>CP070782.1:0-2647 GCA_020346325.1 Phycisphaerales bacterium
CTGACTTTCTCCAACAGTTCCATGCCGTCCATTTCAGGCATTTTCAGATCGGTGATCAACAGATCACACCTTTGAGAACGCAGCTCTACTAGGCACGTTACTGGATCATCGAAACAGACGACCTTGATGCCCGATTCTCGCAGAATTCGCGTCACCACACGGCGAACCCCTGGGTCGTCATCAACAAAGAAGACACTTCGTTCGACGGTATTCACCATTGTCCATCTCCCGATTTTGTGCAGACTGGGGTGGGATCTGTTCCCACCCCGGAGTTGGTGTCTCATTCACTGGATGGTGAAGACGGCATCGCTTACGTCTGCCATTGTCTCATCCACGCTACTTCTGACTCGAATGGAGTAATCCGTACCCGCCTCAAGCGTCAGGTCAGCTTCCCATTTGTAGGCGCCGGTGCTGGGAACCGTGTCGATTGTCTGCAGCAATGCCCCACCTCTGTGCAGCTCGATAACGACATCCTCAGCCAGATTGTCTTCCCATTGAATGAAGTACTCGATGCCGCGCTGCCATTCTTCGGCGCCGTTGGGCACGGTAACCTCAACGGCCGCCAGCACGGTTTCGAAGACATCCACCGACCATTCGCTGGGTCCCGCTTCATTAATCGTGCTCACACGCCAGTAGTAAACTGTGCCGGCCTCAACGGTCTCGAGGATGTATGGCGTCTCTTTCAGTTCTGATTCATCGACAACCAGCGTGCCAAATCCCGGATCGGTCGACACTTGAAGGTGATAGCCATCGACAAAACCTCTGGGTGTCCAGTCCAGAGCCACGGGCAATTCCTGGTTGACTGTTCCCTCAGATTCCGGAGCGATCAAGATCGGCGCCAGCGCCACATGTTCGAGGTCCGGCGTGCCGATGATGAATTCTCCGAAGGCATCCATGTCAGCTCTCAGCATCTTGGTCGCCGGATTGTACGTGGTAGGCAGAGCTTTGAAGGGACCTGTCTCGCCATAAATGTTTCGGCGATAGATGGTCGCTTCTTCAGGGTTGGTCAAACCGAAAATATCCACATTCAAGGACAGCCGTGCGTCAATGCTGCTAATTCCGGAGGCTCCCACCCTGACGCGGACCGGCAGGACTCTGGGAGCTCTGCCCTCGAACTCAGGGTAGACTGGCGCCAAAGACACGCGTTCGACCCCAAGCGCGCTGTATCCCGTGCCTTTGAAGTTGTTAATCCTGATCACGACACCGGTGTCAGTCTGACCATGCCTGAAATAATGGTCGCCGAGGCCAACAAATGACATAGTGACGTACACGCGTGGCGTGTCCGTCGGTAACGGAAGGCGGAAAGCACGGTAGCTTTCTACGCTCGGATGGTCAAAGAACAGCTCAAAAACCTTCTCGCCTTCGGGCGTTACTTCCGTACAAGCAGGGCCGTGATCTGAGCCGTCGCCTCCCCAACCGATGAACGTGTTACCGTTGGGCAGACGCTGCGCATTGCCTCGATGCCAGCCGTAAACTGGGGGATCGGGCGTGTAGGTCCAGACGAACTCGGCAGTTTTGCTCTCTTCATCCAGCTTGTATTCGTGCACTTTAGAGGACCTGGTCCCGTCGCGGTTGCCGCCGTCGTAGATTAGGACATTGCCGTTTCCCAGGCGGTAGAACGCGTGCCCGCCGAAATGGCCGGACGCTTCCTCGTGATCCACACCGACAAATGCAAACTCATTCTCATCGCCACCCAAGTGCCAGATGATCTCGCCTGTCTGGCGATCTATCTTCTTTACCCAAACAGGCGTGGCAAGGAGAATGTTACCGTCGACATCCATGTTGATCGTGTTGAGATGGAATTGACTGACGATGGGCCGGTCCGCTCTTCGCCAACTCATCTCTTCGAGGCTGTAGTGATCCCATGTGCGCCACTGAAAGACGACGTCTCGGTCGGCATCCAGTTCCTGGACTACACCGCCGGAAACCAGGGCGTTGGGATAACCTCCCTCGACCAGCGCGCTGAGGTCCATTTGGGTCAGGTAGTAGCCGAAAAGCAGGACATGGCCATTGGGTAGCATTTGAAAATCATGTGCCTCGGCGGTATATCCGTTGCCCATCTGGATGCTCTCGATTTCACCGAAGTCGGGATCCATTACCATATGAACCACGTCGCCGCCACCGGTGTACGAGTGATGGTGCAGGAACTGAGCGTACGTAGGCAATCCGTTGCATTGAAGCTTGAAGTCGTATGAATAATCATCCGTCAGTTCTTTAAACCATACTGGAGTCCCATCGTTCTCCAGAATCATCAAATAGTAGCCGGTTCCCTCGACTTCGGCGGCCACAGCCATGTAGATATACCCCTTGCCAATAGCGTTGCTGTCGTAAACGTGTGTCGTGACGGGCGGGAAATCTGCTGGAAGGTTGGGATCAAGTTCTTGGGCGTATGCCCCGCTCGCGGCCAGCGCAAGAACACTGAGGATCAACATTATTCTTTTCACAATTTCTCCTTTCTCGGCACGCCCGGTGTTGGAAGTACCACATGTTACAGTGACCGCTGTCTTAGGAGCAGGCATCCCGTCTTGAAGCGTCCGGGATGCCTATACTCCTTCAGCCCATGATGGACCGCCATTAGTTGCTCGCCAACTGCGGAATCCATGAGGCGGGAATGCGGTAGGCGCGATAGACCCTGTTATCGGGGATC
>CP070782.1:2747-6453 GCA_020346325.1 Phycisphaerales bacterium
CCCTGCAAATCAGCACAAGCCGCGAGGTGGCCCTGAAGGTTCCCCGAGCGGGACTGGTCGGTTCGGAGAAGGCCCTGGCCCGCTTCGAGCGCGAGGTCGAATTGGCGGCGGGTCTGAAGCACCCGAACATCGCACGAATCCACGACACGGGTATCCATCAGGGCATCTACTATTACGCGATGGATCTGATCGAAGGGATCCATCTGGATGAGTATGTAAGGCAGCACAATCTCACCATCCGGCAGATCCTTGAGCTGGTGCAAACGGTCTGTCAGGCCGTACAGCATGCCCACCAGAACGGCGTCATCCACCGCGATCTGAAACCGTCTAACGTCATCGTGACCGCCGAAGGCGTGCCGTACATCGTGGATTTTGGCCTGGCCAAGAATCTGCTTGCCGATGATGTCGTCCTTACCGTTTCGATCGATGGTGAGGTGGCGGGGACACCGGCCTATATGTCACCCGAGCAGGCGGCCGGCTATATGGACAGACTGGATACCCGGACGGATGTCTACAGCCTCGGCGTGATGTTGTTCACTCTGTTGACCGGCGAATATCCACACGACCTGTCGGGCTCTCGCCTTGAGGTCATGCACCGGATCGCCGCCGAAGATGTCAGACGGCCGTGCAAGATCTGTCCGAAGATTGATAAGGAGCTGGAATGGCTGCTGCTCAAGGCCCTCGATAATGACCCGGACAGGCGATATGCTACAGCCGGAGAGTTGGCACGAGATATCGGGAACTACTTGCTTGGCGCTCCGCTCATGGCCGGACCCGAATCCGGCATCTATCACATCAAGAGGCTCGTGCGAAGACACCAGGCGCTGGTGACGGGCATCGCTGTCGTGCTGGTGGTGCTGGTGGCCGGGATTGCCGCTGCGACGCTCTTTGCCGTTGGCCAGGCGCGAGCCCGGGCCGACGCACAGGCCGTGACCGACTTCCTCACAGACGAACTTCTGGCCGCGACCAATCCATTCGGCGGTTTCTCGGAGATAAGCGTCGTGTCTGTTCTTGACGCTGCTTCAGGGAGGCTTGAAGGGAAGTTCGACAAAAGACCCCTCGTTGAAGCACCGATCCGCCAGGCGCTGGGACAAGCATACTGGAGGCACGGCAAATTCCAGGAGGCTCAGGCACACCTCGATCAAGCGCGCCTCATCTATGAGAAAGCAGTAGGGCTCCGGTGCGCGGAGACGCTGGAGTGCATGTTCTTGCTGGGCCTTGTTTATCGGGGACAGAGCGAAAACGACCAGGCTCAGACCCTCTTCTACCAGGTTGTGGAGGGAGTGCGCCACATCGGTGGTGAGAAAGACGAGTTGACGTTTCAGGCCATGAACGAGATCGCCCGGCTGGGCATTGAGCAGTACCGCAACGGCGCGTATGAGAAGGCCCTTGCCACCTTGACTCGCATCGAGGATTTTCACACCATGCTCGGCAGCGAGATGCACGTGTCGGAAATTGCCTTCCTCGCCATGGCGCTTCACCGACTCAGTCGCGACGAGGAAGCCCGCACCGCTTTCGATCGCTTTCTCGACCTACTCGCGGGTCCGGGGGGGGCAGCCGCAGACTCCATCTTCGCCGTACCGACGAATCTTGGGCCGACCCTCAACACCCGCGCAAACGAGGGCTTCCCGTGTATCTCGGCTGACGGCCTGTCGCTCTACTTTGCCTCTTACCGCACCGGGGGCTTTGGCGAACACGACCTTTACGTGGCAAAGCGAGAGACGAAGACCGCCGCGTGGGGTCCTCCCATGAACCTCGGGCCAACGATCAATACATCTTCCGCTGAAATGGTTTCGCACATCTCACCCGATGGCCTGTCGCTCTATTTCAACACCGATCGGCCCGGTGGCTACGCTGGTTCGTGGGACG
Source organism: Phycisphaerales bacterium (assembly GCA_020346325.1). Classification (GTDB taxonomy): domain Bacteria; phylum Planctomycetota; class Phycisphaerae; order Sedimentisphaerales; family Anaerobacaceae; genus Anaerobaca. The sequence continues at coordinate 4,617 of CP070782.1, forward strand.
CTTGGTTGGTCACACGGGCGACCCTGAATGACGACTGGGCCGAGCTGACCAACCTTGGACCCACGATCAACGGTCCGGGGGGTGCAGGCGTCACGCACATCTCGGTCGAGAGCCTCACGCTCTTCTTTGCCTCCTGGGACCGGCCCGGCGGCTATGGTTCCTGCGACCTCTGGATGGCGACCCGCCAAAGCACCGGTGACGACTGGGGCGAACCGGTGAACGTCGGGCCGCCCGTCAACACGGCGGCCGCCGAGCACTGCACGGGCGTCTCGCTCGATGGACTGACGTTGTTTCTCAGCTCCGGCTACCTTGGCCCCGCCCGACCCGGCGGAGCCGGCGGCGGCGACATTTGGGTCACCACGCGCGCAGCTCTGGACGAGCCTTGGCAAGAGCCGGTGAATCTCGGCCCGACAGTGAACACCTGGGCCGACGAGCTCGGCCCGAGCATCTCCGCCGATGGCTCTACGCTCTATTTCTTCTCCGGCGGGCCCGGTGGCTATGGCAACTCCGATTTGTGGCAGATCTCCCTTGTGCCGCTAACCGACGTCAACGAGAACGGACAGCTCGACATCGATGACCTCTGCCAACTAGAACAGCGGCAAAACCAATGACCCAGCGACATGGGCGCCCGTGCACGAGCTGACCCTATTGCATGTCGCGCGGGAAGCCTGTGTTGCACCGGGTCGTCCGGAAATGTAGAATGGCCTCGACGTGAAGTCAAGAGACCGTGTGCGAGCAGGACAGAGATTGTGCGATGCACCCACGTGTGGTTGAGATACCGGTGTTTCATGTGACGATCTGGGGCTTTGGCCTGATGATGGCCGTGGGGTTCCTTTCCGCCCTGTGGTTGGTCCGGCGCTTGAGTCGGCGCGGGGGGCTGGACGCTGAGACGATGTCAAACATGGCGCTGTACGCGCTGGTCGTTGGCGTGATCGGCGCACGCACGTTCTTCGTCTTGCACCATCTCGATCAATTTCGGGGGGAATGGCTGGATGTCTTCGCGATCTGGCGAGGCGGCCTGGAGTTTCTCGGCGGCGTGATCCCGGCGGTTGGCTTTCTGCTGGTCTACCTGCGCGTTCGCAAGCTGCCGATCCGGCGGTACCTCGATGTGCTCGCCGTGGGGTTGATGATGGGCCTGGCATTTGGACGTCTCGGCTGCTTCCTGAACGGTTGTTGTTATGGCCGGCCGACGGAATTGCCCTGGGGCCTGCGTTTTCCCTATCGATCGTATGCCTACGTCAGTCAGATCAATGCCGATCCGAAACGGGATCGGTCGCACCCGTACCTCGATGTGCCTCCTCAGGAGTATGCCCAGTCCTATGCCGCCGACGGCACATGGTATCCGAAGCCCCTGCAGGTGCTAACCGAGCAGCAACGTCATGAGGTGACGAAAGGCAGATATCGCTGCCTGCCGATTCACCCGACGCAACTCTATGCTTCTGTCCACGCGTTCCTGTTGTGCGGCATTCTTTATCGGCTCTGGTGTCGCAGCCTGATGATTACGGGATCGAATCGGTACCGGAACCGGTCGCGGCGGCCTGGAACCGTGGTGGTGGGCCTGTGCCTGCTCTACGGACCGGGACGTTTCGTTCTGGAGGCGATACGGGATGACAATCCTTACGAGTTGGGCACGCTGACGATCTCGCAGATCATGGGCTTGGTGATGCTGGCGGGGGGGACAGTTCTACTGGGAGTACTCCTGAGATGCGGGGCCAACGTCTGCGAGAAGCAGCCGTCACCGGCGAATGGGATCGCAACCGTGGGCGAACCGCATATGGGCTAGTGGCCCTTCCGTTGGCCGGAAGCCAGGCGTGGTGTAATGACGCGGTAGGCCACA
>CP070782.1:6553-11327 GCA_020346325.1 Phycisphaerales bacterium
ACTACCATTGGCCGGGCAACATCCGCGAACTGGAGAATTGCATCGAACGGGCGGTCTTGCTGTGCCAGGACGACGTGATCCGCAGCGAGCATCTGCCGCCGTCGCTGCAGATGATCAGTAAGAAAGAGAGTGCCACCAAAGCCTCGCTGACCGAGATCATCGCTAACAAGGAGCGGGAGCTGATCGTCGACGCCCTGAAAAAGGCCGGCGGCCGCCAGCGCAGTGCCGCGGCCGAGCTCGGCATCACCGAGCGCATCCTCGGCTACAAAATCAAGAAGTACAACATTCATCCCAAGTATCTCTGACGGCGGGCCGTGCGCCGCGCGGCAAGCGGTTCATCGCGCCACCATCTCTCCCCGGTCGTTCTCCGGCGTGCGACCGAGCGCTGTCCTGCCGGCTCGGCCTGCCTTGTCCCCTACAAAATTGTATCTGCATGGGTATTTGGATACAAATATGTAGACGATTTGGGAGGAGTGATTTCCCGGCGGTAGATTTGTAAGTCTAGCTTGTTCATTGTGTTATGGCGATTTGTGTCACCGCCGCGGGCTCTGGCACGGGGGTTGCGTATCGGTCAGCGAGCACCATCCGTAGTCCATGGACCGATTCGTGATGGCAGGAGAAAAATCGATGCCAAGTGATGGCAACAACCAGATAAGTAGGAGTGACAACGAGATGAAGCAATCCAAGCTAGTGTTGTGTATGGCGGTGATGGGAATGGCAGGAGCCGCCTGGGCCGAGGGCGATGTGAGCGTCGAAGTCACGTCGGACTTCTTCAGCAAGTACGTGTGGCGTGGTCAGAACGTGACCGACGACTGGGTGTTCCAGCCGGGCATCAGCGCCACGTACGGCGGGCTGACCGCTGGCTTCTGGGGCAGCCTGGACCTGACCGACGAGAACGACGAGAGTGGTGAGTTCATTGAGTATGACTACTACCTCGACTACTCCGGACAGATCAATGAGACAGTCGGCTACTCGGTCGGTGGGATCTATTACTACTTCCCCGGCGGCGATCCGACGACGGAACTGTACGCCGGCGTGAGCCTCGACACGATTGTCAGCCCTTCGCTGACGGTTTACTACGACATCGAAGAGGTTGACGGCGCTTACGCGGCGCTTGGGTTCGGGCACAGTATCGAGAGCGAAGACTTGCCGTGCGGCATCGATCTCAGTGCCAATCTCGGCTGGGGCGACAGCAGCTACAACGACGCCTACTGGGGCGTGGACGACGGCGAGTTGAATGACCTGACCCTCTCGGCGGCCTTCCCGTTCGAGGTTGGTCCGGTGACGGTGACGCCCAGCGTGACTTACGTGGCCGTGCTCGGCAGCGATGTCAGCGACGTGGCCGGCGACGACGACAGCCTGGTCTATGCGGGCGTGGGCCTGGCATACGGTTTCTAAAGGCGTTTGGCAGAAAGGATATGAAGGTGAGAATCATGCGATTCAGTGTCGTGCTCTTAGCGTTGTTCGTATTGGCCGTACCGATAACCGCCGGGGCGGCGGAAGAAACTGCCGCCTCGGCCGTGGAGGACGCCAAGGAAGAACTGCAAACCAATATCAATATCGTCTGGACGTGTATCGCGGCCTTCCTGGTCTTCTTCATGCAGGCGGGCTTCGCCATGGTCGAAGCGGGCTTCACGCGGGCCAAGAACGCCGTCAACATCTTGATGAAAAACCTGATGGACTTCTCGGTCGGCTCGATCGCGTTCTTCCTGGTCGGCTTCGGGCTGATGTTCGGCAAGACCAACGGCTTCTTCGGCACGACGCTGTTCGGGCTCAGTGGCGTCGAGCCGGGCAGCGACTGGAACTGGACGTTCCTGATCTTCCAGACGGTGTTCGCCGCGACGGCCGCGACGATCGTCTCCGGGGCCATGGCCGAACGGACCAAGTTCACCAGCTACCTGATTTACAGCGTCTTCATCACGCTGATCATCTACCCGGTCTTCGGTTCCTGGGCGTGGGGTGGTCTGCTCGATGGTGGGGGATGGCTGGAGAGGCTCGGGTTCCTGGACTTCGCCGGCTCGACCGTGGTGCACTCGGTCGGTGGCTGGCTGGCTCTGGCCGGGGCGGTCGTGCTCGGTCCGCGTGTGGGCAAGTACGGCGCCGACGGCAAGCCCAAAGCGATCATGGGCCACAACATCCCGTTGGCGGCCCTGGGTGTCTTCATCCTGTGGTTCGGCTGGTTTGGCTTCAACCCCGGTAGCACGACGACCGGTGACGGTTCCATCGGCTATATCGCTGTGACGACGAATCTCTCGGCGGCTGCCGGTGCGATTGCGGCGATGATCGTTTCCTGGGTCGTGCTGAAGAAGCCCGATGCATCCATGGCGCTCAACGGCGCCTTGGCTGGTCTGGTCGCGATCACCGCTCCTTGTGATGGTGTCTCGCCAATGGCAGCCATCATCATCGGTGCGATCGGTGGTGCGTTGGTCGTCTTCAGTGTCATGTTCATCGACCGCGTGCTGAAGGTCGACGATCCGGTCGGTGCCGTCAGCGTGCACGGTGTCTGCGGCGCCTGGGGCACGCTGTCGTGCGGGTTGTTCAACATGGATTCCGGTCTCTTCTACGGGGGCGGGGTCAAGCAGTTGGGTGTCCAGGCGCTGGGTGCCGGTGCCGCCTTCGCGTGGGCCTTCGGGTTGGGCATCGTGCTGTTCCTCGGCATCAAGTACACCGTCGGTCTGCGGGTCACCGAAGAGGAAGAGTCGAAGGGTCTGGATATCGGTGAGCACGGAATGGAGGCGTACTCGGGCTTCCAGATCTTCACCACCACCTAAGCATGCAGAAGTGGAGCTGATACCATGAAACTGATAACGGCATATATACAACCACACAAGTTGCAGGACGTCAAACAAGCCCTGTACAAAGCAGACGTGCACAAGATGTCCGTCACCAACGCCCTCGGGTGCGGTGCTCAGAAAGGCTATCACGAGAGCTATCGCGGGGTCGAGTTCGAGGTCAACCTGCTCAAGAAGGTCCGCCTGGAGATCGCGGTGAACGAGGATTTCGTCGAAAAGACGATCGAGGCGATCATCGCCGGGGCCCGTACCGGGAGCATCGGCGATGGCAAGATCTTCGTCACCGAACTGAGCGATTGCGTTCGCATTCGCACTGGTGAGCGCGACGGTGCGGCCATAGGGTGATCTTACTCACACGGATACTTCCCTGGCGTTCCCAAACGCGATCCGTCGCGTTTGGGGTCCCTACCCTTAGGGCCATCACTTCGTGTGCCCGTCGGGCCAGAAGCGGGTCCTGCCCCCACCAAGGGCAGGACCCTGTTTCATGCGCCATCCGCGCCGCGCGGTACGGGCGACACATGCGTCGCCCCTACGTCGGGTGGGTGAATTAATCCTTGATCTAGCCTGTACGCCGGGCTACATGTTGACCCCTTTGCAGGAACCACAACACGAACGATTCGAAGACAGGCACGTTGAGTCAGGGCAGCAGAAACATCGACCTGATCGTCACCGACCTGGGTGGCACGATGGTCAAGACCGACGACGCGATCATCGCAGCGGTCAAGCAGGCGGCGACGCAATTGCGTATCCCGGACGGGTACACCGACCCGGTGTATGACGTCTTCGGCACCAGCATCTGGGAATACGTCCACGCCTATCTGCCCGACAGCCACAAGCACCGGACCGATGAATGTCATGAGCGTTTCTGGGAGTTGTTCCCGCACGCCGTGCTGGATCAGATCGCGCCATTTGCGGGTACCGAAGACGCGCTGGCCCAACTGAAGCAGCGAGGCGTGCGCCTGGCGGTCTTGAGCGGCCTGAAAATCGAGTCCATCGAAGAGATCCTCGCGACGTTTCGTTTCCGGGACTGGGATGCGGTGCGCTCGTCGATGCCGTTGAAAGCCGCCGCCGATTCGCGCGCCGAGGGGATCAAACTGCTGGTGGAGGAGTTCGGTGTTGCTTCCGAACGCACGATCTACATCGGTGACACCGATCACGACGTCCGCCAGGCGAAAAAGGCAGGCGTCGTCTCGGCCGTCGTCAAGACCGGGGGCCAGGCCGTCAAGCACCTCGACAAGATCCAAGCCGAAAGCCCCACCCACCTGCTCGACGCCTGGTCCGGCCTCGTCGGCGTCGTCAGTCGCTAGGTGGTGCTACGCCCCACGGACCCTCGTAGGGGCAGACCACCGTGTCTGCCCTGACCGCTGGACGTTGCCGGACATTGGCCAAGGCGTGACCCGGGCAGGCACCGTGGCCTGCCCCTACAACCGCACGTGACCCGCTAGCGCACGGGCTTTTCGGCCGGTTCCCAAAGGCCCAGTTCGCCCAGGACCCAGGCGATTTCTTCCTGGACCTCTACGTCTTCGGTCTGATCGTGCAATTGGAGCAGGGTGTCACTGTCGCCCCAGACGTAGAGCAGGTCCACCGCCACCACGCGGGCCGGGCCCGTGTTGCGGTCCCATACGTCCATCAACCGCTCTTCGTCCGCTGCTTGTGGATCGCTGATGTGACCCAGCAGATAGAGGATTCCCCAGTCGCCTAGCCCTTCCGCCTCCAGGGCGGCCCGGGCGATCATGTCACGAGTGGCCGACGGTGGCCCACTAAGATAGTAGGGAGAAGGCTCGCTCAACTGCGCGAGCATCCAGTCGCGCAGGTTGTACCTCACGTTGCGGCGCCACCAGGAGGGCCGATACGCGTATCCGTTGGAGATGTAGATTGCCAGTTCGCTCTGTTCCTCCACCAGGCGCTGGGCCAGGATCGCGACGGCTTCGCCTGAGCCGCACGCCGCCTCGGCGCCAAGGAGAAGTTCATAGATCGCGCGC
>CP070782.1:11427-19373 GCA_020346325.1 Phycisphaerales bacterium
GGCCGGTACGGTCGGGGGCGGGCAGCAGACCCCGGGCTTCATCGGTCACTCCAGGCACTACATCAGCTCGAAGAAGTTCATCGCGGCTGAAGGAGGGATCCAGCGCATCGTCTGGATGCCCACCGTGCTCAAAGACGAGGTGCGAGAGGCACTGACCCAGAGAGCCGACGAACTGGGACTGGGTGGAGAGGAATTCCTGGACAAGATCGCCGATGAGACCTCGGCCACCACCGAGGAAGAGGTACTGGAGTTTATTACGAAGGCGAACCATCCCGCGCTGACGATGGATCCGATGTTCTAGAGGCCGACGATCGTTGCCGCCGGCGGGAGAACAGAGGGGCGCAGGTTTGCACAGAAAGGGTAGAACGCTATGGCTTTGACAGGACTGGAAATCTTCAAGCTGCTCCCGAAAGGCAACTGCAAGAAATGCGGCATGCCCACGTGTCTGGCGTTTGCCATGCAGTTGGCCCAAAAGCGCGCCAAACTGGAAGATTGTCCGCTGGTCTCAGAGGAGGCCAAAGAGAAACTGGCGGCCGCGGCGGCGCCTCCGATGCGCAGGATTGTCTTCGGGTCAGGCGAGCACCAGGTCCAGGTCGGGCAGGAAACCGTGCTCTTCCGACACGAGGAGAAATTCCATAGCCCCACGGCGGTTGCGACGACCGTATCGGATACACTGACGGGCGAGGCGCTGACCGACCGTCTGAACACAGCCAAGGCCCTCCAGTTCGAGCGCGTCGGGACGCAAATCGGGATCAAGGCGATCGCGGTCTGCAACGAAAGTGGCTCTGCCGAGGCTTTTGCCAAGACATGCGCCGCGGTCAAGGAAAGCTGTGATCTGGCGCTGATTCTGGTGTCGGATTTGCCGGAAGCGATGGCGGCTGCTGTGAAACAGACGGCCCAATGTGTACCCTTGCTGGCCGGCGCGCGGACGAACACGGCTGACGGCATGGCCAAGATCGCCAAAGACGCAGGTTGTCCGCTGGTGGCCCGAGCCGGTTCCCTTGAGGAACTTGTCGAACTGAGTGAGAAGATCAAGGCCGCCGGTGTGGAGGATATCGTCCTGAACCTCGAAGCCCCGACGTTGTCCGATCAGCTTTACGGTCTGTCGCGGATGCGCGTGCTGTCGCTCAAGAAGGTCTTCCGGCCCCTGGGCTATCCCACGCTCTCTTTCGTCGGAGACGGAGAGGCGACCCGGCAGGGGGCTATCGCGATCAGTCTGGCCTGCAAGTACTCCGGAATCGTGGTTCTGGACACGGCCGAGCCCTGGGTGAACCTGCCGCTGCTGACGGCGGTGATGAACGTGTTCAGCGATCCTCAGAAGCCGGTTCAGGTAGAGCCGAAGGTTTACGCCATCGGCGAGCCCGACGAGAATTCTCCGGTGATGTTCACGACGAACTTCTCGCTGACCTACTATACGGTCGAATCGGATGTCGAGAACAGTCGCGTGCCGAGCTATATTCTGGTCGTCGATACCGAAGGGACGAGTGTGCTGACCGCCTATTCCGGCGACAAGCTCAATGAGAAGACGGTCGCGCAAGCCATGACCAAGCACGGCGTGGAGGATCTCGTCAAGCATCGCAAACTGATCATCCCGGGCTACGTTGCGGTCATGAGTGGCAAACTCGAAGAGGCCACCAACTGGGAGGTTATGGTTGGCCCGCGCGAGTGTTCCATGCTGCCCAAGTACCTCCAAGAAGTTTGGAAATAGCTGTCCGGCGCGTCCGGGCGCATGCGGATTGTCCTAACGTCGAATTCTGATGGGCGAACGTAAGAAGAAAAAATGTAGAGTTCATTTCGGACCGAGCGGCCTGAAGATCGAGGTGGAGCGAGGGACGACGCTTCTGGACGCGGCGCACAAGGCGGGGCTCTACCTCAGCAGCATCTGCGGCGGGGACGGCTATTGCGGCAAGTGCAAGGTCGTCATCGACGAAGGTCAGTTCCAGACCCGGCCGACCGGATTGCTCACGCCCGACGAGTTGCGTGACAATGTCGTCCTGGCCTGTCAGACAAGAGTGCTTTCCGATCTGACGGTGACCGTTCCGCACAGCCATGCCCTGGAGACGAGCAGCATTTTGATCGACAGCGATGCGCACCGATTCAGCGAACTGGCTGCCGATGAGCGTCCGGCAGTATTCGAGTTCGACCCGCTCGTGCAGAAGCTGAACCTGGAAATGACGCCGCCCAGCGTGCAGGACCATACGGCCGACCACGAGCGGCTCTACGCGGCCATCCGGGAGAAGATCGAGGCGCCGATTATGCAGACGGGCTTCCGCGTGCTCCAGAAGCTGTCGCCGCTCCTGCAGCGGGCCGACTACCAGGCGACCGTCACGGTCGGGCGCCGCGGGGGAACGACAGAGGTCATTGAGATCGAAGAGGGAAATTGCGCCGGTCGGAATTTCGCCGTGGCGGTCGATCTCGGCACGACAACCGTTGTGGCCCATCTGGTCGATTTGACCACCGCAACCACTATCGATACCGAAGCTACCTACAACAGCCAGATCAACTTTGGCGAGGACTACATCCGCCGGATCATCTACGCCGAGGAGAACGATGCCTTTAGTGAGATGCAGAATCGCATCGTCAAAGACATCAACAGTCTGACGGTTACGCTGGCTTTGCGGCAGAAGGTCGATTTGCAGGAGATCACCACTGTTGTCTGTGCCGGCAATACGGCTATGCTCCATTTTCTATTGAATCTGGACGCGCGGCGGATTCGCAGGGAGCCGTATGTCGCCTCGGCCAGCTTCGTACCGCCGATCCGGGCCGCCGAGGTCGGCGTCCAGATCAACAAGCGCGGGCTGCTCTACTGCCTGCCCAATGTGGCTGCCTACGTGGGCAGCGATGTTGTCGGGGGCGTGCTGGCCACGGGGGTCTTCGCCCGACCAGGGATCACGCTTTTTGCCGATATCGGTACCAATGGTGAGATTGTGCTCGGCGGCAGCGACTGGTTGGTCTGCGCGTCGAGTTCTGCCGGCCCGGCCTTCGAGGGCAGCGGGGTGAAGCACGGCATGCGAGCGGCAAGGGGGGCCATCGAGAAATTCTCTTTCGGCGAGGATTCCCGTATTCACTACGAGACGATCAGTGGCGCGCCGGCGGTGGGCCTGTGCGGCTCGGGGCTGCTGGATGTGCTGGCCGAGTGTCATGCCCATGGCATTATCGATCGCACGGGCCGGTTCGTCGCTGCCAGCGATCCGCGTCTGACCGAAGGCGAGGAAGGGCGCCAGTTCCAGATCGTGCCTCCGCGCGACGGCCATCAGGAGATTGCGATCACCCAGGCCGATATCGACAACCTGCTGAGGTCGAAGGCCGGGGTTTTCGCGGCCATCCGTGTGCTGATGGAAGCGACGCAAACGCGGGCCGAGGATCTCGACGCGGTCTATCTGGCCGGCGGATTCGGCAACTTCCTCGATGTCCGGCAGGCCGTGGCGATCGGGATGCTGCCTGACGTTCCGGTGGAGAAGATTCGGTTTGTGGGCAACACGGCCATCGCTGGAGCGAAAATGGCGCTTCTCAGTCGAGAGGCCTTGGACCGAGCGGAGCAGATCGCCGGTACGATGACCTACTTCGATCTGATGAGCTATCCGGGCTACATGGAGGAATTCATCCGGGCCAAGTTCCTGCCTCACACCGATTTGTCGCTGTTCCCGTCGGTGGCGGCCGCACCGGCCGGCCGGCGTCAACATGAGCCTGTCGCGATTGTGGAGTCGCGCCGACCTCAGCGGCCTGCGGAACGAGAAGAGAGAACCCAAATAGGGCGAGTCTAGATATGGGAATGACAATTGCCGTCAGTGGCAAAGGGGGCTCGGGCAAGACGACCGTAGCTTCCATGATCGTGAGAGTGCTGTTGGAGCACGCCGGCCAGCAGGGTGTACTCTGTATCGACGCCGATCCCAATTCGTGTTTGGCCATGGCGCTGGGGGTCGAGCCGGACACCACGGTGGCTGAACTGAGAGAGCAGGCGCGGAACAAGCCGACCAACGAGGCCGGCATGGATCGGATGCGTTCGTTCGAGTACGGTCTCCAGCGAGCCATCACCGAAGCGCAGGGTTTCGATCTGGTCACCATGGGGCAGCCGGAGGGGCCTTCCTGCTACTGTGCCGTCAACAACATGCTGCGCAAGGTGCTCGATCAGGCCAGCGCGAAGTATCCCTTCGTGGTCGTGGACAACGAGGCGGGCATGGAGCATCTCTCCCGGCGCACGACCAACAACGTGGATTTCCTCTGTGTGGTTTCTGAGCCGACCGAGGTCGGGAAGATCACGGCCAGACGGATTTGCGGGCTCACTCGGCGTCTGCCCATCAGCGTGGGGAAAGTCGGGATCCTGTGGAACAAGACGAGTGCCGAACCTACCGGCGGGGAGGAGGAAGGCGAGTTTTCCGTACTGGGGAGGGTGCCCGAGGACCCCTTGGTTCTGGACGCGTCCAAACGGGGCGCTAGCGTGTTCAGCCTGCCTGCCGACAGCGCAGCGTTTTCAGCGGTGCGGGCGATGGTTGAAGAGGTGCTGGCCCAGCGTCCCGAGAGCGATGTCAGCAGGTTAGCAAGAATGATCTCTGGAGGTTCATGATGCCCATTCCTGAAGTTGCAGACGGTTTCACCGGTTCAGTCACGCGCCTCGCGCTGGGTACGGGCCCGGATGAAGGAGGGACCCGGACGTCCACGGTCGTGGTGGGCGGCTCCCAGAATGTCGTGTACGGCGGTGCCCCGGCCGATGCCGGTGAGCGTCCGGTCATTGCCATGGACGTGCTTGACGTCCGGCCGGCGGACTGGCCCGACGTTTTGCTGGGCCCCTTCGACCGCGTGGCCGATGATCCTGCCGACTGGGCCAAGATGTGTGTCGAGGACTGTGGGGCAGATCTGGTCTGCCTGAAATTCGACGGTGTTCATCCGGACAAGGCTGACAAAGACGCCGAACACGCCGTGCGAGTGACCGAGGCCGTGCTGAATGCTGTCGGTGTTCCGCTGGTGCTGTGGGGCAGCGGCAATGACGACAAAGACAACCAGGTCATGCCCAAGGTCAGCGGGGCGGCCAAGGGCGAAAGGTGCCTCATCGGCACGGTGACCGAGGACAACTACAAATCCCTGACCGCTATCGCCCTGGCCGACGACCACTGCCTCATTACCGAGGCCCCGCTGGACATCAACATTGCCAAGCAGGTCAATATCCTGGTCTCCGACATGGGCTTTCCCCTGGAGCGCATCGTAACGTTTCAGTCCACCGGTGGGTTGGGATATGGAATTGAGTATGCCTACTCGATCCAGGAACGCCAGCGCCTGGCAGCCCTGGGCGGCGACAAGATGATGGCCATGCCGGCTATCTGCGACGTGGGATATGAGTCGTGGCGCTGCAAAGAGGCAAAACTGGACGAGGCACCGGGGTGGGGTCCAACCGAGAACAGAGGACCGATGTGGGAAGCGGCGACCGCCGTCTGCCTGCTCCAGGCCGGCGTCGACATCATTCGCATGCGGCATCCGAAGGCGGTGGCCACTGTGAAGGCCTTCATCGATGAGTTGTGGAATGGCTCATCCGAAGCGTAATACGGACTTGACTGACAGGAGAACGTTGGAAGGGGCTTGGTCATGATTTTGATCGGCGAACGCATTAATGGTATGTTCAAGAACGTGAAAGAAGCGATTGCCAACAAGGACGCCAAGGTGATCCAGGAGCTGGCCATCAAGCAGACCGAAGCGGGTGCAGCCTACCTGGATGTGAATGTGGGGACCGCGGCTGCCGATCAGGAAGGGGCCATGCAATGGCTCGTCGAGACCATCCAGGAGGCTTGCTCGACGCCGCTGAGTCTGGACTCCCAAAAGCCGGCCGTCATTGCAGCGGGTCTCAAAGTGATCAACGCCAAGAACGGGGTTGTTCTGAATTCCACGCCTCTAAACAAGAAGAGCGACGAAGAGGTCTTCGACAAGTATGTGGAGATGGCCGAAGCGGCAGGGCCCAAGGCCAGCATCATCGCTCTGACGATGGATAAGAACGGCGTGCCTCAGGATGTTGACACTCGCGTCGCCATCGCGGCCGACATCGTCTCAAGGGCGATGGAACGCGGTTTCGACACGCAGCGTCTGTTCATCGACACAATCGTATTGCCGGTTAAGGTGCCGGATGCCCAGGCTCAGCCGGGCAACATCCTCGCTGCCATGGATCAGATACGCTATCTTTCGGACCCGCCTCCCCATTTGACCATCGGTCTGTCCAATCTGTCGCAGGGCGCCACCGAGCGAAGCCTCATCAATCGCATCTTCCTGACCATGGCCATTTCTCACGGCCTGGATTCAGCCATTGTTGACGTCCTTGACCAACCGCTGATGAACGCGGTTGCTACGGCTGAGATGCTCATGAACAAGCAGATCTACTCCGACAGTTTTCTGAAGGTCTACGCCTCAGCGACGGCAGATTGAAAGCGTATCTTGCCGTCGGATGTCAATTGCTGACGAGGATCGGATCGGACAGAAGCTGCCGAAGGGGAACCGTCCCACCGTATCCAGGGCGCGCCGCCCACTGTACGCCTTACGAACAACATCTTAGCGGGCGGAGGGGATCTGTGGTATAATACCCCTATAGTGCTGGTTATTTGACCGGAGCGGCGGGGCGGCCGGCTTTTCTGAGGCGGTCGTCGGGGATGGACCGTGAATACAGCATGTCGCGGATGAGATAGTTGTTTGCCGGCATTTTGAGTTCGGCTTGGGCGTGAGACAAGTGGCGATGGGCAACAATGCAATTGCACGGATATTCGTGGTTGATGATGACGAGGAACTCAGGGCGGCCGTCTGCGCGATGCTGAATCGGTCGAAGTACGACTGCGTATGCTTCGACAATGCGGCCAGTTGTCTCAAGGCGCTGAAGGATGACCAGCGAAACCACGCCGAGGGCTGTGACTTGCTCGTCACGGATGTGAAAATGCCCGAAAAGGGGGGCATGGAACTCTTGCGCGAAGTCAACAGGCTCTTTCCCTGGATCCCCGTGGTCATGATGACGGCCTATGCCGATATTCCGACATCGGTCCGAGCGGTCAAGAGCGGGGCTTTCGATTTTATCGAAAAGCCGGTGGATGAAGACAATCTCCTGGACGTCGTCGAATCAGCGCTGCTCAAGGAGATGGATTTGCATGATCCTCTGGTCGGCAAACCACTGACCCGATCCGAGCGGATCGTTCTGTGCCTGATCCTGGAGGGGATCAGCAACAAGAGGATTGCGTACATATTGGAGCGATCCGAGCGAACCATCGAGGTCCACCGGGGCCGCATCATGCGCAAACTCGGCGTTGACAACGTGGTGGATCTGGTCAAGAAGGCCACCGCGATGGGATGGACCGAATGACGCAAGCGCGCGGACGTTTTCGTCACCGCGGCTCTGATGGGGCTGAAATAATACACGGTAAGACCACACGATACCGGCTGTAAGTACTTTCCACAATCAGCGCACGACGTAAACACCAGGTCTCGTACGCAGATGCTGCGTACCGCTTCCTCGCGCCGGCTCGTGCGGCCGACCGCCTCCCATTTCATTCTCCGGCCTGTTCGTAGGGCTTGACCTCGACCTGTTCCCGACCTCCATCGCCCATTTTGGGCTCTCTGGGCCGATCCCATCGGCCCGTTGCGGCTCGACCAGAGGGTCAAACGGTTGGGCTGGGACGACGACCGAGCCAAAACCTTGTCGGCTGGAGTCGGACCGCCGTGCCCGCGATGAACGTGCATCTGGCGGAGCAAATCGCTGAAAAAAACTGCCGCGCGTACGGGGTTTCCACAATGGTTTCAATACAGCGAATTCTATACCCTGAAATGGTAAGGCGTGTCGAGAGAATCCTGAGACCCAGGCAATCCACGTTGATTGAAAGGAGCATCTCACGACAACTCTGGTATTCGGCGTCATCGCCGCCTACGGTCCTCAGTCAGGGCTTTGCTTCCGGGAGCACGTGGGGGAAACCAGGCGGGACCGGTGA
>CP070782.1:19473-22367 GCA_020346325.1 Phycisphaerales bacterium
CCCAATGCCTTCGGTCTTTACGATCTGCACGGCAATGTTCTGGAGTTCTGCCGTGACTGGTATGCCCCGGACTACTACCTAGTAGGCCCGGCGACCGATCCGACCGGCCCGGTAAGCGGCGAATTCTGCGTGCTCCGCGGCGGTGATTGGAGCAGCTACCCCAAGGGGTGCCGGTGTGCCCAGCGCTACCGCGATCGTCCGAGCATCCGTTGCACGAATCTGGGATTCCGCGTCGTCCTGGATCTTCAGTAGTCTGGATTCGCGATATCGCGCCCGACCTGAAATGAACCGAAGGTCCAATTGCCCCCTATACCTTAGGGGTAACGCATGACGGCTGCGTTGCTCGCGATCATGAAATCTGCAAAGATGGTGGTCTATGCGACCTTGGCACGTCATTCTAACCGGCTCGGCGACGATGGCCGTGGCGATGCTGGTGGCGTATGTGGTCCAGCGACGAACGAAGAATGCCGGCATCGTTGACTTTGTGTGGGCCGCAGGTGTAGGAGTACTGGCCGTCTTTTACGCGGTCGCAGCGACGGGCGACGTTGGCCGGCGCGTGCTGCTGGCCGCCTTGGCCGGGCTATGGAGCCTGCGCTTGGCCGTTTATCTGCTTGTTGACCGCGTTCTGGGCAAACCGGAAGATGGCCGCTACCAGATGCTCCGGCAGAATTGGGGTGACAACGCCTCAGTCTATTTCCTGGCCTTTTTCCAGGTGCAGGCGATCTGGGCGGTGATGTTCTCCATTCCGTTCCTGCCGGTCGTGTACCGGCAAGCCCCACTGGGCACTCTGGATGGGCTGGCGATTGTGGTCTGGCTGATCGCTGTCGGCGGTGAAACACTGGCAGATCGGCAACTGGCATGTTTTCGGGCTGACCCGCAGAACAAGGGCAAGACTTGTCGGATTGGGCTTTGGCGTTACAGCCGGCACCCCAACTACTTTTTCGAATGGATCCACTGGTTCACTTACATAGGCCTGGGCATCGGCGCACCGTACGGATGGGTCACGCTCATGGGTCCGATCGTCATGCTGCTGTTCCTGTACAAGGTGACGGGCATTCCCTATACGGAAAGGCGGGCGTTGCAGAGTCGCGGCGACGACTACCAGCGCTACCAGCGGACAACCAGTCCCTTCATTCCTTGGTTTCCAAAGCGAGAGGTCTCATGAAACGTCTGATTGACATGATGGAACGAGGCTGGGTACCCGATGCGGCGGTGCGGGCGGGCATTCGCGCCCTGGATCGCAAACGGTTGCGTCTGGAGCGTCGAAGCGCTCCCGCCGAGCAGTTGCGGGCGAAGATGGAACTCGTACAAGAATTGCGGCGCAGTCCCGTCGCGGTCGCTACGGACAAGGCGAACGAACAGCACTACGAGATGCCGCCGGGTTTCATGGAACTGGCGCTGGGCCCGCGTTTGAAGTACAGTTGCTGTTATTGGCCTGACGGCGTCGCCTCTCTGGGCGAAGCGGAGGAGGCAGCCCTGCAACAAGTCTGTGAACGCGCGGGGATCGCCGACGGCATGGAGGTCCTCGATCTGGGCTGTGGTTGGGGTTCGTTTGGCCTCTGGACGGCCGAGCACTACCCGAACTGTCGTGTCCTTTCGGTGTCGAATTCCACGTTGCAGCGGGACTTCATCACCGAAAAGGCAAAGCAACAAGGGCTGGCGAACATCGAGGTGGTCACGGCCGATGCCAATACCTTCGATACGGAGCGACGTTTCGATCGGGCGGTGTCTATTGAGATGTTCGAGCACATGCGCAACTACAAGACCCTGCTGGGCCGGATCGCGGGATGGCTCAAGACCGACGGGAGGCTCTTCGTCCATATCTTCACCCATCGCGAGTATGCCTACTTCTTCGAAACCGAGGGTGAGGACGACTGGATGGGCAAGTACTTCTTCACCGGCGGCATCATGCCGTCTGACGATCTTCTGCTCTATTTCCAGGAGGATCTAACCCTCACGAATCACTGGCGGCTGAATGGAACTCACTACCAGAGGACCGCCGAGGCGTGGCTCATGAACATGGACGAACGCCGCGATGCCATATTGCCCATTCTACAGACGACCTACGGCGACGGCGAGGCCGCGCGGTGGTTCCAACGCTGGCGCATCTTCTTCATGGCCTGCGCCGAACTCTGGGGCTTTCGCGGCGGCAAAGAATGGTACGTGAGCCACTATCTCTTCGACAAGCGCTCCGTTTGATCCCTATCTCAGGCCTCGGCAGGCGTCTCTGGTCCTGATCGATAGACGGGCAAGAGCCGCGCCAGTAGCATGAGGAGCGCCAAACCGAACGCCCAGGCAACAGTCAGTACGGCGATATTGAAAGACGCCGGTTCTCCGATTTGGATGGCTCCCAACCGCTGGCCGCCCAGGTAGGCAAACGGACCGAAGACACCCCCGAAGACAGCCGCGACCACAAGGTGTTGCTGGAGCCACCGCAACGGCACGTCCACGATCAAGCTGAAATTGGCCCAGAGCGCCATGAGCCAGATCGTTGCGAATGGGGAGGGGATCAGCCAACGCGCCGGCGCGTACACCCCACCCAGGATCAGCAGCGAATCGAAGCAAAAGCCGAAGAGGACCGACATCAACATGATCATGAGTATGCGGCGGGCAGACCGCTCGCCTCGTGTGACGAAGTGCAGTCCGAGCAATCCCATCACCGCGAGCGCACCCAACCAATGTCTGTGATGCGCGGCCCCGAGGATGCACGCGAACCACCCAACGGTCTCACCGACAACATAGAGCAGCGTTTTCACGATGGCCTTACTTCCCCTTTTTCTGAAGCCCCGGGGTCGTCCGATTTCGAGGGCCCGGATTGGCGATACAGCGGCTTGGCAAAGACCATCTGAACATCGCCAATGTACTGTTGCTCAAAGGCCCCTTCGCAGTAGGAC
>CP070782.1:22467-26101 GCA_020346325.1 Phycisphaerales bacterium
GCGCGGAATTCCCGTCTCGTCGTTCGTCCTGGAACGGGCCGGCGAGCCCAACTACCTGTCACGTTTCGGCGTGATCGTCCTGTCCTACGAGAACTTCAAGCCGGCCGAGGCGAAGATGCACACGGCGCTGGTCGACTGGGTCAGGGCTGGTGGCGTCCTCGTTCTCCTCGGCCAGGATGGCGATGCGCTCGACGCCTGGCCCGACTCCTGGTGGCGCCGACGCGGCACCGACACGGCGCTCCGCGCGCTGCTCGACGAATTGGGCGACACCCCAGCCGAGGACGGGACATTTCCCGTTGGCGACGGCTGGGTTCTGCGCAACTCGACCTCGCCCATGCGATTCGCCCAGCCCGAGGCGGCCGAGGAAACCTATCTCCCGCTGGTCCGGCTGGCATTGCAGAAGGCGGGTCAGGAGAAGCCAGTCGAGTCCGGAGCGTTCTGCCTCCAGCGCGGCCCATTCATCATCGCACACGCCGAGACCGAGAGCCTGCGTCTGCGCGGTCCCTTGATCGATCTCTTCGATCCCAACCTCAACCTCCGAGAGGCTGTTGCATTGAAACCGGGTAGCAGCGGTCTCTATCGGGATGTCGCCCCGATGATGCAGGGCGATAAGCCGGCCCTGCTGCATGCGACGCATCGAATCGTCTCCTCCGAATGTTGTGACGGCGTCCTGCGTTTCACCTTGCGCGGCCCGGCCGAAACGCCTGCCGTCGCCCGCGTCTTTCTCCCTGCGACCGGATCGATCCAGGTCATGGCTACGAACGCCCAGGGCGAGGCGGTCGATGTGACGTGCGACCGAGCGGGGGACGCGGCGCTCCTGAAATTCCCCAATGATCCGGAAGGCGTAACCGTCGCGATCAGATAGGATCGCCGGGCCCTGTTTCAAAGCCGGCGGAGTCCGCCCATCGGCGCAGCTTTCGCCAGAGATCTTTCGCCTTGTCGGGATGCGCGGTCAGCAGGTTCGTCTTCTCGCCCGGATCGTTGGCAAGGTTGTAGAGCTGCGCGTTCGAGCCATCCGGCTCGATCAGCAACTTCCAGTCACCGTCGCGCACGGCCAAGGATGGGCTGATGAACTCCGGATTGCCGGGCAGCAGATTCGTGTAAGGCCGGCCGTATTGCCAGAAGATCGCGTTCGCGCGCTGCGCGGGCTTACCCAGCAGGGCGTCCGCCATGTTCTCGCCATCGTGTTTGACTGGGCTTGGTACCGGTACGCCCGCAACGTGACAGAAAGTGGGGGACAGGTCGATGCCGCACATGATGCTCGTCGCGTTTGTCTGTCCGGCAGGAATCGTGCCTTTCCAGCGAACGATGAAGGGCATGCGGATGCCGCCTTCGTACAGGCTCCACTTGCGGCCATAGAACGGCCCCGTGAAGCCGGGCGGCGTGTGACCCTGCTGGTAGTAGCTGGGCCAGTCCGTCGGTCCGTTGTCACTGGTGAAGACAATCAGCGTTCGCTCCGCCAGGCCGAGTTCGTCCACCGCATCCACCACGCGCCCGATCTGCCGGTCCAACTCGTCCAGCACGGCGAAGAACTTCTGCTCGAACGGATTGTCTGTCACGCGCTTCCATCTCTCCACGGTCTCCGGCCTGGGCAGGTGCGCGTCGTGCACGTCATTGGGAAACAGTTCGATGTAGAAGGGCGTCTCGCGATGCTTCTCCATAAACGCGATCGTTCGGTCTACGTAGACTTCGGTACTCTGATGCTTGGGGATGAAACGGATCTCGCCCCGGCCCAGGGCGGCGCTCTGGCCGGAGAGGCCTTTCCTCGAAAACAGCACGCGGTCGCCCAGTCCTTCGAACGAGACCAGCGATTCGTCGAAGCCGTACGCCTGCGGTAGCGGCGCATCGCCCACGTCACGACCGCCCCCGATGTGCCACTTGCCGAAGTGGGCGGTGGCATAGCCGGCCTGCTTCAGGATGCGAGCGGTCGTCGGCGCTCGCGGGTCGAGCCAGTCGGGCATGTGTCGCTGCCGGTTGGCCCTCCGCGCCGCCAGATAGGAATGGATCTTCCAGCGCGCCGGGTACTGGCCCGTCATCACGGCCACACGCGAGGGCGAGCAGATGGGGGAATTGACATAGAAATTGGTCAGCCGCATTCCTTCCTGCGCCAGCCGGTCGATGGCCGGCGTCTTCATCTTCGGATTGCCGAAGCAACTCGGGTCGGCGTAGCCCATGTCGTCGATGAAGATGAAGAGAATATTGGGCCGTGCCTGCGATGCTGCTCTCGCTCGCGCCGGTCGCACCAGCGCCGTCGAGGCGAGCAGGCCCGCAGCAGTTCGCTTCACGAAGTCTCTACGGTTCATCGGCGTTCCTTTCTTTGGCATCGCCCGCGATTGTAACCCGCCTGAGGCCCGACGAGAAGAAGAACCTTGTCACGCGCCAGACGAAAGGCCATAATCGCCGCAAACAATGGACCCCGTTGAAATGATCGTGACCACGAGACAACTCGATCTGCAGCACACCTGGACGATCGCGCGGAATTCCAGCGACTGTAAGCACAACGTCTTTGTCCAGATCGAGCGCGACGGGCTGGTCGGCTGGGGCGAGGCCGCGCCGAACATCCGTTACCGCGAGAATGCCGAGAAGACGACGGCGGTTTTGGACCAAGCCAGAATCGTATTCGAAACAGGCGACTGGCTGGCCTATGCCACCATGCGACGGTACTGGGAGCCCATCACGGAAAACCAGACGTGCGCCGGGGCAGCCCTGGATATGGCGCTGTTGGACTGGGTCGGAAAGAAACTCGACGTCCCGCTCTATCGCCTCTTTGGCCTGGATGGGACGCAGACGCCCGTGACGTCGTTCTCGATCGGTATCGACGCGCCCGATGTCGTCCGCCGCAAAGTGGCAGAAGCGGCCGTGTTTCCTATCCTGAAGATCAAGGTCGGCCTCGATAACGACGCCGAGATCCTGCGGGCCGTGCGCGATGTCACGGATGTGCCGCTCCGCGTCGATGCCAATGAAGGCTGGAAGGACAAACACGAAGCGCTGGAAAGAATCCAGTGGCTCGAAACGCTGAACGTCGAGCTGGTCGAGCAGCCCATGCCGGCCGCCATGCTGGATGGGACCGCTTGGCTGCGCGAGCGGGTGGAGATGCCGATCATCGCCGACGAAGCCGTCAAACGTGCGGCCGACATTCCCGAACTAGCGACTGCCTACGACGGGATCAACATCAAGCTGATGAAGGCCGGTGGCATTCAGGAGGCGCTGCATATGATCCACATCGCCCGCGCGTTGGACATGAAGGTGATGCTGGGCTGCATGATTGCGAGTTCCATTGCCATCACCGCCGCCGCTCATCTCAGTCCCTCAGTCGACTATGCCGACCTGGATGGCAACCTCCTGATCGCCAACGACCCCTTCAACGGCGTCACCGTCGACCACGGCCGCCTTATCCTGCCCGACCGCCCCGGCCTCGGCGTCACGGAACGGACCGGACTCAACGCACGGCGATGAAGACGGGGCGTTCGGTGACGTCGATCGTCATTTGGTGATTGTCAAAGAGCAGTTCGGCTTTCTCTCCGGTGGTGCTGTCTGGCTGCAAGGTAACGAGCGTCGCCGTCGAAGCGCCGGGCACGGGCACCCCGGCCCCGGAAATTGGCTTTGTTTTTCGCCGGACCCGCGTTTCTGGCCC
>CP070782.1:26201-32727 GCA_020346325.1 Phycisphaerales bacterium
ACCGTTCTTCATCTGCCATTGGAACAGTTTCGGTTTCATGCTCCACCAGGGATTGAAGTGGACGTTCTCGATCCGGCCGATGTCGTAGATCGCGTCGACCAGGACGCCTCGCCGGATGGGCTGGCCGTGTACGTCGCGAATCAGGTGACGCTCGTTGCGCGTGGCGTCGATCCCGTTGAACGGGTTGAGCATCTCAACCGCGAGTACGGCGGGGTTCTTGCCGCGCATGGCGATAGCCCAGGGGTATGGCTTCGGTACATCGTCAACGTTTTGCTCGGGGTAGTACAGTACGACACCCTTGAGAGTGCTGTTAGTGTTGAGGGTAATGAATGCCGGTCCGTCCTCGTTGCCGGCGCTCTCTGTCACCAGAAAGGTGGTGCCGTCGTCGGTCGGTTTTGGGAGCCCGGGATCACGGATGCCATTGTGTGCCGGCACGGACTGCCAGAGCCCAGCGAGCGTGACTGCGGCGGGCACGTTCAAATGGCCCTTGAACAGGTAGTTTCCGCGAGGAGCGTGAACGACTCCGCCCTCGGCTTCGGCGGCGGCGTCAAGGGCCTTTTGAAATGCGGCGGTGTCGTCGGTCTTGCCGTCACCGACGGCGCCGAAATCGCGCACGCTCCAGACGCTGGCGGGCAGGTCTTGGGCATGAACTCCTGCCGCGCACGCACAGACTGCAAGCAAGGCCATGCACAGATTTCTTGTCGTTTGTGTGCCGAGAAAGTTGGTGTTCATTAGCCTTGTCCTTTCGGTAGAGAGACGTGGAACTGTTCAAACACAACGGCGGTGATTGTAGTCGACGCGATTCGCAGCGTCAAGCGCACGACGTTCTGCTCTAATAACAAGTTCGCGTGTGCAACAAATTGCACACTCTACTGCTGCAGTTGTCAGTCTCGTGCCGCTCCCGGACGCGCAGCTGGAACTCTGTCCGGCTGGGCCTGGCGCGGTCGCTGCGGGCCGAAGCTTCTAACGGTGCCGTTGAGCATTGCCACGACGATCTGACCGTCTCTGCCGGCCAGCAGCCCGCCAGGCAAGGGTGTGGACTGCAACGGGTAGCGCCAGAACCAGTAAGGCGTGCCGTTCTGCGAATTGAATGCGACCAGGAACCACTCGGGATGGGCGCGGGCCCGGACTTGGAACTTCACGACCGCTGCGACCGAGGTCGGACAGACGGCAAGTGACACCACCTCAAATTCTTTCTGGTCCAGGTCGCTGGTCCATCGGACGCCGTTGTCGCGCATGAGAGCATCGGCCAGACCAAGCCATCGGCGTTGTGCCGGCGCAGCGCTTGCGGGAAGTCCCTTCTCAATTCGTTCGCGGGCTTCATCGCCGTCGCAGCAGATTAGCTTGCCATCGCGGAAGTTCACCATAGCGACCGTCTGATCGCTCCAGGCCGGCGGGACACCTCCGAAGTTCATTGGCACAAAGCGCCTGCCGTTATGGACGACGAAGCTGTCCTTGTTGGCTACGTTCTCAGCGGATGCGTAGAGTGCCCTGCCGCCGGCGATTTCGTGGTCGCCGAGAAAGACTCCGACAAACTTGCCGTGATTGGCCTTGGGATTGCCCTGGGCGAAGCTCTGGTTGAGGCACTCGCCGGTCCTGATGTCAAAGCGTGCCGGGCTAACCTGGTTGCCGCCGGCCATCAGCAGTTGACCGCCCAGGAGCGAGAGATTGCCTTGGGCTGAGACGCCTTTGCGCAGCTCGGCGTTGAGGTGGCCAGACGTGTTGTTCTGCCATTTGATCCTGCCGGTCTTCGCGTCGAGGGCGTAGACATAGGTGCCGTCGCCATCGATGATGCCCGCGGCGAAGTACGCAACGCCGTCTTCGACGAGCACTCCCGTGTTGACAGGCCAGGTCGAGCAGAGATTGCCGTACACCATGATATGCCGCTCGACCGGGGCCGCGCGGAATTGCCAGAGCAGTCGCCCGGTGGCGGCTTCGAGAGCGTAGACATATCCGTCACCGCTGCCGACGTATGCCCGGGATTCGGCGATCGTTGGCGGCGCTTTGATCGGTCCGCCCGTGGCGAAGATCCAGCGGGTCTGACCCGTGCGGGCGTCGATGGCTCGGACCTTACCGCATTGGCCAGCCACGAAAACGAGTCCGCCCGCCGAGACCGGGGCGGCCGGTATGTGCGGTTGTTTGGGAGTGTTTGTCCAGGACGGCGCCGGACGTGTCCCCTCGGGAGCATTCGGCCGTGCCAGTCTGGCGCTTGTCGAACTGGTGCGCTGATTATCCGCCCGGTATGTGGGCCAGTCGGCCGCCGTGATCTCCAGCGGCGCGACTTTATCGAAGTCGGCTTCGGTGTGCAGCCGTTCGGCTTCAGTGGCGACGTGGTCGAATCTGAAGTCTCCC
This sequence comes from Phycisphaerales bacterium, assembly GCA_020346325.1. Lineage (GTDB taxonomy): Bacteria > Planctomycetota > Phycisphaerae > Sedimentisphaerales > Anaerobacaceae > Anaerobaca. The sequence continues at coordinate 28,554 of CP070782.1, forward strand.
GCCGAGCATTTAGCCATCGCTCCTATCAGCGAGAGGTTGCAGTCGCAGGCCCAGGGGCCGATGTAGAGCATGCCGTTGGCCGGAAGCGCGCCGTCGTTGCAGGCGGGCCTGACCCCTCCGTCGATCAGGACTTTCTTGCTCGCCCGGTCGAAACGGAGCGTCCCCTCGCCGCGAACGAACAGCGAATCGGGAGTAGCCGTCAGACGCGTGCAGGCGGCCTTGCGGAATTTGTAATTATCTTGCACGTCGCCCGAGACCGGATCGATAGCCACGTGCTGGCTCCCTGGCCCGACGCCGAGCACGACCTGATCGCCGAGGAAGATTGCATTCGGATTGTTGGTAATTTTCTTCTTCTGCCACAGCAGCTCGCCGTTTTTGGGAGACAGGGCTATCACATTCATGCGTGTCTGCCCCTGGATTATCAGCGCCTCGGGACCTGCTACGGCGATACAAGCGCTGCGGAAACCGGGCGTCGAGGTCAGCCCGCGTCCGGGCTCCTCGATGAGGTTCAGGGTCTGGTAGCTACTATTGGTCCACTCGGTGTCGCCCGTCTCGGTGTTCAAGCTGCGCAGATGACTCGTCGGGCAATACAGAAAGAGCTTGTTGCCCCGTATTGCAAGTGCGCGCGAGTCGATCGGGGCGTCTTCGGTGTGCTCCCAGAGCACGCGCTTGTCGTCGAGTTCGTACGCCGCTACTTTGTTGCCGAACCCCCACGGGACTCGAGGCTTAGCATAGTATCCCTCGCTCAGATCGGCCCAGCTCCAGCCGCCGAAGTTGCGGTCTCCCTTGATGACTTTGGCCTGGCCTCCCTTGTCGCCGGCCATTGCGTAGAGGATGCCGTCCTTCATCGCCATCCACTTCCAGTCCCCTTCGAGGCCGGGGATTTGAATCCGTCCCTTTTCGGTGCCTGTCCGCGCGTCGAGCATGAGGCAGCCGTCGCCGTCGAGCATGTAGAATGTATCTTTGGCGGCGACAAACGCCGACCGGTGCGCGAGGTAACCGTCGGGAAGGTCGCGCTGCCAGAGCACGGTGCCGTTGTAGCCGTTGCGGGCGATCAGCTTGTTGACCATGTCCCATTCGCGCACGTGGTGGGCGATGTGCCCCGTTGCCAGGAAGGTCCTGCCGCCGGCCGCGGTCGTGATTGCAGGCATACAGATGTAGTACGGCTCGGCCAGGAACTGTGTCATATACGGCGCCTTGATGACCTGATCGGTCGAGACGGGGTTGTTATCAGGGGAGTGCTCCCAGTGCGACCAATCATCGACGCCGGCCTGCACAGGCTTTGAAAAGCGCAGCCATACTCCGCCGTCGGTTTGTCTGATCTTGATGCCCTCGGCCTTGTCCGCTTCGACCCAGCGCCGAACCTGCCGTTCGGTGGTCCCGCCTGTTGTCCCGATGATCGCCGTTCCTTCGGGCGTCAGCACGCGGAGTACTTCGGAGACGCTCAGCCGAGACAGCGTACCGGCATCAGCACGTGTTGCAACGACCACGTCGACCATGTTGTCGGCATAGGGCAGCCTCTTCAAAGTGCCGTGCTCAACGACAAGCCGGTCTATACCAAGGCCAGCCTCTTCTGCCAGGCGTCTTTGTATTGCCACCACACTGGGATCCGGCTCGCGCACGTGCACGAGCAGGTTGCTGCACTGCGCAATTTGCACGGGCAAATCACGCGGGCCACCGATGACGGCGCAGATACCCCGGTCGACGCCGCCCATATCGACGAGTTTGCGAGCCATGGCATTAGTCCCGGCTTGTGCGGTCAGGATCGTTGCAGTCAATGGGCTCATCAGATTGTAGGATGGGCAACTTGTTGCCCATGCGGAGCATACGCCAATTAGCAGCATGGGCAACAAGTTGCCTATCCTACCGATTGTGGCTGCAGTAGGGGCGGGCCTGTGTGCCCGCCCTTTTCGGAGGCGTTCACCAGAGCGAACACATAGGGTCGCCCCTACGGATGATTTCTTTGCACTGTGCATAGTCCTTCACCTTTCTGAGTTGTACACACAAGAATTTTGGTATTTTGAGTAGATGGTGATTATAGCACTTTTGTGTTGGCGCTAGTAGTCCTTGAATTTTCTCATCCACTCGGGCCAGTCCATCGGCTGGGCGCCGCCCGCTTTTGTCCAGGGGCCGTTGGTGTTGAACTCACGATGCCACTTGAGTTTCCACAGTTCCTTGATCCCGACCTTTCTGACGGAGAAGTTCAGGAATACCATGTTCGTCACCCCATCGTGGCGGTCAATGCAGAAACGCCGCATGCATATAGGCCCGGCGTTTTGCGTCTGGCCGTTGAACTCGGGAGGGTCGTTGGTGTGCCGCGGGTGGCCCCCGAGGTAGAAGCAGTCGAGAAACAGCGGTATCCTGTCGGTGCCCTGAACATTGGCGCTCTTCCAGTGGTTTTCGGCTTCGTACCCCCACAGGGCCGCGCCTCTGGGATGATAGAGCCAGTTGTTTATGCCGTAGCTGGTATAGAATCCGGCGCCGCCGCCGACGTTGGTGGCTTCCCACGCGACGAACGGATTCTGAGCCTGGCCCCACTGCTTGTAAGCCATCGGACACCAGCGTATCGCCTCGTCCTTGTAGTACGGCTCGGCGGCGAAGAGCCAGTGGCCGACCTGCTTGCCGTCAACGTTGCGGACGCCGTCGGGGAAGGAGCCGTCGTTGTCGCCGGTATACATCGACCAGATGACGGCCCAGTGATGGAGATTCATCTGGCATGCAGTCGCTTTGGCCTGCTTCTTCACTCGCGACAGGGCGGGCATCAGTATCGCCAGCAGCAGCGCGATTATTGCAATAACGACGAGAAGTTCTATTAACGTGAATCCCCTGCGTTCACCCATAGCAGTATTATACGTTTGGCAGGATCGGCAATCAAGACGCATGCTCGTTGCCGAGCGTCACAGATCGCGCCAGTGGAAACATAGAGCCGACAGCAAGACCGCTGCGAGAGTTGGCAGGCCGTATCCCAGGATAACTCGCAACAGGGAGAAATCGTCGAACTTCTGGCCCTCAAAGAAGTCGGGCCTGTCTGCTTTCGGCTCAGACGGCTCGCCGGAGAGAACCTTGAAGAAGTTGGACATCTGATCGGTGAACACATAGGCGTCGTCGGGATCTGCCTTGTCCGTGTCGTAAGTTTGCCGCCAGGATTGGCGAAGCTGTGTGGAGATCGCCCGGTTCAGACTGATGGGTGAGAACTCCTCCAACGAGAAGATGCTCAGAATCAGGCCTATCGGGTACCAGATGAAGATCAGCACGACTACCGCGAGCAGCGGCTTTCGTAGCAGCGTCCCGGCGAGAAACCCAAGTGAGACAAGAAAGGCCAGCACAAGCCCGACGACAGCAAGTGAGGTGACAATTCCATAGACGGTCACGGTGTCATCCGGCACGGGACGCTTCGCGAGCACTATCAGAACGATTGCTGGAACCGTTACCACCAGGTACACACCGAACACGAGCGCGACTCGGGCCGACCATGTGGCGAGCAGAAACTCCAGCCGGCTCACGGGCCTGCTGAGGATTCCGTCGGCAAGCGTCTCGGTCTGCGCGCCGGAGACGGGAGTGACACCGAGCACGACAACGACGAAAAACCAGGGGAAGACCAGGTAAGGGAACAACAGTGACGCGATAAGTGTGCCGTCCTGAAAGTTCGCCCAATTCGAACCGGTCAGCAGAAACGTCAGCAGCGCAGTGGCCCCGAGCCAGAGACGGACCAAGCGGCTGGCGCGAAGGGTCCGCAAGTCGTGCCGAAGGATGGCCATGTAAGGCATCATCCGCGTGCCGAGTGTTGAACTCTTATCTTTGGAACCCATGGGCTTCGTCCTCCTGGAGCAGTTGCAGATAAGCGTTCTCGGTTGCGTTTTGGCCAGAATGAATGGCCTGGAGCGCCAAATTGCTCGCGTCGACGAGTCCCAGCACCTCGGCAAGCGCTCGCGACCTGCTGCAATCATCGGCAACGCGCACGAGCAATCCCGGCGCGCTCGGATCGGCGTGGGCGTCGATACCTTTGATAGCTGCGACTTTCTGAGCGAGAACCTGCACGTCGTCGGCGGGGCCTTCCAACTCCAGAGTAAAATCGTGCCGGCACAGACGTTGTTTCATCTCCTGCAGCGAGCCGGTGAAAATCATGCGGCCCTCGTGCATTACGCCGAGATGATCGCAGATCTGATCGATGTCA
>CP070782.1:32827-46284 GCA_020346325.1 Phycisphaerales bacterium
CCGGATTCAGTTCATGAAGGACATCATCGAGGCGTTGCCCTATCAGGAGATGGAGCCGGATTTCAGCCATCATCCGGACGTTTGCATGCTGGCTCAGCCGGGCAAGTGCTACCTGATATACTTTGCCGGCAAGAGAGAAGTGGAACTCGTTTTGCCCGAGGGGCGGCCGTACAAAGTGGACGGCATCGACACGTGGCAGATGAAGACCCTGCCGATCGGTACCGCCCGTGCGGGCCAGTTCCGCTTCACGCCTCCGAAGGAAGGATACGCCATCCAACTGACGCGCTACGCTCCGGGTGAGAACATTCGCCCCGAGGCGAGCGCTTCGGCCGACCAAACCGAAGGCATTGCTCCGATGACCGTTCGGTTCTCAACGCCGTGGACAGGGCAGTGCCGCTGGGATTTCGGAGATGCCACCCGTTCGACGCAGCGCTCTCCGATTCACACCTTTGACGAACCAGGGGTGTACGCGGTTACGCTGACGGTCACCGATGAGAGTGGAGCCTCCGGTGGCACCACGCTCCCGATTCTTGTCGATCGAAACTCGACTGATCCTGTGATACGATTTGGTTTCGTTGATGGTGACGATCCCGACGTGACATTGCATGGCGGCCAAGTCACTCGGTCGAACGATGGCGCGTACGATCTCGGTTCCGGCGAGCCGTTCACCTGGATCCAGATGGGCGATGAGCCGATCACGGAGCTGGAAGGCGTGCGGTCATTGACGATCATGGGATGGCTCAAGGCTTCCAGTGTGCAGGTCGGCTCCGGTGGCAACCGCATTCTCTTCAGTCTCCAGCGCGATCATTCGGGCCTGGATCTCGTCCATCACGCCGACGGGACGATGCGGCTCGCGGTCAACGAATGGCCCGATGGTATCCGCAACGACAGTTCTAAAGGCAAGGTCCAGATTGGCAAGTGGATCTTCTTCGCCGTCACTTACGATGCGACGAAGAGCAAAGACAATACCTGCTGGTACTTTGGCGACGAGAACACCCCGGCCGAACCGGACCGCATGACCAACTACAGCAACGGACCGGTGGGCCAGGGCAGCGGGCATCTGGTCATTGGGAACTTCAACAAGACGCTGCAAGGCGCCGGGCTGGACCGCCAGTTCCGCGGGCAGATTCGCGGGCTTCAGATCTACGCGAGCCAGCTGGGAACGCGCGGTGCCCTGTCGCTGGAGGCGATTCGCCGGTGCCAGCGGGACAAATGAAGGGCTTGGAGTCAGTGCCGTTTGCGTCGCCGGATACTCTGTCCTACAATGGTCACGTCCATTCAGAGAAGGTAAGGAGCCAAGCATGGGAAAGAGGCTGTCTATTCTGTTGGGGGCGGTCGCATTGGTGACCTTGTCAGTGAGCGGTTGCAGCAAAGAGCCGTCCTCAGAGGCGAGTCAGAAGGTCGCCGTGGTCGTGTCTACCTTGAACAACCCCTGGTTCGTGGTTCTCAAGGACGCGGCCCAGGCGAAGGCCGAGGCGTTGGGCTACGACGTTGACGTATTCGATTCGCAGAACTCCCCGGCGACCGAAGCGAGCCACTTCGACACGATCATCTACGGCAAGTACGCGCCCATCCTTTTCAACCCGACGGATGCCGAAGGGTCCATCGCCAGCGTCAAACGCGCCAAAGACGCCGGCATACCGACGTTCTGCATGGACCGGGAGATATCCGCCAATGACGTGGCGATCAGCCAGATTCTCTCCGACAGTTTCACCGGTTGTGTCGCCCTCGGTGAGTACTTCGTCCAGAAGCTGGGCGAGAAGGGCACCTACGTCGAGTTGCTGGGGCTGCTCGGTGACAACAACACGCGCAACCGTTCCGATGGCTTTCACAGTGTGGTGGACAACTACCCAGAGTTGAAGATGGTCGCCCAGCAGACAGCGGACTTCGATCGTACCAAGGCCATGGAGGTGATGGACTCGATCCTGCAGGCGCACCCCGACATCAACGCGGTCTTCTGCGGCAACGATGCAATGGCGATGGGGGCCTACCGTGCTCTTGCCACGGCCGGCAAGGCCGAGCAGGTGATGGTGTTCGGCTTTGACGGCGCCAAAGACGTCATCGAAGCGATCCGTACCGGTGACATCGTGGCCACAGGGATGCAGTTCCCCAAGACCATGGCCCAGACGGCGGCCGAGTATGCCGACCAGTACCTCAAGGGCAAACGGGACTTCCCCCAGAAGGTGCCCGTCGCAGTCGAGTTGGTGACCCAGGAGAACATCGACAGATATACGGCCTACGGGCGGAGTGAGTAGCGATCAGAGCGTTCAAGCGAATGAAGCGCAGAACCATATTCTATGCCGTCTTTCTGGCAGCGTTACTGCTGGTATTGGGCAGCTCGGTGGAGTTTCGCAGTCTGGAGGCCAAACGGGCCGAGGAACGAGCCGAACGTTTCGATCCGGCGCAGTATGCACGCGACTTCTGGGGCCAGCGACTGGAAACCGTGTTGGAAACGGCGCTGAACGCCCGGCAGATGATCGACCTTTTCAACGGGGACATGGCGACGGCGGTCCGCCACGGCCGGACTCTGGGCCAGAGCCGGGTGCATGCCTATCTACTCCAAGGCGAGGGCCAGATTGTCGCGCTGGGCAAAGGCGGGCTGCGCGTCAGTGTGGCCGATCCGGAGTCGGCGCCGGAGATTCTGATTTGTGCCGGCTCCTATATTTCAGGCAATGCCGTCCGGGATGCTTCCGGTCTCGTCGACGTTAGCGCTTTCTCGGACACCATGAAGTTCAACAAGATCAGCTTCGAGATCAATAAGATCGTCGTTCAGGAGGTCATCAAGCCCTTCCTGGACCAGCGACCCGGGGTGGGAATGACGGTTCGTTTCGTCGGGGCCGCCGAGGTGGCGGAGGAGGCCACTCAGGAGATCCCGTTCGGAGGCCGTCTCGACGGTGGCGAGTCGACTCCCGCCCATCATCTTCTGAAGATGGTCCCCGTTCGACTGGATCTGAAATAGCCCCTGGCTTTCTTCCGTGCGTATGGTTGCAGTGGAACACAATGAGGTCGTTCTGGCCGCCGAGGGCATCACCAAGCGCTTCGGCGGTATCAAGGCGCTCGACGGGGCGCACCTCAGCATTCAGGCGGGCCAGGTCCACGCGGTGGTGGGGGAAAACGGGGCCGGCAAGTCCACGCTCATGAAGGTCCTGGCGGGTGTGCACCGGGACTACGAGGGCCGCGTTCTGCTGGCCGGCCGAGAGGTGGCTTTCGCCAATCCGAGGCAGGCCCAGGAAGCCGGGATTGCGATCATCCATCAGGAGCTGAATCTGATTGCTCAGTTGAGCATTGCCGAGAACGTTTTCCTGGGCCGGGAGTTTCTCAATCCGCTGGGGCTGATCGATTTCAGGAAGATGTACGACGAGGCCGGAACGCTTCTGGATAAGTTGGACCTCCACGTCGATCCGCGCCGCAGCGTCAGTGAATTGCGCGTCGGCCAGCAGCAGATCGTCGAGATTGCCAAGGCCCTGGCCCTGGACGCCCGCGTCATCATCATGGACGAGCCGACCTCGGCGATCAGCGAGCGCGAAGTGGAGGTGCTGTTCCGCTTGATCGCGTCGCTGACGCAGCGTGGCGTCGCCGTGGTCTACATCAGCCATAAGCTGGACGAGGTGTCCCGTATTGCCGACCGGATCACCGTGATGCGGGATGGCCGGACCGTCGGGTCCAGAGCGTGCCGGGAGTTGAGCCACGACGATATCGTCCGCATGATGGTCGGCAGGGATGTGGACGAGTTCTTCGCCAAGGCCGAAGTGGCCCGTGGAACCGAAGCCTTGCGCGTCGAGGGCATTCGACTCGATCATCCGGATCGACCAGGCGACTACCTGGTGCGTGACATCAGTTTCTCCGTCCACCGCGGTGAAGTGCTGGGTCTGTTCGGCCTCATGGGCGCGGGCCGCACCGAGTTGTTCGAGACGATTTTCGGATTGCACGCGCAGAGCTCAACCGGGCGGATGTCGCTGGGCGGCGCGGAGTTGCACGCATCCTCGCCGCTCGACGCCATAGAGGCCGGGCTGGCCCTGGTGCCGGAAGACCGCAAGCTGCAAGGGCTGATCCTGGACATGTCCGTGACTGCCAACATCAGTCTGGCCAGCATCGCGGCGGTGGAACGCTGCGGATTCCTCAGCGAGCGCCGGGAGCGGATCCTGGCCGCCGATTACGCGAATCGCCTGCGCATCAAGACTGCCTCGCAGAGGCAGTCCGTCAAGAACCTCAGCGGCGGGAACCAGCAGAAGGTCGTCATTGCCAAGTGGCTGGCCACGAAGCCGAAAGTGTTGCTGCTCGACGAGCCGACGAGGGGGATCGACGTCAATGCCAAGAACGAGATCTACAAGCTCATCAGTGAGTTGGCCGCCGCGGGGCTGGCCATCGTCATGAGCTCCTCGGAACTGCCCGAGATCATGACCATTGCCGACAGGATCATCGTGCTGTCCGAGGGCCGACAGACCGCGGAATTCCCGCGTGCGACGGCGACGGAAGAGTCTATTTTGAAGGCGGCGCTGCCCCGGAGTCTCTCCGCGTCTTGACCGGACGCGGTTTTGTAAGGAACCAGAGGATGCTGGAACGAACAGATTATAGAGCGATTGCTTCGCGTTTCCGCTCGCTCGTTGCGCTGTTGCTGATGGTCCTGGCATTCAGCATCTTCGCCGACGGTTTCCTCTCGGTGGACAACCTCTGGACCGTGATGAGGCAAATCTCGGTCAACACCTGCCTGTCGGTCGGCATGACGCTGGTCATCCTGACCGGTGGGTTCGATTTGTCGGTCGGCTCGATCCTGGCGTTGAGCGGGGCGATTATGGCCGGTCTGCTCAAGTTTGGCACGCAGTTGGAGGCGTTGGACCTTTACATCGGCTATCAGGCTCCGGCCGCCATCCTCATCGGCATTCTGGCCGGAGCGTTCCTGGGCTTGTTCAACGGGGTGGCGATCACGCGGTTCAAGGTCCCGCCCTTTGTAGCGACACTGGCCATGCTGACCATCGCCCGGGGACTGACGAAGTTGTACACGGGGGGCGAAGCGATCACCGGTCTGGGCGAGGCCTTCGTGAGCATCGGGTCGGGACGGTTGCTGGGCATACCGAACCAGGTGTGGATCGCTGCCGGGATTGTCGTGGCTGTCGCTGTGCTGCTCAAGAGGACGCGGTTCGGACGCTACATCTACGCGGTGGGCGGTAACGAGGCCGCAGCCCAACTCTCCGGCGTCAACGTCAAGCGGGTCAAGCTTATGGTCTATACCATCGCGGGCGCACTGTCGGCCGTCGGCGGCTTGATCGTGACGTCGAGGCTGAACTCCGCCACCCCGATTGCGGGCGAGGGATTCGAGCTCGATTCCATCGCCGCCGTGGTGATCGGAGGCACCTCGCTGTCGGGAGGTAAGGGGTCGGTTCTCGGCACCGTCCTGGGCGCCTTGATCATCGGTGTACTCAATAGTGGATTGGTAATCATGGGCGTCGATCCCTTCTGGCAGACGGTGATCAAAGGGTTTGTCATCCTGTTGGCCGTGGTTGTCGACAGGCTCAACGCAAAGGAATAACAGAACAATATCGACCGAGGAAACGGCCATGAGTGTACTCCGCAAGAAAGTGACATTTGGCGTCATCGTAGGGACGCGAGGCTTCTTCAACTCCCGGCTGGCCCAGGAGGGGCGCAGACAGGTGTTGGCCAGGCTCAAAGCCCAGGGCCATGCGCACGTGATTCTTCCCAAGACGGCTACTTCCCACGGTGCCATTGAAACACGCGCCGATGCCAAAAAGTGCGCCGCGTTGTTCCGGCAGCAGCGAGATCGAATCGACGGGGTCATTGTTGTGCTTCCCAATTTCGGTGATGAGCTGGGTGTCGTTCAAACCCTCGAGCTGGCCCAACTGGACGCTCCGGTGCTGGTGCAGGCGTGCGCCGATACGCTGGATGCCGTCGATGTCTCGGGCAGGCGCGACGCTTTCTGTGGTAAGCTCTCGGTTTGCAGCAACCTGTATCAATATGGTATTCCGTTTACCGACACGCGTGACCATACATGCGACATTGACAGCGATGCCTTCGGTGCGGATCTGGATTTCTTTGCCCGCGTCTGCCGCGTTGTCCGGGGCTTGCGCGGCGCCCGCGTCGGCGCCATCGGTGCTCGGCCGGCAGCGTTTCAGACCGTGCGCTTCAGCGAAAAGTTGTTTCAGGAGGCGGGAATCACCGTGGTGCCGGTCGATCTGTCGGAGATCATCGGCCGGGCCCGGCAGCTCGACGACAAGGCAGCGACCGTCAAGAAGAAGCTCGCACAGATCAGAGACTATGGGACGATCCCACCACACGTCGACGGGCAGAACGTTTTGAAACAGGCCAAACTTTCGGTGGCGATCGAGCAGTGGATGGCGGAGAACGAACTGGACGCCAGCGCCATTCAGTGCTGGACGTCCATACAGGACAATTACGGCTGCGCCACCTGTCTGTCCATGAGCCTGATGGGCGAGAAACATCTGCCCAGCGCCTGTGAGGTGGACGTGGCCGGTGCGGTTTCGATGTACGCGCTGTTGCTCGCGTCCGGGCAGGTCCCCGGCTTCTTGGACTGGAACAACAACTATGCCGACGAGATAGACAAGTGCGTGTGCACCCATTGCAGCAATTTTCCCAAGAGCTTCATGGGCAACGCTGTCGAAATAGCCGAACTGGATGTTCTGGGTGAGACGCTGGGCCGGGAAAACTGTTTCGGCGCGGTCAAGGGGCATGTGGCTCCGGGGCCGATGACGTATTTCCGCGTTTCGACCGACGATCGGCGCGGAAAGATCAAGGCCTATCTGGGAGAAGGCACGTTCACCGATGATCCGTTCGACATGGATGGCGGCATCGCTGTGTGTCAGGTTCCCAGGCTGCGCGAGCTGCTGGGCTATATGTGCCAGCACGGTTTCGAGCACCACGTGGCCATGACGCGGATGCATTGCGCCGCCGTGCTGCAAGAGGCGGTCTCGAAGTATATGCGCTGGGATCTGTACCATCATGGTTAGCGTGTTGGGACGCCGGGGCACGCACTCTCGTGCGGCAGGTTTGCCACAGACGCAGATGGAGGTATCGTGACGGACCTCGAGTTGAAGATCAAATCGATTCGGTACCGTAAGAAGCTGCTGAGGTATATCAAGCAGGCAGGGGCAGGTCATACGGGTGGAGACTTGTCGTGCGTCGATATTCTCAACGTTCTCTATAACCGGATTCTGAACGTTTCGCCTGCGACCTTCGACGATCCGGGCCGCGATCGTTACATCCAGAGCAAAGGGCATTCGGTAGAGGCGCTCTACGTGGTGCTGGCCGATAGGGGTTTTTTCCCCGAGTCCGATCTGGAGACGATATGCCGCTATGGTTCGCACTATGTGGGCCATCCGACGCGAAAGGTGCACGGGGTCGAGCAAAACACGGGTGCCCTGGGCCACGGCCTGGCCTTCAGTGTTGGTGTGGCGCTCGCGGGCAAGATGGATGGCGCCACCTACCGCGTCTACACCCTCCTGGGAGATGGCGAACTGGCGGAAGGCTCGAACTGGGAATCCATGATGGCCGCGGCCCACTACCAGCTCGACAACCTGACGGCCGTCATCGATCGCAACGCGCTCCAGATCACCGGCGCCACCGAGACGGTCTGTCGTCTCGAACCGCTCGAGCAGAAGCTGGCCGCTTTCGGCTGGAGCGTCCACACGGTCGACGGCCATGATATCCCGGCCTTGAGTGAGCGGCTCGGCTCGGTTCCGTTCCAGGCCGGCAAGCCGAGCGCCGTCATCGCTCAAACTGTCAAGGGCAAAGGGATCAGCTTCATGGAGAACGACGCGAGTTGGCATCATCGAGTCCCCAACGATGAGCAGTATGAACGGGCCCAGCGCGAACTGGACCGGCACCTGGCGGAGGCCACCTCATGAGTTTCGTTGCAGGCGAGGCGTTGGGCCGTGCCAATCTTGAGGTTTTCTCCGAGACGCTGCTGTCGCTGGCCCGCGAGGACCGAAACGTCGTGGCGGTCACCAGCGATTCGCGCGGTTCGGGAAAACTGGCGACCTTCGCAAAGGCTTTGCCGGACCAGCTCGTCGAGGTCGGCATCGCCGAGCAGAATCTGGTCGGTGTGGCGGCCGGCCTGGCCTCGGCGGGCAAGTGTGTATTTGCCGTGTCTCCCGCCTCGTTCCTGACGACTCGCGCCTTCGAACAGATCAAGAACGACATCTGCTACTCCGATCGCCCGGTGAAGCTCATCGGCATCAGTGCCGGCGTCAGCTACGGCGCACTGGGTTCGACCCATCACTCGACGCATGACTTGGCCGCGCTGCGCGCGGTGGACAACGTCACCATCGTCGTGCCCGCCGATAACTTCGAAACCGCCCAAGCTATCAAAAGCGCTGCCCGTATGAGCCACCCGGTGTACCTGCGCTTTGGCAAGCGTGCGCTGGCTCATCTGCACGATCCGGGAGCACGGTTCGAGCCGGGCCGGGCGCTGCCGGTTCGCGACGGGACGGATGTCGCGTTCATCGCGACCGGTGAAACGGTGTGGCCCGCTCTGATGGCCGCCAGGGAGTTGGACACGCACGGTCTGTCTTGTCGCGTGATCAGCATGCACACCGTCAAGCCGCTCGACGTCGATGCGGTCATCTCTGCTGCGACGGATTGTCGGGCGGTGGTGACGGTCGAGGAACACAGCGTTTTCGGCGGTTTGGGAGAAGCGTGTGCGGCTGTTCTGATGCAGGCGGGTGTGCCGGTGCCGTTCAAGATCGTGGGTTTCCCGGATGAATACCTGGCCACCGGGAGTCAACTGGAGATCTTCGACCATTACGGTATCAGCGCCCCAGGCCTGGCGCAGACGGCCCAGATGTTGCTGGCCAGAGGAGGATAGCGTGACATGAGCACCGAATTCATTCTGGCCGTGGATCAGGGCACCAGTGGGACCAAAGCCGTGGTCTTCGACGCCGCCGGAAAGGTGGTCGCGAAGGCGACCGAACCACTGACATCGTATTTTCCGCATCCGGGTTTCGTCGAGCAGGACCCGGTCGAGATCTATCAGAATGTTCTGGCCGCGACGAAGGCGTGCCTGGAGAAGTTCCAGGATGTTACCTCCGCTGACCTGGGCGCGATTGCCACGTGCGGCATCTCCAACCAACGAGAGACACTCGTGCTGTGGGACGAATCGGGCCGGCCGCTGGGCAACGCCATCGTCTGGCAGTGCAAGCGCTCGGTAGAGATCTGCAACCGCCTCCAGCGCACGGAACTGGAGCAGCAGGTTCGACGGAGGACCGGGCTCGTTGTCGATCCCTATTTCTCGGGCACCAAGCTCCTCTGGCTCTGCGAAAACGATCGGCAGGTGGCCGAGGCGATTCGCGCCGGCCGGGCCTGCTTCGGAACGGTGGACACTTGGCTGCTGTACAACCTCACCGGTCGGCGTCGCTATCTCACCGACTACACCAACGCCTCGCGCACGTTGCTGTTCAATATCGACGAGTTGGATTGGGACGCTCATTTGCTGGCCGAGTATGGCTTGACCGCCTTGAGATTGCCCGAGGCCCGGCCCTCTTCTTCTGACTACGGTGTCACGGACTTCGAGGGCCTGTTGCCGCGCGCGATCCCGATATCCGCGCTGATAGGCGACTCGCACGCCGCAGCGTTTGGCGAGCGTTGCTTCTCTCCGGGGGCGGCCAAGGCAACCTTGGGAACCGGTTGCTCCATTTTGCTCAACACCGGAGCCAAGCCAGTGCCATCCGAGGCCGGGATGGTGACAACCATCTGCTGGAGCACCGCCGACCGGGTCGACTACGCTCTGGAAGGGATCATTGTCACCTGCGGCGCCACCATCAACTGGCTGCGTGACAATATGGGCCTGTTCGTGGACGGTCGCGAAACGGGCAAGATGGCGCTGGCCGTCAAGGACAACGCGGGCGTCTATCTCGTACCCGCCTTCAGTGGCCTGGGCGCGCCGCACTGGAAGATGGATCTGCGCGCGGCGATCCTCGGGCTGACCTTTGGGTGTGACAAGAACCACGTGGTTCGCGCCGCGCTGGAATCGATTCCGTACCAGATCAAGGACGTGGTTGACGCCATGGACACGGACAGTGGCGTCACGTTGCAGCAACTGAAAGTCGATGGCGGCCTGACCACCAATCACTTCGTCATGCAGTTCCTGGCCGATCTTCTGGGGACGGAGGTGGTCAACGTGGGGATCCCGGATGTCTCGGCTCTGGGGGCCGCGTGCCTCGCCGGTCTGCAACGAGGGATATTTGGAGATCTCGATCGGTTGGAGCAACTGAACGTGGATCAGCAAACGTATTGCCCCGGGGCGGGGATGCCGACCGCCCAGCGCGATTATGAAGGGTGGAAACGAATCGTTCAGCAGCTCACCGCGCCACCGTCGCGGTAGCGTTTGAAAGAAGAGGTTCCTGCTGTGCCTGGAGTCAGCAAGATGCCGGACGTCCGCAAGGTCGTCCTCCTGATCAACCCGTCCCGCGAGCACACGCGCGGGCTGCTGAACGGGATCGCCAAGTATGCGCGTCTGCACAGCTCCTGGATGTTCTACCGACCGTTGGAGTATCGCGAGCCCCGCTTCCGACAGAAGCTCCCGTCGGTGCTCAAGGCGCTGCAGCCCGATGGCATTCTCATGCGTGAACCGCCTCACGCCGACGAGATCATCAAGATGGGTGTACCCGTTGTCTCCTTTCCCTACACGCGCGAGCGCATCCCAGGCATCGCCAACGTGATAACCGACCACGTCGCCGTAGGGCACGTGGCGGCCGAACACCTGCTGGAGCGCGGATTTCGCTGCTTTGCCTATTGTGGCTTCGATGACTGGTGGTGGTCCCGACAGCGAAAGGAGGGTTTCTCCGAGGCCGTGGCGAAAGCGGACTTCCCGGTCCATGCCTACCAGTTGCCGCGGGCCAGATCGAAGCGGACGTGGGGTAAAGAGCTTCCCATCATCGTCGCCTGGCTGGAGGCACTGCCCAAGCCGGTCGGCCTGATGGCCTCCAACGACGACCGCGCGGAATTGGTGATCGAGGCTTGCAAGACGGCCGGTCTGAGTGTACCCGACGAGGTGGCGGTGGTGGGTGTCGATAACGACCGCACCATCTGTGACCTCAGCAGTCCGCCGCTGTCGAGTGTCGCCCTGAATGTCGGCAAGGCGGGATATGATGCCGCCGCGTTGCTCGACCGGATGATGGCGACCGGGCTGGAGGCCCCGCAGACGATATACATCCAACCGACGCACGTAGTGACGCGTCTGTCGACGGACGTCCTGGCGGTAGACGATCCGGATGTGGCGACCGCCGTGCGTTATATCCGCCGGCACGCCCGCACGAGCGTGGGCGTGGCCGCCGTCGTGGCCAATTCCGGCGCGTCGCGACGTGTGCTCGAAAAACGCTTTCGACAGGTCCTGGGACATACGATCCACGACGAGATCTCCCGCGTGCGCCTCGAATTGGTCACCGCCATGCTCACCGAGACATCGATGGCCATCTCGGAGATCGCCCGCGAGCTCGAGTTCCCGGATGTCGCTCACCTGTCGCGCTACTTTCGCAAGGCCACCGGCCTGAGCCCCCTCCAATACCGCAAGCAGTTCGTCCTGTGACCCCCACGGCCCCGATTGGCTTTGTTTCCGCGCCAACATCGCGTTTTTGGCCCAAAAACGGGCGAAAATTGGCTTTGTTTGGCGCGCCTGATGAAATCGGGCCCAGCCGGACCGGCTGAGCGATCGAGTATTCTCGATTGACTGTTGGGTCATAGGCATCACCTCCCGAATTGGCTTTGATTGGCTTTGTTTTTTTTGCCGCACCCCCGTTTTTGGCCTGAGAACGCGGAAAATTGGCTTTGTTTTGCGCGAATGATGACACGGCGCCGAGCCGGATCGGCCCGGCAATTGAGTACTTGAGATTGGGTATTGGGTAGTGGACAGCTCGGCCTGAGTGGGCTCTGATTGGCCTTGTCTTCGCGCAAAATCCGCATCTTGAGCCCCAAATGGCCCCAAATTGGCTCTGTTTGGCACGGCTAATGACCACCCCCGGCAGCCGGGCGGGGCCCCCAAGCCCAGACGCCCGCGTCGCACTTGTCCGGGGCCAATCAGTCATGAAAAACCTGGTGGCTCTGTGGTGTTGGTGGTCCATACTGTAAATCTCGCTATTGTCGTTATCTATATTACGAACACAACGGCCGCCCGTCAAGGAAAATCCCCACATTTTAGCGGCAATGTTGGCGCGTTTGGCGGCGCCGGATATATTAAATAGACACAGGTGGGCCAGAGCAGAGCGGGACCGGGCCACGCTGATGAGGCGTCTCTGATTTTTGCACCGCGGTACTGTCGAGTTTGTTTTTGAAGCGAGCGGAGCGGCAGCCATGCAGCGCAGAAGCAAGCTTTGGACTGTTGTCATCCTGAGTGGAGCGCAGCGCAATGAAGGATCGGGGCTCCGATCGGGAAACGCCCTTCACATGCCCTGCGAACGTTCACGCCGCAACCCAGATCCCGTTCGGCTTCCGCTCAGGGCAGGCTCTTCAGCTTCGCTGCAGGATGACAATTACATCAAGGCGTTCACACTGATTGAATTGTTGGTCGTGATCTCCATCATCGTTCTGCTGATGGCCCTGCTGCTGCCGGCCCTGTCCCGGGCCCGCAAGCAAGCACGAGCCGTGGCATGCCAGGCAAAACTACACCAATGGGGCATAATCTACGCCTTGTATACCCACGACAGCGTGTCGATGAACGCCGACTTAGGCTTCGTATGGAACCCGAGTCAGCACTACGATTTGGATTATATGTTATGCCCATCAGCGCAACAGCCTTTGCCGGGGCAGCCCGACACGGGCGATGCCTCTCACGCCTATGCCGCGACACGGGATCTGCATCGCGGATACTTATATGCCAGCTTTGGCATCAATATGTGGCGCCGTACGTATGAGACAAAGGGTGCCGCTCGTATTCCGATGCTGTTCGACTGCGCGGTACCCAGTGCGACGCCTGAGCACCGCAGCGGTCCGCCAGAAACCGAGGGCTACGATCCCCAATGTGCCATGTCACCTGTTTGCATCAACCGGCATAACGGCGGGATCAACATGCTCTTTATGGATTGGGCGGTTCGCAAGGTCGGACTCAAGGAACTGTGGACGCTTAAATGGCACAAGGAATTCGACAGAAACGGGCTCTGGACCAGAGCGGGTGGTGTGCAGCCCGAAGACTGGCCGGCGTGGATGAGGCAATTCAAGGATTACTGACTGGGCCACGTCGCGCGTGCCTCGTGGCTCGGGTGCAGCGAAACGAGCGATGGCCAAAGTCTGTTGTCCGTGCGTAAATCTGCATGGGCTAAAGCCCATCCTACCGACTGCTTGTCATCCTGAGCCAACGGCGAAGGATCTGGGCTTGGCCTGCGAATGACCATCAGTCGTGGTCTGGAGCCGGATGCTTCACTACGTTCGGCATGACAGTCTATAGGTTCGCTCAGGGCACTATGGCCTCATGTGTGTGCAAGTCCATTTAGAGGTAG
>CP070782.1:46384-49604 GCA_020346325.1 Phycisphaerales bacterium
AGCGATGCCCGAGTCCTATCAGCGTCTCTTACTGGATTGCATGGTGGGCGACCAGACGCTCTTCACCCGTTTCGACGGCGTCCAGATCGCGTGGGAATTGCTGGACCCTGTTCTCGATGCCTGGCAGAATGGCAAGGTGCCCCTGGCTGAGTATCCGGCCGGCAGTGATAGTTTCTCCGAGGCTGACGCCATCGTGGCCGCCGACGGCCGCCAATGGCGCAAGCTCACCGCGAAGTGACCTGCCTGGGTGAGCCTCAAACACGCCTTGGATCAAGACGCGCTAAGCCGATTTGATCAGGGCTTCGATATTGGCGGTAGGTACCTCCGGAGGCATGCCCCCGCCACACGAGAGGATAATTCGACTTCTATCTTCCAGAGAGTCCAAGTCCGCCCGGGCGCGGGCCGCCACCTCTTCGGGCGCACCCTGGGCCATAACGTCACGAGGAGGAACGTTCCCCAGCAGCGTCACGGCCCCACCGGTGCGCTCCTTCATCTCCGGGAGCGAATGCTCGAAACTGAAGTTGAAAAGATTGACACCCATCTCCTGGAGAAATCCAGCACAGACGAGGCCCTGAGCGTCGTTGTGAAAGAACCGCACGGGCACGTCGAGACATCCGAACAACTGCTTGAGATAAGGCAATCCTGCCTGCCGGAAGTCCACCTCGCCCAGGAAGCCGACGATGTCGTCGAGAATAAAGACACCTTCGATGGAGGGGAAGCATTCCTTCTGGAAGGCCAGCCAGTCGGCGGTAAAATCGGTGATGAGCGTCAGGAGTTTCGCAATGGGTTCCGGATCGGTCCGCAGGGCCATCAGGAACTCGGTGGTCCCCATCAGGAACGTTGCGATGTTCAGGGGGCCACGGGCCACGGCAAACTTGATCTGATGCCCGGCCTTCTCGATCTGGCTACGATGCAGTTCCAGGCGACGCATCACAAACGGCAGCAGGCCGTCGGTCCGGGGATTGGGTTTCTCCAGTTTCGCGATGTCGTCGATGCTCGTGATGATCTTGTCCGCATAGGGCAGTCCGTGTTCAGCCCAGCGACACTTCGTCCCGAACGCCGACGGCTCGGTGCACATCCCAAACTCAGACCAGAAGCCCGGCAGAAATATGACCTTTGGAAAGGTCTCGATCGCCTTGAGATTCGCTTCGAGCCATTTGGCATCGCTGCTGTAGTAGTCCAACGTGGACATGCCGGCCCAGCCCGGCAACCAGGGACTGTCGATGATGAACCCCACCGGCAACGGATCGAAGAGTTCCCCGCCGATGGTCGCCAGTAGCTTTTCCCACTGCTCGTTTGTCATGATGTTTCACATCCTCGTCATGAGCCTTCTAAAGAGCCTGCACCGCCACCTCGGTACCGGAGCGTTCCGCTGAGACATAAGCACTGTAGATCGTCGCGATGCAGTCAGCTGCCAGCGAGCTGCCGCTCTCGACGGGATCGCCATAGGCCACCGTCCGGTAGAACGCCTCGATCTCCTGCGGATAGCCCGTGAACCAGTCTTCATCCGGTGACGGCGTGGACCAGCCCTGCTTAGTGCCCGTCTTCTCGACCACGTAGATGTCTTTGAAGTTGGCCTCCAACGGATTGTAGGCCTGCATCGCCGTATTCGGATTGATGTTGCATATCACTCGGTGGTTGTTCGCCGCGACTTCCAGCCAGTTATGGATGCCGCCCAGAATGATATCTGAGGCGAAGATGGTGGCGATCGTCCCGTCATCGAAGACCACATGTATCACAGAGAAGTCGTCGATATCGAAGTAATCGGATCGAATGTGGCCTTCGTCTCGGAAGTTCTCCATGCGCGTCAGGGCATGCGTCCGTGCCGTCACAGCCTTGGGACGAATCGGCTTGCCGTCGCGGGCCTTGCCTTCGACGCGTTTGAGATACAGGGCCGCCGTTAAGGGATGGCATCCCTTGCTGATCATGACCCCACCGCCGGAATACTTCCAGTACGCGTACGTACGGGCGTGGGACCCGGAATGAGCCTCTTCGCCGTGAATCCAGAGAATCTGGGCGCCCGTCTTCTCCAGTATCTCGCGTTCCTTCTGAATCGAAGGCGCGTACACCCAATTTTCCGCGTAGAGAATCCGGCCTCTGCTCTTCTTCTCGGCTTCCAGCATGCGCGTCACGCTGGCCAGGGCACTCTCCAGCGCGACCTCCTTGGAGCATTGCTCGCCATTGAAATCTTCGGAGCCGTCACCGAAATAGCCCGTCAGGGGTTTTTCCACGATAACGAACTTGTCCCGCTCCAACGCCGCGATGGCGACCGGTTCATGCGATGAAGCTGTCGTGCAGCAGTGGACGATGTCCACGTCATCAAGCAGCTTTTCCAGCGTATCATACACCGCAATCCCACGCGGCTGGGCGTAATCCTGGGCCCCTTCCAGCGCCTGGACCCCCTTGACCTCGACATTCGTGCCGTAGACCTTCTTGATCGCCTCGAAATGAAACGACGCCGAGAATCCGGCCCCCACGATGCCGGTTCGCACGGTCTTTTTCTCCATTGGATACCTCCTAACTGGCTCCGCCAATCAAGTCGGGCAGATCGCCGATGGCAAACTGAATTCCATCCAGGTAGTGCTGGAGCACGACAGGGTTCCAGAAGAGCGGATGTTCGTGCCCCAAGGCGCAGTAGAACACGCGCCCCTGGCCGTAATGCTTGATCCAGGTCATGGGAAAATCCATATCCTCCCGGTGGATCGCTTCCCGCTGCTGAGGCGTGATGCGCGTTCGATCCGGGTCCACGCTGAGCAGCACGCGCACCTTGTCGCGCGAATAGGGATCCTTGACTTGGTAGATCTCATCCGTGACGATGAAGTACGGTTCCTTAAACGCGCCCATGAGCGGGTGATCCGGCTCCTCGACCCGCAACGTCACGGTCGAACCGGCGCCCCAAGGATGGTTGTCGAAGCGCGCCCCAATGATGTTCCCGAATTCGGGCCAATTGCGAAAGCTTGCCACGCCGGCATGAATCACGGCCAAGCCTTTACCCGAACGGAGGAAATCCACAAAGCTCTTCTTGAGCATTTCATCACGCCGCTGGGCCTTGGCCTTGTCGGCAGGAGAAAGCTGATCGAAGTTCTCGGGCAGGAAGATTTCGTTGTTGGTGTTGTTGAAGACGACCGCATCGAACTGCTTGAGATTGGCCGGATCGTACAGGACATCGTCTTCGGTGACCACCACTTCGATGGCTCCGGTCTTCTCGCCCATGATCTGG
>CP070782.1:49704-52962 GCA_020346325.1 Phycisphaerales bacterium
ACGGGGGCGCCTGATCAAACGCACCGGCGGCGACATGCGCGTTGCACGAGGCAGTCGCCACGGTCTCCATGATCCCCCAGTTTTCACTTTTCCACGACTTCCGTATGGAGTATCCTCGTCGAGGCACAGAGCTTCATGTTTGGCGAAACGACTCACAGATGGACAGTAGTCGAGGGATCCTGTTGTGGCTGACCATCACTTCATCATGAATCATTCCGGTTCTGGTCGAGATGGGACGATTGACTACCGTGAAGGAGACCAAAGCCTCGGGATCTATTGGGAGGTGCGGGTGCGTTCCAAGAGCGATCGGACCGATAGCGGCATACTTCTGTACATGGGTCTGAACACGTGGAAGAACCCCGAAGGCGTCAAGATTGATAAGGAGCATCGGTTGCAGATCCTCTACCGATTACGCCAGTGGCTCAAGGATCAGGACATCAGTAGCAACGTCGAGCTTCCGCCTGAGATCGAGACGGTTGATCAGCCGTGCATGTGGAGAGATTGCACCGAGTGGAGGGTTAAAGGATCGGTGTTCTGCATACGCCACTACGATTTGAATCTCTTGAACTCGCTGTCCGAATAGGTGGTCCACATGGGCTGAAGCCCGCCCTACCCTTTGATCTTGTCGGGGAAGTTGAGGTAGGCGTAGGGGCCGGCGACTTCGTAGGCTTTGCGGTCGCGGGCTCAGGCGGCTTTGAGTTCGTCGTCGAAGAGGCTGACGTAGATGGTCTCGTTGCTGTAGCCGACGGTGGCCATCTACTTGTCACCCTGGGGGCAGACGCCGCGATATTGCGATCAGCCAGCGTGTCAGCAGCGGTTCTGGAGGTTCTGGAGGTGCGTGCAGTTGTGGAGGTTGGCTTTCTGGTGGCGCCTGCCATTGCGATCGATGTGATTGACCACCGTGCTGCGTGTCACCGATTCCGCTTGCTCGCCGGGCGACCCCTGTGTTATGATGGGTAAGGCATTGAGGTCGCGTGTGGGCGTAGCAGGGGCTGGATGGGTCGATTCTGGCACACAGGAGGATTGGGAGATGAACAAGCCGGCACTGGCAGTCTTTGTTTCTCTGGTCGTGGTCGCACTCGGGCCGCAGCCCGCGATGTCGCAAGTCACGTGGTCCCAACCGCCGCTGGAGATCGATCCCAACATCGGATCTACTCCGCTCCTGTGCGGCTCGAACGAGTCGGCGCGATCCACTCAATATGAAGGGGCGCGGCGGAACTGGCGGATGGATGCGGACGACTTCCGCTGTTCGGGGCCCATGCCCGTGACGGCAATCCGGTGGTGGGGTGGATACAAGGGGTGGCAATCGGCGGAGCCGCCCCTGTCGCCGCAGCCGGCGGCCTGGCACATCGGCTTCTGGGCCAACCTGGTGGAGGGTCTGGATCCCAACGCGTTGTTTCCCGAGCGGCTGGTCTGGTCGGTAGAGATCCCGAGCGAACGCGTGCAGAGCCAAGCCGTGGGCCTCGACGGTCTGGCGGGGCCGTTCCCGGAGATGTGTTTCGCCTACGAGGTCGGTCTCGAGCCCGAGGAATGGTTCCATCAGGGCGAATTCCCGACGCATGAGGGTCTCTTCTGGATCAGCATCACCGCGATCTACCCGACCGCCGCCGAGCCGAAACACATGTGGGGCTGGCATACGCGGCCGCAGCTTTGGGGCCGGGGTGCCGTGATGCCCGCGATCATGGGCGAATGGCCCGACCCGGAGGAACGGCTCTTCCCCGGGCGGATCTACCCGATCGAAAATGCGCTCCAGTGCGGCGACACGCGAGCGTGTGACATGTGCTTCGAGTTGCGGACGGCCGAGTCCTGGGTCCACCACGATCAGCCCTTTACCGGCCTGCGTAATTCGCCGGGCGTTGCCGGCCATAGATCCGCGGCGGTCAGATTCGACCCATGCGATCCGATGGTGATAGAGCAAGTGGTCGACGATTGGACCTGCAATGGTGTTGCCCCGATCATGGCTGTTGCATGGCATGGTTCCTACCTTGGCCACGAATTCGGAGCCTGTGGGTGCGAGGCTGGCGCGGAACCACGTCGGCCGGAAGGCTTCCTCTTTCGGCTCTGGAGCGATGGTACGCCCCGCGATCCAACGAGCGGAGGCTATCCCGCCAGGCAGATCTGGGAATATGAGGTGTTCGAATACGACGAGGTACAGGTTGGGTACGCGCGCAATGGCGAAGGGCGACCCGTTGAGCCGGTCTTCCGCTACGCGGCGCAATTGCCGGAGCCCGTACAGTTTCAGCCGGAAGCGCCAGGCAGCGTCTATTGGCTCGCTATAGTGGCAATATTCAATGTTCCGGTCGATGACCTGCCCTATGCGTGGTGTTGGACCGATCATCCGCACACACTCGGGATGGGCGCTCGGACCATGGATGCGACACATCCGATGCCGCGCTGGACGGAGCTTGTTGATGCCGGCCGCGAGGCCGTCGACATGTCCTTTACGCTCTACGCCGTTCCCGAACCCAACGCTGTGCCGCCCGAAAAAGCAGCGCGGTCGGACGGCTAGCGGACGGAATCGTCTTCGGGCAGGCCGAGCTGTTTGTAGAGACCGCGCCGGCCGGCTTTGTCGCCTTCCATCGTGGCGCGGGCGTAGTCGGCAACTTCGGCCGCCTTGGCGCGGGGGACTACGATCACGCCGTCCCCGTCGGCGACGATGACGTCGCCCGGCATGACCAAGACACCGCCGCACTCGATGGGGCGATTGACCGACTCGACCTCATTGCGGCCCGGTCGGATGCCGCGCCCCGGGCCGCGGAAGTACAACGGAACCTTCTCCGTGATGATCTCGTCGGTGTCGCGGGCGGTGGCGTTGGTGACCACGCCCACGCAGCCGCGCAGCTTCCAGCCCATGATGTTGTTCGAGCCGATGGACCCGACGTCGGAATCCGGGGCATCGTCGAAAACGATAGCGGTGCCTTTGCGGATCAAAGGCACGAAGGGCTCGGGCGTCACTTCGTTGTAAGTCTTGCCCACCCAGCGGTCGAAGGCCTCGGTCTCCATGGCCGGCGCGGGCGGGTCGTTGGTCGGCACGTAGCGCACGGTCACGGCGATGCCGATGAAGCGGTGCGTGTAGTGTTGCGTGTCCTTCCAGAGCGCGTGGATCTCCGGCGACATCAATCCGACGTTGGCCAGACCGACCTTATCCATCCCATCGGAGACGTCCGCGACGCGCAGGCCTTCGAACCGTTGGAGAATCTCCCGGTCCGCTTGCTCGCTGTAAACTTGCGTCGCCAGAAAGTTCTTGCCGGCGCGCAG
>CP070782.1:53062-61603 GCA_020346325.1 Phycisphaerales bacterium
CAGCCCCAAAACGCCGGTTACCTACAAACATGAATCGCACCCGCAAGGAAGGAGGCAGGTATCGGTGAAGGGCGTCGGGCATCCCCGTTCGGGCTGTAAGGGACCCGTAGTCTCTGTCGGGCGATTTTCCGTGGTCGCCCGGATTCGGCCCCGACACGGGGTCGCCTTCGGCGCTTAGGGCAGGCCCGCTGCGCCTGCCCCTGCGCTGTTCCACATGACCCGAATACACACCGATGGGTTCACAGACCCGGGAAAGCGATCCGGGCCGTGGAGCAAGAGAATAGCAACGGACCGGACCTACAAATAAGAAAGCCCTCCGGGGCAAGCGTGTCACGTCGTCGGAGGAGGCTTAGTCTGAGGAAGCCGACGCAGCAGAGCCGCCCAGAGGGCATTTCGATGGTTTGTCGGGCTATCGCGAAGGCGCCGGACCCGGGCCGGCCGGCGACGACGAGCAACGGTTCAAAGCCCTGGTCGCGTCCTGGGGGCTCTCCCAGAAGACGTGCGCCGCGATCAACAACCACAGCGCCAGATAAGATATGAGTGCTTCCGCCATTTCACCAACTCCTCCTGTATAGTCGTCCCGGCTTGGTCCGGACGACCGGCATTCCGTTGCCGGCGCTTTGTCGCTCCGCGAGAGCGCCCTGATGGTCCCCAAAAAGATCGTCTGTGAAGATGCAATATGAGAACAATGTCATCCTGCCTCGTTCCGATTTGCCTCCTCGAAAGTGGGCCGCGCCGGAGACACGTGGACCTCGTCGTGCGGGCGTGACCTCGCGGGCCCTTCTCCGTCCCGTTCGGTCACCCCATCGTAGGCCGACACATCTCACACGCTCCCCACTGGTGCGGGTGTCCGATGGCAGCGGCCGCCGAGCACTCACCCGTTCATCGCGGTCATTCGATCACATTCAGTTGGCCCCGAGCGAAAGACTGTCAAGCCGGGCTCTCGCCAAGACCACATTGGCACTACCACTGACCATTGGCACCAGGAGGCCGGTGGCCGCGAGGCAGAAAGCCCTCTGGTGCAGGCACGCCGCGTCATCAATGGAGCCTGAACCGAAGCAGTTCACCACGACAAGCCTGACCAGAGGGCCCTTCGTTTATCCCGCGGACAAGAAATCACGGGTTGTCTTGCTGACCTGGTCTGGACAGACGTCTCTCCAAGCCCATTCCTGCGCCCGGTCCTGTGCCTCCTGAGAGAGCGTTGCTTCCGTGCTTGCGCAACTCAGGAGACATTGCCGGTCCCATGGGAAACGGTCCGGCGTCCAGGCCGACGCGATACGTCTGACCGGCCTGGAGCCCGATTCTCGCCCAGCATAATGCAAGCTCCGACATTCTAGTTTTGCCCCGCGCTGAGGTCAGCGCTGCCACCGACCGCTATTGCCCCGTTTCCAGTACTGCCCACGGCATCGTAAAGGCTCACGCCGATCCCCTGGACGTTGGCGCCGCCACCCCAGGGGTTGAAGCTGAGCTGCATCTGGAACCCAACAAAGGTCTGAAGCCCCAGCGCCGAACCGTCGCCACCCAACTGTGTTATGTTCTGGGCCAGGTCTGCACCCAGGTCTTGGCTCTGGACGTCCGCGCCAGGCACCTGCAACTGGCCACCGAGAGCATCGCCGACCTGATACACTTCCAGTAGACCGCCCATGCCCACGGCCCCGGCCGCTTGGGTGAGCGAGCCCACCGTGCTCTGGTAGCCCACGGTGTGCCCGGGCCCGGTGGCCAACTGATCCACGGCGGCTACCGTGGTATTGATATTCCCCGCGACCCCATTGCCCGACATGCCTACATAGTTCGTCTGGCCCAGGCCAAAACTCTGAAACTGATAGGTGGCCACGGCGCCGGACGAGAGCAGGAGCAGGAACACGAGCGCTGCCGTAACTGCGAATCCCTTGAGCATTATCCAGAACTCCTTTTCTCAGAAGCTGCGTTACCGAGTCCCGTTCGTCGGCACGTTCCGAATCGCGACGGACCTCACCGAACACGTCGGCTGGTGTCACCGCGTCCACGCCTGGCCGGAGAGCGTCGCGACAACGACGGCGTGACACGAAGGGGAGACCTGGGGCTTTCCTGCCCCGTGATGGTCTTAGGTCCCACTTCAGGGCTCCCCACTCAAGCCACAGAAAGCGCCGCCGACAGACTTCCGTTTTTACGGTCTCCGATCTACAGGGCCGCCTGTGACTGGGCGGTGGTGACCGTCATGGTGCTGTCAACGAGGTTGCTGGCGCCGGGCGCGCCGTTGATGCTCGCACTCTGCATGCCCATCACGTGAGACGATGAGTTCGTTATGCCGGCGGCGTTGTTGACCGTCTGACTCTCATTGACCACGATGGTTTGCAGCGCATCGGCCGAGCCCTGGCCGTCGGCTTTGCTCAAGGTCTGGGCGCTGACCATATCCAGCGTCTGCATCTGGGCCTTCGCGCCCATGCCGTCGCCGACCGTCTGACCTTGCATGGCCTCGATCCCGAGGACTTGGATGACATCCACCAACCCGCAGTTCCCGCTGGCGTCTGCGGATAGCCCCACCGCGGCAAACAGGTACTCTCTGGCCTGATCGCCATCAAGGCCATGGTTGTACTGCGCGTTGTCAACGACGAGATTCTGCATGGAACTGGCGCTCTGATCGCCATGTATCAGAGACACCGCGTTGGTCAGGCCGATTTCCGTGAACTGGTCTTGAATGAGGTCTGCCAGGGCGCTCGAGCCCACCAGCAGTACGAAAACCATAGACGTTGCAATCGCTTTCGACATTCTCCAGACTCCTTCTGCTACGTGTTGATCACTCCGTTTTCCAGTGGCCGACACCCTGTCGGCCACGGCAACACACATGACACCTTCCCTTCTCAGCCTCCTGGCTGACCCACCTCCTTTCTCCCGCCCATCTCACCGTCCCATTTCTTGTCCGCAACATGTCTTCGGAGAAGCTACCTGATTATGACATTGTTCACGGTCTGGCCGGGGCCGAAGCCGGCCATGTTATACAACTCCTGGCTCACCCCAATCCCGGTAGCTCGATGCGGCTTCAGCGGCGGGACTTCCACGTGCTCTTCTTCTTCGGCGCTGCCCATCGGCGCCGCGACGACCGGTTCGGTCACTTCCTCAAGCGGCGCCGGCGCCATCGCGGGTCCGGGGGCAGATTCCCGTACGGCGACAGGCCGAGCAGGCGCCTGGACGGGAGCCGCCGCCGCGGCCCGCGGCCGCACGCGGATCCGGTCGTACAGCGCCACCGGAATGCGCCGACGCTCCAGCATCTCGGGGCAGAACCGGTAACCGGTGGCACTGAGCACCGCTTCGCCCTTGCCCTCGGTGACCCCTTTGGAAATGCCCGGGAAGAGAGAAAGCGAGTAGTTCGTCTGGCTGTAGCCGCCACCGCCACTAAGACTCGCGGTCGAGCCGACGGTGACCCCCTTCATGCCACCGGAGATCAGCAGGATGTCGACGTCCCAAGGCAACGTTTCCGCGATGGCGGCGTTGTAGACATGGTCCCAGTTGCGCTTCGAGGTGCCTTCCAGGCTGACGCGGCCGACGTAGGCGTACGCCTCCTCCTCCAACAGGCCGGCGTCGACGTAACTGTCGATGAAGACCAGCAACGGTTTGCCGTCGGGGCGACGGTCACGAATCAGAGAGTTAGCGATTTCAAAACCCCGACCATGATGGGATTGATCGGGACCGCCGAATAGCCGACTGACCCCATTGAAGAAGCCACCGATCGCCTCCAGCGCTCCGCTATAAGGAAGGGACCGCAGGATGCCCTTGATTTCATGCATATCGACCTCACTGCTGGGGTCGAGCGTCCGCTCGTAGACGCGGTCGTGCATCGTCGGGCCGTTCGGAAAATAGGCCTTGATCGTACCCCAACCTCCATGTTGCCACATGGGCAGGTAAGGCGGGTACGTCGTCACAGGCTGCGTACGCGTCTCGTAGTTCGAGACGGACTTCGGCGCGAAATAGAGCAGAGCGCTGGAATCGCCGGCCTCCGAGATTGAGACGCTGTCACTGTCGGCTGACCCTCCTTCGGCCCACGCGATGGAACTGGAGTCGGCCGTGGCGTAGCCTCCTCCGATGGCCTGCGTGTTCTGGATTTGGACCTGATTGCTCTCAAGGTGATTTTCCAACACATTGCCGCCCCCTGAAGCGGCCGCCCATGTCGTCATCAGGCCAGTTAACACAGCGACTAACCTTTTCATCATCGTTCTCCTTAACCCTACTACTCCGATTTCCGTACTCGGCGCAAAGCCCCGGTGCCCTCGCCTCACGTCTGAGGCACTCGTCTTGTTCCCTTCCTCAATTCGTCTCGTCACGTCTGCGCAACATTTACCTTCTCCGGGTCGAGAGAGCACACCTCTCCCGGCCCATCTCTGCGAAACACGCTCCCGGCGTTTCCGCGCCGGTTGCAGTAGGCGCCGACTCAATGAGCCGTGATGTCACCGCAACCTCAAAAGACCGTCCTCCGGCTGAGCGAACGTACCGCTGCCGGCGTCACGCGCGCAGAATTTCCTCGGCGCGCTTCTCAGTGTCCCTTGCCCTCCTCACGAAGACATTCGGGCACTCAACTTGTTTTCGCGGCCCGCCCTTCAGCGCTCTGCGGCGCCGCGTCGCTGCGATCGCCGGCGCACCGTCGCGCCACCGGGGCAGACCTTAAGAACACCCTGCATCACTATCATATGGGGATCGAAAAGCTGGTTTGCTGGTGTCGCAGCGAGACCATCGACACCCGTAGCGTCCGAAGGTTCCCAACGGACCGAATGAGCCTTGACCCGTCAACCCACAAGCCGACAAGCCAGCCGTCTTGATGTGAGCGGGGGTGACATTCCATTCTGGCACACGCACAGCATCCATGCTTCGTACCCTGTCAAACCCCGCACCGTTTGAGCAAAATACGAATGGGCAATGATTTTGATATCAGTGTAGTATTATGGGACGCTTTGTCAAGCACAAAATCCGACGTCCACGCATTTTCCGGTCGCGTTCGGTCGGCGCGTGTCCCTTACTGCACTTCGACAACCGAGTTGAGGTCGCCGTAGGGGTTCAGTTCCGTGCGTTCGTTGTACGGGTCCTGCTGCCACTGGCCGTCGACCACCAGACGGTAGCGGTAGGTGCCTTGGGGCAGCTTGATCTTGGCCTGCCAGACGCCGCTGTCACCCACGCGTTCCATGGGGGTGGCCGCCGGCTGCCAGTTGTTGAAGTCGCCGGCCAGTTGCACACTGTTGGCCCGCGGATAGAGCGTCACGAAGACCATCGCGTCGTGGATCCGATTGACGCCGTAGTAGTCCGAGAGCTTCCGATCCGTCATCTGGAGTGCATCGGCCGGCGGCGCCGCGGCTGCAGCCGTCGATGCTGGTGGGGAAACCTCGGGCTCCCGTGTCACCGGCGCTGCCGGGGTAGCCGGAGCCGGAGGAGTCGTCGGCGCTGCCGGAATTTCCGCGACAACGGCCGGTTCCTGAGTCGGCTCGGGCACCGGGGTCGGTTCGGTGACAGGCTTCGTGACCGCTTCCGGCTGCGACGTCTTCAGCAACTCCGTGGCACTGGCTCCGATCGAATCAAGCTGGTCCGCCAATGAATCCACTAGCCGCTTGCTCTTGGTCTGAAGATGCGCTTCCACCCCGATCACTTCCTGAGCCAGATTCCGGAAATCCTGCTGTCCCTTACTCGCCGGATCATATTCGTTGATCGGCTGCCCAAAGCTCGCAGCCTCTTTGATCTTTGTGTTGAAATTCACCACGGTCTTGAACATGCGGTCGGAGAAGTGTGAGCGAAGCTCGGCGAGGATTTCGCGGGCCATCTTGGTACGGATGTCGTACATGCTCGCCAGGACGCGGACCGAGACCTCCTGCTGGCAGCGCTTGCAGAGAATGCTGAGCGTCTCGAGCTGCTTGCTCAGGCCGTGCAGCGCGAAGTAGCCGGTCTCGACGGGCACGACCACGTCGGTGGCCGCGCGCAGGGCGTTGAACGTCAGCAAACTCACGGCCGGCGGGCAGTCGATCACGGCGAAGTCGTACTCGCCCTGCACGCCGTCCAGCACGTTCTTCAAACACCCCTCCCGATCGGGAATCCCGGCCATCTGCTGCTCGAACGCCGACAGGTCGATACTGGCGGGAGCCAGTTCCAGGCGCTCGCCAATCTGCCAGAGGATCTCGGTCAGGCGCATCGGCTCGTTCCGGCTCTTGCTGATCAGCACATCGTAAATGCTCTGCTCGATCTGCTCTTCCGGCACGGCCAGGCCCACCGCACAGTGCGACTGCGGGTCCATATCCAACAGGAGGACCTTCTTACCCAATTCCGCCAGCGCACTGGCCAAATTGATGGACACGGTGGTCTTGCCACAACCTCCCTTTTGATTGACAACCGCTACTGTTCTCATCTTCGTCTCCGTTGAAGATTTTGATTCTGCCGTCTATGACCGGAAATCCCTTGCCAACGGCGCTGAAAACCGCATTATCAACATTGATGGACCGGATAACAACCTTTTATAAGTCTTCGGCAAGCAATTCCAAAAAACTTTATCTTTTTATGGGACGACCCGATAAAAAGACCCAACGCCACCAAAATAAATCCCCCTTATCGGCACTGAAAACCCCCATCGCCCGTCGCAGAACGCCGCGACGCCCCCCATCGCGCACCGGCCCTATCAACCCTGAAAACGCCCTTTGTTAATGCACAATTGCAGCGCCCTGCCCGCGCAGAACCACACCCAGGAATCAGATTATCGGACAACCCGCCCAGCTCCCGGGCGGTACGGGCGAGGTATGCCTCGCCCCATCCCATGCCTGACGATTGCTTACAGGAATTGTCGTACGATGGATGCTGTAAGGCGTCGTCGCCCACACGAGCGATGGTAAATGCATCGCGCAGGCGGCAGAAAGATCAGTCACCTTGTGGAGGGCCAATGAAAGGTTCAATCGGCGGAAGCACCTTTTGTGCCAACGCCTTTTCGAGGGCCTCGCCTCCCTGGGCCACGTGGAGATCGGGGGCATTGAGGACGATCTTCTCGCTCTGGTGGTATGCTTCGAAGAATTCGT
This sequence comes from Phycisphaerales bacterium, assembly GCA_020346325.1. Taxonomy (GTDB): domain Bacteria; phylum Planctomycetota; class Phycisphaerae; order Sedimentisphaerales; family Anaerobacaceae; genus Anaerobaca. The sequence continues at coordinate 60,079 of CP070782.1, forward strand.
TGTACTTGGCGTTGACGCTGTCGAGATAGTCGTAGGACATGGGGGCTTCAAGGTCACGGCCTCGCTTCCTGATCCGCTCCCACAGGAATTGCGTTGGGGCTTTGAGGCAGATCAGGAGATCCGGCGTCGGGACGCGGGCTTTAAGGAAGTCATAAGTGAGCGTGAAGAGCCGCTGCTCCTCGGAATCCTTGAGAGTCAGATCGGCAAAGAGGCGGTCCTTGTCAAAAATGAAATCGGCGAAGACAAGATGGTCGAACACACCTTCCTTTTGGGCACGTTGGAGTTGATGATAGTGAATGAGAATGAAGTTCATCTCCGTCTGGAAGGCAAACCCTTCCGGATCAAGGTAGAACTCTCTAATGCAGGGGTGCTTGCTCGTCTCCTCGATTAGCGATTCGCTGGCGAAATGTCCGGCGAGGAATCTGGCCAATGTAGTTTTGCCAATCCCGATGCATCCTTCCACCCCGATGAACATCTAGGAACCCTCGTTCACAGGCGGAGGTGTGGCTTCGGCCTCTTCCAGCTGCACTTGCTCCTCGACTGGAACGGCTATCGTCTCGCGCTCCTGGGGGCGACTTTCTTGGCCTTCATCCATTTGACCGCGCAACTGTTCGAGGGATGAGGAGATGGAGCTGACCTCTCTGTCCAAATCTATGACCTTATCTGACATCCACCAGGCGTGCCCAATGATCACGGGAATGATGCCCGCGATCAACGTGGCCACCACGGCGATGGCCGTCCACTTGCTGGCAGTCATCCATCGCTGCAGCTTCCTCTGCAGATCTTCCACAGAGCTTCGGTGGCTTTCTCCTGGGTAGTCAAGCCAGTATTCGGGGATCGACCGATCGCCAGGCTCGGCAAAATAGAGGCATTCGTGGCCATCAATACCCTTGACCTGCAAGTCCGTCATGTCAAGCGGTGAGGCGTCAAGATCTGTGTTCGACCAGAACTTCTTGGTGCCAAAAGAGGTTGTTTTGACGAAGCATATAGATGTGATCGGATCACCGACGTGTATGATCTTGTCCTCATTCGTGAAATTGTAGATGGGATAGTTGATGTGACCTGAATATCCGGGATCAATCTGTAAGCTTCGCCCCGCGAGAAAACCTCTGTACACTTGCTTGACGCGAAGGTCATGCTGAGCAACGATGTAATAGGGGAGGTTGAGTGTCTCTTGAAGCCTCACGTATATCAGACCATTCCTCGGTATCTTAATATACTTTCTTCGGTTGGGGTACTGTGGCTTTTCACCAAGGAAGTACAAATCCCCAACATGAAGGTTATATGAGGCAGGCCGCAGACTATCCGGATCGAAGGGCTCGATCAACTTTACCTTCTCAACATAGTAGCGAATCCGATCCGACAACAGAATCCCGGCTTCCTTCTGCGGGTCCGGGTCTTTCCATTTCCAGTGCTCGCGATGAGTGTCTTCGGCCATCCTTATCTCCCCGCAGCCTCGCTCTATACTACCACATCTGATTTGCGATGCGCCGTACGTACGTGTGCGCGCCGTGACCTACCATCG
>CP070782.1:61703-72374 GCA_020346325.1 Phycisphaerales bacterium
ACGCCACACCGTAGAGGGACATACCGTTTGCGGCGCCTCGCTGGTTCGCCCGATTGGTGGGATGCTGGCCAATATCGCTGACGTCATCGAAGCACACCACGAAAACTACGATGGCACGGGGTACGCGGGGCTAAAAGGCGAAGATATACCACTTGCAGCGCGGATCATCGCCGTGGCTGACGTCTTTGACGCCTTGCTTTCCGATCGGCCGTATCGCAAGAGTATCGGGGTCTTCAACGCGCTGGACAACATCGTGCACGCTTCCGGATCCCGGTTTGACCCAAAAGCTGTCGAATCGCTTCGGTGCATCATCAATCGTGGCGGTGAGGAGGTTGTGGCCGAAGTGCTGGCAGGTGCCGGCAGGATGCTGCCGGTTAACGTTTAACCTGAATCTCCCGCGAAATCGAAGCGACGTGACGCTACAACCCTATCGATCACGCTGCACCTAACTAGGCTCCCTGGTCTCTCAAGGTCTCTCGCTGGGACGATTCTGCCCTTGGGTGACGGTGAAGAAACGATCGGCGGGGACGTTCTCGACGGTGTCCTGGCCACCCCCCAGCCACTGGATTTCGATGCGATCGACGGTCTCTCGCGTACCCAGGCCGAAGTGCAGGCGCGTGCCGAAGTGGCTTTGGTAGCCGCGCCCGCTGTGGACTTCGGCGATGCGCTTCAGATCGCCCGCGATGACCGCGACATGCGCGCCGATCCCGTCGCGATTGGCCCGGACGCCGCGCAGGCGGAGGCCCAGCCAGTGGTGCTTGTTGACCGTGTCGTTGCGTAGCAGCGTTGGACCGCGCCGCGAGTTAGAGATCACTACGTCAATGTCGCCGTCATTGTCCAAATCGTCGAACCCGGCGCCGCGACTGCTCAGTGTCACTTTCATCCCGCCGCCAGCCTGTTGCGAGACGTTGGCAAACTTCTCGTGGCCCTGGTTTTCTATGAGCTGGTTCGGGGCGTGGTACGACGTCGTCCGGTCGAAGCGCTCGACGTTGTCCTGGAGGTGCCCGCAGGCGATGAAAATGTCCAGGTCGCCATCGTTATCGAAATCGGCGAATCCGTTGCCCCAGGTGACGTGGACATAGGTTTGTCCACCGGCTCCCGTCGCCTGAGTGATATCCTCGAACATGCCGTTGTCGAGGTTGCGGTAGAGGGTGGCCCAGTCGCGCTGGTACGAGGTGACGTGAAAATCGAGCAAGCCGTCGTTGTTGTAGTCGCCGCAATCGACACCCATCGTACCCTGGGCCCGGCCGGCCAGGTCGTAGGCCAGCCCGGTCATGAGGCCTACCTCTTCGAAGCGGCCGGTACCGTCGTTTTCGAAGATCGAGTTGCCGGCCACATCGTTGCCAACGAAGACATCGGTGTCACCGTCGTTATCATAGTCGGCGCAGACCATACCCATGCCTGTCCCTTTGTGGGCGGCGATGCCCGAGGCGGCCGAGACGTCGGTAAAGGTGCCGTCGCCATTGTTGCGGTACAACGTGTCGGGTGTGCCGTCATAGTTCAGCGGTCCCACGTAGGCGGGATGGCCGCTGAAACGGGCGGTCTGATGGTTGTCGTAGGTGAAATCCACATAGTTGGCGACGTAAAGATCGAGGTCGCCGTCCTTGTCGATATCGAGAAAGCACGTGCCGGCCCCGACCTGGTGTCCGTTGGCGACACCTGCCTTTTCGGTAACATCGGTAAAGGTACCGTCGCCGTTATTGCGGTAGAGAACGTTGGGGCCATAGTTGTTGAGGTAGAGGTCGCGGTCTCCATCGTTGTCGTAGTCGCCGGCCGCGACACCCAGGCCGTACCCCGTATCGCCCACGCCGGCCTGTGCCGTGACGTCGGTGAAGGTCCAGTTGCCCTCGTTACGATAAAGGGCATTGCGCGGTGCGACTTTCGCCGTCGTTCCCTTCAGGGGCGCGCCGTTGAGAAAGTAGATATCGATGTCGCCGTCGTTGTCGTAGTCGAAGAGGGCCAGTCCGGCCGTGACGGTCTCGACGATGTAGCGCTGTCCCGAACTGCCGTCCGTATGGACGAACGAAATCCCCGACTGGCGTGAAACGTCCGTCAACGTGATGCCATAGACTCTCGCCGGCAACCAGGTGACCACAAGCAGAACAGTCAGCAGGTGCAGTCGGTCCCTTAGATATCGCATCGGTTCAATTCTCCCGTACCTGCTGGACCAGCCGACGATATTCCGGGTTGCGTGGGGCCAGTTGCAGCGCTTTGCGTGCCGCAGCCAGCGCCGCCTCGCGGTCGCCCGTTCGGTGACAGACGCGAGCGAGGAAAGCGTAGTTAGCGGCGATGGGGGCGAGGTGGACCGCACGCTGAAGGAGCTGCCTTACCCGCTGCAAATCGCCTTGGTTTTCCCACAAGAACCGCGCCAAAGCCAGGAAGCCTTCGGGACGATCTGGCGAGACCTCGATCACTTTCTCGTATGCCTGCTGAGCGGCGGCTTTCTGTCCCCGCTTCTCGTGGATGTGGCCGATGAAGAAGTAGGCGACGCCGTTGTCGGGCTGAATCCTGATGATCTGCTCGTACCACGGCAGTGCTTCGGCGAAGCGGTTCGCCCGGAGGTAGTAGTCGGCCAGACTGAATCGGCAGGCGATGTTGTTCGGGTCCAGTTGAGCGGCCCGTCGCCAGAGATGTTCGGCCAGAGTCATCTGCTTGTTGACCTGAAGGACGCGGCCCACGTCGGTGTGAGTGTGTGCGACGCTGGCGCGGGTCAGGGCAAGCGGGTCATACGTGGCGCGCCTTTCGCGGGCCAGTTCGCGTTCCTTTTCTTCAACCTCTTTGAACTGCCGGCGATAGGCGCTTGCCTGCTCGCGTTGTCCGAGGCGGGCCGCGGCGGTGGCCAGGCCGTAGTAAGCCTTGCTTAGACTCGGGTCGCGGGCCAGCGCCGCTTCATAGTGCTCCCGGGCGGCTTCGTACTCCTGCTTCTGGAGGTGCAGCTCGCCCAGGGCCAGGAAGCTCTCGGGAGCGTCGGGAGACAGGGTCGCGTTCTCCGTCAGCGCGGCGATCGCTTCGTCAGGCTTGGCAAGGGCCTTGTAGGCGTTGCCCAGGCGGTAGTTGATGCCAGGCATTTTCGGATTGCACTGCCTGGCCTTCGTGAAGTAGTCCACAGCCTTATCGTGCTTGCCTTCCTGCTGGGCGATGCGACCGAGTTGGTCGTAGGCATCGGCACGCTGCGGCTGGTGTGCCAGGCATTGTTGGAGGTACCGGGCTGCCTCGTCGCTATTGCCTTGCTCCTGATAGGCCATGGCCAACAGGAACAGGGCGTTGGCGCTGGTCGGGAGATCTTTGACGAGACGCTGGGCGATCTCGATTTGCTCCTGCCGCAGGGCCCGGTCCATTTGCCCGGCCGAAAGGGCTGGGTCGTTCGGGTCCACCTTGAAGTGATACGCCGGCGGTGTTGTGGCGGCAGGTGGTGCCGGCGTTTCTCCGGCAGCCGGCGGCGATGTGGGATCTGTGTCCGTCGATCCTCCCCCGCGCAATGCGACAACGGCCGTGATGACAACGCCCAGCAGAACAGCCATCGCGATCAGGACGGTCTTGGTCGGGGCGGGCCGGCGCTGCTTGGGCGATGAGCCGATGGCCCGAGTTTTGCTGCGACCTCGTCTTTGCTTCGCCATCGTCGTCGACCCTCGGGATACGGATTCGTCGCTGCCACCGTGGCCCCAAAGCGTTGCCACCCCCCAGAAACCAAGCGTACCAAATCACCCGCACCAAGTCAAACTGAGGCGACCGTCTCGCAAAGGCCCGCGTTGCGGATGGTTCCCAGCGCGATACCGTTCCGCGTGTGGGTGATCTGGATTATTTGTACACGGGGGGCAGGTCCTCCAGGAACGGGCGAATCATCATTCGCCTCTACCTTCATTTACATCTTGATTTTCGCCGGGTTTCCACCATGGGTGGTCCAGGTTCTTCTTGATCAGCGCCTTGCGTTGGGCGACACACAAGTGCGAATGTAATGGGTCGGCCGGTGTGTTCGTGACGTAATCAAGCAATTGCTCGACGGTCGTGGTTGCAACGTACGTGCGTGTGTCGGACGAGCCGTAATAGATAAACACCTCGCCGTTGTCGCGCGCGACCCAGCCATTGGCGAAGACGACATTGGAGACGTCGCCTACGCGCTCCGGCCCGCGCGGCGCGAGAAAATACCCGCCGGGCTGAGCGATTATCTTCCAGCGCTCATCCAGATCGGTCAGGAACAGGTACAGCACGTAGCGATAGCCGGCAGCCGTGTCGCGCACGCCGTGGGCCAGGTGCAGCCAGCCTCGATCGGTCTTGATCGGGGTTGGGCCCTGACCGTTCTTGCCTTCGGTGATCGTGTGATAGGTGCAGCGGTCGATGATCGTCTCCTCGGTGATTTCCGCCTGCTCGATGTCGCCGCACAGGCCCCAGCCAATCCCGGCCCCGGTTCCGGTCGACTTGAAGTCGGCCATCGGTCGTGTGTAGAAGGCGTACTTGCCATCGACAAATTCCGGATGCAGGACGCAGTTGCGCTGTTGGGCGGAAGGCGTTTTGAGATCGGCCAGGCGCTGCCAGGTCTTGAGATCGCCGGTTCGGGCGATGCCACTGCGAGCGATGGCGGCCGACGGGTCTGCCGGCTGGCTCGGGTCATGGCGTTCGGCGCAGAAGACGCCGTAGATCCACCCGTCCTCGTGCTGAGTCAGGCGCATATCGTAGACGTTGGTTTCCTCGAGATCGGCCGGCGGCATCTCAACGGGATAGTCCCAGAAGCGGAAGCCGTCGATGCCGTTGTCACTCACGGCCACGGCGAAGAAGCTCTTGCGGTCCGCTCCTTCGACGCGGGCGATCAGGCAGATCTTGCCCTCCAACTCGATGGCCCCCACGTTGAACGCGCTGTTGATCCCCAGACGCTCGCAGAGCAGGGGGTTCGTCTTGCGGTCGAGATCGTAGCGCCAGAAGACGGGCGCGTGGGCCGCGGTCAGTACGGGGTGACGGTAACGCTGCACGATACCATTTGTCTCCGGGAGTTTCTCGTTGGGCCGTGCAATCAGGGCTTCGTGATCGGCCAGGAGTCGCTTCACACGTTCGTGGTATTCTTGTTCCTGCATGGATTCGCTCCTGCGTTCATCTACGCGAGCTGCGCGAGTCGCCTGAGAATCTCCAGACAGGCCCGCACATTGTGATAAGGGCTCTTCCACTGAGAGACCTTGGGTTCGTCCGGGTCGGGTGTCCCATCGGGTCGCACGCGCCAGAACCACTCGCCGTGTTCTTCGTCGATGAAGTGCTTTTCGATATAATCCCACGTCTGCTGGGCGGCGTCCAGAAACGCTTCGTCTTTGGCAAGGGCATAAGCGTTCAAGAAGCCGACGATAGCCTCGGCCTGGGGCCACCATTCGCGATTGGGGTCGGTGATTTCTCCGGTCTGCCCGGCGTAGAACAGCCCGCCGTCCTGGTCGAGGCCCTCGGCCAAAGTCGTCTGAGCGAGGCGCAGGGCTAATTGCTGGGCGCGTGACGTCAATTCGGCATCGCCCAGGACTTTGGCGGCCTCGCACAGCAGCCAACTGGCTTCGATGTCGTGGCCAAAGGTGTAGTCAGCCGACTGACGCTGCCACGCGGAATCGAAAAAGTGGTGCAGGTGGCCCGTGTCGGGGTCGGCGATGCGTCGCTCGAAGAGATCGAGCAGTTCGGCCAGACCTTCGCGCAGTGCGGCGTCGGGCCAGATGCGATAGAGATTCGTGTAGGCCTCGAGCAGGTGGAGGTGGTTGTTCATGGACTTCTGGGTGTCCATATCCTTGTCGCTGAGGCGCGAGTCTTCGGCTGGAGACCAGTCGCGGTTGCAGACCTCGATATAGCCACCATCCTTGCGGTCGCGGCTGTGAATCTCGATCAGGTTGAACAACTGTTGGGCATGTTGGAGCGCGGCGCCGGTGCCAAAGGCCTGGTACTGCTCGGCCAGCGCGTAGATACAGAACGCCTGGCCATAGATCTTCTTCTTGTCGTCAAGCACGTGGCCTGCGCAGTCGAGCAGCCAAAATGCTCCGCCGTTCGTCGCGTCCCAGAAATGCTGTTCGAGGTAGCCGATGGCGCGTTCGGCCAGTTCACGACAGCGTGGATCTTCGTTGAAGCGATACGCGGCTGAGAAGGTCCACAACAGGCGGGCATTGAGGATCAGTCCCTTGGGTGCCTGAGGATCGACGGTCCCGTCATTGCTCATCTGTCCGATGAAACCGCCGCGGGCCTCGTCGACGGCGTGGTCAAGCCAGAACGCCAACAGGTGCTCGTTCAATTCACACCGGACGGCATCGGCAAAAATTCTCTGCGATTCGGGCGGCATAGCGCGTCCTTATTCGGCGGCCTTGGGCAGCCGATTGTACCAGTTGAATTTCAGAAAGACGGAGGTGACCGCCAGCACACCGAGCGTCCAAAGCGCCGGGCGGCCCTGGCGGGTCACGATGTAGACGGGCAGAACCACCAGAGTGATCTGCCAGGCAATCCCGACGATGACGTTGGTCCAGTCGCGGACGTACTCGGTGTTCCTCTGGAAGTTTGGGTCATCGGCGATGACCTTAGCGTGGATCGGTCCCCAGAAGCCCCAGGGTCGGACTGTGCGATAGAAGCGCTTCAGGACCTCATCACTTTCGGGCTCGGACAGCAGGGTGCCAACCAAGCAGCCGACGACCGACAGCGCGAAGATCACCGGGAAGAGATACAGGGTGTTGAGATCAGGCCACTTCCAGGCGGCCAGCGCCGGTATGGCCAGAGCACCGATGGTCCCGCTGATCATGCCCCAGAAGAAACCGTAGCCATTGAAGCGCCACCAGTGCCACTTGAGCAAATTAGAGGCGACGTAGCCGCTGTAGAGGCCACCCACGATCCAAAGGGTGACCCGAGTGATACTCTCGGTCATGAATCCGAACGCGATCCCGATAGCCACGACCAGGGCCGACGTGACGATGCTCATGCGGACCTGGGTCTTGTTGCTGGCGTCGGGATTGATGAACCGCTTGTAGATGTCGTTGACGATGTAGGCCGGGCCGGCGTTGACGGTTGCGGCAAATGTAGACATGAACGCGGCCAGCAGGCCGGCCAACAGGATACCCGTCAAACCCACGGGGATGACGGCGCTCTGAATCACGGTGGGCAAAATCTGTTCGAAGTCGGGCGCTTGATCGTTTTGGATTGCGGCTGTCCACATCCCCTGAAGCGTCTCCCGCAACGGCCCCAGCGCCAGGATCGCCAGGCCCGCCACCAGCATGTAGCGCGGGAAGTACAGGACTACATTGACTACGCCGCTCATGAGCGAGGCCTCGCGCGGGTTTCGGGTGGCCAGGACGCGTTGCATGTCGTAGTTGGGAATGGGCCCGGCCATGCTCGCCAGCATCCCCTTGAACAACATGAGCATTAGAATGATCGTGAACAGTGAGAAGCCGTCCTTTTGGATGCTGGCGTTGACCACATCGAACGCGCCGGACCAGTTCAGATCGAGCTCCCAACCGAAGAAGATGTTGCGCCACCCTTCCGGCACTACGGCGTCGATGGCTTCGGGACTGACATGATGCATCGCGATCAAGCCCACAGTGATCGAGGCGATCGTCATAATCGAAAACTGGAGTACCTCGGTCAGCACGACGCTGTACATGCCGCCTTTGACCACATAAAGGGCCGTGACAGTCAAAATGATCAGGGCGTACGTGTCGGGACCGAGTTCCCAGGGGAGTAGAATCTGGGCGAATTTACCGATGCCCTTGAAGGCGTAGGCGATCATGCCAATGACGTTGATCAACGCAAAGAGCACGACGCTCAGATGGGCAAGGTTCGCACCGGTCCCACGGCCGAACCGCGTCTCGATCCACTCGGCGCCGGTCAGCACGTTGGAGCGGCGCAGCCAGGTGCTCAAATACATCATTAGAAAGATCTGATTGAAGGTGGGCCAGACCCAGGGGATCCAGATGCTCTTAAGGCCATAAACGAAACACAGATAAACCAGCCACATGGTCCCGGTGATGTCGAACTGCCCCGAGGCGTTGGAGATACCCAGCAGGTACCAGGGCAGGGTCTTGCCCCCGAGGAAATAGGAGTCGAGATCTTTGGAGGCCCGCTTGGAGACCCAAAAGCCGATCAGAATCGTGGAGACCAGGTACGTCACGATGATACCGATGTCGACCGGATGGAGCTGCATGAAGGCTACCTCTATTCAAGAAGAACGGAGTCCTGTCCGAGCACGGGGCTGAGCCCTCTGACGGCAGACCATCGTAGTCGTGACGTGTGAAATCTCAAGCCTTTTTCCCGGTTCGACGGCCGAGTGGTGGCGAGCGGTTGGGCTCTTGGGATGGGCCTGGGCGGAGCGCGCAAAAAGAGGGAGACAGCCGACCCCCCTTGGTTTTGCAACCCGGTCTGCCGCCCCCCCTGGAAAAGAAGGAAGGAGTCTTATGAGCGGGTCTTCGCCCGCACGATTCTCTCGTTGCTCCTTTCATCTAAAGTATAAATCACAATTCGACCGCTTCCAAAAAAGCGGCCCGGAACTTTTTGGGGCACGGGCATCTCTCCAGGTATGGCCGCGTCGGCGCTGGCCCAGCAGGACGATATCCCGGAGGGCTTGCTCGTTGCGGGCGGCCGCCCACTGGCGCTCGAAATCCGGGCCCTGGACGATCTGGGCGATCGCTGGCAGGGCACGGAGGTGGAAGTTGCGCTGGTCGCGGCTGCCGGCAATGACGAAGATCGTGTGGATTTGCGGCGCTTGCTCAGAAAAGCGGATCCCCTGTCGACAGGGGCTCATCAGCAGGTCGAACTTACCTGTTCCGTCGATGACAACGTGGGGGCACCGCGAGGAAGGGACTGAACACCGCACTGGTATCCCGCTCACGGTCGAGCAGGCATTGGCGAAGGCGCTCTGGATCGTACTCGAGCCGCGGGGCCAGCTGCGCCGCGGCCTGAGTGAAAAAGGCCTCGACGTCCATCGCGCCGTCGAGGTCCAAGGCGACTGCCTGCTCGATAAGGGTGTCGAACCGGTCCAGCTCGATCTGGTCACGTTCGCGGACGATGGATTTCAGTTCGTGATCGAGGGTCCCGTCGATCAACTCCTTGGCCAAGACCCGCCGGGCCAAATGGGCCAGCCCGGGCAAGATGAACAGTCCGGAACTGATCATCGTCCCCGAGGCGATGGCGACGACATGAATCAGTCCCAGGTCTTTAGCCAGTTTCATTGATCCGGCCACCTTTCGTCAGGGTCTCTAAGGTCCGTGTGGATGACCATACGCCGGGGATGGGCCGGCGTATGGTCCAAATCGCTTCGTTTGCGGCAGAAATGGCGATTCTCGCGGGTCAGGGTGCTTGACGCAACGGCCGGAGGGCGGTATCCTATCTGTTTTGGAGAACCTTGCTAGGGATGGTGACCGATCTGTGTCCTGTCGTGTCACGCCTTTTTTTTGAATGAATCCAGCATGGCCAGTGTGCAGAGCGACTTGGCCCCAAGTAAATGAGATTCGGATATGACGAAAGAAGTCGAACCCCCAAAAGATCGCTTCGAAGAGATGCCGATTCTTGACGAGCTCAAGAATTCGTATCTGAACTATGCGATGAGCGTTATTGTCTCGCGGGCCCTGCCGGACGCGCGGGATGGTCTGAAGCCCTCGCAGCGGCGTATCCTCGTGGCCATGAACGACCTGAACCTGGGCCCGCGCAGCTCGCACCGTAAGTGTGCGAAGATCGTCGGTGATACCAGCGGCAACTACCACCCGCATGGTGACCAGGCCACCTACGGTACGCTCGTCCGCCTGGGCCAGGAATGGAACATGCGGTATCCGCTGGTCAACCCGCAGGGCAACTTCGGCAGTATCGACGCCGACCCGCCGGCGGCCATGCGTTATACCGAAGCCCGCATGGCGGCCCCGGCCATGGAAATGCTCCAGGACATCAACTACGACACCGTCGACTTCATTCCCAACTATGACGAAACGCGGAACGAACCGGTGGTGTTGCCTTCGCGTTTCCCGAATCTGCTGGTCAACGGTTCGACCGGCATCGCGGTGGGCATGGCGACCAACATTGCGCCGCATAATCTGGGCGAGGTCTGTGACGCCTTGCTGCTACTCATCAACGATCCGAACTGCGGCTTCAAGGACATCATGAATGTCCTGCCCGGGCCGGACTTCCCCACGGGCGGACTCATCTGTGGCAAAAAGGGCATCGTCGATGCCTATACTACCGGTCGCGGGCATCTGAAGGTACGGGCCAAGACCGAAGTTGAGACGACCAAGCGAGGGCGGGAACGCATCGTCGTCACCGAGATTCCCTACATGGTGGTCAAGACGACGATCGTTTCCAAGATCGCCGATTGCGTCCACAGCGGGACCATTCCCGAAATCGCCGACGTGCGCGACGAGTCCGACCGGCACGGGTTGCGCATCGTCGTGGAACTTAAGAAAGATGCCGATTCGGAAATCGTGCTCAACAAGCTGTTCCGCTATACGTCGCTTCAGACCACCTTTGCGATCGCTAATATCGCGCTGGTCAACAACCAGCCCGAGACGCTCAATATCCGCGAGATGCTTCAGTGTTTCATCGACCATCGCAAGGTGGTGATCCGCCGGCGCAGCCGCTTCCTGTTGACCCGGTGCCGCAATCGAGCCCACATCCTCGAGGGCTTGATCCTGGCAGTCACGGACATTGACGAGATCATCGATATCATTAAGCGTTCTCCCGACACTCCGACGG
>CP070782.1:72474-82470 GCA_020346325.1 Phycisphaerales bacterium
CGCCGTATTCCGCCGCTGCTGTTCCGCGGTGATGCCGACAAGCCTGACTTGAGGGAATTCCGCCATGTCGAAGAAGTAAGGATACGGCGGCGCCATGAACCCACCGTTCTCATAGCCGAAGACCACCACGAAACCGTTGATACGGCTGCGTGCCAGCATGTCAAAATACCGCTGCCAGTACGTCTCGTCATACAGACGGCTTTCGAAATACGCTCGTTGCATCGTGTAGGTCGATACGGCCCGCTCCAATACGTAGGGTCGTTCCTGCGCATCGCGAACGTGCGCAAGAGGGTCCCCGTCCTCCTGACTCCACAAGACACGGTCCGCCGCGTCGAGCGCCGCGTACATCAACCCGCGGGCGTCCGACCCACAGAGGATTACCGCCGGTTTTCCTTCCATCACCGTGCGCCGGACGACAAGGGCCTCGGGCCCCTCGGGCAACGGAACGTTCAGGGTCTTCAACATATCTGAGGCTGCGCCACGATCCACCGACTGGCCGGCGAGGACCAGAACATCCAACCCGGGCGAGTCAACCTGCGTTGACGCCAGACGCTGCACCTCGCACCCCTTGCCCTGAAGCGCATCTGCCAGCCTCTCCAGGCCATAAGCAGCGGGTCGGTCGAGAGACGGATCGGCAACGATGCCCACTCGGCCGGCCGCCCGAGAGGAAAGCCCACCCGCAACCACCGACAACATTAGGCAAACAGAAAATGTACGAACGGACCAACTCATCTATCTTCTCCTCTCATGGACCACGATAGGTACAAACGAACTCGATTGACGCAACCACTACTGGGCCTGCGACGCGATTTCAATGTCGCGCAGGACCTGAGAGCGATACTGTCCCCATGAGAACGAGGCATCATTGCCGGCAGACCGCGATAACTGGACTGCCGGAACAGGGTGATAGTGTCGCTCCGTGACAGCCACCAGATTCGCCCAGTGTTCCGCAGCCTCTTTCAGATGCGTCACCGCCTCGTCCTTCCTGCGACCATCTTTCGTCTGTCGAAATGTCTCCAGGGCCACAGCGGCGCGAAGCTTCTCAGCGAAGTACAGGCTCAAGTGCGCCCACGCCTGAACATCGGCAATCTCGCATTGGAGCGTCGGGGCACTCCGTCCGCCCTCCGCTGGCAGCGATGCGACAAGTTGCAGGGCCTCACTGCTATCACGCTCAAGTTCGCCCGCCAGTTCGACCGGCGTCACGACGGATTCTCCGATGGTCTTGCTGCCCACAAGAGCCTTGACGTAGTCCGGAATGGAAAGGTACGTCGGGTCTAGCGTCTCATGGTAGATCAATTCATCGATCGAGATAAAAGGCGAGACCTTGTCGTTATACTCATTCTGGACCGGAGCGAGGAATCCCTCCGAGTAAAGCGTGTAGTCCCAGGTGGCCGCATGGAATGACGCCAGTCGCAGGGGCATTTGACTGGCAAGCGCATAGGCTTGCAGAAGCCGCCGGCCCACAGTGCCGCCGCAACGGCGGTCAAACTCGCCCGCAAAGACCTCGTCGGGCGTGCGTGGATCATACAACAGCCGACCCCAGAGCTTGTAGAACAACCACTGTCGCTCGAACGCGTACCGCCACGTCACATGCTCGTCCGGTCGATGGGCATACTCCTTCGCCGGTATGTATCCTTCCGAGCCGATGAAGTAGCCGCTCACGTATTCCTGACCGTTCATCGCGATGTGCTGCCGGATGAAGTCCGGCTGGCCCCAGCGGAGGATGAAGAAATCCTCGTTTCGGATCATCCAGGCGATGTGGTAGTTTGTCGGCCGGGGATTCCAGAACCGCTCGTCGATCTGTCCGGAAGAGTAATCGTGCGTGATCGAAAGACGGGGCGTCGAGTGTCCGTGGGACCAGTTGAACTTCACTTCCACGCAGACAGGGTCCGGCAGGTTCGCCTCGTCGATCACACGGCGCATCTCCGTCGGCGAGCCGGCCAGCACCGATCGGTGGATGAACTTGACGGGCCGCCTGGCCCGCTTCATGCCCGCCACGAATGTCTCGGAGATCCAGTCCTCGCGTTCCTTCGGCGTCATGTCATTCATCCAGTCCGCCAGCGTGACCCCGAGCCCGGTGAGATCATCGTACTCATCGATCACCTGGGTGACGCATTGTCGCGTGTAGTCCCGGACGAGTTCGGAGGTGTCGTTCCTCTCTTTGACCCCGTGCACCTTGGCAAACTCCGGCGAGACCACGATATTCCAATTCACGATGTACGTCTCGATTCCGCGCTCTTTGGCCATAGCAAGAAGTCTCTTCCAGAATCGCCGCCACTGGGCCAGTTCCGCGTCGGAGAAAGGACACGCTTCGGGGTAACCATTCGGCCGGATCATGTACGTAAAAGGGTGAAGGTTCCAGAGTGACAACACGTTGAACCGGTTCTCCGCCATCATATCCAGGAAACGCTGCCAGAACTGCAGGTCCCGGCACGTGTCGGTGTGCAGATTCATCGCGGGCAGTTCGCTGGGCCGGTAGGCCGACCAAGGAAGATTGAATTTGATCGCGCGAAACGCAAACCGCGGGTCGCAGACTTTTCCCTCCACCCCTCCGAGCCTTCTCCGCATCAGGATCTGCTCTGCGAGGTCGAGGGTGCCATACATGGCCCCCGTTGCGTCCCGACCGATGACGCAGACAACCGACCTGCCCCCAAGATCGCGACGAGCGAGTTGAAAGCCTTCCGCCTTGACAGGCGAATCCCCAAGAGCCTGAAAGGCCTCGGGCACAGGGACGGCGTGCGTGTCATCCGCGACAATGTAAACGTCTCTGTCACCCGGGTCCGCGAGGTCGTGGAGAACGGGTTCAGCGTTCACCTGGCGCAGGGCCTCGGCAAGTCTGCTCACCGCGAAATTCACCTGCGGACTGTCCGCCGGATAGCCGATTCGAACGTCGGCCCGTGCGGCGAGGGCAGATGGCCCTGCCAGAAACAATGAGATCGTGAGGTAATGCAGTGCCGCAGTTCGCTCCATTTTCAGACTCCTCTGTCACCGGAGATGTTCTCCTGGACTTTGCCGCCCATCGTCAAATCCACGCCGTCTTTGCGGAGGGCTTCCTGAAGCTGAGCCACCTTCAACTCTCGCGGTTGGAGGCCCTGTCTCACAGACAATGCCGCCGCCAGACCCGCCGCGTGACCAGTGGCCACGCAGTTGCCCATGCTCTTGCCGGCGGCCATTGCCACATGGGTCGCGGAGATGCAACGTCCCGCAGTCAACAGGCCGTCCACCTTCTCCGGAAGAATGGCCCGGTATGGCACATCATGAATCATCATCTTGGTAAACTTGTATCCCATAAGATCCAGGTAGCCGCTGCGCCAGGCGATCGCATCATCGAACGTCCGACCGGTAGCCGCGTCCTCCTCCGTCAGGGTGTACACACCTTTGACCCGCCGGGTCTCCCGGACAGCGATCTGCGGACCGGCCGCAACCAACTCGATGTTCTTGAGTTCCTCGCCGCCGAATTCCCGCATAGCCTGAGTCATCTGCACGACCTGCCGCCGACTGACGCATTCCGCCTGTGACCGCTGCAACGGATCGGTCATGTCGAACTGCCCGATGTCGCGGGTCCCGGTGTGATTGATCCAGTAGTGGTGGCAATTGGCGACAATGTGGAGCCCCCAACTCTTGGGGATCAGCGGGAACTTGCCGCGGGCATCTGCCATCTTCTTCATGTTCGCGCGTCGAGCCTGCTCCGGCGGGACATTCGCCATCGCGAGCAGTAACGTGCTCGGCATGCGAGGCTCGCGTGCCTCCATCATCGTTTCAGCGCCAGCGAAATACGCAATGTCCGCATCGCCGGTGCAATCAACGACGACCTTCGCCCGAATGCGGGCGAGGCCCTGTTTCGTCCCTGCGATCACCCCGCGTACCCGATGACCCTCCATGAGTACATCCACGGCAGACAGGTGCACGAGGTACTTGCATTTGACCTCTTCCAGGGCGTCGAGCACAGCCACTTTGAGGTAATCGACATTGCAGTAGAGCTGGTGCTGGCCGATGTACACGGCCTGGTCCCCGTAGGTGAGAAGTTTCTCAATGAGCAGTTCGTGCACCACTGAGCGGGGCTTGCTCTCCGGCCGCATCTGGTTGATCGGCATTCCCAGAGACCACGCAGCGACCCCCCCGAAGAAAGCGCAGCTTTCGATCAACAACGTGCTCGCGCCTGCTCGGGCGGCCCCGAGGGCCGCTCCTATGCCCGCAGGTCCCCCGCCGACAACCAGTACGTCGGGCTCATAGGGAATCTCGGCACAAGCGCGGACCGTCGGAAGACCGGCCGCGGAAGTCAAGCCTGCGCCGGTTGCGGCGATCCCGGTGGTTGTTAGAAACGTTCTGCGATTCATGGCTGCCTGTATGTCCATGTCAGAATCTCCTCGTCTTCCATCGCTCGACGGGGGCACTGCCGACCTCGGCTATTCGGGCCGCCACATTCGTTCCGTCATCTTCTCCGCCTGGACCCAATCGGAGTGGCCGTCCAGGAAGACCCCATTGCACCCATCGCGGTGGTGGGCGCGCGCCACCCGCCGCTGGCCGTCGGGGCCGGTGGCCAGGTGCTGCGCGTTCCAGACGTCGAACTCACCCCGGCTGCTGCCCAGCCCGGTGTCTTCTCGGATAATTGCACGCCAGGACCCGTTCTCGTTGTCCGCCAGGAAGATTTTCAGACTGGGCTGCCGGAAATCACTGATCGGGCTGAAGCCGATGTACTCCGATGCACCATCCTTCCAGGAGTTGATCACGTAATCGAGCGTTTGCTCCTTGTCGGGATACTTTGGGCAGTTGTAGACTCCCATCCGCCGGTAGTTGTGGTCCTGATCGCCCTGGCCTCCGATATAGGGCATGAACTTGACGATCCAGACCCCGCCGTTGCGAGGGACCTTGCCGCTGTTGTCCTCGGCATACAGGGTCAGTGCCAAGCCGATCTGTTTGAGATTGTTGCGGCACGTGATGCCTTTGCCCTGATCGCGGGCCCGGTTCAGGCTCGGGAGCAGGATCGCCATGAGGACGGCAATGATCGTAATGACCACCAGCAACTCGATCAGCGTGAATCCTCTGGTCCTTCCCATAACCTCACCTCTATCACAGGCAACTCAGGTCACGGCGTCACGGTCAACTCGACGGGTTCGGCATTCAGGGCCTTGACGACCATTTTGCGGCTGCCGGCGGCATCGATGACTCTCACGGTCCGGGTCTGTCCCGGAGTGAGGTCGAAGAAGTTGTCCTCAAAGACCGCGCCGACCGCATCGGCCATCTCCAGCGATATACATCGGACAAACACCCCCGAGGTTATCGTGACCGCATTCCCAACGACACCGACCTGGAGCTTTGCGGGTGGCAGATGCAGGTAGCGCTCACCGATCAGAAGCAGGCTCGCCTCATGTCCCGCAAAGCCAGCCTGAAGGAACTGGGTCCGCAGGCTGATTTCACCCAACTCCGTCGTCGTGAGGCATCGCCTGGATTGCCCCGGCTCAACAGAAACTTCCACCTGCATCTTGCCCAGCACTCTGCCGTCGAAGCCGAGCCGCCGAACGACCAGTGTTCCGGCCACCGACTCGGGGGAATCATTGACTACCCACACGCAGATGCGGTCCTGCGTCTTCTCGAATGACATCTGCACCGGCTCGTAGGCCCGGCGCAGGAAGTAATAAGCGATCTTGGGCTCCAGGTAGTAATCGATCACGCTCGAGTAGATCATCGGCCACGCGTCGTTGAGCCGCCACACGATGTTGCCCCAGCAGCGCCGGTCCCCATCCGGAGCACCATCCGGGACACCGCGACGTTCGCGCTCGACACGATCACGCAGGTACTCGCCATGCGCCATGCCGATCACACGGATCAACTCCTCCGCCGATGCAGGGTCGCAGTACTCCTCGATTGCGCCAATCCTGTCCCACGTGGCGATGCCTGTCGAGTGATAGGTCCATGCCGGCGGCCACGCGGGTTGTCCCGGTTTGCGAATGGCCGGACTGAATCCCTGGGGCCAGAGTTCCTCCTCGCTCAGGAACCGCTGCATGCTGCCCAGAGACGGGACGCTCGTGCGCAGGACTTCCGAGCCGAACAGAGGCACCGACGCCTCTGGGGCGAAATTGATCGTGGTATAGTCATGCCAGTCGCCCTCCAGCGGCCAGTTGCCGGTCGGGCCACCATAGGGAGAGCTGGGATGGAACAGCCGGGTTGGGTCCAGACGCCGACAGGCCTCCGGCATGATCTTCTCGAATATCTCCCGCTTGGCCCTCGGAACGTCCGTCGTGGACGACCAGAGGTACTGCTCGTTGCCGCCCACCCACAGCAGAACGCAGGGGTGATTGCGCAACCGGCGGATCGTCTGCTCAATCTCCGCGCGGCAGTTGTCCAGGAACTCCATGTCGCCCTCGCGATGGTCGTAGTATCCGAACATGAAATCCTGCCAGATGCAGATGCCGCGACGGTCGCATTCCTCGTAGAACGACGGCGGCGGCAACTCGCCTTCGCCCCAGATGCGCAGGACGTTCATGTTGCCCCGCTCGACCATGTCGAGCAGACGCATCGCCCGCTGCGGCTGCCAGACATGAGTCGCTCCTTCCACCGGCACCCAATCGCCGCCGCGAAGGAAAATCGGCCGGCCGTTGATATCGAATCGGAACCGCTTCTCCCCAGTCGCCGGATCGATCCGCACGAGCTTGACTTCCCGAATGCCAAACACGGTGCGCCGCTCATCCAGAACGCGGTCTCCGACATGCAGGCTTACAGTAAGTGTGTAGAGGTTCTGCGGGCCGTGCATCCGCGGCCACCACAATCGGGGCTCGCGAAGAGGTATCTCGAAGCCGGTTTCCCCGGAAGCCGCACGTTCGCCACGATCCACCTCTCGTCCTGACGGATCGATCAATCGCCAACGAAGCGTTGCCTTGTCCCCTTGCGTCTCTGCACGAACTTGCACGTTTGCAGAGCGAAAGTCCGGCGACAAATTCGGTCGAATACAGACGTCCTCGATCCAGGCCTGCCCCGGCAGATCGAGCACGACATCGCGATACACGCCCACTTTGACCGAATGGGGCGCTGCACCGATGTACGAGCCGAAGTCGCAGTGAGTCTTGCGCAGACTCTTGTGCTTCGCGGCCCCCGGATCGTCGGGGGGCAGTTTGGCGGCCTGCGTGAATTGAAGGGGGGACGAGAAGACGATGACCAGGTTGTTTCGCCGACCCGGGGGCGACAGATGACTCGTTACTTCCACAGAGTACTCGCGGAACATGTTCTCGAAATGACCGATAGCGACCCCGTTGAGGTAGGCATCCGCCAGTGTATCGAGGCCCTCGAAACGTAGGAAAGCCGGACCACCGATAATCCCATCCGGAGTCACAAACCGGCAGGCATAGGCCCAGTCCTTCTCGCCCACCCACGCGCAGGCTGCGGCGTTCCTGCCGATATGGGGATCCGCGATCCGACCGTGGGTAAGCAGCACGTCATGAACCTGCGCCGGCATCGTCGCAGGCATCCATCCATCGTCCGGGTTGCCCAGCATTCTGATCAGATCGTCGATCGCAGGTTTGTCCATCTCAAGCTGTCTGACGGACCAGCCGTCTTTCAGAACCACCTGCCTCCTCTGGGTTGCTTGAGCCTGGATGGCCAACAGGGCTGCCACCGCAACGATGATTGGTGAGGTGCGTTTCATAGCAGACTCTCAGTAACTTGATGCTGTTTGACAGCGTACTGGCCTATGTGCCGCCGGCGGCACAATCCACCAGGAAGTAGTTGTCGTGTCCCGGCACGATGATATCGGCTATGGCCGAAAGGCGGTCTATCGTACGGGCGGACATCTCGAGATCCACCGCATTGAAGTAGCCCCGTCGCTCGCGGAAGAAATCCCGCGTCGCCACCGCGTCGCCCGCAATGACGACAGACAGGCCGTCACAGTCAAAACGCAGACTATGATGCGTCTCGGTATGACCCGGCGTGGCGATCACATCGATGGCATCAAAAAGGCGATCCGCCGCATCCTCAATACGATGCGGCAGCTTCGCAGACTTGTTCAGAGCTTCCGCCACAGCAGGCGCAGCCAGCCAGCGGGCATCGGCAAAGTGAGTAATACCAGCTACGTGATCCCCGTGCTCGTGCGTCACGAAGACCGCGGTCACGTCCCTGGTCTTGACACCCGCGCGCCGATCCAATTCCGTGGCCATCTCCACCACGTCGGCGAGGGAAGGGTCTACCAGGAGACAGAATTCCTCTCCCGTGATCAGCGTACACGTACAGATGGCCGGTCGGACCGCTTTGTCGTCGCTCTCTCCCCAGTAACGGTTACGCGACAGGTTGCCGATCGTGATCACGTCCCACCGCTTGACGTGGGACTCCCCGCGTCCTTTCCACCGATGCGGCGGACCGGCCGGCGAGGGTCCGCCGAGGGCACTCCCGCCTATGGCGATTTGTGTCAGCAGCGCGCCGCCGGCACAGGCCAGGAACTCGCCCCGGGTCAACGGCCCCGGCTGGCCACCGTTCGTGTCTGCTGGACATTCGTCGTTCAAGACACACCCCGACAACTGGGATGGATGGGTCCACACTCCACGGGCCTCAGCCCATGACCGTCTCCAGTTCCTGCCTCTCTGTGGCCGTCATGGGGCTGGTTTCCCGCACGATCCTGATGTTTTCTTTCAACTGGTCGACCGATGCCACGCCGATCACCGCGACCGAGATCGGCAGCCCGAGGGTATAGCGGATCAATGACCGGGCCTCCACCTGCCGGGAGGTCTCATCGTGATACGGCCGAAGCATCTGTTTGAAGGGGTTTCCGGTCACCAGGCAGCCATTGCCGCCCCCCATGACCTTCATCGCGATGACGCCCATGCCTTTGCGATTGGCGGCGGGCAGCAAGCCCTCGCGGAAGGGACGCCGCCGGCTGACCGGGTTCAACGTCGTCAGCAGCGTGTCGAATTCATACATCTCGATGGCCTGTTGGAGCCTCTCGGCGTTGTCATGGCCGGTAACGCCCAGGAAGCGAGTCACCTTCTCTTCCCGCAGTTTTTGCAGCGCCGTAACAACTCCATCGGACCTGCCCCAGGCAGGGACATCCTCCTGGGCAGAAACCCCGTGGATCTGCAGGAGATCGAATCGATCGGTGCGAAGCCGCTTGAGGCTTTGCTCGACACTTCGCATGGTGCCGTCGTAGGAACGGTCGCCTGTCTTGCACGCCAGGAACACCTCCCGGCGACGGCGGGCCAGAACTTGGCCGTAGTTGGTCTCGGACTGGCCATTGTTGTAACTCGGCGCCGTGTCGAAGTAGGTGATGCCGAGATCGAGCGCCGTTTCAGCAATGGCCACAGGGTCATGGTTCTCCGAGGGAGGCAACTGCATGCCGATGACACCGCCAAGGGCCAGGATGCTGACCCGGGCTCCGGTCCGGCCCAGTATCTGCCGGCGAATCCCCGGCCTCGCATCGGACATTGAAGGAATCTGGTTTCCGGCGGCCGCCACCCGGGACCCGAGCCCGGCAGCCACCACGGCCTGGATGAATTCGCGACGTTTCATACCCATCACAATAGTCGGTCCGAATCTGATTGTCAAAGCCCGAGTTATTCCCGCCGACACACGGATTTTCAGTCCGTTGCACAAAAGACACAAGTCCGGAACATGCAAAGACTTACGAAACCACCGAAGCGCCGTTGACACCTCAGTTGACACCTGAATCGCGAAAACAAGGCGAAATTGACACCCCAAACCTGCCTGACGATCTGGCTGAAATTGTAGCGGTTTGGCCGAAACTGCCGGAGCATATCAAGGCGGCAATCCTGGCGCTGGTGCACAGTGCAGGAAGTGAAGATCGAGCCCACCGAGTACGTTAACCGGACTTGTTGGCCGATGCGCCTTCAAGATGTGGCGTAGCTCTGGTGTAGATTGCCAGAGGGACGCTGGCTGCAGTGGAGAGACACACCTCCCCTATTCTTTCGGCACCAGAGAACGTATCATTCGAAGGTCGAGTGTACCCTTCGCGCCCCAGCCTTTCCTGCCGCTTGGTATTTGCGGGCGAAACGCCTC
>CP070782.1:82570-92224 GCA_020346325.1 Phycisphaerales bacterium
GGAGTTGGCCAAGCTGGAGCACGAGCAGGCGATGCGGAAATATGAAGAGCAGAGGATTCGTGTCGACAACATGCAGTTGAAGAGCCCCATCGAGGGCCAGATCGAGAAGATCAATGTGGAAGTGGGAGAGTCTGCCAGTGCTTTGGAGGAGGCGGTCCAGGTCGTGCAGGTCGATCCCCTTTGGATTGACGTTCCTGTGCCGGCCGCGGATGCGATCGGGCTCAAACGCGATGCTCTTGCCAAGGTGGCGTTTCCCGGCGCGAGCGGATCACCGGTTGTCGATGGCAAGGTCATCTTCGTTGGAGCCGTCATCGACGCCGCTAGCGCCACTTTGAGAGTGAGGGTGGAAGTGCCGAACTCGCGCAAGCGACCCGCCGGAGAACATGTGTTGGTGACTTTTTAGATGGGTGAGAGCTGATCTGGAGATCAAGAGCATGAGTCCATGTCAAACGAGTGAACTGTGGAACGGCAACGGTCAACAGGTTGCTTGGAAACATCACTCTGGAGGATTCTCGCCATGGCCCTATCTGGTTATCATTCTGGTTGTGCTGTCGGGGTGCGTTTCCGATCAGGTTGACGAAAGTTCTCCAGTCGCCTCCTATCAGCAGGCTTTGGCTAGCGAAGAGGCGCCTCAGCGGACCGACAACGAAGGAGCGGATGCAGCGGAGCCTCTGGGGTTGCTCACCCCCGTATCTTCGGAGTCCGAGCTTATCCCCGAGTTCGACGTCGTCGTTGATCCGAACACGGGAAGCAAGATCAGCCAGTTGACCGTAGAGCAGGCGATCTTCCGGGCTCTTGCCCACAGCCCCGAGATTCGCGTCGTCAGTTTCGATCCCGCGATTGCCCAACAAGAGCTAACGCAAGCGACGGCCGAGTTTGACCCAACCGTGTTTAGTCGACTGAACTACGAAGACGAGGACAATCCTGAGAATAGCATCTTTACGCCGGGACAGTCAGAGACGACGCTTTTCGAATCCGGCCTGAAGCAAAGGATTAGTACGGGAGCCGAGTGGTCGGCCAGCTATGCACTGACCCGGATCTGGGATAACCTGGTAGGAAGGACGCTTCCTACGCGGTATGAGCCCGTCCTGGCCTTTCAACTGAAACAGCCTCTGCTACGCGATGCCGGGCAAAAGGTCAATCTTGCCGGCGTGGACATTGCCCGGTTAAATCACCGAATTGCGCTGTTGGGCTTTCGGAAGAAGGCCGAAGAAATCTCCACAGAGGTGATTAGGGCGTACTGGCAGCTCGTACAGGCTCGACGCGATTTGGAAATCCAGCGGCGGCTTGTCAAGCAGACGGAGCAAACGGTAGACAAGGTTGAGGGACGCCGGGGCATCGATGCCACGGGAGTTCACGTCCATCAAGCCAAGTCATACGCCAAATCAAGCCAGGCCGTTCTGCTGAACTTTGAAAAGAGGGTAAACGATGCCCAGGATGCTCTCGTTCGACTCATGGCGACTTCGGGTGTCCATCTCGCCAGTGATGTAGAGATCGTGCCTGTCACAGCTCCCGAAGCGAACGAAGAGGAGATCCAGCGGCCCGTCGCAGATCGCCAAGCACTCGCTTTGGCGATGCAGCATAACCCGATCATATTGCATGCCAAGGCCGCCGTGGAGATCGCCGATATTAACGTTCGAGTGGCGAAGCACCAGAGAATGCCGCGTCTCGATCTGGTGACTTCAGCCAGCACCCAAGGTCTGGCCAGAGAACGTGAAGATGCCAGTGGCCAGCTTGGCAGTGACTACACCAGCTATGCCGCCGGTCTGGTGTTTGAGTTCACGTTAGGTGGCCGAGAGAGATATGCGGAACTGATCAAAAGACGCCTGGAACGAAGAAAGGCCACAGCGGTGCTGCACAACGTGGCGGACCAGGTAGCGGTTCAGGTCAAGGAGCGCCTGCGTAAGGTGGAGACCAACCTTGCAGAAATCCAGGTCCAGACAGAGGCGGTCGCGGAGGGCAGCGTGTACTTGCAAGCCCTGCAGGATTCAGAGATGGTGCGGGAGCAACTGACGGCTGAGTTCCTGCTGGTCAAGCTTCAGGCCCAAGAGACGCTGGCTCAGGCCGAGCGCGCTGAGAACGAGGCGATGGCTCAATTCAACATTGCCCTCGCAGAGCTGGCCCAAGCTACCGGCACTGTGCTGGATCTACATCCGATAGAGACCTCGTTGTCCTCGCTAGTTACAGCTCACGAAGAAGCGGAACGTGAGAGGCAGGAGATTGACAGGCAGGAAAGCGAGGCTGCTGGGAGGGGATACCGAGGTTATCTCTGGCCCCTTCCCGGCGGGCGCGGGACCGCCTTCTAGCCGATGGCCTGCTCTCCCAATCCCCGTCCACAAGGCGGTGAGATCGGCGGCGCGTGACAGGGGGCATCGACGTAAGAATCACCGAGGGCCGGAAGCATTTCGTTTTTTGATGGCACCGCGTATTGTGTTCTGCGAAAGTTGGGTCCAGATGTGAAGCGCCAGTACTACCGCCCGGCGAAGCCAAGGTTTTCCTCAAGCCAATGATCCGCACTCATGACGCTCTTACGCTGCTGCAAGGCGAGACGCTCGGCGCGCAGCTGTGCCAGAAGGAACGCAGCCCTGGTTAGCGGAGAGGAAATGTCCCCGGAAGCATTGGCGCGGCGCTTTCTCAAATAGGCGGTCAACCGCGGGGCATATCGGGAGACAAACTCATCCTCCGGAGACACAATGGCCTGGGCACTGCCGGGGTCACCCTGGCGGGCACAGCGGCCAAAGAGCTGCCGATCGATGCGACCAGACTCGTTGTGCTCGGCGGCGATGACGTGCAGCCCTCCCTTCTCAGCTACGCCCCGGCCGAGCTTGATGTCGGTGCCACGTCCAGCCATGTTGGTGGCAACCGTGATCCTGCCCGGTTGTCCTGCGGCTGCCACGATCTGCGCTTCCTCACGGTGGCGAACCGCGTTTAGAACTTGGTGATCCAAATGCTGTTCCCGCAATAGTCCACTAAGGTACTCACTGTCGCGAACACTGCGCGTCCCAACGAGCACGGGGCGTCCGGCCGTATGGACTTGCTGGATTTCCTCAATGAGACGTTGCCATTTCGCCGCGGTGTGGGTGAACACTAGGTCAGGCGCGACCTTTCGGATACAGGGCCGGTTGGTTGGAATGACGACAACGGGCAGATTGTAGATCTGCCAGAACTCCGAGGCTGCCTCTTGTGCCGTTCCCGTCATGCCGGCCAGATGTTCGTATTGGCGGAAGAACCGCTGAAAACTGATGCGGGCATAGGTGTCCTTCCAAGCCGTAATCTCCAGCCCCTCTTTGGCCTCGATGGCTTGGTGCAGGCCGTCGCGCCAACTCCGGTCAGGCATCACACGACCGGTGAAGTCGTCCACGATGACTACTTTGCCCTCGCTTACGACATATTGCCTGTCCTTCAAATAGAGGTCCTTGGCGACCAGTGCCTTGGTCGCAAGCTCTTCGCGGCGTCGAGCGCCTTGCCAGATCCCTGGCAGAGATGAGGTCAGGGCCGCCAAACGGTGGCGCCCTTGATCAGTCAACTCGATCTCTCGGTAGCGGGCATTGACTGAGTAGTCTGCCGGTGACGCGAGCTTTGCCACTACCTGGGCCGCGTGACGAAATGCGTTTGTCTGCTCGGCATTGGGGGCCGGGCCGGAGATGATCAAGGGAGTGACCGCCTCGTCCACTAGCACCGAATCGGCCTCGTCCACGATGGCAAAGCTCAGACCACGCTGGACCAGGCGGTCAAGGGGCTTGCGGCCACCTCCGCTAATCTTTGTCAGAAGAGCCGAGCTCAACCCTCGCAGTCGCCCGAGGAGCAGCCTGTCGCGGAGGAAATCCGCGGTCACTTCCTTATTGGTGCAGTAAGTAATGTCCGCCAAATAGGCCTGGCGCCTGGCCTCGGGCGACATGCCTTGCTCGATGTACGCTACACGGAGGCCACAAAGCCGATAGATGCGGCCCATCCATTCAGCGTCCCGCTTGGCCAGATAGTCGTTGACGGTAATGATGTGGCAGCCGCGCCCACGCCAGCCGGCGATGGTGGCCGGCATGGTCGCGGTCAGAGTCTTGCCTTCCCCGGTGGCCATCTCGACCACACAGCCACGTACCAGGGCCAACCCCCCAGCAACCTGCACGAGAAAGGGCTTCTCCCCGATCTGGCGGTCGGCCACCTCCCGGATCAAGGCGAAGGCACGCTCCAGAGCGGCAGCATGGTCTCTATTCAGACGGAAGATGCTTCTCAGTTCGAGAACCTCGTCGCGAAGTTTCGCGTCCGTGATGGCAGCATACCTCTTCTCCATCGCTACGATACGTTCGGCCTGCTGCATCAGCCGTGACTGGCGCGGAATGAGGCGATTTATGATACCGGCCCCCGTGTGCCAGACGGCGTCCGCCCCGCGTGGAAGCGGTTTGTCCTGCATGCCTCGATCGAGCATGCGCCATGTTGCGCTGGCTGGGGTGGCCATCCTAGATATGGAACCTTCGCTGGAATAGTCGGCGGGCTGCTTGCCACCACTGGGCCAGGAGCGGCTTGTCACGCATGCGAATGCGTGCCACGACCCGCTGGCCCGTCAAGAGGCCCGCACCGTTGGGATCTGTCGGTTTGATGCGGATTTCGAAGAATCGTTCGGCGGCCGTTCGGTCCTGCGGGGCCTGAGAGCGTGTTGGCATGGTCCCCCCGGCGGCATAACCCAGTGCTTCGGAAGGAAGCACGTCATGCCCAGCCGGAAGTACTTTGTCGATCCTGCCTGTAGAGGTCGAGTTAGGCCGACCCTTGACCTTAATCTCCACGATATCCTCGCTCTGGTCGAATAACATCGCCGCCACATCCTGGCCGGCCGTGGCCCGAACGATAAGATTGTCGAGGCTGCCGACGAAACCGACGGTCTCACCGCGCCGCAGGTATACGCCTTTGGCTTGTTCGATTTCCGGGGCTATCCAGACGCCCGCGAAAGGTGCTCTAAGGTCTAGGGCGGTCAGTTCAGCTTCCACCCGCTCGATCTTCTCCTGTAGCGCGGCGATCTGTTCCTGGATGATCTGGGCGGCGGCCGGCTCCTGTAATTCGGCCAAGCGCAGCCTTGCCTCTAAACCATGTCGTTCGGCCCGCATACCATCGTATTCGGCTTGCAGTTCGGGATTGGTTGCTTGTAACAGGGGTGAGCTATCGGGCGAAACCTGCGTCTGTGACGGCAAAAAGCCGGTGACGAAGCCATCAGTCTCGGTATGGATCAGAGCAAACTGCCTGGGTTCCACAATGCCTTCGATGCGGTAGTGGTCGGGCATGCGAACGAGACCGAGGAGGGCAATGCTCCCGACGAGACCGCCAACCGTCGAGACCACGGCTCGATGGCGCGTACGGGCCAGTTCCGGGCCCGTCGCGAGATACTTCACGAATCTGCCCAGAGGAACTACCAGCCAGCCGAGGATGGCGGCTAGGGCGAACAGTGGCACGAGAATGAAGAGCTGTTCCGGGAGCCGATTGTTCAAGAACAGGAGGATGCGGATGCTGATGAAGACGCGATAAGCGGTCGACGCGAGACCAAAGAAGACGAACCACAAACGCTCGCCCAGGGAAAACGCGGGACTATGGGCCTTCTGAACGCCCCAAACGTACCGTTTGACGAGGTAGTAGATATAGTTCTTCGATCGCTGGGCAAGGTTGGGGATTTCAAGGACATCCGAGAGGACATAATAGGCATCAAACCGCAGCAGGGGGTTGCCATTGAACAGCAGCGTGGAGACGCTAGCGACGAAGATGACGTTATAGGCGATGATATGAGCGGTGCCGGTAGAGGTCTGAGCCCAGACAATGGCGGCGACCGAGGCGGCTGCCAACTCCGCCATGACGCCGGACATCCCTACAATTGCTCTTTGCCATTTCCCGCGAAAGGCCCAGGCGCTCGACGCATCTACGTAGGGTAGAGGGAAGAAAACCAGAAACATCACCCCCATGGTGTGGACCTCGCCCGCACTGCGATTGAGTTGACCGAACTTTTTGCAGGCGAAAGCATGGCTGAATTCATGGAAGATCTTGATGATAACGAAGCTCAGATAGAGCAGGATCAGGTTGCTCGGTGCCAGCACATCGGCGCTCTGGGTGACCAGTTCTTTGAAGTTCCCCAAGACGAAATAGAGCCCCGTCGACAGCAGGCCAAACCAAAGAAGCAAGCCGAACCACGTATAGAACCGGCCGACAATCCCCACCCAGTGGTTTAGAAAGGAATCGGGATCGAGCAGGGGAATGCGAATGAACAGCAGGTTCGTCAGATAGCCCAGTATCTCCTGCCTGACACGACGGCGATAGCGGTTGAACAATCCCTCCACGTCGGGGGGCAAGTCCGCGTATAAGAGGTTCATGCCATACAGCTGACCGAGCAGTTGTATGACTTCGCCTTGGGTGGGCGCGTTATCGGCGAGCAACTCATTGCACAACTGCCAGGCTTGACCAACTGTTCGGCGGCCATTCAGCGAGCCGAGAAAGCGATAGGTGTGCTCATCGATGCGGGCGAACTGATTGTTGGCAGGGTTTTCCAGTACGTACCATAGCCGTCCCCGGAAGTGCTGGCGACGCACCTTGACCCCAGACAGCAGCCGTGGTCGCAGGTTCACGACGCGATACCAGGATTCGTGAAATGTGGGCCGATCGACAGACATGGCGCTGGAAGCTCTCCTAGATCCAAAGCTTCATTCGTATCCAGTTGACCACCTTACGACTCCAGATCCAGGCGTATCGTCGCTTTTCGATAGTGATCTTGGCGACTCCCTCCATCCCGGGACGTATCCACGGCTGAGTATCGAGAAGGCGCACTCGCACTTTGAAGACGTTGCGATTATTGACCACTTCCGCGGCCGGATTGACCCGCTCGACGATGAACCGCAGGCGTTGGCCCGGGAACGAGGCGGTAGCCAGCCAACCTTGCTGGCCCACTTTGACCTCGGAAACCTCGTCTTCGGGAACGTGGAGTACTGCCCGCAACGCATCCAGCGGGGCAATCTCGAAAAGGACTTTGCCGGTCTCAACGGGCGCCCCGATCTGGCGCTTGAGATCCCCGGTCACGAGCGTGCCCGTCAACGGTGCGAGGATCGTTGCCTGCTTGATTCGGTAGGCATACAGATCGATCTGGGCCTGCGCCTTGTCCGCGTTGGCTTGGGCAATCTGGGCCTCGGCGATCTTGCCGTCGCGCATGGCCGCATCGACCTGCTTGCGGTATCCGGCCTGTTCGGCTCGAGTTGAGGCCAGTTGCAGCCGCAGCTCCGCCGTATCCAATTCCGCCAGCGCGGTTTGGCCCTCGACGACCTGATCACCGACCTCGACAGTCACGTCCTTGATGTAGCCGTCAAAAGGTGCGGTGATCTTGTATTGAGAGACCGCTTCGAACATGAAAAGGGCTTTCACCCGGTACCAACCCTTGCCGGAGACCAGGAAGACCGCTAGGCCGAAAATGAGGACTGCTGCGAGTTTGGCCCAAGTGTGCTCGGCGCCCAGCGCGGTGGCGAACACCCGCTCGAGGCCAGCAGCCGTTCGGGCACCGATCCACCGGTCATGGTGATGAAGGTTCATCAAACGCGGCGTACACAGATCACAGGTCAGGCGGATGGCCTCAAGTTCGTCAGTGTTGAAGGGGCTCTCTGTCGACCTTTCAAGTGTGACCACAGCCTTGGGCTGGCCCTCATAACGCAACGGCAGGCTCAGTATGGCTTCCTGGTTGTGTTCGGATGAGAATTCCTTCGCGGCTCGATTAACGCAAGTCTCCTCGTCGGGTGTGGGATAGACAATCTCGACATCCTGATCGACGCATTCCTCCATGGCGGTCTCAATGTCCTGAACCAGACGCATCTTGCGGCTGAAGTTCTCGGTGTGGCTGATGGCCTTGACGTGGACGTATCGGCCTTTGAGGAAACCAAGGCTGACGCGTTCACACTTCCACTGGGTCGCCAGCTCGTTGCAGACCGCCATGGCGACGCTAGTGAAGCGATTCTGGCGATTCGCGGCTGAGAGCGTCTCCATGGCTTGGTGTAACTTCCTCAGGCCATCCTCTTGGCTGCGTCGCGAAAGATGTTCATGTGCGAGGCTCACTAGGCTGCCGGTGGCCTGCAGGAGTCGCACCGCCGACTCGAGGGCTGCCTGGTTTGTGTTCTTGAGCAAAAACGTCTCCAGAAGAAGCTCTCCGTGCTGCATCTCGATGGGCAGCAGGACTACGTGGGTACGGTCCTGACCAGGGACTGGCGTGGCTATCGGTGCATTTGACGAAAGAGCTTTCTTGCCGAGGTTGGCGGCGTGCTGGAGCCACTCTCCTCCCCCCGGTTGGCTTTCTGGCTGGGGATGAATAGCCAGGACGTCGAACTTCTCATCTCCATTGGGCTGCAGTACGGCGCCTTGCTGGGCCCGGCTGCCCTGACACTGAATTGCCAGGAGGCTCGCCAGGAAATCCGCCGGAGGGCGGTTTGAATCCTGGGACGGGTCTGTCTGTGAATTGTTCGGCGAATCTTGCGGTCGCATGGGCTTGTTTGGCGCTGGCTGACTCTTTACTCCCGTCTAGCAAGCACACTTCCAATAACGGTTCAGAAGATGCCCCGATAGTATACACGTTGTGCTATATGCCTTCAAAGGTGATTTTCGGTGATCGTGAGGGTGAAGGGTCCACTCGCGCTACGCGGATGAGAGGTTAACTGCAGAACTGGGTCTGGATGAACTGCCGAATAGCATGTTGGAGGTCCGCTTCGTCAGCGCAGCCAAAAACGCAACGGAACCGTGAAGTAATCCGTTAATGACACAGTGGCGGCGGGTGGAGGAGTGTTAGCTTTCCCCGCCACAGGCCGCTTGGTTAGAAGGGCCTCAGAGGGGCTCTCCGGCGGTTCCGGTGTCACGGTGGGGCACTTGTGGGGCAGTCGCATCGCCGTTTTCGCAACGTGCCACTGGGACTTGCCCCAACGCTTGAGAAACTGATGACCTTCGAAGTGCAGTTGGAACAACTGAAGCTACGCAGGGAGCCTGAAGCGGTGAGGTGGAACGAAGATATTAAGTGCGAAAGAAGAAGAGTGACAAATACGTAATTCTACGTATGCGCAAAGGCAATCTGCTGCTCCGCGAACCGCTTCTTCTTCATGTTTTGAGTCCTTTCCCAAATGGGATCTTGCCTGCTCTGTATAGAACCTCCTAAGAATGAAACTCGCGCATTTTGACAGGGTGACTCAAAGAATGGTCTATGAGACCAGCAAGTCCACTCTGACCGTCGCCCGGATGGCGTTGCGGGTCGCGCGTGACGGTCTGCCCGACCATGCGAAGGCCGAGAGTCCCAAGAAGTTCGCACAGCCACAATTGATGGCTTGCCTCGTGATCAAAGAATCTCTCGGACTCGATTATCGTGGCACACAACTCCTACTGGAAGAGTGGTCCGACCTGTGTCTTGTCCTCGCACTGGCCAAGGTACGCCACTTCAGCATGCTCTGTGCGGCCGCCAAGGGATTGTTGGGCAAAGCCAAGGCTGAGGCGGTCTCGGACGCCGTGCTGACACATTGTCGCCAAACCAAGATTCTGCGCAGCCGTTCCAAACAGGCTGCGATTGACTCGACCGGACTGGAATCCCGCCACGTCTCGGCCTACTTCACCAAACGCTGTAAACGCCATTCGGCCCGCTACAAGAGCCGTTATCCGAAGCTCTCGGCC
>CP070782.1:92324-99066 GCA_020346325.1 Phycisphaerales bacterium
CGTGCCACCCATCGTTTCCGAAATACCCCCGTAGGGGCAGACCACCGTGTCCGCCCCAATCGCGCGCTTGCGTCGCCCCATCCGTCTCGCCCCGTGCCACCCATCGTTTCCGAAATACCCCCGTAGGGGCAGACCACCGTGTCTGCCCTAACCATTCGTCCCCGTCGCCACATCTGACACGTGCCCATGCCGAATCCATGGACGCACGTGAAGGGCAAGCACGGTGGCTTGCCCCTACGAATCGCCACCGCCTTGCGCGATTCCGCCCGCACCCACCCCATCCGTCACGCGCCGCATGCCATCCGTCGTTTCCCGAACGCCGCCCGTAGGGGCGGACCACCGTGTCTGCCCTAACCATTCGTCCCCGTCGCCACATCCGACGCGCGCCCATGCCGAATCCACAGACGCACGTCAAGGGCAAGCACAGTGGCTTGCCCCTACGAATGACCGATGTGCCGCGCGGTTCCGAAACAGTCCCCGTGTAGGGGCGGACCACCGTGTCCGCCCTAATCGTTCGTCCGTGTCAAACGATTCGCCTTGGTCCGGCGCTGAATCCGCAATTCACCATCCGAAATCGATTGACTTTCCCCCGCCCCCGTGCTACCCTGAAACCAACAGACGCCCAGCGAGGCTCGTCTGGATGCGGCGGCTGGAATATCTGAACGCTACCACGACCCAGGTGTCAGACATTGTGTGCTATCGGTTGTCTAGTTTTGATGGTTTGCTGAAAAGGAGTCTCGTCATGTCGCGAGCAAAGATTCGATTTAGGTCATTGTGTCAAGATTCGCAGACCTATGCAAGCTTCGATCAAGACGAGAATCATATGGTTTCGACGATCTCATTCTCTCTTGAAATTGGCGATCAAACCTATCCTGACATGCATGTAGAGGTGCGTCAACCTTTCGGGGCCAACTATGAGAACGAGCCGCTTGAAGTTGCGAGTCCGAAGGGCGCTTATTCAGGTCCCTGGAATCACAATGAATTCTCTGATCTTTGTGAACAGTACTATCGACGGATGATCGGCTCATCCGGAAGTGCCATTCGCATTACGGGCGCCAGTAACGTTCGGATGCGTAATAATCGGTTTGCCAGCGAGATGGTTTGCGAATTCGATATACCAGAGAATTGAAGGTGTCCAGTAGCCTGGGGTGGTGATCGTGTCGGTGTGATAGACAAGCATGAATCTCGGTACCGATATGGACGAGTGGCAGCCTCAAGCCCGGAGGGCTTGGGGATGGTTAACACTGGATGAGTGAGGGCGATTGGCATTGTGTGAGAACCAACGAATTGGCTGAATGTCGCGGAGGTGAGACGGCTTATGAAAGAGATACCGTTGGACAACGGGCAGAAGGCCCAGGTCGATGACGAGGACTACCCGCGGCTGGTGCGGTATAAGTGGTATGCGTACGTCGATCCGGAGAGCGGCAAGACCTATGCGGCGACCGATACGCCCAGTGGGCGGCGCGTCTTCATGCACGACGTCATCATGGGCCACGATACGCTCGAAGAGGAACTGTGGAATTGACCGAACGCGTGGACGCGTGGGTTGAGAACCCACCGTACGATACCATGATGGACCGTTCCCGTCGAGACTGATTCCGTTTGACCTGGCTGTGTACCCATTCGCAGTAGAGGGCGACCCGGTGGGTCGCCCTTGCGAGTGACTGGTGAACCGTTCGGTTCGCCATGCCGTGCATACCCAGTCTGATCCTGCCACAGCAAACCTGCCCTTTGTTCTTCATGGCTGGCACCCCCTGTGGATGTCGCGACATATATTCGGGGGTATACCCAAACGATGGCACTGGCCCCCACCTCGCCGCGCGCCCATAGATGGATCACCCCGGCAAGCGGAGGCTGGTCTCGGTCCGGGGCAGGGCCGGAAGCGCCAAAAAAATCCGGGGAATTTTCTTGACGCCGAAGCCAGAGGTTCGTAATATGAACAACAATATACTACAATAAATAACCCCTCATCAATACTCCATCCCGAGGGTTGGCCATGAGCCCAAGCCCGAACCACCTCGCGACGCTCCCGGCGGCAGGCATTGCGACGATTCTGCCCAGCGGGACCCTCGCGGGCACTGTTTGTGCGCATCCTGCTGTCTCGGCGCGCCCGCGGGCCGCTGCGCTGTCATCATTTGTGCAAAGCAAACCCAATTGTCCGCGTTTCTGGCCCAAAAACGAGGGTCGGCCGAGAAAGCAAAGCCAATCGAAGCCAATGGCACCGGCGGGAGACGGGAGGCCGGAGGTGTCATCATTCGCGCCAAACAAAGCCAATTTCCAGAGACCGAAAATGACCTTAATGGCAGTATTGAAAATGGGTTACATGGAATTTGCCCCCTGCGGGGCTGTGAAAAACAAAGCCAATTCGGCGGGGCGGTCGCCCGGAAGTGCCAGTCGTGTCGTAGGGCTTTTGAGGGCTTTGCGGGGGCTATACCTAAAGCGACACTTCGCATTGCCCGACATAGGATGATAGCATCCGGCGCGTGGTGCGCCGGCAAGGAGAACGGAATGGTCAAGGATAGGTCGGTCGCAGTGCTTTGGCTGGGGCTGTGCCTGGCGGCGTGTGCCTGGGCTCAGACCGGGGCTGCGAACGCGCCCGCCGGCATGGCGATGGGCCCACGTCTGACCGCTGTGGCCCCGACGCTTTCCTCGGCCTCGGTGGCCGATCGATTCCGCGAGATCGCCTACGAATTGGCCCAGTCGCCTCGGATTACCGGACCACAGGCGGACCAGGCGATGATCTTCCTGATCGCGGCCCGGCGGCTGGACAGCGAGGCCGGACAGATCGAGCCACTGCTGCTGAAGCTGGCGATTCACCAGAAGACCCGAGACTATTCGCGCCAGGTGCTGGGCTGGCTCCAGCGCTACGTTAGCGAAGGGGCCGACCGGGCGATCATTTCCGACGCCATCGTCTACCTCCTGGATCGGCAGACCTCGGCACAGGGCCGCGAGGACATGCTGGCCCAACTGGCGCGTACCATCGGCAACCGCAACGCGGCGGTCGATTCGGATCTGGCCACGCTGCTCGGCCGGCAGATGGTCGAGAAGGGTGACGCGAGGGCCGCGCGGTTCTACTTCCTCCAGGCGTACAAGAGCAACAAGTACAATCCCATCGCCTTTGCCAAGCTGGCGGAATTGGCGCCGAACGAGATCGGGCCGGCCGCTTACCTCGAACACCTCCGCTTGCTCGTCCGCGAGAATCCGCTGGACATGGATGCGGTCTTGAATCTGGCTCAGTACGCCGAGCGCCTGGAACTCTACGACGTGGCCGCCGGGACTTTCCACTGCGAGGCCAGGCTATTCCGGTATCTGCAGCCGACCGAGCCGCTGCCGTCGGCCATCTATCTGCCGTGGGCGATCGCCTGCTACAACAGTCCTCGCCACCAGCAGGTGTGTGTGGAGATCGCTGCGGGCGTACGCAGCGAAGGGCATTTTGATCTTGTGCTTGAAGCGGTCGCCGGCAGGGCCGCCGCCCGCGCCGGCAGGACCGAGGACGCGCAGCGTATCCTCTCTGAAGCCGAGCAAAGGGCACTGCAATTCATCCGGAACGGGCCGGGGCAGGATATCGCGCCCGCGCGGGAGTTGGGCCCGAAACAGATGGCGTGGTTCTACTGCTTCGCGGCGCTGGATGGGGTCAAGGCTCTGGAGTGGGCGAACAAGGGGTATTCGGTCGAGCCCAATGAGCCGACCGCCGGGTCGCTGCTGGCCTATGCCTTGAGCATGAACGGCCGGCTGGAATGGACCAAGGCCCTGCTGGAATCCTTCGGGCACAATCAGATCGCCGATGTGGTGCAGGGACAGGTGCAGTTGGCTGAAGGCGACAAGGCCGGCGCGATTGCGACACTGGCTGGTGCCGTGGCGAAGGACCCCGGTTCGCTCGCGGCCGAGCGGGCCCGCGAGTTGTTGCGGGAGCAGGGCGGGGAGTATCGTCCGCCGGTCGATGCGCGGGCGGTCATCGGGTATCTGGCGAACGACTTGCAGCAGACGGTTGTCCCGCAGTTCGTCCGGCCTCAAGAGCAGCTCGAGCTGCAGTTCGACGTGCGCGGTAGCGAATTTGCGTACGGTGCGGCGATCGAGGGCGCGGTAGCCGTGCTGAACCAGGGGCCCGAACCGCTGGTGATCACGGAGAACGGGCTGTTCACGGGTCGCCTCCGTGTGGACGTCCGCGTCTCCGGCGATTTGGAGCAGAACATTCCCGAGCTGGTGTCCCAAACGACTCGCACGTCATTGGTCGTGCCGGCCGGTCGCAGTGCAGCCGCGGCCGTGCGTTTGTCCACCGGCCGGTTGCGCCAGTTGTTGCTGGACCATCCACAGGCGTCGCTGGACCTGGAGTTCACGCTGTACATCGATCCGGTCGTGAGCGACAAGGGCGCGGTGCGGAATCGGCTGGCGGAGGTGGAGCCCGTGACGGTCAAGGTGCGACGGCCCGGGCTGGATCTGAACGCGCAGTACGTGCGGAATCGATTCAACTCCATCGCTTCCGGCCAGCAGAAGCAGAAGCTGCTGACGGGGCAGTTGTTCACGGGCTTGCTCAAGGAGCAGCAGGCGATGGAACGTGAAGGGACGCTTTACGCGTACCGTTCTGCCGAGTGGCTGCCCGCGATGCTGCGCTCGGGCCTGGTGAACGAGCCCGGATTGTTGCTCGGCGGGGGCGAGGAGCAGTGGGTCGTGCAGGTTAACACGATGGCGGACATGCTGTCGCTGTCGTTGGACCAGGAATTGGCGGCCGCAGTGGGCCGGAACTTAAGCCATTCGCAATGGCCGGTTCGGCTGATGGCGGCCTACCTGCTGGCCACGAGTTCGGCTGGCGACTTCGACAAGGTCCTGGACTGGATGGGCCGCCAGGACCACAGCGATCTGGTCCGCAGCATGGCGGCGGCCCTAGGCTCGCCGGTACCCGGTTCGCCGGCTCCTGGTTCGACAGTGCCCAGCGCGGTGACGCCGCGCCGCGTGGATACGGCTGATCCTTCCACTCTTCCCGGCGCCTTCCGGCTGCTGCGCTAAGATGAACAGTCTCGTCGCTGCCCTGCGGCCACGCGTTCGAACAACCCGTAAGGTGGCTGCGAGGCACTAGCCAGCGTCGCCAAATTTAGCCGATTTTTCGGTTGTATTTGCCAAATGATGCGTTATGATTCCCTTCTTTCTGAGGAGAATCTTGGTTTTCTGTTTTGAAAGGGGTCATAAATGCCGGCAGTAGTGGATACGGAAAAATGCACGGGATGTGAGTCTTGCATCGATGAATGCCAGAGCGACGCGATCAGCATGGTCGATGGCAAGGCTTCGGTCGAGGCGGATTCCTGCATTGATTGCGGGGCCTGCATCGATGGCTGCCCGGTTGAGGCGCTGAGCCTGTAGCAAGCTTATTAGGTGGCCCCATCGTCTAGGCAGGTCTAGGACACCGGGTTTTCAACCCGGCAACAGGGGTTCGAATCCCCTTGGGGCTAGTAGGGATTCATGCACGGTGTCGCATGTTCCCGCACTTACCAGCACATCGCGGTTCTTGGCACTTTCCGTGAGGGTAGGCTTCTTCTCAGTGCGGGTCTGTGCGCAGGATTCGTGCGCGTGCTGTGCCGGATTCTGTGCCGCGCGCTGGAAGTCCTCATCCCTCACCGCGAGATAGTGTTTCATCGCAGTACTCGTGGAATGGCCGATCCAAGCCGAGACCACGTGCAGGGGGAAGCGTTCAGTCAGTTCCATCTCAGCAGAGGCCCGTAGGTTCTGGAACGTCCGCTCCCAGCATTGCAGCCCTGCACGCCGGATGATCTTACGCGCGGTCGTGCGAAGATTGGCGCTGGCAACGCGGTGACGGCTGATGCAATACACCGCTCCAGGCGCGGCACGCTCGAATGCTTCTACCATGTAGGGTCTTAGGGCGGCAAAGATCGGCACGATACGCGTTGCGCCGCCGGCGTGTCGCTCTGTCTTTGCGCTGGTGACAGTCATGCGGTCTCGCTCCCAGTTCACATCCTCCCATCGCAGGGCCATCACCTCGGAAGGGCAGCGCAGCCCGGCGAAGCGGCATAGTGCCCAGATCAATCGCCACTCGTGATCCGGTGAGGCCGCAATCACCTTCTCGATGTCTTCATGGCTGATGAATTGCAGCCTCTTGTCGTTGGCGACAGCCGATGATTTCAGACCTCGAAACGGATTCGCCGCTACGAGCCCTTGCTTGCAGGCGAAGCGGAAGAACTGCTTGGCATTCTGGGCCCGCTTGCGTCGCGTCGCCTCAGCAAGACCTTCCTTGACCATGGCCTGCCACCATAGTTCGGCATCGCCTTCGGTGATCTCGTCCAGGCGCTTATCTGCCCCGAAGTAGGCCATCAGGCTTTGCTGCGCCTGCCGGAGAACCCACTTGGTTCGCTGCTTCACGTCGTGGCGGCTGGCGATGTACTGCGCGACGAACGGGCCCAGGAGGGCAACCTGTTTGGGCGCTCTGGCCTCAGCCAATCCTACGGCAACCAGCCTGCCGTAGATGTCATCGGGCAGGGCGGCAAGCCACTTGGCTGTCTCCGCGTCGATACCACTGAAGCGGCCGGCGATCAGCGCTTCCAGTCGGATCTTGAAGTGCTCGGCCTGCCTCATGCTGGCCTTGCCCAACCGAATCGTCTTGCGGCTGCCGTCTTCGGCCACAAACAGAATCCGTTTTCTCCCGCCTTTGTCTCGCCCAATCGAAGCCATCTCAATGCCTCCTCGTTTTGCCTCGGGCCTTCAACTCCAAGCCCAGGTACTGGCAAAGTGTATC
>CP070782.1:99166-104182 GCA_020346325.1 Phycisphaerales bacterium
TGGTCGAACCTGGGTCTGACCTATCTGGCGCACACGCACATCGATACGATCTGGACGGCGCAGGGGATCGAACTGGAGAAGCTCGAATGGACGCGCCGGCCCGACGGGGGACTGGAGATCGCACGAACCTTGCCCAACGGCATCGCGTTCGGAGTGAAGGTACGACCCACGCGGGAGGCGGTCCATATGGAGTTATGGCTCAAGAACGGGACGGAGCAGAAACTCTCGGATCTGCGGATTCAGAACTGTGTCATGACGAAGATGGCGGCGCGATTTGCTGAGCAGACCAACGAGAACAAAGTGCTGACCGATCCCTACGTCGCGTGCCGCTCGGAGGATGGGAAGCGCTGGATCATCACGGCCTGGGAAGGCTGCGAGCGGCCCTGGGGCAACGAAGACTGTCCCTGTTTCCATTCGGACCCGAAATTCCCCGACCTGGAGCCGGGCCAGGAATATCGTCTGCGGGGCTGGCTGTCGTTCTATGAGGGCCGGGACATCGAAGGGGAATTCGCCCGGATCGAAGCGACCGGCTGGCGGCTAAACTGAACAAATTCCAAACCGCCACGGTGAAAAGGCGTATAATGTCCGTTGGGATTGGCTCGGCGCCTCATCCTGTCATCCTGAACGCAGTGAAGGATCTGGGTAGGAACGCCGAGATATGTTTTTTGCGATAGCCAGATCCTTCGGCTTTGCCTCAGGATGACAAAGTCGCAGAACGGGAGGTAGACCATGGTTCGACACAGTCGTTACATTGTACTTGTCACCTTATTTCTTTCCTCTGTTACCGGGGCGATCTGGGCGGCCCCGGAGAAGATTGAGACGTTGAAGATCGGGGCGGCGGCGCCGGATTTTGCGCTGCCGGGCGTGGATGGGAAGATCCACAAGCTGGCCGACTACGCGGAGGCCAAGGTGCTGGTGATCATCTTCACCTGCAATCATTGCCCGACCGCGCAGGCGTACGAGGGGCGCATCAAGAAGCTGGTCACGGACTACAAGGACAAAGGTGTGGCGGTGGTGGCGATCTCGCCCAACGATCCGCTGGCGGTACGGCTGGACGAACTGGGCTATTCCGACGTGGGCGATACGCTGGACGATATGAAGATTCGGTTCAAGGACAAGCAATGGAACTTTCCGTATCTCTATGACGGCCAGAACCAGAAGGTCTCGAAGGCTTACGGGCCGATGACGACGCCGCACGTGTTTATCTTCGATGCGCAGCGCAAGCTGCGCTTTGCCGGGCGCATCGACAACAACGAGCGGCATCCCGACAAGGTGACGTCACACGACACGCGGAATGCCGTCGAGGCCTTGCTCAAGGGCGAGTCCGTTCCGGTCGAGACGACGCGGACGTTCGGCTGTTCGATCAAGTGGGCCTCGAAACGCGATTCGGTGGCCCAGGCGTTTGGGCAGTGGGCCAAGGAGCCGGTGAGCGTCGAAGGGATCGCGCTGAAGGATATCGCGCCGCTGCTGAAGAACGATACGGGCAAGCTGCGGGTGATCAACATCTGGTCGACGACCTGCGGGCCATGCGTGGTCGAGTTTCCGGAATTGGTGACGATCAATCGGATGTATCGCCGGCGCGATTTCGAGATGGTCAGCATCAGTGTGGATGGGGCCGGTCGGCGGGCCAAGGTTCTGGAGTTCCTGAAGGAGAAGGAAGCTTCCTTCAGGAATTATCTCTACACGGGCGACGATATCTACGCCTTCATCGAGGCGGTCGACAAGGATTGGCCCGGCGCGATTCCTTACACCATGCTGATCAAACCGGGTGGAGAGGTGCTCTACCACCATCTGGGCCTGATCGATCCGCTGGAGGTGAAGCAGGCCATTGTGGAATATCTGGGCCGTACGTACCGGTAGGTTCGCGGGCAGGCGGGAAAGCGCTTGCAGGTCCGGTCCGGATGGCCTATACTCAGAGTTGGTATGTCGGGTATCCGAAGGAGTGGTGGTGCCACGGGAAGGAGGGTCTCACCGGTCCGGCACGCCGCGGGATCTGATTCGAAACGTTCGATCATCGCTGATTGCGCGCGGTGCAGGAGGCGGCGCGAAGCCGTGCTCTCTTGCCCCTGAAGCGTGATCCGGCAGAACTACGTCGTCCTTGTCTGAACGAACCGAGCCGGTGGGGCTGTTGAAAGGGAACGAAGATGAGAACAGGCAGAATGGTCACCGTGATGTTGTTGCCGGTCTTGCTGTGCGGACCGCTGCTGGCGCAGACCGTCGATTGGATGGGCGGTACGACCCCGCCAAGCGCCTGGGCGTTGAATCCTTCCAGTCCGAGTACGTCGAGTGTCATTTCGTTCAGTGGGCCGTTGGATGTCACGTTCTACGGGAACAGCTGCAATGCCGAGGCGGGTCTGGGCGGGACGCCGCAGTTGACGGTCGATACGTTCAATCGCGTCGTTCAGTTGTGGTTCCAGGGGCCGGCGCCCACGCAGTGCATCTTGATCTACATGCCGGTCAGCGGTCTCGAGGGGACGTTCGGTCCATTGAGCGCGGGCAAGTGGACGTTTCGCTGTCTGACGCTGGGCGTGGAGATCGAGTTCCTTGTGGGGGCGTCGACGGTGACATACGTGGATCGTTCGGCGTTGGGGCCGCCCAACGGTACGAGTTGGTATCGGGCGTATCGCAACGTGCAGGACGCGCTGATCGGCGCGAGCCCGGGCGACGAAATCTGGGTAGCCGATGGCACCTATACGCCCGACGCGGGCGGCGGTCAGACACCGGGTGACAGGGCGGCGTCGTTCGACATTCCCGATGGCGTCACGCTGCGTGGCGGCTACGCTGGCTACGGGGCGGTGGACCCGGAGGCCCGCGATCTCGAGGGCCATCCGACCGTTCTGGGGGGTGATCTGAACGGCGACGATCTTTGGGGGATCCTCAACCGGGACGACAACAGTTACCACGTGGTGACGACCAGCGGATCACCCGTCCTCGACGGCGTGACCATCGCCGATGGCCAAGCGGACGGTGCCTATCCGCACTACTATGGGGGCGGGGTGTATGTCCAGAGTGGAGCGCCCGTGTTCCGGCACTGCACCGTGCGCGGCAACGTGGGCGTTTATGGTGGAGGCATCGCGGCTCTGGCGGCGGCGCCGCTACTGGCCAACTGCAACCTGTCGGGCAATCGCGCGCTGCTCTACGGCGGCGGCGTCTACAGCCATGACAGCGCCACGACGTTGAACAACTGTTTGATGACGGGCAACTCGGCCGGGAGCAACGGGACCGGCGGCGGTTCAGCCATCTGCAACATGGGTGGCAATGCGGCGCAGGTGGCGCTGAACAATTCGACGCTGGCCGACAACACCGGTCCCTGGCCCGACGAATGGGTCATCTTCAACTTCAATTACCTGACCTCGACGGACACGTTCCATATCAACAACAGCATCATCTATAACGACGGCGGTTCCGATCTCATCTGGAGTTCGAATCCCGCGAATACGGCGGTGGCGTACAGTCTGGTCCAGGGCGGCTGGGGCGGAACGGGCAATCTCGACACCGATCCGCTGTTTGTGACCCGTGGGCTCTGGAGCATCGAGGGTCAGTGGATCGATGCGGGCAGTGACTATGGGCTCCAGGCCAGCTCTCCAGCCATCGATGCCGGCGACAACAGCCTGATTCCCCTTGACGAGGCGGATGTCGATCGCGACGGCAATACCAGCGAGACTCATCCGATCGACCTGGCCGGCGCCGCCCGTGTCCAGGGTGGGCAAGTCGACATGGGTGTTTACGAACAGGCCGGCGCCGGACCGGGGCCGGGGCCAGGACCAGGGCCGGCCTGGGTAGAACTGCGGACGTTTGAGATTACCTTCGACGTGCCTACGGGACTGACGTCGCCGCAGACTCTCAACGGGAGCTATTCGCACGAGGTGGAGACCAACTTCAAAGCCGAGCTCAAGTTGGAGGTGAAGTCGACGTCGATTGCCGGCGGCACCTGGACCGTCTGGTTCGATCCCGCCCCGGGCTACGTCGGACCCGGTTCGACCATGGTGAGCTGGCGTGTCCGAGGGGAGAACGTCGGAGTCCACCTGCTGACTCCCGGGGCCAGCGATGTCACGATCGCGGAAGTGACGATCTACGTCCGCCCCGCGCCCTGAGCCGGCGATTGACGGAAGATCATCGATCGCACGTACGCCCGAACCGGACCGGCACCACGCGCAGTACCGGTCCGGGTGCTTTCAATGGCACTTCGCGTCTCAGCGCTCATGACGTTCTTGCCTCCGTCAAGGAGTGCCCCGGCGGCGAAAATAAGTACTTTCCACAGCTGACGCTATGGGCAGCGCGCATAGAATCGGTACAGGTTGATAGACCCTCGTTGGTTTGTTGGTGGCCATATCGGTGCATCGTTCGATGTCTTTCTGCCGCCTTGACAAACTGCTGGAGCCCAATAGGGTCGTAGTGCGTGGCCTGTCGTCTGTTGCCACCTGCCGATGGAAGAGTCACCTGCAGGGGGTGTGCCTGCTCATTGTGATTACCTTGTTTGCCGGATGTAGTCCGCAGCAGTATGCGCGGGATGCCGATCGAGAAGTGTACGGTATTATTGCGGATAAATGGAGGCCTGATTTCGGCGCGCCGGTGGACTATAGGATTGCCGAGGGGGCACCGCCCGGGCACGAATCTGATACGACGGGCCGTCGAGTTCCAAGGATGCTCTCGTTGACAGATGCGGTGGCCATGGCTACGGCCCACAGCCGAGAGTATCAGCGACAGAAGGAGCAGCTCTACACGGTGGCACTGGATTTAACGCTGGCCCGCCACCAGTTTGCCCGCCAATGGTTCGGCACTGTCGATGCCGGCTACGAACACGATGCCGAAGCTGAACGGGTGCGCAGCGGCGGCAGCCTCGGCTTCAGTCGGGCTCTGGCCGACGGCGCCACGATCAGCGCGAGCATCGCTCTGGACTGGGCCCGGTTCTTGACCGGGGCCCCGGATACCTCCCTCGCTTCGGTGTTATACGGATCAGGAAAAATTCTTGCGCGCCTGTTAAAATAGGGTGGCGCGATTGCCACGCCTCTGACA
>CP070782.1:104282-107297 GCA_020346325.1 Phycisphaerales bacterium
GCCATGGCCGGCCTCTCCATGGGCGGAATGGAAACCAAGTCGATTACCCTGAAGAATCTCGATAAGTTTTCCCACATCGGCCTCTTTAGCGGCGGGTCCATCTCCCTGGATGATGTCAACAACACGCCCGGCTTCAAGGAGAAGGTTGAGCTGGTATTCGTCAGCTACGGCAGCCGCGAACTCGGCGGGGGACGCGGTAGACGCGGCGGCGATCCGAAGGCGAACGCCGACGCGTTGCAGCAAGCCGGTATCAACAGTGTCTTCTACGTCTCCCCGGATACGGCCCACGAGTTCCTGTCCTGGCGGCGCAGCCTGCGCGAGTTCGCACCACTGCTGTTCCAGGACAACGCTGTAGCTGCTCAACGGGGCCCTGGACAAGGTGCCCGCGCCGGTGGTAGACGCGGTGGATTCGGCGCCCCCATCGAGCTGGGGCCGGACGACGAGCCCGCTTTTGCGGATCCACCTGCCGGGTTCAAGGCCGAGCGTGAGAACATCCCTCACGGCGAGTCGATCATGGTTCAGTATGACTCCCAGACGGTCGGAACGCGTCGCAAAATGCTCGTCTACACGCCACGCGGCTATTCCACCGACCGCAAGTACCCGGTGCTCTATCTGCTGCACGGCATCGGCGGCGACGAAACCGAGTGGCAGCGCTTTTGTACACCGAATGTCATCCTGGACAACCTGATCGCGGATGGCAAGGCAGAATCC
Organism: Phycisphaerales bacterium; assembly: GCA_020346325.1. Classification (GTDB taxonomy): domain Bacteria; phylum Planctomycetota; class Phycisphaerae; order Sedimentisphaerales; family Anaerobacaceae; genus Anaerobaca. The sequence continues at coordinate 104,994 of CP070782.1, forward strand.
ATGATTATCGTCATGCCCAACGGCCGGGCCCAGAAGAACGACCGCGCCGAGGGCAATGTCTTTGCCAGCGCACCGGCCTTTGCCAAGTTCGAGTACGATCTGCTCGATGACGTGATCCCGGCCATTGAGGCCAAATACTCGGTGAAGGCCGACCGCGAACATCGCGCCCTGGCCGGTCTGAGCATGGGCGGGGGTCAGTCGCTGAATTTCGGTCTGGCCCACATGGACACCTTTGCCTGGGTCGGTGGCTTTTCGTCGGCTCCCAACACCAAGGCCCCGGCCGAACTCGTGCCCGATCCGACAGCGGCCAGAAAGCAGTTGAAGCTGTTGTACCTCAGTTGCGGCAACAAGGACGGCCTGATCCGTATCAGCCAGAGACTGCACAACCATCTCAAAGAACAGAACGTACCACACATCTGGCACGTGGATTCCCACGGCCACGATGCGGAAACCTGGGGCAAGAATCTGTATCACTTCCCCCGACACCTCTTCAAGTAGCCGGAAAGGGAGCAGGCAAGGAGAAGAACATGGCGGTCAAGTACGGTGATCGGAAGTACACGTCGGGAGAAATTGCGCGGGTCTTGGCAGGAAAACGTCTAACGACTCTCTCCGAAGTTGTCCTCCTCACAGTGGCAATGTGCTCCGGCCTTCAATCCGCTCTGGCCAAAGCAGGCCCGCCTGTCGTGGGCCGGTCGCTTCGCTACTGCAATCCTCTGCCCATCGAAGCGTCCTCCCGGGACGGTTCGCCCCGAGGTGTCAGTCTTGGTGATGTCACCGTGGTGCGGGAAGGCGACCGATACTACATGTTCTGCACGGGCGGTGGAGCCTGGGTGTCGCAAGACCTGGTGAACTGGAAACACCACGCTGTCCAGGGTCGCGTACCCGTGGCTCCCGGCGTCTTCAAATACAGAGGCTATTTCTATATGTCGGGCAACGGCGCGCCGCTCTACCGGGCCCAGGACATCTTGGGGCCCTATGACTCGGTCGGCGACTGGAAGGACCACAACGGGAAGGCATGGACCGGCACCGCGGACAACGGCCGGACCTGGGAAGGCGCTTTCGACGTGCACTTCTTCATCGATCAGGGCAAGCCCTATCTGTACTTCCCCGGCAGAGGGTCTGAAGGCATCTATGTCGTCCCCTTGGACCCCAACGATCTGACTCGATTTGCGGCCGCTCCGAAACGCTTGTTCGGGTTTGACAAATCACACAAATGGGAACGCTATGGCGAGATGAACGAGTATTCGGAAGTGACCTGGATCGAAGGCCCGTGGATGATCAAACACGGGGACACGTACTATCTCGAATACTCGGCCAACGGCACGCAATGGCTCGCTTATGCTACGGGCGTATACACGGCCAAGAATCCCATGGGACCGTTTACCTACGCGCCGCGAAACCCCATTCTGCGCCAGACGACCGGTGTCGTGACCGGCCCCGGTCATGGCTGTATCGTCAAGGGTCCGGACGGCCACTTCTGGCAGTTCTATACCATCGTACTGGCCAATCCGCCCGGTGGTCGACGACTCGGCATGGATCCCGTCGGTTTTGACGAGAACGGCAACCTCTTCGTACGCGGCCTCAGTGAAACGCCGCAATGGGCGCCCGGCGTGGTTGACGATCCGCTGCGCCAAGGCGATTCCGGCTCCATCCCCTTGACCGTCAACAAAGTGCGTGCCATGAGGGCGCAAAGCACCTTCTCCAGCCAGCGTCCCGGCCGTGAAGCACCTTACGCGGTCGACAATTCCAACGGGACGTGGTGGGAACCTGCTGAAGAAGACAAGCAGCCCTCGTTGACTCTCGACCTCGGACCGGCGACGGAATTCGACCATGCGCAGCAGTTCATGATCGACTCCTGTCGCATCGAATTCGTGGCAGGCCGCGGCCGTTTTGCCTTCGGGTCGGCTGGACAACGCCAAACCACCCGGCCAACGGATGCAACGATCGCCCATCAGTACAAAATCGAAGCCTCCACGGATGGCGAGACCTATACCACGGTTTTGGACAAGACCGACAACCGCGTCACCAGGTATGTGGAATTCGAAGAGATCCCCCCTGCCGCCTGTAGATTCGTACGTCTGACTATGACCGGCTGGCCCAGGGTCGCTAACTCGAACCTGGGCATCATGGAATTCACCGTCTTCGGCAAGCCCATCGAACCGTAAGCGTCTTTAGCTTGATGGCATGGGACTGTCGTCGGTCTGTTACTCCACTTCCAGGATCCGCAGATCAAAGATCCCACCGGCAGTGTGACCGGGATGGGGATTGAAACGCACCGTGATCCTGGTCTTGTCAGACAGCCAC
>CP070782.1:107397-114340 GCA_020346325.1 Phycisphaerales bacterium
GTCGAAATGACAGCGCCAGCACCGGGATTACCGTCGGTTCATGGTGTGGATGCTCAGGCCGATAAGGGATTGGGGTTGGGTGGGCAGCAGGCGGCTGGCGCTGTAGCCGACAACGAAGCAGGTGGCGATGCCGATGGCGGCGAAGAGATAGCCGTTGATGTGTGTGTAGATGGGCAGCAAGGCCATCACGCCCGCGCCGGTCAGGGCGCCGAGCAGCGAGCCCAAGCCCGTGGCCCGTCGGGTCAGCACGCCCAGCGCGAACAGCCCGCCCAGGACGCCCATGAACAGACCGATCACCTTGATGAACGAATCGAAGAGCGAGCGGTTGTCCGGGTCGATGAACAGCAGCCCCAGAACCGTGCCGGCCACTCCGAACGCGAACGTCAACACGCGCGCCCAGACCAGATAACCTCCTTCGCCGCGGGCGAGACGAAACGGGCGCAGGAAGTCCGTCACGACCGTAGTCGATGTCGAGTTCATGCTGGTGGAGATCGTCGACTGGGCCGCCGCGAAGATGCCGGCAACGATCAGCCCGGCCACGCCCACCGGGACTTCGTGGGCGATGAACAGCGGGAAGATCTGATCGGTCATGAAGGTCGGATCGAGGCGTTCGGGATTGGATTTGTAGAAGACGTACAGAGCCGTACCCAAACCGAAGAATAGAAACGAAGCCGGTACCGTCAGCAGCGCCGCCGTCCAGATCGAGCCAGCCGCCCTTTTGATATCGGGTGTCGTCATGTAGCGCTGCACCACGGCCTGATCGGCCGTATACGAAGAAAGGTTTTGGCCGAAGGCCCCGAAGATCACCACCCAGAAGGCCAGCGAAGCACTCGTCGGGTCCAAGTGCCAGTTCAGCGCGTGCAACTTGCCGTCACCGACCGCCGTGCGCATGAAGGCACCGAACCCGCCGTCTGACCCGGCGATCATCAGCCCCAGGCAGACCAGCGCCCCGCCCAACAGAACGAACGTCTGAATGGTGTCGGTCCAGATTACCGCTTCGATCCCGCCGATCGTGCAGTAGATGATACTGAGCACACCCATGATGAGCACGCAGTGGACCGGACTCAGCGACGTCAGGCTCGCCAGCGCCAGCGACGCCAGGGACATCACGATCCCCATGCGGAAGAGGTGGAACAGTGTGAACGAGGCGCTGGCGAACAGCCGCACGGGCCTGTTGAAGCGCTTCTCGAGGTATTCATAGGCGCTGGTCGCGTCGATCTGCCGGAAGAAAGGCAACGCCAGGTAGATCGCAATCGGCGCCACGAGCGGGATCATCAGGTTGCCGACGAGATAGACCCAATCCTGCGCATACGCCTTAGCGGGAATGGCCATGTACGTGATCGAACTGAGCATCGTCGCAAAGATCGAACAGCCCGCCGCCCACCAGACGACCTTCTGCCCGCCGCGGAAGTAGTCATTGGTGCTCTTGTTCTTGTTGGCGAAGTAAACGCCCACGCCTACCATCGCCAGCAGGTAGACCGCCAGGACGCTGAAGTTGATCGCGCCGAACGACCGCGTCTGCCCCACCGGCTCGATCGCCCATACGGCAGCCGTGCGCACCCGCGGCTTGATCTCGCCCGATGCCAGAACCACCTTGTCATCCCAGACGACCGCGGGACTCGTCACTTGGTTCACCGGCGCCGTTCCGGCCTCGATCCAGGTGTCCGTGATCGTGTGGTAGGCCAGCAGGCGCTTGGGAAAGCCCGGATGCGCCAGCTTCAATTCGTCGGCGCGAGCCATCAAGGTGCCATCGGCACCGCTGAGCACGAAGACGTGGGATTGGCCCAGCGCCGCTGCGGTGCCCGCCATGACACAGCGCGGGACATCTGCGCGCCGGCGCCAAGGCGCGGCGAAACGTCCAGCCCCATTGTACGAACCGTGCTGCGCGTCGAAGGCCGCCGCATCATAGCGCTGCGGATTGAATTCGTACACATCTTCGAGAGCAAAGACCTCGCTCGTCGCTGTACTTCCGTACGCCGCTGCCACGCGCTGGGGATCGTTGGGACAGCGGCCGCTGATCATGTAGATGCAATCGTCGAAACCGTTGTGCTGGGCAACGGTCAGATTGAACGCCCGCGCCGGTCCAGGCCAGGCGGGCAAAACCTCCCACCGAAGCGAATCGGGCGAACTTTCCCGCTGCGCTAGATCCAGGCGCCAGAAGTTGGTCATCGCCGTATCGAGCGCCGCGCCGCGCTGGCCCCCGGCCAGGTAGATGACATCGCCAATCCGTGCCGCCGCGCCGTAAGCACACGGCGCCGGCAGCGAAGGCAATGGAACCTGGTTCAATTGTCGCGTCTTCGGGTCCCACCGAAGCAAGAAGCAACGGTCGAACACCGTCGCGCCGTCGGTGCCTCCCAGACACGCTACGCCGTGGTCGGTGCTGACGCACGCGGCGTAGGCGAGCGGTTGATCCAAGGCAAAGCCGCCTAACCATTCGTATCCTCCGGCCCCACCCTCGACCAGGACCCAAGCCTCACGGTGCCATTCCTTATCGTTGTCCCAGACGGGCTCGGGGAAGTTGGCCCCGCCCGCGACGATCAGCACATCGTTGTGAACGCCGACCACGGGCCCGCCCAACCCCAGCGCATTCGGTAGCGGCGGCAGCGACTCCCAGCGCAGCGAAGCCTCACCTGTAGACCAGACACAAACCAGCAGAGTAAGCCCCGTCGAGATGACGAGCCAACGATTTCGGTTCACAAACGATTGTCCCCAACTCGATCAACGGCGCATTTCTCACCACTCCGGCCGAGACCATTCGAAGAACCCAAGCGTCTCCAGTTCGCGCTGCAACCGCTCGACCTGCCCCGCAGTGACAAGAGGTAGAGGCAAACGACATGGTCCACAGTCGAGGCCCAGCAATTTCAAGACCTGCTTCATCGCCGGATGGAACGGATAACGATTGATCGCGCGGATCATCTTGATCGAAAGCACCTGGCACCGTCGCGCTTCGTCCAGGTCGCCCTGCTCGAACGCGTCCATCAGCCGCCGATACAGTGGTGCGGCGATGTTGTACGTACTGCCGATGGCCCCGCGTGCGCCGGACGCCAGGGCGCTGAGCAACATCTCGTCACAACCCCAAACGCAATCGAAGCGCCCGCCGTCGAGTTCGAGACAGGCCTGGAACTCGAACACGGTCGGGGCCGTGTACTTCATGCCCACGAGGTTGGGCGTGCGCTCGGCCGCCAAAGGCAGGAACTCCTCCGTGTCCAGCGCCACGCCGGTCAGTACCGGAATGTGGTAGTAATAAAACGGCAGCTTCGGCGCGCCGGAGGCAACCTCCGCCACGCAATTGGCCAGGTTCTCAATCGAGCCCACTTTGAAATAGGACGGTGCGGCCGCCGAGATCACATCGGCGCCGATCTCTTGCGCGTGGGCCGCCAGTTCCCGCGCCTCGGCCAGCGAATTGTGGCCCACCTGGACGATGGTCTGCAAGCGTCCCTGGGCCGCACGTACATACGCCTCGGCCACGGCCCGCCGCTCGGCACTCGACAGCGACATCCCCTCGCCCGTACTGCCACAGATATACAGCCCCGTCACGCCCGCCCGCTCTAAAAAGTCCACCATGGCCGGCACCAACTCGAGGTTCAGCGAGCCATCCTCACGCAACGGCGTATACGTCGCCGCGGTCAATCCCGTCAAATGATACTCCATCAGCCACACTCCCACATGTGTCATCACCGACGCAGGTTCAAACGCCACCGCGCCTGCGTTTGCCAGCATACCGCCAAACCCATCCACCCGCAAGACTCAGAGACATCGCAGAGAGATCGTCAGTCAAGGTGTGCAAGGCAGACCGGTTCTGGTATGCTATGAAGCACTCTCGAACCTCCGGCTGACGATTGTGGAAAGGACGAACGCATATGAGGCGACGTGATTTTCTGAGATGGACGGCGGGCGCCGCAGCATCGCTGACCGCTCCGCTGGGGGTGGCCGATCCAGACACGCGGCCCGTCAACCTCCTGATCATTCAGACGGACGAGCACAATTTCCGCACCCTCGGCTGCTACCGTCGCCTCCTGCCGCCGGAACAAGCGTTGATGTGGGGCCCGGCGGTGGTCGAGACCCCCAACATCGACTGGCTTGCCGAGCAAGGGGCGATCTGCACCCGCTTCTATGCCACCACTCCCGTCTGCTCCCCGTCGCGCGCGGCGTTCATGTCCGGCCGCTATCCCCACAACACACCGGTCAACACCAACAACATTCCCATGGATGCGGAGGTGGTGACATTTGCCGAAGTGCTGCGGCGAAACGGCTACGCCACGGGGTACGCCGGCAAGTGGCATCTCGACGGCACGGACAAGCCCCAATGGGCGCCGCAGCGCAAGTTCGGATTCGAAGACAATCGCTACATGTTCAATCGCGGGCACTGGAAGCAGTTGGAGGATACGCCCACCGGACCACGCGTCAAGGCCCGTAAGAACGGCCGGCCTACGTACGACGTCCAGGACGCTGACGCGAGGTCCTTTACGACCGATTTCCTTTGCGACCGCGCGGTCGAGTTCCTACAGACCCACAAAGAGGTGCCGTTCTGTTACATGGTCAGCCTGCCGGACCCACATGGCCCCGATACCGTTCGCGCTCCGTACGACAGGATGTTCAAAGGCCAGAAGTACGAGGTCCCGCGCACGTTCAACAAGCCGCGGGAGGGCTTGCCAAGCTGGGGGGCGCCACAGGGACGTTTCCAGGACATGGCCCGGTATTACGGCATGGTCAAGTGCATTGACGACAATGTCGGAAAGCTCCTTACCTGCTTGCGCGAAAACAGTCTGATCGAGCGGACGATTGTCGTCTTCACCTCCGACCATGGGGACCTGCGTGGCGAACATCATCGGCAGAACAAAGGCGTCCCCTACGAAGGCTCGGCCCGCATCCCGTTCGTGATCCGCTCTCCGGGCACCCTCCGGCCCGGTACGGTGGTGCACGAGGCGATGACGTGCGTCGATTTCAAACCGACCATTCTGAAACTGATGGGTATCGCTTCCCCTGACCGTGATGCCGGTCGCGATTGCTCGAGGCTTCTGATCACCGGCCAGGCACCACCCGGCTGGAATGACGTCGCGTTCATGCGGGGCACGGGTACTGAACGGGGCTGGGTTGCCGCTGTTACTCGGCGCTACAAGCTGGTCTATTCCACGCGCGACGATCCCTGGCTGTTCGATCTGGAGAAAGATCCCGATGAACTGATCAACTGCTTCAGCAAGCCCGAGTACCGTGCCACTGTGCAGACGCTCTCAAGACAACTGCGCGACTACGGTCGGACCTTCCGCGATCCGCGTGTAGCTCACCCGCGCATCCAGGTCGACCTGCAACGCGCAATGGACGGGCCGGGGCCCGAGGAATCCCCGCCGGGACCGTGACAGACTATCTTCCCAACCTGCTGTTCATGCGTCTGTTTGCCGGTTTCCGCCTCCGCGCCGATTGGCAGGCCATCTCTTTCGGTCTGGACGGCTACGACAATCCCACCAGCCAGAGTGTCATCGGACTAATCAAAACGCCCTTGAGAAGCCAACGGGCCCCCGCTCCGTGCCACGGCTATTCACCAGGGCGCCCGGAGACGCCAGCACCAGGAATTGGTAGAATGCTCTCGCGAGCCAGAAGACCAGATAACGCTTTATTCCTGAAGGAGTCGACCATGAAAAGGCATCTGGAGACCGCGTGTATCGCCGCCCTGCTTCTGCACCTCTCCGCGACAGCCCTCTGGTCGCATCCGGGGCCGTTCGACGGCACCTGCTTCCGCGGCCGAATCGCCTTCAGTTCGGACGGCAACTACAACGACGAGGACGACTGGGGCGCGTTCCCCGTCGCCGTCGCCATCCTCGATGCTTTCGGAGTGACAGACAAGCTGGTCCACGTCGACTACTGCAACATCCTGCCCAAGAACGATGCTCGCTTCTACCGAGAAATGGTCGAGAGCGTCCTCGGGGCTGCCAAACGATACAACATACCTCGGACGGTCTTGTTCGATTGCCAGAAGGACCTCGACGGCGCGGTCGAGAGCATTGCGAACGCGATCAATGCATCTTCGGCGGACGACCCGTTGTACTACATTCTGGCCGGTCCAATGGAGGTACCCTTTCGTGGCATTGAGAAATCCGATCCGGACAAACGCCAGTACGTCTACTGCATCTCCCACAATAGCTGGAACGATGGCTACACCGGTAACAATCAAGACCTCCATCCGCACAACAAACGTGACGTCATCCCCTCCGGCGTCCATTGGATCCAGTGCCGCGACGGCAACCGGCATCTGGCTCATCCCGGTGGCGTGGGTAAGCGATCGACGCCTGAGCAATGGCGGCTGTATGAATGGCTGAGAGACTCAAGCGATGCGCGACTGAAGTGGATCTTCACACGACTGGAAGCCGAACTGCGGACAGACATCTCCGACGCCACCATGACCTACTTCCTGTTGACGGGAGACGAGGACGCCGACCTGTTCAAGTTGCAGCGTCTGCTCGACGAGAAGAAGCGGCCAGATACTGTCACGCAGCGAGAGACCATTCGCATGGAAGCGGAGAACTTCCGTGCGCTTGATGGGTTCGAGGTCAGGCAAGGCGACCGCAAGGCGTCAAAGCGACTCAGCGTCAGGTGGCGCGACGGCCAAACCGGACGCATCGCCACCCGGTTCGATGAGATCCACGCGTCCACTGGACGCTACGATGTCGGCATCCGCTACCGCAACGCTGGAGAGGGTGCGTGTTCGCTTACCCTGTACGTCAACGGCGCGCGGCAAGGCGCCAGCTGGTCCATTACCCACAACACCGGTGCGTGGAAGACGCACACTATCGAGAACGTTTCTGTCAACGAAGGCGACCAGATTGCGGTGCGCGCCCGGGGCCAGGCGGGAGAGCTGGACTACGTGGAGTTGCGGTACCGAGGCCCGGTGTCTGCTCGTTCGCATTCGTCTCACGATGGAGACCTGGACGACCCGGCGGCCCTGCCA
>CP070782.1:114440-117612 GCA_020346325.1 Phycisphaerales bacterium
AGGCTTCGCCTACGAACGCGTCCCGAGAACCTCGCCGCGAGCAGGGCGGCTCTGATGAGCAAGGAAACGGCGGTCGTGAGGACATCGAGGTTCTCTGCCATGCCACCTCCTCCAAGGCCCCCCAAAACGATGGAAGCTAAGCCGATTCCCGGGCCAGTATAGCCTCGGACGAGGGCGACATGCCAGTGCCCAGCCGTGGGGACGTAAGTGCCTCTAGCGCAAAAGGATAAGCAGGCGCCCGGTGTGGCCCCACTCGTGCTTGACAGGCACACATTGTAGCGTCTAAAGGGAGCACAATGCCAGCGTGGAGCCGCGGGGGCGTAACTGTATGTCACTCAAGGGCATAGGGCCGGTGCCCGGGGTGGTCTCATTGGCGCTTGACACGCACAGACCGTCTTGCGTGCAGGAGTGACGAGTAGGGAGTTAAATGGCAAATCCCGGCTAAACGAAAAAAAGTATTTGTACGTATGCACAATGTCAAGCAAGGCCCGTACTATCTGTCCGGTGGGTGAATGTAGGCAGGTGTCAAATGCCACCGCAAGTGAGTACGGTTCCAGGGGAGAAGACTGACGGATAGGGTTGGGTTGCGCGCCTAAGGAGCGATTCGACCCTCGGAATGTTGAATTGCTTCTTCCCCCTCGGGATTGCCGGATATGGGGCCGGTTGGTTAGAGCAGCCTGTTGCCACGGGACCTCGGGGCTCGGTAGTCAGCACGCTGCGTGGCATCAAGGCAGGTGTCAATAAAGGTAGTATCAGTTCTTCGATCCGCCGACGGTGGTGTCGTGAGAAAGGGACGTCGAGCGAAGGCTAGGAACAGGAACGGGCGCGGCGGAAACCAATGCCAAGGCCGCTGGCGGTCTAGATACGCGTAGACGCAACCCCCTGCCGAGCGGGGCTCAGCAAGGATCACGTTCTCGCAGTGACCCGCAAACCGCTGTGACAACAACGAGGAAAGGATGCCGGATGAAGAAGGAACCAGATTAGAACGCGCCACCCAAGAACCCTCTCAATACGAAAGAGACGATCCAAAAACAAAGGAGAAGAACATGAACGCAGCAATCGAGAAGACCCTCATCATTGCTCTGGCCCTGATCTTCGGGGCGAGCAACACAGCCATGGCCGTGGTTGAGCCTCAGCTGGACCTGGTCGATCCCTGGACCTCCGGCCCGGCCGTATCCGAGTGCAGCCAGACCAATTGTGATTCGGACTACGCGTACAAGATCGATGCGGCTGCTCCCAACGGAGAATATCCGCATGCGGGTAATATCATCACGATCTCAAAAAGCGACGGCTACACGTTCGACTGGGCCTCCAACTATCCCGTTTGCGCCGTGATCGTCAAGGCCGGCACCGGTGCCTATGTCTACTACTACTATGGCGCCTACTCCGGTACGGGACTGGACGCACCCGCGGACAAGGAGATCAGCCACGTGACTTTCTGCTTCAGCGGGCCGCCGGAGCAAGAGTGTGCCACCATCAGCGGCATTAAGTTTCACGATCGCAACGCCAATGGCGTCAGAGAAGCCGTGGCGGATCCTCTCGCCGACCCTCCCGTGGCTGCGGAAGAACTGCTGTCCGGCTGGACCATTCGGCTTTGGAAGCTGGTCGATGCTGAGACCGACACCTGGGAATGGGTCGACGACGACATCACCGACGAGAACGGCGCTTACAGTTTCACTGTTTATGAAGCGGGTTGGTACAAGGTCGAGGAGGTCCTCCAGGATCACTGGAAACAGACCGCGCCGGCAACCTTGCATCACGATTTCGAGGTGGTGCTGGCGCTGCCCTGCAAGAGCTATCCTGACAACGATTTCGGCAACATCCAGCTCGGCTCCATCAGCGGCTCCAAGTTCAAAGACTGCAACTACGACGGCATTTGGGACGTGGGCGAAGAAGGTGTTGCCGGCTGGACAGTCTGTCTGACCGGCGAGGATATCTTGGGGAACGTGTTCGGGCCACCAGATGATTGTGTTACGACCAATGTCGATGGCTACTACAAGTTCGACGATCTCCTGCCGGGCAGCTACACCGTCTGTGAGGACACCTCAGACCCGGACTGGGCGGCAACCAGCCCCACCTGCATCGACGTCGACCTTGCGGTGGCAGAACACAGCACCGACGTCGACTTCGGCAACGTTCCATTAGGCTCGATCACCGCGTGCAAGTTCTACGACTTTGACGAAGACGGCGTTCCGGACGGTGAAAACGGCCCCGACGGAGAGCCGGACACAGGTGACGAGGAAGGCCCGGTGGCCGGTGTCACCTTTGAACTAAAGCAGGGCGGGGTAGTTGTGGCGAGCGGTGTGACCGGCGACGATGGCTGCGTGACCTTCTCGGGGCTGGTTCCAGGATCCTACACGCTCGTCGAGCGACTCGACCTCCTCGAGGGTAACTGGGAGGCGACAACGCCTGAGGTCGTCGACGTCACCCTCCTGTGCGAAGAGGACGCCAGCGAGCAGAGAGCGTTCGGCAACGTCTACTGGGAGGACGAGACCGCCTGGGCCGCCAACGGCAATGTGCCGCTGGAATACCGGTACATAGACCGAGGCAACTGGGCCACTTACGTCATGTACGACGACGCGGCGAAAACGGTTACTTTGTTCGCCGGCCAGACGATGCCGGTCGGTACGGTCTCCTTTTCCGCGCCCGTTGCGGGCGAGGTCACCATCACCATCAATCTCACGGGCGATTGGTCCTTCGCTGACGATGGGGAAAACGTCAAGGTCCAGGACTATGCGGTGGCCCCTTCGGGCAACCCGGAACCCGGTTTGTTCGACCATAAGATCACGGCGCCACCCGCTACGATCACTGTGCCGCAAAACAACTACTACGGCGTTCATGTGGATGTCGAAAGGAAAATGCCGTACGGTGAGCTTTAGACTGCCGTAGCCGCACATTGATTCTGATTCTTCGCCGCTTTGCGGCAGGGACGCCTCTGATTCTCAGGGGCGTCCCTGTGCTTAAGGTCGGGCAAGGTCCCCGTGCCACATCGCGTCTCCAAGAAGGTGGGGCAAGCCCCACCCTGATATGGAACGACCTTTGTCAAACGCTTTTTTCTATGATTGTGAGGACATGATTTTGAGGATGCCTGGGTGCAGGCGGCTTCGACGAGGCATCAGTCTGATATGCGTGGATTAGCCTCCACCGGGAGGCCAGAGCCGACAGGGATCCC
>CP070782.1:117712-122262 GCA_020346325.1 Phycisphaerales bacterium
ACGCGACCATCTGAACTGGTGCTGAGCAAGCCGAGACGCCCGCGCGGCCCGATAGCCTGGGACGTTCGACTCCAACACCACACGGTGACGGACCAGCCGGTCGGTGGCAGCAGGTCCAACGCGATTTGCAGCTTCTGTTCATCGGTAAACTTCGATACGCGTGCCATAAACACCGTCTCCCTGAGCCAGGTTGCCTGCGACTCCAGTCGCCCTCCGGGCTCCTTCCGCCCCAGGCAACCCATTCTAACCGTCAACCCTTTACGGTGTCTCACTACTCAAGGGGCTGGGCATGGTCACCACGCACTGACCAAGCGACGGAACCACAAACGGATGTACGTCATGCCTTTAGTTTCCTCCAGCGTGTAATGAAGTCTTCTGCGTCAGTGACACTTTCGGACGTTCCTTTCCGTCTCGCAATAAACTACCGGTGATTACACCACCAGGCAAACCCCCCGCTTGAGTACATAGAGCCCTATACCAAGGCAGAGCAAGTCACTTACTTACCCCTTTTAGCCAAAAGCTATTGATAGCCCCTGCCTTGAGGTCGAAAGCGCAGAGGGATCACGCAACACTCCAGTGGGGCTTCAGATGCTCCCCTATGGCTGTACTCGACATTTGGGGCAACGCCAAGAATGGGGTCGGTGTTCTTCGCTGTGCGATACGGGAAGTTGAAATACGCAATGGCTGCCGGAGCGGTCTTAGTGACGGTGCCGTCACGGCGGCTTTCGCCGGAGATGTGTCTGTGACTTATTCGGAAGGCTGCACTATGACTGAAACGAAGATACACGGATCGGGGGCCACGGGGGCCCTGCCGGAGAAGGAGGGGAAGTATCTGACCTTTGCCCTGGCCAGCGAAGAGTACGGGCTGGAGATTCTCAAGGTCCGGGAGATTATCGGCTATATCGATGTCACCGCCGTGCCCCAGACGCCCCACTATGTCAAGGGGGTCATCAATCTGCGCGGTCAGGTCATCCCAGTGGTCGATCTGCGGGCCAAGTTTGGCATGGAGACCACCGAGGTCACAGACGAGACGTGCATCATTGTCGTCGAGATCACGCAGGACAGCCGTAAGTTCAACACGGGAATTGTCGTGGATCATGTCCAAGAGGTCCTCGATATCGACGGTCAGAACATCGAAGAGGCGCCGCAATTCGGCGCTGCCGTCGACACCGACTTCATCCTGGGGATGGGCAAGATCGGGGACTCGGTGAAGATCCTCCTGGACATCGACAAGGTGCTCGGTGGGGCCGAGACAGCCGGACTGGCCGGCCTCGGAATGTTGTAGGCCCCAAAGACGAAGAGAAAGGGAGGCATGATGGCGTACAGAGACGCCTTGCTGGTTTCACTCGCGCTCGTGCTCGGCCTTGGCGCCTCAGCGAGGGCCTCGGCAGACGCAGTCGTGAACGAACCGGCTTCGGGGGAGGAGCTCAACTGGACTGAGCGTGAAACACTGACGAACGGATTCTGGGGACTGAGCGACTCGTTGGCCGACGCCGGTATCGAGGTCGCGTTCGGCTCGACCAATGTTTACCAGGTCAATGTCAAGAACGGCCTGGGAACGCATCAGAAGTCGGGCCGGTTCGCGGGCAGCTACGACCTGGAGATCGCCGCCGATCTGGAGAAGCTGTGCGGGCTCGCCGGACTGGGCCTGTTTGTCCACACGGAGGGTGGTTGGCCCGATACCGTGGGCATCGACGAAGCCATGGTCGGCAGCGTCAGCGGGGTCAACGCCGATGCCGGCGGTAATCGCACGCTCGACGTGGTGGAAGTGGTCTTCGAGTGGAGTCTGCTCGACGATTTCCTCACGGTGATGGTCGGTAAGATGGACATGGCCGGCGTCTTCGACGCCAGTGAGTACGCCAACGACGAAGCGGCGCAGTTCATCAACGGCGCCCTGGTCAACAACATGACGATTCCGCTGCCGGACTACTGTCTGGGGGCCGTCGTCTCGGCCCACCTGACGGAGTCCTGGTACCTGGCCGCCGGCGTCGGCGACGCTCAGGCGGACGGTCGCGAGACCGGCTTTCGGACCGCCCTGCATGGCGAAGACTACTTCTTCTATGCCGCCGAGACCGGCGTCGCCACCGAGTTGGATTCGGATCAAGGCCCGCTGCCCGGCAACTACCGCGCCGGTCTGTGGTACGATCCGCAACCGAAGGCCAACTCGGACCGCAGCGCCGAAACCCGCGACGACCTTGGCTTCTACTTCAGTGTCGATCAGATGCTGATCAAAGAGAATGACGACCCGGAGGACAGCCAGGGACTGGGCGTGTTCGCCCGCTACGGCTACGCCGATGAGAAGCGCAACGACATCGGCAGCTTCTGGAGCGTCGGCGTACAGTACCAGGGCCTGCTGGACGGTCGCGATGACGACGTGCTGGGTCTGGGCTATGCCCAAAGCATCTTCAGTGACGGCGCCGACAGCACCTTCACGGCTAACCACGAGAGCGTCCTGGAACTCTACTACAGCGCCCAGATCGCCCCGTGGATCGCCGTCAGCCCCAGCATTCAATACCTGGCCAACCCCGGTGGAGACCGAGACGTGAGCAACGCGGTTGTAGCCGGTGTGCGAGCACAAGTTGCCTTTTGAGTGACGTCAGTACGGTTAAGAGGACATCCCCGTTGTAGGGTCTAAGCGAAACAGATAGCAATACGGTCAGGAGATATGACAGATGTTGAAGAACTTCAAACTCTCAACGAAGATGGCATGCATCGGCGTGTTGGCGGTCGTAGCGTTGACCGTTCTGTATGTCGTGGTATTTCTGTCCAACAGGATGGTGAACAAGAATCTCGCTGCCGAGGCGACGCGCAGCGAGCAACTGGAGATGGTGGCGGGCATGCGCTGGGCCCAGAAGGAGCTCGTCCTGGCCGCGATGGATGCCATTATCGACAAGGACGAAGGTCGAGTCGACACCGAGCGGATGGACGTGATCAACGCCAGTTCCACCGTTCTGACCGAAGGTATCCCGACCCTCCACGGATTGGCCGACACGGCCGAAGAGAAGCAGTTGTCTCAGTCCGTCGAGCAGGGCATCAAAGCACTGATCCAGGGGGTTCAGACGGATCTGGTCACGCTGATCGTGAACAGCGGCACGAAGACGGGCGAGATCGAGGCTGAGTTCGTGAGGATGGACGATGTCCTCGACGAGCATAGTGGTACAGTCGCACAGGGTTTGAAGGCGATCGAGGCCTCCCTGCAGCAACGTATGAGCAGCGTGGCCAATGCGCGACAGTGCAACACGCTGGCATCGTCCGCCAATCTGCACCTGATCCAGGTCCAGCAATGGCTGACTGATATCAGCGCCACGCGTGGCGCCGAAGGCTATGACGACGGATTCAGCGAGGCCGAGAAGCACGCGACCGCCTTTCGCAATGACCTGGCCCAACTGAGGAGTGTCTGCCCCAATCCCGAGCAGGTGATCGATCCTCTCGTGGAGTCGTTTGAGGCGTTCTACGAGAAGGGCAAATGGATGGCCAACGAGTACATCAAGGGCGGACCCGAGGCCGGCAATCCGGCCATGGACGAGTTCGACGCGTTCGCACAGGATATCGACGGGAGGTTCAAGAAGCTCCTGGAGACGGCGCAACAGTCGACCGCTCAGTGGCAAGCGATCAACGATGGCATTGTCCTGGTGCACAACATGGACAAGGAGCACGTGCGTTTGGTCTTGGCGGCGATGGATTCTATCATCGACAAAGGCGAGGGTAAGATAGACGACGAAAGACTGGCGGAAATCAACAGCAGCGTGGCTTACATCGCGGACCACACCGATGACCTCTTGGCAGTTGCTGAGACAGCCGAGGAAAAGAGAGTGGTCACCAGTATCTCAGAAGGCTTCGCGAAACTGGAGAAGGAGATCACGACCGACCTGAAGACCCTGATCGAAACCAGTGCTGTTGAACTGGCACAGATCGCGCAAGAGTTCACCAAGATCGACGACGTTCTGGATCAGTACGCCGGGGCCGTCGATCAGGATTTGACCAGCATCGAGAGTTCGGTGCGGGATGAGTTGGAAGAAGCGAGACAGACGATGCTCTCCGGCCTTTCGACGGCCGGCGTGACTGCACTGGTGGGCTACGTTTCCTGTGGCATCTCGCTGGTTGTGGTCTTGGTGCTCATCACACTCTCGATTGTCAGGCCGATCAAGCGCATCATTGCGGATCTGACGTCGGGCTCGGAACAGGTCTCGGCGGCCTCGAGTCAGGTCTCGTCGGCTTCGCAGTCGCTGGCCGAAGGCGCAACCGAGCAAGCCGCCGGTCTCGAGGAGACTTCCTCCAGCCTCGAAGAGATGTCTTCGATGACCAGGCAGAATGCCGACAACGCTCAGCAGGCCAACGCTCTGGCCGGAGAGGCCCGCAAGGCTGCGGACACCGGCGCCGAGTCGATGCAGCGGATGAACGGCGCGATCCAGGAGATTCAGAAGAGTTCCGATGAGACCGCCAAGATCATCAAGGTTATCGACGAGATTGCCTTCCAGACCAACCTGCTGGCCCTCAATGCGGCCGTCGAGGCAGCCCGGGCCGGTGAGGCGGGCAAGGGCTTTGCCGTG
>CP070782.1:122362-126133 GCA_020346325.1 Phycisphaerales bacterium
ACTGGTTCATCGGTCGGCCGCCGGTACAGGCCTTGGGCTTTGGCGGTCGGGCCCGCCGGCAGGGAGGCGACCAGTACGATTTCTTCAGTGTCGATCTGGATTATGGCGATGACGTGATCGTGCACAGTATGTGTCGGCAGGTCAAGGGTTGCTTCACTCGGGTGAGCGAGCAGCTCATCGGAACGGAAGGCTCCGCTTGGGGAGACGGCAAGCTGATAGGCAAGCAGGTTGCCGTACCGGACTTCGAGGAGAGGGGCGGTCCCTACGTCCAAGAGCACCGCGACCTGATCCGGAGCATTCGTGAGGGCAAGCCGCTCAATGAGGCCCGCAACGTGGCGGAATCCACGATGGTGGCAATCATGGGCAGAATCTCTGCGTACACGGGGCAGATCGTTCGGTGGTCGGATCTGACGAAGAACACTAACAACCCGTGGTACAACCTGACGCTAACACCGACAGCCCGTGATTTTGAGAAGGGGACGGTTGTCGCGCCACCGGAGAACTCGATTCCCCTGCCGGGGGAGGCGTGATCCGCGAATGAGCGATCCAGGGGCTCCCTTAGGGTACAGAAACTCATCCGGGCCCAAAGCGAGCCATTTCAGAGATTTGACGCCTGACTCCCGGTTGCAAGACAGGTGGTAGGGGGGCTATTGGCGGCCGTTCCGCCGCGAGATTGGCCGAGATTGGCGGCTCCTAACGTGGATGTTGCATCGCCCGCGGACCGGTGCCCTTGAGACTGTGCACCACCTGCGCCTGTCAAGCGGGGATCGGACCGCCTTGTGGCGGCTTTCCTCGTCGCAAAACGTTCGTTGAAGAGGACAGTGCGCCGAACTAGGGACAAGGGTACCAGTGGCTTCCCGGGCCAGTATAGCCTCGGACGAGGGCGAAATGCCAGTGCACAGCCGCGGGGACGTAAGTGCCTCTAGTGCAAAAGGATAGGCAGGCATCCGGTGGGGTCCCACTCGTGCTTGACAGGCACAACCGGTCCCGTCGGGTTCGACAAGACGGGGCAGGTCCTGTACATGATCGACAGTCGCGGGCGTGACACGGCGGCGCTGATGTCGACCGATTTGAAAACGGGCGAAAAGAAGGTGCTCTTCGCCAACCCGCGTGCCGACGTCAGCGGCATCATGATGCACCCGACGGAGAAGACCATTGAGGCGGTCGCCAGCGAGTACATGCGGGTCGACTGGAAGATTCTCGACGCGTCGATCCAGCCCGATATCGGCTACCTCAAGACCGTGGCCGATGGGGACATGGACGTGATCGGGCGTTCGCTCGACGACAGAACCTGGACCGTCCAATATGTGATGGACGACGGGCCCGTCCGGTACTATCTCTACGACCGCCCCGCGAAGAAGGCGCGCTTCATATTCACCAACCGCCAGGAGTTGGAAGAGCTGAAGCTCTCGAAGATGCACCCGGTGTCGGTGAGATCGCGTGACGGCAAGACCCTCATCTGCTACCTGACCCTTCCCTACTGGACGGATGCCGGCGGCGATGGTCACCCGGCCGAGCCTCTGCCGATGGTGCTCTGGGTCCATGGTGGGCCTCGGGCGCGCGATGCGTGGGGTTACAGCCCCTACCATCAGTGGCTGGCGAACCGGGGCTACGCCGTGCTGAGCGTGAACTATCGCGGCTCAACCGGGTTCGGCAAGAGCTTCACCAACGCCGGCAACCTCGAATGGGCGGGCAAGATGCACGACGACCTGATCGATGCGGTCAGCTGGGCTGTCGAGAGCAAGATCGCTAGACAAGACAAGGTCGCCATCGCAGGTGGCAGCTATGGCGGCTACGCCACCTTGGTTGGCCTGACGTTTACCCCTGAGATTTTCGCGTGCGGCGTCGACGTCGTCGGGCCCTCCAACCTGCAAACGTTGCTCGAAACCATCCCGCCCTATTGGGCGCCGGTATTGACGTTGTTTACCTCGCGCGTGGGCGACCATCGTACCGAAGAGGGCCGAAAGTTCCTCGCGTCCCGCTCGCCACTGACGTACGTGGACCGGATCAAGAAGCCGCTGCTGATCGGCCAGGGCGCCAACGATCCGCACGTCAAGCAGAGCGAAGCCGACCAGATTGTCGAGGCGATGCAGGAAAAGAACATTCCAGTAACGTACGTTCTGTATGCGGACGAAGGACATGTGTTTGCCAGGCCTGAGAATCGCCTGTCATTCAACGCCATCGCGGATCTGTTCCTGGCCGAACAGCTCGGGGGACGCTCCGAACCCATCGGCAGCGACTTCGAGGGCTCCAGCATCACCGTCCCGACCGGCGCCGAGCAGATCCCAACCCTGAAAGACGCCCTCGGCCGTTGACGAGCCTTATAGAACACAGAAGCGTCCCTATCACGACAGTCATCTCTGAACGCGTGCCGGTTGTCATCTCTGAATCAGCCCGCCGACGGCTGTGGGGGTCGGAGCTGACGGGCACGCCCTTCGGCCTTAACGTCGTTCTGGGGCAGGTTTTACAGCCATTGTGCGCCTGGGTAGGGCCGCCGGCTTCTGGGCCGCCCTGTGGGCTTTTGAGGCCGTCTTTCGGCTCGTTGGCCGGGGCTGGTAATCGCCCAGATACCCATGTTGCCTGTTCGGGCGCTGGCAAATACAACTGGACATTGAGCAGATAAGCGCAACCGAAGTGCCAGCACGTTAGAACATGCTAAGATTGGACGAAGCTAGAGGGCATAGATTTGTTCATGCTGAAAAAGTCGCAGAATAGCGTAGAAATCGATAAGCGGGCGGTCACGCCTGATCGAGTATCGTGACCGTCCCGCGATCTCCATCGACGCAGATCTCCTGGCCCGTCTTGATGATCTTCGAGGCGGGCCCAACGTTGGCCACCGCCGGAACGCCGTACTCACGGGCAATGATGGCGCCATGGGAAGCGACGCCGCCCATGTCCATGACCACGGCGGCGGCCGACAGGAAATACGGGGTCCACGCCGGATCGGTAAACGGCGCGACGAGAATCTCGCCCGCCTTGACGTGTTCGTGGTCGTCGGTCCGCAGGATGACGCGGGCACGCCCTGTCACGACCCCGGGACTGACGGGAATCCCGTTGAGAACACCCGTTGTTGCATCGACCGGCGGGGCTACGTACTTGTCCGGATCAAACCGACCGATCACCACCGGCGGGGGCGTCACGGAGCAGTTCTTCTCGTAGTCCGCGCGGCGCGTCGCAATGCGCTGCTTCACATCGACATCTTCAGTACGTTTGGCGACCGACTCGATCTCGGTCAACTTCAGGAAGAAGATGTCGTCACGGTCACTCAGGATGCCCTCACGGCTGAGACGTTCGCCCAGCGTCAGCAGGAACTTGCGCCCGGCGGCGAGCAGGCGGACCACCTCGTCCTTCCAGTTCTCTCGATCGATCAACAGCTGGCAGGTGCGCCGAAGCGACCAGGTGAAGAGAAGGCGTTTGACCGGATTCCTCAGTCGCCTGCGGCACTGTTCGACCAACGCTTCGCGCTGCGATATCAACCGGCGGCGGTGCTCGGTGACATCAACCTGGGGCATCGAGCGCAAGTAGTTGCGTACGAGGCCGAGAATGTAGTGGGGCGTTTCCGACCAGCGCGGGTTGCAAAACTCGAGTTCGCCCCGGCAATGGTGTCCGTGTTCAGCCATGAAACGATCCCAAGCCACGACAAACTCCCGGCCGTGCTCCGTCCGGGCCAGCCGATCGCGGAGTTCATCCCAAGAAGCTCCGGCCAGCAGTTCCTCGCGTGTTTGCCCATTCGCGTGTGCCAGCTCGGCCAAGGACCACATCGCAAGGCCC
>CP070782.1:126233-130829 GCA_020346325.1 Phycisphaerales bacterium
GCCGCGTTTGCCCGTTCCAAAGCGGTCCTACTCCCGCTTGACAGCCACAAGTGGTATCATGAATCGCATAATGTGCATGGGCACGATTTATGAAGACAGACAGGATACCGTGGTTAAGCAGGAGGAACTCAACTATGAGCGTCCGCAATATCATCGCCTCGCCGCTAGCTGTCACAGTGTTCTTTGCGGGTTGTCAGAGCTCTTCGCGAGGTCAGCTCAATGACAACTTTTCGGCCGATAGGCATCAAGGCGAGCCGGTGGCAGACGCCGCCCCCACAACTGAACTCCATGCCGAACTGCGACAGGCCAAACAGCACACCGTCATCACTGAGAACTGGGGCCCACTTACCTGGCTGGCAGGCAAAGAGATTGGCAATGCCAAAGGACTCGTATTGGGCCGTGCCACTATCAAACCGGGCAAGACCAATCCGCGTCATCGCCATCCTCAGGCGGAGGAGGTGCTATATCTGCTGAAAGGGTCACTGAGGCACACTCTCGGCGATAGGACGATCATCATGAACGCCGGGGACACGATAACGATTGCGCCAGGGATATTTCACAATTCCAGTTGCATAGGTGAGGAAGACGCCGGTATGATCGTTGTCTATTCCGAGGGCGTAAGAGGATTCGAGTTGGAATAGGGGGTCGAGTGAAGGTCATGCACATATCATCGCCACGAGTTTGATCGCGGCTTGGCGTGCCTGTCCTGTCCCGATGACGTTCTCCGGGGTGGTGGCCGCGTTTTACGCGCTCAGGTATATCACCCCACCCACGACCTAGGCCCGCGATTTTAGGTGATATCGGGGACGATATCGCGAGCCATGGTGGCGTCTTCACGGATCTGGAAATCAGACATTCTCACGTTCACGAAATCGACTCTGTTCTCGAAAGCAGAGGGAAAGCCTTCATGCGGATGAACGGTACCTGCGGGGAGCACCTTGAAGGCGATCAATGACTTTTCCCGGTTCACATGAAGTCTATTGTCTTCTCCACTCAGTATCCTCGTGCAATCGCGGCAAGCGAGGCACCGAAACTGCGACGTCTCAGGTATCCTCACTTTTTTCATTGAATTCCCTGACGAAGTCTACTAACGTGGTGAGGGACTCGAGTTGGACTCGCATGATACCCTGTCTAAGGGAGGCGCGTGAGCATGAGGCAATACACTCGCCGTGGATTGGTCAAACGTTCCCTCTTCGCTGCAGGCACTGTCCTGTTGGCACCACAGGTGAATGCGAGGGCTCTGGGCGCAAACCAAGACATTCGCCTAGCCATTGTCGGTCTCCGCAAGAAAGGCAAGGAGCATATCAACGGTTTTCGAGAGATTCTAGGAGTCCGAATCGTTGCGTTGTGTGATTGCGATACCGAATTCCTGGATTTCGAAGCACAGCAGTTCAATAGGCAGAACGTGCCTATCAAGACATACACGGATTGCCGCAGAATCATCGACAACAAGGACATCGATGCAGTTGTCGTAGTCACTCCAGATCACTGGCACGCGCTGCTGACCATCTGGGCATGCCAAGCGGGCAAAGATGTGTACGTCGAAAAGCCTGCCTGCCACAACATCTGGGAGGGGCGCAAGATGGTCGAGGCGGCCCGCAAGTATGAACGGATAGTACAGGTCGGCTCCCAGAACCGCTCAGATGTAGGGCTACGGGAGGCCATACCGTACATCCACGAGGGCCATCTCGGGAAGATCCTCATGGTACGAGGTTTCAGCTTTGGCCGCCGTTCGAGCATCGGCAAGGTCCCCGGCCCACAACCGATCCCGCCCACATGTGACTACAACCTCTTCCAGGGCCCGGCCTCTCTCACGCCGTTAATGCGGAAGGAGCTGCATTACGATTGGCACTGGTTCTGGGACACTGGCACAGGTGAGATGGGCAATCTCGGCGCTCATCAACTTGACCACGCCCGCTGGGCCATGGGGCACGACGCTCCCCCCCCCAGCGCCATCGCGCTAGGCGGGAGATTCGGCTATAATGACGATGCTCAGACTCCTAACACTCACACGGTTTACTTCGATTACAAGCCCGTGCCCCTGATCTACGAGATGACCGCTCTGACGCGCGCCAAGGGCGATCCTGCCCTACCTACGTACCGCGGCCTTCGGACCACGCTGCGGGTTGAATGTGAAGGAGGGTTCTTTGCGGGTGGTCGCGGGGGTGGTTGGGCATACGACAACAACGGCAAAAAGATCAGGCAGTTCAAGGGTGATGGTGGCGCAGACCACCAAGCGAATTTCATCAAGGCCGTGCACAGCCGCAGAGTCAGCGACCTTCGAGCCGATATCCTGCAGGGCCACATCTCTGCCACTCTCTGCCACATGGCCAATATCTCGTACCGACTGGCTTATACAATGCCCCCAAGCTCCGTCCGGGAAGCTGTCGCGGACAATCAAGTGCTCGCCGAATCAGCTGACCGCCTGTTGAGCCATGTAAAGGCCAATGATATCGATCTCAAAGCGAATCCTGTCAGAGTGGGGTCAAGGCTACAATTCGACATTCCGCGGGAACGGTTCACTGGTGAGCAGAGCGAATGGGCTAACATGTTCTTGAAACGTGTCTATCGGCCGCCCTTCGTTGTACCAGAGACCGTGTAGCCAGTCCGGCTGGGCGCTACTTCACCAGCCTGACAGGGACGCAGCTTGCGGTATAGACTGTGAGATCTAAGGAGTGCGGCATGAAAGAGGACTATTTGAGTTGGGCCGTCGAGCACACTAAGACTCTTTGGTGGCATGACTCCGTCGAACCCGCTGAATTGGCCCGGGGTATCGAACGGGGAGCTATCGGAGCGACCAGCAATCCATTCTTGTCACATCAGGCCCTCACAAGAAACAAGGCCGCATGGTCGGCCGAGAGCCATGCAGTGCTCTCAAGAGATCTTCC
The DNA here is from genome assembly GCA_020346325.1 of Phycisphaerales bacterium. Classification (GTDB taxonomy): domain Bacteria; phylum Planctomycetota; class Phycisphaerae; order Sedimentisphaerales; family Anaerobacaceae; genus Anaerobaca. The sequence goes on from CP070782.1 coordinate 129,122, forward strand.
TGCTGACGAAAAGGCCGGGGCATTGATGAGCATTGCCATCAAGCACGCCGCCGAGCAACTCTTTCCCGAATATGAACGCAGTGACGGCAAAATGGGGTACGTCTGTGCGCAAGTGAACCCAGCCCGTCCCGGGGACCGCCAGTACATGCGTGCCATGGCGCGAAAGTTTAGCGAGTGGGCACCGAACATCGCGGTCAAGCTGCCCGCCACCGCCGCGGGACTCGACGTGCTTGAGGACTGCATCGCTGAGGGTATAACTTGTACTCTAACAATCAGCTACACCGTGTCGCAGGTGATTACCATCGCTGAGAGACACCGAATCGGTATCAGGCGGGCTGCGTCTGCCGGCACGGAGGCCGGCAGATGTTTCGCTGTCATCATGATCGGCCGGCTGGATGACTACTTGCGAGATGTGGCACACGATGCGAGAGCGGATGCAACCGAATCCGACATTCGCCAGGCGGGACTAGCGGTGGCCAAACGGGCGTACGCGATATACAAGGAACGAGGTTACGAAACAGAGATGATCGTTGCCGCCCTGCGGGGCACATATCATATGACTGAGCTGGCTGGGGCGGAGGTGATCATGTCGATCGCCGTGCCGTATCAGGAAATGCTGATCTCGCCCGATCTGCCCCAAGAAGAGAGAATAGACAACGATGTGCCGCAGGATGTGATCGACCGGCTCTCGCAGATGCCGGAATTTGTGCGGGCCTATGATCCGCACGGGATGCAGCCGGACGAGTTCATAGCATATGGACTAGTGCAGAAGACTCTGGCCCAGTTTCATGAGAGCGGCTGGAAGCTACTGGAGAATTTCCAGGGCTGAGCCAGACGAATGGAAGCTCGGGCAACGGCCCAAGGCTGGCCTGTGTAAAGGCATGACTATCGGAAAGGAGCGCGCAGAAGTGAAGAAGATCGGATTCATCGGATTGGGCATTATGGGCAATCCCATGGCCAAGAACCTGATCAAAGCGGGATACGAGTTGACGGTTTACGATATTGTCCCCGAGAAGACCGATGACGTCGTCAAGGCCGGGGCCAAGGCCGGTACGTCGAGCAAGGAAGTTTCAGCCGCCAGCGAGTTGGTGATTACAATGCTCCCCAATTCGCCGGAGGTCAAGGAGGCCGTGCTGGGCCCCGGCGGCGTGCTTGAGGGGGCCAAGCCGGGAACGATCCTGGTCGATATGAGTTCAATCGCACCTCTGGCGAGCCAGGAAGTCGCCGTCAGAGCCAAAGACAAGGGTGTCATCATGCTCGATGCCCCTGTAAGTGGTGGTGAGCCAAAGGCCATCGAGGGGACCCTGGCGATTATGGTGGGTGGCCCGGCGGATACGTTCGATCAGATCAAGGACATCCTCGGTGTCATGGGCGCCTCGGTGACACTCGTCGGGGAAGTCGGCAGCGGCAACACAACCAAGCTGGCCAACCAGATCATCGTCGCTCTCAACATTGCCGCCATGGGCGAGGCGATGGTCCTCGCAACGAAGGCGGGTGTCGATCCCGAGAAGGTATTCCAGGCGATAAGGGGCGGACTGGCCGGCAGTACGGTGCTGGACGCCAAGATGCCGCTTCTGCTGAAAGGGAATTTCAAACCAGGGTTCCGCATCGAACTGCACATCAAGGACCTAGCCAACGCTTTGGATACCGCTCACGAACTCGGCGTACCGGTACCGCTCTCCAGCTTGGTGATGGAGGCCATGCAGGC
>CP070782.1:130929-145074 GCA_020346325.1 Phycisphaerales bacterium
GCGGTAGCAACAGAATGGGCAGCGAAGGAGAAAATCAACATGGCGCCAATGTATAGCAAGCCCGTCTCTTCAACCCGCATGGCTTATCTCCTTCTGAAAAGGCGCAAAGGAACGCCACAAGCGTCAATCAATTGTCCTCGCGAGTTACTGCCGGTCCCATCATTCACATCGGCATCTTCCACACAACGTCTTAGGCACCTCTTCAAGTGTACTATTTCCGGGTCATCTTTATCCATTGTGGTGACTACTTATTCCGTGACGAGGGCGGTTTTTTGACACAGTTCGAGCTGCAAATAGAAAGGACGACTCATAGCAAGTCACACGGCGGGAATTGCTCTCCCCGCCGCCCAATATCTAGTGCGAGGCGGCCCAGTCGTCTGCAAACTGGCTGGCCAGATCTCGAAGTTCCTTTGGGTATTGATCTCTGATACTCCTCGGCGTGCCCGTCAAGAAGACAGCCCTTTGCCAAGTATCGGCGTGAGCAAACGTCGGCCTCTCCGCCGCCACCAGAGCCACTTCCTGCTGCAGTTTCATCAAGATACAGACGCTGGCCACCTGCCCACCTGAATGGATCTTTCCCAGGATTAGTACGCACAAGGTAGCAGTCGTGAGAGCATCAGGTCGAGTCGTGGTGTCGATGATATCCGGGGCTTTCCGCCTGAGCGCCGATTCCACGGTCGTCTTCACGAGCATTTCATCGAAACGGTATCGTCCGAAGTCGGCCGTCGCCACCTGCGGCACCACGACGACGGCGTCGAGAGGTGCCAGCCATTTGCGGGTGATATCTTCCTGTGATTCTCGGCCCTGAGTTTGCCCAGATGAGCGCCAGGCCGCCTTGATCATCCTCTGCAACTCGCCGGGTGCTTCGCTCGGACCGGTTTGTGTATTATTACCGGCCACATGGCCAGCCACCATCGGGATCAACAACCCGACCACAAGGAACAATTCTCTTACTGATGCCACCCGCATCATGCCCCTCACCTATGAATGACACGTCAGCTTCTATCGCCGAATCAACTCAACGCTCTCCTGGGATGTGGCTCGCGCGTCTTCGATCACGTTCTCCAAAACCTTGAGCCTTGCTTTGAGGGCCGCGGTTTGCGATCTCAACTCCTGGAGAGCAGCCAGCTTCTCCTGCTGCATTTGTACGATTCTAAGCAGGTACAAAGACAGTTTCTCGTACTGCACCCCGTCCGGTCTCCCTTCAACATCATAGATCACCAGATCCGCCAGCCGCTCCGCTACGTCCTCCGCGATCAGGCCCACGTCTCGGCGACCTGTTGACTTCCACTGGAATCTCACCGGATTGAGTTGCAGGATAGCATTTGGATCGACCTGCAGGTCGACCGCGTTAGTCTTGTATCGTTTGCTCGAACGACTGTAGCGTCGCAGGCTCACCCGCACTGGATCCGAGTCTGAGAACCTTCCCTCGTCATCCGTCGCTCGGACCGCGAGTACATAGTCCCCGGCAGGATGATCGGTCCATTCCACGGCCCACCCGTCGCCGCCATCGACATCCTCACCGACCTTGTCCCCATCCACAAAGAGCTCTACCCTGGCGACAAAGCCGTCGACATCATTGGCCTCTGCTTCAACAAGAACGCGGTTGGCATAGTTGAGCACCGCTCCATCTGAAGGCGTGACGATGGCTACTTCAGGGGCCTGGTTACCGCCATCGACGCATGGACAGGGCGTGTCATTCATGCTGGCATACGGTGTTCCACCGTAGGCACCCATGTTGATGCGTCCGCCGTTGGGTATGGGTTCCTGCCCCACCGGCATGTTCGGGTCACCGCCATCGATGCACGGGCTGCTAACCTCGTCAAGGACCCAGACATCGTGTCGCGGCCAGTAGCGGCCTCGCTTCGAACGGAGATGGTAGTCCCCGTTGGCAGCATCCACAAATCGGGGACCGGCAGTTATGTTGTGCTGGCCTTCGTCCACCTCTTCCAAACGACTGTAGCGCGCCTGGCACTGGAAGAGATCCATTGCTATGTTGCGTCCGAAGATACAGTTGGCGATATCGGGTTCTGAACCGGCGTATGCTTCTATGCCAGAATCATTGTCCACCAACGTGATGTTCTTGATGGTCGGAGAACTGCCGGCCATGAAGATGCCAATGAAGCTATTCCTGATGACGAAGTTGCTCAGGACGCTGTCCGTTCCTTCGGCGCTGTAGAATGAGACAGCGAAGCCCCTGGCATTCTCCAGGATGGGGATCCCAGTGGGCGTGGCGACACCTTTGACCGTGATAGCCTTCCCCAGAAACTCAACCTCCTCTCGGTACACACCCGGAAGAACCAGCACCGCGTCGCCGTGCCTGGCCACCTCGATACCTCTTTGAATACTGGCAAAGGCTGTCTCCGGGCTCAAACCCTCATTGGTATCAGCGCCGCCGGCCGCATCGACATAGATATCGCGTTGGACCTGGGGCATTGAGGAGGCCAGGCCACCTAGTGCCCCCAGCTGGCCATGTCCCATCACCTTCTGAACACCCGTTTCCGGATCGATGCGAAGCAGTGCCCAACTGAAGTTCGTGGCGTAGAGGTAGCCGTCCGGGGCATAGTCAATATCACCTACGTTGAGAGTCCCAGTCTTGACGACAGACTTGACCTGCTTCGCGGTGGTATCCACTGTGATCACAAACTGCTCAAAGGGGTCATGGTTGACAGATACGGCGTACAGGATCCCCTCCGGAGAGAAGTCTATTCCGGCGATCAATTCACAATCTGATATCTCCACCACGGCGACAAAGGTGCCTGCACTGACATCGATGATGCCGAGGGTTCGACCAAAGGAGCCGGCCATGCCGTACAGTTGCCCGTCGGGGGCAAAGGCAATCTGCATGATCTGCATAGGCATCCCGGACTGTCGGATCGTCGCCGCCACGGTCGAGTCACCGGTTCGGGGATCTATTCGCTCAACCACCCCTCGATTGGCAACGGGACTGACGCCAAAAAGATCCCCCGAAATGGGGTCAACGTCCATCGCAAGGACTTCGTTCGTCTGCCCGGTCGGGCCGATCACCGTCTGCTGCCCGTCTTCGGGATCGACTCGAATCAGGGTATTGGGAATCGATGAACCCCCGGAGACGCTTGTAGTCGAGTATAAACCAAAATGACTGTCACCGAGGGCCGATACCAGTGATTTGGCCGATCGTGAGTCTAAATCTAACTCACTTGCTCCACCAGTCAATTGCGGCAACATGCTGATTGCCAATACCCAAGGAACTGCCCGCAACAGTCCGCCATCTATTGCCATCCTCATGATTCTATCCTCTCCATTGCCCTGTCTATCTTACCTCCGCAGCCTCAGCGAGCGAGGGATCAACTCTCAGGCATTAACTCCCACCAGAGCCTGGGATAGTCCTGGGCCTCGTCAATCCACCAGATGTCGTCGGTGCCGTTCTCAGTTTCGTCCACGAAGTCCCAGTCAGCCTCGAGGAAGGTGCTGGCGGTCTGCATCTGGTCAGTCATCCTGCCACCGTCATCTGTGCCGAGTGAGTCGTCATCTCCCTGATGGCCACACGTCTTACCATGACCTGTAGTCTGAACATCCCAGAAACAGTCGTCTACGTCCCCACAGTGATTCGCTCCGACCAGTCCGCCGACAGCGGTTCTGCCCGTCACCGGACCGACCGAGTAGCAGCAGGAGACTGTGCCGGGCATGGAAATCCGCAGCGACCCGCACTTAGCCAGCAGACCGTGATGACCGACCAACCCACCCACTTCCTCCCGGCCTGTGACCTGGCTGTCCGCGTAGCAATTCGTTATAGTGCCATAGCTGGCCCCCACCAAGCCGCCGATGTTATCGTCGCCCACAACACTGCCGCTCGCACGAGAGTTTGCGATCCGTTTCCCCCGGTTCATGCCCACGAGACCGCCAACACTTTCACGGCCTGTTACCTCGCTCGTTGCGGAGCAGTTGGCAATCACGCCGCCCATATTGCTTCCCGCCACCCCCCCAACGGCTTTGTCAGCGAAAACAGTCCCGCCGATCACATGGCAGTCAGCCACCGTTCCTTTGCCTACGTAACCCACCAGTGCACCAACATGATCTCCAAACTCTGCATCAACAACAGGGTCAATCAGTATCACGTTCTTGATCTGGGCCTGATCGTCGCCAAGCCATTCGAACAGGCCCACATACGCCCGGCTCGCGGAGGCATAAGTAAAGTTGGAGATTGCGCAGCCGTTTCCGTCAAAGACGCCCCTGAAGCAGCCGATAGTGTTGAACTGGCCACCACTGTAACTGCCCAGGTCGATGTCTGCCATCAGCCTGAAACGCTGGCCCCAGTCGTCCTCATGCAGTCCAATCGCATTCATCTGCTCCGGCGTGTAGATCAAATAGGGATCTTCAGGCGCGCCCGAACCACCGCCATAATCGTACCCACGAGCGATCAGGCTGGGCCAGAACGCTAGAATGACGACACCAAATCGCATCCACCGGCAATCAGCCACATTCTCAGACATGGTTGTATTCTCCCAGCATCTGGCACACCGTTCTGAAATCGGCCGGCAAGCCACTGCGCCACAACCGCGCCCGGCTCCACAAGGAGATACACCAAAAAGCAACCATACTGCCGAAAAAACGGAGAGAAGGTGGGCTGCAGTCCCCAGCCTTACAGCCTCAACAAGCCGCCTCATGCAAAGAGCCACCTTTAGGCTCTCAGGGAATCCGCTTAGGCTATCACCTTCTCAGATTGTCCGTTTGGAGCAACAAAGATAGTGTATCCCTTCGGCAGGCCAACTCTCTATCGTGACAAATGTCAGACCGGAGGGCGAACCCCGCACCCGTGCCGGAATCTGCGAGTCTCTAGATCGATCTCTACCTGGCGAGGCTCTTCATGTACCGCTTTGATTTGCGGAGCCCCATGCGTGAAGCTTTCTTCTTGACTGCGTCTGTTGGGCCTCCAAGTTGAGACGATCCATCGGTCGACGGGTGGTTGGGAAATAGCTTCCTCAGCTGTTTGATGTCATCTTTCGCCGTCAATTCAGGCCAAGTCATTCCGACCGCCTGTGGCTCGCCACCAGGTAAGGCCCCTTCGACAATGTCCATTAGGAAGGCGACTACCGGCGGAAACAAGCCATCGGACCGACTGGCCCCTGCTCTGGCGGCGACAGTATGACCACCGCAAGCACTATTCACCAGTGCCGTGACTACCGCAATAACGAGAAATCCATTTGGCGTCTTCATGACTTTCTCCTTTCTCTGACCTGCTGCACCATTGATGCTTGCTATCCAGAATCCATCGCATCATCCTGATGTCCGGGACGACTTGGTGAACACGCGTTCGGGTACGATGCGCCCCGCAGCACTGAGCCTATGAGCACCAATGCAGCAGGATGACCGCCAGGCCAAAACGGAACGGTGATCGCGGTTCGCGGGACGCGCTCTACCCGCGCTCCCAGCCCAGCAACCTTCCGACTGGACCAACCGGCGCTGGTTGGCCAAAGAGTCAGGGTCACCGATGCCATTGTTGCGGTCAACGTCAACACGGCTGGCCCGATCTGCCGCATGTGCAAGGCGATTGATATGATGCCGATTGCAATGGAGGCGTAGTTAAAAGCCACAGCCCGCGCAAAGGACGTGGAGGCCACCGCAGATCGCGTCGCACTCACCCCACACGTCCAGAGATGTAAAGCTACGATCATAAATGCGCTCACCCACCAGGCGACATAGTTCTGCGTGGGAATCCCAAAGCACGCTCCGCGGCTCTCCCACACCCAAGCCCCACCTTCGACCATGACGGGGTCCGAGCCACGTCAATAACCGTCGTCATAGAGGCAGCCAACGCCGCGACGGCCAGTCCACTCATTGCTGTTGTCCGGCCCGCAGGAACGAGCCATTCAGCAATCATATAGGACGGATATACGAGGACGAACGACATCAGGGGTACCGCATACGGCACCAATCCGAGAAAACCAGGACCCAGAACGTCCGTGTAGTGGTATGGGCCAAACACAGCACCCGTCAGAACACCCACGGTCTCAAATAACAGGGTCGCAGCCACGGCCAGCGACACTAGGAGCAGCCCCCGCCTGTGTCCCATGCTGGTAACAGCGTGAAGAAGGGAGAACGCGAAGGGCATTACGACAAGGACGAAGGTCAGGGGCCACCACAGCGGTGCCGTAAGGCGACCGGACCATATCCCGAGAACGGTCGCCGCCAGGAGAACCGAACAGAAGCGAAGGAACCAGGTTGTAAGAAAGCGTCCAGCCATTGCGTCTCTCCTGGCCAGGGGTGATGGTATGGCCTGTACACTCGATGCTCATGGCCCATATAAACATGCTCCCTGCACTAGCTATCAGTCACTGTCAATCAGTGGCTCCATCGCATCTATGACCTTGTCCACAGCGTCCGCGTATTTATCCACGGCATCCTTACACGCTCCCGCGATCCAGAGTGCGTTGGCCTCGGCCAGGTACCCTTCCGCTTCAGCCATTTTCTCGAGGTCAGCCCCGGCACGTGTAGCGTAGATGGCATTTGTCGCCGTCTGCTGTGCGACAGCGGTCAGCAAGTCTATCGCGAGGTAGACGGCTGCTTCTTCCGCGTCTGAAAGTCCACCGCTGGCAAGCTCTTCGAGGCCACCGACAGCCTCCTCCAAGTTCTCGAGGGCAACCATCTTGTCGAAGAGCGGCCCGGTTAGCTTATAGTGGACTGTGAAAAGGTCGGGCAGCAGATCTTTGACCACATTCGTCACGGTGGGACCCGAATGCGCTTCGGCAATCTCCTCAAGCTCCTCGATGGTATACTCCACCATCTCTTCTGCGGTCGGAGTATAGAACACAATGACGATCGATTCGACCATCTTCAGCCCACTGCCGCCAGCTCGAACCCAGAACGGATTGTCTTGCGACCACAGCTCCCAGCCTGCATCAGATGGCCATTCAGGTGCATCGCCACCAAGCATTGCAAACGTGGTCACTATCTCTGCGCCAACTGCCGGACTATCCAGAGGCACCGCGCCAAGAAAGACCCAGTTGGCATCATCGTAGCGGCTCCATCCAGGTGGACATACCGCTACCTCGACCGTGGCATCCGCCGGGGTAGTTTCGGCGACCTCGGTGACAATCGTCACAGTGATGCCGTTAATGCGTTCTGGGGCGACGGTGGGATCGGGCGGAGTGTGGGGCCATTGCAGTGGTCCTGTCTGAACAAGATCGTCGGGGTACCACGAGCCAGCGTTTCTGCCGCCAGCACGAGGTAACTCATCTTCGTAGTCGTTGGCGTAGATCAGCATGGCTTTGCCGATACCGGAGAGGTTTGCGAGACTGTCCCTAGAACCTGTCAATCCCGTCACCACGATCACAATTGCAGAAATCACAAGCACGTTTTGAGTTCTCATGGCTGATTCCTTTCCTCAGTCCATTCCGTCATCCTGACATTGCTGATGTCCGTTAACAGCTGTCAACAAATCGCTCCCTCATGGAGCCGCCTGGATTTCAATAACCCGGTTCCGCACGAGCTGCGCAGCCTGCTTGACCTTCTGCATCTGTTTGCGAACGCGTGTGCCTGCCGCTTTGTTTCCGCCGGCTAGCTTTTCCGAAGCGATGGTCGCCAACGCGCGCACCACGCGACGCTCCAATTCGTCTACCAAGGCCAGAATCCGGGACAGGTCATTCAGTTCTGTGGCACGGAGCATCGTGCAAAGGCCCTCAATGCTGTCATCCTGTACCGCTGAGGCCTCGATCTCAGATGCGAACGCCTCTATCGCGACGCTGAGGTCTTCATATTCCTGCATCGCTCCCGCAAGCCCGCAACAAGCGCACAGCGCGATCGCTGTAACCTGGATCATGAGGTGAGTTTTGCACACGAGCTTGCTCTCCTCTGCAGCGTGCATGGTCCATCTCCTTTCTACATTCGCAGATTCCTTGTCTGCCATCCCAGGAATGTCAGTGGTTGCCACTGACGGATTGCCTCATGCAAATCTCCTTTCCGACTCGGCGAATCAAGCCAGCCTGCCCAATCGATTCCACCATCCAGAAACGGGCAGCACATTGTCAGTGTCTCAAGCCTCTACCAAAGCCGGCTTTGTCCCTGCCGAAGCTTGATGTCGCCCCTCTCCGCCAAGATCCGGTGGTGACCTCTCCTGGTTGATAAGGGGCTGCGACAGGCGCCGCAGCCCGAACATGACATCCTATGGATTCGGCCAGGACCGGTACAAAGCCGACAGTCCCGCAGTATCGATCGTAGCGGGTGTCTGGTCGATCCCCTCATAATAGGGGTTCATCACGGCCGCTGGCGGTGGGCCGAAGTGACCCAGGCCCAGGGCATGGCCGCTCTCGTGCAAGGCGACGGTCTCGACGTCAATGCCGGGAAGATCGGCATCGATGCCCCAGGGATTACCCGCCCGTCCACCGGCACCATCGCCGAAGTAGTCGTTGTAGTAAATCTCGACCAATGCTGTATCCAGATAGTTGTCGCCGTTAATATCCGAAGGCTGGCCAGTCTCACTATCCACCCAGATGAACGTGACCGACACCCCCAGGATGCCGTGGCCACCGCCAGGGCCAAAACACTCGAAGAACCCGTAGGGGTACCACCCCGCATGGACGATGTCCGCAAAGAACGGGTAGCCGGGCCTGGGGTCATCGTCGTAGGCTGCCCAGCAATCCATCTCATCGAAGATCGTGCAGTCCCAGTCAGGCGCGGGGGCCTTCCAAAGGCCAACCTTCTCCAGACTTTTCTGGCTGTTCCATGTTGCCATCGCTTGGTCAATGGCAGACTCGGTCTCCCAGTTCGCCAAGCCACTCGCTGTTTCACCGCGCGACTCTGCGACAAGATAGGTCAACTGGTCTCCCAAGAGCCCAGTGGCTCCGCGGTTCTCGTCGTAGGGCACCCAGCGAGAGCCTGTCATCAGAACGCGGTTCTCCGGCTGTCCCCATCCTTGTGTGTACAACTCAAGTTGATTCAGCCGAATGCGGGCACCTTGAGCCGCAAGCTCGGCGTTGACCTGCGTCATCATCGTCAGGATGGTTGAGCTGCCGTGCCGGTCCTGGGCGCAAACCAGCAGCGGTGTCGACAACCATAGGATTCCGGAAATCACCAATATGCGTCGTTTAGCAGTCATTTTGTGTGCCTCCTTGTGCGGTCTTCTGAAGTCTTCGTCGTACTCCTCAAGTTCCCTAAGGGCATTCGCGGATCGCTCATGCGTGCATCGCCCTCGGGCAACGTCCTGACATTGGCAATGCAGATGACGCGACCTACACGTGCCCGCGGCCTTCATCGAAATGGTGGATTGGTTTCTATCCGCACGTTTGGCCCCCGTATTGAAATCCATGGTCTCATACCTTCTTGCCACCGCATCCGGCTCCATCATGCGATACACGAACAAATGGCCGTCTTGCCGAAAAGATGGAAAAAGAATGCATCGCTGTCAGGCAATGGAAACTTGTGATGTCTTGAGGGCCCAGCGTTGCTTCTAGAGATGGGACTGTCACAGGCCCTTGCCCTCCGTGCTCACAGGCGGTAAAATAGTGGTGTTAGGTCGGGAACGCCTTGCGAACGCACCACTGCCGCCGGCACCTTGATATGACAGCGCTGCTCTCGGAATTAGTCTGCGGTCTCCGCGAGAGATTCTACTCTCGCAGTCCTGGCTGATTTCAGAGCACGCGGCGGTGACCTGCGCTAGATACGAGTTTTGAATCGACAGCTTCGTGCGGGCAGCAAAGCACCGGTACGATGGCCATGAAGACGGACGACTACACACGCATGGGCGGTAGCGGCAGGCGGTTCCCCACCACCCATTGGACCGCTATCGACGCCGTGCAACCCACAGACGACACCCGCAACAGGCTGCTCGTCGAGGAGTTGATCAAGGACTACTGGAAGCCGGTCTACTGCTATCTGCGGCGTAAGGGCTATGGCAACGAAGAAGCCAAGGACCTGACCCAAGGGTTTTTTCAGGAAGCGGTCCTGGGACGCAAGCTGATCCAGCGGGCCGACCCGACCAGAGGACGATTCCGAACGCTGATCCTCACGGCCTTGGACCGCTATCTGGCCAATGCCCATCGAAGCCAGACCGCCAAGAAACGGATCCCTGGGGACAGGCTCATCCCCCTGGACCTAGCCGACGACAATCACCTGCCTCAGAGCGCCGGTGATCTTACGTGCGAAGAGTCATTCAACTATGCGTGGGTCTCGACAATGTTGGACAGCATACTGGAGGAGGTCGAAGCGCAGTGCCGTCGTCGCAGCATGGCCGTCCACTGGAAGCTGTTCAAGGAAAGAGTCCTTCAGCCCATTTTCGAGGGCAAGGATCCGCCATCGCTGGCCGAAGTCTGTGCTCGATGCGGCATCGACGACCCGGCGAAGGCCTCGAACATGATCATCTCTGTCAAGAGACGCCTGCGGGGTGCACTGAAGCGGCATGTGCGCCAGTCGGTAGTCTCTGACGCCGAAATCTCCGAGGAGATGCAGCAATTGGCACAGTTTCTGGCCAGAAAATAGCAAGATCTCCGGAATGCGGTGTATAGGTTTAGGAAGGGAGAAACACGATGACCAGAAGACGTACGCAGATTACGAGGCTGGGGCCGCCTGTGTCCCCTGGGTTGGCATGAAGAAGACCTCAACGTACGGGCTAACACTCGATCAAATGGCCAGCCTGTTCTCGATGGGCCGTGAGGACCCGAATCCGGGGGACGAGAAGTCAGGTCAACTGGAGATGTCCAGCCTCCTGCGCAAGCAGCTGACCTGTTGTCTACCCAGGGGCACCCTCTTCTGTGACGTGCTGGTCATGATGATGGGGCAGCAGGGATGTGAGATCAACTCGTTGACTGGCAAGTCGTTGGGAGACATTTTTCTGAGCAAGAAGACGAGCATTGCTCTGCTGCAAGTCATCAAGGAGTCCGCGAAAACTCTGTCGACTACTCTGGACTCGCCCGCCGAGACAGCGCTGGCAACGACGCTCTACTTCGCCGCCTTGGCCAGCGCCCTGGTGTTTCACGACCGCAAGATCACGCAAAACTCCTACGCGAAGCTGGATGAGTCCTTTGCCCTGCTGATCGAGAAACAATGGATGGCCGACGAACTGGTCACATTATTCTCCCAAGCCAGGGGCATCTGCCAAAGCAGGCGGAGCAAGCCATGAGCGACCAAGTTGACAACAACTTGGGACAACTGCCCACGGTCAGTGGGCCAACATCTGATCAGGGAGAAAAGTGTCCGTTTCCGCCACCACACGTTAAAGGCTATGAGATTGTCAGTGCCATTGGCGAGGCGGGACAAGGTCGTGTCTGGCGGGCCATTCAGCTCAGTACAAATCGCGAAGTGGCGCTGAAGGTCCCGCGAATCGACCTGTTACGGTCCCAGAAGGCATTGGCTCGCTTTGGCCGCGAGGTCGAACTGATGGCTCGCTTGAATCATCCCAACGTCGCACAGATCTACGACAGTGGGATGGAGGAGGGCCTCTACTACTACGCCATGGAACTGATCGAAGGTGTGCCGCTAAACCAGTATGCCCACGAACACCGGTTGTCGGCCCGAGGAGTTCTGGCCTTGATGCAGGATGTTTGCGAAGCAGTAGAATACGCCCATCGTCATGGCGTGATTCATCGCGATATCAAGCCTTCAAACGTCCTCGTCACCGAGGATGGTCAGCCCCATGTGCTGGACTTCGGTCTGGCTACCACCGTCGCCGCTGACGATGCGTTCCGGACGCTATCGGAGGAAGGTGAGGTGACCGGGACCCCGGCTTACATGTCGCCGGAGCAGGCGGCGGGTCATCACAGGCAATTGGACACACGTGCGGACGTCTATTCCCTCGGGGTCGTCCTATACGAGCTCCTCACCGGCGCGCTGCCCTATGATGTGGATACCTCGATGGCGGATACGCTACACAACATCCTGAGCGTCGATCCGGTCAGACCTTCCCGCGTGATACGGTCGCTGGACAGAGACATCGATGCCATGGTACTGAAAGCCCTGGCCAAGGAACCGGATGAGCGCTATCAGTCGGTGGCCGAGTTACGCGGCGACATCGACCGCTGGCTGGCCGGCCAGCCACTCCTGGCCCGTTCCTATAGTTCCCTCTATCTGTTGCGCAAGGTCATCGCCCGGCACCGCTACACCAGCGCCGTGGTATTGCTGCTGGTGCTAATCGTGCTCGGCTTCTTAGGAGTCTCTCTGCAACTGATGGGCCGGCTGCAACAGAGCAATCGAGAACTCCAGGGGCAGCGGGAACAGCTCACCGCCACGATCGGGAACTTCACCCGGCATGCTCAGTCGAGCGTCTTCGCCGAGTTCCTCAAATGCTGGCACAGCGACCAGGTAGCTCAAGCGGCTCTTCTTGCCCGGCCCTTTGGGCCCCGGACCCGGGAGGCCGAGGCGGTACGCTTCCTGCAGGATGACAGGCCACTGACTGAGAAGATTGCCGAGCTCAAGAACGGAGCCCTCGCGAATGAGCCTTGCTTCGCGCAGTTCCTCCTTGCCGAGCACTATCTCAAGGACGGCAATTGGTCGGAGGCTGAGAAGGCATATCGGGAGTGCCTGTCGGAGCCAAAGTTCTCCCAAGAGGACCCATGGCTGACGACCTGGGTCAAGGGTCGCCTGTACGAGCTAAGTCAGGAGGACGACCAAGCCAGCATCTCCCACTCAGGTGTGGGAGGTGGCTCGTGAGAAGGAGAGGGTCACACTCTGTTGGCGTTGGCTCGTGCCGCTTGGCATTCTCGCTGATCGAGCTGCTGACCGTTGTGGCGATCATCTCCATCTTGATGGCCGTGACAGTGGCCGCCTTGCACAGAGCCCGAATACTCGCCTGCAGAACCGTCTGTGCCAGCAACTTGCGACAGATCGCCACGGCATGGCTCACCTATCTAAACGACCACGACCAGCGTTTCTATCAGCAGGTCAACGCCAATCACGACTTCGGCGGATGGAAAGGACGAGGCAGTGGCGCCCTTGACCGACCACTCAACCCGTATCTGGCTCTGCCCGCAGCGGTGAACGAACCAGGTGGCGCCGAAGCCTTTCACTGCCGTGGGGACGTCGGTGACAGGGACTATGGATCAGAGGCTTACCTTTACTATGGCAACAGTTATCAGACAAACCTCGTGCTGATCGGCCCGGATTCGCTTCCCGCTCGTCAGGGACTGCCCGAGCCTATACGGACGCTCAACAGCCGGATCAACCGGCATCTGGTCAATCTGCGGGCCGACGTGCTGAGCGATTGGGCGCGATTGCTTCTCGTCGGCGATAACAACTGGGTCACGCAATGGGACCCCTTGATCCCTTTTGAGGGTAGAGCCTGGCACGGCAAGAATGGCCGGTACAACCTGGCCTTCCTGGACGGCCACGTGGCGTTCACGGAGATACATCGAGGCGTCTACATCAATAACGATTATCGGATACAGCCGTTCCGGGAATTGGACGATATCACCCATGAGATGCAGAGCCAGATCGTCGAATTGTGCGGAGGGCAGTGAAGGGGCTCTGTACGAGGCCGTGGTGCGATTGCTGGCACCAATGAATCTTGTGGGCAATAGTCTACTGAGTTGCTGCACGCATCGATGAGGAGGCCGTGAAATGCGGGCAAGAGGACATACAGCCATGGCCCTGACAATGCTGGCGGCGTGCGTTGTCCTCGTTCCTCCCGCCGCCGGAAGGGTGATCTATGTCGATGATGACGCTGTCGGCTCTAACAATGGCTCCTCCTGGAAGAACGCGTTCCTCTGCCTGCAGGATGCCCTTTCCATTGCCACAAGTGGCGATGATATCCGCGTCGCCCAAGGCATCTACAAGCCTGACCAGCACATTGTGAAGAATCGAGTCACGGGATCAGGTGACAGATCAGCCACATTTCGACTCATTAATGGAGTCACTCTCAGAGGCGGTTATGCCGGCTTTGCTGAATCGAACCCCAATCAGCGTAACACCCAGAGATACGGAAGTATTTTGAGTGGTGACCTCCGGGGCGATGACATCCCGGTCGATGATCTCAGTGAATTGGCAAGCGAACACAGGTGGTGGAACAATTGCGCCCATGTTGTGACATGCCACGAGGTCGATCAAACAGCATGGATAGAAGGTTTTACGATCACAGGTGGCTATGCCGATTACCGTGCTGATTCCCGTGGGGGAGGCGGTGTACTTTGTCTAAGCGCCAGCCCCACTGTATCGAACTGCAAGTTCATTGCCAATCGGGCC
>CP070782.1:145174-148034 GCA_020346325.1 Phycisphaerales bacterium
GACGGGGTGTGACAACATATAATTGGTGGACAAATCGGACCGCTTACCCATCATGCCGAGGATGCCGATCACGGTCGGCGCCACCACCCACAGCCCCACCATCAATGCGAAGCTGGCGACCACCGACGAGGTGGTACGGGCCGACCGCGTGCTGAAGTAGAGCCCGGCCCCAATGACAAAACACGTGACCCACGCCACGACAAGCAACACATGCACGATCGCGATGGGGTGAATGTACCCGACCAGGACGAACAACACCATATGTCCGGCCAGCAAGCCCCAGATGGGCAGGCAACGTCGAAAGGCGCTGATGGCCTTGCCCAGCAGGATGTCACGATCGCGCAGCGCCGTGGCCAGCAGGAGCAACCAGGTTTGTGATTCACGCTCGGCCGTGATGCGCGTCGCGGAGAACACCACGCTGAAAATGATACCCATCAAGAGAAAAAGCAGGCCGTACGAAAATTGAGCAAAACTCTCGTCCAACACTCTTTCCCGCGCGGCCACGATGTAGGTTACGAGCAGCGCGAGAATGGCCATGCCCAAGCCAATGTAACTGTTGCGATTGTTGACGCCCTGTATGAAGGGAGCCCGCAACTCCCTCCAGATGACCGGGGGGCCGATCACCCGCTTGACCGGGCCCTCCGAGATCCCATCCGCGATTGCCGCGACATCGGCACGGCGTTTCTTTCGCCACCACTTGCCCTTGGCAGAAAGGTTCAGTTGCCCGGTCGCCTGACGCAAGGCCACGTTGCGAACGATCCGCACAGACCACCCCAGGATCACCAGCGTCATGCCGAGCGACAGCGCACAATGCAGCGGCCAGTGAAAGCCGAGCATCCGTCCCGGAGTCATCGCGCGCCACGTCGTCTCGAAGATACCACAGAACGGATTCAGATGCGCCAGGAAGATAAGGAGGCCGTTCGACATGGCCGAGCGGCTCATCCCCAGAGCCCCCAGACCGGGGATGAGGTTGGCCTGCAACATCGCCGCCACGGCCAGGGGCAGCGCGAAGTAGAAGCTGCCCAGCACGAATACCGTGCGGACGATCACCGCATAGGCCCGCCGGTTGTGAATGGAAAAAGCCAGACTCAGCGACCCGGCCAGGAGGACGGACGTCAGGGTAATGCAGAAACTCGACAACAAATAACCCCAGGACACGCCGCCAAGAACCCGTACGATGGCCAGGACGGGCAGCGTGATTCCCAGGAGCAGCAGTAATTGCAGCAGCTTGCTGAGCACCTTGCCCATGACCACCTGGAGACTGTTGATCGGCGTGGTCATCAGCAGACCGAGCGTGCGATGGTAGACTTCGTCGCTGATCGCGGTGCTGAGCATAATCACGGCCAGCACCTGGGTGGCCACGAATTGGAAGACCACGGTGGTCGTCACGATGCGCTTGCCCGCAACCGCCATGCGGGAGCGCTGAAAGGCCGCGTTGCCGTGGTATTCCACAATGCTCATCCAGACCACGGCGACAAAGACCGTCAGCAGCAGCACATAGATCGAGCGCAGCCAATAGTTACGCCGGCGCCGGGATGAGACGCGCAGCTCCTTGCCGAAGATCGGCCCCGTCAACCAACCCAGTCGCGGCCATGCTTTTCTTAGCACTGCGAACATCAATGACCTCTATGACCTCTCGTGATACATAACATCACACCCTAGGCGAAAATGTCCCGGCGCAGACGCTGCGTCGCCAACCGCAGCAAAAGCAATCCCAAGCCCACATGGACAATGGCCGGTCCGATCGACATCAACAACGGCACGAGCGGCATGAAGCCACCGCCAAGCCTACCCCCTCTCATCATAAAACCCGACCACAGCGAGAGGGGGAAACCACAGCAGAAGACTTTCGAACCGAAGTAGATCCCCAGGGTCGCCGCGACGGCGGCCGTCGTTGTCCTCAGCCGGACGCTCAGGTACAGCCCCAGACCAAGCAGGAAGACGGCCGCGCCGGCCAGCCCCACGACGATCCTCGCGACGGATAGAACCACCCACAGAACGTTGGTGTCAGCCAGCGGCGCTGAGAAGCCGAAGAACAAAGAGAGCAAGGGCACCGGCGCCAACAGCCAGAGACAGCGTCGCAGGATGCCGGAGGCCTTGCCTCGGGCAATCTCGCGATTGGCCAGCGGTGTGGCCAATAGGATCGGCCAAGTGCGCGCCTCTTTCTCGCGCGTGATGGCCGAAGCGGCAGCGGTCGCCACGGCGACGACGAAGGCCAGTTGCAGCGCTTGGATCGGCAAGAGAAGCACGACGAACGCGCGGCCACCGACTAGAAGCAGCGCGATGAGGGCACCGATAGCCAGAACAAGGGCAATGCTCGCATAGATGACGCTGCGCCGTCCGTGCCGGAACCAGGGTCGCCTCAACTCCTTCCAGACGATGGGCGAACCCGTGACGGGCTTGAGAGCCCGGCGCCACGGCCAGATCCTGGAGCCCGAGCGCGCCGGCACCCGCCCCCGTGCGCCGCTGCGACGGCCCTCGACCCAGGCCACGATGGACAGGATCGTGATCCTGCGCACCCGCCAGATCGCCAGCAGAAGTATGACGGCCGCTCCCGCCAACGCCACCGCGCAATGGAGCGGCCAAGCGAAGGCACCGGGCCCCGAAGAGGCGGCACCCAGCATCCCTTTGGTTTCCGCCAACATGAGCACAAACGGATTGGTCAGCACCAAAATGGCCGCCGCTTTTGTCTGCGAGAGGTAGCCGGCCTGACCCAGGCTGAGAAGAAGGGCCGCGCCCCCACCCCACAGCAGAAGACACCACGCCAGAACAGTGGTGACAACGCGCTGGAACTGGCCGCCCCTGATCGAGAGGAACAGACTCAGCGAGCCAATGAAGATCGCCGTCGTCAGCGTGACGC
>CP070782.1:148134-152829 GCA_020346325.1 Phycisphaerales bacterium
CCCGCCGGCATGATATGGTCGGTGGTGATCTTGTCGCCGCACTTAAGCAGGACCTGCCCATACAGTTTCTCGGCCAGGGCCGGCGGCGTCTCCGGGACGACAATCGTCGAGCCGCGGAGCACCTCGGCCTGCTCGGCCTCCTTCGGATCCAGCGGGACCTCGATCATGCTGTCATCGATATGGAAGCTGGCGGGCATCTCGATTTTCGGATAGTCGATGCCCAGCAATTTCGGCAGGTCGCGCGGGTCGGTGATCTTGCCGGTCAGCGCCGTCGCCACGGCGACTTCAGGGCTGACCAGATAAACCAGATCGTTCTTGACGCCGCTGCGTCCGCAGAAGTTGCGATTGAAGGTGCGCACGCTCACGACGCCGTCGGCGGGTGAGAAGCCCTGACCGATGCACGGGCCGCACCCGGATTCGAGGATGCGCGCCCCGGCGGCAATCACGTCCGCCAGCGCGCCGTTGGCCGCCAGCATGTTCAGAACTTCGCGGCTGCCGGGCGAGATGCCCAGCTCCACCAGCGGATCGACCTGGCGGCTTTTGAAAACCTGGGCCACCATCATCAGATCCGTGTAGCTCGAATTAGTGCAACTGCCGATCGCCACCTGGCCGGTCTTCAATCCGGCGATCTCGCGGATCGGTTTGATGTTGTCGGGCGAGGAGGGACAAGCCGCCATGGGTTCGAGCTGCGACAGATCGATCTCGACGATGCGGTCGTAAGGCGCATCCGGATCGGCTTCGAGGGGCTGATAGTCCCCTTCGCGCTCCTGGGCGGCCAGGAAGCGCCGCGTCTGCTCGTCGCTGCCGAACAGGCTGGTCGTCACGCCCAGCTCGGCGCCCATGTTCGTAATCGTCGAGCGCTGGGGCACACTAAGCGTCCCGACGCCTTCACCGAAGTACTCCACGACCCAGCCGACATTGCCCTTCGTCGATAGGATGCTGAGGAGCTTTAGAATCACGTCCTTGGCCGCGACCCAATCGTTCAGCTTGCCCGTCAGCTTCACGCCGAGGACCTTGGGACATTTCGTGTAGAACGGTCCGCCGGCCATGGCCACCGCGACATCGAGCCCGCCGGCCCCGATGGCCACCATGCCGATGCCACCGCCGGTGGGCGTGTGCGAGTCGCTGCCGAGCAGCGTCGCACCGGGCTTGCCGAATCGCTCCAGGTGTACCTGGTGGCAAATCCCGTTGCCGGCCCGGGAATGGTAGACGCCGCTCTTGGTCGCGATGGTCTGGAGATACAGATGGTCGTTGTGGTTCTCGGGCCCGAAGCCGGCCATGTTGTGGTCGATATAGCTGACGGACAGGTCGGTCTTGACCCGCGGCACACCCATCGACTCGAACAGCAGAAAGGCGGTCGTGCCGGTCGCATCCTGAGTCAGCGTCTGGTCGATCCGCAGGCCGATTGGCTCGCCGGCAACGAGCTTTCCCTCGACCAGATGCGGCTCCAATATCTTGTAGGTCAGTGTCTTGCCCAACGTCGTTACTCCTGATAGGTCCAAAGCGGATACTCTACCAGAAATCCGGCGGGATTTCAAACTCCCGAGATCCGCGCGAACGGTCCGGGGTGCACTTCACGTTTGTGGGTGGATATTACCGACCCGTACAGACCGTTGTCATCCCGACCGGAGGTTCGCTGCCAGCGGGCCGTAGCGGAGGGATCTCCTCGCGAACTGAAGGCGCGTCTGGTCTGCGGCGAGATATCTCAACTGCGCTTCGCTCCGCTCGATATGACAGGTAGCAGCCCCAAAACGCCGGTTACCCACAAACATGAATCGCACCCAACGGGCCGCGGACGCGCGGCGGCGCCCCACGGGGGTTGCCTTGGCTGGCCATGCGCAACCGCTTGCCCCGTCAGGGAAAGGGGGTAGGCACGGTGGCCTGCCCCTACGGGGTTCGGCACGATACGGAAACGAAAAGGGCGGCCTCGCTCTCCGCGCTGCGAGGCCACCCGGATATGGAAGAGAAGATCTTGTCTCGTTCGCTCATAGCGCCGGCACACCGCGCTGGCGTTAGACACTACGAGCGACGATACCGTTTCGGTCAACGACGCCATTTCTCCGGATCGTGGACCAGGACGGAATCCTTCTTGTTCTTGGGCACGACGCCCTGGCGCCCGCCGACGACGGGCTTGAGGCCCAGACTGGCCCCGGTGCCGCCGGTCGCGTTCGAGATCGTGTAGATGTTGTCGTCCTCAAGGGCGCAGTGGGCGCGTTTGGCGAATTCGACGTGGCTGTCCAGGAACATAACGTTCTGTCCATCCCCCTGATGGGCGATGGCATTGCCCGCCAAGGCCTGCTCGGTGGTGCCGTTGTGCGGCGGTACGTCCGCGAGAAACTTGGTGAAGTCCGCGGCCTCAGCGGCCGGGCTGTCGATCCAGGGGTTGCGGTCGGCCGCGACGGCCAAACCGGGCTCGCTCACGGTCGTCAGGGCGTGCTTGCCGAACGGGACATGGTACGAGTAGCTGCAATTGTCCCATGGCGTGGCGCCGAAATCCCACGCGTCGATCAACTCGAAATCCGCTCGCGGAAGCGTCTCGTCCGCCAGGGTGAACTCGGTGGTCCCGGTGTCGCCTTTGCAGATGAACGACTTGGGCGTCACCTCGGCGTACTTGACCAGCAGATAGAAACTGGAACTGATCGAGCCCCGTGCCGCATCGCCCACGCCGTAGGCCGTGTAGCGATCGGACGCATCCCAGACGACACTGCCCCACTCGGCGTCTTGGCCGCCGGCGCGCGGCAGCTCGTTGTCATAGTCGTTCGCATAGATCAACATGGCCTTGCCGATGCCCGCGAGATTCGTCCCGCACGTCAGCCGAAAGGCCAACTGCCGGACCTTGGCCAGCGCGGGCATCAGAATGCCCATCAACAGAGCGATGATCGCAATCACCACCAACAACTCAACCAGGGTGAATCCTCGCTTTTTCATGATACTTCTCCTTTCGCTTGCACCTGATCGTTGATTCCCGGTAAGCCGGGATTGGGGCCGTCGCGGCGCAGATCTTGCGCGCGACATGGCGCCGGCACTGACAGGCTCTTGAAGCGAGCAAAAGAAGAGGTCGATACAGAATCGACGACGCTAAGGAATGGATAATGACTAACACGTCTGGATATCGATCGAGCACGTCGAAGCGTATCGGCCCGGTCTGGCGCCCCGCCCTGCGCGGACTGTCATTGCCGGACAATTTCGCTGCACTGTCAAAGAACACGTCATCGGGATAAAGGTGGCCTCGCACAGAAGCCGCGCAAGGCCACCCGTGAAGAAAAGGTAACCCTCAAGCCCAATGCTTCAGCCGACGCTGCGCAGCGGCCGATATGTCAACCTTCTCTCAATAGTCGCGAACGACCACGCCGGCGACACCGACGAAGTACTCGTCCGCATCCTGAATCTTCAGGTTGTAGACCGTGCCAACGTAGGGCGCCATTCTCTGGGCCACCCAGGCAATGCGGACGGGGCCGTCCATCGCTTGCAGGTACATCCCGCTCTGCAAATGCTCCAGGATGACCCAGCGGCCCGCCTCGGTGAGGAACCGATGCGACCCCACGGCACTGATGCACTCGCCGGTTTCGAGCACCACGTCATAGCAGTCGGTGTACTGCCCCGGATGGATTTCGACCGCCTCGACATCGTTGAGACCGGCATCCGCCACCATCGGTATGCCCACCGACCCGCCAACCCTCTGTCCGGTCGTGATGCGCGAAATGGGAACCAGCGTTCCCTCGATCCAGACGGGGGTATCGGCGGTGAAGCAGCGCCGCTTGGGGCCGAAGGATTTGGTGGGATCGTGGACCAGCAGCGAGTCCTTGCGGTTGGCCGGGGTCAGACCCGCTCCGACCGACGGCAACGTACCTTGAGGATCACCCGTCGTGGTGCTGTTCGATCGCGTGTAGATGTTGTCATCTTCCAGCGAGCAGAAGGAACGTTTGGCGAACTCGACGTGGCCGTCCAGGAACAACACGTTCTGGCCCTCGCCCTGGTGCGAGATCGCGTTGCCCTTCAAGGCGTCCTCGGTGCTGCCGTTGTATGGGGCCACGTCCGGCACGAACGCGCTGAACGTGGAAGTATCGGGATCGGCGGCCGGGCTCTCGATCCACGGGTTGCGGTCGGCTGCCACGGCCAGACCGGGCTCGCTCGACGTCGTCAGGGCGTACTGCCCGAACGGAATGTGGTACGAGTAGCTGCAATTGTCGTACGGCGTCTCGCCGAAGTCCCAGGCGTCGATCAACTCGAAGTCGGCCGGCAACGAGGCATCCTCGTCCGCCAGGGTGAACTCGGTGGTGCCGGTGTCGCCCTTACAAACGAACGACTTCGGGGTCACCTCGGCATACTTGACCAGCAGGTAGAAACAGGAGCTGATCGAGGCCTTGCCGCCTTCACCGGTGCCGCGCGTAACGCCGTAAGCGGTGTAGCGGTCGTCGGCCATCCAGCCCTGGCCCAGCAGGTCCCACTCCGAGTTGCGGCCACC
Source organism: Phycisphaerales bacterium (assembly GCA_020346325.1). Taxonomy (GTDB): domain Bacteria; phylum Planctomycetota; class Phycisphaerae; order Sedimentisphaerales; family Anaerobacaceae; genus Anaerobaca. The sequence goes on from CP070782.1 coordinate 152,600, forward strand.
GGCACGCGGCAACTCGTCCTCGTAGTCATTGGCATAGATCAGCATGGCCTTGCCAATGCCCGAAAGGTTCGTCCCGCAGATCAGCCGAAACGCCAACTGCCGGACCCGGGCCAGGGCGTGCATCAAGATGCCCATCAACAGAGCGATGATCTCAATCACGAACAAGAGCTCAACCAGGGTGAATCCTTGCTTCTTCATGGTAATTCTCCTTTCCTTCCGTGAGACCGGCG
>CP070782.1:152929-156671 GCA_020346325.1 Phycisphaerales bacterium
AGCGTGTACTCGCGCATCTTCGTTTCCGGAATGATCCGGGGCGATCCACTCCAGATGCCCGAGAGAATGGCGCCCGTCTCCCCGACCAACAGCGACCCACCGGCACGGGGCAGGTCCCGTTTCAGTTCCAAACACTCAGGCCGTGGCGGGCGGATGCCGCCGTCGTACCAGTAGAGATCGACCGGCGGCAGCGCCCCGCGGGCCGGGAACTTGTAGTGGCAGGTCGAGGCGATGGGCGTCGTTTCGGAATTCAGCGGCGTCGAGCTGGCCTCGACCAGGGTGGGATGCTCCAGATCCAAGGCCCAGACGGCGGTGTCCAGCGTGTGACAGCCAAAGTTGCCGAGCTTGCCGTTGCCGAAATCCCACCAGTAGTGCCACTTCATCGGCACGTAGGCCGGATGGTACGGGCGCTCCGGGGCGGGGCCGAGCCAAAGGTCCCAATCGAGTCCTTCCGGCACCGGTGGTGTTTCCTTGGGCCGCTCGGTGAATTCCTGCGGGCGGTTCTCGCCGGCCCAGCAATGTACCTCGCGGATCGCACCAATAGCTCCGTCGCGCACCCATTCGACGGCGCGGCGAATGTCGTCGGAGGAATGGCCCTGGTTGCCCAACTGCGTGCCCACCTTGGCCTCGCGTGCCGCCTGCGCGACCCGGCGCGCCTCATACACCGAATAGGTCAGCGGTTTCTCACAGTAGACCCCCTTGCCCGCACGGATAGCCGCCATGGTCGCCACGGCGTGCACATGGTTGGGCGTAGCCACCACGACCGCGTCGATGTCACGACCCGACCGCTCCAGCATGATGCGAAAGTCCTTGTACACCTGACAGTCGTGACTGCCCTCAGACGGGCTGCGGCGATAGTGGTCCTCGATCACCTCCATGGCGGGTCCGCGCCCGCTGTTATGGGTGTAGTAGAACTCGCTGTTGTCCCAGAACTGCGCCGGATCGCAGATCGCGCTGATCTTCACATCCTGGTGGGTCAGCAGGTTCTTGATGTTGGTGATGCCCTGGCCCCCGGTGCCGATGACCGCGACATTCAACTGCTCGCTCGGCGGCACGTGTCCGGCGCCGCCCAAGACATGCCGGGGAACGACAGTGGCGGCCGCGACGGCCATCGATTTCGCCATGAACTGCCGACGGGAAAGGTTTCGATCGTTACGCATCGCTCAGGCTCCTTGTGCAAGGCCGGCTGCGAATCCTCCGGCATAGCTCCGAGTCACTCAACGCTCCGGCACGACCGGGATAACGGGCGGCGCGATGGCCGGCAGTCTCGGGGGTGCCACCTCCATATCGGCCAGTAAGTACCGAAACGTCAGGTAGTCGACCAGTTCGTGATACGCATAGCCGACCTGGGTCAGGCAATGGTTGGCGTAGGCGTTCAGGAAGCGTTCGGCGTCCTCGTCACCCCGCCGTTTGAGCACCGTGGCGGCGGCCTTGTCGACCTGCGGCTGGAGCGCCAGGAACGCCGCTTCTGCCGGCTCGAACACACGTCGAATATCCGCCAGCGCATCCTGGTATCTCAGTTTGCCGGCCAGAGCGCAGACCAGCCGGAAGTTCCACGGTGCCTGGTTGCGGTTGATCCGCGTGTAGTCCGGGCCCTGATCCCACGTATCGGGCAGTTCCGTCACCCCGGCGTAGACCGGCACGAAGCAGCTCGTGTGAGCCGGGCCGTACGCGAACCACAGGCAGTTCCCGACGCTGTCGGGCAGCCAATCGCGCAACTGGGCGATCACGACGTAGCCGCTGGTCGGTGTGCAAAGGGCGCGGCGAGGCTCGATGTCGAACAGCTCGAACAGTTCCGGCGGGCCCCAGGGACAGGCCAGCGGGCTCTTCTCGCCTTCGTTGTTGAACGCGGGGTGTTCCGTCAGATCGAACTCGGTTCCCTCGTAGCTGTCACGCATCACGGCCAGCAGCTTCCGCACCGTCGGCGGCTCATCGGGCTTGACGGAGAACGGGTAGCGGTCCACCAGCGGATCGCCTGTAGCCTTTAGAGCCAGTGACGGGGCCGCCAGGCTCAAGGCCCGCCATTCGCGCAGGGAATTGGCGATACTGCCCGGGTCGCCATACACGTCGTGCCAGACGAAGGGATCGCCCGGCTGCCAGAAGCCGAGTTCCTCGGCCAGCGAGTGAATGTTGGGCGACGCCAGGAACATATCGCGATCGGCCAGATCCACCTTGCCGATCCGACTGCGATTGGTGCAGCAGCCCACTTCGCCGTCCGGGATGCGCTGGGCACACCAGACGCCGCCGGGCTGGCCGCTGTCGGGCGTCCATTCCGCACCGGGACCGAAGATCTCCATCAGCCAGGCTTCTTGGTCGTCCGCGATCGGCAGCGCCACGCCGGCATGCGGCGCGCGATAATACTGAAAGCCATAGTGTTCCACCATGGCACCGATCAGCTTGACGGCCTCGCGCACGGTACGGGCCCGCATCAGGCCGTTGGCGATCAGCGATGTGGTCCAGTGGTTGCTGTTGGGACCGACGACGCCGCGCCGGCACGCCAGGCCCGAGCGCATGGGCAAAAACTCGATGGCGATGGTCAGGCCGTGTTCGTTCATGCCGCCCGTGGTCATGTTCTCGACGTTGCCGGCCAGAATGATACTGCGATACGTCTCCTCCACCGGCAGATAGCCCACGTGGTCGTAACCGCGGCGCAGATTGGCGAGGTACTCCTCATGCGTTTTGGGCCGGGGGAGATTCCAGTACATGGGCAGTTTCGTACCTTGCGGATACTTCTGCGCCGGCATGACATAGATCAAGCCCATGATGTCGCCATCACACGAACTGCTCAGCAGCACCGAGCCATCTGGCGTCGCACCTCGGCCCACCAGAATCGTCGAGCACGCCCGCAGCGCCGGTGGTGACCAGACCACCGTCGCCAGAAGGCCGGCCAGGACAATGAGCGTTCGGGAATTCCTGCTGCTGTCACTCATGGCTGCACTCCTTCAGTATCCACGCGGCAACCGCCTGGCGCCTTGCACACGTATCCCCCTCCAACCAGCAGCATACTGTGGACGCGGTCAAACGCCAGCGCTAATCGTCCCACTTCTCCGGGATCGGTTCCAGCAACACCGCGTGACTGGACTTTTCGCCCTTGACCGCCAGGCCGAGGATGACGCCGGCGTTGTTGAGGTCACGCACGGTGAAGTGCTTTCTCATACCCCAGGGAATTTGGCCATTGAGGATGATGCGCCCGTACCTCGGGTCCCACAGGATGAGCTGCCGCTTGAGGCGGCGGTTTCGAAAGAACGTCCGGCCCAACAGCTTCAGTGGCCTGGGTTCAATGTCTTCCCAGCCGACCACCTGGTTGGCGTCATTGATCATGGCAGGTTCGGAAATGTACCCTTCGGGACACCACAACTTCGCAAACCCGGTTTGCCGATGCCACAGGACGGCGTAGCGCCTCTCGGTGCGTTTGAAACGATGCATCGTGAGAAAGCAGGAATGATTGTTGAGATCGTACAGGGAATACGTGTCCGGCGGCAATTTGCTGGAGACCACCAGACCGTCGTTCGGGTCCCGAATGAACAGTCGTCCCAGCTGGCTCGACGTATCGGCATATCCCCAAACCAAACCGGCATCGTTGATGGTTCGCAGGTAACCGTTTGAGCTGGAAAACGCCATGACGTCGCGCATGCCGGTGGCCCTGTCCCAGACGAAGGCATGCCGCGAGGCATCGGCGGTTACCGAGGTGCCCGCGACCTGACCGTGGTTGTTCAGCGCCGCCGCCTCACTCGAGCCGCCC
>CP070782.1:156771-162550 GCA_020346325.1 Phycisphaerales bacterium
CGGGGACCGCCGCTGGCTGGACCTGTCCTACAAATTCGAGCACGAGTCGTTTATACGTCCCTTGACGCAACATGAGGATAACCGGGCCGGCAAGCACGGCAACACCCAGGTGCCCAAGCTAATAGGTTCGGCCGACCGCTTTGTCTGTACCGGCCGTGCCGCCGACGCGGTAGCCGCCGACTTTTTCTGGGACCGCGTGGTTCATCACCACAGCTTCGCCACCGGCGGCCACGGCAAGGACGAATATTTCCACCAAGCCGGTCGTCTCAGTGCCATCGTCGATGGTCGGACCTGCGAAACCTGCAACGTCTACAATATGCTCAAGCTCACGCGTCGGCTCTTTGCCCTGGATCCGGACCCGGCCTATGCCGACTTCCACGAACGGGCCCTGTTTAACCACATCCTGGCCTCCCAGGACCCGACCGACGGGTGGGCCTGCTATATGGTGCCGGTCGGACGCAGGGTACAACGCGAGTATGAACGCAACATGCTCGACGGTAGTTTTACCTGTTGCACGGGCTCGAGCCTGGAGAGTCACGCTCTCCACGCCGACGGACTCTACTACGTGGCTGATGATACCTTATATGTCAATTTCTACGCGGCGTCCACGGCCCAATGGGCCCGTCACGAGGCCAGACTGACCGTAGACACCGACCTGCCCCTCGGCGCGTCGGCCACGCTCACGATGTCGTTGGCTCACCCGCGGAAATTGACCCTGGCCTTGCGCCGCCCCTATTGGGCGGGCGACGGATTTGGCATCGCCATCAACGGGCAGGCCCTCACTGAAGAAGAACTGGCCGATCCCGAAGTCCCGGCCCTCGGACGGCGCCATCCCAATGCCCCCCAACCCAAGCCCAGCAGTTCTTACGTTCTTCTGAAACGAATCTGGAGGGACGGGGACACCGTTGAGGTGACTCTACCCAAGGCCCTGCGCCTCGAACCGATGCCGGACAACCCGCGCCAGGTCGCCATCCTGTGGGGGCCGCTGGTACTGGCCGGTGACCTGGGCCCCGAACGCGACAGGCGTTCTGGAGGTCACAAAGATCGCATCCCGGCATTTGTGGCGGCCGGGCAACCCGTCAGTGAATGGCTCAAGCCGGTCGACGGTCGCCCGGGACACTTCAAGACCATAGGCGTGGGCCAGCCCAAGGACGTAGCGTTCATGCCTTTCTATCAACTGCACCGCCACACCTACGGCGTGTACTGGGACACCTTCACGCCGGCCGAGTGGGAGGTCGAGCAGGCCGCATATGCAGCCGAGCAGGAACGTCTGCGTAAGCTGGAGGCCGCCACCGTGGCCTATTGCCAGCCGGGCGAAATGCAGCCGGAACGTAATTTCAACTTCCAAATCGGCGACGAACGGACCTGGCCTCTGCGCACCGAAGACCGCCCCGGACGCATGGCACGCACCTGGATGAGCTTCGACATGCCCGTCGAGAGCGATCATCCCATGGCCCTGGTCATTACCTACTGCTCGCGGGAACGCAGACGGGGCGAGGCTCGTTTCGACATCCAGGTCGATGGCGAGAAGGTTGCCAGTCAAAACGTCGGACGTGAAGAGGCCCTACGTTTCTACGACGTGGAATATCCCCTGCCCGCCTCGACAGTCGAGGGCAAGCAGAAAGTGACGGTCAAGTTCGTGGCCCTGGACGGCAGTCGAGTGGCCGGCGTTTATGGTGTGCGCATGATCCGGGCGGATGCCGAAAGGTAGCGACTTTCCCTTGGCGACGCCGGCTACAGACATAGCCATGATGAAACAGTGCAGATGAAAGGACCTTTTCGAATGGCATTCTTCAGAAGAACATCTCTTATTCAATGCACTAGCACCATGCTGCTGGCGATGATTATCGTTGCCCAAGCCGATGGTCAAAGCCGCCGGCCCAGACGTCCTCAGGGGCCTCCTACCTTGGGACTTGACCAGGACGTAATGGAACTGGATACGCCGGATTTTGCCCTGAAGTTGGTCAAGGCTTCTCAGACGGTGGCGGCTCTGGAGCCTAAGGGCGGCCAGGGGTTTGACTTCACCCCGGCCGATCAACTCGAACGGCGGGCTGGGGACGGTTTCCACCACCTCGGTGACATCAACCTGCGATATCGGTCCAACGGCCAAGAACCGTGGACCGAAGCCTCCTCCGCGGCGGCCCGGAAACCGGTTCAAGCCCTGCGCCTTTCCGGCTCAACCCTGGCGGCCGCCGATTTGAGCCCCACCTTGCCGTCCGATTGTCCCCTCCGGATCGTGCGAACCTGGTCAGTGGACAACGGCACACTGGTCTTGAATTTCAGCATCACCAACCGAAGCCAGAAGGCTGTTGAGATTGGGGCCTTGGGCATACCTTTGATCTTCAACAACTACATCACGCGACGCTCCTTGGACGAGGCCCACGCGGTGTGCTCCTTCTCTGATCCGGCCATCGGGCTTGATGGCGGCTACGTTCAGGTTACGCGCTTAAGCGGGCACGGCCCCGCCCTGGTGGAGGTGCCGCAAGGCAAGACCCCTCTGGAAGGCTACAACCCTCTGCTCAGCGATCGCACACGGCGCAGCCAAACCTTTGAAGGCTTCTACGAGTGGATGCCTCACACGAAAGCGCTGGCCGAGGCCGAATGGAAAGACGCCCAGCCCTGGAACGATCCCACGAGTGTCACCTTATCGCCCGGGCAGAGTTGCGCCTACGGCCTGCGTTTCCTGCGGGCTCCGGAGATTCGTCAAATTGAGGATACCCTTGCGGCCAACAAACGACCGGTCGCGGTCGGCATCCCAGGGACGATCTTGCCCACTGACATCAAGGGCTCGCTGTTCTTGAAATACGATTCGCCCGTTAAGTCCCTCAAGGTCCTTCCCGACGGCGCGCTGCAAGTTATCCCCGAAAGAAGCGCCTCAGGTCGATGGCAGCGGCTGGCCGTGCGAGGGAGGCATTGGGGTCGCGCTCGCTTGGAGATTACCTACGGCGATGGCCTGACTCAGGTCGTGCACTACCGAGTCATCAAGCCGGCGGCCCGGGTCGTCAGGGACATGGGGCACTTCATGATGACCAGGCAATGGTACGACAATCCCGATGATCCCTTTGGCCGCACGCCGGCAGTGATGAACTACAACCGCCAGAAGAACGAAATCGTATTGGAGGACAACCGCGTCTGGCACGCGGGCCTCGGCGACGAAGGCGGCACGGGGGGTTACGTCTCGGCGGTCATGAAGCAACTGGGCCAGCCCGACAAAGCCCAACTGGACAAACTGCAGCGTTTTGTAGACGAGTGCCTGTGGGGACGTTTGCAGGTCAGCGACGGCCCGGAGAAATACGGCGTGCGCAAGAGCCTGCTCTACTACGAACCCAACGAGATGCCGGCCGGCACCTACAGTCCTGAGATCCGCTATGGCGGTTGGATGAGCTGGAACAAGAAGCAGGCGTACAGCCTGGGCCGCACCTTCAACTACCCGCACGTGGCTTCGGTTCATTGGGTCTTCTATCGCCTGGCTCGCCACTATGACGGATTGGTCACCAACCATCCCTGGCAGTGGTATCTGGAGAGGGCGTACGAGACCGCCATGGCCATGCCCAGGTTCGGACGGCATTACTTTCAGTTTGGTCTGATGGAAGGCAGCGTGTTCATCCAGATCCTGCGTGACTTGCAGGAAGAGGGCTGGACCGAGCAGGCCGGCCGGCTGGAAACCATGATGGAAAAGCGGGCCCAGCGCTGGCGGGAACTGGCCTATCCCTTCGGCAGCGAGATGGCCTGGGACTCGACGGGCCAGGAAGAGGTCTACGGTTGGTGCAAGTACTTCGGTTACGAGAATAAGGCCGAGGTGACGCTCAACGCCATTCTGGGCTATATGCCCACAGCCCCGCACTGGGGATACAATGGCAACGCCCGCCGCTATTGGGACTTCATCTACGGCGCCGCCCCCGGCCCCACATCGCGTATCGAACGGCAGATCCATCATTACGGCTCGTCCCTCAACGCAATTCCCGTCTTGCATGCCTATCGGGAAGCCCCGCGTGTTTTTCATCTCCTTCGCGTCGGGTACGGCGGTGCTATGGGGACCTTGACTAACATCGACCAGGAAGGCTTCGCCTCCGCCGCCTTCCACGCCTGGCCCAACACCCTGAGGCCCGACGCTACCACCGGGGACTTTGGCCCCAACTTCTTCGGCCACGCCTGGAACACTGGCACCTACGTCATTCGTCATCCGGAATTCGGTTGGCAAGCCTTCGGAGGCAATGTTACGGTCAAGAGCGGGAGCGTCGAAGTAACACCCTTGGATTCCTTCAGGCAACGGTGCTATGTGGCGCCGCTGGGGCTCTGGCTGACTCTGGATGCAGGGCATTTCAAATCGCTCTCCATCAACCCTGGCGCCAGGACGGTACGCGTAGGACTCGATCCAGCGACCGATCATCTCAAGACGGCTCGTCTCCGCGTCGAACAGCCGGCGAGAATTCCTGGGATCTCGACGTTTGTTCCCGCCGGTTCATTGAAGATGGAGCGTAATGCCTATCGCGTACCGTTGGCGAATCGGACAACATACGTGCAGTTGAGCGCCGGTGCGTCCTCGGCTCAGACGACCGATCGTCCCAAGGTTACGGCCCCGCCGGAATCGTTCTTCGAGCTGGTGGCCAGGCGTCCGCGTTGGGGGCGACGTCGCAACCGGGAACAGCAACCGGCCGAGGACCTGCAGATTTATCGTGACTTCTACAAGAAATACCTCGATGTCATGGGCATGCCGGTTGTGGCTGCTGAGGTGGTGGCCGATGAGGCTCTGTACCGGACCCATGAGATTGTGACACATATGCTGGCGGGCCGATCCGACATCGTTCAAGGTCTGCTGGATCGTGGAATGTACTTGGTGATCATCGGCAAAGACCAGGTCTATTGTGATCTGCCGGAGAATCGAAACATCCGCAATCAGGACTATATGAATGAACGCGTACGTGGCACTGGAGGACATCCCACCAGCTTTGGCGAAGAGAACCTCCTCAGTCTGCCTATCGATCGCTACGACGACGAGAGTATCGCCGTCCATGAGTTCTGTCACACGATCGACAGCACCCTGCGCCGCGTGGAGCCCGAATGGAATGACCGTCGCATAGCGGCCTATCGCAGCGCGGTAGAGAAGGGCCTGTACAAGGACACCTACTGCATCGGCAATCCAGCCGAATACTGGTGCGAGATCGCTCAGGCCTATTTCAACTGCAATCGGGTCAACAACTGGAACCACGGCCCCATCGGCAAACGCGAGCAGCTCAAGATCTATGATCCCGTCGGATACGAGTTATGCCGCTCCACATTCAATCTGGGTCCGGACCAGGATTGGCGCTACACCTGGCTCCAGCCCTTGCCCAACGTGATCGCACCGCCGGCCAAGTTCAATGTCGATCCCTACTATACGAAATTCACCTGGGCTCGCGAATTCACTGTCGTCGGACGCCACGCCAGTGATGCGGCCCTGCTCAAAGCCAACAATACGATCCGGAAGTTGTTCGCCTACCGTCACGACATCCTCAAGGCCCTCATGGCCGAGGATCTGAAGCTGGTCGTCCTGGGGCTGGACGAAAGCCTGGCGGACCTGCCGGAGTATGAGCAGATGAAGGCGTTGGGGGTGGACCACATGGGGCGTTACCTGGAATACACGCCCGACCTCAAGATACTGGCGGTTGCTCAGGAAAATGTCCTGGGTGACATCGCCCAAGATCCCTACGGCACCGAGAGCCAGGTGATTCGCGTATTCGCCAAGGCCATCTACGGAGTCACCGCTACTCGCCCGGTCGATCCCAACTGGGAGAATCGC
>CP070782.1:162650-166944 GCA_020346325.1 Phycisphaerales bacterium
ACAAGGACTATCTCTATTCGTCGTTCCTGCCGGGCCACGGAGGCTCGCAGCCGTCGTCCAGCCCGCCCCCACCGCCGCCGCCCCCGTACCAGCCCTACGAAAGGCCGCGGAGGCGGTTCAGCGCGTGGCGCGTCTTCTGGGGCATCCTGTTTGCCCTGTCGGTGCTGGCGAATGTCGGGCTGTTTCTCATGCTCATCATCCTGGGGGCGGCCATCGCGACCGGCCAGGTCGGAGGCGGCTACGGGGAGGTCGTGGTGCGCGACGGGCCGCGCACCGATCGGATCGTGCTGGTCAATATCGACGGCATCATCCACAGCCAGCAGGCCGACAACGTCTATCGCCAGCTCAAGGCCGCCCGCGAAGATCGCAGCATCAGAGGCCTGATTCTGCGCGTCAACTCCCCCGGCGGCACGATCTCCGGCAGCGACCGCATCTACGCTGAACTGAAGCGCTACCGCAGCGAAACGGGCCGACCCGTGGTCGCCTTCATGGAAGGCATGGCCGCCTCGGGAGGTTATTACGCCTCCGTGGCCTGCGAGAAGATCGTGGCCGAACCGACCGCCGTCACCGGCTCCATCGGCGTGGTTATGAGCTATTTCGTCTTCCAGGAACTGCTGGAGAACAAGCTCGGCATCCAGCCGGTCTTTCTGACCGAAGGCGACAAGAAGGACTGGCCCAGTTCGTTCCGCCCTCCGCACCAGGAGGAACTGGATTACATCCAGGAGCGTCTGCTCACGCCGGCCTACGAACGGTTCGTCAGTATCGTCCAGGAGGGTCGCGCCGGGACGCTGTCCGCCAGCGACGTCCGCCGGCTCGCCGACGGCAGCATCTACGTGGCCCCCCAGGCCAAGGAAGAGAAGCTGATCGACGAGGTCGGATACCTCGACGATGCCATCGCGATCGCCAAGTCGCTCGCGCGTGTCCAGGCGGCCCAGGTGATCGAATACCGCCGGCCTTTCTCGTTCATCGACCTGTTGAACGCCAGGAGCGCCAACACCCTGAAGCTGAATCGGACGACCCTGTACGAGCTGAGCACGCCTGAGGTCCTGTATATGTGGAGCGCTTACTAGAATGAAGCACAGATCGTCAAGTATCCCGCAGAGACGGGTCTGGGCGGCGGCGCTGGCGGGTCTGATCGCCCTGGCACTGGGCGCCGCCGGCTGTTCCTTTTCCGGGAAAATGAGGCTGGTCACGACGGCCCCTGACGCCCCCGGGTTCGTGGAAGCCGGCTCGCAGAAACCGTTCGTGCCCTGGGGAACGAACTACTACGATCCCAACACGGGCTGGCCCCCGCAGGTCTGGCAGCAGTTCGATGCCCAGCGCGTGAGCGACCATTTCAAGATCATGAGCGTTCTCGGGGCCAATTGCGCCCGCGTGTTTCTGGCGGCTGCAACGTTCCAGCCCGATCCCAATACCGTCGATGAGCAGGCCTTGGCAAAACTGGACACCTTGGTCGAGATCGCTCGCAGCACGGGCGTGCGCCTCATCCTGACGGGCCCGGACCACTGGGAAGGTGAGCCGGCCTACTGGAAACCGGACCGTTTTGCCGGCGAAGAGGCGCTGAAGGCCCTGGAGAAGTTCTGGACCGTGGTGGGAGAGCGTTACCGGGACGAACCGGCCATTCTCGCGTGGGATCTGCTCAACGAGCCCCAGATGCCCTGGGCGATTGAATCGTGGGGCCCGCGCTGGAACGACTGGCTCGCGGCCAAGTATCAGGATCAGGAAGGTCTCAAGGCCGCCTGGGGCGACGAGCTGGAAGCGGATCAGACGCTGGGCAGCGTGGGAATCCCCAAGGACCTCGCCAAGGCGGACAGCCCGCGTCTGTTGGACTGGCAGCGCTTCCGAGAGCACCTGGCCGATCAGTGGGTGCAGCGGCAGGTGCAGGTGCTGCGCCGGGTGGACCCGGCGCATATGATCACCGTCGGGTACATCCAGTGGTCGTATCCGAGTGTGCGGCCGGGCGACCCGCATCTGTATTCCGCCTTCAACCCCCACCGGCAGGCCCAGTGGCTCGACTTCATCTCCATTCACTTCTATCCGCTGATGGGCAACCCGTTCAGCTCGATCAACAACTGGGAACGCAATCTGGCGTACCTCCAGGGCATCCTGGCTTATTGCCACACGGGAAAGCCGGTCGTGCTCGGAGAATACGGCTGGTACGGTGGCGGTGCACCCATGGGCCGTCCGCGGCGGACGGAGGATCAGCAGAAGCGCTGGATCAGTGCGGAGATCGAAGCATCGCGGCGACTGGCCCAGGGCTGGCTGTCGTGGCCCTTCGCCGACTCGCCGGATTCCTCCGACATGAGCATCTTCGGAGGGATGGTCAGGGAAGATTTCAGCCTGAAGGTCTGGGGGAAGACGTTCAACGGGTTGGCGCAGAACTTACGCATCTTGCCCCAGCCGACTCCGGAACTGCCAAAGCATGATTTCGCGGCGTGTTTGACCGCCCCGCTGGACCAAGCCATAACGATGCACCAGGAGTACGCCGAACGCGTGCAGAAGGCCCTGGAAGAAGCCGGCCCGCCGGCGAAAATTGAATGAGATTGCCGCTGCGGGTGTAGCGGAAACGAGCCGAACCTAGTCGATGCGTTCGCCGAAAAGCGTCAGCGGCGAGGTCTGCGTGATGCGGACCCTGGCGAACTGCCCCGCCAGCGCCGGTGGCCCGTTGAAGACGACGATGTAATCGGTCGCGGTGCGGCCCACCAGTTGCGGATGGTTCGCGCCATCCGTCGGGTTCACGTGGGCCTTCTTGCTCAGCCCCTCGACGAGGACCTTGACCGTCCGTCCCTGATAGGCTTCGCTCAACTCGGCGCTGATCTGCTCCTGAGCGGCCAGCAGTTCGACGTTACGCCTCTGCTTGACCTCGTCCGGAATCGTGTCGGCGTGCCGCTTGTCGGACGTGGTCCCCGGGCGCGGCGAGTATTTGAAGATGAAGCAGTTGCGATACCGTGCCCGCCGCACCAGCTCGACCGTGGCCTGGAAATCTTCGTCGGTCTCGCCCGGGAAGCCCACGATGAAGTCCCCCGCCACCGCAATGTCGGGGACCACCGCCCTGGCGCGAGCCAGAAGTTCGAGGTACTGCTCGGCGGTATAGTGACGGTTCATCGCCCGCAGGATGCGATCCGAGCCGCTTTGGGCCGGCATATGCAGGTAGTTGCACACCTTGGACGATGACGCCATCGCCTGCAAGATGTCGTCGTAGAACGCTTCGGACGGATAGCTCGTGACAAAGCGAATCCACTCGATCCCCTCGACTTCGGCGGCGCGGTGGAGAAGATCGGCCAGCGACCAGGTCTTCCCGCCGCTGGTGTACTGGTAAGCATTAACCGTCTGGCCCAGGAGCGTCACCTGCTTGATGCCCTCGTCGGCCAGCTGCTTCACCTGGTCGAGAATCGCCTGCGGCGGCCTACAGACCTCCGGGCCGCGTACGTACGGGACGATACAGTACGTGCAGAAGTTGTTGCAGCCCCGCATCACGCGGACGAAGGCCTGGCCCGGCGTGGCCGGCCCCTGCTCGCCGTCGACGGCGTGGGCCAACTCGAACGCCTCCAGGGCTTGGCGCGCCGGCTCGGCATCGTGACGAATCTCGGCCGTGACGGCCAGTTGTTTAGCGCTGTGCGCCAGGCTCTCGGCGATCAGTTCCGCGATCTGCGGAATCTGCGTGGGGCCACAGACGATATTGACGGCGTCGTGTTCGAGCAGGGTCTGCCCCAGACGCTGGGCCATGCAGCCGATGATGGCGACCACCAGCCCGGGCCGATGCTGCTTGAGGTGCTTGAGATGCCCCAGATGGGACAGAATCCGAGCCTCAGCGTGCTCGCGCACGGAACACGTATTGATGACCACGGCATCCGCCTCCTTGACGCTGTCGGTCAGACCGAAACCGGCCTCGCGCAGCGAGGCCGAGACGAGGGCCGTATCCAGCTTGTTCATCTGGCAGCCGAAACTCTTAATGTGTACGCGGTGCTTTACCATGGGCGCGAGTATAGCAGGTCGTGCCACGCCGATCAATCCGGCCCGACCGGAGCACTTGACCTGGAACGGCCGCGAAACCATAATATGGTTTGGACGTCCTGATCGAGACGAGGATGTGATGCGGAAGGTATTCCATATGTCGTTGGCCCGGGGCGAGCGCCTGTTGATCTTCGCCACCTGTCGCGGTGGCAAGGCGCGCGGCCCATTCGTACGAGATACGGAGGGGAGGTAGCCACCATGAAATACTACTTCCAGTGTCCGAAGTGCCAGAGTGACAGCAGCTTCTCGCGGCCGTCGGATGAATCGCTGGGGGCCTGGC
>CP070782.1:167044-169658 GCA_020346325.1 Phycisphaerales bacterium
CAAATTAAAGGCGATGTCGTCCAGATCGGTTCCCAGCATACGCCATCCCACGTACACCTTTCCACCGCCCTGATTGATCGCAACCACTCCACGTCCCAGTTTCTCCATCTGCCGCTGCGCCCCGGCGGCAGCCACACAAAGCAATACAGTCCCAATCGGGAACGCGATATTCATTCTGGGTCTTGAATTCACAGCTTCCTTTCTCCATTCTCTCTCAGATAGGCGGATTTCCCTGCACGATAGTCGCGCAGCACCGTCTTGGCTCACCCAAGGACTCATCACCCGGAAGGTTTACGAACTACTGCTCAGCGGGTTCCCCCCGGCAGGACTCCGCCATCCGGCGATTTAGCGCCTTTCCGAGTCGGTATTCGACTTCATAGCATCCATGTGTTTCTGGAAAAGCTCTGACGCCATACCTTCCAGAGTGAGTGTGCTCTTGGCGCTCTCGGCTTCAGAGATCGCTGTCAGTTCCTCATCTTCTGTCGCAACATGCGGAGTGAGGAAGATTAGCAGTTCCGTTTTGGTCTTCTGCTTCACGGTCCGCCGGAACAGCGATCCAATCACAGGCACGTCCCCGGCTAACGGAACCTTCTCCACGTTTTCTGACAGTTCATCCTTGACCAGGCCGCCGATCACAATCGTCTGTCCGTCGCGCACTTCCACGCGCGTTTCGGAAGAACGCTTGGCGAAAACGGCAGCGTCCACAGTCTCGGATATCGGCACCGTCTTTGGCGTCGTGGTAGAGATTTCGGGTCTGACATCCATAATCACGAGACCTTCGGGATTGATTGACGGCGTCACCTCCAGGATGATCCCGATGTCCTCGTATTGAATGGTGTTGATCGTCTGGCCTGTTTCTGTGGTGCGCGTATTGTTGATGAACGGTACTTCCTCACCCACAGTAATGATGGCGGTTTGATTGTCTCTGGTCAGAACGTACGGGCGGGAGAGGATATTCAGCCTGCCCACCTCCTGCAGAGCCCGGAGGGTCGCGGTCAAGTCGCCCTCAATGGCCTCGACAATAAGACCGCCCCTTTGAGCAGCCAGCCCGAAGTCGCTCGAGAACAGCGTGCTGTCCCCGTCGCTTCTCAGGTTCAGGACTGAGAACTCGAGCCCCAGGTCCAGCGAGTCGGTGTGTGTGACTTCCGCAAACAAAACTTTGATGAGCACCTGGCCGAGACGCTTGTCCAGTTTCTCAATAATCGGCTCAATCTTCTTATAGTTCTTCGAGGAAGTCATCACCAACAGCGAATTAGTGTGCTCATCGGCTTCGAAATAGGCCTCCTCGGAGAGGTCTTCCTGACCGGCGCCCTGGGTTGGCTGATCGGGCCCGGCCGGACCAGCCTCGCGCCCCTGGAACCTCTGCCCCGAGCCGGCCCTGCCTTGTTCGTTCAGTGCCTGCATCTCGGAAAACAGGTTATTGAGGATGTCCCTCAGATTGGTTGCCTCGGCATTTTTCAAGGGATACACAAATACCTGTCGTTCCTGTTCCGGATTGGCATCCAATTCCTGCACAACGGTGGCAATCACTTCGAGCGTATCCGCCGGGCCGGTGACCACAATTGAGTTCGTGCGTTCATCTGCGGCTGCCACCACTTCGATGGTGCTGCTGGTGCTATCCGTTTGTTCTGCCTCCGGTTGCCGGCCGCGACCAAACCGCCCAAACGCCATCGGAAAGGCGTCGCGGCCAGAGGACCGCGAGCGCGATGAACGGCGGTCTTGCCCGAAGACCTCGTTGATCAACTCGGCCACATTATCTGCATCGGCGTATTCAAGATGAAAGACTTTCACGTCAGCTACCTCAGCCGTACGAGAATCGAGCGCCTCAATCACCTCTGCAACCACCCCAAGCGTATCCGCCGGGCCGCTGACTACAACTGAGTTGGTCCGTTCATCTGCGGCCGCCACGACCTGCACGTTGGGGGCCCCCTCGGGTTGCTCTTCTCGACCGCCGCGTCCTCTGCCTCGATCGCCTCCCCCCCTCATGCCCATCATCATCTCAAAGGGCCCTCGCGGTCCTCGCGAGCTTCCGCTGTCCTGCTGCTGCTCTTGCTGAAAGAGCCTGTTAATCAGATCGGCCGTATTGCGGGCGTCGGCGCTATTCAGGTGAAAAACCTTGATCTCGGCAACGGCTGACATATGCGTATCCAAAGCTCGGACGATCTCCATGAGTCGCTTTATGTTGGCAGTAGTATCAGTAATGATCAGAGCATTGCCGTCCTGATTGGCTTCCAGACTGGCGTACTCGGGGATCAGAGACTGCAAGTTTTCCCTGAGCCGGCGCGCATCAGCATGGCGAATCGGAATCACATGGGTAACGATGTCATCGCCCGGCATGATTGAATCGGGGTCCGTGCCGGATGTCACAGGGATATTCATGGTCTTGGCCTTGTCTAACGAGACAATGCGCAGAGTCCTGTTGGTGCGCACTGCCGCCAAGTCCCTTTCCTTGAGCACCGAATTGATCAAGGAGATAGCCTCGCCAAGGCTCACTGGTTGACGGCTGATGACCGTCATGCGACCATTCAGAGGCTCATCACACACAATCACCAGCCCAGCCGTCTCCGACAGATACTCCAGTATGGTCTGCAGCGGCACATCCTGGAAGTTAAGG
>CP070782.1:169758-176447 GCA_020346325.1 Phycisphaerales bacterium
GAGGAAAATACGGCTGCTGCGTCAAGGTGTCGATCTGCCAGAGATCGACCTTTATGATTTTCTCCTGGGGGGAGACAAGAGCCAGGACGTGCGCCTGCGGGACGGAGATACGATCTTCATCCCACTGATCGGACCGGTGGTGGCGGTGGCCGGCAGCGTGAAGCGCCCGGCTATCTACGAGATGAAGGAACCGGAGCCTTTGCGCGACGTCCTGGAGTTGGCGGGGGGGGCGACTTTTGCGGGATGGCTCCAGCGCGTACAGGTGGAGCGGGTGGAAAACCACGAGCGCCGTGTGGCGGTCGATGTGGATATTTCACGGATGGCCGCGGACCAGTCGACTCGTCGCGGCGCAGAGACGTTGGTGCAGGACGGGGATATCGTCAAGGTGTTCGCGGTTGCGCCGCGTGAGGAACGTGTCGTGCATCTGGAGGGGTATTTTCTCCGGCCGGGCAAGCACGAATGGCGTTCAGGGATGCGCCTGGCGGATATCCTGAGTTCTTATGATGTCCTCCGGCCCCAGCCGAATACGGACTATGGTGAGATCAAGCGGCTGGTCCCGCCGGACCTCCATCCGATCGTTATTCCGTTCAATCCGGGGAAGGTGCTGGCGAGGGACGAGGCCGAGAACATCGCCTTGGCTCAATATGACACCATTCGCGTCTTCTCCTGGGACGAGCGAGACCTTGACGTGGTCACGGTGTCCGGTATGGTCTTCGATCCAAACCAATATCGGCTGGTTCCCGGGATGCGTGTCAGCGATCTAGTCGACGCCGCGGGAGGACTGAAGAAGAACGCCTATCATCGCACGGCCGAGCTGACGCGCCGGCATGTCAGCCAGGAGGGAATGACGACCGAGAAGATCGACGTCATGCTGGCACAGGCATTGGACCGCGATCCCGAGCAGAACATCCTGCTGCGCGATTACGACCATCTGGTCATTCGCCCTATACCGGAACTGGAGTTTGATCGCACCGCGGAGATCCTCGACCAGGTGCGCTTCCCGGGAACCTATCCCATTCGGCGTGGTGAGACCCTCAGTTCCGTCATTGAGCGGGCCGGGGGCTATACGGAGCGAGCCTATCTCAAGGGGGCGGTGTTCACCCGCGAAAGCGCGAAAGAGGTGCAGCGCCGGCGGCTGGACCAATTGATCAAGCAGATTGAGGAATCGGTCCTCGCGACGGCCGAGCAGACGATTGGCGGGGCGCTGGATGCCCAAACCATCCAGGGGCAGGAGGCCGCGCTCGAAGCCAAGAGGGAGTTGCTCGCCAAATTGCGGGCGAGCGAAATCACTGGCCGCGTCGTGGTCAGGCTGAGCTCTTTGGAGGAGTTTCGGCACTCGCGCTACGATATCGAGTTGGAAGGTGGCGATGTGCTGACGATTCCGGAGCGACCGGGTGTCGTTCATGTCGTCGGCGAAGTGTTCAATGAGACGTCGTTGCTCTATGAGGACAATGGGACGGTAGACTACTACCTGCGCCGTGTCGGTGGGATGACCAAAGATGCGGACCAGAAACAGTTGAGCGTGATCAAGGCCGATGGCTCCGTGATCAGCAAGCAGCAGGGCCGCGGCAAGCTCGTGTTCTGGGACGGCGAATTCAATCAATGGTTCTTTGGCGGTTTCAAGAATCTGGAGCTGGAGCCAGGTGATACCATCGTCGTGCCCAGGAAACTGGATCGTCTCCTTTGGCTCAAGACCACCAAAGACATCACGCAGATTGTATTCCAGATCGCTGTCGCCGCCGGCGTGGTCCTTGCCATCTAGAACAATCTGGGCGGGGGCTCCGAATGCGGTCTGCGGCGAATCAATGTTGTGACGGAGGGTGGATCTCGACAATTGAGGCTCAAGTGCGTCGGAAGAGCGTGAGCGAAAGCAGCGTAGGCCAATGGCCCACGCTGACCGGTAACGGTTGTTTCTTGGATCCGTGTTGTCTCCGGGCAACGGATCGCGTCAAGAAGGTGTGTTGAAAGCAGACCGGGCCGATGAACGAGCCGGTCTCTCCATCGGTTGTTGTCGACCGACGAGGACGGAGTCTGCCCGTCGAGCAGCCGTTGGTTGTCGGGCACGCGCAAGGGGCAGCGGCCGGTTCGCTACAGAGGACCGCCACCAGAACGGCGAGGGCGAGCGAATCTCCGCGGTGCCTCGCGAGGGACGTATGGGATCGGACGCGACGATAGACCGTCGGGGAGCTGTCAAACATGACTGTAGAAATGGCCAAACACCAACAAGCTAACGTAGTCCGGGGCGGGGCGCCGGCGGATGAGTTGAACCTCCTTGACTGCCTCCGCGTGCTCTTCAAATACCGTTGGTGGCTATTGCTCGCCTGTTTTCTGGCATCCGGCGTCGTGGGTGTGATCTCGTACCTGGGGCCTGACAGCTATTTGGCTGTGACCTCTGTGGCGCCACCGATCGAGAGTCCGCAGGGGGATTCCGGGCTTGGCATGAGCTTGCTGGGCGGCGGGGTGGGAGCCTTGCTTCGTGACGCCATGAATGTCACCAGTGTGGCGGACATGTACGTGGGGATTTTGGAGAGCCGGGTGGTGACCGATGCGATCATCGACCGCTTCGATTTGACGGCCGTGTACAGGGTCGAGCCCGCGCGATACAAAGCACGCAAGAAATTGCGGGCGTACACGACGATTAAGGTTTCAGATGACGGCATTCTCTATATCACAGTGGAGGACAAGGATCGGAAGCGGGCGGCGGCGATAGCGAATGCTTACGTTGAGGAGTTGGATCGGCAGAACAAACGGCTTTCTGCCGGGCACACCGCCAGCAAGCGGGCCTTTCTGGAGACGCGGCTGCAAGACATGGAGCGGAAACTCAGCCAATCGGAAAACATTCCCAGCCACGAATTGCAGATTCAGGAGATGCTCTACGAACTGCTGATGCGTGAGTTGGAGATCGCCAAGATCGAAGAGGCCAAGAGCATGCCGACGATCCAGGTGCTCGACGAGGCGGTGCCGCCGGAACGTCGCAAAGCCAAGGGAACCGTACGCAGAGTGGGCCTGGCGTGGATCACCGTGTTTGTCGCCATGGCATTCTTCGTCTTTGCCCGCGAGTACTTGGCTGGCTGTCGGGCGCAGGAGACAACCGCACGCTTGCCGTCGCTAGCGCCAGGGGCCGCGGATTTGCTCGTCAGGCGCGACGACGGCGACCAGAACCGCGTCGCTCCGGTAACCGAGGTGGAGGTGCACTCGGCTCGCAAGGCTCCAGAGCACGTTGAGCTGTCGCGGGAGATGTGACAGTTTCTTTGGATGCGGCTGGTGCCCACCGAAAGGTCGGGGAACTGCCGGGGGGCGTTTCCGACGGGCTTATTTCGTGGCTCAGGAAGCTGGCTCAATGGCCGGGCAGATCTGCTTTTTGGCAATAGGAAGCTCATTCAACGGCCCGGAAGGGCCGTTTTCAGCATGATGTGGGGCTGTGAAATGTGCCCCGTAGCGAGCGTTTGAATACGGAGGTCGTGGCGCAGAGGCAGGCGTCCACAGCTCGCGAACAGAACTTGGCGATGGGCCCCGATCGGCAGCAGATGGCCTGGATTTCCTGGCTGGTTGAAAGGCAAGTGATGAAGGCAGTAATTCTGGCAGGTGGATTTGGCACGCGGATCAGCGAGGAAACGCACCTCCGGCCCAAGCCCATGGTCGAGATCGGGGGCAAGCCCATCCTCTGGCATATCATGAAACACTATACGCACCATGGCATCAGTGAATTCATCATTTGCCTGGGCTACAAGGGGTACTACATCAAAGAGTATTTCGCCAATTACTACTTGCACATGTCGGACGTGACGTTTGATATGGCGCACAACAGCATGGAGGTCCACTGCAATCATTGCGAACCGTGGAAGGTGACATTGGTGGATACCGGCCTCCACACGCAGACCGGAGGGCGCCTGAAAATGGTGGCACCCTACTTGGATGATGAGACTTTCTGTTTCACCTACGGGGACGGCGTGTCCGATGTGGACGTCAGGGCTTTGGTGGCCTTCCACAAAGAACAAGGGGCTCACGCCACGGTGACCATTGTGCAGGCCCCTGGCAGGTTTGGGGTCCTCGATTTCAAAGGGACGAAGGTGCAGCAGTTCCGGGAGAAACCCAAGGGTGAGAGTGGATGGATCAACGGGGGGTTCTTCGTACTGGAGCCTAAGGTGATCGAGTACATTGAGGACGAGAACGCGATATGGGAAAGAGAGCCGCTGGAGCGTCTGGCGTCTGATGGCCAACTCTGTGCCTACAAGCATGAGGGCTTCTGGGCGGCGATGGACACCTTGCGTGATCGAATAAGGCTGGAGGACTTGTGGGCCAGTGGCAAGGCGCCCTGGCGCGTGTGGGGTGGCAAACCGACGCACAAGATCCAAGATGTCCCTGCCAGGTCGCCCAGGCTGGCCACTCGTGTTGAGGGGGTCAATGTTTAAGGGGACCTATAAGGGTAAGAGGGTCGTTGTTACGGGTCACACGGGATTCAAAGGCAGTTGGCTTTGCCTCTGGCTTTTGCGACTGGGGGCCAAGATTACCGGGTATTCTTTGGAGCCGTCGACCGAGCCTAATCATTTCAGACGTCTGGATCTGGAAATGAACTCCGTCATGGGCGACGTCCGCGACGCGGAGAAACTCAGGCAGGTGTTCCAGAAGGAACAGCCGGAAATCGTTCTTCATTTGGCCGCCCAGTCGCTCGTCAGGCCGTCCTACCGAGACCCTGTGGAAACCTTTTCCACCAACGTCATGGGGACTATCAGTGTGCTTGAAGCCGTGAGAGAATGCGGCGCGGTTCGTGCGGTCATTAACGTCACCAGCGATAAATGCTACGAGAACAGAGAATGGCCCTGGGGGTATCGCGAGATCGACCCCGTGGGTGGATACGATCCTTACAGCGCCTCCAAGGGATGTGCCGAGCTTGTGACCCGTTGCTGGCGCAGTTCTTTCTTCAATCTCGACGACTACGGCAGGGCCCATAACACGCTTCTGGCAAGCGCCCGGGCAGGGAATGTCATTGGCGGAGGCGATTGGGCGACTGACCGGCTCGTTCCGGATCTGGTGCGAGCGGCTAATCGCAAAGTGGCGGTGACGATCAGGAACCCCGAGGCCATCCGGCCTTGGCAGCATGTGCTGGAACCACTGAGCGGCTATCTGTCCCTGGGACAGATGCTGTTGGAGGGCCGCCGAGAATTCGCCGACGCGTGGAATTTCGGGCCGGCCGAGGACGGAAACGCCACCGTCAGAGAGATCGCGGATCGGGCGCAGCGCATCTGGCCCGAAATAAAGTTTCAGATCGACGCGACGGCTGGTCAATTGCACGAGGCCGGGATGCTCAAGCTCGATTGTTCGAAGGCGCGGACGAGATTGCGATGGGCTCCTGTGTGGGATGGAAAGACCGCCGTTGAGAAGACGGTTCTTTGGTATCGAGGTTTCTACGAATCGGGCGCGGTACGGAGCCTCGATGACCTCGGCAGCTACGTTGCCGAGGCAAGGCGTCGCCATCTAGCCTGGACGGAAGCATGAAGTGTATCGAGACGCCGTTGTCCGGAGCTTACGTCATCGAACTCGAGCCGCATCGTGACGAGAGAGGGCTCTTCGCGAGAGTATTCTGCCAGAAGGAGTATGAGAGAATCGGTTTTCACGGAACCATTGTCCAGATTAATCATTCTCTGACCAGACAGCGCGCGACCATTCGGGGAATGCATTACCAGCTCCCACCGGCCTCGGAAACGAAGATTATCCGATGTGTTCGCGGGAGGGTATTTGACGTCATGGTGGATTTGCGGGCCGATTCCCCGACCTTGAGACAATGGCATGGCGTGGAGTTGTCGGAGGAGAACATGCGGGTGGCCTACATTCCCGAGGGTTTTGCGCATGGATTCCAGACGCTGACGGACGGCGTCGAACTGGCGTACCATCATTCCGCGTTCTACAGTCCTGAGCATGAGCGTGGCTTGAAGTATGACGACCCGGTTCTGGCGATCCGTTGGCCTTTGCCGGTCAGTACCATCTCCTCAAACTCTCTCAAAGTACTCCAATATTTTCCGACATCTGAGCTTTGTAAAATATAATTGCTTGTGTTTTGTTGGTTTAATCCCAAAACCATACATAAAGCCAAACCATTGCTTAAAGATACAAAATCTCTTCCAGTAAAATCTTCTGTAACAATTTGAGCCTGACCCCAAGAAAAACCATCTTGCCTAATGCTAGTGGTATAAGCAATAGCGTCTTTTCCTGCAAGCATTACTGTATTAGTTATATTCTCATTGAAAAGATTTTCGTCAAATTCCCATTCCTGCCACCAAGCTCCTATCGTAATCAATATGTCATCTTTGATTTGATCGACAAATGGAAACACTCTATCTACAACTATTCTAGATCCAACTCCAGAACCACCATCTGTAACAAAATTCACGATATAGTTTCCTAAATCATTACCATCCTTATCCTCAATCCTAATACCTGAATACCTAGGAACACTAGTATAAGGTGTTCCACTAACAGCTGTAATGTATCCTATCCCTGCATCCGCATCAGAAACAAATGAAGCATCGTGGCGATCAATAGTTCTCAACGGCTGTTCGGGCCATCTCAGTCCTATTGCATAGGCTTCTTGATCAGCAAACAAATTAGTTTCTAATCTCCAAGTAATCATATCTTCCGTAGAATAAACTCCACTCAGGGTAGCTGCTAAGAGTCTATCGGCAAAAATAACC
>CP070782.1:176547-180325 GCA_020346325.1 Phycisphaerales bacterium
AGGACCTCAGGATACAGCCGGATGTCGTCGATGAGTAGGGTCCCCTGTGCCCCGGCGCCTTCGATGCCAATGGTCAACTGGGAGACGTTTCTCAGGTTCGCACCGGTCGCAGCCAGGTCGATGTTCCAGTGCTGCCAACCCGGTCGCATGATATTGACGGCGGCGCCATCGTAATTCACCTTGGTGCTGCCGATCTTGACGTACAACTGGCCACCGCTGTTGTCTAGGTCACCGTAGAAGAACAGCGACAGGCTCTGGATGCCGCTGGCGGTCCAGTCCTGGTTCAGGGCCAGATCAGCTTCAGAGGTGGAAGCACTGGTATTGTCGTAGAACAAAGGCATGGACTGGAGGCCGCTGTTGACGATCTCCTGCTCGGCAAACGGGCTCTCGAGATACCCGACGGTTGAGCCGGTGTCGTTGACCCAGCCGTCTTCCCAGGTCTCGTAGATGCGGCTGAGTTCATCGTCGGTATAGCTCTCGAAGTCGTCGACGACGATGAATTCCTGGGTCATGAAGCTCCAGACCATTCCCGGCCACACCGAGATCTCGTCGGCTTCGTTGACTTCGTCGACTCTCCAGTAGTAGGTCGTCGCCATGTCGAGCGGGGCAGGGGTGTAACTGGTTGCCGTGCTCGCGTCGACCAGCGGCAGCGCCTCGGCTTCGGTACCGAGATACACCTCGTGCGATACAGCTTCCCGTCCGGCACGCCATTCGAGCGTGGTGGCGACGCTTACGTCGGTGGCGCCCTCGGCCGGTTGCGGTTCGCGGGCCTGGGCTGGGATATGGAGGAAGCGCACTTCGCTCAGGCCGTATTGGGGCAGCATGCCGTAGCCACTGTTGACGGTCAGCCGGACGAACTTGGCGGGGGCGCCCCCGAACGCGACGGTCGTGTTGGCCGCGTAGTCGTCGCGCGCCGTCGCCTGGGCGAACTGCACATCACCCAGAGCGGTCCAGTCTTCACCGTTCTCCGAGTACTCGATCGAGACGTCTTTCAGCCCGAAACCGAGCAACAGCTCAAATTGGACGTTGTAGTTCCAGACCAGCATTTCGTACAGTTTGTAGACGCCGTCAAACTCGTACTGAACGTACGGCGTGTCGGCGCCGGGGATACCCAGCCACATGTCGCTGCTGGCCGTGGAGTGCTGATCCTGCTCGTTGAGTCCTGAGCCGTTAACGGTATTTTCCGGGCCGACCCCTGCATCCGACGTGGTGTTGCTCGTCGCGATGATGTTCTCAACCGGATAGGCAAACGGCTCAACCGTGAAGCTCCATACGTCGCCCGTGAAGATAGCGAAATCCGGAGCGGCGTTGACTTCGTCGACACGCCAGTAGTAGGTTTGGCCGTACTCGAGCAGACCATCGGGATCATACGTGGTGTCCGTCTGCCCCTGGCTGACCAGGACATCGAGGGGATTGTTGCGGCTGGCCGTGTTGACGTCGTCAAACGAAGTGCCGAAGTACACGTCGTGCGACACGGCGTACGAGCCGGCTTCCCAACCAAGCACCACGTCGCGCATGACGTCGATGGCTTCGTCAGCCGGGCTGGGGTCAGTGGCCGTGCCGCCCGTCGAACCGTCAGTCAAGAACTCGATCTCGCCGATCTGCACACTGTTGGCCGCCGTCCGGTTCCGCAGTTCGGTGAAGCGCAGCTCGTAGTGAGCGTAGACTTTGTTGTTGTCGATTTCGATCGGAGCTGAGATCCACGTGTTGCGGTCCCAGGAGGTGGCACCGTTCAGATCGTCGATCGTACCGGAAGCGATCTCGACATACGGACCGTCGATGCTGTCGTTGGAGCCCAGCAGCGTGAAGGCGACGGGGTCGCGTTCTATCGCGTCGTTGGCGGTCGCGAAATTCAGAGCCGTAACGACGTACTGATTTTGGGACGGGGTGACACGAATGCCGGCGTAGCCGTCCTGGTCCGGAATGAACGACGTCTTGAAGCACAGATACTTGACGCCGACTTCGTCATCGATCGAGCCGGGCGGTTCTTCGTTCCCGGGCCAGTTGCCATCGTCCGGCACGCCCAGGATCGGGTCGCCGGGCTGGGTGATATCAAAAAGTTGGGCCTGGGCCGCCCCGCTGAGCAAGAGGGCCCATACGACCATGACACAAAGTGAAAATCGCCACATAATGGTAACCTCCTCTAACAGATGAAGAATCCGTATCGATTTCGGGCTCGTCAGGCAGAACGATCCTGTCTTACGGGCCCAGGGCAAAGCGACTCACGTCACTCGATCTCTGTCACGCGTGCACCTCCTTTCCGAGACATAGACGAGCAGTTCTGTGTTTGGACATGAAATCTCTGACGTGCGACAGGAATTGCGCGACCACTCTCCCCCCGCTCTGCCATGCACCCAGCGAAACGCTTCAGTTCCGTGCCTCCGATCCCCACCTGGGTGCCCCCGCACCACCACAGCCTGTGTTGTGAAGAAACTCACCGTCCTACGATCTCGGCATGCCAGGGAAAGGCCCCGCAGCCGCGTGAATATATTATTACCATAAAGACCCGCCACGATGCAAGCTCAATTTCTCTCTGACGGGCCCCGCAGGGCGTCATCCCAGAACGCGGAAGTGGCTTGAGGTCAAGGGGTTGCGCGAAAACTTGGGGCTCGGCAGAACGAGTAGGGGCCTGTGCTTGATGAACACAGGCCCCCTTTGCTCGTGGCCAAGCCCCCCGGTTGGCAGGGGCTGGCTCCCGGGCGCTGTACGGTGCGCCGCTGATTGCCTTACTCGGTGGTGACAGGTCGTCCGACACGGATGTCGTCGATGTAGACCAGGCCCGTACCTCCGGCCCGCGGACTGGTCCGGTTGCCGAGTCCTATATACAGAGTCTCAACGCGGGCCATATCGACTCCACCGAAGTCGCTGAGCGATACCATCCATTCCTGCCACTCGGTCGCCAGGACGGCATCAGGGTCCGCATGAGCCACGACGGCCGACTGCCCCGAGGCGTCTTCAATCGCCAGATAGATCGTTTCCGGTGTGTTGTCGGGCTCGCCCTGGAAGTACAGCCGGATGGAGTCGGCCGCGCCGGCCGTCCAATCCTGGGCCGCGGGCCAAGCGCGCGAGGCCTCCGAGTAGAAGGGAGCCTCCTCGTTGTTGTACTCCAAAGGCATCGACTGCTTGCCACCGTGGACGATCCTTCGCTCGGCGAACGGCTCTTCGAGATAGCCGACCGTGGAGCCGGTCTCGTTGACCCAGCCGTCGATCCAGGTGTCGTAGATGCGATTGTCGTCGTCGTTGTAGGCTTCGAAGTCTTCGATCACGCCGTACTCCTGCGTCGTGAAGCTCCACACGGCGCCTTCCCACAAGCTGGTTGCCTCGACCTCGTTGACGGCGTCGACCTTCCAGTAGTACGTCGTCCCGAAGTCCAGGGCGCTGACCTCGTAGCTGCTCGTGGCAACCGAGTCGGCCGGCATCGTGCCCGCGGCCACAGCTTCCGCATCGTTGCCGAAGTAGACGTCGTGCGAGGCAGCCTCCCGGCCTGCGCGCCAGCTCAGCACGGCGTCGACGTCCACCTCCGTGGCAGCGTCGGCCGGTTTGGGACTGCGCGCGTGAGTGGGGATATAGAGGAAGCGGACTTCGCTCAGCCCGTATTGGCCCATCGTGCTATGAGCGCTGTTGATCGTGAGACGGACATACTTGGCGGCCACGCCCTGGCCGTCAATGGCTGTGTTGTAAGCATACGTGGATGTGGCGGTTGCCTGGGCCAGGACCACATCCTCCAGAACGGTCCACTGAGTTCCATCTGTCGAATACTCGACCGTGACGTCCTTGA
>CP070782.1:180425-190654 GCA_020346325.1 Phycisphaerales bacterium
CGTCGAGTGCCATACCCGCACTCGGAACCGTCGCTTGGCCATCTTCGAGCAGCAATATCGGCCTGCTCCCATGCATCAGTCGCTTTCCTTCATTCCTTCCCTTGTCATGCGCCATCCGCCCCTCCGGCTCTGGACACCGCCCCGGAGACCCCGGTCTCAGAACGGCAAATCACCGGCTCGGAGTTGGAACAGCGGCACGATACCCTAGGTATCCCTGCATCACTCGTTGTCATCATCCAATCCTCACAAGTTGAGATCGTCGGAAAAGAACTCGCAGTTAACAGGGGCTCTCCCTGGACCCCCTATCCTTTTCCGGGGTACCGCCCCCCCCTCACGCAATCCTCTCCCTGGGGCACCCCAGCATATTCCTAGGTCTACCCAGGCTGTTTTCAGGAACAATGGGCCCTGTGCGCCAGTCTAACCAGATCCACCACGGAGCTGACCCCAAGCTTGCCAAGCACATTCGAGCGGTGAAAATCCACCGTTTTCTGACTGATCCCCAGCTCAAACGCGATCACCTTGTTGGCCTTTCCCGCAATCAGCAGGTCCATGATCTGCTGCTCTCTCTGCGTCAGCAGTTCGAGGCGCGACCGGAAATCCTTGTGCTGCTTCTCCCTCTCGCGCGTCCGGCGATCGCGGGCAATGGCCTTCTGGACGCTGTCCAGCATGACCTGATCCCGGAACGGCTTTTCGACAAAGTCGAGCGCCCCGGCCTTCATCGCTTCAACCGCCATAGGTACGTCGCCATGGCCGGTCATGATGATCGTGGGAATCTGAAGCCCTAACTCGTTCAACCGGGACTGGAGTTCAAGACCACTCATCCCAGACATGCGCACATCCAGCACCAGACAACCCGGCTGGGCAGGGTCGTAGGCACTGAGGAAGTGCTGGGCGGAGGTGAATGTTTCAGCTCTCAGGCCGATGTCTTCGATCAACAGTGCCAGGGATCGACAGATGGCCTCATCATCATCGACGACGAACACTACGGGGGCGGTGTTTTCCATGTGGACCTCCTACTACCGGTAACGTGAATCTAAAGGTGGTACCTGAGCATCCGTCGGATTCCGCCCACAGTCGTCCGCCGTGGGCCTCGACAATCCGCCGACTCAGTGACAGTCCAATTCCCAGGCCATGTTGCTTGGTCGTGAAAAACGAATCAAACACGCGTTCCGACAACTCCGGTGACAGCCCTCGGCCGGTGTCTTTAATAGCCACTTCAACCTTCCCCTTCTCCGGCCGAGAGGTCGCAACCGTCAGCTTGCGCTCGGCTACTTTCTCGTCGCCCATCGCCTCGATGGCATTGCGCATGAGATTCAGGGCCACCTGCTCGATCTCGACATCGTCGGCCTTCACCTTGGGCAATCGGCCCTTCAGTTCCGAAACCACCGTAACGTCGTGCTTGGCCGCTTCTTTCTCGATCATCCCCATTGCGTCACTCAAGAGCGATTTGACATCAAGCTTGACGCAGCGCGGTTCGCGCTTGCCGACCAGCCCTCGAATACGTTTGATGATATCCCCGGCCCGCTCGGCCTGCCCGATCACTTCCTTCACCGATTCGCGCAGAGCGGCCTTGGGCAATTCCCGTTTGCGCGTCAGTCTCAGGCATCCGTTGGCATAGTTCAGAATGGCACAGAGCGGCTGATTCAACTCGTGCGCCAGACCGGAGGCCATCTCGCCCAAGGCATTGACATGCCAGGCCCGAGCCAGTTCGGCCCGGTGCATGTCGGCGGCCTTCTCCGCCTCTTTGCGCTCAGTGATGTCGCGCACCACCATGATCACCCGAGGCTGCCCGCCGATATTCGATTTTTTCAAATTCATTTCCGTCCAGAAGCACTCGCCGTCTTTGCGGCGGCTAAGACACTCAAAGACCTGAGAACCTTGCTCGACGGCTTTGACCAACCACTGCCCGGCCTCCTCGCCACCGTCCGGCGGGGCCCCCGTACAAAGATCTTCCGGACTGCTTTGCAGAAATTCCTCATAGGAATAGCCGTACATCTGCAAGGCCATCTCATTGACGTCTAAAATAGCGTGCCGAGCGGGATCGTAGATGATCGTCCCTTCATTCGTGGCGTCGAAGATCTCCCGGTAATTGCGCTCGGAAGCGATCAGGGCCTCTTCAGCCCGCTTGCGGAGCAGCGCGTTCCCAAAGATCTCTCCCATCAGTCTCAGGCGCTGGATCAGTTCGGCCGACCAGGTGCGCTCCTTCCGCATAGACGAAAACGTCATCGCTCCCAGCGTCTCGCCGGCGACCGCCACGGGAATCAGAACGGCCGACCGGATGCCCTCGCGACGGCAGTACGCCTTCTCTTCGTCAGTCATGTCGGGAACGTCTTCAATTCGAGAAGCGGCGGTTATCTCCCCCCGTCGAATGCTTTCCAGCCCCCAGGCAAAGGCCCCCTTCAACGGACCGATGGGCGCGCGCCTCAGTCCGTCGGCCGCCCAGGCGTGAGTCACACCGATCCCTGCCCCCTCGTCGCAGAATTGCAGCATGGCAGCACGGTCAATCTCCAGCGCCGTGGCAATGCGCCCCATGCCCTGCTGGATCTCCTCGTCGATCCGCTCGACCGGAAGATTGACGAACACCGCCGAGAGATCCGACAGGAGCGTCTCATGGGCCAAACGCAGGCTCAGAGCCTCGGCCGATCGCCTCCGTCCCAGCGCATTGGCGAAAACCTCAGCAACGATCTTCACCAGGGATATTTCATCATCCGACCAGGTGCGCTCGCTCTGGATGGCATCGAGACAAAGGGTCCCAAAGAGTTCCCCGCCAATCATGATCGGCGCCGCCAGGAGGGACTGCACCCCGCTGGCTTGCAGTGACTCACGGGTCTGGTCCGCCTGATCGTGGAGATCACTGACACGCGGAATGTTCAGGATGCCCTCGCCGGTTAACTTGCCCGTGCTCCAGGAAAGGTGCTCGATCTTGCCGTTCAACAAGCGAACTCGATTCGACTCGATTCCCGCCGCATGCCATTCGTATACCGCGTTGAAACGGTCCCCTCCTTCGCCCAGCAACGTCACCAGGCTGCGATCCACGCCCACGAAACACGCCAAGCGCTCCAATGTTCGCTCGATGCCATCATCGATCTCATCGATGCTGAGGTTGACGAAGTCGTTCGAGATCGTCGCCACCAATTCCTCGAAATCGAGTCGATAACGCAGGCGCATCTCCGCCCGGTGGCGCTCGGTGACATCTTCGATTGTTCCCTCATAATACAACACCCTGCCGCCCTCGTCGCGGATCACCCTGGCATTCTCGCGCACAAACAGCGGCGTACCGTCGCGTTTCTTCCAGGCGGCCTCGTATCCCACCACTCGGCCTTCGGCCTCGATGCGCTCGATGAAGTCGGCACGGCGCGACTCTTCGGCATATCCGTCTTCCACATTCAACCGCGACAGTGTTTCGAACGACGCATAGCCCAGCATGCGCACCAGCGCGGGGTTGGCCATCAGCACCCGTCCGTCCGGGGCCGTTCGGTACAGCCCCAGGACCGCGTTCTCAAAGACCCCCCGGAAGCGTTCCTCGCTCTCGCGCAGCGATCGCTCCGCCAGGACCTTCTCGGTCACGTTCTCGATGGCCGTGACCATGCCATCGACCTGCCCCGACTCGTCGAACACCGGTGCCGCGTTGACGCGCAGCAACACCCGCGTCCCATCCGGGCGCATAATAGCATGTCGGATATCGTGAACGGGATGGCCCGTGGCCAGCACGACCGCGAACGGTAGCGTCTCGTCGGACAGGGCGTGACCATCATAGTCGGTAATGCACCACTCCGGAGCATTATACTGGCGCCCGATGATCTGCTCCCGCGCCATTCCCAGGATGCGCTCGGCACAGGCGTTGGCGAAGACAATCTGCCCCTGGCGGCTCACCAGCATGATGCCGGCCGGACTCATGTCCGTGATACGCGAGACCAGACTGTGTTCGCGACGCAGGGCCTCTTCGGCCTGGAGACGAACCACTGTGCCGCCAATCTGCGCGGCGATCACCTCAAGGACCATGCGGGACCACTCCGGAACCGTCTCCATCTTGTGGGAGGCCACAATCAGACAGGCAACGACGTGCCCCTGCCGCGTGACGGGAACCACAGCGACAGCCCGCAGGTCTTCGCGGCGCTGGGTTGGACTCAGAGGAATACCCAGCGTGCGGTAGCATGCAAAGACCGGCTCGCCCTCCATCGCCAGTCGCCCGGCCTTCGAATCGCTGGCAATACGTTCTACGCTTTGGACGTACTCCTCCGACAGGCCGGAATGAGCCACGAGGTGGAGATCCCCCGTATCTCGGTCGATCATGTAGATACCACCACAATCCATCTGCGAAGAGTGCAGCGCCGTCTGCAGACACCTGAGGTAGCCGCCCTTGAGCCCGGAGGCACCGCTCAGCGTCAGGGCCACATCCCGCTGAAGGTCGCGCAGCCGTTCGGCTCTCTTGCGTTCGGTGATATCCCGAACCATTGCCAGAATCTTCTCCCGCCCAAAACGAACGAGTCGGCACTCCCAGTCGTAGTCGATGCCCTCAAGAGGAAGCCGGTATTCGAAGGCTTGCGTCTGTCCGGTCTCGACCACTCGCTGAACCGATTCCATGAACCGCTCGGCAATTTCGCCAGGCAACACATCAATCGCCTTCTTGCCCAGGAACTCCTCCGGCGCCACGTAGAGGCTCTGCCCCTCGCCCACCCGGTAATCCAAAAAGACGCCGTCGACACTGATCTGGAAGATGAGGTCGGGAATCGCATCCAGGAGCCCGCGGTTCTGTGCCTCGCTCTCGCGCAAGGCGTTTTCCGCGCACACCCGCTCGGTTGCGTCCATGCAGGTCGCCTGGATGGCCGGGCGACCCTGGTATTCCACCAGGCTGGCACAAATCTCCACCCAAGCGATCGATCCATCCTTCCTCACGACACGGAAGGTATACTGCGGCTCTACCGAGGCCCCTTCCAGGCGGGCCGCGTGACGCTTCCAGACCAACTCTCGATCGTCGGGATGAATGAATTGGTACACCTGCTCCGATGACGCTGCCAGCATCTCCTCGACCGAGTAGCCGGTGATCTCGGCCATCGCCTCATTGGCAAACGCGATGTGCCGGTCCTGGAGAACGACCAACCCCTGCAAGGAATGGTCGACCAGGATCTCATGGGCTTCCTGAGCCCGCTTGCACTCGGTCACATCGCGACCGATGCCGATCAGACCGACAATCCGGCCTTCGGCATCCTTTAGCGGCAGTTTCGTCGTTGAATGCCAGATCGGCGCGCCGGTTGCCGGGTCCTTTCTGCAGCATTCCCGCCCAACCAGCGCCTGGCCCGTCCTCATGACCTCCTGCTCCTCGGCACGGAACTGAGCCGCCTCTTCTTCGGGAAACAGATCGAAATCGCTCTTGCCCTCGAGGGCCTCGAACCGCTCGAGGCCGTTGTAGCGCAGCACCGTCTTGTTACAGAGCAGAAACCGGCTTTGGCGATCCTTCACATAGACGGAATCGGGCAGATTATCGATCAGCGTGCGCAACAGATTCCGTTCCTGGGCGAGTGTCTCCTCGGCCCGCTTGGCCTCAGTAACATCGCGCCCCACCGCATAGGCCAGCCCCGTCTCCGATTCGGTATCGGCGGTCCAGCTAAACCAACGATACGATCCGTCCTGGCAACGAAGCCGGTTTTCGAAGGACGTCACTTTCACTCTGCGACTCGCCATTTCCCGGATCAGCGCGGCGCTCCTGCCGCGATCGTCGGGATGAACGAATTCCAGCATCGGTCGGCGGAGGAACTCCTCGACGGGATAGCCCAGTGTACGGGAGAAGGCCGGATTGACCTTGACAAACACCTTGCGTTTCACATCGAAAATGCCCACCATGTCCACCGACACGTCGAAGACCTTGCGTAACTGCTCCTGTGCGGTCCGCGATTCGGTGATGTCCCGAGCCACCTCCACCCCGGCGACGACCGTACCAGCCTCGTCGACAATCGGGTAGCCCTGGAGAAGCCACCATCGCCCATCGGTCGTGCGCTTCTCCTGTTGAACCGCCCGTCCCCTTCGCAGGGCCTCGGCCAGGGGACAATCAGTGCAGGGCTCGTCTCGGCGGGCCCACAGTCCATGACAACGCCGGCCTGCGACCGCATTCTGAGCCACTCCCATAGCCTCGCAGGCCGCCTGGTTGGCCCAGAGAATTCGCATCTCTCGATCCAGGTAAACAACACGCTCAGCGAGCGAATCCAGGATCTTCTCCTTCTCCGCGTTGCCCCGCTGAGCCACCTCGCCAAGCCCCCTCAGATCGCTGAGCTGGCGCTTCAGACGACAGTTGAGAATCTCGTATTCGGCCTCACTCGTCTCCCGGCTCTTGTCCAACTGCCAATGAAGCCTCTCCACTTGGCGCTGCAGCCTGGCATGGTGTCCCTTGAGGACCGAAACCGTCCCGCCGACAGCGATCAGAACCACCGTCCGCAGAATATCGTGCTCCAGGGGATTGTCGGGCACCGCACCAACGAAATGAGGAACGATCAGGCAGAGTCCGCCCAGGACGGCCACCGCCAAGCCGCGCCAGCCGAACCAAAGGCAGGCCAGCGCCACCGGTAAGTAAAGCAAATGCGCGCCGTCAATGCGCGTCATCTGACGCCAATGCACATACCAGGCCAGGGCGCAGATTCCGACACACCCCAAAACCACACATATCCCCTTGGCCCAGCGGCCCCCGCGCCTCGTCGGTTTCGACCTCTGTTCATCCATGCGTCAAACGCTCGACATCCGAGTCTATTTCTTCGTTCCTGGAGGCGATACCGGGCTAGCCCTCGTCTCCCCGCCCACATCTGTACCGGCGGTCCTGCGCACCTCAACCTAATCTGTTTATCGAATCGGATGGGCTCGACTTTACCATCCGAAAGCCCGAAATGGAAGCGTCTCCTACCGGCCCGGTCAGGCAAGATCCCATTCCAGGAAAGTCCGCTGCAATCCGCATGCCCAAGCTGCCAGATGGCCGAAAAATCCCCTTCTTGCCCGCCATCTCCATCTCATCAGCACCGCCATCCTGACGCCAAGAAGGGGTCTTTCCGGGAGACAAGAAAATTCCGCACAACCTCCCGAACCTTCTCCAACACCCGACGTAACCCTTATAGGACGTACCAGTGGAATTATAGGGCTGGAGTCAAGGATACGATCTGTCGATAGCGACGTCAAAAAGACAGAGATTTTTCTCCCCTCCGGAAAACATCGGGTAGCGCATCGTTACTCGATGTTTTCTTTTTGTTCGTTTCGCGACATCCATTCCCACGAACACCCTGGCCGTTTAGGCCTTTTCCCCTTGCGATTGCCGGAACACCTGGGGCGACCCACCGCCCGTCTCAGGCGTTCCGGCCGCAACACTTCTTGTACTTCTTGCCGCTGCCACAGGGGCAAGGATCGTTGCGACCGACTTTGGGCTGTTCCAGGCGAATCTGCTTGACCTTTCGCTCTCCCTGCGGGGCCTGGGCAGCCGCCCGTTGGCGCTCGGCCATAGCAAACTGGCCCACTTCGTCGTGCGTCGTCTGACTGACATTCCAGACGTTGCGTGTCCGCGCACCGGCTTCCAGGTGCACTCGGAAAATGATATCCGTGACCCGATCCTCAATCGACTCCAGCATGTCGTTGAACATGCGGAAGCCCTCGCGTTTGTACTCCGTCTTGGGATCCTTCTCGGCAAACGAGCGCGTCCAGATGCTGTCCTTGAGATGGTCCATCGCGTAAAGATGGTCCTTCCAGGTGCTGTCGTAAACCTGGAGCAGGACATACCGCTCCAGATCCGCCAACTCGCGGCGCAGGAACTGCCGGCCGACCTCCGTCAGCCGGGCTTTGGCGTTCTCCGCCAAATCGTCCGCGGTCAGCGACGCCTCGAATCTCTCGTTCGCCCATTCGAGCAACTCGGTGCGCGTCAGGTGCAGGACTTTTTCGCTGAGCTCCTCCTCAAGCTTGCCGTCGTTGAAGCTTTCGCTGAGTTGGAGCAACTGGCCGTGTACTTCGCGCGGCTTGGCGTCCTGCATCCGCTCGGCTGAAAGTTGGGCGCTGTACTTCTTGTTCGCCCACTCGGCCAGGGCCTCGAAGCCGTAGACGTTGGCACCTTGCGGCCCATAGGCCATGCTCATGGCGAACTCGACCGGATATTCGATCTCCCGCCGGCGGTATTTTTCCGCCGTCTCGGCCAGTACCCGTTCGCGCGTTTGCTGGGCGGCAAGGCCTTTCAATTCCTCGACGTCCAGCCTCAGATCGAACTTCGCGCGCGCCCATTCGGCAAAACGCCGTACGGCGAAATCGTCTTTCAGGAATTCCGCCAGCGGGCTGCAGTCTTTCTTGTCGATCTGCTCCCCGGCCGCGGCGACCAGTTGCTCTTCGATCTCCTCCGGCGATTGATGCTTGATCTTGCCCACACTTAGATTCACCTGGAAGGCCGACATCGCCCACTTCGACAGGCCCTGGATATCCCAGGTGCTCGAATCGGAATAGTCCTCCAGATACTCACCCAGCGACAGGGAAATGTTGTTCTTGGCCGCGTCGCGCGCCCGCCGTTTGATCAGTTCTTCCACATCCTTCGGCGCCGCCCCGCCCACGTCGCTGATCTTCAGCTCCACGTCGAAATTCGCCCGGGCCCATTCGACCATGCACGTCAGCGGATACTCCTTGTCGAGGATGGAATCGCAGTGATTGGCAACCGTCGCTTCGATCATCTCCTCGATCATCGTCCGCATGTTCTTGCCTTCAAGCACCTGCCGGCGCCGCGAGTAGAAGATCTTGCGCTGGTAATCCATCACCTCATCGTATTCGAGCAGGCTCTTGCGGATCTCGAAGTTGCGTTCTTCAACCTTCTTCTGAACCTTTTCGATCCCCCGGCTGATGCGCTTGTGGTAGATCGGCTCGCCCTCCTGCCAACCGACCAAGGTGAGTAGCTTGAGAATGCGTTCACCGCCAAAGTAGACCATCAGATCGTCGTCGAAACTGAGGAAGAACTGGCTGGAGCCGTTATCGCCCTGGCGTCCCGCCCGGCCGCGAAGTTGGTTGTCGATCCGCCGCGCCTCGTGTCGCTCGGTCCCCAGGATGTGCAGGCCGCCGATCTCGGGCACGCCGTCGCCCAGCTTGATATCCGTTCCGCGACCGGCCATGTTGGTCGCGATCGTGACGTTGCCCCACATCTTGCCGTCGCGCCCTTTGTGTTGCTGGCCCGCCTTCAGGACGATCTGCGCTTCGCGGGCATGCTGCTTGGCGTTGAGCACTTCATGATCGAGACCGAAGCGGCGTTTCAGTTCGTTGGACAGCGCTTCACTTTTCTCGATGCTGATCGTCCCGACCAGGACGGGGCGCCCGGCCGAGCTGGTCTCGTTGATCTCTTCGGCAATGGCACTGAACTTCTCGTGGATGGTTTTGTAGATCACGTCTTCGCGGTCGTCGCGCACGCACGGCTTGTTCGTCGGGATCACCACCACATCCAGCTTGTAGATGTTCATGAACTCGTCGGCTTCGGTCGCCGCCGTGCCCGTCATACCGGCGATCTGCTCGTAGAGCTTGAAGAAGTTCTGGAGGGTCACCGTCGCCAGCGTCTGTGTTTCTTCCTTGACCGTCACGCCTTCCTTGGCTTCGACGGCCTGATGGAGGCCATCCGACCATTGGCGGCCCTGCATCAACCGCCCGGTGAACTCGTCGACGATGACGACCTTGCCGTCCATGACGACGTAGTCCTTCTCTTTCTCGAAGACCACATGGGCCCGCAGGCTCTGCTGCAAAAGGTGCGGCCAGTCGATGTTCGTCCCGGTATAGAACGACCCCATCCCCGCGATGTCCTGGGCAGCCTTCTCCCCCTCGTCCGTCATCCGCACCTGCTTGCGGTCGTACTCGACCTCGTAGTACTGGGTCGTCTCCTCCAGCCGCGCCTGCGCGTTAGCCAGATCCTCTTCGGCCTTGGCGATGGCCTGTTGCGCCCGCTCGATGCGCTTGCCGTCCTTTTCCTTCTTGGCTTCGGACAGCTCGCCCTGGGCGTTGGCGATCTTGCGTTCGGCTGCGTCGGCCTGCGCCTTGATCCGATCGTGGCCGCTTTGCAGGCTGATCAACTGGCGTCCGATCTGGTCGGCCTTCTTGTAGCGGGTGACATCGTCGAAGGCCGGACCGGAGATGATCAAAGGCGTCCGCGCTTCGTCGATCAGGATCGAGTCAACCTCGTCGATGATGGCGTACTGGAGATCGCCCTGCACCATCTGCTCCAGCGACGTCTTCATGTTGTCGCGCAG
>CP070782.1:190754-194314 GCA_020346325.1 Phycisphaerales bacterium
GTTACCTGCGCACGCCTGCTCCGCAGTTCCATTCCAAGGATCAATATCAGGTTTGAACAGCGAGAAGTCTCGTGCCTTGGCAAACGGAGAATCGATCCAGGGATTGCGGTCTGCTGCGACGGCCATACCTGGTTCGCATGACGTCGTCAGACCGTGCGGGCCATAAGGTATATGGTAGGAGTAGCTACAATGCTTCGGTGGGTCCGGGCCAAAATCCCAGAGATGGGTGAGGTTCTTGTCTGCTAAGCCATACTTGGTCGGCTTGAACTCCGTAGTTCCGTAATCGGCTCTGCAAACGAACGATTTCGGGGTCACCTCGGCATATTTGACAAGCAGATACAGGCTGGCGGAGATGCTCCCCCGCCCATCGGTGGCGTTTGGGTCGCCCAACCCGTAGGCATCGGTGAGATTCTCCGCGGCCCACCAGGGCAGACGCGCTACACATCGGCCGTTGGGGCCACCTGCCACCGGAAGCTTGTCATCGTGATCATTGGCGTAGATGAGCATGGCCTTTCCGATACCTGACAGGTTGGTCCCACAGCGCATGCGTGGAGGTATTGAAGGGCGCCACCGAGAGGGTGGGAGGCAACAGAACCCGAAAAGCTGGATTGCTGGAATGACCGCCCCAATCGCAGCAAAGCCGTAGCCGGTCCGTCTGCCGGCGCCGAATGCGATCACGGCCAGCGCGGCCACCCCCAGGCAAAACGCGGCGCCAGGGCCGAGGATGGCCGCAGCGCGGGAAAACACAGCGAGATCAGAACGGGGATTCAGCACGGCTGGGTCTGCGTCCGCAACTATGGCTGGCACAGAACATGCCAGACCACAAAGGGCGATGATGAACGATGCGATAGCCAATCTGCTTAGTCTGACAGTCACGGTTGTTGCCGGGCCGGTGGTGGTTTTGAGCTGCCGGCCGCACGAGGGACAGCGCAGGAGCCCTTCCACGTTTTCATGGCCGCATTCAGGACACTTCATCGACTCTCTACCATTTTGAGTTCATCGTGGTCACGCAATGGCCGTTTCGCCGCCAATCGCAGACATTGTACCGGGCGGCACCATTTTCGAGTAAGCGGCGCCAGCACTGGTGGCCGATAGCGGTCTTGTCATGCACTTATACGCCCGCGCGGCGCAAAAGGTTACAGTCTCGCGGGGCGGGTACGTCCTGGTCGCTCCGGCCTCTCACAAATCGCGCCAATAGAAGCACAGCATCGCCAAGATAACTGCCGTCACGGTTGGCAGTCCGTACCCCAAAGTTACGCGGAGCAGTGAGAAGTCCTTGAATTCTTGGCCCTCGAAGAAATCCGGTTTGCTTGCCTTTGGCGTTGGCCGGGCACCGGAGAAGACACTGAAGAAGTGGTCCACTTGCCGAGTGAGGGCATCTATGTCCTCCACTTTGGTGCCGCTGCTTGAGTCTCCCTCGGCTTTGCGCCATGGTTGGCGAAGTTGTGTGGATACCGCCCGGCTCAGGCTGATCGGTGAGAACTCCTCCAAAGAAAAGATGCTCAGAATAAGGCCGATTGGGTACCATAAGAAGATGAGCACGACCACAGCCAACAGTGGCTTTCGCAGCAGCGTTCCCATCAGAAACCCCAGCGAGACGAGGAAAATCAGTACCAGTGCCACCACGCCAAGGGAGCTGACAACTCCATAGAAGGTCACTGTGTCTTCGGGCACGGGGCGTTTGGCCAGAGCCACAACCGTTATAGCCGGG
This sequence comes from Phycisphaerales bacterium, assembly GCA_020346325.1. Classification (GTDB taxonomy): domain Bacteria; phylum Planctomycetota; class Phycisphaerae; order Sedimentisphaerales; family Anaerobacaceae; genus Anaerobaca. The sequence goes on from CP070782.1 coordinate 192,466, forward strand.
ATAATCACCACCAGATAGATCCCCAGGACGAGCAGGACGCGCGCCAACCAGGCGGCCAGCAGGTATTGGCAGCGGCCGATCGGACGGCTCAGGATTCCATCGGCCAGCGCTTCGGCACGTGAGCCGGAAACCGGACTAACCCCAAGAACGACCACAACAAAGAACCAGGGGAAAACCAGGTACGGAAACAGCAGCGACGCAATCAGCGTTCCATCCTGGAATTGAGACCAGTTGGCCAGGACCAACATCACAGTCAAGACTACCGTTGCCCCCAGCCAGAGCCGGACCAATCGACTTGCACACAGGCCCCTCAGATCGTGTCTGAGGATAGCCGTGTAGGGCATCATCCGTGTGCCGAGCTTCGAGTCTTCAGCGGCCGAACCCATGGGCTTCGTCCTCTTGGAGCAATTGAAGATATGCGTTCTCCGTCGCATTATGACCGGAATTGATCGCTTGGAGCGAGAGATTGCTCGCATCGACAAGTTTCAAGACCTCGGCCAGCGCACTCGAACGGCTGCGATCCTCAGCAACCTGCACGAGCAAGATGTGGCCTGCGCCAATACGCGCGTTGACGCCCTCGAGCCCGGCGAGGTCCCGGGCCAAACGCCGGACCTCTTCAGCCTCGCCGTCCAACTCCAGACTGAAGTCGTCACGACGAAGACGCCGTTTCATGTCCTGCATCGAGCCGGTGAAGATCATACGGCCTTCGTGCATCACGCCTATGTGGTCACATATCTGATCGATGTCGCTGAGAATGTGCGTGGCAACCACGACTGTCTTGGTCGTTCCCATCTCGCGGATTAGGTCCAGCGTGAATCGCCTTGCAGAAGGATCAAGACCAGCGGTGGGTTCGTCCCAGAGCAACAGAGGCGGATCGGCGACGAGAGAGGCGGCAATCCCCAACCGAGTACACATCCCGGTCGAGAAAGTTTCGATCTGCTGATCGGTGGCGCCGAGCAATCCGACAGCACGGAGCAGCGAGGATATCCGCGGCTTGCGAACCTGATGCGGCAGCCGTGACAGCCGGCCAAGTAGGTCTAAGTATTGGATGGGGCGCAGGTTACCGGGAAACTTTGGATTTGTGGGCAAATAGCCGATCTGAGAGCGGACGGTGACCGCGTTGGGACCGCACGGCTTGCCGAAGACCTCCGCTCGCCCGGCGGTGGGACGCTGCAGTCCCAACAGAAGGCGCAGCATTGTCGTCTTGCCGGCACCATTGGGGCCAAGTAGCCCGAAAACAGAACCCTGCGGCACCTCCAAATTCATGTTGTTGACCGCGATCAGCCGCTGCCCATAGATTTTGGTCAGCTTCTCAGTCCGAATGGCCGGTTCCGTCTTGGGTTCGTGACCCGTGCTTGGTCGCATGGCCATGTGACTTATCTCCAATTGTCAACAACAACCGGACCTCATCCGTTCTGGAGCCAGTCCGGGCAAGATTACCTTTGACCTTGTCATTGTAGGGGAACATTGGCCACGGTCAAGTGGCCCCTGATGCGAGTCTCCCAAGCAACTGGGTTCGCAAGCCCTGCCGGTGAGACAGAATTATGTGGTAATCGTGCAGGATGGGGGCGACAATTGGACAAGGCCAAATCGTCTTGAGCGCACCAGATACGCGTGTACAGCGAACAGGAGCGAAAGGATGAAACGACGAGAATTTATCAAGAGTGCGGCGGCAGGAGCGGCCGCCTTGGCGATGGGGCGATCCGGCCGGGCCTGGGCCGGTGGCACCAGGTACAGGGTTGCGGTGATTGGCAGGACGGGGCGGGGCAACTACGGGCACGGGCTGGATGTGGTGTGGAACGAGATCGAACAGGCGAAGGTCGTGGCTGTCGCGGATGAAGATGCAAAA
>CP070782.1:194414-197821 GCA_020346325.1 Phycisphaerales bacterium
CCAGTTGCGGACCATGTAGTCGGCATCGGATTCCCTGGGGCCCTTGGCGCGATACCAGAGGGCGCCACCGCACCAGTAAACGGCACCACTGGCGATGTCACCGATCGCGCCGTGCTGGACGGCATGGTGGATGCGCTGGTATCCGGCCTGATGGCGCCGTTGCGTGCCGGCTACCACGGCCAGACCTCTTCGCTTGGCCACTTTGCCCGAGGCGATGATGCGACGACCGCCTGGCGGGTCGACCGCCACGGGCTTTTCCATGAACACGTGCTTGCCCGCGTTGACCGCCGCCTCGAAGTGAACGGGGCGGAAGTTGGGCGACGTGGCGATCAGCACGACATCGACGTTCGTGTCGAGCAGCTTCTTGTAGGCGGTGGCGCCACCAAAGCAGCGAGAGACCGGCACATTGTATTTCTTTCCCGCAGCCTCGGCTCTGTCCTTGAACCAGTCGGCGGTCGCGACCACTTCCAATTCGGCGCCGATAATCTCGGCGGCCTCATGGCAGTTGTCGAGAGCGCCGTTGCCCCGGCCGCCGCAGCCGATCAGGCCCACGCGAAACTTGGGCTTGGCGCTGGCTGCGAAGATGACGTTTTTGCCGACCAGGGTCGCGGCCATACCCGTAGCCGAGGTCTTGATGAACTGGCGTCGGGAAACGCTTCCCAACTGGATACTCGACGGGTGCCTCATAAGTTACTCCTTTCCGTCGATCTGCTCGGGACCCTTTGCGTTCGGTCCGGCAGTGCGTCACACCTCAAAATCATCGCAAGCGCGGTACGCGTTGATGACGGCACGCTCGGCTTCTTTCGAGTTGCCCTTGCTCTTGCCGTGCTCCATGCACAGCACGCCGTCGTAGCCCTTCTTGTGGAGGTGTCTGAAGATGTTCTTGTAGTTGATTTCGCCGGAGGTGGGTTCCCTGCGACCCGGATTATCGCCGAGGTGGAAGGCCCCGATCTCACTCCAGGCCATATCGATGTTCGGAATGAGGTTGCCTTCGGTGATCTGCTGGTGGTACAGATCGTCGACGATCTTGCAGGAGGGACTGTTCACGGCCCGGCACACCATATAGGTCTGCGGGATCTTCTGGAGGAACAGTCCCGGGTGGTTGGCCCACCAGTTCAGCGGTTCCAGCACGATCACCACGTCGTGTTCCTCGGCGATCTCGACACAGTAGCGCAGGTTGTCGATCAGGTTGGCCGTCTGGCAGTCCCATTCCATGCGCTGGCTGCAACAGCCCGGCGCGATGAGCGTCCACTTGGTGTTGGTGCGGCGGGCGACCTCCACAGCTTCCTTCGTCCGCTTGATGATCGACTCACGAAAGGCTTTGTCCTGGGTGACGAAGGTCGGCTTGCCGAATTCGGCATACATCACAAATGGCCCCATCGTCATGTCGAGCCGGGCCATCTCGGCCGCGATCTTCTCCTGCATGTCTTTGGTTTTGCCCATCAGGCCGTTGTCGAACATGGCCGAGAAGCCCTCGTCGGCCATGAACTTGATGTTATCCAGATAGTCACTACCGGCGTGTTTGCGAAACATCCCGGGGCTGGGAGCATACTTGAGCTTGAATCGCCCGCTCTCGCTGGCGGCCTTGGCACCGGAGGTAACTGCTGAGACGGTCAGGGCGGCCGCTGCTGCCCCTCCGATGAAGTTGCGCCGCGAGAGTGCGTCTGAATTGGTCTGGTGGTCTTTCATGCTGAGACTCCTGCTATAGGCTGCCAAGAATGTTTCCCTCCGCCACGGACTCGAACGTGAGTTGTGGTCCACGCAATCCCCCAAGGCTGTGGGCTCGGCGCGTCCTGTTGGACGCGCCGAGCCAAGCCATATCTCTCAGAAAGCGACCGTACCGCTATTTCTTCAGCGCGGTCCACTTCTGTTTGCTCTTGGTGCTGGCCACGACCGTCTCGATGAAGAGCATACCGCGCACGCCATCATCGACGCTGGGGAAGTCCAGGGCCAGCGCATCAGGCTTCTTGCCGGCAATGGCGCATTTGACCGTTTCGGTAAAGTTGGCGTAATTGTTGGCGAAGGCTTCGAGGAACGCTTCCGGGTGTCCGGAGGGCAGGCGAGTGTTTTTGGCAGCCGCTTTGCTGTAGGCGGCCACATAGTCATTGCCGCGCTTCCAGACCTCCTCCGGCTTGCTCGGGCGCCTGACGTACAGATAGTTGGGGTGCTCCTGGTGCCATTCGAGGCTGGCCTTCTCGCCGTGTACCCAGATGGCCAGGTTGTTTTCCTCGCCGTGCGAGATCTGGCTGGCGTGCAGTACGCCCTTGGCGCCGCCTTCGAGCTTGATCAGACAGTTGCAGTCGTCGTCGAGGGGACGACCCGGCACGAACGTCGTCAATTCGGCGCAGATGTGGGTGATCTTCAGACCCGTGATGTACTCGGCCAGGTTGGCGGCGTGCGTGCCAATGTCACCGACGCAGCCTCCGGCGCCGCTCTGCTTCGGATCGGTCCGCCAACTGGCCTGCATCTGGCCGGTCTTCTCCAGAGCCGTGGCGAGCCAGCCCTGGGGATACTGGACCACGACCTTGCGGATCTTGCCGACGTCCTTCTTCGTCACCATGTCCTTGGCCAGCTTGACCATGGGATAGCCGGTGTAGTTGTGCATGAGACCGAAGACGAGCTTGTGCTTCTTGACCAGCTTCTGAAGTTCCTTGGCTTCCTTCGAGGTGAGCGTCATCGGCTTCTCGCACATGACGTGGAAACCGGCCTTGAGGAAGTCACGAGCGATGGGGAAGTGCCAGTTGTTGGGCGTGGTCACGGCCACGAAGTCGACGCGTTCCCCTTCCGGCAGGGCTGACTCGGCCTTGATCATCTCTTTGTAGTCCCCGTAGACGCGCTTGGAGGGCAGGTAGAGCATCTTGCCCATCTTCTTGGAGTTCTTCGGATTGATGTCGAATGCTCCGGCCACAAGCTCGATCTCCCCGTCCATGCGGGAGGCTTTGCGATGCACGTCACCGATGAAAGCGCCGATGCCTCCGCCGATCATCCCCATTTTCAGCTTTCGGTTGACCTTCATACCTACTCCTTTCATTTCAACAGTGCTTGTGGACGAAGATTCCTCTGCCCATGTCCCAATGAGGTTGCCTGGTTCAGGATGAGCCGTTACAGCCCAAAAAACATGTTTCGATTATAGAGTCTCGCGCCGGCAAAGCAACCGCAAAAGACCGCTTTGACCCCTAGGTGTGTGTGCAGATTTTCGGGTAGCGGAATCCTGCCATGCTAACGTCCTTGGGAGCCCGCTCCTGTTGTCATTCCCGCGCAGGCTCCGAATCCAGACTGCCTCGATAGAGTCTGGACCCCTGCCCCCGATCGGGGTCGAGGGCAGGCTCTGCGCAGGGGTGACAGAGTCGGCTTGCCAGGGCCTGATCTTAGGTCGCCAGGATGTTCTCACAGACACACGCCCAGGA
>CP070782.1:197921-200510 GCA_020346325.1 Phycisphaerales bacterium
CAGACCTGAATCGTACCAACGGCTTTGCCAAGCCGGCCCGGCACCAAAAGATGATCGACGAGTACCGCAAAGACAGCGACCCGACCCGGGCCTTCCTGCTGGAGCGTTATGCCTTCTACCCCGAGGCGTACGGCCTCGATACGACCGAAGTCTACCGCGCCTATACGGCCTACTGTGCGCAGTCGGGTTGCCGCGTCATGAACGAGAGGACCTTCGGCCAGCAGGTCCGTCGCGTCTTCCCCGGCGTCGAACGCAAGAACCGGGGAACGAGAGGAAATCGCCATTATGTCTACGTCGGCCTGGTGTTTCATGAGGATGCGGCGGACGAGATATCGGACGTCAATATAGGTAAAGATGAGGGGCAGATCGATGCATCGCTTTGGCAATAGTTTTTCCAAACCCATGGAACACATGGAACACGACCGCGCGGTGTTCCATGCGTGTTCCGATGTGTTCCATGCAGAGATGAACACCGAATCCGCGATTCTGAGCCAGAAACACGGAAAAACACCTCGGTGTTCCATGTGTTCCATGGTTTTGCCACAACTTCTCCATATGGGAATAAAGAGCCTTATACAGGTAACAATAGGAAATGCATGGAACACATGGAACACATGGAACACGGCGACCCATTTTACCACAGCAACGACACCCATTGACACCCCAGAACACCACACTCTCGTCGTCCGCGCGGCCTTGACTGAGGCCATATCGACGTGCCGGAAAGCCCCCAAGAGGGACAGGCACGATGGTCGCAACGCGCCCGGGGCAACCCACGATGTCACGATCTCGGGCAGAATAGCCGAGAACACTGCTGCCCTACTGGAACCCATTGATCAGGAGAATCTACTATGTCTGAACTGACAGCCACGGCGGTAGAGCGTGCCGCCTTCGAATGCCAGAGTTTCGCCCAAGCTGCCGCCCAGCTCGGCGTCGAGAAACTCGTCGTCATCCTGCAGAATCATCCGGATCTGCATGCCGCCTGGAAGCGCGGCCGGCTCCTGCGGAAGGTTCAGGACCTCGCGGCCATAACCGTCTCGGTGCCGCAGGCGGCCAAAGAACTCGGCATGACCGGCACGGACTTCCGCGCCTTGCTGGACGGTGACGAAGAGGTTCGCGACCTCTGGGACCAACAGCGCCGGCGTCTCCGCATGGCTATGGCCGAGGCGATGGTCATCCAGGCCAAGGAAGGCAAGCCCAATGCGGTCCGCTACGTCGAGAACTTCCTGCGGTCCGAACAATCACCCGTTGGCTTCGACTATCAGCACGTCCCCATCTCGGTCATGGTCGAGATCACCGGCAAAGCACGGCAGACCTTGTATGCCTGGACGCGCGACCAGGGCTGTCCCCGTAACGCCGACGCCACCCACAACCTCACCGAGTTCTTCCAGTGGTACAGCAGTTGGCAGCAAAGTAAGGTCCTTCCCAGCCATCTGATCTTTCAAATCCGCAAGGCGGTGCGAGAGACAATCTGTGAGTTGTTGGGAACCTCAGCAAACCCCCAAGACCTCCTGATGGAGATCAAGACCGCGCTTCAATGACCTCCGCAGCAGAACAGCCAACGAATACTCCCGGGTGCCCGCCCATCTTGCTGGACGCACGCAGCGCGGCGGCGGCCCTGAGTGTCGGGTGGACCCTGTTCTATCAGCTCTGCGCCTCCGGTCGGATTGGCCCGCGACCCGTCAAGTTGGGCGAGCGGTCCCTCTGGGTCCGGGCCGAGTTGGAGGACTGGGCAGCGGCCGGATGCCCGACCCGGGAACAGTGGCTGCGGCGAAAACCGTCCCCATGACATCAAACACACAGGTAAAAGGCGACCTTCTATATATTGTTTGGCAAATCCGGGCCTGATAAAATTGTACCTACCAAGACGTGACGAGAAACAAACAGATACGCCCGCTAGGCTTGGGGTGCGCGGCATCTGGTCTTGGCAGCCGAGCAGGCCTTGGAGTGGAGGATTTTTGTCATGAGAGTATTCAAGCGATCACACACCCGACCCATTCCCGTCAACGCCGTCACGGGCACTGACCGTTACGGACGCCCGTACGTCGAGTACAAGGGAAGGGGTGGTCGGGCCCGGAAGTGCCTGCTCACGCAGGATGGCCAGCGCATGCTCGTCAAATCTGAGCGCTGGCACGTCCAGTTCGAGGACCACCGGGGGATTCGTCGACGGATCATCGGCTTTAGCGACCGAGCGGCGACCGATGGACTGGCCGCCAACATCCAGCGGTTGCTCAACTGCCGGGGCAGCGGGCATCCGGTGGATGGGCCGTTGCACAGCTGGGTCGAGCAGTTGCCCACGGCGATGCGCCGCCAGTTGTTGAAGTTCGATCTGATCGACAATCGCCGGCTGATGGGCGATACGCCCGTCACCGAGCTGGTGACGCTGTTCATCCGTCACCTCGAAGCCAACGCCCGTTCGCCCCGTTATATCAGGGAAACCCGGGCCCAACTGACCCGGACGATGGAGGAGTGTGGCGTCGAGTACTTCAGCGATATCGACCGCTCCAAGGTCGAGGCGTTCCTGACCCGGTTGCGCAATCAGGGACTGGCGGCGCGGACCTACAACGCCCACCTCAAGACCGCCAAGTC
>CP070782.1:200610-206579 GCA_020346325.1 Phycisphaerales bacterium
GCCAAAACTGACGGTAATCGGCGCCGCCGGCCGCATGGGTCGGCGGGTCATTGCTTTGGCCGCCGAATCCGGGCCGCTTGAAATCGTCGGTGCGATCGACGCGAAAAACCATCCGGAGACGGGCACAGATGCAGGGCTCCTGGCCGGCATCGCAGCGCTGGGTGTCCCCCTGGGCGACTCCTGGCCCGCCGCCGCTGATGTGGCCATCGACTTTTCCCTTCCCGAGGGAGCCGACCGGACGCTCCAGAACTGCGCCGAGCGCGGGATCGCCCTGGTCATGGGGACGACCGGCCTGGCCCCGGAGCAGCAAGCCGCGATCCAGGCCGCGGCCCAGCGCATCCCGATCATTTATGGAACCAACATGAGTGTCGGCATGAATGTCCTGTTTTCGCTGGTCGGCAAGGTCGCCGCTATGCTGGGTCCCGACTACGACATCGAAATCGTCGAACAACATCACCGCTTCAAGAAAGACGCCCCCAGCGGCACCGCGCTGACCCTGGCCGAGAGGATCTGCGCCGCGACCGAGCGGGACTTCCCCGATTGCCTGACGTATGGGCGCAGCGGCAAGGACGCCCAGCGAACCACGGGCGACATCGGCATGCACGCCGTCCGGGCCGGCGACATTACGGGCGTCCATTCGGTGATCTACGGCACTCAGGGCGAAACGATCTCCCTCAATCACACCGCGCACAGTCGCGATATGTTTGTCAGGGGCGCTTTGCAGGCGGCGCAATGGCTCATCGGCAAGGACTCCGGGCTCTACTCTATGGCCGATGTCCTGGGCCTTGCCTAGGCGACCGCGAACCCGCTGTGAACCGAGGCGTAATCATGCCGGCGTAGGCGCCGATTCGGCGCCTCTGGAAACTGTCCACCTGTCGTGCCAGAATCGTCATGCTTATGGATACCGCGATCGAAACCACGAGAACATTGCTGAACGAGCCCTTGGAGGCCCTGATCGCCCGCGCCAACCAGATACGCAAAGAGGTCGTGGGCGATACGCTGGACCTGTGCAGCATCCTGAACGCGCGCTCGGGGCGCTGCCGCGAGGACTGTAAGTTTTGCGCCCAATCAGCGCGGCATCATACCGAGACTCCGGTCTACCCGCTCAAGGACGCCAGCGAGATCGTCGAGGCCGCCGGCCGAGCCCAGGCCATCGGCGCCAGGCGGTTCGGGATCGTCACCAGCGGGAACCGGCTCACGGATACCGAAGCCGATGTCGTCGCCGGTGCGATCACGCGCATCAGGCAGGAGGTGGGAATCGCGGTCTGTGCCTCGCTGGGGGCGCTGAGTCTGGCGCAATTGCAGCGTCTCAAGGCCGCGGGCTTGTCGCGCTACCATCACAATATTGAAACGTCACGCCGTTTCTACGCCGAGATCGTTACCACCCATGACTTTCAACAGCGCGTGGACACCGTCGCGGCCGCCAAGGAAGCCGGCCTGGAAGTGTGCAGCGGGGGCATCATCGGTATGGGTGAGACCTGGCAGGACCGCCTCGACATGGCGACGACGCTGCGCGAATTGCAGGTGGATTCGGTGCCGATCAATATCCTGATCCCCATCGAAGGCACGGCCCTCGAAACCGCCGAGCGTCTGTCCGTCGAAGACATCGTCCGCACGATCTGCATCTTCCGGCTCCTGCTGCCGAGCCAGACCATCCGGATCGCCGCCGGCCGGGAGACAGCGTTGGCGGAGGACCAGATCGAGGCGTTTCGCGCCGGAGCCAGCGGCATGCTCATCGGAGGATATCTGACCGTCAAGGGTGCCGGCCTGGAGGCCGACCGCGCCCTGGCCGAGCAGATAAGGCAGGCATGGACCGTATAGAACGATTTCTGCAACAGCGTGCGGACCAGGGACTGTTGCGGGCGCTGAAACCCGTCGACAGCCGCGGCGCGGGGAAACTGCGTCGCGATGAGCGAGAACTCATCGACTTCTCTTCGAACGACTACCTGGGCCTGGCGAATCACCCGGCCGTCAAACGGGCCTTGCAGGAGGCCGCCGGGAAATTCGGCGCCAGCAGTTGCGCGTCCAGGCTTCTCAGCGGCGATATGAGCATTCACCACACGCTCGAAGCGAAGGTCGCCGCGCTCAGTGGCAAGGAAGGCGCCCTGGTCTTCAGTTCCGGCTACCAGGCCAACGTCGGGATCATCAGTGCGCTCGTGGGCCGGGGCGACGCCGTCTTCTCCGACAAGCTCAATCACGCCAGCATCGTCGACGGCATCGGCCTTTCCGGAGCGAAGTGCTTTCGGTTCCGGCACAACGACCTCGACCATCTGGAGACGTTGCTCAAGAAGCACGACCGCGAATTCGAATCACGGCTGATCGTCACCGAGACCGTCTTCAGCATGGAAGGCGACCGGCCTCCCCTCGACAAGATCGCGGACTTGAAGGACAAATATGACGGGTGGCTGATGGTCGACGAGGCGCACGCCACCGGTATCTACGGACCGCACGGCGCCGGCCTCGTCGCGCAAGAGGAACTCGCCCAGCGCGTGGAACTGATCATGGGCACCTTCAGCAAGGCTCTGGGCGGCTTCGGCGCCTACGTGGCAGGCTCGCGCCGGGTCATCGATTTTCTCGTCAATGCGTGCCGCAGTTTCATTTACTCTACCGCCCTGCCGCCGGTGATTGCTGCAGCCAATCTTGCCGCTCTGGAGACGGTGGAAAAGGAGCCGTGGCGCGGGACCGTGCTGCGTGAAAATGCCGCCTGGTTTCGCGAGCAACTGATCGCGCGCGGCTATGATGTGCGAGGTTCATCACAGATCGTCTCGCTGGTGGTGGGCGAGGCCCAACGCGCCGGCGCCGCCAGTAAGGCCCTGGAAGCGCAGGGCTTCTGGGTCCTGCCGATTCGTCCGCCGACCGTGCCAGCGGGAGAATCACGACTGCGATTCTCTCTGACCTGCGAGCACAGCCGCCAACAACTCTCCGAACTCATTGAACACATCGACAAGGTCCTGCATGCTTCGGTCTGTCAATAAACACGCCGCGAACCATCTCGTCATTGTCCCGGGCTGGGCCTTCGACCATCGGATCTTTTCCGGATTGGATCTGCCTTTCAACTATCATCTCTTCTGCGGCCCCTCCCTCTCGGACCTGGAGGACGAAGTGTTGGAACTCGTATCCAGGCTCGGCAGCGAAAAGATATCGTTGCTCGGTTGGTCGAAAGGCGCGTTCGCCGGGTGCGCGTTCGCCCGCAGGCATCCGGAAGTGGTCGACGAACTGCTCCTGATCGGTGCGCGCGAGAAGTACGACACCCAAGAGTTGGAGGCCATGCGGGTTAGTCTGCAAAAGAACAGGGCGGCCTGCTTGAAGCGATTCTACCGCCAGTGCTTCTGCCGAGAGGAGATGGAGCAGTACCAATGGTTCAAGGACACGCTCCTGGCCGATTATCTGGAGACGCTGCCGATGGAAGAACTGGTCCGCGAGCTCGCCTGGCTGGGCCGGGTCGAGATACGCCCGGCAGATCTTCGGAGGATCGCGACGGTGAAGTTCATTCATGGAACCGCGGACGCGATCGCCCCCGTCGAACGGGCCGCGGCGCTGGCCGCGGCGGTGCCCCAATCCGAACTGATCGCATTCGAGCAGACCGGACACGCGCCGTTTCTGCGCGACGATTTCAAGAGGCGCATCTATGGCGACTAAGCATATCGTAGAGCGCAACTTCTCGCGGCACGCCGGATGCTACGACGCCCATACCGCCGTCCAGAAGGCCATCGGCGCCCGACTGGTTGAACGCCTCGGATTGCGCTCATTCGGCAGCATACTGGATGTCGGCTGCGGGACCGGCAGCTATACGAGCCTGCTGCATGAAAGGTACGCCGCCGCACGGATTAAAGGTATCGACCTGTCGGCCGAGATGGTCAAGGTGGCCCGGGACAAACTCGAAGGACCCGGAATCGAATTCATGGTGGGCGATGCAGAAACCGCGACCTTCGATACTCCGTTCGATCTGATCACCTCCAACGCCTGCTTCCACTGGTTCTCCAAGCTGGAGGAAACAATCGCCAAGTGCGCCTCAGCCTTGACCGAAGACGGCGCGCTCGTTTTCTCGTCCCTGGGCCCGCGCACCTTTTGGGAACTGGGCGCCTGCCTGGACGCCGTGCTGCCTGCCCACCGACCGATCAGCGCAAGCGCCTTCGTGGGCAGGTCCGAACTGGAGGCAGTACTGCGCCGCCACTTCGCGTGCGTCACGGTCGCTGAGGAGACGATGGTCGAGGAATACCGCTCGTTGCTGGAACTCTTGAATACGATCAAGTACGCCGGGGCACGTGGGAGCGGCCTGGACGGAGTTGCCCTCACCAAGACGCTGCTGAACGATCTGGAAACAGAGTACCGCCGGCGTTTCGGTGGCATCATAGCCACGTATCAGGTTTTCTACGGCCAGGGGTGGAAGAAGGGGACCGAATGCGTATGAGAGCCGTCTTCATAACCGGGACCGATACGGGGGTGGGCAAGACGATGGTTGCCGGACTGCTGGCTCGATACCTCCGCGCGCAAGGGCATCAGGCCGTGACTCAGAAGTGGGTCCAGACCGGGACATGCGATTTTCCCTCCGACCTTCCCACGCACCTGGACCTAATGGACGTGAAGCGTGAAGCGTTCCAGGCATACGAGGCCGACATGAATCCTTACGCACTGGAATTGGCTGCCTCGCCGCATCTGGCCGCGGCCCACGAAAACATCCGTATCGACACGCGCAAGATCGTCGCCAGCTTCCGCAGGCTGAGCCGGAGATTTGACACGGTCATTGTCGAAGGGGCCGGCGGAATTCTCGTGCCTTTGAACAGGAAGAAGCTATTCGTTGACCTCGTCGAGAGTCTGGCGCTGCCCGTGGTTGTCGTCGCCGCGAACAAGCTCGGCGCCATCAATCACACGCTCCTGACGCTGGAAGCCTTGCGGAGGCGGAGCATCACGGTGCTGGGCGTCGTCTTCAACACGCTCGACCGGCAGCAGGACGAGATCGTCTTGCGCGACAATCCGAAAATCGTGCATGCTTTCGCTCGCACGCCCATCCTCGGTCAGTTACCCTGGTCGACAGATTTCAAACGGCTGTACCACGACTTTGAGCCGGTTGCGAAGAGGATATGGCTTGAATACGCAAGGACACAACGAAGCGAATCAGTGGATCGAAAGGGACCTTAGCTGTCTCTGGCATCCGTACACCCAGATGAAGGACTGCCGGCGCCGGCCGCCTATCCTGATTGAATCGGCCCGGGGACTGAAGCTTTACGACACCGCGGGCAACTTCTATTACGACACGATCTCGAGCTGGTGGTGCAACGTGCACGGCCACGGCCACCCGAAGATCGCGGCGGCCGTCCAGCGACAGGTCGAGTCCATGGATCATATCCTGGCGGCCGGCTTCACGCACAAGCCCGCCATCTGCCTGGCGGAGAAGCTGCTGGCCCTGGCGCCGGATCATCTCACTCGGGTATTCTATTCCGATAACGGTTCGACCGCCGTAGAGACGGCGCTGAAGATGTCCGTGCAGTACTGGCTCAACGCAGGCCTGCGCCACAAGACGAAGTTCGTGTCACTGGACCTGGCCTATCACGGTGACACGTTCGGCGCGATGAGTGTGGCCGGCCCGACGGTCTTCACTCAGGCCTTCGCGCCGCTGTTGTTCGACTCGTTCCACGTGCCGACGCCGTACTGCTATCGCTGCCCCGTGGGCCAGGACAAACATTCGTGCCAGATCGAGTGCGCCCGGGCGCTGGAGGATACGTTGCGCGCGCACAGCGACGAGATCGCCGCCGTGATTCTGGAGCCCCTGCTGATGGGTGCGGCCGGCATGATCGTCTATCCGCCCGCATACCTGGAACGCGCGGCGGCCCTCGCTCGCCAGTATAACGTCCATCTGATTCTCGACGAAGTGGCAACGGGATTCGGCCGAACCGGTAAGATGTTCGCCTGCGAGCACACCGGCGTGACACCTGACTTCCTGTGCCTGTCCAAAGGCATCACGGGCGGCA
>CP070782.1:206679-209387 GCA_020346325.1 Phycisphaerales bacterium
GTACCGCCAGGAGCCTCTGCGGGGCGGCCTGCGCCGAAACCTGTTCGCGTTGCACAGCGCGCTGTTCGCCGCCGAACTGCTGAACAAGCTTACCCACGACGGCGATCCTCACCTGGTCCTGTTCGACCAATTCACGCGGTTCTTGCAGGATGTGGACGAGGCCGCCAGGGAAGGGCAGCGGCGTGACATTCTACTGCACCTGGTCCTGTTCCAACTGGCGCTGCTGCACGAAGTTGGGCTGCGACCGAATTTCAAGAATTGTGCCAACTGTCGGCAGACGTTCTCGAAGATCTGGCGCGAAAGCTACTTCAGCAGCACGGCCAATGGCCTGGTCTGCCACGACTGCGAGATGAGTTTTCCCGACCGGGTCCAGCTCAGCACCCGCGCCGTCAACGGTCTGGCCAACCTCAGGCAACTGGCCGAGATGCCGGAGCCGGCCCTCGATGAGATCGAGGGCGTTCTGATTCACCATTTCACCGAGACCGTGGGCCAGCGTCCGAGGATGGCCAAGCACGTGCTAAAGCCCCGCTCGCGCTAGCCCTTGCTACCGGCTTATCCATCCACCCATCGCGTGTCATCCTGAATGAAGCGAAGCGAAATGAAGCGCTTGTCCTGAGCGAAGTCGAATGGGATCTGGGCCGGGTATCGGAAGGTCTCTCAATTTGCAGGCCAGATCCTTCGCCTGTGGCTCAGGATGACAACGGTGTCTCAGTGACGAATGGCCGGACTTACTCGAACAGGGCCGGTTCGTCCTTTGGGGCTTTGGATCTGGGGGGCTTGAGGCCCAAATGGTCGCGGGCCTGCGGCGTGATCTCCCGGCCCCGCTTCGTGCGGCGCACGAAACCGATCTGGAGCAGATAAGGCTCGACCACGTCCTCCAGCGTGTCACGCTCTTCGCCCAGCGTCGCCGCGATCGCTTCGATACCGGCCGGCCCGCCGTCGTAGATATTGACCAGGGCCTTCAAAAACGCCCGGTCGAGGTGATCCAGCCCCAGCGCGTCGATCTGTTCCATCTTCAGCGCGTTTTCGACGATATCGGCGCTAAGGATGCCCGAACCCTTGACCTGGGCGTAGTCGCGGACGCGCTTCAGCAGCCGATTGGCGATACGCGGCGTGCCCCGCGAGCGTCCCGCGATCAGTTCCAGCGTTCCCTCTTCGCACTCGAGTTGCAGCAACTCGGCCGAACGGGCGAGAATCTCCGTCAGCTCTTCGGTGTTGTAGAACTGAAGATGATAGAGCATCCCAAACCGGCTGCGCAGCGGCGCGCTGAGCAGGCCGGCCCGCGTCGTCGCGCCGATCAGTGTGAAGCGTTTGAGCGGGAAATTGATCGTCTTGGCGTGCAGCCCGCTGTCGACGGTGTAGTCGACCTTGAAGTCCTCCATCGCCGGGTAGATGAATTCCTCGACGGTCGTGCTGAGCCGGTGGATCTCGTCGATGAAAAGGATGTCGCCCGTGCTGACGCTGCTGAGCAGGCCCATGACGTCGCCGGCCTTGACCAGGGCCGGGCCGGAAGAGCAACGAATCCGCGCGCCCATCTCATTGGCCACCACGTGGGCCAGCGTGGTCTTGCCTAGGCCCGGCGGGCCGTAGAACAGGATGTGCTCCAGGGGTTCGCCGCGCTGTTTGGCCGCCTCGATGGCGATGCCGAGCTTCTCACGCACGTTGCTCTGGCCGATACACTCGCCCAACTGCTGCGGCCGCAAGGAGTTGTTGAAACTCTCCTCCGCCTCGTTGAGGGGCTGTCCACTGATAACTCTTCCGATTGCCATAGCCCGAGCATACCCGCCCGGCGCCAAAATTCAACCCTGCATTGGCGGCATTCGCGACGAATGCCGTCGAACCATAGGTCCAATAGGACCTATACCCAGTCCTAGGGCTGCGGCTGGGCAGGTCTCCTGCCCGCGAGGTTCTCTGACGGCAGGGCAATGGCCTGTGTGAGCGGATGGCAGCCTCAAAGCCGCAGGCTTTGGGGATGGTTCGCAGGATCGCTCAGACCCCGATACCTTGCTTGAGACGGTAGACCAGGGGGACAAGGGCTTCGGCGGTGGTGACGTCGGGGTGACGCTGGCAGGCCAGTTCGATCAGTTCCATGGCCTCGTTGCGCTTCTCGCCCCAGGTGGCAGTGTCGGCATCTCTCTGCAAGAATACGTAGTCACCACAATTGCCATCGGTTGCTGCATGGTCATACTGGCCTACGGCAGACACTCTAGACGTCCGTGTGCCTCGAATGAGCTACCTCCGAATGCCCACCGTAGCCCTACGTCTAGAGCCTTCATTGCAGCGTAGGGACGTAGAAATGGAGGTGAAAAACGGCACGGGCGATTTTCCCCAAAGCAAGCGGTGTGATCTTGGCAACGCTGTTCTTCATCCGGACTTGTGCACATTGGAGAATATGGACTAGTTTGTGAAAGGGCGGAAAGATGAAAGAGAAGAGACTATTTGTAATCTCATTCATGGTGTTGGCATCTGTCGTGCATCCAACTAAAGGAGATTTGGAACTTCCCTTTGAAGGCTCCGCCGAGAGCGTCGGTGCGGTTCTTAGAGTATCAAACACCAATGATTCCGGCGATGGCCCAGTATGGGTGCCAGGGATGCCTATACCTGATCCAAGATGCGGTGGTATGTTTGAAGCCTTAGGGCTGGTCTGCCCCCTTTTGTTGGTCCAGCGCTTATGAGAGGATTCCCCATTCCTGTGCTCCATTAAGCAC
>CP070782.1:209487-212497 GCA_020346325.1 Phycisphaerales bacterium
CCTGCTGGGCGAAGACCGCGCCGGACTGGTCATCGAAGATATCGAAGATGTAGTCGCGATGCCGAGGAAGGCGTCGCTCTGGTGGTTGTGGGTTCTGCTGGTGTTGGTAGCGATTGCCGGCGCCTTCGCTGGCTGGTGGTTCGTGCACAAGAAGCGGGTCCAGGCACTGGTGCGGATCTTCAAGCCGGCGCACGAGCTCGCCTACGCCCGGCTGCGGGTCCTGGTGGCCGAGAACCTCGTCGAGGCGGGGCGAATCAAGGAATTCTACGAGCGCATCAGCGGCATCCTCCGGCACTACATTGAAGACCGTTTCGACTTGCGGGCGCCCGAACGCACGACGGAGGAGTTCCTGGTCGAGCTGCAACGGACCGACGTCCTGGCGGCTTCGGACAAGGAGGTCCTGGGCGAGTTCCTGATGCATTGCGATCTGGTCAAATTCGCCAAGCACGACCCGACGACCGAGCAGATTCAGCGAACGTTCGATCTGGTCAAGGACTTCATCGAGCGCACGAAATCGGACGAGCGCCAGATCGACGTGACGGACCGAGTGGACGCCGAAACGGCATCCACCGCGGAGGTGGTATAGATGCAGTGGTATACGCCCTGGGCCTTTTTGTTGCTGCTGACCCTGCCGTTGCTGGGTTACGTGCTGCTGCGCAAGAAGCGTACCGCGGCGGTGAAGTTCCCCAGCCTGATCGACATGCGCAACGGCCCGGTCTCCTGGCGCTTGCGGCTGCGACCGGCGCTGGTGATCGCACGGTTGCTGTGCCTGGCGCTGCTGATTTTGGCCCTGGCGCGGCCGCGCAAGGGTACGGTGCTCTCCGAGATTTCGACCGAAGGCGTCGCCATCGAGGCGGTGGTAGACCGCTCGGGCAGTATGCGGGCCGAGATGGCTTACGAAGGGGAGAAGCTCAACCGTCTGGAAGTGGTCAAACGTGTCTTGGCGGATTTCGTGGAAGGCGACAAGCAGGACCTGCGGGGCCGCACCGGCGACCTGATCGGTCTGGTCACGTTCGCGCGCTACGCCGATACCGTCTGTCCGTTGGTGCTCAGTCACAACGTGCTGGCCGAGTTCCTCAAGAAGACGGAGATTGTGACACAGCGCAGCGAGGACGGGACCGCGATCGGGGATGCCATCGCCCTGGCGGCTGCGCGGCTCAAGAAAGCCGAAGAGGAACTGCAACGCCGCAATGCTCAGTTGGGTTTTGGTGGTGAGGCCGAGGGTTCGGGTGGCAGCTTTGAGATCAAGAGTAAGGCGATCATCCTGCTGACCGACGGCCAGAACAACCGAGGCGAATACGATCCGCTCGAAGCGGCCGAACTGGCCCAGAAGTGGGGGATCAAGATTTACACGGTGGGAATCGGCTCGGGGCAGTCTTTCGTCGTGGTGAATGATCCATTCTTCGGGCGCAGGAGAGTCCCGACAGGTGACGAGTTGGACGAGAAGCTGCTGACGGACATTGCGCAGAACACGGGCGGTTTCTACAGCCGGGCCGACGATGCCGAAGCGCTGCGCGATACGGTCAAGCGGATCGACGCGTTGGAGAAGACCGAGGTCAAATCCGTTCAGTATACGCAGTACGCCGAGCACTTCGGGCGCTGGACGCTGCCGGCGCTGGTCCTGCTCGTGTTGGAGATGCTGGCGAGTTGCACAGTCTTTCGGAAGATACCGTAGACTCATGAATCTGGGAAACGATAAAGCGTTGTGGTTGCTCTTTTTCGTGCCGGCGGTGCTGCTGCCGGTCTATGCGTGGTGTTTCTGGCGCAAGGCCCAGGCTTTGAAAGTGTTGGCCAGCCACGAAATGCTGCGCAAGATCAATAGTTCCGTCAGCTTGAAGAAGCAGGTCTTCAAGGCGGTGCTCTGCGTGTTGGCGTTCGTCAGTATTGTCCTGGCGCTGACGAAACCTCAGTGGAATCCCCAGCCGCAACAGATCAAGCGCCAAGGCCGGGACGTGGCCATCCTGCTCGATACGAGCCGGTCCATGCTGGCCGAGGATATCAAGCCGAGCCGGCTGGAACGTTCAAAGCTGGCGATTCGGGACTTGCTGGAAGTGCTCCGGGGCGACCGCATCGCGATCGTGACGTTCGCCGGCAACGCGACGGTGAAATGTCCTCTGACCCAGGACTACGCCTTTGTGCGCATGGCGCTGGCGGACATCTCCACCGAGAGCACCAGTCGCGGCGGCACCATGCTGGGCGACGCCATCCGCAAGGCCAGCGAGGAGGTATTCGACACGCAGAGCCGTGAGTACAAGGACATGATCATCATCACCGACGGTGAGGACCACGACAGCTTCCCCATCGAAGCGGCGAAGAAGGCCGCCGAGCAGGGGATGCGGATCATCGCGATCGGTCTGGGCGACGACAATACCGGGGCCCGCATCCCCATCACCGGGCCCGACGGACAGACGACGTTTCTGACGTACCAGGGCCAGGAGGTCTGGTCCAAGCTTGACAGCGATACGCTCCGCGAGATCGCCTATGCGACCGAGGGTGGCAAGTATCTCTCCGTCGAGCCGGGCACGACGATGGATTTGGGGATGATCTACGAGAATCTCGTCGCCTCGGCCGCCAAACGCGAGCTTGAGTCGATGACGATGATGAAATACGATGAGAAGTTCCAGATCTTCGTGGCGTTGGGAATCATCCTGCTGATTAGTGAGGCATTGATCAGTGAGCGCAAGAAGGCAGCATAGATTTCACCTGGTTTGGCTGGCACTGTTCGTGTTGATGGCGACGGTATCGGCTCGTGCGGACTCGGCGCGCCGACTGATCCAAGAAGGCAACAAGCTGTACGCCGACGGCCAGCACACCGAGGCGATCAACAAGTATAACGAAGCGCTGATCGAGCGGCCGACGGCGATCGAGCCGAAGTTCAACAAGGCCAACAGCTACTTCCGGCTCGACGATCTCGCCGAGGCCATCGATCTCTATCAGGACGTCGCCGCCCGCAGCAAGGACATGGTCCTGGTGGCCAAGGCCAAGTACAACCTCGGCAACTGCTTCTTCC
>CP070782.1:212597-223174 GCA_020346325.1 Phycisphaerales bacterium
CTCATTTCACTAGGGCCCTTCCAGCAGCTTGAGTCAGTAGCGGTCGGTCATGCCGGCGATGTAGTCGCAGACGGCGCGGTGGAGGCCGTGCTCGGGGATGAACCGCTGGAAATAGCTGGGCATGCGCTCGGGCTTGGCGCACAGCGTCTCGAAGAGCTGGGCCAGCCATTGGCGGACCTTCTCGGCGCTTTGCAGCAGTGATTCGTGGTGATAGAAACGCTCCAGAAGGAACGTTTCCAGGATCTCCAGCTTATGGTCGCATTCGGGCGACAGACCGATCACGTTCTCGGCTCTCGCACAAACATCGCGCGGCGTCTCAATGCCGGCTGTCGCGATGGCCTCACAGCTCGCCGCGATACAGTCGCTGACCAGCGTATCGATAATCGCCTTAGCCGTACGCGTACGGCGAATGGTCCAGTCCTCGATTTCGTCGGCACCGATACGCTGCCGCGCCTCGGTGAAAATCTCGATCTGTTGCATCTGCTCGGTCTCGAGCAGCCGGGCCTTCATCCCATCCTCGAGATCGTGACAGTTGTAGGCGATGCGGTCGGCCAGGTCGGCGATCTGGCCCTCCAACGTGCAGTTGGCCTCGGTGAACGTATCGCCCTGAGGCACGTCGTAGCGACTCTTGTGCCTGGCCAGGCCCAGCCTGGTTTCGTACATCAGGTTCAGGCCCGTGAACGCCGGGTACGGATGTTCGAGCAGCTCGACAATACGCCGTGTCTGGCTGTTGTGCTCGAAACCGCCGTGATCTTCCATCAAGTCGTTGAGGACCGCTTCGCCTGCGTGCCCGAACGGCGGATGGCCCAGGTCGTGCGCCAGGCAAATCGCTTCGGTCAGAGCTTCGTTGAGCCCCAGCGCCCTGGCGATAGTCCGGCCGATCTGGGCCACCTCGATGGTGTGCGTCAGGCGCGTGCGATAGTAATCGTCGAGCCCGGGCGTGAACACCTGCGTCTTGCCCTCCAGTCGGCGAAAGGCCGAACAGTGGATGATCCGGTCGCGGTCGCGCTCGAAGTCGGACCGATAGCGGTGCGGCGTCTCAGCAAAGGCCCGGCCTTTGCTGATCGCTTCGGTGACCGCATACGAGCGAAGTCCGGCCGTCATCGCTACAACCCGGGCAGGCCGTGCGCCGTGCTGGCGGCCCGCAACTCGGCCAGCAGATCGTCCACGGACTGGCTGACGACCTTGGTGTCGGTGCACGTGCTCATGAAGCTCGTGTCACCGTCCCAACGCGGCACCACGTGGATGTGCATGTGACCGGGCAGACCCGCGCCGGCACAACGGCCGAAATTCAAACCCACATTGAACCCATGCGGCTCGATCGTCATCGACAGGGCACGCTGCGCTTCGCGCACGAGTTTCATCAACTCCAGCATCTCCTCGTCAGTGGTATCGTCCAGATCGGCGATGTGCCGGGCCGGACAGATCAGCAGATGGCCGTTGTTGTACGGGAAGCGGTTCAGCACCACCATGCTCTTTTTGGTCCGCCACAGGAGCAGGTTCTCGTCGTCGCTTTCCGGACGGGCAAAACTGTGGCAAAGAAAACAGCCCTCAGGCTTTTTCAGCGTTCTGATGTAGGCAATGCGCCACGGGGCCCATAGACTCTTGCGTTCCAAGATGTACGATCCTCCAGACTAAGGCTTCAGCAAACCTCACGGGTTCAGCAGTTCGGTTGTCAATATCTGCTCGATGGTAATGTGCGGGTTGGCCCGAATGCCCATCGGGGGCAGCGACCCTTTGAGCCTCATCGTATAGCGTTGCTCGGCCGACTCGATCCGGCCGGCGTCGACGTTGAACAATTCCAGACCCGCCCCTTCAAGCCAGAGCACCTGATAGCCCCCCAGAAAGCCGAACGTCCCGCTCATCTGGAACCGGCCGGAATACGGGATCGGCCAATCGGACGGCGCCGCATCCGCAAGGCTGTACGCGCTGCCGATAACCGCCAATCGCCCCGCGTCGTCCTCGCGGACCTCCTCCAGTCGATAGGTGACATCCCGGGCTTTCCGCATCACCATCGGAACCGGGAGCCACAGCTGCGAATGCCAACTCCGGCCCACGGCTACGCCGGTCGAAGGATCCTCCACCGTCGAGACCGCGTCCCAGAGAAACCACTGACTGAGGATGAAATCCCCGATCATGTCCGGTTCCTTGACGCGTCCAGCGCGCGCACTCGAGCGAAAAGCGGCGGCACCGAGGTCGCCGATGAGTTCTCTCAGTTCCGAGTAGTCGACGATCTTGCCCCGCGAGTCGACCTTCAGGGTAAAGGTCTTGCCCTGTGCAGCCTGGACAGCGTCGCTGTTGGCGCCGCGTCCGCTGGGCCGACCGGTGCGCTTGATCTCGACCGATTCGCACACGGCCCGAATCGTGCTGATTCCATACGGGTCCACAGTCTGCGGCGTGTAGGCGACCACCAGCTTGATCCACTCGGATTGCTTCTGCACCTTCCCTGCCCCGCCATTTGCCTGCGGGTCCCAGTCCAGCGCGATCTCCCGGTTCGAGGTAAACGCGTAGCGGAGCGTCCGGCCGGGTTCGTGGTCCACGGTCAGCAGGACGCGCGGCCCTTCGGCGCCTGGGCCACCGGTCTTCTTCCGTCCCAGGTTCAGGCGGTTGCATCCGGCCGACACCGCAAGCGAAACCGCGACCGCGATAGCGATCTTCGTCGTCAATGCTGCTCCCTTCGATCCGCTACTCGACGCGTTCCAGTTGATACGACTCGCGCATCCCCATTCTGAGCACGGCCGGGTGGGCCTGGCCACTTTGAATCGACGCCGGGTCAGCCGTGACCCACTCGGCACGAAACTGCTCGATGTAGCGCTCGATCTGCCCGGTGCTCAGATCGAGCTTGAGCAGTCCGGTATAACTGTCCGTGCTGTCGGACATCGCGGCAAAGGGATTGGCCGCCTGCTCGGGCAGGGTTTGCCCGGGCCCGGTCACCGGCGGGATCGCTTCCATGTCAACGATGGCCGTCTGCTGACTGCCACTGCCTTCCACCGCCTGTAAAGTATAGATGCGGTCGTAGGCCTTGGAGCCCAATATGCCGAAAGAGATGGCCCGAATGCTGTTCCACTGTCCGCCCGGTTCCACCGCCGTCGTGTCCAGAGCCATCAGCGCCGGGACCTCATGGCGGTGCTCGATCGCCTTGTCGGAGAGCAGGCGCGAGGCCGTGACATTGCCCTGCGCGGCCTGGCGCGCCGCGTCGAGATCCAACAGCGTCAGAACCGCCCCGCGCGGCGTCACCTCCATCCGATAGCGCTGGCCAATCAGGTTGGCCAATGGGTGCTGCTGGTCCGCAGCGCGCGAACTGTCGAAATCCAGGACGACTTTATCACGCGCCCGTCCCAGAAAGCGCAGCGTCTTGATCGTGACCTCGAGCGAGGCGTTCCCAGCGCTGCTCACCTGCGCCACCGTCTGATCGAAGGTGATCTCGATACGCTGCCCCGTGTGACCGTCCCGAAAGGCCGCCGGTTTGTTAGTCGTGTCACCCTCCCAGGCAATGCTCCTCTCGGTCTCGGTCGTCACCCTGTAAGTCGTCGTCTGCCCCGGGACGTACTTCAGTGTCAATGCCACGGCCTGCTCCGCGCTCCCGGCGACGGCCGGCGGTTCAGGCGCCGGCTCGACCTGTGACTCGACCTCGTCAGGCGCCGGCTCGTAGCTCACCTGTGGCTCCGGGGCCGACGCCGTCTCAACGGCAGCTACCTCGTCGGCCGGCCGCGTCGCCGGCGCTGCGGCCTCTTCACCCCCGGTCGCACAGCCTGCCAGCGTAACCAGCAATCCCAGCAACACGCCGGCAATACCGGCGTAAACGGTAATTCCCTTGCCCATCTGAGCCCCTACCCATCTCAACACGGTTCACACATCGTAACCCCCTGCTCCAAAACCGATTGTAGGCCCAACCACCGCCCCCAGGCAACACTTTTCCGCATCCGGCGGCTGGGTCCAGTCCGATTCACGTTTGCCGGTAGATCGCCATTGTTCCACTCCCGCGTTGTCATCCTGAGGCGAAGCCGAAGGATCTGGTGTTCGTCAAAGAGGTTGGTTTCGCCACGAAAGAAAGGTCTCGTTCCTCGGCCAGATGGTTCGCTGCGCTCACCATGACAAACCTCAGGCCGGGCGTATAGAACCATGGGCATACCTCCTGCCCAAATCACAAAGGTAGCTCAGACCCCAAGACCTACATCCCACGCAAATTGCCCTCCCTCTGACCCGGTGACATCCTTTTCCATTGATCTCCGCCGTCCCTCCGCCTAGCATAGTCGCAGCGGATTTCTGATGTGCAGCTTCTCTGGGCCACATGAGAGGACGCCGATGAAATATCTTCGCATCATCAAGTGGGGTCTACTGGTCTTGCTGGCGCTGGCGGTGGTGGTCGCCGCTTTGGCGGGATCACTCTGGTGGTATTTCCACCCCGAGTTTCAGCGTCGCGACGGCGTCGTCTACACCCAGCGGTACGGGCACGACCTTACCTTCGATCTGGTCCGGCCCAAGCAGCCGAACGGCCTGGGGATCGTCCTGATGGTCAGCGGTGGCTGGCGATCCGGTCCCGAAGGGTTTCGCCCCTGGATGGTGGCGCCTCTGTTGCGGCGTGGGTATACCGTCTTTGCGGTCTCGCATTTGTCCCAGCCTCAGGCGACGGTCATGGAGATCGTCGAGGACGTCAACCGCGCGGTGCGGTTCATCCGGTACCACGCTGGCCGGTACAGCATCGATCCCAACCGCCTCGGTGTCACCGGTGGCAGTGCCGGCGGGCATCTGAGCCTGATGCTGGCGACGCGCGGCGGTCGGGGTGAGGCCGATACCAACGACCCCATCGATCGCGAAAGCAGCAGCGTGCAGGCGGTGGCAATCTTCTATCCGGTCACCGACCTGCTGAATCTCGGCGCCTCCACCGAGAACCCGGGCGATGGCGGCCCGCCCAAGAGCTTCGTGAAGGCCTTCGGGCCGCACTCGACCATTCCCGCACGCTGGCAGGAAATCGGCCGGGCGATGTCCCCGATCTACCACGTCACGGCCGGACTGCCACCCACTCTGATCTTCCACGGCGACGCCGACACACTGGTCCCGCTGGAACAGTCCCAATGGTTCTGCGCCCGGGCCCGCGAAGCCGGCCGCGACGTCAAGCTCGTGGTCCGTGCCGGAAAAAAGCACGGCTGGATCACCATGTTCTGGGACATCCGCCAATTCGCCCGCTGGTTCGACCAACACCTGCGCGCAGAACGCGAATAGGCCAGTCGGTGCACAATCTGCAAAGTTGAGATGTGGTTTCTCGTAGCCGAAAGGAAGAACCATGAAGGTACTGCGACATATTGGATCGGCGGCGTTCGTACTGGGGCTCTTTACGGTGATCTTCGCGGGGGTGCCGTGGCATGTTGTGACGGCCGACGATCCGGCTGTGCCCTGGTGGCTGAGGGTCGCAGTCTTCTGCCTCTTGGGGGGTATTCTGGTGGTGCTGGTGACTCTGGCCCTCGAACAGAGGGAGGGCAGGGCGCCGGCAGAAGAGGCTCCACTGAGCGAGCCCGATCGTGGGGTTATGTTGTTGAATTCCGATGTTGTGCCGGGGCGAGAGGTCGCCGAGATTCTCAGCCTGGTCCAGGGGCACACCGTGTTCGCCATCTGGCTGGGAAAAGATCTATCTGCCCTCGTCAGACTGGTGCTGGGGGGTGAACTGACGGAATACACCGAGATGCTGGGACGGGCTCGGGCGACGGCCACGAGCAGGATGACGGCCGAAGCGGCCAAGATGGGCGCCGATGCGATCATCAATGTTCGCTATATGACCACAAGTGTCGTGGGCAGCGCGGCTGAACTCCTGGTGTATGGCACAGCGGTCAAGCTGAGCTGACCGCTGAATGATGCGAGCCCGTGTGATATTTGGACATCTGGGGACGTCATACTCAGTTCGAGGCAAACGGGGATACCCGGGCGTTGAAAAAGTCGATCTATGGTGTCTTGGGCGGATTCAGACACGCGTTCGTGCGCGACGAATGGGACTGTCTGTCTTCGTGAAGCCCTTGTGCCGGGGTTCTTCAACAGCCCCACAGTCAACCTACCAATGGGCGTGACATTGCCATTGAAGGGGCGGCTTGCCCCGTCTTGCTATACACGTGGTTATGGGTCTCAGTTCTGCAGGAAGGGAAGGATAGACCAATGATTACCCGAACAGCCTTTGATCTCGACTGCAATCCTATAATTCCGGAATGTGGCTTTCGCTGCCCAAAATGTATACAGGAAATTGTAACCACCCTTACCAGCAAGGAGGGTGTCAGCAAAGTTTACATGGAGGGCGAGGCGGAAGATGAGAAACTCTTCGTAGAACATGATCCGGCTATTGCAACTGTGGATCAACTAATAGAAGCGTTCAAAACGCTGCCGTCATTCTATGAAGGTTTCTTCATACCGACTGTTATCACAGCATGAATGGGAGATTAGGGAGGGACCCTGGCCCCGTAGCGTGTGCACGGCGGGTGGCAGGGCCAAGCGTTAGCTTGGCGATGGGTTTGAACGCCTGCGAAACGCCGGGCGATACCGCAAACGTTGCCTGCCCTTTCAGCGCCGTTCAGGACACGCTCTGAGCGAAGTCGAAAAGAAACAGAGGGGCCCTGGTCGTGCAGGACCCCTCTGCATAGAACGCCATGGGTCTCTACAGGGCATCCGGATTATTCGGATCGCACCCGCCGAGCGCCACACACTCGAGCCAATTCTCCAGGAGCAGATCCATATCGTCCTGGTCCACGTCACAGTCCTGATCGAGATCGCCGACGAGGGGGACATAGTCCGGCAGGGACTGGGCCGCTGCACAACCGTCGCTGTAGACATTGATCGTCACGGTGTCCGTGCCCTGGTATTCGCCGTCATCGGCTTGAAGTTCCAAGACATACTCACCCAGAGCGGACAGCGTAATGTTGGTGTCTGGGGCCGCCGGATCGGCGATGGCGGCATCGGCACTGTTGGGATCGTCGGGCTGAGAAACCACGGTCCAGGTCGTCGTCGTGGGGTCGGCGTCGATCACCGCCCCGGCCAGCGCCACGTCTACACTGCCGTCGACGACCCACGTGGTTACATCGTCACCGGCATCGACGACGGGGGCCAGGTTGTCCGCGTAGAAATCGAAGATCGGGCCCCAGGTCGGTTCTTCGGTGCCGGGGGCGTAGGTATCCACCGCCCAGAAGTAGCGTGTCCCTTTCACCGTATCAACCTGAACGGAGGTGGCGGCCTTCTTGTCGACAACCTTTTCAAAATCGCTTAAGTCCGCCTGAGTACCGATCCACACGTCCACGAGAGTGCCCGCGTCCACGGTCCACTGAAGCGTGATGCTGCCCGGGACCGCGATGCTGCTGTCGGCCGGCGCGGGATTGAGAGGGTGCAATCCCTTGACGATGAGCGTACCTTCGACGGTCTCCACGACCATGGTGCCCGCGCCGTCATAGGCCGTAATCGTGCCGTCGGCAATGTGATCGTTCACGACGGCCAAACGCGCGTCGGAGTACGCCTGGGTCATCACGCCACCGGAGAAGTCCATGCTCGCCGTCGAATTGGCACCGGCGCGGAAACGCAGCGGAAGTCCTGAATCCGACAAGAGATTCAAGGCGCCGCCACGGATCTCCACGCGCCCCTGCCCATCGGTATTCTCGCCAATGCCGAGTTGTTGGGCATTGAGATTGACCACGCCGGTATAGTCGATCACCAGCTTACCACTGCCCAGGAACCCGACGAACAGACGGGCGTTGGCGTTGTACACGCCACCCAGGACTTCCAGGAGATGCGGCTCTTCCGGAACGCCGGCATAGCCAATGATGGTCCAGTCGTTCACATTCAGGACGGCACCATCGACCAGACGCAGATGTGTGGCCCCGCCCCCTTCCAAGGCCGTATGCTTGATCGCGCCCGCATCGTAGTCCAGGATGCATAGCGCGCCACCTTCAACCTGGACCTTGTCATCCGCATCCGGCAGCCCGTTGTTCCAGTTGTCGGGATTGCTCCACAGGTTGTCGACCGACCCGAAGAAGCGGGTATCCGCCGACGACGAGCCCGCCAACAGTAAGCTAAGACAAAGACCCAGAAGAACGCGTGATTTCATGACAAAACCTCCTACCCGAAATGATTGACCGACTTGCCTAACACACATGTCGGCATGCGAATTTGATCTATCTCTAGGAATGGCTCGAATGAACGAGTCATACGCTTCATGCCTAGAAAATAACCTAAACACTTATGTTACCACAATACTGCATTCAGCGTCAATGGCTCTGCGTGTCAATTGGACCGCGCTTGCTGCGGGAATTGGGAAATCTGCGAAGGAATCCAGCATCTGGCGGCTTCGTCGCGAGACCTCGACTCCCGTTTTCGAGATATCGGGGGATGCCATACGTAACTCAAGGCCGAAACGAGCTAGACACTCTCGTAGAGGCCGAGATGGGCCAAGATTTCACTTGACATATAATATAATTTGATGTACCATAACTAAAGAACGATCAATCACAGAACTGGATCAAACACGACATGCCCCATGCGAGACATGAAATGCCAAACCGCGAAGACCTACTCCCACACCAGGAATTTCCGCTCACAGGCTCGGATCGGGCCGTCGCGGTGTCATCATTCGCGCCAAACAAAGCCAATTTTGGCTGTTTTTGGCCTGAAAATGAGGCTTGCGCGAAAAAACAAAGCCAATCTTGGTGGTCGGAAGCAACCGCGACCTCACACCTCAGATTTCAGCCGGAGGGACCGGTGGCAGCCCCAAGCCGGAGCGAAGCGCAGGTTTGCCGATGGCGGGTGTCTGTGCAAGTTTTATGGCAACGGGATTCTGGTTTCACGGGCGCCGTGGGCCTGCCCTCTCACTGTCATTCCCGCGCAGGCGGGAATCCAGGATGCTTCGATGTTTCCTGGA
Source organism: Phycisphaerales bacterium (assembly GCA_020346325.1). Lineage (GTDB taxonomy): Bacteria > Planctomycetota > Phycisphaerae > Sedimentisphaerales > Anaerobacaceae > Anaerobaca. The sequence continues at coordinate 221,482 of CP070782.1, forward strand.
CCCCTGCCTGTCGCAGGGGTGACAGAGTCGGCCTCGTGAGCTGCAATTCGAGATTGCCAGGATTTTTTCGTACGCACGATGGCGGAGTTGGCGAGGGGATTCGGAATCGCGTACAGCCAGGCCCCCGTGCCTGCCCGCAGCGACGGAAGCTGACCACGGTAAATCCGGGCAACCACGGGGGGTTGCTGCTACAGACGGACCCGGCGCCGGGTGGGTTTTCGCTTTATTCCGCCGCGGCCGTGGGTTAGACTTTAGGTTTTCGGATTCGCCAATGGTTTCCTCGTTAGGGAGTTGCAGATATGAAGAGTGACACCGTCAAGAAAGGTTTTCAGCGAGCACCCCATCGCGGCCTGCTGCGTGCGTGCGGCTTGAAGGATGGGGATTTCGACAAGCCCTTCATCGGCATCGCCAACAGCTTCTCACAGGTCGTTCCAGGCCACTGCCATCTCAACGAGGTGGGCCGGGCGGTGGCGGCGGCCGTGCGTGAGGCCGGTGGTGTGCCGTTCGAATTCAATACGATTGCGCTCTGCGACGGCGTCGCGATGGGCCATACAGGTATGAAGTACTCGCTGCCCTCGCGCGAGCTCGTCGCCGACTCGGTCGAGACGATGGTGCGCGGTCATTGCTTCGACGGACTCATCTGCATTCCCAATTGCGACAAGATCATTCCCGGGATGTTCATCGGCGCGGTCCGGCTGAACATTCCGACGCTGTTCGTCTCCGGCGGGCCCATGGCGGCCGGCAAGACCAAGGATGGCAAGACCGTCGACCTGATTAGCATCTTCGAGGGCGTCGCCCAATACAACGCGGGCAAGATCACCGAAGAGGATCTGAAGGAACTCGAGCGCACCGGCTGCCCCACGCAGGGAAGCTGTTCGGGCATGTTTACCGCCAACTCGATGAACTGTTTGTCCGAGGCAATTGGCATAGCCCTGCCCGGCAACGGGACGATCCTGGCGGTCGATCCGAAACGGCAGGATCTCTATAAGGCCGCGGGGCACCAGATTGTCGAGCTGGTCAAAAAGGATCTCAGGGCGCTCGACGTGATTACCCGCAAGGCCATGGACAACGCGCTGGCGCTGGACGTGGCCATGGGCGGCTCGACCAATACCGTCCTGCACACCCTGGCCATCGCCCGCGAGGCCAAGATCGACTTCGACCTGAGCCACATCAATGCGATCTCGGAGAAGTGCCCCAATATCTGCAAGGTCTCGCCCTCCAGCAAGATCCACATCGAGGACGTGGACAAGGCCGGCGGGATCAGCGCGATCCTCAACGAGATCAGCAAGATCCCGAATCTGCTGAACCTCGATTGCCTCACCGTTACGGGCAAGACGCTGGGCGAGAACATCGCCGAGACCCCGATCAAGGACCCCGAGGTGATCCATCCGCTCGAGAATGCCTATTCCAGGCGAGGGGGTCTGTCGATTCTCTATGGCAACCTCGCGCCCAACGGCAGCGTCGTCAAGACCGCGGGCGTGGCCAAGCCCATGCTCACGCACAGCGGCCCGGCGGTTATCTTCGAGAGCCAGGAAGAGGCCTGCGACGGCATCCTGGCTGGCAAGGTCAAGGAAGGCGACGTCGTCGTCATCCGCTACGAAGGCCCCCGGGGCGGGCCGGGCATGCAGGAAATGCTCAGCCCGACCAGCTATATCATGGGGGCGGGACTCGGTGAATCGGTGGCGCTGATTTC
>CP070782.1:223274-236158 GCA_020346325.1 Phycisphaerales bacterium
GCAGGGCGCCGGGGTCGAACCGGTTCGCCTCCACGAACATGTACGGCCGGATGGAGGAACCGAGGTGGTTCTCGAAGAAGTGGTTGCTCAGCATCTCGTTGTTGACGTCCCAGTGCACGAACTTGCCCCGGAAGTGCCGGACGACGCTCTCCAGACGCCGCTCCACGGCCTTGCGTAATTCCCCTTGGCCCAGGTCCCGGACCCAGGGCATCTGCCATTTCTCGGGCGCCCAGAAGACGCAGTGCCCGCGCACGGGAATGCCGTTGTCCTGGCACCACTGCACCATTGCGTCGGCACGGCTGTAATCGTCCCGTCCCGGCCTTCTCTCGTTGCTGTACCATTTCGATTCGTTTTCGAAGACGGCCCAGTTGAAATGCGCCTTGAAGAAGTCCCGATACTGGGCGTTTCGCAGCAGTGCCGCGCTCATGGCTGAGCCGAACGGAAATGCCTGGCGCGTTTGTTTCAGATCGACGTGGGCGCCGGCTACGGGCCGGCCCTGCGCATCGACCACGCGGACCTGGACGTCACGCTGACGAATCTTTCTGATTCTGGCATCAGTCTCGGCCCGCCACGCGGCGTCCAACGCCCAAACGTTGGGCAGGCTCATCAGCGAGAGATTGAGGACAATCAACCACAACCGGTTTCTGGACATCATTGTTCTTCCCTTTCCGTTGACAGGCGGTTCGGACGACTATTCGAGATGATACCGAATGTTCCGATGCTTTCAATCCAATATTGGCACCGGGCCGTCCCGCCGTAGCAGTTTGCGGTTTGAGATGGACGCTGTCGTGGCCTCCTGCTAGAATTCCTTTGTTCGTAGGCAAGAAATCTTGACGGCTGTTTTGGGAGGTCCACACGGATGGCTCGAAATACTTTGTATCTGACAGTGCTGGCGGTATTACTGGGCGGTTGCGTTTTCGTTCACGAGACCAAGCGCGTCGACGACGAGAAGGCGGGTTCCTACGCAGCGCAACCGGAGCAGGTGCTGCGTCATGTCGTGCTCTTCAGGTTCAAGGAAGGCACCGACCCGGCCGACATTCGCAAGATCGAAAACGCCTTTCGCGCGCTGCCCAGCAAAATCGATGCGATCTACGACTTTGAGTGGGGCACCGACGTCAGCGTCGAGAACAAGCAGAAGGGATTCACGCATTGCTTCTTCGTGAGCTTTCTCAGCGAAGCGGATCGGGCGATCTACATCCCGCACCCGGAGCACCAGGCCTTCGGCGCCCTTTTGGGCCCGCATCTCGACGACGCGCTCGTGATCGACTATTGGGCCAAATGAAACTCCGGCATCCGGCCCCTCGTCGCGCATGTCCGTAGGCGCAACCCACCGTGGTTGCCCCTCGTCTCGGACTGTGAGACGTCCGGGTCGCCGGACGGGGGCGGGCAGGCACCGTGGCCTGCCCCTGCGACGGATATCGCAACAAGGGCAGGCTCAGCATGCGCATCATCGGTGGTACAAAGCGGGGTATGAAGCTGCTGTGTCCCAAGACCCAGGACACGCGCCCGGTCACCGACCGCATCAAGGAATCGCTTTTCAATGTCCTGCACAACTACGCTCTCGTCGTTGATCAGCGGGTGGCCGACGTCTTCAGCGGCGTCGGTTCGCTGGGGCTCGAGGCCCTTAGCCGCGGCGCCCAGTTTGTCACGTTCGTCGAGCAGGACCCCAAGATCGCTGCCTATCTCGATAAAAACATCGCCAAGGCCGGCTTCGCCCCCCAGTCCCGTGTGCTGCGCGTCAATGCGTTTCGCGTCGGCGCGCCGGTCGAGCCCGGGGGACGGAAGCACGACCTGGTTTTCGTCGATCCCCCTTATGCCCGGACCCACGAGGCCGGCGCCGGTTCGCTGCTCGATCGATTGCTGGGCACGCTGGCCCATCAGGTCACCGAGCGGGGCGTGGCCGTCGTCCGTACCGAGCGAGGCGGGACCCTGCTTGATGCCTACGGCTCGTTCGAGGTGATCGACCGTCGTGAGTGGGGCAGCATGACGCTGGCTCTGTATCAGGTGCAAGGCCATGGCGAATAAGCAGGCAGCCATCGATGTGGTCAAGCGCCTCCAGCGCGAAGGCTTTCAGGCCTTGCTCGCCGGTGGCTGCGTACGCGACATGCTCCTGGGCCGAAGGCCCAAGGACTACGACGTCGCCACCAATGCCCGGCCCGAAGAGGTAATGGCACTGTTCCCGCGCACGCTCGAGATCGGCGCCAAGTTCGGTGTCGTCATCGTGCTGGCCCGGCCCAAACCCGTTGAGGTCGCCACGTTTCGCGCTGAGACCGGTTACCAGGACGGTCGCCATCCCGAGACGGTGACGTTCACCAACGCCGCCGAGGACGCCAGCCGCCGCGACTTCACCATCAATGGCATGTTCTACGATCCGCTCCGGGAAGAAGTCCTCGATTTCGTCGAGGGCCAGGCTGATCTGGCCCGAGGGCTCATTCGTACTATCGGCGCTGCCGACGAACGGTTCGACGAGGACTATTTGCGCATGTTGCGCGCCGTTCGCTTCGCCACCGAGTTGGACTTTCCCATCGAGCCGAAGACGTTCGCCGCGATCAAGAAGAGTGCGCCGCGGATTACCGCGATCAGTGGCGAGCGCATCGCTACCGAGTTGGAGATGATGCTGGTGCATCCGAACCGCGGGCAGGGGGCGGCCTTGTTCTTCGACAGTGGCTTGGCGAGTGCGATCTTTCCGCGCTTGGCGGCGACGGCGAATCCGCGATCGGCGGCCCGCAATCCGCAATTCGGTGTCAAAGTTCTGGGGCGATTGCGAAAGCGTGTCGATTTCGCTCTGGCACTGGCGGCCCTTTTTGCCGATTGCGAGCCTGAGGAGGCCCTTGGCCAGTGCCAGGTCCTCAAGCTCAGCCGGGACCTCACCAAGCATCTGCGCTTCCTCCTGACGCATCGTCGCCGACTGCTGGACGATGAAATGTCCCTCGCTTCGCTGAAGAAGCTCCTGGCTCAGCCTTACTTCCTGGACCTCTACGAACTGGAGCGGGCCACGCAGAAAGCCGCGCAGGACAGCGACGCGCTGGCCGCTCTGGGCCGGCTGCGCCGCCGCGTGCGGTCGCTGCGCGGCGTGAACGTCCAGCCCCGACGCCTGCTCAACGGCCATGACCTGATCCGCCTGGGCGCTGCGCCTGGGCCGCAAGTGGGCCAACTGGCCGAGGAACTCTACATCGCCCAGCTCGAAGGCCACCTCCACACCAAGGCCCAGGCCAGACAATGGGCCACCGACTGGCTCACCCGACACCGAGATTGACGAAGAAATGCAAAGATCAAACATCAAGATGCAGAATTGAGGTAGGGGCCAATGATCATTCGCCCCTAAAGATCGCCGCACGGCGGCGATTCCGCAATTTTGATTTTTACCCTTTGCACTTCGCATTCCTTTGAATTCCCCCGCACAAAATAGTAGAATAGGACGTAGTTGAGGATAAGCAGGCGAGCGCCGGAAGCTCTATATATTGCTGCTGTCATCATACGTCGTTTCCTTTTCATACCCGCCGGCCTTCGCCACCCACGGATCGGATTTGTCACGACCGCGACCGGTGTGTCCGGCTGGGGCGGTGTGGACCCGTTGTCATTCATAAAGGAAGCGCACGATGGAGAGGAACAGCATATTGGCGCTGGCCCTGGCCGGTCTGCTTGGGCTGCTGGTTTGGGTCGTCCCCTGCGATGCCCGGCTGGTGACGGTGACGATTACGGCCGAGGTCATAGAAGTGCAGGATGAGACCGGTCTTCTGGAGGGGAAGGTTCAAGTCGGCGATGCCATCAACGGGACTTATGCCTACAATGCGTCGGCGCCCAATCTGTCGCAGGCGCGATACAGCGGCCGATACGAGTTCTCATCTGCGCCGTGCGGCATCTTCCTGGAGGTCGGCCAGTACACGTTTCGAACGGACCCCAACGACGTTCAGTTTGTCGTCACCGCTATCAACAACGGGTCCAGTGTTGGCTGTACCTACGATCGCTTCTGGCTAGACAGTTTCGGAAACCTGGCACTTGACGACGGCCTTTCGGTGGACGCCATCTCGATTGGCTTTGAAGACGCCTACTGTGAAGGGGATCCGTCTCACCCTCTGCTGGGTCTGACCGGACCGGAACTGCCTCTGAAAGCGCCGGAGCTTACCGATTGGCCGATGCGTGACATCGACATGATGGGGACACGTGGAGGCACACCGGCAGATTCCAGCTCGACCGGTTATCGCATTCGAGGGCGTCTGACATCGGCCGCACTGGTCGCGAATCGGGCCAGAGTGATCTATGTGGACGCCGCCGGTGGGGACGAGGACGGCACCTCGTGGGCCAGCGCCTATCGGTTCCTCCAGGACGCCCTGGCGGAAGCACGACGGGCAACCGAACCGGTGGAGATCAGGGTTGCCCAGGGAACGTACCAGCCCGACCGGGGCGACGGCCTTGTGTCCGGCAACCCCGGAGCCAGCTTTCGGCTCGTCGACGGCGTCGCGCTCAGGGGTGGATACGCCGGCCTCAGCAGTCCTGACCCCAATGTGCGGCATGTCGGGCTCTATGGGACGATACTCAGCGGCGATCTGGAGGGTAATGATCCATCTGTGGACGTGAGTATCGGATACCCACCAGATCCTGCTGTGCTTGACAACAGCTATTGTGTGGTGCGCGGCACCCACCTCACGGAAGCAACGATCCTGGACGGATTCACCATCTCGGGCGGCTATCAGCGCGGCGCGATCCGACGTCGAGGTCCGATCGGCGGGGCCGGCATTCACCTGCAGGCGGCAGACCCTATCATCACCAACTGCCGCTTTGTGGGGAATCATGATACGGTCGGTCATGGCGGGGCGCTGTTCAGTTGGGACGGGGGCCATCCCACCGTGGTTCATTGCATCTTCGTGGAGAATTCTGCCCGGCGCGGCGGGGCGATATCCAGTCATGGCACCAGTATCCCAAGGATCGTCAACTGCACGCTCTACGGCAACCGTGCCGAGGAAGGCGGGGCGATCTACCGTGCGTGCAAGGTGACGAACTGCATTCTGTGGGGCAACAGCCCTGACGAGCTAAGCCCTCCAGAGAACGCTGTACACGTGACCTACAGCGCTGTTCAAGGCAACTGGCCGGGCGCGGGCAATATCGATGCTGATCCCTGTTTCGTTGGACCCTTCTCTTGGGACACGAACGGGGCGCCCGCAGATTCCCATGACGATCTCGCGGTTGAGGGTGACTACCACCTGAAATCGCAGGCGGGGCATTGGGACGCCGCAAGCCAGAGCTGGGTTTTGGACGAGGTTACGAGTCCGTGCATCGACGCAGGCGATCCGGCCTCGCTCATCGACGACGAGCCGGCCCCCAACGGCGCCCGCATCAACATGGGCGCCTACGGCGGCACCCCCGAAGCCAGCAAGTCCTATCCCGACGACGGCTAGCGCTGCACACTGCATCGTTGGAAAAGGCATGGTTGTGCCGTGGCGCTTCTGGTATCATGGCACCGCTGATTTGGATCTGATATCAGGAGGTGTCCGTGGACAGAATGTTCCGCGTCGTCGTAGCTTGTCTATTGTTCGCATGGCCCGCCCTTGCCACGGCCCAACCTGGGCCCGAGACGCCGTCGTTTCTGGTGGGAGCTTGCACGCATTTCAGCCAGGGCAAGGGGATTGTCGAGTTGAATATTGACAGCATCAAGGGAGCCGGCATCGATGCGATTCGCGATGAGGTCGGCTGGGGCTCGATTGAGCGAGAGAAGGGCCAACTCGTGATGCCGGAGCGCTTCGATAAGTACGTGCGACAGGCCGCGGCGCAAGGGTTGCACGTGCTGCTGATTCTCGACTACGCCAATCGCTTCTACGACGATGGTGATCGGCCCCGTTCGCCCGAAGCGATCGAAGGGTTCTGCCGGTACGCGGAGTTCGTCGTGCGCCATTTTGGCGATGATGTGCGTCTCTACGAAGTCTGGAACGAGTGGGATATCGGGATCGGCCTGCCCGAGCGGCACCGCAAAGGGGGCTCGCCCGCCGATTACGTCAAGCTGCTCAAGGCCGTCTATCCGCGCATCAAGGCCGCCTACCCCGACGCGATCGTTATGGCGGGTGGTTCGACCAGCGGCGGCGTCAAACGCGGCTGGCTCGAAGGCATCGTGAAACTCGGCGCCCTCGACCACTGCGACGCCATCTCGATCCATAGCTACAACTACAACGACAAGTTCCCGCAGCGCGGTCCCGAAGCCTGCTCGGCGTGGATGACCGATGTTCAGGCGATGCTGGCCCGGTACAACGACGGGGCAGACGTTCCCTTTTATGTCACCGAAATGGGCTGGCCCACGCACGTCACCAAAGGGGGCACCGATCCCGAACTGTCCGCCTCCTACCTGGCACGGCTGTATCTGCTGGCCCGCACGTCGCCGGCGTTCAAGGGATTGTGGTGGTACGATTTCCAGGACGATGGCTGGAATCCCAAGTACAACGAAGACAATTTCGGTCTGGTCCGGCCCGACCTGACGCCCAAGCCGGCCTATCACGTGCTGGCCGACATCTCCGAATTACTGGGCGCAGGGCACTATATCAACTCGCTTACGACCGATGACGAGCATTTGCGTGGCTTGCATTTCGACCGCGACGGCCGCGACTGTTGGATGCTCTGGTCTGCGGACGACCAGGATCGCCAGGTGGTCCTGAAAGCCGAGCATCCAGGCGGCATGCTGAGAATACAGCAGGTGGGCTACGATCCCTATGTGACCCGCTGGGGATTTCGCGCCTGGGCCGATCGGCGTGCCGAGTTTGTGCCGGACCGGTTGGCTTTCGTCGTGGGCCATCGCCCGGTTATGATCAGCGGGGACCTGTCCGGCGTTGCGATTGCCGACGTGGTGGGCCGGTCGCGGCAGGATGAAGAAGAGAAATAGGACTTCGACATTGCACAAGTTCGAGAGGAGACTGCATGCGTTATTGCCGACGCGACTTTTTGAGGACGATGGGGCAGGGGGCCCTGGCCCTGACGATCCCCGGCGTGTTGTCTGCCCAGCCGCCACAATCGCGCCAACCGAATATTCTGTTCATCGCGGTCGACGATCTGCGTCCGCAACTCGGCTGTTACGGCCACCGGCAGATGATCTCGCCCAACATCGACAAGCTGGCACCCGAGGGGGTGCTGTTCAATCCTGCCTTCTGCCAGACACCGGTCTGCGGCTCGTCGCGGGCCAGCCTGCTTTCGGGCATTCGGGCGACGCGCGATCGCTCGTTCAAAGGTTATCTGCACCACGCGGACCGCGACTGGGGCGCGCCGCTATCGCTGCCCAAGCACTTCCGCCGGCACGGGTACTACACAATCTCGAACGGCAAGGTCTATCACCATCGAGACGACGGCGCCGGCGGTTGGTCGGAGCGGGCCTGGCGCCCTAAAGGCGAGTGGGGCGGGCGCGGGTACCTGCTGGCAGAGAATCAGAAGATTGCCAGAACCAACGAGCGCGGGCTTGGGCCCGCCTACGAGTGCGCCGACGTCGCTGACAGCGCCTATGCCGATGGCACGACGGCCGACAAGGCCATTTCCGATCTGCGCCGGCTCAAGCGCATGGACAAGCCGTTCTTTCTGGCGACCGGCTTCGTCAAGCCGCACCTGCCGTTCAACGCGCCGAAAAAGTACTGGGACCTCTACGAGCGGGACAAGATCGACCTGGCGGACAATCCCTATCGGCCGAAGGATGCGCCCGATGCGGCGATCCATAACTGGGGCGAGTTGCGAGCGTACCACGCCATTCCGAAGCAGGGGCCGCTGTCGGAAGAGATGGCCCGCACGCTCATCCATGGCTACTACGCCTGCACCAGCTACACCGACGCCCAGATCGGCCGCGTGCTAAACGAGCTCGACCGACTCGGCCTAAGCGACAACACCATCGTCGTGCTCTGGGGCGATCACGGCTGGAACCTGGGCGAGCACACGCTGTGGTGCAAACACTGTCATTTTCAGACCTCGCTGCGGGCTCCGCTGATCGTTCGCACACCGGGACTCAAGGGTGGCATCAAGACCGACGGCCTGACGGAGTTCGTGGACATCTATCCGTCGCTTTGCGAATTGGCGGGGCTATCTATCCCGAAGCACACCGAGGGGCGCAGCTTCGTACCGCTGATGAAGGACCCGAATCGTTCGTGGAAGGACGCGGTCTACAGCCGGTTCCACGCCGGCGATTCCGTGCGGACCGACCGGTACTGCTACACCGAGTGGATCGGCAGAGACGGCGAGCGGGTCGCGCGGATGCTGTACGACCAGCAGCTCGACCCGGACGAGAATGTGAACATCTCCGAGAAACCGGAGAATGCCGAACTCGTCCAGAAGTTGGCCACGCGGCTCCACCAATTCCGCGCCGGGTATGTCTATTGACGCCAGCCTGGGAACGATCGAAACATCACCTATCGAACCTACGGAGGTCAACGTGAACGAACGACGAACCTTGGCCAGACCAGCCTCGCTAGTCTCTCTGTTGCTTCTGGCGACTGTCTTTCCCACTGTCACGGTCGGCCGCGAAGGACGCTTCAAGCTCGCCGATCTCTATCCGCAGAAGAAGGTCGCCCAGCTGATTCTCCCACGGGAGCAGTGGCATCCCTGGCCCACGTGGAGCGAGCGCCAGGCGTGGGAACAACTGCCCCAAGAGGTGCGGGAGGATCTGCTCGCCAACGGCGAGGAATACTTGGGCTATGACTGGCCCACACTGCCGGCGACGTTGTTTCTGGAGTTCGCCCGCAACGGCAATCGCAGTCGCTACGAGCGCGAGCACTTCGGCCGCCGCCGGGCGCTGACGGATCTGGTCATCGCCGAGTGCGTCGAAGGGAAGGGACGCTTCCTGGACGACATCGTCAATGGCATCTGGGCCATCTGCGAAGAATCGTTCTGGGGGGTGCCCGCCCACGTCGGCGCGCAGAAGGCCGGATCGGGATTGCCCGACGATGACGAACCGATCGTGGCGCTGTTCGTGGCCGAGACCTCCGAGTCTTTGGCCTGGACGAGCTATCTGCTGGGCGAACAGCTCGACAAGGTCTCGCCTCTGGTGCGCCCGCGCATTGCCCTGGAGATCGATCGCCGCGTGCTGACGCCGTGCCTGGAGCGGGATGATTTTGGTTGGATGGGATTCCGAGGCGGACGCGTCAACAACTGGAATCCCTGGTGCAATTCGAACTGGCTCGCGTCGGCCCTGCTGATCGAAGCCGATGAGGATCGGCGCGTCGCGGCGGTCGCGAAGATCGCCCGCAGCCTCGACCATTTCTTTGACGCCTACGAAGACGACGGTGGCTGCGATGAAGGACCGGGTTATTGGGGTCGGGCCGGCGCGTCGCTGTTCGATTGCCTGGACCTGTTCCACAGCGCCAGCAACGGCGCGATCGATGTCTACGACCAGTCGCTGGTCAAGGAGATCGGCCGTTACATCTATCGTGTCCACATCGCCGGCCGATACTTCGTCAATTTCGCCGATGCCTCGGCACGGGTCGGCATTCCCCATTCACTGGTCTATCGCTATGGCCGGCGCATTGGAGACGACCGCCTGGCTGCCTTTGGTGCCCATGCCTTCGTCGAATCAGGCGGCCTGGCGTCGGCCTTCGAGGGCGGTGGCAGTTACAGCATGGGACGTTACCTGCCCGAGATCTTCGGCGTCACCGAGGTCGCCGCCGCCGAGGCCCGGCTGCCGCTGGTGCGTGACGTCTGGCTGGACGGCATTCAGGTCATGACGGCCCGCGACCGCGCGGGCAGCACGGCGGGCCTTTACATTGCCGCCAAGGGTGGGCACAACGCTGAGAGCCACAACCACAACGATGTGGGCAATTTCATCGTGTACCTGAACGGCCGGCCCATGATCATCGATATCGGCGTCGAAACCTACAGCCGCAAGACGTTCAGTTCGCGGCGGTACGAAATCTGGACCATGCAGTCGGCCTATCACAGCCTGCCGACGATCGATGGTGTGATGCAGGTGCCGGGCCGGCAGTTCGCCGCTCGCGATGTTGAGTATGCAATGGACGACCAATACGCCCAGCTCAAGCTCGACATCGCCGGCGCGTATCCCAGAGAGGCCAACCTCGAGTCGTGGCAGCGCACGATTCGCCTCGACCGGGGCGAGGCTGTGACCCTGACCGACGGTTATGTGTTGACCAAGCCCGCCGGGGAGATGACGCTGAGCCTCATGACGCCGTGTTTCGTGGAGGTCGAACGTCCGGGTAGTCTGAGGCTGTGGGATTCCCCCATCAGTTCACCTGGACCGGCGCCGCGCCTACCGGCGGCGCGCATACGCTATGATGAAGGAAAATTGCTCGCTACGACCGAGGTGATTGAGGTCGAGGACGGGCGCCTCCGTTCGGTTTGGCCCGAGAAGATCACGCGGATTCTTCTCAAGACCCACAAGCCTCCGGTCAAGGATACGTGGACAGTGAAAATCGAATCGGTGAGGCCCTAGAGGAACATTCGACGTGTGCCACCCTTGTCATGCTGAACGCAGTGAAGCATCTGGGCTGAGAGGGGAATTGTCTGCGGGGCGTTCATGCATCGTACCCAGATCCTTCGCTGTCGCTCAGGATGACAGGTGCTACAGGTCGAGGACCTTCTTCGCTCGTATGAATCGGAAAGAGAAGTAATGCAGCCATTCACGCTTCTGATCAAACCGTCGGGTTCCGACTGCAATATCGATTGCCAGTATTGTTTCTATAAGTGCCGGGCGCCGGAGATCGGCCAGGGCCGCCAGCGCATGAGCGACGAGGTGCTGGAGAAACTCGTCACGGATTACATGAGGCTGCGCTTCCAGATGTCGGGCTTTGCCTGGCAGGGGGGCGAGCCGACCCTGATGGGTCCGGACTTCTACAAAAGGGCCGTCGAGTTGCAGAAGGCCCACGGCGTGGCCGGACAGGAGGTGGGTAACTCCCTCCAGACCAACGCCATCCTGCTGGACAACGACGCCTGGTGCGAGTTCCTGCGCGAGAGCAAGTTCCTCGTGGGGGTCAGCATCGACGGGCCGAAGGAACTGCACGACCATTACCGCCTGGACCTCGGCGGCCACGGCACCTGGGACCGCGTGATGAGCGCCATCGAGCGGATGAAGGCGTTCGACGTTCAGTACAATACGCTCAGCCTGGTCAACAAGCTCACGGCCGACCATCCCGACGAGGTCTTTGATTTCCTCGTCGATCTGCCGATGCGCTATCTCCAGTTCATTCCGTGCGTGGAGGTCGACCCGGACACCGACGAGATTGCGGACTTCTCCGTGACACCGAAGCAGTACGGGGACTTCATGTGCCGCATCTTCGATCGCTGGGTCGATTTCGGTCCGCAACGGCTCAGCATTCGGGACTTCGATTCGATCCTCACCCACTGCGTCGGCGGGCGACATACCATCTGCACCTTCGACCGGCAGTGTAGCCAGTACGTCGTTGTCGAACACACGGGCGATGTCTATCCGTGCGATTTCTTCGTCGACCCCGAGTGGTACCTGGGCAACATCTTCGAGACGCCCATCGAGACCCTGGCGGCCAGCGCCAAAAAGAGGACTTTCGCCCGCAAAAAACAGAACCTGTGCAACAAGTGTCTCGTCTGTCGTCATCTGGCGACGTGCCGGGGCGGGTGCATGAAGGACCGCGCCCCGTTCGACAAGAATGACTACGGCCGCGAGAGCTATTTCTGCGAGAGCTACCGGCAGTTCTTCGACTATGCCTTGCCGCGTTTCATGCAATTGGCGGCCCAGGTGCGGTCCGGAGAGCTTGTCAGACCCGAGCAACTGACCTAGAATGTGGCACGCTCACGTGCAGCGCAAAAACGACATCCTGCTATCTGAAAGGAAGGGACCGATGGAGGCAGTGAACCGAAGGGCGTTTCTGGCCGGGGCCGGCGCCGCACTGGCCGGGACGGCCGTATCCAACCCGGCGCTGGCGCAACCGTCCGCGTCGGATAAGAAAGGGGCCGAACGGGGCAACCCGATCGCTGTATCGACCTATTCGTTCTGGCGCTTCAAACAAGGCATGAAGATGCCGATTGTCAAGTGCATCGACGAAGCCGCGCGGATGGGATTCGATGCCGTGGATGTTCTGCTGGTCCAAATGGAGGATCAGAGCAAGGGCGCTCTGAACAAAATCAAACATCATGCCCTGATCAATGGCTTGGATCTGTGTTGCATGTCCACGCACCAGGGCTACGTCTATCCCGACCAGGCGATGCGGCAGAAGAACATCGATCTGACGATCGAGCAGATCGAGATTGCCTACCAACTCGGCATTCCGATCATTCGACTCAACACCGGTCGCTGGCGCACGACGCGCAGTTTCGACGATCTGATGGCCAATCGCGGCATCGAGCCCGTTCTGCCCGGCTACACCGAAGAGGACGGTTTCAAGTGGGTAATCGACAGTATCGAGAAGTGCCTGCCCAAGGCCGAGGAGTGCGGCGTGATTCTCGGCCTCGAGAATAACTGGGGCCTGGCCCGAACACCCGAAGGCCTGCTGCGTATTGTCAATGCGATCGATTCGCCGTGGCTCCAGGTGTTGCTCGACACCGGCAACTTCCTGGAAGAGCCGTACGACAAGCTGGAAATGTGTGCGCCGCAGACCGTTTTCATGCAGGCCAAGACCTACTACGGTGGCGGGCTCTGGTACACGCTGGATTTGGATTATCCGCGCATCGCCCGGATCATGAAGAAGGCTGGTTTCAAAGGCTACGTTTCGCTTGAGTTCGAAGGCAATGAGGGCTACCAGACCGCCATACCCAAGAGCCTCAAGCTCTTGCGCGATGCCTTTGGCTAGGCGACCGTCGCGACAAATTCGCTTGCACGGCGCTCGATTCGGTCGGTGATGTGGTATACTAAGGGGGTTGATGGGGTACGCCCCGTCCCGCAAATCCACCGATGCGGTGAAGTTGGCTTCTGCCGACCATTGGAAAGGAGGCAGGGAGCAGTGAGA
>CP070782.1:236258-239220 GCA_020346325.1 Phycisphaerales bacterium
CGTTCATGGTTCTACCTCCTGTCTCTTCCGAGAGACATTTCAGTCATACCTCAGCTGACCGTGGGGACGGCCGGCTTCGCCCACTGCCAGAACAGCAGTATGAGCACCCCGAGAACGAGGCAACCGAGCGCATCACCGAGGTACCACCACGTCGGTATGGCCGCCACCGCACCGGCAACTCCACAGACCACCGCGAGACATATGGCGGATACTCCCGCAAACGGGACCATGACGCCGTATCTCAACGGGTCCAGGGCCAGTATGATGAGGAACACCCCCACGACGGCGAACGTCGCTGACAGCAGGCGCGCCGCATACATGAATTCCGGCGCATTTGGAAGTGAATCGATTCCGAAGGCCTTGGTAATGCCTTCCCAGGCCGAGAGGGGCAGAACCAGCCCCACAACCGAGGCCAGGCACCCGATCCCGGCAATCCATAGACAGATCTTCAACCCACGCATTTGCGGCACCTTTCAAATGACATCTTCTCATTGCCCTTTGAACCGCGACCGCCGCGGACCATCCGTCGACCGGCACTGTTCTCCTGTGCCATCTACATAGACGCTCGACGGACTACATGCGCTTAACGCGACTGGAATTCTTTCGTTTCGCAGTTGCTGGTGGAAGGCTTGGCCGGATGGTAACGGCGATGGTGTCAGGACGGCCGGAATCAACGGTCGCCGGCCGTAGGCGGCCAGAAGACCCAGTCGCCGTTGTCGGCCCAGATGCGAGGCTTGCCGCGTCCGTCGACGCCCTGGATGCCTCCCTCGTCCGTCAGGTTCTCGCCCCAACTGTAGAGGAGGAAGCTGTCGGCCGTAACTTCGTAGGCGAACGGACCGCCACGAAAGGGATCCTGGGGCAGTTGCGCGAGGTAGCCCGTCTCGACCAGCTTTCCGAGGCTGGCGGGATATCGTCCCCTGTCGCTCCGGTGAGACAGTAGCGCCACGATCACCAGGGCGGCTGCTTCGTGTGTCTTGAGCACCGAGGCCTGCCGATTCACGCGGCTGTAGGCGCCAGGCAAGAGAGAAAGGAGCATACTACCCAGTGCTGGATCGTCTTGCTGATCGAATGCCGATGCGTCGTCCTGGCCGGGCGCGACGCTCAGTGATTGCTGGATACGCTCGAAGAATTCCTCGACCATCACCAGCGTCTCACGTCGGTCGGGATAATCGAAGGTGAATACCGCGAGCAGGTCGCGCCAGTCGCCCACGGCGTAGGGAAGTCCCTCGCGCAGGGCATATCCGCCGCCCTCGCCATCGTCGGTGAAGGTTCGCTGGATCGCGTCATACCAGAAGGCCTTCTCACCGTCCAGACTGACGGCGCAGCGCTGCTCGTTCCGCAGGGTTAGCAGCTCATCTCGTATGCGAACCAACGTCCGTGCCTCAACGTCCGGCTCATCATGCAGCAGGCGGAGCAACGCCGTGTAGGCCAAGTGCTCCAATGCAATTCCGACCAACTGCTCCACCAGAAGGCCCCGGCCCTGCAGATGCCGCCCGAGGCGTCGGACGACAAGGCAATCATCGAGCCCGTCCTCCAAGTTGCCTTGCCGAACGGCGCGAGCGATCTCATGATTCAAGGCAAATGCCAGATGCCGGTAACCGGTCAGTGCCTCCATGGCACAGCCCAAGAAGTTCGGATTCCTCAGATCCGGCTCGTTAACCTCGTAAACCGGCCAGTAATGCGCTACCGCGGCCCCTTTCCTGAGTGTGGCAAACGCCGCTGCGTTCTCGCCCAACCAGGCGGAAAGCAACCCCAGTTCGACATCGTCATAATCCGCCAACTCAGGCGACGAGGTCTCCACCTTGCGCTTGAGTCCCTGGGACGGCTTGACGTAGAGCGCCATCGCCTGCTTGTAGTAAGTGGCGGCGTTGTCTGCCGTTTCGTCTGCGGGCCGCCAATGTTCATTGAGCCACTGCACATAGTCGACACGGATCGTGGGCTTGCCCACAAACAGAGGCAGCGAGCACAGCAAAGAGTAAAGAAGAAACACCGCCACGCCCTGCGCGCTGCGCAGGAGCACCTTGCGCCAGAGCGGGCGACAGCGCTTCTTCGCCCGGCGACACAGGACAGCCAGTAGCTCGGCATCACCAAGTTGCTCAATCAGTTCGCGCGCCCGGGCGCTGCGCTGCCGGGCGTCGACACAATCGGCCAGGGCATCCTCGAAGTGCGCCGTCAACTCCGCGCCCACCTCCGCGCGGGCGCGGCGACGGTAGCGCATCTTCTTCGTTACCCGGCCGATGTACTCGATGGCACAGGCCGGCAGGATGTCGTGCGACTGTCGATCGGGATGCCTCTCCATGATTCAGACCTCCGCCACAGGCCCCGCTCAGAACGCCAGCTTCAGCGCGCCGCCCAGAACCGCGTCCAACCCCTTGGTCAATTCAATCAACTCCGCCTTCTGCCGGGCAAGCTGCCGGTGCCCCTTGTCCGTCAGCGCGTAGTAGCGGCGTTTGCGACCCGAGTCACTCGTCTCCCATTTGCCCTTGACGAGCCTCTTGGCTTCGAGGTTGTAGAGCAAGGGATACAGCGTGCCCTTGCCCAGGGTCAGGATCTCGCTGCTGCGCTGCTCGATGGCCTGGCTCAGCTCGTAGCCGTACATGGGGCCGCGTGAGAGAATCTCCAACACCACCACCGGGGCGATCCCCTTCAATAACTGGCTCTCGAACTTCATGATGACCTCCCGAATCCACAAGGCCAATATAGTATGCAAAACATAGTATGTATTGCATACTATGGATTGTCAACCTTAAAGCCGCGTCCTGGCGAAAAAGTTTTTTGTCTTCTCGGACCGAGGAGGAATGGAGATGGGAGCAGTGGCTTGCAATCCGCCCGCCGATGCGTAGAATGGGGGCTCGAAGGGGGCAGCCCCTTTCGTGAGACGAGCGAGACGCTCGTCCTACCCGGAGCAGTGGCCGAGCGGCTTAAGGCGGTGGTCTTGAAAACCACTGTACCGAAAGGTACC
>CP070782.1:239320-243256 GCA_020346325.1 Phycisphaerales bacterium
TTCATAGAGCGACGGACGCCGATTCGAAAGGCATTGTAGCGTCTCAAGGGAGCACAATGCCAGCGTGGAGCCGCGGGGGCGTAACTGTATGTCACTCAAGAGCATAGGGCCGGTGCCCGGGGTGGTCTCATTGGCGCTTGACAGGCACGCCCAATACTATGTCGGCCGAAGGCAAAAGAGAATCAGTCTCAACACCGCCTCCCTCCAGATTGCCAAGGAGAAACTGAGGCAACTGGAATCAGCCCTCCACCGGGGCGAAGAGACCCCGCTCCCCACCGGGACGAAGATAGGGGACATTCTGCAACGGTACGCCGAACACGTCCGGACCGTGAAGACGCCCAAAAGTGCGAAAGATTCTTGATACTACCCGTCCGCCATCATTCGCCCGGGCAGGAATAAGGCCATTACAGCACAGACAAGCCTCGGTCGTCTTATTGCATCCATTCCTTTGAATTCCAATCCTTCCAGTGCACTCATAGTAGGCATCGATCTTCGCCTACTTGCGTTGTTCTGTTCGCAATTTCGAGAAACAATGGGTGGGCGGCTCCGTAGGTAGAGATTCTTTCCAGGCCGTCGCTTTCCTCGTTAGCACCTTCACAACCTCAGGATTGGCTCCCGCCGCGTTGGTTGTCTCCGTCCAGTCGGCTTCAATGTCGTACAGTTCAATCCGTTTCCGTTCCAAGCCCAGAAGCAGTTTCCATTTCCCGTCACGAATTCCCAGGTGGGGCCAGAGATGAGGCGGTCCATGGCCGCCCCGCCACTCCCAGCAAATGGGTTGTGTTCGCTCGAACGCCTGCCCTTTCAGCGCCGCCACGATGCTCTGACCGTCCAGTTGGAGACCGACGGGGGAGTGCTCTACCGCTAGTTCGAGGAACGTAGGGAAGAGATCGACGGCCGTAATCACCGAATTCCGGTCGACCCGGCCCTGCGGAATGACGCCCGGCCAGCGGGCGATGAAGGGAACGCGAATGCCGCCGGCAAACAGCGAGCGTTTCTGTCCCTTGAGACCTCCCGTTTGTCCGACCGAGTAGTAAGTACCCAGGCCAGGCCCCGTCGAGTTGTCGTCAGTGGCCTTCCGCTTGCCGGTCCGTTCCGGCCCATTGTCGGAGGAGAAGATCACCAGCGTCTCTTCGTCGAGACCCAGTTCCTTCAGTGTCTTCAGGATGGACCCGATGCCGGCATCGGCTTCGGCTACCACCGCCGCATAGACCTGCTGTTGTTCGTTGAGGTCTTCAAACTGGGCCAGGTATCGCGGCTGAGGGTAGTGCGGCGTATGCGTTTCGTGCAGCCACACGTTCACGAAGAAAGGCCGGTCCTTATGGCGACGGATAAAGTCGATCGCCCGAGGACAGGTCTCGGCAGTTCTGATCTGTACGCCGGGAATGTTGAACGCGCCGTATTCATCGTACCCGTATTCAGTGGGCAACGGCGCATCGGGAATATGGCGGTTCGTGAGATGCCACTTACCGAAATGTCCAGTGACATAACCAGCTTTCTTGAGGAGCTTGGGAAGCAGCGGTAGTCTCGGGTCCAGCCAATCCGGCATTCCGGCTCTCTCATGGTGTTCCACGGAGGCAAAATGCTGGTGAACGCAATGCCGAGCTGGAAACTGCCCGGTCATCACGGCTGTGCGACTGGGCGAGCAGACGGGATTGTTGACCGTGAACTGTTGAAAGTCAATTCCTTCCTTGGCCATGCGATCGAGATGGGGCGTCTTGCAGAACGAGCTGCCGTGGATGCCGAGATCTCCATAGCCCCAGTCGTCGGCAAAGATGAAGATGATGTTGGGCCTTCGTCTCGTTGGTGCCTCCGGAACTCCCTGGGCCAGCGCGAGATGGCTATCCAGGGAGCAGCCAGTGACAAAGGCCAAACCGGCTCGCAGGAAGTCTCTTCTATCCATCATTGCATTGCTCCTTGCGCTTCATCTCCACATAAGTTTGGAGAGAGTCACCTATTGAGTAGTACTACCTGAAGCTTCCTGGTGCAAGCGATGACTGAGCCGGGGGCGGTGGCAGGCCATGGAGCTCTGCTCTCTGATCTTGATCTCAGTCTAGCTTCGATGATTCAGTCCGTGTCCTTCAGGAAGCGGAACTCTGTTGGCGTTCGGACGTCGTCGGGGCGATCCAGTGGCACCGTGTAGGTCATCTCCCAAGTTCCTGTTTCGGCGTCGTAATCGGTCTGCCAGAAATCACGACCATGAACCGATTGATCTACCGCCTCCCAGGCATCATCGACCTTCTGTTGCAAGACGTGCTTGCGGTAATCGGGCAGTCCACTGAATGTCATCGGTACGTAACCGAGTCCCGCGGTGACGACGAACTCGGCGCCGTCCGAGGCATTGATGCGAATCGGATATACCTGCTCAAGTATGCCTTTGGCCACGCTGATATCCAGATCGTTGCCGATGGCTTCACGGTGAATCATCCCCCATGTGTTCTCGTGCTTGTCCAAAGCGGCGGTCAGTTGAACGTTCGGCCCGTAGTAGTCCGAGGCGTACTGCGGCACGATGGCATGGACAATCTCCCCTTCCACGTAGTCGCCGGACAACAACTGAGTCACGCCGGCCGGGGGCAGGATGTCCACCAGAGACGTATCGACCCCGCGCACCCTGGCCCCGCGCTCCGCGACCCATGGCTGGGCCGGTTGTCCTCCCAAGACAGCGTTCCAATGTCGAACGATCAAGCCTCGGTTCGCCGTGATGGCTCCGGCTTCGCGGGGCACTGCATCATGCATGGACAGCCAGGGGATTCGCCCCTCGAGTTCGACGGGATCGGTTCGGCAGACATTCCCTCCCCACTGAGTTTGCCACTCCTGGACGAGGCCCTGTTCGTTTCCACGTGCGAACAGTCGTTCGCCCGTGTAACTGTAGTGATCTGCTCCACACTGGAACAACACCAGTCGATCGAAATCTACGACGTCGCGTACGTCATATCGAAAGCGATAGACACCGCGCACGATATCATCCGTTCGGAAAAGGCTCGCCGTGTACTTCAGATCGATTTTGGCGTCCGCCGACCGGCCAGCATAGGTAACTTCCGTCAGATTGGGGCAGTGGCGCCGATACATGGTCTTCATGCGGCTGTTCCACTGTTTCTGTCCCGAGGCATCGTAATAGACCAGAAAGTCAGCGCCACCGACATTGTTCGTCCAGTGCCACCGACGACCCACCATCAACGGGCGACTATCCAACACCGCGCCGCCGATCTGGCCCTGGTCGGGCTCGAAACAGAGACTTTCGCCCCAAGCGCCGATGGCGGCCTCGTCCCAGAGCTGGTGACTTCCCCAGCCGACCAGGCACAACTGGGCGTGCGATGCGGCCGCGACGCCGCCCCAATGGCCGTTCACACTTCGATACACCAGATCCAACGTACTGCGCGGCGGGACTGTAAGCATGGTCAGTCCATGGTACCACGCACCTGCGAAGCGATGACTCGACACTTGGCCGTGCCAGTTCTTGGAGATCTGTATGGGGACGCCCAACGGATAGAGATCGCTATCACACAGCATGGCTGAGAGTCCCGTGACCGAACAGACCTTGCCGTCTTTCGCGAAGTTCAGCCGTACTTGGCGGGCATGCTCGTCGGGATTGGTCAAACGCAGCGCGACTTGCTCCATGCGATCGTTGCCGCTCTGGGTGTAATCGCCGCACTGATCGTTGCGCAGAGCAATGGTGTACCATCCGTGTCGGGGATCATAAGTGACAGGCAGGTCCTCGACCACCGGTTTCGTCTGTTGGGCCGTAATCGCCATCGGCGCCAACTCCGAGCGGATGACTTGTTCGAGAACATCGGGACCTTGCTTAGCGACCGGGTAGACCACAATGCCGATGGATTGTTCCAAACCGGCTGGCCATGTATCCCCTGTTCCCACGCGAACCGTGCATTGTGTCTGGCTGGGGTCACAGGTCAAGGTCACATTGGGATCATCGGTCAGGAA
>CP070782.1:243356-250766 GCA_020346325.1 Phycisphaerales bacterium
GGACATTGGTCTTATGCCTCCGCCAGGCGGGATTTCGGCGGAATCCCCTGGGCTGGCCGCAGAGTGTGTCCGGGCATTCGGAACAGTTGCGGCGGCCTTTTCAGTTCCTGTTCAGGCGGGGCGGGAGACACTGCGACATCTGCTTCTTTCTGATTCACAGGGCTTACCGATCTGACGATAGAGAATACCAGAAGCACTATGCGCGGCGACCGTGTTGTCGGCCGTTTTTCGGCAGGTGAGAATGAAATCGCAGTCGATACCAGATAGGACAGAATTCCTGGCAGAGGCCGCCGTGGCGATGGAAGCGGCGCTGGAGGAGCTCCAGCACTATTTCAGGTTCGGCCGTCATCGTAAGGAACTCCAGCAGAATGCCTTCCGGATCCTTTCTCGCTGTGGCCTCTTGTTATCTTCTCTGCTGGCAGCCGAACGTGAGACCCCGAGCGGGATCTTCAAGAAGAACCCTGCGTTAGCGACGCTGTTCGACACGCTGTACTCTGAAGTCCCGCATAATCATGACTATGCGGCACAGGGCTTTCACGCGAGCGATCGCGGAACTGACCTGACAGGCCAGGCCAAGTGGTTCAGATTGTGGGCCAAGGTCCTGGAGCAGTCGGGAATAACCACAGCGTCGGAGATCGGACAGTTCTCTGACGGTCTCTTGAAGTGCCTTGCTGATGATGAGCCCTCTCATACGAAGCCGACCGAGGAGCAGCAGACGACTCTGGCTGACCTGCTTAGCACCGCTGAATCGGGCCGGCTGTTCCAGCATTCGCTCCGGATCCTGGAGAATCTCATCGCGGCCCTCGCTGACTTCTTTGCGCAACTGGACCCGGCGACCCACCTGCACGAACAAGTGCGGGTACTGACCTGTCTGCTGAGTCGAGTTCGCCGTACGGTTGTCTATCAGTCTGTGGCGAAGGGGCCCTATACGATGCGCGACGATGTCGGCTGGCAGCCGTCTCGGCTCCGTCGCTATGTCGCCCGCGGCAAGACTCTCGGTTTACTGACCGTTGGTACCAGCGCTGAATCTGGAGAGCTTACCTGCACCTACGTGCCGGAGCCCGGCGCCGGGAAGAAGGAGCGGTCGTGGACCCTCGCCGTCGCGGCGCTCCCATGTGATTATGAAGAATTGCTCTTCAAGACGTGGTCGTATGAGACGGGCGAATACCAGCGGATTGTCGATCTATTTGGACAGTCAGGGGCACGTTGGGTGGTGGACCGTGCCGAGGGGGACCGGCTTGAGACCATTTGCAGACAGGTAGACGAGTTGCTCGATCGGCTTGACGCCCACCAGACATGCCGCGCCGCCAGGGAGCATCTGTTTCGCCTGGCAAGAAACAATCAGGGGCGATGGGCTCCCGGGGAATTGCCCTGGACCTTTGTCAGGGACTTGGACAGAGCCATCGACCGGCTGAGATTCGCGTGTCGTGAGGCGGCCAGCCCCGGAGGCCACAATCGGATCGCAAAGGTCCTTTCGCAACTGTGGTCGCCCGAAACGCCCAGACCTCAAGTCGACGCATCCGATCTCGCTGAGGAAGCAGATGGCAACACGGGCAACGACCAGACGGTCACCGCGGTGCAAGACGATATACAGCGGCAGACCTTGTTGGCGCCTGCCGAGTCGCCTGAATCCGCGCCAAAAGATGGGCGTCCCAAGCAGCCCCGGAGTCGAGTTGAGAAACTGGCAAGTACGATGAATATCCTGTTAGGGGAATCTGACCAGGGCAAAGATACAGACTCCCCGTCGGGTGCCTGATGGATCGAACAGTTCTTCTTTCATTCGCCTCCGGCCGCCGGCGCGCTTGGGTTGCTCATTCGTGCGAGGGCGGGGGGCGGTATGTCGCAGACGGAAAGTCAGTCGGGGGCGGGGGAGCCAGAGTATGGGTGTCAGGGGTTGCGGCGGTATCATCGACCGTGTCCGCATTTGTCTTGGCCGCTTCCACGTCGTCGGCCGGACTTGCCTTCACTGGCTCGATGTCGCTGAAGAGGGCGAACAGGTCCTTTTGGAGCCCCGTTCTGACAGGAACCTGGTTGCTCAACTCGACGGGCGTAGAATCTCCCAGGATCTCGGATGCCAGCTTTTTGTGTTCTACTGCCCCTCTACTGTGAGGCGCGTAAGTCAACACGGGCTGCCCGGCACTGGGGGCTTCGGAAAGCCTGACGTTGTTGTGGATTACTGTCTCAAAGACCAGGGGCCCGAAAATCTCTCGCACCTGCTGCTGAATCTGCCTACTTACCTTTGTCCGATCGTCCACCAGGGTGAGCAGAATGTTGGGCCGTTCCGCAGCATGTGGGTAGGCCCGCTCTCGAATCAAATGGATCGTATCCAAAACTCTTCGGAGCCCCTCCAGCGAGTAGTACTGAGCCAGCACCGGCACGATTATGCGGTTGCTTGCTGCAAGGGCATTGATCGTCAGGAGTCCGAACGAAGGGGCGCAGTCCATGATGCACACGTCAAATTCGCTTTGGACGCTCGCCAGGAGCCTGTCCAACACCAGGTCGCGGGCGGGCACCCGGGATAGTTCAATGTCCGCCGCTGCCAGGAAAACGCTTCCGGGCGCGAGCGATAGGCCTTCCGTTTGTGTTCGAACCAGGATTTCGGACAAGCCCGTGTCGGGCTGAACGAGCGCCTCGTAGATGGAGTCGTCGAGACTGTCAGGATCCACGCCAACGCCGATCGTCGCATGCGCCTGGGGATCCAGATCAACGAGCAGCACACGCTTGTGTCGTTCCGCGATAGCCGCCGCCAGGTTCACCGCGGTCGTGGTCTTTCCACAGCCTCCCTTTTGATTGATGACCGCTATCGTCTTCATACTCAGGCAATCTCTGTGAGAACAGGATGACCTATTTCCTAGCGTGTGTGCTCAGCTTCGTGTGGTGCATTGCTACCAGCGGCCTCTCTGAGTGCCGTCAGGCAGTCGGGGCAGAGCGATTGACCGGAGTCGATTGCCTGGAGTGAGGTCACCGGCACATCACGGGTCCCGCAGCAGTCGCAGATCCCCGTTTCTTCAGTTTCGTAGGAAGACCCTGCTGCAAGGACGTTTCCGTCGACTCTTTCTTGGACTCCTGTTCCCTCCTTATCAGCGAGACCATTGACCAATTGAGAGACGTCGTGCATCTTTTGCAGGAACTTGGCCTTGAGTCGGGATATCTTCTCGTCAGCATCTATTCGGACGCGCCTTTGCGCTTCTTCTTCGACAGCTCGCTCCCACAGCTTGAAAGCGACCTTTGCGGCCGTCTGTAGGTCTTTCGTGGCGGCCTTCTGGCCCTCGGGCTTTAACGCCCTGGCTCGCGGCTTATCTTCGCCCGGCAGCTTCACACGCCACCACCACCTCTGCCCGCGCTGGTAGGCAGCCCCAGGAAGACTAACCTTGAGCGGCTGTCCGTTCATAAGGTCTCCGTTTTGTCCGTCGTCACGACACTACGTTTTCTGGACGGTTCATCGGCTGTTCGTCGGGCCACCGTTATCGTATTCCGCCGGGAAGAACTCGCAGGATGTATAATCGGGCATCGATAGGGATGCCACGACGGACCCCCTTGTTTGCAGGCAAAGCCGAAATTGCAGAGCCGAGGCAGTTGCTTTACGCTATCGGACCAAGAAAGGGCGAAGGCTGGCCCAGACCCGTCGGGCTTTGAGTGCAGTCATCAGCCATGGGATGCCGATAGGTGAATAGAGGGCCCGCCCCGGAAGGGATGCGGTGTTGATTTAGCGTTCGTACAGCATCTTGCATCTGGGTACGAGTGGATGTAGAGTAATGGACGTCCGGTGTCCGGTCGCTTGTGTTTAGGACGTCAGCTGGCCTGTTCATGAAAGGTGTGGGAAATGGGCGAAAAGAGAGTGTCCTGGAAGATGGTTGCCCTGATGCTGGCGATGCTGGTTTCAAGTGCGTCAGCCGCATCGAGAATCGGGCTTCACGAATACACGGCTGCCATCGATGACGTGTCTGGAGAGATCTTGAGGGTGGGGCAGAAGCTCGTCCACCTGGGATTTGAGATGCAGTTGAGAGAGGGGAAGGCTTCTGTTCCTATTCTGGCGCTCCAGTATTCTGGTGCCCATTACCGGGAAAGTCCGCCGGATGCCTCCAATCATGCCGAGGCCAGGGCCAAGAGCGTTGCCGAACGTATGGTTCATGCCTGGACGCTCATGGACCATGGAGCTCGTATCGAAGTGGCTGACGACGATTGGAACGCGTTTCGGTCCCGGACAAAGGGCACGATATCGCGGCATGTTGCCATTTATGTGCGCAGTCCCGTCCCCGGAGCAGAGCCGTTGCGGATCTTGACGGTCTATCCTCAAGACGTGGCGGGTTATCCCTGGATCAGCAGCGAAAAATCGCTCGCCGATTACCTCGCCAGCCTTATCGAAGCGCACTATCGTTTATTTTCTCGCAACGAAATCGATTTGAGCAAGTATCGTGCCTCACCTTTGGACAAGACTCGGGAGGGCAGAATCTTCACGGAAATTGCCTCGCTCGCTAATGACGCGGCCAAGGCGAAGGGGCTGAGTCAGTTTGATGTCCAGACCTTGCGAGAAGTTCTGGCTGGCTTACCGCTGTCCCAGCGCGAGCGGCTGAACCGCCTGGCGACCACGCCCCCGATGGACTGGGAATCCGCGTCGAAGTAATGCCCACGTGTAGCTGTAGGGGAGTACAGATATGAATCGTCTGCTTGCCTTTGTCATTGTGACGTGTTCGATCACGTTCCCGCTTGGCCTGTGTGGCGGATGCGATGAGGCCGAGGAAATTGTCATGACGCCGGAGGGGACTTTCACGCCTTCCTACTTGAAGGGACGAGAGGTCGCAGGGCAGTACGCCGCAGGGGAGTTGCCTGACTACGCCGTCGTATGGAGCCTGTATGAGACGCGCAGCAGCCTGCGGGACGACTTTCTTGAGGGATTTGCCGAGGGATTGAACAAGGCCGGCGCCGGCAATTCAGCCGCGGACTTTTGCGAGATCCTGCGAGACTCCATGTCAGGCAATCAGTTCGAGACCGCCAGAGACCTCGGCACCAAGCACGCGGCCGCCGCGCTAACGAACGAACAGATCCAGGGAACCATTCACAGCAGTTTGGGAGTTTCCCGAGGGGTTGCCCTGGGCTGGAAGGCCGGCTACATCAAGGGTTTCGCCGCCCAGCGGATCGCCGACACAGCCGCCAGCGGTACGGTGGGCCAAAGCCGCATGAGGTACTTGCGCGCCGAAGCCGCCACGACTTATAACGCCCTGCGCGCTTCGATCGGCCCCTAGGGCGTCGTGGTCATTGCGCCGGATTCGTGACCGGATGCCGTGTCTCATGATCGTCCAGGTGGATGAAGGCCCCGACGCGTTCCTTGACCATGGCCCAAAGCTTGCGGGTGTCATCTTCGTCGAGCGAGAGGACCATGGCCAGCGTGGCGCACACCCCCAGCACCGAATAGGCCCAGTCGCGACTCTTCTCGCGCATGGCAGCCTCGGCCAGGTACGCGAGTCTCGCCCGAACGAAGGCCACCTGCTCCTCGGATGCATCAGACTCCGCTTCAATCCTATCTGCCAAGGCGGATAACTGTTGCGCGATTGCCTGTGCCTCGACACCCGAAATCGCCTCGTTCGGCCCGTCTTCGCCTCCGGCCCACGCCACCGGAAGGCGGTACTTCGCCAATTCGCTCCAGGGATCTGGACAGGCGATCTCTCGACGTAGATGCCCAGCCCAATTGCGAACGTGATTTTCCTGCTCGTCCCAGCTCTTCGGATGGTCATACTCCACGAGTTGCTGGCGCCCCGGACAGGCCATACAGTACCCACCGACTTCATATGACGAGAACTGGAAATAGTACCCAGCCGAGCGGTGGATCAAGCGTGAGACCATCATCCCGTTAACCTGCTCACGGGACCACTCGAAATCAGCCGGTTCCAGTCCCGCTTCGCGCAACATTTCGAACACCCTCTTCTTCTGTGAGCGGAGCACTGTGCGCTTCTTGGTCATCGTCTTTCATCCCTTCCAGAGACAAGTTGATGCCCGCCCATGCGGCATCGGATACCAGAACGCATTACGCACAATCTACTCTCTCACCCACCTTTCCACCAAGGTTGTCAGACGTGCAACGGCTGGCCTGATATGGATCGCGATCAGCGGTGGCGTCGGTCACTGACAGCGGGCGCCCTGGCGGCCTCGGTGCGCCGGGGCCGTCGCCCCCAAGCCACCTCATCACCATCTCCCCCAACTCGATTTGCTTGTAGCTATTCTACCAGAACCGTCTCTATGACAATCTCGCCGTTGCGCCCGTCGTAGGCGATACCCAAATCGCCTGTCCCGTGCAGGTCGAGGCTTGCGCAGATCAACTGGTTGCCCGCCTGGAAGCCGGATCCGCCCACTTCCACGTGGTTGTTCGGGAAATACAACGTTCCGGACAAGGAAAAGCTGGCGTTGCCCAGAATGATCGCCTCGTTCGGATTGTTTCGGTCCTGCCAGATGCTGACTCCCGGTTCCTCGTTAACCTGCTTAGGATCCATCCAGTCGCCCCGCGGACTGAGCTGGACGATTCCATTGGATCCAGCGCCGTGTAACGAAACGGTCCCATAGGGTATTCCCTCTGTTGGTTCGCCTGTGATGTAAAGCATGACGCCGCCCGGATCTGTTTCTACCACGGATGCGCCCCCCTGGACGATCAGACCGGATTTTGTGTAGGTCGTGCCACCGTCACCCCCCAGACTATAGACAGCCTTCGTACCGTCACCGTAGCCCTGAAGAATGACCCGAGTGGTTGCAGACGTCGTACCGTCGGGAAGCGGAGTCTGTAGCCCCGAGTCCAGGTTGATGCCGCCGGGATAATAGCCCGGAGTCAACGTGACTTCATAGACCCCGTCGGCTGCCACCGTTCCGTGGGCAACGACGTAGTCGTCGTCGATTGTCTCTTCTACTACTGGGTCTCCCGGCACCGGCGGAAGGATATGACCCAGCGGGTCGTCAATAGGGGGGGCACCAGGATGATCGTCATCGATGTAACTCCAAACGTCCGCCGGGATTGCCTCGAGGTAGTCGGCCCAAGCATCACCGTCGCTCCCCGAGGGCTCAGAAGCACCCACAATGTTCATTTGTGTCGCGTTGATTGTCAACGATCCGTTGACCACAAGGGCTTCCTTGTGGCCGTTGGTTTGCGTGGACATGGCATTGACCTGTATATCGCCGATTATAGCGTCGCCGTTGCGGTAGTCGACACCGGCCAGATTGACCGTCCCGCTGCCGTGGATCCACAGGCCTGTTGGCCTATGCTGCCAAGTGGGATTACTTGCCAGGCATATAATGCCCGCCCCCACCGATTTCTCATTCACCGCGGTTGCAAACGGGGCCAGGTCAACTGAGGGGACCCCGGCCATGTGACCGAATTTGAGGTTCACCGCCGGCGCCCGGGCGCCGAGCCCCTCTTGACGCTTGGCA
>CP070782.1:250866-257146 GCA_020346325.1 Phycisphaerales bacterium
GCGCCGATCGCCCTTCGGATGCCGATCTCGCGAGTCCGCTCGGTCACCGTAGCGAGCATGATATTCATGATACCGATCCCACCAACAAGTAGTGAGATGCCGGCGATGACCACCAGCAAGACATTGAACATGGCCCGGGTTCTTTCCGCCTGGCGCAACAATTCCTTGGGGACGACGACGGCATAGTCTTCCTTTTCATGATACTTCATCAGCAGGGTGGTGATGATGGCGGCTGTTTCATCGACATCCTCCACATTGTCAACGCTCACGGTGATTTGGCTGAGTTCGACTTTCTCCCCCTGAAATTCCCCGCCCACGCGTCTCATGACAAGATCGCCAACGCGCTGGCGCAGGGTCTTCAGCGGAATGTAAGCGTCCAGGTTGTATTCCCTGGCATCGAAACTGCCGCCAATCGCGGCGGACGCCATTCGAGGCTTGGTTTGACCAATCACCACGTAAAATTCGCTGCCCACCCAGATGGTCTGGCCAATCGGATTCTCATAGGGAAAGAGACGCTTGGCGGCGTCGTGGGCCAGGACCACAACCTTCTTCCCGCGATCGCGCGGCGTAAGCCAGCGCCCCCGCGCGATCTCCAGTCGATTTAGTTCCAGGTACGCCTCGACGCATCCGACGAGTCTAGCATCGGCTGTCCGGTTGCCCCGGCGCAGCTCGAATCGTAGTTCTCGCATCGGAATCGAGCGGCGGATACTCGGAATATTCTCGACGATACGCTGATAGTCCGCCCTTAACAGGCCGTACACCTTGAGACGACTATTGGAATCCTTCTCGTCACTTACAGAACTCGGTTCCTTGCTCCGGATAATGATATTCGTCGCGCCGAGTTCCTTGATCTGTTGCTGGGCCCGGTAGCTCACCCCTTCCCCCATGGCCACCAGCCAGATCACCGTACTCGTACCGATGAAGATGCCCAGAGCAGCCAGCCCGGCACGCATCTTGTGGACCATCAGGTTTTTGACACTTAATCGAACAGTTCGAATGAAAGACTGATTCATTTTATCACCGATTTCGATTTTTTAGGTGCATTCTTCTTTTCAGCTTCCTTAATGGGCTTAATGGTTTTCGGCCCGGACGACTTCCACTTGGAACCGGATTGGGATGACCGGGATGTGTCCGTTGTTTCCTGTGTCTGACCTTCTACCTCATCGCCCGGTTGAAGGGCCAAAATCCGCGCTTCTTCGAAGGCAAAGGGATGAAGCACAACTTCATCGCCTTCCTGTAGTCCTGCCTCCACGATTGTGAAACGGTCGTTGGAGTCACCGAGTTGCAAGGAGCGCCGCTCTGTACCGGCAGGCGTCTTGACCCAACACAGGTCTCCTTGTGCGGTTTCTACAATTGCGGCCACGGGGATGGTCAGCACATCCTCGTGCTCTGCAACAATCACCTCCACCTCGGCGCTCATGCCGGGTTTCAGTCCGTGGACCGAGGGGAGTTTGACGATCGCGTCGTACTGTACTGCATTGCCATTCCACCAAGCGGCCGGCTTGGCAACCGAGGCCACGGAGTGCACCTCGCCGCCGAGCGTCCGGTTTGGTAAGGCAACGCGGGCCTTCAGCCCCGTGCTCATACGGTCGATATAGGACTCGCGAATACCGAGTTTCACCTGCATCTGAGAAAGATCGGGCATGAGCAGCATAGTCTGGCCCATGTAGATGTTGGTCCCCTCTTCGATCTCAGGCACGCGCTCCCAGGGTTGACCCTTGGGGTAGATCACGATGCCGCTCTTCTCGGCCCTGACCACACAGTTCTCCAGGTCGCCCTGACAGAGAATGAACTGTTTCTCTGCATTTTTGGCCTGAGCCTTGTGGGCCTCGTGACGTGCCTTGCTGGCCTCCAAGTCACCGTTGAGCCTTTCAAGCTCCATGGCCTTGGTGTAGTCGGTAAGCACGCCGATTTCTTTCTGCTTGACGTCCACATTGAGCCTGGCTTGTGTGACGGCAATGGTGGCCCGCTCAAGATCCAGGGTGCTGATATAGCCGCGCTCGGCCATCGTCTCGGCGTGGGCCAACATGTTCCGGGCGGTACGCAGGTCTGATTCGGTAATGGCCAGGTCCTTTTGCAGGGTCATCAATTGCGTACGATACCGTCCCTCCAGATACTCAGACACGGCAAGTTGGGCCCGCTTCACGTTGGCGGTTGACCGGGCGAGATTGGCCCGGGAGGAATGGACCCATTTCGATACCATATTGAGGCGGTCTTCATAGTCCAAGGTGGCCAAACGCACCAGCACGTCACCCGGTTTCACCTCGGAGCCGCTTTCGATCACCCAGGTAATGGGAACACTCGCAGTGCGTACCTTGCACTTGATTTCCGTGTTCTCCGCACTCTCCAGGGTTCCCTGTTCGATGACCGAAACGATCAAATCACCCCGCCTGACCGTGTGGGTCAACCGGGGACCGCTGTCCTGGGATGAACCAATGTTCGGGATCAACGCAAATACCAACGCACCCACGGCGACCAGTCCTATGACCAGACACGTACGATTGCGCCAGCGCCGAGAGATCTTATTCGGATACCAGTCAGTTGGCATGATTGGCCTCCTGGTTGATCACAGGCTGTGCGGTTGGATCAAATGGCGTCAGAGCCATAACCTGTGCTTCGGTGATGACGGTTAGGGGATCGAACCAGACTTCGTCGCCTTCCTGCAATCCCGCCTTGACCACTGCGGACTGGCCGTTGGTGTCACCGAGTTGTAACTCACGGCGTTGTGTTATCCCTTTTGCGGTCTTGATCCAACAGAAGGTGCCCTCCGCCGTTTGCAGCACAGCGTTCACTGGAATCGTCAGCACATTCTCGTGTCGATCAATGATCACTTCCACATCGGCGCTCATACCAGGTTTTAATCCAGGTACCGAAGGCAGTTCGATGATTGTGTCGTATTTCACCACGCTTCCGGTCCACCAACCGGCCGGGGCTGTGACTTCAGCCACGGAGGCGATCTGTCCGTCCAGGGTCTTGTCCGATAACATGATGCGTGCGCCCAATCCCGGTTTGATGCGGTCGATAAGCGATTCGTGGATACCGATCTTCACCTGCATCTTGTTGAGGTTGGGCATAAGCAGGAGCACCTGATTGTTGTGCACGGTCGCCCCTTCTTCGATCTCAGGGCCCCTTTTCCAGCGCGCGGCGGAGGGGTGAATCACCAGGCCGCTCCGTTCGGCCTTTATGACACAATGACCGAATTCCTCTACAGCGAGAACGCGTCGTGCCTCGTCCATTTTGGCCCGTTCGAGGTTGGCTGCATGACGGGCTCGGGCCTCGTTCAGGTTGCCTTTGAGTGTTTCCAACTCCATGGCTTTGGTGTACTGCTGGAGGACCTCCATTTGCTTGGTTGTAACATCCACGTTCAACTCGGCACGGATGCGGGCCGCGGTGGCATCCTCAACGTCCAAATCACTGACATAGCCACGCTGTGCCATGGTTTCGGCATGGGCCAGCAGGTTCTGCGCTGTAAGCTGGTCGGATTTGGCAATGGTCAGGTCTTTTTCCAGGCCTATCAATTCCGTGCGATACCGGCCCTCCAGATATTCGGAGATGGCGAGCTCTGCTCGGACGACGTCTGCAGCGGAGCGTTCGGCCGAGGAACGGGACCAATGGGCGTACTTCGTGCGCTCGGCAATAGCGTCTTCAATGGCCAGGGTATCCAGACGCACCAATTCGTCTCCCGGTTCAACGTGGGTACCGCTTTCGATGACCCAGGTGATGACGCTCTGGCCCCGTACTTTGCACCTGATTTCCGTATTTTCAGAACTTTCAAGTACTCCCTCTTCCGTCACTGTGACGATCAGGTCACCGCGCTGGACTGTATGTGTCTGTTGGGGGCCGTTCCGGGGTGTACGGGTTAACAGCGCAATCGTCGATACGCCCACAATAAGCAGCCCGAGCCCAAGCAACGCACGCGGGCGCAGCGGTTTGGCGCTACTTATCTTAATCGACATGGTCTGTCTCCTGCTCGACGAGAGTGCCTGGCAAGGCCTGGTCAATGGATTTGAGGGCCAAGGCCTGGGCCTCTACCACCGAGGCCAGGGAATCGAGCACCACTACTTCTCCCGGCTGCAATCCGGCCAGAACCACGGCAAAGTCGTTGTCATTATCCCCCAGTTCCAGGGAACGTCGTTCTGTGCCGTCTGTTGTCTGAACCCAACAGAACGCACCTTGGGCGGTGTCAACCACCGCCGTGACGGGAATGATCAGCACATCCTCGTGCTGATCGACAATGATTTTCACTTCAGCACTCATGCCAGGCTTGAGGTCGGGGATCGAGGGGAGTTTAATGATGGTGTCGTATTTCACCACATTGCCGCTCCACCAAATGGCCGGACGTGTGACCGAGGCCACGGTGGCCACCTCACCGACCATCGTCCTACCCGGGATTCTGATGTGGGCCATCATGCCCGGTTTGATGCGTTTGACAATAGACTCATGCACGCCAACCTTGACCTGCATCTTGGTCAGGTCAGGCATGAGCAGCAGGACTTGATCCTGGTGCACGGTCGCGCCTTCTTCGATATCGGGTGTGCGCTTCCACCCCTTGGTTCGGGGGTAAATCACTAGGCCGCCTCGCTCGGTCCTGATCACGCAGCGCTCGAGTTCGGTCAGGGCCAGATCCCGACGCGCTGCATCCATTTGGGCCCGTTCAGCCTCGGCTGCGTAACGAGCCTGGGCGGTATTCAGATTGCCCTGAAGGGTTTCCATTTCCATGGCCTTGGTGAAATCCGTGAGTTCCTTGATTTGCGTCTGCATGATACCCACATGGAGTTTCGCCTGCGTGACGGCAAATCGCTTCTCCTGGAGTTCCAAGCCGCTGACGTAACCGCGCTGAGCCATGGTCTCGGCATGGGTTAACATGTTCTGGGCTGTGAGTTCGTCGGATTGGGCAATGGCAAGGTTTTTTTCCAGATTCATCAACTGAGTGCGATATCGTCCCTCCAGGTATTCCGGGATAGCCAGTTCGGCCCGGGCCACATCCGCTTTGGCGCGTTCGGCCCCGGAACGTGTCAGGTGGGCATATTTCGTGCGTTCGGCAATGGCATCTTCTATGGCCAGTGTGTCCAAACGCACTAGTTTATCTCCGGGTTTGACCACAGAGCCGCTCTCGATGACCCAGATAATCGTGTTCCGGCCGCGCACTCTGCATTTGATCTCGGTGTTTTCCGCGCTTTCCAGGGTTCCCTGTTCCGTGACCGTGACGATCAGGTCACCCCGTGTGACCGTATAGGTCGGCTCAGGACTTCTCTGGTGTGACTGTGACGGGGCGGTGCGAGGTATTAGTCTGGCAGCCAACACCAGCGCAACCGCCGAAATAATCACCAGCAGTGTAACGATCCTGCGCCGACTTGGCGAAGTACGCTGTACAAGTAACGTGTTGGAACCCACATCAGTCGACATGATCGGTCTCCGATTTTACCGGCCTGCGCGGTTTAGCGTCCTCAAGTGGTTTACGCGCTTCATCTTGTGTTTCATCAATCAAAGCCAGGGCATTGAGGATCACCTCTTCCCCTTCTTTCAATCCGGCCTTGACGACAATGAACGAGTCGTTGCTGTCCCCGAGTTGCAGGGCCCGGCGCCGGGTGCCATCGGCCGTTTTGATCCAACAGAATGCACCGGCTTCGGTTTCAACGACCGCGGCCACGGGGATCGTCAGCACGCCGATATGCCGATCCATGATCACTTCCACCTCTGCACTCATGCCGGGCTTGAGACCCTCTACAGAGGGAAGCTCAATAATGGTGTCGTACTTCACCACACCGCCGGTCCACCAGCCGCCCGGACGGGTAACAGGTGACACCGAGGCCACCTTGCCCTCCAGAGTCTGGTCCGGCAGGGTAATGCGCGCGAGCTGTCCGGACTTGACGCGATCCACCATGGACTCGTGGATACCGACCTTCACCTGCATCTTGGACAGGTCCGGCATGAGCAACAGGGTTTGGTCCTTACGCACGTTAACGCCTTCCGCGATATCGGGTGTTTCCTTCCACGCGGCAGCCGAGGGATGAATCACCAGCCCACTCCGGGGAGCCTTAACAACGCAGTTTTCGAGTTCCTCCTTGGCTCGCCTAAGACGCGATTCATCCATGGCAAATCCCGCCTCATCTGCCTGCACTTTTGATTTGGCCGCCTTCAGGTTACCTCTTAGCGTCTCCAACTGCATTTCCTTGGTATATTTATGCAAGACCTCGATCTCTGTCTTTACGTCCTCCAGCTCAAGTTTGGCTTGCGTGACTGTGAAGGCATTGCCCTCGACCTCCTATTCCGTGACGTA
>CP070782.1:257246-267528 GCA_020346325.1 Phycisphaerales bacterium
AGAAAGGTCTGCAAGAGCTGACGCCTGGTGGGATCTGCTTTTGTGTGATGGCTCGTTCGGATACCGACGAGCATGGCCGCCTGGTTGCCTCGTCTGTTGGGATGGCTGTTCCCAAGGACAGGACCAAGTGGGGCTATCTCAGCGAAGTACACGGACATGGCATGAACCGGCAAGAAGCGGCCGATATGGCAGAAGATCTTGCCGCCGGCATGCTGGGAACGACGCTGGGCCTAGAGGTGGACCCCGACCAAGCGTGGTCGGAAAAGGAGCAGGTCTACAAGTCAAGCGGGCTCATCATCAGGACGTCAAACATCACTCAGGCCGCGCGCGGTCAGAAAGGTCTGTGGACCACTACGGTGGCGATTGCGATGTTCCTATTTGACGGCGACGAGGGAATCTCGGAGTGCAGGTGAACAGGCAGAGCTGCCTTCGGAGATCTGGCTGAGACAAAAGGGATGCAAAATGAAAAAAAATGAGTACTTGAAAACTCCGGTTGAGCACATCGATGTCAAGCGGTTCGACTCGACCGACATTGTCGATGGTATGAGGAGCATGTCATTCTCGGCTAGAGATACGGCACGCGCAGCCGACATCCTGAACATGATGTTGGAAGACGGAGACTGCACGGTGATGCTCTGCCTGGCTGGCAGCACAAGTGCGGCTGGATGTATGCAGATCTATGTCGACATGGTTCGCAGCAGGATGGTTGACGCTATCGTGGCTACCGGCGCGGCGATCGTCGACATGGATTTCTTCGAAGCCTTGGGCTTTCGCCACTATCAAGGGAGCTCGGTTGTCGACGACCGATTGCTGAGGAGGCTCTACATCGACCGTATCTACGACACGTTCATCGACGAAGAGCAGTTGCAGGTCTGTGACAATACGATCAGGGAGATTGCCGATTCGCTCGAACCGCGGCCGTACTCCTCGCGCGAGTTCATCACAGAAATGGGCCAATATCTGATTGCTCGTGGCGGTAAGGCAGGCTCTCTGGTTCAAACCGCATACGAACTCGATGTGCCCATCTTCTGCCCCGCGTTCTCCGATTCGAGCGCCGGCTTCGGGCTGGTCAAGCATCAGAAGAACAATCCGGAGCGTCATGTGTCCATAGACTCGGTCAAAGATTTCCGAGAGCTGACCGAGATCAAGATGCGATCGGCTTCCTCGGGGCTCTTCGTGATCGGTGGCGGCGCCCCGAAGAACTTTGCTCAGGACACGGTGGTATGTGCAGAGATCCTCGGTCAACCAGTCGACATGCACAAGTACGCCGTTCAGATTACGGTGGCGGATGCGCGCGACGGCGCCTGCTCGAGTTCCACGCTCAAAGAGGCATCGTCTTGGGGCAAGGTGGATACCATTCACGAACAGATGGTCTATGCGGAGGCAACCAGCGTGTTGCCGTTGATTGTCAGCTATGTCTATCACAAGCGTGCCTGGGAAACCCGGAGCCTGAAGCGCTGGAATCGGCTCCTATCTACGGCTTCTCCTTCCGATTTTCGAGCTTTCGCCGAGGGGTCATGAAGTTGAAGGCTACCGTAATGACAGAGATATGGGATGAACGACAGAATACCCATCCATGAAGGTGACCGGTGTGTGGTGATTGTCGCCCACCCTGACGACGAAACGCTGTGGTCCGGCGGGACGATGCTCCTGCACCCACAGGCGCGGTGGACGGTTGTGGTGCTGTGCCGGAGAAGCGACCCGGACCGCGCCCCCAAGTTTTTCCGGTCGCTTGAGCAGTTAGGGGCAAGCGGGGTGATCGGAGACCTCGATGACGGCCCGGATCAGAACCCACTTCCGGGACACCTGGTCCGCCGGGCGGTTCTGGATCTACTGCCCGCAGATCGGTTTGACCTGATCATAACCCACGGTATCCAGGGCGAGTACACGTACCACCTCAGGCACGAAGAGGTTGGCAACGCCGTGATGGATCTCTTGGAACACGGGACGCTGAGGGCAAGAAGGGTTTGGCGGTTCGCTTACGAAGATGGTGACGGGCAGTACCTGCCGAAAACCCAGGACGATGCCGACCTCGTTGTTGAATTGCCTGAAGCCATATGGACAAAGAAGCGCGACATCATCACCGGCATCTATGGTTTTGCGCCTGACAGTTTCGAAGCAAAGACCACTCCGCTGAAGGAGGCGTTCTGGAGAATCACGTCAACCGCCCGGTGATCGACAGAGGAGCATGACATGAGAGTACTGGTTCTATATGACTATCCACCCTCTCCGGCCGGATTGGCGACGCAGGGAAGCTTGCTCCACAAGGGGCTGGAAGAGGCCGGAGTGGAAGTTCACTCGGCTCACTTCGAGTCGGCTCAGGAGAAGGAATGGTACTATCGCTGGTTCGAGCCTGATGTAATCGTTGGTGTCGGGTACTGGGGGCATGCGCCGTACCTGGTGCTACACCCGCAGCGGTACGGTGTCCAGCCCGTGCCATGGCTCGTAGGCGATGGGTACTTGGCCAACTATCATGAGGTCCTGGAGGCCCTTCCTCTGATCTTGGTGACATCGAAGTGGGTCAAGAAGGTCTATACTCGGGACGGCCTGACCGGTCACAACATCGAGGTTCTGCCTGTTGGCTGCGACACTGATGCGTTTGTCCCACGTGACAAGAGCGACCCCAAGGTCGCTGCTGTGCGCGAGGCTCTCGGGGTGGCGCCAGATCAGATCATGATCCTGACCGTCGGTGGTGATGCCACCAGCAAGGGCGCTCAGGAGGTCATGCAGGCGCTGGCCCTGAATGACATCAAGGCCCCGGATTGGAAGTACGTCTGCAAGGTGTGGCCTCAGCCTCGGACCGAGCAGCAGAATCTAATAGACCTGCAGCTAGCGACACAGTTGGGCATCGAGAAGAACGTCGTCTACACCACCAACGTCATCAGCCGCAATTTCATGCCTTACCTGCTGGCCGCGTGCGATATCTACGCCTCACCGTCGCGTCTGGAGGGTTTCGGGATGATCCAGGTGGAGGCGAACGCCTGTGGCAAACCGGTCATCGGCATCAAGGCCATGGGGATGCTGGACACGATGGTCCACGGCGAAACGGCTTTTCTGGCAGACATTGCCCAGGAGATTGTGCTCAGGGAGGCTATGGTTGGAGACGAATCAGGATATGAAAGTGGGCATCGTGTGGTCTTCAAGAAACCGCGGACGGCCGACTACCGGGCCAGTGTGCACGATATCGCGGACTACCTGATGGATTTGATGACTAATGAGCCACTGCGGAAGAAGATGGGCGAGGCGGGGCGGAAACGCGCGACGGAGAACTATGACTATCGAGTCGTTGCCAAGAAGTTTGCTGAGATTGTCTCTGATAAACTGGGGATCTTGTGACGTGGATAGCTACGATGCTGAACTTGTTCAAGACGCCAAGGACGCTGCGGTGAAGGTGCTGCTGCACAATCTTCACGGTCCATGCCGTGGTCTGCCTCGGACGGCTGGCTGGGGTTATCCCGAGCCCTACACGCGCGATCTGATGATCTCGACTTTCGGGGTGCTCGTCTCCGGTAACGACAGGATCATCAAAGCGTGGCGCCGTGTTCTAGAGGTGCTTGCGCGGCAGCAGACGCCGCTGGGTCATATCCCCTCGCTGGTTCATGACCCCGAAGACCGAGGCGCCAGCGATACGACGCCATTGTTTCTACTTGCCGTGGCGCTGTTTCGCGTGGCCACGAACGAACCATCCTTTCTGGAAGAGGCAGTTGAGAGAGCCCTGACCTGGATGCAATACCAGAGTCCGGCCGACCGTATCCTGGTGGCCCACTTGCCGACGAGCGACTGGCGGGACGAGCAGTGGGTGGTCGGCTACGGACTCTACGTCAACACGATCCTGTACACAGCGCTCAGACTCCTGGGTATAAACGAGCGCGCCGATACGCTCCGTGATATGATGGAGCACTTCACTGTCAAGGGGGAGCGACAGCAGCGGCACGTTCACGAAGGTCTGGTCCTACGACACAAGCCCTATTTTGCCATGTGGTCGTACAAGGTATACCGGAGCGAGCGTTTCGATCTCTTGGGTAACAGTCTAGCTATTCTATCTGGGGTCGCCTCGCAGACGCGCGCTCGACACTTGGTGTCATGGATTGAAGCGGAGTGCGAAGGGCTGCGAAAGAACGAAGACCTGATTGTCACCTTGCCACCCAATCTCTTCCCCTATATCCGGCCGGAAGATCCCGATTGGGTGCCTCGGTATGAACGATACAACCAGCCGGGCGAGTACCACAACGGGGGAGTGTGGCCGTTTATCTGCGCCTTCTACCTGGCGGCGCTTGTCGCAACCGGCCGCTACCAGTTGGCAAGGAGGAAACTGATGGCCCTGACCGAGCTCATCCGTCCGGCCCGGGCAGCAGACGTGTCGTTTGGCTTCAATGAGTGGTGCCGCGCCCAAGACGGCACTCCCCAAGGCGAAGACTGGCAGACTTGGTCGGCGGCCATGTATCTCTATGCCGCTGAGTGTGTGGAGCAACAGCATCCAGTCTTCTTCGACGGAATGAAGCGTCAGGGTTGAGATGCAGCATGATGCAAAGAGAATCGATGCGAACCGCTCCTCCAAACACCGGCAGTTGTTGTCAGAGTTCTCACGGGACTTACCAGCCGTTGAGAAGCAGCGGCTGATCGAGGAACTAAAGATGAATCGTGCCCGGTTCTCTGACGACCGCTCGCTCGACCGAACCAGGAAGCGCGAGGACGCCTCATGCTGGCAGGCGGCCTGCGCCTGGCGGGGGATACTCACGGTGTGCCTCGGGATGTCACTGACCCGCGCCGGAGCGGATTGGCGGCAGGGCCAAGTCATACTGAGTCCCAGTGTGAGCCGCCCTAAGTAGCCTGATAGACATGCTGTTGACATGATGTTGGCCAGTCTCACCACAATGACATACAAGGAGAACTGATGAAAGTTGCCATCATTCACAACAAAGATGCCACTCGCGTGATCAATGTGTTCGGGATGCAGAACAAGGAGACGTACAATCCCCGAACCGTTGCACGAGTAGCTGCCGCCCTGGAAAAAGGGGGACATAACATCACTGTCATTGACGGCAACATGCATGTGATTGAATCTCTACAACACTTCATGCCGAGGATCCTGGAGGGAGGTCGCATGGGCATGGTCTTCAACATGGCATATGGGATTCAGGGAGAGAGTCGTTATACGCACGTCCCCTCCATGCTGGAAATGCTCGGTATCCCATACGTCGGCTCTAGTCCATCTGGTCACGCGTTGGCGCTCGACAAGATCATTGCAAAGATCATCATGCAGAGACACCAGATCCCCACCCCCGATTTCTGGGTGTTTTCCTCCGCGGACGAAGACATGGCAAACGCCACGTATCCGGTGATCGTCAAACCAAAGATGGAGGCCGTGTCGTTTGGACTTCGGGTTGCTCACAGTCCAAAGGAACTGAGAGAGGCAGTTGCCTATGTTGTGGAGGAGTTCCAACAGCAGGCTTTGGCAGAGCAGTTCATCGCTGGCCGGGAGTTTGCGGTCGGACTACTTGGCAACAGTCCTGTGGAGGCATTCCCTGTGCTGGAGATCGACTTGGGAGGTGACCCAAATGCGATTCAAACGGTAGGCGACAAGCGTTGCACCCCCCGCGAGAAGATCTGTCCAGCCCATATCTCAGAGGAACAAGCCCAGGAAATGGCACGTCTGAGCATGACCGCGTTCCGAGCGCTTCAGTTGCGGGATTTTGCCCGTGTCGATATTCGCATGGACGTGGAAGGTCGTATCCATCTGCTGGAAATCAACTCCATGGCCAGCCTCGGCGTTACCGGATCTTATGTCAGAGCGGCCTCCGTGGCAGGTTATGATTACGATGCTTTGGTTAACAAGATGCTGGATGTCGCGGCGGTCCGGTACTTCGCGACAGCGGGATCAACCTCAGCTGTTCCGCCAGGTGAAAGGACGATCCCCGTGCCAACGCGCATCAGGGGCTTCCTGCGGAGTCGTCTATCCCAACTTGAGGCATTGCTGAAAGACTGGGTGAACCTCGACACATACGTGCGCAGCATCGACGGCGTCAACAGGCTAGGAGATTTGGCTGCCAAGCAGCTGGAGGGCTTGGGTTTCTACCACCAGACGCATCCACAAGTGGAGATCGGTAACCAGATATTCTTCACTAACGCAGAAAACGACAGCTATGACATACTGTTGTTGGGCAATCTGGATGACAACACCAAGCCCAGTCGCCGCGAGGCTTATTCCTCGTCTGAAACGAGGCTGCGCGGGACAGGCATATGGGGACATAAGGGTGGTTTGGTCGCCATGATTGCTGCTCTGCAGGCGCTGAGGTTTGTGAGGCGCCTCAAGAAAATGCGACTTGGTATTTTGCTGACTTCTGATGACGCC
The DNA here is from genome assembly GCA_020346325.1 of Phycisphaerales bacterium. Lineage (GTDB taxonomy): Bacteria > Planctomycetota > Phycisphaerae > Sedimentisphaerales > Anaerobacaceae > Anaerobaca. The sequence continues at coordinate 263,599 of CP070782.1, forward strand.
CTCCAGGGTCGGTTCGCCCAAGCATTGATTCAGGATAAGACGAGCGGGGTTACTGCCGTTTTGGGTCTGCGCGGGGCGTCAGCGGAGGGCGGACTGGTCACCTCCCGCTCTGGGGCAGCGGTATATGATTGTCGTCTCCGTCTTGGGGAGACTCAGAATGCCGTGGACGTCGCACATGCGTTAGGCGCCTTCTGCCAACTCATCCGTCAGTGGACTGATCTGAGTGACACCGATAGCGGTATCGTCATTGCACCTTTCGAAGTGAACGCGGAGTCAAACATAATGGAGCATTATGCACATGGCGAGGCGAAGCTCAGTGTGCGGTTCAATCATCCCGATCAATTCATGCAGATCGATGAGCAGATTCGCAAGCTGGCGCGGCTGAGAAAGTCGGATCAATGGAGCTTTCGAGTCGAAGGTGGGCAGCGACGTCCGCCGATGGTCAGGACGGAGAGCGTTGAATTGCTCTGGTCCGCAATGGAGTCGATTGCGGGCGATTTGGACATTCGCGTCCAGCGAGAGCATCGGTGGAGTTCCGCAGACATATGTTTCGTGAGTAGGGATGTGCCGATGGTGGACGGTCTCGGCCCCATGGGTGCCAAGCCGCCTGGCCGCTCTGAGTACATTCTGCGCCACAGTCTACTGGAACGCTCGACTCTTTTGGCGATGACACTTATCAAACTACATGAAGGGGCTCTGGCTAAATGAATTTGAACACTGTCGAAGCGGGATTTCGACCCACAGATGATGGCCGGTGTGCCGTTGGTGCGCGTGGGATGATCGCTACCCAGTCGGCGCAAGCAACTGAGGCCGGGTGGAGCATGCTCGAGGCCGGTGGTAACGCTGTTGACGCCGCTGTGGCGGCGGCCTTTGTTCTCGGTGTCACGGAGCCTCAGGCCAGCGGGCTGGGCGGGCAGACCATGATGCTAGTGGGTCGCAAGGAGGGGGTGATTGCCGTCGATGGCTCCAGTCGGGCGCCATCGCTAGCTCACAGTAGCGCTATCTACAAACGTGACCGTTCCGTGGGCTATCGGGCTGCTACCGTACCCAGTACGCCGGCGACTCTGGCCTACGTCCATCGCTGCTACGGCCAGCTGCCCTGGCAGGCCGTTCTGGAGCCGGCGATAGTTTATGCCGACAGCGGCTATACCATCACGCGTTTGCAGCAGAGATTGCTCGCCAGGGAGCAACAGCATTTCGAGCAAGTAGACTCCCAGTCAGGCCTCAAGCGCTTCTTCAAGAACGGTGAGCCTTACCAGGAGGGGGAGGTATTCAAGCAACCCGAATTGGCCAGGGTCTTGAGGCGGTTGGCGGACAAAGGTGTGGAAGAGTTCTACCGCGGCACGATTGCCAAGGAAATTGACGCCGATATGCGTCAAAACGGTGGCCTGCTGCGCTATGATGATCTGGCCTTCATCCCGTACCCCATTGAGCGCGAGCCCCTTGTCAAGCCATATCGAGGGCTAGAGATCTACACAATGCCTCCCCCGGGATCGGGCCGGACCCTGCTGTTTGCCCTAATGATGATAGATATGATTCCCCTTGATCGGCGCATTGAGGACGAGGCCACGCGTTATCTGTTGTTCGTACGGATTCTGCGCAAGGCGCTGCTGGAGCGATCGGACCGCCCGTTTGACCCGAATTTCTTTCCCCAGATCGCTGGCGACGCCGACATGCTTGACCCGGCATACTCTCGGGAATGCTTGGCCGAGATTCTCAGAGATGTGGACCGTTCGATATTACCCTTCATTCCGTCAGAAGACGAACTGTCCGGCGAGACAACGCATCTATCGGTCATGGACGAAGCGGGGATGGCTGTCAGTCTGACGCAGTCTATCGAGCGAGTTTACGGCAGCAAGGCCGTTGCTGAAGGATTGGGATTTCTCTACAACAACTACCTATGTGACTTTGACTACAACCTACCCGAGCATCCCTTCTACCTGCGTCCCAATGCTGTGCCTTGGGCCACCGTCTCACCGACGGTCGTCTTTCATGAAGGCCAAGTTTGGATGGCTGTGGGTAGTCCCGGAAGTGAGCGGGTAATATCAACTTTGGCCCTGTTTCTTCAACGCGTCGCGGACTACGGCATGTCGATCGACCAAGCGATGCAGGCACCGCGGATTCATTGCTCGTTGGGTGGTCGCGTCAGCTTGGAGGTCGGCCGCTTTGCGGAGAGCTTGGTGCCGTTTCTCGAACGCAAGGGATTCCGGGTAGATCCGCGCGAAGATCACTCATTCTACCTAGGATGCATTCAAGCAGTCGTATGTCGGCATGACGGCAAGGGTTTTCAAGGGGTGGCCGACGTTCGGCGTGATGGTGCAGCGAGGGGGCTGGGTTGATGGAAGAACCTCTACCGTTTTTGATCTCAATTCCACACGGAGGCGAAAAGATCCCCCCGTGCGTACAAGATCGTGTCGCGCTGGCAAGGGCTGACATTCTGGAAGACGGCGACGCATTCACTTGTGAGATCTATGATCTTGAAGCGCATGTTTCCCAGGTAATCCAAGCGGATGTTGCGCGGGCCATCGTAGATCTGAATCGTGACATGGCAGAGCTACCGCCAGAGCACGCGGATGGCGTGGTGAAGATGATTACCTGCTACGGAAAGCCAGTCTATCATAAAGGACTCTTTCCTGACCAAGTGCTCGTGAATCGCCTCATCAAAGAACACTACCGGCCGTATCACGATAGGATCCGAGCTGCTGCAGGGAAGGACGGCATTGTCATAGGACTGGACTGTCATTCCATGGCAGGACAGGCTCCCCCGACGGCGGACCGCCCCGGATTGCGGCGGCCTTCGGTCTGCCTTGGCAATGCTCACGGAGAAACGTGTGACATGCTATGGCTGGAAACACTTGCTGCTTGTTTCCGCGATGTCTTTGATTTGGAAGAAGAGGATGTTACTCTTAACGATCCTTTTTCGGGTGGCGTCATCACGCGCACCTATGGCGCAAACCCCATTCCATGGATTCAAGTAGAGATCAACCGCTCTCTCTACCTTGACTCACCCTGGTACGATGCCTCGAACCTGACGATATCCAGGGATCGTCTGAAGGAGCTGAGGGCATTGTTGCGGCAGGTGCTTCGCAAGTTCTACAGAGAGATAGCACGGTGATTATCCTACAGGTGTTGGACATGCTGGTGAGAATAAACAAATCAGGAAACCACTTCGCAGGAGGGGCCGCGCGCGTGCGGTAAGTTGAGGGAGATCATTTTATGGAGACTTCGGCATTAGGAAGCTCGGCTTTCTACAGCTGGGTGGTGCTGCCGGCGCTGATATTCGCTGCGCGGATTCTTGATGTCAGCATGGGGACGGTCAGGGTGATCCTTACGGCACGTGGCTATCGATGTGCGGCCCCGGTTCTTGGATTCATCGAGATCCTAATCTGGCTGTTGGCCATTGGGCAGATTATGAAGAATCTGGCCAACCCGGTCTGTTACATCGCCTATGCGGGCGGATTCGCTGCGGGCAACTTCGTTGGAATCTACATTCACCAGCGGCTCTCGCTGGGGACCGTTCTGGTACAGGCTTTCGCCCGCGACGATGCCGCTCGATTGGTTGAGTCGCTGAAATCGGAGGATTACGGGGTAACTTGTATCGATGCCCAAGGCGCCTATGGCCCCGTGAAGATCGTGTTTACGATCATCCCGCGCCGGCTGACGAAGAACGTGGTGGGGCATGTTAAGAGATATGATCCGCATGCCTTCTACACCATTGAAGATGTTGACTACGTGGCACGGGCTAGGCTCGCGGCGGCCTGTTCTGGTCCCAACGGCGGGCGATTCGGCTTCGCTCGCCCGCTCAGGAAGGCCAAATAGGAGGTTGGGCGATGAAGGCCAGGCGCCAACTGCAGATTACAGCCCAGCCCGACGATACGACGTGCGGACCTACGTGCCTGCATGCCATCTATCGCTATTTCGGCGACGACA
>CP070782.1:267628-273997 GCA_020346325.1 Phycisphaerales bacterium
CGCCGCGTGCATCGCATCGCGTGCCTGATTTCCCCCGGATCCCCCTTCAAGGGTGAAAGACGGGATTCGAACCCGCGACCCCTGGATCCACAATCCAGTGCTCTAACCAGCTGAGCTACTCTCACCGCGAATCTTAATCTACCCCCCAATAAAACGTGGATTCTAGCAGGCCCGGTCATTCGTGTCAACGGCCAAGGGGCAAAAATTGTACAAGACGCCCCCTCGGCACGTGTAGCCGACCGGTCGTTTCATCCGGTTCTCCTACCAGATACGAGGTTGTCATTTTGGCGCCGATGCGTTACACTGGCATCGTTTTCAAGAAAATGATTCGGATTTCTAATGCAAGGAAACATGATGAAGATCACGACGATAACGATATCGATCCTTCTGGTCCTGGTTTCACTCTCGTGCGAGAAGAAGGAGGCCGAGCCGCAGGCACAGGATGTCCATTCTGAACACCCGCTGCCAAGCCAGCAGTCCGCTCCGGAACCCCTCCGTCCGGCCGCCCCTGCTGCCATGGTCACAGGAGTGGTCGAGGAGGTCCTGCAGGCCAATGCCTATACGTATCTGAAGGTCAAGGCGGGCGACAAGGATATGTGGATCGCCGTTACCAAGAGAGAAACCAAGGTCGGCGAGACGGTTTCCTTCGCGCCGGGGCTGGAAATGCCCAACTTCAAGAGCAAGGATCTGCAGAGAACGTTCCAGTCGGTCTACTTTGTTAACAGCATTGTAGGCGGCGGGCCCACTGCACCAGCCGCTCACGAAGCCCCTCACAGGATGAAGCCGACCCTTGAGATGCAGGAAGTCTCGGTCGAGCCGGCCGAAGGTGGCGTGACGATCGGCCAGCTATTCTCCGACAGGGATTCCCACGCCGACAAGACCGTCCTGATAAGGGGCCAGGTCACGAAGGTCAATCGCGCAATCATGGCCAAGAACTGGGTCCACATCCAGGACGGCACGAGCGACTCCGGCAAGTTCGACCTGACGATCACCACTCAGGAGCAGGTCAACGTCGGTGACGTCGTCACATTCGAGGGTAAGATCGTCCTGAATAAGGATTTCGGTGCCGGATACGCCTACGACGTCCTGATGGAGGACGCCAGGCTAAAGACCGAATAAGCCTGTTCCAGCCCTGCCCGCAAGCGTGCCCGCTATTGTCATCGCCAGACCACGGCGCGTGGCCGCGGCAATCTCAGGCCTCCCGATGGTTGGAATTGCTATCCCTTTCGATTGCGCTGAGAGTCTGTCTCGTTCGGCTTGGCTCAGGGTGGGCTCTGGGCCGGTCTAATGAACCGTGCCTCGAATTGGGTTTGTTTGCCTTGACCAATCCAAGGCCAATTATCCACATAACACCTTGTTTAGTAAGTATTTACATCCATATGTACGAGCAGCAAATTGGCTTTGTTTTTTCACTTTTTTTGCTGGCCACCGAGGGCCCAGAGGACTCAGAGATGGGCAATCTGTCGCGAATTTCGGATTTCCGGGCGAAGCCGGGCGATTGGCTTGGTTTCGTGTCGCGGACGTCTCGCCCGCGCGTGCCGAGGGCATCTTGCCCTCGATTGGCTTTGTTTTTCGCCCGATCCGCGTTTTCGAGCCAGAAACGTGGGCAATTGGCTTTGTTTTTTCAAATCCGCTCGTTTCAGATTCCGACATTCGTGCTTCGAGTTTCCCGGCGAAGCCGGGCGATTGGCTTGGTTTCGTGTCGCGGGCGTCTCGCCCGCGCGTGCCGAGGGCATTTTGCCCTCGATTGGCTTCGTTTTTCGCCCGATCCGCGTTTCCGAGCCAGAAATCGCGATAATTGGCTTTGTTTTTTCAAATTGTATGCCTAGTGCGAGGGCACTGAGGCCCAAAGAGACACTGCCGGACTGCCGGTTCCGTGCCCGACATCAAATATTCCCATTATCCCAGCTCTGGCTTGCCGCCTTTCCACTAATTCTCAATTCTACATTCATAATTCTCAATTCCCTTCTGTTAGTTGTGTATTATACCACAAGTAACTGTATTCTTCAAGTCAAATTTCGAAAATTCCACAGGTTTCAGGCGATTTGCCCGGATGCGAGCTTGTCCTGCATGGTGACAACGGGTATAGTATAGAATAGCGACCTTGAAAGAGCGATAAGAGGCACCAGGAGTCGAAGAAGCGTGACAGGCAAACCAAACTCTGCTGCGAGTGGCCAACAGCCTAAGAAAGCTGTCTTCATCAGTTACTCAAAAGAAGACGTGAAGTGGAAAGACCGGCTGCGGCGCTTCCTTAAGCCGCTCGATATCTGGAATGAAACCAAGGTCTGGGCCGATGACTGTATTGACGCAGGGGCCGACTGGTTCGAGGCCATAAAAATGGCTATCAATGATTCGGCAGTGGCCATTCTACTTGTCACCACGGACTTTCTCGGCACGGAGTTCATCGCCAAGGAGGAAATCCCCGACCTCTTGCGACTACGCAGCGAACGGGGGATGTGGGTCATTCCGGTTCTCATCAGTCACTGTCCGTGGGAGTCGGTGCGCTGGCTGAAAAGAATGAACATCGTGCCGGAAAAGGCAACGCCGCTTTACACGATGGACGAACCGGATCAGGACGCCTTTTTGAGTCAGCTTGCCAACGATATCGACAAGTTCCTCGAAGCTTGGGAGGAGCCAGAAGAGCCCGTCGAAGCCGCCGCGACCACAGTCGCCCCCGCACCTACGACGACTATTGATTTTTCGCATTTGCCCGAGACCTCGGCGACCCTGTTCGGGCGCGATGCTCAGTTGGATGGGCTGGACGCGGACTGGGAATCGGCTGACACGCGGATCGTGGCCTTTGTGGCTCAGGGGGGCGAGGGCAAATCCGCCCTGGTCAAACGTTGGCTACACGACATGGAAGCAGATGGCTGGCGCGACGCCGAGCGCGTGTTCGGCTGGTCCTTCTACAGTCAGGGCGCACGCGACCAGGGCGCCACGGCCGAGATGTTCTTCGACACGGCCCTGCGTTTCTTCGGCGATCCCGATCCGACGCAGGGCTCGGCTTGGGACAAGGGCGAACGCCTGGCCCGCCTTGTCGCGGCTAATCGTACCCTGTTGGTCCTGGACGGCATGGAACCGCTTCAATCCCTGCACGACTTCGAGCGCGGGCGCCTGCGCGATCCCGGCCTCCAAGCCTTGCTGCGTGGACTGGTTCGCGAATCAGCCGGACTCTGTATCATCTCCACGCGCGAACCCATTCCGGATCTGGATGGACGGGACGGCTACCGTCCCGTGGACCTGAGCACCATCACACCCCAGGACGGCCGGGCACTCTTGCGCAGCCTGCGTGTAGTCGGCCACGACGCCGAACTCGAAGCCCTTGCAACCGAATTCGGTCCCCACGCCTTGTCCGTCACGCTCCTGGGCACATGGCTCTACGAACAGCCGGGTCACGCCGCTTCGGCCGTCAACAAGCTCGCCGCTGGCCCCGATCCCCTGGCACGGGTGCTGGCCGGCTTCGAGGAGCTGTTAGGTGAAGGGCCCGCTTTGGATCTGTTGCGCACGCAGGGCCTCTTCGACCGCCCCGCACCCGATACCCAGGTCGCGGCCGCCCTGGACGTCGAGTCACTGGATGCCGCCGCCGTCGAGCGACTGCGCGACCTGCGCCTGCTCGCACCCCACCGGCGCTGCGCCCCCCACATTCTCGAGGCCCACCCCCTTATACGCGAACACTACAACAACGAGCTTCGCCACCGCTTCCCTGACCTGTTCCGCGACGCCCATCGTAGGATCTACGAGCACCTGCGCGAGAGAACAAAGGAAGGCGAGAAGCCCACGCTCGAAGACCTGCAACCGCTCTACCAGGCCGTGGCCCACGGCTGCCATGCGGGCTTACAGGAGGAAGCGTGTGCGAAGGTATACCGGGACCGCATCCTGCGCGGCACCGGACACGGTGGGTTCTACAGCACGAAGCAACTGGGCGCGTTCGGTTCCGACTTGGGAGCCGTGGCCTGCTTCTTCGAGACCCCGTGGAGCCGCGTCTCGTCTGCGCTCATCGAAGCCGCGAGATCTTGGATACTGATGGTCGCTGCTTTCGATCTGCGCGCCTTGGGCCGGCTGACTGAGGCCCTCGAGCCGATGCGCGTGTCAGGGGAGATGGACCTCAAGGCAAAAAAATGGGGTGAAGCAGCCAGAAGCTATAGTAACCTGAGCCAGCTGGAACTGACGCTGGGTCAGGTGGCCGGGGCCGTGGATGACGCCGCGCAATCCGTCACCTACGCCGACCGTAGCGGCGATACGATCATGAGGATGATCACGCGCGCGACCCGTGCCGACGCCCTGCAGCAAGCGGGCAAAAGAGACGAGGCCGAGGCATGCTTCCGCAAGGCCGAGCAAATACAAGCCGAACTCCAGCCCGACTACCCGCTTCTGTATTCACTGAGAGGCTTCCTGTGTTGCGACCAGCTCATGACCGAGACCGAGCGGGCGGCGTGGCAGAAAACCCTGAGGTCGGAGGGCGGAGGGCAGAGGCCGGAATTGACCGAGCAGTGTCGGGAAGTGGAGCAGCGCGCTACGCAGACGCTCAAGTGGTCCACGGGTAAGCTGGGCCCCCTCGACGAAGCCCTGGATCACCTCACCCTGGGGCGCGCTGCGCTTTACCGGGCGATTCTCGGAGGACCCGCAATCCGCAATCCAGAATCCGAAATTGAAACCGCCGTCGATGGCCTCCGGCGCGCCGCTGCCGTCGAGTTCCTCGTTCGAGGCCTCCTCACGCGTGCCTGGTTGCGTTTCTTGGACAGCGACCCAGCGGGTTCGGCACGCGACCTGGACGAGGCCTGGGAAATCGCCGATCGCGGGCCCATGAAGCTGTTCATGGTGGATATTCATCTTTACCGCGCGAGACTCTTCGGCAAGGTGAAGGAGTACCCCTGGGATAGCCCCCAAGCCGACCTGGACGAAGCGGCACGATTGATCGAAGAGACCGGCTACCACCGCCGCGACGAGGAACTCGCCGACGCCAGAGAGGCAGCGAAGAACTGGTACTGAGGTTGCGAAAGAGATGCCGACTGAAGCACAGAAAATCCTAAGCACGAAATCCTAAATCCTACACAATATCTAAATTTCAAAACTCAAATTCTCAAAACAAGACCGTCAGGATGAGGGCTGAGGGGAACATTCTACTTTCCCATGCCAGCGGGACCGTCGAAGGAAATGGTGTGAGACATCGCACCAGGTGCTCTGGACAGAAACGGTTGTTCCGGATGCGAACAACGAGTACAATTCTGTCAGTTAGGAAGTTCCGGTGGGTCACTGAAGACCAAAAGACCGAAGAGAAAGAGAAGAATCTTATGAGCACTGACAATGGTACGATACTCACGCGGCGTCGGTTTCTCTCGCGGGCGGCGGTGGCGGCGGGTGCGGCGGCGCTGCCGAGTTATGTTCCGGCCTCGGCGCTGGGGCGTGGTGGAGCCGTTACGCCGAGCGAACGCATCGTGATGGGTGGAATCGGAATCGGCGGGCGGGGTTCTCATGATTTGAAATGGATGTTGAACGAGCCGGACGTGCAGTGGGTCGCCGTCTGTGACGCCCAGAAAAGCCGGCGTCAGGCGGCCAAGAAAATGGTCGACACCAAATACGGCAATACAGATTGTGCCGCGTACGGCGATATGCGGCAGCTCCTGGCCGAGCGGACGGACGTGGATGCCGTGTTGATTGCCACCGGCGACCGCTGGCACGCGCTGGCTTCGATCATGGCCATGCGGGCCGGCAAGGATGTCTATTGCGAGAAGCCCGCCTGCCACACGATGGCGCAGGGCAAGGCGGTCGTCGAGACCGCGCGCCGGTACGGCCGGATATATCAAACCGGCGCCCAGCGGCTCAGCGAGGCGAATCACGTCTTTGCGATAGAAATGGCCCGATCCGGCCGCCTTGGCAAGATTCATACCGCTTACGCCGACATTCGCTGGCGCGATGGGCTGCGTCACGACTGGTTGCCGGCCGAACCGGAACCGCCCAAAGACGAACTGGATTGGGACCACTGGCTCGGCCCATGTCCCTGGCGCCCTTACAACAGCGCCTATGCAAACGGAGGGTGGTATCACTTCTATGATTTTGCTACCGACGTGGCGATGTGGGGGGCGCACACGGTTGCCCAGTGCCTGGCCGGACTCGACTTGGGCGAAGTTTCTTCAATCGAATTCGAGTTTGCCGGTCCGGATCAGACGATGGTGACACAGCTTTCCAATGGGGTGAAGCTGGTGCTGTTCCGGGTCGCCGGCTCGGTATGGGAACCGTGCGAGTATTGGTATGGCGCTTGTGGCGAGCGGTTCGACGGCCCCGAAGGATGGGCCGCGGCCGCCGACGGCTACGGGGCCCCTGACGTTTCGTCACCGACGCTTTTGCGCGAATACAAGAAGGTGGTGGCCG
>CP070782.1:274097-283383 GCA_020346325.1 Phycisphaerales bacterium
AAACCGCCACTTTGTGTCGGCCCCGAAGAATGTGTGGATGAACTGCTCGATGGTGGTCTTCGCTGCCTGCCCTGATCTCGCGCCAGTTGCTGCAAATCCACTTCTTTGCTGACCTATCGCAAAATGTGACGACTTGGCACAAAGGGCTGCGAGCGATGCTCACAGCCCTATTGGCAAGCTAATCACGCCTTCACTGCACTACGGGCAGTTCAGGCAATCCGGGATAATCCCCGGGCCCTGAGGCGGCTCCTTCAGAAGCCAGTTGGCAATCAAGACATTCAGGTCGGTCGGGCCGACATGGTAGAATCCCGTCTTACCACTGCCGCCCACGTCATGCGCGAAGTCGGCGCAGATACCGTCTGCCACGCTCTCAATGCCCGGGCCGTGGGGTGGCTGCCTGACCAACCACGCCGCCTGCAGCACGTTGAGATCGCCGGGTCCGGCATAATACCGGCCTGTCTTGACACTTCCCCCTATCTGTCCGTCGGCGTCGCCGTGACACTGAGTCGGATTGCACCAGCAGTCGGGTTTGCCTGCACCCACCCACTTCGAATAGTCGGGATGACAGGCAGGAAAGCATTCTGCGGCAACCAGCTGCAGCCCGTCAAAGTCCAAGCCAACGTGGGCGCCGTCGACTCTCAACGGGTACCAGGTGGGATTCGGCTTGCCACTGGTCGGCGAGATGCCGCGGCCGAACAGCTCGAAGAAAGAGCCAAAGTTGCGGTCGAACATCAGGGCCACAAACTCGTGGCAGCCCTTGGGCAAGTATATCTCGCCTGCCGTGAAACTCCGGGCGGTCAAGGTGTCATTGATAAGCTGATCACCAAAAATCGCGGCGTTGCCGGTCGCGTCGGTAACGACTGAGGTCCAGACCTGCCCCTTTATTCGCAGGGCCGCACCATCATCGCTGTTGAATCCAAGTTGATACCTTCCGGCTACCGGAATGTCCAACAGTCCTGTGACCATGACGCCGAAGTCGTCGTCGTCGCCAGCCCCGTTGTTTGGGAAGGCCACATCCCCCATGAGCAAGCCTGTCTGGCCTGGGTCGGCCGAGCCATCGTCCGGATCGCTGTGGTTGACAACCGCATAGTTGCCGGACGAGTTTGTGCCGAAGACCTCGCCCTCGGCAAGTGCGTCGGACGCATTCTGGAGGCTGGCGATCTGACCCCCGGACCACGCGCCGGGTCGGCTTGCTACCATGGTGACCTCATCGCAGAGACCGGGCATCGGGACCTCGCCGACGCTCTTGTGACCGACCAAACGGAATACGGCGGGGTCGAACGCCGAGTGGGCACCTTTGGCTGCATACAATTCGACTGCGGCGCCGCCCAGGCCGTCATGGAAGGTCATCCAGAAGGGATGATCGCCGGGGGCCAGATCAATCACTCCGAGCGTATCCGCCGTAGAACGGCCACCATGGAATCGCAAGGCCGCGCCTCCAACGAAGTTTGCTATCTCGCCGTTGACGGCCGAGACGAAATCGCTCCCCCGCAACTGCAGTGTAAAGCCATCGTCGCTGTTGACCCCAAACGTCCAATCTCCTCCTTGCCCTGTTGGGACGCGGATTATGCCTCTGGCCATCAGGGATGCATCGTCCACTGTCCCGTAGGCTCGGCGCCCGGCGGTGACGACTCCGAAGTCATCGTCGTTGTCGTAGTTGCCGTTGCCTCCGCCATCGTGGATATTGAGGACCGACGCCGTATAGTCCACAATGGTGCCCGCACCCGAATAGAGCGAGGCGTAGCACGCAGTCTGATCGCCAATCCCCCCGTTGTTGATCACTTCCCGAATGCCGATGTGACCATCCCCGCCGGGAACACCCTCGGGCAAGAGCGGATCTGCAATCGGAGGGGGGCCGAACTCCCAGTGGCGCACGACGGCAACCCTGTCGATGAATGACAGCGTCGCGCGATGTATCGAGTTCAAATCAAGCCTATCGGGAAGCTGGAACTTCACTTGAATGACGTCGCCAAGCTTGTGCACCGCTGGCTCCACAGGATTTCCGTCAAGGTCCAGACGGATCGAATCCGTGTGCACGGGGAAGGCTCCTTCGCGTAGGTGCACCTCAATGGCTGTGTCGCGCGGCACCGAGACCGCGTAGGGCTGTGGCACGACTTTCTCGGCGACCGCGCGCGGAGCGCCGGAAATGGCCCTATAGGCCGCGATGCCTCCGTTCTCCAGATCGTTGACCAGCACCTTTGCGCCATCCTCCCTGATAGTGAACCACTCTAGCGCGGCGCCCCACAAACCTTCCTCCCAGATCAGCCGCGCTGGATACAATCCCGCCTTTCGCACGACGAAGCTGAAGATCGAGTCAGTCGGGGCGCGACCGCCGTCGAACTCACCCACGTTGATCGCAAAGCGGTCGCCAAAGCCGGCCCCACCAATTTCCAGGCGGAATCCATCGTCGCTGTTGACGCCCATCGTGATCCGACCCTCCGGCAAGTCCAGCCAGGCGAGAACCTCTGCGGCGATGTTATCGTCGCTGCCCGTCAGCCCGGGAATGCCCGGCATTTGGCCGTCGTTAGGAAAGGAGCCTTCCGACAGTTCGCCAAACTGGTTCAAGTTAATGACTGAATCGATCTCGAATGTTAACGGCCCACCGGGCAATTCGGGCAGCATGCCTTCACCGAGGGCGACTCCGATGGCCGCCGGATCAGCGATGTTCTCGCCGAGTTCCCCGGCGAGTTGCGCTTCTGCACGGGCAATTGTGTCAGGCTGCCCGGAGGCGACTTGATGCACCCTCCAGAGAAAGCCCGCCAGGATTGCCGTAGAAGGTGGCAGGGCCCAGTCATCGTCGATGTAGATTGTCCCGTCATCCGGTACGAAATCTAAGATGCCCACCGTATCCCCAAAGCCGATGACAACATCAGTGGCTGTAACATACGTGGGCGGATCCTCGACCCGGAAATGATATTGCCAAGTTGAAGGAAGTTTGGCGTCCTTTGGAACGGTGGCATCGAAGAGGACGTCCCAAGGATTAAGAGCAGGGGGGATCGCGTAACCTCCTTTGACTGGAACGATAGTGACAGTTCCAGTCATCTTGGTCAGGTCAAAAGATACCTGCATCGGATTGGCTGGATCAGGAACAGGATCAGGTGTCACAGTCACTGTTGCGGTCAGTTCAACCTCGGCGGGAGGGTCAACTTTGATAGGGCTAGGCGGGTCCCAAACAACCGTAACCATGTCACCCTTCAGAGGGGGCAAGGTCACCACGTAGTCTTCGATCTCGCCCGCAGCGAATTCCCCAGACCCACTCCACGGGTCGCCTACGGGCGAATCCGTCAGAGCGACCCGCATCCATGCCCCGTCCGGCAACCTGTTGCCATGGCCGAATGCGAAAGGGGGCGGGACAACTACTTCGGACGCACCTGCCGGTAGGGATACCTGGAAGTTCTGGACAACCCACTCGTATTCGCCGCCGGCCCCGTAGCCGCCCCACTCACCGTCCATATTAAGGTCGATCAAGACATTGAGCCAGAACGTCCCGCCCGTGCCTGCAGAGACGCCTACCTCGAGCCACGCGGGAGGGGGGATACTCGTAAGCACAAGAGTCATCCCCACGATGCCATCATCAGAATCGGCGTTCACGGTCAGGGCGTTCGCTTCGAGATCAGCCGTGGGACCAAGGGTCATCTGAGTGATGTCCACAGCCCGGGCTCCATCAGAACTCAGCAAACTCGGGAAGTTCCCAATGACCGGGGGAAATATCGGGTAGTCTGTAGGCTCCCCGTCCGGCGCGTCCCCGAAGTCAAACTGCGCTTGTGCGGTTTCAACGACCATGGGTGCAAACAATCCCACAACCATAGCGGTGCAAACCAGTAGGTTCTTCTTTGTCTTTCTGTTCATCTGACTTCTCCTTACTTTATTTGGTTCTCGGTTTGCGACATAATCAGCAACGGTTCGGCTCGGGCCCGCAAACTGCCAGCACAAGCAAGCACGCCAGACGGAGCAGTGACCTCGAGGCCATTGGTATCCAGGATTCTGTACCGGTGGAAGTCGCGACCCACCACTCTTGACCGCTCCGACCATGGTGTACTCCGGCTATGGGGATTGCGCTGCCAGTATTTGGATTTCTGTGTGGCTCAGAGCCCGGGCGTAGATCTGGACTTCATCGATTCGGCCGTTCCAGTAGCGTCCTGTCGCCTCAGCGTTGTCGCCTATCATGACCGGCCATCTATTTGCAAATATAGTTCCTAATGCAGACGCAGAGGTATCGAGTGCCGCATCTATATACAGATAGATTGTAGTACCGTCATAGACCCCGGCGACGTGATGCCATTGGCCATCATTCACGTTCACGCTGCCCAGGATGCTACTGTGAGCCGTGCCGGAAACGTTGATACCCGTGCAGGCGAATTCAAGACTGTCAGTTGCTCCACTGCGCTGCAATCTCCACGCCGTGTCACCTTTCGTAACAATAGCCTGCCAGGATTGGTCAAAGCTATCGACTCTGACCCAGGCAGCACAGGTGATCTGAGTTATGATGTCGAAGTCTGGATCATGTGGGACTCTGACATGCCCATTGCCGTTGAACTGCATGGAACTACTTCCAACTGCCTGATCATCTTTCCACTGCACATTGCCAATCAGCGTTCCATCGTGGCCACCGCCGGAGCCGTCCAGGGCGATGCTGCCCATGTTCTGGTCGAACGTCCAGTGTGCTACTAATCCATGCGTGGGATTAGATCCTTTCTCCAGAAGCACCACATTATCGAACTGAGCTATGCACAGAGTACCAGGGGCGTGCGACGTGACGGCCAAGCCCACATGCACTACATCAGGCATACTGACCTGCAAAGGATTCAAAGGATTCGGACCATCGGTCTCGGCGGCGAAGGCACCGGGAAAGGCCTCCCACGAGACCCCATCCTGTGAGACGAGTGCGGTGAATGTGTTGCCTACCCGTTTGATCTTCACCCAGGTGTTATCTGGAAAGAGAACCTGCCCTTGGGCGGTGTGGAGCGAACTTGAGTCTCCGTTCGTTCCAACGGAGCGGTTCTGGAATGCGAAGCGTCCTTCGCCGGCTTCCGGCGTGACGCACATGAAGACGTGCTGAGCCCCAGGATCAAGCGTCTCGCGAACCATCACACCGGCCTTTGACCAAGAATGTATATTGTCGAGGCTGACAACGCGCGCGCTGAGTTCGAAGTCGCCCGTCGCGAGAGTAGAGACATAATGGAACTGATCAGTGTTGCCCCAGATGTCCGAGCCATCTGCCAGCACGCTGTAGACTCCGCTGGCGTAAGAGTAGCTGCCCCCGGTCGTCCCGATATCCCAGTTATCACGAAAATAGGGATCCCATGCCCATCCGGCTCCCCAGTGTTGGGACATTATGGCCAGATCGAGAGAGTCTACCTTGTGATCGCGATTAAGATCAGCGATAGAGTAGATATCCACGGTGTAGTAGATCCTGTCCCCGGCGGGGTCCTGGTCCAATGTGACCCGCCCCAACCCCTTCACTTCACCTTCAAAATACACCTTTCCGTCAGGGCCCACTTTCTTTTCGAAGTCGCCTTTATCCACCTCCCCATCCTGGCCATCGCGCATCTCCTGCGTGGGTTCTGCCTTTGCCCCGTCGAGCTCCACCTCTTCGTCGGGCTTTTCAATGCCGAATTGCTCACCGGTCCACGGAACGTTCATCGTTATTGTGCTTGTCCGAGCATCACCTGTGAAAACGAACTCTTCACCGGCAAATCCAGTCCGGTTCCACTTGCAGTCTGTGACAATGACGTCAATTTCATACGAACCGTGCCTGCCAGCGGAAAAAAGGGAAGTCCATGTAGCCGAGGTATGGCACTTTGGCTTTATGACCACGCCCTGCCAGCCTGGGTCTGGCTTATACGTCCGCGATGTGGGATCCAATAGTGATCGGAATCTCCAGCGTACTTCGTTGAGACCGTCCGGGTCTTGTACGGTGAACTCACGCCTAGACAGGCCAGTCGCGACGCCCCCGCGCTTGACACGGTTGATCGGGCTCTTTTTGAGTTTGGTGCTCCTTGTGTCCGGGGCGCCATGTAGGGCACCCGCCAGACCAATGCCCCACAAGAGGATAGACAACAACAAAACCCTCACTTGCTTTCGGCTTGTCATCTGTATTTCCATAGCCTTAACCTCCCAAACTTGTTTTGTTTCTCCGTCTGCCTTATAATGAAAAAAACCAGTGCTCGGGCGCGCAGACGTGACGTCCGGGCCAGGTCCGGCCGGTGAGCCGTTTGCTCGACAGCTGCCGCTCACCGGCCTACTTCTTTAGATTCCTGTTCTTGCCCCAGTTACCTCGTTTCTGTCGAAGTCAGAGTCCCGCCATAGTCAATTCCGGCGGGCCACCAAGCTCCTCCAGGCGCCGGCGGCGCTGTTGCCAGGTCGGCGCATCCAGCACGTTGATCCCCCCGGTGGGGTCCAGCTCCGTACCCGTGACCACCTGCACCCAGCAGGTTATCCGCTCGCAGTCGCCGTCTAGCGGGCCTGGGGGCGCATCCCAAACCGCGGCAGTCCCGCGTTTATCGACAAGCAGAATCTCAGAGCCATCCGGGCTAAAAGACGCCCGAGGCCACGAAACATCGTGCTCCAGAGGCGGCCCGATCGGCTTGAGCGTCGCCACATCCCACAGCCGCGCACTGTTCTCCATCGAGCACGCCAGTAGTTGTGAGCCGTCGGGGCTGAACGCCACCGAGCATACGATCTTCACATGCTGCAGTGGCGTGCCGATTGGCCGAAGCGTCTCGGCGTCCCACAAGCGAACGGTTCCGTCCGCGAATCCGATCAGGATCCTTTCACCGTCGGGGCTGAAAGCCAGGTCCTGGACCTCGCTCTGATGGATCAGCCGTTCGCCGAGTGGCTCAAGTGTCACCGCATCCCACAGCTGCGTCGTCCCGTCGAAACTTCCGGTCAAGAACCGCGAACCATCGGGGCTAAAGGCCACGCCGCTGACGGTTTTTCGATGGTGCTGAAACTCATGGAGCAGTTCCAGCGTAGCCGCGTCCCACAGCCGGGCGACGTTGTCCTGGCCGCCCGTGAGGATACGCGAGCCGTCGGGACTGAAGGCGACACACATGGCCCACCGGTGAAACGTTTGCCCGACCGGCTCGCCGGTAGCGATGTCCCACAGTTGAAGCCGGCCGCCGCCGGCCCCCTGGGTCATGAAGCGCGACCCATCGGGGCTGAAGGTGTGGAAAGTGAACTGGCCGGTGTGGGAGATAGCTTTGCCCAAGGGCCTGTCTGTCTTCGCTTGCCTGACTTGAATCAAGTCGTTCGTTCTCGTGAGAATCCGCAGGCCCTGCGGGCCGTAAGCCGCGGCCACGACCTCATTCTCGTGGCGGACAGGCCGGCCGGCGGGCTTACCTCGGACGAGGTTCCAAATGAGAACCTCACCATTCTCATTACCCGTGACGACTCGCGTGCCGTCCGGGCTAAAGGCCACGGCGCGGACGGTGCCCCGTTGCCGCAGTGCTGCACCGACCGACTGACCTGTCGCAGCGTCCCAGAGCAGACCTATCCGCGTGTTGCCTCCGCTTACGATCCGTGAGCCATCCGGGCTAAAAGCAAGGGCCGACATCACACCTCCGTGAACCATCGGCGGATACGCCAACTCGCCCGTAGCCGCGTCCCACACCCTAACCACGCTGTGGTATCCGGCTGTGGCAAATCGTGTACCTCGGGGGTCGATGGCGACGGCGAGCGTGTCAGGGTGTCGCACGGGTGGACCGATGGGTTCGCCCCGGTCTGCGTCGAACATCTGGTGTATCCCCAAATCGACGGTAACAACGGCTCGCAGCCCGTCCAGGCAAAAAGCCACGGTACGCACCACGGACTTGCTGGTGCCGACATGCCGGAAGGCCTCCCCGAGCGACTTGCCTGCTTCGGAGTCCCAAAGTCGGACGGCGCCGTCAGCCCCAGCCGTTGCCAGCCTCGATCCATCCGGGCTGAACGCCATGACGCGAACCTTCTCGTGATGCATCGACTCACCGACCGACTCCAACGTCGCCGCATCCCACAATCGGACCGAGCCGTCCCTGTCTCCGGTGGCGATCCGCGCGCCGCTCGGGCTCACAGCCACTGCCCAAATGTGACTTTCGTGACGCATCGGTTCGCCGATCTGCCGGCCGGTCGCCGCGTCGCAAAGCCGCGCCGTTCCGTCGGCGCATGCGGCCAGAACTCGCGATCCATCCGGGCTGAAGGCTACCGCATTGATCTTGTCTGGGTATCGAGCTACCGCGCCGAGTGAATGAAGCTGACCATGCCAAGCGGCCAAGCTCATCCGGACAGCCGTCCCCAGATCGGTGGAACCGTCCGGCGCGACTTGAAGACTGTGGGCCAGCCAAAGCATTCCTCTGCCGACCTCCCCGTGCTCGCACAATGCCTGGGCCCGGTCAACGTAGCTTCCCGCCAATAACCCCGAGATCTCTCTGCTGGTCTGGACTGCGTTTTGTCTCGCCCTCTCGGCGTGACGAGCGTACATGGCGGAGACAACGGCCACTGCCAGTAGCGATGCCCCGACCAGCGAGCCGGCTATTACGGCGACTCGATTACGCCGGGCGAATTTGCCGAGACGGTAGCCCGCGCTCGGCGGCCCGGCCAAAACGGGCTCGTCGCCAAGATGCCGCTCGATATCCATCGCCAGCTCATTGGCGGTCTCGTACCGGCGGCCTCGATCCTTTTCCAGCGACTTCATCACGATCCAGTCTAAGTCGCCGCGAACAGCCTTCCTGAGCAAATCGGGCGTGGATCTGTGGCGCTTTGCTATTTCGGTCAGCGTCGGACCAAGCGTGCTCAATTTCGTAGAAGGCTTAGTGGGCTCTTCCTCACAGATGACCCGCTGCATCTCTAAGTAGCCCGCCTTGCGAAGCTCCTCCTCGCCAAAGGGCGTGGTTCCGGTCAGCAGCTCGTAGAGAAGAACGCCGAGTGAGTAGATATCTGTGCGAGTATCGACGTCCAACTCACTTAGCTCCGCCTGCTCCGGGCTCATATAGGCGGGCGTCCCGATGATGTGGGCGTAGCGGGTAAACAGCGTCTTTTCCGTCAGCCGCTGGTTCGTGGCCTTGGCAATGCCAAAGTCGATGACCTTGGAGATGGGTGTCCCGTCACGCTGAGTGACCATTACGTTGGAGGGCTTCAAATCACGATGGATAATGCCCTTCTGGTGTGCGTGCTGTACCGCGTTGCATACCTGCAGGAATAGGTCTAAGCGCTCGCGCGTGTCTAGCTCATTTGCGTCGCAGTATTCAGTGATAGCAATACCCTGGACCAACTCCATCACGAAATACGGCCGGCCGGTCTCAGTCGCGCC
>CP070782.1:283483-286072 GCA_020346325.1 Phycisphaerales bacterium
GCGGCCGAGCGAACGTGCGATCGTCTGCCGGATCGACCGCTGACCATCGACCGAAGCGAAGATCTCCTGAGAAACGATGGTCGCATGCCTCTCGCGCAGCGTCCGGGCGACCTGGTCCAGCAGGGCGGCCGTGGTCGTGCCCTCAGTCGGCAGGACGGTCAGGAAGTACTCCGTCAGGGGCGGTCGCTCCAGCGCGATCAGGCGGATGGAAGAGGAGAGGCTGGCGGTCATGGCAACGGATGGTTGTCGGTCGGCGCAGATCATGGCTTCTTCTCCTTTCTCAGCGGGTGAGGACGTACTCGACGAGATCGGCGATTTCATCTTCGCTGAGGGTCGACACGTGGCCGTGCTTGTCGTTCGGATTGAACGTGGTCAGGACGTCGCGGACGGTCTCGGCGCGGCCGTCGTGGAGGTAGGGGGCGGTGCGCCAGACCTCGATGAGCGTGGGCGTATCGAACCGGCCGCGCGGTTCTTCTTCAGTCTCCGTCCCGACGCGGTGACGCAGGCCGTCGATGAAGAGTGGTCCGGCGTGACATTGTGCACAGCCCGCCGTCTGGAAGACCTTGGCGCCTCTGCTTGCCGCGTCACTCATTGGGCCCTGAACGAGATATGGACTGGGGACCGGCTCGAGGGACTTGAGATAGGCATTGAGGGCCTCTCTCACGGGCCGCCGTGGTGCCGCCAACTGAATGAAGTAAATGCCGCTCCGCACGGCCTCCTCGGCATTGGCCCGGACGCCGGTCGCCATGGCGGGGGGCGTTTCGTGGGTCAGCAGCAGGCTCTTGGTGTTCTTGGCGTTGAGCATGCCGTCGTTGAGCAAGTCCCAGTTCAACGCGCAGACGCGGGCACCGCCCGAATGGCAGCTCGAACAACTGTGCCATCTCTGGAACGAGTGCGACGCGTCGTGGAAGAGCATCTCGCCTTGGCGGACGGTAGTCATAGGCGTAGGCTCGCCCAGGGCGACGGACCTTCCCGCGCCGCCCGCGCCGGGATCGATGTCGATGATGCCGATGCTGTCGGAGAAGTATTCGGCGGCGTAGACCGTCGAGCCAATTACCACCAGGCCGCGTAGCCCGTTGCCGGCCAGTTTCACCCGGCGACGAATGCCACTCATGAACGTCAGGTCGTTGGGGATGTCACGCGCCGTATACGAAGGGTCTGTGAACCGACGTCCCGACGTCGAGGTGCAGGTCGAGACGAAGTCTCGGGCCGCTCCCGCCGCCAGCAGGCGGGCATGCAGCCCGGCGCGAGCGATCACACTCAACTCGTGTGTGCCGGCGTGGCTGACGATCAGATAGGCGCCGTCGTCGGTACAGACCACGCCATGCGGATTGGCCGCCCCTTGTGTGGGGTCGTCGAGCAGCACGGTGTTGACGTATGTCTGTTCGGGCACGTCGATGATCGTCAGAGCGTTGGTATTGACCCAGCCACGCTCGAGGTAGGTCACCGGGAATTTATAGCGTCCCAGCAGGTGCGTGACATAGGCGTACCGACCGTCGGGCGAGATCGTGATGTCCTGGAGATTCGTACTGCCGTCGGGCAGCTCGATATTCCTGAACAGCTCCCGAGCCTCCGTGTCGATGACCGAGACGACGCAAGCGGTGTAGTCGGTGTTGGCCGGGCCGGCCGGCAAATGGTTGGCGACGAACAGGAATCGCCCATCTGAAGTCGGAGCCGCCGCCACCGGCTCGCGCGGCACCGCGATCGTCGCCACCTGCTCGCCGATGGTCAGATCGACCACGCCGACGTTGTTGCTGAACTGATTACAGACGTAAAGCGTTGCCCCGTCAGGACTGGCGACCAACGCCACCGGTGTGTGGCCTGCCGCGATGCGGTCGATCACCTCTCGGCTCCGAAGATCGATGACCTGGACCGTTCCCTCCGGCGTCGCCGAGGTGACATAGAGCTGCTGGCCATCGACCGACAGGGCCAGACCGACGGGATACTCGGCGACGGCGATCTCGTCATCGACGCGCTCGGAGGCCGGATCGAAAACCGCCACCCGGTCTGCGGTTGCCTGCGCGATATACAGGAGCTGCCCCTCGGGACCGGCAATGACGGAAACGGGAGAGCGGTATTCGTTCGCCTGAGACCGACTCGGCCCGGCGGAAAGGACGGTCGCGGCCAGGAAGACAACGGTGAATGCTGCGGCTTGTCGAGGCGTATCCATTTGTCTGTCTCCAACCTGTTTCATCTCCTTAATTGCGCGCCGCCCGCGAGCGTTTCAGACGGGCGACAAAAACAGGGGATGGGATGAGAGACGACCGTTCAGCAGGTGGTGGCGATCGCCTCGAGGTGTTCCCAGCGTTCGAAGGCCTGGCTGTGTTGGGTTTCGAGGTCGGCCAGGCGTTTCTTGGCGGTGATGACCTGGTCCTGATTGCGGTAGAAGGCCGGATCGGCGAGCTGGTTGTGGAGGACCTCCAATTCGGCTTCCAGCTCTTCGATCAGGCCGGGCAGGGCCTCCAGCTCTTTGGTCTCCTTGAACGTGAGTCGGCGCGGTCGGCTGGCCTTGCGGGCTTCACGGTAGAGCTTCTTTTTATCGATCTTGGGCTTGGCCGCTTCGGCGGGCGTTTCGTTCTGCTGAGCGCA
>CP070782.1:286172-289119 GCA_020346325.1 Phycisphaerales bacterium
ATGGATTCGAGCAGGCGTCTGAAACCGGTGATGTAGCAGGACGGCGCAACCGCTTTGACACGATCGTCGAAGACGGAGATATAGGTGGTTTGCGTGCCGCCCCCCGACAAGCCCGTCACCCCGATGCGCTCGGGGTCCACTTCCTGGCGGGTCAGGAGGTAATCGATGGCCCGGATTCCATCCCAGATGAAATAGCGCCCTGGAGAGACACCTGTTAGGAACATTTGGTTGCCGACATAGGAATGAATGGCGGTCGAGCCACCGACGGTCGATTTGCCTTTCTCGGGGTCGAAATAGTCGATCCGCTCACCCTGTCCGTACGGATCCATTGCCAGAACGATAAAACCCTTCTTCACCAAGTTGAGAATCACCACTTGGTAAGTCTCCCGGCGAAAGGAAGCTGTGGAGTGTCCAATCACGTTCAGAATGGCCGGACGCTTCTTCGTTGTCTCATTGGGAATGAACAGGGCGGCGGTGACATAATACTGGGGCATGGACTCAAAGACGATCTTCTCGACGCGATACCCTTCCCCGTTGACGACCCCCGTGATGATCGGATTCAACGGCGTCCGCTCCGGGAATGGCCCCACAATGTCCGTCAGCTTTTCATACGTTTCCCGTTTCCGCCGCTTCCAGTTTGTGGCACTGCGCAAGCTCGCCACGACGCGATCTCGCTCATTGAGGTGGCGAAATGCCTCGGCGTTGAGATGCTTTAGCAGCATGGCACCGCCGTCGCTCCATTCAATCCATCGGTGAAACACGCGCAGCTCTTCAGCCCCTTGCGCAGACACGCCTTGACAAAGGACCGCGATCAATGCAACTAACAGGGAGGGTATCCATCTCATTGTGGCCACTTTCCTTTACCTGACATCTCCAATCACACTTCCTTCATCGACAATGGCCCCTCGCGCTGACCGTCCACGATACCCCAACCTCATTGTGAAAGACATACCCTACCAGGCAACTCCGTAGTCCTCACCGTGATGGCTTGAACCACCCCACATGGTGCCGTGTCCTCGATCGAAGAATATTGCGTTGATGGGACCAGAGGTGCGGCTTTCGTAGACGAGGCGATAGCCTTTCTTTGCGAGCTCCTTGCGTGTCCAGGAAGGAACGGACTCGTGCAGGGTCAGACGTCCGGGTCTCGACTGATGCGCGCCAAACGAGCTGCGCATCTGATAGCTCGTGATGTTGGCAGCCTCCGTAGCTGCCTGGATGCTCATGTCAAACTCGACAATGTTCAGGAAGAACTGGAGCAGATTTTGATCTTGCGTATCACCGCCCTGGACGGCGAAAGAGAGAAAGGGCTTGCCGTCTTTCATCGCAATCCCCGGCGTCAGGGTGGCGCGCGGGCGCTTGCCCGGTTCAACCACGTTGAAAGGGTTCTGGGCCTCATCGAGCACAAAGCTCTGCATGCGCTGACTCATCCCGATGCCGGTTCGTCCTGCGATCGTGGCCGGGATCCAACCGCCGCTCGGTGTGATGGAGACGACCCATCCGTCCTTGTCCGCCGCCTGAATCGATGTGGTGCCCGCGAGAAAGCCGCTCTCAAACGTAAGATCGGACTCACGGGCGGAGGTCTGGCCCGAGCCCGATGGGAAACGACACCATTTCTCCAGCAGGTGACGGTAGGGGTTCTCCTTGCCTTCGAAAGGATATGGATCCCCCGGTTTCACATTGGGATCGTTGGACTGCCAGTTGATTTGCTTGATGCGCTCCCTGGCGTACTCCTTGGAAAGCAGGCCCTTGATGGGCTCCTCCGGAGGGAAATACGGGTCGCCGTAGTAGAAGTCGCGGTCGGCATATGCCAGATTCATGACCTGATAGAGCGTGTGGATATAGCGCGACGTGTTGTAGCCCATCGCCCGCAGATCAAACGCCTCGAGCATATTCAAGGCCTGAAGCATCACGGGCCCTTGTACCCAGCTCGTTAACTTGTACACGGCGATACCCTTGTATTCTGTCATGACGGGATCCTCGACATGAACCTGCCAATTGGCCAGATCCTGGAGGGTAATCAGACCGCCTTGCTCCTGGCAGCCCCGCACGAACTCTGCCGCAATGTCACCCCGGTAGAAACGATGGTACGCCGCATAGATCGCCTCCTTACGAGTTTTCCCTCCGGCCAGCGCTCGCTGCTCCGTCTCGACGAGTTTTCTTAGTGTTGCCAGGAGATCCAGTTGTTGGAAGACCTCCCCTGCATGTGGGGCTTCCCGCTCCTGCCCCAGATGGGGCAGGAAAACCGGACGGGAATACGCCCACCCCTTGATGCGCGCCTTGTTGCGTTCGATTTTCTCGGCAGTCTCGGCTTCGATGGGATAGCCCGCAGCCATCTGCATGGATGGTTCCAGCACGTCTCTCAGGCTCAGCCTCCCATACTCAGCCAGCATGACCATCAGGCCACCGGGAGTACCCGGTGTAACCGCGGCCAGTGGGCCGTGGGCGGGCGGATAGGCCATGTCCCGTTCCCTGAAGAACGCTGGGGTCGCGCCTGTGGGGGCCACGCCCAGTGCGTTGACACCAATGACTTTGCCATTGTCGGGGTTGAACAGAAGGGCCTGGGTCTCCCCGCCCCAACCCAGGTCATCCCACATCGTGGAGGTGGCGCCCAGCATCGCGCAGGCCGCGTCAACGGCGTTGCCCCCGCGTTCGAACATCTTGGCTCCGGCGGTGGCGGCCAGAGGCTTGCCTGTGATCGCCATCCAATGTCTGCCGTGCAGTACAGGCTTGTTCGTGCGCTGCGCGGCCGCGCCCAGCGGCATCAGGAGAACGGCCATGAATCCAACGAAAGCGGAGCTCCAGGTTACCCTAGCCTGACCCATTTTGGTGTCCTCTCAATATACTTGATGACCTGTAGGTCTCGTCATCTGACGTCCTAAAAGGACACCAGACCTCGGTCGAACAGGTGGAACCGCCATCCACCGCAGAATTCGGTGCTGCTTATCTC
>CP070782.1:289219-292941 GCA_020346325.1 Phycisphaerales bacterium
TCCTGTCCCGGGGGCGTGGCCTCCAATCTGATGACTTATCTGGCCGGTGGCAACGTGGCCCTTTCGGTGACGATGACCGCCTGCTCGACCTTGATCTCGCCGATCATGACGCCCTTCCTGATGGACAAACTCGCGGGCCAATTCATCGAGATCAAGTTCCTGGCCATGATGTTCGGCATTATCAATATGATCATCGTCCCGATCGTCGCCGGCCTGATCGCCAATCGTATCCTGTACGGTCGGCAGAAGGCGTTTCACAACGGCGCCGTCCTCGCATTCATTGGGGTCATCTGCGTATTGCTGGGGCTCGGCGTCGCAATCTTCGCGCCGGCCAGCGTTTTGACCTACGGCGACGCCGTTCTCAAGAAAGATGGCTTCGTGGTGGGCTTGCTGCTCATCGGCGTGGTGGCGCTGACCAAGCTGATCGTTAGTGTGTGGCTCAAGGGCCCGGAGAACTGGATGGACAAGGCACTGCCCATCGTCTCCATGGCGGGGATCGTCTTCATCATTGCGATCATCACGGCGCGTTCGGCCGAGAAACTGATGAGCGTGGGTATCTTGCTGATCGGAGCGGCTATCGCGCTCAACTTCGTCGGCTACATCCTGGGCTACTGGCTGGCCCGGGCCGCTCGCCTGGACGAAAGTGCGTGCCGGACAGTGGCCTTCGAGGTCGGCATGCAAAACGGCGGCATGGCCTCCGGGCTCGCCATGAACGTGCTGAGGAGCGCGCCAGCCGCCCTGGCCCCGGCGATCTTCGGTCCGTGGATGAACGTCTCGGGCTCGGTGCTGTCGACGTGGTGGCACCGCAAGTCGGCCAAGGACCATAGGGGCGAATCATGATTCGCCCTGACCCGGACAGTCTTTTGCGAACGCATCAACTGAGGGAAGGAGATAGCAATGGACCGGCGTGACATGCTGAAAGCTCTCGGTCTGAGTACGGCCGTGGGCGCGTTGGGAATGGCCCGGCCGCAGGATGACATCGCGGCCAACAACTTTGCGAAGGCGACCAAGGGATTGCCACCGCTGAAGATCACCAATGTCAAAGCGATTCTCACGGCGCCCCAGAGGATTCGTCTCTGCGTGGTCAAGGTTGAGACCAGCGAGCCCGGACTGTACGGACTGGGCTGTGCGACCTTCAACCAACGTCCCCTTCCCGTTGCGGTTTCCGTCGACGAGTACCTGGCGCCGTTCGCCAAGGGTCGGGACGTCGACAACATCGAGGACATGTGGCAGAACGCCTACACCAGTTCCTACTGGCGCAACGGTCCCGTGCTGAACAACGCCCTGAGCGGGCTCGACCAGGCCCTCTGGGACATCAAGGGCAAGCGGGCCAACATGCCGGTCTACCAACTCCTGGGAGGCAAGTGTCGCTTTGCGGTGGATTGCTATACGCACTGTAGCGGTAACAGCCCCGAACGGGTCGAGCAGAGCGTCCGCCGGGCTATGGAGCGTGGCTTTCGGCATATTCGCATCCAGTGCGGCGGGTATGGTTCACCTCACCTGACCAAGGGCGCGCACTTCAAGGACGCCGACTTTGCCCTGCCTTCGGATTCGACGATGGAAGTCAGGCCGTACGTCGAGGCAACGGTGGAAATGTTCGACCGCGTGCGCAGTGCGTGCGGCGCGTCGATCGAACTGCTCCACGATATCCACGAGCGAATCCCACCGCTGGAGGCGATCAACTTGATCAAGCGACTGGAACCCTATCGGCCGTTCTTTATCGAGGACCCGTTCAGTCCCGAGGACAACGGCTACTTCAAATTGCTCCGCCAGCAGACCAGCGTGCCCATCGCCATGGGCGAGCTGTTCAACAACCCGCACGAATGGGTGGAGCTGATGTCGCAGCGCCTAATCGACTTCATCCGCGTGCACATCTCCCAGGTTGGCGGGCTCAGCGTCGCCCGCAAGATCGCCACGCTGGGCGAGTGGTTCAACGTGCGCAGCGCCTGGCACGGCCCGGGCGACGTCTCCCCGGTCGGTCACGCCGCCAATGCCCATCTCGATCTGGCGATCTGGAATTTCGGCATCCAGGAGGCGGTCCACTTCAGCGATGAGACGCGCGAGGTCTTCCCCGGCAGTCCGACGGTCGAGAAGGGGTATATGTACGTCAACGAAGCCCCGGGCTTCGGCGTCGATATCGATCAGAAGCTGGCCGCCAAGTTCGCCCTGCCCGAACACCCAGGCTACTGGACCCCCGTCCGCCGCCCCGACGGCACGGCTGTGAGACCGTAGTACGTGCCCGTACTACGTCGCTCAAATGTCTTAATTTGGCCGCTTCGTAGCATGCGATGACCTCCGAGAAACCACGAAGAGTAGACAGATATCTGCCGGGCTGTATCAGTGGCGATGGCACTCAACCGAGTTGGAAGCCCGCTGGGATGACCTCTGCCCTAAGGCTTTGTCATATTCTTACCACCGAATGGAGGTTGTTCCAGAAAGCTATCTCACCTTACAAGGTTGCCTTCCACCAGCGAATCCCCCAACTGGTCAGCATCGCTGCCGGCGTCTCGAAGAAGATTATACCCGAATAGAATGCGGGTGCTAGATCGGCCTTGGACGCCCATAGCTTTTGGAGTGACCGACGCAAAGAGATTTCCCACCACGGCAACATCGGCAGTGCCTTCGAGCGTCATCCCAGTTGCCTCTCTGTCGTCGGCTGCACGCTTTATCTTTTCTGCGCCGATGTAGCTGTCTGAGAAGTTGTTGCCGCAAACGGTTATACGGCCACTATCAGGGCCGATGCGCAGAGCATGCCTCCTGACGATCGTGAAGGTATTTGCGCTCACGGCACAGCCATGGGCATCTCGCAAGTCGATGCCGCCGGCCATGTTGTGTGCGATCACATTGGCACTGAGCGTGATGCCATAACAGTCCCGGTCGAGCACAATCGCCGTGCCGTTACACTCTTCGATCATGTTGCCTGACACGACGGAACCGTAGGTATTCTCAATAACAATGCCGTCACCGAGGTGGTCGTCGAGGTTGTTTCCCGTCATGCACAGATTGAACCCATCGGCGCAGTGAATCGCGTCGTGGTTTTCCTCAAACTGATTAGCGGACACAACAATGTCGTGGCAGCCGACCAGATTTACCCCGGTCTTCTTGTTATACGTAATGAGGGAATCACAAATGCGAGGGTCTTCGTAGCAGTAATGTAGACGGATGCCGTCTCCGCCATGATCGCTGACTGTCACGCCCTCGATGAAGACCTCATTAATGCGGCGGGCCTCGATGCCGTGGCCGCTCGCTTCGTTCCCGGTCAATCGGAAGTTGGCCAGCCGGATACGCCACAATTCGGCGTTGCGGTCCTCTTCACGACTGGGGTGGCACAGAATTATCGCGCTCTGCCCTTCCTTGTTCACGTTCTTAATGTGGGTGGCTGTTCCTGCACCTTCGAGAAGAACGTCAGCGACGCTAATCGTAAGAGGCTGCATGATCTCAAAGGTGCCGGGTGGTAGATGGACCGACCCGCCGGAGGCCGGTAAGGCATCCAGGGCCGCTTGGATGCTTGGGTAAAAGGCCGCCTCAATGACCATCGCCGTTCCAGGCAGGCGTACCTCCCGAGCAGGGGAATCGGTATTTCCCGTAGCCACATGAATCTGGCCCACGAGGGCAGCACCTATCATGATGAAGAACAACACGATCAATGGGAGAGTTTTCATCTATCTGCTCCTTTCCTGAGTTGGCTTATAGCCTTCCAGCTTTCCTCGAGCTTCGCAGCA
>CP070782.1:293041-297024 GCA_020346325.1 Phycisphaerales bacterium
AGCGCTATTGGCCGGCGAGGTAGTTGACCTCGAAGCCACTGAGGGCGCGGTCGTAGATGCGGACCTCATCAAGGGCCCCGTTGAACGGGTTGCCGCCGTCGCCCTGGCAGGCGCCGAAGACCAGCGCCGCCTCGGGATCAGAGCCGAAGGAGAAATCGCCCTGCCCGGTCATCTGGCCGTTGAAGTAGAACTTCGCGGTCGTTCCGTCGAAAGTGGCAGCTACGTGGGCCCAGCCACCAACCGGCAGCACCGGATCGCCGTCGGGCGGCGCGCTGCCGTCGCGGAAGAAGCCCAGGGCGCCGGTGTCGACGTTGGCCTCGATCTGCCACATCATGTCGTCAGCCGCCCAAGTATCCCGCTTGGCAATCAGGCCCTGGTACTGGCCGCTCAGGCCGTTCCAGTTGGCCCAGAGCGAGACTGTGAGCTGGCCGGTCGCGGCGGAAGGATTCCAGGTTCCCAGGTCGACGTACTGCCCGCCGGCACCGTCGAATTCCAGTGCCATGCCGTGGCCTGCGGGGCCGTCGACATAGACCGGTTCGCCCATGACGATACCGTCATAACCATTGCCCGAACTGTCGTTGACGTCGTTCTCCAGCGCGTAGTAGGCCACCAAGCCGCTGGCGCCCGGGTCGGCAGAACCGGGATGACCGACGAGGATGTCGTCGACATAAAGGATGCCGGTGCCACCGGCGCTCGGGTTGTCCCGATCGCCCACGCCGATATAGAGATAATCGACGTTGTTCAGGCTGAGGCTGCCGAGTTCGCTGAAGGGGATTTCCCAGCTCTGCCACTGCGTCAGCGTGGTGGCCTGCGGGTCGGGGAACGTCACAACCTGTATGCGACCGGCGCCGTCCTCTACTGCCAGATAGACGGAGGCCGGATCGTTGCCCGGCGTGTCGGGTGTGCTCGCCGCATTGCCACGGAAGTGAACCACGAGCGTGTCGGCACCGCCCGTTGTCCAGTTGGCGCCACCCACGTCCCACTCGGCTTCGGAATAGAACGGGGCCGATGAGTTGTCGTACTGCAACGGCATCGACTGGCCACCGCTGTTGACGATGGACCGTTCGGCAAACGGTGCATCCAAATAACCGACGACCGAGCCGGTATCATTGACCCAGCCGTCGAGCCAGGTGTCATAGATGCGATTGTCCTCGTCGTCGTAGCTCTCGAAGTCTTCGACCACGAAGAATTCCTGCGTCGAGAAGGTCCAGATCGCGCCCTCCCACGAGGCGGGGACCGCCGCGTCGTTGACTTCGTTGACCTTCCAGTAGTACGTCGTGCCCAGCTCGAGTCCCTCGACCTGGTAGCGGCTCTCTGTCAACGTATCGACTAACGCCGTGCCATCGGCCACCGCCGCACGGTCGGAGCTGAAGTACAGCTCGTGGGCGGCCGCTTCGCGCCCGCTGCGCCAGTCGAGCGTCGTCGCCACGCCAACGCCTTCTTGCGCAGGCGCCGGCTGCGGGTCACGGGCTACGACCGGCTTGTAGTAGAACCGCACCTCGCTCAAACCGAACTGGCCCATCGGGCCCCAACCGCTGTTGACATTGAGGCGGATGTACCGGGCCGAGACGCCAGTCAGATCCACGGTAGTGTTGTGGGCGTAGCCCGTGGTGGCCGTGGCCTTGGCGAATTCCACATCGCCGAACGTGGTCCACCCGACGCCGTCGGCGGAATACTCGATGGTCACGTCTTTGAGTCCAAAGCCAAGCACCAGCTCGAACTGGACGTTGTAGTTCCAAACCCACATCTCGCTGAGCTTATAGACGTCGTCGAACTCATACTGAATCCAAAGAGGCTCATCGGGACCGGGGCTGGCCAGCCACATGTCCACCGCATTGATCCCATGCAGGTCGTCGGCATCCAGCCCGGAACCGTTGACCGTATTGACCGGTTCGGAGCCGGCCTCGGCATGGGAAGCGGTGGCCGCGACGTTCGCGATAGGATAGACGAACGGCTCGACCGTGAAGCTCCAGACCCCGCCTTTGAAGATGCTGCTGTCGGGAGCGGCGTTGACTTCGTCGACGCGCCAGTAATAGGTCTGGCTGAAGTCCAGCAATCCGGGCGGGTCGTATGTGAGATCGGTCTGACCCTGACTGACCAGAACGCCCAGCGGGTTGCTCCGGTCGGCCGCGTCGACATCGGCGCGATTGGTCCCAAAGTAGACATCGTGAGCCACGGCGTAATCACCGGGCAACCACGAGAGCATCACATCCTGGGGGATATCTGTCGACCCGTCCGGCGGGCCCGGTGCGGAACTCGATTTGAAGTCGCCCGTCATGGCCTTCTGCAACTCCGTCGCCGTCAAGGCCGTGTCGTAGATCCGTACCTCGTCGATAGTGCCGACAAACGTTTCGGTGTTGGTCGCGGAAACGCAGCCGATCGACACGATGGTGTCGTCGGCGGTATCTTGAAACGTTATATTCCCCGTCGAGATTTCCTCGCCGTTGATATACTGGATTGCGGCACCATCTTCCCAGACAAGCGCCACGTGGGTCCACTCATTCGCATAGGGCACCAGGTAGGTGTTCCCCCACCACAAACCCGTGCCTCCTCCGTTGGCCCAATCGGCCCGAAACAAGAGAGCGCCGCTGGGCTGGGCCTGCCAGAACCACTTGATTCCCGTGCCGGGATCCCAGCCCTGCCGTTTGCCGATGATGCCCTGCTGGGCGATGCTGTGGTTCAGACCCTCCCAGTTGATCCAGGCGGCCAGGGTCATCGCGTTGTGGGCGGCGCTGGGATCGAGTTCGTTGAGCACGATTCTTTCGCCCGCCGTGTCGAAGTGGACGCCGCTGCCTTTCTGGCCGGCTACCCACTCCACGCCGGCACTGAGCGTCCCGTCGTTGCCGTTTCCGGTAGCGTCGACCGTGTCCGTGCCCTGGCCTTCCGAAAAGGGGAAGTAGGCGATCTGCTCGGCCAGGGCGCTGCCCGCGATCAGCCCGGCGAGCACCGTGAGAATTAGAATCAGCTTGCGAGACATTTGTGTCCTCCTCTTGTTAATAGAGTGATGTTTGGCGTCGCCCATCCTTCACGAGGGGTCAAGGGATGTGACCACGGGTGGGCACCGGTTATACCGAGTAGGCGAACAAGACACACCAAGACACGTTGATGGGAGTGCGCTCGATTCAACAACCGCTCCTTTCCCGAAGGGATTGCCCCGGGCCGGCGGCAAGACCGATCGGAGGTGCCTCTTATCCCTACTCGGGCAACGGTCTATGCCATGGAGACAATCAAGAGCGAGGTGGTTTTTCAGATGCGTACCCGGACGCTCCTGATGGCCTATGCCACCATGGGCCGTAAGCCCGTGTGATCCGCAGGTCAAGATGTATCTTATTCTATCGGCACCATTGTGTCAATGCTACTTGCGGCGCTGCGAGGTGCTCCATCACGTGGCAGAGAGGCTCGTCCGGCAGTTCCTGCGCTCGGACCGCGTGGTCCGGCGCCTCGTACAAGGAACGAGGCCTGCACCGTGGTGATGCAGGCCTCGAAGCGTTGGCGAAATGTGAACTGACTACGGCATCATTTGCCGGCAAGGTGGTTGATCTCGAAGGCGGTCAGGGCCCGGTCGTAGATGCGGACCTCGTCGAGGGCGCCGTTGAAGGGGTTCCCGCCGTCGCCCTGGCAGGCCCCGAAGACCAAAGCGGCTGCGGGATCGGAACCGAAGGAGAAATCGCCCTGCCCGGTCATCTCGGCGTTGAAGTAGAATTTGGCGGTGGTCCCGTCAAATGTGGCTGCCACATGAGCCCACTCGCCCACCGGCAGGATCGGGTCGCCATCGGCCGGGTTGCTGCCGTTGCGGAAGAATCCCAGTGTGCCGGTGTCGCGATTGGCCTCGATCTGCCACATCATGTCGTCGGTCGCCCAGACGTCGCGCTTGGCAATCAGGCCCTGGTACTGACCGCTGAGACCGTTCCAGTTAGCCCAAAGCGCGACGGTAAGCTGGCCCGTCGCGGCTGAGGGATTCCAGGTTCCCAGGTCGACGTACT
>CP070782.1:297124-302567 GCA_020346325.1 Phycisphaerales bacterium
CGGGGCGACATCTCCGTGTCGATGATCGCCAGGCCCTTCTCGCCTTGGATGGCGACCAGATTGCAGCGTCCGGTCCCGAGCCAGTAGCCCAGCACGACGCGTTCGGAGAGCCGCTCGATGGAGACATACTGGCCCGAATCGGCCCCGCGTCCAGCCAGCAACAGGGGCATGAGCACACTGATGCCAATCGCCTTGATCATGCGCGTCCCTCCGCAGCGGCTTGCGGCGTGCCACCGGTTTGTCAGTATCCCAAGCGGCCCCAGGTGGCGATCTGCATCTTCTGGAGGTCCTCCAGACCGGCGTCGGTGGTCGGGGAATAGTTGTACGGCGGGTTCACCTGCTTGCCGACTTCGATCGTCTCCTTGCCGGTGTACTTCCAGTACGCGCTGTGACCATCGGCAAATGCAACGTTGGTCCCGTCGGCGTGGCGGACGAACGGCGGGTCCCACCACTGCGGAATCATGTAATGGACCGCATAGCTGTCCGGCGAGATCCGGCCTTCGTCGACAAAGACGAGCCGATAGGCCGGAGCCGGGACGCTGATCTCCGATCTTCGCTTGACCATCAGCACCGTCCGTCCCACGCGCACGCCCGCCGTGCCATTGAAGGTTCCCGCCGCGTCGAAACAGCCGTTCATGCCGTACGCCGTGGAGTAGGTGCGCATCTCGCCGCGAATGCCGGTCGGGCACCGGTACACCTTCTCGTCTTTGGCGTAGGGAAACAGCGCGCCGGCCCGGATGGCCTCGATCTGCACTTCGAGCGGCCGCTGCTCGCCCTGCCCAAACCCCGAGGCGCAATCGTTGCCCACCCAGTAGCGCTCACCCCGATGCGGGCCGGACGTCGGGACCGGCGCCACCGGATCAGCCGTCGGGGCCCAATACGCCTCGCCGTTGACGAGCCGGTCGTCGTTCTCGTCGGCGTACATGATCCAGCAGAGGGTCAGGCTCTTCATGTGGTTCAGGCACACCGCCCGGCGGCCCTGCTCCCGGGCTCGGTTCAGGGTGGGCATCAGGATCGCCATCAGCAGCGCGATGATGGCGATGACAACCAGAAGCTCGATCAACGTGAAGCCATTGCGCCGAGTCATAGTCAGACTCCTCCCGGAAACAGCCAGATCTCGAATCACAACTTCCAATCCTAGTGTACGCCGCGACGGTGACCAGTTCAACAGATATTTTGACGCAGTGACCAGCTGCGGGGCCGCAGTAGAATGGGCAACTCCGTTGCCCATGCGGATCAAGCACCGTGCCCTACCGATTCCCCTGCCTCCCGGGGTGGTTTGCGATCACAGGACCATTCTAGAAATCACAGTTGACGATGTAGGTTCTCTGGCCGTTTTCGCTGACGACCCGGCCGCCCTGGTCGATAATGCCCTGCTCGGCGATCTTGACGATGCGCTCGACCATGCTGCTGATGCGGTTGCTGATCGGCAGGCCATCGCGGGTGTAGTTGATGTAGTGGTCGTTAAACGGCTCGGCCCAGTTGATGTTCGGTGCCGGCGTCTTAGTGAAGCGGTCGGGAATACAGCCCACGCCGTGCATCACGCCCATCAGTCCGGCACAGGTCGAGGCCTGATTGTCGCAATCATAACCGGCGCATACGGCGATGGCGGTCGTCTCCACGAAATCGCCCCCGCCGTAGAGCATTGCCATGATCCCGCAGAGCCCGTTGCACAGCGACGAGACCACCGACACCGGGGCCTCATAGTCGCCCTTGCGGTAGCGATAGTATTTTTCGTGGATGCGCCGCCGCGTGACGCGCCAGTCGCCGTCAGCGCGGTGCCAGCGGATCACGTCCTGCACGCCTTCGGTGAACGGGCTGTCGGCCGGCAGTTTCGCCAGCGCCATCTGCACGAGCTTGTCGATATCTGTCTCGAAGAACGCGCCGCTGTAGATCGCGGCGTACGCCATGGTTGGATGCGTGCCCCAATCGTCGTTGGTGATATGGGCGCTCCACGCGGCCCGCTCGACGGCCTTCTCTGTCATCCCGGGATAGAACGCCGACCAGATCTCGTTGACCAGTTGCGGATCGATCTGGAACCAGTTGCGATTGTTCTCCTTGCTACCGGTGGCGGGCGGCAGCATGCCGGTCTCCATCAGGTCACGGGCGGTGCGGTTGGCGACCCAGATCTTGCGGTTGATATGGTCCTTCCACGCCTGGGCGATCTGGGGGTAGGTGATGCCCAGCCCGTGTTTCTCCACGGCGTGCAGAATGACGAACTCGATGTCCGTGTCGTCGTCGCCGAACGCCCCTTCCATCCAGTGCATCAGCAGCGGCGAGTAGCCCCGCAGGTCCTTGTCGTTGACGCGCAAATCAGGTCCCGCGTCCTTGAACGTGAAGTAGCGATCCACTCGCACCGGGACCGGCTCGTCCACGTAGACGTTCTCGAAGGGAAAGCCCATGAAGTTCCCCACGAGCTGCCCGACCCAGAAGCCGTGAATCTTGTCGCGCAGTTCGTCCCGCGTAATCGTACGCTCCCGGGCCAGTAAGTGCGGACTGCCGACCGCCAGGAGAAGAATGACGATGAGAATGCGCTGCGAAATTCCGAAACCGGTCGGCCTGTGGTCCATGCCCTGTCCCCTTTCCCTGAAAATGTCCCTATCCGATCGGCGCCCCCTCCGCCGCCCCCGCAGTCTACCGCCGGACACCATCCCAAGCAAGAACCAGCGCGTTTGTAGTGTGTCCGTGAGGGCATATTGAACGCCCTACGGCGTCACTACAAACGGATGATGTAACGACGATGCCCTCAGGAGGCGAGCTTCTTTCCGAGGGCGTAGGCTTTGCTCAGGTACGGCTCGACGCCGCGCTTCTCGACCGCCCCGGCATAGAGCCGCCCGACCAGGCGGGCGTTCAGCGAGTCCAGCGCGGTCCGCTTGATCAGGGGTGTGGCCTCGTCGCAGAAGCGGCGCAGCAGCGGCGCGATGAGGCCCGAACTGGCGATGATGACCGCCTTTCTCTGCTTCGGCGTCCGCGGCTGGGGACATCCGGGCAACGGCCAACTGCCCGGCCTGGCGAAGACCCAGCAGATCCGCTCCAGGAAGGTCTTCATCACCGCCGTGACGTGCCCCATGTTGACGGGTGTGCCGAAGATATACCCGTCGGCCGCCTCGATCAGAGGGTAGATCTCCTGCATGTCGTCGGCGATCACACAGCGCGCCCGGGGCTGGGCCTGCCCGTCCCGCCGGCACGCCATGCAGTTCTTGCAGTAGGCAATGTCCCTCTCGACCAGCACAACCTTGTCCACCTCGACGCTGCCGCTGGATCGGGCCCCCTCAATGGCCCGGTCGACCAGCGTGTCGATGGTCTGACCCGGCCGGTAACTGCCCATGATCGCTACTATCTTCATCCCGTCACCCGCAAACGCACGGTTTCCTAGGATGGGCAACGCCGTTGCCCATGCGGATCACGACCCGTAACAGACCCCACCCGCGGAAGTCTCCCACCCCGAAAAAGGCGAGTCAATGGCCAAATGCGTGTGATCCCTCTACCGCCAAACCCAGGATGAAGGGACTGCCTCAGGCATAGATCAGCGACCATTCGATGAACCCGCATGGGCAGCATCTGCCCATCCCTGTATCTTGACGATCCCGTGCTAAGGCGGTGGATCTCTGTCCGACGCCTGGCGTTCGGGCCGGCGTCGGGCCGCGCTGGCCCCACCGATTCCCCTTTTTCCGTTGACACGGGGAAATAGGACACCTATTCTCGGACCATTCGCATTCTGCGGGCCGCTTAGGGCACCGCCCAGAGAGGAGGCGTGATGATGACCATAGGGACGGCACGCACCGTGCCACCACCGGCTGAGTACCACATGGGCGCCATGTGGGCCTGGAGCACATGTTGTTAAAACTGTTGGAGATGACTGTCATGAAGAAGCTGCTGCTGTGCACAACGCTCGTTACTGTCCTCTTCAGTCAGGGCTGTTGCAGCCTGTTCTGCAGCGGATCGCAAAACGTCTCGATCCGGTCCGATCCACCGGGAGCGAGCGTTGAGATGGGGCCCCATCAGGGCACAACGCCCTATGAGGTCTCTGTCCCACGAGGCAAGGACTATGTGATACGGGCGACCTACGAGGGACAGACCAAGACCCGGAACCTGACCAAGTCGATCGAGCCGGTCTACTGGGTGAATATCCTGTTCTGGCCGGGGCTGATCATTGACTTGGCCACCGGCAAGATGTGGGAGTACGACCCGACGGTATACAATCTCGATTTCACCTCCAATCAATAGGCCCCTGAGCCAAGGACAGCGAACAGCCCACCGCCGTGCCATGGCGGAAGGCAACACCAAACGCCCCCCATTGACCTGCGGGGCCAAACGAAGTCCGCCCCAAGCTGGCCAACGGGCGACGGACTCCGGTCAGGGTTACCATAGGGTCTGTCCCTAGCGGCCCTTGAGGCGGCCACCTGTCGCTCAACGGAACGCCGTACGCAAGGCATCCCCGGAATTGCTCGTGTCATCTCGACTAAGGGCTTGCCCTGAGCGAAGTCGAAGGGAGCAGAGCCCGCACGGAGAAATCTCGCTGCGAACGCGACGCGCCTCCCATTCGCGGCCAGATATCTCGACTGCGCTGCGCGCAGCCTGTCCTGAGTGCGACCGAATGGGCTCGATATGACAAAGCCAAGGAATCCGAAGTTCCGTAGGATGGGCAACCGCGTTGCCCATGCGGATCAAGACCCGTGACAGACCCCACCCCCGGAATTCTCGCACGCCGAAAAAGGCGAGTCAATGACCAAACGCCTCTGATTTCTCTACGCTCCAACCCAGGACCCAGGAACTGCTCCAGACATGGGCCAACGACCATTCGATGAACCCGCACGGGCAGAATCGGCCCATCCTACACGACTTGACGCCCCGCGCCGGGACCCCTATGATTCTCAGGAAGAGGGAGAAATCGTTCTGATGTTAGGCGACGGATGCGGCCCGGTTCATAACGATGTATCCTGATAGAAAGGGGGCCGAACAAGATGGGCTATGAATTGTTCAGTGAGGTTGTCTTGGCCACCGACATTCCCGCCAAAGGCCTGCGCCGGGGAGATGTCGCCACCGTCGTGGAACGCCATCCGGTCGCCGCAGGGGAGACCGGCTACTCCCTGGAGGTCTTCAACGCCTTGGGCGAGACCCTCGCCGTCCTGACCGTGCCCGAATCCCAAATCAAGCCCCTGACCCGCGACCACGTCTTCACCGTCCGCCCCATCGCCGCCGGCTGAGCGAGAATATAACAGGTGTGCCGAGCCCCCCTTCCACGACGCTCGTAATTAGTAAGGTGTCCCCGGAATTCGTCCCCGGAATTCAACCCGGAATTCAATTCCCACAAAGGAATCACGAAAGGGCTGGGGGGCAGGCACGATTCGAGTGATCGGCGGCCCACCCTATGTGAGCAGCGACTTCGGTGCTGTACTCACGCTTGTAGAACGCCTCGCTCTGGACGAAGCATATGACTGTC
>CP070782.1:302667-306454 GCA_020346325.1 Phycisphaerales bacterium
AACTCGTCTATCGCAGACCTTGGGAAGAAGGTATGGAGCCACTGAAGACCTTCTCGCTCCAAGTCGTAGTCCCTTAGAGCGGCGCCAACGCCCATCGAGCAGATCGGGTGGTCTGTCACGGCGGTTTCTGCTATGGTGAAGGGCTGTTGCCGGGTTTGCTGTCGCGCGCCGGCCTGACCGTGTGAAATGTTGTTTGGGCACTCTTGATGAAGAAATCGCATTCCGGGGACTCTCCTGAACCTGCCGGCCGGCAGGGCCCCTTGTACGCCTATCAGAAGAACAACTGCTATTTCGCCCAGATCGCCGCCGGGTTGGAACCTCTGGCCCAGCAGGAGCTCAAGCGGCTGGGGGCGAAGAAGATCCAGCCCGGCTTTCGCGGCCTGTACTTCACGGCCGAGAAGGAGACGCTCTATCGCGTCAACTATCAGTCGCGCTTGATTCAGAAGATCATCGCGCCGCTCGAACTACTGGACTGCCACAGCACCAAGTATCTCTACAAGCGGGCCAAGGCGATCGACTGGACCGATTTCCTGAGCCTGACCAGGACTTTCGCGATCGTTTCCAACGTCTCCAACAGCCACATCCGGCACTCGAAGTATGCGGCTCTGTGCCTGAAGGACGCGATTGTCGATTTCTTCACCGAGTCGGTGGGCAAGCGGCCCAACGTCGATACCAAGGACCCGGACGTCTGGCTGAACCTGTACATTCACAACAATCGCGCGGTCATCGGCCTGGAAGTCTCGGGTGGCTCGCTGCACAAGCGGGGCTACCGCGTCGTTGGTCACGAAGCGCCGATCCAAGAGACCGTGGCTGCGGCCATGCTGGAACTGGCTGAGTGGAATGGCGAGCGGCCTCTGTATGACCCGATGTGCGGCTCGGGCACGCTGCTGTGCGAGGCGGTAATGCGCTACTGCCGCATCCCGGCGGGTTACTTCCGGCGTCAGTTCGGGTTCGAAGCACTACCTGATTTCGACCCGGCGCTCTGGCAATCGGTCAAGGCCGAGGCGGACAGCCAGATTCGGCCCTTGCCACCCGATCTGGTTGCCGGCAGCGACATCTCCGTCAAGGCCTTGGAGGCAGCGACCGCCAATCTTGCCCAACTGCCCCAGGGGGCGGACGTTAAACTCAAGGCGATCGATTTCCGCAACATCAAAGCGCTGGAGAACACCGTCATCATCAGCAATCCGCCGCACGGCTTGCGTCTCCAGAAGACAGAGGGCATGGAGGCCTTCTGTAAGGACCTGGGCGATTTCCTCAAGCAGCACTGCCAGGGCTCGACCGCCTATCTCTACTTCGGCGACCGCACCTGGATCAAACACATCGGCCTGCGCACCACCTGGAAGAAACCGCTCGCCAGCGGCGGCCTCGACGGCCGCCTCATCAAACTCGAAATCTTCTAGAGATTGTCCGGGCACGAGTTGCAGCGCCCCCGAACAACGTTTGCCAGTGCGCTGCGGCCGAAGACGCGCATACGCTTCTCTTCGCTTGACAGAGGCGGAGGCGAGGTCTATCATGAGGCTAATTGGGGTATTGTGATGGGATTCATAAGATATGGAAAAAAAGGGATTTACACACCTGCACCTGCACAGTCAGTATTCGCTGCTCGACGGGGCGATTCCGTTCAAGCGGCTCTTTGCACGGTGTAAGGATTACGGCATGGACGCCGTGGCGCTGACCGACCACGGCAACATGTTCGGGGCGGTCGAATTCTTCACGCAGGCGAAGGCCGCGGAGATCAAGCCGATCATCGGTATCGAGGGGTATATCGCACCGGGCAGCCGGTTCGAAAAGACCGGTGGCGGCGGCGTCAAAGAAAACGCCTTTCACGTGATCCTGCTGGCCGAGAACCTCACCGGCTATCGCAATCTCATGAAGCTCAGCAGCATCGGGTACACCGAGGGCTTCTACTATCGCCCGCGTATCGACAAAGAAGTGCTCGCTGAGCACAGCGAGGGCATCATTTGCACGACCGCCTGCGTGGCGGGTGAAGTGCCCGTCATGTTGGCTCGGGATGACATGCAGGCGGCCCGTGAGGCCGCCGAGAGTTACCTGAAGATCTTCGGCAGCGACCGCTTCTTCATCGAAATCCAGCAGCACGAGAGTCCCGACGATACGATGCCCGACGTGCGGCAGCCGCTGATCGACCTGGCGAACGAGATGGGGATCGGCATGATCGTGACCAACGACGTGCACTTCCTCGATGCCGAGGATTACGAGGCGCACAACGCGCTGTGCTGCATCAGCACCGGCAAGTTGATCACCGACGAGAGCCGGATGATGTATCCGCCGGACGTGTATCTCAAGAGCCCCGAACAGATGCGGCAGATGTTCCCCGATATCCCTGAGGCGTGCGACAACACGCTGGCCATTGCCGAACGGTGTAACGTCGAACTGGACCTGAGCACGCGGCACGCGCCGGTCTACCGGCCCCCGGCCAACGTCACGCCCGAGGACTATCTGACCCGCCTGGTGATGGAAGGGGCCAACCGGCTCTACGGCGAGATCACCCCCGAGATTCAGGAACGGATCGACCGCGAACTCGAGGTAATCGAGGGCAAGGGCTTCTCCAGTTACTTCCTGATCGTCTGGGATTTCTGCAATTACGCCCGCGAGAACAACATTCCGGTCGGGGCTCGTGGTAGTGCCGTCGGCACGGTGGTGGGCTACTGCCTGGGCATTTGCGACGTGGATCCGATCAAGTATGACCTGCTGTTCGAGCGGTTCATGGACCCGGCCCGTAACGAGATGCCTGATATCGATATCGACATCTGCCAGAGCAGTCGGGCCCAGACGCTCGACTACGTGCGCGAAAAGTACGGGCAGATCGCTCAGATCATTACGTTCGGTACCATGAAAGCCAAGGCCGTCATTCGGGACGTCTGCCGTGTGCTTGATGTCCCGCTGGCTGAGGCGGACCGGTTGGCCAAGCTCGTTCCCAACGAGTTGAAGATGACACTCGACAAGGCACTGGAAGTCGAGCCAGAGCTGAAAGAGGCCTACGATCAGGACCCGCGCACGCGCAAGGTGATCGATATCGGCCGCAAGCTTGAGGGCCTGACGCGCCATGCCTCCGTGCACGCCTGCGGCGTGGTGATTGCCGACGAGGCGCTGACCAATTACCTGCCGCTCTACAAGGCCTCCGGTTCGGACGACCTGATCACGCAATTCGAAGGTCCGGTGGTCGAGAAGGTGGGGCTGCTGAAGATGGACTTTCTGGGCCTCAAGACCCTCAGCGTTCTGGCCCGGGCCCGCGACCTGGTCAAAGAGATCCACGGCGTCGAAATCGACCTGGACAAGATCGACATCACCGACCCGAAGGTATTCGAGGTCTTCGCCAGGGGCAAGACCAAGGGCGTCTTCCAGTTCGAGTCCGGCGGCATGCAGGACCTGTTGATGAAGATGAGGCCGGACCGGATCGAGGACCTGATCGCCGCCAACGCGCTCTATCGACCGGGTCCGATGACCCTCATTCCCGACTACATCGACCGCAAGCACGGCGCGAAGTGGTCGGCACCCCATCCGATCATGACCGAAGTGCTCGAGGAGACCTTCGGGATTATGATCTACCAGGAACAGGTCATGCGGATCTGCAACCGGCTCGGCGATATCCCGCTCCGCGAGGCCTACACGCTGATTAAGGCGATCGGTAAGAAAAAACTCGCTATCATCGCCAAGGAGAAGGAACGCTTCATCGAAGGCTGTGTCGGCAAGGGGCTCACGAAGGACGAAGCTGAACACATCTTTGACCTGATCGAGCGGTTTGCCGGCTATGGCTTCAACAAGAGCC
>CP070782.1:306554-319606 GCA_020346325.1 Phycisphaerales bacterium
CCTCGGCTCCGTGGGCGAGCCCATCAACCCCGAGGCCTGGATGTGGTACTACGAGAAGGTCGGCCGCAACAAGTGCCCGATCGTCGATACCTGGTGGCAGACCGAAACCGGCGGGTTCATGATCACCCCGATGCCGGGCGCCCATACGCTCAAGCCGGGCAGCGCCAGCCGGCCGTTCTTCGGTGTTGACGCAGTCGTTCTCCGCGACGACGCGAGCCAATGCGACGCCAATGAGGGCGGCAAGCTCTGCATTCGCAAGCCCTGGCCGGGCATGATGCGCACCATGTGGGGCGACCACGATCGCTTCATCGACACGTACTTCACGATGTACAACGACACGTATTTTGCCGGCGACGGCTGCCGCGTGGACCCGGACGGCGATTTCTGGCTGATGGGTCGTATCGACGACGTCGTGAACGTCTCCGGCCACCGCATCGGAACGGCCGAGGTCGAGAGTGCCCTCGTCGGTCACGAGAAGGTGGCCGAAGCGGCCGTCTGCCCGGTTCCACACGAGGTCAAGGGCCAGGGCCTTTATGCCTACGTCACCCTCAAAGAGGGTGTCGAGGAGAGCGATGAGCTCAAGAAAGAGCTGATCATGCACGTCCGCAAGGAGATCGGCCCGATCGCCGCACCGGAGGCGATCCAGTTCGCCCCGTCGCTGCCGAAGACCCGCTCCGGCAAGATCATG
Source organism: Phycisphaerales bacterium (assembly GCA_020346325.1). GTDB lineage: Bacteria > Planctomycetota > Phycisphaerae > Sedimentisphaerales > Anaerobacaceae > Anaerobaca. The sequence goes on from CP070782.1 coordinate 307,243, forward strand.
CGACGCATTCTCCGCAAGATCGCCGAAAAGGCCACCGACAACCTCGGCGACATCACGACACTGGCAGACCCCAGCGTCGTTGAGGCTCTCATCAAGGGCCGTGGTGAATGACCTCCGTTTTTCTGCACACCGTTTTTCAGCCGGGTGCGTCCCCAGGGCGCACCCGGCATAAGCTTAGGTAAAAGGGAACATTTCTCATGAGCGATGAACTTTCCACGTCAGAGCCCCAGATCACCAACCACGGCTGGAGCGTCGCATTCGCCGGTATGGGGGTAAACCTCGCACTCGGCATTCTCTACACATGGTCGGTCATCAGCAAGGGCATCCCCGAGCAGTGGGGATGGAACGAGTCCGACAAGTCATGGCCCTATTCGGTCGCCTGTCTGGTCTTCTGTATCATCATGGTACCGGCCGGAAGACTGCAGGATAAATACGGCCCGCGGCTCGTCGCTGCCACCGGGGGTCTGCTCGTCGGTCTCGGCTTTATTCTCGCGGCCATGACAACGTCGCTCTGGGGATTCGTCCTGGCATTTGGCGTGCTCGCCGGGGCAGGGATCGGCTTCGGATACGCCTCCGCAACGCCCCCGGCCGTAAAATGGTTCCCGGCGGCAAAAACCGGAATGGTCGCTGGAATCGTCGTCTCCGGCTTTGGCCTGGCTTCCGTCTACGCCGCTCCACTGGCAAAATGGCTCATGGTCCAATTCGGCTTCAAGACCATGCTCCTGACCCTCGGAATTGCATTCCTGGCCATCATCACGGGCGTCAAACCAATCGTCATGATGCTCTGGAATGGACTGGCGAGCATCCTCAAGGCGCCGCCCGAAGGATACGTGCCCCCCAAGACCGTGAAGAAGAAACTCGTGATTGTCCACGACGCCGAGAACAAGTCCCCCCTCGAGATGATGCGAACAGTCCAGTTCTACATGATCTGGTTCATGTACGCGTGCGGCGCAGGCGCAGGCCTGATGATCATCGCGAAACTCGCCGCCATTGCCGATCTCCAGGCTGGCATATCCCTCGGTTTCATACTCGTGGCCGTACTGGCCCTTGGTAACGGCGGGGGTAGAATACTCGCCGGCATCCTCAGCGACAAGATCGGCAGAAAAGCAACGATGTTCATCTGCTTCGTCTCGCAGGCCGCCTTCATCTTCCTGCTCTCTCGCGCCGATGGAGCGAATGTCCTCGGGACCGGACCCGTGATGGCCCTGCTCTCGGCCCTGATTGGAGCCAACTACGGTGCCAACCTTGCGCTGTTCCCCTCGATTACAAAGGACTACTACGGCGCAAAGAACTTTGGCGTCAACTACGGCCTGGTCTTCACCGCCTGGGGAGTCGGCGGCTTTATGCTCGCAAAACTGGCGGGCATGATGTACGTCAAGTATGAAACGTTCAACGTTGCCTATTACGGTGCCTCAGCCATGCTAATCCTCGCGGCCGTGATGATCTTCGCAGTCAGACCGCCTAAGCACCTCGCCGAGGCGAATGCTAAATAGCTTGCCGAAATGGAAAGAACAACAACGGCCCGGGCCTTCAAGATCCCCGGGCCGTTTTCGTGTCAGCATTCATTCCCCGATCCCCCCAGAGCCACCACCGGCAATCAGGCCCAGTCCATCCCCTCTGCCATCTTGGGCTGGACCGCTCCCTCTGAATCTGCCACCCTGGAGTCCGTCTGTGCCCGGCAATCCCTATATCCCGTGCAACGAGAATACTCTCTTCTTCACCTCTTCGATCGTCCGGTCTACCGCCGGCATCACCGAACTTCTCTGCTGCTCGGTCACGGGCAATTCCCGATCGCGCAGCCCACCCTGCCAGTCGGTGCTCTCCATCATCACCCCACCGATCGCGGCACTGTAGTCATGATCGTCCTCCACACCGGCCAGGATCGTCCAGGCCAGCGACCAGGCCCGCACCGTGTTTTCGACGTTGTAGCCACCGCCGCCCGTCATGAGAATGGGTCTCTCGAAGGACAGCAGGCGGCTGATGATCTCGACATAGCTGTTGTTGGTCATGTGCAGGTGGGCCAGGGGGTCCCCTGCCAGCGTGTCCGCACCCAGTTCGAAGACGATCACGTCGGGATTGAACGCCCCGGTCAAAGGCAGCACGATCGCGTCGAAGGCCTTCATATAGGCCTCGTCGTAGGTCCCCACCGGCAGAGGCAAATTGACACAGTAGCCCTTGCCTTCGCCCTCGCCAATTTCGTCTTCGTAACCCGTGCCCGGAAAGAGCGTCTTGGGATTCTCGTGCAGAGAGATGGTCATCACATCCGAGCGGTCGTAGAAGCCAAAGGCAACGCCGTCGCCATGGTGGACATCGACATCGAGGTAGAGCACTTTCTGGCCCGCCTCGGCCAGGAACATGCTGGCGATGGCATTGTCGTTGATGTAGCAGAAACCGCCTGCCTTCTCCGGGAAAGCGTGATGATACCCCCCAGACGGATTGAAGACGACGTCGGCCTTGTCCGCCAGCAGCAGCTCAGCACCTGCCAGGGTACCTCCGGTGGCCAGCATGGCGTAATCATAGAGCCCTTTGAAGATGGGACAGTCCTCCGTCCCGATGCCCATGTGCAGGGCTTCGACATCCCAGCGGCCCCGCGCCGCATTCTTGAGGGCATGAAGATAGCGGCCCGAATGAAACTTCTTGACTACACGTCGATCGGCCGGCTCCGGCGCTACCTCACTGATGCCGGCCCCGGTAAGCAGCCCCATGGAATACAGCGTCTTGCGGACGCCGCCGGCCCGCTCGGGGCGGAAGGGGCAGTCCGCCGGATAGCTGTATTGCTCGATCTCCTCCGAATGAATAAACGCCGCTCTTCGCTTGGGCAAAATCATTCCTAGGTCTGCTCTTTCGTCAAGTCGTACGCCACGTTGTAGACATCGCCGTCGAATTCGACGTTTACGCGGTAGCCGGAGTTCTGGAAGATCGCCAGCATGGGCCGGTTGTCAGGGAGAACCTTCGCGTAGAACCGTTTGACGCCCCGTTGCTTGGCCACCTGCGTGATGTAATCGAGCAGGAACGTCCCCATGCCCTTCTGCTGCCATTCGTCTTGAACCAGAAACGCCACTTCGGCCCCCTGGCTCTTCGGATCGAGGTAGTACTGGGCGATCGCCACAATATCCTCACCGCCCACGCCGGGCACCACGCCGACGATCGCCAGATCGTCTTTGTAGTCGATATTGGTTAGCTGCTGGACCTTCTCGTGTGGAAAGGCCATCGTGCGGGTCATGTAACGCGTCCGCACCGACTGCTCGCTCAGCGAATACAGCATCTCCGACAACGGCGCCTCGTCCACCGGCTTGATCGGCCGGAAGAAGATCTCCGTTCCGTCGCGCAGCGTCGCGTAGTGTTCGAGTTCCGCCGGATAATTGACTTGGTCCCAGGACAGTTCGATCTGGTCTTGATAGATGTAGTTTTTGGCCTTGGCCGCCTGGATGAGACCCTTGCGGAATTTCGGATGCGCGACGTTGATCAGATCCAGGACGCGCTGGCGAATGCTCTTGCCATGCAGGTAGGCAATGCCGTATTCCGTCACGACGTAGTGGACATCGCCTCGCGTCGTCACCACGCCGGCCCCCTCCGTCAAGTGCGGCACGATCCGCGATACCGTTCCGTTCTTGGCGGTCGATGGCATGGCGATGACCGCCTTACCCCCTCGGCTGCGGGCCGAGCCGCGAATGAAATCCACCTGGCCACCAATCCCACTGTAGAACTTGTGCCCCAGCGAATCGGCACAGACCTGTCCGGTCAGATCAATTTCGAGCCCAACGTTGATGCCCACCATCTTGTCGTGCTGGGCGATCACGTTGACGTCGTTGACGTATTCGGTCGGATAGAACTCGAAGAATGGATTGTTGTCGACGTAGTCGTACAGCTTCTTCGAACCCATGCAGAAACTGGCGACGATCTTGCCGCGATTGACGGACTTCTTCGCACAGGTAATCGCCCCGCACTCGATCAGTTCGAGGATCCAGTCGCTGAACATCTCAGTGTGGACCCCCAGGTCCTTCTTGTGGACGAGATACTCGGCCAGGGCCTGCGGAATCCGTCCGATGCCGCACTCGATCGTGCTGCCGTCTTCGACCAGGCGGGCCACATTCTGTCCGATCTGACGCAGCGTCTCGTCCGGCTCGTCGATGGGAATCTCGATGATCGGCTCGTCGTGCGGTACCAGAACGTCGACATTGCTGACGTGGATGAAGCTGTTGCCGTGCGTGCGGGGCATGTTGCTGTTGACCTGGGCGATCACATAGCGGGCGTTGGCGGCCGCCGACTGGACGATGTCTACCGACACGCCCAAGCTGCACAGCCCGTTGACATCGGGGGGGGTCACCGAGATCAGCGCCACATCGATGGGAATGCGCCCGCTCTCGAATTCGGCGGGAATCTCGGACAAGAAAATGGGCGTGTAGTCCCCTATCCCCTGGTCGAGCGCGTCACGCACGTTGTCCGCGATGAAGAAGCTGTTCATCTTGAACTTCTCGCCGAACCGGGGGTCCACGTAGGGCGCCGTTCCCATCGTCAGCAGATGTACGATATGGGCATCGTAGATGTGATCGGAGTACTCCACCAGCGCGTTGACGAGATGCTGGGGTTGGGCGCAGCCGGTGCCGACGAAAATGCTGTTGCCGGACTTGATGAGCTTCATCGCTGCCGGAGCGGCTTTGACTTTGTCTTTGAACTTCGCTTGCCAGTCATACTCTTGCATGTCACTTCTCTACACTAATCCTAGCGTCTACACCGATAGGCGTGGTTCCCGGAAGCCCCACGACATACGGATTAATATCCATTTCCTGAATCTGCGGAAACTCAGTGACCAACTGCGACAACCGCTGCAACCCCTCGGCGATCGCCTCGATGTCTACACCCTCCTGCCCGCGAACGCCCTGCAAAATGCGGTACGTCTTGGTGTTCATCAGCATCCGCTTCGCTTCATCGCCCGTCAGCGGGGCCAAGTAAAAGGCGACATCCTTGAGGACTTCGACCATCACGCCGCCCATCCCGAACATCATCAGCGGGCCGAAATGCGGGTCGCGATGCATGCCCAGGATGACCTCGCGGCCGCTGGCACACATCTCTTGAACGAGCACGCCCAGAATATGAGCGTCCGGCATCTTCTTCGGGATCCGATACATCATCAGATCGAAGGCGTCCCTGACCTGCTGGGCACTCTTGAGCCCGACCTTGACACCCCCGACGTCGGACTTGTGCAGGATATCGGGCGACCAGATCTTCAGCACGACCGGATAGCCGAGTTGATCGGCAATGTTGGCCGCCTGATCGGCCGTCGTCGCGATTGAACCCTTGGGCGTGGCGAAACCGTAGGCTTCCAGAATCTCCTTGGACTCTGCCTCGCCGATCTCTCGGGCGCCTTTGCGCAGATGCCGGTCGATGATGCTTTCAACCTTGCGGCGATTGACGGGGAACAGCTTAACGACGCGCTTGGGCTGGCTGCGCCACAGCACGTAATCGGCCATGGCCCGGAGGGTGGCCACCGCTGCCTCCGGGGATTCATATTGCGGAATCTTGGCCTCGCGGAGCACCTTGACACCGGCCTCAACCTTGCTGGCTCCCAGGAAACAGGCCAGAATCGGCTTGTCCGGTTTGGCCTGGGCCGTCTTCGCAATGGCCTCAGCCGTCTCCGCGGCCTGCGTCATGGCTTGCGGGGTCAGCAAGACCACAACCGCGTCGACGCTGGGATCGTCTAGGAGCACATCCAAGGCGAATTCGTAACGGTCCGGCAGCGCATCACCCAACACGTCAACCGGATTATAGCAATTCGCCGCCGCCGGAAGACTGGCGGCGAGTCTGTCGATGGTCTCCTCCGCAAGCTTGGCGAAGGTCAATCCCTGGCGCTCGATCGCATCGGCCGCCATGATACCGGCCCCGCCCGCGTTGGTGAGCACGACCACCTTCGGCCCACGCGGCAAGGGTTGACTGGCAAAGGCCTGGGCGAAATCAAACTGCTGAGTGATGGAGTCGCAACGGATGATGCCGGCGCGGGCAAACATGCACTCGTATGCGACCTCGCTGCCCGCCAGCGATCCCGTGTGGGACGAGGCCGCCTTGGCCCCGGCCGTGGTCCCACCCGATTTCATCAGGAGAATGGGCTTCTGATGGGAGATGCGTTCGGCTTCGCGCACGAACTCGTTGCCATCACCGATGCTCTCGAGATAGCCGGCAATGACCTTCGTATTCGGGTCGGCTGCCAGGGCTTCGATCAAATCCAGTTCATCAACGTCGGCCTTGTTGCCGATGCTGAACAGACTGCTGAAACCGATGCCGTTGGCCTTGGCCGTATCCAGAATCGCCGCCAGCATGGCGCCGGACTGCGACAGGTAACCGGTCCCGCCCGCTTTCGGCATGTCCCCACCGAAACTGGCGTTGAGCTTGGAACTCGACACGATCACACCCAGACAGTTCGGGCCAATGATCCGAATGCCTGCGCGCCGAGCCACCCGGACGATTTCTTCTTCGAGTTTCTTGCCTTCCTCGCCGATTTCCTTGAAACCGGCTGTGATGATGATCACGGATTTGGTCCCCAGCTTGGCGCAATCCTCAATGATCCCCAGGACGAAGCGCGCTGGAACAATGACGACCACCAGTTCGGGAGTCTCGCCGATCGAAGATAGATCGGGGTAGCACGTGAGTCCCTCAATCTCGTCGGCACTGCGGTTGACAGGAAAGATCTTGCCCTCGTAACCGGATGAGATCATGTTCGTCAGGATCTCGTATCCAACCTTTCCCTTCCGGCGTGATGCACCGACGATGGCAACGGACTTCGGACTGAAAAAGCTTTCAAGGCTCATCTGGCGAAATGTCCTTTCTCAAACTACGCCTGCCCCTAAAAAGGGGTTGATTGTAGGCCATGCTTGGGGCGATTGCAATAGTTTTTGGGTTGACTCTGAAAGTATCGATTCCGCCGTATATTTTGGAAATCGAAGACTGACAGACGCCCGAGATGACCGCCCAATACGCGAAGTGACGAACCGCCGGCGGGCCGTCCTGCGCACGTTTTACTTGCGGAACGGAGGCAGGTCCGGCTCGATGTGAACGGTCAGGTTCACCGGTCGGGTGATCGTCTCATCCAGCGTCCGTTCCAATCGATCCGATATTTCGTGCGCCGCCGCGACGTTCAAATCCGGATCGACGAGAATGTGGACGTCAAGAAAGACTTCCCGCCCCACAGTGCGTGTTCGCAACCGATGCCACTGACGGACTCCCGCATCGGCGTCGATCACCGCCCTGATACCATCAACCGTCTGCGGATCGACCGCCCCTTCGGTCAGTTCCCGCAGCGCGTCACCGACGATCTTGGCACCGACGAAAACGATCATCAGCCCAACGGCCATGGCCGCCACCTGATCGCCATGGTGGTATCCGAAGCGCAGCAACAGATAGCCAATCATGACGGCCACCGAACTGAGGGCGTCGCTACGATGGTGCCAAGCATTCGCATAAAGTGCGGCGCTGTGTGATTTTACCGCCACGCGCCGGGTTATGCGATAGAGGGCCTCCTTGGCCAAGATCGATATAAGCGAGGCCGCCAGAACTCCCCAATGCGCCTCGGCCACTTCGTTCTTAGTGATCGAGAGCGTAGCCTGGTAGATCATGGCCCCGCCCACCGCGCTCAGCACCAGGGCGACGACAACGGCCGAGAAGGTCTCAAGCCGACCATGCCCATAGGGATGCGTCCGATCGGGCTTGCGGGCCCCCAGGTGCGATCCGAGAAGTACCGCCGCATCCGTGACCAGATCGGAAAGCGAATGAACGCCATCAGCCACCAACGACAGGGACGATACCGCCAGGCCAATCAGCACTTTGATGGCCGAGAGGGCCACGTTGACCACCATGCCGAGATAGGTGACTGACCGAATCTGACCGACAGCGATATCGTTTTCCGTCGTGCTTGCCACCGGCCTATCCCAGGATTGCCACCCGAATCTGTAAAATCTCGTCCAGACAGCGTCGGGGCGTCGTCCGGAAACCAGTCGTCACGACCGAACCCGACATCAGGCCACTGACCCTGTTGGCAGGCTGCTGCACCACGTTATCTGCTCCACCGCCCACGCAACCTCGATGTCCTCGAAACCCTGGAGGCACACGTCGCCTCACCGGGCTAAGAGCGCCGCTGACCCATCACCTGAGCGTACACACGTAGATTTCGTTGACGAAATCGAGCTTGCGCAACTCTTCAACGGTCTCGGCCTGCGGCTCCTTGTCGAGGCTGACCGCCAGAACCGCCTTTCTCTCTTCAAGCTTCTGACCGACACCCATCGTGCCGATGTTGATCCCGTGCTCGCCACACACGGTCCCGACGGCGCCGATGACGCCAGGCTTGTCGTCGTTGAAGATCACCAGGACGGCCCCCTGCGGCGTCATCTCGATGTTGAACCCGTCGATCTCTATGATGCGCAGCAACGTCTCACCGAACACCGACCCTGTCACAGTGCGCGTCACTTTTGTTGTGACGACCTTGGCACTGAAACTGGAAGCGACGTCCTTGGCCTCGGTATTCTTCGTCTCATCGATGCTGATGCCACGTTCCTTGGCCAGGACCGGTGTATTAACCATGTTCAGGGGCATGTCAAAATGGGGCTGCAACAATCCCATTAAGAACCCGAGCGTCACCGGTTCGGTATCCTTGTCCGCAATCGAACCGCGGTACTGTAGCTCGATCCCCTTGACGTTTCCGGGTGCGATGGTGCTCAGCAGGGTCCCGACACGACATGCCAGTTCCGCATACCGCGTCACCAGCACCGGCACGGCGCCGGCCGTCGACGGGGCGTTGAGCGCATTGCGAACCGGCCCGCCCTTGATCGCATCCAACAGAATCTCGGCCGCTTCGACCGCGACCTCCACTTGAGCCTCCTGCGTACTGGCCCCGAGATGCGGGGTAACCAGGCAGTTATCCAGATTGGCGAACCGGATGTTCTTCGGCGGCTCGGAAGAGAACACGTCCAGTGCTGCCCCAGCAATTCGATTCTCAGCCAGAGCGTCGTACAGGGCATCCTCATTGATAATGCCGCCGCGGGCACAGTTGATCAGACGCACCGTCGGCTTCATCATCGCCAACTGCCGGGCGTCGATCATGTTCAGGGTCTGCTCATTGCGCGGCACGTGCACGCTGATGTAGTCGGATTCCTTGTAGATGCGCTCGATGTCGTCGGTCACCTCCACGCCCAACTTCTCGGCATCCGGTGGTGCCGCCAGCGGATCGTAGCCCAGAATCTTCATGTTGAACCCACGGGCCATCCGGACCACCGCCATGCCGATCCGGCCCAGCCCGATCACACCCAGGGTCTTGTTGTTGAGCTGGTTGCCCATGTACTTCGTGCGGTCCCAGGCCCCGGATTTGAGGCTGTTGCAGGCGGGCACCACGCTGCGGCTCATCGCCAGCATCAAGGCCACCGTGTGCTCGGCGGCACTGAGCGTGTTGCCTCCGGGCGTGTTCATCACGAGAATGCCCTTGCGCGTCGCCTCCGGGACATTGATGTTGTCCACGCCCACACCGGCGCGAGCGATGCCCCTGAGCTTGCCCGGGTTCTCCAGAACCTTCGGGGTCACCTTCGTACCACTGCGGATGATCAGGCCGTCGTATTCGCCAATAATGCTCGCCAGTTCGTCTTCACTGATGCCGGTCTTCACCACGGCCTCAGCACCGTCGGTGGCATTGATCAAATCGATCCCTTCTTGCGCCAGCTTGTCTGTAATCAGCACCTTGATCATAACTGTACTCCAAGAACTCCCCGTTGTGGCTGCGGTTAACCAGGGGCCCGCGTCGCCCAAGCTCGGGCCAGCGTAACAGCCCAGCCTCCGGCAAGGATGATCAGCAGACCCACCAGCAAATAAACGATCCTCGCTTCGCGCCAGAAGCGGTCGAAGCGAGTGGAATATACTCCAGAGATGGCGATTAGCAAAGCCAAAAATCCTACCAGGACCAGCAGGCTGCACATCAGAGCCGCCGCCGGCTGGACATAGAAGGCCGTGAGCACGTCGCCCCGGGCAAAGGCCAGCACCGAGGTGGTCATGCCGCACCCGGGACAGGGCCAGCCCGTCCGCTGTTTGAATCCACACGGGTGGAACAGCAGTCCGAAATCAAAATTGTTCTTCTGGAGTCCCCACAACGCCGCAAACAACGTCAGGACAGACAAAGAGATAAGCGCCGCGACGATGCGTTCTCGCGCCGACGCGGGACGTGTGAATTTGACGACAGTTGCGGGTTGGCGGGTCTGCATAAGCACAGTAGAATAGACGCCGCTCAATGTCCTGTCAACGACGAACGCAGATAGGGGATTCTATGCACCTGGAACAGCAAGATTTGAGCCAAATCCTGGAGACCGCCATCGTCGCCGCGCGCCTGGCCGGCCAGCGCGCGATGGAAGAGATTCACTACGTCAAGGCGACTCTCAAGCATGAGACCGAACTAGTCACGGAGACCGACCGACGCTGCCAGCAGATCATCGTCAACCGCATACGGGAGACGTTCCCCGACGCTGGATTCATCGGCGAAGAAGGCGAGCCCGGGCAGATCTTCAAGCGGGGCCCGCGAGGTGAGCCGGCGCTGTGGTGGGTGATCGATCCCATCGACGGCACCAACAATTTTGCGCACGGGATTCCGATCTTCGCCGTCAGTATCGGCGTGTTGTTGGAGGGCCGTCCCGTGGCCGGCGTCGTCTTCAACCCGGCCACCGACTCGATGTATACGGCCGTCGCGGGCGGTGAGGCGCAGCTCGACGGGCGGCGGATCCAAAGCGGCACGGATGACATCAAACCAGTGACCAGCGTCGGCCTGGACAGCCATTTCGGCAGTACCCTTCCTGTATGGGTCCAGCTCATCGTCAGGCAATGTCGGTTTCGCAATTTCGGCACGACGGCCCTGCAGATGGCCTACGTTGCCGGCGGTGGACTCGTCGGGATGATCGCGTGCACACCCAAGCTCTGGGATATCGCGGCCGGCGCGGCGCTGGCCGAGGCGAGCGGCGCGACGATCACCGACTGGCAAGGCCAGCCTCTATTTCCGATAGAACCCGCGGAATATGAAGGCAAGCCTTTCCAACTCGTGGCCGCCAACCAGACGGCGCATCCGAAACTGCTCGAATACCTCAAGTGGTGAAATCTAGCGCGGGTCGGCCACGGGATGCAGAGCCACGACTCGGACGGCCCGGTTCTGATCGCTCGTTCGGCTGCGATCGAGAATGGCCATCATGCGTTTCTGCGGGCCGTTGACGCCGAGCCGGACCAGGATGTAGGCGGTGAACACGTCGCTCCGCACCGTCACCAGATTGCTCAGCCGCGTAAACAGCAGATCGCGCTCTTCCAGGTCATCGCGGGCACTGTCACGAGTCAGGTCGGGCCCCCGAGGAGTCTCGTCGTTGAGGTTGTCCAGACCGTCGTCGGCCAGATCGCGCAGCGCCGCCACCTGCATCAGACCGGCGATGTTCTCGAAGGGGCCGTTCCCGTTACGGTAATCGACGATGGCCCGCGCCCGAGTGGACTTGGCTTCGTGGGTGTCCTGATACTGAATCCAGGGCAACTGGGCGAGCACGAACCACGGGGCGGTGTTGATGTTGATCCGTCCCATGATCCGCATCTCGTTGGGATTAGGAGGAAGACCGGGAGCGGGCGGGAGGATATGCTCGGTCGGATCGAGCACCATCAGATAGTTGAACAACTCGGCGTACGCCGGATTCATCAGGTCCAGGAGGACCTGCTCAGCGGTATCGTCTGGCATCACACCATAGGCACTGTCGGCAAAGACCATGCCCAATTCCCCGATGTTTCGCAACGTCCGATTGATCGGATGGGCCTGAATCAAGCGCTCGTCATTGGGGTCCACATACTGACCCGAGCTGTGGCCGAGAACAACGGGCGTCACACCGGTCGGCGTCCATAACCGGCGCCGGCATTTGTGCAACGAAATATCGCGCTGGGTGCTGCGCGGGCCCTGATCCGGGGCCATCCAGCCATCGCGCGCCACCCTCACATAATCAACCGTCAGCCACTCACCCGTGCGACTGACAAGGCGCTGGAGATCAAAGCTCGATCCCTCGGCAAATGTAAATCTCTGCGGATCAAGAACCTGGGCCGTCGGGTTGCTGTAGCTGCGCTCGTAGTTGTAGCGGGTCGCCGCATCGGTCGGCTCCTCAGGGTCTTCAAAGTCGCCGTCGTCAAACAACTCCGCCACCGGGTCCTCCGCGAGCAACACATGGAAGCGCCTCAGGCCTGACCACTCGATGGGTTGGACGACGTCGTCAGCGCCCGCCGTCTTGATGACGAGCTGCCACTGGCCGGTTTCAGGATCACGATCCTCGAAGTAAGGCTTGAACAGTTCGACAGCGTACGAATGGTGTACGACGCCAATACCATC
>CP070782.1:319706-323467 GCA_020346325.1 Phycisphaerales bacterium
CAACATCAACTGGTGAGCCTTGGATGTGCTCGATTACTTCTTTGACAAGACGGAAGTGTACTGCTTCGTCGTGTGCTTGTGTTCAGCAAGGCCGAGCCCTTGTGAAATCTTGAGTTCTGGCAATGGCTGCATACGATGAGCCGCTCGTCGATTTCGTACTCGCATGGCTCCTTGTTCGACATCACATGCCCTGCCTTCTGCACCCGACCACGGGGACCATGCCTCAACCCGAGGCGATATCGCGCCGCTCATTCTGACAGCGTAAGGTTCACCAGTGACTTTCCGAACCAATGAATGGATCCACACTGCTTGCAGCGCAGGGTCTTGGCAGACCTGTCGAAGTAATCCAGGCCCCAGAGCGTCATGTCCTTCCTGTTCAACTGCGTTTTGTCCTTGAAGAACCGGGTGCTCCCGCACTGCCGGCACGACACGATCTTGCCGCCCGCCTCGTATTCGCACCCCTGCTCGCTAATCACCGCCCTCATGAACCGAATCAGAGACAGCATGGGCTGAAGCCCATCCTACCGGTGCCGTCCTCCGTCATGCGCCCTCTCTCATCCACCCCTACGGATGTGCGGTTTGAAACCTCAGATTGGCGTTGCATGGTGCCCTGCGATGTCGCGACATACCTTTTGGGGTACGTATTCTTACCGTCCGACTTTCCAAAGTGGGCGGTAACAAATCAACTGTATTTCGATAGTATAGGGTTTATGGAGGGCACTCACGTCAGTTTCTGCCATTTTTTACGGGAGGACCGCGTCTTGGAGCCTCTCCGACAGGCCCATCAGTGGCGTTGACGGCCGGAAGCGTTGACATCCGCGGCGCCATTTGTAACAATATTGACAGCGTGACGTGTGGGAGCACCGATTACGAAGTCAAATGGCAGACCCGATTCATAGGAGGCGGAAATGAGGCGAGTAATTATTATTGTTGCGGTCCTGTTCGGCAGTCCGGCCTGGGCTCTGACGTACATGGGAGCACCGTCAAGCAACGCCAAACAAGGCGATTTGTTCCTTGGCTTTGACTATACGAATAGCGAGTTGGATTTCGAATTCACCGGCGATGCGAGTAGAGGTATTCTTGATAACGTGGATAGCGACCTCTATCTGGGCCGAGCTGGCATCGGCCTGCTCAATGGATTGGAAGTCTTCGGCCGCTTTGGTGTGGGTGAAATCGAAGACTTCGGCAACGAGTTCGCCTGGGGCTGCGGGACCAAAGCCACGTTCGCCAAGAGCGGCGACACCAGTTGGGGTGTCCTCTTCCAGCTCACCTCCATCTCCCTGGACGAAACCGGACACAACGGCGACTATCAACTGGCCGGGGATTTCGATGTCTATGAGTACCAGTTCGCCATTGGCCCCACCTTTGGCGACGACGACACGCGCGTCTATTTGGGACCGTTTCTCCATTTCGTCGAGGGCGATGCCGATCTGGTCACCCACGGTTCGGTCGACGTCGAGCAGGAGTCCGAACTGGGTCTGTATCTTGGCATCTCGTGGGAAGTCGCTGACAACACGCACGTGAACCTTGAATTCCAGGGCACCGATGACGACAAACTCGTCGGCCTCGGCCTCGCCCACAAACTCGGCGGCTCCTCCGACTGATAGAACCGTATCGGAATGACGGAAAACAGACAAGCCGACACTCTCCGCGCCGCGGGCCTTGCTATGCCTCGCTGGGGCTGGTGTCCAAGGGCTGAGACCGCGCTCTCGGAAGTTGAAGACGTGAATCAATCACCCAAGAAGACAAGACACGGTCGAGCGACTGCCGCGCAGGGCCTCCGATCAGCGAATTGATGTAGAGGCACAGCAACTTATCTGCCTAAAGGTCCAAGTGCATCGCCAAGTAGCGGCGAATTGGACATCGGCAAAGCCCACTCCGGCCAAAAGGTCTCCAGTGCGAGCATCGCGCACAGTCCTCGTCACGGCAGAACAGAACCCGCCCCTTGGCCGCTTTCTCTACGGCCCCGATCTTGTGGAACCCGGCTTCGATACACTCGTGCCCCGTGTCACACGGCGTCGTGACGGCCAGCTCCGCGAGTATTTCATTGTCGCGCTCAGACCTCGTAGCTCTATCTTCAGAGTTGCTTGTCCTGGTCACACTGGACATTATCGCAAGCATTTAGCGTTTCCGGGTAAGTCTTGCACTGCCCCGAACATCGGGGATACCCCTATCACTGGGGCCTGGCACCTGTCTCGATTGCCATTGTGGGCGTTCACTGCGGCCACCGGCCCCGGTCAGGCCAGACGGGGTGATGTACGGTGCACCCCCTGCAAATCAGCGCCTGATGGCGTCACTACGAACGAACGGGGGACGAAACAGCGCACGGCCCATCTTCTCCCCCGAGCCAGCGGCCTCGTCGACCCGGATGGCGGTCCTACTTCTGCAGGCCGCAGACGATGAGGAACAATCCGGCGACGCGAAGTATCAGGAAGATGCCACTCATGCTTGCTTCCTCCGACCTCTGCTGCACGTAACTTCGGCCCTGAAGGTTCCGCCCGGAGATCCGTCTCGCCATGCTCTTATTGTAGACGATCCTTGCCGCGAATGCAACCCCTCACCAGCGGGAATGCAACCGGAGATCGGACGACGGAGGACGGAGGAATGGCTCAGGCTGGAGGCCGCAGGCGCAAGACGGTAGCAGGTTTCGAGGCGGGTAGCGAGGTCGCAAGCTGCACCCTCCTCCGGCCCCTCGGCCGAGACTTGGCTGCACGTCCAACCTCCCCCACCCTCCCGCGTCGTGCTGCCCTCTGATGTCGCGACATATCTTTTGGGGTACGTAGTCATACGTAGCGGTCTGGCGACGCCACGAAATGGGGCGGGCCTCGCAGGCACAGGCGGCGGGCAGACACGGGGGTCTGCCCCTACAGGGGGACGAAACGAAATGCGGTGCATCTGCGCTACCCCTGCCGGCTACCGCCTGCAATCTTCTGACTTCCGTCCCATGCCCTCTGTCCTCCGCCCGCGGTCGTGGGCCTCGGCCGCTGCGCCGGGAAATGAAACGGGGTCAGGCATGCTCCGTAGAAAAGCTGCCGAAGCTTTGTGATTGCGTTGAAAATCGTCCTTTCTGGTCCGCGAAATGCTCCTGCTCGTCCTCACCCGGAACATCGCCATCATCCCACCTCTCAAGGAGCTTCTCTACAGAGCATACCGCAGTCCTTCAATTCCCCCTCGAAGCCTGTGTACTGCCCTGTGCTGCCTCGGCCCACGCCTTTAGTTGGCTGATATCCAGCTCGTGAGGTCGGGCAATCTGGAGCACGGTTCTGTGCGCGCTGATAACCACGACGGCTGGCATGGAGTTGATGCCGTAGCTCCGTCTCATTGACCCATCGGTATCGATGCCAATGGCGGCTTTGATAGCGTGATCTCGCAGAAAACCTTGCACGATAGCGCGGTCCTCGTCGGTGATCGACACAAATCGGATCGGCAGAGGGGCGAGTTGCTCGACCAGTTTGTTCATGTGCGGTAGCGCTTGGGTACAGGGTCCGCACCAGGTGGCCCAAAATTCGAGGACCGTCAACTGGGGCGCGAGCCCGTCCCAGCCTGATATCAGCTCCTCGCCCGATTGCATCTGATCTTCAAGGCTCAGATCGGGAGCCTGGTCGCCAACCTTGACCTTGAGCGATTGTGCCAGGGATTTGTGGCCCAGTCCATGAATCTCGCAATCCGGCTTGAGACGCTTGAAGGCCTCGGCCCCTGCCTTGGTGATGAGGCTCCCGTGGATGTAGAGGTCCTTTAGACGCGGGCACGCAGCCAGGGTG
>CP070782.1:323567-326706 GCA_020346325.1 Phycisphaerales bacterium
GGGCCGGAGCGCATTTGCGCGAATGCGACCGTGGACTTCAGCGCCGCAAGATCCGCTTCTTTCCCATCACGCTGGGCCCCATGCGCATGCTCACCGAACGCGGCCTGACACTCAAGGCCAAGATCGAGACGATGGGATACCAAGTGGTCGAATGCTATCCGGGGGCAGCGCAGGACATCTGGCAAATCCCCCGCCAGCACCGCGATCGGGACGGGCTCTTGCGCGGACTCGAAGAATTGGGAGTGCGGGGCCTGACCACGGAGATGACGGGCGACGAGCTGGACGCCGTGACGGCGGCACTGGTCGGACGCTGGTTCCTAGCGGGCAGAGGCGAAATGCTGGGCGGCACGAACGGCATATTGATCCCGAAAGACCGAGCGCGCTAGCCGGATGGTGCCTGTGCAAATACCCCAGCGACCTTTGTGTAGGGCCCGGGAAACCGACTCTGTCACCCCTGCGCAGAGCCTGCCCTCGACCCCGATCGGGGGCACGGGTCCAGACTGTATCGAAGCGGTCTGGATTCCCGCCTGCGCGGGAATGACAACAGGGACAGAATGCCGAGAACACTGGCGGTTGCGCAAGCGAGCGCTTGAGTCTGCGCGAGATGCTGCTATGCTGGTGGTGACCGAAGCTCGACGGCGCCGTCGAGCGCCGAGGGTCATGGCAGGAAGGAATCCCGAGTCAGCCTATGATATATCAAAAGTACGGCAATACCGATGCGAACGTCAGCGCCGTCGGCTTTGGCGGGATGCGGTTCGACGAATCGAAGTCGAAGGCAGAGAACGCCGAGTTGCTGCTCTACGCCCACAGCAAGGGCATCAACTATTTCGACACGGCCCCTTCCTATTGCGGCGATACGAGCGAAGACATCTTCGGCATCGCGTTGAAGCAGATGGCGGACCGTCGCGACGACTTCTACGTCTCTACCAAAGGCATGCCGACTGCCATCGATACGGCCGGCAAGGCGCGGGCGGCGGTGGAGAAATCGCTCAAGCGTCTGAACGTGGACAAGATCGATTTCTATCACGTCTGGTGCGTCCGCCGGATCGACCATTACGAAAGCGCAATGAAGAGCGGCGGCATGTATGAAGGCCTGCTGCGTTGTAAAGAACAAGGCCTGATCGACCACATCGCCATCTCAACGCACCTGCCCGGCGGGCAGGTGGCGCAAATCGTGGAGAAGCGCGAATTCGACGGCGTCCTGCTGGGCGTCAACGCCCTGAACTTCCCCTACCGCTGGGAAGGCGTACAAGCAGCTCACGCCGCTGGCCTCGGTGTCGTCGCCATGAATCCGCTCTCGGGCGGACTGATCCCGCGACACGAAGCGAAGTTCGGCTTCCTGACCGACGGACAAGAAACAGCGACAGAAGCGGCTCTGCGCTTCTGTATCAACTGCCCGCAGATCACCGTGACCCTCGTGGGCGTCACGCGCAAGGAACACATCGACACGGCCTGCAACGTCGCCCAGGCGGCCCAGCCCTTCACTGACGACGATCTCGAGCGCGTGCGCACCCGCGTCTCGGATAACATGAACGCCCTATGCACCGGCTGCGGCTATTGCCTCAAGTGCTGCCCGCAGAACATCCCCATCGCGAACTACATGCAGGTCTATAACGAAAAGCCTCTCTTCGGTCGATCGAAGATGGAAATGGTGATGAAGATCGGCAGTAACTACCAGTGGGGGCTCCTGGTCGACCGGCGTGCCAACGCCGGAGACTGCATCGAATGCGGCCAGTGCGAAGAGGCGTGCACGCAGCACCTGAACATCATCGAACGGTTGAAAGAAATCGACGCCTGGGAACGCATGCTCAACTGGAAACTGACAAGGCTGGCCCATTTCGCGTTCCGGGCCCTCCGCAAACTCAGAAGCCGCCTGCGGTGACAGGGACAGGCCGTCGCGCGGGTGCTCTCAATTGCGGTAGTCGTAGGGCTCCTTGCCCTGCCGGAGGCGGCAGACGCGCTGCATTTCGCGCAAGGTGCGGGTGAGCCAGTCGGCCAGCTCCTCGTTGCTCATCTGGCGAATCCGCTCGGGCGGCAAGGGCTTGCCAAAACAGACCACGATCGGGCCCGGCGTAAACAGCTTGCGCTGGCGGGGCCAGCATTCGAACGCCCCGTCGACAAGGGTGGGAACGACCGGGGCCTTCGACCGACGGCACAGCAGACTGAAGCCCGGCTTCAGCGCCGCGATCTTCCCGTCGGCAGTGCGCGTGCCCTCGGGATAGAGGCAGACGCCATGCCCGTTCTTGAGCTCGGCCAGCACGAGCTTGATCGCGCCGATATCCGCTTTGTCGCGCGACACGGGAATGGCGTTGGTCGAGCGGATCAGACCGCCGAAGAGGCGCGAGCGAAACAGCGTATCACGGGCCATGAAGAGCAGACGGCGGGTCGATCCGATCCCGTGAAAGACGGGATCGAGAAAGCTCTGATGGTTGCCGGCGATGATGAACGGCCCTGCGCGCGGGATATTGCGGCGCCCGTACACGCGATAGCGAAAGAACAGCAGCGCGAACACCTGGCAGATAAACCGCGCGACCCAGTACCACTTGACTTTCAGCGTTTCTTTCAACACCATGGAAATGTAAAGATCAAAGATCAAGAATCAGAATGGCGGAATCCCGGCGCGCCGGGATGACTTCTTCAATTTTGCATTTTGGTGTTTTCATTCTGCATTTCATCTGTTGATGTGGCCCAGCAAGCGTTCGACCACCTCATCGATCGTCAACTTCGTTGTGTCGACGCAGATCGCATCATCCGCCGGCCTAAGCGGGCCGACCGTGCGGTTGCGGTCGCTCTCGTCGCGGGCCTCGATCGCCTGCGTCAGCTCGCCCAAATCCGACGCGACCCCCCGGGCTTGCAGTTCGGCCTGGCGCCGGCGGGCCCGTTCGGCCGCATCGGCCACGAGGAAGAATTTCACCGCGGCGTCGGCAAACGCCACCGTGCCCTGGTCCCGACCTTCGGTGACCACGCGCTCGTGACGCGCGGCAAACTGCCTCTGCATCTCGACCAGCCGGGCCCGCAGTGCCGGCGACGAGGCGACGTGGCGCACGTCGGCCGTCAGTTCAGGGCTTCGGATTTCCTTGGTGACATCGATCCCGTCGACAACCACGCCCAACTCGGCCCGCGCCGGCTCGAAGGCGAA
>CP070782.1:326806-329400 GCA_020346325.1 Phycisphaerales bacterium
ATGCCAGATGACCCGCCCCCATTCGCTGGTCGGTCCACCGGCCCGAGGCAAGGCACCTTCGTAGTCGCCGGCATAGACGAACATCGCCTTGCCTATCCTGCTGAGATTGGCCTTACAGACGATCCTTCGGGCCTGCGCCCGCGGTTTGGACGCCAGCGTCGCCCCAGTCGCCAGCAGGAACACCGCCAGCGCCGCCGCGACCAGGACATCCGCTCGTGTCATCCCCCTCGTTCGATGTCGTCTCATCATCTCTCTGCTCCGCTACACACACTCGTCTTATTCGCACCATTGTACCATATTGCCTCGACGCGCGGCAAAGCGACGCTGGCTGCTACTTTGGCTCGGTGACGGCGGGGTCGTTGACCAGGAGGGAATCTCTCCGGTGTGCCGGGGCGCTGCCGAACTGCGCGGGCAGGCCTCGAACCTGGTCGGCGCCGTCCCAGGAGGTGTAGATATTGTCGTCCTCGATGCCGCAGTAGGCCCGCTTGGCGAACTCGACGTGACTGTCGACAAACAGGACATTCTGCCCGTCGCCCTTATGGGCCAGCGCATTGCCCTGCAGCGCCGCCCCGGTCGTCCCGTTGAAAGGAGCGATGTCCGGCTGGAACCGCCCAAAATCCCGCGCCGGGGTGAACGATGAAGCCATCCACGGATTGCGATCAGCCGCCACCGCCAGGTTCGGATCGCTCGTGTTGGTCAGCGCGTAGAGTCCGAACGGTATATGATAGGCGTAACTGACATGCTTGGGAGGCTCCGGCCCAAAATCCCAGGCGTCGATGAGTTCGAAATCTCTGGGCAGACCTCGCACCTTGGCCAGCTTGAATTCGGTGACTCCTTCATCACCCGTGCACACGAACCTTTTCGGCGCCAGCTCGGCGTACTTGACCAGCAGGTAGAAACTCGCACTGATGCTCGCTCCGCCCCCGCCACCGGTGCCGGGCGTGACGCCGTAGGCGGTGTAGCGGTCCGCCGCTTTCCAGTCGGGAATCCGCGCCGCCCAGGGGCTTTGGCGCCCGCCAGCCCGCGGGAATTCGTCCTCGTAGTCGTTGGCATAGATCAGTATCGCCTTGCCGATCCCCGACAGCTGCGACCCGCACGTCATGGTGAAGGCGAACCCCCTCATCCGGTACTGTACGGGTGGAACGAGCAGCAAGAGGAAGAGACACAGCGCGACAACGGCCAGAACTTCGACCGGCGTAAAAGCTTTCTTCCGATAGCTTCCCATCATCTTTGCTTCCCGTTCGCATGGTCCTGTCCGCGCTTGCGACAGATGGCGACGAGCTGCTTTCCGAACCAGCGGAGGCTCGGGATGTAGCAACAATGCTCGAGGACGTCCATGATACCCGCGTAGATGGCCCGGTAGTCCCGCCCCACCAGGCATCCTCCGAACTTCAGAGGCATAATCGGCAGGTACGAATAGTCGTAGCTGGAAAGCTCCAGCACTTCAAAGCCAGCGGATTCCAGAGCCCGCTCGAAAGACCCTGGACTGGACGAATGGACGCGCACGGGCATACCCTCAATCCGCACGCGATGCCCACGCAACAGCAGCGGGACGTTGAAAGGACTCCACACGTTGCCATTGGTGAAGATGGCGATGCCGTCCGCCTTCATGACGCGCTGGGCCTCGCGGATCATACGACGCTGGCCCTCGGCCGGCACATGCCCCATCGCCCCGAACACCGAGACCACGCCGTCGAACGTCGCGTCGTCGAAGGGCAGGTTCGTCATGTCACCACGGACGAACTCGGATGCGGGATACTGCCGCCGGGCCTGTGCCAGCATCCGCTCGTTCAGGTCCAGCCCCGTATAGTGGCCCGGGCGAAAGCGACGCAGCCAGCGGCCATTGCCACAGGCCAGATCGAGCACACGCTTGCCGTCCATGTGCCGGCGCACCAGCGTCGTCAGCCTGCCCTCGGCGAGAATCGCCCGCTCGAAGACATCCTCGTACGCCTCTGCCACCCGGCTGTAAAGTCGCTCCGATTGTACGGTTTCACTGTAGACCATTCTCTGGTCTCTCCCGCTTCTGATCCTATCGCACAGCACGAGCCATCAGCCACCGACGCAAACCAACGTGCACGTCATATCCATACTGGGAGACGACCCAGAAAAGAATCGTCCCGCAGGCCAGGGCTCCGAGGAAAAGCCAGGCGCGTTTCGTTTCCGGAACTGCGGTGAACCGGTGCCAATAGTGGGCCGGCAACATGCACGCGGCGAACTTCATCACCCCCAGCGGTACAATCCCCATGACAGAGAGCCCACCCCGCGATCTCAGCCCCCAGGAAATCCAGGCCAGACCGGTCGAAACAAAGGCATAGCCGAGCACGCACAGCAGGCGCCAATACCACCGCGCGATCTTCCCGCTACGGTTTGCTGCCGCAACGGCTATCATCAGCCAGAACAGGAAGCTGACAACAAACACCGCAATGTCCCGGGCTATCTCTCCGGCCTGCCATCCCTGCCGCGCGATGGGGACAAACACCGCAATGTCCCGGGCTATCTCTCCGGCCTGCCATCCCTGCCGCGCGATGGGGACAAGCACCAAGCCCATCAGAATGAACGACAGGCCGGCCCCGAGCCAGAAGATCCGCGAGGCC
>CP070782.1:329500-332725 GCA_020346325.1 Phycisphaerales bacterium
ACGCCGCCGACATCCGGCGTCAGGACCGACGGATCCCGTTGGAAGGCCATAGGCATGGCAGGCCCCATAGGCGCGGCCTGCCACTTGTCTTCGTGGCAGCCTGCGCAGGTCAATTGTTCGCCGGGATGCACGTAAGTCAATGACCGCATGGTCTGCACCGCCACCCCGTCTTCATCAAGCAGTTGAAACAGGATCCCCTTGTTAACGGGGGCCTCGCAGTACACGCTGCCGTCTTCCTCGACCGGTACGGTGCCCAGCGAGGCTCGACAGATACCGCCTTCACTCCATCCCGTGGATGGATCTTCGATGTCGCCGACGCCCCATTTGCGGGGAAAGAGCTGAACGATGCGCATGTGTTTGATGGTGACGTCTTCGGGCCAGTCGAAGTCCGCCTTTCTCACATTTACAATGCCGATGGTAGCCCTCTTGTGCGATGGCGTATTCTCTCTCTCGCCTTGCCAGGTGCCCGTGGGATGCACCGGGGGGGTTGGCCTGGCGCGGAGCGGTCTGGCTGTCAGGTAATGGCCGCCACCGGACAGGTAACAATTACTGATCAATTCCCGGTTCCCGAAGATGTCCAGCAGGTAGAGACGCATATTCGTCTCGTTGTCTTTCTCCTGAAGTCCCTTCTGCCTATCCGAGATGATTCCCCAGGGTATGAGGAAGAACGCCTCATTCAATGGCCAGGGATCGAAGTAGGCGCATTCCCGTCGGATAGGAACAAAACGAATGCCCTGGTAAAGGCCACGTTTCCTGTACGTTCCACATTCACTGGCAAAGGGCAAGCAGTCAGGCGTTATCACTTCCACCTGCGACAAGCGATTGTCGTCTCTGATACCGGTGTTAATCAGAATAGGCGTACCGTAGGGGGGAGAATGGTGGGCTGAGGCGATCGCGATGTACTTGTTCGAATTCGGAATGGCTCGCATGAAGTACTCGGCAAAAGGCCGGTCGCCGCGGCCGTCCGTACTCGTGCTCCAACAACCGTGCGGATAGGGGTAGTTGCCATGGGGCGAGCGAGGGTCCCTGCCGTCGGGAAAACAACGCCACAGATTGTGGGCAGCGGAGAAGTCGCGATCGATGTAGTCCCAGCGCATGTAGATGAGCATACCGTGGTTGTCAACCGTGGGGTAACGCTCGTTGGTTTCGTGAAAACTCATGCGAACCACATCGCTACCGTCCGCCTTCATCGAATACATCACGCACTGTCGCGTCGTGTCGGAGTTGTTGCAGCGCACCGTGATCTCCGGGCGGGTGGACACAAATGCGATCCGCCCATTGGGGAGCCAGACGGGATCGAGATCCTCGTACCGGCCGTTGGTCAGCAGACACAATTCCGAGCCGTCTGTGTTCACCGTGGCGATGCGATGCCTCCGATATCGACGGTGGACCCAAGCAAACACCACCTTCGTTCCGTCGTAGTAGAGATCAAAGGACCGGATCGCCTCGCCCAATTCAAGAATCCTCTGCCCTTTCCACGGCCCGTTTGTGAAACGGGAATCCTGCAGCACATTCCGGAGACGCGCACGTCCATTGCGGAGCCCCGACATCACATATAATCCGCCTTCATTGAGGACCGTCGAGCCCCAGCACTCCTGGACATGTCCGTAGCTGCTGGTCCAGCGATTAAAGATGATGTCATCGAAGTCCAAGAGTGGATTGCTCAGCACGATCTTTCGATTGAGCTCGCGCAGCTCAAAATACAGATCCTTTTCCGAGTCACTCGCATCTTCGCCACGCGCAGGTAAAATCGCCGCCGCTGTGCGGGCAAGCTTCTGAAGCTGCTGCTTCATCTCCCTAAGAGCCCCTCCTGCTGGCGATGTGGCATCCACCATGGTTTCTATTCTCTCCAGCACCGCTTCCGTGCGGCGGAACTGCACGTCCGACGGCGTGCGATCACTGGCCCAGATGCGCGCATGCGGATTGGCCACATTCGGCGCTTCCGTGCCGGGCGTATACAGGCCGGCATGACCGCCACGCTTGGCAATAAGCTGTTGTAGGTACGCGTAGTCGTGGTCCCAAGACGCGCGCAGTGATGCTATGGAAGGGGTGAGTTCCTGTCTTTGCACTTGTCCGTCGTGGGCAAAAGCCCAGCCACAACGGGCGCCAACCGCAATTCCCAGCAAGCATATGCGCGAGAGAAAAGTCCGTTTCATGGTGATCACCTCGTTGAGACGCTATAGAGCGCAGATCGAGCCGTAATAAATAGTGTTTTGCGGTCCGCGCCGCCAAAGACCAGACTGGTGGGACGCTGGGGGATCTTGATGGCGCCAAGGACTTTACCTGAAGCGTCAAACATCTGGACATCACCAGCGGCAATATACACGTTTCCCTGTCCATCCACAGCCACGTTCTCGCCGCCGACCTGGGCAAACAGTCTGGGTTCGCTGAGTGTTCCTCCTGGTCCGACCTTGAACACCCAGGTTCTTAGCTCTGCTTCATTGGTGACGTAGAACGGTTGTCCAGGCGCGGCAGGGGCTATCCGGAAGGCGCGCAACAAGTCTGATAGCTTGGTGCCCCACATGATGGCTCCGGAGACGAAGTCCTCACCGGCTGCAATAAAAACCGTGCTGTCGGGCGAGACATAGTGATAGGGCTTACGCATAGTTGAGTCCCGTGCGAATCCCCTATCGCCCATCCAGCGGTTGACCGGCAGCACTGCTTTCGCCTGCACACGGGCTACGGCCGGTTCGGCTTTGAGGGTTATGATTTCGCTATCTTGGACCTCTGGATCAAAGGCAAGGACCGTGCCCTTGCCGTCGTAGGCCACGACCAGTAGATGCCCAGTTCGATCAAAGGCCAACTGCACGGGCTTCTGAGGAATGCGGCGGACCGTTTCCCAGCGTTTACTCTGCCAACGCCAGCGGTAGATGGTCTCCTTGCGCGCGTCTGCAAAATACACATTGCCCTGGGGATCAACAGCTGCGCCCGCGATGTTCTGAAATCCGTCACAAAGCCTCTCGACCTTGGCATGCGCAAGCAGAGCCATGGAATCAGATGGGGACGATACCGGCAGATCTCCGGAGATGTCCAATACGGCGAACTCAGTATCGCGTACTTCCACATCCGCGTCGGCCTCGTAAACCGTGCTGTCAAAGGAGACCTTGCTGTTGCTGTAACAGTGCAGGTTCCGGATACGAATGTCGCGGGACTCAGAGACCTTCACTGCATAGGGAAAGGGGACAAAGCAACTGACCACCCGGTAGAAGAAGGTGTTGGCAAACT
>CP070782.1:332825-336592 GCA_020346325.1 Phycisphaerales bacterium
AACATCCCCATCACCGCACCGGTGCTGGCACCTCCAGCGCATTTTGCGCGAAAGGCGCAGAATCCAGGTCCAAAGGGCTACTGTGCGCTTTACGTGTGTTCTGCGCCAGCCCGAGCGGATTTACGTCATACTTGGGACTAGGCTTTCGGCCCAGCCCTCTATGGTCTTGCGAGGTCTCTCTGATGTACCCATGGTTGGCCAATATCTCCGAGGGTCGGTCAAGCTCGTTGACCTTCTGGACACAACTGCGGACCCAATGAAATGCCTCGCGCTTGGTGAACTGAGTCGTTCGCCTAGCGGACACCAAGTCCAATATCTTCCGAGCCAAGTCTATGGTGGGATCTACCATGCACTCGCCTCGGCTCCGTCCCCAGCCAGAGAAGAGGCTCGGTTTGTCTCTGTCGCCGTTGGTGTGGAAATGGAGGGCTTCGAGGCTGTGCTTGGTGAAGCTACCTATGAAATAGAAGAATCATTAGTAAAGACACGTTGACAAAGATCGTTCCATATCAGGCGAGAAAAACGCCGCAGCCAACCCGATACGGGAATTCCACGACAACTTGACCTCCCAGAGCCAATCTTCTCCCCGCAATCCCGTGATTCGGCGGATGGGCGCCGAGTCACAGCCCTGATATAATCTCCAGGTGATGTTATACCAGCCGATTTCCGCTGGAACGTTGGTCAGCTTTATAGCCTAGGGATGATAGGCGTGCCGCACCTAGGCCGCAAAAGGGTACTCATAGTGACGCTGGCGGCAGAATCGCTTGTGACCGAGCAAGGCGGGCTCTCCTGGCCCCGGGCACGGGCCGACCTCCTAGTGGTGGCGCTGGCCACGGTACTGGCAGCGGTGCTATCGCTGTCTTTCATCGGGGACAGAAGCCTGTGGATCGACGAAGGCGCATCGATCTACTTCGCTCGTGACGTAGCGACCTTGTGGCCGAAGCTCGTTCACCGGGAAGCCAACATGTGGCTCTACTATGTCGTACTGAGTCTGTGGCTGAGACTGGGCGACAGCGAAGCCATCGTGAGGAGCCTCTCGGCCCTGTTCGCAACGGCAGCAGTGCCCCTGACCTATGTGCTCGGTCGCAGGCTGTTCGGCTCGCGGGCGGGAGCCGCAGCTGCGCTGCTGCTGGCCTGCAATGCCTTCCTGCTTCGTAATGCGCAAGAGGCACGAACCTACACATTGCTGGTGTTCTTGGTTGTGCTATCCTCGTATTTCTTTGTCAAGGCGCTCGACCAGGGCTCGCGTGGAAGCTGGATAGGTCACGGCCTCGCCACGGGGCTAGCGATTCAGTCTCACTTCTTTGCAGTCTTGGTCTATTTGACGCACTTGGTCATCGTTCTGTTGCTGGGGAGGATCGTCTCGTGTCGGCGCGGCCTGTTGTTGAGCGCTGCGATCGTCGGCGTGTTCACGCTGCCGATTGTCCTGTTTCAGCCGCTGGGCAACAGCCAACTCGATTGGGTCCAACCGTTGGCCGCGCGGGATATTTTTTGGCTCTTTGTAGCGTTGACCGGTGGCAGTCGCCCGCTTCTGCTCCTCTACGCGATACTCTGGACCGTGGCGTTGATATCCGTCGCGAGAAAGGGGGCGGACGGTGCAGTTTTGGACCTGAAATGGCATTATCTATTCGTCGTGTGCTGGATCGTCCTACCGATCGCGATGGCTACATTGTGCTCGGTCCTGGTAAGCCCCGTGCTGATATATAGGTACCTGATTGTGTGCCTCCCGCCCGTGGTCCTTCTGGCCGGGGCCGGCATTGCACGATTGTGGCGACGGTGGATCTACGTAGCTTTTATCCTGTTGTTTCTCGGCGGCTCGGCTCGGTGCCTGACGCTCGTCTACCATAGAAGCCGATCAGGAGATTGGCGCCGCGCGACTGAATATGTCTTGTCTCAGGCCCATATGGGCGACGTCGCACTGTTCCACGTCCCGCTCGGCCAACACTGCTTTGAGTACTATTGTGATAAACTCGGTGGTGACGTCTCTTTGACAATCCTGGAGCCGGCTGCGCTGATCGAGACGAGCCCAGCTCCTCCAACGCCGGCGATAACAGATGAACCATCGTCCCCAGACGCAAGGCCTGACCGAATTTGGCTGCTGATGTTCCCGAATTCACTGCCTCCCAGCATCCCTCCCGGGGCTCAGATTCTCAAACGTCTCGAGAGGGAGTACACCCTGCAGTTGGAGCGGCAGTTCGCGGGCATGACAGTCCGCCTCTATCAGAGATGCGCCCACGCGCAACCGACACGCGCGTGCTTTGACGCCACAGCACACCCTGCTCCGGACGCAGTCGAGCAGCAATATCCGTCCAGGTGGGTCGAGCAGGAATGCCACTCTGCTTTGCGGACGATTCTCGTGAGCGGAGGCGCTCTATGAGACCGAGAGCATGCGTGATTCTTCCAACATACAACGAGGCCGGGAACGTCGGTTCGGTCATTGGCCGAGTCTTCGGGAAGGCGGATGAGATCGCGACGCATGACCTGCACGTTCTCGTAGTGGACGACAACTCGCCTGATGGCACGGCGACTGTCGTTAAGACACTGATACCTCGGTATGAGAATCTGCATCTGATCACGGGCCCCAAACAAGGTCTGGGCGAGGCGTACAAGCGGGGCATGGACTACGCGCTGCGTGAGTTGTCTTGCGACATTGTCTTTGAGATGGATGCCGATGGGCAGCATGACCCGGCCCTGATCCCGGTGTTGCCTATCTTGCAAGCCATGGCATGGATTTGGTCATCGGGTCCAGGTTCGCACCCGGAGGGGTAACGCCGGACTTCGCCGTGCGGCGTCGGATGCTGAGTGTGGTGGGAAACTGGATGGTCCGCGTCATGGGCGGTCTCGGGGGAATTCGCGACTGCACCTCCGGTTACAGGTGTATCAAGGCCGACTTGCTGCGCAAATGTCACCTCGGACGCCTTGCCACGCGTGGCTATTCCTTCCAGTCGTCGCTGCTGTGCGAACTCTTGCGCAACGGTGCCAAAGTAGTCGAAATCCCCATGGTGTTCCACAGCAGAATGCACGGGCAGTCGAAGCTAACGCTGCGGGACCAGGTGGAGTTTCTGGCCAATGTGGTCAAGCTGCGGCTACGCCGGTCTGGAGAATTCACTAGGTTCATCCTCGTCGGCCTTTCGGGAGTGCTGGTTAATCTTGGCTGCTTTCTTTTCTTGGAACGCAAGATCGGTCTACATTTCGCGTTAGCATCTCCCGTGGCCATAGAGCTGTCCATCCTGTCCAATTTCCTCCTGAATAACGCATGGACGTTCAGGGATCGTCGAACCGGCATTTCTTTTTGGGAGAGGCTCATCCGTTTTCATGTAGTCGCAGGCCTGGCCGGGGCGGCGAACTACGGGGCCTTCTTGACTTTGGTGTCGGGGCTTCACATTTACGATGTGTTCGCTAATCTGGCCGGCACATTCGCGGGTGTGCTCATCAATTACGCCCTCAATTCCAGATGGACGTGGCATGAGCCTACCACCCCGCTCGTATGTGAAAACAAGACCATCAGATGGCCGTCAGCCGTCAACACAGCCACCGCAGTGACCAAGGGCATCAATTAGGACACTCTGCTTCCACATTCCGAACCACTACTGTCCTGTTATACGGATTATGATTAGTTCGTGCGCGGTATCCATTGCGTATGGCAGATCGAACAGAGTCGCTCGGACGTTAGTTGACTCCAGGCTTTCCCGCAAGCCTGGAACAGATGGTCGTAGTTGTCGTAGGCGCGATTGCTCAAGTAGTGGCTCTTCAGGAAGGCCCACAGTCGC
>CP070782.1:336692-345472 GCA_020346325.1 Phycisphaerales bacterium
AATAGTCACGATATCCTGGGTCACGTTGATCGATGTGTAGTCGCCCAGCAAATTCCTCTCATGGTCGGCGTTGGGGCCAATGACCGCAATCGACCGAATGTCCTTGCTCAAAGGAAGCAAGTGATTCTCATTCTTCAGCAGCACGATGCCTTCTCTGGCGGCTTGATGCGCAACGTCCTGATGCTCTCGTGTGTGGACGATGGCCTCGGCTCGCTCGGTGTCCACGAAGGGCTGCTCGAACAAGCCCAACCGGAATTTCTGTCTCAGAATCCGCCGCACCGCGCGATCTATGAGTTCTTGCGATACGAGTCCTTCTTCGACGCTTTCCTTCAGCGGCTTCAAGTACGCGGCCTCATATGAGATGCCGACATCGACCCCTGCACGCAGAGCAAGGATTCCGGCCCGTTTCTGATCTTCCGCCAACCCTTCGTATACCAGGGTGCTCAAACCACCGCCTTCGCACAGAACCAAGCCTTCAAAGCCAAGTTCATGCCGAAGAACATCGGTGAGAATATACGAAGAAGCGTGAACCGCGACACCGTTGATGGCCGGATAGGTGGCCATGACCCCCAGCGCCCCGCCTTCTTTGTTCGCCGCATCCCAGGGGGGCAGAAAAGCCCGACGCAGTGTCCATTCCGAGATTTCCATAGCCCCTCGCTCAAGACCGCTCACCGGCTGGCTTTGCCCGGGGTAATGGCAGAACCCGGCGACGCACTTGTCCAGCGCAGCCAAATCATCCCCTTGAATCGCCCTGACAATCCTTTTCGCAATACATGAAATCAGGTAAGGATCTTCGCTGTACGCCTCCTGGTTTCTTCCCAGACGCGGATCGCGTGCGGGCTCGATGACCAAGGTGAAAAGTTGGTGGATGCCTATGGCTCGAGCTTCCCGCGCCGCGATCTCATACATCCTTTCAACCAGATCCAGATTCCATGAACTGCCAATCGCCAACCCTTCGGGAAAGATCGTGGCATCAGCGCACATGAGCCCATGGGTACCTTCTTCTGTTTGCAGCAGGGGAATCTTCAGACGGGTCTTCCGGGTGGCGATTTCCTGGAGCGTGTTAAAGAACGCCACTTGCTCGCCGGTGCCTCCGTCCAAAACATGATTGGCCAACGTGAAGAAGCCTCCACCCGGTCCCAGGCCTTTCTGCGCTGTTCCCTGGGCAAACTTGCGGGCGAATTCCAGACTCTCTTCAGGGCTGTTGCCGAAGACGCGCAGATAAGAACAGGGCATGTTCATCTGCCCAATCTTCTCTTCGAGCGTCATTCGCTCCAAGAGATCCTCTACCCGCTGGCGAAGGGGTTCGGCCGGATCGAGATAGGCTGGTCGCTGAGCTTGCGCCGGTGCTACTGTGCACATGATTGATGAAAAGGCGAGCATCAACTTTGGCACAAGTGCCATCGCGACGATCCTTTCCAATCGGTCTCGTATTCCTGCTTTGGTCCGAACCAAGCCTCTGAACAGTGAATGCACGATGTCTTCGCCGTCGGCGGGAAAGTAGCTTCCAGGGCGATCCCAGGGGACGGTCGACGAGGATATGGTAAAGGTCAACCACCTCCGAACACAAGGGCTTTCTTTGACGCATCGAGGGACTCTGCGGCGCTATGCGTTTCCGAGCTAGAGAGGCCGACAGAGCTCAATCGCAAAGGCCTTGCAACCCCTGACACGCGCAGGCGCCTCAAATCGTGTTACACCGGAGTGTGATCGATAAGTCACAGAGCGATTGGGGCGATCAACGGCCGATCCCGCCCACAAGTGCCTCAGCACGATTGGCAAGCGGGAATCGCCTTGTCGAAAGGCTTACTCACGGTAGAATTACTGAAACAATTACTGTCGGTCGGGATCTGTCTGAGAAAGGGAACTGGAGGAGATATGAAGACGAATGATAGAGACATGGCAACACTCCTACCTCCGTGGCGGTTTTGGGTAATGCTTCTCGTTTCCTCGTTTTTATTGATAGCGGGCTGTTCTCGTCGAGCGACCAGCTATTTCAATACCGAGCCGGTGGGCGAAATTGCGCCGCAAAGATACGTGACACCCGTTCATCAGGTGCTTACACCGGTCGGCATTCAGGTGGACCTGCCCGGCATGCGGCCGCAGGCCGTGGCGTTGAGTCCGAACGGTCACCTGCTTGCTACCGCGGGCAAGACGCAGGAATTGGTCTTGATCGATCCGCAGAACGGGAACATCAAGCAGCGCGTCGCCTTGCCTTCCAGCGAAGCCCTGGATCCCAATGACGTTTCTTCCCATCTGCTCAAGCCCGACAAATCAGGCCAACTCAGCTACACGGGGTTGATCTTCAGCCCGGATGGATCGCGCATCTACCTCTCAAACGTCAACGGTGATGTGAAAGTCTTCCGGGTTGGTCCCGAAGGGCAGGTCAGCGGCCTGCCTCCCATCGCCTTGCCGGCTGCCAATGCGCCGTGGCGCAAGGAAGAGATTCCAGCAGGCTTGGCGATTTCGCGTGACGGTAGGCGACTGTACGTGGTCCTGAACCTGTCCAACCGTCTGGCGGAAATCGACACAGCTACCGGAAACGTGCTTCGTTTGTGGCAAGTGGGTTTCGCCCCCTATGATGTGGTCCTGGCCGGCGACAAAGCCTATGTCAGCAATTGGGGCGGTCGTATTCCCGCTGACGACAGTCTCACCGGACCGGCGGGGCAGGGAACGCGGGTCCGAGTTGATCCCGTGCGTCACATCGCCAGTGAAGGTTCGGTCTCCGTGATTCATTTGACCCGGGAAATGCCCGCTGGCGAGATCATGGCAGGCCTGCATTCATCCGGCATAACGTGTTCGCCCAATGGCCGTTATATCGTGGTGGCCAACGCCGGCAGCGACACGCTCAGTGTGATCGATACGCGCACGAACGACGTGGTGGAGACCATCTGGGCTAAACGCAGTCCCGCCGATCTGTTCGGAGCCAGTCCCAATGCCCTGGTGTTCGCTCCCTCGGGAGACCTCCTCTATGTCGCCAACGGCACCCAAAACGCTATTGCGGTGTTCCGTTTCCGCGCCGGCAAGTGCAAGCTCTTGGGATTGGTCCCCGTGGGATGGTTTCCCGGCGCGATCACCTACGATCGGACGCGTCACCGGCTGGTCGTGGCCAACATCAAAGGAGTCGGATCGACACAAGGGCTCGTGGAGTCACGCGCCAACATATCCAACAGCCGCCAGTACCACGGGACGCTGTCTCTGGTGCCCGTTCCGAAGTCGAGAGAATTGCCGGCTCTGACGCGCAGGGTGCTGGACAACTATCGGTATCCTCTGCTCAAAGACGCCTCGCGACCGGCACGCACGAACGAGCCGCCGCGTGCCATCCCCGAAAGGGTGGGTGAGCCGTCCGTATTCGAGCACGTGGTCTACATCATCAAGGAAAATCGCACATACGACCAGGTCCTCGGGGATATTCCCAAGGGCAACGGCGATCCCTCGCTATGTATCTTCGGCGCTGAGATCACGCCCAATCAGCACAAGATGGTGCGGGAGTTCGTCCTCCTGGATAACACCTATTGCTCCGGTATTCTCAGTGCCGATGGCCACCAGTGGTCGGACTCGGCTTTTGCCACCGACTACATGGAAAAATCGTTCGCCGGTTTTCCGCGCAGCTATCCCGATGGCATGGAAGACAGCGACGTCGATGCACTGGCCTATGCCCCTTCGGGCTTCATCTGGGACAACGCTATCGCCCACGGCAAGTCACTACGCGTTTACGGTGAGTTCGCCATCACGGAGACATCCTGGGTCGATCCCGATAGGAAGGGCAGGCTGACATTTCTGGACTACTACCGCGATTTCGCCGATCAGACCGGCCTGATCAACATCAGCAGCAGACCCGCCATTGAATCGCTGCGGCCCTATCTGAACATGCAGACAGTTGGATGGGACATGGACATTCCGGATGTCTTCCGAGCGGCCCAGTTCGTTAGGGAATTGCGTGAATATGAGCGCAGCGGCAAGCTGCCCCATCTGATCATCATCTGCTTGCCGAACGACCACACGTCCGGCACGCGCGCCGGCGCGCCGACGCCCGCCGCCCAGGTGGCGGATAACGATCTGGCTTTCGGACAGATCGTGGAGGCGATCAGCCACAGCCGATTCTGGGCCAAGACCTGCATCTTCGCCATCGAGGACGATCCGCAAGCCGGTTGGGATCACGTCAGTGGTTATCGCACTACGGCCTATGTCATCAGCCCTTACACGAAGCGCGAGGCCGTCATCAGCACTCAGTACAACCAGACGAGCATTCTCCGGAGTATCGAACTGATCCTGGGATTGCCCCCGATGAATCAGTTTGATGCTACGGCCACGCCCATGAGTGACTGCTTTTCCACGGAGCCCGACTTCACCCCATATGTGGCGGTGCCTGCCAATGTCCCACTGGACCAGATGAACCCCGATCCCAAGAAAATATCGAACGCGACATTGCGCAAGGATGCGCTGGCCTCTGCCAGGCTTCCGTTGGAACAAGTAGATCGATGCCCCGAGGATGTCTTGAATCGCATTCTCTGGCGTGCCATGAAGGGACCCCACCAGCCGTATCCGCAATGGGCCGTAATGGCCGACGTCGAGGAAGATGAACGCGATATTGACTAGGACAGGCATGCGACCTGTCCGGCGTCGTTATCTGCCGGTGTTCACGGCATCAAGCATGGCGACGATGTTCTCAGGCGGAACGTTGGCAAGGATATTGTGAACCTGCTGGAAGACAAAGCCGCCACCCGGCGCGAGGATGCGAACCTGATCTCTGACATGCCTGGCGACCTCCTCGGGGTGCGCATTGGCCAGGATTTCCTGTGTGTCACAACCGCCGCCCCAGAAGGTCAGATCGCGCCCGTACTCCGCCTTCAAGGCGGCCGCGTCCATCCCGGCGCAGCTTGTCTGAACGGGATTGATTGCATCGAGCCCGGCTTCGATCAGGTGGGGCAGCAGTTCGCGAACGCCGCCGCAGCAATGGAGCATGACCTTGACATCGGCCAGTTCCTTGGCGCGATTCCAGAGCAGGGTGTGACGCGGCTTGAAGAACTCGCAATACATCCGTGGGCTCAGCATGGGGCCGGTCTGCATACCGAGGTCGTCGCCGAACAGGATGATGTCAATGGAGTCGCCGACGGCCGCCAGAAACCGTTCGAGATTGGCCAGATGCATCTCAACCAATCGGTCGAGGAAACGATGGGCCTTTTCAGGGTCGGCCGCCAGAAGCATGAAGAAATTGTCCGCCCGGTAGAAGAACTGGCCCATCTCGAAGAGGTTGCCACCGAAGAGACCGATGATCGCCCGATCGGTATTGGCGCGAAGTCGCCGAGCCCCTTCGGCCAGTGTCTCAGAGCTGACCGGACCCGGTGGGGCTGCGACTCCAGTCCACATGCACTCACCGAGCGCCTCATCCAGCGCGTTCAAGTCGTCGGATTCGGCCAGCGGGAAATAAGTCTGCTCGAAGTAGAGCGTACCGTCCGGCATGTGGGCAAAGACCCTTCCTGAGTCCGAGAGAATCACCCAGCGGTCCGATCGACGTTCGAGCTTGGTCCAGGCCGGAACGAAGCAATCGGTGCCAACAGGCAAGGTCCAGGGCTTCCAGTCATCATCGTCAAGCGCGAAGCCTCGGCCCAATTCGATACAGTCAACGCCGAACCGCTCGAGTACGTCAGCGTCTACCACCGCTAGTTGTTGGATCACGTCATACACGCGGACGGGCTTCGGCGGCAGGCCAAGGTAGTCACGGAGCTTGGGGTACACAATGGCGGCAATTCCCGAAGACCGATGTCCCGACAAATCAACCGGGATGCGGTCGGGTTCGACGTGATTCAATGCCGCCAGGACTCTTTCTCTGGAGGTCATGATTGGCATCCGATCATGGTAACAGGG
Organism: Phycisphaerales bacterium; assembly: GCA_020346325.1. Lineage (GTDB taxonomy): Bacteria > Planctomycetota > Phycisphaerae > Sedimentisphaerales > Anaerobacaceae > Anaerobaca. Next base: position 342,558 of record CP070782.1, read on the forward strand.
CTCTTACGGTCACGATCTCATAGGGGGCTATCTCCACTTCCTCTCCGAGCGGGGCTCGTTCTTGTTCGGCCAAGTCGCTCAGGAAGACCTTTTCCGGCATCGGCCGGCCCCAGGCGAGCGTTACTCTATGCGATGCCTCCGTTGGGTTAAAGAGACGAAGGATCCTGGCTTTGCCATCACGTGACGGCTTGAGGATCGTGGCCACCACATCATCTGGCTCGATGCGCAGCAGCGATGGGCGGCGTGCAGAGACGCGTGGGCTCGCGACGGGAATGAGCGGCTGGCCGATCCCGACCCCGAACTTCGTAGCCTCGGCCCCGTCGAATCCGCGATGCGGCCGAATAGCGTAACGGAACGTCGTCGGCCCCTCCTGACTGGCCTTGTAGTTCGTCTCCCAGTAGTTGTTCATCACGTAAGAGTAGATCGTGGTCGAAGGCTCGATCTGATCGATCCAACCGACCGACGCGGAACGCGGATCGTTGGTGATCCGACCGATCTCGATCAACGGCGCGTCCGGCGTCGCCCACGTCAGGCCGTAGCGCTCGTTCGATACATCCACCCACCGCTGAACGGTGAAATAGTTCTTGCAGGCCCCGGGGATCTGATCGCGCTCGGGACGAACGACGGCCCATGGCGTGTCCATGTGTACCACGCCTCCCGGCACATTGAAAGGAAAGGCGATATGGACCGCCTCTTGCTCGTAGACCTTCGTCTTGTCAATGGTATCAATGATGTCGAGCCGATCCAGGCCGGCAACGAGGCGAAGCTCTCGCGTCAGCCTGCCGGCGCCCGGGGCCTCAGATTCAATGAGAAGTGACGCAACCAGCGGACCGTTCTCCTTGACGGTGATCTTGACAGGGCCGCTGCGCTGCGGGTCTTTCGGGTCGCGTCCCCGAACGTAGAGATAGTCGTTCAGTTGGACGCCGGCCTCGCGCCCGGCCAGTTCCACTCCCGTCCGGCCAGGTCTTAGACTGCCAATCGCTCCTGTCTTCTCATCCACGGAGACTGTCAGCAAGCCGTTCGTGAGACGAGTCCCTTCGACGCGGGCCGGCGTGCCGACGGTCCGTGCGGCTGACTCGACACATCGAAACTGTCTGGCGCCGAACGGCGGGACGTCGTGTGCCAGGAAAACGCATTCACCGCTCGATAGTCTCTGCAAAGGGACGCCCTTGCCGTCAGAATCAACGAGACCCGCACTGCGCCGTTTCCACGTGCCGGGAAGACTCACCAAATCCGTTCGAGGCCAGGAGCAGGTGTTGAAGACATCGATCATCGTGACATCGCCCGTCGGCGCGTCGAGGGTGGAGATCGCCTTCGTAAGGAGTCGCTCGGATCGTGTTTCGCCATCGAGCGCAAAGGCTTGTTTGATTTTCCACTGGCTCAGCGCGAAATCGCCTTCGGGATCGGAGATGCTATTATGGGCACCCCAGGTGTGTTCGTCGTAGAGGATCACGTCACGCCAGGCCTGATCGAATTCATCGACCGGATAACGGTTGGGTTTGAGCATGGCGAAGAGCGTTTCCGCCTGCACGAGCCGCTCGGCCGACGCTCGATTGACCGTGGTCTCGCGCGCACTGGAGGCGGCGCCGTCTTCCCAATAGGGCGTGAAGTCGCCTGCCACGGTGGGGACGGCGTCACCGTAGCGCGCCGCAAACGTGTTGAACATCTCGGGAGCGGTGGCGATCACCAGCTTGGGATAGGCGTATTCCTTGTTCCATTGGCGGACGTAATCGGCCAGATCGGGGTCGGGGGGGCCATTGTCGCCGCCGATGGCGTAGCGCAAATGAACCATGTCATAGGGATAGTCGGCCTCTTCGAGTCGTTTGAGGTATTCGAAGAGACGACCGCGGCTGAGTCGTCCACCGAGGAAGTAGGAATACCCTTCCCCAGCCACCCAGGTGAGAATCTTGTGTTGCCCGCACGGACTTGTCCAGTAGAACGGTTTGTCTCCCCAGGTCGAGAGCGTGTAGCCGATCCGATGGCCGCGATTGGGGCCGACACAGAAGTATTTGACCGGGGTGTGCGCGAGGACCGGGATCAGGCCCCACGTGTATCCGGGGACATCGCTGATCATGGCCGATTCGATAGTGACGCCGTACTGTTCTCGAAGCCGGCCCGCATACTCAACCAGACGAACGAGCTCTTCGGGACGGCACAGCGCCGTCAGTTCGTTGCCGTAAAGGGCGTCAAGGCCGATCCATCCCTTCTTGACTGCGTCGATGAAGGCCGCGCGTTTCTCCGGCGGGGCCTCCCGGAGATAATTGTCCACGGCCCAGAGGACTTCGGTGTTCCACTTGAATTGCGAGCCGGCCGGGTATTCAGCGGATTTCCGGGCCAGTTCGATCACCTGATCGAAATACCGATAGTGCATCTTGAGAACGTCGGTCTGGACATGGGTGTAACCAATGTCCACGTGGGAATGATGGAGGACATAAATCTCCCACCGGCGTACCGGATGGATCTCGACGGATCGCTTACCGATCGACTCGCCGGACACTTTCACTTCAACATCGACGTTCGTGGGCTTCTCGACGCTTGGCATGAGGCCCTGGACGGTCTTGTAACCAACCTCGAGGGTCTGCGTGATCGGAGCCAGGCCCTCAATGCAGACTTCCGCTTCAACCGGTTCGCCGATATGCAAGACCGAGGCAATGACAGGTTGGCAGAGACGCCCTTCGTGTCTGACAAGGAAAGGCTCGGTGTGCACATCAAGCAGTTCGTTGACTGCGGTCATCGTGCCAAGCCGCACCGACTCCGGCACCGTGAGCCAAAGGCAGTCGTACAGAAACCAGCTTCCGCGTTCATTCGTAATGGTGATCGTGTTGGTTCCCGTCTCGATCAGTTCCACAGGGAACTCGACCGTGGTCCGGCATTCGCGACCCCGGTCAACTTCTCCAAACGCCGAGGCATCACCG
>CP070782.1:345572-361526 GCA_020346325.1 Phycisphaerales bacterium
GGTGCTTAAAGTCGATCTCAAGACTCTCATGGAAGGCGGCAAGCATGCGCTGCTCGAACTTCTCATGGCCACTCACACGGGCAACACCACCGAGGAATTCTCGCAAATCGCAAAGGACTGGCTGGCCACGGCGAGGCATCCGAAAACCGGCCGCCCATATACGGAGATGGTCTATCAGCCGATGCTGGAACTGCTGGCCTATCTGCACGCCAATGGCTTCAAGACCTACATTGCGTCCGGCGGAGGCATCGAATTCATGCGTCCCTGGACCGAAGGGGTCTATGGCATTCCGCCCGAGCAGGTTATTGGCAGCAGCATTAAGACAAAGTTCGAACTGCATGACGGCAAGCCGATACTCGTGCGATTGCCGGAGTTGAACTTCAATGACGACAAGGAGGGCAAGCCCGTCGCGATCAACCAACACATCGGCCGCCGGCCCATCGCGGCGTTCGGAAACTCGGACGGTGATCTGCAAATGCTCCAGTGGACGACCGCGGGCAAGGGTGCACGGTTCGGGCTCATCGTGCATCACACCGACGCCGATCGCGAATGGGCATACGATCGAACGTCGCCCATTGGTCGCCTGGACAAAGCCCTCGACGAAGCACGGGCCAAAGGGTGGACAGTCGTCGACATGAAGAAGGACTGGAAGCGTGTTTTTTCGTTCGAGAACCAGTGAGGTAAACCCATGGGCGCTCATGAGACGATCCTCAAGTTGCAGGAAGGCGTGAATCGTTCCATCATCGGTCAGGAACAGATGGTGGAGCGATTGCTGCTTACCCTGCTCTGCAACGGCAATCTCCTGCTGGAAGGTCTTCCCGGTCTGGCCAAGACGCGCGCGGTGAAAAGCCTGGCGAAGAACCTGGAAGCGGACTTCAGCCGTATCCAGTTCACGCCTGACCTGTTGCCCGCCGACATCACCGGCTCCGAGATGTATCTTGGCGAAGAAGCCCAGGAGCGGTTCGAGTTCCAGCCGGGACCGATCTTTGCCAACATTGTCTTAGCCGACGAGGTCAATCGGGCGCCGGCGAAGGTTCAGGCCGCCCTATTGGAGGCAATGGAGGAGCGGCAGATTACGGTGGCCAAGAAGACCCACCAGCTTCCGCCGCTCTTTATGGTGATGGCCACGCAGAACCCGATCGAGCAGGAGGGCACGTACCCTTTGCCCGAAGCACAGATGGACCGGTTTATGATGCATGTGTTTATCTCGTACCCTGACGATGCGGCTGAGCGCGAGGTGATTCGACTGGTGCGCGGCGAAGCGGCCCGCCGTCAGAAGCCCGCGGCAAAGGGGGAAACGGGGGCAGCGGAAGAACCGATCGCGCAGAGCGCCGTGTTCGATGCTCGTGATGAGATTTCTGGTGTCCAGATCTCCGAGCCTATGGAAGACTACGTTGTTTCTCTTGTCGGGGCGACACGCAGGCCGGCCGAACTCAGCGAAGAACTGGCGAAGTACATCCAGGTCGGAGTGAGCCCGCGCGGCTCCATCGCGCTGGACAAATGCTCCCGCGCGTATGCCTGGCTACAGGGCCGGGATCATGTGACACCCGACGACATACGTGCCGTGATCAACGATTGCTTTCGCCACCGCCTTGTTCTCAGTTATGAGGCCAGTGCGGACGGCGTCACGGCGGATGATGTGATCTCAGATTTGGTCAAACTGGTGGCCGTGGCATGAGGAAGATCGCGGTCCAAGCCTGCCCCTGGAGCCGACGGATATGGATTGGTCAAAGATTAAGAGAAAGACGGCCGAGGCCAGAAAACCGTCGGGCGCCTACACGAACCTGGACGATCTGATCCGTATCCAGTTCAAAGTGCGCGACTTCTCTTTCTTGCCGCATCAGCCGGTGACCAGCGTTCTTTCGGGCCGCTACGCATCCAGACTACGCGGCCGAGGCCTTAATTTTGAAGAGCTGCGCCGCTACCTGCCTGGGGATGATATTCGCGCCATGGACTGGAAGGTCACCGCGCGTACACGCAGCCCCCACGTCCGAGTCTACACTGAAGAGAAGGACCGTGCCGTTTTGCTTGTTGTCGACCAGCGAATAAACATGTTCTTTGGCACGCGGGACAGAATGAAGTCGGTGACCGCCGCCGAACTGGCTGCCGTGGGTGCATGGCGCGCTGTGGCTGTCGGGGATCGTGTCGGCGCCGTGGTGTTCAACGACACGGAACTAATCGACATTCGGCCACAAAGAAGCCAGAAGACCGTTATGTCAATCCTGGGGACGGTTGTGCGTATGAACCACGCGCTTCGGGGGGACCTCCAGGTTGAGCCGAACGCTGGCATGCTCAATCGCGCGCTGGAGAAGGCACACAGTCTCGCCCCGCACGATGTGCTGGTCATAATGATCAGCGATGCCTTTGGCGCGGATAATCAGACTGACCGACTCACAAGACGAATGGCCGAGCACAATGATGTTTTGGGGTTGTTGGTGTATGACCCCATTCGCCTCCGGCCGCCAGCGCAGCGCATCACCGTGTCTGATGGGGCGCAGCAGATGGAACTCGATCTGGCGGATAGACAGATGCGTGAGAAACTGGTGCATGACTACAGCAGGGAGCAGGAACGCCTCACTCGTTTCCTGAGAGGGCTTTCGGCGCCGCTACTGATGGTCAGCAACCAAGGTGATGTCGTCGATCAAGTCAGGCGTCTACTCGGCGTGCCGAGACGAGGGAATTAGTTGATGAACGGTACACAGTACAGTTTGGACAATCTGCGCGATATTGTAGTTCCCGATGCGCCACCGTACTGGCCGCCGGCACCGGGTGTTTGGCTACTATTGGGGGTCCTCACGGCCGTCGTGTTGGCTCTCGGGGGGTGTTTCTACATGACGTGGAGACGCAATGCGTATCGCCGTGCAGGATTGGCGTTGCTGGACACCGCGCGTACGGTGCACGATGTTTCTGTGGTTCTAAAGCGCGTTGCCCTTGCGGTCTTTCCCCGCGAAGAGGTGGCATCGCTCTACGGAGACGATTGGATTGCCTTCTTGAACAGGACGTGTTCCCGCAGTCGCTTTTCGGCTATAGGTGCGATTGACTCGGGTGGCCCGGCAACTCAGGAACTCACTGACCGCGCCGGTACGTGGATCCGGCATCATCGTTTTCCCGAATGCCGAGCACTGGGGGGAGAAGGCTGAGATGTATACTCTTTCGCAACCCTGGCTATTACTGTTGGCCCCGCTTCCGGCGGTCCTGGCTCGCATTATTCCGCCGTATCGCGAGCCCCATCAGGCCATCCGCGCGCCGTGGTTCCAGCGTGTGGCAGCTGTCCTGGGGACGAGACCGGCCGAGGGCTCCGTTGTTGCCGAATCGAAAGCGTCAGAACGCGTATTTGGCTGGACCCTCTGGACGCTCATCCTGTTGGCCCTGGCTCGCCCTCAGTTCCTTGAGCCACCAATCAGTCGCGTAGTGCCCACGCGGGACCTTATGCTTCTCGTGGATTTGTCCGGCTCAATGGAAACCGAAGACTTCACCAATTTCCGAGGAGAGACCGTCGACCGTCTGACTGCCGTCAAGGAGGTGCTCGATGACTTCCTCACACGGCGAGAAGGCGACCGTGTGGGCTTGATTGTCTTTGGAAACGCGGCGTTTGTCCAGGTGCCCTTTACCCAGGATCTCAATGCCTGTCGAGTCTTGCTGGAGGAAGCGGCGGTGCGCATGGCCGGGCCGCGTACCGCGTTCGGTGATGCCATCGGGCTCGCCATCACCTTGTTTGAACGAAGCCAAGTCGAAGATCGCGTGATCATCGCTCTGACCGACGGCAACGATACGGGCAGCAAGGTGCCACCAGCCGAGGCCGCGAAGATCGCCCGGGACAAAGCCATCGCAATCTACGTCATCGGTGTGGGTGATCCGTCTGCCACAGGGGAAGAAAAGCTGGATGAGGAGGCGCTGACTGCCGTCGCCTCCACGACGGGTGGCCGCTACTTCTACGCAGCCGATCGCAATCAGCTGCTGGACATCTATGCGGATTTGGACAGCATCGGCACCCGGGAAGTAGAGGCCGAGACCTACCGGCCGCGCATTGATCTGTTCCACTGGCCCCTTGCCACTTTTATGGTGTTCGGGCTCGCCTACCATGCCGGCATCCTCCTGAAGCATCGTGTTGAAGAGAGGAGGGGTAGTCGTGGGTGAGTTCCACTTTCTCCGTCCTTACTGGCTTCTGACCGTCTTGCCAGCGTTGGTCCTCTGCTGGCGCATCTTTCGAGAGCAGGACCGCGTCGACAAGTGGAAGCAGGTGGTCGACCCACACCTGCTGGAGCACCTTCTTGTGGGCGAGCGCAAACGTCAGCGTCTGCGCCCAATCAATCTGTTGCCTATCCTATGGCTTGTTTCTGCTGTCGCTTTGGCAGGACCGACTTGGCGAAGAGAACCCTCACCGTTTGCCGATGACGAGGCCGGGCTTGTGGTTTTGCTGAAAGTCAGTGGCACGATGAATGCCACGGACGTTCAGCCATCCCGCCTGGAGAGGGCCAAGCACAAACTGCGCGATCTGCTGGAGCTCCGCGCCGGGGTGTCGACCGGACTGATTGTCTACAGTGGCAGTGCGCATCTCGTCATGCCACTGACCAGAGATGATCGTATCATCAGCGCGATGGTGAACGATCTAACCCCCGAACTGATGCCAGTCGATGGCGATGCCCTCGCACAGGCACTGGGATTGGCAGAAGATCTCTTGCAGAAAGCCAGCGTGCCCGGATCGGTGCTCGTCATGGCAGATGCGGTTGCCCCATCACAGATCCAGGCGCTGTCTGTGGCTGAGACAAAACTGCCCGTGCAGATCCTGGCACTTCAGTCTCCATCAGCACCGGTCGATAGCGGGCTCCAAAACGCAGCGTCTGCGCTGCATGCACCAATTGTACGATTGACCGTAGACCAGACAGACGTGGCGCGTGTGGCCCAACGCGCCCGGTCAGAATTCCGGATGGCGGCTGCTGCGGACGGTGGCGAACAGTGGCACGACGCCGGGCGCGCGTTACTGCCTTTGATCGCCCTGTGCACCCTGGTCTGGAGCCGGAAAGGATGGGTGGTCCGATGAGTGTGTCCGTTTCCGGTCTTCTATCGAGACGACCCCGCTCATGGAGCGACAGGATGCTGGTTGCGGGTGTTTGCCTGGTCGTGCTGGTGCCGGGTTTCTACTGTCTGAGAACGGGGCAATGGTCCCTACTGACCTCGGACCAAAAGGGATATCGTCTCTTCGTACGCGGGCGGTATCAGGAGGCGGGAGAACGATTCGCCGATCCCATGTGGAAGGGTGTTGCGCTGTTCAGGCAGGGCGCGTTCAAGGATGCCGCGGGTGTGTTCGCCGGCTACGACACTGCGGAGGCAGCGTTCAATCACGGCAATGCCCTGCTCATGCAGGGTAAGTACGAAGATGCGGCCCTGCGTTACACACGGGCCCTGGAACTGCGACTGGACTGGGATGCCGCCGAAGTCAACCGAGAGATTGCCTGGGCACGCGCTAAGCTGCTAAAGAAAGAGGGAGGTGAAATGACGGGGGGAAAACTGGAAGCTGATGAGATTATGTTTTCGAAAGGCAAAGCACCACCCACGGCCGGTGAGGAGCAGGTTGAGGGGGGACAGGAGATGAGCGATGAGGAACTGCGGGTCATGTGGTTGCGGCAGGTTCAAACAAGACCGGCCGACTTCCTGAAATCGAAGTTTGCGTATCAGTATGCGAAACCGAAGAGTGAACAGTAGACAGTTATTCGTGCCCGATGGAGTAGGACAGGGCGTACGCGTCCGTCGGCCGCTGCGCGCGGCTTGCGGCCTACTGGTCTTCTCAGTTGCATGTTCCTCGTTCGCGGCCGAGGACATCGTGCTTCGCGCCAGCGTAACGCCTCAGGAGGCGTGGATAGGGCAGCGTGTCATTTTCCACATTGACGTGCTCGGAAAGGACGGATGGGCGCAGATCAAGAAGATCGGTGACTTTGATGTTCCCGGAGCCTACGTGGTGCGGACGGAGAGCCAGGGCACACGGCTCCAGGAAACAATCGCCGGCACTGCTTACACGGGACAACGCTATGAGCTGTCGCTCTATCCCCAGAGGAGCGGGACTGTCGTGGTCCCAGCGCTTCCCGTGGCGGTGACTGTCAAGGCCTGGGGTCTCAACGCCAAGGAGATTGTACAGCAGGCGGAGACTCCGAGGACAACGTTCACGTGTCAGGTCCCTCCCGGCGCGGAGAACCTTCGTGGACTGATCAGTACGACGCGCCTCACGGCGAGTCAGACGTGGCAGCCGGAGACTGACGAAGTCAAAGTAGGTGACGCCGTCAAACGTACTATCGTCCTGCAGGCCTTGGACGTATCGGGAATGGCCTTCATTCCTATGCAACATCCTACCATGGAAGGTATCGGCATTTACCCCGGCGAGCCGAGGGTTGAGGATGTGTTCGATGCCGGATCAGTGACCGGAACGCGTATTGAGACGGCGACCTTCGTCTTCGAGCGTCCCGGCGAGATCGAGATTCCGGGTATCGTGCTGCCTTGGTGGGACACCGGGGCTCGGGAGCTCAAGCATATCGAACTACCTGAACGGGCCTTGCGAGTTGCGGGCCGCTCCACCGCGCAGCCGGCCGCTGCCGCGGAACCGCGACATCAACAGGGCCTCATGGTTTTTGGGGCGGTGCTCTCTATTGCCGCAATGGCTGCTGTGCTCGCGCTACGCTTTCGAGGTCGTTTGATGAATTGCTGGACTGCATGGCGGGAGGCCAGAGGTGAAACAGAAGGCGCGTACTTTCGGCGGTTGATGAGATCACTCCGGTCCGGAGACCCCGCGGAAACGCTTCGTGAAGCGATGCGGTGGCTTGATCGAATCGACGTTGAGCGCCGGCCTGCGCGGCTTGACCTCTTTCTTCGCCAGTACGGGGATGCCAGTGTACAAGAAGCGGCAGCTCATTTGGGGGACAGTTCTTCTCTGGGAGGAGAGATCTGCGACTTCTCAACGCTGAGCCGAGGCTTTGCAGACGCCAGGGCGCGCTGGCGCCGAAGACGGCGTCAGGAAGACCATGCGGCCCGTATATTGCCTGAGTTGAACGGTCCGGGTGAAGGTCGAGTCCGATGAGACGTGAAGCCTGACCTCTTGTCAACTGAAGAGACAATGGCCAGAGGTCGGACATGGTTTCGATATGTGGAGTACTCTTAATGTTTGGCTGGCCCCGATACTTCAGAATGAAGGTGTTCTATGGCAAGCACGCGACGTGGGCGACCTGAGAGCACCGCTTGGCGTGACAATCGATGTACGTGGAGGACAAGTGGCGTGTGCCATGCTTGTCCTATGAGCGTCCCTCGTCTGCCCGCGGTCTGGTCGATCCTGCTCATCGCCCTGATCCTGGTGTCCGGAGTTCTGCCCGCTAGCGAGGCCTCTGATCTATCCTCTGCTCCACATCACTCCTGGCCGGACGGAGGGGGTGTTCTTGTCGATCTGCCGCGTATGAACAAGGTTGAACTGGCCGAACTCATCAGCGATCTGATGCTCTCGTTGCAGACGGACCATGGCTACGAGGAGGCTTCGAGGCCGACTGCCTACGCTGCCCCCGCGCTTCCGAAGGGGGCTTCGGGCGATCATCTCGTAGCCCGTGAGTCGGAAGGCGGGTTAGAGTTCATCAGAATTGGATGCTGGCAGTATCGGTCCAGGCCACCGAGAATCGGCCTTTATGGCGCAGCCTCGGACAGAGAAGGAAACCTAACGGAGAATCCCGATCTCGCGATAGCGCGTGAACTGCTCATGCGCAGCTTGGCTTTGATTCAGGCGGACCGTACACGTCTGATGCCGGGTGATCTGGAGCACAAGATCATTCAGCTCAGCTACATCGACGTGGCCGGTGCTTTCAACGCCTTGCAGGGACTTGGCATCAACACCATTGACAAAGAGGGAACCATTCCCGACCCGATTGAGTTCGGCCAACTGCCCCTGGTCCTGGAGATGTCGTCTCCTGGGGCAGAGAGTATGGGGCTGGTCGGCAAGGGTGAGGTTGGGCGCGGCCAATTCGGCTCCACAGTAGTTCCAACCTTAGCCAGCGAGCTTCATCCTGACCTGACCACATCTCCCAGCACGAGGTTGATGGTCCTCTTTCATCCTGCTCACCCCGAGCAGTACAGCAGGGTCCAAAGAGTGATTGAGGAAGTCGTTGATCGACCGGCTCGTCAGATCTACGTGGAAGGACTGGTCCTTGAGATCAGTTCCGCGGCCATGCAACAGCTGGGGATTGAGTGGGAACTCCAGGACGGACAAGTCAGTGTGGCTGGAGGATCTGATAATGCGAGCTTGAGCAGTTTCACCGAGATGGGCAAGACGTTTCTCTTCACGGGAACGGATGCCCAGGATCTCGCCAGCCAGTGGATGGCGAAGATACGGGCGCTGCTGATCGATGGCAGAGCGGAGATTCTATCGCGGCCCAGTGTCCTGGCCTTGGATAATCGTCAGGCCACGATTCGCATTGGTCGCGACATTCCGATCGCGACGAGCCAGGAGGGACTCCAGGCTGACTCCAGTAAGATATCGTTTGATTTCAAGTACTTGGCTCTGGGCATACTGCTGAACATCAGACCGCGCGTCAGTCAAGACGGTCGCGAGATTTCTCTGATGGTGGATACCGTGGTGTCCTCCGAGGTCCCCGAGAGCGACCTGGAAATTCGAGACGAGGACGGTCGCTTGCTCGCCTCGGCACCAAGAGTGGTAACCAGACGAGTACAGACGTATGCACGCATTCAAAATAACACGCCTTTCGTCATTGGTGGGCTGGTCAGCCGAAACGACACCAGGGTCACGGAGAAGGTACCCTTCCTGGGTGATCTCCCTGGACTCGGCCTCCTATTCCGTTCAGAGAGCACCAGCGAAATCCGAAGCGAGGTGATCATCGTCTTGACGCCCTATGTATTGCCGGAAACGCTCCATCTGTCGCGTGCGCTGCCCGCACAGACCGAGTTTCTTGACGACAAGGATTCGGAGCTCTTTCGGCACAGCTATCGCATAGAGACCGGCGACATCGTTGATGTGTCTTTCCTGTACAGGAATCAGAGGTTTCAACGTCACCGAGATGCTGCCATCAATGCAATTGCCCAAGACTACAGGTACGCCGAGAGAGAGCCTTTCTACTCCTTCAGTGAAGGCCGCTTGCCTGGTGAGAAGGTGATTGTCGATCGTATCATCTACAATGCCCTGCGAAGGCTTGAATTGGGCAGTGAACTTGTCAGTGAGAGGATCTTTGTGCTGACTGATCTCGACGCTGGCAGTTACCAGAGCAAGTCTCTCGACACCCTCGTGTCGGAAATGCTGGACTTCGCCTCTCAGAGTTCGAACAAGGCCTTGGCTATTTCCTTCCACGATCCGTACGAATCCCCCGATGGCCAGAGCTTGGTCAGCGATCCGGTCCCAGAGATAAGGGTGGTGGAATGCCTCGACCGACGGGCGTGGAGCCGCCTCTTGCGGGAGCTGAACCAGCCCGCGGAAGGCGGTCGCCGATGCTATAGCATCCTCATCCACAGTCCGGAAGATGTCGAGCGCTTGGCTCGAGCTGTCATGGTGAAGTATGTCCTCGAAATCAACGGTGGCCGTGGCCCAGAGGCGAGCCTCTTGAAGTTTATCCCCGGCCGGATCATTGAGGTCCCTGATATCGATCCGGAGAGAGACCACCTGATAGACGCTTCTGTCGCCCGCTACTTCTATCACTCTTCAGAGCATTTCTATATCGAAGCGCTGGAGAAGATCGAGGCTGCCTTGGAGAGTCTTGATCAGGAATTTAAACGTCCCGAGCTGCGGCAACCAGTCAAATGAAGGAATGCCGGTGAGAAGGAGTTGTTACAACGTGAAGGAGGCGACGGACCGCGGAGGAATCGGTCGCCTCGTTGGGAGAAGGTGGGAGCGGTGTACGCCCAGGGCTGCCCAGCGAGAAGACACGAGACGACCGTACGAGACCGGTTGGCAGAGGCATCGCATTGGCGGACTTCTCCTGGGCTTCATTGTGTCGCTTTTTCTCTGTGCTGCCTGCACGGCTAGTGAGTTCCAGTTCTGGCATGGTGCCACTGCGGCTGTGAATCTGGCCGAGCAGTGGAAGGCCAAGCTCGGTGCGCAGGCGCGTTACGACGACCGAGGCAGTCTTGTCCGGCATCACGCCGATATTGGGGTCGTATACGGGGGCTTAGCCGACTGGCTGGACCTGGGCCTCAGCTACCGAACGATCGCCCGCGAGTTTGACAGAGACGAATGGCAGAACGCAAACCGGATCTATCTTGATGTCACGACACGGGCTCGGTGGATGGGTATCGCTTTCAGTAATCGTGTTCGTTCAGAGTACAGTGACTTCGAAGAGTTCGGGGATTGGGGAACCGTCAGAAACAGGATCACCTTCAATCCCCCCTTTGAATTGGAGCCGGATAGGGAACGCTCCATCTTGGGACACTACAAAATGAGACCCTACGGCGGCTACGAAATCTTCTACGATACTCTTGGCGACAAAGTCACCCGGCACCGCTTCCAAGCCGGTTTCTCCATCGTCTTCACGGACAGAATCGTGGGTGATATCTCGTTCATTCGGGAGAACAGGACTTCTCAAATCGATCTGGACGATCTCAACATCGTATCGGCCGACCTCAAGCTACTGTATTAGGCACCCGGATTTCCCATATGGAGACATGCACATGAGACACCTTTTGTAGGAATAGCTGTCAATGTAGGGCACGGCCGCAAGCGATTGCCGCGTGCATAGGCCGACAACAGGCAGTGGGAAGTACATTGTGTGAGGTGTGCTGATGGCAAAGGTAGAAAAGAAGGGCCGCAAGACGAGGGGGCAGGCGAAGAATCGTCGAGAGACTGCGGCGGCTATTAGCAGGCTAGGCCGCAAGGAATACGAAAAGCGGCTGCTGAAGCTGCAAGTGCAACTCTGCCAACTGCAGCGTTGGGTTAAACAGGCGGGGACAAGGGTCGTCGTGCTGTTTGAAGGGCGGGATGCCGCCGGAAAGGGGGGCGTGATTAAGCGAATCACCGAGCGTGTAAGTCCACGCGTATTTCGGGTTGTCGCGCTGCCAGCGCCTACCGAGCGAGAGAGGACACAGATGTACTTTCAACGGTATCTGGCACATCTCCCGGCAGCGGGTGAGGTGGTTTTGTTTGATCGAAGCTGGTACAATCGCGCCGGAGTCGAGCGCGTCATGGGTTTCTGCACCCAAGCCGAGTACGAGGAGTTCATGCGAAACTGTCCGCAGTTGGAAGCGGCGCTCGTGCGCTCGGGCATCATCCTGGTCAAGTACTTTTTCGATGTTAGCCAGGAAGAACAGGAGCGTCGGTTCAAGCGAAGGGCTACCGATCCCTTACGGCAGTGGAAGCTTAGCCCGATGGACCTGGAGTCGTACCGACGGTGGTGGGACTACACGAAGGCGACGGACGATATGCTGGCCGCCACGGATACCGAGTACGCGCCTTGGTATGTGGTGCGGTCGAACAACAAAAGGCGGGCACGGCTCAACTGTATTGCCCACCTGTTGAGCGTCATCCCCTGGAAGAAACTCCCTTATGACGAGCCGGCTTTTCCCAAACGCAAGAAGAAACCCGCGAAAGTGCCAGAGAAGCCTTGCTACAGACATTTCGTGCCGGAGCACGACAGGACAAGCGCGCGGAGTACAGGGACGATTGTGTAAGTAACAGGAGTGTCCCCCCGGCTCTGCCGGAGGTTCTGACAGAGGTGTCGGGAAAGACCGTTGGATTGGCGGCACGAAGAATGGTGATTCGAAACAGAGGAACAAGACAGATTGGCAAGAAGGCTCTGTAATGACGAGCGGAAAAATGAAAGCCAACGCTTCATGCGGGAGGCACCCTGTCGGTGCCTCCCGCCGCTCGCCTCTCGAATACGACCGCGTTTGCGGTGTCGGTGTGACTCGCCACTGACGGCGTGAATGCCAGGAGACGGGGACTGTTAGCACCACCCTATGAAACCGAGGATACCATGGCGAAGAAGGCAGATGCAACGCGACTCCAAGTGGAAGAACCCACGAAGGATGGTATTCGGATGGTGGTCCAGGGCCGCCTGGATGCCGACCATTGTGCGCCCATGTGGAAGGAGGCCCGACGAAGCCTTGAGAAACTGCGACCGAAGACTCTGACGGTGGATGCGGCGGGGGTGGACTACTGCGATGGCGCAGGAGCAGGCTTCATTTTCAATCTACGCGAGTACCAGGAAAGGGCACAGAGAGGCTTTGAGATCGAGGGACTCCAAGAGCGAATTCGTCGCTTGCTGGAGATGTTTGATCCGGGGGAGCCGCCGCCGCTGGAACCGCGAGAGGGCCCGCTTCGCACGGGCCTGGAGGATATCGGGCGCGGGGTGGCCGGCCTAGCCGCCGACGCGCTGACCTTGGTGGCCTTCACCGGAGAACTCACGGCGAGTATGGTCGCCGTGTTGCCTCGGCCGCACAAGCTGCGGTGGAAGGATGCATTCCTGGTGATGGAAAGGGCGGGCTGCGACGCATTTGGGATCGTCGCGTTGGTGAGTTTCCTGTTTGGGGCGATTCTCGCTTTTCAGGCGACAATCCCTATGGAGCGATTTGGAGTGGCGATCTATGTTGTGAACATCGTGGGCATTGGGGTGACGCGCGAACTGGGGCCGATCATGACGGCGATTATCCTGGCCGGTCGTACGGGCTCAGCCTTCGCTGCCGAATTGGGGACGATGAAAGTGAGCGAGGAACTCAACGCCCTTGATACGATGGGATTGGAACCAGTTCAGTTTTTGATTGTTCCCCGCGTTATCGCGGCCATTTTGATGATGCCGTTACTTGTTGTCCTGTCTAATTTCGCGGCCATCGTAGGCGGCCTGCTCGTGATGAGGTCCGTGGGGTACACCTGGGTGACGTTGATCGACCAACTGCAAGGGGCTGTGGACCTGAACGACCTATTCTGTGGACTGTTCAAGTCCTTCTTCTTTGGCTTGCTCGTTGCCGGGATTGGTTGCCTGCGGGGGCTTCAGACCGCCACGGGTGCCCAAGCTGTCGGGGTCTCCGCAACTCGCGCTGTGGTCAGCGGGATTTTCTTGATCCTCTTCGCCGACAGTGTCTTCTCCGTCGTGTTCTACACGTTGGGCATCTGAGGAAAACGTCAAATGGATACAGAGACAATCATAAGAGTACGAAACCTGACGACCGCCTACGGTGGCAACGTCGTCCTGGACGATCTGTCATTCGATGTCCAACGTGGGCAGACCTTCATCATCCTGGGCGGCTCCGGTTGCGGCAAAAGTACGCTGATGAAACACATGATTGGCCTGTACAAGCCGGTGAGCGGACAGATCCTAATTGGCGATACGGATATTGTGACCGCCAAAGGCCGTCAGCGCAAAGACCTGTTGCGGCGGTTCGGCGTCATGTATCAAGGGGGCGCCCTGTTTGGTTCCATGACGGTCCACGAGAACATCCGGCTCGTGCTGGAAGAGTTCACGGACCTGTCGCGAGACGCGATGGACGTAATCTGTCGGATCCGTTTGAATCTCGTGGGACTAGGTGATGCCGGCCAGAAATTCCCTTCGGAACTGAGTGGTGGTATGCAGAAGCGCGCCGCCGTCGCTCGGGCCATGGCGCTGGATCCGGCCATCATCTTCCTTGACGAGCCCTCGGCCGGACTGGACCCGATCACCGCGGCCGATTTCGATCAGTTGATCAATCGCCTGGCCAAGACACTGAGGATCACGTTTGTGGTCGTCACGCATGAGTTGGCCAGTATCTACACGATCGCCGACCACGTCATCATGCTGGATAAGGTCACCAAGAAGATCATTGCCCAAGGCATGCCTCAAGATCTGCGTGACCATAGCGATAATCCGTGGGTTCGCCATTTCTTCAACCGTGAACCATCCGAGGAACGTAAGAAGAACTAGTCTCAATGCGAGGTGCCAGGACTATGGGTATCAAGGCCAACTATCTGAAGATCGGCGTGTTCGTCATCCTCATGTTCGCTCTCTTGACGGCCGGAGTGATCTTCTGGGGAGCGGATAGATTTCGTCAGGAGAAGTATTTCGTGGAGACCTACATTGACCAGTCTGTCCAGGGCCTGACAGTGGGTTCGCCCATCTACTCTCGAGGTGTACACGTCGGTGAGGTCGCGAATATCGCTTTCGTGACGGCCATCTACGACCTATCGGAAGGTAGTGAGGAATGGAGGAAATACGGTGGCTATGTGTACGTTTTGATATCATTGACGCATGACCGACTTCTGGCCAAAGCCGATCCGGGGGAATCCCTGGAGGCGATGATTGCAGAAGGTCTTCGTCTGCGCATCAATTCCAATCCGTTGACCGGCAGTGCGTTTCTCCAGGGGGATCGGGTGGACCCCAGCGAGTACCCGCCCCTGCCTATCGGTTGGGAACCGAAACATGTGCACATCCCCTGGGTGCCTAGTGTGCTGAGCGAGTTCGTGACAGAACTTGAGACGGTCATGGAGCGCATCAAGGGGCTGGATATCGAGGGTTTGGTGGGGAACGCCAACCAGTTGCTGGTCGACCTGGACCAAGCCGTTTTGGACGCCCGCGTTGCTGTACTCAGCAGTAGGGTGGAGACGGTGTTGACCAACGCCGACACAACGATTACCGACCTCAATTCGATGGTTCGTGTTACGGAGACGGCCGAGGCACCCACGACCCTGGAAGACATCCTGAATCATGTGGACAAGACGATCACAACCCTCGACCAGGCGGTGAGCGATGCCGATGTCGGCGGCATCAGCGGGGAAGGCAAACAGCTGCTGGCAGAATTGCGCGATAGCAACCGCAAACTGCAGGCGCTTCTTCGTAGCACCGATACGGCCAAACCGCCGGCCGCGATTGATCAGGTTCTGGCGGAAGTGGATACCGCCGTCCGTCAGCTCAACCTTCTGATGAAGCAGTATCGACCGAATGTCTATACGACCCTTAGCAATGTTGCGGCGACCTCGGAGAACCTCAAGGAAACCACCGAAGACGTAAAGCGGCAGCCAAGCAAACTCCTGTTCAGTCACCCCCCCACCCATTCGGAGGTCCTAGAATGAGAACTCAATTCTGTCTTCTTTTGTTGTCTTCGGCCATGTCGGCGATAGTCTGCGGTTGCTCTCCCGGAGCGAAAGCGGAGGATCCCTTGAATTACTTCCTGCTCGAAGTACAGCGACCAGGCGCCCGTGAACCCGCGGCCGATTCGATCACCTTGATGGTACAGCCTTTCCCGGCTTCGCCTGGTATCGACCAGCGGGAGCTGGTCTTTCGCAGGGGTATGTCTCGATACGAAAAGAACTACTACGATCGGTTTGTCGCAGATGTGGGAAGTCAGGTGGCCGAACAGACGCGCCGATGGCTCGCCCAGTCCGGTTGTCTCGGTCAAGTACTTCCGCCGGGCAGCAGTGTCGATGCCACGCACCTGTTGGAAGGCAATATTGCCAAGCTCTACAGTGATTTCCGTGAGAAGGCCAATGCTCAGACGGTGATGGAGATCGAGTTCTTCCTCGTCGACGTCCGTACCCGCAAAGCCGTGGTGGTCTTTCACGAGACGTACGACGCGACGGCGGAGATTCCCGAGGCGAAGGCCGAGTCGATCATCGCCGCTCACAACCAGTGTCTGGCGGGAATTCTCCAGAAGCTGGAGATCGATCTCCGCGGCGTTGACTTTGCAGCGGCCCAGGCGTCACCCTAGGTGGCCCAGGTCCATGTGCTGGGCGGGTAATGTGGTGCGTTTGCTATTGCTCGTCTAATAAGGAGAGAGAACGTGCGCGGACGAATCATTACCGATGTCGTTTCAATCACTTTGTTAGGTCTCATTACTCCATTGATGAGAGCACCCGTGACGCTTGGTCAGCCTCACGACGATGTGTTTCACGCGAGTGATATCCTTCCCCGAGAGGCCATCGAAGGAGCGAACTACCGCATAGCGGATACGGCATCCATAGAGGCGTATCAGTACGTCTTCACGGTCGACTCCGACTTTGGTCAGTTTACCGCCAAAGGA
>CP070782.1:361626-365648 GCA_020346325.1 Phycisphaerales bacterium
CGTGAAGAAGGCCGCCGGGTCGGCGCTGTGGATCACCACGGGCCGGCCGTACTTGGCGCACATCGCCCAGACCGGGTCCAGCCTCGGGTCGTCGATCGGCATGAGCGTCCCGTCCTGGTAGCGATAGGACAGGCCCAGGGACTTGTGAATCTTCAAGCCCTTGGCGCCCGCGCGGAAGCTTCCCTCCAGACGCCGGGCCTCGCGCGGGCCCCAATTCGGATCGTCGATGCCGCTAAAGTCCACCAGGGCAAAGGTCAGGAACCGGCCCGGATGCGCCTCGTCCAGGGCCGCCAGGGTCTCGATGAGCCGCTGGCCAAATCCGCCATCGAGATTGACGACCGTGCGCACACCGGCCGCGTCCATCTCGGCCAGATAGCCCTGCACGCGCTGCGGCGTCAGGCGCGCCTGGCCCCCGCCGAGATGATTGTGCACGTCGAAGACGGGATGGGCGGGCCTCTCGACCACGCTCTGCTTCGTCTGGAGCATCGAGCGCGGGGCCCAGTCGCGCAGTTTCAATTCCCGGATGTCATCTGCCTGTTGCCCCCAGGCCCACGGCCCCAGACATACCACCAGCGCCAGGACCGAACCGACGAAGATGTCTCTTCTCATGATGATTCCCTCTTTGCACTCGAAGTCGACTGCTCGGCGATGCACGGCCACCACGGCCCTATCTTGGCCCAAGCAGCGGGGGCATGCAAGCGACAAGTCCGTTCGGGGCAGGCGTAGGGGAGGGAAAAAGCGAGGGGCCGAGTCCGCCGGCCCCTGGAGGAATAGGTGATGCGCATGAAAAAAGGACGCCTCGGATCGTCCGCAGACCTGCGCCTCGGTCCACCGCAAGCGCCCCCCAAATACCTTCCTGGTATTTCGATGCTACCCTATTATATCGTCTTGACCCGGTCTTGTTCGTCCGAAAAAAGCCGCACTCCTATAAGTAAATTACTGCACTCAGGCAAGCCTTTGACTCACTGCTAACCCCGGACCACCTTCACGACACACGGATCCATACGATGCCCTCAGTTACCGAATCGCGTGGGGAAAATATCCTCCAGGACGGCGGTCACGTCAAGCGTCTTCTCGTCGCGCTGGAGGCCCAGGCCAAGGGCGGTTCCCGCCGGACGCGACCAGAACCGGCTCAGGGGTAGGATGCGCGGATCGGTCCGCCATTTCGTGACGTCCAGTTCGTCGATCCGCAGCAGACGGTCGCCGTCGCGAATGCCGGCGCGATGGGCCGGGCCACCCTGAACCACGTGGGCCACCAGCACATCACCTTGGCCGTCGCCAGGGACGAAAACCGCCCCGAGGCGATTGTACTCATAGGTATTCGGGCCCGCCGGCGACCCATGGCTCTGAAAATACACCTTGCCATTTGGCGCGTCGATCAGCCAGGACAAGCGCCGCACGGCGCGGAGGCCCAGCGTGGCCGCATGCCGCTGTCCGGGGAAATGTTGAATCATCGCAGTATAGTCGCCGACGGGGACCTCGTGGAACGCCATTTCGCCCAGGGCAAACGTACGGGCCCATCGTTCTTCGGACACGACGATGCCGATGCCGGGAAAAAACGAGGCGTCAAGGGTGGCCGGCTGATGGGGGTGCGCCTCAGTCCATTGTTGCCAGCGTTGTGGCGCCAGCATGACCCCGCTCGGTGAGCCGGTGTCGATCATAATGGTCTCAGGCACGGGCTCGTGTGTGGGGATCTCGACGACCAGCCGCCTGGCGTCGGGACGAATCTTCCAGCATGGCCAGTTCAGGGCTTCCGGCGGCACCTGATTTGCGACGGACACTTTCTGGTGGACGGCGTCGATACGGATCACAAACCGTCTGAGGACATCCCATCCGATGAGGCCGTCCACATCGGGCTCGATATAACCGGGCAGCGGTACCACCGGCAGTCGCAGGCGACCGCTATTGGGCCCGATCGCGATGTCGCATTCCTCCGTACGACCGGGCACGACGCCTCCGGGAGCTGCCGGGACGTCCGACGCAGGCGGCTCGATCTCCAATCCCAGGCGCCGGGCGCCGGCGTCGAACAGACACAGTGGCTCCGCTGCCGTATCCAAGGCCAGGTGAGCCGTCCGTCCGGCGATTGTCACCTCCATCATCATACGATCGGCCGCCAGAGTCGCCGAACAGAGACACGACAAGACCAGAAGAAGCACCAGCCGTGGGTATTGGTCCATTTCCGATCTCCCATCTCATGCCGTCGAAGATGATGCCGCACGCCGCACTGGCCTATGATACTAACGGCAGCACACGCGATCCAAGGAAAACTGCCTCGCCGGCGCGTCTGGCACGTGATCGTCCACGCGCGGGGTCCTATCTATCTTCGTCAGATGCGGCCGATCCTGCCGTTCCACCGCCTCCGGCCTACGACCTCTAGGAGGGTTTTCGGTTTTCCTGGCAGAACTTGCCCATCAGCTCCATGGCCTTGCCGGTCGCCTCGGCCGACCCGTCAAGCTTGGCGTAGGCATCGACCAGCTCCAGCAGGGCCGGGTCGGGCTCGACCGTGCCATACTTGTGGGCGGCGTTGACGATGCCGGCATCCAGCCCGTACTCCATCGCCTTGGCGACATAGGCCCGGCAGACGCCGATCCGCCGTCCGGGCAGATCGCGCACCGAGTTGCTGATGCCGAGCGAACAGTGGACGCCTTTCATTTTCGGATCGCTCTTGATCTTCTTGATCGTCTCGAATGTGCGATAGGTGTAGCCGGGCACGCCGGGCTCCATGGGCATGTCGATCGCCAGCGGGAAGACGGTCGAATCGAAGAAGATCTCCTCGGGCTTGAAGCCGTATTTGCCGACGGCCTCGTCGAAGATCTGCTGGGCCAGGCTGTAGAGTTCGTCGACCGAATGCGACCCGCCCGGCCCGATCGGCTTGGCCTCGCTGACCAGCAGCCCGATGACGGCGAAGTCGTACTGCTTCTTCAGGGGCAGGATCCGGTCCACCGTATAGACCTTCACCGAGTTGATCAGCGGGGGCTTGATGGGCGAATCATGATTCGTCCCTACCCTGTACCATTCCCGCAGGCCCGCTTCGAGGACGTTGTCGTCGCTGCTGTCGATGCAGATGGGCACGCCGTCGCTCCACTGCCGCACTAGCCGGGTGTATTCGACCATCATGTCCACGGCGACCTGCGGATCGTCCTCACCGAACGCGTCGAGGTTGACGGCGATGTAATCGGCGCCGTCGGCCGCCTGCGATTCGATCAGTGCGCGGATATAGTCAAGCTCCGGGCTTGCCTTCGTGTAGGCGTCGCCGCCGAGGTCGCGCAACTGGTGCATGATCTTGCCCGTCTTAGGGATGGATGCATGTACGGATTCGCCGATCGAGATCAGTGCGTTAGCCATCGTGTGATCCTTTGCGAACAGGTAGTTGAGAATGGAAGAGCTGTGCTGGAGGGCAGGGTTGCGTGGCTTGTTGATCGTGGTTCGCAGCCGTTCGCGTCCCCCCTTTTCCGAAGCGGCCGCTTCGTAGACCCGATTTCCGATGCACACTTGCTCCGGATTGTTGCCGCAGTAGCCGCCCACCGTGGCGTCACCACAGGGGGCGTTGGCGATGCCTTTCTCGCAGTCGCCCATGGTGCACAGGCCGAAGTTCTCGGGCAGGAAACAGTCGCCGCATTCTTCGCAGGCGAACAGGGTATACTTGAACACCTTCTCGCCCGCGTTGAACATCTTGTAGACGGCGCCTTTGCCCCTGTCGGCGCCGAGGAGGGCCATCGTGCCCTTGAAAGCGCGAAAACCGGCGTGGCCGGGGTCGAGAAAGGCACGGTGCGAGAAATCGAAGAACCGCTTGCCCAACTTGGCCCGCGGCTGAGAGAGAGGCACTGGTGCGCCGTGCTCATCGTACAGATAGAAGGCCTCTTGGGCGGGCCAGCAGAGGTTGTCCTTGAACGGCTCCCAGTGGGTACCGATCTCGGCGGCCCGCGCGAGGATCTTTGTGAACATTTCGAAGTTGTGGACCCCCCCGATATCGACGCCGGCCGCTCCGAGTGCCTTATACATCGCCACCTGCTGAGCGGCCC
>CP070782.1:365748-369759 GCA_020346325.1 Phycisphaerales bacterium
AGGAGGGAATCCGCGCCGCATGCAGTATTCCGTTGGATCCCTCGATCACCTGGCGGACAACCGCAGTATCCGGCAAGGACAATAACAGGCAATCCACCGCCTCGGCCACCTCGTACGGACTGGCCGCGACCTGGCCTCCCAACTGACGCAGAAGGTCGCACTGCGGCGGGACGATGTCGTAGCCTGTCACTGAGTATCCGTTGGCCAGCAACTGCTCCGCCAGAGCGGTGCCCACCAACCCGATCCCGATCAACCCGATTGTCGCTTTTGGCATTTCCATCATCATTCCTCCACGCTAGGCCTGGAGCAACTGATACATCACCAGAACCGCCAGCAGGCAGATCCCCAGCGTGATGAAGAAGCCCACCCACGACTGACGCGAGGGCCTGACCAGGAACAGACCGCGCCACGTCAGAAAACGTCGCTCAGACGGGACAACCTCCTCCAGCGATGCGGTAAGCCGACGTTCCTGTCCAATGGGCACGTAGATACGCGTAAAGAATTCTTCGAGCCGATCCGCTTCAGGTGGTCGGCCCAAATAGCTCCCCACGACGCCCCCCAGGATACCGGCCAACAGAGGCAGACCTGTCACCGCCTCCCGAGGCCAGTGCAGTACATAGCGTGTCAACACGAACGCTATCACCGCCAGAGCGGCGCTGCAAAACACGCCGCGCGTGTTCATACGTCGCCATACTATCCCCATGGCCGTGGATATGCCGATCAGGCCCAGGATATTGAGATAGTCCAGGATGGTCTTGACCACACTCTTACGCATCAGCACCGCCACCCCCACCGCAACGAGTGCCACGACCAGACCGGCCAGACGGGTCACATGCACCATCTGCCGTCCAGACGCCTGGGGGTTGATGAACGGCCGGTAGATGTTCTGCGAGAAGAGCCCACCCAATGTGACCTGCACGGCGTCTCCCGAGGACATGGCCGCCGCCATGACACAGGCCAACATGACGCCTTGGAGAGCCGGCGACAGCAGGCCCCGGATGCAATCTCCAAACGCGGCATCGGGATGAATCGCCGACTCCGTCTTGATCAGGTAGGCGAGCCACGCCAATCCCAAGACACACCATCCAATCGTGCATAAACGCTTGAGAATATTGCCGTAGGTGAAACCCACGCGGCCTTCCCACTCCGAGCGCCCCGCCCCGCAGACACTCATCAGATGAGGCATAGCCAACATGCTCAAGGGAGCGTTGACACTCAACAACAGGACAGCCCACATGTTGAACTGCCGCACGTCAAACAGCTGCAAATAGGTGGAATTCTCGGTCGCTAACGTTTCACGCACCCCGTCCATGCCACCCACCTCCGACAGACGCAATGCGGCCGGAATGGCAATGAACGAAAGCGCGATGATCATGAGACCCTGGATCATGTCGGTACGGATCGCCGCAATGATTCCGCCCCAGTAGCTGTAGATGATGAAGACGGCCGCGACGGTCAGCAGAATGCCGAAAAACCACGTGTTACCGGCGTCCGCTTTGCCCATGATGCCCTGCACAGTACGGGTGGTCGCCAGGAGCACGCTGGCCAGCATCACCGTCATTCCCACCGCTGCCACGACGACATAGAGAGTGCTGGCCGCCCGACTGAAACGTCGCTCGAAGTAGTCGGCCATGGTCAGATAGCGCATCCGGCGGATCACGGGAGCGACCAACCAGTAGAACGGTGTGCCGAACATCCACACCCAGGAAACCCAGATCCCCGAAGCCCCGGCCGAGACCGTTTTGCTGATCACGCCGGCCGGTGCGCCGGGATGCGTGCCGGCGCCGAAGGAATGCATCACCATCATGAACGAGCCGAAGCGGCGGTTTCCAAGAAGGTAGCCCTCCTGGCTGTGCGCGCCGCGTTTGCTCCACCACCCCAAGGCGAGCATGCCCAACAGATAGACCAACAAGACGACCCAGATTGTGATGTCCAATCCCAGCAATACCATCGCGGTTCTCCGTCGGCTGACCGAGTGTCGCCGGCCAGTGATTGACGACAAGAGTCATTGTAAAGACCGAGTACTCCATTGGTAAGCGAGGTCTATTGCAATAAATGATAAAAATGTTACATTTTCAGACAAGGACACGTTACGAAAGAAATTCTGGAGAACCAGCTCGTGCGTCACGTAGCGATTCTGGTGGAGACAGCCCGGGCGTACGGCCGAGGTGTTATACGAGGCATAGCTCGTTACAATCGCGAGCGCGGCCGCTGGTCCACCTATTTCCAGCCTCAAGGTCTCGGCGATCCACCGCCCCCGTGGATCAAGAAATGGAAAGGGGACGGCATTATTGCCCGTATCGACAACGCCACCACCGCTCGCATCGTAGCCAAGGTGGGCGTTCCCGTGGTGAATCTGCGCAGTACGCTGCCCGATCTGGGCTTTCCTTTCATTGGCGCCGACAACCAGGCGGTGGCCCGTCTGGCCGCCGAGCACCTTTTGGAACGAGGTTTCCGGCAGTTCGGCCTCTGCGGGTACCGGCGCGGCTATCATCTGGGATTCGATGTGCGACAACTATCGTTCATAGAATACGTTGAACGGGCCGGATGCCGTTGCCAACCATTCACCTTACGACACAGCGACCCACGTCCACCATCGTGGGAGAAGGAGCAGGGTCGCATTGCCAGGTGGTTGTCATCCCTGCCACGGCCGGTCGGCATTCTGGCCACGAACGACGACTGCGGCCTGCAGGTGTTGGACGCCTGCCGGCGCATCGAGCTGGTCGTGCCGGATCAAGTCGCCGTGCTGGGCTGTGAGAACGACGTATACGCCTGCAACCTGTCCATTCCTCCCCTGAGCAGTATTGATCTCAATAGCGAACAGGTCGGCTATGAGGCTGCAGTGCTTCTGGACCGGTTGATGGTCGGCAAGCGCGCTGCGAAACGCCCGCCGGAAATCCAACCCCTGGGCGTCGTGCCCCGAAGATCCACAGACGTCTTGGCCACCAGCCATGAAGAAGTCGTCCGGGCCCTACGCTTCATACGACAACATGCCTGCCGTCCCATCGATGTCATGGATGTCGTGGAACACGTCCGGGTACCTCGCACCACTCTCCAAATGCACGTCAAGGAGGCCATTGGGCGAACCATCCACCAGGAGATCCGGCGAATCCAGATTGCCAGGGCTAAGGAACAACTGTCGATGGCGAGTGCCCCCATCAAACAGGTGGCGCGCGACTGCGGGTTCAAAAATGTGCAGTACTTCACACGGGCCTTTCATCGCGCCACCGGCGAAACACCCGCGCGGTTTCAACGTCGCCACCTGTCGGATCGGGCCAGTATTTCGTAGACCCTTGGCAATTTGAAAGGTAACCTCGGCGCAGCACGCAGGTACCGATAGATTCCCGTGAGTCTGAATTCACAGTGCCGCCTCCTGATGCTGGCTTATCCAAGGATACAGATCAGACCCTTGGCGACTGAGAATCTGCTTCGCAGTATCAGCGATCACGAGGAACCGTATCAGAATCCAGAGCCCTGCGCCATGGAAGACAGCGCGGTGATCGAGGCCGTTTTGTGGTCGCAGAAGGTGACAGTGCTTCCTCGGCCTTGTTTGGCCTTGCACCCTCTTCCGCGCGTGATAGAATCGCTGGGCAAATAGTGGCGTCCTCCGCCTATTGGGCCTGAAAGACAGCAAAACGGGGTACAGGACTGTGAGAAGACGGGATTTCCTCAAGAACGTAGGGTCCGGCACAGCGGGATTGGTGCTGGGTCAGTTCGGCTTGTCCATCAATACGCTCCAATCTAAACCTTCGTCGGGTGCTGTGTCGTCGGGTGCGGCCCCGGCCCAGCCGAACATTCTCCTGATTATGGCGGATGACGTGGGCTGCGGGCCGCTTGGTGCCTACGGGGGGCAGCGCTGGAAGACGCCACATATCCACGCACTGGCGAAGGGCGGGATGCGCTTTGACTATTGCTTCAGCATGCCGGTGTGTCATCCCACGCGTATTTGCCTGATGACAGGCAAATACCCCTTCCGGCTCAATTCAGACTGGGGCACCTTTCCCCAGGCGG
>CP070782.1:369859-373868 GCA_020346325.1 Phycisphaerales bacterium
AACGTCAACGCGCTGACGATCGGTATCGAAGGCGCCGGGGCGACGGGCGTCGTGTACATAGACGACATCCGGCTGTATCCCAGAATCATCTACCCGGATATCACCGCCGCGGGCGATACCGTCGTGGGTGTTCCCGACGACGGCGACTGGCCCGCGGCCGAGACGCCGGACCTGGCGGTCGACGGCAACACCGATACGAAGTACTTACACTTCAAAGGGGAAACCCAACCCACCGGGTTCCAGATCACCCCGGCGGCGGGCGCCACGGTCGTCACCGGCATCACGTTCACCACGGCCAACGATGCCCCCGAGCGCGATCCGGTGGCCTTCGAACTGTACGGCTCGAACGACAGCATCGATGGGCCCTACACGCTGATCGCCAGTGGCGACATCGTCGACTTCGCCGGCACGGCGGCCTGGCCACGCTTCACCCAGAACGTAACTGAAATCGCCTTCGACAACGACGTGGCCTACGCGCACTATCAGGTGCTCTTCCCGGCCGTCCGCGACCCGGGCAGCGCCAACAGCATGCAGATCGCCGAGGTCGAGCTTCTCGGCACCACGCCGTAACGAACGCTTGACAGAGTTGGCTGCGATCTGAGCAACAACTCGGGGCCTGGGTCCGAAGACCACGGACGCAGGCCCCCCTTTCTGCGCGCGCCGCGGGAATGGGCCGGACCGGTCAATCGTCGTGGCCCCGCACGTCGCCGGCCGAACGGCTCCGGAGGGGCCTCTGGCCTGAAGATTTCGAGTATCCTGTTCCATTTTCCCGCCTAAAGGTCCAGACTGACAACGCCGATAGAAAGGCAGGATACCACCGAAAATCCGATTGCCAACGGACCGTGCTTTTGATACAAAAGAGGTATTCGGAGGCACGCGTTTGCTGGCCTAGCAACAGGACAGCACCGTGCATGGGTCAAACCTGGCAGTACACAACGAACCACGGTTGGAGGCCCCGATGAAAGCGTGGTGTGGGTACGGGATAAACATCAAACCTGGGCGCCACCGGCCCCACTCCGCCGATAATCTTCCCATATCCTGTAGTCAGGGTTGTTGCGATGGAAAGGAGGTGAGCACGCAGGCACTCTGTAACACCTAAGGCATGACGGAGATTACCCAACAAACCCGCTGCGACAAGGAGGCGCGACTCGATCGCGTCGCCCCGCGCGACCGCAGAGGGACGACGCTTCGGCACGTGGCCGGAGCGAGGTTTCCTATCAGTTCTCGGTGATTACGTGGAGATAACATGATGAGAAAGTTAGCGTTGGCATTGATCGTCACCCTGGCATTTAGTGCGACGGCGACGGCCCTTGAAATTGCGATTTCCACCCACGCCGGTTGGTGGCCGCAAGCGACGGCCGACCGGGAAATGCAGGACATTGTTGACAACGTCACCGCTGTTCCTGTGCTAGTATTCACACCAAGTGATCAGGACGCCTTGGCCGATTGGGTCGAAGCCCACACCGGCGATGGCATCTCAGACATGCTGATTCTTTGCGGACAGTTCCCCGCCACCATCTACGCACCGGGCAATGCCCAGCCTGACGACTCACTGGCCGAACTGTTCCTGGATGACGGCAACTGCATTATCAACACCGGCGACTACATGTTCTATGTTGTCGACGGTGCCGGCACCAATGCCGCCGGCGGCCTCCAGAACATGATGGACATTCCCGGCATTACCATGTGGGACCCGATCGTAGACGTGACGCCCACCGCCGATGGACAACTGTACACTCCTTCGTTCGAGGGTTTCTCGCCTTCACGCCCCTGGCACCTCGATGAACTCACCAACGATTGGGAGGTCGAGCTGCTGCTGGGTGTGAATGACGATGGAACCAGGGCTGACCCGGCCATCATTCGTAATACGGTCACTGGCGGTCGCCTGGGGACTTTCTTCCAGGTGGCTGATACAGACACCGACTTGCGCGGCGAAGTCATCAGTGAATGGATCAACAACTGGTATCTGCTGAACGTCGACGACCCCGCGCTCGCCCGCGGTCCCAGTCCGGCCGATGAGGCAATCGATGTGCCTCGTGACGTAACGCTGGGTTGGACGCCCGGCCAAACGGCCGTGACACACGATGTGTATCTGGGGACGTCGTTCGACGACGTGAACGAGTCGACCACACCGACCAGTGCCGGTCAGAGTGCGGCCAGCTATCAACCGGCCGACATCCTGGACTTCGAGACCACCTACTACTGGCGTGTCGACGAGGTCAATGGGACCCCCGACAGGACGGTGTTCAAAGGCAAGGTTTGGAGCTTCACCACCGAGCCCTTCGCCTATCCGATTGCCGATGTCACGGCGACCACCAACGCCACTTCCGACGCTGGCGCCGGCCCGGAGAACACGATCAACGGTTCCGGCCTAAACGAGCTGGACCAGCATTCCACGTCCAGCACGGACATGTGGCTGGCGACGCCCGGCGCCGATCCGGTCTACATCCAGTATGAATTCGACGGGGTCTATAAACTGCACGAAATGCTCGTCTGGAACTACAACGTTCAGTTCGAGCTGATCCTGGGCTTCGGCCTTAAAGACGTGACCGTGGAATACTCCGTCGACGGCGTCGAGTGGACAGTCCTGGGCGACGTGGAATTGGCTCAAGCTACGGCCCGAGCCGATTATACCGCCAACACCACCATCGCCTTCGATGGCGTGGCCGCCCAGTACGTCCGGCTGACCGTCATCAGCGGCCAGGGCATGATGGGCCAGTACGGCCTCAGTGAAGTGCGCTTCATGTACATCCCGGCCCAGGCCCGCGAGCCCGAACCGGCCGACGGGGCCACGAATGTCGCGGTGGATTCGGCTTTGGCCTGGCGCGCCGGGCGCGACGCCACCGCGCACGAGGTGTATTTCGGCACCGACGCCGAGGCGCTGGCGCTGGCCGATACCGTCAGCGGCAACAGCTATACCCCTGCCGCCCTGGATCTGGCGACGACGTACTACTGGCAAATCACCGCGGTCCAGGACACCGAGTCGTGGGCCGGCAACGTTTGGAACTTCGACACCCAGAACTATCTCGTCGTCGACGACTTCGAGAGCTATGACGACGAAGACAATCGCATCTACGATTCCTGGCTCGACGGCTGGGTCAATGAAACCGGCTCGACGGTCGGCTACCTCGAAGAGCCATTTGCCGAGCAGACGATTGTCAACAGCGGCCGTCAGTCCATGCCGCTGTTCTACGACAATGCCGGGGTCGCCACCTCCGAGGCCGACTTCGAGTTGGCACAGAACTGGACGGCCAACGGCATTGTGAGCCTGTCGCTGTTCTTCCATGGCGCGACGGGCAACGATGGGCAACTCTACGTCAAGATCAACAACACCAGGATTGACTACGATGGTGACGCTGCCGATATCGCCCGCGCGAGCTGGCAGCCCTGGAACATCGACCTGGCCGCCACCGGCGCGAGTCTGACGAACGTCACCCAGTTGACGATCGGCGTCGAGGGCGCTGGGGCGCAGGGCATCGTGTACATCGACGACATCCGGCTGTACCCTCTTGCCCCGCAGTTCATGGTGCCGACCGAACCGGATGCGGCCAACCTGGTGGCCCACTACGCCCTGGATGGAAACGCCAACGACAGTTCCGGGAACGGCCATGATGGTACGCCTGTCGGCAACATCACCTTCGTGAACGATCCCGTCCGCGGCCAGGTCGTGAGCCTGCCCGGTGGCGACGATCAGTACATCTCGATCGAAGGCATGGGCATCAGTGGCAACATGCCCCGCACCATCGCCTGCTGGGCCAAGGCCGACAGCACCAGCATCCCCGACTGGACCCTGATCTTCGGGTTCACCGGAACCGACGCCGGCGAAGGCGGCAACGGCAGCCACTTCAACATCGGCAGCCTGGGCGGGCCCGGCGGCGTCGGCGCCCATTGCTGGGGCTGGGAAGAGACGATCTTCTCCGACGAACAGGCCCTGGAGTGGCACCACTACGCCATGACCTACGACGGCACCACGATCCGCTACTACGGCGACGGCATGCCGATGGATACC
>CP070782.1:373968-381360 GCA_020346325.1 Phycisphaerales bacterium
CACCGTCTCGGGTTTGGCAGTGCAGCAACTGTCGATCCTCCAGGCTGACTGCGCTGCGTTCGGGTCGATAGGTATCCCAGCGACTGATACGGAGGTCCGTGATGTCACTGTCGGGGCTCTCGAAGATCGCATCGACCTGTCGTTGCTCGAAGTCGATCTGGTAGATACGTCGCTTGGTGTGCCACAGAACCGTCGGCCCGTATGTTTCGGGGGGCCACCAGCCGAGGAAGCTGGCGAAGGCGCCGAAGGGCTGGGCCTGAGACTTGGTCTCGGTCATTCCCGCGGCGCTCAGGTAGCTGAGTTTCTCACCTGTGAGACTGTAGCCGACGAAGCAGTCGCGCCGGGGAAGGTACCGCCACATTTCCAGCAGTTCATCGGCCGTGGCTACTGGGAACTCCAGCGCCCGCGCGCTGTCGGGCAGGGGCGCCCTCATCATGTTCAGACGCCAGTCCTCAAAGCTGTCAGGGCGGAGGTCCTGGGCCCATGCTAGGTAGCCATAAGGGCTTTCTTTGGCTTGGCCATCCCAGAGCAGACGGTCATTGACATCATAGACCTGCAACTGGGCGGTCGGCGAATCCGGCTCGTAGAATGCTTTGTACCTGGGCCCGCCTGTCGGTGTGACGAGGTGCAGCGTGCCATCGGACAGGAATTCCTTGCGGGCGTTGCGAATGCGCTGGATGCGTTGCTGCTCGGCCGTCAGCTCCTGCTCTGTTGTCGATGTGGGTCGTGCCAGGGACCGGGCCCAGAGAACCCGCGATACTTCCATGAGAGCCATCTGCGCGATGGCCACGGCGAACAGAACCAGCAGGGTCGTCATGACGACGCGGGCCGGGGTGGCGATGCTTTGAATGGGGCTGTTTGTCTTCATCGATCGATCTTCTTTCGCTTCTAGAACTCTCGGCTCAGAAAGGCGGATGTCGTTTGCGCCAGTAGCATCGCCAGGACCAGAGCCGTCATGGCCAAGAGCCAGACGGGCCTCCAAAGGCTCAGTAGCATCAAGGTCGCCAGCAAGGCGAAGACCAGGCCGAAGATCCGGCTGGTGTACCACCGGGTCGTGCTCAACGCCGACAGGGCCGTTCCCAGATAAACGACCATGCCCATCACGATGTAGAACCAGCCATTGACCAGCACATAGACCGGCTCCGCAATCGGGAAAAGACCCGGGCGACAAGCGTACCAGTACAACCCGGTCCAGATGATCCCGACTGAGAGGACAAAGGCCAACACCATGGCGCCCAGCTTGGCCCCAAGGATGGTCAGACGTGACACCGAGCGGTGCAGCAGAAACGCCCAGGTTCGGGTGAACAGCGGGACCCAGAAGTGCCGCACGCCCAGAACCAAGCCGAGACCCGGCGCGATGAACGACAGCCACAGGGCCGGCAAGTCCAGTTTCGCCGGACTCAGGAGCCGCCACGTGTCGATCGTTTCGCCGGGCGCCATGCCCCGACGGTACTGCCAGTAACGCACCCCGGTGTTCGGGACGTGGGCCCGGAGGGCGAGGGTGCCCACTGCCAGCAGGAGCAGGCCGGCCAACAGCAGCCAGGGCAGCGACTCGCGCAGTTCTTTGCGTAATAGCGCCACGAATCTCATGGTCGAGCTTCCTCCCACTGGAACAGCCGCCTGCGATGGGGCGGGGCGGTGAACTCGATGAACTGGTCCTCCAGGTTCATCTCGACAAAGTCATAACGCTCGGTGCCGGCCCGTTTGGCCCAGGCGGCGACCTCCGCCTCGTCGACGCCCACCAGGGTCAGTTCGAGCTGCCGCTCGCTGCGCCGACAGTGCAGCAGACCCTCGAGCTCCACGTCGGCTGGCACCGAGTCATCGAAATACAACACCACTTTGCGGACGGATGCGCGGAACTGCTCAAGCGAACAGTCGGCCCGCAAGACGCCCTTGTCGATCACGACGATCCGGTCGGCTACGCGCTCGACGTCGGCGAGAATGTGACTGGAAAAAAGCACCGTGCGTCCCTGGCGCGTGATCAGTTCGATCATACCCTCCAGGAACTGCCGGCGAATCACCGCGTCCAGACCGAGCGTCGGATCGTCCATGATCAGCAGTTCCGGATTCGGTGCCAGGGCCAGCGCCAGGGAGACCTGGGCCCGCTGGCCGTTGGAGAGGTGCTTGATCTTCTGCTTCTTCGACAGCTCGAAGTACTCGATCATGTCGGCGAAGAACTTTTCGTCCCATTGCTCAGGAAAGAAGGCCTGTTGGAACTTCTCCAGACGCGCGATGGTCATCCAGCGAAAGAGCCGGTGGCCTTCGGTAACGTAGCCGATGCGCTGGCGGATCGCCGGCGTCAGGTCGGTCGAATCACAACCGAGCAGGCTGGCCGATCCGGCGGTGGGCTCCAGCAGACCCAGCATCATCTTGATGGCGGTGGTCTTGCCGGCGCCGTTACGGCCGAGGAAGCCACAGATGCACCCGCGCGGAATCCGCAAATCGAGGTGGTCCAGCGCCGGCTGGGCGCCGTAGTATTTCGTCAGGCCCTTCGTTTCCAGCACAATCTCAGCCATTTTCAGCTTTGCCTTTATCCAGTCTGCCCGCAAATCGCTCCAAGCGTTTCTCGAAGAGCGCTGTCAACGCGCCGCGATCAAGACCGAGGTTCACGGCGCGGGTGATGAGCGTGTCCATCCGTTCGGCGAGGAGGTTGATCTCGGCGGCGTCGGCGTGGCGCAATTTCGGATCGCTGACGTACGTGCCCGAGCCGGTCTTGGTGGTGACCAGCCCCGACTGTTCCAGTATCGTATAGGCGCGGGCGACGGTATTGGGATTGATCACCAGTTCGGCCGCCAGCACCCGCACCGCCGGCAACTTGTCGCCGGTCCGCAGCTCGCCCTTGGCGATCGCACTGCTGATCTGCTCGACAAGTTGCAGATAGATAGGTGTTTCTGAGCCGGAGGATATCTGCATCCACAATGCCATGGCGCCCATTCTTTTTCCGTCCGCACGTCAAAAGTGTACTAATATCATTAGTACATTGTGTACTAATTGTTCGTGTGCGGCAAGACGTTTTTCGAAGAAGAGGCGTTTTTCCTGCGTAGAGCATGGCCGCTCCGGCGAGGCCATCGCGGCGGAAACTTTCTAAGGTGCTATTAGGTATGGATTTACGTCGGGGCAGGCTATTTCTCGACGTTCGGGTTCATCACCCGGCCGAGAAACAGAATGCTGCCCGATTGGCTGTCGCGGATCAGGAAGACGAAGGGATGATCGGCCCGAAAGATGGGCGTCTGGTCGGGGATGGCCGAGGTCAGCTTCATCACGACACCCGTGGCCGCGGCTGCCTCGGTGCCCTCTTCGTTCACATCGACGTACGCCTGGTGAATCACGTCCGAGATGAACAGGTCGCGACCACCCGTCATGCCCGAGAAATCGGCTGCTGTTGAAAAGGCGTCGCGCATTCCCATCGCGGCCAGCACCCGCTGGAGGCTGAACTTGCGGGTCATCTTGAATTTCGGCATGGTGACCTTGACCTCTCGTTTCCGTACCCGGCTTAGCCAAGCGGTGAGCTTCTCGGCATTCAGACCTGCTTCGAGCTGCGTGATGCCATTGCGGGCCCCGGGCAGCAGGATCACCATCGATAGCGCCTCGTCGACATAGGGCAGTTCCAGCACCTGCAGGGGCGAATCATCATTCGCCCCAACCTGGGCGTATCGGAACTCTGCCTTCTGGTTCATCATTGCGGTCTGAATCTCGTCCCCATCCAGCAGGGTGAACGGCTCGGGACGCGTGCGCTTCTCCTCGAACTGCCTGGCCCAGTTGCCTTTGAAATAGATGGCGTTCGTGAGTACCAAACGGGTCGTCGCCCCCAGGATGCCGCGCGCGATAAGGTCTCTGATCTTGTCGTTGGTTTGCCGGGCGACCCACGCATTGATCGTCTGGCGGGCCTGCTCGGCTGCTCGCACGAAATCCATCTCCCGGAGCCTGCCGCCGTACTCGGTCTCGACGAGGTCTGTGAACGCCGGCAGGAAGGCATACCCGGCCTGTCCCCACAGCGCGTTGGCCACGCTCAACTGGTATGACCCGCTCTCTGCCTGGGCGTTGAGGGCCTTGATGATGGCGCCGAACGCCTCGGCGAATTCCTCCTGTGTCATCGGCGTGCCCGGGGCGCCCATCTGCTCGAGTACTTCGGGCGAGGTCGGCAAGCACAATGTCTCGGCCATCTGCTTCTCGGTTTGACCGGCCGCCCCGGCGTAGGTCATCGCCAAGGCTGCCGAGACACTGTACGGCGAGAAGAACAGATTGCCCTCGCTGGTGCGCAATTGCTGGTAGAGTTGTAGCGCAAATCGGTTGTTGGCCTCGACCACCAGGTTGGGAGCGACCTTCGCCATCGTTTCTGCAGGCTCACCCGCACGACCGTTGCTCGCCAGGGTGCCCGCCAGTACGAGTACCAGGATTGTCCGAAACGTTCTCATTGTACCAGCCTCCCAAGCATTGAGAACCCATCTACTCCTCCAGACGCTCATTGTAGCGGCATGGTTGACAACTGTCTTCTCAAGAATTGCGCGAGCTGCGTGCGCTTTTCTTGAGCGACCCTCCGATCCCGACTAAGATGTCACCGGCGCAGTGCTTTGAAGGGGCTATGAACGATGGTGCGTACGACCTATCTGGAAATCACGTCCAAGGCGCAGTGGATCCGTCGGAGCCGGCCCGAAACCGGGCTGGACATTCGTGAGTGTCTGGTCAAGCAGCCTCAGTTCAACCGGTTCCTCTATGAGTATATCGGCCGCGACTGGAAATGGACCTTCCGCCTGTCCTGGTCGCCCGAGCGGTGGAACGCCTACGCGTCCGCCGAGAACCTGCGCACCTTCGTCGCGTATCAGGGCGGTTCCATCGCGGGCTACTACGAGTTGCGCCGCGACGAAGACGGTGTTGAGATCCGTATCCTGGGGCTGGCGCCTGGATTTATCGGACGGGGCCACGGTGGCCCTCTGCTCGACCATGCCATCGAAACGGCCTTTGGCTGGGGTGCCTCTCGGGTTTGGCTGCATACCTGTACCGACGACCACCAAAACGCCCTGAACAATTACTGCAAGTCCGGCTTCGCGATCTTCAAGGTCGAGAACGAAACCGCCGATGAAAGCAGTGCCAGTGCTGGCTGAGGTCCGAGAATCGCTTGCATGAAGGGCGGCGTTTTGGTAGAAAAGAGGTAGAAAGGCTGCGAGGGTGTCTCACCAGCATGCCGGAGTGATCAAGTTCGTGGATCTATCAACGACGCGGGCCGGGCGGTACTGATGCGGCCCGCGAGGATTGGAAACCTCGGCGTCATGGATCATCTCGACCACAACGCAGGGCGAAGAAAGGCGCAGACATTCGCGCCGGCGTTCTGCTTCAGTGTCTCAATTCACCGGGATCCGTGTCTTCTCACAGAAAGGAGGTGGGAGGGCGGTTTCTAGCACCACTGCAACACCTGAGGGAATGATCTCGAGTAAGGAAATCTTGCTATGAAGACGCGCTGGGCTCCATGTGCAGAGCCCGTGGCGTCGTGCGAGAGGACGAGTGCTCCGGTGTGTGGCTGGAGCCTGGTCGCCTCGATCTTCTTCGAAGGAGGACTGTCATGGGTAAGAAACTGATGCTGCTGCTTACGGTGCTTGCTCTCGCGGGGGCCACCGCTCAGGTGGGCCGGGCCGCGGAGTTGATCACGGCAGTCGCACACCGCAACACCGATTCAGATGCCCCCGAGGATCCGCAGATTGCGGACGACCTGCTGGATGAAGGGGCGCTGACCTTTGTGGACCGGACCCACATCTACGTCGAAATACCGGAATCGTTGATCGGCGCCGAGTACGTCATGCTGGCCAACGACAACAAGAACCAGTCCGCTTACGAGCTGGATCTCACCATCTCGAGAAATGCCACGGTCTACGTGTTAGTGGACAACCGCATGGGTGGGCAGCCGGGCGGCGACAAGGATGTGGTACCCAACATTGATGGGATGCCGTGGCTCGGCGATCTGGGTTTCGTTGATACGGGTCTCGATGTCGGCATCGACGAGAGCGCCGATGGGGACATCGACCAGTACTTCTCCGTCTTTGCTCTCGACGTCAAGGCCGGCATCACCACGATCTTCGGCAACACGCAGGGCCACGGTGGGAACATGCTGGGCGTTGCGGTCATGAGTCGCACGCCGGCCGAATCGGCCCATACGCCGAGTCCGGAGAACGAGGCGGTTGACGTGCCCCGCGATCTGATCGTCAGTTGGGAACCGGGCGAGGAAGTGACGGCGCACGACGTGTATCTGGGAGCCAGTTTCGAGGATGTCAACAGCGCCAGTCGCAGTAACCCCATGGACCTGCTGCTCAGCCAGGGACAATCCGGCACCACCCTGGATGTCGGGCGTCTCGAATTCGAGCAAACCTATTACTGGCGCGTCGATGAAGTCCTGACCGACGGGAGCATCTACCACGGCGAGGTGTGGAGCTTCACCGTCGAACCATTTGCCTATGAGATCGAGGGCGTGGTTGCCAGCAGCAACGCAGCCTCCGATCCGGGAGTCGGGCCGGAGCGCACCGTCGATGGTTCCGGGCTCAACGACGACGATCAGCATTCGGTTGACAGCACCGACATGTGGCTGGGCGTCGCGGGGGCCGAGCCGGTCTGGCTGCAATACGAGTTCGACCGCGTCTATAAGCTGTATGAGATGCTGGTGTGGAACTACAACGTCATGTTCGAGCCGGTCCTCGGGTTCGGTGTCAAGGACGTGACCATTGAGTATTCGGAGGACGGCGCCGAGTGGATGGTTTTGGGCGACGCGGAATTCGCCCAGGCAACCGCCCGTGCGGACTATGTCGCCAATACGGCGGTGGATATGGCCGGCGTGGCCGCAAAGTTCGTCAAGATCACGGTCAACAGCAACTACGGCAGTTTGCCCCAGTACGGTCTCAGTGAAGTGCGCTTCCTTCAGATTCCGGTCGTGCCGCGAGAGCCGGAGCCGGCGGCCGGCGCCACCAATGTCGGCGTCGATTCGGTCTTGAGTTGGCGCGCCGGCCGCGAAGCCGCCGCGCATGACGTCTACTTTGGCACCGATGCCGAGGCCCTGACGCTGACGGACACTACCGACGTGGCCAGCTACGATCCCGGTGCCCTGAATCTCGAAACGACCTACTACTGGAGGATCGACGAGGTCAACGAGGCCGAGGCGATCAGCCTCTGGGAAGGCGACGTCTGGAGTTTCGAGACGCAACAATTCCTGGTTGTGGATGACTTCGAGAGCTACGACGACGAGGACAATCGCATCTATGACACCTGGCTCGACGGCTGGGTCAACGAGACCGGCTCGACGGTGGGCCATTTCGAGGCGCCGTTTGCCGAGCAGACGATTGTCAACAGTGGCAGCCAGTCAATGCCGCTGTTCTACGACAACACGTCGACCGCCACGTCCGAGGCTGATTA
>CP070782.1:381460-385331 GCA_020346325.1 Phycisphaerales bacterium
CTTGAATCAAATAAGACTCGACCCACGACTCCAGAGCGTCGACGCCCGTAGGCACGGGCTGTTCGATGATCACCGGCGACGTTTGTTGGCGCAATGGTCCGTGCACGCCGAGGATATAGAGGCCGTCCGTCACGGCATAGAGCAAAGCGACCGGAAGGAAGAATGTCGCGGCGTACTCGTCTGCTTGCGTGCACAATCGCGCCATCGTCGTCTGTGGCATGAAGATGTTCTTTCCCGGTATTGGGTGATGTCGGACCGTGACCCGAACGAGTGTTCCCGTGCTTCAACGAGCCGGTGGCTTGAGTCACAAATTGGCTACCGGCATGACACGGTTTCTGAATCCCGGTGCGGTCTTACGGCGAGTTTGCCGTCGGCGTGGCGTTCTTGCGGAGGGTCACCTGGGGGCGGCGCAGGTAGAAAGGGGTGAGGGTCAGCGGGTCGGCGAAGCGGCCGGCTTGCGCCTTCTGGTAGCCGAGGCGGTGGACCTGGACGGCGTGGGGACTCCAGCAGGCTTCGTCGAGTATGCGGACACCGTTGGCTTTGAAGGAGTCGCGGTGGTGGAGCAGCCCGTCGCCCAGGACGGCTACGGGATTGCTCTCGGATGCGAACCGATCCAGGAACTCCCCGGCGTTCATCAGGCAATCGGGCAGAACCTTGCGCCAGAGGCCCCCCGGGGCCGCCGGTATCCGGTAGCCCGGGTCTTCGGTCTGGGGTCGTAATTGTTCGTCCGGACTGGTTCGCTCGTAGACGGCCACAAAGAACTGACCTCGCTTGGCATCGAGAATCGTCGCGACACGGTCGGGGCGAAGTCGATCCTGGCGATTATCTTGAATCGATGAGTCGGTTGCTGCGTCCGTCAGATTGGCGGCGATTGTGTCCAGGGAGTCTACGGTGACGATCTGGGCCGAACCGGCCAGATGCATGCTCTTGGCGGCAGCCACGGCGATGCGCAGTCCGGTGAAGCTGCCCGGGCCGATCGAAATATGGATTTGAGCGATGTCGGCAGGGGTCTGGCCGAAGCGATCCAAGAGGCTGGCGATGGCGGGGAAGATTTCGGCGCTGTGGCGCAGCGATGCCGAGAACGTCGATTGCCCTAGTAATCGGGCCCCCTTCGCCATCGCGACGGAGCCTATCCGGCTCGATGTTTCGACCGCTAAAATGAGGGGTTCTGATGCCATATTGTTTATATTTGCGAAAACATTGAATGCGTGCTTTTCCATGTTATCACCAATGGTTCTTTTCGCGTCTCCCAAATTCCGGGTGATTGTGACATGACTTGGCCTTTCGTGTCAGTGCCGTTAGATTTTATCGGCCAAGGGGATTGGGGGGAGATTTTTCCCTTGCATAAAATTGGCTATTTTAATAGATTACACTAATAATTCTAGCCTGTACCCTTCATCTGGAGGTTGTAAATGAGCAGCAATTGTAGCAGGTTTTCCGTAAGAGGGTGATGTTTTTGTAGGCAGGAGGTTAGGTTTTGGACAGGCCAAGTGTATTCGCGAAAACTCTGCGGGGGGGGTCCGTGTCGATTGTCCTGGCATCGATCTTGCTGACCGCGACCGTGTTCGCCCAGGTGGGCCCATCGCAGAGCGGACAAGGTAGTGATGACGACATGATGCAGCATCTGGTGCAGTATTTCATGCGCGTCGGAACCGAGCAATACGAGCGAGGCTACTACGTCGAGGCGGAGAAGACCTTCCGGATGGCCCAGAGCTACGGGGGGGTCCTCGAACCGTTGGAACAGCGTAAGCTGGAATCGATGTTGGAGAAGGCCAGCTTGGCCGCGATCGAACGCAAGCGCGTGTTGGCGGCTCGGCAGAGCGGCCAGCGGCTGCTGGCTGAAGGCCAGACGGCCGAGGCGCGGACGCAGTTTGAGGCGATCCAGGACAGTGAATTCCTGACGCAGAAAGAGCGGGACGCGATTGCGACGACCCTGCGCGGGACCGAAACGGCAGCGCCGGCTGCCGATGGCGCCCTTGCGCGCGCCGATGCCACGCCGTCCGAGGCGAGTGATCCGCAGACGGAGTCGCGCCCCGGAGATGCCCTCGAGCGTTTCAAGAACCGCATTGCCAACCTGTACTACGAGAGTGTCAAGGCCTACCATTCTGGGGACTTCGAAACGGCCCGGACCGGATTCCGACAGGTCCTGCGGAGCGGGCTGATGCCGGGGGCGATGGCCGAGACGATTCGGGGTTACCTGGCCGACATGGAACGTGGCGAAGCGGCCGCAACGTCGGCTCAGCCGATGGTTCTGCCGGATGAACCGGTCGTGGCCTTGGCAGGCATGCCGACGTTGCATCCTGTTGCGGCGACGCCGGACGCCGGAGGCCCCCAGGGCGAGAGACAGCGCGTCGAGCAATTGTACAATCGCAGTTGGGAACTCTATTCCCAGGGCGAGTTGGCGGCGGCCCGGGAGGGCTTCACCGAAGTGGCTCGCAGCGGCCTGTATACGGCTCCTGAGGGCAAGCGGCCCGAGGATTATATTGCGACGATCGACCGGCTGATGGCCAATGCCACACCGATGGCGGCAGCACCGGCGACGACCCCGACAGATCTGAGCCCCGGCGGTGGTGAGCAGGGCGGCTTCATTGCGGTGATCAATCGCCGACGAAACATCATTCGCAGTCATGCGCAGGCGGTGGCTACTGATGCCGTCAACGAAGCGCAGAAGCAGATGGCCCAGGGTAAGTTCGAGACCGCCCGCGAGCCCATCGACGACGCTTTTCGCGTGGTGAATCTGAATCAACTCCATCTGGGGGACGATCTGTACAAGCAGTACAGTGAGCGTCTCACGAGTGTTCTGACGGAGATCCGGGACGCGGAGGCCGAGCGTGAAC
Source organism: Phycisphaerales bacterium (assembly GCA_020346325.1). Taxonomy (GTDB): domain Bacteria; phylum Planctomycetota; class Phycisphaerae; order Sedimentisphaerales; family Anaerobacaceae; genus Anaerobaca. The sequence continues at coordinate 384,298 of CP070782.1, forward strand.
GGCAGATGGCCGAGCAGAGGCGGCTGGAGGCCGTCGAGGAACAGCAACGTCTGCGGGATCAGGCCGAGATCGATCGGCAGAATAAGATCGATGAGTTGATGGCTCGAGCCAAGGCCTACTGGAAAGAACAGCGTTACGAAGCATCGCTGGGCCAGGTCGAGAGCCTGCTGGCTATCGAGCCGTTGCACGACGAAGCGCTGACGCTTAAACAGCAGCTCGAAGACATGATCTTCATGCGCAAGCAGATCGACCAGGAAAAACTGCACGACCAACAGAAGGGCGATATTTTTCTGAGCACGGACGAGGCGGGGATTCCCTACGCTGAAGAGGTCCGCTATCCCAAGAATTGGCGCGAGATCGTTGAGAAACCGACGCGTCAGCCGGACAAGGCCGTTGGGTTGGACCCGGCTAACGAGAGAGTCTATCTGCTGCTCGACGAAACCGTCGATCTGTCGATGCTCAGCCCGGAGATGCCTTTGAGTGAGGCGATCGACTACCTGCGCAATGCGGCGAGCGAACCAGTGAATATCGTCGTTCTCTGGAAGGACCTGCTGGACAACGCCGATATCGAACCGACCACAGCCATCGACATGGACGGCCTGCCCGACGTACAGTTGGGCACGGCCCTGGAAAACCTGCTCAACGCCGTGGCCGGTGGTTTCACCCAGTTGGACTACGTCGTCAACCGCGGTGTCATCACGGTCGCGACCATCGATTCCCTGCCGGCCAAGAAGATGGAGACGCGGGTCTACGATATCACCGACTTGGTCCAGGCGCCGGCGAACTTCCAGTTCTCCCCGATGTTCATGCAAATGCTTTATGGCTGGCAGCAGTTTGGTACCCGCCAGTTGGGTGAGGTCCCGCAAGGAGACGGCACCGGCACCGGCGGTACCGGCGGCACCGGCGGCGGCTTCGGTGGCGGCATGGGCGGCGGCATGGGCGGCATGGGCGGCGGCATGATGGGCGGCATGGGTGGCGGCATGATGGGCGGCGGCATGATGGGCGGCATGGGCGGCATGGGTGGCATGGGCGGC
>CP070782.1:385431-389750 GCA_020346325.1 Phycisphaerales bacterium
ATCGCGCGCGATCCGCCCCTCCAGCATTTCCGCAATACCTTCCAAGGCATCCCGGGAAACCGTGCGGTGCAGGATTTCAATCGCCCAGAGCCACTCGAGTCCATAGGCGACGTAATCTCGCAAGATATCGAGGGCCTGGCCGCTGTCATTCATTAGGCAGGCCAATGTGGCCAACGGGAGCCACGGATGGAGGAAGCTGCTTTGGCCCAGACCGTCGTACTGCTTCAGATGCGACCGCAGTGGCTTCAGGTCCATTCCGGTAGCCAGCATCAAGGCGGCGTAGTAGTCCTCCCGGTCCTCGACATCGATGTCCATTCTGGGATCGTTTGTCACGCATTCGAAGAGAAGGGGCCAGACCTCTGCGGGCGGTTTCTCCAGCGCCAGGAGATAGCCTTTGCCACGGCCGCGCTGGAGCATGCCCAGGAGGCTATTGGGATCGGCCAGGCGATCTACGATGGGGGATTCTTCTTCGGTCATTGGTTGCTCGCTTCCTCGTTGGGTTTCTTGTCAGTATGTGTGGCTATTGGCTCCTCACGAGAAGATTTCGCGGTCGACTTGGCCGAGGTAGAAGCGGCCGTCGCGGCGCATGAAGTTCAGGACGTTGTCGAGCTGCTTGTCGATGAACTGCGAGTCGTTGGAGACCACGGCGATGCCGAGCACGGCGCTGCTGCGGCTGTCCTGCTGATCGACCTCGGAGACCGAGATATTGAAGCGGCTCTGGAGCCGGCCGATCAGACTCTTGACGATCCCGCGCTTCTCCTTGAGAGAGGCGATCCCGTGCATATAAATCTGGGCTGTCATCGTGCCGACCAGCATTGACATCCTCCTTCGGAGGGCAGGATATCAGGGGGTTGCAGGTCGGTCAACAGCCGAGGTCGCTCTGGGACGTAGCTTCACGGCTATTTCCAGCGAGCCTTGCGTAGCTGGTTTGCAGATGGCGATGCGCGTGTGATGCCCCCCTTCGGCCAGCGGGAGCTGGTCGAGGCGGAGCGTGCAGCCTGCCGGGATGGTCAGGATCGCCAAGCCTCTATCGCCTCGAATCGTAATGCCGCTGTTTGTCTTCTCGACGGGCAGGTGCGTCTGCCAGTAGAATTCGACGCCGCTACCTCTGCCCAGCTCGTATTCGTCCCGAATCGTCAGCGTATCGGGTGTGGGTGAGTCCCAGGTGCGCACCCACTTTTTGTAGTATCCGTTCCAGCCCGGGGTGGCATCGATGCGCGCGTGGAAGGTTCGCTCGTCGCCTGCGCCCGTCGGTTTGACGTCGAACGGCAGCGGGTTAGCCGGGGCGGCACGATCCGTCATCCCGACCGGCACGAGCATGTTGTGACGCTGGCAATGCTTGTAGGTGACGTGGACGGGATCGCCGTAGTCGCCAATCCCCAAGTCCATGCCGAATGCCTGACCGGCGTATTCGAGCACGAAGCTGCCCTTGTCTTCGTGTGTATGGCCGGCGCCAGCCTTGTTGCCCATGATCAGGATCTTGACCAAATGCTCGGCCAGCGGTCGGGTTGAGGCGAGGTAGCCGATCTCGGGCAAGGCAATGTAGGCCGGCAAGGCCGGGCCGGGCTTGACTGTGGGCGAGACGCTCTTGGCTATCTGCTTTTTGTGATAGAGTGTGGTCCAGTAGCTGTCGGGCACCAACTCCGTGAGGATGTCGAGCGTGTCGTTGCGGAAGCTCGAACCCGAATCGCAGACGGGGATGACGTCGTCGCTGGTGGTGGAAGCGACGACGGCGGCGTAGTTGGCAGTCCGCTGGAGGACCGGCGGGATCAGTTCGAAAAGGTTCAGCCCCCGGGCCCGGGCGTAGTGCTTCAGTGCGTGGTAGTTCTCCCGGATCGTGGGATTGAGATAGCCAGGACCTTCCAGGGAGCCGCCGTCCGGCTCGATTACGGTCTCAAGATTGTCGATCCCGTCGCGAAGCGCGAGGTCAGTGTAAGGCTTGACGCGGGGCCATTCGCGTTCGAGAACCAAGTACGCGTACATTCGACCCGTGTTGAAATAGGCCAGTTGGTTGCAGTGGAAGATGTATTCATGCCGCCAGGCGACGTAATTGATGGGCCCGATCCCTTCCTCGGCGAGCCGGCGCATCAGGTAGGTCCGGCCCGCATCGGTGAAGATCTCGCCCGCCAGGTCCAGGATCATGGCGATGTCCTCAGCGGTATACGACCGGCGAAACACTCGGTCCTCCCAGGCACTGCCGGGCAGGCTGGACATGAATCCCGTGTCCCAGTGCTCGCTCATCGCCAAGCTCAACGCACAGCGCGCCGCCACGCGCAGCGCTTCCGCATCGCGCACAACGAGTCCTGCAATGGCGAGATCGGGATTGCCGGGCAAGCGCGGCTGGAATTCGTCACGCACGCGGCTGTGCGAACTCGTCCGGCCCCCGCTGTCGACGAACTCGTGAATCCCCTTCTCCGGCTCGTAGGCGCGAGAAGCCGCCACTTGGTGGGTGTACGTCGACGCGCCGTCTTTCTTCATGGCTTGCTCGTGCTGGGCGCGCCGTTCGGCCAGTTCTTCCGACGTCAGAAAGATGCCGTAGCGCGGCTGGAAATCAGGTGTGAAACCTTCGGGCTGCAGGTACGCCTCCCACCGCATTCCCGAGAAGTCCCACTGCTCGAAGTAGTCCTTCAAACGTGCCGTGCTCTGGAGCCCGATCCAACGCAACCAGCCGGCGGCGTTGCCGTCGCTGCCTGCTTCAATCTCCAGCGTGAGCGTATCGATTCGCTGCGCCCCGTTCAGATCGAGCGCATATTCGGCCCGTCTCTCGGTGGCCGGCCCGGAGACGAAGAGACGCTGTCCCTTGTCTGTCCGGGCCGTGACGCGAACAATGGACCCTCTGGGCGGTGCCAGACGGACCAGGAGCCGGTCGTAATCCGAGCAATCGACGTTGATGGCGCGGCTGAGGCGCAGCGCCGGACCGGTCTTGGGCTTCGAAGCCCACTCGAAATCAACCGCGCTCCAGCTTTGCCTGATCCGCAGCCCATGATCGTCACCCGGGTCGACCTTCCATTTCCTCAGGCCGCTTAACTCGGGAATCCAGAACGGTTCAATGATCGCCTCGGCCATGTTGATCGGCACGGGTTTGCGCAGCGTCTCGGAATCTGCCCAGGCGTCAACGGGCCGGGCAATGACGGACAGAGCGAACGACAACGTCCAGATGGGCAAACGATGTGGAGCGCGTGCGGGAAACCGCATCAATTCTACCTCGTCCTTATTCGGGATGGTTTATGACCTCACGGCACCAGCCGGAAATCATACGCCGACAAGAGCGATCTCGCAACCGGCGAAACGCGCCGCTTCAGCGTCTGCCGACGAGAAGGAGGGCGGCCTGGAGCACGGGATCGGCCCTCTCCAACTCAGTTGGTGCCACGCGGATGGCGATGTCCGGGGCGATGCCCTGCCCCTCGAAGCAGGTCCCGTCCGGACGTAGTGCTTTCCACGAGGGCAAAGACACGGTGACGCCATTGCCCAGATCGACGGGCTTGGGATTGCCCGAACTACCGTACGAGGTCGCGCCGACCAGCTTGCAGCCCGGCACTTGTTTCATCATGAGCAGGAAGGCTTCACAGCTACTCATGTTGGCCGGGCCCATCAGGACGGCGACTTTGCCGCGATACTTGGGCCGGCGCTTGTTGGGCTGCAGGACGCGCTCTTGCGGCTGATTGGATCGGTTCGCCGCATCGGGGGCGCGGTAGACGTGTTTGGCGTAGACCGCCGGTTCGTCGATGAAGCAGCCCGCGATCTCCTGGGCCAGGGGCTCAGCCCCCCCGCCATTGGGTCGGACGTCGACGATCAATCCCGGCGCCTCGGAGAATTCCCAAATGGCCACATACGCCTGTTCGAGGGCGGCCGCGTGCTTCTGGCTCCAACTGTCGATCCGCAGGTATCCCACACCGTTGTCGAAGCGGCCCGTATAGACCACGGCGCTGCGCTTGCGGAACTGGGGAACGACTTTGGCCAACGTATCGAGGTTATAGTTGCGGGTGATTTCTCGCGTGAAGGGTTGTACGGTCGTACCGCCAACCTCGACCCAGATATGCACATCCTGCGCGTGGCCGAGCAGTTTGGCCGCGGTCTCGGCGAACGCCGCCGCATTTTTGGCGCCCTCCAGTGTCGGCGTGTATTTGGCGAACAGGTCCGCCCAATCGAGCCCGCGCAGGTCCTTGTACGAGTACTGGGTGTCGATGGCTTCGCGCAAGTTCGCAACCGCCTGCGCGTTGGCCTGCGGGCTCGCCACTGCGGCTCGGGTCGTGCCACCTGTCCCGGCCGTTTTGAACTGGACCGGATAAGGCACCGCCGCTTCGCCCCGGACACTGCGA
>CP070782.1:389850-392489 GCA_020346325.1 Phycisphaerales bacterium
ACGGCAACGACCCTGCCAACTGGCAGGAGGCGTCCCCTTCCCCGGGCCGGGCTGACTGATCACGCCCGACAGCCGTAACAACATTGCTCAAGCGTCCTTATGGGAACTCCCATCGGGAGCCGCGGCCCCGATCGGGCCGCGCTTCGCTTCCGACGTCCAACGCTAAAGACGCAACCGCCAAATACCCATACAAAACCGGGGCTTGGCCGGAAAATCGCTTGCCGAGGCAGCCGCCGAATGATATACATAAAGGTATTCGGAGGCACGCGTTTTCGGTCCTGATTGGCGTCGTTACGGACCACCGGCAACGACGCCCGACAGACACGGGCCAGGTTGGAGAGCACACAGCAAATCGGACCTAGAGGCTCTGATGAAGGTGTGGTGCGGGTATACGGCGAACGCTAAATGGGGGCGCCCGAGTACCGCCCTGCCCACGATCCTCCATCCCTTGCTTGTCAGGCACATTGTGCTGGAAAGGAGGTGAGCACGCACAGAGATGACCGGGCTCCTAAGACCTGGAGGGAGACTGCTGCACGGAGCCGCTGCGGCCGGGAAGTGCGACGCTAGCGCGTCGTCCGGCTCGATCGCAGAGCGACAGCGCCTCGGTGTGTGGCCGGGGCCAGATTTCCAACCAGTTTTCAGCCGGAACTAGGAGGAAAGAAAATGAAGAAGGTAGCATTGATATGCGTTGTCGCGTTGGCATTGAGCACGGCGGCGATGGCTTCTGACATCGCGTTTTACGTCGGGCAGTGGAACACCGACGGCTGGTATGATGAATCGCAATTCGACGACGTCGAGACCATAATTGCCCAAACTGGAGTGCTGTTCAAGGACATCCAGCAGTTCGGCGACGACCAGTTTGATGCCTTTGGCGCCTGGGTCGACGAGAATACCGATGACGGTGAGCTGGACATCATCTGGCTCAACGGATGTACGCCAAGTGTCCTGTACCCCAACCCGAACCAGGAACCGGACGGCTCGCGCGCCGAAACGTGGCTCGACAACGGAAACATGATCATCAATGTCGGCGACTGGTTCGCCTACTGCACGTACGAAGGCGGCTCGCGGGGGGCGGATAACGCCGGAACCGGTGCCGCGAACATCCTTGACCTTTCCTCTGCTATCATCGCAGGCGGTGGACAAGGAGTAATGGAGGTCACAGCAGCCGGCTCGGAATACCTGCCCAGCCTCAACGCGGTCACATCCGATAGACCCGTTCAACTCAGTTCTGTTGTAGCCCCCTGGGAAGTGGCAGCGGTCTTCGCGCAGAATTCAGGCGGCACATATGCCGACCCCGTCGTTCTTCACAACACGGAGACCGGCGGCTACCTGGCGATCATAAACCAAGGTGCAGGTGGCAACTGGATCGACGACCGAGGCTTGACCTGTGCGGAGTTCATCGCCAACTGGGTCAATAATGTGGTCGGATTGGCCGACCCCTCGCTCGCGGCGGATCCCAGCCCGGAAGATGGTGCCGTGGATGTGCCACCGGATGCCGTGCTGGTGTGGGCCTCGGGGATGACGGCAGAGACACACGACGTCTACTTTGGGACTTCGTTCGAGGACGTGAACACCGCCTCCCGCAGCAACCCGCTGGGCGTTCTGGTCAGTGAGAACCAGACTGCCAACACCTACGATCCGGAGGGCGTGCTCGAATTCGGCGTCACCTACTATTGGCGCATCGACGAGGTTAACGGGGCGCCTGATAACACGATCTTCAAAGGTGAGACCTGGAGCTTCACCGCCGAGCCCTTCGCCTATCCCATTGAGAACATCATTGCCACCAGTAACGCGACCTCCGAAGATACGGCCGGTCCCCAAAATACAGTCAACGGCTCCGGCCTGAACGAGTTGGACCAGCACTCCACGGCCAGTGGAGACATGTGGCTGGGTGTTCCCGGCGCCGATCCCGTCTACATCCAGTACGAGTTCGACCAGGTTTACAAACTGCACGAACTGCTGGTCTGGAACTACAACGTGCAGTTCGAGCTGATCCTGGGCTTTGGCCTCAAGGACGTCACCATCGACTACTCCACCGACGGCGTCGAGTGGATGACGCTGGGTGACGCCGTATTCGCCCAGGCGACCGCCCAGTCAACCTACGAGGCCAACACCACCGTCGATCTGGGCGGAGTGCCGGCCAAGTACGTCAGAATCACCGTTAACAGTGGCTACGGCATGATGGGCCAGTACGGACTCAGCGAAGTCCGCTTCATGTACATTCCCGCGTCGGCACGCGAACCGGAGCCGGCCGACGGAGCCGCGAACGTCAGCGTCAACACAGACCTGGCCTGGAGAGCCGGCCGCGATGCAACTTCGCATGAGGTGTCCTTCGGCACCGATCCCGCAGCGTTGCCTGTGGTCGATACCGTTACCGGAACCAGCTACACGCCCGGCGCGCTGGATCTCGCGACGACGTACTACTGGCAGCTCACGGCGGTCCAGGAAACCGAATCCTGGACGGCGGCCGTCTGGGATTTCGCCACGCAGGAGTATTTGGTCGTCGACGACTTCGAGAGCTACGATGACGAAGACAATCGCATCTACGATTCCTGGCTTGACGGCTGGGTCAATGAGACCGGCTCCACTGTCGGTTACTTGGAGGAACCGTTCGCCGAGCAGTCGATCACGCACAGCGG
>CP070782.1:392589-395724 GCA_020346325.1 Phycisphaerales bacterium
ACTGCGGCGTTGAAGGGGCCCGATCAGATTCGCTTCTTCAACAACTATTACGAGTTCGTTCGGGCTCTCCTGGAGGAATACGTTGCGGCCTCGAAGGGCACCGTCGAACTGGAGGTGATCGACCCCCGCCCCTTCTCGGACGAGGAAGAGCAAGCTCTGAGAGTGGGACTGCGGCGCTTTCCGATCACGGAAGAAGAGAACTTCTTCTTCGGGCTGGTGGTGCAGACGCAGTTCGGCGTCGAGAAGACGATCCCGTTCTTCTCGCCCGATCGACAGAATTTCGTTGAGTACGACATCAGCTATCTGATCGACACCGCCATCACTCGGCAGAAGACGCGCGTCGGCATCATGAGTTCGCTGCCGGTGATGGGCGAGGACGTGAGCGGCTACATGGCCCAGATGATGCGGATGCAGGGCCAGCAGCCCAAACCCTCCTGGACGATCGTCGAGCAACTCAAGAAGTCGTACGAGGTGTCGGAAGTTTCGACCGACGTCAACGACATCAATGATGTGGACATTCTCGTGGTGATCCATCCGAAGGACCTGCCCGAGAAAACGCAGTTCGCCATCGATCAGTTCATCCTGGAGGGCGGTCGTACGATCATTTGCGTGGACCCGCACTGTATGGCGGATCGTCCCGAACGCAACCCCATGCAGATGACCGCCCAGAAGCAGAGCTCCGATCTGGATCGGTTGTTCCGCACCTGGGGCCTGGCCATGCCCGCGAACACGTTTGCGGGTGACCGATCGCTGGTGTTGGAAGCGCCGATGGGACAGAACCAGCGGGTCGAGCCGATCATGGGCTTTCTGGGACTCCAGCCGGGCTGCTTCAACACGGACAACGCGATCACCACGGATCTCAATCAGGTCCGCGTGCTGTTTGCCGGTGTCCTCCAGGAGACGGCGTCGCCGGGCCGGCAGGGCGGTGCTGACGATCCCAATGCCGTCGAAGGTGTCGAGGAGAAGGACGAGGCCGGGGCGATCGAGCGGACGCCGCTGCTGACGACGACCGATCGCGGCAATAGCTGGAAGGTGAGCAGTTCCTTCGAGTTGATGTTCCCCGATCCGGCCAAGCTCATGGGCCATTTCATGGACGGCAACAAACCGGTGGCGATGGGCTATCTGCTCACCGGGCGATTCCCCAGCAGTTTTCCGGAGGGCATCGAGGTCGAGGTGCCGGCCGAAGAGGACGACGGTGACGCGGACGAAGACCCCAACGGACCGAGCACGGTCACCAAGCACGTCACGGGCCTCGAGGAAGCCTCCGAAGACTGTGCCGTGGTGGTGTTCTCCGATGTGGACTTCCTCTGGGATCAGCTAGCCTACGCGCCGTCCTTCTTCGGCAAGATTGTCGTGGGTGACAACAGTGCCTTGCTGGTCAATGCGATCGAGGACCTCAGCGGTTCGGGTGATCTGATCTCGATCCGTTCGCGGGGCAATTTCAAACGTCCGTTCACCGTCGTCGACAAGATCGAGCAGGAAGCTGAGCGGGAGACCGCCGAGGATATCGCGCTGATCAACGCCCAGATCGAAGGATTCAACCAGGAGTTGCAGCAACTGGTCGCGGGGGCCAAGGGCGAAGAAGCCCAGGAGGTCATCGGCAGCACGATCATCCAGAAGAAGCGCGATCTGGAGTTGAAGATCCGCGAGGCCGAGCGGCAGTTGCGCGAGGTGAAAGCCGAGCGGCGCGAACGTATCGAGCAGTTGGGCAATTCCCTGCGCAAGCTCAACATGGCGGCCGTGCCCGGCGTGATCATGGTGATCGCCGTGGTGCTGGGCATCTGGCGGGGAGCCCGAAGACGGCACTATATCAGTCATGCCAGCGATGCGTAGGAATTTACTATTTACTATTTGGTATTTACGATTGCGAACGGACGCAGCCTGCGTCTACTCCGCTGGGCCGCGGCCTGAGTCGCGAATAGTAAATCGTAAGTCGTCAATACGATAGGAGTACGTGGATGAGTAACCAGACACTCGGCAAGTTGGCCCTGGTGGCAGCAATTATGGTGGTATGGGCGGTTGTCCAGTCGCACTGGTCGAACCGATCACGCGTCGCGCCCTCCGGGCCGGCGCATCTGATCCAAGGCCTGGAAACGAGCGAGATCGCCAGCATCGAGGTCGGCCATGGCGACGAGGCCACGAAGATCGTACGCCAGGAAGGGCGGTTCGTGGTGACGAACAAGGCCAATTACCCGGCCGACACCAAACAGTTGAACGATCTGATCACCAAGTGTCTCGACATCAAGACCACCGAACTCTACACAGACAATCCCAAGAACCATGAAGACCTCGAGGTCACCGAAGAGAAGGCCAAGAACGTCATCAAGCTTTTCAAGGCCGACGGTTCGCTCCTGACGGGGGCCATCGTGGGCAAGTCCGTGGAAGAGGGGCAGGGCACCTATGTCCGTCTGGCGGACCAGGACGCCGTCTATCTGGCCGAAAGCACACCGTGGTTTCGCAGCGGGCCGCTGGAATACGTCGACCAGGAGATCGTCTCGGTCGAGCGCGCGGATGTCAACGAGGTGACGGTGACGACCCCGAACGGTCCGTACACGTTGCGATCCACGGCAGAGGGTGACGGTGTGGAAATGGACGGCCTGCCCGCCGGCAAGACGCTCAAGGACAGTGACGCCAAGAGTGTCCTGGGGGCGTTGAACAGCCTGCGCTTCGACGATGTCAACACGCCGGATGCCTTGGATGATTTGAACTTCGACCATTTGTACGTCTGCCTGGCCGACGACTCGACCCAGTACCGCCTCCGACTGGCCAACAAAGGCGAAAAAACCTACGCCAAGCTGGATGCCAAGTTTACCGACACTACGCCGGTGACCATGACCAAGGGGCAGGTGGAGTCGGAAGAGGAATTGAAGAAGAAGGATGAGAAGCTTCAAGCCCAGGAGGCGGCCCAGAGACTCACACTGCGCCATCGGGGCTGGGTGTACGAGATCCCGGATTGGAAGGCGAAGTACCTGACCATGGCCCAGTCGGACCTGCTGGAGGACAAGGAGCCGGCGGCCGATGAAGCCGAGGCGGCGACCCCCGCAGCTTCCACAGAGGCACAAGACGAAACAACAGGGTCCCAGCCGGCGGCCGAATCCGCACCCGCAGCGGCCGATCCCAATGCCGGTGGCGGAC
>CP070782.1:395824-400563 GCA_020346325.1 Phycisphaerales bacterium
AGGGGCGAAAGGGACGCGGCTCTCGAACTCAGTCAATACGTCGAGATCCTGGAATACGAGAGGGTCAAGCGGCAGCGCCGGAACTAGTCATTCCTCCGGTACTTTCCGGAAGGTCAGTGCCTTGGTCTCGCCGTAGGTCTCGTCGGTCGACAGTTCCTGGGTGGGCCGGCCCGGCGCCTGAACCGTGTAGTGGCTGAACGCCGTCCATTGGACTTGCCACACGCCATCAGCCGGAGCGATGGCTCCGGAGAATACATCGGTGGAGTTGCCTTCGAGAATCGTCCCGGCCATGTCGATGCGCACGTGCTCCAGGGTGATGTTCACGGTGAGCTGCCGGCTCTGCGGCACGTAGTGGACGATCCATTCGCCGGGCTCGAAGACGCTTTCGCCCCCGCTGCGGGTCGGCAGTGTCACTGAATGCCCCGGCGTGATCTCCACCCGTCCCAGGCCCAGCACGGCCGAGACGACGCGCCCGTCCGCAGCGAAGACGAATTCCCAGCCATCGCGATCCGCCCGCCAGCGGCCGGCCAGGGCGGCCGGAAAGGTTCCCGGCTCTTCGATCACGACGTTCACACCGCGCGCGTTTTCCCTCTCGGTGCGACACCCGGCTGATAACAGGGGGGCAATGACGCAGAAGCACGCTGCCAACGCAATTCGCACGACTTCAATCCTTTTCAAATCGGTCAATGCCAAGCGGATCGAAGCTTACCGAATCGCCGCAACCTCGGCAAGCGCAAAGAAAAGGGCAAGCCTTTGGCTTACACTTCTGCAATCGGGATCGAACCACCGACCGGCAAGCACCGGCGCGACGGAAAGCTCGATTACGGAATCAGATTGCCACCGCAATCGCCGGGGACGCCTGGACCGTTCGGTGCCTCTTTGACGAGCCAGTTCTGGACCAGGTGATTCAGGTCGGTTGTACCGACGCGATAGAACCCGGTCGTCTCATTGCCTTCCTGGTCCCGCGCAAAATCGGCACAGATGCCGTTCTGGATCGAAGCGATGCCCGGACCGAACGGTGGCTCTTTCACCTGCCAGGCGGCGGTGAGAACCTCGAGGTCCGCCGGGCCGACATAGGAGAACCCGGTCTCTGCGTTGCCTTCCAGAGCGCCGTCGGCGTCACCGTGGCACTGCCGCGGATAGGCCCAGCAGGCAGGCTGGCCCACCGCCACCCACTCGGCGTAGTCCGGATGGCTCGGCGCCAACAGACCACTGCTGCCGGTGGACATCGTCGCCATCTCCTGCATGCCGTCTTCGCCTCCGACGAGGATCGCTTCGGCGCCGGTCAGGTCCACCGTCGCGATGTCCTCGGGATTCGTCAGCACGATGCCGCCGCGAGCCTCGTTAGGGCTCACCGTCACGGCTGCGACGTCGCTGAGGATCAGCGTGCACAGCGTGCCGCTGTTGGGCGGAGCGTTGGGTGAGTCGTCGTCGGTTGGGTAGTACAAGGCGCCCATTTCGATGGTGATGCCTTCGGTGCCGAGCCCGCCCAGCGCGCCGGGATCACAGGGATCGGCCACCGGCGTGTAGTCGTCGATGTCCCAGGCCTCCACTTCGCCCGTTTCGGGATCGACGGTGATGTAGCGACCGAAGTTGGCCGGGAAGATGCCGTAGCCCGGGTTCTCGGCCGTGCTCTCGCCGCGGATGAAGCCGGTGATGTCGATGATGGTGCCGGTGTCGACGGTGACGTCCAGCGCGAAGGCCCGCACCTTCTCGCCGTCGGTCTCGTAGTTGATGTCCGCCATGCCCTCGTTGGGCTCGACGATGATCCGCACGTCGGCGCGAGCCGACCCGACCAGCAGGAGCACCACCAGCAGTACACTCAGTCTCTTCATAGTCAGACCTTCCTTTCTCTTCTCTTCTTCGCAGAGTCCAGAACTCCGCTCCATCTTGGTTCTTGTTGCCTCTTCTCTTCTCTTTTCTTCTTGCTCTCGCAAGCAATTGCCTCAATGACGGCGTGACACTCCGGCAGGCATTCATCGTACGCTCCGGCCCGCCCGGTGAAAGGGACCTCACAGATCGATGCTGATATTCCCTCGTGTTCTCCTTTTTCCGCCGCGCAACCAACCTGTCCGATTTCCTCAGACAGGGCTCAATTCATAGACACTAAAATAGTACCCTAACTTACCAGAAATCCCCATGCAAATCAAGGCGAAATGGCGAAAAACGGGCCTTTGCCGGACCCGCAGGGACGCCCGGGGCCCACGCTCGACGTTTTCCCGCTCTGCCTCGTCCCAGGGGCCCGAATCAGCCGTAAGTCCTGGAAAAGATCAACAGAAACCTCCCTGAGGTACGAAGAAGACAAGGGAGTCGTTCTCTGGATTTCCGGCCGCACGCCGCTGGCGGCTTCCGGGGGCGATTCCGGGCGGTTCCGAGCGTATTGTGCCCGGATTCGGCCGTCTGGATCTGTACGGCAGACGCATCGTTTGGTATCTTGGTCGTATGCATAATGTCTTAAAGGGAAGGCTTTTAGAGGTCCGAGTGTGCTTGCTGGCGAGCATGCTGGCCCTGCTGGTGATCGGGATCGTCACGATCTACGTGGTCGGACACCCGCGCGAGACCAGCCCGGCCACCGACACTGCTGAATTGGCCGGATATTGGAAAAAACAGTTGGTTTTCGCATTGGTAGGCCTTGCCGGCTTCATCGGGGCCAATCTGATCAACTACCGCAGCCTGGGGGCCATCAGTCACTGGATCTACGGGGCCGTCCTGGTCCTGCTGGCCATCATTCTCGTGCGAAAATACCTCGTCCCTTTGCCCTTTATTCCCGAGCGAAACGGATCGTATCGATGGATCGTGATCCAGTTCGGTTCATATTCCTTGCCCGCGATCCAGCCATCGGAGTTCTGCAAGCTCGCCTACATCCTGGCTCTGGCCTGGTATCTGCGCTACAAGAGCAACTACAATCGGTTTCGCTCGCTACTCGTGCCCTTTGCCGTGACGCTGCTGCCGATGGTGCTGATCCTGCTGGAGCCGGACTTGGGAACCGTTCTGCTGATGATGCCCGTGTTTTTCGCCATGCTGTTCGTGGCCGGGGCGCGCATCAAGCATCTGCTGCTGGTCATCGCGCTGGCGGTCCTCGTCAGCCCGGCCATGTGGCTTATGCTGCGTCCCTACCAGCGGATCCGCGTCAGCAGCGTGCTGCTTCAGAGCGGATGGGTCCGCCAGAAGGCTGAGGACAGCCCGGCTCTCGCCAAATTGCTCGTGGGCGGCAAGTTCGACGAGCGCCGCTGGCGCAACACCTGGGGATATCACCTCGTCCGCTCGAAGTACGCCGTCGCCTCTGGTGGCATGGTGGGCAGTGGCACCGGGCGCGGGCCGTTCATCAAGTACGATTTCCTGCCCGAGCGCCACAACGACTTCATCTTCTCGGTCATCGCGCATCAGTGGGGCTTTCTCGGCTGTCTCGGATTTCTGCTGCTCTATGTGCTGCTCATCACCTGCGGCCTGGAGGTCGCCGGCAGCAATACCGATCCCTTCGCGCGCCTCCTGGCGCTGGGCATCGTGGCCATGTTTGTCGTCGAAGTGGCCATCAACGTCGGCATGACGCTGGGCCTGATGCCCATCACCGGCCTGACCCTCCCGTTCGTCAGTTATGGCGGCTCCAGCCTGCTCGTCAACATGATGGCCGTCGGTCTGCTCAACAACGTGGGCCGCTGCCGGCCCTTCACCGTGGCCCCGCGCCATCGAGAATTGATACGACCGATGGAGTGAGCCGGCCGTGCACGGAGGATCCGTTTGATCAAGGGATTTCGACAGATCGCCATACTGACCGTACTCAGTCGCATCCTCGGTATGGTGCGCGACATGACCTTCGCCTTCTTCCTCGGCGCCAGCAGCGTCATGGACGGCTGGGTCATCGCTTTCATGATTCCCAACCTCGCCCGTCGCCTTTTCGGCGAAGGCGCCGCTTCGTCCTCGTTGATCCCGGTGTACAGCCAGGAACTCGAGAAGGGCCGCAAACAGGCCGACAGTCTGGCGTTGACGGTGGTCACAGTCATCTTCGTCGTCACGGCCGGCATCGTCCTGGCGGGCGAGATCTTGATCTGGATCTGGCATGCGTTCTCGCCCTACGAGACCACGCGCCTCAAGCTCGCATTGAGCGGCGTGATGCTGCCCTACATGACCATGGTCTGCTGCGTCGCGATCCTGGCCGGCATCCTGAACACGCATCGTCACTTCGCCGCCCCGGCGGTCGCACCGGTCCTGCTGAACGTCTTCCTCATCACGTCACTCTGTTTCGGTGGCTGGGTCCTGGATGTCTCGGCGCGGACCCAGGTCTTCATCGCGGCCGGCGGCGTGCTGTTGGCGGGCCTGATCCAACTCGGCATTCAAGTGCCGCCGCTGCGCGCGCATGGCGTGCACGTGCGTCCGGCCTGGGAGGTTCGGTCGGCTGCCTTTCGCCGCGTGCTGCTGCTGATGGGCCCGATGATCCTCGGCCTGACCGCCACGCAGATCAATACGCTGGCCGACAACCTCATCGCCGTCTGGCTCTCCGGCTCGGCCGAGAAGGGCCAGTTCTTCACCTGGTTCGGTCGCCAGATCGACTATCCGCTCTGGGAAGGCGCTGTCTCGCAACTGTTCTATGCCCAGAGGCTCTATCAATTCCCGCTGGGTGTCTTCGGCATCTCGCTGGCCACGGCCATCTTTCCGGTCATGAGCGCCGACGCGGCCCGCAAGGATTTCGCGGCGTTGTGCAAGACCGTCTCGCGCGGCCTGCGCGGCGCGGTCTTCATCGC
>CP070782.1:400663-405824 GCA_020346325.1 Phycisphaerales bacterium
CCTCTAGCAGAGCCTCCTGCTCGTTGCAGTCCTCTGCGGTGGACAGCACTGCGCCGGGCGCTCTTCGCCTTTGGGCCGTGGCGCGACGCTGCTCGGCCAGGATCTTCTCGCCCAGATCGAGTGTCGGGATAGCCGCAGTGTCATCGTCGGCCGGGGGCGGAACATCGTCTGAGAACATGACCATGGGCGTCTTATCGTGCAGGCCCTGCCCTGGGCGAGCAGCCACCGGCGGGGGCGCAGGACGTGTTCGGCTGCCTGCGCGATGCGGTTCACAATGACTGTCGAACGGGGGAATCACATCCATCGCACGAAGGACTTTCTCCATGTTGGCTCTCATTCTGTTGCTCATCTCATCCATCGCTCAAGCGCTCGTCCAGCTCTACCAGCATACCGCAGACATCCACTCCTTCAGGGCGACAACACCGCTAACCGTTTATGCGATCCGCCGCAGCCTCACCCCTTTGATATCACACGCCTGCCCGGTCGGAATCTCCCGGGCCCGCAGAACTAGACGCGTCGTTGTCGGTGCCAAAGCCAAGGTCCCCACCTTCAACTCGGCCCATACCTTCTCATACACTTCGCCGCGCGGCACGCGGTCGGGACTGGGAATCGGCTCCGGATCGTGCGCCTTGTCGACCGTCGCCTCGGCGCTTTGGCCCGCAACGTCAACGCGCAGGCGTGTGCCGAGATGCTCCTTCGCACAGGTATAGAGAACAGCCACTTCGAAACGTCCTGGCTCTACGACCTTCAGCGGCCACCACGCGTACGACTGCGTGTCTGTCCAGTTCGTGATCCAATCGTTGGCCCAGCCGGAAGCTCCCCTATAGCTGATGCCCTGTCGCGGCCGAGGCTCCAGGAACGCCTCATGCCCGGGCAAGGTCACCACAGGCCAATCGCGATAGCCAACATGTGTGGGAATCGAATCGAACCCAGCCTTCGTCACCTCCCGCACCTTCTCCTCGTAGGCCTGGCGCAACGATGCCAACGTCTCGGGCTCGGCCTCCGCCAGGTCGCGTGTCTGACCTGGGTCGGCGATCATGTCGTACAAGCGCCACCCTCGGCGCCCTTTAACGGCGCGCCAGCGCTGCGTACGAACCGCGCCGAGCATATTCTCCGCATTGCCCCCGGGTGATCGGAACGTGAACAGCCTGCGATCGGGCCAATCCCGCGCATCGCCCTTCAGCAGCGGCGCCAGACTGATCCCGTCCTGCGGCAGCGTCGCCGGCACGGGCACCGCGCACAACGCCAGGATGGTGGCGAATAGATCCACATGGGCGCTGATCTGCGGAATCTGCGTCCCCGGCTCGATCCGCCCGGGCCAGCGCACGAACAGGGGCACGCGCACGCCGCCCTCATCGACACTGCCCTTGCGACCCTTCATCCCGCCGTTGAACCGGTCGGAGTTGGGCCCGTTATCCGTCAAGAACAGGACGATCGTGTTGTCGCGCAGTTTCCACTCATCCAGACAGCGCAGCAACCGGCCCATGTTGTCGTCGAGATTCTCACACATCCCGTAGATGCAGGCCAGTTTGTCTTCGAGCCCGTGCGCCTTGTATTTATCAAAGTACTTGTCGGGCACCTGGAACGGCCCGTGCGGCGCGTTGTAAGGCACGTAACAGAAGAAGGGCCGATGCCGGTTGGCCTTGATGAACTGACAAGCCGCGTCGGTCAGCACATCGCTGATAAATCCTTTGGTCTTCACCGGCGTGCCGTTGTGGTCGAGCGTCGTATCGAAATAGTTGTTCCAGTGCCCGGCGCAGAAGCCCAGGAACTCGTCGAAACCTTGGCCCTTGGGGTGGTGCGGGTAGTGCGCGCCGTTATGCCATTTGCCGAAGCACCCGGTGGCATAGCCGGCCTGTTTCAATGCCTCAGCCACGGTGCTCTCTTCGCTCCGCATGGTCTCGTAGCCCCGCGTCACGCCGTGCGTTCCGGTCCGCAGATGGTAGCGACCGGTCAGCAGGCTGGCCCGCGTCGGGGCGCAGACGGGACTGACGAAGAACCGCTCGAACCGCGCACCCTCGCTCGCCAATCTGTCGGCCACGGGTGTGTTAATCAGCGCGTTGCCGTGCGAGCGGATATCCCCCCAGCCCTGGTCGTCCGTCATAATCAGCAGCACGTTCGGCGGCGCACTCGCTCCGGCTCTGCCTTGCGCCAGCGAGCGACGGGCCGAGATCGGCGCCAAGACCGACGCCGATGCCGCGGCCACGGCCATCGATTTCAAGAACTCTCTGCGCGTCTTCCGCTGTGGCATAATCGATCCTTCGGTGTGCCGGATAAAACTGAATGTCGCCCTGCAACCGCTACGCCGGTCCCAGAGTGAACTGCGTGAAAGAACCCAGGGCCAACTCGCGAATCAATGCATTGACATCATCCACCGTCACCGCCTTGACCGCTTGTACGTCTTCTTCGACGGGACGATACTGCCCGAGATACATCCAGTTGAAGCCCAGATCCACCAAACGCCCCATCGACAATTCGTTCTTGATCACCAGGGCGCTGAGCACCTTGTTCTTGGCCTTGTTCAGTTCATCTTCGCCAACGCCGTCGCGCGCCAGGTCCTGGAAGATGGCACCGACGGTTTCCATCACAGCCCCGGCGCTGTCGCTGCTACACCGCAGGTAACTATAGAACATGCCCGTCCCGTCCATGGGGCCAAAATGCATCGACGCTGCCTCGGCCAGCGCCTTGTCCACCAGTTCCCAGTAAAAGCGCGACCCGTAGTCGTCCCCGACGATCATGCCCAGCAACGAAGCGGCAAATCGTTTCGGGTCCTGCGCCGAGACGCCCGTGTGCACCAGGCAGATGTGTTCACGCTTCAGGTTCGGCTTGCCCAGTCGCTCGGTCTTCTTGGTACCGTCAAAATGCGTCAAGGTCCGTTCCACCGTTTGCACCTGCCAACTGCCACAACCGGATTCCACGGTCTGACAGAAGCGATCCCAATCGAAGCTGCCCGCGCAGGCGACCACGATGTTGTTCGGGGCGTAGCGCTGACTGAAGTACTGGCGCATCTGCTGGGCCGAGAGCCCATCGATACTCTCCTTGGTCCCCAGGACACTGTTGCCACACGGATGGGCATCGAAATGCAGCGTCCGGCACCGGTCGATCACGTCGAACGTCGGCGTATCCTCGTACATCGCGATCTCTTCTTTGATCACGTTCTTTTCCATGTCGAAATCATCGTCGCGCAGGGCCGGCCGCATCAGCTCCGACCATAGCGCCGTGATGCCCAACAGATACTCAGGCAACACCGCCGCATAGAATACCGTGTTTTCTTCGCTCGTGAACGCGTTGAATTGCGCCCCCCGCCGGTCGAACGCTTCATTGACCTCCAGCGCACTGAGACGATCCGTGCCTTTGAAGAGCATGTGCTCCAGGAAGTGCGAGACCCCATTGATCTCGGCCGTTTCGTCGCGCGAGCCCGTCCGCACGAAGAACCCCACCGCTGCGGCCTTGGCCGCCGGGTTCCGCTCGCCAATCAAAACCAAACCGTTTGCCAGTTGCTTCTGCTGAAATTCCATAGGCTTATTCGAAACGAACCTCCTGGGGGCCGATGGTCACGACGGTGAAATCCTCGAAGGGATTACGCTTCAGAAAATCCACAATCGACTCAACAGTGGTCGCCTCGATTCTCTCTTTGATCTCATCCAGGCTACGAACCCGCCCCAACATGTAGTAGTCGCTGCCGATCGCCCCGGCCCGACTGCCCGAGGATTCACTCTGCATGATCAGAGACGACTCCAACCCCACTTTGGCCCGGTCCAGTTCTTCGTTACTCATCCCTTCGGCCAAACGCTTGAACTCCGCCACAATCACATCCAGCGTTTCCTGCGCCTTGTCCGGTGCGGTCCCGGCATAGCACATGATCCCCGCCGCATCTTTGAGGCTGTGGTACCGCGCGCCGATCGCATAACACAAACCGCGTTTCTCCCGCACTTCGGTGAACAGCCTGGCGCTCATCCCGCCCGAAAGCACCGACGTGGCTACCCGCGCGTTGTAGTAGTCGTCGTCCGGGAACCGGGCCGTCTCGGTCATCATGCCGATGTGAACCTGGGCGCCGTCGTTGGGGATGTGCGTATACTGTCCGGCCCGCGCGCCGATCTCGACGCCGTCCGGGACTGCCCCGTCGCAACCGCCGAACGCCTCGCCTATCTGCTTGCAGACGGCCTCGAAATCGTACTTGCCCGCCACGGTAAAGATCGTCTGTGGAATATTGAAGCTCGTCTTGATGATCTGCCGGGTCCGCTCGGCCGTCAGCCGCTCCAATTCCTCGATCTGGCCGACCGTACTGCGTCCCAGCGGGCTCGGATAGAACCGCTTGCGCAGCTCCAGCATGACCATCTGTCGGGGCTCGTCCGCCAGCGCCACGACGCCCTCCACGGCCAGTTGCCGGGCCGGCGTGAACTGCTCGTCAGTCAAATGAGGGTTGAGGATGACGTCGCTGTATAACGCCAACGCCTCAGCCAGATTGCTCGATTCCAGCGAAGCGCCGATAGACAGGTGCGCGCTGCCCACCGAGTCGGCCCGATGCAGGCCCAGCCCGTCCAGCGCATCGCCCAGGGCCCGGCTCTCGCGTGAACCGGCGCCGCGAAAGATCCAGTCGGACGCGACGTTCGCCGCGCCGCACACCCCATCGGGCAACACGGCCACCCCGGCCGGCAGCATGAAATCGAACGCTACCGATTCCACCCCAGCCATCGGCTCGCCCAGCAGGATCATCCCGTTGTCCAGTATGTGTTTGTCAGTCTGTTGCGCCATTCATCTACCTCTAACCGCTCGGCGACCTGCACGGATTCGAACGGCTCACGCCATTTCTGTCCCTCTGTCGCCGTCGAGAAAAAGCGTGGCAAGCCCCCTCTCCATCTCACCGCATGCGTCTCGTTCCTTACGCCGGCGACCGCCCCGCGGTGGCTCAAGCCGCCGCGGGCTCTTCGTATTCGTCGAAACGCACGCTGATCTTCTTACTGACGCCCTGCGTTTGCATGGTGATACCGAACAGAACGTCGGCGATGCTCATCGTGCGCTTGGTGTGCGTCACGACGATGAACTGGCTTTCCTTCTGGAACTCCCGCAGCAACAGATTGAAGCGTTCATTGTTCGCCTCATCCAACGCCGCATCGACCTCATCGAGGAAACAGAACGGCGACGGCTTGGCCTTGAAAAC
>CP070782.1:405924-417519 GCA_020346325.1 Phycisphaerales bacterium
TACGGCGGCGGCTCCGGCACGGCCGACGATCCCTATCTGATCTACACAGCCGAGCAGATGAACGCCATCGGCGCCGACCCCAACGATTGGGACAAACACTTCCAGCTCAGGGCCGACATCGACCTGGCCCAATACACCGGCACCGAATTCAACCTCATCGGCGGCTATGAATCCCGAAGCGCCGGAGGTCGGTCACGCATGGTCTGGAGATCCTTCACGGGCATGTTCGATGGCAATGGTCACATTATCTCGAACTTTCGCTACGTATGCGACGGCGAGGGCCTCATCGGCCTATTCAGACGTATCGACCACCCGAACGCTGTCGTCAAGCGATTGGGTCTCATGGACGTGATGATCATCGCCGGAACGGGAAACGCCGTGGGCTCGCTCGCGGGCTGGGTAGAATCCGGGATGATCACGGAGTGCTACGCTACGGGCGTTGTCGCCGGCAATGACAGTGTTGGGGGCTTGGTAGGGCATGGCGGTAGGATAGAGGGCTGCCACGCGGACGCTGTCGTCAAAGGTCACGACCATGTCGGTGGCTTGGCTGGCAGTGCTGAGACCATCGTGAATTCCTACGCGCAGGGCACTGTCGTCGGCAACGAATACGTTGGTGGCCTGGCCGGATATGACAGCTACATTTGGGGTAGCACAGTTACGAATTGCTACGCAATGGCGCTGGTCATCGGCACGGCGAATACGGGCGGTCTTGTCGGACGCGATGTGTTCACCGGTTGGGAGTACGAGCACGTGGTTGCATCATTCTGGGATATGGAAACCAGCCGGCAAACCACCAGTGCCGGCGGTACAGGCAAGACCACGGCCCAGATGCAGGCACTCAGCACCTTTCGGGCTTGGGGCGAAGGGGGCAGCGCGGGTGTTTGGACCATCGATGACGGCGAGGATTATCCGCGCCTGGCGTGGGAGAATCAGCCCGGCGTGGCTATCGACTCGCTCGAATTCTCCGATTTGCTGGTCGGAACGGGGACGGCCGACGATCCTTATCTGATTCACACGGCTGATGAGATAAAACTCGTCGCCAGCGAGCCGCCGAGTGGGACAAGCACTACAAACTGGTGGCCGATATCGACCTGAGTACCCATCGCGGCCTAGGCTTCAATGCGGCCAAAGATGTGGGTGTCTATCTGTTTACCGGGAGCTTCGACGGCAACGGTCACACCCTATCCAACTTCACACAGGTGGCACCAGATCAAGATCCAGTAGGGTTCTTTGCCGAGGTTCAGGGGGCCCATGCGGAAATTCGGAATCTTGGCCTGATCAATCCGGTTGTCGAGGGCGATCGGTGGGTCGGTGCGCTGGTCGGCTTGCTTGGCCGGGGGACGATCGCGAACTGCTTCGTAGAGGGCGGTATGGTCTTGGGCCGCACCTGTACAGGCGGGCTCGTAGGATGGAATGCCGGCACTATCCGCAACTGCTATGCGAGCGCCGTGGTTATTTGCGGTTACACGGGCGGAGGCTTGGCCGGGGACAGCTATACGGGGCACATCAGAAACTGCTACGCGACAGGGACCGTCATGGGCGATACCGATGCCGGTGGTCTCGTCGGAGTAGGCTACGAGCGAGACATCGTCGCTTCATTCTGGGATGTGGAAACCAGCGGCCTCGCCAATATGTGTGGACACGGCCAATGCAATGACGCTTTGGGCAAGACTACCATCGAGATGCAGATGGCCAGTATGTTCTTGGAGGCCGGGTGGGATTTCATCGCTGAGGCGGAGAATGGGACGGAGGAGATTTGGTGGATTGAGGAGGGGGTGGATTATCCGCGGTTGTGGTGGGAGGCCGCGGACGCGGAGTTTTGAGTGTTGAGTTTTTGGTTTTGAGTTGCAGCGACTGTCAGACGAGGGGTTCGTAAAATTTCTCTGGTTTTTCTCCGAGGGTGTTAGTGAGGGTTCCTAGGTTTTCGATGGTGCATTCGATTTGGTCACCGGCCTGGAGGAAGTTGCCGGTGGGCATGGCGACGCCGGATGGGGTGCCAGTCGAAATCACGTCACCGGGTTCCAGGGTCATCAGGTGGCTGAGGAACGAGACGATGTCCGCCACCGAGTAGATCATTTGCCCTGTGCTGGCGTCCTGGCGGATCTCGCCATTGACCTTCAGCGTCATCTTCAGGTTCTGCACGTCGGCGATTTCATCTTTTGTCACGAGGCAGGGGCCCATCGGGCAGAAGCCGTCGGCCCACTTGCCGTTGAGCCAGTCGTAGAACTCGTCCCACGGGCGCGGGCCGCGTGCCTCCTTGAATGTCACGCTGCGGGCGGAGACATCGTTGGCGATGGTATAGCCCGCGACGTGATCCAGCGCGTCACTGGCTTCGATGCACTTGGCCTGCTTGCCGATGACGACCGCCAGCTCCAACTCGTAGTCGATCTCCTTGCTGTACGCTGGCCAGGGGATGATGTCACCGGGGTTGCTGACGACGGTCGAAGGCATCAGGAAGGGGCGGGGTGTCGTTGTCCGGCGCGGCGAGTCCGATAAGCCCAGCTCGAAGCCGCGCTGCAGTGACGCCTCCTTGATATGCTCGGCGTAGTTGCCCGCCAGGGCCAGCAGCTTGCCCGGGCGGGGCAGCGGCGCCAGCAATGTCACGGACCCGAGAGGTAAGGGCTTTTTCGCTGAGGCGCAGAACGCGGCCACCTGAGGCAGACACGCAGGCCCCCGCTCGAGAATTTGCTTGATGCTGCGCGGCGCATCCGATCCCGGCCACGTACGAGGGATGTCCACGACGCCGTCTTCGGTCAGGACGCCGCAGGAAGTTCTCTCGTCACGCCGATAGGTCACCAGCTTCATCTTCGTATGTCTCCTAATCGCCGACGGTTGCGGGTTTGCCCCGTATTGTACCGTGTCGGTCAGTCCGCACAAGGGCCCACCACCGGCCGATGTCACGTCCTAGAAAATGGCCGTTGTCAGACGTGATAGCCAAAGCGGCCTGGCATAGCCCCGAATTCGGCGGTTCCGGGCCAATTCCGCAAGCCCTGCAAGCGAGAATGCGACAAAAAATACGGCCCTAACAACCTGGAAATCGCGTTTTCTCCGCGGGCGTGACACTGGGTCACAGATTGCCTCAAGGCAAATCGAAGTGGCATCCGATGACAGTCGTGCGGTCGCAGTTAGCGCTGGCGACCGGTAGGAAAACGGCGTTTTCAGTTTTAGGATGGGGTCATATGACGCTGAAAGAGATTCTGACGGGAACGAGCAGTTGGCTTCGGACGCATCGCTTCGAAACAGTCGGTCGATGTGAGCCGGTGCTTAACGAGGAAGGGTTGCTGGCGAGTCACTTCGATGCGGAGGACGATTTCGTCGACACGCGGTCTGCCCATAGCAGCGATCCAGTGATGGTCAGTACCGTCACCTCGCTGGAACGTCGCGATTCGGTGGAGAGGCTTCAGGAGGGTTTCAACCAACTTGTCGATCAACTCCAGCAGATCAACGGTCATCTCAATCGACAGCTCGAACAGCATGAAGAACTTATGGGACGCGTGCGCGAACTGCCCCGGGTGTTGGAGAGCCTGCCGTCGGCCATCGACGACCAGAAGCGCCTGACGACCCAATTGCTGGAGCACCTGCGTAACAGCGCCAGCAAGAACCAGCAGTTCATCGAGGCGGTGGGGCAGATCCCGGCTGAAACGACGCGGCAGACCGACACGCTGACGATGATCAACCATCAGTTGTCGGCGGCCGCGGAGACGGACGTGCAACTGGCCGACAGCTTCGTCAAGTTCAAAGGCACCCTGGACCGACTCAACCACAACACCGTCAGCAACACCGAGGGCATCCTCCAGATGAGCCGGACCTTCGCTGCCAGCGATCGCTACCTCAAATACGTCATCGCCAAGATGAATCGACGTTATGCCTGGACGCTCGCATTGGCCTTAAGTGTTTGTGCGGGCGTGGTTTCTGCGCTGATCGGCATGGTCTTCTATCTGGCCCGCTAGGAGGGGCGCCGGCTTTCCAGGGAGACCGCCGGCCATGCGGTTTTATTGACGAAGGTCTGATAAACTGGTACTATAGCTCCAGTCGTTTGGGCCTCCACGGTAGCGGAGGAGGAGATACCATGACGCAGTTTGAGTGTCGGTGTTCTGATTCCAGCGCGGGGCGGTCCCTGCGTTCACGCCCATTGTGTTTCCCCCCAAGTGCGTATAAGGAGCGAGAAGATGACAAGCACGAGATTTCTGCGCGGCACGAGCGTCTGTTTGGTCCTGGTTCTGAGCACTCTGACCCAGGCGAACTGGACGGAAAGCTGTGACGGTGCGTTCGATGTGTCCACGTGGCTGTTCCGTGCGTACCCGGAGGGCACCGGAACGTTCAGCGCGACCATTGCGGAAGGGCCCGAGGGAAATGGCTACCTGACGTTGGCCGAGACGAATTCGCGCAACGTCGGTGGCTCGGTCCTGGGACTGGGCCTCGTCACGAGCGAGGAGTTTGCCGACGTGCGCGTGGGGGCTTTGGTCAACCTCACGGGCGACGCCCGCAGCTATCACGGACTGGGCGCTCGCACGACGTATTTCCTCGACGATAGCTCGATCTCCGGCGCGGCCGGTGTGATTGCCAGTTCCTATATTATGCTGATTCACTGGCAAGACGGTCCGGCGAATCTGCGCATCGAAGTGTTCAAGACCGTCAACGGCGAAGAGTCCGTCATGAAGACGTACCACGAAATCACGGCCTCCGGATTGGATCATGCCCGCAGCCGCTATGCGGAACTCGATGTCGTCGGGTCGGGCCCGGTCTACATCACGGGCTGTCTCTACGAGTCCAAGGGGGGGGGCATTGCTGGCCAAGACGCCCACGTTGGTCGATACCCGTGGGGTGGATTCCTGGGAGAACGCGGGCTTTCACGACGATGTTTATCGCCAGGGTTTCAGCGCCATCTTCAGTATGAACCAGTACGGTACGCCGGCCGGTTACCGGGGCACGTTCGACGAGGTCTTCTCCGTTTCGGACGGCCCCGCGGCGGTCAATCCCAGTCCTGCTGACGGGGCCAGTGTCTCGGCCGACAGCACCCTGAGCTGGACAGAGGCGTCGTTTGCGACGTCACGCGAGCTGTGGTTCGGTCCGGCCGGGGCGATGCAGAAGGTCGAGCCGGCTCCCGATGCGTGGGCGTTCGATCCCGGATTCCTTGAGTACGGGCAGAAGTACGAATGGCGCGTCGACGAGATTGGCCCGAGCGGCAGCGTGGTCGGGCATACCTGGACCTTTGCCGCAGGCGACTATCTGACGGTGGAAGATTTCGAATCGTACGCCAACGACGCGGCGATCGCTGCGGCGTGGGTGCATAACATCGAAGGCTACGACTACATCTTTCGCGAGACGGGTACCAGGGCCCACGGCGCCGGCGCCATGCGGTTCTCCTATCAGAATCAGTTCGAGCCGTTCTTGACCGAAGCAGCCCGGACATTCGAGACTCCGCAGGATTGGACCCGGCACGGTGCTGCCAGACTGTCGCTGTCGTTCCGGGGCGACGACGAGAACGTCGAGCAACGGATGTTCATCCGGGTCGAGGACGGCGCGGGCGCCAGCGCCACAGTTGCCCACAGCGTCGACTACGCCGTCCAGACCGAGTACTGGCGCCGCTGGGATGTCAATCTGACTGAATTCAGCGGCGCGGGCGTCGATTTGACGGCGGTGGCCAAATTGACGATTGGCTTGGGTGATGGAACCGGCTCCGCCCAGACAGACGATGACCTGGACACGATCTACATCGACCACATTCGCCTCCGCCCTGCAGTGGGTGGCGAGCAATAGTATCTCCTGGCGCGGACACCTTGCCGACACCCGTGCCGTAGGGTAGAGTCTCTGGGATGCGTGTGAGCTGGTGGAGTGACCTGAAAGGAGTCTGCCATGAGGAAGGTCGTCATTCTGATTGCAGTGGTTGTTCTGTTGGCCCTGGGCGTGGCGGTGGGCCCCGGCCGGTCCGAAGAGGCCCATCAACGTGAAGGCCGCGGCATTGAGGTGCTGGACCGGAACATTCGCCTGACGTTTGAGATGGTCGACGAGGAGGGCCGGGGCCACGAACCGGTATCGATCGTTACGGCGGTGCCCAAGTACAAGCTGAAGGCCCGGTTCGAGTGGGCGGACCAGCACGTGGCCGTGTCGATTGTGGGCGCGGCGGGGCCCCGCAACGATGGTCACATCCTTGCCTTGCTGGAAGCGGAGATCCTCTTTGCCGACGACGAGGAGGAGGTCGAGCTGGCCGTCGAGTGCGGCGTGTTGCTGGAGCCGGGCCAGGCAGAAGAAATCGCCCGATGGGGAAAACGAGCCCTTGTGGTTCACGCCGAGCACGCCGATTGAGTCCCTCGCTTGCCGACGGCTACTGTTTTGCTTTGTACACGCGGACGTAGTCGATGAAGTATTTCTGCGGCAGAATGGCCTCATCGGTGCCCTGGGCGCCGCCCCAGGAGCCGCCATAAGCGGCGTTCAGGATCAGATAGTGCGGCTTGTCGAAGGGCCATACGTCGTTACCCGTGCCCTCGTTGCGAAACGTGAAGTACTTGGCCTTGTCCACGAAGAAATCCATGTGGTCCTCGAACCATTCGACGGTGTACACGTGGAAGTTCTTCGAGGGATCGGTGACCTCAATCTTGTTGCCCTTGTTGGTCCCGAGCACATGGTTGTAGGCCTTGGTGTGGACGTTGGCGTGAATCGTCAGCGGATCGAAGCCGACGTTCTCCATGATGTCGATCTCGCCGCAGGCCGGCCAGCCCATCTGGCGATTGACGCCCAGCATCCAGATCGCCGGCCACATGCCCTTGCCCGTGGGCAACTTGGCGCGGACCTCGATCCGGCCATAGCACCAGGAGGCTTTATACCGCGTATGCAGGCTGGCCGAGGTAATGGGGCGGCCTTCGAAGTTGTCCTTGCGCGTCTCGATGACAAGATGGCCGTCCTCAATGCGGGCATTCTCGGGCCGGGCTTTCGTGTAGTATTGCTTTTCCCGGTTGCGAATATAGCCTACTTCATAGTCCCATTTGTTGGGATCGGGTATGCCGGAAACGTTGAATTCATCCGACCAAATCAGCTCCCACTGGACGGCCGAGGCGCCGGCGCCGGACAATACCGTAAAGACGAAGAAAAAAGGCGCGAATCTGGCCATGATTTCCCTTTCCGAACGACTAACAGCAGATCAGCGTGCCTAACGTGCGAACCTGCTGTACGGTACCCGGTTTTTTCGGGTCTGTCCAGGGCCGGCGGGGGCCGAGAGCCCTGATTTCTTGGAGATTCTCGGCATACGGCCTTGACATAGCAAACAACTGTTTTAAACTAGTGTATCAAACAAGTGTTTGATGCGTGGGTTGCTACGGCGACCGGGAGAACGTAACTCCTTCTATGCTATATTGTTGTAGTCTGCAGGGATTTGAACCGAAGTAACCTCCGGTATGTGTTGTATTTGGCCATGCTGGGGACGATAGTCTGTGCTTTTTCTGTTGTCAGGGGTCAGGCAAGTTTCCCTGTGGCTGTAAGAGATGGACTGAGTGGATGAGCGAAGAGATGCGACAAACTGAGTCGTCGCTTGCCGGCCTGCCCTGGTATTGGCGTACGGCCATCAAGGTGGTCATTGTGGTGGTGGCAGTGCTGATCTTAGCCGCCATCGGCATGATCGAGCCTCCTGACCGCACGGTTGAGCCCAACGAAGCCCCTCCGGTGAACGTTAAGGTCGTGGAAGTCGTTTCCGAACGAGATTTCGCGGATTCGTTTGTCCTGCCGGCGGTGATCGAACCGAACCAGGTGGTGACGATCTCGGCTGAAGTGGCTGCGCGGGTCGAGCTGATTGGGCCGGGTGAGGGGGATCCGGTCAACGCCGGCGACCTGCTGATCGAACTCAACGACGAACTGATTCGACCTCAGTTCGACCGTGCCGAAGCGCAAGTGGGGCGCGACCAGATCGAATTCGAGCGCATGGCATCGCTGTTCAACGAAAACGCGACCAGCCGCCAGGACCTGGACAACGCCACCACGAGTCTGGCTGCCAGCCAGGCCCAATTGGCGGAGGTTCGGGCTCGCCTCGAGCGCACCGAGATTCATACACCTCTGACGGGTGTGCTCAACGACCTGCGGGTCGAAGAGGGCGAGTACGTCGGCGACGGGACGCCCGTGGCCGAGATCGTGGACATGGCGGTGGTCAAAGTCGTGGTGGATGTCCCTGAACGCGATGTCGCATTCTTTGCCGTCGGTCAGGCGGCTGAGGTCGTGCTAGAAAACAAAGGGCGGGAGAGAGCGGCGCAGGGGACGATCACGTATATCAACGCGCTGGCCAATCCAGAGACGCGATCGACGGCCATGGAGATCACGCTGGATAACCGCGATCGCCTGCTGCGCAGCGGACAGATCGTGCGCGTTCGGCTGACGCGTCGTACCCTCAACGATGCCATTCTGATTCCGCTGCTGGCGGTGATCCCGCAAGAGGAGGGCTATAGTGTTTATGTGGTCGAAGACTCTCTGGCCGAGCAGCGTGCGGTCGTGTTGGGCATCATCAGGGGAGATCGCGTCCAGATCGTGCAGGGCTTGAGTGCGGGTGAGACGCTCATCATCGACGGGCACCGCCTCGTGGCACCGGATCAGAAGGTTAATATCGTCCCAGGGAACGATTAGTCACCATGCTCCTCACTGATGCCGCCATCAAGAATCGAACCACCGTGGCCGTGCTGGGCCTGATCATCATCCTGATGGGCAGCTACAGCTACATGTCCCTGCCGCGCGAGGCCGCCCCGGACATTCCCATCCCCTACATTCTGGTCAGCACGACGTACGAAGGGGTCTCGCCGGCAGATATCGAAACCTCCGTCACCATGAAGATCGAGAAGGAGCTCAACGGCATCAGCGGCGTCGAGGAGGTCACCTCCAGCAGCGCCGAAGGGATGTCGATGATCAGCGTGGAATTCGAGCCCGATGTGCCTACGGAGGTGGCTTTGCAGCGGGTACGCGACCGGGTGGACCTGGCCAAAGGCGAACTGCCGCAGGAGGCCGAGGAGCCGGTCATCAGAGAGATCAACTTCGCCGAGTTTCCGATCATGCTGATCAGCATCGCCGGCGACGTCTCGCCCGTGCTGCTGAAAGAGATTGCCGACGACCTCCAGGACGCCCTGGAAGCCGTCCCGGGCGCGCTCAAGGTGGAGATGGCGGGCGATCTGGAGCGCGAGGTTCGTCTGGAGTTCGATCCCGACCGCGTGGCCGAGTACAACCTGACCATCGCGGAGATTCTGGCGCTGATTCCCTCGGAAAACGTCAACATCTCGGCCGGCGGACTGGAGACGGAAGGGACCAAGTTCAACGTGCGCATTCCCGCCGAATTCGTGGCGCCGGAAGAAGTGGACCATCTGCTGCTGACGGTGCGGCAGGGCAAGCCGATCTACCTGTCCGACATTGCCAAGGTGCGCTATACTTTCAAGGACCGCACGAGCTTCTCGCGCCTCGATGGGATCGACAATATCACCCTGAGTGTCAGCAAACGGGTCGGTGCCAACGTCGTCGAGATTTCCGATTACATCCGGGTGGTACTGGCCCAAGCTCAGAAGCAGGTACCCGGCGCGGTGGCCTTCGAGATCACGTTCGACATGTCGAAAATGATCCGCAACATGGTCGCGGACCTGGAGAACAATATCGTCTCGGCCCTCATTCTGGTCACTGGGGTACTGCTGCTCTTTCTCGGCTGGCGGCCGAGCACGATCGTGGCCATGATCATTCCGCTGAGCATGCTGATCACGTTCTTTCTCGTGCAGATGCTCGGCTACACGTTGAACATGGTCGTCCTGTTCAGTCTGATTCTCGTGCTGGGCATGCTGGTCGACAATGCGATCGTCATCGTGGAGAACATCTTTCGGCATTTGCAGTTGGGCTATGGCCATCAGGAGGCGGCTATTCTGGGTGCCCGCCAAGTCGCCTGGCCCATTACGACGTCGACCTTCACCACGGTTTGCGCGTTCTTGCCGATGATGTTCTGGCCGGGCATCATGGGCGATTTCATGAAGTACCTGCCCATCACGCTGACGTTGGGTTTGCTGGCCTCGTTGTTCGTGGGGCTTGTCTTCAACCCGGTCATCTGCTCGGTTTGGGAGGGCAGCCCCCCACAGCGACGCCAGAAGGATCACTGGTTCGTTCGAGGCTACCGGCGTGTCCAAAGTCTGGGGTTGCATAATCCCGGCACGACGTTGTTTCTGGCCTTCTGCCTGTTGATCGGACTGTCCATGCTCTATGGCAAGATCGGACGGGGGGTGGAGTTCTTCCCGGAAGGCGACCCCGAGCGGGCGGTCATTGACATCCGCGCGCCCCAGGGGACGAATATCCACGAGACCGATCGGTTGGCCCGACTGATCGAGGCCCGCCTCCAGCCTTTTTCGTCCCGGTTCGAACACGTCATTACGAATGTAGGTGGCGCCGGCGGCACGGGCAGCCTGATGGCCAGCGCCGGAGGGCCCCACATGGCCAGTATTACGCTGGTCTTCCACGATTTCACCGAGCGCGAGCGGCCCTCGATGGAGATTGTCGCGGAAGTCCGCCGGGCGTTGGCCGACCTTTCCGGCGCTGAGATCAAGGTTGAAAGGGAGGAAGAGGGCCCGCCGACCGGGGCGCCGGTGACCGTCCGCATTGTCGGGGAAGACTTCAAGACGCTCGAACGTCTCAGCGAGCAGGCCAAGCGCCTCATTGGCGCTGTGCCCAACGTGGTCAACCTGCGCAGCGACCTCGAGGCGACACGCCCCGAACTGGCCTTCATTGTCGATCGTCGCGTCGCCACGATGCTGGGCGTCAATACGGCCACCGTGGGCAACTTCCTGAAGATGGCCATCTTCGGGAGCAAGGTCGGAACCTATCGCGAGTTCAACGACGAGTATGATATCACGGTGCGACTGCCGGTGGCGGACCGCACCAAGATCGACGACCTGTATCGGTTGCAGATTCCCAATATGTCGGGCCAGGCCGTGCCCCTGAGCTCGCTGGGTCATTTCGAGTATCGCGGCGGGTTCGGCACGATCAGCCGTGTCGATCAGAAACGTGTCGTCACCCTGACGGCCGATGCGGAGGGTCGTCTGGGGACAGAGGTCCTGGCCGACGTCCAGAAACGCCTGTTGGAGATCGATCTTCCCGTTGGCTATGAGATTCGCTATGCGGGCGAAAAGGAAGAGCAGGACAAGGCGCAGGCGTTTCTTTCCCGAGCTTTCGGCATCGCGCTGCTGCTGGTAACCCTGGTCCTGGTGATTCAGTTCAACTCGATGATGGTGCCGTTCATCATCATGACGACGGTGGTGCTTTCTCTGATCGGGGCGCTGACAGGCCTGCTGATCTGCAACCTGCCCTTTGGCATCATCATGAGCGGTATCGGCGTGATCAGCCTGGCGGGTGTGGTGGTCAACAACGCCATCGTACTACTGGCCTATACGCGTCAGTTGCAGGCCGAGGGGATGGACGTGCTGACAGCCGCGGCCGAAGCGGGCGCGACGCGACTGCGGCCCGTGTTGTTGACGGCTCTGACCACCATCATCGGCCTGATCCCCATGGCGGTCGGCGTGTCGTTCGACGTCCATACCTTCTCCTGGGCCACCCGGAGCGAGTCGACGCAGTGGTGGCGCATCATGGCGGTGGTGGTCA
>CP070782.1:417619-420231 GCA_020346325.1 Phycisphaerales bacterium
ACCCCGTGCTGATCGGCCTGGCTTTGACGAGTCACAATGCCAACCAGGCGACCAGTGCTCAATTCTCCAACGTCAGCTTCACCGGCAACGTGACCGGTGCCTGGCAGGTCGAGGAGATCGGCGCGGCGCAGCCGGCCGGCAACACGCCGGAATTGGTCTACGTGGCGCTGGAGGATGCCAACGGCAGCGTCGCCGTCGTCACCCACCCGGATGCCTTGCTGTCGGCCCGCTCGGGTTGGACCGAATGGGTCATTCCGTACAGTGAGCTCGGAGGCATCAACCTCGGCAACGCTCAGACCTTGTACATCGGTGTTGGGGATCGCAACAACCCAACGTCCGGTGGCACAGGCACGATCTTCGTCGACGATGTCGGCTTTGGCCGTCCCGGTGCGGTTGAGTAAGGCGGACGCATTGCATTCAGGAGACGAGATCAGTTGTACAGTTGAAGACAGGGACTCTCAGGGCTGCGAGTATCTCCCGCAGCCCTGAGCATTTTCTGCTGTTGCCCGGAAAGCCCCCGGGATCCGAGAGGGCCGCACTGCTAACGGGCAGCGGGGGACTGAAATACACTTGTTTGGGGAAGGTGACTTTGGTATAAAAAGGATGTAGTGATCGGGGTTTGCCCGGTCGGGTCATGCGGTTGCGATACGCCGTTGCAGGGGGGTGGGGCACTTAGGAATGCATTCTGAGCCGAGCGTGGGGTATGCGTGGGGGTGTTGGGCGAGCCATTCTGTCGCAAGGCGGATTCACCATTCACATTTCGCGAACAGTTTCTCAACGGTGGGAAGGGAGGTGATCGCATGAACGACCTGCTCGGGACCCGCGGACATGCGTGTCCTTGAGCCCTCGATCTGTCGAGGAAGCGTCTGCCGAACAGCGCGGGCGCAGACATCTCGTGTGGAGGGATAACCGTTGCGGCACAGGCCGCAGCGCGACGGCATAAGATTCTCATCGAAGGAGGTAAACCATGCAGCGCGTTTCGATCTATTTGCTCGTAGGCATCCTGGGGTTCGTGGCCGGAGTGACCGGCGCGCAGCCCCTGCAACAAGATCCCGGGCCGGATGGCATCGTGTCCGTCGAGGCCGAGAATTTCGACGACAACGTCCCGAACGACCCGCACACCTGGGAACTGATCACCGAGTCGGCCGATGGGTTTGTGCCCGCCGAGGGGTTCAGCGGTGGCTTCGCTATGCAGTCGACTCCCACGACCCTGGGCGGCGGCGCAGGTAACAATGAAAACTATGCCGCGAACAGTCCGCGGCTGGATTATGTGATCAACTTCACCCACACTGGAACGCACTACGTGTGGGTGCTCGCCTATGGCATGGACGGCAACTCCGACTCGCTCCATTCCGGGCTCGACGGCGAGGAGATCGCCACCGCCGACCGCATCGGCGGTATCAACGGCAATTATCACTGGACCAACGAGGCGTACCAAGACCCGGAGCGCATCATGTTCGACGTGCCCACTACGGGGTTGCACACGCTGAACATCTGGATGCGCGAGGATGGCTCGGTGGTCGACAAGATCGTTTTGACGATCAATCCCGACTATGTTCCGACGGACATGGGACCGGCCGAGAGCAGTCGCGGGTCGCGTACCACCGCTTCGGGCGCCAATCCGGCCGACACCGCTACAGACGTGCCGCGCGACGTCGTGCTGAGTTGGGAGCCGGGCGTCTTCGCGGCGACCCATGACGTGTACCTGGGTACGGTGTTCGACGATGTCAACGATGCCAGTCGGGCCAATCCCGCCGACGTGCTACTAAGCCAGGGCCAGACGGCGACGACGTACGATGCCGGCCGGCTCGAATTCGGCCAGACGTATTACTGGCGGATCGATGAGGTCAACGCCGCGCCGGACAGTACCATTTACAAAGGCGGGACTTGGCGCTTCACGGTCGAACCGTTTGCCTACGAGATCACGGGCGTGATCGCGACGAGCAACGCGACCTCGACCGCCGACGAAGGGCCGGAGAATACTGTGAACGGCTCCGGGCTCAACGCCCAGGACGAGCATTCCACAGAAGCCTTCGATATGTGGCTGGGGACGCCCAGCGGGGCCGAGCCGGTCTATCTTCTGTATGAGTTCGACCGCGTCTACAAGCTGCATGAGATGCTGGTGTGGAACTACAACGTGATCTTTGAGCTCGTCCTGGGCTTCGGGCCCAAGGATGTCACGGTGGAGTATTCCGAGAACGGCAGTGACTGGATGGTCCTCGGGGACGTCGAGTTTGCCCAGGCCACGGCCATGCCGGACTACGTGTCGAATACCACGGTGGAACTGGGCGGCGTGGCGGCTAGGTACGTCCGGCTGACGATCAACAGTGGCTGGGGCCCGCTGGGGCAGTTCGGCCTCAGCGAAGTGCGGTTCCTGCACATTCCGGCCTTCGCCCGCGAACCGCAACCGACCGACGGCGAGACCGGTGTGGACGTCGAGGCGGCGCTGGTTTGGCGTGCGGGCCGGGAGGCCGACGTGCACGAGGTTTATCTGGGGACCGATCCCAATGACCTGGCCCTCATCGAGACCGTCGGAACGCCGAGCGTGATGCCCGCGAACCTCGAGTTCGGCTCCAACTATCTCTGGAGAGTCGATGAGGTCAACGAGGCCG
>CP070782.1:420331-427467 GCA_020346325.1 Phycisphaerales bacterium
ACCAGGCCCAGTTAGATCTAACTCATTCCGGCGATCGCCCGGAAGCTCCCCCCAACCTCTAGCAGCTCCCCCCAGAAATTCGATCGGCCGACGATTTTTTTTGCTCCCGTTTCGACTTGCCAGGCGGAGAGATCTATGGTAGCCTGTGCCGGGCGGGAGGCAGGCCCCCCAATCTCCCCCTGGTCGATTGGGGGACCTGCCCGCCAGCCGCCTTTTTACAGGCGGCGGCTGGCGCTGTAAAGCGGAAACGCTGCGCGTTGGGACTTGACAAGCCTACCGGCTCGCGTTAGACTTTCCTACAGGGTCGGGGAGCGATTCCCGGCGCAACGGTTCAGCGGCTGACGCCGCGCGGTTCAGGGAGAAGCTATGGACGCGGGCCGATCGACAGTCACACACGCCAGCGCACGCCTGGCCCGATCCGCCTGTTCATCGCGGGGAGAGATTCATGATCGAGCTGATCGAGCTGCTCAAGCTCGCACACGACGCGCAGACGCAAGAGGAAGTTTCCCAAAGCCTGGCCGGCCTGGCCCAAGCGATCGAGATCCAAGACGCGCAGATCCGGGCGCTGCAAATCGAGGCGGCCGGCAACCACTTCATGATCGGCGTCTCGTTCTGGATCCTGTTCGGCCTGATCTGCGTCCTGGCGGGCCTGCTGGCCTGGCAGAATCATCAACTGGCGAAGCGAATCGCGGGCTTGGAGGCCCGCTGATTTAACACGGCAGCGGATCGCATCGGGGATTGTTTCATTCCGGACGAATGAAACATAACATATCTTATGAGACGTTATGGGTAGTCTCGTTTCTACCTGGAGCTCCTGGGTATTCGTGCGCCGGTCCTGTGAAATCGGCCGGTGCGCCGGTATGATACGCGCTGGCCTGGAGTTCTTTGTTGTGCCCTGCACGGTCGTGTGTTCTCGCGGAGTGTGTTCAATGCCTACTGGTGTTCAGAGGTTCTCTGCTTCCTGGTCGGCCATGACGTGGTTGGTTACCCTGGCCGTCGTTGTGGTTGTCGTGGTTGCTACCGGTGCCGTGCTGACGAAGGCCGAACGGGTGTCACCGGAGGATGAGTCGGCGCGGCTGCGCTTGACGGCGGTTGCGCTGATTCTACCGATGATCCTGATGATTTGCGTGCTGTTTGCGCCGCTGGGCTATACGATCGATGATGTCGGGATCGTGATCAACCGGCTGGGGCCAAATATCTGTATTCTCTACAGCGAGGTCGCCGAGATCCGGCTGATCAACCGGCGCGATCTGGGCTTTGGTGTGCGGCTCTGTGCGTCCGGCGGGTTCTTCGGGTTTTACGGGCGCTTCTGGAGCACGCGAATGGGCAGGTTTCAGGCGTACGTAACGGATACGAAGCACTTGGTATTGATCACGCGCATAGACGCGACGAAGCTGCTGATCTCGCCATTGCCGGCAAATCTCTTCGTCGAGGTCGTCGAGAATGTTCGGCGTCAGAGCCAAGCTCCGACACGAAGTGCCGTGTAGTCCGATAAGCGGTGGCGTCAAACGGGCGGTTTGCCGTCAGAACTGTGAGCTTTGCTCGAACGGGTCACGGATGGCCAGCGGTTTCCCCAGAATCTCCGCGTGCAGGATCGCCCTTCTCAAGGCTTCGGCGTCGCGGTAGTCAGCGAGGAGAAGTTCCCTGCCGGCGGCGATGGTATGTCCGGGCCTGCTGGGGCGCTCTGTGCGAGTTGCTCTGGGGGCAGGCGCAACAGCTGGGCTTTCGCGAGGTGGTGGCGCAACTGTCGGCTTGACCTTCGATCGACGGCGATGATCCTCACGAGGTGTCGGGGGACGCGATGGATGCTGTCTTTCCCGCTGAGCCGCCGGCGGTGATGCCTGGCGTTCGTAGACCAGGACAGACTGGCCTCCGCGGCCGGTGCGAACGGCGACTTGCCCGGGCGCGGGTTTGGGCTCTCCGGCAGGACGCGATCTCTGCCCCTGGAGTTCTGGCTGGCGAGCGCGCTGCAACTCTTCGGCCCTCTGGGCCAGCCGCTCAAGAAAACTCACCTGTTTGGCCGGTTTTTGCGAGGAGGACTGCCCTTTCCGATTCTTCCGCCTCGCCCCAGCTTTGACGATACTGCCAATGGCCCAGACCGCGGCAACGACCACCCAGAAGAGGATATCCATCCAGTCCTCGGCCTGCCCTTGTGCCAGGAGGTGAAACTGGCGGAGTTGTTCAGTCATAGGCATGAGTTACTCACTTTGCTGCTTGGGTTTGGCGATGGATTCGCGCATCTGGGTGTCGGCACCGATATTCTTGAGCCGGTAGTAATCCATGATACCCAGATTGCCTTTTTGGAAGGCCTCGGCGATGGCCAGCGGGACCTTGGCTTCGTTCTCAACGACCAGGGCCCGCATCTCCTGCTCGCGCGCCTGCGCCATGGCCCGGCGTTTTTCCGCCTCGGCCCGTGCTCGCACCAGATCCGCCTCGGCCTGCGCGGCCTGAAGCTGAGCGCCGACGTTGGTGCCCACATCGACGTCCGCGATGTCGATCGAGAGAATTTCGAACGCGGTCCCCGAATCCAGTCCTTTGCCCAGCACGGCTTTGGAGATGTTATCCGGGTTCTCCAGCACGCTCTTGTAGGTGATAGCGCTGCCGATGGTCGTCACGATACCCTCACCGACGCGAGCGATGATCGTTTCTTCCGTTGCACCACCAATCAAGCGAGCGATATTAGCCCGGACGGTGACACGGGCTTTGGCCTTGAGTTGAATGCCGTCCTGAGCCACGGCGTCGACCGTTTCCTTGCCTTTGCCGGGATCGGGACAGTCAATCACCTTGGGATTGACGCTGGTCTGGACGGCGTCGAGAATGTCGCGGCCGGCCAAGTCAATCGCGGTGGCGGTCTTCAGCGTCAGGTCGATGTTGGCGCGGTTGGCCGCGATCAGGGCGCGGACGACGTTGGGAACCCGCCCTCCTGCCAGATAATGGCTTTCCAGATCCTTGGTGGTCAGCTCAAGACCTGCCTGGACCGCCGTGATCTTGCTCAACACGATCGCTCGGGGATCGACCTTGCGCAGCCACATCCCGATCAGTTCGCTCAGCTTGATATCCGCGCGGGAAAAGTATGCCTGGAGCCACAATCGCGCGAATTTCGCCACCACCAGCACGAGGATCAGTGCCGCGATAAGGACAACAATCATGATTCCGATGACAACGGGGTTCATGCCCTCTCCCTGCAACAGCACTCGGGTCATCTCAGACATTCGTTCATCCTTTCTCTAAACCTCATCGATCGCTCGAACGGTCGGTTGCATCCCTTCGACACGGATTACCCTGACTGTCGCGCCCGCCTGAACGTACTCGCCTTCGGCGGCGCATTCTACTCTGCATCCATCGAATTCACACAATCCCACGGGGCGCAGCGGTGTCAAGACACGCC
This sequence comes from Phycisphaerales bacterium, assembly GCA_020346325.1. Classification (GTDB taxonomy): domain Bacteria; phylum Planctomycetota; class Phycisphaerae; order Sedimentisphaerales; family Anaerobacaceae; genus Anaerobaca. The sequence continues at coordinate 423,720 of CP070782.1, forward strand.
CTGTCTCGCCCAGCAGTCCTGCAAGCTGATCCGTAACGGCCTCCCTTTTCTCTCGGCGGCGAATCGGCGGTGCCAGTCTCAGCACCTGAGCCAGCGCCAGTAGCAGCAGGACGACGACGAGGATCGTCTTGACCCAGGGAGCAATCTGTAACAGAATGGATCCCGCGTACGACATCCCTCGACCTCAAGGCTACGTTTCGTCCAGGACCCGCACCGTCACCTGGGAGCCTTCCACGCGGATGACGGTGACCTTGTTGTCCTTTTGTATATAGCCGCTCTCAGAGACACATTCCACCCGGCGCCCGGCGATACTGCACGTTCCCACCGGTCGCAACGGGGTCAGCACCTCCCCAATCTGTCCCAGCAATTGGGCCAATTCGGGCCCATCGGCAAGCGCGTCCCCGCGTTCTCGCACCGGTCGCGCGAGGATGACGCGCTGGCCAAAACGCGTCTTGGGCAAGACTTTGTATGCGCCGACCAGCAGCGATGGGACCATCACGGCTGCGACGACGACGCCCAGCCACCCGGCCACCGTACTGGAGCGAAAGCATATCGTCACACCACCGACCAGGCAGGCCAGGGCGCAGACACTGAGAATCCCCCCGCTGGGCAAAAACACCTCCGCCACGATCAAGGCGGCACACGCGACATACAAAAACGCCGCAAACAACAACCAGCCCATGCGTTCATCCTCTCTGCCAGGCCTCGGCTGAATATCACCCTTGGAACGGACGCCGCCTGGCGCTCGTATCCTATCGATTCTAGATACGCTTGACAACCACGCGATTACCGTGGATCTCGATTATCTCGACCATGGCCCCCTTGCTGATAAACTCCGCCGTGGCGACGACATCGACTACGGCATCGCCAAAACGGGCTTTGCCGGCCGGACGCAGCGCCGATGTCACCTCGCCGACGTCACCGACCTGGGGCTCGCGTCCGACACTCTCGGCCGGAGCGGAGAGACTGATTTTAGCCGCGTCTTCACCGGCTACCACAGGCGCCGGCACGAGGATCAAGCCGCTCATGAACCGCAGCCTCGGTAGATAGCGCGACAGAATCCAGGCCAGCACGGCAAAACCCAGCAAGCCGTAAGTCAATCCCAGGACTCCGTCCATCACAGGGCCCCAATCCTCCGGACTCCGGGGCCAGGGCAACTGGTCCGGCGCGTTCTTGATCAACATGCCGAACAGACCGGCCAACAGGAATATCGTTCCCAGAATCCCCGCGATTCCGAATCCCGGTAACAGAAGGAACTCAATCAGGAGCAGAATGATGCCGGCGAAAAGCAGAACCACCTCGACCCAATTGGCCAGGCCTGTGAGGTACTTGCTGCCGACAATGATGGCGAAGCAAATCACCGCCACCAGACCGGGAAGCCCCAGGCCTGGCGCACTGAATTCGATATAAGCGCCCAGCAGCGCCAGCATGATCAACACGCCCATGACCCCGGGTGAATCGAGCCAGCGCACCAATTCTTCCGACCACATGGTCTCAAGCACCAGGGGCGGCTCGACAAAACGGATGCCATCGCGCTCTTCGAGAAATGCCAACGCACCGTCCAGATCGGTGACGACCGCGCGCGTGATACCATACTCCAGCGCCTGGGAGGCCGTCAGCGTCAGCAATTCATCGTCGCCAACGATCTCTTCGGCCCCGTCTACATCGTAGGCGTTCGCGTCCTGGGGCAGTTTCTCCGCCTCGAAGAACTCCCATTGGTCCGTCCGCAGGTTGTTGACCCGCCAGACGTCGACTTGCATGGTGACCATGGCCTTGAGCAGCAGTTCCGGATAACCGTTGGCTTCGGCCGCACGCTGGAACGCCGCGCGGATGAAGCTCTCACTCTTCTCGCGCTCAACACCTTCCACCTTCCCACCTATAGTGATGGGGGCGCAATCGCCGATGGTGGTGCTTTCGCGCATGATGATGTCGTTACAGGAGACGCTGATCATGGCCCCTGCTGAGATTGCCTCCGTAGCGACGTAGGCGACAGTCTGGGCCCGATCACCGATGTCCTGGATGAAGTACTTGGCAATGCTGTCGGCGGCGGCGACCAGCCCTCCGTAGGTTTCGATTTCGTAGATCAGATAGCTTGCCCCGGCCTCGATAGCCGCCTCGCTGCGCCGCTCCAGGGAATCCAGCAAGCCCTGGTCGATCATACCCTTACAGGAAATCACGGCCGCCTGAACCGAACGGGCCGCCAAGTTGGGATCGCCGGCCTCAATGGCCACGGCCGGCCCGCCACCGATCAGCGCGCACAAACACGCAACGACAACAGTTGAACAGAACTGTCTCATACCCCCAATTGTATCGGTGGCCGATGGCTCTGGCAATACGTCGCAGACCCGTGACAGAAAAATCTCCGGCCGTGCGTGCCCCGAAGGCTAGAGCAGACGGCGGAGGATCTCCACGCCCTGCCGGATCTTCTCATCCGTGGTTGCGAAGCTGATTCGGAAATGGGTGTCTTTTTCGCTGAAAACGTTGCCCGGGATGATCAGCACGTTGTTCTTGATGGCGTCGGTCACGAATTCGGTGGCTGAGCCGCCGGGCGCCTTGACAAACGCATAGAATGCACCGCCTGGCTTGGTCAGTTCGAAATCGTGTTTGAGACCCTCGTACAGCAGGTCGCGCTTGACCGCGTAGTTGGCGACCAGATCGCTGACGTCGTAGTCCAGAGCCGCCAGAGCCGCTCTCTGAAACGGGGTCGGAGCGCAGACGAACGTGTACTGCTGGATCTTCGTCATTTCTTCGATGACCGGCCGCAATGAGGCCGGCGCCGCGACGTAGGCCAGACGCCAACCCGTCATGGCGTAGCTCTTGCTAAAACCGCGCATGAGCAACACTTTCTCGTGGTGATTCGCGATGCTGGCGCAGGGGCCGTCGTAGCAGAACTGTTCGTAGATCTCGTCGGTCAGCACGAGCACGTCCTTGTCCCTGGCGATCTGGGCCAGGGCCTTGATCTGTTCCTCGGGATAGACCAAACCGGTGGGATTGCAGGGAGAATTGACGATGATCATTTTGGTCTTGTCGGTGATCGCGTTGGCGATGCCTTCGACAGGTAACCCAAAATCAGGATACGCATCGACGAAGACGCACTTGCCTCCCACCAGATGAACGACGTGTTTATACATGACGAAATATGGGTCCGTCATGATCACTTCGTCTCCCGGATCGATAAGGGCCATGAACGCCAGCAGCAAGCCGCCGCTGACGCCGCTGGTGACCAGGACCGCCGGATGGTCCCAGCCGAACTCCGCCGACATCCGAGCGGCAATCTCGTCCTGGAAATCCTTCTCGCCGGCCGTCTGCGAGTAGCGGTTCAGACCGGCCTCGATGGCCTTGATGGCTTCTTGCTTCAGGGGCTCGGGGACGTCGAAGTCGGGCTGACCGATCGAGAAGTTGACCGGGTCCTTCAGTTCGGCCGCCAGCGCGAAGACCTTTCGGATCCCGCTGGCGTCAATCAAGCTCGTTCGCTCAGCCACCAGTTTCTTCATCGCTCACCTGCCCTGTGATTTTGGGTGATAATCTTCCACAGCATTCATCGGTCCATCGTCGGAGCATCATACCGGCCCGCCAACTCGTTTTCAAAGCAAAAAGACAACCGCGTCGCAGCAGTGGGTGCAGATTTTCGGGCAACGGAATCCTGCCATGCTAACGTCCTTGGGAGCGCGCTCCTGTTGTCATTCCCGCGCAGGCTCCGAATCCAGACTGCCTCGATAGAGTCTGGACCCCTGCCCCCGATCGGGGT
>CP070782.1:427567-431564 GCA_020346325.1 Phycisphaerales bacterium
CCAGGAAGTCCCGGATCCCGTCGTCGACGATCCTTTTTTCCAGTTCCGCCTGTAGAAGCTCTTTTACATACTTGCTCATTTGGTCTCCCGTTATGCCAGGTGCCGGATATCGACCATCCGGTCCACCAAGTCCTTGCTCAAGGCACTCAGCCTCCGCCGCCGCGCCGTCTGCCCGTCGACGTCATCACACCGTCACGGCGACTCCCGGACTCATCGTAGCGGCCACGCACGCCTTCTTGATATACGTGCCCTTGGCGGCCGCTGGCTTGACCTTCTTGATATGCGCCACAAACGCCTCGATGTTCTCGATCAACTTCTGCTTGTCGAAGCTCTGCTTGCCCACGACCACGTGGACGTTGCCACCGGAGTCGTTTCTAAACTCGATCTTGCCCGCGGTAAACTCCGCCACGGCCGTCGGGACGTCGTCGGTCACCGTTCCGTTCTTCGGCGACGGCATTTTCCCCTGTGGACCGAGAATGCGGCCCAGCTTGCCAGCCTTGCCCATCACCCGCGGCGAGGCCACGGCCACATCGAAGTCCATCCAGCCATCGGTGATCTTCTGGATCAGCTCATCCGTGCCGGCCTCAATCGCCCCGGCCTTCTTGGCCGCCTCGATGTCTTCGTCGGGGCAAAAGGCGACAACCCGCTTCTGCTTGCCGACGCCATGCGGCAGCGACAGGGAGCCGCGGACCAGTTGGTCGGCCTGTTTCGGATCGATGCCAAGCTGCATGACGAACTCTACCGTCTGGTCGAACTTCACCGACGTAAACGATTTGACCTTGTCAATCGCCGCCCCCAGGCTGAGCACCTCTTTCGTGACCTGCTCGCCCTCTTTCTTATATCGTTTGCTTCTAGCCTTCATAGTCAAAGCTGCCCAAACCAGTCTCTGTCAATCTTCAACATCGATTCCCATGCTACGCGCTGTGCCCATGATGATCTTGTCCGCCTGCTCCAGATCATAGGCGTTCAGATCGTTGAACTTCGTTTCGGCGATCTTGCGAACCTGCTCGCGCGTGACCTTGCCCACCTTCTCCTTGTTCGGCACGCCGCTGCCTTTGGCGATCTCCGCCGCCTGTTTCAGCAGCACGGCCGCCGGCGGACTCTTCACCTCGAACGAGAAGCTCTTATCGCCATAGACCGAGATCACCACGGGCACCGTCGTTCCGTTCAGATCCCGCGTCCGTTCATTGAACTGCGAGACGAACTGGCCAATGTTGACCCCGTGCTGACCCAGCGCCGGTCCGATAGGCGGTGCCGGCGTGGCCTGCCCACCCGGCGCCTGTAACTTGATCTGTACTACAATCTCTTTTGCCATCTCACACCCTTGTGCTATCGCAGGGCGACTTCACAGCACAGCCTACAAAGCCTCAAAAACGCCCTTGCTTCAAACCTTCTCGATCTGCCAATACTCGATATCGAGCGGCGTGCTGCGACCGAAGATCGTCACGATCACTTTGACGATGCCGCGCTCCGCGTCGATCGAATCCACGGTGCCTTCGAAGTTCTCGAACGCCCCCTCGCGAATCTTGATATGGTCACCCTTCTGGAACTCAACCTTGATGCTCGGCGCCTCTTCCGGCTTCTCCGCGTCGAGCAGCATCTTGGCCACGTCCGTGTCACGCATCGGCGTCGGCATCCCTTCGGTGCCGATGAAATCCCCGACACCCCCGGTCCCCTTGATCATGAACCATGCCCCTTCGGGCACCCGACCATCCTCGGTCGGCTCCATTTCCATGAACACGTAGCCTGGATACAGCTTACGCTTGTGCACGGTCTGCTTGCCGCCACGGATGCGCTTGATCTGCTCAGTCGGCACCTCGATCCGTCCGACCACGTCCGTCAAGCCCTCCTGCTCGGTCTTGCGCTCGAGAGCCTCCTTGACCTGCATTTCTTTGTTTGCCGCGACTCTTAAGACGTACCAATGCATCCTGACACCCTTGCTTCACCGCCCAATAAGCGATCCGCACCTCTGGGGCCCACTGCCCCATCCTGCGCCGTCTGTCACGAGACAGACAGCCCAACCGGTAAACCAACCACGGCGGCCTCGGCCGCCACGTTGGCCCGTGGTTTTCCCTCCCTTAGCCCAGAAGCTGCTGGAAGACCAACCGGAAAACCATGTCGGTCGTCCCCAGCAATACGGCCATCCCCACCAACACAACGATCACCACGATCGTCGAAACAACCTCTTCTCGTCGACTCGACCAGTTGACCTTCTTCAACTCGCCCTCGGCCGCGATCATGAAATCCGCCAGCAGCGCCTTGTTCAGCAGCCAGTAAATCAGGCCGGCGAACACCGCAAACGCCACCACCGGAACCAGCGAAACGATCCACAGGTTCAGATCCGTGGCACCGAGCTTCTCGTAAAGCCGCCAGCACCCCATGGCCGCGATCACCGCGACCGTAAACCCGCTGCATAATCGCGTGTACTTGCCTTGTCCAGGCTTGTAGATTTTCGTCAACATGAGCCGCTATCCTGCCAACTATCACCGGACGCGACCTTCATGCCGCATCCCATCAGATCAGGCCAGGAGGGAATCGAACCCCCAACCTTCGGTTTTGGAGACCGACGCTCTGCCAAATTGAGCTACTGGCCTATCCCTCACGAGAACGCCCAAGACTCCTACTTCCGCCTGAGCTTATGGACCGTATGTTTCCGTTCCTGCTTGCAGAACTTCTTCAGTTCCAGCTTCGGGGCCCCCTCAGCCACACTGACATTCGTCCTGTAGTTGCGCTGTTTGCACTCAGTGCATTCCAGCCAGACATTCTCTCTCTTGCTCTTCTTCTTAGCCATGACACGTATTCCACTGAACGGCCCGCCGGTGACCCGGTGATAGGCCTCCCGACCCCGGCGTCGGCCGCCGTTTCACAGTCCATGCCTTACCCAACGCGCCGCCCCCGAAAGGACAAGCGCCCTTCCCTCCGGCAAGGCTATTCGAGGATCTTCGTTACCACGCCGGCGCCAACGGTCCGGCCACCCTCGCGAATGGCGAAACGCAATCCGTCCTCCATAGCGATCGGCGCGATGATCTCAACATCCATCGTGATGTTGTCGCCCGGCATACACATCTCAGCGCTCTTGCCTTCTTCGCTGAGCAGCCCGTGGATCTGACCGGTCACGTCCGTCGTGCGGAAATAGAACTGCGGCTTGTAGCCGGCGAAGAAGGGCGTATGACGCCCACCTTCAGCCTGCGTCAACACGTACACTTCGGCGTGGAACTTGGTATGCGGCGTGATGCTACCCGGCGCCGCGATCACCTGCCCACGCTGCAGCTCCTTCTTCTCCACGCCGCGGAGCAGAATGCCGACATTGTCACCGGCCTGGCCCTCGTCCAGCGTCTTGTTGAACATCTCGACGCCCGTCACGACGGTCTTGCGAATCTCTTTGGCCATGCCCACGACTTCAACCTCTTCACCGACGCGAACATGACCGCGCTCGACACGACCGGTACCCACCGTGCCACGCCCCTTAATGCTGAAGACGTCCTCAACCGGCATCAGGAAGGTCTTATCCACATCGCGTTCGGGCAAGGGGAAGTAGGCGTCGACCGCAGCCATCAGATCGTCAACGCATTTGCAGGCATCGTCGTCCTTGCCTTCGGACTCCATCGCCGCCAGCGCCGAGCCGCTAATGATCGGAATGTCGTCGCCCGGGAAATCGTACTTGCTCAGCAACTCGCGAATCTCCAGCTCGACCAGTTCCAGCAGCTCCGGGTCGTCCACCTGGTCCACCTTGTTCAGGAAGACCACGATGCTCGGCACGTTCACCTGACGGGCAAGGAGGATGTGTTCGCGTGTCTGAGGCATCGGGCCATCGCTGGCCGCGACCACTAGAATTGCACCGTCCATCTGAGCGGCGCCGGTGATCATATTCTTGATAAAGTCAGCGTGCCCGGGACAGTCGATATGGGCGTAGTGGCGTTGTTCCGTTTCGTACTCCACGTGAGCCACAGCGATGGTGACCGTCTTGGTCTCGTCACGAACGGTACCGCCCTTGGCA
>CP070782.1:431664-434898 GCA_020346325.1 Phycisphaerales bacterium
AGACCTCCCGGTCGGTCAGTCCTTCGACCAGCGTCTGAGCCCGTCCGTTGCCACCCACCAAGAGCAGACTCAACAGCGACACGAGAGCCGATCGGAGACGGCCGCTACGACTCCGCGCCGCGCCGTGCATCGATAGAGAACTGCTGTCTGCGCTTCTACCGGTCATATCCCTCACTCCCCGACGAGACACTGACGGGACGGAAGTGAAAACCGCCTTTCACAGTTCCCAGTATAGCATTTTGGCCTCTTTCCGCCAATCACAATTGCCGCTGGGAGACACCGAGGCCGCCGATCAGCGCACAAAGAAGGCCGAGCCGCAAGGCTCGGCCTTGATCTGACAAATAGTCACAACCCCACTATGTGATGCTATAGACCGCCGTGAATCTCCCAACGCGGATGGTCGCTTCGTCTGTGAATGGTTCGAACGAACGGGCCGTAAGGTTCCCACTCCGATTTGACCCCCTCCTTCTCGATCTCAACCTTGCAGGGCACGCGCAAGCCCTCGATCTCAGGGATCGGATGCGGCGTCGGTTCGCCGATCTCAACGATGCGGATGATGCGCGTCTTGCCGAAGAAACCTTGCTTCAGCTCCTCGGCGGGCGTCCCGCAGTAGAGTTGGCCCGCCGTTTCGTAATCCCGGGCAATCAACGCCTCGAAGAACTGCCGCACCACTTTTACAGCGATTTCGTTATCGCTGAGCGCGCCTTGAGGCAGTCCGCTATTCTCACGCGCGTCACCGTCGATGCGCCGGACGTCTGCCGGGACGAGGAGGTTCAGGTCGAACATGGCGGCATCGATCGGCACATTGTACTCACTGAACTCCTGTCGGTACTGGAGGGCATATTGGCCATCTTCCAGGACAAACACCTCCACACTCGTGACCAGCTTCGTCATCTGGTCGACGCGCAATACGGTGCGCCGTCCGGGCGACGGGCTTTGTCGCAGGTACGTGGCCGTCACGACAATCGGCTGGGCCTGGTCGGCCGGTTCCTGGATCTCCAACTCTACTTCGTCCTTGGCCTGAGCCTCCTTGAGCCGAGCGATCCTGATCTTGGGGTCGCTCATGCGGGCGAAATCGAGCAGCCAAAACGGGGGCTGCTGCCGGGTATAGGTCACCAGGCAGGGCGGCCTGCCAAGTCTGCCCTTGAACCAAATCTGTAATCTCCCGCCTTTCCAGACTATCGCCTTGGCGCCGTCCTCGGGCGCGTCCCAGGCGGGCATGTACCAGCGGGCGTCTTGAATATGTCCCGATTCGTCGCACTGGAGCCAGAATTCCTTGGGTTCGCCGTGCGCAGCGGCAAACGACTTCATGTGCAGCGAACGCAGTTGATTGTTGGCCGCAACGGTCTGTTCGAGAGCGTAGGCGGGGGCGGACGTCTTGACGGTTAGAACGATGAACAGGCTCACTCCGCCGATGAATGCCGCCGACAAGGCAAGTTTCATGATGGGGTTCTTCATGATTATTCTCCTTCCCCGCGGCTGATCCTGATCAGCCGCAGTTCGCATGCTGTTATCAGGCAGTTGCTCAAGCAGACGTTCCAGGACCGCCTGATCGGCGGCAGGGGTCGTGTGGATACCTGCCTGTGCCACGGATTTCTTGATATCTTTCAGCGATCGCATTATGTGACCTCACCATTTAGCATGGACCGCAGCTTTCCGAGTCCGCACCGGTATCGGCTCAGGGCGGTCTTAATCGGTACCCCTTGAAACGCAGCGATCTCGCGGAACTTCAGCGCGCCCTGAAGCCGCAGGGCGATCACTTCGCGCTGTTCGTCCGAGAGCAACGCCAGCGCACCGGCAACTCGTTCCAACTCCTCGCTACAGATGACCCACTGGTCCGGGCGTTTGGATTGCGCCACGATCTGCCGGGCCGCGTCCAATCCGACGTGTTGGTGGCGCCTGCGGTCACGGTTGGCATTACGCACCCGATTGGCTACGCACGTTGCGAGATACCCTTTCAGCGAGCCGGTCAGCCGGAACCGATCGACACTGCCGATGAACGCGACGAACACGTCCTGGACGACGTCCTCCGCCATCGTCGTCTCATTGGACAGGGAAACCGCCAGCCGCAACAGATCATCCTTGTACCTATCATAGATGCGGCGTAGCGCCTCACGGCGCCCCTGCCTCAGCCGCCAGACCAAATATCTGTCTTCCAGCACCGTTCCGAGCCTCTCGCACGCATGGATCGATCCACTTGCACCTATATAACACACGTGGGACCCGTTTTACTCACTCGGAAATCGCCTATGCGCCGAGTCGACGCAGAAAAAAGGCCGGGCCATCTGGCTCGACCGCGCAGGATGCTGTAATGCGATGGTCAGTTCGCCGTCGTCTGCTGCTTGAAGACCTCGGGGCTGAAAAACGCGGCGTCCTTCTTGTCTGTGTAATTGAACAGGAGATCGGCGCACTCGCCATTGCGCGGGTCCTCAAACCTCAGGCGGACCGGCAATCGGCTGCGCCGCAGCGCCCAGATCCGGACGCGTTCCGGCGTCGACTTGTGGTTGCCGTCGTAGACGATGGTCTCCGCTGAGGTTGTCGCGTCGTCGGCTGCCACGGTCGTGATCTCCATTTCGTCACCGGCGCTTGCCAGCAGCGTGTTGAGAGAAAATCGTCCTTTGGGGCACAGCAGGCGCAGGAATAGACGTGCCATGCCATCGGCTTCGACGGCTTGTTTGGTGGAGCGGTCGAAAGCGACGACCTGCCCGCTCGCATTGCCGAAATCAAAGATCGCTGACGGATCGTCCACGGCGCTGGCAAAGAGGACCTTTCCCCCTTCATGCGCCCTGATGAGGGAGTCTTCCGATTTCCATATCTCGATTTTCTTCGCCTCCGCCGAGGTCTCGTAGCCCAGGTAGATCGTGACGCTGAAAAATGGTACCGATGCGAAGCGCTCAGCCACGTCGGACCAGGCGACGTTTTCCAGAGAACTGTCAAACTGACTCAGCACGATGGGGACCGCAATGATGATCGCCGCTGCCGCGAGCTTGATCATGGGGCTTTTCATGATGATTCTCCTTAAGCTCGGCTCCGTAGGGGCCGCTGGTGTTTGAGATTGCTCCAGGGCCCGTCCGACGTCGGCCAGAGTCCGCTCGTCCATCTGGGCACTGGTGGTGTCGTTCCAATCTTGTATCATCTTCTTTATGTCCTCTGCCGGTCTCATTGGTGAACCTCGCTATCTAAGAGTGACCGCAGTTTGTCCAATCCATACCGATATCGGCCGTGCGTGGTACT
>CP070782.1:434998-440431 GCA_020346325.1 Phycisphaerales bacterium
CGCTGCTGGCCTACGGCGTCCGGCTCGGTCTCGACAGCGGACCGTCCCCCGCCAGCGTCGAAGCGCCGGATACCGCCAGGGCCCCCCGGCTCGTGCCCCGCGCGGACGCCGTACTGCGTCGAGAGCGCCCACCGGGCGATCCGCTCGCCGAGCATGAGCTTGTGGTGCGGGTGGTACCAGGGCACCTGCTGGTCGTAGGCGCACGCCCAGCCTATGCCCTCGAGGTCCCTGTAGGCCCGGAACTGCGCCTCGCGGATGTAGGGCGCCGCGTCGACCATTCGCATCTCGAAGTTGTCCACCGTCTGCGGCGGGGCGCCGGCGGTCAGCTCCACGATGCCGAAAGGCATCTTCTCGTCGGCGAACGTCCGGCGCCAGTCGCGGATCATGGCCTGGAACGTCCTGGTGTAGAGCCCCGGCCGGGTGTTGCCGAGGGCGTTGTTGTAGCCCTGGTTCCAGATAGCACCCTTGACGGCGAAGCCGCCGAACACGCCTATCATCGCGTTGTAGGATGCGCCGGGGTTGCTCCGGTTGAAGGCCGGCCCCGGGCGCAGGTCGTCGGTCTCGAACACCGGGACAACATCGTGGCGATCATTCAGTGTACGCTGTCGAGTCGGCGTTCGGCAGTGTACGAGAACCCGCTGTCTGATTCCGTAGCCGACGATCGCGTGCGGCTGCGCATCGGTCCATCTCACTGGGTTTATCTTCGTATCAGCGAAGGGTGCAATCACCGTTGTTCCTTCTGTACAATTCCCGCTATTCGCGGGCCATTTCGCAGCAAGCCTGCGGCGCAGGCCTTGGACGAAGCGAAAGAACTCGTCTCATCGGGCGCGGTGGAACTGAACCTGATCGGCCAGGATACCACGGCTTACGGCCGCGACCTGAAGGCGACGGACGGGTTGGCCTCCCTGCTGGCCGAGTTGGAGCAGATTCCGGATCTGGTCTGGCTGCGACTCCTCTACGCTTATCCCACGGGTATCACCGAACGTCTGATCGAGACGATGGCCAGCAGTGAGAAGGTGGTTCGCTATCTTGACATTCCGGTGCAGCATGCCAGTGACAAGATCCTCCACGCCATGCGCCGGCCTGACACGCAGGCCCGTCTGCAACGAATGCTCGAAGATCTTCGTGAGGCTATGTCCGATATTGTCTTGCGTACGACCGTGATAGTAGGGTTTCCCGGCGAAACCGAGGAGGCGTTCTCTGAACTGCTCGACTTTGTCCGGCGAGCGCAGTTCGATGCGCTGGGTGCCTTTACCTATTTTCCCGAGCCGGGCACACCGGCGGCCGAGTTCCCAGATCAGGTTCCCGATGAGGTCAAGCAGGAACGGCTGGAAGCCCTGATGCTCGCGCAGCAGGAGATCGCCTTCGCGAAGAACACCGCCCGCCTCGGCAGTCGATTGAAGTGCTTGATCGATTCGATCGACGAGGAGGATAGGGGGTACGGCCGCTTCTACGGGCAGGCACCCGAGATCGACGGCATCTGTCTCGTCACCGCGTGCACGGCTGCGCCGGGCCGATACACTGACGTGCAGGTGGTCGGGACCCAGGGCTATGACTTGATCGTCGAACAAATTTGATATTGAAGGCTTTACGAAGCGTCAGTAAACTTGTCGCCATGTTGAAGTTGCTCCCGAACATCCTGACGCTCATGCGGCTGGCCCTGTCCGTCGTCTTCCTGGTGATGATTCTGTGCGCTCCCCACGTCGAGAATCGTACGTTGTTCCTGGATGTGGCCTTCGTCCTCTTCGTGGTGGCCGGTTTGACGGATGTCGTCGATGGACACGTCGCACGTCGTTTCAATGCGACCTCGAAGTTCGGCCGGATGATTGATCCTCTGGTAGACAAAGTCCTGGTCTGCGGAGCGTTCACCTGTTTCGCGATTATTGGAGAGCCGAAACTCTTCGGCCTGTCCGGAGTTCCGCTGGCCGCGATCCACTGGTTTGTCGTCGCCGTTTTGGTGGCGCGGGAAGCCTATGTCACGGTGCTGCGCCATCTGGCCGAGGCCCACGGCGTGAATTTCGCGGCCACCGCCTCGGGCAAGTTCAAGATGTTGCTCCAGTCGTTTGCCATTGGCACCGTGCTGATCAAAATGGCCCACGTGACCAAGCCTTGGGGGGACTATTTCACCGCGGTCACGTTCGTGGCTATGGTGGTTATGACGGTCATCTCGGGCTACCTGGCCACACGGCGTCCAAGCTGGAAACAACTCAAAGCGGAGGAGAAAGCCCATGATTCATCGAGCATGCCTGCCTGAGCGCGTCCATCTGTATGTTGTGGTCTTGTTAGTTTTGATCGCAGGTGTTGGGGCGCAGGCGGCCGAAGAATTCCTGCCGACTCTGCCGGAAGGGCAACATTGGGAATTGGCCTGGAGCGATGAGTTCGACGGCACGGCCATCGACACGTCCAAGTGGGACGTGATGGGCGACTGGAAACGCCGTGACGGCTTCTGGGTCAAGGAGGACGCCTATCTCGATGGCCAGGGCCATCTCATTCTTCGCACCAAGAAAGACGGCGACCGCTACACCAGCGGGGCCATTCGCACCCGGGGCAAATTCGAGCATCGCTACGGCTACTGGGTCTGTCGCTGCCAGATGCCCACCGAGGAAGGGCACTGGCCCGCTTTCTGGCTGCACGGTAACGCTGTGAGCCAGGTGGGCAACGATGGTCGAGACGGCACCGAGATCGATATCATGGAGAAGCCCTGGCGCGAGGATCGCAACACGCAGAACCTGCACTGGGACGGCTATGGCGCCGAACACCGGCATGTTGGTACCCAGTTCCTTGTTCCGGGCATCAGCGAGGGCTTCCACACGTTTGCCGTGTACTGGACGCCCGAGGAGTACGTTTTCTACGTCAATGGTCAGGAAACCTGGCGCAGCAGTGCCGGGGGCGTCTCCCAGGTTCCACAGTATGCGAAGCTGACCGAAGAGATTGGCACGTGGGGGGGAGACATCTCGAAGGCCAGGCTGCCCGACCAGTTCGTCGTCGACTACGTCCGTGTATACGATGTGGTGGGCGAGCCGAATACGGTCGAACACTATCGGCGCAAAGCCCTGATCGGCCAGGCGGCCAACGTGCGTCCGTCACCGCAACAACTGGCCTGGCAGGAATTGGAGTTCATCGCGTTCATTCACTACACGGTCAATGCCTTCACGGACAAGGAGTGGGGTGATGGCACCGAAGACGAAGCTATCTTCAATCCCACACAGCTTGACGTGCGCCAGTGGGTCAAGATCTGCAAAGATGCCGGCATGAAGATGATTATCCTCACCGCCAAGCATCACGACGGTTTCTGCCTCTGGCCCAGCCAGTACACGGAGCATTCGGTCAAGAACAGTCCCTACAAGAATGGCCAGGGCGATATCGTGGGCGAACTGGCCGTTGCGTGTCGCGAGGCGGGGCTCAAGCTCGGTCTCTATTTGTCACCCTGGGACCGGCACGAGCCGACCTACGGCGACACGGCCAGCTACAACAAGTTTTACAGGAACCAGTTGCGGGAGATTCTCAGCAACTACGGCGAGATCAGCGAAGTGTGGTTTGACGGGGCCAAAGGGCCCGACGCCAAAGACATGGAATACGATTGGCAGGGCTACTACAACCTGATTCGTGAGCTCCAACCGAACGCCGTGATCGCCATCTGCGGTCCCGACGTGCGCTGGGTGGGCAACGAGAGCGGCGTCGCCCGCGAAACCGAATGGAGCGTCGTCAATCGCTCCATCAGCAACACCCAGCGGAAGAACCTGGGCGGCCTGGAAGCGCTGGGCGATGGACAGAATCTTGCCTGGCATCCGGCCGAGACCGACGTCTCGATCCGGCCCGGGTGGTTCTATCATGCCAGCCAGGACGACCAGGTCAAGTCGGTCGAGAAGCTGCTGGATATCTACTTCACCTCGGTGGGCCGCAACAGTGTTCTACTGCTGAACCTCCCACCCGACCAGCGAGGACTTATTCACGAAAACGATGTGCAGCGACTGCGCGAATTGCGGAAAGTGCTGGACGCGATCTTCGACAAGAATCTGGCGGCCGGCGCGGAGGCCAAGGCCTCGCACGTCAAGGCCGGCAATCCCGCGTTCGGCGCCGACCGGATCGTCGATGGCGACAAGGATACCTATTGGACGACCGATGACTGGACGACCGAAGCGTCGGTCGAGTTCGACCTGGACCGGGAGGCAACCTTCAACGTGGCCGAACTGGCCGAGTATATTGCGTTGGGCCAGCGGGTCGAACGGTTCGTCCTGGAGGCGTGGACCGGGGGCAAGTGGAAGGAGTTTGCACGGGGCACGACGATCGGCTATAAGCGCCTGCTGCGTTTCGACGACGTGACGACGTCGCGCGTAAGACTGAGAATCCTCAGCGTGCGCGTCTGTCCGATCCTTTCGGGCTTCGGCCTGTACCACGCGCCGCCCATCGACAAAATCCTCAAGTAGCCGCCCACGACGAACCTTTCTCCTGGAGATAGTCGTCGATCAGTTCGTCCGTGACGTCGTCGGGGGCGACGTCGAGTTGACTGAAGATCTCTGCTTCAAGCGCGTAGATCAAACCATCCACTTTTCGTTCCACGGCCACGCGACGATCCGCGTCCTCGGCGGGGAAAGCCAGAGCGCTGCGCCGGTGAGCCTCTTCGAGGCGGTCTTTCAACGGCACGATCTTGTCGTGCATGGCGCGCTTGTCCGCGTAGTAGACCAGCTTGGCCTCCCAGGATTCGAGACCGCCGTTGGCCTCGAGCACGGCCGTGTATTTGTGCTGGCGAATGGTCTCGGCCAGTACGGGGTATCGGTCCCTAAGAAAGGCATGGGCCGCTTCTTCATGACGATGCTCACTGTTCTCTTCCTTCAGACGCCGCCACTTGGCCTTGTCCGCTTCGGTGACCGGTGGCTCGAACCAACTGAAATCTTCCAGAGGGCAATCGCAAACCCGAAACAGATCGTGCAACAGGCAAGCCCGCTCCACCAGATCCACGTCCACGGCGATGCCCTTCTCTACCAACCGCCGGGCGAGAAAGACACCCATCCTTCGTACCGCTTCACTGTGCCTGAGGATATGGAGAGGGAGGTGGCATTGCTGAATCATGGCTTGGCATTCGTCGTGGTTTGGTAACGCGTAATCTCTCATGGACTGTCTTTGGGACCCTCCTTCCGGAATGGGTTTCTGCTGTCGAAGCTGGTGGGGGCCTGGCTACGATGTCTTGATCGAGAAGCGGTGGGTCAGAAGCTGGCCTCGATCATTTCGCGGGTGATGATGACCTTGCCTTCGTCGCACTCGTCGCACCGCCGAACGATCCGCGCGGGAATCTGGCGGCCGGTGTCGATCGCTGCTCCGTAGACCACCACGTCGTCACCCAGTATGTCGTCGAGATCGATCTCGTTGACGTGTTGATCTCTGCCCGTGCATGGTACCTTGATAATGGTTGCCATCGGTGTGCTCCCAACAGTC
>CP070782.1:440531-445104 GCA_020346325.1 Phycisphaerales bacterium
ACCGAGGGGTGCGCCTCCCGTGGCATTGTTAACTTCGTCGTAATTATCGCCAAAATAGGCGGTATGAAGTATGGCCCCAAAGCCCGGTGTCCAGCTTAGAGTCACGTTATTCGGATCTACGAACTCGGCGCCATCGGCGGGATCGGGATTATACGCCGTCTTGGGAGCAATCGAGAAGCTCCAAACCGGACCTTTCCACGGACTGTTTGGGTCCGCCTCGTTGACCTCGTCGATTCGCCAGTAGTAGGTTGTGCCGGGGAGAAGCCCGTCGGGGAAGGGAAATCCCGGGAAGCCCGCCGCGATGAAGTCCAGGGCCTGATTGCCCCAGAAGGCCGGCGAATCGACGGTGGCGTCATTGACCTGATCGAAATCTTCGCCCACGTAGATGTTGTGGGACACAGCAAACGCGCCGGGGTTCCATCGGAGATTCACCCAGGAGGCCTCATATCGGGAGCCATCGGCCGGCGATGGACTGGACGCGAGCGGATTCGAGCCGGCGGCGGAGATCTCCATCGTTTGCCGGACCTCGTCTTGCGCGAGGGGCCGGCTATACATCCGCACCTCGTCGATCAAGCCGGTGAAGTACCGGTCGGCCCTGGGGCCGCTGCGGCCGATGTTGACGTCGATGCCCACAGCCGTGATGAATGGGTTGGTGCCGTTGCCGATCTGGAACGTTCCGCCCGGCTCGCCATCGACGTAGAACTGGACGTCTTCCATCAGGCCCCCTTCCGGCAGAACCGCGGCGATATGATGCCACTGTCCGTCGTTGACCGTGGTCTCGCTACGGTTGTTGCCGTTGCCGTGCTCGATGCGCACCCGGCCGTCGTGCAGGCGGAACTCAACCTTCAGGCCTCCGCCCTCGCTTCCCCAACTCAGGATTTCCGGGTCTGCCGCAACAGACGTCTGAATCCAGGCGGTAAGCGTCCACGGAGGCCCGAAGATGCCTTTGTATCCGTCCACAGCTACGTAGTCATCGGTCCCGTCGAGTTCCAAAGCCCCGCCGTGCATGCCACTACCGACGAAATGCGCGCCGCCGATAGGCGTGCCGTGGCGCTCGTTGGCGGAATGGTCCTGAGCGTCGCCGTCAAGGGGCCAGTAGCCCTCCAGACCCGTTACGACATCACCTCTACCAACTCCACAGGCGAGGACCAACACGGCCATCGCCGCCAAATACAGACTCTTCTTATTCATGATAGCCTCCTTCAAAAGGAACCGTTAGTTATGGGTTATTCGTTCCAGGCGAACGTCGCTACGGCTATGGCTGCGGAGACTCGGCCGGGCGGAGCAGACGGATGTCGTCGAAATACATCTTGCCTGCGCCGCCGGCGACTGGAGCGCCCTTGGTGCCGAAGCCAATCGTAATCGTGTTGACATTTGTCAGAGCGAGACCTTGGTCAGCAAATGCCTGTAAGTCAATCACCCACTCGGTCCACTTGGCCATCTGGGTCGCGTCCGCGTCCTCATGATAGACGACGGCGTTGCCGTTGAGAGCGACGAACATAGGCTCTGCGGAGTTGGCCAAGCCACCTCGGAACCATAGTGACAATGTCGTCACGCCGGCTTCGGTCCAGTCAGTCGGGTACACGAGCGTCTTCG
Source organism: Phycisphaerales bacterium (assembly GCA_020346325.1). Classification (GTDB taxonomy): domain Bacteria; phylum Planctomycetota; class Phycisphaerae; order Sedimentisphaerales; family Anaerobacaceae; genus Anaerobaca. Next base: position 442,128 of record CP070782.1, read on the forward strand.
TCGCCTCAGAGATCATCATGTTGTTGTCGTACGAATACGGCATTGATTGGTTGCCGCCGTGGACAACACCCTGTTCGGCATAAGGGGGCAAATCGTTACCGACGAGAGCGCCGTTGGTCGCGACGCCGAAGCCATCGGCCCACGCTTCGAAGATCCTGTTGCTGTTCGGATCCGGTGGATCGATGTCATTGTAGGATTCGAAATCGTCGACCAGCAGGAAGTCGGCGGTCGTGAAAGTCCAGGGAAGGCCCTTGATCGTCTCGCCGGCGTACACCGCATCAACTCGCCAGTAGTATGTCGCGTTCCAGGGCAGCTTGCCCGCGTCGTAGCTCTCGGCGCCGGAGGCTCTGTTGCCTTTGAACTCGGGTGAAGCTTTCGTCGCATTCGCAACGGCGTCCTTATCCTGCCCGAAATACAGATCGTGCGAAATGGCGTTGTCAGCCGGGTCCCAGCTTAGAACCTGAATCTGTGCCGCGCCAACGGCACCGTCTGTCGGCTGCGGCGCTCCGGCGGCGCCGGGCGTCGTGAAGGCCCAGACGTCACCCTTGTGTGTGGCCGCGCCGTCGAACTCATCGACGCGCCAGTAATAGACCTTCTCCGATTCGAGCGGGCCGGGGCTAAACTTCGCATCGCCTTGAGCTGCGCCGCCTGCAGCGTTGTTGACTTCGTCGAAACTGGTGCCGATGTAGACGGTATGGAGCATGCCTCCAAAACCCGGTGTCCAGCTCAGAATTGCGTTCGGATCTACGAACTGAGCGCCGTCGGCAGGATCAGGCGCAAAGGCCGTCTTGGGCGGAACCGAAAAGCCCCAGATGTCTCCCTTCCAAGGGCTGTTCGGATCAGCATCGTTGACTTCGTCAATTCGCCAGTAGTAGGTCACACCTGCTTCGAGTCCGGCAGGAAACGGAAATCCGGGAAAACCAACTATGAGAGACGTCGTCGTTTGGTTACCAACGAATGTGTCGGCTGCGCCGGCGTCGACATCGTCGAAGCTGGTGCCCATGTAGACATCATGAGAGACCACCGAGTCTCCAGGTGACCAGCCAACGTTGGCCCACGTGGATGAGTGGATCGCGCCGTTGGCCGGTTCGGGGCTATGGGCGAATGGGAATCCTCCACCTCCACCTTCCATCGCGGCGAGCATTTCGACGTCGCTAAGCGCGTGGTTGTAGATGCGCAGATCGTCGATGCGCCCGTCCCAGACATTGTTGGCCACATTCTTGTGCGAGCCGATGTGGTAGAGGCCCTCGCAGCTTTCCATGCCGAGAGTCGTGTTCGCGGCGCCGGATGCTTGGCCGTTGACGTACATCTGGATGCTGTCGGTCGCGCCAAGCTCGGTGACGATAACCGCGGCGTGGTACCATTCGCCCGCTTCCATCGCTACTCCCGATCCGGTTGCGGCACCGCCGGCAAAACTCCTGATCTCGTTGCTGCTGTGAACGAAGAGCAGCGAACGGCCTGTCCCATTCAAATCGTTTTGCTGTAACACCAGCCTGTTCGTGGATGGAGGCACCGTGTTCAACAGAATCCACGCGGCTATTGTGAAATCGCCTTGGTTAAGGATTTTCAGACTGTCGCTGAACGGAATTTCGCAATGGCCGTTAGCCCCGGCAAACTCCAGCGCCAAGCCGATCCTGCCGTCAGACCACTGTACATCATCGTGGACGGTGCCGTGGTTTCCGAAACCGCTCGAGTCCAAGATATCGGTTCCTGAGCCCTCGTCAAAGGCCCACCAACCGACGAGTTCCGCTCGCGCGGCGCCGGCCCATCCAAGAGCGATCGCAACAACCAGAGAGATTGGGAACCGTGACGTGCAAAACATGTCGACCTCCTTCAAAAGAATCCGGTTTTAAGCGGGTGACTTCGGCAGTCTACCTCACCAAAGTTTGCCGCGACCCCGGCGCAAATCAGCCCGCCCCGAAGCCAATAGTGCGCAAACTTCACCCTTTATTATATGTATCAAATCGGGACCTGTACGTCAAGGAAAATGGCCTGCAGGATTGCTTTGGATTGGGGCGCCGGGGATGTAGGTATCGGGCCAGGACGCAATCATTCGAACGCAAAGTCCGGTTCAAAACAAGAAGATATTGGGGACTTCGAAGCAAGGCTCGGCCGTTTAGAGGCGCTGATCATGCGTGTCGACGAGTTTACGGATCAATTCGTGCAAGCTAGCCGTCGGGGGGGCCATCGAAGAATTTATTGACGACCGCTTGAATTACACTTTTTGTTCTTGACTCGGGCTTGGGCAACTGTTAAAATTGAGCGTTGAAGAACAGGAGGCATCACTACAGGGCGGTAATTCACAAGTGACAATCCAGTAGCATCCGGCGCTGAAGGTCTGTCGGCATCCGGGTCGTGTCCATTTGGCCGACAAACGGCGCCGACTGAAGATGTACTGGATTGTTCGCCTGTGTCACTTGGCGAGAAACCCTTAGAGATCGCTTGAAGGCGGTTAGGCACCTCAGATGTGCGTTTGGAGATCGCCCGGTGCCGAGCAGAAAAACGAAGGCAGGAGTAGGTTATGAAAAGATCATTGACTTTGACACGTGCCGCGAATGTAACGGATATTTGGCTTGTATGTGTTGTAGCGGTTGCCGTCAGCCTGAACGGCCCGGCGGCATTTGCCCTGGACCCGATGGGGCCGCCACGTGCAGGCGTCAGTGAAGGCCAGTTCAGCTTCGGCGCAGACCTCTCTTTCAGCCAGACCGATCTGAAACTGATCAACGGCAGTTGGGTCAATCCCGACTCAGATCCACCCTCTGGCGACCCGGGCGGCAGGAAGATCAAGGATTTCGAGACAACCAAGCTGTACTTCACTGCTGGATACGGCTTTACCCCCAACTGGGAGGCCTTCCTGGGAATCGGCGCAACGAAGGCTGAGTTTGGTCACGATCTGTGGGACCAGGGTGAGGACTTTGACAGCGGCGTAGGACTCGGAGTCCGCGGCGGCGTCAAAGCGACGATCCTCGAATATCCC
>CP070782.1:445204-454440 GCA_020346325.1 Phycisphaerales bacterium
AGCGTGTAGGCCGGCACGGGACGGGGATGGCACCGCCCGTAACCTCCCCGCCGTTCTGATATGAAGGCGATTCGTCCGTTAGGCAGCCAGCAGGGGTCAAAATCATTGAAGGGACCGTCGGTCAGCTGCACCAGCTGAAAACCGTCTAGGTTGACTCTGAATATGTGGAACGTGCTCCTCTCCGTCCATCTGTACGGCGTAGGTTCCGCCTCCGTGTAGGCGAAGAGCACGGTCCCCCCGTCAAAAGAGAGGTCTGGTGAGAGGAAGCCTCCGGGCTGGAGCCTTCTTCCCTTTAGGCGCCCACTCAGAACGATCGAATCTGACAGGATGCTCCGAATCGTCGGCTCCTTGGAGAACGGATCATCCAGCACGTAGAGTCCCCCACCGGGGATGGCATGAAACCCAAAGTACTGGTCACACATGTGATTCCCGAGCATGTCAGGTCCCCATGTCCTGGTCGCTGGGAGGAATTGGCGCTTGATGAACAGGATTCCATCAAAGTCCAAGAGCGGATTGGCGAAGGCGATCCTCCTTCTCAGTTCGAGCACCTGCTTGAAGAGTCGGTAGCGGGTTTGGCCATCTTGAATAGCGGTTCTGACATTGGCAGCCTTGCATTGGGCAAGCTGGACTTTCTCATCGGAGAGGTCTGATGCTCCGGGCATAGCGACAAGATGCTTCAGTAGCGCGCTTGTTCGCCGCAACACCACGTCGAGGGGGTCTCGATCGGACGGTGAGATTAACGATTCCGCTTGAAAGGTCTGGGCCGCGATGGTCTCCCACCGTCTTTGGATTCCGGCGTCCATTCGAAGGCGGCTGATGAATTCCTCGAGTGTGGCGAACTCGGTCTCTGCCTCGTCTTCCTGGCTGCCTCGAAGATCGTTTTGCGCGGACCCCGCTGGTACCTTGGGTTTGCGCAACACTTCGGCCAAGGTGTTCGCTCCGCGGGCAAGTGTCGCCGATGGTGTAGCATTGACAGGATGGGATTCTGCTGGAGAGACGCAGATCCCAAGTGTCAGCATGATCTCGACATGGATGCGAGCCACTGATCGCACGCTCATCGCATGTCCTCCTTCGTCGACAAGACGGATGTATTGTAGCTCCAAGTGCTTGGTGAATCAAAGGTGACCGCCTGTGCCTGTCAAGCGCCAATGGGACCACCTGTGCCTGTTCGTTGACCTTGGCAGTATCCGCGCCAAGGACGTCACTCGCAGTAGCGAGTACCAACAGAGCTGCCACTGTAGTTTATCTGTTTGAGATCATTCTCCCTTCGCATCATGAAGGACTCTGCATGCCAACATTCGCACCTCTCGTGCCACGGCCTGTATAAAGGCAAACATCTCCTCCGTACTTGGCTTGGCCCGATCCCAGATGGGAACATCAAGGTAGAGCAGAATCACGGCGTCGTCCGTTTCACCGAGTGGCGCACACATAAGGGCTCTGGGACTGTGCTCGTTAATCAAGGAAACCGTGACCGCCGGATCACAGGAAAAGATGCTCTTCGCCATCAAGGCATGCCCGCGCGTGCGTACCTGATCCAGCAAACGATGGCAAACACGGAACGCGTGATGGGACGGATCCCACTCGTCGGCAGGCTCGGCCATCGTGTCTTCGAAGCTGCTGCCAAAGCAACAGGTGAGCACTTCCGGCGTCTTGGGTAAGGGTCGATCTTTTGGGGAGATTCGAAGGACGACAGCCGCTGTCTTCGGTCCTTGGGTCACAGCGCGGCAAGCTTCTGCATGCATAGGCATCACGTCGGTCAACTCCGCCAGGCGCCTGCGCACTTGATCCAGTCGCTTCGGACACGGTGCGACCGGACAATCCTCCAGTCTGGGCGTACTGTAGAAGACTTCTGTGCCGAAGTCCGTGACGATGATGTTCGGCCCCGGCAGGAGGACCGTCGCATCGGTCTGCCGTGCGAAACTCTCGTCTAGCGACAGCGAAGCTGGGCCAATGCCCACGATGTCACCGGGCAGGACAGGGTATGTCTTGACCCGTTTGCCATTGACGAAGGTCGAGTTGCTGCTGCCCAAGTCCTCGATCATCCAGCAAGCCGACGGGGCCCGGAATACCCGGGCGTGGCGACGCGATACCTCTCGGCTATTGATCACCACATCACACGCCGGACTGCGCCCTATGAGGGTGCCTTCTGGATTCAGATCTACCTGCCAGTTCTTATCACCCCCGCGTATCGTCAGTCGTGTGGGTTCCATGTCTGGCCTCCCTAGGCGGTGAGTAACGTAAGCCAGAGCCCGTCCCGATCACCTGCTTATACTTAGGAGACTCACTGCACTGCAGCGCTATCGGGGCGGCCGAAGCGCAGCGCCCCGCCGACCTTCCCATCTGTCCACGCAGCCCCGTGTACGGTGCCGTGGTTTGATCCGACACAATCGTATGCGGTCGTTCCCGATGTCTCATCCAGACACCACCAAGTAACAGGACCGGCCCCGGCAGTCAGGGTCGCAGTATCGTTGCTCGAATAAAGTTCCTTAACCTCGCGTCCGCTTAGAGGTCGATCGTATACCTGGACCTCATCAAGCACGCCGCACAGGCCCCAGCCCAAACTCACGCCTTCTCCATGCACAGACAAACTTGACGGTGTACACGTCCCTATTAACGCCCCATCAAGAAAGAGCCGCATAGCGTGGCCGTCATACGTGCCGACAGCATGATGAAAGACACCAGCGTTAAGGACGTGATTGGCACGAATGTGACCCCATGATTGGTCAGTCATTTGCATATAGAAATGGAGTTGTCGCTCGCCAGCTCCTCCGTCATAGCGTAACGTTGCCTTTGCACCTGACGCCACGAATTCTTGAATCTGACCGGGAATCATGGAGTTGAGCTTGACCCACAAGGCGATACTGAATTGCAGCAGGTCATCGATGCCCACCGCAGGGGCTTGCACACAATCCTCCATATTGTCCTCCACAGGTGCGTCACCCACAGCGCCCTCGACGGCCGTGTCGGCACGTCTGGTTTGGCCGTTGGCCATCTTTCCAACGTCATCGGAGGCTTCATACCGGCCCCGGGGGATGAGCGTCGGAGTGGGCACTGAGCTTGCCCTTGCCAAGTCGGCTATCTCCGACGCACTGAGGGCGCGGCTGTAGATCTGAATCTCATCCAGGAGTCCGTCGAGGTTGTCCTGGCCGAACTCCACTCCGTTGTCAGCTTCTGTTGTGAGGGTTCCCACTGTAAGGCACGTGCCAGCTTCGACCCCGTCGAGATACAGCCGCATGGCACGACCATCATATGTCCCGGCCACATGATGGAAGACCCCTTCTACCAGGACATCCTTGGCCCATATGTGATGAAAGTCATTCTCGGCATTCCTCGTATAGAAATGAAGTGGTCCGCCGTCACAGCGTAGAACCGCCTTCTCTCGGCCCAAACATAGAAAAGAAGCACTTTCCCCCTGACGGAGGGAGTCCAGACGCACCCAGAGGGCCATGGTGAACTGCTGCAAATCGCCAATGCCATGGGCCGGCGCAACGACCCTCGCACTACTGTCATCAAAGTGAAACGCTTTCCCTATCGCACCTGGAGTAAATGTAGGGGCAGCCACGCCCCCTGCGACAATATGATTGGCCCCCACAGTATCGAGGGTATTCTCCTCGCCTGGCCAGTAACTCACCAACCCGGAGCACGTGGATGACTTCCTCGGATATGTCTGTGCGAGAGCGGCGACGTCGTTCGCGTCTAAAGCGCAGTCGTAGATCCGCACTTCATCAATCAAACCGCACCACTCATTGCCCGGAGCTTCAGAGTTGTCCCCGATCCAGAGCGAGAAGGCATTTGTAGCTATATAGCTCGGCTCCGACGACGTCGTTGTACGAGACGTGCCGTCCACGCGTGTGGAACCGCTGTTGCCGTTGAGGACACCGTCCAAGTATAGGTATGTCTCGTTACCGTCGAAGATGCCAGCCACATGATGCCAATTGCCATCGTCAACCGGCTTGGTCCCATCCGCCACAAGAGATGATCCTGATTGCAGGTTGCAGTGAAAGCCCAAGGATGATCCTCCGCCCGGTCGGTGAAGTCGCCAAGCGCTGTCCCCCTTGGTAACCACCGCCTGAACAGGCGCGTCGAACGTGGTGACCCTGATCCAGCTTGCCACTGTGATCTCACCAGTGATGTCGAAGAGGGATGAATGTCCGCAATCCACGTAGTCGCCTACGCCGTCAAACTGCAGCGCACCCAGGATGCCCCCGGCAGTCCAGACCGGGTCACCATGAAGGGCACCATCATTTGCCCCTTTCGCATCGCGGGCCACAGGGCCCTGGCCTTCATTGAATGTCCACCAAGCGACAAGGTTTTCCGCACAGGGGCCCCAGGCAACGGTCTCTTCGCTATTTCTCCGCAACTGATACAGTCTGAGGTTCCCCAGGTACAGATCTCTCAGAGATTTATCTTCGTCACTCTCGAGCAAGGCTATGGCCTGGCGCTGCCGTTCCCGGGCAACGTCGAAATCTCCTGCCATAGCGTGGATGGCCGCCAGTGTGTTTACCAACGCGTGATCTTCCCAGTGAGTTAGCTCACACGCTCGTGTCGCATTTTCGATGGCCTTGGCACGATCACATAGATTTGGGTCGGGACAGGTTGCCTGTAACCATGCCAGATCGCGGAATGCCGGCGCATAATTCGGGTCGGATTGGATCGCCGCCCTGTAATCGGCTACAGCATCACTTTCAGCTTCCTCCCCTCTGGCACGAAAGCAATACTGCATGGCAAGCGCACAACACAGCCCTTCTATCCATTGGGTCGTCGAGGCATCGTGCGGTTCCTCGGACCGCAGGCTGCTCAGCTTTCGCGCGACATCGGCCAATTGTCCCATCTCCAGATCACGCCACACTTGAGATCCCCGATCATCCTGGGAGGCCAGCGTCTTCTCGGCATCGTAAAAGTAAGTTTGGCCGTGGATGAGCCTACGCCTTCTGAACAACTCGCGCAACTGGGCGAGACACGCGTCAGCTTCGCCGCGGCGATTCAGCTTGTGCAAGGCCTTGGCAAGGAAACCGATCTCGACGGCCCGCGCCTGACCTCGCAAGACCACTTGGCGAAGCTCATCGACCGCCTTCAAGGCCAGAACCGTGTCTTGATATCGGCCCGCACGAAATTGGCCCACCCCCAATGCTGTGAGTTCGGCCAGCCGTTCCTCCGCCTGTTTCGGGCAACCGCTCACGAGGCGCCTACATCGCTCGCAGCGAAATTGCATATAGTCATCCCAAGTGAGAGCAGGCGTCAGAGACTCTGATGTCGGCTTCTGGGGATCCAATGTCGCCAGCCAAATCTCGGCGTAGGGGAAGTCCAGACGAATGCCCATTTTGGATCGGTCGGGTGACCAGACACCCTGGAACACGGGGCCGTCGAGGACTTGCCGAATCTGCTGACGTTCAAGATCGAAAACCCATAGTCCCGTATCAGGATGGCCCAAACTCAGCTCCTTGCCGTCCGGGGACCAGGTCATCATGTGTGTCCCCGGCGGTATAGGTATTGAGCATCGCATGAAGACAGAACCGGACGGAATCTCTTGAATAGTCAGTTCGTGGTCCAAGTAGTAGGCGGCATATCGTCCATCCGGCGAGACCACTGGGTACCAGTCATGATAGACCATGATCACTTCAGATTCGGCGTTGGGATCACTGACATCGACAGCACACAAAGTGTTGTCAATTCGCGACTGGAACACCACCTGCTTTGAATCGGCTGTCCAGTAGGGGTATCCTCCCATGGCGATCTGCCTGGGCGTTCCCCCGTACGCAGGTACAATCCAGATCTCCTCCGTCGCGTCGCCATATTCAATCGGCCCACGTACAAAAGCTATGTATTCACCATCTGGCGACCATGCAGGGTCTTTCCCGAAGGACACCAGGAGGCGGGCATTTCCCGACTGTAAGTCGAGAATCTCAACGCCACTGGAGAGGAACTCGACAGGGGTCGAATGCATCCCTAGATCCGACACATATCGTTCGGAACGGCCGTAGGCCAAATATCTGCTGTCAGGTGACCAGCTCATGCGCGCAGACATGATTGGAAGTAGGCGTCCGGCCTTGGCCGAAAGTGAGCGATAGCTTTCAATCGCCTCTTGCATGATGGAGAAAATCGGCTCGGACAATACTTCTTCAGGCAGGTCTAGTGCTTCTCCGGCGCCGAGGGTATCGAAAACGTATTTTTGCGCTCGCTCAATGAACTGTCGCTTGGACTCAGGGAACATGTCCAGGATAGCATTGTACTTCTTGGTCGCCGCTTCGTAGTCGTTCAGCCTCACCAACGCGGCGAACACGTTGAACTGGTAGCCGAGACGGACCGGATCGAGCTCCGCGCATTGCTTGGCGTCCCGGAGTTCGGCCAAGTGCTCGCCGGCACGGGCCCAAGTCGCACGACGCTGGTTGTGGAGTTCAGCCAAGGCCGACGTGGTTTGACAAAGCCGGATGGCAAGATTGTGGTCATGGATAGCCTCTTCGAACAGACCCCTTCTCCGCCGAACAATGGCTCGCAAAGCATACCCCAACGAGTCTTTTGGGCGGCAGACAATGAGGACTTCGGCGTCGTGCTTCATCCCCTCAAAATCCCTGAGTCCGTAGCAGGCCAGGGCGCGGCTCTTGCGTGCAGGGTAGTAGCTCGGATCAAAACCCAAGGCTCGGGACAGCCATTCAACACTCTCGACCAATGTGCTGACCGTCTTGGCACGTAGGTAGCAGTCCTCGGCCGTCTTTGGCAGAGACAACCCACCCAGTCGGCGATGCTCCTGGGCGCGACGTGAATCGATCTCGGCGAGGAAGATCCCCAACAAATGGTGTGCACGCCCGGCGATTTGCGGATCTGGTGACTGGGCTATGAGATCCTCCAATTCATCGATCGCCGCTTGAACCTCATTCAGTGAGAAGAGCGATCGAGCGTGAATTAGGCGTGCCTCGGGTTCATTGCCCCCACCGTCCCAGTAAAACTCGACTTCGACCAGTGCGTCCTGATAATGGCCCTTTTCATAAAGTCGCCGCGATGCAGACAGCCGCCGCTCATTCTCTAATCGCCTCGTAGTGACCCGCTCTTTTTTGAGCTGACGAACTGTGCGTCGCTGCCACAGTGCGAGGTAAGTTGAGACCCCGATGCCAGCACAAAGCACAACCAAGACAGCCACTGTTCCCGTGACCAAGGCACGGTGACGCTGCACGAACTTCTTGCAGCGGTGAAAGGAGCCGGGTCGCCCGGCCGTGATCGGTTCGTGTTTGAGGTGTCGCTGGATGTCTTCTCCCAGGGCATGAGCGGTTTCGTAGCGGTGGGTCCGGTCCTTCTCGAGTGTCTTCATCACGATCCAGTCGAGATCGCCCCGGACCAATCTGGGGAGCATCTCTGGCGTCGTCTGCCGATGCTGAGCGACCGGTATCAGTGTCAGGCCCAAGGTGCTAAGCTTCGTTGAAGGCTTCGGAGGTTCTGTCTCACGGATGATCCGCTGGATTCCCGCGTAGCCGGCCTGGCGGAGCTGATCGGGGTCAAATGGTGTGGATCCGGTCAGGAGTTCGTAAAGCAGCACGCCCAATGCGTAGATGTCCGTGCGCGTATCTACATCCAGTTCACTCATCTCGGCCTGCTCCGGACTCATGTATTCCGGCGTGCCGATCATCTGAGCGAATCGCGTGAACACAGTCTTTTCTGTCAGACGCTGGTTGGTTGCCTTGGCGATACCAAAGTCGATCACCTTGGGTACGGGAACTCCGTCACGAAGGGTGACCAGGACATTGGATGGCTTTATATCCCGATGGATGATCCCTTTATGATGAGCATGTTGGACCGCGCTGCAGACCTGGATGAAGAGTTCCAAGCGATTCTGCGTGTTGAGTTTGTTCTTATCGCAGTACTCCGTGATGGCGATGCCCCGGACCAACTCCATCACGAAATACGGTCGCCCCGTTTCGGTGGCGCCGCCGTCGAGGACCTTAGCGATGTTGGGGTGATCCATCAGGGCCAGCGCCTGACGTTCGGCTTCGAAGCGGGCGATCACACTCTTGGTATCCATACCCAGCTTCACAATCTTAAGCGCGACCTTGCGGCGGACGGGACGCTCCTGCTCAGCCATGTAGACCGTGGCCATGCCACCTTCGCCTATCTGTTCAAGTAGCTTGAATCGCCCGATCACTGTTCCCGGTCCCTCCATGGGTCCGGCAGTGGCCAAAGTCACCTCGCGGTCGAGAGCCGGAGCGTCGAGAAATGTACCTGCCTCCTGGTGTGCTTTGAGCAGCGATTCAATCTCGGCCCGCAACGCCCCATCGCCTCCACAGGCCTGTTCCAAGTAAGCCGCTCGCTCGGCCGGATTGATGATCTCGACGGCCTTCTGAAGAATCTCTTCGGGATTCGGGCCTTCTGTTCCCATCTTTCAGTTCTCCACTCTCCCGTCATATAGCGTGGCGCCATCCAGGCGCTCGGCGGACCACGATTTTGTGGAAAATGGCAGATTTTCTACGCGCGTGCTGCTAGAAACTTGGACGACTATTCCTCGGAAGCAAGGGCACGGTATAGCCAGGCCCGTGCATAGGTCCAGTTCCGCTTGGCCGTCGTCGGGGAAAGCCCGAGGATATCAGCGGCCTGTTCGAGGCTCAAGCCGGCAAAGTAACGCAGCTTCACCAGTTCCGCCTTGGTCTCATCTATTGCCGCGAGTTTGGAAACTGCCTCGTCCAAGGCAAGAAGGTCATCAGAGGGGCCTTCGATAGCCAAGTCGGCATCATTGGGTTCGACTCTTCTTTGGCCTCCACCGCGTTTCAGGCGTTGCTTACGACGGGCATTTTCGATGAGGATACGTCGCATTGCCTCGGCAGCCGCACCGAAGAAAGGGGCCCGGCCGCTCCAGTTCCGGCCTCCATCACCAACTAAGCGGAGATAGGCTTCGTGGACTAGCGCGGTCGCCTGCAATGTCTGGCCGGGTTTCTCCGCCGACAGTTTCTGAGCAGCAAGTAAACGTAACTCCTCATAGACGATAGGCAGAAGGTCGTCGGTAGCCCTCGCATCTCCTCGCTCAATGGCCTCAAGAATGCGCGTAACCTCGCTCATATTGCCACCGTGTTGCTCCCTGTGTCTCGGATGTACCGCTTACCCGAGAAGTTACCAAACACGCGATCTATCTGTCAATCGCGGAGATCGCCTCCTCAACATTGAGGAGACGGACTGTGCCTGTCAAGCGCCAATGAGACCACCCCGGCCACCGGCCCTATGCCCTTGAGTGACATACAGTTACGCCCCCGCGGCTC
>CP070782.1:454540-459383 GCA_020346325.1 Phycisphaerales bacterium
ATATCGCCGGCCAGACCAACCTGCTGGCGCTGAACGCGACCATCGAGGCCGCCCGCGCCGGTGAGGCCGGCAAGGGCTTTGCCGTGGTGGCCGAGGAGGTTCGCAACCTGGCGATGCGCTCGGCCGAGGCCGCCAAGAACACCTCCAATATGATCGAGGAGTCCGTCAAGAACGCCAACAGCGGCGTCGACATTGCTGCTGAGGTGGGCAAGGTACTCGATGAGATCGTTCAGGGCGTCGCCAAGACGACCGATTTGGTCAGTGAGATCGCCGCCGCGTCGCAAGAGCAGGCCCAAGGGATCGACCAGGTCAACACCGCGGTTGCCCAGATGGACAAGGTCACGCAACAGAACGCGGCCAACGCTGAAGAAAGCGCCAGCGCTTCCGAAGAGCTCAGTGCGCAGGCCGAGTCCATGAACGAGATCGTGGGCGAGCTGGTCGCGCTGGTTGGGGGCGCCGGCACGAGGAAGGTCGGGTCGAAGACCTCTCGACAAGGGCGCGGTGGACAACTGTCGCCCACGGACCACGTGTTTCATCGTATCGCCACGCGCCCGAGCACGAAGGTTTTGAGGGCTCAGGCCCAGCCATCGGCGAGCGAGAAGGTCATTCCCTTCGGCGAAAACGATGACCTGGAAGACTTCAACGCCTAACCGTTTGCCATCGGTCCCTATACCCGGGCGGGTCGCACGGACCTGCCCGGGAATCGGGACGCCGACCCCGGGGCGAGAGGGGCAGCAACGTGGGGAAAGTCGACCCAGGCGGCCTTGCGAAGGCGACAGGAGCTGCTCCAGGGCGTGCGCGAGAAACTCGGCGCGGCCGTGCGGTAACCTCGCTAGTCTTGGCCGGCGAGACGCGCGGCGCCGATCAGCTTCAGAAAGGTGTTCTGCTCGGCGAGGGTGAATGGGGCCTCCTGTTCGTCCAATCCCAGGCGGACGATGACCATGTTCCAGGCGGGGACGACGAACTGATCGTTGTTGTTATAGCCGCTGCGAGCGTAGGTGGAGGCGGACGCATCGGGCCAGCGCTCTGGTCCTGGCCGGTGATCCGCGCGGCGCCGAATTCACGCCGCAGCAGGTTGGCGGCAAACCTGCATGGCGTGCATCCATCGATTATTCCTGAGTGTTTACATTGATTGTCCTTGACTGCTGCGATGGCGATGTGTAGACTCACGTTCGGTTCGAGATTTACGCACCCCTGAACGAATACCTCCGCGAAGTATGACCCCGTTCCGTACAAACCGTGAGATGGGAGATGTGAGATGAGTGTGAGATCATTACATGTCGTTCTGGTGCAGACGATTGTTGTGTGCCTGTTGGCAGGCTGCACCGCCATCCCCCCGGAAACCCTGGTGGTTCAGAAGAAGACTATTGAGGGCATCGATGTCGCTCGCAGGAATCAGATCGCGCTGGCTGAGCAGATTGCGGCGGAGAAGAAGGAGAGACTGCGTCTTGCGTATGAAGCCGCGATGCCTGGCGTGCTGAAGGAAATGTTCCCCGATGCTGAGACGTATACCGAGGCTCAGTTAAGACAAGCCATCGCGCAGTACAGCCAGGAGCTGATGGGCGACTACAAGAAGATCGACGAAGGGAAGGCAAGCCTGATCGCCGAGATCAACGCGTTCTTCGACGATCTCGCGGCGGTCGCGGAGGTCAATGCGAGCTTTCTCGAGTCCTCTCTTGCGGCTCAGAAAACCTTCAAAGCGGCTTTCGACGCCATAAAGATCGGCGACAAGACGTTTTCGGAGTATCTCAGTGACAAGTTGGATCTTGAAGAGGAGTAGGAGGATATACCATGCCTTCATTCTCAGATGCCGCGAGGGAAATCGCTGGCGAGTCGGTCTTCACATACCCGGAACTTGAGAAACTATTCAAGACACCGCAGGAGCGAGACGAGTTCTTGAAGGTTCGTCGGATCCTGAAGGATCATGGGGCTACGAATACCGCTGTAGCGAAGATCGGGGAATTGGGTTCGTCGGGTGCCAAAGTGCTGGTCAAACTGGCCAAGTATGCGCTCACCGTGTAATGCCGTTTCGAGAGAGCGGACAGCCATGGAGAGTGGACACCGAATTCAAGATACGGCCTGATGACAGGGAGGTTAACCATGGGCGTGATGATGCAGGGCTTCTATTGGGATTGCTATCAGGCGGAAAACTTGGTCGAGAAGTGGTGGAGCCACGTGAAGGACAAGGTCGGGGATCTAAAGACCGCGGGTTTCACGGGCCTGTGGCTACCACCGGCACAGAAGGCCGACTGTCGGCTTGGTATGGGCTATGATCCCTACGACTACTTTGACCTGGGAGAGTTCGACCAGAAGGGCGGCGTTCCCACCGGCTTCGGCACCCGCCAAGAGCTGGTTGGTCTGATCCACGAGTGTCACGCCCGGCAGATGGAGGTCTATGCTGACGTCGTCTACAATCATTGCAGCGGCGGGGCCACCGAGGCCAACCCGGACAGCGGCATGCCAGGCTACACCCACTTCGCTCCCGCCAGTGGAAAGTTTCCTCGGGATTACGCCTGTTTCAACCCGAGTCGGTTCGAGTCCTGGGATTCTCACCAACGATTCGATGGATTTCCCGACCTGTGCCACCGGAATCCTGAGGTGTACCGTTGGTTGTTGGAAAACGCTCGTTTTCTCATCGAGGACGTGGGCTTCGATGGCTTCCGTTTCGACCTGGTCAAGGGCTACGGCACCTGGGTTGTGACGGCTCTGCTGGAGTACCGCTATCGGCCGCAGGACGGTCGCCGCAACGTAGATGACAACGGCTGGCAATTCTGGCGGCCGTTCAGCTTCGGCGAGTCCTGGGCGGGCGACCGAGAGATCGACGAGTGGCTGGATTCAGCCAATTCCTGGAGCGACAATCCGGTTTCCGCGTTCGACTTCCCACTGCGGTACCGCCTCAAAGATCTGTGCGACAAACCCGGTTTCCGCTTGCACGAGTTGGTCCAGCCTGGCACGCTCTCCCACGATCGGCCATTCCGGGCGGTGACTTTTGTAGACAATCACGATTTCCGCGGAGGCGACCGCCCCGAGATCATCTGCGACAAGATGCTGGCCTATGCCTACATCCTGACCCATCCGGGCTATCCATGTGTCTTCTGGCGGGACTACTTCACCTATGGGCTGGCTCTGCCGGGAGAACCCAGTGACATTGATGCCCTGGTCGCGGCACATGAGCAGTACGCCGGTGGCGACGCGGTCACCCGGTTTATCGCTGACGACCTCTACATCATGGAGCGTCTCGGTTGGCATGGCCAGCTTGGCCTGGTCTTCGTCTTGAACAACCGCCCCGACCGTTGGCAGGGCGCCTGGATCGACACGAACCACAGTAACACACTCTTCAAACCGGTCGCCTGGCGGGGGCACGCGAGCCTGGGCACACCTTTGAACAGCCGCAGTGCCCATGACGCTCGAGCCGAATTCTGGGCCCCACCTCGAGGCTACACGGTCTACGCGCCGACCTAGTCCGACGGCGTGACTATGATCGGAGCCGGCTCACATGTGAACCTTGCCCATCACTCGGGGAAGGGGAAGGCGTTCCGGAGCGGTAGCCAACGCTTGGTGTGTTGTCGCTGTAGGCGTCGTTGGTCAGGTATTCAGTCGTCTATTTCGGCGGCTGGCTGGGCCAGGGCAGTGCCGATCAGCTTCAGAAAGGTGTTCTGTTCGGCGAGGGTGAATGGGTCTTGCTGTTCGTCGAGGCCCAGGCGTACGATGACCATGTTCCAGGCCGGGACGACGAACAGATCGTTGTTGTTATAACCGCTGCGAGCGTAGGTGGAGACCGGTGCATCAGGCCATCTTCGCTGACCCTGCGGTGTGACGCCGTTGGGCCACCAGTGATATCCATAGCAGCCCGAGCCCTTGCGCGTACTGCTGGGTAGCGCATTGGGAATCGAGGGGGGCACCTGCACGCGGGTCGCCTCGCGGACCCATGCTGCTTCGATAAGCTGGCGTCCTTTCCAATTGCCTCTATTGAGGAATAGATGGCCGAACCGCGCCAGGTCGGCTGCCGAAATGACCAAACCTCCGGTCCAGTTGGGAACCTTGCCCGTGGCGTCATTCTGCCACTGCGTACTGGAAATGCCGATGGGGTCGAGGATGCGCCGTTTCAGGAGATCGTAGAGCGGCTCGCCCGCGATTTGGGTCAGGACGTACCCGTACTGCTGGGTGGCCTCGTCCCAGTATTGGTACTTCGTCCCCGGAGGGAAGAACGGTGGCAGGGGGGCTGCCAGGGCGTTCTCGTCGCCGCGGCGTTGCTCGTCGAAATCGTACGAACCCCCAACGCCGTCGTAGCCCGAGGTCATCGTCGCGAGGTACCGGAGCGTAACGAGCGGATAATACTCGGCCAGATCCGGATTGTAGTCTTTCGCCAACGTCTCCAAAGTGCACTTGCCATCTTCGATCAGTAGTCCGTGCGCCGTGCTGGTAAACGCTTTGGTGACAGACCAGACGCGCTGGGGTCGGTCGAATTCGGGGCCTTTCCAGATCAAGCGTCCATTCCGGATAATGAGGAGCCGCTTGGCACCATTGCTGCCGACGTGCTCGCGCAGATAATCCACAGCGGTTTGCAGCTTCGCTGAGTCGATGCCCTGGGATTCCGGCGTAGCCTCGTCCCAAGCCGCGCCGGGAAAGGCCATTGAGTTGCTCGGTTCTGCCAACGCACAGGTGACGGCGAGTAACAGGACGGCGCCAACGACCGTTCGCTTCTTGACCATGCGCCTGGCTCCTCAATGTTTGTGGTCCGCGTGTGCCTGCCGCCGACAGTCTACGGCCTCCGATCAGATGTAGACCTTGTCCATCATGCGGGGGAAGGGGATGCACTGGCGGATGTGTTTTTCGCCGGTGA
>CP070782.1:459483-464409 GCA_020346325.1 Phycisphaerales bacterium
CTCGACTACTGGTGGATGGACGCCGGGTGGTACGTGCATCACGGCGGTGGCTGGCCTCGCGTGGGCACGTGGGAGGTGGACGCGACCCGGTTCCCCAGGGGGCTGCGGGCCATCTCGGACCACGCACATGACAAGGGTCTCAAGGTCCTCGTCTGGTTTGAGCCGGAGCGGGTGACCGCCGGCACGTGGCTAGCGGATAACCACCCGGAATGGGTGCTCGGCGGCAGCGCAGGCGGTCTGCTCAATCTCGGTAATGACGCCGCCAGAGAATGGCTCACCGAGCATGTAGACCGACTGTTGAACGAACAGAGCATCGACCTCTATCGCCAGGACTTCAACATGGACCCGCTGGACTATTGGCGCCGTGCTGACGGCCCCGATCGCCAAGGTATCACCGAGATCCGACACGTCACAGGCTATCTCGCCTACTGGGACGAATTGCGGCGGCGGCACCCTGGAATGCTCATCGACTCCTGCGCCAGTGGTGGCCGACGTAACGACATTGAGACGATGCGACGGGCTGTGCCCTTGTGGCGAAGCGACTACGCCTACGAGGCCATCGGCCATCAATGCATGACGTACGGCCTGTCCATGTGGCTGCCCTATCACGGCACGGGCACCGTGGCCACTCGGAACGCATCCTATTACGGCAGCGGCAGAACCCCCGTCGAGCCCTACGCATTCTGGAGCAACGCCACCCAGGGCCTTGGCCTCGGCATCGACATCCGCCTGAAGGACCTCGACTACCCCACCCTGCGCCGCCTGATCGGCCAATGGCAACAGATCGCCCCGGACTACTACGGGGACTTCTACCCGTTGACGCTCTGGACCCGCGACAGTACGGTCTGGATGGCTTGGCAATTCGACCGTCCCGAGGCAGGCCGAGGATTTGTCCAGGCGTTCCGCCGGCATGACAGCGACTACGAGTCCGCCCGGTTCAGATTACAGGGTCTGAACGCCGCGACACACTACATAGTGACCAATTGCGACACCGGCCAACAAGAATCTTGCTCCGGACGGGACCTGCTGGAGAGCGGCCTCCTGATGACAATCACGGATAAGCCGGGCGTTGCCCTTTCGACTTATCGCACAGCACAGTGACAACGGCGCCGCTGTCATGCACGAGCAAATGGGGCAACTACGTACGTACCTCAATACCCTATGATTGACAGTGCGTGATACGCCTCCTTTCCCCTCCCCTGCCACTTCTTGCCTTCCCCTCCCCTGCTCCAATCCTATATGTCGTGTTACCAGAACCTCTGGGTAGAATCTGGGTGTTCAGCAGGAAAAGCGATTTCATGAGCGGCTGCTGAACCCTGGCCACCAGCCTTCAGTTCGGAGGGGCATAGTTGTTATGGTACGTTATTGACCGTCCTACCGTGTATCGTATATTGAGGCGGGTGGTTGATGGGGACATTCAACTCTAACAGAGATGACGAGGTCATACGGGACATACCAGCTTAATGGTTGTACTTAACGAGTGCTTGAAGTGTCACCAGTTGTTTCATATGCTGATATCATCGTGAAACCTTCAATATATCTGGAAGCGTAAGCTTCGGGAGAAGGTACATGACCATGCACACTCATACCGGATTCACGTTAATCGAGCTATTGGTAGTCATTGCCATAATTGCATTGTTAATGGGAGTCTTGCTGCCGGCACTTTCGCGAGTGAGGAATCAGGCGAGGTTCATTGTTTGCAGATCAAATTTGAAGCAATACGGGATCGCCGGGAGGATGTACTTGTCTGATAATCACGAGAAGTTCCCTGATGCACAAAGGTGGCTGTATGACATCGGTGTATCGTTGATCGTGCCATGCAGATGGCATGACGCGTCCGTCAAAGCCGACGGAATGTTGTGGGCCTACCTCAAAGACATGGATGTTCACATGTGTCCGACGTTTCGGGTGTTGTCCCGTAGTATGGGCGCCGAACACCTCAACCACAATCCAGCCATCCCTATCGATCCACAATTCAGCTACAGCATGAACGCTTATCTTGGTCTCGGATATGGCGTAGAGGGTTTCGGCGAGCTAGAGAAGTCTACCCAGATCAAGAATCCCGCCAGGGTGATTTTCTTCTCGGAGGAGAACTGCTGGACAAGATCGGGTGTGAACCGTTTGCCGTTAAACAATAACATGCTGTTCATACGGCAAACGGACTCGTACAACAACATTGCGTCGTACCACAAAACTCGCGGCGGCGATCTGGACTCGGGGGTAGCAAATATCGTGTTTGTTGATGGATCTGTGGGTATAGGATCATCTGAGCAGGGCTATGAACTTGCCAAACCCAAATGATAGACTCTGCACGAACCATGATTTGCCCTGCTTTGCGTGTTGTCATCTTCTCCTATCCTCCAAACTCTGTCGAGCCATCCTCTTCCTCCAGCTCCCACCACTGACGCCGGATGATCCTGCCTAGTCAAAACGTGTGCGTACCGTAGTAAAGCTCCAGACATTGCCTTTCCATATAACCTATGGGTTGATACTATCCACCGCATCGATGCGTCAGTAATAGGTGGTGAGTACCCTGCACTTGAATTCCCCACGGGAATCATGCTATATCTGTACGTGACGAGAGTGGTACTGTCGTCAGGTAAGGGTCATATGGAAAATGTTGGCTGATACCGAAAAACAAGTTCATAGCATCTAAACGCATTACTTGGAGAGACTATGGGGCACAGTAGATTGAGTTTGTCGCGTCGGAGTCTTCTCAAGTCATCGGCTCTGGGCTTCAGTGCGACCGTTTTGGGCGGGCCACTGGTGATGCGCGGCAGCGCCGCCACAACGCACGCCAATAGCAAGGTAAGTCTCGCGGTGGTCGGCTGCGGCGGGCAGGGTCGCAGCGATATGTCCGAATTGCTTTCCAGCGGCGCGAACCTGGTCGCCCTGTGCGATCCGGATGCGGACCAGATCAAAAAGGCCCGCGAGACCGCGGCCAAGAACGGCGGCGACGGGGCCAAAGGCTTTGAGGATTATCGCAGGCTGCTCGATGACGCCTCCACCTACGACGCCGTCCTGATCGCCACTCCCGATCACTGGCATGCGCCGCTCTGCAAGGCCTTTATGAAAGCCGGCAAGCACGTCTATTGTGAGAAACCGCTGACGCACAGCGTGGCCGAGGCCCGCGAACTTCGCGAGTTGGCCCGCCGCAGCAAGGTCGTGACCCAGATGGGCAACCAAGGCAGCGCCAGCGCTTCGCTGCGCCGCTGCATCGAGATCATCCAGGCCGGGACCCTTGGCCAAATCCGGGAGATCTACGAGTGGGGCATCGGCTGCACGGCCCGCGAAGGCAGTGCAGAAGGCGAAGATCCTGTTCCGGCCGGTTTCAACTGGGACTTATGGGTCGGTCCGTCGGCCATGCGTTCCTTTAAGAAGGATGTCTATCATCCGGCCACATGGCGCGGCTGGTTCGACTTCGGTAATGGTGGCCTAGCCGATTTCTGCTGCCATTCCATAAACTTGCCCATGCGGGCTTTGGACCTGGGCTATCCCGAACGGCTTGTTACAAACATGGATCGATCCGGCCAGCAGCCACCCGACAAGCCCGCGGTGGAGTTTCATTTCCCAGCTCGCGGTAAGCTCGCGCCGGTGAAACTGTATTGGCAAGGCGACGGAATGCCGCCGGCCGCAGTTCTGGCGCCAGTCGCTGATGTTCACAAGGAGAAGGACGGCGGCGTCCTGATGGTCGGCGAGAAGGGGTGCATTTACTCCAGCCACTGGAACACGGGCGCGCTGATCCGCCTCGAAGGCGAGCCGCGCCTAACGGACGTCCTGCGACACCCCGCCACCAAGGACGTTCCCCAGAACCTGCCGCGCAGCAAGGGACACGCCCAAGAATGGTTCGACGCCTGTCGGGGCGAAGGACGCACATTCTCCGACTTCGATATTGGTGGCAAGCTCACGGAAATTGGCTTGGCGGGGGTGCTTGCCATCCGCACCGGCAGAAACGTGGACTGGGATGGCGAGACGATGGAGGCCCGGAACGCTCCCGAGACGGCCCGCTTCATTCGTACCGAGTACCGAAAGAAGTGGCTGGTCTGATCGGGCACGGGAGTTGCGCTCTGAAACGCCCGTCGCTCTGGCCGGCCAGCGTGTACCTGCAAAGGCCAAAGCCCTAAATGGGGAAAGCTGAGCGTGGATTCTCGCGAAGCACGTTCTATCGCTTTCAGGGGCGAGGGTCTCTTTTTTCGTCGCGGCACGGCCGCCAGTTCCGACTCCGGGCAATCGCTAACCATCAGAATGAATCGCCTTCAGCAATGCCGAATACCTTCTTAAGGCGCGTCCGGGCGGCGGCAATGTCTTCTCGCGACTCTTGGGCCCGGTCGATGGAGTACTTGTCACAAAGCTCGAAAAACCGCCGGGTGAGCGGGCGCATCCTATCGACCAGACCCGCTCCCAGGGGCTCGCTGTCAGGGTACCAGGCCGGCTCTAGGGCTGCCTTGTAGGCGCACACCGACGCCTTCTCCACCCGCGCGCGGATTGCGTCGGTGTCGGCCAGTTCCAGTGCACGAGTGAAGGCGTCGAGTCCAGCCTGGGCATCCGTCTCGTCCAGCCCGTAGTCCGCCAGTCGGCCGAAGCAGTTGTGGTGCCGGCCGCTGGCCTCTGCCTTGTCGTGGACTCGCTGGATGAACTCCCGGATGGGCCCGGCAGCCGGTCCGTAGTGTAGATCCAGAAACTCGTCCATCAAATGTGCGTCGTCTAGCGATGGGTCCCACAGCAACCGACTGATCATGTAGTTACGCAGTTCCGACAGTTCGGCCCCGTTGGCGTTGCCGGCGGCCTGCATGAACAGGCCCTTGGCGTTGTTGGCCACGAAGTATCGGATGTTCGGTCCGATCACTCGCAGGTTGGGACAGGGCAATAGGTAGTTGTGGAAGTTCGTATTGTAGTTCCAGATGAAGATCTGATCGCAGATCTTGC
>CP070782.1:464509-469218 GCA_020346325.1 Phycisphaerales bacterium
CAGCGCGGGTTGTACTGCTCGACGCGGCGGGTCCAGGCCAGGGCATACTGCAAGTCCCACGCCCAAAACGCATCGAACATCAAATCGACAGCGTCACCCACCGCCTCGCGGAGCAAACGCACGACCTCGGCATCCTTGTGGACGCCTTCCGGGCCGAACTTCGGGCCGCGATCGCGCACGAACCATTTCTGGTGCCGGTAGCCTTCCTGTTTGAGCTCGCGGGCTTTGGCTCGCAGCGCCTCCGGCTCCTGAGAGAACCCGAGACAACTGGCGTAGGCCCGCACCTGGTCGCGCTCTCCGCCCAGCAGGCGATAGACCGGCAAACCGAGCAGACGCCCCCGCAGATCCCACAGCGCGTTGTCGACGGCGCTGAGGCCCATGAGGTAGTGACTGCCGTGCGAGTGCCGACTGGCGCGGAACATCCGGTCCCAGTAGGCTTCGCCCGCCAGCGGGTCCTGTCCGATCAGGGAGCGCCGGAGGAACTGATCGACGAACATCGCGGCCTCGTTGTCGATCGGGCCGTAGAGGCCGGCCACGCCCGCATCGCTGTGTAGCTTCAGATAGAGTACCTTGCGTCCGTTCTTGCCCGTGACCTGGAGCATTTCGACCTTGGTGACCTTCACTTCGGCTCGTTCGCCAGGGTTGCTCGGAGCCTGAGCCGAGACAACGGCCCGCGGTGTCGCCCCCACGGCCGCCAGAGCGGTCAGGAAATGGCGTCGCTTCATGTCGCTGATCATGGATGTCCCCTTTCGTTGTCGACGGTGATGGTGTCCGGCCAGTATACGTCGAAGCCCGCTGCGATGCCACGAGCATCTTCCCGTGAGCGTCTTGCCCATTGCATTGTTACGTTCGATGTGTTATCTCTTTTCGAGGTCGGCCTGTCAAACACTGCAGATGTCAACGCGATATGGGAGAATAGGTCATGCAGAATGGAAAATCCCGCCGAAACCAGGGACGAGAACTGACGCGTCGGGCGTTCGTGAAGCATTCGCTGGCGGCCGGTTGCGTCGCGCCGCTGGCGGTGTCGGGCTGTAGCAGGGCGTTGGCAGACAAGGCCTCTGAGGCCGGACGCTCGCGCCCGAATGTCGTCTTCATTCTCACCGACGATCAGCGCTGGGACCAACTGGGGTGCGAGGGGCATCCCTTTCTCAAGACGCCGCATCTCGATCGGCTGGCGGCCGAGGGCGCGCGTTTCGCCAACATGTTCGTCACGACCTCGCTGTGTTCGCCCAGTCGGGCCTCGTTCCTGAGCGGTCTGTATGCCCACTCGCATGGGGTGGTCAACAACTTCACCGATTACCCGACCGATCTGCCGAGTTTTCCGAGGGCCTTGCAGGCCGACGGCTACGAGACGGCCTATATCGGCAAGTGGCATATGGGCGAGCAGAGCGACGAGAAACGGCCCGGCTTCGACTACTGGGTGACGCACAAGGGCCAGGGCAAATACTACGACACGGAATTCAATATCAACGGTCGCCGCGAGGTCAGGAAGGGCTACTATACGCATCGCGTGACCGACATGGCAATCGACTGGTTGCGGCAGGAGCGCGAGAAGCCCTTCCTGCTCATCCTCGGCCACAAGGCGCCGCACACGCCGCTCAGGCCGGAAGAGAAGTATCGTCACATCTACGACGACATTCCCATCGAATATCCTGAAACCGCCTTCGCGCTGGAGGACAAGCCGGACTGGGTCAAGCAGCGCATCGACACGTGGCACGGGATCTATGGTCCGCTCTACGGATTTCGTGAGAAGTTCCCCGATCGCAGCCCTGAGAGCGTCAAGCACTTCGCCGATTTCGTGCGCTCGTATACGGCGTCGATCAAGTCGGTCGATGACAGTGTGGGCCGGGTCTGTGAGACGCTCAAGCAACTGGGCGTGCTGGACAATACACTGATCGTCTTTGCCGGCGACAACGGCATGTTCCTGGGCGAACACGGGATGACGGACAAGCGCACGATGCACGAGCCGAGTATTCGGGTCCCTCTGCTCGTGCGGTATCCGAAACTCGTCAGGCCCGGGACGGTCATCGAGCAGATGGCGCTGAACGTCGACGTAGCCCCGAGCGTTCTGGATATCTGCGGGGCGCCGCCACTGCCCAAGGTGCACGGCCTGTCGTTCAAACCGCTGTTCAAAGGGGATGCGGAGAATTGGCGGAAGTCCTGGTACTACGAGTACAACTACGAGAAGCAGTTTCCCTACACGCCCAACGTCCGCGGCGTCCGAACGGATCGCTGGAAATACGTCCACTACCCACATGGCGACGGCGGGCCGGACCGGCACATGGCCGAGCTCTATGATCTGGAAGAGGACCCGGGAGAAACGAACAACCTCATCAACGATCCAGCCCACCGGGACAAGGTGAGCGAACTACGAGCCGAGCTGACGCGACTGATGGAGCAAACGGACGCACTGCCCGACACGATGCCGTTGGATGAAGGGGTCAAATCGGAACTGCCCGAGGAATCGATTCGCTGATAGTGCCTGCGTCGTCGTCAGAAATGCATCTCAGGCGGTGCGGCGCTTGTTCTCCAGCGCGATCCGCTCGGTCAGGTTGCCTTGCCTGGAGCAGGTATTTGCGGTAGCATGGCGCATCGTACGATGTGTCGGGAGCCGATGGCATCAACGTTGAGGTGCGCGAGATGGCGACGGTCAAGAAGTCACGGATCAGGGGCATGATCGTTTGGGCGAGTAGTTGTGCCGTTGCCCTGATCCTTGGCATTCTGATCGGGAGCAAGAATCATGTCCCTTTCGTTGGCCACGTCGAGACATGGTCGATCGGTGTCTACGAGGGGACATCCGCCTTCGATCTGAGTGACTCAGCCCATGTTGCCAATCCGGTGCTTACCGCCGCTGACGTCTCGGATATCGACGCGGCCTTCGTCGCCGATCCGTTTGTCATCTTCAATAATTCGACTTACCACATGTTCTTCGAAGTGTGGAACAGCACCACCGGCCACGGGGATATCGCCCTGGCAATCAGCTCCGATGGCTTCCGCTGGGACTACCAGGAGGTGGTCATCGACGAGCCGTTTCATCTGTCCTACCCGTACGTCTTCAACTGGGAGGGTGAGTATTACCTGATTCCGGAAAGCGAGGCGGATCGCTGCGTCCGCTTGTACAAGGCCGTGTCATTTCCCCGCGAGTGGGAGCTGCAGGCGACGTTGCTGTGGGGCTATCATTTCACGGACCCATCGATCTTTCGATACGATGACCGCTGGTGGCTCTTCACCAGTTTCGCCGAGAGTGATGTCTTGCGGCTGTACCATGCGGACCAGTTGGAGGGGCCGTGGACGGAACACCCACAGAATCCCATCATTCGGGAAGATCCCAATATCGCCAGGTCGGGTGGTCGCATTCTCCAATTCGACGGCCGAATGTTTCGCTTCGCGCAAGACGACTACCCAACCTATGGAAATCAACTGCGCGCCTTTGAGATCACGGACCTGACCCGGACCACATACGAAGAAGAGCCCGTGTCGTCCGAACCGATCCTGCAAGGTTCCGGCGTCGGCTGGAACCGGCTGGGGATGCACCATGCCGACCATCATTTCATCGATGGCCGGTGGGTAGTTTACGTCGATGGCACCACGGTCGAAACAGTTTTCGGATGGAAGTATTAAGCGGTCGCAGGCACTACCTCCTGCTGAGAAAGTGAGTTGATATGGTGAGCAAGGGATCTTGGGCTGTTGTCCTGGTGTCAGTATCGCTCTGGCCCGCGGCGCTCATGTCGAACCTGGCGGCCCGCCCTCAGGCCGCCCATAACCTCAACTATTCGGAGCCGGCTGCGACCTGGGATGAAGCGATGCCTCTGGGCAATGGTCTGCTCGGGGCGCTGGTCTGGGGCGATGGCCATCCGCTGCGCGTCTCGCTCGACCGCACCGATCTGTGGGATCTGCGGCCGGTCCCCGAGTTCCACACGCCGCAGTATTCGTATGCCACCATGCGCCGATGGGTCGCGCAGGGGCGTATCGACGATCTGCACCGTTTGTATGATGTCCCTTATGGGCATCCCGGTCCGACGAAGATCCCCGCCGGCCGCATTGAACTTTCGCTCGGAGCCGACGTCGGTTTTCGGAAGGCGGAGTTGGATCTGGCCCGGGCCGTTACGGTGGTGCATTTTGCAGAGGGCCAGACGGTAGAAGTCCTCGTGCACGCGACCCAACCGTTTGGCATGATTCGCATCACCTCGATGTCACCCGAGAGCTTTGAACTGCTGGCGCCGCCGTTTGCCGAGGAGGTCACCGAGGAAGCCGGGGCGGGCAAGATCAGCGCGGGCGACCTGGCCACCCTACGCTACGACGCTCCGGAGCGACACGCGGGCGACGGATGGACGGGGTACCTGCAAAAAGGCTGGGGGGGATTCCGCTTCGCCGTGGTCTTGGCATGGCGGCAGAGCGCGACCGGTTGGGTCGGCGCCTGGTCGGTCGCGACGTCGAACGAATCGAGCGATCCACTGGCGCAAGCCAGGCAAACCTGCACCGAAGCGCTGGAGGAGCGGTTCGATGCGATTTTCGCCGGCCATTGCGACTGGTGGCAATCGTATTGGGAGCAGGCCTCCGTCAGTGTGCCCAATGCGATCATCGAGCGCCACTGGTATCTGGAAACATACAAGTTCGGTGCCGCGGCCCGAGCCGATACTCCCCCGATCACCCTTCAAGGCCCCTGGACGGCTGACAACCGCAAGATCCCGCCGTGGAAGGGCGACTAC
>CP070782.1:469318-473300 GCA_020346325.1 Phycisphaerales bacterium
GCCTTCAGCCCGGACGGAAAGTATGTGGCGACTGCAAGCATGGATGGGACCGCACGGATATGGGATGTGAGGAGCGGTCGAGAAGTCGCATGTCTGGACCATGAGGACACTGTGTATTCCGTCGCCTTCAGCCCGGACGGCAAGCGCCTGGCCACGGCCAGTGGGGACGGCACGGCACGGGTGTGGGGCGCGACCACGGGTAAAGAAATCGCCCGTCTGGACCATGAGGCTGGTGTGTCCTCCGTCGCCTTCAGCCCGGACAGCAAGTACCTGGCCACGGCCAGTGATGACGGCACGGCACGCGTGTGGGACGCGATCACGGGTGAAGAAATCGCACGTATGAGCCATGACGACTGGGTAGATCGCGTGGTGTTCAGCCCAGATGGTGATCGCGTCGCAACGGCAAGCAGGGATAAGACCGCGCGGGTGTGGGAAACAACCACGGGTGAGGAAGTCGCACGTGTGAATCATGAGGGTCCTGTGTCTTCCGTGGCGTTCAGCCCGAACGGCAAGTACCTGGCCACGGCCAGTAGCGACAACACCGCAGGGGTGTGGTTCATTTGGCCGGAGGACCTGATTGCCGAGGCTTGCTCGCGGCTGACGCGGAATCTGACTTATGAGGAGTGGCAACGTTATCTGCCGGATGAGCCGTATGGCAAGACGTGTCCGAATTTGCCGATTCATCCGAGCTTTGTGGAGGCGGGGAGGGAGTTGGCGAGGGCGGGGGACACGAAGGGGGCACTGGCTATCTTTCAGCGGGCGGAGGAACTGGGGCTGGAGCTGAATCCGGAGGCGGAGGTGCAGCGGTTGGCGCCGGCAGTGGAGCGATAAGGGGCATGGGGGGATCGAACGGATGCTTCTGAGCCTCGAAGGCCAGATTCTTCCCTTCGTTCAGAGATTACAGCTGCGAGGGCTGCGACGGCTCTTTGCCCACCGGGCGACCGGGCTGGGCCGGCGGCGGCTGATCTTCACCTCTCATGTCGCTGGAACACGGCTGTGTTCGGTGGAATGGTATTGCATGAGCGGCTCGATTTTGGTTAGATATAGTTGGTATAAGTGCTTTTGACAGGGCTTTCGGCTGTCGGGATGCTTTGTCCGACCAAGCGTAGCCGGCGCCGCCCGATACGCCGCCAGCCCCAAGTCGAGCGTTTCGAGGGGGGCGGGACGCATCTTGGAGTGAGGATACATAGGAACGCTCGGTTCGCATTCCAGGGCGGGCCGTGCATATCCGCATCTCGTAGGACGCCGTTTCGTGCGGAAAGGAGGTAGACAGGCGGCAGACACGTTTGCTGGCAACTGATTCCCGCGCCCGGGAGGTAGCTCTTGCTAACTTCCCGGCCTCTGCACCGCAATCAACGCTACATTTCGTTTTGTGAAGGAGGAATATGATGGGTAAGATGCGAAGTGTCACTGTGCTTATCTGTGTACTCGCGGTAAGCAACGCTTGGGGGATAGGATTCAAGGATGACTTCGACCGGCCCGATGGCGAGGTCGGGAACGGTTGGGCCACTCAAACCAATGGGACCATTACGGTCGAGATCGTTGACGGCGAGGTTCTCATCACCGGCCAACAGGCCACTGACTGGGTGCGATGCGGTATCTCGCGTCCCGTGACGGATGAGACGGTGGTCTCCTGCGACTTCAGGGCAGGTGAAAGCTTCAACTTCCACATCCGTGTTGACGACCGGGACACCAGCGCCTTTTTCGAGATTTATACGTGGGGTGGCCCCCTCATCCATGCCAATTCCGTAGACGGGGGCTGGCCGGGCTGGACCGATATCACCGGCTCAAACATCGTAGCGGGCGAATACAACAACGTCGAGTTGGAGCTAATCGACAGCGAATTCATCGTCCGCCTCAACGGCACGGAGGTCATCACGCTCGCGAACGCCAATTTCACCAATATTGGGAGCTTGCTCATCTCCAGCGATGCGGCCGCCGGTACTACCGGCAGTCTGCACATTGACAACGTGCGGATAGGTACAGTCGTGGCCGGAACGGCCAAGGCCCCGACTCCTGCCAATGGCTTGGCCGATGTGCCTCTTGACGTCGTGATGGCCTGGACCCCCGGTGATTTTGCCGTCGCCCATGACGTGTACTTCGGGACCAGCGTCGAGGACATCAATGCCGCCAGCCGTGCCGATGGCATGGGCGTGTTGGTCAGCCAGGGTCAGGACGCCAATACCTATGACCCGGATGCGCTGGAGTTCGGCCAAACCTATTACTGGCGCATCGATGAAGTCAACGCGGCTCCCGACAACACTATTCTCAAGGGCGAGCTTTGGAGCTTCACGACCGAGCCGTTCGTCTATCCGGTCGAGAATATCATCGCCACCGCCTCCAGCGCCGACGCGGGAGCCGGGCCGGAGAATACCGTGAACGGTTCCGGCCTGGACGCCGCCGGCCTGCACTCGATCGAGGCCACCGACATGTGGCTCACCGACGCCGCGGGCGAGCAACCGGCGTGGATCCAGTATGAGTTCGACGGGGTCTACAAGCTCCACCAGATGTCGGTCTGGAACTACAACGTCCAGTTCGAGCTGGTCCTGGGCTTTGGACTGAAAGACGTGACCGTAGAATACTCGACCGACAGCGTCGAATGGACGATCTTGGGCGACTATGAATTCGGCCAGGGCACGGCCCGGACCGGTTACGCCGCCAACACGGTCATCGACTTGGATGGCGTGGTGGCCAAGTACGTCCGGCTGACCGCCAACCGCAACTGGGGCGGGATGCTGCCGCAGTTCGGCCTCAGCGAAGTGGCGTTCCTCCACAAGCCGGTCGCGGCGCGTGAGCCCATCCCCGCCGACGGAGCAGCGGGCGTCGCTCTGGACGTGACGCTCGACTGGCGCGCTGGCCGCGAGGTGGCCACGCACGACGTTTACCTGAGTGCCGATCGCGCGGCGGTCGAAGACGGCACCGCGCTCGTCGACTCGGTGGACGAAAGCCGCTATGCAACCAGCGGGCTGAATCTGGGCGAGACGTATTACTGGAAAGTCAACGAAGTCAACGAGGCCGCGGTACCCAGCGTTTGGGAAGGTCAGGTCTGGAACTTCTCGACGCAGGACTATCTCGTCGTCGAGGATTTCGAGAGCTACAACGATGAGGACAACGTGATCTATGAGACCTGGCTCGACGGTTGGGTCAACGACACCGGCTCGACGGTCGGCTATCTGGAAGCCCCGTTTGCCGAGCGCACGATCGTCAACAGCGGACGTCAGTCCATGCCGCTGTTCTACGACAATGTCGGCGTCAGCACCTCCGAAGCCGATTTCGAGCTGGCGCAGAATTGGACGGCCAGCGGCGTTCGCAGCCTGTCGATACGGTTCCACGGTGATGCGGACAGTACGGTCGGTCAACTCTACGTCACGATCAATGGCACGAAGGTCGCGTACGACGGGGACGCGGCCGATCTCAACGGAGCGATGTGGCAGTCGTGGAATATCGATCTGTCCACCGTCGGCAACGTCAGCAACGTCCGGTCGCTGACGATCGGTATCGAAGGCGCCGGTGCCTCCGGCGTCATCTACATCGACGACATCCGGCTGTACCCATCGGCTCCCGAGGTCATCGTCCCGGCCGAACCGGACGCCGCCAACCTGGTCGCCAGCTATGCCTTCGATGGCAACGCCAACGACGCTTCCGGCAACGGTCATGACGGCACCGTAATCGGCGACATCACCTTCGTCAGCGATCCCGAGCGCGGCCAGGTCGTGAGCCTGCCCGGTGGCGACGATCAGTACATCTCGATCGAAGGCGTGGGCATCAGCGGCAACATGCCCCGCACCATCGCCTGCTGGGCCAAGGCCGACAGCACCAGCATCCCCGACTGGACGTTGATCTTCGGCTTCACCGGCACCGACGATGGCCAAGGCGGCAACGGCAGTCACTTCAACATCGGCAGCCTGGGCGGGCCCGGCGGCGTCGGCGCCCATTGCTGGGGCTGGGAAGAGACGATCTTCTCCGATGACCAGGCGCTCGA
>CP070782.1:473400-481179 GCA_020346325.1 Phycisphaerales bacterium
ACTCCAGATCGCTATCGACCCGTTCCATCAAGGCCCGTTCATCGAATACCTCTGACATTAGTGTCCCTTTCCCATTCTTGGAGAGCGTTGCGCACTACTGGCTTGCCAGCACTCTTTCAATTTCTGCGAAGAGAGTCTCCCGCTTGACCGGCTTGGAGACGTAGCCGTTCATCCCGGCCTCCAAGCAGCGTTCTTTGTCGCCCTTCATAGCGTTGGCTGTCATGGCGATGATGGGTGTGCCGTGTTCCGTTCCGCGCTTCAGTTCCAGATGGCGAATGCTCTTGGTTGCCTCGAAGCCATCCATCTCTGGCATTTGCACGTCCATCAGCACAACGTCGTAACGTTCGCGCTTCCACGCAGCAACGGCCTCGCGTCCGTTGTTGGCAACCGCAACCTCGTGCCCGGCCTTCTCTATCGCCCGAACAGCAAACTTCTGGTTCACAGCGTTATCTTCAGCTAGCAGGATTCGCAGCAAACGACTGTCGCTCTGGACCGCGCGAGGAGTCTGCACGTTACCTTGCTCGCTGACACCGATGCGCGCCCCCCCAACGGCATCGACAATAGCGTTCATCAGGAGGGACTGCTTGACCGGCTTGATCAGATGGGCCGCGACCCCAATTTCACGGCAACGCGCCACGTCGCCCGGACGGGCGGCGCTGGTCAGAAGAATAAACGGTGTATCCTGATGCCGGGGATTCGACCGTGTGCTCTCAAACAGAGTGAAGCCGTCTATCTGCGGCATATTGACGTCTGAGAGGACCAGTCGGAACGGACTACCGGCGTTTGCGGCTTGGTCCAGGGCAGCCAGTGCTGTGACACCGTCGGCAACACTTTCCGGGCGCATGCGCCAGCTCTTCAGCATCGCCGTCAAGATGCGACGGTTCGTCGTGTTGTCGTCGACGACAAGTACGGGCAAACCATCAAGCAGCTCAAGACCCGCTT
Organism: Phycisphaerales bacterium; assembly: GCA_020346325.1. Taxonomy (GTDB): domain Bacteria; phylum Planctomycetota; class Phycisphaerae; order Sedimentisphaerales; family Anaerobacaceae; genus Anaerobaca. The sequence goes on from CP070782.1 coordinate 474,343, forward strand.
GTTTGTCGGCCTCAGATGAAACGTGCCCCAGTCCGAACACCGCCTCGAAATGAAAGGTCGAACCTTGGCCTTCCTGACTTTCTGCCCAGATGCGACCCTCCATGAGTTGCACCAACTGAACGGAGATCGCCAGTCCCAGGCCCGTGCCCCCGAACTGTCGGGTAGTGGACGCATCCGCTTGTTCAAACGGCCTGAAGATCGCTTCAAGCTTGTCGGGAGGAATGCCGATTCCCGTGTCACGCACGGAGAAGCGCAGCGTTGTGCTACGGTCTGTTCGCTTGATCTGCGCGACGCCGACAACGATCTCTCCCCTATCGGTGAACTTGATCGCGTTGCCGACGAGGTTGACAACGACCTGACGCACGCGGTAGACATCACCGATCAGCGTGTCATGAACATCGGCCCCGACGTCATAAATCAGTTCGAGACCTTTGGCGTGGGCCCGATTCGCCAGTGTGTTGAGCATGTCGGCAAGAGCATCGCGCAACCGAAAATCGATCGGCTCCAACTCCAGCTTGCCCGCCTCGATCTTGGAGAAGTCCAAAATGTCATTGATCAGCGTCAATAACGCATCGGCGGAGGTTTTTACGGTGTCCAGATAGTCGCGTTGCTCGGGCGTCAGATCCGTGTCAAGCGTCAGGTCTGTCATCCCGATAATGCCGTTCATCGGTGTCCGGATTTCGTGGCTCATATTGGCCAGGAAGTCGGATTTCGCCCGAGTCGCCGCTTCGGCGGCTTCTTTCGCCACCCGCAACTCCTCTTCAGCCAGCTTGCTCTCCGTAATGTCCTGGGCAACACCGTACATGTGGCGAGCGGCCCCGCTACCGTCCCGGACCACACTGCCGATAGCCCGAATCCAGACGATGCGCCCGTCGACAGGCCGTTTGTAGGGGTATGTTGCGTCGTAGAGAGGGATTCGCCCTTCGACCGCAGCGGTGTAGAGATCTCTAGTTCTCTCCGCAATCTCCTGATCAGCGGCCGCAATGCGAGAGTACCACTCATCCATCAGGTGGTACCTGTGCCCCTCTTTGGGACGTTCCCCGAAGATGGCTGCGGCGCGCTCCGAACTGATGTAGAAGTCCGGATCATCGTAGTTTATCTGCCAGTATCCTGCGTGGGTCAGGTCCAATGCCGAATCGGAGAGGAAATTGATGCGATTGATTTCCGCCTGGGCTTCCCGTCGTTCGGATATGTCGCTGAACATGACGACCGCCCCTACGAGGTTGCCATTCTTGCGGATGGGTGTGCTTGTGTAGTGTACTGGGAAGCATGTCCCGTCCTTGCGCCACACCACTTCATCCTCTAGGTCGCTACCGATCCCCTCTGTGTAAGCTCTCCATATCGGACGCTGCTCGATGGTACACTCACTGCCGCCGTCGTGGGAGTGGTGAATCTGCGAATGGATGCTCTTTCCCAGAAGTTCATCGGCTTCGAGCCCTAGCATGCGCAGGGCCGCGGGGTTTACGTATGTAATGAGTCCTTTGATATCCACACTGAAGATACCTTCCGATGCCGATTCCAGCAGCAAGCGGCTGCGCTCCCGGGCATGACCTATTGATGTTTGCACCAGGTGGGCCACCAAGCCCAGGGCGCCGGCCAGAAGGATCCCCCCCAAGAGTACCGCATCTGTCAGATACTCAAACGCCACAAACTCCACATTCTGCTCGCGAATGAGTAGATACTGAGCCCTTATGGCCTGCCAGAGACAAAGGGTAGCGGTCAGAGTAGCAAGCATCAATGGAATGGGTATCCACCGCGGCAGGTGACGATTCGGAGCCGCTTCCATGCTCGAGATTCCGAGCAGATGCCCCAAGCCTAACACCATGAAACCCACGGAGGTATGCACGGCCATACGCGTCAGTGAGCCCCAACCGTATGCCGTCTCCAGTTTGACGAAGTAGCCTGATAAGGCCACGCATCCCAAACCAAAGACCAGGGAGACCAGTACCACTCGTACGACTTGTTGCTGCTCTGGGCGGCGCCACAGTCGGGAGCAAGCCAGCGATAGGCCCGCGAGGCCAAAACAAAGGGCAGTATTCGGTGCCATGCGCCCGGGATGCGACGTTTTGACTGTGATTGTATGCTTCATGAACAGCTCATCCAGGCGAAGATCGACCCCGCCGATGTATTGGATCAACGTGAGAACACCAATGACACCAGCCACCGATCCCGCGCCGAGGGCCCACCGGGGCTTGCGTAAGAACTCAAGCGCCAAACTGAGCCCACACAGCACGAATCCCAGGGCAGTGTTATATTGCATGGGCACGAGGCCGGGAATGACTTGGATTAATACTCGTGTCTTACTATACCAGCCGACAAGGACAAGTGACCCTAGCGCAATGATCAGTCCTCCTAACAATATGGCCACTCCACGCCTGCGCGAGAAAAGCTGCTGGACTGTTTCGTGCGTCTGGAGTACTGGATTCGGAGTCATTCAGATGTATCCCCATCGCCGTTTCATTGCTGCCATGCCCGACGAGTTCCGAGGCTATGCCTTGTCTGGTCGTGCCCTCAGTCTTCCTCTCCCGTCATCCGACGCTGGATTCGCCCAAGATACTCGTCCAGTTCCTCCTGGTTCTTGAAGACCCCCAAGACGGGCACCAGACGCATGATCTCCAGCACTTTGGCAACCTGTGGCTGCAGGTTTGTCATGGCCAGTTCGCCCCCCTCTTTGGTGACCGACGTCTTCGCGCTCGCGAGAGCGCCAACGCCAGCACTGCTAATGTACTCCACGCCGTCCATGTCAAGGACGATCACGGACGGCGACTCGGCCATAAGTCTGAGGATTTCTCGATGCAATGTCTCATGCGTTTCCCCGTCAAGTGACCCCTCTAGGAGCATTGTGACCATTCCAGGCTTAGTCTGTCGTGTTTCGATCTCTAACCTCATAATGTTCTTCCTCGAATGTTGTTCCATGGCCCTGTACACTCTGCATAGCAGCTTTGTTTCATCCTGCCGCCACATCTTTACCCTTTTCTCATCCTACGTGGTCCTGAAGCTGTCGCCCCGACGACTATCCTTGTCTCCTCAGAAGACGCACCGCCAGAAACTTGCACCCTAGGACGGCTAGGGCAATCACCGCTGAAAGTTGGACAAGCCGCCAGGCAATGTGGTCCGTGAGTTCGCCTGCTTGGACGGCACTTCGGTCAACGGCGCTAACCAGGCAGCCGTTCAACTCGTCTATGCGGGCCGTTAGGGCGCTGGACTCTATGAGGCCACGAACGTCTGCGACCAATACCTGCAGTTCGTCGGTGGCATTTGTTACACGTTGGAGCGTCTCCTGATAGTCCTGGACTGTCGTTGTCGGTCCCGCCTCCGTCTTGGGCTTGCTGTCGCGCCACTGCCTCACGGATTGGATCAGATCGTTCGTGGCCTTGGCGGCAGATCCCCATTCTTCCGCCATCTGGTGGATGGACTCCGCTGTTTGAGCCGTTTTCTCAATGGTATCCCTGGCCGTCACAAAGCCCTTGTCAATAGCGGCCGTGGTCGCCTCTGCCTTGTCCAAAGTGATCTGGATGTTCTTCTGCCGGTCGTCGATTGCTTCGACCAGGGCCAACGCGTCCCTGCGCAGCTCTTTGGGTAGCGTTTCTGTTGTCGCAGCCAGTTTAACACTGCTTTCAGATAGCGCAGACGCGCTGTTCACGAGAGACTTGACCGTTTCGGCCTCCTCCAGATCCATAAGCAGCAGAAGCAGATGCCATCGCACCGATTCCGGGAAATCGTGGGCGATATCCGAGATTCGTTCCATAGAGTCTCGCACGCCATAGATAGCACTGGCGGTCCGATCGACTCCCTGCATGGCTGCAAGCGGCGCCATCGGTATGCTCACGATATCTGCGAAGGGCGACGGCTCTCCCGGTCGTGCGGCGGTGGCGTAGGTAACGAGATTCGAAAAAGCCTCGTTGATAGGCTGCCGTCGGGCAAACTGCTCGACTTGCTTCCGCGCTTGCGCAAACTTGTTCTCGCTCAAGAACTGCTGGCCGATCTGCTCAATGTCTGCTTCGAGTCGCTTGGCGGCGCCAATGACCACATCCTGGTGATCACCGTACAGCGTCTGACCGTGCCCGGTCTGAAAATAGTCCACCAACCGAACGGTGAGACTCCACGTTTCCACGAGGGCAATGACAGGGTCTTCATGTCCAAGCATACTCTGGAAGGCCTGTGTCAGACGGACACTTCTCATCACGTCGGTTCGTCTTCTCTTCTGGTCGGGAGCCAAGTCGTACATCTTCTGCGCTGTTTCACGCATGACTTGACTGGTCGATTCCCCGTAAGTGTCAAGGGCCGTTGCCAGTTCCTGCTTGGATGCCCGACCCATTCTTGGAGCGCGCTGCTCACCTGAAGGCGTGCGCACCTCAGCGCCGCATCCAGATAGAAGCACGATGGCGCTCGCAACGATCGAAGCGAGGCAAAGCACCTTCGAGATAAGAGCCCACGCGGTGCCTGGCTCTCGGCCCTGCATGCGTACTACTTCAGATTGCAGCCTCATATCGGAGCCCCGAGATCAGTGTTCTGTATCATCAGTATGCTTCCCAGACCTTGTCTTGGCGTTGCGCGAATCAACGGATCCCGGAAGGTGACCCACGTGGATTTCCCATGCCCGGGCCACCAGAGTGCTGAGAACCGCATAGAGAATGCTGGTCGTCAGGCCAAACATCATCACTCCGTTCGCTGCCTCCAAGGCTCCAAGGAGACGCCTTTCCTGGCTCATCACAACGTCCCCGTAGCCAAGTGTAGAGAAGTTGACGGCGGAGTGGTAAAATGCAGCGTTGAAGTCCTGAAACTCACCGCACGCAAGAAACAACCCTGCCCAGAGGCCCATCTGCAGTACGTTCCCGGCCAGGATGATCACCAGGGCCCCGACCAGAAGGGCCGTGATCCCAGCGGGCGTTGGTCTGATGAACCCCTTTATTTTCAGGGCAATGAGCGCGCGCACCAGGATGGCCACCACGAAGCACTGAATCAACAAGCTAATCACTGTCGTTACCCAGCCTAGGATCAGATTCGTACTCATGAGCTGCTCCTCGCCGAACCGGCTTTGCTACGGGATTAGAGACACGGCCCCGACCCGATCAGGAGCATGAGACCTCTGGGCCGCTGTCGCCGCGATCTCCATCTGGCCGGTGTCCCTGCGCTCTTTTCCTGGTCTTACCGGGCGCTTTCCACTGGCTCCTTCTGACTTCGGCAACTTGCGAAGCAATTGAGTCACGGCGTAGTCCAGGCGTGCTTTGACCGTTTCAGCATCAGGCTGATCCTGGATGTCCGCAGTGGCGACGCCTATCCAAATGACAAACCCAGATTCACTGTCTACAAGGACTATCGCGAGTCCGCCTCTCGGTACACTCGTCAGGGCCCCTATCTTGGTCTTCGGATCCACCTTTAGCCCAAGGGCATTCATATCGATCCCGGCCGCGAAGGCCACAACCAGATCTGGATCGATGGAGTTCTGGAACATGCCTCGCTTGCGCAGCTCGCGATCGATGAGGTACTTGATTTCCGCGTCTGCATCGAAGGTCGGCGGCTCCCATTGGCCGTAGGGGTCATTGAGGATCGCGGCCGCACCAAGCCAGGCATAAGTCGCATAGCCACTGAAGTTGGCCTTGGGATCGGCTTGGGCGTCAACCTCGATATCCTTTGTCGGAACCGATGTGCAGCCCGCGAACACCAGGGCACTGAGCAAACTCAATAGAAGGCTTCTGTTCATAACGGTGTTCTCCTTTTGTAATAGGCACTGGCGCCCCACTCGTTCTGGACGGGTGCAACTACTGGTCGACCAATCTCTCCTCGACGATCTCGATGCGTGCTGCTTCGAGAGTCCTTCGTGCGGCCGCAGACGCATCGCCGGTCGTGGCCAACACCGTCTTGACCTGCGGGTGAGATGTTCGGTATGCGTTCACGCCCTGGATCAGCTCTTCGGTATTCGTAATGTAGTCGTATGGACAGATGATGACGTGCGTACCATCGCCAAGCACCGCCATCGGCAACCCCACGAAAGTCAGTTCGCGGATCATCTTTCGTTTGCCGAGATCCACGATCATCTCCCCCCCGCGAATCGTACTCAGCGCCTCAGACTCTGTATCTGCGTGGGTAGTCGCCTCGATGAGCGTTTCCCTGCCCGGCACATCTTCCAAGGCCCTGAATTCATACATGACCAGGAGACGCTGTACTGCAGTAAAGGCCTTGGATTTGCAGAACCTCGAGCGAAGCGTTTTCTCGACGCCCGCCATCTCGAGCTCTTTGCGAATCTGGTCGTTTATGGCGCTCGGGGGATTGCTGGCAATCGTTTCCTTCATCTCCGCGGTCGTGGGAAGTAAACTCAATCCCGGGACGAAGGACATGGCCGCTTTCGTGAGAAGCCCTCCCCCACCGTACTGCAGTGACATATCGTCCAAGAGCTTTTTGAGCACAGGATTCCTCGTCTCGGGATCGCAGTCGAGTTCGGCTGCCAATTTGCGACGCTCCAGAGACCCGGCCCGCCGGTCCGCCGGATCGAGAAACTGACTGACCATGAGTCCGAAGCCCTTGGGAACACGTCCCAAAGTCTCCAGCGGCTGAGAGATAAACAACTCGGCTCCTCTGGCCGTGTTCTCCAGGGGTCCGAGGATGCCATTGACCAGAAGTGGGTCCTTGGCCAGTTTCTTTGCCGCATCGATCGACTTCAGTTCGCGCAGCCGCAAATTGAGCACGTCTCGACCCTTGGCGGTAAGCTGGCCAAAGCCTGAGTCGACTGTGAAGACATACTGATACGCCTCAACGGAAACCGCATCCGCTATGCCGTAGTTCGGTCCTTCAATGGCCTCTCGGGGAAGGATATCACTCGCGCGAAACACATCGCCC
>CP070782.1:481279-486033 GCA_020346325.1 Phycisphaerales bacterium
CCGGACCGGCCAGTTGCCGGAACCGTGAAAAAGCAGAGTTTGGCCCACAGGGTCGGTGTCCCCGAAACACTGGCGGGCAAATGTCTTATCGATCACGACGTTGTCCGGGCCCCGGTCCGTGACCGTCTGGCCTCGCAGGAAGGGGATGCCCATGGTCGCGAAGTAGTCCGGCGTAACGAGCATGAAGCGCGCGCTGTGAACTTGCGCCGCATCGGACTGGCCCGCGATGGTAAAGTCCATGTTGAACAATTCAGCCGAAGCCAAGGTGTAGTCAACCCCCACGCCGTTGTAAAGCGCCCCGACCGAGTCAACGCCCGACAGGGCCGGCAGCCGTTCCAACAGCGTCCGGAAGAAGCCATCGGACTGGCCGGCTTGCGCGTATTTCGCCTCGGGCAAGACGACGTGCACAGCCAGCACGCTGTCAGGCTGGAATCCCAAGTCGACGCTCGTCAGCGCGATCAGACTGCGAACGAGCAGGGTCGCCCCGATCAGCAGAATCAGGGAGAGCCCGAGTTGTGAGACCACCAGCCCGCTATGAAGCCGTCGCCAGTGGCGCCCCGTTGAGGTCCGCCCGGCCCCTTCCTTCAAGGTCTCGCCGACGCTCACATCGGAGGCGCGCCAGGCGGGCATCATGCCGAAGAGCAAGCCGGTAAATGCTGATACGGCCAGGGTGAAACCCAGGACGGTCAGGTCGATGCTCGTTTCCTCCAAGCGGGGAACGTCCGCCGGGCACAGATGCACCACCGTCCGGATCGTGGCGAGAGTCAGCAGCAGCCCCAGAACGCCGGCCCCCAGACTCAATAGAAGGCTCTCGGTGAGCATCTGGCGCAGGACCCGGCGACGCGAGGCCCCCAGGGCCACGCGCGTCGCCATCTCGCGCTGGCGCACCGTCGCACGGGCGAGGAACAGGTTGGCGGCGTTGCCGCAGGCGATCAGCAAGACAAATCCTGCCGCCCCGAGCAACGGCAGAGGCAGCTTGCGATGGCCTTTCACCATGCCATCCAGCAGACGTATGACACCGACTTTGCCCGCTTCGACCTTGGCCTGCGGCGCGGTCTGCCGGAGTTGCCCTGCCAATACCCCCAGATTAGCGTCCGCTTGCGGTAACGTGACGCCCTCCTTCAAGCGAGCCAGAGGAACGACCGGCCAGGTGAATAGCCCATTGCTGAGTTCGGAGAGAACCAGCGGCCTCCACAGCGGCGTGGATCGGCCAAAGGGAAAGCTGAAATCCGCCGGCATAACGCCCACGATCGTATAGCTCGCGCGCTGCAAGACCGTCTCGTTGTTCTCCCCCTTCCTTCCCGCGGTGAGCGTGATGATTTTGCCCAGGACATCCTCGGCCGCGCCCATATGCTCGCGCCAGAACTGGTCGCTCAGGATCACCACGTGCCGGCCTGCGGGTGTCTCGTCCTCCGGCAGAAATCCTCGTCCGAGCACCGGTTGAACCCCGAGCATGGGGAAGAGGTCGGCCGTGACCTCGTAGACGTCCACTTCATGCGGTGTCTCAATACCGTCTGCATAGAACGTGTTTCGCCAGTAGCCAGCGACCGTTTCGAACACCTCATTGTTCTCACGCAGAAAAGGAAAGAACGCCCGGGCCCGAAACCCCTCGTCCATCTTGACGCCTTCCTCCCAGATTCTCACCAGGCGGTGGGAATCCTTGTAGGGCAGCGGCCGCAGGAGCACGGTATTGACCACACTGAACAGCGAGGTATTGGCCGCGATTCCCACCGCCAGGATTACCACAACCAGGGCGGCAAAACCCGGATTCCGCGCCACCATGCGAAAACCGTATCGAACGTCCTGCCAAAGTGTTTCCATTTGTCTCTCCTATTCGTAGCGCAGGGCCACCATCGGATCGACCTTGGCCGCCCGGCGAGCCGGGAGGTAGCCGGCCAGTAGAGAGGCGGCGCCGAGCAGAGCCACCGTGACGACGATGCTGGCCGGATCGACCGGGCTGACGCCGTAGAGAAAACGAGCCGCGACCTTGGCCACCGCCAATCCCAGCGCTAGCCCGATGATCAGCCCCACCATCGTCAGCACCAGTCCTTCCCGCAAGACCATGCCCATGACATTGCCGTGCGTGGCGCCCAGCGCCATGCGGACGCCAATCTCCGAGGTACGCGAGGCGACCATGTAGCCCTTGATCGCATATATGCCCAGCGCGGCCAGGAACAGTGCCGCCGTCCCGGCCGTCAATGCTATGCGAGCGCCGAAGCGCGCCAGCCAGACGGCCGGATTGTCATAGCGTCGTTGCGCCAAAGTCGCCACAGAGAAGATCGGGATCTGTGGATCGACCCGGTGAATCTCCTCCGCGACCTGTCGCTCCAGGGCGTCCATCGCCGCTCCGCTGGCCGCACGCAGATAGAGACATCGGCCTAAATCGTGCTGATCGGCGGGGGTAAACATCTGGGCACCGAGTTCTCGATTCTCGATACCCGGCACGTGGGCGACGATTCCGATGACCCGATAGATCTCGGGAAGCATTTCGGGAAACTCGGGCAGACCCAACTGGATGAGACAATCCAACGCATGGCCCTTCGGGCGCAGCAGGCGCGCCAGCGAGTCGTCGATGACCGCCACCTTCTCCGCGTTCGGAAGACGATCATGCTGCTCGAAAAGGCGTCCCCGCAACAGCGGGATCTCCATCGACTCGAAGTAGTCCCGGCCGGCGCCAACGAGAACAGCCTTTCTTGTGATGGCGTCGGCCGAGCGGTTCTCGGCTCCGCCCGGGCGGTATTCGCCTATCAGAAGCGTTCCCCCACCCCCAAAGAACACCCGATGCGATGTCCCCACCGCTTTGACTTGTGGCAGGGCCGCCAGACGATCCAACAGTCTCTGATACACCGCAAGGGCCTGCGCCTGCTCGTACCCGGGGCCGAGCGGGTCGATGTCGACGACCAGCTTGTCATCCAGGCGAAAACGCGGGTCAGGCCTGGCCTTTTCCAGGGCGCTGCGGGTCAGCAGTGCAGCGCTGAGCACCAGCACCACGGCCAGTGCAATCTGGCCCGCCACCGATAGGCCGGTCCGCGTTCTCCGCAGGGCCCCCAGCACGCGGCCGGCGGCTCCCTTCATCTCGGCGGCAATGTCACGTTTGGACAGCCACAGCGCGGGCCTCAGGCCGAACAACAGCGTGGCGATCAGGCACAAGCCCAAGGTGGCCGCCAGGACACGAACGTTCAAACCCACTCGATCATTCCTCTCCGCGGCCGCAATCCAGACATTGAGAAGCCGTGTGCCGCCCAGCGCCAGTAGAACGCCAAGCCCCCCACCCAGGACCGCCAGCAACAGAGACTCGACGAGCAACTGTCGGATGATCCGCCAACGTCCCCCACCGAGGGCCAGGCGCACGGCGATCTCCGGATGGCGTGCGGTGCCTTGCACGATCAGCATGTTCGCCAGGTTCAAACAAGCGATCATCAGGATGATCCCGGATGCAGTCATCAGGACCAGACTGACGATGGTGTTGACCAGCAGGGCCTCCTCGATATCACCCGCTATCATGAATCGGCCGGGCGGGCGAAGGTCGAACGCCGGGCGGCCGCCACGCTCCCATTCGAGAGACTCCGGTTTGAGTGCAGGAAACAGCGCCTGCAACTGCGCCTGGGCCACGGGCATGGTCATCTCCGGCTGGAGTCGCCCCACGAGTTGGAGCCACGGCCTGCGATCCGGCTCCTGCCGGGCGCGCGTGTCCACCGTCCAGTAACTCCCCAGTGACAGCCAGAGATCGGAGCCGTCGAGTGTGACGCCGGTGAAGCCCTCCGGTGCGATACCGACGACCTGGCAAGCGGTGCCGTTGACGCTCACCACCTCGCCGACGAGTCCGGGAGCGCCGCCCAGCCGCCGCCAGCAGCGATAGCTCAGGACCAGGACCGGGGCGCTGCCTCGTTGCTCTTCCTCGGGCAGGAAACCGCGTCCCTGGATCGGAGTGACTCCTAGAACCGAGAAATAGTTGGCCGAAACATATGTCGCTCGTACCGGTTTGGCCCAGCCCCGGTGAACCAGCGTGTTCGGCCAGGTGAGAGACTGGGCCAGGACATCACTGAAAGCCAGACCGCTGTCACGGACGGTCAGATACTCCGCGGGGCGGAACCAGGAGAACTGGGCATCCTGGATACCGCAATACACCAACTGTTCAGGGGCCTTCACCCTTTTCGGTTGAAGCAGCAGCAGTAAATCGGAAATGCTGAACATGATGGTGTTGGCCCCGATTCCAATCGCCAGAGTGATCAAGGCAATGGCCGTGAAGCCGGGGCTTTTGCGCAGCATACGTAAGCCGTACCGAACGTCCTGCCATAGCGTCGCCATCATGTCACTCCGGAGCTGTTTGGCTTGGGGCCCCGCTTTCCCGGGCGATCTCGTCCTCGGCTACGATACGCCCGTCGAAGAGGTGGATGGTGCGCTGAGCATGGCGGGCGTAGCGCGGATCGTGGGTCACCATGCAGATGGTGGCCCCCTCACGGTGCAGTTCATCCAGCAGTGCCATTACCGCTTCGCCATTGGCCGAATCGAGGTTACCGGTGGGCTCGTCGGCCAGCACGATCGAAGGCTGCCCCACCACAGCCCGGGCGGCCGCGACGCGCTGCTGCTGACCGCCGGAGAGTTGAGCCGGGTAGTGCTTCATGCGGTGGGACATGCCGACCTTGTCGAGGGCTTCGTTGACCCGGCGCTTGCGCTCGGAGCCACTCATGCCGCGATAGGTGAGCGGTAGCTCGACGTTTTCGTAAACGCTGAGGTCGCCAATGAGGTTGAAG
>CP070782.1:486133-489031 GCA_020346325.1 Phycisphaerales bacterium
CCTGTGCCTGCGCCTCGACGGGCAACACCTCGGCCTCGGTGGCGCTGTACGCCCACAGTTGCGGGCTGATGTGCACCGTCTTCATCGGGTCCGGCCGGATCGCCTTCGGCAAGCTCAGCCAGGCGATGGACTACGGGGCTCAGACCATCCAGATCCAGGGCGATTTCGACGACTGCATGGCCCAGGTCCAGGCCGTCTGCACCGAGCTGGGCCTCTACCTGCTAAACTCGCTCAACCCGTTCCGCCTCGAAGGTCAGAAGACGATCATGTACCGCATCATCGAGGCCCTCGGCTGGGAGGTGCCCGACTGGATCGTCGTGCCCGGCGGCAACCTCGGCAACTCCAGCGCCTTCGGCAAGGCATTCCTCGAATTGAAGCAGCTCGGCCTGATCGACGGCGTCCCGCGCCTGGTGATCGTCAACGCGACCGGCGCCGACACGCTGGCCGATCTGGTCAACAACAAGCAACTCGTCTGGAACGGCGGCAACGTCGACCAGCAGATTATCGACGATTTCTACGCGGATTTGACGGCCCGGAACTTCTCGCCGCACACGTGCGCTTCGGCCATCGAGATCTCGCGGCCGGTGAACCTCAAGAAATGCCTGCGCGCGATCGATGTTTGCAACGGCGTCGTCCTGGCCGTGACGGATGAGGAGATTTGCGACGCCAAGGCCCTGATCGGTAAATACGGCCTGGGCTGCGAGCCGGCCTCGGCCGCGACCATCGCAGGCTTGAAGCACCTGCTGGCGGACGGCACCGTCGGCAAGGACGAGCGCGTCGCCTGCGTCCTGACCGGCCACGCATTGAAGGACCCGAACGTCACCGTCAACTACCACAAGGACAAGCTGGGCCAGTTCAGCAACGCCCCCGTCGAAGCCCCGAACGACCTGGCCGAGATCATCAAGCTGATCCAGTAGACCGGTCGACGGCCGGCAGCGGAGCAAAGGAAAGGGGCTGCAAGCCGAAGCTCACAGCCCCGTTCTTTGACATGATTATCAGCGAGCTTGTATCAGCTCCCGGTGGCCCGCTTATAGTGTCTTCAGGCACGCTTGCGCAACTTCGCACCGGCCGCACCCAGGCCAAGCAGGCCCAGCAGGACCGCGCCGGGAACGGGGACAACGCGAGCGATGGTCACGGCCTCACGGTTGCCACCCAACTCGAAAGAAACGAAAGCACTGCCCCAACTGTTGAACATCGTATGGTACGACTGCCCCCAGTTTGACAGAGCCGTGGTCGTCAGACCATCATAGACACCGCTGGCGGCACCGGCTGCGGTAATCGCAGAGATGGTGTCAAGACTGATTCCGCCCGTCGCTGAAATACCGTACGACGCGGGCAAATAGTCAAAAGCTACAGTGTCGTAGTCGGACATCGCTACCAAGCCCGTCCCGCCTGCCGCCGTGGAGAAATCGATCGCCTGGCTCATGAATGTCTGAGCTGCATTGCCGCCTCCGGCATGAAAATCGGCGTCGTGGCCGGTGAGCAGGATGTTCCCGGTAATGCTACTTTCCAGCACGGATGCGGAGAGACCGGCCATATCGGCGTCACTATATTTGTCGTAGTTCCAACCGACGACGAGAGCGTCAGCAGTCGAGAGATCAGCGGCTGTGACCGGATTGTCCTTATCTCGAACCACGTATGAGAGCCCCAAGGCTGTCATGGCGTTTTGGATCCTCGACTGTGAACCCCCAGTGTCGTAGACGACGAAATCTGCGTAGGCACTGGTCGCAAACAGTGCAACTAGAGAGATTACCACCAATCTTTTCATATCGCTTCTCCTCTACCGGATTGTCCATTCGGAATGAATATTCCTTCAATCGGCCTATTAGAGGTTTACACTGGTTATCTGCCTCGCACGCGAGCCCAAAAGGATCAGTAAACGCCTTCCCATCGAAAGGACTCGGGGGGGACGTTACAGTGCACGAAAGTGCTGAGCACGCGGCTAACGACTCCCATGTCGGGAAAGAGGGGGACCTCGGGACGCCATCACCTTGAGTGTGAATTGTGATTCTCGCCAGGAGGACACAATGGTCCTGATACGGTATCGGGGTATGGGATTGTCCGCTTTGCTGTCGGGCTGAACGAAACAGGCCGCTACGGAGCCTAGACAATCGGGCCCAGTGGTGGGGTCGCCAGGCGGGTAGCAGTCCGGAACGCCGCCCCAAGACACCTTCTTCATCCACGGGGCAGACTTGCATAAGCCCAGGCCCATTAGTAGGTAGAGGCATAAATCGAAACTGCTCTGGCCCGGTATCAGCAGCTGCGGAAGCGGCGGTGGTTTGCCTGTCGGTAGGATGGCTTCTTCGGCCGCAGGGGAGAACGCAAGAGCCCACACGTGCAGATCGACGACTGCGGAGCTGGCGCTCAGCTGGTGCGCACCGGTGAACCGGCGCGCCGTCCCGTCAGCGTCCTGCGCCGAGCGACGCGGCATGCCGCGTGGACGGGGCGCCGGCATCATGTCCGCGCAGGCGCTGGCCGTTGCAGCCAGCGTCATGAGAACAGCGACGACTATCTTCGTTCGCTTAGTCATGGATCCTCTGACCTGCCGTTCGAAAGACACACCTACCATTATAAAGGAAATGCTTGCAGGAGTAAACATAGGATATGTGGGAAATTTAGGGTACATTGTCTCGGCTGCCAGGGTGGCAGGGCGACGGAAGGTCGGCTGCAATTTTGCCAGAGACCCACATGTTGGCGCTTCAGTCTATAAGTATTGTTTCTATAGTTACTTAAGCGGCAATTGCGTCCGGTGATGCCGGTTGGCACAGGATTTGCAACCTACGGGGGAAGCTGGTGAATCTATGTTTGCAGAACGGTCCCAACTCGGTGAGGTGAACGTGCTGGCCAGTGCGGCGCACTGGGCGTGGCCCGAGGCGCTGCGCAACCTGTTTCGGCCCC
>CP070782.1:489131-492033 GCA_020346325.1 Phycisphaerales bacterium
GCCTGCGGCTGGAACGAGATGCAGAACCTGAAGGTCTGCCGCTGGGGTGACAACATGCGTGAAGTGGCCGTCACCGAGGGTGATAAGGTCGAGGCCCAGATGCAGCTGGGATATTCAGTCTATGGCTATGGCGTCGGCGACCTGGTCGCGCGCGTCGACGAGGTCACGGACCGCGAGATCGACAAGTTGATCGCCGAATACGATGCAACTTACGAACTGGCCAAACCGATCCGCCAGGACGGCCGGAAACGCGCGGCCTTGCGCGAAGCGGCGCGCATCGAGTTGGGCATACGCGGATTCCTGGAGACTGGCAACTTCAAAGCCTTCACCACGAACTTCGAGGACCTGCACGGCCTGAAGCAACTGCCCGGTTTGGCCGTCCAGCGTCTGATGGCCGATGGCTACGGTTTCGGCGCCGAAGGCGACTGGAAGACCGCGGCCCTGGTACGAGCCATGAAGGTGATGGCCGTGGGGTTGCCGGGCGGAACCAGCTTCATGGAAGACTACACGTACCACCTTGATCCGGCCGGCCCGAAAGTCCTGGGCGCGCACATGCTGGAAGTCTGTGCCTCGATCGCCAAGGGCACCCCGATCCTGGAAGTCCACCCGCTTGGCATCGGCGGGAAGGCCGACCCCTGCCGTCTGGTCTTCAACGTACCGGGCGGCCCGGGCCTGAACGCGTCGCTGGTGGATATGGGCAACAGGTTCCGCATGATTGTCAACGAGGTCGACGTCGTCGACCCGGAAGCGGACCTGCCCAAGCTGCCCGTGGCCCGCGTCGTGTGGGTCCCCAAACCGGACCTCAAAATCGGGGCGGCCGCCTGGATCCTCGCCGGCGGGGCCCACCATACAGGCTTTAGCATGGCCGTGACCGCCGAACACATGGAAGACTTCGCCGAGATGGCCGACATCGAACACGTGCGCATCGGCGACGAGACGGAGATCAGCGAGTTCAAGAAGGAACTGCGCTGGAACGAGATGTACTACATGCTCGCCAAGGGCCTCTAGCCTCCGCAACCGTCGGCGGGTCAGCGACTCTCAGGGGTGAGCCAGTGCGACTCACCCCTTTTTCTATGCGCGACGCGGGCGTTTCCCACTTTCGCCCCGCAAAAGCGACGATACCCTTTTGACCACTGCTGCCGATTTGAGTACTATGCTTACCTGGCAGGGTCCGGGGAACAGCCTGGAGATATGGGCGCACAGGAAGGGAAGAAACATCATGAGCCTTTACAAGATATTTATGATCGTCGGTGTCGTGGTGGTGGCGGGCGGATGGATCGCCTACGCGATCTGGGACTACAAGCTGCGTCAGGAGGAGAAGAAGCAGCCCAAACAGCGTTCCGCCCGACTGAGGAAAACGCAGGGCGAAGTCTCCGACTGGGCCAAGAAGATGGCCGAGTTCAAAAAACCCGTGGCCAAGAGGCAGGCCCGCGGCGATCAAAGCGACGCTGAGACCTAGACACCGACGATCGTCTTTTTGAGGGACTGTTATGACCAGCCAATTCCTGAGTGAGGACTTCCTGCTCCAAACCAAGACCGCGCGGAGGTTGTATCATGACCACGCCGCGAAGATGCCGATCTACGACTACCACTGCCATCTGCCGGCACACCAGATCGCTTCCGATCATCAGTTCGAGAATCTGACCCAGGCCTGGCTCTACGGGGACCACTACAAGTGGCGGGCCATGCGCACCAATGGCGTCCCCGAGAAATACGTCACAGGCGATGCAAGCGACCAGCAGAAGTTCCAGAAGTGGGCCGCGACCGTGCCCTATTGCCTGGGTAATCACCTATATCACTGGACACACCTCGAACTGAAAAAACCTTTCGGTATCAAAGGGATGCTGCTGAACCCCGAGACCGCGAAGGAGATCTACCACACGTGCAGCGAAATGCTCCGCTCCCGCGAATTCAGCGTGCGCAACATCATGCGTAAGATGAACGTCAAGCTCGTCTGCACGACGGAAGGCCCTCTGGATTCGCTCGAACATCACGAGAGAATCCGCCAGGGCGGTTTCGAGATCACGGTGCACACTGCCTGGCGACCGGACCAGGCAATGGCGGTCGAGGATATTCAGAAGCTCGATGCCTTCATCGACCGACTAGAACAGTTGTGTGACATGGACATTGTCAGCTTCGAGAGTTACATCAGTGCCCTGCGCAGGCGACATGAGTACTTCCACCACTGCGGCTGCCGTCTCTCGGACCACGGGCTCGAGACCGCTTACGCCGAGGAGTACACCGAAAAAGACATCCGCGCGATCTTCGCGAAGATCCGATCCGGACAGACACCGGACCGGCGCGAACAACTCCAGTTCAAGTCAGCTATGATGGTCGAGTTCGCCCTGATGGACGCCGAGCGCGGATGGGTCCAGCAGCTCCATATCGGGGCCCTGCGGAACAACGCGACCCGGCTCTTCCGGCAGCTCGGCCCGGACGTCGGATGCGACTCCATCGGCGACCTGGAGGTCGCCCGGCCGCT
Source organism: Phycisphaerales bacterium (assembly GCA_020346325.1). GTDB lineage: Bacteria > Planctomycetota > Phycisphaerae > Sedimentisphaerales > Anaerobacaceae > Anaerobaca. The sequence goes on from CP070782.1 coordinate 491,614, forward strand.
GGCCAGATTCCTTGACCGGCTGGATGTGCAGGGCAAGCTGCCGAAGACGATCCTATACAACCTGAATCCGCGCGACAACGCCGTGTTCGCCACGATGATCGGCAACTTCCAGGACGGCTCGGTGCCCGGCAAGATGCAGTACGGCTCGGCCTGGTGGTTCCTCGACCAGAAGGACGGCATGGAGGACCAGATGCGAACGCTGGCGAACATGGGCCTGCTGAGCCGGTTCGTCGGAATGCTGACCGACTCGCGCAGCTTCCTGTCCTACCCGCGGCACGAGTACTTCCGCCGGGTCCTGTGCAACATGCTCGGCGCCGACGTCGAGGCCGGCCTGCTCCCGAACGACCTCGATCTGCTCGGCCAAATGGTCGAGGACATCTGCTACAACAACGCCCGCGCCTATTTCCCGATGGAATGCGA
>CP070782.1:492133-501714 GCA_020346325.1 Phycisphaerales bacterium
ACGGGACGCTGGAGCCACTGGTCGGTGCCGATTCAGTTCGTCGCCGGCGAGCCGGCCGTTGCCGGTATCCGCACGGATCTGCGTGTCACGGAACTGATGTACAATCCGCCGCACGTTCCCGGCGACGCGTTCGCCGACAACGAGGAATACGAGTTCATCGAACTGAAGCATATCGGCGACGAAATGCTCGATCTAAGTGGCGTGGCTCTGACCGATGGCGTCACGTTCGACTTTGCCGACGGCGGTATCGTGACGCTCGAACCGGGCGGGTTCGTCCTGGTGGTCCGCAATGAGTCGGCCTTCCTGTCACGTTACGGGACGGACCTGGCGCCGTTGATCGCCGGTGAATACGGCGGCAAGCTGGCCAATGGCGGCGAGAACGTCAAATTGGTGGATTCTTGGGCCGGGACGATCGCGGAGTTCCAGTACAGTGACGGGACCGACTGGCCGATAAAAGCCGATGGTGCGGGCCATTCGTTGGTTCCTGTTGACCCCGCGAATTTGGCCGCGACGCGCGACGCGTTGGATGACCCCGGCAACTGGCGGGCGAGTACGCACGTGGGCGGCTCTCCCGGGGCCGACGATCCCGAAACTGAGACGGCTCAGGTCGATCTGGCGGTCACGGCGTCGACATGGGTGCGTTCCCAATGATGGTATAATCGGTACGCAGGCACAGTCTTACAATTCAAGAACGGACGAGGATATGATTGGCACTTGGAAATCTGTATCGCTCACGGTGGCTGTCGCTCTGGCGCTGCTGGCCACGACCGGCACGAGGGCGGCGGTCATCATCAACGAATTGCATACGAATCCTGACGTGGAGACCGAACTGGTTGAGTTCATCGAGCTGCACAATGATGGCGCGACCGATGTGGATCTCTCCGGGTGGCGCCTCAGCGAAGGCGTGTTCCACACGTTCCGGGAGGGGTTCGTTTTGCCGGCCGGCGGGTTCGCCGTGGTGGCGCAGGACCTGAACGAGCTGTATGCCAAGTGGGGGATCCTCGGTGCCAATCTGCCTGCCGTGCGGGTGACTGGACAGTACGGGGGCAAGCTGCGCAGCGAGGGCGAGAAGGTCGTGCTTTGTGACGCGACCGGCGCGGTGGTGGACGAGGTCAACTATGGGCTTGGGTTTCCCTGGCCAACCGTAGGCGATCCGGTGCCCGAGGGCCGGCCGGGTTCGGGGCATTCGCTCCAACTGCTCGGCCCGCAGTTCGACAACGATCTGGGTGGCAGTTGGCGCTCGGCGACCCCGACGCCCGGTTTTCCGAACATCGAAGTTCTCGCTGACAACATTCCGCCCTGCATCAGGCAGGTGGACCATTCGCCCAGAGAGCCGAAGTCCGGCGAACCCGTTGCCATCACGGCTAAGATCACCGATCCTGAGGGCGTGCGGACGGTGTTGCTGAGCTATCAGGTGGTGGCGCCGGGACGCTACGTCGCGCTGGACGATCCAGAGTATGAAAACGACTGGACGACGGTCGCCATGCACGACGACGGCCTGGAGGGGGACGCCGAAGCCCGGGACGATATCTACACCGTGCAGCTCTCGGCCTCGGTGCAGGAACATCGGTCGCTGGTTCGCTACCGCATCTATGCGATGGATGGCAGCCGCATGAGTGTCACGGTGCCGTACGCCGATGATCCGCAGCCGAACTTTGCCTATTTCGTTTACGACGGTGTCCCGGCCTATCGCGGCGCGGTCCAGCCCGGCGTCACGCAGGAGATTGTGTTTCCCAGTTCCGTCATGGCCAGCCTGCCGGTCTATCATCTGATCAGCAAGAAATCCGAAGTCGAGGAATGCACCTGGTTTTCCAAGTACGGCGGCAGCGACTATCGCTGGCAGGGGACCCTGGTCTACGAGGGGCACGTCTGCGACCATATCCGCTACCGCGCCCGCGGCGGCGTCTGGCGCTACGCTATGGGAAAAAATATGTGGAAATTTGATTTCAACCGGGGCCAGGGCTTCCAGGCGCGGGACGACTACGGAAACAAATACGATACGACGTGGGACAAGCTGAACTTCTCGGCCTGCATTCAGCAGGGCAGCTTCGGTCAGCGGGGCGAGCAGGGCATGTTCGAGGCGCTGTCGTTTCGGCTGTTCAACATGGTGGGCGTGCCCGCCTCGAAGACGAACTACGTGCACTTCCGCATCATCGACGAGGTGTACGGGGACGGGACACGCAACGCCGCCCATTCACCCATGACGACCAGCGGCACGCAATACGACGGCGATTTCTGGGGCCTTTACATGACTATCGAGCAGATGGACGGCCGCTTCCTCGACGAGCACGGCCTGCCTGACGGCAATCTGTTCAAGATTGACAACTCGAACCACGAGACGAACAATCAAGGCCCGACCCAGCCGTCAGATCAATCCGACCTGGACGCGTTTCTCAGTCGAGTTTCGGGCGCCTCCGAGTCGTGGTGGCAGGCGAACGCCAACCTCGATGTCTACTACGGCTACTACGCGATCTATCAGGCCGTGCATCACGGTGACATCACGGGCAAGAACTGGTTCCTGTACCATCATCCCGAGACCGACCGTTGGTGGCAGTTGCCCTGGGACGTCGATCTGACCTGGACGACCTATTACGGCAGCAACGACCCGAGCGATCCGTGGAGCCGCGCCGGTCTGCTCAGCCGACCTACCCTCAGCATGCAGAACAAGAACCGCCTGCGCGAGATCAACGATCTACTGTGGAACACGGACCAAACGGGTCAGTTGATCGACGAGTTCGCCGCGATTATCGACGACCCGGCCGGCGGCCTGTCCATGGTCGACGCGGACCGTGCCATGTGGGACTATCACTGGGTCGTGGGCAACGGTGCCTATCCGAGATATATCAATCGCGAGGCCAGCCACAAAGCGGGGCAGGGGCGCTTCTACGCCGCGGCCGCCGGCACCCCGCAGGGCCGCACCTTCGAGGGTATGGTCCAGGTGATGAGGATTACGTGGCCGAGCGTGTCAGCCACATGGCCAGCAAAGCCTCCGACGCGGCAGTTCCCGCGACGCCGATAGTCACCTCCCTGGCGGTCGAGGGCTTCCCCGTCAATACGCTGACATTCCAGACGAGTCCCTTCGGCGACCCGCAGGGGGCCAACACCTTCGCCGCTATGAAATGGCGACTGGCCGAGGTCGAGCCCGGTGCGGTTGTCACGGCGCCGCGGCCTGAGGGAACGATTCTGCTCGCGGACCAGTCGCGGTGGAAGTATTTCAAGGGGACACAGGAGCCGCCGACCAGTCCGGTCGACTGGCGCGACACGCGCTTCGACGATGCGGCGTGGCTCTCGGGCACCACGCCCATCGGCTACGGCGAAACGTTCATCGCTACCAACCTCGGTGACATGCGGGGGCGCTATTCGACGTTCTACGTACGCAAGGAATTCAACCTGACCGATCCGGAAACGCTCGGCAGGCTGCGCATCGAGGCCATGTTCGATGACGGGATCAAGGTATGGATCAACGGTTCGCTGGCGGCAAGCAACAACGCGCCGGCAGGAGACCTGCCTCACACCGCCACCACGAACAACCGCTCGGAGAATCACAGCTTCACCTCTATCGCGACGATCGACGCGAGCCAGTACCTGGTGACCGGTACCAACGTCGTGGCGGCGCAACTGGTCAACCAATCGCTGGGTGACAGTTCGGACTGCTTCTTTGACATTCGCCTGACCGCCGAACCGGAGGACCCGACCGCCGAACCGCCGGCTGCCGGCCCGGTCAACTACACGCGTAAGCCGCGCAAGTACGAGATCGATGCCATTTGGGAGAGCGAGGAACTGACCGAGTTCAGCGACAATATCACGATCCCGGCCGCGCTGGTCAGGCCCGGTCGGACCTATCGCGTACGCTGCCGTATGGCCGATACCAGCGGACGCTGGAGCCACTGGTCGGCGCCCATTCAGTTCGTTGCCGGCGAGCCCCTGGCCGTCGGTATTGTGGCCGACCTGCGCATCACCGAAGTGATGTACAATCCGGGCGATGGGTTGGGAGACGACGGCGATGAATACGAGTTCATCGAGTTGAAGAACATCGGGGATGAAACGCTCGATCTGAGCACGGTTTCTCTGGTCGACGGGGTCGCGTTCGATTTCGCCGACAGTGACGTCACGGTTCTCGGTCCGGGTCAGTTCGTGCTGGTCGTTCGCAATCGCGACGCTTTCCTGGCTCGTTACGGTGCGACGCTGGCGGATCTGGTCGCAGGTGAATACGATGGCAGGCTGGGCAACGCTGGCGAAACGGTGCGGCTCGACGATTTCTGGAACGGGACCATCGCCGAGTTCGTGTACGGGGACAGTCGCGGCTGGCCCCTGACGGCCGACGGGGCGGGCCACTCACTGGTTCCGCTGGCGTCCGCCATGCTGCAGCAGCCCGCCGGCTCGTTGCGTTACGGCGGCAACTGGCGCGCCAGCGCTTACCTGGGCGGTTCGCCCGGCGCCGACGATCCCGACCTTGAAGCGATGGTGGTGATCAACGAGTTCTTGGCCGGGGGCGGTGGCGATTGGATCGAGTTGTACAACGCGACGGACGGAGCGGTCGATCTGACCGATTACTATCTGAGCGACGATGCGGACGACCTGACGAAATGGGCCGTGGCGGCCCCGGCGATCGCGGCTGGGGATTTCCTGACGTTCGAAGAATCGGGTGACGACTTGGGGTTCGGTCTGAGCCGGTCGGGCGAGCAGTTGTTCTTGTCGCATCTGCCCGGCACGGCCGAAGACCGGATCGTCGACAGCGTGCGCTTCAAAGCGCAGGAGGAAGGGGTCTCGCTGGGTCGCTACCCGGATGGCGAGCCCTGGTGGCTGCGCGCCGAACCGACGCCCGATGCGGCCAACGTTACACCGTTGGCGGATGTCGTGATCGATGAAGTGATGTACCATCCGGTGGATGCCAACGACGAATACATCGAGCTGTTCAATCCGACCGATACCGCGATCGAACTGGCCGGCCCCGCCGGCCCCTGGCGTCTCAACGGCGGCATAGAGTACAGCTTTGCCCCGGGGCAGTCTCTCGAGCCGGGCGGGCGCCTGGTTGTCGTGGATTTCAGTCCGCTCGCGGATTTTGACCGGCTCGGGGAATTTGTCCTGTCCTACGCGGATGAACTGCTGATCCCGGGCGTCGATATCGTCGGCCCGTGGCAGGGCAGTCTGAACAGTGCGGGCGAACGTTTGGCCCTGGAGAAACCTCTGGCGACCGACGACCCGAACGATCCGGACTGGGCCATCGTTGATGAAGTGATCTACAGCGACGTGGCCCCCTGGCCAACCGGCCCGGATGGACAGGGTGAGGTCTTGCAGCGTCAGAGCGTCGAGCCGGCAGGTTCGGGCAACGATCCGGCCAACTGGCAGGGCGCCACGCCGAGTCCCGCATACGGTTGGTAAGAAAAGGTGCCACAAGGTGGCGGACCGTGCGAGTGATTCCTGTTAGAATGAGGGAAGTTCGCAAACTCGCAGTGTATCAAATCAAGATCAGATCAAAAGAAGGGAGCGAACATGATTCGCTACACGAAGCCGGTTTCAGTCGCGCTGGTTCTTATTCTCATGCTGATCGGCTGGACGCAAGCGCATGCCGCCATCGCGATCAACGAGTTGATGGCCTCGAACAGCGCGGGCAAGACGGATCCACAGGGTGAATATGAAGACTGGATTGAGCTGTATAATCTGTCCGACGCTGCGGTGGACCTCGGAGGGATGTACCTGACCGACGATCTGGATCGTCCTACCAAGTGGCAAATCCCCGCCGGGACGGTCATCGAGGCACGGGGCTATGTGTTGGTCTGGGCCGACAACGACCTGGCCGATGACGGATTGCACGCGGCCTTTTCGCTCAGTACGACAGGCGAGGATTTGGCTTTGTTCGACGTGGACGGCACGACCCTGCTCGACAGCGTCCACTTCGACGAGCAGCTTGCTGATCTCTCGTACGGTCGCGATCCGGACGGAACGGGTGCGTGGTCGCCGATGGGGTATCCGACGCCGGGGCAGCAGAACGTGCGGGTGTACGAGGGCTTCGTGGCCGAGCCGAAGTTCAGCCCGGAACGTGGTTTCTACGATGACGAGATCGTGGTGGCGCTCACGTGCGATACGCCGGACGCGAGGATTTACTACACCACCGACGGAACCGATCCTTATGTGGTGGCCGAGCGGACCGGCCCGGGGGCCAGTGCCAAGACTTACACCGAGCCACTGCATATTCGCGAGACCACCTGCCTGCGCGCCGCGGCAGCCAGAGACAATTGGAAACCGTCGCCCATCGAGACGCAGACGTATGTATTCATTGCCGACGTGATCCGCCAGTCGCCCAATCGCGAGCAACCGGGTTCGACGTGGCCTGCGACCGGGAGCGTCAACGGCCAGATGATCGACTACGGCATGGACCCGGACGTGGTGGGCGATCCCGCCTATGCGGATCTGATCGACGATGCGCTGTTGGTGATTCCCTCGATTTCGCTGGTGACGGATTTGGATAATCTCTTCAGTTCGCAAAGAGGGATCTATGTCAACGCTCGAGCCCAGGGCACGAGGTGGGAGCGGCCCGTCTCGATCGAACTGCTCAACCCGGACGGCAGCGAAGGGTTCCAGATCGACGGCGGGATTCGCATTCGCGGCGGATACAGTCGCAGCGGCAACAATCCCAAGCACGCGTTCCGCCTGTTCTTCCGCGCCAAATATGGCCAGAGCAAGCTCCATTTTCCGCTCTTCGGCGAGGAAGGGGTGGACCAGTTCGATGCCGTGGACCTGCGTACCAGCCAGAACTATTCCTGGAGTTTTGAAGGGGGCAATTCGAACAGCCACGAGACTTTCGTGCGCGAAGTGTTCTCGCGTGACACGCAGCGCGATATGGGGCAACCGTACACGCGGAGCCGCTACTACCATCTGTACATCAACGGGCACTACTGGGGGCTCTTCCAGACTCAGGAACGCTCCGAGGCGTCGTACGCCGAATCCTATTTCGGCGGCAAGAAAGAAGACTACGACGTGATCAAGTCCCGCGCCGGCAACGGCGGCTACGACATCGAGGCCACCGACGGGACGCTCGACGCCTGGCGGCGCCTCTGGGAGGCGGCCGGAGAGGGGTTCGACAACGACGAGGACTACTACCGTGTCCAGGGCATGAACGCCAACGGCACGCCCAATCCCGACTACGAAAAGCTCCTCGACGTCGACAATCTGATCGACTACATGCTTTGCACCTATTACGTGGGCGATCCAGACGGTCCGGTTAGCGCGTGGGCTCTCGTCGCTAACAATTTCTACGGTGTGTACAATCGCAACGCCCCCGACGGGTTCAAATTCTTTCGACACGATGCTGAACATTCACTGTACAGTCTCTACGAGAGTCGCCTCTTCAATTCGAGTACTGAGAACGTGGGTCGTCAGTTCAACAAATCGAACCCGCTGTGGACGCACCTCCACCTCATGGCTCATCCAGAGTATCGCATGCGCTTTGCCGACCGCGTGTACAAGTATTTCTTCAACGACGGCGTGTTGACGCCACAGCCGTGCATTGACCGATTCATGGCGCGGGCGAACGAGATCGAGCTGGCGATCGTCGCCGAGTCGGCGCGCTGGGGCGACGCCAAGCGTTCCCGGCCGCGCACGCGCGACGATGACTGGCTCCCGGACATCAACGGGATGGTGAGCGATTATTTCCCCCGGCGCACGGACATCGTTATAAATCAGTTTCGCGGTGAAGGGTGGTATCCAAACATCAATCCGCCGACGCTGAATCAGCATGGCGGCCCGGTCAATACCGGTTTCCAACTGACCCTGTCCGGCTCCGGTGACATTTACTACACGCTGGATGGGACTGATCCGCGCCTGCCTGAGGCCGCCGGCGGTCCGGCGTCAGGGCTGTCGCTGGTGCCCGAGAGCGCCGCCAAACGCGTCTTCGTTCCTTCGGGCCCGATCGATGACGCCTGGCGGGGGGGCTCGGACTTCGACGATTCGACCTGGCAGACCGGTGCTGGCGGCATCGGCTACGAACGCAGCACGGGCTACGAACCGTATTTTGACATCGACATTGGCAACGCGATGTACGGCGTCAACCCCGGCTGCTACATTCGCATTCCGTTCGACGTGACGGCCGAAGACCACGAGCAGATCACGGGTCTGCAACTCAAGGCCCGCTATGACGATGGTTTCATCGCCTACCTCAACGGCGTGGAGATCCTGCGGGTCATGTTCGACGGCACCCCCTCCTGGAACTCCGAGGCCCAGGGCAATCATTCCGACCTCGATGCGATCGATCTGGAAACGTTCGTCATTGCCGAACACGTCGACGCCCTGCGTCCGGGCCAGAACATCCTGGCCCTTCACGGCCTCAATGCCGGCGCCACCAGTTCCGATTTTCTGATCTCGGTAGAACTGGCCGGGACCAAGGGACCTTCAGGCGGCGCCGCCGGCGGTGTGTCGCCCGACGCTATCGCCTACACCGGTCCGGTGACCCTGGAGGCGAGCGTGCAGGTCAAGGCCCGTGCCCATAGCGGGGGGACCTGGAGTGCGCTCAGTGACACGCTCTTCGCGGTGGGTCCGGTGGCGGAGACTCTGCGGATCAGCGAGATCATGTACCGTCCGGGCGGTGATCCTAACGCCGAGTTCATCGAGCTGACCAACATCGGAAACGAAGCTGTCAATCTGAATTTGGCGGCGCTGACCAACGGGGTGGACTTCGTCTTTGGTGACGTTGAGCTGGCGCCGGATGATTATTTGCTGGTGGTTCGGGACCTGGTGGCCTTCGAAGCTCGCTATGGCCAGGGGTACAATATCGCCGGGCAGTACCGCGGCAGTCTCGCCAATGGCGGTGAGCGCCTCGAGTTGGTGGACGCGGCCGGGCAGATCATCCATTCGTTCCGCTTCCAGGACGATTGGTACGATGTCACTGATGGCCTGGGCTTCTCGCTTGTGGCCCGCGACCCGCAAACGACCGATCCGAACGCCTGGGGCGATAAGAGTACCTGGCGACCAAGTGCAGCCGTGGATGGTTCTCCCGGTTTCGACGATACGGGCGAACTGCCAGCACTGGGCGCCGTGGTTTTCAACGAACTGCTCGCCAACCCCGCGGCGGGCGAGTCCGACTGGGTCGAATTGCACAATACCACGAATCAGACCATCGACCTAAGCGGCTGGTTCCTCAGCGACGACGTTGACGACTTGGCCAAGTACGAAATCGCCGCGGGTACGATCCTGCCTGCCGGTGGGTACGTGGTGTTCCACGAAGATGAGCATTTTGGCAACGTCGCCGATCCGGGCTGCCACGCCCCGTTCGCGCTGAGCCGTAACGGGGAGACCCTTTACCTGCATTCCGGCGCCGACGGTGCCTTGACCGGCTACAGCGAAGAGGAGAAGTTCAATGCCACCGAGACCGGCGTCTCTCTGGGCCGATACCGCAAGACCACGGGCACGTATAACTTCGTCGCCTTGAGCGAGCCGACGCCGGGGGCCGCCAACGGCGCACCGCTCGTCGGGCCCATCGTGATCACCGAGATCATGTACAATCCGGTCGATGTCGCGGAAGCGGAATATGTGGAAATGACCAATATCAGTGACGTCCCCGTGACCTTCTATGATGGCACCCGGGG
>CP070782.1:501814-506415 GCA_020346325.1 Phycisphaerales bacterium
AAATACACCCATTTTTTCTTTCATTCGGGCCTGGGTGTCGATCGCAAGATAGAATTCCCTGGCCGGCTCTTCTAGCTTCCGCACGACCTCTTCAGTCTCGTCGGATATTCCGATGATGACCAGGTCTTCTCCAAATTTTCGGTGCAAGTCGTTGAGCTTCGGTGCCGCCAACCGGCACTGTCTGCACCAGGTGGCCCAGAATTCGATCAAGAGATATCTGCCTTCTGTCTCTGGTTCATCGGTGAGCCATTTTTCTACCAAGAATTCGGGAGCCTTGTCCCACAAATAGGACCTTGCCCAGAGCCGCTTCCCTTTCTCCGGCACGGGCGATTTGTATTCCATGTCGAATGGTGAGTTTGCGGCGAAACGAGGGATGTCATATGTTCTGACAGGCGAAGGTGATGCGGTTTCTGTTGCCGGCGTCTCATCCGCATCAGGCTGCCGAGTTGGTCTCTGTTGCTGAGAACTACACCCGGCAAGCGTCAACGCTATGGCCATTGTCAATGACCCGGCCAAAGCGTGTAGGCTTCTTTTACTGCCTCTTGTATTTAACACTCTTGTCATCTGCTGCTCGCGAATCGCTCGATCCGATCGTTGGATTCGATGACTATTCTGAAGCCAACGTTGTACACCTTCTGCCACGCCGGGTAGCTGAGCCGAACGGCCGAACGACAGTACTTCGGTCGATCTCGCCAGGAGCCGCCCCGGGCGGTTTTTCTGCCGTCCGCTCGAGTGCCGTTGCGACCGTCGTCGGCCCTGTAGGGATAGGGTCTATATTCCGATCTGGTCCACTCCCAGACGTTGCCGTGCATGTCATGCAAGCCCCATGCGTTGGGCCTGTAGCGGCCCACCGCGGCAGTGACGAGTTCAGCGTCATCGAACCGGGTCACTCTCGGAACCAGATCCATCGTGTACCTGCCGTCAGTATCGTAGGCCAATTCTCTGATCGTTGCATCAGCCATGTTTGCGAACGGCGAGAAATCGTCACTGGTGTCGCCATAGTAGAGGTCGCCGGCAGTTCCTGCGCGGCAGGCCCATTCCCATTGGGCCTCGGTGGGCAGCGATACACGTTCGCCGCACCTGTCAGACAGCCACTGGCAAAATGCCAGAGCTTCCTGCCACGAGACGCGCACAACAGGTTGTTTAGGCCTGTTGAGCAACCAGCCGAGATGCCTCTCGCTGAATATCCACGAGCCCTTGTGTTCGAACTTGCTGTCGTGATACGGATCGAATCTCGCATACTGCTCGTTGGTAATCTCACATCTTCCCATCCAGAACGGCTTGGCGATCTTCACCCTGTGGGCCGGCTGCTCGTCATGCCAACCTCTGGCGTCTCCCATGACGAACTCTCCGGCGGGGATCCGGACAAGCTCGATCTTCACGCCGTCACCGAGGTCGATCGTCCGCTCGGTCGCACCCCCGGCCGCCACTCGGCGTCGGGTGGCCTGGTCGGAATCGAACGGCCAGCCGAGAACCTCGGGCGTCTCGGCCTTGATTCGGGTTTCTTTCGGCACGATTGGCTCAGCCGCGCTCGTAGGCATCTCAGGATAGACCTCCGGATCCTCGACGATGCCTCCGTAAAGATTTCTCAGGTCGAGGCGCCGGCGGTGGTCGTTCTGCGTCTTTTCAAGGCCCACAATCTCGCGCCACGTTCCGTGACATGGAGTGTTCAGGTCGATCCACACCGCCAGTCTGTCCCACGCCTCGCCGTCGAGCTTGACGCCGTGGTGACCCTTGCGCAGCATCTGGAACAGTTCGCTTGTATCGGTGTGGAACTCTCCCGGGCTGAGCAATCGCAGATCGCTCTCAAATCCACCGACCCGGACCAGACGCCTCAACTCGACGTAGGAAGGCTCGAACACGCCGCCGTACTTTCCGACAAGCTCGTCCCTGGGCACGCCCGAGATGAATTTCGGTTTCGGATCGTTGTTCTTCAACGTTACGTACATGTCCTGATCGGCTCGCAGATCGGGAATCTGCTGGCGGTCTTCTCGTGGCTGACCGTTGTGACAGCCCACGCAGTACTTGTCGAGTACCGGCTGCACTTCTCTGCTAAAGCTGAAACCTCTGACGGGCCCGCGCCAAGGCTCGATCTCAGTGGTGACCTTGCGGGCCGCAATAGTCTGTTGGCTCGGCGGACCGGCGTTCTGTTTCTGATGACACCCGACGCACGAGAGGATCTCGCCCGGCATTGCGGTCATCCAGCTTCGCATCAACTGCAGCGCCTTGCCCTCGGAATCGAGTGGCTGGATCGAGATGGGAGTGTTCGCCGGCACACGGAACATTGCCGAGCCGTCCGTTTCGACCGGCACAGTGCCGAGAACGCGCTTCGGCTCCCACGGACCGTCGACACCGACCCGATGGTTAATCCCCGCGATCTTGTGATAGGAAAAGTGGTAGGTGAACAAACGCAGCTTCTTGACCGCACCGTGCGGGACACCCTTGAGACCAGGCCCTTTATAGATGTCCTCAAGATAGACGATAGCGTCTTTGCGGCTGAGATCGACCTTGTCGGGGATCACCGGTTGCCGCTTGATCTTGCGCAGCGGGACCGGTTCGAGCAGGGCGTGGCCTTCCACCTCCTTGATCAGTACGATGTTGTCGAACGTGTCGACCAGATAGATGCCCCAAAGGGCCTGCGGTGTGGGTTTGCACGCCACCAAAAAGTAGTTCTCGTTAAGGGGCCAGGGATGCAGGAACTTGGGCCACGTCCCGAGGGTCAGCTTGTCCTCGATCAGCGGGGCCACTTCCGCATTGCGTCCCGGGATTCGCTGCACGACTCCGTCGGTTGCGTATCGGCCCAGGGCCGGATCAAGAACGACCAATTCGCCCACGCGACCGACGTGATGGCCGGTGACAATGCCGGCCACTTTTGTAGGGTGCCCCGGCACGGGGCGGGCGAAGAAGATGCCGTTGGGCCAGTACCCGCCGCTGCCGTAATACTCTCTCTGGGTTGTCCCGTCGGGATTCATAGTAAACAGAAATCTCGCCCAGACGTGTGGAATGTCGGTGTACTCCCACCTCAGGTAAAGAATGCGTCCGTCGTGCAAGACGGTCGGGCAGAAATTGTGGTCCTGCTCGAAACATACCTGGCGGATATTCCCGCCGCGCCCGTCCATGATGTACATCATTCCCACATTGACCGATGCATTGCAGGGGACACCCTGGAACGGAGCGGTAGATATGAACGCGATATTGCCGTTGGGCATGTAGCACGAGTCGAAGTTGTGCACGTCCGGCTGATCGTCGGGCGATATCTGACGCAGATTCGTGCCGTCAACGTCGATCTCGAATATCTGCCATAGGCCGCGCCTGTCAGGCATTGAGAACATGATCTTGCCGGCGTCGTAATGCAGTTCCATCTCGTTAACAAGCCGTCCGCCGGTCGGCCTGTAGATGGTGCTTAGCCTTCCTTCCGGACCGAGCCACGAGAGCAGGGCGACTTCGTTTTCCCAGCCTTCCGTGTCGGTCATCGTGTGGAGCTGCCACGAGCTTTGCTGCGGTATGCCCAGGAACTTGCCGAGGCCCTTGTCGTTCTTGGGATCTCCTTTTGACCGTCTAGGATCGCCGAGAGGCTTTCGCTTAATGAGCAGCATCTTGTCGAAATCGAGCAGGGGATTGGAGAGCAGCGCCTCACGCTGCAGCGCCATTATCTTGTCGACCTGACCGGCCGCCGTCGTGTCGCCTCGGTCCAGCGCATTCTTTATCTGAGGCACGCGCCGCTCCCACGTGTCAATCGCTCTGAGGTATTCGCGGCCGCTGTTGTAGCTGTCGGGAAAGTTCTTCGTCAGGTCTTCGATCGCCAGTCTCATCGCGCCGAAATCGACCAGTTCGAGATTTGCCCTCGCCCTGGCCACTCGCCCGAGTGGGGGGATGTGCATCTCTGAATCGAAATTCTCACTTGCGAGAATTGGAGAGTTGGTCGGCGAAAACAGACAGCAAAGGGTTACAAAGAACAGCGCTACCGGGACAATCCCTCTTGCCAACATCTCAGTCAGTACCTCACAAAAGGATCAATGCACTCTTCCAGGCATCGGCTTGCTTGATAGGTCGGACACGACCGACACTCCTGCTATTCTGCCGGGAAACACACTATAGCAGGACTCGTGGAGAATTGCCACAATTATTCGCGCAAAACCCACAGGCAGGGTGGCTTACTGTATGACGTCGGATTCCTTCTCGAAGAGGCGTATTCCCTCGGAATAAGCGACGATCATGTCGGCATCTTCGTCGCTGATGCATTTCGCGTCGTGGAAGACACCCGCGGGGATAGTTATCGTGTCACCGGCCGACAGGGTGAAGGTCTCGTTGCCCAGGCTGTGCACGATTTTTCCTTTGAGCATGTAGAGCACTTCCTCGCACTTCGGATGGCGATGGCGCGGATTGGACATACCCGCCTTCATGGTGACACGTCCCAGCACCAGTCCGTCGGCGTTGCCGTACTTCGTGCCTGCCAACCAGGTGAGAGATCCCCAGTCCTCGTGGATGTCCTGTTGCTCGCCGCGCGTCCTGATGGGGTAATTCGGCGACAGCGGCGTCGTCTCGACCGGTAGATCCCCCAACGCGAATTGTATCCCGTCGAGATGGTGCCTGAGCACCGC
>CP070782.1:506515-510067 GCA_020346325.1 Phycisphaerales bacterium
CGGTCTGTCGCGACCTCGAGAACCGGGGCTACGAAGTGATCGAACTGGGCGTCGACAAGCGCGGGCGTCTCGATCTGGACGAACTGGAGAGACAGCTCGACGACGATACGGCTATCGTCACCATCATGTCGGCCAACAATGAAACCGGTACCATCTTCCCCGTCGAGAAGATCGCCGAGATGGTGACCGAGCGCGGCATCACGTTTCACACCGACGCCGTCCAGATCGTCGGCAAAGTGCCGCTGAACCTGGCCGAGAGCCGAATCAACCTGCTGAGCCTCTCCGGGCACAAGCTCCATGCCCCCAAGGGCGTGGGCGTTTTGTATGTCCGCAAAGGCACCCGTATCGCGCCGTTTCTGCTCGGAGGGCACCAGGAAGGTGGACGCCGGGCGGGCACGGAGAATGTCCCTGGCATCGTCGGTTTGGGCAAAGCTTGCGAGTTGGCGGCCCAGAACATGGACGACGAGAACACACGGGTCAAGGCGCTGCGCGACAAGCTGGAGAAAGCCATCCTGGCGAACTGCCCGGATAGCCGCATCAACGGCGACCCCGAGAATCGTCTGCCCAATACCACGAACATCAGCTTCGAGTACATCGAAGGGGAAGCCATCCTGTTGATGCTCGATCAATTCGGCATCTGCGCCAGCAGCGGTTCGGCCTGTACCTCAGGCTCGCTGGAACCGTCCCACGTTCTGCGCGCGATGGGCGTGCCGTTCACCGCCGCCCATGGCTCCATCCGCTACAGCCTCAGTCGCTACAACACCGAAGAAGAAGTCGACTTCGCCATCGAAAAGATGCCGCAGATCATCGAACGCCTCCGCCAATTGTCGCCCTTTGTGGGGAAGACCGGCGCCCAGGCGGCCGGCTAATCGGTCTTTGGTTCTGGTCCTTGCCCTTGGCGCTTATCAGGCGGCCCGTGACGCAGAAGGCCCTTGCATTTGCCTCTTGAGGTCCGTAGACTCAAGGGTCTGATGACACGGGCGATCGAAACCAAGGCGTTGACGCGCTACTTCGGTACCCTCTGTGCCGTTGACGGCATCGATCTGCACGTGGAGGCCGGGACGTTCTATGGTTTCCTCGGTCCCAACGGGGCAGGCAAATCCACCACGATCAGGATGCTCACGGGGCTGCTGGCTCCCACGCACGGCGCGGTGCGCATCCTGGGTGAAAACCTCGCCGACGCCGAGACCGCCAGACGTGTCAAGCGCCGCGTCGGGGTCGTGCCGGAAGATCTTGCCTTGTTCGACAACTTGACTGCCCGGGAATATCTGACCTTTGTCGGCCGCATGTACCAGTTGCCCCTCGCGACGGTGCGCGAGCGCTGCGATGAATTGCTGGCCATGATGAGCCTCGACCGTGAGGAGAAGAAGCTTACCCTCGAATACTCGCACGGTATGAAGAAGAAACTGACGCTGGCGGCCGCCCTGATCCCCAACCCGGATCTGTTGTTCCTCGACGAGCCGTTCGAAGGGGTCGATGCCGTCTCCTCCCGCGTTCTCCGCGATACGCTGAAGCGCTGCGTCGAGCGAGGTGCCACGGTCTTCCTGACCTCGCACGTTCTGGAGATCGTCGAGCGGCTCTGCACGGACGTCGGGATCATCGCCCAGGGCAAGCTCGTGTATCAGGGGACCATGGCCGAGATTCGCCGAGACGGATCTTTGGAGGAGCGGTTCCTGGAGGCCGTCGGCAGCGATCAGATCGAGCATCAGTCCCTCAGTTGGCTGGAGGGCTAGATGGACGCGAGCCACCTCCGCACAATCTTGTGGCTGCGGTGGCGTCTGAGCCGCAATCAGTGGTCGCGGGGCGGACCGTTGAACGCCGTTCTGACGATGGTGGTCACAGCGGCCGGTCTGCTCATCGGTATCGTCGGTGGGCTCATCGGCCTGTTGGCCGGAGTCTTCCTGTTGACCAAGACTTCTCCTGACGGACTGCTGGTGCTGTGGGATGCGATCGTCCTGGGCTTCCTATTCTTCTGGATGATTGGCTTGATCTCGGAGATCCAGCGATCCGAGACGATCGACATCAGTCGCATGCTGCATCTGCCTGTCTCGCTGCGCGGCGTTTTCGTCGTGAACTACCTCGCTTCGCATCTGACCCCGAGCGTCATCCTGTTTCTGCCGGGCATGCTGGGTCTGGCACTGGGTCTGGCGCTGGGCCGGGGTTTTTCCTGGCTGGCGATGCTGCCGCTGGCCCTGGGCTTGCTCTTTGCGATCACGGCGTGGACCTATTGCCTGCGCGGCTGGCTGGTGACGCTGATGATGAACCCGCGCCGGCGCCGGGCCGTGATTGCGATCGTCACCTTCACGTTCATCGTGGTCATGCAACTGCCCAACTTCCTCGGCAACGTGGTGTTCCGACATAAACACCAACGCCCGCAGGCCTCGGAGTCCGTCTCGGCCGTCGATCCCAACGAACCATTCGTTCGGCCTCCCACCAAGGTGGTCGTCGGCGAACCGGTGCTGATTGCCCACAAGGTCGTTCCCGTCCTGTGGGTGGGCCATGGAGCGATGTCGCTGGCCTCCGGAAGTGTTTGGCCCGCAGCGCTGGGCGCCCTGGGCTTGTCCGGCATGGGTGCTTTGGGGCTGAGACGCGCCTATCGATCCACGGTGCGCTTCTATCAGGGCAGCGCCCGCGCCAAGCGCCCCAAGCGGAAGCGCCCGGTCACACCGACCGTGACACCCGGCACGTTTCTGGAGTGGCAGTTGCCCGGTGTGCCAGACGACGCGGCCGCGCTGGCGCTGACCTTCTTCCGTTCCTTGTCGCGCGCGTCGGAGGTGAAGATGATGCTGGCGACTAACTTCCTCATGATGCTGTTCTTCGGCGCGATGATCCTGATGCCTCGTTCATCGCCTGTGTCCGACACGATGAAGCCGTTCCTGGTCACCGGGGCGGTGGCGTTCACGTTCCTGGGACTGGCCCAGCTCATGTTCAACCTATTCGGTTTCGATCGTAGCGGGTTCCGGGCGCTGGTGCTGTTGCCGGTACCGCGGCGGCAGATCCTGCTGGGCAAGAATCTGGCCTTCCTGCCGATCGCGGCGGGCATCGGATTGGTGTTGTTCGCGTTGGTCAAGTTCGCCTTGGGCGTTTCGCTGGTGGTCATTCTCGCGACGGGTCTGCAATTGCTTGCGGCCTTTTCACTGTTGAGCATGCTGGGTAATCTGGCGTCCATCCTCGTTCCCCACCGCATCGCGTCCGGCTCGTTGAAACCGACCAAGACCTCGACAATGACCACCGTTTTGCTCTTTGTCTCCCGGCTATTGCTGCCGCTGGCCCTGTTGCCGGTCTTTTTGCCGCCAGCCTTGGGAGTTCTCTTCGCCAAAGTGCGTTGGGCGGCAGCCGGATCGACCAACCTGGTGGCTTCGGCTGTCGTGCTGGCGATCCTGGCGCTACTTTATTGGCTCAGCCTTAACCTGTTGGGCGATCTGCTCCAGCGACGCGAGCAGCAGATCCTCGACATTGTCACCCATGAGATCGAATAGGCCCTGCCGGCCTCGCACGCCGCGGCGCCACCGAGGGGGCTTGGTTTGACCGAGATTTTCCTTGACATCGGAG
>CP070782.1:510167-517304 GCA_020346325.1 Phycisphaerales bacterium
ATCTGTACATGCAGTTCATGGAACCGCTGGGCACCACGGACGGGTCGGTAGCCGCGGCCTGGGATTTCGGGCGGGACCGCTGGCGACCCGACGTGATTGACATCACCCGCAGGCTGGCCCCCTCGATGATGCGTTGGGGTGGGTGCTTCAGTTCTTACTACAAGTGGAAGGAAGCGGTTGGGCCGCGCGACAAACGGATACCGATGCTCAACATGTGCTGGGGTGGCGTCGAGACCAACCAGGTCGGTACGGTCGAATTCGTGGATTTCTGCCGACAGGTGGAGGCCGAACCTCTGATGTGCGTGAACTTCGAATCGGATGGTCGCAAGTACTGGCAGAAGGATCCCAAGGGCTCCGTTCGTTCGGCCGGTCCGGAGGAGGCCGCCGCCTGGGTGCGCTACTGCAACGACCCCGACGATAAGCTCCGTCGCTCCCATGGGATCGAGAAGCCCTGCACCCTGCGCTGGTGGCAGATCGGCAACGAAACGTCTTACGACCGCAACGCCTACAACTGCGAAACCGCGGCTCAGAGAACGGTCGCCTTCGCCAAAGCCATGCGAAAGGCCGACCCCAACCTGACCCTCATCGGCTGGGGCGACAGCGGCTGGGCCAAACAGATGCTCGAAATCGCCGGCGAGCACCTCCAGTACATCGCCTTCCACCACATGTTCAATCCCGACCGCGACCGGGACAAATCCCCTCTGCGGGACACGGAGTACCGCAAGGACCCGGCCCGCACCTGGGAACACCTGATGAATGCGCAGAAGGTCCATGAGGCCCGCATCCAGTGGATGCGCGAGCAGGTCGGCGACGATCCGACGCCACTGGCCCTGACGGAGTGTCACTTCGCCCTGCCCGGGCGCAACCGGTGCGAGGTCCTGTCCACCTGGGCGGCCGGCGTCGCCAACGCCCGTCTGCTCAACGTCCACGAGCGGCATGGCGACCGGCTCAAGATCGCCACACTGGCCGATTTCTGCGGCACGCGCTGGCAGGTCAACGCGATCATGATCCCCGTCCCCGGTGGGCAATCCTTCATGATGCCCGTGGCGCGGGTGATGAGCCTCTATCGCCAGCATTCCGGCGAGAAGGCTGTCACCGTACAGAAAACGCCCGATGGTCTTGACGTCACGGCCAGCCGGACTCGAGACCGGGTATACCTGCACGCCGTGAACACGAATCGGCAACGCTCGGTATCGGCGCAGCTCGCCATCGCGGGACGGGAGATTGCCTCCGGGCGCATCTTCCAACTGACCGGCGATCCCGAACATGAGATCATTCGGGCCCAACCCAACGGGGTCACTCTGTCGGAGAAGACACTGCCGCGCGACCGACGCTGGACCTTTCCGGCCGCTTCCGTCTCTGCCGTGGAGCTGGACGTGCCGACCGCTTAAAGGGAGAAACAAAGGATGGGGACAGAGATCAACACGCGACGGGACTTCCTCAAGATGGCCGGGCTCGGACTGGCAGCAGCCGCAAACGTCGATTCGTTGGTCCGTGGCGCAGAGAGTCAGACTGGGAAGAACGTGGATAAGGCGTTCTTCATTCGCCCGGAAGAACTCACACTGAAGTTCCACCACACCGGCGCCCAGCGCCGGCTCTCGTTTGCCAATTTCGAGGGCACGCCGCAAGCCTGGAAAAGAGCGTGCCGACAGAAACTGGCGGAACTGATCGGCTTCGGTGAGCCGGCACCGTGTGCAGCGAAACCGGTGCGCTCGGTCGAGCACGAAGGCGTTCACATCGAAGCGTGGGTGATGCGGGTCAGCGACCAACTGTCCATCCCCGCCTACCTGCTCTCCCGCGAGCCTAAGCGCCAGAGCGCCACGGCGGTCATGGCCATCCACGGTCACGGCGAAGCGGAACCGTGTATCGGCATGTATGAGGACTATCACCACCGCTTCGCCTTGCGGCTGGCCCAGGCCGGGCACTTCGTGCTGTGTCCCGAGTTGCGCGGATTCGGCGCCCTGGGCGACATGGCCTTTGGCGACGAACGTCATTGCCTGGATTACTGGAAGTCCGCGCGGGGTCGGCAGTTCACGCTGATCTCCGACGCGTTTCTCTTCGGCCAGACTGTGATCGGCCATACCATTGGCGACCTGCTGCGCTGGGAGAATTGGCTCAGCGACAATTACGGCGTGCAGACCGTCGACGTCGCGGGTATCTCCTACGGCGGTGATTTAGCCGTGACGTATCCCGCTTTCAGCGACCGAATCGGCAAGATATACACCAGCGGGAGTATGGGGTCGTTCGAGGGCATCTTCTCGCGCTGCTACAATGCTCCGGCACACGGGATCCCGGACGTGCTGAACTGGCTGGACCGCAGTGACATCGCCGGGCTCAGTGCCCCCCGTCCAATCCGGCTGCATTATGGCGAACTGGACACCCCAGGTCCGCGCAACAATTCGGCCGCCTACAATGAAACCGTCCAGCCCGCCCTGGCGGAGCTCAGGAAGATCTACCAAGCCTTCGGCGCCGAGTCCCAGGTCAGCCTGTACGTCACACCCAACTCCTGGCATGAGATGGACAACGCCGATTTGAGAAAGTTTCTGGCCGGCTGATCCTGGACCTCAAGGCATACCGCGGGGCTCGACGCCCAGCAGGTGGCGCACGAAGAAATCCATGCGCCGGCGGCTCGCGTACGGCGTCTCACCAACGCCGTGACCCGCACCGGGGACGATCAGGAAATCAAAGTCCTTGTCCGCCTTGATCAGCGCATCGACCACCTGCATCGTGGAAGCCGGGTCGACGTTGCGGTCGAGTTCCCCGACCGTCAGCAACAGCTTGCCGTGGAGCTTGTGGGCCTGGGTAACGTTTGACTGCTCCTCATAGTGCGGGCCAAGGGGCCAGCCCATCCACAGTTCGTTCCACCAGATCTTGTCCATGCGGTTGTCGTGGCAGCCGCAGTCGGCGACGCCGACCTTGTAGAAATCCCCATGCGCCAGCAGGCCGCGGAGTGTGCTTTGTCCGCCGGCTGAGCCGCCGTAGATGCCCACGCGCGTCAGATCCATGTACGGATACTTCTTCGCGGCCGCCTGCATCCAGAGAATCCGGTCGGGGAAACCCGAGTCGCCCAGATTCCTCGCGCAAACGTCGTGAAAAGCTTTCGAGCGATAGGAGGTGCCCATGCCGTCCATCTGCACCACGATGAAACCGAGCTCGGCGATCGCATGCTGCTTGGCTTGCAGCCCGAACGATTTGGGCACGAACGCGCCTTGCGGCCCGGCGTAGATCTGCTCGATCACCGGATACGTCCGCTGCGGATCGAAGTTGCTGGGGCGAATGACGATCCCGTAGATATCGGTTTTGCCATCGCGCGCCTTTGCGACGAAGCGCTCGGGCGCCCGCCAGCCGATGGCCAACAGGTCAGTCCACTCGGCGCGTTCCAGTTCGCAGATCAGATGCCCATCTTCGGCGCTGCGCAGCTCTGTCACCGGCGGCAGATCGACGCGCGACCAGCGATCGATGAGATAGCAGCGGTCAGGCGAGAATGTGACGTCATGGGTCCCGTCCCCCTCGGTCAATACGACCAGACCGGTGCCGTCGAAGTTCACACGGCACAGATGCACGTAGTAGGGGTCCTGCTCGGGCCGGATGCCACCGGCGCGGAACCAGATCTGCCGCTTGTCGTCGTCGACACTCTCAACGCCTCGCACAACCCATGACCCTTTGGTGATCTGATTCTTCACGCACCCCGTGATCGCATCGTACAGATACAGATGGTTCCAGCCGTCGCGTTCCGACATCCAGATGATCTCGTTGGCGTCCTCGACGTAGTGAGTGAACTCCTTGTGGGCGTAATCGACAAAGGTCTCGCTGCATTCATCGATAAGCGTTCTGGCCTGGCCCGTGTCCGCATCGACACTGACGAGGCGCAGCACCTGGTGCCCGCGCTGGTTGTAGAGGAACGTGAACCGACTCGAATCGGGCGACCAGCGAATCTCCGAAATACTCCACGGATTAGGGAACAGCTCATCGTCGATCGCCGCGTGACGCTTCTCGGCGAGATGGAACAGGTGCGGCTTGGCAATCGGAATGGCGTCACCCGGCTTGCGATAATCCAGCGAGTGCAATTTCGGCTGCAACTGATCGTCCGGCGCCGACTCGATCAGATGGACTTTCCGATCAAACCCATCGTGAACACGGAGGACGGCGAGCTTCGCACTGTCGGGCGACCAGTAGAACCGCTCGGAATAGGCATCTTCCTCGGTGCCATCGTCCGTCAAAGCGATCTCCTCTTCGCTCTCGGCGTTTCGTATATAGAGATTGTGATCCTTGATCAAGGCGGTCCATTTGCCGTCGGGTGAGTTGCCTTGAGGTCGCCTGTCACGACGCCCCCGCGATCCTCTGCGACGAGCGGCCTCTTCAATGGTTTCCTTGTCGATAATGGCGTCGGCCGGCTGATCTTCGGCCCTGAACGTGACCAGCGGCTCACCGTCGCTGTCGGTGACGAGCCAGAGATGGCCGCCAAAGGTGTGCTGACGATGCTGCGCGCCGGCCGCCAGCGTCGTGTAGTGCCGGCGCTGTCGACCGGATTCGAGCCAGTAGATTTCAACGTCGTTTTGGGTACGATTGATGAAGGTAATCGCGGTCTCTTCGCCTGTCCGCTGACCCTGGCGGCGCGACCAGCGAAACGGGCGTAGGGACGTCGTTGCGCGTTCGTCCCGCGTGGTGGCCTCGACCTCATACGAGCCCAGATCGCAGAGCCACCATTTGCCGTCGAAAGTGAATGTCAGGGTCGACTCAGACTCGTCATATATCAGCCGGTCGATGGCCAGCCGGTCGGCCTGTACCTGCTGGTCCGCCGCCTGGACCAGGCCCACGGCCAGACGCTCGTGGTCGAAGGCGGGCTGCCGCGTCCCGGCCTGGGCGTCCACCAGGACGAATTCGCGGGCGCCGTCGGCCAGATCGTTGCGGTACCAGAAGCGCGTGTTGCCCTCCAGCCAATGCGGCGTCACGCGGTCCTTGTATACCTTGTTGGCGGTGGTCTCCCGCAGTTTCAGGGCCCGCTCGTAGTCCGAACGCGTCCCCTGAGCCCCGCTCTCCGCAACGAGGCACAGCAACGTGACGATAATGACACCGTCAACAAAGATCTTGCGACCCCTTCGATCGTCCATGCTCTCCACCTATCGCATAGAACCCGAGAAGAACGTCTGTCACACGACCCGTATCCTATCAGGTGGCACCATCCGGGACAAGGGTCGCTCTGTCCGCATGAAGCCCGGCCGTTTTACCGGCTTGAGCAGGCGGGCCGACTGCGTTAACATAACGGCGTCCCGAGCGTCTTAGAGGGAGATTATGGAGTTTCACTGCACAACCTGTGGTCATAAGCTAAGGGTGCCTGACACCAAGGTGGGCAAGAAGGGCCGGTGCCCCCGCTGTCGCGAGGTCCTCACCGTCCCGGGCCCCGACACCAAGCCCCAGCGGGTGCCACTCGACGGGCGGCTCCTCGACCTGCCCGAGCCCGCACAGGAAGACCAGACCGAGACCACCTATGAACAACTCCGCGCCGCCTTTGGCGGCCGCATCATGGAGCGGGAGGAACTCCCCGAGCGCAAGTATCCCTGGATGGTGGATATCTTTCTCTATCCGCTAAATCGCTCGGCCCTGGCCACGCTCTTGATCTGCGCGGGCGTGCCGTTCTTCTTGCGTCTGGTAGCGCAGTTCCTAATGATTGTCATGAGCGCCATCCAGATCATGATCATCTTCTGGGTCATATCCATATGGGTCCACTGGGTCGGATTGCTTCTGCTCGTCACCTATGCGTACTGGTATTTTTGCCAGTGCATACGGGATAGCGCTGAAGGCCAGATCAGGGCTCCCGAAACGTTGGCCGAGACGCCCGGCCTGGCCGAGTTGTTGGGACAAAATCTCAAGCTTATCTTCTGCAGCGCGCTGTGCCTAGTACCCGCGATCATCCACTGGGGCCAGGCTGGCGACATAAACCAGGTCCCCTGGATCCTGGGTGGTGCCGGTAACTTCTTTCTCACCATGGTCCTACCCGTTGAGGTTATCCGCCATATGGCCGGCGCCGAGCAAATCATTCCTCTCGTCGGCTCAACTCGAGAGGCCGATCCGGCCTTCTGGGTGCTGTGGGGCGCGGGCAACTTCGTCTTCCCCATGGTCCTGTTGAGCCAGGTCATGCACGAGAGCTTCTTCAGCGCTCTCAACCCCATTCGCATCGTCCGTTCGATCTTCAGGACCTTCTTTCAGTACATCGGCCTAGCGCTGGTGTGCGGCGTGTTGTCCTTCCCGCTTTCGATGATCTACTTCCTGATCCTCAGCCCGCCCCACTGGCACCTGGCCTACGCTCTGCTGGCCCTGGCCTTCTATCAAATGCTGATCATGGCCCACCTGCTCGGCCGCTTCTACTTCAAGTACGACGAGAAGCTCTACTGGGACACCTGATCGCTCTCTCCGTCATCGATGCGTTTGAACGGGCGGGAAGATGGGTGGGTCGTGCAACAGAAAGGAATCCCTCCTATTGGCCGGATGATCGAGGGCGTTTGCTCTCGGCATAATGCCCGCCGCATCGCCGTGTGCGACATTCGTGGATCTGGTGTAGATGTTGTCACCTTCGAGGCTGCAATAGGAACGGGACTCGAAAGCCACATGTCCATCGAGGAAAAACACATTCTGGCCATCCTGCTCATGGGAAATGGCGTTGCCCAGACGAGCTGCCCTGCGATCCCCGTTCCAGGGCCGGATATCCGGCACAAAACTGGACCAACGCGACAGGTCTACGTCGGCGGCCGGACTCATGATCCAGGGATTGCGGTCGGCCGCCACAGCCAGGTTCGGATCCCCCGCAGTGCTCAGCGCGTACAGTCCGAACGGTATGTGGTAGGTGTAGCTACAGTTGTCTGCGGGCATGGGGCCGAAGTCCCAGGCATCGCTCAATTTGAAATCGGGACGCGAATCCTCATCGGCGAGCTTGAACTCCGAGGTCCCGATATCGCTCGGACATACAAACACCCTCGGTGGCATTTCCAGGTACTTGACCAACAGATAGAAACACGAACTGATCGACGCCCGGCCGCCTTCGCCCGTGGCAGAAATGCCGTAGGCTGTGTAGCGATCGAAGGCAGCCCAGACCACCGGCCCTCCCCATACAGTGGTCCGCCCGCCGGCACGGGGCAGTTC
>CP070782.1:517404-523410 GCA_020346325.1 Phycisphaerales bacterium
CGTCTATTCTCGTCCGCCGGCGCCTTGTCTGGGCATGGCGATGGTGCCGGTGCGGGCGACGCTCTTGATGCCGTACGGCTTGCAGGTCTCGATAAAGGCCTCGATCTTGGTCTCGGGCCCGCTGACCTCGACCATGATGGACTTGTTGCCGATATCGACGACGCGGCCGCGGAACATTTCGATCAGCGGGAAGATTTCCGGCCGCTTTTCGGGCGGGGCCGCGACGCTGATGAGCATGAGGTCGCGGGCGACCACGGGCTTGCCGACGTAGTCCTGGACCTTGACGACCGGGATGATCTTGGCCAGTTGCTTGCGGACCTGTTCGAGGACCTTGTCGTCGCCAACGACGACGATGGTCATGCGGCTGAGCTTCGGGTCCTCGGTGCGGCCGACCACGAGCGAGTCGATATTGAAACCGCGGGCGGCGAACATGCCGGCGACGTGGGCCAGGACGCCCGGTTTGTTCTCGACGAGTGCGTTGATGATGTGCTTCATGGGAAACCCCGCTTTCTATGCCAGTAGAGTTAGATGAGTCGTTCCAGAATGTCCAGGCCGGCCATTTCGTCGAGGCTCTTGCCCGACGGGACCATGGGCCAGACGTTTTCTTCAGCCTCGACGCGGAAATCGACCACGCAGGGCTTCGTCTCGGCCAGCATGCGCTCGATGGCCTTCGGTACGTCTTCTTTCTTCTCCACGGTGATGCCTACGGCGCCCATCGCCTCGGCGACGGCGGCGTAGTGCGGGTTCTGCAAGTAGCTGCACGCGTAACGGCGGCCGTAGAACAGCTCCTGCCACTGGCGGACCATGCCCATGTAGCCGTTGTTGAGCAGGCAGACCTTCACCGGCAGGTTGTTCTCCACGGCGGTCGGCAGTTCCATCAGCGTCATGTTGAAGCTGTGGTCGCCGTCGATATCGATGACCGTGGCATCCGGCTGGCCCAACTGAGCACCGATAGCGGACGGCAGGCCGTAGCCCATCGTGCCCAGCCCGCCCGAGGTGATGAGCTGTCGCGGCCGAGAGAATTTGTAGAACTGGGCAGTCCACATTTGGTGTTGCCCCACCCCGGTGGTGATGACGGCGTCGCCCTTGGTCTGGCGGCACAACTCCTCGATGACGTATTGCGGCTTGATCCGGTCGGTGTTGCCATCGTAGGTGAACGGGAATTTCTTCTTCCACTCGGCGATCTGGGCGAACCACTCCTTGCGTTCGCGATATTCGACTTCCTTGACCAGTTCGCTGAGAATGTGCTTGGCATCGCCGACGACGGGGATGTCGACGTGGACATTTTTGGAGATGCTGGCCGGGTCGATATCGACGTGAATGATCTTGGCATTCGGCGCGAAGGTGGCCAGGTTGCCGGTGACACGATCGTCGAACCGGGCGCCGACGGCGATCAGCAGATCCGATTCCTGGACCGCGTAATTGGCGTAGGCCGAGCCGTGCATGCCGAGCATGTCCAGTGATTCGGGGCGGCTCTGGTCAATACTGCCGAGCCCGAGCAGGGTCATCGTCACGGGCAGGTGGGCCTTCTCGGCTACGGCCCGCAGTTCCTCGGCGGCGTTGGCGATGATGATGCCGCCACCGACGTAGAGCACGGGGCGCTCGGCCTTGTTGATGGCGGCGGCGGCCGAGGCGATCTGGCGGGCGTGGCCCTTCTCACGTACCCTGTAACCGGGCAGGTCGATCTCGACGTTGCCGCCGGTCTGGTGCTTGCTGACCTCGACATCGACGGGCAGGTCGATGAGGACCGGGCCGGGCCGGCCGGTCGAGGCGATGTGGAAGGCCTCGCGGACCGTGCGTTCGAGGTCTTTAACGTCCTTGACGATGCCGTTGTATTTGGTCACGGGCCGCGTGATGCCCGTCGTGTCGGCTTCCTGGAAGGCATCGTTGCCGATCAACTCGGTCCGGACCTGTCCGGTGAAGGCGACCACCGGGACCGAATCCATCATGGCGGTGGCCAGCCCGGTGACGAGATTGCAGGCGCCGGGCCCGCTGGTGGCCACGACCACGCCGACCTTGCCGGTCGCGCGGGCGTAGCCGTCGGCCATGTGGCAACCGCCCTGCTCGTGGCGGGGAACGACGAATCGGATGGGGGCGTCGAAGAGCCGATCGAACAGCGGGAGCACGACCCCGCCGGTATAGCCGAACATGGTGTCGACCCCGAGATCGACGAGCGTCTCGGCGACGATCTCGGCGCCCGTCTTGGTAGTTGCGTTCCCGGCCGGAGGTGCCGGTTTGGGTGGTTTTCCTGCCATGGCTTACTCCTTTCCGCGATAAACGGAGGGTCTCACGGTCCGAGACCCGGCTGCTATTCCGGTTGCTCGTGGCGTTGCGAGCCGCTTCGGACCGCCGGTCGCCTCCTTCGATCGGGGCGATCGGGCCGGTCCGACGTTGATGCCCTGCCACGATTCCGCAATCATCCCACCTTCGGGGATGTCCTGGGCCCGCGTCGGCGCTGCGGGCCGGTGCGCGGACGATAACGCAACATGTTGCACTATTCAACTACTTTCGACATTTCGGTCGACTGGCTGCAATGTTCCCCTTGGATTCGAAGCCTTGCTCGCTGCCGAAGCCAGAGCGCTGAGGCGGTGTACTTCCGGGTCCCTGCAGCCTCCGTCTCGCGGAGTCCTTTGCAGACCTCGGGACCGCTGGTGGCGATAATAACGCCTGTCGTGGCGCTGGCACGGGCGTAGGCGTCGGCCATGTGACATCCGCCCTGCTCATGGCAGGGCACGATGAAGCGGACATTCGTTTCGTTCAGGCGGTCGAACAGCGGCAGCACCGCGGCACCGGTGTATCCGAACACGGTGTCGACGCCGCGCGCGAGCAGGGCGTCCACGACAATTTGAGCGCCGGTTCCGGAGAGTGGACACTGGGGCGGATGGCCCCGGGGAGGGACACTGGATGCCATAAAGATTTCCTTTCCTGATCAACACGTCGGGTCTCTACCATCAGAGACCCTTTGGTCATTCCGGCCGGTCGTGGCTTTGCAGGTTCTTCCGGGCGACCAATCGCTTCTGCGTCGGGAAACGACCGATCCGGCCCGAAGATAGGCGCCCTGCCACGGTTCCGTCACCATCCCGATTCTCCGGGATGTACCAGGGTAAAGCACTGCTGTCTTCCGCAGCGTTACCCACATTATACGTATTTGTGCCCAGAACTGTCCAAACTTTTCCGATTTGGGTCGTCGAATCGTCAGATTTTTCGTGATCCGCACCGGGGACCTGAGACGATCCCAGGAATATTACGGGGGCTCCTGGAACGGGGATGCCGACCGTTTTGGGGGCTCTGCCAGCCGGATTTGGGGTCGCTGGCCGGATGCTGGCGGTGATCGTGGAGACTGCCGCCGGAGCGGAAATGAATCTGCCCGTGGTGATATGGACGAGATGGAAGGCCTCGGCGGCAGTCTATTTTCGGTTTTGTTGCAATTGTTGCGATATGTGTTATAATACTACGGCGCTGGCCTTTGGAGGGCGGCTGGGATCTTGTCGAGTGAATATCTAAGGCTGGCCTGCTAGGAGCAAGATGCCCGTGGCACGGTTATGTACGAATCATGCGTCTGAGGGAGCCGTGGCAAGCGCCGCTGCCATTTTCGACGAGTACGGCAACTACATCCGGGCCATCATCCGTTTCCAGACCAGAAACCAGTTCCAGGCCGAAGACCTGTTTCAGCAGTTCTTCCTCGTTCTCGCCGCCAAACCTATTCCTGCCAGGGTGGTAAATATAAAGAGCTATCTCTATCGGGCCGTTGCCAATACGGTCATTGAGTCGGCCCGCCGGGAGGTGCGTGAGAAGCGTTGCCGGGAAAAACATGCCGATGAGGCCCGGATTTCCATAAACAATCGGACCCCGCAAAGCGCCATCATAAGTAAAGAGGAGACCGAATCGGTGTTCCGGTCACTGGCAGGGCAGTTGAGACGTAGAGAAGCAGAGGCGGTTACGTTGCGATATCGAGACAATTGCAGCATCACCGAGATTGCGGAGAAGATGGGCGTCGACAGGCGTACTGTCAGCCACTATCTTTCTGAGGGTCTGAAACAGCTACGGAGAGTCAGAGCGATTGAATGAGGGATGAGGATGGTTGCCTTCGACGGAAGCGAGCCGTGTAATCGCGCCGAAGCATACTACCATGATCTTCTCGAGGGTGGGGACAGTCCCGCCGTTCCGCAGGACGTGGCAGCGCATATTCGGCGCTGTGGTCATTGCCGGCAGCGCCTCAAGCGCTTACGAGAGACCCTGCTGGAAACGGAACGCGAAGGGACGGGCCTGCAATCTCAAGGGGATCGTGATCTCGTTGGCGAGTTGGAGGCACAGTTCGCGTTTCTGGGCGAGCCTTTGACCTGCGAGCGGGTCAAGCCATTTTTGCCCAGTCTCCTGGCACCGGAAACGCAGATGAGGATCCCGACTCCTGTCACCGTTCACATAGATCAATGTCCCGAGTGTGCCAGGGATCTGGAGTCGTTGCGGGCTCTGGATCTCAACAGCGAGCAGTTGGCGCGGCTCGGTCGCCTGTACGCCGACAATTCGGTCAACGGTTTTTGGGTCTGCCTGCGCGTGCAGTCGAGTACGACGTTGGTCAGGCCTGGTGGGCTGGAGCATGCCGACGCCGAGGCGATCGATCATCTATGCGTTTGCCCGCGCTGTCGCCATCGGCTCTATCGGCAGAGGCAGAGGTTGCTCGAGGCGGAGCAGCATGATGCGGCGGGGCAGGGGACGTTGGACTGCGCGGACATCTCGGATGCCGATCTGTTCGACTTCGTCGTTCCCTATGGGAACTTCGATGTTTTGGCGGCTGACGGCCGATCCGGGCAGTGCGCCGAGCGCATACGGTCCTGCCCACATTGTCTGGCGAAAGCGCAGCAGTTGCATCGCACGGTTTTCGGCGTTTTGGAGCGTCCGGATTCCGGCGTGGTCACGGTGTACCGGGCGCGATCGGAGCCGTGCCGGTCCGAGGCGCAGGCCGAGTCGCCTTACCGCGGCTATCCGGTCGATGTACAAGTGACCAGGCCTGAAGCGGACGAGACGGTGAGTGCCGATACCCGGGTTCGAGGTTTTAGCAGGCTCAAGCCCGCCTTCCGCATGGCCCTGACGGCCGCGGCTGTGATCCCTGTGGCAATGCTGTTCGTGATGAGCGCGCGTTCGGCGCTGGGCCTGACCCCGCGCCGGCTCAACGAAATCGCCGCCGCGAACCCCTGCGTTCACATCAGTGTGTTCGGTGAGGATCTGAGCCGGCCCAAACAAGAGATCTGGGCGTCGCGCAGCCGGCGCTTACTAATTTCCGAGACGGACCGGGGGCGAACGGTCGTCGATCTGGCCCGGGGGCGCACCGACTTCATACCGGCCCACAGGTCGGATGAGAGTGCCTCGTATGACGCGCGGTCGCGTGACACTGACCTTGCGAGAGCCGAGCGGAGTCTGGACCGCCTTCTCGGGAGATTTATGGACGATCTTCAGTGGGATAGCAAATTGAACCGGCGGGAAGACGCAGGGGTCGGTGAGACTCGCCTCGAAGTCTACGAGTTGGCCTGGGCGCCGGCGCCGGTCCTCGGCAACGCGGCGAGGCCGCAGAAGTGGGTGGTGTACGTCGATCCGGTGAGTAGTCGCCCCGTGAAGACCGAGTCCTTTGGTTGGGACCGGATCGAAGGAGCCATGGTGAAAGAGACTCGCCGCTTTGCGTATCCGGACGAAGACGAGATCCTCCGCCAGCTGAACGAAGTCGAAGTTCCCCTTCCCTAAGGTTCCCAGAGCGGACGGCGATTGGGGTAGCCGTTCCCTTCCTTCTCGACGAGCAATTCTTCCGCGTCCTGGCGTTCTACGTGTCCATCCAGGTAACCGACGTTGACGCTTTTGCTGCGGTGACGTCCCCCGATCGCGTCGTCGGTCTGCCCCTGCCAGAACTCCCTTTCATCCCTCCCGTTGATCGAGAGGCCTGGGATGTAGGCCGTATCGGCGATGGTGACCCCGTTCGTCATCAGAGGATCGTCGCGGACGTGCCACCAACTGATC
>CP070782.1:523510-526875 GCA_020346325.1 Phycisphaerales bacterium
GCCCGGTTCGAAGAGCCCAACCTGGGCTACAAGCCCAGCTTCAAAGGCGGGTACTTCCCCGTCAGCCCGTCCGATACACACCACGATCTGCGCGGCGAGATGGTCGAGGAGATGTCCAAGCTGGGGATCGTCGTCGAGGCCCACCACCACGAGGTGGCCACGGGCGGGCAGGCCGAGATCGACATGAAGTACCAGCCGCTGCTGAAGATGGCGGACCAGTTCATGTGGTACAAGTACGTGATCAAGAACGTGGCCAGGCGGCATGGTAAGACGGTCACGTTCATGCCCAAGCCGGTTTTCGAGGACAATGGCAGTGGGATGCACAGTCACATCTCGCTCTGGAAAGACGGCAATACCCTAATGGCCGGGGATGGCTACGCGGGTCTGAGTGAGTTGGCCCTTCACGGCATCGGCGGTATCCTCAAGCATGCCCCGGCGATCCTGGCCTTTGCCGCGCCGACGACCAATTCGTATCGCCGCTTGGTGCCCGGTTTCGAGGCTCCGGTCAACCTGGTGATGAGCGCGCGCAACCGATCAGCTGCCGTCCGGATTCCGATGTACTCGACGAATCCCAAGGCCAAGCGAGCGGAGTTCCGCTGCCCCGATCCGACAGCCAATGGCTACCTGGCCTGGTCGGCCATGCTCATGGCGATGCTCGACGGCATCCAGAACAAGATCGATCCGGGAGCGCCGCTGGACAAGAACATCTACGAGTTGAGCGCCGACGAGCTGGCCAAGTTCGCGCATACGCCGGGCTCACTGGCGGAATCGATTGACGCCCTGGAGAAGGACCACGAGTTCCTCAAGGCGGGGGGCGTGTTCACCAATGCGCTGATTGAGTCCTGGATCTGCTGGAAACGCGAGGATGAGTTGGCTCCGCTGGCTCTGCGACCGCATCCGCACGAGTTCGCTCTGTACTACGACAGTTGATCGGCGCAGGACCCGCATGGGAATACCAAACGTGGTTGTGCGACTTTGAAAGGTGTTTGCTGCAAAGCGTTGTGCAGTTGGCATTGGGTTGTGGGTGAGGCTTGCAGATCGCCGGCCGATTCTGCTGGGGAATGGCCCGTGAACGGAAGCCTCACCCCTTTTCATGAGAAACGATGATCGGAAAGGAGTTGGGAACGATATTTCAGACGGGTAGTTCGTCGAAGAGGGGCAGTTCCTCGTCTTCGGGCGGCGCCGGTGCCGGCGCTCCCAGGGCCTCAAGCCCACCGGGCTGGCTGGCCTGCCGTAACAGCCGTCTGAATTCGCGCAGCAGCTTGTTGGTGTTCCATTGGCCGTAGCGGCAGGTCCAGTCCTTCTGCAGGCGCAGGAAAGTTTGGCAGAGGATGTATCGTCGTTCTTCCGGTGCCAGTCGCTTCATCAGCAAACTCCGAATGGTCCAATGTCGAGCGGACCGAGTAGCGCAAATCCGTCAATCTCGTAAGATGAGCTTGAGTCGGTGCGGTTTCTATGGCATGATTCTATTCGCTGGCAGGATGGTTTTCAACGGTCGTCTGGCAAACATCGTTGTGTGCCGTCTTAGGATGTGCGGGGCGATCAGCGGAGAGCGGAGATGGCATCAAGAGCCGGTGGGCAACAGAGGAGAGGAAAGAGAAGCGGCCGAACCGAAAAGGGGAGCCGCCGGTACTGTTTATCCAAATTATATGACAACGAAGTGAGGGCAATTCAGGAGTTTTACGATGACAGAGAATGTAACCGGGGTGTTCGGCTGTAACGTGTTCAATGAGGCAACCATGCGTGAATGTTTGCCCAAGAACGTGTTCAAGTCGCTCAAACGGACCCTGGATGGCAAGCAGCCGCTCGATCCGGCCACGGCCGATGTGATCGCCAACGCCATGAAGGACTGGGCCATCAGCAAAGGGGCCACGCACTTCTGCCATTGGTTCCAGCCGATGACCGGTCTGACCGCCGAAAAGCACGACGCCTTCATTTCCCCGACGTCCGAGGGCAAGACGATCATGGAATTCAGTGGCAAGGAGCTGACCCAGGGTGAGCCGGATGCGTCGTCGTTCCCGTCCGGTGGGCTGCGGGTGACGTTCGAGGCCCGCGGCTACACGGCCTGGGACTGTACTTCGCCCGTTTTCGTCAAGGCCGACGGCAAGAACGTCACGCTCTATATCCCCAGCGCCTTCTGCTCCTATACGGGTGAGTCGCTGGACAAGAAGACGCCGCTGTTACGTTCCATGGATGCCCTCAACCAGCAGGCCATGCGCGTCCTCAAGGCCTTGGGCAACACGACGAGCACGCGTGTTACCGCGACGATGGGACCCGAGCAGGAATACTTCCTGATCGATCGCTCGTTCTACGATGAGCGTTTGGACCTGGTCCTGGCGGGCCGGACCCTGTTCGGGGCCAAGCCGCCGCGGGGACAGGAGCTGGACGACCACTATTTCGGCTCGCTGCACGAGCGCGTGGCCAGTTTCATGAACGAGGTGAACACCGAGCTGTGGACGCTCGGTGTGACCGCCAAGACGCAGCACAATGAGGTCTCGCCGGGTCAGTACGAGTTGGCGCCGGTCTTCTCGACAGTGAATGTGGCCACCGATCACAACCAGTTGACGATGGAGACGCTGCAGAAGGTGGCGCTGCGGCACGATCTGGTTTGCCTCTTGCATGAAAAGCCCTTTGCCGGCGTCAACGGCTCGGGCAAGCACAACAACTGGAGCATGGTTACCGACGACGGGATCAATCTGCTCGATCCGGGTGACACACCCCATGACAATATGGTCTTCCTCGTGATGCTGTGCGCCGTCGTCAGTGCTGTCGATCGGCATGCCGAGCTTCTGCGGGCCAGCGTCGCCAACTCGGGCAACGAGCATCGGCTCGGCGCCAACGAAGCGCCGCCGGCCATTGTGTCTGTCTTCCTGGGTGACCAGTTGGCCGACATCTTCGAGCAGTTGGCCCAGGGCGGCGCCAAGACCAGCCGTCAGGGTGGGGAGCTGAAGCTGGGGGTTTCCACGCTGCCGCCGCTGCCGAAGGATTGCACCGATCGGAACCGGACCTCCCCCTTCGCCTTCACGGGCAACAAGTTCGAGTTCCGCATGGTGGGCTCGACGCAGTCGGTTTCCGGGCCGAACTTCGTCCTCAACACGATCGTGGCCGACGTCCTCAGCGAAATCGCAGACGAACTGGAGAAGGCCGGCGATGTCAACGCGACGGCTCAGAAGCTGCTCCAGGATATCGCCGTCAAGCACGCCAAGGTCGTCTTCAATGGCGACAACTATGCCCCCGAGTGGGTGACCGAAGCCGAGAAACGCGGATTGCCCAACATCCGGTCGACCGTCGAGTCGCTCGAGACGATCCCGTCGAAAGAGAACATCGCTCTGTTCAGTAAGCACGCGGTGCTTTCGGAGCACGAA
>CP070782.1:526975-533221 GCA_020346325.1 Phycisphaerales bacterium
AAGGAATTCGACAAGTGGCGGATCACCGGGTACCAGGCGGAAGTGGAGAACGCCCCGGGCAAGGTCGGCTTCCTTTACCATGAAGGCGGTCGCGGCTGGCTGGTCAACGTGGGTGACTTCATGCTCATCGACGAGCAGGGCGAGAAGAAGGTCATCAGCAACGTCAACGACCAGAAGGCCTTGGTCGATGCCGGCTACTACAACGAGAAGGACTGGAACGAGTATCACATCGTCTGCCAGGGTAACCACGTCACGCACTACCTCAACGGCTTCCAGACCATGGAGCTGATCGACAACGATCGCGTGACGAATCCTGACGACCCCAAGGATCGCAACGGCTCGATCCGCGCGGGCGTGCTCGCCTTGCAGATTCACGCCGGGCCGCCCATGCTGGTGGAGTTCAAGGATATTCGGATCAAGCCGCTCTGCCCGAAGAAGTACGGCGATGCCATACTGGCCTTCAACGGCGAGAACCTCGACGAGTGGGTCACCAAAGGCTCCTCGGGCAAGGCCAACAAGTGGACCGTGGGCAAGGCGAAAGTCTCGGCGGACAATCCCAAGCTGCTGGTTGCCGAAGAAGGCAAGGGCGAGTTAATCAATGTAACGCCCAGGCACGGCGACAGCCAGGACATCTACTCGAAGGCCAAGTTCGGCGACTGCCGGATCGAGGTCGAAGTGATGGTGCCCCAGGGCTCCAACTCCGGCGTCTACGTCATGGGCGAGTACGAGGTCCAGGTACTGGACAGCTACGGCCGGATGAAGGTCGGTACCGGTGATATCGGCGCCATCTATGGTGGTTTCGCACCGCCGGTCAATGCGTCGAAGGCACCGGGCCAGTGGCAGCAGTATGTGATCGAGTGGCGCGCGCCGCGGTTCGACGCCGCGGGCAAGAAGATCCGCAACGCCGAGTTTCTCAAGGTGGAGCTCAACGGCATCGTGCTGCATGAGAACCTCGTCATGACCGGCCCGACCCCTGGTGGGGTGACCGGCAAGGAGGCCGCCACGGGTCCGCTGATGTTCCAGGGTAACCACGGCCCCGTAGCTTATCGCAACATCGTGGTAACACCTTTGCTCAATTAACATTGCATGGTCGTATGCGGCGACGGTCCCGCCCACCGGTGGGTACGGGGTGGACCAAAAACGCCCCGAGTTTCCTTGACAGTGGACGGGACCGTTGCCATAATAGCGGGCTAAAATTTGCCGGCTCCGCGCTAATCGTGAACGTCATGTTTTTGGAGATAACAGGGTTAAAATGAGCGATCAAAAGACAAAAGCAGGTATGGATCGACGTAGCTTCCTTCAATCCACCGCGGCGCTTGGGGCCGGACTGGCTATGGTACCGAATGTTCTGACAAGGGCGGCCGGTGGGGGCGACGACATCAACATCGCCTTGCTGGGGGCCGGCGCCCAGGGCCAGGTCCTGATGAACGCCATCTTGAAGATTCCAAACATTCGCTTCAAGGCCGTTTGCGACATCTGGGAAGCTTACAACCAGAGGCGCGTCTCCCGTCTGCTGAAACGTTACGGCCACGAGAACAACACCTACGTCGACTACAAGGAGATGTTGGACAAGGAAAAGGACAACATCGACGCGGTTGTCATCGCCACGCCCGACTTCTGGCACGCCGAGCACGCTATCGCCTGCATGGAAGCCGGCCTGCACGTCTATTGTGAAAAGGAAATGTCGAACGATCTGGCCAAGGCCAAGCAGATGGTCGAGGCCCAGAAGAAGACCGGCAAGCTCCTCCAGATCGGCCACCAGCGGCGCAGCAATCCGCGCTACATCCACTGCTACGACAAGCTGATCAACCAGGCCGACATCCTGGGACGCGTCACGACCGTCAACGGCCAGTGGAACCGCGGCGCCCGCGAGCCGTTGGGTTACCCGACCAAGGCGGTCATCCCGGCCGACGTGCTCGGTAAGTACGGCTTCGAGTCGATGGAACAGTTCCGCAACTGGCGCTGGTATAAGAAGCTCGGTGGCGGTCCCATCGTCGACCTCGGCTCGCACCAGATCGATATCTACAGCTGGTTCCTGGGCGCCACCCCGCGCTCGGTGATCGCCAGCGGCGGGACCGACTACTACGACAGCAACACCCATGAGTGGTATGACACGGTCATGGCCATTTATGAGTTCGAGACCAAGAAGGGTGTCGTGCGGGCCTTCTACCAGGTTCTGACGACTAACAGCAGCCAGGGGTACTTCGAGACCTTCATGGGCGACCAGGGCACGCTGCAAATCTCCGAGTCGGCCGCCCGCGGCGCTGTCTATCGCGAGCAGGCCGCTCCCGAGTGGGACAAGTGGGTCAAACTCGGCTTCATCAACGAACCGAAGAAGGAAGAGGAAAAGGCCGAAGCGGGCGCCGTGCTGGACGTCCGCGAGACGCTGGCCCCGCCGGCCTACGAGATCCCGGTGAGCATGGAAGGCATGCCGTACCACCAGCCGCACTTGGCCAACTTCTTCAACGCCGTACGCGGCAAAGAGGAGCTCAACTGCCCGGCCGAAGTCGGCTACGAGACTGCCGTCATGGTGCTCAAGGTCAACGAGGCCGTCGAGGCCCAGCGCCGACTTGAATTCGGTGAAAGCGAGTTCCACGTATAGATCGATCGAGATTTTTGGGCGACGATCGGGCCGTCGTGAAAGGCCCGATCGTCTCTCAAGAAAGGAATTGAGATAGCCTTGAGACGAGAACTGATCCTAGCGCTCATCCTGCTGCCCCTCCTGTCTCTAACCCTCGTCTTCGCGCAGGAAGCGGAAGAGGCCCCGGCGGGCAAGCTCGGTGACAAGGGCGACGGCAGTCGCGCCCACCCGACCCACCTCATTCCCCTGTATCCGGCCAATGAAGACGGCGAGAAAGGCGAGCAAGTTGCGCTCGACAGCGACCTGGTCCTGCCGTTTTCCACCAAGCACACCTGCGGCGAGTGCCACAGCTACGACATCATCAAGCACGGCTGGCACTTCAACGCGACCGATGTCAACGCCCCGACGGGTCGTCCGGGCGAACCGTGGATCTACCCGGATCACAAGCTGGGCATTCAGATCCCGCTGTCCTATCGCGACTGGCCCGGCACCTTCCGCCCGGCCGAGATCGGGATGACCGACTTCCAGTTCACCAAGATGTTTGGCCGGCACATGCCCGGTGGTGGTCCCGGCGAGACGAAGGCGACCGAAATCGACGATATCGGCCGGCAGTACGTCTCGGGAATGCTGGAGATCAACTGCCTGGCCTGCCACAACGGCCACTTCGGGCAGGACATGGGGGGTGTCAACGGCTGGGCCGTGCAGATCGCCGTCAAGGAGAACTACCGCTGGGCGGCTGCCGCCTCGAGCGAATTCGCCGCGGTCAAGGGGTCGGCCGCCGCCATGAGCGAAGTGTACGATCCTTTCATGCCGGAAGGCGAGGACGACGAGCCGCAGGTCGTGTATCGCGACGGCGCCTTCGACGCCGACGGCAACGTGCTGTTTGACATCGTACGCGAGGCCTCGAACGAACGCTGTTATTATTGCCATTCCGACATGTACTTCTCGCACGGCGAGGGGCATGACGAGAAATGGGTGGCGGATGAGGACATCCACGTCAAGGCCGGCCTGACCTGTGTCGATTGCCATCGCAACGGCATCGAGCACCAGATCGTGCGAGGCTATCCAGGCGAAGTGGCCGACTCGAACAATCCGCTGGTCGCGACCACCACCTGCGAAGGGTGTCACCTGCCCGAAGGTTCGGACATTCCCGAAGCAGGGCGTCTCGGCGCCCCGGTGCCCGAGCACGTGGGCATGCCCACGGTGCACTTCGAGCGGCTCAGTTGCACCGCTTGTCACTCGGGCCCCTGGCCTCAGGATCAGACCGTGCTGACGAAGACCTCGCGGGCCCATCGTCTGGGCACGCCGAGTGTGAACAAGTCGGCAGAAATGTTGCCGCATATTCTGTCTCCGGTCTTTGCCGAGAAGGATGGCAAGATCGTGCCGCACAAGATGATCTGGCCTGCCTACTGGGCGACCGTGGCCGATGGCGAGGTCCAGCCGGTGGCGATCGACGTGGTCGAAAAGACGGTAGGCAAAGTCTTCGAAGATCTGGAATTGAAGGCCAATGGCGACTGGCCGGGCATCTCGCCCGAGCAGGTGGCCCAGGCCCTGAAGGTGCTG
Organism: Phycisphaerales bacterium; assembly: GCA_020346325.1. Classification (GTDB taxonomy): domain Bacteria; phylum Planctomycetota; class Phycisphaerae; order Sedimentisphaerales; family Anaerobacaceae; genus Anaerobaca. The sequence continues at coordinate 531,120 of CP070782.1, forward strand.
AACGACGCCGTCGATGGCAACGCGGTTTACGTGGCGGGCGGGTCGCTCTATCGGTTGGCCGAGGACGCGAACAGCATAGACGCCGAGGCCGACCATTCGGCGGGCGCGCCCTATATGTGGCCCATCGCCCACACGGTCCGCCCGGCGGCCCAGGCGCTGGGCATTCGCTACTGCACGGACTGCCATTCGACGGAGGAAGGCTTTTTCTTCGGTACCGTGAATGTGGATTCCCCGCTCGTAGCCGAGACGAAAGTGACCAAGGATCAGTTGGCATTCCAGGGACTGCCGCGCTTCCGCACGAAGTTCTTCGCGTTTTCCTTTGTCTTCCGTCCTTGGTTCAAGATCGTGGCGCTCGGCGCGTCGGGAATCTTGGCTCTCGTTCTGCTGTTGTATGGACTCCGGGCACTGGGGGCCGTCGCCAGGGTGCTGGCTGAAGACGAATAATCTCTTCTTGAGTGAGTAATCAGGATGTTCGAAACCATAACGATCCTAGTATTCTTGGCGACGATAGTTGGCATCGTCGTGCATTGGCTTGCCTACCCGGTAAGCTCGGAGTGTCCCGGCGTGGGCCGCGGTATGATCCGGGTTCTGAGCATGCTGCTGATCGAGCAGCGTGCCAGCACGCTGGGTGCTCTGAAGAAGCTGTGTTACATTGTATCGGTCATCTGTTTTCTCCTCTTGGGGTTGACGGGGTTCTATCCGCTGCTGGTCCATGGCGAACATATCTCCGGCTGGCCGATGATCATCCATGCGACCCTGGCACCGATCTTCGCGATTTGCCTGGCGATTCTGGCGCTGACGTGGGCCAGCCAGTACCGGTTTGTTAAGGCCGATTGCCCGTGGTTGCAGAAGCTGCTGCGCCGGGTCACACGGCTGCCCATCCCGGCCGAGGACGCCGAAGGGCCCTGCAAATGTGCGGTGGCGACCCAGAAGATCGCCTTCTGGGCGATCATGGTGTTGGCTTTGCCGCTGACCCTCTCGATCGTGCTGAGCATGTTGCCGCTGTTCGGGACGCACGGGCAGGAAATCGCGATGGCGGCCCATCGCTGGACCGCGGTGGTGTTCGCCGTGGCGGTGCTGGTTCATACGTATCTGGCGGTTCGCCTTCGGATCGTGCAGTAGCCGACAGCCGGAGGGCCCGCTTATCGTTTTCTCGGGGTCCGGGTAGCCCATGCATCGAGCAAGGCGCTGGCGCCCGACGGACCGAAGTGATGGCTTGCTGAGATGTGATGTGTGTTTGCCACCGGCCGCTCCGGGCGGCTGGTACAAACGCGGGGAGAAAGGTCATGCAACACGGCGATGGATTTGCCGGCGGGGGCGTTCATGTCCAGCGAACCGACTTTTCCTAATTGCGGCGCTGCCGGTGCGCCGATGCTATAAACAAACGGGACTGAGTCGGATAATGTAATTTAGGAGAGCCGATCATGAGTAATGGAGCGTTACCGGATTACCTGAGTATGGCCAAGCCCAACCCGGCGGCCAATCGCGCCCCCTGGTACAAGAACACCGCCCCCACGTATGCGGGCATTTTTCTCTGGTTCGTGTTCTGGAATGCGATGCCCAGCGGAGGCGGCGATGCCCCGGGCGGCGTGCTGGGCCAGGGGCTCGGCGTGGCGTTCCTGGGTCTGATCGTCGCGGCCCTGCTGTGCCACTTCCTGTTCTATCTCGTTCCGGGCCTGTTCGGGATGAAAACGGGCCTGCCGCTCTATGTCGTGGGCAGTTCGACCTACGGGACGCAGGGCGGCTTCCTGATGCCGGGCTTCCTGATGGGTGTGCTCCAGTTCGGCTGGCTGGGTGTCAACGCGTATTTCGCCTCGTTGGCCCTGGCGCCGGTGTTCGGGGGTAGTGCGGCCGCCCAGAAGATCATCGCCGTTGTCTGGGCCGCCGGCGGGGCGTTTATCGGGCTTAAGGGCATTCAGTACGTTGCCAAGGTCGCGACCTTCCTGCCGTTGATTCCGCGGGTGATACTCCTGATACTTCTCGGCAAGACGGTCGGCGGCATCGGCGATTTCAGCGCCCAAGAGCTGGTGGCTGCGGCGGCGACGCCGTTAACAGCCGCAGCGGGCGGCCTGAGAGTGTTTGGTGTGATTGCCCTGTGTATC
>CP070782.1:533321-542128 GCA_020346325.1 Phycisphaerales bacterium
ACGGGCGCGTCCTGGCCAAACCGAAGATCCTGGTCAACGACAATCAACCCGGCATGATCAGAACGGCCGACACAACGTACGTCAGGAAGACGTCCTCGATCCCGGTCAGTTCGGGCGGTGCCGGCAATGATACGACGCTGATCGAGACAGCCGTGGACTATCAGTCTTACGAAGCCGGCATCACGCTCAACATCACCCCCCACGTCAGCCAGGGCGAATTGCTCCGCCTCGATATCGAACTGACCCGGTCGGACTTCCGCGAGACAGCGGATGATGAGAAGCCCCCGGGCACCACTGCCAGTGAACTGACGACAACGGTCTTTGTACAGGATGGCAGCACGATCATCCTCGGCGGGCTGGTGAAGCGCGATCAGAACAAGGGCAGCGCCAAGGTGCCCTTGCTGGGGGATATCCCTCCAGTGGGCGGGCTCTTTCGCAGCATCAACAACAGCGAGACTCAGAACAAGCTGTACGTCTTCGTCAAAGCCGAAATCATCCGTCCCGGCGGTGCTCTAGACCAATCCACGGCCGAACTGGACGCCATCTCGGAGACCAACCGCACGGCCTTCGAGCAGCACGAGAAGGAGTACCAGGACCACCAAGACTGGCCCGGCCTCAAGCCCAAGCCCGTGGATCCGCAGCGCGTCCTGGAGGCCCGCTGAATCCCCTGGAGGTCTCTCAGCCAAAGGGGATCAAGCGTCGCTATACACACAGAAGTGATCCCCTTCGAGGGGTATCGATATCCTTCAAGGGGGATCACCCAAATCCCAAAGAGTATCATCATTATCCAAAGAGTATCACTAAAGTATGTATAGGGGCAAGTGATTCCCTTTGGCCCACATTACTCTATTGGCCCCACCGAAATCCGGCCTCACATCTCAACGTCACCAGGAGGATTCACCATGTCTGAACTGACACCCACGGCGGTGGAACGTGCCGCTTTCGAATGCCAGAGCTTCGCACAGGCCGCCGCCCAGCTTGGCGTCGAGAAGCTCGTCGTCATCCCTCAGTGACTCCATGTACTCGTAGCATCCCAAGATGTATGCTGATGCGGCCGCAGCGGCCTCGTCCGCACTCAAGTATCCGCTCATGAGTGGGGCGTAGCTGGCGGGATAAAGACCTTGCGGATCAATGAACGTCAATGGGTTGTTTCGACAATACCGATACAAATTCATACCGTCGCCGTAGCCGATGGGGTCGGTTTGAAGGAAGCGGCCTATTGATGCGTTGTAGTACCGGGCGCGGTAGTGGTAGACGCCCGTTTCAGTGTCGTAGCGGCAGCCGGTGAAGAGGAAGGGGTCCGGATTGTTCGGGTCGGAGGCGGCTACCTAGCCATAGATATCGTACTCATAGACCTGGACCGTATCACCATCAGAATCGCTCAGGATACTCGGTAATCACTTGATCATATGCGGCGAACCATTGTCACTGCGCAGATAAGCCGGACAGCCACGAACCAGGAACAGACAACGCAGCAGTTCAATCACGTCGTGGGACTTGATGCTGAACGCCACTTCCGAAGCCAGGCATTCCCGGGTGAATTCATCGATCGCATTGAGGATGCGAACCTTGCGACCATTTTCCAAGCGGTCCTCCATGATGTCATAGCTCCAGATGTGGTTCATATACTGCGGTGGACGTGGATCGCAAGCATTGAGACCATTGCCGCTGTAACGCTTCTTCTTGCCACGCTTCGGCGGTACACGCAGGCCTCCCTGACGCCAGAGGCGGTACACACGCTTATGATCCACCAGCCAACCCAATTGGCAAAGGATCTCCGTGATTCGCCGATACCCATAGCGGCCGTGTTTCCGTTTGTTGGCTTGCGCGAGGATGAATCCTCAGATGCCGCACCGTTGCGAGCAATTCGAGCTACATTCTTGCCGCCGGTTGGCCCAGGGCTGATCGCGATTTCTCAGGAGGGAGAGGCAACAGGCTCCTATCCGGTCCCGCCGCAGGCGCGCTGATGATCGAACTGAAGAGCAACAGTGGGTCCAAGGGATCGGTGAGCTCCGGCGCGGTCATCACCGACAAAACCTGGCGCGGCGACCTCCCCCCAGTGATCCAGCCTCATCGACGGCATCCGCATCTAAAACCGGGCGGTGCAGCCGTGAGCAGTGATCAATTGCTATTAGGTCGCTAGTAGGAAAGCTTGCGGCCCCTTACGTCTCTGTGTCAGAGAATCACGGCTATCGCCGCGCCGGAGACGCCGTACCATAGCGCGGGCGTGGTCGACAGCGAGCCCCTTGTTGTCCGGCCGCCATGGCGCTGCACTTCCTCGCGGAACGATCTCGCTCAAAGCAGAACGCCGTGTGCGGGTCATGGCGAATCCCTCCAGTTGTCTCGCCACACTTGCGAACGAACAAGACAGTTCCAGTTTTGGAATACTTGGTCTGAAGACCTGTTGACGGAATTGTGTGCTGTGAAATCCTGGGACCAGAGTTAAAACTCGGATGCTTCGTGTCTGAGGATGTGCGAATGCGAATTTCAGGCACCTTGAGTAGACGAGAAGGGCAGTCACCCAGGGTCGTACGAGTCGGGGAGCCAAGCGGGGCCGCCGGTGTTCTTGCCTCAGTCACGTTGCGTATGTTCTTCTGGCCGCCGTGGCTTCACTTATCCCCTTCAACACGGCGGAGATGACGGAGTCGAATGTCAACAGGAGGTCATCATCCGATGAAACAGCAACATAAGACGCGAATACGGATCGTCTCCAGTCACGCTGGGCGTATCGTGCTCGCATATATAGTCGTCGCGGCACTGTGGATTCTCTTCTCGGATGCAGCCGTCAGGTGGTGGGCGGGCAACGCGGAACTCCTGAGTCGCATCCAGTCATACAAGGGTCTGTTCTTCGTCGCCATCACAGCGGCCCTACTGTTCGTCCTCATCCGACGCGCTGAGGGGGCGCTGCGCGCGGAGAAGGCGTTCACTGATACGGCCCTGGATGTTCAGAAGGATACCTTTCTCGTGTTCGAGCCGCAGACAGGCAAGATGGTCCGCTGGAACAGGGCCTTAGTTGAAGTATCCGGTTATACGGACGAGGAGATCGCAACGATGCGAGTTCCTGGTGACTGGTGTACGGGGCAGGACATTGCCAAAGCCGCCGCAGCCATTGAGAAGGTCCTCTCCGAAGGCGTTGCGACGGTGGAAATATCTCTTGTGACCAAGGATGGGCGGAAGATCCCCGTTGAATTCCGGGGCTCGGCCTTGCGCGATCCGGAGGGGCAGCCCCAGTATGTCATTGCCCTCGGCCGTGACATCACGGAACGCAAGCACGCTGAGGAGGCATTGAAAATCAAGTGAGGCCCGGTTCCGGGCTATGTTTGAACACGCGCCGATAGCCATGGCCCTCCTGGACCCGCAAGGACACGCTTTGCTGAGTAACCCGGCCCTTGAACGCATGGTAGGCTATACCGCCGAGGAATTGCGTCGCATGGTGTTTACCGAATTCACCCACCCGGAGGACGCGCAAAGAGATATGCAGCTTTACACCGAACTCGTTGCAGGGCAAAGGGATTCCTACGAGATTGAGAAACGCTACCGCCACAAACAGGGACATATCGTATGGGGGCGACTCCATGTTGCGATTGTCCGCGGAGACAGCGGCGAGCCCAAGTTCTTCATTGGAATGGCCCAGGACATTACCGCGCGCAAGGCGGCCGAGCGAAAGGTGGAAGAGAGTGAACAACAGTTCCGGACGCTGGCTGAGAATATACCGGGGGCGGTCTACCGCTGTAAGAATGATGCCGACTGGACCATGGTCTTCCTAAGCGACTCGATCAGCGATATCAGTGGGTATCCGGCATCGGAGTTCGTCGGCAGCAGCGTCCGAACCTTTGGGAGCATCATCTACGTCGATGATCGCGAGATGGTAAGGCAACGTGTCCAGGAGAGCTTGGAGAAGGCGATACCGTATACCCTGGAATACCGGATTGTCCGGTCGGATGGTGGAATACGCTGGGTGTATGAGAGAGGGCGAGGTGTGGGCGGCGCGGATGGGCAGCTTATGCATCTCGACGGGGCCATCTTCGACATCACCGAGCGCAGGCAGGCGCAGGCTGCATTGCACGTCAGCGAAGCCAATCTGAAGAAAGCCCAGGAAGTTGCCAGCATCGGTAGTTGGCATCTCGATCTCGTCAAGAACGAACTCACTTGGACGGATGAGACCTACCGCATCTTCGGAATCCCGATCGGTAAGCCTCTGACCTACGAAGTGTTCCTGGAATGCGTGCATCCCGACGACCGGGACCTCGTGCACGGAAAGTGGTCGGCCGGTCTGCGTGGCGAACCGTATGACATCGAACACCGCATCGTGGTTGGCGGCAGGACGAGATGGATTTATGAGAAGGCCGAGGTGGAATTCAGTGACGATGAAACTCCCATCGCCGCTGTCGGCACTGCCCACGACATCACCGAACGCAGGCAGGCTGAGGAAACGCTCCGGGACAGTGAAACGAAGCTGCGTGCAATCTTCGATCACCGCTATCAACTCACGGGACTGCTTGATCCTGAAGGTCGGCTTCTCGCTGCGAACAGAACAGCCCTGGAACTTGTCGGTGTCGGCGAATCGGAGGTCATCGGGTGTTACTTCTGGGACTGTCCCTGGTGGGATCGTTCACAAGAACCCGACGTGCGCCATGCAATTGAGCGTGCCTCCAGAGGTGAATTCGTCCGGTTTGAAACGACCCATCTGAGCGCAGATGGTGAGGTCAGGGACATCGACTTCTCGCTGACCCCGGTCAGAGACGAAGACGGCAACCCCATTTACCTCGTGCCGGAGGGACGCGACATCACCGATCACAAGCAGGCCCAGCGGGCTCTGGAGGCGAGCGAACGACGGTACCGTGCCCTCTACGAGCATGCCAGCGAAGGGATCTTCCTGATGCGTGATGATCGGTTTGTCGAGTGCAATCCACGAGCGCTGGAGATATACGGCTGCACGCGCGAGCAGATCGTGGGAATGACGCCGGTTGATCTCTCTCCCGTGCAGCAACCGGATGGCCAGCCATCCGATCAGAAAGCTCACGATTTCATCGCGCGGGTCCTGGGGGGACAGACTCAGCGGTTCGAATGGAGACACCTCCGTGCGGATGGAACACCTTTCGATGCGGAGGTCTCGCTCAGTCGCCTCGACCTGCCCGAACAGACGCTGCTCCTGGCACTTGTACGCGATGTGAGCGAGCGCAAGCGCGCCCAGGAGAAGCTCATGGAGTATCAGAACGGGCTCCGTTCGCTGGCGTCTGAGCTGTCGCTGGCCGAAGAGCGTGAGAGGCGACGAGTGGCCGGTTACCTCCATGACGGTCCTTGTCAGCAACTGGCAACGTCCCTGATGAAGCTTGAGGCGGTGCGGGCCTCGGCAGGCGCAGAATGCAGTGAGGCTGTTCAGAGCGTCTGCCAGATGATCGACCGGACGGTTGGGGATTTGCGCGACTTGACATTCGACCTGAGCCCTCCTACCCTGTACATGCTGGGTCTTGAGGCTGCGATCGAGGAGTTGCTGAAAGAGCAGCTTCGAGACAAGCACGGTATCGCTTATGAATTTCGTCGCGGCGGCCTGTCCCGGCCGCTCGGCGACGATCGGCGTGTGTTGCTGTTCCAGTCAGTACGTGAACTGGTGACGAATATCGTCAAATACGCGTCTGCCAAGAAAGTGACTGTTTCAATCAAGAGCGAGTCTGACCGTCTGACTGTGACTGTCCGGGATGATGGGGTTGGTTTCGACGTGAGTACAGTAGGTTCATCGGTTTCGAGGAGAGGCGGTTACGGTCTGTTCAGCATCAAAGAGCGACTGGCATACGTCGGCGGGGAACTGGACATCCGGTCGCAACCTGGCCATGGGAGTGAGTTTAGCTTGATTACCCCGTGGGAAACGGAACTCGATTGAGCAAGGGAGCAAACGCATGGCAACTCGGATCCTTCTCGTCGACGATCACCAAATCCTGCGCGACGGCCTGCGCATGGCGTTGGGCCAGGAAGTTGGCATGGAAGTCGTAGGAGAGGCCGGGGATGGCGAGACGGCCGTACGCCTGGCGCGGCAACTGAAGCCGGACGTGGCGATTATGGATATGGGGCTGCCCGGCATGACCGGCATCGACGCCACGCGGCGCATTGTAGCGGATTGCCCCGAGATGAAGATCATCGCTCTCTCAATGTATCCCAAGGCCTCCCTCATCACCGAGATGCTGAAGGCCGGCGCCTCGGGATATATCCTGAAGGAGAATGCGTTTTCAAGCGTCGTGGAAGGCATCAAGAAGATCACTGCCGGAGAGCGGTACCTCTGCCCGAAGGCTGCCAGTCTGTTGGCCGAGGAGTACGCTCGAGACAGAGCAGGTGCGGGGCCGGCCGGCTTAAACGACAAGGAACGCGAAGTACTGAAGCTCCTGGCCGAAGGCAAGTCCTCCAAAGAGACGGCTCTGTTGATGGAGTTGAGCTCCAAGAGCATTGATACCTATCGCCGACGCATCATGGAGAAACTCGGCGTGGCCAGTGTCGCCGAGTTGGTCAAGATCGCCATTCGAGAGGGTCTGGCCTCTCTCGACGATTGACGTGCAGTAGTCAACACCTGATCCAGCACCAACAACTCTGCGGATCGCAGTGCGGCTTGATTCCACATCCTCCGCCTCTCCTGGGCGGCCTCTGATCCGGAATCGGAGACCTCCTGTTGCCCGCGTCGGCCATTGACCAATGGTAATTGGCCATTTGCTCACCCGAATATCCTGAGGCCAATTGGCAGCACGCATCCTAGGGTCGAAGATATGTATAGGTTCGCTGCCGTACCTGTCGAGCCGGAGACGGGGGCGTAGGACACGCGAGAATCGCCCGTATGCCTCAGGCATACGAGTGTGGGCCTTTCGTCGTGCCTTACCAGAGCATGTATCGAGTGGTTTCCAGGTCACCGACCCGTCGCCACGGATAAGGATATCCTGTGGTGGACATCTGAAAGGAGTCACGGGTCCTGGGGAGCGAGACGGGTCGATGACCTCTTTTCTGGTGAGGTTGCCATGGGTTCTATTATCTTCAGGAGCAAGTGGGTCGTGAATAGTGAAGTTTCCATCTCCAGTTGTGGCACGTGGGTACACACGTGTGTGGATGGTCCGATCACCCGGGAATCAGCCCTCGAGTTCATCACGGAGGCGGCTCGGGCCGCGGACACCCAAGGCCTGGACAGATTCCTGTTCGACGTGCGCGGTGCGTCCAATGTCAAAAGGCCTTTGCACGACTACGAAATCGCGCACGATCACCTTCGGAAGCTGGGATTCAGCCCGGTTTCGCGCGTTGCCCTGCTGGTGAGCCCGGGCGACCAAACGCACGATTTCTTTGAATTGACGGCCGCCAACGCGGGTCATGTCTGGAAGGTGTTTGACGACGAGGATGCGGCGACGGATTGGCTCAGGTGGCGGAAGGCACCTGGGCCCTCATCTGAGCCCAGCAGCCATGTGGATACAGACTGATCTTGATCGTCATACTGGAGAACGGATTGCTCCGGCAAAGGAGAGTGTGGATGGCCACAAGAATTCTGCTTGTTGATGATCACCTGGTTCTGCGAGACAGTCTGAGGACGTCCTTGGGCCAGGAGATGGGCATGGAAGTCGTAGGGGAAGCCGGAGATGGCGAGACGGCTGTACGCCTGGCCAGACAGCTTCAGCCAGACCTCGTGCTCATGGACGTAGCCATGACTGGTATGACGGGCATCGATGCCACTCGATGTATCGCGGCTGATTGTCCCAGCACAAGGATCCTCGCTCTTTCCATGCACCCCAGGGCCATCTTTGTCACGGAGATGCTCAAGGCGGGCGCGTCGGGATACATCCTGAAGGAAAATGCCCTTTCCAGTGTCCTCCAGGGTATCAAGAAGGTCGCGGCCGGCGAGCATTTCCTCTGCCCCAAATCGGCGGGGCTCCTCGCCGGGGAGTATACGCAGGACAAAGAGAGCAACCGACTAGCGATGCTAAGCCACAAGGAGCACGACGTCTTGAAGCTCCTGGCGGAGGGCAAATCCTCCAAGATGATCGGGATGTTGATGCACCTGTCGACCAAGACCGTTGACTATCATCGTCGGCACATCATGGAGAAGCTGAACGTGACAAGCGTAGCCGAACTGGTCAAGATTGCGATCCGAGAGGGTCTAACGCCCCTCGAGGTTTGAATCACCCCTCTTTTCGTTCTCTGCCTGGCGTCTCTGGTCCCTCATCAGATCTCTTGTTCACGTCAGCAGCGGAGCACGGCCTGCTCCACTGATTGGCCTGCGGCGGGTTCCATCCTCCCTCTACACCCCTGCCTACGGTTCAGCCAAATCATTTCCAGCTTCGACATTCCCCTCATACAGGACAGAAGAATGTGGTTTTTGTCCCTTAGGTGGCTTGGGGGGATAGCCATTTGCTCGGCCCGACGTCCTATTACTCCTCATGCCCCAGAGGTGAGAAGGCCCATTTGGAAGCCACATGCCTCCATGGATTCCAATGCCTTTAGTCAATGGCTAGACTGTTCGCCATTTGCCAATCCAGGCATTGACAGATTCACCCGAATACACCTCCGACCGCCGAAACACGAAGTGCGCAGGCGGGGCTGGCGCTCTGTCATCTAATTGTGGAGGCGGAAGACACGCCGCGCCTGCCGATCCTTCGTCATCATTAGCATTTTACTGGACGTGTCTCTGTGAATGATTCGGGAGTCAAAACCATGACTGAGATTAAGACGCAAGCGTCAAAGGCCACCGGAGCCTTGCTGGAGAAGGAGGGCAAATATCTCACGTTTGCCCTGGCCAGCGAAGAGTACGGGCTGGAGATTCTCAAGGTCCGGGAGATTATCGG
>CP070782.1:542228-547742 GCA_020346325.1 Phycisphaerales bacterium
ATAGACGTGTAAACTTTTTTTCCATTTTGTTCTGTTTTCCGGTCTACAATTATTTACAGCTGCGCGCGAGTTGGTATCATCGTGTCAACAAGCTCATGCGGGGCATGATGGTCAGTCATCTGTGGGTGTACTTGAGCTTGTCGAGAACGGGGCAGAGATGAGTCTGAACCTGAAACGACAAGTTGATAGGAGTTTCACAGATGAGCGTCACACATCCCGAGCGGCGCCTCCTTAGAACGCGAGAGGTCGCCGAAATCCTGAACGTCAGCCCGAGAACCGTCTATGTCTGGGTCGCCGAGCGCCGTCTGCCGGCGATCCACCTCCCGCCCCGCACGATCCGATTCGATCCCGATGCTGTTACAAGCTTCATCGAGAGTCGAACGATTGAGGGCCGGGGCGATGAGCGGTAACGAGAGATCGACCACCACGACGACGGAGCCTTTGTTGCTGAGCGCCCAGCAGGCCGCCGAGTTGCTCGGGATCTCCCGGAGGCATTTCTTGACTTTGGCCGAGGCCGGCCAGATCGGTCCAGAGTATGTCCAACTCGGCAACCGGAAGCTCTGGATCCGAGACGAACTCCAGCGGTGGGTGATCTCGGCGCGATGTCCCTGCCGGCGGGAGTGGCTCCAGGCCCAGGGGGAGGGCGGCGGCCCACCGCGCGATCAGCAAAAAACATAAGGAGTTAAAACAAATGCCCACGACGACATTGCAGCGAACCACGTTTACGACATCGCGCGAGATGGACTTTGTCAATGAGAAGGAATTGACGGCCCAGACGGGGCACGCGCCTGACGATTGGCCCATCGTGATTGGGAAGGAGCTGGTCGATAACGCCCTTGACGCCTGCGAAGAAGCTGGGATGCCGCCCGAGATCAATGTGAAGGTCACGCCCCACTCGATCACCGTCAGCGACAACGGCCCGGGCATCGGCGCCGATACCGTGACACGGCTCCTGGACTTCTCCGTCAGAGTATCGAGCCGCGAAGCCTACGTGGCCCCGGACCGGGGGAAACAGGGTAACGCCTTGAAGACCGTGATCATGATGCCCTTCGTGCTCGACGGCAACGCCGGCCACGTCGAGATCGCCGCCCACGGGGTGCGGCATATCATCGATATAGGGGTCGATGCCATTCGCCAGCGCCCGGTCGTTCGGTGCCGGGAAGAGGAGTCTTCTGTAAGAATCGGCACGGCCGTAAAGGTCTCCTGGCCCGATTCAGCGTGCTCAATACTGGACGAGGCTCGCGCTCGTTTTTTACAAGTTGTTGCCGCTGACTACACGTTCATGAATCCCCATCTGACCCTCTCCGTCAACTGGATGGGTGAGCAGACCAGCGTCATGGCGGTCGATCCGGCGTGGCGGAAATGGCGGCCGAGCGATCCGACTAGTTGCCATTGGTATCGGCCTGAAGATATGAAGCGACTGGTCGGCGCCTATGTCGCGGACGACCAGGATCACGGTCGTGATCGCACTGTCCGCGAGTTCATAGCCGAGTTCCGAGGCCTGACCGGCACGGCCAAGCAGCGCATGGTCCTGGAGGCCACTGGGCTCGCGCGGACGAATCTGTCTGCCTTGGTCAACGGTAATGGTCTCCACAATGGCAAGGTTGAAGCGCTTCTGGCCGCGATGCGTGAGCAGACGAAGCCCGTGAAACCGAACCACTTGGGCGTGATCGGGCGGGATAACCTGATGGCCCGCTTCGCGAGCGTCGGCTGCACGATGCATTCCTTCGAATATCGTAAGGTCGCGGCAGAAGACGAAACGGGACTTCCTTTTGTTCTGGAAACCGCCTTCGGGTGGCTCGGGGACGAGGCGCCACCGCAGCGTCGCATGGTGTTGGGAGTGAACTGGTCGCCGGGGATCGTCAACCCGTTCCGGCAATTAGGATCGCTTGGAGTGAGTCTTGACAGCATCCTCGAACAGCAGCGCGTCGGCCAGGACGAGCCGGTGACCTTCCTGATGCACTGTGCCGCTCCTCGCGTGGAATACACAGATCGTGGGAAATCCGCTGTTGTAGTTCACGGAGGGACTGACCAATGAACGCAGACGACATCGTCTCGGCCGTGACCGGCGTGACCAACAAATGGGCTAAGCAACGCAAAGCCGAGGAGCGCGAGGCCCGCCGGGTCTACAATCGACGTTATGTCATGACCCGCTCGTGGCGGATCACCATCAAGGAAGTCGCCGAGAAGGTGATGGAGGAGGCCTATCTGAAGGCCAGTTCCGACGGCCAGTATCCAGCGCACGCTCGACAAATCATGTATGCCGCCCGCCCGCAAATTTTGGCGAGGGCCGACGTCGAGACGCTCAATGACGCCTATTTCACACAGCAGCTCCTCCCCAATTACATGGAGTCGCACCCGGAGACGGCCGCCTGGGATGTCGTGTTCGATGCGCGTGGCCATTTCTATGAGCCGCATACAGAGAAAGAAGTCGCCCTAGGCACCTTGGCCGTGCGACGATATCTGCGGCAGATTGCAACCCACGAAGTTAGCGACCTCAACGAGCCGAATCTCGGCGAGACCTCATTTCCAACACAAGGGCCGAGCAACCGCTACGGCGCGATCCTCTTCATCGAGAAAGAGGGCTTTTTGCCATTGTTTGACAAGGCCCGGCTCGCGGAGCGCTACGACATCGCGATCATGAGTACTAAGGGGATGTCCAACACGGCATCACGACACCTCGTCGATACGGTATGTTCCAAGGATGTCCCTCTCTTAGTGCTTCACGATTTTGACAAAAGCGGCTTCTCGATCCTGGGTACGCTCCAGCGCGACACGCGCCGGTACAGCTTTGACAACGATGTGCACGTCATCGACCTGGGCCTCCGCCTTGACGACGTTGTGAAGTGGGATCTCCAGCCCGAAGAATGCACGCTCGGCAAAAGCGACCCGACCCGCACTCTGCGCAAGAATGGAGCCACCAAGGAGGAGATCAAGTTTCTCTGCAGGAGCCACAGCTATTGGGGCTACCGGGGCCAGCGAGTGGAACTGAACGCCTTCACGAGCGGCGACATGCTCACCTGGATTGAAGCCAAGCTGAAGGAACATGGCATTACCAAGGTGATCCCGGACGATGAGGTGATCGGCACTGCCTATCGTCGCGCCGCCTTACGGCATGACATCAACGAGAAAATCGAGGCCCTCACGGAAGACGCGAGGGAAGAGATCGACGCGATGACAATCGATGCTGATGAGATTCGCCGCGAAGTACAACAGCGACTAGAGCGGCGGCCGGAACAAGCCTGGGACCAAGCCATTTCGGACATCGCGGCGGAGGGTGAGCTGTGATGACAAAGCCACGTAAGTCTTCCGTGATCGTGTTGAGGCGCCAGCTATTGGCGTCGCCGGCGTGGTGGAGCCTGAGCGCAACCGCGATGAAGGTTTACATGATCTTCTTGACGAAACGCAAGATGGGCCCGCTCCAAACCAAGAAGAAGCGGAGCCGCAACTTCGTGTGTCTGAACAATGGAGAAATTGTATTCACCTACCAAGAGGCCCGGACGAAGTACGGTTTGACGGCTTCGAGGTTCCGCCGGGCGCTGGATGAGCTGATCGAGACTGGATTCATTGACATCACCGCCACCGGCGCCGGGCTGTATAAGGTCGCGACACTCTACGCTGTCGCCGAACGATGGCAAGAATACGGCACGCCCGATTTCGTTCGTGCCGAGAGGCCGAGACGTGGCAAAGGTTATCCAGGGTTTAAGAAGGGCAACACCGCCTGGCAGAAGAGCTTGAAAAAAAAGGCAACTGTAATCCGTGCGCACGGCGCCATGCGCATTGATGAGCATGGCCCGGTTTTAGCCATGCGCACGAATGCGCACGGCCAAAAAGTCGCAATTTTGTATAAGTGGAGTAAAACAAGATGGTTAGAGTCCCAAATTGCCTAAATTCGCGCCGTGCGCATAAACGACAGCGTTCTATAGAAGCCACTCCCTCTAGCGCAGCGCTATCGGTTAGGAGGTAAGAATCCGTGAAAGAGAACAAACCGAAACCGTTTCCGAACCGCCGACCGTACCGCCTCCCATTGATTCCGCGCGCGGTTCGGTTTGGTTTGGTTACGTTCGGTTCGGTTCGGTTGGGCCGAAACTTCGGAGAGCGTCCGAACCTTCGGAAGCCAACTCAATCCAGCAAACGAGGGGTAGCTGATAATGTATACCTGGGCAGTAGGGTAGGCCGGCCTCAGACACACAGAGTGGCGCCTTTGCAGACCGTATGGCCAGCCTCGCGTTCTTTTGCACCGGTTTTGAGGATTTTAGGGCAGCATGATTGAGCAAGACAAAACACGCAAATGCGCACGACCCGATTGCGGGGCGCTGTTCTGTCAACTGCGCGAAGGCCGGGGCCGGCCGCTGCGATATTGCGGGCCCGCATGCGCATACGTGGCCCGAATTGAGCAGACGCGTGTCTGGCGAAATGGCGCGCGGCCACGATGTAAAATCTGTGGTGCTAGCTTGGAGCCGCCGGGACCGCGTGGCGGTAGACCGAAAACACGTTGCAACAAATGTCGAACCATTCAAAACAGGAGTTTTACTATGCCCTTGCTATCGATGAGCAAAAAGAAAACCACACCTGCACCGAGTGACACCAGCGTCGAGACTTTGACCGAGCTGATTCCCAACCTCAAGGCCGTTGATAGCGACGCAGCCGATGCCGTTCGTGCGGCGGCGGCCAAGCTGACCGAGCTGCGCGACCTTTTACCGGAGCGCGAAGATTTTCAGATTCACTTTGTCGCATATCAGGAGTACTGAAGATGTTTCAGGATCGAACCGAACCTCACGCTCAACCGCTATTGCTGACCGCCCGGCAGACGGCCCGGTTGCTCTCTATCAGTGAGCGGTCCCTGTACTCTCTCACCAAGGCGGGAGACCTGCCGGCGGTGCGGATCGGTCGGAGCGTACGCTATGACCCGGCGGATATTCGCGCCTGGATTGAAGGGGCAAAGAAATCCTGAAAATGCTCAGACTGATACTTGACAAAATGAAAAGCACTTTGTAATATCGTGGGCATGATCATGGAGACTATCAGACGAGCCATTGAAGAATCCGGCCGGACCCGTTACCGCATCCACAAGGAAACGGGAGTTGACCAAGCGGTTTTGTGCAAGATCATGGCCGGAGGGACGTGCAGCATGGAAACGGCGGATACACTTTGCCAGTACCTGGGCTTGGAGTTGAAGGCCCGAGGCAAAACGAGGAGGCATTGAGATGGCTTCGATTGGGCGAGACAAAGGCGGGAGAAAACGGATTCTGTTCGTTGCCGAAGACGGCAGCCGCAAGACTGTCAGGCTCGGGAAATGCAGTCTGAGACAGGCCGAGCACTTCAAGATCCGACTGGAAGCGCTGATCGCCGGGCGTTTCAGCGGTGTCGATGCGGAGACGGCCACGTGGCTGGCTGCCCTGCCCGATGACATCTACGGCAGGCTGGTTGCCGTAGGATTGGCTGAGGCCAGAGCGCCCAAACAGGTTGCCCTCCTGGGCCCGTTCGTCGCGCAGTACATCGCCAGCCGCCACG
>CP070782.1:547842-554414 GCA_020346325.1 Phycisphaerales bacterium
CGGGGTCGAATGGGATCTGGGCCAAGAACACGGCAAACGTCTCCTGCGAGAACCAGATCCTTCGGCTTCGCCTCAGGATGACGGAGTCTTGTCCGACAGGGACCCACCCGAGAATGTTCAGTTGATGATCCCAGGTGTGGGGGTGACGGCCTGCCAGTTGACGGGGTCGTTGCCGTAGGCGGTTGGGTCGATGCGGGTTAGCGACGCGCCGAAGCCGTCGGCCGGCAGCGGCCAGGGATCGACGCCGGTGGCGAAATCTTCCGGCTGCGAACCGTCGCTGTAGACCACGCGGTCGAGACGGATCCAGGTCTCGCCGTCATCGTCGCCCGGGATACTGAGCTGGACCCTCTCGCGGCGGTTGGCCAGCCTGCCGTCGCCCCAGGCGAAGACCGGCACGTCCGGCACGGCCACGTACGTCGATTCGAAGACCGCCAGGTCCTTGGCGACGATCAGGCATTCGCCCGGCGCCAGCGTCACGGGCGGGTCGCTGGGGAACAGGAACTCAATCCCCGGATTGTCGGGATCGTCGGTCAACCGCCAGGGCAGCCCCGTGGTCGTATCGAACAGTGTCACGGTCTCGGCGCTGATGTTGAGCAGCTCGACATACTCGGCGTCGGCGATACCGTACGGATTGTACATGATCTCGCTGATCACCACGGGCCCGACCTTGGGCTCGGCGTTGGCCCAGCCCGGCGTCGGCTCGACCAGCGGCACGAAGTTGTACGCGCCCGTGCTCTTGCGATAGCGGCCTTGCGAGAGCCCCGTTTCGGAGGCGTCGAACTTCTCGGCTTCACTGTAGCCGGTCAGAACGCCGTGGGCGCCCGAATGCAGATACACCGTCTCGCCCCGACGACTCAGCGCGAAGGTCGCGTGGGCGCCCGGATCGTTGTCGTTGCCGAAGTGCAGGTCCTCGTAGAAGACCAGATACTCCCCGGCGGCGATGCTGGTCCCGGCGGCGATCTCGTACTTCGTCAGGTCGTCGCCGTCATCGCTGAGGAACCAGCCACCGATCTCGATGGCCCGATCCGTCGTGTTGTACAGCTCGATCCAGTCCGGTTCGCCTGAGCCGGCGTCGGCCACGATCTCGTTGATCACGATCGCGCCGGGCTCGACCGCCTGGCCCGCATCGCCATAGCCGGGCGAGCCTTCGGCCTCGACGCTGGGCCGCCAGGCGCTCTTGCTGTCCAGCGCGTTGGGCTCGCTCGACGCGGCCGGGTCCTGGACCGTCAGCGAGAAGCCCAGCCCGTCGGTCAGGTCGTACCAGTTGTCGCGGTAGTCGAACTTATGGATCGTCCGGCCGGCCGCGTCCTGCAACTCGATCCGTTCGCCCCGGTTGGCGAGGCTGCCGCCGTACTGACCGGCGATGGGCAGGCCCGGGCCATATTTGGCCTCGAAAGCCATGATGTCACGCACCACCAGCACATACTCGCCGGCGGGAAGTTCGACGCTCGGGAAAACGAAGTCGATCCCGTTGGTAAACGCAACGAGATTGAGATTGATCGGCTCGGCCCCCACGTTGGTCAGCTCAACGTATTCGGTATTCGGATCGTCGGGCGACCCCGTGTCGAACGGATGATACATCACCTCACTGATCCGCAAACTCTCCGCCACCGGACCGACGGAAATGACCTGCTGGGCCAATCCGCTCCACGGACTGTACGGATTGCTGCCGACCAGCACGCGGGCCGTGATCTGAGCGCTCTCGGTCAGGACGAGGGGATCGGCGTAGGCCAGCGCGGTTTCCGCGATGCCATCGCCACTGGGGTTGTTGCTCTGACCGGCGATCAGCTCGACGCTGAACAGCGCGTCGGAACTCGTCGTGGAGGAGTTCAGCCCGTGAATGGCAAGGATGTTTTCGCCGCGGCGCAGCAAGTCGGCGTGCATGGAGACATTGAAGTCTTCGAAGCGAATGGCGGCGATGTCGTCGTGGTTGCCGTTGGCCGAGGAGTTCCAGGTGGGCGTGCCGGTAAACGCGGTCCGTTCGATTTCGACGCCGTTGAGGTAGGCGACGAAGCCGTCGTCGTAGCGCATCTTCAGGAGCATGTAGTTGAACGCGCTCGGGTCGTCGGCGACGGTGAACGGGATGCGGATGTAACAGGAGGTGTTCCGGTTGTACATCTCGGTTCCGGCGTCGATATCGAAGAAGTTCTGGTACCCGCTGCTGCGCTCGTAGCCGACTCCTCCGGTGCCGGCGGTCCAGCCGCTGTCGTCGAAGGCCGCACCGCCGCGCCAGGCGTCCGAGACCGGACCGGTCGGGACGAGGACGCGCTTGGCTGCGTCTTCGGTCACGAGCGTGGTGGTGTTCAAAACCGTGGCTCCGGCCACCGGCAGGCGCGGATCGGAGCCGTCCAGGGTGTAGTAGATCGTGCCGTATCCATTCGGGTTGCTGAGTGTCACCGTGCCCGGCGAGGGAACGTGCAACTCGGCAGGCGAGACCCGGGGGGGCGAAACGAATTGATCGTCCACCCAGAGGCAGCGCGTCTCGAGCCATTCCTTGAGGTGGTCGATCTCCCCCTGGAATCCGCCGTAGCGCGGGGCGTAGCTGCGCCACCGGTCCGTATTGCGGACCTCCGCCTCGCGGAGTTCATCGGCCATGGCGTCAATCGTGGCGTTGAGGCTGGCCGTGCTGAAGGCGCCCTCACGCAAGGCGTACCATCGGTCGATGTACTTCTGCCAGAAGTTGACGTCCTCGAATAGTTCATTCCACCAGACGTAGTTGTGGTAGTCCGTGCCGTCGCCCGTACCGTGCCAGCTCTGGGCGTTGTTGTCGCGGCCGTCGGTTGAATCCAGAGCCCGGTCGAAATCCCAGAGCGGCCCCATCTCCAGTTTGCCGTTGCGCTTTTTGGAGATGAAAGTGCTCAGCCGGAGCGCATCGACGTTCATCGCCAGCATGTTGAGCAGGTTGTGGTCGACCCAGGAATCAACATCGATGAAACGGGCATAGCCACGTTGTGGGTCGGCTGAGTCCGGTCCGTAGAGCGCATCTTCGAAATCGTCGAGGTAGTTTCTGATCCAGTTCGATTGCGCGGCCGTGATCTCGTCTTCCTTCGGGTCTACGTAGCAGAGCGTCCCGTCGCCGTAAGTGGGGTTGCCTCGGGAGGTACGGAAGCCGGAATCGCCCGGGTCGCGGCGGTCGATCTTGAGCATGTAGCCACCGGAGATCTGGGGCTCGGTACTGTCCCAGGGTTCAAGCTTCTCGACGTCGACGCGGTCCTTGCCGCGTTTGATCTTTTCCATGAAGATGTAGATGCCGACGTAGTCACTGGCGGAGACCTGATCATCGTTGGTGTTGAGATAGACCTCGCAGAATCGCGTCCGCACCGCGTAGCGGCCGATCTGGTTGCTCAGCTCAAAGACGAAGGCATTGTTGATCAGCGCCCGGTCGAAGCTGGCAGGGGCGTAGAGAATCCAGTCGGACTCAGCCGGCATCCCCAGTAGCGAGACGTCTTTGTCCAGATTGTTCTCGTCCCAGACCTCGAAGGCATACTGATGCTTGGGCGTACCTCCGGTGGATGAGCCTCGAACTTTCAAGCCGCTGCGCCCGATGTAATCGACCTCATCGAGGATTCCGGCGCGACCGTCGTCGCCGATGTCCATAAAGACCGAGTGCGCTTTCGTGAAGCGGCCGCTGTTGATACAGCGTCGCTCGGTGTCGACCAGGACGATGGGCAGATCGGAACTGAAATCGAGCAGGTCCTCGGCCAGCGCCACGTACGTGCAACTGACCACGTCGCTCGGGGCCCTGCCCGGTTCGTAGGCGCGGGCCACGACTTCTTTCGTCGCGAAGATGGGAATGGGCCCCGTGTACGCGGTGCTGTTGGCGGTGGGCACTCGACCGTCGGTGGTGTAGCGAATCGTGGCCCCGGGATTGGGCGAGCTCAACTCGAGCAGGATGTAGTCGGCGAACGGACCGGCCGGATGCGAGAACGCCGGCTCCTCGGACACCGCCGCATAGCCTGACCGGTTCAACTGTCCCGGTGACGGTTCGGCGAAATACTGCTCCTGGTTGCTGTACAGGCCGTAGGATAGATCCGCACGCAGTGCGGGGATGTGTCTTTCGTTCGGATCGCCCGTGGCTGAGCCGTAGTGGTGGGCGACCTGCAAATCCGGGCCGACCAGGGCGAGATACTCACCGTCAGCGTCGAGCTTGAAGTTCGTGTGGCAGTAGCCCTCGGCATCCCGGTAGGGCCAGTTCTCCGGGTGCTCGGCTTCCTGGATGCCCGAGGCGAAGACGAGAAAGACCTCGCCGGGCTCGATGCGGACCGAGGGACACGCCCACTTTTCCAGGGCGTTCGGATCGTCGGTGAGATACCAACCGGCCAGATCGATGGTTTGATCGCCGCCGTTGTAGATCTCGATCCAGTCCGGATACACCACCCGGCCGGCGACCGTAGTCGAGATGGTCGTTTCGTTGGAGGGCATGAACTCGCTGATCAACAGGGAGGATCCCGATAGCTCGGCATAGGTCTCCGCGAGGGTAGTCGTCTGATTTCTCTGGACCTGAATCGTCCGATCTGCCGGCCGGGTCCAATTGCCGACCGTGCTGAACTCAAGGCCGTACGTTCCGGGTACGAGCCCGCTTACCGATGCACCACTGTCTTGCCAGGGGCCCTGGTCCAGACGCCACTGCGCGCCGGCCGAGACGACCTCCGGCGGGGAGATAAGCACGCGGACCGCGGCGGTCCAGTCGGCCAGCCAGTGTTCCGCCAACGCGGCGAAATCCACGAGGTCGACGCCGTCGGTAGCCTGCCCGGCCAGGTCGGCGCAGCCATCGGGCACCCCCACGCAGCCCGGTGCCGCGAGCCATTGCTCGACGAACGTCACCAGATCGGCCAAATCGACCTTGCAGTCTCCCGACAGATCGCCCGGCGGGCACTCAGGTTCCACGACGGTGATGGTGACCGTGTCGGCGCCTTCCTGGTCCCGTTCGTCCCACACCTGGAGCTGGAGCACGTAGACGCCGGGCGCCGGGAACAGGACCTGCGCGTTGGGATCGTTTTCGGTGCCGAGGAAATCCACGCTGGTCTGTCCGAGCGACGACCACAGAATCGTCAGGTAGTCCGGATCGGTGGCGGCCAGATCGCAGGGATCGTCGTCGTAGATGGTCGGTTGCATCAGCGCCACGGTATTGCCCGCGCCGCGCCAGTTGACGGTCCGATTCTCACCGGCATTGACTTCGGGAGGCAGCCCGCCGACGGGGCTGGCGAGGAACTCGACTTCGGCAATTTGCATACTGTTGACCGAGCCGCCCACGGGCCCGCGCACGGCGGTGAACAGGAGCTGGTAGTGACTGTAGGCAACGTGGTTCGCAAACGTAATCGGTGTCTCATTCATCGTGTGACGGGGCCACTCCGTGGCGCCCGCGAAGTCGAGGATATCGCCGCGGGCGATCAGCGTGTAGGGGCCGTCGATGGTTCCATTGGAGCCGTACAATTCAAAGGCAATCGGGTCGCGCCCCGGCACGTCGTTGGCGGTGGTGAGGGTCAGACCGGTGACGACACTGGCGCCGGCCGCCGGGGTCACTTGAAAACCGGTGGTTTGGGTGTCGCCCTTGAAGTGGAGGTACTTGGTGTTGATATCGTCGTCGATGGCCAGCGGCGGGGCCTCGGCACCGGGCCAATCGCCATCGTTCGGGACACCGCGGACCACGTCGCCGCGGGCGGTGATATCGGCCTGGGCCGGGCCGGCCAAAGCCAGGGTCAATAGCAGTAGAGCAAGCAGTAATCTGGCCAACTTGAACATTCTCCGGTTGTCCTCATTGAGGATTATGATCGATCTCCTCCGCCCTTCTGGTAGCTTCGACGCGCCCCAATCAGCAGAACATTATCGTATGTATTCTACTAAATTACAGGCCCCTGGGTCAAATCATCCGGAAATTGACCTGGACCTGTCACAAAAGGCGATGGCTGGGCCGTAGGGTCTGTCTCCGGAGCCTTGAATCGCGGGAGCTTTTCCGCTAGGCTGCTGGGGTGACGGGATTGTTCCGCCTGATTTTCCGTGATTCTAGACAGAGGAGATTGCCGATGAACGCTCGAGTCGACCGCCGTACATTTCTCAAAACGGGCGCCGCTATGGGGGCCGGAATCACCATTCTCAAGTCCGGCGTGCTCCGCGCCGGTAATTCGCCCAACGAGAAGCTGAACATCGCGGTGATCGGCGTGGGCGGTCGCGGCCGGGCCAATCTGAACCGCGTCAAGGGCGAGAACATCGTGGCGCTGTGCGACGTCAACGAGCAGAATCTGGCCCAGGCGGCCCAGGAGTTTCCCGAGGCGAAAACCTACGTCGATTGGCGTCAATGTCTCGACCAGAGGGACATTGACGCCGTGGTTTGCTCGACGACGGATCACACGCATGCCTTCATCAACATCTGGGCGATGAATCGGGGCAAGCACGTCTATTGCGAGAAGCCCCTGGCCAATTCCGTGGAGGAGGCACGCCTGGTGCGCGAGACCTATCTGAAGAGCAAAGACAAACTCGCGACGCAGATGGGCACGCAGATTCATGCGAGCGACAACTATCGTCGGATGGTGGAACTGATTCGCGGCGGCGCGATCGGCACGCCGCAGGAGGTC
>CP070782.1:554514-570490 GCA_020346325.1 Phycisphaerales bacterium
ATAATCTGGGCCGCGCGCATGATCGTACTGCTAACCGATTTCGGACAGAGCGAATACGTGGGCGTCATGAAAGGCGTGATCCTCAGCATTGACCCCGACGCCCAAATTGTCGATCTATGTCACACGATCAGCCCGCAGAATCTCGTCGAGGCTTCGTGGGTCCTCAAAAATGATTACAGGTATTTCCGGAGAGGCGCCGTCTTCTGCTGCGTGGTCGACCCCGGTGTCGGCAGCCAGCGCCGCGCGATCATTGTGAAAACGAATAACAATATCTTCGTCGCACCCGACAACGGCTTACTCACCGAAACCCTGCGCGATCAAACCATGGTCACAATTCGGCAACTGCCCATCCCGGCCGATGCCAGTCGTACCTTTCACGGCCGTGACGTCTTCGCCAAAGCCGCCGCCCGCGCCCACCTTGGGCACTTCGACGAGCTGGGCGATGAGATCGAAAGCATCGAGGCACTGGAATTGTACCTGGACGGTCGCGAAGGCCTCGTCGTACGCATCGACCGCTTCGGCAATATCGTCACCAACCTTCCTCCGCTCGACAAGAACGAGTATACCGTCGCCATCGAGGGCCAGACGCACACGATGCGTCACCACGCCACCTACGACGCCGCCCGCGCCGACGAGCTGTTCCTCATCACCGGATCCAACAACACCCTCGAAATCAGCCGCCAGAACGCCAGCGCCGCCACGCGTCTGAACCTGAGACCAGGACAAAGAATCACCGTCTCATGACAGGTTCCGGGGGTGGTTCATATCCCGTGCCGGGTGTTCCCAGCAAACTCGCGGCCTGCCAGTTTTCACCCCGATTATTGTCATTCGACGCATCGACTAGCTCGACGGTGAAGCCGGTGCCTTGGGCCGTTTGAGGCCAGGGAGTGATCGAGAAATAATCGACCCGGTCGACAACGTTGCTTTCCGCGTCCAGGAGACGAAGGGATTCGCCTTCGCTGCTTAGTCCGAACGGGAGATTTCCCAGCAGGTTTTTGACATAGGGATGGATGCCTTTGAAGCTGATTCTGTCTCGACACAGGACCAGATAACTATCCGGCCAGAGGATGGTATTTGCAGGGAACGTATACGCCTGTCCGTCGCCATCGCTGAACTGCCATCCGGTCAAGTCGACTGCGGCGTCGCTTCGGTTGCACAGCTCGACCCAGTCCCCACTGTCCGCAGCCGGGGCGGAGTCGAAATTGATTTCCGTGATAACGACCGGGTCTGCTACGGCCTCCATATCCGCCTCACAGAAAGCCGTAAGTTGCATATCGCCCGCGAGGACGACCTCGACCTCGGGAGTTTCGATCCACTGCTCCGTCCGGGTCACGGCGGCGGTTTCGCCCGACAACGAACAATCGAAACTGATATCGGAACTGCCGGCGCTGGCCTGATGGACCTCCACGGCCAAAACGTTGATACCGGATATCAAGTGGTCGGGAGAAACTTCAAATTCGGTGAAGCCATCTTCATTGCCGATCGTCTGAAGCGCCGGTGTCTTGTAATAAAGTCGTCCTGATGGCATGTTAACACGGGCGATTTCCCGGCCATTGAGATAGGCCACGGCCCCATCATCGACTAGTAGAGAAATCGACAGCGAACGGAGATGGGCGAATTCCGTCAACTCGAATGACGTGCGGAAATAGGTGGTGATGTGCTTGTTGCTCGCATTCGGGCCGTAGCCAACCACCGTCGCTTCATCCCCGTCGCCGTAGCCCAGTTGGGCCGGGCCGGAGGGCCAAGCCGTATCGTCGTACTCTGTTTCCTGCCACGCGGTGCCAAGATTCATTCCGGTATCCGAATACTTCCAGACAGATCCCGTGGAAACCAGACTCTCTGATGAGGCCGCAGTGGATCGCGCCTTCCAGTGCGAGAAGGTGTATCCCCACCTGGGAGTCGCCTCGACGACGATGGGAAGGTCATTGAAGTAGACTCCCTGAAATCCATCGGGTAGTCGTTTGCCATTGACTTGAAGCACGGCGGACTCTGGAATCTCCAGGTCGAGGCTGACTTCCGAAGTTCCGCTTAACCCGAAGTGGTCGAGGAAGTGACGCGTGGTCGGGGCGGGCCGCTCCACGGCGAAGAGTCGCATCCTGTCGATGTTCTGTTCCCAGCGTGCCACCGAGTTGAACGTAGGGCTCTGCCAGGTCTCCAGCGCGTCGGGGTCTTTCTGCCCTCCCCATCGGGTGATATGGCGCGGGATTTCGGGCGCCAGTCTCTGCTGGAACTGATCGATGAGCGCCAGCACACGGTCGGGATTAAACGTCGTATTCATGTGGTAGGCATAGCGCTGTACAAACTCGTTGCGAAACCCCTCATTCTCCAGCAGGTTGCGGAACAGGCGCGTGGACCATTCGGGATTGGGCCAGCCGGACCCGAAGCGGGTCGTCGTCTTCTCGATCATGTCCTCGCCGATCCACCCCGAGGTGAAGCATTGATCCATGTCGAAATTGACCCATCGCCACCGTGCGTAGGGCCCGGAATTGGCCCGCCAGAACTTGATGTTGTTGCCGGGCCAATCGCGCTCCGCCAGATAGATGTGGCCGATCTGGTAGTCGATGTACTGATCAATGTCGATTTGAGCCGCGACGATCTCGTAATGGTCGGGATCGGCCATGTCGTGGCTGTTGGCGTAGTCCACCATCGCGTCGTAGCCCGCATCGGTTCCGGAGACGACGCTGCCGTTGCGTTCCAGGAGATTCACGTCATCTGCATCGATGTGGAAATTGCCGGCGACGTAATGCTCGTTGATTTTCTCACGGATGTTGTGGATGCCCCAGTATTGACCGTTGAGAAAGACAACCGCCGGACGATAGGCCTGGTAGTCCGAATCCATGTACTCGACCAGCACCATTTGGGACAGGGCGTCGCGGAACAGGGTGAACACCTGATCGTCGGCCGAACTGCGCAGGATGAACGATTCGAAACGGTCGATGTCCTTGTCGGGAAAGAGTTGATACCGAAACGATCCCTTGCCGTAAGCCCGGCGTGCGAACAAAGCCAATGATTTCTGAGGGAACCGGTGACGTGAGCAGCCACCGAAAATCTTCACGCCGGCACGCTGATTGAAGCCCAGCGTGCCGTCTATTTCATACAGCTCAATGTTTACGGGTCGTTCCCAGTCCTGTTTCAGATTGCGGATCGCGCTGTCACAGTAGCCCCCCCTGCCGTTGGTTCCGGTGACGTAGATGCCGCGCTCGTCACTGAAGAAATTGTCGGGATCCGTGACAATCGAGATGAACGGCAGGTGAATCGGCTCATCGATGAAATAGGTATGCGTCACCACGTCACTGGGTGCAAAACCGCGCTGGTAGCCGATGGCGCGGACCGCGACCGTGGTATCGAGGACAATCGGGGCCTGATAGGGCAAGGCGTCCCCATCCGGCGGTGTCCCGTCGAGGGAATAGTAGATATCGATCTGCTCGGCATTCTCGAAGCGCAGCACCTGAGCCCCCCAATAGAATCCTCCGGTAATGGAGAAAAGCGGCGCCGGCGTTACCGCTACGCTGTCGCGCGCGTCGTTGCGAGCCCCAGGACTGGGTGGGCTGAAGAAGCGCCATTGCGTCGCATCGGTTTCCAGCCGTCCGTACGACATGTCATCCTGCTGCGTACCAAAGCTCAGGGTATCCACGGCCGTGCCGTCCGGTGCGTACAGGACCAGTTGCTCCCCTGCTTTGTTCAGCTTGAAGCTCATGTGCAGTCCCGTATCGTGGCCGTCGGCCCACAAGAAAAGAAAGCCGGCGCCTGGAATACGGGTCCCGTCCGGGATCTGCCATTTGAACGGCTCATCCAGATCGTCCGTCATGTAATAGCCGCTCAGGTCTACCTCTTCCTCAGCAGGATTGTACAGTTCGACCCAATCGGACAATTCCGCAAAGTCGGGGTCCCTGCCGCCCGTTTGGTTGGACGCGACGAACTCATTGATCACGATCTCAGGAGGCTGCCCCCACAATGCCGCATGCAGCATGAGAAGGACAAGCAGGCTCAGGGCAAATCGTGCACAGATGTTCAAGCCGAAGGCTCCTTTTCGGATAGTCACACGTGGGCGATGCCGTCGCCAGCAGGATAGCGCTTGAGGTCAAACCGACACATCACCCTGATCAAGTCTGTCAGGCTCGAACCAACGATCGCCGAACCTGACAATTATTATACCCGTTTGCAGCCCAGAAACCTAGCGCTCGCTGCGTTCTGAGCGTCTGCGGACCGGCTCAGGCGGGTAGCGGGCTGGTGGCTTGGAAGCGGCGGATAATGGTGAGGCTCTCGGCGAACTGATCTTTCGCTTTTTCGAGATACTCGTTGACCTCGTCGATGTAGCCATCGGCTGAGGCGGACCAGACGCGGTTGAGATAGCGTTCGCCCGCGGCGAAGCTGCCCATGATCTCACCGTAAGCGGCCAGCCCGTAGCGATGGACGATGCTCTGCCGCGCATCGACGAATTGCTCCAGGTCGTCCATGAACAGTTCGTCGATCTTGTGCCGCATATCATAGGTGTCGATTGCATCCTTCTCGGCGTTGAGTTGGTCGAGATTGGTCGCGATGCGCTGGAGGCTGCCCTCGACGGTTTCGATATTGGCGGCCACGTGATGCTCGGTCTTGCTCTGGCGGGCCTCGGTGGTCCGGATCATTGTCACCCCGGCCACGCCGACCGCCAACGCCGGGACATACCAGAGCCATTTGATGGGACTCTCGTCAACGCTCTCATCAACTGCCGTCGGCGCGTCAAGGCTCTGGATGGCGCCTTGATCGACCACCGTTGCCAGCGCCGCAATAACGAAACCGACCGTAACCAGCAGAAAACCGATCCACTTCATAGCGCGTCCCTATCCCCCCTGCACACCCATGATAACCGAATACACGGCAAAGCCGACCCCGATCAAACCTTCACCAATGATCAGGCCGGCCGCGATCGGAATGCCCACCTGCTCGCTGAAGTGCCGGCCCATCGCTTTGTCACTCACGATTCGCGCGATCGTGCCGATGGTATAGGTCAGCACGATACTAAACGGCAGATAAAAACCCAGCCCCACCTGAATGCCAAGGCCACCGATCCCGGTGACGCTCAGCAGCGCACCGAGCCCCGCCCCGGCCAGGTACTTCTGTACGGGGACATCGCCTTTGAGGATGCCCTCGATCATGCTCGCCAGCACCGTACCCTGCGGCGCCGGGAGCTTCTCGCTGCCGAGGCCATAGGCCTTGTGCAGAACGAACAACAAGCCGATCATCAGGACCGGTCCGATCCAGGTACCCAGGAACTGGCCCATCTGCTGGCGCTTGGGGATCGCGCCGACGAGGTAACCGGTCTTCAGGTCGAGCATCAGGTCGGTTGCCTGCGACATGGCCATGCAGGTGGCGGCCCCGACCATAACCGACGAGATGATCGCCGCTTTGTCACCGAGGCCACTGGTGATCACGATAAGAATGGTCACGGCGATCAGTGTCATGCCACTCATGGGCGACCAGTTGGTCCGGCCGATGCACTCCGACAGAATCACGCCCGCCATCCAGATCCAGATCGTCCCCAGCACGGCCATGATGATGCCGCGACCGAAACCCATCTCCGCAACGGATGAAACCGCGACGGCGCCCAGAACAATGACGGCGCCGACGATACCAACGTAGAGCAGCTTGATCGGCATTTCATCCTTCGAGAGCGCCGCGCCACTCTTGGCCGCCGATTGCATGCTGCGCACGGCACTGATAATCAGCGGCAGCGCCAGCACGATCCCCGTCAGCGCCCCGCCAACCAGCATACCGATCCCGACCGGGCGAAACAGCATGACGCGCAGGTAATTGGGCATCGTCAGGGACATCTGCTGCAGCTGTTCCGGCGCCGGCAGCAAGGTCATCTTCGCCAGAATCGGGGCCAGAATCCAGTAGCACACGTAGCCACCGAGGACGAAACACAGCCCGCCCTTGCCGGCGATGAACCCGATGCCAATCGTCAACAGCGAGACGAACCAGACGCCGTTCATGTACGCGGGCATGCCAAGATGTTCGCCCAAGGCCCAGTCCTCGAAACCGGTGATGTGGCTGATCAGGCTCACGGTGGCGCTCAGCGCGACTCCGACGACCAGCAGCATGGCCTTGTGGACGCCGGCGCCAGGGGATTTGAGGACGGTCGCAACCGCGACGCCACCAGGGTAGGTCAGCCGTTCGAAATCAATCATCTGCTTACGCAGCGGAATGATGAAGCCGATGCCCAGCACCCCGCCGGCGATGCAGCCGAAGGTTAGCAGATACGGATTGAAATCAGTATGGTCCAGGATGAACAGGGCCGGGACGGAGAACATGAAACCGGCCGACGCGCCGTTGACACTGCTGGCGACGGTCTGGCTGATGTTGTTCTCGATGATGCTGTTGCGGCGGAGAATGCCCCGCAGAATCCCGAAGCCCAAAATGGCCGCCAGTTCCGATCCTTCATGCGAGAAGCCCAGAATCAGACAGGCATAGCCCATACTAATGGTGATGAGGACGCCCAGGCCGTAGCCGACGAGAACCGCGGTCCAGGTCAACTCGGGGTACGCCCCCCGGCGGATGATTCGTCCCCCGTCACTTTGAACTTCTGTCACGTCCGACTCTCCTTAGCGCGGGCGCACAGCAAACTTCCAGCGGCACGCATCGCGTGCCGAACCTTACTGCAGCGTCGCCCCGAAGGCAAAAACAAACGGAGAGGGCCAACTGTCATTCGGCCCTCTGTCCGGGGGATTGTACAAGGGCTGTGTCTGGATTTCAACCATGCAAGCACCGAGGGTTCGAATTCTGCCGTCGCGGGTTCAGCCTTCCTCGATCACGCTCATGCCCATCAACCGGGCGAGGTGATGCACGTTGGCCAGGTGGTCGCCATAAATCACGACGCGGTGGAGCAGCGTCATGGCATCTTCCGTCTCAAGGGCGCTACTCCAGTTGGCGGCCATCGTCGCGGCGTCACGTACTTTGGTCACGATCTGAGTGCGGCAGCCATGAACCGCCTTCTCGGGCACTTCGATGATCTCGCCCGTCGAGGCGAGGATGGTATCGAGATTGACAAACTTGGCGCGGGTGATGGTCTCGCCCACGCGGTACTGGACCTCGGGCACGCAGCCGCTGCCGGCGACTTCGGAATGCCCACGCAACAGGTACGGGGCATCGGCACCGTCGGGCCCATCCATCTTCAGCGGAGCGGTGCAGTGCGCGGTCCACAGCGCGTTGCGCGCCGTGTCGAAGGTGGCGTTGCCCTGGAACCCGGGGCGGTCGAAGGCATATTGGAACAGGAGCATGGTCAGGAGCGAGTCCATGTCGCCTTCGCAGGCCGCGGGAATGCCGCGATCGCGCAGACGGGCAAAGCCCAGACAGGGGAATCCTTTCGACAGCCAGCCCATACAGGTGCCCACGGCCAAGGCCTGGGCCTGTTCGCGTTCCATCAGACACTGGAGCGCCACGCTGACGCGGGCGGCCTTGTCAACGTCCTCTTCGTTGGGCTCGATGATTTTCTTAGCGTGCCTGGTCCACCATTCGCTCTCAGCGCGCACGGCCTCGTCGTCGGCCGCAGCGATCATCTCGTCGAAGAGCTTCTCTTCGACGCCCACGACGTCGGCCCCCAGACGTGTCTTGACTTCGTCGGGCGATTGCGCGGCGCTCGTGCCCCGGGCCGGCGGGAACAGGAGGATGCGCGTCTGCTTCATCATGGGGATCACCCGGAGCAGACGCAGGGCGTTTTCGAGTTCGTCGTAGTCGCTACTGGCCATCAGGGTAACGCGGTGGCCCTGGCGGCGCCAGCGCGGGGCATACATCCAGTCATGCCCGCTGGCCGGCAGGGAAAAGACGACCATGGGATGCGCGCCGTCCAGAATGGGCTGGACCACCCTGGTCAGGGCGAAGTTTTGCGTGTTGATTGTGAGGACCGGTACGCCCGGCCCGGCCTTCTCCAGCAGCGCCGCCGTCTGCTCGGGACTGGTCGAAGCCCCCATTACCAGTTCGACGTTCCCCAACTCCTTCTCCGCCCGGGTCAGGCGCGCCTTCGCGGCCGTCACCTGTCGGTCGTCGGCGCCCCAGTCGCGATCTTCCGGCGCCGGTTCACCGGTGAAGATGACGCAGACACGCGACTGAACCTGGGGCCGGGGCCGCGGCGATTCCGAGACCCATTCGGTCATACAACCCGCGCCGGCAAGCAACAATCCGCCGGCCACTCCCGCTTCCAAGAACTCCCGTCGCGTGCAGTGTTCACACATGGCCATAGCCTCCGAATAACAATTAAATGGGGCATCTGCTTCTAACGAACACACCTGACCGAAGCACAGGGGCGCAACGAAAAAACGCGGCAAGTCCCGGTCTCGTAGGGAGCTCTGGCGCGTCTATCTGCTGTAACGGAGAGGGCGGGATTCGAACCCGCGGTAGGGACAAGCCCTACACAGCCTTTCCAAGGCTGCTCGATAAGCCACTCCGACACCTCTCCGGAGTTCGGGCCAATATAGCATCCAGGCCGCCCTCCTGCAATCAGAATCCTGCTTCTGCCCAGATCCGCCCCGGTGCCGCTGGTAGGGACAAATCATCATTCGCCCCCACCACCAGAAAAAATGAACGGTAGCGGGCTCCGAACAGACTAGGATAGACAACATGGCCGAGCCGAGCGAACAAATCGTCGACGAGATTCTCGTGATGGACTGCCAGAGCGGGCGGGCCGCCGCGCTGGATCTGCTGGTCTCGCGCTGGCAGAAGCGCCTCTGGCGCTACGCCTGTCGGCTGACAAGAGATGCAGAAGGAGCCTGGGAGGTGACACAGGAGAGCTGGCTGGGCATCGTAAGGGGCATCCGCCGGCTAAACGACCCGGCCCGTTTTCGCCCCTGGGCCTATCAGATCGTGACCAACAAGGCCAACGACTGGATCAGACGAAAGATCAAGCGCAGCACATCCGGGCCGGAAGACCCGCTCGAACGGCAGCTGCGCGACGGCCAGCAGGCCAGTGAGACCTCGGCCGATCTCGAGGCGATCCTGAGCCGGCTGCCCGAGCGCAGCCGTACGGTTCTGACGCTCTATTACCTGGAGGAACTCGATGTGATAGAGACGGCTCACGTCCTGAACATCCCGGCCGGCACCGTCAAATCGAGACTGCATACGGCCCGAACTGAATTCAAGAAGCTTTGGCAGGCAATGGAGGAAAGCGCGCAGACCGACATGTCCGCCGCGCAGAAAGGAGAGTCAGAATGACTGATGAACAGATCCGAAAGATACTCGACGACGACTACGATCCGGCTCGGGAGGACACTTGGCAAGCAATGGCGCGGGAGTTCTACAGCAGGAGGATGCGATCGGTGGCCATCATGGTCTGGGCATGGGCGATCATCTTTCTCGGGGGCGCCGTTTACTGTGCCGTGAGGTTTGCATATACCGACCAGACCAAATCCCAAATCATGTATGCAGCCCTCTTCGTCTGTCTCGTGCTGAGCATTGGCTTCATTAAGGTCTTTGCCTGGGAGATGATCAACAGAAACAACATCAAACGCGAGATCAAGCGCCTGGAACTGCGCATCGCGGAGTTGGCCAACAGACCGGAAGGAGCATGAGCCCCAGCACGGCTCACAGGCCCGTAACGACGAGGTTGTCCCACCACAGCTCTGGGTGCCAGGTGCGGAAGCCAATCAGGCCAGCGTCGTGGATGCGAGTGAATCGCTTTGAGCAGAACGCGGCCATTGACGGCGTAGGTGAGGTGACCGCCCCGCTTCTCAATGACAACGTGGTACACCGTCCGCCGCTCGTTCTCGTATCTATATTTCTCGGCGAGCAGATCGAAGCCGGGACAATCGCGCAAGCGAAAGCGCGCGTCCTTTAGACACGACACTCACGCCTAGTGGCCCTCTGCACTTGCCCTTCTCCTTTCACAGTCTGCCAGCCTGCGAGAAAGCGCACCGGCGTGAGAGTTCATCGGTCAAGCGCCTGTTCCAGCGGACAGACGCGGGCATGTTCGTCGACATACTTCGCCTCGCAGGCCAGCGTGTGGCCGAACCGGTCCTGAACGGCTTGTCTGATGATGCCGACGAGTTCGAGTACGTCGCGCGCCCGAGCGGCGCCGACGTTGACGATGAAATTGGCATGGCGGGAGTTGACCACCGCGTCACCGACGCGCCGGCCCTTGAACCCGAGTCCTTCGATCACGGCCCCGGGTGGCCCGACGCTTTGGGTCAACTCGGCATTCCGTTTGAAGACCGAGCCGCAACTGGGCAAGGTCAGAGGGAAGCGGCGCCGCCGCTCGCGCAGGACCGCGCGCATCTCGGACATGATCTCTGTGCACGGCCCGGGGGCCAGCTCCAGAATGACCTCCGTGATGACACAATCATCACGCTGAAACCTGCTCTGGCGGTAGGCGAACTCACAGTCCTCGCGCCGCCAGACGGCAGGCGTCCCGCGCCGGTCCATCGTCTTGACTTCCACAATCACCTCGCCGATAGCCCGGCGCAGACTGCCGCCGTTCATGACGACGAGCCCGCCGAGCGTGCCGGGAATGCCAACGATGTGTTCGAGGCCGGTCAAGCCCGCCAGGCCCGCGGTACGGGCCAGCCGAGAGGCGGAGATGCCCACCTCCGCCCGTACGGTGGTGCCGGAGATGGACAGGCCTGCCAGGCTCCGGCCGATCTTGATGACCACACCCCGCACGCCCGCATCGGCAAACAGAAGGTTCGACCCCTTGCCAATGATCAGTACGGGGATGCCGTGCTCGTCGGCGCAGCGCAGCAGTGCGCCCACCTGGGCCCAGGAGGCCGGTTCGAGCAGAGAGTCGGCAGGCCCACCGATCCGCCAGGTGCTGTGGCGCCGCAGAGGCTCATCTACCAGTGGGATTAACCCGTGCGTACGGCACAACGCCTCCCGCGCTCTTTGCCATTTATCTCCTATGCAGTGTCCGCTGGACATGGCCCCCCGGGGTATGCCATCTTATCGTTCTGAAATCCGAGCCGCCACCGGGCGGGGTGGTGTCGCCCGCCATTGTATCGCCCGAACGCCGACGCACAAGCCCGCAGCCAAACGCGCTGTCAAACGAAGCGTGGCGACTGCCTCGATGTCCGAGGCAATCGCCACGTCGTTGGTCTGAATACCGTAAGGGGCGGTCCAGCCCGTCCTTTCAGTTCAGGATCGGCCTACGGCTTGGCATGGCCGTAGTTCTGCTGGCGGATCTGATCGATTTCGTCAGTGGTCAACACATCGTTGAAGATGACCACTTCGTCCAGCCAGCCATTGAAGTAACGCCCTTCCAGGGGCAACTGCCCGAGCACCACCGGCGCATCGGTGACCGCCATCGGCCAAACCGCCGTGCCCGTCGCGTCGAAGACCAGCACGTTGTCGGTGCCGTCCCAAACCCTGATATGGAACCCTTTGTCCGAGTCGGTGTACGTGAACGCGACGTGATACCAGTGGTCCACGTGCAGGATCTGATCCTGACCGTCGAAGACATAGTTGTTGAAGTCACCGCCGGAGCCGGTCCCCAGAGCGACCTTCAAAATGCCGGTCGAGAGCCCGACGTTGCTCATATAGATGCGCCACGAACGATCGTCGGTGGCGATCAGGTACTTGCTGATGATGCTGTTCTCCCAGGAGACGCTGTTGGGCTTGACCCAGAAGCAGATCGACATATCGACGTTCGAGTCGCCGCTCTTGGTGGGGAAGTCGGCGGACAGGTCGCCGTCATCGATGCTCATCCAGTCCGACTCGCTGGACCGGAAGTGTGCCGACGTGTCCCCTTCCCGGGGATCGTCCTGATCCGCTTTCGCCCCGTTGTTCGAGAGGTCGTTCGTGCCCACGCTGTCGGCCTGCAATTCCCCGTCCTCGAAGCGCCACAGCGCCACGCAATTCTCATCACCCGTGAAGATATTGCCACTGCCACTGACGACCCCGTAGGAGGCCACCAGCGTCACACCGGCGTAGGCCTGGCCGCCGTACAGCATGATGTACCACGTGGCCGGGGCGGGACTGATGATTTCCACGAGTTCGTCGTTGCCTTTGAGGAAAGGCCGATAGTCCCAATCCGACGTGGTCGGCTTGGACCCTTTCCGGACATAGAGGTCACAGTCTCCGATACCGCCGGAGATTTCGATGTTGAGGAAGTCCTGCCCGGCGGGCACCTCAATCTTGAAGAACTGCTCGCTGCCGGCCGCACCGCTCAACCCTGGGACGGGGACGCTATTGGTCAGCGTCGTCACTGGATCGGGGATCGGCAAATAGGTCGCCTGGAGGGTGACGCCCGTATAGGCAACATAGGCCCGCAACATGATAAAGTAGGTCCCGGCGGCAGGATTGTCGATCGTGACCGTTTCGTTGTTGCCGGTCTTGTACGGACGGTAGTCCCACTCCGTCGTGGTGGGCAGCGCATCCTTACGCACGTACAGATCCGCGTCCCCCGTACCACCGGCGGTCTGGATGGTCAGCGTTTGCTGGCCCGCCGGGACGTCGATCTTGTAGAACACCTCGCTGCCGCTAACACCGGACAGATTGGCCACGGGGACCCCGTTGGTCAAGGCGATCACATCACCGTCGCCGTCGTCGATGCTGTGGGTCGCCACGAGGATGACGCCTTCGTAGGCCTCATAGCCATGAATCATGATGAGCCAGTTGCCACTGGGCGGATCCTCAATGGTGACCGTTTCGTTGTTGCCGATCTCATACGGACGGTAGTCGTACTCCTTCGTCGTCGGCACCGAATCCAGCTTGACGTAGAGGTCGGCATCACCGGTTCCACCGGACATCGCGATCTCCAGAGTGTCGCGGCCGCTCGGAACGATGATGCGGAAGTACTTCTGGCCGTCCTCGGCGTCGGAGATATCGGTCTCCGGGACGCCGTTGGTCAGCAGCGTCACCGAGCCGTCGAACCAGTAGTCGGCCAGCAACGTTACGCCGCTGTAGGGCTGACGGGCTCGCAGCATGATATACCAGGTGCCCGACTGCGGCTTGCTGATCGTGACCACTTCCTTGTTGCCCGGAAGGTGGGGGCGATAGTCCCAACTCGAAACACTCGGCTTGGCCCCGTACCGGACGTAGAGATCGGCGTTGCCGATGCCGGCGGCAATGCTGATTTCCAGCCCGCTCTGGCCCGAGGGCACATCGATCTTGAAGAACATCTCGCTGTTCACAGCCCCGGCCAGATCAGGAACCGGCACTTCGTCCTCCAGCTCGAGCACATCGTCGTAGCTGGCCTTGAGCGTCACATCGAAGTAGGCGGTCGCACCGTGGAGCATGATGTACCACGTCCCCGCCGCCGGATTGGTGATCGACACCACCTCGTCCTTACCCGCGAGGAACGGACGATAGTCCCAATCGGACGTCGTGGGTTCCGATCCGTACTTGACGTAGAGATCGCAGTCGCCGACACCGTTGGACATCATGATCACCAAATGCTTCATGTCGGCCGGGACTTCGATGCGATAGAGCGTCTCGCTGTCCAACGCCCCGGACAGGTCGGTCATGGGCACCCCGTTCTGAAGGGCGATCCCGGCGCCGGCACTGTAGCTCGCTACCAGGGTAACATCCGTATAGGTGTTGTCGGCTCTAAGCATGATATACCACGTCCCGGCCGTCGGGTTCTTCACGTCGACGGTCTCGTCGTTGCCGAGCAGGAACGGGCGGTAATCATAATCGGACGTGGTGGGCAGTTTGCCCCGCTTGACGTAGAGGTCGCAGTCACCGGTACCACCGAAGATGGCGATCAGCAGTTCGGATTGGCCGCTCGGGACCTCAATGCTGAAGTACTTCTCACTGCCCGTGGGGCCGGCCAGGCCGGTGACGGGAAAGCCGTTCTTCAGATCCACGATGGCCGACGTGCCCGAGTAGGTGGCCGTCAGGGTCACACCGGAATAGGCCGAATAGCCGTGCAGCATCACGTACCACATCCCCGCGACCGGACTCGTAACGGTAACCGTCTCGTTGTTGCCGATCTTGTAGGGTCGGTAGTCGTAACTGGTGGTCGTCGGCTCCGAACCCCGGCGGACGTACAGGTCGCAGTCACCCGTGCCCCCGGAAATACTGATTTCCAGCTCGTCCTGGCCGCTCGGAACGGAAATTACGTAGAATACCTCGCTGTTGATCGTCCCGGAAAGGCCCGTGACGGGCACGCCGTTGGTCAGAATCCCCGGGCCGGCGAAGGCCACCGACGTCAAAACCCCGAAGATCGCCAGAAAAACCAAGATCGCTCTCTTATCCACTCTGATTGAACCGTTCACTATCAACTCTCCTCTCTTACAGGATGTACGATATGCGCAAGCTGCGCTAACTGGGGCCTCTGCGGCCCCTGGGCTGCTTAAGTAAGTGCCATTATACCATAAATTTGTAACGCTTTTTTTGGGATTTTCCCTTCTCCGCCGAATTTTGGGGCCGCCCTGGGGGTTATGGGACCCACGCGGTCGCCCCACGCGCATGTGGCCGGGCCGTTCAAGCGTCACCGGTAGCGCTTCCTCCCGCCCGCCGAGCCGCTAACGGTGAGTCATCCTCGTGGTGCTGAGCCCGCTCGGCAGAACTCCAGCAGTTCCACGGGAGCCCCGTTATCGACGATCATGGCGACCCTGACGCCCTCCAAGGGGCTGCTAATGGGCCCGAGAAGCTCCTTGCCCTGGATCTCTCGGTCGAGGTCATCGACCCTGAAAGCAACATGCGACACGGTCTGCACCAGTTCCGAAACGGGGCTGCCGGCTTCGAAACGCATCCACTCGATGCCATAGGGACTGGTTTCGAACCCGCAGGCGTGCAGCTTCAGGTCCTCAAGGTAGCGCTCTCCAGGTCGCGGCGTCCGGGTCGGAATCCCGATGTGATGGTACTGCCAGCCGCGCCGGGCCACCGGCGGCAGTTCGTGATCGCGCCTGGGCCTGGAACCATGCTCGTTCTCGGCTTCTTGTTCTTGCTCGATCATCAGCCACGGCCCTCCACAGCATTCTGTGTTTCGCCCTCTCCAGCGCGATCGTCACTTCTATCATACCCGCCACCGTCACCCCTGCAACCGGCTAGGGGCGCAGCAGGGGCAGGAGCTTCCGGGCGTAGATGGCGTGGAGTTCTTTGGGTGGGTGCGGGTCGAGCACGTTGACGGCCAGCACGGCATTGGGCAGCTCGGCCACAATCTCCCCCTCGAAGCTCACCGTGACGAAGCCCACCTCGGCCGCGGCCGCCTCGGCCTGCCGGTACCACTTCAGATACAGCTTCAGCATCTCGTCCGGGTGGGCGTAGTCGGTAGGCCGGTCGGTGTAGACGCCCTGGTTGAGCACCGCGAACACCGGGGGTGCCAGGCCACGATCGTCCGACATCCTCTTGATGTCGCGCAGGGCACTGAGGAACCCACTCCATTGAACCGAGTTCGGCTCGTACGCCCGATCGAGCGCCTCCGGCCAGGGCGGGAAGACGCCCGTCCGCTCGGCGAGCCCATAGATCCCCTTCTCCACCCGATCGCTCCACTGCAACAGCGCCACCTTGTCCAGTGCCCCAACCACCGCTTCGATAGCCCCGCCGTAGCGGTCCTCGAAACGCTCGCGCTCGACACTGTAGGTCTGCTTGTCAGGTTGTGGATCGTTCAGGCAGAAACCAAGCACGATCCGGTCGGGCTCGACGATATCGATGTACTCGGCCAGCAAATCGCGGATGTAGACGGTCGGCCCACCCGGGAAGGCGAAGTTCAGGACTTCGACGTTCTCGGAAGCCAACTGCGCTTGCAGCAGGTCCGTGTAACGCTCTTCCGTCGCGATGCCGACACCCCAGGTCAGCGAATCGCCCAAGACCATGATGCGATACAGACCGTCCGGCTTGGGTTCGGCGAATTCCTTCTCGCGAAACCCGTGCCGGTTCGGTACTGCCGGGTGGCCCCACGTGTAGATGAGATCGTCCACCACACCATTGGTCGGCAACCGCCGTGCCGGATCCAACCGGGCCAGGATCAACTCGACACTGTACACCAGAATCAGAAACAGCCCGATGTTCAGAAAGATGAGTTTCACTACCTTGGCCCGCCGGGCCCGCTTGTTACGCACCGCTGCGC
>CP070782.1:570590-576845 GCA_020346325.1 Phycisphaerales bacterium
GCCCTGACCTACACCACCGAGCCCTTAACCGGCGCGGTGGAGATCGTCGGCCATCCGGTGGTTCATGTCTGGTTGCAATGTTCAGCCGACGATGTGGATCTGCTCGCCTGTCTGGAAAATGTCGGCCCGGCCGGGCGATCCACTTATATCGCCGATGGTTGCTTGCGCGCGTCACATCAAATTCCTTCCCAGGCGCCCTACGATCGTCTGGGGTTGCCTTACTCTCGCAGCTTTGAACAAGACGCCACGCCATTGTCGGACGAGTCCGCGGAGCTTGTCTTCGACTTGCTGCCCACCGCCAAGCATTTCCCAGCGGGCCATCGGATTCGCTTGGCCATCACTTGTGTGGACAAAGACAGCTATCGGCACGTCGAGCGCCACTCGGCGCCTACGATAAGACTGCTGCGCAGCGCTTCGCATCCTTCTCCTGTGATTCTGCCAGTCGTCAGATGAACCATTTGACGATTCGCTCTGAGATCGCTGTGGTCGTCAGGTTGTTGCGGTCCAACCGATTCGGCCGGTGGGCTCGGATAGAGGACTCTGCCTAGAGAAGGAAGTGGGCATCGCATGTTTAGGAAGATGATTCTATTGGGCGTGTTACCGGGGGGGGGCGGTGGTGGCCGGTTGCGGCGCCGTGCCAGGTATTGGCTGGGATATCACCTGGTTGGGTGAGAAAGGTGCCGATGTGTTCGGGGGAGCCAGGCTGACGTGCGACCGCGACCGATTCTCGCTCGCCAGCGGGAACCGCTTTACCGCGGTTCGCCAATCTGGCTTTCAGTCGTGTCCTCTTCCTCAGCAGCCGACTCTGCGTTGGCCGGGTCTCGGGCAATGGTGTCGAACACGTTGGGCTGCTCCGGTGTCGGATTCCTGCGTCCCTGAATCTCGTCGATAATGGCGTAGCTCTCGACGACGGCGAGCAGACTCAGCATGAAGCTCAACATGCTCTCGGCCCCTTGATTACCGTTGATGCCTGCGGGCATCAGCCCGTCGGAACAGCCCTTGGTCCGGAAATCATAGAGGGGGATGTGCAAATCGTTGGCCCCGAGGAACCAGTCGAACGCCTTGCGCTGCAGGGCCAGGAATTTCGCTTCCTTGGTCGCGTCGTAGGCGGCGCGCAGCATGACGACCGTGCCGGCCGCTTCGATAGGCTGCTGGTCGAAAGTGGCGCGCTCCTTGCCGCGTTCGTGCCAGCCGTGGCAGCCGATGAAACTGAAGTGGTCTCCGTCGAACGTGTTCTCCAGGAGAAAATCGGCTGTCTTCTCGGCCACCTCGACATAGTGTGAGTTGTCGAGGTGCAGCCCCGCGGCAAACAGCGCGTGCGGCAGGACCGCGTTGTCGTACGTCAGGATATCCTCGAACCAATCCCAGTCCGGGTAGTTATTCTCTTCGTACTGGCGAATCAGTCCGTTGGCGGCCAGATCCAGCTCTCGCTTGATGTCACTGGCGCCGGGGAACTGCCGGAGATAGTCGCACATGCCCAGCACGGCATATGCCATGCCGCGGGGGTGCTGCTTCTGGATCTGGTTCACCGCTCGATCGAAACTGTCCTTGGCGATCGACAGATACGCCGGTGACGGTGCGTGGGCCATGAGCGTGCCCAGCGCCCACAGCACCCGGCCAAACGCGTCGTGGGCCGGTTCGTTCTCCCACCAACTGCGATCGAAATCCATGAAATTCTTGATCGAGCCGTCGGGGTTCTGGGCGTACATCACAAATGACAGGTAGATATCGAGCAATCGCAGGGCCTGTGCGTCGGGATACTGGCTGTAATACTTGGCCATGGCGATCAGCCCGCGCGCGTTGTCGTCCGTACAGTAGCCATGGGCACGATTGGGAATCGTGAACTTGGCATGCTGATACAGGCCCGTGTCATCGGTGAGCTTGATCAGGTGGTCTAGTGCCGGCTCGGGAACTTCGATGCTGGAGAGGGTTTCGGCGGCCGTCAGAGCGCCTCGGCTCGTGACGTGCAGGGACAACTCCGTCTGGCTGAAGAGTTCCCAATAGACCTGCCCGATCTTCGGCCAAGTCTTCGAGCGACTGTAGTCGTACGCCTTACCGCGCAACGAGTAGAACAACTCGTCGTCCTGGAGCAATTCGGTGATCTCCTCGGCCAGCTTCTGGGAATCGCCGAACGGGACCAGCTTGCCCCGACCGTCGGCCAGCAGCTCGGTGGCCGCCCAGTAGGGCGTGGAGACCACCGCCTTGCCCGTTCCCACCGCGAAGGCCAGGGTGCCACTGGTCAGTTGCTCGCGACTGAGATAGGGAGTCACGTAGATGTCGGCGGCGCAGAGAAAATTGTGCAGTTCGGCGTCGTCAACGAACCGATTGTGAAAAATGACGTGGTCCTCGAGGTGCAGATCCTTGACGATCTGCTGGAGGCTGAAGCGGTACGATTCGCCCTCGTGTTTCAACACCAGCGGGTGGGTCATGCCGAGCACGATGTACATCACGTCTGGATCGGCCTCGATAATTTTCGGCATGGCTTTGAGCATGACCTCGATGCCTTTGTTCTTGTTGATCAGGCCGAACGTCAGGATGGTTCGTTTCCCCTCCAGCCCGAATTTGTGCTTATAGTAGTTGCTGTCAACGAAGGGCAGATCCGGGATGCCGTGGGGGACCAGCCTGATCTTCCGCCGGTCGATGCCGTATATCTCCTCCAGCATATCCACCCCGCGCTCGTTCATGGTCACGATCAGGTCCGAGCACTCGCAGACTTCAGTCATCGACTTGAAGTAATCCGGTTTGGGTGCGTCGAGGATGGTATGAAGGGTCGTGATGACCGGGGCTTTCAGACGCTTGAGCAGCAGACTCAGGTAGGTGCCTGCCTCGCCGCCGAAGAGCCCAAACTCGTGCTGGACGGAGACCAGATCGACGTGACTGAAGTTGATATAGTCGGCGGCGCAGATGTAGTCCCGGCGCACGTTCTGGCGAATCTCAAACTTCACCGGCTCGTTGTACTTCAGCGCATCGTCCGAGCGCATCGTGACCACCAGCGGAGCGAACTGACCGTCCGCAGCGACACCGGCGTTCTTGATCAGATCGGCCGTAAACGTGGCGATGCCACACTTACGCGGGGGGAAGGTTGAAATGAAGACGACCCGTTTCTTTGCGTCCTTGACCATCCGTGTCCGCCCAAGCCCATGTGCTGACTATTCAATTCGTTTACTATGATATAGGACCTTTCCGGGTACGTCAAGATTCCACTTCTGCCGCAGGTTGGGCCAGGCGGCGACCGTGCCGATGCCCAGAGGTGCCTCTTGGAAGCCGGATGAGGTGTTTCGGGCCTGCCAGGCGGTCCAAAACAGACGTCCGGCCCGGGAGACCCAGAAATGCGAGAGTGCCGCTGAGCGGCTGTTGCGGGCGGGATGCTGAGAAGATACCGCCTTTTCCTCAGGAATTCCCGTAGAAAAAGGGGTTTTTCCGAACTTGCTGGTAAATGCCCAGTAGACTAGTGTGCAACGGGAAGTCCGCCGTGCCTTTTCGCACCAGCGCTTGACAGGGCGGATTTCTTTGTGTATCAATGCCATGGGAATAGTAGGAGATAGTCAAATGAAGCTCTCAACGCGTACTCGGTACGGCATACGTGCGATCATTGAGTTGGCCCAGCATGAGGCCAAGAGGCCGCTACAGCTCAAGCTAATCGCGGAACGCCAAGGTATTTCGGTCAAATACCTCGAACAACTGATGAGTCTGCTGCGATCGTCCGGATTCGTCAGGAGCGTCAGAGGGTCGAAGGGAGGCTACATCCTCGCGCGTGCGCCGGAGCACATAACGCTCGATGAGGTTTTTCGGTGCCTGGAAGGCCCCGTGACGACCGCCGAGTGCACCGAGAACCAGGACTACTGCGAACGGGCCCCTGATTGTGCGGCCCGCGAGGTGTGGCTGCAGGTGGAGGAGGCGATCCAGCGCGTGCTCAGCTCGATCTCCCTGGCCGATTTAGTGCAGCGGGTTGAAACGCCGGCATCGGATTATCAGATATGACATCAGGAGGGCACCATGAGTGCTGTTTTTGAAGACATTGCGGCCGCCGTGGGGTACACCCCTCTGGTTCGGATCAACAGATTGGCTTCGGGAAACGCTACCGTACTGGCCAAGCTGGAGTCCAAGAACCCCTGCGGCAGCGTCAAGGATCGGATTGCCAAGTACATGATCAACGCGGCCGAAGAGCAGGGCTTGATCAACGCCGATACCACGATCATCGAGCCCACCAGCGGCAATACGGGGATCGGATTGGCCTTCATTTGTGCGGCCAAAGGTATCTCGCTGATACTGACGATGCCGGAGTCGATGAGCATCGAGCGGCGCAGGCTCCTCCAGATGCTGGGGGCGAAGATCGTACTGACGCCGGCGGCAGAAGGCATGAGCGGCGCCATCAGGAAGGCCGAGCAGTTGGTCGCCGAGACGCCTAACGCCTTGATGCCACAGCAGTTCAAGAATCCGGCCTTCCCGCGAGCGCACCGTGAGACGACCGCCAAAGAGATTTGGATCGATACGGACGGAGAGGTTGATATACTGGTCGCTGGCGTTGGTACCGGGGGAACGGTGACCGGCTGCGGTGAAGTTCTCAAGGAAAAGAACCCGAATCTCAAAGTGGTGGCCGTGGAACCGAAAGGGTCGCCCGTGCTGTCGGGGGGCGATCCCGGGCCTCACAAGATTCAGGGCATCGGTGCCGGTTTCGTGCCGGATGTGCTGAACACGGATATCATTGACGAGGTCATCCAGGTCACCAACGAAGACGCCATGGATATCGCCAGAAAGCTGGCGGCCCGCGAGGGCATCCTGTCAGGGATCAGCGGCGGTGCCAACGTCTGGGCCGCGATGCAGGTTGCTGAGCGGCCGGAGAACAAGGGCAAAACCGTCGTGACCTTCGTTTGCGACACCGGCGAACGGTACATTTCGACCGAGTTGTTCGACGGCGTGGGCTGATCGCGAAGGTCGCAGACGAGAAGACAGACGCATGATTAAGAAGAAACTCACGGAAAAGCGACTGGAGAAACTGGTCGATCGAATTGCCGAGACTTACAGAGGTGACTCGGGGATCAATTTCATCGATGCGGCCAATCTGCCGGTGCGCGGGCAGATCCTCGACATCCTGGAACTGCTGTTCGAAGTGCTTTTTCCCGGCCACACGGGGAACAAGAGAGTCACGAAATCCAACGTGAGATACATCGTCGGCGATTTGCTCAGTCAGATCCATTCCGAGCTCGTCGAGCAGATCAGACGCGCGTATCAATATCAGTGTCGTATCAGGAAATGCGCCGAGTGCGACTGTGCGACGATGGGCGAGAAGGTGACGATGGAGCTTCTGGTGGAGCTGCCCCATATCCGCGAGTTGCTCAAGGGCGACGTTCATGCGGCTTTTGATGGCGATCCCGCCGCCCGGTCGTACGAAGAGATTGTGATCAGCTATCCGTGCATCACTGCCATTGCCGTGCACCGCATCGCGCACGAATTGTACGTTCGCCGGGTCCCGCTGATTCCACGCATTATGGCCGAGTGCGCCCATGCCCGCACGGGAATCGACATCCATCCCGGCGCCAAGATCGGAAAGAATTTCTTCATCGACCACGGCACTGGTGTCGTGATCGGCGAAACCTCGATAATCGGTAACGACGTGAAGATCTATCAGGGGACCACGCTGGGGGCGCTGAGCTTTCGGCGCGACGAGCGGGGGCGCATCATCAAAGGAGGCAAACGGCACCCCACCATCGAGGATGATGTCACGATCTATGCCGAGGCGACCATTCTGGGCAATGTCACCATCGGCAAAGGCGCTGTCATCGGGGGGAATACCTGGATCAAGGAATCGGTGCCGCCGGGCGTTACCGTGGCCAGTCCCAATCCGGATTTGGTGTACCGCAAGCACGGCAAGAAACGAACGAAGAACGGAAATGGATCTCTGCGGAGAACAACTTGAGTACGAAGTTATCTGACAAAATTCGGGAATTAA
Source organism: Phycisphaerales bacterium (assembly GCA_020346325.1). GTDB lineage: Bacteria > Planctomycetota > Phycisphaerae > Sedimentisphaerales > Anaerobacaceae > Anaerobaca. The sequence continues at coordinate 576,541 of CP070782.1, forward strand.
AGACCAGGTGCCATGCGGTCATTTTGGCGCACAACTACCAGCCGGACGAAATCCAGGATGTGGCGGATTTCGCCGGGGATTCCCTAAGGCTCAGCGTGCAGGCCTCCCAGACGGACGCGGAGGTGATCGTCTTCTGTGGGGTGCGCTTCATGGCGGAAACCGCCGCGATTCTTTCGCCGGGCAAGAAGGTGCTGATGCCCGAGCCGCAAGCCGGCTGTCCGATGGCCGACATGATCACCGCCGACCAATTGCGCGATCTCAAGCAACGGCATCCGGAGGCTCTGGTGGTCTGTTATGTGAACAGC
>CP070782.1:576945-580101 GCA_020346325.1 Phycisphaerales bacterium
ACGGAAACGCAGGTTCGAGAACGGCAGCACATACGGACATCCCTCCCGCAACCCCATGCAAGGTCAGGATATTATCGCGATGCGTTTGTTTTGGCATATCCTTCCCTCCCGATTGAGAATGGTTTGATGAAGGATCAGGAGCTGCGCGTGTTCCTGGATGGGAGGGAGGTGGATCGCGCCTTCCTGTTCGATGGAAACGTAGAAACAAAGATCCGTATTGAACCCAAGGAGGACTCGAAATCCAACCTCACATTTGTGTTCGCTGAGCCCTTCACGGCGCAGTCAATCACAATCACACGGCAGTCCGAACTCCCGAAAGACTTGTTTGACGGGCCCCGGGATTATCCCCCCAGTTTCGACCTGCTGATCTCCGACAATGGACAGGACTATCGGAAGATCGCCACCATTCGAATGGGAGCCATGCGTTCGATGGTGACCCCGGGGATGCAGAACTTCGATACGACGTCGGCGAGATTCTATCGGCTGGAAACGAGCGATCCCGCGTGGGTGTCAGGTGTGGAATTGCATTCCGGCCCACGGCTGGCCGGTTGGCCCGGCAAGACCGATTGCACAGGGGGAACCAGCAGTGGTTATCAGCCAGATATGGCCAATGATCAATGTATCGATCCGGACGCGGTCATCGACGTGACGTCATACATGGATTCAGAAGGAATTCTGGAGTGGCGCGCTCCCTCGAAGGGCAACTGGTCCATTGTGCGAATTGGCCATACGACAACGGGCGAAGAGGTAATGGCCCATCCCGAGTCGGGCAAAGGCCTGGAGACGGACAAGTTCAGTCGGGCGGCGCTTGATTTTCATCACAAGTGTTTCACCAGACCATTAGTTGAACGGCTGCGACCCTACATTGGCAAGACTTTCGTCGGGTTCGCTACGGACAGCTGGGAATCGGGCAAGCAGAACTGGTCGGTGGGCTTGCCACAGGAGTTCGAAAAGAGAAGGCAGTACTCACTGACGCCGTGGCTGTTGTGCATGACCGGGCGGATAGTGGGGAGCGTCGATCAGACCGAGCGTTTTCTCTGGGACATGCGGAAAACCTCTACGGAATTGGTATCGGAGAACTACTACGCGTACTGGCAGGAGTGGTGTCACGGTCACGGCCTGCAATACCATGCAGAGAATCATGGGCACGGGAATCTGGATCACTTTGAAATTGGACAGCATCTGGATGTCCCAATGGCGGAATTCACCGCCTACCTGTGGGCTCCCGGAGTGGACCAGGCACGGTCTCTAGGGCACCTATACGGGAAGAACATCATTGCCGCCGAGGCCTACACTGGGATGCCGGCATCGACGAAATGGACGGAATACCCCTATTCCATGAAGGCTCAGGGCGATGAGATATTCACCATGGGGATGAATCGCTTGGTGTTTCACACCTTTGTCCATCAACCTTACGAGCATGGCATACCAGGTATGACAATGGGGCCGTTTGGCGTTCATTTCGACAGAACGAACACCATTACCGATCATACGAATGGCTGGACGGAGTATCTGCGCAGGGTGCAGTATCTGTTGCAGCAGGGATTGCCTGTCATCGATACGTGCTGGTACAAAGGCGATGATCCCCATGCCGGAATGCCGAATCTACAATCGTTGCCGAAGGGATTCCAAGGCGATGCCCTGGGGCCGGATGCGCTGTTTGGACGTCTCTCAATAGAGAATGGCAATATTGTTCTGCCTGACGGAATGACCTATCGCCTGTTTGTCTTGCCCGATCTGAAGTCTTTGGAGCCGCGTACGCTGCAGCGAATCAGCCAACTGGTGGAACAAGGAATGAAACTGCTCGTATACGGCAAACCGGAACACTCGCACGGTCTTCTCGCGGCGGATGAGGATATGAAAGCCGTCGGCGACCGCCTCTACGGGCCATTGGATGGAATAACACAAAGACGGCGCCGATTCGGTAAAGGCGAACTATTCTGGGGCGTCCCGATAGAGGACGTCCTGGCCGCCCTGTCGGTGGCCCCGGATTTCCTGTATTCATCAGAGAATGCCGACGCCCACCTGCAGTATACCCATCGGACAGTTGACGGCGCCGAGGTGTACTTTGTCGCCAATCGACGCCGTCGATTTGAAAACGTGGTCTGCTCTTTTCGGGGTCATACGATGCCGCCGGAGGTATGGCATCCCGAGACCGGCGAAATCGTGACGCCGGCCTGTTACAGTTTCAGCAATGGACGCGTCCAGATGCCTCTGATTCTGGCGCCGGCGGAATCGACGTTCGTTGTATTTCGCAACCCGGAAAGGCAATTGTTCGTGACGAAAGTCACCCATGACGGCAGCGTACTGTACGCCGATCAGGGATTCGAACAAGCGGATGCCGCCAAGAGCGAAGTATGCGACAATTTCTCGATTTCGCTTTGGGCCAAACCCGACACATATGCCTATCCCGGCAGAAGCATGCTGTTTCACTCCACCGACGGGGAGCGTCTCTTTGATTCAGGACATGTCATCTGCGGCATGGCTGCGGGTCGAAACGGTCTGCGCGCGTACGAGGGAAGAAACACGGTTGTCGAATGTGACGTGCCCGTCGAGGGGTGGTCGCACATCGTATTGAACTATGAGGATAAAGTCCCCTCGCTGTTTGTGAACGCAAAACTGATCACCAAAGGAAAGCGTTCGGGGAGCATCGTCCATCCGGGTGTGGAGATGCCTGGAGCTATCGCACAGACCGGCAGCCACTTCGAAGGGAACATGACCAGGCCGCAACTGTTTTCGAGGTTCTTGTCCCCTCTGAAGATCCGTGAGCTGTACGAGCGGGGATTGCCTGAGCCGCCAGATTTGCCGCCGGCACGGTTTGTCGTTGAAAAGGGCGCGGTCCGCGGCCTGTTCACACAGAATGGGGTCTATGAGCTATTCACGTCTTCAGACAACACAAAGGTCGTGACGATCGAGCACTGCGGTGTCAAGAAAGCAGCGCGGCCATGGACGGTGCGCTTCCCGCTGGGGAGCGGCGCCCCAGAGCAGATTGCCTTAACACGGTTGATCTCACTACGGCAGCACAGCGATTTCAACGTAAAGCACTTTGCCGGAACAGCCGCCTATCACACGCGATTGGAGATTTCGCCGAGAGACTTTGTCCCCGGGCGCAGATTCCTTCTTGACCTTGGCCGTGTGGAAGTCATTGCCAGAGTC
>CP070782.1:580201-582856 GCA_020346325.1 Phycisphaerales bacterium
GCCTGCTCTATCCTGTGTTTCCCTTCCCTCGCTTCGGATTGGGCCTGGGCACGCAAGATATCGTCGAGTGGACCATGCAGCACCGGACTCACAAGAATGCCTTCAACTACAAGTGTTGGACCCAGGACCAGATTCATTGGGCCTATGCCGGTAATGCGGCCGAGGCCAAAGAGGGACTCGTTCATCGGTTTCGGCATGCGTCGACGCAGTGCCGCTTCCCCCTCTACGGCAGCGCGGGGCCCGATTCCTGTCCGGACTTCGATCACTTCGGCTCGGGCTCAACGGCCCTGCAGCGCATGCTGGTGCAGGAGGCGGGGGATAAGATCCTGTTGCTTCCGGCCTGGCCGGCCGAGTGGGACGCTGATTTCAAATTACACCTGGCGCGGCGCACCGTTATCAGTGGTAAGGTCAAGGCTGGCGAGCTGGTGACCTGGCACATCGAACCGAACTCGCGTCGGGAAGACGTGCGGGTCTACGAACCTCAGCGAACATCCAGTCAGCGGTAGTCTTCTCACGATGCGCACTTGATGACGGAGTATCGTGGTCATGAACAGAAGAGAATGCCTACGATGGTCGACCGGCCTGCCACTGTTCTTGCCGAGCGCGACAACCGAGGGTTGTCAAGAAGTCCGGAGGAATCGGTTTGTATGCTCCAGTTTGGCTCGGAGTTGATGGGTTTCTGAACTGTACCCGAGTGTTGTGGTATCCGTGGAATATGCTATGATCTTGGTGCACTTGATGATGACGCACACCACCTGCGAAAGGACATTTTGACCATGGTGCGATACGTCTTCGCGATTATCCTGGCGGCAAACGGCGCGGCGCTGGCGGGCAGCCGCGAACCCGATTGGTCGACATACCCCATGCAGGCCGGGCGGTTTGACACGACCTGGGAATCGCTGGCTGGCTACGAGGCCCCCGCATGGTTCCGCGACGCCAAGTTCGGCATCTGGGCGATCATCGGACCGCAGTGTATCCCTCTCCAGGGCGACTGGTATGCTCGAAATATGTACAGGGAGGGTAGTCGGCAGTATGAGCACCATGTCAAGACATATGGTCACCCTTCGAAGTTTGGCTACAAGGACCTGATCGCCAAGTTTGATCCCAAGGAGCTTGATTACGATAGGCTCGTAGGCCTATACAAGCAAGCGGGGGCGAAGTATGCGGTCATCCTCGCTGTTCACCATGACAACTTCGACTTGTGGGATTCGAAGTACCATGACTGGGATTCAGTGGAGAAGCCGCCCCATAGGGATTTGGTGGGTGAGTTTCGCAAGGCGGCGCTGAAGCATAACCTGCGGTTCGGCGTTACCACACACTTGGCCCGAAGCTACAGTTGGTTCCAGACCAGCCACGGGGCGGACAAGGAAGGCCCCATGAAAGGGATACCCTACGACGGCGCCGATCCCGTCTATCAGAGCTTGTACCATCCACCATTCGACGAATCCGCGCGCTATCCGAGTAACCCGCCCGATTCGTGGAAACTCCAGTGGTACCTTCGGGTCAAGGATCTCATCGATCAGTACCAGCCCGACCTGATGTATTTCGATGGCGGCTATCCGTTCGATGAAGGCTTAGTTGGCCGACGGCTGGTCGCCCATTACTACAACGCCAATTCCGTCAGGCACGGTGGACGAAACGAGGCCGCTATGTGTATCAAGAAGTGGCCCGAAGGATCCGGGCATGGGGTGTTTCGCGATGGAACGTGCGTTCAGGACATCGAACGCGGCCGGGCCGATAGCCTGCGCGATCTGCCCTGGCAGACCGATACGTGTATCGGAGGATGGTACTATCAGGAGGGCATCCGGTACAAGACGGTTGCCCAGGTCGTCCACATGCTCATCGACATCGTCAGTAAGAACGGCAATCTCCTCCTGAATATCCCACTCCATCCCAACGGATCGATCGATGCGGAGGAAGAGGCCTTCTTGAAAGGGATGGGCGAATGGATGTCGGTCAACGGGCAGGGACTATATGACACCCGGCCCTGGGTGGTCTGTGGTGAAGGGCCCACGACCTACCAGGGCGGACACTTCAAGGAGGACGCTCTCGTCTACACGCCTCAGGACATTCGCTTCACGGCCAAAGGTGATACCGAACTCTACGCGTTTTTCATGGCCTGGCCCGAGACCGATCAACTCATCATCAGGTCACTGGCACGATCGCTCGCGGAGACGTCGGCTGTAGAGTCTGTCAAGATGCTCGGCTGGAATGAACGGCTGACGTACGAGCACCGCGCGGACGGACTGGTGGTCACGTTGCCGAAGACACGCCCTTGCAGCCATGCTTGGGCGCTCCACATTCGAGGGCGGAGCCTCCGAGGTCCGGGCTCGTGACGCGACCCGGGGGATTCTGGCGAACGCGGAACGACCCAGACAGAAAGGTATACGTTGGAGTTCAGCAGAGAAGATACTGAAGTATTGCGGCGGCTGGCGGCCAGAAAAGCCGAGATTGCGGCGATGCCGATCCATGCGCGAAAGCGCAACATGTGGACTCGAATGAATCGCCTGGAAGTCATCAAGCCCGTGCTGTGGATGAATGAACGTCCGTGGCATGAAATCGGAATCTACAAGGAGTGTCGGTGCGAAAACCCATTTGCCCATCTCATCGAGCAGAAGCTCCGCAAAGAGATTTATCAGTGGGAACACATGCCCC
>CP070782.1:582956-586018 GCA_020346325.1 Phycisphaerales bacterium
ACCTCCGGAAGCTGGCCCTGCAGGTCGATTGACGTTGTCGCATGTTTAAGTAATTGCCCGTGAAGAATGTAACTCCTTGCCTCCAAATACTTTGTGTCATTAGAGACTTTCTTCATAGCGTTGTAGTATTAGAAGGACCCCCTTCTGGACAGGGACGCCTGGTCGAAATCAACTCGGGACAAAACAACTGACAGAGAATCAGGATCCGCCAGCGGTTGTTCGCTATCCCTGCGGTCAGACTAAAGCCCCCTTCTGTTCTTTTAGAAGACCGCGCCGAGGCTCAACAGCCTCCTTGGCGACGACCATGCTGGCGGATAAGATTGACGCCGCCACACCGAGTTCCCAGGCGCTCGAACGAAGACGCCTCTGAGGGAAATCACAGGGCGCGTCTCTATCCTATTCGGCTTGCTTCACATGATACACCTGAGACGCGCTCTTTGACGTCACAACTGACACACTGACCAGAATTGCTTCCGAGCAACCACGGACGAGTTTCGTATCTTCAGCTCCCCCCTTGTTGGCAAGGTTCTGCTACGGATCTGGTGACCCCGCGCGACGGTAGATGTCGCGCAGACCCGCTCGCCCTTCGCGGGCTGGTCAGAACCCCCCGCTCACTTATTGCCCGCGGCAGTTCTTCCGGATGTGAGTCCGTACATGCGCGCACCACGTCGAGAAATGAGTCACAGAACTGATCAAGCGAGAATTTCGCGCGCACGTGTTCGTTCGCCTGATGCGCCAATTCCGCGCGCAGCTCCGGGTGGACGAGAAGTTCTTCGATCGCCTCCGCCAACGCCCTTGCATCTGCCGGAGGAACCAACAAACCGGATTTCCTATGACCAATCTGCTCTGGAATGCCACCAACCGTCGTGGCAACGACCGGGATTCCTATCGCCATGGCCTCGAGGATCGATATGGGGGTGCCTTCGCTGAGGGAAGGTAATACAAAGACATCGCACTCTCGAAGCAAACGGTAGACGTCAGTTCGAGCCCCGGCCAGAATGAAATGCGAAGTGATGCCGGCGGCGAGTATGTCCCGTTCGAGTGCGGCGATATATTTGCCTTGTGTTTGAAGCTTCTCACCGACCACAACGAAGTAAGTCTCGGGATGTCGCTCGTGGATCGTTTTGGCTGCATCGAGCAGCACATCTATGCCTTTTAGAGAAGTGATGTTGGCGACTGTGCATACCAGGGATGCTTCCGGCGGAACTCCGATCGCCTGCCTGAAGGAACACTCTGATGCCGGCAAGCGAACCTTGTCCATCAGATCCACGTCGACGGGTTCATGGATAATCCGCTCTCGAGATGAGGTGGGGGAATCGCCAAGGAAATACTGGCGGACGCTCCGAGCAATGAACACCTTGCAGACGCTACGGCCCAGACAGCGCACGACAGCGCGCGAAAGGGCCTGTGGGTACATGTTAGTCCCGGCAAAATGCCAGACCAAAGGCAATCGCACAAAGAGGCTGGCCACAACCGCCTGCAGACAAATCATTCCATTGGCATGAACGATGTCCGGAGCTTCCGCTCGCATGACACAGCAGAGTTTCCAAACAGACACGGGAAAGCTTCCAAACCATAGGAGGGTCTGTATTAGACGGCGAGGGTGAGGCCGTCTGAGGGGCACGCGGACCACGCGGAAGCCGAGCTTGGCGCAGCGCCGGGCGACATCACCGCCACCGGTAGACACAAGAAAGACGGTGTCGACGCCCCGCTGGCGCAGCGCGAGGGCCGCCGGCAGAGCGCGGGCGGCAATTCCCCCAAAACGACCGTCCTGGATGACCTCCAGAATTCTCATTGTCGCTCTCCATCCTCCGGCGGCAACAGTCCTTCGGCGTGGCGAGCCCGAGGAAGAGAGAAGGCTCGTGGCCGCATTTCGACAAGGTGATTCACGATCGATGCTCCATTCCCAGCGACGAATTCCTCAACTGTCACCACAGCATCTTTTGTCAATCCACAATCAGCCGCGAAAGCATGGTTCTTTCCGTGATAAGCAATGACGACCTGCGGAATGCCGAACAACGTTGCGAGCACTTGCGAATGATAGCGCATCGAAACAAAATGGCTGAAGGTACGAAACGCTTCAACGCAGTGCTCGCTGCGGCCGGCAGGATCGACGACACGGACTCGCGCATCGCGCGGCCATCCAGCTTTGATTCGCCTGGCGAGTCCGCTGTCATCTGTTCTCCGGTCCCCTGAGTAGAACGCCACAAGTGACACATTCGAATCAGGAAAGCGTCGCAGCCACTCCTCGATAATTTCCTTGAAGCGAGCCGCGAGTTCGTCGTCTCGTTCCGGCGTTCGGGAGTACAGCCGGAAGTAGCACATCACCGAGATTCCAAGGTGTATGCCGAGCCGATGTTGTTCCGGCACATCAAGATAGCAAACGGGATCCTGGCACGCTCTGAAACACCGGGCGGGCATTTTCAGTTTTGCCAGCCAAGACACAGATTCCTGATCTCGAACCGAAGCAAAATCGACCGCCTTGATGGCGAGCCGGCCCAGCAATCGTCCCACAGCGGTCTCAAACGGCCCCAACCCCACGCCAATCAACCACACCTGCAATCCCATCGTCTTCGCCAAGGTGTAGATCACCAGATGTCGCAGAGTGCTTCGGGTGTAGCGAAACGTGCCGGACGGGGTATGCAAATGGGTGCCGCCAGCGACGATGAGGATATCGTTCCGCAGGAAGGAAACTAGAAGTTGGCGAATGGTGCGCCGTTTCCGGCGCAGCACATGCGCGTGGTAGTAGCCGCGATCATAGAGATCCCCAGCCAGTACCGTGAATGTCGCACGAGGAAAGCGTCTCTTCAGGGCCGATATGATCGGCTTGAACATCAGTTCATCACCGACGTTACCCTGGCCAAGATGGCCGAAAACCAGGATTCTTGACATCACATAACCTCCGGCCTCACTCCCCGAAACGATCTCATCGCGAGCAGACCGGATATGTCAGACTTCGACGGCGCCGATTGTCGCGGACCTGCCATGTGCTGACCTAATGACACGGATATGCTGTGGCCATAAGCCTACTATACCCTCATATCTCCATTACAGACGGAGTG
>CP070782.1:586118-591469 GCA_020346325.1 Phycisphaerales bacterium
GCCTGACGCTGCCAGAACATCTCCTGACGCGACGACGGGCGACGGCCCGTCACCACGGGCATCATGTCGGACCCGTCCAGTTCCACACCGGCCGGGGGCGCGACACCAGCCGCTTTGCACACAGTCGGGAAGATCTCCAGAGAGGTGAGGAACTCGCGACAAACCGTGCCGGCAGGGATGACACCGGGCCAGCGCAGCAGGCAAGGCACGCGCAGGCCGCCCTCGAACATCCGCGATTTGCCGCCCCGCAACGGCGCGTTGTCGGCGCCGCCTCCGCCACCGTTATCCGAGAAGAAGATGACCAGCGTGTTGTCCGCCTGTCCCGATTTGTCCAGCAGGTCCAGCATTTCGCCGATCGCTTCGTCCATGTACGTCACGGCCGCCATGTAACGTTTGCGGCGGGCCTCCCGCGTATGGGGATGGTCAGCGTCGTAAGGACCATAGTGCTTCTGTATGTACTCCAGCGGTGCCTGGACGCCGGGCCGGGGACGTTCCAGGTTGGACGCGCCGTGCGGCGCGTTGAACGGCACATAACAGAAGAACGGCCGATCCTGCTGCTCCCGGATGAAACGCAGGGCCTCGCGTCGAAACAGGTCGGTGCAATACGTGCCCTTGTCCTCGCTGGTGGGCGTGTTGACCCGCCGCATGGAAGGAACGCCATAGCGTTCGTGGGTCCAGTAGTCGATCCCGGTATTCGTGAACCCGTAGAACTCGTCGAACCCGCGTTGCAAAGGCAAGAAGCGGTGGAGCTGTCCCAGGTCCCACTTGCCGAAGATGCCGCCGGCGTAACCGGCGGGCTTGATTGCGCGGGGGATCAGTACTTCCCGCGTATCCATCCCTCCGATCATCTCCCAGGAAACGGCGTACTCGCTGGGCGGGTAGAGGTAATCGTCGTCGACCTTGTCGTTGCGGAACATGTCGTAGGTGCCGTTGCGCTGGGGGTAGCGCCCGGTGAGCAGACTGCCGCGAGAAGGGGTACAGGCGGGCCAGGTGACATAGAAGTCCGTCAGTCTCACGCCCTCAGCGGCCAGTCGATCCAGGTTGGGCGTCTTGATCTCGGTGCTGCCGTAGCAGCCGAGGTCGCGATAGCCTTGATCGTCCGAGACGATCAGCAGAATGTTGGGAGGTCGCTGCCCCTGGGATCGAGCTAACAGCGAGGCCCGGCCGGACAGTCCCATCAGCGCCGTTCCGTAGCCCAGAGTCCGAATGAACCGACGTCTGCTCATACTCATACGCATTGTTTCTCCGTTCATCGCGTGGCGCCGGTCGCTCTCGTGGGCCGGCGCGTCAGCGCGCGGGCGCCTGATACACTTCCAGCGTCGAGAGCGTCGGGCAGGCCCGCGACGCCGTGATGCGCACGCCCACGCGGTCGGCGGTCACGTCGTCGAACCGCAGGATCCGGCGGGGGCCAATTGTCGTGCCTGTGGCGATCTCCTGCCATTGGCCGTCGCCGCGGGCGCCGACGGCGAAGCCTTCGATCCGTTGCCCGAGTTGGATGTACTCCTGGATGCGGACCAGATTGAACGTGGTCGGCCCGCCCAGGTCCACGGAGACCCGTGCTTCGCGCACGTCATCATCGGTGGCCCAGTAGGTATTGCGATCGCCGTCGGTGAGCTTGTCGGCGCCGAATTGCGGATCGTCACCGCGGACGTTGGACGCCCGGGCGGGCTTGCCCCGGGCGAGGTCTTCGTCGAACGTCTGGTCGAGAACCTTGCGCAGCTCCATCAGGCGGGCGATGTCGTTCTCGTGGATCAGGCCGCGACGGTCGGGCGGGATGTTGAGCAGGAGGTTGCAGCCCATGCCCACGCTGCGGTAGTAGATCTCCAGCAGTTGGTCGAGCGACTTGACGCGGTCGTCCTCGCTGGCGTGGTAGAACCAGCCGGGGCGGATGGAGACGTCCGCCTCGGCGGGCACCCAGTAGTTGCCGTCGCGATGGCCCTGGGGCAACTCGCGCGAGCGCGGCGTGCCCGGATAGAGTTCATCGCGCTTCAGCGTCGCGTAGTTGCTCTCGCTGCCGAAGCCGCGCTCGTTACCCACCCAGCGGATGTCGGGTCCGGCGTCGCTGAACATGACCGCCATCGGCTGGAATTTGCGCACCAGCTTGTGCACTTCGGGCCAGCGGTAATACGTCTTGCGATCGATGCGGCGTTCTTCGTTGGCGCCGCCGTAATAGCCCGTGCCGCCGTTGGCGCCGTCGTACCAGACGCTGAAGATCTCGCCGTACGTGGTGAGCAGCTCGCGCAACTGGCTGCGGTAGTAAGTCAGGTACTCGGGCGTGGCATAGCTGGCGACGTTGCGGTCCCAGGAAGACAGGTACACGCCCATGCGCAGGCCGTACTCGCGACACGCGGCGGCCAGTTCGCCCACGACATCGCCTTGGCCGTCTTTCCAGGGCGAGTGCTTGACCGAATGCTCGGTGTAGGCGCTGGGCCAGAGGCAGAAACCATCGTGGTGCTTAGCGGTGATGATCAGGCCCTTCATGCCCGCGTCCCGCGCCACGCGGGCCCACTGGCGGACATCCATCGCCGTGGGATTGAAGATGGCCGGGTCCTCGTCACCGAAGCCCCACTCCTTGTCGGTGAATGTGTTGACGGTGAAATGGAGGAAGCCGTAGTATTCCATTTCGTGCCAGCGCAGTTGGCGCGCCGTCGGCAGCGGGCCGAACGGCGCCGGCGGGTCAACCGCCCCTGCAACAGAAATCAGCAGCAGGGCCAGCACACCGCCAACCCGAAAGATATCTTTGACCATGGACTTTCTCCTTCGTGTACTCGCTGTGATGCCACGCTACACGTTGTCGGCTGTCGGGCACTCGAAGCCCTTGCGGTACTCGCGGTGGAGCATCGCGTTGGCGTCGGCGCTGTTGGTGAAGACCTCCTTCTGGGGATCGAATTCGAGCAGCGGGCCCATCGAGATGGGGTACTTCTCGAGGTCGACGCCGTTGTCAGTCAGGTGGCGGACGGTGCGGTTGAGCGTCACGATGTTGTTGTCGAGACTCTTGACCTTCTCCAGCACGGCCCGGGCCTCCGACACCGAGACCTTGTTGTCCTCGCCGAGGTAGTAGCTGATGTTGGCCAGGTGGGCGAGCGCCGCGGAGAGATGGCCCTGGAGGGCGTCGGAATTGAGGTCTTGCGAACGCCGGGTGCGCACGGCCTGTACGAAGTTGCCGTAGTGATCGCCGCCGCCTTTGAACTCGCGGACCAGCTTGCCCTTGAGGTCGTAGACAAGACAGTGTGTGTAGCTGCGCTGGACGAGCGTGCCTTCCGTGCCGTAGAAGATCACGCCGATTTTGTTGCCTTTGGTGCTGTCGAAGAAGGTGTTGATTTCAATGTCGGCCGAGTCGTTGACCGAGAGGCCGCGCGTCTCGAAGACCATGCACTTGTCGCCGTAATCGTAGATCGCGATCTCGGTGTTGGCCGTGTCGCCGGCGTCCACGTAGTTCGGATCGTTCCGCTCGGCCTGATAGCCCAGCCGTCCACCATACGCAATCACGCTGTTCGGATGCCGATTGATCCCCAGCCCCCACCGCGCAATATCCGTCTGGTGCGGCCCCTGGTTCCCCGAGTCCCCATTCCCATAAAGCCGGACCCAATGCCAATCATAGTGAAAGCGGGGACGGGTGAGTTTGGGATTGGTGTAGGGAGCGGGGCCGGACCAGAGGTTGAAGTCGACGTTATCGGGGATGGGATAGTCGCCGAGAGGGCCGATGGAACTGCGGCGTTTGTAGCAGAGGCCACGGGACAGTTTGACCTCGCCGATGCCGCCGTCCTCGATGAATTTCATCGCGTTGCGGATCGCCGGGTTCGAGCGGCACTGCGTCCCCACCTGGCACATCCGCCCGTACTTCTTCGCCGCCGCGACCAGCGCCGCCCCCTCCGGAATATCATGGCTGATCGGCTTCTCAATATACACATCCTTGCCCGCCTGCATTGCCCACACACCGCACAGGGCATGCCAATGGTTCGGCGTCGCGGTCGTGACAATATCGAGCCCCTTATCGTCGAACGCCTCCCGCATATCGGCCACCCACTTCGGCCGCTTGCCCGTCTTGTCCTGGACCCCCTTGCATCGATCCTGCCCGACCTTCTCATCGACGTCGACGATATACGCGACCTCGCAATCTTTCCGCCCGGCGAACGCATTGATATGGCTGCCCCCGCGACTCCGGCAGCCGACCACCGCCACCAGCAGCTTGTCGTTGGCACTGCGCGACTGGCCCGCGGCCCGTCCGCTGATCATCGGCGCGCCAGCCAGCGCTGCGGCGGCCGTCGTAAACATCGATTCCCGCAAAAACTCTCGCCGTGTTCGCCTCGTCATGACAATCACTCCTTCAAACCGTCACCTCGACCGCAACCCCCAACTCATCGCATCCCCCGCCCCCCGTTCCCCCTGAGTCTACCCAATCGGCCCCCCATTGCAACCGATTTCGCCAGATCAGGCCAGAGGCGGTAGGCCGTAGGCCGAAGGCCGGACGGCGGCACCTCGAATCTCCAATCTCAGCTCTCAAATTGACGAAGCCGCCCCCGCTACCGCAAATAGTCAACAATCAATAATCCTTAATCAATTTCAGGCCCCTCTTTTCCCTTGGCCCCGAGCCGGTCGGGAGCGATAATGGCATCCGATGTAGCGGCCCTGCTGCCGGGACGAGACCCCGGGAGCTTCGTTGGGTGTGCACGGCGCCCCGTTTGGCCGGACCCGAAAACGCGCGTCGCGTACCCTGCAAAACTGTCTCCTCGACGTCTGCTTTCAAGGAGCAGGCAAATGCGGCGTAGCCTCCTCAGCCCAACGATCAAGATCATTGAGACATTGCTGTCGTCGGCCGACCGGTCCTATGATGACAGGCGGTCCTATGAAAAGAAGCTGGAGAAAGCCACAGGACCGGAGATCTACAAGTATGTCCTGCTCACCAACGTCTCGGCGCTCGAGGGGTACGTGGCGCAGGCTCGATTGCAGGCGCAACAGAGCTTCAATTTGAGTCGGTTCGTCTCCCTCGCCGGCTTTCTGATTGTCGCCCTGGCGATTGGAATGAGTGTCTATCTTACGATGGCGGGCAATCAGAACCTCAACGCCGCCTACCTGACGGGCGTGGCCGGCGTGTTAACGGAATTCATCTCGGGCGTCTTCTTCTTCCTCTACAGCCGGACGCTGACCCAGATCAACCTGTTTCACGACAAGCTGGTCGATATGCAGAAGACGGCCCTGGCCTATATCTCGCACGCAGCCGGAACCGACGCCCACGCTCCCGCACAGCCGCTGACGGAAGCACTGCCCGCACCATCGGCCGAAACCAAAGCCTGAACGCCCGGGCCGCAGGCCCGGCGCGAATCTCAAATCTCAAATGGACGAAGTCATCC
>CP070782.1:591569-598579 GCA_020346325.1 Phycisphaerales bacterium
ATCGTCGTCGTCTGGCTGGGCGGCAACGGACATCACTGGCCTCACCAGCACGAGTTCAACTATCGCCAGGACCTGAATGCGTCCCGGACGGTCTTCGATTGCGGCGTGCCCTTCGTCCAGTTGCCCTGCACGCCCGTTGTGACGCATTTGACGACCACGGTGCCCGAGATGGAACGCTACGTGGCCGGCCGGGGCGCCATCGGCGACTACCTGCTGAAGATCTTCAAGGACTACCACAAGGACCATTTCGCCTGGTCCAAGGTGCTCTGGGACATGACCGCGATCGCTTGGCTGATCAACGACTCCTGGCTGCCCTCCAACCTCGTGCACAGCCCGATCGTGACGGACAACTACACCCTCAGTTTCGACCAGTCGCGCCATTTGATTCGCACGGTCTATTTCGTGCGTCGCGATCCGATCTTCCGCGACTTCTTCACCAAACTCGACAGGCGCGCGGAGCCTTAGGTTCATCGTTCGGTATGTCGTACGCCAGAAGGGCAAATCAATTCGTAGTCGTCGCCGGCATGTGTAGCCTTGTTGCTGCGTTAAGTTTCGGGCTGGTTTCCTGCGCCCCGGAGACGGTCGAAGCGTATACGGAAGTGGCCCGTGATCCGGACGTCCGTCCCGATTTCTTCGGGACCGTCATCCCGGCCAACATCGCACCGCTGAACTTCCAGGTGCTCGAACCGGGGCAGGCTTACCTGGTGAACATCCACGCCGGTACAGGCAAGCCGATTGCCGTCGCTTCCAAGACCGGAGCAGTGCGGATTCCTCTGAAGCAATGGCGCGCGCTGCTCGCGGCCAACCGCGGCCAAACGATTTCCGTCGATGTCTTCGTCAAAGAGGCCGGCGGGGGCTGGAAGAAGTTTCAGAGCCTCACCAACACCGTGGCCGCCGAGGATGTCGACGACGTGCTGGTGTTTCGGCTCATGAAACCGATCTACAACTGGTGGAAGAGCATCGGCATCTATCAGCGTCGTCTCGCCGATTACCGCACGTCCGTCGTGTTGCATGGGCGGTCGTTCGGCGAGGGCTGTCTGAACTGTCACAGCTTCGTCGGCAACGAACCCGAGACACTGACCATCGGCCTGCGCAGCGCCGAATACGGTAGCTCGACGCTGCTGGCCCAGGGCAACACCGTCGAGAAGATCGACTCGAAGTGGGGCTATACCGCCTGGCATCCAAGTGGCAAGCTGGCCGTGTACTCGCTGAGCAAGGTGCGCCAGTTCTTCCATCGCGGCGGGCCGCAGGTACGTGACGTGGTCGATCTGGATTCGGCTCTGGCCTGCTATATGGTCGAGCGCCGGGAAGTGGTCTGCCCGCCTCAGTTCTCTGACAAGGATCGGCTCGAGACCTATCCGACGTGGTCGCCCGATGGAAAGTATCTGTATTTCTGTAGCGGGCCCATCCTCTGGGAAGACCGTGACACCGTCCCGCCCAAGAATTACGAAAAGCTCAAATACGATCTGTGCCGCGTTTCCTACGACGTGGCCACTGACACTTGGGGGCCGGTTGAGACGGTGCTGTCGGCCGAGCAGACGGGGCTGAGCATCCTCCTGCCGCGTGTTTCCCCGGACGGGCGGTTCTTGCTGTTCTGTATGTGCCAGTACGGCTGTTTCCCGATCTATCAGCCCAGCAGCGATCTGTACCTCATGGATCTGACGGCCGGCACGTATCGCAAACTCGCGATCAACAGCAACTATTCCGAATCGTGGCACAGTTGGTCAAGCAACAGCCGGTGGATTGCCTTCAGTAGCAAACGGCAGGGCGGGCTCTTCACGCGAACGTTTCTCAGCTACGTCGATGAGACGGGGACGGCGCACAAGCCGGTCATCGTGCCGCAAGAGGACCCGTGCTACTACGATGCGTTGCTCGAAACCCACAGTACGCCGGAACTGGTCAAGGGCGAAGTGAAAGCCGGCAGGGCAGCGCTCGCCCGCACAGCGCGCTCAGCGGCGACCATCGTGGCCGAGGCCCCCATCAGCGGCGCGACGCCCAAGGCCAAACCGATCGAATCCTGGCAGGAGCGTGAATAAGTGAAGTCTCGTCAGGCAATCGACGTTGGAGGACACAGCCGATACTGGGCCGGCCAGTTGGTGCTCCTGGTCCCGGCCTTTCTCTACTTGTGGCTCGGTGTCGATTCGCGCCTGCTCTATCGTGGCTTTGGCACCGTACTGGCCGATGTGCCGGTATTCTCCAGCGGCTGGCTTTTTCTCAGACAGTCGCTCGGCATGCCCGGCGGGCTCGTGGTCTATCTGTCCGGATACCTCTCGCAGTGGTACCACCATGCATGGGCCGGCGCGCTGATTGTCACGCTGGCGGCCCTGCTTGTCGCCGTGTTGGTCGAGCGGCACTTCACCTATGCGAGCCTGCCCCGTACGCCGGCCCTCGTCTGTCTGCCGGCGATTTGCGTTCTGCTGCTGGTCGCCCAGTATCGTCATCCGCTCGGTGCCTGTCTGACGGTGTCACTGGGATTGCTGTTTTCGCTGGCCTTCGAGCGCCTTCCATGGCATCGGGCTTCGCTGCGCCTGCCCCTCTATTGCCTGCTTGTGGTTGTCGGATACGCTCTTGTGGGAGCCGGTGGCGTTTTCGTCTTCGCCATCATGACGGCGATCTATTCGCTCTTCGTCCGCCGCCGGTGGTGGCCAAGTGTGTTCGTGATCGTGGCGAGTGTGGTTCTCATCCGAGGGCTGAGCGAATACGTCTATCTGCTGCCGTTCCGCACGGCGCTGCGGGTCGCGACGCCGTTCTCCGCAGATCTGACCGCCGGCATGAAAATGTCATCGCGGATGCTGCTGGCTACGTTGTATGCGTTCGTGCCGGTCGCCGTGGCTGTGATGCTGGTGGGCAAGATGGCCTGGACTCGAAAAGAGACGCGCCGGGCCGGTAAGACCAGGGACAAGAAGGGTGAGCCGCGAAGCAGAGCTTTGGTGTTCGGCCGGCGGGGCGTCGCGCTGCTGTTGCCGGTCCTGGTATTGGCCGTGGGGTTGGCTTTGGCCTATGACGGGCCCAGGAAGGATGCCGTGCAGATCAACGCCTGTGCCCGGCAGCAGCAGTGGTCGCGACTGCTCGAACTGGCCCGCGACCTGCCCAAGGGCAAGGCCAACATCGCCTGCAACCACGACATCAACCGCGCCCTGTACCATACGGGCCGGCTGCCCTACGAAATGTTCTCCTTTCCGCAGAATCCACATGCGCTGCTTCTGACGCGCGAGAGGCGTCCCTCGTCGCTGACGCAGCTCCAACTGTGTGAGCTGTTCACCGAACTCGGTAATCTCAACACGGCCGAGAAGATGGCGGGGGAACTGCTGGCCACCGACGGCAATCTCGCGCTTGTGCTCGAGAAACTGGCCTGGATCCAGATCATCAAGGGCCAGGCAGAAACCGCCCGGGTGTATCTCAATGTCTTGCTGAAAGACCCGATCTACGGCAACACGGCACGTGAGATGCTGAACGGCCTGGATCGAGGATTCGCGCCGCAGCGCGCCGCCTGGATCGAGCGCATTCGTTCCTGCGTGCCCACCGACCCCTACGGCGTGACATACGGCGGGTCCGTCGAGCAGATTCTGACCGGACTGCTGGAGCAGAACCCGCGCAATCGGATGGCCTTCGAATACCTGATGGCCTCTTACCTGCTGACGCGCCAGCTCGACAAGGTCATCGCGAATCTGGATCGCCTGGCTGATTTCGACTACGAGGGCATGCCGACCTACTTCGAAGAGGCCCTGCTGATCTGGCGCACCATGCGGCACGAGCCGATTGATCCGGCGGCACTGGGTATCAGTCTCGCCACCTATAAGCGCTACCAATCGTTTCTCCAGATCAGTCGCTCCCTCCAGTCAGGCAACCAGCAGGCCACTCTGAACCGCCTGGTCCGCGAGTTCGGCAGCAGCTACTTCTTCTACTACGGGTTCGGGCGCGTCGGCGTCGCGGCCCGGGGCGCCGCAGGGCCGCGGCCGCTCGCCAGAGCAGAATAATATCGTCGTCGAAGAACAGAGGTTTCCATGCGATGCCAATATCCCGTTCTACTGATTCTCAGCCTCATCGCGGTCGTCGGACGCGCCGATGCGGCCAAGTACAGCGCGTATCTCATGGCCTACTTCGGGCCGGAAGAGAAGTTGTTCTATGCCGTCAGTGACGATGCTCGCCACTGGCAGGCCCTCAATGGCGGCCAGCCCGTCTTCGATCCGAACGCCCGCCTGCGCGACCCCTACGTCAGCCGGGTCAAGGACACGTTCCACATGGTCCACACCAAGGGCTGGGACCATCCCACCATCTTCCACTGGGAATCGCCCGACCTGATTCATTGGACGGGTGGCCCCATTGATGTGGTCGAGCCGAACAAGGTCCGCGCCTGGGCGCCCGAGTTCTTCTATTCGCAGAGCGAAGATCTGTTCTACGTGCACTGGGCTTCGATCCACGAGGGGCACAACGCGATACATTATGTCACGACCAGGGACTGGACGGATATCACGCCGGAACGTTCAGCCGTCTGGTACGATATCGGGATTCACGACATCGATCTGACGATTGTCGAATACCAAGGGACCTACTACGGGTTTCACAAGCCCGGTGACGTCGACGATCGCCTGGGCAACCGGCTCGCGACCGTCACGAGTCTCGATCCGACGCAGGACAGCTTCGCCAAGTCCGGCTATGGTCGTGACCTTCTGTCCGATCAGACCCGGCCGATCGAAGGCCCTGAAGTGATCCGCTTGATCGGCCAGGACAAGTGGTACGTCTATGGCGATCCGTTTCACAGCCCGCTGGAGGCCTGGGAGACGACGAACTTCGTCGACTTCGCCAGGATTGACGTCGTTACGCCCGACGGCGCCAAGCACGGCAGTATGCTGCCCATCACGCGAGCCGAACTTCGCGCCCTGCGCCGCCAATACCCGGACCCGTAGGATGGCCTTTAGCCCATGCGGGTAAATCCGTTGGCAGGAGACCGCTCCGCTATTGCATTGTCAAAGTCGCCTGCACGGGCCGCGCCGCCCCGAGCGCCAGACCCCGCGGTCCCGGGGAACAGCCGCCGATGGTGATGCGGAACTCACCCGGTTCCAGCCGGCTGTCACCATTCTCGTCGACGAGGGCCAGCGTCTCCGGCCTGATCGGGAACGTCACGGTCTGCCGCTGTCCAGGCTGCAAGGTGATTCGCGCAAAGCCTTTCAGCGCCGCGATGGGTGTCCGCACCGACGCTTCCACGTCGGTCAGATAGAGCTGCACCACCTCGTCGCCGGCGACCGCACCGACGTTCTTCACTGTCACGGTCGCGACGGTCGCCTCTCCGGACTTGATGCGGGCGCGACTGAGTTTCAGATCGCTGTACTCGAATTGCGTGTAGCTGAGTCCGAACCCGAACGGGTACAGCGGCTCTTCGGTCATGTAGCGATAGGTGCGGCCCTCCATGGAATAGTCTTCATACGGCGGCAACTGCTTGACCGATTTCGGGAAGGTCAGGGGCAGCCTTCCGGACGGCGCGACGTCGCCAAATATCAAATCGGCCACGGCCCGGCCTCCTTGCTCGCCCGGATACCACGCGTAAAGAACGGCATCGGCCAACTCGTGCACTTCCGGAATCGCCAGCGGACTGCCGGCCGTCAGTACGACGATGATCGGCTTGCTGTTGCCACGCCGCAGTTTTCGCAGAAAGCTGACCTGATTGGGAGGCAGGCCGATGTCTTCACGGTCGCCCTTGTGCGGCGACGCGATCGACTCGCCTTCCTCGCCTTCGAGCATGCCCGTGATGCCCATCACGACCACCATCGCATCGGCCGCCTTCGCGTCGCCCGTGGTCCAGTCGATCGGGTTGATGTTCTCGCGGTCCAGTAGGAAGCCCTGCTTGTACTGAATGAAGCTGCCCGGCTCGAGTTTGCCCGTGATGCCCTCGAGGATCGTCACCATCTCGTCGCTGACGCCGTAGTAGTTGGCCATCAACGCATCGACGCTGGTCGCGCAGGGCCCGGTGACATAAAGATACCGCATGTCCTTCTTCAGAGGCAACACGTTGTTGCGATTCTTCAAGAGGACGATGGATTTGGTCGCGGCTTCGCGGGCCAGGGCCTGGTGCTTCTGGCAGCGAATCACGTCGGGAGAAATGTTGGCGTACGGATTCATCTCCGGTGGATCGAACGTGCCCAGCTTGAAGCGCGTCCGTAACTGGATCTTCAGCGCCTTGTCGATGGTCTCTTCGGTGACGAGACCTTTCTCAACCGCCTCGACGAGGTAGGGGAACGTGCTGCCACAGTTGAGGCTGACGCCGTGATTGAGCGCCATCGCGGCCGACTCGGCGGGCGTGCTCGTGACCTTGTGCCCGGCGTGCAAATCGACCAGCGCCCAACAGTCCGAAAGAATGTGACCCTCGAAGCCCCATTGCTTCCGCAGGATCTCGCCCAGCAGCGTCTTGCTACCGCAGCAGGGCTCGTCGTTGGTGCGGTTGTACGCGCACATCACCGCCTCGACCTTCGCATCGACCAGCGCCTTGAAGGCGGGCAGATAGGTCTCATACATGTCCTTGGGACTGGCTTGGGCGTTGAAGACGTGCCGCAACTCTTCCGGCCCGCTGTGCACGGCGTAGTGCTTGGCGCAGGCGGCGGTCTTGAGGTAGCGCGGATGCGTGCCCTGGAGGCCCTTAACGATCGCGGTGCCCATCACACTCATCAGGTACGGGTCTTCGCCGTAGGTCTCCTGGCCTCGGCCCCAGCGCGGGTCGCGGAAGATGTTGACGTTGGGCGTCCAGAAGGTCAAGCCGCCGTAACGCAGGCGGTAGTCCTTCGCGATGGCCGCGTGGTACATCGCCCGCGCCTCGTCGGAGATCGCGGTCGAGACGCGCAGCAGCATCTCATCGTCGAAGGTCGCGGCCATGCCGATCGCCTGCGGAAACACCGTCGCACGCCCGGCTCGGGCCACGCCGTGCAGACACTCGTTCCACCAGTTGTAGGCCGGGACGCCCAGGCGCTCGATGGCCGGGGCTTCGTGCACCATCTGGAAGGCTTTTTCTTCCAGAGTCA
>CP070782.1:598679-601228 GCA_020346325.1 Phycisphaerales bacterium
CGACTCCTCGGCGGGCATTGAGGCATTCTGCCACTCCATGCCCACAGTTCCACGTTCTGAATTGCGCAGATTATATCAAAGAGTGGACCTTTTGCCAAGCAAACGCAAGGGTGCAACCGCGGGCATCGCAGCAGCAGATCGGTCAGGGATTGGCTACCCGTTCACCGCACGCACGGGCCTCTCATCCTTGCTCTTACCTGGCCGGTCTACAGGAATCGATGACCATTCATAGGACGGCACAGCATGCGCGATCACCTTGGTGATTACCCAGATCCTGCAAAGACCTCCGAGATTTCGTCGGACACCACGCCAAGCTGCCTCAATCAGGAACCTGCAGAGCTGGAAACTCGCTGAAAACGCATGAAAATCTCGGAGGTCTAGACTTGCCGATTTGTGGGCAATCAACACGATCACCGTGTTGCGCCCTTGTCCCAGTGGGTGTACAATGAGTTCTGGTTTCTCGGAAGCGTCGCGTTTTCGCAGAATGGGACCGGAGGACACTGCTTGTTTCCCCACTTGAGGGACTGTCTGCAAGGGCTATGGGGTGGTGGCGCTCAATCCGCTTGCAGGCCGAACCGCGGCTATGACCGGCGAGCAGGACCCGGATGACTTTGGCGAATGAGTGCTTTTTTCGCAAGCGATGGCGGCGTGGGGGCCCAACGCGAGGAGGACGCCATAAAGAATCGCGCATCTGATTCCAGGCATGCCAGGCGGGTCGTTGAAGAGGGCTACAACCGGATAGCGCAGGCCTACGCTCGTCTTGAGGGGGAGATAGACTGGCCCCGAATGCGATGGCTCCAGAAGCTCGTAAACCGGCTGGAGCCCGGCTCGTCCATCCTCGACCTGGGTTGCGGGTCGGGTGTTCCGGCCGATGTCGAAATCGCAAAGCAGCACCGGGTTACCGGCGTCGATGTTTCCCAGACGCAGATCGACTTTGCGCGCCGAAACGTTCCTACTGGCTGCTTCCTTCACGGAGACGCCGCCACAGTAGAATTCGCTGCCGACTCTTTCGACGCGGTGATCTCTTTCTACGCACTGGAACACATTCCACGAAATGAGCACGCGACCATCCTGCGGCGCATCTACAAGTGGCTTCGCGCGGAGGGGTTCTTGCTCATCGGCATGGAGGCAGGTGAGTACGATGATGTCATCGGCGAGTGGCTGGGTGTGCCGATGTTCTTCAGTTGCTTTGATCCTGAGACGATGAAGCACCTCATCGACGAAGCAGGATTTGGGCTACTCGAAAGCGCCGTCGAGGTCCAGGCGGAAGGGAGCCACGAGGTGCCCTACCTCTGGCTGCTTGCCCGTAAACGTCCAGGAGAGAAGGGCACAGCATGACGGCTTGATCGAGCGGATCTTTGCCAGACGAGAGCCAAGTGGGAACGATTCGAACGCGTTCAGAATGCGGCGTTCCTTCGGGCAACCGATCGCGCCAGGAATCGGCCGACGTACGCCGATTTCAAGGTGCGGTTTCGCTGTCGAGAGTAGGATGAGGTCCAACCACCCCGTGGCGGCGACCCATGTGGCGAGGTCAGCTGGGGATTGCCAGCTCGGCCTCGAGCGCATGGGCCAGGGAGTCCGGCAAGGGCTGCTCTTCTCCACTTAAGCGGTCAACAAGGCTCCAATCCATGACACATTCGATGATGCCCGTTCCTTCAGGCGCGTGCTGGACGGCTACATAGCGAACTCCACCGCTCTTGCCCAGTTCGAGCTGATAGGTGACGATGCTCAGGCGGTCTCCCCACACCGCCGGAGCCTGGTACTGTATGTGGAACCGCCGGGTGACCACCGCAAGTCCTTGACTTTTGAAGCGCTGGGGCGTCCACCCGGTCGCGGCCAGTGCCCGTGCGGCGACATCCTCTGCGTAAGCAGCATAGACAGCGTTGTTGACGATGTCCGACAGGTCCACGTCTTGCGCTTCCACCTGGAGCTCCATCACAAAGGCGGCTCTTGGAGGAGAGGGAACGCGCGGAAAGCGCCGTTGTGGTATGACCGGGGGATTGTCGAGCCGGAAATGCTCGTCGAGGTACGGCGGTGGGGTGGTGGGACGCAGGGTCTGGGCATCCAGGCAGGCTACTTCCTGTGCCCCCAGGGCAATGATCTCCCCGGTCACCCTGTGCTTGAGTTCAAACGCCCGTGTACCACGGACCCGGCGCCACCGGAGCATCCAGATGGTAAAGTCAAAGACGTCGTTGTATCGCAGTGAACGTAGGATGCTGACTTCTGTTTCCCGAATGACCCAGATCTGCCCCAGCGTGTCAACGTCGTCTACCCCCAGCCCGCCCGTAGCCCCCCAATCCCACGCGGCTTCTACCAAGTAGCGCAGGTGGTTGGCAATCCCCACCTGACCGGTGCGGTCTACTTCGCACCAGCGAACACGGAACGTTCGCCTAAACACTTTCGACATCGTTCTTCCTCCTAGCGCCTGCGATTGAGTCGCGGGAACACACCGCGTGCTTGGTCGTGACCACGGAGAACGGTTTGCGCTCCAACTCCTCGCTTCCGGGGAGTCTGTGGAGGCTTGTTGCCTGCGGACTCGAGGATTGTAC
>CP070782.1:601328-611265 GCA_020346325.1 Phycisphaerales bacterium
GATTTCACGCCCTGTACGTTTAATGTCGATACGCTCAAGGGAACGACGTTCGCCCTGCAACTGGCGACCACCATCTGCTACACGTCGCCCGTGATGTTCTACGCCGACAAGCCGGAGCTCTATCTGAAGTCTAATGCTGTCGATCTGTTCAAGGCCATTCCCTCCGTGTGGGATGAGACGCGCGTCCTGGCGGGCAGAGCCATCGGCGATCTGGCGGTGATGGCTCGGCGCCGGGGCGATGTCTGGTTTGTCGGAATCATTAACGGCGGACCGCAGCGCTCGTATGAGCTGAATCTCTCTTTCCTGGGCCGCGGCCCATATGCCTCGGTGCAACTAGCCGACGACCCTGCGAGGCCCGATAGCTTGGTACGCACGGAGGGGGCCGTGCAAGCCTCTACGTCTCTGAGCATCAAGATGAACGCGGGGGGTGGATTCGTGGGGATGTTCTCACCGGCGCGGTAAGGTAGGGCGTTGGGGGGACGCTTCTGACAGATCGGGCCGCATGCTGGCCGAGCGGCTCGACCGGAGATGTTGAAAGAGAGCGGCCCTTACTCGACCGCGAATTCCTTCTTGCGGGTGTTCATCTGTGCCTTGAGCCGGGCTACGATGGAGGAATGCATCTGCGAGACGCGCGATTCCGATAGATCCAGCGTCGCGCCGATTTCCTTCATCGTCATCTCCTCGTAGTAGTAGAGCACGATGATAAGCCGCTCGGCTCGGGTCAGTCCCTTGGTCAGCAGGTTCTTCAGGTCGCGTTTCTGGGCTTCGAGCAGGGGGTCTTCGCTGCGACTGTCCTTGATGACGTCGATTTCATAGACATCCTTCTCGCCATCGCCATCGCCGCACTTGGTGTTGAGAGAGACGAGGCTGGCGGCGTTGGCGTCGCGCTGGAGTCGCGCGAACTCGGTCATGTCCATCTGCAACTCTTCGGCCAGCTCGTGTTCGTCGGGCTTGCGTCCCAGGTGCATCTCGAGGGCATGCGTGGCTTTGGAGAGTTGGTGGGCCCGAGCGCGAACCAGACGCGGCACCCAGTCCATGCTGCGCAGCTCGTCGAGGATCGATCCTTTGATGCGAGGAGCGCAATAGGTCTCGAACTTCACGCCTCGTTCCGGGTCATACGCGTCGATGGCATCCATCAGACCGAAAATGCCCGCACTGATCAGGTCATCCAACTCGACCTTATCCGGGAGTTTGCTATGGAGCCGCTCAGCCGCGTAGCGAACCAGGTCCCGGTAGTGTTCCATGAGCATGTTGCGGTAGCAGTCTTCATGTCCCTTGTGAAACTGATCCCAGATCATGTCAATGGTAAGCTTTTCATCGGTCTGCGTGGCTGTCTGCGTCTTCACAGGTCGTCTCCGTTACGTGTCGCGGCTCCAATCAGTTGTGCGGCACTGTCTTGCACAATCATCCTCTGCCTGTTTTGCATCACCCACCGGTCGAAAAACTAGAATCCTAGCTAATTCATTATCGGCCTCGTGCTGCGGAACTTTAGCTCAACCAACGAATCAGTCGCCGGAAAAAACCATTCTGCCCATGCTTATCCCATTGGAGCCCTCCGAGTCGGGCTGCCAGGGCGGTAAACGACGAGGTGATCTGCGACTTGGGATAGGCCAGGACGACCGGCGTACGCGCTCGAACGGCCCTACAGAGGCGCTCGTCCTTGAGTAGCGTCCCGGCGTAGTACAGGTTGGCCTGCAGAAAACGCCCGGCCACATCGGCGAGGCGCTGATAAGTGCGTTTTCCCTCGGCGACGCTCTGCGCCATGTTGACCACGACGCTTATCGGGCCTTCGTAGCCTTTTCGGACCAGCACTTTGATCATGCCATAGGCGTCGGTCATGGCCGCCGCCTCCGGGGTGGTCACCACCAGCACCTGATCGGCCGCCATGCAGAAGCTTACAACGGAACTGGCGATGCCGGCCGCCGTGTCGACGAGGATCACATCGGTTTCGTCCTGCAAACCCGCGAGATGTTCCAGCAACCGGTGCTGCTCGTAGTCGCTGATGTCGGCCAACTGATCCAGGCCGGACGCCCCGCAGATGATGCGCAGACCCTCGGGCCCGGATTGAATAATGTCCTCCAGGCGTTTGTAGCCGCTGAGCACATGGGAGATATTGTATTTGCTGCGGATGTTCATCACGAGGTCGAGGTTGCCGAGTGAAATATCCGCGTCCAGCAGGAGGACACGTTTCCCGGCGGCTGCCAGGCACAACGCGAGATTGGTGCTGACATTGGTCTTACCAACGCCTCCTTTTCCGCTGGTGACGGCCAGGACACGGCCGGCGGGGCGACGGCTCTCTGATACCTGTTTCAAATTGACGGCGTGATTTCCCATTGAGCCAGGCAGGTCTTTCCAAATCAAGCGGTGTCATTCCCAGGATTGGCGGAATCGTCGAACGGGACGCCCTCGGGAATTTCATTCATGTTTGTTGACAATTCGGCCAGGGTCGATGACAGGCCGCCCTTGAGCCGCAAGAGTTCCTTGGCGACTTTTCGGTTCAGTGAGTTTTCCAGCAGCTTGCCGATCTGGAGCTCGATGTACTCGTCTCGATTGTCCTGAAGCAGGGCTTGGGCGGGTGGATCCGGCACCGGCGTAATGTCCATCACGGTGTTCTTGCCGAATCTGATGTTCTCGCTGTCACAAAAGAGCAGTCGCTGATGCTGCAAATGCTCGGCGATAGCGCCGTTGAGTATGGGTACAAACTCGGGCACCGGCATGTCGCGGGGCGTGAATCCGGGTGTCCGAGTGTTGTGGATGTTTTCATATAGGACATCGCGGCGGCGCTCGGTGAACTGGACGATCTTCACCAGCAGTTCGCTAAGATTGTCCGGAATGTGCGATGAGAACTCCATGCGTACTCCTTCGACGAAAATCTCAGATCGTGCCGTTTGCGTTGTGTTGGGAAGCAGAGTGCATCGACAGAGGTTTGCCGGGTTCTGTGGCCACCCCGCGGCCTGTCGCCGCGGGTGCGATCCCGGGTGATCGAAGTGCACGAACGAATTGACAGTCCAACCAGATTGCTTGTGACGAAGCCGTGTGCATCATCCTTGATCCTTTCGGTCTTCCTCGAATTCCCACCGAAACACCAACACTGATGGGGATATGCGTTTTGTCAGCAAACGCGATAGCCGAACAGCTCAATCACGTGGTATCGGGCGTCATGAAGTCCTTTCCGTCTGAACCCGGCGTCCGTGGACGCGGCGGGAGGGTAGGCTGCTCAAGAGGGGACAAGGTACGCGGTGCGTACGGTTGTCCGTTCATCGCCCTCTCTTCCTCGTTGAGGACACGGCGTATCTCGGTCAGGCTCATGCTTTCCTTGAGTTCCATGATGCGCGAAAGCCGGTCAAAGACCGTCTCGTCGTATAGCCGATGTCCACCCTCTGTCCACTCCGCTTCCCGAATGAGACCCATAATGGTGTAGTTGTGAATCGTTTGCCGCGAAAACGGACTGTAGCGGACGAGTTCGCCAATGCGATAGCGTTTCGCCGGAACCTGTAGACGCTGACCAGACTTCTCCCAACTCATATCGCAGGCTCATCCTTTAAGTGATCGGCGGTCCAGCAGGGAAGGGCAACAGGCAGGCCAGGAATTTGGCTCCCTTGAGTTGGCGAGATCCACGCGCACGCAAGAAAACCTGAATGAAGAAAGACGCTGCTACTGTCACCCACACTCATGTCACTATACCCGACCAAAGAAACCCACACGGGACCCAGAGATGCGTCGCCTTCATTGTGCTCTCCCGCCCCGTAACGGTTTAAACAAGTTTGTCGGTTTGCCGAGGGGCCAGGCCCATCGGGCCGACTACATCCGACCTCACGCGACCATCGGGAAGACCCGCCTTCACCGCCGAAGGTCCGTAACGCCATTTACATTTTGCAAAATGTAAAAGGCGTTTGTCGGCCTGTCAACTGCTTTTGGTCTTTTTCCCCAAAAAACTTCCTCGGGGTGACCGTTGGTCTGCTCCCGGGAGGGCAAACGGGCGATCTTTGCGTCGCCCGAGGACCTATAACATTCTGCCTTCAGGGGGCTTGGGTGTGTTGCCGGGGCGGCGACCCGAGTTTCGCCGGGCGATGGCCGAGGGCGCATTTTTTTTGCGAATTACGTCGAGGGAATGGACGATAAGCTCCGTGTCGGAACAAAGGTGTCAGATTCTTCACAGTGGGCCGGTGTGTTTCTAAATGGCAAAACGGATCAACAAAGCTGAAGACCCGATGTCACGCGGTCAGCCCAAGGTCTCGCTCCTCGAACGGGTGACGCCTCTGGCACGCCAGATCAACAGTCTGGATACCGACCGCATCGCCGACGTCTGTGTCAACAAGATCCCCTTGGTGGTAGGATCGGCTTTTGCGTCTCTGTATGCGTTGGACGAAGCTAATGGCATTCTCCATCTGGTTCGGCACAATCATCCATTCCCCATCAACAAAATCGTTTCGCTGAATCAAACTCCGCCATCTCCCATGGTATTGGCGGTGAAGAGCCGGGAGTTGATTCTGACCGGTGACATTGACACGCACCGCAAACCGGTCATCAAGCGGTCTCAGCGGGCCTTTGCTGAGAACTACCGTACGACGAACTGCGCGATCGTACCGCTGATCTGTCACGACGGCGTCGTGGGCGTGCTGAATCTGGCGGACAAAGTGGAACCCAACAGTTTCAGCCGGGAGGACATTGCCCTGATCGAATTGTTCGGGCAATTGATCGGCGCTTCGATCGGCAACATCAAGCTGTTCGAGAAGATGCAGCGTCAGGCCACGAGAGACGGTCTGACCGGACTGATGAACCACAAGACATTCTATGAGGCGCTGGAACGCGAGTTGTGGCGGTCACGTCGTTACGGCGGGATAATTTCCATGATCATGGCCGACATCGACAATCTCAAGAAGATCAACGATACCTACGGACACCGGGCCGGTGACAAGGTCATCCGGGAGATCAGCCGCCGGATCAGAGAGTGCATTCGCCAGATCGACCTGCCCGCCCGCTATGGGGGCGACGAATTCGCCGTGATCCTGCCCAATACCGGCCTGGAGGAGGCCTCCCTGGTTTCCCGGCGTATCGTGGAATCCGTCGGACGGGCTCCCGTCGAGTGGCACGGCGAGGAGATTGGCCTGTCAATCAGCATTGGCGTGGGACAATACGGCGCCGACGCCAACCCGGAAGATATTACCAGTCGCTCCGACCTGGCCTTGTACAGCGCCAAGCAAGCCGGTAAGAACACTGTTTCCGTTTTCCAGGAGCCGCAGGCCCGGTAGCGACTCCATCCACGACACCGGTCGGACCCGGAAGGTCGATGACCTGACACCTGCCCTTGACAACCGATTGCGGCGGTGGTACAAACGGCCTGAACACGGCGGCTCGAACCGGACTCGACCGCTCGATGCACCTTGCCTTACGTATGGGATGACCGCGATGATAGCAACGCTGGGAGCCAAAGCTATCCAGGACATGATCAATGCGGGGCGTCTCGGACGATTCGCTTGGCGGGCGATTACCACCTCGGCTCGAAGCTGTGCTCGGCGACAGACTTTTCCCCTGGTCTGGACGCAGATGAACATCATCGGCGTTCGCAGCGTTCCCGTGGTCATGATCACCGGCGCCTTCGTAGGGATGACACTGGCGGTCCAGGCCTACGATCAACTGGCCGGCATGGGGTTGGAGGAGCACCTCGGGGTTCTGATCAACATCTCGGTGGTGAAGGAACTGGGACCTGTATTGGCGGCTGTCATGCTGGCCGGGCGCGTCGGAGGGGCTCTGACCGCCGAGCTGGGCACCATGAACGTAACCGAACAAATCGATGCCATCCGCAGTATGGGTACTGATCCGATTCGCTATCTGGTGGCGCCCCGACTGCTGGCGTGCCTGATGTTGACGCCGGTGTTGATCATCTACGCCGACCTGATGGGTGTCGTAGGAGGAGCGCTGGTGAGCTTCCTGCAACTGGGAATCAACAGCCGGGCCTACTGGAACTTCAGCGCTTACGGCGTGGAACTGTGGGACGTGTCGATTGGCGTGATCAAGGGGTTCTTCTTTGGTGGCGCAATTGCCCTGATCAGTTGCTACAAGGGATTTACCTGCAAGGAGGGGGCCCACGGTGTGGGACAGGCCTGCACCGACGCCTTTGTGGCCAGTTTCATCTCGATTCTGGCTTTGGATTTCGCGTTGGCGGTGACGTTCAAGAGCATCTACCTGACCTTCTGGCCTCTCAAGAGTCTCGTGGGATGACCCCAGAAGGGTCGTTGGCGGGTGGTCACATTGATTCCGGGAGCGCTTACCTTGGATGAATGGAACGATCAGGCAGATCAGGGGGGGCAAGACGGGCCCGTCGAGACCGTGATCGAGGTGCGGAATCTCACCAAGAGATTCGGCAGCAAGTTGGTTCTCGACAACGTTTCTTTGGCCATTGAGAAGGGCAAGACCACGGTGATCATCGGTCCGAGCGGCTGCGGCAAGACCGTGCTGATAAAACACTTCATCGCCTTGCAGAGACCCTCGGCCGGCGAGGTCTACTTCCGGGATCAGCGTATCGATCGCCTCAGCGAGCACGATCTGGACGACATTCGCACCCATTTCGGCTATCTGTTTCAGGAAGGGGCACTCTTCGACAGCCTCAGTGTGGCCGAGAACATCATGTTTCCCATCCGTCAGCACCACCGCGACGTCACGCGCAAGGCGATGGAGGAGGTGGTCAAGGCCAAGCTGGCGATGGTGGGTCTGGACGGTTTCCAGAATTACTTCCCGGCCAACCTTTCCGGCGGGCAGCGCAAGCGCGTGGCCCTGGCCCGGGCTGTCGCCTTGAATCCGGAGGTCATTCTGTATGATGAACCGACCACGGGTCTGGATCCGATTCGCTCCGACATCATCAACGAACTGGTCCTCAAACTGGAGGGGGATCTGAACGTGACCAGTGTGGTGGTTACCCACGACATGAAGAGTGCCTACAAAGTGGGCGACCGCATCATTATGCTGCACAACGGCCGAATCATCGCGGACGGTGATGCCGACCAGATTCGCAGTCACCCGCACCCCACTGTCCAGCAGTTCATTCATGGCCAGGTCAGTGAAGACGATCTGGCGGTTCTGCGTATGAGCGGGGTCGTCGCGCAGTCGCAATTCCTGCCGCGTGATTTCGAGAAATAAACCAGGGAGGTTCAGGCAACCGGAGGCCTTTTCGCGGCCTGTACTTCATCATGACGACCAAAACACCAACTGAACTGGCTGCCGAACTGGCGCGAGACATCCAAGGCGAAGTGTTCACCGATATCATCAACCGCGTCGCGTTCAGTACAGACGCGAGCAGCTACCGCATCGTGCCGCAATGCGTGGTGGCGCCGCGCGACGTCGCTGACATTGCCACCGTCGTACGCTACGCGGCGCAGCACGGCCTGGCCGTCGCGGCCCGCGGGGCGGGCAGCGGTCTGGCCGGCGAATCGCTTTGCGCCGGCATCGTGCTCGATATGACTCGCCACATGAATCGGATCGTTGATATCGCCCCCGACGCGACCACGGTGACCTGCGAGCCCGGCGTGGTTCTCGATGAGTTGAACCAGCGTCTGGCCGAATACGGGCGCAAGATCGGGCCCGATCCTTCCAGCGCCAACCGCGCGACGGTTGGGGGCTGCGTGGCCAACAATGCGACCGGCGCCCACTCGCTTCAGTACGGCCACATGGGCCGGTACGTCGAGCGCATCGAAGCGGTGTTGGCCGACGGCCATGTCGTCGAATTTGCCAACGGAGTCGACGCCCGGACCTCGACCGGGGACCGCGTCGGAATCTTGGCCCAAGAGTGCTTCTCGCTGCTGAGCGAGAACGAGGCGACCATCGAAAAGGCCCTGCCGGCCTCAAAACGCAATCGCAGTGGCTACAACATCGCCGGGGTTTGTCACGGTGGCAAGATCGATCTGGCCCGGATGCTGGCCAGTTCCGAGGGCACGCTGGTGATTTTCTCGAAGATCACCTTGCGGACGGTCGCGCTGCCCAAGGCCAAGGGGTTACTGCAACTGGAATTCGATTCCCTGGACCGCATGGCCAAGACCGTGCCCACCATCGTTGGGACCGAGCCGGCGGCGTGCGAATTGATGGAAGAGAGCCTGATCAACATGGCGTTCGATCAGTTGCCTCAATATCGTGATATTCTTCCGGCCGGCGCAGCGGCAGTTCTGCTGGTGGAACACGTGGGGGATTCCGAGACGCAGGTCAGAGAGAAGCTCGACGCTACGGACCGGGCCGTCGGCAACCGCGCTCAGGGCCGCACGATCGTTACGTCGCCGGCCGACCAGGCGCGCATCTGGAAGTCGCGCAAAGACGCGGGGCCCTTGCTCTACCGCACGCGGCGCCGGGCCCATCCGGCCGAGATCATCGAAGACGTTAGCGTCGATCACACCCGCCTGGCCGACTACATCGCCGGCCTCCAGGAAATCGGCAAGACGTATGACATGGGCATGACGTTCTTCGGGCACGCCGGAGACGGCGAGTTGCACGTGCGCCCCTACCTGGACCTGGGCGACCCCAAAGACGTCGAGCGTATGAAGGCCATCGCCGAGGACGTCTACACGCTGGCCTGGTCGCTCGGCGGCTCCATCAGTGGCGAACATGCCGACGGATTGCTGCGGGCCGCCTTCGTTCGCCGCCAATACGGTGATGCGTTCTACGAGATTCTCCAGAAGGTCAAGGCCATCTTCGATCCTTCCGGCCTACTGAATCCGGGCAAGATCCTCAACGACGATCCGGACGTCCTGATCAAGAACCTGCGTCGCCAGCATCACGTGCAGCCCGAGCGGGCGAAGTCGGAGATGCATTTCGGCGATCACGAACTCGAGTTGGAGTTCGAGCAGTGCTATGGGTGCGGTGTGTGTCTGAGTCGTGACCCGGCGTTGCGCATGTGCCCGGTCTATCGGGCTTTGGGCGATGAGCTGGGCAGTTCGCGTGCCAAAGCCAATCTGTTGAACTACTGGGCTACGGGGCAGATGGATGAGAAGGATTTCGAATCGCCCGAGTTCCGCAAGTTCCTCGATCTGTGCGTCAACTGCAAGATGTGTGAGCAGGAATGTCCCTCAGGAGTCCAGATCTCCCCGCTGATGGCGGCGGCCCGGGCCGAATATGTCCGGCGCCGGGGCCTGCGGCGGGCGGAGATGGCGTTGAGTCGCAATCGCTACTTGAGCATGATGGGCAGCGCCTTCGCACCGCTGTCCAACGCGTTCATGAAGCTGCCACCGTTCAAATGGGCCCTCGAAAAAGGCGTCGGCCTCGATAGACGCAGGGACATGCCCGCATTTGAGCGCAGCGCGTTCCTGAAGGCCGGGCAGAAGTATCTGGCGGCGCTGGAACCGCTGGAGACTCGGGTCGACAAAGTGGCGTATTTCGTCGATACTTACGCCAACTACAACGATCACGAACTGGGCTTTGCCGTCCTCGACGTGTTGCACCACAACAATATCGAGGTCGTCCTGCCGCCGCAACGACCGACTCCCTTGCCGGCGATCGTCTATGGCGACGTCCAGACCGCCCGGAGCGATCTGGCCTACAGCGTGCGCCATCTGGCCGAGGCGGTTCGGGCCGGCTACAAGATCGTCTGCTCCGAGCCTAGTGCGGCGCTATGCCTGCGCCAGGAACTGCGTCACTATGTGACCGGCGCGGATGCCGTTCTGGTCTCGCAGAATACGGTGGAGTTGATGAACTACCTGGCCGAACTGCATGCGCAGCAGAAGCTTAAGATGCCGACCAAACCGGTGGGGGAGGCGTTTGTCTATCATCTGCCGTGCCATCTCAGTGCCGTGGGTGACGATGCCGTGTCGCTGAAGCTCCTGCACGACGTTTTCAAGGTGGGTCTCAGCAATCTGGGCGCCGGCTGCTGCGGTCTCTCGGGCACGTTCGGCATGCAGAAGAAGAACTATGAGTTGTCCGGCCTGATCGCCGACAGTCTGAAGGGAGCGATCGAAGC
>CP070782.1:611365-614908 GCA_020346325.1 Phycisphaerales bacterium
CAGGCAGGGCTGCGCTCATAACGCAGTCGGCCAACAGTGGGACGAGACTCGTCGTGTCCAGATCGCGCCCGCTCCAGTACCAATGCCTGCGGCTGAAAGTCCGGAAGTCCTCAATCTCGCCCCAGCCCCACGATTTGGCCAACTCTCGGGTGTGGTGCGTACCGGCGAGCCAGCCGTTGACTCCGTAGCTACAAACAATGTGGCCGCCGGGGTGATACCTGGAGTGCTCCCAGGCTTCGAACGGCGTGCGCTGCACGTAGGCTGGCGGCCCGGGCTTGCTGGCCTCCGGGCACAGGTACACATCGTTGCTGTCGTAATAGGCGCGCAGGGTCTGCGACCATGGAGGATCGTGGCCTGGCAGAACCATTCCCTCCTCGTCGGCCGCCCGCACATGAAGCGCGAAGCCCAATTGCCGGACGTTCGACAAACAGGCCGTGGCACGAGCCGCTTTGCGCACCCGCCCCAGCGTGCCCAGCAGAATCGCCATGAGCAGACTGATGATGGAGATCACCACCAGCAGTTCGATCAAGGTGAAGGCTTTTCTGTTCCCTGCCATTCCCGTCTCCTCTACGTCCAACTCATGCGACCATCCCCAAGGCTTCGCCTTGAGGCTGCCACACCTGCTAATCCGCCATCCAAAGTCCACAATCCGCAATGGCGTTAGTAGTCCTTGAACTTCCGCATCCACTGTGGCCAGTCGCTGGGCAGGGCGCCGCCGGCCTTGGTCCAGGGCCCGGCCGTGTTGAAACCCGCGTGCCACTTCAGCGTCCACAGCTCCTTGAGGCCGACTTTGCGTACGGCTCCATCGGCAAACAGCATATTGAGACCGCCCTGGTGGCGGTCGATGGTGACCTGGGACGAGAAGACATGCGTATGACCGCCCATGGGAAAATCAGCGCAGGGGGGCGGTTCGTCAGCCGCAGCATCGCGCAGGCTGGCATAGCTCACCCTGCAATCGAAGAAGACCGGCAGCCCCGCCGGTCGTACCTTCCCGACTCCCCAAGGGTGGTAGTACTCAATGAGTTGCTCGTTCATGGCGTAGCTGCCGAAATACTCGAAGTGCGGCATAATCGCCTGTTCGTCGGCGCTGCGCCATTGGTAGTCAAACCGCCAGGCCAGGAAGGTCGTGCCGCCGGAAAGATCCGTGCCGCGGGTGCGCCAGGAGACGTCGGCCGGGACGGGCTGCGACGCTGTCGGGCACAGCATGGCTGCGTGCAGGTCCAGCCCGCTACACAACTCCATGTGGACGGGCCAGGAGATGTGGCGCAGTTCCCTCTCTCCGCTCTGCTCGTCCCACACCGGGCGAAGCCCATCCGGAAAGCGCCCGTCATTGTCGCTCTGATAGGCGGCGAACATGAGCGACCAATCGTGCTGTCGGCTCTGACAGACCACTGCCTGGGCCTGCTTGCGCGACCGCGACAGCGCCGGCGCCAGCAGCGCGATCAGCAGGGTGAGAATGGAGATGACGACGAGCAGTTCGATGAGGGTAAAGGCCTTCCCGCTGTCTGTGCGGAACCGAACGCGAGTTGACAAGCGCCCGCCGCTCATGCTTTCTCCCTGCCAACGCACTTTGATTGTACCGGTGGTGCGCGGGAATTATCAATCAGATTTCTTGCGGACTGCGGATTAGCGCATGGAGCCCAAATCTGCTGCGGGCGGTCGTAGGGGCAGGCCACCGTGCCTGCCCGAAACCGCGACGACCCAACCGGTGCGAATTCCGGAACCGGGCAACCACAGGGGGTTGCCCCTACGAGTTTCCGTGCGCGCCACATGACATCCGGGCTGGACAGGGCAGGCCAAGGCGGTATAATACCGGATTGTCCAGTTTTAGACGTTTCAGCGAAAGAAAAGAGAGGCAATGCAGGTTAAATTACTGAAAAGCAAGCTGCACCGGGGTCGGGTGACCGAGACGCGGCTGCATTATCCGGGCAGTATCGAGATCGACCAGGCGCTGATGGAGGCGTCCGGGCTGGTGCCGTACGAGGCCGTGCTGATAGCCAACCTCAACAACGGCAGTCGGCTGGAGACCTACGTCGTGCCGGCCGAGGCCGGTTCGGGCAAGATCGTGATCCTCGGGGCGGCCGCCAATCTGGCCGAACCGGGCGACATCGTGATCATCATGTCGTTTGCCCTATGCGAGGCCGGCGAGGTGGCGACACACAAGCCCAAGGTCGTGGTCCTGGACGAGAAGAACAACATCGTGAAGTAGCACCTACCAGATGCCGGTGCGAGGTCGAGACGATACGGATGTCGGACAACCACACTGCGAAACGCCAGCTTCGTCAGGCTGCCCAGGCGGGTGAGGACTGTTTCTGCTGCGGGGCGAGAAGGCGGTAGATGCATCCCGAACTGATCGAGATCCCCATCATCCACGTCACCGTCAAGAGCTACGGCCTAATGATGGTGGTCGGGTTCCTGGCCGCGGTGACGGTGATCCGCCTGCTGAGCCGTCGCTTCACGCGCGACCCGCAGCATATTACCAACGCGGCGCTGTACGCGCTGATCGCGGGCGTGGCGGGCGCGCGCATCTTCTACATCGTGCACTATTTCGAGCAGTTCCGCGATGATCTGCTGGCTGTCTTCGCCATCTGGCGAGGCGGGCTCGAACTGCTGGGCGGCGTCCTGCTGGCGATCGCCGTAATCCTGCTCTACATCCGCTACCACAAACTGCCTTTGCGTCACTACCTCGACGCGCTGGCGGTGGGCCTGATGGCGGCACTGATCTTCGGCCGCGTGGGCTGTTTCCTAAACGGCTGCTGTTACGGAAGGCCGACGGACCTGCCCTGGGGCGTGCGCTTTCCCTATGGCTCGTTTGCCTATCGCAGCCAGGTGGAGCCCGATCCCGAGCGGAACCGGGTCGAGCCGCACCTGCATCTGCCTGAGGAATACTTCGGGTATTTCGATGAGAACCAGGCATATGTCCCCGACCTGAAACCGAAAAAGTATCTGACGCCCAGGCAATTGGAGGAAGTGACACAAAGGCGGTATCGCTGCCTGCCCGTGCATCCGACGCAGTTCTATACTTCGATCGGGGCGGCGCTGTGCACGCTGGTTCTCTACGGCGTCTGGCGGCGCTCGCAGAAGTACGAGCGGGCCGACCCGTATCCGTTCCTCACCAAACCAGGCTCGGTGTTCAGTCTGATGTTCGTGCTCTATGGCATCCTGCGTTTCAGCGTCGAGCTGCTGCGCGACGACAACCCCTACGAGATCGGGACGCTGACCGTCTCGCAACTGATCGGCATCGGCCTGGTTCTCCTGGGCAGCTGCCTGCTGGTCTTCTACACGCTCGCTCGGCCCGAAACGGTTGAGGCAGAGGAGTCTATCCCTTCGTCTGCGCCGGCACCGAAGCCCGCGAAAGCCAGCCAACGTGCCAGGTGACGCACGCCCCGCGGGCAGAAATATTTGCGAATCCCCTGCAAAAAATGGTATAATAATACGTAGTTGGGGAACAGAAGGCGGGCGTTGCAGATGTTCATAATCTAGCCGTCATCATACGCCGTTTCTTTTTCATACCCCGCCCGCCTTCAGCCATCCAGGGACAGG
>CP070782.1:615008-623182 GCA_020346325.1 Phycisphaerales bacterium
ACGGGACAATCTTGTCCCAGAGTTCGTCGGAAACGCGATATCGATTCTTACTCATCTCTGATCTCCTTCCTGGACCCCGATGGCCCTGGAAGGTTCATCGGCAAATCAGAGGTTATTCGGATAGGCTCTAAGTAGCCGTCGCTTCTTAGTCGCGACCGAATGAATGACGCGCCTGATCGGTCCCGTGCATCGCAGAGGCTGCGCCCCGGCGTGGGGCATACCCGGGGCCGAGCCAGTAACTTACGGGTTGCCCCCTCTGCACTAGAGCAGAATGGCAACACCACGGTTACCTGGCTCCAGGTGACCGCTTTGACAAGTTGAACCTTATGCCAAAATCACGTCCGCAAGATGAAAGTCACTCCGCGCAACTGCTCATTCTCTGCCAGTTGTTCTATCCGGAATTGGTTTCGACGGGGCAGACACTAACTGAACTGGCGGAGCAATTGGCCGCCCGGGGCGTAGACGTAGAGGTGTTGTGTGGTCCGCCCACCGTCCTGGGGCGAGAGAAGAAGGTCCCCAAGCGCATGGAACACCAGGGCATCCGGATTCGTCGGGTTTGGGGCACGCGTTTTCTCAAGCTGAGCCTGGTTGGTCGCGTTCTCAATCAGCTCACCTTCACGTGTTCGGCCTTTCTGCACCTGCTGATCGCGCGGCCGAGGAAGCCCATTCTTGTGCTGACGAATCCGCCGTTCCTGGCGCTCGGCTGTGCGCTGCTGCGCCGGCTGGGCCTGGGATCGCCCTATCTGTATCTGGTCTTCGACGTCTATCCAGACACCGCGATTCGCCTCGGGCTCCTGCGGGATGGTGCCTGTCTGGCTCGCCTTTGGGACCGCCTCAACCTGGCGGCTTACCGACATGCTTCTGCGATCATTGTCATTGGCCGGTGTATGGGTGACGTGATCGCGCGCAAGTTGCGGCAGGGCGGTCTGCCCGTTAACGGCAAACTGCATCACATTCCTGTGTGGTGTGACGATGAGGCCATTGGATCTACAGCGTCGACCTCGAACGGCCTGGATGAGACGTGGGGCCTACAGGATAAGTTCGTCGTTGGTTACTTCGGCAACATGGGCCGTTTCCACGACATGGAGACCATCATGGGGGCCGCCGAACTGCTCAAAGACGAGCGTGACATCGTCTTTCTCTTTGTGGGTGAGGGCCACAAGAAGCAATGGGCGATCCAGTGGGCCCGTGCCAAGGGACTCGGCAACTGTCAATTTCACGGCTACGTGGCCCGTGAGGAACTGGGGCATCTGCTGGCGTTAGCGGACGTGGGCCTTGTTTCCCTTCTGGATGGACAAGAAGGGCTTTCCGTTCCGTCCAAGACGTATGGTTTGATGGCGGCCGGCGTCCCGGTTCTGGCGGTGATGTCCGGAATCTCCGAGGTGGCCCGCATGGTGGATGAGGTGAGCTGTGGCGTCTGGGTCCATCCCGGGGCCCAAGAGGAACTGGCTCAGGAAATCCGTCGTTTTAGAGGCGACCCCAGGCGGGTGCACGCTATGGGAGTCAAAGGTCGGCGGGCCATTGACCACGAGTACAGCCTGGAGCATATAGCGCGTCAGTACTTGGACATTGTTGCGGAAGTCAGTATACCGACCCAAGCCGGGCGTTCCCAGACTCTCGCTGCGGCCGCTGCGGTGGCGGCGTCACGCGGAAAATCCCCAGGCAGCCAGGTCCCGATCAGAGAATCACAGACATTGTCCGGCGGGGACATGCGACAGGCGATGCCGTCGGGGCAGAAAGCGACGCGTTCGAGATAGTGGGATCGGGATTCGCATCCCGCCGGTGCCGGAGCCCCGTTCCTTTATGAACGAGACACCTGTGAGCCATGCCGAAAATACGTCCGTGGCAACGGCTTATCGTGGCCGTGTGGCGCGTGACTACGATGAGGCGCGCTTCGAGACGCCGCAGGGACGGCTGTTCTCGGAGTTGGAATTGCAGCAGTTGAACCATGCGGCCAGGCGGCTGGAACGGGGGGCACGCGTACTCGAGGTGGGCTGTGGCACGGCCCGGTTCTCGGCGTCCCTCGCGCGGCAGGGATTCGACGTGGTGGCGACCGATCCTTCGGCCGACATGATCGAGGTTGCTGCCGGCAAGTGCGCGGGGACTGAGACCCTGCGCTTCGAACGAATGGAGGGGGGCGACCTGAGTTTTCCTAATGAGGCGTTTGACTTTGTCTTTGCCATTCGTGTCACCAATCAGACCGAGTCGGAGGAGTATGCCCTGAGGATGATTCGCGAGATGATCCGCGTCGCCAAGCGCGGAGCGCTGATTCTGGTGGAATTCGTGAATCGCCAGCGGCCACTGGGAAAGCGCGCGCGAAGTGTACGACTTTCCTTCGGCCAGATCGGCCGTGTGGTGCAGGACTCGGACTGCAGTGTGGTGAGCCGTCACGGCGTGCTCGTGTTCTCACAGTCCGTGCTCGATCGGGTCCCTGACGTTCTGGTCCCCTGGTGGGGCCGAGTCGAGCGACTGGCGGCACGGGGGTTCTGGCCCTGGGCGTCACGGGGGTATGTGTTGCTGCGAAAGCGATGAATGGCCGTCGGTAACAGGAAACGCGTGGCGGTCTTCGTGACGGGAGCGTTCGTCCGGCGTGACTATCTGGAGGCCGTCTCAGGGCACGTACAGATTGCCTTGATGGCCGCGCAGATCCTCTCGCGCGCGGGCCATGACGTCACCTTGATCACCACCAAGGGTGATGGCACCGACTGTTTGCCCGACGATGTCGCGGAAGACGTGGGGGTCTGCGTGGTGCCCCATGCGACGCGCTCCTGGCCCGGGCACCGCGTGTATCTCGTCAAGGCGCTCAGGCAGGTGTTTTGCCTGCGTGGGTTGCTCAAGACGCGTCACTTCGACGCGATCCATTTCTTCGGCGGGACGGCCACCGGACTATTGCTGGCCCTGCTGAGGTGGACCGGCGTGCGGTCGAAGGCATTGTACACGCCCATCAAGAGGCCGCCTGCCTGGCGGTCTCGGCTGCGTCTGGGCGTCGTGAGATTTGCCTTCCGCCGGGTCCAGCACGTCGTGCCCACGGCCGACTATGTCGCGTCCGGCTGGACCTCCTTGCTGGAGCGGCCCTGTGCGCCGGTCGCGCGCCCGGGGATCATGAAGAAGATGGCGCCGCCGGACGACGTGCCGAAGAACACCGTCCTGTTCTGGCGCAACGCCACCTATGAGAACGGCGTCGACATTGCGCTTCAGGCCTTTGGTCGCCTGGCCGGTACGTATCCGGAGGTGCGTTTCGTCTTCGCGGTGCGACCAGGGGAACGCTATGAGAAGAACTTGGTATCGCTGGAGCGGGAGATCGACAATGTCGACGTGCACATCTATCCGTACGGAGAGGGCGTCTCCCTCGATAGTCTCCTCCGTGACGCCCGTTTTGTCGTCCAGCCGTTTCGCTCGCTCTCCATCAATCCGCAGATGTCGATTATCGAGACGTTGTATGCCGGCGTACCCGTGATCGCCCCGGCGATTGAATCAAATGATGAGGTTGTTCGCCATGAGGTGAATGGCCTTCTAATTCCGCCGGATAGCGTCGACGCGCTGTCGGAGGCCATCGAGCGCCTACTGGGCGACGCGCAGCTATTGGCGACGCTCGCGCGGAATGCGCGATCGCATACGGAACAGAAGTGGAACTGGGCCTCCTTCGGTCAGGACTTGCTGCGGACATATCATGAGTGATGTCGAGTCTCCTCCTCGGATCAGCATTGTCACGCCATCGTACAATCAGGCGCGATACCTGCCCGAGACCATCGAGTCGATTCTCAACCAGGACTATCCGAACCTGGAGTACATCATCATCGACGGGGGCAGTACCGATGGGAGTATCGATATCATCAAGCGCTATGAGTCGCATCTGGCGTACTGGGTCAGTGAAAAGGACAGCGGTCAGTCAGAAGCCATCAACAAGGGGCTCGGCAGGGCCACCGGTGAGCTGTTCAATTGGATCAATTCGGATGATATCCTTTTTCCCGGAGCGCTTTGGCGCATGGCTGAGGCCCATACCAAACACCCGGAGGCCGAGTTGTTGGTTGGCTGTGGCGCCAGGAGTGATGCGGAGGGAAGGATCACGAGGGTGACGGTGCCGCCGAGGAGATGTTCCATGTCGCCGTCGAACTGGAGTTTCTTCGTCTACCAGCAGGCGGTCTTCATTGCCACCGAGGTGATAAAACGCCTGGGGGGAATGCGCGAGGACCTGCCCTTGATCATGGACACGGATTTGTACTATCGCCTTTTCCGTGACGGTTGTCGCTGTGTGCGTGTCAACGCGCTGATCGGTATGATCCGGGAGCATGCCGAGGCCAAGGGCGTGGCCAAGTGGGCCCTTTATGCCCCTGAGACACTGGAGGTTTTGCATGAGTACGGCATTCATCCGGCTCGGATGACGGTTGGACGAGCGAAGACGAAGATCTGCCGTGTTTTCGACGGAAGCTACTTGCAGTCCTTTGCCCTCCTCCGGAAATGGCAGGGGCAGCGACCTTGGGATACGGGGTAGTTGTCCCTGCGAGCCCGATACCGTGTCCCATCCACAGAACCGGGAACCCAGTAGGCCATGGGGCACTCCAGACTCTGACATTGCGATTGCCGTGTCGCTATTCGGATGGCGGCAGCGGCAGACGCGGACATAGGGCTATGGAAGCGGGCAGCGCCGCTGTGCGCGCGAGGGTAAGCTGGTGAGGATAGCGTTTGTTACGTCATACCTGGATGATCGCTTCGGCGGGCCCGTCACGGTCGTCAAGAAGTTAGGCGAGGCCCTCGCCGACGCTGGGCACGAGATCTCGTATTGGGCCCCCGGTGAGGATGGGGCCGACGGGAATTTCGCCCCTTCGGGAGCGTCGGTTCACCTCTGCGGGCACAGTTGGCCCCGTTCATGGTATCGTTCCCGACGTCTACCTCAGGCCTTATCTTCGTCGCTTCATTCGATCGATCTGGTACACATCAGTGAGCTGTGGTCGCATCCGATCTACGCCGCCAGTCGCGTTGCCAGAGCCAAGGGAGTTCCCTACATTCTCCGCCCGGCCGGTTCTCTGGAGCCGTGGGGGCTGAGCAGCGGGTACCTCAAATCACTGAAGAAGCGGCTCTATATCGGCTTGGTGGGCCGGTCCATCATGGAGCGAGCCGCTTGTCTGCAGGCGGCCTCCGAGCGGGAAGCGGAGAGCGTGCGGCGAATCGGCTACCGGGGCCCTGTGACGGTGATTCCCAATGGTGTTGACCTCGACCACGCTAGCCCTGGCTGCCCGACTGAGGCTGATCGGTACTGGCCTGACCTGAAAGACCGGCCGGTGGTTCTGTTCATGTCTCGGCTGAGCCCTGAGAAAGGTCTGGATCTGCTTATTCCTCTCTGGGCAGATCTTGTCAAGATGCGGCGTTTTCGCGATGCGATCCTGATGGTAGCTGGTCCGGACTACCGCGGGTACGCCAGGACGGTCGAGTCGCTCACACGCAGACACCAGGTCGAATCCTGTGTTCGTACGATCGGGATGCTTCAGGGAGAAGAGAAACTGGCCCTGCTCCGCCGTGCGGATGTGTTTGTGCTTCCATCATATTCGGACAGCTTCGGAATCGTCGTCGCTGAAGCGCTGGCTTGTGGCACGCCCGTGGTGACGACGACGGGAACGCCCTGGGGGCGATTGGAGACGGTTGACGCCGGCCGATGCGTCTCGCCAACGAAGCCCGCATTGACCGACGCGCTCTGTCAGTTGCTGGACCTGACGCCGTCGCAGCGCCACGCGATGGGACAGCGTGGCAGAGCCTTGATCGAGGCGGAACACACGTGGGACAAGATCGCGGTCCAGTTCCTCCGCCTCTGCGACTGTATCCTGAAGGGGATGCCAATTCCCTTGCACGCTTAGTGATAGATTCACGCGGCATCGTTTCGGATGAGATTGAAGACCCGTCGGTTATAGGACGCAGCGAAGGGCACGCAAGGGAACCAGAGAGTCTCCCTCTGGCCCGCACATCTGGGCAGGGGCAGGCGATACCTGCGAACGCGTTGCGGGCCGGCGCCGGAAGATGGGTGGGACCCGAAAGTGCTAATGCTTTTGTCTTGAAGTGGTCGATGTAATACCTATAATCCCAGCGGATGTTGTTTGGGAAGTACACTGTTGGGCAGAGGGCGGATGCTGGCTGCGCATATACGCCAAGGGAGTGTTGGCTTGGCCATCGCGTATACGACCGGATCTCTGCGGTGAACGTTTGGGGGTCAAAATGGGGCAGGGAGCACCAGTTCGCGAGGTGCAGTTTCACGACATGACGAGTTCTGCGAACGTCAACCATGATACGTCGGGGGTGAGCGTGGTTGAGTTTCGCCCCCATCTCAAGGTCACTCGCATCGCAGAAGAGGAGCCCCTGGACTTCGATTCGTCTTCGTTCAGTGCGGCCGATGCGCCGAGGGGGGTTGAGTTCCTGATCCGGCTTCTCGACGTCTGCGGGGCCTTGGCCATCCTCTCGTTGACATTCCCGGTCATGCTGTTGGCGGCGGCGCTGATCAAACTGACCTCGCGCGGGGGCGTGTTCTACCGTCAGGAGAGGGTGGGTAAGAACGGGCAGATCTTCGAGCTGTACAAGTTCCGAACGATGATTGACGACGCTGAAAAGCACGTCGGGCCGGTGTGGGCGGCCAGAGACGACCAGCGCATCACACCGGTGGGGCGGATTCTCCGGCGGACGCGGCTCGATGAACTCCCGCAACTGTACAATATCCTCTGCGGTCACATGAGCCTCGTGGGGCCGCGTCCGGAGCGGCCCTTTTTTGTCGAACGGCACAAGGCCCTCCAAGGGGCGCGCCTCGTCGTCAAACCTGGACTGACCGGCCTGGCCCAGGTCCGCAGCTTCTACGACCTCAAGCCCGCCCACAAAGTCAAGTATGACTACCTCTATATCCAGAACCGTTCCCTCCTCCTGAACCTCTACATCCTGCTGCGAACCGTACCCGTCCTCTTCACGAAGAAGGGCTGGTAAGAATCGCCCATTTCCCCTACGGCCCGTACCGTCAAAGAGCTGCCTCGCCTCACCGAGGTACGGCTATGCCTGTGGATAGATCCAGGGCTGGCGGTACTGCCGGCGCAGTAGCTTGTTCGCCTCCGCATCACCACCGCACTTCTCCCGCGCGCCATCCCAGGCCACACTGCGTCCGAGCTTGTAGGACAGCATGCCCAGCAGGCTCAGATTCGTCGAGTAGTGGATGGCCTCGATGTCGCACACGGGCCGGCCGCCCCTCTCGATCGCGTTGAGAAGGTCCGCCCAGAGCTCCTTGATGTT
Organism: Phycisphaerales bacterium; assembly: GCA_020346325.1. Taxonomy (GTDB): domain Bacteria; phylum Planctomycetota; class Phycisphaerae; order Sedimentisphaerales; family Anaerobacaceae; genus Anaerobaca. Next base: position 622,266 of record CP070782.1, read on the forward strand.
CTGCGAGTCCGGCTGGTTCAGTTGCGGCTCGACGTGAAGCTCCTTCTGGCCCCGCCCGAGCGGAAAGAACGTCCAGCCTTGGCGCCAACCCATGTGGAACGTCCCCTTCGTGCCGTAAAAGTAGCAGCCGACGCTCTCGGTCTTGTCCGTCGGGTTGCCGGCAAACGCGCGGTGCTCCCACGTTAGGGTGAAGTCCTCGAACGCGTAACTGGCCACCTGATGGTCCGGCGCATCGGTCGTCTGGAAGTCGTCGTTGAGAACCGGCGCGCCTTTGATCGGCCGCCCTCCGGTCGAGTACACGGTCTTGGGCCATTTCTCCTCCATGACCCAGAGCACTTGGTCGAGCCAGTGGACCCCCCAATCGCCCAGAGTCCCGTTGGCGTAGTCGAGGTACTGGCGAAAGCCACGCGGGTGGATGCCGCCGCGGCGAGTTTCGGGATCGCCGTTGTAGGGCCGCAGGGGAGCCGGGCCGCACCACATGTCCCAGTTCAGGTCTTTCGGCGGCTCAACGTTGCGGCGCGGCCGCTCGGCACCGCCGCCGTAGAGCACGAAGCATTTGATCGCCCCGATCTTGCCCGCGTTGCCCTCCTGGAGGAACTTCATCCCCGAGACGTTGTGCGGCGAGATGCGGCGGTGCGTGCCTACCTGCACCACCCGGCCGGCGGCGCGAGCGGCGTTGACCATCGCCCGACCCTCCATGACCGTATGGCTGATCGGCTTCTTGACGTACACGTGGGCCCCGGCCTTCACCGCCGCGATCGTCGGCAGGGCGTGCCAGTGGTCCGGGGTGGCGACGATGGCGATGTCGGGCTTCTCGGCCGCCAGCATCTCGCGGTAGTCCTCGTAATGCTTGGGCTTGTCATTGGTCCATTTCGCCACTTCCTCGGCGCATTTGCCGAGCTGATAGCGATCCACGT
>CP070782.1:623282-630150 GCA_020346325.1 Phycisphaerales bacterium
AGTACGCTCAGAGATTTCCATCATCTCGATCCGACTGTCGGCGCTCTTTTTCGGCCCTGGAGTCAGTACTGGCGGGACACGACGCTCGTCGTGAGGACGCAGGGCGATCCCTTGCGTTTGGCCGGCGCGATTCGGGCGCAAGTGGCCGAGTTGGAGAAGGACCAAGTGATTACGGATATCGGGACGCTGGAAGCGGGCTTGTCCGATCTGTTAGCGCCTCAGCGTTTCGCGGTGGTGTTGTTGGGACTCTTTGCCGGCATCGCGCTGACCCTCGCGTCGGTCGGCATCTACGGCCTGCTGCAATACAGCACGGCCCAGCAAACCCACGACATCGGTATTCGCATGGCTTTGGGGGCCCGGCGCACCGACGTCCTCACAGCGGTGCTGGGGCAGGGCTTCAAGCTCATTCTTATCGGTGTAGCCATCGGCATCGCCACCGCGGTGGCGCTGACACGAGTCCTGTCCAGCCTGCTGCATGATGTGACACCCACGGACCCGGTGACACTGATATTGGTTTCCGGTGTCCTTGTGGTCGTAGCCCTGCTGGCCAGCTATCTCCCGGCCCGCCGGGCGGCGCGGATTGATCCGATGGTGGCCCTGCGGTACGAATAGGTTGACAGTTGACGATTCGCGGTTGCCTGTAGACCCTGCGCCGCCGCGAATCAGCCGGTGAGAACCGACAATTGGAGTCGCGCAATGGGAGCGCTACGGCAGGACATCAGATACGGATTTCGGATGCTGGCCAGGAGGCCCGGCTTCGCAATCATAGTCACGGTGATTCTCTCGCTGGGAATCGGAGCGAATACGGCGGTCTTCAGCGTGGTGAATGCGGTTCTATTCAAGCGCATGCCCTACCACCAGCCGGGCCGAATCGTCGTTCTTCACGAGCAGAAACTCCGGCAGGGTTTGCACAAAATTGCTTCGTCGCACCACACCTTGGCCTACTGGCGGGAACACAATGAGGTATTCGAGAGTATCTCCGGTCTGGAGGGCCATCGATTCTATGTCGCGGGGCCCGAGAAGTCACAACACCTGATCGCCTTTGCGGTATCGCCGGGCTACTTCTCCGTGATGGGCATGAAACCCATGTTGGGCCGGGATTTTCTTGCCGAAGAGGAACAGGCGGGGCACGGACAGGTTGTCATCCTGAGCTTCGCGTTCTGGCGTGAGCAGATGGGGGGCGATCCCCAGGTGATCGGCAAGTCCCTTCTCATGGACGGAGAAAGCTACACCATTGTTGGTGTCATGCCCGCCGCGTTTCGTGACCACTTGCGACGCTGCGCCCCTTGTTGGATCCCTCTGGTCCTGGATCTCACGGACAGAGGTGGGGGCACGGGGATACGAGCACGTCTCAAACCTGGCGTGACGTTGGCGCAGGCACAGGCACACATGGACGTCCTGGAACAACAGATGGTGCAGATGGAGCCCAAGGACAAGGCGGGCTACACCGTGGAACTTCGGAGTTTCCTCGATGACCAAGTCGGGAACAGTCGCGCTCTATTGTATCTGCTGTGGGCTGGCGTAGGACTGCTGTTGCTGATCGCGTGTACGAATGCCTCCGGCCTGTTTCTGATTCGGAGCAGTGGCCGTCGACAGGAAATCGCCGTGCGCTCCGCTCTTGGTGCGTCCCGAGGCCGAATCATACGCCACATGCTCACGGAGGGCGTCATCCTTAGTCTGGCCGCTGGTGTGATCGGGACATTATTGGCGTACACGGCGATCAGAGTTCTGGTTCATGCATCTCCCACACATATTCCGCGCATGCAGGAGACCCGCATGGACCTCTTGGTCCTGTGTTTTGTCTTCGGTGTGTCTGTGGTCACGGGTCTGGCGCTCAGCCTCTTGCCGGCCTGGAAGGCCACCGGCATGCGCCTCAGCGATGTCCTGAAACAGGGGCAGGGGGGGCTCTTGCAGGGCCGTGACCGCCGGTTCGCTCATAGCGCGTTGGTTGTTGTTCAGATCGGCGTTGCTTGCACCTTGCTTATGGCGGTAGCGATGCTGACGCAAAGCCTGATCGCCATGCAGAAGGTGGACTTGGGATTTCAGCCGGCCAATGTTCTGGTGGCGCAGGTTGAGTTGCCCAGGATGAAGTACCCCGAGCCGGACGACTGGCTGAGCTTCTACGAGCAGTTGCTGCATCGCGTACAGGCCGCGCCGGGTGTTCAATCTGCCGCCCTGGTCTCGGGAGGCCTGAACCTGGCCGGCGGAGGAGGCTTCGTGACGTTCTCGATCGATGGGCGTCCCCCCCTCGATCCTGACGAGAAGCCGATGGCGAGGATGGAGGATGTCAGTCCCGACTTCTTCAAAACCATGGGAATGTCGCTCGTCGAGGGTCGACCTTTCACGCCGGAAGATATCTCCGGTGGCGTCCACGGGATTGTCATCGATCAGAACTTGGCCCGAAAGTACTTTCCACAATGCAGTCCCCTGGGCCAGCGCATCGACGGGAGACCCATCGTGGGAGTCGCCAGCACCCTGCGCGATTACGGCGAACTGGCGCCGACAATCAACACCATCTACACGCCGATTACCAGCTTTTGTTACCTCATATCCGACCTTGTGGTGAAAACCCAGGGCGATCCTATGCGACTGGAGGACATGGTGCGGGCTCAGGTTGCCGCCCTCGATAAAGACCTGGAGATCAGGGCAATCCGCACCTTGACGTCCGACCTTGCCGAGATGCTGGCGCCGCGGCGTTATACGACTGTTTTGTTGGGCCTCTTTGCGCAGGTCGCCTTGGTCCTGGCGGCGGTGGGCCTGTTCGGTCTGCTTCGGTACACGATCACCCAGAGGGCTCATGAGATTGGCATCCGCATGGCCTTGGGAGCGACCCAGACGAACATCGCGCGGACGTTCCTGCACCGCAGCCTGGGATTGGTTCTGTTGGGGATTCTCGCAGGCTTGTTGGGAGGCTGGCTCGCCAGTCATCTGATGAGCAGCCTGCTCTATGAGGCCAAGCCCGCCGATCCTGCTGTGTTGGCCATCACCTTGTTGATTCTGTTGACGACCGCTTTGTTGGCAACGTACCTCCCGGCCCGGCGGGCCGCGCGGATCGATCCGATGGTGGCGCTGCGCTACGAATAGAAGCAAGAAACGGAAAGTCGAGGATTCGGTATGCATCGTAGAAGCAAGAAGATCTTGATGGGGGCGGGGGTGGTCGTTGGCCTACTGATCGTGATTTATGGCGTCGCGCTGGCGCGGTCGAGCACGAAGCTGCGCGCCGCCTACACGGCACTGGAGGAAGACGGTCGCCCCATGGTCGCGGCCGAGCTGATCCCGCCGGAGGTTCCTGAGGCCGAGAACGCCGCACCGTACTACCTGTATGCGGCCGACGTGTTGAAGCAACAGGCTGTGACCAGGAAGAAGACCCTGCTCGAACACCTGGGAGCCCTGGCCTTTACCTTCATGGGGGATACGTTCGAGCCGGAGGAGCGAGCCGAACTCGAGGCGCTGATGGCGCAAGAGAACGTCATCTCGGTCCTGACGGCTCTCGAGCAAGCCTTGCAGCGCCCGGCTTGTCGATTCGATTGCGATTACGACAACGGTCTGCTCACGGAGGCATTCCCCTCGAGAGACTTGCGCCTTCTGGCGCGCCTCTGGGGCGTGCGTGCCTGCCTGGAGGCCGAGGCCGGCCGAGCAGCGCACGCTTGGGACATGGTCCAGACTCAGTTCCGATGTGCCGATGTCCTGCGTTACACACCGACCGTCGGGGGGCACCTTTCCCGTCTCGGCATCATCAGCGACCTGTGTCACGTTGTCCGCAAACTGTACGAGATCGCACCGCCCAGCGACGAAGTCTGTTGGAAAGTCGAGGCCCTTCTGGCCGACCACGTGGACATCGAACCTCTCATCTATGCCCTGGACGCCGAGCGCCTGCTGAGAGGCGAGTGGCTGTTCAATCTGCCTCACGACCGGTTGTACGAGGCGCTGAGACGCGACGGGATGATCCTGTCCCATTCGGGTGGTCCCGAGGCCTTCTCCAGACTCGCGTTCCGCGCCATCGCGTTTCGGCCGCGGTTGCTCGCCGATCATGCGGCGTATCTGCAAGCGATGCGCAGCGCCGTGCACGTGCTGCAGAGCCCCTACGCGCTGCGCGAAGGGGCGATCAATCAAGCTTACGAAGACCTGTCGGATCGGTCCCTGCTGACACAGGAACTGACGCCCAACATCGTTTTCGTCAAGAAGATCCACTGCAATATGGTGGCCAAGGTGCGCCTGACGCGGGCCGGTCTGAGGCTGTTGCAGTACGAGAAGACCCACGGAACGTTCCCGGAATCACTCGACGCCCTGGGCCTGGCGGATCTCGCCGATCCCTTCGTGGATAAGCCCCTGCACTATCGCACCGACGGCGATGGCTTCCTCGTCTACAGTGTAGGCGAAGACCAGCAAGACAACGGTGGAACGCCCAGACAGCCTCTGGACACGTCAGGACGACGCCCAAAGGTGCCGGAATACGACTTGCTCTGGCGTTTCCCCAGAGAGACCAGCCAATCGCCCAGCAGCGGCACGTGAGAAAAAGCTTTCTTTTTGTGTGTAACATCGGCGCTGCCCATTCGTCTTGCATGAAATGGCGGACCCATGTGGGGGGTCGAGGAACGGATATGCGCAGAAGGTCTAAGCAGATACTGATCGGTATCGCGGTTATCGTCGTGGCACTGGGGGTGACCTATGCGCTCGCATTGGCCCGGTCGAAGGCACGACTGCGTGGGGCCTATGCGGCCCTGAAACAAGACGGCCGGCCCACGCGGGCCACCGATGTCGTGCCGCCGGAGGTGCCCGACGCTCAGAACGCTGCGCCGCTGTATCGAGAGGCGGCGCGCCTGTTGAAGGGGCAATCGGCGCCGAAGAACAAGCAGCTGCGGGAATACCTGGCGGGCCTGGCGTCCTCTTACGTAGGAGGACGCCTCGAGCCGGAGGAACGGGCCGAATTCGACGAGTTGATGGCGCGGGAGGTGGTCGTCTCGGCCCTGGCGACGCTCGAAGAGGCATCGCGGCGCCCGGCGTGCCAATTCGATCATGACTACGATAACGGTTTGTACCGAGACGTGCGCGCGGCAAAGCCGACGCACCCCCTCATGCGTCGCCACCAGGACGAGTTCAGGCCGGGGGACCTGCGCCATCTCGCATGCCTGTGGGGAGCACGCGCCTACCTGGAGGCCCAGGCCGGGCGAGCGTCCCAAGCCTGGGACAGGGTTCAGGCTCAGTTCAAATTCGCCGAGGCCCTGCGCCGCGAGCCCGTTCTGGCCGGTCACTTCCCTCGTTTCAGTACCGTCGGCGATCTGTGTCGCCTCATTCGCAGACTGTCCGAGACCGCACCGCCCGACGAGGGGAGTTATCAGAAGATCGAAACCCTGCTCCAGGACCAGACCGACATCGCGCCGCTCGTCTCTGCGCTGGACGCCGAGCGCTTGCTGAGAGGGGAGTGGCTGTTCGCCCTGCCCTGTGATCAGTTGTATGAGGCGCTGCAACGGGATGGCCTGTTTCCATCTCCGGAGGGTGTCCCTGAGGCCTTGCCCCGGTTCGAGTTTCGCCTCGCCACCTTCAGGCCGCGGTTCATCGCCGCTCATGCGGCTTATCTGGAAATGATGCGCCGCGGCGCGCAGATGCTCGAAGGTCCCTATTTCCCGCGAAATTCGCAGACGCATCAGAGATTCAGTAACTTGGCGGGCCACTCCTTCCTGACGAATAGACTGGCGCCCATGCTCCAGTTGGAGAAAGAATTCCACTGTGACATGGTGGCGCAGGTGAACATGACGCGGGCCGGTCTGGCTCTGCTGCGCTACCGACAAACGCACGGAACGTTCCCAGATTCGTTGGATGCCCTGAACCTGGAAGATCTCCTCGACCCCTTTGCCGAGGCGCCGCTACATTATCGCGCCGAGGAAGCCGGCTTCGTCGTCTACAGTGTCGGGGAAGACCAGCAAGACAACGGCGGTACTCCCAGGCAACGCCGAACGACCTCTGACCCGCGCTACAAGACGCCGCCGTACGATCTCGTCTGGCGCTTTCCCCACGCGACGGCCCCGGTCACTGCAGGGGACACCTAAGAGAGCGTCTGCGATTTTCGGGTGACATTCGCTACCCTCCCCCGGTCGTGCGTTCTGGATGATATGGTTGCATGTGATACGTTGAGGTGCAGATGTGCGTGGCAAGTCCAAGTTGATACTGATCGGCATCGTTGTCATTTTCATTCTACTGGGCCTGATGTATGCGGTTTCGCTGGCGCGGTCGAAGGCGCGGTTGCGTGCCGCCTATGCGGCCCTGGAGCAGGACGGGCGGCCCATGGACGCCAGCGCCGTACTGCCACCGGAGGTGCCCGAGGCGCAGAACGCCGCAGTATTCTACCAGCGGGCCGCCGCCATGCTCAGAACCCAGACCGTCGGTGACGAGAACCTGCTCGAACGTCTCCTGTTCCTTTCCCGTTCATTGTACAGCGAGTCCGTTAAACCGGATAAGATCGCCAGGCAGAAGCAAGACGTAGCGGAACTGATGCGGCTGATCGAACGGGACATTGTTACTGCCTCGCTGGCGGTGGTCGAACAGGGGACACAGTGTCCCGCCTGTCGACTGGATCGCCACGTTTTGGATAGGGATCGGCCGGACGTGGAGGACTTGCGAAGTCTGACCACGATCCTCGCGGTGAGAGTGCGCCTTGAGGCTGAGCAGGGCCGGCCGCACCGGGCTTGGGACCTGGCCCTGACGCAACTGCGGTTTGCCGATGCACTGCGCGACGATGCAACGTCTCACAGTCACTGGGATCGCAGCGGTATGATCAATCGTTCGTGTCGCACGATTCAAACGCTGTGCGACATGGCGCCACCCGATGAATCTCATTGCCGCGCGGCCCAGGAACTTCTCCAGGACTTGG
>CP070782.1:630250-634274 GCA_020346325.1 Phycisphaerales bacterium
CATCACGCGGTTCACATCCGCAGGCGGGCGTACATCTCTATCTCGGGAATCTCGGCTCCGATCGGGCGAGAGGGGACGTGTTCATGTCGATCTGCTCGCCGCAAGGCATGGGTTGATTCAGCACTACCGCAGACACGGGCAAACGATTGCCGGCGTTGACCCTCTTGCGGTCAATTGGAGGCGGCAGTGAAACAGACAATGCGGCCCAGGTCCGTGCTGACCAACAGTCGACCTTGGGAGACGGCCAAGCCATACGCTCGGCCCTCCACGGACGCGGTCCAGACCTCGCGACCGGTCGCGGTCTCATAGGCAGCGACCTTGTCCTCCCCACCGGCGATCAGCGTATCTCCAGCCAGGATCAATTCGAACGGACAATCGCTGGGAACGCGCCAGAGAAAAGTGTCCGGCAGCCGTTCCTGGAGCACGGCGATCTGCGCGCGGGCCGACTCAGTCGCCTTATCCAGACGCTGACGCTCGGCGACCTTGGCGTCGGCGCCGAGTTTTTTCTTTTGTTCGCCCCACGTCTTGATGTCCTCTTGCAGCTTCCTGATCCGACCTTGCAGGCCCACGTACGCATCCCGATCGAAGGCCTGGAGCTGACCTTCCGCGTGCAGATAGACGATGCCATCGCGAATCACAATCGACGTCGCATGCGGGAAGGTCACCAGGAGATCCTGCTGCTGCGGACTGAAGAAGCGCAATTCACCCTCGGCGCGATGGTTCTGCCCGTGCCCGTGCACGAGGAAGGAATCGGCCGTCAGCAAGCCAAAGACCCCGCCGAACCCCGAGTCTCCGAGGCTCTTGAGCAGGTGGCCGCTGATGCGGTCAAAGGCCAAAGGCGCCTGTCGGCCCTGGGAGACGTAGAGCTTGGTTGACGACGCCAGCATCGGGCCCTGCGCCGTCATGTGGTCATACTCCCGACGAAAGAGACCGATGCCCTCTGTGGCTCCCGACTCGGCATCGATAGCACAAACATACGTTTTTTGCCAGGGCAACAGTGACGCGGCGAAGTAAACCCGCGCGTCTTGCACCAGTGTCCCGGTCCGACAGGGAGACAGCGAGGTCAGTTTGCCATTGACGGGAACGCTGCGCGCATCGGGCACCGCGTGATGCTTCCAGGCAAGTTCACCGGAGTCGGCATCAAGGCAATAGATGCATCCGTCATCGGAGCCGAAGTAGAGCCGGCCTCCGTCAAACGCCGGTGGCAGACGTACGGGTCCATCGGTAAAGAACACCCACGTCTCCTGACCCGTGGCCAGGTCGAGGCAATGCACGGCATCATCGACCGAACTGCCGAAGAAGACGCTGGCTTGGGCGATCGTCACATGGAAGACGGGATCGAAGTTGCGCATGGACTTGAGCTTGCGAATGTTGGCGTAGGAGTCCCACTTGGCCGGCCCGGCCCAGGCCGTCTGCGGTGGCTCGCTCGAACGATACTCCCAGGCTTTGCCGGCGGGAAACTCCAGCGATTCGCTCGAGATACCACTGCGCCGGTTGTCGTGGCGATACGCCGGCCAGTCTTCGGCGCGGACGCGAACGGGCATCAAACCGACCACGCACAACAACATCGCGAAGATATGCACGAACCGCGAACTGAACATGGGCGAATGATGATTCGCCCCTACTGCGATCTTGCGTGTGGCGCTTGGCATCTCAGTCCTCCCTCCCGATCCGCGATCCGAAATCCGAGGTCTGCAATCCAAAGGCCGGCGGTGGTTTCGGCGCGAAGGCCAGCGAGGTCTCCAGCCAGTTGCCACAGCTACAGCCTCCGCCCCCTTCCGGCGAGAGGACCATGCCCTCCCCGGCGATGGTGCTGAGCCAGCAACTGGGCCGCAGGTTGTACCAGCTCGTCACTTCGCCCGTCTCGGTGTCCCACAGCGCCACGCGGCGCGACTGGCCCCGATAGAGAAGGGCGTGCTTGGTGCCGCAATAGGTGGCGCAGCCTTCGTGTCGTCCCATTGCCGAAGTGATCCGTTCGCCCGTCTTGAGGTCGTAGCCACAGGGCTCGAGAAAGACGCGGTCGGCCATGACCACCGGGTGCTGCATGTGACCGCTGTGGTTGTCGCCGGTCCATTTGTGCTCGGCGTGCCAGAGAAACTGTCCGCCCTCGGTACCATAGGCATAGAGATGGTAATTCCCTGCCGCCGACGAAGCGATAACGATGGTGTCGGTCGTACAGGAGAGGAAGAAAACGACAATGCCATCGACAGTATCGATCTGGGTCTCCCACAGCGCTTCGCCCGTACGAGGGTCCAGCGCCATCAGATACTGGTTCGACCAGAAGCGTGCATCGTTCAGCCGGCGGGTCTGCGCCTCCTTCAACTGCTCGCTGCGCGACTCCACCAGGAAGAGTGCCCCAGCGCCGGCCGCAATCGCTGTGTTGACCACGAGGCCATGCTCGCGAGTCCACAGCAGTTCCCGGGTATCCAGATCGTAGGCGAAAAGTACATCGCTGCACACTTTGCCGGTCCCGTAGCCGCTGGCCTTGTCGTACCAGGAGGCACCACCCCAGAAATCGGTATAGACCATGCCTTTGCGGACGACACTGCCGAACAGAACGCCGTCTTTCTGGGCAACGTAGCCCCAGTCGTAATCGGCAGTGGCCCAGTCGCTCGGCAGACCGAAAACGTGTTCGAGATCGCCATCGCGATGGTCCAGCACCCAGCACTTGTCCTGAATCGCGACGTACAACGCGTCGTTGTCGGTACACCAGTTGCCGGCGTCGCGCGGAAGGTTGACGCGCTGTAGCGCCGGGATCTCCAGTGACCAGAGGATGCTTCCGTTATACGCGTCGAGGGCCACCATGCGGTTCATACCCTGATGGAAGAGCCGGCCATTGGCGGCCAGCGGTGCGGGCATGCGCGGGTTGCGATCGACACCGAAATCGGCGCCGGGCCGGCCCAGCCATTGTACGTGCAGATCATCCGTACCGTCGGCGCCGCCCAGATCGTCGTAACTGTTGGCGGTATTGCCCGCATCGCCATACTGGTGGGTCCAGGAGCCGACACCGGGCGAGACCTGTTTCTGAACGATGCAGAACCGCCCTACCTCGGTCGCAGCACTGCGGAAATCGACCCGTGAGGCATTCAGCCAAGTCTCGATAATGTCAGCGCCGGACAAAGGACCACACAGCAGCGCCGCCCCATCGCGCGGACGCAGGAGACGAAACATCTCGGCCGCCCGGCCCGGACAGCGACCTTCGAACAGCATCCGTTCGGAGACAATAAGATTGGCGAAATTGCTCGGATAGGACAACTCCGCCAGAGTCTCGACGTGGTGAGCGGTAATGCGCATTCCGTACACACCGACCTGGTACCAGTGCCGGCGCACCGCGGCCACTCGGTCAGCATCTTCGTCCAGCCCCACCACCGTCAGGTCGGTGCGGGCCGCCAGGGCATGGGCCAGCGATCCGTCGACGAGCCCCCACACCAGGCAGTAGCCCTTCGTCACACCATGCGCCAGTATCTCCTCGACGACGCGTTCGACCTGCTCCTGGCGCCCCTGATCGGGCGCGAACGGGACGTCGGCAGACAAGGGCTGGACGCTGTAATTGAGGGCTGTATCCAACTCGTAGACGTCCGTGCTCCGTTCTGCCGCCCCCGCCATGGCCTTGACGCGGTAGGCATAGACATCATTGAGCCGCAATCCTTCGATCGACACCGCGTGACGCGCCTTGGGCAAAGCGTCCTCGACGCGCTGGTCCAGGGCGCCCTGGTGAACCCCGGACAACTGAATGCTGGGCGAATACTTCGCACCGGGCCCGGCCAGGCCGTACTCCAGAATGGACGGTCCCGCTTCGGAAGTCCACCAGTGTACCACAGCCTCGGAGGGCGTGGCGTAGCGAACATAGGGGCCCAGCACCACCGGATGGCTCCGGGGCGTCCTCTCTCGCGCATGGGCCGTGATCTCTGGGGCAAGAACGACACCAACCAATAGACAGAACAGCACACAGACGCTGTTTCTCATAGCCCATCCCCTTGAAAACAGCCGTATTCATGCAACCGGCATACCAGCCGCCTGCTCC
>CP070782.1:634374-637822 GCA_020346325.1 Phycisphaerales bacterium
CACGTTTGCCGACCGCCACACCGGAGAAGCCCCTGAGATTGATGCCCGCATCTGCCATGGCCTGAGTCAGTTTGAGACCCAGACCACGTTTGTCCGTTGTGGTAACTCGGATCCCGTGAACGGATTTGCTCTTCTGGAATCCGAACTGCTTGGCCGCTCTGGCTTGCCTGGCACCCTGAATCGGCGCAGCAAATACCACAGCCTTCTCCGGCCGTTCAGGTGCACGGCGAGCAATGACGAACTCCAGATTGGCGCCGGCCTCCGCCAAGCCGCCCAGTGCCAGGGCAAGTCCGCCGGCGCGATCCTCGATGCCTGCTACCCACACGTCAATTCGGGCAATGTCCAGTTTCATGATTTGTTCTCCCAAAAAGACCTATCCATAGGACTCCGCTGCGATCCTGAAAATCCCTAACGCCTGCTGTACCTGCCCATCAGTTGGCCTTCGACGAGAACGTGACCTTCGGCTGCCTTGAGCAAGTCGCCCTTTCGTGCGCCGGTCGGCAGGTCCAACATCGTATCGAGGGCGTAAACCTTGAAGTAATACCGGTGAGTGCCACTCGGCGGGCACGGGCCTCCGTAGCCCGGACGTCTGAAATCGGTGACGCCCTGCCGTGAACCGTCGGACAACTGGGCGTCTGGCGGTACGTTCTCAGGCAACTCCGTCACGTCAGGGGGAATATTCCACATGACCCAGTGGACCCAGGTCCCCATAGGCGCATCTGGATCATCGGCGACCAATGCGATGCATTTCGTTCCCTCCGGGATGCCCTCCCACTTCAAGGGTGGCGATACGTCTTGCCCGTCGCAAGTATACTTCGCGGGTATCATACCGCCTTCTTCGAATGCGGAGCTGGCGACGGAAATGGTCATTTCCCGACTCCTTTGTCCGCTGACGTCCGTTGGCTCGTTCCGTTTCTCGCAGCCGGAGAACGTGATTGCCAACGCCATCGTGGGCAGAGGAATCCTCCACATAGCTGATCCCTCCAATTGCCGGGCATGTGTCGTCCTTCGGATAGCTATCCGGACGAATCCCGGTTTAATGTCAGCGTGCCATATAGATCCGGCAACACCGCAACGAAGCAGCATGCCCTTCATGGTCGTGCCCTCTGCCAGGGTCAAGCCGAGACACGGTGTATTTGAACGTATTATAGTTGCACCGCGCGGCGCGCCGCAACGTCTCCTCGTGGATTTCCGGTCTTCGGTCAGACCATCTTCCGAGTGTGCTGAAGGCACAGACGGTGGAGCGCGAGAAGGCCGAACGTTGCGGCTGCGCTGGCCTCAGACCATGACAATTTGCCATTTCATTTGCATTCCCTTTCCAGCGGTGATTCAATGAGGAAAGTCAAGGATTGACGTGCGCCTACATGTAAGGAGTCTTCCGATGAGTAGTGGAGATGATGTAGGTCAGGGCCACCCCGCCGCCTCTGCAGTACAAGAGCCCCGAACGATTGTCTCCCGTCGAACATTCGTCCAGAGCCTCGGCGCCATCGGTGTCGGATCGGCCTTCTTCTCTCCCGGTGGTTCCAAGCAGGCCAGAGGCCAGCCAGCTTCCACTTATCTCGATAGCCTATCGGCAGAGCAGCTGACCGCCATGTACACGGACATGCTCAAGGTACGCCTCTGGGAAACGAAGATCAAAGATCTTGCGCTCCGGGGCGGCTTTCGTGGGGTGGCCCACCTGTATGTGGGAGAGGAGGCTATCGCCGTGGGCGTTTGCAGCGCACTGAAGCCGGATGACTACATCGCCAGTACGCACCGCGGCCATGGCCACCTGATTGCCAAGGGTGGCGATCTTAACCTGATGCTGGCCGAGATCACTCACAAAGCCACGGGTTACTGCAAGGGCTACGGCGGTTCCCTACACATCACGGATATGAGTCTCGGGATCCTGGGTATGAACGGGATCGTCGGGGCGTCCCATCTGCTCGGAGCAGGTGCGGCCTATGGAATCAACGTCAAGGGAACAGATCAGGTGGTGGTGAGTTTTGGCGGGGATGGGTCCATACAAGGGAGCTTCTTCACCAGTGCAGCGAACAGCGCCGCCAATTATAAACTCCCCTGGATTTCGGTTATCGAGAACAATCAATACCAGATCTGGGTGCGATGTTCCGAAGTCTACGGGATCAAGGACCTCGTACGCAGGGCCGATGGCTATGGCATTGAAGGGCGCATCGTGGACGGCAACGATGTTCTCGCGGTCTACGATGTGGCAAAGTACGCGATAGAGAAGGCTCGTAGTGGAGGAGGCCCCACCGTGATCGAGTGCAAGACATACCGGTGGTATGATCACTATGGCTTTCGAGGCTCTCGGCGCGGCGTGGACGGCGCGTATGGCCTTGGGTACCGGTCCGACCGGGAACTGAGGGAGTGGATGGTGAAGGATCCCGTACGGCGATTCCGAAGGTTCCTTCTGAACGAGAAGATCCTCACCGATGAACGGGCCGACGAGATCGTTGATGAGGTGAGACTGCCGCGGAGCGGAGTGGAATTGCCGCTGGTGACCGCCACCTCGCCCAGGTAGAGAGGAGGCAAACTGCGGTCGCGGTCATCATAGCGCCGAAAGCCCGTGGCGAACCAGCGAGGTGAGCTGTAGTAGTGACGGTCCTCAATGTCCCAGGTGGCGTCACCCAAAGACTCAACACTGGTCCAGGAAAGGTCGGCCAAGTATTTGATGTCCGGATAGCGCGCCTTCATGGCGTCGTAAACGAAACGATAACGCTCCCCATATTCGAGCCCTTGGTTTTCATTGCCGATCTCCACATACTTCAAATCAAAAGGCAAAGGATGCCCCGTCGCGGCCCGCATCTGTCCCCACTTCGAATCCATCGGACCATTGGCGTATTCAACGATGTCCAGGAAGTTCTCCCGCACCCAACCCATTTCTTCCATAGACACATGCTCACGTTGGCGGAAGATGCAGGTCTGACCCACAAATCCCACCCACAGTGGTTCGGCTTCCAGGTCCTCGCAGAATTGCAGGTATTCATAGAGCCCCATGCCCTGAGTTCTGCGGTACATCCAAGGGCCGAATCGCTCCTGCCGTTCCTCCAGCGGCCCGACCGTGAGTTTCCAGTTGTAGGCCGTTTCAATCGTACCGCCTTCCACAATGCAGCCACCCGGAAAACGTACAAAGCCCGGTTTGAGATCGGCGATCATCTGGGCCAGATCCGCACGCAGGCCGTTGGGGCGTCCCTTCCAGGTGTTGGCCGGAAACAGGGAAACGAAATCGAGCCAGAAGCTACCGAGACTCTGGGCGGTAACGGCCAAACGGGCCCTATTCTCCGAATGCGTGGCCTTGAGTTGGCCCGTGAATTTGCGCCAAGTGTCTCGCAAGTTGTCAAGGGTCACGGTGTTCGAACAGATCTGTCCCCGGGCGTCCACGAAATACACGGCCAGAGAGCACGTGCCCTTGGCATAGAGGCTGAGGTTGTAGCTCCGGCCCGCTTGC
>CP070782.1:637922-643179 GCA_020346325.1 Phycisphaerales bacterium
CCCTGGTCTTCTGGCTTCTGTTCGTGGCATTGCTGAACCTGGCGGGCTTTCTGGTCTACTGGGCGTTGAACCACACGCCGGTCGTCAGATGCTCGACCTGTGGCAAACGCCGGGGTCTAAGACAAGTCAGTTGCGTCCGCTGTCAGGCCCCCCTGCCCGCTCCCGAACATGGCAAACTGGACCTGATCTTCGGGCTGTAGATTCGTCCGCATCACGACGCTCGGGGACGTGCCACTATGATCCCGATGCCGGTAACACTCCGGCACGGTTCGACTTTCAGACCGGTCTTGAGAATATCCCGGCCCTCATAGAGTATCTTCGTCACGCTTTCGCCCCGACCACGTGGGCGAAAACGGATGAGGACGTCGCCAGGAGCAACCGCAGGCAACAAGAACGACGTCTCCGTGGGGAAGACCATCGTGGTCCCCAGCACATCGCCTTCGCCCTCTTCGCAGAAGACCGTGGATCCCCGGCGGATGAACTCGGGGGCGTGCATGTTGCCATAGGGAAAGTTGGAGGCCCTGGCAGCAAAGCCGCCGCGCCGGCGGGAGGCGTTGCCAAAGCCTCGCCCGACGTGGTAGGGCTGGCCCGTCTCATCGACCACAGTGCCGCTGATGTTCGCGCCAGGCCTGAGGGTGAAGTCGAGTTGTGTCAGGACCGCGTCGGGCTTGACGACCGCGATCTTCCGGGTCTTGACGTAGCCCTGGTGGACCGCGTCGACATGGACGATGAACTTTCCCTCCCCCAGCCCCTCGAGTCGATACCGGCCTTGCTCGTCCGTATAGGTATAAAACAGATCGAAGAACATGTCGTGATGGAAGATCGTCACCAGCGCCTGGGCCACTGGTTGCCCGCTCTCCCGTTCCGTGACCAGACCAGCGATGGCCAGCCCACCGCTACTGGCCATTGCAATGTCCACCCCCTCGACGAGGCTCGCCTCTCCAAACGTCACGAGAGCAGCCTGGGGACGGGAAAACGTGCCCGGATGGAATCGAGGAGGGTAAGGATTCACCTGGACGGGCGGGCGGCTGTCACGGACCTGAACATAGACGGGTCGACCATCCAATTCATCGAGCACGTAGGAGCCATCGGCCTGCACGGCCGACCGTGCGAGGACGCGGTAGTAGCCCTTCCAACTGCCCTGGGGCCTTTGCACCCAGGCGGAGACGGTCAAGCCGTTGCAGTCGGCCGGCGCGGTGCCATCTTCGTCCAGGACCCGACCGGCAGTCTTTCGGTACGGGCCAACCGGCTCGATCTGTAGGTGTGGCCGGATTACATCTCCGGCCCTCAACTCGAACGTAGGTCTATCACTATCCTGGTTCGACGGGTTGTAGTACGTGTCCCGGTAACCGGACGTGTCCTTGGTGTAGAGGCGGTACGTGCCGGCGGGAATGGATTTGAAATCCACGCGACCGTGGTCTTCCGCTTCGACCACCCAGGAACCGTATGCGTCCGAAGACAAACACACCTTGGCATGGTCGACCCGACTGAGTCGCGCGCGACGCGAGACGGCGCCGTAAATGACGCAATCACCCGGAGGCCACGTCCCCGGGCGTGTCACCGTCCGGTTGGAGGTCGTCGGTTCTCTGACGCGGCGCGACGGTCTACGAGAGCCGGAGGAAGACAGGGACGGCTGCCCTCGGTCGTAGAGCCGTTTCAGCGCCTCCGGCGTGGCGCGCACGGCTTCGACCAGGGTCAGCGTGGCGTTCTCGGACAACATGGCGACCACGGCATCCTTGCCGGCCTCTGTATCCACACAGATTGAGCCGACCAGGACACGGTCCTCGACGCGCGTGCGGTAGTGATGCGTCCGGACACCAGGTGGGTGCTTTTCGTTGAAGGCTTCGAGCAATTCCCGCGCTGTCTGCGGCGCAAAGGGCGCGACGGGCTTGAACGTGACGATGTAGATCGCCCCGGATCCGTCGGCGTCGGCGCTGGGCCCGGCCTGCTCGCGCCACCAGGCGCGCCATCGTTCCGGGCTGACGCCGAGCTTCTGTCCCGTAATGCGCGTCAAAGCCTCGCCCACAACCTTCCGCATGGGCTCAAGATCAGTCGCCTCAAGTTTCTCAATCAGAGGCAAGACGGCGCGCTTGTCACCAATAGCACCGAGCGCCTTGGGGATCTGCCAGTTGGTGCTGGTTCGCATTTGCTCGATGAGCATGGGGACCGCCGGGGCACCGATCTGGATAACCTTATTCAGTGCGACGAACCGAGTTGCCTCGGGATCAGACAACTGGGCAATCAGTTGTGGCAGGCTGGAGAGATGGGCAGTGGCAAGACGCGTTCTGGCCTCTTCCAGATCGGCCTTGACTTTGGCATTGTCGGGGTCGACGCGTAGCCACTTCTCATAGACCTCGACGGCCTTGTCGTACTGTTGGGTCTCCATATACGTGGTGGCCAGGCCAGCCAGGGCGGCGGTCGCCGAGGGCAGCGCCTCGACGGCGCGTTGCCAGTAGTCTATGGCCTCATTGGCTCTGCCGTCATTCTTGGCAATCCAGCCCAAGCCGTTCAGCGCCGCGGCGTGCGCCGGTTCGATCTCGAGGCACTTGCGAAACGAGGTGGCAGCCGTGGCGCTCTTGCCTTGATTGAACTGGGCCCAACCGAGACCGTTCCACGCATTAGCATTGGTCGGATCTTTCTCGACGGCTTGGGCAAAAAGCATCTCGGCCTGGCTGAACTTGCGCTGGCGCCACACGCTCCATGCCTCGGCGGCCAGTTTCTCCCCCGCGACCCTGTCCGGCGGACGCGGCGCGCCGCGCACGGCGACGATCACCACGACGGCCAGGACCATCACCACCGCGCCAGCCAGCGCACCCCACCATATCGGTCGGGCTCGGACGCCGGCCCGGGCCGCGGCCCCGTCCGGCTCCAGCAATTCGGCGTAGTCGGCCGGTGGGCCCATATCGGCGATGATCGCCCGGAGGTTCTCGGCCGTCTGCTGCTCGGGCGCCAGTTCGGCCCGGCGCCGATCCAGATGCGCGCCGACATCTTCCAGAACATCACGCGCCCGGGGGTGCCGGACGGAGGCCAAGGCCTTCTCCACCTGGCCCAGGTAGTGGGCCTTGAGCTGTTGCCATGTTTTGCTTTCGGATGTCATTTCTGGACTCCTCTTCTGACCCGCTCGATGCTCTCGACGAGCTGATCCCAATGCGCGTTCATCTCGGCCAGTGTCTTCTGGCCCAGCCGACTGAGCTTGAAGGACCTGCGCGGCGGTCCATCCGGCGACGGTTCGGAACTGCTGGTGACCAGGCCGTCGGTCTGGAGCCGCGCCAGGATCGGATAGATATTGCCCTCGCGAACCTTCAGGCCATCAATCTGCTTAAGGGTCTGGACCATCTCGTAGCCGTGCCATGACCCTTGTTGCAACAGGTTCAGCACTACCACATCCAGCAGCCCCTTGCGGAGTTGTGTTTGCCAATTGCCAAGATCCAAAGTCCACCTCGTTTTCCTACGCGTCGGAGACGCCTTGTTTTCAGCAGCGCGCGTGTCATGCGCCATCTCGCCGACCGGGCCCGCACGCCACCACCCCGTCGGCCGTTCCAGGCCCCGGAAGGAACACGCCGGGCGACGAGACAGCCGCCCTGACAGCGACGGCGCGGACCAGGTATCAAGTATACTACATTATAGTATACTGCAAAGTCAAGCCCCGAGAGAACTTTTTTTTCGAGCCGGGCCGATATCGCCCCGCTGCGGGAAAGCCGTGGTGCAATGCTCTTTGGCGACCCCGGTAGCGGCAAGGCCCAGGGCGCTTGCGGCCGAGGCAAATGCCCTGGGAGCGTCCGGCCAATTCCGGATGCTGGCCCTGGAGACGGGGCATATGATCGAACTGCATCACCAGGGAAAGGTGTTCGAATTTGGACCCATCCCGAATCCCGCCGGGCTGATCGAAACCCTTCGGCGCGGCGACCGCTCCGAAGGCGACATTGCCATCAGTCGGCCAACCAGCCATGCTGCAACGAGCCTGTAAGCCACGCTGCCGACACCCATGATCTGCCGTCACAATCGATACAGAATGTCCTGCCTGTAGACCAGGCGCAAACGGCATCTTCACTAGATTCTAGTCCGGAACCATTTTTCTGTGTGACAACCCGGCCAATACGCCAAAACCGCAACGAATCTCCTTCTTTCACACCCCCGTTTCTGATAGAATAATGCTACGGCTTCGAGGGGGTTAAAGGGTGATGAGAAGTAGCATCCCAGCATGCTTGAGGAGGACTAAAATGGACGAGGCCAGCCTGGAAGGTGCACTGAACGAACTGGTCAAGCAATTCGGCGAAAGCACGAATCCAAGTCACAAGAAACTGGCCGATCTGGCCAAGCGGGCCGAAGCCAATCGGAAAGAACTCCAGAAGAGCATCAACACCCTACAGGAGTTGCTCGATTATCTGCGGGTCTGCATCAAATACCAGGCCTTCGATCTCGAGGCCACGCGGCGTGAGAACGCCTATCTGCGAAAGCTGCTCGAAGAGAGCAACCGCGACGACAAGTAGACCATTCCGGGGGGAATAGGTGGTCCCATCACGGCCCCATGACCAGGCCGTGATACACATGAGTCCGGCGGGCGTACCCGCCGACCCGGCAACCGTGGGGGGAAAGGACGGCAACCTGCTCCGTCCGAAAATCATCGATCATTCTCAGTGGCACCGAGTCTGTAAAGACGGCAGAAGATGGGCCTTGGCCCCATCTTGAGAGAAAGTTCCACCGGGATTTTGCCGATACCTACATGGTTCGGGGGAAAAGGCCCGGTGGGGCGACGAACACGAAGCCCCTATGCGCCATATGATATAGAGGGCTTGCAACGCAGGCGTCTTTGGCGATATTAAGGATTGTGAAGAACATGGCATATTGTCTGCCTGACTGAGTTGACAGGACAGCACCGGATGAGATAAGTTAGCAAGGCGCGGGAAGCTCGGGCCAGTTTCAGCACCGCCACAACCGTACGAAAACGGACATTGTTTGGAGTAGGTTCAGAGAATTATGTTTGAGCGCTTTACAGATCGGGCACGAAAAGTGATGGCGCTGGCCAATCAAGAGGCCCAGCGGTTCAATCATGAATATATCGGGACCGAGCACATCCTGCTCGGCCTGGTCAAAGAAGGTAGCGGTGTTGGCGCGACGGTGCTGAAGAACCTCGACGTGGACATCAAGAAGCTGCGTCTGGAGGTGGAGAAGCTCGTCAAGAGTGGCCCGGATATGGTCACGATGGGCAAGCTGCCGCAGACCCCGCGTGCCAAGAAGGTGATCGAGTACGCCATCG
>CP070782.1:643279-649110 GCA_020346325.1 Phycisphaerales bacterium
GTCCGTGGCATGAGATTGGCATCTATGAGCAATGTCGGTGCGAGCATCCGTTTGCCCGCTTCATCGAGCAGAAGCTTCGCAAGGAGATCTATCAGTGGGACCATATGCCCCTGGACAACGTCGTGGAGACTTGGATTGAATGTCCCATGGCGGTCACTGATACAGGGTTTGGGATCGCGGAGGTCAGCGAAGAGCGACATACCAATGAAGGCACGATCTATTCGCATGGCTTCATCCCGCAGATCAAGAATCCCGAGGACATCGACAAGATCAAGGATCCGGAGGTCATGCATGACCTCGCGGTGACGGAAGCCCGGCTCCATGCCCTCACCGTAGCTGTCGGTGACATTATTCCCGTCCGCAAGCGGGGGGTGCCGCATCTCTGGTTTGCGCCGTGGGATGAACTGATCCGTTGGTGGGGCGTCCAGGAAGCCCTGATGGATCTTGTGTTGCGACCTCCGATGGTGCATGACATCATGGCGCGACTGGTCGAGGCATACCTGTGTCGCCTGGATCAATACATCGAGCTGAACGTGCTGTCGCTGAACAACGACAACCACCGGGTAGGCTCCGGCGCCTATGGCTACAGTGACGAACTGCCGGCGGCGGACCATGACGGCCGACACATTCGCCCGGCCGACCTGTGGGGCAATGCGGCCGCCCAGATCTTCTCCGAGGTTTCGCCGCAGATGCACGCGGAATTCGCCGTGCAATACGAAATTCGCTGGATGGAGCGATTCGGCCTGAACTACTACGGCTGTTGCGAGCCATTGCACCACAAGCTGGACATTCTGAGGGACGTGCCGAACCTGCGCAAGATTTCCATCAGCCCCTGGGCCGATCTCGACAAGGCGGCCGAACAGATGCGTGACAGATACGTCGTCTCGTACAAACCGAATCCGGCGATCTTCGCGGAAAGAGATTGGGATCTGGCACGGGCGAAAGCCGATCTCGAAACGGCGCTGGCGAAGCTGGAAGGGTGCTGTGTTGAGATCATCGCCAAGGATCTCTCGACCGTGCAAAACCAGCCCCAGCGTCTGTGGGAGTGGTCGCGGATAGCCTCGGAAGTTACAGAGGAATTCGCCGAGCGACAGGGACTCTCCGCGGGTTGCTGAAGATGTGTGTTGCGCTTACTCTGAAATCTGTTTTCCGCCAGAAGGAGATACAGACAGTGAAAAGGCAGAGTCTTACCGCCTGTGTGCTGTTGACGTGTATAGCCACCGGCAGTTCCGGTTCAGCGCAGCAACGTTATGGGGCAGATTGGCAGTCTCTCCAGCGCCACGAATGCCCAACCTGGTTTCGGGATGCAAAGTTCGGGATCTATTTTCACTGGGGCCCGTATTCCGTCCCCGCGTATAAGACGGAATGGTACTCGCACTATATGTACGTCCCTGGACATGCCTGCAACAAGCACCATCTCCAGACCTATGGCCCGCTCGACGAGTTCGGCTACAAGGACTTCATCCCGATGTTCAAGGCCGAGAAGTTCGACCCGGATGCCTGGGCGGCGCTGTTCAAGAAGGCCGGGGCGCGCTTTGCCGGTCCCGTGGCGGAGCACGCCGACGGCTTCGCCATGTGGGACAGCGCTCTGACCGAATGGAATGCCGCGAAGATGGGCCCCAAGCGCGACGTCGTGGGCGAGATGCGTGACGCCGTTCGCAAGCAGGGGATGAAATTCATCGCGACACTGCACCATCAATGGCTGTACGCCTGGTATCCGACCATGGATCCGAACACCGACGCGGGCGATCCCGCGTACGCAGAGTTCTATGGCCCACCCGCCCCGCGCTCGGCCTTCTGTGGCTCCGATCGGAATCCTGATCCAATGCCGGACGCAGCGTTCTCCCAACGCTGGTACTCGCGCGCGATCGAGGTGGTGGACAAGTATCAGCCCGACCTGGTCTGGTTCGACAACAAGCTGCACATTCTCGATCAGCAGCTCGTCCAGGATTTCCTGGCCCACTACTACAACAGTGCCGCCTCCTGGAATCAAGATGTCGTGGCCACGTACAAGCACCAGGATTTCCATGAGGGCGCCGGGGTCCTGGATTTAGAGCGATCCCGCATGAGCGAGCGCAAGGATTTCCCCTGGCTCACGGACGATTCCATCGACTGGGGCGCGTGGTGTCATGTGCAGGAACCGCGCTACAAGACCACCAATCGCCTGATCGACTTCCTGGTGGACGTGGTCAGCAAGAACGGTTGCGTCCTGCTCAATATCGCGCCGACAGCCGAAGGCGAAATTCCACAGCCCGTCAGGGAGCGTCTCCTGGAGATGGGCCAGTGGCTGGATCTCAACGGTGAGGCGATCTACGAGACCCGGCCCTGGAAGATCTTCGGCGAGGGGCCCATGGAGATTGCTGAAGGGCATCTGAGCGAGCACAAGAACAAGGATGCCACCAGTGAAGAGATTCGCTTCACCTGTCGGGGAAGCACGCTCTACGCAACGGTCTTGGATTGGCCCGCAGACGGTGTTATACGTATCAGGTCGTTACCGGATACGAGTGACCTGTTGGGTGAAATCAAACGAATTGACTTGCTGGGCTATGACGGAAAGCTGGCCTGGACGCGCAATGCCCAGGGATTGTCCGTCCGTTTGCCCGAGGAGCCTCCCTGTAGTCATGCATTTGTGTTGAAGATCAGGGCGCAGGGCATTTAGCCCAGGAGGATGACTATGGGCATGTTCGACGTGAATCTCCAGTCGTCCGAACAGGACCGATCTGCGAACACCCGTGCCAAGTTAGAGCGAATCACCAAGGCCTTGAATCACCAGGAGCCGGACCGGGTGCCGATCAGCGATTTCTTCTGGGGCAGTTTCAAGGAGCGATGGCGCCGGGAACTCGGGCTCCTTGACGATGCGGACCCCTACTACCACTATGACCTGGACTGGATTGTCACAGTCCCCAATATGGATCCGCACATCCGCTCGTTCGAGATCCTTTCCGAAACGGACGAGGAAGTGACAGTCAAGACCGGGTACGGCGCGATCATACGCAAGAAGTTCAAATGTCCCATGCCCGAGTTCATCGGCTGGGAGACCGACACCCTGGAGAAACTCGAAGCTTTTGAGTTCGACGATGCCTTCGACCCGCGGCGATACTTCGAGGCCGGTGATAACCAGATTGCCGGGGTCGGTGATGGCTTCGAACGTAACAGTCCCGCCTGGATCGAAACCGTCAAGGGGCTCCGTCCCGACTTCCCGGTGTTCGGCAGTATGACCGAGTGTTCAGAGTGCCTGACGCGACTGATCGGCCAGGAGAATGCCTTCATGTGGATGGGGCTGTATCCCGAACGCATGGGTGAGTGCATCAATCGCATCGGTCAATTCTATCTGGATTGCACCAAAGCCCAACTCGAGGCAGGCCGGGGTCTATTGGATGGCCTGGTCATCTGGGGCGACGTCGCCTACAAGAGTGGGATGTTCTTCTCGCCCGACTACTGGCGTCAGTACTTCAAGCCCTGGGTTCAAGCGATGGTGAAGCTGGCGCATGAGAACGGCTTGCTCGTCATCTATCACGGCTGTGGCAATGTAATGCAGATCTTCGATGACTTCGTGGAACTGGGCGTGGATGCCTATAACCCGCTTGAGGTCAAGGCAGGGATGGACGTGGGCCGGTTGCGACAGCAGTACGGCCACCAGATAGCCTTCTGCGGTGGTAGTGATATTCAGATCTGGGAGACCGGAGATGAAGAGGCTGTTCGCCAGGAAGTACTCCGCATGCTGCGAGCGGCCGAGGGTGGGGGGATGATCTTCCAGTCGGATCACTCGGTTTCGGCCAGTGTCTCCGGACGCACCTATGACTTCATCGTCAAACTCGTGCGCGAGTACGGACAGTACCCCTTGAACCTGAGCGAGCGTGACTGACGTGTTAATGATGGCTAACTCCCCGGATTGGCATACTCTATGAAGAACAGACAGTTTCTATGGCGGCTTGCGTTTCTCGTTATGGCTACTTCAATATTCAGCCTTCCGGATGCACTCGGGCTGTGCGCTGAGCCGGACGGCCGGAGGAGTCCACCTTTCGAACGCACGTGGGAATCGCTTCAACAATACGAATGCCCCACGTGGTTTCGCGATGCCAAATTTGGAATCTACGCGCACTGGGGGCCCTATGCCGTGCCGGCGTTCCCGACCACTACCGACTGGTATTCGCATTACATGTATCAGCCATTGCATCCCATCCACAAGTTCCACGTCAGTACCTACGGACCGGTGTCCGAATTCGGCTACAAGGACCTGATACCGCAGTTTACTGCGAAGAAGTTTGACGCCGATGCATGGGCAAAGCTCTGTGCCGAAGCCGGAGCGCGATTCGCCGGTCCCGTAGCGGAACATTCCGACGGTTTCGCACTATGGGATAGCGAACTCACTGAATGGGATGCGATGGACAAGGGGCCGAAACGCGACGTTGTGGCCGAACTGGAGAAGGCGATACGCAAGCGCGGACTCAAGTTCCTTACCTCGTTTCACCATCACTGGAAGTGGGGCTGGTATGCAACTCCGATCGAGGACGCCGATTGTCTCGACCCGCGTATTGCCGGTCTTTACGGCCCGGCGCTGCCGGAAGAAGCCTGGGCCGGCAAGGACGAGCATGGCCGCAAGAGCCTGATGGCCGCCACATTGATGCCCGATGAGGCCTTCTGCGGTGAATGGCTGGGAAAGGTGAAGGAAGTTGTAGACCGTTACCACCCCGATCTCATATGGTTCGACAACCGGATGCACCTTATCCCTGAATCCTACCGCATTGAGATGGCTGCATACTTCTATAATCAGGCCGCTGCTCGCAACCAGCCTGTGGTGCTCACTTACAAGGGCGAGGATGTAGCCCAGGGCGCCGGAGTGATCGATCTGGAACGCAACCGCATGCCGGACATTCACCCTGAACCCTGGCTCACCGATACCTCTATCGCCCGCAACTCCTGGAGCTACTGCCCGAAACTGGAGTACTACTCGACCACCCGTCTGATCCACGATCTCGTAGACATTGTCAGTAAGAACGGGTGCATGCTGCTGAATATTGCGCCGCATCCTGACGGCACCATCCCACCCGAGCAAATCCAGCGATTGCACGGCATAGGCGAATGGCTGCGTATCAACGGGGAGGCCATCTACGGAACGCGACCGTGGAAGACCTTCGGCGAAGGCCCCACCAAAACTCTAGAGGGACATCTGGCCGATCTGAAATTCGCAGGCTTCTCCCCTGGGGACATCCGCTTTACACAGACGCGCGACGGAGCTACGCTCTACGCTATCGTCCTCGTATGGCCGAGTAGCGGGCCGCTCAATATTCGTTCCCTGCATCAAGGCTCTGGTGAAGTGACCGACGTCGGTCTCATCGGACATTCGGCAGAATTGAGTTGGATGCAGGATAATGATGGGCTTAAAGTAAACCTGCCGGGCAAGGTGCCGGGAAAACATGCCTTTGTCTTCCGCGTCACCGGTAAAGGACTGGCCCGGCCCACGGACGGAACATGACTTAGAGGTCCACCTGATGAAGCGATACGGTTGGGTCATTGGTGTCAAGGACGAGAAGGTCGCGGAGTACAAAAGGCTGCATGCCGACGTCTGGCCGGAAGTGCTCGCGATGATCAAGCAGTGTCACATCGAGAACTACTCCATCTACCTGCGCAGGCTGGGCGACGGGAAGACTTATCTGTTCAGCTATCTGGAGTACACCGGCGACGATTTCGAGGCCGATATGGCGATGATGGCCGCCGATCCGACCACGCAGAAATGGTGGGCGGTGTGTAAGCCTTGCCAGCAGCCCCTTTCCGACCGTGCGGAAGGCGAGTGGTGGGCGGATATGGAAGAGGTCTTTCACCTGGACTGA
>CP070782.1:649210-651851 GCA_020346325.1 Phycisphaerales bacterium
GTGGACCACGAAGCGAAGAACGCTGGCGTGCCACCGGTGTAATCATCGATCCAGCACTGTTCCCCGTCGACGGCACTAGAGAGGAATGTCGTAATGCTTTCGGAGTAGTCGGTGCCACTGCGACCATAAGGGGTGGCATCCAGGAATGTCACCCGGTTGACAGCATAGCGTGCATCGGCGTAAGTCCGGTTCAATCGTATGCCCGCGTCCACGGCGGGCTGTCCGCCCGTGCTCCAGCCCATGGTCTGGATCGGCTGCGTGTAGTCTGGCGCCGCGCTTGAAAGAAAGGAAATGATCATGTCGCCGTATCGATAGTACGTCCGAGCACCATCGCCGCTGTCAGGGCCGTAGGTGCTGAAGCTGACAATATTTGCTCTCGCGGCCCAAGCCGGACTACCCCAGGAACCTCCGCCGGTGATGCAATCTCCCCCGCCAAAGTAGATTACCGTTGGTTTGTCGCGGTCAAAGGGCGGGTTCTCATGCAGTAATGTATTGGAACCGAAGTCGGGCACGATGACGACCTTAGTCACCGCCGGTGCGCTCGACAGCTCGCCATCGCTAACGACCAGCTCAAATTTGCAGGTCTGGATTTCATCGGTCTGCGCGAAAGGGCCCATCACCACGCCCCCGCGCTCACCAGGCTGAACGGACCCACTGATGTCGGGCGTTGCCGTGTCGCCATTAGTGATGGCCACGGCTGGCCCGCTCACTTGCGTCCACGTGTAGCTTAATGGTCCCGACGTATCAAGGCCATAGGACCGGCTCCCATCAAGCCGGACCGGGTCGGCAGCAGCATACCGTGGCAAGCCTGCATCGGCTACCGGCCGCATGTTCTGCCCGACAGCGAGAGATACCCAGAAGCTAACTAAGACAGCTGTAATCAACCATACGAATTGTCGTCGGAGCAACTTCGTCGCCTTCATATCTCATCTCCGTCTACATCCCGGTGAAGACTCTGGGCGCAGGCATGAGGTGGGCGTTCGGAGGTGGCGTATTCCGGCCGCACGGACGTCCAGCGTGCCTGATAAGACGATTGTAGCAAGCTTACGGGCCGCGCATCCATTGTGGCAATTACGTAATTTGCACCCCCTCTCACGGCCTCACCGCCCGGTTGTAGATGCGGACGTCGTCGATCATTCAACCGCGCCGGCTTCCTCGACATCTGCTCTGGCTGCTACCATATGTTCGACCAGCACGACCAAGTCCTCGACGTCGGCCACGCCGTCACCTCAGGGTATGGGGCCCTCCCACGCCTAGTCTATGAACTCAGGTCACCGCCGAGGTTGTTGTCCACGTCCAGGGCAGCTTCCAGCGTAAGAATGATGGCCTCATCACCGCTACTGAGGGCCGAATTTACGTCTGCTATCAGATCCGGAGTCGTCCGCGGGTAATTGATGTTGGGATGTCCCGCATTGAGTATCGAGGCGACAGCCTGCCGGAGTAGGATCTGCGCTTTCCCCGGCAGAGTGTCGCCGCCCGGGAAACCGAGAGCGTCACGCAGGGTGTAGCTGCCCAAGCCGAGGCCGCTGGATTCCGCGAAAACGCTGTCCAGCGTTTGACTGTGAACGTAGCCTGTCGGCGGCCAGTCCTCCAAGTGGTTCTTCCAGTAGCCGTGGCTCAGCCCTTCCCACCCCGACGCGACTGCCAAGTCCACGGGGTCTGAAAAGTGTGTGTCAACCTTGTCCTTCCCACCGCCAGTGACATAG
This sequence comes from Phycisphaerales bacterium, assembly GCA_020346325.1. Classification (GTDB taxonomy): domain Bacteria; phylum Planctomycetota; class Phycisphaerae; order Sedimentisphaerales; family Anaerobacaceae; genus Anaerobaca. Next base: position 650,917 of record CP070782.1, read on the forward strand.
TGAGCGCGGAAGCCTGCCACCGTTCCAGGAACAAAACCCAGTGAATCAAGATCCACATCTAGGCTGGTGACCCCGCTGGTCGGATTCTGCCCTGGAGCGTTCAGCGCTACCCAGTCGACGACAGACGCGGCTGGCACTGGATTGCCAATCCCATCGGTGGCCAATTGAATCACGACTTTACCAGCGTCTATGAGATCTGGAGATCCCCCGGACGCCGTGGTCGTAGTGGTGATCGTCACGTCGGGAGTACTGTCCCCTGACAATGTGGCGGGATTAGCAGAGAATGTAACGACCGTAGTGCCATCGTATGTTGTGGCGAGCGTTGGGACCTGGGCCGCTAGGGAGACAATGCCTGTAACTGTCAGTACCGCCAACCTGAATAGCTTCCTGCCCTTTGTTTGACTTTTCATCTTTCTTCTCCAGTATTTCTCGGGTTGTTTGGTGCCTGCAATACGAGACAAAGAATCGTTCCTGGGTCATTCGCTCTGTTCTTTTGCTATGCGTACCTTTTCTCCATCGGTTCGCATCGCCTCCCGGCAGCGATATGGTCGGCAAAAGCCGAGGGCTTCCCGACCTCCGTATCCGAAACCGGCTGCGCCAGGAAGCCTGCGCGCCCTGAAAGTAGTGATGACCCCTCCTCCGTGAGGTGACTGTATTATGACTTGCACGGATTACCTGTCAAGAAGAAAGACAGGTCATCTGGCTGATGCACATGGATACTACTCCGGCTGGTCCACGCTGGCAGAGACATTGTGTGCCTGTCAAGCGCCAATGAGACCACGCCGGGCACGGGTCCTATGCCCTTGAGCGACATACAGTTACGCCCCCGCGGCTCCACGCAGGCAATGAGCACCCATGAGACGCAACAAAGCAATTCGAAACGGCGTCCGACGCCCGGGCAAAAACGGAGAGACCACATAGTCCCTGGCCCCCAC
>CP070782.1:651951-654791 GCA_020346325.1 Phycisphaerales bacterium
CAAGCTGCGATCGTCGCTGGGACGTCTCGGATCGGCCGGCCGTGCGCCACTGAGGTGAGCATTTGATGGGAATTTCCTGATGCGCTTCATTTGGGCATCTTGCCAGAGGGGGCGGTGGACGCGGATCGTTTGCGGGCTGGGTGTGATACTTCTGGCTGGTGGCGTGGGTGGTGCTGCGCCGGTGCGGATTGGCTTTCTGGCTGTGGAGGGCTCGCGGGATCAGATGGGGCCGCACAACGACGCGGCGTGGCGGGCTGCGGCGGGGCTGGGCCAGGCGACGCTTCTGTTGCGACAGAAGGACGGTTCGTTCGCTGACGCATCGGGCCACGCTCGGGAGCTGAGCAGCTTCGATGTGCTCTGGTATCACCAGGGCGACGCCATTGCGCGCAACCTCATGTACCAGGGGCGGAGCCTGGCGGAGATACGCCGGTTTGCGGACCGCGGCGGGGGGGTATTGCTTTCCGGCGGCGCCCTCGCCATGGTGGCGCAGCTTGGTCTCGAAACCCAGATCCGCCCTCAACGTCACGAGCTGGGCAACTGGCGTGACCCGGCCGGCATGGTACCGGTGGAGCGAACGCACGCGGCCTTCGACGGTCTGGACGACGAGGCGGGCATCATCTGGCTTAGCCGCGGGGGTTGTCCTGCGGTAGCCGATTTCTATTGGGGTGGACCCGCGGAAGGCATGGTCCTGGCGAAGACGCCCTGCGGCCCGGAGAATCCACTGGTCGAATATGTATTAGGGAAAGGACGGGTGATCGTCTTCGGTTGGCATTGGCCCGACTACGCGGATGTCGCGAGCCCTCATCGGGGCAACTTGATCCGCCTGACGTCGAATCTGCTGGGCTACTTGGCCGACAAGAGAGCATGGCATCCCTTCGTGATTCGCTCGGATTACCCCCCGGTGGCTTCACCCGATGACCCGGGCGTCTCGCGCCAGCGGTGGCGGGCCCTGCGCATGGCGATCGAGGATCTGTCGGCGGACTTTGCGGATCGTTATCCGGATGGTGACGCCTACCTGGAGCGTCTGCGCACGTTGCGGGCCGAGCACGATCGGCTTGCGTCGACCTCGGAACCAGCCGCATTCGAAGCCATCGAAAAGCGGTTCGAAGAATTGAAGAACGAAGCCTTGCTGGCCAACCCGTTGTTGGACTTCGACCGGTTGTTGACGATTCGGCGCCGTGCCGATCGGCTGGGGTTGCCCAGTAACTTCAACAGCAATCCGGATCTCGACCCGACCGGTTATGACAACACCCTTGTCTCCCTGTCGCCCGTGCGGCCCGGCGGGGATCTGCGAACGATCTACGATCCGGAGGGCGACCGATTCATCGGCGACGTCGATCTGCACTATGACGCGGACCGGTTGTTGCTGTCGACGCCGGACGCCGCCGGACGATGGGGGGTTGCGGACCTTGACCTGGACAGTGGCCAACTGACCCCACTTCCCCTGATCGACGAGCCGGACGTGCACAACTACGACGCCTGCTACCTGCCCGACGAGCGCATCGTCTTCACTTCGACTGCTCCGTTTATCGGAGTGCCTTGCGTGGGAGGCAGGTCGAAGGTCGCGAACCTTTACCTGCGCGAATGCGACGGCCGCATTCGTCGTTTGACGAACGATCAAGACCATAACTGGTGTCCCACGGTGCTCAACAGTGGACGGATTCTGTACCAGCGCTGGGAGTACGCCGACATCGCCCATGCGTTCATGCGGCTACTCTTTCACGCCAATCCGGACGGCAGCCGGCAGATGGAGTACTACGGCAGCAATTCGTTCTGGCCGACGGCCATGTTTTATGCCAGGCCTCTCCCGCATCATCCGACGAAGGTGATTGCCGTCGTTGGCGGTCATCATGACCTGCCGCGCCAGGGCGAACTGGTCATTTTCGACCCCGCGCAGGGTCGTCACGAGGCAGGTGGTGCCGTGCAGCGCATACCCGGCTTCGGCAAGGAAATCGAGCCGGTTATCCTTGACGGTCTGATCGGCGGCAGTTGGCCGCTGTTTCTGCATCCCTACCCGCTGAGCGAGAAGTACTTCCTCGTCTCCTGCAAACCGACCAAGACGTCGCTGTGGGGCGTTTACCTGGTGGATGTGTTCGACAACTTCGTCCTGCTGTACGAGGAGCCGGAGCGGGCAATGCTCGAGCCGATTCCGTGGCAAAAGACACAACGACAGCCGGTGGTACCCGACATCGTCCAGTCGGATCAGAAGGAAGCCACCGCGCTACTCATGGACGTGTACCACGGCCCGGGGCTGCGCGGCGTGCCGCGCGGGACCGTCAAGTCACTTCGACTGATCAGCTATGAGTTCACGTTTCACGGGTTCGGCGGCGAGCCGGACCGTGTCGGCTTCGACGGTCCTTGGGATGTGAGGCGAATCCTCGGGACAGTGCCGGTAGATCCGGACGGGTCAGCTCATTTCCGTGTGCCCGCCTATACGCCCGTAGCGATTCAGCCGCTGGATGCGGAAGGCAAGGCTCTGGCCTTGATGCGCAGTTGGTTCACGGCCATGCCCGGCGAGGTCGTCTCGTGCGTTGGCTGTCACGAGCCGCAGAATTCCGCGCCGCCATTTCATGCGCAGCCAACCGCCATGCGGCGGACGCCCTCGACGATCGAACGGTGGTATGGCCCGCCGCGCGGATTCTCGTTCGTGCGCGAAGTTCAGCCCGTACTGGATGCCTATTGCATCCAGTGTCATCACGGTCGGCTGCTGGATGGCGGGCGGAAAACGTTCGATCTGACTGCCCGGCCTGCCGAGCGCGTGGAGTCCGCTTTTCAGATGCATTTCACGCCGTCGTATGTGGCGCTGCGCCGATTCGTCCACACACCGACGCTGGAGAGCG
>CP070782.1:654891-659049 GCA_020346325.1 Phycisphaerales bacterium
CAACTGGAATCTCCTGGTCTTCGGGGCATGTCTCCTGCTGATCGGTCTGTTTGTCGGTCGGCCTTACTGTCGATTCTTGTGTCCCTATGGCGTCGTATTGAGGCAATTTTCCAGGCTGTCGAAGTGGCGCGTGACGATTACGCCGACCGATTGCATTCAGTGCCGCCTATGTGAGGACGCCTGTCCGTTTGGCGCAATTCGCAGGCCGACGGAGCAGTGGCCGGCCAGGGAATACCAGATCGCCAAGTTGCGCCTGGTCTTTCTGCTGGTGCTCTTGCCCGTGCTGATCGGTGCCGGCGGGTGGGCCGGATATCAGTTGCGCGGATGGCTGGCCCAGGTGCACCCCCAAGTGCGCCTGGCGCAACGTATCTATCTGGAACAGAATGGACAGGTTGAGGGAACGACCGACGCCAGCGATGCCTTTCGCGCGACCGGTCGGCCGAGTGCCGAACTGTACGCCGAAGCGTCCGGGATTCGCGACCGCTTCAGTGTCGGCGGCGCTCTGTTCGGGGCGTTCATCGGCCTGGTGATCGGCGGCAAGTTGCTGGGTTTGTCGGTGAAGCGTCGACGGACGGACTATGAAGCAGACCCCGCCGGCTGTGTGGCCTGCGGACGATGCTATTCCTTTTGTCCGAAGGGGCATGAGTGGCTCAAGCAGAAAAAAGAAACGGTGGTGGCACGCGGATGACAGATACGACGCATGAGACCTCGACAGTTGAGATGAGCGTGGGGTGCCGCACGGCCGAAACGACTGCCAAGGTGGCGGGCGTGTTTGCGATCATCTTCCTGGTGTTGCTCGTGGGCAACTTCATCGGGACCAGCGTGCTGGCCCCGCGACGCGAGAACCGGCTGACCGCGATGAAGGTCGAGGTCCAGGGGGGCGAGGCGACCGAGGAGCAACTGGCCAAGATTCGCCAGTTGGATCTCGAGATCCGACGGGACCGTATCTGGCGACTCGATTTCGCGCGCAAGACGAGTTACGCACTGCTGGTCAGCGTCGTCCTTTTCGTGGTGGCCGGCAAGCTGGTCGGCACGCTGAGCAAGCAGCCGCCGAGGCCGCAGCATGCACCGGACGTGGGCGCCGAGCTAATTCGAGAGGCACGCCGATCGCGCTGGAGTGTCACGGCGGGACTGGCGGCGCTGGCCGGCGTAGTGGCGCTGTTGGTGGTGCAGGAGGCGCCTTCGGCCTTCGTGGAGGCCAAGGAGGCCGGGCCTTCCTATGCCTCGATGCAGGAGAAGAGCGAGCAGTGGCATCGCTTCCGTGGTCCCGGTGGGGGCGGGGTCAGCGTGTTCAGCAATATCCCGACCCAGTGGGACGGCGCGACGGGGCAGGGCATTCTCTGGAAGACGCCTGTGCCGGTGATCGGGCACAATTCACCGGTGGTGTGGAAGGATCGCGTCTTTCTTTCTGGTGCCGATCCGAATCAGCGGCAGGTTTTCTGCTACGATGCCACGTCGGGCAAGTTGCTCTGGACGGGTGATGTTCCCACCACGTCAGCGGTGGCCCAAGCCGAGCTGGAGGTCATGCCGGATACGGGCTATTCCGCCTCGACCACGGCGACGGACGGCTATCGCATCTACGCCATCTTCGTCACGGGGGACATCGCGGCGTTCGATTTCAACGGCCGGCGCCTGTGGCATAAGAACCTGGACATTCCGGACAGCGCCTATGGTTATGCCTCCTCGCTGGAGACCTACCAGGACCGCGTCATCGTCCAGTTCGACCAGGGCGACGGCAGCGAGAACAAGTCGCGGCTGTATGCCCTTGACGGTACTACGGGACGTGTGGTCTGGCAAGAGGTACGCGAAGAAGTACCGAATTCGTGGACCTCACCGATTCTGGTGGATGTAGAAGGGAAGTTACAGATCATCACCGTGACGGACCCCTGGGTGTTCGCCAATGACCCGGCCGACGGCGCCGAGATCTGGCGGGCCGAGTGTGTCAGCGGCGACGTGGCGCCGTCACCGATCTACGCGGGCGGGCTGATCATGGCGATCGAGCCGTACAGTCAAATGGTTGCCATCAAGCCTACGGGCCAGGGCAATGTCACCGAAACCCACATCGCCTGGCGCATGGAGGAGGGGGCGCCGGATATCTGCTGTCCAGTCGGCAACGACAAGTATGTCTTCCTGCTGGAAGGCAGTGGCTATCTGACGTGCTTCGACATTACGAACGGCGAGAGCGTCTATGAGCATGATCTGCGCGATAATTTCATGGCCTCGCCCAGCATCGCGGCCGGCAAGCTCTATCTCCTGAGCGAAGAAGGTGTCATGTACATCGCCGAGTTGGGCCCCGAATACCAGGAAATCACCAAGTGCGAGTTGCAGGAAAAATGTCATGCGTCTCCAGCCTTCGTCGACGGGCGAATCTATATTCGAGGCGCCGAGCATTTGTATTGCATTGGCCAAGCCGCTGCCGCAGACCAGCAAGCTGACAACTGATTGAGCGACTATGGACGAAGTGGATTTGACATTTGTGGATCAAACCGTGGAGCAGATCGGCACGGGCACGGACAAGGTGCTGGCGCTTCTACAGGCGCTGCAAGGCCGTTATGGCTACCTGCCGAGTGAAGCCCTGAAGCGGGTCTGTGACCTGACGGAGATCACACCGGCCACGATTACGGGTGTCTCGACGTTTTATGATCAATTCCGGTATCGGCCGGCCGGCAGCCATATCATTCACGTTTGCATTGGCACGGCCTGTCACGTCAAGGGGGCCGAACAGGTCTACGAGGCGTTCCGACGCTATCTCGATATTCCGGAAGGCGAAGATACCGACGCCCAGAGGCTTTTCACTGTTGAGAGGATCGCCTGCCTGGGCTGCTGTACGCTGGCGCCGGCGGTGCAGATCGACGATGTGACCTATGGGCACCTCACCCGCGAGTCGGTGCCGAAGGTTCTCAGCGACTTTCTCAAACATGCCCAGTCGAAATCGCGGCGCGCCCGAGCGCGTCCTCGTCGGCTTCAGTCCACCCGTGGTGAGTTGCGCGTGGGACTCGGTTCCTGCTGCATCGCGCGGGGCAGTGGGCGGCTGCATGAGGCGCTGGAGACGGCCCTGGTCGAGACCGGCATCCGCGTGCCGGTGAAGCGCGTGGGTTGTGTGGGCATGTGTCATCAGACGCCACTATTGGAAGTGGTGTTACCCGACGGGGCATCTTCGCTGTACGCCCGGGTCGAACCCGAAGACGCCAAGCCCATTCTCCTGCGCCATTTCGGAGCGCGGGGGCCGCATCGCAAGCTGTCCACGAAGATCTCGCAGACGCTCGATCACTTGCTGACCGATGAACGCTCCGAGCCCGTGACGCGATACTCAATTAACGTGCGGGACCGGGCGGTCTCCGATTTCCTGGGCCACCAGATACACATCGCCACCGAGCATTGCGGATACATCGATCCGGTCGACCTCGATGAATACGTCAAGAACGACGGATTCAAGGCGCTGGAAAGATGTTTGAAAGAATTGGATAGCGAGGCGCTGATTGCTGAAATCGAGCAGAGCGGCCTGCGCGGCCGAGGTGGCGCGGGCTTTCCGACCCATTCGAAATGGTCGGCGGTTCGGGCCCAGGACGGCGCGCAGAAATACGTCGTTTGTAACGGAGACGAAGGCGATCCCGGCGCCTTCATGGACCGGATGTTGATGGAGTCCTATCCGTACCGCATTCTCGAGGGGATGGCGATCGGGGCCCGTTGCGTCGGTGCTCGTGAAGGGTATCTCTACATTCGGGCCGAGTATCCGCTGGCGATCAAGCGCGTGACCGAGGCGATCGAGAAGGCCACCGAACGCGGGTACTTAGGTGATAACATCATGGGGACCGATTTCTCGCTGGATCTCAAGATTGTCGCCGGTGCCGGCGCGTTCGTCTGCGGCGAGGAGACGGCGTTGATGGCCAGCATCGAGGGCCGTCGCGGCATGCCCAAACTGCGACCTCCTTATCCGGCGGTCAAGGGCCTCTGGGGCAAGCCGACGCTGATCAACAACGTCGAGACGTATGCTTCGGTGCCCTGGGTTTTGCGAAACGGGGCTGAGGCCTTCGCTGCGATTGGCACCGAGAAGAGCAAGGGGACGAAGGTCTTTGCGCTGGCGGGCAAGGTCGCGCGCGGCGGGTTGATCGAAGTGCCCATGGGGATCTCCATTCGGCAGATCATTGACGAGATTGG
>CP070782.1:659149-664907 GCA_020346325.1 Phycisphaerales bacterium
AAAACTATCAAAAATATGCTTCTATTCATGATAAATCTCCTATAGTGTGTTTTCTCGTGCGTTAATATGTACGTCCCTATTCACTAAGTACATGCATCCCGATTTCAAGAGGGAGGGTTTGCCTTTTTTGCTAAAAAAGCGAATCGAAATGTCCTAATCTGGGATTTATCGAGGAGTCGTATGCGTACGAGCGTGGATCAGATTACCCTGGATTGCTTGCGCAGGGCCCAGCGAGGGGGCCGGGAAAGTCGGTCTTTGCTGGCTCAGCAGGCCAAGGGGAAGGTGTATACATTTATCTATCGCACGACCCTGGATCATGAGCTATCGGAAGACCTGACCCAGGAAACGCTCATGGAACTGATTCGGGCCTTGCCCCGTCTGCAACTGACCAGTGAGAACGGCTTTTGGTCATGGGTCTACAGAACGGCGTTGGGAAAGGTCCAGCACCACTTTCGCCGGCAAGGGGCCAGACGTATGGAGCAGCGCACCATGGTCAATTCCGAGATTCTGGAGACGATGTCGGGAAAGCCCCGTGTCGGACCGGCGGCAACCTTATGGCGTAAGGAAATGGTGGAGCTTATCCTGGCCGCCATGGAGGCATTGAGCCTCGAATACCGCACGGTGCTGACATTACGCTGTCTGGAGGATCAGTCCTACGCCCAGATCGCTACGGTGCTGGGGGGGTCCCAAATGCGGGCCAAGATGTTGTTCTATCGGGCCAAGACGGCCCTGAGGAGCCAGCTCGCCCGAAAAGGTCTGAGACGCTCCCATTTCCTGGGTGCACTCACGGTTTTTGCGGCGATGACATCCACCTCGACTCGGTCCGCCTCGGCCATGCCCGCTGTCACGGCGGCCTCGGCCAAGGCCACGGTAAGTGGGGCGGTGTTGGGTACGGTGCTGTCCAAGGCGGTCCTTGTCGGCATAGGCATCGTTCTGGCCGTGACGAGCGCGGGAATCCTACTGGGTGTGACCGGTACCGTCCCGATCCTCAGCGTCTGGAACAAACCGGCCCCTCCACCCTGGACAGGCCCGGGGCAGCCTCTGTTCGACAGTAACATGCGATTCATGGGTATGGCGGCCGGATACGTCCGGCTCAGCGAGATCGTCGCCAGCCAAAATCCGGACCAGGACGATTGGCGGTGTTTCGAACACTGGCCACTCGTGGGAGACGTTCAGGGCATTGCTGCACCGCAAGACAAGCCCTCAAACACAATGCTGGTTGTCGAACAGGATCACTGGATAGAATATCGCATCCCGGCACCGTTTCGCAATCGATACGGCGCTGAAATCGGCATCACGGTACGGAATTGGGGCACGCTGCCCAGCTTCTACCTCACCGACGGTGACCAGCGATTGCAGGAAATCTCTGTCACGCACTATCGCGGCGGACACGCTCCGGGGTTCATGGTCCTCGGATTTGATCTTAGCACCATTACCATTGATTTTAGGGTCCGCGGGATACGCATTGTAGGTCACGACCGGGAGGGCCCGTTTGGCGGTTGTGGCATCACCAATCCTGCCGTATCGCTCGCCGCACGTCATCAAAGCAATTAAGCACTATTTGACCTTGATCGTCTCATTCCTTCTGACTAGATTGCCATACCACAATTGCCCCATTTATGAATTTTCTAATGAGCCTTCAGCAGTCAGCTATCAGCCAGCACTCCGTGTTTTTCTCTGACCGGCCAACCGTGCGATCACGAGACCAACCTCTGTCAGGGCGAGATCAAAGAGGCGATACAAAAGCTGGAACGCAACGGCTTCAACCTGCCCAAATTCCTCTGGCGCGGCATCCTGAATTATTAGTCCCACCCGAAACGATAACATCAGTCTGTAGGGGTGGACCACCGTGTCCGCCCGATCATGCGCCCAAGTCATACCGCGCGAAACCTCCCAACGATGGATACACCGATGTGTGAAAAGGGCAGACACGGTGGTCTGCCCCGACATGCCGGCGGGGCGCCCGACGCGCGAAATTTCGCATCAAACACGCAGCGCTTTAGAACCAAATCCCGGTGACATGCGAAATTTTTTTTATTCCCGTCGAGCCCAGCAGTTACACGACCACGCACGCGCGAAAATCTCGATTTTTTCGCATCAAACGTGCAGTTTCGCCCAATTATAGAGGCGCGTCATTTTTTCGGCGCGCCGTTGACCGCGACGAAGAATGAAAGGAAACGCGATGATTGCGAGGCCGAAACAACGCGGCACGGACGGGCGGAAACGAGCGATGCCGGCAGCCCAGCGCACCTGCGCCGAGTGTGCCTACGGCCTGGCCAATCCGAACGGCGCGCCGGAGACGATCGCCTGTGTCAATCATGTCGAAGCGCCGGGCCAATGGCGTCCGGTTGCGGCCGGCGGGACCTGTCGTAACTTCCGCGTCCGGCGGCGCCCTCCGGTGCGCGCCGAACCGCCGGCGCCGCCCGATGACGACGTGCGCTACATCGCCCTGACCAAAGGCAAGTTCGCCCTCGTCGATGCGGCCGACTACGAGTGGCTCAGTCGCTACAAGTGGACCGCCAGTTGCAAAGGGGACAAGTGCTACGCCTATCGCAAGGACAAAGGCAGGCACGTTCTGATGCATCGCCTGATCATGCAGGCGCCACCGGGACTGGTCGTCGACCACATCGATGGCAACAGTTGCAACAACCGGCGCCACAACCTGCGCGTCTGCACTCAGGCTCAGAATTGTCGAAACGCCAGGCCCCGCGTCGGCACGTCCGGCTTCAAAGGCGTCCGCGCGCAGAACACGCCGGGAAGATTCGTCGCCGAGATCACCTTCGAAGGACGACACGACTACATCGGCTCGTTCACCGACGAGATCGAAGCGGCTATCGCCTACGACCTGCGCGCCATCGTCCTGTTCGCCGAGTTCGCCCGCCTCAATTTCCCGAGCATCATCAACGCCACCCGCCAGGCGAAGAAACAGAAAGACCCGACGCTACGCGCCTGCGCATAGCCGTAGCGTATTCTTTGACAAGTCAATGAGAGATTCGTTTGTGTCCCTTCACGGCACACCCGCATCAAACGCAATCCCGTAGGGGCGGACCACCGTATCCGCCCCAATCATTCGCCCATATCGCGCCATCCGAAACCAGCCAACGCCGCGCGTCCACCGACTCGTGAAAAGGGCAGCCACAGTGGGCTGCCCCTACGAATGGCGAACGTGGCGTACCGTTCCTACGAGTGTTCCCAAGGTGGCTGGAATGCTGCAATTCGTCGGAATCACGTCATGGCGAGGCGACCGTGGCTGCACGGGCCTGCACTGGGAACACCTCGACGAAGACATCTCCGTCAAAGGCCTGCTCCTCGGCATCGGTGACCGAACCCGCAAGACCCCACCCTCTGAGAAGAACTGAGCGCGCGTCCAGCAGATCAGTGGGGCAAGCCCCACTCTACCTGCTGCGCTTAGCCGCACCGCGTCCTTTGACAAGTCAACCAGAGATTCGCACTGGATCCGTTTGTAGTGTGCCCGTAAGGGCATCCGGGTAGGGGGAACGCCTCACGGCGTCACTACGAACGCGGCAAAGCTGGCCTACTTGGAGCGATAGGTCCTATGCGACCGATAGGACCTATTGTTGTCCGCTGGGTGGTGATGCGGTCCAGGCTTGGATCGGGGCATTGGCGCCGCAGTCGAGGCAGCGGGTGGTGATGAAGGCGGCGTCGCAGTTCGGGCAGACGCCTTGCGTTTCGAACATGTCGAACGGATTGCGACAGTGGCCGCAGATCCAGATAGCGCCTGTCGGGGGTGCGGCGCCACACTGCGGGCAGGCGATTCCGGCGCGGCGCGGGGCGCGCGCCAGACGAGCCAGCGCCACGGCCTGCCGCAGACCTCGCCAGCAATTCATGAGAATGAACACGGCGATCACCCCCAGCCAGAGCGATTGACTCAGCAGGGCCAGGAGGACCAAGCCCGCGACCCCGAGCAGGCCGACAACGGTGACCACCATCAGGCTCCAGGCCCGGCCCAGCACGAACCACAGCAGCGAGCGCAGGATCTGGCCCCCGTCGAGCGGGTAGATCGGCAGGAGATTGAAGATCAGCAGGCCGATGTTAATATAGATCATCGCCTGCACCAAGCCACGCAGATTGAGCGCCGCCGGTGTCAGGCCGCAGCGGTCCATCAGCCAGGCGATCGCCAGGAAGGTCGGGAGAAGAACCACGTTGACCAGAGGGCCGGCTACGATGCTCCAGAGTGTCGCGCCGGGTCGTTGGGGCGGGTCTACGTAGGCGACGCCACCCAAGGGCCACAGCACGATTTGTTCCGCGCGACCGCCGACGTGTCGACAGGCCAGGGCGTGTCCGAACTCGTGCATCAGGACGACGCCGAACAGGGCCAGGTATTCCAGCACGTTCCAGAGCGGAGAGTTGTAGCGGCCCATACGCTGACTGATGCCGTACCAGGCCACGAGAAACCACGACCAGTGTACGTAGAGTTCAATACCCGCCAGCCGCAAGAGCCGGAACGATCCCTGGTTGGTTGGTGTCATCGGTGGCCTCGGTTTCGGATTCGCCTACCCTGTCGCTTTGAATTGGTGCCATTATGCTCGCGTACGTCGCGACAGGCAAGGGCAAAGCGGCGCCTGGTTAATAGGTCCTATACGACCTATAGGACCTATGGCTTCGCTTCTTCGAGTGTCTTCTGAATCGCGTAGTAGGCGGGTTTGGGGGCGTAGCGGGCGTCGAAGAGGCCGCCGTGCCATTGGCGGTGCCAACTGTGGGGGTCGTCGATGTGCCAGGTGTTCCAGGCGACCTTGCCCGATTCGCTCTTTTCCAGTAGCACCGCCACGATGGCGCTGTACGTTTGGGCCTGGAGCTCAAGGCTCTCCGGCGTGACGCCGTCCTTGATCCAGACGCTGGCCTCGGTGACGTGGAACTCCAGATCGTGGGCATGAGCCCAGTCGATCAGGGCGCGCAGCTTCTCGATATTGGCGGGGGTGGCCCAGCCGTTATCGACATGAGCCTGCCAGCCGATCCCGTCCACGCGCAGATCGCCCTCGCGCAGATAGCGAATGGTCTTCTTGATCAGGTCCCAGGAGTTTTCCTTACTCGCGTCTTCGTGGTGGTTGAAGATCAGTTTGAAATCCGGCGCGTGTTTTTTGGCCATCTCGAACGCCATCTTGATATAGAGCGGCGTGCGGTTCTCGTCGCTGTCCTGTCCGAGGCGGAACCAGGGGACTTCCCAGGGGGTGCCTTTCTTGTCGGTGTGCCATTTGCCGTTGACGACGGTCTCGTTGACGACGTCGAGGGCGAAGAAGCCGCCCTTGCCATTGTAGCGCTGGTAAAGGGCGGTGGCGAACTCGCGCATGAGCTTTTCCAGTTCAGCCGGTGTGCGCGCATCGTTCTTGGCCCAGCGGGAGCATTGCGGACTGATCGGGCCGTGGATGCGGAGGACCTGGCCGTTGCCTGCTACGTGTCGTACCCAGGCGTCGGCCCGCGCCCAGCGCCAGGTATCCGGGTCGGGATGGACGACGGACTGCTTGAAATCGTTCTCCGGCGTGACATACCCGAACTCGCGGTCCATGACCGTGCCGGTCGGCCTGCCGAACGACCACGACCCGGTGGTGCCCCCGATGAGAACGCGGCCGTCCGGGAACTTCTCGGCCACGATCTCGCGCAGCCGCCGGCCGGTAGGGACGGGCGGTTCCGGCTCTTGGGCCATTGTCAGCAGGGCCGTGGCCAGGACGATGATACTCGATACGATCGTTGCGGTGCGTTTCATGGTTGGTCCTTTGGTAGTCGCGGTTCGGCCTCAAGC
>CP070782.1:665007-667696 GCA_020346325.1 Phycisphaerales bacterium
AGGCCACGGCCATCATCTACTAGCAATCACTCATTCACTTGTCAGATATCCATGCCGATCCCTGGGGGTCGGCATTTTTCTTGGTCCGCCTGGCCTAGTAGTCCTTGTACTTTCTCAGCCAAGCAGGCCAGTCCGACGGTATCATCCCGCCGGCCTTGGTGTAAGGCCCGTTCTCGTCATACCCGCGATGCCATTCCAGGGTCCACAGTTCCTTGAGCCCGACCGGCCGCACCGACCAGTCCATGAACAGGAAGTTGACCCAGCCGTTGTGACGATCGATGCAGTGGTGGTTCATCTCGCCGGTGGTCCCCGTGTTGCCGACACCGAAATCCCAGGGCAACTGGATAGGCTCGTCGGTGGCCCGAGGCCAGCCATCGTGCCAGGTTGAATCGGCGAAGACGGGGATCCGGTAGGCGCCTTTGACATCAGCCCGTTTCCAAAACTCATGTTCGAGTCGGGCGCCGCGGGCCTGCTCCATGGCATTGGTCCAGTTGTTGATGCCGTAACTGAACTCATATACGTACATTCCGCCTCCCGGCAGATCGCACTCGCGTGTCATGGCCATGAACGTGCCTTCCAGCCCTCCCTCGTCGACACGGGTCGCCGTCGGGCACTTCAGCAGATCCCATTCGTCCTTATAGTAGGGACGCAGGGAGTTCATCCATAAAGTCGTCTCGTTCACGTTCCAGCCGGGATTGAAGCTCCCATCGTAGTCGTCGGTGTAGAATTTGAACATCAGGCCCCAACTCTTCAGCCGCGATCGGCAGGCGACCGACTGGGCCTGTTTCTTGACCCGTTGCAGAGCCGGCATGAGAATCGCCATGAGCAAGGCGATGATGGCGATGACGACGAGCAGTTCGATGAGTGTGAATCCCCTGCGACTCCGCATAGCAATGCCCTTTCTCTGATGAAGATAGAACTATCGTCCATGGCAGACAGTACGCACAACCCCTATTGTACTCGTGCCCCCTGAAAAACGCAAGGTTACGGGAGCGTCGGCAGGCGTGCGGGTCTATTCCACCCGCTTTTCGAGCATGTGGGCCTGGAGCGTGATCAGCATTTTGGCGCTGACCGTGTGGGCCGAGAGATCTGCGAAAATGATCCCATACTTGTCTTCGTCGAGCTTCCAGTGCATCAAGATCGCGTGGGGATCGTTCAATTCGGCCGCGTCACCGTACGAGACTACTTCGCGACCCTGGGCGAGCAGCCCCTCGCGGAACCGGGCGAGCGTATCGGAAATCTCACTGCGGTAGACACTCTCCCCACCGAGGGTGTATTTGAGTAAGAGTTTGCCGTCGTGGACGACACCACCGCTGATGGCCTCGCGGCCCCCGAAGAAACTCCCGGCCAGCAAGAGGGCCAGCACAATGACCGCGGCGGCCGCGATGCGGCTGATGCGCAAGTCTACGATGATACGGACGGTATCGATCCGATGCGGAATCAGCCGGCGCGGGATACGACTCTTGATCTCTCGCATCAGTCCCAGCCGAGCCGGCTCGATGCCCCGCTCGGCAAACGCTCTCAGCATCGCTTCGATCTTCTCTTTGCCTGTCATGGCGCTACCGCTCCCAGAGAATCCGGTCGGGCCTGTGCTGGTTCGGTTTCAATCGTGAATAATGTGCTTCCGCAAGGCTTCGAGCCCGCGGTTGAGGCGGCTTTTCAATGTCCCCGGGCGCACCTGAGCCGCCTGGGCCGCCTCGGCGATGGTCAACTGGTCCAGATAGTGCAGCACGATGGCCTGTTTCAACTTCCAAGGCAGCCGAGCGATCTCCCGATGCAGCCCGGCGAACTGCTCTTGCTCTCCGGCGCGCGTCAGGCCATCGACGCCGCCGGCCGCCGGCTCGACGCCGTCGCGGTGGACACGACTTTCATGCTTGTGCCGGCGCCAGTACAGCCGCGAGACATTGCTCGCGATACGGAAAAGCCAGCCGGTCAGAGCTCTACCGTCTCGCAACTGACCGATATGATACCACGCCTTCATGAAGGCCTCCTGGGTCAGATCCTCGCTGATCTGGCTGTCATGACCCATGGCTCGCATGAACAGATAGACTCGTTCATAGTACGTTTCTACCAGTTCTTCCGCCGCCGCCCGGTCCCCGTGCCTCAGACGCTTGGCCAGCGCGACTTGCTGCAACTGAGATGTACGCTCTGGGCGCGCGGCGTCCGCCATCTTGGGGGCTAGATGCGCCAAGTGGTTGCTCTGTTCGGCTGTGGCTGCGTTTTTCTGCATAATCCTCGCGTTCATCGGCCAACCCGCAGTATACCGCACCGCCCCGGGCCACTCAATGGCCCACTGCAGAGGCCATGCCCATTGCTGGCACCTCTGAGCCGGCCACCAGACCACGCAGGCCCGCCAACTTGGCTTTGAATTGGCTCTGTTTCACCGCCCAACCTGTGTTTTTGACCCAAAAACAGCGAAAATTGGCTTTGTTTGGCGCCGTTCGCGGCCCATGCCCCATCGCCGGTGCCCCGTCCGGCATACGGCGTCGAACGCCGTCCTGGTTCGCTCCGGCCTCGGGCCTGCCGCCTTCCGCCTGCCCCAATTGGGTTTGCCTCCGTCGACCCCTGCGGGCTCTTTTCGTTTTAACCACAGCCTAAATAACAAGTTAGCAATCTCCCGACCCCCAGAAAATTGGGTTTGCTTTGCACGAATGATGACACCGCGGACGCCCGGATCGCCTGGCGAGCC
>CP070782.1:667796-674206 GCA_020346325.1 Phycisphaerales bacterium
AAGGTGAGTACACATAGTCTCTTCATTTCAAAGCCTCCTTCCAGTAAGCATCATTGGTCTGCCGGCGCAACACAACCCCGCGCCTGCCAAACCTTGATTATACCAGGAACCGCCGTGTGATTCCAGCAAATCGGACAACTTGGCCGCGGGCCACCGCTGGTCTACGGCTTGGGCGGATTCGATGGGGGCCTGGACTTATGTCTTACCGGGCACGGCGACCTGGCGGGCGTGTTGGGCGTTTTCGCCGACCTGGTCGTGGCCACGGGGATACATGCCGACGATCGCCCCGTCGGTGGGTTTGAGATGGTCGAAGGCGAACTTGAACGCCTCGGCCACCTCCTGCTCATTGCCGCAGCGTTGTCCCGCGGCGAGGATCTTGAAGCCCAGGCACGGCTGGTCCACCTGTCGGGCCACCGCCGTCATCGCCAGTGGATCGGAAGTCGAGCAAGTGTAGTGCCCGATCTGGAGTGTCGTCCCCGGCGCGATCTGCTGCCGCTCTTCGTCCGATCGGGTCAGATAGTAGAAGCAGGTCATGAACAAATCGACCGGCCAACCCTCGTCGGCCACGCGCTTGATGCAGTCAGGGTTGTGGGCCGAAACGCCCGCCAGGATGCCCGCGTCGCGGACGCGCTGGACGAAGTCGCGGACCTGCTCGCTCTTGCCCTCCCGAAACAGCCGGTCGGTGACGCCTCCGTGGTGCACAATCGCGATCGGCGCAATATCCGCGACGACTTTCTCGATCGACGCGGCCTCCGCGTGCAGGCAGAGGAACTTCATCTTCGAGCCCTGCTCTCTCCGCGCGCGCACCGCCGCGACGCCTTTCTCCACGTGGTCGAGCTGCCAGGCCATGATGCCGTTTCGCTCGCAGTTTTGGAGGAAGGCCACCGTTCGTTCGAGAGTGAAGTACTCGCGCATCTTCCGGTCCATGGCCGAGCCCAGGTAGGAGTATCCGGCGATGGGATTCCAGCCGGCGATCAGGCGGCTGATGCGGTGCTCGCCGAGGCGAATCGTCGGCAGCGCCGGTGGAGCGTCACTGCCCCCCGCCGCCTCAGACAGGACCAGAGCTGAACCAGCGACGGCCAGCGGCAGATGGGCCAGGAATTGCCTCCGCCCCGTCACATCCCGGTGATTGTTGGAACTCATGGGAACCTCCACAAAGCTCGAACAACATTGAGCCGGAGAGACGGCATTGTCCCTCTGCACACACCGATTCTACCAAATGGCACAGCAGCGCGCGAAGGACGAAATGTTGTCGTCAGGCCTTACGCATCGGCCAGGACGCAGACCTGCTTGACTGCCTCCAGGCAGCCGGGCAGTTTGGCCGGGGCGTGGCGCCGCTTGGTGGCGGCCGCGACGAGTCCGACGAACATGGGGCTGGGCCGCAACGGGCGGCTCGTTAGGCACGGATGGGCCTGCGTCCCCATGAAGAACGGATGGTCGGGCAGTTCCAGTATCTGCATGATCGGCTGGTCCGGGGCCTTCCCCGAAAAGACCAGGCCCTTCGCTTCCAATGTCTCGATGTACTCGGGGTCCACCTCGTACCGATGGCGAAAACGCATGCGCACAGTGCTCTTCTGGCCGAAGAGGTTCCAGGCGAGCGTCTCCGGCTTGATCTCCACATCGCGACCGCCCAGCCGCATGTTGCCCCCCAGGCCCTCGATCTTCTTCTGCTCGGGCAGAATGTCGATGACGCGCACCTCGCATTTCGGGTCCAGTTCCTGACTGCCGGCCCCCTTGAGGCCGCAGACGTTCCGGGCGAACTCGATCACGGCCATCTGGAACCCGAAACACAGACCCAGATAAGGCAGGTCGTTCTCGCGGGCGTAGCGGACGCAGGCGATTTTGCCCTCCGAACCCCGGCTGCCAAACCCGCCCGGGACGATGATGCCATCCACCTCGGCCAGGTGCTCGGCGACATTGGCGTCGGTAATGTCCGTCGTGTCGATCCATTTGATACCGACGTCGCTGCCCAGGGCGATCCCCGCGTGCTCCAGTGCGTTGATGATCGAGGCGTAGCTGTCGCGCACGGAGGTGTACTTGCCTGTGATACCGATGGTGGTCTGGTACCTGGCGGTGCCGATCTTGTCGGTGAAGTCGCACCACTTGGCCCAGGCCTTGCGTTCGTGCCGCAGGTTGATGCGGTCCTCGATCTTCAGCAGGCGCAGCACTTCGAAGTCCAGGCCGTGCTCGCGGAGCATCGAGGGGATCATATAGATGCTGGCCGAATCGTGCAGGCTGACGACCCGCTCGACCGGGACGTTGCTGTAGATGCTGATCTTCTGCCTGGCCTTCTCGTTGACGGGATTGCTCGCCCGGCACGCGATAATGTCCGGCTGAATCCCCAGTTGCATCACCTGCTTGATCCCGAGCTGGGCCGCCTTGGATTTCTGCTCGCCCAGCGCCGGGGGCTCCAGGATATACGTCAGTGCCACGAAGCAACTGCTGTGCGGGCCTTCCTCGTAGGCCAGCTCGCGCATCGCTTCGAGGTAGTAGGCATTCTCCAGGTCGCCGACCGTGCCGCCGACCTCGACGAAGACGACGTCGGCATTGCTCTCGATGGCCAGCTGCCGCAGCTTGAGCTTCACTTCGCCTGTGACGTGCGGGATCATCTGCACGTCGCGACCAAGGTAGTCGCCGTGCCGCTCCTTGTTCAGCACGGAACTGAAGATCTGGCCGCTGGTGGCGAAGTTGGCCCGGCTCAGATCCAGGTCCAGCATCCGCTCGTACGTGCCCAGGTCCATATCGCATTCCATGCCGTCGTCGAGGACGAAGACCTCCCCGTGGCGGAACGGATTGAGCGTGCCCGAATCGATATTGAGATAGCCCTCCAGCTTGATCGGCGCGACCTTGAGCCCTTTGTCCTGGAGCAGCTTGGCCAGGCACGACGAAAAGAACCCCTTGCCCAGCCCGCTCATGACCGTGCCCATGACGAAGACGTACTTGGTCTTGCCCTTCTTGTACCCCTTGGGGACGGGCGAGAAGAATTCGCTCTCGGTCGACGCGTCACTCAGTTTGGTCAACATCTCTTTGCTATCAGCCATCTAAATCTTCACCTCACGATGCTGGGGCTGTCTGATTGCTCAATCGGTCACTGTTGCTTGCGATATCGTTCCACGAAGGCGGCGTATTGCTCGGGAGTGTCGATGCCCTCGCTCATGTCGGTCACGACGCCGACGAGGATCGCATGGCCGTTCTCGACGGCCCGGAGCTGTTCGAGCTTCTCGAGTTTCTCCAGCGGCGTCTGGGGCAGTCTCGTCAGCGTCAGCAGGAAATCCTTGCGATAGGCGTAGATGCCGATATGCCGCAAGTATTGCTCGGCCGGCCCGATGCCGGCTTTTTCGCGATCGTACGGAATGGGGCAGCGCGAGAAATAGATCGCGCGACCGCGCGCATTGACAATCGCCTTGACGATATTAGGGTCGGCGACCTGTTCGGGGTTGCGCAGCGGCGTGGCCAAGGTTGCCATGGGGACGTCTGGATGGTTGACAAGCAACTCGGCCAGTTGATCGATATGGGTGGGGTCGATGTTCGGTTCGTCTCCCTGGACGTTGATGACGATGTCGGCTTGCACGTCGCCCACCGCTTCGGCGATGCGGTCGGTGCCGCTCTGGTGATCGACGCGCGTCAGGACGCAGGGGGCGCCGAAGGTTTCGGCCGCGGTGACGATCCGTTCGTCGTCGGCGGCGATGAGGACGCTTTCAGGCAGGCGGGCTTTGCAGGCCCGCTCGTAAGTGTGCTGGACGAGGTATTTGCCGGTCTCTCGTGCGAGAACTTTACCGGGGAATCTGGTCGAGTCGTAACGCGCAGGAATACAGACAACAATCTTCACTTTGACCTAGACCCGTAGATGCACCCAGTCATTTGGCCCAAACGGCAGCTCATATTGGAGAAGGAAAGACTCCGTTGCGGCCACGTGCCCCAACCCAAACATCCAACGGGACCGTATCATAGTCCACCGGGCGCGGGCTGTCAACACGCCGCGCAAATTGCTCGGCAAATTCTTCGCCTCGCCCTCTTTTTGTCATCCTGAACGCAGTGAAGGATCTGGGCCGCGATCGAGGTAGACCTTTCATGCCACCCGCTGATGGGCCTTGCGGGATTATGCCGTCGGAGGCTTGCAGCGTGCGACAGTGCTGGTATACTACGGAGCGACGGGCTCTGCGGCAGGGATTGGCGATTATCTCCCTAGGAAAGGAACGAACGGCAATGCTCAAGAACATTCCCCCAATCATCTCGCCGGAACTGATGAAGGTGTTGATGGAGATGGGCCACGGTGATGAGATCGTCCTGGCCGACGGTAATTTCCCCGCCGCCAGTATGGCTCAACGGCTGCTGCGCTGCGACGGGCACGGCGTCCCCGAGTTGCTGGAAGCTGTGTTGAAGTTGTTTCCCCTGGATATCTACGTGGAACGCCCCGTGGCGCTGATGGCCGTGGTGCCGGGCGACGATACCAAGCCGACGATCTGGGAAGACTATCGCAAGATCGTCAAGGCCAGCGGCGACAAATTCTCCGATTTCGAGATGGTCGAGCGCTTCGCCTTCTACGAGCGGGCCCAGAAAGCCTATGCCGTCGTGGCCACCAGCGAGAAGGCCCTCTACGCCAACGTCATCTTGAAAAAGGGGGTCCTGTAAGCATCCACCAAGTCGATATTCTTGCTGCGCCGCGCCCGACACGCCGAAGCTGGGCGTGGGTCGGCTTCGCCGAGTCTTTCGTAACTGTTTTCTGATAAAGCCGTTACATTCACAATGTCGAGTCTCGGGCGAAGCCCTGGGGTGTCCGATAACCGGCGCCTTTATGCCCTTGACAAGGGGGTGATCCGGCGTTAGAATAGTTTAGTTGCGTAGTGGCGGTAAGAGGTGTGTGGTCGTCGCCGGGTGGACTGGGCTGAGGTGATAAGCCGCGGTAAGTGGCGGTTACCGGCCGCATTAGGTGCAATGCCATCCAATGCAGAACTCGGGACGGAACAGGTTCTGCTTTATGCGCATCTACAGGTTGAACCGGTGGTGCCGAGAGGCCCCGATGTGTCTTGTGACTGGAGGGGTCGGCCTGCGGGCCTTGACGCGGCACAAAGAGAAGACTTTTGGCAGCAGGCTGAACTGAAAACGGTACACCGAAACGTGGCGGTGAGGACCGGAGCCGTGGGCGAAATAGGCAGCAATTGCAGTAGGAGCAATGTTATGGACAAGCGCAAGAAGGGTTTTACGCTGATCGAGCTATTAGTGGTGATTGCAATCATCGCGATCTTGATGGCCATTCTGATGCCGGCGCTGAACCGGGCGAAGGAGCAGGGCAAGCGGGCGGCTTGTCTGAGTAACCTCAAGCAATTGCAGTTGGCCTGGCTGATGTACAACGATGAAAACGACGGCTTGATCGTCAACGGCGCCGGCGGCATCGACCGGTCGAACGAGAAGGCTTGGGTCGGTCGGTGCTGGGCGAACAACTATCAGGGCGGCGAGATCCTGGACGAAGAAACGCAGAAGTTCGAGCTCACGGACGGCGCGCTGTGGCCGTATATCCGCGACCGGGGAATGTACCGCTGCCCGACCGGGACCCGCGGTGAGTTGTTGACCTACGCCGCGATGGATGGTGCCAACGGGCTGTCCCGCACGGGCACCGTCAACGGGGGCAAGTCAGTTCGTGTCGGCAACACCGTGCTGTGGCTCAAGCGCGTCTCGGACATCGTCAGTCCCGGCGCGGCTTACCGCATGATCTTTATCGACGAGGGCTGGGTGACGCCGGACAGCTATGCGACGCATTATGTGCAGGCCACCTGGTGGGATGATGCCCCCGTGCGGCATGGCGATGGTACCAACGTCTCCTTCGCCGACGGCCACGTCGAATACAAGAAGTGGCGCGGCATGGATACGGTCAAATACGGCAAGCTACAGCAGAAGGCCCACTCCAGCAACAACCGGGCGCCGGAAACCGACGCCGGGCACGAGGACCTCGAGTGGTTGCAGGTCGCGTGCTGGGGCCGACTCGGCTACTAGACCGGTTGGCTCGGGCAAGCACAGAGCTTGCCATGATGAACGCGAGGAACACAAGGTTCTTATCTTCGGATAGGAACCTTTTTTTGGGCGTGTGGTCGCTGCCGGGTAGCTTGGGCGGGAGCGAAAAGCCGCGGTAAGTGGCGGCCCCCGGCCACCTTAGGGGCAATCGCATCTATGCACAACTTAAAACGGAACAGGTTCTGCATCACGCGCATCTAACGGTTGAGCACGGTGGCGGCACGAGTCCGCAGCGTGTATTATGTGTGCCCGAACAGGTGCGCCTGGGCGGGCCTCTGCGAATCGGGTCGCCGATCGCAGTGGCGCCCGGCGAGCTTCCGGCGATGCGGAACGGCCAAGACTGCGAGGAGTGCGGACGACACAACAACGGTGCACCGAAACGTGGCGGTGAGGGCCGGAGC
>CP070782.1:674306-677692 GCA_020346325.1 Phycisphaerales bacterium
CGTTCCCGGCATCTTCGAGTTCGTGATGATGCGCGGAACCGCCACCGAGCGGGACAAGGAAATGGCCAGATACATCAAGAGTGTCAACGATCACGTAGAACCGTTCTTTTCTGAACATCTCGCCGACAGCTGACGCGGGTTTCTCACTGGGGCTTGGATTGGGCTTTTCCTGATCCCAGGGTCCTTGACCCCGGGGCGAACGCCCCGCTCGACCGAAGGTCGAGCCTCGGCGCGCAGCGCCGACCCTGCGGTGGCCGCACACCGTTGCGCCGGCATCGAAAGCGCCCGGTGCGTACGGACCCCGGCGTACCCTACCGTCTGCCAGAAGCAAGTACATCAGGTTTGCCTGTCCCAACGCTCCGCTCCGTTCATCTGCATACCTTTCTCAGAAAGACGACACTCATACGTCTATCCCATGGACGATCCGTCGACTTGGGGGTCGAAACCTCTCCATACACAACTTCCTCCAGAACGTCACGCCGACAGCGTATCGAGCATCCCGGCCCGTGTCAATTTGCGTCTCGGCACACGCCGGATTTGTCTTGACGACGAATATCTATGTATATATGATATCCAGAGAACACTCAAGATCATGTTGCCATGGGAAGCGGACAACGAGGAAGCATGGCCAATCGAGCCCACATCCTGGAGAACCGTCGCCGGGGGGCAAGATCTATACGGGCCGCGGCGACCGGAGCGGTCTACTCATGCGTGCAAAACAAACCCACTTTTCGGCGTTTCTGGCCCAATAATGAGGGTGCCGGCAAAAAAGAAAGCCAATCAAACCCAATTGGCTTGGCGCCCAATAACGGGCGCCAAGCGGCGGCTTGTGGCAATGCCACGGCGACTCGCCCCGCGAACCCCGCGCCGAATGAGGCCCTACTGCGGTGTCGGAATGCTGACGTCGATCTCATTGACCTGGCCCAGAGCCGAGAGCGGCTCGTCGAAATCTGCCGGGTTGCCGACGACCAGGATTTGCAGCGTCTCCGGCTTGAGGTGGGCGCGGGCGACGCGCAGGACATCGGCTTTCGTGACCTTCTCGACGCGGTCCTTGGTCTGCTGGAGGAAGTCGGGCGGATAGCCGTAGTATTCAAAGGTCATCAGCCGGCGAATGATCTCGCCCTTGCTGTCGAAGTTGAACACGAACGAATTGAGGTAGCTATCCTTCGCCAGTTCCAGCTCCTCGTCGGTCACCTCCTCGGTCGTGATCTTCTCAATCTCATCGATCATCGCGCGAATCGCATGGACCGTGCTGGCCGACTTGGTCTGACAGCCGACGTAGAACTGTCCGGGGTGATCGAGACCGGCAGCGTGGCGCCCGAAGACGGAGTAGGCCAGGCCCTGGCGCGAGCGTACGTTCTTGAAGAGCCGTCCGGTGAAGCCGCCGCCGAGGATTTGGTTCATCACCGTCAAGGCGAAGTAGTCCGGATCACTCATCACGCCCCCAAGGTGGCCCAGGTAGATGTTCGACTGATTAATGTCGGGCTTGCTCACCAGGTTCACCGTCGAGGCCCACTCGTAGTCCACCTCGGGCGTCGCGGGCAGATCCAGATCGATCATCTCCCATTGAGCGAAAGCCTTCTCGATCTTCCCGATCATCGCTTCGGCGTCGAAGTCGCCCCAGACCGCCAGCATCGTGTTGTTCGGACCATAGAAGCGCCGGTGAAAGGCAACCAGGTCGTCGCGCGTGACATTGTCGATGGTCGCATACTCGGTGTGCCGGGCATATGGGCTTTCCGGCCCATAGATGAGCTGACGGAACTCCCGAGCGGCGATCGAATTGGGCAGATCGTTGCGCCGGGCGATCGAACTGCGATGCTGCATCTTGGCCAGTTCGATTTTATCCGGCCGAAACGCCGGGTGCATGAGCACATCGGCCAGGATGGCCAGTCCCCGATCGATGTCCTCTTTCAGGACCGACACCGAGGCCGACCCGGAACTGAGGCCAATGCCCGTCTCCACCGAAGCTGCCAGCCGCTCCAGTTCTTCGTCCAGTTCATCCCCGGTCTTGCTGGTGGTGCCACCGGTCCGCATGACCTCGCCCGTAATATCGGCCAATCCCACCTTGTCGGCCGGCTCATAGATCGAACCTACACGAATGCGGGCCGAGACGTAGATCAACGGCAGTTCATGGTCCTCCAGGAGAAACAAACGCATGCCGTTGGGCAGCACCACCCGCTGCACCTCGGGCACGACGATGTCATGCAACGGCGGATACGTCAACTTCTCGTGGTCGAGGGTCAGCGCCGCGGCCGGAGCCAGGCCCACCGAACATACGGCCCCCATCGCCACCAGAATCCATGCTGCCAAATGCCCGTGCCTGCTTCTCATATTCCCACTCCCCTATTCTCAGGATTCGTTCTCGCTGGTCGTGGTTTGAATGATGCCCACCGTCCTGTTCTTCGTGGTGAAATACTGCCGAGCCACGCGTTGGATGTCCTCGGCAGTCACCTGGTCGATCTGGTCGATCTGTTTGAAGAGATTGCGCCAATCGCCGGTCATCACTTCGAACGCGGTCAACTGGCCGGCCAGCCCGGAATTGGAGCGCAGTTGACGAATCACGGCAGCCCGCGCCCTGGTCTTAGCCTTCTTCAGGTCCTCCGCGTCGACCACTTCGTCTTTGAGCCGCTCGATCTCAGCGTAAATGGCCTCCTCGCACTCCTGGCTGCTGTGGCCGCGGGCCGGCACGGCGTAAAACAGAAACAGTCCGGGATACTTGTTCCCCGGCATACCCTGAAAACCGGACGCATACATGGCGATGCGTTTCTCTTTGACCAGACTCTTGTACAGCCGCGAGGTACGCCCCATACCCACGATGTCGGTGATAGCATCGAACACCGCGTTGTCGGGATGATTGATGCCGGGCTTGTGATACCCGATCAGCACGAACGGCTGGGCCGGGTCCTCGATGATCACACGACGCTCCCCCTGCTGCGGCGGCTCGACCGTCTCAACCGGTCGGGGATGGGGACGCGCCGGAATCCGGCCGAAGTACTCCGTCGCCAGTGCCTTGACCCGAGCCGGATCGACGTCACCGACGATCGCCATCGTCAGGTTGGTGGGCCCGTAGTGCGTACGGAAGAACGCTTCGGCCTCCGACCGGGTCAGCGCCTCCAGGTCGCTCATGTGTCCTATCACCGGCTGCCCATACGGATGGGCCTTGTAGGCAACCGCCAGAAACTCCTCCAGCAGCTTGCCCACCGGCTGGGTCTCCGTCCGCATGCGCCGCTCCTCCATCACCACGTCCTTCTCCTTGTAGAACTCGCGCAGGACCGGGTTGAGGAATCGATCCGACTCCATCAGCATCCAAAGTTCCAGCTTGTTCGAAGGCAAGTTCACGAAGTAGACCGTGTAGTCGGCGCTGGTCCCGGCGTTGAGCCCCGTGC
>CP070782.1:677792-686130 GCA_020346325.1 Phycisphaerales bacterium
ATGAAGTGCATCGGCTCTCGTTCTGCTACCATAAGAAGTACGGGCTCGAATGCAACGGCAACGTCGGCAGTGTCGTCGGTCGGGCTTCTACGGCTCCGAACACAAGCAATTCCTGCGCCTGATGACGCGACTGGGCGTCTGCCCGCCCGATACGCTGCCCAAGGATGTCCCGGTGTGGGCTGAGGTGCTGATGCAGCGGCAGCTCAAGGTGCTGGGCAACCGGCGCGAGACCTACAACGCCGCCAAGCGGATGTGCGAGGACCAGTTGGACGCCACCGGGCAGGGCGAGCTGTGGACGTGTATGTTGTTCGAAGGCGAGCGCCAGCCCATGGACGACTACCTCAGCCAGCTCTACACGATCATCGAAGAATATCCGGATGTCCGGGTGCATCGCGCGATGAACCTCAGCGTTCCCGGGTTCTCCAACGCCGCCCGGCATCTTTTCCGCAAGTACCCCGATGCCATCGAATCGGGCCAGTTGCGGATCTACAGCAGTAAAGTGTCCGATATCGAATTCTTGGTGAGCCGTCAGGCGGGGCTGTTGGCCTTCCCGCAGATCCCGCACAAGCGGGGTTCCCACGCCGGAGAGATTTCGTTCGGCATCTATTGCAAGGATACCGACTTCGCCAAAAACCTGATTCAGTGGTATCGCACGTTCCTGGTGGATCCGGAGGTCGGGTGGATCCGTACGGAATCGCAGCTGAACACCGTGATCAGCGAACTGGAAGAGGAGATGTTTCAGGAAGGGCGTGAATAGACTCTGAGCACGCGTAGGTGACCCGCTTTCTCACGTCGAGCGGGAGGTGACACAAGAAGATTAGGGAACGGAACAGTGCATACGGTGGTGTCGGTGGCGCTCGTGGCGGGCTACGTGCTGGTTCTCACGTATGTCGCCGTACGCGCTCGCGCCGCTCGTGAATATGCGGAGTTTTCACTGGCCCGTCGGGCTCTGCCATTGCCCCTGGTCTTCGGGAGTCTGGCCGCCACCTACGTGGGGCCCGGATTTTGTATCGGCTTCGTCGGCCGGGGGTTCCACAGTGGTTTCTTCTTCCTGCTCATCGGGTTGGTGTACTCGTTGCAGCACGTCCTGGTAGGATTTCTGGTCGCTCCCCGGCTGCGCGCGCTGAACGACTGTCACACTCTGGGGGACGCCATCGGTCAGAAGTACAACCGCACGTGCCAGATGTTCGCCGGGATCATCTCGGTCAGCGTCTGCGCGTTTCTCTCGGCGGTGATGGCCCACGGCGGCCGGGTGATCCTCAACGACATGCTGGGCGTGCCCGGTTGGCTGGCGGTGCTGATCGTGGTCGGGGTCACGGCGCTGTACACGACGTCCGGGGGGCTGCGGGCGAGCGTGATCACGGACGCCTTTCAGTTCGCTGCCTTTGCCATCCTACTGCCGGCGACGCTGCTGGTTGTGTTAGTCTTCCATCTGAAGGGCGGCAGTGCGGCGTTTGTCGATCAGGCGATCGCCACAACCGAGAGTGGTCTGGCGTCGCTCTCGCCTCTGCAAATCGCCGGCTTCATCGCCGCGTTTCTCCTGGGTGAGACGTTGATTCCGCCCTATGCCAATCGGGCGCTGGCCTCGGAGACCACGGGGACCTCGCGCAACGGGTTTGTGCTGGCCGGGTTGTTCAGCGTGGCGTGGTTCGCGGTGATGGTGTCGCTGGGTGTGGCCGCCCACGGAATCATTCCGGACGACACCGGCGACGACCATGTGCTTCTGCGTCTGGTACGGGCCGTGATGTCGAGCGAAGGGCACGCGTTGTTGCTGGTCATTTTGGTCTCGGTCGTGATGTCGAGCCTGGATTCGCTGATGAATGCCGGGGCAGTGGCGTTTGCACAGGATGTGGTCAAGCCCGTGGTGGCCCTGACCGATGAGGGGGCCCTGCGCACCGGTCGCTGGGCGACGATTGCCATCGCCGTGGTGGCCTCGACGGCCACCCCCATCGTGCCAAGCATCATCGATGGGCTGCTCATCTGCTATACGATGTGGGCGTCGGCCATCCTGCCGGCTTTGATCCTGGGCCTGTGGGTGCGAGAACCTCGGCCGTTGGCCTGCATTTTGTCGATGGCGGTGGGGACCGAGGTGGCTATTGTTGCCATCATTGTGTTGTTTGCCTTTCCGGAGGCGCTGGGCGTCTCGGTGATTATCGTACCGGCGCTGGGCGCGTCGCTGCTGGCGTACCTTCTGGGACATTGGATTGCGGCACGGCCCGCGGGAGGGACAGCATGACCGTGCTCGTGATGGCGTTGGTGGTGTTGGCGGCGCTGCTGCCCGTGGCCGCGGGCGTTTGGGTGGCTCTGGCCCTGATGGCCGCTCTGCGCCACCGCACCGGCACCAGGATACCGCCGGAAGGTTCGCCTCCCGCCGATCCGGCGTGACATCTCTTTCCCTGCTGTCGTTTCCGTGCTTCACTTTGTCGTGGTCTGTTCATGAGCCGGGCGATATAATCAGCCCTCGGACGGGTGATGGCTCACTCGTCCGGAACGCGTGGATGTCTCGAACGCGACTGCTTGGGAGGCCGATAGGATGATTTCGACACGCCGTGAGGGTTCTCTTGTTCTCATTGCCTTGTTGCTGGGGGTTGCCTGGGTCTGCGGGGCTGCGCAGGTCTGTTCGGTGACTCTGAACGATCTGCGTTGTGAATACCTCCACAATCCCCTGGGGATCGATGTCGCCCAGCCGCGTCTGAGCTGGAAGCTGATCGCGATTGACAACAAGGCCCGCGGACAGCGGCAGAGCGCCTACCAGGTTCTGGTCGCCAGTTCGAGGGCGCTTTTGGATAGCGATAAGGGCGACCTCTGGGATTCCGGGACGGTGGCCTCCGACCAGTCGGTGCATGTGGTCTACGAAGGCAAATCGCTCACGTCGGGCATGGCCTGCTTCTGGAAGGTGCGCGTCAAGGACGAAGCGGGCGTGGTCTCGGCCTGGAGCGCATCGGCCCGCTGGACGATGGGGCTGCTGGACAAGGGCGACTGGCACGCGAAGTGGATCGGGACCGACAAGATCTTCGAAGGCAAGGAGGGCTGGCCTCCCCCGGACAACGAGGTGCCCGACCCCTGGCTGCGCAAGAGTTTCACGCCGACCGCCAAGCCAGAACGTGCGACAATCTACATTGCCTCGGTGGGCTATCACGAGCTGTACGTCAATGGCAAGAAGGTGGACGACACGGTGTTGGCGCCCAGCGTGGTGAACTACCGCAAGCGGGCCCGCTACGTCACGTACGAGATCGGCGACCATCTGAAGGAAGGCAGGAACGTCATCGGGCTCTGGCTGGGCGTTTCGTGGTCGATTTACCCGCAGTACAAAACACCGGACAAGCCGCAGACACCGATCGTGTTGGCCCAGGCCGAGATCAAGTTGCCTGGCGGCAAGACCACGCGTATCGTCACCGATGACAGTTGGCGCACGCATCCCAGCCCCAACACACTGCTGGGCGTCTGGAACTTCATGCACTTCGGGGGCGAACTTTACGATGCCAACAAGGAGGTGCCCGATTGGTGCGCGGCCGACTTCGACGACTCGCAGTGGGACTTTGCCACGGTGTATTCGCCCGCGCTGAAGCTCTCGGCCGAGATGGTCGAGCCCAACCGGCGCATCCGTGAAATCAAAGCGGTTGCCATTGGTGAGACCCGGCCTGGGGTCTACCGCGTTGATCTGGGCGTGAACATGACCGGCTTCTTCGAAATGGACGTGCGAGGCGAGCCGGGCGATGTGATCGAGATGAAGTTCTCCGAGCAGTCCAAGGCCGAGATGACGCATCGCCTGCACAGCAAGTACGTCATCGGCCCGAGCGGCAAAGGCACCTTCCGCAATCGCTTCAACTACTTCACGGGCCAGTGGGTAACGATCGAAGGACTCAAGTACCAGCCCAGGCTCGACGACATTCGCGCCTATCTCGTACGCACCGACTACGCGGAGGCGGCCAGCTTCACATGCTCGAATGAGTTGCTCAATTGGATTTACCGTACGACCCTGCTGACCTTCGAGGATCTCAGCCTGGGGGGCTACGTCGTCGACTGTGCCCACCGCGAGCGCATGGGGTACGGAGGCGACGCCCACGCGACGACCGAGTGCGGCCTGAACCACTATAGTCTCGGCGCGTTCTACACGAAGTGGAGCCAGGATTGGCGCGATGTCCAGGGGGGCGAAAGTGCCTGGGGCACCGGGGCCGAGGAAGCGGTGACCAAAGACACTATCGAGAGCGGCAACCTGCCCTATACCGCACCGACCTACTGGGGCGGGGGCGGCCCCGGCTGGAGTGGCTACTGCGTGACACTGCCCTGGGAGATGTACGAACGTTACGGCGACACCCGCATCCTCAAAGTCAACTTCCAGACGATCCAGCGCTGGCTGGCGTTCCTGGAGACCAAGGCCAAAGACGACATGCTCGTGCGGTGGGGCGGGCAATGGGACTTCCTGGGGGACTGGCTCTGGCCCGGCGCCAAAGGCGTCAACGGCGATACCATCGAGACGCTGTTCTTCAACAATTGCTACTGGATCTTCAATCTCCAGACCGCCGCGAAGATCGCCGACGTCATCGGCGAGAAAGATGCCGCCACGCAGTATCGCGCCCGCGCTGACGAGGTGCGGCGGGCCGTGCACGCCAAGTTCTTCAAGCCCGAAGACAATAGCTACGTCAACGGTTTCCAGGGCTATCTCGCGATTGCTTTACTCGTTGACCTGCCACCGAGAGAGTTACGGCAGGCCGTCTGGGATCGCCTCGAGAAGGAAATCCTGGTCGTACGCAAAGGCCATATCCACGCGGGCATCACCGGCGGGGCGTTCCTGTTCAAGACCCTGCTCGGCGCCGACCGTCAGGACTTGTTGTTTGCCATGGCCAGCAAGGACACGTACCCGAGCTGGGGCCTGATGCGGCGCAACGGCCTGACGGCTATCGCCGAATCCTGGGTGATGGACAACTCGCTTTGCCACAGCTCATATCTCTATGTCGGCACGTGGTTCATCGAAGGGCTCGCGGGCATCAAGAGCGATCTGGATCGGCCGGGCTTCCAGCATTTCATCATCAAGCCAGGTGTTATCGACGACCCGTCGATGAAGTGGGTCAAGGCCCATCACGACAGCATCTATGGCCGCATCGTGAGCGATTGGCGTCTCGACGATGACCGCCTTCTGACGCTCAAGGTAGCGGTTCCGCCCAACACGATCGCCACGCTGTGCCTGCCGACGGCTGACGACAAGACGATTACCGAGAGCGGCGACGAACTGGCCAACGCCAAGGGGTTGAGACACCAGCGGACCGAAGATGGTCACGCCATCATTGAACTGACCGCCGGCCAATACGAATTCAAATCCAGTCTGGCCGTCGTCGCCAGACGATAGGAGAGAACAGGTTGAGACATTGCAGACGTTAGGCGGGGCCAGTGCAATCTTGTGAGGCGTGTTTGTCAAGAGCCGGGAGGTGAGCATGGACGTGGAGAGTTCACGGAATGGCACAAGCAGGAGCGGAGACTGTGACTTCGGCTGTCATGGACGTGGTGTGAGTCGGCGTGGGTTTCTGGGAGGCCTCGGCGCCGTGGCGGCCGTCGGCGGGCTAGGCGTCGCGGTCTCGTCACAGGGGCAAGCGGCGGGCCCGGCGTCCGCCGGCCCGGGAGAGCCGCTGCCAAAGGGCCGGGCGCTGCGGGTCCAACCGGCGCTGATGTACCACTTGGAACAGCGGCAGGAGAGGACGAGTTGGCGCAGCTATGGCGGGCTGTGTACCGAGCAGGACGTCACGGCTGAGATTGGTCGCATCAAGGACGAACTGACCAAACTCACGGGTGATGCTGAATTCCCTCTGGAGATGCTGCCTCTGACTCGCATCCACAACGAAGAGGAAGCGAAAACGGTCGCGGCGACGGATGCCGACGTGATCGTCTTATACGCCGCTTCGGGCTGGACCAATCTGGTCAATGCGGTGGCTGCCGGGGCGGCGCCGATGATCATGTTCATCCGCCACCAATCCGGGCCGTTCTACCTGTGGTATGAGATTGCCCACTGGCGCTTCCTGCGTCAGAACGGCGACACGCCTGCGGTTACCGGGGCCGACACGGAAGACATTGTCGTCGACGACTACGGCCAAATGCTCTGGCGATTGCGGGCCCTCTACGGGCTGGCGAACGCCAAGGGCACTAAGATGCTGGCGATTGGAGGGCTGGTGGCCTACAGCGAGCCGGCCCAGACTAACGGTCCGGCTGTGGCCAAGGAGCTCTGGGGCTACGAGATCGAGAGTATCACGGAGGCTCAGTTCGCCCAGCGCCTGGAGAAGGCCCGGGCCGACACCAGCCTTGTCCGGAGAGCGGAGCAACAGGCGGCTGCGCTGCTGGCGACGCCGAACGTGACCTTGAAGACGAAGCGCCGATTTGTGGTGAACTCCTATCTGGCTCTGGCGGTCTGCGAACAGTTGATGGCCGAGACCGGGGCCTCAAACTTCGGCTTCGGTCGCTGTATGGGGCGCGAGGTCATTGAGATGCTGGATACACCCCCGTGTCTCGTGTTGAGCTTGGCCAATGATGCCGGCTATACCGCCTATTGCCATACGGATCTGTCCCATACCCTGCCCGGCGTGCTGATGCGGTGGATTGCCGACCGTCCGACCTTTGTCTGCAACTCCCATTTCCCTCACGACGGACTGTTCACGGTGGCCCACTGCGCCGCGCCGCGCAGGATGAACGGTCGGGACTACGAGCCGGCCAGCATCATGACTCACTACGAATCCGACTACGGTGCCGCCTGCCGGGTGGAGTATGCGAAGGGACAGACGGTCACGGTTGTGATTCCCAATCTGCGCTGCACGAAGTGGCAGAGTTTTCGGGGCACCATTGTCGAGTCACCGGCCTTTCCGGCGTGTCGATCCCAAATGGAAATCGCTATCGACGGCGATTGGCGGCGCCTGGTGACGGAGATGGAGGGCTTCCATACACAGATCGTCTACGGCGACTATCTGCGCGAGATCGGGTACGCCCTGAAGAGACTCGGGGGTATCGAATGGCAGTGTTACAGCAGCACAGCCTGAGATGACGCCCAAATCACCGGTGGTCTTGGGGCACTTTAGTGATGGAGGTTCCCGGTGTTTACCACGGATGTGTGAGAAGGGCTAAGAAAACCGGTGGTGATGAGGGCGAAAATCTGTTAAGATACTATCGACATGTCTGGGAATACCGTGGCTATTCTCGTGACGCTGGGGGTTGTCTCTAATACACAGTCTGGGTCTGGTTGGAAGGGGCGGCGGAATGAAAAATGAGCGGGCGTTTACACTCATCGAGTTGCTGGTGGTTATTGCCATCATTGCTTTGCTCATGGCCATTCTGATGCCGTCGCTGAACTTGGCGCGCAAGCAGGCCCGCGGCGCCGGTTGCAAGATGAATCTCCACAACTGGGGCCTGATCTGGAGCATGTACTGCGACGACAACGACGGCAAGTTCCCCGTCGCGACAAACCTGGGCTGGAAGCGGGGGACCTGGATCATCGCCCTGCGCAACGGTTGGGATACGAAGTCGGATATCCTGCGCTGCCCTTCGGCACCGAAGCGGCGGCCCGACGGGGCCGATTGGGGCGGCTCGAAATGGAGCTATATCCAGGGCACGGGCGACACCGTCGATACCCGTGATCCGCGGGAACGCGAGGAAATATGTAGCTACGGCGCCAACAACTGGCTCTATGACTTCGCCCCCCATGAGAAGGATATCCAGGGCCGGCCCACCGAATGGAACTGGCGCACGAAGAATACGCGGCAGGCGTATCGGGTGCCGGTCTTCGCCGACAGCATGTGGCGGGGCGGTGGACCGTATGAGTACGGCACACGGGGCGATCCCCCGCAGCTCGAGAGCCAGTGGCTGGGCTACGACCGGGAGATGATGCACTTCTGCATCGATCGCCATAACGGCTTTGTCAATCACCTGTTCATGGACTGGTCATCGCGGGCGGTGGGCGTCAAGGAGTTGTGGAAACTCAAGTGGCATAAGGAATTCGACGTCGACGGTCCCTGGACGGTTGCCGGTGGGGTCGCTCCAGCCGATTGGCCGCAGTGGATGAGCCGCTTTCGCGACTACTAGCCTGACGCAATGGCGTGGCAGCGTCAAGGCCGCAGGCCTTGACGATGGTTCATGGAAACTCGCAAGGAGCCATCGCCAAGCTGCGCTTGACGCTGCCAGCCGTCTTTCTTCAGCGTAACCGCCTCTGGCTCTACATAAACTTGCATTGGTGTGATGCCAGTACGTTGCTTCGTACTGTCATCCTGAGCCAGAGGCGAAGAGCCTGCCCTGAGCGCAGCCGAACGGGATCTGGGCTTGGCCTGAGAACGACCGTTGATCCCAGTCTGGAGCCAGATGCTTC
>CP070782.1:686230-692632 GCA_020346325.1 Phycisphaerales bacterium
GCAGGGCCCAGCCACATATCCCAATCAAGCTCCGGGGGGACATCCTGCGGCTCCAGGTCGGTACGGCCGCGCCATTGCTTGACCTTGTAGTTGTACTTGCGGTGGCTCATGTTGACGACAAGCGGCTTGCCGAGGCGTTCGCTCATGATGAGCTTGCGCATGTTGCGAGCGCCATACCGGCCCGTGGTGCCGATGTGGAAGACGCGTCCGTAGCGCTCGATTGCATCGGCGACGGCGCGTCCCGCGTGGATGAACTTGGTCATGCGGGATGGAGGCAATACCGGCCACTCGAACCTTACAACCGGAATATCGGTCACTTTCGACGCACCGTCCGCCCCTGCCTGCCATTGGCGCGCGGCAACCGGGCCAACTTCCAATCAGGTCGGCCCGGCACGTGACGGTTTCAGCGGGTGAGCAGGCGCAGCGACTCAGACGACCGGCCTGGCCTCATCGGCGGCCGCAGCCGCGTCATCAGCAGCGTTGTCCTCCGCCTCTTCCCTGGCCTTATCCAGGAGTTTTTGCAGGGTCTCTCGCTGCTGCTGCTCCAACTCCTCTATCCGCTGCTGCAGTCGCTCCACCTGCTTGTCCAGCTTCTCCAGCATCTGGTCCTTCTTCTCGGACCACTGCTCCAGGTTGGGATGCGGGATCGTGAGATCCTGGAAGTAGCGCCGGTACACGTCCGGCTTGGGCGGCTGCGGCAATCGACGTTTGTTGATGTGAATCCACGTGCGCGACGATTTCTTCGCGCCCTCGATCGCCTCGCGCGCCGGTCCACGGTACTTCTCGGGCAGTTTGTCCAACGCACCGAGCGTAGTAGAGTATTCCGTATCGTCGGCATAAACTGTGATCCGCGAGTCTTCCTTCTTCGGATCGCCCTCGATACTGATCGTGTAGTCCTCGCCCTCCGTCGAATGGTGGTAGGTGTGGAGCTGATTGAAGAAGCGCTTTACCTCAGCGTCGACGTTAGGCATCTCATCGACGTGAATCTCTACCCAATCTTGGCCATCCGGCGCTACGGTAAGCACCTTTCCGGGACGCCACGTCGTGACCATGTCGGGCTCGATCGGATACTTCAACTGCGAACCGGCTTCGAACGGGGCCAGGGCGAATTTCAGTGTCTTGCGCCGCCCGAGATGAATGATCTCCAACGTGACCTCCTCACCGATGCCGGCGGCGCGGACCGCCTCGACGAATCGGTCAAGATCGTTGACATTCTCATTCTGGAAACGAACGATAATATCATCCCGCTCCAGGCCGACGGTGTCGGCCGGACTGCCGATGTTGACATTTCTGATGCGAATCCCCTGCCCCACCTCCAAGCCGAGATGTTTGGTCAAAAGGTCCGGTAGAGGTGTCGGATCGAGGCGGACGCCGATATAGGGCCGCTCCTCCTTGGCGGACGCCGCCCCACCCAGCATGAGCGCCATCGTCGTGATACAGATGATCTTTTTCATATTCATCGTCTATCCTTTCCAGGACTGATGTTAGTCATTACAGATCCCCATAGTAGGCGGCCGGTCGAACCGACCCTTCGCGGACACCTTCGACAAGCCATTGCTGGCCGTTTCGGTCAGTGAAGCTGTACCAATCGACATCGCGCAGCACCGAACCGGGGTAGTGCGTACGAGCCTCTTGCCCGGTACCAGGATTTGACCCGCGCGTCGGGGCCATATCACGCGTCGCGACGACCTCACGCGCCGTCGTGCCGACAGCGCGACGTCCCACCGGCGCCGCCTCGCCAGAGATCAGGACAAAATGCAGGAGCAGCCCCAGGAGAAATCCCGCCGCCAACCCGGCAGCGAAGCGCAGATGGCCATCTGCTCTGAAAACGCGTCGCCAGCAAGATCTCTGGTGGCGCTGCCAGGTTCGCCGGAGGATTTCTTCCGGATCCTGTCCTAGTTCGAGCACCTCCGCGGCAACCGCTTGACGGCTGCACTCGCTCAGCGTCCGCAGTTGTTCGAGCACTTCACGAGCCCGCTCGTTGCGCTGGAGTTCCTCATCGAGCCATCGTTGTTCGGCAGGCGAAATCTCACCATCGAGAAGTTTGCCGATCACCAGTTCCAGTTTGTCGTCGATCGTACTCATCGTTCGTGCACCTTCTGTCTATTTCTGTCGCTCAGTCGGTCCTGAACCATGCGTCGGGCCCGCACCAACCGGATCTGCATCGTGGTGACCGGGACATCCAACACCTCGGCCATCTGGGCATACGTCAACGCGCCGGAATGAGCCAACATAAACACCTCCCGATACATCTCGGGCAATGTCTCGACCGCATCGAGCACCTTCTGGCACAACTCCCGCTGCTCCAACCGCTCCAACGGCCCGCGCTGGACCCCTCTGGCGGACATGGCCACGAAGCCGTCCGTGGTCGGGTCGGGCCGTCGCGCCTTTCCCCGATAATGCTTGATAGCCTCGCGCCGCGCCAGAATCGCCAGCCAAGCGCCGAAGCACTCGGGCTCGCGCAGCGTGTGGATGCGGCTCACCACGCGCAAGCACACATCCTGCATCACATCATCGAGATCCTGCGCGTCGGCCAGCACACTGTAGACCAAGGCCTTCAGCCACCGCCAGTGGCGCAGCAACAGCGTATTTAGAGCCTCTTTGTCGCCCTCGCGAGCGGCACAAACCAGCGCCGATTCGTTTTGCGTTCTTTCGGTCTTCATGCGGCCTCTTTCCGTCTATATAGATACCGCAAAACGACGCTTCATACATGAAAAACTGACGCGTAGGGACAGACCGCCGGGTCTGCCCAATGCCGGGGCGTTGTGACGATGGCCTTGCGGGAAGATCATCCGCCAAAAAGGAAAACGCGGGCGGATTTTTGACGATCCGCCCGCGTCGCACAGTTTGCTTCGATGCCCCGCCCCACCTACTCGGCGGGTGCAACGTAGATATTGCGGAACTCGATGGGGCTGCCTTCGCTTTGTAGACAAATCCAGCCGGACTTCAACGTCGCGTCGGTTCCCTCGTTCTGAAGCACACCGTTGACGTAGCAGCGGATGGTCCCCCCCTTGCAGTGGATGTCGTAGCTGTTCCACTGGCCGGCCGGTTTCTCGCTCGTCGCTGCCTGCTTGTCGATCACGACGAACCGCTTGTCAGGATTCTGCCGATCGACCCCGTCGACGGTCAGGCCCGCACCACCCATGAGCACGAAATCCCCGGCCTTGCCCGCCATGAGCTGGCATTCGATGCAGACGGGCCAGACTTTGTCCGGGGCCTGGGCGTGCAGCAGGACGCCACTGTTGGTCGGCTCTTCCTGCCAGCGCCACTCGACGTGCAGATGATAATTGCGGTATCTCTTCTCCGTCCGGATATAGCCGTTCGGCTTGCCCGTGCAATAGATGGCATCGCCCCGCACTCGCCAGACGTCATTGACATCGGCGCTCCCTTCGGGAACGAAACGGACCCAGCCCGTGAAATCCTTCCCGTTCCAAAGCATCTCCTTCTTGTCGGACCCGGACATGCTTTGGCACCCAACCAGACCCAACAACGTAATCCCCACCATCGCGCACAGTGTCAACTTGCCCATCGTTCGCGTCATTATTCTGCCCTCGTCTCTTCTCTGGTACCGTTCGTATCCAACGCCAGTCCAGCCATCGGCCCCCTGGCGTCACAACTTGCCTCTCTTTATGCCGCCAACGAAGCCAAAAAGCAAGGCCAAAGTCACCGGCGCGCCGCCAAGCCCACCTGGGATCGGTCGATCCTTGAGAACGGCAAGGGGCCTCTTGCGATGACGAGATCATTGCTCGTCTGGCTTCGAGCAGTCCGCGGCCGATGGCTCGGGCGAACCGCGTCTGCGGCCTCGACGTCTGCATCCCAACATTTGCCGAATGGCTCTGGGGTGGGCTCTGCCCCAGGCGACAAGTCTATCGGCCAGCAGCATCCGCAGTCCCAACAGTTCCAGCCCGATCGGGATCAGCCAGGAACCGGGCGTGGCAGGCGTAACCAAGGCCAGCAAGCCCAGGAGTACCAGGACAATTCCGATAGTCTTCTTGACGATCCGGCGCATTCTGGGCTCGCGGGGTTTAGCGACTTTCCAGCCGACACCAATTACCGGCTCTGGCGGCGGGCGAGGATGGCCTCGATCTCGTCCATCGTCCGGTTCATGGCGACCATGGTCTTCTTGAAGGGTTCGGAGGTCGTCATATCGACGCCGGCCCGCTTCAGAATCTCGATCGGATAGTCCGAGCCACCGGCCGAGATGAAATCGAGATAGCGCTGGACCGCCCCTTCGTCACCGCTGAAGACCGCTTCGGCCAGAGCTGTGGCGGCCGTGAACGACGTCGAGTACTGGTACACGTAGAAATTGTAGTAGAAGTGCGGAATGTAGGCCCACTCCAGCGTGTAGAGATCGTCGATCTCGCAGACGCCCTGCTCGTGACCATAATAGTCCCTCAGGACGTCCCCATAGAGCTGCGTGAACGTATCGCCGGTCAGAGGCTCGCGCTTCTCCGCCGTCTCGTGCATGCGCAGCTCGAACTCGGCGAACTGCGTCTGTCGGAACACCGTCCCTTTGATCCCATCGAGATAATTCATCAACAGCGACAACCGGACATCGTCGTCCTTGATCTCCTCCAGCATCTTGTGGATCAGCAGCGCCTCGTTGAACGTCGACGCCACTTCGGCCACAAAAATGGAATAGTCCGCCGTGGGGAACGGCTGATGTTTGTTACTGTAATAGCTGTGCATCGTATGGCCCATCTCGTGGGCCAGCGTGCTGACGTCATCGAACTGTCCGTTGTAGTTGAGTAGAATGTACGGATGCAGGTCGTAGGCGTTGCCGCTAGAGTACGCTCCGGAGCGCTTGCCCGGCGTCGGATAGACGTCAATCCAACGCCCGTCGAAGGCTTGCTGGGCCGCCTGGCGATAGTCCGGCCCCAGGGCCTCGACCGCATCGAGATACAGTTGCTGGGCCTCATCGATGGTGTACTCCAAGTCCACATCCTTGACGACCGGGGCATACAGATCCGAATACTTCAACGTCTCGACGCCCAGCATGTGCTTCTTCAGACGCAGATAGCGATGGAAGGAATCGAGATTGTCTCTGACATTGGCGATGAGGCTGTGATAGACGTCGGTCGGGATATTGTTGCGGTCCAGCGCCTGGGCCAGGCAGGAGTCGTAATTCCGCGTCCGCATGTAGAAGACGTGGGTTTGCAGATGCGAATAGAGTTGCACGCCGAAGGTCTGCTTGAACGTCTGGAAGGTGGACCAGAACGCTTCAAAGACTTTTTCGCGGTCAGTACGTACGGTCGAGCTGCGATGGCGCGCGTACCCGGCCTTGTTGAGCATCGCGGTCGTGCCATCGCTGAGCGTCACCTCGGGGTAAGGCATCTCGGCGTTGCTGAACACGGCGTAGACCGAACCGGGGCCGTCGGCCATCAGCCCCGTCTCGGCCAGGATCTTCTCCTCTTTCTCCGAGAGCTTGTGGGCCTTACGCCGCAGGAGATCGGAGAGATACATGTGGTAGACCTCGAGTCTCGGTTCGGCGGCGATGAACTGCTTAACCGTCGCGGCGTCGAGCTTGACCAGTTCCGGCTCGATATAGGAGGCCTGGCTGGCGTATTCGGTCATGAGTTGCTCCACCGCCTGCCGCATCGCCAGGTATTTGGAGACGCGCGTATCCTCGTCAGACTTCATTGAGGCATAGCTGTAGAGTCGTCCGAAGGCTTTGGAGATGTCGGTGTCGAATTCGAGACAGTCCGCCAGCGAGGGAGCGTCAGCCAGCGTGCCCTCGAACTGCGCGATCTGCCCCAGGTTCTCCGCTAGTTTGTTCTTGGCCTGTTCCCACGCCTGATCGGAGGGATAGAGATCCTCCAGTTTCCACTGACAGGCCGGAGCGACCTCAGAACGCTCGCGCATCTGACCTGAGGCGATCTCGGAAAGACAAAAGACGAGTACAGGCGAAAGAACGGCAACTGTGTTTAACTTACTCATGCCACTTCCTTACAAGGCTCACGTTCTATTTCGTGTGGCGACACTCCGTCCTCGGAGTCTGCCGCCCGGGTATCGTAAGGGAGCCACCGCGGCGTTGTCAATCGTCTACCGCAGCGCCGAAATGAAGGAGAGGACAGAGCCACGTAATGTTGCTCTGTCCTCTCCTGACATGCGTTCACAACTTCCTGGAGAGCACTACCCTCCAAGGCGCCACGGCCCATCGACCGCGGTGGCATCAGCCATATCCAGCTCTAGAACGGCTTGGGCACGGGATCTGTCTTGCCGGCCAGCCAGAGGATTTCGCCGGCCGACAGCGCGCTGTCATAGACGCGCACGTCGTCGAGCAGACCGATGAACGTCTTGTACAGGCCGCCGGTGCCGTGGTTGGTGATCGCACCGATATAGGCGTTGTGCTGCACCGTGCCGGACAGGTCATAATCCGCCGCGGCCGTGCCCGTGCCTTCC
>CP070782.1:692732-698863 GCA_020346325.1 Phycisphaerales bacterium
CAGGCGATTGAAGAATCGCTGCAAGAAACAAAGACGCACCCACCCTTGCTGCGATCGTTCTTTCAGCATGCCAATCTCAGACTCTAAGGCGTTTACTTGGCTATTCAAAGCTCAATAGGACGCTGATTCGTGCGGGAAGTCGATGATTTGGTCACCAACCGGCGTGCCATTCTCTTCGGCCTGTCACACCGGGGCGGACGCGAAAGACGGCACCGCCGAGATAGCGTCCTCGGCCATCCAATCCCTGGGCTTGGTCCGCGGCTCCCTCGCTGGCGCTGGTGATGAACAGTTCGTCCAGGCCGTCACCACCAAACATGACGCTGGATGGCTGAGCGGCGGGCACGGGCAGTTCCTGGACGATCTTGCCCTGGTCGTCGATGCGGAGGATCTTGCCACCGCGATAGCAGGCGACCCAAAGGAATCCGTCTGCGTCCATGGTCATGCCATCGGGTGAACCGTCTTTCTTGTTCCCTTGATAAAGCGTGTATGGGTTCTCAATGTCGCCCGAGGCGAGATCGTAGTCATATCGGGTGATCGTCTGGATGCGTGAGTCGATGTGGTAGAAGCACTTCAGATCGAGAGAGAACGTCATGCCGTTGGACGTCTTGATATCGCGCAGGACAATTTCCGGCGCCTTACCGCGTTCCAGCCGGTAGAGCAACCCTTCGACACGCCGTTCCGTGAGTGTTCCGGCGAAGATCCGGCCGCGCGGGTCCGTGGTGATATCGTTGAAACGCTCGTCCTCAGCCATGGGAATATCGAAAAGCAGTTCGAGGCTGCCCGTCGGCCGTGTGAGTTTGTACACGCCTCGCTGGGTGCACATGATGATGGCGTTGCTCCCGGTAAACGCAAAGCCGCCGACGATCAGGTCGCCTTCCCACGCCCGTGTGGTTTCACCGCTGCGGAGATCGTATCGCCAGATACGCCGCGCAGGGATGTCAGTCCAATAGAGCGCTTTCTCGGTGTCATTCCAGACGGGGCTCTCGGCGAGGCGACAGAGCGGATTACCAATCGAGACGATTTCCACAGTATACTCCTCGACATCACGCGCGGGCAGGGGCACAAACGACGTTCTCACAAGCAGGCGTTGAGATCGCTGAAAAGATCGTCGAATCGACTCATCGCCTCTCCCAGTCCGGGCAGCTTGCGCAGTTTCCGACTGCCACTCCTGAGCAGGTAATCAGCGGGGATCATCGGGTCGAAGCGATTGGGCAGGATCTGGCTCGCGTCCAAGACGTCAGTGACCCACCGGAGGATCGGCATACCCGAAGTTGTTTCCATTGTTTGTGCCAGCCTCCGCCCACGCGGAATCTTGTAGCACAGGTCGACGAGGGCCGGGTAGGCCGTTGGCCCGATGAGGTCTTCGACGGTGCTTTCCACTGGCGCGGCATAGCGCCGCAACGGGAAACTGTGGCAGGACTCGAGCATCCGGGACAACTCCCGGCGACCGATGACGTCCGGATGTTGCTCGGACAGGGTCAGCAGCACGGCGAACGACCGCGTGTTGTCCGCCAGCAGACCCACGAGCGTGGCCAGGCGGATTAGGTTGCCGCATGGAACCAGTGTCCACGTCGGGTCGAGGCCGCGCCGGCCGTTCTCCTTGAGGCGGGCCGAGAACCAGTCCAGATAGACCACGTCGGCCGGCTTTTCCACCAGGAGCAGCTTCTTATTGCCCGCCATGTCCTGCATCAGCCGGTAGCCCAGCGAAGCCTGGAGGGGCAGGAGGGTGTCGTGGTCCGTACTGAGAACCTCATCGCCCACCTTGGTGCCTACGTGGTCCAGCGTGCCCTCTGGAGTTTCCCTAGTGATTTCCTCGACCGTTCGAATCCATTGCATGCGATCCGGGTTGATCATGAAGGGCGAATGCGTGGCGTAGACGAGTTGATAGTGCGGGGCAAGCTTCTCGCGGATGTAGCGCATCAGGTCCCACTGGGCCTTGGCGTGCAGTCCGAGGCCGGGATCGTCCAGGATGATGAGCAGATTTTCGCCGTAACGCTTGCGCACGTCGGAGTACCACACGAGGAATGAGAAAAACCAGACGAAGCCCGTACTCCGTTCTTCGAAATTCAATGACAGATTCGTTCGTGTGTTGACGATACGGGTTTCGAAGACCAGCCCGCGATCGAAGGGCGAGGGGTCTTGTTGTCGCCCGGGATACAGGTGGAAGCTGACCCGCAGATCGCGCTCCTGACTCCAGAACCGGGCGATTTCCTCCGTGATGGGCCGGGCTGCGTCTTCGAGGTCGGCGATCAGTTCCTCCGACCGCTCGATACGACTGATGGCCTCAACTGAGGTGCCACCCAGTTCCAGCAGAGCCAGAAAGACGCGATCCGGCCCGGTCAACTCACCCTTCTGCTTGCGCTGAAGGAGGGCATCGATCGAGATGCGTCCCTGCATGATGTGCCACTCGGCGAAATACAGCAGCTTCGGTAGCAGCTTGCCCACGTGTCGCTCGAAGAAGGCGTCGTCGCCTTCCGTCAGGGGCGCCTCGAGCTTTGGCGGTGCAACGACTGCGTCTGCGGCAACCTCCTCGGCTGTCTGTGCTGTGCTGGAAGATTCTGCGTCGGCTGTCTCACCCGCGGTCGCCGCAGAGCCTTTGACGTCGACATCCGGTCCTACCTCGGCCTGACCTGGCATGGCGGTGGCAGAAGAATTGCCATGGTCGCAGATCGCGCCGGCCCAGTGGCGTTCGGGATAGTATCCTTTGCGTATGACCACGGCTCGCGATTTGACAGCACCGGCGCCCAGCACGCTTTCCAGTTGCGCAATATCGTGGTCTTCCAATTCCCACGTCGTGACCAGAGCATCATCCGGCCTGGCCTCGGCGCGTTTCTGATACTGACGCC
This sequence comes from Phycisphaerales bacterium, assembly GCA_020346325.1. Lineage (GTDB taxonomy): Bacteria > Planctomycetota > Phycisphaerae > Sedimentisphaerales > Anaerobacaceae > Anaerobaca. Next base: position 695,579 of record CP070782.1, read on the forward strand.
GCCGGGCCCGAGGATACTCCATGAGGACATCGAAATTGGCCAGTTCCTGGACGTCCGGATTCAGTTTGTAGAGTGCTTCCAGCACGGATGTCTTGCCAGCCCCGTTTTTACCCACCAGGCATGTCAGGGGGCAGATGGTAAACTCCGTTGAGTCCTCGACGCAACGGAAATTCTTGACTTGAAGGCATCGCAGCTTCATCTCTCTATTCTCCAATGCGATGGATCGTGCCTTGGGCTGAAACCAGCCTGTTCCCGTGCCGCGATGGTATCAGGAATCTTTGATGTCGTCAAATATCATGACAGTTGGCGGAAGGGATGGGGCTGGAACGGGTATCGGATGTGTGGGAGCACCTGCAATCCCGGCCTCTAGCGGACGGTAGAAACCCGCAAATCAAAATGTGACGGCCATACAATATTGCCAAATTTCGTGCGAAGGTGCGTTACATTCGACGCTCCAAGTGGCACTTGCTTATGGGCGGACCGGATGCTTCGGTTCGAGTGCGTATAAAGACAGGCCGCGTGGCAGGGAAGGGGTTAGGAGGCCATTCAGAATCGTTTGCCACGTTGGCAATCTGGAATTGAGTGAGGCGGTTTTATCAGCATGTTCAGGAGGCACATTCAGGTTTCATACTGACTCGTCGTTCAACCGGGTCCTTTCGTCAGGCCGGGCCGCTTGCGTACCGGTCGCTAGGGAAAGCGGGCGCGCTCTGGTGCAGGTGCCAGAGAGACGCCAAGGGTTGAGAAACAGGGAATAGTTTCGGATACGGAGTAAGGAGAGCGAACGATGAAATGGTCAAGGAGGCATGTCGTATGGGTCTTGGTGATACTGGCAGGCATTTCGTGGAGTACAGGTTCCTTCGCCGATGAATTGCGGGCCGGAGGCACGGATGCATCGAGCGAGATCGGCGCCGTGCCGTTCGACGGCGACTATTGGGCCGACGTGCACGAACTGTATCTCAGTGCTGGGTCTTCCAGGCAAATCATCTCGGATGATTTCGATGACAATCGACAAGGGCAGATGTGGTCCCTCGACGTTGATAACGCATTGAGTTGCTGGCTGGACGAAGCCAACGAGCGGCTGGAACTGCGGGCGACATCCAAGGCCGATTGGTCCTCGGCGTTCTATCTGGCGAAGGGTTGGGCCATCGATCCTGCCTGGGACTTCTCTCTTCGCGTAGACTACAAGCAAGAAGCAAGGCTGGGTGGCAGCACGTGGCTTTCCGTTATCGTGACACCCAGCGTCGAGCACCGAGACAGCCGGCACGTGGCGTTCGGTGTTGGGACGGACGATGCGTACGCTTACTTGTGGGTCGAGGCCATTGACGAGTCCATTCAGTATACCAGGTCGACCAACCGCGGCAGTGACGAGGGGGTACTGTACATCTCATACGATGCGTCGGTGGATGAGCTCTACATCAGTGGCCGAGGCTACGGCGTGGAAAACGCCTGGGCCACACTCCGGGACGTTTTGCAGGATGCCTGGGCGGGACAGCTGCTTGCCGTTGGACTTGGTGGTGGGTCGAACGGCGTGAGGATTGGCTCCGGGCAGGCTTATCTCGACAACTTCGTCCTTGAAGTGGGTACGTCTGTTCCTGAACAGCTCAGCCCAGTGTATCGTTTCTGGTCGCCGGCGTTGCGGAGCCATTTCTATACCATCGATGGGGCCGAGCGCGACAAGTTGAGGAAGCAATATGCCGACGTCTGGATCTTTGAGGGAAAAGCGTTCCATGCCGGCGCGGCGCCATTTGATGACGGCCTGGCGCCGGTGTACCGTTTCTGGTCTCCGAGGACGGGTACCCACCTGTACACGATCGACGAGAAGGAAGAGGAACAACTCCTCAAGGAAGGCAAGGATGTCTGGGTATTTGAGGGTATCGCTTTCTATGCCTATCCGGAGGGTCGGCAACCGAAAAAGGCCAAGCCGGTCTACCGGTTCTCGAACCAGACGAACGGTGCGCAGTTCTATACGATCGGCGCGCAGGAGCGAGACTGGCTGCTCAAGAACTACCGGGACGTCTTCACGCTCGAGGGCATTGGTTTCTACGCCTACGAATAGTCCGACGTCCATCTCGATTCGAAGAAACAGAAAAAGGGCTGTGGGCACTGCCCACGGCCCTGGGAAATACGGCAAGCCAAGCCCGGATTGAGGTTATTGAGGCGTAGCTTCATCTTCATCGGCGCCAGCAGCAGGGCGGCCAAAGCCGACATCGTCGACGAAGATCGTGCCTGAGCCACCGGACGTTGGGTTTTTGCGATCACCAACACCGATGTACATGGCGTTGCCATTGCCGAGATTGGTACCACTTACGTCGGTGCGCGGAATGACCCACATCGGCCGGGCGCTGGGGCGGCCGCGTCGATTGACATCCAGCACTGACAGCAGAAAAGGGCAGGGCAACGAAATGTTGCCCTACCCTTTGTTCGTTCAGCGCTTTCACAGATACCGATGTTTTCGGTACGTGCTCAGAACGCCTTGTGCATCGGTTCCGTCCGTCCCGCCAGCCAGGCGATTTCCTCATCCGTCAGCGTGACGCTGTAGATCACCGCGTCATCGACGCTGCCCGGGAAGGAGCTGGTCTGCGTGATCCGGCTGCCGACGTGGACGCGATCCGACGAGATCGACAGGTCCTGCACATTCGATTTCGCGACGTCGGTATCCATCGGGACGCCGTCGCCGTAGTAGCGGATCGTGGTGCCGTCGTAAGTCATGGCATAGTGGTGCCATTCGAGCGCCTGGTCATCGGAGAAGATCGTCTCTTCCCAGCCCCAGCAATGGGCGCCGACGCCGCCGGGCCCGCCCAGGCTGCCGATGTTGAAGTGACTGCCGTTGCCGCCTTGGCCATCCGCCGTTCCGGTGAACCCGAAGATCAAGGTCCAGTCGGGGATCGTGGTGCTGTCGGCCTTGGCCCAGCAGGCGATGGTGCGGGGCATGTTGCCACTGATGCCCACACCTTCGATCGAGATGTACTGATCGTCGCCACCGGGCAGGCTGACCACCTGGCCGCGGACGGGATCGCTCACGAAGGTGATGTCGCCGACCGGCGTACCATTGTGGCCGTTGCCGGAGCCGTCGTTGGCGTTGCCATCGAAGCTGTACTGAGCGACCAGATTGGCCGCATCCGGTTCGGTCGGCACGATGAACTGGGGCGCCAGCGGGTACAGGCGGATGTCGTCGATGTACACCACGCCCGAGGCACCGGCGCCTTCGACGCCAATGGTCAACTTCGTGACATTGCTGACATTGCCGGCGGTTGCCAGGTCGATATTCCACGGCTGCCACATGCC
>CP070782.1:698963-708429 GCA_020346325.1 Phycisphaerales bacterium
CCCAACCTCTTCACAATCGACATGCCGGCCGGTTACTACGACATCTCGGCCGACGTGCGGTAATCGAAGCAACCCCACACGAATCCAGTCACACACTTAGAAGCGTACTGCTTCCACGAGGCCGAGCCCAAGGGTCCGGCCTTTTTTCATGCGCGCTGAGGAAGCAGAAAAATCTGTTCCGCGGATACGAAAATCGCGTACTGTGGTGTGCTATAGGTGAAGGAAGATCTTTCTGCGAGTTGTGACGTTCGATGATAGAAGACCCGCTCTTGATCTGGAAGTTCAAGCATGGCAGCCGAGCCGCCCTGCTGCGGATCTATGAAAAGTACAAGAACGATCTGCTCAAACTGGCGGTCGCCCTTCTCGGGGACGTCAACGAGGCGGAGGATGTCGTCCAGGACGTCTTCGTGCGTTTCGCGCAATCGGCGGCGACGATTCGACCGGTCGGGAACCTGCGGAAGTACCTGATAACCTGCACGGCTAATCGCATCCGCAACCGGCAACGGGACCAGCGCCGGCACGAGACACCAAGCCTCGCCGGCACCGAGGCCCTCGTCAGCGGCGCCCGCCGGCCTGAGCAGTGGGCCATGCTCAGCGAGACGCTGGAACAGTTGCGGCAGGCGATGGCGCAACTGCCCTACGAACAGCGCGAGGCGGTCGGTCTCTACATCGAAGGGAGCATTACGTTTCGGCAGATTGCCAAGATCCAGAACGTGTCGATCAACACCGTGCAAGGCCGGTACCGGTACGGCATAACCAAACTGCGGTCCCTGTTGAATGGTGAGTTGAAGCATGAAGCCAGCCAATGACATACGACGGTTCTTTCGCAGAGCAGCGGCCCGGACCCGTCCCGAAATGGACCGGACGGTCCTGGAGAGAGTCCTGGCCGCCCACGAAGCCACAAGCCCAAGCGGTTCGACCGCGAGTTGGTCGAACGGAAGGAGATCAATTATGGAGAACCCAATCACCAAACTGGCCATCGCTGCGGCGGTCATCGGCGCGGTCGTTCTGGGCCTGTTCGAATTCATCGGCACCGACACCGGCTCCGGCGTCGTTTGGGCCGAGGTCGCCCAGAAGGTTCAGGCCAGTTGTGGGCTCATACTCCGCTGCACGGAGACCTGCTCGTTCTTGGACGACGATACGGACTACGCGATCAAGTACTTCGATCCCACCCACTCTCGAACGGATTCCTATAAAGACGGGCAAATCGTCCGCAGCCACTACTTCAACTCCGAGGCCATGACCTTCACCGGCATCTATCACACCCGCAAGCATTACCTTACCACCCAGCACTCCGGAGACAGCGAAGGGTTTCTGGAGAACAACGAGGACTGGCTGAACCCCAGATACCTGGTGCAGGCGATCATGTCGGCCGAGCACGAGGAACTCGGACAGAAAACTATTGACGGGATTCTGTGTGAGGGCCTCGAAACCACCGATCCGAACGTCCTGGGGCCCTTGCCGGGGCTGGTTACCCGCCTGGAAGTGGAGATGCGTCTGTGGGTCGACGTGAGCACGAGGTACCCGGCCCTGTTCGAGGGGAAGATGGATGGCGAAGCGGAGGGACAGACGCTATCGTCAGAGTGGGTTATGGACCAATTCCAATGGGAGGTGGCGTTGGCCCCGAGCGTCTTCGAGCCGAACATTCCACCAGACTATGAGGACATGCGCAACTTGTGAGCCAACTGCGGTTTCCCTCAAGGCCGGGGCTCATGGGCTCGGCCTTTTCTTTGTGCGCCGAGAAAATCCTACCCTGGTATAATAAATAGGCATTCCCAACGTGCTATAGGGTGAGAACGGTCGTTTTCACCGGCACTGTGCGGGCCCAATCATGCTGGAAGACGAAAAACTCAAGTGGCAGTTCAAGTGCGGCAGCCCCCAGGCGTTGGCGCGGATCTACGAGAAGTACGTCGATACGCTGCTGACCCTGGCAATGGGATTGCTCAACAACACCGCCGAGGCCGAAGACGTGGTCCAGGACGTGTTCGTCAGTTTCGCCAAGTCGGCTAACGGCTTCACGTTGCGGGGCAATCTCAAAGCATATTTGAGCACGGCGGTGGTCAACCGCGTCCGGGACCGCATCCGTCGGCAGCGGCACCGGCCGGGCACGCGGGAGGCGAAAGCCCCCGCCGCCTCCGAGGCACGCGGTCCTGAAGAGCAACTGGTATTCAGCGAATACGCCGGACGCCTGAGCGAAGCGCTTGACCAACTCCCCCGGGAACAGCGGGAGACCATTGTGTTGCGGCTCAAAGCCAACATGAAGTTCAAAGATATTGCCAGGCTCCAGGGCACCTCGGTCAATACGGCCCTGGGGCGCTACCGATACGGGCTGCAAAAACTGCGGTCGAGCATAAACGGTGAGGTGGAGTATGATATCTGAGGGCAAAACGCAACGAGCCATCCGAGAGCACTTCCGTTTCGTCGCCAGTGACGGTCTGCGCCGCCGCATGTTGGATCGTACCTTGCAGGCCCAGAAGACGTCCCAATCAACCATCCCGGCTCCAAGTGAGCCGCTGATAAGGAGAATTGTCATGAAAAGCGCCATTGCTAAATCCGCGGTGGCCGCGGCTGTCGTGATCGCCGCCGTCGTGTTGTCTGTCGGCTTCTGGGACCGGTCCATTCCAAGCGCTTACGCCATCGAACAGACCGTCGAAGCCCTCCAGAACGTCCGCTTTCTGCATCTGGTTACACACGGCGAAACCGGTCAGATCGAGGACGAGCGCTGGATCGAGATCGGCGCCGACGGCTTTCAGGTCCACTATCGCCAGGAAAGTCCGGGCTACGATTTTGGCGTCATCGAAGATGGCGAGTCCACGGCGGTCTATCGCCACGAGAAGCAGGCGGTCATCATCCACGACCGCAACGACATGCAATTTCAATGGGTCGGCAAACTGGGCGAGGCTTTCGAGGACCTCCGTCAGAACGGCAAGGTCCTCGAAGAAGACAGCACCTATCGAGGCCAACGCGCCCACAAGGTCTGGTGGCCTTTCCTGAGCGCTGAGTGCTACGTGGACCCGGCCACGAAGCTGCCGTTGGCCATCGGGGATACTGAGATGAGCTATGAGGTGCCCCCGGCCGGTACGTTCGAGATTGTCATTCCCGAAGGCTACGCCGTGCTCGACAAGCGTCCGGGCGCCGAGCCCGGCCCCCTTCCGGATTGGCTGCGCGAAGAGGAAGAAGCGCGAGCGCGTGGCAGCGATGCCTTCGGTCTGGGGACGCATGCTCTGGCGAACGGTGACTTCGCCACGGCCGCCGAGAACTTCGAGCTGGCGGTACAGGCGTCACCCAGGCGCAACTGGGCCTGGTTCTGGCTGGGCAGCGCCTATTACGGGCTGGAACAATATGATGTTGCCATCGCGAAATTCACCAAAGTCCTTGAGATCTTCAAGGCCTATGGGGGCGGTGGCGACAAGCCTCTTGAGTACTGCAACTACGCCAGAGGTTTGGCCTACGCCCATCTCGGGATGCAAGCCGAAGCTGAAGCAGACTTGGTGGTCTGCCTGCCCGCGATGGTTCGCACCTTGCGAATCCCGTCATCCGGTTCGATGTTCGAGTACGCCGAGAATCCGCTCATCCGCTACGGCGAGTATAAGCCCACCGAGGCGGAAATCGTGGCCAAGATGGTCGATCGTCTGCGGCTGATCACCGGGCAGAACTTCGGCTACGATCCCGAGGCCACCGCCGAGGAGAACGAAGCCGCGATTGCGGCCTGGGAACAGTGGTTCCAGACCGATGGCCAGATCCGCGTTCCTCTAGAGGCGGCCCTCTAGCGGGTATCGCCGGCGCAGAAAGGTGACAGATCGTTGCCGATTCCCCCCAAGTGCAATCGGCAACGGCTTCGGCCGGGCTGCACACACAGTCCGGCCGAATCTTCTTTTTGCTGGCCGCTCGGAAACAGATGAGCGATAATCAGCCAAGCGAAGGGAAAAACGTTCCTTCTTCGATGCCGCGAAGCGGCTCTGTTTGGGAACCATCTTTTTGGGAGGGAGACACGATGTCTCGAAGAACGTGCGTGCCCGTGATTGTCAGTGGTCTTCTGGTCAATATCCTGCTCTGCATCGGCGCCGTCTCTGCCGCGGAACGCTCGGCAGCAAGCCCACCCAGTGTCAACCGCGTGCTGACGCTGGACGGAGAATCGGACTTCGTGCGCGTGCCGAATGTCCCGGCCCTGCACGAATTCACCAACGCTATCACAATGGAACTCTGGTTCAAGGCCTCGTCGTTCTATCCGGACACCGGGCATGTCAATTCCCTGCTCCGTAAGAACATCTGGTCGGGCGAGGAGAACTTCTTCCTCCGCTTTCGCACGATGGATGGGGCGCCATGTTTGGAAGTAAGCGCCGGGGCCAACATCGGCACGCTTCGGGTCTGCCATGAGTTCCAGACGGGACGCTGGTACCACCTGGCGGGCACGTATGACGGCAGTACGATCGTCGCGTACATCAACGGCGCCAGGATCGACAGCAAGAGCGCGTCGGGCTCGATGTACATCGATGGTGCCGATCTCTATCTCGGCAAAGGGGACCCGGAATTCAGCCAGGGCGAGTATTTCCACGGCGCCCTGGACGAAATCCGTCTATGGAACGCGGCGCGAGCGGAGGAGGAGATCCAGGCCACCATGTTCACTCTGCTGAGCGGCAAGGAAGAAGGCCTGGTCGCCTACTGGAGCTTCGACGACGGTACAACCCGTGACCAATCCGGCCACGGCGTGCACGGCCTGCTCCCGCAAATCGCTGAGTCTGAGCCCCTGGCCAAACACGTACAGGTGGAAACGGAACCGCAAGCCCAGCTTCCCCCGGGAACGCGCGAGCGGGCGCGAGACCGGATCGTCCACATCGAGGAAGGCATTATTCGCAAGATTCCCGACGTGCCACGGCTGTGCGACACACTGGACGTACGCAAGGAAAAGGTGAGTATTGGAGACTGCAAGCTGTACTGCGAACAGGAAGGCAGCGGCACGGCCCTGGTCCTGCTGCACGGCGGGCCCGGCGCCACTCACCACGGATTCCACCCCTACTTCTCCCGCGCGGCGGAGTTCGCCCGAGTCGTCTATTACGACCAGCGCGGCTGCGGGCTGTCCGACTACGAGCCCGGATCGAGCTACTGTGTGGATCAAGCCGCCGATGACCTCGACCGTTTGCGCGAGGCACTCGGTATCGACCAATGGGTCGTGCTGGGGCACTCGTACGGCGGACTCCTGGCCCAGTGCTACGCGATGAAGTATCCCGAGAGCTTGAAAGGGCTGGTCCTGACGTGCGCCTCCACCGGTCTGCACGGCCCTTCCCTGTCGTCTCGGCAGCGTGATTTCATCTCCCCCCGCGAGCGGCAGAAGATGAGCCAAATTCGCAGCGAGCCCGGTCTCTCCACCCCCCTGCTCATCTACAACAACTTCCTCAACGGGGACTGGAAGCGTCAATCCTACTACAGGCCGACGCGCGAGCAGATCGCCCGGATTGCCCTGTACGGCTGGGTCCACGACAACGGTTTCAACGGCATCATGAGCCGATCCGCCAACGCGGTGGACCTCGCAGGGGTCTTCGCCGAGTGCCCGATTCCGACATTGATCATCGAGGCAAAGTGGGACATGTCGTGGAATACGGACAAGCCGGAGCAGATTCGAGAGAACCATCCCCATGCGAAGTTCGTTATGCTGGAGGAGTCGGGCCACAGCTCGTTCGCAGACGAGCCGGAGGCATTCTTCGCGACCCTGAAGGATTTTCTCAATGGGCTTTCATCCGTTTCGCCTGGGAAGCTCAACGCATGGAAGGAGAGTCTGCAGCGTTCGGAAGACAATCCTGCAACCCTGGTGAACAACCTGGGTTGGGGACAACGCTCCAACCGAGAAATCGCGTCCAAATATGACAAGGCGTGGCTGCGCCAGATCAGCGACGCAGGAACCTGGCTCAAGATAGGGTTCGCCCTGTATGATGCGAAGCGCTACGACGACGCGCTGTCCGCCTTCACGAGAATGCAGGAAACCGCCGGAGGAAATCAGGCCCGTAAGGTCATCGCGATCATCTGGCAGGGACACATGCTGGACCTGCTGGATCGGCGCGACGAAGCTATCGCGAAATATCGAGAGGCCGCCGAGATGCGTGTTAATATGGAGTACCGCCACGACCAGTACGGCCTGGCCTACAACCCCGCGTCATATGCCAAAGAACGGATAAGTTCGCCCTTTGTCCGCCTGGAGAACCGGAGTATGGACTGAAATCCTCGTCCTTCCAGAATAGTCGGAGAAGAAGGCAAGGCCGGGCCATCAAGGTCCGGCCCTTTGTCTGCGCGTCAAAGGCTCAGGCAGCGGCGCGGAAAATGTGCATTTTCTCATACCCAAACGGCCCCTTCGTTTGTGTTATAGATGACAGTGATCCTGAGCTTGGGAGTGTCATTTGGGCGTACTCGAGGACAAGCTGTTCATCGTGCGATTCAAAGGCGGCAGCCGTGCGGCGTTGTGCCGGATCTATGAAAAATACCGGACGGACCTGTTGAAACTGGCCGCTCTGCTGCTCAACGACGGTGCGGAAGCCGAAGACGCGGTGCACGACGTCTTCGTAGCCTTCGCCCGGTCGGCAGACCGGCTGCGCATCGGCGGCAGCCTCAAAGGCTACCTACTGACCTGTGTCGCCAACAACGCCCGCAACCGGAACCGGGCCAAACAGCACAGGCAAACCGTAGGACTCGATGAAACCGACGCGGTAGCCTGTGAATCTGCAACGCCGGAGCAATGGGTCACCTATAGTGAAGAATTGCAGCGTTGGAGCGATGCGCTGGCCCAACTTCCCTACGAACAGCGGGAGGCGGTCACCCTGCACCTGCGGGCCGGGATGACCTTCCGGCAAATCGCCGAGTTGCAGGCGGTGTCGGTCAATACGGCCAAGGGTCGTTATCGCTATGCCTTGGAGAAACTGCGTGCTACGTTGAATGGCGAGTTGGAACGATGAGATCGGCAAAGGACATCGAGCGATCGCTCAAACAGGCTGACCTGGATGTGGACGTCAACACCAGGACGGACCGGGCTATTCAGAGCGAGTTGGTGGACCTGCACCGCGAGGCGTCTTGCCGCCCTTCCACCGGCGATGGCGCCCTTAGCCGGGTGAAGTTGGGGCACGTGGCACTGGCTGCCGTCGTTATGATCGCCGTCGTGGGTGCCCTGTTCATCCCTCATCGTGAGCCACCGAAGTCCAAGGACACGCCGCGGCCGGTCGCGATGATATCGGCGGCTGAGATGCTCACCGTCGGGCAACTGAAGGCTGCCTATCATAGGGGCGGACTCGGGGCGCTCGAGGCACAATGCGAGAAGGCGGCCAAGAAGATGGACGTGAGATCGGAGAAGTTGTCAATCGGAGAATTGATCGTCGAACTCGAGGACCGATAGGTCCGGAAAGGACGAAATCATGTGGATATCAAGCAAACGCAAATCACACGGATTGGCGTGTATCACGCTGGTATTGCTGGCGTCAAGCGTGGTAGCTCAGGCCCAACCGCCGGACAATGCTGCCCTGCTCTACTATCAGGCCTTCCTGTTGTATGAGAAGCCGGATGAAGCGACGGACAAGGTGCTCAACCAGTTCCGCCACGGTGAGATGGCCGCCAATGAGGTGATCACCAGGCACATCGAGCAGAACCGTCGCGCGATTGACACCGTGGTCAGGGCCGCCAACATCGACAAATGCGACTGGGGCTACGACTATTCGCTGGGCGTTGAGCTGACCATGCCCAATCTCGCTCAGGTCCGGAAACTCGCCTTTCTGCTGACGACGGACGCGCGATGGCTGGCCGGTCAGGGTGACTACCAGACGGCGCTGGATCGCTGCGTGACGTTACGCAAGATGGCGCTTCATGTCTGCGATAAGACGCTGATCAGCTATCTCGTGGCCATCGCGGTGGACGCCCTGGCCAATGGCACCACCGAGGATGTCTTGGGCTCGGCGCCGCCTAACGCAGAGACGCTGCGCCAATTCAAGTCCGATCTAGCCCAGACCGCCGGGCGATTCCCTTCGTCGGCAACCTGTTTGGCTCAGGAGGCCGAGGTCTGCGCGGCGACCATGACTCGTGACGACATGCAGGCGCAGATTCAAATGGCCCGTGAGATGGCCGATGCCAAGGTGATCGAGCGTCTCCAGCAAGGCGACGAGGCATTCTTTCAGCGAAACCGCGAGTACTACTTCAGCATGATCGAGAAGCTGACGGTCGCACTCGAAGCAGATCTCCCCTACGCCCGGATGTGCGCGACGCTCGACGATCTGAACGAGCAGATGAGAGACAACCCGGACGCAACGTTGGCGTGCCTGGCCTTGTCTCCGGCCTCGGTCAAGAGAATCTACCAATTGGCCATCCGCAGACAGACGCACTTCAACGCCGTCATGACCGCGATCGACCTCTATCTCGCCGTGGCCCAGCAGGGGCAACTGCCCGCGACCCTGCCAGCGAATTCACCGCCGGACCTGTTCAGCGGCAAACCGTTCGCCTACACCCGGACTGGCGCAGGCTTCACCCTTCGCTGCCAGGCGCAGGAGATCCCAGAGAAGGACCCGCACGAGTACGTGTTCAAGGTCAGCAAGTAGACGGGCCGCCGCTTTGCCGAAGAGGGCCGGATCACGGAGGTCCGGCCTTTTCTATGCGCGGGAAATTGATCGGGAAATCTGGATGGGTCTATGTAAAGGGATGTCCCTCGTTCGTTATGATGGGTGGACGGTCGTCGAATGAACGCGGATTGGGCAGGCCTGGCGATGTGGGAAGATAAGCTCCTTGTTCTGAAGTGTCGGCACGGCAACCGGGAGGCGATGGGCCGGATCTACCTGAAGTACAAGGACTATCTCCTGACCCTGGCTCGCGGCCTGCTGGGCGAAACGGCGGCGGCCGAAGACGTGGTGCACGATGTATTTGTCCGGTTCGCCGAATCGGCGACGACATTCCGCCTGACCGGCAGCCTCAAAGGGTACCTAGCGACCTGCACCGCGAATCTGGCCCGGGATCAGATTCGAGCACGGGTCCGAAGGGCCGAAGGACCGGAGCGCTCAGATTGGGACGGAAAGGACGTCGGCAATCCGGAAGCGCAGGCCGTGGCCACCGAGCAGCGCATTCAACTGCAACAGGCCCTGACCCAACTGCCCTACGAGCAGCGCGAAGCGGTCCTGCTCCATCTCAAGGCGGAGATGAAGTTCAAGGACATCGCCCAGTTGCGAGGCGTGACACTTAGTACCACGCACGGCCGATATCGGTATGGATTGGACAAACTGCGGTCACTCTTAGATAGCGAGGTTCACCCATGAGACCGGCAGATGACATAAAGAAAATGATCCAGGATTGGAACGACACCACCAGTGCCCAAATGGACGAGCGGATTCTGGCCGACGTCGGACGGGCCCTGGAGCAACCCCAAAGACAAGCGGCTCGTGCGGAGCCGAACTTAAGGAGAATCATCATGAAAAGCCCCATGATCAAGCTCGCGGCAGCGGCGATCATC
>CP070782.1:708529-713368 GCA_020346325.1 Phycisphaerales bacterium
GAGATGGCGCGGAATAGACTCTACGACGTGCTGATCCTGGATGAGATTGTGTTCTGCGTGTCGAAGGGGTTGGCCGAGCTGGCAGATGTGAAGAAACTTATAGAGCAAAGATATCCCACGATCGAGATTGTCCTCACCGGCCGTGGCGCGACCGCCAAGATGATGGAACTGGCGGACCTGGTAACGGAGATGAAGAATGTCAAACATCCGTTCGACGCAGGCCAGCCCGCCAGACGGGGGATAGAGTACTAGAATTAGAAATCAAGAATCAAATATCAAAATTGAGGAATTCTGGCAAGCCGGGAGCTTCTTTAGACAAGCCCGCAGAGCGGCTCCACCATTTTGCTTTTTGATTTTTGATCTTTGATATTGATCGCAGGACAGGGGCTTTCGTAATGAGCAAAAGTGTTGCAGCAATCATTTGTGCCGCTGGGGCCAGCAGCCGGTTCGGCGGGAAGAGAAAGAAGGCGTTCGTCGACGTTGCCGGCAGGGCGGTCTTTCTGCGAAGTGTGGAACTCTTCTCCAATCGTGAGGACGTAAAGCAGGTCCTGCTGGGCATCGCGCCCGAGGACGAGGAACTCGTGAGCGTCAAGTGGGGCCCCAACCTCAAGTTCTTCGGAGTCAAAATATTCCTCGGCGGAGGCGAGCGTTTTGACACAGTCCGCAAAGGAATTGATCTTGTCAAGGACGATATCGAGTTGATCGCCGTTCACGATGCGTGCCGCTGTTGTGTGACCGACAAGATAATCGGCAAGAGTATCGACGCGGCGGGTCGCAGCGGCGCAGCGATCCCGGCTTGTGCGGTTACGGCCACGATCAAGCAGGTAAAAGACAGTGCCATATCCAAGACCGTCGACAGGAGCGATCTTTACGAGGCGCAGACCCCGCAGGTCTTCTCCGTCGAGCTGCTGAGGAAAGCCTATGACAACCTCGACAATCTCGACAAAAGCGCGATCAGCGATGATGCGCAACTGGTCGAGGCGCTGGGACATGAGGTGACAATTGTAGAATCGGATTCGTCGAATATGAAGATCACGCGTGGAAGCGACGCGGCTATCGCCGAAGCAATAATCAAATCGCGGCCGAAGCCTGCACCGAAGGGCCCGGTCGGTCCTTATATCGAGGCCCAGTGGTGATGCGACTGACTATTGGCTATATATTATTGACTATTGTCTGGAAGAAGGAGAATCGGCAATGAGAACGGCTGTTTGTGTGGCAACGGGGCTTGGCTTGGTGTTGCTTTCGTTGGCCGGATGTAGCGGGTCGGGTGGACAACGCGGGAAGATGCCGCTCGTGTTCGAGGCGGACTTCGAGGACGGAACTCTCGATGCGTGGCAGGCGACCGACTCGGCAGCGTGGCGAATCGAAGACGAGCGCGACGGCAGGGTTCTGGCCCTGCACCAACAGAGCAAGTACAAGCCCGAGGTCCGGTCACCCGTTAATATCAACTTGATCAAAGACGTCGTCGTGGGCAGTTTCGTGCTGGAGTTGAAGATGCACTCCACCACGAGAGACTACGGGCACCGGGACATGTGTCTGTTCTTCGGGTATCAAGACCCGTCGCATTTCTACTACGTGCATATCGCCAACCAATCGGACGCGCACGCCAACTCGATATTCATCGTCAACGGCGAGCCTCGCGTTTCGATCGCCAAGACCCGGACCGAAGGGACCAAGTGGGACGAGAACTGGCACAACGTGCGCCTGGTGCGCGATGTCGAACAAGGCACAGTCGAAGTCTTCTTCGATGATACGGGCGAGCCGATCATGACCGCCGTGGATCACAACTTCAAGTGGGGCAAGGTCGGAGTCGGTTCATTCGACGATACGGGGCAGTTCGACGAAATTCGACTGCGAGGTCTGAAAAGGTGAACCGGACGGTTTTAAAAAGAAAACACCGCGTAGCGGTCTGCTACCCGATGTTTTCCGGAGGGGAGAAAAAACCTTATTATTCACGTTAGTGCCGTTATCGACATTGCCCCGAGACCACTTTAGCTGAAAACCCGAATGCTCATTCTCGGGGCCGAAAACGCGTTTTTGCCTGCTGATCGCCAATAGAAAAAAATTGGGATGGCATCGTTATCGGTCGGTGCGGACCCCGCAGGTGTGTATTGCCTGGTCATCCGGGCCCGCTTTCGCAGTTCCTTACTCATTGCCGCTTGTCATTGCGACGTCGGAAAGGGTAAACTGGATGCAGCGGCCAACGGGTCCGGCGATAGTGCGAGTACGGTCTTTTCTTAGCGTCAGAGGTGGCCCAACTTGGAATCCGACCAGGAACTGATTGAATTGGCAAACCGGGGGGATTCAGACGCATTCGAGGCTCTCTACCACCGCTACCGCGATTGGGTCTACCGGCTGGCCTGGCGTTTTACGGGCAACCAATCCGACGCGCTGGACGTTCTGCAGGAGACTTTTGCCTACCTGCTGGGCAAGTTCCCCGATTTCGAGCTTACCGCCGCGATGACGACTTTTCTCTATCCGGTGGTCAAGCATACTTCCATCGCGGTCCGGCGGAAGAATCAGCGGTTTGCATCCGATGACGAGGCTTTGAGCGAGTTGGCCGCCCCGGCGTCGCAGGAGACCGAACGCTCGCGTCGCGAGTTGGCCGACGTCCTGGCCGGATTGCCCGAGGCTCAGCGCGAGATTATGCTGATGCGATTCGTCGACGGCATGAGTTTGCAGGAGATCGCCTCGGCGCTCGAAATCCCTCTCGGCACCGTCAAGTCCAGACTGCACCATGCCTTACGAGCACTGCGCGACGACGGCCGGATGCGAGACTATTTCCTTCAATGAGCGACGAGCCGACCCGCCCGAGAAAAAAACTCGAGAAATTGTGAACTTTTCAGTGCCCCCGGCTTCTCAAAGTAGTGGAGCTACAATTATGACTGAAAAAACGAAACATTTCGATGAGGACCCGGGCCTGGAGATTTCTTCCAAGCTGGCAGAGGACCTCCAAGCCCTTTTCGAGCCGCAGCTTTCCGTGCCGCCGGAAGTTGACAGAGCGGTTATGGATCGGGCGAACCGGCACTTTGCAGGCCGGAGATTCGCCGAGGCCGGCCGCCGGCGAATTCGCTGGGTCGCTATGTGGAAAGTCGCCGCGGCGGCTGCCGTAGTGATATTTGCGTTTAGCTTGAATCTTACCGACAAACCTAGGCCGACTGTTCGCTACTCGACCGTGGCCAAAACCGGTGCGGCCGATTTCGACCGCAACGGGCGGGTGGACATCCTCGATGCCTTCAAGCTGGCCCGGCAGATCGAAGTGGCCAGCAACAGCAGTGCTAATCTGGATATTAACGGCGACGGCCTAGTCAATCGCGACGATGTCGATATGGTCGCCCTGGCCGCCGTGAGTTTGACCCCGGAAAAACGGGGATCTGGAAAGGGAGTCTTATGATGAAGAAGATTACCTCAATAATTCTGGCCAGTGTGTGCGTGATAGTCCCCGTTTGGGCACAGCAGTCCGGTCGCGACGATCTGTCGCCGGAGCCGGGCGTGCGTTTTGCCCCGCTGCATGTTTATCTCGATTCGGGCGATCGGGCTCTTGCGGCATATCAGTTCGAGCTTACGGCCACCGCCGGGCAGATCGAGATCGTCGGGGTCGAAGGAGGTGAACACGAAGCCTTCACCGAAGCACCCTACTACGACCCGGCGGCGCTGGCTCAGGACCGCATCATCATCGCCGCTTTCAACACGGGCAAGAACCTGCCCACGGGCCGCACGCGAGTCGCTACTGTACATCTGCTGATCAAAGGCGACGTCGAGCCCGAGTACGAGCTGAACCTGACCGTTGCCGGTGATGCCGACGGAGAGAAAATCCCCGCCAGGCTCACATGCGAAAAAGGAGAATCAAAGTGAAAAAGAAAGCACTGATTACATCAATTCTTCTTAGCCTGACAACACTGGCACTGATTGGCTATTTCGTCATAGGTTGCTCGTTGTTGAAAGATGAAGCAGTACACCAAAGGCGAGACGAAACACCGGGCAACGCAGAGGAGCTTGCAGAGTATGAAGGACCGAGGTTGGTGGGATTATCACCAGCCGACTCATCGAGAAAGGCGCGCGTGCCGAAAGAAGATAAGAGTAGCGTTGTCAGGCGACGATTCTTGCGGGAAAAAGACGTCAAGGCAGTCGATTCTCTGGTGGCAGGTGACACACATGATGTTGTTGTGACTCGCATCGACCCCAATCCAGCAGCGAAACCGATTCCACCCGCGTATGTCGGCACGCCCCCGTCGCGGAGGCCGGGCGAGAAAGGGGGGCGGGAACTCCAGGAGCGCCACAATCGCGTCGCTGTGGGCCCCGCTACCGGATCACCTGTCGACGCCAACGGCGATACGTACGCGTTCGATGGGGAGAATAATGACACAGTGGCTTTCTTGGACGGCGTGGTCCAATACGATTGGAGCCGCACCGTGCGTCCCGACAGCTCCGTTGACGGCAGAAGTGTCAACGGCAGCACGATGGGTGGCATGGGTGGTTACGGTGGTGGCGGGGCTCCCGGCCAGCCGAGAGCAAGAGGCGGCTATGGCGGTGGCACGTTCGGGGGGCCCGCGCCAGGTGGTGTGCAGCCGACAGGTCCGCAAGCCCTATCGTCCAAATGGCAAAAGGCATCCACCACGGCATATTTCGGGCAGCCCGGCAGCATATCGGTCCGCACTGTACCTGTTGAATTGATCAATGTTTCGGCCGACGAGCTTTGGATCATCGCCAAATCCGAGGCACCGACAGCCCCGGTAGCCCCGGATGACGATGGTCCGGGCTGCGGCGCCATGCTGGCCAAGCTGCCGAAGAAGGACAAGAAGATTCCTCTGCCTCTCAAGCACACGGATGTAAAAGGGC
>CP070782.1:713468-717408 GCA_020346325.1 Phycisphaerales bacterium
CCGTAGGGCGACTGGAGCCGCAGGCAACCGCGACCCAAGGAGACGGTGTTTATGGCACGAGTATCGAAGTTTACCGATGAACAGAAGTTGCAAATTGCGTTGGACCTGCTGGCCGGCAAGCTCTCACACGCCGAGATCTGCCGCAAGTACGACATCAGCTCGACCTACGCCTACAAGCTCAAGGACCGCGCGGTGGACATCCTGCGGCAAGGCATCGGCCGGCCCGCCGGGCGCACGGACGCCAAGACCGAGCGGCTCGCCAAACGCGTGGCGGACCTGGAGCAATTGGCCGGCGATCAGGCCCTGGCGATACGGTATCTAAAAAAAACGCGCGACCACGAGTAGAGGTCTATCGGATGCATCGCGAACATAACCTGAGCGTTCGTCGTCTGGCCCGCGCCTTTGCTGAACCGATCTCGACCATCGGACGCTGGCTTAAGCCCGCCGCGCCGCCGACGCCGAAGTTGCGACGGCGCCGGCCAGCCAGCGATGAGCCGGGCCTGCGTCAGCGCGTCCAGGCCCTGGCCGATCACCCGCGTCATCGTAGCTGCGGCTACCGGCCGATCTGGGCCCACCTGCGGCGGGAGGGCGTACGAGTCAACCAGAAGACCGTGCGACGCATCATGAAGGACCTGGGACTGTCACGACCGAAGTTCGCATACAAACCCAAGCGGCCCCAACGGGTCGAGAAGATGCGTCCGACGCGTCCGAATCAGGGCTGGCAGATCGACATGACCAGCTTCGCCTTGAGTGATTTCACCCCGCTGTTCCTGGTGACGGTGATCGACTGTTGCACGCGGGAACTCGTGGGTTGGACGTTGGAGCGACGCTGCCGGGCCACGGAATGGACGGCAGCGGTGCGCATGGCGTTGGAGGCACGTGGACTGACGGAGAAGGCGACCTGTCGTGAACTGGGCCTGGTGCTGCGCAGCGATAACGGCTCGCAGCCCTGCTCGAAGAGGTTCGTCGCGTTCCTCAGCGCCCACGGCGTTCAAGGCCAGTACACCGGCTACGGTGCGCCGGACGACAATGCCTATGTCGAACGCGTGATCCGAACGATCAAGGAAGAAGAGATCTGGCCCAACCTCTGGGATACGCTCGCCGAGGCCCACCAGGCGATTGAGGACTACGTGAAATACTACAACGAACGGCGAATCCACTCGGCGCTGGATTATCAAACGCCCAATGAAGTCGCGGCCGCGTTCATCACCCGCGCCGCCGCATAAAACTGTCTTGCATTAAGGGGCGCACTACGGTTTGTACCCTACGACCGTCCCTCGTTTCAGACCGAGACTTGAACGCTAACACCACAAGATCACTGACTTTGAGCCCCAATGATTTTGTGTACCCTAGGGCGCATTTCCCTTAATGAAGCGCAAAAATACGTAGTTTCCACAGTTGACTTAGGGTCCTTCAAAAAGCAGACTGAAGTATGCGCGACTCGCTCTGTGGGGCCATGGCTCGACCCAGTGCGGGGGCGTGGTTGGGTATCTGCGATTTTCACGCTCGGAGACTGGAAGCCGCATTGGATTTGCGGAGGGACGGCAAATTCGGACAGGGAGGTGATATTGGGCGCCCCACAGGTTCCGAGGGCGGTGTTTATCTATTCGCATGGAGGCCAACGGTCTCAGGTCACAAAGGCCTTGTGATGGGTCTTTCTAAGGAAGGAGGTCGCGTCCGGTCCCAAGCAGGGCATAACGTTTGGCACAGCACTATTTCTGACTCGTGGGGGGAAGGAGGCATGATATGTGCAAGAGATTGATCCATTGGCGAGCTTTGGCACTAGTGTTGGTCGTGGTCTTCTCGGTCGCGGCCTCGGGGGCGGTAATTGGCGTGGACGATCCGTCCGACATGGCCGATTCGAGCGGCGACATCAAGGGCATTGAGGCATGGGTGGAGGACGGCAACCTGAATCTGACGATGACAGTGTACGGTGTTTTCGCGCCTTCAGTAGCGGATACGCCGGCCGGCATGTCCAATCGATACTACTACCATTGGCTCCTCGATACGGACAACGATCTGGCCACCGGTTTCAGCAACTCCGAATACGAGGGCAACGCAACGAACCTGCAAACTCCCATTGGCGCTGATCTGGTAGTGATGTTCGGCTGGCGGGACGGCAACACTAACGGCGTGGAGGTCTATGACCCATTGACTGAAGAGATCCTGTTTGAGGACTACGAATACACGATTGACGGCGATACGATTCACGCGGTCATCCCCTTGGCGGATTTGGGATTGACTCCGGACGACACCATCGCGGTATCCGCGTTTCAGGAAGGCGCGTCGAACGATTGGGAGGTCGATTGGCTCGAGTCGGCTGTGCTGTCTTTGGAACCCACCGGCGGGGACCCCATTCTGGTGGGGTGGTGGACCTTGAATGAAGGCTCGGGAGAGATGGCCTCCGACATGTCCGGCAGCGACATGCATGGGACGATCAACAACCCTGCCAACGGTCTGGGCGCCGACGGCTCGGTCTGGGCCGAGGACGCCGACCTGGGCACCGTCATCAGCTTTGACGGTACCGCCGGCGGCGCGTATGTCCGCGCCGGCAGCATTCCGCAGATGACGCTGCGGAACAATTTCACCTGGGCCTTTTGGGCCAAACAGGCGCCGGGAAACGGGGCCAACGACATCATTCTCGGCAATCGCATGGACGAGAATGCCGTCGATTTCGTGCCGCGCCAGTTCATCAAGTTCACCCCGACCAAGTTCGAGTGGCACATGAACGGCAATGGCGACGACAACATGGAGTACGAGGACATTCCCGATGACGTGTGGCTCCACCACGTCGTCGTCAAGACGGGCGACCAGTTGACCTACTACCGCAATGGTATGGTCGCCGGCGCGGGAACAATCACCCAGGCCCTGGACGTTCCTCAGCCGCTCTTCTTCGGCGGCGACAACGAGGGTTCGGAGGGCGAGAACTGGGCGGGGTACATGAGCGACGTGCGCATCTACGATGGGGCGCTATCGCAGGAACAGGTCCAGGACATCATGGGCGGGCCGGCGCCGGCCACTCTGGCAGCCTGGGAAGAAGCCGCCAAGGCAGCCCGGCCGGGCTTCTTCGCGACCAACATCGAAGACGGCGTCTATGACATCGGGACCTTCGGCGGCGAGATGACCTATGAGTTCCTCGTCCGGAGCAATCCCGATGAGGAGCAGGCCAGTATGGCCCTAATCGGTCGCCGCAACTTCGGTGACCCGCAAGTCGGGCTCAAGTACGAGCAGTGGAACAACACAGGGACCTACGGTGCGACCGTCTTTGGCGTGGCGGACTACGATTACGGCGTCGCCACCAATCCCGGCATCGTCACCCATCTGACCTTCGTTTCCAGCGAAGAAATGGGCACCACGACGCTGTACGTCGACGGCGCGATGCAAGGCAGTGTCGCTTCGGCGATTTCCTTGTCGGGTCTGGTCGGTATCGGCTACGGTGCTCAGGCCGAGGACGGCAGCGACTTCTTCGACGACTTCGACGGCGCGATCTACGGCGTCGCCGTCTACGACCGCGCTCTGTCCCTGGCCGAGATCCGCGTCAACGCCGACACGTCCCTCGAAAAGGGCCCGTCGGACATCACCGGCCCGGGCGATGCGGTCGTGGGTGTCCCGGACGATGGGGACTGGCCCGGCGCTGAGACGCCCGACCTGGCCATCGACGACAACGTCGAGACGAAGTACCTGCACTTCAAGGGCGACTTCGATCCGGACGCCGGCCCGACCGGTTTGCATATCACCCCGGCGCTGGGCGCGACCCTCGTCACGGGACTTACCCTGACGACGGCCAACGACGTGCCCGGCCGCGACCCGATCGCCTTCGAGCTGTACGGCTCCAACGATGGGATCGACGGCCCCTACACGCTGATCGCCAGTGGCGATGTCGCCGACTTCGCCGGCGAGGAAGAGTGGCCTCGCTTCACCATGAACGCAACCCCCATCA
>CP070782.1:717508-722477 GCA_020346325.1 Phycisphaerales bacterium
CCTGTCCGTTCTTCATGGCCGGGCGCCTGCGTCTATTGGATACAGCGAAAACACGTCGCTACGATTTCCGTCCATGGCACATCTCGCAGGCACGGTCGATGACGTCACAAACTCTCGTGACCTGGTCTGCCTGCAAATAGTCCGACATTGGAAGACACAGAACCCGATGCGAGATATCGTAGGCAATGTGACACTCGATCCGCTCGCTGAATACCGTCTCCAGACTGGGAGAGAAATACTCGCGCGGATAGATGCCGTGCCGGCTCAGCGCCCCGAGCACTTCCTGCTTGCAGTCCTCGCTCTCCAGAATGATAGGGACGTACGAGTAGTTGATCGTGCCCGTCAGTTTCTGGAAACGAATCTTGTCGTTGTTCGCCAGCAGCGTCCCGTACAACTCATAAAGCTGTTTCTTGCGTTCGAGGTTCGCTTCGAAATAGCGCAGGCACAAGATCCCCATCGCGGCGCTGAATTCACACATCTTTCCATTCGTGCCCCACTTCTGGACGATCTGCTTGTTCTGGTCCATACCGTAGTAAGCAAGTCTTCTGATCTGCTCGATCATCTCCTCGTCATGGCCGAATAGCGCCCCGCCCTCGATTGTATGCATCCCTTTGGTGGCGTGGAAGCTCGCTGTCGCCAGATCGCCGTAGGCAAAGATTGAACGCCCCTGGTATTGCGTACCAAAGGCGTGAGCGCCATCATATACCACGCGCAAACCATGGGGCCGGGCAATGTGCTCTATAGCCTCGACGTCACAGGGATTGCCGTACACGTGAACGCCAACGATGCCGCCCGTGCGATCCGTAATCCTGGCTTCGATTTGCGTTGGGTCGATGTTCAGCGTCTCGGGGTCAATGTCAACGTAGACAGGACGACACTGCTCCCACAACAGCGAATCGGAACTGGCGACATGCGTGAACGGCGTCGTGATGATTTCGCGACCGTTCAGTTCCAGGGCGCGCAGGGCCAGTTGCAGGGCCAGCGTCCCATTTCCCAAACACGCCAAGTGATCGATCCTGGTGTATTGCCGCAGCTGGTCTTCAAACTGCCGGTATAGCGGCCCGTCGTTGGTCACGATATGGGTCGCCCAGACTTGGCGGAGCAAATCGCAATATTCCTCAAACGGAGGCAAGAACACTTTTGTTACGTGCAATGATTCCATGTAAGCTCATTCAAACAGCAGACTATGAACTTCCGGCGGACTAAACCCGCTCGCGTTCGCCTGCGAAGACGAAGTCTCTGGCAATGGACCGAAAGGACGGCGCTGCCTGATCTTTGTGCGAGACAATCGGATTGCTAACCTTCCAGTCGATGTTCAGATCAGGATCGTCGAACCGAATGGATCGCTCGCAGTCCCTGTCGTAGTAGGCCGTACACTTATAATAGAACGTGGCCGTCTCCGAAAGCACCGAAAAGCCATGGGCAAATCCCGCGGGCAGCCAGAACTGGAGCTTGTTCTCATGGCTCAATTCCACGGCCACATACTGGCCGAACGTCGGAGATCCGAAGCGAACATCCACAGCCACGTCGAGCACTTTGCCGTAAATCACATAGACCAGTTTGCCCTGAGCAGAAGCGCCGATCTGATAGTGCAGCCCGCGAACCGTCCCGTAGCATGAGAACGAACAGTTGTCCTGGACGAACTCCGGAAAGGACCCCAACTCTCCATACCTCTTCTTGCTATACTGTTCCAGGAAGTAGCCTCGGGCATCAGAGTACACGTCCGGCTTGAGCACCAGGAGACCATCGATTTTCGTCTTCTCTATTTCCATAAGTTCCTCGATCCTGGCCCATCACTCTGAGGGATGCGTATGCCGGCGGTCCCGGCGAGCCTGCGGCTATCATCCACTCTTATGTGCTCTCGACCGAAGCTCGATCGTTCGCTCGCACCACCCGGGCGGGAACGCCATAGGCGACCACACCGTCGGGCACATCATTCGTGACTACGGCACCAGCCCCAACCACACAATCGTCTCCTACCGACTTCGGATCGATGATGGTGGCTCCGATGCCGACCCAAGTCGCCCGGCCAATCTTGACAGAACCGGCCACGTTCACCCCGGAACTGAGGTGAGCGCCGTCACCGATCAGACAATTGTGACTGATCATGGCCCCGTAGCCGATGATGCAGTTCTCTCCGATTTGCGTCTCCGGGCCGATGGCGCTCTGGGCCCGTACCACCGTGCCGGCCCCGATCCGCGCGCTGGCAGAGACACAGGCCGTAGGGTGGATTGCCGTGGCCAGCTCGAATCCCTTTGCCTTGACCATCTTCGCCAACCGCAGACGCGCGTGATTGTTCTGAAAGGCAAATGCGATGTGACGAACGCCGGACTCCCAGAGATTACCTAGCTCTTCCTCCCCGCCCAGCACGCGAGCACCACCGAAGCCCGTGCCTCTGCGATCGGGATTCAGATTGTCCAGGTATCCCACGACATCGTATTCGCCGCGCAGGCGGATGATCTCAGCCACAATCAGCGCCGGCCCTTTGGCGCCCCAGATGGCGAGTGGCTTTCGGGCACCTGCTGGATCAGTCTGTTTCCCAACGGTATTCATTCAAAGATTTCCCGTGCCCGGTACCATCTCGGCGCCACGGCGCCGGCCATATCGACCGTTGCCGGCCTCCAGTTCCAACTTCCGTCTCAAGACCGCAGACGTCATCAGTGACCGCTCGTTAGCCTCTGCAATGGTGTGGACGCGTCGCAACAGATCCGCGTTGGTCGCCAGCCTCGTACGGCCCCGATCGTAGTAGATGTTGTCTTCGAGCCCGACCCGGACCCCGCCGCCCATCGCAATGGCCACCGAATTCATAGGGACCTGGAAATCGCCGATCCCGGCCAAGGACCAATAGGAACGCAGCGGCAAATCCCGGATCATAATGCCGGCGTGCAGAAGATCGGCCTGCGCGCAGGCGATGTTGCCCAACAGGAGATTGAAGTAGAACGGGGCCGAGATCAGTTGCTTCTTCTCCAGATAACGCGCATAGTTGATCATGCCGGCATCGAACGCCTCCAACTCCGGGGCAATCCCGCGGGCTTTCATCTCGCGTGCAAGTGCCTGGACCATGTCCGGCGCGTTGACGCTGGCGACCTTGTTGAAATTCAGCGAACTGAGCGTCAGACTCCCCATATCCGGCTTGACGTCACCGTCCAGTCGAAGCACTTCACTCCGCTGCTCAAGACCCTTGAAGTTTCGCCCACTCAGCGACACGCAGATGACCAGGTCCTGGGAAAACGACCGAATCCCCGCGATAATCTTCTCATAAGTGGCCGCCTCGTAGCTCGGCTCCCCCGTGGCTTCATCGCGGGCATGCAGATGAACCATGGTGATACCGATCTCGACGGCGCGATGCACGTCCTCGATGATCTCCTGGACGGAGATCGGCACGTATGGCGTCATCGCCTTGGTGGGAATCATGCCAGTCGGAGTGAAGTTGATGATCAGATCCACTGCTTCACGTCCTCTGACAATCACGAAAACTCCCCTGCTCGATACGCGGGGAAATAACCATCTGTCGCACCCTTCCTGGCCCGACTGAGAGCTTCGTACGCAGGACCATCAAAAACACGACCGCAGAAGTAGGCCGTGCGCGTTTCCGGAGACCAGCCTTGCTTGAACCGCCGCAAACCGCCGCCGCCCTTGTCGTCGACCCCAGGTACACCGGCCAGGTTGAACCATCGCGCCTTGTCGGCATAGTACTCCAACTGCCGCCACTTCAGCGCGTAGGCGGCACTCAGTTCATAGCCGGTTTCGTCGAAGGCGGTCAGATGCGCGCTGACCACGTCGCCCTGCTGGTATGCCAGAGCTCCGCCCACAACCTTCCCTCCGTGGACGGCCACAAAGAGCGACGCACCAGGCACCGCCAATTGTCGACAAAGAGAGTCGCGCGAGAAAGCAGCAATGCCTCGAATTGCATGCCTGCTCACCAGACAACCGTGCAGCCGGATCCAGTCATCTTGATACTCTTGCGGCGACGCGCAGCGCTGGACCTCAAGCTGGCGCAGCGCCCGACGAGCAATCTTGCGGTGGTGCTTGCTGACCACCTCGCCCCAGGGACGGTCCAAATCCACCACCACATGGTCTTTGAACGGCCGGGCCATGTCAAAGCAGTTCTCCAAGTCAGACAACTCGTAATCGCCAAAAGGGTCCGGAACCATGGCCAGGCTCACCAGGCCGGCGCCCAAAGCGTCCAGGTCTTCCCGCAAAGCAGACCATTCCTGACAGACAAAGACAGGGTAACAGCCCATCGCATCGCGATAGGATGTACCCGGAATCTCTCGTTCCAGTATCCACCCCTTGCAGCGAGCCAACCGGCGCGGCCGGCCGATCTCTTGCAACGCATGAGCATAGTCAGGATGGGCATATCCGGCAATCACAACTTGGCCTTCCAAGGTCGGCGTCGCTGCAGATCAGCCAAACTCTCCCGCCCGATAGGCGGGAAAGTACCCGCTCGTAACACCGCCGCGAGCTTCGCAGAGCGCGTCGTAAGCCGTCTGGTCGAAGACGCGACCACAGAAGTAGACAACGCGGGTCTCTCGGGACCAGCCTTGCTTGAACCAGCGCAGGCCTTCTCCGCCTGTGTCACTGACCCCCGGGACGCCCGAAAGATTGAACCAGAACACCTTCTCGGAGCAGTACTGCATCGCGGTGTAGAAAAGAGCATAAGACGCGCCAAGCTCGTAGCCCACGTCATCGACACCGGTCAATTGCGCGTAAGCCACGTCCCCCTGCTGATACACCAACAGGGCGCCGATAACCCGGCCTGCGTGAACCGCCACAAAGAAGGATGCCCCCGGAACATCCAACTGCAGGGACAACGATCGCCGCGAAAACGCTCTCATGCCCTCAATCCCGTGCTTCGCAACCAGATAGCCATACACCCGCACCCAGTCGTCCAGGTAATCCTGCGGGTGCCCACACCGTTTCACCTCCATGTGTCGCAGTGCTCGCCTGCACATGTAACGGTGGTGTC
>CP070782.1:722577-725500 GCA_020346325.1 Phycisphaerales bacterium
GACCGAGAGGATGTGGTCAAGGAGTCAGCGGCCTTGGGCTATGCCGAATTTTTCGATGGCGGGATCTACGGCGCCGTGGGCGATGTCACGAAGTACTCGAAGAAGATGGTGATCGATCAGATCATGATCGAGAACGACCTGTCGGGACCGGAACTGACCGTGGTGGGCGACGGTCCCGTCGAGATGCGTGAATGTCGCAAGCGGGGCGGCATTGCCGTAGGCGTGGCCTCCGACGAAATCCGCCGACACGGGCTCAATCCGGAAAAGCGCACTCGCCTGATCAAAGCCGGCGCCCAAGCCATCGTCCCCGACTTCTCCGGCTGGCACGACCTGCTCAACCTCCTCTTCGGTCCGTAGGGCGACCGATCCACCGCGCGCCGCCTAGCGATGCCAGGGAGGGGCGAACATGCTGATGGCCTCTTCGAACAACGGACGGCGGCGAAAGTCCGCCGGATTGTACGCCGCGTTCCCTGGGTCGGGGGCGACCCAGTGGGCGTGGTGACGCCCATAGTAGGAGCCATAGAACTGGTAGTTGGAATCCACCCACCGGCACAGGACCGTCAGCTCCATCTCCGTCAGCATCTCTGAATGATCGGCCTGCGTGTTCTTTGGATGCGCCGGGTCGGTCAGCATGGCGATCATCACACTCCGGTAGCTGCCCAGGCTCTTAGGGGGCAGAGTCGCACCGCTGTAGTTGCCCCGGTCGCCCTGGAGAAACGAGGTGAATTCCGGGATGATGGGACCGGCCAGTTGCTTGCGGCACAACTCTTCATAGGACGTACTGTAGTAGGTGGTCAAATCGCCGGTCAGCTTCAGGTCCGCGTCGGGAGTGTCGCTGCCATGACACGAGACACATTTGGCGTCGAAGAGCGGCTGAATGTCGGTCGGGTAGTGGATCACCTGCTGGGCCCGACCATCGCCGCCATTTTCCACCAGGTCACACGGCTGCGGCTGCGGGACGCTGGGCGGGCGGCGCAGGGCCGCCGGCATTTGGCTAGCGACCGAGCCCGTGGTGTGATTGGTACGCCCATGGCAGCCGATGCAGGATCGCACTTCGCCCGCACGGTAGTTCACGTAGGTGCGCTCGCGCTGAAGTTCCCGGAAGTTCTCATCGAGCGCCTGGAAGAAGAGATTCCGGTTGGCCGGCACCTTGAAGTGGGCCGAGCCATCGGCCTCGACCGGTACGACACCCCACTGGACCCGGGGCCACAGAGCGGCCTTCCAACTGGAACTGCTGGTCGCCGAGTTCCACCGGCGCCCCGTGTCCCAGTAGCGGGGCACCGCCTCGTTGATGCGCAGCCACTTGACCTCACCCTCAGCGACGCCCTCCATGCCTTCATAGACGTTGCTCACGACACACAGCGCCTCGTCGCTGGCCGCATAGATCGGATCGTGGGGTGAATGAACCTCGGGTGGTACTGGCCGCGCTACCAGCGGTGTCGGATGCCAAAGCGAAAGCTGCTCGTCCCGGTGAATGAGACGGTGATTGCCCTCGGTATCGAGGAGGTACAACGCGTAGGCATTGGCTACGTTCTTGTAGTGATCGGTAGGCTTAGCCTTGTACGAAACCAGGAACCGGCTCTCACTGACGGGGTAGGGGTGCGTGTAGAGTGGGCCGCTCTGACCCTCGCGGTCGTGCACGTAGCTGCCGTCGGCCGTGAGGAAGAACCAGCCGGGCTCGGTGCGCCGCTCGATGAACACGTGGGGCGTGATGTTCGTCACCACGTATCTCGTATCCCACCGAACATAGTCTGCTTCGTCCGGGTCCGGGCCGCGCCGGTGCAGGCCCCGACGCAGGTCGATCAGCATGATCGCGCCCAGGCAACCGCCCTGCGGGAAGTGACAGGTGCCCACGCACACCAGGCGGTGCAGATCGCCCGGCAGCGCCTGCGGGTACATATAGACGGTCGTTGTATCGTCGGTGACGCCGTATAGTTCCTGGGGCCGACTGCCGTCCGGGTTCATGGACCAGATCGTCTTGCAGACGCGCGCCCCCTTGTCGATGTATTCCCAGCGATGGTACATGACACGTCCATCGTCCAGCACCACCGGGCAGAACTCGCTGACCGGGCTCTTGGTGAGTTGCTCGATGTGGGTACCGTCGGCATCCATGCGATGCAGCACGGGGGCCACGAGATGGGCCGATCCACCGCACAGAATCGTGTGTTCACAGCGCGTGGACGAGAAGATGATCTTGCCGTCCGGCAGGTAACACGGATGGATGTCGTCGGTGTGCCAGGCCTTGCCCCAGCGGGCCACTTTCTCCGCTTCGTCGGCCGGGGGGAAGGAGACCTGCCGCAGGCCATGGCCGTCGACGCCGACTTTCCAGATGCGAAAGCCCGCGCCGGCGTGCTCGCGGAAATCGAAGAGAACCTTGCGAGCGTCGAAGGACAGGCTGATCATGCCGATGAAACCTCTGCCGCCTGGCAGATCGGCCGCACTGACGACCTTGCGCTCATTCTGCGTGCGGAGGTTGTAGATGTAGATGCCGTTCTCGGCCAGGAAGCGATCGGGGCTGGTACCGTTGTTGATGTCCGTGTAGTAATGGTCGGAGGAATACGGCTTGCGCTTGACGAAGATGATCTCGTCGAAGCCCAACTCATCCAGGTCGACCGAAGCGCCGTTCGCTCGGGCCGGCGGCATGGAGAAAGTCAGTGCTGTAACGGTGATCAGAAGCGCTGCCGAATGTCGCGTCATGAAGCTCATCCTCGTGTACAGGCAGAGTTGCTTGTCGGTGGTTCTCTGACACATCGCTCTCCATACTACCATAACGGTAGGCCATGCCTCAATGCTTCATCTGGTGTGGACGCAGGACGAATATATCTGGGGCCTCTTCGTCCGGCGCGATGTGCCAGGCGCTACGCGTCAGCTTGTGCAGAAACCGTTGATCGTGGCTGACCAGGAGCAGGCAGCAGGGACAGTC
>CP070782.1:725600-729733 GCA_020346325.1 Phycisphaerales bacterium
CCTCCTTCTCTTCCAGTCCGCAAACCACTTTAAGGACCGGTTCGTAAGGCAGATCGAAGAAATGATTGACCTTGCAGTAAGCGTTGGAGTGCGTGCGCCCCATGAAACCATAGCCGATGAGGCCAACATTAAGTTTTTTAGTCATTTTCGTAATTCCTTATTGTAGAACCTTTTGATTATATCGATAGAAGCCTAGTGCGATTCATCGCACCTTACATAATCACAACTAAGACATCCACCCATGCGCGGCCCGCACTTTGAGCATTACATCGAGTATCGCGTTCCACGTACCCGGCGTTTCGAGCATCGCATTGGGGAACATGCAGCCGTCCCAGCAGATGTGCTGGATGCCGCGCGAAGCGGCGTCCTTAAGCCAGTAGCCGGCACAGCGGACGATATCGAGCTTGCCGGCCGGGTCTCCAGCCGGACAGTGCTTGCCCGTCTTGTCGTGCGAACCGGCGCCGTGGACCTCGCCGTCGTTTTGGGCGACGTGGAAGTCGATCGTCCAGGGCCGCAGCTTGTCGACCATCTTCTCATACGCCGCGTAAAACTCGTCCTCCGTGTAGCCGGGCTGCAGCAGCGCGTGTTCCGGCGCATTGTAGCCCATCAGGTACAGGTAGGTGTGGGCCATATCGGCCTGGAAGCCCAGCGTCTCGGGCATGCCCACCGCTTCCAAGAGATCGAGCATGTCCTTCCAACTGTGCAGACCGGCCCAGCAGATCTCGCCCTCGGCAGCCAGGCGTTCGCCGTGATCGGCGGCGATCTTGGCCGCCTCGCGGAACGTCTCGGCAATCTTCGCGGTATTGGCCTTGGGGTCTTCGCGCCATTTTTCGACGCCGAACTCGGCCGAATCGATCCGAATCACGCCGTACTTACGCACGCCGTGCTGGTTGAACACGCCCGCGATCCGACACGCCATCTTCACAGCGTCGAGGAACTTCTCCCGCGCCGCGGCATCGCCCATCGCCGTATCGCCGACGGTGCCACCCCAAACCGGGGCGACCAACGAACCGACGTTGAAACCGTGGCCGGCGATCATATCGGCGATTTTCTTCAACTCGTCGTCGCTGGCGTTGGGATCGGTGTGCGGCAAGAACAGGAAGTAGTCGATCCCGTCGAACTTCTGGCCGTCCACTTCCGCCGCGGCGGTCAATTCCAACATCCGTTCGAGGCTGATCGGCGGCTCCTGACCCTCGTCAGTACCTTTGCCCACCAAGCCGGGCCACATGGCGTTGTGTAGTTTGGGAAGGGTATCCGAACTCATCTTTGCTCCTTTCCGGTTCGGTAGCACGTTAAGTGGGGCGCACCCCACCGCATCATTACTCTTGGTGAGGCAAGCCCCACCCTACCAAGTGTCACGCGGCGGCGTCCCACGTCTCTTTGATCATCTTCAAACCTTCGCCGTAGCACTCCTCCGGGCTGGCCGACAGGTCGCGCCAGACGCAGGTCGTCGCGGCCAACTCGGGCAGGCTGCGCCCGAATGCTTCGATGGTCAGCCACTGATCGTAGCCACCGGAGCGCAGGGCTTTGAAAATCTGGTCGAACCGCACGTGCCCTTTGCCCGGTGTCCCCCGGTCGTTCTCGGAGACGTGGACGTGGCGGATCATCTCCAAATTCCTCCCGATGCACTGGACCGGGTCTTTCTCTTCGATGTTGGCGTGGAACGAGTCGTACATCACGCCGAAGTTCGGATGGCCCACCTGCCTGGCATAGGCGGCGCCGTCATCGATCGTGTTGAGGAAGTAACACTCGAACCGATTCAGGCACTCGACCGCCAGCACCACACCGGCCTTCTGGGCGTAGTCGGCGATCTCGCGGTGCACCTGGGCCCCGCGTTCTTTCTCCTCGGCGGTCGGCGGGACACCGGTAAATGTGCCTAAGGGGTGGTAGTACGGCCCGCACAGCACTTCGGCACCGAGGGCCTCGCAACAGTCGATCACCCACTTGAGATAATCGACGCCCCCCTGACGATGCTTGGCCTCGGCACTGATCGGGTTGTGCTCCTCGTCGGGCATGACCGTGCAGGTCGTACAGCCCAAGCCGTTGTCTTTCAAGGCCTTACCGACCTTCTGATAGTGGTCCGGCTCGCCGCTGAACAGCGGGACCTCGGCGCCGTCATAACCGGCGGCTTTGAGCTTCTCCAGGATCGGGAAATGCTCTTCCGTCACGAAGGGGGTCCAGAGTAAGAGATTGATTCCTGTCTTCATAAGCGCCCTCGACAAAGATTTGCAATACCGGCCATAGCACTTCCGCTCCGGTGCAGGTGTTCGGTCGGGCCCGAACCGAACACGCCATGTGGATGGGACCGCGTCAGCTGACGCGAATCACTGTCCCTTCTAATGCCCCGCTGGGGGCCTGTCAATGCTTTTTTAGCCGCGTGCAAAGCGGGGAAGGACATGGTATAATGCCCGGCGTGGCTGACAAGACGTTAACCCATCGCGCCGCTGGTAAAGGAGGTATCGAGTATGGTCAAGTCTTCCGCATTTCTCGGCATTGCCGCGCTCCTCGCGGTCCTGGCTCTGACTGGTGACATGCAGGCCGCTGACGATCAATGGATCCAATTCGAAGGCAGCGGCGGACCCGGTCAGGACAGGCATATCGTATTCGTCACGGGCGACGAGGAGTACCGCTCCGAGGAATCCATGCCCCTGCTGGCCAAGATCCTCGCGGTCCATCACGGCTTCAAGTGTACCGTGCTGTTCGCCATCGATCCGGACTCGGGCGAGATCAATCCCCTGGTCGTGGACAACATCCCGGGCCTGGAGGTGCTCAGGGACGCGGATCTGATGGTGCTGTTTACGCGCTTTCGCGAGCTGCCCGATGCGCAGATGAAGCATATCATCGACTACACCAACTCGGGCAAACCCATCGTCGCGCTCCGCACGGCCACGCACCCGTTCTTCTACAAGAAGAACGTGGGCAGTCCCTACGCCAAGTACACCTGGAACAACAAGAGTGCCGACTTCAAAGGCGGATATGGCCGCCAGGTCCTGGGTGAGACGTGGGTCAACCATCACGGGCATCACCAGAAAGAGAGCACGCGCGGGCTGATCGCCGACGGAATGCAGGACCACCCCATGGTGCGCGGCGTCGGCGAGATCTGGGGACCGTCCGATGTCTACGGCCTGACCACGCTCAACGGGGCTTGTAGACCCATTATTATCGGACACGTCCTCAAAGGCATGAACCCGGACGACGATATCAATACCGAGAAGAAGGCCCTGCCCGTGGCCTGGACCAAGACCTATACAGGCGACCGGGGCAAGACGAGCACGGTGTTCACCACCACCATGGGCCACGCGGGTGACCTCAAAGACCCGGACTTCCGCCGACTGATGGTCAACGCCTGTTACTGGTGCGTCGGGTTGGGCGAGAAGGTCCCTGCAAGCAGCAAGGTGGACATCATCGGCACCTACGATCCCAAGCCCATCGGCTTCGGCGGCTTCCGCAAAGGCGTCAAGCCCGCCGATCACAAGCTGCCGGCGCAACCCTAAGTCATCTTCCGAGTACTTAAGGCCGCCTTCTCAGCACTGGGAAGGCGGCCTCGTTCATTCCCCGACGTTGACCTGCTTCATATACTCTTGGTAAAGATCCAGGATATCTCGACCGGAGCGGGTCATCGTCACGACCAATCGGGTCTGTACCTTTGCGGCGGCGCCCGCCTTCAAATCGCGGCCGAAGAGCGACAGATACATGGAGTAGTGGCTTTCTCCCTGGTACGGCGTGGAGATCGCAAAGCAATCCTGAGGCGGTGCCATCAGGACCACGGCCGGCGTCTCTTCGGCACCTTGGCGGAAGGCCAGGGGCATTGCGAACTTCGGCATGAGCGTCCACGAAACCGGATAGGGTTCCTTCGTCCAGCGTCCGTCGCGAATCATCGGCGTCACAGCCTCGTCCCGCGGGAACATCAGCCAATCACCATATGACCGCTTCACAAGCAGAAAGCCCTCGGGCCAGTAGTCGCCCACACCTCTCTGCGCGTCGACGTGTGGCGACGGCGGGTAGGTGTGCGTGCCGACGTACGGCGCCGGCAGTGCTTCGCTGCAGTAGGAGGCCAGGAAGATCTCGAACTTGCTCAAGTCCGTTCTCGGCTTGACCGTCGTCTCCAGATCGAGCGTCGCCAGGGCACTCCA
>CP070782.1:729833-738226 GCA_020346325.1 Phycisphaerales bacterium
ACTGCGATCGCGAAGTCGCGATTGATAGCAGCAGTTACTATGCTGTTCTTGGCGGCCCAAGGTTCAATCAGGTGGCGAACGTCCTGTGCCCGTCCGAACTGTCCCTCCGAGAAGAAGAGCCACAGCGGCGTCCCATGTGCCTTCCACAGAACGAGATGTACGCCGAACCAAGCGCCAGCCTTTCGATCTCCAGACACCCAGACGTATCTTCCAATTCGCTCCCAGGAGGCCTGTGGACGAAGTGCGTTCACGCTCATGACGTTTTCACTGACGGCGCAATCGACGACTGCCTGCACAATACAACCTGGCTGGAGTATGAACGCCGGGGTTCGCTGATCCGATAGTGCTGTCGCCGAGACAGGGACAAAAGCGTCATGGTCTGCGGCGTCGCATAGCCCGCGCAGTTGGATAAGATCGCCCCTGGCACTGGGGTCATCAACCGTTTGGTGTTCCAACGCCGACAGGACATTTGTCCACGAAGTAAGTGCCAGTATCGGCCCGAGCTGCGTTCTGACAGATCGAGCAACACCGGCAGGAGCCTCAAATTCCGATACACCAATGCCGGCATTACGAAGGCGTCGGGTCGACTCTCGCCATAGTGTATGCTCACGGGCTGCTGGCGCGACAACCAAGAGGATTGTCGGCTGAGGATAGGCGGTGAGTTGGTGCAAATATGAAATGGGTTGATTGTCCGTCAGGCCCGCCCAGAACTTATTCTCTACGAAGACGCGCGGTTCAGAGTCGGCAAGTCCCCACATGTCGGGTCGGATCGTGCCCTCGGTCTGCTGAGTCACGAAGTGAAGCGGCGGCAGTTCGGGAATGAGGCCGCGAAGTAACTTCGTCATGCCGCGCCGAGCGGCGTCGCTCGATTCCAGCACGTAGGCGAGGGCATCCGTGGCGACGTCCTCGTTCACCTGCGAGAAGCGCTTCTGGATGACATGGCTGAATACGGTGTGCATCGATTCTCCTCACTCAAGAAACAGTTGTCTTTCGCACCGGGACTTTGACGTGTAACCACTAAAATACCTCCGAGACTCGATGGGCAACCGCCTGTTCCGCTCGGGAAGGCATCATTTTATCCGTGCCACTTGGAATCCTGCCGTCGCAATGCGTCTTGATACGGCGACGACATACCTTTTCCTTGAGGACGGTGTCTCAGTCTCTGCTCCAGCATACATGGTCTGGCTTCAAGTCTCTGCCTTCCTCATATATGTGGGCTGTCAAGCAGTCTGCCCAGTGCACAAGAAGGGCCAAGGGTTCCTCTTTGTGGGCCACGCACTTGTTGTCTTCAACGTACTGATCATCGTGGTAGAACATAGCCGTGCTTCGGCATCGGAAAGTGGAATGTATTTTGCCACAAGATAGAGACTTCTGGCGGCCAAACTCATGGGTACGAGATCAGGATTATGCTTGTACGTGATGTTGCGATTCCTGACCTCCCACTCATTGTCGTTCTTGAAGTACAGAGGTTTGCTCGGCATGCCCACTTTCCCAACGTCATGGAAGAGGCCTACAAGCACACAGCTTTCGTCGGGGATCTGTGGGGCTAGGCAGTCGCGTAGTCTCAGCACGTTCTCAGCTACTCCAACGCTGCGCTGCACCAGACTCTTTTCAACGTTCAGATGGAATCTTGTGCTCGCCGGACTAGTCAGCCAGGTCGTCTGACTTTCACGCATGGCTGTAAAAGCGTCAAAGTCGAGTTTTCGCTCAACGACAAGAGCCTTCAAGCGTTCCTATCTTTGCTCCAATTCCATTGTATATGCTCCGTCACACCCGTCGCTTCTGCTCTATTATCGGTAAAGTGTCAGACCAAGTCTTCGCTAATACACTTCAGCCGGACATCGACAGCGAATCCCACTCGTTGGACACTGGAGCCCGAAAACGGCTCTTCAACGGACATAAGGGGTCCCCTTTACGACGACCCTACATCGGTAAACCCCTCTTCCAGAAGCACTTCTGACTCCTCCGAAAATCGGGGAGACAGGATTTGAACCTGCGACCTCTGCGTCCCGAACGCAGCGCTCTAGCCAAGCTGAGCTACTCCCCGGTCACCGAAGCCTGCAATATAGCACGGCCCGGAAAAGATTGCAAGCTATAACAGATTCACCGGATCGATGTCAATGGCTATTTTTACGGTGGGCCGAATCGCTGGTGCCGCACGCAAGCTGCCGAAGAGCCGGCCCATGATCGCCGCGTCGGGGGCCTGCACCACGATCTGAAGGCGATGAAACCGCTGGATCCGGCTGATCACCGCCGGCATCGGGCCCCGGACCTTGACCTGCAACCCGTACCGTTCGACGATGTCGTCGATCCGCTGCCGCATCCTCTTGGCAGCGATTTCCAGCTTGTCGTACGTCGGGTCCCGCATCACGAGGGTCGCCAGACGCCACAGTGGCGGCAACGTGCAGATCTCACGATGCTTCATCTCCTCCCGCACGAACCCCTCAAAATCCTGCCCCAGGGCGAACTTGATCGTCGGTTGCTCCGGGAAGTACGTCTGGACGAAGACGGTCCCCTCCTTCTCCGAGCGACCGGCTCGCCCCGCCACCTGCGAGATCAACTGGAACGTTCTTTCGTTCGAGCGAAAGTCCGGTAAATACAGGCACGTGTCGGCGCTGACGACACCGACCAGCGTGACATTGGGGAAGTGCAGCCCTTTCGCGAGGATCTGGGTACCGGCCAGAATATCGATCCGCCCCTGTCCGAATTCCTTGAGCAGGCGATAATAGTCATGGCTGGCCATCGAGTCGCTGTCGACGCGCCAGACCCGGGCTTCGGGGAACTTGGCCGCCAGTTCTTCTTCCAGCCGCTGCGAACCCAGGCCGAACATCGTCATCGCCTTGCCGCACAACGGGCATTGGCGCGGCACGAGGGTCTGCGCCTGGCAGTGGTGGCAAATCGCATAGCCGAAGTTCATGTGCCTGCCCGTGACGGTTTCGAGCGGCGCCGTGGGGCGTTTCGTCTTGTGGAACGTCAGGGCCGCATCGCAATTGCGGCACTGCATCGTGTGTCGACAAGATGGACAGAACACGAAGTTGCTGTAGCCTCGACGGTTCAGCAGCAGAATCGCCTGCTCCTGGCGCGCGAGAACGCCCTTGAGGTAGTCCGTCAACGGGCGGCTCAGCAAATCCGAGGCGCTATCGGTCACGCCCCGCTGGCGCATGTCCACAAGCTTCATTGCGGGCATCGGCAGGTCCATCACCCGCCGAGGCAAACGTACCAGTGTGAAGCTGGGGCGCGTCTGACTGTTGCGCAAGCTCTCCAGCGAGGGTGTGGCGCTGCCCAGAATGCAGTGTGCCCCGGCCAGTTGCGCCCGTTTGATCGCTACATCCCGGCCATGGTAGCGCGGCACGGTGTCCTGCTTGTAGCTCGGCTCGTGCTCCTCATCTACGACAACGATGCCCAGGTTGGGCAGCGGCGCGAAGACCGCCGACCGGGCGCCGATCACGACGTCCGTCTCCCCGGCTCGGATCTTCTGCCACTGTACGTTGCGCTGCCCCGCGCTCAGCGCCGAGTGCATCACCGCAATGCGTTCGAAGCGGGCGTTGAAGCGCTGGACCGTCTGGGCGGTCAGCGCAATCTCAGGCAGCAGCACGATCGCGGCGCGTCCCTTCTGGAGCACGCGTTCGACCGCCCGGATGTAGAGCTCGGTCTTGCCACTGTCAGTGACGCCATGCAGCACGGTGACGCCAAATCGGTTGGTCTCGATCTGGTGATAGATCTGATCGAGGGCCCGTCGCTGGTCGTCGTTCAGCACCACCTCGTGCGGCTCGTTGGCCATCGATTCGGGCACGACGGGCAGCGCATTGAGGACTTTTCTCTCGGTGATCTTGACGATCAGCTTTTGCGCCAGACGCTTGACCGTGGGAGGCTGGCAATCGACCGCGGCGGTCACCTCGTCCATCTCCAGCGCCGATTCCGACGTGAACGCTTCGCGCCGACGCAGGAGATCGACAATCTGCTTCTGTTTACCGCCCCGCAGTTCCGCAAGCGTCTCTGCATCGCGCGTTACCAGATGCACGTAGCGTTGCCGCTGGACGCCGGCCGCCCGTTTGACCGCGCCCGGCACCATCGCAGCCAGCACCTGTCCCAGGGGACTGACGTAATAGTCGCTGATCCACCGGGCCAGTTCCATCAGGTCCGCCCCCAGCAGAGGTTCCTCATCAGCGACCCGGGCCACGCGCTTCAGTCGAATGCGACGACCGTCTTTGGCAATGGCTGCATCGCCCGGCACGTCCGAGACCACGCAGAAGCCAACTTCAGGCTTGTTGCCTCGACCGAACGGCACTTC
This sequence comes from Phycisphaerales bacterium, assembly GCA_020346325.1. Lineage (GTDB taxonomy): Bacteria > Planctomycetota > Phycisphaerae > Sedimentisphaerales > Anaerobacaceae > Anaerobaca. The sequence continues at coordinate 734,125 of CP070782.1, forward strand.
GACGCGCTGCCCCACCTCGATGGGCCAAAGCCCGTCAGGCACGAGGTAGTCGAACTCGGTGTCGGCTGCCGATTCCAGCGCCACGCGAATGGCGTGCCCGCACTTCGGCTCCGGCGGCTCATCGGCGGCAAACAGACTCGGCGTCGTGTGTTTCTTGCTCATCGTTCGACCGAACTCACCAATTCGTGCGGCGTTCCCGCTTTTTCGACAGCGATATCGGCAATTACCAGCGCGTGGTCCGAGTGGAGCGTCCGGCGCAGCACGGTATGCACCGGGGCAAGCCCTTCAGACAGCCAGATATGATCGAGCGCAAGCACCGGAAATAATGAAGGCCAAGTTGTGATCAGGCCGGTGCCGGACTCTTCAAATGCGTGACAGAAGGACCGGCGCAGCTCATCGAACAGGATCGAGGTGTGCGGCGTGTTGAAATCGCCCAAGACCAGAACCGGGCGCCGCTTGGAGCGCGCAATCGCGTTGATCTGCTCGAAAGAATATCGGCGTCGGCTACAGTGAGCGCTGGCGACATCCACGGCGACCACCGCCAGCGTCCCACCGGGCAGGATTAGATCGTACTCAGCAACCACTGTCCTGCTGTCTGCCGTCGTACAATGCACACCGGCAATCGGATACCTGGACAACAGCGCGATTTGACCCGGCAACAGACTAACGTGATAACCAGGAAAATGCGATTCCCAGAAGTGTCGTCGGGCCGCGCTATGACCGCCACATTCCACCAGGAAGAGGATCTGGGCATCAGCCTCCTGCAGAACGGGGACGAATGACGCGTCGGTCGCTGAGGGACGGGACACGTTCCAAAGAACCACTCGGAGCGGATCGCCCATTCCACCAGCACCCCGAGACCGCACGAGATCGGTCTGAATCCAGGCAATCAGCGCAACAACCATAAGGACACCTGGAACCACCACTTGCCATCGTCTTCGAGGCCGGCGCAGGCCAAGTGCCAAAGACACAGCAAACAGCAGCGCCGCCACCAAGGGAGGAAGTCCGTAGAAGACCACCGCCAGCGCGGGGACGCGATCCTTGGCAGCGTAACGCATCAACAACCCCAGAACACCGGCCGCCAGGAAGCTCCATGCCAACAGGTCCGCAGCACGATTTCTCGGCTTCACGCTCACGGCTGGTATACACCCTCCTCACGGCGGCCCTGCGATTTCTCACTGACGACGGTGTCGTCCATCACGTCCAATCCGATGCGCTCGATCAGCGTGCGGACGTAGTCGAGGTGCGGGCACGGCGGCGCGTGGAAGTTGTCCTTGGTCATGCACGAGGACAACTGCACCACCACATCGCCCTTCTCGAGTCCCTCCTTCTTCTTGAGGGTCCGCAGCAGCAGCGTGAGCTTGCGGTGTACGGCCCGCCCGCAGCAACCGCCACAGGTCATAGTGAGCACCCGGTAAGCCCGATCCTGAGGATAGCAGGCGAAACCGCCGCTGCGCTCGTGCAAAGCCTTCTCGCATAGATAACCCGGGCAGCGTTCTTTAACGATGTGACACTGCACGATGACGATGTACTTCTTTCCGGTCATGTCGCTCATCAAAATCCCTCCTTACGAGGTTCGCATTCGCTGCTTCTCTGGGCCTGCCAAGGCAAACCGGTCCGCCGCCAGACGAGCGATATGCTCGCCGATCGCCAGTGACGCGGTGGCGGCCGGCGAGGGAGCGTTGAGCACGTGAATCGCGCTGGCCGTCGCCTCGATCTGGAAATCGTCCACGAGCCGGCCTCCGGGCCCCAGCGCCTGGGCCCGCACCCCGGCGCTGGCCGGGCTGATATCCTCCAGATTCACGGACGGCACGAGCCGCTGAAGCTGCTTGAGCAGGAGCTTGCGGGAGAACATGCGGGCGTATTCGCCCAACCCATACCGCCAGTAGCGCAGGAAGAGCCGCCACGTGCCCCAGTGTGACAGGGCATCCCACGTATCGGCAAAGCTGAAATCGGTTTTCGTATAGCCTTCACGTTTGAAGGCAAAGACAGCATTTGGGCCGCATTCAACACCGCCGGCGATCATGCGGGTGAAATGCACGCCCAGAAAGGGACAGGCCGGATCGGGGACAGGGTAAACGAGGTTCCGGATCTTCTCAGCCGCTTGCGGCGTCAGCTCAACGTAGTCCCCGCGAAACGGAACGATCCGCACCCCCACGTCCACGTTGTCCATGCGAGCCACGCGATCAGACTGCAGACCAGCGCAGTTGAGCACGTAGCGCGTGCTGATCCGCCCGCGATCGGTCACGACGTTCGTGTAGAAATCGTGCTTGTCGAACCCGGTGACCCGGTGACTCGTCAGGACCTTGTTCTGCGGATGGTCCCCCTGGACCAGTTCGGCCAATTTCTCCACGACTGCCACGAAGTCGATGATGCCGGCTGTCGGAACCCAAAGCGCCGCGATACCTGACACGGAAGGCTCGATCTCTCGAACTCGCTCGGGGCCGATTCTTTCCAGGCCCTCGACGCCGTTGGCCCGTCCGTTCTCCAGGATCTTCTCCAGCGCGGGCAGTTCTTTCCGATCGGTCGCGACGATGATCTTGCCACAGATCTCATGCGGAATCTCGTTTCGCTGCGCGAATCCGATCAACTCGGCGCGTCCGGCGGTGCAGGTCTTCGCCTTGCTCGAACCCGGCTGGTAATAGAGCCCCGAGTGGATCACGCCGGAGTTGTGGCCGGTTTGATGGGCGGCCAGATGATCTTCCTTCTCCAGGACCGCCAACCGCAGATCGGGGTGATGCTGCGCCAGCTTATAAGCGGAGGCGAGTCCAACGATGCCCCCCCCGATGATGACAATATCGAAATCCGTTTTCGGCTGCATGACCATCCGTTCGTGAATCCTCCAGACAACGTTCAGGCGATACGATACCGCGTCAACCTAATACCGTCAATGCACAAGACTAGCGCTATCGGACCAACTTCTCTGCCAGCCGTTGTTTGGAAGCGAAGCAACACGCATCTAACGCGAAATCCGAGACAAGCACGAATGACCGAAAGCCTAATGTCGGAAGCAATCCATCTCATAGGTGAAATCGCGACGCCCGCCTCGGATCCGCTATGCCTCCGACTTTTTTCATTTTTCCCTTACCTCGCCCCGCCTCCCAGCCGATAACCGGGATATAGGTCGGAAGCTCAGGCGAGGGACAGCACTCATGAAGCGTGTGGGAAAACCATCCGCAATTCGGGCGCGAGACAAGTGAGCTGAAACGAGCATGAACCTGAGAAATAGGATACTGTTATTGAGCATCCTGATCGGTGGCTGTGTCTCATCTGAGACGCGGATCAGAGTTGCAGAGTTTGCGGAGGAGCCCGTTGTCGAGGGCTCTGATATCAAGCTTGTCGGTTTGAGGCAATGCTATGGAGATGTGTCCTCCTATACCCTGAGCACAGGAGGGCATATCTCAGAGACACAGCTGAAGTTGGTCAGGGAGGTTGCCTCGAAGTTCGACGCGGAGAAGGCTGAGATTGCCAAGCTACTGCTCGATCTTGTCATCCGCAAAGACGACATCGAGCACGTATACTTTGTGTCTTCGTACAGCAAGGGTCTTTGGATAGGAAGCGACATACGGTTATACATTGGCCTTGAAGATGCAGGTCCATATCTAAGATTCACAGCAAGATATCAGGGACAGTATTGGCTCTTTGCGAACTCCTTCAAAGTTGCGGCCGACGACTACAGATGGCAATCACCACAGTACACCTTCAAGAGAAGCATGGCTTCGGGTATTGAAGAATGGGTTGATATTCCCGCCACGTCAGATGAGATAGAATGGCTGCAACGACTTGCCAAAGCCGAGAACGCCATAGTGAGATTCCAGGGATCAGAACACACTGAGGACGTTCGACTGACGCCGGCTCAGAAAGACGGGATTGCGAAGGTTCTCAGCTTGTACAAACTGATGACGCGCAGGCCGGTAGCTGGGCCAGCATCAACCGAATCGAGTACTGATGCTGCAATTGTCAAAGCCATTGAGTCTTCCGACGACTTCACAAGATACAGAAAAGCCTTCATCACCGCTTCAAGGGAGTTGGTCAACGAGGGCAGATGTAGCCTTGAAACCTTTGAGTACAATGGAGGCTGGGTTCGCTCACAAAGACACCG
>CP070782.1:738326-742544 GCA_020346325.1 Phycisphaerales bacterium
TCGAATGCGTCACCAACGTGGGCGACATTCGTCTGACTGGCTTCACCAGTCGCGTCACGGCCAAGACCGACGTCGGGACTATCCGCTGTAGCAATCTGCACGGCGAGACAGACCTCCATACCAACGTCGGAGACATCATGCTCGAATACGCCGCGGCCGCCCCGGCTGCCCTGCGCAGCAGTGCCACCACCAACGTCGGCAACGTCGACTTCACCGGGCCCGAGACCATCTCGGCCGAACTCGAGGCGCGGGTCAACGTCGGATCGATTCACACCGACCGACCCCTGACCATCACGGGCAAGATCGAAAAATCCGTCCGGGCCACGCTGGGCCAAGCCGAAGGCAGGATTTCGCTCCGCACGAACGTTGGCTCTATCAAGATCCGCTGACCTGCCCCAGGCCGTCAGCGGGCGAGCCACACGAGCACCCATCCGGCGCCGGCCACGCACCAAGCCGCGGGCAAGACCTTGAGGATGATCTGTACCAGCGGCGTTTTGAAGTAGCTGGCCGACAGCGCCAGGCACAGATGAATCGGGCTAATCATCAATCCGAAAACCACGCCCGCGAATGCCAGTGTTTCACTTCCCATCCGCACGTCGCCGCCCGTACCGAAATAGGACATCAGGAACGGATAGGTAATCGCCACCGTCCCCATGGTTACACCGGTGCTGGCCGCCACCAACATCGGCAACAGAAACACCACCAGCAGCGGAGGCATGTGCATCCGATCGAAGAACTGCAGCACGTCACCGACGGCACCGCCGGCTTCGAGGTTCAGCTTGAACCATAGCGCCCCGAACAGCAGCAAGACCGTGTCGGGCTCCCTGGCCGCTTTGAAGATCCCGGGCCAGCGGCGCCATTCCACCCGATGCAGCAAGAGGAGGCCAACGATGGCCAGAAAGATCCCGATCGCCGGCGGGACATGCAACTGGACGTACAGCACCGCCGTCAACACGATCGGCCAGAACACGTGGACGAAATCCAGCGCGTGCACCTTCAATCCGGCGCGGGCCTCCAGGTGCTCGGCCCGGCGCGGTGGAATACCGACGAGCAACAGGAAAACAACGCCGCCGACAATCCCCGCACCGGTCAGGATCAGATGATGGCCGACAAGGCGAGCCGCGGAGACGGCCAGCATGCTCTGGATCAGTGGCACCGCGGGGAAGAGCGGCCAAACCGGCTCCCATTGGTGCCGAAAAAAGAAGTTGATCGCCGCCGTTCGGCTGCGGCCCACACCGATCTTGTCGCCCGCCTCCCGCACCATCGGCGCCGACAGCATGATCCCGCCCGGTGTCGGCAACAACCCCATGAGCAGCGGGATGGCCGCCAGTGCCACCCGTCGGCTACGAAACAGCCCTTGCATCGCGGGCACCAGACGTTCGGACAGGCCGATCTGCGTCATCGCCTCTCCCATGACATTGACCAACAGCAGCAACGAGGTCAATGAGACAAACAGATACGGCGTGGCCCGTGTCAGCGAACCGCCCTCCCACTCAGCCACCAACTGGCGCCACATCGCTGCCGGTGTCACGCCCAGCAACACCGCCAGCGCCCCGGCCGCGACAACCATCGCCAAGCCTATCCTCACCTTCAGGCGCAGCAGTCCCACGAGGATCAACAGGGACACGAAAATAACACCGAGAGCATACATCGAGACTACCCTTGCTCCAATCAAATCGGAATGCCTTTATGCACGTAACACCGCATCGCGTCGGGCGGATTCTAATGGGAAACACGCGGGCCGAGAAGCCGAAAATAAACGGGCGTGCGGCCGATGCCTCGCGAATGCCGGCCGGCGCCGACGTCCGAGGTGAAGCCGCCAGGCAGAAAAGAAGCGAAAATGCGCGGGGAAGAAAGCAAATAAAAAAGGCCCTGCTACCGAACAGGGCCTCTTGATTCTGATGTCGTGCGGGTCCTTAACCCGGAATGACATTGGTCGCGCAGGGCCCCTTTCTCCCTTCGCCAACCGTGAACTCAACCTTCTGGCCTTCGTCGAGGGATGCATACCCCTCGGTCCGGATTTCCGAATGGTGGACGAACAGATCGTCGCCGCCATCGTCCGGAGTAATAAAGCCGTATCCCTTGTCCGCGTTGAACCACTTTACCGTACCTGTACTCACTTGGTCTTCTCCTTAGGCCTACCGAGCCTGTAACGCGTGTTCCCTCTACATCTGCACAAGGCACAGACTCCGAGGGGAGAGGCTGTGTCTTATTACATGAGGCCCATGCTATCAGTGGGATTGCCCGACCGTCAACAAAATGCGTCGCCAAAAAGAAAAAAAACACTTGCCCTCAAATGGACGTGACTCGCGCGCGTTCCACCACGACGGCGTCTGTCGCTGACTCGGCCTGAATCCCTCCGGGACTGTCACCAGGTCCCCCCTCCGCAGGGCGCAGTGGTTTCCATGCGCCCGGTTCATCCCGGACCTGTACTTGACGAATCCGTACGTTACTGGTAGCCTGTGGCTCGCTTTAGGAGATGTACGATATGGAACTGTCATGGGCAAACAAGGCGCGCATCGCCGCTGCCGCTACGTTAGGCATCCTCGTTATCGGCGTCCTCGCCTGGCCCCTGGCGGTCCCGGACGACCCGCTGGCCCCCGTCCGCTCCGCCCGCATCGGCTTCTTAGGAACACTCGTTCTGCTGGCCCTGGCGTTCGTTACGGGTCTGGCCGGCTATTTCCTCACCTGGCCGCACGGCCGCGAGATTGCCATCCTGGCCGTCCCGTGCGGACTGGCGGTCTGGGTCCTCCGCTCGGGTCCCATGCAGGCTCTAACCCAGGCCTACACGGCCCCTGCCGCGCGCCAAGCCCTTTTGCACTCGCTGCGGTTCGAGCCCGTTTTCTGGCTGACGATTGTCGCAGCCGGCTTCGCCGGCGTACTGGTCGCTCAGCATCTGCGCCCCGGCCCTGGCACACTGTTGACGGTTTCTCTGTTGAAAAGCTATTTGCGGCCCCATGTGGCCCTGACGGGAGTGGCCGCACTGATTCTGGGAACCCTGCTGGCCCATTTCTGTCTGGGCGTCTTTGCGCAGGACATTTCGGCGGCCACTACCGGCGCTGCCACCCAGCCCAGTATCGGACAGGTCATCACGGCCGGTATTGCCGCATTTGCGGTGGCCGGTTTCGCTATCAAGAAGTTCTTCGACCTCAGCTACGTCTGGACGGCCGCCACGTCCGTCCTCGTAATCCCCTTTTCCTACAGCTATTACGGACGATCTGAGACAGTGGCCCGGTTCGCGGAAACCTACCCGGCAGTGTTCTTCCCCCACGCCGTCTTCGCGATACTGCCGCTGCAGATTGTCGCCCTTGGGGCCATCGGATCGGTCCTCGGCTATTGGCTGGCGGTCCGGTATGACTTCTGGCGCAAGCACGAAGCCAAGGCATAACGGACCTCGTTTTACGTTTTTTTCGAGCCCGAAAAACACCATAACACGGCTCCAAAAAAGAAGTTACGCGTCGTACGTCCGATACGCCGGATACCCCTTCGAAAGAAACCAGGATTTATCTGGCTTCGCCCCCTCGATTGGCCGACATATAGGTGTCCTGACCGCCCGGCGGTCGGCACTGGCACTACAGGCATAACCTGTGCAGCGCTGGTGTTATTGAGGCTGTGAGATAACGATCAAGACGAACAAGAAAATATCAATTGGCGTAGGAAACATTGTAAAACCAGCAGGCAAAAGGAGTTAACGATGTTGGTGCTGAGCAGGCAGAGAGATGAATCCATTATGATCGGTGACGACGTCGAAATCACGATCGTCGATGTCCGGGGAGACAAAGTGCGATTAGGGATTACGGCGCCGAAGCAGATTCCAGTCCATCGCCGCGAGATCTACGACGCGATCCAGCGTGAGAAGGCTCAGAAGGCCACCGGCGAGACACCGGCTGCCGATCCGAACGATCAAGCCGATGCTTCGAACAAGGACGAAGCCAAGGAACATCAGAAACATTGATCCGCTCACTCCTCCGGGCCTTTGGCCTCGCATTTCCTTTCGCTTTCCGACCACCCTCTCATCGGCTAGGGGGTTTTCTACGCCCCCATCGAACGTTGCTGATCCATTTCGGAGACGTTCCGCGGCGAGCGTAGCACACTATCGGACATTCCCCCTCGCAGAGCGAGCTTTCCCCTCAGGCAATATCAGGTTGCGGCCAGCGGACAAGCTGGTATCATCGGACGGCAAACGCGTTGACAACTTTGTTTTAGAGGGCCACTCCA
>CP070782.1:742644-745434 GCA_020346325.1 Phycisphaerales bacterium
AACATAAGAGTTTAGCCTATAAGGCTTTAGATCTCTTGGCGGCGTAGCTCAGTTGGTTAGAGCATGGGATTCATAAGCCCAGGGTCGTAGGTTCGAATCCTACCGCCGCTATTGACGCACATCGCGTGAGGCGTCGGGCGGCTTGAGCCGGACGCCGGCGGCAGAAAACATGCGGTATGAGCGACGAGAAACGGCAATTGTGCCCCCTTCGTCTAGTGGCCTAGGATATCAGGTTCTCATCCTGGAGACAGGGGTTCGACTCCCCTAGGGGGTACTTTTTTTCTTTCTCGCGCCCGCCGTCGCCTCGAAAGCACACCCCATGGAACAGACCCAGGCCCAAATCGACGAACGCTACATGCGACTGGCCATCGATGCGGCCCACGTCGCCGAAGAGAACGGCGATGTGCCCATCGGCGCGGTCATCGTCTATCAGGATCAGGTGATCGGCCGGGCGTACAACCAGCGCGAGCAGCTCACCGACCCGACGGCGCATGCCGAGATCGTCGCGCTGACCCAGGCCGCGACCTTTATGGAGACCTGGCGCCTCCACGGCTGCACGATTTACGTCACGCTCGAGCCCTGTCCGATGTGCGCCGGTGCCCTGGTGCTCGGCCGCCTCGACCGCCTCGTCTATGGCTGCGACGACCCCAAGGCCGGCGCCTGTGGCTCCCTCTACGACATCGTCCGCGACGAACGCCTCAACCACCGCCTCGAAGTCACCTCCGGCGTCCTCGCCAGCGACTGTGCCAAACTCCTCCAGGATTTCTTCCGCGCTCGCCGCCCCAACAACGGCAACTCCGCCTAGCGAAGCGGTCGCTGGTGCAGTTCTGCCGATGGTCGGCGGCGGATCGAGCCGTCGAACCACACGTGGTAGGAGAGCATCGTGGTCTGAGTCCTTTTCACCTTCTGTTCGTATTGCCTGGCACTTCTTGATTTCGGTTTCGCTGCTGCCACATCACACGCGGACGTGGGCCGGAGGTGGGGTACGGCTCGCGGAAGACCTGCTGCGTATCGCCCTGCGCTCTCATCCACTCGTCGAGCATGGTGGACATCTTTTTGATCTGCTCAGCGTACTGTCGGTCGTTCCCCAGGTTGTGCTGTTCGGTGGGGTCTTTGGTCAAGTCGTAGAACTCGACCGGTGGACGCCGATAGTATTTGGCGACGACGGCCGCGGCTTTAGGGTCGTGCTGCGCTGCTTCGTCCCAGGAATCCCAGTAGGCCCCGGCGCCGTCTTTGCGCAGGATGTCCGAATGATTGGAGTGGTAGCAGTCGGGCCGCAGGTTTCGTATGTACTTGAACTGTCCGGTGCGGACGGCGCGAATGGGGTAGACGTTCATAATGCCGTCACCGCTGTGGGTAGTGTAGATGACGTCGCGGTGCTCTTTGCTTCTGCCCAACAGCACGTCTGCAAACGATCTGCCGTCGATATGTTCAGGAACGGTTCCTCCGGCCAACTCGAGCAGCGTCGGCATCACATCGATCCAACTGACCATGGCCTCGGTGCGAATGCCCGGTGCGATCTTGCCCGGCCAGCGAACGATCATCGGGGTGCGCACCCCGGCGTCGTAGAGATTCCATTTTCCAAACGGCCACTGCGCGCCGTGGTCGGCCGTGTACAGGAACAGGTAGTCATCCGTGGCAAAATGCTCCCGGGCCAGACGGTCCACCTCGGCCATGGTGGCATCCATCCCGGTCACGTCGGTGAGGTAGCGGGCCCAGTGCTCGCGCGTCTGTTTCGTATCGATGAAGTGCTCGGGCAGTACCACTTCGTCGGGATCGTAGCTGCTTTCCGCGATCCACCGCACGTGAGGCCGATGGTCTCCCACCATCAAACAGAGCGGCTTGTCTGAAGTACGGCGTGCCAGGAAGCGTTTCACCAGCTTGGCGATCTGCTCGCGCCGGGCATCCTGCCAGTGGTCGAATCCGACCATTTGCGGGTGCTGCCTGCCGTGCGCCACCTTGCCGAAGGCCACCACCTCGTAACCCTGCTCTTGCAGTAGTTTCACCATGGTCTGGGTCTCGGGACGGGGCAGCGTGTGGTTGGGTTCGGCGCCGTTGCGCGCCGGCATCAGTCCACTTAACAAAGCAGCGCGGCTCGGGCCACAGGCAGGCGAGGCAACAAAGGCTCGATCGAACACCATCCCGTGGGCGGCCAATTTCTGCATGGTCGGGGTCCTGACCACGGCACCGCCGTAGACCGGACTGTCCAGGCAGCCATGGTCGTCGGACAGGAACACCACCATGTTGGGCTTGCGCTTCCGCTCGACGGCGGAGCGGGCATAGCTACGGGATAAGGCAGGTGTTGTGACAGCCGCCACCATCAGGTCTCTTAGAAAAGCGCGGCGTGTTTTCATCATGCTTCAGTTTCCTCGCAGGCATGTATCCGCTGTCTAGGGTTCGTAACCGAGCTTGCCCCAGGCGGCGCGTTGGACGCGCTGGATGTCCGGGTTGTCGGGCAGAGCCCCGTATTCGCTTGCTCCATTGGCAAACTTGGCTGTCCGTTTGTCCTGCCATTTCCAGTACTCGGCGTGCCCGTCGGCGAAGCTGAAGTTGGTGCCCTCGCCATGCCGCACGGGTGGGGCATCCCACCAGGCGGCTTGGTCGTAGAAGATGGTCCAACTCTGCGTGCTGGTCTTGCCTTCGTCGACGTAGACCATGCGTTCGCCCGGCCGTTTGATCTGGGTGCGTCGTCATGGTGCACCCCTCGAAGATTGAAGGGCGCATCGAGGATTACCTGAAGCGCAAGCCTAAGTTGGCGAAGAAGGTGAAGAGGTATGTGGTGCCGGGCTT
>CP070782.1:745534-759044 GCA_020346325.1 Phycisphaerales bacterium
CGCCCCCGTCCGGCGCCCAGCGCCGCCCGCACGGTCAATTCTTGTCGGCGCGCGGCCCCGCGGGCCAGCAGCAGGCCCGCCAGATTGGCGCAGGCGATCATCAAGACCAAACCCACCGCGCCCATCAGGATAGCAATTCCCACCGCCATTTGCCTTCGGATGCCGAGCAGTCCTCGGCTGCCGTCAACGAGATGAATCTGGGGGTCGTCCATCTGCGTCCCCTGGCCCGGCACCGAAAGGGTCTGAAGAAAGAGGCCCTCCATGGCGGCGCGGATCTGGGTCTCATCGGCTTTGGGTTCCAGGCGCACCATGATCGTGGCCCACCAGTGGTCCCGCGCATCGAGAGGATGTCCGGGGCAGAGCCTCGGCTGAGCGGACATCGGGACATAGATTTGGGCCCGACTGCCCAGTTGCGGGCTGCAATACGCACGGGGTAGGACCCCGACAATGGTGAACTGATGCTTGTTGATGGTCGTCATCTGGCCGATGACCGCGGGATCGAGATCGTAGTGCTTCTCCCACCAGCGGTAGGTGATCACCGCCACGGGCTCGGCCTGCGACGACTCGTCGCCGGGCTCGAGGGTGCGACCGATCAAGGCTCGGGCGCCATAGCCTCCGAAGAAATCGCCCGAGACCATCATGGCATTCGCGGTGGTGGCGCCTTTGGGACCGACGACGGTCAATCCGGGCAACTCACAGAAGGCGAATACGTCGGAGCAGCCTTCCACCCGTTCCTTGAAGTCGCGATACACCGGATAGGGGAACGAGCCCGACACCCGGGCGCCGGGACCGCCGCGCGTGGCATCGGCCGAACCGCCGGTGAAGTGAGAGAGCCGCGTGTTGAACCCGCTCCAGTTCACGATGCGCAGTTCATGCGGATTCGGCACGGGCAACGACCGCATCCAGATCGCATTGAGCAAGCTGAAGATCGCCGTATTGACCCCAATCCCCAGCGCCAGCGACACCACTGCCACCGCTGTGAACCCAGGGCTCTTGTACAGTTGCCGAATCCCATACTTGACGTCATTTGCGAAAGTACTCATGTCACACTCTCAATCATCGATAGTAAACAGTCAGTTGCTGTGAGCTTCACTCATAGCGCAGCGCCTCCATCGGATCGACCTTCGCGGCGCGACGTGCCGGAAGGTAGCTGGCCAGCAGCGCCATGGCAGCCAGGATGATCGACACTGTTACCAGTGTTGTCGGGTCGGTCGCTGTCACGTCGTACAGAAGACTGGAAAGCACCCGCGTCAGGGCCAGGGCGCCAATCAGGCCAGCGGCCACGCCGATGAGGGCCAGCTTGATTCCCTGCCCCAACACGGCGATCAAGACGTCCTCCTCTCTGGCGCCGAGTGCCATGCGAACACCGATGTCGTGCGTTTGCTGCGTCGTGCTGTATTGCAGCAGGCCATAGACGCCGATCATCGCCACGACCAGCGCCATGCCGCCGAAAAGACCAAGCAGAATCATGACGAAACGCCGCGGTGCCAAGGTCTCAGACAGAGTCGTGTCGAGGGGTTCGATCCTGGAGATCACCTCCTCTTCGCTCAAGGCGGCGATCGCCTGGCGAAGCAGAGGTGCTACTTGCACCGGGTCATCTACCGTTCTGGCGACGAGGACCATGCCTTGGTAGTTCGCGCCCATGCGCATATAGATCGCCCCTTCGGCCGGGTCCGGCGTCAGGAAATCCCTGGTGGTCCGTACGACTCCCACGATTGTCATCCGGGCCATCACGTCATGGACGAGCGTGCGGCCGACAGGGTCGTCGTCGCCGAAGTACCGCCGTGCCAGGGTCTCGTCGATGACGATGCGGTCGGCTCCGTCCTGGTCCGTAAGGTCCCGGCCTTTCAGAAGCTGGATACCCATCGTCTTGAAGAGATCGGGACTCATGCAAATCCATTTCGCCCAGGGGGTCTCTTCGGAATCGGACACCGGACGGCCCGGGACGGAGAACGGTATGTCCGCTTCGGCGGCGCCGAATTGAAGCCCGCTGTGAACCAGCGCCGCCGAGCGGACCTGGGGCAGGCGACGGACGTGATCCAGTAAGCCATTGTAGAATGTCGTGCAGTGCTGTGCGGTGGGGTACTTCGCCGTCGGCAACTGAATCTCCGCCGTCAGCACGTTCTCTAGTTGAAAGCCCAGGTTCAGGCTCTGTAGGGCGATCAGGCTGCGAATCAGCAAGGCCGCTCCGACCAACAGGATTAGGGAGAGGCCGATTTGCAGGACGGCCAAACTGCCGCGAAGCCTTCTTCGTCGGCGCGTGATCGAAGGCCGGGTCCATCCCTCTTTCAGGGTCTGGCTCACGCGCGTACCGGCCGGCCTCCAGGCGGGCATCGTCGCGAAGAGCAGACCGGTAAGAACGGAAACACCGATCGTGAACGCCAGAACCGTCGAGTCCACCGTTGTTTGTCCCAGACGCGGAACGTCGGCGGGACAGAGTCCGACCAGCCCCTTCACTGTCAGCACGGTCAGCAGCAGACCCACCAGGCCGGCACCTACGGTCAACAGCAGGCTCTCTGTCAGCATCTGACGCAAGATGCGGCTGCGCGATGCCCCCAGGACCATCCGCGTGGCAACTTCGTGCTGTCGCGCCGTGGCGCGAGCCAGGAACAGGTTGGCCACGTTGCCACAGGCGATCAGCAGCACGAACCCCGCGGCCCCGAGTAACAACAACAGCAGGCGCCGATTGCCTGCCAGGATCCTGTTGTGAAGCCGATCGAGACCGATCGTGCGATCGCCGCGATCTTCGGGGGCCGCCTGTCGCGCGCGTTCCGTCACCACGGCCATCTCCGCGCGCGCCTGGTCCAACGTGACGCGCTGCTGGAGGCGAGCGATCGGGCTGACCGGCCGGCCTTGTTTCCATACCCGGTCTTGCGTGAAGACCAAAGGCACCCAGAACGGTGCTGGCCGTCCGAAAGGAAACTCGAAATCCGCAGGCATTATCCCCACGATGGTGTAGTCGCGCCGATCGAAGCTCATGCTTGCATCGGGATTCATGTTGTCACTGGTGAGACTGATCGTTCTACCGAGCGCGTTTGGGTCTGCGCCCAAGCGATCTCTCCAGAAGCGGTGGCTCAAGACGACGACACGATCGTTTCCCGCCTGCTCCTCTTCCGGCAGGAACCCTCTACCCAGAACGGGTTCGATGCCCAGCAAAGGGAAAAGGTCGGATGACACAGTGCCTGCCCGGACTTCCCTGGACTTGTCGATGCCGGCGACGTAAAAACGCTCCGCTCCATATGCGGCTATGCTCTCGAACACTTGGCTCGGTCGATACCACGAACGGAAGTCCTGGTGTGAGGGCCTCCTCGGCCCCCATTTCGTCTGCTCCCAGAGTGTGACGATGCGATCGGCATCTCGGTAGGGCAAGGGCTTGAGCACCACCGCATTGACCACGCTGAACACCGCCGTGTTGGCCCCGATGGCCACGGCCAGAATAAGGACAACTACCGCCGTAAAACCGGGCGATTTGCACAGCATACGAATACCGTGCCGAACGTCTTGGCATAAGCTGTTCATCTCACAACTCCAGTCGTCAGTGGTCGATCGTTATTCATCAATTCTCAGCCTGCTCTGAATCCTACTCATAGCGCAGCGCCTCCATCGGATTGACCCGCGCTGCCCGTCGGGCGGGGAGGTAACTGGCCAGCAAAGCCACACCGCCCAGGAAGATGGGCACCGCGGCGAAGGTAGCCGCATCCAGCGGTTCCACGGCAAAGAGGAACGTCCGGAGGATGCGCGTTAGAGCCGTTGCGGCCATCAGCCCGAGCGCCAGCCCGACGGCCACCACCCACAGTGCCCGTCGTGCCACAAGCCGGAGAATATCGGTACGCTGTGCTCCCAGGGCGATGCGAATTCCGAATTCACTTATCCGCTGCGCCACCGAATAGCTGATCACACCGTAGATCCCCACGGCGGCCAGGATCAAGCCGATCGCTGAGAATAACGCAATCACAACGGTCTGAAATTGCTGCGGAAGGATCGAATGGGCAAGCCGCGTTCTCATCGTTTCCATGGAAATGGGGTGGTCCTTCCCAATCACCGCCTGGATCGCTTTCCGGGCAGGGCCCGCCAAGGGCCACGGATCGGACTGTGTCCGAAGAACCAGGCTGTCCGCCCAAATGCTCGCTTGGCGATAGGAATAGTATGCCTCAGGTTGAGTCTCCCCGAGAAGCGTCTGATTCGCGACATCCTTCACTACCCCGACGATGGTGTTACGCTTCTGGAAGGAAAGATTCACCGGGTGGGTCACGAGTTCCTTGCCGATCGGGTCGACTCCCCCACACACGCGTTTCACAAACGTCTCATTCACGACGACCACGGGAAGGGCTCCCTCGACATCCTGCTCGGTGATCCCGCGTCCCCTCACCAGAGATACGCCCATGGCGCGGAAGTAATCGGGTGTCACCTCCTGGCGGCAGACCGAGTACATGTCCTGTTCGTCCTCAATGCTCATGTCCATCGACGTCCCCGCCCTGTGAGGGGGTAAATGACTGACAGCGCCCACCGCTTGGACCCCCGACAGAGATGACAACCTGTCTAGCAGTTCCGGTCCGAGCGGGCCGGACAAGACCTCGTTGACCCCGGGCACCCGTACCACGAGCACATTGCTCGGATCGAATCCAAGACGGACTTGGTTGAGTAGAACGAAGCTTTTGAGGAACAGCCCGGCGCCGATCAGTAACACGAGCGACAACCCGATCTCCGCGACCACCAAGGCGTGTCGCATCGTGCTGCGGCGCGATCCGGCGAAGCCTCGCCCGATTCCGCCATCCTTCAGGCATTCGTTTGGATCTGTGCTCATGGCGCGGACGGCCGGAGTTAGCCCCGAGAGCAGCCCGCTCATCAACGAGACCAGCGTCGTAAAGGCCAGCACGCGCCAATCCAGATTCACCTCTTCCATACGGGGCAACAGACCGGCTGCCGCTTTCCCCAGCCCCCCCGCACCCCCGAGGGCAAGCAGCACTCCGAGACTGCCGCCCATGAGGGCCAAGAGCAGGCGCTCTGTCAGTAATTGGCGGATGATGCGGCCTCGGCCGGCGCCAAGAGCCGCACGTAACGACATCTCTCGGCTTCGCGACTCCGAACGCACCAGCATCAGGTTCGCCACATTGGCCGTGGCCACCAACAGAACTAGCAGGGCCGCCGCCTGAAAAACGTAGAGCAGCAACCGCGCATCCCTCACCAAGTGTTCGTGAAGTGATGTCAGGCGTACACCCCGATCGGTTTCGAACATGGGATATTGTGTCCTGCGTCGGGCGATTGTCTCCAACTGGGCCAGTGCCCGGCGGCGGGGCACGCCAGATTTGACCCTGCCAACCACATAAGCGCCGTGGGCGCCCCGTCCCGTGCCCGGTCCGACCGGTGCGATCGAGTCGGTATCCATGGGAAAAGGCTGCCAGAAGTCAGCAGCGCCGATGAACCGGAAGTCCACCCCCATGACGCCCACCACCGTGCACGGTTCGCGGTTCAAGGTGATGCTCTTGCCGACGATCTCCGAGTCCCCCCCGAAACAACGTTTCCATATCCCATGGCTGAGGATGACGACCGGCGGGCCGCCCTCTTTGGCCTCCTCGACGGTGAATGGCCTGCCTAGCAGCGGGACTACCCCCAAGACGGAGAAGAACTGCGGCCCAATCCGGGCGCCGACGACTTGTTGAGCCTCATCCACACCGGTCAGCGTTTGCTCCCAAGTTCCAGGTTCGAAGAACGCCATCGTGTCAAAAGCCGTGCCTTGGTCGCGCCAGTCCAGGAACCGCAGCAGCGGGATAGGCTGCAAATCATCAGGCCTGCTCTTGTCTGCTTCCCAGACCATGACCAACCGATCAACGTCAGGAAAAGGCAACGGGCGCAGCAACACTCCGCTGACGATGGAGAAGACGGCCGTCGTAACGCCGATTCCCAGCCCCAGAACCAGGACGATCGTCATGGTGAAGCCCGGCTTCTGCGCCAGCATTCGCCATCCGTACCGAATGTCTTGCCAGATAATGCTCATCTCACAACTCCAGTCGTCAGCGATCGATCGTTATTCATCAGTTCTCAGCTTGCCCCGAACCCTACTCATAGCGCAACGCCTCCATCGGATCGATCCGCGCTGCCCGGCGAGCGGGGAGGTAGCTGGCCAGCAGCGCCACGCTGACCAGGAGTAATGTCACGGCCCCAAACGTCAGTGGATCGGTTGGGCTGACATCGTGCAGAAGCCCGGAGATGACTTTCGCGATCAGCAGAGAACCGATGACCCCACAGGTGATTCCCACCAGCGTCAGCCGCAGGCCCCGCATCAGAATCGCTCTCAATACATCGCTCCTCTCGGCTCCCAGAGCGATCCGAATGCCGATCTCATGGGTGCGCCGGGACACGATATAGGCTGTGATGCTGTAGATACCGATACTCGCCAACGTCAGTGCCACTGCCGCAAAGGCACTGAAGAAGAGGGAGTCAAACCGTTGCAACCAGAAGAAGGCCGCAATCTCATCTTCGAGCGAGGTAATGCCGGACAGCACCACGTTTTTGTCGTCCGCCGAAACCGCACGGCGCAGCGCGGCCGTCACATCTCCCGAATCGTTCGTCGTCCGCACCATGAGCGTGTCCTTGTAGCGGGGAATGTAGACGACATCGTCGTGAAACGCCCCGATGTATCCCCTCAATTCCTTCGGCATCTCGTCGAGTTTGAAGTTCAGGTAGTGCTTCACATCGGCGACCACGCCGACGATTTCGTGGGGGATTGTCTCTGACCGGCCTTTGACCCAAGTGATGTATCGGCCGAGCGGGTCTTGGCCGGGCCAGAAACGTTTGGCCTGCGATTCATTGATGATCGCCACCGCTCTGCCCGTCGTCGCCTCATGGGCTGTGAAGTATCTGCCCTTGAGAAGGGGAATCTGGAGCACGCGGAAATAGTCCGGAGAGATCTCCGTCCGCCGAATGATGGCCTGGTTGGCGCCAGCCGGAGGTCCCTTCAGGCGAAAGTGACCGGCTTGATAGCCGGGCCACGTAAAAGTCGCCGTTGCGAGCGCCGCGTACCGCACATCGGGCAGCTGCTGGATTCGCTCCAGGGCATCGCGATAGAACGCCGACCTTCGCTCGGGATCGGCATAGGGGCCGGTGTCCGTGACCATTTCGATTTCCATGGTCAGAACATGCTTCGGATTGACACCCGGATCGAAATGCAAAATGCGTATATAGGTGTTCACCACCAGGCCGGCGACGACGAGCAGGACGAAAGCTCCGGCCAGGTCACTGATGACCAGGGCCGCTCGTACCCGCTGGAAACGGGGTCCTCGTCGGGATGTTCTTCCCGTGGACAAATACCGGCTCAGGTGGAGCCGCGACGTCCAGAGTGCCGGCAACACGCCGAACAACCCGCACGTTGTGACGGAGAGACCCACGGCAAACAGAAGTGATCGCCCATCGATTCGGGGGTCGACAAACCACGGCACCAGGGCCATTGCGTTGCCGCCCAGGGTCATCAGCAATCGCAGGCTCCCCTGAGCCAGCAACAGTCCCAGCAGCCCGCCGAGACCCGCCAGCAGAAAACTCTCCGTGAGCAACTGCCGAAAGAGGCGCAGCCGGTGAGCCCCGAGCGCGGCACGGACGGCGATCTCCCTTTCGCGCATGGCGGATCGGGCCAGCAACAAGCCGGCGACGTGTAAACACGCCAGCAGCAGAACGCTGCCGACGATTCCCAGCAGGATCATCAGGACACCGACGTTGCCCGTCCGCGCCACCGCCATCCGATAAGCTTCGGCCATGGGCACGACCAGAATCCCGACGTCCGCCAGCACTTCAGGATGGGCGCGGGCCAGGCGGTCGGCAATGACGTCCATCTCCGCCTGAGCCTGGGCCACTCCAACGCCCGGCTTCAGTCGTCCCACGACATCGGTGCCGCGCGACCCGCGCCGCGATTCGTCCACCGGCTCCAGCGCCATGGGCACCCAGAAGCCACATGCCTCCCGACGAAAGACCCAGCGAAACGCGTCGGGCAGAACGCCGACTACGGTATACACTTCCCTGTCCAGGACCAGTGTCGCGCCAATGGCATTCGGATCGCCGGAAAACCAGTGTTGCCACTTGCTGGCGCTGAGAATCACGACGCGTTCTGCGCCCGTCCGCTCTTCTTCGGGCGAGAATAGCCGGCCCAGGATCGGTTCGACGCCCTGGACGGAGAAGAAACCTTCAGATACGAGAATGGCGTCGGCCTTCTCCGTTCTGTCGGCCCTGTTCACCACACAGCCGAAGCGATTGGCGGCAACGAGTTGTTCGAAGACATGGTTCTGCTCCCGCCAATCGTAGAAGTTGGGCAAGGAGGCCATGTTTCTGAGCGTGCGCTTTTCATCGGTCTCGCCGACCCACACGAGGCGCTTGGAATCCCTGTAGGGGCAGGGTCGCAACATGACGGCATCGACCAAACTGAGCATCGCCGTCGTCGCACCGATACCCAGCCCCAGAATCACCACCACCAGGGCCGTGAAACCAGAATTCTTCGCTAACATCCGAAAGCCGTACTTGATGTCCTGCCATACCGTAGGCATTACAGCACCTCGAAGCCTCGTTCGCTGAGTTCTCGGGCTTCCTGTTCCTTGCGGGCGGCTTCTTCCTCTTCGACGATGCGGCCGTCGAACAGGTGCACGGTACGCTTGGCGTGCCGGGCGTAGCGTGGATCATGCGTGACCATGCAGATCGTCGAACCCGATTCGTACAGTTCGTTCAGCATGCCCATGACGGCGTCGCCATTGGCTGAGTCCAGATTACCAGTGGGCTCGTCGGCCAGCAGGATGGAAGGCTCGGTGACGATGGCCCGGGCCACGGCCACCCGCTGCTGCTGGCCGCCGGAGAGCTGACTGGGGTAGTGCTTCATGCGATGGGCCATGCCGACCTTTTCCAGAGCGCCGTTGGCCCGTTCCTTGCGCTGGGCCTTGGGCATCTTCTGATAGGTCAGAGGCAACTCCACGTTTTCGTACACGGTCAGGTCGCCGATGAGGTTGAAGCTCTGGAAGATGAAGCCCACCTCGCGGTTGCGAATCCGCGCGCGCTGCGAAGCAGAGAGGTCTGCCACGGGCGTATTGTTGAGTTGATAGCTGCCCTCGGTGGGCGAATCCAGCAGGCCCAGAATCGACAGTAGGGTGGATTTGCCACAGCCCGACGGTCCGGCGATGGCGATGTATTCGCCTTTGTGGATCTCCAGGTGGACACCCGACAAGGCATGGGTCTCCACCTCTTCAGTGACAAAGACCTTGTGCAGGTCCTCAACCTGGATCAATGCATCTTGCGTTGTTGTCATGTCTTTACTCCGAATCATTCTACGAATCCCCATTCGTTCTTTCACTCGTTCCTCGCACAATAGTTGTCTGCGTCTTACTCATAACGCAGCGCCTCCATCGGGTCGATCTTGGCGGCCCGCCGGGCCGGTAGGTAACAGGCCAGCAGCGCTACACCAGCCAGAAGCGATACCGTCGCGACGACCGTCAACGGATCGGTCGGACTGATTCCGAATAGTCGGTTGCGCAGCAGGCCGGTTAACGCGAACGCGCCCGCCAGCCCGGCTGCGACACCGATGGCCGCTAGAGCCATCCCCTCGCGCAGAACCAGGGACATGACGCTATGCCGCGGCGCGCCAAGGGCCATCCGAAGACCGATTTCGTGTACGCGCTGAGCGACGCTGTAGGCCGTGACTCCGTAAAGCCCGATCATCGCCAGGGCCATCGCCAAGATGCCGAACAGGCTCGACAGGAGCCCGACGAGTCGCTCATTTGCGAGAGAGCGATCTACCTGAACGTCCATGGTCCGCATATCGAACAGCGGGATACCGGCGTCGAGGGCATGAACGCGCCGACGAATCGCGCTGAAAACCTCTTCAGACGGCAAGCTGGTTTGCGCGTAGACCGTCATGTGATTAAGGCCGATCTGTGAGTAGGGAAAGAACACACGGGGCGTGGCCGACCGGCGGAGGCTGGCGCTCCTCGCATCACATACCACGCCGACGATCTCCCGGTCGGGCTGAGCGTCGACGCTCCAGCGCAAACCGACGTGACAACCGATGGGATAGCGGTCCGGCAGAAAATACCGAACGAAGGCCTCGTTGACGAGGATCACCATCTTGGCACCGGGCGCCTTGTCGCGTTCGTCGAACTCACGGCCCAGCTTCACGGTCATGCCCACTGTTCTGCAGTAGTCCGGCGAGATCGAATTGCAGTAGGACGCCACGTCCTCGCCTGGCCTGGGCTGATAGCCTTCGACCACGATCCCGTTGTACCAGGAATCGCCCGCCAGCAGGGGCACCTTGGCAAACGCGGTCGATGTGACACCCGGAATCGATCGCAGTTGCGTTCGCAGTTGCCGGCAGAAATCGAGTTTCCGCTGCCCGTTATAGCCACTACGCGTCAGGTCCAGATTGAAGCAGACGAGATTGGTGGTCCGAAAGCCCCGATCGACGCGGTAGAGCGCGACGAGCGAGCGAATGAGCAGACCCGAGCCGACCAGCAAGATCAGCGACAGGCAGATCTGCGTCACGACCATACCCTGCCGCAACCATTTGCCTCGGCCACCGACAACGGAGGTCACCTGCTGTTTGAGCGTGGCCCCCAAATCCACTTGCGTCGTTCGCCAGGCCGGCAGCAGTCCGCACAGCAGCGCCGCCACTACCGAGACAACCACGTTGAACGCGAGCATGGCTCCGTTGATCTCGGGCGAAATGGTGACGCCCAACTGGCCCGGCGCGAATTGTAGGATCGCCCGGGCTGTCAGCGCGGTGACGACCAGAGCCGCCGCTCCGCCCGCGCCGGCCAGCAAGAGACTCTCGACGAGCACCTGCCGCACGATGCGCCGGCGACCGGCTCCGATGGCGAGCCGAACCGTGATTTCCTTCTGGCGCCGGGCCGCCTGCGCGATCAGCAGGTTAGAGACATTGGCGCACGTCACCAGCAGGACCAATCCAGCCAGTGCCATCAATAACAGCAACTGACCGCCGAGCACGGTAGATTGATGGGAATGTCCCCGGCGTCCAGGCCGTAGCACGATGCGCGATTGGAGGAACTGCTTTCGTTCTTCACTCGCTACACCTTTGAAGCTTGGACTTTCGGCCTCGCCCTGGATGATTTGTCTGTACGGTGTTTGGATGGCCACTTCGGCCTGTTCCAGCGTCAGACCGGGCTTGAGTCGGCCGAAGGCTTTCACCCATTGCGTTCGCCGGTCGTCCATGCGCCATCCCCCGGGGGTGATTGACGGCTTCATGGTGATAGGGACGAACAGCTTGGGCTGGGAATCCAGGCTGAACCCGTTGAATCCGGCTGCGGCGACGCCGACGATCTCCATGGGCGTGTCGTTGATCTGTAGGGTACGCCCGACGATGGCGGGATCGGATGCGAAACGGGTCCGCCAGAAGTCACAACTGAGCACGATGACCGGGTTGGCACCGGGGGCGGTTTCGTCACCGACGCCCAAGGTGCGTCCCAATACGGGCGGGACCCCGAGAACGTCGAAGTAGTTACCCGAGACCAACTCGATCTGGACCCGTTCGATTCCGCGACCGTCGTTGAGGTGAACAGTCTCGGGGCGTTGGCATGCAATCCCGTCGAAAAGCGCCTTGTCGGCCCGGAAATCCTCGAACATGGGGTAGGACATCGTGTAGCTTCCCCATTTCGATCCGATGTACTTGCCCTCGGGTGCGATGATCGCCAGGGAGCCCGGGTCTTTGACGGGCAGCGATCGCAACAGGACCTGCTCGAAGATCGTAAAGATGCCGGTATTGGCCCCGATGCCGAAGGCCAACATCAGCACCACGACAGCGGTGAAACCTGGGCTCCTCGCCAGCATTCGCAGGCCGTATCGAATGTCTTGCCACAATGTTCCCATGTCCGACTCTCAATCATCCATCATCATCTGTAAATCACTGCAAATATCAGCATGGGCTAAAGCCCATCCTACTCGTAGCGTAGTGCCTCCGTCGGATTCACGCGTGCCGCCCGGCGGGCCGGCAGCCAGCAGGATAGCAGGGCCACGGTGCCGAGCAGCAGCACGGTCAGGAGAAACGTCACGGGGTCGGTCGCCGTAACGCCGTAGAGCAGACTGGACACGGCACGCGTTAGGGCCAAGGCCAGGATTATCCCGAGCAGGCATCCGAGCAGCGTCAGCATCATTCCTTGTCGAATGATTCCGGCCAACACGTTGCGCCGCTGTGCTCCCAGGGCCATGCGCACACCAATCTCGCGCGTGCGCCGCGTCACGGCATAGGACAGGATGCCATACAGACCAAGGCAGGCCAGAGCCAGGGCCGACAGGCTGAAGAAGCCGGTAAGCTGCGAGAGCATCCGTTCTCGTCGCAACTGTCCGTTGATCATCTCGCCCATCGTGTGCAGGCCACTCACTTCCAGTTCCGGATCGATTCCGCGAACCACTTGGCGGATGCCGTCCGCCACAGCCAGGGGATCGCCCAAAGTCCTGACGTGGAAGAACCCCAGGTTCCACGCTCGGCACGTCTCCAGGCTGTAGACGGAGGTTCGCACACCCCCGCGGAGCCCCTTGTGGACGACGTCCCCGACCACGCCGATCACTTCCCGAGAAGACCGACCGTTGGCTCGCAACAGCTGACCCACGGGGTTCTCATCCCCGAAGAGCTTTCGCGCGCAGGTCTGATCGATGATAATCGGGCGAGACGATTGACCAGGCTGATCGCCCTGGGCGGTCGTCGGTTCATCCTGGAGGCCAAAGTCTCGTCCCATCAGTACCGGAATGCCGAGGGCCTGGAAGTAGTCCAGAGCGACGGCGGTTCCCCGCACCTTCAGGCCTTCATCTTCTGTCGCTTCGCTGTCGGCCCGGGCCACCCTGAAGGGACCATAGCCAAACTCGGCTCCGCCGAGCGTCTGGATGTTGGACATGCTGGCGTAGCACACGGCCGGAAGGTTCCGTACGCGCTGGAGAACCTCCTCATGGACACTTGCCCGCCGGGGGTCGTCGTAGTTCAGACCCTCCAGATAGAAGCCCATGAGATTCTCGCGGTCGAAGCCGACATCCAGTGTTCGGAGCTTCTGAACCGTTCGGACAAATAGTCCGGCGCCAATGAGCAGGCAGCAGGACACAGCAATCTGCGTCACCATCAGGGCCTTGTTCCAGAACTGCCCGGACCGGCGGCCCATCACGGTGCCGGCTTGGTCCTTGAGGGCCGTAACCACATCCAGTCGACTACTGCGCCAAGCGGGAAAGAGTCCGAAGAGGATTCCCGTGCCGATGGAGATCAGGAGGGTGAACCCGAGAACCTTCAAGTCCGGCGTGAGTTGGAGATGCACCGCCTCCCCGTGTTCGGGAATGTAATGAGCCAGCAGTCGTACACCCCATTGAGCCAGTAGCAGCCCCAGGACACCGCCCGCCCCTGCTAACAGCAGGTTCTCCGTTGCCAGTTGACGAGCCAGGGCAAACCGACCGGCGCCAAGTGCCGCTCGAATGCTGATTTCATGCTGGCGCGCCGCGCCCCGCGCCAGCAGAAGTCCCGCCAGATTCGTGCAGGCCACCAGCAACACCA
>CP070782.1:759144-762153 GCA_020346325.1 Phycisphaerales bacterium
GCCGAACCTGGACCGGCTCGTTGCGCATGGGACGGCATTCACCCACGCTCACTGTCAATCCCCAATCTGCACGCCCAGCCGAGCGAGCTTTCTGACGGGCATGTATCCCAGCACGATTCACGCCTGCATCAACGGCAACGACCACTGGGATGAAGCGGCGCCGCTGATCACCAAGACGATGGCCGATGCAGGCTACGACTGCGCTCTGGCCGGCAAGTTTCATCTCTCGTCGGCCATGGCCCACGAACCGGAGCTGCGCCCGAAGGACGACGGCTACGGTCGTTTCTGGTACAGTCACGCCCCGCACCAGGGCATCGGAAAAGGAAATCAATACACGGACTGGCTGGAGAGTATCGGTCAGGACTACAAGAAACTGAAAGAAAAGTACGGGTACATCCCCGCCAAGTGGCACCAGACCACCTGGTGTGCCGACCGAGCCATCGAATTCATGAGGGAAAAACACAGCGGCCCCTGGCTCTGCAGCGTCAACATTTACGATCCCCACGGCCCCTTTGACCCGCCACAGGAATATGTGGATCGCTTCGACATCGAATCCCTGCCTGAGCCCCTGTTCCGCGAATCTGATCTGGCGGCTCAGCAGCGCCTGGCCGGTATAATGTTTCAAAGCAAGGCAAGACGCCCAGTCTATCCCGGCGCCAAATTGACGCTCGCCAAGTATTGGGCGCAGATCGAGCTGATCGATAGAAACGTCGGGCGGATGCTCGAAGCGCTCGAAGAGACTGGGCAGCGTGAAAACACGGTGGTGATCTTCACCAGCGATCACGGCGAGATGGCGGGCGACCACGGGCTAAACAAGAAGGGCTGCCGCTTCTACGAAGGACTGGTGCGCGTACCGCTGATCTTCTCCTGGCCAGGACGGTTCATGGCCGGAGTGCGGAGCGATGCCCTGGTTGAACTGTTGGATATCACGCCCACCCTGCTCGAACTGGCCGGTCTGCCGGTGCCCGATACGATGCAGGGCAAGTCATTGCTGCCCATTCTGACGGGGAAGGCCGATCCCGGACACCACCGAGATTTCGTGCGCTGCGAATATTATGAGGTGTTGCAGGGGCCGCGCAGCTATGCGACCATGCTGCGGACACGGCAGTACAAATTGGTCAACTACCACGGCCACGAGCATGGCGAACTCTTCGACCTCAAAAAGGACCCCCACGAATTCGAGAACCGGTGGGATAATCCCGATTACGCCGCTGTGCGTTTCGACCTGATGAAAAAGAGCTTCGACGCCCTGGCCTTTAGCGTCGACATCGGGCCCAAGCGGGTGGGACGTTATTGAGTGGGCAAGGGTGGTAAAAGGAGATGTGTAATGCACATACCCAGATGCACTGCGTTGGCTGTATTGCTATTTGGTCTGGTGACAGGAGTCGCTGATCCGGCCCCGTGTGAGACGAGGCCGCGGCCTAACATTCTCATGATCGTTTCCGAGGACAACGGTCCGGAGCTGGGCTGCTACGGCGATCCTTACGCTCGGACGCCGCACCTCGATCAATTAGCAGCCAATGGTGTGCGTTTCAACCGAGCCTTTGTCACTCAGGCCGGATGCAGCCAGTCGCGGGCCAGCATTCTCACGGGCTTGTATCCGCATCAGCATGGACAGATCGGTCTGGCGACCTGGGGATTCCGTATGTATCGCCCGGATACGCCGAACCTCGTGCGCAGTCTCAAAGAAGTGGGCTATCGCACGGGCATAATTGGCAAGCTGCACATCAACCCGGCCGCCGCTTTCCCCTTCGACATGCACGAGATTCCCACGAGTAACTTCGCACGAGAGAATCTCGGCGATTACACCAGGTATGCTGAGGCCTTCATAAACGCCGGAGACCGGCCCTTCCTGCTCAGTGTCAACTATCCTGACGCGCATGCCCCTTGGATCAAACAGATCGATGGTTTGCCGCGACAGCCTCTCGATGCTGATGATGTCAAGGCACTGCCGTACTTCGGCATCGACACCCCGGGCCTGCGAAAACTTAATGCCGACTACTACAATTGCCTCAGCCGGCTGGACTCACTCATAGGCGACCTTATGGAGACCCTGGAGCGTTCAGGGAAGGCGGATAACACGCTAGTCGTCTATCTGGGAGACCACGGCGCCGACTTCCTGCGCGGCAAACGCACATCGTACGAAGGCGGCGTGCGCATCCCACTGATCATCCGCTGGCCCGGGCGTGCGAAACCACAACAAGTTCGCCAGGAATTGGTCTCCACCGTAGATCTGATGCCCACATTGCTTGAGGCGGCCGGAGCTAGAGCCGTGGAGAATCTTCCGGGCCGCTCCCTCCTGCCGTTGCTGTTCGACAAGCCCGTCGAATGGCGGCGTTACCTGTTCACCGAGTACCACACGCACGCGGCAGAGCAAAACTTCTATCCGCAGCGAACCGTGCGCAACCAGCGCTACAAGCTCATAGAGAACCTGATGCCCGGCCAGGTCAATCCCGGATACGCGTTCACCAACAGCAGATTCCCAAACGCCGGAGTCCCGGACGCCATCGTCGCAGCAACCCCGGTCGTTAGCGAGGCGTATCGGCTCATGCGCCGGCCTTCCCGCTTCGAATTGTACGACTTGCAGGTTGATCCCCATGAGTTCCGCAATCTGGCGGATGTAGAGGAGCACGCCTCCACACTGGCCCAACTGCAACAACAGCTCGCCACCTGGCGCCGGCAGACCAAAGATCCTCTGCTGGATCCTGAGAATCTCCGGCGCCTGGCCCATGAGGTACAGGGACTCACCAAGAAGCAGGCTAAGAAGTACAAATGGGGCTATCCGGATTACTTTTTCGGCGAGCCCCCTCGATCCCGTCCTGCAATCCAATCCGAGGCAGGCACATCAGCAAAGAAGAAAACGAAGTAGAGAAGAACCCAATGAAAACCATGACACGCTCATATGTACTCCTGCTCGGTCTGGTGGTAATGGTGTCCGATGCGGCCTGGCCAGCACACAAGGTGCAGGCGCCAGACCCACCCAACGTGCTGTTCATCGCGATCGACGAC
>CP070782.1:762253-765632 GCA_020346325.1 Phycisphaerales bacterium
GGAACCTTGGCGGCGTCCGCTTTCTCCCAGGAGACGCCGGTTACTCTGGTGATGAGGTCGATTCGCACGGGAGGCACACCGAGTTGTATGACCATGCCGGGCTTCGTAAGTTCCTCAATAGACAGATGGAGGTGGCGCTCATTCTCCCAGGGCTTCGATGTCGGCGGCGTCTTTGAGGCGGCCGATGGCCTTCTTGTTCGTGATGAGATCGTCGCGGCCGATGAAGTGGACGGGGGTATCACCGTAGCGGCCCGGAACCTTGGCGGCGTCCGCTTTCTCCCAGGAGACGCCGGTTACTCTGGTGATGAGGTCGATTCGCACGGGAGGCACACCGAGTTGTATGACCATGCCGGGCTTCGTAAGTTCCTCAATAGACAGATGGAGTGATCCGAAACCGAATTCATTCAGGGCAGCAAGGATTCGCTCGGCATTCTCCCTGGTTGACCGGATGAATAGATCGATATCACCGGTGACACGCGGTGCACCGTGGAACGCGAGGGCATAGCCCCCGACGATGAGGTATTCAACCTTGTGACTGTTGAACAACTCTAACAACTCTTTGAAGTCGTTGGGGATCTCCATAGGCTTGGCGGCGCAGCTCATCGACGGCCGCGAGGCGTTCCTCGGGCGGGCGGCTGAGCCAATAGCGCAGGTTCTCTCCTACCTCGTCGTATTCGTCCATATGATACAGCTTGGCTACTTTGCGAATCATAGACCTATTATATCACAGCGGCCCAGGCTCTGCACATCTAACCGAACCATTCGTCGGCGGGGTCGAAGGGGGGGATGCAGACGTTGACGATGCGGAGCTTGCCGACGGCCCGGTGGCGACAGCCGGGCTTGATCAGGATGGTGCTGAAGGGCCTGACCGGGACCCGTTGGCCGTCGAGTTCCATGTGACCTTGCCCTTCCAGGATGAGGTAGATCTCGGTATGCGTCTTGTGGTAGTGGACTTTCGCATCTTCCTGGATCTCGACAACGTGCATCGTCGCGGTCTCGTTATCGGGCAGCGCGAACGCTCGCT
Organism: Phycisphaerales bacterium; assembly: GCA_020346325.1. Taxonomy (GTDB): domain Bacteria; phylum Planctomycetota; class Phycisphaerae; order Sedimentisphaerales; family Anaerobacaceae; genus Anaerobaca. The sequence continues at coordinate 763,278 of CP070782.1, forward strand.
TCGCGAACCCGCACGGGCACTCGACCGGCTCGATCTCGTCGAAATGGGCCACCTCGAAATTCGCCATCAGGACCTCTCACAACGGGTGGTTTCCGTTCGTCCGCGTGTTGTCACGGCGTCGCGCCGGCCAACTGGGGCAGCCAGACCTGCATGGGACCGGCCCGGCGATGATTCCAGGCGTAGTAAGGCACGAGCGTAATCTCGGTCGCAGGCCCGGTCTCTGCATGGGCAGAACTCGGCGGCCGCAGGAAGCACTTGCCCTCAATCACGACAACGCCATTGAGCAAGTCCGGTTGGACCTGCCATTCGAACTTGGGATCGGAGGGCAGGACCAGGTTGTCCACACGGCCGCGATTGTCCACACCTTCGGCGCAGTAGACAATCGGCCCCCGCTCAATCGCCACGTGACCGGCATTGGTCTTGACCTTGTCATGGGCTATGACACACCGCACGGGCATCGGCAGGTCCACCGTCACCGTGTCGCCCGCTTCCCAGTTTCTCTCGATGACGACGTACCCTTTTCTCAGGCGCATGGGCATCGCTCGGCCGTTGACCTCAAGCGCGGGAGACGCGCTCGTACGCTGGCGATAGCGATAGAGATCGCTCGGCGCCGGCGCGTTGCGGGCCCAACCCGGGATGCGCACCGCCAGAGAGAAGGCCGAGGGGCGCTCGGGCCGAACCTCGATCACCACCCGTCCTTTCCACGGATACTCCGTCTGCTGAATCAGCGTCACGGTCTGATCATCCAGGGGGACTCGGGCCCGCCCGGTCATGAAGAGGTTCGCATAGATCGTGCCCGGGCCCGTGGCATAGACCATGCCCGGAATCGACGGCAGAAAACGCACGATGTTGACCGGACAACACGAGCAGTCAAACCAAGGCTGCCGCGTCATAGCGCCCTGGTTGAATTTCTCAACACCGTCGCAGGCCAGAGGATTGGGATAGAAGAACCGATCACCGCTGAAGGAAACACTGGCCAGGAAGCCGTTGTACAGGATGCGTTCGAGCACGTCGATATACTGCGCGTCCCCATGCAGGAGGAACATGCGCTGGTTCCACAGGGCGTTGCCGATGGCCGCGCACGTTTCGTTGTAGGCGTTGTTGGGTAGTTCGTAGTCGGCCCCGAAGCCTTCGATTCCGCGCTGGGCGCCGATCCCGCCGGTGATGTAGAGCTTGGCGACACTGACGCTCCGCCACAGCGCGTCGACCGCCCGACGGTAGGCCGCATCGTCCAGGATCGCCGCGACATCGGCCATGGCCGAATACATGTACGTCGAACGTACGGAATGGCCGACCGCTTCGGTCTGTTCCGTGACCGGTTTGTGGTCGGAATAGTAGCTCGGACCAAGGTGGCCGTCGGATTTGGCGTAGTCGCCGCGTCCACGGCAGTCGAGCAGGTACTTGGCCAGATTCAGGTACTTCGCCCGGCCGGTGACGCGGTAGAGCTTGATCAGGCCAATTTCGATCTCCTGGTGGCCGCTGGCGATATCCAGCTTGCCCGGCCGCCAATGCTCGGCGATCAGATCGGCACTCTTGATCGCCACGTCGAGCAGCGTGCGTTTGCCCGTGGCCTGGAAGTGCGCGACTGCCGCTTCGTACAGATGCCCGACGTTGTAGAGCTCGTGGCTGTCCTGGTCCGGCGTCTGGGCCCCGCGCTCGTTGAGCCAACGGTCCCGGCCAGCCCGGGGATGACCGCTCTGGAGCGTGCGGGCCGTGTACAGATAGCCATCGTCTTCCTGGGCAGCCACGATCTTGGCGATGAGATCGTCAAGATAGGCATCCAGCTTCGGGTTGGGGCCCATCGCCAGGATATAGGCGGCGCCCTCGATCACCTTGAACACATCCGAGTCATCGAACGGACAACCCTGAAACGCGCCGTCCATCAGGCCGGCGGCTTTGGCGAAATTGTCGATCCGCCCGGTCTCTTCGCACTTCTTGAAGTTGTACCACACCGTCACGTCGCGGTTGGTGTCCAGTCGGGGCTTCCAGAAACCATCCCTGACCTGGACCTGCGTAAACGGCACCGGACGGATCGGGTAGTCCCGCGCCGGCGTCGCCCCGAGCAGGCCGGAGCCGAGCACTGCATTCAATACGACAATCACAAATACACGCTTCACAATCTCCCTTTCCGAGAGACGTCCAATGGTACAGGCCGCGACCAATCCAACACACGTGGTCCTCAGCGGCACTGCATTATCCCAGAACAGGACGTCTGCCGCAAGACTCGGACGGGGCGACTGTCCGGACCCCAACGTGGCAACAAATTCACGGCGCCGGCGCAGAAAAGAGACGGGACCCGTGCCGGATAGACACAGGTCCCGCGCTCGTGCCACAACGCTCTCTATCACCTGTTAC
>CP070782.1:765732-771566 GCA_020346325.1 Phycisphaerales bacterium
AGCGAACCCAAGACGTACTCAACCGGGACAGCAGCTATCTGAACTCGCAGATGGAGCGCACGCGCATCGTCAACGCGCAGCAGGCGAACGATCTGACCTTCTACTTCAAGGACGGCCGCTGGATCGATAGTCGGCTGGTCACTGTGGAAGCCATGGTCACGCCGCACCGCACGGTGGAGTTCGGAACCGATGAATACTTCGCCGTAGCCGACAACCTAGTGGGCGAGAATCGCCAAGGGGCCTTGGCCTTCGCGCAGGACATCCTGCTCCTGGTGAACGGCGAGATCATCCTGATCGACATACCCGATGACGTGGAAGAAGAATACACTCCCGTGGACCCGGCCGATGAAGAGGAGACAACCGGCGCCGGCGCACGAAGGGGGCGCTAGCAAAACCACCGCACGGCGGAAGGACGGGAGAGAAGCATCACGCAGTGGGTCCCAGCCCTGGGACCCGCTGCGCGCTGTGCGACATGATTCCGTGCTAGGCGAATTCCTGGTATTCGCGGTCCTTGAGAATGCCGGGCTGCGGGACGGGGTACTCACCCTTGTCGTTGGACTTCAACGGGGCGGGTGAATTCATGTCGAGCTTGTCCACATCCGGCGCGAACTCGTGCGGGCAGTTGAGCATCTGGTCGTACGTGATGACCTGGCCCGTGTGGGCGGCCATACGGCCCATCGACGTGACCATACTGCCAATGGCACCGCGCTCGACTTCGTTGTACGGCTTGTCCTCGCGAATCGCCTCGATCAGGTCATCCCATTCGAGTTGATACGGGCTCTTCTCCGGCTGCGGGTAGCGCCAGATCAGGTCCTTCATCTTGTGATCGCTGTACGTCCGCACCTTACCCGGCGCATGGGCCGAGGTCGAGATGACGCACGAGCCCTTGGTCCCATGGGCGAAGCTGGAGAAGGCGTTCTTGCAGCCCGGCATGCTGCGGCCGTTGTAGAAGAACTTCGTCCCATCCGGGAAGGTGTATTCGACGCCGTAGCTATCGAAATTCTGATCGACATAGTCGCCGCGGTAGTGGCGTCCGCCGATGGCCTGCGCCTCGACGGGCCAGGCGCCCTTGATCCAAGAACATTCGTCGATCTGGTGGATGAAGAAATCGCTGAAGATGCCGCCGCTGCCCCAGAGGAAGCTGTGGAAGCGGGCGATCTGATACAGCAGTTCACTCATGTTGTCGGGTTTGCGACGGGTGGTACAGGAGCGACCGCCCATACGGTAGCCGCGCATGGTAAGGATCTCACCGATCTCGCCGTCGCGGACGCGCTTGAGCAGTTCCTGCCGACCGTGGCAGTGGCGTACCATCAGGCCGACCCCAACCTTGAGGTTCTTCGCGTCGGCCTGCTTGGCCAGCGCGATCATGCGCTTGGTCGTCGGACCATCGACCGTGACCGGCTTTTCCATGAACACATGGAGGCCTTTCTCGATCGCGTAGGTGAAGTGCACCCAGCGATAGGCCGGCGGGGTGGCCAGGATCACCACGTCGCCCGGGTCGAGGCAATCCATCGCCTTCTTGTAGCCGTCGAAACCGACGAACTGACGCTCCTGGGGCACGTCGAACTGATTGGCGTAGCGATCTTTGAGACCCTTGTAGCTGCGCTCCACCCGTCTTTCGAAGACATCGACGAGGGCGACCAGCTTGATCGGGCCGTTCTTGACCGACAGCGCATTGGAGGCAGCGCCCGTGCCGCGTCCGCCGCAACCGATCAGGGCCACCTTAATGGTGTTCTTCTCGCCGGCATAGGCCAGAGGCGCCGCGGCACCTATCAGCGCCGAGCCGGCGGCGATCTTGCCGGTCCAGCCCAGGAAGGCCCGGCGGGACGATTTTGACGATCCAGAAGTTGATGATTGTGCGCGTTGATCCATGACTGCCTCCTTTTGCTGCGTTCCAACCTACTCTGCCCGCCGGCGTCCGGAGCACGCCGCGGACACGGGGCTATTGCTTGCGGATACAGTATAAGTTCTGAGCGGTCCGAATGTACAGGCTGCCGTTGGCGATGGCGATCGACGACTGGATGCGGGGCTCGTCGATCTTGGTCTGGAAGAGGATCTCGAAGCGCTCGTCGCCGGCCCTCAGGACGACCACCTCGCCTGTCTCATTGATGCAATAGAGCTTGCCGTCGGCGGCCGTCAGGGAGGCCCGCCAGGGGCCGCGACCGCCGATCTTGCCCTGCCAGAACTGCCGCCCGGTCTTCGGGTCCAAGCACGTGACGACCTTGCCATGGCGGATGCCATCGGTGACGTAGAGCCGGTCCCGGTAGAAGCACGGCGTACTGCAATCGGGTGCCGCACCGCTGAATTCCCAGGCGATCCGCGCCGGCCCTTCCTCATCCGGCGGACGCAGGGCAAACAGTGGATTGCTCTTGTGCCGGGCGCCGAACACCAGACCCGCCCCGCTGACCAGCGACGGAATGACGCGGGAATCACGAACCTTCGCACGCCAATATTCGAACCGCCACAACTCCCGGCCCGTTTGCGGGTCATGCGCCGTGACGAAATCGGCGCCGGTGCTGAGCAGTTCCGTCCTGCCGTTGCGAACGAAAGGAATGGGTGTCGAATACGTTTCCATCCCCTCGTCGAACGCATTCGTCGGACGCGTCTGCTTCCACAGGGTTTCCCCCGAAACGGGATCGACCGCCATCATGAACGAATCCAGCGGGCCATCGGCGTCGGGCTTGCGATAGGGCTTGTTACGACGAATCACCGTGATAAAGAGTTTGCCGTCGCAGAGGAAGGGGCTGTTGCTGTAGCCAAACTGCAGCGCCAGATTGCCGTACTCCCGCTCGATATTGCGCGACCAGATGGGCTGGCCGTCGAAGGCGAAACCGACCAGTTCCCCGTTGCCGTAGAGAAAGAAGACGCGCTGGTCGTCGGCCACCGGTGAAGGCGAGGCCATATTGTTGCGCGGGAATCGACGGGCGTCGCTGCCGACGTGTCGCTTCCAGATCAGTTCCCCGGTGCGGGCATCCAGACACAAAGCCACGAAGTCCGCCGAACCCTTGACGGTGGAAGCAATGAAGACCTTATCATCGACAACGATCGGCGTGGCGCCACTGGGGCCGGGCAAGGGACGCACCCAGGCGGTGTTCTCTGTCGCGCTCCACGACGCGGGCAGGTTCGTCTCGTCCGTCGAACCGTTAAAGAAAGGCCCGCGCCACTGCGGCCAGTCGGTCGCCCAAGCCGACAGAGGCGCCATAAGCAAGACGGCGAGACAAACAGGCACAGGCAAGTTGCTCATCCAATGTGCTCCTTTAGCGGCACGAGAATAACTCTGTCACCCCTGCGCAGAGCTTGTCCTCGACCCTGATCGGGGACAGGGGTCCAGACGGTATCGCGGCAGTCTGGATTCCCGCCTCCGCGGGAATGACATTAGTGGCAGCCTCCCAAAGATACTCGCGAGACAGGATTCTGCTGCCCAGAGGCTTTTACCAACACGTCACCGCCATCGTATGTGCTGGTGCCAACCGCGACCAACCCCCAACAGATCGCATCCTTCACAAGAACTGACCGCTGGCCCCGATCAGGCCGAGACCAGCGGTCGCTGTATCACAGTAGAACGTGCTCTGTTACGCTTTGTATTCCTGGTCGGTCACGATGCCAGGCTGAGGCACGGGATAGCGACCGTTGGCGTCGGACTTCAGCGGGGCCGGTGAATTCCAGTCGACGAGTTTGTCCAAACCGGGCGCCATTTCGTGCGGGCAGTTGAGCATCTGGTCGTAGGTAACTTCCTGGCCCGTGTGGGCGGCCATGCGACCCAGCGAGGTGACCATGCTGCCGATCGCGCCGCGTTCGGCCTCGTTGTACGGCTTGTCCTGAACGATGGCGTCGATCAGGTCGTTCCACTCGTTCTGATAGGGATTGCGCTGCCGCATGGGAACTCGGGAGCGCCAGACCCGGTCGGCATCGTCGAACGACTGGCCCTTGTAGATGGCCGACGGCAGGCCGCAGTCACCACTGCTGGAGGCAATGGCCGATCCCTTCGTCCCGTGCAGGTAGCTGGAGTAGATGTTCTGGCAACCATTCATGCAGCGGCCGTCGAACATCATCTTGGCCCCGTCTTCGAAGGTATACTCAATCGAATAGGTATCGAAGTTCTGATCGACGTAGGTGACCCCTTCGGGACTCTGGCGATAGTGACGACCCCCCAGACCGTGGGCCTTGACCGGCCAACCTCCCTTCATCCAGCAGAGATGGTCGATCACGTGGATGTAGAAATCGCTGTAGTTGCCGCCGCTGGCCCAGATGAAGCTGTGGAAGCGCTGGACCTGGTAGCGCAGATCAGTGACGCCCGCCGGCTTGGGGGGCGAATCAAAGAAACCGAGCGGCCCGTGCATGCGGTAGCCGCGCATCAGGACGATATCGCCGATCTCGCCGTCGGCGACGCGGTTCGCCAGTTCCTGCAGCGCCCGGCTGTGGCGCGACATCAGGCCCACGCCCACCTTGAGATTCTTCGCGTCGGCCTTCTTGGCCAACTCGATCATGCGCTTGGTGGTCGGCCCGTCGACCGTCACCGGCTTTTCCATGAACACGTGCAGGCCCTTCTCGATGGCGTAGGTGAAGTGCACCCAGCGAAAGGCCGGCGGCGTTGCGAAGATGGCGACATCGCCCGGACGCAGACAATCCATCGCCTTCTTGTAGGCGTCGAAACCAACGAATCTGCGTTCTTCCGGCACGTCGACCTTGTCGCCTTGCTCCCTCTTGAGTCTGTTGTAGCTGCCGGACAGCCGGTCCTCGAAGACGTCGGCCATGGCCACCAGCTTGATCGGGCCGCGGCCTTCGACGTTCATGGCATCGTTGGCTGCGCCTGAACCGCGTCCACCGCAACCGATCAGGGCCACCTGGATGGTGTTGTCCCCGGCCGCGTAGAGGCGCGAACTGAGCCCCGTTGCCAGGGTCGAAGCCGCGGCGAACGAGGCCGAAGCTTTCAAAAAATCACGACGTGACGTGCTGTTGTTGGCGGTTTCACTCATGGCGGGTCTTCTCCTACTTTAGCTGGTGTTCACTTCGCACATTTCGCGGGCTCTGCGGAAAATGCTTCTTACCCTCAGGCCGGGGACCGGATGCGGGCCTGCCCCTACAGGGCCGGATTCGAAACAGCTTTCCATTATCGCCATGATGGCCCGCGATACAAGGTTTTTTGGTGTCGTCAATTGGACGGATGCGGCATAATCGCAGGCAACCGTTCGCAAAAAGTAGTACCGACCCTTGAAAGGAGCCGCAAATGAGTGATGCCGGCAATGTATCCCCCCTGAAGCCCCTTTCCCGGCGGGCCCTGCTGGGCCGGGCGGCCACCGTCGCGAGTATCACCATTGTGCCCCGCCACGTCCTGGGCGGCGCCGGGCAGACGCCCCCCAGCGAAAAGCTCAATATCGCCGGCATCGGCGTTGGCGGCCAGGGCGGCCACGATATCGACAGCGTCAACAGCGAGAACATCATCGCCCTGTGCGATGTGGACGACGCCTACTCGGCCAATACGATGAAGCGTTACCCGAAGGCGAAGAAATATCGTGACTTTCGCCAGATGCTGGACAAGGAGAGGAACATCGACGCGGTGGTGATCGGCACCCCCGATCATACTCACGCGGTCATCTCGATGTGGGCGATCAAGATGGGCAAGCACGTCTACTGCGAGAAGCCTCTGACGCGCACGGTGTACGAGGCCCGCGCATTGGCCGAGGCCACGCGCCAGGCGGGCGTCGCGACCCAGATGGGCAATCAGGGCATGGCTTTCGAGGGCAACCGCCTGATCAATGAATGGATCTGGGACGGCGCGCTGGGTCAGGTGCGCGAGGTGCACGCCTGGTCCGATCGGCCCACCCACAATGGCG
>CP070782.1:771666-777148 GCA_020346325.1 Phycisphaerales bacterium
ATCTCACCGGCCTGATCGGCAAGATGCATTTCAACGATGCCCACAAGCATGGTTTCGAGTACTACCTTTCGATCAACGACTGGCTGATGTACCTGGGCCCAAAGGTGCAGCACTATGCCGACGAGATCGCCAGCCACCCGCACACGACGCATTTCACGCGGACGGTCGACGACAGCGGGGCGGGCTTTCCGGATATCGAAGGGCTCTGGGAGGGTCCCAGCCCTTGGGTGGGCCATGTCACGCGGAGCGATTTCGCAACTATGGCTTCGAAGCTGGAGGCCGAAGACCATCTCGATATGTTCGTTGCCCGCGAGACCGTCAAATTCCTGCGGCAGTACCGCGACCAGCGGTTCTTCCTCGTCGCCAGCTTCATGAAGCCGCACACGCCGTTCTTCCCGCCCCGCGAGTTTGCGGAGAAGTACCCCATAGACACCATGGCGCTGCGCCCGGTCGGTGATACCTCGACGTACCCGAAGCATATTCAGCAACGCATCCGGAACCACACGAGCAGAGACCCTCGTCTACTCCGTGCCGGGCGGGCGGGCTACCTGGGCAATCTCGCCTTCGTCGATACGTGCGTCGATCACGTCTATCGCGGCCTGGAAGAACTCGGCCTGACCGACAATACGATCGTGGTCTACACGTCAGACCATGGCGAGATGGATGGCGACCACGGTCTTTACCAGAAGTTCTGCCTGTTTGAGCCGGCCGTGCAGGTCCCGCTGATGGTCAGCTTCCCCAGACGTCTGCCTCAGGGCAAAGTGTCCACAGCGCTGGTTGAGTACTTTGGACTGTATCCCACTTTGGCCGAACTGGCTGGCCTGCCCACGCCGCAGCGAACGACGCTTGTCGAGATGTCGAATGCGCCGAGCCAACTCGACGCGCACAGCTTCGCGCCTCTGATACGTGATCCCGATGCTGAGGGGCTGCGCGCCGCGTTTGCCGAGTTCGCGCTGCGCTCGGAGATGCCGCGCTATATGATTCGTACGGACCGGTACAAGCTGATCTTCAATCACGGCGCCATGCACGAGCTGTACGACCACGAGCGTGATCCGGGCGAGCACACCAACCGCATCGACGATCCGGCCTACAAATCCGTACGTCGCGATCTGCAGGCACAGCTTTTGGCGTGGTACGATCCCGAGTCGAATCCGTATCGCGTCAGGACCTGAGTGTCTGCGCTGTAGGATCTGACCTTGGCGCGTTCGAAGTGACGCCGTGAGGCGTTTCCCGGCCCAGATGCCCTTGCGGGCACACGACAAACGGCTCAGCGCTATCGGACATGGGCCCGCGTCGCTTCCAGCGCCAACTTCAGCTCTTCCGGTGTTAGCATGGCAATTTGCCCGCCGAGAAAGAGCACGCCGGAGCGGCCCTCGTGCACCGGCTCCGGTTCGTACACCAGGACATTCGAAGGCGGCATGTCGGGCCGTTGATCCGGGATATACACGTAGGGTGCCGTGTTGGGCTCATCGCAGCGGAACAGTCGCGAGTACCCGCAGTATTCGATCAAACGTTCCTGTGACGCCGGGAACTCCTCGTTGCTCAGCGCATACATCTGGATGCTCTGGTAGATCGAGCGCAAGTTGGTCTGGCATTTCAGGGCCGACGCCTTGTGGCTGGTGTTGACCATCGCCGTGGTGTACTGCTGTCCGGCGGTGCCGACCTGCTTGAAGATCCACCAGATCCCCATCGCCAGCCCGCCGAAGAAGATGATCGCCACCAGCGCGTTGATAATCGTCCCGCCGCCGCTGCGCCGCTCGGCTCGCGGCACGGATTTCGTTCTGTCCACCATCGCATGGCCTTTCATTGCCTCATCATGGTCCAGCGCCATCCTACGCGCGGACGGCCAATTCGTCAATGACCCTAAATGGGCTCTGCTTTGTTTAGATAACGCTTCGGCATGGCCGGCCTCTCCGCGGTGCATGTGGGGCCCGAGACCAGAAATTTTCGTTTTCTACTTGATATAGGATTACGGGTGTAATACTTTTTATGGATTACGAGTGTAATTGCAAGGGATTGATCGATGCAAAAGCTGCCCAAGATCTCGGACGCAGAGTGGTCTGTGATGATGGTGTTGTGGTCTGAGCCAGGCCTGACGGCCGATGAGATCGTCGCGGCGCTGGAGGGCAAGGTTGCCTGGAACGCGCGCACGGTCCGCACACTCATCAACCGACTGCTGCGCAAGACGGCGCTGAGATACGAGAAGGAGGGACGCCGATATCGTTACTTTCCTGCCGTCGGTCGGGAACAGTGTGTCAGGCAGGAAAGGCGCTCTTTCGTCCAGCGCGTCTACGGGGGTACCGTCACGCCCATGCTGGCGGCCTTCATCGAAGACGCCCGACTTTCGTCCGAGGACATCACCGAACTGAAACGCATGCTCGACGAGAAGGACAAATCGTAATGATGGACGCATCGGCCCTGCACCTGGAGCCGCTCTTCGACTGGCTCATACGCACGACCGCACAGGCTGGTGTATTGGTCTGTCTGATCCTGCTGGTTCAGAGGATATTGGGACGGTGGATCGGCGTTCGGGGGCGTCACTGCCTGTGGTTCCTGTTGCTGGTTCGCCTGGCGCTGCCCTGGGCGCCGCAGAGTGGATGGAGTGTATACAATCTGCTGCCGATTCCGTCGTACGGTGGCTCTGAGATCCGTGCCGACCGAGAAATTGCCTCGACCTCCCAACGAACGAAGACGGCAGCAGCCGTCGCTGCCGACGGCGCGACCGACTCTTCGGGCAAGGCCGCGCTGCAGAGCGAAACCGCGGAAAGCCGGCGCGAGCGGGGCAGGTTCTCGCTGGGCCCTCGAGTCACGCGTGTGCTGCCGCTGTTGTGGCTGGCCGGCGCTTGTTCCCTGGCCGGCTGCATCGCGGTCAACCATATTCGACTGGGGCGCATCGTGCGGCGCGGGCGGCCCGTGACCGATCGGTGCGTGCTCGAAATCCTGGGGCAGTGCCGGCGTCTCATGGGCGTACGGGGCACGGTGGAACTGGTTGCGACCGACAACGTTCCCTGCCCGGCCCTGTGCGGATGCCTCCGCCCCCGCTTGCTGTTGCCCGGCGAGACATTGGTCGAGAGCGACCGCAACGAACTGCGCCATGTTTTTCTGCACGAACTCGCGCATCTTAGGCGTCACGACATTCTCGTCGGCCACCTTGCCAGTCTGCTGCATGTCTTGCATTGGTTCAATCCGCTCGTTGCGTTCGGCCTGCGACGCATGCGGGCCGATCGGGAGTTGGTTTGTGATGGGCTGGCTTTGTCTCGACTGGGTCCCGACGAGGTTTCGGCCTACGGTCATACCGTCGTGCGTCAAATCGAGCGGTTGCTCATGGCCGGCTGGCCTCCTGTCGTGGCCGGCCTGTGTGGGGGTCAGGCTCAGGTCAAACAGCGCATCGCCCTGATTTCCCTGTTCGGACGCCGGAGGCATAGGCGTTCTTATCTGACGATCGCGCTCGTGGTCTGTCTCGCCGGCCTGGGGTTGACCAATGGACTCTCGACCGATAAGGCGGAGCCACAGGGCCCGGGAGCGGCCCCACTCCCATCGCATTGGGACCGGCATGCGAACATCATCCGCGTGCATATCCGGAACCGGGTCACGGGCGCGTATCTGGTCGCTGATGGTGACCAGGTGGCCTGCGATGCGTACGAACCGGGCGAGGCCGGTCTCTGGGAGGCCCGCTTCGATGACGACCTCGGTAATCCTGACCACCGCGTCTTCCTCTATTCCGTGGTCGCTGAGAAGTACTTGACGTCGGATGACCGGGGCAACCTGGCGCTCGACCGAGCCGACCCGGACGAGGCGGGACGCTGGATTGTCTGGGCCCGTCCGGAAGGAGTCTGGGTGATATCGGATACCTTCAAGAACGGCTACCTGCGGCTGGATGAGCAGGGCCAGGTCCACGCCGAGAATTTCGGCAGAGACGCACGCGGCTATTGGGACATCGACCAGATCCGGCGCATCAAGGTCTCCGACAGCCCCATTTCCAATCCACAATGGCGCCGGGAGAAAGTTCCGGGCCCTGATTAGGGCCGATACAGGATCCGATCGACGCGCAACGTTTACGGTTCCGAGTCCGACGTACGGACCATGGAGTCGAGGATGCCCTCCAGTGTGGTTGTCGTCGCTTGGCATCACAACACATAACACGTTGAAATTCGTGAGGATGCTATGGAATGTCTGGTATTCGCGGATGGTGACGAGCAGACCGCCGAGACGCTGGCTTCTGTGCTTACCGATAATGGCATCCGCGTGACGCGGCCCGTGGAACTGTACGAATGCTTCGATTTGCTTGCCAGGCACTGCTGGGGGTGCCTGGTCCTGGGCGGAGGCGAAACGGATGCGATGCTCGACGCGCTGGCGGAATGCCGACGGATCTATCCTGAGGTCCCGGTTCTGGTTCTCGTCAGGCACGGCGACACCGAGACGGCCGTGCGGGCGATGAAGGCCGGCGCGGCCGATTGTGTGGAAACACCGGCCGAGGCCGCGCGGCTGCTCAGCGCCGTTGCCGACCTGTGTCGGCAGGCGACGCCCGAGTTGTCCGATTGCCGAGCGCGTTTGACGCGCATGGAGCGAGCCGTGTTGGGACACCTTCTGGAAGGCCGCACTAACCGCGAGATCGCCGACGCGATGTGCCGCTCGCCCCGTACGATCGAGGTGCACCGGCGGCATATCATGAAGAAGTGCGGTGCTGCCAACCTCGTCGAACTGGTGAAGCAGACCATGCACGCCGACGACGTCAGCCACACCGAAGCCTGTCACCTGCAAGTTGAGAAGTGCTAGAAGAACTGAGACGCGTGCAGCGGCGCGTGGGGACGAACGGACCGCGTCCGACGTGCCAGGAAAGGGCAGACAGGTACAGTCCACTGCACAGAGGGTGCCGATGGCGCCGGTGGAAGGGTCGTTCCGAGCCACGTTATGACCTTGATCGCCGTGTGAAAACCCAGGTCCATCGCATTCCGGAGATCGGGCTGCGCGTGGCAGCCCCGTAACCGGATTGAAGCCAGCAATCGAGCTCGGGATGGCACGGCCGAAGTGGCCCCGGCCGCCCAGATTGGCTTTGTTTTCTCGGCACACCCCCGTTTTCGAGGCAAAAAAAGCCAGAATTGGCTTTGTTTGGCGCCGCTTGTCGCCCGTGACTCGTCGCTCGTGGCTCGGACAGCCTATCGCATGAAACGCGGCCCGTGCCGATTCCCTCCGGTCTCCAGCCTTCCGCCTCCAGCCTGTGAAATTGGCTTTGCCTCGCGCGCCCATAACCGGACACCCCTCATCTAACCATTTTAACTGAAAGTATTTACCCTTTATCCCGTCCCGGAAAAATTGGCTTTGCTTTGCACAAATGATGACAGCGCGCCGCGTCGTTCCGGCCCGGCGATTGGGTATTCGCCATTGGGTATTGAGTGACGGAAAACGGGGGCTGGTACGTTCCGCGAAGCGGGTTGTACCTGTCCCCGCTTTCCACATGCGCAAGTTCCAACCCGCCTCCGGC
>CP070782.1:777248-782433 GCA_020346325.1 Phycisphaerales bacterium
AGTATTGCTTACGATAGCCTGGGAGAAAATGATGGCACTTGTCATGGTGAGCCTCTATGGGTACCTGATGGTGGAAAAGTAGGCGGTGCGTTGCAGCTTGATGGAATTGACGACTATGTCGAGAGCGACTTTATCCTCAATCCAGCGTTGGGATCGTTTAGCGCGTTTGCCTGGATTAAGGGCGGTGAGCCCGGTCACGTGATTATCTCTCAGACAGGAAGTAATGGCGGAACATGGCTCGGTACAAATCCCTCAAACGGCAAGCTCATGACCGGATTAGGTGGCACCTACTTCGGCGTATTGGAGTCAGAGTCCGTCATCGCCGATGGTCAATGGCATCATGTCGGTCTTGTGTATGACTTCGATGCGTTGCATAGGCGATTATATGTGGATGGAGCCCAGGTTGCTGAAGATGCGACGTTCGTAGCTCCTCAGCCTTCTACTGGCGGCCTGAACTTAGGCGCCTCAAAAGACCTTGATGCAGCCAGCTTCTTCTCCGGCCTGATTGACGACATCCGCATCTACAATCGCGTCATAAGCCCATAGCAAATCGCGGGCAGAGCCTGCCCCGAGCCTGTCGAGGGGATACCCACGACACAAAACAAAACGCCCAATACCGTTGAAGGGCCGGCAGCTTGATATTCTGCCGGCCCTTTCTCGACGTGGGAATTAAAATTGTCAGAGGAGGAACATCATCCTTGATTTCTTCTCGTTTTTGTTGGAAAACAAGTTCGTATTGCGTATGGCGTATTGTGGATAGCGTATAGTGTCATTTGTTGTTGACCATTCGCTAAATATGACTCACCAGCAACTATCGACTATTCTTCGGGGAAGTTCACACTTGCATATTCTCCATGATGCTTTTCCGCGGCCTTGTCCTACGCTTTCGCGGCGTCGATTTCGTCTTTGAACGAGCCTAGGTAGATTCGTCTGCCGTTGACGCGAATGCGGGCGCGCCAGCGCTTCATATCGTTGGCCCAATCGACGCCCTTATATTGCGAGCGCGAGTGCGACTTGAAACCACCGGACGTGCGTCTGTTAAACTTTCTTCGGTCCCAGACGTTCTGCATGTGCGTGGCGGGGCGGAGGTTGGCCTTGCGATTGTCGAGGCCGTTGTGGTTGATGTGGTCGCAAAACATGCCGGGGCCACTGACTCAAACACAGGGACGAACAGGGAGCCTAGTCTATCCTGCGAAAATTCTCAATTCTTAAAGCTCAATAAATCATGAATCCTACTCCATATGGCTTCACACTTCGACCAAGATAGAGTTTTTCGTGTGGACACCGGCCTCAGGTCGACAAATTCGCCTGGGCGTAAGCGACCAACTGCGCCCAATCTTTCTTCGCTATGTCGAGTTTGATCATGCGCACTGGGGAGACCGGGTCCAGGCCCTTGGCCTCCCTGATCGGCCCGCTTACCGTGGCGTACTGGCTTTGCACCGCGAGCAGCGCCCCCGCGACGCTTGAGGCTGCTTGGATGGCGGTAACGAAGGCGGCATTTACCTTGTCGAATGGCGTGGTCAATGCGGCGATCGAATTGGAGACTTTGGCCTTGATCCCGTTGAACTTGTTGGTGATACCGCCGCGCCCGCATGGCGCTTTGCCGATCAGATTGTTCATCTCGCTGGTCACGCAGCCGTCGATGCTCGATTGCACCTGATTGCTGTAGTTCTGCAAGTACCCATTCTTGGACTGCTGACCGGAGGTGAAGGAACTCATGGTCTGTAGGGCGCCGTTGCAGGCGACGAGGCTGTCTTGCACAGCCAAGAGCGCGGCGGCGAAAGCGTCCGTTAGCGTTTTCTCCTGCGCCGGCGTGGCCTTGCCGCCTGCGTTCCTGATGGCGGTATCGATCGTCAGGATGTCATCGATCGCCCTGGTCAGATCGGCCGTCGCCGCTGGCAACGCCGCGACAAAGGCTTTGGCCGGGCTGAAAGCGTTCGAGAAGACGCTCGCGATGTTCATGTTGGAGAGTGCAGAAGAGAACGGCGCCCAGCCGTTGAAGTCCGGCTTCCAGGACCACGTGAACTTCTTGAAATGGCAGTCGTGGGTGCAACTGCCGCTGATTGGGTATGGGCCAAAGGAAACACTATTGATGGCGTTCTGGGCCGTTCCACAGGCCGTCGTTAGCGCATCGAAGGCGGCGAAGGCCGAACGCGCCGGCGAGGAGCCGCTGACGGCCGCGGCCTTGAGGGCGTCGGCCCTCTCTTGCTTGGACAGAGTAAGCGATTCGTGGACGACGGGTGCGGGCAAAACAGCGTTATAGGGGCGCATCTTGGATCTCCCTTTGCAATTGGCAGTTTCAGTTCGGGGTCATGTAGGCAATCTTGAGCTTCACACGGAGCTTGCTGGCCGTGCTGGGATCGCCGCCGTCCGGTGGTAACGTCATCGTCCACTGGGTATAGGGCGTCGGCGTCATGTAGACCGCCGTGTCGATTTGCCAGGGGCTGTAGACGTGGGAATCCGCGACCGTATAGAGATAATTGCCGCTGAGACCCTTTGTCGCGAAAGTGTGCGAATCGGCGGGGCCGAACCCGTTCTCGTAGGTACCGGCCGTGGCGACCGTCGAGATAACATTGCCCTTTGAATTGGGAGTCACGCCGTCCAGGAAGAAACTGGCCTCCGAAATCCAGATGGCGCACTTGCCGCCGTTGGGCAGCACTCCTTCCAACTGCGGTGTGCCCAAAGTGATGGTCCATAGAAGCGTCCAGCCCTTCTGATCTGTCTTGCTGAGTTTGGCCGCTTCGCCGCCGACCGCCTGGGTCGTGTCCGGTTGCAGGATGTCGAAATCGAGTTCGATATCCGCGTTGGTGCTGGGCAGTTTGATGTGCTTGCCGTCGGGTGCGTTCCCCAGCGCCGCTTCAACCCAGTCTGCGACACCGACCAGCGCTGCCTTGATGGCCGACGAGTCCATGTCCATCCGTAAGGCCGGTTTGGGTGTCTGGAAGTTCAGATAGAAATACGATGCCGCATAGTAAGTCCATGAGACGTAGATGGACCGTTTCGCGGCGTTGGCCCGGCTGAGCACCAGGGCCTTCAGGGCGGCGAGCTTTTGTTCGTCGGACTTGGCCTGAGCCTCGATGTCCTGCCAGTTCTTCTCGACGTCTTGCGACGCCTTGATCTGCGCTGTGACGACGGTTGCCTGCACCAGTTTCTCTACGTAGGCCACATATTTCCCGCTGATCGCCTTGCCGTAGCCAACCAGAATCTTGACGTTGGCGAGCAGGGTCTCAGCCGCGCTTCCCCCGTCTTTCTTCAGGGGGTTTATCTGCGCCTCGGCAGCAGCCAGATAGTTGTTCCAGTCCGTGACCGGATCGATGGTGATCGCGGCCGGATTGGTCGGGAGCGTCTGGCCGCTCTGCTGCTGATGCGCATCGGCGTGGAGGATGGTCCCATTGAGGAACGCGTTCATCAGCGCTGACTGGGACTGCAGAAGTGCGATCGCGCGGTTCCCCAGGTCCGATGTACCGCTCCCGCCCCCGCCCCCAAAGCCTTCGATGACCGTGATCGCATTGGTGATCGACGTGACGCCGTCGTTGATGGCATCCTTCAAGGCGCCGCAATCCCCCTCGATGACCTTCATCACATCGAACCCCGTGTCCATGACGCTGAGGGCGAGCTGCAGTTCAGCGTCCAACTGGTCCTTGATCTTTTTCAGCGAGATATAGGTCTGCAGCACGTTGTAGGCCGTGTCCGTCGCCTGGGCCTGTATGAGGAAGTCGCCTCTCAGTTCGCGGATATCTTCGCGAAGCGAGTCGAGATTGGTTTTGATGTTGTTCAATTGGACCTGGAGCGGCAGGGCCTCGAATCCGGCGGTCTGTTTCAGCCCGGCGCTGACGGTTGCGATGGCCTTGGCGATGTCCTGCTGGGTCTCCAGGGTCGACATGTTGTTTTCGTAGGCCTGCAACAGATCGATCAGCTTGTTCATTTTGCTGCTGTAGACATCGCCGGAGAGGATCGGAACGAAGGTCACACCCGGCGCGACGTTCAAGGTCACCAGCAGGGCCGCGGCCTGGTTGTAAAGCTGTGCGTAGTCGCTGGGCATGGTCCCGCCGTCGGCGGCCAGACTGCCCGCACAGGCAACCACCCAGGAAAGGATGGCCTGGGCCGTCGCACGTTCTTGCTGGGCTGTATTGTCCATCAGCCATGCGGCGGCCGCGTACCCCGACATAAGGCTGTTCAGCGACCAGGATTGACCGATGAGGTCCTGGACGCTCCGGATGTCGCCCGAGGAAACGACCGTCAGCGCGCCCGTGGATTTCGACTGCGAGTAGACGACGGTATCCAGCGGCCGAACACCGACGGGCGGCGTCACAACCGTCGCCTGTTTATCGCTTCCGACAACGGTGAAGGTGCCGCCGATCGTGCCGCCGATCATAAACTGGGCGACGCCGTCTCCGTCGGCCGTCAGATCAAGTGCCAGCGGGTTGCCGTTTAGGGCTGTGATATCCACCTCGCGCGCCATCACGATAAGCCCGGTCCCCTTGACCGTTGGGACATCGATGACCAGTGAGTCGGCGAAAACCGCCGTACTGAAGGCACCACCGTCCGGCAGTCCTTTAAGCACCTCGGACATGCTGGTCCGCAGTCCGCAAAAGGTGACCGTAATCAACCCGCTGACCGGGTCTGTCACCTGCGTCAACGCGAGGTAGTTCTCGGTCTTCGATTCGAGCGTCTTCCAGTCTGTCGCCATGGCCGTTCTCCTCTTTCCGAATAATTTTTGTCATGCGGCGACCGAGGGAACGGAAAGGTAGCCGCGGCCGCGCCACTCCCTAATTTAGGCTGCTTCCGGTAACTTCGAGCCGAATTCCTGGATCATAAAGGAAACAAGCGAGTTGGCGGTGTACTCCTCTGACGCCTCGGCGATCGCCTGCCAGTCCTTGGTGGCTTGGTCGAGTTTCATGGCCTGCATGACCCAGCTCAAATCGCCGAGTTGCTCGGGCGTGAAGTTGTGGGCGATATATGCAATGTTGCTGCTGGTGTTGGTCCAGACACCGAGAACCTTCTCCAGCATGCTCATGAACTCGGTCGCCGCCTTGCTGGTCGGTCCCATTCTGAGGTTTAGCGCACCCAGATCGTGTTTGAGCTTTATCTTCTTCTTTTCGTCCGCCTGGGCCGCGTGGAGTTGGGCGCACGCCCTGTTATAAGCCTTCCGTGCGTCGGCCGCAGCCTTTCCGAGCCCGCCGGC
>CP070782.1:782533-788009 GCA_020346325.1 Phycisphaerales bacterium
CACGTCCAGCCGTTCCTTCGGCACGTCGAGTCGGGCCGCGGCCAGCTCCATCAGGATCGCCCGCGCTTTGGCGCCGGCCGCTCGGAGAATCGGTTCCCCGAAGTAGGGCGTGCTCATGGAACCCCACGTTCCTGCGTCGTAGGGACAGCGCGCCGTGTCGCCCATGACCATGTCGATCGATTCGACGCTGACATCGAGTTCCTCGGCCAACATCTGCGCCAGCGACGTGATGACCCCTTGCCCCATTTCGATCTTGCCCGTAAAGCAACTGACCGAGCCATCAGCGGCGATTCGGAGGTAGGCATTGAAATCGGCAGGAGGCCTGCGCCTCTGTCCATCCAGTTCGGAGTCGCCCCCGAGCCAGAAAAAGACGACAATCCCGCCACCGATGGCCTTGATGAATTCCCGGCGGGAAAGGTTAGGGGCAGTGCTGGCTTCGCTGAGATCAAGTGGCCTGGTTTCGTTTGGTCTCATCTGGCGTGACCCCCTTTCATCTCTTCGGCGGCGGTCTGGATGGCCTGGACGATACGGGTATGCGCTCCGCAACGGCAGAGGTTGTTCTCCATGCCTTTGAGGATCTCCGCCCGGGTAGGCTCAGGATTCTCCAGCAGCAGGCTGTAGGCATGGAGAATCATACCCGGCGTGCAGAAGCCGCACTGGAAGGCATCGTGACGCATGAAGGCTTTCTGAAGCGGATGCAACTGGCCGTTCCTGGCCAGGCCTTCGATGGTGAGTACCTCTGTCCCATCTACTCCCCTTACTGGAAATACGCACGAGCGGACAGCTCGGTCGTCCACGAGTACCGTGCAGGCCCCGCAGACCGCCTTGCCGCATCCGTACTTTGTTCCCGTTAAGCCCAGGTCCGTGCGCAGTACCCATAGGAGTGGACGCTCACCATCTGTGCTTACAGTGACCGATTCTCCGTTCAGGGTGAATGAGATGGTTTCAGTCATGTCAAACCCCCTTGCCTGGCCTGATCAGGCGACATATGGTATGTCGATTGCGGTTCGATCGATTTCCTCTTGGCGTGGTGTGTGAGGATCAGGCCGGAGGGGTCTTCCAGGATCTGCCCGGCTCTGTTGATCCCTGCACGCATCATACGACGATTTGCAGTCTGGCTGCGCATGGCAGGCCTTCTCTTACAACGGTGTATTCCCTACCTAGGGTAGGAGATCCCAGACGCCGGTCAAGAAAATTCTCTGGCGGGCGGAGGGTCTCAGGAAGCGTATTCGCCCAGACGCTATCTGGCGGTACAATGGGCAATCGCGAATGTGCGTAGCCACTCTTCATCTGGACGGAACATAGCGCAATACATATAATTGGCGCTACCGTTCGTAATTGCGTGAGCAACTTTTAGCCGTTCTTGTGCTGGTCTATGGATAGTCCTGAGGTATTCGAAAAGACGGCATCGGTTCTGGAAACCGGAGCGAATGTCGCCCTGGTCACGGTGATAGCCACGATCGGCTCAACACCCGGCAAGGTCGGTTACAAGATGCTGGTCTGGGCCGGGGGACAACGGACGTTTGGGACGGTAGGAGGAGGGCTGGTCGAAGCCGAGATGATCAAGCGGGCCGAGTGTATGCTCGCAGAACCCCGTAGCGAGACGTTCCAATTCAACCTGGGTGAAACTCCTGACGATGAGAAAGGCATATGCGGCGGATCGGTAGAGTTTCTGGTCGAGACATTCGACGAAAGCGCGCTACCGCTGTTCCGTGACTTGGCCGATGCTGCCGCCGGTGACGAACCAGCAGTGCTCGTATCGATCATCTCTTCGGGCGGGCTGCCGCGCAAGATCTTCGTCCGAGATGCTGCAGTGGCTGAGGCCGAACACTCATCGGAGATAACTGCGGCCATCGAAGACGTGGTCGCTGGAAGACACGATGCCGTGAGAATATCAGCGGGCGAAATCAACGCGTTTATCGAAGGCTTGTCCTCGCCACCAACCGTTGTGCTCTTCGGCGCCGGGCACTTGGCCTGCCACATCGCACGATACGCCAGCGCGGTGCATTTCAGAGTCGCCGTCTACGACGATAGAGATGAATATGCCGGTAGGGAACGGTTTCCCGCTGCTGACGACATTGTCGTCGCGGATTTCGGGGCAGTCCTCGACCATATCGCAATCAACGATCGTTCGTACGTCGTGATTGTCACGCGTGGCCATCGGTGCGATGAGACGGTCCTGGAGCAGGTCGTCCAGACAAACGCCCGGTATGTCGGGATGATCGGGAGCAGGCGCAAGACCCGGACGATTCTCGACAAGCTTCGGCAAAAGGGATTCGCCGAGGATGTGCTGGGTAGGGTCTATTCCCCCATCGGTCTGGCAATTGGGGCGGTTACGCCCGAGGAGATCGCGCTGAGCATCGTTTGTGAGTTGGTCAAGGTGAGGCGGTTGGGTCGGACGTGTCCGGCCGGCCATATGACTCTGACCGGACCAGGAGGTGACGCATGATCAACGCCATCGTCCTCGCTGCCGGTGAGTCGATCCGGATGGGAAAGTCCAAGCCTCTGCTGCGCATCGGCGATCGGACCTTCCTGGAACAGATTGTCGCCGTGCTTCAGGATGCGAACGTCGATCGCATCACGGTTGTGCTCGGGGCGCGGGCAGAGGCAATCGCGGAGGCCGTTGATCTCACCAGCGTGGACGTGGTCGTCAATAGCAGCTACCGCAACGGTCAGTTGTCATCTCTGATTACGGGTCTCGATAACGCTCCTGCCGAAACCGAGGCCATTTTGCTCTGCTTGGTGGATGGCCCCTTTATCACGGCTGATATCGTCAACCAGGTGCTCGCCACGTTTCAGGAGACGGGCGCTTCTATTGTGATTCCGACGTTCGAGGGCCAGCGCGGGCATCCCTCGCTGTTTGCTCGTCCGTTGTTCGAGCAGTTGAGAAACGCGCCGCCGGAAGAAGGGGCTCGATACGTGGTTTATGCGAATGAAGATAAGATTGTCGAAGTGGAGATTCCTGAAAAGGCCGTCGTGGCCGGCATCAATACGCCGGAAGACTACCGACTCCATTTCGGGACCGATCCTTAGCGTTGCCGACAGGTGCCCGTGAAGAACTATGATATCTCTTGAGCAAGCACTGGAGATTGTTCTGCATTCAGCCCGAACGCTTGGCAGCGAGCGCGTCGGGTTGGCAGAATCTCTCGGCCGCATTCTGGCCGAGGATATTGCGTCCGATATCGATATGCCGCCGTTTGACAAGTCGATGGTCGATGGGTATGCGTGCCGGCGCGCAGATCTTGCCAACGGCTTGGAAGTGGTGGACGTAATCCAGGCGGGAACATGGCCGAGGAAATCGATCGCAACCAACCAATGCGCCAAGATCATGACCGGTGCGGCCGTTCCCCCGGGCGCCGATTGCGTGGTTATGGTCGAGCAGACCGAGAACACCGATGGTGGGGCCGTCCGATTCACAGGCGAGCAGACGTTCGACCGCATCTGCCGAAAGGCCGAAGAGATCAGGGCAGGACAGGTAGTCCTGCCGAGAGGCGAGCGTATTTGCCCGCCGCACATCGCCGTCCTGGCCGCCGTGGGCTGTGCTGCGCCGCTCGTCGCACAACGACCCGCCGTTGCGGTCGTCGCCGGTGGTGATGAACTGGTCGCACCTGGTATTCGCCCGGGACCGGGACAGATACGAAACAGCAACAGCGCTCAGCTTGCCGGCCAACTGGAAGCCACGGGGGCCGTCGTGCGTGACTATGGTACGGTCAGGGACGTGGCCGAGGACATCGACCGGGTGTTGAAAGCTGCGCTGGCGGAGAACGACGTCGTCCTGCTCTCTGGTGGCGTTTCGATGGGTGATTTCGACTTGGTGCCTGCCGTGCTCCGACAAAACCGTGTGGAGTTGCTCTTCGAGAAAATCGCCGTCAAACCAGGCAAGCCCACGGTCTTTGGCGTGTCCGAACAGGCCTACTGTTTTGGCTTGCCCGGCAATCCGGTGTCAACCCTTGTTACCTTCGAGCTTCTGGTCAAGCCGTTCTTGTTCCAGTTGATGGGGCATGACTTCTCGCCCCAGTTCGTTCAAATGCGCCTTGACGATTCCATCCATCGCAGGGACACGGAACGTCAAGGCTGGATCCCTGTGGCGATGACGAGTCCGGAGACGGTCAAGCCGGTGGAGTATCATGGGTCGGCCCACATCCTGGCGTTGTGCCGGGCGGACGGACTCGTTCCCGTTGATATCGGCGTGGCACATTTGGCCAAAGGAACGTCCGTCGCTGTCAGATTGTTGTGAGCGGAGTTGGGTTTTGTGTTGATGCGAAGAACAGACATTGATTACCTGCGGTTATCGGTCACTGACAGATGCAATCTGCACTGTATTTACTGTAACCCACTGGATCAGCAAGGACTCACCGACCGCGCCGCGATGCTCAGCACCGATGAGATATGCCGCGTCGTCCGACTGTGCGTCGAATCGGGCGTTGCCCGGGTTCGTCTGACGGGCGGCGAGCCTCTGGTACGATCTGACATTGTCGCTCTCGTGCGGAAGCTGGCGGGCATCAAGGGGATCACCGATCTATCCTTGACGACCAATGGCATACTGCTGGCCTCGATGGCCCAGGCCCTGAAGGATGCCGGTTTGCAGCGCGTTAACGTTAGTCTCGACGCGACCGAAGGTCAATGCTTTCGGCGGATGACGGGTTCTGGCGAGTTTGCGCGGGTCCTGGACGGGATCCAGAAAGCCCTTGCGGTAGGTCTGGCTCCCGTGCGGATCAACTGCGTTGTGCTGCGCACGGCCAATCTCAGCCAAGTCGCGAATCTGGCAGAGATGAGTCTTCACCGGCCGGTCTCCGTGCGATTCATCGAATATTGTCCACCGGGTGCGAAGGTCGATCGGAAGGATTGGTATGTGCCTAACGAGGAGGTCCGTCGTCTGGTTGAATCGCATCTCGGGCCTTTGTCGCCCGCACCCGCGACGCAGGCGGGAGGACCGGCACTGTACTTTCGCGCTCGCGGCGCCCTCGGGACGATCGGTTTTATCAGCGGTCGCTCGTCGACGTTCTGCCGCCGGTGTTCTCGCCTGCGCTTGACCTGTGACGGACGATTGAGGCCGTGCCTGCACTGTGCCAAACAGTATGGCCTTGGAACGCTTCTCCGGAGCGGCGCGAGTGACAACGCCTTGCTGATCCTGATCGGCCGTGCGCTTCACGAGAAGAGCCGGTACACAAAGTTGGATACGACTTTGGAGTGTTTCTCCATGCAGCATGTGGGAGGATAGCTCGGATGCAGAATTCCGGAGGCATGATCGATATCAGCACCAAGGACGTCACGGTGCGGAAAGCCCGGGCGCAGGGTAGGGTGCACCTGGGTGATAAGGTGTTTGAAGTGCTCAGGCAAGGGACGTGCCCCAAAGGGGATGTCCTGACAACGGCGCGGATCGCCGCGATCCAGGCAGTGAAATCGACGCCTGCCACGATTCCGATGTGCCATCCGATCTCGATCGAATCGGTCAAAGTGGATTTTGTGCTGGATG
>CP070782.1:788109-790619 GCA_020346325.1 Phycisphaerales bacterium
CAGACTCAACGCCGGTGGTCTCGACAATGACAGGTCCACATTGGGTCGTATCAGCCTGGCTTTGATGGGAGTCTCCGGGGTTGTCCTGCTCATTGCCTGCCTGAATCTGGCGAATATGATTGTCGTCCAAGGAGAGGGACGCCACCGAGAGATCGCCATCCGTGCGGCCATCGGAGGGGGGCGTCTGAGAATCGTGCGGCAGTTACTTATCGAATCGCTTCTCTTGGCCGTATTCGGAGGTATTCTGGCTGTGGCCGTGGCCCTCTGTGGCATCAGGTTTCTCAAGCTGTGGGCGGCGATGGGCCAGCTCCCCATGCAATTGGGAGAGGCCGTTGCCTCTGGAATCGCGCTCGACGCGCGCGTCCTGGCGGCCAGCTTGAGTTTCTGCCTGATTGCCACCGTGCTCTTCGGCCTGAAACCGGCCCTGCGCTTATCTGGGCGCGATCTCTGTTCTGACCTGAAGGAATCCAGCAGAGGTGTGGTTCAAGCCACGCGAACAAGGCGACGGTTCGTACCACGCGGTCTGTCGGTGCTCTGTCAAATGAGCCTGTCTGTCGCGCTGGTCATGACGGCGACACTACTGGCTCGAACCGCATTGAGGGCCGCCCGGACCGAACCAAGTTTTGGCCTGGATAGTAAGCTGATCGTTAGCGTAGAGCCATTCGCGGGAGGTTACGACATTGTTCAAGCAAAGCAAGCTTGCGAGACTTTGGCCGAGCGGTTGAAGGGTGTCCCCGAGATTCAGGCGGTTGGCCTGTCTCGTAAATCTCCCGTGGACCTGGGGTGGTGGCCCCGGAGTTTCGAAAGAGTCGTCGAGTATGCGCCGGGCCGCAGCGACGAAACGTCAGGCAGCCTATTGGCGAAGGCACTTCACGAGTACGAGGTGAACGGTGATTATTTCGAGGCGATGGGAATTCGGCTCTTGCAGGGTCGAGCCTTTCGGCCTCTCGACAGTGCCACCGATGCAGAGAGAGTGGTGATCATCGATGAGCTTCTTGCCCGCAAACTCCGGCCGGATGGCGGGCCCTTGGTTGTCTCATCCAGTATGGCTCGGCCGGATTAGGGTCGCCCCGCCGAGTGGTCGGAATCGTACCGAACTTAGAAAGCATTTGGGGCAATGGGCAAGTCCAACCCCACGTCTATGAGCCACTTGAACCCAACCGCGTGCCCGTATCCATCCATCTGCGCGCCAGAAGTACGGCGCCGGGCGCCGAGGCCGCCCTCGTGCGAAGCATCGGCGCGCGCATTCGAAAGATTGATCCTCGTCTGCCGGTCCTCGCGGTAGCGTCTTTGGCGGACCGACATCGCAATCATCCCACTGTGTTGTTCACGAAAGTCGTTGCCCGACTTGCAGTGATGTTCGGGGCCATGGCCCTGTTCCTGGCCGGTATGGGCCTCTATGCTGTAAAGAGCCATATGGTCGCCTCGCGAACCCCTGAGATTGGCATCCGCATGGCGTTAGGCGCCACTCGGCGGGACATTCTGACCCAGGTACTGCGTCAGGGCGCAACATCGACGTTCGTAGGGCTGTTGGTCGGTGTGCTCCTGGCGGTCGTCATAACGCGGGTGATTCGCAGTGCGGTCCACGGCATCAGTACCATTGATCTTGTGAGCATCGTTGTCACCGTGGTTATACTCACAGCGACTTCACTGCTGGCCAGTTACCTCCCGGCCCGGCGGGCCGCACGGATCGATCCGATGGAGGCGCTGCGGTGCGAATGATTGAAAGAGGATGCATAATAAAGGATACGGAGTAAAGGACAACAAAGGACAGATCATGATCAAACTGAACTGAGTCAGCGCTGATCTCCGAACGAACACTCGCCCGCGAAAGCCCCAAGCCGATGATTATGGATCATGTAGGTGGAATCTGCGTCGCTCTCCCTGGAAGCTCGTCGATGGCCTCTTCGCGCCGGGCCGTGACGTGCTCGCTTAACCGACCTATCCGGTCGACATAGGGGAAAGGACCGCACAAATGCAACTATCCTCCGCTTCTTACCGTAGCGCACGCGGGACCGTGCGAGTAGCTTCTAGTCTTCAGGACAAATGTAATATATGACGAAAATTTCGTGCCGTCATCGGATTCACTGAACCAAGCCAAATTGCGACAACTCCGGAACAGTTCCTTACCACTGTTCGGCGACTCGGCTCTGATCGCTAACTGAATCTTCATAGTAGTAATGGGCACACGGGATGAAGTTTCTCTTGGGGACTTCTTCCCCACTCAGGTGCTTAATGAGAGCCTCGACTGTTCCCTTGGCCATTCTTCGCGGGAATTGCTGGGGCGAATCGTAGAGTTTCTTCTCGAAGACCGCCTGCTTGCCGGCTGGCGAGGCATCAAAAGCTATTACCGTGACCTGCTCTGTCTTGTTCACTTTCTGAACAGCCGCATATGCCCCAAGTCCCGAGGGATCATTGATTGCAAATATCCCAACGATGTCTGGGTGAGCCGTCAGAATCTCGGTCGCCACCGAGTAGCCGGCGCTCCTCTCGCCCTTGCCGGAAAGCTC
>CP070782.1:790719-794520 GCA_020346325.1 Phycisphaerales bacterium
CCCGGTGGACCCTGTGGAGAACTCGGTGGTTTACTTCATGGCGCTGAAGAAGGCCGGGGTTCCCGTCGAGATGCATTTGTATGCGGAAGGCGGGCACGCGTTTGGACTGCGTCGTACCGAACATCCAATCACGAGGTGGCCTGCGTTGGTGGAGACCTGGCTGCAAACCATCGGGATGACCTCGGTATCACGTCATTCTCCGACCCCGCCGGTCGTACCCCTACTACCGGAGAGGACCAGGCCGCCGAGATTCCACATCGTACACCAGGGGGAGACGTTGTCCGCGATTTCATCCAAGTATTACGGATCGGCCGGCCAGTGGCGCAAGATCTTCGAGGCGAACCGCGGGACGCTCAAGGATGCGCACACGGTCCGGTCCGGAACAAAACTGATCATACCCGACTAGACCGTCAAGGATGCAGTGATTGTGCACTGAGCCCGTGCATTAGCCATCGTCTGATTGCACATCCGGTGTTCGGCTGTCTGGAGTCGGCACCTCTCACGCGAGCCAGACGCAACCAACGTCCACGCCCCACCGCTAACCGCCTGGCCCAGGCTGGTTTACGCTCGGCGTCCAACGGTTGGTTAAGACCCTTGGCGGGTAAGATCGGGCTGGATTCTTAGCGTGCACGCCTCCAGGGCGCCTCCAGCGTGCCAACAATCGCGATTGCCGCTAATTTTTCTATTGACAAACCTGCCGGGTTAGGTCATTATACAACTATGTTGAATCGAGACGATGTGCTCATGACTGGGGAGCAACGATTTTGAGGGGAGGGGCTCATGGCGGGACGGGCTTGTTACGACTGCGTTTATGTGCGGGTGGATCCGGAAGCGTGGCTGCGGACGCTGGCGGCCGGTCGGTCGCTGGTGCCCCAATGTGCGAACCATCCGCAATGGCGTGGGCAGTTGCGGGACGTGCCGGGCCGACCCTGTGAGAACTTCTGCGCCAAGCTTGACGCACCCGCGGGCGAAGGCAAGCGCATTGCCCTAACCGATGGCCACTACACCCTCGTCGACGCGGCCGACTATGAAGCCCTAAACCAATACAACTGGCGTTTCTACAATGGCTACGCCGCTCGGCAGCAGGGGCGCAAGACCATTTACATGCACCGCCAGATTATGGACCCGCCGCAGGGGATGATGGTCGACCACGTCAATCGCAACAAACTCGACAACCGGTGTGCCAATCTGCGCGTCTGCACCCGTCGCGAGAATATTCTGAACCAGGCCGGCAAGCGGACCTCACGCTCGCGCTTCAAAGGCGTCGAGTACCGCAAGGGCCGCGACAAATGCGTCGCCCGCATCCGGTTCAACGGCCAGCGCCTTTGGCTGGGCACGTTCGACGACGAGGTCGAGGCCGCCCGCGCGTACGACCGGGCCGCGGTCGAATGTTTCGGCGAATTCGCCCACCTGAACTTCCCCGAGGAATGGCCGCCGCAACGCCGCGCGGAGGTCAGAAGACCGAAGGCAGACGACGGAGGGCTGAGGGCTGAGGACGGCAAAAGGGGGGATAGATAACGCGTGACAGATCGGTCGTGATCTGATTGGATACCGAACGACTGGTCAGGATGTTTCTGACGGCATGGTTATTCCGATTGAGGTGGAGCTTCTGGATATGAGTCGAAGGCGTATCCGGCGTGGGGTCATGACGATACTGTTATTGAGTGCTGTGGCGGTCTTACTCGCTTCCTGTCAGAGTTCGGCCGGTGCCGGACGGGGCGCTTATTATCCCGCTCCCACCGGGACCGTACCGATCATGGGACGCGGCTCAAAGACGGTCCCGCAACTCGCCTCGTTCCTGCTGCGCGAGCATCCGGAAGCCAACGCCCAAGAGGTTCTGATGCTGGCGGAGATGTACGTCGAGGAGGCCCGTATCGAGGGCGTCGACCACGATGTGGCGTTCTGCCAGATGTGCCACGAGACGAACTACCTGCGCTTCGATGGCGACGTCCGCCGTCATCAGAACAACTTCGCCGGCATCGGCGCCACCGGCGGCGGCGTCCCGGGCGACTCCTTCCCGGACGAGCGAACCGGCATCCGCGCCCAGATCCAGCACCTAAAGGCCTACGCCAGCACGAAGCGTCTGCGCCGCCGGCTCGTCGACCCCCGCTTCTGGCGTGTCCGACGCGGCAGCGCCCTCTACGTCGAAAACCTCACCCGCAAATGGGCCACCGATCCGGCCTACGACACCAAGATCATCAAGATCTACCATGCCCTCGCCGCCCAGCCGTACTGACGAGGCCGACGATGCCGGTGCCGAAAGAGCCGCTATCATCTACAGCCTGGTCGCCACCTGCAAACTGCACCACATTGATCCCTTTGCCTACCTCCGTGATGTTCTCGACCGCGTCAGCACCCATCCGGCCAGCCGAATTGCGGAACTGACGCCTTCTGACTGGAAGTCATGATGGCACATAGAACTTGACGGGGTCATTTCTGTTCCTCAGCACTTTCAAGCTGAGGCAGCTTCGCGCGCCACTTCGCGGCTTCGTCAGGCTGGCCCCGGGATTCGTAGAGGGTCACAAGCTGCTTCAACGATTCAACGGTCTGGAGGTGATCGGGGCCGAGCTTGGTCTCGCGGCCGTTGTAGGCGTCGATTAGTATCGGTTCTGCCTTTTTGTAGTCTCTCTTGGCAACATGTAGTACGCCAAGTTCATGGAGGGTTTCCAGCGTCTGCGGATGGTCGGGGCCGAGTTTGGCTTTTCTTCTTTCCAGTGCTTTGGTCAGGAGCTCTTCGCCCTCCTTGTACTGCCTCTGGGCCCTGCGAAGCAGGCCGAGGTCGTTTATCGTTTCCAGAGTCTCGGGATGGTCTTCGCCCAACTTGAGCTTTCTACCCTCTAAAGCCTGGTTAAAGAGGGCTTCAGCTTCTTCGTAACACTGCTGTTTGGTTCGCAGTGCAGCCAGGCCGTTGACATGGCGCAGTGTGAATGGATGGTCCTTGCCGGGCAACTCTTGGTCTCCAAGTACTATCCCTTCTGTGAAGAGCGCCTCCGCCTCCTTGTAGCGGTTCTGGATCACATAGAGCCGAGCCAGCTCGTTCATGCACTTTACCACCATCTCGCTTGCGCTATCGACTGTCGAGCCGTACTTCTCGCGTTGCGCCTTTAGCGTCTTGACAAACAGCTCCTCTGCGTCCTTGTAGCGACCTTGCTCTCTATACACCGTGGCCAATTCGAAAGAGAACTGTAGAGCCCAGTGGTGGTCTGGGTGGTTCGGATCCCACCAGGCCGTCTTCAGGGTTTTTGCGAAGAGTCGCTCTGCCTCCTCGTATCGGCCCGACATTGTATACGAGGTGGCAAGGCAACACGCAGGGATATAGTGGTCACTCTGCATCTTCAGGCGCAAGTCTTCCGCTTCTTTGAAGTTGCCCACGAAGCTGTGTGACACGGCAAGCCCGTTCATGACGTTTCTTGTGTTGCTGTCCTCCTCGCCGAGTTGTTCCAGATAGATATGGTATGCGCGCTCACGTTGTTGCGCCGACGCAAGGTAGTAACCAAGACTGAAATACGTCTGGCCGAGTGTCTCGCGGATTGATGCCTCTATGAGGGGCTGGTCCTCAAACTTCTCTTTGTCAAGCTCTACCACAGCACCGTTCAGGACGTCTATAACCGTGGCCTCACGACCCTTGACCATAGGCGCAAAGCCGAGAAAGTCACCTCTGAGGAAGTCTTGGATCGCCTTAGCTTCGGCGGTGGCATCCTCGGCCTCAGCACTGGCACGTTCGGATTCAGCGCGTGCGCGAGCCTGGCCGATGGCGAAGATGGTAGAAACGGCAATTCCGGCTGCAAGCACAACCAGCAC
>CP070782.1:794620-798201 GCA_020346325.1 Phycisphaerales bacterium
ACCGACGTCAGTAACGGACGTGTCACGTGCCGAAAGGGATTCGAGCCCCCTCAGGCCGGTGAGGTGTTTTAGTCCTCTATCAGTGATCTTCGTTCTACTGAGGTTCATATGTCTTAGGCGATGAAGTTTGCCCAGATGGGCGAGTCCGGCATCGGTCACTGCCGTGTTGTCGGCAACGAGCTGGGTCATTGCCATCATCTGCCCAATCGCACGGAATCCCTCGTCGCCCACCTTCGTGTTCCTTAGCCATAAATCAGACATGTTTGACTTGGCGCCAAGATCGATGATACCTTCATCGGTGATGGTGGTGTTGTCTGCACGCAGCAGCCTCAGGGCCTCCAGTTTTTCGAGTGACTTCAGTCCCTCGTCGCTGATGTTCGTGTCACTCACAAAAAGCTGTTCCAACTCGACCATGGTGCCAATGGCTTCGAGAGCTTTATCGCCTACCTCCGAGCAATCGAGGTTCAGGGCTTTGAAGTTGAGTCCGATGAGGTGTTGCATCGACTCATTGGTGGCTTGGGGAAGACGTCCTGACAGTTCCTCCAACGAGGACATGCTGCGCAGGTGTCGCATCCCTTCCCCGGTCAACTCGTCCAATCGCAGATCAAGATCTTTCAGGGCAGGGAATGCCTTGAACATCGCGATATCGGCGTCTTTCATCTTGATCTCGGCAAGGGTCAATTCTTCCAGATGGGGAAGACTGCTGAGTGGCTGCAGGGCTGAGCCGGGAACCTCTGCGTAGATTGAAAGCTGACGCAGATCGGTCATGCCCACCAGATGCTGAATCCCCTCTGCTGTAATGTCGGCATACTCGAGGTGCAGAGCCTCCAAGGAATCCAAGTTCCTGATCTGCGTGACACCTTCGTCGCGCACGGGGGTTTGGTGGAAGGAGAGAAGTCGCAGCGTGGGCAGGGACTTGAGGTGGGCAAGCCCGGCAGGTGTCATTTTGGCGTTGTCCCAAAGAAAGAGACGTTGAAGCGATTTCAGAGAAGCGAGCTGTTCCATACCAGCCTCGTCGAGGTCGGTTCTGAAGATATGGAGTTCGACGAGGGAAGACAGCCTGTAGAGATGGGCGAGCCCACGCCCGGTGAATTGCCCTTCATCTGGACTGTGGCTGCCTCGAATAGATACGCGTTTGAGAGAACGGATGTGTCCCACATGCCGAAGGTCGTCATCCATCAAAGTCGGGGTCGTCAAGTTGAGTTCATCGAGGGCTTCTGGTGCCAGGTTCGCCAGTGGGCTGAGATCAACGCCTTCGGCATGGACATTGAGCATCAGATCTTTACCAGCCGGGACGGTTACGATTCCACGGGCCTCGCCAAAGGGCTCCCACCCTCCCCAGCCTTTGGTACCGGTATCGCGAATGGAAAGCAGGCCAAGAGATCGGTCACCAGGAAACTCGATCCGCCGGGCACCAGCACCGTCCAGGGAGGTTGGTTGTTGCTCTGACTTTGTTTCTTTTGCGTCACCCGCTGCTACGGTGCGAATGCCAATAGTCAAAGAAATCAGTAGTACCGCAGTGACACCGATCATCAATAAAGGGGAAAAACGAAATGTATGCCTATCCTGTCCTAAAATGTGTTGGATACGGTGTACGAGTGGGTGTCGCGCCAGGGCCAAGGTGGGCATGGGATTGAGACCACGGTGGGATGTGGCCAGGAATGCTAGGGTTTCCGCGTAGCGCTGCGGCTCCTGGGTATGGTGCAAGACAATGTCATCACAGCAGGCCTCTCTTTCCGCGCGAATCCAATGGGAGACGATCCAAATCACCGGATGGAAAAACAGCACGCATTCGACGAACCTCTGCAGTAGGTTGACCCATGCATCCCCACGCCGTACGTGTGCCAGCTCATGAAGAAGAATCATTTCCAATTGCTCAGGTGTACAACCGGTGATCAGCGACGGCGGCAGCAGGATCATCGGTTTGATGACCCCGATCAGAGCGGGGGAAACCACGTGATCACTGAGGGCAATGGCAATCTCTCTCCCGATGTTCAAAGATCTGTGAAGTCTCGCAGACAACCTGACCACCCGGTCATCTGTGAGAACACGACTGCTTCTGCGCAGTCGCCGGGTTCCAGCGACTCCGCAGCAGACGAACAGCAACGTCATTGGTGTACCAAGCACCCAGATCCAGGGCGCCAGCCCGGCTGTCCGGTTCAGCCACAGACTCCAATGCCGTGACAACCTGGCTTTGGTCTCCTGCCTGTCAGCCAAAGCCTGCGAAGGCACGTCGGCCGTGCGGAGAACCACAGCCTCCGGATAATTCGATTCGGTCGCCTGACCCGAGGAAAGTCCGGGGGGCGATGAATCGCCTATGGAAGCTGACATGGGGAGCGGCTGGTTTAACAAATGCCGTAGAACCGGCCAAGGAGCCGCGGCCATAAGCAAGAAACAACCTGTCAGGAAAAGGTAGCGTATCTGCGGCCGACATGTCCTCAGAGCCAACCGTCCGAGGAACGCAACCAGACCGATAAGCAGGCCGATCCAGAGGAAATGGATCATGGTCCAGCCCATGCCCTGCCACCAGGACAAACTCGCCATTCGTGTTATCATGGGTCACCTCCGACTCTTATCTCTTCGCCTTCTTTGTCGTTTCGAGCACGCGACGGATCTCTTCCCGGTCCTTTCGGGACAGCTCTCCCCCCTCCAAGAGGTGCAGCACCACCTTTCGGGCCGACCCATCGAACAGCCGGTTCATCAGGGTCTCCAGCATGCCGCTCCCGGCCTCCTCGTGCGTCAACCTGGCCTCCCAGACCACGCCCTTGTCCGAGGAAACGCGCTCGACAAACCCCTTCTGACGCATGATCTTCAGCATGGTCGCCACGGTCGAAGGTGCCGCCGACCCTCCTTGCCGTAACGCCCCACAGATCGCGCTCAAGCGCGAGGGCCCCCGCTCCCAGAGGACATTCAGAATGGTCAATTCGCGATCGGTGGGGTGTTCATTGCCGGGTCGTGCCATGGAAGAGGCTCCTTTCATTCTAATTCTATAGAATTCTAGCTGCAAGCTGGCCACCGGTCAACAGCAAATTCTAATTAATTAGAATATTTCTCCTTCCCGTCTCCTGTCTTCCGCCCGCCGGGCGGTCTCAGCGGAGTTTGCGGAAGGCGGCCGGTGAGAGGCCGAAGACTTTTTTGAAGGCGCGGGAGAAATGGAATGGGTCGCTGAAGCCCAGGTCGTAGGCGATCTGCTTGACCAGTTTGCCTTCGCGCTGAAGGCGCACGGCGGCGGTTCCCATTTTGAGCTGCATGAGGTACTGATAGGGGCTCTGGCTGTCGAAGCGGTTGAAGAGGCGGCACAGGTAGGCCTCATCGACGTGGCAGGCCTCGGCGACTTCCTCCAGACTCTTCAGCTCCAGGCAGTTCTGGCGAATGTATTCCCGGCAGGTCTGATAGGTGGAAAAAGCCACGGCCGGGTAGCCATCTTCCACCGTCGTGGCCTCGGCGATCTTGAGGACCAGCAGCTCGACCAGCGTGGCACAGAGGGCCGGGCCGTAGCGGCTGCCGCCGGCGCCATTGGCGATCAGGTCGTCGAAGACGCGCAGGACCGCCTCCGGGGCGGCTAGGCGCACGGCGGTGCC
>CP070782.1:798301-801251 GCA_020346325.1 Phycisphaerales bacterium
AAGGGGTTCCGCAGCAGAGCGAGGCGTGCCTGAAGTGCCACACGACGGCCTATCACGACCCGGCCGGTGGGCAGGAGGATTCCTATTCGATCTATGAGGGCGTGGGTTGTGAGGCCTGCCACGGGGCGGGCAGGGATTACGCCGAGGAAGCGCGCATGGTCGATTCCCGGGCGGCCCACACGGCCGGGCTCAAGGACGTCACCAGGGAAACGTGTCTGAGCTGCCACGAAGACGCGCACGACAAGCCTTTTGATTATGAGCAGGCGCTGGCCCAGATCGCGCATCCGACCGAGATCGCGCAGGCGGCGGAAAAGCTGCGCTACAAGACGCCGTTGAATCTGGCCCTGACGCCGGACGGTAGGGAACTGTACGTTGCCTGCGAGGCGGCCCACACCGTCATCGTTGTGGAGGTGGCGACCCGACAGAAAGTCGCGGAGATTCCCGTCGGCCGGCATCCGACCGACGTCGCTTTTACCCCGGATGGCCAGCGGGCCTTCGTCAGCAACCGTTTCGACGATACCGTCTCGGTGGTCGACGTGATTTCACGAACGCCGCTGAGCACGATCCCGGTCGGTGATGAACCACACGGCGT
The DNA here is from genome assembly GCA_020346325.1 of Phycisphaerales bacterium. Classification (GTDB taxonomy): domain Bacteria; phylum Planctomycetota; class Phycisphaerae; order Sedimentisphaerales; family Anaerobacaceae; genus Anaerobaca. Next base: position 798,894 of record CP070782.1, read on the forward strand.
GCTGGTCGATCGTGCGGGCAAGATCCTATACGTGCTGAACACCTCGTCGGACAGCATTTCCGTCATTGACATTGCCACACAGAAGGAAATCAAACGCTTGAGTGCCAGCCGCAGCCCGTGGTCACTGTCGCTGTCGCCCGACGGCTCGGAGATCTACGTCACCAATAACCTGTCGCGGTTCGTCCCGTTCCGTACGCCTTCGGTATCGGAAGTGACCGTGATCGATACGGAACGAAATATCGTTGTGGACCGGCGTGTCATTCCGGCCGCCAATCTCATGCAGGGCGTCGAGTGGCATCCGAGCGGCGAATACGCCTTGACCACGTTGAACCGGACCAAGAACCTCGTACCGATGACGCGGCTGCTCCAGGGTTGGACCATCACCAACGGTCTGGGCATCATCTGGAAGGACGGCCACGTCGATCAGGTCCTGCTCGATGAACCGGGCATGTCGTTCCCTGATCCGGCGGACGTGGCGATTACGCCGGACGGACGCTGGGCCCTCGTGACCAGTTCCGGATCGAATCGCGTCGGCGTGGTCGATCTGCAGAAGTTGATCGGCATGCTGGAAGCGGCGCCGCATTACGACCGCGAGCACGTGTTCCCAAATCACCTGGGCAAGCCGACCGAGTTTGTCACCATGCACATTCCGGTGGAACACAGTCCGCGCGGTGTGGTGGTGACGCCGGACGGGGAGACCGCCTTCGTCGCCAACGCGCTGGACGACTCGGTGACGGCGATCGATTTGGACCGCTGGGAAGCTGCCGGGCGCATCGATCTGGGCGGGCCGAAGGAGATCACCAAGGCACGCTTTGGCGAGCGCGTCTTTCACAGCGCCAACATCACGTTCCATCGGCAGTTCTCCTGTCACTCGTGTCACCCGGATGGGCACGTGGACGGCCTGACCTATGACATCGAGCCGGATGGACTCGGGATCAGTCCGGTGGACAACCGCACCTTGCGTGGCATCCTCGATACGGCCCCATTCAAGTGGGAAGGGACCAATCCCGGATTGCAGAGGCAATGCGGCCCGCGCCTGGCGGTGTTCTTCACGCGGATTCAGCCGTTCACGCCGGAGCAGCTCTCGGCGCTCGACTACTACATCAGCACCATCCCGCGCCCGCCGAATCGCTACCGGCCTTTGGGTGCCGAACTGACCGAAGCGCAGCGCCGGGGCAAGGCGATGTTCGAACGCACGATGACCAACGATGGACGCGTGATTCCGAAGGACAACCGTTGCGTAACGTGTCACTGCCCGCCTCTGTATACGGATCGGCAGCGTCACACCATCGGGACCAAACAGAAATTTGATCGCGAGTCGGATTTCGATACGCCGCATCTGAATAATATTTACGACTCGGCGCCCTACCTGCACAACGGTATCGCGCCGACGCTGGAGGAGATCTGGACGGTGTACAATCCGGACGACCAGCACGGCGTCACCAATGATATGACGAAAGATCAGCTCAACGATCTGATCGAATACGTGAAGACATTGTAAGTGAGCTTGCACAAGTGTGATGTGCTAATGACCGAGGTGAACGCAAGATTGTCATGCTGAACCCATTCGACTGCGCTCAGGGCGGACTACGTGAAGTATCTGGCTCCAGACCGTGATTGACGGTCGTCCTCATGCCAGGCCCAGATTCTTCGCTGTTGGCTCAGGATGACAACTCTGGCGGAGTCGCTGGTAGCGCACGGATGCCGGCTGGTTTGGCTGTGGTCTGTTTCTGACAAATGAGGGTGTATATGGGACATCTGAGACATCCGGTGATGTGCATTCTGGCTACGCTGCTGTGCGCGGCCGTGGCAACGGCCCGCCTGCCTTACGTCTACACGGACTGGCAGCATTTCACCGTCAAGGATGGGTTGCCGAACGATCACATCTTTGCGGTCGAGGCGGCCGGCGACAATATCTGGGTAGGAACCGAAGACGGTCTGGCCCGCATCGACAAACGCACGAGCAAGATCGATAGCTGGCAAGAGAAAGATGGGCTGCCCTGGCGCGTGGTTTCGGCGCTGGACATGAACCCCAAGACGGGCGAGTTATGGCTCGGCCTCTTCGGAGGCGGCCTGGCGCGCTTCAGCGGCGGGCGCTTCGACCATTGGCACCAGCTCAACAGCGGCCTAGTCAATGACGTGGTTTACGGCGTCGCGGTCGAGCACGACAACGTCTGGGCGGCGACGACCGCCGGAGCCAGTCGCTACAACACCGTCACGGGCGAATGGACGATCTACACCGAGAAGAACGCGCCGATGGAAGAGATCTGGAACTACGGCTGCTCCTACAACGACGGCAAGATGTACCTCGGCGTCTGGGGCTCGGGCGTGCTCGAGTTCGATATCGCTACCGAGACC
>CP070782.1:801351-807343 GCA_020346325.1 Phycisphaerales bacterium
CAGATGCTCGATTACGATGATTATGAAGACAACCAGCCGGGCGGCATGCCAAAACGCGACGAGTTCCGCCACCTGACGACGCTGCGCCTGACCAAGCTGCTGATGAACCAGAACCTCAGACTCTCGCTGTTTACATATTATTCGCCTTCCGACGAGGACGTCTATATGCGTCCGATCGCCAACTACAAGGCCAGTGACAGTCTCGCGGTCGAGGTCGGCTCCAACATCTTCTTCGGCGACGAGCCCTACACCTTCTTCGGCCAGTTCGAAGACAACACCAACGCCTACCTCGCCGTCCGCTACAGTTTCTAGAGCGCAGTGCCCCGTGCACGATGCGTATCAGGGAAAGGGAACCATCGGCAAGCTCCCGCTTGCCGCTGCCATCCGCTCTCTGTCGTGTCGAGCGGAGCCAAGCGCAGTCGAGACATCTCGTTGCGGACCAGGCGCGCCATCCATTTCCGGGAGATCCCTCCGCTGCGGCCTGCCAGTAACAGGCCTTCGGTCGGGATGACATCGATAAGTCCCCAACAGCGATAATCTTGCCACGGTCCTGAATCGCGCTCCTTTGGCTGGTCGAGAGGCTTTTGGTTTGACCGGGGCAGGGTGGGTGGTTTAGACTAACGGGGTTATAGCTTTCGTTTCACGGAACCGTTTGAGAGCCGGAAGGAGGATTGAGATGGCCGAGCAGACGCGTCTTTCACGCCGGGGCTTTTTCAAAGGGGTAACGGGTCTGGCCCTGGGGGCTGTGGGTTTTCCGTATGTCGTGCGCCCGGCGGCGCTGGGCAAGGCCGGCGGCATCGCCGCCAGTGGGCGCATCACGGTCGGCTGTGTCGGCGTCGGGCCCCAGGGGACGTACGTCATGCGGAACTTCCTGGCCCAGAAGGATTGCCAGGCGGTAGCCATCTGCGATCTGAAAAAGCCGCGGCGGGACGAGGTCTCCGGGATCGTCAACAAGCACTACGGCAACGACGACTGTGCGGTCTACACGGACTTCCGCGAGATCATCGCCCGTGACGACATTGACGTAATTCTGGCGGCTCCGACCGACCATTGGCATGTCCTGGTCGCGCTGGAAGCAGCGCGGGCCGGCAAGGACATCTATCTCGAAAAACCCATGGGCCTGAGCCTGGCCGAGGACCAGTCCCTGCGCCAGGCGTGTCATCGCTATGGAACCATTTTCCAGTTCGGCACGCAGCAGCGCTCCAATCGCAACTTCCGCTTCGCCTGCGAGCTGGTCCACAACGGGCGGATCGGCAGGCTGCACACGATCAACGTCTGGTCGCCCGGCAGCAGTTCGGGTGGCTCGCGCAGTCCGGTGCCGGCACCGGACGGGGTCGACTATGACATGTGGCTCGGGCCGGCCCCGTACCATCCGCACACGCCGAACCGTGTTTCCAACCAGTGGTGGTGGTTCATCTCCGACTATGCGCTGGGCTTTATCGCCGGATGGGGCGTGCATCCTCTCGACATCGCCCTGTGGGGTGGCGGTGACAAAGTGACCTGTCCGGTTGAGATCGCGGGCAAAGGCGTCTGGCCCGACCCCGAGGGTGTCTGTGACACCGCGATGAACTGGGACATCACCGCCAAATACGACAGCGGCGTGACCATGAACTTCACCGGCGCTCCCTACCCCGACAAGTGGAAGCAGCGCTACGGGCGGACCACCGATCACGGCACCGCCTTCGAAGGCTCCGACGGCTGGGTCCACGTCGATCGTTCCGGGATCAACGCCCACCCGAAGGAACTGCTGGACATCGAGTGGGGCCCGAACGACACCCGCCTCTACGAGAGCAACAACCACGCTCGCAACCTGCTGGACTGCGTCAAGTCGCGGCAAGAGACGATTTGCCCGATTGATACTGCCGTCCAGGCTGATATACTCTGTCATATCAGTGACATTGCGATCCACCTCGAAGAGAAGCTGCGCTGGGACCCGGCATCGGAGCGGTTCGCCAATAACGACACGGCCAATCGCCGCCTCATGCGCGCCATGCGCAGTCCCTGGCGGCTCTGAGATCGACCATTAAGACCTTTAAGGAGACACACAACATGATGAAGACGACCACAATTCTATTGCTGGTCTGCGTCACGCTCGGCGCGGGCAGCGCCGTCTCTGCCGATGAAGGGTGGATCTCGCTCTTCGACGGCGAGACACTCGACGGCTGGAAGGCCAGCGAGAACCAAGGCACCTTCAGCGTCAAGGAAGGGCAGCTGGTCGTGTACGGCGCGCGCAGCCATCTATTTTATGTCGGTCCGGTCAACAACGCGAACTTCAGGAACTTCGAGTTCCGAGCCGACGTGATGACGACGAAGGGCTCGAACTCAGGCATCTACTTCCACACCGAATACCAGCAGACCGGCTGGCCCGGCAAAGGCTACGAATGCCAGGTCAACACGACGCACAGCGACCGCAAGAAGACGGGCGGTCTCTACGGCGTGCAGGATGTGATTGACGACGCCCCGTCCATTGATGGCCAGTGGTTCCGCTACTACATCAAGGTCGAGGGCGACCGCATTATCATCAAGATCGACGGCAAGACCACGGTCGATTGGGTTCAGCCGCGCGGCTGGGACCGGGGCGGCCGCAAGATCGACCGCGGCACGTTTGCCATTCAGGGTCACGATCCCAAGAGCCTGGTCTACTATGCCAACATCGCTGTCCGGCCCCTACTCGACTCCCCCGGCTGGGTTTCGCTGTTCGATGGCAAATCGCTGGACGGCTGGAAGGCCAGTGAGAACAAAGACACCTTCAGCGTCAAGGACGGCCTGATCGTCGCCCACGGGCCGCGCAGTCACCTGTTCTATACCGGCCCGGTCAACAACGCCGACTTCACCAACTTCGAGTTCATGGCCGACGTCAAGACCGAGAAGGGTTCCAACTCGGGCATCTACTTCCACACCGAATACCAGGAAACCGGCTGGCCCGACAAGGGCTACGAAGTTCAGGTCAACAATACGCACAGCGACTGGCGCAAGACCGGTGGTCTGTACGCGGTCGACGACGTGCGTCAGCCCCCTTCCAAGGATGGCGAATGGTTCACCGAACACATCATCGTCCGCGGTAAGAGCATCGAGATCCGCGTCAATGGCGAGACCACGGTCAAGTACACCGAGCCGCCTAACGTCGCCAAAGAAGGCTATCCGAACATGCCGGGCCGGAAGGTCTCTCATGGCACGTTCGCGCTGCAAGGCCATGATCCCAAGAGCATCGTCTATTACAGGGACATCATGGTCAAGCCGCTGGAGCCGATCAAGGCCGTCGTCGTCACGGGCGGACACGACTTCGAACGCGAGCCGTTCTTCGCCATGTTCGACAGCTACGCCGACATCGACTATGTCGAGGCTATTCAGAAAGATCACAGCGAACTGTTCGAAGACATCTCCGACTGGGACTACGACGTCATCGTGCTCTACAACATGAGCAAGGATATCTCGCCGAAGCGCCAGGAGAATTTCAAGGCTCTGTTGAGAGACAAAGGTGTTGGCCTGGTCGCGCTGCATCATGCCGAGGGCGCTTATCCCAACTGGGACGAGTATCGCAGGATCATCGGCGCCAAATATCCCCTGACGGATCAGACCATCGATGGCGTCGCGTTCAAGACGGGTACCTTCAAGCACGACGTAGACCTGACCGTCCAGATTGCCGACAGCGACCACCCGATCACCTGCGGCCTGAAGGATTTCGCCATTCACGACGAGACCTATCATGGCCTCTGGTTCGCTGAGGACAATCAAGTTTTGCTGACGACCGACCACGCCACCAGTGACAAGACTATCGGGTGGACGCGGCCGGATTACGGCAAGGCCCGCGTGGTCTTTCTCCAGGGCGGTCACGACGGCAAGGCCTACGCCAACCCCAACTACTGTCAACTCGTCGGCCAGGCCATCCGCTGGGCCGCCGGAGTCCTGTGATCGAATGAGCCGTGTGCGTGGTAGCGTAAAAGAGATTCCTCTCCAGAAAAGGAGGACCGTGTTATGTCATCGGATTTGAATCGTCGTAGTTTCATGAAACACTCGCTGGCCGCCGGCGCCGCCGGCGCCGCGGCCATGAATACCGCCCAGGGCGCTACACCAAATGACTTCAAAGTCACGGTCGCGCCCAACTCCAAGGGGACCATGCCGGCGGGCAAGATCGGCGACCTGACGATCAGCCGCATGTTGCTCGGCGGCAACCTCCTGACCCACTACACCCACAGCCGGGATCTGAAGTACGTCTACAACCTCACGGCCGCTTACAACACGGAAGAGAAGATCCACGAGACCATGGCCCTGGCCGAATCGTACGGCATCAACACGCTGTCGATCCATAACCCGCCCGGCATCGTCCCGATGCTGAAGCGCTATCGCCAGCGCCACGGCGGCAAGATGCAGTGGATCATCTGCCCGACCGCCCCGCCCGAACCCGGCATGCAGAAGTACGCCGACGACGTCAAGGGACTGGTCGACGAAGGCTCCGAGGCCCTCTACGTCTGGGGCGTGCACTCCGATGCTCTGCTCGCCCAGGGCAAGGTCGACTTCATTCGCCAGGCCGTCGAGATCGCCAAGGACCACGGCGTCCCCTGTGGTGTCGGCGCCCACGATCTGCGCGTCGTCGTGGCCTGCGAGAAGGCCGGCATCCCCAATGACTTCTACATCAAGACCTTCCACCATCACAACTACCCTAGCGCCCCGAAGAAGGAGGAATTGGTACGACCTTATCAGGAGTTCCCGGGCTACTGGTGCAAGGACCCGGAGGAGACGATCGAGGTCATGAGCAAGGTCACGAAGCCCTGGATTGCGTTCAAGGTCATGGCCGCCGGGACGATCCCACCGGCCGATGCGTTCAAGTACGTCTTCGAGAACGGCGCCGACCACACCCTGGCCGGCATGTTCGATTTCGAGATCGCCGAGGACGCCATGATCCTCAACAAGGTGCTGAGCAACCTCGAAGACCGCACCCGCCCCTGGTGCAGTTGATCCACCAACGCCGAAGTATATAAATTCGAAATGTCACTTGCGGCCCATGCGGTTACCCCCATGGGCCGCAGTTCTATTCTTCCTCCAACAGGATCATGCCGTCGCCGGGGGGGATGGTGAATGCCGTTCCTGTCCGGCCGGTCAGTGTGTCGCGTGCGGGCGCATCCAGCGTGACTTTGTAGGGCGTGGCGGCGCCGGGTAGATTCACCACCACGAGGGCCTTGTCGTATGGGCGGCGCCAGACGTAGGCGTTGATACGTGCGGCCGGTGTGGCGGGCAGGCCGATCTTGGTATCGTACTCCGGGTACCAGTCGTGCTGGTGGCTGGTGTTGTCGGAGAACAGATAGTAGAAATTGCCCACCGTCAGCGCGAAACATAGGCTCCACCGTCGCGCCTGCGGATCGGCCGGCGGCTTCTTGCCTCGGTTGGGGTCGCCCGGCCAACCGGCGCGAGAGCCGGTTTCCTCGAACCGCTCGATCAGACTGATCTTCGGTTCGCGCAGCAGCGATTCGGTGTGCTGCATCTTACGGATGCAGTCATCCCACTCAGTCCGCTTATGGCTCCAGCCCGATTCGTACATCATGCCGTTCAGATAAGGCGCGGCGAAATCGTGCCGACCCACGGCGTAGCCCGCATTGGCGAGAATCAGGAAATCATCGCCGACCGCCTGACGCACCTCCCGAAGGAACGCCACCCAGGGTCCGGGCTCGTCGCGCAGGTTGTCGTAGAAGACGCCGTCGAATCCGATCTCTTCCAGCGCCGCCGTGAGCTTGACCACATGGTGACGGTACTCAGGATTGTTCCAGTCCATGCGATACGTCCCGGGCCAGAACTGCTGGCGCCGGCCGTCGCGGCGCAGCCACCACGGATGGTCTTCGGGCAGCCAGGTTTCGCGATACTCTTAGAAGTAGAGCTCCGCCAAAATGGGCGCATCCGGATTGAGCGTACGCAGTTCGGCGAGGCGCTGCCTCGCTCGGTCAATCGAAGCGGCGGTGAACCCCTCGGCCAATCCCGTCGGCTCGCGGTCGTAGGGCAG
>CP070782.1:807443-811107 GCA_020346325.1 Phycisphaerales bacterium
ACCCCACCAAGAATTCCCAGAATCAACAAGACCACGATGACTTTTTTACATTCCATAGGATGCCTCCTTACTTAGCCAAAGTCATGTAATCTCTGTCATCGGTACACACGGCAGCCCACGCGGCCGCCGGCATTTTCCATCCCTTCTCTCACATCAACCATCCGCACGCAGCAGACCACGCGTCCCTACTGCGCTTCTATCTCCAGTTCCAAACCCGCCTCCGCCTCTGCCTTCGCATCCAGGTACTCCTTCACACTCCAGAGCACCTGCAACATCTCTCCGGCGTACGTATCGTAGGATTCCCCGGAAAGCGACAGATGTTGATACACCTGACCGTCCTCATCGATACCCTCCAGGAGGGCACTCTGCGCGGCCCCGATCTTGTTGTCCAGATCGTCTACCAGAACCTCGCTCTGCTCTTCCGGAACCGCATTCGGTTCGCCCTTCCTGCTGGCGTAATTCGCCACACCGACCAGCCCCAGTGTTCCGTAGATGCTGTCCTCTGTATACCCCGCCACGACACCGCCGGTACCGCCGGAAGTATGGTCGAAGCGCCAATAGAAGCTGGACGCAAACGGCTCGCCCTCAGGCACCTGATGGCTGGCCAGCAGGCTGGGCAGATCACGCAGACTCACACCGTCCCAGTACGGCTTGGCCCCATGGTAGACACTCACAGCACTGCCATCCAAAGCCCCGATCTCGGCTAAGGCCCAGGTTGCAACACCGAGGGCCATGACGGGGAAGCTCGATTCGTCGTCGACGCGCGACAGGTACTTGATCAGCCCCTGCCGCCATATCTTCTTATCGATGTCGTCAACGTAATACGCCCCCACCGCATGCTGGGCGATATAGAAGACGGCGGTGGAAGGGTCCATCTCTTCGAAATAGTCGAGATAGTCCCAGGTACTTTCCTCGTAGCCCGGCCGCCTCATACTGAAGTACCATTCATCGAGCGCGGACCGCCACACGTTGCTCGCGGGATCGTCGCTGGCTTCACTCAGCTGCACGAAGCAATACGCTTCGTCACCCAAGAGATTGCCCTGGACATCCGCGATCCAGAGAATGTAGTAGCCGCCGAGCTCGGCCGCTGTCCAATAATCCGGGTTCTCCGTCCATTCATAGGCGCAGGCCATTCCGCCCGTTATGGGGCCCATCAGTGACAATTCAAGATCCCACACGCCCGCGTGGCTGCCCTCCTTGACCTGGTTCTCGTCCAGGGGCCGCGCCAGCAGATCGACCGCTTCATCCGAGGTCGGCGCCGCGCTCACACTCTGGCTGACCATCACCGCCACCAGCCACACCACAAACATGCCCCGCTTCAGAATAAACAACATCCCTTTCTCCTTCCTAGCGCCTGCCGGAGCAGGACTACGTCCAAGCACCACTTCAGAGTTCCGGCAGAACACCACCACCCTACTCCCGAACTACTCGGACACCCGCGTGCCCTCCTCCTCCATTCTTGATGCCAAAACGACACCCACAAACACAGCTAATCTCCCTTGTCGCGTCATAGTGACAATGCCGAATGGTTTTCGCAAGTCGTCAATTCCAATGTCATCACAATCGATGTCATCAACACCAACTACATCAGCAAGGTTGATATTGCCTCCTGAAATACGTGAAGACCTCCACCACCAATCCGCACCGGTCTTCAACATGGAATCGGGAGAACAGCCGACGCATATGCGTGCGAACCGTCGCTACAGACATGTTCAATTCGTAGGCAATCTGCTTGTCGGAATGCCCCAGGAAGAGTTGCTCGACCACCGCGGCCTGCCGCGGAGGCAGCGCCAGATCGTCCCTCAGCCGTAACCACTCGCCCCCTGAGAAAACTTTGGCCTCCGTTGCGACTTCCATGCCAGTTCCTCCCTGATCCATTTTCACCGCCGGGCCCAAGGCGCCGGCGAGGTCCGTTCACCGCGTGACATGCCCCTTATACAGAGCTCGTCGAGCGGCGCCAATTGTGGAAAATACGTAATTATTGTCGATATTTAGCGGCATCTCAGAGGTTCCTCCGTTGGCTCCAACAGCGAATTTCCGACACGAAACAGAGGGGCAGTCGCAGGCAGGTGTCAGCCACCTCCGTTGCGTACTCGAGCAAGGACTCATGGCCTTACGCCACGGTTCCCCGGCCGGTTCACAATTCATGTCACAGAAATGCCAGAGCCGACAAATCCACAGGCGACCGTCGGCCTGTCGCGACAAAGAAGGAATGTCCCTGCCGAGGTGTCACCCCCGGCAGGGTCCGATGGCGCAGTAAACTAGACGGGATAGCTCGAAGATTCGTGGTGGGGGCAGTGCCGTCCGAAGGACGGGCGTTGTGAATCTCCAAGTGCCACGCGCTCTTCGGCACCACGAAACAGGGACAGACTTTCATCGGCCATCGCCCGCAATCTCGCGGTCTCTGCCCTGGTGATCGGCTGAAAACCTCTCCCGGCCTCGACCGCTTTGTCGAGCAGATCGAGAAAGGACGGAGGAATGGCCGCGACAACCGGTTTCTGAGAAAGGGCGAATCGTACCGCCAAATTCACCTCATCCTGGGTTTCCGTGGTCCGGTACCACCATTGACGCGTTCGTTCCGCCCCTGGGGGCCAGGCGCCCTTGGACATGGCCTTGATCGCCAGGACCGCGACTCCCTGCTGGGCCGCCAGTTCCAGTACCGGTTTGCCGAAATCCATGCGATAGTAATCAACAAAACTGATAGGAAACATGGCCGTATCGAATCGGAAACCCTTCAAGGCCGCCAGCGCCCCTTTGGTCGTGTGGGCCGAGAAACCGAAGTAGCGGATCTTGCCCTCTTCTTTGGCCTTGAGAAAAGTCTCGATGGCCCCGCCCGGCCCCAGTGCCTGTTTGACTTCTTCCGGCGTGAAGATGGCATGCATCTGGTAGAGATCGAAATGGTCGGTCTTCAGTCGCTTCAGAGACCGCTCCAACTCCAGCCGGGCCCCTTCCTTGTCACGCATCTTGGTCTTGCAGGCCAGGAAGACACCGCTGCGATCGATCCCCTGCATGCCGATGCCCATCTTGATCTCGCAATCACCGTCACGACCGTAGGCCGGAGCGACATCAAAGTAGTTCATCCCCTGGTCGAAGGCCTTGTGCAGACCGGTGGTACACGTCGCCTGATCGTAATGCGTCAGGGCCAGCCCGGGGAACCCCACCACCGAGATCCGTTCGCCCGTCCGACCGAGTACGCGGCGGGGAAGCCCCACGGTGACCTGCCGCATGGATTCCGAAGCGACGGCGTCGAGTCCGCGCAATGTCTGGGCTCCGAACACACAGGTTCCCGCCATGCCGCCCACTGTCTTGAGAAATGATCGCCTTTTCATGAGTGTTCCCCTGTCTCAGAGTTATCGTCTGTGGTCCCGCCCGATATTGTACGATGGCCCCGGGCTCCTGACAACCAAAGGACAGAGAGTTGGATAGAGAAAGTGCACGACGTTCAGACGCGGCCCAAGGGCCCCTTCCTTGTCCGGCCCAACACCGGGAAAACGAGATCCAGATGGGGCTTCTATGCGACTTTGCCGCACTCAGTGCCTTCCAAGGTAATCGAAGCAAGGTGCTCGGTCACTTTGCCCCGGACCCATACCGGGCCCCCGTACGAGCAGATATTTCGATACAGTTTCAAGTGGTCGGGGAAGAAACTAATCTCTGCCAGGCCGGT
>CP070782.1:811207-815843 GCA_020346325.1 Phycisphaerales bacterium
CAAATCCGGGCGTCAGCATGTACGCACCCATGCCGTTGATGATGAAGAACTGAAGGAAGAAAAACGGCGTCAGCATCGCGCCCATGAAAATGTGCAGCTTCTTGTGCCCCCACATATCGTCCCAGAAGAAATAGTGAAACGTCAGTGTGGTGGCCAGCATGAGAAACAGCGTCTCTTCGACGATCAGCGTCCAGAAGAACTGCGTGAAGATCTGCGACCAGAACTGCGGATAGAGCCCGCTCAGCGCGAAGACCAGCCCGATGGCGTTGATCGTGCCGATATTGTAGATGCAAACGTGCCACAGTTGCACGCGCTTGGCCAGCAGATCGTAGCGGTTGTCCTTGCGGTAGTAGGCGATGAGCTGCAGCACGGTCACGATGAAGGCAAAGCCGATGGCCAGCGAACCGACCGCCACATGGAAAATCCCCAGGAATCCGATGGACCATTTGGCCCCGCCGGGGAACTGAATGAACGGATTGCGTACGGCTGCGAGAATCATCAATGATGCTCCTCCAGATAGGTGATAATCCGCTCGGCTTCCTGGTCGGTCAGTTCGAGCCCTTCCCGTCGCGCCTGCCCGACTTCACTCCGCCAGCTCTCCGGCCGCTGCCGGTCCAGGTCCGCCGGCACCAGTTCCCGAGGTTCGAGCCATTTCTGGTAAACCAGATAGCGATCCGCTTCATAGTCCGTCCACTCGGGCTTGACAATCTCGCCGTACACCGTGTCGGGACTCTTGATGTGTTCGCGGGAAAAGCCGCCCATGGCGAAGGCGAAGAACGCCGCCAGTCCCACGCCGAACATGGCCCACTGCCACCCCTTGCGATTGGGATCGCCTCGGCCCCGGCTGCGCCACAGCCAGCCGATGATCGCCAGCACCACGCCCGTGCTGACCACACGCCACGCCGCGGCGCTCTGCCCCAGCCACATTAGCGGCGGATGCATCATGACGATCAGCAGCACGATCAGCAGCCCGGCCGTCGCCCCCCAGGCCACCGACTTGCTGCCGTAACGCTTGACGACGAACGTGCCGCCGACCACCAGCAGAATCAAAATGGCGATCATCTTGGCGATGAAATACGCACTCGAATGCCCGCCCATGATGGCCATGAACGCCACCGGCGCCTCTCGCTGGATCACGCGGGCATAAAACCAGCCGATGACCGGTTGCGCGAAGAAAGCGAAGAAACCGATGATGAAACAGACGCCGGCCGCCCAGTGAAAGTATTGCGTGTTCTCGCTGTTCGGGTCCTTGCGCCTCTGGCCCATGTACCGCAGGGCCAGCACGCCTCCGGTCAGGAGCATGACGTAGCTGAAATTACCGAAGGTCCGATGGAACAACAGGAAAGGAAAACTGGGATTGAGCATGGCCGGCAACGACCACGCCACCGGTTGATCCACCCCGGGCAGCGCCACGCCCCCCGGCGTGAGCATATACCCGCCCAGCGAATCCCACACGATCTGCACCAGGTAGCCGCACGTCGCCGCACAGACCCCCATCCAGATGTGCAGCTTCTTCTTGGCGCCCTGCCAGAGGTCCCAGGTCAGGTAGTACATAAAGAAGAGGAAGAACACCTCGACCAGGAAGAAGATGAACTGGACGATCAATGGCCAGAAGAACAGATTCACCCAGCGCGACCAGAACTCCGGATACGTGCCGATGATGAACATCGGAATGCCCGTGCCCAGCGCCGCGCCCGGGCCGAACAGGATCATGGCGAACCAGATGAGGCTCTTGCTCAGGCGCTCCCAGCGCGGATCGTGGCGCCGGTAGCCGATGTACTCGAACAGCGGCGCCAGCAGCATGTACGCCGTCACCAGCGTGGCGATCGGGATGTGGGAGTAGGTGATCTCCTCCATCCAAACCCAGCGTGGGAAAACAGGTGTCTCAATGACCGGTAGGTCCATAGTCCAACGTGCCCCTTTCAGGCCCCCCATCCCCCCCGGTTGCTTCGTCTCGTCAACACAACCCTATCGAGCAGACGCTCGTCGCTCATGCAACGCATCGGTTTACTATGTACCGTGAGCCGCGACTATACCGGCCCACCCCGCGCCCTGTCAAGGCCGCCCCCCGAAAAAGCCACACCAAAGCGCACACTACTTCCCCCACGCCACAATTCTATCCTTTCCCTGTATGGATTAGGTCTTTTGTCACACCCCAGCGCACCACGCGCGCAGAACATACCCCTACTCTCGCAAGGAATATTATCACGCACGATGTGGAACTGTCAGCTGATTCATCTGCGTTGGGTGGATGAGGTAGATCGCCTTGCGCCTCACTCCGGTGACTCTGGTCAGACGTATGATATTGAACGCATCGGAGTATGAGGATAGAGTATCTGCAGGTCACCTGAGAACCGTCCTTTGGTGGCGGCACTGGACCTCCTTAACCCTATGTTCTTCGTGGGACGGAAACTGATGTCTAAAGGCAGAAACGATACAACGATGGGGGGACGACAGCGCGCGTTTCAGACGACCCACTGGACCGAAATCCAGAGGGCGAAAACGCACGATGAAGAGCGGCGTCAAGCCAGTGTCAACAGTCTCATGCAGCGTTATTGGAAGCCGGTCTACTGGTGTCTGCGACGGAAAGGTTGTTCCAACGATGAAGCGAAAGATTTGACCCAAGGCTTCTTCTGTGAGGTCGTTCTGGGCCGTGAACTGATCCAACAGGCGGATGAAGCCAAGGGGCGTTTCCGTACATTTCTTCTGACAGCCCTGAACCGCTATGTGACCAGCGTTTATCGCAAGGAGAATGCCAGGAAGAGGCGGCCCGCCACCGGGCTCGTATCGTTGGAGACCAAAGGCCTGCCTGACATGCCGGCAGGCGAAGCGGGAGTATCTCCGGAGCATGCCTTTCACTACGCTTGGGCCACCAACATCCTCGATCAGGTACTGGCTCAGATCCAGGATGAATATTGCGGCAGCGGCCGACCTACGCATTGGGAGGTGTTTCGCCGCAAGATCCTCCTGCCTATCTTCCACGGTGCAGAGGAACCCTCGCTGTCGGAAATCTGTGAGAAATGCGGCATCGCTTCCGAGAAACAGGCCTCCAACATGCTCATCACCATCAAGCGTCGTTTTGCCGTTCTGATAAGGAGGGTCCTGCGGCAATATTTCGGATCCGATGCGCAGGTCGATGAGGAATTCGCAGAGCTTTTGGAGATTCTCGCGACGGGCCGCGCAGCATAAGGCGCCACTTGGCGTATCCGCGTACATGAAGGCACATCGAATAACGGCAATGACTCAAGCGGTCTGATTGGTAACAGCGGCTATGAAGGAAGCGGAAAAAGCGATAACGTTCGGACTGGACTCGGAGAAGGTGATCCGGCTTCTACAGATTGCGGCCGAGCGTCCCCAGCCCGATGCCAGACCGGACGAACCGGAGGTCAAGGCGGAACTGCTTCGCGATAAACTGGCCGAGACGCTTTCGCTCTACGAAGCCCAATCTGACGAACTTCCGGCGAGACAGACCCAAATGGCTTGCGCCATTGCCGATCTTGCCGGCGACCCCATAGGCGAACTTCTTCTCGATCCAGCCACCGATCTGGCCCTGATCCGAAGAATCAAGGACCACGGCCGAAAAATCTCGGAATCGGCCAATTCAACGCCCGAGCGTCACGTCGGCAATGCCATCTACTACGCCGCCATTGCCGCCGCACTCCTGTTTCACGGCACCCACATCACCACGCATTCTTCCACGGACCTGAACAAATCGCTCCAACGTTTGGCAAGTGAGACGTGGATCTCGGATTCCCTCAGCCGACTTTTCGGGAAGGCCCGGACCGTCATCGAACAACGCCGCAGGTCGTAGATCCGCCTCCGTAGCCGGGCGCGAGACAGACCCGTGCCATACGGTTGGGCCAGCGGTTCTTCCCGTCCTTCACAGGGCGGCCTTGGCCCCCTGCACTGAAAATCCTCATATTTGTACAGACTCGGCGCAGCCTGGACCTTGCCGGTGCGTATCCATGCGTGGAGCCATGGCCGGTCGTATCTGGGCAGTGGACCTCAAAAGACCGTTCTGCTGCTTCGACGTACCTGTCTTGGACGGGAACGAAAACCACAATTCTCCCCTACCGGGAAGAAAGGAGACGAGGGAATGAGGCTGGCCGTCGTAGTATTAGTCCTTCTAGGTTGTTTGGCCGCGGCAGCAGCTGCGACCCTGGCAGGTATGATCCCTCAGATGCGGACTCCGCAAGAAGTGGAAGTCCTGGTGGCAGCCGAAGATCTGCCACCCTTGTTGGAGGTCGAGACTTCACACATCAAAAAAGTACGAGTGGCCAAGGAAGCGGTTGCCGACAAGCAGAGCTACCTGGGCGAACCACTTCAAGCAGTTGGGGGGATTTTGGCAAAAACGGTTTCCGAGGGACAACTTCTAACTACATCCTGTTTTTTATCCGAAGAAGAGGCGGAGCAATTCTCCCTCGAAATACCCAAGGGAATGACAGCCTCTACCGTTTCCCTCCCCAGCAATTCCGTCGTGAGTACACTCCTGTACCCACAATGCAGGGTCGACATCTATGGCATCTTCAAGCTGAAGAATCGCAGTGAAGGCGATGCCAGGGCCAGAGAAATTCTTCAGGCAATTGAGGTCCTCGCCGTCGGATACCGCCATGAACATTCTGGAAAAGCTGCAGAG
>CP070782.1:815943-819723 GCA_020346325.1 Phycisphaerales bacterium
ATCCGAAGAACAACGTCAATTATACGTACGCGGAGTCGGGTTTTGCCGAACGCTATCCGAATCATCCGGGGCGCAACGATCAGCCGTTCTTTTTCTCCACGCCCGCTCAGCGGAACAACACGGTCATTCTGAAATATCAGCAACGGTTTGTCGACAGGATGCTATCTCACTCGCTCAAACATGGCAACGTCCTCTATTGCATGGACAACGAAACATCGGGTGAGCCGACGTGGGGCGCCTACTGGGCCGAGCGCATCAAGGACAAGGCGAGAGCCGCCGGTGTGACGGTCCATACGACCGAGATGTGGGACGCCTGGGATCTGGCCAATCCCCAGCACAACGCCACCTTCGACCATCCCGAACTCTATTCGTTCGTCGATATCTCGCAGAACAACCATCAGAAGGGCCAGACCCACTGGGACAATGCCCAGAAACAGCGACAGCGCATCGCGGCCCGGCGTCGTCCTCTGAACTGTGTGAAGATCTATGGGGCTGATACGGGTCGCTTCGGGAACGACCGCGACGGCATGGAACGATTCTGGCGCAACGTTCTGGGTGGTCTGGCTTCATCCCGCTTCCACCGACCCGACTCCGGGCTGGGACTGGGCGACAAGGCCCAGGCCAATCTCAAGAGCATGCGCATGCTCCTCGGCGAGATCGACGTGTTCACCTGCGCGCCGCACAACGATCTGCTCGGAGATCGCGAAGAGAACGAGGCTTATTGCCTGGCGAACCCGGGGACCGAATACGCCGTGTATTTCCCGGATGGGGGTGAAGTCACACTGGAGATCGGCTCCTTGCCGCCCTCGGCGCGGCTGCGCTGGCTGAAGATCATGAAGTCGGAGTGGATGCGGGCCGTACCGGTCAAGGCCGGCCAGAAGCTTAGATTGACGTGTCCCTCGAAAGACTACTGGGTGCTGTTAGTGAAGTAGTGCGGCGCGCGTCAAGGAGGACGGATGCAAACGAAAACGACCACGTACACCGTCAGTGAGGTCAACGCGCTCGTCAAGGAGGTGCTGGAGACGAGTCTGCCGGGCCGGCTGACCGTCCAGGGCGAGATCACCGGCTGGAAGCAGCACCACAGTGGACACTGCTATTTCTCGCTGAAAGACGAGGATTCGGTGTTGCCCTGCGCGATGTGGCGCTCCAACGCGGCCAACCTGAAGTTCCGACCCGAAAACGGTCTGGCCGTGCTGGCGACGGGATTCGTCGACGTCTACGTGCCGCAGGGACGCTACAACTTCGTCGTCAGCGAGATGCACCCGGCCGGTGTCGGTGCGCTGCAACTGGCTTACGAGCAGATGGTCAAGAAGCTGCGCGGCGAAGGCCTGTTCGACGACGAGCACAAGAAGCCTATCCCTGCTTTTCCCGAGCGGATCGGCATTCTGACCAGCGAGTCCGGAGCGGCGGTCCACGACATCGCCGACAGCGTGCATCAGCGCTGGCCCTGCACGAAGCTCTGTCTGTACCCGGTTCCGGTTCAGGGCGAGGGTGCGGCTGACAAGATTGCGGCTGCCATTACAGACCTCAACCGGCGCAACAAGCGGCTCAAACTGGACCTGCTGATTGTTGGGCGGGGCGGCGGTTCGCTCGAAGACCTGTGGGCCTTCAACGAGGAGGTGCTGGCGCGAGCGATCTTCGCGTCGCGAATCCCGATCATCAGCGCCGTCGGTCACGAAGTCGACGTCACGGTGGCGGATTTCGTCGCGGACGCGCGTGCGTCGACGCCGACGAAAGCGGGTGTGGTGGCCGTGCCCGACATGCGGGATGTGCTGGCCGATCTGGTCCATCAGCAGCGGCGTCTGGCCGGCCAGGCGCGAGCGTGTCTCGATCTCTCGGCCCAGCACTTGCAGACTGTCCTGGCCAGCGCGGTCTTTCGCAATCCGCTGTTGCCGATTCGCCATCGCGAGCAGCATATTGACGAATTGACGACGGATTTGGCCGAGGCCATGCGCGAGCGGCTGGACGAAGGCCGGGCGGATCTCCAGACGCTCTACGAACAGGTCGTCAAGATCGAGCCGCATCGCCTGCTGGGCCGCTGGGCGGTGGTGCTGGGCGAATTGCAGAGCCGTAGCGGCGTTGCCTTGCAGCGCCGTGTCGATCGGGCGGCCCTCGGGTTGGATCAGATGACCACACGCTGCAACACTGCCCTTACGGCGGTGATGAACGGCAAACGCATGCAATTGGCCGCCCAGGAGGGACATCTGGCCGGTCTGGACCCGCGATCGGTCCTCCAGCGGGGCTACAGTATCACGACAAACGAAAGAAACGGGCGCGTCGTACGCACGGCCGACGACGTCGAGGTCGGGGACAGTCTCGTGACGGAACTGGCCCACGAGGCTAAGATAGAGAGCAAGGTCACTGGCAAGCCCGAACGCCAACGGCGTTCGGAATAGGTCCTGTTGGTCGTATAGGACCTATGGGACCTATTCTAGAAGGACACGATTCCATGGCTGAGAAGAAGACGAAGAACGACGTCAGCAAACTGAACTTCGAGGATTCGATCAAGCGCCTCAAAGCGATCGTCGAGCAGATCGAGCAGGGCGAGATCCTGCTCCAGGACAGTCTCGAGCAATACGAGCAGGGCATGGCACTGATCAAGCACTGCCGGGGAATTCTCCAGCAAGCCGAGAAGCGTATCGAGAAGATCTCCAAGACCGACCAGGACGAACCGAAGCCGGCGGACGAGGAGGCTGACGCCGAGGCCGAGGCTGAGGGTGAGGCGGAAGACGAAGCCCTGTTCTGACCGTACTGGCGCCTACGACCCCGGATTTCGGTTGATCCCGTGGCCGTGCCGGGCCATAATGACGGCATCTGGACGCCGGCCCTCTCAGAGCGGTGTCCGGAGGCAAGCAGGTCTGCGAGCGTGGCGGAATTGGCAGACGCGCCAGGTTTAGGTCCTGGTGTCCCTGGGACGTGGAGGTTCGAGTCCTCTCGCTCGCATTGTTCTTGGAGGCGGCCGCTGCCGGATACCCAGGGAGGCCGGCAACTCGGCAGGGCTGTCCAAGGAGGGGCAGAATGTTGACGGGGTACTTCGAACTCGACAAACGGCAGACGAATCTCCGCATCGAGGTCGTCGCGGGGCTGACCACGTTCCTGACGATGGCCTACATCATCTTCACCCACCCCAACATCCTGGCGCCGACCGGGATGGACAAGACCGCCCTGATCGCCGTGACGTGTATCATCTCGGCGCTGGGCTCGATCCTGGCGGGCGTGATCGGCAACGCGCCGATCGCGATGGCCCCGGGGTTGGGCCTCAACTCGATCTTCACGGGGCTGGTGGTTTCGGGCAAGATGGATTGGCAGACGGCCCTCGGTGTGGTCTTTCTTTCCGGCCTATTCTTTCTGTTGCTGACCTTGGTCGGACTGCGGCAGAGAATCGTCGAAGCGATCCCCACCTCGCTGGTCTCGGCCATCGGCGTGGGCATCGGGCTGTTCATCACGTTCATCGGCCTGACCGATTTGGGGCTGATCGTGGACAACGAGTTCACACTGGTCTCGGCCGGCCCGCTGACGCCCACGGTGCTGATCGGGCTGGCGGGTCTGCTGGTGATGGTCTTTCTGGAGAGCCGCAACATGCGGGGATCGCTGTTGATCGGTATCGGAGCTGCCACGCTGCTGGCGGCACTGACCGGTCAGATCGCCTGGCCCGAGCGGGTGGTGTCGCTGGACGTGAACGTTCGTCCGATCGCCTTGAAGCTGAACGTTCTCGGGGCGCTGAAGTGGGGTTTCATGGGCAGCATCTTCACGCTGATGTTCGTGGACATGTTCGACAGC
>CP070782.1:819823-824100 GCA_020346325.1 Phycisphaerales bacterium
GCCGACAGCGGTTGGACCCGAGTCTCCGTCACCATGCTGCCGCCCGGCCTCCAGGGCAAAGCCGCCAGGCGGGCCCGCCTCAAGGCGCGCACCATCGCCTAGACCACGCCACCGACCACCCCTGGCAGGGCGGGGCCTGCCCCACCATTTGCCTATTCGGCGGAGCCACCCCCCGGACATGCCCGCGTCGCCTTCGGGAAGTTCAGCACCGCGAACTCACCCGCCAGTTCCAGTACCTTGCGATCCCGCGCCTTGGCCGCCTCGATCTCGGTATCGAACAGGCCCAGGTACATCTGCTCGCTGTCGTGCTGGATGGCCGCCTGCCATTTGTCGCCGCGCGGGAACACGCCGCGATAGCGTGATTTGCCGGGCCGGCGCCGGTGCGTCTTCTGGGAATTCTGCAGTTGCGTGCAGATCCGCAGATTGCGACGGCGGTTGTGCAGCCCGTTGCAGTTGATATGATCGACCACCATCCCCTTGGGTGGCTTCATGATCTGGCGGTGCATCGATACGGCTCTTCCTTTGTGCTTGCGGCAACGATTGGCTCGCTGCTTCTGTTCCGCGTCCCTGACGCTGAGGACGGCACTCCCCAATCCGCGTAGCTGTCTCCGACGCAAAGCAGTGGGGTCGAACCAACCTGTCTCCTCGCGTTTGCGGTCTCCCATCTCATGTTTGGCCTACGCTCGTCTCTTCACGATTCAGCCGCGCGCGCCAAGTCGACCTTCTTGTCGATCGGCAGATCGTCATTGGAATTGGCGACACGAGAATACGTAGTGTTCCCTATAGACACTTGCTACCTACGCGCCTAGGCTCGGACCTACATCCTGGTATAGAGGAACCGGATGTTCGCCCAGCAACGGACTGGGCGTTATATAGTTTGGCCTGATGAACGGACCGAATGAGATAGCCGGCCGTGTGGGTGGATCGGACGAAAGGCATACAACAACCCCAAGACTGTGGAGAGAAGGAGAAGGAGAAATGGACCAGGTCAATCACGATGTCGGTACACATGTGCTCACGGTTTCTGTCGTACTGCTTCTCTGCGCCTGCTGGGGCGCAGCGGCCCGGGGCGCTGAGGGAGACTCGCCCCTCGAGGCTTATTTCCTGTCGTACGGAACGGAAGTCAGCGGAACGATCGGGAGCGACTTCGCGCCCGACTACTACAAGGTCCTGGTGCCAGCACGAGGCCGACTCGTAGTTCGTCTCTACGACATCAGCCTCAACGACGCCAAAGAAGAATTGCACTTGTCTCTGTTTCGCACGACACAGAATTCCGTGGGCGTCGGCTATACGACGTATTCGAACGTCGTGGCCGAAGCGGCGAACGACTACACTACGCCAGATGTGATTGACATCCCTGATCTATCCCGCGGCATCTATTTTGTGAAGGTACTGCCCGTTAGGTCGAATACGTGGAGTGGTGCCGATTACAAGATCGAGGCGTCGTTCACCGTTTTTCCGCCCGTGGTCTTTGATGATGTGGGCGACCGAAAACAATATGCGCTTCCGATCGTCAACCAACTCCCTACGAACTGCACCCTCTCCGACTCAGACGACGCGGATTATTTCGAATGCCATGTGCCCTATAACACGGATTTGACGTTGTCACTGACGGACATTAGTGCGGGAGGTAACGTGGACCTGGAGGTCTACACAGCATGGGACGTCTTGATTGGGTCGGCCAGCCGGGTCGGATCGGCGGACGAACTACTCTTCCTTGCGGATTTGGTCCCGGGCCAGTATTTCATACGCGTTTTTGGCGAAGGGCCAGCCCAATATACGTTCACTGCCACCTGTGAATTTGCCCAGGCCAGCGACATCCTGGATGACGTCGGCGGTGATCTGGCCCACGCGATGCCCCTGTTGCCGGGCAATCCTTCCGTTTTCTGTCTCCAACCGTACAATATCGACAGCGATTACTTCTGCGTCTACCAGCCGGAGGATGGCCCCTTCACGGTCGACGTCTACGATTTGTTTGTTTGGGACGGCAACGAGGACTTCTATGTGCGCGTACTCGATGAGTACGGGATGATCATCGCCCAATCGGACAACGGCAGGCCGACACCTGAGCATATTGAGGTGAATCTCTCGAGAGGGCAGTACTTTGTCGCCGTCTATGGCGAACGACAGAATGCCTTCAACGGCGGGATCTATACGATCAATGTTGAGACAGCCGGAAGCGACATCGGCGACGCCTTCAACCAGGCGGCCCAGATCCACGCCATTCCCTACGGCTCAGAGACCTACGGCTATCCCTATCTGGGCATGATCGACGCCCCCGGCGACACAGATTTCTTTCAAGTCGTCTTGAAGGATCGCGGATTCGTTTACCTGACTATCGACCGTATGCTCTATGCCAATGTCGACGTGCAGCTCTTTGACGCCTACCACAACCTTCTGCAAACCAGCGCGAACCTTGACACTCAAGCCGAGGAAATCTACGTCGACGGCCTGAACGCCGGCGTGTATTTCATCAAGGTGTATTCGCGTGACGACGAGATCGGCCAGTATCGTCTGACACCGACGATTGGTACGCCCACATCCCCGATCAGCGACGATATTGGAGATGGCACTTCGGATGCGTTTCCGCTCGTACCTTTCCGCCGCGTCGGTGGCTATGTGTGGGATGATAACACGAGCGACTGTTTTGCCTTTGCCTTGAGCAGCCCCAACGAAACGGTTCGTGTCCGTGTCTCCGACCAGCATGTGTGGGACGGGAACGAGGACATCAGGGTGCATGTCTACGACGCCTCAGAAGTGCAGATCGGATACTCTGATAATGATTATGAAGAAGACGAATTGGTGGAGTTGATCGGCCTGGATGCCGGGATCTACTATGTCAAGGTAACGCCGGAGAGGCGAAACACCATGAGTCCGGTTCAGTATAACATCGTGGTCGAAACAGATGCGGCGCCGTTGCCCAGCGCCCAGGTAAGTCTTCCTGCAGATATCTTAGGCACTGCCGGCGAAATCCTGTATGCCCCCGTGGTCCTCGACAATCCCGGCCCGGACAGAATCTCGCACGTGACCCTTGGCGTCCAGTTCGATCCGACGATCCTTGAGCCCATGGGCGTCACCAGCGCGGGCCTGACCCGTGACCAGTGGAATGCGCAGGTACGATACACGCGCAGCGCCAATTCGATGTCTGTCTCAATGGATAACTTTGCCACCATGGGAAGCGGGGGTCTGCTGGAGCTCGTGTTCCAGATTGCCCCCGGCGCCTCCGTCGGCAGCACGTCCGCGTTGACCGTGTTGGCCGCCGGTCTCAATGGGGCGCTGGTGCCAGCGGCCGATGGACGCGTTACTGTTGTTCAGAGCAGTGACTAGTGGTAAAGTGACGGCTTGCCCCACGCCGTTTTTCAGTGGCAGGGACAGGGGATGCGGTGGCGTTGTCTTTTGTTTGAGGCCGTCTTCGGGGAGTGGGGGAAACCCCATCGCGCGCTGACGGAGCAGCTGTCGGGCTTGACCTCGTCGATCTCGACGCCGCCGTCCGTCCACCCGTCACCGGAAGAGACCGCGAGCCTCCAGTCTTGGGCAAGAATTGGCCCCGCAACTTCTGAGACTGGTGTGCCTCGCGGAAACAAGAAGAGAACGGCGCCGTTGGCTCTGCGCAGCCGAATCGGCGCTCGGGACGAGGTCGCATTTTGCGAAGTGCGATAGCGAAACCATTGGTATTGGTGCATCACATTCACAGGCGAAAGGAGGCAAGAGATCATGAGAAGGCGATGGTTGTATTTGTTGGCTGCCCTAATCGCGCTAGTGGGTACGAGCTTTGAACTCATGGCTGGCTTTGTCGCCCAAGAGACGACTAGGGAGGTGAATCAGAACGATCCCTTCGCTCCGTATCCGACAATCACGGCGGCGGTGGAAGACTCGCTGCCGGGAGACGTTATCCTCGTTCACCCGGGAACGTACGAAGAGAATATCGTGATCTCGGGCGTCACCCTCAAGGCCCTGCGCGGCCCCGAGGTCACCGTGCTTCAATCTCCGGACGGGACCGGCGACGGTGTGACCCTCACGGGCAATCAGAATGTAGCCGTGGTGGGATTCCGGGTCCAAGGATTCGTGCGCGGCGTCGTCGTCAATACGGACGGCGGGAGTACCAAGGTGGCGAACTGTGTTGTCACCGGAAACTCCAGTGACGGCTTCTATCTCTGCGAATCCATGGCCATTAGTGCAAAAATCGTCAATAACATCGCGGCCGACAACGGTGGCCATGGCATGCTTGCCGAGTTCTCCAACGTGACACTAACATCGATCTTTGGCAACATTCTTTA
>CP070782.1:824200-828151 GCA_020346325.1 Phycisphaerales bacterium
ACGTGCGCAGCGAGCGCGGACGGTACTGGCCCGAGCACGATGTCTGGGTGCTCGATGAGGTCACCAGCCCCTGCATCGATGCCGGCGATCCGAACTCTTCCCTAGGTTATGAGCCCTTCCCCAATGGCGGTGTGATCAACATGGGTGCCTACGGCCGAACCGCCCAGGCCAGCAAATCCTATTTCGGGGTACCCCTCTGCGAGACGATCATCGCGGGCGATATCAATGGCGACTGCCGGGTGGACATCGCCGACGTCATCATCCTGCTGGACCATTGGCTGGAGGACCGTCGGTCCGAGCCTCCCGCGAACCAGGAATGAATAGACTTACCCCTATATGATGCTACTCTGGCCTGTGCAAGTATTGCATTGTCATGCTGAACGACGTGAAGCATCTGGCCAAAAACCTGGACTGACGATCATCCTCAGGACAAACCCAGATCCCGTTCGACTGCGCTCAGGGCGGGCTCTTCGCCTCCGGCTCAGGATGACAAACGCAGCAGAGTGTTGACACCGTATCTATGAGAATTGATCCAGCCCCCCATTGTCATGTCGAGCGGAGCAAAGCGGAGTTGAGATATCTGGCCACAAAGGGAGCGCGCTTGCCTTCGGCGAGATCCCTCGACGGAGCCTGTTCTGAGCGAGGCCGAACGGGCTCGGGATGACATCTAGGGACACGGGATGACACGGGGGAGCAGGACGTAATCACGGGGGAGGTGACTGACTCCTTTTACAGCGAGTCATGCTTATTATGATAAGGCCCGGCAACGACTCTGTCATCCTGAGTTCGACGAAGGATCTGGGTCGAGAATGCGAACAGGCTACGTTCACCTCCGTGGCCCAGATGCTTCACTTCGCTCAGCATGACAACGGGAGGGTGTTGCCAGCATACCTCGGGCACACCTACGGCAACTGGCGCTGGGAGAAGAGGCTTTGCGTCGGGCGGGCGAATCTGGTAGGATCGGCGGCATTCGGGACAGTTTGCAGGAGCCTCTCATGCAGAGCAACGTGAATCGCAGGCAATTCTTGCAGCGTGGTGCGGCCGGTGCCGCGGCGGTGGCGCTGGCGCCCTGGACAGTCCGGCCAAGCCAAGCCGCGGCGGACAAACAGCCCAACGTCGTGCTGATCGTCAGTGACGACCACGGGCGGGGTGATCTGGGTTGTTATGGCAATCCGGTCATCAAGACCCCGAACCTCGACGCTCTCGCGGCCGAGGGCGTGCGCTTTACCAATGCGTTCTGCACGACGGCCAGTTGCAGCGCCAGCCGCTCCGTTATCCTCAGCGGACTCTACAACCACTACAACGGCCAGTACGGGCACCAGCACAGCTATCACCATTTCATCAGCTTCGATTACGTGCGCAGTTTGCCCGTGCTGCTGACACAGGCCGGCTATCGCACGGGCCGCATTGGCAAGTACCACGTCGCTCCCGAGGAGATCTACAAGTTCGACGTCGCCCTGCGCGGCGGGTCGCGCAGCCCGGCGGAAATGGCGAACAACTGCAAAGACTTCGTCGCCGACGGTAGCCAGCCTTTCTTCCTGTATTTCTGCACGTCCGATCCTCATCGCGGCGGAGGCAAAGCCACCGACCTGCCCCACGCCCCCGACCGCTTCGGCAATCGCGACCAGGGCTACCCGGGCGTCAAGGAAGTCACGTACGATCCGCAGGACGTCGTCGTCCCGGACTTTTTGCCCGACATCCCGGAGTGCCGCGCCGAGTTGGCCCAATACTACCAGTCCGTCTCGCGCGTCGATCAGGGCGTCGGGCGCTTGATAGAGATGCTCAAGCAGGCGGGGCAATACGACAACACGGTCGTGATCTACATCTCCGACAACGGCATCGCCTTCCCCGGCGCCAAGACGACGCTGTACGAGCCCGGCATGAACCTGCCCTGCATCGTCCGCACGCCCGGACAGAAGAACAAAGGCATCGCCTGTGACGGATTGGTCAACTACGCCGATCTGGCGCCGACGATTCTCGACTTTGCCGGCGCGACGCCCAGCGATTACGAGTTCCAAGGCCGCTCGTTTAGGCCCGTGCTCGAACGGCAGCACGCCGAGGGTTGGGACACCACCTACGCCTCGCACACGTTCCACGAGATCACGATGTACTACCCGATGCGCGTGGTGCGCGAGCGGCGCTACAAACTGATCTGGAACATCGCGCACGGCCTGGAGTATCCGTTCGCCAGTGACCTGTGGGCCTCGGCCACCTGGCAGGGCAATCTCAAGCGAGGCAATACGACCTACGGCAAGCGCACGATCGATGCGTATCTGCACCGCGCGAAGTTCGAGCTATACGACTTGCAGAACGACCCGCACGAGGCCGTCAACCTGGCCCACGACCCGGCCCACCAGGACAAACTCAAACAAATGCAGGTCAAGCTCAAGGCCTTCCAGAAACGAACCAAAGACCCGTGGATTCTCAAGTGGGAGTACGAGTAGCCCCGCTCCAGTACCCCTTTCCGTCGGCGCGCAGAGAAGCTCAATCGGCGGGTAGGCAAAGAGGAAAGAGGATTGCAGACGGCAATGGGCGGCTGTGGCTCGCCCTGGGTCTACCCGCGGTTTTTGTCGTTTGCGAGACTCCCCGCCGGCGATATAATGGTTTCCGCACGATTCATCGTTCTTTACGCACACACGGGTGACTTGCAGAGACTGCAGGGAGTGCCGATGAGTGATGCAGAAGAACAGGCGAACAAGAAGCCCCCTGCAGCAGGACCCACGGCGGACTTACCGGGACCGCGTCTCGAAGCCGGAAGTCGGATCGGCCATTTCCGCATCGAGCGGGAGATCGGTCGAGGCGGCATGGGGATCGTATATCTTGCGCAGGACATCACGCTCGGACGCTCTGTCGCCGTCAAGAGCCTTCCCCCGGAGTTGATGGCCGAGCGGAAAGTCCGCTCGCGACTGGAGCGCGAGGCGAGACTGCTGGCATCCCTGAGCCACCCGAATATCGCCACCATCCACGAAGAGGTCGAGGAGGCAGAGGGCACGGTCTATCTGGTCCTGGAATATGTTCCCGGCCGGACCTTGGCAGAGCGTATCGCCGCCGGTCCGCTGAGGCTGGCCGAGGCGCTATCCATTGCCTGTCAGACCGCGGCGGCGCTGGCTGCGGCACACGAGCATGGCATCGTTCACCGAGATGTCAAGCCAGGCAACATCAAGATCACGCCGGAAGGCAACGTGAAGGTGCTGGACTTTGGCTTGGCCAAGGCCATGGAAGAAGCGGGGACCCAAGGCCCGCAAAGCACGATTACACAACCGGGACGCGTGATGGGTACGCCGGCTTACATGAGTCCCGAGCAGGCGGCGGGCGACCCTCTCGACCATAGGACGGACATCTGGTCTCTGGGCGTCGTGATCTATGAGATGTTGGCGGGAGAGCTTCCGTTCCAGGGCGCCACCCAGCAGGCGCTGATGCACTCCATTCTACACGAAGAGCCTCAGCGTCTCAGCCATGTCAGGGGGGGGACTCCAAGAGAGTTGGAACACCTCCTTTCGAAAATGCTGCAGAAAGATCCTGGAAAGCGACACGACAGTGTCAAGACATTTATGACGGAGTTAGACTGCATTCGTCGCGACGCGAGTAGATCAAACGAACGTGTCGCGTGGAGGCGAACCAAGCTAAGGATGACAGCCGTACTCGCTGCTCTCATCGTTTGCGTGAGCGTTGTTGCCTTCATGTATCTGCGTCGACTGACAGTGGACGTGCCGCCTTCTATCGCGGTCTTGCCGTTCGACGACGGGAGTCCGGACGGGGACCACGAGTACTTCGGTGACGGGATGGCAGAGGAACTCATCAATGCACTGAGCCAGATCAAAAACCTGCGTGTGATTGCGAGAACCTCTGCGTTTTCGTTCAAGAATAGGAACGTGGATGCGCGCGAAATCGGCAGGCAGTTGGATGTGAAGACGATCCTGGAGGGGAGTGTCCGAAAATCCGGACGCACAC
>CP070782.1:828251-831979 GCA_020346325.1 Phycisphaerales bacterium
AGAATCGCTGCAAGAAACAAAGACGCACCCACCCTTGCTGCGATCGTTCTTTCAGCATGCCAATCTCAGACTCTAAGGCGTTTACTTGGCTATTCAAAGCTCAATAATATTGTCGTCACATAGTACGCCTATCGTCACTTCACCGGTGGGCAGGTCGGTCAGTTGATAGTACCCCGTTTCGTCGGTTCGAGCCTCAGGACATAATTGCCAGAACAGGGCTTTGAACTCGTTGCCCTCCTGCGAACGAGCGACCGGATGTGATAGGACCCGCTTATCCGCGAGAGGCCGACCGAGTTCGTCCCACACGTAGCCGGAGATGCTGGCTGTCGGAGCGAGTACGACGTCGGCGAAGATGTCCGGTATATCGAGCAGGAGATTCGACATCCGGCCATAGTACAGCGCATAACCCGGCGCTCGGACGAAGAAGATCTGCTCGTAGGGATCTATGGAAGAAATCATATAGGTACCGGAGGTATCCGTCATGACCCGGGAGAAACCTTGTCGATCGAGTGTCTTCCGGTCCAGCCGGAAACCGACCTCCGCCCCCGCAATGGCCTGGCCGGTATCGTCCACGACGCAGCCTACATAGATAGTCGATTGTCGCTCATTGCGCTGCAGGCGAAACACGGTCCGGTCCGGATCGCCCGAAATCGCCTGGGCCGGCACGGAATCCAGGGTCAAAGGATCGTAACCGTCCGCGTCTATGGTCAGTGACAGCCGCTCGTCGTGAATGAGCTCCAGACTAACGGTGTCGAAATGGCCCTCTTCCGACGCGAAGGTGTGATTGTCCCATGTCCACATGCCCGGGCGTCCTATTCGGGGTTCTGTGCTGACTCGGAAACAGGAAATGGGATCGCCCGTGTCGCGATCAATGACGCGCCCATAGATCCTTGCCGATGGTGAGACCACAATGAGACATTCCTCCTGACCGGCGCTGACCGCATGGGTGGTCGGAGCAATTCCGTTGCCGAAGACCGCGAGTTGATAGTCTGCCTGGGCGGGGGCACGGGGGACGATGAAACGGCCTTGCGCATCCGACTGGACAAGCTTCGCCAGCCCCCAAACGTCCTGATCGCGGCACGACTTGATTCCGATGTTAGCGCGGGCCACCGGTTGGCCTTCGTCGTCCACAATGCGGCCGGACAGAGGCAGGGCATTCTCAAGTTGCACGTCTAATCGGATCTCCCTCGCCTCCGGAGGCACAGTGACATCCCCAACGAACCCCGGGTACTCAGCGTGAGTGACGTACAGCGAGGGCAGCTCCTCATCGGGAGCATCGAGTGTGTATCGACCCTCACGATCTGTGGTTGTCTTGATTCGTGTGTGCCTCCACCCGACCGTTGCCTGGGCTACGGGTTCCGATCGTGCATTGGTCACTTGGCCGCAAACAATTGCTCCCGGCGGCTTGGGTAGCAGGACGATCTCGGCATACGCTTCTTCGCCCGGGCGTCCCAGTTTCGGCGTTACAGAATCCCCGCTGGCATAGCCCGGATGCTTGGCAGAAACGTGGAGGAAAGCATCGTCCGGATTCAGTCCCTCGACTCTGAATTGTCCGCGATCGTTCGTCAGCACCTCTTCGCGGCCGAAAGGACGGCCGTAGACATGCACTCGGACATTCTCTATCGGTTCTTGGTTGGGATCGACCACAGTCCCCACGAGGGCGATGCCGGGCTGAAGCTTGAGCAGAACATCCTGACGGTGCCCCGGGTTGATGCGCAGAAGGATTCTGTGCGTGGCATACCCCGGTGCCCTAGTATAGACGAAAGCCCCCTCGCGCGATTCTCTGTGGGACAGGCGGAAGCATCCTTGCGAATCCGCGGGGACGGTCTCGCTGAGCTTGAATCCGACTCTGGCTCCGGCGACGGGGCTCAGGGTATTCCGGTCCAGCACGGTTCCTGTCACGATCGTCTCGAGCGGTGTTTGTTTCGGTTCGTCTAGGCCTTCTTCTGCGTCTTTTCCTGCCAGGTCTGGCTGTGACCCGTCCGGCGCGTCCTTACCTTGGTTCGGGATGGGAGCTTTGACTGGGACGAATGCGTCTGGGTCGGCCCGGCCGGGGTTCGTCAATTCCTGCGCAGGAGCAATCGACGGCGCGGCAGCGAGCTCGGTCGCATCAGCCGGGCTGAATGCCGGGAGGCTATCCCGGCTGCGATCGGTGTAGACCCAGGCGCCGACTGTGACGACCGCTGCGACGATAGCGATCTTAACGCCCGCACCGCCCAGTACAGCGGAAATGCCCCCCGTCACACTGGCGTGTCCGGACGCGACAGAAGTCGCCGCGTCGACGGTGGCGGGCACGCCTAGGGGTACCCCGCCGATGGCCACCATGACGGCCTTGGTGAAACCTCTGCGTGGCCCGGTTTCTTCGAGGACCTGTTCCAATCGCTCCGCCATCTGCTCGCGCAGTAGCTTCCGGGCCCGATGCAGGCGTGTACGCACGGTAGCTTCCGTTAATCCCAGGACCTCGGCGGTTTGCCGAATGGAGTGGTGCTGCCGGCAAAACAAAACCAGAGGTTCACGGTACTTGGCGGGCAAACGCGTGATCGCCCGCTCCAGCATCATCCGTTCTTCTTTGCGCATAAGGATCTCGGGGGGATTCTGCGTCTCTTCCGTGGTGACTTCGTCAAGGTCTGTTTCCAGGGAGGCTGGTTTTTTCTGGAGGTGATAGTTGCGCAGGGCATTGCGCGCGATGCCATACAGCCAGGAGCGAAAGCCCTCCAGGTCCCGCAATTGGTGCAGGTGCTCCCAGGCGTTCACGAAGGTCTCTTGCGCCAATTCTTCACTGGCATCCAGTCGCCCCGTCCCGCTGAAGGTAATGGCACAGATCGTGGACTGATAGTGCGTCACGATCTTCTCGAAGGCGTCTCTATCCCCGGCCCGCGACGCCTGCAACAGTTTCGTTTCCTTGAACATACTTAATTCCCAGAGACACGAGTCATGTTCTTCATACCACTCTATGATACTGGAAACGCAACGCGAACGAATGTTTCAAGAAAAGGCTTGTCGCCGAGCACATTCTCGGCGCGAATATGGCAGCTCCCCCTGCACGCGCGGCCCTCCCTGAGCCCCTCCGGCCTCAGGGTGTCGGACCCGCGCAGGAAAACCGCGTCTCGCCCGTGAATGATCGAACGCGCCCGGCAGGACTCGAACCTGCAAGGTTCCGATTTGAAGTCCGTTCGGGCAATTGTAAGCATTTGCTAACACACAATTTGGACGGTGCTTCTGGTTCTCATTGCCGACCTCGGCCTCGGCTCCACCGCGGCCGGAGGACACCCCTTGGCTCGTCGTTCTGGCGTCAGCCCGGTAGGTCGGTGGGGCCATCGCCAGCTCCGTCAAGAATGGGCCGGTAGAGTAAGGCAAGTGCCGACACCATCTGGGCCTCAAATGGGTTTGAAAGTGCTGACGTATGGACTCGGTAGCTGACGACAGCCACTGGGATATCGGAGCCAGGAAGCTGAAGGAAAACACGTGTCGACGGGAGTGTTTCAGGCCAATTGGATGGTTCATTCCCAGTTGTCACCGAGGTCGTGATATCAAGCCGTCGCTAGAAAAAGAAGGTTCGTAACCCTCCCGGTACAACCTTTCTTTCGGCCAACGATTCAATGGTGTTCCATAGCTCATCTGAAACCCACGGGTTAGCCATGACTGTACCGCTCTATGCAAAGTGAAGATGTCCCAGTTGTCGTGGAGAATTGATTGAAAGAGATCATGCGGTCCGGGTAACAGAATAG
>CP070782.1:832079-834719 GCA_020346325.1 Phycisphaerales bacterium
CGACGTAGCTTGGAAACGGGAATCGAATCAATAGGAAAGTCACAGACAACATGGATCGGAGCGGGTCACAAGCCCGCCAGAGACAAGGAGAATCCCAAATGAACAGCTTGATCGTGAAATTGATCGTTGGCGGCGTTGTGGCGGTAGCAGGAATCGTCGGAGTGGCCCAAGGTCTCATGGCTGGAAACGCTCCCAAAGCCAGTCTGCCCGCATCGGCAACCAGCCTGACAACGAAGGAAGCGGATGTGCCATCCGGCCTGCAAGAACGGATGAACGCGATGGTAGCCGCGATAGAGGCCGGCGACGTCCAGGCCTATGCGGCTAACTACAACATGGACTACCTCTACCGGCTGGTCAAGGGCGAGGTGGAATACGACGAGAATCTGTTCGGCGGCACCGCCGAGGATGCCCAGCGGCTCCAGCAGAATCTAAGCGGCATCGCCAGCCCCGAGGCCCTGGCCGACGCGTTCGCCCAAAGCGTCAATTTCCAGAACATCGCTGCGGTGAGCCTGGAAAGCATCAAAATCTCAGAGGACGGCACCCATGCCACGGCCAAACTCGTCCAGACCAAAACGGGCCACGGCAAAGTCATCACGTCGCCCCAGTGGCACTACTTCGACAACGCCTGGTGGCAGATCGACGACTGAGCTCAGCAACCACGAAATGACGAAAGCCGGGTCTCAGCGATCCGGCTTTTTCTTGCGCACAAACGCGCGGAATGGACCACGCAGAGCGGACCGCACTCCGCCGAGCCCGCCCGATCGTCCTTCCGCTTCCCAGCCTCCCTCCGGGCCCGACGGTCTCAGCCCGTGCCATCGGTATGACGCGGAATCCATCCGCCGGATACCGCCTCCGCTGTCCATCGTTCGTACTCGGCTCTGAGTCGCTTCGCCAAGCCAGGCTGCGCAGCGGAAAGATCGACGGATTTGGCGATACCCTCTGCGCAGGGGATGACGCCCGGTCGACAGCACGCCGCGCGAGGGCATGCAGGACGGCGAAGCGATGTAGAAGTCAGTGCAGCGAACGCCTTCGGCCGCCAGACGGTCAATGCACGGCGTCTGGACGAGGCGATTGCCATAGCAGCCCAGGTCCCCATAGCCGATGTTGTCGCACAGCATCAGGACGATGTTGGGCTTCTCAACGTTGCGCGCCGCGCTACGTCCGCGTCGGGGCCAAGCCAGGGGGGGCGACACCGGCACCAATCATCCGGAGGAAATCTCGCCTGGTCGCAGGACTCATCGCGGCTCCGTCGCGCAAAGGCATCCAATGCGTTTCGTAGAAACGACAAAGGAGTCAAAGTACCGCTCCTGTAGCTGGGGCGAACCGGCGTTCCAATAGTTTTCCAGATAGACCGCGTTGATGCCGTAATCGGTGTAAGTATCCACGAAATTCAACCCCGTCCGTCGCGCTTCCAGTTTGCCGTCGATCCAGAACTCCTGGACGCCGTTGGACTGGCCCGGATCGTTGAGGCGCACATGGGCCTCGATGCAGAACCACGTGTCGGCATTCTCGGTGGCAAAGAGCGGCGTGATGCCCCGCTGGTGGCCGAGCCAATGCAGGTGGTCGAAATCGTTGTACTTCGTGGTCACGACGGTGCCGCCCTCGACGCCACTGGCCGGATCGACGAGGAGATAATCGCCACTGCTCCACAGATGGGCAATCATCGCCTGGGACCAGTTGGAGCCCGCGAAGATAAAGGCCCGCGACAGCTTGGCGGGGCTGCCCTGCCACCCCGCCTGCTGGCGGAGGTACATGCGATAGTAGATATCCCGGAAATCTTCGCCGGGCCGGATACCTTTGTCGAAGTAACTGCGCGGCACCCGGCCGAAAGCCAGATGCAGCGCCCCGGCACTCACCTCGCCGGCCTGAAATCGCACGCGCATGCCGCGCGAGCCGTTGACGCCGACACCGTCGGCCACGACGAAATCGCCGCCGTCACCGTCGTATTCAAAGTACCGGCCCCGGTCTCGCAAAGGGCGGCGCTCCTCGAAGTCATCACAGAAGATCCATTCCGGATGCCGGAGCTGCCAGTCCTGACACTCATCACAGGGCTCGTTCACCTCGACTAGCCACTCCCTCGAAAGCACGGCCAGATCCTCGCCGTCTACCCGCCCCGTTCCGCCCAGATCCACAGGGATCTCGGACTCCAACCACCACTGCGCCAGCACCGCCAGGTCGTTCAGATTGACCGAGCAATCCTTCGTCAAATCCGTCGCCAGGGGCGGCGCAAACGTCTGCCCGTAGACCGGCACGGCGCGTGTTAGCAACACCAGGCCAAGAACGAAGACAGACAGCCCCTTCAGTGGAAGCGAAATGCTCGATTGCCCGCACAGTCGCATTGTCGAAGCCTTTGCTACCATGATCTCCTCGAATGCATCGTAGCCCCACGGTACAAGAAACGCCCGGCTGAGTCAATGGCGTCCACCGCCCCGGTCCGTCGCTGCAAAGCCGCCCTGACGGGCCGAAAACGCCGGAATTTGCCTTGACGCCGGGCGATGAAGTTTGTATTTTGAATACCTAATATGACTATTCATATCGATAATCCATTACCAAGTTTGATTCGCCCGGCCCGGGCGGACGCCGAGAGAGCCGGGAACTGGGGCCGCGGGAGCGAGGTGTCATCATGCGTACAAAACAAAG
>CP070782.1:834819-838018 GCA_020346325.1 Phycisphaerales bacterium
GCAGCCTCAAAGCCTGCCCTGAGTCGAGTCGAATGGGGCGTAGCCTTGGGGATGGCGGGTAGCGGGGGAGCGTGGGAAGCGAGTGAGATGTGGGGAGCGAACGACGGAGGGAATGGTGCGGGACGGGGACCGGGTTACGAAACGATGCCAGCGTTGGGATACAGCGGGGCACGCGCGTGCACTGACGTTTAGCTGCTATCGCAACCGCCCGTTTCTGACGCGGGAGCCGACGTGCGCGTCGCAGAGCGGGCTGGTATTTCTTGTCCGGGGCGGCGAAATCGGGTAAGCTAAATACTCTGCGGTTGCCGGCTACACCTGTCCTGAGATCTGCATGCCGCTGGAGCTCTTGTCGGAGGAATCGTCCGATGTATGAGGATGAAATCATCGCTGAGGTCTGGCGGAACCGTGAGGCGTACGTCGCCCGGCATGGGCACGACCTGAAACGAATTGTCGCCGACCTGCATCGCCGCGAGCAGGAGCATCCGTCCAAGGTGGTAGACCGGCGCCGGCAGAAACGCCAATAAAGTGTCTTGCCATCAGACAGTGCATACCTTGCATGGCTGGCACCCCCGGGCCTGGTCAGGACATCTTCTGGAATTTGCCTCTGGTTTTGATGTCGTCGAGGAAACGCTCGGGGACGAACCACTTGACGTAGCCGCAGCGGGCGCAGATGCAGAGGCGGAACTTGGCACTGAAGAACCAGCCGGTTCCGGGCAGCAGGTCGGGGCCGTAGCCGCCTTTGGCACTAACCTCTCTGCTGTAGAATTCGACGCCGTCGCATTCGGGGCACTGTTGGCTGGCCATGGTCTTGTCCTCGTCTGTGTTTGCGGTCCGGCCGCCTCGGCCCACGCGGGCCGTCATCTATGAGACTAGACGCCCGAGCGAGCGAACTATCGCGGAGAATTTGGGGGACCGGGCAATGAGAAAGTCTGGCACGCGGTGCACGCTCCCCGGGACTCCGTAGGACAAGCGTCCCCGCTTGTCCCAGGAAGGAGTCCTGCGGGACGCATGACCTGTGAGACTTCGAATCGAAAGCGGCCACCCGACACAAAGTTTTCTTCAGGGATAAGTGGCTGGCGCGGCAAGACTTAGGGGGTGTCGTGAGAACATGTCCGTATTTGTGTTGGACGAATAGTGAACTGCGATGTTTCAATGGAGGTGCCACGCAGAAGCGGGGCGGTACCGCTGCCTTGGGGGCGGTGGTCAGCGTAACGGAGCCGGTCACACCGGCCTGAACTGACAACCGAATGAAGCGAGATTTCAAGTCGCCGCCGGCGCTGCGCGGTTGGGCGCGTGCCGAGCGGGCGACGGAAGGAGGTTCCCCATGAGTGAGCGAATCTGCGCGAACTGTGCCTGCGCGGTGCGGCCGGTCGGCCGGTGGTTCCGGATCATCCTGGCCCGCTGGCCCGGGCTGCTGGCGTGCATCAGCCATCCGGAGGCGCCGGGGCAGATGCGGGAAGTGTCGCACCTGGAGACGTGCCGGAACTTCCGGCGCAAGTACAGCCCGCCCGGGCGACGGGAGCCGCCGGAACCGGCCAACGATGACATCCGCTACATCGCGCTGACCAAGAGCGGGTTCGCCATCGTCGACGCGGCCGACTTCGAATGGCTCAATCAGTACAAGTGGCAGGCGACTTGCAACGGTACCAAGTTCTACGCCACGACCAAGAACAGGCGGGCTGGGAACATCTGGATGCACCGATTGATCATGAACGCGCCGAAGGGCATGGTCGTTGACCATATCAATGGCAACGGCCTGGACAATCGGCGCTGCAATCTGCGCATCTGCACCCGGCAGCAGAACGCCTATAACAGTCGTCGCTCCCAGGGCACCTCGCAGTACAAAGGCTTCCACTTCGAAAAGGCAACGGGCGCGTGGCGCGCGACGATTACGTGCCAAGGAGAGTACTACAACCTGGGTTTGTACGACAGCGAAGTCGAAGCGGCGCGGGCGTACGACCGCAAGGCGATCGAACTGTTCGGCGAGTACGCCTATCTGAACTTCCCGGAAGAGCACGGTCGCCAGCGCCGAGAGGCGGCAACAGATCCGACACTTCTTGATTCGCCTCGGTAGCAGCGTATAATCGGGGTGCCCGGGATTACCAGGCTGAGCCGTCACAGTGACACACTGAATTGGAGATGTGTTCGATGGAACTGCGCGATAAGGTTGCGATCATTACGGGGGCGTCGAGCGGGATTGGCCAGGGGGTGGCGGTGGCGCTGGCGGAGGCCGGGATGAAGCTGGTCTTAACGGCGCGGCGCAAGAAGCTGCTCGACGAACTGGCGGCGAAGCTGCCGACTGAGGCGGCGGTCGTCGCGGGCGATATTGCCGATCCGGCCTTGCCGCAGAAGTTGATCGACACGGCTGTTGAGACATTCGGTTCGTGCGATGTCGTGTTCAATAACGCCGGTGTGATGATCGTTGGCAAGGCGCAGGAGATCGATATCGAGGCGGTGTGCCGGATGGTGCGGGTGAACGTCGAGGCGGTCTATCGCCTGGCCATCCTGGCCATGCGGCACATGATCGATCAGGGCAGCGGCTACTTGATCAACACATCGAGCATTCTAGGAACCAAAGTGCGCGAGACCACCGGGGCTTACGCCGGGACGAAATATGCCGTCGAGGCGCTGACCGAAGATTTGCGCATGCAGGCGGCCGGCACGGGCGTGCGCGTCTGCGCCCTGGAGCCCGGTCTGGTGGAAACGCACTTGCAGGATCACTTCCCCGTTCACCCGAGGGATTCGCTCAACATCAAGCAATTGGTCCAGCCGGCGGACATCGGCCGGACGGTCCGCTTCATGCTCGAACAACCGGACCACGTCGCAGTCCCGCGCATCCTCGTCATGCCGGCCGATCAGGGGATGTAGAAAACGTCGTGAAGCGATGACCGGGTTGTGCTGGATCGTGGGGGACAAGAAGGTGGACTGTATGTCGGTAGCAAAAGCAATTTGCGTTCTGGTAGTCGGCTGTCTCGTTTCGGTCGCGGCGGCGACTGCGGCAGAGGTGCCGGGCGTGGTGATGGCTTACTCGCCCCCATCCTCACAAATCTATATCGGTTCGCCCGGCTTGGCGGTCTGCCCCGACGGGACATATGTGGCCAAGTACGACGACTGTGGTGAGGGTTCTTCCGAGTGGACCAGCGCGGTGACGCGGGTCTTGCGGTCGCGCGATCATGGAGCCAGTTGGGAGCCTGCCGCC
>CP070782.1:838118-845925 GCA_020346325.1 Phycisphaerales bacterium
AAAGAGGGTCACGGTCGCATCAGGGCTATACGTTGCTGCAATTGTCAGTTGTTGTCTGTCTTCTGAGTCACCGAAAAGCTCTAGCTGGTCTGCTTGGCTCATTTAGCCTCCCCGGCCACGTGAAGATTTGCCAATCAGATTATACCATGTGTCCAACTGTTCCGCAAGCGGAACACTCCTTTGTCAGAAATGGAGTAAAATGTACCGTATGAAGAACATTGTTGGAAAACAGGTCAAACTGGCCCGTTCCAGATTCTCCCCGCGGTTGACACAAGCTGCTCTAGCCGCAGATTTGCAGCTTGCCGGTTGGGACATTGACCGGGTGGGGATCGCAAAAATCGAGACCGGCATCCGGCAAGTGACCGACATTGACATAGACGAATGTGAAAGGTTCGGCCCAATCGTTGGCCGTGGTGAAGTGAGACCACTCACTGAAGACCTTGCCGTCGCCAACCCGGTAGGCATATTTCGTCTTCGGGGTCAGGCCTGTGAATTCAACCGTGTGGTAGGTGGCCGGCCCCAGATCGCCTTTGAGGCACACGGTCTTGGCCGGCACTTCTTTGGCCCGCTTGGCAAACAGCGGCCCCTCACCGGCCACGGCAATCTCGGCGGTTCCATGGGTAACATCAGCGCTCGTTCGCCAGGTCACGGCCTGGGAATGGGCGGGATCCCCGGTCCAGGTCAGGACGATCCGATCCGGCACCGGCGTGGGCGTGAATTCCGGAGCATGTTGAATGGGAAGATGGGCATCGAGGCCGTGATCGTGTCCCAGGGCCGCCGCGACGAAAAGCAGCGAGAGCAGCGTTGCTGCCATGTATATGATCCCTGTTCGGGCGCTGCGTCCCTGACTCATCATTGACATCACTCCATCAGTTCAGTGCATATGGTTCAAATCCATAGACATTACCGTGCGCCTCGTCCTGTGTTCGGTTAAAATCCAGTTAATTAATATGTAGGCTCGATCGATAGTGGCGGCGGCATTCGCGCACGAGCCGGGACGCGGGGCGCACGTAACGCGCCGACTTCGCGATCGAGCGTGGCGGCGCAGCGCATGGTGTGCGCTGTACGTCTCCGCGAGCCGAGTGCTACCTGTGGATGCGGTTGGGTTGAGACCAGCGGATGCGGGCGAGGAGGACGTCGCCGCGCCAGTCGTCGTCGGGCAGGCATTCACCCACCGTGACCCAGGATTCATCGGCGGTGGCAGCGACGGTGTGGAAGTTGCCCATACGGGCGACGTGGCGGGCGTTGTTCACGCCGTCGCCGATCAGGGGCAGCACGATGCGTTCGCTCGCGCGGATCAGGCAGAGCTTCTCGGTATCGACGCGGGCCAGATAGAGTGGTGCCCGCCAGCGCATGACATTGATGTTTTCCTCGGCCTTGCGGGTGTAGATCAGGTACAGCGCGTCACTGTGGGGCAGCCAGCGCTGTTGCGTGGTCGACATGGTCAGGGGCGTGCCGTCATCCCAGGACCAGGGTCGCTGCGTTTCCCAGTTCAAGCCGTCGGTCGAGGAGGCGACATAGCCGTGGCCGTCCTCGGCCCGGATCGTCATGTAGTACTTGCCCTGGAACGCCGCGAGCGTCGGCTCCAGCAATCCGCGCTTGACACCGTTCGACAGCTCGTTGCCGCGGCGCTCGACCGTAAGGGCGCGACCATCGTAGGCGCACAGGACCGAACCGACCGAGCGGGCGGTCTGGCCCTTGGGGGCGAAGGACAGCGGAACGAGGATGCGGCCATCCGGAAGCGTGACGCGTTGGGCGCAGCCGCAGGTGTAGATGGCCGTGCCGCGCGGGTCGTCCCATTGGAGTCTGGAAGCCCCGGAAAAGTGCCCGTCGGGCGTGCGCACGACATAGACCGGATAGCGTTCGAGCTGGGGCCGTGCCAGGCGGCCGGTCCGGTCATAGTAGACGTTATGACCGATCGCCAGGACCGTGTCGGTCCGCGCATGGTATTCCGGCACAACGTCACAAACGCCCTCGGTCAAATCGTGGCGGGCCGGATGACGTCCCAGGGCGGCGATCCGCTTCGGGTCCGTCCACGTTCGGCCCAGGTCCGTCGACGTGGACCAGTGCACGGGACCAAACACATCGGACCCGGTGATCGACTGCAAGGTCATGAACGCGACCGGTCCGCGCTCGGCCGGGATCATGCAGGCCCGCGGATGGAACCACGTCGTACCACCGCCGCGACCGTTCCAGAGAATGGAACGTTCGATTGCTTTGACACGGACGCGCTGCTCGGGCTCGCCACGATCGGCGGCGACGGCGCATCTCGGCCAACCGCCGAGGGCCACTGCTCCGGCCGCCTTTAGGAGCCGCCGCCGCGTTACCTGAGGCACACTCATCATGCTGCACCTTCCTCATGGAACCACCGCACTCTCTGGCACATACCAGAGACTCCATATCACAGCAGAGCGATCTAGATGATGACTGGCGGAGGCCGGCAAGTCAACTCCCAAAACTCGGTGCGCCAACATGGATCGATTGGCCAAGGACGATGTCACGGTATATTCTGGAGAACCCAATGGACTCCGGCGGCGTACTTAGGAAAGCGCACCGGCGTTCGGTGCGCGGTGTGACAAGGGTTTAAACGGAGTCATAGATGGCTGAGCAACCAAAGACGGCAACGAAGACGAAATACGACACGTCCATTATCCGGCCGCAGATGCGCAGTGAGGATTTCGCCATGCGCGGCGAAGGTTTCGCGCCGCAGCGCCTGACGGCCATCCGAAAAGGCTTACGCACGCTGCACACGCTGGAACTGATGGCCCAGACGATCTACAAGTTCCAGCTCACCAAAGAGAAGAACGAGGTCAACCGCCAGCTCGTGGCCGCGATGTGCAACGAAATGGGCCACTACCAGGACTTCCAGGTCAAGCTTTACGAGTATGGCTTCCGGCCCAGCATCTTTCGGGCGGCCTACTGGGCGGTCGGCTTTGTCTTCGGCTTCGGTTCACGACTGCTGGGCCGGAAGGCGATCTTCAAGACCGGGATCTGGGTCGAGTCGAAGGCGGTACGTCACTACGCCGAACTGCTCGAAACCGTCGAGTGGGACGAGGAGACGCGCAGGGTGATTGAAAAGGACCAGGCCGACGAGGACGGCCACGTCCAGCGCTGGCGAGCCCTGCTGGAGCAGGCCTGAGCTCGAGGTTGGAACGCCTACACCCGTGGTCACGGCCGCAGTTCCACACTGACCGTGCGGCCCGCCTGG
The DNA here is from genome assembly GCA_020346325.1 of Phycisphaerales bacterium. GTDB lineage: Bacteria > Planctomycetota > Phycisphaerae > Sedimentisphaerales > Anaerobacaceae > Anaerobaca. The sequence goes on from CP070782.1 coordinate 841,327, forward strand.
CCGTCGGTGGGCAAGTCAAGCGCCACTTCCGCCGGGGCGGCTCCATCCAGGCGCAGGTTTAACACTTTGCGACGATGGGTCGGGTCGGCGACATGTAGACGGGCCGGGGCCACTGTGCGATCCAACATGACCAGACACGGGGCGTCTATACTTCAATCGACGAAGCACCGTCCCACGCCAGCTGGCCCGGCTCGAAAAACACCGCCTGGACCCGTCTGCCGCCATCAGACGAGATCGCCAGGAGAGAGGTGGTCTGTGCGAGCACCGAGACGGGCCACAGAGATTCCGCGGCGCGCATGTCGCCGACGGTGACATTCGGCAGAACCGCGTAGGCATACCGGGCCTCGTCCGGCTCCGCTCCGTGGTCGATCCAGAGGCTGAAGACATCGCGTTCGACCGCCCGACGGGATTCGCGATGATGGACGCGGTACCAGTCTCCACTCTGGCCTACCCCTCGCACGGTGGCCCTCCGCAGCCGGGGGAATACATAACCGACGCCATCGTGGTGAACCCATGCCAGATTATCCGTCAATTGTTCTCCGCGGCGTACCTCGTGCACCGCCTGTCCCGTGGAAACGGTAATCGGGCCCTTGAGCGCGCACTGGTTTATTGACGTGAGCACGGAATCGGGTCCATCCGAATCGATGCCGGCCCCCAGGCACACAACGGCCTGATCCAGGAAGAACCAGGCCTTGCGGGCCCGCAGCCCGTCACGAACGTATTCCATCGCAGCGGCGCCACGGTCGCCATCGCTGACGCCACCGACAAGATCGCTACGGCCGCGACAGCGCTTGGAACTGGGGACCAACGTCCCGTCGCTTTGCGCGCACGTGGCCCCGGGCAGGCGCTGCCAGTCCCAAACGGGAAAGAGATCTTCGTACTCGGCACCGGTCCGATGGAAGTACGTCACGCCGTCGCCCAGATGCAATCCAAGCATGTTTTCGCTGTTGCAGGTCTCGGCGCCGATAACGCGCGTAGAACTCATCTTCACGGAGGCATACCAGGTCGGCCGGCGGTGCACGCTGATATCGGAGCGCCAGAAATGCTTGTGACCCACGAGAGTATTCGCGGCCCCCGGGCGATTCGACGCGAGCGTGCGGCGATACCGGTCGGCGTGTGGCGAATCGATGTCCGCCATCATCTCTAGCTGGCGCAGCGCTGAGCGTCCCTTGCTCTGCTGGCTGCCGCGAAAGATCTGGCGGCCGCAACCGCTGATGTCCATGCGACCGTGCCAAAGAACCCACGCCGGTCCTTCGGCCAGATAGTCTCCGAGAATCCGCAGCGACTCCGGGTCGATCGCGTAGGCCGTACCCTGGAAAATGCTGGCCCACTGGATCATGTTGCTGCCAAAGCTGGCGCCATAGTTGCCCCACTGCAATTGCGGTCCATGTTGATGAAACGAATAGTCGGGCTGAACACCCTCGGCCGTGGTGATGCGCAGTTCTTCCAGGATCTGCGCGCGAGCCTTCGTCATGAGGGCCGCATCCTCAATCAGGATGCCTTTGAGAAAGGCAATGCCCGCCAGCCAGACCTTGTTCTGGCCTGTCATGCCCATGCGGCTGCGTCCGAGGACCTGACTGATAGCTTTGTCGGTCAACTCCGCGTCTATGGCATCGCCCATCAGTATCAGGATCGGGGCCATGGTCTGGGGGACGCCGATCTGCGGATACCACCAGTTCGAGTTCTGATAGTCCTGCTGGACCCAGTGCGCGAGCGCCTTTTCGATCGCCCCGCGCAAATCGGCACTGCCTGCCAGTTCATGGCCAGGCTTTGTGTATGCCTGGGCCAGCGCCAGCGTTCGGCTCAAGTGCCCGTACGTTACCCATCCGCCGCGGTCGGTGTTCTCATAGTCAACATCCGACCAGGAACCATCCGGCTTCAACGCTCGCACGTAACCCCGTACCCTACCGGCCGAAGGCGCACCGCGCGTGTACCATGCCACGACATTGGCCTGCAATGTCGCTATGTCGTCGGCCGAAACGGCCGCGCCCTGCAACGGCTCACAGACAATGGAAAACATGACGACGGTGGACCAAACCAAAATTCGCAACCTCTGCATGAAACACCCCTTCCCAGGTCAACATTGACACGGCGCGCCTGACGCAACGTTATCATTTGACAGGCACTATCCTGCGGAGGATAATCCGGTTGCATTGTGCCGGATGGAAGGCGGCGCGTCAAACAGTTGACTCGGCCGCGGTCGCACGGAATTCAGGAGAATTCGGATATGCTCAGATATTTCGTCGCCGGCAATGTATGGGCCTTCGTGGCTGTGGTGTTGACGCTGGGACGCCGGCCCTGGCGAACCGCGCCGACCCGCTATGAGTTTCTCGGACAGGGTTCCCTGGACCCGACCGGCTACAATCTCATCATCGCCTTTTGTGTCACCGCAGCCGCGATCTTCTTCCTATTGGCCTGGAAAACTCACGACAAACACTGATTTCAGGAGGGGACACCATGCACCGACGCGACTTCCTCAGACTGACCGGCGTCACCGCCCTGTTGCCGACTCTGTCCGCGTGGGGTCAAAGCCAGGACCGGCCCAGTGTCCTGTTCATGTGCATCGACGACTTGAACGACTGGGTCGGCTGTCTCGGAGGCCATCCGGATGTCAAGACACCTAACCTGGACCGTCTGGCGGCGCGGGGCGTGCTCTTTACCAACGCCCATTGCTCGGCGCCGGCCTGCAACCCTTCGCGGGCCAGTCTCATGACGGGCATTCTGCCTTCGAGCTCGGGCGTCTACCACAATCCGAATCCGTGGCGTCGGTCGGCCGCCCTGAAGAACGCCGTGACGATTCCGCAACATTTTATGGCGCACGGCTATAGCGCCGTCGGTGGTGGCAAGATCTACCACGGCGCGTTTCCCGACCCGCTCTCCTGGCAGGCCTATTTCCCGTCGCAGAAAAAGAACAAGCCCAACGATCCTACGCCGAAGGACCGGCCGCTCAACGGGATCCCCCGGACCGCCCATTTCGATTGGGGCCCGGTCCCGGTCACGGATGAAGCCATGGGTGATTCCCAGGTGGCCGACTGGGCAATCGGCGAACTGAAGAAGAAACACAACAAGCCCTTCTTCCTGGGCTGTGGCTTCTTCCGCCCCCACCTGCCCTGGTACGTCCCGCAGAAATATTTCGATATGTACCCGGTCGACAAGATCACGCTGCCGAATGTCAAGGAGGACGACCTCGATGACGTCCCGCCTTTGGGCAGGAAGATGGCCAAACCCCAGGGCGATCATCGCAAGGTGCTCCAGCACCGACAATGGCGCAAGGCGGTGCAGGGCTATCTCGCCTCCATTACGTTCGTCGACACGTGCGTGGGCCGCGTCATCGACGCGCTTGACGCGAGCGCTTATCGCGATAACACCATCATTATCCTGTGGAGCGATCACGGCTGGCATCTGGGCGAGAAACTCCACTGGCGCAAGTTCGCGCTGTGGGAGGAGGCCACGCACAACGTCATGATGATGGTCGCACCGGGGGTAACCCGACCCAACCAGCGCTGCGCACGTCCCGTCACGCTGCTGGATATCTACCCGACGCTCGTCGAGCTTTGCGACTTGGAGAGAAAGCCGGAACTGGAAGGCCGGAGCCTGGTACGCCTGCTGAAGGACCCGAACGCAACGTGGGACCGCCCGGCCCTGACCACGCATGGACGCCACAACCACTCGCTGCGCACCGAGCGCTGGCGCTACACCCGTTACAGCGATGGAACTGAGGAACTCTACGACCACGAGCGCGATCCGCTCGAATGGACCAACCTGGCGGACGACCCTCAACACGCCGAGCAGAAGAAGAAGCTGGCCGCCTGGCTACCCAAGACCAACGTCCCGGAGATCGAACGCGGTAAGTGACATCGACCGTTAGCGCCGTGGAGGGGGCTGAGGAGATGCGACAGGCTGAAGCGGCGGCATCGTTCCGAACCACATCGTTGTGCTCTGCCAATCCTGGTCCAACAGCGCCGAGTCGGCGGCATCAACATCGCCGTCTCGGTCCAGGTCGGCGGGCGACTCGTCACCTGAGTCCATCGCGTTCTCTTCCCATAACGTAAGATCCTGGTCGTCTACCGTCCCGTCATTAGTCAAGTCACCGAGGAGCGCCCAGCCGGGCGGCGCCATACTGGCCTGGGCCGTACCGCCATAGGCACCCAGGTTGACGCGGATGTTGCGGCCGAATTCGCTGTTGGGATCGTTGGGCACCACCCGCAACTCACCACCTAATGGACTGCCAGGGTTGCCGGTGTCGATGCAGAGACTGGTTTGTTCGTCCCAAACCCAGTGGGTGCCGTGCGAAAGGCTGGGGCTCCACCTCCAGCCTTGACTTTGGAGGTGGTAGTCGCCTTCCACCCACATCGCGGGGTCGCGAGAGTAGTACGGTTCACCTGACCAGTATCCAGGCGTCACAAAACACGGGTCGACGGAGATATTGCCCTGGCCGGACCACGACCAGGAGACGCCCAGTTCGGACCTGAGGCGCACGTCGCTGTATATCACCTCGACGGTTGACGATTCCGGCAAACCGCTTCGTCCCCAGAAGCTGTCGGCGGTGATCTCGCTGCGCACGTCATTCCATAGGATGGAATTGGCGATGAACAGTTC
>CP070782.1:846025-852012 GCA_020346325.1 Phycisphaerales bacterium
CTCGATAATGTTGCTGCCGTTGGTCTCCAGAAGGATTCCGTTGCCGCCCCTAAGGAGCTCATCGACCTGGAAGCGGTTGATCACCAGCCCCCGCACGGTGCTGTTGCCGGCGGTGATGTGCAGCCCGTTGACGCCGAGACCTGCCAGGCTGCCATCGAGTTCGACAACCGGGCTGCCTGCAAAGTCCGGCTCGGTGGTGCCGTCGATGATCACGGGATCGGTAATCGTGGGCAATGCAGAGGTCGGCCGGATCGTATGCGGGCCCGGGCCGGGAACGTTGAAAGTGATCGTATCTGGGTCGGGAATAAGGTTGGCCAGATTGATCGCCTCACGCAAGCTGCAGTGCGTGCCATCACAGATACCGTCGTCCACGTCGTCGGTGGTGTTCACGACGATGGCGGCTTTGGGGTTCACCGTCGTGATGATCTGGGCGGTGTTATTGCTGGGGTCGGGATCGATTCCGTCAGCCGCTACGCTAACGATGTTGGTGATCGTCCCCTCTTTCGTGGGCATCACCTCAATCGTTACAGTGGCACCCTCACCGGGTCCAAGGGTCCCTACGTCGCAGGTAACGGTGCCAAAGAGTTCGGCGCATCTAACCGGGTTGTCGCTACCCGGCAGCCCGAATACATCCCAGCCTATGTCGTCCAGTGCAGCGAAATCCAAGGAGGTGAAGAGCTTGCGGGTCCCGACCGTCATCAGGGGGTCCATGGCCGTTTCCACGCCGCCGTCGGTCGTTCCGTCCAGCCAGTGGCCCAGGCCCAGCTCCAACGGGATGTTACCGCCCAAGTCGTACTGAGCCACGGAGGCCGGGCCGGTGAACTCCCGGTTGACGCTGTCAACGAAAGTGTCCCACGATGCTGAAGTGCCAATCCCCAGCAAATGGCCCAATTCGTGCAGTGCGACGCTGAGAAAGTCGACTTCGTCCGGATCCAGCCCCTCAGTCGTCTGGCCGAAATGGAACTTGGCGTCCGGGTGGGTGTCGAACGCGATCGATCCGCCCCATGGGCCAAAATCAGTCGGGTTTGGCGCGTCGGCTCCAGCCTCCCCTCGCGTGGTCACGGCGGCCACAAAGGCTGGCGAACCGGAGACAGTACCGCCCCCTGGTCCGCCGAGACCGTTCATCATGGCTCCCTCGGGTGTTCCGCTGAGGTCGCGCCCGCCTGCGTAAATGATGAGTTCATTCTCGGCAACGACCAGGTCTGCAATGCTCTCGGTCGCGCCCGTGGAGGGGTTCTCAAAGGTTGCGGTCCAGGTATTGCTCCCACCTGGGGAGATCGCGTCCAGATCGTCACCGAATGCAGCGAGGATTGTGTCCGCCGCCAGTTGGAGCAGGTCCTTCTTTTCCTGTGTGTCGAAAAAGCCGTTGGTGTCGAACGTGTAGTCAATCCTGACGGCCAGCCCTGGGCGTGTAGACCCGCTGCCCTGGGATGTGCCGGAGGCTGAGAGGAAGATGACGCCTTCCGGCAAAGTATCGGTTAACGTCACTCCCGTGGCATTCCCCGGGCCGTTGTTGGTCACGGTGACTGTGTACGTGAGGGTAGTCCCCGCGTCCACCGGGTCGGGTAGGGTGGTCTTGACGACCTCCAGGTCGGCTTCAGGGGCTACGATCAGCTCGGCCTCCAAGAGATCCGCCCAGTAGTAGGAGGCATAGATCGTCACGGGCGTGTTGGTGGTGAGAAGCGGAGAGGTGGTGATGGTGAAGGCCCCGCTGTTGGACCCGGCCGGAATCGTCACGCTGTATGGCAGGTCAACCAGCCACGGATCGCTGGTGAAGAGGTCGACGCGGGCGCCCTCCGGCGGGGCCAGAAGGAGCAGGCTGACTGTGCCGGTCGTCGTGCTCCCGCCCGCTACGCTGGTTTCAGAGAGAGTCAGGCTAAGTAGCTCCCCGGCGTCCCCGATCCCGTCGCCGTCGCTGTCCGTCTGATCTGGGTTGTAGACAAAGCGGGCATTATCGTCGGCATTGGAGAAGCCGTCACCGTCGACATCCAACGTCTTGCTGACTGCAAGGCGTTCATCCGGGTGTGGGAACACTGCAACGCCGGTAAAATGGGGCTGCGAAGCACGGAAGTCGTAGCGCAGGTGGTTCCAATCTTCACGGCTCTGCAGAAGGTCCAAGTTCTGCGTTACGAGTTGCTCGGGCTTGTCATTGATATTGGCTTGAATGATGCTGAAGCTTATGGACTTGTCATGATTCCAGTCAATCATTCCGTCAGATTTGGCGGTTGCAACCTTGGCCTGGTTGGCTTCGGGGTAAGTATAAACGATCTCCTCCCAATAGGGGTAATTAGTGATCCCCGCCGGAGGCTTCTGCAGGCCAGGTATGGACATGGCACCAGTGATTCCGTCCGATTCATTGAGGAACAATTCATTGAGTTCAACCAAGGTAGTGTGATCAAAGCGGGAGTAGTCTAAAGGTCTGTCAATCCAGTCAGCGTCTACATAGGAATAGTTCATGACACTCAGATAGTTTGGCTTGTAGTTGATCTTGCTTTGCTGGCTACCTACAGGATCGCGAGCCATAGGACCGCCATGGTGAAGCCCCAAGTTATGGCCGAGTTCGTGCATGAAGCAACCCGCTGCACGTTCCCAATCGCTGGTGGTATTGCCCAAGGTAATTATGAAATCATCGCCGTGTAATTCGGCCGCCCCGCCCGCTGGTTCTTCGCCGGGATCCAAGGCGAGTTCGTCGGCGAAAATGCCGTAGTGAAACACGAGGCTGCGGGCACCAATGTATTTCCATATTCCTGATCCCAAAATAAAGAGACTGCCGAAGTGTTCTTTCTTCAGGTCCCAAAAGTCGTCGTTTGCAGCGGGCGTTTTCTTGAACCAGGTTTTCGCCATATGGGGAATGATGTCGCCGGGCAGGTAATCGTTGACGCGGAGAGTAATGCCTGTGCTTCCGTCCAGGTTCTTCACAGGAGCTCTATCAAAGGCCGTTTTCACCGCGTCGATCGCGCCCTTGGGAGGCTTAAAGCCGCTCATCCAGTCAACCTCTACGAAGACGTCCTTATGGTCCGGTTTGGCTTTGTATTCCTTCTTAAGGTCAAGATCGATCTTGCCATCGCCATCGAAATCGATGCCCTTGGTCTCCCACTCGTCGGGAAGGCCGTCCCCGTCGCTGTCCACGAATTTATCTCCGTCCGGGTCGCCATAGACGGGGGAGAATTCCGAAGTGGAGCCCTCATCTTCCAGATTGGTTGCTGTGGCGCTCAGGAACGGATAGTAGAGTGTCTTGTTCACCTTCGCCTTGTCCACCACCTTCAGGTGGAATTCGCCCGATTCGTCGGGTGTCACCGAATCCAGATAAAACCGCCCTTCGCCGAAGCCCGAATCATCTATCTTCTCATTCGCGTAAATATCCACCTTGCAGCTTTCAGGTTTTGCCGTAGTGAGGACACCGCTTATGATGATGGTATCAATGCCATCGAACCAGGCAGTCACACCCACGGGGAAGTTCATCCGGCCGTTGGGGCCATCGTCTTTATCATCGGCGTCGTTGGGGGTAACAAAGTCTGGGCGTTCGTTCTTTCCACCTAGCAGGTTGATCCCCAGGCCCTTGTTCTCGTAGATCTGGTTCAATCGAATGGTATTGCCTGTGGCACTATCGCCTTTTACGCGCACGCCATCACCACCGTTGGCTGAGATGAGGTTACCAGGGTGGGGATTCCCCGGTGTTGGCGCGGATTCTGTCGTCTCGGCACCGATCGTGTTCTTGGGAGCATCCTCGATCAGCACCCCATGGTGAACGTTGCTGAGCTTGGCGTCGTTCTTGTCGCGACCAATGACGTTGCCCTGCACCTTGTTGCCGGACGCGCCGCTGCCTTTGATGTGGATGCCCGATGACCAGTTGCCCGAGATGATGTTGCCGGGAGCGACGCCCGGCGTGCTCGACAGCCCTCCGATGATGTTGTCGGGTGCGCCATCGATCAACACCCCATCAGAAGAATTGCCCATGTTGGCGCCGGTGCCGTCCTTGTTGGTACCGATGTAGTTGCCCTGAACCTTGTTCTTGGTGGCACTCAGGCCCTCGATGACGACGCCACCCAGCAGGTTACCTGAGACGATGTTGCGCTCCTCGGCGATGGTACCTCCGATGACGTTCTCAGGGGCATCCTTGATGCGCACACCCACGTCACCATTGGGCAGAGGCGTGATGCCATCGAGCTTGGTGCCAATAAAATTACCGCGTACGTAGTTTTGCACCGCGCTTGGTCCAACGATGCGCACGCCGTCGCGATCGTTCCCCGAAATGAGGTTTCAATCTGCCAGATTGGCCCCGCCGATGAAGTTGTACGGCGCGTCCTTGATGTGGATGCCGTCAAAGGCATTGGCTAGGAAATCGTCACCTGCTTTGTTGGTGCCGATCTTATTGTCCACGATCTGGTTCTCGTTCGCGGTGCTGCCGGTGATGTAAACGCCGTGAATCCCATTGCCGGAGATGCGGTTATTCTCAATGATGTTCTCCGAACCGTGGAAGATGGCGACGCCGGCTTGAGTATTCCCCAACGGTTTGTTTCCTATGTTATCCGTGCCAATGTCATTGGAACTCACCGTGTTGAATTTCGCTTCGGCGCCAAAGAGCGCGACACCGTGAAGCCCGTTGCCGGAGATGAGGTTAGACTGCACCGTGTTCTCCGACGCATTCTGGATCTCCACGCCATTAAAATTGTTTGCCAGTTTCTTGGTGCCTGCGGCATTGGTGCCTATCACATTGTTTTCTAGAAGGTTATTCTTAGCATTCATGCCCACAATCAGGACGCCACATCCGCTGGGGTTGCCAGGCCAGCCGTTAGCAGAGATCACGTTGCCCTTGACTTCATTGTCGCTCGAGTGAATCTCAATGCCACCGTGGCCATTCCCCAGTCTCAGCATCCCGGTCTTATCGGTGCCGACGAAGTTTCCTTCGATCACATGCGACCCGCCAGCGTCGGCGTCGATCAAGATGCCCTGATACATATTGTGCGAGAGGACGTTCCGCTCGCCGGGCGCCGTTCCCCCGATCGTGGTGCTGTCTGCACCCCGGGCGATGCGAATGCCATTGCCGTTCCCCAACTTGGTGTCGCCATCCTTAGTGGTGCCGATGTAGTTACTCTGGACGAAATTCTCACTCACATTAGGGACGACGATGCCATAGCGTTTTCCGCCGATCTGAATGCCGTTGTATTTGTTCCCCGAGATGACATTCCCCTTGATCTTGTTATTAGGAGAAGCAACGCCTATGCCACTGGTGTTCGGCGCTGACGTCAAACCATCAACTGAGGTACCAATGAAGTTCCCCTCGACCACGTTTCCACCGCCGAAACCCGAATCACCCACCCCCAACACAATCCCAAAACCATTCACCGCCTTACCACAGGTCCCGGCGGACCGGAAGTTCTGGATCACCAAACCGCGCACCTCACTATTACCACCTTCGATTGTGAGTCCGTCAGTTCCCTTCTTCGTATTGCTTCCATCCAGCACGATCTTGAGCACCGCATTGTTGCCTTGGTCAAGGGGATTCGTGTTTTCATCGGCACCGTTCTGGGAGTAACCATTGATGATCACTGGGTCGGTGATAGTCGGTAGGGAGGATTTTGGGCTAATAACAAAATGCGGATCTGGATCTTGCGGATTTGCTGCCTGGTCAATCGGGATACTGAACGTGATGGTGTCCTTCCCGGAGATCCCGTTGGCCTGTTCAATAGCAGCCCGCAAAGTGCACTCCTTGATCATAGTGCCATAGCCATCGTCCACATAGGCGCCGGTCCAGGCCTCCCCGTCATTTAGATTACTATCTTTCTTGTCATCGACGGAATTCACGACGAAAGTCCCCAGACCACCAGCAATCAACGCGCTGGGCCTAAAGGGCACCCCTACCTCGATCAAGCCGGTACTGTATTCCAGGACCCAATCGCCTCCCATCTCACCGGCGCCCGTCTTGTCAGTGGAAACGGCCAGATCCGAACCAGTGAGTTGTGCGATCCGCTCCACCAACGCGATAC
>CP070782.1:852112-871375 GCA_020346325.1 Phycisphaerales bacterium
CAGAAGGCCTCGACCGTGATGCTGTTTCTATCGTTGCCCCATGAGGTGGATACCTCGGAGGCCATCCTCCACGCTTGGCAGTTGGGAAAGACGGTGGCGGTGCCGAAGATCTCGTGGCAGCAGCGGCATATGCTCCCGGTCGGAATCAGCTCGCTGGAAACCGGTTTCTCCACTGGTGTAGGGGGGCTTCGGAATCCTGTCAGTGGGGTGCCGATTCCTTTCGCGGAGATCGATCTGGTCGTTTCTCCGGCCCTGGGATTCGATCGCCAGGGCAACCGTCTGGGTCGTGGCGGAGCGTTTTACGATCGGTTTTTTGCCAATCGCGAGTTGACCGCGTCGCGTTGCGGGCTCGCATTTACCGAACAGGTTGTCGATTCCATTCCTGTTACCGATGGCGACGAGCCCGTCGATTTTCTGGTGACGGATGAAGGCGTAATCAGCTGCAAACCGCAGAAAGGAGCATAGGATGGCCCGCTCTTCCTATTCGGCACGGAGCCGACGTCGGCGCAGAACTCACAGCATGTATCTGGCCGGGGCAATCGTGGTGTTTGCCGCGGTGGTCTTTCTCCTTTTCCGGGGGGGAGGCTCGGTCTCCGGCGAGGATGCCGTGGATGCGGGCGCCGTGGAGACGGCGTCGCTAGGCGAACCTGTGCGGGAGACGCCTCGAATGGCGGCCGAGGTCAACGCGCCGCGACAGACGGCACCGGCCTCCCAGGAGAGGTTCAGTCAGGCATTGCCGCAAGGGCCGAGCCAACAGGCGGCCGCGGCGCCCGTGAGGCCGCCCGAGACGGCGCCGCCGGCCCAGACCCTTCCGGCCGCTCCGGTGGCGGCCGCTCCTGAGCCACAGGGCAGCGCCGAGGTCGACCGCGCCATGGCGGAGGCCCGGGCTTTGTTGAACTCCCGGCCCAGACAGGTGGTTGCCGCACGCGACAAATTCAACAAAACGCTCTCGATGGAGATGTCGCCCACCCAGCGCCGAGCCGTGAAAGCGGAGATGGCCAAGCTGGCGGAGGAGTGGCTCTTCGGTCCGTCCGCCTACGCCGGCGATACGCTGTGCGAGACGTACAAGGTCAGACCGGGCGATCTCCTGCAAGTCATCGGCCGCAAGCACAAGGTCCCGTATGAGATCCTGATGAAGATCAACAATATCCCGCGGCCCGAGAGTCTCCAGGCGGGAAAAGCGATCAAGGTCATCAACGGGCCCTTCCATGCCAAAGTGTCGCGTTCGACGTTCACGCTGGATCTCTATCTGCAGGATACCTACGTGCGCAGCTTCAAGGTGGGGTTGGGTCGTCCTGGTCATGAGACGCCGACCGGCGTGTGGCGCGTTCAGGAAGGGGGCAAGCTCATTGCACCGACGTGGACTGATCCGGATTCCGGGCGGGTGTACAGGGCGAGCGATCCGGACTATCCCCTGGGCTCGCGCTGGATTGCGCTGGACGGCATCCTGGGCAATGCCAAGGGCCGGACGGGGTTTGCCATTCACGGCACGAAGGAGCCCGAGCAGATCGGCTCGGCGGGTTCGCGCGGGTGTATCCGCATGTACAACGGCGAAGCGATCCTCGTCTACAACATGCTCTTCCCACTCTACTCCAAGGTCGAGGTCTTGGATTAACGGGCCCGCTTGTGTCCGTCCGGTACGGAGGAAAGCAAAAGAGACGGCCTGGCGGGCCGTCTCTGTGAAGCTCTGAAAGCGGTCGAAGGTCTTTGCGCGGGAAGTCCGGTCAGGCAGATTCCTTGCGGGCCCGTTTGGCTGCCATGAGGTTGGTCCTGCCCTCGACGATATCCTCAGTGATCGCATACTTGGCCGGCTTGCTCTCTTCCGGCAGATGATACATCAAATCCACCATCAACTCTTCCGTGATCGATCGCAAGGCGCGGGCGCCCGTGTCGCGCGTCAGCGCCTTACGCGCCAGGGCTTTCAGCCCATCGGTGGTGAATTCCAGCTCGGCGTCTTCCATTTCGAAGAAGCGTTTGTATTGCCGCACCAGGGCGTTCTTGGGCTTGGTCAGGATGTCCACCAGAGCGTCCTCGTCGAGGGCCGAGAGCGTGGCGATGACCGGGAGCCGCCCCACCATCTCCGGGATCATCCCGAACTCGATGATATCCTCCGGGATGACCTGCTCCAGCACGCTGCTGAGATCGGCTTTGTTCTCCGCTCGGGCGGACAGCTCCGAGCCGAAACCGATCATTTTGCGTCCGAGCCGCTTCTTGATGATGTTCTCCAGCCCAACGAAGGTTCCCCCGCAGATGAAGAGAATCTCGGTGGTGTCCATCTGGATATAAGACTGCTCGGGATGCTTTCTCCCACCCTGCGGGGGGATATTGGCCGTCGTGCCCTCCAGCATCTTCAGCAAGGCCTGCTGGACTCCTTCGCCGGAGACGTCGCGGGTGATTGAGACGTTCTGCGAGGTCTTACCGATCTTGTCGATCTCGTCGATGTAGACAATACCGCGCTGAGCGGCCTCGATATCGTAATCCGCCGCTTGCAGCAGGCGCAGCAGGAAATTCTCGACATCCTCGCCGACATACCCGGCCTCGGTGACCGTCGTCGCGTCGCAGATGGCAAACGGAACCTCCAGCTTGGCCGCCAACGTGCGGGCCAGCAGCGTCTTGCCGCAGCCGGTCGGCCCGATGAGCATGACGTTGGACTTGTCGATCTCGACGTCGCTGTCGCCGATATCGCTGTGCAGCAACCGCTTGTAGTGATTGTGAACCGCCACCGACAGGTACTTCTTGGCGTTTTCCTGGCCGATCACGTACTGGTCGAGGTATTCTTTGATCTCGCGCGGCTTCGGCGTCTCTTTGATGCTCGTCTGCCGCGTGCCGGACTGCCGACGGTTCTGCTTGATGATATTATGACACAGCTCGACACATTCCGGGCAGATGTACACGTTCTCGGGGCCTTCGATCAGCGTATCCGTCTGGCTGCCGGCCCGGCCGCAAAAACTGCAGATGGCCCGTGATTTTCGATTGCCTGATTGTTTTGCCATATTCCAGATCCTGTTTTCAAAGCCTTCTAATCCGACGGTCCATTCTACAATAGACTGCTGGTTCTGTCTTGCCCTTAGTCCGCAATAATGTCAAGTTCTACATCTGCCGCAACTTCACAAGCATGGGTTTTGCTGCAGCGTAGCCGCCAGCGCCCGGTCGCATTCTCGCCTACGCTGCATTCCAGCCGGGGGTTCGGCCCCCGGGCAGGTAGCTATTGGAACAGACTGCGCACCTCGTCCGGGGTCAACTCAACTCGGGGTTGGAACCGGGAACTGCCCATGTATTGGAGCAGGCTGTGCCGCATCTGTCTGGCCACCGGGCGATGATCGAGATCGGTTTGCAGATCCATGCTACAGACGAGCAACCTGCCTGTGCCGACTCTGGCCTCGAACGCGAGCCCGAGCTTGCGGTTGGTATTCCAGTCATCGATGACCTGGACGATAGGCTCGAGGTTGCCGTCAAGATCATCGAGGATCATGGCCCTTGAGTGGGCCACGAGATACCACCATTGCCAGTTGCTGTGAAATTCGGTGGGGAAATCCGACAGCGCCTTATGCTTCGGATCGCACAAGATGCCCAGCGTGTGCGGGGGCTGGCCACTGGTCCATTGCGTGTTCCAGAAGATAGTCGTGAATCCGGCCGGCACGTCACTGGCGATGGCCCGGGGCGGTGCCAGCAGCATGACCTTATCGCCCTGGTTCAGCGCTTCGATGACCAGCTCATTCCATTGCGGGGCGACGATGACCTCGGCCGGTGGCGACACTTCGACCTGGCGGGGGTAGACCCAGAGGTCCCAGGAATTGCAGTAGTCGGTGCCCTGGATTTCGACGGTGACAAGAAGCTGGGCCGGAGCTTCGACCTTCGCCAAGTCGAGCAGGATGCGCGCGACGGCGTTGGCGCTGCCGACGGGCACGGTCTGGCGGGCCAGTTGTCCGGCGGTAATTCGCCCACCCTTGGCGTAACCAATGTGCCATTCGATCGTGGCATTTTTCAGAGGCGTCGCTCCGAAGTGCGCGATCTCGATCTGCCCTTCAAACGTTTCGTCATCCGTCCAGACGCATTTGGGCATACGCAACAGCGGCACGGTCTCGCTACAGAAGCGATGATACTCCTTAGCCTTGACGTAGCCCTTGTAGTCCCAGAAGGGATCAAGCACGCCCACGAGCGCCGTGCCCTGACCCGGAAAATCGTGCAGGTCCAGGAGCTGAAAGCCGCCGAATCCGTCCGTGCGTAAGGCCGCTTCAATCTCCTCCTTGTAGAGAATCGTCTGAAGCTTGCCCGAGGCGACCAGGAAATCATTCGCCTGATCGAGCATGCCATGCGCGGCCAGTGACTCTTTGAAGATTTCGAAGTTCTTCGCCTTGAGCACGCCTTTGTATTTCTTGATCTCGTCGAAATTAGGGTAGACGCACCATTGCCCGATCTCGTGCGAGACGATGGGGACGCTGTGTTGTCGGACGAAGGGACTGTAGTCGAAGTCCGTCGTCAGCGCCTCGGCGTTGAAGCGGCTCTTGAGCCCGGCGCCCCACTGATGGCCACGCGGTCCGGGCGTCGAGTGGTAGTCGCTTTCCGGGATGATGGGCCAGCCAGCCCCGCTGGTGTAGAGCCGGCGCGGGTCCTTCTGTTGCCAGTATTTGACGAGCTTGCCGAGATATGCTTTCTGATTCCTGCCCGCCGGTTCGTTGCCATAGGCGAGCATGCAGAAGGAGGGATGGTTGCCATAGGCCTTCAGGATGCGATCGCCTTCCGCATAGATCCACTGGTCGATCAGCAGGCCGTCGCCGACGGTCGGTCCGCTGTTGGTCCAGGCGGCACATTCGATGTGGTACATCATGCCCATTTCGTCGGCGGCCACGAACGCCGCTTTCGGCGGGCACCACGAATGGAACCGCAAATGGTTCAGGCCGTGCGCTTGCGCTGCCTTCAAAACCCTTCGCCAATCCTTGACGTCCGTCGGCGGGTATCCCGTCAGCGGAAAGATACTGCATTCCAGCGTGCCGCGCAGAAAGGTCTTGCGCCCGTTGATGGTGAATTGCGTGCCCTCGGTGCCGAACTGGCGCATGCCAAACGTGACGGTTCTCTCGTCCTCGAAATCCTCCCCTTCGATCGAAACTGTCAGGCGATATAAGTTGGGCGTGAACTCATCCCAGGGCAGCGCGTCGTCGCCCATTTCATAGTCCACCTCAACGATCCGGGTCTCGTCGTCGAAAGAGAACTCGACGTCCGTCTTGGGCACCTTGTGTTTGCGCTTTGCATTGAAACTCTTCGCCTGCAAGGTCAACACCCCTTCGCGTCCTCCCTTGTTGACCTGAGCGATTTCGATGCGCACTTTGGCCGTCTGAGTGTCGAGGTTCGGATAGACCTGGACGTCCGCAATCCACGCAGTATCGTAGGCCCGCAGCTCGATGTCACCGACGATGCCGTTCCAGTTGGTCTGTGTGTGATCGGAAATGCTGTGCGCGTTGACCCCGACACCTACCTGGACGGTGTTGTCGACACAAATGGTCAGGGTATGTTCACCGTGGCCGAGTACACCCAGGTCATATTCGTGCGGCGTGCTCAGGCTGTCGCGGGAGCCGACCGACTGGTCGTCGATCCAAACCCGGGTCTTCCAGTGACACCGTTCCAGGAACAGCACGATACGCTGGGTATCCCATCGGCGTGGGATGGAGATGTCACGCTGATACCAGGCCGGCCCGACGTAATGCTTGACCGGGGTCAGCCAGAAGGGCACCTTGATATTGTCCGGTTCGCGGTATGGGGCGTACTTGGGATCGGCATACCATGACTTGTCTACGATCTGGCCGGTCCACTTCGTCCCGACCGTCACGTCGTCACCGTAACCATTCTCGGGCATCGAGCCGGGCAGCTTGATGGTATGCCCCAGAAGCTTGGCGAACCACTGTTCACTTTCGCCTTTCCGCTCCGGGTCCGACTGAAAGCGCCACTTCCCGGCCAGCGAACGCGTCTCCTGTCCGCAGGCGACGCCGTAGCCGAGAACAACGTGGAACGCCAGGACTAGACACATGACTTTGAGGCTAAACGATCTGAAACATGGGCCCATCCGTTGGTCTCCTCTCAAATGTCAAGGCAACGCCGCGATTTCGTTCGGAACGGTGTGCCACCATCCGAATCGCTCCGTCTCCGCCTATTAATTACCGGCGTTCTCGGCGTGCGTCAACTGGCTCTTGCGGACGGTGAGAGTGTGGACCACCTCATTGTCGATGGTGACGACCTTATAGGTGACCTCGGGGTCCACCAGCGTTGTGTCGAAGGCCAGCAGGCCGAAGGAACAGGTCTTATTGTAGCCGAACAGCGAGCCAGGCATGATGCCGTGCTTATGAATGTTGGTCAGGCGTGAGCTTTCGAATTCGTACAGCGGATATCCATTCTCCCGCTCGATCTTCCAGGCGTCGGAACGATGCCGATCGGCCGAGAGAAGCAACACGCCTTCAATGCGGTGGCGGGCCAGGAAGGAGAAGATCTCCTCGCGCTCCTCGTGGAAGCCTTCCCAGGTGTCCATCCCAGCTTTACCGGGCTTGGCGCCTGAGGCCCAGGGTACGGGGGAGACCAGGACCTTGAACGTGGCCTTTGACTCGCCGAGTTTCTCGAACAGCCACCTTTTCTGGGCTTGGCCCAGCATGGAAGGGTTTTCCACTTCCAGGCCTTGTCGACGGCCTTCGACGCGGTAGTAACGGCCGTCCAGCATGAAGAAGTCGACGTCGGCGAGGGAGAAGTCAAACCAGCAGCCCGGCTGCGTCGGGCCGCCGCCGTAGTAAGGATTGGCCCAGTTGTTCTGAAACGTCCGCCAGACCGGGAGCTTCCAGGCCGGTTCGTGGATGTCGGGTCCGCCCCAGCCGTCGTCGGTGGTGAAATCGTGGTCATCCCAGATCGCATAGATCGGCGTGCCGGCGACGAACTTTCGAAACTCCGGTCGTGATTGGCGGCGGTAGTAGCAGTATCTTTGCACGGCCTGACGCGTCGGATTGTCGATGTAGACGTTGTCACCCAGAAAGAGAAAGGCGGTGAGATTTCGTGAGCGCACGGTGTCCCACATTCGTTCGTGGGGCGGTGTGTAACCGGCTCCGCCGCCAAAGCCGATGGCGAAGGTTGCCGGTTTGCCCCGTTCAGGAGAGGTTCTGAACCGAGCGACGGATTCCGCGTCATCCCCGCTCGTCCCCAACCGATATTCATATAGCGTCGCAGGTTTCAAGCCGGTAAGAGAAAGGACTGCCGTGAAGTCATTCTTCGAGTTCGTTTCCCCCAGACCGGCCTTTCGGAACGTCGTCGGCCCGTTCCCTTGGCCCACCGCGTACAAGCGCCACCCGACCTGTGTCGCGCCGGCCGTACGCAGCCAGCAGCGTGCCTGCCTGTCCGTGACACTAATCATGGGGCCGTGCAGTATCTCCCTGCCGTACTCCTGCGCCAGCGCCTTGAATTTGTCGCTCTTAGTCAGAGGTTGCAGCAGTTCACGTGGTCCCGCCTGGAAGCGCTCGAAGGGCAGCCCGGCAGCGATAGCCTTTTTCGCATAGAACAACGCTTCTTCGATCTGGCCCTTCTGGGTGTGGGCAACCGCCAGCACGTAAAGGGACTCGATGTCATCCGGGTGGGCCTGAAGGTACTCTTGGCAAGTGCCAATCGCATCGTCATGGTTGCCGTCGACGATCTGGGCCACGGCGTCCCGCGAGATCCGCTTGTACTGTTCCTGGCCGAGGCAGACGGCCCCGAACCCTATCGATAACAACGCGACACATGAAATGGCGAATGTTCTCCAGGTCGGCATAGTCCGACTCCCAGGTTTTGCGTGGCATTGGCTTCGGCGCCGCGGCCCAAGATCGCCGTGTCTCCCGTGCCAATGCTGTCCGCTTCGTCTCTACGCGTGGCACAGGGCCAGTTCGGCCCCACGGCGCAAGGCCTTGGTGTTGACGGGGATCGTCTTGTGATAACGCTCGGCCAGCACGTCCTGCAACGCTTCCGATGCCTGTTCCGGATCAAGGTGCCCGCGCTTCTGGAGATAGGCTCCCAACATCACCATGTTGGCGCTCTTGGGACTGCCGAGTTCCACCGCAACCTCATCGGCCGGGACGGCCACGATGTCAATACTCGCGTCGACTTCCGGTTCGCTGTCGATCAGGCAGCTATTCCATAACAGCAACCCGTTGACCTTCAGCCGTGGCCCGAACTTATGCACGGAGGCCTTGTTCATCACGATCAATGATTCCGGATAGCTCACCACTGGGCACGCGATTGGCCGGTCGGAGACGATCACCGCGCAATTGGCCGTTCCGCCGCGGACCTCGGCGCCGTAGGAGGGCATGTACGTGACTTCCCGGCCCGCGTTCATCGCGGTTTGGGCCAGGAGCTTCCCGGTCAGAATAATGCCCTGGCCGCCGAAGCCGGCGATGATGATCTCCTCGTACAGTTTCTCTGATACTGCCATGTTCAACCCTTCAACCGAGCGATCGGGAACGCCGTGGTCATCTGCTCCTCGATCCACGCCATGGCTTTGGCCGGTGCCAGGCGCCAGTAAGTGGGACACGGGGAGAGGATCTCCACCAGGGACAGTCCGGGTGCCCCGTCCATCTGAAGCTGGAAAGCGTGCTTGATCGCTTTCTTGGCCTGTTTGATGCGTGGCGCGCTGCTCAGCGCACAACGCTCGACGTAGGTGGTGCCCGGCAGCAGGGCCAGGATCTCGGAGACTTGCAGGGGGTAGCCTTCCCCCGTGGCATGGCGACCGCCCAGGGTGGTGGCGGTGACCTGCCCGAGCATCGTCGTCGGGGCCATCTGGCCGCCGGTCATGCCGAAGACGGCGTTGTTGATGAAGATTACCGTAAGCTGCTCGGCACGATGGGCCGCGTGGAGAATCTCGGCGGTACCGATGGCCGCCAAGTCGCCATCGCCCTGGTAGGAAAAAACGATGTGATCAGGATTGGTGCGTTTCATCCCGGTGGCCACCGCCGGCGCGCGGCCGTGAGCAACCTCGATCATATCGACATCGAGGTAGTTATACGCGAGCACTGCACAGCCCACAGGAGCGATGCCGATCGTTCGGTCCTGGATGTCGAGTTCTTCGATCACCTCCGCCAGGAGGCGATGGGCAATCCCGTGCCCGCAGCCCGGGCAATAGTGCGTCGGGCAGTCTTTCAAAACGGGCGTTCGTTTGAATACGGTCTTCATATCTTCCTGCCTCGCGGCGTTTGCTCGCGCTAGACGGCGCCGCTGCGTATGGTCAACTGTCGAATCTTGTCCTGGATCTCGTCCACCATGGGCACGCCCCCTCCGGGCCGGCCGTGCAGTAACACGGGGCATCTGCCTTCTACGGCCAGCTTGACGTCTTCAATCATCTGGCCGCAACTCATCTCAACCGCCAGGAACACGCGGAACGTCTCGGCGGCGGCGCTGATTTGGGCTGAGGGGAAGGGCCATAACGTGATGGGCCGGATCATGCCGACGGGAACGCCTTGTTCACGGGCTCGATCCACCGCCGCCCGGGCGATTCGCGCTGCGATACCATAGGCGACGACGATGATCTCCGCATCCTCAATGCGGTATTCTTCGCAAAGGACTTCATTATCCCGGATTTGCCGGTGCTTGGCCTCCAACCTGTAATTCAGCTCTTCAAGAGCCCCCTCCGCCAGCCACAGCGACCGGACGATGTTCTGCTTTCTGTCCTTCATCCCGGTCAGGGCCCAATCCTTCGGAGGCAACGGCCTGCGTGGTTTGGGCTCCAGCACCACCGGCTCCATCATCTGACCCAGAATTCCGTCCGCCAGCACCATCACGGTGATGCGATATTGATCGGCCAGATCGAAGGCCAAGGGCATACAGTCGGCCAACTCTTGTACGCTGGACGGGCCCAGCACGATGTGGCGGTAGTCGCCGTGTCCGCCGCCGCGGGTGGCCTGGAAGTAATCCCCCTGAGACGGGGCAATGTTTCCCAGTCCCGGTCCTCCCCGCATGACATTGACGACGACCGCCGGCAGTTCCGCGCCGGCCAGATAGCTCATCCCTTCCTGCATCAGGCTGATGCCCGGGCTTGATGAGCTGGTCATCGCGCGTTTGCCCGTCGCGGCCGCTCCGAAGACCATGTTGATGGCCGCCAGCTCGCTTTCGCTCTGCACAAACACCCGGCCCTCCTCGGCCATGCGGCGGGACATGTAGGCGGTGATTTCGTTCTGCGGGGTAATCGGATAGCCGAAGTAGGCATCACAGCCGGCAATGACGGCCGCTTCTGCGAGGGCCTCATTGCCACACATCAGAGTCCTGACGCTCACGCTTTCTCCTCGATTAGCTGCGGCGCGTTCCGTTTGGTGGAAGTGGCGACGATCTGAATGTGGTCCACCTCCCCTTGGTAGACTTCAATGGCCCCGTCCGGACAAACGATTGCACAGTGGCCACACGCGATACAGCCGATATCGTCGGTTTGGGCCGGGAAATAGCCACTCCGATTCGATTCCCGCGAAATGATGATGACCTTCTTGGGGCAAACGCTCACACAGAGCCCGCAACCCTTGCAGCGTTCAGTATCTATAACGATCTTGCCAGCCATCGTGTGCCCTTCGTTTTCGCTCGTTCTGGCGGCCAACTCAGCGAACCGGCGCCGCCGTCCTTACCGCCCAGGTAAGGTGTACTCCATGCTACCGGCCGGGTTCAAGCCTGTAAAGAGGAAATCTCCGCCCGCAGGGTTCCCTGTCTTGACGCTTGTCATACGGCTAAATCTGTGCTCTATTGCTGCCTATGGAGAGCAAATTATTCGATTTGGCGGGCCGGACGGCGCTGATTACCGGGGCCGGACGTGGGATCGGGCGGGCCCTTGCTCTGGGGCTGGCGCAACACGGCGCCGATGTGGTGCTGGTGGCGCGGTCTGAAGATCAGCTCCGGGCGGCGGCCGCGCAAATCGAGACGGAAACCGGTCGCACGGCGTGGGTGTTTCCCCTCGATCTGGAGCAGCTCGATGGGATCGAGACGATGTTTGCCCAGGTTCTTGAAGCGGCCGGAGCGGTGGATATTCTCGTCAACTGCGCCGGCACGACCGTGCGCGGGCCCAGCGAAGACGTTTCTTTAGAGATCTTCAACCGCGTGATGCGGGTCAATCTGACCGCGGCGCTGCTACTGTCGCAGGCCTTCTGCAAGCACCGACGCCAGACGGGCGGCTCCGGCCGCATCATCAACATCGGTTCATTGGCTTGCCACGCCGGCCGTCCTACCATCGCGGCCTACACCTGCAGCAAGACGGGGCTGCTCGGATTGACCAAAACGCTGGCTGTGGAGTGGGCGCAGCACCATATCAACGTCAACGCCATCGGTCCGGGTTACATCGCCACCGAACTGACCGTACCGTTGCAGGCCGATGCGGATTTCAATCAATGGGCCCTTTCCAAGACACCGCTGGGACGCTGGGGAAAGCCTGAAGACCTCGTTGGGACTGCTGTTTTGCTGGCTTCCCGGGCCGGGGATTTCATCACGGGACAGATATTCTACGTCGATGGTGGCTGGACCGCTCTGATCTAGGACCAGTCCGTTGGGCAGACGAACGGAAGGAGTGACGTTCATGACGCAACCGTATTTCCACAGGTCGGGCAAAACGACCCTTCTGTTGACACTCATTCTCACGTTCGTTTTGCCATGCAGTCAGGTCATTGCTGGTTCAGTCGCATCCGCGACTTTGCGGGTGGACTTGCGCAGTCGTGTGGCACTGGAGGAGACGCCGGACCAATTCCGCGTCGTATATCGACATGCGGAGTGGGATCCCGCTGAGACCGCCATCATTATCTGCGACATGTGGAATCAGCATTGGTGTCAGGGGGCGACGCAGCGAGTGGTGGAACTGGCGCCGGTGATGAATCGCGTGGTTGCGAACGCCCGCGAACGCGGCGTACTCATCATTCATGCGCCCAGCGGCACCGTCGACCATTACCGAAACCATCCGGGCCGTCGGATAGCGATGAACGCACCGCGCGCGGCCGACCTGCCCGAAGGGGTAGACCAGTGGTGTCACTGGAAGGACGACGCGGAGAAAGCCGCCGGCTATCCTATCGATCATTCCGACGGAGGTTGTGACTGTCAACCGCCCTGTAAGACCGGTTCACCCTGGACGGGGCAGGTCGAGACCATTGAAATTGCCGACGAAGATGCGATCAGTGATTCCGGCGTCGAGATCTGGAACCTGCTCGAACAGCGGGACATCGACCGCGTCATCCTAATGGGCGTCCACACGAACATGTGCGTGCTGGGCCGGCCCTTTGGATTGCGCAATCTGTCGCGAGCCGGCAAGACCGTGGTGCTCATGCGCGACCTGACCGACACGATGTACAATTCGCGAATGGCGCCGAAGGTCAGCCACTTCACCGGGACCGACCTGGTCGTCGAGCATGTCGAGACGTACGTCTGTCCGACCGTCACGTCGACCGTGTTCACAGGCCAGCCCGCCTTCCGGTTCAAGAACGACAATCGTCCCCTGGCAGTCTTCATCTCGGCTGAGAGCGAATACGGCGCGGTCCGAACGCTTCCGGTGTTCGCCCACAACCTCGAGCTGCACTACGGCCCGCGCTGCGAGATCCTCCAGGGCAGTCCCGAACGCAACAGCGCCGATCGGCACGAGATCTCAGGCATGGAAATCCTCCACGACGCCGACCTGGTTGTCATCTTCGCCCGGCGTCGCGCGTTCCCGGCCGATCAGATGCAGCACCTCAGGGCCTATCTCGATCGTGGTGGCCCCTTGATCGGTCTGCGCACGGCCAGCCACGCCTTCGATTCGCGCGGTGGTGGGCCGGCCGACCACACCGAATGGCCTAAGTTCGATCCCGAGGTGCTGGGAGGCCACTATCACGGCCATCACGGCGCCGGTCCCAAGTGCACGGTGACGCCCGTGGCCGGCGCGAAGGGCCATCCGATCCTGGCCGGCGTGACCCTGCCCCTGCTCAGTGACGGTTCGCTCTACGAAGTGCGACCTCTCGCCGCGACCGCCACACCGCTGCTGCTGGGCACGATCCCTGATCGGGAACCCGAGCCGGTCGCCCGGACCAACCAGTACCGACAATCGCGCATCTTCTACACGTCCCTCGGTCGTCCCCACGACTTTGACAACGCCCAGTTCCGCCAGCTACTCATCAATGCCGTGTTCTGGGCCCTGGACAAACCGGTTGCCAGCCGGTTTAGCAACAATTGACGGCCGGTTTCATCCGTGCCCTTAGTTTGGGAAGGAGCATTCGTCATGGAGCGTTTCAATCGAAGAGCATTTCTGGGCCAGTCGGCTCGCTTTGCTTCGGCCGCGTCGGTGGGGACGCTGGCTTTCTCCACGGTGCCGCCGTCCGTGCTCGGCGCCAACGAACGCGTAAATCTGGCCCTGATCGGTTGCGGGGGTCGCGGCCGGATCGTGGCCCGCGGGCTCATTGAGTGCGGCGCTCGCTTCACGTACGCGTGCGATCTGCACGAAGAGCGACGCGAGTCCGTGGGGAAAGAACTGGCTGATGCGCAGAAGGCCGAGGTCAAGAGGGTCGCCGACATGCGAGATGTGTTTGACGCGGCCGAGATCGACGCCGTGGTTGTCGCGACGCCCGACCACTGGCATGCGGGCATCACCGTGCAGGCTTGCCAGGCGGGCAAGGACGTTTACGTCGAGAAGCCCCATGCCCACAGCCTGTGGGAGAGCCGGCAGATGGCCCGCGCGGTCCGCAAGTACCGGCGCGTCGTCCAGGTGGGCACGCAGAACCGTAGCGGCCCATACAATCACAAGGCACTGGACTACATCAAGACTGGCAAACTAGGGGACATCCACCTCGTCAAAGTCTACAACTTAAAGTCCGGCGGCCCGTTCCATTTGGGCGACGCCGGTACGCCGCCTCAGGGATTCGATTGGGATGCGTGGCTCGGACCGGCGCCGCATCGGCCTTATCACCAACGCGTTTTCCACGGCGGATGGCACCATTTCTGGGATTTCAGCAATGGCGACATGGCCGACGACGGCATCCACCAGATGGACCTGGCCCTGATGCTGATGGGCGATCCGGGCTTCCCGCAAGCCGTCTCCTGTATGGGAGGGCGCCTGGCGCACCAGGGTGACGATTCCGAAACGCCGGACGTGCAGCTAGCGAGCTTCGATTTCGGCACGTTCGTCATGACGTTCGAACTGACCCAGTACCCGCGCTACATGCAGAAGACCACCGGCACGATTCGCCGCAACGACGAGTTCCCTTATTGGACCCAAAACGCCACGCGGATTGAGCTGTATGGAGCCGATCTGATGATGACGGTCGGTCGACACGGCGGCGGCTGGATCGTGCAGACCTCGGGTGGTCGTGTGGTGGAGAAATGCTACGGTCGACCGGCCGACCAGCCCCACGAAGCCAACTTCCTCGAATGCATCAGGACCCGCAAGCAGCCCAACGCCGACGCCGAGACCTTGCACCGCAGTGCCGCATTGATCTATCTGGGGTGTATCGCGCACCGCGTGGGCAACCAGACGCTGCGCTTCGACAGCCAGGCCGAACGCTTCGTAGACAACCGCCGAGCCAACGAGTTGATCAAGCCCGCCTATCGCCGCCAGTACAGCATCCCCGACCAGGTCTGAGACCGGGCGCCGGACCAGCCATAGAGATCCTGCGCGCGGCCCCTATTTTTACCCGCAATTTACTTGGGCCTGTGTCAACCGATGAGCTACGATACCCGTCTAGAGGAGGTAGTTGGAGTCGTAGCCTTGACGGGAATCACTGACGAAAGCCTGATGGCCGCTCATTTGCGTGGCGATCGAGCGGCGTTTCACGAACTGGTCCGCCGCTATGGGGACCGCGTGCTGGGGTATTTGTTCCGTATGGCCGGAAACCGAGACCAAGCCGAAGACCTTTTCCAGGAGACCTTCAAGCGGGTCCATGAGAAGGCGCACACGTTTCGGGGACCGCGTCTGAAGAGCTGGCTCTTCACGATCGCCACGCGTGTGGCGATCGACGCGGCGCGACGTCGCAAACGGGCCGGCATGCTCTCGCTGGATCAGCCGAGCGATTGCGGGTCGGAAGAAGGCTGCTCCCTCGCGGAAATGACCGCGGCTTCTGAAGCCACCGATCCGGCCGACGACTTGGTCCAGGAAGAACGCAAGCAACAGATCCGCGACGCGATCGAGACCCTGCCCGTCAAGCAGCGGGCCACGCTGGTCCTGGCTTACTATCAGCAGCTCAGCTACCGCGAGGTGGCGCAAGTGATGGGCTGCTCGGTGGGGACGGTCAAAACCCAAATGTCACGGGCGCTGGCGCGCCTGGCTCGCCGCTTGCCGGATTCTCTCAGTGTGACGAAATGAACGAGCACCGAACCGAACAACAATTGATCGATTACGCCTTCCAGCTGGCGTCCGAGGCCGCGATGCAGGAGACGCGGGCCCACCTGGAAGCGTGCCAGGCATGCGGCCAGAAGCTCGACGCGCTGAGGGCGAAATTCGCAACGCTGGATCTGTTGCGGGACGAGATTCCGGCCTCCGACGATCTGATCGCCCAGACCGTGGCGGCCGCCACCGCGCCTGAGGCCACACGCATCATTCCCATCTGGCGTCACACGTGGCTGGGTGCCGCCGCAGCGGTCATCGTGGTGGGCGCAGCGCTGCTCGTGACCTCTACGTTCCAAACCCGCCCGGCGCCCACCGAGACGGCGACGCGCGGTCGCGCCTATGAAAAGGCTGTGGCCAAAGAAGAGCGGGAAATGCGTCCGACGACCGAGTCGATGGGCCTCAGCACCTCGGGCAGGCGAATAGCTGCCGACAGCGCGGCCTCGAAGCCATCCCCAATTGCGTCGGAATCCTTCCCGGCACCAGCGGCAGCGCCCGGTAAACCCTTGACGATGATGGCCGCAGCGCAGAAGTTGGATGAAGCCATCGATGAGAAGCCGCCGTTCGCGCCCGCCAGTGCGATCGAGCTGGTGGTGCTGCCGCGCCGCGAAAACGTACAGTTGACCATCTACAACTCGGCCGACCTGACGCTGGTGCGCGAGCGCCGCAACCTGACGCTCAAACGCGGTTGGAACTGGCTCCAGTTTATGTGGGCCCAGACCCTGATCGACCCGACCTCGCTGACCCTCGAACCACTGGAACACAAGGACCAGGTGGAGGTCCGGCAACTCGTTTTCCCACCAAGGCTGCGGGAACTGGGCCGCTGGCTGATTCGTTCCGAGGTTAGCGGCCAGGTCCCGTTCGAGCTGACCTACCTGACCAGCGGTCTGGCTTGGCGCGCCTTCTACATGGGCACGCTTAGCGCCGACGAGACGACGATGGACCTGGAAGCCTACGTCCGCGTCGACAACCATAGCGGCGAGGACTACGAAGATGCCCAGACTCGCCTGATCGTCGGCCAGGTCCACCTGCTCGACCAGATCCGCGACCTGGCTCAGCGCCAGTATGCCTATGGCAGTCCCTTACCCGTGGAAGGGTGGCGAGGGGGCGTCGCTGGTGAGCGCGCCGCCGAAGATCGCGGCGAACTTCGCCGCGAATTGGCATTCATTCAGGACAGGTTGGATTCGCTTGCTGTCGGTCAGGAACTCAGAGAAATCCGTAAGGAGGGGCTCAGCGAATATTTCCTCTATACGATCAAGGGGACCGAGACGATTCCGAACACCTGGGGCAAGCGGCTGCTCTCGTTCGAGGCGCACGACATCCCGGTCACGAGCCTGTACAAGTACGATGAGCAGCGGTGGGGGACCCAGCCGATCCGATTCGTCTCGTTTGCCAACGACACCGAGCACGAACTGGGTGAGACACCGCTGCCGAATGGAGCGGTTCGCATCTACGGCCGCGCGGACGCCGAGGGGCGCTTGTCTTACACCGGAGGAACAGAGGTCAAATACATCCCAGTAGGCGAGGAGGTCGAACTGAATCTCGGTCCGGCCCGACTGGTCAAGGTCGCGCCGATTCTTATGGAGTTGCGGACGGAAAACTACGTCTTCGATGATGACCGCGACATCACGGGCTGGGACGAGGCACGGACGTGGAAGGTCGAGGTCACGAACGCCCGGACCTTGCCGGTTGAAATCGAAGTGACGCGCGGCTTCGATACGCCGCAATGGGAATTGACGTTGGCAGGCGACGGGGTCGCCTACGAGAAGCACGATGTGACCCACGCCCGCTTCAAGTTGACTGTCGCGCCACGTAGTGAAGAAGTATTCACCTATACGGTGACAACTTACCATGGTGTCCGAGAAGAAGTGTTCATTAAGAGACAACAGGAACAACAATAGGGTGTGCACGGCCCACGCTGTGTTTTGGGAGATGGAAACATGAAGTGTTGGAGATGTATTCTGATTGTCCTGATAGCGGCCGACGCCGGCCTGGCGGCCGAAAGTGTCCACCGGACGGACCATGTGGTGGTTACATACGAGGGCATCGAGCAACCATACGCCGAGGCGATGGCTCGCGTGGCAGAAGCGGCGCGCGACATCGCCGTGCAGCAATTCGGCTTCAATATGCCCGAGGTGATCAAGATCAACGCCACACTGAACACGAAGCAGCCCGTGCGATTGTTCACCGACGGACATGATAGTCTTACTCTGAACGTCAAAACGGCCGAGAATCTGCGCAAGCCTAGTGACAGCGGCATATTCAACATCTACGGCATTTGTCACGAAGTCGGGCACGTGGCCATGTACCGCCTGATCCACGATCGGCTCTGGATGACGCCGGCCGCAGCCGAAGGCTGGGCCCACTATTTGGGGTCGCGAATCGTGGACGAGGTCTATGCCCGGGAGAAGGAAGACCTCTGGCCCGACAAGTACGACTATCTTGCCGATGGGATGGCACGCCTGAACGAGCAACTGGCTCGTCCGAAGCCTTCAGATACGGCTAAGGCCGCGGGGCTGTGGAAAGAGCTGGTCCAGATCGTTGGAGACGACGGTATTGCGGCTGTATTCACGGCGTGGTCGAAGGCTGACGTCGATGCGACCGATCCCGGGGCCGCGCTGCGCGCGGCGCTTCTGGCAACCAACTCTGACTCGCGTCTGGCTCAATGGTGGAACGAGGCCGAGCCTCTCTTGGTGTTCAAGCGACCCAGAAGCGGATTCGTCGCGCGGACCGCCAAAGCCGCTGAGCTCTTCGGACAACCGTTGGAACTGGCCCACGACGACGGCCGGCAGACGAGCAAAAGCTCCATCGCCGGCAGCGGTCACGCGGTCCGGTTCGAGACCCTGGGCGACAACTGGTATCTCACGGCCGTGCGCCTCTACGGATCGCGCTACGGACATCGGGCCCCGCCCAGGGAGGATTTCCAGGTTTGGCTCTGTGACAAGGATTTCAAAGTCATCGCTGACTTCGCGATGCCCTACAGTCGGTTCAGGCGCGGGGGACCCCGATGGGTCAATTTGCCGGTGGAACCGACGAACGTCCCGTCTGAGTTTATCATCTGCGTTGGCTTCAATCCGACCCGGACCAAAGGCGTCTACGTGGGATACGACGGCTCGCCCAGTGGCAACTCCTTCGTCGGCCTGGCGGGCAAGGAAGGCCGGGCTTTCCAAAAGGGTGACTGGATGATTCGCGTCAAGCTGGATCAACTCAAGACCGCCGATGCCTTGAGGCCGGTGGAATAATCAATCGGAACGTAATCAAGAATGGTTCAACAGGAGAATACGCCATGAATTGCAGAAGAATCAAGTTCGTTGCCGTCGCATTATTGTTGATGGGTGCCGGAGCGACCTCGGCCAGGATCAAGCTGGTGGCCTTGCCCGAGCGGGCGGCGACCGTGATTCGCCTGGACAACCCGAACGCGACCCTGATCGAGGAAGAGCGCGTCCTGACGCTCCAGGAAGGGCTCAACAAGGTGGACTTTTCCTGGAAGGGCGTGCAGATCGATGAGGATTCGATCCGGCTGGAAGTGCTCGACCACCCGGACGGCGTGAATCTGCTCAGTGTCAGCTACCCGCCCGGTGAGGCGGCACTGGTCTGGGAGATCAGCAGTGGGGGCAACTACGCCGAGACCGTGCGCATCAGCTATCTGCTACGCAACATCGATCGACTGATCACCTACAAGGCCATTGCCGACAAGGCCGAGACGCAGGTCGATCTGAAGAGCTACGTCGTGCTGCGCAACTTCTCGGGCGAGGACTTCGACAAGGCCCGCATCCTGCTCGACTACGGCGAGGCCTTCGAGCAGGGCATCGACCACGAAGAGACCAAGCAGGTGCTCTTCCTCAAGGCGCCGGAGGTTCCCATTCGCAAGATCTGGACCTTCGACGCGGCCAAGCTGCCCTGGGACCCCGAGCAACTGGAGAACCAGAACGTCGGCATCCCCGTCAGCTACCGGATCG
>CP070782.1:871475-874370 GCA_020346325.1 Phycisphaerales bacterium
AGCATGAAGGGGCCATCTTGCCAACCAGCGAAGATCGGCCCGACCGGCAGGCTGGTCGCCTTCTGCCAGGCGAACTCGTCGAGTTTGCCGTCGATTTTGACGGGCGATGCCGCCTCGGGCAGCGGCAGAGTGCCCCAGCCCGCCTCAACGGTCATCCTGGGCCAAGTGGCCACCCGGCCGGTTCTGGCCCTACCGAGGGCCTGCGAGACTGTGCGGATTTCATCGAGCCACCAATATCGCTCATGGATCGGATGCCGCTCTTCGACCAGGGGGACTGCCGTCGCAATGCGAAAGAGCCGGATGTGACCGTCCTCGCCTCCTGCGACCACCAGATCGCCAAGTGTATCTATGTATTCGACGCTCGCATTTTTCTGGGCCGAAATGGTCGTGACCTTGGCCCAATCGGCGGTGCTGAAGACGTGTAAGAGACCCTTGTCGCGACCGCCTGCGAGAAGATAGTGCCCGTCGGTTGTCCATGCCACCGCTTCGATGTAACATGGCATCGGGATACGTCTGATGACCGATCCGTCTTGGAAACGAAATACGACAACTTGCCTGGCATCTCCGTATCCGGCCGCGATAAGCTTGCCGTCCGGTGAAAACCTTGCCGATTTGATCGACGATCGCGGCTCGACCATGTACGTGCGAATTTCCTTCCAGTCCGAAATGCGGGTCAGAATCACCCGCTCGTATTGGCCGGCCGAGATCATGTAGCGCATATCACTTCTGAAATCTATCGAGTTGACTGCGTTGCCTTCTCTGTGGGCTGGCCGGTGCACCTGACGCCAGTCGCTGATTTGGCGAACTGTCACCGAGCGGCGCGAGGCATGGGCGAAATACGCGCCATCGGGTGACATAGCCATGCCATCGACTTCAGCGCCATCTGCATCAAACGTCTGTACGACTTTGCCGTCAGCCAGTCGAAAGACTTTGATCCCCTGCTCGTTACCGCCGGCCGCGAGCAGCCGACCGTCAGCCGAGAACGCTACGCATTCGACCTCCATACCCTTGAAGCTTGTCGAGAAATCCCGATGCGGGTCCGTCGTATAGACCAGCGTTCGGACCAGCGAGCCGTCGGAAGTATCGTAAATCTTGACCTGTCCCTGTCCGTTGCCGGCTGCGATCAGCTTTCCATCGGCGGAGAATTCCACGCACTCGACCGTAATCCCGTCTTCTTTGTTGGCCATGCCGGGCTGGGCGCGGGGGTCTGCTTTTGCGGTCCAGAGCAGCTCAAATGTCGGGCCGGGCGCAGAATTCTCCGCCCAGAGCGCTCCGCCCGCACAAGCGACGATCCCAACGGCAGCGCACACCATCATCTTTCTCAAGACTGAAACTCTATCGTGCATGTTGACTTCTCCTGGGCCCCCTGTTCGGGACTTGCCGTCAATGCCATCGCATTGGTCCCGATAGAATATCACATCCACCCGGACAATTCAATCGCTCGGGCACGTATCGTCAGCCTTCTTCGACTGCAGGTTTCATATTCTGCGGCATTTGCACCGCCACGACACGGCCCCGCGCGCAAATCTCTCCCTCGGCTGATAGAGTTGCCGCGACTACAACCTTCCGTTCCTTTATTTCATCGGCTCGTGCTCGAACTTCCAGAGGGACTCCGAGCGGTGTGGGTCGCAGATAGTCCACGTGCAACGCTGCGGTGACAAAACGAGGCAGCACTTCCGGATCCTGATCCGGATTTTCGGATTTGTGTTTTGCCGCCGCGGCCGTGCCGATACAGTGACAGTCGATAAGTGAGGCGATCAGTCCTCCGTAGACGTAGCCCGAGACGCCCGTGTAGAATGAGCGCGGTTCGAAGACGGTGACTGCTTCGGCACCGTCCCAATGGCTTTTTATCTGCAAGCCATGCTCATTGAGCCTGCCGCAACCGTAGCAGTGACAGAACTCATCGGGGTATAAGTCCTGGAATGCTTTTCGATCCATAATTTGCCGTTCCCTCTGAGTATCTCTACCCCCACTTCTGCAACTCAATAATGTTTCCCTCGGGATCCGTCATATAGACAAACGTGATCGTCCCGGCGTTGGTGATCTCCGCCGTGACCATATCACCCACGCTGGCGCCTCCGGCAGCGAGCACTTCGTCTCGGGCTGCTTCGACGTCGTCGACTTCGAAAGCCATATGCGCCAAGCCCGGGCGGTTGATCGCCGTCTCCGGCCGCTCTTTCGCCTTGTTGTACTCGAATATTTCCAGCGTTGGCCCGTCGCCGCCGTAGCCTGGAAGGCGCAGGTGGACCCCGCGAATCGCGCCGCCGGGCACTCCGGTGGATCGCTCGACCCATTCGGCGGAGCTTGCTCTCTCAGGTGGGACGGGAATGCATCCGAGGATCTTCTGGTAAAAATCGGCGAGCTTCCGCCAGTCCTCGGCAACAATGTTGGTGTGCTTGTATCTTGCTTTCATTGATTCTGTGCCTTTCCAGTAGGCGGTTTTTGATCGGCCGGTACGGGTGACTGATAGGGTTTGCCCTCGGTGGCTTTGAGAAAGAACGCCTTGGCTTCTTTCACCAGCGTCGGCTTCGTGAGAATGTCCACGCCGGTTGCGGCGATTACCTTGGCTGCTACCACAGCCCCCTTTCGTCCTGCCTTGGTCCCGCTGCAGGCGGTGGTGGCCCAACTGTGCCACGGGACATCCTCAGCAGCGGTTGTCACGCGGAAGCCGGCGGTTGGGACGATCCAACTCACGTCCGCCACGTCGGTCGAGCCGCTTTTTATCTCGCCGGGCTCGTCGGGCAACGGCTTTATCCTGTCGTTGAATCCCTTTTCTTCCTTGCCGGTGATGCGCTGAAGCGAGCGAGCGAATTCCTGTTCTGCCTCGGTATACTGAGGCGTCCCGACGAGTTCTAGGTTCTTTTGCAGAGCCTCCTGCAAAGGCCTGTTCAGAAG
>CP070782.1:874470-877543 GCA_020346325.1 Phycisphaerales bacterium
CTTGACCAGGGCGAGATTGTTGCGGTAAGTCGAGGCCTCGCCGATCTTGCTGACTTCGGTCGAGACGCGGGGCAGCCAGGTGTTGTAGAGGAAGGCGGTCGGGTCGTCGATCAGCTCATCGTACTCGTCCTCTTTCATGAACGCCTGGTCTTCCGGCGGTTCGATATAGTTAAAGCCGATCGTGTGGGGGATGCCGATGCCCGGGATGCCGTAGTAGCGCAGGCCCGCCGCCTGGGCCAGACCCGTCCAGACGTAGACCATGTTGGCCACGACCGCGTCCCAGTCGAAATCCTTGGCGCACTTGACGGCGGCTTCGAAGGCCTTGGTGTAGTCGTGGGCGACGTCCTGGCAGGTCATGCCGGCGTACTTGGCAACGAACTCGGCCACGAAGGGCCGGATCGGGATCATATCGGGCTTCTCGTTCCGCATCGCCGTGACATAGCGGTTCAGTCGCTCCTGGTAAAGCTGCTCCATGTCCTTACCCATGTGCTATCTCCCCTTCAATGGTTTCCGGATGGGCCCAAATGACGGCGCCGGATTCTGGCGTGTGCGATTGCGTTGTGACAGGCCGGCACCATCG
This sequence comes from Phycisphaerales bacterium, assembly GCA_020346325.1. Taxonomy (GTDB): domain Bacteria; phylum Planctomycetota; class Phycisphaerae; order Sedimentisphaerales; family Anaerobacaceae; genus Anaerobaca. The sequence continues at coordinate 875,051 of CP070782.1, forward strand.
GCATCCTCGATACTCCTATCGGGCTGGCTCAACAGCTCGCCAAATTACCCCAAATTCTCACGAACATCAACCTCAATCTACGGGCCTGTTCCTTCGTCCGATGCAATGGGCTTTTGAACACGGTGAAAAAACCGCGTGAACCGACGTGGGGCTGGGTGCGTACGGCCTGACATGAAAAATGGAACCTATGAAGCCTACGTGGCCCGAGAAGTCGGCGAAGGTCAATACGCCGGGAACGTTGAAGAGAGAAAAGTGGCGGATCTGCCGGCTGGCGATGTGCTCATCCGCGTGCGGTATTCGTCGCTCAATTACAAGGATGCGCTGTCGGCCCGGGGCAATCGCGGCGTGACGAGGCGCTATCCGCACACGCCGGGCATCGACGCGGCCGGGATTGTCGAGCAGAGCGTGGTGGACGATTTCGCACCGGGCGACGCAGTGGTCGTATCCGGTGATGGTTTTGGCACGAACAGGCCCGGTGGGTTTGGGCAATATGTGCGCGTTCCGGAAAAATGGGTAATGAAGCTGACGCCGGGCCAGACCCTCAGGGAGAGCATGATCCTGGGCACGGCCGGTTTCACCGCAGGTCTGTGCATTCACGAAATGATACCGACGGTTAAGCCCGAGGACGGGGATATCCTGGTTACTGGCGCCACCGGGGGCGTCGGCTGTGCCGCGGTCGGCATCCTGGCGAAGTTGGGATACTCCGTGGTCGCCGTGTCGAGCAAGGATGATGCCGCGAAGCTGTTGGAGCCCCTGGGGGCCAAGGAGATCATGAGCCGCGAAGAGTTTGTGAAGGGAGCCGGTCGCGCGCTGCTCCAAATGAGCTGGGCGGGAGTGGTTGACACCGTCGGCGGGGACATCCTGGCTACGGCCATCAAGTCGACGTACCCGCGTGGCGTGGTTACCTGTTGTGGCAACGCGGCTTCGCCGGACCTGCCTCTGACGGTCTATCCGTTCATCTTGCGCGGCGTGAAGCTGGCCGGCATTGCTGCCCAGCACTACGATCCGTCTACGAGGCAACTCATTCTGGACAAACTGGCCCACGAGTGGAGACTCGATCAACTGGAAGCCATCTACACCGAAATCCCGTTGGTCGAACTCGATGCCAAGATCACCCAGATGATTGAAGGACGCCACACGGGCCGGACCGTGGTCAGGTTGGACGGCTGATTTCCCCGCTTGAGAGCACAGCCTCACCTATTCTCGCCAGACCTCAAAAACCTGCTCAACACTGCCAGGTTGTTCCAGCCTCATTTTGATTGCACCCGTGGTCTGTAGGCCCTCGCCTTCCAACGTCATGCCGTCATCGGTCGGCAGCAGGGCGGTGAGTCTGCCGCTGGACGATTCGGCCTCAAAGAAATAGCCAGCCGGAACGGCCTGAAAGCGGGAGGTGCCCACGAACCCGTCCCTGATCCGGTAGGGCCGGTAGACCGTGATGAACTCCATGCTCTTGGCCTTGTCCGACGTGCCGGCCGTCAGATGCCATTCTCGAAGTGTGATGCGCGGGCGCGGGTTGGGGTCGTACTCGTTCGTCTGCGCAAACGACAGCTTCTTACGGCTGTGGAAGGTGATCTCGCAGCCGACGTCGCCATTCCTGACGTTGACACTGTTCTTTTCGATGTCGAACTCGTTGACCGCGTGCAGCCAATATTCAAAGATGCTGGGCTCGGAAGCCCTCAAACGGTCGTAGACGACGACGAGGTCAGGCTTGACGAAGATGATCGCGCGTTTGTACAGATCGACGCCAACGTCAGACGCATAGGACTCCGTGGCGTCGCCGAGCACGACATCGAGCGCTGGCGAGATCTTGACCGCCGTGATCTTCCCCTGGGCGCGGGCGGTGTGTTTCATCTGGCTCTTTCCGTTGATGGTGATACAGTTCGTTGAGCGCGTGCTCCACATCCAGTTTTGATGGTGAGCGCTGCCGTAGATGTCCCGGTAGCCCGAGCGGATCAGCAGCCGCTGGCCGTAGGCCCAGAGCAGGAACGAGTTGTTCGATTCGTAGCCGTGCGACTGGGTGCCGAAGGGGCTCGACTTGAAAACGATCTGGACGCTGTCGGAGGCGTCGGTCAGGCTGCTGTTGAGATAGGCCTGTCCGGTCCCCGCGAACAGGCGCGAGGCAGGCAGATCGTCCGGCGCCTTCGCTTGCACCTTGGGCAGTTGACCGCGCAGGAACCCGATATACCCTCCGGCCGGGTCGGCCCCGCCCAATTGCTCGACGTACCAATGCCAGTGCGGATTCTGGGCCTGGGCCGCCAGGATGCTCATCAGGGGCACATAATTCCGCGCCCGTTTGCGCGCCGTCAGATCGCCAAAGCCGCCACCCACTTTACCCGGGGGCAGCAGGTACATCGCGTAGTAGCCGATCTTCGAGAAATAGGGATTGTTGTAGGCGTTAATGCCCATCGCCTCGCGCATCACGTCCGCCCACCAAGTGAAGCGGCCGATGTAACTCGACCAGTACGACGAGCCTTCATGCTCAGCCGAAAGAAA
>CP070782.1:877643-881357 GCA_020346325.1 Phycisphaerales bacterium
CACTTTACGGCCGACGACGGCCACCCTGGCAGCGAGAGGGTCATTATTCTGAGTGATGCGGTTTGGAGAAGGCGGTTTGGTGCCGACCCTGAAATCATCGGCAAGAGCATCAAGCTGAGTGGGGACTTCCTCGAGAGTCCTATCGAGTCGTGCATTGTCGTGGGCGTGATGCCGCCACACTTCAAGTTCCCCACCGCTGATGTCGGCTTCTGGCGACCCGGTGAGGACCCCGTCGTCCGCTTCAAAAACGGGGCTCCGGACGGCGGCCAGTACTGGTTGAGACACTACGACGTGGTCTTCCGAGTCCCGAAGGACAAACCGTTGGCGCAGGCCCAGGTTGTTCTCGACACGATCCAGGCGCGTCACGCCAAAGACCATAAGGAGTACAACGAGGGCTGGACCATGCGGGCGAGACCCGTCAGCCGGCAGTTCGCCGACGACAAAGTGCGGCGCAACCTGTGGACGCTTTTCGCCGTCATTGGCTTTGTCTGGCTGATTGCCTGCGCGAATGTCGCCGGTCTCCTCGTCGCCCGGTCGGAGGCACGTCAGCACGAGATGGCGGTGCGCGGTGCCTTGGGCGCGGGCCGCACGCGTCTGGTCCGGCAACTTCTGACCGAGAGTCTCCTCCTCGCGCTGCTCGGCGGACTGTCCGGGCTCATTCTGACATCGTGGGGCATTCACGCGCTCGACGCATTCATCGGTGGGATTCGCATGAAGCCGTTTCATGTGAATTGGACTGTCTTCCTGTCGGCCATGGCGCTGGCCTTGATCACGGGGGTCGTCTTTGGCCTGGTGCTGGCGTGGCACGCGTCCAGGCCGCGATTGCAGGAGGCGCTGAAACAGGCCAGCGCGGCCACGACGCGAAACAGGCGCGGCCGATTTCTTGCCCGCGGACTGATCGTCGGGGAAATCGCGCTGGCGGTTGTCCTCCTATCCGCAGCCGGGTTGATGGTGCGGAGTGTCGTCCGGCTGCTGAGGGTGGACGTTGGCTATCGCCCGGACAATCTTTTGATGGTCCATGTGCTGGCTCCGTTCGACAAATATCCGATGGGGGTCAAAGAGCCGCATCTGGCGTTCATGAACAATCTTTACGAGCGTCTTGCCGCACTGCCGGGCGTAGCGTCTGCAGGTATTTGGGCGGGCTATGCCGACGAGGGCGAGTATACGGCCGAAGCCCAGGCCATGCCCGTCCGAGTTGTACGAGGGGCGTGTGGCCTTGGCAATGAGAATCCCTTCGCGACTCTGGGCACGCCACTGGTCAGTGGTCGCTGGCTCGATAACACGGACCGGGGGCGGGACACCGTCGTAGTGAACGAGGCGTTGGCGAGTGCGTTTTGGCCGGGGCAGAACGCCGTGGGCAAGCGCCTCCGCAGGGTGCCCGGGGACAACCGGGGCCGCGAGCAATGGGAGATCGTCGGGGTAGTACGGAATGCCAAGATCTACGGATACGATCGCCAGCCCAAGCCCATGTTCTTCCGCCCCAGCGAAGAAACCTACGGTGACGGACCGCACCACTACTTCTTCATCCGCACACAGATCGAGCCAGCGTCTATTGTGCGTCCTATCCAAGTGGCAATCAAGGAGGTGGAGCCAGACACCTTCACGCCGACCATCGAGATCATCTCCGACCAGCTTCATCGCTCGACTCAGAGCCGCCGCACTTTCACACTCTATCTGTCGCTCTTCGCCGCAATAGGACTGGCCCTTGCTACTATCGGTCTGTACGGGATTCTCGCCTATGCGGTGACACGCCGCACGCGCGAAATTGGTATTCGCATGGCCGTCGGCGCCAGCCCGGATAGAGTTCGGAGCATTCTCCTTGCCGAAGGGATGAAACTGGCGTTTGTCGGTCTTGCCATTGGCCTCGTCGGGTCGTTGGCTGCAACACGACTCTTGCAAGGCCACCTCTTCAATGTTTCCCCACAAGATCCGGTAGCGCTGGCGATCATGTCCGCGTTTCTGTTGCTTGTCACTGCGGTGGCATGTTCGATCCCCGCTCGTCGTGCGGCGAAGATCGACCCCATGGAGGCGCTGCGGTATGAGTGAGACAGTACAACGTTAAGAGTCCAGAAGTGTGAGTCGGCGGAATGATGATTGTCTGTAGCGAATAACTAGTAACTGAATCAACCAGTTAGCCGTTTAACACGGAGTCATGCCATGACAACACTATTCAACGACATCAAATACAGTATCCGACAATTCATCAGATCACCAGGTTTTGCCCTCGTGGCTGTCTTGACATTGGCCCTGGGCATTGGTGCCAATACTGCCGTTTTTGGCTTGTTGAATGCCGTCATGTTTCGCTCATTGCCGGTTCGCAATGCGCATGAGTTGCGCGGCATTCATTGGGTAGGAGGCATTACGCCTAATGTTTGGGGACGTGTGGTGGGTGCTCCCAATGGCGAGCAGACGTCCAACACATTCACGTATCCGGCCTATTGCGCGCTCCGCGACGGTCACACAGGTATGGCGGAGATCTTTGGATTCTTTGAAATGGGGCCCACGGCAGTTATTCGCGGCCAGGCCTCCCGTGTAAACGCTCTGCTGGTCTCAGGCAACTTCTTTCAGGGGTTGGGAGTGGAGCCCAAACAGGGACGTCTCATGATGCCCGAACATGATCGACCGGATGCCGCGCCGGTGACAGTCATTTCACACCGTGCCTGGCAACAGCACTTTGCCAGTGATCCCCATGTCATCGGCCAGGAGATCGTCTTAGACCAAGTCAGTGCAACGGTGATTGGTGTACTACCTCAGGGATTTCTCGGTATCGAAAAGGGTCGTCGCAGTGATTTCTACCTTCCTCTATCTCTGCAGCCGCAGATCAAAGGCGCTTGTGCCTTGGAATCTACCGACTTGTGGTGGGTTCAGGTCATGGGTCGCTTGCAGCCATCGGTCGACGAACTGGAGGTAGGCCGCTCTCTGGGAACGCTGCTGACGCGCACCATGGGTGAGTCCGGGGCTCCTGACCTGCGTATCCTCCTTGCCGATGGCAGCGCAGGTCTCAGCGGTGCCTTGGCTCCACGCCTGGGCGTCATGGCCAAACCCCTGTACCTTCTCTTCGGGTTGGTGGGAATTGTCTTGTTGGTGACCTGCATCAATCTGGCTGGGCTGCTGTTGGCCCGAGGTGCAAGGCGTCATCATGAATTTGCGGTGCGTGTAGCCCTGGGCGCGCAACGCGGACGTCTGATATGTCAGCTACTGACAGAAAGCGCCGTGCTGGCGGTATTCGGCGGAGGCGGCGGCTTTCTTCTCGCCGCCTGGATCAAGCCGGCTCTGTCCCGCATTCTCTGGGCCTCGGACACAAGCTTGGGACTGCAGAGTGATATCCAAGTCTATGGATTCATGCTGGCAATCGTTGTGGTCACCACGATCCTATTTGGCCTGCTACCGGCTCTGCGCATGGCACGTATTGATCCCGCATCCAATCTTAAGCAAAGAACACTGTTGGGGGGATCTCGTCTGGGGCTGAACAAGATGCTCATTTCCCTGCAGGTGGGGCTGTCACTGTTCTTACTGGTCGGCGCAGGACTGTTTACCAGGACACTCATCAACATCCGACGCATTGAGGCCGGTTTTGACACAGAGAATCTGCTTGTCTTCCACGCGGAGGCAGGCGAGCGCAAGGCAGATTTCTGCCAGTCTGTCAGTGCCTTACCTGCTGTGCAGGCGGTAACCCATTACAGTCATCCCTTACTGACTGGCGCCCGGGGCAAC
>CP070782.1:881457-884783 GCA_020346325.1 Phycisphaerales bacterium
CACATGTTGATCATCGGCACTCCCAACAACGCCATCGCCTACGCAATGGCCAAGGACCCCGTAACCGGGGAGCAGCTCGTGAAGTTAACTGATTTTCTGAAACATGGCTCTGTTGTGCTGCTCTTGTCACTAGTAGTACTTTGGGGGTGGACGTTTTTCGGGTATTGGCGTTGGATTGGATTCTAAGAACGCTCTGGAGGTAGCTCATGGCGGAGAGAATCAGATTACTAATCGTTGATGACGAAGTTCAGTTCTTGGACTCGATCGGGCGACGGCTGGAATTGCGGGGCCTCGATGTTACCAAGGCGTACAATGGGCAAGAAGCCATCAACGCAGCCCGTGCCTCCAAATTCGACCTTGCTCTGCTGGATCTGAAGATGCCAGGCATGGATGGCAAACAGGTACTCGAAATCCTCAAGAGAGAGCACAGGTATCTGGAGATCATCATTCTGACGGGACACGGCTCGTTGGACTCGGCGGTCGAGTGTACGAAGCTGGGGGCTTATGGCTACCTTCCCAAGCCGTATGAACTCGAGAGGCTCTTGGACGTCCTTCGCGACGCTTACCAAGCACGATTGACCAAGAAGTTCGATGCCGACCAGGCCCGTATGGAAAAGATCGCGAAGATAGCCATGGGGAATAGTGCACTCGGGATTCTGCGTGAGCTACGGGAACTTGACGACGATGAGAAGTAGGGCACCCGCCTTACCGTCGAGGCCCGAGGCCATATGGTGAGGGGCTATTAATAACCTTGGGGTAGTGGGTGTGTCAGCGATCGGTCAAAACCGGCCACGGATTATCACTTGAAAACCGGCCATTTCGAGGAGGAAGGGGTTGGTCGTGTAGGTTCTCCGGCTTTGGGGCTGGAGAACGGGCATGGCGAACCAACTCGGAATGGCAGAACAGCAATTCATCATCACGTTGGCGAAGCGCGGATGGTCGTTTCGGCGGATCGCCCGGGAACTGGGCATCCACCGGGAGACGGCCTCGCGGTACGTCAGGCGATCGCGGGGAGATCCTGGGGCTCCGGCGGTCGAGGCGCCTTCAAAACCGGCCATTTCGATCACCGGGTCCGAGGGTGACGAGGCCAGTACTGACCAGGCAAAACCGGCCATTTCGATCGCCGGGTCGGCGGGGCGTCGCAGCAAATGCGAACCGTTCCGCGAAGTGATCCTCGGCAAGCTCGAGCAGGGCCTCACAGCTCAGCGCATCTGGCAGGACCTGGCCGACGAGCACGACTTCACGGGCAGCTACCTGTCGGTCCAGCGTTTCGTCCGGAGGCTCCAAGCGGCGAGCCCGCTTCCCTTCAGACGGATGGAGTGTGCTCCGGGTGAGGAGGCCCAGGTCGACTTCGGCACCGGGGCGCCCGTCGTTCAACCCGACGGCAGACGCAAACGTCCCCACCTGTTCCGCATCGTGTTGAGCCATTCGCGGAAGGCCTATAGCGAGGTGGTCTATCGGCAGACGGCCGAGTCGTTCATCCGCTGCTTGGAGAACGCGTTCTGTCACTTCGGCGGGGTGCCCAAGACGCTGGTGGTGGACAACCTCAAAGCCGCGGTCATCAAAGCCGACTGGTTCGATCCCGATTTGAATCCCAAGATCCAGGCCTTCTGCGACCATTATGACACGGTGATCTTGCCCACCCGGCCACGCACGCCGCGCCACAAGGGCAAGATCGAACGACAGGTGGGATACGCCCAGAGCAACGCGCTCAAGGGCAAGACGTTCTCCAGCCTGGCCGAGCAGAACGCACACCTGCTGGACTGGGAAACGCGGGTGGCGGACACCCGGATTCACGGAACGACGCGGAAGCAGGTCGGGCAGGTCTTCAAAGATGTGGAACGGCCAGCATTGTTACCGCTGCCGGCGGCGCGGTTCCCGTCGTTCCAAGAGGCCCAACGGATCGTCAGCCGTGACGCCCACGTGGAGGTGGACAAGGCTTTCTACTCGGTTCCGCCGGAGTACCTGGGTCGCCGAGTCTGGGTGCGCTGGGATGGTCGGCTGGTGCGTATCTTCGATCGTCGCATGCAGCAGATCGCACTGCACGTGCGGGGCGAACCGGGACGTTTCCGCACGCAACCCGAGCACATCGCGCCTGCCAAGATCAGCGGCGTGGAGCGCGGCACCACGTACTTGCTTCGTAAGGCGCGTCTCATCGGCCCGCACACGCAGCAATGGGCCGAATCGATGCTCAAACACCGAGGCATTCAAGGGGTACGCGTGTTGGTCGGACTGTTGGGTCTGGCCGGCCGGCATCACGAGGACGCGATCGAACAGGCTTGCGAGATCGCCCAAACACATGGTGCGTACCGGCTGCGGGTGATCCGTGAGCTGATCAAACGCAGGGGCTCCCGACAGGAGCAGTTCGAGTTCATCGAGACGCACCCCATCATTCGCAGTCTCGGCGACTACGCCAAGCTGGTACGCACCGCGTTTCAGGAGGTCGGTGTATGAACGAATCGTTGCAAACAGCCCTCAAGAAGCTACGCCTCTCCGGCATGGCCCAATCCTTGGACATCCGCCTGCAGGAGGCCGCCGGTAACGGCTTGAATCACGTGGAGTTCCTCGAACTCGCCGTCCAGGATGAACTGGCCGTGCGCGCCGACAGACGGATCAACCGGCGCATCAAGGCCGCCTCGTTCCGTGAGATCAAAACGCTCGACGACTTCGACTTCTCGTTCAATCCTTCGATCAAGAAACAACAGATCTATGACCTGGCTACCTGTCGCTTCATCCGCGAGGCGCGGGACGTGCTCTGGATGGGGCCGCCGGGGGTCGGCAAGTCATTCCTCGTCCAGGCGCTAGGGTACCAAGCCATCAAATCCGGCTTCCTCGTCTACTACCGCAGCGTGTTCGATGTCGTCCGCGACTTCTTGCAGGATGAAGCCTTCGAGGGACAAGACAAGGTTCTTTCACGTTACCTCAAACCGGACCTGCTCATCATTGACGATATGGGCATGAAGCAACTCCCCAAACGGAGCGGCGAGTTCTTGTTCGAGATCATCATGCGACGCTACGAACTGAAGAGCACCATGATGACTTCCAATCGACCCGTGCAAGATTGGGGAAAACTCATCGGCGACGTCCCGGCGGCGTCTGCCATCTTAGATCGCTTCCTGCATCATGCCGAGGTCATCGAGATCACGGGCAAAAGCTACCGCGACCCCAACCGCGGCAAACAACCTCCGAAAACGAATCCCAAGAAGCGTCGCGGCCGCCAAGATAACTCACAAGGGGAATCGTCATGAATCAACGACCGTGGAGCATCCAATTACGACCCGCAGCGTCTAGGTCCGAACGATCCCACACACCTCCTGATTCCGACC
>CP070782.1:884883-887592 GCA_020346325.1 Phycisphaerales bacterium
CGGCCTATTGATTCCTGGTTTAACCATCGCTGGCCGCTCAAAGACGGCCCGGCACAACCGCCCAGGCGGCTGGTGGCGGTAGGGGACTCGGTTTATGTCACGCTCGGCCTCGAGTCGCCCGTCAGCAGACTCGACGCCGCAACCGGGCAGATGCTCCGCACGTACGAGGGAACCGAGTTCACCGAAGAAATACTGTGCAGCGACGGCACGCTCTTTCTTTTGAAGAACGACAAGCCGATGAATCCGAAGGATTATCATCCCTATATGATGGTGTGTTGGGATGAAAAGAACCGTACGATGAAGGAATCGGAAGGCTATCTGCTCAAACCCGAGCCGCGGCACATCATCGCAATCGACGCCGAGACGGGCGAGCAACGGTGGAATGTCGAGCATGCGATTGAGCCGTTGACACTGACGGCCGACGGCACCAGCGTCTATTTCCACAACTGGAACCAGGTCGTCGCGCTTGATCGCAAGACCGGCCGGATAAGGTGGGAGTCGGAACCCGTCGACCAGAGGAAAAGCATGGGTTATGTCTATGGGCCGACTCTGGTGGCCTATGACGATGTAATCCTGTTTGCCGACGGCAGATTGAAACGCAAGATCAGGTCTCTTGCGAAAGAAGACGGCCGGCTACTCTGGGAGGCGCCTCATTATCCGGCCGGGCACGCCGGATCGGCCGAGGACCTGCTCGTCGTAGACGGCCTGGTCTGGTGCGGTAGGATCGCCGGCGGCGGGCATGACGGTGTCTTTACAGGCCGAGACCCGAAGACCGGCGAGGTCAAGCGAGAGTTCACGCCCGACGTGGAGACCTACTGGTTCCACCATCGCTGCCACAGATCCAAAGCAACAGACGAGTACATCCTCACTTCCCGGACGGGAATAGAGTTCGTCGATATCCACGACAAGACATGGGAGACTCACCACTGGGTCCGCGGCGCCTGCACTTACGGCATCGTGCCCTGCAACGGGCTCATATATGCTCCGCCTCACCCGTGCGCCTGCTATCTTGAATCAAAGCTCAGCGGCATGTGCGCACTTGCCCCTGCCACGCAGCGGACTGTCAACATGACCTCTTCCGCGCGACCGCGCCTGACCAGAGGGCCGGCCTATGGAAGCAAACTCGAATCGGCGAGCAAGACGGAGGACCAGTGGCCGACATATCGTCACGACGCAGCCCGCAGCGGAGCGACCGCGGCGGCTGTAAAGCTGCCTCTTTCCAGAACGTGGCGGGCAGATCTGGGCAAGGGGCTAACCAGTCCGGTCGTCGCCGGAGGTCGCGTGTTTGTCGCATCGCGTGACACCCACATGCTCTACGCCCTGAGCGCCGGGCAGGGCGATCAACTCTGGACCTTCACCACCGGTGCCGGAGTGGACTCGCCGCCAACCATTTACCGCGGTCTCGTGATATTTGGCTGTGCCGACGGCAGGGTGTATTGCCTAAGGGCCTCCGACGGGGCTCTGGTGTGGCGGTTGCGGGCTGCACCGAGTGATATGCGGCTGGTCTCCTATGGCCGGCTGGAATCGGTCTGGCCCGTACACGGCAGCGTCCTGGTTCGCGATGGTATCGTTCACTGTGTGGCGGGTCGCTCCACCTACCTCGACGGTGGGCTCAGGTTCCTGCGCCTTGATGCCGCGACCGGCCGGCTGCTATCGGAGAAGCTCTACAACGACCAACAGAATCCCCAGAAGGACGTTAAGGTGCTCAACATGCCCGTGGCACTGCCGGACGTGCTATCCACCGACGGCGAACTGATCTACATGCGCTCCCAGGTCTTCGACCGCGAAGGCGAACGTATTCAAACCATCGATCCTACCCTGGAGCCCTTCAACCGAGCCGCGCAGCAATTGGGCAGGGGCGCCCATCTGTTCTGCCCGACGGGTTTTCTCGACGACGATGCCTGGCATCGCTCATACTGGATGTACGGCAGGGCGTTCTCATCCGGCTGCGACTGGTGGTTCCGGGCCGGGCGGTACGCCCCGGCGGGCCGACTTCTCGTCTTCGATGGTGATCTTGTCTACGGCTTCGGCCGCGAGACGGGGCTTTTCGTCTGGTCGCATGTGCTCGAGAACCATCTGTTCTGCTCGGACATACGGGCGGACGCCGAGGCCATTGAAAAGGTAATGCAGTGGGCAGAGAAAGCCGGGCGCGACGCAAGGTTTAATCGCAGGTTGACGCGAAACACCCCCCTGGAATCCCGTCATGCTCCGAAGTTGAACTGGTCGGTCGAGCAACCGCCTCTGCACGTGCGAGCTATGGTCCTCGCGGGCGATACGCTTTTCGTTGCCGGTCCGCCCGATGTGCTCGACGAGGACGAGGCCTTCGACAAGCCTTTCGATGCGCAAATCGTCGCCAAGATCGCCGAGCAGGACGCGGCCTACCAGGGCAAGCGCGGCGCGCTGCTGCTGGGCGTCTCGACCGAGCAGGGCCGAGAGTCATTCAGGCTCGATCTTCCCGCTCCGCCCGTCTGGGACGGAATGGCAGCGGCCGAGGGCAGATTGTTTGTTAGCACCGTTGACGGGCGCGTGACCTGCCTGGGTGCGAAGTAGCTCACTGCACTATCGACGAGCCGCCCGTCGCGCAGTCTATCCTGAGCAAAGCCGCAATGACAGAAGGATCATTTTCATGTCATTGCGAGCGATTTGAAAAATCGAACGGCAATCTCAACTGCCGCCACAGGACTTTTTCAACCCCCCGACCCACCCAAC
>CP070782.1:887692-890284 GCA_020346325.1 Phycisphaerales bacterium
AGGATAGGCAGGCGTCCGGTGTGGTCCCACTCGTGCTTGACAGGCACAACGCATCCAGGCCGAATCGGGTTATTGGGCAGGACCGCAGTTGACACCGTAAGTGCAGATCCTGTACACTGTACGAGGACCAAGAAGGAGGGTGAACTCCCCGCTTGGACCCTCTTTACTCGAAAAGTGGCCATCGCCACCGCGATCAGGCCTGTGGGGGACGGAGGACAGCAAAGTGGGACTCGCCATCGTACGACGGACTTTCCGTACTATCCCTTTGCTCGTCGCAGCACTGCTCTGCTCGACTACTCGTGGCAGGGTCATCTACGTGGATGACGATGCCGCCGGAGCCAACGACGGCACAAGCTGGGCGAATGCCTACGTCTACCTTCAGGAGGCCCTCGCCGATGCGAACCAGGCGGTCGAGCCCGCAGAGATTCGCGTGGCTCAGGGCGTCTACCCGCCGGACCGGGGAGAAGGCCACGTGCCGGGTGATAGGACGGATACGTTTCACCTGCTCAACAGCGTGGCCCTCAAAGGCGGCTACGTGGGATTGGCTGGCGACGATCCCAACGCGCGCGATATCGACCAATACGCGACCATCCTGACGGGTGATCTCGGTACCGACAGGAGCTATCACGTCGTTACTGGCGACGGGACGGATGAGACGGCCGTACTCGATGGTTTCGCGATTGCCGACGGCAATGGTGCCAGGTCTGGAATGAGAAGTGCCGGCTTTACCTCCATGGGTGCCGGCATGACCAATGATGCCGGCAGTCCGACTGTAACCAGGTGCACATTCCGCCACAACTCAGCGTCCCTCGGTGCCGGGATGTACAACGGCAACGGCAGTTGCCCCTCGTTGTCACGCTGCGTATTCTTCGGCAATGATGGCGATGGGATGCATAATGCCGACGGCAGTTGTCCCACTCTGACCCAGTGCATCTTCGCTGAGAATGAAGACTGCGGCATGGAGAATGATGCCGGCAGCCCGACTCTGATCGATTGTACCTTCGCAGAGAACGAAGGCTCCGGCATGAGTAATCACGCCAGCAGCCCGACCTTGGTCGAGTGCACCTTCACAAAGAACACTGGTAGGGGCATGTTCAATGAAGTCGACAGCAGCCCGAACCTGACGGATTGCACATTCAACGAGAACTCGGCAGGCGGTATGATGAACAGCGGTGGCAGCGATCCGCTGCTGATCGACTGCGTCTTCAGCAAGAACGTTGCAGGTTACGGCGGTGGCATGTTGAACAACATCAATAGCAATCCCACACTAACCAACTGCACGTTTTCCGAGAATCTGGCGGATAGCGGAGGCGGAATGGCCAACCAAGGGGGCAGCGAGCCTGATCTCGTAGAGTGCAGTTTCATCGGCAATGTGGCGTATTCCGGGGGCGCCATCTACTGTTTGGAATCGGGCCTGGGTCGTGGCGGACCGTACCCCCCAGGCAATCTGGCGGCAACCCATTGTTTCTTTGCAGACAACCTCGCCCACGGGTACGGCGGCGCGATATGCGGTGGCTCCGAATGTGGCATCGCAGTGGCGAACTGCACATTCACCGGCAATGTCTCCGACGGGGACGGCGGTGGAATCTACGGCGAAGGATGCAAAGCAACGCTCATCGAGTGCGAACTTACCCAAAATACGGCTCGTGTCTCCGGCGGCGGAATCTACGCCGATGACGTCCACGGCTTTTCCCGCCTGACACTGATTCGCAGCCGCTTCTGTGGCAATCGGGCCGGAACGGACGGGGGCGGACTATCGGTGGTTTCCGATACGCGTCTGGAAGCGACGCATTGTTTGTTTGCTGGAAATGTTGCCAGTGACTTCGGCGGGGCCATATACGGGGCGTCCTGGGCAGAGCAATCCCTGACCAACTGTACGCTGGCCCAGAATGTAGCGACGCGCGGAAGTGCTCTCCACCACAGCGAGGCCAATTGGATTCATGTGGCCAACTGCATTCTCTGGGACAACATCGGTGACATGGCCGACTACACTGGCATGCCACTCAATTACTATAAGTACTGCGATGCTCAGGATCTGAATGCGTATGGACCGGGAAGCATCCACGCCGACCCTCTATTCGCCCGATCCGGCTACTGGGTCAGTCGGGATGACCCGAACATCGTGGTCGCTCCGACAGACCCCAATGCGCTGTGGGTCAATGGCGACTATCACCTCAAATCCGAGGCCGGACGCTGGGACCCGAACAGCGAAGGCTGGGTGATCGACGACGTGACCAGCCCTTGTGTCGATGCCGGCGATCCGACCAGCCCCGTGGCCTCGGAGCGCTACGCCAACGGAGGCATCATCAACATGGGTTTCTACGGCGGCACGGCCGAGGCCAGCAAGTCGCCTTCCGACCAGAGCGCGAAATACGGCGGTGGGGCGGGCCATCCGGACGATCCATTCCTGATCTATACGGCCGAACAGATGAACACCATCGGCGCCACACGGAGCGATTGGGACAATGTGTACCTGTCAAGGGAGGATGAGACCGCCTTGTGGCGGCTTTCCTCGTCGCAAAACGTTCGTTGAAGAGGACAGCGCGCGGAACCAGGGACAAAGGTACCAGTGGCTTTCGGATGTTCGGTCGG
>CP070782.1:890384-895093 GCA_020346325.1 Phycisphaerales bacterium
GCGCGTAACGTCAGTCATTGCGGCTCCCCACCATTCTACACCGCCGACAGCCCTATTCTCTGACGAAGGACGACGATTTTCAAGCGCAGCCCCCAAAGAACAATGGCGCCCCTTCTGCTCGGTGTACGTCTCCGAATCCTGAAACAACCCCCAAAGAATCAAGGCGTACTGCGCGAGGTTTGCCTCTGATGAGGCAACTCAGACCTAGCAGAGCCCCGGAACGGCCGATTGACGCGCTGCGTACCCAGGTTCTGCGCATCCATTTCTGTACAGCGTACGTATGATGCTGGGCACGTTACCTATGGCCTCAGGAGCACCGTGGCAGTCATTTTGGGCAGATAATTTTGATACTGCGTACAGTCTGATCGACCCGGGAGCGTGGCCGGTCGCACCTTGGCTCGGCAGCGAGCAGACTGTACGCTTGCTGAGCGCGAAAAGGGCCAACGGGATAGAAGACCGTCGGCCCTTCCTTGGTCGGCCAAGCGATCAGCGCATCGCTGACATTCTAAGTCAACCCCCCTGCAGTGGAGCCCAGTGGGGAGAGGAATCCAGGATACGCAGATAGTCCTCTCCTGCTTCGTTCACTAACAAGAGTCGATATCTCCCGGAAACTGCATCCCCGAACGGGGACCCCAACCCGCAATCCCCGGGCCCAGGGTCCTTCCCTGACTCTCTCTCTTCGCGGTGGCGGGATCGCGGGCTTTGCCTACTGGCAAAGGCGTTTTTTTCATTTAACATCCATCCGCGCGATGCGCGATTTTTGGCCCCCGCCGACGAGCCCCAAAACGGCCCCAAAAGGCCGCCAAATGGCCCAAATTCCGCCGCCTCCACCAAAGGAAATATACCTGTAAGACCCTACCCCAAAAGGAGATACGAACTTACTGCCGGCTCACCAGTGCCGAGGCCCCCGGCCGGTGTTGGCGCCGTCACCAACGACCCGTTTGGCGCCTAACGCGCCCGTCGCTGAGGAAAAGTTGTTAAATCGTGTTTAATGGCAGGCGTGTTCTTTGTCGCTTACGCCGACCAAAGCCAGCAACTTGGCCAGCAAGCAGACTGACATCATCGCCGATGCCCTTCTCGCTACGGACAGCGACGTCCACGATGACTTCCGTTGGCGTTTTCAGAGACTTCGACTGCCAGAGTAGGAGTCTGGGGGGCACTAGTGGTACAGGGTTGCGAATAACAATGATCCCTCTCGCGGCAGATGCGACAAGGGCCACACGAGGTGGCCCTTGTCCCTTCTTGGTCGAAGGTCCCCAAACGGTATCCTAAGGTAATGGTTTGACGCGATACGGACGCATCATCTCATTGTCCTCATGCTCGACGATGTGACAATGCCACACGTACAGGCCGGCGAGGTCGAACCGCGCCTTGATGCGGGTGATCTCGCCCGGATGGGCGATGACCGTGTCCTTCCAGCCCGTCTCCCACGATTCCGGCGGGTCGGTTCCGCGCGGCCCCCGTCCCAACACCTGAAACATCACCAAGTGCACGTGGATCGGATGTGCATCCTCAGTGAAATTGTGGAGTTCCCAGATTTCAACATCCCCGACCGTTGGATCTTCCGTGATCGAATCACCCCATTTCAGTGGCCCGTCGGTCAGCGTCCCAAGCAACGCTGAGGTCGGCCCAAAGACTTCTCCTTCCTCGTGCTCATCGTCCTCATCACCGCGGATTTCAATGATACGCCCAAACGCGTCCTCTTCGACTCTTACGCTCTTGGATTCCTCCTCATTGAGCGTTAGATAGCGCGTATTATCCGCGGGGCCGAGGGGCTCGATCGCCGGCAGCCCCAGGTCCATCGGCGCAGTGCTGTCGTCGGATCCAGCCCGGGCTACCACCTTGAATTGCATCACCTGCCCGGTGGTGCCAGCATCAGCGGGATCGAAATCGATGCCCGGCGTGCCGCCACCAAAGGGCTCGTCAGGCCCCAGATTCAACAGGACGACTTCTTCCCCCACGGGAATATCCGTAAAGTCAACAATGACATCGGCCCGCTCGGCCGGGGCCATCAGCAGTTCCGTCAACGCCGTGGGAGCTGGCAAGAAACCGCCTTCGGCACCGATCTGGTAGAAGGGCACGTTGGCGCCCATTTTCAGTATGAGAAAACGCGAGTTACAGCCATTCAGAAGGCGAAAACGATACCGGCGCTGCTGTAGTTCGAGGTAGGGCCACGTTCGTCCGTTGACGACCATGGTATTGCCAAAGAACTCGGGATTCCAGATCGGCGAGACATCGCTTGGCCCGTGTTGGGCGGAGCCGGGGATGAACGGGATCTGGAGCTGGTCAGGGTCAAGACCTTCGAAGAAGGCGCGATTGTCGGGGTAGAACAACGATCCATCGTCGTTGAACGAACGATCCTGGATGACGATGGGGATCTCAAAGTAATCCATGGGCGCCGAATCGTTCCGCGCCGGAGCGGGTCCCGGAAGCGTCCCGGCAACTTCGTCATCCGGACCGCCGCGAATGATGTAAAAACCCGCCGGCCCGGCGTATACGTTGAGACGGGTCATACCCAGGCTGTGGTCATGATACCACAAGGTCGTCGCGCGCTGATCGTTAGGGTACTGGTATGTCGCCGTGCCGGATTCCCAGGGTGTCGCATCGTGGCGCCGTTGGAAGTCCACGTTGTAGTCCGCGTAAAGCGTACCCGCGACGGCGTGGCTTGCGGGAATATCGACCGCTGCCGGCAGAAACCATGCTTCGGGATAGCCGTCGCTCTCCTGGTGGGTATGGGCGCCGTGGACATGCGTGACGATAGGCACCGGCCCGAGATATACCGCCGGGTCTTTACCCCGTTTGTCACGATCCGCCAGGCCACCCGGGGGATTGGTCCAGTGAAGAGTCTGGTCGACTGGCAAGATGTGGCTGAGGTAATGGCCCTGTTCGTCGACCAGATCGTTAATCCATTTGACCCGTACCGGCTTACTGTGTGTCGCTTCGATGGTCAGGGCCGGGTAGTTGAAGGTGCCACCCTCGGCAACAGCACCCGGATGGTTGACCGAACCATAGCTCCAGACCGTTGTCGATAGCCCCATGCTGGCGGGGAGAATCTCCTGCTGGAACTGGCGCACGGCAATCTCATAATAGTCGATGGCCTCGTCGGCACTACCGGTGATTTCGCTCGTTCGAGGCATGGCCGGTGGAATGATCAGTGGGCTCTGGTATTTGGGAATGCTTGTCGGATCAAGCGTCCCTCCGGGAATTGCGGCAGCCCGGAGATCCTGGATGGAACCGATACTGACCATGACACACATCAGAAAGACCCCCCAGGTCACTTTACCCATTCGTTTGCTCATTCCGTAATCCTCCTTGTTAGGTCTGTTCTAGAGCACCCACGCGTTCGTCAGAATGCATCGCATCAGGTACCCGGTCAGGGCGGGGCTTGAGGCGTAACTGGACAATCGAATGGCGGCCGAACCAATACGTGTTGCACCATTCGCCGACTTGGTTCCACTGCAGCGATGGCTAGCCGACCGAGAAGTCCGGATTCGGAGAAGGTGGTCCTGAGTCTGGTGCTTCCATCATCTCGCTTTCGTTGTGAATAGCCTTCGCACCTCTGGGGCAGTAAGGTCCACACCGTTCCCACTCCGTTACGTGTTGAGGAGACTTCTTCACGATACCCTTCCGATCCCAAATGTACGGCGCCACCCGGACTCGGTTCAGGTAATATCAAGAATTCCTCATTCCACGCTATATTCTGAGCTCTCGCAAAGGACGCCTTCAGTGATGCCAAGACCAGGGCCAGCGTGCCTCGGAGGATCCTCACCCACAACCGAGTTCCTCAGTAGCATCGCGTATTGAGAATCGACAAAGCCGCGAAACTGCGAGTGACGCACGGAAGCAGTCGATGACGAACGCAGCTCGGCGCCTATTTAGGAGTCTGGGAGACTTATGACGCCTGCATTTGAGTGCCACGCAATCTGAGTGGGAAGGTCAATACTGGAGCGATCTGCCCGAACGCCGGATCACAAACCCCGCCTCTCGGTGCGAATGGTTCGCGGAAGGGTGTGATTCCGGGGTTTACCGAAGGAACACCATCTTGAGGCCAAAAGGCGGAGGTCGCCATGCCCACAGAACTGGCAACCGTCAAAGATTCGTGGCAGCCTTTGGGACAATCCCCTTATCCAGGCGTGCGAACGATCTGATCTGCCTTACGGACGGTGGGCGCGCAAAAAAAACAGATAACACCCGCCTGAACCGCCGTCGGAACCGGGGGTGCACAGTTGTCCGTGACAGCATCCCCTTCATGGAGCGGGCCACCCTGCTGCTCGACGTCATCCTGCAACTTTTTTTTGGGCTCTTACTATTCTGTAGTAATGGTCATCTGGGCTTACGCCGCACCGTCGCGTAGGGTGGTGACAGATGTCACGGTCGTAAAGCAAGACAATTGAATCAGGTCAGACCAGTCGACGCAAAGGACAAGACCACATTGACGATTGAGATTGACAAACTGTTTACCGACGGCTCGGGCATTGAGGCCACGGCCGCGAAGATGGCTGAGGCCATCGCCACCGAGGACGACGCCCTGACGGCGTTGGATGCCGAGTTGAAGCGGCGCAAAGCGGCCCTGGACCGACAGAAGACCCAACTGGCCGATCTGATGATCGGCGCCGGCGTGGACAGCCTGAAGCTGGCCAACGGCTTGACCCCTTCAGTTGCGCTACGGCGTAAATTCTTCAAAGCCCAAGGTGTCACCGATGAACAAC
>CP070782.1:895193-902620 GCA_020346325.1 Phycisphaerales bacterium
CGAACGGCCTCATTCCTCATAACACAGGGATTGACATATGTGAGGCAGGGAATCAAGGTGTCAGGGGGGCTGTTGAAAAAGTCAGTCAGCGCGGGGCCGTTGGTATGATCGTCGTCATGAAACGCACGGCCGGCGCGTTCACGAAATCGGGCTCCGGGAGGCGTTTCTGAGCCCATGCTATCGCGTCACAGACTGTTTCCTTGTACCCGAGAACAAGCCAGTGGCCGAACCGTGCCGCGCGACGCAGCACGGTCTGCGTTGCGCGGCACGGTTGAAGGATCGCTTTGTTCTTTGGCTCAAGCCGATCGTTCGTAACGCGACGGCATGGCCCGTAGAATGTCACCTGGTGTCCGATTCACCGACGGGGTCGGCGCAGCCAAGTCACCAGGCCTGCACCCACGCTGCCCAGCAGAAGCGCGCCCGGGGCAGGGACCACGCTGGGGTCCGAATCGTACTCGATGACATAGCCGTAAATGTAGGACTGCGGCCCATAGTCCTCGTAGACAGGGGGGTAAACGTCTGTATCGACCGACCTGAAAACCATCAATATACCGTCCTCCGGCTGGTCGCTCCAATATCCGTTGGTGGCACTCATGCGCATGTAATGGGCCTCGATCATCTCGGTTTCCGGCCACAGAAGCTCCGGGAAAGTACCAGGGAACGGCGCGTAAAGACTCCCGGTATGCTGAACGTCCATTGAGTCTCGATCGGCGCTGCTGGAATAAAGGCCATCGTAAACCCATGGCTCGCCGTTATACCATTGCCATTGCCCGTTGGTTTGATTCCAGGTGCCGCCTGTCCAGTAGCTGTTCTGGTATTGGACCGGGGCCGGCTCCGGATTGGGCACCAGGACATTTTCCAGTATGAAGGTGTTCTCCAGTTGCGAAGTGATTGTCATCAAATAGCCGCCTGCCATCTCCGCGGCGTCTTTCGCGGCGGTCCAGTTGATCCCAGGTGCTATAACGCTCTCATAATAATGGCCGTTCTCCGTCCACAGGACTGGCGCGGCCTGGACCGATACGGCCAGGAACGCGACGACTACACTGGCTGATGCCAAGGCGGTTCTCTGCTTCATCTGATGACCTCTGTAAAACGGGGTAACATTGTGAATTCTGCCCTGCGCTCCATGCGAAAATCTGCGATCATTCGCCCCGCAGGGACACCGATCATTTCTCGAGGGCCTGACGCCATGTGGCGCTTGCTCCTCAGCAATGTTTCTCATCTCATCTGTTCTTTGGCCGACACCGACCCAGCGATCCGGGCGGCCCGACGACTCCAGCCTTGGGCACGCTCGGCACCGGGATTCCCGTGTCCATGGGCACCCCCATTCAACGCCTTCCTCTGCAGCCGCCCGAAGCTGCTCGGAAAATACCCCAGACCTGACAACACATCAGGCTTTGGCTCAGGAATCCACGGACGCGTAATACACACCGAGGCTATACAATCTAGAAATCAGATTACCTATATTTACTAGTTTCCCCAGATTTCGTCAAGGTAAATCACCCTAGGGGCTCCGCTAACTCCCAACCTTTCTCATTTCTGGGAAGCACTCGGTATCGGATCGAGTGGCGGCTGGCACGTATCTGCTTTTTCGCGTCACACCGTATGGCCACCCTGGCATTCACAGACGACAAACTTCGCAACGGGCGAGAGTCCATTGTGGGTTAATGGGTCTGGTTGGTGGGAACAGTGGGGCTGTTGAAAAAGTCACCCACTGGCGGTTAGTATTGTATCGTCCTGAGGCGGAGGCGACTGCTTGATGGATTTGTGCAGAAGGATAGCGCGACAGGATGGCGGCGGCTTCTCGCTGGATCAGTCGAGAGCGCGGGCGTGGATGGCGCGGAGTTCGCTCTCGGTCAGTTCGATGGGATTGCCCTTCATGCTGCTGGCTTTCTGCGCTTTGGCCACGGCGGTGGGGAGGTCGTCTTCGGTGAGGCCGAAGCGGCCCAGGCCGGGCAGGGCGAAGGTCGCGCAAAGCTGTTGTATCCAGGCGACGGCATCGGAAGCCGTGGCGTCGCTATTGCCAGTCAGAAAGCGGGCGACTTCGTCGTGACGGGCCAGGGCCGGAGAATCGGCCGCGCGCTCGCGCAAGGCGCGGACGTTGGCCTCGATGACCAGCGGCAGGAGTCGGCCGCAGACGACGCCGTGCGGCACGTCGGTCATGCCGCCCAGCGGCCCGGCGAACCCGTGCACCGCGCCGAGTTTAGCGTTGGCCAGGGCCAGGCCACTGAACAGACTCGCCAGGGCCATGTCCTCGCGCGCCTGGCTATCATTGCCATCTTCGAAGGCACGGCGCAAGGACCGGCCGGCACGCTGGAGCCCTTCCCGACAGAGGCCGTCGGTCAGCGGGTTGGCCTTATTCGAAACGAAAGCCTCGGCCAATTGCGTCAAGGCGTCCAATCCGGTGCTGGCGGTCAATTCGGGGGGCATCGAATGCGTCAGCAGCGGATCGACCAACGCCAGGCGCGGCAGCAGGAACGGGCTGCGCATGCTCACCTTGACCTTCTTCTCCGGGACGCAGAGGACGGCGTTGCGGGTGACTTCGGCGCCGGTGCCCGCGGTGGTGGGAATGGCGACGTAGGGCACGGCGGGGTGCCTGACGGGTTGACCGGCACCGACGACTTCGAGATAATCCTCGAGCGCGCCGTCGTTGGTCAGCATGGCCGCCACCACCTTGCCCGTGTCGATGACGCTGCCACCGCCGATGCCGATGACGAGATCGGCACCAGCCTGGCGGGCCGCCGCGACGGCGGCCGAGACGATCTCCGTGGTCGGCTCCGTCGTGACGCTGCAACTCACAGACCCCAGGCCCTGATCGGCGAACGCCGCAACGATCTGCGCGTGGCGATCAGATGCCCCACCGGTTACCACGAACGCGGTCGAGCCCAGGCCGGCCACTTCCCGGGCGGCTTCGGTCGTGATACCCGGTCCGAAGCGGATCTGGCCGGCCGTGGCGAAGTCGAATCGCATCGCCATCACCTCAACGAAGCCGTAGCCATGTCCCAGCCGGATTCGTCCGGGAAGACATTGGCGTACTTGACGGCGCTGCGGGGCTCGGCCATCATCTCGGCGACGCTATCGCGCCATTTCTGATAGTGGGCGGTCTCCTTGTGCCGGGCCGGGTCGTCGGCGGTGCGATACACCTCCACGAGGAGGAACCGGGTGGGATCGTCGGCCTGCTCGATCACATCGAAGCGCGCCACGCCGGGTTCCTGGACACTGTGGCGGGCGTTTTCCAGGCTCGCCGCGCGAAACGCATCGACGTGCTCGGGCTTGACATGAACGTGGACGTGAACGATCAGCATGGGCGACTCCTTTGCAGCAGATGAACAACGTATCAAGAGAATGTACCAGAGACCGTGGCCTGTGGCAATCGCTATTCGGCAGGCCACGCTGCCGTTACCTGTCTTGTGCGGAGCCTGCCCCCGCCCTTACCGAGAGCGGTCATTCAGATTGCTTCGATAGAGTCTGGACCCCTGCCTTCGCAGGGGTGACAAGTCGCGTTCAGGGGCCGTCAAGAGAATCTGCCGGTGTTTTCGCACGCATCGGCGTCAAGCGGGGCCCGGCGTTGACAGGGGCGCCGGCATCTGGTATCACCGGGCCGCGGGGCGCGGCCATCCGGGGAAGGATGCCGGTTCCCGCGCAGGTGCCTGGAGCAAAGATGCAGGAGACGGAGACGTCCGGGATGACGATTTTGGCAGGGATTGATGAGGCAGGTTTCGGACCTTTGTTGGGGCCTCTGGTGGTCTCTTCTTGCGCCTTTTCTGTCCCGTCGGAAGCGGTGCAGGAGGACCTGTGGCATCTGCTCCGCAAGAGCGTGGGCAAGACGCGCAAGCACCTGCGCGGCCGCCTGCTCGTGACCGACAGCAAAAAGGCGTACAGGCGGGCGGAGGGGTTGGGTCATCTGGAGCGGTCCGTGCTGGCGGCCCTGC
The DNA here is from genome assembly GCA_020346325.1 of Phycisphaerales bacterium. Classification (GTDB taxonomy): domain Bacteria; phylum Planctomycetota; class Phycisphaerae; order Sedimentisphaerales; family Anaerobacaceae; genus Anaerobaca. Next base: position 899,126 of record CP070782.1, read on the forward strand.
GCTGTCTGGACGCGCGTCCATCGGACCTGAGTGCCTTGCTGGCCGTGTTGTGTCCGCACTGTGTGACGCGGCTGTGGGAGTATCCGTGGTATCGACAGGCGGAACATCACCCCCTGACGGGCGAACGGCCCGATCTGCGCATCGCGGCGAAGGTCTTCGGCGAGGACATGGACACTTCCGGTGTGCGCCTGGCGCATCTGACGACGGATTGCCTCGATGTCGCACGCTACAACGGCCTCATCGAGCGCGTCAGAAACAAGGCCGGCGTGTTGTTCATGACGACCACCCGACTGATCCAGAACCTCGTCGATCGATTCGGCCGGCAGGATGTACACATTTTGATTGACAGGCAGGGCGGACGCGTCCATTATCGGGAACATCTCCTGCGGAGCTTTCCGGAGATGGAATTGCGAATCATCGCGGAGACCGAGCAGCGCAGTGCCTACGCATTGGCCTGTCGCGCGCGGGTTGTGTATCTGAGTTTCGAAGTGGGGGCCGATGAACGCCACCTGCCAGTGTCTTTGGCATCGATGGTCAGCAAGTATGTTCGGGAGTTGCTGGTGGAGTGCATGAACAGCTACTTTGCAGGAATGAGTCCCGATCTGAAACCGACCGCCGGGTACTGGACCGACGGGTTGCGGTTTCTCGACGATCTGGCCCGGTGCGTGCCTGATCTTCAGATCGACAGGCATCGGTTGGTGCGCTGTCGGTAGGCCCTGTCACCGGCAAGCCGGGCGGCCGGGGCGATCCCTTGGCCGAGTCAATTGTTTTAAGGAATCGATATTGCGCGAGCGACAAGAACAGACGTGGCTGACGACGGCGTCTCTGGTCATTCTCGCGGCCGTGGCCCTGGCGACGACGCTGACTTACACCCGTGCGGTGATGATCCCTTTCGTCGTCGCGCTGTTCATCGTCGCCATCGTCTCGCCCATCGAGGATTTTCAGATCAAGCGGCTCCGACTGCCGCGCGCGTTCGCCATCCTGGTGACGTTGCTCTTCGTGATGGCGGTGATTGCGGTCGTTTTCCTCCTGATCGCGCAGGCGACGACGATCATTGTCTCGACGGCCGGGGAGTATAGTGCCAGCTTCGCCTATATGGCTGATAAGATCCTCGAACCGATCGAGTACCTCTATCGGCAGGAAGAACAAGCGCCGCCCGCGGCGCCGAACAATACGGGGCCGATGTTGCCGGCGGCGCCCACCCCGGTCCCACCCGAGCCGGAAGAGTTTGTGCTCTTTCCGATTGTGGAAGACCTCGAGGAGGAAGGGGCGGTAGGGATGCGGCCTCGCGCGGATGTTTTGGCGGCAGACCCCAACCTGGAGGAGGATCTCGACAAAGTTGTCTCTCCGGACGGGCTGGAAACCAAAGAGCTGCGCATCGATACCAAGCGGATCGTCATGGATATGCGCAACTATATCTTCAACATCGTGACCAATACGTTTGGGACGATCCTCGGGCTGATTCGGAGTATGTTCTTCGTGATCATCTTCGTGATCTTCCTGCTGTTGGGCCGCGATCCCTACGCCAGTCATTCGCACGTCTATACGGAGGTGGTGCAGAAGATCCGGCGCTATCTTGGCATCAAGGTGGTGGTTTCGGCCATCACCGGCCTGCTGGTCTGGGCGATCCTGACGCTCGTCGGCTTGAAACTGGCTGTTGCCTTCGGCATCCTGGCCTTCCTGCTCAATTTCATTCCGTCGATCGGTTCGATCATCGCTACGTAGCTGCCCATCCCCATCGCCGTGGTGCAATTCCAGGCGGCTCCCTGGCTCGTTGTCCTGGTGGTGGCGGTTCCGGGGATTCTCCAGAATATGCTCGGTAACATTATCGAGCCGAAACTTCAGGGTGAGGGTCTGAACCTGCATCCAGTGACCGTCATCCTGGCGTTGTCGTTCTGGGGGCTCATTTGGGGCATCGTGGGCATGTTCCTGGCGGCGCCGATTACCGCGGCCGTGCGGGTCTTTTTGATGCAGTTCGACACCCTCAAGCCCATCGGAAAACTCCTGGCGGGAGACCTGAGCCCAACCGAGGCCCCGGCCGAATCGTGATGGGACGCTGCTGGCGCAGGGTGCCCGCCGAGGCTAGGTCTGCGGCATCTCCTGGTTGAGCAGGTCGATCTGGCGTTTTTCCTCGCGAATGATCTTATCGATGATGTCTTCCGTGGCAGGGTTGCGGGCAAAATCCTTGAGGCCCTGGTAGAAGATGATGACCTCATTGGCTCGGCGGATGGAATCGCGGACGATCTGCGCGCGTGTCTCCCGGCCGGTCAGTCGGCCGGGCGCATCGTGTCTCGTTCCGAACCAGGTCAGACCGGCCATGACCTCCGGGTTCGAGAGCACGTAGTTGTCCGGATCGAAAGTGCCGAACTCGCCCGTCTTCTCCGCGAACCGTTTTTTCATGCGGGCCCAGATCTGCTCGTGCTTGGCCTTCCAGTTGGCCAGCTTGTAGTAGAGGTCCCGCAGGTCGGGATCGCTGAACAGTTCCGCGGCCTTGAGATAAAAGCGGGCCCCCTTGTGCTCGACCTGCTCGGCGATCTCGAGGACCTCAAAGACGTTGAACTTTGTCTCCATGCTCTGCTTTCCCGAGGAAGATAGCGCGTTTTGCGGAAAAGACACTACATAGAAGCCCAGACCCATTTTGTGACGACAACGCTCAGCGAACCGGAGCACCGTGTTTCGCTATCTATTATAGGTTTTCGCCGCGGCCAGTCAAGGCAAAACCTCGCCTGTTCGTGTCACAAAGGCGGTTCACCCGTCGATCCCGCCGCGTCCTTCGCGAAACGCAGGGCACCGGCGGCCTCCAGCTTTCCCCGTTTTAACAGAAGCAGAGCGTCATTGACCTGTTCCGGAACGAACTCCTGGACGCTGGGGCAAAGGGAGATCCGAGCGGCCAGCGGGAGGAAGTCCAGGGCATCTCGGCGTGTCACATTGGCGACGCTCTTGATCTCTTTCTCGTGCCAGAGGTGTTCCTCATAGGTCAGCTCCGGGACAGCGGTCGTTTTGCGGATGGCGTTGATCACGAGGCGGCCGCCCGGACTGAGAACGGACAGCGCTGTTCGAAGGGTCTGGCCCACCGGTGTGAAATCAATGGCGCGGTCGAGCGGGGTCGGGGGGACCTCACCGGGCGCTCCGGTCCAGGTGGCGCCGAGCTGCCGGGCCAGTTCCTGGTGATGGGGGCCGCGGGTAAAGACGAATACCGGGTTGTCGGGGAAGCGGTACCGGAGAATTTGGATCACGATGTGGGCCGAGGCCCCGAAGCCGAACAGTCCTACGGTCTGACCGTCGGCCAGATCGGACAGACGGAGGGCCCGGTAGCCGATGACGCCAGCGCAGAGCAGCGGGGCGGCCTGGAGATCGGTAAAGACGGCAGGGATGGGGTAGGCGAAATCCCCTCCCACGACCAGGTACTCGGCGTAGCCTCCCGGGACGTCCTTGCCGGTCCAGCGTGCCTGAGTGCAAAGATTCTCCCGGCCGCCCGCACAGAACGAGCAGCGC
>CP070782.1:902720-905373 GCA_020346325.1 Phycisphaerales bacterium
AACGACACCTATTTCGATATAGAGATTGTAGGTGATACCGCGACGACAACCTCCGGCTACTTTGGCCTTCACGCCTACGGATGGGAGCAGGACATAGTGGCCAACGACCTGCAGTAGCACCATTTAGCAGCCACGCATGATGGAACCACCACCGCTTGGTATCTGGACGGCGGCCTCGTCGGCAGCGCAGCCAAGACTCTATCCACCGTTGACGAGGTCAGAATGGGGATCAGGAAGGCGAACGACCATCACTTCCCGGGCCTTATCGACGATGTGGCTATTTTCAGCAGCGCACTGAGCAATCCGCAGATCATCCAGCTTATGACGTTGGGAGGCGCTTCCTTCATCGGCGACCCCACTCTGGTGGCGCTGTGGGAGCTGGACGAGTCGAGCGGCTACACCGCCAGCGACAGCTCCGGCAACGGTAACCACGGCACGCTCAACGACCCTCCGGTCTGGCAACCCTCGGGTGGTCAGCTAAAGGGTGCACTGGATTTCGACGGCAAGGACGATCTTGTTGATAATGGCAAGACGGCGTCACAGTTGGGAATCGGCGGCAATAGTCCCAGGACCGTAACCGCCTGGGTATTCACCCGCAGCTTTAACAACGGCGGCATCTACGAAGTCGGCCAGGGCGGTACGGACGGCGCTGACTTCTCGTTGAGAACAGAAGCTACGGATGACCATTGGCGGGTGCAGTACTGGGGCAATGCCTTTGATGCAGATTTCACTTACGCCTCAAAGAACAGGTGGGTCCATTTCGCCCATGTTCACGATGGCAGCAGCACCAAGGTATACGCCGATGGCCAACAGGTCGTAAACGTCCCCAGAACACTCAACACGGCGGACAACAAGACCTTCAAGATAGGCAAGTGGACCTGTGGTCCCGCTGCGAATCCGCAGTGGGCGGCCTACTTTGATGGCCTCATCGACGACGTCCGCATTTACGACCGGGCCCTGGACCAGGAGGAGATTAAGAGTCTTTCCGGCACCGCCGAGGACATCTACTGGCTCAGCATCGCAGCCGTTTATCCCCAGGACGTTGGCCCCTTCGAACACCTGTGGGGCTGGAAGACCAGACCTGAAAGCTGGATGGACGATGCCGTACGGTTCGAGCTCTTTGAGCAGCCCACTGTCGGCACGGTGACCGATCCGCATATGGTGATACCTATTGAGGACCCCAGAACGGGAGAGAGTTTTGACGTGGCCTTTGAGCTTGACACTGACCCCAACTGGGTCAAGTGGGAGCAACCTTTCACCGGCATCCGTCGTTGGCCTCACTACGAAGATGAGCTATCCAAAGCTGTAGCGGATCCCGCTCAAGACACGATCCGGATTGACCGTTTGGTCGCGGACGACTGGCGCTGTGACCAGAACACGCCTGTCACCGCTGCCGTCTGGTGGGGCTCCTACATCGGCTACGAATACCAGGCATGTCAAGAACAGTTGACTGCTCCTCCGGCGAAGCCCGACTACTTCTGGCTGGCAATCTGGGATGACATACCGGAAGGCGCCGATCCACAAGTGCCATACAGCCATCCCAACGACATAATCTGGCAGTATTCCGCCTACGATTATGACGAGGTAATGGTCGGCTATGACAAGCACCCTCATTTGGTCGGGCCTGATGGCTTAACTGGTGCGATACACGGCGCCAGTACCAGCATTGAGGTCGAAGTTGGGCCTGAAGCCAATATAAATGAGTCGGTCATTACTGCTCAGTATGCCGGCGAGCCGGCATTGCCGCCAGCCTCGGCACTTGCGGCTACCACTATGGCCTTTCCATCGGCAAGCTCCACTGTTGTAGCTAATGTCGGCTTTATCAACGCCACAGAGATCGGATACTTCTGGTCTGTGGCGCGAGGTGACAGTGTAACTGAAACCTTACCAACGTCCGAGCCATCCGTGAACCGGGCAATATTCGACTTCGTTGTTCCGACAAACGCTCTTGTCATCGGATACTTCGTACACTGGGACGTATTGATCAATGGTGTGCCAATCGGCAGCTTTACGGTGGTGGATGGGCAAACGGGACCCGTGCATCTGGACTTCAGTTTCCCACCAATAGGCGGGCCGAACTATACGATCCGTTTCCGGGTGACCAATGAAGTGCCCGCGGGCTGCGGTTCGCACAGTTTAGGCTACGCAGGGATACATGCCGGAACGGTTCAACTCCTGGGCGAGACAGGGCCCAAGGAGCCGGTCTTCCGTTACTCGGTGCGCCTGCCTAAGCACGCCTGGTTCCAGCAAGAAGAGCCGAACGACATCTACTGGCTTAGCGTAGTGGCCGTGTACAACGCCGACAGTGATCCTTTGTATGATTGGGGCTGGACAAACCACAAGCATGTCTTCAACGACGATGCCGTTGCTGGTTATCCGGATCCCGGCGCACCAGAGCCGACCTGGCAATGGGAGGAGCTCTATGATCAGACCGAAGAAAGTGAGGACATGTCCTTCATGCTCTTCACCGAGCCTTGCCTGACGCCGGGACGAGTAGTCGGCGGCAACTACATCACGCCCGACATGTATCACCTCTGGGTGAGTCTCGGCAAGCCGGAGTGCTGGTGCTGCCCCTGCCACAGCAGAGGCGATGCAAACTGCGACTGTCGCATCAACGCCATCGACGTATTCGCACTCCGGGCCGCTTGGCCAG
>CP070782.1:905473-910864 GCA_020346325.1 Phycisphaerales bacterium
GCCGTCTCGTGGGCGGCCGGCAGTGACAGCGCGACTTTGCAGCGGGACTATAACGTCAAACCGGTGCCTATCAATCATGTTCGCGTTGACGATCGGTTCTGGAGGCCGCGTCTGGAAATCAACCGCACGGTCACGATTCCGTATTGCTTCGAGAAGTGCGAAGAGACGGACCGTATCAGCAATTTCGAAAAGGCTGCCGGCATGAAGAGCGGCAAGCACGAAGGGATCTACTTCAACGATTCCGATGTCTACAAGATCATGGAGGGCGCCGCGTACTCACTCCAGGTTTATCCGGAAACCATGATGCGGCTGTACCTCGACAAGTTGATCGCCGTCATGGCTGCCGCCCAATGGGAGGACGGATACCTCTACACGTTCTACTCCGTGCCCGAGCGGCAACCTGAGAAGCGCTGGACCGACGTCCAGTCCAAGCACGAGCAGTATTGCGTCGGGCACATGTACGAAGCGGCGGCGGCCCATTATCAAGTCACGGGCAACAAGGCCTTTCTGAATGTCGCGACGGCGAACGCCGATCTGATCTGTGACACGTTTGCGTGGGGCAAACGCACCGACCCGCCGGGCCATGAAGAAATCGAAATCGGCCTCTGCAAACTGTACCGCGCCACCGGCAATGAGAGATACCTCAACGAGGCGAAGTTCTTCCTCGACCAGCGGGGCCGCAAGGGCAACCGCGGCCCCGACGGCAAGAAGGGGCTTTACGGTGACTATGCCCAGGATCATAAGCCTGTCACCGAGCAGACCAAAGCCCTGGGCCATTCCGTCCGCGCCGCTTATCTGTATACGGGCATGGCCGACGTGGCCGCCTTGACCGGCAGCATGGACTATGTCAGAGCAATCGACGCCATCTGGAAAGACGTCGTCGACACCAAGCTCTATGTCACCGGGGGCATCGGGGCCAGCGGCGGCAACGAAGGGTTCAGCGGCCCTTACGAACTGCCCAACCAAACGGCGTACTGCGAAACCTGCGCCTCGATCGCCAACATCCTCTGGAACCACCGCATGTTCCTCATGCACGACGACGCCAAGTACCTCGACGTTCTGGAACGCACATTGTACAACGCGACGTTGTCGGGGATCTCGATGAAGGGCGATCGCTTCTTTTATCCGAACCCGCTGGAATCGACGGACGGAGGCGAACGCAGTCCCTGGTTCGGCTGCGCCTGCTGTCCCTCGAACGTCGCCCGCTTCATCCCATCTGTGCCGGGCCTGGCATACGCCCACAAGGGCGGTGACCTGTACGTCAATCTGTTCATCGGAGGCGAGGTGAGCATCGAAACGGACAACAACACGGTCAGGCTCGTCCAGGAAACGCGCTATCCGTGGGACGGGAAGATCGCGATCCGGGTCGAGCCTCAGACCGCCGCGACCTTTGCCGTCAACGTTCGCATTCCGGGCTGGGCTCGCAACAAGGCGGTGCCGAGCAATCTGTACTGGTTTCCGAAAACCATTTCTCAGAAGGCGACTATCAAGGTCAACGGCAAGCGCCGGTCCCCGACGATCCAGCAGGGCTTCGCGCGTCTCGAGCGCCGCTGGGAGCAGGGCGATACCATCGAGTTGAATCTGCCCATGCCGGTGCGCCGGATCGTCGCCAGGCATGAGGTCGAGGCAGACCGAGGCAAGGTCGCATTGCAGCGCGGCCCGCTGGTATACTGCCTGGAAGGGATCGACAATGACGGGCACGCGCTGAACATGGTGATCGCGGATAATGCCAAACTCAAGACTAAGCATCGCCCCGATTTGCTCAACGGCGTCACCGTCATCACCGGAAAGGCTCGCCTGGCGAAGCGGACGCCCGAGGGTGACGTGGTCATGACCGGTCCGAAGCCGTTTACCGCGATCCCGTACTACGCCTGGGCCCATCGAGGCCGCTGCCCGATGACCGTCTGGCCCGCCCGTATCCCCGAGGCCGCTCAGCCGGCGCCGGCCGATACCCTCGCTTACACCGGCAGGACGACCGCATCCTTCGTGCACCAATCGCTGGCGGCGATCACCGATCAGGTCGTGCCGGCAAGTTCGTCCGACAACTCGCTCGGGCAACTGGACTTCTGGCCGCACAACGGCACGACCGAATGGCTCCAGTTCGAATGGGAGCGCCCGCACGAGCTGTCCCGCGTCAAGGTCTATTGGTTCGACGACAGCGGCCACGGCGGCTGCCATGTCCCCGACTCGTGGAAAGTCCTGTATCGCAACGCCGACGGCCGATTCACGCCTGTCGCCAACGCCGACTCTTACGGCCTTGCGAAGGACACCTTCAACACCGTCGCCTTCACACCGGTCAAGACGAGCGCTCTCAAGATCGAGATCACGCTGCACGAAAAGTGGTCGGCCGGTGTCCAGGAAGTCGTCATCGAATAGGTTTTCAAAGTGCGGTCCCGCATGCCCATGAAGCGCGGTCCTAGCGCATCTCCGGACGGCTTCCGATAACGCCGCCGGGCCAGCGCTCGAGCGTCAGCGGATCATGGGCAGGCAAAACGATATCGGCCAACGACCGGATCTTCTCCATCGCCTCCCGGCACGCCGCCTCGTCCGGGCTCTGCGTAGGACGGTCGTTCTCGATGTTCTCGTATTTGTAGACAACATCTCCCGTGAGCGCTGCGGGGCCCATGTGGGTCTGTACGAGCACGCCCTGGCTACCAGGCGTGTGGCAACCCAAGGGAAAGACGCGCACGCCGGGAACGATCTCACCATCATCGACGAGTTGCAGTGCCGCAGGTCTCGCCTCCAGGGCCCGGCGTACGTCCGGTGCCAGCCGGTCTCCTCCGGACTGTTGGAATTCCTCTCGATCGACTACGAACCGCGCGTTGGGAAACGCATCAAAGTAATCGTAATGATCGGCGTGGAGGTGCGTGACGATAACGTGACTGACGTCGTTGGGGTCGATGCCATGATGCTGCAAGGCTGCAGGCGTCCGCTCTTCGGGCGTCTGCACGATGCCGCCGGGGATATACTGCTCCGTCCCCTGGCTGAACTGCTCGGGATACTTGGGCCCGGTATCTACCACGATAGGATGAGGTCCGCCCTCGATGACCCACACGTAGAGATAGAACAGACTCGTCTCCTGGCTGTCACTACCTTGAAAGGCAATGTAGTCGCGGACACGGCATTGTCCGACCTTGATCGCCCGAATCGTGTACTTCGGGACCGACGCGTCGACGGGGGGCCAGTTAGCCAGCGTGGCCGGATCGTGGCTGGGCAGAACGACATCCGCCTTGGCGCGCACCTTGTCGATGGCGGCCCGGCATTCGTCGAGACTCGAAAAGATCCCGGGCGGGATGGCACGCTCGAAGTTGGCCAGCAGAGAGAGCGTATCGCCCGTCAGCACGGCCCGACCGTGCGCGGTGTTGACGCAGTAGGCGGTGGAGCCCGGCGTATGGCCCCCGATCCAGAACGACTCGATGCCCGGGAGGACCTCCTGATCGTCCACGAGCACCAGGCGCTTGCGGCACTGCGGATCGTTCACGAACGCGTCCAGGACCGGGCCGTGCCCCCAACTGGGCGCCCGGCTCGTGGCACCTTCCCACTCCTTTCTGCCGATATAGACCTGGGCGTTGCGGTACAGCAAGAGATCATCCACGTGATCGAAATGCAGATGCGTGATAAACACATGACCGATGTCCTCGGGACTCAGACCGAACTTGCGCAGTTGGGCCCGCGTGCTCTCGCCGGGAGGCTGAACGATGGGCGTGCGAAGCACATGGGCGGCCCCGCGGTTCATCTCCGCGACGTTGCTCAGCCCGGCGTCGACGAGAACGGGTTTGTCGCCGCCCAGGATCAGCCAGATGTACAGGGCAAAGCCATAGCTTTCCGACGGGTCGCCCCCATAGAAGGCGTGGTTGCCGGCGATCTGACACACGCCGTTGCGCAACGGATAGATGCGATAGGTGGGGCGTGGCGCGCCGGCCTGCGAACGCTGGGCCGCAACCCCAAAGCATCCCACAATCATCAGCGCGATCATCTGTCGAAGAAAACCCATGCCTCCAATCCGGTTTGCCATTCGTGTCATTTGCCTTTCTCCGTATCTCGATCGCAGCGAATCCCGCCTTCACAAATGAAATCGAACCTCCTCGCCGGCGGGAACCCGAACCGCCTTCGCTCGGCCATCCCAACGGACGGTCAGATCGAAGGCGCCGTCGCTCTTCACAACAACCTCGCGGGTGCCATCGATCTTGGCTCGTTCGCAAATCAGCGAGGCGGTCTTGCCGCCAAACCAGAAGCGCTCGATGCCGACTCGGGCCGCAGAATGGATGTTCCAGACAATCGTGTTGGCCGTTGCATCGGCTTTGATGCCGATGGCGTATTCGATAAGGAAGGTGATCGGCCCGATCCCGCTCCAGCCGACGAAATCGCCTTTGGATGGCCTGCCCTGGGCAACGCGTTGCGGGGCATAATTCTCCCATATCGTCCCGGTCGCCCGGAAGACCGCCACGATATGCGACAGATGGTTCAGCGCGATGGTCCGGGCCAGGTCGGCGTATCCATATTTCTCGAGTCCGACCACCACCATCTGCGTCGTCGGCGCCCAGACCGCCCCGTTCCAGTAGCCGCCGTTCGGATCGAAGCCGGGCTCGTCGGCCGCCAGCGTAGGAACGCGGTGCAAGGTTTTGAAGGTCTCGGGGTTATCCAATTCGGCCACCAGCGTCGCGGCCTGGGAAGGCGACGCTACCTGCGCCAGAAGCGTCCAGAAAGCGGCGATGCTCTTGACCGGGGTGCGCTGGCCGTCCGGGGTGACATCGAAGTAGAAACGACGTTGTCCATCCCACATGTGCTCGTTGATCAGCGCCGCCAGAGATTGCGCATCCTGGTGATAACGCTCTGCCTCGCGCGGCCGACCCAGAATCGTCGCGATCTGGGCCAGGTTGCGGGCGAACAGGCACATCTCGGACGAAATGTCGATGCCCGTTCCGCCTGAATCCAGATAGGGGTTGCGCGTGGCGTTGTCCATGCTCGCCGCGTCGGTCATGTAGAGCCCGTTGCCCTGCCGGAGATACTTCTGCAATGCCGCGTAATAGGCGACCAGCGGCTCCCAAACCAGTCGAAGTCGATCTCGGTCTCCGGTTAACCGGTAGCTCTCCAGCTCGGCCCAGGCCAGAATCGGATGGTTGAGACAGTCCAAGGTCAGTTGCGGGGGCGGCGTCGGAATCGGTCGGCCTCTGTAGACCACCTCAACTTTTTCTGTCCCCTGCTGCCAATTGTAGCCCCATCGGCTAAACAGCGGTTCGCGCTCTCGGTTCACCCAGGCTTCGAAGTCCCGACCCGTGGTGCGGTTGATCTCCCGGCAAATCTCGCCGTCTTCGTGTTGCCTGCCGTAGAAATTATCGAGCGAGCAGATCCCGGGCACGTACGGGTGAGCGTAATTGCAGAACATCGTCA
>CP070782.1:910964-913848 GCA_020346325.1 Phycisphaerales bacterium
CGACCCGCTGTCGAAGCCGGTCGAAGTAGGCCTGGTTGAAGCGTGTCAGGTCGAACTTCGGCCTGCCATCGAGCGCCTGGCTCGCCCCCGTCCGTTCATACGCCATCGGCGCGTAGCGAATCAACGTGCTGGCAGGCACGAACTGCATCCCCTGGGCCTGCTCCCAGCGCCACATCCGCACGAAGTTGTGGCCGTGACCGGCCATGAAATCCAGATAACGCTGATAGTCGAAGTCCGGCGTCTCGCCCTCCACGCCGCGTTCCTGGAAATTGGCCCAGGTATGCGAACCGGTCAGGAAGATCGCCTTGCCGGAACCATCGGTGAAATAGCGTGGATTCCTGGGGTGGACGCGTGGAGGCCCTTTGGCAGGTGCCGCTACCGCCATAGAACAAAGCGCGCAGACGCACGCCGTCGGTAGCCATAGTCCCAGCGGTATTGCAAGTACTCCTCGCTGCAGGCTCATGTCGTTCCGGTCGGTCAATACGGTTGGGCTTTGTACACGGCTCCGGCGGCCAGGCCGCGACGCTCGTCGAGCGGGCCCTCGGCGTTGCGGAAGTTCACCGCCACATCGAAGCCCTCCGTAGCGGGCCAGGACTGATAGACCCCGAAATGCAGGTGCGGCTCGCCGAGCGTGTTGCCCGAGTTGCCACTGGCGGCGAGGCGCTGTCCCTGCGCGACGCGCTGCCCCACCTCCACGGCCACACCGTTCTGTTTGAGGTGGCCGTAGAAGGCGACCGTGCCGTCGTCGTGTTCGATCAGGATGTTGTTGTGCTGCCCGGCCTCCCGGCTGTCACCAGTATCGGGCAGGTCCTCACGAACGCGCCGAACCACCCCGGCCCGGGCGGCCACCACGTCACTGCCGATGGGCATATCGAAATCATAAGCGAGTTGATCGCGATGGCCGCCATAGGGATAGCAATAGCTTTGTGCCAGCCGATAGGAAGCCCCGACCGGATAGGGCAGGACGTATGGCGATCCAGCCGGGTCGTCGAAAACCGCCCGCTCCATGCAGGGCAGGGGTGCTCGTTCCGCGCGGCCACATCCCCCGATGCACACCGACAAAGGGATAAGAAGCAGCATCACCGCGCTCATGCCGGGGGGACGCAGAAGCATCATATTTGCCTCCAGTGCTTATTGCAGAAACGGAAGTCCCACGGACACGCCAAATCGTAGCCAGAAAATCCGGCCCCAACGTACTGTGTCAGCTAGGCGTGGTCAAGCCCGACAAGCGCTACTTGCTCGTTCGCTGTCGAGCGTGCTATACTGGTCCTCCACGTAAACCTTGCCGGCGCCATCGGGGCGCCGGCTGGGTAGGCAAACCCGACGGTTCGCTCGGCCCCAAGGGGCCGACAGAAAGGAGCATGGGCATGCAGCGGTTGTTCTTGAGTATCGCTCTGGTGGGTGTGGTGGGGTTGAGTGTGTCGCTGGTGGCGGGCGCGGCGGAGAAGTCGGCGCCGATCAAGGTCCTGTTGATTGCGGGGGACGATGTCGCTCCGTATCACGACTGGCGCGAGATTTCGGAGAAGACCCGTGAGGTTCTGGCCGGGTGCGGCCGGTTCGATGTCAAGGTGTGCGAAGATCCGCTGATCCTCGAATCGAACGCGGCGCTGAACGCCTATGACGTGCTCGTCTGGACGATGTTCCACCGGGGCACGCCCGCGATGACCGACATGGCCAAGACCAATCTGGTCAACTTCGTCAAGAATGGCAAGGGCTTCTACGTCCAGCACCTCGGCAGCGCGTCGTTCCCCAAGTGGGACGAGTTCGGCAAGCTGTGTGGACGCAAGTGGGTGATGGGCACCTCCGGGCATGGCCCGCGCAGCGTCTTCGAGGTGAAGGTCGTCAAGAAGAATCATCCGATCACTGAAGGCATGGCGAACTTCAAGATCTTCGACGAGCTGTACTCGAAGCTCCAGGGCGACAAAGACATCGAGGTGCTGGTCTCGGCCTACTCCGACTTCAGCGAGAAAGAAGAACCGCTGGTTTTCACCACGCCGTATGGCCAGGGTCGCTGCGTCCACAACGCCCTCGGCCACGACTTCAAATCCATCCTGAACCCCAGCATGGCCCAGCTCATCTGCCGTAGCGTCGAATGGGCCGCCACCGGCAAGGTGCAGTAAGACAGATCGAGCAAGCGTCGTGCGCGACCCCCCGTCGCGCACGACGCGTTTCACACATTTTGGTGCCGCCCGTCGTTCGTGGCATGGTGCAACTCCGCGGCCCATGCGGCCTCTGTGCGTTTTGACCTCCCCTTGTCATGCTAAACCACGTGCCCGATGTCCTCTTGTCATCCTGAACGGAGTGAAGGATCTGGGCTGAGCATGGGAGGTTCCGTTCGTTGCGCGAGCCACATCTTCTTCGTGAGCCAGATGGTTCACGTTGTTCACCATGACAACGAGTGGCAAGACAGCAGAGCGTCTGGACACGCACGATTCCATCGCTGTTTCTGTTTCCCAGAAGTCGGGATGCATGTTAGACTCGCGCCAAGACAATCGGGCGTGATGCACACCAACTGGAGAAGAAGCGACTGAAATACGAGGGAGAAACCAATGGCACAAAACCAGGCAGCCCCCGAAACCGAGCGCCGGTTCAATCCTTGGCAGGAGAAGTTCTTAAAGGGCTGTGCAAGAAGAGGCAAGGAGGGCGCCGAACGCTGGAATCGGTGGCGCCGGCGCCACATTGGCAGCGAGATTCTACTTGAGAGAGCAGACCTTTCTCATCTGGACCTCCGTGGCATCGATCTCAGTTGGGGTCATCCAAAAAACCCGAGGAGGCGCGGCTAGGGAAGAGCTATTTCAAAGGTGATGTAATGTCAAACTTCATGAGAGGCGTCCCGGGTTTCATCATTTGGGGACACATCGATAACCCGCGCGTTCACCATTAC
>CP070782.1:913948-917621 GCA_020346325.1 Phycisphaerales bacterium
AAGTAGACCTCGTGTGAAGTCGCTTCGCGCCCGGCGCGCCAGTCGAGCACGGCATCGACACTGACCTCGACGGCCCCGTCGGCCGGCTCAGGCTCGCGCGCCTGGACGGGCGTATAGAGGAACCGAACCTCGCTGAGACCGAATTGGCCCATCGGACCGTAGCCGGTGTTGGCGGTCAGACGAACGGCCCTGGCCGCCACACCTTCGAGGTCCACGATCGTGTTGGCGGTATAGCCCGCCTTGGCCGTGCCCTGGGCAAACTGAACGTCCTTCAAGACCGCCCAGTCGGTGCCGTTCTCGGAATACTCGATCGTGACATCCTTGAACCCGAACCCGAGCATCAGCTCGAACATGACGTTGTAGTTCCAGACCATCAACTCGTGCAGCTTGTAGACCTGGTCGAACTCGTACTGGATGTAGGCCAGTTCACCGGCCGGGGGACTGCCCACCCACATGTCCGTATTGAGCGTCGAATGCAGGTCGCCAGCATCGAGGCCGGACCCGTCAACGGTCTTGTCGGGGCCGAACCCGGCGTCCGAACTCGTGTTGCTGGTCGCGACGATATTCTCAATCGGATAGGCAAGCGGCTCGGCCGTGAAGCTCCAGACCTCACCTTTGAAGATTGTGAAATCAGGCGCCGCGTTGACCGCATCGACACGCCAGTAATAGGTCTGACCGAACTCGAGCAGGCCTTCCGGATCGTGGCTGGTCGCCGTCTGTCCCTGACTGGCCAACACACCTAACGGATCGGCCGCCGTGGCGTTGTTGACATCGTCGAAGTCGGTCCCCAAATACACGTCGTGTGTCGCCGCCAACGGTCCGGCTTCCCAACTCAAGACCGAATCGCGGGGCACATCGACCTGACCGTCCTCGGGGACGGGCGCCGTCGCCGTAGGATCGCCCGGCTTCGATACGAAGTTGTTGGCGATGTCGGCCGGGCTCAGAACCCCGTCATGGATACGCACTTCGGCGATGGAACCGGTGAAGTTGAATCCCGCATCCACACCTGCCCCCGTACCGTCCGCCTGGGCAGCCACGCGGATGGGGGTACCGCCGTAGGTGTCGAGACTGTGGTCTTCCTCGGCCTCCAACTCACCGTTCACGTAGAGACGGGTCGTGCTCCCGTCGTGGGTGTAGACCAGATACCACCAGTTGTTGGCCTCCGGAGAAGGCGAATGCTGGCCCGACCAGCTCATGTCGGGGCCGGCGCCCCAGTGCCCTACTGCACCGTAGCTGCCATTGTTGCCATAGTTGAAGGCCATGTTGGTGCCGTCCGGGCCGCCGCGATGGGCCCAAGAGACCAAGGTCTCTTCGCTTGGGATGTCCGGATTGTACGCCCAGACCTCGATCGAGCGGGTGGCCCCTTCTCCCTCGAGCCCAGGCGAACTGTTGGGCCCTTCAAAGTAGCTGGAGCCGTCGAAGGTCACACATTTGCGCCCGTCGACGTCCTCGACGAGCGGCGTTCCCATGGCGACGAAGTCTTCCAGCGTTCCGTGGTTGGTCCACGTGCCGGTGGCGGTCCCATAGGCCAGATCCTCGGCTCGGAGGTCAACGAGCAGCTCCTCGGCCACATTGATGCCAGCCGTGGCCGGTACCGCAAGGGCGAGGATCGCCCCGAGTAGAAGTAAGTACCTCAGTTTCCTGCACATCATGATCCTCCTTCAAACGAGACTCAGTATGGCTCGACTCCAGACATGTCCTGGAGCAGATATAGTACATCGGCAGAAATAGCCCAAGACCAAAGCAGAATATGAGGATGTGGCGTAATATCGACAGCTATCGGCCGTGCCAATTCCTCCTCACCGAACAGGATTCAACCGTGCTGGAAAACACCCTGGGGCCGGTCGTCGTCTCAGCGTCCCGACCGCGCCTTCTCCTGCCGGGCCTACCTCGTGCCCAACGTCGCCCGACGCACCAGCCCGCGTCGGCGAAAGAACATTCGACAATACATTATGCCACAATGGCGGGTCCGCAGGCAAGCCCGTGTTGCGTTTCATTTTCACCAGTTTGCGTACCACCACGGATTGGGCTAAACGTGTCCGTCCGGAAAAGGCCGAGCACATTGCCCCGATACGTGCCCTCCAGGCGTTGCGCCGCATCAGTTGCGTGTTGATCCCGTCGGTTCGCCTGCGGCGGCAGCGTCCATGGCCGGAACGAGTTCCAGTACCGGCTCGGCAAACACACACCAGTCGCTGTCCGTCGCTCGATGAGGGGCGGCCGGGCCGTCGGGATCTCCACCATCGGTCGTAATCAGGGTCAGGAACCGGTCGCCCTCGGCCAATGCGACATCCATCTGGCCGGCCATGCCTTTTCGTTTGACTCCGGGCCGATTGAACCGAATCTCACCGTCGACGAGCACCCAAAAGTCCGCATTGCAGGGCCGGTCGGTGGCGCTTTCTGAGACGCCGAACCCGGCGCTGAAACGTGCGACTTGCGAACCGGGATTGGCTAAGGCGATCTCCGCCAGGTCGAAGGTGATGCCGAGGTTGGCGTGCATGAGAATGCACGGCCAGCCGGCCGACCCGTACGCCAGTCCATCCAGCAACTGCTGACCACAGCTGGCGTCGCCGATATTAGTGATTTCCATGTTGTAAATGTTGTTGGTCGCGGGACACGCGTCGAAGATATGACCATCCGAACTGACGACGCGCGACGCTTCTCCGTCCGGCACAAACACACCATCGATGTAGCGATGCCACGACACCGGCACATACAGCCGCGGCCCGCTGCGATCGGACTCGAGGAACTCGACCTGCCGGCCGTCAACTGGACTGATAGCGGCACCGGCTCGTCCGGTACCGAACCCGTTGCCCCCGCCAATGACATCGGACAGATCCAGCCGCCTGCCGGGAATGCCAAAACTCGGTGTCTTGGATATCTGCCGCACGACCTGCCCAGGACGGAATGCCCGGGGGACCACACTGCCGGTGGCATCGACCGCCCCGGCCTGGCCTTCCGTCAGCATCATGGACGTGACCGAACGGACCGGGTCCGAACCGCTGCGCAGGCCTACTTTGCCCTTGTACACGAGCGCCTCGGTCTCACCGCGATGGTTAACGAGGACGCCGAACTCGGTGCCGTAGTCAACGACGGTCCCGGTGGGCGTTCGCACGACGAAACCGGAGGAGCCCTCGGCCACGGTCACCGCAACCGCACCGCCGCGGAGAAACATCTGATCCGTATCTTCCAGTCGTAGCATCGCCGGAGCCTGCACGAGCACGTCGGCGCCCCCGTCGAAGGTCAGTTCCACCAGTCCCTGCACGAGGGACATCGCCGAAGCGGTCAGTTGGGTGCCCCGGGCGGTCGAGAAATCGGACTGGGCCCACTGGGCCTGGCTGGATCGCGTGATTCTGGCCACCACTGGGGGCAGAACCGGAGTCCAGGGCGCCGGAGGAGTCGGAGCCTCAGACTGCCACCGGGAAATCCATATCAACACGGTGCAGACCAGGAGAATCGCCGCGGTCAGCACGCTGACCGCCAGTTGACGACGCCGGGCCAGATGCTCGCGATAGGCCAACTCCTCCTGGCGCAGGCGTTCCTGCTCCCGGAAGCGCTCTAACGCTGCCTCCGCGGCCCTACGAATGCCCTCTTTGTGCGCCTCAGCTTCGCGCCGGGCTTGCTCGGCCGCCTGTTGCTCGGCACTGAGCCGGTCCTGCTCAACGACCTCATCGAG
>CP070782.1:917721-923966 GCA_020346325.1 Phycisphaerales bacterium
ACGAAACAGCTTGGCGCCGCCATCGCCCAGCGCTGCTCGACGCCACAGAGCCATGTCGTCATGGTACCACCGCCTGAGTTACCAGTCACACCGATCTGTTTCGGGTCCACTTCCTCGCGCGTCAGCAGATAGTCCAGCGCCCGAATGCCGTCCCAAGCCCGCCAGGTGCCGATGAATTCGCCGACGAGGAACTGCTGGTTGCCGGCGTAGAGGTGTTCGCCGACGCCAACGTCGATCTCCGATTTGAGCTGGTCGTTGACATACTGAAGCCGCTCACCCTGACTGATGGGATCGTAGATCAGTACGACATACCCCTGTCGGGCGAGCCCCTGGGAGAAGCCCTGATAGAATTCGCTGGCCTTGCCGTTGGAGGAGTGGCCGCAGGTGCCGACGACGCCGGGCAGCGGAAAATCACGTCCCTTGGGGATGTAGAGATTGGCCGTAACGAGAAAGTTCGGGCGGCTCTCGAAGATGATCTTTTCGATCCGATATTGATCGCGCTCGACGACGCCGGTGACGCGGGGCTTCAGGGGTGTCTTCTCGGGCCAGGGGCTGAAGGACTGCTGGATCTTGTCCTGCACGGCCCGCACGTAGGCCTCGGCGTCGCGCCGGGTGTTCAGCGCCGCTCGGCGCTGGTCGGCCTGCGCTTCGACCTGCCGAACCTGATCGACGAAGTACTCTTGCACCATGCGCGGAAAGCGGTTCAGGGGCTCCAGATCCCTCCCCTGCCCGGACGCATTTGAGCAGACCAACACAGTGGCCAGGATGGCCAAAGACAGAAAGCGATACCGGAGACCGGGTTTGGATTCGTGAGATCGGAGCGGCGGTTGCAGCATGGCGTATCCTCCTTGTATCGTGACTCGTTCGGCTACGCAGTGACCAACGGGCCACATTATAGCCGCTCGCCGCCGGGAGGGAAAGAGCCGTTCCAGGCCCCGTTCGTAGTGACGCCGTGAGGCGTTGCCTCTATATGCTCTTACGAGCACACTACGAACGCCCGCCGCTATCCCATGGGGCACGTTCCGCCGGGGCAAGTGCCGCCGCCGCAGACGGGGCCGGCCGCACAGGAATCGCAGGCTGGGGACTCGGCTTTGCCCTGCCCCACGGCGAAGCCGGAGAGCATCTTCTTCGTTTCGCGGCTGCCGCACTTGGCGCAGGTTTGCTTACTCGCCTTGCGGCTTTTCTGCAAGACTTCCATCACGTGGCCACATTGCTCACATTTGTATTCGAATATTGGCATATTGGCGGTCTCCTCTGTTCAACATGCTGTGCCAAGGCAGGGGCGAACGATGATTCGCCCCTACGGGTTATCGGGATGCGAAAAGCTCGCCGCCCCTGCGCACCACAATCTGGCAGCCGAGTTCGCGATTCAGGTACCGCGCCAGGACGGCGCATTTGGGCCGCAACAGAAAGAAAATGTCCTTGTCGCAATCGTTCAGCGTCTCGAAGTTGCCCTGCCCCTTCGATATGATCAAATCGGCCTGCTCGAATCGCTCGCGGAATGGCTCCGAGCACAATTCGAGGATCGTGCCCGGAGCGTCGGCACCGTTGTCGATCACCACGACGAGATCGGTCAGGCCCACCGCTTCGGCGTCGGCCAACAGGACGTCGTTGAGGATCGGCGCGCCGCGCACGGCCAGCGTCACGTTCTCAACGGGCATCTGCTCGATCAGCAGCCGATCGAAGACGATCTCGCCGGCGTTGTCCGCCAGGTAAAGAATATCCTGCGCCTGGCCGATGGCCTCCTTGAAATCCCGCACCGCCTCCAGGTCCAGTGGATCGGTCAGGGAGCGCGAGATCGTCTCGGCGACCATGCCTTCGTCCACCGTCGCGTTGACGCCGAAATCGATGATGTTCCCAGCGATGGCCAGCCGAATCGCCGTCTCGACCGGATCGGGCGACGCGGCGACCTTTTCCTTCAACTCGGGATACATTTCCAGCGCCAGGCGGTTGTAGCGATCCTTGACCTCGCGATACGGATCGGAGACGCCAGTGATCTTCCGGACGATGCGATGGACCTGCTGGGCGATGGCCGGCGGGCTGAGCCGCATGTCTATGTCCTCCCAGAGCCCCAGCACCGCACGCACGACCTGCTCGTGCACGGTTTCGTCATCCGTGATCATCCGGACCGAATCCAGCACCTGCCGAATCGCACAGGGAATACAATCAAAATACGTTCTCATAATGCTCCATACTTATGGTGGCCGATTCATGACATAAAGCGGAGATTATGCGCGATCCTGAGCCAAAAGGGAAACGTTCTCTGGGAGGAAATGCGCGATCAGCCGCCCCAAAAGCGGTCCGTGCCACCGGCTGACCCGATGGCACGGACAGGTTGACTGGCTATGTTGTTCGCGAGCGGCTACCTCTTGAACTCAGGTACCGTCAGCATGACCGACAGCTCGCCGATGCTGATTTTGAACTCGCCGGGCTCGACCACAGGCTGGTTGTCCCGCCCGATGAACTCCAGGTCGTTCCAGCCCAGCTCGAAACGAACCGTCTGTTTCTGACGGGGCTCTATCTTCACCTTCTTGAAGCGCTTGAGCTGCTTCACGGGAGGGGTCACCGTAGCCACCAGATCGGAGAGATAGAGCTGGACGATTTCCTGACCCGCGACATCACTCTGGTTCTCGACCTGAACCGTCACGGCAAAAGTTTCGCCGGGCTGCAACTCGCTCTGATCGCAGGACAGGTCGTGATAGACGAATGTCGAATAGGACAAACCGTGCCCGAACGGCCATTGCTCGTTGAGTCCCTTGGTCGACTGCACTTCGCTGGTCTTGTGGTCATAGGTCGTGAAGCCACCGCTGAACTTCGGATAGGTGATCGGCAGCTTACCGCTGGGATTGGCGTCGCCAAACAACACATCGGCGACCGCCTGCCCTCCTTCGATGCCCGGCAGGTACGCCATCAGGATGGCCTGGGCATTGTCGACAATCGTGCGGATCACGCGCGGCCGACCTTCGACCAGGACCAGCACAACGGGCTTGCCCGTCCGGGCCAGAGCCTCGACCAAGTTCAGTTGCGGCTCCGTCAGTGTCAGGTCATCAATGTTCCCGGGCGTTTCGCAGTAGGTGGGCTCGCCGATGCAGGCGACGATGGCATCGACGTTCTGCGCGGCCGCCACGGCCGCGGCGATATCCAGCTCGTGATCGAACGCCACGCCCTCGGCATAGACTACGTTCTCTGCGCCGATCTTGGCGCGAATCGCCTCGAGAATGGTGTGCCGGTCCTGGGGATAGAGCTCTTCCTTGTCGCCCTGCCAGGTCAGGGTCCAGCCACTGTTCATCAGCGACAGCTTGTTCGCCGACGGGCCGGTGACCAGGACCTTAAGGTCCTTCGCCAGTGGCAGCGTTGGCCCGTCGTTCTTCAACAGCGTCATCGCTTCCTGGGCCGCCTGCAGATTCACCTGGCGGTTGGCGTCGGTGCCAACGTCACCCAGCATGCTCTTGACCGGGTAGGGTCGCTCGAAGAGACCGAGCTGGAACTTGACGCGGAGAATGTCGGTGACCGCCTCGTCGATCCGCTTGATCGGCACCTCACCGGCTTTGACCAGTTCCGCCAGCGTATCGTAGAAGCTGTAGTCGTACGGCACCATGCTCATGTCGATGCCTGCCATGACGGCCATCTTGACCGCCTCGCGACGATCTTTGGCCACCATCTCACGCGTGTAGAGATTCTCGATATCGGCCCAGTCGCTCACGACAAACCCTTCGAAGCCGAGTTCGTCGCGGAGCAGGTCCTTGAGATAGAAGGTGCTGGAGTGGACGGGCACGCCGTTGATCTCGGACGAGTTGACCATGCAGGTGGCCGTCCCGGCTTCGACAGCCGCGGCGAACGGTTTGAGGAAGTATTGTCTCAGCTCGCGCTCGGGAACGTAGGCTGGCGTGCGATCCTTGCCCGAGCGCGGGACACTGTAGGCCAGGTAGTGCTTCATGCACGTGGCCACTTTCGTCACCTTGGAGATGTCATCGCCCTGCTGGGCCCGGATATAGGCGGCGCCCAGGACCGAGGCGATATAGGGGTCCTCTCCGAACGTCTCGAACACGCGGGGCCACATCGGTTGACGAGCCAGCCCCAGGACGGGATTGAAGTTCCACGGGATACCCGCGGCCCGCGTCTCGAGGGCCGTGATGGCGCCGTGCTTTTCCATCAGTTCGACGTTGCCGGTCGCGGCCATGGCGATGTTCTGCGGGAAGATGGTTGCGCCCAGGACGTAGTTGGCCCCGTGAATCGAATCGATCCCATAGATGATGGGAATCCCCAGCCGCGTCTCTTTGGTCGCTATGTCCTGTATCTGGGTGATGATCTCTTGCCAGTTCGCGGCGGTCCGGGCCTGGCCGGCACAGTTGAGGATCGAGCCGATGTTCCGTTCGACAATGCCTTCGCGAAGTTTCTCCTCATCGAGAATCAGATGGCCGTCCTTGCCCGACTTGGCAAACGGGTCCAGTGTGATCTGGGTCATCTGGCCGACCTTCTCCTCGACCGTCATCTCCGCCAGCAACCGCCGAACCCGGGCATCCACGTCGGCATCCTGTTTCGCACCTTTCTGGGCGCTCGAACAGCCCAGAACCGAAAGCGAAATCCCAGCCAACAGAAGTGTCAGTGTTCTCATTATCTGGTTCCCTTCCCTAGCAGTACAGACAAGCCTTATGGTGCCCCTGTGGGGGCAGGTACAGGGGCCTGCCCCTACACGAGCGAACGGTCGCCATGCTAACAAAGAAGCGGAGCCTGGAAAACAGAATTCCGAACAGCAGCATTCGACGGATCCGTGCGCGTCTAAGGGCCCGGTATCGGGGCGAGAGAAGAAAGGAAGAAAAAAGACTTGCGTCGCTCACGGCGCCGGCTTAGCATTTTTGTGGGAATCTGGACACGAGAAGGTGGAAGCTGAACGGCGATGAGGTTGGACTCCCGCCTCTGGTTGACAAGGACTGGATCTAATGCGCAACCGGCCCGTGCAACGCCAGGATCTAACGGCAGCGACCTCATATCGGATGAACTGCCCTCACCGGGAACGACCGCTGCTCGAGACACGCCAAATCGGCACATCGGGTTCCCGTCCCCAGGACCGCGCCAGCCCCCAACAGGACAGACCGTGGTCTGTGACAGTTGCCCATCATGAAAGGAGAGCCGAAAGATGAAGACGCCCATACTGTGGTTGGGACTGATTGCCATGAGCCTGATTGGATGCAGTTCCTTCGATCCGAACACGCAACTGGAAACGGTCGCCAAAGACTGGTGCCGAACGATCCGGGCGAGCCAGATCATTCCCGTCTATCCGCTGACTGAGGATTTGCAGGTCGGTGATGTGTTCCTGGTCCAGCAGAGCGTGGACCAGCAACACCGGCAATACGAACAACAGGGGTTTCTGCCGATGGACAACCACCTCGCCCGGCTGAAACCCAAACACTTCACCGAGTTTTACGACCATTCCTTCGCGGCCGACGTCAACGATCCCAGCGAGTTCATCGTACCGGCCGTCTGGCTGAACCAAAGCGACCCGAACCGTTTGGGCGCGCCGGGCGCGGGCTTTCCGAGCTATTCCTTTGCCATCGGAAAGGGAGGGGGATTCAACGCGGCCGTCCCCGCCCAGAGCGTCCCGATCGGCGTGAGTCTGATGGGCAGCGAGGCCGACCAATGCACCATCACTATCAAGAAGGGAAAGACGTACGGCATCGATGTCATGTCGCTCTACCAGGACGTGCTGACCTGGGAAAGTCAGAACCGCAGCTTCCTTCTGAAATACGCCGCGCAAGACCCCAAGAAGACAAACTACATCCGGGTGGTCAATCGCGTCTACCTGACCGGCCAGATGGATGTGTCGATCGGCTCGTCTCGGGGCGGCAGCGGCAGCGTTACCGCCGGCGCCGACAGGCCCGTCAATCTGGTGACCGCCCGAGCCCCCCGAGACGCGAATGATGTCAATGCGCTCAGCATTGACCACTACACCAGATCCATCGATGCCTTGAACGAACTGAATCCGCAGCCCACGGTGGTCGAAGACGGGGTGGAGAAGATTCTGCCGGGCGGGACGGTCAAAATCGTCGCCGTCTCGTCCCGTGCGGTCATGATGCATGAGACGTTCGACCGACCGCTGGTCGTCGGTTATCTCGGGTTCGACATGGCCATCGGGGCCAATGGTGTGCTCGGTCCACCCATCCCCACGCACGCCGTGCTGCACGCCGGGCGCCGGCCTGCCCCCCCCGCCCCCCTGCCGGTACGCCTGATCGCCAACTCCCGGCTCG
>CP070782.1:924066-934197 GCA_020346325.1 Phycisphaerales bacterium
CTCGTAGTTGGCGCGTTGCTCGGGCGTGGCATGGAGGAGCCGGGTCGAAATACCTTCCAGCTCCAATACGTGTTCGGCCCCGTCAACTGCCGGACGCATGTGTCCGTCTTCGAATGACACGGCCGTGATGTCATGGAATTTATCCATTCAGGGGTCTCCCTTGAAATTCATGCCACTGCCAAACTACCATCGACAACGGGCGGGGAGCGGGCAAGTGTAGAAGCTGGCGAGATTGGCGTGGGGGAAGACCGTTGCCTGTAAGTAGGAGCGTGCTATACTCTAGGGGGGAAGGGTCTTTGGCTGAAAGCAAGGAGAGCTGCGATGAGACTGTACCTCGTGCAACATGGCAAGGCGACATCCAAGGAGGAGGACCCGGACCGTCCGTTGACCGACGCAGGTCGGCGCGAGGTGCGGGCGGTGGCCGACTTTGTCCGGCCGCTGGGTTTGGAGGTGGACCGGATGTGGCGCAGCGGCAAGACCCGGGCCAAGCAGACGGCCGAGATCCTCGCCCGCGTGATGACCGTCGCCAAGGGCCCCACGGCTCAGCAGGGACTGGCGCCGGATGACTACGTGACGCCACTGCGGGACGAACTGGGCGCGACCTCGGAGGACACGATGATCGTGGGGCACATGCCGTTCGTCAGCCGGCTGGCCGCCCTGCTGCTGACCGGCTTCGAATCGCCCCCGGTGGTGACGTTCGTCAACGCAGGCCTCGTCTGCCTGGAGCGCACGGGTGACAATCGCTGGCAGGTCGAATGGAGCGTCACGCCCGAGTTGCTGGGCGACTGAAGGTTCAGCGATGATCGATCCGGCTCGCTTCAGCGACAACGTCAGGCCGCTCTGGGAGATGAGCAGTCCCTGCAGGCTCTGCCCGCGCCGGTGTGGTGTCGAGCGCCGCGCCGGAGAGATTGGCTTCTGCGGGATCCGTGCTGAACCGCTGGTCAGTTCGGCCGGGCCGCACTTTGGTGAAGAAAGTGTCCTGGTCGGTACGGGCGGCTCGGGCACGATCTTTTTCGCGGGCTGCAACCTGGGTTGTGTCTTCTGTCAGAACTATGACATCAGCCATCTACGCACGGGGCGGGCCGTCACGGTCGAGTCACTCGCCCGGATGATGCTCGAATTGCAGCGTATTGGCTGCGTCAACATCAACTTCGTCACACCGACGCATGTAATCGCTCCCATCGCGGCCGCAATCGAACTGGCCCGCGAACAGGGACTGACCGTTCCGACGGTCTACAACACTGGAGGTTACGACTCGGTCGACACGCTCCGGCTGCTCGAAGGCCTGATCGACATCTACATGCCTGACATGAAGTATGCCGACGCGGACATCGCCAGAGAACTCTCGGACGCGCCGGACTATCCGCAGGTGAACCGCAACGCGGTTGAAGAAATGCAGCGCCAAGTGGGCGATCTGCGAACCGAGCACGGCGTGGCCACGCGGGGTCTGCTGGTTCGTCACCTCGTTCTGCCCGAGCAGCAGGCCGGCAGCGAACGGATCATCGATTTTCTGGCCGATGAAACCAGTCCGTACACCACGATCAACGTCATGGGCCAGTACCGCCCCTGCTATCAGGCCGGCGGTCACCCGAAAATCAACCGACGTCCCACCCGCGACGAAATCGCGACCGTGCGCCAATACGCTCAGACAAGGGGCCTCTCGGTCCTCGACTAAGCATTCAGGAAGGTCCTCAGCGTCCTGGCGTTGTTGATCGCGTGGCCTTCGACGTCGTTGTTGAAGTAGGCGTAGACGGCCCGGACCTCTTTGCGTTGGCTCTTGATCCAGTCGGCCCATTCGGCCAGCATCGCGTCGGTGTAGTTGCCGGCATAGCGGCCGCTGGTACCGTGAAAGCGAAGGTAAATCACATCGCCCGTCACCACCCGGGGCGTTTGCTTGCTCTGCATGTCGTGGACACAGAAAGCCACGCCACTTCCGGCCAGCAAGGCGAAGGTCTCCTCGCTATACCAACTGCCGTGCCGAAACTCGAAAACGGCGTGCCGATCCTGGGGTAGTAGCGCGATGAATTCGGCGAGCAAGTCCAAATCCTGGTGCAGACTGGGCGGAAGCTGATACAGGACAGGGCCCAGCGTCCCTTCCAACAGATCGATCACCTCGAAGAACCGCTGCACTTGCTCGGTGACATCGCGCAGCTTCTTGACGTGGGTGATGAAGCGGTTGGCCTTGACGACGTAGACGAAGCCGGGCGGAGCCTGCTGGCGCCAATTCTGGACGGTGCTCTCGCGCGGCAGGCGATAGAACGTGTTGTTGACCTCGACGGTGTCGAAATGCTGAGCGTAGTGTTGGAACCAACGGCGTTTGGGGAGCTTGTCGGGATAGAAGCGGCCCCGCCAGTGGTCATAGTGCCAGCCCGAGGTGCCGATCCGGATTTCGCAACGCCCTTTGCCCACGGCCCCACTCCTTGAACGAATCGCAGCGCCACGACTATAATCCTGGTAATCGGACGAAACGTCAAGGTTGCATGGATATGGGATTCGAACCGCAACAATTGGGCAAGTGGCTGGTGGCCATCGGGGCCGTCATCATCGGAGTTGGCCTGCTGACGATGCTGTTGGGCAAGACCAGTCTGTTTCGCCTGCCGGGCGACTTCGATTTCGGCGGCAAGAACTGGCGCGTCTACATCCCCCTGGGCACCAGCGTTGTCCTGTCGATCCTGCTGACGCTGGTGTTCTGGTTGCTCCGTTATTTCCGCCGCTAGGGCGCATCCGAATTGCCGCTATGCTTCTGAAGCCGTCCCGTTATAATCGCTTGCTATGAAGAACGCCCAGCTCAGTGCCACTTTCGACCAGATGGCCGACATCATGGAAATCCTCGGCCAGGACCGCTTCCGCATCAACAGCTACCGCAAAGTGGCCCGGACGATCGGCGAACTGCCCGTCGATGTGGCTATGCTGCTGGAGGAAGGCACCCTGGGCAAGATGCCCGGCATCGGCAAATCGAGCCTGGCCAAGATTCAAGAGTACCTCGAATCGGGCAAGATCGCCGCCCACGAGGCCCTGCTCGAGAAGATCCCCACGTCGCTGCTGGAGTTGCTCGAGATCCCCGGGATGGGCCCCAAGGGCGTCAAAGCATTCTATGACAAGCTTAAGATCACGAATGTCGACGAGTTGAAGAAAGCCCTGGCCGACGGTTCTGCCGCAACGTTACCCGGCTTCGGCGAGAAGAAGGCAGCGGCCCTTCAGAAAGGCATCGAATTCCTGGAGACCTCGGCCGGCCGCATCCGGCTGGATCAGGCCGCAGACGCGGCCCACATGGTCATCGGCCATTTGCAGAGGCTGCCCGGCATCGACCGGGTCGAGCCGGCCGGCTCGCTGCGCCGGCGGGCCGAGTCCATCGGCGATGTCGACATCCTCGTCACGACGGGAGCGGACAAGAAGAAGTCTGGGCTGACGCCCAAAGAGATCATCGCGCTGTTCACCACCGCCCCGTTCGTCGAGCGCGTCCTGGCCGCGGGCGAGACCAAGGGCTCGGCGATCGTTCAGACCGAGACGACTCCCGTCCAGGTGGACGTCCGCGTGGTGCCGGCCGAGAGCTTCGGAGCAGCGTTACAGTACTTCACCGGCTCGAAGCCGCACAACGTGCGCCTGCGCGAGATCGCCGTCAAGGCCAAGCTCAAGCTCAACGAATATGGGCTATTCCGAGGCGAGAGACTGGTCGCCGGCGCGACCGAAGAGGAGATCTACGAGAAGCTCGGTCTCGACTTCATCGCTCCGGCGCTGCGCGAAGATCGGGGAGAGGTCGAAGCAGCGGCCAACCACTCCCTACCCAAACTGCTGCAACAGTCGGACGTCAAAGGCGACTTCCACATGCACACGCTCGCCTCGGACGGTCGAGCCGAAATCGAGGAGATGGCCGAGGCAGCCCAGACGCTGGGCTATGCGTTCATCTGTATCACCGACCATTCCGAATCGTCGATCATCGCCAACGGTCAGACCCCGAAGCGGCTCGCCAGACAGATTGAGAAGATTCATAAGGTGGACGCCAGACTCCGGGGCATCACGGTGCTGGCCGGCGCGGAGGTGGATATCCTGGCCGATGGGAAGCTGGATTTCGACGATGCCCTGCTGGCCCATCTGGACTTCGCCATCGCCTCGATCCATTCGGGCCTGGGCAGCCCACGAGCCAAGGTCACCAGCCGCACACTCAAGGCCATGGACAATCCCTATATCACGTGCATCGGCCATCCCACGGGTCGTCTGATCGGCCAGCGGGAGGCGATGGATATCGATATGGCGGCGGTCATCGAACATGCCGCTCAGACCCAGACTGCCTTGGAGATCAACGCCAATCCGTACCGGCTCGACCTGAAGGACACGCACTGCAGGATGGCTATCGACAAGGGCGTCAAACTCGCGATCGGCACCGACGCCCATAGTGCCGCCGGCCTGGGCCTGATGCCCTTCGGTGTCGCGACCGCCGCCCGCGGCTGGGCGACCCCGGGCGACGTCCTCAACACGCTGACGCCTGCCCGGCTCAAAACCTTCCTCAAGACCAAGCGCCCTCGCTAGCCCTCTCCAGTCAAAAACAAGCGGTTCTTGCCTTCAGCCACGACAATGCTCCTTTGGCCCGCCGGACGTTTCGTGCGCCTGGCGAAGATGTCACGCCTAAACGTGGGGTCCCTTGACGGATCGACGCCACCAACTTGTGGTCGCGAGAGCATCGACGATCTCGGCCAGAACGAGTGTAGGAGAAGAATCACGGCCCAACCCGGAACCCTCTAAAGCCACTCCTGAGCCCGAACCCTGAAACCCCGCCCAGAGGCAGGGGTTTCTACCGTAATCTCTATCCCGCTGCTCCCTTTCGAGAAAGACGGCAAAACGACGCGAGTATGGGAGTAAATCTGGTAAGATAAAGTGTCGATATACTCTTGGTGTGCGGCAGCGACGCGATGATGCGTGGAATGTGGACCCTGGTCGGAGCGTGGACGATGACCAGAAAACCCCATCGAGTGGCACGTGATTCGGTGACGAGCCGATCTGTCCTGGTCTGCGCGCTACTGGCCGCTCTGGGACTGGCCCTGGCCACGAAGATCTCGTACGGACAACCCCCCGGGCCGCGTGAGAGCGCAACCGATGAGCGCGAGACGCTGACCGCCCTGCTGGATGAGGAGATTCGTCTGGCCCAACTGCTGCTCGAGGCCGTCCCCGATGATGAGGAAGCGTTGATCGTGATGGGCAATGTCCAGGCTCGGCACGGCCATACGGACCAGGCCATCGGTTTCTGGGAGAAGGCCGCGGACGTCAATCCCCAGCGCAGTGAGCTGTATGCGAAAATCGCCAATCTGGCTTCGCAGACGGATCAGTACGAAACGGCTATTGCCATGTGGCATAAGGTGCTGGAGATCACCCCCGACCAGCGTGGAACGCGGTACGACATTGCCAACGCGTTGATGCAGTTGGGCGACTACGAAGGGTGCGTGCAGGAACTCGAGCAAGAGATCGAACTGTCGGGGCCGACGCCGGATAGTTGCTTCCTGCTCGGTCAGGCATATCAGCACCGGCAGGAATATGGCAAGGCCAAGCAGAGTTTTCAGCAGACGATCAAGTTGCAGCCCGATCACCGGCAGGCCTATTACGGCCTGTACGGGGTCTGCGTCCGCCTGAAACAGCGGGACGAAGCCAAACAGCATCTGGCCAAATTCAAGGAACTCAAAGCCGACCACCGCGAGGCGATTCGCGAGGCGGACGAATCGATGCTCACCGACCTCGAGTGTTTCTACGCCGGGCTGGCGAACTTCTGCATCGACGTTCAGAAGCTGCATCAGAAGACCGGGGGCAACGCGACGACGAGCAAGGTGTTGGAAACGGCATTCAAGCTGGGACGCAACAACGTGGTGTTTCTCAATCGGCTTGCCGTCCACTATTCCGCCACCAATCGTATTGCCGGCGCCCTGGCCTTGTACGGCCAGATCGCCCAAATCGATCCGCAGAACGCGTCGTGTCACCTGAATATCGGCATCCTGGCGCTGAAGACGGGACGCCCCGACCAGGCGGAAATCGCCTTTCGCAAAGCCATCGCCCTGGCCCCGGACGACTATACCGGCTACCAGGAACTGGTCCGCCTGTATCTGCGCGTCAGGCGGAACCTGCCGCAAGCCCGGGAATTGGCTCAGAAAGCGGTTGATCTGAACGCCAGCGGCGACACGTACTACGATCTGGGGCTGGCCCATCTGGCCAACAATGATCTCGACAGCGCCCTGGCGGCCTTGGATCGGGCGCTCGAATTCGACCCGACCAACGTCAGCTACCAGAAGATCCACCAACTTGTCCAGAAAAGGAAAACATCTCAGTGACCGTCATCCCGCCGCTATTTCCAAGCCCACGTCTCGTGCGTCGAGGGGCCGTGCTGCTCCTGCTCCTGGCCTGTGGCATTTGCTTGGCCCGGTCCGAGACCACGATTGAGCTGACGGATGTCACCCGCAAGACGGGCATCACCTTCAGGCACAACGATGGTTCGAGCGGCCGTTACTACATCATTGAGAACGTGTCGGCCGGTCTGGCCCTGTTCGACTATGACAACGACGGCGACATTGACATCTACTTCCTCAGTGGCGGTGCCCTACCCGGCACCGATTTCGAGGCGCCGCCGCGCAACGCGCTCTACCGCAACGAGGGGCACTGGAAATTCACCGATGTCACCGACCAGAGCGGCCTGGGCGACCCGGGCCATGCCCTGGGCGTGGCGGTCGGCGACTATGACAATGACGGCCACCAGGACGTCTATGTGACCAATTTCGGTCCTAACGTACTGTTCCGTAGTAACGGCGATGGCACGTTCACCGACGTCACCACCCGGGCCGGCGTGGCCGATGGGCACAAGGTTGGAGCCGGCGCCAATTTCCTGGACATCGACGCCGATGGCGACCTCGATCTGTTCTCGTCCAGCTACGTCGATTTCACGTACGACAACCATGTGTTCGAGACCGTCAAAGGCCATCCGATCTACGTGGGCCCGCGGGCCTACGAGCCGACGCCGGACACGCTGTATCGGAACAACGGCGACGGTACGTTCACGGACATCAGCGCGGCTGCAGGCATTGCCGCCCATCCCGGAACGGGCATGGGTACCGTGTGTGCCGACTACGACAACGACGGGGACACCGACATCTTTGTGGCCAACGACCTGCGGCCTAACTTCCTTTGG
Organism: Phycisphaerales bacterium; assembly: GCA_020346325.1. Lineage (GTDB taxonomy): Bacteria > Planctomycetota > Phycisphaerae > Sedimentisphaerales > Anaerobacaceae > Anaerobaca. The sequence goes on from CP070782.1 coordinate 931,229, forward strand.
CAGAACGACGGCACCGGCCGATTCGAGGAGATGGGATTGCTCGCCGGCCTGGCCTGCAACATGAACGGCGACGATATGGGCAGCATGGGTATCGGCTGCGGCGACTACAACAATGACGGCCTGCTGGATTTCTATGTCACCGCCTACCAGCAGCAGTTTCCGTCCCTCTACCGCAACTTTGGCGACGGCATGTTCGAAGACGTCACCCTGATCACCGGGGCAGGCGCCGGCACCAACCACACGGTGACCTGGGGCAACGACTTCGCCGATTTCGACAACGACGGCGACCGCGATCTCTTTCTGGCCCTGGGCCACTTGGCCGACAACATCGAGCACTGGGACAAGCGCAGTTCCTATCTGGCCACGAACAAGTTGTTCATGAACACCGGGGCCGGCAAGTTCACGGACATCTCCGACACCGCCGGCGACGGTATGAAGGTCAAACTCAGCAGCCGGGCCGCTGGCTTCGACGACCTCGACGACGACGGCGACGTCGACGTGGTCGTGTTGAATTCACGCCGGGAGCCTACCGTCCTGGAGAACACCGGGCAGAGCCAGGGCCATTGGCTCCAGGTCAAGCTGCGCGGCACCAAGAGCAACCGCGACGGTGTCGGGGCACGCGTCAAGGTGATCGCCGGTGATCTGACACTGATCGACGAGATGCACAGTGGCCGAGGTTACCAGAGCCACTACGGAATGCGCCTGTATTTCGGCCTGGGCGCGCGCTGCGGCGTGGACCACATCGAGGTTCGCTGGATCGGCGGCCTCGTGGATACGTTCAGCAATATCAAGGCCGACCAATGCATCACGCTCGTGGAAGGAACATCGAAGAAGAACGACTAGACGTCGAACGAAACGCGGTCCCTTGAGACACCGGAGATACATGGACTGATCGACGCTTCGCCCCTACGGAGCAGCAGAATGGTCTTTCCAGAACGTACGCTTGGCTTTTGGCCGTGTCTTTGCCGAACGATAGCCGCCCTCGTCATGTTTGGGCTGGGGCATGCCAGCGCCCAGAGTACGATCCGGCTGACCGACGTGACCCAAGAAACGGGCATTACCTTCAAACACACCGACGGCTCCAGCGGCCGGCACTACATCGTCGAGTGCATGAGCGCCGGCCTGGCCCTCTTCGACTACGACAACGACGGCGACATCGACATCTACTTCCTCAATGGCGGCGCCCTTCCAGGCACCACCTTTGACGCGCCCCCGCGCAACGCCCTCTACCGCAATGACGGCAACTGGAAATTCACCGACGTAACCGAACAGAGTGGGTTGGGCGATCCCGGCCACGGCCTGGGCGTGGCGGTCGGCGATTATGACAACGACGGCCACGAGGATGTCTATGTGACGAACTTCGGGCCGAACGCGCTCTTTCGCAACAATGGGAACGGCACCTTTACGGACGTTACCGCGCAGGCCGGGGTTGCCAACGGCCACAAGGTGGGCGCCGGCCCCAATTTCCTCGATATGGACGCCGACGGCGATCTCGACCTGTTTGTTTCCAGCTACGGCGACTTCACCTACGAGAACCACTATGCCCCGACGATGAAAGGCCACACGGCCTACGCCGGCCCCAAATCCTATCAACCGACGCCGGACGCGCTCTACCGCAACAACAACGACGGCACCTTTACCAACGTCAGTGAAGAGTCAGGCATTGCGTCCGCACGCGGCACCGGGATGGGGACCGTGTGTCTCGACTACGACGGAGACGGTGACACGGACATCTTCGTGGGCAACGATCTCATGCCGAATTTCCTGTGGCAGAACGACGGGGCCGGCCGCTTTGAGGAGGTAGGCCTGATGGCCGGTGTGGCCTGCAATCTCAACGGCGACGACATGGGAACCATGGGCGCCGGCTGCGGCGACTGCGACAACGACGGTCTGCTAGACCTCTATGTCACCGCGTATCAGGATCAGACGCCGTCGCTCTACAAGAACTCCACAGAAGGCATCTTTGAGGACGTGACGTTCTTCGCCGGCGCCGGGGCTGGGACCACACACACGGTGCATTGGGGCACTGACTTCGTCGACTTCGACAACGATGGAGACCGCGACCTTTTCGTGGCCATGGGCCACTTGCAGGACAACATCGAGCTCTGGGACCGACGCGGGTCCTACCTAACCACCAACCTGCTGTTCATGAACACGGGAGCGGGCCGGTTCGTCGACGTTTCCGCCTCGGCCGGGGACGGCCTGGAACCCAAACTCAGCAGCCGGGGCGTCGCCTTTGACGATCTCGACAATGACGGCGATGTCGATGCCGTCGTTCTGAATTCCCGGCGCGAACCGACCATCCTGAGAAACGATTCTGCCCCGCTGGGGCACTGGCTTCAGATCACACTGCGGGGGCGCGCCACTAATCGCGACGCGATCGGCGCCCAGGTGAAACTCAGCGCCGGCACGCTGACGCTGGTCGACGAAGTTCACAGCGGCCGAGGCTATCAAAGCCATTACGGCACGCGTCTCTACTGCGGCCTCGGCGATCGCTCTCGCGTGGACCGCATCGAGGTTCGCTGGATCGGCGGCAGCGTGGAGACGTTCGGCAGCATCGCCGTCGACCAATGCATTACGCTCGTGGAAGGGACATCGAAGAAGAACGACTAGATGTGGAACGAAACACGATCCTTTGAGACACCGGAGACCTATGGACTGATCGACGCTTCGCCCCCTACGGAGCAACAGAATGGTCTCTCCAGGACCATGCCTCGCTTTTCTTCCAGACGATAGCTGCCCTCGTTGCGCCGGCATTGGGATATCCCGGACACAGCAGCGACAAGGCCGAATCCAGGCCATTTCTTTCCCGCCCCCGCGGAAGCGAGGCGCCAGATCCTTATCGACAGCGCGTGGCGCAAGTAGAGTCTCAAACGGGGTGGCGGACATCAGCGTGTGGACCTCCGGCCCGCGGCGGCGACGGCGAAAACCGGCATTTCCCCGGACGACCTGCCGGCGCTCAATGACGC
>CP070782.1:934297-938054 GCA_020346325.1 Phycisphaerales bacterium
ATCGGTACGAGACGATTCTCAGCGGCGACCTGGCCGGCGACGACGGCCCCGACTTCACCAATCTCGGCGACAACAGTCGGGTTGTGGTCAGTTCCCTGGGCAATGATGCCGCGACGACGTTGCGCGGTTTCACCATCACCGGCGGGTGGGGCGTGACCGGTCCCGGTATCCGGGCGCTAGCCAGCGATGTGCGGGTGGAACGTTGCACGGTGGTACGAAACAAAACCCTAGGCAGCGCCGGTAACGGGGCGGGCCTGTACAATTCCGGCGGGAGTCCCGTCGTGAAGGACTGTCTGTTCCGGGACAACTTCGCCTGGGGCAACGGCGGCGGGGTATGGAACGAGGACGGCAATCCCACTTTCGCGAACTGCCAGTTCGAAGGAAACACGGCCGAGATGAGTGGTGGTGGGCTGTTCTCACGCGAGGCCACCTTGGTGCTGGAGAGCTGTACGTTCAATGGCAATGAGGCCTACGGCGGCGCTGGGATGTACGCACTTCCCGGGCCTGGAAGTGCTTGTGTCGATTGTCTATTCTCCGAGAATACGGCCCGGGAGGACTCCGGCGGAGGAGTCGATTTGCGCGGTTCCGGTCATGTGATGACGTTTCGTCACTGCACATTCGAAAACAACACCGCAGCCGAAGGCGGCGGCCTGCACCATTCTTCCGGCGTGAGCAATTGCAGCGATCTCGTTCTGGCCCGGTGTACCTTCAGGGGCAACGTTGCCGGCCGCGGCGGGGCGTTGGACACCAGCTACGGCGCCCTGGCGGCAACGGACTGTGTCTTCGCCGACAATGTGGCCGGCGGCGGGGGCGGAGGGGCTGTCGCGACGCGGGACGGAACAGGGCGTCGGGGTCCGACACCTTCCGGGCCCGGACCGGCATTTGTTCGATGTCGGTTCGCCGGCAACAGGGCGCCAAACTCCCCTGGTGGTGGCATCTACAATGACCATAGTTACACCACATTCGTGAACTGCCTTTTCGTGGGTAACGTGGCTCGGGCGGGCAGTGGACTCTATAGTGAAGGGGCCGGTCCGACATTGACTCATTGCACTATCGCACAGAATTGGGGCGATGGGGTATTGGATGAGACCGGACAGACGGTTCTGGAGCATTGCATCGTCCGGGACAACACCGAGCACCAGATACGGGGTGGAGTGCAGGCGACTTTCTGCAACGTCGAGGGTGGTTGGCCGGGCGCGGGGAACATCGAACTTGATCCGTGTTTCGTTTCCGCGGGGCACTGGAGCCGAGGGGGCGATGTCTGGATCGATGGCGACTATCATCTCAAATCGCAGGCCGGGCGTTGGGATGTCGAGAGCCAGGTCTGGGTTCAGGACGAGGTCACGAGCGCGTGTATCGATGCAGGCGATCCAACCGGCTCCATCGGCGATGAACTGTTTCCCAATGGTGGGATCGTCAACTTGGGGGCATATGGCGGGACGGTGGAGGCGAGCAAGTCGTATTTCGGCCGGCCCGTCTGTGATATCCATCGAGCCGGGGACATCAACGGCGACTGTGCCGTGGATTTTCAGGATTTGGCCACTGTCGTGTCCCAGTGGACGGGCAGCGCGCCGCCGCCCATTGATGAAGAAGCGCCCGTGGTAATCGTTGCTCCGCAGGATGGTGACGCCTTTGTGGTTGGGATGGAGACGATTCTCATTCTTGCCCGAGTGCACGACCGGGCTGCGGCGGTGACGGATGTGTCGTTCCGCATCGAAGGCGAGCACGCCAACGGCCATTCAGTCACCGGGCTGCCGGGGCAGAAGGGCGCCAACGGCTGGTATCTGCTGTGGGGGTCGGTCCGGCGCCGGGGGCCTGCGCAGCCGGAAGGCACGTACACCGTAACGGCCACGGCCCATTATGAGGATGGCACCTCAACCGTCTCGGCGCCGGTGACCTTCACGCTGGAGAATGCCGATACGCTGGCCCGACGATGATTCCTGGCCGCGCCACCGGTTGCCAGCGGACCCTCTGAGCCTCGAAAAACCCATTCCAGTACGGGGTTTTGTTGCCGAACGCCCGCTGCCACGCTCCTCCACGCCCGGAAGACGCACTGATACCGCCGGAACAGGCTTGCGTCTCGGCCGGAAATCTGCCATAATGGATGCCGAAGGTGGGGCGAGCGTGCAACATCAGCGCCCATCCGAACACAGAGAGGGTGGCAGTGTTTCTGTGTTGAGGCAGTTCATACGTTGGAGAGTGAACGAGAGGCGGTTCGCATATCTCATCAATATTCTAGAGGAGGAAGTCCAATGGTTCACCAATCATCAAGACAGTGTTTGCTCGGTATCTTCATTGTATCGTTGTTCATGGCAGCGCCGGGTTACGCCGTACAAAGCGTCAAGGTTTCCAGCTACGGAGCTGGACACCAGATCTGGTTTGAGGCCGAGGATTTTGACGAACGCGATCCTGCTGATAATAGCAGTTTCGCACTGTCAGATGAACCCGGCGCGTTCGGTCGGTCCATTAGCAGCGTTAATAGTAGCGACGGCAACGGTATGATTCGCTATACCTTTGACATCAGCCTGGCCGGTGGCTCGGGCGGTAGCTGGTATTTCTGGGGCCGGGTGATCAATCCCAGCAATAACTCCGATTTCATGCTGGTGGACGGACATCCGGGCGACCCGGTCCCATTTACGCAGCCGGTGACCGGCCTGGTAAACGATCAGCGAGCCTTCGAAGAGAACGTAGGATCTCCACCCGACACCTGGGGTTGGAGCGGGGACAATCACAATGAGGCACACACCAAAACGCTTCGAGACGGCGAGAACACGATGTATTTTATCAGCCGCGAATCCGGAGCACGCTGGGATGTCTTGATGTGGACAGACGACCCTGACTATGTGCCTACGGATGAGGACTATATGAATGCCGAAGCCCCTGTTCTGGGCGCACCCTCCAAGCCCAGTCCGGCGGATGGAGCAACTGATGTGCCGCGCGACGGCTCGCTGAGCTGGACCCCGGGTAAGTTTGCGGTCGAGCATGACGTGTATTTTGGGACGGTTTTCAGCGATGTTAACGAAGCGAGCAGAGATAATCCGCTGGGCGTGCTCGTCAGTCCGGGTCAGGCAGCCACCAGCTACGATCCGGCCGGTGTGTTCGAATACGGCCGGACCTACTACTGGCGGGTCGACGAGGTCAACGCGGCGCCGGATTCCACCATCTTCCAGGGTGGAGTATGGAGCTTCACGGCCGAGCCCTTCACCTACCCCATTGAGAACATCACCGCCACCGCCTCCAGTGCCATGGCGGATGCCGGTCCTGAGAACACCATCAACGGCTCCGGCCTGGACAGCAATGATCTGCACTCGGACGCGCTGGACGATATGTGGCTGACCGCGCCCGACGCCACCGGGCCGGCCTGGATTCAATATGAATTCGACGGGGTCTACAAGCTGTACGACATGATGGTCTGGAACTACAACGTGCAGTTCGAAGTCGTGCTCGGTTATGGTTTCAAGGACGTGACCATCGAGATCTCCGAAAACGGTACGGACTGGGCCGTCCTGGCGGAGGTTGAGTTTGCCAAGGCGACGTCCGCGGACGGCTATGCCAGCAACACCACGATCGATCTGGCCGGCGCCTCGGCCCGGTTCGTCAGGCTCACCGCCAACGACAACTGGGGCATGCTGACGCAGTATGGTCTGAGCGAGGTCCGCTTCACGCACATCCCCGTGCAGGCGCGCGAGCCGATCCCGGCGACGGGCGCTCAGGACGTCAGCGTCAACACGATGCTGAACTGGCGTGCCGGACGAGA
>CP070782.1:938154-942535 GCA_020346325.1 Phycisphaerales bacterium
AACTACGACCTGGAGAACGACCTCTCGCCCAAGTCAGGAACGAAAGACTACCACGACATTCGACGATTAGCCGACAAAATCGGCATCCAGATTAGCGGGCTTTGCTCCTTTCTCTTCTGGCCTTACCCTTTGACCAGTAACGACCCGGCCAAACGGGCGAGAGGCATGGAGTTGGCCCAAAAGATCGCGCATGCCGCCCACGACCTCGGCGTGGAAAATGTCTTGGTGGTGCCGGGCGCAGTTCATATCCCTTGGCGGGACGATTATGAGCCGGTCTCTAACGACCTCTGCGACCGCCGCGCCAGAGAAGCCGTCAAGAAGTTGGCACGCCAGGCCGAACGACTAAAGGTCTGCCTGAATATCGAGAACATTTTCTTCAACGGCTATCTCATGACTCCCATGGAAATGAACGATTTTGTCGATTCGTTCCAAAGCGAGCATGTGAAGATTCATTTCGACACAGGAAACATCTCGATGTTTCAGCATCCGGAGCACTGGGTGCCGATGATGGGAAAACGCATCAAGAATACCCACTTCAAGGAATTCTCGAAGAAGGTCACCGATTACTCACTGGAAACGTTTCGCCCCCTGCTGGACGGCACTACGAATTGGCCTGCCGTGACGGAGGAACTAGACAAGGTAGGGTATCGTGGATACGTCACCTTCGAGTATTTCCATCCCTATCTACACTACCCAGAGGCCCTGATCTACCAGACGTCGGACTCTCTGGATCGTATCTTGGGAAGCATTTCATAGCCGGCGCCCGCTCGGTCAGAACCACCGACACAAGGCCAATACGCACGCCAGGGCATCAGATATGCTCCTCCTGCATCATCCGCTGCTTTGCCCGCTCTCTGGTTTTCCATATTGATAGAGCGATACTTCGCCATCGCAGGGCCTTGAGAAGCAAGGACTCACGAATCGCCGAAACAGTCGCTGACGGGACAAATCATAGAAACCACGAGAAAACGGCCCTCAAAGGGTGAAAATGGTGGAATTTCAGGGGCGAATCTGGTAGAATAGCTTTTAGAAGGTTCTGGAAATGTTATTGACCGATCCAAACGAGGAAAGAGAAATCCTGGACCACGCTGCCTGTAACGTCTGTGAGGCACGAAAACCCGGTCCTCGCCCACGCTACCCCACGGGATGGGCATCCAGCAGCACTGAGTGCGATGCCAGACCACACCCGACGGGTTTGGGGGATCTAACCACTATCATTGGAGAAAGGACCAGACATATATGAAAAACCGGAGGCAACATTGGTGCAGTCTGTTAGTGATGACCTGCGTCGTCACCTTGTGGGCCACGCAACCCGGTATGGGACTCGTGGTGAGCGAGGTGATGTACCACCCGGTCGAGGAAGGAGGCACACCAGACGGACCCGAAACACTCGAATTCATAGAGCTGTATAACAACCGGGCTGTCTTTGAAGACCTCACGGGATATGCGTTCACGAATGGGGTCACGTACGGGTTCACGTCCGGAACGATCATCGGACCCAAGCAGTACCTCGTAGTGGCCCGCGATCCGGCTGCCGTGGAGGCAGCGTACGGAATCACCGGCGTGCGTGGTCCTTTCACTGGTCGGCTCAACAACGACGGCGAGCGGATCGAGCTATCCAATGCTAACGGGGAGATTATGATCTCGTTCCGATATAACGACGGAAGACCGTGGCCGGCCTCACCCGACGGAACAGGCCACTCGCTGGTGCTCGCCAAGCTCGGCGGGGATCCGGAGGAGGCGTCAACTTGGTCGGCCAGCCCGTTTATTGGCGGTTCACCGGGTGGGCCGGACGAGACCGACGTCGAGCCACAAGAACCTACTCTGGTCACCCTCGTGGATGTCGGCCACCCAGGGCGGTATTTCAAGGGGATCGAGGAACCCTCGCCGGGCGCTGGCGGAGAACCCACAACGGCCTGGACGGAAATTACGTTCGACGATGATCCCGACACGACGCCGTGGCTCGATGGCCCCAGCGGATCCGGATACAGCAACGAGCCGGAAGAGCTCCAGTGGATCCGGACCGAGCTGGACGACATGAGCGGACAGTACATCTCCGTGTACGCCCGGCTGCGGTTCACGCTGACGCCGGCCCAGATAGACTCCTTCTCCCAGTTGGCTGCCGAGGTCCACTATGACGACGATTTTGTGTTGTATCTCAATGGCGAGCCAGTGGCGGCCTCCGATGGAATCTCCGGCGATCCGCCCCCATTCAGTGCAGGCAGGGGCTCAGGCACGGATCCCTCGCCTGCAAACGTGGACCTTACCAGTCGCATGAACTTGCTGGTCTCCGGCACGAACGTGCTGGCCATCCAGGCTCACAACGCGACCATCTCCGGCAGTTCCGACTGTATCTCAAGTCCGATACTCCGGGCGCTTACGGAGGGCGGCGGTGCCAACGATCCCCGTGGGCGCATCGTTGTCAACGAGCTGCTCGCCAATAGTGACGCGCCCCCTGGCACCGACTGGCTCGAGCTGTATAATCCTGGCCCGATCGCGGTCGATCTAAGCAACGTCTATCTCAGCGAAGGCCGGTTCGAGTTGCTCCAGTACAAGATCCCGAACGGGATTGTATTACAGCCTGGTGAGTTCTGGACCGTCAGAGAAGGCACGCCCCCAGATGGTTTTCCCTTCGCGCTGAACCACGGCGGCGAGACGATCTTTCTGACCTCGGCCACGAGCGGCGCCGAGCCGGAGCCCGTTCGCGTCATGGACGCCGTACGTTTCGGGGTCTCAGAGGCGGACGTTACCCTCGGCCGCTATCCGGATGGGGCGGAATCCTTCGGCGCCCTGACCACGGCTACCTACGGAGCAGCAAACGACCGGCCGTTGATTCGCGACGTCGTGATCAATGAGATCATGTATCACCACGGTACCCGCGACGAGCGCTACGAGTATGTCGAACTGTACAATCAGGGCGCTGGCGCGGTCCAACTGAATGGGTGGGCTTTCACCGACGGCATTGACTACGACTTCAACGAGCCTTTCGAGATGGCGCCGGGCGCGTATCTGGTGGTCGCCAAAGACCCCAACCTCCTCGCGAGCGTTTACAGCAACCTGGTCATCGGGACGAATCTGGTAGGACCATACTCAGGGCGTTTGGACGATCACAAGGAGCGTATCCGCTTGTCCTATCCGTACGAGGACCCGGAGACCCACGATGTGAACATGGTCACTGTTGACGAGGTGACCTATTACGACGGCGGACGGTGGCCGATATGGGCCGACGGGCAGGGGGCGAGCTTGGAGCTGCGCGATCCACGCAGCAACAACAATGCGCCCGATGCCTGGGCCGCCAGTGACGAGAGCGGCAAGACCACATGGAAGCAGTTCTCCTTCACTATCGACGGCGGTGATTCCCAATACACGCACGATCAAGTCACCGTCTTCGGACTTATGCTGCTCAACCGGGGCGAGGTTCTCCTCGACGACCTCGAACTAATCATTGACGGCTCAAGCCGCCTCACTAACAACGGCTTTGAGAGCGGCGAGTCATCCTGGCGAATTCTCGGCAATCACGTTCGGTCGTTCGTGACCACGGCCGATCATCACTCCGGCTCCCAGGCGTTACACCTGATCGCGACCGGACATGGAGACCCCGGCGCCAATCGCATCAATCAGTCGATCACCGGTGTGACCGCGGGCACGGTGACGTTCCGCGGCTGGGCCCGATGGCTCAAAGGAAGCCGATTTCTGCTCTTGCGGACGACGCGCGAGCGGGCGCCCGTCCAGCCGCCGCGACCGGCATATGCGTTCGAGCTCGACATGCCATTGGACCTCGGCACGCCCGGTTTGCAGAACTCGGGTTTTGTCCTGAACCGCGGGCCAGATATTCTTGGGGTCCAACACGCGCCCGTTTTGCCCGCCGACAGTCAGCCAATCGTAGTGACCACCACTGTGATCGACAACGACGGGGTCGGACCGGTGACGCTGTACTATCGGTCGGAGGGCGGTGGATTCACCGGCACCACCATGGTCGATGATGGATCGGGCGATGACCTGATCGACGGGGACAACGTGTTCACGGGCACTATCCCGGGCGCCCCCGGCGGCACTATGCGAGCGTTCTATATTGAGGCCTCCGACGGCTCGGCATCGACGCGGTTCCCTACCATGCTGCAACCTTCGGCTGATGTGCCCAATCGTACCTGTCTGGTCCGCGTCGGCGACAGTGTGCTGACCACCCGCTTTGCGACCTACCGTATCTGGCTTTCCAACGACGTCATCAACACGTTTCGATCTCGTCCCAATCTGTCGAACGAGCTGATGGACTGCACTTTCGTGTACGACGACACCGAGGTCTTCTACAATTGCGGGCTCCGCTACCGCGGCAGCCCCTTCATCCGTAGCGGCTGTTGTCGTGACCCTCGTGACCGCTACG
>CP070782.1:942635-948680 GCA_020346325.1 Phycisphaerales bacterium
GAACCAGGCCGCTTGGTACGAGTTCCATCGTGATGCATCGGCGCCGCACGGGGCCCGGTGGGAGAAGCACCCGCTGCCCCAGGAGGCGGCCGGGCACGGATTGGGCTACGGCGACGTCAATCGCGACGGGCGCTGCGACGTCCTGACGCCCAAGGGCTGGCTCGAACAGATGGCCGACGGCACGTGGACCTGGCGAGCGGAGTTCGAGCTGGGCTATGCCAGCATTCCGATTCTCACTTGTGACGTGGATGGGGACGACGACGCGGACCTTCTCTGGGGACTGGGCCACGATTATGGTGTCTTCTGGCTCGAACAGAAGCAAGAGGCGGGGACCCGCTCCTGGGCCAAGCACCTGATCGACGATTCCTGGTCGCAGCCGCACTTCTTGCTGCTGGCGGATTTGGACAATGACGGCCAGGAGGAACTGGTCACCGGCAAGCGCTACCATGCCCACAACGGCAACGACCCGGGCGGCAACGAGCCGGTCTGCGTCTACTACTACGACTTCGATCGCTCGACGGGCAAGTGGACGCGTCATACGATGCATGAGGGCGGTCGTGTGGGCTTCGGGATCAATACGGCCGCAGCCGACATGGACGGCGACGGCGACCTCGACGTCGTCGCGCCGGGCAAGAGCGGATTGTATCTGTTTGAGAATCTGGGCTTGTAGGGGCAACCCACTGTGGTTGCCCGGGCAGGCACAGTGGCCTGCCCCTACGAGACGCTGAACGTTGGTAGGAGATGCGTGCCATGCCTAAACCGAAAATCGCGATGATCGGAGCCGGTAGCCTGATCTTCTGCAAGACGCTGACGATGGACATCCTGGCCACCGAGGCGTTGCAGGACGTCGAAATCTGTCTGATGAATCGCACCAGGCCCAAGCTCGACAAGATGGAAGAGTTTGTCAAGAAGGTGGTCAAGGAGAACAAGCTGCCGACCAAGGTCACCGCCACGCTCGATCGGCGCGAGGCCCTGGACGGTGCGGCGTACGTGATCAACATGATCCAGGTCGGGGGCGTGGACGCCTTCCGCATGGACTACGAGATTCCGATCAAGTACGGCGTGAACCAGTGCATCGCCGATTCGATCGGTCCGGGTGGCATCTTCCGCGCGTTGCGCACGATTCCCGTGCTGGCGGACATGTCCTGGGACATGAACGAGCTCTGTCCCAACGCGATCCTGCTGAACTACGCCAACCCGATGGGCGCCAACTGCTCGGCGCTGGGGCGCGTGGCGGAGGTGCAGTTCATCGGCCTGTGTCACGGTGTGCAGACGACGCTCGATCTGATCAGTCGCTACGTGGACGTGCCCAAGGACCAGGTTGACTTCACCTGCGCCGGGATCAACCACATGGCGTGGTTCCTCTCGCTCAGCGACAAGCGCGACGGCCGGGACCTGTATCCGATCCTCAAGGAGAATATCGAGAAGCCCGAGTACTACGTCAACGAAAAGGTGCGCTGCGAGGTTATGCGGCACTTTGGCTACTTCATGACCGAGAGCACGGGTCATCTTTCGGAATACGTGCCGTGGTTCCGCAGCAGCGACCGGGCGCTGGAATTGTATTGCGACCAACCCGGCTTCGGCGGCGCGTCGGGGGCTTACTACAACTACTGCAACATGCTGGCGGAGAAATACAAGCGCGTCGATTATCTGGCCACGGAATCGCCCAAGATCGAAGGGCGCAGCGTCGAGTATTGTTCGTACATTCTCGAAGCGGCCGAGACCGACCGACCCTTCCGGCTCAACGGCAACGTGCGCAACGACGGCTACATCACCAATCTGCCCCAGGGTTGCTGCGTCGAAGTGCCCGTCTACGTCGATTCGCAAGGCCTGCATCCGGCGACCATCGGTGATCTGCCCCTCCAGTGCGCCGCTCTGAATCAGAGTAATGTCACGGTGCAGCAATTGGCGGTCGAGGCGGCGCTGTCGGGCGATCCGGAATATGCGATGCAGGCCGTGGCGATGGACCCGCTGACCTCGGCGGTTTGCACGCTGAAAGAAGCGCGCGATATGACCCGCGAGATGCTGGAGGCCGAGGCGCAGTGGCTGCCCGAATTCAAGGGCAAGAAGGTCATCCGCCGGCCGCTCGTCAGCATTCCGGACGACGTTACGCCCGTTGATGTGCCACTCGATCCGGCCTTGGCCATCGCTAATCGTTTCGGTGAACTGGCGAAATGACAATGCGAGTTCGGTCAACTCGCATGTCATCCTGAGGCGAAGCCGAAGGATCTGGCTACCGTACGAGTGTTTGTCTTGGTCGCAGCCCAGATCCCATTCGACTTCGCTCAGGGCAAGCTCTTCACTTCGCGATGCGCCGTTCAGGATGACAGGGCGTTATGAGAGTTGATGCCGCGCCACCTCGACAATGCCATCAATCTCGGTGGCGAGTTTTTCGTCGATGGGATCGGGCGTGTGCTCGGTGAGGTGGCGACTGACCTCGTCGCGGAGGCGGTCGCCCATGGTGCGACGGCCCTCATCGGCCCAGGCGTCCCAGTTCTGGCGCGTCCAGGCGGCGCCGGGGAGCCAGAGTTCGTCGCGGAAGTGACGCACCGTATGCTCCTCGGCCATGAAGCTCCCAGCCGGCCCCACGCTCTGGACCACCTCGGTCGCCAGCGTTTCGGGCGTGACGTCGAAGCCGCGCGCGACGCGCTTCACATACGCCATTGTCTCGTGATCGGCCAGCAGCCACTCCAGGCTGGCGGCGTGGTCGGTGCCGCAGATGCCGGCGTGGCCGAACGTATCGGCGCCGGCCAGCGCGCCGAGCACCATCGTCGCGGCCTTTTCGCCGCCTGCCTGGGCGTCGAGCGTCTTGGCGTCGGTCAGTCCCACGTTGATGTAGACCGGAAAACCGTAGAAGCGGCCCATCTGGACCATCGCCACGGCCATCAGTCCCTGCTCGGGGGAGCCGAACGAGCAGATGCCCGTGCGTGGGTCCATGATATGCGGAATACCGCCGTAGGTGATCGGCGTCCCCGGCGCCAGTGCCTGCGTGATAACCACCGCAGCCAGGATTTCCGCGTTCTCCTGCGCCAGTGTCCCCGCCAGCGTGCCGGGACCCGTGCCGGAGACCATGGCCATCGGACCGATGCTGACGGGCTGCCCGGCCTGCGCGAACTCCTTGACGATGTCGAGTCCGTCCCGGGGCAATTGCAGCGGACTGATGGGCTCGATAAAGGCTTCGACCATCGGCCTGGCACGCAGCGCTTCTTCGCCACCGGCGACGGTACGGTAGATCTCCAGGATATAACGGGCCGTGGCGCCGTTGCGGACCCAGCAGCGCGTGGGCTTGGTCGTGCCCTTAACCAGCTCGCCCGTGAGAAACACGTCGCGATATCGTTCGGAGACTTCTTCGGGCTGGGCCATGGCGCCGACAATCGTGATATTGTCCAGGGCGTCACCTAGGCGAATGGCGTCGCGGACATCTTGAGTCGTGGCGGGGCGTCTCTGACCAGTTTCGATGTCGATCCAGGCGTATTGCCCTGGGCTGGACAGCAGCAGGAAGTCACCCTGGCCGTAGCGGGCGACGCGCGCCGGGTCGCGCCCGTAGAGCGTGTACTGCTTGCCTGCCTGAGCCACGGAATCCAGTACGAGTCGCTCCGGCAAGCGTACGATCTTATTGGTCGCATCCACCGTCGCGCCGGCCTGGCCCAGAAGCTTCAGCATCTCTTCATGATGTACGAGGACACCGGTATCCCGGAGGATCGCCAGCGATGCCTCGTGAATGTCGTTGATTTCCTGCTCGGTCAGGGCGCTGACGTGGATGTTTGCCATGGATGCCTTCCTGCTTACGTGACGGGATTCTGCCACAGATCGATCGGTCGCTTGACGCCTTTGGGCCGGAAGGGCAGCGGTATCTTGCGTCCCGTTCCGGCCGACTGATACCCGGCGTACAGCACTTCCTGCACGATCCGTCCGTCCTCGCCCGTGACTTCGGGTTCGTCCTTGCCCCGCACGCAACGCGCGAAGTGGTGCATCTCTTGCGGGAACCCGTAATTCCAGAGCTCCTCGAAGACCGGATACGTCCAGCCCTTGGTGGTGGGGGCCTTCTCGACGGCGTACCCATAACCGTGCTCGCTGAAGGTCGGCAGGGCGTTGCCCATGTGCAGGTCGGCGTAGGTCACACCCCCGTCGCCGTAGATCTCGATGCAATCGTCCATACCGCCGCGGCGGGCCCAACTGTCCTCGATCATGCCCACGGCCCCTTCGGCGAACTCGATGACGCAGATCGAATTGTCCTCGCCCTCGGTCTTGTCGCCGTGTACATAGGTGCCCATCTGGCAGTAGACGTTCTTGATGTGGGGCCGGCCCAGGAACCAGTGGCAGAACGCGATGCCATGACAGCCCATATCCATGAACACACCGCCGCCGGAGCGATCCACATCCCAGAACCATTCGGCATGCGGTCCAAAGTGCTTTTCGCTCTGCTTGACCAGATAGACCTTGCCGAAAGCGCCCTGGTCGGCCATCTCCTTGGCCTTGACGTACTTGGGCGTGAAGAACAGTTCCTCGGCATACATCAGCAGCACGCCCTGGCGCTCGCAGGTGTCGATCATCAGGTCCGCCTCTTCCAGCGTCATGCAGAGCGGCTTCTCGCAGACGACGTGCTTGCCCGCCTTGGCGATGTCGACGGTCATTTGCGCGTGCAGCGCGTTGGGCGCCGTGATCGTGACCATCTCAATATCTTTTTCCCGGAGCATCTCCTGGTAGTCGGTGAAGACCCGGGGGATGTCATATTTCTCCGCGAGTTTCGCCGCATTGCCCGGGGTGGGCGAGGCCACCGCGACGACCTCTGCTTCATCCGGCATCAGCCGAAACGACTCGGCGTGAATGTCCGCCTCGAACCGGGAGCCGATGATGCCGACCTTGACTTTCCCTTTTTTCGCCATGCTCTCCGTACCTCCCATCTCGTTGATTGCGCTGAAATAGATCCTACAGGACCCATAGGACCTGTGCACCACTCACAGTGTCCAGCCTTTTCGATACGCGTAGTGCAGGTACTCATTGGCCTTTTCCGAATTGGTCACCTTCAGATTGGCGCTGTCCCATAGCAGCCTTTCGCCCCCGGCGCGCACGCAAACGGTGCCCAGCAGAACCGCTTCAGTCAGAGGCCCGGCGAAGGTGTCGAACGCCGAGCGCGTCGGGGTGCCTTCCTTGCAGGCCTTGATCCATTCGTTGTGATGGCCGATAGAGCGGGGCAGCGTCTTGGGCGGTCGCTTATACGCCTTCATCTTCGCTTCCGGAATCAGGCGGGGACTGTGCCCACCCCAGCCTTCGACATACATCTTGCCCTTGTCGCCCACGAAGATCAGCCCATCCTCGCGTGACAGTTCGCGATCGTCCTCCAGTTCGGGCGGTCGAGCCGGGATGATGCCGCCATCGTACCAGTGCAGTGTCACCGGCGCCATGTCACCGCGGGCGGCAAATTCGTAGTGAACGGTGGAGGCCAGGGGCAAGGTCTCGTCGTTGAACAGCGTCGAGCTGGCGCAAACGCTGGTCGGCGCCTTCAGCTTCAGTGCGGAGAAGACCGGCGCCAGGTTGTGAATGCCCATGTCGCCGAGCCCACCCGAGCCGAAATCCCACCAGCCGCGCCAGCGGAACGGGTGATAGGCCGGATGATAGGGACGGTAGGGTGCCGGGCCCAGCCAGAGGTCCCAGTCCAGCGTCGCGGGCACAGGCGGCGTCTCTGGCGGCCGGTCCACGCCCTGGGCCCAGAACAGCTCGCCATTGTGGGTGGGCCGATCGGACCAGGCGTGCACCTCGCGCACCTGACCCAGCGCGCCGTCCCAGATCCATTCATTGATCAGGCGGTTGCCGTCGAAAGCCATGCCCTGATTGCCCATCTGGGTCGCGACGCCCGCCTGGCGCGTGGCCTCGGCCAAGGCGCGGGCCTCGTACACCGTGCGCGTCAGAGGCTTCTCGCAATAGACGTGCTTGCCCATCTTGATCGCCCACATCGAGACGACCGCGTGGGTATGGTCCGGCGTACCGACGACCACGGCATCGATGCTCTTCTCCTTATCCAGCATCCTGCGGAAATCGCGATAC
>CP070782.1:948780-951786 GCA_020346325.1 Phycisphaerales bacterium
ACGGGTGGCCCGGGCCTACTCGCACAAGCGCTTCTTCCTCTACCTGGGACGGAACATCGGGCTGCCGGTGGCGCTGGAGGGGGCGCTCAAACTCAAGGAGATCAGCTACATCCACGCCGAGGGCTACCCGGCCGGTGAGATGAAGCATGGCCCCATCGCGCTCATCGACGAGGCCATGCCGGTCGTCACCGTCGCGGTGCGCGACCCGGTCTACGACAAGATGCTCAGCCAGGTCGAGCAGGTCAAGGCGCGCGGCGGCACCATCATCGCTCTGGCCACCGACGGCGACGTGGAGATCCGCGCCAGGGCCGATTATGTCATGACCGTGCCCCCTGCCCCCCCGCTGCTGACGCCGGTGCTGACCGTGATCCCGCTGCAACTGCTGGCCTACCACGTGGCCGTGCGCCGCGGCTGCGACGTCGACCAGCCTCGCAACCTGGCCAAGAGCGTGACGGTCGAGTAGTTCCCTGGCTTTCAACGCTATCCCCTCCCCTCTCCAGCTGTGAGTGGGAGGGGATACGGGCCAGCCCACGCCCCGTTTTCTAACCAATTTCTAACACTTTCAACCCCGATTCCGGCCCCTTTGCAGTTGAAACGTCCACTTTTTCTCCGTTATAATAGGGTCGCATTTGCACAATTGCGCGGCGGGATTACCAGAGCCAAGGGGGCAGGGCTACGAGTTTACGAGTCATTTCCAGACGAGACAGCAGCGCGACGAGCCTAGCAAGCAACGCATCACATCTCGAAAACCCTCTGGGAATTGACTCTTCCGTTCCCCATCCAAAGCAGCCTTGGGGCACTCCCTTTCAACTACCTACATCTTCGCAGTCTGCAGCCAGTCGCTGGACGCCACGGTCCACCTTGACCGCCACTATTTGACGAATTGAGCGACGGGTCGCCATCACTCTCAGAACACATCATTGAGGAGGTGATGCCTATCGCCTGAAGCTCGATCCCATCTTGGCGCTTCACCGGTTTCCGAAAAACTGCCATCGATCTTCCGATGGCACCAACTCAGACTGGCACTGAGTTGTTCAGCACCGTATAGAGGAGAGTATCCAAATGAAAAGCAAGAAGCTTCTGATTGTAGCGGCCGTTGCCCTGGTTATCGTGCTGGGCACGGTCGGAATTGCTAGCGCGATCACCAATGGCGAGCCGGATGCTGGTCGACATCCATATGTGGCGCTGCTTGTCTTCGGCGTGGAAACAGATGACGGATTTGTTCCCTTCTGGAGATGTAGCGGCGCATTGATTGCTCCGGATGTGATTCTCACAGCGGGACATTGCACTGACGGCGCTACGGCAGCCCGTGTTTGGTTTGATGAAGGGCCAGTCCCCTGGGGCACTTGGGACCCGGGCGTAAATCCAACATGCAATGGAGAAACGGGCTATCCATGCACGGGTGACGCGGAGGGCACAACTTACACCAACCCGGATTTCTGCCACTTCTGTTATCACCAGGGATACGGACTCCCCGCATTCTCCTATCGAGACGCGGGCGTGATTGTATTGACTAAGCGGGTCCAGAAGAAAGTGGTGGGTGAGTACGCTCAATTGCCCGAGGCGGGCGTGGTGGACACGCTCGAGGACAAGACGGACATCGACCTCGTGGGCTATGGCGTACAATATCAAGACCAAATTCCTGGGAAAGAACTACCACCTCCTCCGCCTCCTCCGCGCCAACGATGGACAGGACCGAGACAGCGCCTGTATGCCCCGAGCGAGCTGGTCTCGGGCGAGTTCGTGCATGCCGCTGAGTACATGCGCCTCAGCATGAACCCCGGCGGCGGAACGGACGGCATGTGCTTCGGCGACTCGGGCGGCCCCGACCTGCTGGGCGGGACGGACATCGTCCTGGCCGTCAACTCGTATGGGAGCAACTTCAACTGCTCCGGCGTCGGCTACTCGGCCCGCGTCGATATCCACGAAGTGTTGGAGTGGATCGAGGAATTCCTCCACTAGCCTATCAAGTACCTTAACCACTTGCCGCCCGTAGGGCCTCCCTGCGGGCGGCATTTTTTCGCCTGTCCTACAGCGTCGCCGGCTGATCGTCAAACCCGCTAATCGCGTGCCCACCCCTAACGCGTGCCTCCTACGACGGGTTGAGCGCACCTGATTTAAGCCTTTCCGGTTGAACCTCCGCACCGCTTCCCGTGTATTCATGATAGACCTGCACCGTTGTGCGCTGGGAGATATGTGCCTGAACCAAGGGGGACCGGACTGCAGGTCAATAGGCCATTCCCCGGCGGGACGGAAGCACTGCCGAGCCGGATTCGTCTAATCAACAGGTAGGAAATCGCTTCGACTCAACCCCTCGCGGGCCGACGGGGATCATTCACGATCCGCCGCCTACCTCCTTGGGTGGGCATGCCGCAGCCTCACGCCGAAGGAGGTGGTACCTATCGTCCATCTATCCGACCACTTGGTTCAGCCTGTAATTTCGGCCGTTGCCATCGGTCTGCGATGGCAATCAACGAGGTTGGTTTCGAGTATGCTCGGGAACCCTGATCGACCCGGCAGTGTTTCTTACTGCGGGACATTGCACCGATGGTTTTGATGGCCTGGAGGTAGCACTGGTTACGTTCGATAGCGAATTCAGCTGGGGAGGGGATTTCGTGTCCGGAACGCCGCACACCCACCCCGAATTCAACTGGTTCGAAACGTGGCCGTTCCCAAACAACTACGATGTCGGGGTTGTAGTCTTGTCCGAGGCAGTCGAAATGGATGAATATGGTCAGCTTCCGGATATTGGCGCAGTTGACGAACTGAAGGCGTTGCCTGGTCCGCCACAGATTCTCACCGTCGTTGGCTACGGGACAAATGGCATTCTCCCCAACCCTCACGACGAAGAATGGTACCTCACGCGCTACAATGCCGAACCACAGCTCATCAAGGACAACAGCTCCATCGCGGCCGACGCCTACATGAGACTGTCCAGCAATCCGGGTAAAGGCGGAGGGACTGGAGGCACATGCTTTGGCGATTCCGGAGGACCAGCGCTTTTTG
>CP070782.1:951886-967326 GCA_020346325.1 Phycisphaerales bacterium
AACGTGGCGGGACCTCGCCACGCCTAACGGTGACACAGTAAGGTTTGTATTCAGCTATGGCATCAGCAATTGGACCAACGCCGTGACGGCGGATCGCGACTCGAGCCGGCCTCAAGAGAGGTTTTGGAAGACGACGAACGTTGGCGGTCAATACCAAATTCCCGTCTTCGGCGATTCAACGTGGCACGATGCCTGGCCTCAAGATTACGATGAGCCCATTCCTCTGCCGTGGGGGTTTGCTGGTGGTAATCAAGGGACGACTGACGAAATGAATCACTTCTGCATTGATCGGCACAACGGTTGGACCAACATGCTATTCATGGATTGGTCGGTTCGGCACGTGGGTCTCAAGGAACTGTGGACCCTGAAATGGCACCGCGCGTTCGATACGAAGAACCTCTGGACGAAGGCTGGAGGTTGCTCGCCGAGCGATTGGCCGCAGTGGTTGAGAAAGTACAGGGATTACTAGGCCAGACGAGCAAAGAAAAATGCCGACCTCAAGGGATCGGCATGGATATCTGACAAGTGAATGAGTGATTGCTAGTAGATGATGGCCGTGGCCTCCTCGACCTTGCGCACCACCTCGTTGACGTCCGAGGGGTCCGAGACGTAACCGTCGAAGCCTTTCTGCAGCAGGGCACTGGCTTCCTGGTTGCTCAGATGGTTGGCCAGGGCGATGATCTTGATGGTCCCAAACTCTTCGCTGCCCCGGATGCTGCGGCAGATGCCGTTGGCGTCGATGCCGTTGGCCAGCAGGTTGATCAAGACCACATGGGGGGTGAATCTCTGGATGGCCGCACCGGTTTCGAAGCTGGTGTAGGCCGCTTCCACCTCGTAATTGCCGTGCGCGGCCAGGCGGTCCGTCAGATCCGTCTTGGGCTGCTCGTGGCTGTCGATCACCAGCACCCGCAACTTGCCGACCGGAATGGCTTCGGTGGGCATGTTGTGGGCCTTCATGAAGCGCACCAGTTCGTTCAGCGGAATGCGGCGGTCCTTGCTGCCGGGGATGCGATAGCCCTTGAGCTGACCGGAATCGAACCACTTGGAAACCGTACGGGGGGCCACGTTGCAGATCTTGGCGACGTCCCCGGTTGTCAACACGTTCTTGCCTTTAGCCATCGCTGGATTCCTGTATCTAAGGTCGTAAAGCCGTTACGTTCTTCGGCCGGAGGGACCCCATTATTTAGCCGGGAGCGCAGAATCAGCCGTTACTGGGGCGGCTGGCCCGGTTCTTGAACTGGATGGTCCCATAAGGGACCGGTTGATCTGCGGCCGGGTGTGTGACAGCGCGGGGACGGGCCCTTCGCGGTCCGCTCTCGCGCGGGAAATATGTTTGCTTTGCGCTGCCCGCGCTTTAGAATGCCGACGTCACGACGAAGGCATAGACGATAGGAGAAACCCGCCATGCGGATCCACCTGGCGCGGCCGGACATAACCAGCGCGGAAATCGAGAGTGTGGTCGAGGTGTTGCGCAGCCCGAACCTGTCGCTGGGCCCGAAGCTGGCCGAGTTCGAGGAGGCCTTCGCTCGCTATCTCGGCCGCCGGCGGGCGGTGGCGGTCAACAGCGGCACCAGCGGCTTGTTCCTGGGCCTGCGTGCGCTGGGCGTTGCGGAAGGAGACGAGGTCATCACGACACCTTTCACCTTCGTCGCCTCGGCCACCTCGATCATGATGACCGGCGCGAGGCCGGCCTTCGTGGATGTCGATCCGACCAGTCTGAACATCGATCCGGCACGCATCGAGGCAGCGATCACGCCGCGGACGAAAGCGATTCTCCCCGTCGAGGTGTTCGGCGATCCCACCGGCTTCGACCGGATTGCCGAGATGGCGGCGCGGCACGGCCTGCCCATCTTGGAAGATAGCTGCGAGGCCCTGGGTTCGACCCTGCATGGTAAGAAGGCCGGGACCTTCGGCACGCTTAGCGTCTTTGCCTTCTATCCCAACAAACAGATCACTACGGGCGAGGGCGGCATGATTGTCACCGATGATGACCACCTGGCGGACCTCTGTGTCTCGCTGCGCAACCAGGGGCGCACTGCCGGCGCTGGCTGGCTGGCCCATGAGCGCCTGGGCTACAACTTCCGACTCAGTGACATCAACTGTGCGTTGGGCCTGGCGCAACTGGCGCGGCTGGAGGAGATCGTGGCCCGGCGGCGCGAAGTCGCCTCCTGGTACCTGGACCTCCTGGCCGGCGACGACCGGCTCATCGTGCCGACCGAGCAGGAGGGCTGCTTCACCAGTTGGTTCGTCTTCGTCGTGCGCCTGACGGATGGGTTCACGCTGGAACAGCGAGACGCCGTGCTCGGCGCCCTAACCGACCAGAAGATCCAGGTCGGCAACTACTTTCCGCCCGTCCACCTCCAGCCCTTCATCGCCGAAGCCTACGGCCACCAGCCGGGCGACTTCTCCCACGCCGAGGCGGCCGCCCAACGCACCATCGCACTGCCGTTCCACACCCAACTGACCCAAGACGACGTCGCCTTCGTCGCCGGCACCCTCCGCGCCTTTCTCGACACTGGCAGCGGCTAGATTGACCTGCGGTCCCCCAGTCGGAACACTCGGCCCGTTGGGTGCGGGCACCACAAGCCTCGGCGTTGTCTTGCTTCCTCTCCCTCGTCAATTGACTGCGGGCTTCATTTGCGCCCAGAATCCCCACCCGGCTGCACGACCCGCTGCGCGCCATGTATGGACCTCCTACCCAGCCGGCATACGCCCCAGACTCCTACGCTGGTGCTCAGTCGGGCCGCGGCACCTGCTGGGCAATGCCGGGGTGTCTCTGGCCTCCAGTAGCAGTGCCGCCCACTTTTCGCCCACAAAACCCAAGATACGTACTTTTTCCTGTTGACAATCCCGCAGGACATCGTGCACTGATGATAATATCACCATCGGTGCAGGATTCCTCGAACGAGAGCGTGACGCATAGCTGGCTTCTCGTGGGCATCTGCCTCCTATGCCACGCCCTTTTGGGGCTCTCGAAGACACCCGAACAACGACAGTCTTTTGAGATCAACACTGGTCGGAACTTCTCTCCTCAGCCCCCGGTGCCGGGCATGAATCTCAGGAGGTGTCAGAGATGGAAGAATCAGAGAAAGAGAAGTTGGAGACAAGCAAGGAGTTGATTCCGGCAGACCTGGAGCTGGCTAAACAGGTTGATCCTAAAAGATGTTCATATTGGCGTGGATGTTTTGTAAGCGAAGCTCGTATTTCGTTCAAATGCCCTATGCAGAAGTGTGGCACACAGCATGAGTTACAACTCAATCTATTCTCTTCGCAATCAGAGGACGCGCGGAGAGGTCTCTTGTCAACTGGCCGAACTAAAACTTTCGACAGCAGGCTGTTTGGAAAATTGAGCACCGTTGTCGCAGTGATAGTTGTCGTGGCAATTGGATCGTTCATTGGGTTGCTTCTCGGAAGCCCCCCTCTCGTATACGCCATAATTGCGGTACTACTTCTTCCGGCCCTTAAACCCATATGCGCTGCCCTCCTCAGCCGTGTGGACCCTGGAAAGCAGATGCCGGTTTGGCTCTTTAAGTGCACGACTTGCGGCCATAGGCTCTTAATTGCCACCGATATGAATGAAGCCTATATTGCTGACATACAAGCCGACGCGACTGATGGTAAACCGAAGGCCACGAAGACTCTGCCCGGGTCGGAGCGCGAGCAAGACAGGCAGGTGCGTGCAGCACCGGAGGATATTCGTGACGAAACACCGCCTGCCGAATCGCCGGAGGAGGCCGCGAAGGTGAAAGAGACAGTTCGCAGGTCAAGGGCACCTGTTCGGCTGACATTCGTTCTGGTGAGCGCTGGCCTCGCAACCGGGCTAGTTGCAGCGACAGCGATTTACTACACAAGGAAGCCTTCCTCGCACAGCGTACCGGCTACCGGCGGCCGGTATTGGGAAGGAGATGATAAGGATTTGGCAATATCCATACTATCGCAGGAGTGGAAGGCGCTACCCAAGGGTACAAAATTCAAAAGCCCATCCGGACACCCATGCGCGATTGCAAACGATCTTGCAGGAGTCACGGTTGTTGTTAGGATGCGCAATCGTACCGCGCTGGATATTCTGGTTGAGTCGCCTATCATGTTGGCTGGTCGCCAAGGCTCTCCTATCACCACTTTAGGCTTGGTGAAGAGCGGTGACAAAGCGCTCACACGCTGGCCGGATGGAGGGCTTGAGGTACCTGCGCACGGGCATGTTGTGCTGGAACTGCAAAGTACCTTTGAGACGTACAAAGAGCTTTCACGCGCACGGCCACTCGCCATAGAGTTACCGAACCATGACACTCGGGCGGACTTAGAGGCGTTGCCTTCCTGGAAGGCCCTTTGTCAGAAGCTGGGCAACAGAGAAGGGGCAATAGATTTTCCATTTCAAGTATCTCGTCGGCAAATAGTGCCGCAGTGAGTCGGGAATTCTGGGGACGCTTGACCTGTTTCTGTCTTGAATTGAGTATGGCGTCCCCAGATACCCCAGATACCCCCACGCTGGGGCTTTTGTGGGGACACGTGTTGACCGGCCTTGCATCGCCGGGACAAGGTTGCCCGGAAGATCACTGGGGGCGGCCGGCACTGCCATGTGTGAAATGACGCGACAGCCGCGGCCAATTCGGAAGGGGCCGTAGCAGTATATGAAGCGGCCCTTAGGTATCCACGGATACCATATGCAGATCAAGGCCGAGGTGGGCGGCGTCACAGTGACATTCCCTGGGCTTGCCCTTGGTCGTTCGCATCCCTGGCCATGCTATGCTAGTGAATGCGTGGCTTCTCGCGGGCCGGACGGGCCTTGCCTTGGATGGCGGTCGCACAGGGCAGACGGTGGCTATATGGGACAGGGAGGTCCTCCATGGGACGTGCCGGAGCTTCCTCTGTGCTAGCCGTCTCGAATTCTCGCCCACTTTGGCCGGTGCGGTGGATGGTCCTATCACGCCGCTACTAGCGACGGTGGGAAGGGGGGTTTTATCATTTGCATCTGGCGTTTTATTCCGCATTGTTTAGTACAGAAGGACGCGGCGAAGGGCCGAGGTGGGCCCGACAAAGTCTTCGCATAAGAAGGGGGGAACATCTTAGGCATGGGACTGAGAGCGAAATTCGTCTTTCTACTCGTCGTGTACTCGGCCGGTTTCCTGACGGCGATCTATTGCCTGGCGCCCGCACCGGAGCAGACGCGGGGACAGACCACGCAGCGCGGCTCTATTCTGGGAGCCGTGAAATCGGACGAGTTCGCCCGGTCGGTCAACTCCGGGATCCACAAGGCGATCGGTCTGAGCAAAGAAGCGGCGGGCCGGGCCGCCAAGATGATCCGGGAGAAGATCGAGGAGGCGCAATCCAAATCAGACAAGTAACACAGGCGACCACGATCTCGCCGAGGGCTATGCGGATTCCGTTGGGGGGGCCTGATCGGGATCCTAAATTTAAGGGGGGCTACTTGCCCAAACAAGAGAAGGCCGCAGGTTTCAACAGCCTGCGGCCTTCGATCATGGTATCCTGAAGACGCATCACCCTCGAACTACTGGATCTGAGAGCGCAACACCTCGATCGCCTTTTCCAGAACTGCGTCGCGGCCGGCCGCGATGTCCTCGCGCGTCGGCTCCGCTTCTACATCGGGAAGGCAACCGATTCCTACGAACTCCCGCCCATCGGGATAGCTGTCCCGCTTGGTGCAGATGCGGGCGCCACCGCCCCCGGGCAGTCTGAGGATCAGCGGTTGGCCAGTGGAACCGCACGTCTTTTGCCCGACCACTTGGCCGCGCCGGGCCGTCTGGAAAGCAACGACGAAATCCTCGGCAGCGCTGGCCGTATCGGGGCTGGTGAGGACGACGACGGGGCCGGTGTAACGTTTGCTCCCGTGCGGTCTGATCGTGCCGTGATCGCCTTGTTGCCATTGCTCCTTTCGCCCCCAGGCCTTATGGGCGGCGATGTGTTTGCGGCTGCGCCAGTGCGAGCCAGGAACGTCGTCGTCGATCAATCGGCTTAAGATCGCGTAGCCATGGCCGCTGCTGCCGCCCCCGTTGCGCCGCACGTCCAGGATCAAACCTTGGGCGGCCTTGATGCGGTCGAAGACCTCGTCGAATTCCTTCACCACCTGGTCTGAACCGAAGCTGTTGAGGTTCACATAGACCAAGCCCGCGTCCAGCGTCTTGCGGCAAAACTCATTGGCCGGGCGGTTGAATCGATAGCGGCCGCGCGTCAAGATGACTTGAGCCTCGGAGCCGTCGAGGTGCACGATGTGCAGTTCCGCTTTCGTGCCGTGCGCACCGCGAAGCAGTCTGGGATAGGCCTTCCGATCGAGCGCCTGGGTTGTCGAAGCGAACTGATACGGATAGATATCTTGGGAGAGCACTTCCTGAACGGGACGGCCATCGACGTGCGTCACGATATCACCGACCTGAACGCCGGCCGCTGTCAACTCGTCACGGAGATTCTTGTCCTTGATGTTCTCAGCCGGACAGACCCGGACGACCACTGCTTGGTTGCGCACGGCCTCGACTTCAAGCGGCGGTTCATACGACGGCTCATCCGACGGGCCCCAGACACCGGTGTGGCCGTCCTCGAGCAGCGCGATGCACTGCCTGAGCACTTTGTAATAGGCTACATCGGTTTCGGCCGCCTGGACTTTGGGGATGTACTCGGTCAGGATTTCGTCCCAATCGATCTCGGGCACCTGATCAAAGAAGGCGAAGTTGTACTTCACCTCGCTCCACAGTTGGACGAACCCGGCCAGACGTTCGGCCTCAGGCAATGTGACAGGCGGTGTGAAACGCCGGTCGCGAAAGGCCTTGCTGAAATGGAGGCCTTGGGAGGTCCAGGTTTGATAACGCTGGCGAATGAACTCCCGGTCGTCGGCGGCGCGGAACTGGACTTGGATACGGTCTCCCACGAGCTGCCATTGGGTGATCATGACGCAATCGGAATGCCCGGCTTGGCGCATCGCCCGTTCGGAGCTGACACGACTGCCTCCGCCGGAGGTCTCGCCGTTCTCGAACCAGGCATCGGCGCGTAGGATCGACATCGCTTCGCTTTCGCCGGGGATCGTCATATCGTGGTAATAAATGATGAATTTGGTGATCCCATGCTCGTTGGCCGGACACTTCAACTCCAGGGCCTGGCCCTTCTCCAGCTCAACCGTGATGTCCCGGTTGAAGACACATTCCTGGCTGCGAATCACGTGCGCCTGCTCCTCAGCCATCAGGTCCGCATACACATCCGCTCGCGCGGCAGTCTGAAACAGAAGGCACACGGCCAACGGTACCCATCTCATGCGATTCATGATACTCTCCTTCTTGTCTCCATTGTGCTACCGATTGGCAATCCTCTCGGCCCAATCCAGCATGGGCGGGTAGAGGTCGCCGACGGTCTGGCCTTCCGCGCGGTTGCGGTAGAGACGCAACAGTTCCCGGGCAAATTCGTCGAATCGTACGAACCTGCGCCAACGCACCATGGTGCTCGTGGTGCTGCGCTGGACGATGGTCGCGGCGTCGTCCGTGTCGTAGGTGTCGTAGACGTACAATACGAACACCGCCCAAGTCATGTATTCATTGAAGGTCATCTCGGGTGACTTGTAGCCGTCCTGCTGGTTCCATTGGTCCAGGTCGGCAAGCGCCTCGTTGACGCGGTCGAGATAGTTCTTCGTAATGCGATTGACGTAGTTGTGATCGATTTCGGTGAAGACCACGCGCGACAGGCACCCTCGTTCCACCAGGTCGTTCGTGTCGGGCGATTCGCCCGGTCCACTGACGAACATGATGGTCTCGCTGAAATCGCCCTTGCTGAAGCCGCAGGTCTCATGCGAAGCCCCGAGCAGCGGTGAGAAAACGACCTTGTAACAGTCGTGTTGGCTCGGGAACTGCTCCTCCAGCCAGGTCCACATCTTGCGGACGGGAACCTTTCGACGGTAGAGTTCGATCTGTTGTTCGTAATAGGGCAGGTTATCGCGATAGAACTGTCTGAAGCCGCTGACGCGGGCGAAATCCTCCAGCCAGGCCAGTTGCCGCTGGAACAGATCGGGCTGCCGCATCCTGGAGTAGAGGCCTGCGTGGACGATCCGGTCGTCCTCGAAGCGGTAGCAAACACTGTTGTCGCGGAAGCAATAGCCGTAGTTACGCGTCAGGTCGGAGTGGGCAATGAGTGGATGGTCCTTGAAGGGTAGGAAATGCTCCAGCACCCGTTCGTAGTAGGCGCCCTGTTTGTTGACGTGGTGCTGCTCGTTGAGCCCGGCCTGTGAAATCGCAATGGCGATGTTGGCCAGTTCGAAGGTCTCCGGGATTTCTACGAGCACCCGGCCGCGGTTCCGCTCGATATACTCGGCTGGGTAATCGGCGCCGGTATGCTTGAGCGACACGTCCACCGTATTGCTGAATCGTTCCTTGGGCAAATGCCTTTGCCAGGTGTAGGCCTGGTGTTCGCCAACGACGTGATGCGACCGATATGCTCTGGAATAATCGTAGGCAACGGTCTCCTCTGGCGCCACCAGAATGAACGTTTCGATGCCCTCACCGCCGAAGGTGTTGCTCAGCCGTACGGTCCGCCCCGAACCGTCCGCTTTTTCGGGCAGTTGTTGCGGATCGCAGACCCACCAGATCAGATGGCGAGTTTGGCCCGGCCGCAGCGGGGCGTCGGGCTTCCAGTTCAGACGGAAGCGACCGGGCGAGACCTGCCGGTGCTGCACGAGGCGAATCTGCTGTTTCTTCCCGCTGGCGGCGTCGAAGAGGGCCATATTGGGGCGGTCGGAATTGCAGACGCTCACCTCATCGGCCCATACCTCGTTCGAGTCGTTCCGAACCGTGAGGAATCCGCCCTTGCGCAGGTTGAATTCCTGGTCGACGAAATAGATTTGGGTGTTGGCGGGAATGCCTTGAGGTTGGGCGACCTCCTCCAGCGCTTCCAGGTGGAGGTCGGCGCAGTGGCGCAGAACACCGAGCGGCAGGTTTCCGAGAGGATCTTCGACCGTGTCGATGGCCACGGTCGCGCCCGCCGGGATCGTGAAGTCGAACAGACCGGCCGGTGGCACGTCATCATAGGCAATCTTTGTCGCGTGCTTGAGCATGTCATAGGCGCCGGGCTTCTCGCCGCGGACGGTGTCGATACTGACTGGCAGTTTCGTCTGCGGATCGATGAGGGAGCGAATCTCCAGTTTTGGCGTACTCATCGTCAGGACCAGGAGCTTCTGTTCGGCGCCAGGATCGACGACTTCGGAATACGTGATCCGGCCTTCGAATCTCTCGGCCAGACTGTTCATGCCCGCGAAGAACTCGCCCAAGCGGAAGATCGAAGCGACGCTGGGGCCGTCCTGGATGCGGACTGTGTTGGCTCTCTCGTTGTAGGAAAACGTGTTCTGCGGGGTGGAGATGACGACCAGGCCGTCGTCGATATGACGGATGTGCCAATGGTCGATCAGACCCGTCTCGGGGTTGACCTTGCTCCAGATCTCGATCTGTTTGTCGTCCCAATCACGGCCGAGAATGTGGACGATCGACGTCTTTCGCAGAGCCTCGACGGTCTGTTCGATGGCGTAGGCCGGCGTGGTGAAGTGCTGGAAATAGACCAGAGCGGCCAGGGCCGCGATGATAATCGCCGCGGCGGCCAAACCGCGCAGCGAGCGAGGTGCCAGTGCGATCCACGATGTGGCTTTCGCCCGCCCGTCTCGATGGGCCACATGGGCTTCGATCAGGTCGCTGAGCGTCTGGCGGTGCATCTCAGGTCGCGGGTGGACATTGAATTCCTGGACGGACCGTTCCGCCTTTCGTATCGGTTTCATGTGTCAACCTCACCATTTAGCATCGCACGCAGCTTCTCGATCCCGTATCGATAGCGACTCTGCGCGGTATTGATCGAAACATTCTGACTCTTGGCGATCGCCCGGAAGGGCAAGCCGCCCCGCAGGTGCAGAACCAGGACCTCACGCTGTTCGTAAGGCAATTGCTCCAGCGCCTCGGTCAACTGCCGCACCTGCTCATCGTGTAGGATCCCCGGCAGCGGGGCGCTGGCTTCCTTCGCGTTCGGCCTCTGATGCTCCAGATTCCGGGACGCGCGCCGGCGGGCGCGCAACCGGTCCCGCGCGAGGTTCGCCACGCAGGTTGTCAGATAACCCCGCAGACTGCCGGAAAGTCTGAGCTTCTCGGGCGCCTGGGCCAGGGTGACGAAGACGTCGTGCACCACGTCCTCGGCCGCACCGACGTCACTCAGCAGGGCGGTGGCGACGCTGAGCATCGTCTGCTCGTACTTCTCGTAGATACGGCACAGCGCCTCTGTGCTGCCGCCTCTGAAGGCCAGGATCAGCAATTTGTCTTCCATCGCTATCGGCTCGAGCCCCTGGCAGAATGGCCACTCTTTGTCTCTATCACGATTGGCGCACCTCGATTAGTCTAAGTCGCGACCGGTCTTTCTGCCAGATTCATCTGGGCGGGCTCTGTCGGAATAGGCTTGATGTTCTCGCGGTGATCGCCACAATGGGGCGTTGTGGTCCCGGACTGTACCGAGGACGTGTTGCCGGTGTAGTGTTGAATGGATGGAGTGACTCCTCATGCGGCTCAAGCGAATCTGCTATCTTCTTACGTTGACTGCACTGTGCTGCTGGAATGTCATGGCCCTCGGTCAAGAGGCGCCTTTTCCGGGTGAGCGGGGTAAGGGGGTGGACACGTTTGCCCGCCGGGATATCTGGGAGACGCAGAGCAACAACTTCCTGGCTCGGTTCGTGAAGGTCCCGCGTGATGAAGTCGTCGGTTTCGCCCTGTACACGCACGATCACGGCGTTCTGAAGATGTCGGCGCAGCTCTATCCGCTTAAGCCCGGCGAACCACGGCAGGTACGTCTGGAGTTGAAGACCGACGGTCAGTGGCGACAGGTGGCGACCGCGCCGGTGGTCTATCCAGGCTGGTCGGCGCACCTTCGCATCGAGCCGTGGGATAGCGGGCGGGATGTGCCGTATCGCGTCCGTCACGGCGCCGGCGCCATGTTCGAAGGGGTGATTCGCAAGGACCCGGTCGATAAGGACACCGTCGTCGTCGCCTCGTTGTCCTGCAACTCGAATGCCGACCGAGGGCAGCGCGAGGAGATCGTTCAGAAACTCAAGAAGCAGGACCCCGACCTGCTCTTCTTCGCGGGCGACCAGAGCTATGACCACAAGCAGCACACGGCCGCCTGGCTGTTGTGGGGGCATCAGTTCCGCGAGATTATCAAGGATCGCCCCGTCGTGGCTATTCCCGACGACCATGACATCGGGCAGGGCAACGTCTGGGGCGAGGGCGGCATCGTGGCCGACGGCACCGACGGGGCTTCGGGCGGCTATTACTATCCACCTGAATACATCCGGATGGTCGACCGGTGCCAGACCTGGCATTTGCCCGATCCCGTCGACCCGACTCCTATCGCGCAGGGTATCAAGGTTTACTTTACACGGTTACGCGTCGGGGGCGTGGACTTTGCCGTCATTGAAGATCGCAAGTTCAAGAGCGGGCCCAAAGGCAAGATTCCGCAGATGGGCCCGCGCCCGGACCACATCCGCGAGCCCGGGTACGATCCCAAGAAGATCGATCTGCCCGGACTGAAACTCCTGGGCGATCGCCAACTGGCCTTCCTGAACGATTGGGCGCAGGACTGGACCGGCGCGGAGATGAAGGCGGTGCTCTCGCAGACCGCCTTCTGCGGCGCCGTGCACCTGCATGGATCAAAAGAGAATCGCCTGTTGGCCGATCTGGACTGCAACGGCTGGCCCCAGACCGGGCGGCGCAAGGCGCTGGAGGCGATCCGGCGGGCGCTCGCCTGCCACCTCTGTGGCGACCAGCACTTGACCGCGATCGTCAAGCATGGGACTGATACGTTCCGCGATGGACCCTATGGGTTCACCAATCCCGCCATCGTCAATAGCTATTACGGCCGTTGGTGGTGGCCCGAAAACGAGCAGCCCGGCGCCAATCCGATTCCGGGCAGTCCGCTGCCTTGGACGGGCGACTACCTGGACGGCCTGTACAATCCGATCACCATGATTGCCTATGCGAATCCCGCTTACGATAGAATGCAGGTGATGCGGAAGAACCAACGCAATCCCGAAGCGTTCCTGGGCGACGGCTACGGCCTGGTGCGCTTCAACAAGCGGACGCGCGAGATCACGTTTGAATGCTGGCCCCGTTACGCGGACCTGGATGAAGGGGACGCGGCTCAGTATCCTGGGTGGCCGTTCACGTTCAAGATGGAGGATAATGACGGACGCAAGGTCTTCGGCCATTTGCGCGAGTTGCGAGTTCGTGACATGAGCGATCCGGTGGTCCAGGTGATCGACGAGGCGAATGACGAGATTCTGTACACGCTGCGCGTTCAGGGGTCGCGCTTCCGCCCGCACGTTTACGGGCCCGGCACCTACACGGTGAAGGTCGGTCGCGACAAGCCAAACGCTTGGTCAGCCGCCGGTTTGAAGCCGGACGCGGGCAAGGCCGATCCGCTCGTCGTCCAGCTGAACTGATATCGAGTCAGAGCGACCGGAGGTACGCGAGCAGGTCGTCGAGTTCCTGTTCGCTGAGATCCTTGGTCCGGCCGCGCTGCTCCATCCAGTTGAAGTCGGTGATCGTCTCACGCAGGGTCAACGCATCACCACTGTGGAGGTAAGGGGCGGTGCGCCACACCTCGATGAGAGACGGAACATCATACAGAACGCCCGCGCCCAATCCCGGATCGACCGTTTTCCCGGAGGTAAATGTGGGATGTGGATGGCAGGCGCTGCAGCCGGCCTGGCCCTCGAAGATGGCTTGACCTCGCCGAGCGGCCTCCGTCAGGGTGCCGCGCGGGACGCCGGGGTAGTGACACTTGGCACAGCTGGCCGACTCGGTCTTGGGACTCTCCAGAGAGTCGGCGTCGAGGCTCGGTCCCGGTGTCGCCTTCATGTGGAGCAAATAAGCGTCGATAGCTTGGGCCTGCTCGGGTTCTGGCTCGGCGAACTGGATGTGATGAATGCCCGCCCGCACCGCGGTCGCTGCGTCGGCGCGCACGCCGCGCCACATCACCGGCGGCGTCAGTGCCGACATGAGGAGGCTCTTGGTGTTCTTGGTGTTGGCCATCCCATCGTTGAGCAGGTCCCAGTAGAGCGTGTCGTTGCGCCCGTCGGGGTGGCAACTGGCGCAGCTTTGCCAGTGTTGGAAGCAGAGCGTTGCGTCGTTGAAATACCGTTCGCCCAGCCGGCTGGCTGAGGGCCGCGACGGTTTCGCCAACGCGACAACACGCGCCAATGGTGTTGCCGCGTCGAGGTCAATTACCGCCAGGTCGTCCGAGAAGTAGCCGGGCGCGTAGACCAGCCCGTCGCACTCGAGCAGGGCACGCGCCCCGTGGATGCCCAAAGGCACGCGCCTGCGGATGTCCGCCATCCAGGTCAAATCGGCCTCATCGTAGAAACCTGTGGCGCCGGCGCGCGCTGCTACACGCTGCCGCAGCGCTGCGAAATCGATCACGCTCAACTCGTGTGTACCGGCATGGGTGACGAGCAGCCGGCGCCCGTCACTCGAAAATGTCACGGCCCACGGATTGGCGGCGCCCCGATCCGGATCGTCCAGGATGATGGTCTCGACCCATTCGAGCGTCTGGGTGTCGACCAACGATAGGGCGTTCATATTCATCGCGCCCTTTTGGATTTCCGTGGGGGGAATGGTCCAATGGCTCAGGATGTGCGTCGCCACCACATGCCGGCCGTTCGGCGAAATCGCGATGCCGCGCAGTCCCTGGCTGCCGTTGGGCAGTTCGATGTTGCGGATGAGTCGTCCGCTCTCAACGTCGATCACAGATATTTCGGCGGCGATATGCGGGTTCTCGTCGTCCAGGAAGGGCTTGACCTCAGGCAGATGGTTGGCGACGAAGAGACGCTTGCCATCGGTATCGTAAACCAGTGCAATCGGCTCGCGCACGACGTTGGCGGTGTGCATCGAATCCGTCGCCAGATCGATGAGCGTGACCGTGTGATCAAACCGGTTCGCAACGCAAAGCGTGCGCCCGCCTGGGCTGATGACCGGGGCCGTGGGCGTGTGTCCTACGCGCCACTGTTTTCGGATCGCGCCGGTTTGCCGGTCGAGTGCGAAGACTCGACCCGCAGGCTCACGGGCTGTCACATAAACGCTATGGCCGTGAACGGCCAGCCCGCTGCCGGGCGCCGGCAAATCGAAGGTACGATGTATGCGCGTCGAGCTTCTGTCGAGCACGATGATGCGCCGGCCCTCCGATCCCAGGATCAGCAGCGATGCATCATCGTGCGAAGCGCAGAGATCTGCCGGCGCCAGCCAGCCCGGGCCCAGTGAATCCCTCTTGTCGGATAAGCGCGTGGTGCAACCGGCATATAGAGTAAGTGCTCCGACGAGTCCCACTACAAATGTGCGCCATCTATCACTCAAGTGATCGCACCCCGTACACCGTGCCAGCAGCTTAGTCCACACACGGAGCAAAGGCAAGGACCACTCGGTTCGGACTTGATGACGCTCCGTGGGCGGCCTAGGCAGAACGGCTCGCCGGGGAAAAGCCCCGACGGCCAGGCCGTCTTCGTCAAGCAAGACGAAAACGCCCGCGCTGCTGTGGGAGATCCTTGATTCCTGAGCCGCCGTCCCACCTCTGACGCAGAGGGAAACCTTCGGGAAGCAGTGGGCATCTGACCCGCAGGTGGTATAATCGGAGTATCGGATTCGTGAAGGAGAACCGCCATGTTCCAGAAACGAGGCTTCACACTCATCGAACTGCTGGTCGTCGTGGCCGTAATCGCCGTCCTCCTGGGCATTCTGATGCCTGCCCTGCGCGCCGCCCGGGAATTGGCGCGTGGCTCCAATTGCCTGGCGAATCAACGGTCGCTCGTGCTGGCCTATGTGATGTATGCGGACGACAACGACAGCCGCCTCGTCCGCGGTCACGTGAACCAGACCGACCTGGACAGCCCGATGTGGGTCTTGCCCCCGATTGATGAATCCGGCGCGTACATCAGCGGCACGCCGTTCCTGGACGACCGCATTCGGGGCATCCGGCAGGGAGCCCTGTATCCCTACATTCGCGAGCACAAGATGTACCATTGCCCGGGCGATAACCGCTACGACCACGCGGTCGACGAGACCCAGGCGATGTACCGCAGTTACATCATCCCCGACGTGCTCTCGGCGGCCCGACCGGGATTCCACTCCTGGACCGAAGCCCGGCACAGGCACTTTCCGAAGAAACTCGGTGAGATCAGACAGGCGAGCCTGAAATACATTTTCGTCGAGAGCGAATTCCAGAACCCCAGCTTCAACTACGACCACGGTGGTTGGAGCTTCGCCCCCTGGATCGACGATCGTTGGATCGACGAACTGGCCACCTTCCACAGCAAGTCTGCCACCTTTGGCTTCGCCGATGGCCACGCCGAGCGTCACAAGTGGGTACATACAGAAACGTGGCAGATCTTCATCGAAGATTTGCCCCTCGCCACGCTCCAGCCGCCTCGGGAGGTC
>CP070782.1:967426-975270 GCA_020346325.1 Phycisphaerales bacterium
GACGGACTGGGCAACCGGATCGGTCACGCCGCTCTTGAGATGGACCTCGATCAGCGTCGCGCGGGCCAGGCCCGCCGGGGCGGCACTGCGGCCGATGTAGTATTCCTCCGCGACTGGGTCGGTCAGCAGCTCTTTCGCCACCCGCTCGGCAAAATCATGGTCGAAATCAGCCTCGATGAGGAACACCTTGGCTGATTGCACCGCCTCGATAGAGGTCAGGCCCAATTCGCGGATGTCATCCAGCACGCCGTTGCCATGCACGTCGGCGACGCCCGCTCGGTTGAAGACTTCAAAACGCCATTGTTTCACGAGAGTAGTTCCTTCTTTTGCAGCATATACTTAACCAGTGCGGCACGCTTCCTGCGTGCCCCTGTGAGCAATGTCTCAATGCCATCTTTGTCCTGGTCCTCGACGGCCTGGCGCAGTTTGGCCAGTTCGGCGAGCATCCGGTCGATGCCGTTGGTCAGGTTGTCCGTATTGGTCAGCAGGACATCGGTCCAGATCGTCGCATCCCCCGAGGCGATGCGAGTACTGTCGAGGAACCCTTTGCCCGCGAACTTCATGTCCTTGCGGTCGCTGGCGTTGACCAGGGCCGCGGCGATCAGATGGGGTAGGTGACTGACGTCGGCGTACACCCGATCGTGTTCCTCGGGCGCCATCGTTTCGACGAAACAGCCCAGGGCCGTCCAGAAGTCCCGGAGCGTTCGGGTAGCCTTTCGGCTGGTCTGTTTCGTCGTCGTCAGGATGCAGCGGGCCTGGGCCAGCAGATCGTCCCGGGCGAATTCCACGCCGCGCTGCTCCGACCCGGCAACAGGATGAGAGCCGACGTAGCGGACCTGGTCGCCGAGGCGCTGCTCGGCCCATTGATGCGGCAGCACTTTGGTGGAACCGACATCGGTGACGATGCAGCCGGGCTGGGCTAGGCTGCGGATCTGAGTGAAGTAGTCCGCGAACGTGAATATCGGGGTCGCCAGGATGATCAGGTCCGCGTCGGTCACCGCGGCCGAAACCGTGTTCGCGATCTCGGTGGCGATGGCAAGGTCCCGGGCCTTCTTCCGCGTCGCGCTGCGATGGCTGTAACCGACGACGATCGCACCAGGTAGGCGCTGCCGGGCCGCTAACGATATCGATCCGCCCAATAGTCCCAGGCCGATTACGGAGATGTTTCGTAAGTCTTTCAAAAACAAGACCTTATGCCAGAGGGAAAGAACCCAGCCGATGCTAGAAGGTATAGGTGGACCATGGCTCTGTCAATTTTTTTCTTTGCCGGAGCCCGGCAAAA
The DNA here is from genome assembly GCA_020346325.1 of Phycisphaerales bacterium. GTDB lineage: Bacteria > Planctomycetota > Phycisphaerae > Sedimentisphaerales > Anaerobacaceae > Anaerobaca. Next base: position 968,709 of record CP070782.1, read on the forward strand.
TGTTAGCCTTTAGGGGCAAAAAGTGAGGCCAACGGACCTGGCGAACGAGTGAAATGTCCTCGCTGGGTGCGCGGGCAATTTTTTTAGCGAGGTGTCACAGCACCGCTTCGAACGTGGCTGTTGATAATGACGGGACAAGTTGAGCGACAGTATGGCGCGCGAAAACAATAGAGTGAATGGCGGCGGTTATCTGGATTTTGAGCAGAAGGTCGCCGATCTCGAACGACAGATTGAGGAGCTGCGCAGTCTCGGGGCCAAGAAGGGGATCGACTATTCGATCGACATCCGTCGCCTCGAGAAGAGTCGCATCGCGGAATTGAAGTCTCTCTACGGCCGCCTGACAGCTTGGCAGACGGTGCAAGTAGCGCGGCATCCCCAGAGGCCCATCCTGGCGGACTATCTCAACCTGATGGTCAAGGATTTTCGGGAGCTCCACGGGGATAGGTGTTTTGGCGATGATCGGGCCATTGTCGCCGGCATCGGACAGATTGCCCGAAACAAGGTCCTGATCGTTGGACAGAACAAGGGCAAGACGACCAAAGAGAAGATTGCCTGTAACTTTGGCTGCCCGAATCCGGAAGGGTATCGCAAGGCCCTGGCGAAGATGCGGTTTGCCGAGAAGTATGGACTGCCGATCGTGACATTGATCGACACGCCGGGGGCCTATCCAGGTGTGGGGGCCGAGGAACGCGGCCAAGCGCAGGCGATTGCCACCAACCTGAGCGAGATGTCCCGTCTGAAAGTGCCGATCATATCCATCTGTATCGGTGAAGGCGGCTCGGGCGGAGCGCTGGGCATTGCCGTGGGGGATCGACTGGCCATGCTCGAATTTGCCTACTACTCCGTGATCTCCCCCGAGGGGTGTGCGGCGATTCTCTGGCGCGACGGGGCGCAGGCGCCGAGCGCCGCAGCCGCCCTGAAACTGACCAGCAAGGATCTGCACGAGTTGGGGCTGGTCGACGCGATCATCCCCGAACCGGTGGGCGGGGCGCATCGCAACGTGCACGATACCGTGTACAATGTTGAGACCTTCGTCGCCAAGACACTGGCGCAGTTGAGACGAATCGGGACCGACGCGTTGCTGGAGGCGCGTTACCGCAAGTGGCGATCGGTGGGCCAGGCGGCGACGGTCAACGTTCCGGCCGTGGCTTCGGCCAGGACGCGCATCGCCAGTACCGGCCGGCCGGCGGCAGCCAAGCGCGATTCTTCGGTGGCAGAGGTTTAGGCTTGGTTTGTCCGCGTATTCTCCTGAAAACAGCAGCTACAGCCCGGCTTCGCATCTTCTGCGGGGACCTCTTTCCCGCCTCAACGGCCTGATTCGCAGGTCGAGATCATCTGGACGGCCGCGGTGGCGGCGAAAAAGCTTGACTCCCGGGCCGCTATGAGATATCCTTAATAGCAGTCGCGCGGAGGGGGGGGCGTGCGCGAAATCAGGCCCGGCCGGGCCAACTGGAGAAGGAGGAGTGATATGACGAAGAGGAAGGGCATAGGCGTTTGGCTCGTCGCGTTGATGTCTCTGGTGGTGCTGGCAGGCTGCAACGGCACGACCGCTGAGAACGCCGAGCTCAAGGGACAGATCGACGAGTTGCAGGGGACCTTGAGCAAGACGGAGGCCGAGCGAGACGAGCTCAAGGTAGATGTCGATCGACTGATGACGTCACTGAGCCAGGCCGAGGGCACGCTCGACGATGTCAGCGGCACCAGGGATCAGCTGGCCGAGCAGGTGAGCGAGTTGCAGAAGTCTCGGGAGGCGCTCGACGCGCGGGTCGACGATCTCGCAGAGGCGCGCGTGGCCTTGCAGTCGAAGGTCGAGGAATTGAACGGCGACAAAACTCAGCTCCTTCAGCGCGTAGATGCTCTGACGGAATCCCGGGGCGAACTCCAGCAGATGGTGGAGAACCTCGTGGACACGCGGGGCTTGCTCGAAAAGCAGATCGCGTCATTGAGCACGGCGCGTGACGCCGCGCTGACGGATGCGAAAGCGGCGCAGTCGAAAATCGAGCAGTTGAGCACCAAGCTCAAGGTTCAGACGCAGCAAATGGCGTCGCTGCAAGACCAGATTGTGTCGATTCGCTCGGTCCTGTCGCAGTTGCAGGAGAAGCTCGAATAGGAGTCGGTCCTGCTCTTGTCTCTCGTGCGGTCGCCGAAACAGCACCACCGGCGCCCAGTGCGGGGGGCGATCGCCTCGTGTTAGAAACGCACGGCTCGGTGGGACGATTCATGAGTGATGTTCCGAGTGAGGATTGTCGTCCCATGTCGATGGGAGTCGGTCGCGTCCGGGTGCCGCGGAAGCGGAAGTGGTCCGAGCCTTGGCATCGGTTTCTGACTGTTGTCTTTGCCTTCGCCGTGACGTGGCTGCTGCGGCTTGTCTGTCGGTCGAATCGGCTGACGACGACAGAGGCGGAGGTGCTCCAGCGGTATGTCGAGCAGGGGGGTAACATCTTCGCGTTCTGGCACGACCGGCTGTTCTATCTGGCCTATTTCTATGTGAAGAACTCGCGCGGTCGCAAGGTCACCATGCTTGTCAGTCTCAGTCGTGATGGCGACTACGGCGTGGCCCTGGTGCGCCGGCTCGGGCAGGAGGTGGTGCGCGGATCGACCAGTCGGGGGGGACGCCGAGCCGTTTCCGAACTGGCCCGAACGATTGCAGAAGGCGGAAACGTGGGGATCACGCCGGATGGGCCCCGCGGACCAGCCCACAAGGTAAACGAGGGGACGATCAAACTGGCTCAGATCACCGGAGCGAGGATCATACCAGTGAGTTTCGATGCGTCCCGCAAACACCGCCTGCACAGTTGGGATCGCTTTATTCTCGTCAAGCCCTTTGGTCGAGTCCACGTGGCGGTGGGGGGGGCGATCGAAGTGCCGCGGCGAATCACGGCCGAGGAGAGAGAACGCTATTGCAGGCAACTCGAACGCAGTCTGTCGCACCTGGATCGTATCTGTGCCGAGCGCTTGGCAGGTAGCACGCTGTGACCGCCCGGGGGCTGGGCTGCGCGCCGGATCAGGTGGCGTTCGTCTCCCGCGGGTCACGGCCTTCTTCAATCGCGGCGATCTTGCCAACGCGTCTCTGGTGCCGGCCCTTGCTGAATTCCGTGCTGAGCCACGCCTCGACGATCTTCCGCAACAGCACCTCGCCGATCTGGTCGCCCGAGAGGCAGAGAATGTTGGCATCGTTGTGGTCGCGCGAAACATGGGCGCTGAGTTCATCGTGGCACAGAGCGGCTCGGATGCCCTTGACTTTGTTGGCCGCAATGCTCATGCCCAGGCCCGTCGCACAGATTAGAATCGCGCGGTCCGCCTCCTTTTGCGACACCGCTGTAGCCACGACGTACGCCAGATCCGGGTAGTCGACCGGATGGGTCCCATCGGTACCAAAATCGACGCACTCATGTCCCATCTGGGTGATGATGGCCTTGATCTGCTGCTTCGCGCCAAAGCCTCGATGGTCGCTGCCGACGGCTACTTTCATAGGATGAGCTCACTAATTCGCGCGGTCACCGCGGATTCAATAATATCGGCACATCGGTTAAAGCACTCCTGGGGCTGCCCCACCGGATCCGGGATCTCCAGACCTTCCGCCAACAGCAGACACTTCTGCCGAGCCTCCGGAGACAGCGTACACACGTGTTCGCAATGCGACTTCGTCATACAGAAAATGAGATCGCTCGTCTCGACGACGGGACGGGTCAGATGCCGACTCGCATGGTATCCAATGTCGACGCCCTTCAGCCCACAAGCCGTCATGGCCCCGTTACTCGCCGGCGTGCCTGAGATATCCAATGTGCCGGCCGATGCGATTTTATAGCCCATTTTCTCCACGTCGTCAACGGAGCAGCCGAGTTTTTTGGCCAGTTGGGCGCGAAAAAGCCCCTCTGCCATGGCGCTGCGGCAGGTGTTGCCCGTGCAAACGAACAGGAAGGTCACTCTGGCCATGGTCTGGAGATCCGCTTCGGAATAGACGCCCTCACGCAGCAGGGTTATCCCCTTGAGGTTGACGGCCGCAACCGTGCTGCTCTGTCGGTGCTTGCAGGGAGCCCCATCGAGTACGAGGTCGAGCTTTTCGCCCAGAGCGGCAACGACCTGCTCGGCGTCCGTGGCCGGCGTCTGACCCGCCAGATTGGCGCTGGGCGCCACGACCGGTCCTTGCGCCAATTGCAGCAGTTTCGCCGCGACCGGGTGGTCCGGGCAGCGAATGCCGATTGAGCCGTTCTTGTACAGCGTCTCCACCGCGTCGATATGGAAGCGACTCTTCTGTTTGCTCAAGTCGATGGGATCGAGTTCGAAAACCAGGGTCAGCGGCCCGGGCCACGCACGTTCGATGAGCTTCCTGGTGCGGAAATCCACTTTCGGGACATAGTCTTCATAGGCATCGTTTCGGCCGATGTGCAGCGTGTAGTGCTTCTCCGCACCGCGGCCCTTGATGCGGTTGAGTCGCGAGAGAGCATCCCGTTTGACTCGGCACGCGATGCCATAGACGGTTTCCGTGGGAAATGCGACCAGGCCCCCATCCTCAAGCACCTGCGCCGCCTGTCGCAGCGGTTCGGTGTCGGCTTCTAAGCTGTCGATCTTTATCAATCTTGCTGTCATGGAGAGTGACGATACACCATCTCGTGCGTTTCTGCAAGCAGACTTGTCTCCCGGCATTCCCGTTCGGGTCGAGGCGCGTGGCCTGACCGAACACGGAGCCGGGCAGAGAGTGTGCCCTCCAGGGCCCGATAAGGTCTCTCTGGCCGTGCGGTGCAGCGCCGGGTCGCCGTGACCTTTTCGTCCGAAAACTGTGCGAAGCCTAAGTCCAAGGCGGTTGTTTCGGAAAAGCTGGCAGAAATAGGAGGGCTTTCTCGTTTTGCCCTAAACTGCCCTGGTTAACCTTGCCGATAAACGCATCTGGTGAAAAAGGTTGGCAGAAAGGAGATGCAAACCATGGAAACGGCAGTAGAGCATCGTAGGGAGCAGCGAACGGATCTGGCTTGGCCGGTAAGCGTTTGGCTGCCGGAAGCGAGTCGGTTCTTCAACGGTCGCAGCGCGAACATCAGCAAGGTGGGCGCCTTCATCACCGTCCCGATGACCACACCCGTGCGTCGGGGCAGCATCGTAGAACTGAACTTCCCCCGGGCCGATGCGTTGGCCGAGCGCAAAGGACAATTCGCGCGCATCCGACGAGGACGGGTGGTCCGAGTCGATCGCAAGGCGACCCTGGAGAATGCAACCATTGGCTTGGGTATTGCCTTTGAGTGAGTGCCGCAACCAGGCGGCTGCCGCGAGACGGGCAGACTGAGCCAGGAATTATCTTAGTGACGGGGCAATGAAAAAGCGCGGGGCAGATGCTTTGACAAAAGCGTCTGCCCTTTTCGCATTCCCGCGATGCACTCTGTCGGCGATTCCCACGCCGTGCGCAGGCTCGATCAGACCGCAATCGCCACGAAGACCAGCAACATGCCCAGCGCCGCGCCGGCCATCGTGACCCGCAACCACTGATTGTAGCGGGCGTACTCCGGATGCTGGTCCTCGAATTCGTAGTAGTAATCATCGAGATCGGAATCGTCCGGGGGGCGCAGCCGTATCCTGGCGTACACATGGGCGGCCAGCGAGGCCAGGAACAAAAAGCCGCCAGCGATATAGAGCATGCGTGTGATGAGGAGCATGCCGCTATCATACGAAAGCCCACCGTCTGGCCCAAGAGAAAAGTCCCGCCTCATCGGGCCATGGATAGTGGTGAAACCTCGATTGACAGTACCACACCCTCGCGGTATGTTCGGTCCCGAATGCGAATCTCTTTCGTGGTGATAGGCAGGGACCGCTGGCGATGAAGACAATTGACTTACGCAGTGATACGGTGACGCTCCCGTCGGCGTCGATGCGGGAGGCGATCGGCCGAGGCGAGCTCGGCGACGATGTCTTCGGTGAGGACCCCACCGTCAACCGGCTCGAACAACTCGTAGCCGAGCGGCTGGGCAAGGAAGCGGCACTGCTGGTCGCCAGCGGAACGATGGGCAATCTCGTCTGCGTACTCTGCCACTGCGAGCGCGGAGACGAGGTGGTCCTGGGAGACCAGTCGCATACGTTCTGCTATGAGGCCGGTGGGATCGCGGCGGTGGGAGGCGTTCATCCGCATACGGTCCCCAACCAGGCCGATGGCACACTGCGCCTGTCGGATATTGAGGGGGCCATTCGTCCGGACGATGTGCACTTTCCTCGCACGCGTCTGATTTGCCTGGAGAACACGCACAACCGCTGTGGCGGCGCTGTCCTCACGACGCCATACATGGATCAGGTCGCGGATCTGGCCGACCGCCACGGTCTGGCACTCCATCTCGACGGGGCGCGGATTTTCAATGCGGCCGTCGCGCTGGGCGTGGACGTCAAGACGTTGGCGCAGCGCGCTGATTCCGTCAGTGTCTGCCTGTCCAAAGGTCTGGCGGCGCCGGTCGGTTCGGTCATCTGCGGATCGCGCGAGTTCATCGCCCAGGCCAGGCGGACGCGTAAGATCCTCGGCGGTGGCATGCGTCAGGCGGGCATCATCGCGGCGGCCGGTATCGTCGCGCTGGAGGAAATGATCGAC
>CP070782.1:975370-980050 GCA_020346325.1 Phycisphaerales bacterium
GAAATGTCTGCTGTTCATTCTTGACCGACAACACGATGTCGGCGTAGTCGGGACTGCCGACTTCGTTGTTTTCAAGATGCATGGGCTCGAGACTCATCACCGCTCCCGCCGGCACGTCTAAGATGCCCGCGATATCGCCCGTCGGATGCCACCAGCCCCAGGCCTCGAGGTCGTCGGTATCGCAGTCTGTGCCCTCATACAGCCACGCATGAACATATTTTCCATCATGGTCGACTCGATAGAGCGTGACAGTTGTGTTGCCTTGTTCTTTTAGATGGAGGTGGAACCGGAGCTCGACGCGCACTTCATCACCGACACAGTGTGAGATGACAACCATCGCATCACGTCGGAAGATATCAAGCGTGCGCGCTTCATAGATGGAGAAAGTGCCTGTTTCGTCGTCTGCGGGCCAAGTTTCGTGATCCCGAATATACACTGAGCCTTCAATGACCACACGACGGATGTACTCGGGGGGCGGCTGGAGTGTGAGATCGACCCATGTGGTCTCGCCTGATTTGATGGTGACCTCCTGGCGCACCGACAGGAAAAAGCCGCCGATGTCCTTGGATGCAACGACCTCATAGGTGCCGGCGGGAATCATCTCATCCCTGAACTCGCCATTTGTGTCGGTGAAGAGCTCCAGACCGGCGATGGTCACACTGGCGTCCGCCACGAGATTGCCGCGGTCGAGCACGCGCCCGGCGAAGGTGCCAACACCCTCGCTGGGCTGCCAGGTGTTTTCGGCCACGTAATCTCCGCCCCGGTAGACAAGGTACTCCTCGTGGCCATACACTCCGCTTGTGTCCGGCCCATCCCAGAACAGGATGTCCTGCGGACTGACTGCCCTTCCTACGCCGGGGTGTTTCCACGCCTCCGAGTCATTATCGTTGATTGAGCAGCCGTCCCAACCCATGCAGTTACAAAACTGGTTGGAGATGTTATCGGCAGCATCAAGGATGAGCTCCCCGAACCAGCCCTCAACGCCGAACACTTTGTCATACAGTTCACCATGGAGCCACCAGGCGGCGTTTTGGCGTTCATCTTCCCTATACAGGTAAAGGCCGTCGAGAGTGAGCTCATCGCGTTCGGCGCCGCGCGCCACGTCGGTCTCCTCCAGGGAGGGGCCTTCGAGCTGGATGCCAGCCTGCCTGAGGCTGTACCAGACAAACTGCGAGCAGACTGTCGGGAGCGTTCCCGCGGCCCAGCCAGCGTCCTGTGGCGCGTAGTAGGCAGGATCGTACACGATTCCGGCATCGCTGAAGGCGTAGAACCGATAGTGGCCGCTGGTAGCCAAAGCAACATCTGCTGCGGCCTGCAACTGCTGGCGGACCGAAGGCGGCGCGCCCGGGGGCGGCTTGACAACCTTCGGCCAGACCAGCTCAGTGTCGCCGTCGCAGCGCGCGGGATCCGCGTGGAAACCAACAAGCAAATACGGTTCTCCGCCGGGGTCGGTCCTCCACTGGCCGTTGAAAGCTTCGTCAACGCTTTGGGTAATCACACCCGGCCAGCCATAGCGCAGGACAATCTCGTTGAAGCCGTCCGAGCCCTCAATACCTACCATATTATCCTCGTAACGCTCCTCCGAAGAGGTCGAGTGGGTCACCTGGTAGTAGTTGCGTGTCATGATGCCGCTGTGCGAGTACTTCTGTGGGGGCCAGACCTTGCGGAGCAAATCGCCGATCATGCCACATCCCGCCGACAGGATGGCGTCGCCCTTGCGAGCATTGGCAATGTGAGGCGGCGCGATACACCATTCGCCGGTCACCTGGCAAGAAAGGCCAGGTCGAGGCGGTGTATCGCCAGGCACACAAGGCTTGCCTACACATTTATTCGGATTGTCGGGGTCGGGTTGACAGGGCGTCATGTCACAATTAGGCAGGCTGGCAGCCCGCACGCGGGCGGCCTGTAGGCTCGGTGGCGCGCTGGGCGGCACGGGGAAGGCTATCTTGCGCTGCCGTGTGAGGCGATAGAGGTCTTCGTCCGTGATATGGAACGGGTCGCTGACCAGACCTTGAGCGGCAATCTGATTCAGCAACTGCCGAAGTGCCTGGTCATACACCGGCCGGGTCATAACCGGGTTGCGCCGGACGGTGAAGTAGGCACTCGCCCGGGCGAGTTTGCCCTGCTGGCCTTGACCACTCAGTGAGACCCCGACGCCACAGATGTCAGACGAGATCTGGCTGGCGGGGACCTTGACCTGTTGCGCCACGCGCTGCTGGCCGGGCACCTCGAGGGAAATAGTCTCTGCGGGCAGAGAAGTTGGCTCTTGATCAGGGTCACAGTACTGGTACGTCACCCAGCGTGACGTGAACTGGATCGGCTCGTCTTCCAAGTTGGTGATCGTGTAGGTCCCCGTCCAGCTTTGGCCAGACTGCTGCAGGTGTTCGTCTGAGTCCACGGGCGGCTCAATGATGCCTTTGTGTTTGTTCGAGGCGTACGTGTTCCAGAGGGTGATGGTCTTACGAGTGGTCAGGTCCGCAAGGCCGCTGCGCTGCAGAGTTATGGTCGCCTGGAAGCTGGAGTAGAACTGATCGCGCACGAGCGATGCCTTGTAGGAGTGCGCGGCGTAGGGGACGGTCGTCTGGAAGGTCTGGCTATCGCCAAAGTCCCCGGCGTAGACGGGATTCTGGCCGCTGAACTCCGCGGCGTTGGCAATCTCGAAATCGACCGTATGCCTGTGGAATGGATTGGGACGGACGGTAACCTCCAGGAATTCATGATCGTCGCCGCAGTCCACGACCTCGACGGTGACCTGCTCTATGTCAGAGTGCTTCTCCGGTGTGCCGGCTGCGACCACGATTATTCGCGGCCCGGGCGCGCCGGTGAATTGCAGTTGTTGTGGACTGCCCCATCGGCCATTGATGGTGAGATCCACCTGTCCCTGAGGCGACTCCGGATGAGCGGCTTCGACAGTCACGAGCACGTTATCCCCTGGGCAGAGCTGAGTCTTGTCAAGGGTGATGCCCTTGATGATGTCCGCCGGACCACCCGGGCTGGGATTACCGCAGGGGCGGGGCCAAGCGAGTCCCGCAAATCCCGGGTAGACGCGGGGGACACCGATGGCGGTATGAGAGACCAGTTTGCGGTTAGCGGGATCGTAGATGAACACCCAAGCCTGATCCAGTGGATGCGCGTCCTTGTCGTGCGAGTTCTGCTGGTCGTCCTTCCGGCCAATGCCTACCAGGACAGCGTCGGAACGCATCTCAAGCGCGATGCTGCCACGCGGCAGGTTACCCGCCACGAGTTCCAGTGCACCGTCCGCATCTTTGTAGGACCACAGCGAGGTCTTGTCGCAGGCGTAGAGCAGTGAGTCATCATTAGCCCAGGCGAGTCCAGAAAACTTCTCTTTCGAGGCAAAGTGCAGTGAGCCTACACCGGTGGTGGTATCAATCTGAACCAACCCGGCTCCCTCGGCCCAACCCCACAACGTGTCATCGGTCCAGCGGAAGGCAAGGGCGGTAATGGACTTGAAGCCATGCGAGCCGATGGCGTTCAACTCGCCGGTCGCGCGGTCGACGCTGTAGAGCAGGCCGGGCTGTGTGCCCCATTCGTCTGTGACGGCGTAGAGAACGCCCGTGTAGGGATGAACAGCCAAGGCCTGGATTTCAGCCTCGACCAGGTCACCCAAGAGATAGCTCTGCCTGTTGCGCAAGTCGAGGGCGAGGAGCTGGGAACGATGGCCCGGCTGCTGCCCGACGGTGTAAAGGGCGCAGGTGGGAACGGTTGGCGACTCCGGGACGTCGTCTTCGGGCCTATCTGAATAGGTGAGTCGCTCACCTGAGAGTAACCGCCAGATGATCTCTTCGCTCGGCTGTCCGTAGTATTGAATCAGACCTTGTTGATCGATAAAGACACAGGTGGGGATGCCCTCGATGCCATACCTGCTGCTAACCGCACGATCGTGGTCCGGCAAAATTCCGTAGGTAGGCACGTCAGAGCCAAAAGCATCTGCGAGTTCCTGAGTAGTCTGGCCGACCGCGACGAACAGGATCTGCAATTCGTCACCCACGGTCTCGGAAAGGCTGTCTAAGAGGGTAAGGGCGGCATCACACTGTGGGCACTTGGTGGTTCCAAAGAGCAGCAGTACGTCCCCTCCGTGTAGACTGCTGAGAGTGATGGCTCTGCCAGTGAGGTCTTCGAGCGAGAAACCCGGAGCCGGTATCCGTCTATTGGCCGCCGCAGTATTGGGCAAGACTACCATAACAAGCAGCGACACGACAAGTGCCGCCCACCGCACGGAAATACTTGCCAAACCGGTTCTTATCTTCCTGCTCATCTTCTCACCCTTTCAGAGGATTGTTAATGTTTCTCGGCACACTGGTCACGTACCATCATTCACTGGATTCTCAAGCGAAGTTTGACTGGATTGCCAACAACGTTTTCATGACACTCCTCAGAGCACGCCTCATCTTTGTCAGAGGCTCACTCAAGTATAAGCTTTCTGAGGATGAAGTCAAGGAACAAAAGCCGCCACGGGATATTCCTTTGCAGACGACGTACACCTATTAAGAGCTCAAAGGCAAATAATAAAGCCTCTATTGGCACGAGCTTTTCTTCTTTGAGGCATCCCGGTAAAACCCGAGCGTCGGCCATTTAAACCGTGGCTAAATTTCAAGATTTTTGTAACCTCTTGAGATTAAGCAGCTTATGGAATCAACATTTTTGGTGAATTGAGAGATA
>CP070782.1:980150-983235 GCA_020346325.1 Phycisphaerales bacterium
GGCGAAAGAACTGCTGACCGACCCAGTCGCGGAGGAATACTACATCGGCCGCAGTGCCGCCCCGGCGGGCCTGGCCCGCGCGACGCTGATCGAGGTCCATCTCAAGAGCGGCGTGACCGATCCGGTTGCCCAGTCCGTCACCACTGCACTGTGTGATATGGGGCTGGCGTCGGCCCACGTGCGTACTGCACGAAAGTACGTCCTGCTGGGCGAAGCGCGTCCGGCTCAGATCGAAACCATCGCCAAGAAGGTGCTGGCCAACGATTGCATCGAAGATGTGGTCGTTGGAGATGAGGCCGAACCGCCCAGTCCGCACCTGAGCCCCTACCAATTGAGTATCGTGCACTGGCCTATCCGCGAGTTGGACGATGCGGGCCTGGAGGCCCTCAGCAAGGATCGGGATCTCTTCCTCAACCTGACGGAGATGAGGAGCATCCAGGAGTATTTCCGACAGGCCGATCGGGACCCGACCGACGTCGAACTGGAGGCCCTCGCCCAAACCTGGAGCGAGCACTGCGTGCACAAGACGCTGCGCAGCGCCGTCGACATGACCATCGACGGCCAGGCCCAGCACTTCGACAATCTGCTCAAGGAGACGGTCTTCAAGGCAACCCAGGACCTCCATAGGGACTGGTGCATCTCCGTCTTCGCCGACAACGCGGGCGTGGTGGAGTTCGACGAGGACTCGGCGGTCTGCTTCAAGGTGGAAACCCACAACCACCCCTCCGCTCTCGATCCCTACGGCGGCGCTGCCACGGGCATCGGCGGGGTCATTCGCGATCCGATGGGAACCGGTATGGGTGCCAAGCCCGTTGCCAATACCGACATCTTCTGTTTCGGTGAACCCGACAAGAGCCTCGACCAGATCCCCAAGGGCGTGCTGCATCCCCGCCGGATCATGAAGGGTGTCGTCGCGGGCGTGCGCGACTATGGCAATCGCATGGGGATCCCCACCGTCAACGGTGCGATCTATTTCGATGACCGCTATCTGGGCAACCCGCTGGTCTACTGTGGCAACGTGGGCCTGATGGACAAAGACAAGGCCTTCAAGCATCCGCAGAGCGGCAATCTGATCATGGTCGTGGGCGGCCGGACCGGCCGTGACGGCATTCACGGAGCGACCTTCTCCAGCGGCCAGATGACCCATCAGCACGAAACGGTCTTCTCCCACGCCGTGCAGATCGGCAACGCCATCACCGAGAAGAAGATGCTCGATGTGTTGCTCCAGGCCAACGAAGCCGGGTTGTACGAGGCCATCACCGACTGCGGCGCCGGCGGGCTCAGCAGTGCCGTCGGCGAGATGGGCGAAGAACTGGGCGCCGAGGTCGACCTGGAAACCGTGCCGTTGAAGTACACGGGCCTGAGCTACACCGAGATCTGGATCAGCGAGGCGCAGGAGCGCATGGTGATCGCGGTCAAACCCGAGAACCGCGAAACCATTCAAAAGATCTTCGACAGCGAGAATGTGGAAGCAACGGTCATCGGCCGCTTCACCAACGACCGAAAGCTGCGTCTGCGGTACCAGGGCCAACAGGTGGCCGAACTGGACATGGACTTCCTACACGGAGGCGTCCCGAAGTACAGCCGACGGGCGACCTGGACGAAACCGGCACTGAGCGAACCGGTGCTCCCGGAGAAGAAGAGCTACAACGATGAATTGATGGGGGTTCTTTCCTCTTACAACGTCGCGAGCAAGGAATGGGTGATCCGCCAGTACGACCATGAAGTCCAGGGTGGGTCGGTGGTCAAGCCGCTAACGGGCGTGGCCAACGACGGTCCCAGCGACGCGGCGGTGGTCCAGCCCAAACTCGCTTCCTCGCGCGGCTTGGCTATCAGTTGCGGCATGAATCCCCTCTACGGCGACATCGATCCGTACTGGATGGCGCTAGCCGGGATCGACGAGGCCATCCGCAATTTGATCTGCGTCGGCGGGCGCGTCGATCGCATCGCCCTGCTGGATAACTTCTGCTGGGGCGACTGCACGAATCCCGAGACCTTCGGCACGCTCGTCCGAGCCGCCCAGGCCTGCTATGACGGGGCCATGGCCTATGAGGCCCCTTTTGTTTCCGGGAAGGACTCCCTGAACAACGAATTCGCCTGCGAGGACGGCACCACGATCTGCATCCCGGCCACCCTTCTGATCAGGGCCATGTCGCTGGTTGACGATATCGATCGGTGCGTCACGATGGACGCCAAGCAGGCGGGCAACCTGCTCTTCCTCGTCGGGCGGACGCACGATGAACTGGGCGGTTCGCATTACTACAAACTCCAAGGCCAACTCGGGGCCAACGTCCCGAAACTGGATCTGAGGCTGGCGCCGCAGATCGCCCGCAAGATGGCGGAAGCGATCGGTGCCAGCGTGGTCGCGAGTTGCCACGATTGTTCCGAAGGCGGTCTGGCGGTGGCCCTGGCCGAGATGGCCTTCGCCGGCGGCCTGGGCATCGCGGCTGACCTGCAGGGGCTGCCCAAGTCGAAGGACTGCACGCGGATCGACGCGCAACTGTTTTCGGAATCGAACAGCCGTTACGTTGTGGAGGTCGAACCGGGCAAGTACGACGCGTTTGCGAAGATCATGTTGAATCTGCCGTTTGGGCAGATCGGGACCGTCACAGCCGAATCCAAACTGGTGATTCGCGATGAGGAAGGCCATGACGTCGTCAATGCCGACGTGGAGCTATTGAAGCAGGCATGGCAGAAGCCACTGGATTGGTAACCGAGTGCACTGGAGCGCAGAGAAGAAAATGTCAGAGGTCCGAGCGTTAGTCCTGCGAGCGGCAGGAATCAATTGTGATGTCGAAACCCAGTACGCCCTGGAACTGGCCGGCGCCAAAGCCGACCGCGTCCACGTCAACCGTCTGATCGAAGACAAGACGCTGCTCGATCGGTACCAGATTCTGGTCTTCCCAGGCGGTTTCAGCTACGGCGACGACGTGGCAGCCGGCAAGATCCTCGCCAACCAGGTCGTGCACCATCTGGCCGAGCCGATTCGTCAATTCATCGAGCTGGGCAAACTGGTGCTGGGTATCTGCAACGGCTTTCAAGTCCTCGTCAAGATGGGAATCCTCCCGGGCGGCGCGGCCCTGAA
>CP070782.1:983335-991262 GCA_020346325.1 Phycisphaerales bacterium
TACACCGGTGTGCTACTGTCAACGTTCACCAGTAAGTGCAGTCCGCCTGGCAAAATGAGCGCAGAAAATCCGCCCGTCGGAAAAAAAATGTCAGGAACTCAAGAAGTGCGGTACCATCTCTTCGGTTGGATAGATGCTGTCCCCATGAACTACCGTGGCAGCGAGTAAATGGGGTCCGCCTTGCTGATGTTCCATACAGATCAGGTCCATCCCCGCGTGCCATTTACTATCGCGTCAGCGGCGATCTCAGGGAGCAACGCCGATGAAGAAATGTGCTCTCGCATGTCTCGCTCTCGTACTGCTGGTTGTCGGCGCCGTGCTGTGGTATCTGGCGCGCCCGTACTACCGTGATGCGCTGTGCCGGCGCCATCTGGAAGAGATCTGCAAGGCATCTGGCATGTACGCCGGCGACTTCGATGAAGTCTACCCGGATAGCCTGAGGCGATTGGTGGACTACGGCATCGACCCTGCTCTTCTGACGTGTCCGGCCGCCGACATACCGCCTGGTGCCCTGTGGGATATCGACCGCTGGTCCGGCTACACGCTGGTTACCGGTATCAGCACCAAGTCTCACCCATCCGGTGTTTTCGTCTACTGCCCACCTGAGAATCACGGCGGGCGCTGCGGCCATGTCGCCTTCGTTGACGCCCACGTGGAGACGCTCACGCCGGATGCGTTTGAGGCGCTGCTGGCCGAGCGCGGGATCGCTACCGGGCCGGAGGAACCGCCGCCGGCGCCTTGAGCGAGCTGACGGTATGCGGGACCCTAAGTGAGGCTTTGCGGGGCACTGTGCCCTAGATTGGTCCGCTGATGCCTTCGTTCGACGGAGTTGTCCTTGGTCGCACCGGCCTTTCTTCCCGGTTGGCGTCGAAAAAGCGCGTCGTGGGGTAGGCCAGATCGATGTTCGCTTCGCGGGCGAAATCCTCCAGGATTCCTTCGTTGACTGAGTGGGCCATGCCGCGCCGTTTGCGCACGGGGCAAAGATAGCGCAGGGTCAAAGCCACGCCCTGGTCGGCGATGTGCGTGTAGACGATGGGTGTCAAATGACTGTAGCGAATCGCGTACTGCGATTGCATGGTCTCGATCTGACGCCGGACTTCGGTCTCGATCTTCTGGGCTTCTTCCTGCGCCTGCTTCAGCATGAGCTCTTTGGCCCGCTTCCAGTCGCTTTCAAAGGTCACCACGATGGTCTGTTCGTTCCAGATGAAAGGAAAGCCCTTCGTGTAATTGGCGTTCAACTGCCGAAAGACAGCGCTGTTGGGCACGCTGATGATGCGCCCCGTGCTCTGATCGGCGCCCACCCAGTTGCCGACCTCCAGCAGGGAAGTCTGAAAGACGCGGATATCGATGACGTCGCCGACGTGTCCGGAGAGTTCGATGCGGTCGCCGATGTCGAAGGGACGTTTGATAATGATCAGAGCCCAGCCGGCGACGCAGAGCAGCACTTCCTGGAGCGACAGCGCGATCCCTGCGCCCATGACGCCGAGGAACACGCCCATCTGGCCGGCGCCGCTGATCCAGATCGCTACGAGTATCACCGTGAGGACCACAGCTCGCAGCCAACTCGTCGCGCGACGAATCTTGTGCTTGCCCACGAGGTCGGTCGCACTTTTCTGGAGGGCTCGCTCGACCACGTGGCCGATGAAGTAGACCGCGGCGATGGCCAGGACCGTCCAGATGATGTTCGCATAGACCTGATTGGCCAGGAACCAATCGGTAGCGGCTTTCAGCCAGGCCACGCGGCCCCGCCAGATCCAGGCCAGCACGACGACGAGCAGGAGGATCAAGCTGACCAGAAAGGAGACGTTCTCCCACCACACGGCTTTGCCCCATTTGGTCTCGCCGCGCCGTGTCAGCCAACGATAGCAGAGCAAGGCCAATACCAGGCTGGCTCCGGAGAGGACCAAAGGCAACCAAGTCTGACCCGCGAGTTGTTGTCCGAGTGGTAGCACCTTGAGCCCCTTAGACTACTACGCCACGCGTCAGCACGACACTCCATCCCAGCATAAGGGATATTTTGAAGCAAAGTAAAGCCTCTTTGTTCAGGGTATATGACTGGTATCCGCCCAGGTTGCTTGCGCCTGCAGGGACGCGTCGATCAGGTCGGCAATTGCCGGTATCGCCGTACTCTGTTAGAGTGTTTCGGAGGGCAGGGTCTGATACGGAGCCGTCTGGTGCGGCACAAGGATGCCATGGGACAGCGCAAGAGCATGGTCAAAAAGAGGAAACCGATGAGCCCCCGGGGCGCCCAGCGCACCATGGCGCGGAATACGAATCGCGCACCCGGGCGATGGCGCCAATGGATCGGTGTGGCGATCGTGTTGCTGGCCATGGCGCTGCTGTACCTGCCGGCTCTGGGCCATGGTTTCACGAACTGGGACGACGACCGGCAGGTCACCGCCAATCCGGTCATCCGCGATCTGTCGCCGGAAGGTCTCAAGCAGATTGCCTCCAGCTTCACCGTCTCACTCTATCAGCCGCTCACCTCGCTGGTCTTCGCCCTCCAATACCATTTCTTCGAGTTGGCTCCCCGGGCCTATCACACGGTCAACGTTCTGCTGCACCTGGCGAACACGCTGCTGGTATATTTCCTGGTGCGGTCGCTGTCACAGCGTATCGGCATCGCCTTGATCGTTTGCGCTCTGTTCGCGATTCACCCGCTACAGGTCGAGGCGGTGGCATGGGTCTCGTCGCTAGGCATCCTGCTTTCCTCGACGTTCTATCTGGGGGCTTTGATTGTCTACCTGGCGTATACCAGATCGGGCAAGGTATACCACTTGGTTCTGGTGGGGGGGCTCTTCCTGCTGGCGCTATTGGCGAAGTCCAGTGCGGCGACGCTTCCTCTGATGCTCGTCGTGATCGATCTCTATCTGGCGCGGCGGCCGGTCCGTCGCGCGGTGCTCGAGAAGGTACCCTTTCTTTTGCTTTCCATTGCGTTCGGCGTGATCGCTGTGTTGGCCCGGGGCGGGGCCGGCCACCTGCAGGACTTCGCCCAGCGGTATTCTCTGCTCCAAAGGGCGTGCATCATCTGCTATTCAGGCCTGTGGTACGTGGGCAAGCTGTTCTATCCGGCGAACCTCTCCGTGTTCTATCCGTTTCCGACCAAGACGAACGGGTGGTTGCCTGTTTCGTTCTATCTGGCCCCGCTCATTCTGGTGGGCGTGGCCGTCGGGATCTGGTACAGCGGCCGGTACCGACGACCGCTGGCCTGCGCCGCGCTGTTCATGGTGGCTTCACTGGCTCTGGTGATCCAGGTTGTGCCCATCAGCGAACTGATGGTCTGTGATCGCTACGCTTACATCCCTTGCATCGGGCTGTTCTCGCTGGTGGCGGCCTTGGTTTTGAGGATGCGGCCGCGTCGCCTCGCTTGGCGGGGCGCGAGTCTGGTTTGCCTGGCGGTGGTCCTGGTCCTGCTGGGCCACGCTACGTTTCAGCGCATTGCCGTATGGAAAGACAGTCTGACACTGTGGAACGATGTCATCAGCAAGCGGACGGATCTTTGGGTCGCGTATCTCAATCGCGGGTTGGCCCAATTCCGGGCCGGTCGTCATGAGGCGAGTATTGCGGATTTCGACGCCGCTTTGCGTCTCAATCCCCAATCGGACGTGGCCCTGAACAACCGCGGCGGCTGCTACACCTACCTGGGCCAATGGCAGGCGGCGCTGCGTGATTTCGATGCCGCGATCCAGGTGAACCCTCAGCCGGACCACTTCATCAATCGGGGCGTGGCAAAACGAAAGATGGGAGACGCGACCGGGGCGCTCGACGATTTCAACACGATTATCGCGGGGGACTCGCGCAACGTTCGTGCCCTGACCGAGCGGGCCGACACGTATCGAACCGTCCGCGATTGGAACCGAGCCATCGCGGACTACGAAGCCGTTCTGAGGTGGTATCCGGGCCACGCCCGCTCTGCTTTCTGGCTCGGCGTGCTGCTGACCGAGACCGGGGCTTCCGAAAGGGCCGTGACCCTGTTACAGAGGGCGATCGACCTCGGATATCGCGACCTGGGGTCGGCATACCTGTTCCTCGGGCTCGCCCATCAGAGGCTGGGGCAGAGGGAGCCGGCAATCATGGCCTTGCGGAAATCTCAGCAGCAGGGAGACTCCAGGGCAACGGCGGAACTGCGCAAGCTACAATAGGTGGCGTGGAAAAGTGTGAGAATATAGACCGTCTCTGACGTGTGGGAGACTTACCATAAATCTCGGGAAGGTGCGTCAAATCGCTGCTGTTGCAGGATTGTCCGGTTTTGCTCTGTGCGGGTGCGCTTTCGGTGCGCTGCGCTGGGAGATGCAATCGGCTGTCGATGAATCCTGCCGCGTGGCCCAGGCGGCGCATCCGCATCCGGGAGATGACATTGCCGCTTTGCTGGACTATGCGGGGTCGCCTGCGCATACCTTGCGCCAGCGCCATCGCGCGGTCTGGGCGCTGGGCCAGGCTCGCGATCGGCGGGCGTTGCCGTGCCGCGAAAGCTGTTACACGGGCGACCCCTGCGACCATGAGCACCGCCTGTGTCAGTGTGAGTTGGGCAAGGCGATCGAATGCTGTAAGGGGCCGGCTCCGAACCTGCTGCTTCTCGACACGCCGCAGGTCACCCGGCCAACGGAGTAGGCGAGGCATTTGAGCAAACTATCACCGGCGCGCCGGCGAGCCCCAATATGACGCTCGAAGCACGTTGCTAGTCCAGCATCTCGCGCAGGATATCCAGGTAGAGGTACCCGTAGTCCACGTAGCGATCGCCTCCCGTGTAGTAGGTCCCACTGTCGGAATCGTCCGTGGTGCTGGCGGGCGCGGTTCCCGCGGTCGGTTCGATCTGCGTGTCCTCATACCATTCGTTGAAACTGGTAACCATCATGATGTTGCCACCCTTGGGATCGAGCAGCGGCAAGGCGACGTCGCGGATCATGGCGCGGAAGAGGTCGCCTTCCTGTGAGTTTTCCACGTCGGTGAAATAGCGGGCCCGCCCGGGGTGCCCGGGCCGGACGGCGGTGTCGTTATAGCCCGGCGCAATGGTGGGCATGAAGGCCGTGCCGACCGCATGGGCCTGGGCTTTGGCATGGCGGTAGTTGGCCGCGAGGAATTCGATCGCTTTTCGTGTTCCTCCGAGTCTTCCGACGGATTGGCCGTACACGTCGTAGGCCGTCACGGCGTCGAAGTTCTTGGCCCATTCCGAACGGTATCCGGCCCCGAACACATCGTCACCCACGAGATAGAGATCGGGGAACTTCTCCCGCATCTCCTTCAAGGCACGCTGTCCCTTGTTGCGGAAATATTCGCGCGTCAGGTAGACGAAGACGACGGGTTTGCCGTCGATCTTCAGATAGCTCGGGTGATCGAAGTAATGTTCCCGCATATATGTCAGGTCGGGGATCCAGTGTGTGTAGCTGGGACTGTTGAACCGCCCAAAGCGGCCAGTGGATTCGTACAGGATGGCGTATTTGAGTTTGACGGCGTCCAGGTGTTTGAGAATGGCGTTGCGAAACGTCACGTCACAATGCTGCTGCGGACCCCACCAACTCACGGCCCAGAAATCAATCCCGCCGCGAACGCTTTGGGCGATATGGGCGGCCACCACGTTCGGATCGGCGGAGCGGTAGCGCCCGAGTTCAGGTTGTTGGGGCACTCTCAGATGTTGCCGCATCACACGCCGCCACTCGCCGGGCCGGCGGTACCAGGGGTAGTAGTAAACGCCGACGACCGGCCTGCCATTCTGGTCCGGGCCAATAGCGGCCGGGGCTTCGTCGGCGGCTTGAGCGGAAGTGGCCGGGAAGACGCAGATCATAACGGCGAACGCGATGGCAATCTGGCAAGACCTTTCAATTGACACTGAATACCCCTTCCTAACGATTGATAAGTTCGTCCCCCGCCTGTTCGCGGCCAGGTGGCATTGTGGCATATTTCCCATAGCGTGTAAACCCGATATCCGATTACACTCGCGATTACCGGTTCCTCCGGCGATGATTGCCCTCGAACAACTCGGTTCGTATGCTGTAGGCTGTAGCAGGGCACGAAGCGGCATATGGAGACACCGGATACGAAGGAACGGGGGATACGAATGAGACACGGAAATTACTGGACGGCTATCGCGATTGCATCATGTCTGGTTTGCATGGGTTGGGCGGGGCAGCCGGACCCGCCGGGGCAGGCGGTGGGAACGGAACCGGTTCACGAGGCGTATCTGTTTGCCCACATGATGCACCAGGACTATGGCCGGCTGTATTACTGCGTGAGTCTGGACGGGCTGCACTGGAAGGCTTTGAATCAGGGCCGGCGCGTGTACGACGACTATCGCGGCCACCCGGATATCTGCAAAGGCCATGACGGGCGGTACTACCTGGTGGGCAATCGCAACGACTCGGCCCCCGATATCAATTTCTGGGTCTCCGAGGATCTGATTCACTGGCAGCGCTACAGTGACGTGACACCTGACCTCGAGAAGGCGCCGGGCTATGGGCAGGCCTTGCAGCGAATCGGCGCACCGAAGCTCTTCTACGACACCGGTTCGTCTCAGTACGTTTTAACCTGGCACACGCCGCACGAGCACGGCACCCCGGAAGACCCGGAACGCTATTGGGCCAGCCAGCGGACTTTGTATCTCACGTCGAAGGATCTCAAGACCTTCTCCGGCCCGCCGCGACGACTGTTCGACTGGGACATGGCTACGATCGACGTCATCATTCGCAAGCAGGGGGATCGCTACTACGCGATCATCAAGGACGAGCGCTATCCTACCCTGGACTGGGTGACGGGCAAGACCATTCGCATCAGCCGCGCGCCGTCGCTGCTGGGACCTTACAGCAAACCGGCGCCGCCGGTCAGTCCGAATTTTCGCGAGGCTCCGACACTGATTCCGTCGCCCAACGGCAAGGTCTGGTATTTGTATTACGAGCAATATCCGGGAGTCTCCTATGGTCTGTCGGTGGCGGCTGACTTGAATGGGCCGTGGTACCAGATTTCCGGCTACACCTTCTTCAGGGACTGGGACAAGTACGCGCTGCCTCCCGAGGTTCGCCACGGTTGCATGATTCCCATCCGTCGATCCGAGTACGAGGCCTTGGTGAAACAGGAAGCGTGGCCGAGTGACACTGGAAAGAGAGACGATTCTGAGCCGAGAAACCTAAATGGAGAAAGGAGTCGAGAGATGGCAATTTCAGTGAGCAGTCCGGCGTTCGACGAAGGCGGCATGATTCCTTCGAAGTACACGTGTGATGGAGCAGACATCTCGCCGGCCTTGACCTGGGACGGCATCCCGGCGGGCACGAAGAGCATCGCGCTGATTTCCGACGATCCCGATGCGCCTGTGGGGACGTGGGTGCACTGGGTCATGTGGAATATCGCGCCCGACGCGAAAGGACTACCTGAACATGTTCCACCGAGACCCACGTTGCCCGATGGGGCTCGGCAGGGCATTTCGGATTTCGGACGGCCCGGCTACGGCGGTCCGTGCCCACCCGGGGGCACGCATCGGTATTACTTCAAGGTCTACGCGCTCGATACGACGTTGGAACTGCCGAGCAGCACGAGAAAAGCGGACCTGGTGGCAGCCATGGACGGACACATCCTGGCCGAAGGCCAACTGATGGGCCGATACAGCCGGAAGTAGAAGGTCCCATGCAGGACGCATTGACCCGGGCCGCCATCCCAATTCTAGGTCCGCAGGCAGGGTGATTCGGCCCGAAATACGTAGTCACCACAATAGACGCGCTGCCCCGGATTCGGTAAAATACAGGTCTGCACCATGGAGAAGGCGCAGCGCGATTGCTTCATGCCAGGGTGGGAGTGTATCAGCGCGAGGTGGATATCGGTTGTAGTGCGCGCGGCGCCGGACAGGCGGGTTCTTTCCCTGACGGCGCTCAGGCAGTGTGACCGCGTTGGATCGCAGAGGCAGATGTTGGTCCGGCGTAGGACCGACAGCAGTGGACCGAGA
>CP070782.1:991362-1006157 GCA_020346325.1 Phycisphaerales bacterium
GTGGATCGGTACTACGTTCGTGCGGGCTGTTCGGAAGGGGGTCAATTCCGTGCCAAATCACGACATGAATACGAGATCATCCAGCAGGACGGTGAGGTTCTTGAAGTCGTCGTTGCGTTTTCTCCCACGGGTTTCTTCTTCGAGCCCTTGTTGGATCTCCAGACCGCCCGGGACCTGGCTGCGTCCCATTGGCGCCAGTTCTGGCAAAGCGGCGGGGCGATTGACTTCTCGCAGTGTACCGATCCGCGGGCGGCCGAACTGGAGCGGCGCGTGGTGCTGTCGCAATACCTGATGGCGATCAACTGTTCCGGCTCGCGACCACCCCAGGAGACGGGGCTGGTCTACAACAGTTGGTTTGGCAAGTTCCATCTGGAGATGCACTGGTGGCACGGCGTGCACCTTGCGTTATGGGATCGCCTGCCTCTGCTGGAGCGCAGCCTGGGCTGGTACGACTCGATCTTGCCGGCGGCGCGCGGAACGGCCCAGATGCAGGGCTACCGCGGCGCGCGCTGGCCCAAGATGACCGAGCCCGCCGGGCGCGAGAGCCCCAGCAGCGTGGGCGTGTTCCTGATCTGGCAGCAGCCGCACCCGATTTACCATGCGGAGCTGTGCTATCGCGCCCACGGGGATCGAGAGACACTCGAACGCTATCGTGACGTCGTCTTCGCGACCGCTGAGTTCATGGCGTCCTATCCCGTGTGGGACGAAGCGCGCGGGCGCTACGTGCTGGGCCCGGCGCTGATCCCGGCCCAGGAGAGTTACGGACGCTACCGCCGCAGCACACTCAATCCGACGTTCGAGCTGGCCTACTGGCACTGGGGCCTGGAGACAGCGCAGAAGTGGCGCCAGCGGCTCGGTATGGAACGGGACGCGCAATGGGATCGCGTGATCTCGCATCTCTCGCGACCAACCGTCCGTGACGGGGTCTACACCGGGATCGAAACCGAACCCTATACGATCATCGCCGACCATCCGTCGATGCTTTGCGCTTTGGGCGTCTTGCCACAGACGCCTTTGATCGATCCGCAGGTGATGAAGCGGACGCTGGATTTCGTACTGGAGAAATGGGAGTGGCCCAGCACGTGGGGCTGGGACTATCCCGTCATGGCGATGACCGCCGCCCGCGTGGGCGAACCGGAAAAAGCGATCGACGCGCTGTTCGTCGACGCGCAGAAGAACCGCTACCTGGCCAATGGGCACAACTATCAGTCGGCGCGGCTGCCCGTGTACCTGCCCGGTAACGGCGGACTGCTCGCAGCCGTGGCGATGATGGCGGCCGGTTGGGAGGGTTGCCCCGATCGACCCTCGCCCGGCTTTCCAGACAACGGGCAATGGAACATCCGCTGGGAAGGCCTGCGGCGCATGCCGTGATCTTCGAGATCTTGGCGACAGGTACACTCACCAGATGGAGACGAGGAATAGCCAGCGGTTGTTGTGCGGTAGCCAAGGCTCGTTGGGCTGGTAATCCGCATTGGGCTCCGGATGCATATCCAGCCAGGGGCGATCGTGGTCGGGCCACGCCCGCGTAATGCCGTTGAGGACGGCGCCGGGCACGGCGCCACGCGGATTTCCGGGCAGGGCGTTGTACCGGTGGTGATACTGGGGGACGAAGATGCTGCCCACGCCTTCCATGGTGGAGACGCCGTAGGGATTTCTGCCCAGCATCCAATGAACCTGGTTCTCCGCGATGGCGCGACCTTCCGCGAATCCGAGTGCATCGAGGAGAACGCCCTCGTACGCGGTATCGAGAAGCTCGCGGCTCTCGCCCACGTACCAGTTGTTCACGTCGCGGTAGTGCCGGAAGAAGATGAGCTTCCCATCGTCGTCGCGGCGCCGCGTGATTCCGAACCGATTGGCGCAGAGAAGCTCGATCTCTTCCAGCCGCCTCCTGGCGACCGACCTGATGGCGCGGACCCGTGAGTCGTCTGGAAAGGCACGCGCGAATTCGGCCAGTTCGCGGAAACCGGCGGTGCTGTTGCCCGCATGCTCCAGCAGCTTGTTGGCTCGTTCCTCCGCTGCCTCGCGATAGGCGGCTTCTCCCGTCGCCGTGTAGAGAGCGAGCATGGTCGACATGTCTCCGCCGTACTTTTGGCAGAGGCGCTTTGCCAACGGGAGGTATTCGGGCACATATCTGCCGAGCAGGGCAAAGCCGGCGGTACAGGCGGACGCGTTGCCTTGCCCCGGACGGATCGGTCGCTCGTCACCCGTTCCGGGCCGGTCGTCGGTTTCATCCTCGGGCTTGCCCCAGTAGCCATAGCCTGAACTGATGGCGTTGACGAGTTCCAGAGTCTCGGGATTGAGGCACTTGGTCAGGAACGCGGCACCCCAGGCCGCTTCGTCCAGGATGTCGGCCCGGCCGTTTCCGTCGCGGTCGAACTGATCGAAGAAGTCCGGGCGACGATCGTAGGCCAGGACCAGGGCGTAAACCGATTCGGGCGTATAGCCATTATACTTGTTGTAGTCGCCCGCATCGTGCCAGCCACCGGCCAGGTCTGTATGCGTGCCATCTTCTGTTCTGGCGTCGTCGAGATGGCAGGCCGCATGAAACCCAGGAACGGCAACGCCGCAACGCTGATAATAGAAGAACCGATAGGCCAGTTCGCTTGTCTTCGAAACGATCAGGTCGTCGGCAATCTCGAACGGCGGTGAATAGCAGGAGTCGCCGTCCACAGCGGTCTCCACCACATAGCGGCCGGACGTTTTGAAGGCAGAGAAATCGCCTTCCCAATGATGCAGGTCCCACTGGCGGTAGTAGCCGAGTTCTTTCCATTTGCCCGAGAACACCTTCTCCTGGTTCTCCAGGTTGACGAGCGAGAATGAAGTTGGTGACCGACGCAGCGGCACAGACGACTGCAACAGGATGCCCTTTGCTTTGGATTGCGTCTCGTAGCCAAGCTGGTCGACCAGTATGTCCGCATGAGGCGCGCGATTGAAATAGATCTCGACATCGTCGATATGAAACGGCGTTGCACCGTCTGTCTCAACGGTAATCTGAACCTGTCGCGCCATGTGGGGTCGCATGGCGTGCAGAGAATAGCGGTACCAGCCGCCTTTGTTCTCTGTCGGTTCGGTGATCGCCTGCTCGCCCATCTTGATAAAGGGGATGCGGTTTTGCCTGGTGTGCCAAACGGCCTTCACCGCGACTTTCTGATCGGGTGCTTTTTTGACCCAGGCCGATGCGTCGCACGAGAGGATGTCCTGGTCCAGGCGCAACGCCAGCGTTCGGGCGCCGCGGACCCCGGGCCTGGTGACGTTCTTGCGCACCTCTTCACCGCCGTTGTACTGGCTGTAGTAGCGCGTGCCCTCCACCGTATCGGAATTCGGAGTGACGCGCAGCGACCGCTTGCCCGTGCGAGTGAGGTCCTCGACAATTCGAATTTCGCTGCTGCCGTCCTCGGTGACCACACCCAGGGGGAACCAGCCGCCGAAAACGCACACGTTCGTCTCGATACCGGTCAGATCGTTCTCGAAGGAGGGATTGGGCGCGACGTTGATCTTCTCGGTTTCCGCCGCTGTGACAGCCGGCCACCCGGATGAGGGAAAAGTGACATGAAAGGCAACGACCAAAGTCAACGTCAGTCTCACAGAAGCCAATGGATTCATCTCCGCATCTAAGTAGTCTTCGCACCGAGCCGGCATTCTGGCCCGCTTGTCATCCTGAGCCGGACGCGAAGGATCTGGGCTGAGAATGGAGATGGCTCTCAATCCCAGCCTGGAGCCACATGCTTCACGTAGCCCGTCCTGAGCACGGTCGAATGGATTCGGCATGACAACTTGGCATTTGCTCAGGTCATCATGACATCATACATATGCATATCCCTGCAGAGCATACCGGACCGGCGCGGAGAAGCCAGGATTTTTGCCCGAATCTCCGCCCACGGGTCTCGCATTCCGCGGCCATTTTTTGCCTGCTCCGGGCGAGATACATTCGATTCCGGGCCCCGTATCTGTTAGAAATGGTGAGCAAATACAGACTAAGGAGGCTTCTGCCATGAACAATGCTCTGAGAGTCGGATGCGTGCTGGTCATGCTGCTGGCGGCGAATCTTTGCGCCCAGCGTACGGAGGAGGATTTCAATCGGGACTGGCGTTTCGCCCGGGGCCAGCAGGACGAAAGCGTCATCCAGATGGCCTTCGATGATTCGCGGTGGCAGGCGGTGCGTGTGCCGCACGACTGGGCCATTTCCGGGCCGTTCAATCCCCGGGAGAACGGCTACGCGGGCAAGCTGCCCTGGCGGGGCGTCGGCTGGTACCGCAAAACGTTCAAGCTTGATGAGGCGGACGCCGGTCGCCGCGTCTACTTCGATTTCGATGGCGTCATGGCCTTTCCAAAGGTCTATATTAATGGGCGACTGGCGGGCCAGTGGGACTACGGCTACATGTCGTTCCGCGTCGACGCGACGCCCTACGTGAAATTCGGTCGGGCCAACATGATTGCGGTCCAGGCCGACACGGAGCGCTGGGGGACACGCTGGTATCCGGGTGCGGGGATCTATCGGGCGGTGACGATGACGATTTGCGATTCCGTCCACGTAGCGCACTGGGGGACGTATGTGACCACGCCGCATGTGGGGGACGATGCGGCGACGGTGCGCGTGCGTTCGACGATAGACAACCACCTGAACGTTGGAGTGGATGTGACCGTCGAGGTGACGCTGCTCGACCCGAAGGGCAAGTCGGTAGCGAAAGGCGAGGAAATCGAGACCGCTCGGGCAGGCCGTTTATGCGAGGTCGATCAAACCTTCAAGGTCAGGAAACCGAAGCGTTGGGACGTCACCAGTCCGAACCTGTACGTGGCCAAAACGGTCGTTCGTGTGAAGGGTGAGGTCGTCGATGAGACCGAAACCTCGTTCGGCATTCGTACGTTCAAGTTCACGGCCGACGACGGCTTCCATCTCAACGGCCGCCGGGTGCAACTCTACGGCGTGAACCTGCACCACGACCATGGCCCGCTCGGTGCCGCGTTCTATCGGCGCGCGATGGAACGCCAGCTCGAAATCATGAAGGAAATGGGCGTCAACGCGCTGCGCACCAGTCACAACCCGCCGGCGCCTGAGGTGCTCGATTTGTGCGACCGGATGGGGATCGTGGTTTGGGACGAGGCGTTCGACAAGTGGGATCGCACGGCCGGACGCCAGCGCGGCGAGCCTCCGCTGAATGAATTCGCCGAGCGGCAACTGCGCAACCTGGTGATGCGCGATCGCAACAGTCCCAGTGTCGTCTTGTGGTCGATCGGCAACGAGATCGGCACGGGCCGCGAAGGCGTGACGCCCGAGCGGGTGGAATTCATGAGGAAGGTCGTCCGCCGCTACGACCCGACGCGGCCCGTGGGCATGGGCTGTCATATCCCGGGCATGGTCATCGAGCCCAACTTCGATGCGCTCGATCTGACCGGCTGGAACTACGCCCGGCGCTATGCCAACTATCGCGAAAAGTATCCCAACCATCCCATCATCTACAGCGAATCGGCCTCAACCCTGAGCACGCGCGGATTCTACGCGTTTCCGCCGCCCACGACTAAGACGGATTATGCGGGTGATGATTTGCAGGTCAGTTCCTACGATCTCAACGCCGCGGCCTGGTCGGACATTCCGGATGCCGAGTTCAAGCTGATGACG
This sequence comes from Phycisphaerales bacterium, assembly GCA_020346325.1. GTDB lineage: Bacteria > Planctomycetota > Phycisphaerae > Sedimentisphaerales > Anaerobacaceae > Anaerobaca. The sequence goes on from CP070782.1 coordinate 996,980, forward strand.
GACGATAGCTTTGTCGCCGGCGAGTTCGTCTGGACCGGTTTCGATTACCTCGGTGAGCCGACGCCGTTTTCACAGGAGGCGCGCAGCTCGTATTTCGGTATTGTCGATCTGTGCGGCATCCCCAAAGATCGTTTCTATCTGTACCGCAGTCAGTGGCGACCCGACGAGAAGACGATTCACATCCTGCCGCATTGGAACTGGCCCGGCCGCGTCGGTCAGAATGTGCCCGTATTCGTTTACACCAACGGGGATGCGGCCGAACTGTTCCTCAACGGCAAGTCGCTGGGACGCCGCGAGAAGGGCGTCATTCCGCAGCGGCCTCCCAACTTCGCCAAAGGCAAGGCGGTGACGGCGAGTTCCAGCCAGGACGATCATGCGGCGGCGCAGGTCACCGATAGCGACCGGTCCACGCGCTGGTGCGCGACCGAAGACGGCGTCGACCAGTGGCTCCAGATCGATCTGGGCGAGACGCGATCGATCGGCTGTCTGGCGCTCGAGTTTGAGCGGGAAGAGAAACTTTACGGCTATGACATCAGGGTCTCGGACGATGCGTCCACGTGGCGGACCATCGTCACCAAGGCCACGAGTCGCCAGCCGCGCTGGGGCGGCCCGAAACGCATCTTCCACGATGCCGATGCACAGGGCCGATATGTGCGCACCGAGTTCAAGCAGATGCGCGAGAACGCTTGGGCCTCCATCTGTGAATTCGGCGTCTATCCGGAACGGGTCGAATCCGATTATTACGACGTGACCTACTCGTATCGTCTGCGCTGGAACGATGTCGCGTACGAGCCGGGTCAGCTCAAGGCCGTTGCCTATAAGGGCCGCAAAAAAATCGGCACCGCGGTGATGCGCACGGCGGGCGAACCGGTGAAGCTGCGTCTGACGCCGGACCGCAAGCGCCTGGTGACCACCGGCGAGGATCTGTCCTATATCCTCGTTGAGGCGGCGGACAAGAAAGGGGACCTGTGTCCCCTGGCGGACAACACGGTCCAGTTCGAAGTGCAGGGCCCGGCCGAAATCGCCGGCATCGGCAACGGTAATCCGCTGTCGCTCGAACCGTTCCAGGCGCGCAGCCACAAGCTGTTCTATGGCAAGGCGATGTTGATCATCCGTTCGCTCGAAGGGCGACGGGGGTCGATTCGCGTCACGGCACACTCGGCCGGTCTGGAAGAGGCGAAGGTCCGTCTCCGCACCCGTCGCCCGTAGGGGCAGGCCACCGTGCCTGCCCGGGGGTGCAGGAGGGAATCGACGAAACGCGATCCATGTGAAGAATGGAGCATGTCATGAAAACGAATGCGAAGCTGGGAAGAGGTTGGCCGTGCTGGAGTTCTGCGCGAACCTGCGGGCACGGGTTTCTGGTTTTAATGGCGTTGTTCTTCCTGGCCGGCACGGCTCTGGCTCTGGATGAGCCCATCAAGATCGCTTTCGAGGGCAAGGTGTCGGAGCACAAGTGGTCGCTGGCGCAACTGGACCCACAATGGCCCTCGGATTGGTCGCCATGCGAGTATCTCGTCATCGAAATGAAAGCCTCCTCACCCCAGCGGTTCTCCTGGTGGATTCATACCGCCAATGGGAAGCGCCGCGTGATGTTCCACCCGTTCGGGCAGAACGTCTGGCTGCGCGCTTCGATTCCGCTGCAGTACTTCCGCGGTCGAGACCAGCGTGGCAACGATCTGGCCTCAGCCAATAATCGGCGCTCTGATTCGTTCTGGTTGTCGACCTGGGGTCCGTTCGGCGACCTGAAGCAGGTCGAAGCGCTGAGCGTGGTCATGGACTACCCCCTGCACGAGCCGACGCTGGAGGTTCGATCGATCAAGCTGTCGAAGGAAGATGCGGGCTCGGAGTTTCTGGAAGCTGGGCTTCATGTCGATGAATTTGGCCAATGGGTCCATGCGGGCTGGCCGCGCAAGATCAAAAGCCGCGCGCAGCTCGAAAAAGAACTGGAGCAAGAGCGAAAGGCATTGACCGGCAGTGACGAGTTCGGCTACTGCCAATACGACGGCTACAAAGACACGCAAGCCAGGGCTACGGGTTTCTTCCGCGTCGAGCAGATCAATGACAAATGGTGGTTCGTCGACCCTCATGGTCATTTGTTCCTATCGACCGGTTCGAATTGTATCAGTACGGGGGGGCGCCGCCGGCGTGATGGCGGCCCGCAGAGCCCTCCGCCCGGACGCAGTCTCGTCGCGCAGCGCATGAGCGCTTGGGGTTTCAACACGGTTGGGAACTGGTCACGGTTCCGTGTCTCTGAGGATGTGGATCGCAAGGTCCACGTCGTGACGTTCCGCGCGCCGCGCACGGAGCCTCTGTGCCTGGGTATGCCCGATGTCTACTCCAAGGACTTTGCCGGTCAGGTGGACGAAGCCGCCCGCCGGCAGTGCGCTGCGCTGAAAGACGACCCCTGGCTGCTGGGCTATTTCATCGGCAACGAACCGCCGTGGCCCGATCGCGAGAGCGAGGTCGTCGACATGTTCCTTAATGGTCCAGACACCGCCACCAAGACGAAGCTCCAGGCGTATCTGGCCGAGGGCGACACGCCCGAGCGTCGCGTGGAATTCGTCTACGGCATGTTCGAGCGGTACCTTACGCTGCTGGGCGAAGCGATCAGGCGGTACGACCCCAACCATCTGAACCTCGGCATCCGATTCGGCGGTTCGCCTCCCGAAGGCGTCATGCGCATGGGCAAGCGCTTCGACGTATGTAGCATCAACGTTTATGAATACGAGGCAACGACGCAGATCAAGCGCGTCTACGAGGCGACCGGCAGGCCAATCATGATCGGTGAGTTTCACCTGGGCGTGCCGGCCGACGGCTTGGGCGCCGGTCTCGTCCAGACCGCCGACCAGATCGAGCGGGGCAAGGGCTATCGCTACTACGTCGAGCAGGCGGCGGCCTTGCCCTGTTTTCTCGGGGCGCACTGGTTCCAGTGGCGCGACCAGCAGGTTCTGGGGCGTTTTGACGGCGAGAACTACAACATCGGTCTCGTCGATGTCACGAATCGGCCTTACGTCGAACTGATCGAAGCGGCCAAGGCCACACACAGACGCCTGCACGATGTCCACGCGGGCAAGATCGCGCCGTTCGATGAGAGGCCCAAGGCCTCGGCGGCCGGGACGCCCGATTCGCCCTGGCGTTGACAGACGCAGCGGAAGTCTGCTGGAGGTCGTACGACGTGATTCGAAACGTGACGATGCTCTCCCTGGTGCTGATGCTATCCGCGGCACTCGCTCCAGCGCAGGACCGAAGGCCCCGGCGGGGCTTTGGCGGCACGCGTCCGCCGGCCAACAATGAGCGGGGGCTGCGCGAGCTGACGGACGAAGAAATCCCGCCCAATCTGAACTTCTACGCGCTGGACCCGCTGTACGATCCGAATGCGGTACTGGGCTGGGCAGAGCAGCGCATCGAGGAGAAACTCGATCGGGGCATGGTGGCGCTGTTGACAGGGGAGGGGCAGGTGTACCTGTCCTGGCGACTGCTCAAGAGCGATTCCGAGGATGTCACCTTCAATGTGTATCGCTCGACTGCCGGCGCCGAGCCGGTCCAGCTCAATGCCGAGCCGGTTCGCCAGACGACGGACTTCGTCGACACCGAAGTGCCGCCGGGCGTCGGGAACGCCTGGTGGGTGACATCAGTGATTGACGGTCGAGAGCAGCAAGCCTGCGAACGAGTAGAGCTCGCCGCCGACGCGCCCGCGCAGGCGTACCGGGTGATCACGCTGAAGGATGACATTCGCGGCGTGTCCATCGTGGGCGTCGGTGACCTCAACGGCGACGGCGCCTATGATTTCGTCGTCAAGCATCCGGGCGGCGGCAAAGACCCTGGTCGGCGCGGACCCAACCGAGGCTCATACAAGTACGATGGCTACGACGGCAAAACCGGGCAATTCCTGTGGCGCATCGATCTGGGGTGGAACGTGGATATGGGGATCTGGTGGACGCCCATGGTGGTCCGCGATCTGGACGGCGACGGCAAAGCGGAGGTGTGCGTGCGGACCGCACCGTACGCCGCTACGGCTGAGGAGATGTTCCCCAGTGGCCAGAACGGTTTCGTCATGGAGGGGCCTGAATACCTGGCGGTCTACGATGGACAGACCGGCGCCGAGATCGACAAAGTCGATTGGATCGAGCGGGGCGAAGTCCAGGATTGGGGCGACAATACGGGCAACCGCGCCAGCCGCCACATGTTGGGCGTCGCCTACCTGGACGGCAAGACGCCGGCGGTGCTGGCGGTGCGTGGCATCTACGGCATGATGAAGATCGACGCCTGGGTGCTTGAGGACAAGAAACTCCGCAAAGTATGGCGCTGGACCAACGAGCGGGCGCCGTTCATGTACCAGGGGCAGGGCCAGCACAGTATCAAGACCGGTGATATCGACGGCGACGGTTGCGATGAGATCCTGAATGGCTCGATTGCGATCGATAGCGACGGCCGGACCTTGTGGGGCACTGGCTATGGACACGGCGATCGCTTCTACCTTGGTGACATCGATCCGGCGCGCCCGGGGATGGAGGTCTGGTACATCTTCGAGGAGCCCCATCCGCACAACGGCGCCAGCCTGTGGGACGCCCGGACGGGGAACCTGATCTTCGGGATTGCCGAATCCAATCGCGACAACGAGTTGGGGAGTGCCCTCGCCGGTGACATCGATCCGGCCCATCCGGGTATGGAACTGGCCAGCGGGCGGCATTTCTATACGGCCCGAGGTGAGAAACTGGACGGACCGGTGCCCGCGCAGAACTTCCTGATCTGGTGGGACGCCGATCCGGTGCGGGAGATTCTCAGCCGCCGCCGAGTGTCCAAGTGGAAGGGTGAGACGCTGGCCGAGATTCCAGGCTGGGTGCAGCAGATTGCGGACTTGACTGGCGATTGGCGCGAAGAGGTCGTTACGTATGCCTGGGGCGAGCTTCGCATTTACAGCACGACCATCCGGGCCACGGACCGGCGGGTGTGCCTGATGCAGGACCCGCTCTATCGCAACGACGTGACCCATCGGTCGATGGGTTATCCCCATTATCCCATGACCAGCTATTACCTGGACGCCAAATAGAAGCATAGGATCAGCAGCATGAAGAAGCTACCTGTCGAAATCATCGCAGCCATCGTGATCGGTCTACTGTTGTTCACCGCCGACTGGGCGAGCGCGCAGCGACACATGGAACATCTGGATCGTGGTGTGGTCGCAGTCCTTGAAGGACGGAGCCGGGTGTATGTGGGCTGGCGTCTGCTCGGGACCGAACCGGAGGGCATGGCGTTCAACGTGTATCGCGATGGCGTTCGGCTCAATGCCGAGCCGATGACGGATTCCACCAACTTCGTCGATGCGCGAGGCGGTCCCACCGCCACCTATACCGTATGTCCTGTCGTTGACAGCGTCGAAGGTCAGGCGTCGGCGCCGGTGAGCCCGTGGCAGAAAGATCACCTTGCCATTGCCCTGCAGACGCCCGAGGGCTACCGGCCCAACGACGCCTCGGCCGGCGATCTGGACGGAGACGGCATGTATGACATCGTTTTGCACCAGGCGGGACGCAGCCGGGACAATGCCTCGCGCGGGACGACCGATCCGCCTATCCTGGAGGCCTACAAGCTGGACGGCACGTTCCTCTGGCGGATCAATCTCGGGCGGAACATTCGTGAAGGGGCGCATTACACGCAGTTCATGGTCTACGATCTGGACGGTGACGGCCGGGCGGAAGTGGCTTGCAAGACCGCCGACGGGACGGTCGACGGGCAGGGTGTCACCATCGGTGATGCCGAAGCGAACTGGGTCAACGGCGATGGCAAGATTCTCGACGGTCCCGAGTTCTTTACGATCTTCGATGGCCAGACCGGCGCGGCTCTGGCAACGGCCGATTATGTTCCCGCGCGCGGCGATGTCGGTGGCTGGGGCGGCGTCGGCGGCAACGGCAGCAACGACCACAACGGCAACCGTGCCGATCGGTTCCTGGCCTGCGTCGCCTATCTCGACGGCGAACGGCCTAGCGTGGTGATGTGCCGGGGTTACTACGGGCGCTCCGTATTGGCGGCCTGGGACTGGCGCGAAGGCAAGCTCACGTTGCGCTGGGTCTTCGATTCGGCCCAACCTGGGTTGGAGAAATACTCGGGTCAGGGCAATCACAACCTGAGCGTCGTAGACGTCGATGCGGACGGCAAGGACGAGATTATCTACGGCTCCATGTGTGTCGACGACGACGGCATGGGCCTGTACTCAACGGATCTGCGTCATGGGGACGCCATGCACGTCAGCGATCTGGACCCGGAGCGACCAGGTCTGGAGGTGTGGGGCATCCACGAGAACGAGGTTCCCATCCCCGGCTATGAAAATGGTTTCGGGGCGGCCTTGTTCGATGCACGGACGGGTGAGATACTCTGGGGCAAGGACGCCGGCCTGGACGTCGGACGCGGTGTCGCGGCCGATATCGATCCGCGCTACCCGGGCGCCGAATGCTGGGGCGGGGCCGGCGGCTTGCGCACGATCAAAGGCGAAGACCTTGGGCCGCGACCGTGGTCGCAGAATTTCCTGGTGTGGTGGGATGGCGATCTGCTTCGCGAGACCCTCAACAGTGTCCGCGTCGGCAAGTGGGACTGGGCCAGTGGCCAGGAGAACATCATCTTCACCGCCGCAGGGTGCTCTTCCAACAATGGCTCAAAGTCCACACCTGCCCTGAGCGCCGATCTGCTCGGGGACTGGCGCGAAGAGGTGATCTGGCGCTCGCGGGACAATAAGGAACTGCGGCTTTACACGACCACGGTACCGACCAGCTACCGGTTCCCTACGCTGATGCACGACCCCCAATACCGGCTGAGTATTGCCTGGCAGAATGTCGCTTACAATCAGCCGCCTCACGTGGGCTTCTACCTGGGTACCGGTATGGCGCCTCCGCCGCGCCCCGACATCGTATTGACGGGTGTCGACGTAACCGGAGGCGATGAAGGCAGACCATGAGACAGGGCAGGAGATCGAAACGGATGAGAATCGCGAGCTTGTTGGGGATGATGATCGCGGTGTGCTGGATCGGTGTTGCGGCAGGCGTGGAACTGTCGTCGCCGAACGGCCAGGTGGAGATTGTGCTGGTGGTGAGAGACTTCGCCGGGGCGAAGGCCTGTCCGGTCTACAGCGTAAGCTATCGGGGTCGGACCGTGGTTGCCGAATCGAAGCTGGGGCTGGACCTCGAAGATGGCCACCTTGGCCATGGCGTCGAAGAGACCGTTCTGTCGAAGGGTAGCCATGACAGCGAATGGAAACCCGTCTACGGCGAGCGGAGTATGGTTCGCGATCGGTACAACGAACTTGAGATTCAGTTGCAGGAAACCGAAGCGCCTCGGCGCATTTTGATTCTGAAGTTCCGTGCTTATGATGAAGGAATCGCCTTCTGCTACACGATCCCGAAGCAGCCGGGTATGAAGCGTGTCACGGTCGCGAAGGAAGGCACCGAGTTCCGCTTTCCGGGTGACCACACGGCTTGGGCCGTCTACAGCGCGCAGGGGAAATACGAGGAGGTCCCGCTCAGCAAGATCAAGCGGGGCTGCGAGCGACCACTGACGATCCAGGCGGCGGACGATATCTATCTGGCGGTCGCCGAGGCGGCTCGGGTGGATTATGCCCGGATGAAGCTGGCGCCGTTGTCGGGCCGAGCCCATTGCCTCGTTAGTGATTTGAGCAGTCCGGTCGAGGCCGAACTGCCCCTGACAACGCCTTGGCGCGTCATCATGGTCGCGGAGAGCCCAGGCCAGTTGTTGGAGAACAATGACATCATCCTCAATGTGAATGAGCCGTGTGCGATCGGCGACACATCCTGGATCAAGCCGGGCAAGGTTATTCGCGAAGTGACCCTGACCACCACCGGTGGTAAGGCGTGCGTGGACTTTGCGGTCGAGCACAACCTCCAGTACGTTGAGTTCGACGCGGGCTGGTACGGGCACGAATACGATGACAAGTCGGACGCGACTACCGTAACGGTCGATCCGAAACGCTCGAAAGGGCCGCTCGATTTGCATGAAGTGATCCGCTATGCCAAAGAGCGCGGGATCGGGATCATCGTCTACGTCAATCGCCGGGCACTGGAAAAACAGCTCGACGAGATCCTGCCGCTCTATCGCGACTGGGGCATCAAAGGTGTCAAGTACGGCTTCGTCAACGTCGGCTCGCAACATTGGACGAGCTGGCTGCACGAGGCCATTCGCAAAGCGGCCGACCATCAGTTGATGGTCGACGTGCACGATGAATACCGTCCGACCGGCTACTCGCGCACGTATCCGAACTTCATGACCCAGGAAGGCATCGCGGGTGACGAAACGAGTCCGCCCAACTCGCTGACTCTGACCATTCTTTTCACGCGCATGCTGGCCGGGGCGGCCGACAATACGATCTGCTACTACAATGAACGTGTCGATCGCAATGCCACGCACGCTTACCAGCTTGCGAAGGCGGTGTGTTTTTACAGCCCGTGGCAGTTTTTGTTCTGGTATGACCGGCCATCTGCGTCGCCTAAGAGGCTCGGTGGGGCGGGTGGCTCGGAAACCGGGATCGGTCATGAACCCGAGATCGAATTCTTCGACCATTGCCCGACGGTCTGGGACGAAACGAAGGTGCTCGAAGGTTGCATCGGTGAGTACGCCGTCATCGCGCGCCGCCGTGGTAGCGATTGGTTTGTTGGCTTTATGAACAGCGGCCGGCCGCGCACTTTCAACATCCCGCTCGCCTTCCTTGACGCGGGCCAAGATTACGTCGCTCATATCTACTCAGATGACCCGGCTATCGCGACGCGGACTCACGTTCGTATCGATCGCTTCACCGTGGATCGTGACACAGTGTTGACCATGAGCGCTTCCGTCCAGGGCGGTCAGGCCGTGCGCATCGTTCCCGCCAGGATAGACGACCGTTTCCCGGAATATCGATAGACGGACGGTAGGATGGGCAGGTTTCCTGCCCATGCGGTTCTTCAAGAGGTTCTATCAGCATGGGCAACGAGTTGCCGATCCTACAGGCTCGATGTCATTTGCGAGCCAGGGACTGGAATGCGGGCGTCTCCAGCAATTGCTGGGCGAGCGACGCGTAGCCTTCAGCCAGCGGGTGGCTCGTGTCGGCGTACAGGCCTGACGGCAACACCGAGGCAGGTTTCCCCGCGGCAAGCGAGGGCGACTTCGAATCCGTAAAGGCAGTTGCCTCCATCATCAA
>CP070782.1:1006257-1013531 GCA_020346325.1 Phycisphaerales bacterium
TAGCGAATCGGCGTCCGATGGTCAGACACCATCGACGAAGCCACGGCGTCGGCGCATCACGAGAAAGTGGCTCTGGGACTCCACCCCTGGGCCGATACGCCGGTGCCTTGGGCCTGGACTGGAGATCCTCAACCCTTCCCTGTTACTCGGGCGTGACTTTCGCAGGCAGAAGGTATTCGCGGAGCGGGTTCAGCGCTGGTCAGCCGAGCAGGTGAGTGCCTACCAACTTCAACAACTGCGTGTGCTTTTGAGCTGCGCCTATGAGAAGAGCGCGTACTACAGACGTGCTTTTGACGAGCATGGTTTCGCGCCCCAGGCCATGAAGTCTCTGGGCGACATGCGGCGGGTGCCGCTGACGGATCGGCGTCTGGTACGGCAGCAGCTTGAGGGGATGTGCACGACGTCACTCGATTCCCCTGATGTGGAAATGGTGTCTACGGGGGGGACGAGCGGAGAGCCATTCAGATTCATCCATCCAGTCGGCCGATCTGCCGTCGAGTACGCCTATCTGGTGACCAGTTGGGAACGGGCCGGCTATCAGCTCGGGATGCCGATGGGCGTGCTGCGCGGGCGCGTTGTCGAGCCCGACCGCAATGGCTTCTACCATGAGCATGACCCCGTTCTGCGGCACCACTACTACGGCAATTTCCACATGTCGGACGAGAACATGGCCCGCTACCTGGAGCATATCGCCACCATTGGGTCGTGTTTCCTGCATGTGTACCCCTCATCGGTGGCGATGTTGGCACGTTTCTGTCTGCGTGCCGGCATCGAGCCGCCCGGGAATATCCGGGGGATCATTGCCGAATCGGAGATTGTGTATCCGGAGCAGCGGAAGATGGTGGAGGAGGTCTTCCGCTGCCGGTATTTCTCGTGCTATGGTCACACCGAGAAGCTCGTCCTGGCGTCGGAATGCGAGCATTCCCACGACTATCATGTCTGGCCTACTTACGGCTATTTCGAGTTGCTCGACGACGCGGGTCGTCCGGTGCGCACGCCGGGCCAGCGGGGCGAGATTGTCGGCACCGGCTTCATCAATACGGTGATGCCCTTCATTCGCTATCGTACCGGGGACTGGGCCACCTATGTGGGGGATCGCTGTGACGCGTGTGGACGCGAGCATGTCCTCGTTCGGGATATCCGCGGGCACCGCACGCAGGAAGTCCTGGTCACGGCCGATGGTTCGGAAATCTCCTGGACGGCGCTGAATATGCATGATGACACCTTCATGCGGGTCAGGCAATTTCAGTTCGTGCAGGAAACACGCGGCCGGGCCGTCTTGCACGTGGTGCCGGGCGCGGGGTACAGTGATGAGGACGCCTGCCGCATCCAGCGCAACCTGGGCCGGAAGCTGGACGGCCAACTGACGTTTACGATCGAGTCCGTCGAGGCGATCATGACGACGGCCGGCGGCAAGGCCATTTACGTCGATCAGCGGATTCCTGGTGTGCAGGTCCGCGACGAAGCCACGGAGACTCCGTAATCCTCTTCTGGGATCGATATGCAGACACTGAGTTGGTACTATCGTCGATTGAAGGCCATGTCGGCCGACGAAATTGTCTGGCGGATGCACTCGTCTCTGCGCGATCGCGTCGATCGTTGTCTCGTTGGCCGTCGCCGGCGCGCGCGGGCTTTGCCCGTGATCCTGAATGGCAATGGATGTGCGTCAGGGCCAGGCTTTCGCGTATGTCGCCGGAAAGTGGGCGAGAAAGATTGGCTGGGCATCGACGATGCATCCTATGAGTCGCTGTTGCGGCGCGCGACGCAGATCGCTGAGAATAGTCTGAGCTTCTTCGATTTGAAAGATGCCCATCTGGGCGATCCGATCGTCTGGAATCGGGACCACAAGCGCGGCCAGGATACGCCGCTGGCCGTCAGCTCGACCGTGGACTACCGCGATGTTGCCGAGGCGGGCGACTGCAAGTTTGTCTGGGAACCCAACCGACACCACCAACTCGTCGTGTTGGCGCGGGCCTACCGCCTCAGTGGCGAAACTCGCTTTGCCCAGGCGGTGGCGGGCCAGTTGAGAAGTTGGCTGGATCAGAATCCCTACGGGCTCGGCATGAACTGGCGCAGTGGTCTGGAACTGGGCATCAGATTGATTAACTGGGTGTGGGCACTGGATTTGATCCGCGAATCAAACATGATCGACGAAGCCCTCCGCACGCGGTTGCTGGATTCGGTGGCCCGCCATGTGTGGGAAATCGACCGGAAGTATTCGCGCGGTTCGTCGGTCAACAATCACCTGATCGGCGAGGCGGCCGGCGTGTTCACCGCAACGAGCTACTTCCGGAATCTCAAACATGCGGCCCGCTGGCGCGCCCGGAGTTGGGGAATCCTCAATCAGGAGATCACCAATCAGACCTTTGCCGACGGTGGGACCCGGGAGCAGGCGATCGGTTACCATCTGTTTGTCGTCCAGTTCTTCGTCGCGGCGGGAATCGTAGCGCGAGCGACGGGCACGGATTTCCCCGGGTCGTACTGGTCCCGGCTGGAAAAGATGTTCGAATTCCTGGCCGTGCTCAGCGCAGGAGGGGACTGCCTGCCCGCGTTTGGCGATGGCGATGACGGCTACGTGTTGGATTTGGGCGACCATCCGCGCCGCGTCCAGGAATGGTTGGCGGTGGGAGCGGCCTTGTTCGGTCGCAGCGATTTCAAAGCGGCTGCCGGGCGGTGTTCCGAGCCAGTTGCCTGGCTGCTGGGCGAATCGGGGCTCGACCGCTTCGAGACGCTGCCCGACGATCATAAGAAACCTTGCCGGTCGACGGCGTTGGCCGAGACAGGCTACTACCTCCTCCAACACGGCGCAGGCGATGCGCCGGACCGGATCAGTGCCGTGTTCGACTGTGGCCCGCTGGGCATGGGGACGCTGGCGGCCCATGGCCATGCGGATGCCCTGAGCTTCACGCTGCGCGCCTTCGGCCGCGATGTGCTGGTAGACCCGGGAACATACGATTATTTCAGCTACCCTCAATGGCGCGAATACCTGCGCAGCACCCGCGCGCACAACACGGTTGTCATCGATGGAGCCGATCAATCCGAGATGTTGGGGCTCTTCCTGTGGGGCCGGCGGGCCCGGGCACGCTGTTTGGCCTGGGAACCGTCGGAGACGGGGGGACGCGTAACCGGAGAGCACGATGGCTATCGCCGTCTTGACGACCCGGTCACGCACAGGCGTACGTTGGCTTTGGATGGCGGCGCGCGCCTCTTGACGGTACGCGACGAGATCGAGGCTCAAGGCCGGCACAATGTGCAAATCTGCCTGCACGTGGCCGAACGCTGTGAAGTGCGGCCGGCCGGGGAGAACCGCTTTGCCGTCGATGTCGGGCCGGGGGTGGTCACCATTGAAATGGATCGACAGCTCGCGGTGGAGACTTACCGGGGCAGCGAAGATCCGATTTTCGGATGGGTCAGCCGTGGGTACCATCAGAAGGAGGCGGGCACAACGCTGGTGGGACGATGCACCGCGGACGGCAGCATGTCGTTGCAGTGTCGGATTGAGATCGGTGACTCCAAGGGAAGGATGGAATAAATGAAGACTGAGCGGACCATGAATCGTGACCGGGCCCAGGTGCGACCGGTCATCGTTGCCGCGGCGGTGGCGAGCTTCTTCATGCTGGCGTTTGGCGCCGGCTATCGCCTGCTGGCCGCCCGGCTGAATGGACCGGTCGATGCGAAACCGGTTGCCCAGGAAACGCTGGATGAGTTGCCCATGCACATCGGTGCATGGGTTGGCCAGGACACTCCCTTGCCGCCGGAGATTATCGAGGCGACCGACACGGATGCGCACGTCAGTCGCCGCTATGTGAAAGACAATGGTCGAGAGGCCGTTTCCTTGTGGATTGCCTCCGGCGTGCAGGCGCGCGATTTGATGCCGCATCGCCCCGAAGTGTGTTATTTGGGTAATGGCTATACCCTCGTGCGCCAGCGGGACGAGAAGCTGACGCTGAGTTCCGGCGTCACCTTGCCCTGCAATGTCATGGAATTCTCGCGCGGCATGTTGAACACCGAGAAGGTACTGGTGTTGTACTATTACCTGGTCGATGGGGCCTACTGTCAGAGCGTCGCGCAATGGCGCTATCAGACGTTTCGTCGCGTCGGTTACGTGACGCAGGTGCAGGTCGTGGCGCCCATTGGCGACTCGCTCGGAGTCGATGCGGCGCAGGATATGGCCTGTGAATTCGCGACCGATTCGGCCCTGCCGATCCTGAAACTCTTCGATGATGTCGCCACGCACCGGAGCCCCCAGTGAGGTACTCTCGGTGTCCGCGCTGTTTAATGGGGATACAATCGTGGCTAATAAGCGTATTCGTTCCCGTCATGCGCCCTCGGGCCCCACTGGTCATCGCGACGGCGTCGTCGGACTGGTGGTGGCGGCCGGCGTGCTGGTGGCCGTGGCACTGTGGTCGTATTGGGCCACCATTTATGACCTGCTGAAAGAATGGCAGCGAAACGAAGACTACTCGGCCGGGCAGTTGGTGCCGCTGGTTGCCCTGATCTTCATCTGGATCAAACGCAAACAGTTTCGGGCCTGCTCCCTCAAGCCGTGCTGGTGGGCCGGTGTAGCGCTGCTTCTTCTGGCCCAGGCAGGGCGCTTTTTCGGGCTTTTGTTCCTCTTTGAGTCGGCGCAGCGCTACTCGCTGGTGTTGACCGTTGCCGGACTGGTCCTGGTGGTCGCCGGCCGGCAGGTGTTTCGCCAGGCGCGCTGGATCCTGCTGTTCCTGTTCCTGATGGTGCCGTTTCCGGGACAGGTCCATAACCGGATCAGTGGGCCCTTGCAGGGCATGGCCACCAAGGGCTCGGTCTTCTTGCTGGAGGTCTTCGTGCCGCGCGTCAGTCAGCGCGGCAATGTGGTGATGCTGGATAAGAACACGCCGATGGCGGTGGCCGAGGCTTGCAGTGGCCTGCGCATGCTGACAGCGTTTATCATCGTCGCAGCGTTTATTGCCTTCATGGTCAAGCGGCCGCGCTGGCAGAAGGCGGCGCTCGTGCTTTCCAGTATTCCTATCGCCGTGGTGTGCAACGTCGTTCGCATCTTCTTTACTGCGCTGCTCATGCTATTCGTCAGTTCCGAGGTGGGAGAGAGGTTCTTTCACGATTTTGCCGGGCTGGTAATGATGCCGGTGGCGGTCATGCTGATCTTCGGAGAATTGTGGGTCATGGATCAGCTCGTCCTGCCGGATTCGCACCAGCAGTCGGGGGCCGCCAAGCCCCGCGGGCCGGATATCATCCACGCGAAGAAATCATCGTGAAGTGCCTGTAGGGTGGCGTCTTTTTTCTTGAACTACCCCACTTTCTCTGTTATCATATGTCTTGTGTTTGTCTGTATTAACATGCCCGGGCGGGTTGAGCTTTCGGGAGATAAGTGGCGTTGTTCCTCCTTTGCCAGCATGTGACGTTCCAGCGGCGGTGCTGCTCGGAAGGCTCGGTTTGGCCGTCGGCGCCGCCAGAATACGTAGATACGCGTAGTGTTTGCCGTAAATCCTTGTTGAATATATAGTTAGTCCCGTCTGTGTGTGTAAAAAGAAGGGGCGAATGGCCGTTTGACAGGAATTTCGTCGTTTTGTTTGGATTTCTCCTGGACTTGAAGCGTAAAGTTCGGGAAAATAGATAGGTGCTGAGGTTCACGGAGTGACAGGGTGGTGAATCAATGACAGACCGGTACAGGGTAATCACGGTTGTCATAGGGGTACTGGCCGCTACAGTGGCGGTTCAGGCGGACATGATGTCTGCTGTCTGCGCCGAGCCAACCCAGGATCGGCCGGATCCCATCGTCGACTCCATCAATTCCCTCTCTCTGCACGGTCCGGCACTGCCCTTCGCCGTGGCTACCGGATTTTCAGCGGCCGACGACGTCGCCGAGACGGATGCAGAGCAGGGGCAGGCCGCTGAGGTTCCCCGCCTCCAGGATTCAGCGAACAAGCTCGATAGCTTCGATCTCTGTCTGTATGCCCTGGTGGGTCTGGGGCTGTGTCGCACGGGACACCTCGTCAAGAGGCCCTCCCTGGGCTTCGTTCCGGAATGGTACCACAGCGGTGCTCCACAGCAAATTGGCCACAGCCTTGCCGTGGGGCCCGATGCCTTTTGCCTCGCCACGATCTGTTTCGTTCAGCCCGACAGCGAGGTTGGCCCTGATATACCGCAACACCGCCGCGGGCACATCACATCTCTTTGGCGGTGTTCCCAGTTCACTCCGAGCGTTCTCGCATCCCGAGCACCTCCCGGCTGATACATGAATCGATGGTCCAATGCGGGTGAGAAGTAGCTGTGCATGTGTGAGAATCGCGAGTGGAGGTTAGTTCTGATGAGAAGTCTAGCACTTATTCTGGTGTTGTCTGTCCTGGTGGCCACGCCGGCGCTGGCAGACCTGTATGGGACGGTTGATGTTGTTTACAACGGTTATGCTCCCCAGACAGGTGTTGTGATCTACACCTACACCATGCCGTTGATTACGGACGGAGGAGTGGCTCACCTTGAGTTGTCGAACGTAACGGGTGTTCCAGTATGGTGGGAATCCTACCTTACCGGCAGCGTCGATTCGTTCTGTATCGACGTGGCTGACTACACGCCCCCCATAGGTAGGGTGGTGGAGTACGACGTTGTTTCGCTCAACAGCGCCCCTGATCCATGGGCGGGTCCAATGGGCGAGATCAGAGCTCGTTATCTGGCGGAACTGCTGGATGAGAACTGGAGCAGTAGTCTGACGGCTGTCGAGGCGGCAGCCCTGCAACTGGCTATCTGGGAAGTGGTCGACGAGTCGCACGTGAGTGTGGCTGATCCCAAGTTGGCCGCCACAGGGTTAGACATCAGGCAGGGCAATTTCTATGCGGACGCGACGGCGGCGATACTCGATACGGCTCAGGCGATGCTTGACGCTATCGGTGATGGTGTCGATTACGCTGGAAAGTACGTCGCTTTGTCCAATGATGATCTTCAGACCAGCAAGGGCCAGATGGGCCTTTATCAAGACTGGGTGGTCCGGGTTCCCGTGCCGACCGCGGTTTGGCTGGGCGTGCTCGGCTTGAGTGCTGCGGGCCTGAAGTTGCGCAAGCGGTTGTAGAAGCTTGCGGCACTGTGGCATTGGGGTGTGATAAGACTGCCGGCGGAGTCTCTACTTCAGGCTCCGCCGGCGGCTTCATTTCTCTGGGGAAGCGCCGCCAGGCATCGAAGCAGTGGTTCCTATAATTCTGCTGTGGCGCTTGCGAAAATTCGTTCCTTGTGGTCATTCCGCGGTATTACCGCCGATATCGTACGGAGGTCGCATTGGCGCGCGA
>CP070782.1:1013631-1034531 GCA_020346325.1 Phycisphaerales bacterium
ACATCGACCCGGCGAGATCGCAGAGATGCTGGGCGTTTCGCCGGGGGCAATTTCACAGTGGAAGACGGCCTATCAACGGGCCGGTCCGGAAGCACTGAAGGCCAAACCGCATCCTGGTCCCAAGCCCAAGCTGACACAGAGGCAACGCCAGAAATTGGAGCTGCTGCTGCTGAAAGGTCCGGTCGCGCATGGGTATCCGACCGACCTGTGGACGCTGCGACGGATTGCCGAGGTGATCGAAGAGCATTTCGGGGTCTCTTACGATCTCTCGGGCGTCTGGCATCTCTTGAAGGGCCTGGGCTGGAGTTGTCAGAAACCCGAGCGTCGCGCCCGCGAACGCGACGAAGCGGCCATTGCTTCCTGGCGTCGAGAGGACTGGCCTCGCATAAAAAAACGCGCGACGAAGCGGGCGTAGCATTGCCTTCCTGGATGAAAGCGGCTTTATGCTCCAGCCCGTGGTCCGTCGCACGTGGGCACCCAGAGGCCGCACGCCGATTCAGTATAGCTGGGACCGCCGTGACCGCATCTCGGCGATTTCGGCCGTTACCGTCTCGCCGCAACGACGGCGATTGGGTCTGTACTTTGCGCTTCACGACCACAACATCTGTACGCCGGAGGTGGAGACTTTTGTGGCGGCCTTGTTGGAGCACCTGCCGCATGGACTCATCGCGATCCTGGACCGGTCGCAGCCCCATCGTTCGGCGGCCCGACGACTGCTCAAAAGATTTCCTCGTCGCTTGCGGATTGAATGGTTGCCACCGTATGCTCCGGAACTCAATCCCGATGAGCAGGTCTGGACGCAAACGAAGTACACGGACCTGGCGAACTTCATCCCGGAGAATGTCACCGAGTTGGGGCAGGCGATTGAAGAATCGCTGCAAGAAACAAAGACGCACCCACCCTTGCTGCGATCGTTCTTTCAGCATGCCAATCTCAGACTCTAAGGCGTTTACCTGGCTATTCAAAGCTCAATAGTCACGCGCACGGCCCGCAGCATCCACTCACGGCTATTATACCATCCATCTTCCCAAGAAGCTCATCGTCAAAACCAAGAAGGAGGTCAATATGAAGCGATCCCTCATACAGAACAGAAGAACGCTCAAGATTCGGGTGTTAGGCGCTATCCTTGCTGCATCTGCCTTAGGCGTCGTCGTCTCGGGCTGTGACAGCCTGCGGCTTGCGCCGAGCGAGCAGCAGAAGCAAAACGCCTGGCTGCACAATCGTACGACGGCGATCGCCGCCGATACCGCGCGGAATGAACAGGCCTCGTCCGAGCTCCAATCGCTGACGAAGCTCTCGGAATTGCAGAGCCATGCATTTACCTCCTATTGTGGCTTGCCCAAGGAATACCCTCAGGCCAAGACCACTGAAGACATTCTCGCCCAGTCGAACTGGAAACTGGCCGAGGCAGCGCTGACCCAGTCCAGCGAACGGCCCGACCCGTGGCAAGTGGCCGATTCCGTGCTGGAGATCGGCATCGGTATCTCGGCTCTGCTCGGAGGCGTCTATGGCACCCGGGCCGTACGGTTCCTCAAGGATGCCCGCGCCAAGAGCCAGGCCCTCAAGGAAATCATCGCCGGCAACGAACAGTTCAAGAAGACAAACGAGGCCCAGACGCAGGCCTTCAAAGCCGCCCAAGCCAACCAATCCCCCGAAACCCGCCAACTCGTCGCCCAATTGAAGGCATGAACACGTCGACTGAATCATGGACTTCCTCTACCCAGGGTTTTGCAATTGACGGGGCCTCAGGCCAGGGAGGACAATACCGCGCTTGGGTGGTAGGTTTTGGGGTTTGTTCTGAGGGGCCGAGCAATGGAGGCTAGGCGCACAGAAGGTAAGCGGGCGTTTACGCTGATTGAGTTGCTGGTGGTGATCTCGGTTGTCGGGTTGCTGATGGCGATTCTGTTGCCGGCGTTGGGGCGGGTGCGCAAGCTGGCGCGGGCGACGAGGTGCCTGGCGAACGTGCGGCAGTGGGGGATTGCGTTACAGGCCGGCGCAGCCGAGGAGGAGGGCATGGTGCTCAAGCAGACCCAGCCGCCCTGGTGGGGGGCACTGGGCAGCGAGAAACGCGACTTGTTGCTCTGTCCGGAAGCTGTCCAACCCGGCCCGCCTTCGCCTATCGAGCGCCAACCAAACCAAGCCTGGACGAGCTCCAGCGATCCGAACGCGCCGGTTCTGGGCAGCTACGGCGTCAACAAGTGGCTGTTGGCCACGGCGGAGCTCAAGAAGGCAGCGGACGCTTATGAATGGTGGGGCAATCCCGTGTTCGAAGAGTACGCCGCGAAACGCTGGTACTGGAGCGGGGATGCCCTGACGAGCCCTGCCAGTGTGCCTCTGTTGTCCGACTGCATCACGACGGGCGCGCATCCGGAAGATACTGACGGGCCGCCGGAATTCGATGGGGACTTCAGTATCGGTCTGTTGCGCGACGGCGCCGTTGGTCGCCAGACGCTACACATGAAATGGGTCTGTGTGAACCGACACCTTGCCGGCCAGATCGGCATGGTGTTCATGGATGGCTCGTCCCGCCGTGTCGGAATCAAGGAGCTCTGGACGCTCAACTGGCATCGTCAGTCCAACACCGCCGGAGCCTGGACAAAAGCGGGCGGCATACTGCCCGGCGACTGGCCCGAGTGGATGCGACAGTTCAAGGACTATTAAACTGCCGATTTCAAATTGAGGCGGGATGCTGGGGCAAGTCCCACCCTACTTTCTGGCGTTGATGGTGGCGAGTTTGCCGTCGCGGAAGAGGCGGATGGTACCGTCGCCCATGGTCTGGACCTGCGGGTGCATTCCCCGAATACAGAGCTTGAAGGCGGTGGGGTGTTTGTCCTCCGCCTCCTCGATCAGCATGGCGTCGGGCTTGCCGTAGTTCTCGAAGTGGACCACGTACCAGCTCAGGCCCACGGGACAATCGTCGAAGGACTTGGCCTGATAGACGCTGTCGGCCAGTTCGTCCATATCTTTCGGGAGTCGGCCGTACTTTTCCCGGTAGGCCTCGATGCAGCCGTACAGGTCCTTCTGCTGCTCGCCGCAGGCCTGCACCTCGGCGAAGACCCGCCCGACAGCGGTCCGGCGGTCGAAGATCTCCCCGCCGGGCGGATCGCCGAACACGACCAGGGGACTCTTCCACAGCCAGATTTGCAGGGCGACGGTCAAGACCACGACCAGTGCAACGACAGCGCCGAACGCTATGGTGATCCTGCGGCCCCGTTTCATGAAGGGCATTGTACAACAAGGCACAAGGCCCGTGCAATCTCTTGGAGACAAGATTTTGGAACGCGTGGCGAGGTTGGGCGGGGAAAATTGGGGCAGGGGCACCTCGGTTTGGCCGCAAGCCTCGGCTCCGGGCCACCGCAAGTGCCCCCCCGCATAAAGCATACGATATGTCACGCCAACAGCCAGCCGCGAAACCAAGGAAAAGTAACAATGATTGCCCCAGCCAGGAGGACGCGGCCAGCCCAAGGGTCAAAAGCAGGACAGCAAGAAAGGAGCTGCGAGCCTCCCTGCCCACAGCTCCATATCGCAGAGACATCACCTTGGCCGCCGACGTCTCTGTACCTTAACACCGAACCGTGTCTATTCCCCGGCTTCGGTCGGCGTGATCTGTTGCATCATGCCCAGGGTGTCCCAGGCCCACCAGCTATCAACGATCTGGCCGTCGGCGAAGCGATACATCGTATGGCCCGAAAACGTGACGGGATTGCCCGTAGCCGGGATGCCCGCCAGTTCGCCCCCGTGCGTGGCGTCGACAGTCCAGTAGGCCAACACCTTGTCCCCTTCGGCTACCATCTTATGGACGGTGACGTACATATCGGGGTAAGCGGCCAAGTAGTCGGCGACCGACTGCGTGAATCCTTCGTCGCGGGTGTTCGGCATGTACGGCAGGTACAGATAGTCGACGGATGGATTGGTGCCCGCCGTCTCGGGGTGGAAGAGCTCGACAATGGGGTCGAGATTCTTCTGGTTCCAGACCTCTTCCACAAAGCGCGTGACCATCGTCTTGTTCGTCTCCGGATCGCCCGGGTCGCCGGTCAAGGGCGAACCCGGCAGCCAGGCGTAGTCTTCTGGTGCCGGGCGAGGCGGGGTCACCACACCGAGCTGTTGCAGCAGCGCCAGGGTGTCCCAGGCGACCCACTCGGTCTGCATTTTTCCGTCGACCCACTGCACCAGACTGATGCCCGTGCCGGTGACCGTCGCGCCGGTGGGCGGGATGCCCATTAGCTCACCGAGGTGAGTACCTGTACTCGTCCAGCGGGTAACCACCATGTCGTCCTCGGCGATCATGTCGTCAACGGTGAACTGGATGTCCGGGAAGGCCGCTTGGTATCCGGCCACCAGCATCTTGAAGCCCTCGACGCCGACCAGACCGCTGGCGTCGGGATTGCCGGGGTCGACGCGGACCAGATCCGGCGCGATAAGCTCATTGGCCGCATCCAGATTTCCCTGGTTCCAGATCTCATCGAAGATGCGTTGGGCGCTGGCCTTGTTGGCCTCGACGTCCGGCGGGGGGGTCAGGGGCATGCCGAACAGCTCGACCTCGGCGATCTGCATGCTGTTGACGGAGCCGCCCACGGGGCCGCGAATAGCCGTGATGAGCACCTGGTAGTAGGTGTACGCCGTGTCGTTGGCCAGGACGATAGGCGTGGCATTCTTCGTGAAGCGCGGCCACTCCTGCTCCTGCGCGAAGTCGACGATGTCTCGGCTGGCCATCAGCGTGTAGGGTCCATCGATACTGCCGTTGGAGCCGTACAGCTCAAAGGCGATCGGATCGCGGCCCGGGACGTCGTTGGCGGTGGTGAAGGAGATACCCGTCACGACAGTCGGGCCCACGCTCGGCTTGACGCGGAAGCCCGTCGGCCCGGCGTCCGGGTCGAAGTCGCCCTTGAAGTGCAAGTACTTCGTCTCGACGTTGTCATCGATCGCCAGATCGGGTGTCTCGGCGGCGGGCCAATCACCGTCGTCAGGCACGCCCTGGACGAGATCGCCCGGCGCCGTGACGTCGGCCATGTAGCCGGTCAGGAACAGGATCTCGCCGGCCGACAGCGCGCGGTTGTAGATTCGAACCTCGTCGATTCCGCCGATCCAGTCACTGCCCCAGCCGTCCGAGCCGATCAGCACGGGTGTCGGGCTGCCGGTGATGGCGCCCATCGGGGTCGATTCCGTGGCCTGGCCATTGAGATAGGCCGTCAGTGTTTCACCGTCGGCCGAGCAGGCGATGTGGTGCCACTCACCTTGCTCGAGGTTCTGACCGACGTAGGCCCAGGCGCGCGGTGAGGTGTTGAAGGTGAACGCCATGTTGGGCTGGGGGCTGAACCAGCCATAACGGACCTGCCAGCTCCAACTGGGACTGGCGGTACTGAGCGCCTTGGCCATCGGGGCCGTCTCAGTACCCTGCCCCTCCGGGTCCTCGGCGTCCGGCCGAATCCACAGCGACAGCGAGATCGCACCGGTGATGTCCAACGCAGCGTCATGGGTGACCTCGATCGTGTCGCCGTCACCGTCGAATTCCATCGCCCCGCCGATCACCCCGTCGATCAGCACCGGATCGCCCACAATGGCGCCGTCCAGTCCGTTGCCCGAACCGTCAGTAGCGTCGCCGTCCAGGGCATAGGAGGCGACGAGCCCCTCGCTACCCGGATCGACCGGCGTCACCGCCGTGATCTGCGCCACGAGCGTCAGGTTGTCGAAGTAGTAGCCCATGTACGTCAGGAGGCCATCAGCATCGAAATGCATCAGCATGGCCAGCCGGACCACCATGTCCCGGCCGCTGGGAGGCAAACCGAAGTAAGGACCGTTCTGGACGCTGGTGGAGATCCCGTCAGCAACCACCCAGCCCTCGCCGAGGTCCACTTCACGCACGACATCGACATGAGCACCGGTGAAGACCTGGAAGTACATTTCGCTCATCGCCACCCAGGCATCGCGATCGAGTTCCATGCCGAGCGGCCCGGCAAACACCCTGCAGTCCGGGTGCAGCATCTTGGCATAGTGCTCCAGGTCGTGGCTGTTCCAGCGGGCAATCCCTTCGCGACCGGCCTCCAGGCCAGCCAGGCCGGTGGGTTCCGCGTCGGGCAGTGTAAACGACGGCACCAGCGCCGGCATCTCCGGCGCCGGCTGGACGCCAAGCTGCACGTAGACTCCCGCGCTATCGCCATAGGTCGTCAGCTTCTTGATCTTGTCGCCTTCGATTTCGAAGATGTCGATGTGCGGATAGGTCCAGCCCTGGGCGCTGGGTGGCAACTCGCCCAGAGGACCAGTCTGTGTGCCAACCACGGCGTGCTCGACTACGACCATGTTGTCGGCCGCGAAGACACGTCCTTCCTCGCCATGCATGTCCGGCGAACCGGTGTACCACATCTCGAAGAATGCACGGATCTGATCCTTGCCGACGAATGGTGCCGGTTCTGGGACGAAATCGAACATGCCGTCATCAGTGAAGGTGGCCAGGAGCAGGTCCAGGTCGTGGGCGTCCAGTGCGTCGGCAAAGGCCTGGCGGACGGCGAGCAGTTCCTCCTCCGTTTGGGCCAAAGTTGCGGGGCAGACGGCCAGCAACCCGATGACCGACAGTAGAGCAATACGTTTGTGTTTGACCATGATCGTACCTCCTTGTGTGATACCAGCAGGCTAGAATGTGCGACGAGTGGTAGCAGTAGCGCAAGCAGGTCGGTTATCGAGGTGGGCCTCTGACGAATTCCATGGTGCAGACCCTTCGAACGGAAGAGCAGGGGCCGCGGCGTCGTTCCGTCCGAGCACCACAGCCTCTCGCCCCTCCCCGCCCGGTCCTATCGTAGAAACCCTCCGGGCTGTTTGTCGATTGCGGCTAGTACGTATTCTGGTGTCGTCAATTCCAATGACCGAACGAGGCGCTCCGATGCGAACCGCCCCAAGAAAAGGCCAGGCCACGGCGAAGTTCGCACTGATATTACGCTTTTCCGTATCCGGGGGGTTGAAGTGCTTGAGGGCCTGCGTTAAAAACGAGTTGCGCCGTTTCGGCGCGACGTCTCAGGCGTTGTTGAGGGGTCTCGGTCGGGATCGGAGCCTGGCCGTGAGGTGAAAATGATCGATAGTGCTGGGATATGGCAGGACATCGTCGCGATTCGTGAGCAGGGGCCTCTCGTCCACAATGTCACGAATCTCGTCGTGATGGATTTCACCGCAAACGCGCTGCTGGCGCTGGGCGCCTCGCCTGCGATGGCACACGCACCGCGAGAGGTGGAGAAGACGGCCGGCCTCCAAAGCGGCGGGCCCGGGAGTTTGCGGACGCACTTCCTCGATGCGCTTCACAATCTGGACGAATCGATATTGGCTTCTTTCGTGCGAGTGGACTGATGAGCAAGTTCTTCGATCCTTTTCTCTACCTGGTCACTGACCGACGCCTGGCGGGCCAGCGCGATATTGCCGATGTGGTGCGCAGCGCCATCAAAGGTGGCGTCACGCTCGTGCAGCTCCGCGAGAAGGCGCTCGGGCGAGCCGCGTTTCTGGCCGAGGCTTGCGTGCTCAAGCAGATCTGCCAGGCCGGGGGGGTTCCGCTGATTATCAACGACGATGTCGTTGTGGCGAAGAAGACCGGAGCCGATGGCGTGCACCTGGGTCAGTCCGATGCCCCGGTAGCTGAAGCACGCGACGCACTGGGCCCCGAGGCCATCATCGGCCTGTCGATCGAGACGCTTGAGCAGGCCCGCGATGCGGCGGCGCTGGATGTCGACTACCTCGCTGCCAGTCCGGTCTTCGCGACACCGACGAAGACGGAACTGGCCGAACCGCTGGGCCTGATCGGTCTGCGCGCGATCCGCAAGCTGACGGACAAGCCCCTCGTTGCCATCGGGGGGATCAATCTCGACAATGCCCGGGCCGTGCTGGAAGCCGGCGCCGACGGTCTGGCCACCGTATCGGCCCTGGTCGCGGCGCCCGATCCCTGCCTGGCGGCGCGCCGATTCTGCTCGCTTCGCCTCCGCTCCACCGACTCCTGACGTGTGGTGGGCGGCGCGTTCGGTTCTACTGCTTTCTCTTTGTCCAGGGAGACCTCGGTGAGCTAGCTCCGTCTTGACGGCCGTGCAGAGACGGCGGAAGGATCACCGCATTGGCGTCTCGTCGCTGGTCCGCGTTCGCTTCTGCTGTCAATATGGTGATCGCCACACGCGCCCAGTACAAGGGGAAGACGCTGTCGATAGGCTGTAGGGGGGCTAAGCGGGCCGTTGGTCATCAGGGAGGAGGTCAAAAGCAGCCCGGACGCTTTCGGGGATACTGCGGGGCCTTCCCTTTTGCGCGTCCATGAAGACCCAGTCGGTCTCACCACGGGCGAGGGTGGTCTGGTCGGGGGTCCGCACGAATTTATAGCGCCGAAGCGAGCGTACTTTGCGGAAGTCCACCACCCAGGTCAGGGCCTCGATCTCATCGCCCGCAAAAGCGGGGCTGAGATACTCGATCTTATGGGACCGCGCCACCCAGATCGCGCCGATCCGGCGCGTCGCGTCCGTGCAGCCGGCAGCATTGGCGTGCAGCACGGCCACGTCCTGCATCCACTGCACGTACACCACATTGTTGACGTGCCCGTTGACGTCGATGGCCTCGGGTCCCACGATGAATCGATGTCGAAAGATAGGCGTCATTGTGCCTTCCACTATCCACAGGATTTGGCCCTGTAATCTACCGCCCGACAGCAGTGCCCGCCAAGAAATTTATTGGTTCTTGGTCTTCCCTGTCGAGATGCCATGCCTTGCGGACAGGCCCGATAAACAAACCGCTCGCTGATGACAGGGCAGGCCCGAGCGGTCGAGCCCGTCCGCAATTCTGCGACGAGATCGCATGGTGGTGAAGAATTTTTCCTCTCTCCGCAGGTGGCAGTCGCCCCATTAGTCCGTAAACTTTATACGGGACAGTACTGTCCGTGCGATGGAGCACGAATAACGGTCCAGTTGGGGGGTCCACAGATGCGTCGTAAACGGAATCGCAAGGGGCTGACATTAATCGCATGCATGATCTTCATGGTGGTCTTTCTGGCCCTGGGGGCCAGTCTGGCGGCGATGTCCGGCTCGAACGTGCAGTTGTCGGCCAACCAGCAGCGGGGGGCGCGCGCCTTGGCGGCCGCCGAATCCGGCCTGGAAATACTGCGTTATTGGCTCAGCCAAATCGTGATAGAAACGACCGTGACGGCGCCGTCGCAGTATTACACGGAGATTCTCAGCCAACTCAAGACTGCTCTATACCACGCAAACGCCACCAACATGAAACTGGGTACCGACGGTACGCTCCAGGTGGTCTCGCTGGATTCGACCAGTGGCCAAAGTTTCTCGGCTAAACTGGCCATGGACCCGAACAGCCCGGTGGGTGACACCTACATCCTCGACGTTACCGTCACGGGAACGTATCAAGGGTTATCACGTTCGATTATCACGGAGTTCAACATCACGCCGTATGTGCATCCGATTTTCAAGTTCGGAATGGCAACCAAAGGTCCCATACAATTCCCCAACAATCCCACGACAACCACGGTGACCAGCAATTGGGAAGCGGACCTCTACACCGAGAGCAGTGGCAGCATGATCGGCGTCTATGTCGGGGGCAACACCAATTTCGACGGCGATATCATGATCGCCAGTTCCACCGCCATGGTCGATTTCGTGGGCGACGTGCAAATCGCCGGTGAGAAGGGCCAGGACGCCATCGACAACCACGTCCATTTAGACGTCGACCCGGTGGAGTTTCCCCCGGCCGATCCCACTCGGTTTCTCCCCTATGCCACGGGACCGGTGGTCGATCCCTGCGCGATGGACCTGACGAAGGGCATCACTCTGACCAACGCTACGATTCCGGCCGGCACCAATCCGACCTTCGAAGGCACGGTCAATATCCAGGGCGTCCTAATCGTCGAACCGCCCAATGTGGTGAACTTCAAGAACAACGTCCAACTGGAAGGCATGATCGTGGGCGAGAGCGGCTCTTATAGCGCCAGTGGCAACCAGATCAACATTGCCGGCAACTTCGCCAGCCTGCCCCTGCCGAGCGATCCTCAGTTCGACACCCTGCGCGAAGAGGAAGGCAGCTCGATCATTACGCCCGACTTCGACGTGTCGTTCAGTGGCAACTACTCGTCCATCGAAGGCGTCGTAGCCGCCGGTTCGTTGCACTTCAGCGGCAATGCCAGCGCCATCATCAAGGGCTCGCTTCTCAGCTATGCCGACGCGCCGACAGTCGTCGAGGGTAACGTCTCGCTGACGTTCGACCGGGCCCACACCGTCAAGATCCCGGCTGGCTTCGATACCAGGCGGGTTCTGGAATACAGCCCGACCTCATACGCCATGGTTTACTGAGCCAATAGGTCTCATAACAAATTCTTGACAACCGAATGGCCGGAGGGGCGCCGCGCAAAAAAAAGTGTCATCTCCCGCAGGCCCGACGGCCAATGGATTTGTAGACTTTACATATAGGAGGCTAAAGACTGCAGCGGACGCAATGGCAGGGACGGTGCAGGTATTACTCGGGGAAGGGGTAGTCATGGAATTTCTTGATCTTCTCGCCAAGCCAATCCAGGTCCTCAAGGACATTCTCGATCTGAGTGATGATCTGGAATCGCCCTCGCTGGCCAGTCAGCTCGTGGCCATCAAGCACCAGTTGGCGGAAGTCCAGGATCGACTGAATGAGAGCCATCGGATCTCGCGCGAGAAGGACCTCGTGATCGCCAAACTCCAGCGGGCTGTGGCAGCGAAGGCACAGCCGCGACCAGCCACGCCGGCTTTTCTGCGCCACGAAGAAGAACCCGCACCAGCAGCGCCCGTCCGCGCGCGTGGAGCAGCCGTTCCGGTGCTGGCTCAGCACGCGACGGTCGATCGGCGGTATGCGCCCGCCCAGACCGATCCGGACGAAGAGATCAAACTGCCCGGCACGCCTTCCTGTGAGGCTGCGGCTCAGCAAGCACAATCGCAGGCCCCCCGCGCTGTGGCAAAGGCAAGGCCTGCCCCTGCCGAGCCTGAGTCATCGGCTCAGCCCGCGGCACCGGCTTCGGCTCAGCCCACGGCACCGGCTTCGGCTCAGCCCGCGGCACCGGCTTCGGCTCAGCCCGCGGCACCGGCCTCGGCCGAGCCCGCGGCACCGGCCTCGGCTCAGCCCCCGGCACCAGCTTCGGCAGAGCCCACGGCACCAGCTTCGGCAGAGCCCACGGCACCAGCTTCGGCAGAGCCCACGGCACCGGCCTCGGCCGAGAAAATCAAGACCACCCGCACTCGTGCGCAGACGCCTAAAACCGGCGCCGCGACCCTGACAGCCGCCAAGCCCAAGAAGGCCACGCGGGCCAGTAAGCAGACCACGACTTCAAAAGCCAAGCCAGCGCCGAGTCGAGCAACCACCAAGAAGTCCCGTACCACCACCGAGGGTGAGGCCACGTCCAAGAAGTCTGCGCGGACGAGCAAACAAGAGAAGACCGAGAAGGTCAAGCCAAAGCGAACGAGCACCACGGCAAAGACAAAGGCCAAGGCGACGGCCAGCCCCAGGCGAAAGTCGCGCGCCGATAAGAGCTGAGTCTTTACCACGGGAAAAGGGGGAGTTTATGGATCTTCGCGGTACCATCGCCAGGTCGAGTCAGGCTTTCAAGTACATCTTCGATCCCAGCGTGGACATCGAGACGCCCTCGCACGCCAGAGAGCTTGCGGAGATGAAGCGGCGCCTCGACGAAACGCAGAAGAAGCTCGACGAGAGCGAACGAAAAGCCCGAGAGAAGGACGCCTTGATCGGCCAACTCCACTTGATGGCCCAACTCCAGGAGCAACTGTCGGCCCAAGAGCCGGAAGCCAAGCCTGCCCCCCAGGGTCAAGAAAGCCAAGGCCCCACGCCGCCGCCGAACTGCCAGGACGAACAAGCCCAAAGCCAGGCGCTCTCGGCGCTGGCGCGAGAGCTGGCCACCGTATTCAATCTCTGAACCAGCAGCATGCCGTGTCGCTCCTGCGACGGACCTGCTCCGCAGTGCGCCTGGGCAAGAGGAAAGGAGTGCCACGCTTGCAGCTTTTCCTCTCCTCCCGTCAGCGCGACGAGGCCCCGCATGCGCAGGTTCATCAAACGGATCGAGTTGCCGGGTCCCAGAGCCAACAGGTACGCCAGGGCGACAATCGTCGCGAAGATGGCGAGATTCTGCCACAAGCGCCGGCGCACGGTTTTCCTTTTGGAATAGCCTCAGGAGCACCACGAGACCGCCCAAGGGCAACGCGATACCGGTCACCAACCCGAACAGACAACACATCGGAAGACCCGCGACGAACGCACTGGCCACACACACGATCGTGACAAGTACGGTCCAAATCCCGGTCTTAGGGTACTGGGCATGGGCTGTGCAGATGCGTCACCCTCCATCTGTATTGCCTCTCGGTTCTCAGGCTCCACCATGCCAGGCTCCGACTCCCATCGAATAGCATCGCCGCATATGTGTCACGATGATTCTGTCGTGGACGCTGCGACTAATGCAAGAGAATTGGAGAGGGGCGGCGGATGGCAGAGCCGTGGAGCGTTCGGTCGCACGCACCCGTGTCACGCACCGATCTGAGCCGGAGATACTCGCTGAGATCGACAAAGAGTTGCTTTCTGGATATGGCGTTCACCTCTCGCATGCTCGCAAGATCGCAAAAACCCACGGTCATCAAGGGGATTGCCGTGATTGCGAATACCTCGGTGCGTTGATGTCACAGAGCATGAGCCGTGCCCGATTCATCTCCAGCACTTCTATAGAAATAATGGGAATTTATCCTTGATAAAAGGGGCAACTTTCCGTATAAACAACATTACATCGTAGGTGAAGGATCACGTCTGTCGAATCACATCAGGGACCATTGTTGCAAGATCTGAGTATGAGGAGAAAGTGATGGCGAAGAGTAGTCTGAGAGAGTTGCTCCCTATAGTTGCCTTGTTGGCTATAGCGGGGACGGCAAACGCGGCTTATGTCAATTATGACCTCACCTTCGATGCGGGCTACGGTCATACCGGTGGGGCTGGATCAATCGTAGCAGACATTACCGGTAATCCTGCCACATCGTCAATTGTCTCCGTACAGGCAGAAGTCGATGGTATTACTTTTGCCAATGACTTCTGGCAGAATGATCTTGTATTTAATACAACGGATCTGGTGGAATTTGTGTTTAGTGTTGGTAATGGTGTTGCAGTTCCACAGTCCATTGTCCCAGACCCTGCCTCGCTCGCATTTCCTGCACTTCTGTTTGGTACTCACTATTATACTTATGCAGTATTTAGCGACCCCGATAACTCCAACACCTTCAACACGTTCGGTATAGAAAGAGCACCTACAGTACCGGCACCTTCTGCTCTTATTATCGCTGGTATAGGCACTGGCTTGGTCGGTTACATGAGACGGCGCAGAAGTCTGTAATCGTATCCATACGGAGGCAGCTATCTAAGGCCCACAGAGATGACTCTGTGGGCTTTTCTTGTTCTGCCTTCTCCCGGACCATCTCTATTGGTTCTCGGTTCTCAGATTCTTCCAGGCAGAGAGACCACGCAAGGCGCGCTAGGGTGCCGCGGTCTTGCCGTCGGCTTGGGCGGCCTGGGGGGTGCGGTAGCCGACTACCTCCTCGGCGCGGATCAGGACGGATCGGGGGTCGTCCAGAGGGTAGAAATGCCGGCCTGAGCGGCTGGCCACGAACTGGAATTGACCTGGGTTTATCCGACCAACCCAACTGAACGCGGGCGGGTTCTGCACGTCGGGCCCGACCGGAAAAGGTCGGCTGTCCGGATCGGCCACGCCGTAGTTTGCCGGGGCGTCCGGGAAATACCTCATCAGGCTTCCGGACCCCGCAGCGCGGCGCCCGCGCAATTGGCCGATCAGGCGGTACCCACCAAACAGCAGCAAGACCGTGGCGAGGACAGCCACACTGCCGATGACCCATTGTCTGCGCCGGCGCAGGGACTTGGCCCAACGCTCGGCAAATGTCACGAGTTGGCTCGCTACCGTGGTATCGGTGACGCCCGAGCCCATCAGTTCGCGAATCAGGCTCGACGCTCCGGGGCTCAAGGTGCCCGAGTCCGCCATCTGCCCGGCGATGGACTCGGCCCGCAGCGCCGCGGCCATGTCACCGGCTGAAGGCCGGTCGCCAGGGGCCTTGGCCAGCGCCCGCGCGACCAGCACGGCCAGCGTGGCCGAGCAATCGCGCATGACCGTGCGCAGGTCCGGAATCGGCGCTTTGACGTGCTTTTTGAGCACCTCCTGCACCGTCTTTCCCACGAACGGGGCGCGGCCCGTCAAAGCGAAGAACAGCGTCGTGCCCAGACTGTAGACATCGAGGGCGGGCGTTTGCTCGCCGCGCAGGATCAACTCCGGCGCCATGAACAGGGGCGAACCTACCGCCTTGTGCGTGAACTGGAACGGATCGTTCGGGTCGTCCATGTGCACGAGTCCGAAGTCAGTGACTTTGCATCGACCCTGACGGGTGAGCATAAGATTGGTCGGTTTGATGTCACGATGGAGGATGCCCAATTCGTGAGCGGTCGCCAGGGCCGAAGCCGCGTCGGCGATAAAGGCACACGCCTTCTGAGCCGGCAGCGGGCCGGCCGCCTTGATGGCCTCGCGCAGATTGCCACCCTCGATCATCTCCATGGCGATGTACCACCAGCCGTCGTGCTGGTTGATTTCGTAGATGTGCACGACGTTGGGGTGGTCGATCTGGGCGGCGGCCCGCGCTTCGCGGAAGAACTGGTCGACGCGCTTGGTCGCGTCGATCCCGGGCAGGCGTTTGCACAGAACCTTCAGAGCGACGAGGCGCTGAAGGTTGATATCGCGAGCCTGGATCACGCGCCCCATCTTGCCCTCGCCGATCAGACGCAACAGCTTGAAATGCCCGAGCTGCTTGCCTGCCCACGCCGGTTGCGGCGGCGTCTTCTTAGGCGGGCGGCGCACCGGCCGCGTCGCGATGAGCTCCGTCTCGCCTGCCACCAGGCTGGCCTCGAATTCGGCCTCGTCGATCTTCCCGAGATGGGCCTTATCGTTGTCTTGTGCCATCGGTAGTTCCCGTCTCGATGCCCGTGAAATACAGAATCGTGACCACGCTCTGTTTCTGTTGCGGCCGGCCTTCGCTGACGTCGCCCTCGTCCGACCCGACCGCGATATACCGCGTCGACCCCAGACGACAGACGGCCTCGACTTTCATGTCCGGAAACGTTGCGCACAGGACCGGCTCGTCCTGTTTGTGCCCGGTCCACCAGAACAAAGCGCTGTCGAGCGTGTTGGGTGGAAAGGCCTGATTCTTGTCGAGCTTGGGTCCGTTGCTCTTGGCCGCCGTGATCAAGTAGCCCTGAGTCAGCGGGTCCCAGCACAGATCGCTGATGCCTCGCTCGCCCAGGTTCACGTCGAACAGGTCGCTCAGCCGCAGCCGGTCGGGATCGCCCATGGTGAAAGCCCGCTCGACCTCTTCCACGACCGCAACCAGGGCACGACCGGCTAGCAGCGGATTGCGCAGGCCCAGCAGCAGCCGGCGTCCGTCCGGCGCAAAGCACATCCCCTCGACGTTGCCCCAGCGGTACGTGTTCTTGTCGGCACCCACAAAGCCGGCGTTGAACGTGCGATAGGGGGCAATGCGAGCCGCCTCGAAATAGCCGTTGATCAGGTCGCGCAACGCCCCGACGTTCAGCACGCGTCGATGGGCGATGGTAAAGCGCGCCGAGTCGCGCAAGATAAGGCGGAGCATGTGACGACGTTTGGGCAAAGGCAGTTCGTCCGGATCGTTGCTGAGCGAACACAAGGCAAAGACAACTTCTTCCCCACCGGCGTTACGATGGACCACGAGGCACTCAGCGTCGTCGAGCAGTTCCTGCTCGTTCTCGATAACGACATGCGCCGTGGGCATGCCGGTGGCCATATGCTGCAAATCGATGGGGCACGTGAAAAGGACATGGCCGTGTCGATCGCTGGAGAGCAAGAGATACTCACCGATCCAGGCCATGCCGCTACACTCGAGCGCCTTCTTTTCGGGCTGCTGGTTCGAGACCGCGGCGCGGATCGTGATATCACGCTGAGCGACGACAGGAGGCTCAATCGCGCCAAACCGAATTTCCGGAACGGCGCTGGCCCGCCGCAGCGGTTGTTGGGCTGAGGCAGAGGGAGACAGAACCGAGACCGCACACCACGAAGAGAGGCCGCATGCGAACAGGAGGTGTCGCCATCGCGCAACCATATTCGCCCCTGCGTTCCTGGGCTGGACGGATGCCCCGCCCTCTCGACCAAAAAGACGCCGGCGGCCGGCCGCTGCCGGACCTGGGAGCGCCATCGTAGTCTGATCCGTCAAATCTATGTTAGCACCCGCTTCCACCCGGGTCAACACGCACTCCGGCTGGTATCTCTACCAAGAACGGGGAGTTCGCCCCCTCGATCCCGTCCGGCGCCCTGGGAAGAATTCGGTGGAAAAGCGACGTCGGTTTGATACGATCTGGCTGGTTCGGAGAAGCCGCAGATTCCATCAGTGCGGATCGCGTATACGTATCTATCGTCAACTCGGAAGAGAGAAGGGAGATCGATGATGTTCGCAGATAGACGTCAGGCCGGAAACACTTCTGTTCGAGTCATCTTCATCCTCATCCTGGCCATTGCGGTTACGACCTCAGGCTGGGCGGCCGCTGGCCATCCCTACAACGGCGCCTACTCCGGCGACCACATCCGCCGGATTGCCTTCCCTATGGGCGGCATCGGCGCGGGTATGATCTGCCTGGAAGGGACCGGTACAATCTCCCACGTCTCGCTGCGCAACAAGATCGACTTGTTCAACGAGCCCTGCTCGTTCGCGGCCCTGTGCATCAAGGACCCGAGTGGCAACGTGGCCAAAGTACTGGAAGGCCCTGTTCAGGACTGGAAGGTGTTCGGCGCCCCCGGGACCGGCAACGGCGCGAGTGGCAAGCCTTACGGGCTGCCCCGTTTCGATGAGGCCTCGTTCATCGCTCGCTTTCCCTTCGCGACCGTGACATTGTCCGACCAGGAGATTCCACTGAAGGTCGAGCTGACGGGTTGGAGCCCGTTCGTACCTAGCCAAGCGGACATGTCGAGCCTCCCGTTGGCGGCCCTCGAATACCGTTTCAGTAATCCGACCAATCGCACCATCAGCGCGGTCTTCTCCTACAATACCAAGAACTTCATGGATGCCGGCGATGGGGACACCATCCTGCCGATCGAAGGGGGCTTTGTCCTCTGGCAGCCCGGCTCGGAAGCCAACCCCGAGCGCGAAGGGGGCTTCGCCATTTTCGTGGATGATGAGAACGTCGTTGTCGATCACTGCTGGTTCAAAGGCGGCTGGTGGGATGCGCTGACGCTGGCTTGGCGCAACGTCGCCCAGGGCAACCTCGTGGCGAACCCGCCGCAGAAGGGGAGCTGCCCCGGCGCTTCGCTGTTCATCCCGTTCACGCTCAAGCCCGGGCAGGAAAAGACGATCCGGCTCAAGCTCGCCTGGTACGTGCCCAAGTCGACCCTCCGTTATGGCCAGGACGTGGCCGGCCCTGCCTTCCTGGGCAAGCCCTCCCAGGGGACCGCTTCGGGCCAGCAGCCGGTTTCAGGTTTTCAGGGTAAAGGACTCATCAATACGTTTGACCCGAGTGGCGACGCCGCTGTCGGCACGCTTACCTCGCCCGAGTTTGAACTGAAGAACGACTACATTCACTTCCTCGTCGGTGGTGGCCGGCACGCGGGTAAGACCTGTGTCCACCTTCTCGTCGATGACAAGGTCGTCCGCTCGACCACCGGGGAAAACTCTGAGACTCTGGCTTGGGCCGCCTGGAAGGTGTCGTCATTCAAGGGCCAGCAGGCACGCATTCGCATCGTGGACGAGGAAGGCGGCGCCTGGGGCCACATCCTGGTCGATCAAATCATCATGGCGGACAAGCGCCGGCCGAGTGACGCCGGCCCCGTCACCGTCTTGGCCGATTTCGAGGCCGCCAATTATGGCGACTGGACCGCCACCGGCCCCAAGGGTTTCGAGTGCGCCTGCGAATCAACGCATCACATCCCGTGGTACGCCAAGTGGTTCGAAAGCATCAATGTCATGGCCCAGTACTGGCGCGATAACTACGACGAATTGCGGGCCAGGTCGGCGCTGTTCCGCGATACCTTCTACGATACGACGCTGCCCGACGAGGTGGTCGAAGCCGTGGCGGCCAATCTGACGATTCTCAAATCGCCCACCGTACTGCGGCAGACAGACGGACGCCTGTGGTGCTTCGAAGGCTGCGGCGACGACTGGGGCTGCTGTCATGGCTCGTGCACACACGTATGGAATTATGCCCAGGCCGTTTGCCATCTATTCCCTGATCTCGAGCGCAGCCTGCGGCGGACCGAGTTCAACGAAAGCCAGGCCGAGAATGGCCACCAGACCTTCCGCTCGGCCCTGCCGATCCGGCCGGTCGCCCACACCTTCCACGCCGCCTCCGATGGCCAGCTCGGCGGGATCATGAAAGTCCGTCGCGACTGGCGCATCTCGGGCGACAACGAATGGCTCAAGGAGATCTGGCCCAAGGTCAAGACGAGTCTGAACTATTGCATCACCACGTGGGACCCGCGCGGGCGCGGCGTGCTCGAAGAGCCGCATCATAACACCTACGACATCGAGTACTGGGGCCCCGACGGACACTGTTCGAGCTTCTATCTCGGCGCCTTGGCAGCCGCGATAGAAATGGGCCAGGCGATGGACGAGGACGTGTCCCAATACCGCGACCTGCTCGCCAAGGGCCGGGCCTTCCTGGAGACTAAGCTCTACAACGGTGAGTATTTTTATCAGAAGGTCCAGACCGAAGGCCTCAACGCGAAGTTCAACCCGCTCAACACCTCGGCCAACGGACCGGGCTACAACGACATCATTGCTGCCCTCAATCAGCAGGGGCCGAAGTATCAGTACGGCACCGGCTGCCTCTCGGACGGCGTGCTCGGCTTCTGGATGGCTAAGGTCTGCGGGCTCGACGCAGACATCGTCGACCCAGCCAAGGTGCGCAGCAACGTCAAAGCCATTCACCGCTACAACCTCAAAGAGAACCTGCTCGATCATGCCAACCCGCAAAGACCGTCCTTCGCGGTGGGCAAAGACGGTGGGCTGCTGCTGTGCACCTGGCCCAAAGGCGGCGCGCCGGCGCTGCCTTTCGTTTATAGCGATGAGGTCTGGACCGGGATCGAGTACCAGGTCGCCTCGCACCTGATGTTGGAAGGTCTCGTGAACGAGGGTCTCGAAATCGTGCGGCTTTGCCGCGACCGCTACGACGGCTCGACCCGCAATCCGTTCAACGAATACGAGTGCGGCCACTGGTACGCCCGCGCCCTGTCGAGTTACGGCCTCATCCAGGGCCTCACGGGCGCCCGCTATGACGCTGTGGATGAGACGCTCTATATCGATTCGAAAGTGGGCAACAACTTCCGCGCCTACCTTTCCACCGCGACCGGGTTTGGCACGGTGGGCCTCAAGAATGGCAAGCCCTTCCTCGACGTCAAGATGGGCACGATCAAGCCCGACCGCGTCCTGGTATCGGGCCAGGAGATGACACTGTGAGAATTCTAAAATGCTCGTGCATCGCAACCGTTTGTGTGGCCATTTTCGCTGCGGCAATCGCGCCTGCTGAAAACGTGCAGAGACCGCGTTCGTACGCCTTCGACGGGACGATCTCCCGGCCCGTGCTGGAGAACTACCTGTCGCGCGCCATCACGATGAGCGAAGTGCTGCACGGCGTTGGCGATGTGGACGACAACATTCGCATGCCCAACGACACGGGAGCTAAGTTCATCGGACGAGCGATCTACCGCTGGGATGGCGAGGCGGCGCTCGAGGGCCTGCTTGCCACGGCCGAGCCGATCGCGCGACGCATCCACGAGACCGATCCGGACATGATCCTGCAAGCCGCGGCGTTCGAAATCGTGACCGAGCAGGTCAACCAGCTTCCCGTACCGACGGATCTACTCGAAGAATTCGGCTTCGATCCGCAGCCGCGCAACTTCCGCTACGAGGCGATGCTCTACCCCGACGGCCATCGCGTCAACCATTGGCGGCGCGGCTCGTCCGTACCTGATATGAGCCGGCCGGAGACGCGCATGTGGTTTGTGTACCTCTGTCGCCGCTACATCGATATTGGCGTCGAGGCCATTCATTTCGGGCAGGTCGAGATCATGGACGACCGAGATCCTGACCACGTCCACTGGCGCGACATGATGCAACGCGTCCGCGCTTATGCCCGCGAACACGCGCGCCGACACATCGTGATCTGCGACGCCCACGTCCCCAGTGGCGGGATCATCCACGATGGCCAATTGATGTTCGATTTCCACTCGTTCCCGCTGCGCATCGAGGAAGTGGTGGAGAAGCCCCAAGAGGGTGTCCTCCAGATCGGCTATCTCGACAGCATCTTCCGGCGCAGCAAAGGCGGACGCACACCCAGCGGCTGGACCTGCGAGAGCCTGCCGTACCTCGTCGAATTGGACAACTTCGGGCGCAGCGGACGCGGGGGCCAGAATATCGGCGCCCACTGGATCTGGGGCTATGACGAGATCTGCTGGTTCGCCCACCAAAGCGAAGCCTATCGCAACCAATGGCTGCGCTACGCCTGGGACTGGGTGCGGCAGCACGACCCGAACGGCTACCTGCAAATGCCCGGCAGCCGCACCTTGGCCGACCCCGTAGGTGACATCCACTGGTACTTCGCCAACACCGCCAGCGCCAAAACCCCCACGGGCTTCAACCAAGAGGAAACCATCAAAGCCATCTGGGACAGCGATCGCTAACGGCGCACTCC
Source organism: Phycisphaerales bacterium (assembly GCA_020346325.1). Taxonomy (GTDB): domain Bacteria; phylum Planctomycetota; class Phycisphaerae; order Sedimentisphaerales; family Anaerobacaceae; genus Anaerobaca. The sequence goes on from CP070782.1 coordinate 1,034,374, forward strand.
CCGAATCACAAAAATCCACCTTCTTTCCTGTTGCCATCTACTATCGGCGATAGCACGATAGTGAGAAGTAGGATGTTGCAGTGTGGTCAATGTTGGACATTTCAGAAAGGTAAGGCATCTATGACTCGCATGCACGGGACTCTCACCGTGATTGCCAT
>CP070782.1:1034631-1043290 GCA_020346325.1 Phycisphaerales bacterium
CAATTCCCGGGCCAGTATAGCCTCGGACGAGGGCGAAATGCCAGTGCACAGCCGCGGGGACGTAAGTGTCTCTAGCGCAAAAGGATAGGCAGGCGTCCGGTGTGGTCCCACTCGTGCTTAACAGGCACAGATGGTAGCGGTGATCCTACGGCCGTCATTTCAGATACCGGGCATGGCCCGCCGCTGGCTTGTTGGTCACGGTGAACCGAGCGCCCGTGATCCCATATCTCCCCATGTTTGCCTGAAATCGTGCGTGCTGTATAATATTGACTAATGAAGCGGTGAACTTGCTGGCCGAGACCTGTACGAGCAGCCGGAAGGCTGCACTTATGTCTTCGTGCTCTGATGGAGGTATGAGAGAATCCAGGAACTCAGAAGGACACCAAGGTGGATCGATTAGAATCCACGGTCCACAGCTGTCGGCAATTGCGGAATAGACTTCGGCCTGCTTCTGAACACGGCAAGCGTCGCGTGAGGCGGCCGACTGAAAACGGTAGCACTGCCAGTAATGAAAGCCCACGGTAGACTTCGAAACAAGGGACGACTCATGAAAGGCCGCGTAGACAGGCGTCAGTTGTTGAAAGGGTCAATCATCGCGACCGCGACCTCCTGTTCTGGGCTGCTCAGTCTGACCAGGGCCACGGAGAGGATCGTTGGAGCTAATGAGCGTGTGAACGTGGGGTGGATCGGATGCGGTGGGCGAGGCTTCAATCTGTACACGAGCCTTCGGAAGATCCCCGATGTAGAAGTGACCGCTGTATGTGACGTTTACGCCCCCCATGCGCAGCGAGCCCAACGCTGGGTTGGAGAACGATGCAGGATGTACAAGGACTTCCGGAACGTGTTGGATCTCAAGGACATCGATGCCGTGCTGATTGCTACGCCGGATCACTGGCACGCGATTCCTACCGTGCTGGCCTGCCAGGCACAGAAGGATGTCTATGTGGAGAAGCCCCTGGGGCATAACGTCCGAGAGGGTCGGGCCATGGTCCTGGCGGCACGTCATCATCGGCGTATCATACAGACCGGTACGCAGCAGCGATCTGCCGAGCACTTCGCTAGAGTCCGAGAGATCATCCGGACAGGCGATCTGGGGCCGATCAGTATCGTGCGGATCTGGAACTATATGAATATGCATCCCGACGGTATCGGGCAAGCACAGGACGAAGCACCGCCTAAGGGCCTTGATTGGGACTTCTATCTTGGACCGGCCCCCAAACGGTCTTTCAACCGCAAGCGCTTCCTCGGGACGTTTCGCTATTTCTGGGACTACGCCGGAGGCAGTGCCACGGATCTTGGCACGCATCGGTTCGACATCCTGCACTATTTGATGGGAGCTGAGGCGCCCCTGACCGTGAGCGCTGTGGGTGGGCGCTTTGCCCTCAAGGATGCCGGCGAGGTGCCCGACACTCTCCTGGCAACCTTCGAGTATCCGGGGTTCGTTCTCACTTACGAAGCCTCCCTCGTGAACGGGTTTGGGACTGGCTCAAGAACGCCGGGTAGGCGGTACTACCGGGCGCGTGGACCATCGGAGTGTCCTTTTGGCATGGCGTTCTATGGAACGAACGGCACACTGTTCGCGGATCGTCTGGGCTATGAGATCTTTCGCGAACTGAGACCAGGTCTGTTGGCCCCGGACGATGCGCAGGGGGCTCCGGACCTGTACCGGATGAAGCCGCAGGCCGGAGCCTCTGGGGCCGCCGAGCTGGCGCACTTGCAGAACTTCATCGATTGCGTGCGCTCCCGTAAACGTCCCGTGGCGGATGTAGAAGACGGGCATCGGGCCTCCAACGTGGCACACCTCGCCAACATCGCCTTCAAGACCGGTCGAAAGCTGCGGTGGGATGCCGAGAAGGAGCTTCTCATCGACGACAATGAAGCTGCCGTGCTACTCGCGCGTGATCCGAGGGCCCCTTGGGATATGATATGAGGAGCAACACATGCGACCCGTTGATATGACCTCAACCCGATTCGTGTCGATGGTGACGATGTTCTTCGTTTCGAACGTCATGCGCCTGGAGTCATGCAGCCGGAGGGACGGATGAGGACATCTACACGCCGTCGTATATCCGGAACGTCATGGAGAAGGTGAATCACTGCCAGCCCGCGAATCCCTGGAGGGGAACAGATGGCAGTTGGATGTCCTCATGTGAAGGCCACATCGATGTTCACGTCGGAGAAGGGATAGTGCTAGTTGAGTTCCTCTGTTCGCCTGCTCATTCCCAGGCAGTTTCTCGAAGATCGGCCAAAGCCTTGTTTGCGGACTGCCACAGGAAGAAGATGTCAAGGCCCATCGCCACCATATTTACACCATCATCCAGTGCCTGCTGTGCCGCGGCCACATCGGCAGCGAAGATGCCCACAGGCATGCGCGCCTTACGGCACTCCTCTGCAACATGGACGACGGCTTCACGGACTTGCGGATTGTCGACCTGTCCGAGAACCCCGAGACTGCCAGACAGATCGTATGGCCCGATCAGAACTGCCGTGACGCCCTCGACCTTGACGATGCTCTCGATGTTTTCTACCGCCTTAATGTGTTCCGCCTGGACGATTACCGCCGTTTGCTCGTTGGCTTGCTCAATAGCATGCGGCAAGTCGATTCCATAGCCTTGCCCCCGCGCCGCTCCCAGTGAGCGAGTTCCGACAGGCGGATAGAAGCTCAATTCCACTATCCGGCGAGCCTGTTCTTCGGTGTTTACGTGCGGAACCACAATGCCATCACAGCCGATGTCCAGAGCTTTCTTGATCCATGCTTCATCCTGACTGGACACGCGGACAACCGTGGAGCACCGTCCGGCCGTTGCCTGTACCAGCATCTGGGCTTGTGTCAGGTCCAAAGCCCCATGCTCGGCGTCAATCCAGAGGAAGTCAAACCCCAGGCGGGAGAGTACATCGGCCACGTCCGGCGCGGCGATTGTGACGACCGTGCCGATGAGTCTCTCCATATCCAGTAGTCGCTTCTTAAATGTTGAATCCATAATGAGCGATTGTCTCCTACGACAGCACGATGAGCTTACATCGTAACATGACTCGTCAATGACTATGGTTCTTCTCTCAGCCTTAGTGTTGGCTGCGCCAATCCTGGTTGAATGCTCAAGATATTGGAGGTCTGGTGGTCCCCCGTTGGCAATCCTCACAGATCAGACATCACTGTTTCAGGCAGTTCCAGCCGGCCGCTATCCGACCAGCGGTATAAGCTTGGCAAAGAGGATCGTGAAAGCGAGGCCGGTCATACCCAATGCTGCCGTAAGGACGGTCCAGGTCTTGAGAGTTTCAGTCTCTGTCAGTACGCTCATTCTTGAGAAGATCCAGAAGCCGCTGTTGTTCATCCAATCGCCGACCAAAGAGCCACAGCCGATGGCCATCGCCAGGTACACCAGGTTGCAGCCGAGCATCTCGGCGGTGATTCCCATGGCGGCGAACATCGACGCGGTGGTAATCATGGATACCGTTCCTGATCCTTGCGCGAATTTGATGAGGACAGCCACTCCGAAGGCGAGCAGAAGTATCAGAATCCCGGCTTGCTGGCCGGAGCCAATGTACTGCTCGACGGATGTCTGAATACCGGCCGCACGCAGCATAGCTCCGAAGGCGCCTCCGGCGGCGGTTATCAGAATGATAACTCCACCACTCATCAAGGCGCTCTCCGTTGTTTTGCCCAGTTCCGTAAGTGACAAGCCGCGGCTGCGCACCAATGTAAACATTGCGATGAGCGCTGAGAGAAACAACGCCAGATTCGGGTTGCCTGTGACGGCAGTTACGCTGGCGATGTGCTCTTGTGGGGTCCGGCGGACCTGGCCCGAGAAGGCCGTCTCAAGCGTGTGCCAGTTCAGCAGCCTCTGCTGCTCTTCCGACAGTCTAGACGTTACCTGAGCGAGAAGATCTCGTCCGCGGCCTGCGGTTATCATTCCGCTGAGAGCCTGACTGCGAAAGTACTTCCGGAAGCGAGAAGCATCTTCGGTCGGCAGTTCGCGAGCGGCGTCGTCCAACAGACGCGTGGCGGGGTCAGACAAGGCCACGCCCAGGAACGCTCGATCTAGCAGGAACGGCTCGGCACCGACGAGGCGCGCGACTTCTTTCTCAACGGCGTCTTGCAGTTCGGCGTCGAAGGCCCCTAACTCGGCAGCCTCGGCAAGCGACTGCTGGACGGGGGCGGGCAGATTGTCGTGGAAGTACTTGACCGGACCGGTCGCGGCATCGGTGCCGACTTTTGCCAATTGTCCACACATGCTGGACCAGTCGAGAATCTGACCCTGATTAAGGAGCTGCTTGTGCGCCGCCGTCGCTATCATGCCTGTGACCGTGTTAGCGGCAATCAGAATCACCGGGAGGACGACCGGCAGCAACGAGAGCCACAGGGGAGGGAGTTGTTCATCGGCGAGTGGGTCTGGCTCGGATTGACCGCTGTAGGGTCGCATCGGTATGTCCTTGAAGTGATTTATCACTTTGCAGATGAGCACGCCGACTGCGGCAGTTGGCAGACCCACGAGGATCCCGATCAAAATCATCATGCCAATGTCAATCTTGAATTGGGCGGCCATGTACAGCGGTCCAGGGGTAGGCGGGATTAGCGTGTGGGCGATCCCTGCTCCGGCGACGATGGCAGAGACGTAGAGGATGTAGTGCTTGCGCGTGCGTCGCCACAGTGATCGGGCCAGCGGGACGAGCAGATAGAAGACGGTGTCGAAGAAGACAGGGATAGAAAGCACAAAGCCGCTGCTCATGAGGGCCCAGGAAGCGCGTTTCTCACCAAGCACTTTTAGAAACGCCCGCACAATCCGGTCGGCGGCCCCGCTGTCCATCAGGCACTTGCCGATCACTGCTGCCAGGGCGATCACGATGCCAATGCCTCCACAGACTCCACCAAAAGCTCCGGCCACTCGGGCGGCCTTTGACGCTATAGGGCCAGGAGCCATTATGCTGATCAGTAGTGCCGCACCAATCAATGCGACAAAGGCATTAACCCGCAGGAAAACGATCATTGCGATGACGGCAACGACGCCGATTACCAGAAGAAGTAGGGGATCCATATTCTGGGCTCTCCGTTTGGCTGCTAGATTTGGTTACAGATTTAGGCGTTCTGCAGCATAGCGCAGGCACTTCTTGATATTCTCTTTTTCTAGCTCGACCTGCTGGCTGAGAGGCAGGTGGCTTACCTTTGGCAACGCCTCCTCATCGCAGGCGTTGGTTCGAACGTATCGAAGCGCACGGGCAAGGTCCGCACCTGAGACATCGTCAAATGTCGCCCAGTATTTGTCGGTAAGGCATGGGACCGTGAGTGCATCTCGTGTGGCCATCTCGAGGCTGAACTCTATATTCGGATTGGCCTTCTCGAGGATGCTGACCATTTTCGGCAGATCGAGGAGGCCATCACCCAAGGTGACATCAGCCAAGAGGAAGCCGTCTTCATACTCACAGACGGCCATATCCTTTACGTGCGCCGAATGGGCCCAGGGTGCAAAGGCCTGCACCACTTGCATCGGATCCTCCAACAGCGCGAAGCTATTGCCCATATCTATGCACACACCGACGTATTCGCTGGCCAGCTTCTCGAGCATGCCAAGTTTCTGCGGCACACGAAAGTCCTTGTGGTTTTCGATCGCTAGCCTGATGCGGTGGCGTGCGGCTACGGGCTCGGCGAGCTGGATCGACTTCCACGACCGATCTGCAAACGCCTGGTATTGCTCAAGCCTGTCGAATTGCTCGTAACGGCGGCCGCCGATGGCGATGCGGACGACGCGCGCGCCGACGGTCCTGGCTGCGCGAAGCTGCGACTCGAAGCGTTCGACGTCTGAGGAATCACGTGGTAGAGAAGTCGAGCCTTCGATGAACAGATCGTGATCTTCTGCATAGCGACGCAACCGACTTATGTATGACTCATCTCGACTCCCAATGTTGTCCTGGATACCACCTGCCCCGATGCTGTGGCAGTGCTTGAGGAAGTCGAGCGGTCCGGTGATGCGTGAGGGAACTGCTCCGGTTTGCTCGGCTCTACTTCGTATGTGGTAGCTGAATCTGGCGATGCCAAGACGCTTCTTGTGTTTTTGCTCTGTGGCGTGGATACTTGCCTGACTTCCGACAGCCACGGCGGCTAGTCCGCCCGCAATTGAACGAAGCGCTTCTCTCCGATCCATCCTTCACAATCTCCTGTGCTGTGGTTGCCGATCGGGCCAGAGTCGGACAAGAGGATATCATACCTCGTCCGACACGACAAACGGCTCACGGTAGTCTCGACGCAAAAACATGTTCGCCAGGTCACCGGAGTCACCGACGAACTGCTCCTTTGCTCCGTCGAAGTTCAGCATTGGACCGACGGTGATGGGTTCAGTTTTCAGGTCAATCTCGTTGGCATACAAATGCGCTAGCATTCTCTCCAGTGCCTCGGCCAGAATGTCGTTGTCCGCAACGGCCTGCTTGATCCTGTCAGCCGGACGTATTTGACCCAGGCGATATGATATGTTGGCCATGTGACAGAGAGTGGCGGAGATATGACCTTCGAGGACGTCTGCACGAAGGTCGGTGATCTTCCTGCTTCGCATCGCCCGGATGAAATTGGCCTGATGATCCATGCCGCCTTCGCCGGAGAACTGTTTGATCTTCTTGCCCTGGTTGTCGTAGGCCCAGCCGCCGCCTCTGCCCCCGGCAAAATACCCTCCCTCGCAGTGGATCACCATACCGAAATTCGTCCCCCTGTAGTGGTCGCTAGCGCGTAGGTTTTTCCGTCTGCGCAGGCCGTGGACTTCGTAGATGATAGGGACAGGTCGATAGTCAAAGAAGGTTATCTGGGTATTGGGTGTCTGGCCGTCGTCGTACATGCCAAACCGACCACCAATGCTGATGGCTCTGGGGGCCACATCTTTGCGTCCAATCAACCATCGGCTCTCATCGACATTATGCGCGCCGAGGTTACCGACCTCCCCTGTGCCAGTGTCCCAAAACCAGTGCCAGTCGTAGTGCAGTTCCATGCGCATCAGCGGAACCAGGGGAGCCGGCCCCTGGAACAGGTTGTAGTCACACGTCGGCGGGACAGGCTGGGGTCCGTCGACTCGGCCGATACTCTCGCGGAGGTTGTAACTGATGGCCGTGACGAACTTCACGGCGCCAAGATTTCCCTGCTGGATGTATGGAACCAGTTCCAGCAACCCCAGATCTGACCTATCCTGGCTACCGGTCTGGACGATCCTCTTGTATCTGCGGGCCGCCTCGACCATCTTGCGGCCCTCCCAGATATTGTGGGAGAGGGGCTTTTCGGTATACACATCCTTGCCGGCTTGGCATGCCCAGATGGTCATCAGCGCGTGCCAGTGATCAGGAACCGGCAGGACTACAGCATCGATGTCCCTGTCGTCCAGCAGTTTGCGATAGTCCACGTACCGAGCCGGTTTCTGCCCGCGACGTGCAAATCGATCGACTTCGAAATCGAGAAATTGCGTGTCACAGTCGCAGAGCGCCACGATGCGAACGCCGGGAACTTTGCCGAAGATGTCTAGGTGCTCTTTGCCCTTCTTGCGAAGGCCGACTATGGCGATACGGATATCGTTGTTGGCGCCCAGGACTTTCGCCGTCGGACTCACACAAAGCGCAGCGCTAAGGCCCAGGGTGGCGGCTGTCAAATTCCTGACGAATCTTCGGCGAGTCAGTTGTCTCATGGCCTAGTTCTTCGCGTGTCAGCCAACCATCATGTGAGGCGGCGTTATGACAAGTTCGGGCACTACGGCGCGGGGCGGGAGCTTGGCGACGGCCACCACACACGCGGCGATATCCTCGGGCTGGAGCATTGCCGCTCGTTTCTCCGGTGGTGGCGGCGTAGGTCGCTTATCAACGATCGGCGTGTTGGTCTCGCCCGGATAGATGTTCGTGACCTTGATACCGTTGGTTGCCTCTTCGAGATTCACGAATGTCCCCAATGCCCCGGTTGCAAACTTGGATACGCAATACGGCATACCCGCCAAGAGCATCACACGCAAACCCGCCAGCGATACGATGTTGACGATCAGCCCGACACCCTTGTCTCGCATGACTGGCAAGGCCGCGTAGATGCAGTTGAATGTCCCCGTCGTGTTGACTGCCATGACACGATCGAAGTCGACCGGATCGATGTTGGTCATCATCCTGTTTCCAACGTTGATCCCGGCGCTGTTGACCAGGATATCAATCGAGCCGACCTCTTTGGCAAACCAATCCAGAAGCTCCGCTACCTGTGCACGGTCGGTGACGTCGCAGCGGCGACCAACCAGGGATTCCGACTTGACGGCATCATTGAGAGCCTCCTCGCTCTCATCCGCCACCGCCACCTTACAGCCTTCAGCGGCTAGCGCTTGGGCAACGCCAAGGCCAATGCCACCAGCTCCGCCTGCTACCAGTACAGCTTTGTCCTTCAGGTCCATGTTTTATTCTCTCCAGGATGCACGGGAAGGTAAGTGTTGCGATCCCCTGTGTACGCATATCTCGATTCATGCCAAGCCCACAGGTTCGCACGGTTACTCAAGACTGTCGAACTTGAACCTGGGCCAGCCTCTCATAGAACTGGACTATTCCGCCGTGGTCGTCGCTACCGTTGCCGCCCACTCTCAGCGCCTGCATGGCCTCCATCACCAAGCTGGAGAGCGGTACCGGTACGCCGAGTTCGTGAGCGGTATCCAAAGCGTTGGCTAGG
>CP070782.1:1043390-1047268 GCA_020346325.1 Phycisphaerales bacterium
AACACCTGGGACTATACCTACGTAGGATACGGGACGACCGGGGCGCATGATCCAGGATTCGGCGAAATCGTCTGGATCATGGTCTTCACCGGAACGATGACGGTCACGGATAGCGGAATGAACTTGAAGATCCCCGGCCACGCCAAGCTTTACAGCGGGCGCGAGGACCCTGACTTTGTGTTTCCGTGGGGCGGTGAGCCTCTGGCATTGCATGACCAGGATACCGATCCCAGGGACGGGTTCCCGGACCGCGACGAGGAGCCGATTTTCGAGACCGACTTCGAGGTCACGGAAACACGCTTGCCGATGCTTCCCCCAGAGACGCCGCAGGGCGAGTAGATCGTGATTGACAACAAGATATCCGGCGATACAGGCTGCTTCTCTGCATAGGAAATGGGCGAGTAAAGTACTATTGACCGGACCCGGACGGGCCGGATCCAAACAGGGGCAGGCAAAAGGCTGGCCTTATGCCGCGTTGCATGTGCCTGGTGAACAGACGATTAAGGAATGCGGTCGTCCCCCGTAGCTGAGGACACACAGCGCGGATTAGAAAGCTCGATAGGCGGCGGGAACATTGGCTGTGGAAGCGTCACTGCAGGGGAACATTTTGGTCCGGTTTGGTTGACGAGGTTCGCACCTACAACCGGGCGGTGAGGCCGTAGAGGAAGGGGCCGCCCCGAAGGACGGCCCCCGGCCTGTGGATGTCCTACGTTCGGTGTGCTCTCGTTAGCGCCTCCTGCACCGCCCGTCGGCGGGCTGCTTTATCGGGTGGGCGAAGCGCTCTTCGCGCGCCCTCCAGAATAGCCCCAGACGACGACGTCGACGCCGTCGTCGAGGTTAATCGAATCTCTCTTCGCACGGTCTCCAGAATATCCCGCCGGGTGGTCGGTTTCAAGCTCGGCCAGGCCTCCACGATCTCCCGGAAATCGGGAAAAGACGACAAGATTTCCGCCAAGTCGATTTCGCGGGGTTCGGTAACCTGCTGTTCTGACAGGGACTTATCGTTTTTCGTCGTCGGTTTACGGAACCGGAGCAGTGAGCGCAAGTTCCCTCACACGCCTTCCACTTGGGGCGCGCCTGTTGCGCGCTTCGGGGCTTGTGTTGGTCCACTGCTGGTACGGTTCGCCGTACGCACCCGCCTCTCATGTCCTGGGAAACCTAGCCCCCAGGCAGTCCACGTCGCCGATATCAACCAATGAGTCAACATAATACGGCCCCTGCCCAAGTGACCTGGCCTTCTCAACACCTATCGCCAGCTCAGATGTACTGACTAGGGAATTCCCAGGGATCCCGGTATTCGGGGACAGCTAGGCGAGCGGCTTCACTATCATTAACGATCTTCTCCGTGTCCGGATCAAAGCGAATAGTCCGACCCAGTTTCATCGACAGGTTGGCCAGGCAGATCGGCACATCGATCTTGCAGTGGTAGTCGGGATTGCAGTTCGGCTGCTCCCGGCTGCGGATACAGTTGAGCCATTCCTGCTCGTGACCGGGCGACGGAGGAATGGACTGCTCCGGCGGCCGGGTATCTTTCAACATGTCCCCCTCGGGGATGATTTCATGTCGGCCGTAGTCGGCGTACAGGGTCCCATTGAGCCCATGAAAATAGATCCCTAGCCGACGCGCCGGGGTTCCACGACCGAAGTCAAAGGCGAAGCTGTTGACCAACGACATCATCCATGTCATCGTGAAATTGGGGTACTGCCAGAGAACTTCCTGCACGTCGGGGGCATCGCCGGCATCTTTGACAATGTAGCGACCGCCGGAACAGTACGTACTTTCAGGGTAGCTCAGTTCCAGCGCCCAGACGGGCAAATCGATGATGTGCGGGGCCATGCCGGGTGTCCAGCCGCCGCTCGGGGTCATGAAGGAGCAATTGTAGTAGGCGTCCCTGACCATCAACGGATTGAACGGCTGCATCGGACTGGGACCTACCCACAGGTCCCAATCGATCTCCGGCGGCGGCACGCTGTTGGGCGTATTGCCAATACCGTTGGGCCCCTGGTTCATGACGTTAAACGTCCGGGCCACACTGATCGGTCCCAGCTTGCCCGAGCGAATGAACTCCACCACGCGGCGGTAATTCTCCGAGGCATGAATCTGCGTACCGATCTGGCAGATCCGTCGGTGTCTGCGCACAGCATTGCGGACCGCAAAACTCTCACCCACGTGAAGCGTCATCGGCTTCTGAAGATAAATGTCCTTCCCTGCCTCGCAGGCGTCCACCGCCATACGACAATGCCAGTGAGGAGGCGTTGCGATAATGACCGCATCGATGTCGTCTGCGCGCAGCATCTCGCGATAATCATCGTATGGCTTGGCCGTATCCTGGTATTGGGCTACCACCGCATCGAGACGAGGCTTCCAGATATCACAGGCGCCAGCCACCACCACATCAGTCCTGGTGGCGCAGGCGTTCAGATTAGCCCGGCCCATGCCACCGCAGCCTATCAGACCGACGCCGATTCTGTCGTTGGCACCCGGTTGGCCTGCCTGGCCTAGAGCGCTAGCGGGGACGTAGTACGGGACAACTATGCCAGCCGCAGCAGCGTTGCGAATGAAACTGCGTCTTGATACCTGCTGGACATTGAACATGCTCGTTTCTCCTTGTCTTGGACTTCTGATCCATCTTCGCAACTGAGCTCTTGCAGCAAGCGTCTTCGGGGTGCCGTGGCCTACCAACTCGTCATCCAGTTCAAATCGTCACCAATGTCGACCGGCCGCGATTGCCGATTCCATCGCAGTGTCCACAGATCCTCAGCTTTGACATAGCGGGTGCTGGCGTCACCGAAGCAAACGTTGATCCCGCCGCGGTGGCGTCTCATGACATAACAGACGATGCGCGACCAGTTGCCGATATTGAACATTTCCTCCTCGGTCCCCACGTTAGCCGGCACCGGATCGTCGGTCGTCGGCCAGGCATTGTTCCACCGGGCATCTCCAATGAACGGCACGTCCTTGATATTCTTGACGTCGATCGCCGCCCAGGCCTGCTCGGCCTGGAGACGATTGCCGCCAGCATCCAGCGAATTGCGAATCCATGAATTCTCGCCGAAACTGCCAATGCCCCAGTCGCTATCGGCCATCCACTCGGCCTGTGCCACATCGATCTGCCAAGCACTGCGCGTGTATCCAAAGAAGCTGCGTGCCTGAAGGCCCGTGGGGTTCCCGATCGCGACCTGCGTAGCAGAAGGACATGTCCGCATCTTGTTGATATCGGCGTAATAGGCTCGAAGGGACTCCATGTACGTGGTATTGACCGTGCCCCCGACAAAAACTGGAAGCTTCCCGTCGTGATCTTGCGCGTACAACTGATAGCACAGCCCCCACTGCTTGAGGGCCGCCATGCACACAGTTCCGCGCACCTGCTTTCTGGCTATGTTCAATGTCGGTATCAGGATCGCCATGAGCAGGGAGATGATCGCAATGACGACGAGCAACTCAATCAATTTGAAGCCCTTGTCGCCCTCGGTCTTCTTAGGAGAGGTAGCCTGGGTCATACCGAACCTCCAACGATGCTCCCGGTTACCAACGATCCGGCGCTGCCGTCCCATAGTCGTTGAAAGCCTGCCATTGTCTCCGATACGTACTTTCATCGGTCTTGCTGGCCGGTCGGATCCACAGCCGATACTGGAGGATCAAAGGACGGTCTTGTTTCAGTACGTAGCGCGTGCCCCCAGCGGGAAACGCTGGCTGGAACCAGGGCAAGTAGGGATACTCGATATAGTCGCCGGGGTAGTCGGGATTGGTAGCCTTCTCGAACACGGCCAGACCAACTGAGCGAGTCCCTCCTTGGCGAAAGCCGAAACTGTCCGACCAGGCCTGGCGAGGTTCGGTACCCACTGGATCGGCGTGGTGTATCAGTTGCATGTCTTTGA
>CP070782.1:1047368-1050633 GCA_020346325.1 Phycisphaerales bacterium
CAGGATTGTCACCATACCATCACTTGAGGCACCGGCCGCAGTGACAAACACGCAGAACAGAACCATCGTCCCCAACGCTGCTGAGCCACAGACACGTCTTCTGCCCGTCACCATCCAAATCTCCTCGCGCTCTTAAGCGTTTCCGGGCTGGCGGCCGGCCCTGGCTGTACCAGTACGCATTTTACCCGATGGCCGCCGCGCTGCCCACTGCTTCTTCACCTGGTCGCACCCAGACAAGTCCGATTGCCCCACTGGAGTATCGAAAGTACAATGCCTTCACAGCCCCGGCGCCGAGGTCATGAACGTCGTGCCGAGACATTGCGGGTGATCGTCGCGATCAAGGAGACATTTGCTCGATGCAGATCGTGCCACTTACAAATGAACTGGTCCCGTCCGCACAGCGACTGGTCGATCGCGTGTTTCCGTATCAGAGCCTGTCCGAGCGGCTAAGCCTCTGGGCCTACGCTCACAGGCGATCGCTCCTGATCCGTCTGGGACTGCCGCTTTTTCGGGTCAAGGACCTCACGGCCTTCTGGGGCGCCGTGGACGAGGGCGCCGACGAGGTCATCGCCACGACCGGCCTGTATTCCTATCTGAGGGATGCCGAGGAAGCCGTTTGGCTGGGATGGTTTTGTGTGGCGCCCGAGCGGCGCGGAGAGGGAATTGGCAGCATGATGCTGGATTTCTCTATCGAACGGGCCCGGGAGGCGGGCAAGCGCTACTTCCGCCTCTATACGTCCGATGACCCGGATGGAGCAGCGGCACAGCGCCTGTATGAGAAGAAGGGATTCGCCATCGTGAAAGTCAAGAAAAAGCGGCCCTTCAACGTGATTTATCGCCAGAAGATACTGTGGTAAAATGCGGCAATGCGCAGCACGCGCGACACGAGCAAGGGAAAGAAAGGGATACGTTTATGAAATCACGATCCAATCAACCGACTCTTTGTCATGTTATCATAGGGATCGCCGCAGCCGTGCTGACGTTCGGTGCCGGCGTGATTGGGGCCCAGTCGGAAGGTGGCGGGTTCGTGGCGCCAAAGCCGCTGTACCGCGACCCGGTGTACGACGGTGCGGCCGATCCGGTGGTCATCTGGAATCCGCACGTTCAGCGCTGGTGGATGTTCTACACCAACCGGCGGGCCAAGGCGCCGGGACTCTCGGGCGTGGCGTGGGTCCACGGGACAGCGATTGGGATCGCTGAATCATCCGACGGCGGACGCACCTGGCAATACATCGGCACGGCCGACATCGGACTGACCACCGATATCACCAGTGACGAGCCCACGTATTGGGCCCCTGACGTTATCACCGCACCTGACGGAACGCATCACATGTTCCTTACGGTCGTTCCAGGAATCTTCGAAAATTGGCAACACCCGCGCGACATCGTACATCTGAGGAGCGCGGACCTGCGCCAGTGGACGCTGGTGAACACCATCGAACTGGCATCGGACCGTGTGATTGACGCCAGCCTGCTGCAACTCGCCGATGGCACCTGGCGCATGTGGTACAACAACGAGCGCGACCGCAAATCCATCTACTACGCCGACAGCCCGAATCTGAAATCGTGGACCGACAAGGGCAAAGCCGTGGGCGATCAGGGCGGCGAGGGTCCGACCGTGTTTCGCTGGCGCGGTGCTTACTGGATGATTACTGATGTCTGGGACGGGCTGGCGGTCTATCGGTCGGATGATGCGCTGAACTGGAAGCGCCAGTCGGGCGGCAATCTACTCCAAACGCCCGGTCAGGGCCCCGACGATCAGGTCAAGGGCAGCCACGCGTACACGCTGGTCAACGAGGGCCGCGTCTATCTGTTTTACTTCACCCACCCGGGTCGGCGCGGCCCCGACGCCCGCAAGGACGGGTACGAACAGCGGCGCAGCTCCATCCAGGTGGTCGAGTTGAAGGTGGAGAACGAACGGCTCATCTGCAACCGGGATAAACCAACCGAGATACAGCTCGTGCCCCCCGAACGGCAACGCTGATGCGCTCGCGTCACATCATCGGGCACAGGGCCCAAACTCAATCGTCTCGATTCTCACGGCCGGCGCCCTGGGGCCGCAGTTGACCATCCTCGTGGTGGTCCTGCTCGATCTGATGCCGGGGGCTTCCGCGTAGCAGGGCTGAAGGTTGGCCCCTTCTGCGTTCTTCAAGATGCGTAGGGCGCCGAGACGTGCATCATGACGCACGCCCAGCACCTCAGCCGAGCGACCCTCGGAACCTGCTGCAAAGGCGGCAGTTAACTCATATGAGACGAGACTTCGAGAGCGAAGCGCCGTTCGCTCGGCCTCTCGCCGGCAATCCAGAAATCACCACAGTCGTTGCCGACACGACTGTTGACGAGACATTCGCCCCGCGCATCGCAGGGGATGTTGCAGTCGGAGGTGATCGCCTGTATCATCGTAGGTGGACGTGCTGGTCGGCCTTTTCGACGACCACTTGCGTAACTGCGGCTGGGACGTTCGGCATGCGCGCAGCACCGGTGTTGAGAGGAGTCCATGAGACCAAGGGCTTTCACGTTGATCGAACTGCTGGTGGTGATCGCGATCATCGCCCTGCTGATGGGGATCCTTCTGCCGTCGTTACAGAAGGCTCGACAGCAGGCGCGGATGATCTCGTGCGGCAGCAATATGCGGCAGCTGGTCTTCGGCCTGGTGGCCTACGCCGAGAACAACGATTCGATACTGCCGCCGCATCCGTCCACCATCACCGTTCCCAGCGACTACCACCGGCCTTACGAACTGAACTGGTTCGGCAACCAGGTGGGAGCGCGTAGCGACATGGGCAACAAGGCGTACAACTACGCCGGCAAATATCTGGCGCCCTATCTGCCCGAGGTGGGCGTTTTCAATTGCACGCTCTCGGCCATTCGCGAAGACACGCTCTGGCCCCCGGCCGGTTCCGGGTTGACAGCCGAAGGCACCTACGGCGATTTTTATCGCACCGGAGGTTACGCCCCCCTGCACTCGACCTACACCCTGCTGTGGAGCTATCAAGGCTACAACCACAAACAGTCGGCGCACGTCGACAAGGCCCAGGCTCACTTCGCTGGCCCCAATCGGCCCGACAGCAAGACGCGCTTGGTCGTGCAGGACGCGATGTTCTACCTGACGACCAACACCAACCTGCTGTGGACCAGTCCGCAACAGAGCTGGTGCTCGTCACATCCGTCGAAACAAGGGGTACGCGTCGGGCCGTATTACGTGTACAATGATCCTACGATGGCGCAGCAGCCGAAGATTCGACTCAACGCCGGCTATCTGGAC
>CP070782.1:1050733-1053847 GCA_020346325.1 Phycisphaerales bacterium
AGCGATACACGGCAATTTTGCTGAATCGAAGAACGCCCGCCCGACCATGGAATTAGATCTCCGGGCCATTCCCGGCTCCCACAAGTACGTCGCCACGGCCGCTGCCCATCACGGCCAGGCCTACGGATCTCTGGTCCTGATCGACCCGCATGTCGAAGACGACGATGCGATGGCACCTGTCCAACGCGTCACTCCAGAGGTTCCGTTTCCTGAGGCCGAGAGTAGTTTCAACAACGGCCAGGTGTACGCTACGCCTTGGCCGCTTGACGAGTACTTCTACTTGTGTGTCTACGACGCCCGAGGAAGCGCCCCCCGGGGAAGGCAGAACAATTATGGAATCTACCTGCTGGATGCTTTCGGTAACAAAGAACTCATCTACCGCGACCCCCACATATCGTGCTTGAGCCCTATTCCGGTGCGGCCCCGAAGGAAACCACCAGCACTGACTGGCTCTGCCGCCGCTCCGAAACAGCAGGCGCCCGCCACGTCCGAAGCAGCTACTGGAGGCGTCGTCAATGTATACAACAGCCTCTATCCATTTCCTGAAGGCATAAGTATCAAGGCCCTTCGAATCATTCAGGTCCTGCCCAAGACCACCCCGCTGATCAACGAGCCGAGAATTGGCTACGGCAATGAGAAAGGAGCCCGAGCCGTCCTCGGCACAGTGCCAGTGGAGGCCGATGGCAGCGCCTATTTCTACTTGCCAACTGGAAAGGCGGTATACTTCCAGGCGCTGGACGAGAGGGGCTTGGCTGTTCAATCCATGCGCTCCGACACATATGTTCATCCCGGTCAACAGTTGTTCTGCCAAGGATGCCACGAGCCCCATCACTCAGCACCGCCCGCGAACGGGAGATTCCCATTGGCGTTCCGCAGATCACCTTCACGTATTCAACCGGATGTTGAGGGTTCTAATCCATTCAGCTTTCCACGTCTCGTCCAGCCGGTGCTGGAACGCCGGTGCGTGACCTGCCACGAGGAGGAGAGCGAAGCATGTGACCTACGAAGGGGCGAATGGGAGAAGGATCCTGATCACAGATACACCTCTTACAGCAATCTGAGAGAGTACGCCTCTTTCGTGGGTAGCACTCGCAACACATACGATCCATGGACCACCCCACGTACCGTGCCCGGGCAGTTCGGCACCTTAGCGTCCAAGTTGTACGAAATCCTCAGCCATGGTCACCACGACATGCAACTCCCGGAGGAAGACTTTCGCCGTATTGCCCTGTGGCTTGACTGCAACTCCGATTTCTTTGGATCTTACGAGAACGCCGAAGCTCAGGCCCGCGGCGATGTCGTCCAGCCTACTCTAGAATGACGTCTGGTCGTTCTTGCGCGTGGTCTGTGGAATGGTGATGAGATTGGAGGATGGGAAGATGAAGAGGCATCCTTGCTGCGGCGCTGAGTCCACTGCTCTCGGGCGTACCTCACCACAACTGCCCTACAACCGAACACCCCGTTACCTGCCAATCCCGCGAAATCGGCAATCCTATGAGCGTATCACTGTACGCCAGCTATAAAAAGGCGAAAAAGGTGGATCGACTTCAATGCCCAACAGTGATCAGTGATTGACTGAACAAGTGGTACCGCTATTATCAACCTGTGGGCGCGTTTGGAAAACCGTATCGGTACGCGTGCCTTCCCTTCCACATCCTGGACTTTCGCAACTTGATCAAGGAGATTGAGAAAAGGACCTGATGGATCGTTCCATTATCATCGTAACCGGGGCAGCTGGGTTTCTCGGCTCCGTGGTTGTGGTTGACCTCGCGAGGGATCACCAGGTCATTGCCATTGACCGGCGCAGACCCACCGACGATCTTCTGGGAGCGGCTGAAGGCGTAATATGGCATGAGATGGATCTTTCGGACCAGCGTGCGGTTGCAGCCCTGTTTCGTACGACGGCTGAAAAGTATGGCCGTGTTGATTTCGTCATTCACTTCGCCGCGTTTTACAGCTTTGGAACGCGTCGGTGGAGAGAATACGACGGTACCAACATCCGTGGTACCGCCAACTTACTCCGATGCGCGACGGAGATGCGAGTCAAGCGTTTTGTCTTCGCTAGCAGCATTGCAGCGATGTTGCCACCTGTGGTGGGCGGCATTCTAACAGAGGCGACTCCTACCGCGGATTACATTCCATATGCGGAGTCAAAATCAGTTGGGGAGAAGATGCTGCGGGAGGCATCGGATCGCCTACCTGTGATCATGCTGCGGATTGGCGGCGTCTTCAGTGATTGGTGCGAGTTGCCGCCTCTATCCAGCCTTATACGAATGTGGACCAGCCGGTTTCCTATGAACCGGATACTAGCGGGCAGCGGCGCCGCCGGGTTTCCATACATACACCGGGCTGATCTAGTGGCTCTGGTCAGGTGTTGTCTCGACAAAAACGAACGGCTTGGTGCTTCAGAAGTCCTGCTCGCCTGTCAAGACGGTGCCGTCTTGCATAAAGATTTGTGGGCGGTGGTCTCGAACGCCTGGAAAGGCACACCTATTCGGCCCCTTTATGTGCCACCAATCGCAGCAAGCATAGGCGTCGCTGTGAGGTACATGCTTGGCTGTTTGATTGGAAAGGCGCCGTATGAACGGCCTTGGATGATGAAATACATCGATCGCCCCTGGATCGTGGATACGACGTACACGCGAGAAAGACTCGGCTGGGACTGCACGGCTGGCATGGGCATTCTTGATCGTATTCCTGCAATTCTGGAGAACCTCCGGCAGCATCGACGCCGTTGGATCATTAGGAATAAGCCTCAGAACAGACGACAGTATACCTACCGGTGTGCAGAACTCTGACAGCTGGCGATGCCAGAGCACCGCAGAAACGTTTCCTCCTGCGCCTGTCAAACGGGGATCGGGCCGCCTTGTGGCGGTACAATTTGTGGCTGTCAAGGGGAAGTAGGACCGCTTGGGAGCGGCCAAACTCGGCGTCAAAACCCTTTCCGGAGGAGGCGCGCATGGGACCGGGGTGGCAGGAAGCAGGGGGGCTGGGCGTCTGTACCTGGCTGAGAGGCGGGAGTGATCGCCGTGATGCTGGAATATCGGCAGACTCCGCGCGTGGCGAGAACACAAAATCCAAGTGGCAAGAACTACGCCGCGTTCTTGAGGCGAT
>CP070782.1:1053947-1066083 GCA_020346325.1 Phycisphaerales bacterium
CCCGGGCGCCAGGGCACCGGCATCGTAGACACGGGCGGTCAAGGCGGGAAAATCGCACGGCAGGGCGTCGGGATCGTTGGGGTCGCAGTTCGGATCGGCCGCCCACCCGCCGGGGCTCCATAGTAGCTGCAAAAGCACCCCACAGAGTACGGCTATTCTCATAAGCACTCCTCCGCAATTGCACTCTTCGGCCCCCAGGTACGGCCCTGACGTATCGTCGTGCAAGGCCCCGCAGAATTAGGTCAAAGGCCCCATTTTTCTAACATGCAATCGAACCCTTCATTTTACCAGAAAAACTGCCGAAAAGACAGAAGAATGTTCCCACAAAAAAGAAGCGTATGCCCCTGACTCCCCAAAGTTATGCGATCCCGCAAGGAATAATGGCCAAAAATGTCTTGTGTCCGGTTCCGGGAGTCCGAAAAGTCCGCGGGAGCTGTTGCCGCCTCACTTCACGCCGCACACGTTGAACATGCTGTAAAACGTGTAGGTGTCGCCGTACTTCGGCGCCAGTTTGTCGAAGGCGGCTTGATTGTCTCCGTGCGTGCCGGTCACAATAGCCCGGATTTCTCTGAACTGAGTGCGCAGGTCGGGTTCGATCGTCCACCCGAAGGCATCCACGGGCGTGCGCGTTTCCAGGGAATGAACCAACAAGGCCTCGGCGTAGTGGCGCGGCAGCTTCTGATAGTCGAAGGCTCTGAGCAGAGGCAGGCAGCTTACCAACCGGGCTCGCTG
This sequence comes from Phycisphaerales bacterium, assembly GCA_020346325.1. Lineage (GTDB taxonomy): Bacteria > Planctomycetota > Phycisphaerae > Sedimentisphaerales > Anaerobacaceae > Anaerobaca. Next base: position 1,054,680 of record CP070782.1, read on the forward strand.
ATGCTTCAGGAGGTAGTACGCCATGAGGTATTCGAGCGCCAGACGATGATCCGGGTGGTCCTGTAGCAGCCGCTTCAGCGTTGGCTCAAACGACACCCCCATCACGGCGTGATCCGTGATCGGGCGCGCCCGGCGCCAGTTCTGAAGGCACGTGTGGACTTGAGCCTGGTTGGGATTAGCCACGGCGTCTTGCCATCGTCGCACATACCTACCGCCGCCGGCGTACTTCTCCAAGGCGCGCAACGCGATGCGGGCCGATTCGTGTTCCTCTTTGGCCAAATGCACCCTGACCATCGCCTCCAGCACGAGGGGCGAAGGCCCCTCATTGTCGAGCAGCTCATACACGTTCTTCTCGGCGGCATTCGCGCAGCCCAGATCCAGGAACAGTTCCAGTTGCTTGACATGTTGCAGGCGTCCTGTCATGTCGTCGAAACTCAAGAACAGTGTCCTGGTGTCATTCTGGGGATAGGCGCACAGTTCGGAACCGAGAAGGCCCCGGTGGGCCAGCGCCCGGTTGATATCGAAGACGCCCGAACGCGCAAACGGATGTCTGCCGCGGATGCGCCGCGCCAAAGTCAGGACTTGATCCCAGTCGCGCTGCTGGGCGTGATAGTGCAACGCCCGCTCATAGCGGATGTGCGAGCGCGATAACGCCAGACACAGGACGGCCGTCAGAATCACCGTCAGCGGGCGCAGGCCAAACGCCAAACGGGACCGCCGGGCGGGCCTTGCCTCGGCCTCTTTGTGCCTGTTGCCGGCTTGGGTATTTCGCTTGCGCCCGGCGGGTCGCAAACGCGCGCCGGCTTTCAGCACAACGCGGCCCAGGGATGCCGCGATGACCAGGCCGGGGGCATAGGCATACAAGATCAGCGCGAGCAGATTCGAAAAGGGCGAGAGTCTGGAATCGCCGACCGGGTCCCAGGGTGTGCCGGTCGTGTGAAGCGATGCCAGCTCTAGGTCGAAGGCAAATCGGCCCAGGACGAACACGGCGCCACCTGCCAGAACCAGCGGGACAATGGCGTCGAACGCTCTCCGCCGTGTCAGAGCTTCCGTCAAACAGACGAGGCTCGCGAAGACGAAGGCCGATGCGCCCGCCAGGTAATAGGTGAGCACGAAGAGAATCAGGAACAGTCCGGCCCGTCCGGGCCAGGTTTTGATGGGCAGGAAACTCTGCAGAATCGCCGTCCAGATCGACAGGCCGATCGCCAGGAGTACGGGCAGGGGGTTTTCATAGTGGTTGTAGATCATCACGGCCAGCAGGGCGGGGACCCAGGCCAGATCGCGGACGCTTCCCGCCTGGATAGAGTGCAGCAGGTGTTGGATGCCCAGGGCGAGCGTGCCCAGCACGGCCACGATTGCCAGAGCGCCCAGTGCATCATCGTGGTAGCTCTGCGCCAGCAGGGCGGCCAGGGCATTCACTGGTCCTCCCGGAGTGCTCAACACGGCTTGTAAGAAGCTGCCCTCCCAACAGAAGACCGGGTAAGCGGTGAAGACGCCGAAACCATAGTACAGCAAGTGGGGTTCGATTCCCCACCAGGCATAGACGAAGAGTCCCAGAAGGATGATGCCTTGCCAGCAGCGCTCCACACCGTGACGATCCAATCCCTTTTCCTGTACCATTCTGCGCAGCCTTGTCTCCACAATCCGTCGAACGTCGCCCGGAGGGCTTCATGCCTGATCTATCGCCATTGCGTTCGGCGCCGGGGATGCCCACTTGGAGGCAACTCTGTAACACATCCGTCGGCACCCGGTGCTAGTATACTGCGTTCAGACAGGAGATGCCAACGGCAACCTTCGGCGACACCGGTGGCCCGTGGGGACAAAGAGAGGACGGCCGTGAGCCTCCCTGCCCACAGCCGGCTACCAGAAGGCGAAGGCGGTACTGGAACAGACCACGAGTCTGCTCCCGCCTGCATCGGCCATCGTAACGCCATTCTCAGATCCCGCAATTGTGGGGAATACGTATTTCGAGTCTTTTTTAGGCTCGGCTTGGCAGGGACGCAGTCGAGGGCTTTGTCATGGTTGTGACGGGACGAGTGTGGTATGATGGTTGCTGGTTTTGGCAAGGCCGGTGCCGGGCAAACGCGTGCGCCAGGAATTGCCTGAAGCCACAGGTATGATTCACAAGATTCGAACGCGAGGATTGGCATGAGCAGAGCAGACGCGAAACTCACACGAAGGCAATTCATCCGCGCGACAGCCGGAGCCGCCGCGGCCTTTACCATCGTACCTCGCCATGTCCTGGGCGGCGCGAAATTCGTTGCCCCCAGCGAGAGAGTCTACATCGCCGTCATCGGTTGCGGCGGGCAGGGCCGGACCAACGCGCGGGGGCTGTTCAGTCAGGACGATGCCCAGATCGTCGCGGTGGCCGATCCGATGGACAAGGCCAACTACAGTCGTTTCTATTACCGCGGCGTGGCGGGGCGGTTGCCCGTCAAGGCGGAGGTCGAAGCGCACTACGGGCAGCAGAATCCGCAGTTCAGGTGCAACGACTACGTCGATTTCCGCAAGCTGCTGGAGAGGGAAAAGAACATCGACGCGATCCTCTGTGCCACGCCGGACCATTGGCATGCTTACGTCACCATGGCGGCGCTGCATCGGGGCAAACACGTCTATTGCGAGAAGCCCCTGACGCACAATATCTACGAGGCCCGCACGGTGGCGAAAGCGGCCGCCGAAGCGGGGGTCGCGACCCAGATGGGCAACCAGGGGCGCAGCGACGAGGGTAATCGCCTGACCTGCGAGATGGTCTGGGACGGGGCGATCGGTGAGGTCAAGGATGTGCACGCCTGGAGCAGTGCCGGCGGTTGGTCCAGCGGTCGGGGACGACCGAAAGAGCGGCCCAGCGTGCCCAGGGGCTTCGACTGGCGGCTCTGGCTCGGGCCGAAGTTGCCCCGGGCCTATCATCCGGCCTACGCGCCGTACAACTGGCGTGGCTGGTGGGACTTCGGGACCGGTGCCGTCGGTGATATGTCCGTTCACAACCTGGACCCGGCCTTTGCCGCCCTGAAGCTGGGCCATCCGATCAGCGTCGAATGCGTGCAGACCGATTTTCTCGATGCCGAAGTCATCGGCGGCAACAATCACGTGATCTGGGAGTTCGGCCCGCGTGAGGACATGGGCCCGGTGACGGTGCATTGGTACGACGGCAACCTGCAGCCCCCGCGTCCGCCCGAACTCGAAGAGGGACGGCGCCTGGGCGGTGGTGGCAATGGCATCCTGCTCATCGGGGACAAGGGTACGATCATGGGCGGCGGCTGGAGCGGTTCGCCCCGCATCATCCCTGAGACGAAGATGCGCGAGTATGGCAAGCCCCCTAGGTTGTTGCCGCGCAGCCCGGGCCACCATCGCAACTGGCTCGATGCCTGCAAAGGCGAGCCCAAGGCGTGCAGCGATTTCAGCTACGGCGCCCGATTGACGGAATTCGTCCTCTTGGGCGATGTCGCGATCCGCGCCGGCAAGAAGATTCTCTGGGACGGGCCCAACATGAAGGCGACCAACGCACCCGAAGCGCAAGCGTTCATTCAGGAGCGCTATCGCCCCAACTACGATCTGGCCGACGCCTAGCAACCTCGAATCGAATCGCGGAACACCTGTCGATGCAACACACGGCCTGGCACGATCCTGGCCCGTGGTGAGTGGTGCGCGCCCCGCGCACTTCCTTCGTGCCTGCGAAAGTCCATTCTGTGTTTATGCAACGTCAATGGTTTGCAGAAGTCGCGTTACGTTCCCGTCCCCTTACGGCACCTAAGGATAGGAGTACTCGCTCGTGCCGATCGGTTTACCTGACCAAGAGATACGCAACACTGACGCCAGGCACAGGGAGGCTGGATATGGATAACGTGAAACGACTTCTAGTTTTGGAAAAAGGCGCGGAATTGTTCGTGTTCGGATATAGGCCGGGGCAGGAAGCACGGGTGCTTGAAACGCTGATAGCGCAGGCGAAGGACCCGCGCACCGATTTCGACTGGTTCGACGTAGCCGTGCTGGAGTTGAAGCTCAAGGACGTTTCTCAGAGCCTGCCCCAGGCCCCCGCGCCGCCGACGGAACCCGTGATCTTCGACCGGTTTCAACTACCGTGCGACAAACCCTTATGGTTCATGCGCGGCCTGTTCGGTCCCGACGGTGACCGGCACTGATCGCCGTAGTACCAAGAGCGACGTTGCCCGGGCAGACGCTTTATCCCGGCGACGATCAGAACATCCAGAAATCGATCTCTTTCATCCTGGCTCGTCGATAGTTCTCCGTCGACAACGGGCTCTCGGTGAGATGGCCATCCTCGTCGAAGGCTGGAACCAGACCGGTTTCGGCTATCTCCCGAAAGGCGGGCCAGAGCAAGACGCCGTTCCCGTACAGCGCTGCGACAATTCTAACTCTGCCCCAGAGGTGAGTTGTTTCTCCCAGCAGCCAGTTCTTGGCTATCCAGGAGAACGAGCCGATGCGGGCGGGGTCGCGATCATAGACGCGACTGCGAAAGTGGTAGAACGATTCCTCGGTTCCGCCCACAGCCACATGAATCCCAACCAGATGTGGCGCGTACCCGGCTGGCGTATAGCAGTGCTCACGGGGCGGGTCGATCCTGTCAGAAGGATGTGGCTCTCTTCTTGTTCTTTGCGCCAGTTTGTATGGCGGTATTTTGCATAGGCTCGCGCGCCCCTGCGGCTATGAGATGAAATGAAGCTCGGTGGCATGGCACGGGGGCGCTCAGAGCAAGAGATGCAGCGTGCGGGAGGTGTTTTGTTGTCACAATTTGTCGTTTCGGCCGTCCTATGAGAAGGAGGATATCTCCGATGGGGCGGCGCGGCTGCGGGTACCTGGCCCCGCGTGGCGCCTGGCGAGATGGTTCGTTGCGGAAAGGGAATGGGAGATGGCGAGATTTGGAACGCGACTGGTGGAGGGAATGGCGCTGTTGCTGATTACGTTGGCGGTGCCGATTGTCCTGTGGTTTCCTCAGATGCCGGCCGAGAACGACCCGAACGGCCGGATCGGCTCGACCGGCCTGCCGATTTCAACGAATCGCGATGCTTCCGGCGGTCGGATTACCTACCGCTTCCTATACCGCGGCGAGGCCGGGGCGCTTGAAGATCGCTTGACGTTGGGGCGTTTCCTCGACGGCGCTCTCCAGGAGCGGCCGAGGTGGGGCCTGATAGATACCAGGCAGTGGTTCGACTGGGCCCCGGACATCTTCGCGCGTGAGCCGGGCTGGGCCGCCGAGAATCAACCTGGCTGGCGGATCAGCACGTGGCTGCGCCCGGACGCGTCGGTCGAGTGTGACAGCGAACAGCTCTTCTGGGTCATCCAGGCGCTGCGACTTCTCGATCCGGAAAGCCTCGCGAACGAGATTGACATGCTGGAGGGCTCAGGGCAAACGGTGCGGATCGTTCCGACGCATGGACCCTCGGACTATGACTACGACGAAGATACGCTCTACTGGAATCCGATGTCGACGGAACACATTCCGGCCGATGAGCGGCTGAAGTGGAAGTGGTTCCAGACCGATCCTCTGGTCGCGTTGGCACACGTGCTGAACCACGCGTGGCACGATCTGTGCCGCGGCGGAGATGCCGCCAGTGTCGAGGAACGGGAGCGGCTCGCTGTGGCGGCTGAGAATCGCCTGCGCCACACCTTGTTCCTCAAGGACCCCGCCTGTTCCCATCTCTATCCCCGGCCCGGGCACCAGGAGACTTGGCCCGACCTGCCGGGGGCCTCGGCGCTGGAGGCTTGGGGCAACTATTACGGCCGGGTGCCGTATTAACGCTGGCGAGACGGAGTTTTCTGAATAATTCCCTCCGGCCCTGCGGCTTTCCTGTAGAATGAGATTCTGTCTATACCGGAACAGGAGCCCGGGCGATGACTGAAAACGAAGCCATCCTGCTGAAACGGTTCTCCACCGGGGCCGATGCGGAGGCCTTCGCCGAGTTGGTTCGCCGCTACGTCCAGTTGGTGTACTCGACGAGTTGGCGAGTGCTCAAGGACGACAACGATGCGACGGATGTGACCCAGGAGACGTTCTTCGAACTGACGCGCCAGGCGGGGCGCATCTCCGGTTCGCTGGCGTGCTGGCTGCACCGTGTGGCCACCCAGAAATCGATCGACGTGATCCGGCGCAGCGTGCATCGGCGCCAGCGCGAGCAGGTCTATGCCCGGGCTCGACCGCTCGAGGTTCGCAGTTGGCAGGACTTGTCGGGGCATGTGGACCAGGCTCTGGATGCACTGGATGGCACGTCGCGGTCACTGCTGCTGGAGCACTTCATCGCGGGCAAGAGCACTTCGCAGCTCGCCCGGGAGCACGGTGTTTCACAGGCGACCATTTCGCGGCGGATCGACGCCGGTTTGGAACGGCTGCGCGGCATCCTGCGGCGCAAGGGTCTGCTGATCACGGCCGTGGCGCTGGGCACCATGCTGGCCGAGAGCGCTGCCCAGGCGGTGTCGGGTTCTGTCATGGGAGGTCTGGGCAAGATGGCGATGGTCGGGATGACGCGTACGGCCGCCGCCGGCGTGACCAAGGCCACGGCCGTCAAGGCCGTGCTGGCCCTGGTGGCGCTGGTCGCTGCGCTGGCCACCGCCGCGTATGTGCGCCACGCGCGCTCGGCGCGTCCCTTGGTCGGGCCCTTGCCCGCGGTGCAGACGGATATGGCCACGGCGACCGGCAGCGCGACGTCCTTGGCAGGTTTTGCCAGCATGGCAGCGGACGAACCGGAGGTCTCCAGGGCCCCTATCTCGGCGGCGATATCGGAACCGGCCGACACCGAACAGACGTGGTCGGGCCAGCCGGGGGCGGGGCCATTTGGGACCCTGTCCAACGGTGTGGCTCTCGGCGCGATGGTCGGACGCCGCACGCCGCGCAATCCCTCCAGGACTCTGCATTTTCCCGAAGATCAATCCGTGGGCGTCGTATACCTTCAAGACGAGGACTTGGTTATTCCGGAGACGGTCCACGGCTTTCATCCGGGGCATATCTACGCCGAGATGGAGAACTACAGTTGGGCGCGCGGCAAGGTCCACATCCCGGCCGGCAAGCGCGTGACGCTGTGTATTCGTGGTATTGGCGTGACACCGCAGCGCTACCTCAAGGCGATCAACGCACTCGAACCCAACGATCTCTACGGTCTGCAATTCTTCGCGACCGAGCCCGTCACCATTGCTGACGATCTGATCGCGCCGATCGCCCGGCTGATGGGACTGAGAAGACTCGGACTGGCCAGCATTCGCATCAGTCCCCAGGCGCTGCGGTGCCTGGCGCAGCTGCCGCACGTCGAGCAGCTCAATACACCCATGGGCTTGACCGATGAGGGCATGGCCGAGATCGCAAAAATGAAGTCACTGCGAATCCTGCACGTCGCGCGCGATCAGTTGACCGACCGAGGTTTGCGCCTGGTGGGCAGTCTCCCGAATCTGGAATCGCTCGACCTGTACGGCAATGCGCAGATGACCGACGCCGGGCTGGCAGCCCTGACGAATCTGCGTTTGCTCAGGCATATGCGCCTGGGCGTGCAAGGGCCCTTCACCGATCGGGGCATGGCTCACCTGGCCAAACTGCCCGCTCTGAGGGTGCTCTGGCTCGATACGCATGGTATCACGGACACCGGCTTGCGCGAACTCGCCCAAAGCCGGTCGCTCGAGCGGCTGTGCATCTGCTGGCTAGATCAGATCACGGACCGGGGCATCGGGTACCTCAGAGACATGCCCCAGCTTAAAGGGCTCAACCTCGCCCATCTCAGGCTCCTTACGGACACGTCCCTGGTTCATCTGGCGGCTCTGACGAATCTCGATGACCTCCATTTGTCCGGTGGATTCACCGACACCGGCGTCGAGCAGTTGGCGGGCCTGAAGCGGCTGGAGCGCCTCAAGATCAGCTTGTGGAGTGGCTCGCCGCTGACGGATCGGTCGCTGGCGACGGTGACGAAGCTGCCATCGCTGCGTGAACTGGCGATCGAAGGGATGGGGATCACGAACGAAGGGGCCGCGTTGCTGGCTAGCCTTCCGAATCTTGAATCGCTCCTGTTGACATTTCCGAGCCTGGACAACGACACACTGAAGCTCCTGGCTGGACTGCCCAGCCTGCGCGAGCTGACGTTCATGTCCTCGGGAGACGTCACGATATCAGGATTGAACCTCCTGAACGAACTTGCCGATCTGGAAAGTCTGCACGCTTCCGACATCCGACCGGACGGCGCTGTGCTGGATCTGTCGAACCTGAGAAAGCTGCGGAGCCTCAGTCTCAGCATGTGGCAGGAAGTCGACAGGACCGGCAAGTCGCATGAGGTGACGTACGACACGTTGCGCGACAGCGATTTGGCGTGTCTGTCTGGCCTGACGGAGTTGGAGGATCTCAACCTCGTCGGCCGTGGATTGACGGACGCGGGACTTGCGCATTTAGCACGGCTGACCAAACTGAAACATTTGCAGCTCAGCGGCGGGCCGAAGGTGACCGACACGAGCCTGCGGCACTTGGCGCGCATGCGCCGGCTCGACAGCCTGATGATTCATGATTGCCGCATCGGCGAGCACGGGTTGACATATCTGCACCCGTTGAAGACGCTGCACATCATTCGCCTGCGCTCAAGCGTACCGATCAGCGATCAGGCCGTCTTCCGTCTGCGCACCGAACTGCCCCATCTCCAATCGCTGACACTGGTGCCGTGGGAACCACCGACACGGCCGGTGAGGCAAGCGTCGCTTCTGCGCCGACAGCGCGCCCGTGCACGGGCGACGCTGATTCATACACCCACTCGTTCTAGGAGACGCCGCTAGCATGGGAAGAGGCGCCTGTGTCATGCTGGTGTTGGCCTGTCTCGTCCTGTCCGGCTCGCCGGCGTCGGGACAGGCGGGGCACGCGACGACGAAAGTTCTGCATTTTCCCACCGATCAATACGTGGGACGGCTATCCGTGATGGACCCGTGTCTGGGTAGCGAGTATGCGGAGACGGGCCGAGATCTGTCGTATCCCTTCGGCTTCGACCCGGTGCGAGTGTGCCTGGCGGGCGACCCCGACTTTGTGGGCCGGGCCCGGGACGACGTGGTCGTGCCGGCCGATTGGAAACTCCATCTGGTGGTCATATTGCGGCCGGCGGAGACCGACATGTCCCGACTCTCGGCCTTGTCACGTCATTTCCTATCGGATCGAATCACGACCGACCCGATGGACCTTTCAGGCCTGTCGCAACTGGACCCGAACGATCTCTATCAGTTACGGGTCAGCGGTCTGGTCCGTCGCTCGGATGCGGGCAGCCGGGTGCTCGGGCCGATCTCGCGCTTGACGGGCCTACGGGTACTCGGGCTCTCGGAGACGGGTCTGACGGACATTCAGATGGACTACCTCAAGCCACTCCAGTCCTTGCGGGCCCTGGAACTCCGCGAATTCTCGCTGCGCAATGCGGGACTGGCGGTGCTCAGGGGATTGCCGGCGCTGGAGTATCTCGATTTGGAGACGGCCACCACGGACGTGGGCCTCAAACATTTGGCGCAGGTCCCCAACCTGCGCTGGCTGCGCCTGCGGATGGGGCGGATCAGGGGGCGCGGCCTGGCCGAATTGGCCCATGCGCCTCGCCTCGAACGTCTCTGCCTCTGGGGTGAGAAAGGCGTGACCGATCGACATGTCAGCTACCTCGAAGGTCTGACACACCTCAGGAGCCTGACGCTCTGGGGCAGTAACTGCACGCTCACCAATGCCAGCCTGGCCTCCATCAGCAAGTTGGCGAGCCTGGAGGAACTCTACTTCATTCGCATCAACTCGCAGTTCAGTGACACCGGGATGAGACACTTAGAGTCCCTCAGCAATCTGCGCAAGGTGAGCTTCTCGTTCTGTCGGCTGGGCGCTGAAGGGCTCCGACACCTGGGCAAGCTGACGCATTTGGAGAGCCTCAAGGGGTTGGCGCCAAGCGCCGAAGCCGCCCGCGTCCTTCCATCTTTTCGGAATCTAAAGGCGCTTGACGTCAACTGGTTCATTCCGCCTATCGGGACGCCCGTGCCTCCGGAGGTGGTCTCTGCCATGGGGCAGCTACAGTCTCTGGAGGAGTTGTCGGTGATGGGGGGGCAGTGGTCGCAGGAGGACCTGCTGGTTTTTGGCAAGCTCACGAATCTGAAGCGTCTGCGCTTGGGCATGAACGATGACTTCAGCGATCCGGTCCTGGCCGAGATCGCGAGGTTGAAGAAGCTGGAGCACCTGCACCTCTCCGGCGGAGTCGTGAGCAAGCATGGCTTGAACCAACTTGAGAGTCTGACAAAGCTCCAGACGTTGGGCGTCCGTACATTCTCCCGGGACGGGCCCCAGACGGACGAGACGCCGCTGGCACTGTCAGCGCTGAAGAAGCTCAAGACGCTGGAGTTGACCGGCCTCGATCTGCGGGATGCGGATCTGGCTTCATTGACCACGATGCGCGACGTCGAATGGGTGATCCTCAATGGCGGCGACGCGCTGTCGGAAGCGGGCTTGCGCCACCTGCAGAATCTCACCGCGGCCAAGCATCTGACGATCCGCGGCCTGGACTGTCGGACGGGTGCGGGCCTGGCCTCGCTGGCGGGTCTGGATAGTCTCGGCAGTCTGAGACTGGAGGGCCGCATTCCGGATCAAGCCGTTCGGCACTTGCCGGGACTTCCGTCGCTGTGGTCGCTGACGGTCGTGACGGACAAGGTGATTCGCGCCGAGACCGCCACGCAGTTACAGCGCCGCTTTCCGGCGCTGCAGCATCTTCACATCGAAGAGCCGTGGCGACCTGATGCCGCTCCCATTGAGATACGAAAGAGCAGTCAGCGTCCGCCGCCCGGTTCGTCGCGTGCCAGGCGTCGCCGGTAACTACTGCCGCATCTTCTTGTAGGCGTTGATCAGGCCGTTGGTGGAGGCATCGTGGGCGGTGACCTCCGCATCACCCGTCAATTCGGCCAGTATATCCGTGGCCAGTTGCTTACCCAATTCGACGCCCCATTGATCGAAGCTGAAGATGTTCCAGATCACACCCTGGACGAAGATTTTGTGCTCGTACATCGCGATCAGCGACCCCAGCGTGCGGGGCGTGACCTTCTTGACCAGAATCGAATTGGTGGGACGGTTTCCTTCAAAAACCTTGAAGGGCCGCAGCTTCTCAATTTCCTCTTCGGTCTTACCTGCCTCGCGCAGTTCCGTGACCACCTCCTCCTCAGGTTTTCCTTCCATCAGTGCTTCGGTCTGGGCAAAGAAATTGGACAGTAGGATCGCGTGGTGATTCGCCAGCGGGTTGTGCGTCTGAGCCGGGGCGATGAAGTCGCACGGGATCAGCTTGGTGCCCTGGTGGATAAACTGATAGAACGCGTGCTGGCCGTTGGTGCCGGGCTCACCCCAGACGATGGGGCCGGTGTGATACGATATTGACCGGCCGTCTCGGTTCACGCATTTGCCGTTGCTCTCCATATTGCCCTGCTGAAAATA
>CP070782.1:1066183-1071087 GCA_020346325.1 Phycisphaerales bacterium
CGGTCTTGTGCTCTCGCTACGCGCGGAGTCTGCCGACACTTCAACGTCACAGCGATAACTTCCTCCTCTCAGTCGGGTACGGACGCCCAGCCCCCCTGCCCGTGTCACCCCGGTTGCATGCGCACCATCTCCGGAAAGGGTTTTGACGCCGCGTTTGCCCGTTCCAAAGCGGTCCTACTCCCGCTTGACAGCCACAAGAGGGTCTGTCCGTCGCGCGCATAGGGAATGTCACTGAGCAATGTGCGCAAAAAGGCCTTTTCGAATTCGGGCTGGATGGTCAGATCCACACAAACTGGGCCATCGGCTGCCAGACGGCAGTAGTTGGTGTCGTAGTAATAAGTGGGAAAGTTCCTGAAGTAGGAGAAACGAGCCTCCCGTCCATTTATCTTCCCGGATACCCGCCCGTCGCTGCGATCCTGCGGCGAAACCGGGTGCAGTTGCACCTGTGTGGACGAGGTCTGGCTCAGATTCACACTATGCACAGCCAGGGCGAGGGACACGACTATAATGATCATGTGATTCATAATTGCCCTTAATCCTAAGCCATGAAGTACTCCACCATAATCTCAATTCGGTCCATCCGTTCCTTAGTTTAGCTGGCGGTTGATACGCACGCTCTTCATGTACCAGGGTCGCAGTTGCAGGGGACTGTTGAGCGTCTGCAATCCACGGTGTGACAGATCGACTTCTTCCAAGTCCACCTCATCCATTTGGCTTTGGACGGAGTCAGCGCAGTGGTTGTAGCTTTCACATATCCGCAACAGGGCCCTATCTTCGCGGTCTGCTGTCTACAACCCCCGATACACCTCCACAAGCCGTTATCTGCCGCTTCGCAAGAACACAGGTTCTCCAGGCTCTCTTTCAAGAAAGGGTTATGGCTGTCGCAGATTGGACGACCTTTTCAATACCCGGTCTATTAATGCTCATCGCAAGAAACCCAAAGTGAAGTCAGTACTCTGATAAGAGGGACTGAGATGGGCATCGGCGTCGGTTTCACTGGCCGGAGAATCCCAGATCGTGGCCGGGATGAACAGCCAGACCGATCTGTTCGACGCCGCCGTTGCGGCCGTTGTGCCAAAGCATCCAGCAGTCGCTCTTCTTGTCGAAGATCGCAAACGGCTTGTAGCAGGCATCGCCATCCCAGGTGTCTGGGACCGGGTAGATGATCGGATTGGCGCCATGACGCTGCCAGTTGGTGATGCCGTCGGGCGACCGAGCCAAGCCTATCTGGGCAAAATGTTCGTTACGAAAACCGACGTAGAACATGATGTGCCAAGCGCCGGCCCGGATCACCTGACAGGCGGTAACTTTGTGCTGCTCCCACTGCCTAGCTGAGGCGGCTGAGAATATCGGGTTGTCCTTGTGTTTCGTCCAGTGGATACCGTCCAGGCTGGTAGCGTAGCCGATTGCATTGGGCTCATATTGCTCCCCGGCCGAGTACCACATCCGATACTGCTGTTTGCCTTCATCCCAGAGCACGTGCGGGCACATCGTCGCAACCTTCTCCCAAGGCTCTTCGGGGGACAGCACCGGTTCGACCGAGCGACGCATCCAGTGGACACCGTCGGGACTGGTCGCATAGCCAATGCAGCTCTGGCCGTGGGCTTGGCCTGTGTACCACATGTGATAGGTGTTCTGTCGCTTTACCACGGAAGGCCGGTTGATGTCGCTTTCCCAATCGGTTTCGCGGTTCGGCCCCAGAACGATCTGGGGTTCACTCCAATGGATCCCGTCGCGGCTTTCGACTAACGCCACCGACTGCCTCGGCCGCCAGGAATACCACATACGATAGGTATCGGCCTCTCTGAGTAGCGTAACATCGAAACAGGTGCCAAGACTGCCCCCCAGAACAGGATTGTCCGGATACTTGTGCCAACCTGCGGATGTCCCTTCTGCAGAGGATGGAAGTGTTCCCGTGACACGTTGGAGCAGATCCGTGTGGGCGATTTCGGCGCCGCCGGCGAATACGCGAAGGCCCTTGCCTCGTCCGTACTTTTCGCCCGTTCGGTCCCAGAGGATGGTCAGTTTGTGCCCATGATAGAGAACATTATCCAGGCAGAACCAGTCCCACACATCCGAGGGAAGCAGCGGATGAACTTCGACAACATTGTCCGGCCTCGGGCGCAGACCCGCTAGGCCCGTGATGACCAGGTCGCAGTAGGTCGAATGATTGTAGTCCTTGCCGCGCTCTCTGCCGCCCTTGCCCGCATCCCACGTGCCATTGTTCCACGTCTTCAACCGCGTTCGCGCGATCCAATCGCCGGTATGGGGATTGAGGTTCTCGTCGATCCAAGGCACCACCCGGCCATCATCACGCGCAAGCCGATGGCTACGGGTGTATATCTTCAGGAGATCGAAGTAATCCGCCTTGTCCACGACTCCCTGATCATAGTTATTGAGCAGATGTGCCATTGCCGTGAGCGTGACAGAGGTAGCATACGGCCAACTGGGGCCATTCCACTGGCATTCGTGCCCCTCATAGGATAGACGAAACCCGCGGTGCCTCTGCTCAGCCGTTGTCGGACCGTAGGAGGCGTAGAAACCCTGCGGGTCCATCAGCTGTTTCCAGGCCGGTTCATGCCCTTGTTCCGGCAGGTTGAAGTACCACGGCGTATAGCCGTGCAATTCGCGCACATCCACAAGCCTATCGTTGTCCCGCGGCAGAGTCTTGAAGAACTGGGCCTCTGGGTCCCAAAGCCTGGCTTGGACCAGTGCCTTGAGTCGTACGGCTTTCTCACGGAACTGCCTTGCAGTCTCCTGCCGGCCCGCGAGAAACGCGATCTTTGCAATGGCCACGGCATCGCCGTACATGTACGAATTGATGGTCGGCCGCTTGCCGCTGCCGCCGACGGAGATTTCCATGCCGTCACGGTCGTCGATCTGCCAGAAGAGCTCGTCCGATTCGAGCCGGCTCTTGGCCCACTGCGCGTAGTTGGCGATCAGGTCCGGTAGCAGATCGAGCAGGAGGCCCTCGCTCCCGGTCACCAAGTATCGGGCCCAGAAGGCATCAGCCGCCCAGAAGCTATAGCTCCGCACGGCACCGCCCTTGCGAAACCAGAATAGGCCATAGTCGTCCAGGTACACCGGATCGTGCAGCCACCGGCCCTCATAGATGTGGTGGGCGGCAGCGCAGCTGATCGTATTGTGTTTGCCCGCCCAACCGACGAGCGGAAGGAATTCCGTGATGACGAATCCGTTCGGCGTCTGCTTGATGTGCTTGCGATAGGTCCACCAACGGAAGTAGTACGTTCGCTCGATGTCCTTGTCGGGACACTCGAATAGCGGAATCTCCTCAATGAGAAACGCCCACGCTTGCTCATTCGGTATATGCTGTGCGTACAATTCCTCATCGTCGGCATTGAATTGGTCGACGTAGTGATAAAACGAATCCGACTGCAGTACAGAGCTTCCTGAGAGCTGTTTGGCCAAGCCTGCTGTGGCAAGTACTGCAATTATGAGAGGCCACAGAAAGGCCTGCGAGGCACTCTTTGCACGGCGTGGGGGCGTATGTTCCATTGTACCGCTCCTGAGATCAGTTAACTCATGTGGCCAATTACCAAGCCGATATTACAGCGGTCTGCCTATGCCCGCAACGGCCTTCGGTTCGAATCTTGATTGGCCCAACGCATGGATCTCCTATCTGCCAGGTTGCTTGACCTCCTGCCTCAACCGGAGGCGATGTTCGCCAAACCGGAATCCCTGGACTGGGTTCAGGGCTGCCGTTAGCTTTACCTGATCGCAATATAAGACAGTCGATGTAGCTGACCTATGGTCGGACAGGTATCCAGGTTGGTGAGTGTAATGATGGCGCCCCTGCCGAAGTTTCAGAGCCTCTGAAACAGAGGCAACAGTCGTGCCTTCAAAGGGAGTGCGCCGAATCCACAGATTCGTCCGCCTGCGGGTTCGAATCCGACGCCTGCTGCCTCGCCGCAGGACCGGGGGATTCTACCTACAGGGGTCAGAGGCCCCCAAGAACTATGACCCCTCTGGCCAAGAATGGAATCGCTCCCCTTCCGACGGGCCCAGGGATGCAACGAGCTCCGCTTCTCCGCAACGCGCGATTCATCGATGCGTCTTTGGCTAGACGTGCTCACAGACGCCCTCGTCAAGCCGAGTGGCAAGCGGAAACCGCCACAGGGCCCCTTCCGCCTGCGACATCTTTTAATCCGCCGGTACGAGAATCCGCAGACAGATATCCGATGACGGACTGCTCAGGACCCCGCCCTCCATTCGGCGCTGCGTGTCGACTTGATTCCTCAATCGACTTCGTTATGCCACCAACAGAACAAGGGATTCTAGGAACGATCGAGATGGGCGTTCTGTGGAGATCTCGCTCCTATGCGTTGATCACCTGGTTCATACGGCGAATGGTGTCGTCAACCTCGCTCGGGCTCATCATGCCGACAGTGATGGCATCCACCAGGCCGTTCTGCCAGACGTACTTGAGCGACGCGTCTTTGTGCTCGGGCTTGACGAGCTTGCCGGCCCCGAGGATCTTCATGCCCAGAACGACCTTGCCGTTGGCGCGGGCCTGCTTGAGCACGGCCGCCACCTCCGCCGGCGAACCGTCCATCTCCGCGTCTTTGCCCGTGTTGTTGATCCGCGCGAGAATGACGTCCGTCCAGGGATCCTTGGCTGCGATCTTCAGCGCGCCCACATCGTGACAGGAGACGCCCACGGCGCGGACCGCCCCCTGCTCCTTCATCTCCGCCAGTTCATCCCGCACGCGGGCGAACGTCTGGGGCCACTGGGTGTCCATCATGCAGTGGATCAGGCAGATATCGAGGACCTCGGACCGCAGTTCCTTGCGGAAGCGATTCACTTCGGTTTTCGCACCGCCGGACGGTGTGCACCAGAACTCGGTCCGCGGCCAGATCTTGCTCATGAGGATGTACTTGTCCCGC
>CP070782.1:1071187-1075563 GCA_020346325.1 Phycisphaerales bacterium
GAGACTAGGTAGAAGTCTTCGCGCAGGGTCTTGATGTCATCTGTCTGGGCCGCTTCGGACAGAGCCTTGCGCAGTTGCGCCGAGGTCTTCATCCAGATCTCATGTGACGCGTTATCGAAGAGCGTCATAGCAACCGCTTCGACCGCTTTCAGCGTTTCGGTCGCCGCCGTCATAGCCTGATGCGCCTCATCGCCGGCCAGGGCGGCGTGCATGCGGAAGTAACCGGAATAGACGGCGCTTAGTTGTTCGCGCAGCGCCGGGCCGAGAACGGGTTGCTCGTGGCCCATATGTTCGTGTTCCTGGCTCCCGTCTTCTTGGGGGGTCATCATGCTGGGTTTGGCCAGAATTTGCAGGGCGCTGTCGATCTTGAAGTTGCCCTTGACGACCACCAGTTCTCCTTCTTCGAGACCCCTGCGCACCAGGTAGTAGTCGCCGGCCCGTGGGCCGAGCACGATCTCGCGGCCTTCGAAGGTTGGTGCGTCGCCTTCCATCTTCTGGACATAGACGACGGCCCGCGTGCCCGTCACCAGTGCGGCCGAGACCGGGATGACCAGCGGCTTCTCGGCTACTGCCAGACCGTCGCTGGTGTAGCCGAGCGATTCCGTGGTCACCAGAGGCATCTCGCAGATGTCACAGAGGCCCGACTCGGACTTGACGATCTCCGGATGCATCGGGCACATCCACTTGCCGGCCAGCGCGGCGTCCATCACGTGGCCGCCGGCCGCGATGTCGGCATGGACGACCGCCTTGACGAACATTTCCGGCTTGAGCTTGCCCTCCGGATTGGGCACGTTCACGCGAATCTTGGTCGTCCGCGTGCGTTCGTTCAGCACTGGATCGATGAAGGCGATGGTCCCGGTGAAGGTCCGGCCCGGATAGGCGACCGTGGTGAACTCCACCTCCTGACCGTAGCGCAACCATTCGAGATCCGATTCGTAGGCGTCGAGCTTGACCCACACCTGCGACAGATCCGCGATGGTGTAGATGCGCGTCCCCTCATTGACGTACATGCCCTCCACGGCGTTCTTGTGGATCACGATGCCGCCGGTCGGTGCGTAGATGGTCATGTGATTGCCGACGGTGCCGCTCTGTTCGATCTCGGCAACCTGCTGGGCGGTCAGGCCCCAGAGCCGCAGCTTCTCGCGGGCGGCCTGGACCGTGCCCTCGGTGGTCTCCCGCAGCAGGCTCGAACTGCTGGTGTTGATCTTCGCCGCGGCTTTGACGGCTTGCAGCAACTCCTCCTGGGCCGAGAGCAGTTGCGGGCTGTACAGCGAGACCATGTGGTCGCCCGCGCGGACGGGGACGCCCGTGTAGTCGACGAAGAGGCGGTCCAGCCGCCCAGGAATCCAGGCCGTGATGTAGGCGAGGCGCGTCTCATCATATTCCACCTTGCCGACCATGCGGACCTTGGTCCTCACGGTTTTGCGTTCGACCGGCACGGTCTCAACGTCCATCAGTTTGGCCGCCGCAGCGCTGACGGTCAGCTCGCGCGGGCCGGCAGCCCTGGCCGTCTCGTCGTCGCTGACCGGGATCAGATCCATATTGCAGATGGGGCACAGACCAGGCTCGGGCAGGCGAATCTGCGGGTGCATCGAACACGTCCAGACTTGCGGCTCGGCCTCCGCGCCGGCGTGCGCGTGACCGGCGTGGGCATCCACCACCGGTTCGCTGGAAGAGACGAAGAACCCGCGCAGCCAGAAGCCGAGCACGACCAGGATCACGGCGACCACCGCCATTGCGAATTTGCGGGCTGCTTGGCGTATTGTATCTGAGCCTGCCATCATGTCACCTCGTTCTCAATGTTCCGCCGGGCCGCTTCGGTCCGCGAACTCCACATCTCCACCGATGAGCATCTCGATGCGCGCTAGACTCTGCTCGTGATCGGCCCGCGCGCGCTCGTGGGCCAGTTGGAACTCAAGGTAGGTGCGCTGCGCGTCGATCAGATCCAGGAAGGAGGCGCTGCCCGTTTGGAAAGATTGCTCAGCGACCTTGACTGCCTCGATGGCCTTGGGGACCAGGGCCTCCCCGTACAGGTCCATCTTACGCTGGGCGTCGCGGAACTGATAGAGTGCCATCTTCAATTCGGATTTGAGCCGGTTGGTCGCATCCATCTTTTCGTGCAGGGCGGCCCGTCGCTTCATCCGAGCCTCGCGCACGGACGCACTGTACTTGCCGCGCCACAGCGGGATGTTCAGCGAGATCATGGCGCCGACTGCGTCTTTGCCGTTGTCGCTGAACTGACTGGCGCGGTGCGAACGAGCAACATCCACGTAGCTGAGCCCGAGGCTAATATCCGGCGTGTACTCTTTCCGGGCCAGTATCGCGGCCTGGCGGTAGCCCTCCACCTCATGGGCCAGCGCGTTGACCTGTGGGTTCGCTTGCTCCAGCCGCGCCAGAAGCGCGCGATCGTTCACCGAGACCCGACTGGATGTGAATTGCTGCGGTGCGGATAACTCCACCTCGATGGGCCGGTTCAACGCCGCGTTGAGCCGGGCGATAACCGGGCCGCGTAAATCGGTCAGACTGTTGAGCTGATCCTCGAGCTTGCCGAGTTCGACTTGGGCGCGGATCACGTCGGGATGCGAACCCGCTGCCGTCCGGTAGCGGGTGCGGACCACGCTTTCGAGGTGCGTGAGCAGTTCCACGTTCTCGCGTGTCACGGCAATGGAACGAGCGAGGTAGTAATATTCGTAGTAGGCGTCTTTGACTTCGAAGAACAGCCGTAGCCTGACGGCCTCATAGCGCTGCTGGGCCGCGCGGGCGGCTTCCATAGCGACATCGCCGGCCAGGTCCAGCTTGCCAAACCACGGAAACGTTTGGCTGATCTCAAAGGCCTGACGCTGTGGGCCTACCCGCGTTTCAATCTCGCGAATGAAGTAACGGTACGAGAAACGCGGGTCGGGCCACGACTTAGCCTGCGGTACTTTCTCCAACGCCGCCTTCCATCGGTTGAAGGCGGCTTCCAGTTCCGGATTGTTCAACGCCGCATACTCCAGATAGTCGGAGAGAGGGCTTTCGTCCGACAGTTCCGGCAGCACCGCGTCTTCGGCGTCAGTCGAGGCGGAGGACGTCGACCCTGCAGCCCACGCGGCTGGCCCCGCCAGAGAAGGCACGGTGGCCATGACGATCAGTGTCAGTGTTGCGATGCGTGAGCTGTTTCGTTTCATCGTGCTTCACCTCTGTGATTGCGATGAATCCAACGTGAGCCGCAGGGGGCTGCATCCTGTTCCCGATCAATATCAATGCTGATGCTGACTGTGGTTCTGCTGTGTCTGGGCGCCGGCTTTCTTCAGCTTGGCGGCCTTGTCGGTGGCGCTGAGCTGGTCCCAGGCGGCCGGACAGCCGGCACAGCAGAAGGCCACTTTCTGGCCGTTGTATTCCCGCACCAGATTCGCCGCGACCTTCTCCGGGTTGATCGGGGCGCCCATGATGGGGCAGAGCGTGTTGGCAAACTTCGGCTGGACGTGCTGGCCGAGCGCCTTGTGCACCGACGCTAGCGCGATCTTGACGCGCTTCAGCTCGGCCAGCGCTGCCTGGGAGCGACCGGCCTCGATGTGCCCGATGGCCTTCTGCACGGCCGCTTCGACGGCCGGTAGCTGCTTGCCATGGATCACGTCCAGGCTTACCTTGCCGGCCTTGGCCCCGGCGTGATTGTCCGCGGAGGCCGCGTCGACGCCGGTCACGGACCAACTGATAGCACCAACCACGGCCAGTAGGAACGCCACCTTCAATGATGTGTGCTTGGTTACGTTCATTTCCGTATCCTTTCCCAATTCCTGTGCTCGTGTTTCAAGTTTCTCTCCAATGACCGCATGATCATGAGGAGATTCGCGTCATGTAGTCATCTAAACGTGAGGAGAGGCGTGATGGTTCCCGGAAAATGCGGTTTTCTGAAGTGCAACTGCGCAGACATCGCGATGACAGCCTGTATCGGTAGCGGACCTCCGTGTCGTGGTGGATTGTGGTCCCGGACAGATCACACACGACCGGGCTCCTCTGTTCTGTTCGAGCCAACCGCATCCACTCGTCTACGCCTTGGTGCGACCTGTTGTACCGGGTCGATGGCGCATTCGAAGACGGAGGAACGCACTGGCTGCGATCCTCGCAGAGTTCGGTGCCGGCTGGAGGGGGGGGCGGCCACGGTTATGCAGGGGCTGTTGGAGCCTTCAACGCGTCAACCCACGAACCTACATTGACCATGGCCGAGATCGTTGCCTGGGTAGCAAACGGGTCGGTTCCTGTGCTCTTCCTCGCGAAAAGTGGAAACTTCCGGGTTTCTCGCAAATGGGAATCGAAGGTGTTTGGTGTGCAGAAGACCCGTGGCGGCATGTAGTTCGTGGGCCTGTCATCCATCGTGGATTCAATCGTTGATGCGA
>CP070782.1:1075663-1078716 GCA_020346325.1 Phycisphaerales bacterium
CGCCTGCTGGGCAAAGGCCGACAACACAAACATCCCCGACTGGACCCTTATTTTCGGTTTCACCGGGCAAGCCGATGGCACCGGCGGAAATGGCAGCCACTTCAATATCGGCAGCCTGGGCGGGCCC
Organism: Phycisphaerales bacterium; assembly: GCA_020346325.1. Classification (GTDB taxonomy): domain Bacteria; phylum Planctomycetota; class Phycisphaerae; order Sedimentisphaerales; family Anaerobacaceae; genus Anaerobaca. Next base: position 1,075,791 of record CP070782.1, read on the forward strand.
GGCGGCGTCGGCGCCCATTGCTGGGGCTGGGAAGAGACGATCTTCTCCGACGAGGACGCGCTGGAATGGCACCACTATGCCATGACTTACGATGGCACGACGATCCGCTACTATGGCGACGGCGTCCCGATGGACACCGACGTCGCGAAATCCAATGTCCAAGACCTATCGATCTCGTCGGATCGCGTCCACGTTGGCAGCCGGATCACGCAGACCAGTTCCTTCCCGGGCAGCGTGGATGACGCGGTGATCTACAGCGTCACGCTGACGGATGAGGAAATCGCCTGGCTGGCCGGACGGACGGAACCGATGCACAAGGCGTTCTGAGCACGTACCCGAAACGTCGGTATCTGTGAAAGCGCTGAACGAACAAAGGGCAGGACAACATTTTGCTGTCCTGCCCTTTTCTGCTGTCAATACTGGATGAGTCGGTCTACGTGGCGGTTGACGATTCCACGGGCAAAGTAGCGCTTGTTAGCCATCCGGACCCGGCGCTGTCGGCACGCTCTGGGTGGACTGAGTGGCTGATTCCATACAGCGGTCCGGGTGGCGTCAATCTCTCGAACGTCAGTATGCTGTATATTGGCATCGGCGACCGGGGCAACCCAATTGCCGGTGGTACCGGGACGGTCTTTATCGACGACGTGGGGTACGGCCACCCGGCCCCGTAGCGGCAGCGCACGGCGCTGCCGTCAAGTCGTCTCGGCCAGTTTGCCAGGCGGTGGGAATCGCCTGCGGACCGGCAGGATCTGAAGGGGATTCGCCGTCGTGATCGGAGTGTCCATTTGGGGTCCGCGTCCATGCGACGCGGGCCTTTTCTTTCTTTCGATTTCTCTGCCTGCATCGTCACCTCTTCATCACGCAAGGTCCGAATTTGTCGAGCGTAGCTCCCGTGGGATGGCCTTTATGGGCCCCTGAATCGCCCTTGATGCGTCTTTCCAGGTTTTTGTGCCGATCGCGTTCAGTTCGGCGGCCCGATCGCTAAACTGCCCCTCCCGTCCGGCCGATACTGAGAGTGTAGTCATCAAGATCGGTCTCACCAAGGTCGCATGATGATGTCGGCTGGGAGCCGTGTCAAACAGCATAACGGAGGATGGGTTCTAACATGATTGGCCTTTGATGGCCGGAGCCGGAGGGTGTTCGGCCGGGCGGGAGGGTACCATAGTATTCGACGTGACACTCAAAGACTACCTCAAGGAAATCGACGAGGCTTCGCTGTTGACGTGGGAGGAGGAGTACGAGCTCGGTACGCGGGTGGTCGTTGAGAACGATCCGTGGGCTCGGGAGCTGCTGGTGCGGAGCAACCTGAGGCTGGTGGTCAACATTGCCAAGAAGTACACCGGCCGCGGCATCAGTCTGGGGGATCTGATCGAGGAAGGCAATCTCGGTTTGATCAAGGCCGTCGACTACTTCGATCCGGAGCGGGGCACGCGTTTCAGCACGTACGCCGCATGGTGGATCAAGCAGAGCATCAAGCGGGCCCTCCTGGAGAACGTTCAGCCGGTGCACGTGCCCACCTACATGGTCACCCTGATCAACCAGTGGCGTCACACGGCCGCCGAAGTGGAGAGCCGTCTGGGACGCCGCGTGACCGTCGAGGAAATGGCCGACCTGATGCATCTGCCCCTGCGCAAGGCCAAGGTGATCTATCGCATCGTCGAGGTTCTCAGCAACGTCGGCGAGAGCCTCAACGGCGACGACCAGGACGACAGTCACGCCCTGGAGTCGACGCTGGAGGACGAGAGTGCCGGGCGGCCGGAAGACGTGCTGGTCGAGGACGAAGAGCGACGCAAAGCGCTGCGCCTGCTCGACGAGATCGATCCGCGCGAGGCCGATGTCCTGAAGCTGCACTACGGCCTGTACGGCGGTCGCCCGCTGACCTTGAAGGAGATCGGCAACAAGATGGGCCTGACCCGCGAACGCATTCGCCAGATCCGACGCGATGCCCTGACCCGCCTCTACGAGTTCATGGAAGCCGATTGAGACGGCTCCGGTCCACATCGCGTTGATGGCTTGCATCTGGTCGCCGCATCGACGACAATGGATGTCTCGGCGGCGCAAGCGATGTGCCCAGCGACACGACGACCCTTGGAAGGGAGGCCCATGACGACGGACCAAACCGATCTGTCGCGCTTCATCCGCGACATTCCCGACTGGCCCAAGCCCGGGATTCTGTTTCGAGATATCACGCCTTTGCTGGCCGATCCGCACGCTCTGCGCGCGGCGGTCGACGCCATGTGTGCGCCTTACCGCGACGTTGGGGTAGCCTATGTCGCCGCCGTCGAAGCACGCGGCTTCATCTTCGGCACCGCGGTAGCGGCCCGCCTCAATGCCGGCTTCGTTCCCATTCGCAAGCAGGGCAAGCTGCCGTTCGAGACCCAGGGTGTCACGTACGACCTCGAATACGGCACCGATACGATCGAGGTGCATCGCGACGCCGTGCCGGCCGGGGCGAAGGTCCTCATGGTCGACGATCTGCTCGCCACTGGTGGCACCATGAAGGCGGCCTGTGACCTGGTGGAGAAGGTCGAAGGTCAGATTCTCGGGATCACGTGCCTGATCGAATTGACCGATCTCGGCGGCCGCGCCAGGCTCGCGCCGTACGAGATCCACACCGTGATCTCGTACTGAACAGGCCATTGCCTTACGCCTCGGCCGTTCGTTTGGCGGTGACGATGCGATCATTGTTGTTGGCGTCTTTCTCGACCATGATCTCGGCGAATAGCCCGGTCGCTTCCAGCAGCTCACGCACGGCCGGGCCCTGGGCATACCCGATCTCCAGCAGGAGGGCCCCGTTGGGTTTTAGGTATCGGTGGATTTGCGTGCCGATGCGTCGGTAAATGTCCAGGCCGTCGTCGCCGGCGCGCAGAGCCAGTTCCGGCTCATAGTCCCTCACGTTCTGCGCGAGCGCCTCGTACTCGCTGGC
>CP070782.1:1078816-1086578 GCA_020346325.1 Phycisphaerales bacterium
GAGCGCGTCGACCTTGCCCCCCGGCTGGCATCATCTGGCGGTGACGATCGACAGCGCGACCATGACCGCGTCTCTCTATGTTGACGGGGCCCTGGCCGACAGCGGCGAAACCGCGACGTTGCCCAAGGATCTGGGCACGCCCACGCAGAACTGGCTGGGCCGGTCGCAGTACGCGGCCGATGGCTACTTCACCGGCTCCCTGGCGGACCTGGCGATCTACAACCGGGCTCTCTCGGCCGGCGAAGTCCGTTACCTGGCCGGTGACCGCTAGCAAGGCCCAATCGGTATCGAGCCAAGATCAGTAGCATCACGGGGCTCGCGCCCATCGGCGCGGGCCCCGCTTCTTTTTCCGTTGACCTGGCAACGCCTGTCCCCGCATGATAACGGCACCAGATTACCCTGACTTTGGAGACGAACTCATGCGGGAAATTGTTGTGCTGCCGATAGCGGTCGTCGCGCTTGCCTTAACCCCGAGTGTGTTGACTGCCGATGCCGAGGGACGACAAACGGTTCATCCGGTCGATCATGGCCGGGCCCTGGTCAATCCGCAGATGGGCTGGACCCTACACTTCTACTCGAACATCATCACGAACTACGGGTCGAAACTGGCGCCGTCGGACACCCTCGACGATTTCCCGGGTCTGTCGTGTGTCTATCTGCGCGTCCCCTGGTCGTTCCTGGAGCCCGAGCAGGGGCGGTTCAACTGGTCGTTGCTGGATACGCCCGCCCAGCGCTGGATCGACAAAGGCAAGCAGATTGCGCTGCGCATCAGCAGTACGGAGTCCTGGATGCGCTGGGCCACACCGCAGTGGGTCCAAGCCGCCGGCGCGAAAGGTTATAACTTCACGGTCGGCAAAGGAGTTGACCCGAACGGGCCGTACTGGGAGCCCGACTACAAGGACCCGGTCTTTCTGGACAAGCTCGACCACTTCCTGGCCGCCCTGGCCAAGCGCTACGATGGCAATCCGAATGTCGCGTTTATCGACATCGGCTCGTTCGGGGTCTGGGGCGAGGGGCACTCGTGGGCCAGTTCCAAGCTGCCTTTCGATTTCGAGGCGCGCAAGGCACACGTGGATCTCCACTGCAAGCACTTCCAGCACACGCTGCTGGCGATCAGCGACGATTTCGCGGGGCCCGGCGAGCCGGGCAGGCATTTTCCTATCACCGACTACGCGCTGTCCAAAGGCGTGACGCTACGCGACGACAGCATTTGCGTGCAACCGCCGCCACGCTCGTGGTTCCATGCGGAGATGGCCCAGCAATTCTGGCCCAAGCTGCCGGTGGTACTCGAGCATGAACACTACGGACCGAGCAAACGCAAGAACGCCTGGGGCGACGGTTCGCTGTTGCTCAAGTCCGTGGAAGAATATCACGCCAGCTACATGTCGATTCACTGGTGGCCGCGTATTCTGCTGGAGGAGAACCGCGCGATCATTGACAAGATCAATCGCCGCATGGGCTACCGCCTGCAACTGCGTGAAGCGACCTTTCCCAGGCAGGTTCGCCTGGGCGAACCCTTTGTGATCGAAACCACCTGGGCCAACGCAGGCGTGGCGCCATGCTATCCCGGCGGGTTCGGTGGCTTTGCCCTCAAGGATGAGCAAGGAGGCATCGTGGCAGCTTTTGCCGACGAATCGTTCGACGTCAGAGACCTGGAAGTCGGCCCGCCCGGAGAGGCGCCGACGCAGACCGTTACCTCCACCCTGATCGTGGCTGAGAAGACGTACGGCTTCGCGCCGGTGACCCAGCCCGGAACCTGCGATCTCTACGTCTCCGTGGGTCAGCGCGACGCGACCCCGACCATCGCGCTACCTCACGAGGATGACGACGGCCACCACCGCTATAGGCTGGGAGCCGTCACGGTCCTGCCTCGCGTCAATTGACACGGACGACCGTGACTTGACTTTGCCATCCTGAGGCAACACCAAAGCGCTTGTCCTGAGTCCCGATTCACATCGGGATCGAACGGGATCTGGGCCGAGGATGAAGCGCGATCTTAATGCGCAGCCCAGACCCTTCAGTTCGTTCAGGATGACAGGAAAAGTAGCGTGTGAACCGCTGCGAAACCTCAGATCTGCGAATACCCCGCGGGCTTGAGGTACAGGTTCGTGATCCCGCAGAGGATCTTCTTGTCGGCATATTCCGGAATGGCCCGCAAGGCCTTCCACTCCGGGCTGCTGCCGAACCGCTTCCAGTTCGCCTGCCGCTCGTCCATGCTGTTGAAGACAAGCATGTAGGTCAGGTTAGGCATCTTGTCGCCGGTCAGGGTCCGGCCGAAGAAGACCGGGTTCAGCCCGGTCTTGCGGAAGATGTCAATCTCAGCGGTGTTGAACATCTCGATCTTCTTCAAGCCCGTCTTGACACTGGGGCTCTCGTAGGTGCGCAACTGAAACACGCGGCCCGAACTCTTGGTCGGCGTCTCCAGATGCGGCATGCCCGCGAAGGCCAGCATCAACGAACTGGTCATGCGCTTGTAGGCCGGATTCTCAGCCGGGGCATCGAGGAAGGCCGCACCGGCCTGCATAAACTCCTCGTCCTCGCCCAGTTCCTGCGTCAGAGCAACGAAGGAACCGAACGATCGGTGACGCAGCAGGACGTAGATCGGACTGAGCCCTTCCCAGGGATAGAAGACGCCCACCGGGTCGATGCTCATCCGGTTGAGTGCAGGAATCGCCGCGTCGCGGAGGAACGCATCCATCCCGCCCTTCTGCGCCTCCGTTTCGATCTCGTACCGCCGCAACTCAATGAAATCGCGTCCCGAGCCGGTACGCCGCCGCGCCGCCGCTCTCGCCCGCATGCGGGCCAAGCGCTGACGATAGGCGGCATCCGACTCACCAGGCAGCTTCGGCGGCGGGTCGGCTTGGCCGTAAGCGGCCCCGGTGCCCAGGGTGGCCAGACCGGTGACACACGAGGTTTTCAGGAATTCGCGTCGTTGCATGGTGTGTCTCCTCATATTCTTGCGGACAGGTACCAGTGAAACTGTGACGATAGATTAGACCCTTTTCGCTCGTTCGACAAGTGCCAAAAACCTGGCGCTTGTGATGAGACCTCGACTGGTTTACTATGACCGACGGTAGTCCATAGCGAAACGCCCAGTTGGAGTCCGTTCTATGATGCGATACCGCCTCTGCAGCAGCGTGTGCCCCGCACACCGTGCGTCCCTGTTGTTTCTGCTCGTTCTTCTGTCGCCCATAGCCGCGATTGGTCAGAAGCTCACCCCGCTGGGCAAACCCGTGACCTCTTCACGGATCAAGAAGCAGTTTGCCCATCCGCCGCGGGAGTACAGTTCCGCGCCGCTGTGGACGTGGAACGACCTGCTGACCGAAGAGCAGGTCGTCGGGACGATGCGCGACCTGGCGGGCCAGAAGGTCAAGCAAGTCTTCGTGCACCCCCGGCCCGGCCTGATGACACCGTACCTGTCGGACGATTGGTTCCGGCTATGGAAGGCGGCCCTCCGCGAAGCGAAGAAGCTCGACATGAACGTGTGGATCTACGATGAGAATTCGTATCCGTCGGGCTTCGCGGGCGGGCTGGTCCCTGAGGCCATGCCCGAGTCGCGGGGTAAGGGATTGTCGTTGCAGGAGGCCGAGACACCGCCGGCGGCCGTCGATGATATCGTCGCCGTCTTTCGCCTGACGGACTCCGGCTACGAAAACATCACCTCCCGGGTCCGCGCAGAGGAGGCGTTCCCGAAAGGCCGTTACCTGGTCGCGTCCATGCGACTGGCACCGACGGGCGGCTGGTTCGGCGGCAAGTGGTACGTCGATCTGCTCAAACCAGGCGTCACCGAGAAGTTCATCGAGATCACGATGGAGCGCTACCGCGAGGAGATCGGCAAGGAGTTCGGCAAGCGTGTGCCCGGCTGGTTCACCGATGAGCCGCACCTGGCTCCGGCCGGCGGATTGCACTGGTCCGACCATTTGCCCGAGTTGTTCCGCCAGCGCTGGGGATACGACCTGATCGACCACCTCCCGTCCCTGGCGCAGCCTGTGGGCGATTGGAAACGCGTGCGGCACAACTACTACAACCTGCTGCTGGAACTGTTCATCGAGCGCTGGGCCCAGCCCTGCTACGAGTATTGCGAAGAGCACGATCTGGAGTTCACGGGCCACTACTGGGAGCATGGCTGGCCCGGGGCCGGGCACGGCGGTGACAACATGGCCATGTACGCCTGGCACCAGCGGCCCGCTATCGACACACTGATGAATCAGTACAGCGAGAGCGTCAATGCCCAGTTTGGCAACGTCCGCGCCGTCAAGGAACTGTCCAGCGTCGCCAACCAGTTCGGGCGCCGCCGCACGCTCTGCGAGGCCTACGGAGCCGGCGGGTGGGACCTGCGCTTCGAGGACATGAAACGCATCGGCGACTGGCTGCTCGTGCTGGGCGTCAACACGCTCGACGAGCATCTGTCCTACATCACGATTCGTGGAGCGCGTAAACGCGACCATCCACAGTCGTTCTCTTACCACGAACCCTGGTGGGAGGCCTATCACGTGATGGCCGAGTACTTCACGCGCTTGTCTCTGGTGATGTCCCAGGGCCGCCAAATCAACCGTGTCCTCGTGCTGGAGCCGACCACGACGACCTGGATGTACCAGGGCAGCACGACGCCGCCTGGCAAGCTGGGCCAGATCGGCAGCCGGTTCCAGGGTTTGCTCATGGCGCTGGAAGGGGCCCAGGCCGAATACGATGTGGGCTGTGAGGACATCATCGGCCGCCAGGGCGCCGTCGAAGGCGCGCAGTTCAAGGTGGGCCACTGTCTCTACGACACGATTGTTCTACCTCCATTTACGGAGAATCTCAATTCCCCGACGATAGCACTGCTGGAGAAGTACGTGCAGGCCGGTGGCGTGGTTCTGTGCTGTGGTGACGCGCCCGCGTACGTGGACGGATCGCCTTCCGAGCGCGGAGCGGCCCTGACGAAGGGGGCGGGCTGGAAACGCGTCAAGACGGAAGACGTCCCCGCAATGGTGCTGGCCCGTTCGGAAGACGGATTTGCCCTCGAACGTGCCCCCGATGACCGGGGCATCCTGTTTCACCATCGGCGCCGCGTCAAAGACGGGCAGTTTCTGTTGCTGGTCAATACGAGCATCGAATCGCCCTCGGCCGGAACGATTCGCTCCGACCTGAAGGGGGTCCGACAGTGGGATCTGAACACCGGCAAGGTCGAGCCCTATCCCTTCGTGCGAACCGAGGATGCTGTCACGGCTCGTTTCAACCTTCCGCCTTCAGGAAGTCTGTTGCTCTTTCTCTCCGAGAAATCAGTCAAGCAGCCGAGAGTGCCTGCGCTAACGACCAGCCTCTGCCAGGCTCAACCTGGGGCGATCGAAGTTCGGCGCCTCCAGCCCAACGTCTTGACGCTCGACTACGTCGACATCACCGCCGGCGGTGAAACGCGGAAAGACGTTTACTTCTACCGGGCCAATCGGTTCGCCTTCCAGAAGAACGGCATGGAGCGCAATCCGTGGGACAGTGCCGTGCAACTGCGCGACCAGCTCATCACGAAGACCTTCCCGGCCGGCAGTGGTTTCACCGCCGGCTACAAGTTCACAATCGAGCAGGCCGTTCCGGAGAATCTTGCCGCCGTGATCGAGCGTACCGATCTCTACACCATCACCTGCAACGGCAAGCCCGTCACGGCCCAGGAAGGGGACTGGTGGCTCGACAAGGCCTTTGGCAAGATCGATATCGCTCAGGCCGCAAAGGTCGGTGAGAATATCGTCACCATCACGGCTCAGCCCTTCACGATCTATCACGAACTGGAGCCCGCCTACGTTTTGGGCGATTTCGCGCTTAGACCTGTCGACAAAGGTTTCGTGATCGTGCCCGATCGGTCTCTGGAAATCCGCGGAGGCGAGGACACACCCGTACACAGCGTCAGTCCCGACGGGACGATGTGGCTCAGCGGGGGGATTGGCTACCACAGCGGTGTCGAGGACCGGACGCCATTCGTCGAGTTCGACCTGGGCGCATCTGTTGATCTGACGGCTGTCCGAATCTGGAACTACAACGAGGGGCATGTCCGTGACCTGACGGGACGCGGTACCAAGGGGCTGCGTATTCTCGGCTCGGCCAGCGGCGCACCGGATTCGTTCAGCCAGGAGCTGGGAACGTTTGAACTGGCCCGCGCCGGCGCCAACACGCCGGCTCAGAAGCTCGATGCCCGATCCGACGACATCCGCTTCGTGCGTTTTGAGATTCTCTCAAATCATTACGGCATCAGCTACCCGACCCAGGGCAATCCCCGCGACAACGGTTTCGTGGGATTGGCGGAAGTACGTTTCGTCACTGCTACGGACCAGCCAGTCAAGGGCGTGAAGATCCATCGCGTCTCCGGCGAACTGGCCTCGATGGGCCGCACGGCCGGCCGGCTGATCGACGGCAGCGGTCTCGTTGGCGCCCGACCCGGCTGGAAGCAGCAGGGCCATCCGTTCTACGCGGCCAGCGTGCGCTACCGCCAGCGCTTCGATCTGGGCAAGCCCAAGGGGACCTACACGGTCAGCCTGCCTGACTGGTATGGCAGCGTGGCCCGCGTCGATGTCAACGGCAAGTGCGCGGGCCATATCGTCGCGCCGCCCTGGGAGTGCGATGTCACGGATCAGCTCAAGCGGGGCGAGAACGAGATCGACGTCGTCGTCATCGGCACACTCAAGAACACGCTTGGGCCGCACCATAACGGCGCCGCCCTGGGCAGCGCCTGGCCCGGCATGTTCCAACGCGGCCCCGAGAACGGCCCGCCACCGGGACGGGAATATCACGGCGTCGAGTACGGACTGTTCCAGCCTTTCCTGCTAAAACAGGAACGGAAGCAATAGCGACAAGTGGGAGCGTGCGATGGTTGCACTGGGCGTTCTGCTGCATGCGATCGGGGGCTTCGCGGCCGGGAGTTTCTACATTCCGTTCAAGAAGGTTCGCAACTGGGCGTGGGAGAGCTATTGGCTCGTGGGCGGCGTGTTCTCGTGGATCATTGCACCGTGGGTGGTGGCGCTGCTCGTCGTGCCCGGCTTGTTCTCGGTCCTCAGTGAGTCGCCACCAAGCACGATTTTCTGGACCTATTTCTTTGGCGTGCTCTGGGGCATCGGGGGCCTGACCTTCGGTTTGTCCATGCGGTATCTTGGCATGTCACTGGGGTATGCGATTGCCTTGGGTTTCTGTGCAGCGTTCGGGACGATTGTTCCGCCGATATTCAAAGAGGAGTTCATCATTCTGCTGACGACGACATCCGGCTTGACCACACTGGCCGGCATTCTGGTCTGTCTGGCGGGTATTGCGATCTGCGGATGGGCGGGGGTTTCCAAGGAAAGAGAGCTTTCCGAGGAGATGAAGAAAGAGACGATCAAAGAGTTCAACTTCACCAAAGGGGTCCTGGTGGCGATGTTCGCGGGCGTGATGAGCGCGTGCATGGCTTTTGCCATCGAGGCCGGCGAGCCTATCGCCGTTCTCGCCGGTCAGGGCGGCACGGCGTCGCTTTGGGTCAACAGCCCCGTATACGTTTTCATCTTCGCCGGCGGTTTTACGACGAACTTCATCTGGTGCATCTATCTGAATCTCAGGAACCGTACTGCCGGCAATTACGTCAACGCGCACCAGACTCCGTTGCTAAGCAATTACCTCTTTAGCGCCTTGGCCGGTATCACCTGGTATTTGCAGTTCATGTTCTTCGGGATGGGCAAGACCAGGATGGGCGCCTATGACTTTTCGAGCTGGACCATCCATATGGCGTTTATCATTGTCTTCAGCAACCTGTGGGGCCTGTTCTTCC
>CP070782.1:1086678-1089439 GCA_020346325.1 Phycisphaerales bacterium
ATTTCAACCCGACCGAGCACATCAAAGACGACGCCTGCCAACAGTGGTTCGACAGCGACGCGCCGTGGGACGTCATGACGATGAACGGCATTCGGGATGGCAACTCGCAGTCCTGGAACGACATGCTTAACTACGCCCGTTCCAACAATCTCGCCCTCGACGCGCACTACCAGGAAATGATGGGCAAGCTCGACGTAGTCTCTTTCGTGGACTATCTGCTGATCCGCCTGTGGCCCAATGATTGGGATTGGCCTCAGAACAACTGGGCCGCAGCTGCTGAGCGTTCCGCGACCGGGCGGTGGAAGTTCTTCACCTGGGATGCGGAAGGGACCTTCGAATCGAATCAACTCTACGTCGATCGATTTGGCGAACTCAATAGCCAGAGCAATGCCAATGCCCAACTCTACCGTGCCCTCAAGGCGAACCGGCAGTTCCGACAGCTTTTCGGCGATCGGGTGTACAAGCATTTCCATGACGGCGGCGCCCTGAGTCTGGCCAATATCACCGCCCGGTTTTCGGAAATGCGTCGCGAACTCCAGGGTGTCATTCCCAACATGAATACCTACATGATCGACAGTTGGATACCGAATCGCCAGGACGTCTTCCTCAACGCTTGTCTGCGGGAGGGAATGTACACCTTCGACGGCCCGATCTTCGCGGTCAACGGGGCCTACCAGCAGGGCGGGTACGCCGCCACCGGCGACCTGCTACAAATGGTCTCGTCGCGCGCGGGAGCCGACATCTACTACACCGTGGACGGCAGCGATCCAAGCGGGCTGCAGACGTCGGCGGAAATGCCCATCGTGACACTCGTCGGTGCGGATGCCGCCAAATATGTCCTGGTCCCCGAAGGCCCGGATGTGGGAGATTGGATGAATATCCGGGGCTTCAACGAGGCGGGTTGGCTGCTCATAGAGGGCTTTCCGGGCGGCGTCGGTTACGAGCACAGCGTTGGGTACGAGGACTATCTCAACGTGGACTTGGACCGCGTGATGTACGGCGTCAACAGCTCCTGTTACATCCGGATTCCGTTTTCCTTTTCGGGCGACCGCGATACGCTCGAGTACCTGACCCTGAAAATGCGATACGACGACGGGTTCGTTGCCTACCTCAATGGCAGCGAAGTGGCCCGCCGCAATTTCGAGGGCACACCGGCCTGGAATTCGACCGCTACCGCTTCACACAGCGACACCGACGCGGTCGTTTTTGAGTCCATCGATATCAGCGATTCGCTCCCGAAGTTGCGCAATGGCGCCAACGTCCTGGCCATTCAGGGATTGAACACCTCCACGACTAGCTCGGACCTACTGATTCTGCCCGAGTTGATCGCGATGCGTCGGGCCGCCGTGACGGCGCCAGAGGGAGCGTTGCGCTATACCGAGCCGATCACCTTGGCCGAGAGCACGCACGTAAAGGCTCGAACACGCGACGGCAACACCTGGAGCGCACTCGGCGAGGTGACGTTCGCGGTTGGGCCGGTGGCCGAGAGTCTCCGTATCAGCGAGATCATGTATCACGCCGAGGATCCCAACGCCGAATACATCGAGTTGACTAACATCGGCGCCGAGACGATCAATCTGAATCTGGTCAGGTTCACCGAAGGCGTCGACTTCGCGTTCCCCGACGTTGAGTTGGCGCCACAGGCGCATACCCTGGTGGTCAGAGACCCTGCCGCGTTCGAAGCCAACTACGGTGCAGGGTTGCCGGTTGCTGGAGCTTACGCAGGCAGTCTCAGCAACGCCGGCGAGCAGATCGAATTGCAGGATGCAGCGGGTGCGGTGATCCAGAAGTTCCGCTACCGTGATGCGTGGTACGGTATCACCGACGGTGTCGGCTTCTCTCTGACGGTGCGCGACTCAGCACACCTCGACGAGGCGGTTTGGGGGCAGAAGGATGGATGGCGACCCAGCGCCGCAGCGGGAGGATCACCCGGCTTCAATGATGCCGGCCAGGTGCCCGAATTGGGTGCCATCGTCATCAACGAGCTTCTTGCCAATTCGGCCGGAGGCGTTCCCGATTGGGTCGAACTGCACAATGTCACCGACCGGGCGATCGACGTCGGCGGCTGGTTCCTCAGTGACCAGAGTAACTCGCTGGCCAAATACGAAATTCCCGCAGGGACCATCATTGCACCCCATGGTTATCTGGTCCTGACCGACGATCAGCACTTCGGCAACGAAGACGACCCCGGATGTCATGATCCCTTTGGGCTGAGTCGAATCGGTGAGACTCTCTATTTGCATTCCGGTTCTGGGGGCGTCCTGACCGGGTATAGCGAACGTGTGACGTTTGGACCGTCCGACCCGGGGGTCTCATATGGCCGTCATCTAACGAGCACGGGGCGTGTCGATTTCGTGGCGCTGGCGGCTGCCACACCGGGTACCGAAAACGCCGGCCCACGTGTCGGACCGATTGTCATCAGCGAGATCATGTACCATCCCCAGGAGGCTGGTGACGCCGAGTATGTTGAGTTGCTCAACATCAGCGATGTCGACGTGACGTTGTACGATTTCACCAATGCCAGCCCCTGGCGTTTCACCGACGATCCCGACCATCCGAGCATTGAATTGCTCTTGCCCGACGACCCGCCCGTGACGCTGGAGCCGGGGGCACGCCTGCTCCTGGTCAAAGATCGCGCCTTGGTCGGGAGCGTCTATGGCGTGCGGGACTCGGTCCAGGTCTTCGAGTGGGGGATCGGCAGTCTTGACAATGGAGGCGAACCAGTCCAACTCAGCAAGCCTGGCGCTGCGGACGACGACGG
>CP070782.1:1089539-1097098 GCA_020346325.1 Phycisphaerales bacterium
ACTGGGGATTGGTGCGGCTGGACCGCGCCGTCAAGGGGGTGACACCTCTGGCGCTGCGGCGAACGGGGCAGGTCGCCGACGGTCAGCCGGTTCTCATGGTCGGTTATCCCTGGGGCGTGCCCCGGAAGTATGCGGCTGGGGCTATTGTACGCGAGAATGCGGAGTCGACGTACTTCCAGGCGAACGTCGATGCGTACCGGGGCAATTCCGGATCGCCCGTCATCAACCTGGACTCGATGGTGGTCGACGGGCTGCTCGTGCGGGGGATTCCGACGTTTGCCGAAGATGTGCTGGCCGGTTGCGACCGATCGTCACCGTGTCCAGACACGGGATGTCTGGAGGAAGGCGTTGCCCAGTGGGATGACGTGACGCGCGCCACCAATTTCAGTTCGGCCGTTCCGTCCTTCGAGGTCTACCTGGGGACCGCTCCGGATCAGTTGGAAGTGGTTGCGACGGCTGTGGTGGTGCCGCGGTATTTACCGCCACCGTTGCGGAAGGACGCTGTGTATTACTGGCGCGTGGTGGCCCGGAATATAGACGGCCAGGTAACAGGGCCGCTCTGGTCTTTTCGTACGACGCCGGTGCCGGCCCCGGGCGATTGAGCATCCTCCGGAGAGCGTCGGACGCGAGTCTGAGACGAGTACAACGCCGACGGGCAACACCATCTCAATTCCGGCCCGGGCGCGGCCGATCCCGACGAGATCACCGAGGTGTGTCATCGGCTGGCTGGCGATCTGCCGGTGTCTCGCAGCGCCGTTGAGGAAATCGCGCTGCGCATTCGGCCGGCGGCACCTCGTAGGCCGGTAAAAGCCGTGACGATCGCCGATAGGATCCGGAAATGCCCAAATCGCGAGACCTTTCCTGGAGGTTTCCAGACCGCCGGCAGACACGAGGGCGACGGTGCTGTTTTCAGAGGGCTGATCTGATCTGGGCGCTGTCTTGGGCGGTCTCGGGCCAATTCGGGGCACGGAACAAAAAATCCAGGTTTTCAAGAGAGGCTTGACAATTTGGGTTGATTTGGTAAAATAAAGAGGTTATCTGGAGGGGCGGTCGAGGTCCGACTCGACTGTCTCGTGGGTTGCAGTGGATAGGGCACGGTGGCCTATCCGGCCGCTCCCGGCCCGGTCCGAGATGGATCGTGGCGGAGGACTCCGGCGACAGCTTCGCGAAAAGGATTTCCCAAAAAAAAGTCGTGGGCGGACACTGTGCGCGGCCGGTCCGCTGTTGAATTTGTCCCAGACGCCTTACGGGGGAAAGGGGGATCGAAAGATGCTGAAAAATACGTGTGTTTGCCTGCTGGTTCTGGGGGGAATCTGTGTTGTCTCGACAGGCCTTGGCGGGGTGGCAATGGCCCAGGACAAGGCCTTTGGCTCAGACCAGCCAATACGGACGGAGGATTTCGACGATAACGCCCGAGGCGCGTTGTGGGATGCCTACGTGGAAGATCCCAACACGTGCCAGGTCATTGAAACCAACGGACGTCTGGAACTGCGGACGACGGAGGATGCGTACGGCGCTTTTGCCGGGTACATCAGCAGCGTCTGGCGCTTCGATCCGACTGAGGATTTCGCTGTGCGAGTGGATTTCCACTATGATCTGAAAACGCTCGCGAAAGGCCGTATCAACATCGGTTTGGCACCTAGCAACGAAGACCCAAGGACGCAGCGGGTTGATTTCGGCGTTGGCTGTGCCGACCGCTTCCCAAGCTACTGGTACAAAGTGAAGAACGGGTATTCCATCCGGAGCAGCTATGTCAATCGCGGCCCGGACGACGGGGTACTTTACCTGTCCTACAATGCCACCGACGATGTTCTGTATCTCGGCGATGGGGGCTACGGAGCGCAGATGGCCTGGATGACCGTCACAGGTCTGCTGCGCGATCAGTGGGGCGGCGAACCGGTATACCTCTATCTCGGCGGCACGGCGGAAGAATTGGCGATCGCCTCCGGCAATGCCTATCTCGACAACCTGGTCGTGGACCAGGGCTTCCTGCTTGAGCCGGCTGCTACGGAAGTCTATCGTTTCTGGTCGCCGGTGACGGGGACTCATTTCTACACGATCGAGCCGGACGAGAGAGACAGCCTGATCGCAGACTTCTCGGATGTTTGGACGTACGAGGGCGTCGCGTTCCGCGTGCCCACCGCTGCCGATACGAATGCCATGCCGGTCTACCGCTTCTACTCCAAATCGTTCGCTTCACACTTTTATACACTCTTTGAGTGGGAACGGGATAAACTCATCAGTGAGTACCCGGACGTATGGGAGTATGAAGGTCCGGTGTTCTACACGTACCCGGAAGGCATGCAGCCTGAATGGGCGATTCCCGTTTACCGCTTCTGGTCGCCCAGCAAGACGACGCATCTCTTCACCGTTGACAAGAAAGAACGGGACAACATCATCAGGCAGTCCAGTCACATCTGGACCTACGAGGGGATCGCCTGGTACGCGAACCAGTAGCGGTGTCAACGTCGAAGGTCAACGTTGGATTTTCTTGCCGTCAGGGCGCGGCGCACGCCGCGCCGGACGGCAGATGAACAGGTTCCCCACTTTCAGATCCGTGCCGTCGTGCCCCAAGCGGGTCGGGGCCGCTCAGGGCGCCGCAATCTCCCTTTGGCTTGGGGCGGTCAAGTATCGGCTTGAGTCTGCGGTCCTCCTTTGGTAGAGTACTGGCTTGTGGTCCCCTGTGGGCCACGTGTCGTGAGCCAGGGCCTTGCCTTGGGTCGATTTCAGGATGAGAGTCGAGGTATGAAGATGGACGTACTGCTGATCGGAAGCGGGGGCCGCGAGCACGCGATTGCCTGGAAGCTGAAACAGTCCAAGCAGCTTGGCAAACTCTACATTGCACCGGGCAACGCCGGCACGGGCATGTGCGGCCAGAATGTGGCTATCAAGGACGACGACCTAGCCGGCTTGGTCGATTTCGCCAAGACCAACAAGGTCGGCCTGGTGATCGTGGGGCCGGAGGATCCGTTGTCGCTGGGCGTCGTGGATGCCATGGAGGCGGCCGGGATCAAGGCGTTTGGACCGAGTGGACCTGCCGCGCAACTGGAGGCCGACAAGGCGTTTGCCAAGCAGATCATGCGGGCCAGCGCGGTCTCGACAGCCGAGGCACGCGTCTTCGATCGCTTCAGCGATGCCAAGGCCTATATTGCCAGCCGGGATGAGCCGGTGGTGGTCAAGGCAGCCGGGCTGGCCAAGGGCAAGGGCGTCATCGTGTGCGATGATCCGTCGGACGGCATCCTGGCAGCTGAGAAGATGATGGTTGATAAAGTCTTTGGCGCCGCCGGCGATCGTGTCGTGGTTGAGGACAAGCTGCTGGGAGAAGAAGCTTCGATTCTTGCCTTTGTCGATGGCCGCAACATCTATCTGATGGAATCGTCGCAAGACCACAAGCCAATCGGTGATGGCGACACGGGGCCCAACACGGGCGGGATGGGTGCCTACAGTCCTGCGCCCGTCGTCACGAACGATATGATGAACAAGATCACGCGGGAGATCCTGGTGCCGGTAGTTGATGCGATGAACCGCAACGGCACTCCCTACAAAGGTGTTCTCTATGCAGGTTTGATGATGACCAGCGGCGGACCGCGCGTGTTGGAGTTCAATGTGCGGTTCGGTGACCCGGAGACTCAGCCCATTCTGATGCGGCTCCAGGGTGATCTGTTGGAAGTCTTTCTAGCGGTTTGCGACGGGCGGCTCGACGAGGTGGCACTGAAGTGGGACCCGCGCCCGGCGATCTGCGTGGTCATGGCCTCGGGAGGTTATCCCGGTGCTTACGAGAAGGGCAAGATAATTACGGGTCTGAAGGAAGCCGAGTCTCTCGAGGACGTGGTGGTCTTTCACGCGGGTACGGTCGAACGGGACGGTGATATCGTCACCAACGGCGGCCGCGTGTTGGGAGTCACGGCGCTCGGGCGCGATATCGGCGGGGCCAAAGCGCGAGCGTACGAAGGAGTCGATTGCATCTCGTTTGAAGGGGCCTACTGTCGTCGCGACATTTCGGACAAGGCCCTTCAGCGGTCGTAGCCTGCACCAGATAGAAGGGGTGTTCAGTCTCTCATGGGGCGGTCCAGAACTCCAGATATGGGATGGAGCTTCAGCAAGAAGCGATGGCGTCGACGCATGCTGTTTCGGTTCGTCACGGTGCTGGTCGTTCTTGTGGTGGCGTTCGTCCTGGTGGCGGCTTGGGTGGCCCGGGCGCTGCCCGGCATAGCCGTCGGGGAGATCAGCCGCCTGACCAACACGCGGATCGAGATGGGGGCCTTCGATTTTCACCGGGATGTGTCCGTCTCCATTGACGGTATCGTCGTGCGTCCGGAGGCTGAGGAGTTGTTCTACGATGATACCATCCTCCGCGCCAAGACGGTCTCGGCGCGATTCAGCCTAGGCAGTATTCTACGGTTGGCGCCGGAGATCACGGAGATCCGCATCGATGAGTTCTTCCTGGATGTCCAGTGTGACCTGGATACGGGGCGCTGGAATGTCAGTGGGCTCAAGTTCAACGCCGGTTCCGGTAGGTCAGGGGCGCGACCTCGCATCCTGTTGGAGGGGGGAAAGCTGCGCTATTATCGGGTCTCCGGTGGCAAGAAGGACGAGGTCATGTCGGTGCCGGTCGAGGCACGCTTTGAGTCGGATACGATATCGGCGCAAGGCTACAGCTTCGAGCTCAAGACCTCCAAGCAGTCCGTCGGCTACGGCGAGAGCGCACTGCGCGGCTCCTGGCGTCCAGGGCGTTTCGAATTGGCCGGTGGCTTGTCTTCGACCGACATCCCCTCCTTCGAGCGTGCCTGGGCAGTCGATCTGCTGGCGGCCGAGGTGAACTACGACGAGACGGGGCAGTACGATCTGACGCTGCGCGTCAAGGAGTTGCACAGCAGGCACAGTCCCGAGGTCGACACGTTTCGGATGATGACGCCGGAAGCCCTGCGACAGTCAGGGGCCCTGGCGTCCGTGCAACGGTTCTTCGCTCGCTATCGTCCCTTCGGTACCGTGGGAGAGATTCAGGTGGACGCGCACGGCCATCTCGACGAGTTAAAAGACAGCGAGATCTCGGGCAGGATCACCTGCAACGACATTTCCATCCACGATCGAAAATTCCCCTATGCCATCGACCATCTGGCCGGCACCGTGGATTTCACGCAATCCATGGCGGTCATCAACGAACTTTCCGGAAAGCATGGCGATGTGGACGTAACGATCGAGGGCTGGTGCAAGGGATTTGGCGACGAGCGGCAGTACCGTTATCAGGTCACCAGCGATCGCATGACCTTGGACGAGGATCTCTACGCGGCGCTGAAGCCCGAGCAGAAGCGCTTGTGGGAGAGCTTCCAGCCCAGCGGTTCTATCGCCGTCAACTATCGGTTGACTCGTTCGGTGCCTTTTGACAAGCGTCTCTCCCTCGTTGTCGACTTGAACGACGTGACGGCGACGTACCAGAAGTTCCCGTATCCGCTGAGCGGACTGACGGGGCAGTTGCGTTTCGACCGAGAGAGCATCGTCGTCTCGCAGGTTCTGGCACGCCGGGGGGGAGGGCAAATACGGCTCAACGGCAAAGTCACGGACCGAGATACGGAACGGCCGATGTACTATATCACGATTGACGGCAACGACCTTCCGCTGGATACGACGTTGCGCGACGCGCTGCCCGAGCCGTACCGAGAACTGTACGGGCACTTCGATGTGAACGGGGTGGCCGGTGTTCAGGCTCGCGTGTTCACCAGCACGGACGCCAATAGCACCGCTCCTTTCCAGTTTCTGGCCGATGTGTCACTGGAAGAGACGTCGCTGCGGATGGAGGGGCTGCCCCTGCCCATAGCGGATATTTCCGCCGAAGCGTCGGTGACGGTTGACTCGGCGAGTATCAAGAAGTCGTCCGGGCGTTACGGCCAAGGGCAGGTCTCGCTGACGGGGGGCGTGCGATTCGGGCATGGGGAGAGACCGAACCAGTATCGCCTGAAGATCGAAACCGAGGAAACGCTGGTGGATCAGGCGACGATCGAGGCCTTACCGGAATCGATCCGGGAGCCTGTGTCGGTCTTCCAGCCCGAAGGGTTGGTGAATCTGGCGGTGGATATCCGGAAAGCCGACAGCAATGCTCCCCCCGACTATTCCGTTACGGTTGAATGTCTGGGGGACAAGATCAACCACGAGCGGTTCCCGTATCCCTTGCGTGACATTCAAGGTCACATTGTCGTGGACCCGGGAGGAGTGACGCTGATCGGCGTGACCGCCAAACCCGATCAGGAACTCGAGTGGGATTCGCAGTCCGTGATTCAGATTGATGGGCATGCCCGTCTGGTGGAGGGCCGTCCCGTGGATGCCGGGTTCGCGTTGCAGGGACGCGACGTGCTGTTCACCGATGCCCTGGGCCAGGTGTTGCCCATGTCGTTGCAGGGAGTCTATCGGGACCTGTCGCCGCGCGGGCCCTTCGACATCAACCTTCCGACCTTGAAGATTGGCGGAGAGGGGGCGAACCGCGGGAGCATCGAGTTCGATGGTCAGTTGGATCTGAAAACGTGCAGTCTGCACGTATCGGGGGCCGGGACGGAAGTGGATGGGACGCTGGCCGTCGCGGGTCTCTACGAGGCCGAGCGGGGCTTCTCCAGCGGCCGCGTTCATCTGGCGGCCGACCGACTCACCATTCGAGGGAAGGATGTCACAAAACTGAACGCGGACATCGTCTACGATCCGAACGCGGGGACCTGGTCGGCGCACAATTTCCTGGGACATTGCTACGACGGCAAAGTGCTCGGCGACTTCCTCGTTGAGCCGCTCGGGCAAGGGGTGTTTCGATATCTGGTCACCACAGGTCTGAATCGGGTCGATCTGCGTCGGTTTCTGCTGGCAGGCAAGATGGGCGAGGCGGTGGAGAAGGACTACAGCAGTGGCATTCTGAACGCGGCCGTGAGTCTCGGGGCGCGCGTCGGTGACGGATCGTCGCGTCTGGGTGTGTGCCGCGTCGATGTGACCGACATGCAGGTGGGCAAAATGTCGCCCTTGGCGAATCTCCTGGCAGTGCTGAGACTGACCGAGCCTTCGGATTACGCGTTCGACCGGATGCTGATCGAGTCCTATCTGAGACGGAACAGGCTGCTGATCAGCCGCTTCGACATGTCCGGCAAGAATCTCGCCTTCACCGGGGGCGGAACGATGGATCTTCTCGACGAGGATGTAGATCTCACCTTGACCGCCCGCGGCAAACGTGTCGGGGCGGCCCAGCCGTCGCTCTTCCAGTCACTGACCGAAGGGCTTGGCGGCGCGGTGATGCGCGTGGAAGTGACGGGCAAGGCCGACGATCCGCACGTCGAAACGAAAGCCCTGCCGGTGATCGAAGATTCGCTCAAGATCCTGGGCACGCCCCAATGAGGCGGGCGAGGCTCCTGGCACCCCATTCGGAAACGCCTATCGGAAGGTTCTGATCCTATGCGCAGAGAGGCAGGCACTTCGTGTGAGAAACAGGGGCTGGCTACAACGGGTATGCGATCCCGCCGATGGATGATTCTCTGGACGGTGTTTGTGGCATCGGCACTGGGCGCCGAGAACGCTCCCATCAAACTCTA
>CP070782.1:1097198-1102784 GCA_020346325.1 Phycisphaerales bacterium
ACACCAGCGGCTCGGAATACCTCCACTCGTCGGGCGTCGGATGCGCAATCGTCTGGAGTCCTTGGAGATACTCCATCCTGGGCCGGTCGTGAACGGCCACATGGGACCCCTTGGTCAGATGACACACCATGCAGTCGCGCTTGGTCGGCATGTTCAGGCCGGCTGCCATGGCGGCTTCGCGATTCGTCATGATCGCTTCGGTCGCGTACTCACTGCCGGGGCCGTGACAGTGCTCGCACTGGACCCCATCCTCGACGGAGAACGTCTCGTCCTTTTCCCAATCCTCGGCGTGCGCGCCCGTAGCGTGACAGCCGAGACACAGGGAGCTTTCCTGCGGTTCCTGCGGAATCCCACTCAACTCGGCGATGGCCTTCGCCTCGGGCAGGGCCAGGACGGCGTACGCCCGGGCATGTTTCGTCTGCACCCAGATGCTGCACTGATCGCCCATCCCGGCGCCGTCGTGGCATGTCGCGCAGGCCTTCACTCCGATGTAGACCGGCTGCCGCTGCACCGACTCGTAGCCCGCCAGGGCGGGGCCGGCCAAGAGGACGACCGATAGAATGATATGACCATAGCGACACATCTTCGTCATGACTCCTTGGACTCGGATGGCTGAACGACTTTGAGCACCTGATTGGCTTTCACGTCCTTCAGGACCGTGGTCGTGCCATCAGGCCAACGAATCTCCACGGTCTCGGCCTGGGTCGCCTGCCCCAGTCCGAAGTGGCAGCGAGGGTCGCCCTGGGAAAGGTAGCCCCGTACCGGAATCGCATCCTGGATTTGAACCAGCTGGCCCGATGTCACCGTCACCCGCGCCCCGAGTGCGTGGCTCTTGCCACCGGCGAGCCGAACGTCGACCATCAGCCAATGGTTCCTGTTGCCTCCATCGTTACGCAGCAGGCGCGGGATCGCATTGAGATTGGCCACCAGCAGATCGAGGTCGCCGTCATTGTCGTAGTCACCGTACGTGGCGCCGCGTCCGACATATTTCTCGCGGAAATAGGGACCCGACTTGACCGCCACATCGATGAACTTTCCGGTCCCGTCGTTGCGCATGAGCACGTCCTCTTCGGTGTACTCATGGTGGGCGTTGCCATTGCCGACGAAGACATCGATATGCCCATCGCAGTCGTAATCGAAGAGGATGCCGCCCCAGCCGGTGTACTGCCCGCACACCACGGCCAGATTGGTCGAGGCCGTGCGGTCCTCGAAGAATTCTTTGCGATTCATCAGCAGACAGCCATAGCCCATATCGGGCACGTAGATATCGATCCACTCGTCACGGTCCACGTCGCCCACCGCCGGGCCCATGGACGAGACGCCCTGGCCCCCTTCGCCGAACGCCAAGCCCATCTCGAGCCCCTCATTAGCGAACGTGCCGTCGCCCAGGTTGCGAAAGTAGTAGTTCTCCATGGCGTCGTTGGGAATGTAGAGGTCCAACAGCCCGTCATTGTTCAGATCGGTCACGGTCGCGCTCATCGCCCGGCCGTTGGGCTGGTAGATCCCGGCCTCTTTCGTGACATCGGTGAACGTCCCATCGCCATTGTTGCGATACAGCGCGTCGGGCTGGCCACTGTAGCTCAGCGGTCCCGGATAGCCGGCCGCGGCGTAAAACGAGCGGAACTTGCCCCGATCGTATTCCAGATAGTTCGCCACGTAGACGTCGAGGTCACCGTCGCCGTCATAGTCGAACCAGGGTGCCGCCAGGCTCCACCGCGCATCAGCCAGACCCGAGTCCTTCGAGATATCGGTAAAGGTCCCGTCGCCATTGTTGTGGTAGAAGACGTTCGGCCCGTAGTTGCAGACGTATAGGTCGAGATCGCCATCGGCGTCGAAGTCCGCCGCTGAACAACCATACCCGAAACCTTTGTCGCCCACCTTCGCCTGCTTCGTGACGTCGGTGAACCTCCCGTCACCATTGTTACGGTACAGCGTATTCGTCAATCGACCCCGGAGCCGCCGCCCCCGATTGTCGCTGACGTCCTTGTGCCAGCAGCCGTTGGGCAGGTAGATATCCAGCCAGCCGTCATTGTCGTAATCGAAGAACATCGCGCCCGAGCCGGTGCCTTCCACGATGTTGCTCAGGTCGAAGTCGCCGTAACTGTGCTTGGCCCGAATGCCAGCCTCTACGGTGACGTCGGCAAACGTCGGCAGGTCTTCAGCGACCGCTACCGGGACCAGCAGCAAGATCAAAACAAGTATCGAAATCGACTGCCTCATGCTCACGTCCACTTATCCTCCATCACTATCTTTAGGCAACGCCTCGGCGGCGGGAATGCCATCCCAAAGCGCCCCCATGTCGATCCATTCCACAAACGTACGTTTCTCGTCGTCGGTCAGTGCGGATGCCCCCTCCGGCGGCATCTTACCCGGTGTCGCTGCACCGTTCGCTTCATCCCACGGCCTGGATGTGTTGCGCCCGTAGAGGCGCCAGATCAACGGACTGGTCCGCGCCTGGCCCGGATCTACGTATTTGCCCGTCGGCGTGTCCCCTGCGGAGGCCAAAAGGTTCTCATAGGTCCGATTGAAGGTCCCGCTCGGTTCCTCGGTGAAACGCACGGGTGCTTGGGCACCGGCATGGCACCGCATGCACTTGCCCTTGACAATCGGCATCACGTCACGCGGGAAATCGACGGTGCGCCGCTTGGCCGGCGCGAGGGTCAGTTTTGTCGAGGGGCGTTTGACCGCGTCGACCATGACGTTCTCCGGCGTCAGTTCCGGGTCTTCGTGGCAGCCGATGCATCCCTGCCGTGCGTAGTCCTTGGTCCAGATCCAGCCGCAACTGCGTAGCGCCATGCCGTCGGCATCAAGCGTCTGCAGCTCGATCGGCGTGTTGGCCGGGATTTCGATGTTGAACGAGCCGTCCTTCTCGATGGGAATCTCCCCCAGGATGCGTCGCTGCACGAGCGGTGGAATTCCTGCCGAACCGACCTCTGACGTACTCGGCGAACCTACTCCTTCGAGCACGCGCAACCGCTTGATAGACCCCGCCGTCAGCCAGGCTGGCTGCAAATCCGAAGTATACACATTCAAACAGTAGAACTTGCCGGTCCGCGCCGACGTGTCCGCATCCTCCGGGACGGCGCTGGCTCGGCCGTCGGGCTCGGGGCGGGCATAGACGGCTTGGGCCTGGATGTCATGCCATTGCGGATCGTCGAAGACCGGTTCGAGCCGGCCTCCATCCGGATCGAAGGCGTAGACACCATAGCTGTCGCCTCCGTCGGCTGACCGTCGTGAGACCAGGATACGACCGCCAGGCAGAGGCGAGGGAGAATGGAACAGCCCTTCATCCGCGCCTGTCAGAGGCCGGTAGGAATGCAGAGGTCGTCGCAACGTCACCGAACCGAGGCTGCCGGCACCGTCCCAGCCGACAGTGTCCGCTTCAACAAACACAACCAGACCCCGTGCGGTGACGCAGGGCATTTGCTGGATGCGTCTGCCCTGCCCCGTGGTGAGCGCGGCGTAGTCGGAACCATCGATGTTCAGTCCGAACAAGCCGATGTATCCGGCCGGCCCGTGACTGAGCCGCGACCGTTGCCAACTCGCAAAAACCAGACGCCCATCGCGCAGAATGCAGGGATCGAAATCGTCGGAGAGATTGTAGGTCAATTGGCGCACCGTCGACCCGTCCAGCTTGCAGGAGAACAAGCTTCTGGCCTCGGAGTCGCCATATTCGTTCCGCATCCCCGTGCCAGCCACGAACGTCAGGTGATACTCGGGCACGGAAGGCACCCCGACCGGCTTGAGCGTGTAGAGCGAGGACTGATAACCCGGACTGCGGCAGTCACCCAACCCCTGTGTGATCTGGCGGACCGAAGAACCGTCGAGCGCCATTTCGTAGATGTTCCAATCGTCGCCGGCGACTCGTTTGCCGGCGAAAAGCAGCCGCGTGCCATCGAAAGACAGCGCCGGATCGCAGGCACTGTAGAAGTTCTCGCTGAGCACGTCCATCGTCCCGCCCGGCGCGACCCGGACCAGCCGGGCCCCGGCCCCGTAATCGGCCCGCAACATCCCGTCGGCCACCGGCTCCAAGCCGTCCGTCCCCGCGCCGGTCGGCAGTTGCGTCAGCACCATCGACGGGCCGCCGGAAGCCATGCAATCAGACGCACCAAAGAGGAAAAGACAGACAAGAAAATGCAGGATGGGCAACTTCTCACCCATCTTGTCGCTGGAGGTTGCCCCGTGAACCATTGCCGCCATAGCCACCGCTTTCCGTCACACAGAAGACCCGGGCCCTTCCGCAGCCGAAGACCACAGAAAGCCGGATCGCTTGCAGCGATTGTAAGGACCGATGACGAAAGCAACCGCATGAACCGAAAGCTGTATGAATCAAGTGCCCAAGTCATCAGTCACACACGCGGTCATGGCGAAAGCAGCCACATGTATCAGGCTGAATCGGTATAACCGCAACAGTCTGCTACCAATGCTCCAGCGAGCGACTCATATCCCGCGCCTCTCGCCGGTGACGGCCTGGGCCTCCTCGCGACCATTCATGACGAAAGTCGGCGCCGATGCCTCAACCGTCGGGAACCAGTGTTCAACTACCATGCTCTTGGATCGAATCTCGGCGGTGATTGTTGCGCGAAGACCTGCCTGAGACTCATTTTACGGACACGTGTTGTTGATGTGTCCCTTCACGATTCTCCGTGGCAACTTGACGTTGCCACAATTTTTCCATTTTAACAACTACGGCCATCCAACGCAACGACTTGACAAAAAGTGCGTGCTCTCCGACCCGACAAACACGCGGGGCGTTTCCCCCCGAAAAATGGGAGATTATGGGACACCGGAAAACACGCAGGCCGTCAAAGGCCCCCTGGCTGGGCCTTTTTCGATAAAAGCCGCTGCCTCCCGGCCAATAGTGACGAAGACAGCAACAGTACGTGGCGATGACCGTGGAATGGCAGCGAACGGTAAACGCGCCAAGCCGCGGGTCCGGCACGGGACGATGGCTTGCACGGGAACCGCCTTCCTGATATCGTGGACAGTGAGCCAATATTGAACGGAACCTCCGGGGTACTCTGATTTTCAGTAGACGGCATTCGTGGTGAGAACACATCAAGACATCTGCTCGGGAACGAGGGGCCGGCGCCCGTGCCGACGAGGTCCAATGACCGGTTCGCGCAAGGCCTTGGTAGCAACGGTCCTGTGGGTCACGTTGCTCTGTACGGCGACCACCTGCCTGGCCTCTGCCGCATTGGATCATCCCGCTCCACTGTCCGGCGGGGCCACAGAAGAAGCGGAGGCCCTGAAGCAGGAGGAACTGGCGGTCGTGCAGGCGCTGGCCCGCGACTTCCCCGGCCGCGTCGAGCCGATCATCCTGATGGGCAACGTCCAACATCGGCTCGGACGCACCGACGAGGCACTGAAACTCTGGCAGCAGGCGCTGAAGCGCGACCCGAAACGCCCCGAAGTCTACGACAAGATGGGCTGGTTCGCGATGGAGAAGGGCCAGTACCATGAGGCCATCGCGCACTGGCAGAAGGCCCTGGAAATTGCCCCCAAGTTCTCCGGGGGTCACAGCGGCATCGCTCGCGCTCTGATGGGGCTGAACCAGCACCATGAGGCAATCGCCCACCTGGAAAA
>CP070782.1:1102884-1105962 GCA_020346325.1 Phycisphaerales bacterium
GGAAGAACTCGTCACCCGCTCGGACAAAGGAGTAGTCGTTGAGAAACTGCTCATGGATCTTGCCGATGGCCGTGGGGGGTGCATTGACGAACTCGGGGATATTGGCGGCGCGGTCGGGTGCCGTCAGGTGCGCCAGGAGAACAGGTGGCGTGCTGTTGCCCTGCGCATCGATGTGTGTCAGACATAGTTGGGTATAGTCGGAAAAGGCCTTGGATGCGAACACGAGCCACTTGCCGTTCGGCGACCAGCTATGCCAGGAATTCATGCGGGAGGTGTTGCATCGCAGTCGTCGGGCCGGGCCGCCGTCGGCCGGAATGATGTACAGTTCGCTGTCCGGTTGAAGCAGCATGTAACTTCTGGCCTTGCAGAACACGATCCAGCATCCGTCCGGCGAGTACCGGGCGAAGAAGTTGCTCATGCCGTTGTTCGAAGCACCGGCAATCGGTTCAGGCGTTCCGCCCTGTCCGGCATTGAATGGGATTCTGTAAAGATCAAATAGAAATGGTTTTCCGTCCTCAGTGAACTCCTTGCATTCGGCGCGGGTCAGCAGCACTTTGCCTTGGCCTTCGGTATGCTCCAGGTTGTAGGCACAGCTTCTCGCGAAAACGATGTGCCGTCCGTCCGGACTCCACGTGGGATTGCTCTGCACCAGGCTCGGGTCGTCCGCCCCGGGCAGCGCGCTGAACGTACCCCTCTGCCTGTCGTAGATGCAGAGGATGCCCCTGATCGGGAAGAACAATTGGGAGAATGCCAGGTCCGGCTGGGGCACAAACACGGATTTGTCCTTGACCGTGCTGACCACATAACGTCCGTCCGGCGATATCTGTGACAGCAGACCGAAAGTCTGTTCCCCGTCTTCTTTCCTATAGTCGTTCCAGGTGATGACGTTGCTCGTGGCCAGTGTCATCGTCTCTTTGACGGGCGTGATGACATATGAGCCCTTGCTGTTGGCGTAGTCGACGTCCATCGCCAGGGTCCGCCCGCTTTGGCTGAACGAGTGACAATTGCCGCACACCGGCAGGTTCTCCAGGACCACGGGCGGCGGCGTCGCGGCAATCGAGCCGAAGCGCCAGCGGATGCGAGAAGGGTCTTTGACTGCGTCGATAAACGGCAGATTGACCTCTCGGTAGAATAGGGGGGCGCCGACCGCATCTCTGGACGTGCCAATTGTGACATGTCCTCCCGAGTATATCTCCACCGACCGGGAATCCCGGACGCCCAGAATCACGATGCGGGCCCTGTAATCCCGGGACTGCCGCTTGATCGCCTCCCACTGTGCCGACGTTGGAGTCCACTGGGCTGCGCGGCTCAGCACGTGGATAGGCGCCTCACCACCGCCAAACTCGACGCGGACCAGCCACGCATCACATTGGGTGCTGCTGTCGCTCCATTGCACCGTCGGTGGCACGATTTCCGGGGGAAACAAGGTCCCATCGTGTGGATAGGTGATCGTGATGCCACCGTATTCCGCGTCCGTCTTTGTCCGATAAACGCTCAGGATATCTTTGATGCGGACGTGGCCCGTGCGTCGCGACCTCAGGACAATGACCGTGACACTCACGACTACCGCGATGACCACGCCGATGAGTATCAGCCGGGATTTGCCAGTTGACCTCATATTCGGTGCTCCTGCGCGCCACATTGTCGATGATACCCAACACTCGGACAGCCATTTCAGCGCTGCCGGCTATCGACATGGCCAGGAAACCGGCCAAAAGCCTCTTTAGTCATAACAATCGGCTGAAAACGCACCATTCTTCTGATACTTTTTCGACGTACTTCGACCAGCGATTTCTCATCGCCGAGCCCAATCCTCCTCGTACCGAGCCAGATGTGGATGATGCGACCGAGTCCGGTAAGGTGGAGCTTGGCCCACCCATTCTGGCAACGACGGCGCGTACGGCACACCCTGCGGGGATCGGATATGAAGCAAGACAGGCTGCCTTGATCCGGAGTCCGGATGACCAGGGCAGGTCGGCCCTGCGCGTATGCCATAGGTCTGTCCCTGCCGGATGCCACTGGTCGTTTCCAACGTTCATCGCGAAACCGCACACACCGATTGGGCGGTGCGCCCGTGATGTCGCGACATGTTTTTAGAGGTATATCCGAATGATGACATTGGGGGGCGCGAGGCGCAGGCGAACTGGGAGCAGGGCGGTCAGCAGAAATTGACCCGGGGCGGGAAAATTTCCTTGACGGGGGGCACCTGGGTTATTAATATGAACAACTAATATACAACAGTGGTATGTATAAGAAGAATGAATGGTGAATTGTCAATCATCCATCATCAATGCAGAGAGGAGGCTTACCATGGCCAGTGAAGCGCAGCTCGTTGCCAATCGACTCAATGCCCGGAAATCCACGGGCCCCCGGACGGACGCGGGCAAGACGATAGTGGCGCAAAACGGGATCAGACATGGCTTTACGGCCCGCCAGGATGTGATCGGGTCGGAGAGCCAGGCCCAATTCGACCGGCATCGCGAACGGATGCTGAAGGCCTTGGCGCCGGTGGGCCCAGTGGAATCCGAGTTGGCCGAGCGGATTGTCAGCCTGTCCTGGCGGCTGCGGCGGGCCGGACGCTTCCAAAATGAGGCTATCGACGCGCTGAACACGCCCAAACCGCTGCAGAAACTCACCCAATCGCTGCTGGCCCGGCGGGGTCAGGGCGAGCAGGATGGGGCCGACGACGAACTGGCGCTCGGCCGGATGCTGGTCAAGGACTTCTCGAACCACCGGGTGCTCGACCGGCTGCTGATGTACGAACGCCGCATCGAAAACAGCCTGTACCGCAGCCTGGTCGAGTTCCAGAGACTCCAGCTCGTCCGACAACTTGACCCGGTCGATGAGATAGTCGGTTCGGGATCGAGCTCGACCGTGTCGGTGTAATCAATTATGCAAAGCAAACCCAATTTGCAGATGGCATAAACGGTATCTAAAGACTTTTCAGATAAATGGTTATGGCGAATTCAAGGCAAAATGGGCTGTTCGAGGCAAACCCAATTTCTGACCCACCCAGCCTGCCATCCGCCGATACTTGTCATGGTGAGCTCTGCGAACCATCTGGTTCGAGACCGAGAC
>CP070782.1:1106062-1109408 GCA_020346325.1 Phycisphaerales bacterium
ACCCAGGTGTACCTGGCCACGGCGGATGAGGTCACCTATTACGAGGGCGGACGATGGCCCACTTGGGCCGATGGCCAGGGCGCTAGCCTGGAGCTGCGCGACCCATGCAGCAACAACGACACGCCTGATGCCTGGGCTGCCAGTGACGAGAGCGCCAAAACCACATGGCAGCAATTCTCCTTCACTATCAACGGTACCGACTCCAGATATACACACGGTTCCGTAACGGTCTTCGACGTAATACTTCTCGACCGGGGCGAAGTGCTCCTTGATGACCTCGAGATGATCATAGGCTCGAACCGCGTCGCCAACGGCGGTTTTGAGAGCGGCGGGTCCGGCTGGCGAATCCTCGGCAATCACGTTCGATCGTTCGTGACCACGGAGGATTACCACTCCGGGTCCCACTCGTTGCACCTGATCGCGACGGGCCATGGTGATCCCGGGGCCAATCGCATCAACCAGTCCATCCCCAGTGTGACCGCCAGCACGGTGACGTTCCGCGGCTGGGCTCGGTGGTTGCGGGGAACCCGATTTCTGCTCTTGCGCGCGTCGAGCCCGCAAGCACCCATCCAGCCGCCGCGGCCGTCGCACGCCTTTGCACTCAGCATGCCGCTGGACCTCGGCTCACCAGGTCGCCAGAACACGGCCTTTGTCTCCAACCGCGCGCCCGACATACTCGAGGTAAAACACGCACCTGTCCTGCCCGCCGACAGTGAGCCGATTGTTGTCACCGCCCGCGTGATCGATAACGACGGCGTGGACTCAGTCACGCTCCGCTATCGAGCCGAAGGTGACGGTGGATTCACGGGTATGTCCATGGTTGATGACGGATTGGGCGACGACGACGTCGCCGGTGACGCCGTCTTCACGGCCACAATACCGGGTGTCCCCGCCGGCACGATGATGGCCTTCTACATCGAGGCTTCCGACGGCTCGGAATCGACACGGTTCCCAACGATGCTGCAACCGTCGGCCGATGTGCCCAATCGAACATGCTTGGTTCGCGTCGGCGACGCGCTGCTGGATACCCGCCTTGCCACCTACCGCGTCTGGCTCTCCAACGACGTCATCAACACGTTCACGTCACGTGCCAATCTCTCAAACGAGCTGATGGATTGCACATTCGTTTACAACGACTCCGAGCTCTACTACAATTGCGGTATCCGCTACCGCGGCAGCCCCTTCATCCGCGGCGGCTTCGGCCGCGATCCGCGCGACCGCTACGCCTACCGGATCGACTTCAATCCGGAGCAGAAATTCCGCGACCGCGAGGAGATCAATCTCGACCACACCGAGGACGGCAACCGTGGGCCTTTGCAGGAACGAGCGTCTTACTGGTTCTATCAGCAGATGGGCCTGCAGTACTCGATGCAGGAGTTCGTCCGACCGATCATCAACGGAAACAACCACGGCGCCTACGAGGACGTCCAGAAGATCGACGGCCACTACATTGATATGTGGTTTCCGGACGATACCGAGGGACACATCCATAAGATAGACGACTACTTCGAGTACTCGGTCGACGGCAAGAGTCACAGCAACCTCGATGAAGGGCTGAAGTACGACTCGAGCCACCCCCTGCTCAAGGAGACCTATCGCTGGGGATTTGAGAAGCGATCGCATCGCGAGCACGACAACTGGGACCATCTCTTTGAATTTGCCGTTGCTCTGAACACACCCTCGAGTAGCCCGACATATGAGGAGACCATCGAGTCGGTCATCCATCCCGCTCACTTCGCCCGGGTCCTGGCGGTTCGCCATGCCGTCGGTGACTGGGACAGTTACGGGTTCGACCGAGGTAAGAACAACTACTTCTACTATGCCCTTCCTGAGGGCAAGTGGTACCTTCTGCCCTGGGATATCGACTTCACGCTCGGATCGGGCCGGGGCGCCAACGAAAATCTTTTCTCCATGGCCACCAACGAGGTCCCGGAGGTCTGGCAGTTTGTGAACTATCCCAAATACCAATGGATGTACCTGCAGGCGTTCTCGGATCTGGTGCACGGCCCGTGGAAGACGTCGTATGGAACGGCGGACCCGCCGACGGCCTTCGACCGGTTTCTGGACGACGCCACCAATGCCTTGATCATGGACGGACTCGGCAGCGACCGACGGGACGGAATCAAAGCGTACGTCCGAGACCGTCGGGCCTACATACTGACGCAGATCCCGTCGTTTGTCTTCGAGATCACCACCAAAGCCGGCCTGGACTTCTGTACGTCTGATTCCGTGGTGACGATCAAGGGCGTTGCCTCTCCGCATGTGGCGGGCATTGCGGTCAACGACGTACCCGTACCCGTGCGATTCCTGGACAACGACGTGTTTGAAGTGGATATTGCCCTCGCGTTGGGGGAGAATCCGCTCACCCTTGAGGGACTCGACGGCGTGGGCGACCCCTTGGGGTTGACGGACTCCGTCACAATCACCCGGGTGCTTCCTTGTGCCGTCACCTCGGTCACCCCGAGCACCGTGCGTAGCAATAGTACGGCACAACTCACGATCCATGGAAGCGACTTTGAGCCGGGATCGGTGACCTCCACTGCGCTGACCAGGGCCTCGGACGAGCTCGGCTTTGATGCCCTCTACGTCCAGAGCAATGAAGCGTTTGACCTGATTGACGCGGCGACACTGCTGCTGGACGACCCCGAGCGCGGCCTCGGGGACCCCGTCTATGGGGTTCACCCATGGATAAATCTGTACAGTAGCGGTACGCGTCATGGGGAGTTCCCCGACAACGAGACCACCTTTGCGCCGCCGTTTGATGTGGACTCGACTAACTTCGCGGTGCGCTTTACCGGCTACATCTACGCCCCGTCGCCCGGTGTTCGCTACTTTGGCGTGAACAGCGACGAGGGCTTCACGCTCTCGATTGACGGCCAGCTCGTGGGAGAATTCGCGACTGCCCGTCCCCCCCGTGGTTCGACAACGACCGATGTCATTAAGAACCGAACCGCCGGCACGATGACCTTTGACTTCCCGGCCGCGGGCCGCTACCACCTGGTCCTCGACTACTTCGAGAACGGGGGTGGAGAGGAGATCGAACTCTTCCAGACCAATTCCGCCGCCGGCGACTTGCGGCTGATCAACCTCGACGCAGAGCTGATCGTGTATCGGGACAATGACGTAACGATTGACGGAACCGATGTTGTGGTTGTGGACGCAAATTCGATCACCTGCGACGTCGACCTGGATGGTGCTCAGCTCGGTCTGTGGAACGCTGTCTTGACGCCCCCGTGTGGTGAGGCCGCCCAGTGCCGCCTGGACGAAGCCGTGCACTTGGTCCCCGCCTCTGACTTGAATACCGATTCACTGGTTAACTTCCTGGATTGGGCGGACCTGGTCAGCC
>CP070782.1:1109508-1113497 GCA_020346325.1 Phycisphaerales bacterium
ACCCCCAGCGTCATACACTGACCGTGATCGGGCAGGTACAGGCCGATGATGTGGCGCAGCAGCGTGCTCTTGCCCGCCCCGTTGGCGCCGAGCAGGCCGATGATCCGGCCCCGCTCGATGGTCAGACTGACCGCGTTGAGGGCCTGGACCTTGCCGAAGCGCTTGCTCAGGCTGCGAATCTCTACCATGGGATGGTCGCTACTCATGTTCGTCCCTCCTGATTCTGGAACTGTATCTCTCGAATAGACGTTCGGTTAGCGCGTGGACTTCGGTCTCGGGAATGTCAAACTGCACGGCGGCCGCGACCGCCTTCGCGAGGATCTGCTCGAGCAGTTGGCTCTTGCCGGCCGATCTGCGGTCCGGGCGGACCCGGGCAATGAACAGGCCCACGCCGCGCCGGCGTTCGAGCAGGCCCTCGGCCTCGAGCAGGCCGTACGCCTTGCTGATCGTCATCGGGTTGACCTTGAGCTGGCCGGCCAGTTCGCGCACCGAGACGAGTTGCTCGCCCTCGGCCAGGTGCCCGGCCAGAATCTGCCGCCGGATCTGCTCGGCCACCTGCCGGTAAATCGGTTGGCCACTGTGATGGTCGATCTGCAAGAGCATTGAGTCCCGTTTTCCCTCAGAAAACATCTGCTGTTCGGTCCGTTCGTGTGGCAGCGTCAAGGCCGCAGGTCTTGGCGATGAAGGTTGCCCTGTTCGCAAAAGGCCATCGCCAAGCTGCGATTGACGCTACCACCCACGTGTTACCTCGCGTTTTTCCAGCCCGTCGCCAACTGTATTACTGTTATAATACAGTAGGTCGGTAGGCGTCAAGCACAAAAATCCCCCGCCGCGAGTGAATTTTTCTTGACATTTTCCATCTTTGTTCGTATTATGCTTAACCAATAAGGATCTCAGCGAGACAGGATCATGATCACGACAACAAGACGGCCCCGTTTGTGTGCAGCGCCCGGCCCAAGTCCGCGCGCCCGGAGCAGGCGCGCAGTGTCATCACTTGTGCAAAGCAAACCCAATTTTTTCGAGGCCCAAATTGAACACAAGCGATTTCCCAGAAGTCACTTACGAGCACTGATGGACCAGTCGGCCGGCGCGAGGCAAAGCCAATTTTCGGGGCCAACCGAGAGCCGGCCGGCCGGTCACTTCCTTGACAAGGGACGCCGGGAAGCCGAGAATCGCCCCGTATCCGGCAGCCAAGCGCGGAAAGCTCACGGAAAGGATCGAATCATGCGGCGACAAGCGTTCCTTCTAGCGATCATCCTCCTCGGATCGATGGTGACGGCTCAGGCGATCTCACAAGACTATTTCACCCAGGAATACGGCGAACTGCTGCCGGGCTCGACCGCCCAGGTCGGCCTGTGGTGGGCCTCGTCGGGCTGGAAAGTCGGCCGGGAC
The DNA here is from genome assembly GCA_020346325.1 of Phycisphaerales bacterium. Taxonomy (GTDB): domain Bacteria; phylum Planctomycetota; class Phycisphaerae; order Sedimentisphaerales; family Anaerobacaceae; genus Anaerobaca. The sequence goes on from CP070782.1 coordinate 1,110,901, forward strand.
CGAGACCTGCCCGAGACCAAGGGCGAGGCCATGGTCATCCGCGCCGCCCGCAACGAAGCCGAAGCGGCCCAACTCATCGTCCGACCCGCAGCCGATTTGAAGGGCCTGCGCCTCCAGGTAGGCGCGCTGGCCGGACCGAACGGCGCGACCATCCCAGCCGCCAACATCGAGATCCTCGAAGTGCGCTATGTCAACGTCACACGCTCGACCGACAAGAGCACGCCAACCGGCTTCTGGCCCGATCCCCTGCCGTCGCTGACCGGGCCCATCGATTTGGACGCGGGCAGAAATGCGGCCTTCTGGATTCGCGTGGGGCCTTCACGCGATGCGCACGCGGGGACGTACCGGGGCAGGCTTCAACTCTCAGCGGCGAACGCGTACAGCGCCAAGGTCGATCTGCGCGTAGAGGTCTACGGCTTTGTCCTGCCCGACCGCATGACGTGCGTGACCGCTTTCGGCTTCAGTCCGGGCAACGTCTATCGTTACCAGAAACTCACCGAAGAAGCGGACAGACGCACCGTGCTGGACAAATACTGGGCCAACTTCAGCGCCCACCATATTTCTCCCTACAACCCGGCGCCGCTCGATCCGATCCGGGTGACCTGGCCCGACGTCAAACCGCCCGAACCGAAATGGCAAGGCGGACGCGAAGTCGATAACGAGAAACACGCGGGACGGCGTGCGCTGCTGATCTTCGATGACCGCAACGATGAGAACATCGATGTGACCTACAGTTCGCTCGTGTCCATTCCCGCCGGCGGCCTGCGGCTGCGGTTCTGCTATCGCACCGCCGTTCCGGCCCACAGCTTCCTGGTGACCCTGAACCATCACGATGCGGCCGGCCAATGGATCTCCGGCGGCAACAACGATATCGGCATCGAGGGCAACGGCCTCTGGCAGGACTTCGATCGCACGATCACGAAGTTCCCCCAGGGCGCCATGTCCGTGCGTCTGATCTTGCGCGCCGCCCCCTGGAGCGAGCGGGGCGAGCAGACGGGCCTGGTCTGGTTCGACGACGTCTCGCTGACCGACGCCGGCACGGGCGCCGAACTGATCGAAGGTGGCTCGTTCGAACCGCCGGAGCTACCCGAGGTGGATCGAAGCAAGCTGCGCGTGACATTCGATTTCTCCGCGTGGGACCGGGCCATGGAACAGGCCATCGACCGCCATCAGTTCAATTCGTTCCGCCTGGGTATCCCGGGCCTGGGTGGCGGCACGTTTCACTCGCGGCGCGAGCCCGACCTTCTGGGCTTCGGTGAAGAGACACCCCACTATCAGGCGATGTTCACCGACTACTGCACGCAGATCCAGCGACACCTGCGCGAGAAGGGCTGGCTCGATGAGGCCTTCGTCTACTGGTTCGACGAGCCGGCGCCGAAAGACTACGCGTTCGTCAACAACGGTTTCGCGAAGCTCAAGGCCGCCGCGCCGGACATCCAGCGCATGCTGACCGAGCAGGTCGAGCCCGGCCTGATCGGCGGACCCAACATCTGGTGTCCCGTCTCCAACCAGTACGACCACGAGTCGGCCGAACAACGCCGCGCCCACGGCGAGAAGTTCTGGTGGTACGTGTGCACGGGGCCGAAGGCTCCCTTCTGCACGCTGTTCATCGATCATCCCGGGACCGAGCTGCGCGTCTGGCTCTGGCAGACGTGGCAGCGCAAAATCGACGGCATCCTGGTCTGGCAAAGCAACTACTGGACGAGTTCGGCCGCCTATCCGGACCAGCCGCAGACCCCGTACGAGGATCCAATGGGCTGGACGTCCGGCTACAGCACGCCGGCCGGCGTGAAGCGGCCCTGGGGCAACGGGGACGGGCGGTTCGTCTATCCGCCGCTGGCGGCCGCCGATGCGAACCCGAGCGAGCCGGTGCTGGCCGGACCGGTCGACAGCATCCGCTGGGAGATGCTCCGCGACGGGATCGAGGACTACGAATACTTCGTTCTGCTGCGCGATCTGATCGAAGAACGCGGCGACAAGCTCGGCGCCACCCAAAAAGCTGAGTACACCGCCCTGCTGAAGGTCCCGGCAGAAATCACAGAGACCATGACCACCTTCACAAAGGACCCGGCCCCCATCGAACACCACCGCGATCGCGTGGCTCGGGCGATCAGCCACCTCAATAACCTCGAATGAACGACATCCCGCGCTGCTCGTGAAAATCCTCAAGGTCGATCGGGATGAAGAAATATACGACCCAGGCGTCTATATTGACGACACCGAAACAAGAAAACAGTGGGCACCAGGAAAGGCCGCCGCATGTACGAGGAGTACGCGTTCCAAGGCAATCCCATCTTCCTGATCATCCTGATCAGCTTGATTATCTTCATGGTAGTAGTGACCAACGTGGTCACGATCCTGATCCTGTGTAAGATCTTCTCCAAGGCCGGGTACCATTGGGCCATGGGGCTGCTGGCGCTCGTTCCCGTCGTCAACTTGTTCCTGCCGTTCTACCTGGCTTTCGCCGACTGGCCGGTCCGAAGGGAATTGCGCGAAGCGCGTCAGCAGCTCGGCATCGTCCCGGGCCAGAATGTCATCCCTCGATAAGCAGAGTCCGTGCGATGACAGCATATGACATAACGGCGCTCCAGGACAGC
>CP070782.1:1113597-1124103 GCA_020346325.1 Phycisphaerales bacterium
CCTCGGGCCGCTCGGTCGTGTCGCGCATGACGAGAACGGGCTTGCCGAGGCTGGGGGCTTCTTCCTGCACGCCACCAGAATCCGTGAGGACGAGTTTACTTCGGGCGATCAAGGCGATAAATGGCAGATAGCTCAACGGCTCAATTAAATGGACGTTCTCCCGACCTGACAAAAGATCAAATACGGGCTTCCGGACATTCGGGTTCAGATGCACGGGGTAGACGAACGCCGTATCCGGGAACTGCTCGGAAAGTTCTGAGATCGCCTGACAGATGTTCTTAAATCCCTGGCCGAAGTTCTCTCGCCGATGGCTCGTAATCAAGACCATCGCGCGGGTATCTCCATTCATCAAGTCCTTCGGCACACCCGGTATCTCCGGCGGCGTCTTTCGGATCTTCGCCACGGCAATATGCAAGGCGTCGATCACGGTATTTCCGGTAACAAAGACGCGATCCTCGGGGACCCCTTCTTTCAGAAGGTTCTCTTTGGACCATTGCGTAGGCGCGAAATGCAGGCCCGCAATCTGACTGATCATCACGCGGTTTATCTCTTAGTGGAAGGGAGAAAACTTGTTCCACGTCCGCAGACCAGCCTCCACGTGACCGACCGGGATCCGGCGATAGAAGGCCGCCAACGCTCCGCAGAAGGACGTAGTGGTATCGCCCTGCACAACGACAATGTCCGGCTGATAGCCTGCCAGGTATCCATCGATTGCCGTAACCGCCCGGGCGGTCAGGCCCGCCAGCGTCTGATCTGGCCGCATCAGACCCAGGTCGACGTCCGGCACAACCTCGAAAACTTCCAATACCTGATCGAGCATCTCGCGATGCTGACCAGTCACACAGACGTGGGGCTGGAAGCCGGGATGCTTCTTGAGTTCCAGAACCAACGGGCAGAGCTTAATGGCCTCAGGCCGCGTTCCAAAGATGAGAGAGACTCTTTTCATTGATTGCTGACGAATGATTGTTGGGGATTGCTGCCCGTCAAGTGCTGAAGGCTAGTGGAATTCCGGTCTGTGCTCTGGGAGTTTCGCGCGCCTAATGCCCGGGTCCATAAAGCTGGACGTTTTTGGGGTCTGTAGGTTCCATGGTTCGGGTATCGACTTTGAGCTCCTGACTCTGTTGACGCCTGTTACCCTACAACGACCATCCTACGGCCAATGGACTCGGTAGATACGATATCTGCAATCCTAGCCGGAGCCAACTGCAGAGCAGGGCGATGAGGAGGACGGGCGGGGGGGTTTGACTGGCGACACAGGGTCTCAATTGCCAGCCTTTAGCCGTTAAGCTCTCCAATATGACACATTCCAGATCGCTGACTATTGGTAGCCAATCGCTGAGAGCTGCCTGCTACGTCCGCTTCGTCGAGCAGTCGGCCGAAGAGGGTCGCGCGGCGACTGGCAGCTTCGATTGAACCGTTGGCCCAGATAGCGATTTCGAACTCCTGGCGGACGCCCGCTCCGCCGTTTCCGAATGGAATGGTCATTTTGATGAGGCGCGACATGTTCGTCTTGACGCTGGGGGCTCGCCATACCTCGGTCTCGTCACGACCCTTGTCATAAATCGTTTGGAGCGAGAGGTAGGCGAAGTCCATGCGCTGGGCGGCCTCGCAGGCGGCCTGCCACCACTGGTCATTATTGGCGACCCGGCGAAACTGTAACTGCAACTGCTCGAACACCTGGCGCTCCTGCTTGCAGATTCTATTCACGGAATACCGCTCCTGCAGGCGCTTCATCGTCTCCCGCAGTCGCACGACCCCGACGACGCGGAACAACAGTAGCAGCAACAACAGGGTACAGGCGAAGATCACCACCGCGGCCCTGTCGCGGCTGACGAGCATGAACAGGCCAAGGCCGGTGATCACAAGCGTGACCAAGTATATTGTCACCACCACGTGCCGCTGGTGTAACCCCAAGTCCATGAGGCGATGATGGAAATGCCTGCGGTCGGCGGCGAACAGCGAGCGCCGCTCCAGGAAGCGCCGCAACATCGAACATAACGTGTCGAGGATGGGCACGCCCAGAGCCAGCGCCGGCAAGGCCAAGCCGACGATGGCCGACGATTTCGTAATGCACATCACACTGGAACCAGCGATGACAAAGCCCAGGAACTGACTGCCACAATCGCCCATAAAGATCTTGGCCGGGTTGAAGTTGAACACAAGAAAGCCGCTCAGGCTGCCGACGACAGCCAAGGCGAAGACGGCCATGACCACCGCCCCGTTGTGGATGGCCAGGACGGCGATTACGGCGCAGGCAATTGCCGATATTCCGGCCGCCAGACCGTCGAGGCCATCACTGAGATTGACGGCGTTGGTGATGCCGACGACCCAGAGGAAAGTAAACAAGCAACCCCATCCTCCGAGCGGGACAACTAGACTGCTCGTGACTGCAATGTCCGTGATCCGTACCCCCGCGAGACAAAGGGCCACGACCGCCAGTAGCTGGGTTAGAAACTTGACGCGGGCCGGCAAACGTTTGAGGTCATCAATCAGACCGACGGCAAAGATGGAAGCCGCGGCGCCGAGCAGTGTGGTCACCTGCAGTCGATTACCACGAAAGGCCTCAGCAAAGCCGTTATCCAGGAACAACACGGCGACCAACACTGCCACAGCCGAGACAAAAATGGCCACCCCCCCGATGCGAGGGACAGGCCGCTCGTGGATCGTTCGTACGCCGGGCCGGTCGACGGCATCAATCCTCTGGGCCAGCTTGATCACCGCCGGCGTAACGATCAGGGCCAGGAAGGCCGAACCAAGATAGACAGCCGAATACGTCGTCATATGGATTGACCTGTTCATCGGGCTGGCGCCCTTGTCAGCGCGGACTCCGTCCCCGTCGGTACGTACCGACGCGGATACTCGAGGAGGCCCTTTGGGCCTTCAAATGTCCGGGTGACATTAACCTCCCTGCAGGTAGCGCTCCGAGTTATTCGCGCGAGGCGAGCGGAGATTCGCTAGCGTCCCAAAGGACCACCATTTCCCTTATCAGCTGACGGGCGGGCTCGTAGTCCGGTCGCAGGCGCAGACAGATTTCGGCTTCATGGATCGCAGCTTCTCTCTGACCTACCCGCGCCAGCACTCGGGCTAGCTGGTAATGCCACAGGTATTGGTCATAATCCTTGCGTAGCGCCAGACGGTAGTGCTCGATCGCCGCTTCGAGGTTGCCGTCCTGAGCGTCGCGGCGGGCGATGGCCGCATGGACCGAAGCCAGAGCCTCCGGGTCCAGGGACTGCTGCTTAAGCAGTTCACGGACCTTGTCGCGAGCCCGCTCGGCCAACTCACCGGATGTTTCAGATCCACCCAGCAGCTTGGCCACGTTCACAAGCCAGCCAGCATTGTCGCCGGCCAGTTCAAGCGCGAGATCGGGCCGGCCCCAGTCGGTCGCACACAGGGAGGCGGCCCTCTGAAAGTGCCGCCCGTCAAGGGCGACCGCGCGCTTCAGTCGCTCGAAGGCGACCTCGATCTGACGTCCTTGGCCTTCGACACGAGCCATGGCAAAACAGGCCGCCGGGTCACAGGGGGCCAGTTCGAAGCCCTGGCGTATATGGGCGGCACCGTTCGGATCGCCAAGCACGAACGCCTCCAGCCCCCCTGCCAGCACGTACAGCGGGCCAAATGTGGGACACAGCGGACGGGCCTGATGCAGTTCCTCAGCGACTCTCTGCACGAACGGAAGAACGTCTGCGGGTAAGGCACCTGTGTTCGGATCGGTGTAACGCTGCAACGATCGCCAGCGGTAAACGTTCAGCCAATAACGGTACTTAACGTTGGTAGGCTCGGCGGTGGTCGCCTGCGTGGCCTGGCGCAGTAGGTACGCGTAGGCCTCGTCACCGCTCTGCCAGTCGTCCGCCTCAAGGTAGCGTTCGGCCGTCAGCGCCCGATCGCGATAGTCTGCGGCCGCACGAGCGGCGTTCGCGCCGGCCAACGCCCAAAGCCAGAGGGCCCCGGTCAGGACCAACAAAGGTAGTCGCCAGGCCGAGCGAGCCAATACTCGCGCCTTGGGGGAGGGAAGGTATTGAGTGCGACCGTCGGTGCCAGCAAGGGCGACCAGCAGACCACATAGCGTTGCCGTCAGCAACGCATTAGCCGGCAGGTGTTGCCCAAAGTCACTGAGACTGTGGATCATAATAGCAAGCACGCCAAAGCCCAAGCCATACGCAGCCGAGCTGATTGGCTTCGAGCGGACGTTGACGCTGCAGGCGAAGTAGGTCCAGATAATGAACCCAAAAGCTAATAGTGCCAGGACGCCCATCAGCCCCGTCTCTGCCAGCGTCTGGATATACTCGTTCTCAGCGTGCGTGGCAAGATTCAAATTGACGCCACTTTCGAACATCGGATAGACGACCTGATATGTACCCAGTCCCGTGCCCAGCAACGGAAACTGTGTCCAGGCCTGGAAGGTATCCTTGACGATCTGCCAGCGGCCACCCTCAGCGACATCAATTTCTCGCAATGAGGCAATGCGCTCGTAGACCTCTTCGAAGCCCACCCACAGCACGCAGATGAAGGCGGCCAGTGCAATCAATAGAATGATCCAGCCACGTCCTTTAAGCGACCGGCGCGAACTGAGGATCAGGGTCGTGAACGCTGCCGCAATCAGCATGCTGACCATGCCCCCCCGGGTCAGCGAGACGAAGACTGTCGCTGCACTAATAACCAGCATCACTACCAGCGCCTTGGCGACTCTGGCCGAGGGCGAGCTGAAGTACGCAGCCACACTTGTCGGTGTCACTTTGCGGCCGGCGAATGTCTCGTGCAGCGTCACCAGTAACAGCGCTAGCGCTGCGCCCATCGAGAGGTTCATGAACTGGCCATAATGGCTGTGATTGATGAAGGTCCCCGAATAGGCTCGGTCGTAGGTCGGCACGGTCCAGTAGATCTTCCCGTTGCCGGCAATGTCTTGAGCCAGAGCCAGAAGGGCCAAGCCTCCACCAATCACTGAGATGGTAGCCAGCAATCGTTTGATCCGGGCCGGCTCGCGATAGATATTGACCACCACGACAAATACGGTCGCCACGGCCACAATTAGGCGCAAGTCATGCTTCGTCGCCCACGGATAGAAACTAAAGGTCATTGAAGACAGGATGCCGTCGGCATTGGGCAAATCGCCGAGCAATTCCGTCTTCAAAGCAACCGTTTGCGGCGATACAGCCGCTACCCAACTCGATGGCAGCGGCAGCAACTGTATGACAGCTACCAGGACAAACAGCGCCGCGGGAATGTAGGCCCAGGACCAGACGAAACGGATGTCCGCTATAAGCACCAGCTTGAGCAAAAAGATCAGACCGATCGCAGCAGCCAATACGATGACCACCATCTCACTCCAGGCGTGGACAGCCCCAAAGGCCAAAGGGCCAAAAAGTAGCAGCGCGGCCAGCAAGACCTCAATGGCCCTGTTAAAGCGCTCGGCCAGCGACTGATCCATGAAGATCGAGCAAAGTGGCGACTTCATCAGCACCTCTCCATCCGCCATCGGCCGATCACTGCGATAGTACGACCTGACACTCGAGTCTGTTGGCAGCTCTTCTGGCCGCATTTGGTCGTTGATCCTATAGGTCTATCGCTTTCCTTTTCGGTTCCAGTCATTGCGAAAGTCGCGGCTCCAGACGTTCAGCCGACGGGTGAGTCGCGCGAGTGGATGGAACTGCCCGTTTGGGAGCGCTGCCGCCGTTGCCACCATTACCTTGGCTACTATAATTGTAGTAGCCATAGCCACCATAGTAACCGTAGCGGTCGCTCTTACGCGGGACATCGTTGACCACGACGCCCAGAAGCCGGGCGTGGACACCAACCATATTCTCTCGGGCCTGAAGGCTAATTCGACGACTCGAGACCTGGGCCCGCAGTACCAGGATCGTCACATCGCACCGCGCGGCCAGTATCTGCGAATCCGTGACGGCTACCACTGGCGGCGAGTCAATAATGACCCGGTCATAGTGAGTGCGGAGAGCCTTCAGAATCCTGGCAAAGTGGTTGCTGTCAAGAGTCTCGGCTGGGTTCAAAACCGTTGGACCACCTGTCAAGACATTGAGATTCCTGACCCTAGTGCATTCGATGGCATCTGCTAATCTCATTTCAGCAGCCAGCACAAGGCTAATTCCTTTGGCGTGCGGATCTACGTCAAAAATCTTGTGCTGTGTTGGACGACGAAAGTCCGCGTCAACGACGATGACTCGCTGTCCGGCTTGAGCCATGGCAATCGCCAGATTGCTGGCCACAGTGCTCTTGCCTTCGTTCGGGGCTGGCGAGGTGATCACGATGGTCTTTGCCTCCTCCTTAGGGACCCCAAAAAACACGGCGGTGCGAATCGTTCGAAAGGCCTCGGCCTCGCGCGAATCAGGACTGACGCGGACCTTCTGGCCGCGAATGGCCGGCGTCTGCTTGGGCCAGACCATGGAGGGAACCACGCCCAAGATCGGCAGTCCGAGCAGGGTCGAAATCTCCTGAGTCGAGCGTAGCCGATGATCGCGCCACTCCCGCAGCAGTCCCAGACCCACACCCGCAAAGAGTCCGAGACACAGGGCCAGCCCCATGGTCCGAGCCTTCTGCGGCGCCGAAGGCTCGATCGGTGGACTGGCCGCCTCAACGATCTCGACATTGAGAGAACCAACCTGGGGATCGACGTTGAGCACGCGAATCCGATCGTCAAGGATATCACAGAACTTCTTGGTCTGCTCATACTCCGACTTCAATAGTCCATATTGGACCAGGGAGTTGTTCAGTTCGATCGCGGCCTCACGCTGTTGCGTGAAGTGGGCCTGGAGTTCCTTTTCTTGCTCTTGGGCAGCCAGATACTGCTCCTGGGCCACGACCAGTTGGCTCGTGGCAAACTGCTCATTGACTTCCTGGATCTGTTCCCGAACCCGTGCCATCTTGGCATCGAGCGCGGCAATAGCAGGGGTATCGGGCTTAAGACGCTGCAGACAGTCGGCGCGATTACGCTCAAGTTGCTGCAGTTCTGCGCGTAGTCTGGCCGCCTCGCCCGTGGCGGCAATATAGACGCCCCGGCTCCGCTGGGCCTCGACAAATTGCCGCATCCCCTCGGCGTCCTCAGCCATCTTCTGTATGGCGGCGTAGAACGATTTGGCCTCGATCGTAGCGAGCTGGGCCTCCGTCAGGGCCGCCTCTAGGCGCGTCAGCCGGCTGACAATAATGTTGTTCTGGCGTTCGGTGCCGAAGGCCAAGGCCTCGTTCTCCAACTCGAACTGGGTCATGGTCTGGAGTTTCTCGTTGAGCTCCTCGTCACGTCTGGCTCTTTCGTCCTTGAGGATCCTGACCACCTCCGCCGATGTGTCACGTTTGCGCTCGTTGTGGGCGGTGATGTAAGCGTCGACGACTGTGTTGACGATATTAGCAGCCTCTTCCGGATAGGGCGACGTCAGTGAGACGTTGATAATCTCATCCTTCTTGCCGACCTGGACGTCCAGTCCCTTGCGCAGGGCGACAATGGGATTGCTAGCCTCGGCAAAGGTCTTGAGCTGCCCCATGGCCGGCGATTTCAGGGCTTGGGACAGAGTTTCCGTGCGTCGGAGCAACTCGGCCTGCGTATAGAGGTAGTTGGTCCAGCGCGAAACGATGCCCGATGAGTCCCGCTCCAGGCCCTGAATCCCGGTCTGCTCCACATAGAGGCGCGAGGTACTGGTATAGAGAGGCGTCGCGCGCTGAAGATACACGAAGCCCCCCGTCATCGTTACCAGCGTGGCCAACAAAACTGTCCAGCGACGTCGCCAAAGAATCTCGAACAGGCCTTCGGAGAAGCCCTCCAGCATCTCCGCCGGCGGTACTTCTTGCTGCTCGGGCAAGTTGTTTTCGAGCACCCCCTTCATAGTGTCCTCACTCTCTTATGCTGCGGGCCAGCGCTTTAATCCCAAACGTCACGCCCGTAGACATAGAAACCCGTGTTGATCCTCACGAGATTATGTATCGTCGCATTGGCCCGCGTACGCGGGGTGTGTTCGATGGCCACTACGTCACCCGGTCGAATCGGAGTCCCGAGGGCCTCCGTGAACTCGCCGTCCCGGATGAGTTCGAACGGGACCCGAACTACGGAGCCGTCTTCATCCAGTCGGTAAATCGTGACATACCGAGGTTCGGCAACGGCATCCAGTCCTCCCGCAAAGGCAATCGCCTGAGTCACGTTGTACTCGGCACTGGGCGGATAGGGGAAGTTTCCCGGCTTACTTACCAGGCCGAGAACAGAGAACAGCGGCATCTGGATCTGCTCGACAACAACGGTATCCCCTTCTTCGAGGGCCATGTCCTGGAAGGGAATGTTGGTATCAACTACAGGCAGAAGAATGGGCTTGCCTTCGGAGGGCGAAGTGCCGTTGTTCTTATCTTCCGAGCGGATGATGCGAACGACGGCTGCCCCAGCCTCTGAGATACCCCCGGCCTCCGTCAAGAGATAGCTCAAGGTCATTTGGTCGGCATGAAGGCTGTAGACGCCGGGTTCCGTAACGGCCCCAGCGATATAGACTTTGGCTGTTTTGTACTCTGCGATCCGCACGAAAACCGAGGGTTCGAGAGTGACGTAACTCCGATATTCCTCGGTCACCTTCTCTTCGATCTCCGACAGCGACATGCCGGCCGCATGCATCCGTCCAATGCCCGGCAGTGTGATGGTGCCACTGTTACGGACGCGGCACAAGTATGGATAGTTCGCCTCTTCGCGAGCCTGAGCCGCCTGGACTTCGGCCGCCGTCACCGCCTGTAGCAGTGCCGGCATAGTAAACTCCAGAACATCACCAGAGACCACACGGTAGGGGCCGGTTTTGAGTTTGGCCTGCTGAATGCGGTCCATGTCGACCGTCGGTTTGATAGAGCCCGCCTCTTCGAAGGCGACCAACTCAGCTTCGGTGGGCGCGCGAACCTGGTCACTGCAGCCGATGAAGTACAGTGACATAAATATTGAGATGCATACGCCCATGCGCTCTGTGAGAAGAGTCCGCAGCACACACGACAGGGTGCTCTTCGCGAAGTTCATGCGCAATTCACCCCTCAGACTAAATCCCTGCTGCCGCTGGCCATCCTCTTTAAGCAGCGGCCAGCGTCGTCATAACTCGACCATGTCCGTCCTCCTTGAGAGTGCTTCCGTTCCGTCTGATACAGCGTTGAGTATCGCAAGTGTCAACTTACCTGCCGGCATCGCATGCCTAGACCACTTTCCCGGGCGAATCGAGCGGACAGAAGATGACTAGCTTCGGCACGCTATGACGCCATCAGGGAATCTTACCGCTGAGATCTTAAAGAACCCACGGAGGGGGGCCTGGAGGTGGTACATCTGGAGGGCCCGGAGGCACGTACGGGCTACGAGGACGCCGCCTGACAGGCACGTCCACCAGCGGTCCTTGGCTCTCGCCCCGGTTACCTTGCCGGTCGCCCTCGCGGGCGGCGATCGCGGCATCCGCAGCCAACACCATCTCAAGGCTGAAGGGGTCCAGCAACTGCTGCCCCAACACCTTTTCCTTGCGAGCGTTGCCCTGGGCAGAAACCGTCGCGCCAGAATTTAACGCAAACCCAACGAACATCGAAACCGACAAGCTCACGACAAGTCGACCGCCGACGCGTTCCCTCAACTCCTTCATGCCCTCCTCCTTCTTCGGCTTACGCGTAGCACAACAACGTGCAGGGCAAAACCGCCAGGTCACAGACACTAGGAGTATAGCTTTTCTTCCCGTCGCGTCTATACGTAGAATTACCTATTTTCCCACGACATATCCATCCAAGCGAAGTCGGACGTCACCGACTCACCTCGTGACTGAGCCTCCTCATCTCTTCCTTGGGCTTACGCGTCGGCTTCCGGCAAAGCTGCTGTAGGTTCTCTGAGAATCCAGAATGCCTCAGCGATGGCCTCTTCGTCTTAAGCACCATGTACTGCGTCTGTCCGGACACCTGTCGACAATGGAACATCGAGTGGAGGCTAATAGGCGTCAACTAATCGGTCTTTGTATAACTCTACCTCCGGCCACCTTCCGCGGCTCCGCAAGGTGGGATCTGTGTACTTATCGTGGTTGCCCTGCTCAATAAAGCGAGTGCAGCGGCAACAACAGCTCTTCGTCATCCTCCAGTCGGTCCCTAACAACAGCCCCTGGAATGATTGGGCCCCGGCGCACACGACCAGCCTCTCCGCTACTCGCGGAATCGTCATCTTTGATCGCCGTGCTTGCCGGAGACGACGGCAGGTAGTTTGCGTAGATGCTGTAGATGTAGTTGGATTGGGTCGAGGTGCCGAAGCCCGCCGGCATCGGCTCCGGACCACTGGACCAGGTCTGGCCCGAATCCGCCCGCCCCGGACTGCCATCGTCGTAACGCACCGCCACCCGGTTCTCAAAGACCCACCCCAGCCAGATCGTCTGACCGGCCAGCACCGCCACCGGCTCCGACAACGCCACCGTCTGCCAACCGGCGTTTGCTGCGACCGCCGTCTGAGGCGTCATCGACAACCGATTGCCCGGCAACCCGTCATCGCTGGTGCCGGCCAGGCCGTCGGGACCATAATCGTCGTAC
>CP070782.1:1124203-1132793 GCA_020346325.1 Phycisphaerales bacterium
CGCCGATCGGCTGGTCTTCGCGTCTGAGCCTGATGCCGGGGGTGGGGCCCCCACGCATCGGCCCCCCGCGCAGACCGTGGCCTTCACAGGTAAGGGAGAAGCCCCCGCAGTTTGATGAGGGAGAGGAAGCGAGACTATGCGGGGGCCTGTGGACTTCTTCTGTAATTTTGATTCTATCCTGCAGGTCGAAATACGTCAACGGCTATTCTGAGATTTTGCAAAAAAAATTCAGGGCCGCTGAGGGCAGCCCAAAGGCCCGTTTTGGCGATTCCCCGACCGCGAACAATTTCCCAGCGGTCCGAGAGGAAATCGTGCGCCAGCGGTTTTCTGCTCGGTTTCTGCCCGCGCCAGATCAGGCTCATGTGAGTTGACGCAGCGTGGGCCTTGCTTGACGGCCCATCCTCGATCCCGTATAAGATGGGTTTTCGACAGGATGATGGGTTGGAATGGAGCCTTAGGGGATACTGAATGGCAGAGAAGAATCAGTGTGATAAGTGTACCGGGTTGTGCTGCCGCTATTTTGCGCTGCCCATTGAGACGCCGGAGACCAGGGAAGACTTCGACGACATTAGGTGGTATCTGTGCCACAAGGATATCACCGTCTTCGTGGAGGATGGTGATTGGTACGTCAACGTCAAGAACAAGTGCCGCAATCTGTCCGAGACCGATTATCGTTGCCAGATCTACGATAAACGACCGAACATCTGCCGCAAGTACAAGCACTCCGATTGTGATTTTGTTGAAGGCGAATATGACTATGAGTTGCATTTCACCGACGACAAGCAAATGGAAGAGTACATGCGGATCAAGTTCGACAACAACCTGATCGAGAAGCCACGAGCGAGCAAGAAGTCGAAGGGCAAGAGAACGCGGTCATGAAGATACCTCCGGTCAAAGGTACACGCGACTTCTATCCGTCGGAGATGACTCGTCGGAATTGGATCATCGATGGCTGGAAGAAGGTTTCGGTCTGCAACGGTTTCGAGGAATACGATGGGCCGATCTTCGAGTATTTGAAGATGTATCAGATCAAGAGCGGCGACGAGATTGTCGAGCAGCTCTTTTCACTGCAGGACCGAGGCGGACGCGACCTGGCCATCCGACCGGAAATCACGCCCACGCTGGCGCGCATGGTGAACCAGCAGGTCAACGCGCTGCCGCGCCCGATCAAGTGGTTTTCCGTGCCGCGCCTGTGCCGCGCCGAGCGGCCCCAGAAAGGACGCTTGCGCGAGTTCTTTCAGTGGAACTTCGACATCATCGGAATTGACAGCCCCGAAGCAGATGCCGAAATCATCTTCACGTCGCTCGACTATCTGCGGACGACGGGGCTGACGAGCGCCGATATCAAGGCGAAGATCTCCAGCCGCAAGCTGTTGGCTGCGGTGTTGACGGCGCTGGGCATTGCCGCCGAGCAGTTCGATACGCTCTACGCCTTGCTCGACAAGCGGACAAAACTGCCTCCCGAGACCTTTGCTGAGCTGCTGGCCGAGCAGATACCGGATAGCCAGCAAGCCAGTCGCATCTCCGCTTTCATGGCGCTGGAGTCGGTCGAGCAGATCGAAAGCGTGGTACCTGCCGACGAGGCGGTTCAGAACGCGATCACCGAGCTGAAAGCCGTGTTCGCGGCCCTGAAGCTGATGGGGGTCTCGGATTATTGCGTTTTCGATCCCGGGATCGTTCGGGGCCTGGCCTACTACACGGGCGTCGTCTTCGAGATCCACGATGTCGTCGGGCAGCTGCGGGCCATCTGCGGCGGCGGACGCTACGACAATCTTCTGCGCGATTTCGGCGGCCCGGCCATCCCGGCCACCGGCATGGGCATGGGCGACTGCGTGCTGGAGATCCTGCTGCACGAGAAGGGTCTGCTGGACAGTCAGGTCCCCCGGCGGTACCTGGAGTACTTCGTGGCGTTTGCCGTTCCGACGCACACGAGGACGATGTACGAAATCGCTGCCCAGATTCGGTCGCGCGGGCACTCCGCCAATTTTAGCTACAAGCTGGGTGGGCTGTCGAAACAGCTCAAGGAGGCGGCGTCGCAGAAAGCGGGCAAGTGTGTTATCATTGGGCAGGAATACGTCGACAAGCAGGAGCTTGTCATCAAGGATATGGCGACCGGCGAGCAGGTGCTGGTGGACTTGGGACGGTTCCTGTCGGAATTGGAGCCTGATTAGGCCGGCCGGCGAAACATCTTCGGCCTGCACGCGTCGCCCATGATGTAAGGGGAGAGTGGCCATGGGTTGTCGTCTATCAGCGCCTGTTTGTCTTGTCGTTCTGCTGTCCGTTCTGGGGATGCGTCCTGCCGTTGCCCAGCGGCGTGATGCACCGGTCTGGCCCCAGGTTGGCTCCGACCGCACGGTCACCTTTCACCTGCGGGCGCCGCAGGCCCAGCGCGTTCTGCTCAACGCCAATTTCCTGCCCGAGCCCGGCGCCATGACCAAAGACGCCGAGGGGCTCTGGTCGATCACGAGTGCACCGCTGGCCCCGGAGATCTATGAATATGATTTCACCGTCGATGGCCTGACCATCCCCGACCCGGCGAATCCATTCGTCAAGGTTTGGCGGCGCCGGTCGCGCAGCATGGTGCTGGTTCCGGGCAATCCGCCGAAGTTCTTCGAGGAGCAGAACGTCTCGCATGGGACCGTGCACGTGCAGCGCTATCGCTCCCGATCGCTCGATGTCACACGCGGCCTTTATGTGTACACTCCCCCCGGATATGAGACGGCGCGGCAGGAGACCTATCCCGCGCTGTATCTGTTGCATGGCAGTGGCGATACGGAAGATGCCTGGACCATCGTCGGGCGAGCGAACGTGATTCTCGACAATGCCATTGCGGTCGGCCGAGCGCGACCGATGATCGTGGCGATGCCTTACGGCCATACGCCGGGCGCCGGGCGCGGGAACCGTCAGGCGTTCGAGGCTGACCTGATCGGCGACGTGATTCCGTTCGTGGAAAAGCGCTATCGCGTGCGCGCCGACGCTGCCGACCGGGCGATTGTGGGACTGTCCATGGGAGGGGGCCAGTCATTGCGCATCGGGCTGGGGCATCCGGATCTGTTCGCCTGGGTCGGGGCGTTCAGTTCATCTGCGCCGTCGGCCGAAGAGCTTCAGAAATTGCTGGCCCAGCCCGATGAACTGAACGAAAAGCTGAAACTGCTTTGGGTGGGCTGTGGCCGGGAGGATTTTCTGTTCGAGCGGAACCAGCAGTTCCGTCGGGCCCTCGAAGCCCAGGGGATCGAGTACATCGCCCATATCACCGACGGTGGCCATGAGTGGCGCCTGTGGCGACGCTATCTGAACGAGATCCTGCCGCTGTTGTTCCGATCTGACCGCTAACATCGCGGCAGCACAGCGAACGGGTGTGCCAGGGAAGCGAGAGTGGGATGCAGGAGTCCGGCGCCAATCACTATGAACGCGCCTTCGAGAACTGGCTGCGCGACCGCCGGGTGGAATATCTCCGCGCCGACGAGCACGAGCGCATCGGACCCGGGCCGCAATCGGTCAAGAATTTCGATTTCCTGCTCTACCTGGGCCCGGAGCGGCGCGTCATCGTCGAAGTCAAAGGCCGTACCTTTCAAGGAACCAGTCTGGCACCAATGACGGGGCTGGAGTGTTGGGTCACGTTGGACGACGTCGAAAGCCTGCGGATGTGGCAAGAGGCCCTCGGCGCCGACCACGAGGCCATCTTCGTTTTCGCCTACCGCATCGAGCATCTCGACGTTGATCTGGACGGCAGAGAAGCGTTCTCTGCCGGTCCGGACCGATATGTGTTTTTCTACGTCCGGCTGGACGACTACCGCCACCATATGAAACGCCGCAGTCCGAAATGGCAAACCGTGACGCTGCCGGCCGACGCCTTCCGCGGGTGTGCCCGGGAACTGGCGCGTCTGCTGCGATAGACGGCGTCGATCCATCGACCGGCCAAGGCGCACAGCGTGGCCCGGACGCGGTCTTGATTCATTTCCGAAAACTGGATACGATTTACGCGGTTACCTGTGTCGTCGTTTTGGGATTCTGCTAAGAGGTGTGAGCATGAAAGCGACATCGCAAGTGCAGCCGCGGGTCTCGACGGTCCGCTCTCTGGTCCTACCCTTGTTTCTCATCTCCGGCGCAACCGGTCTGATCTATGAAGTTACCTGGATGCGGTCGCTCGGGAACGTCTTCGGCAACACGGTGTTCGCCGCCAGTACCGTTTTGACGGCGTTCATGCTCGGCCTGGCGCTCGGCGGCTGGTTCTTCGGTCGTCTGTCCGACGAGATCCGGCATCCCCTCCGCGCCTATGCGTGGCTCGAATTGGCGATAGCCGTGTACGGATTCTGCTTTCCGAGCATCTTGCTGGCCGTCGACCGCTTCTACCTGTGGCTCTACCAGAGCTTCGAACCAGGGTTTGCCGTGCTGACACTGATCCGTTTCGTGGTCTCGATCCTGATCCTGATGCTGCCCACGGCGTTTATGGGCGGTACGCTCCCGATCCTCAGCGGGCTCTGGACGATCCCTGTCCAAAAGAAGGCGACCCAGGGGCCGACCGGTCAGAGCGTGGGGCTGCTGTACGCGATCAACACGTTCGGGGCGGTGGCCGGCAGTTTCCTGGCCGGCTACTTCCTCATCCGCCTGCTGGGAGTCAGCACGTCCGTCTATCTGGCGGCCGGTGCCAACCTCCTGGTCGGCGTTCTGGCGTGGCTGATATCGTTACCCATCAAGCCGCGGGCGGTCACCGCTGATCCCTCCGGACGCAAGCGGCGGGAGCGCGCGGTCCTGAAGGAGCAGATCGTGCGGGAGGCCGAATCGGTCTACGTGTACGCGCCGCGCACCCGCACGACGGTATTGGCCGGTATCTTGCTGGCCGGCTTTTGCGCCATGGCCCTCGAGGTACTCTGGACGCGCGTGCTGGTCTTCGTTCTGCAGACGTCGGCTTATGCCTTTGCCTGCATGCTGACGTGCTTCATCCTGGGCATTGCGCTGGGTAGCCTGGTCTCCAGCCGCCTGCTGGTCCCCCGGCTGAAAGAGCCGATCTTTGTGTTTGGCATGATTGAGTTTCTGCTGGCCCTGTCGGTAATGGGGTCGATTCTCCTGTTGCAGTGGCTGTGGCATCTTGATCTGGTGGTGGTCGAGCGGCTGGTCGGGGCCCGCATGTCACTGGCCAGCGACGCGGCGGCCCATTTCATTGATACGCTCCTGGTCGTTTTCGTCCCGACCGTCTTGATGGGGATGGTCTTTCCGCTGGTGGTACGGATCTGCGCGCCCGTCTGGCAGACCGTGGGCCGGCGCGTGGGCCAAGTGTATGCGTGCAACACCGTGGGTTGCGTCCTGGGGTCTTTCGCCGCCGGTTTCCTCCTGGTCCCGCTGTTGGGCGTGCGTGACAGTTTTCTGGCGGTCATGGCGGCTATCTTCGTTTTGGCGATAACTTTGCTTGCGCTGTCGGGCCGACCCCGGCAGCTCTGGGCGGTGCCGGCCGGGGTGGTGGCGGTAGGGCTGGTCGTGGCCGGCTTCCTTTGGGTCCCGCGCGATGTGTTTCTCAAGACGATGAATACGTATCACCATCCCAGCGAGATCGTGTTCATCGATGACGGCGTGACCGGGACGGTGACCGTCCACGATCTGCCGGACGGCGACCGACTGATTGCCGTCGATGGGGTGGACGTAGCAGGGATGGACCTCATGCTGCGGACCACGCAGAAGCTGCAGGGCTATGCGCCGCTGTTCGTGCATGCGAATCCCCAGGACGTCGTGCAGATCGGCTACGGCAGTGGCGAGACGTGCGGCATCGGGCTCGACTTCGGTGTGGAACGTTATACGATCGTGGACATCTGTCCCGGTGTCTTCAAGGCCGGGGAATTCTTCCAGGAGATCAATCGGCGCTCGTATGCCCATCCGCGTTTGCGGAAGGTGATCATGGATGGCAAGAACTTCGTGAAACTGACGGGCGAGCGCTTCGACATCATCATGAATGATTCAACCTATCCGAGCTCGACGGGCAGTGCGGGGCTATACACCTACGATCATTTCCGGGCCTGTCGCGACCGCCTCAAGCCCGGTGGCGTGCTCTCCTGCTGGGTGCCGCTGGATCTGGCCTTCGAGGATTTCCAGATCATTGTCCGCAGTTTTCAGGCCGCAATGCCCCATGCGTCCCTCTGGATGGTCAACAACTGTCTGAACAAGCATGCGGTTCTCCTGGCGACCGTCGAGCCGATGCAGCTCGATTTCCAGCGCCTTCGCGGGATCATGGAACGCCCCGAGATCACCGACGACCTGGCGCAAATCAACGTTCATTCGGCGTACGACTTCCTCGCTTGCATGGTCGTGGGCGATGTGGAACTGCGGCAACTGGCCGGAACCGGACCGCTGCACACCGATGACACCCCTTTCCTGGAGTTCGGGGCGGCCGTCAAACGTGATGTTGAAGGGTCCTGGCTGGAGGTGCTCACGGCGATCCGGGACCATCACACCTCTATCGTCAGATACGTCACCAATGCCGGACCGCTCCCGGACGGGTCGGAGACGCCGCGGGTGATTCTTCAGCAGTACGCTCTGGGCACGAAACATACGCTCAGCGGCGCCGTTGGGGCGCTGATTGGCGATCCTGACATCATGAACGAGCAGTTTGCCGCCGCCCGGCGGGCTAATCCCCGCGGTACGGACATCGACAGCATTCTGGCTGAGATGCATGGCGAGATGCGCGCGCTGAAAGAGGCGATCGCGCGCACGCCTGATGCGCCGGCCCTGAGACAACGTCTGGCGAAACGGCACATGCTTCTGAACCAGTATGACCAGGCTGCTACTCAGTACGAACATTTTCTCAGGCTCAGGCCACACGATGCCGCCGTGTGGAACAATCTGGGACTCTGCTATCGGCGGCTCGACCGTCTGGAGCAGGCGGCCCAGGCCTTCACGCGCGCCATGCAACAATCGCCCGGACTGCTGCAGAGCTACATGAATCTCGTCGAAACGCGGGAAAGCCAGGGTGACTTGTCGGAGGCCGCGGCGATTCTCCAGCGCGCGCTGCCCCTGTTGCCCCCCGAACGTAAGGTGAATGGCCACGTCCTTCTGGCCCGCCTTTTTTCCTTGCAGAACCAGTATGTGGTCGCGCTGCAACACCTCGATCGCGCGCTGGCCCTGGCCCAGCGCGATCCCGAGCTATACCAGCAGATACTCGCCAGAAAGAAGGCGGTGCAGGAGGCGGCGCGAGGCGGTCGTTGATGGTCTGTCGATCCCCGGGGGTGTGGCCAGGCCCCAGGACGACCGTGCCGCTGCTATCTCGGCAACGCCTTCTCAACCTCGGCCAGGACGTCGGCCGCGACGGTCTCGGCCCGGAGACTGCCGAAGATGACCCGGTATTCGGTCTCCGAGACCTTCCAGCGTAGCAAGACCTGGCCTTCGCCCTCAGGTGTGACGATGTCACCGTAGTAGGCCGAGTCCTTCTCATCCTGGACGAGCGTCATGTAGAACATGCCGAGCCCCGGGATGGGTATCATGGTCTCGATCATCGCTTGCGTTCGCGCTTGGCCATCGAACTCATTCGAAGTCGCAGATTCTTGGCGGCGAGTTCTCCCATCTGGGACATGAGCGTCATGAGATCCAGTTCTTCCGGGTAAGCGCCGCCCAGATTGGCAAACAGCCCCAGGCTCGCCCGCTTCTGGGTTTCGCGACCGGTTCTTCGAAACCACGCTCTTAAGCGCAGGGCTCATTTCCGGGGGTATCTCCATCGGCTTCCGCACAGCAGTGGCTATACACTGAATCGCCGCTCGCAGGGCACAGCAGAGCGTCTTTTTCCGCATTCATCGCCGAGTTCCGAACGAGGATCGGCGCTATTGACCTAATGTACTGGCACAATGGCAAAGAGACGTTACAATCGAGGCCTTTGGAACCGAATCAACATGGCGGAAGACGACAAGACATCGGCACCCTCCAGCGAACGGGCCTGGGCCCTGTACGGTGCGGCGTTCTTCACGGCGCTGAGTCTGAGTATCTGCTGGACCGCCATGCCGTTCGTCCTCAGCGCGATCGGTGGTACCCCGGCCCACGTCGGCTACGCGCCGGCCGCCAATGGCCTGGCCTACATGGCGGCGCTGCTAATCACGGGGTCCTTGCTGGGGCATGTCGAAGTCAAGCGGGTCACCCGGATCGCCATTGTGATTGCGCTCCTGGCGGCTGTGATGATGCTGCTGGCCGTCTGCGCGGGCCGGTGGCCCGCGGCCCAGAGCCGTGCGTTGTGGATCTGGCTGATCATTACGGCCGGCGGCCTGGGCGGGGCGGCGATGGCCTTGTATTGGCCCTTCCTGATGAGTTGGGTCTCGGCGCGCTTCGAAGGCGTGGCTTTGAATCGGCGCTTCGGACGGTACAACGGCTCCTGGTCGGGCGGCGCCGTGGTGGGGCCGCTCATCGGCGCCCGGCTCGTGGAAATCCATATTCTCTGGCCGATGACGGCGTCCGTCGGGTGCCTTATCTTGACGTTTCTGCTGCTGGCGCTGGCCCGCAACGGCACCGGTCGGGGCGGCGTCACCGAGCCAGAGGCGGATGCCGCCGTCGATATCCCGTGTGATGGCCGCCTGCTGGGCGACTATCGCTGGATGTCGCGGGTGGCGCTGTTCTGTGC
>CP070782.1:1132893-1143031 GCA_020346325.1 Phycisphaerales bacterium
AAGGACTGAGCGGAACCTTCGAAGGGTCATTCACCGTGATATACACAGACTGGGTGGGCGTTGGCCACGCCGTCTACCAAGGCACAGGAGACTTCGCCGGAATGAAACTCATTGAGGACTTACTTATCGACTTCACTGTTGCTCCGGAACCACCATACGTACTGAATTTCGAGGGTGTCATCGTTGACCTACACGGTGAATGAACACATATACACGTGGGTGGTCTCAGCAGGCTGGGATGAGGCAGAATACTGTGAGAGTGTCAGAGGAGGATATTGACTGGGCTGCGAACACTGCATTTGCAGCCCTTTCTTTCGTATCAAGGGAAACCGACAACTAAGGAAGGATGGAGTAAAATGAGACAGGTGGACTTTTCGTGAATGGAACTGTTGGTGTTCGGAATTATCGGAGGCTT
Organism: Phycisphaerales bacterium; assembly: GCA_020346325.1. Classification (GTDB taxonomy): domain Bacteria; phylum Planctomycetota; class Phycisphaerae; order Sedimentisphaerales; family Anaerobacaceae; genus Anaerobaca. Next base: position 1,133,309 of record CP070782.1, read on the forward strand.
GTCGCTCTGCGGACAGGCCGCCGATATTGTACGGATTCTGCGGACGTGGCTCTGTACAGGATACCGCTTGAAGACGATAGCAGAGCCTTCGCCCCACTGAGAAGATGTGATTGTGCCGGCACCCGCGTGGAGGCGTATTGAAATGATCCGTTGGTGTCCCATAGCTGACATTAATTCCTGGCTGTCTCTTGGGACTATTCATTCGTGTGCCGATTGCGTGTGCCGGCCGCCCGCCCCCCGGAGGAGCTCGGCCACTTCGAGTCGGGCCTGGCTCTCGGACAAATGCTCATAGTGCGTCCAATCCAGCGGCGTTGCGCCGGAGGCGGGAATTCCCGGTCCAATAAAGGCCGCGTCGATGTCGGTTCCAGCGGCCAGATGGCACTTGACCGTGCGCAGATCGCCTTGCGACGTGGCTGCCCAGATATCCATGACCGGTAGCTCCGTCGGCGATGGATCCAACGATGTCGTCGGAGGCAACAATTCCACTTCGGTAATCTCCAGGCCCGACGGTTGGTCCAGGGTATGACTCCAAATCGATTCGACCACCAAGTGTAAAGGAACGCTCGGTAGCTTGTCCTTGATTTCTACGAGCGAAGGATCGAGCCGAAAGTCTCGCGGATCAAGAAGCACCTCGAAGTCTTCTCCGCTGGGAAACTCAATGGCTGGTCGGATGGTCTCAAAGCTGATCTCTCCTGTCAACGCCTTGATGGCGACGTTTTGAAAGATGTCTTCGGCAGCGTGCGCATCACGCACGACCACCCCACGCTGCAGCGGCAATCCGGTCACCCGCTTTCATCAATGTCCGTAAGATGTCTTGTTCTGAGATTGCCATCCTGAGAGTGTAACGCCTGTTGGACGAGAATCCTGGCATCTATTTCGCAGACTTCCCGGTTCCTTTTCCGAGTAGGGTCTCTTGAGTCCAATTCACGAGGGGCGGGGGGATCTTCGGGCGTCATATCGGGAGTTGTGTTACTTTTTGAAGGTGTCGGTTCAGGGAGATTCCGGTCTGCTGAGACCATTCCGGGAGGGAATCTCGGCCTGGCCCTCTGCGGCAGTCGCGAATGTGCTCAGCGGGGGTGGCTTGGTGTTAGCATAGCATGGCAGCAGGACGGATTTGCCCTGGCCCTCCAGAATCGTCCAGGTATCCTCAACTCCGTTCTCTGTCTCACCCACAAAATCCCAATCGGCACGGATGAAAGTCATTAGGCGCAACGGGGGGGTGCGAGGGTATAATGACGGAAGACGGCTCGGCGGCGTAGCCGGGCGAGGTCGAATGGGAAGTGTCGGATTATACTATCCGAGGGAGTCGTTCGTGTGATTTCTCGAATGGCCGGGGGTGGTTGTGCAGAAGCTCGATTGTCGAGGAGTCGGCCGGTGTCTGAACGACAGCGACGCGTTCCGTCGGGGGATGATGTATCCGCAGATGAATGGTTTGTGCGGTACCTGCTGGACGCGGCATCGCTCGTCCTGCTTATGCTGGCGGCCATCGGCGTGTCCTGGTATCTCGACGGCGGGCAGTACTTCCGCGACGTGAGCCGGGAGCCGGGGGCGGCTTTTCTCACGTGCATGGTGTTGTGCCCGATCCTGGGCATTGTGACCCTGGGCTTCGTCATCTACGGCGGCATTCGGCTGTTTCTGCGGCCCCGCTCGGTCGAGCACGCCCTGGTGCGGCTCACGCTTTTCGTAGCGTACGCGTTCGTCTTCCTGGTCAGCGCCGACACCGTCTCCACGACGGGGAGCGCTCTTGCCGGTCGATTCGGAGAACTGGCGGCGGACACCGACGAGTCGTGGAACGTGGTGCAGGGCCGTGACTTCTCCGGCTCGCAGTATGACGTTCGCGAAGGCTCACCGGAAGACGCGCCGTCGTTTCCCTCCCAATTCGGTCCGGGCCCGATGGGGCCGCCGACTCCAGGTCGCGGAACCAATCCCCCATAAGGCACTTCGTCCGCTGCGCTCCGGGCTCAGCTAACCATATGGGTTTTCGGTGTCAGACCACTGATTGCAGACGCAAGAAGTCCGTGTTCTGGGTCGTCAGGCGTGTCTTGGGCGCGTGTGTAGTGGTGTGCCAGGGCCTGCTACTGTCTCTGCGATGACAAGCACTCGCCCCCCAATGAGCCCTCGGCCTTAGGCTCTGTCGTCAGTCCTCGTTTTCGGCTCGGAAATGGGCTTATCTGTTGCTCCAAACAGGTCCGACAGGCCGGTCACGGCGGAGGCCTTCTGGGCTTGGTCAGTCTTGCTGTATAGCAAGAGCGTGAGGCTTATGTCCGAATGCCACAAGATCGATTGGGCGATCTTAGGATGCACGCCGCGCTGGGCCAGCAGGGTGGCACACTGACCCCGCAACGAATGGCAGTCGAAGACCCGCCCGAGTTCATCCTCGTAGGGGATGCCCGCTTCGGCCAGATCCTTCTTGAGCACGGCGGCCTTCTGTGTATTGGGGCCCGTCCGAGGTTTCCCTGGGGGCTTGCGCACCTACGTCTTAGCTTCCAATGCTTGCTGGGCCCATTTGAGGGCGGCCGACGCGCGAGGGAAGCCGACGGTGGTGATGAGCATGAGGATGGCTTGATAGACCTCTTCTTTCCGGGCGCCCTCCTGCATGGCCATCACGGCGTGGCGCTGGAGGGCGGTTTCCTGGAGGGCGGCGCCGGCGATTCCTACCTTGATCAGCTCGCGCGTCTTGCGATCGAGCGGGCCGCACGCGGCGCACGCTTCGCTCATCTGCTGGTGCGCGTCCCACACGTCGGGGTAGGCTTTGACGAATTTCTGGAAATGCTGTGGCAAAGCTTCTTTCATCGGTCGACTCCTGAAGATCTCATTCATACCCGCTTGGCACGACCCCGTTCCTTGTGATTTCCGGGAGTGTCTTTGCGTAAGCCATGATCTCGCCATTTCGAGACGGTTGTCAAGATCATCCATGTCGGCAATTACGATGAGATTTGACGGGCTGGGGGGCGTCGACGTTGTGCCGTTTTTTTTGCGTGGTGTTTCACTGGCTGATACAATGACAAATGAGGCATGTGGCAGGATGCTGTATGGATGGCGACTGGCTGACGGGATAAGAAAGACTGAGGTCGTAGGATGGATGCCCAGGAGAAGACGCGTCTCGTACTGGAACAGGTAACCGAAACGGACGGCAAGCAGACGATGCCATGTGCGGCGGCCTTTCGCGTGCATCGCGAGCATGGGATCGCTTTGGCGGAGATCGGCAGGATCTGCAACGAGAACGGCGTTAGGATTCGGAACTGCCAGTTGGGATGTTTCAAGTAGCATCGCCCATGGGTCGGAAGGGGATGTACATTCGACGTAGTATTTATCGCTTTTGGATATCTTGAATATGAAGGTGATCGTGATATCGGGGGCGTGTTCCAACATCGGCAAGACGACCGTGGCCCGGCGTCTGCAATCGCTGCTTGAGCGTGCTACGTTTGTGAAGATCGGCCACGGCGACGTAAGGCCGGAGATTTCGAATCGCCTCTACCCCATGGGCACGTCTTTTGAGACCATCAGAGAGAATCACGCGGACGCGGAGTGGCTGCTCATCGAGAGCAATGCGATCTTGCTGGAGATTCAGCCGGATCTGCTGATCTACATGGATGGGCCGAACCCCAAGCCCTCGGCCAAGGAAGCGCGAGTTCGAGCCGACATCGTTTCGGGCCTCTGCGTCGACCGCGACAGCGTGACAACGTTGGCCGCGCGACTGGGGATCACTGTTGAGCTGACGCGACAGATCGTGGAGATCGCGGGCGGCAAGCTTTAGTCCCCCGCCCCGTGCGCAGGAGTGTCGTTCTTCTTTACCCGGCCGATCGCGACTGAGACAATCCTTGCTTCGAGGGAGTCGTCCCCGTCTCCTCGTCTCAGTGTGGCGATGATCCTGCCGATGCGTTCCGCCACGGCGTCGTCAACCCCACACCGAAAGAGCATTTCCTTACAGGCCGGAGCATCTTCGATATCACTCAGAATGGCCGCCGCATTGACTAGACGCGAGTCGGCCTCTTCGGTCGACGCGATCTCCTGGGCGTGTTGGAAGACGCGCAGCATTCGGTCGATTCTCTGCTGGTCGCGCCCAAAGAACTCCTTCGCCTCCCGGATGAGCCGCTTGCACAGGATATCGTCATTGCTCGACATCGTGCCCAGACATTGCTCGGCGTGCTGGCACCAGGTGGCGCAGCCGAGATCCAGCTTGGGATTAACGACGAGCTTCTTGCACGTGGGGCACTTCAAGCTGGGTTCGTCCTTCCAGAATTCGATGGACACGCCGCAATGCGGGCACTGGGTTTCAAAAATGTCGTCCGGCTTCCAGAATCTCTGATCTTGGCCTGGGCATCTGGGCATGTTCAAGCGTCCTCATGTTGAACCGTTTGGCACTTGCCTGTCGCTGTCTATCGCTACCGCTACAGGTACGCCGCCGGGACGCGAAAGTTTCCTGATTTCTGATTTCCTTGCCGAGCGGATGGTCCGCAGGGTTCCGAGGGCTTCTTCTATCGACTGAGGTTCTGCGGCAGGGAGCGTCATACAGGGGATGGTGGCATATAAGCGCCGGAGCTGGCCGATAAGCTCTTGACGTACGACCAGCAAAAGGGGGGTATCGGTTGCTGTGATCAGCGTGTCGACAGCGCTGCGCCAGCCTTGATGGGCCAGTTCCAGCGGGCCATACTCATCCACGACGACGAGGTCTACCTCTTGTCTTGCCGCCTGTGTAAGCGTGCCCCTACCGTGCTTCAAGGCTTCGGGCAGAAAGTGAAACCGGCCGATTGATGGTCCTTTCAGTTGTCGTCGGGCCAGGGGCAGTCGTGCGTTGCTTTGGAGGTCCAGAAGGTCAAATCCCACCAGCCGATCCATCTCGTACACGGAGAGCGCCAGGCACCCGGTGACGACGAGCCCTTCGGCGCGGGCGGCCGCAATGAGGTGGGCCGCGGCGGTTGTCTTGCCGGAGTGTTTGGGGCCGGTCCAGAACAGGAGTGAAGGCCAGCCGCGATATCGTTTTCGACCGCGTTCAGCGCGGGCAGGGGAATCCATGGCCGTTAGCCCCGCACACCGGTGTAGGCCATGAACTGCGCCAGGTCAAAGAGCCACAGTACCGCCGTCGCGCCGATGAGACTCCGTGTGCGCAGCGTCGTCCGCCATCGAGACGACTCCAGCGCTTTGGCCGTCATCGCTTCTCCCAGATAGAAAGCCGCCGGGGCGATGGCGGCGCAGATCAGGGCTGCAACACTTCCGCCCACTCCAACGTGTCCGAGCAGCTTGCCGAATCCGCCCTGGACCCAGTGTTCGTAACGGAAGACGTAGGTGATCAACAGGGCGAAAGAGGCGTAGCTCCCGTAGACCGTCAGGGCGGCGGCCAGGCGCCGGTTCGTGATCTTCGTGACGTTGAGGAAGAGGTCGTACCAGACGCCGGTCAGGAAGATCCCGAGCAGGTGGCAGGCAAAGAGCGGCGTATTGAGGAACTTGTAGAGCATGGCGCACGAAGCGATCAATGTGGCTGTGCCGGGACGGGGCAAGTGGGCCGCGGCGAATGCCAGGATCGCAACGCCGATGACCGTCAGTGGAACCGATGCCTGCGGGATGCCGTTGCGGTAAAGGACATCGCCCAAGGTGGCCTCTGACACGCCCCAGAGCCCCCCGAAAAGCAGCACCCCCAGAATGTAGTCTCGTTTCATTCTCAATTCTCCTTTCGGGGACCTCACGTGCCGGGCCGTCTCATTCCTCGTCTTGATCCATCGCTGTGTGTGGTTCACGGCCGAGCCAATAAAGTGATATCTCAGTCAGATCGTCGGCGTCGACTGCGCCGTCTTCGTTCAGGTCGGCACCCGCGCATCTTTCAGGTTGCTCAAGGCAGCCCCGCGCCAGCCAGTTCGCGGCGAGGGAGCGGAAGTCCGTGAAGTCAACGTCGCAGTCGCCGTTGAGGTCGGCCGGCTGGGTGACCAGGAAATCACCGACTTGCGTGGTCACGAGTTGATAGTAGTCCCAGCCGCTTCCGGTGTTGGTGTACTGTTCGAGGATGCCCTGGATGCGGCACACCGTCTGCCCAACCGTGACGTGCGGATGGTAAGTCTCCTCGGTGTCCTGGTTCATGTAGTCTGTCAACCAGCAGGCGGCGTTGGGATCGGAGCGGTCCACGACCACGTAATTGTCGGCCGCCTTGCCCAAATCCATGTCCGTTACTTCGACGTTTGTGATCTTGAGCCACATGTGTTCGTACTTCTCGGCGCTGTGATCCGACACATACCAATCGCCGAGAGGATCTGGCAAGGGCGCGGCAATCTCGCTCAGGGCCACCTCGAGCGGCTGCGGAACGGTGTGGCCGCGACTGACCACGGTTAGGGTCGGTTCAAATTCGGCCATGCATTGCAGGATCGTATTGCCGCGAAATTCTTCGACCAGGGCATTGGAGATCGTGACCCAGTCTCCGACGGCGGCATCATCGTACAGCACCCCGCCGAGCCAGTCCTTCACCTGAATGGCTCCCCAGCCTTCCGGGGCATTCGGATCTTGCAGGGTCAGTTTCGGTCGAAAACCTCCGAACTTGTGGGTGACGATCCCGCCGAGGCAATCCACGATCTGGCCTTCCAGAGGACTGCTGCCGCCGGGATCGGTGGTGTACTGGATTTCATAAATGGAATACGCCGATGCGCCGTCGGCGGCGCGACCGCAGGCGGCCATGGCTGACACAACGGCGGCGGTGATGACGATGCCCATCATTAGGCTACTCGTTTCTGTTAGCGAGTTGGGTCGGCATCGGGCAACAAACGTCATGCTTTTCTCCTCCTAGGGGTAGGGATACCAATCGGGGTCGTCGCGCGGCGGGACCTCCAGATCTTCGGGCCAAGTGGATTTCCAGACCGAAGCTTTCCATTCCACGTGATAGTCGCAAAAGAGCAGCAGCCCTCCCAGTGCGCCGCCCGGTTTGGCGTGCCGGGCGCTGAAACTCTTCGGATAGCTGCCGCAGTGTTTGCCCGCGTTGCCGTAGGCGCGGGCGGCGTTGTAACCGAATTCCGGGTCGAGAAGCTGGTCAAAGAGCAGGATGACGCGCGCCGGCGCTCGTACCAGGCTCACTTTCAGGAAGCTGGGCATCGGCCCCTGGGTGTCGTCCGGATGATGCCAGCAATTCTCGTCCAACTCCAGGCAGGAGTTCATGGCGTATGAGAAGAAACCATTGCGCCGGGGTCGGTAGGTGTATGCTTGCTCGGGTCGCAGTCGAGCGGCCGGACATTGAAAGAGGGTTCTGCTCTTCGGATGCTCCCGCGGACCGTAATCCCGCCAGCGTTTCTCACCGATTAGAGGAGGCAGCATGTCGACCCAGCCAAAGTGGTCGGCCCAGTCTTTGGCCAGGATGGGCTTATTGTCACCCTGTCGGTCCAAGCCATCGATGTGCGGATAGTAGTCTGTCTCGCCGGCGTACATGCCAAAGGCCATACCCCATTGCCTCAATTGACTCTGACAGACGGTTTGTCGGGCGAGAGCTTTGGCTCGGTGTAGAGCGGGTATGAGGAGGCCGAGCAATAGAGCTGTAATCGCGACTACGGCGAGCAGTTCGACGAGAGTAAATGCCCCTCGGTCCCGCCGGGGTTCGGAGGTTCGCAGACTGGTCCCTGTATCCCTGGTGGCCACGCGTCGGTCCTCATGACTGGAGTCTATCCTTGGCAGACGAACGTCATTTTTGACTCTTTGGCGCCCTTCGTCAAGTGGCTGATCTCGCGCTCTTGACGGGGGCTCGGTCCGGGTCCTGCGGTGCCTTCGCTTTACCCGGGGCGGCCGTGATCGGGATATCGTTGCTCTTCGGACCGGCGGGAGCCGGGGCTTTGCGCGGCTTTCGCGTGGCGGCGCAGAACTTATCCATATGCTTTTTCGCCTGTTCGGCGCGCCCGGATGTGCCGTCCATCTCGGCAAAGGCACTGACCAGTTCGAGCAGGCCGGGGTCGGCCGGGCTCTCGCCGTAGTGATTGGCGACGTTCGTGAAGGCCGCGTCCAGGCCGTACTCCAGTGCTTTGCCGACATAAGCGCGGCACACACCAATGGCTCGACCCGGCAGGCCGGGTACGACGGCGCTGGTGCGCAGTAGACAATGACATCGCTTCAGGGACGCGTCGGCCTTGATCCTCCGCATCGTCTCGAAGGCGCTATAGGTATGTCCACAACCGCCAGGCACCGTCGGTTCGTCCTTGACGAGCGGCACCGCGACCGGATTGAAGAAGAGCTGTTCAGCCTCGAAGCCGTATTCAGTCACCGCTCGTTCGAAGAGGCGTTTGGCTTGCTCCAGCGCTTCACCCGCATCGATGGCATTCGTGGAAGTGTGGCCAAGCGGACCGACGAGGCCGAAGTCATGCTCTTGTCGCAACGGCATCACCTTCTTGATCGCCTCAGCCCGGATTGAACTCAGCAGCGGGGGCAGAGCCGGCTGGTCGTCCGAGTACCATGCCTTGAGGCCGGCGGCGAGGGCCTCGTCGAACACACTGTCGATGCAAGGCGGAATACCGCCACCATGATCCCGGACCCACCGGACATACTGTTCCATGGTCCGAGCGGCTTGTTGTCCATCATCATCGCATAGGGCATCGATGTTGACGGCGATGTAGTCCGCACCCTCATCGGCCTGGCTCTGGATCAGAGCCCTTATGTATCCGACCGGCCCGATCGGTTGCTGAAGCGCCTCGTCACCCAATTCGAGAGCTTCTTTCATGACGGCACCGGTCTTCGGATGTGAGGCATCGATCTGATCGCCAACAGCGATGAGCGGACGAGTCTTGGTGTGGTCCCGGCCGGCGAGGTAGTTGAGTATGGAGGAGGTATGCTCGAGTTCGGGTATGCGCGGCAGGTTGATCGTGCTGCGCAACCGCTCCACACCGTCGGGCTCGGTCACGGCGGTCTCATAGATCCGCTCACCCGTGCAGCGGCTCTCCAGGTTGTTCCCGCACTGCCCGTCGACGGTGGAATCCCCGCAGGGAGCATTGTTCAATCCTTTTTCGCATTTTCCCCGGGTGCAGAAACCGAAGTTTTCCGGTGGGTAACAGTCGCCGCAGTCCTGGCAGTCAAACGCCGCATATTTGATCGCTTTCTCCAGGGTGGCAAAGGATTTGTAAGCCAGACCTTCACCTTTTTGGGCGCCTGTGAGCTTCGCAAATCGGCGCCACACCTTGAATCCGGCGTGGTCCGGGTCGAGCACCAGCCGGTGCACGAGGTTGAAGGTTCGTCGTCGCAACGGCTTGCGTCGTTTGGTCGGCACCGGTTGCTCGCGGGTCTCATCGTATAGGTAGAACCCGCCACGCCCGGGCCAGTGAAGGTTGCCCTTATGCCGCTCCCAGCCGCTGCCGATCTCGGCGGCGCGCTGCAAGATCTTGACGAAGCTGGCGAAGTCGGGCAGTCCGCCAATGTCCACACCGGCCGCACCGATGGCTTGGTACATGGCGACCTGTTGAGCGGCTCGATCGATGTGATCGTCAATGCTTTCGTTCTTGAGTTGGGCCAGGAGTTCATCGCTGACGAAGCAACCGGGGAGTTTGCCGTCATGCATGAGACGCGGAGCGGGCGTCATGGTGGTAAGCAGGTAGACATTGCCGAGCACGGGAATGTCGATGGATCGCTCCTGGAGGTACCGCATCAGCTCGACGGATTTTCGCCAGTCCCAGCCCACCTGCGTGATCAGGAACCGCGCTCCGGATACGACTTTCTTCTCCATCTTGAAGTATTGCTGCATCTGCGACGCTTCGGTGTACTTGAAGGGAGAGA
>CP070782.1:1143131-1147057 GCA_020346325.1 Phycisphaerales bacterium
CGCAAGCTGCGAGAGGTTCTGGGTGATGATTTGGGTGGAGAGGCGTAGATGTTTAAGGACGAGCGTGATTTCAAGAAAGTCGTTGCCGGGATGCGGATCGATACCGAGCCGGACCCGGCCCACCGCGAGCGTCTGCGTCGTGAGATGCTTGCGAGATTCGAGGCCGCCGGCGGTGTGGCGGTTCCGCAGACGCCCAGAGTGGTCCCCCGGCCGCGTCGTTTCCCGGTGATACTGGTGAGGCTGGCAGTTGCCGCGGGGGTCATCGTCGCCGTGGGCGTGGGTATCCAGCAGGTGCTGCGCCTCGAGCGGGGCCCTCTGACTTTCAATCAAGTCAAGCAAGCGACCCAGAAGATGGCTTGGCTGCACGCCGTGGTGACCGAATACCGTGATGGTGCGGTCCGGACCGATCAACAGTGGGATAATTTCGTCGACAGACAGGCCTATACGAAGATGGCCGATGGCTCCATCCTGCACGCCGATTACGGGGCCGGTCAGAAGAAGTTTCTCTACAGTCCTCAGGTCAAGGCGATGGTGATCACGGAGTTGCCCGATCACGGTCTCTACGGGGCTCAATCGGCCCATACCCTCGTCGACGCCTTTGCCGTTTTCGCGGCGCAGGACGACGTGACCACGAGCGAATGGACGGATCAGTATGAGGGTAAGTCGGTCCGGGTCTTCGAGCTCGACCGTTCCAATCCCGGCCTGAGACTCGACGACAAGACCGTCAGCCTGCTCAAGATCAGGCTCATGGCCGATCCCGAGACAAAGCGCGTGGTGGCGGCTCACGTCGAAAAGCAGGGTCGGCGCGGCGCCCTGCTGGCCCGCGAAGAATGGGTGATCAGCTACCCGCAATCCGGACCGGCCAGTGTGCACGACCTCGGGGTCCCCGCGGCGGTGAAAGTGATCGACCAGACCACCCAGCCGATCGGCACACCGGGCGAGCCCAGGTCGGTTTCTACGCCGGCCGACACCGGTCGCTCCCAGTGGGTGCCGGTGGAAATCGAGCTGCCCAAGCCGTTGTTCGTGGGCACGCCGGAAAACAATCGCGTGCCGAACCTGGAGAAACCCCGCGGCCGGCCCCGGCCGCCGTTCCTGGCCCCGCCCGGGACGAAGAACGTGGCGCGGGGCAAACCGGTAACATCGAGCGAGGACGATCCCCTGATCGGGACGCTAGAGATGGTCACCGATGGCGACAAGGAAGCCGCTGACGGCAGCTTCGTCGAATTGGGGCCGGGCCTCCAGCATATTACGCTGGACCTGGAGAGCGAATACGAGATTTACGCCGTGGTCGTCTGGCACTATCACCAGCAGCCTCGCGTCTACTTCGACGTCGTCGTGCAGGTTTCGAACGATCCGAGCTTCGGGCGCGACAACGTGCGGACCGTCTTCAACAACGATGTCGACAGCTCTGCCGGCCTGGCCCGGGGTAGGGATCGCCATTACACCGAGACCAACGAAGGCAAACTCATCGACGCCCAGGGCGTGCGGGCCCGCTACGTGCGGCTCTACAGCCAGGGCAATACCAGCGACGACCTGAACCACTACATCGAGGTCGAAGTCTACGGCCGACCGGCCCGGTAGACACCCAGCACGAATCAGCCAAACTGCGGAGGGCCAAATCATGGAACACGGACACACTGCGCGCAGACTGTCGTTAGGAAGCGTTATTGCCGCCACCGTCCTGGTGGCCTTTGCCGGTTTGGTCCTGGCCGCAACGGACCCGGATGAACTGACCGAGCGTCCCAAGGTCAAGCTCGTGCCTGTGGAGGTGAACCTACCGACAGCACAATTCGTCGGGACGCCCAAAGACATTCGGGCCCCGTGCGTCAAACCGGTCCAGACCAAGCCGGGGCCGCCGTTTCTGGCACCGGAGGGTACGAAGAACGTCGCACTGGGCAAACCCGTCTCGTCCAGCGATCCCGAGCCGGTCATTGGCGAGCTGGTGATGGTCACCGACGGGGACAAGGAAGCGGGCGAGGGCAGTTTCGTCGAACTGGGGCCACTGCGCCAGCATGTCACGATCGACCTGCAGGCCGAGCATGTCATCTATGGGATCCGCGTTTGGCACTACCACCAGGAACCCCGCGTCTACTTCGACGTGGTCATCCAAGTGTCGAACGATCCCAATTTCGCGACCGGAGTCAAGACGATCTTCAACAACGACATGGACAACTCCTCCGGCCTGGGTGCGGGCAAGGACATGCACTACGTCGATACTCACTTCGGCGAGCTCGTCGATGCCCAGGCCCTCCGCGGGCGCTACGTCCGCCTCTACAGTCGCGGCAGCACCGCCAATGACCTGAACCACTACATCGAAGTCGAAGTCTACGGCAAACCTTCAACCGAAGTTCCTGCACTGGTGCCGATCCGTACCGAATTGCCAGAACCCGTCGCACCGGACACGTTGTCATATCGCTTCTCAACGTCAGATTCAAATGGGACTCGGGCCGAGCCGCGGGCTGATGCCGACTCCGACAAGCCCGGGCTGGTGCCGCTGAACATTCAATATCCACGGCAAGAATTCACCTACTGCTTCGGCCGCTGGACACACGTACCTCACCGGGAAGATATTCCCACCAGACCGCCGGCGGCTCTGATGGTGCCCGAAGCGACCCGGAACGTGGCGCTGGGCAAGCCGGTCTCCTCCAGCTACCCGCGCCTGATCATTGGTACGCTGGACAAAATCACGGATGGTGACAAGAAGGGTCGAGAGGCCAGTTGCGCAGAACTGGGCCCAGGCGTGCAGCATATCACGATCGACCTTCAAGAGGTCTGCGAAATCCATGCCGTCGCGGTCTGGCATTTCCATGGGATACCGCATGTGTACTTCGATGTCATCGTGCAGTTATCCGAGACTCCCATCATGCCCGGGACGCGAGGGATCGTGTACAACAGCGACCTCGACAATTCCACAGGTCTCGGTGTGGGTAGGGACAGACGCTATGTCGAAACTCACGTCGGCAAGGTCATTACTGTGGACGGCAAGCGGGGTCGCTACGTCCGCCTCTACAGCAACGGCAACAGCATGAACGAATTGAATCGCTACCTCGAAGTCGAGGTCTATGGCCGGCCGGTCGATTAGCGTACGTGCGATACGACAAGACGAGGTGGTATCGCCAACTCCTTGCCAAATTCTCAGAAAGTCCTTGATAAATCGTGTTTGTACCGCAAACATGTTTGTAGTGAGAACTATGTTTGAGCCAGCGGCGCCTGGGCAAACCATGGGTAAGAGACTTCGGGAGGTAGAGACCATGGGTAAGAACAAGAAACCGATTCGGCACATGGGCATGACCATGACGGAGGAAGAGCATCGCAAATGGCACGCCGAGCACGAGGGCAAGGAGCTGACCGAGGCCGAGCACCGCCAGCTCATGGAGCACATGGGCATCAGCGAGGAGGAGGATCGCCAATGGCACGAGGCGCAGCAGTCGTCTCGAGAGGACAGGGCGGACGATTCGGCGCCGCCTGGAGATCCGGTCAATCCCTTCGCCATCGGCGGGGCTTTCCTCCAGTATTGTGTCCGGCAAGGCTGGCTCATCCAGCAGGGCCGTGGGCGCGCGATGAAATACTACGTGACCAAGGCGGGCCGGGCGGCGCTCGCCGAGTACGGGATCACCAAGTACTGACGGACCGAATGCAACAGAGGTGTTGCGGCATGATGCCAGTCGATCGCTTGATCCATGAACCGGTTCGTCTGAAGATCATGATGGTTCTGTCCGGCGTCGCCTGGGCCGATTTTCCGTCGCTCTGTCGAATGCTCGACCTGACCCGTGGCAATCTTTCGGCGCATATCAGTCGCCTGGAAAGGCGCAAGTACATCCGGGTCAAAAAGACCATCATCGGCAAGGTCCCGCACACCCAATATCAACTGACGAAGGCCGGACACAGGGCTCTGGAGCGGTATTGGGTCGTCATGGACGAAATCC
>CP070782.1:1147157-1151390 GCA_020346325.1 Phycisphaerales bacterium
GCATGCCACATTTCTTGCAGTTGTCTTTCGGGAGCAGCTTGAAGATTTCCAATCCTGTCAAAGCCATAGCGCTCTCACCTTTCTTCGCAGACTCATGTCGTCCTGCCTGGCCACCGCCGGCGACGACCATCGGCACCCAGTCTAGAACATCGGGTCCATGGTGGGCGCGGGATGGTTCGCGTTCGTAATGAACTCCAGCACCTCTTCCTCGGTCGTGGCCGACGTCTCATCGGCGATCTTTTCCAGGAACTCCTCTCCGCCGAGTCCAAGCTCGTCGGCTCGCTTGGCCAGCACCTCTCGCACTTCGCTCTTCAGGGCCGTGGGCATCCAGACGATCCGCTTGATCCCCCCTTCGGCCGCAATGAACTTCTTTGAGCCGATATAGTGCTTCGAGTGACCGATGAAGCCCGGCGTCTGCTGCCCACCTCCCACCGTGCCGGCCAGCGTCGAGAACTTCATGCCGCAGGGCGTCATCTCCGGATATTCCCGGTTGACGATCATGATGCCGCCCGTCGACGGCAGCAGCGCCGCGATGCATTCAAAGCACCCACAGGACGTCATCGGATCGACAATCATACTGTACTGGCTCATGCGCTCGATGTTCCCCCCGCTGGAACTGCTGACGAACGCATTGACCTTATCCCACTGGCCGACCGTTGGATCGACCGTGTTGCCCTTGGCGATCGGCTGGTTGGGACCCGATGGCGTGATCTCGAAGGCCGCGCGACAGTCGAGCCAACTGTACGCTCCGCACAATCCGGGCCGTTCCGGAGATACCACGCAAACGTGGTTCGGAGCGAAGCTCTGACAGAGCGTGCAGGAGTAGAACGTCTCCACGTCTTCGTCGGTCATGCCCGCCAGTCGAGCGTCGCGATCGGCGTACACACCTTGCGCCTGCTTGCGCAGTTTCAACACTGTCTGTTCTTCCGTATACAGCTTGACCTGGACCTTGTCCAGGATGTTCCAATACTCATCATGGTATTTGGCGTGCAGCAGCTTGCCAATGTGTTCGAGTTTGAATCCCGCCTTCAGTGCGTCTTTGCTGATGCGGACCCAGTTGATGTCGCGCTGCCCCATATGCCAGATGCCCTGGGCTTCGTTGACGAACGTATGGACCTGTCGCTCCAGCACCGGCTCAAAATCAGGCTGCATCTTTCGACCCGCCACCTCCACGACAATGCCGAGAGGCAACTTTCCCCCTGCTTCGATGGCGTCGATGTCGGGCCCTTCCAACGCCACCCGCCCATCCTCGACCTCCTCGAGCTCGCGCATGCGCAGCCATTCGAAGCCGGGGGTGCGCTGGCCGCCGAACTCGCAGTGCATGTCTTCTTTGCGGATGCGCTCTCCCTCGAAGGCCGGACTGACCGGCACGGGAATGGGAATCTCAGTGATCTTGACCTTGAGGCCGCGAACCTCAACCGCCTTCTCGACAATCTTATCGTGCGGAATGTTGGATACGACGTGCTCGTACGTGCATATCCCGGTGGGGAGAATCTCGGGGATGTCGCTGTCGGCGATCACGGGGAAGCCATAGTTGATCGCACCGGCGGCCGTGGCATACCACTCATCAGTGACCTCGCCCAGAGCCATCACGAAGGCAAAAATGCGATTCTTGTTATAGAGCAGGTTGCGTCGGAAATCGCCCGGCTGAACGCCGCCGAAACTCAGGGCCGCCCGGCTGGCGAAACCGAGCGAATAGATCGCCGCGCTGATGTCGGGGCCGAACGGCACCAGACGGGTCTCCCAGCCCAACTGAACGCCTCCTTCCACCAGCTGTTGCGAGAAGCTCGTTCCGTTGTCGTGGGCACACATGAAGACGTAGAGGCTGCGTTCCTGGAGCTTGCGGGCAATCTCCACCGCGGTCTCGACATCGGGCGCCGCCCCGACGATAGCGGCAAAACCAGGCGCCGTGCCATCGACAAACTGAATCCCGCGCTCGCGGAGAATCACATCGTCGGCCGCCCCCAGCCAGATGTCCTGCACCGGGTACGGTCCGGTCAAGTACTTGCACGCCTCGATCACCTCTTCGGCAAAGAGCGTGGCCATGCCCGCGTCCAGAGCAGGCCCGAGGTACGGGGTCCAGAAATCTTCGTCCACCAGGGGGGGCAGCAAGTCCTTGATCTCGACCATCACTTCTTCCAGGTCCGCCAGCGTCTCGACAGCCCGGCCCGTCATCGAGTAGATGATGGGCAGATAGTAGCCCGTGTTGGGAAACTCGACCTTGGAGTCCCTGCCTTTGTCCTCAATAGCGCGGGCCAGGATTTCTTGTGCCTGCGCGGCAATGTTGTGTGCTCCACGGATCGCCGATGCTGCAATGAGTTTCGACATTTACCCAACCTTTCCTCACGTCCTGCACAACCTCGACACGCCCGGCACGGGCAAGATGTCACGCCTTCGGCATCTACTCCACGGCCAGCGCGCGTCGATCAGCCATGTCGTACAGCTTTCGTTCCTTCGCCTTGTTGATCCCCAACGCGTCGCGTTTGCTCTCGAGATGGGCCAGTATGATGTCCGCGGCTTTGACCGGATCAGATTCCACCGCCCAGCGGCCCCCCAGATCGTTCTCTATCCCTTCAAACAGGTAATTACTGACGTTGGCGCTGCCGGCGATCGGCAGAAGGCCTTCGCCAAACACGACCAGGGCACCGCTGGCGACGAAATACTGTCCAATGGCCAGCGCTTTTTCGCTGACCGATTCCAGACACACTCCGGCCACCGGCAACTGCGAGAGATCGTCGCCCAATCCCCCTTCGCGCACCATCTCGCTGCACGAAACGAGCAAGCGCGTGTTGTCGACGCAACTGCCACAGGCCAGCACAGGCGGGATGCCCACGGCTTCGCAGACCCCGCGCAGTCCCGGCCCGGCCAGTTCGAGGGCTGTTGCCGGGTTGGCCAGGCCCTGCTTACCACAAGCGATCGTCGCACAACCTGTGGTCAGCACCAGAACGTCGCGTTTGATCAGCTCGCGAGTCAGCGTCGTATGCGTGTAGTCCTGCGGTATCTTGGGATTCGTACAGCCGACCACACCCACCACACCGCGGATGCGACCGTTGATGATGTTGTCGTTCAGCGGACGAAAACTGGAGCGGAAGCGGCCGCCCAGCATGTAGTTGATCGATTCGAAGCTAAAGCCCCCGACGGCTTTCTCTTTGTTCTTGGGAATGTGAACATCTTCTCGGTTCTTGAAGTTGGCAATGGCCATTCTCACCAACTCCTGGGCCGTCTTGAGCGCGGTCTTTTCCTCCATGCTGACGTGCTCGACGCCCGCGATCCGGGCCTTGTCGGCGGTCGTTATGAGCTTGGTATGATAGCATTTGCTCACTTCGATCAGTCCCTGCATGATGCACTGGACATCGACCGCCATCAATTCAATCGCGCCGGTGGCAATCACCAACTCCTGGTTCAGGAAATTGCCCGCGATCGGGATGCCGTGCCTCATCAGCAACTCATTGGCCGTGCAACAGGTTCCCGCCACGTTAATGCCCTTGGCCCCGACCTTGGCAGCTTCGGCCAGTAGTTCCTTGTCCTGCGCCGCCGCGGCGACCATCTCCGACAAGATCGGTTCATGCCCGTGGACGATGATGTTCACCTCGTCCTCTCTGAGCACGCCCATATTGACCTCACCGCGACCGGGATAAGGCGTACCGAAGAGAATATCCTGCAATTCCGTCGCCAGCATGGCGCCGCCCCAGCCATCGGCCAGCGCCACCCGACTGGCGTGCAGCAGTATGTTGCGATAGTCTTGGTCCACGCCCATCGTGCTGCGGTGCAGCGATTCGGTCACTTCGCGATCCACGGCGCGCGGTCGCACGTCGAACTTGTCCCAGATTTCCTGACGCGGCTGCGGGGCCCGCCGGGTCATGTACTGCGTCCCTTCCGGCTTGCCGAATTCCGCCAGCGCGATTGTGCCCACCTCGACCGCAATCTCAGCGGGAGATCGGCCGTCGACCGTCACGCCGAATTCGCGGGCCAGCTTGTGCAGCTTAACGGTATCCTTGATCTGGTAGTCAGGGGCCTCTCCTCGAGCGGTCGCAATGAATACCTCGGCGACCGTACGCCCGTGATCGCTGTGAGCACTGACGCCGGCCGCGATCATCCGGAGAAAGTTGCGGGCCACAATGGTGTCGGCATCGGCGCCGCAAACGCCTACCGAAGCCTTCTTCGAGACACGGCACGGCCCCATACTGCAGATGCGACAGCAGACCCCCTGCTTGCCGAATCCGCACTGCGGCA
>CP070782.1:1151490-1157493 GCA_020346325.1 Phycisphaerales bacterium
CAAGTCCGCGTCGTAACCCGTGCGAATAGCCCCTTTTTTGTCGGCCAGACCGAGCACGCGGGCCGGATTCTCTGTGACGGTCCGAATCGCCGTAGGCAGCCCGCAGCCGGTATACGTTGAGAGGCGGGCCGCCATCTGACTCAGTCCCAGGGCGGTGCCGATAAGGGTGCCGTCGTGGTAGCGGGCGGTTCCGTCCTTGGCCTCGTATTCCACGCTGTTGTAGACGTAAAGCCCATCGGGCAGGCCCATCGCCTGCATGCCGTCCGTGATGGTGACGAAGCGATCCGGCCCGAGGGCGGCGTAAGCCAGACGAATCATCGACGGGTGGACATGGACCCCATCGATGATCACCTGGGCAGTCACGTCGGACCGTTCGAACGTGGCCGCCAGCGGTCCCGGCGCACGGTGGTGCATGCCAGGCATGGCGTTGAACAGATGCGTCACGTGGTTGATGCCGGCGTCGAAGCCGCGTAACGTTTCGTCGTAGGTCGCGGTCGTGTGGCCCAACGAGGCCACCATACCATCGGAGACCAGCCGACGGATCAGGTCCAGACTGCCCGGCAGTTCGGGAGCAATCGTCATCATCTTGAGTCCATCACCCGTCTGCTCGTAGATCTGGTCCAGGGTCGCGCCGGTTGACTCGGTCAGGCAGTTGGGCTGGATCATGCCGCGCTTCTCGGACGCGATGAACGGGCCTTCCAGATGGATGCCCAGCAGCACTGCGCCGCC
Source organism: Phycisphaerales bacterium (assembly GCA_020346325.1). Classification (GTDB taxonomy): domain Bacteria; phylum Planctomycetota; class Phycisphaerae; order Sedimentisphaerales; family Anaerobacaceae; genus Anaerobaca. The sequence continues at coordinate 1,152,220 of CP070782.1, forward strand.
CAGGTCCTGTCCGATGCAATCCCTGGCCACCCTGAGGTGCTCGTTCGGTTCGTTCGGCTTGTAGACCGTCGTAGCGAGGAAACCGGTGACACCGAAACGGGCGCAGGCTTGCGCGATCGTCGCGAGTGCTTCCGGGGTGGCGTCCAGCGTGTCGGTGCCGCCGGCCCCTTGGATGTGCACGTCGATTAGCCCCGGTGCCAGCAGGCGCCCCCGCGCGTCGAGTTCGGGCCCACGGTCGGTGACGGTAGCGATGTCACCGACGCGCTCGATCCGCCCATCTCGAACCAGCACCGAGCAGGGCGCGTCCGCCTTCGGCGCGTCGTACAACCGGCAATTGCGGATCAGCAATGAAGTCATGACCATATCATCCGAAATCCAAGTCCATCCATTAGGACGCCACGATATGGCGTCCCCACTCTGACAAGAGCCTCTCAGGATACGGCACGCACCTGCTGACTGCAAGGGTCGAGACCGGATGGCGGTCGTTTGTGCGTCCTGGCCGTTAGAGGTTTCCTGGCGATCGTTTGCCTGAGGGATACCGATGCGGTACCATACACAACGATGCTGACCTTGATCAATACCAACAGAATGCGTCCGCCGATTGCGCCCATCGGTTTGGAGTATGTCGCCGAGGCGGCGCAGCGGCAGGGCATCGATGTCGACGTGCTGGATCTCGGACTCTGTGACGATCCGGACGCAGCGCTGAGCGATTACTTCTCCAGTCACGCGCCGACGCTGGTCGGGCTGTCCTTTCGCAACGTGGATGATTGCTTCTGGCCCAGCGCTCAATGGTTCGTGTCCGATCTGGCTGAACTCGTGCAGCGCGCGCGGGCTCTGAGCAAGGCCCCGGTGGTGTTGGGCGGGGTGGGGTTCTCGATCTTCGCCGACCGCATCGTCGAGGCGGCCGGTGCCGAGTTTGGCATTCGCGGTGACGGCGAAGCGGCGATTGCCGCGCTGTACCGGCAACTCGAGAACGACAGGGTGTTCGAGACCGTACCGGGCCTGATCTGGCGGCACGCGGGCGATCTCGTAGGTAATCGTCCCGCTTGGCCCGAGGTTCTGTCGCTGCCTACCCAGCGCCGCGTGGTGGACAACGTGACATACTTCCAGGAGGGCGGCCAGTGTGGCCTGGAGACCAAACGTGGCTGCTATCGGCAATGTATGTATTGCGCCGATCCTTTGTCGAAGGGCAATGTCGTGCGGATGCGCGCGCCGGCCGAGGTGGCCCACGAGGTCGAGTCGCTGCTGGCCCAGGGGATCGACGTGCTGCATACGTGCGATGCCGAGTTCAATATTCCACGGCATCACGCCCTGGCGGTGTGCGAGGAATTCATCCGACGAGGCCTGGGCGAGAAGCTGCATTGGTACGCCTATCTGGCGGTGACGCCATTCGATGCGGAGTTGGCGGCGGCTATGCGTCGGGCCGGTTGTGTCGGTATCAATTTCACCGGCGATGCCGCCAGTGCCGAGATGCTCGCTACCTATCGCCAGCCTCACCGGGCGGCCGACCTGGAGCAGGCGGTGCGGCATTGTCGCGACCACGGCATCAAGGTCATGATCGATCTGCTGCTGGGCGGTCCCGGCGAGACACCCGAGACGGCCGCGACCACGATCGACTTCGTCAAACGTATCGACCCCGATTGCGCCGGCGCCTCACTGGGCATCCGCATCTATCCGGGCACCGCTATGGTCGACGTGGTACACAGCGAAGGGCCCCTGGAGACGAATCCCGCGCTACGCCGTAAGTACGAGGGCCCCTTCGATTTCTTCCAGCCCACGTTCTACATCTCCCAGCATCTCGGCCCCGAGCCGGCCCGTCTGATCAAGGACCTCGTCGCCGGCGACGAGCGGTTCTTCGAGCCGATGGAAGAGCGGCCTGAGGCCGACGCCACCGACCACAATTACAACGACAACACCGAGCTGACTGAGGCCATCCGCGGCGGTGCCCGCGGCGCCTATTGGGATATCCTGCATCAACTCCGCGCAACTTGAGGCGAAGCGGAGACGTGTGCCGAGCGAGCCGAGAGGAGCCCGCCTGGATTTGCGCTTGCAGCTTCCGCTGATGTGCGATAGATACTGGCCTCAGCCAGAGGCGCGGTCGCCTTCTGGACGTTCGCGTCTTTGAGGAACCGTATCATGACTGACAATGTGCCCGAGGACATGCTGTCGCCCATGGGGCTCAAGCGGGCGATGAAGGCATTCAAAAAACGCCTGAAGTTAATGCGGCTCGACGACGAGTCCACGCTGGGCGGCGGTCCGTTCAGTGGCGGCCGCAGTTCCGGCATCGTCGCCATCCAGCCGCCTAGCCAGTATCCCCGGGAGGTCTGGGACAAGCTCGTGGAATTGGGGCGCCTGCGACGGGTCGAAGGGGGCCTCTACGAGTTGAGCCAGGAAAACCAGCGGCGCTGAGGATCAGTGCGCCGTGGCGATCCCGGTCCGCAGCATGTCCAGTGCCTTGCCGGCCACTTCCCGGACATCGCCGGAGGTGCGGCCGCTGGGCCGGAGGACATAGGGGTAGGTCTGACCCACGTTGGAGATAGTCAGCGTGAGGGGCTCCTGCCGTTGGCTGGCCTCCTCGAAGCACTTCTTGATCTCGTCGAGGAGGGGCTCAAGTTCCGTGCATGCGTAGTAGTCTGCCATGGTGCGTTCCTTTCCCTTTTCAGCCCATTGGTCTCCTCCGAAGCCGTGCGAACTGTATCGACGCGATCTTGAGGGACCTTTAGCAATTTCTTCCCGAATCCGATGCCGGGAATCGTCTTTCTGCTTGAACATCGCAGGGCTTTGCGGTAACTATCTGAGCCCGATATCAACTGGCCTCTCAATAAAGAAAAGGTGGTAGCAGTGTTTGAAGTGCTGGAGCAGATCAACAGGCGTCCGAAACCCTTTGAGTTCTACACGACGCCTCTGCTGTGGAATGACGAGCATATCTCGAAGAAGATGCTCGAATTGCATCTGAACGAAACGGCCGATCCGGCCTCGCGGAACCAGGCCTTTATTGACCGGTCTGTCGCCTGGATCGTGGATCATTTCGCCGTGAAGTCCGGTACGAAGATCGGCGATTTCGGCTGCGGCCCCGGTCTTTATACGACACGGCTGGCCGAGCGCGGCGCCCGTGTGACGGGCGTGGATTTGTCCGAACGTTCGATTGCGCACGCCCGTGCGAGCGCCGCCGCGAAGGGCTTGTCGATCGACTATGTCCTCGCCAACTACCTCGACTTCTCGACCGACAAGCGTTTCGATCTGATCGCGATGATCTACTGCGACTATTGCGTGCTCAGCCCCGAGCAGCGCCGGACACTCTTGGCCAAGTTCCGGGCGTTTCTCGAACCCGACGGTGCGGTCCTGCTCGACGTCTTCTCCGTCGACTGGTTGGCGGGCGTTGAGGAGCAGCGGACCTACGAGTGTTCTTCCGGCGAAGGCTTCTGGTCGGTTGATCCGCATTATGTCTTCCTCAATCGCTTCAAGTACGAGCCCCAGAGGCTTTATCTCGACAAGTACACGATCTTCGAACGCACGCGCACGCGCGAGATCTACAACTGGCTGCAAGCCTTCGATCTTCCGGCTCTCCAAAAGGAGTTCGCCGAAAGCGGTTTTGAGATTGTCGAGCACTACGCCAACGTCGCGGGCGACATGTATCAGCCCGGCGCGACAGAGATTGCCGTCGTCGCTCGCCTCCTCAGTTAGTACAACGTGAAGTTGCGTTCGCTACCGAGGCGAACGGCGCCGTCGGCTCTCTTGCCTTTCACGTTGCGGTAGACGTACACGCGATCGGGTGTCACGAGCGTCAGGTCCGCAATCCTGTCGCCATCCATGTCACCGATAAGCACGCTTTTCTCGTATGTGCCCTTGACGTTGGGACGCTCGGCGCCGGGGGTCGCCAACGTGGCGATGCGCACGCCGTGATGGTCATAGAGCCCGCACGTGTGGGCCACGATCATCTCGTCGAGACTGTCGCCGTTCCAATCCAGCAACGCGTGATGCCGGCTGTAGTTGGTCGTAATGCGCCCGAGCAGGTGGCCTTGCTCGTCGAAGACGCACAGCGGACTGTTCCCGTAAGGCTGATGGTCGATGTCCACGACGATCTGCGGGCCGGGCGCATGGGGCAGGACACGACCCACGTCGACCGATTCGTAATGATGCCCGGAGGCTTCCCAGAGCAGGGCACCGTTGCCATCGATCAGCGCGACGTGGTTGGCGCCGCAGAGCGTCAAAGCGATGCGAAATTCGCTTGGCGAATCGCCGCGACAGACGACGCGGGCGCAGTCGAGATGGCCACGTTTCTGGTCGACCGCCTGCGACTGAAAGACCCAGCGGATCGAGCCGTCGGCCTTGAGCATGGCATACCCGGCGAAGATTTCGTCCAGCCCGTCCCCATCCAGATCGAGCGGACGCGGCTGGTGGGCCGTGCGATAGCCGCCCGGATCGCGCACGGTCCAGAGCAGATTGCCCTCGGCGTTGTAGGCCCAAATCTGGTGATAACGGTCCTTGACCAGGACGTCACAAGGTCCGTTGGCGCTGGAGAGGTGACAGAACACCAGGCAATCGGTCGCGTCCTTGGCGATCGTGATCCGCTGCATCTCGGCGCCCGTGGTTCCGTCCAGAACCACCAGCGCGCCCTTGGTGCAGAGCACGACCTCGTTATCTCCGTCCGCGTCCCAGTCGTGAATCTGGCAGGCGACATCGTGATGCCAGACCTTCCGACCCGGCTGTGGATCGCCCCAGCGCCACAGCACCGAGCCATCGAGCTCCTGGGCGACCGCCGTGCTGGTGTAATGCACGTCGCCTACGTTGACATTCTCGCTGCTGACGATTTCGACTTGGCCATCACCGTCCACATCGCCCGCGACGACCCATTGACCGCCGTAGTCAGGGTCAAGTCGGACGACGCGCCGCGGCTGGACCGTAGGACAGTCGGCCGAAGGCTCGTTCGTATCGCGCGTATCGACACGTAACGCCTCCCGGCCGACGAAGAAGAGCGACTTGCGCGGCGGAAGCTGCAAAAGCAGCCGTGTGATGGATTGGTTCGTCTCGCTCTCGTGGCTGTACGTGGCGGGCTGGGCTCTGCCCGTATGCGGGTCCCAGGCTTCGAGGTCCATCCGGCCGCGCAGCTGCACGTGCGTCTCGAGCGCCTGCCTGCCAAGGTTGGCGAACAGATAGACATGTGTCCCGTCCTTGACCTTGTGAATGTAGCGGGGCACTTGGTCGCCTTCGCATTCGACATCATAGACAGCCAGTGCCCGGTCCACGGCTTGACGCACGGTGCCCGCGTCCAGC
>CP070782.1:1157593-1161173 GCA_020346325.1 Phycisphaerales bacterium
GCTCTGAGAAGGCTCTCAATGCCATGAAACGGAAGTTCAAAGAATTTGGATTGGGCCCCTGTCTTCGCCGTAAAGGCCTCCGGTGTCCCTGCTTTGAGAGCCACGCGCGTGTGAACCTTCTTGAAACGGGCAATCTCCGAGGCACAGTCCGTATCGGCGCCGATCAGAAGACCATTCGTCTCAAGAATGAACAGGCGGAAGGGGGACCTTTCAACCCGTTCCAGGAGGGCGAGAAGGTGTGCCTTGCCGAGGGTGGGCTCGCACCCGGAGATGCGAGCCTGGCCTATCCTCTTCTTGCGCGCCATCCGACTGAATTCACGGAGGACTTCGTCCGGAGATCTGAAGACGCCGTGCTTCTCAGGGAAATCTCGACTCGGATGGACCCAACAGAAGATGCACCGAAGGCAACATCCGCAGGCATACCCGGTGGCGATGCCCCCGTACATCCTCGGGCAGGAGAACTTCGTGTACTTGCGACGATCGCCGACGCAGACAATCTGCTCGGTTTGCTTCGCTAACTCGAGCGGATCAAACGCCGTGAACCCGGGTTCGAGATATCGTGGGTAGCTATCCACAGGTCTATTCATGCCATTTGCCATGTCGGGCTGCGGCACACACCGTTCACACGCAGCCAGTGTGCCGTCTCAACGGCAGGGGTGCGCGCCCGATGCGACCTCCGCATCAACAGCCGTCAATCGGCGCCAATTTCGCAGATAAGTGGCCGGCAATAGTGCCCCCTACCGCCTGATTTCCGACCGGGAGTCGGACACTAACTCTCTGCAATGGCTCGCCTTGGGCCCGGATGAGTATGCACCCCACGGGTGTTTCTATTCCTCATAGCCGAGTTCGCCCCAGATGCCCTTCTGTACCCACTGCAAGTCCTCCAAACCTTCCCGAGTGCTGGGAGAGAAATCCCCCTGCCACGTTCGGACGTGATCGCGTCCTTGCTTGATGGTCTCCAGCCCCGTCCATTTGTGGTACTCGGTGTGTCCGTCGGCACAGGCAAAGTTCGTCCCGTCACCATGCCGCGTGACAGGCTGGTCCCACCACAGCGGTTGTCTGTACCGGGTGGCATAGGCGTCGGGACTTGAAAGCCCTTCATCGATGAAGATCAGCCTTTGGGACGGCTGGGGAATCTGCATCCTTCGCTTGAAAACGGGACTCCCGTCGACCGACCTGCCGTTGCTCGATATCATCATCGCGTACGTCATCAGCTCTCCTCGATATCCCGCCGGACACTTGTACAACTTGGCGTTCCGGATATAGGGCCATAACGCACCAGCCATGATCCCGTCTATTTGATCCTCTTCGGGTAGAGTCTCACCTTGGCTCCAACTAGGGGCCCAAGTTACCCCTACCCAGGGCTCGCCGAACTGGCTTCTCCACGTACCTCCCGCCTCACAACTGACGAGTCTGTCATCATTGTCATCGGCGTATAGGATCCACGCCAACTGCAGCTGTTTCAGGTTGCTCAGACACGCGGCGCGTTGGCCCTGCTCACGGGCTCTCTTGAGGGTCGGCATCAGAATCGCCATCAAAATCGCGATAATTGCAATCACGACAAGTAGTTCAATCAGCGTAAATCCATTTTGCCTGTTCACAAGAGACTCCCGCAGACAGTGGTTAAGCAGGATCACAAGTCGTCGTCTTCAAACGGCTTCGCGATCGGCGCTGTTCTGCCAGCAAGCCAGGCAATCTCGGCCAGCGACAGCGTCCTATCGTAGACACGAGCGTCGTCAAGCATACCTTCGAAGTACGCCTCGGCCGCGTCAACCGACCAGCCAAAGTGCACACGTTCCTGCCAGTCAAAGTCCGACTCGGCCTTGGTGCCCCAAGCCTGCAGCAGGCCGTCCAGGTACAGCCTCTGGCCGCCAATGGCGTCACCGTAGGTGTGCACTAGGTGATGCCACCGCCCGTCAGCAACATTGACGGCTGCGATGATCACCTCAGTGTCCCAGATCCGAACACCGACGTTGCCATTGATCAGGTAGATCATACGGTCGTAACCACCATCGCCCAGAGGATTTTGCACCACGGCATACAGGCCACAGTTCGGATTGGTCGTCTTGAACCAGAATGCTGTCGTGCCGCCGTTTTCCGGCACGTCCAACACCGCGTTCACATAATCGTCGGTCCCATCGAACTGCATGGCCTGGCCATCCACACCGTCCCCATAGATCGGTGCGCCATTCTCTTCTCCAGCAACGCCGTTGCCGGAACTGTCCGCCACATTACCGTCAAAGGCATAGTGAACGAGTAAATTCGCGTTGTCCGGCTCCACTGGCGCGATGAACTCTACCGTTTTGGGATAGAGACGTATGTCATCAATATACACGACGCCGGTCGCGCCAGCCCCTTCAATCCCGATTGTCAGCTTAGTGACATCGCCAAGATCCCCGCCGAGAGTCACCAAGTCGACGTTCCACGGCTGCCACAGGGCTCTCTTGAGGTCGGTCGCCTCACCGTCGTACATCACCTTCGTTCCGTTGATTTTGAGATACAGTTGTCCGCTGTTGTCCGCAGCTCCTTGGAAGTAGAGCGACAGGCTCCTGATACCGCTGGCCGTCCACTCCTGGGACAACTCGAACTCGGCCTCGGAGGTTGCCACGCCCGTGTTGTCATAGAACAAGGGCATGGCCTGGCTGCCGCCATGCACGGTCGTCGTCTCAGCAAAGGGGGCTTCGAGATAACCTACTGTCGAGCCAGTGTCGTTGACCCAGCCGTCGAGCCACGTGTCGTAGATACGATTATCCTCGTCGTCGTAAACCTCGAAGTCATCGACAACAAGATAGTCCTGTGTGGAGAAGCTCCAGATCGCCCCTTCCCACGTGCTGATTGGCTCGGCTTCGTTGACCTCGGTAATCCTCCAGTAGTAGGTGGCCGCCAGATCGAGAGGGCCCGGATCGACCGCGGTCCCATCGGTGACGTCGATTAAGGCCGAGCCATCAACCACCGCTGCCTCGTCCGTGCTCAGATAGACTTCGTGCGCGACCGCTTCGCGGCCGGTCCGCCAACTGATATCGGCATCTACACCGATGTTGGCAGCGCCGTCGGTCGGCTCCGGCTCCCGGGCCTGAACCGGGATGTACAGGAAGCGGACTTCACTGAGGCCGAACTGGCCCATCAAGCCATAACCGCTGTTGACACTCAGCCGGACATGCCGAACCGGCACGCCGCCAAACGGAATAGTCGTGTTGGCTGAATAGTCGGCCCGGGCAGTTGCCTGGGCCAGTTCGAAATCGCCCAGAGCTACCCAGCTACTGCCGTCCTCAGAGTATTCCACTGTCACGTTCCTAATACCGAAGCCCAGCAGCAACTCGAACTGGACGTTATAGTTCCAGACCAACATCTCATGCAACTTGTAGACCCGATCGAAGGCATACTCGATTTGAATGGGATCCCCATCTGCCGGCCGCGTCAACCACATATCTTCACTCGCTATCGAATGCTGATCGCTCGGATTGAGACCCGAGCCGTTGACCGTGTTTTCAGGCCCGGTTCCTTCGTCAGAAATTCCGTTGCTACTGGCCTCAACGTTCACAATCGGATAGGCAAACGGTTCGACCGTGAAACTCCAGAC
>CP070782.1:1161273-1165843 GCA_020346325.1 Phycisphaerales bacterium
CATCGCTGCCGAAGTAGATGGCGGCGTATTCCGTCAAGAAGGGCTCGCTAGTGATGTTGCTGGTAAAGCCGTGGCGCCCACGCCGGAAGGTGCAGTCCATGGGAGTGCCGAATTCAACCATGGAAACCGGCATCTCGCCGTTCTTTGCCCACTCACTCAGCCAATCCTCGCGCTCCTGGAGAGGGAGCAGGTCCAGGTAGCAGTTCATCGTATAGACGTCGCCTGTGTAAGCCCCTGCATGGCTGTAGTAGACCCGTGTGGGATCAAGCTTCCTGAGTCCGTCGAACATGTCCCGGCCGGCGACCATGAGACGCTGCCAGCGCCGGTCGTTCTGATCCCAGTCGCGACGACCGATGTGGCGTGGGTCCGCGTCGACCGCGTTGTTGAAGAAGTTGAACCCGGCAACCCACATGACCACGGAGGGATGGTTGCGGTAGCGGCGCATCCACAGGGCGGCACGCTCCATGGCACGCGACCGGTTCTTATCCCAAACCAGTCGATAGCGTGAATCCATCATGTACTTGTTGGCGTTAAGGATGTACTGAGCTACCAAGTATCCCTTGCGATCGGCGTCGTCGAGGTTCCGCCCCGAGTCGCCGGTATCGCCGCGGGTATCCACGGTTGAACGCCCCATCTCCCAGAAGTTCTCCCCCACCTGCGGACGTTCTCCCCAGTAGAAGCATCCCTGGCGCAGACGAATCTCGGTTCCGTTCAGGAAGAACTGGCGTCCCTGGATCCAGAACTCGCGAAAGCCGAATTCCTGCTCGTACTCGTCGTCCAGGTTCGCTCCCCGCGCTTTGAGTCGGAGTGTATAGAGGTTGGGCTGACCGACATCCCACAGACGTGGATGGGCCCAGGGCCAGGAGAGCGTGACGGTTTGCACTTCCTTGGCGTCCACGGCCACGTCGGCGACAAAAGACTTCTCCACGGCACCCTGTTCGTCGAGCATCTCGGCGACGAATTCGGCGCGGCCGGCCTGCTGGAGCCCGGTAAGCTCCACTTCCAAAGAGATATTCTTCCGTCGGGTCGAGGTCCGCGCGAAGACGTCGGTTACCCGGGCCTCGGAGGCGCGGCTCTCCAGGAAAACGCTCCCGGTCAACCCCCGTGTCGCCAACGTGGCTTCGGCAAACGAGACGTCGCTGAAGGCGTTTTGCCAGAATTGGCCCACTTTCTCCGCGTCGGCGATGGCGGCCACCAGCACCCGGATCTGGGCCGTCTGGCCGGGTGTCACCGCCGCGGTAATGTCCACGGACCCCCACGGCCAGGCGATCGTTCCACACGACTTGCCGTTGACATAGACCATCGCATCCGTACAGACGCGATCAAAACGCAGGCTGATCGGACGGCCCTGCCACTGAAGCGGGATGGTTACCTGTCGCTCGTACCAGGCGCGCGCCACCCGCGCCCCATCGTAAAGATCCCAGCGTGGCCCTCCGGCACGGGCCAGGAACGCCGAGCGTCGGCCAGGGCGATCCTGCCAACTGCCCGGCACCTTGATATAGGCCCACCCCAATTCCGGTGGATCCGTCTGCCCTTCGACGGCGGGCGTGAAACGCCAGATGCCATCGAGGGAAACCTCGTCCCGCTTGGCGGTGACCATCTTGATGTCGGTCTCATCCCAGTCGAGGGCGATGCCGGCCGGCAGCACGGCGTCTCCCAACGACGTGGTCGTGACCACGTGAGGCGTCACCGTGAGGTCGGCGATCTCGAACACGCCGGTGCAACAGAACATGGCTGGCTGGATGTTCAGACGCGTCGCCCCCTTGGGCACTTCCAGCTCCACCGTTTTCGTGACCCAGTCGGAGTCGGCCCGCAATTCAGGGACGTGCGCCGGGTAGCCGAATGAGCCTCCTTCGAACACCAGTGCCACGCGGGCCGTGTGCCAGCCTTCCTTACCGATCTTCAGGTTCGTGGCTTTCATGCGGACCGAGACGGTCAAGGACGCGATCTGAGGCGTGACCTTCACGAAGGCGTGCACGTAATCGAGTTGCCGCCCGGCATCGCGGTTCTCAATCCATAGCCAGGACTTGCCGTCTTGGGAGACGACCCGGAATTCTCCGTTGTTCGGGATGTTGAATCCCTCGGCCCACCCCGTGCTGACGTCGGGACGTTCGAAACTCCCCTGGGGCAGCAGGTTCACTTGGCCCAGAGCAGCCCCCTCGAGGACCCCAAGGACTGCAAGGATCGATAGATATCTCGTCTTCACTTCATCTCCTTCGTGCCGTTCACCACAAACTGTTGTGTCACCGGCCCCACACTTTCATATGTCTTGCTCTGCTCGTATTCGTTTCCCCACATGATGTTATTCTTGTCGTGCACGAGCCGATGCTCTTTCGTAAGGGTCACGCTCACGACCACTGTCCCGCCTGTGCCGTCCGAGATCCCCGTAATCAGCCCGGTGTCGGCGTCGATGCTCATCCAGTTCGGTTTTTGTATGAGCGAGAACTCCAGGGGTTCGATCTTCCAGAACTTGGCTCCGGGCTTGGGCTTTTCGGAGTCTCTTCTCGTGAGGTCTCCCATCGAACGGATGGCTCTGACCTGATAGCGATAGGACCGGCCTACAGGCGCATTGGTGACGGGCACGCTGTAGATGAACGGTCGGGGGGATTCGACATAATCTGAATCTCCGCTTCTCTTGTCATTGCCATCTACCGCGACAACGCGGTAGTAGGCTCTATTGGCGTTCGGAAGGGAGTTGCCGACTCCAACGACCTCAAGTGAAGTGCCCGCGACTTCGGCTATGAAGTTGGCCGGAAAAGGATTGGCGAGCTCTTCGGTGTCGCCCAGCTTGACCTCGTAGGGCCTGTCGTGGACCGTGAAGCCCTTCTCATCGCTACCGTATACTCTATACTTGGCCGGTGGCCTCCCCACGAGATTGGCGCTCCATGTCAATGTGCCGATCCCGATGTCAGGGTCGAATCTGAGCGCCACGTCCACGGGATAGGCCGGCCCCTGTGCGGTGAAGCTCCACGTGTCGCTCCATGACCCCCAGACGCCGTTCGAATCCTTCGCTTTCACGTGCCAGTAATACGTCGTGCCGGGCGTCAAGAGGCCGGGGCGCGGAAGCGTGTAGCGTGCGCTGCCCCTGTCAGGTGTCCTGGATATGTACTTGTCAAAGTTGGGAGACAGGGGCCATCTCATGTCCGGACGGTCCGAAAGCTGGAAGTGATAATCCGCTATGGCATCGCCATCCGGGTCCGTGGCGGCATTCCAGCGGAACACCACATCCGTGCCATCGCTTTCGCCTCCGTTGGGCGGGTACACGGCAGAAGCCGGCGCCTGCGGAGGGCGCGTCTTCGACCTTTCGACCCAGGTGTGCGTGATCCTCAGATGCCTGGCGGGGTTCCTGCCAGTCTTGTCGTCGGTGTGCTCTACGTACGTGAATTTGTTGTCCCCCACCATCATTGAAGGCATGGCCAGAGGCGCCATCTGGATATCGTTCTTGATATTGACGGCGTTCAGAGAAGCGTTGTCTGTTAAGGTGCATCGGAGCCAGTACTCGCGCGTATCGGTCGTGCGGCCTTCGAACTTCCCGTCAAACTCAGCCAACCTCGCCAGCCGTGTGAAGACCTTCTTCCTCCAGTCCCTCGCATCCACGAAACCAACCTCGAAAGTGAATCCGTCGCCTGAGGCTGAAAGGGCGCCTCCGACGAATTGATAGGGTGCTTTCATATGCCAGAGAATGGTGCCCGTACTGCCCCCCGTGGCCGTCAGTACACCGCCTTTGTTGGTGATATTCGTCACGGTCGCTCCGGCGCGCCACTGCGAGTCGTTCTTGAAGTCAGGCGTGTATTCCCAGAGGCCGTTATAGATTGTATCCAGAGCTGTCGGAGGATACCCCGCCATATCGCCATGATACTTCACCGGTGTCCTGTGCCCCCACCTCCATTCAATGGCCTCGTGGGGACGCAGAACCATGCCCATAGTCCACCAGGCCCAGCCGTCGAGCTGTACGGTCGTGTCCCCCTCCCACGTATAGTACTGTGCGTAGTCCTCGTTGTTCCTGATAGGATCCATAGGCCTCATGATCCCGTATTGATGCACGCGTTTGATCAAGTCGTGGTCCCGGACCAAGTCCAATTCGTTGGCGAGAGTATGATTGTCTCGCAGGAGCATGAAGGTGGCCATGTCCCCGTCCAGCGTGTTGTACCTGTCGTCGAAGAAGACCTGCGGGACGACATGGCCGGGGCAATGACTGAAGATGCAGTCGTGGATTCCGACCTTGTCAAGCAGGTCCGACAGGCACAGTGTACTGTTTCCACACGTGTTGAAACCAAACACGTTAATTGCCTGTGAAACGTCACCTTGTGCGCCGTTGTCCCCGTTGCCTTTGTGGTAGCGATGGGTGATGTAGAAGTAGAAGATCGCGAGGGCCTTTTCCCTGTCGGTCGAAAGCCCCTCTACGACCGAGTCGGCTATTGTCTGCTGAGAGAAGAAGTCGATGGGGCCTATTCTCAGCCAGGGATTGATCACGTTTGACGTTCCGACATTCTCCAACCGTATGGAACGGTTTGATTCCCACGTCTGCTCATAGGGTTCCCATACGCCGGGAAGCGTGGTGCACATCCTC
>CP070782.1:1165943-1183373 GCA_020346325.1 Phycisphaerales bacterium
CCACCAACTCTCATCGTCAAAGAGTCGACCATTTCATTGAAGCCCACCCCAAACTGGGGATGACTCAGCGTCCACCGCCCCGGTCCGTCGCTGCGAAGCCGCCCTGACGGGCCAAAAACGCCGGAATTTGCCTTGACGCCGGGCGATTAAGTTTGTATTTTGAATACCTAATATGACTATTCATATCGATAATCCATTACCAGGTTTGATTCGCCCGGCCCGGGCGGACGCCGAGAGAGCCGGGAACTGGGGCCGCGGGAGCGAGGTGTCATCATGCGTACAAAACAAAGACAATTTTCGCCGTTTCTGGGCTGAAAACGAGGATCTGACGAAGAAACAAACCCAATCAAAGCCAGTTGCAGGCCTGGGGAGCTTTGGGAGGTCGAGGGGGCGGGCGTGCTCTCACCATTCGTGCCAAACAAAGCCAATTTTCCGCGTTTTTGGGCAAAAAACACGGATCCAGAAAGAAACAAAGCCAATCAAAGCCAATTTCGAGGGCCGGGGCCGGGAGCCGCGAGAAAAAGGGGAATTTCGCGCACATTTGGCCAGGCCCGTTACACTAATACAATGAAGGCTGATATCAGCTCACCGGTGAATCGGTAGGATTTGGCATGGAAATCGAATCCGACAGCATCAACGAAGTGGCGCTGGTCGAGGCGGCCCAGGGCGGGCATCTCGACAGCTTCGGCGCTCTTTATCAGCGCTATCACAATCCCATCGTCGCCCTGGCCTACGCCCAACTGGGTGACAAGCACGCGGCCGAGGATGCAGCCCAGGAGGCCTTCGCAGTGGCCTGTCGCGACCTCGGTGCCCTGCGGGATCGGGCCAAGTTCGGAGCCTGGCTGGGTGGAATCTGTCGCAACATCTCCCGGCAGATGATCCGCACGCGGTGCCGCCCTGCCCCGGTGCCAGACGATCCGCCGGACGAGCGCCGGGCCGAGGACGACGGGCGATCAGAGGCCGTCCGTCGGGCGGTCTGGAAGCTGGAGCCGGCCGAGCGCGAGTTGATCGTGATGCGCTACTTCGACGGATTCTCACAGGCCAGAATCTCTGAGGTGCTGGATATCACCCCGGCGGCCGTCAACGGCCGACTCGTACGAGCGAAACGCAAAGTGGCAGAACAGTTGAAACGAGAAGGTTTCGGGAGCTAGATTATGGAACGCGTAGACGACGACAAATGGCTGGATGAGGCACTAGACGGCGCCCTCCACTCGGACGATACGCAGCCCGATTTCGAAGCGTGGAAGGCGCGTCACCCCGAGGCCGTGGAAACACTCACCACGCGGACGCCGCAGCCGCAGCAACCTCCTGCCACAGAAACGATCAGGATAGGCCCCTGGTTTGTCAAACTTGCAGCCGCCGCCGTGATCGTGATAGCGGCGATCATCGGTGTCACTCAACTGACTCGGCAGAAGGCAGCGCAGCCGAAGATTCGGTTCAGCAACGGCGCAGATCTGCTGGTCGGTCCCGCAACACATACCTTCGGCGATGGCTCGATCGTCAAGCTCACGGCAGGCGCCTCTGTTCGCACCTACAGTGACGTGTACAAACGCGGCTTCGAGCATGTCTCCGGCGTCATCGATGTCACGGTCGCCAAGGGCTTGGGTGAGTTCATCGTCACGACCCCCTACGGGGACGTCAAGGCGCTGGGCACCGAGTTCACGCTGGAACTGGTGGACGGCACAGCCGAGAGCGGCGAGAAGGTGGAACTGCTTTCCGTCGAAGTCACGGAAGGTAAGGTCGAAGTCAGCAACGCTCGGGGCAAGACGACGCTGGAAGCGAGCCAGGACACCATCGTGGCCAAGGACGCCGCCCCGTACGATTTCAGCCAGGATGAAGCACTGTCGGATCGGCTCAAGGAGCGTATCGAGGCGATGGTGGCCGCGTTCGAAGGCGGCGACGCCGCCGCCTGGGCCGCCAATTTCAACATCAACTACCTCTTCAAGCTCGCCAAGGGCCAGGTCGAGTACGATCCGCTCCTGTTCGGCGGCTCCCAAGAGGACGCCCAGCGGCTGGGAGAAAGGCTCAAGGACATCGAGAGCCCGGAGCAGCTCGGCCAGGTCTTCATCGGCACCGTCAATATCACCGAGTCGATCACGGTCTACGTCCGCTCCGTCGAGCTGAGCGACGACGGCAAGCACGCCCAGGCCGAATGCGTCCGCCGCAGAGGCCCTAGCCACATGGTCATCACGCGTCCGCAATGGCACCACTTCGACAACGACTGGTGGCAGATTGATGACTGATCCGGTTTATCGACCAATCTCAGCCGAGCCGGGGCCCAGCGCTCCGGCTCTTTTTTGCACCCGCGCCGCAGGAGAATGCAACAGCCCGATGGCTCGTGCATTATGATATGTGAACGCCGACTCCGGAGCCGTGGCATGGCGAATGAAGCAATAGAGGTTGGATTGCAGACCCGGGCCCAGATCGTCGACGAGGATGACCTGCTCGTCGCGGCAGCCGGCGCGGACACGCAGGCCGCGGGAAGGCTCTACGACAAGTACTACGAAGCGATCTTCGGGTACATCTACCGTAGCACGCTGGACCGAACGACCGCTGAAGATCTGACCTCGAATGTCTTCTTTGCCGCCTTCCGCCACTTGCGGCGGCCTCGCTGGCGACCGATGCGGTTTCAGGCCTGGCTCTATCGGATCGCCACGAACGAGGTTCGGATGCACTATCGCAAGGCCAGGCGCAGCCGAGCCTTTCGCACCGAGGCCCGCGGCAGCGAAATAGCGGTGTCGCCGCCGGCCAGCGACAAGTCGGTGGCGTCCGAGGAGTACCGTCTGCTGCACGAAGCCCTGGTGCGCCTGAAGCCGAAGTATCGCAACGCGATCGTGCTGCGGTACTTCGAAGGCAAGACGATGGCGGAGATCTCCGAAATCACTGGCTACAAGCAAGGAACGCTCCGGTGTCAGTTGCATCGCGGGTTGGCCCAGCTACAGGATATCCTCTTACGATACGGCGTACTGCCCCACCAGGGGGAGACAAAACCATGAACAAGGACATCGAACGAATCGACCAATTTCTGAAGAACGTTGACCTGCCGGAGCCTGCGCCCGGTTCCCACCGGTACGCGCTGCGCCGGCAGCTGCTTAGCGACATCGAAAGGAGACCGACTATGTCGGAGAGACGCAGAATACGAAGAGCGGCCCTGCTGGTCGCGGCCGTGGTGTGCGGAGGCGCCATGGCCACGGCTGTGGGCGTGAGGATCCACCGGTACTACTTCGAAGGCCGGGATGCCGATGGTGTTTACCATTTCGGTACAGAACCGGAGACCATCTATGAGAAGACTTATGAGAACGCGGACGGGATCGTGCGGAGCGTAAGTGTGACACGCGGCGGTGGAATCAGTATCAGCTCCGATCCGGATGACACGATGGATGTGGAGCAGACCAGAAAGGACCTGGAAGAGACCGCCCTGCTGCGCCAGCAAGGCGCCAGAGAGCTGATGCGCGTAATCGACACGCAGGTAAACGGCCACCCACACCGAACGTGCAGTTACCGGTATATCCTCTCGGACGGGCGCGAGAGGACGATCGGCGAGAGCGATCCCGACAGGAAGGACCGCCGGACACTGGCGCAGACCGAGCAGGACATGGAAGAGATCGAGGCGCTGCGCCGGAAAGGCGAACGAGAGTTGGTACACGTGTGGGAAACAGAAGTCGAGGGCCGAATTCATCGGACACTCGGCTGGCAGTACGTGTTGGCAGACGGACACAAAAGAACCGTAGGCGAGGGCGATCCGGAACCGGAGATGCAGCAGCCGGTACTCAGTGATGGCCAACGAGACGAGATGTTCCGTCTGCGCCGCCTCAAACAGGGTGAGTTCCTCGGACATGAGGACCGAGAGATATACGGCAAGGTGTTTACCTTCGAGGTGCAGCAATACACGTTGGCCGGCGGGATCGTGGTCACCTACTCGGCGGGCGAGCCCGCGGAGGCGGTGAAGATCAGATTGACCGAGGCCGACTGGGAAGAATTCCGCCGCCTCAGGGACGCGGGAGCAGGCGTGGACCTTGGCGCCTACGAGGAGGAGGTACAGGGCCGCCGGTTCCTCTTCAAACCGCAGCAGTTCATCCTCAGCGACGGAACCGAATTCATCTGGGCCGTCGGCACGCCCAGAACGAACTGAATGCGAACCACAGCGAGCCTGATCAGCCGGGCCCCTGAGACCCGGCTCTTTCTTTGCGCGAGGAAAAAGGGAGATCTCTGGTATTGGAGGGGGCGCTTCGTTCGTGATAATGGTGAAGAACGATCGTTCCTGGCAGTGTTGAGCGACTCATGATTGAAGATGAACTCTTGAAACTGCGGTTCAAGCGGGGCAGCGCCGAGGCGCTGCGGCGCATCTACGAGAAATACCTCGACTACCTGCTCAGCGTGGCGATGGCGTTTCTCAACGATGCGGCGGCAGCCGAAGATATCGTGCACGACGTCTTTGTCGCGCTGGCACGCTCGGCGGGTAGTTTCAGACTGACCGGGAATCTGAAGCACTACCTGGGGACGTGCGTGGCCAACCGCGCGCGCGACCGACTGAGGGACGGCAAACGCCATGCCGCCCGGCGGGCCGCCGAGACAGCGTCGCAGGCACGGGCACAAACGCCCGAGGACCGGCTGGTCTGTGCGGAGCAGGCGCGGCAGGTGTACGAGGCACTGTCCCAAATCCCGGCCGAACAGCGGGAGGTGATCGCCCTGCGGATCAAGGCGGGCCTGCGGTTCGCGGAGATCGCGGCGCTCCAGAACGCCTCGTACGTGGCCGTGCAGGCACGGTACCGACGCGGCATCGAAAACCTGCGGTCGATCCTGAACGGGAGACTTTGAAATGCGCGCTGCGGAAGACATAGAAGACCTGGTCCAGAAGGCAAACTGCCAAGCGCCCGACGCGCTGCGTCGACGCCTGTGGGAAGACGTGGCCCAGGAACTGCACCGATCACAAGACATGACGGAGAGACGCGGCGAGACGCGCGTCTGGAGGATCCTCATGAACAGCAAGATGGCGAGATTAGCCGTGGCGGCCGTGGTCGTCGTGGCCGCGCTGGCGGTGGGTGTCGAGCGATTGACGCGGAGCAAACCGAATACCGTGCAAGCCTTCAGCGCCAAGATCCAGGCCAACATGGCGCTCGACCTCGACCCGGAGGCGGCCCTTCCCTTGCGGGAGGCCCAGCCGGAGGATTTCGACGTGACCTGGAGCAGCGAAGACGGCGGCTCATTGCAGATCCTGCCCGGCTCGTCCGTGCGCATCCTGGCCTGTCCCTATATCGATCCTGAGTGGGACAGTGCGGTGTCGTGGAGCTACTCGAAACTTGCCGAGTTGAAGGAGAGTACCGTCACACGCGTCGTGCCCACCAAGAGAGAACCGTTCGTGGCCGTGCTGACCAGCGAGGGCAATCTGGCCGTGATCAGGATTGGCGGCCATAAGGAGACGCACGCCTGGCTGTCATGGAGGGTAGAGAAACCCGTCGCTCCCGCCTACGGCCCGATCCAGACCGTGACCTTGCGCATCGTCGATCCACAGGGCGCCGACGCCGAAGACGGCGCGGTCGATCTCGATACAGGCCAGATCCTCAGCATGCCGACCGACGTGTTGACCCTGTCGGCCGCCGAGATGCTCGCCTGGCTGGAAGAGAACGGCATCGACGCCATCGCCCGAAAGACAGACGAAGGCTATGGCCTAATCGGAGTCGGCCTGGTCTTCTGGACCTGGTCGCCCGGCTCCTGGGCCGGCGACGACGCGTTGGAAGTCCGTCAGGACATGGCCGCGGCCTCGTTCCAGCCGCGAAGACCTCTGCTATACCAGGAGGGTCAGTACCAGTATGTCTTCCCCTTCAGGACGCGCGAGGGCGGGATCGGCATGCTGCAAATGGTGGCGGTCGATACGGCCGCTGGGACCTTAGAGTTTCGCTACAGGATGGTGCAGGATGAGCCCGTCACCCCCGTTGACACCGCAGAAGGAGAGGATCTCGAGTCACAGCAACTCGCGGAATCTCTCAAGAAGCTGATGCGCTTCGGGCTGGTGGCGTGGAAGTATGCCGAGGAACATGACTGGCGCTACCCGGATACCCTTGAGCAACTACCGGAATACGCCGAACGGTGTGGTCAGGACTTCCAGTGGATACTCGACAATGTCGGATACGTGGGAGCCGGTCGCACGGCGGAGGACCCAGAGTCCACTCTGATCGCCTACGACAAGACACTGCTGGCCACCGGCAAGGGCACGTACGGCGTGTTCCGCGATGGCCACGCCGAGTTCATCGAACCGGAGAGGCTATCTGAATACGGTCTGTCCGCAGAACCGTAGAGGGCCGGCGTCTTGTCTCGGGCAGGTCCTGCAATCGAACAGAATGGACATCACAGCAGTAGGAGATTCATAGTCGGCAGGATGTAGCAGATTTGGGCCTCAAAACGAGGATTTGCCACTATGAATCTCACCAAGCTGTTGTTGATCATCGGTTTGCTGGCGGTTCCGGCTCTGTTGTGCTCCTGCGGCCTGATCGGCCTGCGGGGCATCGAACGAGCGAAATATACCGTCGTGACGAAGCAAGGCGCTTTTGAGATCAGGCAGTATGCGCCGCAGATCGTGGCTGAGACGGTCGTGAAGGCCGATTTCGACGAGGCGGGCAATGTTGCCTTCCGGAGGCTGTACGGCTACATTTCCGGCCAGAACCGCGCCAAAAAGTCGATTGCGATGACCGCACCGGTGGAACAGGCCAGTTCGGAAAAGATCGCCATGACGGCACCGGTCGAGCAGGTCGAGACGGGCGGCCAGTACACGGTCAACTTCCTGATGCCCGCCCAGTACACCATGGAGACGCTGCCCCAGCCGCTGGATCCAGAGGTGACCCTCAGAGAAATCCCGGCGCGGAAGATGGCGGCGCTGCGCTATTCCGGGACCTGGAGTCAGAAACGGTACGCCCGGAAGCAGGAGGCCCTGGAACAGTTCATCGTCGAGCAGGGTCTGGATGTCACGGGCGAAGCCGTCTTTGCCCGTTATGACCCGCCCTTCCAGCTCTGGTTCCTGCGACGAAACGAGGTGCTGATTCCGGTCGAGTGAGGCGTCCGTACGAAAGGCAGTTGCCCATGCGGCATGAGAAGGAACAGATAACGGTGGAATCGAGAGAGGCGCTTGTCGACTTCGACGTTTCGCTGGCCCTGAAGGACCGGGCCCTGGGCGCCGCCGCCGAGGGTATCACCATCAGTGACCCGTCACTGCCCGACAACCCGCTGATCTATGTCAACTCGGGCTTCGAGCGTCTCACAGGATACTCGGCCGCGTCGGTGCTGGGGAAGAACTGCCGCTTTCTGCAAGGACCCGACACCGACCCCCGGGCGGCCGAGGCCATACGAAAGGCGGTCGCCGAGGAAGGCGAGTGCACGGTCGAAATCCTCAACTACCGAGAAGACGGCTCGCCCTTCTGGAATCGTCTCTCGGTCACGCCCGTCCGTGACGGGCACGGCGCGGTGACGCATTTCATCGGTGTACAATCGGATGTCTCGGCCAGACGCACGGCTGAGGACAAGCTGCGTCTGGCAAACGCCAAGATGAAGAGCGATCTGGCCGCGGCCGCGAAGGTGCAGCAGGCGATGCTGCCGCACACGTTGCCAGAAGCCAAAGGATTCCAGTTCGCCTGGCGCTATCGACCGTGCGAAGAGCTCGCGGGCGATACGCTCAACTGCTTCTGGCTGGACGAGACGCACATCGGGGTCTATATCGTCGATGTCAGTGGCCACGGCGTCGCCGCGTCGCTGCTTTCGGTGACACTCAGCCGGATGTTGCTTCCCCTGCCCGGCCCTTCGCTCCTCTACACCGCTTCGCCGACCGACCCCTCCGAGCGGTCCCTGGCCGCCCCCAGCGCGGTGGCCGAGCGACTTAACTTGCAGTTCCCCTTCGATGAGCGTACGGGTCAGTTTTTCACAATGGTCTACGGCGTGCTCGATACGCAAACGGCCCGCTTCGAGTATGTTTCGGCCGGACATCCGCCCCTGATCTGGCTCGATACCAACGGCAGCGTTAGCGAACTGCGCCGGGACCAGTTCCCGGTTGGCATCGTGCCCGAAACAAGGTTCGCCAGTGACCGCATCCAACTTCGTCCCGGCCAGCGGCTGTTCCTGTATACCGATGGTGCCACCGATGCCAGCAACAAAACGAGGCAATCGTACGACAGCGAGCGATTGTGTGAGACCATCGCGGCCGGGCGAGACAGAACACTCGACGCGGTCCTCGGCGACATCATCGCATCCATCGAACGTTTCTGTGGCGATGCTACGATCAGAGACGACATCTCCGTCCTCGGCCTCGAAGCGACGACTGTTTAGGTCGGTCCTGCCCGATCCCGCCGAAATTCATGCCTGGTTGAGATTTCTTATGTCCGAACGGGGATCTCAACCGTGATAATGGTGAACAACGATCGTTGTGGGATTATGAGCGGTGTGGATTGATGCTGGAAGATGAATGGCTGAAGTTGCAGTTCAAGGCCGGTAGCGGCGCGGCACTGCGGCGGATCTACCAGAAGTATCGCGACTTTCTGCTGACGCTGGCTATGGGCCTGCTAAATGACAGTCACCTGGCCGAGGACGTATTGCACGATGTGTTCGTGACGTTTGCGCAGTCGGCCAACGGCTTCGGGGTGCGGGGCAGCCTGAGAAGCTACCTGGCGACCTGCGTCGCCAACCGGGCGAAGGACCGTCTGCGAGGTCGCAAACGCCAGGCGAGCCGTCTCGAGACCGACGCGGAGGTGGCCTCGGATCACGACGGGCCGGATACCCGGACGATCGCAACGGAACAGTCGCGCCTGGTCAGCGCGGCACTGGGGCAACTGCCCTATGAGCAGCGTGAGGCGGTCGCCTTGCATCTCAATGCCGGCCTGACGTTCCGGCAAATCGCCAGACATCAGCGCATCTCGACCAGCACCGCCAAAGGTCGCTACCGGTACGGCCTGAAGAAACTGCGGTCAACCCTGAATGGGAGACTGTGAGATGGGATCGATTGAACGAACAGAACGTATCGTCAAGGACATGTCGTTTGCGGCCGGCGCGGAGATGGATGAGCACCTCTGGCAGAACGTAGCCGAACAACGGCAGCAAGCGCACACCAAGACACAGAGGCGCGGCGAAGCCCGCGCATGGAGAATCCTCATGAACAGCAAAATCGCAAAACTGACCGTCGCGGCCGTGGTCGTCGTGGCCGCGCTGGCAGTGGGCGTCGAACGACTCACCCGCACCAAATCCGAGGGGGCCTCTGCCTTCAGTGCCGAGATCAAGGCGAATATGGCCCTGGACCTGGACCCCAGAGCGGCTATCCCGCTGCGTCAGACCCAGCCGGAAGACTTCGATGTGATCTGGGACGGAGAGAACGGCGGCACGTTGAGGATCATGCCGGGCTCGTCCCTGCGGCTGCTGGCGCCAGGCTCGATCGATCCCGAATGGGACAACGTGGTCGCGTGGGCGCATCGCGTGCTGGAGAAGATCGGAGAAAGCACCACCACCAGCATCGCGGCCCGGGAAACGCAGTTCGCCGCCATCCTGACGAGCGAGGGGAATCTGGCGGTCGTCCGGATCGGCGAGTACGATGAGAGCAAGGCGCAGCTCCGATGGCAGGTGGAAAGCACGGAGATGCCCGGTTATGGCCCTGAGCGGGTCGTGACGCTCGCTTGTCTCGATCCGAACACGCCGACGGCGCAACCCTGTGCCGTCGATTTCGATACCGGTCAGACGACCGCTGTCCCAGCTGACGTGCTGAGCCTGGCCCCGGAGGACTTCCTGGCCTGGCTCGAAGAGAACGGCATCGATGCCATTGCGAGAATGACCGAGGACGACGCCGGTCTGTCGGGCGTGGGGTTGGCGCACCGCGGGATCGCACCGGGCGTCTGGGCCGTCGTGCCGGCTGTGGCCGCCCGTGACTTGGTGGGCAGCATGTCATACCAGTCCCGCGACCCGATCCTGTTTCAGGATGGACTGTATCAGACCGTTTATGCCTTTAGGACACGTGAAGGTGCCGTTGGACTGTTGAAGATGGGCGGCGCCGATCGCGCGCAGCGGACGGTAGAGTTTCAGTACAAAATGGTTGAGCAAGACCCGGCCCTCGCGCGCCTGACCGCCGCAGAGGACGAATCGCATCCGCTCCACGTCTCGGCCAGATGGCTCTGCGATCTGGGGAAATATGTGCTGCTCTACGCCGGCGAGCACGAGGATCGACTGCCTCAGTCGCTGGAGGAACTGCGGGACTACGCCCAGAGCGAGGAGGAATACCAATGGATGGTCAATGACGTGGAATACCTCGGCGCCGGTCTGACGTGCGCCGACCCGATTTCCCTGGTCATTGCCTACGACCGGACCCTGCTCGCGGCGGGCAAGGGAACCAATGTGCTGTTCCTCGACTCGCGCATCGAGTATGTCGAGCCGGAGCGTTTCCCAACGCTGATCCTGCCCGGCAATTCCGAGGCGGACGAACCGCTCCCGATCCACGCGTCGGCCAGATGGCTCAGCGATCTCGGGAAGTATGTGCTGCTCTACGCCGGCGAGCACGAGGACCAACTGCCCCAGTCGCTGGAGGAACTGCGGGGCTATGCCCAGAGCGAGGAGGAATACCAGTGGATGATCGATGACGTGGAATACCTCGGCGCGGGACTGACGTGTGACGACCCGTTTTCCCTGGTCATTGCCTACGACCAGACCCTGCTCGCGGCCGGCCAGGGAACCAATGTGCTGTTCCTCGACTCGCACATCGAGTATGTCGACCTGGAGAGATTCGCAGAGCTGAGCCTGCCCGAAGATCCCGAGGACGCCAGCGCGGCCTCCGGCCAATAGACCACCCCTGGATTCGAATCGAAGCCGACCACAGACGCCGGACCTGCCAGGCCCGGCGTTTTCTTTTGCGCCGAAGGTGTAAAATGAGGGCCGAGGTGCGTGTAATAGGGAAAGAGCGCTCTTGAGGATCTGGATTCTAACGTGCGGACGATCGAAGACGAGCTGTTGAAGTGGCGTTTCCAGCGGGGCAGCCGGGCGGCGCTGGCGCGGGTTTACGAGAAGTACGTCCACGCGTTGCTGAGCCTGGCCATGGGCCTGCTGAACGATCCACACGCCGCGGAAGACGTCGTGCAGGACGTATTCGTCTCCTTCGCCCAGGGCGCCGAGGGCTTCAGACTCAAGGGCAGTCTGAAAGCCTACCTGGCCCAGAGCGTGGTCAACCGCGTGCGAGACCGGGCCCGGCGCCAGCGCAGCCAACAGCGGCGTATCAATGCCCTGGCGGCGGCAGCCGGCAGCCCGGCTGGGCGCAACGGATCGCTGGTTTACGATGAGCGCTGCGAGCGCTTGAGCGCCGCGCTGGCCCGACTGCCCTACGAGCAGCGCGAAGCGGTCGTGCTGAAAGTCAAGCACGAGATGAAGCTGAAAGACATTGCGCGACTTCAGGGCGTCTCGATCAGTACGGTACACGGCCGGTACCGGTACGGCATGGAAAAACTCAGGGCCCTTCTCGATGGTGACATGGACCATGAACGATAACGAGAAGCTCAAAGACATCATCAACCAGGATTTGAACGTGCGGGCCGGCGACGCAACGCATGACCGCATGCGGGACATCGTCCTGGACGCGCACCGACACTCAGAAGAAATCGCATCCGCCGATGCGCGGATGCGGACAAGGAGCATACTCATGAAGCATCCCATTACGAAGCTAGCTGTCACCGCAGCCGTCGTTGCTGCGGTCCTCATCGGCATCGGCCTGTTCTCCAACTCCGGCTCCGGCGTCGTCTGGGCCGAGGTCGCCCAGAACGTGGGGGCCAGCCCCGGCGTCATCTGGCGGATAAGGGGGACCGGTTCACGCGACCCGAATGACGACTGGCCCAATGGCTATACGATCACCTGGCGATCGGCGGCGATCACACGCACGGACAAGTACCGAAATGGTCAGATCTATCGCACGATCTACTACGATCTGGATGCGAGGACCGTCATAGGCGTGCTCCATGATGCCCAAATGTATGACAAGAGGACAATGAGCGATGAGCGAGTCCAGAGAGCCCGGGCCGACAAGGACCGTTGGAACAGCCCCCAGGGCCTGGTCGACTGCTGCCTGGCCCTGAAGCACCATACGTTGGACCAGAGAACGATCGACGGTGTTCTCTGTGAGGGTATTGAAACGACGGACACAAGCGGCCTGCCCTTCAAGAGCTTCACAGGTCGGCTGTGGGTCGCCGTAGAAACCGGCTACCCCGTCCTCGTGGAAATCGAGGCGGTTGATGCTGGAGGCGTCCGTCGTACGACAACGCTGGACCAGTTCCAGTGGAACGTGGATCTGTCAGCCGAGGATGTCGAACCTGAAATCCCCGCCGATTACGAACCCCTGTAGGAGCAGACCACTCGCTGCACAAAGCGATCCCTCTAACGGCCGGGCTGATTGGCTCGGCCTTTTTCATGCGCCTCCGTCACAGGTTTGCACAAGAAATCCCCACCGTCAGAATAATCCGTTCCCTGAGACGTAGTACTATGTGAGAATGATCGTTCTTGAGACAGCTTGAGCGAACGGGCGATGCTGGAAGATGAAGTCCTGAAATGGAAGTTCAAGCGGGGCAGTGACGAGGCGTTGACGCGGATCTATGAGAAGTATCTGGGCCCCATGCTGACCCTCGCGATGGGTCTGCTCAACAACGCGGCCGAAGCCGAGGACGTGGTCCAGGACGTGTTCGTGTCCTTCGCGCAGTCACGGCGGACCTTGCGGGCCCGCAGCAGCCTGAGCGGTTATCTGGCCACGAGCGTGGTCAACCGTGTGCGGGACCACAAGCGACGCCTGAGAAGACGAGCCACTCAAGCACCCGATCGGGTCGAGCGCGTAAGCGTTCCGACGCGGCCCGACCGAAGGGTCATCCTGGACGAGCAGGCAATGTTGCTCAACGACGCCGTCGCGGAGTTGCCCGACGAGCAGCGGGAGGTTGTGCTGCTGCGGCTCAAGGCCGACATGAAGTTCCGTGACATCGCCAAGCTGCAAGAAACCTCCGTCAACACAGCTCTGAGCCGGTACCGGTACGGCCTGGAGAAGCTGCGGTCCGCACTGAACGGTGAGGTACGAGTATGGAACCGATAGAAAACGTCGAAGAGACCATCAGAAAGAAACTGCATGTCACACCCGATAGGACACTGCACGAGCGCGTGCTGGCACAGGTCCGGCAGGCGTACGAACACGATGAGCAGACGACGACGGCCCGCTGGGCCCCGGCTGTAAGGAGACGGATCATGAAGAAGCGAATCACACAACTGGCCGCGGCGGTGCTCGTCGCGGCGGCCCTGGCCTTGGGGATCGTTGCGATGAGAACATCGACCCCCGTCGCCTCGGCGGCTGACGTCTTCAATCAGGCCGCCAACGCCATGAGCCAATTGACATCATTCCATGTTAGAGTGGAGATGCGTACGCCACCAGGTGACAATTTCGCCGTGATCGGTCTCGCTTATGATTTTGTGCCGATCGATTTCTGGCGTCAGTACACCGACACCCCTCCGGGCAGCAAGTGGCGACTCGAAGAGCCGGGACGCGTCGTGGTCATGGACGGCCAGCGTTCTACCATGCTCATCAAATACAACAACTACATTCACCAGGTGAATGACCTGAACCCCGAGCGCTACTGGAAAGAGTGCCTGGTAGAACTGGAGAAAGTCATGAGCCGCGAGTCAGAGGCTGCTACGGGACGCCCGCGGGGCTTCACAGTGCTCCATGAGCGCGGTGACGATGGTCGGGACAAGATCTTTGTCACGGCCGAGGCCCAGGCGAACATCCCGGAGACCGACTACCTGCGCAACAAGTACATTCACTACTCCGATCATGCGAAGGTCTACCAGTTCGACGCAGAGACGAAGCTGCTGGAGCATCTGGAAATCTACGTCCACGACGGCGATCGGGACGTTCTCGTGTTCCGTCTGGTGGAGGCCGAATACAATGTCGAACTCGATGCGGAACTGTTTCGCCTCGAGGTGCCCGAGGACGCCATCTACTCGATACCCCTGGAGGTCCTGCCCGACAACGAGCGTTACGAGGCCATGACCCCGAAAGAGGCGGCGACCGCCTTCTTCACAGCCTGTGCGGAGGAGGACTGGGAGGAACTGCTGAAGTTCATGGGACAAACGCGCATCTCGCAACGATTCAAAGATTACCTGGGCGGGCTGGAGATCGTGGAGATCGGCGAGCCTTTCCAATCCGGCGACTATCCGGGCTGGTTCATACCCTACCAGATCAGGCTCAAATCGGGGCAGGTCAAGCAGCACAACCTGGCCCTGCGCAAAGACAACCAAGCCAATCGCTTCGAGCTGGACGGCGGGATATGACCGACTGATCCCCCCTCTGTAGATCGTCGGGACGAGGCCGGGCCAGAAGGCTCGGCCTTCTTTCTGCGCCCCCGCCAAGGACAGATTTCGTGGCAGAAACATGCCCCTCGGGTGAGTAAAATCGTCAGCGGTGGTGCCCTATAGGGGCAACAGGATCGATCCACGAGGGTAAAGGTGCTGCACCGTGTTGGAAGACAGGTTCCTGGTATGGAGATTCAGACAGGGAGACGCTGGGGCTATGCGCCGCATCTACGAGAAATACCACGAGGATCTGCTCAGACTGGCCGTATCGCTTTCGGGTCAGACCGCGACCGCTGAGGACGTCGTACACGACGTGTTCACGTCCTTCATCGAGCAAGCCAGGCAGTTCCGGTTGACAGGTTCGTTGAGGGCCTATCTGGCTACCGCCGTGGCCCACCGGACTCGGAATGTCCGGCGGACTGAGATCCGACAGCAACGGTGGACCCAGGAGGGCGAACGGCCGGCTGCCGAAGGTACTGCACGCCCGGATCGTTGGCTCATCTGCAGCGAGGATCTAAACGAAGTCGTCGGGGCCCTGGCCCAGTTGCCAAACGAGCAGCGCGAGGTCCTGACGTTGCGCCTCCAGGCGGGCATGAAGTTCAGAGAGATCGCCCGTTTCCAGGACGTGCCCATCAAGACGGCCTTGAGCCGATACCGTTGTGGGCTGACCAAGGTGCGATCCCTGATCAATGGCGAGGTACCGAAATGCGATCGCTGAAGGACACCAGAAACAAAATCGCCAGGGCGAAAGTGCACACGGACAACCGGGCGAATCAAGGCATTCTGGAGGATGTTCTGGAACGCTTCGCCCGGACACACGGAATCCAACCGGCCGCTCCTGGGCCGAACAGATGGAGAATGGCAATGAAGAATCCAATGGCAAAACTAGCTGTGGCCGCGGCGGTCATCGTCATCGGCACAGGATTGATCACGATCTGGCACACCGGCGAACGGGCGGCGTATGCCTTCACACAGACCGTTGAAGCCATGCAGGGCAAGCGATCATTTCACATACAGACCTACTTCGGGCAACGTCGTAAGGATGAGTTCTGGGCTGAGTTTGATGACGAGGGGAACCTGATTCGCTTTCGGCAGGAAGAGGACGGGGGGCCGAAGGGCCCGCTGATCACGATCTGGGAGAACGGGATTCTGAACCGGTACTTCCCAAGACAAAACCTGCACCAGTATTCGCGGCTGCCCAACACCGAGCACGGGATCGAGGGCCTGGAGGCATTCGACCCGGAAACCATCGTACAAGAGACCCATGCTCTGGTCGAGGCGGGCCGAGCCGTCATGGAGACCGACGAACTCGCTCGCTATGCGAAGCTGGTGACTCTCCGCGTGACCCAGGAAGACAGAGAGCTTAGGCAGGTCCTGGTGGTCGATCCGGTCACGAAGTTCGTCGTTCGCGTCGACGATTATTGGGGTACCGGGAAGGAGGGCACGATCCACAAGGGTATCGAGGTACTGGAATACAACGAGGCGATGGACCCGAAACTCTTCGTGCCAGACTTCCCCGAACACGCCATTCTCATGGACCAGGTGACACAGGAAGTCGGTCTTGCTCAGGGCGACATGACGGTGAAGGAGACCGCGGTGGAGGCCGCCCGCCAGGCACTGGAGGCCTGGGCCCAGGAGGATTACGCCACGGCGGGCAAGCTCTTCGGGGGCATGCCGCCTCAATGGTTCGCCGCCCGCGACGATATCCGTCCGGTGCGTGTTCTCTCTATCGGAGAGGCGGAGTCGATTGACGAAGAGGACCGGCCTCCATACCTGGTTCGGTGTCAGTGCGAAATCGAGCGTAACGGCCGGACGAGGGCTATGACCCTGGGGCTGATCGTGCCTGACGTCGACGGGCAGCCCGGCCGCTGGCACGTGGCCATCCGTCTATACGACGAGGTACCGGCCGACACGGAGGATCTCGACCTCAATGGCGCAGATCTCGGCCTGGTCCAGGGACAACTCAGCGATGAGGAAGTCGCGACGGCGGTTGTCCGTCAGTTCTGGGAATCCTTCCAGGCCGGCGACTATGAGGCGGTGGAGAAACTGGTTCCCCCCGAGGCGGCCGTGAGAGTAAGGAGGCATTTCGGTGTCATCAAGGTCTTGCGGATCGCCTCCGTCGGACCGGCGGCTGTCATGCCCACGCGCGAGGATAAAGCGATGGTCGTGCCCTGCACGATCGAGTACGAGAAGGATGGCCAAGGGGGCTCGATAGACCTCGAGGCGCTCATCGTCCAGCACGCGGACCGCTGGGTACTCCACGATTTTATCGACTGATCCTCCTTCGGCCGAAGAATATCATCACTCAGGGCCAGGCAGCACATGCCTGGCCTTTCTTGTGCGCGGAGCCCGTAGATCGGCATTTTGTATAGAGCAAAGCCCGGTCGGCGTGCGTTATACTGGTGGTTGTTGATGGTTCTGACGTCGGTTTGACAACTTGAATATGCTCGATGATCGAATACTGCTGTGGCGACTCAAACGGGGCAGCCCCCGGGCCTTGCGGAGACTCTATGGCAAGGTTGAGGGCGATCTGCTGACCCTGGCGACGAATCTGCTGGGTCGCTCGGATCGGGCCGAGGACGTACTGCAGGACGTTTTCATCCGATTCATCGAGTCACTCGATACCTTCGAGCTGACGGGCAGTCTCAAAGGCTATCTGGCCAAGTGCGTCGCCAACCGGTCGCGCGACCTGACGCGGAGAGACAGGACGCGAGCGGCCGGGCCGCTGGAATTGGCCCAGCGCGTCACCTCGACGCAAGCCGGCCCGCTGCAGAGGGCCATCGCGGACGAGCAGCGCCGGCGGCTCTCCGACGCCCTGGGGCAACTGCCCTGCGAACAACAAGAAGCCGTGCTGCTGCACTTGCAGGCCGGACTGAAGTTCCGTGAGATTGCCGACGTACAGAACATCTCTCCGAAGACGGCCGAAAGCCGCTACCGGTACGGCATCAACAAGTTGCGGTCCATGTTGAACGGACAGGTGCAAGAATGAAACGTGCACGTGACATAGAGCAAATGGTCAAAGAACTGCGTCACCCGGTCGATGCCCGGTCGCACGAAAGGATCCTCGGGCATCTGCTGAGTACGCTGCAACGCCACCGCAAA
>CP070782.1:1183473-1187628 GCA_020346325.1 Phycisphaerales bacterium
GGCCGTCTGCTGGGCGGCGGTGAGCTTCTTGGGGTCGAGCTTGGCCAGCTGGGTGTCCGTCATGCCCATGTACTTGCAGAACCACGTCCACAGGTTCGTCCGGCGTCTTGGCGGGCCTTTAGGGTTGCCGGACTCGCCCGGCTTGAACTGGTACTCCTTGGGAGGATTGCCGGGGCCGACTTTGTCACGTTCACCCTGTTCGACAGGGAAGGTTGCTCGTTTCTTTGCCATGGTTTCGGTCATCTCGAAATCATCCTTAGAATGGCCGCGAGGCGGAAGCACCACTGGCTCGGAGGGGCATCCTGTTCAATTCAAGTATCGGGGTAATACAACCGACTACAACTATTGAAGGTGTTTGCGTGTGCTCCGCGCTCTCGAAAAAGGCCGATAATGCGCCAGAAATGAGGATGGAAGGGATAGGGGCTTGCTTAAAAGGCCGTTGCTCTACCGACTGAGCTACACTCCCATGCCTTTCTAAGTGCAGGCAGTATAGCCGCTTCTCGAAGGTACTGTCAAACACTTTCGCCGACAAACAGCCTGGTTGACGCTATGCGGGCCGGGCCGTAGAATGCAGCCATTGACCCGGGAAAAAAGTATAGGGAGGTACTATGAATTTAAGAGGTGTCATACTTGCCGGTGGGACCGGGTCCAGACTGCGACCGTTGACCAAGGTGACGAACAAGCACCTTCTTCCTGTCGGGCAGAAGCCCATGATCTATTACCCCATCGAGAAGCTCACCAGCATCGGGATCGAAGAGATCCTGATTGTCACGGGCGTCGAGCATATGGGAGACGTGGTGGGCCTGTTGGGGTCGGGCCGGGAATTTGGCTGCCGCTTCACCTATAAGGTGCAGGATGAAGCCGGTGGGATCGCCCAGGCGCTGGGGCTGGCGGAGAATTTCGCCAACAGCCAGAGTCTGGCCGTCATTCTTGGGGACAATATTTTTCAGGGCAATCTCAAGACCCACGCCGAGCATTTTGTGGCCCAGGGGCAAGGGGCGCGGCTGCTGCTCAAGGAAGTGTCGGACCCCGAACGGTTTGGCGTGGTTGAAATCCAGGACGGCCAGGTGCTGGGTATCGAAGAGAAGCCCAAGCATCCCAAGTCCAATCTCGCCATCATCGGGGTCTACTTCTACGACTCGACCGTTTTTGACATCATCAAGACACTCAAACCGTCCGCCCGTGGCGAGTTGGAGATCACCGATGTCAACAACGCGTACATACGGAAAGGCCAACTGGCCTCGGATACCCTGGAGGGATGGTGGACCGATGCGGGAACCTTTG
This sequence comes from Phycisphaerales bacterium, assembly GCA_020346325.1. GTDB lineage: Bacteria > Planctomycetota > Phycisphaerae > Sedimentisphaerales > Anaerobacaceae > Anaerobaca. Next base: position 1,184,758 of record CP070782.1, read on the forward strand.
AATCGCTCATGAGGGCCAACGAGTTGGTCAAGGAGGCACCGCCGGTATGATCGCCTGGAGCGTTTTGGCGGAGTTGGTGTAAATGGACCAAGGGCACGTTGCCGATTGACAGGGCGGGTCGCCGGGCCTGCCATCAGGAGTGACGGCACGAAGTTGCCCGATGATTGGGATGGGAAGGGATGAGTAAGGACGTTGTCGCGATTTTGGGAGCCAAGGGCATGCTGGGCGTCGACCTGACGGCCGCATGCCGGGCCAAGGGCTACGACGTCCGCGTGCACGACCTTCCGGAGTTTGACATCACCAATCCGGCACGCGTTCGCGACGTTCTGTGTCAGGCCGACGCGGTCATCAACTGTGCCGCCTACACGGATGTCGATGGAGCGGAAACCCATGCGGAGCTGGCCCATCGTGTCAATGGCGAGGCGGTCGGGCAGTTGGGGGCGTTCGCCCGAGAGCACGGCAAATGGGTGCTGCATTTCAGCACCGATTTCGTCTTCTCCGGCACGCTTGATCGACCTTATGTCGAGACCGACGTTCCCCAACCCATCAATGAATACGGGCGCAGCAAACTGGCCGGCGAGCAACTGCTGGAGGCGAGCGACTGCGCCCATTGCACCGCTCGACTGGAATGGACCTACGGGGCCCACGGCACGAACTTCGTAACCAAGCTCATCGAACAGGCCTTCCACGGCGGGACGCTCCAGGTCGTCGACGATCAAATCGGTTCGCCGACCGCCACCACGGTGGTCGCGGCCGTCGCGTGTGACCTCCTGGAGCACCGAGCCGAAGGCACGTTCCACCTGGCCAGCACCGGCTACGTCAGTCGTTTCGGCATCGCCCAGTTCGTCGTGGAGCGGCTGGGGCTGGGCGTCAACTTGCAGCCGTGCCGCAGCAGCGACTACGCCGTACCGGCGACGCGGCCGTTGAACAGTCGGTTTGATTGCAGTAAGATCCATGCTCTATTGGGGCATCAAATCGAACCCTGGCAGACGTCCCTGGAACATTTTTTGAGACAATTGGATGAAACGGATTCTCATTACCGGCGGTGCGGGATTCATCGGCAGTAACTTCGTGCGCATGGTGCTTTCGGAGCACCCGGACTGCCTGGTGGTAAACCTCGACAAGCTGACCTACGCCGGAAACCTCGAAAACCTCGCCGAGTTCGTCGATCACGCGAATCACAAGTTCGTTCACGGTGACATCTGCGACGAAACGCTGGTCAGAAAGCTCATCGACGAGTACCGGATCGACGCGATCGTCAACTTCGCGGCCGAGAGCCACGTGGACCGTTCGATCACCGGACCGAGGGTCTTCATCGATACCAACGTCAGTGGCACGCTGACGCTGCTGGAAGCGGCGCGCGACAAGAATGTCCAATGCTTCGTCCAGGTCTCGACTGACGAAGTCTATGGCTCGCTTGGCGCCGAAGGGATGTTCACCGAGCAGACGCCCCTGAGTCCGAACTCGCCCTATTCGGCCAGCAAGGCGTCGGCCGATCATCTGGTCCGGGCTTTTGGCCACACCTGGGGGTTGCCTTACAACATCACCCGCTGCTCGAACAACTACGGGCCTTATCAATTTCCCGAGAAGCTGATCCCGCTGATGATCAACAACGCGCTGAACGACAAGCCGCTGCCCGTCTACGGCGACGGCATGTACGTCCGCGACTGGCTCTACGTTTACGACCACTGCACCGCCATCTGGCAGGTGTTGGAGAAGGCCCCGTCGGGCGAGATCTACAACATTGGCGGCTGCAATGAGAAGCCCAACCTCGAGGTGATCCGCCTCATTCTCAGCCATCTGAACAAGCCTGACACGCTGATCCAGTATGTCAAAGATCGGCCCGGCCATGATCGGCGTTACGCGATCGACGCCAGCAAGATCATCAACGAGTTGGGCTGGAAGCCTTCGGTCACTTTCGAGCAGGGCATTGTCAAGACCATCGACTGGTATCTCGACAACGGCCCGTGGCTGGCCCACGTCGTCTCCGGTGACTACCAGAAGTACTACGACACCATGTACAGCGGCCGCTAGCTTCCCAGTCTCCCCTCTGAGGAAAACGGGGACTGGTACGTTCCGCCCAGCGGGTTGTACCTGTCCCCGCTTTCCGAACCACCAGATTGACCCCGATTGGCTTTGTTTTTCCGCTCGACCTGCGTTTTCAGTCCAAAAACCGCGAAAATTGGCTTTGTTTGGCGCGCCTGATGACAGCCCCGACGCCCCGGTCCTCCTCCCGCCGGCAATTGGTCTTGATTGGGTTTGCCTTCGGCGCCACCCGGCGGGTTGCTCTCCTTCTAACCATAGTTTACGAAAGAGGTTAGCCTTATTTTGGGTCGCGCAAAAATTGGGTTTGCTTTGCACGAATGATGACACCGCGACCGGCCGGATTCGCTCTGTCGCCCGCCGGCCTCCTCGCTGGGAGTGCCGCCTGACCCATGATAAGGGATTGTCGATTTCCGTATACATATTTGTTGTCTATTATATGAACACGTGGCGCCGCCGTCAAGCCAAATCCCCGGAATTCTCATGTAGGGGCCGGCCACCGTGCCAGCCCACCCCCGTTCGTTTCAGGCGCCCGCTTGGCTCACCGGATTCGGCCGAGGGGATGTACCGGTTGTGAAAGAAGGGCGATCACGGTGGATCGCCCCTACGACGATGCGTTCCCGCCGCCGGTGTCCCTAGCCGACAGCAACGTTGACCCCAGGTGACGTTTTGTGTATGCTGGCGTTGCGGCGCACGTGAGGAAGCTGTGCCAATAGAGGCAGCGACAACCCAGGCCGCTAGTTGAAAGGTAGGGAGACATCGGTGGTTGTGTAGGACAAGCGTCTCGCTTGCCCCTATGGTCAGGCGAGACGCCCGACCTACGAAGGA
>CP070782.1:1187728-1206255 GCA_020346325.1 Phycisphaerales bacterium
CCGCAAGAGCACTTATCGGAGTCGCAGCATCAAACGGTAGGTTTCTGTGGCGGTATGACAAGCCTGCCAACCGCATGGGTATTAACTGCTCGGCGCCGCTCTTCCACGATGGCATGGTGTTCGCCTCCTCGGCCTATGGTGCGGGCGGCGGTTTGGTGAAGCTTAGCAAGGATGCTGATGGCTCTGTCAAGGCAGAAGAAGTCTATGCCACCACCGAGATGCAGACCCACCACGGCGGCATGATACTCCTGGACGGTTACCTGTATGGCGCCAGCGGCGGCAATGAGGGCGGTGCCCTCGTCTGTCTCGATTTCCAGACCGGCAAGGTTCTGTGGGACCAGCGAGAGAGCGCGGGTCGTCGCGCGAAAGGTTCGCTGGCCCTGGCGGATGGCCGACTCTACTATCGCATGGAGGACGGGACCGTGGTCCTCATTGAGCCGAGCCCGCAGCAATACATCGAGCGTGGTCGTTTCGAACAGCCGGACCGCAGAAGGCCGCCGGCCTGGGCGCACCCGGTCGTTGCCAACGGCAAACTGTACATTCGCGATCAGGATGTATTGTTCTGCTACGGCATCAAGGCCAGGTAATTCGTCCGCCTTCATTCAGGCCGCCGGCAACAGTAGAGTCGCTCGCAAAGGAACAAGCCGGGGTGGCCGGCGGGGGAGGCAAGAAAGAACTGGGCACCGATAGCAGTCTCCGACGGCAAGCGGCTCATCAGAGACCAGCAGCGCATGAAATGCGTCGCCGTCCGCTGATCCCGAACCGTCCGGTACGAAGCGACTGCGAAGCACCCGATCCAAAAGAACGCGCCCCCGCACGCTGGCGGGGGCACGAGGCAATATCACGTCCTCAGTGCCACACGCCTCGCTCGTTCGTTCGTAGTGACGCCGTCAGGCGTTTCCTCGCCCCGATGGTCTCACGGACCCACGACCGACAAGGCCTTCCTCCGCGAAAGTATCTGTGGCCATCATAGCCAATGCAGAGCCGAAATGAGCGAGCTGTCCCCCGGATTCCCGGTTTGTCAAGGGGCATCCCGGAGTAACCACTGGCGACCTCCTTCTGGAATGCCGGGCGGAGTCCCGGAAACGCCATGCTCGTTCACGGAAATGGGTTGACTCGTCGGGGGGCAAGTGGTGAAAATGGTACTGCAGCGCGATAGGCGCGGTCTTCTGATCTCGGGAGCGGCCCGTTGCGTGACGCCGCGTGGGTGATGGCGTGGAAGGCTTGCAGCGCGCATCTGGCGCCAGTGAGGGCGTATTGAGCCCGGCAGGCGAGTCGCAGGCCCGAGCCAAAGCGCTGATGGGTTCGCCATCCCGTGATGGTCCGGCTGGTTCGCAGGCAGAATCCGGTCGACAGCGCAGGATGAGTTTCACTTCGGCACAGATTGGTTGCAGACGTAACTGAGTGACATGACGTCAGTTACACGTCGTGCCCGTTTGGATGTTGGAGTGCTGATGAATTCGGAACACACCTCTAACCGATCCTCGACACAAATGCCGTCCATCAGGGTGCGCTTGGTATGACAGCTCGATATTGACTGATCGTTTGAGAGATTTGAAAAGATGACTCGCTACCGCCGCACGGGATTCACCCTAATCGAACTTCTGGTTGTCGTCTCTATCATCGGCGTACTGATGGCCGTGCTGGTGCCGGCTCTGGGTCGGGCCCGAGAACAGGCGAAATTCGTCCGCTGCAAGGCCAACCTTAAATCCTACGGGGTACTGGCCCTCATGTACATCGACGACAACGACGGCATCATGCCTAGCGCCTGGACCAGCTTCTACAACAGTCATCAAGAGTATCGCGGCGAGCCGCACCGGTACTGTCGCTGGCACAATCCGGACTACGATCTCGAGCAACACCCCGAGTACGCCGGGCCCTTCTGGCGGTACTTGAAGGGCAAGGACATTCACATCTGCCCGTCCTTTCCGAAGATCGCCAAGCGCTATGGGCCCGTACACCCCGAGCACGTCGATGGCGTACCGATCGTACCCAACTACAGCTACTCCATGAACTCCTATCTCGGTTCGACGGAGAATACGCCGAAGAGCATGACCGGCATCAAACGCCACTCGGAAGTCTTCTTCTTCGGCGAAGAAAATCTCTGGATCACCGCTCCCTACAACCGCTACGCCTTCAACGACACGGCCATGTGCGTCTATCAGCAGTGGGACAGCTTCGGTACGTTTCACCTGACGCGGGACCCGGAAGAAGGCGTGGTCAATGCGGTTTTCCTGGACGGACAGGTACAGACCGTCCATAGGGAGGACTCCTGGCGCTACTGCGCCCCAGATGGTGCGAGCAAATCGCCCCTGAACGATCAGGCCCTCTGACGGGCTACCATCAGACTTCAACAATAAAGGAGAAAGAGGCATGAAAAGGCTCACGTTATCATTGCTCTCAGTGCTGACGCTGACCGTGCAGGCCCAGGCGGCCCTTCCCGAACCGAGCGGACTGTGGGAATTTAACGGGCCGGATCCCAACGCCGCGACGATCGGCGCCCCGCTGGAACTCGTCGGCTCCGCCGAGGAGATCTTCGGCATCGACGAGGACGACGGCGCCATCACCATCGGTGAGGGTAGCTACTACATCTGCACGCACGGTATCGCCCCTAATGGCGGCGGCGCCAGAGTCAACGAATGGACCCTGTTGATCGATTTCGCCTATGTCCCCAGCAGCCTGAACGACCCGCCCAACGGGTACAACGACCTGTTCCAGACCGATCCGACGAACGCCAGCGATTCCGATTGGACCATCAATTCGTCCGGTGCGGTCGGTATCGGGGCCGTGGGTTACAGCAGCGCCTTTGGCTTCACGACCGAGGCCGACATCTGGTATCGGATGGTGGTGGTGGTCGATAACGGCGTCCGCCACGACGTCTACTTCGACGGCGTGGAAATCTTCCAGGGCAACCAACAGGGTATCGACGGGCGTTTCAGCCTGGACGAGGCGCTGTTGCTCTTTGCCGCGGGCAATAACCAGGACGGCGACGATGCCCCCATCGATGTCACCACCGTCGCGATCTGGGACCGGCCGCTCAGCGCCAGCGAGATTCTGACCCTGGGCCTCGCCGGCGACAGCCTCTTCGTCCAGAACGTCGCACCCACCGTCGATGCGGGCCCTGATCAGAGTGCCGAACTGGACGAAGCCTCCACGGCTGCGGTCAATCTCGCCGGCGTCGTCACTGATGACAGCGAAGACCTGACCGTTGCCTGGCAAAAGGTTGTCGGCCCCGACGGCATCACCATCGAACCGGCCGACGATCCCAACGCCACGGCGACCATCACTGCGCCCGGTCAGTACACGCTCGAACTTTCGGTCAACGACGGTGAGTACGTCATGGCCGACCAGGTTGTGATCAGCGTCTGGGCCCACGACTACAACGGCCTGCTCGTACATTGGGATTTCGAAGAAGCCTGGAACGGCCGGACCGCCAACGATGTTTCCGGCAATGGCAATCACGGCACGATTGTCGACGGCGCCGACGGCACATCGGAGTATGCGGCCGCCCAAGTCGGCCAAGGCCTCAATCTGCTCAGCGACACTCTGACCGAGGACGGCGACTGGCTGCAACTGGATCTGGTCCTGCCCAACAGTGGCACGATCGCGCTGTGGGCCAAACCCATCGAGTTCTACAACTACCATTCCATCTTCGACAATTCGGGCAACGGCAACGACTGGGAAATGTGGATCTATGGCGATTCGCGGGCGCGTTTCCGCGTGGAAAGCGATACCGCCGTGACGGCCAACCTGAACGCCCTGGCCGATGACGGCGACGGGCAAGACCAATGGTGGCATTTCACCTGCACCTGGGCCCGCGATCCGAATGAGCCGACTCAAGTCGCCACCCAACTGTATGTCAACGGCGAATTGGCTGAGGAAAATGCGGGTACCTGGATCGATCCGGGCACGACCTTTTTCCTGGGCGGCGGCAATCCCGCCAACGATTTCTGCAACGGTGCGTTTGACGAGGTCATGATCTATGACAAGGTACTGTCGCCTGAAGAGGTCCTGGCTGTGGTCTATCCCGACAACAAGCCTCCGGTCGTAGACGCCGGCGCGGATCAAACGGTATGGCTGACGGAAGCAGGAACGGTCTCCGTCACCTTGGCCGGTGTTGTCGAAGACGTCGACGGCAGCCCTGTCGGTGAGGTGACCCAATTGTGGCAGATGGTTGACGGGGCCGACGCCGTCACGATCGACAGTCCCACCAACGCCGAGACGACCGTGACCATCAGCGTGCCTGGACTCTACACGTTTTCGCTGACCGCCGACGATGGGCAACTCACCGATACCGACGAAGTAACGATCGATGTGTGGCCCTTCGGCGATTCCGGCTTGATCGTTCACCTGCCCCTCGACGGCGATGTCCTGGACGTGGTGGGCGGTTTCCCCACGCTCCTGGTAGACGGCACGGACGGTAGCCACGAGTACGTCGAGGGGGTGGACGGACAGGCCCTCCATCTGTCCGGGACCGAGGACAACACGGACAACGACGTCGTCTCGATCAACTTCGTCTATGCCGACAACGGTTCGATCGCGCTGTGGTTCAAGCCGGACGCGCTCTACAACTACAACAGCATCCTCGACAACAGCAGCGACGGCAACGACTGGGAGATGTGGATCTATGGCAGCGGTGAATTCGCCGGCCGCATTCAGACCGGCTACGTGCGCGGCTTTTGGATGGAGACCGACACCTGGTACCACATCGTCATGACCTGGTACCGTAATACGGATAACCCGACCATGGTCGACCAGTGGCTGTACATCGACGGCGAGTTGGTGGCCACCAACGAATCCGAGTGGGTCGATCCCGGCAGCACCGTCTACCTCGGCGGCGGCCACAGTGGCAACGACGATTGCAACGGCGCCTTCGATGACTTCCGCATCTACGATCGGGCCCTCTCCCTCGAAGAGGTGCAGCAGTTGGCGTCCCAATGACGCGATCGGGGCTCCGCCCCGGAAACAGATTCCCAGCCCACAAGCCGCGGCATACACCCGACTCCGGGTGTATGCCACGGTTTCTCTGGGGCCCGGCTATGCTTTCTTCCCGGCCGCCGGCGCAGTTTCCTGCCGGAAAAACTCGAGATCGATCTCGGCACGCTCCGGACTGTCCGACGTCAACGGTTGCTTATCACCCAACCTCCCCTGCCATTGGCGTAGCTGAGCCGTCATGCTCTCGATCCGCTGGGCGTGCGCCGGATCGCCGGACAGATCCTTGGTCTCGCGCGGGTCGTTCCGCAGGTCGAACAGTTGGGTCTTGTTGATCAACGGATAGCGAATGAGCTTCCAGCGGTCGTCGCGCACCGCCCGCTGGCACCGGCGGTAGGACGAGAAGAGCGTCTGCCGAACAATAGGCTGTTTGCCTTCGATAACGGAGGCAAGGCTGCGGCCGTCCAGTCCGTCGGGGACCGGCGCACCGATGAACTCGCAGACCGTGGGAAAGATGTCCATGAGGTACACCAGCGCTTTGGATCGACCCTGGGGGATGCCGGGGCCGGCGAAGACGAGCGGGACCTTGGCGGAATGCTCGTAGACGGACTGCTTGCCCATCAGGCCGTGACTGCCGATGGCCAGGCCATTGTCCGAGGAGAAGATGATGATCGTTTTCTCGAACTGACCGAGGTCTTTGAGCGTCTGGAAGAGGCGACCGAAGTGGTGGTCCAATCCGGTGATCATGCCGTAGTATTCGTGCAAGTGGCGTCGGATAGCGTCTTCGCTACGCGGCCAGGTCTCCAGGCGCTCGTCCCGAATGACCATCTCGCCATTGTTGAACGGATGGAACGGTAGGTAGTTCTCCGGCAGCGGAATATCCTCGCGCCGGTACATGTCCAGGTACTCCTGGGCCGGGATGCGCAGGTCGTGCGGCTCGGAGACAGCCAGGTACATGAAGAAGGGCTTGTCCTGAGGCCGTGACTTCAAGAAGCCGATGGCATCGTCGACGACGAGCTTGCCCGGCTGGACGCTATCGAACGTGTTATGATGCACGACATACTTGCTGTGATCAAAGCGTGGGTGAATGAGCCGAGCGGTATTGCCCTTCTTGCCGTGGTGATACGTTTCGTAGCCGGCCGCTTTGAGGGAGTCCGGGAAGTTGGGCTTCTCGGCCGAGGCGTAGTTGCGCTTGTCCTTCCCGAGCTTGGCCGTGAAGCGGAAATAGGCCCGACCGCTCATCAGCATGTTCCGACTCGGCAGACAGACCGCCCCGACGTCCGCACCGAGGCAATAGGCATTCTCAAAGGTGAACCCCGAACGCACCAGCTCGTCCAGATGCGGCGTCTTGATATGCGGATTGCCCAAAGCGCCGAGCGTGTCGGCCCGCTGATCGTCCGTGAAGATGAACAGCACGTCGGGCCTGTCACGCGTTGTGGTTCCGCCTTGCGTGACGCCCTGCATTGCCCCCCCTGCCATTGCCAACACCGTGCCGGCCCCAAAACACTTCAGAAAATCGCGACGCTTCATGGCTTTGTTTCCTTCACGTGCTAATGCCCCGTTCCCAGAACCTGACAAGCGATGCCAGCCTCCGCAGCCCGCCAGTGATTGTAACACCAATCGAGAGATACAGCCACTCTGGATCCGGGCGGCATCGCTCGCCACCCGTAACGCACAGAATCAGGAGAATAGGACGCCGATCAGGACAAGGACACACGTAACAACAAAATGCCGCCTACGCTCAAGATTGAGGGCAGGCGGCATTCTCTTTGGAATCCTGGCCTCGGCTCTGTGGTGTGTCCACCTTGCGACGGGTCCATACCGCAGGGGTGATGTCCGGACCAGAGATATTGACTCTCATCAGAATCTTGTGGAAAGCCTGTCAGCTTGTGTGGTTTCCTGCGTCCTAAGTAGTGGAATCCGGATTTGGGAGCAGCGGTTGGGCGCGGAAACAGAGAAAACGTTGGTCGCCTCGTGTCAAAGGGGTGACAGGGCCGCATACGAAGGCCTGGTCGGGGCGCATTCCGGGCGCATCTTCGCCATTTGCCTGGCCATGCTCGGCGACCGCCACGACGCTGAAGACATGGCGCAGCAGACACTGTTGAGGGGTTTCATGCAGATCACAAATCTTCGCAACTCGCAACGGTTCGGCGCCTGGATCGCCCAGATTGCGCGAAACCTGTGCCTCGATACCATCCGGCGGCGCAACTCACAGGTCGCTTCGGTGCCCTTTGCCAGAGATAACGCCCACGAGAAGATGAGAGGGTTCCGAGAACTCGAAGGCGCGTTGGCAAAGCTGAGCCAGGACTATCGCATGCCTCTGCTGCTGTTCTACTTCAACGGGCGCAGCACGAAGAGTATTGCGGAAACACTCGGGATCAGCCAGGCCGCCGTGCAGACGCGGCTGAGCCGGGCCCGAAAGAAACTGCGCGACTTGCTCGTCGCGGAGGATTGGGAGCCATGAATGACGGATGTGATCATTTCCAGCAGTTGATGCTCGGCGCGTTGGGCACGCCATTGTCTTCGTCGCAACTCGGCGAACTACAGCGGCACGTGGAGGACTGTGCTACCTGTCGCGCGTACCAGGAGAGACTCGAGGCGGACGATCGCGCGCTGAGCGCGTTCACCGAAGCGATGCAACCGGCCATTGCCGGTATCGAAACGGCCGTGATGGAAACGCTCCAGCATGAGGAGCCTGCGCCTGGTTTCAAGAGAGCGTCGCGTTTTTGGAGCCGGCGGATGGAGTGGGCGGTTGCGGCGGCGGTCGCTTTGGGAATTCTGGTACTCGTGGCACACCTCTTGACGCCTCTGAGCACATCCACCGTGACCCTGGCCGAAACGCTGGAGTCGATGCGGCAGAAGCCGTGGATTCATGTCGTGCAGACACGGTATCCGGGTGACGAGGAAGGCTATGAGTACTGGGAGTGTTTCGGCGCTCGTACCCGGGCGCGCAAAGCACCTGGCGGAAAGATCACCTATGCGAACTACGCCGAGAACGTGATGTACTCGTACAATCCGAAGGCGAACAAGATCGCGATCTCGTTTACCACGGACAACTATATGATCGGGCCGCAATGGGACCCGGTTCGGATATTGTCGAGAGCTGTCGAGCGGGCCGATGCAGTAGGGACCGAGGCGTCACGGCAAACCGAGATCGAGAATGGCCGCCCTGTTGAGCGAGTTCGGGTCGATTACGGGGCCGATACGAATCGCCGGTCCGTGACGTACATCCGGGACCTCGCCCGGAACGTTCTGCTGCAAACGGAGACGATCGTCCTCGAGGGTGGCAAGACGAGTCGATACAGAACCACCTTCGACTATCCGGACGGAGGACCTGAAGATATCTACGCTCTCGGCGTGCCTCAAAACGCAGCGGCCTTCGATATTCGCCCGGAAGGGCCGGCGCTAGCTCTGGTCGACAAGGTCCAGGAGCGGTTCGAGCGGGGATTCGGAGATTACCGCGCGGTGGTCCTGGAATCTTGGGTGGATGAGAGCGGCACGTCTGAGCCGTTGGCAATAAGCGTGCTATGGCAGAAGAATGACTTGAAACGCAGTGACGTCTACCATGCGTTCAATTTCCAGGATCGTCCCGACGCTCCGGGAACTCTGTATGCACGGATCAGGGACAACTGGCCCAACTTGACGATTTCGCAGGTGCTTGAGATCGTTGACGACAACGCACTTGAGAGGCGAATGTTGTTCGATGGCCAGCGGACCATCCGATGGACGAATGATGGGGGGCAATGGGTGCAGGACGAGCACCGGACCGACCAGTTCAAGATTCTGGACGCGCCTTTGGCCCATTCCCTGGCGGGCCTGGTGTGGTCCAATCTGCATTGGCGCCTCCAGATGGGCTCGTCGCAATTCAAGCGCGAAGTGCGCCTGTTGCCGGAAGACCCGAATCGGCCCGGTCTGGCAGGCCTTCAGTTCGTGGAGTTCGCGGCCCGCGAAGACTATTGGTTCGATCCGAGCCAGGACTATATGAAGGTCGAACGCGTCCGCAAGGAGGAAGGCCGGGGGATTGCCGCGCGCTATGCCGTGGATCAGTCAGCCCGGACGCCCGACGGCCAATGGTATCCGAGTGTCATCGAGATGGAGTTTGATACTTCGGGTGGCACTGCTCCGACGACGGTCTCACGCCGCGAATGGCGCGTCCTGCTCGATACCCACGCGATATTCGACGACAGCATCTTTGTCTCATCCGGCGCCGGTGTCGCTGCAGAGGAGGCACCTGCGGAGTCTTCCGCGGCCGGGGCCAAGCCACAGGATGAAACCGAGTCGATCGCCGAGGTGGGGTTGCGCGGCGTGGTCAAGGATGAGCAGGGCCAGCCGGTCCCGGAGGCCACGGTGCTGGTCTATCACAATCGCAACCGTTGGGGATTGGGCAATCGGGTGGTCGCGCACACGCGCACCGATACGGATGGCCGATTCTGGTTCGAAAGTCCCGTGACATTCGAGCTAACCGCCCAGCGCGCCGGCCTCCAAGACTCCTACGCCCTGCTGGGGACGCGTCCAGGCTATGCCTTTGGCTGGCAGCAGATTCGACAGGGGCAGGAAAGAGAAACATATGACATCACGCTGACGGAGCCTGTGTCGCGCACCATTACCGTGACTGACCATAACGATCTCCCACTGGCGGGAGCCCGCGTGTGGCTTAGCGACGTGGGCGATCGAAAGAGCTCGAATCCACTCTTCCGCGACGATCTTAGGTTGCCAACCGACACGGGACTCGTTGGCGGCACAGCAGGCTCAGACGGGCGGGCGATCATTGAAAACCTGCCGGCTACGTCATGCTGTTTTGCCGCGACCCTGGCCGGCTACGCCGATGGGTGGGCTTTTTCGAGCCAGGATCGCATCCGGCTCAGTCCGGGTGCCACCGTCTCGGGCTGGGTGCTGACCGAGGCGGGCGACCCGGTGGCAAAGGCGGTAGTACGTCTGTACACGCAGTGGTACATGCACCAGTATTTCCTGGCGGAGACCGATAGCGAGGGGCATTTCGAGTTGAGAGATCTGCCGGCTCGCGGCTGGGACATGAGTCCGTTTGGCCGTTCGGACGGCGGGAGTGGGCACTACAAGCTGACCGTAGAGCATGAGGATTATGCCGGACTTCCCCGGGAACTTCACCTGTCGCCCGGCGAGACGATCGATGATTTGGTGGTCGAGATGGCCACGGAAACCACGCTGGTTCGGTGCCTCGTTCTCGAAGAAGGCACCGACATGCCGGTGCCGGGCGCTCGCATCGACGGCACCAATCAGATTGGCTCTATCGAGGGAGAATCAGACGCCACCGGCGTCTTCACGGTGCGGGTCTTGCCCGGACCAGTGACGCTTTCCTTTGAGTCTCCGCCGGATGGTGTCTACATTCTCGACCAGTCGTCCACCGACGGTCGTAGTATAAGATTTGACGCGCAGGGTCGGGAAATGGAAGTTGTCGTGAGATCGCCGGTTATCGCCGGTCCACTGGTCACCGCCTCGGGTACAGTCTGCGGTCCGGAGGGACTACCCCTGGAGGACGCCGTGGTCTACGCGGATGCCGGAAGGTTCAGCACAGCCACCACATACGGCTACGTTCCGCCCGCCGGAACGGACGTGAATGGGCGGTTCACGCTCGACCAAGTCCCCGCCGGACTCGATCTCCATGTTTATGCGGAAACCAAGGACCACGCGCTGGCCGCAGCAGGTGTGCATCGCGCGCCTGCAGATGCGAACGAATCAACTTCCATAGAACTGATTCTGCTGCCAACGGACACGGCCGTCACACTGGTGGAAGACGATGAGGGCCACCCGGTGTCGAGCCAATCTCTCAGCATTTATCCAGTGGTGGAAGGCGCTACGATTTGGCGCGCCGAGCGCACAGGCCGAACCGACGGAGCCGGGTTATTACAGACTGACGGCATGGTCCCTGGCCTGACCTACTTCCTGCGCGATGCTCGATTTGACACGATCGTCGGCCCCAGGCCGGAGAGCTCGAGAGAGTGGTTCCAGGGCAAGACCATGGTGCTGATCCCGCTCGAACCGTAACCGCCACGAATATGCCGAACGAAAGGCGCCCACCAGCGCGGGGCAAAGGGAAAGGGCTGCGAGCGATGCCCGCAGCCCTGAGGGTCAAGCTTGCAGCAATGTGTCGGTTACAGGCTCTTGCGGCGGCGGAACCAGCCGACCATGCCACTGCCGATCGCCCCGAGGATGAGGGCGCCAGGGGCTGGAACGGTCGCGAAGGACACGTTGTCGATACCCGTGCCGACGTCGGCGCCGGTGAAGGTCAACGCGGCCGAGACGATGTCGAAGGAGCCCAGCGCGATCGCCAAGTGCTCGATGTTGCCATCGATCGGATTCGAGGCCGGAATGGTGAACGAGGTAGTCCCAATGGCGGTCGTGAACAGATCCGAGTAGACGGTCAGGATCGCCTGGTCACCGGCTGCAGGGCCGCCGTCAACGCGGTAGTCGTAGAGATCGAGACTCAGCGAAGACACCGGGTTGGCGAATTGCATCCGATATTCACCCGTCAGGTTCGGGCCGGCCGCCTCGTCGGTCAGGAAAGTCCCGCTCTGCATGCCGGCCGGCGCATCGTTGGACACGAAGGCCGTCACGGGACCACCCACCTGCGCCGTGTAAGCAGTTGCGACCGCACCGGTCGGAAGCACGATCGAGAAGGTCACGACGTTGCCCGGCACGGCGATCGAGGTTATCGGAGTCACATCGCCCAGACCTTCAAAATCGATCGTCGTGATGCCGGCCTGGGCCGGACCGGTGGTCAGAACCATTGCCACGAGCACGAAACCACCCACCATCAAGCCACGAATACGTCTCTTCATCACACACCCCCCGATTCATGTTTAGCTTGTGTGAGCCTGGTGGAAAATACCCCCCGGTACCTCCCCACTGCGAAACGTTATTATATAATCTTTCGCCCCCCGCCGTCAACCATAAAGATACTAAACGGGTCGCTTTTTGCGGCAAGTCAGGCGTCGCGCGTCCCGGCGCCCCGACGCGACCGATCTTCTCGGACGGCGCGCCAAAAAAAAGATGCCCTGTACTGCCTCGCGCCGCTGCTGGGGCAGGTCCGGAAACACCGGAAACGCTCCTGGGTCGGTGCCCGCGCGGATGGGGAAGGGCCGATCATTGAGAGACCGCTTCCGGAGAACAACGATCCCTTCCTCGATCCGTGCGCTGTGTCCAGGGCGTACGGCGATTTCGCCCCTGTACGACCTTGTGATCGCTAGGTCATGTGGAGACCGGAAAACGGCGAAAAACGGGCCTCGGAGGCCCTTTTTTGGCTTGTTTCCGCGGGTCGGGCCCGTATAATGGAGAAAGGTCGAGTGTATGTCAGCAGGTGTTTCCGGAGCGAGGGAGCGGCGTTTCCAGCCCAGGAATCGACCGATCAGGTTCCCTCCTCTTCAGGCGATACTCCATGGTGACATTGACAGCGGTATGAAGAGGATGAGATAGGAACGGGCTGGCAGAAAGGGAGAGTAGTATGAAGATCGTACATCAGATCAGAATCACCACCACCACAGCATTGTGGGCGGCGGCCGCCGCTCTGTTGATCGCCACGACGGGTCTCGCCCGGACACCGTCCCGGCCGCGAATCGAGGCAATGGCAGCAGACGATGGCCAGATCACGCCCCAGTCCCCGGCCGAGTCCAGCTATATGCCGGGGCAGGTACTCGTCAAGCTCAAGTCAGGCTCAGCGCAAAAACACACCATGGCGGCGCAGGACGCGACAGCCAAGCGGAGAGAAGAAGCCATTTTGGCGCGTTTGCAGGACCGCTATGGATTTGACAGACAAGAAACGACTGCGGCGTCACGCTTGCGCGGCCGCCGCCGGTATCATCTGCTTCAGACCGACCTTGACGTTCCGACGGTCTGCGCGCAACTGCGGAACGACCCCGACGTGCAATACGCCCAGCCCAATTATATCTACCATATCTGTCAGGTGCCGGACGACCCGGATTTCCCCGATCAATACGCCCATCAACTGATCCAGATGCCCGACGCATGGGATATTTCGACCGGCAGCCGCGACGTGGTGGTGGCCGTACTGGGCACGGGTGTCGATGTCAACCACCCGGACCTGAAAGACAACATCTGGATCAATCCAGGTGAGATTCCCGACAACGATGTCGATGACGACGAGAACGGTTACATCGACGACGTGTACGGCTGGAATTTCGAGGACGGCGACAATGACGTTATCCCCGAGGAAGATTACTACGACATCGGTGGGCACGAGACGATGGTGGCCGGCGTGATTGCCGCGACCGGCAACAACGGCGAAGGCGTCTGCGGCATCAACTGGCAGTGCAGCCTCATGGTGCTGCGCCTGAGCCTGTATATCACCACGGCCGAGGTCGCCGAAGGCCTGGATTACGCCGCCGCCAACGGCGCTGATATCCTTAACATGAGCTTCGGAGCCGATGAGTTCGGGGCCGAGGGGGACCCGATCGTCAAGGAAGCCATCGACAACGCTTTCGCTCAGGGTGTCCTGCTGTTCGCCAGTGCCGGCAACTCCGACAACGACTACCCGAACTATCCGGCCGCTTACCCCAACGTCGTGGCCGTTTCCTCCACGGACGGCGAAGACATCAAGACCGGGCACAGCAGTTTCGGTTCCTGGGTCGACATCGCCGCGCCCGGCACCGACATCGTTACCACGGATCTCAACGGGCAGTACATCGCGACGGCCGGTACCTCGTTCTCCTCGCCCTACGTCGCGGCCGTGGGCGCTCTGGTCCTGTCGCACCGACCCGACCTGAGCCACGTGGAGATTCGCGCCATCCTGGAGAACACGACCGATCCGGTCTACTACGGCGACGTGGATCCCGTTCAAGGCTACGTCGGCACCGGACGCGTCAATGCGTACACCGCCCTGCTCAACGCGGACGTTGCCTTCCCGGTAGGTGAAATTGCCGAACCCAGGCAGGCCCAGACGCTGGAGGCAGACGTCAACAACGTCGAACTGGTCCTGCTTGCTCATGGGCAGACGTACACGATCGCGTACAGCGCCTACGGGGCGGACGATTGGACGCCGATCGACAGCAGCAGCGCCACGACCGATGACGCGGGTCTGGTCCACATCACGTGGCCGAACCCCGGACCGGGCGTTTACGAACTGCGCTTGCAAACGATGACGGACGGCCGGAAACACACGGATCGCAAGATGTTCGCGATTGGCACAGCGTCCAACCAGACGCACTGGCCCAAACCCGAGACGGCCGATGAGCTCGACGATTTTCTATACATACCCGAGGATATCCTGATCGGCGTCGGCCATCCGATCTGCATGGACGTCGACGGAGATGGACGTAACGAGATCGTGCAACCCTCGATCTCCCTGGACGACTGGTACTATGCCGGCAAGGTCAACATCTGGAAAGAGGACGGCACGTCCCTGCCCAACTGGCCGCAACCGATGGAACTGTGGGTTGACTCCAGTTGCGCCGTGGGTGATGTCGACGGTGACGGGGACTACGAAGTGATCGCCGTATCGAACTACGACGCGCTGATATACGCTTGGCACGTGGATAGCGGAGAACTGCTGGACGGTGATTGGCCCATGATGATCGGCGGTTGGTACGGCAGTATCGTGGGCCACCCGGTCCTGGCCGATCTGGACGGTGACGGCGACAGTGAAATCGTCGCCGGGCTGGACACCGAATCCGATGAGACCGACGGCCTGTATGCCCTGCAGGGCGACGGAACTTCGCTCTGGCAGCGACGATATACCACCGAAGGACCCTTGAGCGCTGCGGACTTCGACGGAGACGGCAACGTCGAGATCGCCTTGTGTGGCTACGGCCCCGGTGTCAGCAACGTCTACACCTATATCCTCGACAACGACGGCCAGCTCGTCAAGAAATGGCGTGATGGCAGCCCCAAGGGTACCGCTATCGTCGATCTGGATGGCGACGGCGAGTTGGAACTGATCTGCTGTACCGAGGACAGTGTCAGAGCACTCCACATTGACGGCAGCACCCTCTGGTCGAGCCGGGTCTATGGGCCGTTCGGTACCGAAGGGACACTCAGCGTCGGGGACGTTGACGGCGACGGCAAAGGCGAGATCTTTGTCACCGCCTATATCGAAGCCGACGGATTCGCCTATACACTTCTATATATGTTGGATAATCGAGGCCGGCTGTTGACCGACGGTGGATTCCCGAAAACCATCATGGGCTGGCCCGGCGCCAGCGCCCCGCTGATTGCCGACGTCGACGGAGATGGGCAACGCGAATTGCTGACGGGATTGGCCTATGCACCGCTCATGGCGTGGGAAGCGGATGGTTCGACCACGGCGGGGTTCCCCATGCTGGATCTGGCCACCATGGTCGATTGCGCCCCGGCCCTGGGCGATCTCGATCAGGATGGCGATGTCGAAATCATGGTCGCGGGCGACGATTACCGCTTCCAGGTCAAGGATATGCCTGGCAGCGCCGAGTTTGGTCGGCTGGACTGGCCGATGGCGCGGCACGACGCTCAGAACTCGGCCTGGGCTTCGCTGGCACCAACCCTGGAACCGCTATCGGCACCGTCCGAGATCGCGCCGGGCGAGCGTCTCGAACTGACACTGACAGCGTCGAATCCAGGCGGTCAGTCGTTGCGGTTCTCCCCGGGGCAGCTTCCGGAAGGCGCGTACTACGAACCGAACGGCCAGACGGTCACCTGGAAACCCACGGCCGATCAGACCTTCAAGACCTACACGTTCTCATTCCTGGTCACCGATGGCGTCAGGCAGTCGAGCCGTAGCGTCTCGGTCACCGTGGTACCCAAGGCCATCTATGCCACCAACATGGATGTCGATCCGAACTGGCAGTTCGATGAAGGCTGGAGTTGGGGAACGCCGACGGGCGAAGGCTCGCGCCACGGCGATCCACTGTCCGGCCACACAGGCGAAACGGTAGTTGGATATGCCCTGGACGGCGACTATGCCGACGGCGTCCCGGAAACGCGCTATGCCACCACCGGACCGATCGACTGCCAGGGCTACACGAACGTGCGCCTGAGTTTCTGGCGCTGGCTCGGCGTCGAATCGCCGTACGACTACGCCAACGTCCAGGTCTCCAGTGATGGGACGACTTGGGTCGATCTGTGGACGACGGGTTATGCCCACATCGACGATGGCACCTGGCGGTTCGTGGAATACGCCGTGCCCTCGGCGATCGCTGATGGCCAGGCGACCGTCTACTTCCGATGGGGCATCGGCCCCACGGATGATTCAGTCACCTATGCCGGCTGGAACATTGACGATGTCCAGGTCACGGGCGATCTGACGCCATAGGTTGTCTCAGCATCGATAGACTTGATTGCTGGAGGTTTCGTCGGGCTTGCTGTTGGGCACGGCAGCGAGCCCGACGAGGCCGCGTCATGGGCGCCCGAGCAGTACGTGTGCGTTACTGCTGACCCAGGACTTCAGTGAAAATCGCGGCGAGGTCCACAGTGCGTTTCCACATGCCCAGTTCTGGTCTTCGTGGGAATCAGCATTCCAACCGCTCTCCTTCCTCCAGCCGTGTCCTCTGCACAGGGGCACACCGACTCCGAATCCTCCCCATCAGCCTCTGTATGTCGCGCCGATCTCTCTCGTGCAGCGCGAAGCGAGAGAGGCAAAACAGAAGACAGCATCGCTTATCGTGACCCTCAGGCTCCACCAACACGGGCGCGATGGAACTCGAACCTCCTGATATCCGTCGACGCGTTGCCGACTCGCCGGGACGTGGTTCGGAATCGTCGGGCAACAACAGGTTGCGGAGGCAGGCTCCAACCGACAAAACGGATGTTGTGAAAGGGCCGGATATTTGCGCCGAGATCGGAAAAAGCTCGTTACAACGATGCAGTGAAACGGCACTAAGGTTGTAGCCGTGACCAACACGGGAAGGCGCGCCCGACTCGATCATCGGATGGCACGCAGCTGACGATTTCATACCGGTACGACAAAGCCACTGCGAGCCACCTACGCGGCCCATCCGAGGGGAGACGTGGGACATCCACAAGTGCATTCGAGGGGAGTGACTATGTCCAAATGATGGAAGGCCCAAGGACTGGGCGCATTGACCGAAAGGAGTGTTACCATGTTTAGGAACCTACTTCTCATTTCGTGTGTGATCTTGGTCTGCCTGCTGCAGGTCGGCCTGGCACAGGAGGACCGCGACCGAGGTGTCGACCGCGATCTGATGATCTGGTGGAAGCTCGACGAGACCTCGGGCAACATCGCCGCGGACTCCTCCGGCAATCAAACCCACGGATTCCTCCGCAACGGCCCGGCCTGGGTGCTGGGTGCCAAGGATGGGGCCCTGCAATTGGACGGGCGCAACGACTACGTGGCCGTCTCCGGCGTCTATTACGGCCTGACCCACAACGTCGGCGTGACCGCCGCCCTGTGGATTCGTACGACCAAGGAGGATGACCAGATCCTCTTCACCTTCGACCGCAACGAGTACTGGCGCCTCGAAATCAACGGTCCGGCGGCCGGGCCGGGCCAGATCGGCTGGGACCTCATGACCGATGCCGGCCAGGTGGACCTGGCCAGCAACCGGCGTGTCGACGACGGCCGGTGGCATCACATTGCCGGCGTGTTCGATCGCGGCCAGGTCATCATCTATATCGACGGCCAGGTCGACGCCTCCACGCGCGCCGGCACGGTCTTCGGAACCGGCAATCCACGCTTCGGTTTCGTCGGTGTCGGCTCAGAGGCCGCCACCTTTGACGGAGACAAGGGACCGGAATCCTACTTCGAAGGCGAGGTGGATGACGTCCGTCTCTACACCCGCGCGCTGTCGGTTGAGGAGATCCGCCTGCTCGCAGCGCAGAGCTCAGATAACGATGACTGCCGGAACGCCCTGCCGATCGGCGACGTGCTCGAACTGCCGTTCGATACGACGCAGGCCACGCACGACGGTCCGGGCCTGGCGATCCGCAGTCCCAACATCTGGTATCGCTACGCACCCGGCTGCACGGGCCCGGCCACGATCAGCCTGTGCGGCAGCCAGTTCGACACGATGGTGGCGGTCTACGTCGGCGGGGCCTGCGATCCCGGACCCGATCGCCTGATCGGCTACAACGACGATTCCTGCGGGCTCCAATCCGAGATGACGTTCGACGTCGCGGCCGGCGAGAAATACCTCATCGAGGTGGGCGGCTATGGACGCAGTACGGGGCAAGGCGTGCTGACGATCACCTGCGAAGCGTCCGCGATCCCCGAGTTCGATCTGGGCGATGCGCCGGACAGCGGTGGCGAGCGCGGGGCGCGCATGACGGCTTATGCCTCGGGTGGTTTCGGGACGATCGACGCGCACTTCCCCACCATCTCCCACGACGCGGACGGGCGTCCCTCCGGTCCGCTGCACCTGGCGCCGCTGGCCGTGGCCCACCTGGGCTACTCGGCAAAGTCTATGGCCTCGGAAACTTCTGCGTCCGCTTCACCAAACATCTTCCCTGTATCTGCGGCCGCAGCACCGATAAGATCTTTTCGGGAGTGGCGAAATTCCCTGGCTACTCTGGAAAGAATCTTGTGACGCTGCCTTGGTAATTTCAATTTCCATCCATCAGGGTCAGCAACAGCAACGGCTACCGCCTTTTCAACGTCAGTTTCATTGGCTTGAGCA
>CP070782.1:1206355-1209148 GCA_020346325.1 Phycisphaerales bacterium
ACCGAACCGGCCAACGTCACGGTCCCGCCCTGCTCGCCCACTTGTACATCGGGCCCGGCGTACACGTCGGGTGCCAGGTTTGCGGCGTTCGGCTCCGATGCGCCGCGCCGGAAGACATGGGCAACTTCGCCGTCCTGTGTCGCGGCGCCCGCGATCGCCAAAGCCGGGCCCGTATCCCCCTTGGTCTGACAGTTCTCGACGAACACATTGTAGACGCCTCCGCCAATCTGCCCGGCGATGCCAACGGCCGGTTCGGCATCGAACGTGCAGTCGTGAATGTAGATGTTGCGGCTCGGTCGGCTCAACTCCCGACCCTCGCGGCCGAGACCTGAGAGGATCGTGACACCCGCCCCCTGGTTGGAGAAGGTCACGTCGTGAATGTCTACGTAGGCGCAGGAATCCAGCGCGATCCCATCGTTGTCCGGATTCTGCGCGTCGAATTGCACATTGCGAATCGTCATTCTCTTCGCAAAAACCGGATGCAGACACCAGAAGGGTGAATTAACGATCTTGACACCCTCGATCAGCACGCCGTCGCAGCCGAGGAACTGGATCATGCTGGGGCGCAGGAAATGCCCGTCGCCCAGGAACCGGTCGATCACGGAACTGCCCTCTTCGTTCATGCGCAGGGCCGTCTGGGCACCGGCTACCTCTTTCTCGGTCCAGGTGCTCCAGGTGTCCTTGGCCTGCCCATCCAACGTGCCGCTGCCGGTCAATGAAATGTTGTGCTTGCGATAGGCGTAGATGAAGGGCGAATAGTTATAAACGCGGGTACCCCTCCAGCGCGTCATCGCCAGGGGCAGGTAGTCGATGTACTTACCGCCAAACTTGATGTGCGCGCCGTCGGCCAGGTGCAGGTTCATGTCACTGGCGAGATGGATCGGGCCGTTGACGAGCCAGGTGCCAGCCGGCACGAGGACACGCCCTCCCCCGGCCGCTTCGCACGCGGCCACCGCCGCCGCGAAGGCCTCGTAGCAATTGGTCTGCCCGTCGCCCACGGCGCCGTACGCCGTGATGTCGAAGACGCGGTCCGGGATGTTCGGCTCGGGGATCTCGCCCACGATGTCGGCCACCTGCGCCCACGCCCCGGTGGCCTGCGCCGCGCCCGGCTCGTCGACCTTGCTGCATCCCGTCGCAATCATCAAGCCGCCGGCCATCAGTACCGCCAGCGCAACTGTCTTTGCCTGTTGCTCTGTCATGAATCTGCATCTCCCTATCACTCGAACAATGACGTCATTGTCGCTCCGTTTTCGCATTCTGGTGGATCGCGGGACGCAATCGGGTGAATGCGGAAACTTCGCAACGCACACCGCGTAAGATTATGCCGCCGGAGCAGACGCGTGGGAAGCACTTTATCTGTTTTCTGTCGCGAAGAGGACTTGCAGAAAAGCGTCGAGAACGAGTATGCTCTTGTCCCAATACATTCGATCGCTTTAGGCAATCACTGTTTGAAAGGAGGCAGCCATGCATCGCCGTATCGATCTTCGTCAACTTCTTTGTGCCGGGCTTTGTCTCTGCGCGGTCCTCACGCTCGGCGCCACCGCTCAGCCAGCCGCCAAGACGATCCAAGGCATGGTGACCATCGACGCGGCGCAGACGTCGGAGCCGATCTCGCCTTACATCTATGGGCAGTTCATCGAGCACTTAGGGCGCTGCATCTACGGCGGCATCTGGGCCGAGATGCTGGAAGACCGCAAGTTCTATTTCCCGGTGCCGGCCGACGGTGACATCTGGCGCTTGACGCGGGCTCAGGCGCGCGTGCTGGCAGCTTCGCCCTGGAAGGTGATCGGGCCCAAGGAAAATGTACGTATGACCGAAGACGACGTCTTCGTTGGCGACCACACGCCGGAGCTGACCGTTGACGAAGGGACGCCCGTCGGCATCTTTCAGGACGAGTTGGGACTGGTTGAGGGCAAGCGCTACACAGGGTATCTGTACCTGGCCGGTGACAAGAAGGCCGGCCCGGTCGAGGTACGTCTGGTCTGGGCTGACGGCGAGCACGCCAGAGACACCGTCACCATCAAGAAAATACGCGATAAGTATCGCAAGGAATCGATCAAGTTCACCGCCGGAGCCGATACCGAGAATGCCCGACTGGAGATCGTCGCACAGGGCGAAGGGACGCTGCGGATCGGTTGCGTGTCACTCATGCCGGCCGACAACGTCGAAGGCTTTCGCAGGGACACGTTGGAATTGCTCAAACAACTGAACGCCCCGGTCTATCGCTGGCCCGGCGGCAACTTCGTCAGCGGTTACGACTGGCGGGACGGCCTGGGCGACCGGGACAAGCGCCCGACGCGGACGAACCCCGCCTGGACGGGCATCGAGACCAACGACGTGGGTATGGACGAGTTCATCCGCTTCTGTCGGCTGATCGACACCGAGCCAATGATCGCAGTCAATACGGGTTTTGGCGATGCGTACTCCGCGGCCGCCCAAGTCGAATACGCCAATGGGTCGACCAAGACGCTGATGGGCAAGTGGCGGGCCGAGAACGGAAATTCCAAGCCTTACGGCGTCAAGTGGTGGTGCGTCGGCAACGAGATGTTCGGCCGCTGGCAACTGGGCTACATGGCTCTGAACCACTACGTGCTCAAACACAACTGGATCGAGGCGAAGATGCGCGAGGTCGATCCGACGATCAAGACGATCGGTGTGGGCGAGGTCGGTGCGGGGATGCCCGACGAGAACGAAGAAGAGGAGTCGCAGCCGCGTCGTGGATTCGGTCGCGGGCAGCCGCGAAGCTGGTCCATGGGTATGCTCCAGAGTTGCGCCGACCAGATGGACCTGATC
>CP070782.1:1209248-1215367 GCA_020346325.1 Phycisphaerales bacterium
ATCGCTCATCTCGCCCGGCTGCAAAGCGAAGGCCGCCTGCTCGAACGGTGGAACCATCTGTCCCCGGCCGAAAAGGCCGAGATCTCCACCCTTGGACGCTGAAGGACAATCCGAATGTGCCTTAGCGAGTTCGGCGAAGTCCGCCCCGTCTTTGAGCTGGGCCAGCAGCTTCTCGGTCTCCGCTTTCGCCGCGGCCTTGACGGCGTTGGGATCGTTGGCGTCCGCCGCCTCCGGCTTGATCAGGATATGGCTGGCCCGTACCTGTTCGGCCGACTCAAACTCTTTGGAGTTCTCGTCGTAGTACGTCTGGGCCATGGCATCGTTGACATCGATCTTACCCGCCCACTGGGCCTCGAGATACTGCTGACGCGCCATATTCATCTTGTATCGAGCCAGCAACTCGTCGAAGCTACCTCCCTGGGCGCTCACTATCCCCTTGAGTTGTTCCACCGTAACCGGGGGACTCTGCTTGGCACCTTGGGCATCGATAGCCGCGATGACCTGATCATCGGTCACGACGATGTTGGCCGCCTTGACCTGCTGATCGAGCAACGTTTCACTCACGAGACTGTCGACGACGCGCTGCCGTGTCTGCTTCTCGAACTGCTCCTTGATATTCGCCGGCAAACTCGACAGTTGCGCGCCGGCACGCTTCATGTAGACCTCGACCGCCTTGGCCACCCGCCCCTCGGTAATCTCCTCGCCATTGACACTGACGACCACAGCGTCGGGCGAAGGCGCCGGTGCGGGAGGCAGCGTCGACCCAGCATCGGGCGTTGCCGCCGGCAGCTCGGCGGGCATCTCCAGCGAAGTGGGGGACTCCGCAGCCACCGAAGGCCCGGCGCCATTCGCATCCGACGGGGCCTCCTTGCTGCAGCCAACCACACCAACGACGAACAGGACGGACAAGCACCAGGCCATAACCGTACAGCTCCGGTTTGTATGCTCTGCAACTGTTTTCATAGACATCTCCAGATAAGGAACTCGTTCTACGCTCGTTGGCGATCGCAATCGGCTTCACCCCGCCAAAGAAAGGCCAAACCATTATTATCTCACACTGCCATGATGAAGTCAAACAATTCGCCCAGGCATCGGCCAGGCCGGGCCGGAGGCCGCTCTGGTCTTCCGCGGCAACCGAGCTCGACCAGAGAATGGGCCGTTTCCCCCCTGGAATTGGCCTTGATGGCGATTCCGGCCCTCATTATACTAGTCGGCGGAATCGCCCCTCGACTTGACTGCGGCACCGGCCACGGCTCGATCAGAGGGATTTTTGCCAACGTAGCTCAACGGTAGAGCTCTGGTTTTGTAAACCAGGGGTTGTCGGTTCGAATCCGACCGTTGGCTTTCCACCTTTGCCGCTGACACCCGGTGTCAGGTGGTCACTTGCAGTGCCTAACTCCCCCATAATGAAATGCTTACAAATTGAAGACTCATTGGGTCGTGATGCTTTGTCCGTGCCATCCGCTGACACGCGTGAACAAGCAGAGAAAGCTGTAGGTGTCGATTTAGGTGTCAACTGGGGTGTCAACTCCTGACGGCCATCAGTGCCCGTCCCATGCTTCACAAGGATAACGGTCGAGTCTTCCTCATCATAGTGCGTGACAATACATTGCCGCCCTTTGGCTAGCTGGCCAAACCAATCTTGAGTCTCCCTGAGGAATCTGTTCAGTGTGCCTTTCGTCAGTTTGAAAGGCCCCGGCATGCGGTGAGAACTCAGCGTGCTGGACGTATGGTAATAGCAGTACCAGGTGTAGGCAAAGTCAAACGCATCCTCGTAATCGAGGAACAATTTCATCGCCAGGTTTTCCGGGCTATCGTTGTCATCCCACGAGATGTTGAACTGCCGGAAGGCGCGGACCACATGGTTCTTAGCCTTCTCGCAAATATCATTGATCCCGGAGAAGTCCTCGTTAACTAGGGCTGTCGCCCGGCTGTTGCGCTCATCCGCCATGAACTCCTGGATGGCGGGCCAGTCCATGATGATCCGAAAAGGCAACTCTGACTTTCCCTGCAATTTCTCCGTGAAGTACCGCTCTATCAACTCGGGGTTGATAGCTTTCACCAACTTCTCAAGCGTCAAGCTCCTGTGTTTCGGCATGAGATTCCCTCCTCCTACTAGCCTAGAATCCGTTTGTGTGTGTGGCCATTTCGACCCTCTCTAATGGTCTTCCCAATCGCCCCATCCAGGGCACGGCTTACCGGGAAAATGTAGGGTCTCGGCTTGGAACGGCGGAGTCTTACAGCAGGCTCCCCTCCAGCGTGCCTAAAGGTGCCCGGCTACGAACCGGCCCCCCGGGGCCTTCCTGGCATTATTCTGACGGAAATATCTTTGTCTGGCAACAGAAATATCCTATAATACTTTAGGTATTCGTGGGGATGTCGCCTTGGTGAGGGATAATCATGGCTCGGCGCGCGTGCGGACGCCGTCGCTATTGGCGTGGGGGAGAAAAGGGTCGATCACTCCCTGCCAAGTCGGTTTGCGCTTACCTGACCTCCTGTTCTGATCCACCACCGAGCTTGTGTAACAGGCGAAACTAAGTCAGATCGCGAAGGAGAGGATTCTGTGATGACGTTGGATGAGTCCTTCAAGAAAGCTACCAGGCTGGCGGATGAGGTACTCCGGTACCGTGCAACTTTCGTGTGGCTTTCCGTTGCTCCATTGTCCCGACAGGCGTGGTTCAGGGAACGTACTCTGCCTCGCTCTCCCCTAGTGAGTTCAGCCCCCCGGGCGGGATCACCGACCTCTGCGTTGCACTTACCGACGCCCAACCCGGAGGGCAGGCAGGCCGCATGAACGTCAGGGTAGCAACTGTCACAATAACAGTCACCTCAAGATAAGAGCCTCCCTGCCGCCGCCTTCACAGGGCCGCAGGTGCGCCGGCGCCTGCCGCCCTGCCAACGCAAGCCCAACCGAAAAATACGTAGTCACCACAATTGACATGGATCTGTCGCCTGCATATTCCTAAGGCTTGCTTCATAGCTATGCATCCTTACGACGCCCCCGCTGGGGCTCGGGCGCAGCTGGACTGGAAGGACTGGCCATGTTGGCGCTGGCCCATAGAGGATGGATGGAGGATCGGCGACAGCGGCGTAACCACCGTGGTTGCACTACTGCTATGCGGCCCCTACCCTGGCATCTACCTGCCCCCAGACCGCCGCCCGATCAACTCCCCGCAAAGCGCCACTTCGGCTGATGCGCATACCCTAGACGCGGCCATGCGGATCAGGCCAAGAGATGTCGTGAGAAGCTCAAGTATCTCGACCGAGCGCCGCAGTGCGACCAGCAGCGCTCGAGAACGGGTGAACCGGCGGCTCTGCTTTGCCACAGGGGCCGGTTCACCCTAGCGTGGGCAGAGGGTGTGTTACTGTGCCCTCCGTCCTACCGGTTTTATTTTAGCGAAGATTCGCGGCCGTGTCAACGGTGGAAATCACGCAAGATCGCCATGCTAGGCGTCAGGGCGGACCCGCAGAAAGGAGGCGATGGGTCGACGGGCCACCAAGCCCGACCGCGTATAAGGGAGAGCACGCGAAAGGTGGGACGCGCTATTATTCAGGTTACCGCTGCATTGACAGCGCCGTGCAGATAGAAATTGTGACAGAAGATCGGGGCTTGCCTGAAACATCAAACATCATAAGAAAGGGGCAGAACCATGGAGGCGAAAACTCTGTATGCGATCTGTGCATTGCTGCTCGCTGTCGCACTGGTCTCGAGTACAGCGTGTCACCTTATCCTCCCATATGAGGAGGTGGCTGTAACGACAGAACCGCCCTATTTCTACTCGGCGCAGATCTACAGGCCGATTCCAGGGACCGCCGAGGAATTCACGGAGGAATGGGAATGTTATGCATGGCCTGACACCGCAAATCCTTACACGGATGCGACGGCCAAGGTCAACGAGTACATCACTAATTGCATGGCACCTGGCTTTGCGTGGAGCTATCGGAACCTTACTACCCTGCCCATCGTAAAAGAACAGGCCGTCGACTGTGAATGGACAGTGGACGACCTGCCGATTTCCCCCATTGCCTACGGCGCCCCGTTCGGCGCGGAGTTGCGCTGGAACTACCCGGATGCTTCGCAAGGGTATGCCTATGTTTCACTTGTCGACAAGAATGGCGATACCCGAACCGCCGAACCTGGTCTGGGGAATGCCTACGCCGATTTCGCTGAACGGACGGGCTTGCCGGACGGCGGCACCTACGTTCGGGGACAGCCCCACATCCGTTTCTCAGACATTTTCATAGCGCTGGACACCCCCTTCCAACTCGGTTCGGATTTGACCGTCACCAAGTTCTATATCCAGAGCATCGGCACCCTCATCGCTGAGAATGTGGCAGGCGTAAGCTACCAGGTGAAGTCCTACGATTCGAAGTTCTTTCTCTACGCCCAGGGAGAGAAAGACGGTGAAACGGGGACGACCAGTTTCTGCTTCACGAACGAGTACTTGTATGGCTTCACGGAATACCAGGGGCCGCCGTACCCGTTTTTCACATTCTCCCTGACGCTCGGCGCCGACATCCTGGAATTCGACATGCTGGTGAAGGTCAGTCTGTCGAAACCCCAAACCGCGTTCTCATTCTACAACCACCAGCCTTATGTGTCTCTTGTGGATACGCAAGCGACGGGCCCCACGGTCGACCTGGCAGCCAATCTGGTCTGGGATGGTGACGACAATCTGGACAGATTCTACTGGTTCGAGGACTTCGAGGCCGCAACCGAAAACTTCCTGGGCCAGGGGGAGACCTTGTCCGCCGTTCCCTTCAGCGTCGGCGACCACGAGGTGACCCTTGTCGCTTATGACACATACGGCTCGTATAACAGCGACATGATGACCCTCACGGTCCTCAATGCGGCACCGCAGGCTAATGACGATGCCTACAGCATGGATGAGGACAGTGTGCTGACCATTCCTGCCCCCGGCCTGCTGGCCAACGACACCGATGCGGAGGGCGATCCCCTCACGGCGTTGCTTGAGAACGGCCCGAGCAATGGCACGCTGATTTGGAACGGCGATGGCGGATTCACCTACACGCCTAATCCAAACTACACTGGAACTGACAGCTTTACGTACCGGGCGAATGATGGCATGGATGGTTCCGCTCCTGCCACGGTAACCATCACAGTAGAAGAAGTCCCGGAAGACGAGGAAACCGAAGACCTATCCGATGTGGTCAACGATCTGCTCGGTACCGGAGCGCTGAATGCAGGGCAAGCAAGCAGCCTGACATTCAAGCTCAATCAGGCTATTGCCAAGATACAAGCCGCTAAGACGAAGGTTGCCTGCAACTTGCTTAAGGCGTTCATCAACGAGGTCAACAGTCTCATCAGCGATGGCGTGCTTTCCTCGAGTGACGGCCAGCCTTTGATTGATAAAGCCAATAACATAAGGGCAGAACTCGGTTGCAGCTAGGCCTCTCCGAGGCGAGGCGAAAGATCGGCACCCGAGGGACAGAGGGCTCCGACGTGTGGCAAGACGCCATTCTCTGCAGGCAGTATCAGATCCGAATCCTGCCGTAGAAAGGCAGGTGATTGTACGGGGACATCCAGACAGTGGGGAAGAAAGAAAGTCGCTGCCTGATCTTGTGCGGCGCCATTGAGGCAACGAAGCAAGTGGGTCGCTGAGCGCCAACCACGGGTATTTCATGCAAGGCACACTGAACCTGGAGGTCGAAAGGAGATTGATTATGTTGAGACAGCGGCATGAGCATGAGAAGGGATGGGTCATCTGTGCGCTGGCGCTTATCGTGCCGCTTCTTCTGGCTTCCTGCTACCGTGAGCACCGCCAGGATTCCGCCCATTCACCGGAGGCGCATGGTAGGCTTGAGGTGGCGGAACACACCCATCCTCACGAAGCGGAAGCGGATGTGGGGCACACACATGCTCCAGTAGCGCAAGAAGCTCAGTTACGCAAACCTCCAAAACAGATCCTGCGCAACCTCTCAGTGATCTCGGCCTATACGTTTGATCCGACCAAGGGCGAGAAGGGAAGGATCTCTTACGAGCTGCTGGAGCCCGCCAGGATTCGGATCGTCATCAGTGAGAAGGATGATCCGGATCAATTATACCGCATTCTGTTCTGGGATTGGCAGGAGGCGGGCCCGCAAACGGTCGAGTGGGA
>CP070782.1:1215467-1219238 GCA_020346325.1 Phycisphaerales bacterium
AAAGGGTTACGGCGGCGCATTCAGGTCCCATTCGAGACTGCGTTTGTCTTTGCCCGCGCTGACCCCTCGGGATTCGTCGGATTTCAGCGAGAGAAAGAAGACCTCCGATTGGTGTCCTCTTAACACCCGTGTGGTTACGCGGCGATCCATGTCCCAGATGCGAATCGTGTTGTCGGCGCTCGAACTCACCAATCGCTTACCGTTCTCAACAAATGTTAGCGAGGTGACCCAAAAGCTATGTCCTCTCAGGGGCGGCTCATGCTTCCACGAAGCGGTGTCGAGCAGTCCAATCTCGCTGATTTCATATCCAGAGCCAATCGCCACATAACGCCCATCGGGCGATACAGCCAGAGCGGGAATCCCATCATCTGGCGCCGGTTCACGGTGTATGATCTCGCCGGTGACGACCTCCACGATCTTCAATTCGCGCGCTCCCCCTATGGCCAACCAGCGGCCGTCCGGGAAGAAGGCAACATCCAGATAAACGTTTCTACCCTCAACGGGCCATTGATGGATGGCGTCCCGTTGACGCCAATCCCAGAGGACCGCAAAGGGGCCGGCTACCGTCGCCAGCCATTTGTCGTCGGGCGAGAACGACAAGGAAGAAATCCGTCTCTCCAGCGGAATCACCGTTTCCCGTTCCCAGGTCGTAGTCCTGTAGACATGTATCCCATGTGGATCACGCCCACCGCCACAATGGAGGGCCAGATGCTCCCCTGAGTTCGAAAACGCGAGTGCGCGTGGCCTTCCCTCGGGAAGCTGAATGTGCTTGAGTTCCTGCCTCGTTTGAAAGTCCCAGACACGCCGGACATAACGCGAAGAGGTGGTTCCTGGGTTAAATTCGCTGGATACCATAAACCGCTGGTCGGGGCTGATCCGGACTGTAAACACTTCATCCATGTCCGGCGGCGTGTCCCAGACGCGAACGGCGTCACTTTGGGATTGCGCCCAGGCGTAGCGCCATTCCCAGCCGCGAAAATCCGGTTCTCCCGGTCCCGGAACGTGTCGACGTACGCTCTGCTGGACGCGGCCGAACAGGTTCTCCCCCATGGCCCGAAAGGCCAGGGACATGTCAGAATTGTAGGCCCGCCTCAGGGCGTCGAGTTCATTTCTCCGGGCCTCGCTGGCCTGCCACATGCTGATCCCCGTACCTGCCACCAGGGCGAAGGCCACAGCGAGGACAGCCGTATAGACGGCTTTGTTCCGACGCCAGGCTTTCTGAAGCCGGTAGACGGCGCTAGGGGGGCGGGCCGTGATGGGTTCGTGGTCGAGATGGCGCTGGAGATCGGCCGCCAATTCGTGGGCCGTCTCAAAACGCCGCGTGCGATCTTTCTCCAGGCATTTCATCACGATCCAATCCAGATCCCCTTTAAGTGACTTTCGTAATGTCTCGGGACTGACTTGCCGATTGGCGGCCGAATCGGCCAGGGAGGCCCCCGACGCGCTCAATTTGGCGGATGGCCTGGTCGGCTCCTGGTCCCGAATGATCCGCTGAAGTTCGAGATAGCCTGCTTCCCGCAATTGTTCCTCACTGAACGGTGGTGTTCCCGTCAACAACTCATAGAGCAACACGCCCAGGGAATAGATGTCTGTACGCGTATCGACGTCCAGATCAATGAGTTTGGCCTGCTCTGGGCTCATATAGACGGGCGTGCCTACCAACTGGCCCTGCTCGGTGGAGAGCATGTGCTCGGTCAGTGACGAGCCTATGGCACGAGCTACGCCAAAATCGATGACCTTGGGCACGGGCAGATCATCCTGCATACCGACGAGGATGTTGGACGGCTTGAGGTCTCGATGGATGAGGCCTTTCTGGTGGGCGTGCTGTACGGCCTGACAGACCTTCAGGAACAGACCAAGCCGCTCTTCAATCGTGAATTGGTGGTCGTCACAGTATTGCGTGATGGGCAGACCGTTGACGTACTCCATGACAAAGTACGGCCGGCCGCTGGCCGTGGCCCCGGCGTCCAGAACCCGGGCGATGTTAGGATGATCCAGAAGGGCCAGGGTCTGTCGCTCCGCCCGGAAACGTGCGATAACGCGTTTGGAATCCATGCCTGGTTTGATGACCTTGAGGGCGGCCTGACGCTGGATGGGCCGCTCCTGTTGAGCCAGGAAAACCACGCCCATCCCACCTTCGCCCAGGACTCTGAGCAGCCTGTAACGGCCGACCTGGCTGCCGGGCTTCTCGAGGAACAGGTCCAGAGGGCTCGACGACGACAGGTCGTTGCCCAGGTCCGATTCGTCCAGTGCCTCCGCGAAGAGGCGTTTCAGTTGTTCCGGCCCTGCTCCGGATGTGTAGTCTACGGTCATACTTCATTATCCGAGGGGTTTCACAGGTGCTGCGCGCTTTTGCCAAAGAGTCGCATGATCTCCGCCAGTTCCTCGTCTGTTTCTTCCTCAGTCATGACCGTGTTGCGCACGTACTCCCACAGTATCGTCTTGAAACGGCGCTTGACCGTGATCATCATATTCGAAGCCTTCTTCTGGTCGGCAATATGATACTTCCGGCACATCGCCTCAAGCGACGGCGGATCGGTATTATCCAGGCTGGGACGTACGATGCGGTCGTGAAAGAGTTGCCAGTGCAGGTCCAGGTGTTCCTCCGCGCAGCGCGTCTGAACCTGGGACAGCACCTGATCCAGAAGAGAAGCCATCCATCCATAATTGTAGGAATCTCGAGGGTCCGATGTTTCGACGGCCTCCGGCAGGGCCGCAGGATCAGACAAATCCAGGGGCACCAGCTTGTGGGCGGGGATGCGTTTGCCTGCCGTGCGCTTGTGACGCTCGTCAATGACATAATGCTTCAGGGCGTGCAGGAGAAACGTACGGAAACGCCCTTTGGTCTGGTCGGCGCGCTGCACGAGCTCGCGGTTGAGCACGACCTCATGAAAGAAACCCTGCGTCAGGTCCTCAGCTTCGGCATGGCCGTGACCGTTGCGCCGCAAATAGAAATAGACGGGCTTCCAATAGCGCTCCAGCAATAAGCCGATGAGCGCTCGATCGCCGTCCTGGTCGGACTGGATCTCCCCGATGAGCGACCAATGCGTCGTAAGGAAAGCCTGTCCCACGCTACCGATACACGTTCGACCGCGCTTCTGCACGACTGATATACGCTGTCGGGGCTAAGCAGTTCATCCAGGATCTGTCCTGCACAACCTGGAATGACAAATCCCCGTCTTGCTCAAGGAATCTGCGCCTTGCTGTGCGGCAATTGAGGGATACACAAGCGCCCTGGCCGCCGGGTCTTCTCGGAAAAACTCTTCTCGTTTGCGCAGCGGAATCGTTTTCTGTCGGATGAAGAGGTGGAATGTTGCTGGAGAGTGCTTTCCAGAACCATTGCCGGCGAGCAGAAAGGAGGTGAAATCGGGCATGACAGCAGCCGCTATTTTCGTGCTTGAGAATAGGACTGATTTGGTCCTGGAATGTGGCAACGAGGTCAACGTACAAGCCGATCGTATACCTTTTCCATAACGAAAGGAGAGCAGAATCATGAGAAACACGCACACGAATCATTCAAGACGACATTCCGGGCTATGGGGCCTGGCGGTCACGCTGACAATCACCCTGAGCACGGTCGTGTCGGCCCACGAGATCGACCAAACCAGCCGAGTCATCTGGCCGGATTTGATTCCAATTCCTGTCGGAATGGAAGCCGAGGGAATTGAGCTGGGCAAAGATCAGGACTTCTTTGTTGGCACCGTAACCTGGTCGGGCGATCTCACCAACGCCGGAGCTATTTACAGAGGAAACTTAATGACCGGCGAAGGT
>CP070782.1:1219338-1225020 GCA_020346325.1 Phycisphaerales bacterium
CAGATTCCAGAGTTGGTTGAGGTTCCAGAACGTGTTCCAAAAGGCGTCGCAACCGAGGGCAACATCGTCCGAGTTCTTGAATTGCTGTACGCGCTCGATGCCGTCAACCCATTGACCATTGACGTCGCTCCAGGTGTTCCGGCAGAACGAGCGGTACAGATTGTTGTAGAAGCGGACCTTCTCCAAACAGTCCGGCGTTTCAATCTCGATGCGTCCGAGCAGCTCGTTCCAGGTCTGCACGTGATGGCGGCGTACGGCGTCGAAATCCCAACCGAAGGGTTCGGTTACTTCGGTCTTGAGATTCACCGCCGCGTTCTCAATGCTCACCAGCGAAAGCCCGACGCGGGCCTGTACAACGCGATGAACGCGCGTGTCAAACTCCGCATAGGCGCCCGCGTCTTTGACCGCTTCAGCCCTGAAACGGTCAACTCCGGCTCGAACGTCCTCGTCCTGCCAGATGCCAAACGATGTGATGGACTGATCGAACTCGATCACGAAGTGGACGGTATAATCCTGCAAACCCTCGGGCCCCCAGCACTGGGAGTGATAGGTGCTCAGGCCCTCGATCCGATCTTCGTCGGCTTTGCGAATCTCAACACCTCGAACCTGCAGCGCATACTCGGCGCCGAATTGCAGATCGATCAGCACACGGCCGGCGCGGTTCTGAGGGAACGTATAGCGATGGAAGCCACAACGCGTCGTCGAGGTCAGTTCAGCTTTGATGCCATAGTCCGTCAGGTCGGCCGCGTAGTAGCCGATCGGCGCCTCTTCGGTCGATTTGTCGAGGCGCGAGCGATAGCCTGAATCGGGATCGTTCTCCCGGCCTTGCCGAATCTCCAGCGGGCCGTTCGTCGGCATCATCGAGACGCCCGCCATGGTCCACTCGTGAATGTGACTGAAGCCGCCGATGTTCTCGAAGCTGGGCTCGTACCCAGCCTGCCATCCGTTGTTCTGGTTGTCCGGACTGAGCTTGACCATGCTGAAGGGCATCCACGGCCCCGGCGCGATCATCCACCGCGAATGCGCCGTGCCGATCCGCGTGTCGACGTAGTCAGCCGGTGTGATCCGCCGCTGAGGGGCGCGACGAATCCGCCCCTGCTGGAGCACGGCGCCGTCGATCAGAATCTCGTAAGCGTTGGTCTGCGGTGCCGAGACGGCCGGCATGGGGGCCTCAAAGGTATAACGACCCTGCTCGACAAGGGCTGTGAAGATGGACTTCCCGTCCAGCCGTACAGCCAGTTTCGGTTCGCCCTTGATGTGCTCGAGGTCGATCAGCAGAGGCTGAACGCGCCCCCCGCCCTCCGATATCTCGTAATCGGCGGCGTGCACATCACGGATAAAAACCTCGCGGACCGGCGCGACGACAGCCCCGGCCGGGCCTTCGAGCCGCACCTGGTCGAACACCATCCAACTGCCGTCCAGGATCGCTAGGCGGATCTCATTGCCCCCTTCACGGATCACGCCTGGTTCGATCGGAAACTCCACCACATGCTCACGCGCCGAGTCCGTTTGCCCCATGCTGGAGGCATCTGCGCCGCCCTTGGGCAAAGAGAATTTCCGGGCCTGTCCATTGACGGTGATCTTGAACAACGGCGGGCCTTGCGCGTGGGTGTCCACGAGATCGACAACGAGCTTCCAGGGCCCATCAGCCGGTGCCTCATCGAGCCCGAAAAGAATGTTGAGCACGTGGGTGCGGCGACCGGCCGTACCACTGGTGCCGCCCCAGCTGTCAGCCGGGCCGGGCATGATGTAGGGCCACTCCTTGCCCACCTGCGAATGGCCGATGAGGAAGTAGCGATCCTCCCAGCCAAAATCCTGCTCTAGGAATCGGGCATAGTCGCCCGGCGCCAACGCGAACTCAGCCGCACTGTCGTCCGCTTCGCCCAGGGCCCAGACGACGTGGCCCTGCGCCGGTGCAGACGATGCCAATGCAAACAAGGACAGGAACACGGTAGCTTTCTTGCGGATTGACGAACGCATAGGGTCCTTCTCCTACAATTCACCTGTTGGTTGCATCATTACGATTGCCGGTCGAGTATTGACAAAGACCTGCCCCATAGTACACGAAATGCGGCCTGTGAGAAGGATATAGCGGCTCCGATTCGGTGACGTGCCCGTGCAGATTCTCGCCCAGCAGTATTGGGTCTCTGCCGCGCGTTGAAGGGCTCCGACCTCTGTCATTCCCGTGCAGGCGGCAATCCAGACTGCTTCGATAGGGTTCCGGACCCCTGCCTTCGCAGGGGTGACAGAGTCAATGTCGCAAACCGAAATGGGCGGTCGCCGGGATATTCTCACACACACTCGGTGATTGTCGCGCGGGCGTCGGTCGCGTAGGATGGCCGCCATGTGTGCCAGGGCAACCAGCGCGAAACTGACCTCCGGTCCTATCGGGGCCACTCTGGCCAGGCTCTCGGCGCCGATGTTGGTCGGTATCCTGTCGATGATGGCCTTCAACGTTGTCGACACGTTCTTCGTCGGCCGCCTCGGGACACTGCCGCTGGCGGCCATGACGCTGACCTTTCCGGTGGTCATGGTGATCGGCACGTTCACGCTCGGCCTGGGTGTCGGCGCCATGGTGGTCATCTCGCAAGGCATCGGTGCCGGAGACCGGACGCGGATTCGCCGCTGCAGCACGGACGCACTGACGCTGGCCGGCGTGTGCGTGGCGCTGCTGACGATCGTGGGGTTGACGACCCTCGAGCCTCTCTTTCGCGCCCTCGGTGCCACGGATGGCATGCTGCCCCTGGTGGAGCAGTACATGATCATCTGGTATCCGGGCATGCTCTGCTACATCATTCCCATTGTGGGCAACAACATCATCCGCGCTACGGGGGATACGCTGACGCCCAGCATCGTGATGCTCCTCGGAGTGGCGATCAACGCGGCCCTCGATCCCCTATTTATTTTTGGCTGGGGGCCGGTCCCGGCCCTGGGCATTGCCGGTGCGGCGATCGCCACAGTGATCGCGCGGGGCGCCACGATGGTGGTCGTCCTGTGGGTGCTCTGTTTTCGCCGGCGGCTGCTCGGCTCGCTCTGGCCCGGGTATCATGATTTGCTCGCTTCTTGGAAAACGATCCTCCGCACGGGTCTGCCGGTGGCGGTTTCCAACGCGATCATTCCCGTGGCTCTGGGCCTGATCACCCGGATCGTCACCGGGTTCGGAGCCGAAGCGGTGGCCGGGTTCGGCGTGGCCACGCGTATCGAGGGATTTGGGCTGGCCCTCGTGTACGCCTTGTCGACGGGCCTTAGCCCTTTCGTCGGACAGAACTTCGGGGCCGGCCGAATCGGCCGCATCCAGAAAGGGCTTTTCCTTTCGAAGATGTTCTGCCTGGCATGGGGTGTTCTGCTGCTGGTGCTATTTCTGCTCTTTGGCAAAGCCCTGGCGACATGCTTTGACAGCAATCCGTCGGTGGTCCGCGCGGCGAGTTTGTATCTCTGGATCGTCTCGCTCAGTCTGGGCTTGCGGAGCGTTCATCACATTACCTGGACGTCACTGAACGTGCTCGGCCGACCCTACGACGCACTGTTCCTGGAGTTCCTGCTGGCTTTCGGGCTCTGGATTCCGCTGGCCTTCATCGGTTCCCGACTCGCGGAAATCGGTGGATTGTTCGGCGGGCTCTCCCTGGCCAATGTTGTGGGCGGCGTCGCCGCCTATATCTGGGTCGACCGCGTGGTGGAGAAACAGCGACGCAAGCACGAAATGAGTCGACTCGCTGTGTAGCCGATGAGCGTGGTCACACCAAACGAGATGGGGAAGTGCCACATCGTCATGAGCCGCGCGGCATAGTATCGCTGCAGGACGACAGTCAGGGCGATCCCGCAACCGGCTCCCACCAGCCAGCCAAGAAAATGGGCCCGGCGCGTCACCAGGCCCAGGACGAAGATGCTCAGGATCGGGGCGGCGAACAGCCCCATGATGCCCATCCACATCTGGACGATATCACCGATCCGGGCGGCGAAAACCGCCGCCAACGTGGCCAGTGTGCCTAATCCGATCGTCAGCCAGCGACCCAGGGCGACATCGGTGGCCTCAACGTGTTCGCGGCGCCAGGGTTTGATCCAGTCGTTGACGATCACGGTCGACAGCGAGTTGATGCCCGAGTCGACGCTGGACATGGCCGCGGCGAAGATGGCCGTGACCATCAGACCCGAGGCGCCGGGGGGCAGGATGTGCATGATGTAAAAGGGCAGCATGCCATCGACGTCCACGGAGCCGTCCAGTCGTTCGGGGAAGGCTCGGAAGTAGGTGAACATACCGACGCCGATGAAGATGAGCATGCCGTTGATCAACAGGTCGTTGACCGCGTTGAAGGCAATCGCTTTGACCACGCCTCTGTCCGTGCGGACGGCCATCAGACGCTGCACGGTGACCTGGTCGGTGCCATAGTCGTTGAGAAAAACGAAGAACCAGCCAATGACGGCCGACAGAGCCGTCAGTTTGCTCAGGTCGGTCCAGTCGAAGACATCGAGCTTGCCCGCCTGGGCGGCGACGCGCACGATCTCCGCTGCTCCGCCCGGGACGTGGGTCACGAGGGTACCGACCAGCCAGACGGCGCCCCCGAACAGGATGACGAACTGCACGACGTCGGTCCAGATGACCGCCGAGAGTCCACCCAGGACCGTGTAGGTGACGGCCAGCAGGCCCATCAGCATGATGGCCAGCAGGAGGGGCATGCCGGAAGCGACGGACATGGCCTTGGCCGGCGCGTAGATGACGATGCCCAGCCAGCCGAGTCGACTGAGCACGAACAGGGCCGAGACCGCGCGCCGGGCACGGGGACCATAGCGCACGAGGATGTACTCGTAGCTTGTGGTGACGCGCTGCTTGCGGTAGACCGGATAGAACAGGCGGCTCAGGATCGGTGCGGCCGCCAGACTCATCGCCACGCCGAAGATCATGGCGACGTTATGACTGTAGGCGAAGGCGGGAACGCCCATGTAGGTCGTGGCGCTGGTCAGCGAGGCGAACATGCTCATTCCTACCGCTAGCCAGGGCATATTCCGACCGGCCAGGAAATAATCCTCTGTCGTCTTCTGCCGTCCGGCCAGCCGCAGACCGATCGCCACCATCCCGGTCAGATAGGCTACGAGTATGACGGCGTTTGTGATTCCGAATTCGCTCAGCATGCGATATGGACCTAACATCAATCTTGCCCGATTTTCGCGGCCAAGTATGTCACAATTCCCGCTAATCCGCCACATTTCTTGGCATTGTGGCGCGCGATGGGGTATTCTTGTACGGGCGAATGATTATTCGCCCCTACGCTGTCTATGTAACTGTTTTTCGAGGAGACCGACATGACTCGACCCACCGACACTCCCAACCTCGACCGCCGCCAGTTTCTCAAACGGGGCAGTTCGCTCGCCGCCGGTGCGGCGGTGCTGGGCGCGCTCTCGCCCCGGGGGTTTGCCGCTGCGGACGACACGATCCGCCTGGCCCTGATCGGGTGCGGCGGACGCGGCACCGGCGCCGTCGGCGATGCCCTCAACGTCCCCGACGGGGGGGCCAAGCTGTACGCCATGGCCGACGTCGTGGAGGAGCGGATGAACAAGGCACACGAAGCGCTGAAAGGACGGTTCGGTGACCAGATCGACGTGCCCGCCGAGCGCAAGTTCGTCGGCTTCAAGGCCTATCAGCAGGCCATTGACATCCTCAGGCCCGGTGATGTGGCCATGTGTACC
>CP070782.1:1225120-1228744 GCA_020346325.1 Phycisphaerales bacterium
CGTTGTGGCTGGTCAAAGCCAGACCGATCAGGACCGGGTCGGCCATGGCGATCGTTCGTGCGTTGCCGAGCTGAGTCCATGTCTCGCCATCTGGCGAAATAGACCCGGTGAGGCTGTCACCAGCGCGGTCGATCCTCACCCAGTAGGGCGGGGCGACCGCGGTCGTGGCATCGGTATTCTCGGAGGACGCATTGTCCGTCAGACGGCCTTGCCAGGAGGCGCCGTTGCCCCCGCCACCGGTCATGGGCATGAAGGAATGTGTCGAGCCGACCTCCGTGCTTTGGCGAATCATCACGCCGGCCTTAACCCACACATCGGGTGTGACGTCCAGGCTGTCGACGCGGGCCACCATCGAGCCGTTGCCGCTGAGGCTCTTGTAGGCAAAGCGGAATTGGTCGCTGTTGCCCCAGATGTCCGTGCCGATGGCATTCATGAGGATGGTCCCATCGGCACTTTCGTTGAAGGCCGGTGCCACACCGGCCACGAAGAGCCGAAGCGTATCAGCCCCGTTGGTGTTCAAGTCCATCCTACCCATGTTGAATTCAGCTTCACAATAGAACGGCGCAGCGCTATTGTCGTACGCCAGGGGCATCGACTGGGCGCCGCTGTTGACGATCGTCCGCTCGGCAAACGGGGCCTCCAGATAACCCACGGTCGAACCGGTCTCATTGATCCAGCCATCGAGCCAGGTGTCATAGATGCGGTTCTCGTCGTCGTTGTAGCTCTCCATGTCATCGATGACCGCGAATTCCTGGGTCATGAAGTCCCAGACAGTACCTTCCCAGACACTGATCTCGTCAGCCTCGTTGACCTCGTCGACGCGCCAGTAGTACGGGCTGCCGAACAGCAGATCGCCCGGCGTGTAGCTGGTCATCTCAACCGAAGCAGCCAGCGCCAGCGCGTCGGGGTCGGTACTGAGATACACATCGTGGGTCACGGCCTCACGACCCGCCCGCCAGTTCAATGCCGTGCCCACCGCCACCCCGGTATCACCGGGAGCCGGTTGCGGTTCGCGGGCCTGGGCCGGAATGTACAGGATCTGCACTTCACTGAGGCCATACTGGCCCATCATGCCATAACCACTGTTGACCGCCAGGCGGACATACTTGCCGGGGACGCCGCCGAACTCAACGACGCTATTGGCCGTGTAGTCGGCCCGGGCCGTTGCCTGTGCCAACTGGACATCACCCAGCACGGTCCACTCAGCTCCATCGACCGAGTATTCCACCGTCACATCTTTGAGTCCGAAGCCCAGAATCAGCTCGAACATCGAATTGTAGTTCCAGACCACCATCTCATGCAGCTTATAGACCTGGTCGAATTCGAACTGAATCTGGACGGGATCGGCACCAGCAGGACTGCCGAGCCACATGTCAGCACTCTCGGTCGAATGCTGGCCGGCCTCGTTCAGTCCCGAGCGATCGACAGCGTTCTCCGCTCCGGCGCCTTCTTCGGAAACGGCGTTGCTGGTCGCCACGATTCCGGGGATCGGATACGCCACCGGTTCGACGGTGAAGTTCCAGAGCTCGCCCTTGAAGATCGTGTTGTCCGGCGCCGCATTGACCTCATCGATGCGCCAGTAGTAGGTCTGGCCCAGTTCCAGAACTCCCTCGGGATCGAAGCGGGCGTCGGTTTGTCCCTGGCTGAGCAGCACATCCATCGGGTTGGCGCGGTCCGCATCGTTGACGTCATCGAGAACGGTCCCCAGGTACACATCGTGGGTGGCGGCATATCGGCCCGCCGTCCAGCCCAGAACGACGTCACGCGGCACATCGATCGTCTCGTCTTCAGGGTTCGGGATACTGGCCCGCTCACGATACACGCGAATCATGGTGCCGGGAATCTCCTCGGCCGGCAGCGCCTCGTCGTATATGCGAATGTCGTCCAACTGTCCATTGAAGAAAGAATACCCATCCTTCCTGCCCCCTATTCTCACCGGCTCGTCGTTCAAGATCGGAAAAGTCTCTGCCTGGTCGGCACGACCGGCGGGGGCTCCATTGATATAGAATTGGACGAGGCCGCCCTGCTCAACCGTGACCGCCACGTGGGTCCACTGTCCGAGGGGAACCGTCAAGTCTGACGTATGAAAGACGTAGTCCTGCCCCTCCGAGGTCTGATGCCCAAATTGCAGGGCACCGTCAGTCACCGTGATCCTGAATTCGTAGTTCCCTGGATAGTTGTCTGCCGCCGTGCCGCTGGGCGCTTTGGCGACGATGAAGTAGTAGGTGCTTCGATCTACCATGTTCACCCACGCGGTAATCGTCAGGGCGGTCTCCAGGTCCAGCTTCGGATCGTAGGGTATCTCCACCATACCGTCGCTGCCATCGAAGCTCAGGGCGCCGGAGCCGATCTGTCCCGCCACCCATTGCGGATCTCCAACGAGAGCGCCGTGGAGATCACTGCCGGAACTATCCAGGACAGCCGTGCCGGCGCTTTGGTCGAGTTCCCAATGGGCCAGCAAATCGGCGGAGACACCGCCGGCCATGCTCAGCACCAAGACACTCGCAACCAGAGAGACCTGTCTTCCACACATGGCAATTCCTCCTTCAATCAAGGCCAACCCAATCTCATTCCGACGTCGTCGAGAACCGCGATCCACACCGGGCGCAACGGCCCGGTTCAGTCCATCGAGGCATCCGCGCTGTCAGGGACTTCCGGGCTTATCCGCGCGCGAGCGAGAGCGATACGGCCTGTCCACGCGCTCGCTTGCTACCGGATGTAAATAGCGCAGATGATCACCCGGGGCCTTCTGAAACGCGATAGGAATGCCGTGCCCACCCGTCTTGACATATGTTCGGCGAACATACTGCATCAGGGCCTCCGATTCGGCCTGTGTCTCACGCGCATGATTGTATGCGATGAAAGCCCCGGGTGCCACCTCATGCCCCGGCGCACCCTGCTTTTTCTGTCGACAGATGAAATGACTTTCTTGACCCGAGAAGACTACGTGTTTCTACGTAAAAGGAGGAAACTGGATGTAGAAGCAAGCGCCGAAAAGAGACGTGGCCCCGGCGACGAATCGCAGGAGCCACGCCCGATACACTTCTGCCCGCAGATGCCGGCACCTCCGGCCCAGCGGGGCGCCGGCCGGTAGATTACGATCTCTACGGAGCGATTTCACCGAGAAGTTCCACGTCCGCGATCTGCATGAGCGTCTCGTTCGCACCGCGCAGGGTCGGGAACACAATCTGATAGTACTGGTAGGCGACGGTGTTCTCGAATTCGATCGGGGTTTCGTTCTTGGTGAACCGTGGCCAGTCGGTGGCCCCGGCGAAATCGACGATGTCGCCCGCGGCGATCAAGGTATACGGACCATCGATACTGGCGTTGGAACCCGAGAGTTCAAACGTGATGGGATCGCGCGTGGGCACGTCGTTGGCCGTGGTGAATGTCAGTCCCGTGACGACCGTGGACCCCAGCAAGGGTTCGACCTGGAACCCAGTGGCCATGGAACCACCTTTGCGATGCAGGTACTTCGTATTGACATCGTCGTCAACTACTAGGGCAGGATGTTCGTTGGCCGGCCAGTCGTCGTCATTCGGCACGCCGAGGACCGTGTCGCCCGCGCCCGTGATATCCGAGGAGAGGTATTCCAGCACTTCGGGATACAGCCGGATGTCGTCA
>CP070782.1:1228844-1233369 GCA_020346325.1 Phycisphaerales bacterium
AAGTACCGTCAGTACCTGCACGACCTGTTCCGCAGCGGGCTGCTCTACGAGAGCTCTGAGAACAAGTTGGACGAGTACACCAACAACCATAAGATCCAACAGCTCTATCGCACGAATACGTGGCGCAGTTGGCGCACCGCAGGTCTGTCGGGCGGTATGCGCACGTGGTCATGGATGCAGGACGCGCTCAAAGAGAACAACGGCCCGACGCTGGCATGGATCGCCGGCCCGGCGGGCGCCTATACGGCGAAGGACCACCACTTCCGCTCCGGCCAAAAGATCGACAGGCAGATCGTCCTGCTCAACGATACGCGCCAGCCTCAGGATTTCCAGGTGGCCTGGACAACCCTGGTGGACGGGAAGGAGATCGGCAGCGGCACCGAGCGCGGCAGTCTGACGGTCTCAGAGACCCGTTTCATTCCTATCGAGGTCATCACGCCTATTATTGAATCTGGCAGCAAGGCGGATGGGCAGATTACCCTGACCGCAACGATCGGCGAAACGACTCATGAGGATACGTTTGCCTTTCGGGTCTTTGGAGAGGAGCGATCGGCAAAGGGACAGATCGCGGTGGTCGATCCGAGCGGTATGACCGGCCGGATGCTGACGGACCTCGGCTATACGGTCAGTGCGTGGGATGGTGAGTCTTCGCTCGTCGTCATCGGACGCAATGCCTTGCAGCAAGACCCGACGCTGGCGGGCAGGCTGGAAACCTGGGTGCGGGCGGGCGGGCGGGCGGTGATCTGTGCCCAGGATCCACAATGGATGGCAGAAGCTCTGGGGTGGCGAATGTGCCCGAAGGTCAGCCGGCGCGTCTTCCCCCTTGGCTCTCCGGTCACCGACGGGATCGACGCCAACGACCTGCGCGACTGGACGGGCAGCAGCACCCTGATCGAGGCATACCCGGAATACCACGGCGATTACCCCAGGGGCAACGAAAGAGACCAACCTTATGCCGGCTGGCACTGGGGCAACCGTGGCGGCGTGAGCAGCGCCCCTGTTGAAAAACCCCATCGCAGCGGCTGGCGCCCCCTGCTGGAGTGCGAGTTCGACCTGGCCTACACGCCGCTGATGGAGTTGGACTACGGCAAGGGCCGCCTGCTTCTCTGTACCCTGGACTTGGAAGACCACGTGGCCCAGGACCCGGCGGCCTACCGTGTGGCCGAGCGGATCATGGACTACGCCGCTCACGCCCCGCTGTCGGCCCGGGTGCAGAGGGTCGTATACGTCGGCGGCACCGGCGGCGCCGCGTGGCTCGACAAGATCGGCGTGGATTATCAACGTTTGGCCTCGTTAGATCCATCCGCCGAACTG
This sequence comes from Phycisphaerales bacterium, assembly GCA_020346325.1. GTDB lineage: Bacteria > Planctomycetota > Phycisphaerae > Sedimentisphaerales > Anaerobacaceae > Anaerobaca. Next base: position 1,230,159 of record CP070782.1, read on the forward strand.
TTGCTGGTCGGCGCCGACGCCGCGGTCGACTCGGCAACGCTGAACGCCTATCTGGAACAGGGAGGCAAGGTGTTCTTCTTGCCGCGTTCGCAGGCCGAGGGGGGGCTGGGAACAAACTTGGAGCCGGCCGCCGCCCAGTTCGCCGGATCGTTGTCGGTCCCCATCTGGCCCGAGGCCCGTGGCCTGAGTGCCTCAGACTTGCGCTGGCGCTCCTATCTGGACAGCCCCCCCTGGCTGCTGAGTGCCGGGGCCGAGATCGGGGCGGGCGGCCTCATGGGCCGCAAGGTCGTTGGCAAAGGCGTGGCCGTCTTCTGCCAGATAGACCCGGACCGCTTCCAGGCAGATCAGAAGACCTACTTCCGCTACACGCGCTGGCGGGCCACCCGCGCCGTCGCCCAACTCCTGGCCAACCTGGGTGCCAGCTTCCCGGCGGATCGTCGGATATTCCACCCGCTGGACCTGTGGGCGGCGGACCTGGAAGGCTCTTGGCAGATGAAGGTGACCGTCTCGTTGCCTGCCGCCAGCAGTGAGGCTACGGCGCAGGCCGATCCCGGCATCAGCTCCGCCGCCCAGGCACTCGTCGGCCACGACGTGCCGGCCGAAGGATGGACCAAGGTGACGCTGCCCCAGATGCTTCCATACTTCAAGGACACCGACGGAGAGGCGGTCTTCCGCAAGGAGATCGATATTCCAGCCAGCGAGGCGGGCAAGGACATGGTCTTGGCACTCGGTGCGTTGCATGGTCTTGACACCACCTATTTCAATGGTGTGGAAGTAGGACGTACAGACATCGAGACGGGCAACTGGCGAGAGACCCCACGCACCTACGCCGTGCCGGCGTCGCTGCTGAAGGCCGGCAAAAACATCGTCGCTGTGCGGCTCTTCAATAGCTTTGGTGACGGAGGCTTCGTAGGCAACAAGACCCTGGCACGGGGTGACCAACCCGGACCCCAGAGCAGCACGGGCCCGCGTCTGCTGCCCATGTCCCTGAGCCCCAGGCCGGACGATGCCGAACGACTGGACTACTACCATCCCGATTACATCACGGCCTTCCCGATGGGAGACAATCCATACCGCTACTACCGGTGGTAACGGCATACACGTCGCTTAGAAGGCGAATCCGAAGTGAAGCAGATCGGGATCATCGGTGAAGCAGGACCTCAGGCATCTGCCTACAGCATCAGGAAGCAGTGCTCCCCCACGCAGGGGCTGTGAGCTCTGAGTAAGTAATTCGGATAGATTCTACGAAACTGTTGTCATGGCCCGACCTTCCCGTTCACTGACCGAGACGCCTGCCTATGGCCCGCGCACCAGATAGAGGCAGGCAACGCTCGGTCACCGTTGTGACCATATCCTCTTGATTGTCTCCTCTTGTGAGTAGCCCACGGGACAGGCTGGACTCCTGGTGTTGGCTCGGTAGCTGCTGTGTGACGCATTGGGGCATGAGATCATCCGACTGACCGGCATTTGCAGGTGGCCATTGGGATCGGTTTTCTTGATCCAGTCATGGGCATAGATGAGCCATTGATTGCGGTAGGCCTCGTCCTGCAGGGAAAACCAAGATATCTCATCCCAGCCCCACACAAAGATGGAACTGGTATCTGCGATATTGGCCTGGTTGCGCCTGCGTCCGTAATTGTCCAGTTCCACCAGATAGGGCAGGCTGTCACAGGACCAGCCGTTGGGCGAGATACAGCCCTTGCTCTTCTTGAACAAGGCGTCCAGGTGGCCGACTTCAAGGATGCCCTGGTAGGGCTTGTCAACGACTTCTTTAATACGCAAGGGGAAGGAGTTGAAATCCAGCAGGCTCACGCCGTCAACGATCATGCCCTGTCTGGGCACATGGGCATCGAGCAGCACCAGGTGACGACGCGCGTGTGTCTTGGCATGGGCCCGAATGCGCTGGAGCAGGCCGGACCATGCCCTTAGCTCAGGGTCGGCCATGCCGATGAGTCGGACCTGACCCAAATGCAAGGCCTCACAGCCAGCATTGATGTAGGCTCCAGCCAGATAGAAGAACCACATCTGCGTTTCCACTTGCGTGACATCAGGTACACTGCTGCGTCCCCAGTGGTTGACCAGTTTGCCGTCTGGATTGAGCATGGCGTCGTAGGAAAAGTTGCGGTCTTGAATGGGCTGTTCGAATTCGGTGAAGACCCAGGCCGGGATCTTGACCTTGTTCACATCACGGCTGATCATCTCAAACAGGCAGCCCTGGAAGATCACATCTGGGTCAAAGGCATGAACCCGCTGGACGATCGCTTCTGCGCCCGCCCAGAACTCTGGTTCATTTAAGCGACTCTCACCGCCCCAGCGATAGAGCGCCCGCCCGATGAACTTGGCGCCGATGTTCCGGATCAGGCGGATGTCGTCCTCTCGATAGAGATACTCACCGCGTCCCCGCTCAACCACACCGGTGACGAGGAAAAAGGCCATGGTCACGGAGCGATCCAGATAGTTCTCCAGCACCTCGCGCGAGATCGTGCCGTCAAAGCGATAATCGGGCTGCGGTGCAGCCGGCTCGGTTTGAGTGGCGGTCGCCGACAGGCCACATGAGGTCAACAGGGTGATGACAATCATGGGTTTCACGGGCGTCTCCCTTTCCTGGGTAAGGAGGCCGTAGGCTTCATGCGATGCTGTCTCACTTCATGGCCTTAAAAGACTCACGGTTTCTCGATCAGGTTTCTGATGTCCACGCCTTGCGCGCCTTCGGACAGTAATCCACCCCACCGGGCCCGGTTACCCTGCCAGTCGATGGTCAGGCCGTCAAAGCGGATGTCCACGTGATCCCCCACCTTCAGCACGGCCGGCCGCGCCCCAACCGTGTCACCCAGATCCGGTTCGAAACTGTCCCGGTTTCCCCGAAAGTAAGATCCGTTGACAGCAGGCCGGTCTGCGCACAGGTGAATGTCCTTCAGGATCAGGCCGTCGAGCGGCGCACCGGCCAGGCCGGCAAACCCACAGGGGACAATCATGTTGGCTCTGATGTTCTCTACCCGGATACGGTGTACAGGCGTAAGGCCGTCTCGCTGGGTGATAAAGAACTGCAGGGGCGTGCCGCCGGTCTCGTGCGGCCAGTGGATCATGAACAGCCGGATGTTGCGCCAGCACACGTTTTCAATCGGGCCGCCGTCCCGGGCGTACAGGACGAGGCCCCGGTCCGAGTCGAACACATCGCAGTCCTCGAACAGGATGTCACGCATGAGGGCCC
>CP070782.1:1233469-1240083 GCA_020346325.1 Phycisphaerales bacterium
ACGCATTACAACCATAAAGGACAACAAAGGCGCCATCGGCTCACGGGTCCGGGCCAGGGTCGTAAAGAACAAGATCGCTCCACCCTTTAAGGACACGGAGTTTGACATTATGTTCGACAGCGGCATCAGCTACGAGGGCGACCTGCTCGATCTGGCGCTGGCCGAAGACGTCATCCAGCGCAGCGGCGCCTGGATCAACTACGGGGACCTGCGCCTCGGGCAGGGCCGTGAGAACGCCAAGACCTATTTACAGGAAAACGCCGAACTGCGCGACGAGATCAAGAACAAGATCCTGATCGCCAAGGGGCTCACCGAGGCCCCGGCCGAGAAAGAATAGCGCTTGGAACGCGGTCAGATCGGATTTGGATATATGTGATTCCACAGTGACTTAGGCAAGCGTAGAGTTGTCATGCTGAACGCAGTGAAGTATCTGGCTGCAGCGTGGGATTGACGGTGATTCCCTTAGGCCGAGCCCAGATCCTTCGCCTTTGGCTCAGGATGACAACCGACGGAGAACGCGGGCATTATGTCGATGTCGGCGGTATTAGAGAGATGGGTGGTTCGGCCATGTTGAATTTCAGAAGACATCGAGGCGGTTTCGCAGGAACGATGCTCCGGGCGGCGCTGGTGCTCTGCCTGGTGGCCATGACTACAGCCGCGGTGCAAGCCGAAGCGCGCTGGTGGAAAGGCAATCTCCACACCCACACGTTCTGGAGCGACGGTGACGATTTCCCCGAGATGGTGATGCAGTGGTACAAGAATCACGGCTACCATTTCCTGGCCCTGTCCGATCACAACGTGCTGTCGCAAGGGCAGCGCTGGATGGTGGTCACCGACGGCCGGCGCGCCGCCTTTGAGAAATACCGTGACCGGTTTGGCGATCGCTGGATCGAGACCCGGCAAAACGAAAAAGACCAGACGGAAGTGCGGCTCAAGCCGTTGTCAGAGTGCCGCTGCCTGTTCGAGGAGCCCAACCGCTTCCTGCTGATCCAGGCCGAGGAGATCTCTGACAAGGCCCATCTCAACGGCATCAATCTCCTCGAACTGATCGCGCCTCAGGGCGGTGCGACGATGGCCGAACTGCTGCAAAACAACATCGGCGCCGTGCGAGCCCAGGCGCAGAAGACGGGGCGGTCCATGCTCGTGCACATCAACCACCCGAACTTCCAATGGGCCCTGACGGCCGAAGACATGCTGGGCTTGAAGGGTATGGTCTTCTTCGAGGTCTACAACGCCCACGGCTACGTGAACAACGAGGGCAACGAATTGCGCGCCAGCACGGAACGGATGTGGGACATCCTGCTGACCAAGCGGCTGGGCGAGTCGAAGGCTGAGATCGTTTACGCGGTCGCCACGGACGACACGCACAACTATCACAAATTCGATCCGCGCGCCGCCAATCCGGGCCAGGCGTGGGTCGTCGTGCGGGCGGCGCAACTGACGCCCGAATCGATCATCCGCGCGATGGACGCGGGCGATTTCTACTGCTCGACCGGTGTCACACTCAAAGACATTGCAGTCAAAGGCCAGACCCTGACCGTCACCGTCGCCGACGAGCCCGGCGTAACCTACACCACGCAATTCATCGGCACCCGGCGCGGCTACGACCCGGGGAGCCATCCGGTCAAAGACGCCGAAGGCAAAGAACTGCGCACCACCCGGCTCTACAGCCGGGACATCGGCCGGGTTCTGGCCGAGGAAAAAGGAACCACCGCTCGCTACACCCTCAAGGGCGACGAGATTTACGTCCGGGCCAAGGTGATCTCCTCGCGCAAGAACGATAAATCCCACGTGCCGGGAGAGCGCGAAGCAGCCTGGACACAACCCGTGGTGGGCCGGCAGTAGGCGCGCCGAGCACGGATGATTTTGTGTTTAGCATGGATTGATACGTTACCGAGAACCTGACAAGAGGTGTGACCATCGTGTTAACCGCCCGCGAAATCAGACAGAGCTTTATCGACTCCTTCCTCGAAAAAGGTCATACGTTTGTGCCCAGTGCCCCGATCGTGCCCCACGGCGACGAAACGCTGCTGTTCACGAACGCCGGAATGAACCAGTTCAAGGACATCTTCGTGGGCCTGACCGAACCACAGTGGCCCCGCGCGGTCAACAGCCAGAAATGCCTGCGCGTCAGCGGCAAGCACAACGACCTCGAAGAAGTCGGCAAGGACACCTATCACCACACCTTCTTCGAGATGCTCGGCAACTGGTCGTTCGGCGACTATTTCAAAGCCGAAGCGATCGAATGGGCGTGGGAGCTGTTCACCAAGGTCTGGGGCATTCCGGCCGAGAAGCTCTGGGCGTCGGTCTTTGCGGGCGACGAGAAAGATGGACTGCCCAAGGACGAAGAGGCAGCGCAGCTCTGGACGAAAGTCACACCGATCCCGCCCGAGCGTGTGCTGGGCTTTGGCAAGAAAGACAACTTCTGGGAGATGGGGGATACCGGTCCGTGCGGCCCGTGCAGCGAGATCCACATCGACCTCGGTCCCGAAGCGTGTGACATGAAGGGCGTACCCGGTCATACGTGTGCCGTCAACGGCGACTGTGCCCGGTACATCGAGCTGTGGAATTTGGTCTTTATCCAGTACAACCGCCAGCCCGGGGGCAAGCTGGTCCCGCTCTCGGCGCACGGGGTGGACACCGGGGCCGGTCTCGAACGGATCGTCGCCGTTTTGCAGAGCAAGCGCAGCAATTATGACACTGATCTGTTCATGCCGATCATCGACCGCACCAGTGAACTGAGCGGCCACAAGTATACCGCCCAACTGGGCAACCGGACCGACAACGCGTTTCGCGTCATCGCCGATCACATTCGCACGCTCGTCTTCGCCATCACCGATGGGGCCACGCCCTCGAACGACGGACGGGGCTACGTGATCCGCCGCATCCTGCGCCGGGCGTCCCGCTTCGGACGCGAGCTCGACATGCACGAGCCGTTTCTGTACAGGCTGATCCCCGCCGTGCTCGACGTGCTGGGCGAAGCCTTTCCGGAGATCAAGGATCGGGCCGAGCACATCTCGACCGTGGTGGAGGCCGAGGAGGCCAGCTTCGGCCGCACGCTCGACCGGGGATTAGAAATCTTCCGCGGCGCCGCCGACCGCGCCGCAGCCGCGGGCGAGAAGACCATCGACGGCGACGACGCGTTCCAACTTTACGACACCTACGGTTTCCCGCTGGACCTGACACAATTGATGGCGCAGGAGCGCGGCCTGGCTGTCGACACCGATCGCTTCGCCCAGTTGATGGACGAGCAACGCGAGCGGGCCCGGGCGGCCAAGAAGAGCAATGCCCTGCTCGCCAATCTCACCGACAGTGAATTGCCGACCACGGACGACCAGCCGAAGTACGATACCGACCGTTGCGAGAGCACGCTCGTCGGCTGGATCGATCCCGAAGGCTTCAAGAAGGAAGGCCGGGTCCCCACTGACACCGAGGTTGGCTTGATCCTGGACAAGACGTGTTTCTATGCCGAAGCCGGCGGCCAGGTGGGCGATTGCGGCGTGGTGGCCGGCGACCGCAGCGAGTTCGTCGTCGAGACCACGATGCGCATCGCCAATTGTGTCGTCCATCGAGGCAAAGTCGCCAGCGGGTCCTTCAGTGCCGGCCAGGCCGTCACGGCAACCGTCAGTAAGGACCGCAACGCGATCAAAAAGAACCATACCGCCACCCACTTGCTCCAGTGGGCTTTGCAGGAGGTGCTGGGCAAATCCGTCTCGCAACAGGGCAGCTACGTGGGGCCCGATTATCTCCGGTTCGATTTCACCTATCCCAAGGCGCCGACGAAAGACGAACTGGCGAATGCCCAGTCGCTCGTACGGAAGAAAATCGCTTCCGACCTGCCCGTGACGTGGACCGTCATGGCCAAAGAGGAGGCCCAGAAGCTCGGGGCCATGGCCCTGTTCGGCGAGAAGTACGGCGATGAAGTCCGCGTCGTCGCGGTGGGCGCCGACGGCGCCGGCGCCATCAACGAAGCGTTCAGCCGAGAGTTCTGCGGCGGGACTCACGTCGATCAACTCGGCTCGATCGGCGGCTTCAAGATCATCAAGGAAGAGAGCATCTCGGCCGGTGTCCGCCGGATCACGGCGATGACCGGCGCCGCGCTGACGGCCCACCTCGAACAGGCCAGTGACGTCGTCGACCAACTCACCGCGCTGCTACAAATCCCGGCCGACAAACTCCCCGAGCGCGTCACCCAGCTGATGGACGACAACAAGAAGCTGGCCAAAGAACTCAAGACGGCCTCCAAGACGGCAGGTCCCGATACGATGGCCGAGGCGCGCGGCCTGCTGGACGACGGCGAAAAAATCGGCGGCGCTTCGATTATTGTCGGACGACTGGCGTCTACTTCCATAGAGCGTGCCCGCGAAGCTGTGGACATGCTCAAGAAGAAGGCGGGCTCGGCGGCCATCGTGCTCGGGTTCGAGGCCGACGGCAAGGTCGTCCTGCTGGCCGGCATGACCGACGATCTGGTCAAGCAAGGCCTCAAGGCCGGTGACGTCATTAGAGAGATCGCGCCCATCGTGGGTGGCGGTGGCGGCGGCCGACCGCAGATGGCTCAGGCCGGCGGCAAGGATCCCGCCAAGATCGACGACGCCTTGGGCAAAGGCCGAGAGATCATCAAAACCGTTCTGGGCGACTCGTAGGGGCAACCCTCTGTGGTTGCCCGGGTCGCGACGGTCTGACCCATGGCAATTCGAATTCCGGGCAGGCACGGGGGCCTGCCCCTACATATTGCCTGCAACATCCAAACCGTCGCGCGTGACGCAAGCGGCGTCGCGCGGCACCAGGCGAGACGCGAGGCGCATGATTCGACTACGTTGCCCCAACTGTGATCAAAAGATCAAGGCCCCAGACGAGCGCGCGGGGGCGAAGGGGCGGTGTCCACGCTGCAAGACCAGGATCACGATCCCCGCGGCGCCGGAGTCAGAGCAATCATCCGCGGTCGCTCCGGAGGCCCTGCTCGATTTGCCTGCCCGTTCGGAGCCGGAGACGATGGCCCCGTCGGAACGCGCCCGTTTGGCAGCGGCGCACGTCAGTGCGGCCGAACAAGACGACGACGTATTACTCGCGTCCCTGGGCATCGAGCCGCAGCCGCGGCACACGGGCCAGCGTCAGACGGTGTGGCCCCTGGACATTCTCCTGTACCCGACGAGCAGGGGCGGTCTGACCACATTGGCGATCATGATTGGCTTGACCCTGCTGCTACCGGTTTTCAGTGTGATCTGGATCATGGGCTGGGTTCTGTGGGGCGTCATCGTTCTGTACGCCGGATGGGCTCTGGCGGAATGCGTCTATGACAGCGCCATCGGAGGCGTCCGGGCCCCGGCGGCTCCTACCGTAGGGCTCGGCGAGATGTGGTCGCGCGTGAGCTACTTCATCGCCGTCTATGTGCTGTATCTCTTTCCGCCCGGCATCTACTATTTGTTCACGCGCGAGATGGATCTTGTTTTCTATGGCCTGACCGCCTGGACGATTGTCTTCTTTCCGATGGGCCTGATAGCGATGGCCATCATGGACTCGACCACGGCGCTGAATCCTTTCGTCCTGCTCTGGGCCATCCTGCGCACCTTCGTGTCGTACGTGGCCCTGTTGATCCTGCTGGTCGGCGTGACGATTCTGATGAACTTCGTCTGGGCGGCACTGACCAATCTCGTCCCGTCTGTCCTGGGAATCCTGGTCGCGCTGGCGGGCACCTATTATACGGCAATGGTTCAGGCCCACGTTCTCGGCCGGTTCTACTGGCGCAATCGGGAGCGCCTCGACTGGGGCGTCTAGCCGTCAGTCCTGCTGGCGGATCTGAACGCTGCGGGCGTGCGCGTCGAGGCCTTCGACCTGGGCCAAACGAATGATGTGCTCGGCACTGGCGGCCAGTTGCTCGGCGCTGTATTCGATCAGGCTGATGGATTTGACGAAGTCGTTGCTGGTCAGAGCGCTGGAAAACTTGGCCCGCGTCCCGGTCGGCAGGGTATGGCTGGGCCCGGCCCAGTAGTCGCCCACTGCCACGGGCGTGTGGGGCCCGATGAAGATGGCGCCGGCGTTATGGATCTTGTCGGCGATCTCCTTGCTGCGCGAGCCGCACTGGATTTCCAGATGCTCGGTAGCGAATTCGTCGGCCAAGGCAACCGCCTCGTCCAAGTCTTTCAGTACGACCACGCGACTGAAGCGCTGGAGCGACTGGCGGGCGTCGTCGGCGCGGGGCAGGACGGCCAGTTGCCGGGCGAGTTGTGCGAGGATAGCTCGCGCGAGCGGCGCCGAATCGGTGGCGACCACGGCGCTGCTGTCGGCGGCGTGCTCGGCCTGGCTGAGCATGTCGGCCGCGACCCAGGCGGGGTTGGCTTCGTCGCTGGCGATGATGAATACTTCGCTGGGTCCGGCGATCGAATCGATGTCCACCTCCCCGTAGACGTACTTTTTGGCCAGCGCCACGAACAGGTTGCCTGGGCCGACGATCTTATCCACGCGCGGGATGCCTTCCACCCCGTAGGCCAGCGCTGCCACTGCTTGGGCCCCGCCCAGCCGATAAACCTCGCCTGCCCCCAATTCGTGGCAGGTGGCCAACACGTCCTGGTTGTAGGCCCCGAACTGGGTCGGGGGGGCCACCACGGCCAACTGCT
>CP070782.1:1240183-1250130 GCA_020346325.1 Phycisphaerales bacterium
ACCGGCAGTCGCGAGCCTGATGGCGTAACGGGTGGACAAGCTGCAGCTCTGTATGACCTGTATCCAGATGGCGAGCAGATGTTCCTCAACGCTGTTGACTATATGCTTGGCAAAGGCGTTCCGTATACCTACACTTACGACGGCGATGCCCTCGACGACGCTTGGGACCATGACAATGGGTCCGACCAATGGGATGGCACCGGTCCCGGCGAAGGCCGACCCGGTGGCGCCGGGGCGCTGGCCGAAGATGATGTGACGTTCCTGCGCATTCAGGATACCGGAGATCCACGCGACTACGATCTGGGTGATCCGGGCAGCAATCGCAAGATCTATCTGACGCGTCCGGTCGAGTCCAATCTGGATGGGACGCAAATTGAGTTCCGGATTCGCGTGGCGACCACCGCACCGTTGGATGACCAGCATCCCGATGGCGGTGACGGCATCGAGCCGTGGCCGGCTGAGGGGATTGCCTATCACATCCGCGACGGTGGCAAGGGCATGATCGGCGTCGGCCAGGGCGACTTGGGCATTATCTCGTTCTCCCTGGCACGCGGCGGCCAGCCCGGTCTGGAGGATGTCACTGGTGACGTTCTGGTCATGAACAATCTGGTCGGCACGGCGCCTACGGGCGATGTGGACACTGAAGAGACGGCTGAAACGATCATGGCCAAGAACTGGCTGGCGGTCGATGACATCACGCAGTGGAACACCTTCGCGGTGAGCATCGCCGCCGGCGGTGCGGGCACCCACGTCGTGAGGGTCTCGGTCAACGATGGCCCGGCGCAGGAGTTCAACGTCACGGTCGGGGACGGCCTGGAAGGCGAGGGGAGCTATTTGGCGATCGGTTCCTCGGGGACCGGTGGTATCACCGCCTTTGACGTGGACTATCTCGCGTTCAAGCCGGGCGTGATTCCCGAGCCCGAGCCGGAGCCCGAACCTGATCCAGTCGTAAGGCGGTAGCTGATTGCCATAGCGATTGGAGGGATACCACGACACATCTGTGTCATCTTGGGGCCTGTACCAGATTGGTACAGGCCCCGGTATTTTGTGTTTGCTTGGAAAGACGGCAGCCTCAGAATCGATGGGAAAGGGAGACGCCCAAGCTGTAGATTCGCTGGCTGTAATCGACGCTATCCACGGTCCGATCGCCCCAGGCATGGTGTAAGACCAGATCGACGAACCAACTGTCGCCCCACTCGTACCCGGCGCCCAGCGTCACATTGTGGCGGTCGACACCGACGATGTTGGAAAGGCTGACCGATTTGTCCGGCAGGGGAGATTCGTCGAAGAAGTAGCCGCCCCGCAGGGCCCAGCGCAGGACGGGCCGCCATTCGACGCCGGCCCGAAAGCGGTTAGAGTCACGCCAGTCAGCCGAGTAATCCTGGTTGACCAAGGCCGTCCCCGGTGTGTCGTACTCGATGTCGATATCGAATTCGGACCAGTCGGTGCGCTGCCAGTCGGCGGTGAAGATCAGGTTGGTGGCCCAGCGGTAGGCGACGCCCAGCCCGTAGGTGGCCGGATGGCGAAACTTCTGCACGAAGTCACTGGCCTCGGATAGGGTCGTCAGGCTCAAGCTGGTGCGGGCTCGCCCCTCCAGCTCAATTGTACCGCCCGTGCGGTACACGCCACCCAGGCTCACTTTCTGGTTGACGCGATACAGCGCGCCGAAGACGCCCTCATAGCCGGTGCCGTCGGAGCCTGAGTCAAAGCTGTAGCGGTAGTCGCTGATGCCGGAGTTGGCGGCGATCTTGTTGACTTCGTAATCGACCTGGCCGTACAGGATATCGAGGCCGGCGCCCAGGGACAGGGCCCAGTTGATCCGTTTGGCCAGCGAAAAATTGATTGCGGTGACATTCAGTTCCTGGAACAACTCAGCCGTGATCGTCCCGGTTCCATAGGGGACCCGGTCGTCCCAGTCGATGTAGTACCCGGCCGGGGTGTAGTAGCCTACGGCCATGTTCAGCCCGGCGGACCGCCAGTGGCCGGCTGCCCCGGCGGGGATGTAGAAGTCGTACTTGACTTTCTCTCGGTTGAAGCGCGGGGGCTCCAGTTCGGGCGGATACTGCCCGAACACGTCGCGCTGAAAACGCCTGTCCATCTGGGCAACGGGCGGATTGGCCAGGCTGTCGCCGTCCTTGCTCTCGATATGCGGGCTGAAGAATTCGATACCGGCGCCGAGGCCCCGGAGTTGTGTCAGGCCGGCCGGGTTCCAATAGATGGCCGTCCAGTCGTCCGCCAGGCCGATGAAGGCACCGCCCATCGATTGGGCCCGACTGCCCAGTCCGCCCCATTCATAGCCCCCGGCGTCGGCGCGGTGTGACATTGCCACAGCGAGCCCGGAGACGATGATTGCCAGCATGCGCCGGTGTCGTCGGTTGGAGAAGCTCATCGATACGGTCCCCGTCTACTCTTGAGCAACCTCCGTTGTTCTCTGTCAACTGTCCCCTAGCATAGCATTAGACTGTTCCGAGGGACAACAGGAATTGGCGCGGCCGTCCTGGCGCGGATGGATTCTCTCTGGGAGTCTCGCCGGGCTGATGGTAGGATGAGGCCGTTGTTCTTCCGACGGTAAATATCAGGTCCTGGAGCACGCGCATGAACGCATCGTGGCGGATTGAGAGAGCTGTGGCGGACGACGCCCCGGCGATCCTGGACATTCAGTATCAGGCCTATCGTCAGGAGGCGAGGCTTTATGGCGGTGTCACGCTGCCGCCTCTGCTGGAGACCGTCGACGAACTGAGAGTTGCCATGGAGACCCATGTCATCCTCAAGGGCCTCGTGGACGGCGTCATCGTCGGGTCGGTGCGCGGCCGAGAGGTCGATGATACGTGCTACATCGGCCGGCTGGTGGTGGCGCCGGAGCATCAGGGCAGGGGGTTCGGCAGCGCCTTGCTGGCAGCCATCGAGGAAACGTTTGTGCCCGTGCGCCGCTTCGAACTGTTCACCGGACACAAGAGCGAGCGCAATCTTGGCCTCTACGCCCGCCGGGGCTACGTGGAATTCCGGCGTCAACGTGAGGATGATGCGGTGACATTGGTGTTCATGGAAAAGCTGGGTTGAAAGAAAAGAGCCTGCCGGACGCGAATCCGACAGGCTCTTGCTTCGTGCCGATCTTACATGTTGGGTCTTCTGCGCATCGGGCGAACGACCTTGGTGCCCGTGATCTTCTGCGTGCCCCGCGACGTGGTCATTTCTCCGGTCAGTTTCCCGTCCTGGATCTTGCCGGCGAAATTCATCTCGAATTGCTGATCGCGGAAGGGAACGACCATGCCGAAACTCAACTGATCGTCTTTCAGTTCGACCTTTTTAACGGGAATGGTTCCGTAAGTACCAGTCATGTCGGGGTTGACCCGGAATCGCTGCTTGACGGTGCCCCATTCCGCGGTGACCGCGAGGTTCCACGTGCCAATGGCGGCGCCACCGACGCGCGTTCCTTTGGCTTCGACATCACCCATTTCGGATTTGATGGTCCCGACCAGCGTGTCGCCTTCGAACGTCCCCTCGAAGGTGGATTCGAACTCACGGTCCTGGAACTTGCTCTTGCGCTTGAAGCTCAAATTGCGGCGCTCGTATGCCAGGTCAGTGATTTCGTGCTCACCCCACTGGCTCTTCCATTCGGCCGCGAGCTGCCGGTCCTCGTTGGCGCTGATGATCAGGTTGGTCGTGACATCACGGTCGCCAATGGTGAACTTCATCTCCCAGTTGCCTACTGCGCGGGGCGTCCGCGGCGCGCGCTGGCCGGTAACATCCACATCGCCGCGATCCCTGGAGAGAACGCCCGTCAGCTTGCCTTCTTCGATCTTCCCTTTGAAGGTTGACGTGAACTCGTTGTCCCCGAAACGGGCCGTGTGCACGAAGCTGAGATTGCCGTCCTCGAACTTGACGTCTTTCAGTTCGTTCATGGCCCAGCCGATCCATTGCCCACCCCAATTGCCCTCGGCGTCACGCGTGAACGACAGGATGACGTCCATCTGCCGCTCGCCGAACGGGACCTTGATCTGCCAGTCGCCGAACATGCCCCGGCCTCGGGGTGGCTGCGCTGCCGCCGGTACGGCCAGCAGGACAAGGGTGAGCAGGGAACAACACAAGACGACTTTGGAGAATGTTTCGCGTTTCATGCTTCGTTCCTCCAAAAAAGGGGGTGATTATTTGTCCCATGCATACCGCATCGGTGGGCGGTTGTCAATCATTGAAATCAAGCTGCCTCAGCGAGAAACCTCCAGGGCCGCCCGGCCCGTCATGCCGACTTGGACGCCCAATTGCGTCGCGGTGGGGGAGACCTCGACGATCTCTGCCTCCAGCATGGCCTCGAAGTTCCCGACGCCTCGGACGGTGGCGCCGGCCTCGCCCAGGGCGGTGAGAGTTGCAATGTTGAGATAACTACAAGCCAGGACGCCTTTCGAACCGGAGATGACGAGCAACGGTCGTTTCAAATCGTGCCGCGTCCTTTTGAGTCCTTCCCTGTCCATTTTCGCTCCTTGAGAATCACAGGTCGGCGGCAATGTCGTATGCATACAGGAACTGGCCGTGACGCACATAGAGACGACCGTCACTGACCACCGGATGCGCCCAACTCTTGCCTTCACCCCCTTCGGGGATCGTGAACGAGCTGACAATCTCCAGTCCCGCCGGGCTGGCACGGACCAGTCCCATGAGCCGGTCGATGCTCAGGGTATACAGCAGGCCGTCGGCATAGGTGAGCGAGCTTTTTCCCACGGCTTCTTCTACAAACCGGCTTTCTCCTGTCTCCCAATCCAGACACACCCAGAGGTTGCGGTTGCGAACTGTGCTGGTACCGTACAGGTGGCCGTCGAGCAAGAGGACCCCGCCGTGGTGGTTGTCGAGTTCCTCCGTCCGCCACAGTTCTTCGAGCGACGCTTTGTCGTTCTGGACGTTGATCTTCCACTTGACCGAACCGGTCTTCAGCGTACTGACGAAGACGTGCCCGTCGTGATAGATGGGCATGAGGATATTCTCGTCGGCATACGATTCGTGCTCGACGTGCCAGAGCAGATCGCCCGTGTCAGCATTGACGCCGATCAAGGCCTTGGCCGTTAAGGTGATAATCATGCGCACTCCCTGGTACTCGGCCAGGGTCGCCGACGCGTAGCCGGCCAGTTCCCGCGTGCTGGGTGCCTTCCAGAGCACCGCTCCCGTTCGCTTGTCCAGCGCCACCATGCAGGTCTGCGGGCCGCCGGGACAGCTAATCACGCGGTCGCCATCGATCAGCAGCGATTCGGCCAGTCCCCAGCGGGGTGGCTCGCTGCCGAATCTCTCGAGCACGTTGACTTGCCAGATGGGCTTTCCCGTCCGGGCCTGGAGGCAGACGATTTGCCCGAGCGGACTCTGGTGGTATAGCCGGTCGCCGTCCAGAGTGGGCGTCGCGCGCGTGCCGGGATAGTCCCTGGTCCAGGCGGGGCCGTTCTTGACTTGCCAGTGCGTCTTGCCATTCAGATCCAGCGCCGTGACGACGGTGTCCTTCTCGATATTGCCGGCCGTGTAGATCATCCCGCCCGCTACCGCCAGGCTGGAGAAGCCATGCCCGAGCCCCTGGGCGGTCCAGAGCAATTTCGGGCCTCCTTCGGGCCAGACGTTCAGCAGTCCCGTCTCGGTGGAAATGTTGTCCCGCTTCGGCCCATGGAATTGCGGCCAGGACGGCACTAGCCCTACGCTCCAGACCGGGGTGCCAGCGATCAAGCCGCCGATGACAAGGAAGACAACGTATCGCTGGGTCCCTGCTCGTGATACGAACATTTCAATCGCTCCTTTTCCGGTGACATCTCCATAACGTGCCTTCAACTCGACCCAAGGCCCATCGCTGATGCCTTTGTACCAGTGGCCGCCTCGAAATACAACGGTCTGGGCCGCGGTTTTCCCACGGATCGCGGCGATTTTCAGACACTCCTTGAACACCGTCGGTTCGCCCGCTAGCATACGTTTCGGGTCCTACCGCGATTCGCCCCGGGCAGGCGAGCGTTCGGTGGGATGAAGCGGTTCCATGAAGGAGACAGCGATGGGGACAGGACCGGGATTGAATACCGGCGGGCGGCAGAACCTCCGTCGGCGCGAGATGCTCCGGTATGCGGTGGTGGCCGCGGCCGGCGGCTCGGCCCTGGGGGCCGGGGGACGCGCCGGCGAATCGGCGCCGAACGTAGTGACGAAGGGACGGCTCAAGCAGTCGATTGCATACTGGTGTTTCGGCGAGTATTGGGATCTGGAGAAGACTTGCCGGATCGCGCGGGACCTGGGCTGCAAGAGCGTCGAATTGGTCGAGCCGGAGCACTGGCCGTTGCTGAAGAAGTACGACCTGGTCTGTGCGCTGGCCAACAGCCACTGGTTCGACAAGGGGATGAACAATCCCAAGCACCACGCGAGGTGTCTGGCCCAGATGCGCGCGGCGATCGATGCATGCGCCGATTTCGGCTTTCCCAACGTGATTACCTTCACGGGATTGGCCGAAGGGATCGCGCCGGATGAAGGGGCCCGGCACTGTGTCGCGGGGTATAAGCAGATCATCGGCTATGCGGAGAAGAAGAAGGTCAACCTTTGCCTGGAAGTCCTGAACAGCCGCGTGCCCGTCGAAATGGTCGGTGTCCCGGGCTATCAGGGCGATCACACGGACTACTGCATGGATATCGTCAAGCGGGTCGGTTCACTCAGGATGAAACTGCTGTTCGATATCTTCCACGTTCAGATCATGGATGGCGACATCATCGCGCGCATTCGGGAGTATCGGGATTACATCGGTCATTATCACACGGCCGGCAATCCGGGTCGACACGAGCTGGACGATACGCAGGAGATCAACTACCGCGCCGTCATGAAGGCCATTGCCGAGACCGGTTTCACCGGCTACGTTGGTCATGAGTTCATGGCGACCCGCGATCCGCTGGACGGGCTTCGCGAAGCCGTCGCGCTGTGTGATGTGTAACCGCTGGCTCGCGTTGCGGTCATATGATGGTTTAGGAGACGAGACATGTATTCACGCGTATTCACGATAGCAGGCGTGCTGTTGATCGGTGCCGCGGCGCTGTATGGCGCGGAGGAGCCCGCGAAGCCGAAGCGGGAGCCCATCTACCAGGTCGATGGCCGGGGAACGCAGCGCGTGAAGGCGGCGCTGGTCCGCGCCGGCGCCGACAACAAGCGCGTGCTCCTGATGGTCGGCGGCAACTGGTGTGGTTGGTGTTACAAGCTGCATGATGTGTTCCAGCAGGACGGGACAGTTGCCAGTCTGATCCGTAGCGAATATGACCTGGTGATGATCGATAGCCAGGCGGACAAGGACGTGATTGCGAAATGGAAGATCCAGCCGCAGGGCTATCCTTATCTGGCCGTGGTCGATGCGACCGGCAAGAAGCTGACCGAGCAGGAAACCGGTTCGCTGGAGATCGGCAGCAAGCACGATCCGAGAAGGGTCGCCGCCTTTCTGGAGAGATGGAGGGCCCAGCCGTTGGAAGCGAGCGAGGTGTTCGCCGCCGCGTTGAAGCAGGCCCGGACGCAAGAGAAGAACATCTTCATTCGTATCGGTGCGCCCTGGTGCGGGTGGTGCAGACGGATGGATAAGTTCCTGGCGCAACCGCCTATTGCCAAGATTGTGGAGAAGGACTACGTGGTGGTCAAGATCGACCAGCAGCGGATGACGAACGCCAAGGCGGTGATCGACAAAATCCGCAAGCCCAGTGAAGGCGGCGGCATTCCCTGGTTCGCTTTTCTCGACGCCAAGGGCAACATCCTCGTCACCTCGACGAGGCCGGACGGGAGAAATGTCGGCTTTCCCGTCGATCGGCAGACGGAGATTCCGCATTTCGTCAACATGCTGAAGCAGACGCGATCGAAGATTACCGATGCGGACATCGAGTTGCTTGTGAAGGCGCTGGTCGCCGCCGACCCGCGCCGACGCACCGAGACTCAGCGGAGCCGTTGATCGCCGAGTGACCACCAGGGTCGAATCATGAGCTTGCCAACAACGAGATCAATTCGCGCTGGATGGTGGCGTTCTTGGCGGCCAGCATGTGAAGACAGAAGGACTCTCCTTCCGTTCTGAGCATGTCCAGCGGATGGCCGTCGACGTCGGAGATGGTGCCTCCGGCTTCTTCGACGATGAGCGCCGCGGCCGCGACGTCCCAGGGTTTCAGTCCCGATTCATAGTAGGCCCCGAACCGACCCGCCGCCACGTAGCAGATATCGGTGGCGGCCGACCCATACCGCAGAACATCCGTCGCGGCGTTCATCACTTTCTCCAGCGTCTCGACGTGCGGGTGCAACTCGGCGCCCTGGTAGTATGCAAAGCCCGTCGCGATCAGACTGCCCGCCAGCGACTGCGACGGGGTCGCCATTCGAAGTGGCTCATCGTTTAGAAACGCTCCGTGACCGCGCTGGGCCCAGAACAGCTCATCGCCATCGCAGGGGGCGTACACGACACCGACCATGGATTTCCCATTCTGACAGAAACCAATGGAGACCGCGAAATGGTGCAGCCCATTGGCATAGTTGCGTGTGCCATCCAACGGGTCGACGATCCAAAGCCTGTCGCGGCCGGATTGATGGACGCCGGACTCTTCCGAGAGGATCGCATCATCCGGGAAATGCTTTTTGATCGTTTCCAGGATCAGTTTCTCGGCGCCGAGGTCCTGCGCAGTAGCGTAGTCGTTGGGCCCGCTCTTGACCTGCTCGATCACGGCCTGGTGCTGATTCGCCTTCAGATACGCTCCGGCCTGCCGGGCCGCCACGATCGCCACCTCTCGTTCTTCGATGTACGGTGTCTCCTGCATGGTCTGTGTCCCAAACCTCGGGTGTTCACGGGATTTCGATCCTGAAGGTCCGCCGCATTATGAGGTCGCTGTGGTAGAGTGTCAAGAGCGAGGCCTCAGGGGTCGTCTTCGAGCTCCTCAATCGCCCCGGTTTTCGGTTTGACGCGCAGGGCGTCAGCGATTAGGTTGAGCAGGGACATGGTGACCGGCGCGCGAGCGGCGAGGCCGGCCGAGATGGGTGGCGGATGCACAGTGCGAAGGAGAGCGGATCATGGGGCAGAGCGGACAGGTCAACGTAGCGATCGTGGGGCTCGGGTTCGGAGCGGAGTTCATTCCCATCTATCAGGCGCATCCCGGAGCGAATATCCAGGCGATCTGCCGGCGTAACGAGGCGAAGCTCGACGAGATTGGCGACGCGTGCGGCATTGAGAAACGCTACACCAGCTACGACGAGCTGCTGACCGATCCGGCCATCGATTTCGTGCACATCAATTCACCGATTCCGGACCACGCGCCGATGTCGATCGCGGCCCTGAAGGCGGGCAAGCACGTGATGTGCACGGTCCCGATGGCCACGACGATCGAAGAGTGCGAACAGATCGTGGCGCTGGTTAAGGAGACGGGTTTGAAATACATGATGGCCGAGACGGTGGTGTACAGCCGGGAGTTTCTCTTCATCAAGGAGCTATATGAGAAGGGCGAGTTGGGAAAGATCCAGTACATGCAGGCGTCGCATCCACAGGATATGGAGGGCTGGCCCGAATACTGGGAGCGGATGATCCCGATGCATTACGCCACGCATGTGGTCTCGCCCGTGCTGGGGCTGGTGAAGGGCCGGGCCGAGTACGTCTCATGCCTGGGCTCGGGCACGATTGATCCGAAGCTGGCCGAGAAAAGCGGCAACAAGTTCGCCGTCGAATCGTGCCACATCAAGATCAAGGACACCGATATCGCCGCACACATCTGGCGGTTTCTGTTCGACACGGCTCGCCAGTACCGTGAGTCGTTCGATGTTTACGGCTCCAAAAAGAGTTTCGAATGGACGCTGGTGGAAGGGCAAGAGGTGGTGAAGGTGAAGGTCCCTCCGGAATCGGAGTAGGTAATCTCATCCGAGTCGATGTCCGCCACCGTGATCGGGGCGGCGAACATCACGTCCTCGTAGAGCGTGAACTCCAGCTGGTCGACGTCAATGGTGTC
>CP070782.1:1250230-1257308 GCA_020346325.1 Phycisphaerales bacterium
CTGCACCATCCTGACGATCGCCTGCAGCAGGTCGGGAGAAAGCTCGGTCCACCGCTCGATCACCAGCTTCAGATCCCCGTCGATTTCGGGATGCAAAAGTAAGAACTGCGTAAGAAGTTCGGCTGCGTCGATGGACTTCGGGCCGGGACTCCGTGTAAGTTGTCCATCGTAGGAGGGTTGCGGGACACGGTTGGAAGGACTCGAACCACCGAGCCCCAAAGTAGGAGTCTGGAGCTCGCACGGTACGCCAGCAAGCACAGGGTTCGGCTCACTGTGTTCTACTCATCGATGCCCTGCGAGTCCCGGCTACCTGCCGGTCTGGCATTGTTGGGTCCAGGCGCGGAGGGCCTGGACGGAGGCGATCAGGGTTTCGATGCCGCCGGCGTCGAGGAAGGAGCACGGCGGGATTTCGAGGATGATGCGCTCGTCGAAGCCGTTGTCGATCAGCAGGCTGATGAAGTCGCGCCAAGGCACGGTGTTGAAGACGAGCGGTTCATGGTCGCCCTCGTAGACGTCGTGACAATGGACGTGGCCGATCCGGCCCAGCAACTTTGGCGGCGGTGTGAGAGGCCAGTCGTAACGGTAGGTGTTCCAGTAGGCGTGTCCGAAATCCCAGCAGACCTGAACCTCGCTCTCAGCGGCGATCTTCAGCAACTCCTCGTAGCGGTCGCCGATGCGCTGTCTCGACTCGCCGGCGTTCGGGCTGATCTGCAATTCGACCGTCACGCCGACCTCGGGCGCATTCTGTCGGCACCAGGCGCGGGCCCAGGTGAAGAAAGCGATCGACCGGTCGAGGAGATGCCGCCTGGCATCGGCGGCGGTACCGGCGGCGCCGTGGATGTTCACCAGCGTGGGCGCCTGCTGCCTCTGCGCGGCTTCAGCGGCCAGCGTGAAGAAGCGCTCGTGCAGAAGCCGGCAGGGATTGTCGGCGCTGTCCGCGAAATACGCCGGGTTGAAGATGGTGCCCTCCGAATATGGGTGCAGCGTGACCTGCAATCCCGCGTCGACGCACTGGGCGACGTGCTCACTCAGCACGTCCGGCTGGGTCTCCGCCCCGACGGGCGTTTCCACCAGATCGACTCCCAAATCCCGGAGAAACGGCAGGATCTCCCGCCGGCCGTATAGCTGACGGCAAATCTCATCTTCGGAAAAACCGATGTCAAGTTTCAGTCCGATCAGCATCGGGCCATTATAACGAGCCGATCGGTGATAAATAGTGTTAATGTTTGACGGTCCATTGTGGTACCATGGAGGCTGTAGCATGCAGAGGCCCCATGGCTGGAGGCAGATGGGAATCCTGGTCTACCCCACAAGTAGGAGGATTTGGCAATGATGACTGCGAGAAGATCGTTCACCGCCTGCGTCATGTTCACTGTCGTCGCTCTGCTGTATCCGGCGCCCGGCAGTGCTCAGGTCGATCCGGAATCCATGGTTGGAGTCTGGCTATTCAACGAAGGGGCGGGCAACCTCGCCAAGGACAGTTCGGGGCACGGCTACGACGCTGACCTGATGGAGAATCCCACGTGGGTGGCGGGCCGCTTCGGCTCGGGGCTCCAGTTCGAGGGGAGCAGCTATCTCGAGATCCGCAACTCCAGCGAGGACCTGGCGTTTGGCGGGGCCGCGCCCTTCAGTATCACCGCCTGGGTCAAGAACCGGGGCGGGGGCACGCTCATGGCCAAGTTCAACGGCGGTATCATCGGCGCCTATATCGTCACCATCAACGCCGGCGGCACCGTGTCGTTTCACCGCGAGGTGGCACCCTGGTCGTACTCGGGCAGCGCCACACTGCCCAGCGATGAGTTCGGCCACGTCGCCGTCACCTATGACGGTGCGGTGATGCGGATCTACATCAACGGGCAGTTCGACGCCGAACAGGAGCGCGGGCCTCAGAACACCGATACCGTCACACCCGTGCTGATCGGAGCCCAGTTTACGGGCGACACGCCCAGTACCTTCTTCAATGGCGTGCTCGACGAAGTGGCCCTGTTCAACGTGGCGCTGACGGCAGAACAGATCCAGGAGGTCATGCAGGGACTAGCGTCGTCGAAGGCCGTATCTCCGATCCCGGCCGATGAAAGCACCGATGTGCCGCGCGATACCAGTCTGAGCTGGACGGGGACGGAGACCGCCGTGACGCACAATGCTTACTTCGGCACGAGTTGGGACGATGTCAACGCGGCCAGCACGGACGCGCCGTTGGGCGTCCTCGTCAGCGAAGGCCAGACGGAAACGACCTACATGCCGGACAGTGCACTCGTCTACGGTCAGACCTATTTCTGGCGCGTCGATGAAGTCAATGGCGCGCCGGACTTCACCGTGTTCAAAGGCAATGTCTGGAGCTTCACGGTCGAGCCGTTCACCTATGCCGTGGAGAATATCAGCGCCACCAGCAACGCGATCTCCAGCGCGGGCGAAGGGCCTGAGAACACAATCAACGGTTCCGGCCTCAATGCCGACGACGAGCACTCGATCGCCAGCTCCGATATGTGGCTGGCCACGCCCGGCGCCGAGCCTGCGTACCTTCAGTACGAGTTCGACGGTGTGTACGCACTACACGAGATGTGGGTGTGGAACTACAACGTATCGTTCGAGGCCCTGCTCGGGTTTGGGATCAAGGACGTCACGGTGGAGTACTCCGAGAATCGGACGGACTGGACGACTCTGGGTGACGTGCAATTCGCCCAGGCGCCGGCCGCAGCCGGTTATACCGCCAACACGACGATCGATTTTGGCGGAGCGGCCGCCCGCTACGTTCGGCTCACGATCAACAGTGGGTACGGGATGCTGGGGCAGTACGGCCTCAGTGAAGTCCGCTTCCTGTACATTCCCGTCACCGCCCGCACCCCGCAGCCAGCCGACGGCGCGACGGACGTGCCGGTCGCCACCGACCTGAGCTGGCGGCCCGGTCGCCAGGCGGCCTCCCATCAGGTCCACTTCGGCACCGATCCGGAGACGTTGGCCCTGCTCGATACGGTGGCGGAGAGCCAGTACGGCGTGGGCGACCTGGATCTCGGCATGACCTACTACTGGAGGATCGACGAGGTCAACGAGGCCGAGACGGTCAGCACGTGGGAGGGCAACGTCTGGAGCTTCAGCACGGAAGAATTCCTAGTGCTGGACGACTTCGAGAGCTACACCGACGATCAGGGCAGCCGCATCTATGAAACCTGGGCCGACGGCTGGGTCAACGAGACCGGTTCGACCGTCGGCTATCTGGATGCGCCGTTCGCCGAGACGTCCACCGTCCACGGCGGCGGCCAAGCCATGCCGCTGTTCTATGACAACGCGGGCGTGGCGGTCGCTGAGGCCGTTCGCACGTTTGACGCGCCGCAAGATTGGACCGCTCACGGCATCCAGAGCCTGTCGCTGTATTTCCACGGCGGTCAGGGTAACGAGGGGCAACTGTATCTGAAGATCAACGGCACCACAGTGGCGTACAGTGGCGACGCCGGCGACATCGACAAAATGCAGTGGCAGCCGTGGAATGTTGCGTTGCCCGGCGTCGGCGTGGATCTCAGCAGTATCACCGAGCTGACCATCGGCATCGAAGGCGCCGGCGTCGCTGGAGTCGTGTACATCGACGACATTCGGCTCTACGCCGCAACGCCCGAGTTCGTCACGCCCGTGGAACCCGATCCAGCCGGTCTCGTGCTCTACTATGCCCTCGATGAAGGCAGCGGCAGCGTCGCGACCGATTCATCCGGCAACGGTAATCATGGCACCATCGAGGGCAGCCCGGCCTGGATCGACGGTGTCTCCGGCGGTGCCCTGGGCTTTAGCGGCCGCCGCGACTATGTCACCACGGGAACGAGTCTGCTGGACAACCTGACCGAGTTCACGATCGCCTGCTGGCTCAAGGGCGATCTGTCCCAGGCCAGCCGCAGCGGCCTGGTGGGCCAGAACGACTGCATCGAATACGGCGTCTCCGCCAGCAACAACATCCAGATCTGGAGTGCGGCCAGCGGCGCCGTCAACCTGGCCTGGCCTTACGATGCCGAGGCCGATTGGCACAGCGTCGTCGCCGTCGGCGATGGGCAGTCCGTGGCCATCTACCTAGATGGCAGGCCCGCGGCGTCGGGCGGTACGGCGATTACCGACACCTACGGTTCGTCGGCCTTCCCCGTCAACATCGGGGGCGGCGGGATCTTTGACGCCACGGAGAACTGGCTCACCGGGGACATCGACGAGATCGCCATCTATCAGCGTGCCCTGTCTGCCGCGGAAGTGGCCGGTCTGGCCGGACGGACGGCGCCGATGGCCCTGCCCTTCTGAGGCCATGAGGTCGGCCGCGACCGACCATCCTATGGCGTGACATCGCTCAGCGTGTGGGTGGTGGTAAGATTCTGCGTGGGACGGGTGTAGACGTTCTTCCAGTTGATGGTCGCGATATCGGGCATCCGCCTCAGACTGGCCAGGGCCTTCTGGTACGGCCCGAGGATAACCGGCTCGAGCGGTGTCCCCGCGATCTCGGCGGTCAGTTCCACCGGCCCGTGATTTTCCAGGCGCAGAAACGCTCTGCCACCGTCCACCGCTACGAGGCGCACGTCGATCAGGCTTGTCATCAGTAACTGAAGTGCCCATTCGTGGCCGCAGAGCATGTTGTTGAAGCAGGCGATGGTCCGACCGGCATGGAGGGCTTCCAGCACGGCTTCGCGCGACCGGTCTGTGGCAAGGACCAGCGTGACGGCCTGACCGGTATCGGCCCGAGCCTCGTGCGCGTCGGAGTTGGCGAAGATGGTCAGGTTGTACTCGACCGCCCAGTCAAAGGCGAAAGGATACCAGTACGTGCCGTGGCTCTCGACCGTGTTCCACTCGGAGCCCACCACGCCGTTATACACCTCGATCCCCTCGAGCAACCCCTGGTCGATGCCCCAGAGCATCGGCTCTCTCAAGCCCACGTGGGGATGCGCGTAGAAAACAAAGCCACCAGCGCCGGTCAGTCGCTGCCATTGCTTCCGATAGAACACCTCGCTCTGTCCTTCGGTTTCGGACCACTGGTGCGGATTACGGGGCTCATAGTCCGCGGAAAAACCGACCGCAATGAGGTGCTCCTGTTCGCTGAGCCCGGTCTCGATGCCACGTAGCAGCAGTACATCGAGCGCCCGGGCCATCGGCACAGCCTCCTCATAGGCGCCGAGGCCGGCGTGGTCGGTAATGGCGATCACATCGTAGCCGTATTCCCAAGCCTCCAGGACGCGGTCGGCCGGTGACACTGAGCCATCCGAATGGAGCGCGTGCATGTGGAAATCTCCGCGGAGCACTTCGTACTGGACCGACGCGGCGTGCCTCGCGGGCGCCGAGTCGAAGACCGCGGGAAAAGGGGCCTCCCGGCGCACCACCGGACCGCGTCCCCGGGCGGCCGATCCCGAAGAAGTCACCACGCAAAAAAGCACGGCCCAAACAGCCAGCGCTGCGCGTGACGTGACAAGATGATTACCCTGCCGGCCCTCTGTATCGGCACGGCCGCCGCTCGTTGCGGGCATGCTGAACCTCCTTCATAGCGATCGATACATCGATGGGCGCTCTACTGTTGAGCGAGCCAGACGATCTCCTCCTCGGACAGCGCATGGTCGTAGAAGCGCACCTCATCGATCGCGCCATGGAACCAGTAATTGTTCTGCCCGATATCCCAACCGATCCCGAGGTCCTGCGCCGGTGCTACCGAGCCCGACGGAGGAACAGCACTGGTCCAGCTCTGCCCTCCATCGACGGAGATCTTGTGCACGTTCTGATCCCGGTCCAGCACGGCCACCACGAAGACCCATTCTCCCAGCGGCACGGGCAAAAAGGTGGTGTCCACGCGGTTCCCATTGGTATTTCCGAGCATGAATTTCCATGCCGCCTGATCGGCGCCGCCCTGGTTTCGGTCCGCACCGATGTAGTATCCGGAACTGCCGGTATCTCGCTTAGCCACCGCGAGGTCCCAATTGGTCGCTCCGCTGCTGCCGCGGGTCAGGTCCAGATTCGCCCACAGGCTTACCGAGAAACTTCCCGTCCCGGGATTCAGGCGATCCTGATGCGCGATGCGGATGTGATCGTCGGCGCCGTCGAGCAGAATCGCCTGCCCGACCACGCCGGGGCCATAGGTGGGCTCGCCCACGGCCTCGCCATCGTAGCCGTTCCCGGAACTGTCGGTGACATCGCCATCGACCGCATAGTGCGCGATCAAATGAGCACGGTCCGGCTCTACCGGCACCACGGTATCGGGCGGCGTGCGATACAGCCGGATGTCATCGATGTACAGCATGCCCTGGGCGCCGGCGCCCTCAACACCGATCGCCAAGGTCCGCACGCTTTTCAGGTTGATGCCCAAGGTCGACAGGTCGATATTCCACGGCCGCCACACCACGCTGGCGATGTGGGTGGCGTCGCCGTTGTAGGCCACCTTGGTGCCGTTGATTTTGGCATACAGTTGACCGTCGTTGTCCAGCGCGCCGCGGAAATGAATGGTCAGGGTCCCCGTGCCGCGCACCGTCCAGTCCTGGGGCACTTCGAACGTCCGTTCGGCTTCGGAATAACCCAGCGGGACACTGTTGTTGTAAGCCAGTGGCATCGACTGCTGCCCGCCATGGATGATCGTCTGCTCGGCAAACGGAGCCTCCAGGTAGCCGACCTGCGAGCCCGTCTCGTTTTCCCAGCCGTCGATCCAGGCCTCGAAGATAAGACTTCCCTCGTCGTCCGTGTAGCTCTCGAAGTTATCCACCTCGATATATTCCAGCGTCGAGAAGCTCCAGACGTTGCCTTCCCACGTGCTGACCGTCTCGGCCTCGTTGACCTCGTCGATCCTCCAGTAGTAGGTCATGCCGAGATCCAGGTCGCCCACGCCGTACTGGCTCTCCGCCACCATATCGAGCAGAGCCAACGTCTCCGGATCGGTTCCGAAGTGGACCTGATGGGAGACCGCCTGGCGACCGGCGCGCCAGTCGAGGATGGTATCGACATCGACGCCCGTGGCACCATCGGCCGGAGCGGGCTCGCGGGCCTGGACCGGCAGGTAGAGGAAGCGGACTTCGCTGAGGCCCACCTGGCCGCTCATGCCGTAGGCACTGTTGGCCGTGAATCGGACGTACTTGGCACC
>CP070782.1:1257408-1263162 GCA_020346325.1 Phycisphaerales bacterium
CGGCGCCGTTCTCGTAGGCGTACTTGAAACCGTCCGAGGGGTGGTGGGCGCCGGCCGCCAAAACCTTGAAGGCAATCCACGGTGTCTTGACCGTCTTCATGAACTCGATCGTATCTTCTGCCCGCGTGCACCAGACATTGTCATGGGACTGGCGACTGATGGCCTGGAACTTCTGATACGTGACACCGTGGGGATTGTACGACCAGTAGTTGGGACTGTGCAGAGTCTTCATATAGAAGTCGGGTTTGAGTCCGGCCCTCTCGCAAGCGACCGGAACCTCGTACGAATGGGCGCCGATGCCGGTGACAATGCCGGTGTCCTTGAGCACGTCCAGGGCCCGGGCCAGCAGCTCGATCTGGTGGTTCTTGACCAGGCCGTCCGCGACACCGCCTTGTATGTAGCCGCCGACGGCGCCGTTGTCGACGGCGCGCTGGATGTCGTCCTTGAAGTGCCGTAAGTCCCACTGGCTGGGCTTGATCTGCACAATCCACTGAAGCTGACCGCCGCGCTCGTCCCAATAGCGGTTGATCAGCCGGATGACCTTGTCATCCAGGCGCAAAATCGCCGTGTTAACGCCGCACTCCTCGCAGAGCCGCCACGTCTCGAAGATCTTCTCATCCGTGAAATACTGCCTCAGCAATGACGAAACATAGATCAAATCCCGATCGTGCGCAATGCCACTGGTCAGGTTACCGCCAACGATCAGGCGGGTGACAGCTAGATTTCCGATTCTTCCAGTCGGCATTAGACTCACTGACTCGGCTGGAATCGCAGGCGCCGAGGGCTTGCCCGCCTGGGCCAGCAAGGCCCTCTCTTCAAGGCTTATTGCCAAGGCGCCGGCGGCAGAACCGGCCAGGGAGCGTTTCAGGAAGCTCCGACGATTCATGTTGTCCGGCATAGTCCACCTCTCGTCACATGTGGCTACAGACGCTGCGCTGTCTAGGGAGAATTATGTCGAAACCGCGCCATCGTGTCCAGCGCCGTTAGCGCATCCCGTGGGCCTCGACGCGGCGGGTCAGCAGGCCGTATTTGTTGCCGTGCATGTAGTGCAGCGTGTGGAACTTCTCCGGAATCCAGGCACCGTCGAAGTATTCCTCCTCGGCCGATGCGTGCACGACTTCGCAGATCAGCAAATCGTGCGTCTCCACGCCGTGGATCTCGATGACGCGACATTCCAGATGTCCAGCGCATTGCTCGATCAACGGCGGTTGGATGACATTGGCCGCGACGGGGGTCAAACCGCTCTCTGCGAACTTGTCGATCCCCCGGCCGGTCACCATCCCGACCCTGTGGGTCTGCTCCAGCAGGTTCTCTCCCGGGACATTGATCGCTAGTTCATTGTTCTGTCGGATCAGCTCATAGGTGTACCGCACGCGATTGACCACGAGCAAAACCATACACGGATCGGACGTATGAATGGGCGTCTGCCAACTGAACGTCATGACGTTGGCATGCTCCATTGTGCCGCCCGTGACGAGGACGACACAGCCCGGCTCGATGATCCATTTCGCTTGGTTGAGAGGAACGTCTTTCTTCATACGGAAGCAACTCCTTTCCAGGGTGGTGATCGTTGATCAGTGTACGGTCCGCCGGAGAATCGGCACGTTCATCAACATCGACGTAATCAAGTCACAGACCACAAAGGTTATCAAAGGCACGACGGTCACGCCTGCGATGAAGGTCCCCTCGCCGGCCCGGCCGCTCAACGCCCGTCGCACCCCCTCGAGAACCAGCGGGTGCAACACGTAAATCCCCAGCGTTGTTGAAGCGACCCATTCCAGCGCCGTCCGGCGTATGCCCGTGACGCGATTTGAGGTAGCATCATGCAGATACGCGGCCCAGAAAATACCGATCGACAGGAACGCTAGCGGCGGCGTGAAGAAATCGAACAGATAGCGCACGCCGACCCCGCCCTGCCGTGCCATGAACACGTTGAAAAATGCCGCCAGGTAGAGGGCTGATACGACCACGGCCAGCACGAGATACCGCAAAGGTACGCGTTTCGGATCGATGCGGTGCAGTTCGTATCCGCACAGGTAGTACGGAATATAGGGAAGGAACATGGTGAAGATGGACCGCTGATCGTCCCAGAGCAGCACGTCGGTCTGGAAATACGCGTTGGCCAGGATTAGCCCGACGACAATGACACTGAGCCGCTGAGCCTGGTCGGCACAGCGAACGAAGACGCGCAAGGCCGGTGTGACCAGATACAGTCCGAAGATCATGTATAGAAACCACAAATGGTAGTAGGGATCGCCTGCTAGAATTAGACGGATGGCCCGTGCCACGCTCAGGTGCTCGCCATCGATGAAGACGCGGGCGGCCAGATAGACACCCGTCCAGAACGTCAGGGGAACACCAACCCGAAGGAGCCGCCGTTGATAGAACTGCCTGATGGACTCGTGCCGTGAATCGTCCAACAGCAGCGCACCGCTGATCATCACGAAGATGGGAATAGAGGCATGTCCGAGGTAGAAGAGCCAGGCCCCGACCCACCAGTCGAAAGTGAACGGCTCAGCCTCCATCGCCAGCCAGATCGCTACGTGGGCGGTGACCACGAGGTAGATGGCCAGGATTCTGAGCCGGTTGATGTACTGGATGTTTCGCGATCGCTCGGGTGGCACACCGGCAACCTCCGAGGCACGTAGTGACGTTGTCGGTTCTTCACTCTACCGTTGATGCCGTGCGTATCATGGTAACGATGAGACGGAGAACAAGAGCAAAGCCGCTGCACGTCATTCGTCGCCCGAGTCGTCTTCGCCCTTGTGCACTTTGGGGCCGAGCTTGCGGGCGGCCAGGACTTGCGAGACCCAGCCAAAGGCCGTCATGCCGCCAAAGGCCGCGGGCAAGATCCAGCGCTGAACGGGCAGGGCAGACGCCAGGCGAAAACCCAGCCCCAGCAACAGCATCTGGGCACCCAGAATCAGGCTGGCCGCGCCGACGATGCTGTAGCACAGTGGAACAATCACCTGTTTGATAAACCAGATCAGGAGAAAGCCCGTGATGCCGCCGACGAGAATCGCTCCCATCAGGTACCATTTCGTCGGCCCCATAGCATCCCAGGTGTCCTTGAGAATCGCCTTCGAACGTCCCTGGAAATCCTCATCCGATCCGCTGATTTCGTTCAGATATGTCTGCCGCGTGTTCGGGTCCATGCTACTGAACGATTGATACAGATACGACTGTCCGTCCATAGCTGTCCGTTGCTCGTCCGTCGTCGCCTCTTCAGGGGGCTGCTTATCCAACACGACCCCCGCGTATCCGGCCGCACCGACCAGCGCAAAGATCAGCGTCGCCAGGACGATCATCAAAATGTTCCTCAGCAAAACCGAGACGATCCCCAACACCAACGCGCCGACCGCCATGCTGATGAAGAGATGAACGCCCAACTGCTGAGCCACCGCCAGACCCAGCACGGCGCCGACCGCCGCCCCCAGCAGACCGATCACGACCGTACTGTACCGCGTTCCACCCAGCCAGAGGACCAATCCCACCAGTGTCACCCCGGCACCGATGCCAACCAGCAGTGACGGGTTCACGTCCAGGCACAGTGTCTCGATTCGCAAGAGCAGTTCGTTCATAGGCCTCTCACATCCAATGGGATTGGCAACGTCTTTTGCTATAAGATATCGGCCGACCGGACCGCATTCCATGCGAAATCACATCCGACCGCAGTTTTTCGTTGTCTTTCGCGGCTTTTCGCCTTTAATCTGGGTTGTTTTCAGTATCGATGACGGTTTGAAACTTACGAGAAGAAACGAATGACGGCAACCGACCCGGCCCGGTCCCTGAAGGACCTCCACCCCCAACATGCGTTCTTCATCGGTATCGATTCGGACGGCTGCGCATTTGACACCATGGGGCTCAAGCAACGGGAGTGCTTCTGCCCGTGGATGATCGCCTATTTCGGTTTGCAGCAGGTTGCCCAGGCGGCACGCGAATGCCATGATGTTGCCGCCCTTTTTTCCAGGACGCGCGGCGCCAATCGCCACAAGACGGCCAAGCGGGTCATCGCTGAACTGCTACCGGCCCATCCGAGGGTCAGGCGGTCCGGGTTCCGGGTTCCCGAGTTTCCCCACTATTTCCAGTGGGTCGACGATCCGAACAGCCTCTTGAGCAACGCAGGCCTGCAGCAGGCAATCGACAACGCCGTCGATCCGACGGCCAGGAGGGAACTGCAGACGCCCCTGCAGTGGAGCCGGCGCGCCGACTGGGCCATCGGTGAGATGGTCAAGGGGATGCCCCCCTTCCCATTCGTGCACGAGAGCCTGGAGAAGATCGCGTCGAAGGCCGACGTCGCCGTCATCTCGTCGGCCTCCGTGGAGGCACTCGGACGGGAGTGGAGCGAACACGGGATCGCCAAATACGTAACGGCTATCGCGGGCCAGGAAATGGGCAACAAGACGGAACATCTCGAGTATGCCACCGAGCGAAAATACGAAAGGTCCCACGTATTGATGATGGGTGATGCCCCCGGCGACCTGGACGCGGCCAGAGCCAATGGCGTCTTGTTCTACCCGATCCTGCCCGGCCATGAGGTCGCATCGTGGAAGCGGTTCCACGACGAAGCCTTCGACAAGTTCATCAACGACGAATACGCAGGCGATTACCAAGCCGAACGGATCGCCGAATTCGACCGCATTTTCTCCGAATCACCCATGTGGCAAGAATAGGAAACGCTATGCTTTACTACAGTCGCGGCAGTGAAAGTGACAGCCTCAGCGCCGAGGACCTCAAGCAAGGTCTTTACGAGGCACTGGACAGACTGGGCACCAGGCAGAAAGTTCTGGCCTTGCCGCCGGACATTACGCGGTTCTATTCGCGGGCCGGTGAGTTGACCCGCTACGCCTGGCAATACTATGGTGACATGCTGACGGACATTCTCCCCGCGGTGGGGACGCATTTCGCCATGACCGAGGCCGAGATCCGACGCATGTTTGGCGACGTTCCTGTCGGCCTCTTTCGCGAGCACGACTGGCGCGGGGGCTTGGCCACGCTGGGCGAGATTCCTGGCGAATTCATCAAGGAAGTCAGTGAAGGCAAGCTGGATTTCTCCTGGCCTGCCCAGGTGGACAAACTGCTCGTCGAAGGCGGCTTTGACCTGATCCTGTCGATCGGCCAGGTCGTGCCGCACGAAGTGGTCGGCATGGCCAACTACAACAAGAACGTCTTCGTCGGCACCGGGGGCGTTGAAGGGATCAACAAGAGTCACTACCTCGGCGCTGTCTACGGCATGGAACGCATGATGGGCCGAGCCGACACGCCCGTGCGCCGAGTGCTGAACTATGCCTCCGACCATTTTGGCCGCGACCTTCCGCTCGTGTACGTACATACGGTGGTCGGGCCGAGCGAGGAAGGACTCATCACGCGCGGGCTCTTCATCGGCGACGATATCGAGTGCTTCAACCGTGCCGCTGAATTGTCACTGAAGGTCAATTTCCAGATGCTCGACGAACCGCTGCAGAAGGCGGTCGTCTACCTCGAACCGGAAGAGTTCAAGAGCACCTGGCTGGGCAACAAGAGCATCTACCGCACGCGCATGGCGATGGCCGACGGAGGCGAGCTCATCGTCCTGGCCCCCGGCCTGCGCGAGTTCGGTGAGGACAAGCAGATCGACGCGCTGATCCGCAAGTATGGCTATGTCGGCACGGAGAAGGTCCTGCAATTGGTCGAAGAGAACGAGGACCTGCGCGCCAACCTCAGCGCCGCCGCCCACTTGATCCACGGCTCGTCGGAGGGCCGCTTTACCGTCAC
>CP070782.1:1263262-1265954 GCA_020346325.1 Phycisphaerales bacterium
GCCGGCGGTCTGGTAGGTCGAAATACGGGAATCCTCGTAGACTGCCACGCCAGTGGCAGCGTGACGGGCCAAGAGGGTGTCGGGGGCCTGGTGGGCTACAATGAAGGCACTGTCACACGTTGCTGCGCCAGCGGTCCGGTTCAAGGCGATGAAAAAGTGGGCGGCCTTGCCGGATTCAGCAATAACGCCATCTCGAACTGCTACGCCACCGGAAGTGTGAACGGTCGAAAATACGCCGGCGGTCTGGTCGGTCACATTTATTATGGTGGCGGCGTGACTCACTGCTATGCAACGGGAGCGGTTAGTGCCAGCGAATACGTTGGTGGCCTCGTAGGGGATGGAGGCTATGCCAGGGAGTGCTTCTGGGACGTTGAGACCAGCCGGCAAACCGACAGCGACGGTGGGAACGGAAGGACCACGGCCGAAATGCAGAGCGCCAGCACGTTTCGTGGCTGGGCTTCTTGCCGAGTCGAGACGGCGTGGACCATTGATGAGGGCAACGACTACCCGAGGCTGGGGTGGGAGCATTGGCCGGGCGAACCCATTCTGGCAATCGCCCTGTCCGATATCTTGGAGGGCACGGGCACGGAAGAGGATCCGTATCTGATCTACACCGCCGAGGAACTGAATCTGACGGGCTGGGGACTGTGCGATCTGGACAAGCATTTTCGGCTCATGGCCGACATTGACCTCAGCGCGTACGCCGCCGCGGATTTCAACATCATCGGTGTCGGGGCTTACCATCCGTTTACGGGCGTTTTCGATGGCAACGGGCATGTAATCGCGAATTTCAGCTACGGCAGCGCACGTACAGGCGGTATCGGTCTTTTCGCCCAGATTTCTGATCCCAATGCCGAAGTCAAGAACCTTGGCCTGATTGTTCCGAGAGTCCACGTGCCGGAAGATGGGGTCGTGGGCGCGTTGGTAGGCAACCTCATCAGCGGAAGAGTCGCGAACTGCCATGTCGACGGTGGCATGGTCTCCGCCAGCCACAGTGTGGGCGGCTTGGTCGGATGCGTCAGAGAGGGAGAGATCGCAGATTGCCATTCAACCGGTTCGGTCGTGGGAGGACGTAACACCGGTGGCCTCGTTGGGGTTGTGATCGACCGCGGCTTCGTGACACGCTGCTCTTCGGCCAGCTCCGTGGTCGGAGGTGAGGACAGTGGCGGCCTGCTGGGGTATGCCTACTACGGTGTGGTCACAAATTGCTGCGCCGCCGGCACTGTGTTCGGCAATGACGGCTGTGGCGGCCTCCTTGGGGGCATCTACCACGGCAATATCCTGAACTGCTATGCCGCCGGGAATGTCTTCGGCCATCACCTTGTAGGCGGTTTGGTGGGCCACAGTTCCGCTGCCATACGGGACTGCCATGCTACCGCTACGGTTATCGGCGCCGACAGCGTTGGTGGGCTTCTCGGAAAGGGCAGAAACGTGACTACTTCCTTCTGGAACGTCCAGACCACCGGTCAGACGACAAGTGCCGGCGGCGGGACAGGCCTGACCATGGCCGAAATGCAGAACACCGATACCTTCGTTGCAGCCGGATGGGAGTTCTTTGGCCCATCTGACGGCCCCAGCGATGTCTGGACCGTGGACACAGTGGGATTTCCCATTCTCTGGTGGCAAGTCCCCGAAGAAGAATGGCCCCCTCTATCAGGTTTCTCCGGAGGAACTGGTGAACGCGAAACCCCCTACCGGCTTGGCTGTCGGCAGGATCTCAACAGCATAGGTCACAATCCTCGGCTCATGGAATCACACTTTGAGCTGACAGGAGACATTGACATGGAGAGCCAGGGATGCTTTCCGCTGGGCAGCATGGCATTTCCGTTTGCCGGAGTCTTCGAGGGCAACGGGTGCGCCGTCATCGACCTCAATAACCATTCCACGCAGGAGTGCGTCGGCCTCTTCGCCTGCGTCTCTCATCCCCGGGCCGAGATTAGAAATGTGACACTAATCGACCCCAATTTCGTGTCTGAGAATGAGGCTTGTACAGGTGCCTTGATAGGGTATCTGGACGAGGGCGCTGTCGTACAATGTTTTGTCAAGGGCGGGACGATTTCCGGATCCCTCAACACAGGTGGCCTGGTGGGGCTGAATCACAATGGGGTAGTCGCAGACTGCGGCGTTGAGCACGGAAACGTGTCTGGCCATTACTGTGTTGGTGGATTGGTGGGCAAGAACGGTGGGTGGATCGGTGATTCCGCCTCCAATGGGACACTGAGCAATTGCCATATGGATGGCGTTGTGATCGGGGAAGAGTACGTTGGTGGATTGGCCGGTTCCAGTGGCAATTCGATCGTGGCGTGCAGCGCGACGGGTGTCGTGGGCGGCCACAACTGTGTCGGGGGTCTCGCGGGATACAGTGGCCACGACACCAGTTATAGCTGGGCACGGAGCGAGGTTAGCGGTCACACCCGCGTTGGCGGTCTCATCGGAAAGATAGAGTTCGATGCTATAACGAACTGCTATGCGAGGGGCGTCGTTGAAGGTAGTGACTACGTCGGAGGCTTGATCGGACAAAGCATTGGCCCGATCAAGGCGTGCTACTCGGCCGCTGATGTTACGGGTGACTCGAACACAGGTGGCTTGGTGGGATACGGATGGAGTTCGGGAACATCCTTCTGGGACATTGAGGCGAGCGGGCAGGATGCGAGCACTGCGGGGCAGGGATTGACGACGGTCGAGATGATGA
>CP070782.1:1266054-1268575 GCA_020346325.1 Phycisphaerales bacterium
CGGCGCCACGATTTGCACGGTCGACAGGTCGGCGTCGGTACGATTCTCTCGGCCGCCCTTTACGAGCGACTTTTCGCACTGGAGAATCCGGAGCTGGTCGCGTTGCCCGAAGCGGTCGACACCGATTTCTGGAAGACTCCGGCCCTGACCGCTGCGGTGCGGCAGCAGTACGAGGCCAAGAAGCCCGCCGTTGCGGCGGTACGCCGGAAGCTGGCGACGCCGGTCTCCTGGCATCGGCTTCGGTCCCGCCTGGCGCCAGCGGCGAAACCTGCCGAGACCATCCGTCAGTGGCTCAGGCGCGCCGCGGGGGCGACCACGGCCGAAGAGATCGGCTGTACGCGGGAAACGCTGCGCGCGGCAACCTTGCACATGCACGAGATCCGCAAGCGATTCACGGTCGTCGATCTGGCCTGGATGGCGGGGATTCTGCCGGAGGCAGCCGACGACATCATCGATCAGTGGCTAAGTTGACTGTCTCCTGTGGCCGGCGTGCCGTCGCTACTTGTAGGCGGACCGACTCGGTTCGAACGATTGCAGGGCGGCAAGCTGGTCTTCGGCGAACTGGAAAAGGCCGCCGAGCCCCACTTGGGTGAACAGCGATCGAATTCTGCGGGGGACCGAGCACAGCACGAGCCGACGATCGGAATCACTGAGCTGCCGTTCCAGAATCATCAGTTCGGAAAGCGTGCCCGAGGCCATGATTTCGACGAGCGAGAAATCGACGATGATGTCACGCGTGGCGTTGGGGCTGGTCATGCGTATGGCGATCTCCAACTCGTTTCCCAAATGTGGCTCTCTGGGCAGGGTGAAAAGAAGCGCGTGGTGTGAGAGGTATTGCATTCCCATTCGTGAGCTCTCTTCCTCAATCGCCAACCGTAATAGTTTCTTGCCCTATTTTATCGGAGGCGCCTGGGGTCATAGGCTGCGTCCTACATAAAGTCTAACCCAGCACAAGCAAAATCCAAATTTCCCGGTGCCCAATTTCCTTGCAGGTGCCAGCACATGGCTTGGTCGATCGAATGTTGTCAACTCCGGCGCGAATCGTTAGACTGACGAGGTGTGAAACCGAGCGTCGATATTGTCTATCGTGGTGTGTGCCATGCTGAGGTTTGTCACCGACAGAGAGATCTACGACGAGGTGCTGTGTACCGCCGTCCCGAAGGCCCGGCACCAGCTTTGGCTGGCGACGGCCGATCTGAAGGATCTGCATGTCCACAAGGCCGGGGCCATGGTTCCCTTCCTAGAAGTGTTGTCGACTCTGGCGGCACGCAACGTGGAGATTCGTCTCCTGCACGCCAAGGAACCGGGGCCGGCGTTTCGCCGCGATTTCGATCGATACCCGAACCTGATCGGCGGCCTCGAGCGGATGCTCTGTCCGCGCTGTCACCTCAAGTGCGTCGTGGTGGACGGGTGCTTCGCCTACACGGGCAGTGCCAACCTGACGGGCGCGGGGCTCGGGGCCAAGAGCGACCGGCGGCGCAACTTCGAGTCCGGAATCGTCACCACGGATGCTGCGTTGGTGGAGCAGGTGGCGGACCAGTTCGACCGAATCTGGCGGGGAGGGCATTGCGCCGAATGTGGCAGGAAGGAATATTGTGACGAGCATCTCGACATTTTGTCCTCCTCGGGGCGTTGAGCCGGATAGCGCGGCAGCGCCGCGTCTGAAGTGCTACGGCTACCTGGACATCGAGACAACGGGGCTCAGCCGGCAGCGCTGCGATCTGACCGTCGTCGGCGTGGCGACGTTTCGCGGAACCGAGCAGTGGGTGGGGCAGTTGGTGGGCGAACAGATTCGGGCCGACAGCGTGCTGAATCTGCTGGCAGGGATCGATGAGGTCTACACCTACAACGGCAGCCGCTTCGATTTGCCGTTCATTCGCGCCCGGCTGGGGCTCGATCTGAAAGCGTGCCTGCCGCACACCGATCTGATGTACCATTGCTGGCGTCGGAACCTCAAGGGCGGGCTCAAAGTCGTCGAGACCCGGCTCGGCATCCGTCGGCAACTGACCGAGGTCGATGGTTACATGGCCGTGCGCCTGTGGTGGGACTACGTCAACAACGCCAATGCCCAGGCCCTGCGGACCCTGCTCGACTACAACAAGGAAGATGTAATCAATCTCCACGTCCTGCGCGAGAAGCTCGACGTACCCTAGGCGACAAGCGGAAGGTTCCTCGATGAGAGTGCTGGTATATGGTGGTGGCGCCGTAGGGTTGGGCGTGGCAAGTTGCCTGCTGCGGTCGGGCTGCGACGTCGATATTGTCGCACGCCGCGCGACGGTAGAGGCCCTGCGGGCCAGCGGTCTCGTCCGGACGGGCATCTTCGGGCGGTTTCATGCAGAGCCTGACGCTTTCACCGCCTCCACGACGTTGGCCGAGCTCGACAGTGCAGCCTACGATTGCGTCCTGGTTTGCACGAAGTCCTTCGACTCGGCCTCCGTCGCCCGGGACCTGGCCGAGCACAGCGGCTACGCCGATGGCGACGCCAGGTTCGTGCTCTTTCAGAACGGCTGGGGCAACGCCG
>CP070782.1:1268675-1271713 GCA_020346325.1 Phycisphaerales bacterium
GGCCGCCATGGACTTCATCGATCGTCAGCACGCCGCCAGAAAGCCATGGTTCTGCTGGTTCAACACCTCCCGTATGCACTTCTGGACGCATGTCCGAGCCGAGAACCGGGGCAAATCTGGGCTCAACGAGTATGCGGATGGCATGCTGGAACTCGACGCGCAGGTCGGCGCGTTCCTCAAGAAGCTCGAAGATCTTGGTGTGGCGGACAATACAATCGTGGTGTTCACCACCGATAACGGCGTGCATGCGGCCACCTGGCCCGATGCCGGTGTGACCTGGTTCAACAACGAGAAGACCACCAACTGGGAGGGCGGTTTCCGCGTTCCCTGCATGGCCCGCTTCCCCGGCAAGATCCCTGGTGGCACCGTCGTCAACGACGTGATGTCCCACCTGGACTGGGTACCCACAATCATGGCCGCAGTGGGTGAACCGAACATCAAGGACAAGCTGCTCAGGGGATACTCGGCCAACGGCCGGGACTACAAGATCCACCTGGACGGCTACAACTTCCTGCCCCGGCTGACCGGCCAGACGAAAAAGGGCCCGCGCACGCACTATATCTACGGGACCGATGGCGGGCAGATTTCGGCGATTCGCTTTGACGACCGCTGGAAGACGATCTATATGGAGCAGAAGTCACATGGCACACGGGTCTGGATCGACAAGCTCGTACCGCTCAAGGCCCCTCTTGTCTTCGACCTGCGCATGGACCCGTTTGAGAAGGCCTTGGAGACCAATACCTACTGGGATTGGTACAGTCACCGGATTTTCATGATAGCACGTGGCTCGAGCTATATCGTGCCTTTCATCCAGTCCTTCAAGGAGTACCCGCGCAGCCAGAAGCCGGCGACCTGGAACCTCGATGCGTTGCTGCAGCAGTACATGCCCGATTAATGCCTTGAACCAGAAGGGCCTGGAAAGTGTCCGATACACCGATTACGAAAGGAGTTTGCGATGAGAGTTCTATTCAAGCCGGTTTTGTTGTGTGTCATGACGCTGGCAGTGGCTGTCTCGCCTGCCGCGGCCGCCGCGGAAGATGCGGATTTAGCTAAAGCAGCCCAGAAGTCGAACAACCCCGTTTCCGACGCCTGGCTGTTAATCACGCAGAACGACCTCACCTTCATTGACGGCGACGCCACAAGCGGCACTGAGGTCAGGGAACGCCTGAGTTTTCAACCCGTGTTGCCCGTGCCGATCTTCGATGGCGAGTGGAACCTCGTCACCCGCCCGGTCTTTCAGTTCTACGACGCCCCACTTGACGGCGATCTCGGCGCGGCGGATCCCTTCGGGGACCGCACGGCAGGAATGGGGGATACCGTTCTCTTTTCGTTGCTGGCGCCGAACCGCGACGACGGTTTCATCTGGGGCGTTGGTCCGACCTTCATCTTCCCGACCGCGACGGATGACGTCTTGGGCCAGGAAAAGTGGCAGGCAGGGCCGGCTGCTCTGCTGGTGAATCTTGGCACTGAACACGGGGGGTGGGGTTGGAACCACTTCAACATCGGGGTGCTTGCCCAACATTGGTGGGATTTCGACGGGGATGATGACAGGCCGGATACAAGCCAGACCGACATCCAATATTTTATCAACTGGCGCAAGAACGAAACTCAACTCATCGGCATGACCCCGAATATCCAGATCGACTGGGAGAAGGATGGCTCGGATCGATTCTCGATCCCGATCGGTCTGGGCACGATCGGCTTCATAAAGGTAGGTAACACACCCGTCCGCTGGGGTCTTGAGTTTCAGTACTACGTGATGCAGCCCGATCCTGCTGGACCGTTGATTAATCTGAAGGCCTTTATCGCGCCCGTGAAGGCCAATCCATTCAAATAGCGCAAACAACCATAATCAGCCTACGATAGGAAACCATCAAAGCGGTTAGAGATGAGATGAAGGATGCGGCGACTGAGCCGTGTCGTTAACACAGTTTCAGGCTGTTGTTGCTTTACGGAGAAAAGAAATGAAAGGCAAACTGTCACTTACCTTGGTGGCGCTGGTGACCGTCCTAGGGGCTTCCAGGGCGCCGGCACAGACAAAACCGAACATCCTGGTCATCATGGGGGATGATATCGGCTACTGGAACATCTCCACCTATAACCAAGGCATGATGGGCTACGAGACGCCCAACATCGATCGGATCGCCGAGGAGGGCATGTTCTTCACCGACGCTTACGGTGAGCAGTCCTGCACCGCCGGGCGTGCGGCCTTCATTACGGGCCAGCTTCCCGTGCGCACCGGGTTGACCAAGGTTGGCCTGCCTGGTGCCGAACTTGGCATGAAGGCCGAGACACCGACCATGGCGGAATACCTGAAGTCCAAGGGCTATATGACAGGCCAGTTCGGCAAGAACCACTTCGGTGACCGCGACGAGCATCTGCCGACCCAGCACGGCTTTGACGAGTTCTTCGGCAACCTCTACCACCTCAATGCCGAGGAGGAACCGGAAAACGAGGATTACCCCAAGGATCCCGAATTCCGCAGGAAATTCGGGCCGCGTGGTGTACTGAAGGCCTCGGCTGACGGTCGGATCGAGGATACCGGCCCGCTGTCGCGCAAGCGCATGGAGACCGTGGACACGGAATTCCTGGCGGCCGCCATGGACTTCATTGACCGCCAGAACGCCGCACGCAAACCCTGGTTCTGCTGGTACAACACCTCACGCATGCACGTCTGGACTCATCTCAAGCCCGAGAGCAAAGGCGTGACCGGGCTCGGGCTCTATCCCGACGGCATGGTCGAGCATGACGGCCACGTCGGCCAACTTCTCCAGAAGCTGGATGAACTTGGCGTTGCCGACAACACCATCGTGATCTATACCACGGACAACGGTGTAGAGAAATTCGGCTGGCCCGACGGCGGTACCGCACCCTTCCGCAGTGAGAAGAATTCCAACTGGGAAGGCGGTTACCGCATCCCGATGGTCGTCCGCTGGCCCGGCGTGATCGAGCCCGGTTCCCGGTGCAACGAGATCTTCTCGCTGCAGGACTGGGTTCCGACGCTCATGGCCGGGGTCGGCGATCCGGACGTCAAGGAC
>CP070782.1:1271813-1278117 GCA_020346325.1 Phycisphaerales bacterium
AACGGCAGCCTTTTCACCAGATGACAGGATTCTCGCCTCTGGAGGCGAGGATCGAGTGGTGAGAATCTGGGACATCCACCTTGGCGAGCAGAGAGCCGAACTCAAGGGACATGAGGATTCGGTCACCTCCGTGGCTTTTTCGCCTGATGGCACTGTCCTGGCCACAGCTAGCAA
This sequence comes from Phycisphaerales bacterium, assembly GCA_020346325.1. Lineage (GTDB taxonomy): Bacteria > Planctomycetota > Phycisphaerae > Sedimentisphaerales > Anaerobacaceae > Anaerobaca. The sequence continues at coordinate 1,271,988 of CP070782.1, forward strand.
GGATCGATCCGTCATACTCTGGCGCGCCGCGACCCAGACAGAGGCTGACGAACGTCCGGATGCTGCGGAGTTCTAAACCTGGGCACGTAAAATGGGCATACCGGAATCGTCGATTCGCTCAAAGCACCTGGAGTAACCGAACTCGCACCTTACTTGGCCCGATTCGCACCTCAGCCGCAGGCGTGCACCAGTATAGCAAGTTTAGCTTCGCCATATCCAAAACAGCTTCCTTTCTCGCTGGCCAGATCTATACAACCAGCCTACCACCCGAACGCTCGTTATCTGCCAGATCCCCGAAAAATGCCACTTACATAAGTGCTTTATTAGAAAAATCTTCGGCGTGACCGGGGATTTGTGTGTCGGATTCAATGACCGGCGTCGCTCTCCGTTTTGGAGGATGCCCCGGTGATAGTTGGAGGTTGAAATGAAGCAATGACTACTCCCGCCTGGTCTTGAGTAAGATCAGGCAGCCGTATGATCAACTGTTTCTCAGAAAGGAGTAGCCATGCACAAGCCAGCCTATCAAAACACCAAGAAGAGCGACAGCCGTAAAATCGCGGAATTCCTCAGCAAAGACGGACAACTGCTGCTGCCGTTTGTGGAACTGATCTGCCACACCGAGCAGGCAGTCGACGAATTGATTGATGTCGCTGGTAAAGCGGCCATTGAGGCCGTACTGTTGCTGTCAGCGGAGCAAGTGGCTGCAACAGGAGTATCCTTCGGCGGCCGGTAGCCTGCTGGAAGGCCTGGAGGAGATGTTTACGATCAACCGTCTGGGGTCGCCCAAGACGCTGCGGCGTTGCCTGGGTTCGACCAATGTGATTGAGTCACCCAACAGTGGCATTCGGCGTCGCACGCGCCGGGTTACCTACTGGCGCGATCGCCGCATGGTGGTCCGCTGGGTGGCCGCTTCCCTGTTGGATATGGAAAAGCGATTCAAACGGATCATGGGTTATGAGTAGTTGTGGGTGTTGGAGGCCAAGCTCAAGGATCTACCTGCAGCCAACACCGTTGACCAGGAGATGAAGGTGGCGTAGACTACGAACTGATGGAGTGGCCACTTAACCTCCAACTGTCACGGGGGCATCGTTTATTGTTACCGTCATTGACAGCTTCGGACTCAAGAAGTGGCACCTTCGTAGATTCAGAAAGTCTGCTGAGAAACTCATACGTTCGACAACCGAGCGGACATTCGCCTCCAAAATAGCCAAAGACTATCAGCGACGCATTGTGAAGTATCACGATAGACTCTTCGAGTTCCTCCAGCACGACAATGTCGCATGGAATAATAACAATGCGGAGCACGCCATCAAGCGATTCGCAATACTAAGAAGGAGCATCGGTAGCGTATCGACAGCAAATGGAATGCAGGAGCATCTCGTGTTGTTGAGCATTTGTGAGACGCTCAGACGAAAGCATCTCAGTTTCTTACACTTCCTGCTGTCCCAATCGGTTGATTTAGATCGATTTGCAGATAGCAGCCATTAGTGAAATCCGGACGGTGTCGTCTCTTAGCGGGGGAGCACCTCATCCGCCCAACCGAGGAGTGGAGCCTGAAGGCGACGATGAGAAAGGGCAGGCTGACTCAGAAAGGCCCGGCGGCAGAGTCAGCCCCTGCGAAACAGTTCTATCCGCGCCTGACAGGCACAGATGTGTTCATTGTCAATCGTCATTCGTATTGTTCGCGGCAGCCAATTGCACACGCCACTTCTCGGCTTCTTCGGGTCTGTTCCACGCCTCGTAGAGTTCGATGAAGCCCAGCATGCAACCGCGCATCTCAGGGTGTGTCAGGCCTAGAAAACGCCGCGCCGCGGTCAGTGCCGCGAAAAGCTCATGCTGGGTCGCGAGAGCCTTCCTGTCACGAAGCATCGTTCTGGCACGCCACGTCAAGAAGCTCTCGCGAACCACGCGATCAGACTCAAACAAACGGAGGTGAAACCGCCTGTAGAAATTGGAGCGAGGGGTGTTGTCTTGGCTAGCGTCCAGTTCCATCGCCTTCTTCTCCTCTCTAACAGCCGCGGCGAAATCTCCCGCCTCGGCATAGGCCGCCGCCAAGGTGTCAAGATAGATACCAACGCTGTAATCCGTCATTTCGCACGCCTTGCGCGCGTTCTCTATCGCCTTGGCGCTGTCGCGTATCACATCCGACGGATACGTTGCCTGATACCAGGCCATCGAGTTCAGGATGCCCGCGCGTAAACGGCGGTTGCTGTCATCGGACCCAGCTAGCCTCGCCATTTCCTCACGACACCATCTCTCAAGTTCGTCTCCCTGTTCCTGCATAGCGCAGAGACGCATGATCTGGAATGCTGCACGTCGGACAGCAAAGTAATCCTCGCCGTAGATCGGTCTTCCGTTGTCGCGCACATCCATAAACTGTTGCCTGGCCTCACGGTATTTGCCCTGCATCATGTAGACACGGCCAAGCAAAACCATGTGTTGAAGCATCCAGGCATTGCCTTTACCCAAGGTCTCACTCCCGAGTTCCACGGCCCGGACCAACGGTGCCTCGGCTTTGTCATACAGATGCTGCATGGCGTACACCTGTCCCAGGGTCCCCATCGCCATGATGGTCTGCGGATGAGCTTCTCCCAACACACGCTTGCCGGTCTCGATCCCTTTTAGTGCATTCTGCTTAGCCTCTTCGAATCTAGAAGTCCACGCCTGCAGCCATGCCCCCATGACCATGAAGTCAAAGGTCAACCTGTGCCCCTCTCCCAGCACCTGCCTGGCGATCTCCCAGCCTTCAAAGCAGAGGGGCAAGGCCCGGTCTTCCTGTCCCGGGCCACCGTAATGTAGAAATGCCAGAGCGTACATGGCCTCCAATGTCATCGGGTTCTCTTTGCCGAAGAGCTGTGTGCATGACTCATAGATAGGAGGCAACAGCGCTTTGGCTTTCTCGATAGAGTCGGACTTGTCCAGATTCCTGTAGACAAGGCCAAGCCAGATGCCGGTCCGCAACGTATCGATGTGCTCTGGTCCAAGGAGACGGCGTCGAGCTTCCAGGGCTTGGGTCAAGAGCGGCTCGGCCTCCGCATAGCGGCCCTGCAGCAGGCGCAGCCGTCCGAGTTGGCTCATCGAATCCAGGACCAGGAGATCCTTCTCGCCCAGCTGCCTGCGGCGCAGGTCGTAGGCCCGCTCCAGGTGAAGCTCAGCCTGCCGGTAATCCCCCAGTTCGACGCAGGTCCGCCCCAGATGCTGACGAATGGAGGCTTCAACCAAAGGCCTGTCGGCAAACTCGCCCTCAAGCCTCCCGGCCGCCGCCTGGACGATCGAACGGACCGTCACCTCCTGACTCATAGCTTGCTGGAGAGCCACCGATCCCAAGAAATCCTCACCGAGGAAGTCCGTTACCGCCTGCGCTGTACGGGCCTGCCGGTCCGCTTTGACCGCGAAGGCTGCGATCCCGGCAACGCCAGCCAAGAACACCAAGAACACGGCTGCAAAACCGGTAGCCAGCGCCCGGTGGCGACGTAGCGTCTTACGTAACATGTAGAAGGTCGAATCAGCACGCGCTTCGATCGCTTCGCCGCGCAGGTACCGACGGATGTCTTCGGCGAGATCAGCAGCTGTCTGGTAGCGGCGCTCTTTGTCCTTGGCCAGCGCCCGCGCCACCAGGACCGATACATCGCCGCGCAGCGTGGAATCGAAATCGGTCAACCGCGCGGGATCGCTTTCTTTGATACGCCGCACGGCTTCCGGGACCGAGCAGTCCTTGAGATCGATAGGGTGGTGACCGGCCAGCACCTCAAACAGCATCACGCCCAGGGCCCAAACGTCGGAGCGGACATCGATATGGGCCGTGTTGCCTGACACTTGTTCGGGGCTCATATAGCCCAATGTACCGAGAAGGGAATCGGCGCGCGTCTCGATGGTTCGGCGCTCTGCTTCAGGGCCAATCACGCGGGCGATGCCAAAGTCGAGGATCTTCGGCTGCCCAACCCGACCCACACGATGATCCAGGCCCACGCCGGCGGTTCCGTCCTTTGCGACGAGGACGTTTTCGGGCTTCAAATCGCGATGGATGACGCCGCGCTGGTGGGCGTGGTGCACGGCGTCACACACACGGGCCACGAGTTCGAGACGAGCATAAGTGCCAAGACTTCCACGCCGCACGTACTCATCGAGTCGCATGCCACTGACGTACTCCATGGCAATAAAAGGCAACTCGGTCCCATCATCGAGGGTGGCCGTTCCCGCCTCAAAGATCTGCGCGATCCCTGGATGTTGGAGTTGGCCGAGGATTTCTCCCTCGTGGCGAAAGCGGCCTCGCGCCTCGCATGACATGTGCCCTGGCTGAATGACCTTGAGAGCCACACACCGGCGTGGAGACAACTGCTGAGCCTCGTACACCCTCCCCATTCCCCCGGTCCCGATGAGACGGATGATTTCGTACCCTCCGAGGCGGCTTCCCGGACGCAGCCAATCATTTCGCGGGGGGGGACTTTGAACAAGGGCGGCTGGTGCTTCGACCCTGCAACGCAGCAACTCCTTCACGTTCCGATGCAACTCCGGATCATTGCCGCACTCCTGGTCGAGCAGGGCCTCTTGCTCGGCAGGGGCAAGGTCAGTTGCCCGGTCAAAAAGCTCCCAAACCTGATCGGAGTAGGTCTGAGGTAATGATAGGATCTTCGTCGTGGCGATTTCCGGGTTCAAGCCGGGAGATGGGAGGAAATCGACAGCCTCTTCATGTGACTTAAGTAATGATTCCACTTCGGCGCGCAGACCCACATCACTACCACACGCGTTGTCCAAGTAGGTGCTTAGTTCCATTGCGTCCCTTTTTTCAAGTGCCGCATAGAAGATGGACTTGACACTATCCAACTGCTTGCCCATAGCACGATTCCTTTGACATTCTCCTTCCATAATACAGTGCGAAATCCAGGCTAGGAGAGGGAGTGAAAAAAAAGGACACAATGCATTTTCTTTGACATTCTGACCTGGCCAACTAGGATCTTTGGCCCTGGAGTTCCGTCAGATGCGCCATGAGGGGCAGGGCTCCCCGATAGGAACATCGGGCATCGCCAGAAACTGCTTGCCACGAACGGAGCCCCGACCCTATTTGACCGATTATCCAACAACTACAGGACTCAACGTCTGCCCCTTGCCCAAGCTACAAAGTGCTTTGGCGAAATAGCTTATATCAAACGCACTCCGCCGGATACGTTACCCATGAAGAACGACGGTCTCATGGGGCAATCGGTCCGTCACCTTTGGCTATTTCTCGATGCAACCAGGCACGCGCATAGGCCAAGTGTTTCACCGCGGTGCGACGCGAGATTCCCTGGATAACCGCCACCTCTTCGAGGGTCAGCCCGGCGAAGTAATGCAGCTTCACCAAATCAGCAACGACGGGATCTTCATTCAAAAGCCCCTCCAGGGCATTATTCAGTGCCAAAAGGTCATCCGGACAGAACTCCTCTACAGTCAGATGCACCAATTCGTCCAGTTGGACGCGTCTTTTGCCCCCTCCACGTTTCAAGCTCCTCTTCTTGCGAGCATTCTCGACCAGAATCCGTCGCATTGCTTCGGCGGCGGCTTTGAAGAAATGGCCGCTGCTGTTCCAATTCTGGTCTTTTGCCTCGACCAGCCGAATGTATGCCTCATGTACCAGAGCAGTGGCTTGAAGTGTTTGTCCGGATGGCTCTTGTGACATCCTCTGAGTGGCGAGGCGGCGGAGTTCTTCATAAACCAGAGGGAGCAGTCTCTCCGTTGCTCCGGCTTCTTCGCGCTCGATCCCGTTCAAAATGCGCGTGACATCGCTCATGAATTTGCCTCAACGTGCATCGCTCTCACGACCAGCCTCTCCGCTCTTTAGCCCGTCATGACAACGCTCATTCAGCTCAGATGGTTCTTTGGCATTCCTCAAGTCGAAGCGTCGCTCGATCCAGAGGAATGCTCCGTCGCGCGGCCCCTGGCACGCCACCTATTCGACAACTCGACGACCAATCATTGTATTGGATTTGCCGACAATCCGCAACATACAACAGCCGCCATCGAAGTGGCTCGCGGTTCAGAATCTATCTGCGTGGCTGTCGTAAACTGGCGACGCGTGACTCCTCGCACGGACCCTTGGGAGCGATACGTGGGGCATAAACGCTGTTTCTCTTGACCTCCTCGCGGAGAGGGT
>CP070782.1:1278217-1288891 GCA_020346325.1 Phycisphaerales bacterium
CCATCGTCCGCATCTCCTAGTTCTGGCAGGGTAGGCCACACCCCCCAATACCTTTCCCCCCCCATCCTGGGCCGGATGCGACCCCCCTTCGAGAGAGTATCCCGGCCCGTGCCATCTGGCTGGATAAGGCGCGTCCCACATCTGACAATTGGTAAGGTGTCCCGAATGGCGTAATACCCAGGCGGCGTCTGAAAACTAGCATGGTGTCCTCCTCACCTCCCGAGCATTGCATCCGTAGACGCCGCGAATCAAATGTTCTTGAGGGATTTCAAGAAATCATCAATGAACCGTGGGGACGATAGGACCAGATCAATGCCGCGGTAACGCTTATCCTTGGTGTTAAGGTGGACGGAGGTTTTGCCCCTTCCTATGATACGCGATGTCGTCTTAGTGTGAATCGCATGAACCAACCCGCAGCGAATATCTCGCCACAGAAGATCCAAGCAATAGCCATCTGCTTTATGCAACAAGCGACTTCGTTTCTTCAGTAAATCGTGTGTCTCCGGCATGTACTGCTCCACATATTGCTTGAATTGCTTCCGATTGCCTGAGCCCTTGAATAGTCTGCTACCGAGACCATCGATGTAACAGCACGCTTGAAGAACTACAGCAGTGTTCAGATTGGCTTTCATGGTTCTTAGAATTGATCTTCTGATGCTGTTCTTTATCTGCCTGTCGATAGACATCGCCGATGCTCTCCCATTTCGGCCGCAACGAAAAGACCTGGCGTCGATCTCAGGGGTCGAAGCGTTGAGGCTGCGCTCGACCGAATCGGCCAGCATGGCCCGTTTCTCTAGGGCAAGGACGCTACCTCATCGATGATCTCTTTCATCGTCAGTGCCTTGCGCCTCCTTTGCGGTCATTATAGCGGGCAACGCTATCGGCAGTCAAACAGGCGCGACGAGCGGAAACGCTCGCCGCACGTGACCGCTGCGCGGCGGGGGCTATCGGTTGAAATGGCGGTAGAAGTCTTTGCGGTCGCCGACGCGGAGGACAAGGATGCAGAGGATATTTTGGCGGACGGTATAGGCGATGCGGTAGCTGCCCGAGCGGATGCGCCAGATATCGTCCTGCCCTTTGATCTGCTGGGCGTCGGATGGGAAGGGGTCTTCGGCCAGAGCGTCGATGCGGGCGGCGACCTGCCGCTGGACTTTCTTCGGCAGGGCGGCCAGCGCCTTGAGCGCCTGGCGGTCGATTTCGATGCGGTACGCCATGGCCGGTTACAGGCCAAGTTCTTTCTTGGCCTGGGCCCAGGCCACGGTGTCGTAGCGCCTGAGTGCCTGGCGGCCTAGGTCCAGGTCCATCCGCTCTTCCAGGGCTTCCAGTAGTTCGGCGTCCTCGTAAGGCACGACGGCAAACAGCGGCTTGCCGCTGCGGGTGACCGTAATACGCTCCCCGCCGTAGCCCACGCGGTTGCCCAGTTCCGCAAGTTGCTGACGAAAATCACTGGCGGCAATCGTCGTCATCGCTGAATCTCCAAGTATTGTACGCATTGCGATATACGTATAAATTGTACAATATGTTCAACTGTGTCGCAAGATCTTTATCCTTGCCGAGCGTGAGTTTCCTCTGGCCATTATCGCCAAATTCCGGGCTTTCTTCTTGACGGCTGGCGCGGACATGGTAAGATATTCAGTAAACTAATACTGGAGATTGAGTATGGTGGCGAGACACTCAGAGACTCCTGACCGGGCGGTCGTGCCGACCGCGATTTCAGATCTCAAATCTCAGATCGGTGCTGTTGACGTGCGGGCGGATCTACTGGAGCGCGATGTGTCATCAGCCGTGTCAAACAAAGCCAATTTCGGGCTTTTCGGTGCCAAAAAAGGTCATTCGTGGGGAAAACAAAGCCAATCCGGGCCGCCGAGGCCGACCGGGATCTCAGATCCGTTCGACCGCGCTCAGGACGGCTGCGCCGATCTCAGAGCTCAAATTGCCGGGCGGGAACCGCCCGGCGGGGTGTCATCATTCGTGCAAAGCAAACCCAATTTTGTGGGAGGCCAAAACGTTTATAACTTTCGCACATGTAAACATTTAAACGAATACAGGCCTGTTGCCCGGGCGCCGAAGCACACCCAATCAAAGCCAATTTTCCAGGCCGGACGGGTGGCGATGGACGGCGCGGGCATCGCGAGGTATAACGATTCGGGGGCGGGGGCGAAGGATCGATTGGGGCAACGGGAGTGTTTGAGATGATCCAGCCGCAGCGTATCACGCCTTTGAACGACCGCGAGCGGCGGCAGGGCCGGTACGTGCTGTACTGGATGCAGGCGGCGCAACGGGCCGAATGGAACCACGCCCTGGAATACGCCATCGACCGGGCCAACGAGTTGAAACTGCCCGTGGTTGCGGCGTTCGGCCTGACGGCCGATTTCCCCGAGGCGAACGTGCGGCACTATCACTTTATGCTGCAAGGACTTAAAGATACTCAGGCCGCCCTGGCGAAGCGCGGGATTCGCTTGGTGGTTCGGGCCGAGAGCCCGGTCAAGTGCATCGCGAAGCTGGCGAAGCAGGCGGCCCTGGTCGTGGTCGACGATGGCTTCCTTCGCGTGCAAAGGCATTGGCGAGCGGAAGTGGCGGAGAACGTGCCATGCCGGATGGAGGAGGTCGAGACGAATCTGATCGTGCCGGTGGAGGAGGCGGCCGAGAAGGAGAACTTCTCAGCCGGCACGTTCCGGCCCCGTATCAAGAAGAAACTGGAAGCTTACCTTGTCCCCCTGAAGCAGCGGAAACTGAGAAAGAAATCGCTGGACCTGAAACTGACGGGCCTGGACCTGAGCGACCTCGAAAAGGCCGTAAAGGCTGTGAAGGTTGATACTTCCGTCGGACCGGTGGCCGCCTTTGCGGGCGGGGCGAAGGAGGCGAAGCGCCGCCTGCGCGACTTCATCAAGCACAAGCTGGAGGACTACGACAGCCGTCGCAACGATCCGAACGCCGATGGCGTCTCCAACCTCAGCCCTTATCTGCACTTTGGGCAGATCTCCCCGCTCCAGATCGCTCTGGAGGTGCGCGAGGCAGGGGGGCCGGGCGCCGACGCCTATCTGGAGGAGCTGATCGTCCGCCGGGAGCTGAGTTTCAATTTCGTCTACTACAACGAGCGATACGATAGCTATGACGCCCTGCCTCCCTGGGCCCGGCGGACACTGAACTACCACGCCCGCGATCGGCGCGAATACGACTATTGTCTGGAGGAATTCGAAACCGCCGGGACGCATGACCCGTATTGGAATGCAGCCCAGCAGGAGATGGTCCTGACCGGGAAAATGCACGGGTACATGAGAATGTACTGGGGCAAGAAGATCCTGGAGTGGAGCGCGAGCCCGCAGGAGGGCTTTCGCATCGCTCTGTCGCTGAACAACAAGTACGAGCTGGACGGCCGCGACCCGAACGGTTTCGCGGGCGTGGCCTGGTGCTTCGGCAAGCACGACCGGGCGTGGGCCGAGCGGCCCGTGTTCGGCAAGGTACGTTACATGAACGCCGGCGGACTGAAACGGAAATTCGACCCCGACGCGTACGTCAGGAAGATCGAGCGTCTCGCGTCGGAACGATAGGGAACCTATGGCAAAACGCATTGTCATTGCTGGAGCGACCGGTTTTATCGGGCGGGCCTTGTGCCGCGAATTGCAGGGGGACTATGAGGTTGTGGCCCTGTCCCGCGATGCCCGGAGAGCGTCCGGCGTTGTGGGTGGCGTTGCCCGCGTCGTCGAGTGGGACGCGCGCACGACCAGCGGCTGGGCCCGTGAAGTGGTGGGAGCGCAGGCCGTGGTGAATCTAGCGGGCGAGAACGTGGCGAGCGGGCGCTGGAGTCGATTCAGGAAGGATACCATTCGCCAGAGCCGGCTCCAGAGCGCCAGGGCCGTCATGGACGCGATGGAAATCGCCAAGACCCGGCCCGGAGTGCTGGTCCAGGCCTCGGCAATCGGCTTCTACGGATCGCGGGGCGGTGAGACGCTCGACGAAGACGCGGCCTGCGGGAAAGGTTTCCTCGCAGATGTCTGTCGTAGAGTCGAGACGGTGGCTGCCAAGAGCGATGCCCTGGGCGTTCGCGGTGTCGTCATCCGCACCGGGGTCGTGCTGGGCACCGACGGCGGGGCGTTGCCCAAACTGATGACGCCGTTCCGGTTCCACGTGGGTGGGCACGTGGGCAATGGCCGGCAATGGTTCTCGTGGATCAGCCTGCGCGACGAAGTGCGGGCCATCCGTTTCCTGATCGAGAGCAAGCGGGCCCAAGGCGCCTTCAACCTGACGGCGCCGGAGCCCGTGACCATGAAAGCATTTTGTCAGAATTTAGGTGAAGTCCTCGGTCGCTCCGCATGGACGGCGGTTCCGGGCCCGGTCCTGCGGCTGCTGGCGGGCGAGCTAGTCGAGGAAGTGCTCCTGGGGGGCCAGAAGGTGCTCCCGAAGCGGCTGACGGAGGCTGGCTTCGAGTTCGAGCACCGGGACGCTCGGACTGCATTGAAAGCGATCATTCAAGGAGAAGTACATGAGCACGAATCTGCGTGATTACTTTGAGAACACCGAAGGCACCGGCGTGCTGGGAACGGCCGACGCCCAGGGCAACGTCGATTTGGCGGTCTATGCCCGCCCGCACGTGGTGGATGATGAGACGGTCGCGTTCGTGATGAGCGATCGGACCAGCCATGCCAACGTCACGGCCAATCCCCACGCGGCTTACCTGTTTGTCGAGCAGGGCAAAGGCTATAAAGGCAAGCGACTACACCTGACCAAGACGGGCGAAGAGACCGACCCCGAGCGGGTCGAGGCGTTCCGCCGCGAAAGTCGCAAGGGGCGCGACTATGGAGATAAACAGGCATTCCTGGTGTATTTCAAAGTCGACAAGACGCGACCGGCGGTGGGAGATTGATGAGGTGAATGCAACCCTCTAATGCGGCTGTGGATTCTCCGGTTGTTATTTGGCAAGGACTGAGCATGAATGGGCAGAGCGTTTGGCAACGCCGCGGAGGGGGAGATTTTACGGCATTTTCTTGTGACAGGGTAACTGCATAACAGCAAAGAGCTTGTGATATGTTGAGTGATAGCGGCGCCACAAAGTCGCGGAGCCGTGCTTGACAGGGGCCGATGAGAGGACTACAGTACGGGTTTTAGTTTGTGAATGTGAACACAAGTACTAAGTCCCGATAAACGCTGGTATGAGATATCACAAAATCCCAGACGAAACCGTTCGCCGGTTGCCTATCTATCTGCGGGGGCTGATGCTCTCGGCCGATCAGGGCCGCGAACACATTTGCAGCAAGTCGCTGGCCGAATACGTGGGGGTCCCTTCCTGGCAGATCCGCAAGGATTTCTCCTACTTCGGCGATTTCGGAACGCCCGGCGTCGGCTATCACATCGAGCGGCTGGCGCGGGAGATCAAGAAGATCCTGCGCTTGGACGTGATCCGCCGCACCGCCCTGGTCGGCGTGGGAGATCTGGGCTCGGCCCTGTTGGCGTATCCAGGCTTTCGCACGTACGGCCTCGACATCGTGGCGGCCTTCGACGTCAACCCGCGCAAGGTGGGCAAGAGGATCAGCGGTGTCGAGGTGGAGGGCCTGGAGGGGATCGCGGACCTGAAGCAGCGTAAGATCAGTCTGGCGATTGTGGCGGTTCCCCGGGAGGTGGCCCAGGCAACCGTGGATGCCCTGGTTGAGGCCGGAGTGCGTGGGATTCTGAATTTTACCCCGTGCCGAGTGGCGGCGCCGAAGCGGGTCAAAATCATTACGTTGGATATCGCTATGGAACTGGCCCGTTTACCCTATTATATGCCCGCCGGATAGGGCGTGGGGGAGGATATAGCGGTACGTTGGGCGGCAAAGAAGCGGCATTGTATGGAACCCTCGTTGAGAACTGTTTTTGAGGCTTATGGAGCCGGGATTGTGCAATGAGTGTAAAGAAGCTGACGAAGGATGATTTTGCCAAGTTTGTCGAGGCGTTGATCGCCAAGGAGAACGTCATTGGCGTTCAGGCCAAGGGCGACCGATTCGATTACGCGCCCCTCGAAGCGGCGGCGGACCTGCGGTTGGATTACGACGTGACTCTCCAGCCGCCCAAGAAGTTCTTCCTGCCCCCGAGGGAAACGCTGATGACGTTCGAGATCGGCGGGGCGTACACCTCCGAGCATGACGACGAGACGTTCGTACTGCTGGGCGTTCATCCCTACGACATGATCGCCATCAACCAGATGGACGAACTGTTCCAGCAGGACAACTACGACACCCATTACATGAAACGCCGCAACAACGCGACGATCATCGCTTGCGATGTGATGACACCGTCGGCCAACGTGTTTGCCTCGTCGATGAAGACGGCGGTGGTCAAGAGCGGCTACGACGTGCTGCTGACCGATATCGGTGATGACTACGTCGCCGAGGCGGGGACCGAAAAAGGTGAGGCCCTGCTGGCCGGGGTGGCCGAAGCCGATGCGGCGGCGCTGGAAAGCCGTCAGGCCGTTTGGGCCAAGAACGAGAAGTCCCTGAACAAACACGAACTGGAGTGCGACGCGCACTACCTGCCCAAGCTTCTCGACCGGGCCTACGACCATGCCGTCTGGGAGGAAATCGCCAAGACTTGCTTCTCATGCGGGTCCTGCAATCAGGTCTGCCCGACGTGCTACTGCTTCAACGTCCAGGACGACGTGAACTGGGATCTCAAGACGGGCCAGCGCGATCGCGCCTGGGACGGGTGTCTGCTCGACGGGTTCACCAAGGTGGCCGGGGACCACGAGTTCCGCAACCAGCGGGCGGATCGCTTCCGGCATCGACTGTATCGGAAGGCCAAGTACGTCCCGGCCAAGATCGGCGGCCAGATCGCCTGTGTCGGCTGCGGACGCTGCGTCGGGGCCTGTCTGCCGGACATCGCCAACCCGATCAGTGTCTATAACCGTTTGATCGACGATCTCGGGATTGGATAGTCAAACCCGCGAGGGATAATGGCGTCTGTGTAAGTGCTTAGGAGCTTGACGAATGTGTCAGTGTTGTTCAGAAAAGAAAGATATCTATCTGCCGCAGTTGGCCACGGTGGTCAAGGCAGATGACATGAACGTCACCGAAAAGTATCTCCAACTGACGATGGACGACGGTCAGTTCGATTACGCCCCGGGTCAGTTTGTGGAAGTGTCGGTCGCGGGTATCGGTGAAGCCCCGATCACGATTACCTCTTCGCCCACCCAGAGCGGTGGCTTTGAACTGGTGATCCGCAAAATCGGCAACGTGACCAACGCGGTTCATACGTTGACGCCCGGCGACAAGCTGGGGATTCGCGGGCCGCTGGGCGATGGTCAGTATCCGGTCGAAGAAGCCAAGGGCAAGAACCTGGTCTTCATCTGCGGCGGCATCGGGCTGGTCCCGCAGCGGTCGTTCATCAACTACGTGCTGGATAACCGTAGCGACTACGGCGAGGTAGTGATTCTCCAGGGGACCAAGTGCTACGACCAGCGGCTGTTCACCGACGAGATCGCCGAATGGGAGAAGCGCGACGACGTCCAAATGCTGGAAACGCTGGATGAGCCCGACGATCGTTGGAACGGCAACGTGGGCGTGGTCACGACGCTCATCTCGAAGATTACGACCGAGCTGAAATCAGCGGTCGCGCTGATCTGCGGCCCGCCCATCATGTACAAGTTCGTGCTGATGGCGCTGGAGGAACACGAAGTTTCCCACGAGAGCATCTTCCTGAATCTCGAGCGCAAGATGAAGTGCGGCGTGGGCAAGTGCGGGCACTGCCAGATCAACGACGTCTACTGCTGCATGGACGGGCCCGTTTTCCGATATTCTGATTTGGCTACGATGCCGGAGGCGATTTGACCATGAGTAAACCCAAGATTGCTATATTCGATTTCGCCTGCTGCGAAGGCTGCCAGTTGCAGTTCGTGAACCTGGAAGAAGAGTTGCTCGATCTGCTGAGCGTAGCCGACGTCGTGGAGTGGCGTGAGGCGATGAGCGAGCAGAACGATGAGTATGACATCGCGATCATCGAAGGCTCAATCACGCGCCTGGAAGACGAAGAACGACTGATGCTGATTCGCAGCCGGGCCAAGGTCCTGATTGCGTTGGGCGCCTGTGCCACCATCGGCGGGGTCAACAAACTCAAGAACAACTTCGACGATCTGGACGAGGTCAAGAAGTGCGTCTATGGCAAGGACGCGAAGAAACCCCATCTGGCCACGCAACCGACGAAATCGGTCGGCGAGGTCGTCGACGTCGATTTCTGTATTCATGGCTGCCCCATCGATCGTAAGGAATTCACCTACATCGTGCGGTGTCTGGTAATGGGCAAGACGCCGGAGATTCCGGACTATCCGATCTGCGTCGAATGTAAGGCCAATGGCAATCCGTGTCTGTGGGACTACGAGCAGGTCTGCCTGGGGCCGATCATTCGCGCTGGCTGCGGGGCCCGCTGCCCGTCGAATGGTTTTCGATGCTTTGGCTGCCGGGGGTATGTCGACAATCCCAACGTCGAAGCGGCCAAGGACGTCATAGACAAGTACGATTTGAATCTCGACGATCTCAAGACCAAGATGATCCTCTTTGGAAGCAGACAGGAGCCGACGATATATGGCTAAGACAGTGAACGTAAACGTACATCATGTGACCCGTATCGAGGGACACGGCAACATCGTTGTCAATGCCACCGACGGTCAGATCGAAAAGGTCGAATGGCAGGTGCCCGAAGCGCCCCGCTTCTTCGAGGCGATGGTGCGCGGTCGCAGCTATGAAGACATCCAAACTATCGTGAGCCGCATCTGTGGCATTTGCTCGATCACGCACTCGCTGGCCTCCACCAAGGCGGTCGAGAATGCCCTGGGGATCGAGGTCTCCGAGCAGACCGACAAGGTCCGCATCCTGATGCACTATTCCGAGCAGTTGCAGAGCCACGTGCTGCACGT
The DNA here is from genome assembly GCA_020346325.1 of Phycisphaerales bacterium. GTDB lineage: Bacteria > Planctomycetota > Phycisphaerae > Sedimentisphaerales > Anaerobacaceae > Anaerobaca. Next base: position 1,287,099 of record CP070782.1, read on the forward strand.
GGGCTACCTGGTCAGCCCGGACTTGTTCGGATTGCCCTCGGTGGTGCCGCTGGCAGCCAAGGCCCCGGATGTGGTCAAGGCCGTGATTCGGCTGCATCGCCTGGCGAACGAGTGGTCGGACCTGATCGCCGGCCGCACGACACATCCGGTGACGCTCAAGCCGGGCGGGATGACCAAGTTCCCCACCGAGAAACAACTGCGCGAGTTGCTGGAACGCCTCAAGAACTGTGTGGGCGATCTGACGGCCGTGGCTGAAGCGGTACTCTCGGTCGCGGGCAATATCCCGGACTTCACGCGGGAGACCGAGTACGTCTCGCTCCAACAGGACAATCCGCCGACCTACACGTTCTATCACGGGGACATCACCTCCACCGATTACGACGGCACGATCCCGGTCAATGACTGGAAGACGGTTGCCAACGAGTACGTCAGCGATCAGTCGACGGCCAAATGGACCAAGTGGCATCGCAGTTCGTACACCGTCGGGGCGCTGGCCCGCTTCAACAACAATGGGCAGTTGCTTTCGCCGATGGCCAAAGACGTCGCCCAGACGTTCGGGCTGGAAATGGGTTGCTGCAACCCGTTCATGAACAACGTGGCGCAACTCGTCGAGGCCGTCCACGTGGTCGAGACCAGCATTCAAATGATCGATGAATTGCTCACCAAGGGGATCAAGGACGAGAAGGTGAAGGTTAGTCCGAAGGCTGGCAAGGCCAGCGGCTGCGTCGAGGCCCCGCGCGGCATTCTCTTCCATGAGTACGAGTTCGATCGCAAGGGCCACTGCGTCGGCGCCGATATCTGCATTCCGACGAACCAGAACCACGCGGCGATCCAGGACGATTTCGAGAAGTTCGTGCCGGAGATCATCGACGAAGCAGAGGATGCGATTCGGCTGAAGATGGAGATGCTGGTTCGGTCCTACGATCCCTGCGTTTCCTGTTCGACGCACATGCTGGATGTGCAATTCGTGAAGTAACGCCAGGGCCATGAAGAAACCGACCGTGGTGCTGGGTCTCGGCAATCCGCTGATGGCGGATGAGGGGATCGGTGTACATCTGATCGAGCGGTTGGCCCGGTCTGCTGAGCGGTGGCCGGATGTCGACTTCGTCGATGCGGGAACGGGGGGAATGACCGTTCTGCACCTGATCGAGGGCCGGCGTAGGGCGCTGTTCATCGACTGTGCCTTCATGGGACAGGAACCGGGCGCGATCAGGCGGTTCACGCCTGACGAGGTTCGTAGTACGAAGGTCCTGGCGCATCAGTCACTGCATGAAGCCGATCTTCTGCGCATCCTCGCGCTGGCCGAAGAGCTGGGCCAGTGTCCCGAACGGGTCGTCATCTTTGGCATCGAACCACAGGTGGTCGAGCCTCGGCAGGGACTCAGCGCCGTACTGTTGGAGCAGACCGAGCACTATCTTTCGGAGATTCGTTCCGAGCTGACCTGCTAAATGCTCCGGCGCTGGCGGCCGGGGCAAAGGTCGGCGTGTGGTTGACGTAGTTGTGACCGGTGACTATACATAGTAGTGTCACCGGCGATCGAGTGGAAGGGCAAGAGCGAACTCTAAGGAGCAAGCGATGGGACAGGGCAGGATTCTTATCATTGACGACGATCCTGATATCACCGAGGCGATGACCGTGGTTCTGGAGAATAAGGGGTACACGGTGGCCCGTGCGGCCGACGGCAGTGCGGGGATGGAACAGATGACGGCGGAGCGGCCGGACCTGATCATCCTCGACGTGATGATGCGGACCTCGCAGGAAGGGTTCGAGTTGTCGCGGCAGCTCAAGGGCAA
>CP070782.1:1288991-1291783 GCA_020346325.1 Phycisphaerales bacterium
ACGACGCCGGGGCGGGCCATCAGGGCGTCGGTGTGCCGTTCCTGGACCTCTTTGACGTGTTCGAAGGCGGCGTCGCGGTTGCCCTGGGCAAATGCCTGGCCGCCGAGAAAGAGTACTGCAATGATGGTGAGGATGCTCAGAAGTCGCTGAAGGATAGTTCGTCTGGACATGATTTTCCCATTCCATATGCGTATTTCGACATTATGGGCACTGGATAACCCATGGTACGCATTATACACGCCTTTTGCCTAATTGTCCAGTCTTATAATTGTACTTCTTTTCCCTTTTAACGGTTCGCGCGGAGTGAAATCCTGCCGGGCGCCCTATTCGGCCGGAGACTTCTGCCATATATGCTCCCATGTTGCCGGGGATAGACGCCGCCGGGTTTTGTCTCAATCCTCGACGGCGGTGCCCAACTTGGAGAAGAATTGGCCCCAGACGGACGCGTCGGTCTGGCCGAGGTGGACGTGACCGCCTGGGGCCAGGGAGAGGCGGACGATGATCAACTGCCATTCGGGGATGACGAAAATGAAGTTAAGACCGGCTCCGTGGGCGTTGAAGGTCCGGGGTGGGGCCCCCGGCCAGGGACGCCTACCGTCGGCCTTGATCCCATTGATCCACCAGAAGAAGCCGTAGCGGCCAGTCAGGTCAAAGTAAGCTGTTTCCATCCGGGCCGGGACCTGGGTCGAGGTGGCCATTTGCACGAAGGCGGGGTCGAGAATCTGCGTGACGCTCCAATTGCCTTGGTTCAGATAGAGCAGAGGATAGCGGGCCAGGTCTCGCCAGGAAACACCAATGCGCTGGCGCTCGCTTCGCTGATCGACATCAGCGAGCAAATCGAGAAGACGCCGCAAAGCAGCTCTCCGAGCACAGTCACAACTCCTACAACGAGTCATTCACGGGCTTACGGCTGCCGACCCTTTCGCTTCGTGTTCCAACGCGGCGTAGTTCTCGGCCAGCTCGTTTACGGCGTCGTTGCTCTTATGGACGTACAGTTCCAGCCAGTGACCCTCCACACCGTGCTTGGCCACGCGGATCCCGGCGGCCAGGCGCCCGCGATGGTCTCCGCCGGCACGATCGCCCGCTACCAGGGCGGCCATCAGACGGTCGGCCAAACTGCCTTTCGTTGTTTCATAGGCGCCAGCCATGGCGAAGACGACTTCCTGGCCGGTCAGCGTGTTGCCCTGGCAGGCATAGTACCGACCCGATACGCCACCCCACCATATCCCGGAAGGATCGGCGTCGGTCGGATGGCGCTGAGCCGCTCGGCCCGACATATCGATGATAGCCAGTTGCCGCTTGTCACGACGCTCGTCGTCGCGCAGGAGCGTCGCAAGTACCTGCTCGGGCAACTGCCCGTCGGCCAGCATCTCGAGTGCCCGCTCGCCCCACTCGGGATTGTGCCAGTGCTGGGTGCAGAAGGCGCCGACGCCTGCCCGGACGAAAGGAACCACTTCGCCGACGGACGGATACTTGCTCGCCACCGCCGCACCGCACGCCCCCGTATTCGGATCGACCGCCACAATAGAGAACGTGCCCGAGATTCCGGGTGGGCGCTTAGGACGGGCGGCAACAGCGTGAAGCTTGTTGGGCGAACACAGTGGCCGCGAGACGGTGTTCTGGCGCTTGATGTAGAGGGCGACTTCGTTGCCTATGGCGTCCGGCTTGGGCCAGGTGACGTCGCCGGCGCCGACGAAGAGACCGGGTTGGACTACCGTGTCGCCATCGACCGTGTCGAACCAGAGCAGATCGTACGTACCGGCTGTCATGCCCATGACGCCCATCGGGCCGGAGTAGTCATAGGTATAGGCGATGTAGGACTGCCCCGGATTGGCCAGGACCCATTTGGTCGAACCGGCGGCCAGATCGTCGCGCGGTTTCATGGTATCGAAGTCGGTCTGTTCCATGAACGTGTTGATGCGTCCGTCGTCGCGCAGCGCCGGCTCATGAGACGCATCGCCCGCATGGTGATAGGCTTCCAACGTGTGCAGACCCGCCATGGCGCAAGACCACATGTAGCGCCGGCTGCGGGCGCCGCGCCGTGGATGATGGAATGTCTCGTTCTTCATCACGACGAACCTCGCCGCATCGCGCTGGTAGTAGTGCAGGTATTCCTGGTGTTGCTTTTCCAGATCGTTACCGTGCGGGACCACGTGCAGCCAAGTCACGACGCTGATGTGCGGATCGCCCACGTACGCGTCGGAAGTGACGCCGCCTTCGGGAAAGTCACCTTCGGGGTCGTTGGGGACGACGAAGCTCTGCACGATCGGATGGTGGTGGTTGTCGGTCTGGGCGATGAGTTCGCCAATCTTCTTGAAGTGCGCCGTCCGGGCAGCCGGCAGCTTGTTACAGCTCTCCTCGATACCCCACAGGATGTTCCTGTGATGCTTGAAACGCCGGACGATGCCCTCAATCCACCGTTTCTCATCTGGGTGGAGGTTGCCCTGTGCGTCCAGGGTCCAGCCCATCATCTCGACGTCGGTGGCGTCGTTGTAGAACTCGAGGTGGACGATGATGCCATGTTGTTCGAGTAGGTCCAGCCAGCGATCCCATTGATCAAGGACATCCTCGTCCAGCCCCTGCGCTGGATCGTGGTTGATGAATGGCGTGTGGGTATCATCGCCTTCGTCTTTGTAGTTGCATCGTCGCATCCGAGTCATCTGGCAGTGGAAGGCGTTGACGCCGGCGCGGGCCATCTTGACGATCATCTCCTCCTGGCCGCCGCCCGAGCGGGTTCCGTCAGGGTTAAGCTTGCCGCGGAAGAGGAAGTCCTCGGGGTTGTCAGGGCCGGA
>CP070782.1:1291883-1298336 GCA_020346325.1 Phycisphaerales bacterium
CTGGTTTCACCGGCGTATTTGATGGCAATGGTCACCTGATCTGGAACCTGACGATCGCCGGTGTGAGTCATCTTGGTTTGTTCGGGGTGCTACGTTCTGGCGCGGTGGTTTCCAATGTGGGTCTGGAGGCGGTGGAGATAGACGGAACCGACATCTATGTGGGCGGCCTTGTGGCGTACAGCAGCGGCGGCAGGATTGTCCAAAGTTACAGCACAGGCGTGATCAGCGGAGAGGCCTGCGTCGGTGGGCTCGTGGGGCGCAACCGGGGCAGCATTACCACGAGCTACAGCGACGCAACGGTCCGTGGCACTAGGATTGTAGGCGGTCTGGTGGGGTACGACGACGACGAGAGCGATGTCACCATGAGTTACAGCAGCGGGGCAGTCAATGGCGACCATGAAGCCGGGGGCTTGGTGGGCAGTGGCCGAGCGGATTCTGTGAGCGGTTGTTTCTGGGACGTCGAGGTCTCTGGCCAGAGCACGAGCAGCGGAGGCACGGGATTGACCACGGGGCAGATGCAAATAGTGCAGACTTTCCTCGGATGGGTTGCTTGCGATGGTCAAGGCGCTTGGACGATTGATGAAGGCAGCGACTATCCGAGACTTCGATGGGAGAATATGCCGGGTAAACCCATAGAGATGGGGCTCTCTGATGTCCTAATGGGTGACGGCACAGAAAGTGATCCCTATCTCATCTACACAGTCGGAGATCTCAACGCGCTCAGTGTCAGCCCGTGCGATTGGGACAAGCACTTCAAGCTTATGGCTGACATCGATCTGTCAGGGTATTCGTATGATCGGGCTGTGATTGCACCAGACAAGGACATAGCGAACTTCGGTGTCAAGACACCAGCTTTCACTGGCGTCTTTGATGGCAATGGTCGCACGATTTCACATTTGACGATTGACGGCATAGCCTACCTCGGGCTGTTCGGCCGACTGGGGCACTCGGCTGAGGTCAAGGCCCTCAAGCTAGTCGATGTGAACATCTCCAGCTCCGAAGGACCGGTCGGTGGAATCATAGGATCAAATGACGGAGGTCTGGTGGTCCGTTGTTGTAGCAGCGGCGAAATCAGTGGCCGTAGCGCGGGTGGTGGTGGCTTGATTGGACAGAACTTCGGTACTGTCATTCGTTGCCGCGGCATGGGTGCGGTGGGCGGCAGTCGGTGGATCGGTGGTCTCGTGGGCTATAATGGTGGCATCATCGCCGCCAGCTACAGTAGCGTATCAGTCAGCGGTACCGATGGTACAGGCGGGCTTGTGGGATGCAACGAAGGTGGCCACGTTGAGGCCTGCTATAGTAGGGGAGATGTCGGTGGAGCTAGGGATGTCGGCGGCCTTGTGGGCTTGAACTGGGGGGGTGTGGCCCACTGTTACAGCACCGGCGCGGTTACAGGTACTGGGCGTGTGGGTGGCTTGGCAGGGGGAGGCTTGGAGGACGCGATCGGCTGTTTTTGGGACCTCAATACCTCAGGTGTAGCAACAAGCGCAGGCGGTACCGGCAAGAGTACGACCGAAATGCAGGATATCGACACGTACTTGGCGGCTGGCTGGGACTTCATCGACGAAACCGAGAACGGCACGGATGACATTTGGTGGATTGCTGAAGGGGTGGATTATCCGAGGCTGGCGTGGGAATCTCCGTACCCACCCAGCGGCGCCACAGGCGTTATTCTGTCGCCGATTCTCAGTTGGACCCCCACAGCGCCAGGGTTGCAGTATGACGTCTACTTTGGGCAAGACGAGCAGGCTGTGGCCAATGCGACAACTGAGAGCCTGGACGTTTACTGCGGTCGGCAACCATCGGAGAGGACCACCTACGAGCCAGGCCGATTGGAATGGGGTATGACCTACTACTGGCGGATCGATGAAGTGGACGAGACCGGTCCCGGTAGGATATGGAAAGGGGATGTCTCGTATTTCACTGCAGTTCCCTTTGGCTGGCCGATTGAAGATATCGTGGTCAGTAGCAATACCGATTGGGTAGAGGGATCGGGACCGCAGAATACCATCAACAACTCCGGCCTCAACAGCCGAGGCCAGCACTCAACGCTCTCGGCAGACATGTGGCTGAGCATTCCTGACGGGGGCGATCCGGTCTACATCCAGTATCAATTCGACAGGGTGTATAAGTTGCATGAGATGCTGGTCTGGAATTGGAACGAAGAATTTGAACCAGTTCTCGGCTTTGGCGTCAAGGACATGACCATCGCGTACTCCGAGGACGGCGAGGCCTGGACGAGTCTCGGTGAAGCAGTACTGGCCCAGGCTCCCGGTGAGGACCGCTATACCCACGGTGCGGCAATCGACTTTGGTGGTGTGACGGCCAAGTACGTTCGCCTGACCGTCAGGAGCAGCCATGGCGGGAGGGGGCAAGTCGGGCTCAGTGAGGTGCGTTTCCTGTATATTCCGGTTTGGGCTCACGATCCCCTGCCCGCAGACGGCGCGGTGGAGGTAGCCGTAGATTCCTTGCTTGCCTGGCGTCCCGGCCGCGGGGCCGTCTGGCATGAGGTTCACTTGAGCACGGACGATACCATCTTGGGGAGCGAAAGCACTCTGATCGACCGGACGCAATATGAAACTGTCGAGCCGGGTCCGCTCAATCTGGCTACGACCTATTACTGGCAAGTCGACGAGGTCAATGAGGCCGAGGCCGTCAGTGTCTGGGACGGTGACGTCTGGAGTTTTACAACACAAGAATTTCTGATTGTCGATGACTTCGAGAGCTACAACGATGATGAAAACCGCATATTTGAGACTTGGCTCGACGGCTGGTTCAATGGCACCGGTTCGACCGTAGGGTACCTCTATTGGTGGGGGCCGGAGCAGACTATTGTGCACGGCGGTCGCCAGGCCATGCCGTTCTGGTATGACAACGCGAACCCGCCATATTACTCCGAGGCTTATCGAGCATGGGCATCGGCGCAGGACTGGACGCTCCACGGAGCCGACACCTTGAGGTTGTACTTTTGGAGTGACGTGGACAATGATCCAGATCCTCTATATGTAGCGCTGGAGGGCAGTGCAGGACAAATTGCGGTGGTCGTCCATCCGGACCCGAATGCTGTTCTGACCCCGGCGTGGATCGAATGGAAAATCCCACTTGCCGATTTCGTCGGCGTGAACCCTACTGCCGTTACGAAGATTTATATTGGCATTGGCAATCGGAACGACCCGCAGTCTGGTGGTGAGGGTCGAATTCATGTGGACGATATTCAGTTGATCGACGATATGCCGTAAGACCTGGGCAGCTCGTCAACGGTCAGGAGTCGGTGCGACGGCAATGGGAAGTACTCGGGGTTGAGGCGGTTGCTGAGCGCCGAGCATGGACTAGCCGAGCCAGTGAGTTGCAGGAGCACGTAGACCATAGGAGTGCTCCAAGATCTCCATCGTTGGAATGTCCAGCTGGACCGTTATCTGAAATGGGCTGTCGCACAAATCGGTCTCTGTGGCCGTTGGCTCACCGGGACCGATCTCGTAAGATGGCGTTATGGTGCGGTGCGACAGGTCCCATGACGGGAGGTGCTATCATGAAACAGATGTACGTCTTGACAGCCGCAGTCGTCGGGGTCACCTTGAGTCTGTCTTTGGCCGGACCGCGCGACAGTCAGTGGGCCCAGGTGGAGAATGCGATGGACAGGGGCCTACCCAGGACGGCCATAGCGGTCCTGGACGAGATTATCCCCGGGGCCTTGGAAGATCAGGCCTACGCCGAGAGCGCTAAGGCAATCTGTCTGCAAATCGCCTTGGAGGGCTGGTTCGAATCGGACTATGACAAACTGATCGTCCAGCTGGAGACGGCGCTGGCCGAAGCGCCAGAGCCGATGCAGCCGGTGATGGAGACGGTCCTGGCCCTCTGGTACTGGGAATTCCTCAGGCAAAACCGCTGGCAGTTTGTTCAGCGGACGCAGACCGCCGAACCGCCGGGATCGGATATCACCACCTGGGACTTGGCGCGTATCCTGGACGAGGTCGACAGTCACTTTACTGTGGCCCTGTCGGCGGCAGAGCAATTGCAGACCATCCCCATCAGTCAGTGGGACGACCTTCTGGAAAGGGGTACCGTTCTCGAAAACTATCGTCCCACGCTCTACGATTTCCTGGTTCACGAAGCCCTGTCGTTCTACGGCTCGGGGGAACAGGCTGGCGCCCTGCCTCAGGACACTTTCGAAATCATGGCGGACAGCCCGATCTTTGCCCCGGTGGCCGAGTTTCTGCAATGGGACCCTCAGACTGTGGACGCCGACTCCGCCAAGCTCAAGGCCATCCGTTTGTACCAGGATCTGTTGGTCTTTCACCAGGACGACGCCGACAAAACGGCATTCATCGACGCCGACCTGCACCGGCTCATGTTCGGTTACAGCCAGGCTGTTGGCCCCGACAAGGCCGCTCTATATCAGGCGGCCCTCGAGCGTTTCGCAGACCAATGCGAGGACCATGAGGTATTCGCTCGGGCGCTGTACGAATACGCCCGTGTCGCCCATGCAGAAGGGAACTATGTGCAGGCTCGGGCACTCGCAAAGCGCGGATGGGAGGCGTATCCGGCAAGTATTGGCGGCCCCCTGTGCTATAACTTGATCCAACGAATCGAGGGCAGATCGGCTGCGATCCAAACCGAGCGGGTCTGGAGCGATCCGCTCCCGAGCATCTATGTCACTTATAAAAACGTGACTCGCATTTTCTTTCGAGTCGTGCCGGCCGAGTTCGCCGATTTCGCTTGGTCTCCGTGGTCGGACACGTACAAGGAACACCTCCATTCCGCCCTGGCTACGGAGCCCGTCCTCGAATGGAATGTCGAGTTGCCGGCGACGGAGGACTACCAGGAGCGCACCGAGATTCTGCCGGCGCCGGAGGGCCTGGAGAGTGGCTTCTACGTGCTGATTGCGAGCCACGATCCTGCTTTCAAGGAGTACAACAACAAGGTCAGTACGGCCTTGATCTGGGTCAGCAATCTGGCGCTGGTTGTCCGCAACCTCACAGAGGCCAATGGGATCGAAGGTTTCGTCCTCGACGCCAGGGTCGGGGTCCCCCTTGGCGCCGCAACGGTGACGCGTTGGGTGTATTACAGCCGCGAAGAGCAGTACCGACCCGCCGACCAGACGCAATCGGACGAGAATGGTTTGTTCTATCTCACCCACGTAAATGATCAGTCCTTCCTCCTCACGGCGGAGTACGAGGGGCACATGCTGGCGACAGAGAGCATCCGGAAGGTGGAAAAGCCGGAAAAGCTGCCAGAGGAAACGGTCTTTTTCACCGATCGATCGCTCTATCGTCCTGGCCAGACCATCCACTACAAGGGTATCTGCATTCGTACAGACTCGGTTCTCGACGACTATCGAGTGCTGGCGGGCAGGCAATTGACCATCGTATTCAAGGATTTCAACGGCCAGGAGATCGCCAGACAACCGCACGGATGCAATGACTACGGCGCCTTTAGCGGGAGTTTCACGGCACCGCAAGACCGCCTGATGGGCCGGATGTCGATAGTTGTAGAAAGCGGCCCATCGGGAAGCGCGTTCTTCAGGATTGAGGAATACAAGCGGCCGAAGTTCCGCGTCGAGATCGAGCCGCCTGCCGAAGCGCCAAAGCTCGACGCTGAGGTTGTCGTGTCGGGCAGCGCCGCCGCGTACACTGGCGCCGCGATCGCCGGGGCCGAGGTGATCTGGCGCGTTGAGCGGCAGGTACGGTTTCCCTTCTGGTGCTGGTGGGCCTGGCGGCATCCGGTCTTTGGCCGACCTCAGATGATTGCCCATGGAACCGCCATGACTGAGTCAGACGGCTCTTTTTCAATTCCATTTACCGCCAAGCCGGATCCGTCCGTGCCGAGAGAGGATGAGCCGGTCTTCGCCTTTGAGGTCCACGTCGACGTGACCGATACGACGGGCGAGACGCGCTCCGATACACGCACGATAAACGTGGGGTATACGGCCCTCCAGGCGACTCTCAGCGCCGATGCTTGGCAGACGCCGGATACGCCGGTGCGGCTGGTCGTTCAGACGCAGTCGCTCGACGACCAGCCCGAGCCGGCCGCGGGTTTGATCGAAGTCTATACCCTTCGACAACCTGAGAAAGTCATCCGCCCTGAGTTGGTGCTATCGGGCACGGAACCGGACGCGTCCGATCCAAACACGTGGGAGCTGGACACGCGCGTCCGCACCGAACAGTTCGAAACCGACGCCGAAGGCGAGGCGGTGATCCGTGTTGTCCTGGAGGCCGGTGTCTATCGCGTGTTGCTGCAGACGCAGGACCGGTTTGGCGAGCCGGTCACGGCCCAACGCACGGTCCACGTCGTGGACCCGCAAGCCACTCACTTCGATCTCCCCGTGGCCAATCATTTCGCGGCCCCCAAGTGGTCTGTGGAGCCGGGCGAACCGTTTATGGCGCTATGGGGCACCGGCTACGACACCGGGCAGGCCTTTGTCGAAGTGGAATGCCGCGGTGAAGTCCTGCGCGC
>CP070782.1:1298436-1306381 GCA_020346325.1 Phycisphaerales bacterium
ACCCGGTGCGCATGGTGGTTTTCTGTTTCGCGGTGGGGATCGGTTACCATCTGGCCGGCGCCGGCGCGGTTCTGGTTTTCGCACTGCTGACGGCCATCTATCTTCTTCTCCGTCGCGATTGGCTGCGGGCCCTGCTGGCGCCGCCGGCGGCGGCCGCCATCGTCTGGCTCCTGGCGGAATACGTCTTCCATATCTCACCCAAACAGGCGTTTCTCGCTCTCACCCCGTTCTCGGGCGAATGGACGACGGGCATGAAGATGTCCTCAGTCGTTCTGATAGCGGTGTTGTACGCCCTCGTCCCCGTCACGGTGTTGCTGATCGGCGTCTGGAAAGTGACGCTTGGCACGAAGGGAGATGGCCTTGCCGCCCACACCAAGAAGACGGTGGGCAAGAAGAAGCGTGCCAGCAGCGAATCGCGCAAAGTATTCCTGGCATACGTCAAGAAGCTCGCACTGCCGGCGCTTCCAGTAGTAATCGCGGCGCTCGGTCTATACCTGAGCTACGATAGGACGCACCGGCTGATCGTCAGAATGAACGCCCTCTCGCGCCAGGGACGCTGGTCCGAAGTGCTCGAACTCGGCCGGCGGCTGCCGAAAAATGTGTACAACATCTACTGCAATCACGACATCAATCGCGCTCTGTATCAGAGCGGCAGACTGGGCTACGACATGCTGTGCTTCCCGCAGAATCCTCATGCCTTTCTGCTCACCCATGAGGAAGAGACGTCCTGCATGACGCAGTTGAAGATGGCCGATGCCTATATGGCGCTCGGCAACGTAGACCTCGCCGAAAAACTGGCCTCCGAGTTCCTGGTCGCCAAGGGCAATTTCGGGGTAGCATTGGAGAAACTCGCCTGGACCAGCATCGTCAAAGGTGGCGAGGATACGGCCAGAGCCTATCTCAACGTGTTGAGAAAGGACCTGATACACCGAGCCGGCGCAGAGGTGATGCTCAGCGGTCTGGACCGTGGATTCGGAGCCGCCCAGGCCGCACACATTCGTCAGCTCAATTCGTACAGACCGAAGCATGGGCACGGCAGGCTCCACAAAGAAGCGATCGAGGAGATGCTGACGGGGCTACTGGCGCATAATCGCCGCAACAAAATGGCATTCGAGTATCTCATGGCCTGCTACCTGTTGGCCGGCCGTCTTGACGGAATCGCAGCGAATGTCGGGCGTCTCAAGGACTTCGGATATCGCGAGATGCCCACCCTTTACCAGGAGGCGTTGCTGATATATCATGGTGCGCGACGGCAGCGATTGGACCTGAACAAGTTCAACATCAAGCGTGAGACGTTCGAACGGTATAAGCGGTTTGTGCAACTGAACGATTCGATGGAGGCGCGCAACCGTAAAGCGGTGCTCCAGCATCTACTCCGAGAGTTCGGCACGAGCTACTTCTTCTACTATGCGTTCACGGTAGCCCGGCCGAAAGCAAGACCTTGATGCGTGTTGACGGCACGTTGCCTCCAGGGAGAGCGACATGCAGTGTTTTGCGAGACGGCGGTGTCAGTTGCTGGTGGTGCCGGTGTTGGCAGGATGGGCTCTGGCGGCGGGCGCGGATCGCGCGCCGCCGTCGAGGGGGCCGGAGGTTCAAGACAAGCCGGGCACGACGTCTGGTGCACCCAACCTGGCGGAGCGCATTACGGTTGCCGGGGTCGCGCTCGACAAACATAGCGGCCAGGGGGTGTCGGGCGTCCGGGTCCACTTCGTCGGTGCGCCGCGCGATGACGGTATCACCGCCGCGGATGGACGCTTTTCCACGGTTACCGACCGGGGGCGCTTTGGCCAATGGCTGCTGATCTTTCCCGGCGAGCACCGTTCGGATCGGCGAATCGTACGGGTTCGCATCCCGAGCGATATCGACCCGGAGCATGCCGGCCGATTGGAGCTGCACGTGGCGCCCGAGGACGTCCCCACGCAACGCCAGGTGCGCAGGCCGGCTCGGCAGTCGAGACCCCCCTATTCTCTGGAATGGGATGACCAGCGTTCCGGCGTCTTGTGCGATAGGGTCGATTGCGTCGTCTGCGGCACGAGCGCGAACGATGGGAATCGAGACAACGGATCGGTGGCGCCGACCGTCTACGAGAAAGACTTGCGCGCGTTCTTTGCTGAGATTGACGGTAGATACCCATTCTTCGATCTGAAGGGCATTCGCGCGGCGTGGGCACAGGTCAAGCCAACACTACTGGCAAGGGCGCGGGAGTGTGCATCGGATGAGGCGTTTCTGGGGATCGTGGTCGATGCGATTCGCGTGTTGCGGGACGGACATCTGGGGGTCGCGCAGGCAAAGGTCAAGCTGCCGGCGTGGCCAGTGCGGCATTATCCGGGGGTGAGCTTTCTTCCCGCGACGAACGGACGCGTCGTCGTCATGTACGCGCCCAAGGATCTGGCCAAGACCCTGGCGACCGGGACGGTGGTGACGAAGATCGACGGCGTCGACGCACGGCGGTTCCTGGAGCGGCGCAGCGCCGAAGCGTGGGACGCGGGCGGGTTCTTCTCCAGTCCGCAGCGGGCCCGGCTGTTCGAATACCGAATCGCTCTGCGGGGCGAGCAAGGTCAAGAGCACACGATCCGCTACCTGAACAACGGTGAAGAACGGTCGGTGACGGTGGAAAGCGAGACGGCCGCACGGGGCTGGCCTCATACGTACAACCTGCCGGGCGATCTGAAACGCGTGGGTCGGTCGTTCTTCTATACCAAGCTCGCCGATGACGTGGGTTACATGTACCTGCGGCGGGTGGATACGTCCGTTCCCGGCGGCATCGACGAAGCGCTGCAAGCGCATCCGAAGCTGAAGGGCTGGATCGTCGATTTGCGCGGCAACGGAGGCGGTGGATACGATCGCGCCCTGATCGATCGGATCAAGAGTTTTCCGCGACCGGTGGCGGTGCTGATCGATGCGGGCTGCGTCTCAGCGGCCGAAACGTTGGCGCGCGATTTCCGGCGGTATGCGAAGGCGCGGCTGTTCGGCTCGGTGAGCGGCGGCTCGTCCAGTTCCAAGAAGACGTGGTCGTTTCCTTCGGGCATCGCGTCGATTCGCTTCCCGGTGCGCAGTCGCTGGCGCAGTGATGGCGAGCCGATCGAGTTCAACGGGATCGAGCCGGACGTGGAGGCCGAGGCGGTGCCCGAGGAACTGAAGGCAGGCTACAATTCCACGATCCTCCGGGCGCAGTAATACCTTGTCGAAAACAGAGGAGGGCGAAATCCAAGCGACGCGGCGGCGGATGCGACTCGCGCGGGCGGCTACGAAACCGATCCCATCGTTGGCTGGTATCGACTGCCCAAACGGAATCCTGAGACCGGCCGGATCGTCGAGGGCCCGGGCACGCTGATTCCGGTCTTCGAGATTGATGGCACGTACTATACGGCCTGTCGCGGCTTCGAAATTCCGCTCAAGCAAGGCCCCGAAGGCCTAGTGTGGGCGCTGACGCCATCATCCCTGGAGGGCACGACAATCGAATTGTCGGGGGTGACGGGGCCTTCGTACATTCGCATCGTGGATCGGCAACGGCAGAGCATGCAAGAATCCTACGTCCCGGGCCAGAGGCAGCGCCTCACGCGGGTCGAGAAGCCGGCGGGCCTGCTCGAGGCCACGGCCCCGCCGCCCGAGACGCTCGACGATTTCCAGGGCATCTATCAACCCGTCTGGTTTCCGTGGTTCCGTTGGGAGATTCGCAAAGACGGGCCGCGGTACCTGCTCGGGGCGCAGGAGTATCAAGGCTCCGAGCCACCGGTGGTGTGGCGGACCCGAGGCGAGCTGCGCGAGATGACGCCCCTGACCGACGCACTGGGTTTTGCCGGTTTCGGCGGAAATGACCCGGGGCAACTCACATACAACGAATCCCAAAAGCGCTTCGAATTTGTCATCACGAAAACCGGTGCACGAATGCCGCTGGCCCGGATCGCGCCATCGGCTGAAGGGAACGCGGCCCCGCCTTCGGTGATAATCGGCATTCCCGCCTGGCATTAGAAACGATGATTTCGATACCATATACATACGTCGCGATTTCGTTCATCCTCCTCTGCGGCTTCTTCAAGATCGGACAGATCGACGAGGAGATCGGCTGGGTGATCAGCTTGGCCGTAGGCATCCTGGTGCTGATCCTGAATCATTATTGGCCGGGTGGCTATGGCGGACTGGCGCTGCACGCCGTCGGCGGGTTCGTCCTGCTGACAATCTACAAGATCGTCCGCGGCCTGACGGAAAGACGCGGTCCAGAGGAATAGTGGAAGAAGACGGCGCCGGGACGCTACGGACTCTTAGGGGTAGAGCCGGGCTCATCCTCAGGACCGGGAAGCGCGCTGTCCGGCCCCTCGTTGTCCGGGGCCTGGAGGGCGCGCGGGGCGTCGTCGACGCTGCGCGGGCTGGGCAGCTCGGCACTGGTGGCGGCGCCGAGTTCCTTGAACTTGCGGGCTGAGACGAGGACGCGGGTCTCCAGCGAGCCGACGGCCCTGTTGTACGCCTGCGTGGCACGCTCGAGGTTCTTGCCGATCTCGTCGAAGTGATTCACCAGAACACGCATCCGGTCGTAGAGGTCGCGGCCCAGGTCGCTGATCGCCTGGGCGTTCTCAGCGACGCGCTGCTGTTGCCAGCCGTACGAGACGGCGCGGAGCAGAGCAATCAACGTGGTCGGAGTCGCCAGGATTACTTTCTTCTCGACACCCATCTCGATCAAACGCGGTTCCTGCTCCAACGCGGCGCTGAAGAACATCTCGCCGGGCAGGAACATCACGACGAACTCGGGGGCCTGGGCGAACTGGTCCCAGTAGCCCTTGGCGCCGAGGTTCTGGATGTGGGTGCGAACGGCGCGGGCGTGCTGGCGGAGTTTGTCCGTGCGGATCTGCGGGTCGGTGGCTTCGATGGATTCGAGGTAGCCTTCCAGCGGGGTCTTCGAATCGACAACGATCATGCGGTCGCTGGGCAGGCGGACGATCATGTCGGGGCGGATGCGGCCGACGTCGGTCGCGGCCGATTCCTGGGTCGTGAAATCGCAATACTCGACCATGCCGGCAATCTCGACGACGCGCTTCAGTTGAATCTCGCCCCACCGGCCGCGGACCGTGGGTCGCCGCAAAGCGGTGACGAGGTTGGCCGTCTCTCTCTTCAGTTCGGCTTCCGATGTCGCCAGCGACTTGATCTGCTCGGTCAGTGTGGCAAACCCCGAGGCGCGAGCCTTCTCGACCAGCCCGAGCTTCTCGTCGACCTTGGTCAGGGACTCCTTCAGCGGCTTGACCAGTTCATCGATGGCCTTCTGCCGTTTCTCCAGCTCGGACTTCGCCCCTTCGTGGTATTTGTCGAGGTTGGTCCTGGCCAGTTCCAGAAACTGCGTGCTGTTGCTCTTGAGCGCCTCCTGCGAGAGGGCCTTGAAGGCGTCGGAGAGCTTGTTCTTGGCCTCTTCCAGCAGCGCGAGCTTCTCTTTGGCGGCTTTTTCCTGCTCTTCGAGCCTGGTTCTCAGCCCCGTGCGCTCGGCCTGGAGCGTCGTTGTCTCCTGCTGCAACTCCGTGATCTGCCGGTCCCGGTTCGCGACCTGCGTCTCCAACGCGGGAATCCGCGCGTTGCGCTCCTCGGCCACGGCCCGGGCCTGCGCCTCCGTTTGCTGCTGGTGCTGGAGGGCCGCGATCTTCCGACGGCTGGCGGCATAGACCGCCAAACCGACGCCGACGGCACCGATGACGACACTGACGATGGCAATCAGGATATATTCCATGGGAAGACTCGTACATTGAACTCGGTTCGGCGCCGATTATAAACGCCCAGGGTCGGTTGTCACAAGGCACAGACGGCCGTGACGGATGAGAAAACTGTTGATCTGCCCTTTCGGCCCCGTTATCGTCCAAAGGTAAACAGGGCGAACCTCTCCGATGGACGGATATGGAACGAATCGAGGCGGTATTATTCGATTGGGGTGGCGTGCTGATCGACGACCCGGCGCCGGGCCTGATGGCCTATTGCGCCAAGGCGCTGGGCGTATCGGTAGAGGACTACAGCACGGCTCACAACCGGCACGGCGAGTCTTTTCAGAAGGGACAGATTCCCAAGGCGGAATTCTGGAAAAGGGTCTGTGACGATCTGAACTGCCCGACACCACAGGTTTCGTCCCTGTGGGGCCAGGCGTTCGGCGCGGTGTATTCACCGAGGCCCGACGTGTTCGAGCTGGCGGGCCGGTTGCGGGCCACGGGTTACAAAACGGCGCTGCTGTCGAACACCGAGATGGCAGCACAGGAATTCTTCGACGAGCGCAACTACGACGTGTTCGACGCGGTGACCTTTTCGTGCGCCGAGGGCACGCGCAAGCCGGAGCGGGAGATCTATGAAGTCACCGCCCGCAAGCTCGAGGTCACACCCGCGCGGTGTGTCTTCATCGACGACCGACAGGGCTTCATCGACGGGGCCGTCGCGGCGGGAATGCAGGGAATCCTGTACGAGGATTTCAACCAGGTCTGTCAATCCTTGAAGCAACTGGATGTGGACGCGAGGTAGACCATGAATCTCACACAACTGCTGGCGCGGAAACCGGTGCTGCTGCTCGACGGGGCGATGGGCACGCAACTGGACCAGCAGGGTCTGATGTCACGCGGGCGGAACAATCTCGACGCGCCGCAGGCCGTGCTGGAGATCCACCAGGAATATAGCCGCTGCGGATGCGACGCCCTGACGACCAACACACTGACGATGAATCGTCTCTATATCGAGACGCACAACGTTGATGTCCCGGTTCCGGATGTCAATCGCGCGGGCGTGGAACTGGCCGATCAGGCCACCGGCTGTGGACAGTACGTGCTGGGCAACCTCAGTTCGACCGGCCAGCTTCTGGAGCCTTATGGCACCTACACGGAACCGCAGTTCTGCGAAACGTTCCGCGAGCAGGCCAAGGTGCTGACCGAAGCGGGCGTCGACGGCCTGCTCATTGAGACGGTGTTCGATCTGCGCGAGGCCGTCTGCGCGTTGCGTGCGTGCAAGGAGGTCTCGTCACTGCCCGTGCTCGTGTGCATCGCGTTTCAGACGGAGGAGAAAGGTGGGCGTACGATGATGGGCGATACGGCCGAGCAGTGCGCCACGCAACTAGCCGAAGCCGGCGCCGACGCCGTCGGGGCCAACTGCGGCGACCTCGATCCCAGTCAGATGGCCCAGGTCGTCGGTTTGTTCAAAGCCGCCACCGATCTACCGATCATCGCTCAGCCCAACGCCGGCAAACCCAAACTCGTGGACGGCAAGACCGTCTTCGATATGGCGCCGGCGCCGTTTGCCGAGGGGATCGCCCAGTGCATCGCGGCCGGGGCCCGGATCGTGGGGGGCTGCTGCGGGACAACGCCGGACCACATCAGAGCTGTGCACGAATCGATCAAAAAAATGTAACCACTGCCTCAGGAGCGCCACTACCACAGTGAACCACCATCTGGTCATCCTGAAGAAGCCGTATCTGGACCTGATCCTGAGCGGAGAAAAGACTATCGAATCACGACTGACCAAGGGTAAGACCGCTGCGTTTGGACGCGTGCAGGCCGGTGACAAGCTCTTTCTCAAGGCCAGTGGTGGTCCGGTTTCCGCGACGGCCACGGTCGCCGACGTGAAGTATTACCCGAATCTCACGCGCCCGCAGATTGTCGAGATCAAGCAGCAATATGGACCCCAGATCGGAGGCAGTGACGCAGTCTGGGAGACCCTGATGGACCGCACGTGCGGATTCCTGGTCTGGCTGGGCGACGTACGGCCAATCGCGCCGGTCCGGATCGACAAGAAAGACTGGCGCGCCTGGGTCGTGCTCACCAAAGAAAAGCATTTCGGCCTCCTGGCAGCGGAAAGCATGGGCCAGGACCGGCACCATTGAAGGCAGAGGCACCTTGAGGAATTATGGGAATGGCCAAGGAAGAATTGCAGCGTGGGTTCGGTCTGTCCACGGCGACGTACGTGGTGATCGCCAGCATGGTGGGGACGGGGATCC
>CP070782.1:1306481-1314642 GCA_020346325.1 Phycisphaerales bacterium
CGCGAGGCGGTGGCCCTGCACGAAGGGGCCGAAATGACCTTCCCGCAGATCGCCCGGCTCCAAGGTGTCTCGGTCAACACGGTCCAGGGCCGATGTCGGTACGGAATGCAAAAGCTGCGGTCTCTGCTGAACTCGGAGGCACGCGTATGAAGTCCACCAAAGATGTCAAAGCGTTCTACCGCAGTGCAACGGTCGGCACGAACCCGGCTCGGGATGAGGCGGTCCTCGCTGACGCGTTGCGGGGCGGTGGACTCACGACGAAAGAGCGAGCGGCTCGTGCGGAGCCGAGTGTATGGAGAGCCATCATGGAAAGCCGAACGACCCAACTGGCCACCGCGGCCATCATCGCCATTGCCGTCATCTTCGGTCTGTCCCGTTTCGATGAGCCGGTGGTCAAAGCCGTCGAATTCACCGAGATTGCCCAGGCCATGGAACGCGTCCCGTGGATGCACATGAGCGCCACCGGATCGGGGCGTGGTTTCGCTGACGTGGGCGAGCAGTGGGTGGGCTTCGAGACGAAGATCCACGCTGGCAAGTCACCCAATGGGAACGTGACTTTTGCCGATGCCCGAAACCACAGACGATACGAGTTCGAGGCTCAGAGCAACACCTTGACCGTCAGCTACATGAATTCTCTTCCTCTGAATTTGCCCTCTCCAACCGTGCTTCTGGAGGTTATGCGCAAGATGCTGGAGCAGCAGGGTGCCGAAACGACCGTTACCATGGGAAGGTACGAAGGGCAAACGGTGCAGATTCAGAAGATGGCGCTGACTCGCACTGGGCCGGATAAGACTGAATCCCACACACTGACGCTGTACGTTGATCCCGATGCCAAGGTACTCCGCGCGGCGGCCGTCAGGGGCGTCGACGCCGAAGGCAGCGTAATCATGGACGGCACCATCACCTTCGACTATCCCGCGACCGGGCCAATGGATGTCTACGACCTCGGCGTTCCCCCAGATGCGCAGATCGTCGACAACGCGCCGGCGGCCGACTTCCAGCGCGTTTGGGATGAGTACCGTCGCTGCCGTGCTGCAGCCACCAGCGAATACGCCGCGGTCATCACGCACCGGTCCCCTGTCGACGACGTCGTCGATATGGTCGATGTCAATTTCCAGTCCGGTCGCAAGCTTCGCCAGGAACGTCATTTCGTGTTTCATCGCGGCGAAGTGCTTGACGAACACTGGCCGACGCGCAAAGAGCAGTTGGGCGACAGCTTTGCTTCACTGCTGGCCTGGAGCCGAGCGCACTACGACGATCCACGGGCGATTATCTCCATCTATCTCTACGATGGTGAGTACGACTGCTCGACCAAACATGATGCCGAAACAGGCTGGAGCCCGCTGGAGAAGGACTATTCACCAGAAATGGGATTCGGTCCGCTGACCTCGCTCGGTCATTTGGCTTGGCCCGGAATCGCCTCGACGGCGCACGTCATCGAGGATGATTATGCGCAGCAGAACGGTCTGATTTGCTGCGAGAGCTTGGGCCAGGGGCGCGTCGATCCCGGGGGTTGGCCGTCGCTGCCCAGCCGATGGCTCAGGTACCTTGACCCGAGCCGCGACTACCTGTGCGTGCGCCAGCTGACCGAGTGGCGTCCCGACGCCCCATGGCAGGAGGACAAGGACTGGCTGGCCGAGGTCGACCCGGACAAGATGCGACTAGGCTCCATCACCGTGACGGAAATCACCGAAGCCGTCCAGGCCCCGAATGGCCACTGGTATCCCAGAGTCATCGTTGAGAAATCGACGGGTCGACGCTTCGACTACAAAAAGGCGCCGCTGAGAACGAGCCAGATCAAGCGGGTGTACCTCGACGTGTCGCCGGAGTTTCCAGCCGGTATCTTCGATGTCAATGAGCTGCCCGGGCCGTAATCCGCAGCGCGGGCCGGCCTCGTCGAGGCCCGGGTTGCGGTTCATTCAGTCGCCCAGCAGGATCGTGGCGACGGCGCGCGCGGGAATCGTGAGCTGTGGCGCTTCTGGGCGGCTGCTTTCGAGATTCTTCTCGGCGGAGGTCGTGTAGACCTCCATGGCTCGGGTCGCACCCAGATCGCACCTGGCCGGCTCGGTGGACAGGTTCACCGCAACGAGAACGAGCTTGCCCTGCATTCCCTGGTAGGCGGACACCAACAGGCCATCTTCGGCGGATTGGGCTGGCTCGACGTCACATTTCACCCGCACCATCCCCGGTCGAATGAATCGCGAATAATTGCCCAGCGCCCAGAGCAGCTTGCTCTCGCGGACGACACCGTCCTGCATCAGGCTCGATACCCGTCCGCCCATCTTGCCCGTGTGTCCCTCGGAACCGTCGTCGAGATAGACCAGTCCATCCTTGAAATCACACTGGGTCACCGCCGTCCACCATTGCCAGGACTTGGCGTGACACAAGGTTAGATCGTTGTGGATGATCCGCGCCACGTACAACGCGGTGGGCATCCCGAGGTCGCGCCGGTTGCCCCTTCTGATCTCGTCGTTGCGCTGGAGGATGCAATACTCGCTCTGCCAGTAACCCAGCTCAGGGTTGGCCCGCTGCAACGCCTCGTGCAGCGTCTGGCGGTATTCCACCTGCTTATCCAACGGCCACACGGAAAAATAGCTGTGCGCCGAAATGGTCTTTTCGACGTTAGGCAAATCACCGATGTAGAAGGGCGACGTTGGATTGAAGAAGAAGTGGGCCTGGTTGTCTCTGCCGTCGTCGTCCATGATCTTAGCGATATGCCCGATCGTTCCCGCCTCGCCAATCACCATCTGCGTGGACAGCTTCCGCTCGGACAGTTCCCGCGAGAGGTATCTCACCAAGGCGTAGAGTTCTTCGTTCAGCGCCGGTGTTCCTTCCTGCCCGGGCCCGTCCCAGTTCCACTGCGGCTCGTTGAACGGGCTCAGATAGTCAAAATGGATGCCCTGGTTCTCAAAATGCTCGATCACATCGACCAGGAACGCCGCGTACTCGTCCAACTTGCCGGGCTTGATGTTTAGACGCGTATCCCCTTTGGTGGCGTAGCCCTTGCCGTTGGCACTCAAGTGCACCGGAACCGCGTTCGGAAAAGCCAGAAACTTCTCTACGCCCCGTTGGCGGGCGGCATGCAGGAACCACTGCTGGCCGGCCAGTTTGGACCAGTCATAGCTGCCGTCGGGATTCTGAAAGCACTCGCCGCGCCGCCAGGGATTGCGAATGTCCGATTCCTCGCCCTGCTCCGTGGTTCCGGCGCTGATGTAGAACCGCCAGATCGACAGCCCGATGCCCTTGGGATTGCCCTGGCCGTCGACGTCCTGGCTGAACAGCAGATCCGCGATGCGCTCGCGTTTTTCCAAGGGCCAGTTCTCGCCGACGAACTGGCAACGCCACGCGTCCGAAGCGCCGAAACCATCCATGGTTTGATAGTGAATCGTCGGATCGAGGGTGATTCTTACGGTCGTGTCTTCTTGAGCGAGCCCTGAGACGGAGGTCAATGAGAGGCATATCCACACGAGCTTCCTGGCCGGGGTCATATCTGATCCTTTTTCAAGACTCATTCTGTTGTGCTTGCCACTTTGGCGCGGGGTATTTCACGCGTCCGCCTTGGAGGACACCTTGGTCGTAGGTCTCTTCCCATTCGAGCGAGCCGTCCGCGCGAAAGTGTCGCCGGGGCCCGTGCCGGTAGTCGTCGACGTAATACTCCTCCGTGATCAGCACGCCCTGGCCGTTCCATTCCTTGCGAACGCCGTGCTGACGTCCCTCGCGGTAAGGCTCCTCGCGGCTCAGCGGGCCGTCATACGGATGCCAGTACCGGTGGACTCCGTGGAGGTATCCGTCCTGGTATTGACGGACGACCTTGACCGGATGCCGGCCCGGCAGCGTCTCGCGGATCTCGCCGTCGCGCGGCGCCCCGTTGGGGTCCCACGCGCGACGTTGGCGCGTCTGCCGGTCGTAGTGATATTCCATCTGACCATTGGGATACCACGCCGTGACAAACTGTCCCTCGGCGTACAGCCGCTCCATTCGCTTCTGCCCGTTCGGATAGTACGCCGTGCGCAGCAGGTTGCCGTTGGGGTGCGTCCATTCGGTCGTCTTGCGTCCGCGCGCGTCCCACTCCGTATACTTCGGGAGCACGGAACGAATGTCGCCCCGATTGGTCGGTAAGTTGGCGGCGTCCGTCTTCCAGGGAGAGTAATACACCTGCCAGATGAAAATGTAGCGCGACCATTGCGGATTGCCCGTGCCGAAGATGAAGCTGACCAGGACCAGCCCAATACCCACCACGGCCGGCCACGTCTTTCTTTTCGTGCGATGCGCGTAGAGGACCAGGGAAACGACGCCGGCTGCCAAGATCACGCAACAGAGTACGAAGAAGTTCTGGCTGCGTTGCAGTGCTTTGAACGTCGTGGACATGGAATAAAGTCGATGGGCGGCCAAGCAGGCGGCGATCAGTGTCACGACCCGCATGACGCCCGTCTTCAGCAGGATTCGCCAGGGCAACATCAACACCGCGCAGGCCAGCGGGATCGGCGCGCAGCGCAGGAACACCAGCGGGGCCGAATCGCTGTGTGCGAAGTAGGCGACAACGAACACCGTTGACAGCAGCGCCGGTGTCGCGCAAAGCCCCAGCAACACGCGGTAGCCCCAATCCAAAAGAATGCCGGAGACCCCTCTCTGCCCTGTCATGTCTCGGTCCGAGCGGCTCGGCTCTCTTGTCTCGGCCATGGCCTCTCCCTTTCAGTTGTCTCGCTCGCGCCCCCTGTCGTCCGCCCTCTGGCGCTATTGGTGCGCCGGGGCGACGCTGGTGCGGTAGCGGTTGGTAATCGGCAGGCGGCGGTCCCTGCCGAAGGCCTTGGGCGTAATGCGAATCCCCGGTGGCGACTGCCGGCGCTTGTATTCGTTCAGGTCCACCAGCCGGATCACCCGGTTCACTTCCTCGACCGGCAGCCCCGCATCGACCAACTCCCGCGCCGATTTGTCCTGCTCCACGTAACCCTTGAGAATCGTATCGAGCGTATCATAGTCGGGCAGCGAATCGGCGTCCTTCTGGTCGGGCCGCAGCTCGGCGCTGGGTGGCCGCGTGATGACGTCGTTGGGAATCAGCTCGCGCCCGGCCAGTTCGTTCATCCGCGCACACAACTGGTACACCATCGTCTTGGGCACGTCCTTGATCACGGCGAATCCTCCGGCCGTGTCGCCGTAGAGCGTGCTGTACCCGACCGACGTCTCGCTCTTGTTGCCCGTGGTCAGCACCAACGCGCCGAACTGGTTGCTCAGCGACATCAGGATCGTGCCGCGAATGCGGGCCTGGAGGTTCTCATACGCGATGCCCCGATCGTCCCAACCGGGCACGGCACTGAGCGATTTGTTGAATGGCGTGAGGATCGGTTCGATCGCGATGGTTTTCAACTCGAAGCCGAGATTGTCCGCCACTTTCTTCGCGTCGGCAATCGTCTCGGGACTGTTGAAACGCGACGGCATCGTGATGCCGATGACGTTTTCGGCGCCGAGGGCGTCGATGGCGATCGCGGCCGTCAGCGCCGAATCGATCCCGCCGCTGATCCCGAGCAGGACCTTCTTGAAGCCGTTCTTGCGCGTGTAATCCCGCGTGCCAAGTACCAGCGCCTGATAGACTTCGTCCAGCGCCGTTTCCGGCTGCGCGACGACTGCCTGTGTCGGTGTAATGCTTACCTTCCCGCCGTCGGGCTCAATGTCCGCGATCAGCAAGTCCTCGTCGAACGCCTGGGCTCGGGCGACGATCGTGCCGGTCGCATCGGCCAGGATGCTGCGGCCGTCGAAGACGAGATCGTCCTGGCCACCGACGAGGTTGCAGTAGGCCACGCCGCAGTGCAGGGCACTGGCGCAACGCGTGATGATCTGCCCGCGGCTTTCCATCTTGCCCACATCGAAGGGCGAGGCCGAGATGTTCAGCGCCAGGTGGATCGGTCTGGCCTCGGCCAAAAAATCGGTCAGCCATTCGCTGTCCCACATGTCCTCGCAGATCGTTACCGCGACGTTCACATCGCCCACCGAGATCACCAGCGGCTGCGTGCCCGACTTGAAGTAGCGCTGCTCGTCGAAGACGCTGTAGTTGGGCAGGAGGCACTTGTGATAGACCTGCGTAATGCGCCCGCCTTCCAGCACGGCCGCGGCGTTGTAGACGTGGCCGCCTGAACGCGTGACGAAGCCGACGACGATCGTCTTGTCGGGGCAGTCCGCGGCCAACTGCTCCGCTGCCACGCGGTTGTCCGCGACGAAATGCGCCTTGTACACCAGGTCCTCGGGCGGATACCCGCAGATCGCCATCTCCGGAAAGACCACTAGGTCGGCCCCGCCTTCCACAGCCCTTGCCCAGAGCCCCTTCATCGTCTCGACGTTGCCCGACAGGTCGCCGACCGTCGCATTGAATTGACCTAAAGCCACTCGCACTGCTATCGCTACTCCAAACGCCGGGCGCGCACCGCACGCCGCTATACTGGGGATTTTTCCAAACGCAGGCCCCATTCTATCCGCTCGCCGGGCCCCAGCAATCCTTTTCGCCCGACCCCGCCAGCCAGCAAATTGGCTTTGATTGGCTTTGCTTTTCTCCCGCCCAATCGGCCGCACCTCCGGTAACCCCAATATGTGAAAGAGCTTAGCGTAATCGACTGCCGCGAGAAATTGGCTTTGCTTTGCACGAATGATGACAGCGCCGCCGGGCAGTCCCCGAGCAACAATCTGAGATCTGAAACCGGCGCAGCCGTCCTGAGCGTGGTCGAATGGATCTGAGATCGCGGCCGTGTCGGCCGGCGAGATTGGCTTTGTTTCGCCCCCGAACCCCTGTTTTCGGCCCAAAAACGACCAAAATTGGCTTTGTTTGGCGCCTTTCGGCCTTCCGAATCCGCAATTTCGACCACCGCGCCCGGCCGAACCTGCCACCGACCTCTCCAGGCATCTCCCCGCCCCCTCATCCTCTGTTGCGTTTGCCTGCCCATCACCTGCCGTCCGGATTGACTATCGGCTATTTACGATCTGCTATTGGCATCTACGTATGTCGTTATATATACATCATACGCAACCGAGGCTCGGCGTCAAGGAGAAATCCCCGCAATCGAGCAGATGGACCGATTGATGGGAAGGCTCAGGAGGTCTCGAGGTGGTAGGACGCTAGCAGTTCCTGGGGTGTCGGGACGGGCCCTGTCGGCGTAGGAAGGCTTGCCCTTGGCCAGAAACGCTGCGTGATCCGAACTGGAACGTATACCGGAGCGCGTTTCGTTTCTCGGCTACGCCTCGACCTCCGGAATACCACGAGGCCGTGTGAACCGAAAGAGTCTCGTTGCGACTGGCCCAGGAATGACCAGCAGGTTAGCCTTCCAGATAACACCGGGCCAGGAATATCATGGTTGTTTTGTAAAGCTCAAGACACCACCAAAGGGCCAGCGTAAAGCTGGCCCGTTTGTCTGTGAATTCGCACCCATCAAATTGATCTAGTACTTCTTACTCAGAATGCAACTGGAGGTTTCCGGCCGCGAGGAATTCCATTACCGTATTGGTTGGCACATCAATGGAAGAATCGTGTGGAAAGTCCCAGGTCGATGAATACATGACTCCGCCATTCCATAGCGCAAAATTGATGGAGTCGTCTACGCCCGGCTCTCCACGGTCGGCTACATAGGCGTAAATGGTATAACCATCCTCAAATTGGCCGCCTTTCATTTTGAGACGCCCATCAATGCTGTAGTACGCCACGTTGGCGTAGGCTGAGGGCGGAGCTGGACCATCACCACTGTCTCTATAGAACCCCAAAGTCTGGACAGACGTTGAGTGGAAAATGGCACCGTCAAGGGCATCTACGGAAACGTTGTGAAGATGGAACTGGTACTGGCCCACCAAGCTAAAGTCCCCCGTGTAGCCGAGGTTGCCGGCAAAGGAGACTACGTTTAGATCTTTCCTCTTGCCGTCACCGGCAACGATCTGACCGCCACCCGTTAAGAACTGTTCAAGCGCAGTATAGACCATATCGTCTAACTCATACGTTTCACACCATCCCTGGCTGTTATACGCCTGGAGGCGCACCTTGGCAAAAGGCACATCCGACACGAACCCCCAGAATACATTTACGTAATTCCGAGGAATCACTCCAACACTGACCCAAGATCCGTTGATAAGAACTTCGATATTCGAGCCCGGTCCCCCTGGCTGCCCCGGATTCCAGGTTCCACCGAAG
>CP070782.1:1314742-1318132 GCA_020346325.1 Phycisphaerales bacterium
CACATCCGTCGAAACAAGGGGTACGCGTCGGGCCGTATTACGTGTACAAAGATCCTACGATGGCGCAGCAGCCGAAGATTCGACTCAACGCCGGCTATCTGGACGGCCGGGTCGAATCGTTCAGCGCCTGGGAGGCGCGCGGGGTGATGAACTACAATGCGCAGGCTTACATCGCACCGAACAATCGGTGAGACGGATCGCTCGGGTCGGGGTATCGATAGCGTGAGGTGGGAACGGAGACAACACAGGGTTTCTTATGAAGGAGGACTGTCATGTTTAAGAAGCTGGTGCGTCTTTCTATCATGCTCTTGATTCTCGGGTGGATGTTTCCCCCCTGCGTGCAGGCCGGCGACCCCAGTCTCGTCGGCTGGTGGAAACTGGATGACGGCTCCGGCACGACCGCCGTCGATTCCAGTGGCAACGCCAGCCACGGGACACTCAATGGCACTCTGGAGTGGGTCGCGGGAGTAATAGATGGTGCCTTACAATTTGACGGGGCGACCGGGTACGTTCAAATTCCCGCGAACAGCAACCAGGCGGTCATCAACAAAGGCGACTTCTCGATGATGGCCTGGATCAGAACCACGGATACGACGGCAACCAACTACGTCTTCCAGCAGCAGGACCGGAACGGAACGGGGCGGTCCTGGCTCTATACGATCAATGGTGTCATCAACACCTATGTGGGCGTTGGAGATTTTAGTTCGGGCTTTACCGTGGAGTTGAACGAGTGGTATCATGCCGCTCTGACCGTCGTCGAAGGTGGCTCGGCCGATACCATTCAATTCTATGTCAACGGAGAACCATCCGGTAATCCGACCCAAAAGGCGATGGAGACTTGCGAAGGTGGCTATCTGATTGGTTCCCACAAGGGGATGGCAACCGGCTCCCGTTGGCCCGGTGCTGTGGACGATGTTAGATTGTATAACCGGGCGCTGAGTGCCGAAGAGATCCAGGTGGCCATGCTGGGGATTCCGCCGGAACTAGCCAGCGAACCGGTTCCTGCCGACAAGCAGACCGATGTGCCGCGTGACGCGACGCTCGCCTGGACGGCCGGCACATTCGCCGCGATGCACGACGTCTACCTGGGCACAAATCTGGACGATGTCAACAATGCCGATCGCGGCAATCCGCTGGGCGTGCTGCTCAGCCAAGGCCAGACGGCGACGAGCTTGGATACCGGCCGGCTGGAGTTCGGCCAAACCTATTACTGGCGCGTCGACGAAGTTAACAGCGCCCCGGACAATACGCTCTTCCAGGGTGAGGTCTGGAGCTTCACAACCGAGCTGCTGGCCTATCCGATCGAGAACGTCACGGCCGTGGCCAATGGCACGCCGGACGAAGGAGCCGAGCCGGAAAACGTGGTCAATGGCTCCGGCCTCAACACCGACGATCAGCACTCAACCGAGATCGGAGACATGTGGGCCGCGACCCCGAGCGCCGATGAACCTCTGACCCTCGAGTTTGCCTTCGACGGCGTTTACAAGCTGCATCAGATGCTCGTCTGGAACTACAACGTGCAGTTCGAACTGCTGCTCGGCTTCGGCGTCAAGAATGCGACCATCGAGTATTCCCCCGACGGGGCTGACTGGGTGAGTCTGGGCGAGGTGGAACTGGCGCAGGCGACGGCTCAGGAAAGGTACACTGCCAACACCACCATCGACTTCGCTGGCGTCGCGGCGCGGTACGTGCGCCTGACCGTCAACAGCAGTTTCGGCGTGATGGGCAAATCGGGCCTCAGCGAAGTGCGCTTCCTGTCGATCCCGGTCCACGCCAGCGCGCCGCAGCCGGCGGACGGCACCACGGACGTCAGCGCCAACGCGGAATTCGCCTGGAGACCCGGTCGCGAGGCGGCCGCGCACAACGTCTATCTCGGCACCGATCCCAACGCTCTGGAGTTGATCGACTCGGTCGCCGCTAGCGCGGTCGACCCCGGCCCGCTCGATCTGGCCGCGACTTACTGCTGGCGCGTTGATGAGGTCAACGAGGCCGAGGCGATCAGCACATGGGAAGGCCAAACCTGGAGCTTTGCCACCGAGGCGTTCATCGCCGTGGAAGATTTCGAGAGCTACGACGACGAGGACAATCGCATCTACGATACGTGGATCGACGGCTGGATCAACGAGACCGGCTCGACGGTCGGCTATCTCGAAGAGCCATTCGCCGAGCAGACCATCGTGCGCAACGGCGCCCAGTCCATGCCGCTGTTCTACGACAACACGGGCGGCCTGACCGTCTCCGAGGCAGAACTGACCTTTGACACACCCCAAGACTTCTCGGCCAACGGCATCCAGTCGCTCGCCCTGTTCGTCTATGGCCAAGCGACCAACAACGGCGGGCAACTCTACCTGAAAATCGACAACACCGAGGTGATGTACGGTGGCGTGGCCGACGTGCTCCAGCGCCCGCAGTGGGTGCCGTGGATCGTCGACCTGGCGGCTGCGGGCGCCAACCTGTCGAGCGTCACCAGCCTGACTTTGGGCATCGAAGGGGCCGGAAGCTCGGGGCTGATCTTCGTCGATGACATCCGTCTCTATCCGCAAGCCGCCGAATGGATCGAGCCGGCGCTGCCGCCGGCAGACGATCCGAACCTGGCGGCTTACTACGAATTCGAAGGCAACACCGACGACAGCACGGGAAACTACCCGGGTGACGTGGTGGGCGAACCGGGCTACGCGGCCGGCAAAGTCGGTCAGGCGATCGAACTCGACGCCATTGTCGACTACGTGGTTCATCCGTTCGACCAGGAAGAGGTCTGGCCGGCCTACAGTGTCTCGCTCTGGGCGCGGACCGATGCTCTGGGCCAACCGCAGTATTCAGGCCTGTTCAACAACAACAGCAGCAGTGCCGACTTTCAGATCGACCTCGATGGTACGGATCCGGGTAACTACCACTATCGCGGTTCGAGCAGCGCCGTGTTGGGTCCGGTCACTACAGAGTGGGTCCATCTGGCGGTCAGTTGTGACGGTGTGACGACCGACCTTTATTACAACGGTCTGCTCGTGACAACGCTGAACGTGGCCGACACTCGCTTCGGTCAGATTGCGGTAGGTGTCAACCGGGCGGTGGATAACCAGTTTGCCGGGCTCATCGACGAGATACGCGTTTTCAATCGGGCACTGTCCGATGCGGAAGTGGCCGGTCTGGCGGACCTGTCCGAGTCCATCGTCAGGCCGTTCTAGATGGATATGCACACATATGATGCCACAAGGGCCCAGGCAAGCGCAAAGGTGTCATGCTGAACGCAGTGAAGCATCTGGCTCCAGACTGGGATCAACGGTCGTTCTCAGGCCAAGCCCAGATCCCGTTCGGCTGCGCTCAGGGCAGGCTCTTCGCCTCTGGCTCAGGATGACAGTACGAAGCAACGTACTGGCATCACACCAATGCAAG
>CP070782.1:1318232-1322271 GCA_020346325.1 Phycisphaerales bacterium
CTATGCCGAGCCCACCGAGGCCGGGTTGCGTTTTCAGCTCTACACCACTTTGGCCTATGGTGGTCGTGGCATTGCCTGGTTCACGTACTTCGCGCCCGCCATTGGCAACTACCGCCTGGCTCCCATCGATCAATTCGGCCACAAGACCCCTACATGGGCCATGCTTCGTAATGTCAATCTGCAACTGCACCGTATCGGCAAGGTCTACCTGACGCTCAAGAGCGTCAACGTCTTTCACTACCCTAAGGTGCCGCGCGGTTGCTCCGGCCGCAGAACGAGTCGGTGGCTCTCCAAGGTCAGGGGCCGCGACCTGTTGGTGGGTGAGTTCGAGGGACCCAACGGTCAACCCTTCGCGATGGTGGTGAACAAGAGCCTGCACGACTCGACGTATTTCCACGTAACGTTCAAAGAGCCAGGCAAGGTTGAGTTCGTCAGCGCCTACCACGGCCGTATCGATGACTTGGAAGGCGAGCATCACTGGCTCGCACCAGGTCAGGGCATACTGCTCACTCTAAGGAAATAGCAAAGGGATATGGTGTGTTTCTTGCCAAGTAGGTAGGATGGGCTTTCAGCCCATGCGGTCTTCTACAAGTTCATGGGCAGGCCGCGGTCGCGCAGGTATTCTTTCATCTGCGTGATGGTGAAGTCGCCGAAGTGGGTGATGGAGGCCATCAGCACCGCGTCGGCGCCGCCCTCCACCACCGCATCGTACAGGTGGTCGAGCTGGCCGGCGCCGCCGGAAGCGATGACGGGGATGTTGACCGCGTCCGAAACGGCCTTGTTCAATTCGTTGTCATAGCCGGCCAGGGTCCCGTCGGCGTCCATGCTGGTCAGCAGGATTTCGCCCGATCCCAGTTCCTCGCCGCGCACGGCCCATTCCACCACGTCGATATCCGTCGGCTCCGAACCCGCCTTGACGCAGACCTGCCAGTGGCCTTCTCGCGTCTTCGAGCGCCGCGCGTCGATGGCCAGGACCACGCACTGGTTGCCGAAGCGCTGGGCCGCTTCGGCCAGCAAATCCGGGTTCTGCACGGCCGCCGTGTTGACTGAGACCTTTTCGGCGCCGCTGCGCAACAACTCGTCGATCTGTTCGACGTCGCGAATCCCGCCGCCCACCGTGAACGGAATGAAGACATTCTGGGCCACGCGTTCGACGAGGTCGACGATCGTCTTGCGCGAACGAATCGTGGCGGTGATGTCCAGGAAGACCAGTTCGTCGGCCCCGGTGTCACTGTAGCGCGCGCCCAGTTCCACGGGATCACCCGCGTCGCGCAAGTTGAGGAAGTTGACACCCTTGACGACGCGGTTGTCTTTGACATCG
This sequence comes from Phycisphaerales bacterium, assembly GCA_020346325.1. Taxonomy (GTDB): domain Bacteria; phylum Planctomycetota; class Phycisphaerae; order Sedimentisphaerales; family Anaerobacaceae; genus Anaerobaca. The sequence continues at coordinate 1,319,554 of CP070782.1, forward strand.
AGGCACGGGATGATGCGTTTGGTTAGCATGCCGCCGTTTTCCGACCACAAATATCGTAGAAATTCTGTAGGACCTTCAGCCCTTGTCGGCTGCTCTTTTCCGGGTGAAACTGCGCGCCGTAGACGTTGCCTTTCTGGACCGAGGCCGGCAGGGCGAACCCATAGTCTGTGTGCGCGACACTGGCCTGCTCATCCGTCACTTGGGCGTAGTAGGAGTGGGCGAAGTAGAAATGCTTGGCCTGGCCCAAGTCCGAAAACAGGTCCATGTCACCGGGGAGTTCCACGAGATTCCACCCCATGTGGGGCACCACCTCGTCGGTCGGCAGCGGGACCACATTGCCCTTGATCAGGCCCAGGCCTTCATGCGGGCCGTACTCGCTGCTCTGCTCGAAGAGCATCTGGTAGCCGACGCAGATACCCAGGACCGGTTTGCCTTGGGCCGCCGCCCGCTTGACCAGTTGGGCCGCCGAGCCCAGGGCCTCCATGGCGTAGCCAAAGGCCGCCACGCCGGGCAGAACCAGCCCCATGGCCTTGTCCAGGGTTTCCGGATCCCGGCTCAGTTCGACGTCGCAGCCGATGTGCCGAAGGGCGTTGCAGACGCTCTTGACGTTGCCCACATTGTAATCAATTACGACGATCATTCCGAGAGTGTACGCGGAGGACCTGAAGACCGTCAAATGAGAATAACTGATACGCCGATTAAGGAGAAATGATTTGCCGCCGGCCTCGACAGGGCCGATAATGGCGTGCAGGCGAGCGATGTTCGGGAGGGTGTGATTTTCTCCTTTTTTGGATAGAGTCTTCGCCGGCATCTGTCGATTCACAATAAGATACCGAGCCGACTGGTTTTGGGGATAGACGCATGTGTGGAATCGTTGCCTATTTGGGAAAGAAGGCCGCTCAGCCGATTCTCGTTGAGGGTCTCAAACGTCTGGAATATCGCGGCTATGATTCGGCCGGCATTGCCTTGTTGGACGATGGCACGATTCGCGTCCAGAAGACCAGCGGACGCATCAGTGCGCTGGAGGAGATTCTGGACGAGGCGTGCTGCGGCGATGCGCTCGGCATTGGGCACACCCGGTGGGCCACGCACGGCGAACCCAACACGGTAAATGCCCATCCGCATGTGGACTGTACGCAGAAGATCGCCATCGTGCACAACGGCATCATCGAGAACTATGCCACGCTGCGGAAATGGCTCCAGAGCGAGGGCGTGACTTTTGTCAGCCAGACCGACAGCGAGGTCATTGCCAACCTGATCGGTTACATCTACGGCCATGAGTGTGAGGCGGGCAAGCCGGATGGCCAGAACGCCTTCGAGTGGGCCGTCCAGCAGGCGCTGCGGAAACTCCATGGGACGTTCGGCCTGGCCATTGTCTGTGCGGACTTCCCGGGCGTCCTCATCGGCGCCAAGCGCGGCAGCCCCCTGATTCTGGGCGTGGGCAATACGGAACATATCCTGGCCTCCGATGCGGCCGCCATCGTCGAGCATACCACGCAGGCCGTTTACCTGGCCGATAACGAGATGGTCACCATCAACGCCGATGGATTTCACACCAAGACCATCGATAATGTCACGATCACCAAGGATCTCAAGCAGATTGAGTTCTCCCTCGATCAGATCGAGCTGGGTGGTTTTCAGCACCACATGCTCAAGGAAATCTTCGAGCAGCCGGCGGCGCTGAGCACCTGCATGGGGGGACGGATCGACGCCCAGGAGGGCAAGATCAAGCTCGGTGGCATTCGCGACTATCTGCGCGAGCTGACGCGGGCTCGACACGTCATTTTCACCGCTTGCGGCACGGCCTTCCATGCCGGCCTAGTGGGCGAGTTTCTGCTGGAGCACTTGGCACGCATTCCGGTGGAGACCGAATACGCCAGCGAGTTTCGTTATCGCAATCCGATCATCGAAGACGGTACGATCGTCATTGCGATCAGCCAGTCCGGCGAGACTGCCGACACGCTGGCCGCGGTGGAACAGGCCAAGGAACGCGGCGCCATGGTTCTGGGTGTCGTCAACGTGGTCGGCTCCACGATCGCCCGGACGACGGACGCGGGCATCTACCTGCACGTCGGTCCGGAGATCGGTGTCGCCAGTACGAAAGCCTTCAGTGCTCAGGTCGCGGTGCTGAGCATGTTGGCCATCGAGCTGGGACGGCGGCGGCACATCAGCAGCGACCAGGCGGCCCAGTACATCGAAGAACTGGCCCAGATTCCCGAGAAGATCGAGCAGATTCTTCATCAGTCGGACCGCATCCGCGGCATCGCCGCAGCCAATGTCAACAAAGACAACTGGCTGTTCCTGGGGCGCGGGTTCAACTATCCGGTGGCGCTGGAAGGGGCCCTGAAGCTCAAGGAAATCAGCTACATCCATGCGGAAGGCCTGCCGGCGGCGGAGATGAAGCACGGACCGATCGCCCTGATTGCCGACGGGATGCCCGCCGTATTCATCGCCACGGCCGGGCCGCAGTACGACAAGATCATGGGCAATATCGAGGAAGTCCGGGCTCGCGGGGGCAAGGTCATCGTCGTGGGGACCGAAGGCGACGAGCGGATCGGCGAGTTGGCCCATCACCTCATCACGATTCCGGATGCGCCCGAGTTGTTCCAGCCCATGCTGACGGCCATTCCGCTCCAGTGGCTGGCCTATCATGCCGCCGTGCTCCGCGGACATGATGTGGACAAGCCGCGCAACCTGGCCAAGAGCGTGACGGTCGAG
>CP070782.1:1322371-1331207 GCA_020346325.1 Phycisphaerales bacterium
GCGATGTCCTCGGTGCGAATGCTCAAACCATAGCCACCGGTAGTGACGCCTTCCGGGCTGGTTTCCCAGGTGGGGTTTTCGATACCCAGCGGTTCAAACAGTCGCGGCGTGAGGTAAGCGAGCAGGGTCTGGCCCGTGGCCTTCTGCACGATGGCCGAGAGCATATACGTACCCGAGGTGTTATAGAGGAAATGCGTGCCGGGCAGGAACGGAACCGGATGGGCCAGGAAGGTCTTGGTCCAGGGCTCGTTCGCCGTGCGCGGGGGTTCGGTCTGCTGGCCCGTGGACATGCGGAGCAGGTCGTGAACGCGCATCGCCTCGAGGTTGTCACTCGGGTTCGGCGGCGCCTTGTCCGGAAAGAACTTCAGCACTTGATCGTCCAGGCTGAGCTTGCCTTCAGCGATCGCCAACCCGACCGCGGTGGAGGTGAAGCTCTTGCTCAGCGAATACAGCATATGAGGTGATGCGGCGTTGTACGGCGCCCACCAGCCCTCGGCGATTACGTGACCGTGGCGCAGCAGCATGAAGCTGTGCAGCGCGTCGATGTCACGGTCAGCCGCATCGATGAATTCCAGAACGGCCGACGAAGAAACGCCCTGCGCTTCCGGCGTGCTGCGGGGTAGGTCGACGGCGAGGCAGACGGAACAGGTCATAACAATCAGTACGATGGTGGAGAACGTTTTCATGCTGGTGTCCTCACGAGACTCGAAGGTCCGCGCCGATGGCGCTGGTTCTGGTTCGTTTCTCCGCCCCCGGGACATCCCCTCGGATCTCAGGGCCGATCCGGTCATTGTAGGGGCCCTCCCGTGAAAGGCCAACAAGAAACCTGGGGTCGTGGCCGATCGAAAAGAAGGTCGGAGGCCGCTTTTTGGCCGGATTCAGCCATCTTGACAGAAATTGCACCCGGAAGGCCACTCCGGACTATTGCGGGCCAGCGGAGCCCAATGGTATCATGACAGTATTGGATGCGCGGGAACACCATGGACGAAGGCCAACGAGGCGCCCCGGCGGGCGTCTGTCACCAGAACGAAGCAACCGTTTTTGAAGGAGGACGACGATGTCTCAGAGAATGATGTGGTTGGTTTCTCTGGTCGCACTGCTGGTTCTATCGCAAAGTGCCTCGGCGCAGATCATGTGGAACGACGCTGGGGCCGACTCGCTCTGGAGTACGGCCGAGAACTGGAGCACGAGCAGTGTCCCGACGAGCCTCGATGCCGCGTCGATCGATCAGCCGCCAGATACGCACTGCGTGGTCGAAGAGGGCATCGACGCCGAATGCGAGACCCTGCGCGTCGGCAACGGCGGCGTGCCGACGAACCTGGATATCACCGGTGGATCGCTGACGGCTGCCGGTGCATACGTCGGCGTGGACAGTCCCAGTGGGCACGGCATTTTGAACATCAGTGGCGGGCGGTTCGCGACCGGGTCGCTGCAAATCGGTTGGCGGGGCACCGGCACACTCAACATGACCGGCGGCACCGTCGAACTCAGTGACAACCTCGTCGTCCCCGGCCTGACCGGGACCGGCACGGTGAACCTGCGCGGCGGGACGATCTACGCCGACGAACTGCGGCTGACCAGCGAATCCGGCCTGGTCGACGTCGGGGCCGGCACCCTGATCCTCGACGGTGACGATACCGAGACGTTGCAAACCTTCATCGACGACGGCTGGCTCGTCGCCTACGAAGGTCAGGGCATCCTGCACGTCGACTATGATGTCACCAACCCCGGCAAGACCACGGTGACGGCCACCGCCCTGCTCGATCCACACCCCGCCGACGGCGGCCTGGTGTCACCGGGCCAGGTGGAGCTGAGCTGGACGCTTCCCGATCCGTGCGTGCCGGGCGAGCCTGTACTGGTAGACGTTTACTTTACCGATGACCTGGAGGCGCTGGAGAGCTTCGCCGATCCGGAGGCGATTCAGATCGTCAGCGCCGAAAACGTCAGCTCCGTGGTCGTGCAGGCGGAGCGCAAGACGCGGTACTACTGGGCCGTCGATGTCTACGTGGGTAGCGACGACGATCCGATCTTTGGCCCGATCTTCACGTTCCTCTCCGACAATCTGGTTCCGCAGGTGGACGCCGGCGCCGACATCGTGACGTGGCTGGAAGGCGAACCCCGCATCGGGGCGCTGGACGCGACGGTCGCCGACGACGGCGCCGTCATGCCCTACACGGTGCAGTGGAAGGTGATCAGTGAACCCAATGAGGCAGACGCCGTGATCGAGACGCCGACCGCCGAAGACACGAACGTTACCCTGCCGGCCCTGGGCGAATACGTCTTGCAGTTGGCGGCTTTTGACGGCGAATACATCGGCACCGACACGGTCACGATCAACGTCTACAGCGATAGCTGCGCCGCCGCTCAGTCCCTGCCCGACTATGTCCCGCTGGTCGGCGATCTCAACGGCGACTGCCGCGTCGACGACGTCGATATGGCCCTGCTCGAGGCCAACTGGATGTTGGACAGTTCCCTCACCGAGGAATGGTACGAAGTCGATTGACCTGGGAGCTCACCATCCGTTGGTTCCCCGAGGCGCCTGGCACCCAACCAGGCGCCTCGGTTCATATTCGTGCAGGCGCTTTTCTCGCCCTTTTCACAAGGCGCCGCGTGTCACCGTCCCTGCTGCCTATCCAGCGCGGCGAGGATCCGGCGTGCGGCGTCCCTGGTCTCGTCGGTCTCCATGTCCGACTCGACCACTGACGTCAGATAGGGCCGCGACTTTTCCGTGGCGACGCGCGCCAGGGCGCGGAGTTCGTTCTGGCGCGTGTAGTCATGCGTCTCTTCGGGCAAGGCCTTGAGCAGTCCCTCTTCGACCAATGCCTTGGCCTCTTCGGTCACGCCGTAGGTCAGCCCCCAGGCGGCGCGTCCGCTGTCGTTCCAGTCGGGCTCGGCCAGCACTTCCACCAATCGGCGACATACCGCCGGGCTCTTGCTCCGCATCGTGCTCAGGCAGAAGTAGATGACATTGTGGTGATACTTCTGCTCGTAGGACAGTTCGATCAACAGCGCGTCGAAGTCCGGTGCGGCGTATTGACCCCACATCGAGCGAATCGTCTGCTCGACCACTTTCGACTCCTCGTCCTTCAGGAGCTGCATCAGGGCTGGGATGACGATCTCGCCGCGCTCGCCTTTGCCCAACTGGATCAGGGCGCCGCCGACCCGCTCGCGCACCTGGGCCGAGGCATCCTGCGCCAGGGGAATGAGCACAGGCAGATCGTCAGCCGTCGCTTCCAGCCCAGGCAGACACTGTAGCGCCAGCGCCCGGACCTGCGCGTCGTCCGACGCCAGCAGGGGCAAAACCAGATCTCGAAATGGTGCGCGATCGAATTTGGCCGTCAGCGCCGAGCGCAGGGTAGCCAGGCCCTTTTGCTTGTCAGCGTCGGAGGCGGATTCGGCCAGCATTGCGGCCAGACGTTCCAGCCCCTTCTCGCGCAGCAAGGGATCGTCGCGCTGTAGAATGGCCTGGGCCAGATCCTGAGCCGCTACGGGCGGAACCGACCGCGTGCGCGACCGGGATGACTGCATCTCGGCGATGACTTGATCGACCTGCTCAGGATACTTGAGCCGCAACTGATTGAGGATCTCCCGCAACGGGTCCGAGCGCTGCACATTCCACGTCTCCTGCGCCAGGCCGATGAAAAAGCGCGTCCCCTCTTCGACCTGTTCGGCCTCGCCATAGCCTTTGGCGAGCTGTCGCAGCGCCGCTTCGTACGTCCTGGCGTTGGCGCGATGGATCTCAATGATGCGATGGTACTGGGCCATCGCCTCGGCGCGGCCCTCCGGCGTCTGCGCCAGTTGCCGGGCCTGCTCGTAGAGATCCTGGAGCGTGCCTGACTCAGTGCCGGTCGACGCCAGGACACTACCCACCAAGACCAGCACGAACACAATGGCCCCCATCCCGACGCTCCTCAAACCGAGGAAATCCCGTCGCCGATAGAATACACGCTCGCTGTTCATGATCGACCTTCCACTTAGACTCCGCTCTGTTTGCCGAGTTGCCGTCGTCTCTTCGGACCGCGCGCTTACAACGCCATCGCGCAGTACAAACACGAAGTCCGCCTCATCGGGCTTGCCACCATCTGCATCTCTCGCCCCGCGTCGCCCGATCTGCCGCACTCCATTCTGGCGCGAAGCCTCCAGGAGATCAACACAAAAGTAGTCAGCGAGTGGCGTCTCGGGCCGGATCGATGATGACCAGGTCAGCGAGGGTGCCGAGGGGGGAACAAGGCCAGGCCGAGCAGGCCGTAGAAAGTGCGCGCCCCGGTGCGGGTCAGTAGCGTGACCATGAAACCGGCCTTGTGGGCCTTCATGAGCCAATCCCAATCGCAGACACGCGCGGCCAGTGCGAAAACGCCAATGCCCATGCAAAGCAGTCCCATAGGATTCATCGCTGCCAACCTCGATGTCGCATTTCTTGATGGGCGCTGCCTGCGGCCTCACGGGCCGACGGCGAAATCCCAGCCCATGTGCAGAGCCAAGGCGTGCGGCAGGAGCGCCAGGGTGCGGGAGAAATCCAGGCCGGCGTGCTCGATGAGTTCCTGGAGCGCGCGAGTCGACGGCTCGGCGGCCGTCACGATGGATGTGAGCACGACGGGCGCCTCGTGTGTGGCTTTGGGATCACTGGCGGCGCGGCAGAACCGCGGACCCGAACGAACGAAATGCGTGCGACAGGGGACGGGCCGGACAGGATAGACGCTGCACGCACCGTCGACCAGCAAAGGGCAATACGGACTGTTCCGCAGCAAGTCGATCGGCCGGGCGGCCGAGGGCAACGGATGCCGACCCGGCCGCGAATTGTCCCAGGCGTGCCATTGTTGCGTGCGCCGTCGTAACTCGTCGATCTGCTCGGCGGAGAACTCCCGCTTGATGTATTGCGCCAGGGTGTGAGCCTCAGCGATGTTCGTCACGATGTGGTAGCGGCAACAGTGACAGCAGCCTCGTTTACAGGTAGGAACGATGCCCTCGTCGCGCCGTAGCCGCGCTATACTATCGGCCGTCGCCTCGTCCAGGGCCTGGTACACGGCCGTGACGAACTGCTCTTGCGGCGTGATCGTTAGACCGGCGCCGAACGGCTCAGAAGTCGTAACGAAACGGTTGTCCTTCATCAGGGCCATACTCGTCCTTCTCTCTGCGACCGAAATCCCTACCTCGCCGTCACGTACTCGATGCCTCCTCTCGATTGCTTCAAGTTATCCGGAGTATCGACGCAACCGCGCGGGAAAGAACAGAAAAAAACAGATTTCTTGTCATTTCACGTCCCGAGAGGTGCCTGCGCTTGAGGCCATCCCCGAGTCCCACCGACTTGAGCCTGCCACCCGGACAGCACGCTGGAGAGAGAAGAACAAGAGGCCCCAGCGATGTGTTGCCAATGGCCTACATCCTACGGCCTGCAGTCTCCAGCCTCCCCGATGCGCGTCGGCGGCAAACCTCGAGAATGAGGGTTGCGGCGGCGGGGGATAGTCCGTAGGATAGTGGCGATGAAGCGCGGCGTGGCATTGGAGGGATGGCGCGAGAACCTGCACTTATCCGCGTGGTGGATCGTCGTGATTGAGAATATCGAAAAGGCACTGGCGAAGTATTGGGGCTACGACAGTTTCCTGCCCCTACAGAGACAAGCAATCGAGTGCATCGTGCACGGGCGGGACTCGGTCGTGGTGCTGCCGACGGGCGGGGGCAAGTCGCTGTGCTTCCAGGCGCCGGCGGTGCTGCTGGACGGGTTGACGATCGTCGTTTCGCCTCTGATCGCGCTGATGAAGGACCAAGTTGATGCACTGACCGAATGCGGTGTCGCAGCCGCCCGCATCGACAGCTCGCTGACGCCGGATGAATACAATGAGGCGATCGCCCGCGTGCGCGACAAGACCCTCAAGCTGCTGTACGTCGCGCCGGAGCGCCTGGTCTCCAATGGCTTCCTGAGCCTGCTGGATAAGGTCGAGCTGTCGTTCATCGCGGTCGACGAAGCGCACTGCGTCAGCATGTGGGGACACGACTTCCGGCCTGAGTATCGGCAGCTCGGCATTCTGAAGCAGCGCTTTGGCAAAGTCCCCGTTGGCGCTTACACCGCGACCGCCACGGCCAAGGTGCGGAGTGACATCGCCGAACAGTTGCACCTGCACGAGCCCGAAACGCTGATCGGTTCGTTCGACCGGCCCAACCTGATCTACAAGGTGCACCATCGCACTGACCGGCTCAAGCAGGTCTGCGAAGTGCTGGTGCGGCACCGCAACGAATCGGGCGTGATCTACTGCATCCGCCGCAAGGACGTCGAGAGCCTATGCGCCGAACTCTGCGCGAAAGGCTATCGCGCCGCGCCCTACCACGCCGGCATGAGCGCCGAGCAAAGGCAGCACAGTCAGGATCGATTCATCAAGGAGAAGATCGACACGATCGTGGCCACCATCGCCTTCGGCATGGGCATCGACAAATCCAACGTGCGTTACGTCATTCATACAGGCATGCCCAAATCACTGGAACACTATCAGCAGGAAAGCGGCCGAGCGGGACGCGATGGCCTGGAGGCTGAGTGCGCGCTGTTCTATTCCGGTGGCGACTACGGCATCTGGAAGAGCCTGATGCGCGAGATGGAGCCCGAAGCACGGCAGATCGCCCTGGGCAAGCTCAACGAAATGTACAGCTACTGCACGGGCGGGACCTGTCGTCACCACGTGCTGCTGCGATATTTCGGACAGGACCTGGAAAAGGCCGACTGCGGTGCCTGTGACCTCTGCCTGGGCGAACTCGATTCCCTGCCGAATTCGCTGGAGGTAGCGCAAAAGATCCTCTCGTGCGTGGCGCGGCTGGGCGAGCAGTTCGGCGGCAGCTACACTGCACAGGTCCTGGTCGGCTCGCGCGATCAGCGCATTCTGGAGCGGCGGCACGACGAATTGAGCACCCACGGCCTGTTGGGCGAGCACACCAAGCACGCCGTCCACGACTGGATCGAGCAGCTCGTGGGCCAGAACTATCTTGCCAAGGTGGGCGAGTACAACGTGCTGAGGCTGACCGCCGCGGGGTGGCAAGTCCTCAAGGGCCAGGGCCAGCCGCGCCTGCTCAAACCCGTGCAGAAGACGGCTAAAGGCCCCGGGAGGGTAGCAAAGGTCGCCCAGGATTCCTGGGAAGGTGTGGACGAAGGCCTGTTCGAGGCGCTGCGCGAGCTGCGGCGGACAATGGCCGGCCGCAAGGGCATCCCGGCGTACCTGGTCTTTGGCGACCGCGCCCTCCGCGAGATGGCTCGCAACCGGCCCTCGACGCCCGAGGCACTGCTGGAGGTCAAGGGCGTGGGCGAGAAGAAGCGCCGCCAGTACGGCAAGATCGTGCTCGCTACTATTCAAGACCACTGCGTGGCGCACGGTCTCGACATGGACCTCTGAGATGACACGCGCCGACGGGGCATGTGTCTGCCGTGTCCGCTTCCGGACAGGGCGATTGCCGGAAGCGGACAGCATCCGAGTCTTAGCCGAACGATATCGGTGCTGGCGGCCGGTGGCACGGCAGTTGCTGGAGGCAAGGGTGGCGTGAAGGCCGGGCTTTTAGGTACAATGGTATCTGTTACCCGGCCACCGGAGTGAGCCGGAATGGCAAAGTGTGTGGAAGGTCTCTCTTGGATAACAGTACCACTCAATCGACGGCACGAGTCCTCATCGGGGACGATCAGCCCGATGTGTTGCGGGCCCTGCGCCTGCTCTTTAAACCCGAAGGGTTTCGCGTCGAGACCGCCTCTTCGGCCGCGGGCATGATCACCGCGGTCCAGCGGTCCGACTTCGACGTGGTCCTGATGGACCTGAACTACGTCCGGGGCAACACTTCCGGCGCGGAGGGGCTGGACCTGCTCTCGGAGATCCAGAAGATCGACAGCACGCTGCCGGTCATCGTGATCACGGCCTGGGGCAGCGTCGAGCTGGCGGTCGAGGCAATGCGGCGCGGGGCGCGGGACTTCGTGCCCAAGCCCTGGAAGAACGAGCGCTTGCTGGCGATCGTGCGTACGCAGATCGAGCTGGGTCGGGCGCTGCGACGCGAGCAACAACTTCAGCAGGAAAACCTGCTGCTGCGTGGCGAGACTGAACAGATGCTGATCGCCGATTCGACCGCCATGCGACCAGTGCTGGAGGCCGTTGCACGCGTGGGCCCTTCCGATGCAGCCGTGTTGATCACAGGCGAGAATGGCGTGGGCAAAGGACTGATCGCCCAGGCGCTGCACGCCGCTTCAGCCCGGGCCGAGCAGTCGATGGTCACGGTTAACACCAGCGGCATTCCCGAGACCGTCTTCGAGAGCGAGCTGTTCGGGCACGTCGCCGGAGCGTTCACCGATGCCAAGTCCGATCGCATGGGCCGCTTCCGACTCGCCGACGGTGGCACGCTGTTTCTCGATGAGATCGCCACCATCCCGACGAATCTGCAAGCCAAGCTGCTGCGCGCGCTGGAGGGCGGCCAGTTCGAGCCGATCGGCTCGTCCAAGACCTGCACGGTCGACGTGCGGATTCTCTCGGCAACCAACGCGGATCTAGCCCGGGAAGTGGCCGAGGGGCGGTTTCGTCGCGACCTGCTGTACCGCCTCAACACGGTCGAGATCCACGTGCCCCCCTTGCGGGAGCGCAAGGAGGACATCCCCCTGCTGGCCACGCACTTCCTGAGCCGGCACGTGGGCCGCTACCGCAAACCGATCACGGGGTTCGACAGCGGCTGCGTACAGGTTCTGCTGGACTATCCCTGGCCGGGCAACGTGCGGGAGCTGGAGAACAAGGTCAAGCAGTCCGCGCTGCTGGCCCGCGGCGACCTGGTCGAGGCGGAGGACATCCTGATCGAGGACGTGGAGCGGATCGAGGTCGTGCGCGGA
>CP070782.1:1331307-1335495 GCA_020346325.1 Phycisphaerales bacterium
TACGACCACGTGCCTGCGCGCCGTGGCGCTCAAGCCGGGCTGGAAGCCGACGAACATCGACACGCACAGCTATATCTTTCTCGACGACGTGATTCGTCAGCCGGCCAGGCCATTCGGCTGGCCCACCAATTGGGGCCATACCGGCTCCGGCGATTATCAGATGGACCCGGACGTGGTCGATGACCCGCTCTACCGCGATACGATCAAGGACGACCTCAAAGCGGTACCGACGCTGTCGCTGGTCACGCGCCAGGACAACTGGTTTGGCAGTGGTGGCCGGGGCATCTATCCGCAAGGCGAGTTGAGCGAACGGCCTGTCTCAGCCGAACTGATCTTCGCGGACGACCGCGAAGGCTTCCAGATCGACTGTGCCGTGATGATTGTGGGCGGCACCAGCCCCCAGCGCTGGAAGATGGACAAGCTCTCCATGCGGCTGAAGTTTCAGGCCGCCTACGGCCCTACCAAGCTGCGCTATCCCGTCTTTGGTGACGACGCTACCGAGGAGTTCGATACGCTGGTCGTCGATGCGCGCATGAACAATAGCTGGGCCTACGGCGGGGGCGTGGGCGTCAGTCGTCCCGGGGCCGGCCAGCGCGATCTGGCCCAGTACACGCGCGATCAGTTCGTGGCGGACCTCCAGAACGCCATGGGCGGCTATGGCCCGCGCGGTCGCCATGTGCACCTCTATCTCAACGGCCTCTACTGGGGTCTCTACTGGCTGCACGAGCGGCCGGACGAGCACTTCGCCGCGTCCTATTTTGGCGGCGATTCCGAAGACTACGACGTGCTCAAACATCAGTCCGGAAGGGTCGTCAACGGTTCGTCCGCCGAGTATCGCGACATGGTCAACCTGGCCAGCGCGGGTCAGTACGGGGAGATTCAACAACACCTCGATGTTTCCGGTCTCATCGACTATCTGCTGGCCAATTATTATGTCGGCAACACCGACTGGGCCCACCAGAACTGGTACGCCTCGCGCAGTCGCGTCGACGCGGAAGGCCTGTGGCGCTACCACAGTTGGGATGCCGAGCATTGCATGGAAGGGCTCAGTGACAACGTCACGGGGCGGAACAACAGCGGCGGTCCGACCGGTGTCCACTACGGACTCCTGGCCAGCGAAGAATACCGATTGCGCGTCGCCGACCACGTGCATCGCCGTTTCTTCAACAGCGGCGTATTGACCCCGGAAGGCGCGACCGCGCTCTACCAGATCCGGCTCGACGAGGTCGACCGTGCCGTCGTCGGCGAGTCGGCTCGATGGGGAGACAACCATCGCAGCAGGCCCTACACGCGGGACGTCGAATGGGTCGAAGAGCGCGACTGGCTGCTGGACACCTATCTCCAGCAACGCTCGCAGATCGTGCTCAATCAACTCCGATCGCGTGGCTGGTACCCCAATGTCAGCGCTCCGGTCTTCCAGATCGACGGGACCTACCAGCACGGAGGCCAGGTCGAGATCGGCAGCGCCGTATCGATGAGGGCTGGAGCCGGTGACATCTGGTACACGCTCGATGGCAGCGACCCGCGCGTGCCGGGCGTCGCTCCGGCGCCGGGAGAAGATACCGTGCTGGTAGCCGAGGATGCGTTCAAAAAGGTTCTGGTGCCCACCGAAGCCGTGGATGAGGCCTGGCGCGGCGACCCGGACTTCGACGACTCCGCCTGGATCAGTGGCAGCGGAGGCGTTGGCTACGAGCACAGCACCGGCTACGAACAGTTTTTCAGCATCGACGTGCAGGATCAGATGTACGGTCGCAACGCCGGATGCTATATTCGCATACCCTTCGAACTGACACCTGAGGACCTCCAGGACGCCGGCGGTCTGGTCCTGAAGATGCGCTATGACGATGGTTTCATCGCTTACCTCAATGGCGTGGAAATCCAGCGGGTTATGTTCGACGGGACCGCCGCGTGGAACTCCGAGGCGACAGACAACCACTCGGATCTCGATGCCATCAGCTTCGAGACATTCTACGTCTCGGACGCCATCGACCAGCTTCGCCTGGGCACCAACATTCTCGCGATCCACGGCCTCAACGCCGGTAGCACGAGTTCTGACTTCCTAATTTCGGCGGAACTGACGGCATCCGCGGGAGCCACCCCTGGCACTCCGGGTGGTCTGTCACCAACTGCCGCTCAATACTCCGGCCCCATCGCGCTGGATATCAGCACGCCGGTCAAAGCGCGAGCGCTCAACGGCGCCACGTGGAGCGCGTTGAACGAGGCGGTGTTCGCCGTGGGACCGGTCGCCGCGAGTCTGCGAATCAGTGAAATCATGTACCATCCGGCCGAGAGCGACGATCTCGCAGCCACCGAATATGTCGAATTGACCAACATCGGCGCCGAGACCATCAACCTGAACCTCGTCCAGTTCACCGACGGTATCGACTTCACCTTCCCGAGCATCGAGCTGGCGCCGGGCGACTACGTGTTGGTGGTCGAAGAAACGTCCGCCTTCGAAGCCTGGTACGGCCCAGGCCTTCCCATCGCCGGCCAGTACACGGGCAATCTCCGCAACGGAGGTGAGCGTCTCGAATTGACGGACGCCGCCGGACAACGCATCCACAACTTCCGCTTCCAGGACGACTGGTACGACATCACCGACGGTCAAGGTTTCTCGTTGACGGTCAAGGCCCCCGCTTCCACCGATCCGCAAGGCTGGGGCGACAAGGCCGCCTGGCGGCCCAGCGCCGACGTCGACGGCTCGCCCGGCTTTGACGATACGGGCGAAGTCCCTGAACTCGGCGTGATCGTGATCAACGAACTGATGGCCAACCCCGAAACGGGCCAGTCTGACTGGGTCGAACTGCACAACACCACCAGCCGGACCATCTCCATCGGCGGCTGGTTCCTCAGCGACGACCGCGACGACCTGATGAAATACGAAATCGCCGCCGGCACGACGATCGCACCCGGCGGATACGAGGTACTGCTCCAGAGCGAACAGTTCGGCAACAGCGACGACCCCGGCTGCCACGACCCGTTCGCCCTCAGTCGCAACGGCGAAACACTCCGCCTGCACTCGGGCGCCAATGGCGCGTTGACGGGCTACTGCGACGAAGAGCGGTTCGGCGCCTCGGCGATGGGCGTTTCACTCGGACGCTACCGCAAGAGCACGGGCACGTACAACTTCGTGGCCATGAATGGGCCGACGCCGGGCGCGGCCAACGCTGAACCCCAGGTTGGCCCCATCGTGATCAATGAGGTGATGTACCATCCCGCGGAACTGGCCGAGGCCGAGTACGTCGAACTGCTCAACGTCAGTGACGCCCCGGTGACGCTGTACGACGCCGACCGCGCTGCCCCCTGGCGTTTCACCGACGACCCCGACAATCCGGAAATCGAACTGCTCCTGCCGACGGCTGAACCGGTGACATTGGCACCGGGCCAATGCCTGATTCTGACAAAAAACACCCTCGCGTTCGAGATGGCCTATGCCGTACCGGCCGACGTCCAGGTCCTCGAATGGGGCGGCGGCCGATTGGCCGACGATGGCAGTAAAATCCAGGTGAGCAAACCAAGCGACCCGGACGGACCAGACGAGCGCCACTGGATCCGCGTCGATCGCCTCGTCTACGACAACCGTTCCTGGCCGGCCGAGGCGAACGGTCTGGGCCTGTCGCTGCACCGAATCGACCCGACCGGCTACGGCAACGACCCTGCCAACTGGCAGGAGGCGTCCCCTTCCCCGGGCCGGGCTGACTGAGACGGTGAGCGACGGTTTCGGCAGTGCCGTGGGAGCATCCTCACAGGAACTCCCGCCCGGGGCGAAAACCGTCGGTTCTCGGAGTCTGCGCGCACCGCCGCGGGCTAAAGACGGGGCCCACAAGTACCGATACAGAAACGGACCCTGGCAACAAATTCACTTGCCGGTATGGCCGCCAAATGATATACATGAACTTATTCGGAGGCACTTGTTCCGCGGCCCGACTCGCGTCATTGTAGAGCAAGAACAATCAATGGCACACGATCGAGGCCAGGCCGGAGAGCACAGCAACCCAGACTCGGAGGTCCCGATGAAGGTGTGGCGCGGACACATTGCTGATGGCAAACGCCGGAGGTGTTGTCCCCCGAACAGACGACCGTCTCGGTCCCCCGAGCCTTCTTCCGTCGAAAGGAGGTGAGCACAAGCTACATTCACGGCTACTTACGCGTGGGGGAAAATCCCGGCACATGACCCTGCTGCGGGCA
>CP070782.1:1335595-1338257 GCA_020346325.1 Phycisphaerales bacterium
CGAGGAGGATCTTGACCGACTCGCCAACTTTGCCCATCCCCAGGATGAAATCAGTACCGGTGGCGGCGCCGAACTGCGGCCGGTCCTCGATGTCCTGACCGCACACCTTCAGAATCTCCAGACCATACTCTTCCTGCGCCAGCGCAAACGTCAGATACTTGCCTTCCCTGGTCGAGACCTCCTGTTCTGCAACTCCGGCGTTTTTGCTCTCCTGCGCCATGCGACTCTCCTGGCAAAGGGTCTCCACTCTCCCCTACAGGAGAAACGAAGACCGGACCGATGGTCGACGCGGTCACTGTAGACCCACGTGCTCGTAACGATGAGCAGATATGCTTGCCTTTGCTGGTCGTCTGATTCTTGTCCCAAACTCCTGGGACACGTTGCCCCCACACGTCTGGTAAAACACTGACACCGCCCGGGTCATCGGCAATCAGGCTTGGCTGCGCCCAGAAAAAGACCCGTGACTCTTGGGAATACTCACCCGTCTGTATCAGGCGGATGCGGGCAGGTAGGCGAAAGACCGGACATAGCACCCCTGCAGAGGGCTATTTTATTTGCCCTTTGTCCAGTATCTTTTTTCTACACCACATCCTCACTTGGGCCGCGACGCACCGTCCGATAAGAGGATTTGTGTCACCGGAACGCCTTTCCCTCAGAATCGTGCCCTGGGACGAGCTCGTCAGCGGGACGGGCGAACGTGGCGTTCCCAGTCGGCGAGCAGGGCCTTCAGGCGAGCGGCGTCGCCCGGGCGGGTGGCCAGCAGGTTCTGCTGCTCACCAATGTCACGGGCCAGGTCGAAGAGGTATTCAGAGGTCTTGGCGGGGGTGTGTTCGCGTACGTACTTCAGGTTGCCGTCGCGCACGGCCCAGCGCGTGCGCGTCCCCCGGCGACCGCGCCAGAACAGCGTGCGGCGCTGCGGCGGGCGTTTCTCTTCGAGCAGCCTGATGACGTCGATGCCGTCGAACGGACGATCCGCCGGTGGTTGGGCGCCGGCGATGCGGACGATGGATGCGGAGAAATCCATCGTGATGCAGACCTGATCGCTGACGAGACCGGCGTTGAGATAGCCGGGCCAGCGCACGATGCCGGGCACACGAATCCCGCCTTCGAACGTGGTCCCCTTGCCGCGCGACAGGGGCGCGTTGCGGGCGCTGGCCGTGCCGCCGTTGTCACCGACGAAGATCACGAGCGTATCGGCCGTCAGCCCCGTGTCGTCCAGCGTGCGCAGGATCTTGCCGATACATGTGTCCATGCGCTCGATCATGGCAAGGTACACGTCGGACGGCGCCTTTCCCTGGTTCCAGAGCGGCGAATCCAAGGGCAGCGGGTCAGGACACCGGTCATTCGGGCCCTGGAAGGGCGCGTGCGGCGCCGTGTAAGGGACATACAGAAAGAAGGGCTTGTCCTGGTGGTCCTCGATGAATTTGACCGCTTCGTTCGTGGCCAGGTCGGTGAAGTAGCCTTCCCGCCGAATGGGTCGGCCGTCCTCGAAGAGACTGTAGCCGGCGACGGTGTCGAGGTAGTGGAAGTAATCCATCCCGCCACCAATGCAATAGAACGTGCGATCGAAGCCGTGCAAGTGCGGAGCGAACTTGGGCTCGTAGCCAAGATGCCACTTGCCCGTGATGGCCGTGGCATAGCCAGCATCCTTGAGCATCCGAGCAATGGACGTCTCGGTGACGGGCAACCCCAGATCGTGCGTTTCGCGCAGGCGAATCGCATCGTCGTAGCGGCCCACGTTGCCCGTGCCGATGGCGCATTCGAGCCCACCGACGCGCTGCTGATAGCGACCCGTCATAAAGGCCGTCCGCGTGGGAGAGCACTCCGGACCGTTGGCATAGCATTGGGTGAACCGCACGCCTTCGGCCGCGAGACCATCCAGAACGGGAGTCTTGATATCGGTGTGTCCATAACACCCTAAATCGCCATAGCCAAGATCGTCGGCCAGGATGAAGACGATGTTTGGCCTCCGCGCCCGCCGCGTTCTCTCGGAGGCCCGCACCGAGCGTCTCAGGAGAAGTGACATCGCCAACGATCCGCCCGCAACACTCGCGGCCCGAAGGAACTGTCGTCGCGTCTGTAGGCCCATGGTTGCACCTTTCCAAGCTCGGCACTACACGTCTGGAGCAGCCTCCATGATAAGAAACGCATCGGGACAACGCAATTGATCGTGTCATCAACGAGGCAATTCCCTTGACGACTGCGCCGAGCGGCGTACGATGGGCAACTTGTTGCCCGTGCTGACCTATTCACAGGGGCTGCCTGATCAATCTGAGGCCAAGGTGAACGAACGAATCGAATTGCTGGTGAGAATCCTGTGTGACACGCTGCCGGCCGAGCGTGCGGACGCGGCGTATCTCTTCGCCCAGACCGAACCGAACCAGGGATCGGTCTTCCCCGTGGCGCGCGAGCTGCTCGAACGCGGGATGGCGGGGAAGATTCTGATTTCCGACTGTGACGCCAAGTGCGGCTACATCGGTGCGACGGCGTACCGCCAAGCCATGATCGCGTCCGGAATCTCCGAAGAAGCCATCGAAGATGTCCCCATGGAGCCGACGGAGATCCTGCATACGTTGATCGAATCGAAGGCGCTCATCCGGCACGCTCGCGCGAAAGGATACCGCACGCTCATCGTCGTCTCGGCCCCGTTCCATCAGGAGCG
>CP070782.1:1338357-1348865 GCA_020346325.1 Phycisphaerales bacterium
ACCGATTCCATTGGCCGGCCTTCACCAGGCCTTCCGTGCGGGCGTCCTCCAGGGAGCCGACGTGGCCAGCCATGTCGTACCGGAGGTTGACCTGGTAGCGATCCGGCCAGGGCCGGCCTTCCGGGACGGAATCGTAACGGAAATAGACCCCACTGTCCCACTTCTCGTCGCGGAGGGCCTTCCAGTCGAATTCCAGGATAAAATTGCCATATTGCTTTTCGGTCTGCACGAGCCCGTTGCCCGCCACGAGGAGGATATCTCCATGGTCCACGGTAGCCTCGCAGTTGAGGACCGTCCAGCCGTCCAGGGTCTTGCCGTCGAAGAGCGCCACGCGCTTGCCGCCGGAAGCGTCACCCGTGAAGACCGCGCACGAGGTTGTCAGGAATGCTGCTGCGAGAATGACCATGCAGAATGGGTACGATCTTTTCATAGAATCTCCAATAGCGCTGCTTCGGCCCAAAGCCATCCATTTCTTATGTCACCGCACGCTACGGTTGACCAGGCGCCAAGATACTTGCCCCCGACGAACAAGTCAATCGACGTTTGTTCACATGTGCGTACGTACGCTGAGCCGGGATCTTCCTTGGCCACCGAATCAGTGGACGATGGGATCGAATGTGTCCCCCGGGCGCCGGAAGAGCTGTCTGCTGTTCTGGAGTCGAGCTATTCTATTCGGATGATACCGCCAATTCCCAACAGCCAGGAATCTGCGGTGAATTGGCCTTCGATCCAGCATGCGAGGCTGTCGGAAATAGCGTAGGCCGCCCCGGCGTGGCCGCCCACCATGGATTCTTCCTCAAGGTCGCCCGAGAAGGCAAGGTTGCCTTGCGTGGCACCGTCGATCACGAACTGCGCATCCAGATCCAGGTCACCGTCGACCAGTTGCACGAACGGACCGATCCAGACGCCCCAGGAATTCTCCTGGTACATCAGGGCCAGACTGAATTGGCTTTGCAGGTAGTCAAGCTCTCCCTCACCCACGACAGCTTGGTTCGATGCTCCGGGAACGGTCAACCGGAAATCGCTGTCATCCGGATCCATCCACGTCACTTGCGCCAGACCAGCGATGCCCCACGGCCCCGAGCTCCAGAATGTGGCGCGCGTTCCGATTCCCCAGGTCAGTCCATGGCTTCCGTCGAAGCCCAGTTGGCCGTTTGTGCCGCTGATGATGCCGGGTCCTGTTGCCTCCAGATCATCTTTTGCATCTGAGAGCCCCACGCGAACGAACACATCCCAAGTGTTGCTCAAGCCGTACGTCAGCCGCCCGAGGAACATATTGCTCTCCAGTTCGTCGATCGCGAAACTCTGGCTATAGCGCTGCGAGCCGCCCCCGACAAGGCTCTCGACGGAGTGTCCGTCGGCGGCCAGATCGATGTTCTCGTGGGCATATTCAAAGCTGATCGACCATTGTCCTGATTCAAGAGTGGCCATGGCGGGGCCCATGGGGGCGCCCGCCAGCGCCTTGGTGCCGCACAGGGCCAGGCAGAGACCTAAGCTCAAAATTGTCCGTCGCACTGTCATTGATGGCTCCTTTCTTCGCAAAGCCATGTTTTCACAGGGGGTTGCTCCGCGATCCCGGTTAGAAGGGTCTCACGGCGACGACCAGGACGGTTCCTTCGCCGAAGAAGCTGAGTCCTGATTGGAGCTGACCGCCAACATACAGAGTTGTCAATCCGTCTTCGGGTACGGCGGCCAGTACGTCGGCCAACGCGAAGGTGGCGCGGATCTTCAACTGGCCATCTTCCAGGAAGATCGTCTCGGCACTGGCCTTGATCCCACCCGGGTCGAGGCGGAGCTGGTTCGGAAGCACCTCCGTTGCCCGCATATCCTCGGGCATTTCCAGTAGGACCGTGATCTCATCGGAGCGATTGTAGCCCTCCCGGCCCAGGATCAGAGGGCTCACGGTCAGCGGGATCTCCATGGCGGCGTCCCCAACGACCACATCCACATCGGCACTGGCCGCCGGCGTCTCACTGGCGTCCGATGTGGCCGTATTCCTCAGAATGTCATCCGGCTGCAGGTGATAGCCTAGTCGGACCGTCAGTTTCAGACAGATGGCCGCTCCGGATTCCACTTTAGGATAGTTCCAAATATACGCGTGCGAACCGGGATCGTAGTAGCCCGATTCCCCATCGGCGCTGACAACCGTTACCCCGGCGGGAAGCGCATCTGTGATGACCACTTCGTGGAGCGCAATGCCCTGGTTGTTTTCCAGGCAGATTTCGTAGGTGAGCTCTTCCCCGGGCGATGCCGATATGACACCACCCTCAACCTTCTGGCCTTCCTTGGTGGTCACAACGGTCTTGCGGAGCAAGGGCGGCTCCGATTCCGCTTTGACCTCGATCTCCACGGCCGAAGTCGTGCCGCCGAATTCGGTGCGCACGAGATTCGTGATCGCCACACCGTGCCCCGCATCCTCGTTCACACGCACTGTCAGGTCAACGCATATCTGCCCGTCTGCCTCGACTGTGGAAAACCGCCAGGTATATGCATGGGTGTCACGGTCATAGCGGCCGAATTCCCCATCGCCGTCGGCTGTGACGAAAGTCACCGCCTCGGGAAGCTTGTCGATGACGACCACTTCGTCCAAGACCTGGTGGTTGTCATTGGCCATACAGATCGTATACGTGATCTCTTCGCCCAGGCTGACGAAAATCGTCCCGCGGTCGTTCTGGCCCGCGATGCCGGCGGTGACGGTTTTTGTCAGACGCAGCGGCTTGAGTTTCGCCACCTCCGCCACCGCGCTGACGGTGGTTGTCTGTGGCTCCGTGTCGTCGCTGTCAATCGTTACTGTGTTCGTTATGGTTGTTCCCACCGCCGTGTCGTCGCGCAACTGAGCAACCAAGTAGAGGCGCGTTTCGAAGCCTGGTATCAAAGAAGCGTAGGACCAGTTGTAAGCGTGCTTGTCCGCATCGTAATGGCCGTAGACGCCATCGCCTTCCGCCGTGACAAACGTGACCTCCGGCGGCAGAACGTCCACCAGCAACAGCCCTTGGATACGGTAATCGTTGTCGTTGCTGTCGAAACAAATCTCATAAGTGATATCCTCTCCGATGCCGACCGAACGGATGATGCCCTCATCATCCGGGACGCCTCCGTCCGTGATTCGTTTGGTGAGATTGAGTGGCCGGTAGGCAATGGGGTGGACAGTCACACTGGCGCCGGCCGTCGTGGCTTCGGTCTGATCGCTGTCGACGGTGGCCCGGTTGCGGAGCACGGTCCCGACCGGCGTGTCGTCCTTGACGCGGGCGGTGAGTTCGAGACAGACGCCTTCATCGGCCGCCAGCGCAGGAATGGTCCACATGTACGCGTGGCTGTCGGGATCGTAATGGCCCGATTGTCCGTCTTCGCTGGCTCGCACAAAGGTCATCTGCATCGGCAGGTAGTCGACCAGAGAAATCCCGTCCACTTGGCGATCGTTGGTGCGGTTGTCGCAGCAGATGAGGTAGGTGATGTCTTCTCCAACATTGACGTAACGTGTGCCGTCATTGTTCGGATCGGTCCCTCCGGCCGTGATTTGCTTGGTCAAGTTCAATGGCAGCAACTCGGTTCCGGCCACCACGAAGTCGGCGGAGGCCGATGTGGGCTCGGTTTCGTTGCAGTCGATGATTACCGAATTGGCGACCGTGGTACCGATGGGGGTGTCCTTCCCGACCTGCCCCGTCAAGGTAATGCGCCCGGTAGCGCCGGGAGCCAGCGAAGCATATGTGCCGGTATAGGTGTGGGTGACCGGATCGTAGGAGCCGCCGTCCGGGCCTCCTTCAGTGCTTACGAAGGCCATCGTCTCAGGCAGCGTATCGACGACAGAGACGCGCGTTACGGGGTAATTATTGCCTTCGTTGGAGAAGCTGATGGCGTAGGAAACGAGATCGCCGGCGTTGGCAAGCGCCTGTCCCTCTTCCTTCTGGACGCCGCTGATGATCTGCTTGGTCAGCCCGAGTGGCGTGATCGCCTTGCCTCGTATCCGGACATCGGCGCTGACCGTGGCGGGCGGCAGAGCACTGGTCTTGATCGTGGCATGATTGCGCAATTGGGTGTCGGCTGGGATTCCTTCCGGGACCTTCACGCTCAGGTTCAGGCACGTATTGGACCCGGCGGAGATGGTGCCCAGCGACCAGGAATAGGTGTGGCTGGCGGCGTCGTAGTGGCCCGCGGTGCCATCGCCGTCGGCGCTGACGAACGTCACCTGCTCCGGCAGGACATCAACGATCGTGACCTCCCGCGCAATATCGGTGTTGGCGAAACAGAGCTCGTAGGTCACGGTTTCGCCAGCCCCTATGTAAATCTTGTCGGCATCTCGATTTTCCCAGTCGGTAACGACCTTTTTCGTGAAACGCAGCGGATTGTAGCCGAGTTCCCGGGCCGGGATCACGATGCCCGTCGGATTGCCGATGTCCGGGATCGACTGGACGAGTGTCAGGGAAGGATCGTAGACCAGCAGATCATCGCCGCCTTCGCGGTTGCTTCGGCCGGTCGTCGTGTAGACGAACCCAGTGGCCCAATCTACGGTCAGCCCCATCACGCCGCCAACCGGGTCCACCTGGACGATTTTGTCCTCACCCGTGACGAGGTTGTGCTGGCATAGGCCGGTCTCACCGACATAACCGGCGCCGGTGTAGAGCATGCCCCGTATCGGGTCTACCGCCACGCTGATGGCGGGCCGGGCGACCTTGATCGTATCGACACGAGACCAGCCCGTCGTATTGTAGACGGGGATATACGGGCTGAAATTGGCCGTGTAAAGAAGACCGTTCTCTTCGTCCAGGGCGATTCCGTAAGCGGCGGAGCCTTCCAGCCTAAAGGGCGATCCAGGTTCAGCGGTGAGTTTGCCCGTGCTGGGATTCCATTCATAGACGTACAGTCTGTCAGAATCCCGATCCACGCAATACAAACGCCCCTTCAACTCATCGTAGGCGATGCCCGCAAGATCCTCGGAGCCCGGCGCACTGGCACGGCCGATGTAGGCCATGGTTCGCGCGTCGAGTACGTGAATGGAGTCGAGGAACTCGTAGGTAACGAAAAGGAACTCGGATTGCCAGTCAACCGCGATGCCGACGGCACCGCCTCCCTCGTAGGGAATGCCTTGCTCGGTCTGGAAGGTCAATCGTCCGTCGGGACCGATGTCGTAGGTAAAGATTGGCAGCGGTCCCCAATGGGTAATGCTGCCGATCACATAAAGAGACCGGGCCTGTGCCACGTGCGTGGCTCCTCCGCCCAACACCAGGAGAAGCGACAAGGTAATAAGAAGGATGTGTTTGGGGCTGAGGATGCTTTTTGCCTTGCTTTCCATAACCCATTCCTCGAATATCTGGCGACGAATCTCCACTCTCGGGAGTGCCGGCGCGGTTTCGGCGCGCAAACACGCCCTCCGACCGTCCGTGGGAACAAATGATATCCGCTGACCCGCCCCCCGTGGCTCTAAGACCTCCTCCATGTCAACTAAGTATTCTATCTGGCCGATAACGGCTTGTCAAGCGATTTCACGATGGCTGAGCCTGCCTCTGTCAGGCCCACGGCGAGCCTGTGGCTGCTCGAAAAGGGGTCTGAGGCACCGCGTCATGGATGGCGCACGTGGATTGAGGACGTTTTCTGTCGTGCGCAAAAAGGTTAGACTGTGACGCGATATTTCCTTGTTGGACGGGGCGACCCCATGCGATAATCCTGGCCTGTCGTATACGTCCGGAGAGTTCGTACGCCTCGGCTGGCGTGTCCTGTATGCGCAGTCAGTTCCACAGGACCCGGAACCGGATGGAACGAGGCGTCGTGCCGGGAAATACTATATGACTTGGGGAGATGATCATGAGAAAGACTGTTCTCGCGGCCTCGCTGTTTGTCTTGGTGATTTGTTGTTCGTTGCTCGGTCAAGGTCAGAATCCGACGGTCGCGGCGTTCGAAGGTAAGATTCTACAGGCCAGACCTCTGGACCTGGCCGCAATCCGATTGCTGGCTGGGCCGCTGAAGCGCGCCCAGGATGTGACGGCCAAGTACCTGCTCCAGCTTGAGCCGGACCGCATGATGGCCGGCTATCGCCTGCGAGCGGGTCTGGAGCCGAAGGCGGAAGGCTACGGAGGCTGGGACTCGATTGAGGGCAGGCAATTGACCGGCCACATCGCCGGCCACTATCTCTCGGCGGTGAGTCTGATGTATGCCGCGACGGGCGATGCGCGCTTCAAGGAGCGGGCCGATTATCTCGTCGCAGAGATGAAGGTGGTGCAAGACGAGCGCGGCGACGGCTACCTCGGCGCGCTGACCAACAACGAAGGCACGGACGCGGCCGAGATTTTCCGGCAAGTCTCGCGCGGTGACATCCGCTCGGGTGGCTTCGATCTCAATGGCATGTGGTCGCCCTGGTATACGCTGCATAAGACGTACGCTGGCCTGCGGGACGCCTATCGCTACACGGGCAATCGCGCCGCGCTGGAGATCGAGGTCAAGTTCGCCGCCTGGGCCGAGGGCATGCTGGCGCCGATGACGGATGCGCAGATTCAGCGCATGCTTAATACGGAGTTCGGCGGGATGAACGAGGTGCTCGTCGATCTGTACGCCGATACGGGCGACGCACGCTGGCTGGACCTTTCGTATAAGTTCGAGCATCGTTCGTTCATCGATCCACTCCAGCGTCACCAGGACATTCTGCCCGGCAAGCATGGCAATACGCAGGTGCCCAAGCTCATCGGCTCGGCGGACCGCTTCGCTTACACGGGCGCGGCCGAAGACGTCATCGGCGCGAGCTTCTTCTGGGATCGCGTGGTGGACCATCATAGCTTCGCCACGGGCGGGCATGGCAAGGACGAGTACTTCGGGCCGGCCGACAAGCTTAACGACCGCATCGACGGGCGGACGGCCGAGACGTGCAACGTCTACAACATGCTCAAGCTGACGCGGCGGCTCTTCGCGCTGCATCCGGACGCACACTGCGCCGACTTCCACGAGCGGGCGCTGTTCAACCATATCCTGGCCGCGATCGATCCGGAGGACGGGCGGACCTGCTACATGGTGCCGGTCGGTCGGGGCGTCCAGCACGAGTACCAGGACATGTTTCACAGCTTCACCTGTTGCGTGGGGTCGGGGATGGAGAGCCACGCGTTGCACGCCGATGGGATCTACTACGAATCGGCCGCCAGGCTGTGGGTGAGCCTATACGTCCCTTCCGTGGCGAAGTGGGCCGGGGCTAGTGCGGAGGTACGGACCGAGACCGACTTCCCCGAAGGTGAGTCGGCGACGCTGACACTGACGCTTGATGAACCGAAGGCGTTCACGCTGGCTCTGCGGCGGCCGTACTGGGTCGGTGATGGGTTCGCGGTCAAAGTCAACGGGCAGGCGGTCTCGGAGGATGTGATCGATCCCATGCGCGGCGTTCCGGAATCGGGTCGGCGCATGACTGACAGCGAAGCGCGGCCGGCCGGATCGTACGTCGAGTTGGAGCGCACCTGGAGAACGGGTGACACCGTGGAGGTGACGGTACCGAAGACGTTGCGGCTGGAGCCGGTGCCCGACAACCCGCGCCGGGCCGCGATCATGTGGGGCCCGCTCGTGCTGGCGGGTGACCTGGGCCCCGAGCGGCGTCGAGGGCGTGACCGCGACGAGCGGATCGAAGTGCCCGTCTTCGTGGCGGCCGAGCGGCCCGTGAGCGAATGGGTCAAACCCGTCCCGGGCCAACTGGGGACATTTCGCACGGACGGCGTGGGGCGGATTCCAGACGCCATCGATCGCGCCCGGGACGTGGAACTCATGCCGTTCTATCGGCTGCATCGCCGTGCCTATGCGACGTACTGGGACCTGTTCACGGCCGCGGAGTGGGAACAGGAGAAGGCAGCGTATGCGGCCGAACAGGAACGGCAACGCAAGCTTGAGCAGGCCACGGTGGCCTATGCCCAGCCGGGCGAGATGCAGCCCGAGCGCGACTACAACTACCAGGGCGGCGACGATGCGCGGCCCACGCGGGTCGAAGGCCGGCCGGGGCGGCGGGCGAGAAGCTGGTTTTCCTTCCAGATACCGGTCGACGCGGACCATCCCATGACGCTGGTCGTGACTTACTACAGTACCGAGCGGCGGCGCGGCCCGGCTCAGTTTGAGATCCTTGTGGACGGGCAGCGCATCGCCGAGCAGGAGGTCGGACGCGACGAGCCGAGCCGGTTCTTCGACCTCGAGTATCCGATCCCGGCCGAACTGGTTGTGGGCAAAGAGAAAGTGACGGTGCGTTTCCAGGCCAAAGAGAACAGTTCCGTCGCGGGCGTCTTCGGCATTCGCATGATCCGAGCCGACGCCGACCGCTAGCAGACCCGGTCGAGCGAATGCCAATAGCGTCCCGTGCCGAGAGAGGCCTCATGGCAATCGCCCGGACCAAGCGATATAATGGATCTGACTTTCAGGACCGGATTGTGACAACGGGGGCAGCCAAGGAGAACGCGCATGCGGCAGCGATGTTGCCTGAAGAACTTGACGGCGATGGTGTTCTCGTCGGTATTAGCTGTCATCGCGCCGGCGCTGGGCAACCATCGGGGTAGGACCCTGTCGCCGGAATTCCGAGTCGCTGTCGAAGCCGACTGGGCAGCCCAGGAGAAGCGTCTGGAACGCTCCGCGTCGTCGCCCCAGGCGATCGCTGCGGTGTTGCGGGCGGCCGAGCGTTTGCTGGCCGACCTGACGCAAGGGTCTGACGCACCCGATCTCGACGCCGAACGCGTCGCGCTGGTCCAGGCGAAAGCCCGCGTGGCCGACACCGATGGACTCAGCGAGGCGCAGCGGCTGGACCTGTATCGTGATATCCGCTGGACGGCGCGGAGCATGGCTCTGAAGAATCCACTCCTCGCGGGCCGGCGCCTCGCTTTCATGAAGCGAAAGCGCTTCGTTTGTCAGATGTTGCACGAGTATCTCGGCTATTACTACGACTATGAAGACATTGCTGGCGGGGGCATTTATGTCCTGAAGGAGCCGGGGTACTCGTTTGCCCTGAATGACCTGACGCCGGCGCGCCTGGGGCGGGGGAATTTCACGACGCTGGCGCTGTCGTACGATGCAGAGACGCTCTATTTTGCCTTCGCCGAGCGCGCGGAAGAGAAGCCAGACTTCTACTCGAAGGAGCGCACGTGCTTCCACCTCTTCGCCATGGATAGCGATGGCGACAATGTCAGGCAAATCACGCGTGGCGACGAAGATGATTTCGACCCCTGCCCCCTGCCCGACGGTGGCATTGCGTTCATGTCATCGGCGCGCGGGGGCTTCACGCGCTGCAACAATCCCTGGGAGCCGCTGCCGGCCCACACTTTGCATCGACTCGATCCCACGCTGACTCAGCGGCGCACGCTGTCGTTCCACGAGACGAGCGAGTGGCACCCTTCCGTGCTGCATGATGGACGCATTGTGTACATTCGCTGGGACTACGTCGACCGCTCGGCCGCGAATTTTCACGGGTTGTGGATCACGAATCCGGACGGGTCGGCGGCCAAGGCCTTGTTCGGCAACTACACCATGCGGATCAACGCCTGCTATCAACCGAAGGCGATTCCGAATTCGCCCAAGCTAGCCTTTCTGGCCGGTGCGCATCATGCCGACGTGGGCGGCTCGCTGGTGTTGCTCGATCCCCAGCGGGTCGCGCTGGATCCGGAGACGGGCCAGGACCGTTTCGAGGCAATCGAGGTGTTGACGCCGGAGGTGTGTTTTCCCGAAGCCCCGGGCTGGCCCGGCAGCTACTTCCACAGCCCTTGGCCGCTTTCGGAGGATTACTTCCTGGTGGCGTTCAGCTTCGATCCGCTGCCCGGTATGGGACCGAACGTCAAAGACGACACGCGGACGGGGCTGTATTACTTCGATCGGTTCGGCAACATGGAACTGCTCTATCGCGACGAGGGCATCTCATCGATGTACCCAATCCCGCTGGAGGCACGCCCGATGCCGCCGGCCATACCAAACACGCTGGACGAGGCGTTGGGCGATGAGGGCGAGTTCATGTTGACGGATGTGCGGATCAGCCACTTCCCGATGCCCGCCGACCGGCCGATCGTCGCGCTGCGTGTGTTCCAGGTCTTGCCCAAGAGCCGCACACATATTGCGAACGAACCGCGCATCGGCCATGCCAATGCCGAGAGTGCCCGCATGTTGCTGGGCACCATCCCGGTCGAATCGGACGGGTCGGCCTATTTCCGGGCACCGGCCCGAAAGCCCTTGTATTTCCAGGCGATCGATGCTGCTGGCAGGGCGGTCCAATCCATGCGTTCGGTCACGTACTTACAGCCGGGTGAACGCCAGGGCTGTGTTGGCTGCCACGAACCGCGCCGGGCAACGACGACGCATCAGAGCGCGGTTCCTCTGGCCATGCGCCGCGCGCCTTCAGCGATCGCGCCTGGTCCGGACGGTACGCGTCCTTTCAGCTTTGTACGGCTCGTCCAGCCGATCCTTGATAAGCATTGCGCACGCTGTCACGACGGCAGCGAGGGCGCCGACAAGAGTCAACTCGTCCTGACAGGTGAGTCAGCGGGCGATTTCACCGAATCGTATCAGAACCTCAAGCC
>CP070782.1:1348965-1361518 GCA_020346325.1 Phycisphaerales bacterium
GGCCTTGAGATCGACTCTGGGCGCCACCGGCGCCGGGTCGGAGCCTGCCGCCGAGGGAAATCCACAACCTCGCGGAAGACCGGGCGGCCCTGCCCACCCGGCAAACGGCGCGACTGCGTTCCACCGTCGCGTCATTGACAGGGAGGTGACAAGAGTGGAAGATGGGGCCAGCGGAGTTCGGCGAAGACTTGGTAACTCGTTGGAAAGGGACCTGCGATGACGGTGGAAGTGAATGTCAGAAGCCTGGCGATCGGTCTTTTGCTCGGAGTCGCCTTGATGCTGGCCCTGGGTGCGGCCTCGGACACGACGCGATACGACACGTCGGTGGCCTGCAACGAGGTGTGGGCCATCTTTACGCGGATCGACACGCAAACGGGGCAGATCACGGCCCGGCGCGAAGCGGTTGCTCGCCTGTCCCCCGCACCGCAGACCTGCATGCCGGCAGCGAAGTAGCAACGGTTCGCCGCGCCACAACGATGCAGGCCCTAGCGGTTGATCTGGAGGATGCTGGGGCTGCTGGTCTTGGTCTTGATGGCTCCCGTCTTGGGGTTCATCTCGATGCGGTCAACCAGAGCGCCGTTGAGATAGCACGGCAGGGCCTCGTCGCCAACAACGGTCACGAGGTCCTGAGCATGGTCGTAGACCAATTGTGCCCCCTCGAACTCATTGTCGTTATCCACGAAGGAGATGCCCCCCAAGGCCTTGATCGAGGCCAGTTCCACGCGGTCGGCGGCCGTTTGCGTCAGGGCGATTTCGATACGACCGGCATCGGCCTGGACGAATCGCTCGTCGTAGGAGCCGTCGACCTGCGGGTAGTAGTCGAGGAAGATCTGCTGGGTCTCGGCATCCGCGACGATCGTGTTGGTCGCGGCTGAATACGTCAGCACATCGAAGTTGTGCATGAAGGCGAAACAGGGCCGGCCGATACTAAACTCGTTCGGGTCGGCATCGGTGTCGAGGTCTTCGCCGTTGTGGAGGCTGATCTTGGCCGGGCCGGAAACGACGAACTCCTGACGTCCGGCCTGGTAGTCGAGCTTCGACGCTTTCAACTCCACCCAGCCCACGAGATCGGCGCCGGCTTTGCGCAAGGCATGCACCGCGACCGGGCCGCCCGAAGCGACGAACTGGCGCAGCGTGATGCCCATACTGTCGGCCGAGGCGTTGGGGTCGTCCATCAGATCGAAGGCAAGCCTCGGGGCCGTGAGCATGTACTCATACGTATAATTGGGCTCGGTCTGCTGGAGGGTCACGGCACAGTTGCCTTCGAGTTGAATGCGCTGGTCGGCCGCGACGTAGCGAACGGCCTCCTGAGCCGTGATGGTGACGGGCGCGTGCCCCTTGTCGGAATCTCGGCCGGTCAGGTCGTTCGCATCGAGCGCGAAAGTCATCGTAACGGGACCGAGCAGGGTCGTATCCGTCGTCGTCGCGTCGAAGTCGATGCGCTGCGCGATCGCCGTCTGCCGCTCCAGGTCGATCACGGACTCCGTGGGCGGCTCATTCGCATCGGCAGCCACTCGGGTCGAGAGCAGATTCCATTCGCTCGGATCGGGCGACAGGTGCCGCGAGCCCTTCGGCGCCACGACGAACCCGTTGTCACAGGTGACCACAATGTCGAAAAAGGACTCCGGGATCGCATCGAGGACCAGGGCTTCCGAAGGACTCGTGTCCAGGGCGTCCGGGCCGGGGAAGGGAATTGACTCGGACTCGTTGGGCTCGCCTGCCGCGGAGACCTGTGCCGTAAGTTCGACGGGCGGCGATTCGGCCTCGCCCGCGACGGCATCTGATGTCTCAGCGTCATCCGTCTCCGGCGCGGAACTGGACCACATGATATTGTCGATGGCCAGCCGATCGCGGGCCGTGATCTTCTGGTCCGGCGTGGTGATCGTCACGTTGCGGTAGAAGATGCATTCGTAGTTGTCGGCCGGGCGCGGCGCATTCGGCTCGGTCGACGGGGCACCGGCGACCGCCGTCTCCGTCGCCGTGGTCTCTGCACCTTCAGCAGCTTCGTCGCGACGGGTCATATCCGAAAATGAACCGAATTCGGTACTCCTCAAGCGCAAAGCGTCCAGGTCCTTGATCCGAAACAGTCGAAGCTGGCGAGCCGACTCATCGTACAGCAGTTCCATGCCCCGGCCGACGAGTTGGGCCTGTCGCGAGACGAACTTGACCGCCCCGGTCGTGGTGAACAATGACTGATCGGCGATGAACGCCACGTCGTCGAGATAGATGAAGACCGCCTGCGGATCGTTCGGCTCGGAAGGAATGATGCGAATGACCACGTTGCCGGTGAAGGTCGCATCGTCGGGAACGGGCTGGCCGCCAAACGAGGTCTCCAGTTGCACATTTCCTTCATCGGCGGTAACGCGACAGAGGATGTCGCCGAGAAACAGCCGCATGTACGGGTTGGTAATGACCCACTGGTCTTCCTCCGAGTGGATCAGCTCCTCGAAACCGAACTCGCGATCGATGTTGCCGCTTGCATCGGTGTGGAAGAAGCGCGGCCGCTCCACCTTGCGAATGCCGACATCGCCGATCTGCCCCACCGTCCCGGCCAGATCCTCGGCGAGGGGATCACGCACGACCTCCGGCGCCAGCACCTCGGGGCCCAGGTTCGGACTTTCGTCCACCCGCAGGTATCCCATGTACACCAGCACCAACACGCCGAGCACCACAAGTCCAATCGCGATTTTCCGCACATTCACATTCATCATCCGCTCCGATCGCACCTACGCCAGATACCGCTCCATGAGTGGCTGCCAACGGTCGGAGCCCTTCAGGATCATCTCCACAACCTCGCGGACGGCGCCGTCGCCTCCGGATCGGGTGGTGACATAGTCGGCCTGGGCCTTGACTTCGTCGACGGCATTGGCCACGGCGACGCCGAAACCGACGAACCGAATCACGGGCAGGTCCGGCAGGTCGTCGCCGACATAAGCGACCTGCTCGGCCTCCAATCGCAGCTCGGCCAGGAGTTCCATAAGCGCGGGGAGTTTGAAATGGCAGTTCTGAAACACGTGGGCGATTTCCAGTTGCTCGGCCCGCCGCTGCGTCGGCTCCGACTGCCGCCCGCTGATCATGGCCACCTTCAGCCCCGCCCGCTGCCACATTCGCAGGCCGTGCCCGTCGTGCGTATGAAAGGCCTTGCTCTCGGAGCCGTCGCCGTAGACCGTCAAGTGCCCATCGGAGAGCACGCCGTCCACGTCGAGGACCAGCAGAGTTATCGCCGCCAGCTTCTGCTTGATATCTTCGGTCATCCTCGCCGTCGCCATTTAAGTCACGTTCACACTGCGTTCGAGGTCCCGGACCGCTCCCGCAACCTCACCCCACCACCTTGATCGTTACAATATCCTGCACGTCGATCAACCCCACCGGCCGATCGTCCGCGTCGACCACGGGCAACTCGTCGATCCGATGCTTGTGGAACAGCGCCGTCGCTTCGGCCGCCAGCGCATCGGCTCGAATCCGCTTGCAGGGTGCCGTCATCACGGCCCCGACCTGTCGGTCGAACGCCGCGGGGCCCTGCCGGGTCAGCAGGCGGCGCAGGTCACCGTCCGTGACAATGCCCGCCAGGCGGCCCTCGGCGTCCACAACCATCACAGCGCCGTGACGTTTCACGTCACGGGTCTTCTCCAGCATCGTCTGGATCGTGTCGGAAGCCGGCACGAGCGGCAGCATCTCACCCGGGCGAAACATCATCGATTGCTCGACCGTCATCAGCTTCGTGCCCAGCGACCCACCCGGATGGAACCGCACGTAGTCCTCCACGCTGAACTGCCGTGCTTTCATCACGGTAAAGGCCAACGCATCCCCGATGGTCAGCATACACGTGGTCGAAACACTCGGCGCGACCCCCAGGGGGCAGGCCTCGCTGACCTTGCCCATGCACAGCACCACATCGCTGTGGCGGCCCAACGTCGAATCCTCATCACTCGTCACGGCGATCAGGCGAATCTGGAGCTGCTTGACCAGATTGATCAGTCGCGTAATCTCGTCGGTTTCCCCGCCGTAGCTGAGCACCATGACGATGTCGTCGCGGCGCAGCCGGCCCAGGTCGCCGTGCACGGCTTCGGCCGGATGGAGGAAATGGCTGGGTGTACCCGTCGAAGCCAAGGTAGCGCTGATCTTCTGAGCGATGATCCCCGCCTTGCCGATCCCGCTGACGATACAGGAACCGGCGCAGGCATAGATCATCCCGGCCGCCCGCGCGAACGTGTCGTCCACAATCGGCGTCAGCGACGCAATCGCATCCGCTTCGCCGCGGATGACGTCGCGGGCGTAATCGAGATCAAACTCCACTGCTTCGTGAATTCCTTCTGTCGTCATGGCTTATCACAAGTTGGATCGATGCGAGACATACAAGACCCGCGGTGCGTTCCTCTTTTACGCCATCGTCGGTACAGGGTCAAGGCCAAATGCCCGCTCGGCCGACGTCGTCGGTACGGGCGCGATCCGACCGGCACTACAGCTTCACCTCACTGCCCCGCTCGTTGAAACAGAGCAGTTGCCGTTCTTCACCGGCACAGTCGGGAGAGGAATGAATGATCACCCGTTTGTCCGCCAGTTGCTCGATCTGGGCAATGGCGGCCCGCTTTTCGTTCTGGAGATAGTCCGCCACCGCCGGCGAAACCGACAGCTCGATGCGCTTGATGTGGTCCTCCGACACCGCCAGGTTCAGCAGACGAATGATCTCGAGGGCCAGCGATTCATGGCTCTTGACAAACCCCATCCCGGCGCAGTGCGGGCAGGCCAGGTAGGTGCTCAGTTGCAGAGACGGTCGCATGCGCTGGCGCGTCATCTCGACGACGCCGAAACGACTGATCCGCAAGACCTTGGCGCGGGCCCGGTCGAATTTGACCGCCTCGCGAAAGGCGCGTTCGACCTCCTTGCGATGTTTCTGGCTGCGCATGTCAATAAAATCGCAGATGATCAATCCCCCCAGGTCGCGCAACCGCAGCTGACGCGCGATCTCGATGGCCGCTTCCATATTGCTCTCGAAGGCCGTCTGCTCGGCGTTCTGCTGCTTGCGGTGCCGACCGCTGTTGACGTCTATGGCGACCAGGGCCTCCGTCTGCTCGACGACAATGGAGCCGCCGCACTTCAGGTCCACCGTGCGCGACTGTACCTTGGCGATCTCGCCTTCGATCTGGTACTTGTGAAACAGGGGCACCTTCCCGCCGTAGTGCGTGACCTTGGGTTTGAGCCGCGGCATCGCGATCGACAGGAAATCCTTGATCTTGCGCACCGTGCGGTCCGAGTCACAGACAATCTTGGTGACTTTGCTGTTGAAAACGTCGCGCAGGGCACGGATGACCAGATCCGATTCCTGGTAGATGTCACCCGGAGCCTTCTCGCTGTCGATGCGCTTCTGCACGGCGCGCCAGAGTCGTTTCAAATAGCGCAAATCGTTCTGCACGTCCCGCTTGGAGCAGCCCTGTCCGGCGGTGCGAATGATAAAGCCCTGACCGCTCGGCGGCTTGCTTTCCTCAAACACCTGCGACAGGCGCTTGCGCTCGTCTTCATCGTCGATCTTATGCGAGATCCCATAGCCCTTCATCCAGGGCATCATCACCAGGTGCTTGCCCGGAATCGCCAGATACGTGCTCAGGGTCGGGCCCTTGGTCTTGAGCCCTTCCTTGGTCACCTGGACGACGATCTCCTGGCCCCGGCGCAGACAGTTCTGGATCGGCGGACGATCCTTCAGCGCCTGACGCCGGCCGATGCTCTCGAGCACGTTGCTCTTGGTCTTGGGGAAGTAACGGGGGTGCAAATCGGAAATGTGCAGAAAGCCGTTCTTCTCAATCCCGATATCGATGAAGGCGGCCTGGATTCCCGACTCGACATTGACGACGCGTCCCTTATAAATATTGCCCACATGGGTGCCGACACTGGCACGCTCGACGTAGAGCTCCTCCAGGCAGTTTTTTTCCACCACCGCCACGCGGCATTCCTCTCGCTCCGCTACATTGATCAACATCTCTCGTGACATTTTGTTTATCCTCTACATCATCATCCGGTGCCGCGCGGCGCCGGATTCGAAGGTCATGTTATCTTCCAGGTCACATGGGTGCGCCGGATCGGTGCCACCAGATCCGCCGGGCCAATGTTCAGGAGCGTCATGATCTCATCCACACGAATGGACCCGGCATCACTGATGCTGCACTCCACTATCGCCTGCGTCCCGTCGAGCCGGATCGACTTCAGAAACGGCCGGACATCGACGCGGCGCCCTCCCGGCCGGCGGGGTGAGACCCGGTCGACGACCAGGCATTCCTGCCCCAACACGCCGGCGATTTTGTCATGCAGGCCCGTCGTCTGCGCCAGGGCAAAGACATATTGGGCCGAGACAGGGTGAAACGAGATGCTCGATCTCGCCAGGAGCACCTCGTGCACGATGAGACCGGGCACCAGCCCCGCGGCCAGCCGCGCCTGCATGGCCTCCTGCCACAATCGTCGGGCCTCCGTCTCGGTCTCGCCGGCCCCCAGAGGCAATCCTCCGGCCTCGAAGAGCCTGACCAGCAGCCGTTCATCGTCCGCGGCCACCCCCACCGTCCGCGGCAACGGCAGCGACAGCTTCGCATGGGGATTGAAGCCCTGGGTGTACTTGATCGGCATCTCCGCACGCACGCACGCACGCTCCCACAGGCGCATCGTCTCGGCGTGAGAGAGAAAGCGCAACGTCTCTCCGATCGCAAAGCGCACCACGGCGGTGGCGTCGGTCACCTCACCGACGTCTGCCGAGCCGCCCGAAAGCGTTTGCGGATTGTCGTTTGCCACCTCTAAACTCATCTTGTTTCACATGGCTGCGTCGCTGTCACGGGGCGGCCTCGCGCTCCGGAGCTCGCGCGCGACCCCACCCGACCGAATCGGGTCCTCAAAACGCCTCGGGCAGAATCTTCCGTGCGGCATTGCGCAAATAGTTGGCGATCTGTCGTTCCGAGTTCATGCCCAGCACCTTCCTCGTGAGAATGTTGCAGTCTTCCAGCGTCACCGAACGAATGACCTGCTTGACCTCCGGGATCAACGGCGCCGAAAGGGACAACGTCCGGACGCCCAGGCCGAGCAGGATCATCACGTACTCCGGCTCCGAGGCCATTTCCCCGCAGACGGACAGATCGATCTGGGCCCGATACGCGTCCTGGATCACGGTGCGGATCAGGCGCAGGACCGCCGGATCGGCCGGCGAGTACAACGGGGAAACCAATTCATTGCCCCGGTCCACCGCCAGCGTGTACTGCGTCAGATCGTTCGTCCCGATACTGAAGAAATCCGCCTCCCGGGCCAGAGTCGACGCGGTCAGCGCCGCCGACGGCGTCTCGACCATGATGCCCACCTCCAGATCCCGCCGGTATTCGATCGATTCCTCGTCCAGATCCTCCATGACGTCGTGCAGGATCATCGTGGCCTGCATCAGCTCCTGGAGATTCGTGATCAGCGGGAACATGATCTTGACCTGCCCCAACACGGAGGCCCGCAGAATGGCCCGCAACTGTGTCTTGAACATGGCCAGATTCTGGAGGCAGAAGCGGATCGAACGCAACCCGAGAAACGGATTCGGCTCCGGTGCGAATCGTTTGCTCTGGGTGTACTTGTCGGCCCCGAGGTCCACGGTACGGATCACTACGGGCCGTTCCTGGAACACGCGCACCGTCTGGGCGTAGGCGCGATAGTGCTCCTCCTCGCTCGGCTCGGTGGGCCGGTTGAGATAGAGGAATTCGGTGCGATAGAGCCCGACCCCATCCCCGCCCTTCTGCAAGACCGCCTCGGCCTCGTCGGGGAACTCGATGTTGCCCAGCAGCATCACGCGGACCCCGTCGCGGGTCACGGCGGGCTTCTCGCGAATCCCGTCGAGTTTGTGTTCGAGCGCCACGAACTCGCGGCCATAGGCTTCGTACTGTTCGATCGTCTCGTCGGTGGGATTGACAATGACCAAGCCACGGTTGCCGTCGATGATGACGGTGTCGCCCCCGTGGACGATCTCGGTGAAGTCCTCCAGGGCCACCACCGCCGGAATGCCGAGAGATCGCGCGACAATGGCCGCATGACTCGTTCGCCCGCCGGCATCGGAGGCAATGCCCTTGACAAACGCCTTGTTGAACCCGGCCGTCTGCGTTGGACTCAACTCCCGGGCCACCACGATGATCTCCTCCCGCAGACGCCCGAGGTCTTCCCGCTTGTGGCCGAGCAACTGCTTGAGCAGACGCCGCTCGATGTCGTAGATGTCGGCAGCCCGCTCGCTGATGTAGGTGTCCTTGACGTTCGTGAAGTGGGCGGCGATCTGACGCAGGACGGTGGAGACGGCGTACTCGGCCGAGACGGATTCGCTGTGCACCTCGTCGGTGATCTTGCGGCGCAGACTGCGATCGCGCAAGAAACGCAAGTGCACGGCGAAGATGTCCTTGATCCGTCCGCCGGCGGCCTGCGTCTGAGCTTCCTCCAACTCCGTCAGCTCCCGCACCGCCTCCCGAAAGGCGTTGCGCACGCGCTGCACCTCGACCAACCGCTCGGACGCCTCGATCTGACGCCGGGGAATTCGATAGTCCTCCGAGTCAATGATCAAGCACTTGCCGATCGAGACACCGGGCGATACCGCGATTCCTTTTTTTATCTCCATGCGAGAATTTTGTCCGAGCCGGTTAGGGGTCGG
Organism: Phycisphaerales bacterium; assembly: GCA_020346325.1. Taxonomy (GTDB): domain Bacteria; phylum Planctomycetota; class Phycisphaerae; order Sedimentisphaerales; family Anaerobacaceae; genus Anaerobaca. The sequence continues at coordinate 1,357,610 of CP070782.1, forward strand.
CACCGGGCGGCGGCTCGTCGAACAAGCGCACCTCGACGAGTTCGCGGAGTGCCTCGATGGCCTTGTCCGCATCCGGCCCCTCGGCCGTAATCTTCAAACGGGTTCCACAAGTCGCCGCCAGCATGCTCATCTGCATGATGCTCTTGCCGTCGGCATCGGTCTGACCGTTGCTCACGGTGATATTGCAGTCGAACTGGCTGGCCAGGTCGACAAACTGCATAGCTGGACGCATATGAAGACCGTCCGCGTTCTTGATCTCCAACGTTGCTTCGCCGACCAGCTTGTCCAATGTTCCTTCTCCTGTCTGCATCTCAGGCCACCCCGCTTCCCGGGACTGCACGTCGGTCTCTACCACGACGGATTCTCATCGGCCTCTCGGAGCAGGTCCTCGAACGCCTCCGGCGTCTGACATTGGCGCAAGAATTTCCGGAATTTCTCTTTCTGGAGGTGCTTGAAGATCTTCTCCATGGCCTGGAGGTGGGCATCAGAGTTGTCGATCGGGCTGATCAACAGCAGCACCGAATACACGGGCTGCTCGTCCAGGGCCGCGAAATCGATCCCGACGCTGCTCTGCCCGACCACCCCCACGACGTCCGTCACCGCCTCGTGTTTGACGTGCGGCACGGCTACGCCTTTGCCCATTCCCGTGCTCGCCTCGTTCTCTCTCTTGATCACCGCCTGGGCGACCGGCTCGGCCAACTCCGCCGGCAACCGACCGGCTTGCACGAGCGCCCCGACCAACTCGCCAATGGCTCCGTCCCGATCCTTGGCCTCCAACTCCGGAATCGTTGCCCCAAAACACACAAAATCTTCAAACTTCATTCTTCGCGTCCAGTACTGTCTATACCCAACACTTTCCTGGCCCCTGCGGAGAACAGAGCGTCTGCACCCCTAGGCCGCGGCTTCTATTCTGCCTCGTGTCCCCCGTTGGGATGCTTGTTGTTCCGCTCTTTGGTCTTCTTGCGGCGTAGCTGTCGTTCCAGCTTGTGCACGGCCGCATCGATGCATTTGTACGCATCCTCACCCGACTCCGTTGCCACGAATAGGTTGCTGTGCTCGCCTCGGGCAATAATCTCAACGCTCACATTGTTGCCGGCTTCACCACCGTCGATGAGCACCTCCACCTGGTTGACCGTGTTGTAGAATTTGGGGAGCTTGTTGGTCTTCTCTTCCGAATAAGCTCTCATCGCCTCGGTGATCGCAATGTGTTTACCCGTGATTTTGAAAAGCAATGCTGATCTCCTTAATCCAATAGAAACCCCATCTGCTATCGTTTCTGCTGCCGTTCCGTATAGGCGCGCGGCAACGCCGTCGCATCACCCCGGTCCGGGGCAATGACGCCGGCGCTAACGGCAAAACGAAACGCCTCTTCAATTGACATCTCCAACGCGATCGTCTGCTCCTTGGGCACGACGATCACATAGCCGGTCACCGGCGTCGGGGAATTGGGGATCAGTACGGTCAGGAACTCCTTCTGGACACTCTGGGTAATCCGTTTGAGCCCCGAGCCCGTGACAAAGCCAATCGACCATATTCCCTTTCGAGGGTACTCGACAGCGACGACCCGCGAGAACATCTTCTGTTGCTCTTCCTGCGTGAGCACGAAATCCGTCACCTGCTTCACGTACGGATACACGCGCCGCAAGACCGGCGTGCTCATGATAAACGCTTCGACCACGCGCCACAGAGCCCGACCGACAACGCTGGCCAACAGGGCCCCCACGACAAAAACGACCAACAGCGCGATGAAGAATCCGACGGCCGATCCCGCCGCACCGTCCACCAGGATCCGCGTCAAATCCTCAGGCGTCGGCCCGTGCTCACCCTGGAACCGCGAGATGACCCAAACCAACCCGCGGTTGATATGAACACCGACGTTGTTCTGGATGAAGTTGTAACCCCACACCAGAATCCAAATCGTCAGCAATGTCGGTAGCAAGACCGCCAAGCCTCGGAGGAAGTAGCTCTTGAACCGCTTCGTAATACTCATTCCCCTGTATAACAGTCCTTTGCTGCCACCGAAAAAGGTCGTTTCACAGCAGCCCGGAAGCCGCTAGACGGCATCCTATCCGACGTCCATAACTTAATTTGCGCAATTTTCCCCGTCAACTAAAAACTGTTCCGGCAGGTGGGCTCCCAGAAGATGGATCGCCCCGCCCGGCAGCGAGGCCAGCACCCAAACAAACCGCTGGCACAGGGCCAGGGCCTTGGCGCTGTTGTCGGTCGTGGCGGTTAGCAGGGTGAAAAGCTTGATAATCCCCGCCTCCAGCACCCCCAAACCCGCGATACTGACCGGAATCGCCCCAATTACCCAGGTCACCGGGAATATCGCGAAATAGTACTTCAGGCCCGCCTGCACGCCCAGATGGCGGCCCAGCAGCCAGAAGGCCGCGATCACCATACTCTGGCCCAGCAAGGTCAGGCCCAGCGCCAGCACCATCGTCATCGGCCGGGAGCAGTAGACCACCAGCGCCGTCGAAACCCGCTTGACGAGCGATACGCCGCGATCCAGCGCCTGCCTAGCCAGTCGCCGCAGCCGGGCCCGGCCGGCCGGAATAACCAATACAATCGCCAGAAGCGCCGCCATCCCCAGGACCGATCCCAGGATCAGCCCCCGATACGGTGCCAAAGCCAGCCCTGCCCCGCCTGTTTCGCCGCCGTCGGAGCCAACGAGCTGCCCGCGCAGGAAAAGAAAATACGCCACAACCGCCATCAGCAGCATGCCCATGAGCCCTATGAAGCGGTCGACGAACACGCTCAGCACGCCCTCGACCCGCCGCTCGGTGTGTTTCGTGACATACCACGCCTTGACCAAATCCCCCCCCACTGAACTGGGCATTAAATTATTGAAGAAGAGCCCGACAAAGAAGAGCCGTACCGCGGCCGAGACCCGGATGTGGATCGCCTGGGCCCGCAACAAGAGCCACCAGCGCAGCGCAATGATGAACTGGGCCAGCGCGTACGTAGCCAGACTCAGGGCGAAATAGCGCCAGATGTGCCTCTGCTGAAAGACCTTCGCCAATTCCCCCCAATCGGTATCCTGGAAGGCCCAGACGATCGCGGCGACCGCCACCACGATCCGGGCCACGAGCGACCAGTGCCGGCTTTTCTTCTCATTGTCCGCCTTGGGCAACGTTTCTCTCCGAAAAGACCTTGTCCTAGGAAATCATACCGAGTAAAAGATGGGCTGACAACACGTTGTTAATCAAGAATTTAGGGGTACCCGGCGTTGGAATCGAAGCAGATTGAAGAAGGTTTGGAGTTCGTCCCGAAATTTGACACTCACGGCCTGATCCCGGCCATCGCCCAGGACGCGGCCACGGGCGAGGTCCTCATGGTCGCTTACATGAATCGCGAGGCCCTGGACCGGACCATCGCCACCGGCCGGGCCACCTACTACAGCCGCAGCCGCCAGAAGCTCTGGAAGAAAGGCGAAGAGTCCGGTCACGTCCAGCAAGTCAGCCAGATCCTCGTCGACTGCGACCAGGACTGTCTGATCCTCAAGGTCTCCGTCGACGCCGGCCAGTGCCATGTGGGCTACCAATCCTGTTTTTATCGGGCCCTCAAGTCCGGCTCCGACTCTGGTCTGGAGTTCATCGCCGAAAAGACCTACGACCCCGAGGCCACCTATAAGAAGTAGTGTGAACGTGGGAAAGGTCTGAATGGTCTGAAGGGTTTGTGGCTGACCGCTGGAGAGGCTATAATGAGGCCATCGAGACGAAATGGGGGAGGAGGAGCGCGAGATGGCCGGTCAGCAGGGCGTCAAGAGCAGGAAGGGTCGGAAAGGTGGGGCAGCGGACGCGTTCGAGGACCTGCACGTCTATCAGCGGGCGCGGGAATTGACGAATGCGGTCTATCGGTTGTCGCGTGAGAGAGCATTCGCGGCTGATCGGGGACTGGTGGATCAGA
>CP070782.1:1361618-1365041 GCA_020346325.1 Phycisphaerales bacterium
AACACCGCCAGCACCAAAACCCCCACGGGCTTCAACCAGGAAGAAACCATCAAAGCCATCTGGGCCGCCGACGATTAGCTCATCTGGCCGCCTCGAAATACTAATTCTTACTTTTTAGTATCAAATTAGTACTTCCGCAGCTTTGGGGTCTGGTTCCGATAAGTGGCGACCGGGACGGAGGATAGGCGTCGTGCGCGGTCTACCAGAGCTTGGCGGCGACGGGCACGCTGGCGCGGGGTTCGAGGCGGATGGCGTTGGCCGGGCAGACGGAGCGGCAGATGCCACAGCCGTAGCAGCGGCGCGGGTCGATGTCGGCCTTGCGGTTGGCGGCGCTGTAGGTGATCGCCCCGAACTGGCAGAGGCGCATACACTGCCGACAGCCCGTACAGGCATCGGGATCGACCGCACCGACGTATTCGGCGCGGAACATGACCGGGACGGCGTGCGTCACGGTGCAGCGCATGGCCAGGCAGTCCGCGCGATCGCAGTTGCAGATCCCCGCGATGAAAGGCGTCCCAAAGGTCCAGACGGTGTGGCAGAGGCCTTCCCGTTCGTGGTCGCGCAGGGCCGCGAGCGCCTCGTCTTTGCTAAGCTTCTCCGCCTCGGGTGCGTCGGGCCCGGTAAGGAAACTCTGGTCGAGGCCCCGGATGATCTCGTGGAAACGTCCGCCGTCGGGCTTCAGCGTGACGGCGTAACAATAGCGCTTTTCCTGGCCCAGCGTGACGTGCCGGCAGATACAGGCGATGCGCACGACCGAGCCGACCATCGCAAAGATGCGCTCGACGTCCTCGATGGGCAGGACCTGGCCGTAATGCAGCCGCTTCATGCGCGCCGAGATGAGCCTGCTCATGATACGCCGCAAAAACCGCGGCGCGTTGTCCAGCTTGTCGAGTTGGCCCGCCTTCTCTTTCAGGTCTTCGGTGTCGGAGAGGAAATACTCGATGAACCGACGCCGGCGGATGTCGCTGAGCAGATCGTCGGAGTAGTTCTTCGCTTCCAGGTACCATTTCTTCCCCTCGCCGTGCTTCAAACAGAACTCGCACATGACCATGTCCTCCAATTCGGCTGCTCCATCATGGCAAATGGAGAAAGGACATGCAAGCACGGAAAGCGGTTCGCGGTGGCAAGGTGTCTTTGCGGATTTTCGAGCAGCGGAATCCTGCCACGCTAACGTCCGTGGGAGCCCGCTCCTGTTGTCATTCCAGCGCAGGGGTGACAGAGCAGGCTCCCGGTGGCCTAATCCAAGATCGCCAGGATATCTTCCCAGACACGTGGCAAGAGGTTGTTGGCCTCTGAAGCGGCTCGGGTTTCGGAGGATGGCGCTACGGCTTGACGAAGATGGCGGTTTCGGACAGACCGTTGGTGGTCCAAATCTGGCGCCAGGGGGCAAGGTGCCAGATGACGCTGTCCCAGTCGGCCTTGGCCGTGGTCAGTTCCCCATTGTGCGAGAGATACCGACCGGCATCTTCCAGAACCAGCAGCCCGCCGTATTTGAGCTTGAGGATGGACGCCAAACAACACGCGGGGCGTAAGGGGCCGGCGACGAAACAGAAATCCAGCGAGTAGTCGGTCGCGTGCTCGATCATGCGCACGTAGGCGGCGTCGAGGTTCTCCATCGCGTTGCCATGGCTTTCGAGATGATATGACACGCGCTCGCTGAGTTCCTCTGCCTCCAATTGCGCTTGAATCTCCTGAGCCCGGGCCGGGTCGTGCTCGATACACGTGATATGCTGGACCCGCTGGGCCAGCCAGAGGGTGCCGTCGCCCGACCCCCACTGGAAGCCGATGTCGGTAGGTGCGAGCCAGCCGTCCAGGAACCGCAGGGCATCGGGACACAGCCAGTGACTGTGCCGATGGCCCAACTCGTAGAGCATCTGCCGGGCGCGGCTCTTGATGTAGTGCGGTGTGTACGGTCGAACGCTACTCATGGCCAGCGCTCTGTACCCCTGGATGTGTCGCATCTGCGGAGCCCACGCTCCGGCTGTCATCACACTTCGTGGTCTTCAACCTACATAAAGTATGAAAACCAATCTCGCAAATGCCAAATCGCTACCGTCCGCACGACGTTTCAAGACAAGCAGAGCCTGCCCTGAGCCTGTCGAAGGAACGCTTGTCCCACAGGGCTCATTCTTCCGCCTTCTCTCCGCTTTGGAGCCAGTGATCCAGCAGGATGATGATGTCTGCCAAGTCCACGCGGCAATCGCCGTTGATGTCGCCCGCGATGATCGTTTCGCAAAGTGGCTCACCGAAATACGATTTGCTCGCCTGGGTCGTTCCGCCGTAGGCGCCCATGTTGACCACGCCGCCGCTGGGGAAAGGCTCGTACATGATCGGGCTGTTCGGATCGCCCGCGTCGATGCACGGACTGGTCACGTCGTCCTGGACCCAGCTTCCACTGGCTTCGTCCCAGCGCCCCGCCTGGGATTTCAGATGATAGTCTCCCGCGATGGAGAAGTCGTCCTGCGGATCGTCCGGCGTTCCGTTGGGGTCCCAATACCCCGGATCAGCAAGACACGGATCGGCATCGGTATTCCCCGCTCCCCAAACGACAAAACCTGATGAATCGGCAATAGCTGACTGGCCGCCGGCCAAGCTTGTATGTTCAATGGACACTAGACCGAAATCATTCGATATCTGAGCCCCGTTACCCATGATGATCGAGTTGCGAATAGACGCCCACCCACGTGTATAGGTCCCAGTATCACGAGGCGTTTCATCGAACAAAGTACCTCCCTGAGCCGCTCGATTCCCAAAAGCCGTACAGTTGATCATGGTCAGTTCACCGAGAATTCTCCATATGCCCCCTCCCTTATCACCAGCCGTGTTGCCGCAAAACAGGCAATGCGTGAGATCTACCTGATCGAAAATGCTACTTCTAATCGCGCCACCTCTATTGCCTGCCCTGTTAGAGACGAAGCAACACCCAACAGCCTCCATAGAGTCTTCTGTTATCAGATCTATGCCGCCACCTGATACCTCGGCGCGATTATCTCGGAACGTACAGTCAAAAAGCTTGGTTGGGCTGCCAGTGATTGCCATGCCGCCACCCGCGGAATGCGCCATGTTGTTCGTCAGCGTGCAGTTGCTGAGGGTCACATTGTCATTCTCCTGACAGGCGCCCCCTCCTCCCTGACGACCGGCGGAGTTTCGATAAAACCGGCAATTCACCAACTGCGCACACCCGAACGTGACATACAACCCACCTCCATGCCCACGGCTTCCATTGGCAATCAACCGACACCCAGTCAAAGTCAAATCATCTAACCTATGACTGTAGACACCACCGCCGGCTTCTTCGGCGTAATTGTTCTCAAATACACAGTCGCGCGCGGTGACTTCCACCACCGGCGACCAACTCCAGTACCAAAGGTGTAACCCACCGCCAAGATGTTCGTGCGGGCTCCTGTAGGAGGGCCCACCAGC
>CP070782.1:1365141-1372460 GCA_020346325.1 Phycisphaerales bacterium
AGGTGGCGGAGAACATCATCGAGATTCGGGCCCTGGCTCGCGAGGCCGGCTACCGCAGCAAGGTGGCGGTCACGTCCTACGATGACAAGGTCGACCCGGTGGGCGCCTGTGTGGGTGTGCGCGGCAGTCGGATCAAGAACATTGTCGATGAGCTGGGCGGCGAGAAGATCGATATCGTCCGGTGGAACGATTCCTCTCAGATTCTGGTGGCCAACGCGCTGATGCCGGCGAAAGTCAGTGAGATTGCGCTGTGCTTCGAACTGGGGCGGGCGACGGTGGTGGTCGAGGAGGACCAGTTGAGTCTGGCCATTGGCAAGCACGGCCAGAACGTACGACTGGCCGCGCGCCTCAGTGGTTGGGATATCGATATCCTGACGCCCGATGAGTACAACCTGGGCATCGAGCGCCTGGCGACGGCCGTCAAGAGCGTCGAAGGCGCCGATGACGTCCTGGTGGACAAGCTGATCGCGCTGGGCATTATTTCCGTGCTCGACCTCGACGACGTGGGGCCGGAGCCTCTGGTGGCGGAATTGGGACTGGAGCCCGACTTCTCCCGGAGACTGGTCGACGGCGCGAACAAGGAAGCCAAGGCCTTGGCGGCCGAAGCGGAGCGGAAGCAGGCCGAGAAAGAACTGGCACAGCAGACGAATGTTTCGGATGTGCCTGAAAAAGACCAAGAAGAATAGTATGTGGAGGTCTCTTGGCTACTACAAGAGTCTATCTGTTAGCACGTGAACTCGGCGTCAAGAGTTCTGCCATTGTGAAGAAGTGCCAAGACGAAGGTCTGGACGTCAAGAATCACATGTCTGCCATTTCGGCCGGGTTGGCGGCGACCATTCGGGAGTGGTTCAGCGAGGGGGAGAATGTCACGACGATAGAGACCACGAAGAAGGTGGATCTTTCGGAAGTCCGGGTCAAACGGCCGAGGCGGACCAAGGTGGTGCGGGCCGCCCAGGAGTCCGAGTCAGAAAGGGCCGGCTCGGGGTCGGTTGAGGCCGCCGTGGCCGAGGCGGAGCCGGACACTGAGGTCGCCGAGGCGGAGGTCGGTATTGAGATCGTCGAGGGGGCGCCCATTGTCGTGGAGGCGGAAGGCGCCGAAAGCGCCGAGGGCGAGGAACAGGCCGAGGCGGCTGCTGAGATGGAAGTCGTCGAGGCAGAGGTGCCGGTCGAAGCGGCCACGGTCGAAGAGCTTGAGCCGGAGGTAGGGGAAGAAGAGGAAGAGCCCGAGGAGGTCCTGCCCGCCGGGCCGATGCTGGAAAAGCCCAAGCCGGCCAAACTCAGTGGCCCGCAGGTGGTTCGGGTCGAAGCGCCGGAACCAGTGGGCCGTCCGCGACTTCGTTCGCGTCCGCGGCCACGTCATGGCGGTCCGGTTACGGAGCCGTTGATGCAAAAGGGCAAGGCCGCCGGAGTCCCCGGTGACGTGGTCGATACCGACAAGAAGCACGCAAAGCGTCACAAGGAGCGCACGCACGGGCGTCGCAAGGAAGATCGGGACGATGGCGTCGGCAGGAAGGCTCGGTCGCATACGAAGTGGCGACAACGAGACATCGAAGAACGCCGAGCTCGGCTCAGTGCCGCCGGCGGTGAAGGACTGCGGTTGCGTCCCTCGCGGAAGATCACGTCGAAGGCCCAGCGCGAAGCGGCGGCTGCGGCGCGCCCTGAGAGGGCGGAGATCAGTGAGCCGATTACCGTCAAAGGGCTCTCGGCCGCGCTGGCGGTTAAGGTGACCGACATCATCGGCAAGCTGATGCAGCAGGGTGTCATGGCCACGGCCAATCAGGCGATCAGCAGTGAGGTGGCCGAGTTGGCGGCCCTGGAGTTCGGGACCGAATTGGTGATCGAGCGCAAGGCGTCGCCGGACGAGGAAATCCAAGCCGAGTTCGAGCAGCGCGAGCGGAAGCACCTGAAGAAAAGGGCCGTCGTCGCGGCCATGCTCGGGCACGTGGATCACGGCAAGACCAGTTTGCTGGATAAGATCCGGTCCACGCAGATTGCGGCCGGCGAGGCCGGCGGGATCACGCAGCATATCGGTGCGTCGCAAGTCAGTTGGGACGACAAGACGGTGACTTTCCTCGACACCCCGGGGCATGAAGCGTTTACCGCCATGCGGGCCCGCGGCGCGAACATGACGGATATCGTGGTGCTGACGGTGGCGGCTGACGACGGTGTGATGCCGCAGACGATCGAGGCCATTGCTCACTGCAAAGCGGCGGACGTCCCGATTATCGTGGCCTTGAACAAGATCGACCTGCCCGGCTGCGACATCAACCGTATCTATGCCCAGTTGGCCGAGTATGAACTGACGCCGGCCGAGTGGGGCGGGGAAACGGAAGTGGTCAAGACCAGCGCCGTCACCGGGCAGGGGATCGACGATCTGTTGGAAGCCCTCGACTACGTGGCGCAACTGATGGACTTGAAGGCCGATGACACGATCCCCGGAACGGGTTGGGTCGTCGAGGCGAAGATGTCGCCGCAGCAGGGGCCGGTGGCGACCGTGCTGGTGAAGGAGGGCGTGCTCTCGAAGGGCGACGTGGTCCTGGCCGGGGACACGTACGGTCGGATCAAGATGATGCGGAACAGTTACGGCAAGAAGATCAAGAAGGCGACCAGTTCGACGCCGGTCGAGATTGTTGGCCTCAGCGATGTCCCACAGGCCGGCGATCGCTTCTATTGCCTGGATGATATCAATCGGGCCAAGACGGCCGCCGAGGAGAGCAGGCTGCGGGCCCGGGAGAAATCACTGGCCGAACGGACCCAGGTCACCATGGACAATCTGTTCAGCCAGATTGCCGCCGGGGATGTCAAGGACTTGAACTTGATTGTCCGGGCCGACGTGCAGGGCTCGGTCGACGTGCTCAAGAAGTACTTGTCCGAGTTGAGCGTGGACGAGGTGCGGATCAATATTCTCCAGGCCATGCCCGGCGGCGTCACCGAAGGCGACGTCATCCTGGCGGAAGCCTCGAATGCGATCATCATTGGTTTCAATGTCGTCGCCGACGAGCGGGCCGCCAAGCTGGCGGAGTCCGAGGGCGTCGACATTCGCCTGTACAACGTGATTTATCGCATCACCGAAGATCTGAAGAAATCGATGGTCGGCATGCTGGAGCCGGAGGAACAGGAAAAGACACTCGGACGCGCCACGGTCCGGGCGACCTTCAAGGTCTCTCGGATTGGGACCGTGGCCGGATGCTTCGTCAGCAATGGCGTGGTCACCAAGAGCGCCAAGGCACGGCTGATTCGAGACAACATCGTCATCCGAGACAATCTTTCGTTGGAGTCCCTCAAGCACTTCAAGGACGACGCCCGAGAGGTCAAGTCAGGGTTCGAATGTGGGATCAAACTGGCGGGATTTGATGACATTAAGATGGACGATGTCCTGGAATTCTACGAGATCGTCAAAGTGGCTCGAACCCTGGATTCATAGAACCAAGCGCTGCCAGCGTGTGGAGAGAAGTGTCCGTATGCCTACCCGAAGGCAGGAAAAAGTGGCTCGTATCGTGAAAGAGGTGGTGAGCGAAGCCGTGCTCAGCCATCTCAGCGATCCGCGCATCACGGGATTCGTCAGTGTCACCCGGGTGGAAATGGCTCCCGACCTGCGGAGTGCGGAGGTCTATCTGAGCATTCTGGCCGAGACGGAGGCTGCCAAGAACAAGACGTTTACCGCGATCGCCCACGCAGGAAAGCGAATCCAATCGCTGCTGGGACGCGCTTTGGAAAGCAAGTTCTGTCCGGTGTTGCACTTTCATCGCGACGAGCATTTTCAGAAGACACTGGAAACCATGCGGCTGATTGATGAGGTGGCCCACGAGCGCCGGGCTCAGACGGCTGAACCGGAAGGATAGGATTTCTCGTGGGTCCGTTGGTCGGTGCGACTGGCCCCACGCTGACGCGTCGCTTTGGACCGAGCGGCTGACCGGCCGCAGTATCTGGAAAGACCATGAAAAACAGTAAGGAATATTCCGCACGTTTACAGAAGCTCTACCGCGGGCTCAAACGCGCCCATCCCAGGGTGGAGAAGGTCACGCATGATGATCCGATCGAGGCGGTGATTCACGGCATCATCGGCGAATACACCAGCGACGCCGCCACGCAGAAGGCGATCAAGGGGTTCCGCTCGACCTTCGTCGACTGGAACGACCTGCGCGTGTCGCGGATGGAAGAGATCGTCGAGATCTTGCAGGAAGACAATGCCGCGACCCGGGCCGCAGCTTCAGCCTTGATCACGGCCCTCCGCGCCATTTTCGACGAGTATCACACGTTGAGCCTCCAGCCGCTCAAAAAGATGGGCAAGCGGCCCGCCAAGCAGGCCGTCGAGGCCCTGGACGGGATCGGGCGTTTCGCCGTGAGCTATTGCATGCTGACGGCGCTGCAAGGGCATGCCATTCCTCTCACGGAGGCCATGGCCACGTATCTGAGGCAGAACGAGATCGTCGATCCGGAGGCCGACGCGCAGGACATCGAGGGGTTCCTCACCCGGCAGGTGGCCGCTAAGAACGCCTATGAGTTCTACAGCCTTCTGCGACGCGAAAGTGAATCGCCGAAGATTGCCAAGAAGAAGGCCAAGCGGACCCGCAAGACCGCGAAGACCACCAAGGCAACGAAGACCAGCAAAACCAATAAGACCACGAAGAAAACGAAGAAGAAAGTCGCAAAAGCCAAGAAGTGACACACGCGATCGACGCATGGGGGCCGGGCGCCTCTCACTTCGCAATGTAAAGATGTGATGATGGATTCAGAGAAGATTTTGAAGTTGGGTATCCCTGCGGGGAGTCTCCAGAAAGCGACGATTGCCCTGTTTTCCAAGGCGGGGTTCGATCTGTCCGATTCCCGGCGGAGCTATCTGCCGACGATCGACGACGACGAGATTCAACCGATCTGCCTGCGCGCCCAGGAGATGGGGCGGTACGTGGGCGACGGTGTCCTGGATGCCGGCATCACCGGTTACGATTGGATCACCGAAAACGATTGCGACGTGGTGGAGGTCTGTGAGCTGGCGTACAGCAAGGCGACCAGCAACCCGACACGCTGGGTGCTGTGTGTGCCCAACGAGTCCAAGGTGACCAAGCCGGAAGAACTGGCCGGCGGCATCGTCGCGACCGAACTGGTCGGCGTGACACAGAAATACTTCGCCGAAAAGAACGTCGACGTGAAAGTGGAGTTCAGTTGGGGCGCGACCGAAGTCAAGGCGCGGCTGGTGGACGCCATCGTGGAACTGACCGAGACAGGGACATCCCTGCGCGCCAACAATCTCCGGATCATCGACACGGTGATCGTCTCCACCACGCGGCTGGTTGCCAACAGGCAGGCCTGGCAAGACGAGTTCAAACGCGAGAAGATCGAGAACATCGCGATCCTGCTCAAGGCCGCTATCGAAGCGCGCGGCAAGGTCGGTCTGAAGATGAATGTCAGAAAGGACGATCTGGACGCGGTCCTGGCGGTTTTGCCGGCGGAGAAGAGTCCGACGCTGTCCGGCCTGGCGGATTCTGACTATGTGGCGATTGAGGTGATCGTTGACGACAAGGTGGAGCGGGCCCTGGTTCCGGCGTTGAAGCGTGCGGGGGCCTCCGGCATCATTACGTATCCGCTCAACAAAGTCATTCATTGATCGATGTGCGACGGGGCGGCCACCGCACGGCCGAGCGTTCGGAGGGCCGTCTTCGAAGCCCGCAGGTTTGTGCAATGGTTATTGGGAACGGCTTATGAAGAGCAACTCTCGACGAATGCTGCAAGGGTTCGCCGTAGCGATTGTCGGTGCGGCGCTGGTTCTCTTGAATTCGTGTCGGCCCGGCGAAGAGGCCCCGGCGCCCGACGCGGTGGCCCGGATTGGCGACTATGTCATCACCAAGGCGGAATTGAAGCAACGCCTGGCGCAGGAAGTACGGCCGCGGCGCGATAGCTACAACCTCCCCCGGCCGCCGGTGACGGCCGAAGCGGTCCTGAAGAAGATGGTGGCCGAGCAGGCCATCGCTCTCGAGGGACGCCAGCTCGGCTACCTCGACGATGAGATGCTGCGCTCCTCGGTGAACCGGTTCCGCATCCGCCAACTCGTCCAGACGTACGTGACCGACTACGTCATGGAAAACGTGCCGGTTCCCGAAGCGGAGGTCGAAGAATTGGTGGCTGCCGATCCGAACTTGAGCCGGGAGCAGGCTGAGATGCGGGTCCGTTCGAAGAACGCCGGGCCGATGATGAATGCGTATTATGACCAGTTGCTCGAAAAGTTCAACGTCGAGAAGCTCAAAGAGAATTTCCCCAAGGCCAGCCGGATTTATCAGCGTCTGCGGACCCAGCCGAAAGAACCGCGTGCACGGAGCGTGTTCTGGGTCATGAACAAGCAGATTCGCAACGAACTCAGCGACCAGGAAAAGCAGATCGTCCTGGCGCGATACACCGGGGGCGAACTGACGCTGTACGATTGGTTCGACGCGCTGGGCCAGATCGCCCCTCCCGGGCGTCCCAAGGATCTGAACACGGCCGCCGGCGTCGAGAAGTTGCTCGATCGGGCGCTGAGACCGTTCATTTGGGAAGCCGAGGCCGTCGCGCATGGGTACGACCAGAACGAGGAGTTGCTCCAGAAGGTTCGGACCCGCGAAGATATGTCGGTCCTGGGGATGGCCCGCCGCGAAAAGTACAAGGAATTGCTCGATCCGAATGATGAGGAGATTAAAGCCTTTTACGACGCGCACCCCGAGGCGTTTGCCAAACCGGCCTCGCTGAAGGTCGAGCAGGTGTGGTGCCCGGATCTGGAGACGGCGGAAAAAGCCCGGCAGATGCTGACCGAAGGAGCGTCGTTCGAGTCTGTAAACGGGGCCCATGGCCTGCGGCAGAACCAGAAACCGCACAGTGTATATCCCGGCAGTGAAGGCGTGTTCTGGGACGATCTCTACGGCGCCGAGCCCAACGACGTTGTGGGGCCTCTGAGGGGATTCTACGAGGCGGGCATCAAGTGGCGCGTGGTTCGGATCCTGGAGAAGACGCCGCCCGAGATGAGTCCCTATTCCGATGCGCTCAAGAACCAGGTGCAATCGGCGCTGATGACGCAGCGGCGGGAGAAGCTCATGGCCGACTACGAAGCCCAGATGCTGGCAAAGCACCGCTATGAGGTCTATGCCGACCGCATCGCGGATATCGATCCTCTGGAGGTGACCCCCGTAGACGAGTCGGGCCGGTGAGCGTGGGGACCCCGGGGCGGAGGGGCTCGTTCGATTCGAGGAGCGTCGCAAACGATGCGTCTGTGAAAACATCCTGGCGACCTAAGATCAGGCCCTGGCAAGCCGACTCTGTCACCCCTGCGCAGAGCCTGCCCTCGACCCCGATCG
>CP070782.1:1372560-1375840 GCA_020346325.1 Phycisphaerales bacterium
CCGGATCGGGAGATCGGATCTTCATAGGCCAGGAGAGGCGACCTGTCAGACAGAAGACGCGTGCAGCAGAGCCCCTTTTCAGCGGGTCAGGTCACGGAGAGAATCCGTGGGAGTCGACGTGGGCATGGCGTGCCGGTTCTGGAAGCGGCCCCGGATTCCACCGGGGGGTATTTCAGAAGGGATCGCGTCAAATGGAACCTGAATGGTACGGCAAATCCATCGTCATCTTGGGCTGTGGCAACTGGTTGTGTGGCGACGACGGTTTTGGCCCAGCCGTAGCTCAACGCCTCGAGCGTGGCGTCGCACTTCCGGCCGAAGTCTGCGTCCTGGACGTGGGCACCGCGGTCCGCGAGATTCTCTTCGATATCACGCTATCTGACAAGAAGCCGGCGAAGATCGTAGTCGTTGATGCTGTTGATTGTGGCCGCGAACCGGGCGAACTCTTCGCTCTGGACATTGACAGCCTGCCGAAAACGAAACTGACTGAGTTTTCGCCGCATCAGATGCCCACATGTAACTTGCTGCGTGAACTCCGGGACCTTTGCGATATGGAAGTCATCGTGATTGCCTGTCAGGTGCAGGATCGATCTGATCAGGTAAGCCCTGGGCTCTCGGGACCAGTTGAAGAGGCTGTCCAACGGGCTGTCGAGACGCTCGTCTTGGAGCATATCAGGTAGTTGTTCGCGGCCTCCTGATACCGGATTCGGGCAGCTGTTCCAAGGGCGAGCGGGCCCAGCCGCTCAGCGGGTCAATCTAACGGCAGTTGCTCATCGCGATTCTTGAAGGACGCTTTGCATGGGAGAAGGTCAGAAGATAGCATAGGTGGCCGTCTCGACAGGCACCTACCTGTAACGGACGCCGCGGCTCCCAGGAGTCACATGGGGATACGTGTGACGTACGGTATCGCGAGCAATTGGCTCAGGTGTTCTTGGCGTGATACCTATCGCCGCAAAGGGAGTATTCTCCCGCGCCCCTGACGTGCCCAGATATCGACCCAGAAGGTCGTTGCGTTCGTGCGTGACATCTCGTCACCAAAATGTCGCCACTCGCATCTATTTCGGCAAAAACCGCCATGCCGAGACCCTCTGTCAAGCACGAAGAATACTGTTTTCGCGATTTGTTGGCGGGGACTTCGGACTTGTTGTCTATTGCCCGAGAGTTGTAAGTGTAGTAAAGGGCCGGACTTTCGAATCCGGGCCTTCTTGCCTTGACCATTGCTTTGACCGACTACAAGGGCCTTAAGGGGCCTTATTGCACGGGCCTCGGTCGCCCCAAACGTCGTTCTCGCACCAGAAACGTCACATCTGGCTCCCTGCCCTCCAGACCGGCACTCTGATGCCCGTTGGTATCCCGGAAATACGTAGTCACCATAATTGACGGTGTTGTTTCAACGCCAGAGACCTTCCATTGTACGTCGATGCGCAGGGATGCACCACTGATATGATTCAACCTCGTCGTCCCGCCCGTATCTGTCATCCAGCAAGCGAAAGATGGCCATGGACAAGAATATGGCCTCAACTCGCTCGAGGTCAATTTACCACAGTGAGTTTGGACGCCGTCCCGTGTCCAGATACGTGATGTGGGCCATCTCCAGAAAGAAGACGACGATGAAATCCAGGATGAATCGGGAGGTTTGGCTGGCAGTGTCGACGCTCTTGGTGGCCATTCAATGCGCAACGGCCTCAGGAGGAGTGAAAGCCTCAAAGCCTACCCCCCCTTGATGGCGGACAGGTTCAGGATGTGTCGGTGATCTTGACCTGGACACCGGGGGATACGGCGGACGTACACGATGTGTACTTTGGTGTCGATCAGGGCGCGGTGACCAATGCTACTCGGGCCGACCCGCTGGGCGTGCTTATCAGTCAGGGTCAGCCGCAGACCAGCTTTGCGCTCGCGCCCCTTGAACGCGGTCAGACCTACTACTGGCGCATCGATGAGGTTGAGGTCGTGGCGGATCCTATCATCTGGGAAGGTGATGTCTGGCGTTTTACCGTCGGACCAGGAATCATCTACGTCGATGATAGCGCTGTCTACGGGGCGGACAACGGCATTGACTGGGACAACGCCTATTTGTATCTCCAGGATGCTCCTGCCGAAGCTATAGCCGGCGATGAGATCCGCGTCGCCCGGGGTACATACTGGCCGGATTTGGGTGGTGGCCAAACACTTGGCGATGTGGAGGCGAGCTTCGACTTGAAGAGCGGCGTGTACCTCTACGGTGGCTATGCTGGTGCCGGCGTGCTCGATCCGGATGCCCGCAGCGTCAGCGGCTACGAGACAATCCTCAGCGGTGTTCTCGGGCCGGACCTGCACAGCTATCACGTCGTCTTCGCCACTTCTGGGGGGCGCCTTGACGGCTTCACCATTACCCGTGGAAAAGCTCACGGACCATGGCCTCACAATCTTGGTGGCGGGATGTTCCTCGACGTGGGCAGCAGCCCGGCCGTGGCCAACTGCACCTTCGGCGGAAACGAAGCACAGTCCGGCGGCGGGATGTGCAACCGGGATAGTGACCCGACCGTGACCCACTGCACGTTTTACGATAACTACGCGGACATAGGCGGCGGGATGTACAACGGCTTCGGAAGTGACGCGACCGTGACCAACTGCACATTCAGCGGAAACGATGCGGAGTGCGGCGGCGGGATGTGCAACGAATACAACGCTAGCCCGACCGTGATTAACTGCGTCCTCTGGGGCGATACGGGAGCGGAGATACGGGACTACACCGGCTCGGAACCAAGCGTCTCGTTCTGCTGTATCCAGGGTGGCTACCCCGGTGCGACGCACAGCATTGATGACGATCCCATGTTCGGGAATGAGCTACGACTCTCGTCCGCCTCACCTTGTATCGACAGCGGCTACAACGACGCAGTCGACGTGGATTGGGATCTGGACGGAAACCCTCGCATCGTCAATGGCATCGTGGACATGGGGGCCTACGAATATCAGGGGCCTTACACTGGCATCGACGAGGACGGCGACGGCATCGAAGATGTGATCGACGAGGATCCGCTGATCTACTCCAACGATTTCCGCGACGATGCATCAACTGAGACCTACGGCAGCATAATCGCCCGAGGCGATCAGACCGTGGCGGTGACGGACGTGCCGGACGTGGGGATCAAGGTCCAAACTGCCCGCGTCGCAGGCCCAGGCTCAGGACTGGCGGTGGTGGATTTCTGTAGCGGTCGCTTCATCGTCGAACTGGGGCCAGGCCAGTTTAAGGTTCGCGGCTGCGATTCCGAGATAGAGGTCCTCCAGGGAACGATAACCGTCG
>CP070782.1:1375940-1380937 GCA_020346325.1 Phycisphaerales bacterium
AAATAGGTGACTGTCACCATTAACGCTTGTTGCCACGCTGCGTGATGTGATGCGCACAACCGACCGCAATTGTCCGCGCTAACCTCGGCATGCCATCAATCTAGACGCTGGCGTGCCCTCTGTCAAGTATTAAATAGGTCACTGTCACCATTAACATGGCTGCCATGGTAGGGACTGGGCCAAGTCGACGTCGACCAGTCGCCATCACCACCGGCCTCTCCCCGAATATGCTACTTCCAGCGCAGGGCATGGAGCTCTTCTTCAGTGCGGATGAACTTGACGGTGCCGTCGTTGAGCAGGACGCAGCCACCCTTGGGCTTTAATGGGCTTTAATCGGGACAGTCACCTATTTAATTCCGATGTCACGTCCTTTAATTGGTGACTGTCCCCGTTTTCCCAAGTCTATTCTCGAATGTCCCCCTATCTCCACCAACGTATTTATCCGCCCGTTCCCTGAGGATCGCCAAGCACATCCGCCGATCATCGTCGACAAAGAACACATCCTGGCCACTGTTCCCCGTTGGGTGATATGATGGGCGCATCCAACCGCAACTGCCCGCACTAACCTCGGCATAGCGCCAATCTAGACGCCGTCACGACCTCTGCCGGGCAGAAAACAGATGACTGTGGGGCTGTTGAATAACCCATGTACTAGAACTTGCCGAAGGCAAACAACCGCGTTCATATCGCAGAAGTAGGTGTCGTGGTCCGGCCAAGACGTCATAGAGGGACTTTTTCAACAGCCCCGCTGTCCCCGTTCTTCCCCCGTCCTCCTCTTTTCATGAATCTACCCCAATAGTGGATGATCAAAGTGGCAGCCAGGCCCCACAGGACGCTGTTTCCCGTAACTACTAGCCATTCCATCTCCTTGCTCAGCCGAGCGTGCAGCAAGAACCTGCCAGGATGCGAAAGGATCACATGTACTGTGTCAGCGACATACCCGACATAGGGCGGGTACTCTTCGCCGTCAAACGCTCTGTGAGTGATCTCAAAAGACACAGCCATTGACAGAAGCATAGCCACGAAATGACCCGCGGCAAACACAATAACAGTTACGATTTTCCTTCGCATGCTCACCTGGCCCAACTCCTTCTGCCTACCGTCCCGGAAACGACACACCGGTACACGAACCTCTTCGTAGTATCGGACCCGACAACGTGATGTCAACAGTCCATTCCATCTATCAGGTCAAATGGCTGCACGCCCGAAGCCGTCCGATAACGCTGCCCACAGCTCCCAGCGCCACCTGGGCCTCACCATTGGAGACGATCGTCGTACAGCGCCATATTGCACTCGACCGCACAATTCCCTCCCGCCTCTGCGATTTCTCTTCCCTGGCTGTTGTTGTATAGATCCATGTTCGCTTCCCAACCGGGCTGCCCCTGAGCACAATCCTCGTGAATCCGACCAATCTTTTCGGCGGTATCTGCATCCATTTCATGAGTCATTCGGCACGACCAATAGCAGTGTCGAAAGGCATCTCCTGCGTCATTATGGCCATTCCCGTCACCCTGTAGCCCGCGGCGTTCGGTCTCTGCAGTTGCCTCGGCGGCCACCGCCTGTCCAATATATGCGTTTTCCCATCCCACCTGCTTGATCGCTTGGTATATTTCACCGCCCGCACAGTTGCCCTCTGAAACTAACGCGTCTTCATTGGTGTCATACGTCCCATCATGATCGTACTCACCGTCCCTGCCAAATGGGTCTACCATATTCCATGGGTTGTTGGAGCAGTAGCGATACAGGTTCATGCCACCTTCATAGCTGATGGGATCGGCTTGGAGGAAGCGGCCGATGGTGGGTTGTAGTGGCGGGCGCGGTAGTAGTAGAGGCCCGTTTCGGTGTCGTAGCGACGGCCGGTGAAGAGGAACGGGTTGGGATGGTTCGGGTCGGACGCGGCTACGTGACCGTAGACGTCGTACTCGTAGACCTGGACCGTGTCGCCATCGCTATCGCTCAGCGCCACCACCGAACCCAGGGCATCGTAATGGTAGAAGTACGTGTCGGCGTAGCTGTCCGTCGTCTCGATCATGCAGATGGGCTCATCAATGCACGGGCCATGGACATATTTGCGCAACAGGTTGTTGCTGGCATCGTATTCAGCGATGCAATGGTCATCATCGTAGAGGTATTTGGTTCAATTCAAATGAGCGGCAGAACACCACGACCCCAGAGCTTCACTTTAACTTGTCAAAGAGCATAGCGGTTTTATCGCTTCACGGCGTCACGCCGCGGTTGATTCTCCTGCGGGTGACGTCTCTTTCACGCGTCTCGGTCCATGCAAGGCATACCGACACCCTTGTACCATATTGTCTCGTACGTATCAAGCCCAACTTCATTCTCTTCCAGCAGTGCTTCAGCAACTCAGGTTCCGTCACCCATACCCAATAGTCTCCCTGGCGTTCTGCAGTGGCGGCTTAACATCGGGCAATAGATCATCCACGAAGTTGGCGAAGCGAACGATCGGGTGACGCTTGGCGGCCTCTCTCAACTCATCCGCTGTCACATGCAGATAGATCTGTGTGCTCGAGACCTGGCGGTGTCCCAGGAGGTTGTCGATCGTGATGCCGAGCCGCGTGAGCGGGCCCGGCCGGTTGGCCATGATTTCCTACGGCGCGCGGAGCGGGTCCGGATCGGCCGTGGCGATGGTCAATACGCGGGGCGGATCGCATCGCAGCACGTGGTTGATCAGTTCGCGATTGTCCGCCCGGTCGAAGACCGCTGCAAACAGCTTACGGCCCCAGTCGACGATGGATGGTTCTACCGCCCGGGCCCGGACTTCCGAGCCGCCGTCGGGCAGGTCCATGAAGCCCCCGAGGTAGCAGCCCAGGTTCTCGTGGTCGTCTTCGGTCAGGAACGATTCGAAGGGCAGGCGCCGGCCGCTCCCGCCGCCGAAGTCGTTTTCGAGGCGGACGGCATAGGCGTCGTCCGATTTCTCGAAGACCAAACGCAATTCGTTCATCTGGCTCCCTCACCTGTCGCTTCGTAGTTCTCCCTTGCATCGCGGCGGCCGATAGAGCGACCGCCCCGCGTCCCGGCCTCGCTACCGTGGTCCGGTCCCTGCCACGCTCGGGCCTGTCGGTCACAGCTTCGTCCCGGGGTGCCTCTCTGCGAGCCATCGTGGCCGATGGGCCGCCGGCCGACAAGGGAAGACCGCACGCGCGTCGGGCGGGATGGCGCTGCCGAGGGTAGATGAGACCGACAGAACCTCTGCCCCGGGTCGAGCGGGACACACGCCGTCCCCGTGACGGAGCCTATTTGTCGCTCAGCCAGGAGGGGCCATAGGCGACGTCGACCTTCAGCGGGACATCGAGCTCTAGCGCCGTCGTCATCGCCTCGGCGATCCACCGCCCGTGCTCCTCTGCTTCGGCCGCCGGCAGTTCGAAGACTAGCTCGTCGTGGACTTGGAGCAGAACGGCCACGGGCAGACGCTCCGTGTCGATCTTGCGCTGGACGTTGAGCATGGCGACCTTGATCAGATCGGCGGCTGAGCCCTGGATGACGGTGTTGACCGCCAGCCGCTCAGCCAGGGCCCGGCGGCCGCCGTTCTTGCTGTCGAGATCCCGAATCCGACGGCGCCGGCCCAGGATCGTCTCGGCGTAGCCGGTCTCCTTGGCCTTGGCGATGCACTCATCCAGAAACGCCCGGATCGAGCCGTACCGCGCGAAGTAGCCCTCGATGAATTCCTTCGCCTCTGCCGGGCTCATTCCCGTCGACCGCGCCAGCCCAAACGCCCCCTGGCCATAAATCACACCAAACGAGACCGATTTACTCCTGGCTCGCATCTGGTTCGTGACCTCTGCCAGCGGGACATCGTACACCTGCGAGGCGACGAAGCGGTGAATATCCTGGTCGGCGGCGAAGGCGGCCATGAGGGCTTCGTCTCTGGAAAAATCGGCGAGTAGGCGCAGCTCGATCTGGCTATAATCAGCACTTAGGATGCAGTCGGTTTCCTTGGCGGGCACGAAGGCGGCGCGAATTTTGCGGCCGAGTTCCGTGCGGATGGGAATGTTCTGGAGGTTCGGATCGCTGGAACTGAGCCGGCCCGTGGCGGTGACGGTCTGGTTGAATGACGCATGCAGGCGATTCGTGCGTGGGTTGATCATCCCGGCCAGCTTGTCGGCGTAGGTGTTCTTCAGCTTGCTCAGCGTGCGGTGCTCCAAGACGAGGTCGGCGATCGGATGCTGGTCGGAAAGCTGCTCCAGCACACTCGCGTCGGTACTGCGTCCGGCCTTGCCGACCCGGCCCGACTTCAATCCCAGCTTGTCGAACAGGATCTCGGCCAGTTGCTTGGGCGAGTCGATGTTGAACACGCCCCCGGCCTGCTCATAGATCCGCTCGTCCAGAAACTCCAGCGCTTCGCTCAACTCCCCCGCCATCTGGCGCAGCAACGCCGTATCGAGTGACACCCCGTTGTACTCCATCTGGGCCAGCACGCTGACCAACGGCATCTCCACCTCGGCGAACAACTTGGCGATCCGGGGCTGCGTCTCCAGCCGAGCCTTCAGGTACGCATACAACTGCCACGTGACATCGGCATCCTCGGCCGCATATTCGCACGCCACGGCGGCATCGACCATATCGAACGTCAGTTGATTCTTGCCCTTGCCGATCAAATTCACAATCGGCACGCACTCGTAGTTCAGATAGTCGCGCGCCATGTTGTCCATCGAATGGCTGCTTCGCCCCGGGTCCAGGCAGTACGACGCCACCATCGTATCGAAGTACACGCCGGCAATCGGCATCCCCGCATTGCGCAACACGAGCAGGTCGTACTTGATGTTCTGCCCGATTTTGCGAACCTCCTCATCGGCCAGGATCGGCCCGAGTTCCGCGCGTACGTCGGCCAGATCCAGATACGTCGCTCCCAGCGGCCCGCGCATGAGCGGCCGGGCGACAACTACAGTGCTAAAGTCACGCTCAAGCTATACGATTAGTTACCCGTCCGGCACCTAGAGGGGTCGAGATAGCCCCGGCAGCGCATGGGGAGGATTTCC
>CP070782.1:1381037-1384732 GCA_020346325.1 Phycisphaerales bacterium
CGGTCGTGCAGGCCGCGGTGGGGATGAAGCACGGCGTAGACCGCGGCGCCGATCCACAGGACAAGTACTACCAAAGCCCAGATGAAAGCGGCGGCAAGTTCGCCTCGTTTGATCAGCAAACCTGCGAACAGCAGGGGAAGAAACAGGGGCAGCCAGACGATCGTCCAGCGCGCCAACAGCTTTGATATACGCGCGGGCTCTCCCTGGGCGTCGAGCACCGCCAGTCTGAAAATGGCGTGACTGGCGGTACCGCGGAATGGGAATTGCACGAGTTGAAGCAGGGCGATGGCGCCTAATACGACCAGGGCCGGAATCGTGACGCGCCCGCCCAGAGACTCATTCCAGGGTTGGTCGCCACCGCCGTGATAGACTCCGACATAAACCGTGATCCACAGATAGACAGGCAGCATGAAGAT
This sequence comes from Phycisphaerales bacterium, assembly GCA_020346325.1. GTDB lineage: Bacteria > Planctomycetota > Phycisphaerae > Sedimentisphaerales > Anaerobacaceae > Anaerobaca. Next base: position 1,381,454 of record CP070782.1, read on the forward strand.
CGACCCCGCGCGAATCCCCTTGCTGACCTCGGCGGGTCGGTCCATGAGCCCGCGCAGCGTGCCGGCGAGGAAGCTGAGTTTCTCGAACTTCCCCTCGGCAAGATTCTTCAGCACGCCCCGGGCATGGAGGGGCAGACTGGTCGATTCGGCACAGGCGGCGATGGCGCTGAGGAAACGCTGTTGGCCGGCGAGATCTCCGACGGGAATGCATTCGGCGCCGGTCTTACGGCCGGGCCAGGCCTCGTCGAGCAGGACCGCGCGGCCCTGAGTGGTGACCCAGACATGATCGAAGCTCAACTCGGCCGGCAGGGTATCATCCCCGGTCGCCTCCCACAGTTCCGACGCCAGGTCGTGCAGCCAGTGGCGCAGCGTTGACCAGGGCAGAGGTTTGCCGCCTTCGATCAGACGGGAAAACGGCACCCCTTCGGTCGCTTCAAAAACATCCCAGGCCGCTTCGGTTGTCTCGACCTTCTGAAGCCAGCGCTGACGGCCGGGCCGGGCGACATTCCGGCGCGCTAGGGAAAGCTCCGAGGAATCGCGCCGTCGCAACCAGACCCGACGGCGCAGCACGGGATCGGTGCCGACGATCCATTCTCCAGGAACCATCTCATTGATGATCCGGTAAGGTCCCAGCGCGCCCGCACCCTCGACGGGAATCTCCGGCCCGGCGGCCGGCGCGAGCGTCGGTCGCACGGTGCCTTTGGGCTTGACCACCACCCTGGTTCCTGTGGCCAGATCCCAGACCGTGGCAAAGCCGTTTTCGCGGCGCGCGCTCAAAGTCAAGAGAACCGCAATCCACGGGCAAATAATAGCGGCACCGGTAAAGAACAGGACCTGGGAGCTGGTCATCGCCTGGAAGTCGGCAGGGGACATCGACAGCAGCATGAAGGGCAGTCGGACCCCCTCTATGCTGAGAATGGGAAGAAGAATCCGGATCAGCGCCCGTCCGAGGCCGGGCGGTCGGCCGTTGCGGCGCGCGACCCGCAAGCCCTTGAGCCGCTTGCCCAGGCCGGCACCGCAGATCCCTTCCAGGATGCCGAAGTACAGGAAACCGAGGCTGAACAACGCGATATAATATCGCGCCGAATATAGGGTGCGTTCGGCCAGAGGCCGAATCAGCAGCTCCTCCCCACCGACGAAGAGCATGAGTATGACGTAGGGAGGCAGGAAGGCGATCAGGTAATCGATCCACCCGGCGGACACCCGGACCTTCAACGACGCCGGCTCCGGTTCCCTGGAACTGAACGGCAGCAGCGCATTGCGCAGGGCCGGATAGTCGGCGTAGCGCCCATCCGGTTCCTTGGCCAGACAGCGAGCCACCACCCGCGCCAGGCCGGGCGGCACGTCGTCACGCAACTCGGTCAGCGGCGCCGGTTTCTGGTTGACGGCGTGGGCGACGACCTGCACCGCGTTGTCGCCCTCGAAGGGCGCCCGGTCGGTCAGCAGGGTGAAAAGCGTCGCCCCCACCGAGTAAATGTCGGCCCGCACGTCCAGGGTGTCACCGCGCAACTGCTCGGGTGATGCGTAGGCCGGGGTCCCCATGATCTTGCCGTGGGCCGTGACAAAAGTATCGGTCCGGGCCAGGGTGGAGACCGAAAGCCCGAAGTCACCCACTTTCACCGAACCGTCGGGGCAGACAAAGCAGTTGGAGGGCTTGATGTCGCGGTGCAATACCCCGCGCGCGAAGGCCGATTCGAGACCGGAGATGATGTCGAGGATGGCGTCGACCGCCTCCGTCACCGGGAGCGGCCCGCGCCGGTCGAGCTGATCCTTGAGCGTACCGCCGCCGGCAATCTCCATCGTGATCACCGGGAGGCCCTCGATTTCCTCGCTGCCGAAAACGTAAAGACTGTTCGGATGGCTGACGCCCGCGGCCAAGCGGCCTTCGCGGAGAAACCGCTTTCGCATCTCGGGTGAATCGATCTGTTGGTCGAGCATTTTTAAGGCGACACGACGCGACGTGGCGAGGTGCTCCGCTTCGTACACCGTGCCCATGCCGCCGCGACCAAGCAATCCCAGCAGCCGGTAACCGCCGAATTCGCACGGGAATTTCGCCGGTCCGTGCAGCGAAAGCGATTCGCCCGGTGCCATCGGGACGGTCTCGGTCCCGCCGCCGGGTGACTCCAGGGCACCTGACATGAGGCAGGCGGGGCAGAGCTGGTCCGTGGAGGTCGCGGGGATCACCGCTCCACAGCGCCGGCAGTTGTTCTTTGCGGAAGTGTTCATAAATCGGCGTCCAGACTCGGTTTCATTCACTTCTTCCTGAAAGAAACGTGCCGGGAGGTTACGGGACAAGTTCACTGCCTTCGCAAAACGGCGACCAGATAGTGCATTTCGTCGTCGAGATCCGCCTCATTGCTGACCGTCTCGGCGATGGTGGCCCGTAGCAGCGTGCGGTAACGCTGCCGCAGCCGGTGAATGGCCACCTTGACCGCGCCGGTGCTCATGCCTAGATGTGTCGCAATTTGGCCCCGGGACAGCTCATCCTGGCCGGTGAGGCAGCCCTTGAGCACGTCAAACTGCTCCGTCTTGCCGGCCTGTGTCATTTCATCGCGAAGGGCTTGCAGGGCTGCGGCAATAGTCTCCAACGCCCATTCGCGATCGAAGAGGTATTCCGGGTCATCCGACGGCTGTGCGGCGCCGGCGTATCGGACCTCCGGGTCCAGGGTGTTCCATTCGACGAATTGCACCTGGCCGCCGCGCTTTTGCGCCCGGGTTCGATGCCATTCGTTGGCCAGGAAGTGCTTCATCGCGCCCAGCAGATAAGACCGAAACCGGCCTCGCGCACGGTCGGCAGAGGCAAATCCACCCGTTTCGATAATCCGGGCGAAAAAGGCCTGTGTGAGGTCCTGAGCGTCGACTGCCGAATAGCCCCGGCTACGCACGAAGGCGTAGAGAGGATACCAGTACGCCCGGCACAGTACCTCGAGTGCTTCTCGGGCTCGGGTTTGGCTGGCCTCGTCGGGCTTGGCCGCGCCCACCAGGCTCCAGTGTGTGGTGACGAATTGTCGGGGGCCGGCAGCAGGTATATCTTCCATACTCCTATCCTAACGTGGCGGCGCCGAATCACAAGCGGCAGGCCTGTGGCGATTAGGCTCGTGATCAGGAAGGGGATGGGCCGAACCGTGACGATCTCTCGGCGAGACGTGGGTGGATTCTCGGCGTGGAACTGTCCGAGACGCTCAGGCGCCGGGCGGGAAGCGTAGAAGGCTGCCAAACACAAGTGCTTGACAGCCTTCAACTTGCAGAACGAGGCCGAAGGGACTCGAACCCTCAACC
>CP070782.1:1384832-1388918 GCA_020346325.1 Phycisphaerales bacterium
AAGCACCCTAGAATAACAGCGAAATACACCTAATATTCTACCGATACACACAGGCAATTGTCGCTCCGCCGCGTGCCTCGATAGGCCGGTATGCTCGCCGACACCGCTTCCCATCGTTGGGTCTCCACGGCGGTCCACTGAGCCGCTTTTCTCATGAGAAGGGACCGATATCGCCGATAATCTCTATGGTATCTCAGCCTGACGGCCGTCGCCCCGCTCGTTGTCGGGCGGGTGAATGCCACGCTCATCTTCCAGGGAGACGTCTGTTGAGAGCCGGTATCGACGGTTTCGCTGCCAGAGCCAGGATTGTATGAACAACAAAGAGACCTCCGCGAACAATAGAACCCTGCTGGTATTCAATTGCCACGAACCGTGGGTCCACCAGCTTGGTGTGCTCGGATACCAGCTAGAGATCATTGTCGGGCTCAAGGGAAAGTACAATTCCGGCTGGGACGAGCGGATGCGGCCCATCCCCATCAATGCCCGGATGGTTACCTTGCCGCAGGCTCTGGCGAATCCCACCCCGTACCACTGCATTATCACGCACAACGTAACAGATTTGCTCGACGTGCGGACCCGCCCCGAGCCGCGTATCCTGGTGCTCCATCACACGTTTGCCGGGCGCGTCGAAGAAGAACGGGCAACCTGCGACTACGAGACCATGAAGGCCATGCTGCGCCAATACATGGACCTGGTCGGCGGGCACGTGGTCGCCACGTCCATGTTCAAGGGCGAATCCTGGGGCTTTACCGACGACATCGTACATTTCGGCGTCGATGTCGAGGATTATCTTCCCCACGTCGGCGAACAGGCGCGCGGTTTGCGCATCTGCAATTTCATTACCAGCCGCCGCCGGATTCTCCGCTGGGATTTCCATGAGGAGGCGTTTGCCGGGATTCCGGTGACGCTCGTCGGCCACAACCCGGACATGTCGGGAGTCGAGGCAGCGCTGAATTGGGACCATCTCAAGCGCACGCTTCAAGCTCACCGGTTCTACATCCACACCGCCGATCCCCGGCTGGAAGCAGGGCACAACATGGCGACCGCCGAAGCCATGGCCGCCGGACTACCGGTGCTTGGGAACAGGCATCCAACCTCACCGATCAGGCACGGCATCAACGGGTTTCTCAGTGACAATCCCGCGGAACTCCAGCGCTACGCCAGAATGCTTCTGGAAGATCGGGATCTCGCCGCTCTGATGGGACAACAGGCGCGCAAGGCCGTTGCGGAACGATTCTCCCTGACGCGCTTCAAGCATTCCTTTCTGCGCTCGATCGAGATCGCCCGCCGCAAATGGTGCACGCGCAAGATTGAACCTTCGGCACAGGACGCACGTCTCCTCAACTTACCCACGACGTCTGTGGCATCGTAATGTCCGAATCGGACGATCTCAGACCAGCATATCAATCCGGCCTTGTGCCGTGTCAATGTGACCTTGCCTGATCTCGTCCACCTCCAGCGGACTCTGTTGCGCAGCAGCCCACGTCGACCTACGGCCTGCAGGTGAATCACCGGCCTGCGAATTGTGCTGCTCAGACCCTTCTTGCTGGCCCCACGCCTCCTTCGGCAAGGGTTCTCTGTCCTGGTCACCCTCCGGCTGATCGCCAACAACGACCTCCAGGCGCCAAACCGGAACACCAGCCTCTTGCAAGCCGCGTACGACCTGCGGCAATGCCTGTTCCACCTCCTGTCGCGTCTGATCCTTGCTGACCTCCAGGACCCCGGTGATCTGTCCTTCGTCCTCCTGGAATCGCACCGTGACACTGCCCAATTCCGGCGGGTTCAGGCGAACCGTGACTTGTTTGTCGGCCCGGACCAGAGCGGCCTGCACGGAATCGAGAATCTGCTCGCCCACGCTCTGGACGGGGCTCTTCTCGCCCGAGCCTTCCAGCCCCGCAACAGCATCGGCCTGGGTCAACGTGGACTCTGAAGCCGCCGGTGCGTCAGCCGGGGTCTCTATCAAAGGTTCCGCTTGCGCCTTGGCTCCCTCTTCCACCTCGATCGAAAACGCGTCTTTGGTCTGCCCGACCGCGCTGTTGATCTGCCCTTCAAGTTGGACGCTGTCGGTTCTCGGGGCCAGGGTCGTTGTGTCCTCCGGCGAGGAGGCAACCGTATCCCGCTCGGCCGTCTCCAAAGCTGCTGGTGCAGCCTGCCCTTTGTGCAGGTTGCCGCTGTTGGCGTTCGCGCCGGACGTCTCTTGGCCGGACTGCGTCAGGGCCGCCTCACCGGCCACCGACGCAACAGATCCGGTTGCCTCTTCTGTCTTGTCCTGAGCCACAACGTCTGCGTTCGAACTGCCCGGCCCCAGTGCCTGCTCTGCACCCGCCGCATCCCTTGAACCGGCGGCCTCCGCATCGCTGGCCGCTTGCCCGGTCTCGGCGCTCATCTCACTCACGGTCACCGCACCGGCTCCATCCGCCTGGGCCAGGACACTCGCCCCCGAAGCAACAGCCTGGCTCTCGGCCTGATTACTCGGCAAATCCGCTCCCGGCAACGCGAGTTCAGCGTTGGCAGTCTCCGCATTGGCGGCCGTGTACGAATTCGCCGCCGATGGCGATGTCGGCGCCGATCCGCCTATCGCCTTGAGTTGCCCGACACCCAACTGGTCGGCAGCATTCTCGACGTTCGCCGACACCTGTGGGGAAGAATCCGCTGTGGATGCAGCGCCTTGCTCAGCGGGCGATTCTCCGCTTGGTGTCGCGGCCTCTTCCATCACAGGGTCGCTCTGGAGTTCCGTGGGCTCGCCGTTGGCCGGCCGTGAATCCACAGCCTGCTCCGCAGGGCCCTCTTGACAAGCGAAAGCCTGTTCATAATCGATATCGCCCTTCGGCGCATCGCTCTTATCGGACCTGGACGCTTCTCTCACCTTCGCCATGGGGGGCGTGTCCGCAAACGCCTGTTTGGGTTTCGCCGCTCTCGTCGACGAAACGTTCCTCAGACTCGCCACGGCTTCGCACTCCGCCGCGGCAAACGTGGCGCTGTCAGCCAAAACCAGACTGTTCATCATGTTGATCCCTCGCTATATACACGTATCGCTTGATCCGTAGCAATCCCCGTACCAGCAGTTCGCTTTGCATGCCAATATAAGCGCAACCTATTGACGCAGAATGCTTTACATAGAACACCAAAACATTCTGCTGCTGCGATGGAGAGATTGTCCTGTGTGTGCCCGGAGGAATGTTCCGAATAGCGGAGATCTTTTCCGTCGACGCGCTTAACCGTCGAAGATGTCAAATTACCCGACCGCCTGTATAGAATCCTGACGCGCCCGGGCGATCTCGAAAACGCCTCCCAACGGCCCGAACACCTCCGCTAGAGGCGGTTCTGGCCCATCGGCCAAGGCACAACCTCCGGAAGGCCCGATTTGGCACGGTTATTGCAGTCTAAGCTCCGCGTCAGAGAAGGTTCGCACTTAGATGACAAGGAAATTCACTATGGCGCAGTCAGGCAACATCGTCGAACTGCTCGAAGCCGGCATGAAGGCCGAACGGCTTCGTCAGAAGACAATCGCCAGCAACCTCGCCAATATCGAGACGCCGGGCTACCGTCGCCTGGACGTCAAGTTCGAGGAGCTGCTGGCCAAAGCCCTGAAGTCGCCCGACGCCGGTGACGTCAACGAGATCGAGCCCGAGATCTATCGACCGCTGAACACCGCGGTCCGATCCAACGGCAATGACGTAGACATGGAGACGGAAGTCGGGAATCTGGTCAAGAACTCACTGCGCTACACGGCTTACGTCAGGTTGATGCAGAAGAGATTCACCCAAATCGAGAAGGCGATCAGTCTCGGCGGCGCCTAACGCCCCGCGCAGGATATCGCGCGGCCACTGGCCCGCTAGGACTAGGAGAAAGGATTCGGACAAATGAGTTTACACGGTGTGCTTGGCCCCATCGACATCGCGGTTTCCGGAATGCGAGCCCAGACCACGCAGATGGAGGTCATCTCTTCGAACATCGCCAATGCCCGCACGACGGACAACGGACAAGGCCAGCCGTATCGCCGGCTGGAGGCGATCTTCCGTTCCGAAGATGACGGCGTCAGCTCTGTGGAGATCGATCAGATCGCCCAGGACATGAGCGCCTTGC
>CP070782.1:1389018-1394655 GCA_020346325.1 Phycisphaerales bacterium
CAAACCGCGCAACATAGCAGATTCCCAGGCCCATTTCTATCCTTAAACAGCCCTCGCCCAGGCGGTCGCCGGATTGGACGTAGTGTTGGACCGGGTCTTTCCGTTAGAAGGGGGGCGATCGCAGACCATTAGCCACAGAGCGATGTCTCGCTGGGGCGAGGTGTTCGGCTGGGAAGGAGATGATTATGGGCATGAGATCCAAGATCGTGTCGGTATTGCTCTCTGTTGCGGGCCTCTCGCTCCTGATGGCTCCAGCCGTCGCCACCGAGGTGACCATCGACGGCGCGCAGCGCTACCAGACGATCGAGGGCTTCGGCACCTGCCTGATCGCCTGGGTCGACCGCTTCCGCGCCCTGTACCGTACCGAGGAGTTTCAGCAGATCTACGTCGAAGGCGTGGGCTGCAACATGCTCCGCGTCAATATGTGGGGCCCGACCTTCGAGACACCCACCGAGGATTGGACGAAGATCCGCTATCAGGATTTCGACATGAACGCCAACGGGGGACGGCCCCAGATCTTCGTCGATTTCGGGCAGGGCATCAGGAAGCTCAACCCCGACGTCAAGATCATCGGTACGGTCTGGAGCCCGCCGTCGTGGATGAAGGTCAACCAGTCCATCACCGACGCCAGGTCCGACGCTATTCGCGCGCACAGCTACGGCAAGATCAACAATCGCGTTGACCCGAAGTACTACAAGCACTTCTGCAAGTGGATGGTCGAATACGTCAAGTTGCACGAGCAGCAGGAGGTGCCTTTCTACGCCGTCAGCCCGGGCAACGAGGTGCAGTTCACGCAGTCATTTGAGAGCTGTGTCTGGGACGGCAAGGACTTCGTCACGATCGTCATCATGCTGCGCGAGATGCTGGATGCCGAAGGGTACGAGCACGTCAAGATCTTCGGGCCCGAGACGATGACGAGTCACCTGTACGAAGGCGGGACGGGTTCCTATGTCCGGGCTGTGCTGGACAATCCTCGGGTGCTGAAAGCGCTCGATGTCTTCGCTACCCACGGCTACGAGGACGGCGTCAAAGCGGAGATGTCCGCCACCTCATCAAGGCAGTTCTGGGACCTGATCGCCCAGACAGGCAAGCCCTTCTGGATCACCGAAGGCGGCACAGGCGGTCACGACTGGCCCACCCCGATTCAGAAGGGAATCGGCAACGCGCTGCACAACGCGCTGGTCGCGGGCAATTGCTCGGCCTTCGTGCCCTGGCAGATCACCGAGGGCCGCGAGAGCACGCATGGGATCATGGTGATGGATACGTACACGCCCAAGACCTACACTGCCATGCACTACACGAAGTCTATCCGCCCCGGTGCTGTGCGCATCGCCGCGACGCCCGGCTTCGACACGGTCCAGGTCGGTGCGTTCTTGCACGACGGCACCGGCGAACTGACGATCGTTGCCCTCAACCCCACCGACCAACCGCAAGCCCTGAACCTGACCTTTCACAACCTGGGCGATTTCGCGTCACTGAAGGCCCGCCGCACCTCCGCCTCCGAGAATTTCCGGGACGTTGGTGATGTCACCGTTACGGACAACGGAGCGACGTCTGACATGACACCTCAAAGCATTGTGACTTTAACCGCCAAGATCAACTAGCGTGGACCTCTCACCCGCGCCGAACAAGGGAGCTTTGACTATGAAACGTATGGCATTGCCTCTGACGCGACGGAGTCTTCTCAAGGCTACGCTGGCAGCACAGATCGCGCCGGCTTTCGTGCCGGCACCCCTGCTGGGTGCGGCCGAGGAGACGGCGCCCTCGAACAAGCTCACGGTTGGCGTCCTCGGGGTCGGCGCCCAGGGCCAGTACGACCTACAGAACTTCCTGGCCCAGGACGACGTCCGTGTCACGGCCATCTGCGACGTCAACCGGCGGCACATCGAGCGCGCGAAGGGTCATATCAGCAAGGCCTATGGCCGGGCCGACGTGAAGGTCTTCACTGATTTCCGCGAGTTGCATGCGGACCCCTCAATCGACGCCATCCTGATGGCACTCCCTGTGCATTGGCACAGCATCCCGGCCCAGGACGCCGCCCTGGGCGGCAAGCACATCTTCCACGAAAAGCCGATGGGCATGTCGTTCGAGGAAGCCTGCCGCGTGCGGGAGGCGGTACGCCGGACGGGCGTCGTCTTCCAGTTCGGGACGCAACAGCGATCCGAACTGTACTTCCGTTGGGCGTGCGAACTGGCCCTGAACGGTCGCTTTGGCCAGCTCCGCGAGATCCATGTCTCAGTCCCGGCCGGCAAGGAGGGACCGTTATTGTCCGAGCAGCCGGTGCCGTCTTACGTGGACTGGGAGCGCTGGGTCGGCCCGGCCCCGATGACGCCGTTCCACGAGGCAAAGCTCGAACGCGACAACCACGAGAACATCACCAACTTCTCACTCGGCATGATCTCCTGCTGGGGCATCCACCACCTGGATATCGCCCAGTGGGGCAATGGCACCGACGGCACCGGACCGGCCACCGTCGAGGGCGAAGGCGAGTTTCCCAAGGAGGGGACATTTGACGCGATTCTGCGCTGGAAGGTTCGCTTCGAGTTCGCCGATGCAACCACCGTCGTGTTCGTCAGCGACGGCACGCCTGGCTTCACCCACGGTGTGCGCTTCATCGGCGAGTCGGGTTGGGCCCACGTCACGCGCGGCGCGCTCAATGTCCATGATCCCGACGTGCTGCGCGACCCGCAGAACAAGTGCGGCACGATGCCCATCCGGTTGCCGGTCAGCCGCGATCACACGCGCAACTTCGTCGATGCGATCAAACGAGGTACGCGCGCCATCTGCGACATCGACACCGCCGTGCGCTCTGACACGCTCTGTCAACTCGCTCTGATTGCTGTCAAGCAAGGTCGCAAACTCACGTGGGACCCGAAGGCGGAGCGTTTTGCGAACGACGACGCGGCCAATGCCATGCTCCAACCGCGACCTTTCCGCGGCAACTGGACCCTCAAAGACGCCTGAGCTGCACCTGGCCTGACCAAACGTTTGACAGGGGGCAGGGCAGATGGTCTATTAGGCCCTCTTGACAGACTGCGCAGCAGATTCGGCGACTGGAATTGAGGAGTCCTGGCATGGCTGAGACGACGTATATCCTGGCACTCGATCAAGGCACCACCAGTTCCCGCGCGTTGGTCATCGACCGGGAGGGCCAGATCCGCTCAGTGGCCCAGAAGGAGTTCGAGCAGATCTTTCCGAAGTCGGGCTGGGTCGAGCACGATCCGAACGAGATCTGGTCGAGCCAGGCCAGCGTCGCGGCCGAGGCCATTGCCAAGATGAACATCAGCGGTGCGCAGATCGCCGCGCTCGGGATCACCAACCAGCGCGAGACCGCCATCGTCTGGGACCGGAAAACAGGTCAACCCATTCACAACGCCATCGTCTGGCAGGACCGGCGCACGTCAGCGTTCTGTGACGAGCTTAAGGGAGCCGGGCACGCCGAGATGATCCAGCAAAGGACCGGATTGGTTATCGATGCCTATTTCTCGGCGACTAAGGTCCGCTGGATTCTCGATCACGTCGACGGCGCCCGGCAGCGGGCCGAGGCGGGGGAATTGGCTTTCGGCACCGTCGATTCCTGGTTGGTGTGGAAGCTGACCGCCGGACGCGTCCACGCGACCGACATCTCCAATGCGTGCCGGACCTTGCTCTTCAATATCCACGAGCAGAAATGGGACGACGAACTCTGCGAGTTGTTCGGTGTCCCGGCGTCCATGCTCGCGGAGGTCAAGGGTTGCAGCGAGACCTTCGGTGTGACGGACACCGCGTTTCTCTCGGCCGAGATTCCCATCGCCGGCATCGCGGGTGACCAGCAGGCGGCCATGTTCGGACAGATGTGCACGGAAGAGGGCATGATCAAGAACACCTACGGTACCGGCTGCTTCATCGTGATGAATACGGGCGGCAAACCCAAACATTCCGCGAACAATCTGCTGACCACCGTCGCCTGGAAGCTGGGTGACAAAGTCACCTACGCGCTGGAGGGCAGTATCTTCATCGCGGGCGCCGTCGTGCAATGGCTGCGGGACGGCCTCGGCTGCATCACCAAGAGCGAGCAGGTCGAGGCGCTCGCCGGCTCGGTCGAGGACAACGGGGGCGTTTACATGGTCCCGGCCTTTGCCGGCTTGGGGGCGCCGCATTGGGATCAATACGCCCGCGGCGCCATCTTCGGCATCACGCGCGGCACCACCGATGGTCACATCGCCCGGGCCTGCCTCGAATCGATCGCCTTCCAGACGAAAGACGTGCTGGACGCCATGGCCGACGACGCGGGCATCCCGATCACCGAGTTGCGTGTCGATGGCGGCGCATCGATCAACGACGCGCTGATGGAGTTCCAGGCGGGTCTGACCGGCGTGAAAGTCATCCGGCCTGAGACGCTGGAGACCACCGCCATGGGGGCGGCCTTTTTCGCCGGCTTGGCGGTGGGGTACTGGAACGACCTCGATGAGATCAAACAAATCTGGAAGCAGGGGGCCGCGTTCGAATCGCACATGGCCCCCGAGAGGCGGGCCGAGCTTCTGAAGAACTGGCGCAAAGCGGTGGACCGCGTGCGCGACTGGGACCGCTAGTATGAATGTCACGGAACTGACCGTATAGCGGGCATTGTCTTTCACGACTCAATTGGAGAAGTGCTCATGAGCGAATTTGCGGCCGAATTCATCGGGACCATGATCCTGGTGCTGCTGGGCGATGGCGTGGTCGCCAACGTCTGCCTCAAGGGAACCAAGGGACACGATGGTGGCTGGATCGTCATCACGATCGGCTGGGGACTCGCCGTCTTCACCGCCGTCGTGGTCAGTGGCGAATTCAGCGGTGCCCATATCAATCCCGCCGTGACCGTCGGTCTGGCGGCCGCTGGGACATTCGCTCTGGCCAAGGTCCCGCTGTTCATCACGGCCCAACTCTTGGGCGGTGCGGCCGGCGCGTTCCTGGTCTGGCTGTTCTACCGCGACCATTACGACCTCAGTACCGATCAGGGCACTATCCTGGGCACTTTCTCCACCGGGCCGGAGATTCGCAAGCCAACGAGCAATGTCCTCTCCGAAGTCATTGGCACGTTCGTCCTGATCATGGCCGTGCTGTATGCGTCCGCCCCGAAAGTCACGGCTGGCACCGAAGAGATCAAAGTGGGCATGGGCGCGCTCGGGGCTATCCCGGTCGCCTTCGTCGTGATGGCGATCGGTCTCTCACTCGGTGGCACCACCGGCTACGCCATCAACCCGGCCCGCGACCTCGGCCCGCGCCTGGTCCACCAACTCGTGCCCATCAAACACAAGGGCGCCAGCGACTGGGGTTACAGTTGGGTTCCCGTCATCGGGCCGATCCTCGGTGCCTTGCTGGCCGCGCTCGTCTACTCATTGGGCCCGGTCGCCTAGCGACCGCTTTTGTGCCTGGTGGACATAAACGGCGATATTCTCGACGGTGTCGATCCAGATCCCGTTGCTCGGATCGCGGGCGTATTCACAGATGGCCCTGAGCGTGTCGGTCCGGACTGTCTGGCGGCCGCCCTCGCCGATCTCATGGCCGGCGAAGACCAGCCAGGTTCCGTTTTCGACCGCGGTATCGATGAGTTTCCTGGCCTGGGCGAAGTCGAGCCCGTCCAGCTCCATGCCGAGCAGTTGGGCCGGGTCGCAG
>CP070782.1:1394755-1399071 GCA_020346325.1 Phycisphaerales bacterium
CGGTATCGGGGCTCCTGAGTTTCGGCTTCGAACGACTCAAACAAAGTGCTGAGAGGCCTCGTACCGGTGGGCCGACGGTCACTTGCCTGCCGGCTTCGGTCTCTTCTCCTCCTTGATGCCGAGCTCCGCCATCGCGGCCCGCCGCGACAGCTTCAGGCGCCCCTGCTCGTCGATGGAGATGAGCTTCACCGGAATGATGTCACCCATCTTGCAGACGTCATCGACTTGCTTGACATACCCCTCGCTCAACTCGCTGATGTGGCAGAGGCCTTCCACACCCGGTGCGATCTCGACAAAGACACCGAAATCCTTGATGGAAACCACTTTCGATTCCTTGTAGATCCGGCCCACTTCCGGCGGCTGCGTCATCGCTTCGATCAGCGCCTTCGCTTCCAGATGCCCGTTGCCGCCGACGCAACTGATGTAAACCGTGCCGTCCTCTTCGATCTCAATCGTTGTCTGTGTCTGCTCCTGGAGGCTCTTGATCATCTTGCCACCGGGGCCAATGACCTTGCCGATGAATTCGGGGTCGATTTCGACCGTGATCAGCTTCGGAGCGTACTCGCTCAGCTCGGCCCGCGGCCCCGCGATAGCCGCGTTCATCGTCTCGAGAATCTGCAGGCGTGCATTGCGGGCACGCTGCAAGGCCTCAACCATGATGTTATGCGGCAGGCCCTCGGCCTTGATATCAAGCTGAATGGCCGTGATCCCGTCCTTCGTGCCGGCCACTTTGAAGTCCATATCGCCGAAATGGTCCTCTTCCCCGATGATGTCCGTCAGCAGTTCATAGCGACCATCGTCACCAGTGACCATGCCGACGGAAATACCGGCCACCGCCCCGCTGATCGGCACGCCGGCGTCCATGAGAGCCAGCGACCCGCCACAGACCGAGGCCATCGAGCTGGACCCGTTGGACTCGGTGATATCGGAGACCAGACGCACGGTATAGGCGAACTTCTCTTCCGGCGGCCGGACATTTTCCAGCGCCCGTTCGGCCAGCGCCCCATGGCCGATTTCCCGTCGGCCCGGGCCGCGTGCCGGCCGCACTTCGCCGACGGAGAACGGCGGGAAGTTGTAGTGATACGTGAAGTTCTGCGCGTATTCATCCAGCAGGCCGTCAATGATCTGGGCGTCCCGGATCGTGCCGAGCGTGGCGCTGACCAGCGCCTGGGTCTCGCCCCGCGTAAACAGCGCCGAGCCGTGCGTTCTCGGCAGCAGCCCGACGTCGCAGGAGATCGCGCGAATGTCTTCGTAGCCGCGACCATCCGGACGCTTGCCTTCCAGGATCATCTCCCGGACGACATCCTGTTCGATCTTGCCGAGGATACGTTTGACGATACCCGGATCGGCCGGGTTCTCGCCGGCCGCCTCGCCGCAGTAGCGATCCTTCACCTCATCCAGCAACGCATTGACGGCGTTGTTGCGATCCTGCTTGCCCGGGATATGCTTCAGCTCGCGCAGCTGATCGGTGATCTCGGCCCGGATGTTCTGCTCGAGTGCCTCGTCGATTTCGGCCAGCGGGATCTCTTTCTCCACGCCCGCTTTCTGCTGGAGTTCCTCGATCATCTCGACGACCTGGCCGGCCGCGCCGTGGGCCCTGCCAATGGCCTCGGCCACCACGTCTTCGCCCAGTTCCTTGGCACCGACCTCCAGCATGTTGATGGCCTCTTTCCGGCCGCCGACGAGAACGTTGATGTCACTTTCGGCCATTTGCTGATGCGTCGGGTTGATGACGAATTCTCCGTTGACGCGGCCCAGACGACAGGTGCCGATGGGACCCTGGAACGGAATCTTGCTGACGCACAGTGCCGCACTGGCGCCGACCATGGCCGGCACGTCCGGATCGTTCTCCTTGTCCGCGCTGAGCACGGAGGCCATGATCTGAACTTCCTGGAAATACCCGTCCGGGAAAAGCGGACGAATGGGCCGATCTATCATGCGCGCGGTCAGGATCTCCTTGGTCGTCGGTCGCCCTTCGCGCTTGATGAAGCCGCCCGGGAACTTGCCGGCGGCACTGTGTCTTTCCCGATAATCAACACTCAAAGGAAAGAAATCGATATCTTCAAATCTCGGGGGCGCTGTGGTCGCCGCGACCAGAACCACGGTCTCACCGTACCGCACCAGGACAGCTCCGCTGGCCTGCTTGGCGATGCGGCCCGTTTCGATCGTCATCGTGCGACCGCCGATTTCCCTGGAAACTGTATGAACTTCCGACATAAATACCTCACTGGGTTGTGCGTATGTGCGCGACTGAGAAAGGATACTTCCTGCTGAACGGCCGACTCACGCTGCCCCGCTGAGAACAGCCTCGGCACGCCGCACCGATACACAAAGTTACGTTATTTTCGCAGCCCGAGGCGAGAGATGATCGCCTGGTAGCGCTTGACGTCTTTGCCGCGAACATACTTCAACAACGCCGAGCGATTGCCAACCATCTTGAGCAGACCACGCCGGGAAGAGTGGTCTTTCTTGTGTGTTTTCAGGTGCTCCGTCAGGTCGTTGATGCGTTTGGTCAGAATCGCGATCTGCACCTCCGGCGATCCGGTATCCCCGTCATGCGTCTCAAAATCACTGACAATCTGGCCTTTTTCTTCTTTCGTTAGCATGTCTTCCAAAAACCCTTCCTGGTTGACCTCTCAATGAGGTGATCTCAACACGTGCAAATTAAGAATCGTTTAATCTAAACGACTTGCGGCCATTTTGACAAGGATTTTCCCGCCACAGGGCCAAAAAACTCCCCGCCCGGGGCCCTCTCACCAGGCTGTACCGGCCGTCAGCCTGGCCGAAATGCTCTTCAACTCCACAAAGCCCGGGCATTCTCAACCGCCCTTCTGCTCCAGAAAGCTCTCCAGAATCTCGGCGGCCGCCACCGCATCGACCAGGCCTCGTTTCTTGCCTTTCGACAGCTCCATGGACTCGAGCCTCTCCCGCGCCCCGAAACGGCTCAGCCGCTCGTCATGCAGGTGGACGGGCACGTGCACCTGCTGCCGCAACTGCTCGGCAAAGGCCTTGACCAGCCTGGCTTGCGGGCCCTCGGAGCCATCCATATTCAAGGGAAGCCCGAGCACAACAGCGCCAACTTGTTCATTTTCAATAATTTGCGCGATTTCGGCAATCACATTCTTCTGGCCCTGCAAGACACAGAGGGGCGAGGCCATCAGCTCCCCGGCGTCGCAGATGGCCAGCCCCGTGCGTTTGCCGCCGTGATCGATGGCCAGGTATCTCATCAGAGAAACGTCTCACATACAACCATAGGGCTGCCCTAGAGGTACTCCTTGCGGCCATGAGACTCAAAGCGGGCCAGAAGCTCTTTCAGCCGCTCCGTCTGGTCGGCCCGACAGACCAGCGTCGCATCCGGCGTATGCGCGATCACCACGTCTTCGAGCCCGATCGCCGCGATCAAGTGGCTCTGGTCTTCCGTGACGACGATGCTGTCTCTGCAGTCCAACAGCTCGCTGGCATCGGCCACCACGATATTGTTGTCCGCGTCCGATTCGACGACATCCGCTAAAGACGCAAAGGACCCCATGTCCAACCACCGGCAGTCGAGTTGGATCGCATGAACGCCGGCAGCCCGCTCCATCACGGCATAATCAATGCTGATCTTGGGCAGTTTTGCAAACTCCTCGGCCAAGATCGCCGCTTGATCCGGCGTATCCCAGGCGGCCGCGATCCGTTCCAGCGGCTTGACTGTGTCCGGCACAAAACTCGCCAGATGCTCGAGAATCGTGGCTGCCCTCCACACGAACATCCCGGAATTCCAGAAATACCGGCCGCTCTCCAGGTATTGGCGGGCCGTCCCCTCATCAGGTTTTTCTTTGAAGGTCTCCACCTCATACACAGCGTTCTTACACGTTGGGCATGCGCGCTGCTCAGCACGCTTGACATATCCTAGTTGTGTACTCGGAAAGCTCGGCTTGATGCCGAACGTCACCAAGGCCTCGGGGTTCTGCCCGACGAACTCGAAGGCGTCCACCAGCGCATCCTGGAGCACCCGGGCCGGTTCGATCACCTGATCGGCTGTCACGACAGCCATGGTGGCCTCTGGATGGTGCCTGGCGAGGATCTTCGCGGCCAACCCGATCGCACCGGCGGTATCTCGCACCATGGGCTCTGCCACGACGTTTCCAGCGGGCAGATCGGGCAGTTCTTCCTGCACGAGGTCCGCGTAGGCAGCGTTGGTCAAGACGAGAATGTTGCGAACGTCGAAGATCGGCTGGAGGCGTTCGAAACAGCTGCCCAGGAGCGTCTGGCCGTGCAGGAGCCTCAGAACCTGCTTGGGGCGCTTCTGTCGACTCAGTGGCCAAAGCCGTTTC
>CP070782.1:1399171-1423296 GCA_020346325.1 Phycisphaerales bacterium
CACGGAGTTGGCGGGGATGCCGCTCTGGAGCGTTTCCTCAACGACCGAGCGACAGGCCTTGCGATCTCCGCGAAGCAGGGGGGCCAGGTAACGGGCAAGAACATCTTCCTTAACCATTCGATCTCTCCTAGATACTGCGGGCGTTAATCTGGGTTACATACATCATGTGGGTAGGTATCGGTAGGAGGTTGGAAAAATCTTGAGTTAAACTGGGACGTCTCGGGTAAATAAAGAAAGCGTTTCGGCTTGATTGGAGCCTAACCGCAACGTCGTGTGGCACCCCGATTTTGCCCTGGGGCTATGGGTACGGAAATGGCGGCCCGATCACCTGTTGTATGCGGTCAGACGACAGGGCGGGCTGAATGCCAACCTAGCAACAGGGCGAGAACGACAAGCACCGAAACTATGTTGTTTATAGTAATAAATCTACTTGGGTGGAGATTTTTCTGCTTCCGGGAAGCCTGACTTGACGATGGGGTTTATTAAAGTAGATTTAGTGCGGTAAACAAGTGGTCGTACCGGTGTTCGTGTCGTGGCGAGTGAAGGAGAAATCTGGTATGAAAGGCCCCAGACTTGGCAACGTGCAACTGCGAATCATGCGGGTCCTGTGGGAAAAAGGGCAGGCAAACGCCCGGGAGATCACCGAGGTGCTGAACCAGCACGATCCGATTGCCCACAGCACGGTGCAGACGCTGCTGCGCCAGCTCGAGGCCAAAGAGGCCGTTTCGCACCGGCGCCAGGAGCGCACCTTCGTCTTCTACCCGCTGGTCGACGAGGCCAGCGTGGCGCGGAGCGAGATCCGCCGACTGACCGAGCATCTCTTCAGCGGCTCGACCGGCGGATTGGTGGCACATCTGCTCAAGGAAGAGAACATTTCGCGCGATGAACTCGATGAGATTAAGAGACTGATCGAAGCCAGGGAGGAAGAGTCATGACGAGTCTCGCGGCAAGGTATGCTGAGCCGGCCGCCCACGTCGTGCTTCTGGGCCGTCTGGGATGTTACTGTTTGCGAGCCTGGCGGCTCCACAGGAGTGCTCGACCGGCGCCCCTGCGCGCGGAGGGTGACGGTCTTTCAGGCTGAACCGGTGACACTGGCAACGCTAACACTGTTTGTTCATGGAGGCTACTTATGTTTGGAGGGATGATCAGAAGGTTGGTTCTGGCGGTGGCCGCGTCGTCGCTTCTCCTCGGGCCGGCCGGGGCCGCTGAGAAGATGTCGTTCTGGAACACACAACGCAAAGGGGCCAACTGCTTCAACGCCGAACCGAGGGAGGCGTGGTTTGCTGCCGCACGCGATCTGGGGGTCGATTGGGTTCGTCTGGCCTATGCCAAGTGGAGGGGGCAGCGCCGCGATTTCCTCATGGGCGATGCGGACAACTTTCAGGGAGTCGTGCCCCAGGATCTGGCACGACTCGTCCACGTTCTCGACTGGGCCCAGAAATATGACATCAAGGTGGTGATCGCGCCGCTGGGGTTGCCGGGCAATCGCTGGATTCAGAACAACGATAACCGTCGTGACTTGCGTTTGTGGAGCGACAAGGCCTACTGGCAGCGAGCGGCGGCCTTCTGGGCCGAACTCGCGGCGGCCCTGAAAGACCACCCGGCCGTCTGCGCCTATAACCTCCTCAACGAGCCGACGCCGGAGATGAAGACGGGCTTGCCCGAGCATGGCGCGGTTTCACGTTACGAGGCCTGGTACGAAAAGTATCGCGGCACGGCGCACGATCTGCCGGCCTTCTATGAGACGTTGATCGCTGCGATTCGCCAGGTCGACGGGCAGACCCCCATCATGCTGGACGCCGGCTGGTACGCTCTGCCGCGTGCCTTCGTCTACTGGCCCAGGGTCGGCGGCGACAAGGTCCTCTACGCGTGCCACATGTACGAGCCCTATGCCTTCACCAACCATCGCAACTTCCGCCGGGAGGAACCCTATATCTATCCGGGTAGGATTCCGTACGCCGGAAGGGAAATCGACTGGAACAGACGACAGATCGAGCGCCATCTGGCGCCGTTCCTCGAATGGGCCAAGGCACGAGAGATTCCCGTCAACCGATTGGTCTGTGGCGAGTTTGGCTGCTATCGTCGCAATCCGGGCGCCGCGGCGTATCTCGCGGACGTGGTGAGCGTTCTGAACGAACACGACCTGCACTGGGCCTTCTATTCCTTCCGCGAGGATGCCTGGGACGGACATGACTACGAATTGGGGACGACTGGCTTAGGCGCCGCCTACTGGCAGGCCAAGGAGGCGGGCAAGAATCCGCCGCTGGACCGCAGAGACAATCCCTTGTTCGACGTTATCAAACGCCAGTTTTCACCGCACGCGACAGCCCAGCGAGCGGATGCGATTGAGGCTCCCGAGGTGCGCAAGCTGGTCGAAGCCCTCTCCAGCGAAGAGTGGCTTGAACGGGAGCGGGCGGCCCGGGATCTCTGGACGATGGGACTGAAAGCCAGCGCCGCGGTTCCTTTTCTGATCGAGCGCCTGGGGGACGAGGAATGGCGCGTGCGCAAAGCCGTGGCCATGGCGCTGTCACGGATGGGGCCCGCGGCCAAGCCGGCGGTTCCGTCGTTGACGAGGGCCCTGGCCGATGAAGAATGGCACGTGCGCAAGCCCGCGGCCGAAGCATTGGCGGCCCTCGGACGGGCGTCAGAGCCTGCCGTTCCACAGTTGATAGACGCGCTGAACGATGAGGAGTGGCACGTGCGCAAGCCTGCCGCCGAGGCGTTGGCCGCCATCGGTCCGGCTGCCAAGCCGGCGGTGACGGCGCTGATCTTCGCCTTGAACGATGAAGAATGGCACGTGCGCCGGCCCGCGGCCGAAGCCCTGGGCGCGATCGGCTCGGGTGCCAAGGACGCCGTGTCGGCCCTGCGGAAGTGCCTCAACGACCCGGAAGAACAAGTCCAGCGCGCCGCGGCCGACGCGATCGAGAAGATCACCCGACAAACCAGGAACTAAGTTCGGCAAACGGTTGGCTCAAGACGCGCGCTTGCGCGTCTTCGGCCTGCACGGTGGCCTGCGACGTGTCGCACGGCAGGTCGTGACGGTCACGAACTCATGGCCATGTGAAAGTGATGGCGTATCGGCGCTCAGATCAGCGGCGCAGAGTTGAGGAGGCGTTGTTGCCCCGGCCCGGGAGAGTTCCGAGGGGACGGCGCAGCGGGTTGTACAGCATGGTGTAAAACATGGGGGAGAAGGTCCAGCGGGCCGGGGGCATGACGAGATCGGACACGTCGTAGACGCGGGGTGTGTTGCGCGATGCCGGCAGGGCGTCGGCGGTGGCGATGACGATCACGCCGTGGCGCACCGTGTAGCCGATCGGGGCCGGGCTGGTGGCGGACAGCGAGTTCAGCAGAATCTCCAGGGATTGGCGGAGCCGAAGGCCACGGAGGCCGTCAATGCCGATCGGGGTATCGCGGTAGATCTCGGCGCTCTCGCGCAGGTCTTTCCAGTAGACGACGATGTTCAGAGGTGGCGTCGTCGCGTTGCGCAGGATGTCGATCGCCTCGCTCAGCGGCATCTCCGGCGTGAACGAGGCGGGGGTCTTACGTACTTGCCGTCTCGACGCGGGGCTGTGACTTGGCGCGGCGGCCTGGACGGATGTCTGTGCCGGGACCGGCGGGGCCGTCGGAGAGCTTGGCCCGCCGGCCACGGCCCCCACGGAACTCAGGGCGACGACGAAGATGACGAGTCCTATCATGATGGTCCCCACGAAGCTTTCGTCCGCCGATGTGGAGCGACGGGCTTATTCATAGCACCAGAAAGTCGTGGCGGCAAGGCCGATGATTCATCCTGGGCCTGGAAAAATGACGTGCGCGCCTGGTTGAGCCTCTGCCACACAGCTACGCGGGCCGGGCGTGCAGACGCTTCCGGAGAAATGTCTTGGCCCGGTAGAAGTTGGTGCGGGCCTGGGCCGGACTGGTGCGCGTGCGGCTCGCAATCTGGGCATAGGGTAACTGTTCGAAGCAGCGCAAGCGCACGATCAGCCGCTGCCGCCCCTCCATCTCGCCCATGGCATCGGACAACTCACGGACGCTCTCGACGCCGATCATCTGGTCCAGCACGTCGGTCCGGCCGTAGATGGCGCGGAAGCGGCGCCTGGTTTCGCCCCGCGTGTTCTCCCGGGCCGTGGCCCAGCGGCGCTGCTGTTGAAAGTGGTCCTGGATCTTGCGCCGCGCTACGCGATAGATCCAGGGCCAGAAGCGTTCCGCCCGGCGCAGCCCACCCAGCCGTTCGACCATCACCAGGAGGGTCTCCTGCAAGAGATCCTCTGCCGCATGGGGGTCGCCGACGGCGCGCAGGATGAACGGATGCAATCGCTTGCGGACGACGACGGTGAGCCGACCGAAGCGTTCGGAGTTCTCCAGATCGTCCCGGCAGGGGCGACTGAATGGGCCGTCGAAATTCATGGTGCCAGTCCTCTTATCTCCGCGCCGATTCAACCTAGCGTCTCCTGGCCAGAGCTTTCTCGATCATCGGTTTCAGTTCCTCGGCGTCGGCGCCGCGCGCCAGGATGGTGCCGTCGGCGTCGATCAGAATCGTCATGGGAATGCCGCCGACGCCGTACTGCTTGACCACGATCGATTCGTCCATCGATCCCAGACTGAGCTGGGTCCAGTCCGGGTCCTTCTCGTCGATCATCCGCCTGGCCTTCTCGACGTCCCAGTCGAGTGACAGGCCGATCATGGCGAAATTCTTTTCGTCGGCAAACGCCTCGTGCAGCGTGCGCATCTTGGGTAGCTTCGCCACACAGGGATTGCACCAACTGGCCCAGAAGTCCAGCAGGACGACCTTGCCCCGCAGATCGGCGAGGCGAACGGTCTTGTCATCGAAGGTCTGGGCCTCAAAGAGTGGGGCGGATTCGCCGGCTCCGGGATACGTCAGCGGTTGGACTCGAATGTCGGGCACGCCCAGAGGGCTGTCGCCTCGGCGCTTCGGTACGGTGAAGCGCGCGACGGCAACGCCTGCGAGGACGCCGCGACCACAGGACACGTTCTCGCCCAGCGGGGCATGGATGTTGACGACGAACTCGTACTCGCCCGGCTCGAGTCCCGGGAAGGTGAACCGTCCATCCTCGGCGATGCACGGCACGAAGCGTCTTTTCACCTTTTGCGACGGGGCATACACGTGCTCTTTATCGCGCCACAGCCAGCTGAAGGAATTCTCCGCCAGCGTGCCGATTCTCTCCGGCATCGCCGCACCCTCATCGATTCTGAAAGCCACGCCGTGGGTCTGGCGCGGGTCGGTTAGTTCGATCGCTTTGTCTTTGAGAACCTGGGGCGGAAAGAGGATTCGCCCCGTCACGGGTCGCCCCGGCGCACCGATGGCAACCGAATACGTCTTGCCTGGTTCAGGCTGAAGGAACGTAGCATTGTCGGGCTCATAGCGGTACACGCGCGCCAGGGCCAGTGGTATCGCTGGCAGGCAGTCCAGTGCGAAGGTGTTGTTGGTCGGCGTTATGCGATCGAATAGCCAGTAGACACTCGGCGCATCTCGGCCGCCTTGCTCGAGCGCTTGCAGCGCGATTTCGAGGCTTTCATCCTGGAATCGCGCGCGATCGATGGTGCCCTCGACACGGGACCAGGGCGTCAGGGACAGGGCCGAACGGCTGGCAAATTCCTGGGACGGAATCTGGGCGTAGCCGGACTCATGCACGGCGACGATCAGCCCTTGCGCCTCGGTGGGGGGCAAGGCGAAGGCACCGTTTTCGTCTGCTCTTTCAATGATATCCGCCTGGTAGGCGTAGCCCCGCTCGGAGAACTGATGCCGGTCGATGAAGGCCATCTCACCGGGGGCGACAAAACCCACTTGGGCTTTGGCGGCAGCGGCGCCGTCGGGCTGGAGCACGGTTCCGCGGAGCGAAACGCCCCGGCGCAGGCCGATAGTCAGCGGCTTACATTCCGTGCCGAGTTCCAGCGGCGGGGCGATGGCGGGTAGATAACCCGGCGCCTGGACCTTGATGCAGGCAACACTGGAGAGGGGATAGGAGATGGCGTATCCACCCCAGCGGTGGGTGAAGCAGCCGTTGGGGTCCGGGACGTGGGCTCGGTGGTATCGGCTCCAACGCATCGATGAGTCTTGCCGTTTCCACTTGATCCCGTTGATGATCGAGAATTCGGGGATCGGTTCGCCGGTCTTGGCATCGACGACCCTGCCGGTGAAGACCGGGACTTCGTACATGACGGACACGTCGATCTCGCTCAGATCCTCGGGCAACTCCTTACCGAATCCCATCAGCGGTTTCTTGCCATAGTAGAGTGTGATCTCGCCTTCGGGCAGATTCGTCAACGCGAAGTTGCCCTGCGCATCCGTGCGGGCCAGGCGGCTCATGTTGCGCCAGTCCTTGCCCTGCTGCCACCGGGTGACGCCGACGCGGACGCCTTCAATGGGCTGGCCTTGGCAGTCCACGACCTGGCCTCGGTAGGTCTTGCCTTTCGCGAGGACCACGGTGGTTACCGGCATGTCGGCCTGGATGTCCACGATCTGGCATTTTGGGGCGTACTGGTCGCAATAGGCCCCGATGGTTCGTTCCCCGGGGGCCAGGCCGGCGATGCGGAAGGTGCCATCACGGCCGGTCCGGGCGGTGGTGGAATCCTCGATGATCTGGTTGTAGGGGCTGGGCGTGCTGGCATAGGATCGTTTGGCGCAGACCAGCACGTTCTCTACGGGTTGGCCCTGCTCGTTGACGACCCGCCCTTGGAGGACCAAGCCGCGCTTCATGGCAACGACGTGGGCTCCTCTCTCCAGTTCGTCCAGCGAAGGGGTGTGGCGGTCGTCGGTAAGGTAGCACTCCGGATGCTCGAACTCCAGGGAGAGATTCATGGCCTTCGGTGGGATGGCGCGATGCCAGCGCCCGCTGCTGTCGGTGGCGGCATCACGCACCCACATGCTCATCCAGCCCGGCATGTCGAAGAGCATCTTGATGCGGGCGCCGGCGATCGGTTTGCCTTCTTCGTCGACAACGCGCCCCTGGCAGTGCCGCATACCGTCACTCTGGAGATTCTGATCGAAGTCGGGTTGGATCCTCCGGTCGGACGCCACCAGCAGCGGCATCTCAACGAGGGGCCGGCTCACCTGGAGCTTCGTCTTCACGGTGCTGTACGAGGTCTTGTTGTCACGCAAAACGCGCGCTTCGAGGGACAGACCGGCACCGCACGGCACACTGTTGCGGGAGTAGTAGCCAAAGGCATCGGTCTTAGGGCGGTGGGTCAGGGGGAAGCGAATGCCATTGGCGGTGCTTACGACCACTTCCACTTCCCGTTCGGTTACCGCCTTGCCATCAGCACCGACCACGCGGCCGGAAAGGTCCGCTTCGTCGAGGTTCAGCGTGGCTCTGACCGGCTCTGCGGGCATCTCCTGAGGAAGCGTGAAGAAACCGTACAGGCGTGAAGCTTGCGAATAGACGATCCAAGCGGTCTGGTCCGGCGTGACATCTTCCAGCGTAAAGCGCCCCTCCACATCGCTCATGACTCCATCCCAAATGCGCGTGCCCTGCGGCGCCACGTACACGCACTCGCGCGGCCGACCCAGCGTGTCGGCGACGATCCCGTGGATTGTCCGCGGCCCGCCGGTTTCGGCGTCCGTCGCTTCCTCGGAGCTGGACATGACGGTCGCCGTGATCACTTCTTGCTGGGCCATTCCCTCGTCGAATTTGTGTTGGGGGAAAAGGGCAATATCTTTGAACTCGATCCATTCGTGGGGGCGGGCCTGGAGGTGGAAGTACTTGACCTTCTCGATATCGAGATCGAACCAGGCATTGCACTGCCGCATCTCGCCCCCGGGATTGCTGTACTTGCGTGGTTCGTACAGTTCGTCCTTGAAGCCGCGTGCGATGATACGGCAATCGTACTCGCGGCCGAGCAAGTGTGTGGCTGTGACTTTGACGGATCCGTTGTCCGTTGTTGCCTTCTGGTAGATGACATCCTGGTCGGTGATCGAATCTCGGGTGTAGCCGCCCGCCTGCGGTGACCCTCCTGAGGCGACGGAACGCCACGGCCCGGCGGCAAGGCCGATCTTCAGATCGGTGGTCGCCACGTCGTCATGGAAGCGGGCCATGATCGACTGGATAGGGCGCAGCACCTGCCGCTGGCTGCCTTCATACTTCGGATAGAATGTCGAGGCATTGGACCCGGTCAGCTTCCAGGTCAGGGCCACGTCTTTCAGCGGTTTGCCGCCCAACTCCAGGACCATTACTCTCACGCGCGCGCCCGCTTCCAGATAGTCAGGGTCCGTGGACCTAAAGTCGCCGAGGTCCATTCCCGTCGCCAGGGTACCGTCCGGGTACCACGCGGGCTTATCCGTTGCGGGGAACTCGCAGAGACCGGCGAGCTTGACAGTGATCCCGTTCGCCAAGACCTGCGCGATGGGGTCCGCGGTGGCGGCCTCCAATGCTGGGAGGGCCTCGCTCCTCTCTGCTTGGGCCATGGGCAGCAGGACGGCGGCGATGGTGGCGACGAGGACGAGGCCGGCCAGGCCGAGCTTGGCACTCTTGGGGAACGGTCGGCTGACGATGTGCTTGATGCGGGCGGTCAGGGCCTTTTTCGACTCGACGACGCCGATCAAGCGCAGGCTCAGGGCCGGTCGGCCGAAGGCGAGCTTCGAGACGTTCAGCAGCGTGCGGGGATAGTCTTCCGCTTCGCTACCCATCGCGGCCAGGACCGTTTCGTCGACCGCCTGCTCGCGCACGCGGCGGATCATCAGGTTGGCCAGCCAGAGCAGCGGGTGGAAGAAATACGCGATTTGCAGCAAGGCCTGGATGAGATTGACCCACAGGTCACCGCGCTTGACGTGGGCCAGTTCGTGCAGCACTACCGATTTGAACTGCGGCGCGTCCAGTTGCGCGACCATGCCTTGCGGCATGAGAATTCGGGGTTTCCGCAGGCCGCAGACTGAGGGGCTCGTCGACAGCGAGGTGAGTCTCAGGCCAACCGTTTTGCTCAGCCCCATCTGCCGGCGGCATCCGTCGAGCACATCGACCATTGCTGCGGGCGCTTCAGTCGATTGAGCGACGAGTCCGCGCACGAAGAAGGCGCGCTGGATGAGCAGGAGCGTCATCACCGCGACGACAAGCAGCCAGGCCAGGAAGGCCATCGCCTGCCAGGTAACGGGCGGCGGAGGCGGGACGGACGCGACCGGTTCCGCGGCAGCGATCACGGCCTGACGGGGAGGAGCGAACGTGCGTTCCGGCTGTTCGGCCGGTGCTTCGATCGGCGAAACGTTACGCTGGTCGACGGACGGCTCCGCTCTTGCGATCGGTTCCTCGGGCGCATTGACAGCGGGCGGTGCTACTGGCGTTTCCGAGACGACTATCGCGCTCGGGCTGGACAACGCGGGCAGCCGGGCGCCGATCCAGTAGACCAGACTCGTCGGCGCCGCCAGCGAGGGGGGCAGCACGAGCTTGACCAGTACCAGCAGCCAAATCCCATAGCGGATGACCGCCTTGACGCGCCGGCGCAGGAGCAGATCGAGAGCCAGCACGGCGACGATCAGCAGGCTCGACTGGATGAGCATGGGCAGAGCGAGACTGACGAATGTCCGGCCCGTCGCGTTCAGCAAGGCGATGAACTCGTTCATGGCGCTGCCTCCCTAACTGGGTCCGGAGGCACCCTCCGCGGGAGCCTCCGGGACCCCTATTCGCTTTTCCGTTTTCCGCGCTTGCGGTTCTGGATCAACCGCTCGAGTTGCCGATAGTCCTCCTTCGACAGCTTCTCATTCTCGATGAGAAACTGCATCATGGGGGTCAGGGCCCCGTCGAAGGCCCGTTTGACCGTGCGCAGGATCTCGCGGCGTTGGGCCTGGGCCTTGGTGATGGCGGAGCGGTAGAGATAGAGGTTGCGAATCTTCTCCGTCGTCAGCAGGCCCTTCTTGACCATGCGATCCATCATGGTTTTGACGGTGGTGTAGGCCCAGTCTCGCTCTTTCTGCAAAGCCTCCTGCACCGTCGGGGCCGTGCAGGGCTCCTGCTCCCAGACCACCTGCAAGATCGCCCACTCGCTGTCGAACAACTCCGCTTTTGGCTTGGCCATGGCTACCTCCTTTTATCTATCGCAGTCAATAATACTCTACTGCAGTAGAGGCGCCAAGTATAAAAGGAGAAAGTTTGAAGAAAAATCTTTCGGTGGGGCAGGGCCCTCTTGGCGAACGGTTACTTCTTCAGGGGGTCGACGGGCAGCAAGTCCGTCGTGTCGGCCTTGGACGTGGCTCGCTCGGCGATCGCCGGCTGATTCTTCTCGATGCTCTCGAGCGTCCTCAGGGCGGCGGTGACCACGGCCGCGTTATCTGAACTGGCCGCAATCTGTTCGAGGAGTCGGTAGGTTTCCTCGCTCGGGTAGTTCTGCAACGCGCTGATGGCCGCGGTACGGCCCTGTTCAGCGGAAACGCCTTTGCTGCCGGCCGCGGCGTAACGCAGCGCCGCCTCGGCTTGAGGCCGGTCGATGCTGGTGATGGTGTTGTAGAGTCGGCTCCCCCGGCCGGGCGGAGATGATTCGAGTCGCTGCAGCAGGTAGTTGACACTCTGCGTATCGCCAATGGCGGCCATGGCCTCGAGCGCGGCCTGTTGCAGGCTGTCCAGCGTCGTCGACGAGACGCTACCGGCCAGATTTCGCAAGGCCGCGCTGGCTTTGGATGAACTGATATTGCTCACTACCTGCACCAGCAGATCAGCTTCTTCGGGTGTCGAGGCCGCGTCATAACGGGCCACAATCTCGTCGACCACGGCCGTGTCGGCCATGCGCCCCAGAGACGTTGCGGCTGCCCTCTGAACGGCGCGATCCTCGCTGGCCTGGACGGCGTCCAGCAGCAGGGGCCAGCTGTCATGATTGCTGATGTTGGAGGTCCGCTTGGCGAGTTGTTCCTTGTATGGTCCGTCCTGGACCTGCTCGAGCGTATCGAGCAGTGCCGCGGCGGCGGCCGGTGTCCCGATTCGGGCCAGGGCCTCGGCAGCCCACAGCGCGGTTTCATCGGTGCCACTGGCGATGATCTCACCCAGTTCAAGCACGGCGTCCTCGCCCAGCGCAGCCAGGTCGTCCATGACTTGCTTGATGCGGGCGTGATCCTGCTGCTGGAGGGCTTGTCGCAGTGTACTGGCCAGATTCGCTACGGCAGAAGCGTCCCGAGACCCGAGAGCGCCGGCGGTGGCGCCCGAGGACCCCGGAGCCTGAGTGTCAGAACTGTTCGGGTCGCCGGTGGCCGGCATGGCCCCGGTCTGGTTTGCTGTCATCGTTCCCGGATCCGCCGGGACGGGAATGTTTGCTTCGGGAACCGTCGGGTTGCCATGCGCATCGGGCTGCCCGGTCGCAGTTGCGGTCGAGTTTCCCCCAGGCATGTTTGGCATGTTCCCATTCGGAAGCTCTTCCTGCAAAGAGCGATGGGCGGTATAGAGAACGGATAGGGCAATCAGCACCAGAGCAGGAATCAGAAGGAGAGGCCATTCCTTCTTGAGCAGATTCTTCTTGTCGACAGAGCTGTTCGTTTTCGAGGGTGTAGCGTCCTTCTTGTGGCGCTTCTTGTTCATCATGGTCGCCCCGCAGAGTTAGATCCGACCGGCCCGGCTCAGGCCGGACCGGTCGGGAACTCAAAATCATTCTGTCTGATACAGACACCGATCCCGGATGACCTACGGCTTCCCGTAGCTGCCCTGGCGGATCAGGTCTATCTCATTCGCTGTGAGGACGTCGTCGAAGACGACCAACTCATCCACCAGGCCCACGTAGGTCTGGCTGGCGTAGCGATAGGTGCCGATCTTAACGGCACCCTTGCTGATGTGAATACCTTCGATCGTCATGTCGACGGCCTCCGTCACGCTATCGTCACTGGGATCGTAGATGCGGATACGTGTGTTCCCGTACGTCTCGTGGTCTTCGTACGTGACGGCCACATGATACCACTGATCCCGGTGGATGACTTTGGGGATACGCATGGTATCGTGATTGGTGCCGCCGTAGATGCCGATGTGGACATCGATGCTGCCCGTGCCGGCGCCGCTCGGTTCCCGGAACGCGATGTTGAAGGAATACAGGCCGGCGCTGCCGCCCTTGCCGAAGATGACCCCACCAGTGGCGTTGGTCTGCCCATAAGGGGCCTTCATCCAGAACGCCACACTGATGTTCTTGTTGGTGTCCCCGCTCTTCAAGGGGAATCC
Organism: Phycisphaerales bacterium; assembly: GCA_020346325.1. Classification (GTDB taxonomy): domain Bacteria; phylum Planctomycetota; class Phycisphaerae; order Sedimentisphaerales; family Anaerobacaceae; genus Anaerobaca. Next base: position 1,411,306 of record CP070782.1, read on the forward strand.
GGCGTCAAGGTCCTGGTCGGTGATCAGGAAGGTCCCGCCGGTGAGATCGCACGAGCCTTCGCCTTCCTGGTAGTCACCCGTCTCGGCCGTGGGCGCGAACTGACTCGTCAGGGTGTTGGAGCCGATGCTGTCGGTGGTCAGTTCGTCGGGTTCGAAACGCCACAGCGCCTTACAGTGCGAGTCGGTCGTGAAGTCATTGCCGACGGCGGCCGTGCCGTAGGTGGCCACCAGATTCACGCTGGCATAGGTCTGATACGCCCGCAGCATGATGTACCAGGTGGCCGCGGCGGGATTGGCGATTTCCACCGTCTCATCGTTGCCGATCAGGTAGGGCCGGTAGTCCCAGCTCGAGGTGGTGGGTTTGGAACCTTTCTTGACGTAGAGATCGCAGTCCCCGGTGCCGCCGGAGATAGAGATGTTCAAGAAATCCTGGCCAGCCGGTACTACAATCTTGTAGAAATCCTCGTCGCCGGTCGGAGCGCCGAGGCCCTTGACAGGGACGCCGTTCGTCAGCGGCGTCACGGTATCGGGAACCGGGACATAGGTGGCCACCAGAGTGGCGTCGGCGTAGGCCACATAGGCGTTGATCATGATGAAGTAGGTTCCCGCTGCGGGACTGTCGATGGACACGGTCTCATTGTTGCCGATCAGATAGGGCCGGTAGTCCCACTCCGTGAGCGTCGGCTGGGCATCCTTGCGGACGTACAGATCGGCGTCGCCGGTGCCGCCCGACATGACGATTTCCAGGTTGGCCTGGCCCGCGGGCACGTCGATCTTGTAAAACACCTGGCTATCGGTGGCGCCCGCCAGTCCGGTGACGGGGACGCCGTTGGTCAGGGGGATCACATCGCCGGGGCCACCACCCTTATCCTCATGCGTGGCCACGAGAGTGACGCCGGCGTAGGCATGGTAGCCGCGGATCATGATCAGCCAGTTGCCGCTGGGCGGATCGTCGATCGTGACGGTCTCATCGTTGCCGATCTCGTAGGGCCGATAGTCCCAATCCGTCGTTGTTGGGGGCGAACCCAGCTTGACGTACAGATCGGCGTCGCCGGTGCCGCCGAAAATCTTGATCTCAAGTTTGGTGCGGTCGCTGGGCACGATGATCCGATAGAACTTCTCGCTGCCCTCGGCGCCGGCAATGTTCGGCACGGGCACGCCGTTAGTCAGGAGGGTGACGGTACCGGTGAACCAGTAGTCGGCCAACAGGGTCACATCACTATAGGCCTGCCGGGCGTGTAGCATGATATACCAGGTTCCACCCTCCGGGTTATCGATCGTGACGGTCTCGTCGTTGGCCGGCAGATAGGGCCGGTAGTCCCAGCTCGAGAGGGTCGGTTTGCTGCCGTACTTGACGTACAGGTCGCAGTTGCCGGTGCCGCCGTAGATCATGATCTTGAGGTCGGTCTGGCCCGAAGGGACCTCGATCTTGTAGTACCTCATGGAGTTCAGCGGCCCGGAGAGGTTCGGCACCGGCACGTTGTCCTCAATGGTGATCGCCTCGCCGTAGCTGGCGACCAGGGTCACGCCGGAATAAGCGGCGTAACCACGGACCACAATGTACCACGTGCCGCCCGTCGGACTGGCGACGGACACCGTTTCCTCATTGCCGGCCAGGAACGGACGGTAGTCCCAATCGGAGGTCGTGGGGCGGGCCCCGTACTTGACGTACAGATCGGCGTCGCCGGTGCCGCCGGAGATGGAAATTTCCAGATTAGTCTGGCCGGCCGGCACGTTGATCCGATAGATCTTCTCGCTGCCTAAAGTCCCGGCCAGACCGGGGACCGGCACGCCGTTTTCCAGTAGAGTGCCGACACCGCCGCCGTAGCTGGCCAGCAGCGTCACCCCGGCGTACGCGCTGTAGCCCCTGAGCATGATGTACCACGTCCCACCGGCCGGGTTGTCGACGCTGACGGTTTCTTCATTGCCCGGGAGGAACGGGCGGTAGTCGTAGTCGGACGTGGTCGGCACCGCTCCTCTCTTGACGTAAAGATCGCAGTCGCCGGTCCCACCGGAAATGGCGATTTGCAGTTTGGATTGGCCGCTGGGGATGTCAACACTGAAGAAGACCTCCGTCCCCATTGCCCCCGACAGCCCGGTGACGGGAACGTCATTGGTCAAGGGGATCACGCTCGTGCTGGCCGAATACGTGGCGACCAGCGTCAGGCCGGAATAAGCCGTATAACCTCTGAGCATGATATACCACGTTCCGCCGGCCGGACTCTCCACCGTTACGGTTTCATTGCTGCCGAGCTCGTAAGGTCGATAATCGTAGCTGGTCGTGGTGGGGGCCGAGTTCCTGCGAACGTAGAGGTCGCAATCGCCCGTGCTGCCGGAGATACTGATTTCCAACTCATCCTGGCCGGCTGGAACGACAATGGCGTAAAACTTCTCACTTCCGATCGTCCCGGAGAGGCCCGTAACGGGGACGCCGTTGGTCAGACTGCCAGGGGCTCCCGAGGCGACAGATGTCAGGCTCGCGACAACTGCCAGCAGGACCAGAATGTTTCGCAGATGCGATCTACTCGGACCGTTCATTTTTGACTCCTCTCTAAACCATTGCGTCTTTCTTGGGCGAATCCTGTTCTTTTCCCGAATGTCGGATAGATGACTCACTCAGATTAGTGCCATCGAAAATGGCGTTCGTAACGGTTTTTCCATATTTTTCCTCCTTCGCGACGGTGTTTTGGGCCATCCTGGCGGTTGGGTAGGGCAAGGGTGCTGAACTCGCGGTCCGTGCGGTGGGGGCAGAGGAAGAGGCAGAGCAACAAGGGGCGAGGGCATAGACCGGCAGGATGTCCGGCCCGACATTCCCCCGTACGGTTTTCCCCGGCCTTATAGGCCGTTTGGGCAGGACTGCAAGCCGAATATCGGCTTATATCCTCCTCGTGGCCCCGGTGATACGGTGCCAATCAGTTGTCCACTCCCTGTATTCTAGCAGGGCTGCCCGGAGGCGCCAAGGTCCGATCCTACGGTGTGGTTTCTTTTTCGTCCTCTCGCCCGGGCCGAGTCCGCTGTCCGATAATCCTGGAATGGTTTCCCAGACCCGTGCTCCTGGCCCAGAGCATCGTTGGCTCTCGCTGGGGCTACTCGCCCTGCGCGACGCAGTAGAGCGAGGTTCGCCCTTTGAGGTATATCTCATCGCCGATGATCGCCGGCGATCCGTCGAACCCATCGTCGAGTGTGTTGGTGGCGAGGACCTCAATCGGGTCTGAAATCTTGATGACGACGCTGACTCCGTTGCGGCCGACGACGTATACGCGGCCGGCGGCGCCGACCGGCGAAGCATAGACACCGTTAATGCCCGACAGGCGCTGTTGCACGAAGTGAGCCTCTCCGGCTCTGGCGTCGTAGCACGAGAGGATCGGGTTGTTGCCCGAGCAGACGTAGATCCTGTCGCCATAGAGCAGGGGAGAGGGGACGTACGGCGTGCCTTCGTTGACCTGCCAGACATTGGCGTCCGAACCGGTCAGATCGCCCGTGTGCCCGAGTTCGATCGACAGCAGGGCGCTGCCGCGGAAGCCGCTGGTGCAGAAGATCCTGCCCAAACCAATGACCGGGGTCGGAATCACGTTCTGTGTCTGGCCCGCGCACTGCCAGATGATTTCGCCCGTCCTGGCATCGTAGCTGCGCACGAAGGTGGTGGCGTTGGCGATGACCTGGATCTTGCCATCGACCTCAACCGCCACCGGAGTGGCCCACGAGGTGCGCTCGTCGCGATCCTGGCGCCAGAGCGGCTCGCCCGTGTGCTTGTTGAAGGCGAAGATCGCCGAATCGCCTTCGTGATCCAGCACCACTACGACGCTTTCGCCCGCCAGGGCCGGGGAACTGCCTTCTCCGAAGCCGGAGCGCGTCTGCATCTTGATCAGATCGCGACTCCACTTGAGGTTGCCGTCCAGGTCGAAGCAGTGCAGACCGCGCGAGCCGAAGCTGGCCCAAATGTGCTGACCGTCGGTCACGGGCGAATACGAGGCGAAACCGTGGTCGCGGTGGTGGCCCTCGTGCGGCTGTTCGCGCCGAGCTGACTTCTGCCAGAGCCGTTTTCCCGTACCTCGATCGAGGCAGACCAGGTCGAAACTGTACACGCCGGACGGCGCCTGGCTCATGCCTCCGCGGCGTCCGCCGCGTCCAGAGGGCGTTGCGCCGGCGCTGGCCGTGGCGGTTTCCTCCACCAGCAGCGCCGTCTGGAAGAAGATCTTATCTCCCCAAATGATCGGGGATGATGTCCCGGCGCCGGGTACGTCGATCTTCCACTTGATATTCTCCGTTTCGCTCCAGGTCACCGGCGGGTCACCCTCCGGGGCTACGCCCGTGCCCTCGGGCCCACGCCATTTGGGCCAGTATTCTGTGGCCGAAGCGTTGATTGCCAAACAGGCCAGAAGGCCGAGTGCGATCGTCGTTATCCTCGACTGCTGATTCATTCGGAGCTCCTTTACGGTCATCTCTGATCATCGGCGACGATGCTCGTTCGCCATCGTCCATTGGTTCGATCGGGACCAGGTCCGCCCCCGTGTGCATATTGCGTACTCACGGGCCGCCGGGTCAGTTCTCTTAGACGGATGTCAGGGCCCGGATATTTCCTCCGGTTGAGCCAATTCTCCGGACCGGAGCCCGCCCATAGGCATGGCAATTGCCCCGGACATCCTATATGATGCCCTACACGCTCAATCGGGAAACGCCCGCAGCCCAGGTGGGCGGTTGACGCGTCAGAAAGAATTCCACGCGGGTTTGTGAGGAAACGGAGATCATGAAGACGGGGCGCGCATTGCTTCTTACTGTGGTGGTATCCTTGGCATCTGGCATGCTGGTCTGCGGCGGCGAACTGGTGCTGCGCTACGACAAGCCCGCGACGGACTGGATGACCGAGGCCCTGCCCATCGGCAACGGTTCGCTGGGCGCCATGCTGTTCGGAGGCGTCGATCACGTCGTGGTCCAGTTCAACGAAGAGAGCTTGTGGACGGGCGATGAGAAGGATACCGGCGCCTATCAGAACTTCGGCGAGTTGATACTTGATCTGGAGGGGGACGGCGAGGCCAGCGATTACCGCCGGGAGCTGGACCTGACCACAGCGATTCACCGCGTACGCTATCGCAAGGGCGACGTCGTCTACGAGCGGGAGGCGTTTTGCAGCCGCCCCCAGGAGGCCATCGTGCTGCGCTTCACCGCCAGCCAGCCCGGTTGCTACAGCGGGAAACTGAAGCTGGCCGACGCGCACGGCGGGACCATCTGGGCCCGGGGCAACACCCTCGAGCTGACGGGGGAATTGAACAACGGCCTGCAGTATGAGGCGCAGGTGCGGCTGGTCTGGGAGGGAGGCAACCTACTGACCCAAAACGCCCGTGATGGTCATGTCGCGTTCTCGCAGTGCGACAGTCTGACCATTCTGCTGGCCGCCGACACCAATTACGTCAACCGTTCGGATTGGAACTGGCGCGGGAGCCGTCCCCACATCTGGCTCCGACGCGCCGTTTACGGCTGCCCGCCGTATGAGGTGTCGCGCAGAAGCCACGTCGAAGACTATCAAGCCCTGTTCAGCCGCGTGACACTGAACTTGGGCGATTCTTCCGATCAAACGCGGGCGTTGCCTACCGATCAGCGGCTTCTCGCCTATCACCGCGACCAGGCGCGCGACCCTGACCTCGAAGAGCTGTTCTTTCAGTACGGTCGGTACTTGCTGATCAGCTCCTCGCGGCCGGGCGGTTTGCCCGCCAATCTCCAGGGGCTCTGGAACAACAGCAACAACCCGCCGTGGCGCTGTGATTACCACTCCAACATCAATATCCAGATGAACGACTGGCCCGCCGAGCCGACCAACCTGGCCGAATGCCACAGGCCCCTGATCGACTACATCGACAGCCTGCGCGACGTCCGCAAGCGGGCAACCCAAGAGCACTACGGCTGCGAGCGGGGCTGGACCGTCCAGACCGAGAACAATATCTACGGCGGTTCGAGCTGGCGCTGGAACCCGCCCGGCAGTGCGTGGTACTGTCAGCATCTCTGGGAGCATTACGCCTTCGGACGGGACAAACGCTACCTCTACCATGTGGCCTATCCCATTCTCAAGGAGGTGTGTCATTTCTGGGAAGACCGGCTCGTCGAATTGCCCGACGGTCATCTGGTTACGCCGGATGGCTGGTCGCCCGAGCATGGTCCCGAAGAGCAAGGGGTCACCTACGATCAAATGTTGGTCTGGGACCTGTTCACCAACACTATCGAGGCCGCCGACGAACTGGAAATCGACGGAGCGTACCGTGATCGCCTGGCCGAGTTGCGCGATAAGCTGCTGCCACCCAAGATCGGCAAGTGGGGCCAGTTGCAGGAATGGATGACCGATCGCGACGATCCCAACAACAGACATCGGCACGTCTCGCATCTCTTCGGTTTGCATCCCGGGCGGCAGATCGCACCACGCACGACGCCGGAACTGGCCCAGGCGGCAGCCGTTTCGCTCAACGCCCGCGGCGATGGCGGCACGGGCTGGAGCCGAGCCTGGAAGATCAACTTCTGGGCCCGCCTGCTGGATGGCGACCACGCCTACGTTCTGCTCCGCAACCTGTTGACTCCGGTAGGCTTCAAGGGGACCGACTACGAGAACGGGGGCGGCGTGTATGCCAATCTGTTCGACGCGCACCCGCCGTTCCAGATCGATGGCAACTTTGGAGCGACCGCCGGTATTGCCGAGATGCTGCTGCAAAGCCACGCCGGCCAGATCGATCTGCTGTCCGCCTTGCCCTCGGCCTGGCCGGCCGGTTCCGTCAAAGGCTTGCGGGCCCGCGGCGGTTTCGAGGTAGACATGCAATGGACCGATGGTACGCTGACGAAGGCGACCCTCCGCAGCAAGAACGGCGGCACCTGCGAGGTCCGCTACCGTGACGGCGTGGCGAACGTGAGCCTGGCGCGGGGCGCCTCGTGCGTGCTCGATGGGGCTCTGAATCGGATTGACTGACCGGAGATCCGGGCGAAAGGGAAGACGATGAAACGAATCAATTGGATCTGGTGCGTTGTTGTGGGGCTCGTCGGCGTATCTCATGCCAGCGCCAGTGACTTCCTGTCCTGGGCACCGACCCCTCCGATGGGCTGGAACAGTTGGGATTGCTACGGCCCGACGGTGACCGAAGCGGAAGTGAAGGCCAACGCCGATTATATGGCCGAACATCTCAAGGCGCACGGCTGGCAATACGTCGTGGTCGACATCCGCTGGTATGTCGAGAACACCAAGGCGCACGGCTACAACCAGAAGGACCCGCGCTACGTGATGGACGACCACGGGCGGTTCCTGCCGGCAGTGAATCGTTTTCCCTCGGCCGCCGGGGGCAACGGCTTCAAGCCTCTGGCCGACTACGTTCACGGGAAGGGACTAAGGTTCGGCATCCATGTCATGCGCGGGATTCCCGTCGAGGCGGTCAAGAAGAACACGCCGATCCTCGGCTCGGCCGCCCACGCCGCGGGCATCTACAGCACGGAACAGCAGTGTCGATGGCTCAAGGACATGTACACCATTGTCGCCGACCGCGAAGGGGCCCAGGCCTATTACGATTCCATCTTCCAACTCTACGCCTCGTGGGAGGTGGACTACGTCAAGATCGACAATCTGTCGCGGCCGTATCACCGGGCGGAGATCGAGTTGATTCGCAAGGCCATCGACGGTTGCGGTCGGCCCATGGTCTTGAGCACCTCCCCTGGTGCGACGCCTCTGGAGGCGGCCGAGCACGTCAAGCGGCACGCCAACCTCTGGCGCATGTCGGAAGATTTCTGGGACCGATGGGTCGACATCGAGAACATGTTCCGGCTCTGTCGGAACTGGGCACCGCACGTCGGGCCCGGTCACTGGCCCGATGCCGATATGATCCCGCTGGGACGCATCAGCATTCGGGGTGAGCGGGGCGACGATCGCCGCACGCGCCTGACCAAGGACGAGCAGATCACGCTGATGACGCTCTGGTCGATTTTCCGCTCCCCGTTGATGTTCGGGGGCGATCTGCCCAGCAACGACGACTTCACGCTGTCGCTGCTGACGAACGACGAGGTCCTGGCCGTCAACCAGCACAGCACGGGCGGCCGTGAACTCTCCAATGAGAACGGGCACATCATCTGGGTCGCGAATGCTCCGAATTCGGCGGACAAATACGTGGCCCTGTTCAACACGAGCGACGGCGGTGCCGAATCCGTGCAGGTGGCATGGGCGGATCTCGATCTCCAAGGACCATGCGCCGTCCGCGACGTGTGGGCCCATGAGGGTCTCGGCACGTTCTCCGATCGGTTCGCCGCGACGATCCCGTCGCACGGCGCCGGTCTCTACCGCGTCAGCCCGAAGTAGGGGAGCAATCGGCCCTGCGGCTGCAGCCAAGATTTTTTTTGCGGGATTTGGATTTTTGTCTGGACAAAGTTGTACAAATGTACGATATTGAAGTTGTACATATGTACGAGGAGCATCTTCATGACAAAGAAGCGTGATTTGGCATCGGTCAGTCCGGCCGAGACGGAGGTTCTGAGAATCGTTTGGGAACGAGGCGAGGCCACGGTGGGGGAGGTGGTCGACACCCTGCCCCCCGAGCGGGACATCACTTACGCTACGGTCCAGACGCTCTTGCGCCGGCTGGAGAAGAAGGGCTATCTCAAGCACGACACCAAAGGCAAGGCTCACGTCTTTTCCGCCGCGGCTCAGAAGGAAGAGGTGATCGCCAGGACCGTCAAGGACTTCCTGGATCGGCTCTTTGCCGGCGACGCGGTCCCGCTCGTGCACCATCTGGCCCGGCATGGCAAGATCGATGCCCAGGATCTGGAAAGGCTCAAGAAGCTCGTAGACGAGGACTGAAACTTATTCTGTGTGGAGGGAGAAGGAAATGGACCTTCTCGATCCTATAGCGCGCTACCTGTTCGCGCAGAGCTGGCAGATTGTTGTTCTGGTGGGGGTCGTCGCATTGATCTGTCGATGCCTGCGGCGCCACAGTTCCCACGTCCGCTACCTCCTCTGGCTGATCGTGCTGGCCAAGTGCCTGACACCGGCCTTGCTCACCGTTCCGATTGCGGTCTTGCCCCATGAGCACGCCGTCTCGGCGCCGGCGCCGCCCTCGCCCGCGTCGCCTCAAAGGCAGAAGAGTCGACCAATGGTGGTAGTGCCGGTTGCCGGATCGACCGACGAGAGCGCACTTCCCGGACTGACGTGGAAAGACAAGCTCAATGATGTCACGGGCACGCAATGGCTGACTCTCGTCTGGCTGGCCGGTGTGCTCGTGTTCGCTGCCATCACGGTCGCCCGGGCCGTCAGGATGCAGATACTTCTGCGCAGAGACAGGCAGCCCTTGCCTGCCGAACTGCGCGCGGAGGCTGAGGATCTCTGCGGCACGTTGCGACTGGCGATCAGGCCGGAGGTGTGGGTCATGCCTGGCGCCGGGCAGCCCTTCGTATGGGGTCTGTGGCGCGGTGTCATCTTCCTGCCGCCGGATTTCGCCCATCTCGAAGGACTGGCCCATCGTCGGCAGATCCTCACGCACGAAATCGGTCACGTGCTGCGCTTCGACGCGGCCGTCAACGTGTTTCAGATCCTGGCCCAGGTGGTCCTGTGGTTCCACCCGGCCGTGTGGTGGATGAATCATCGTATCCGGGTCGAGCGCGAAAAGTGCTGCGACGAGATGGCTATCGCCCAACTTCGCGCCCGACCCCGGGATTACGGCAAAGCAATCGTGAACGCCTTGATGGCCGAGCACCATTCGCGCATGACGGTATCTTCGCTAGCCATTGCCGGCCCGATCCAGGCGATTGAAGAAAGGATCAAAACGATCATGAGACCGAATAGGAGATTCCTGCGACGGCCGGCCCGGTCGGCGGCCTTGTGCATATTGGCTTTGGCCCTGGTGGCGGTGCCCACCACGATTGCCCTGGCCCGACGTAGCAGCAGTGTCGAAGTCCTGGACGTACGATTTGACCCGGTCCATCAGGGCAAGAACGTGGTCTACCTCGACGTGAAGAACCCCTCTGACGAGACGCAGACCTTCGCGGTCCACATCCAGACGCGGTCGCCCAACGTGGGCCGGCGCGGCGTCGGGTGGGGCCGGCCCTTCTTCACGACCGTCCCGGCGAATGGCACGCAGACGCTGCGCTGCGCGTTCCATATCTGGGGACCGATCGTGCCCCAAACGTGGGTACGCCTGAAGTTCTACAATCCCGCCAGCGAGGAAGCGTACGACTACGAGCAGGACTTTGCGATGCGCCGGTACACGGGGAGCGATCTACCCGTGGCAGGGCAGGCGGCGGGCCAGTCTGTTTCCGCCGAGGTGCGCAAGGAGATTGTCGAGGTGTTCCGCCGGTTTCAGTCTCATCTACGCGAGCGTCAGTACGAGCAGGCGTGGAATCTGCTGACGATGGATCATCGGGATGCCGCACAGATCCAAACGTTGAAGAGGTTCATCGAGCAAATGGAACCGGCCCGCGGCTTCAGCATGTTTTACTGGAACAAAGAGCCGTTTCTCAAGCTCTCTCCGCAAGCGGTTCGTCGAACGGATGTCGGCATGGAGATGATTGCCACAGGTCCCGAGGGGCAGTGGACGATCACGTTCGTCCAAGCCGACGGCAAGTGGGAGATCGATTGGATCGACGGTTACCTGCCGTGGGTGATCCAGACCCAGAATTGGGAGCAGCGCATTCTACCGACCATGGAGCGCCGCGCGACCGACCATTTCGATATCCACTACTTTGCTGATTCGACCGCCGCGAAGCAGATCGACCAGATCGTGCGCCGGCGCGAGGATGCTTTCAAGAGCCTCTGCGAACTCTTGAAGGTCGAATCCGGCCCGCGCATTCGTTTCATCCTGTTCCAGGACAAGGCCAGCAAACTCAAGGCCACGGGCCATCAAGGGGCCGGCTGGGCGTATGGCAACACCATCGTCGAGGTATACAACGAAGACGAGCACGTGGACCCGTATCACGAAACTGCGCATATCGTGATGGGGCAGTTCGGCGATCCGCCGGCCATGTTCAACGAAGGGTTCGCCGTGCATATGCAGGAAGGGCACCGGTGGAATGGCCAACCGGTGGATGAGACCGCGACTGGACTGCTTAAGGAAGATAGGCTCGTGCCTCTGGCTACGTTGCTGATGCGCACTGAGATCGGTGCCCGCGACGATGATGGTGAGGTCGCCTATCCGCAGTCCGGCTCGTTCGTGGGATTTCTCATCAAGCGATACGGGCAGGACAGATTTCTGAAGGTCTACGGCGCTTTGAAACGATCGGGCGATCCGCAGGTCCACCAGGCGAACCTGCGCGCCATCGAAGAAGTCTATGGGCAGACGCTGGCGCAGCTCGAACGCGAGTGGAAGGCTATTTTGTCCGAACAGTGACGATCTGAGGGCCTGGGCCCGCCGCCAGAGTAAACGTCTGCGCCGGGGCGGAAGTGGACGCTGAGGTGACCGCCACGGCGTAGTCTCCGAAGAAACCGCGGCAGGAGAACCTGCCATCGGCATTGGTGTCACCTGATGCGTTCGTGGTCCATTCGGCCAGGAGGGCTTCGTAGCGCCGGCCCGCTTCGTTCAGTGTCCAGTCGCGCCGGGCCAGCCCCGCGTGGGGACCGCGCCAGGACGCGCCGGCCCAGAAGACCCACATCATGGTCCCTTCGACGCTCGGGTGGCTGTAGGCCGTGCGATAGACGATTTCGAGCTTGTCGGCATTGGACTGCTCGTCGTCATCGGCGACATCGAACTCGCTGATCCAAATCGGCAGACCGAGCGTGGCGACCTTATCGAGTCGGGCCTTCAAGACCTGCGGATGGGTTCGAATGTCCTCGTACCAGATGTGGCCCTGGATGCCGACGCCGTGAATCGGGGCGCCCTGGTCGATGAGTCGTTGTGTATGCGCGACATACTCATCGACCTGAACCTCATTGAAGTCCTGGTCCACCGAGAGAATGTTGAACTCGTTGACGAAGAGCTTGGCGTCCGGGTCGAGTTCGTGGGCCCGCTGGTACATCCATAGATTGATGTCCTCGCCCAGGCCGTC
>CP070782.1:1423396-1427026 GCA_020346325.1 Phycisphaerales bacterium
CGCAAGGACCTGCTCATAGGCCAGGCCGACGGAACCATCAAAATATTCCTCAACATCGGCGCCGACAGTAACCCGGTCTTTGACGCCGGACAGTTGGTAATGGTCAGTTCCCCGGGCGTACCTCTTGACGCAGGAGCACGGGCTACTCCCGCGTTCCTTGATTGGGATAACGATTTCAAGACAGACCTGGTGATTGGCGGATACGACGGCAAGATTCGCCTCTATCTCAACTGTGGCTGCGGCGGCGCGATCCCACCCCACTTTTATACTAGTAGCCCCTCAGGAATCCCTGTACAAGCGGACGGTTCGGACCTGGTCGTACCGTCCGTCCGTTCTAGTCCTGTAATCATGGACTTGGACGGCGACGGCAGAAAGGACATTCTCACTGGCAATACAAACGGCCAGCTCCTCTTCTACAGCAATGTCGGGACAGACGCCGCACCGGCCTTTTCGGGGTACTCACTCGTTGAGTCGGACGGTGTACCGATCGACCTGCCGGACTCCCCCCGCTCCAGGCCCGATGTCTGCTACTGGACTGGCGATGGTCACTTCGGCCCAATAGACGGCTACCCGGACGTGCTGATTGGTGCAGGGGACGGTAAGGTGCGCCTCTACCAGGGCAAACCGCACCCTGGCGACATAGATGGCGACGGCGACGTAGATTTTACCGACTTCGCCTCATTTGCCGTTCGTTGGCGACAATCCGCCTGTGGCCAATGCGGCGCCGCCGACCTCACCGCCGACGGCAATGTGAACACCGACGACCTCCGCGAGTTCGCCGCAAACTGGCTCCTCGGCCTCGATTAGTTGTCCGCCACAATCTGATTCCAAACAGGACGCATCTCGCTCGCACACAAACCTCTTTTTTGGGTAGCAATGCACTCCTCGTTGCGTATAATTGGGACGTTCGTTTACCTCGAAGACGTCTGATTATCTTATCGAAGGAGCTAACAATGCCTAAGTACTTTCTAATCCCGGCCTTATGCATCACTGCCCTCACCAGCCTCGTTGTCTCCGCCGACGATACCATCCGCGTGGTCGACCGGCCGAACACTGAGAAGACAAACGACTTCTACGTCGCCAACCGTCAACCCCTGACGCCGAGCCCCTTCATCAAGCTGCCGATTCGCGACATCAAGCCCCAAGGCTGGGTCCGAAAACAGCTCGAACTCGAAGCCGAGGGCTTCACCGGCCGCCTGCTCGAAATCAGCAACTTCCTCAAGAAAGAAAACAACGCCTGGCTGAGCACTGAAGGGGAGGGTCACAGCCCCTGGGAAGAGGTCCCCTACTGGCTCAAAGGCTTCGCCAATCTCGGATACGTCCTCGCCGACGAGCGAATCATCGACGAAGCTCGCACCTGGATCGAGCCGGTCATAGCCAGCCAGCGCGATGACGGCTACTTCGGCCCGCGCTCCAACCTGAAGCGCATCCGCGGTGGCAAACCAGACGTATGGCCCAACATGATCATGCTCAACGTACTACAGGCCTACTATGACTATTCCGGCGACAAGCGCATCCTCGACCTGATGACGAAATACTTCCACTGGCAGCTTACCGTCCCCGACGAAGACTTTCTCGAACCCTTCTGGCAGAACCAACGCGCCAGCGACAATCTCGCCAGCGTTTACTGGCTGTACAACCTTACCGGCGACAAAGCCCTCCTCAAACTCGGCGAGAAGATCCATCGCAACACCGCCAACTGGACCGAAGGCGTCGCAAGCTGGCACGTAGTCAACATCGCCCAGTGCTTCCGCGGCCCAGCTTTGTTCTACCAGCAGTCAAAGAACCCCAAGTTCCTTGAGGCAACCGAGCGTGACTACCAAACCGTAATGGGCATGTACGGCCAGGTCCCCGGCGGAATGTTCGGTGCCGACGAAAACGCCCGACCCGGCTACATCGGCCCGCGACAGGCCGCGGAAACCTGCGCCATGGTCGAGATGATGCTCTCTTGCGAGATGCTTCTGAGAGCAACCGGCGACCCCATTTGGGCCCAGCGCTGCGAGAACGTCACTTTCAACTCGCTCCCCGCCTCCATGACCGGCGATCTCAAGGCGCTGCATTACCTCACCGCCCCGAATCTCATACTCTGCGATCGCCACAACAAATCGCCCGGCTTCCAAAACGGCGGCCCCATGCTCCACTTCAATCCACACATTCACCGCTGCTGCCAGCACAACACCGGCCACGGCTGGCCCTACTACGCCCAGCACCTCTGGCTCGCCACACCCGACAACGGCCTCGCCGTCGCCCTCTACGCACCCTCTCAAGTCACCGCAAAGGTCGGCAACGGCACGCAGGTCACGATCATCGAAAATACACGCTATCCGTTCAGCGAGAATATCGAGTTGAGCGTCACAACCGCCAAACCTGTTCAGTTTCCACTCTATCTGCGTGTGCCGAGCTGGTGTCAGAATCCCAAGATCCAAATCAACGGCAGAACAGAAAAGCCCCAGGCTCGTCCACGCTCCTATATTATGATAGACCGCAAGTGGTCCAACGCCGACACCATAGAGATTGACCTACCGATGGAGATAACGCTCACGACCTGGACAAAAAACAAAAATAGTGTCTCGGTGAATCGCGGTCCGCTAACTTACTCACTCAAGATCGGCGAGAAGAATGTCCGCGAAGGCGGCACCGAAAAATGGCCCGCCTGGGAAATCCATCCAACCACGCCCTGGAACTACGGGCTTGTCCTCAACGAGGACGACCCCGCGTCTTCGTTCCAGGTTGTGCGCGCTGGCTGGCCCGACGACGATCAACCCTTTGAAACCGGCGCTGCTCCCATGATGTTGCGCGCCAAGGGAAGGAAGATCCCCGAATGGGTGAAGGACCATCTCGGCCTCGTAGGAAAGATTCAACAAAGCCCCGTCAAGTCCGATGAGCCGATCGAAACCATCACCCTGATACCAATGGGTTGCGCCCGCCTGAGAATCTCGGCCTTCCCCACAATCGGCGCCGGCCCCGACGCCCACAAGTGGGACGAGCCCCCAAAATCACTACCCGCCTCTGCCTCCCACTGCTGGGATAGTGACACCGTCACTGCCCTCAGCGATAAAATCCTTCCCAGCAGTTCCAACGACCAGTCCATCCCACGGTTTACGTGGTGGCCCCGAAAAGGCAGCACCGAGTGGGTCCGGTACGATTTCGACAAGCCCAAGCAGGTCTCCGCCGTAGAGCTATACTGGTTCGATGACACCGGCCGCGGAGGTTGCCGCACCCCCGAATCCTGGAGACTGCTGTATCAGGATGCCGGCCAATGGAAAGAGGTCCCGAACGCCACCGGCTACGGCGTTGAAAAAGACAAGTTCAACAGGGTGACTTTCGGCCCCCTCCGCACCAAGGCTCTGCGCCTCGAGGCGCAGTTGCGGGCGGAATTTTCCGGTGGAATCCTTGAGTGGCGCACCAACGCAGAGTAAAACCAACCAGCGTTCGCATTTTGACAGGGAGGTTCGCATGCCAAGGTCCAAGATAACGATTGTCGGTGCTGGCCGCGTAGGCGCCACCACCGCGCAGGCCGCCGCCAACAAACAGCTCGGCGACATCGTCTTGCTCGATATAGTAGACGGTCTTGCCGAAGGCGTAGCCCTCGACCTCGCTCAGGCAAGCCCCGTCCAGCTTCACGACTGC
>CP070782.1:1427126-1446678 GCA_020346325.1 Phycisphaerales bacterium
CAACAGCGGGGCAACAGCGTCTACCTGCCCGGCCGGACCCTGCCCATGTTGCCCGAGATGCTCAGCAACGATGTCTGTTCGCTCCAGCCGGGGAAACGCCGTTATACCAAGAGCGTCTATCTCAGTTACAGCAAGGATGGCTTCCTCCAGTCAACGCGTTTCGCCAATACACTGATCGAATCGAAGGCCCGACTGTCTTATCAACAGGCCGATGCGGTGCTAAAGGGGTACACAGGCGATTTTTCCGAAGAGGTCGTCGCGTTGCTGCATGACATGGAGACGCTCGCCCGTGCGATCGAGAAGCGGCGGCGCCAGGCCGGCATGCTGCAACTGAAGATGGGCGAGAAAGATGTGGTGCTGGACGATGACGGACGCGTGGTGGGTGTCGAGCCGGCCGACGCGAGCTATCCGCACACCATCATCGAGATGTTCATGGTCGAGGCGAACGTCGCCGTGGCGTCTCTGCTGGATCGCTACTGTATCCCGTTCATGCGGCGCATTCATCCCGAGCCCGCTCGGAAGACCCTGCGCCGGCTCTCCGAGACGCTCAGGCTCCTGGGTATCACCCTGTCGCGCCAGCCTCAGCGGTCGCATCTGCAGACCCTGCTTGACAGCGTGCGCGACACGCGGACGGCGCTACCTGTGCATTTGCTGGTTTTGCGCAGTCTGGCCAAGGCGACCTATGCCCCGGTCAATGTCGGTCATTATGCCCTGGCCGCCTCGAAATACTGCCATTTCACCAGTCCCATCCGCCGCTATGCGGATCTCATGGTGCATCGCGTCCTCCAGGCCTATCTCACCGGTCACGCAGACCATGCCCGCCGTCAGTACACGTTTCCGGAACTGACCGCCATTGGCGAGCACATTTCCGAAACCGAGCAGGTGGCCGAGGAGGCCGAGCAGGAGCTCAAGACGATCCTCATTCTCCATCTGCTCCGCAAACGGGTGGGTCGAGAGCTGGACGGCGTCGTCGTGACGTTGACGGCCCATGGGGCGGCGGTCCACCTGCCCGAATACGGTGTCGATGGGCTGATCCCCCGCGAGGCTCTGGGGCCGGACCACTGGCAATTCGACGAGCAACACCAATGCCTGGTTGGCCGTCATACCAAGGCGGTTCTGCGCCTGGCTCAACCCTTGCCCGTGCGCATCGTTGCCGTTCACCCGGCCGCGGGCCAGCTCGACCTCGCCCCCGCCATCGAGCTGATCAAAACCGTCTCTCTGCTCCCCCCGAAACGGAAGAAGAACCGTGGTTCTCGTCCGAAGTCTCGTCAGGTGCGCAAAAAGCGCTAATATCGTGCGTTTGTTATCGTCGTAACAGGTGAGTGGCAAGGGATCCTGCTTCCGGTTTGGCGAAGGTTTACCCCCAAGGATTAGGGTGCTCGGTTTCTTCCTGGGGGCATCCCGTTCAACGAGGTCGCCATGCGCTTGTGTTCTCGGGCTGTTTGGGGCACAATGAACCGAGTGAGATCAATGCGACGGCCTGTTGTCTGGCGGGGGCCATCCTGTGAGGCCTGGCGAGTGTGATAACGGCTGCCTTTCTTGAAGGAGTCTGGCATGCGGATTTCTCTGCGAACTCTGGCAATCTTACTGGGCCTCTTTGCGCTGTCGGTGCGTGGGCAGCAATCGCAAGACGGAGCCTTCTACCAGGGGCTGGAACCCGGCGCGTTCATGAGGCAGTGGCTGGTGTGCGGCCCCTTTCCGATCTTCGAGGACGAGCGAAACCCGGGCCATGAAGCAGTCCAGGAGCAGGCATTCCATCGGGATTTTCTCACCCAGCATGGGGGAGAACCGAACATCGTTCCCACGCCGCAGATGGTCCATGAGATAGAGGGGAAGGAGTATCGCTGGCGACGCGTGCGGAGTCGACGTGACGTGGTCAATCTCATGGTGACTTACGGATCGAGGCGATACGCCGTCGCCTATGCCTGGGCGGAAATCGAGATACCGGAGGCCAGGTCGGCCCTGCTTGGCATCGGCAGTGACGATGCGGTGAAGGTCTGGCTCAACGGCGAGCTGATTCACAAGAACTGGACGGTTCGCACCGCGGAGCCCGACGATGACGTGGTCCTTGCCGATTTCCAGGCCGGCCGGAATCGGTTGCTCCTGAAGGTGCAGAACGGCAAGGACTTCTGGGGTTTCGCTTGCCGGCTCTTGGATGCCGAGGCGCTCACCGAGCGACTAGAGGTTGTGGTCAGTGAAGGTGACGCCGATGGCGTGCGCGCCTGTCTGTCGAACGGTGCTGATCCGAACACGGAGGACAGGAAGGGATTCACGCCGCTGCACGTGGCGCGCATCTGGGGGTACGACGAGATCGTGCAACTGCTGCTGGACCACGGCGCTGACCCCAACGTCGCGCTGCCCGAGGAGGGTACGCCCCTCGGATTCCTGGATATCCTGTGGAATGCCCTGGAAGAGAACTACCCCATGATGGAATACGCAGGGGCCTTCGATGACAGTTGGTACGAATCGTGCAAGGACCAGATCAAGGATGTCACCAGTCTGGGCGAAGCGCTGCCGATCATGGACCGGATGCTCGTACAGCGGCTTAACGACTACCACACAAACCTGATTTGGGATCGAAAGCCGCATCCGAGTATGCCGCCTGTTCGTCTTGGCCTGGTTGAAGATCAGATCGTGGTGATTCAGTGTGGCGAAGAGCTTGGCATCGCGCATGGCGATATCGTTCTGGAGATCGACAGCGCCGATGCGAAGGAGCAGTTCGATAGCACCTTTCCGGGGGCATTCGGTGCCACGAAATACGTGAAAGTCGGAACGGCATGCCGGGCGATCCTCGAAGGACAAGACGGTTCGGAAGTCGAGTTGAAACTGCGCAACCGCGAGGGAGAAGTCTACGAGGTTCTCTTAACGCGCGGGGGCCATCTCCCTATTCCAGAGCACGAGGGTGTGCTGTCGAGTCGCGTCATTGATGACAACATCGGGTACATCAGGATCCGTGGCTGGCACGGCTTCGGTGAAGAGGCGTTTGACAAGCTGCTGGAGCCGTTTCGCGACAAGCCCTGTCTCATCATCGATGTGCGTGATAATGGCGGTGGATCGGATCGTCTGGCCGAGACGGTTATCGGGCGGTTCATTGACGATAAGGTTCTCTGCAGCGTCAGTTTTCAGCGGCAGTCGGGAACTGAGATGTATGAGAAACTGATCCATATCGCTGAACCAAGGGGGCCGTGGCGCTATGAAGGGAAGGTCGCGGTCTTAACGAACGAAGGCTGTGCCAGCGCGTGCGAGCACTTTGTCTCGGGCATGTTCGAAGCAGGTGCGATTCTCGTCGGCAGGCCCACGACCGGGGCGTGCGGCTGGTCGCAAGGCATTGAGTTGCCTTGTGGAGTCACACTGGCTTGTTCATTGACCTTCCCGCTGCACGGCAAAGTCCCTTCGCCCCTGCACGGCATTGAGCCCCATCATCTTGTCGAATCGACCATAGACGATATCCGCTCAGGTCGAGACCCCATCCTGGAGAAGGCGAAGGCACTCTTGTCTCCGTGAGATCGCGAGTCCGGCAACGGCCGTCAACAGGATCAGCGAAGTTTTTTGTGGGTAAACTTCTTGGCTTCCGGGCCGGCGTAGTCGGCGACCAGCTGGCCCTTGCCGTAGAGTTTCCACTTGTAGATCACCAACCCCTCGAGGCCCACAGGGCCGCGGGCGTGGATCTTGTTGGTGCTGATGCCGACCTCGG
Organism: Phycisphaerales bacterium; assembly: GCA_020346325.1. Classification (GTDB taxonomy): domain Bacteria; phylum Planctomycetota; class Phycisphaerae; order Sedimentisphaerales; family Anaerobacaceae; genus Anaerobaca. The sequence continues at coordinate 1,430,821 of CP070782.1, forward strand.
CGCCCAGGCCGTAACGATACCCGTCGCTGAACCGTGTGGAACAGTTCCAGAGCACATCAGCCGAGTCCACTTGGGCCATGAACTTCTCGGCCTTGTCTCTGTCGCCGGTGACAATGGCGTCGGTATGCCCCGAGCCATAACGGTTGATGTGATCGATAGCGGCATCCAGCCCGTCGACCACCTTGATCGAAAGCGTATAGTCCAGATACTCGGTGGACCAGTCGACTTCGCTGGCCGGCTCTACCTCGATGATTGCGCGGGTTCGTTCGCAGCCCAGCAGGCGGACGTTCTCGGCCTTCAGCGCGATCTTGACCTCGGGGAGAAATTCACCGGCGATACTGGCGTCGACCAGCAACGTTTCGGCCGCATTGCAAACCGCGACATACTGGCACTTCGAATCGACGGTGATGTCCACCGCCGTGTCCAGCTCTGCGTCAGCGTCGACATAGACGTGGCAGATGCCGTCGGCGTGGCCCAAGACGGGGACATTCGTGTTGTTCATGATGTAGCGGACGAACTCGTTGGAGCCGCGCGGGATGATCAGATCGATGTGCTCATCCAGGGCCAGCATCTCGGCGACATCCTGACGGGTCTCGAGCAACTGGATCCAGCCGGCGGGCAGGCCGGCCTCCTTGCTGGCCTCGGCAATGATCTCGGCGAGGATACGGTTGGTCTGGGCTGCCTCGCTACCCCCTTTGAGCAGGACGGCGTCGCCGCTCTTGAGACACAACGTCGAGATCTGCACCAGAGCGTCAGGGCGAGATTCGAATACGACGCCAATTAGGCCGATGGGGCAACTGACCCTGTAAAGTTCCAGGCCCGTATCCAATTCGACGGCCGACAAGGTGCGACCGACCGGGTCGTCGAGCCCGATCAGACTGTGGATGCCGGCGCAGACGTCGGCCAGCTTGGCCCCATCGAACTTGAGGCGCTTGAGCAAGGGGGCGGCCAGATTCACTTTTTCGGCCGCGGCTAAATCCTGCTCGTTCGCGGCGAGGATGTCGCCACGCCGTTCATCAAGCGCCTTGGCGACAGCCGTCAGAGCGGCGTTCTTCGTTTCCGTCTTGGTGGCCGCCAGACGAAGCGATGCGGCCTTGGCCGCCTCGGCTCGCGCGGTGATAGTGCTTTTGCTTGACATTTCGTCCTTTACGATCTAACCTGGGTCTCGTACTATGAATGCTCCGATTATAAGTCATCGTTTCGCGGCATTCAACCAGTCACTATCGCGGGTGTAGCTTAGGGGTAAAGCTCCAGCCTTCCAAGCTGGCCACGCGGGTTCGATTCCCGCCACCCGCTTTCCTGTGCATTACGTAGGTCATTTCTCCCATCGGTCCATTTACTGGGCGAATTTCTGGAATTCTCGGCGTACAGGCCATTCTGGGCGGTCTCCGGCGGACGCACGCAAGGGCCGACGTCGGCACCGATTTGCGGTTGTGACAGTCCTCCCACGGCAGATCTCACAGGCAGACTGTGACTTCTCATTTCTCTTTCGTGTGACATGACGGTCGACGGTGGGAGGCAGTGGGACCGCGTGGGGCTGGGAGGTGGTGGTGACGTAGCGACGAGAGAGGCAATCTGCGAGGGGGAGGATTGGCGGTGACTGTTCAGTCACTGTCAGTTATAGGACGTAATCTCTGGTGGTGTGTTGTAAGTCCTGTCTTTAGAGATAATTACGTACCCTTCCGGTGACAGTCCTATAATCCTTTTCGGGGAAAGTTCGGCAAAAAGTGGTTTTTGTGGTTGACCGGGTGGGGGGAAGTGGCGATAATTCCCAGGCATTGACTGTCGAGTGGGGCAATTGCCATGCTGTTGTTAACAGGTGAATACCAGCACGTTGTGGACGGCAAAGGACGAGTGCTCGTCTCCAACATGCTCAGGAGTCAGATCGACGTTGACGCGCACGGCAGCAACTTCTATCTCGTCCTCGGGGCCAACGGCGTGCTTTGCCTGTACCCCGAGAAATATTTCGAGCAAATCGTGCTCGCGGTGGCTCCCGGAGCCACGGCGCCGGACGAGGCGGTCGCGTTTGAGCGCATCAGTTTCGCCTTGGCGACCAAAATCGAGTTGGATGGACAGGGGCGGCTACTGCTCACTGAGAAGCTGCGAAAACGGGCCGGCCTGAAGGACGACATCACGCTCGTAGGGGTAAGGGACCACATCGAGCTGTGGAACAGCAATGATTGGGAACAGTACCTGTCGGATCACTTGGGACAATACCAGAAACAGATGACCCAGGCCCGGCAGCTCGTGCTACAGAAGCAACACAAGGAACTCTAGGTGCTGCGTTGGAGGCAACGGACAAGGATGGACGGTAGCTATTGCCAAATCGTCGCCAGGACTCTGGCGGGAGAACGGCCGATCGACGAGCAGACTCACGCCTCGGTTGCGGTTCTGGCCGAACGTTTGGAACGGCTCAAGAGCCACGGAGGGCTCTTTGCGAACATTGAGTTCTCACCTGACCTCCAGCGCTTGCGCGAACGCTCCGAGTCGATTTCCGTCGTCTGAGAGGGCCGGTAGAGATCAGGCGTGGAACGCTCGGATGTCGAACATGTTCCGGTGCTGCCGGAACCGCTGGCCGAACAGATAAACTTACCTCAGGATGGGGTGATGGTCGATGTGACCGTGGGACACGGAGGTCACAGTTTTCTGTTCGGTCGAAAGTTGGGTCCCAAAGGCGTGCTGATCGGTATGGATATCGACAGCCTGTCGCTACAGCGGGCCCAGGCCCGGCTGGCAGACCTTGACTGCCAGGTCGTTCTGATCAAGTCCAATTTTGCCCGGGTGGCCGAGTGTCTGGGCGAATTCGGGTTGCGGGGAGTGGATTTCATTCTGGCAGACTTGGGATTTTGTTCGGCGCAACTGGCCGATGCGGAGATAGGGCTGAGCTTTCGAAACGAGGATGTGCCGCTGGATATGAGAATTGACGAAAGCTTGGAGACGACGGCTGCCGATATAGTCAATGGATACGACGAGAAAGCACTGGCCGATCTGATCTACGAGTACGGCCAGGATCGCGCCTCTCGGCGTATCGCGCGTTTCATCGTTCGGCGACGACAACAAGAGCGAATCACCACGACGGGCCAACTGGTAGAAATCGTTTGCAGCGCGCTGAGACGGCCGGGCTCGAGGCCGCGGGCGAGAAAGCACCCAGCCACCCGCACGTTTCAGGCCCTGCGCATCGCGGTGAACCGTGAGTTGGAGAACCTGAAAACGCTGCTCTCAGTGGCGCCAACGCTGCTGAAGAAAGACGGCTACCTCGCGATCATCAGCTTTCACAGTCTCGAAGACGGTCTGGTCAAGTGGGATTTCAAGGGCAAGCAAAGCGAGGGGACCTACCGGGTCCTGACGAAGAAGCCGATCGCCGCCGACCGCGACGAAGTGATGGTCAACCGGCGAGCTCGCAGCGCGAAGTTGAGGATCGCTCAGAAGAACTGAGTGTGGCAAACGGGAAACCCTTACATAGGAACGGGTTAAACACAAGGAACGGAGTGCAACCATGACGTCAGATGCGAAAATCGGCCTGCTCTTGGGACTGGTGTTCATCTTTGTCATCGCCTTCATCATCAACGGCCTGCCGAATTTCGGTAACCATTCTCAGGCCGAGGCAACGTCGATGATCGATTTCGAGGCCGAAAACCTCGGTGTTGTGGATAACGCGCAGAACGCCCAGGAACAGCTCGATTGGACTGCGCTTCTGGAGCAGGAAGACGATGTCATGGCTGAGTTGGAGCCCGTGGCTGGGCCGGAGACGACGGACGTGACTCCGGATGCGGTAGTGGCTGCCGAGACCGAAGGCGTCCGGTCTGAGTACACGCTTGAGGGGCTTATGACCGGGGTTTCTCGCACGATTGAGGATGTTGTCAATCGCTTCGCCGAGAGTTCGAGGTCGACCACGCTTCAGGCCGAGGCCAGCGAGCCGACACCGGCGGTTGACGCCCATGAGTTGAGGCCTGATCCGACCCCGGCGGCGGCACCGGCCGCGCGGTCCACGGCATCGGCGGAAAGGGCTAGTGGAAGACCTGCCCCCAAGATTTATGAGGTTCAGGCGGGCGACGTCCTGGCGACGGTCGCCAAGAAGGCCTATGGCCCCGAGGAAGGCAACAGGCTGGTGAACATCAACCGCATCTTCGAGGCCAACCGTATGACACTGGACAGCCCCGACGAGATCTTTGTGGGGCAGAAGCTGGTCATTCCGGCACTGCCAAAGGCGGCCGGTGGTGCGACCGACACGGCGTTGTCGGAGGCTCTTTTCGAGAAGGTCCAGGACATCGGCAGGCGGAATCTGGATAAGATAGACCAGGACAAGCCGCAAGGGCGGTTCTACGTTGTCCAGGATGGCGACAGCCTGTGGAGGATTGCCGCGACGCAGTTGGGCAACGGGGCACGACACGAGGAAATTGCCAAGCTCAACGCCGATCTTCTCAAGAACAAGGACACGTTGGCCATTGGCATGCATCTCCGCTTGCCGGCGAAGTAAACGCGGCGAGCGAGCGACGGATTCGGTGATCAGAGCTGTTCAGCGGCGACAATGACATGACCTCCCGATTGTGTTTTGCATTCGTTATCTCCTTCTTCGCCGGTATCCTGATACTGGCGGTCTATCTGCGCAGTGCCAATCATCGCGTCTTCTATACGTTGCGGCGGCATACCATCGAACAGCATCGGCTGCAACAGGAACTTTGGCAGAAACAGTTGCGCGTAGAAGCGCTGACAAGTCCGGCGGCTGTGCTGCAGCGCTTGGATGAATAGATCCGGCAGGCCACATCGGGCAGTCAGGCCCGGGTGGGTCCATACCCTCTTCGACGGAGCACAACATCACGATGCAGTCGGAAGCCGTAGGCAATAGACAGTGTGTGGAGGTGAGCAGGGCCTGTGATGGGCGTGAACGCATCACGATCATCGTTCTCATCTCGCTGGTGGTGGTCGCCTTCGTAGGCCTGGGCGGACGGTGCTATTATTTGCAGTACGCAGCGGCCGATCACTATGCCGGACTGGGGCTGGGACAGCAGTTCTGTTCCTATCTGCCTCTGGAGCCACAGCGGGGGGCCATCCTGGATTGTCGAGGCCGGGTTCTGGCGGCCAGCAATCAGGTGCGTATTATCTTCGCCGACCCCAAGGAGATTGAGGACTCCAGGGAAACCTCTAATGCGTTGGCGCCGATCCTGGATATGGGGGGCCACGAGATCATGAGAATGATCAGCGAGAGCAGTAGCCCCCGCTATTCGGTTCTCCGCGAAGATGCGGAACGAGAGCAGTGTGAGGCAGTTCAGGCGATCCGTGGGGTCGGGGTCCGGTACGAATGGCGTCGGCACTATCCGACAGGCCCATTGGCCTCTCACGTCGTCGGCTTTACGGGCCGAGACAATCGTGGTTTGGGCGGCATTGAGCATCGATTCGATGGCGAACTGGGGGGCGAAGGAGCCCGGCACACCTTCTTCGTGGATGTGCACCGTCGACCGCTGGCGTTTTGTGTCGCCGAGGGGACCGGCGATAGCAGCGTGCCTGTCAATGGCAAGGCGATCATCCTAACGCTCGACGCGACAATCCAGCAGTTCGCTCGTGAGGAGCTTCTCAAACAGTACGAAACCTACGAGGCCGAGGGAGCGCTGGCGATGGTCGCCGATCCTCATACCGGGGCCATTCTGGCAATGGTCTCGCTCCCTGATTTTGGTCCTTCCGACATCCGGCATGCCAACCCGGACCATTTCCTCAACCGGGCACTGACCGATCAATTCGAGCCGGGCAGTATGATCAAGCCTATTGTGGCCGCCATTGCCCTGGACACTGGGGTGGTAAACACGCGAGAGACGATTTTCTGCGAGAACGGCAACTACCGGGGCCGCGGCTTTGGCCGGATCGGCGAATTCAAGGACGGCTTTGGTGATCTGACGCTCCAGGAGATCCTCGTGAACTCAAGTAACATCGGGATGGCCAAGATTGGACAGCGGCTGGGACCCGAGCGGCTCTACGAGGGTCTGACACTGTTTGGCTTCGGGAAGAAGACCGGCATTGAATTGCCCGGCGAGGCCGAAGGTTTGCTGAGGCCCCCGGCCGACTGGACCGGATACAGCATCACCCGAATTCCCTTCGGGCAGGAGATATCGGTGACCGCCATTCAGATGCTGCGTGGCTTCTGTATGCTGGCCAATGGGGGCCGGCTGGTCCGCCCATATATTATCAAGGCCATGGTTGAGCCAGATGGATCGATGGTCGATGTCCGGCCGCCCGCTCTGCGTGTTGGCTACGTGATCAAGCCGGAGATCGCCCGGTGGGTGGTCGGCGAGGCCCTGGTTGCGGTGGTCAACGAGGGCACGGGCCATCGGGCCAAGTTGGACCGCTGGCAGGTCTTTGGCAAGACGGGCACAGCCCAACTGGCGCGCAGCGATGGCCGGGGCTATGAACCCGGCGCCTATGTGACTTCCTTCATCTGTGGCGCTCCGGCCGAGGATCCCAGGGTTGTGGTGCTCGTTTCGCTTCGACGGCCAAGTACACGTCTCCAAGGGCGGTACACCGGGGGGGGCACCGTCGCCTCGCCCGTAGCGGCTGCCATCCTTGAGAGAGTGATGACCTACCTTGAGGGCCCCACTGCGGCCCCAACGGCCGTCGCTCGCTCCGCACGATAGAGCCATCGAGTCTCCCTGCCGTACAACGGGGCCGTCCGACATTAGCATTTAGCGCTCTCGGCGAGAGCCTTTTCCTGGGGCGTTAAAGCCATTGACCGTGGCCCATTGAAGCGTGCTTTGTCGAATAACAGAGGGGGGGAGAGGCGTGCTGGGTCGGGTTGCGCATGGAAGCCCGATGGGGCACGCTCCGGTCAGAGAAACCTTTTGCCGTAATGAAGGGAGTCATGATGCCGGCGACGCTCGAGGCGGATAGCAGTGTTGATGTGGATCACGCGTGGGAAATGTACGACTTGAGCCGCGACGCCTACTATCGCAACCTCCTGATCAGTCATTACCACCACTTGGTCAGCATCACGGCCGAACATCTGCGCCGGCGTTTGCCTGGGGCGGTAGAACTCGACGACCTGATCAGTGCCGGGAGCTTCGGGCTCATGAATGCCGTGGAGACCTTCGATCAGACCCGGGCGGTCAAGTTCGAGACCTACTGCGTGCATCGGATTCGCGGTGCGATTCTGGATGAACTGCGCCGCACCGATTGGGTGCCGCGTTCGGCGCGCAGCCGTACGCAGGAATACTCCCGCGCGGTGCATTCCCTGGAGACCCGTCTCGGCCGACGGCCCTCGGACGAAGAGATTGCCGGAGAACTGGGCATGGATTCCAGCGAGTTCGCGAGGTTCCAGCAGGGCAACATGGCCCCACGTATGACCTCTCTCGACGAGATTCGCCGCGGCGGGCCGGACAGCGAGGGGATGCGACGGCTGGACATCCTGGCGGCCCAGAAGGCCCACGAGCCTTCTCGTCGGGCTCGTCGGCGCGAGTTGGTCCGCGAGTTGACGCACGGGCTGAGTCGAACGGAGAAGCTCATCATCGTGCTCTATCACTGTGAAGAATTGACGATGAAGGAAATCGGCCTCACGTTGGGATTGTCCGAATCCCGCGTGTCCCAAATGCACTCGCTGCTTCTGGCGCGCCTCCGCGCCCGGGTATCGCGCCACGAATCGGCATCTGCCGCCTTGAATCTGACCGTCTGAGGGTTAGAAATCAGTTATCCACTGTCTTGTGGCTGAAGTTATGGTAAACTGTTGCGCCTGAACTCAGCGTGGAATCACGCGGGAGCGCAACAAGAGTATGGCCAGGATCATCTATGCCGTCGCCGGAGAAGGGTATGGGCACAGCACCCGGGCCCATCTGGTAGGTCAGCGCCTTCTGGATGCAGGCCACGACGTCATGTTCGTCGCCTCTCAAAAGGCACTACAATACCTGCGGTCGATCTACGGCCCGCGCGTAAAGGAGATTTTCGGTCTCTCTTTCGCCTACCGGCGGGGCCGAATCGACCCGGCGGTAACCTTCACCCGCAATTTGTTCCAGGTCGCGCGGGCCCACAGCCTCAACAGGCGCCTCTTCCAACAGCACTATCGATCATTCAATCCCGACCTGGTGATTACGGATTTCGAACCTTTCACCGGTTGGTGGGCCTTCCGGGAGAAGGTCCCGTTCATCAGCCTGGATAATGAACACCTGCTGACCGTCTGCCGCCTGGAGCATCGACTCAGGCATTTTCTTCCGCGCCTTGCCGCCACGGCGGTGACGAAGAGCTTTGGCATCGGAGCGGCCAGTTACGTCGTGACCAATTTCTTCAGTGTGCCCGTGCGCAGCGATAAAGCCCTACTGGCGCCGCCGATCGTCCGACCGCTCGTCACCCAGCTAAAACCCTCGGACGCCGGACATGTGGTGGTCTATTGGACCACGGGGACCGAAGAAGCCCGTCTGCGGTCGGTACTGCGCAGGTTCCGCGACCAGACTTTTCACGTGTATGGGTTCGACAAGTCTGCTCAAGTCCGCAATTGCGTCTTCAAGCAGCCGTCGACGGAGGGGTTTCTGGCGGATCTGGCTGCGGCCCGCGGGGTAGTGGCCTCGGCGGGGCTCTCGCTGATCAGCGAGTGCATGTACTGGCGCAAGAAGATGCTGCTGTTGCCCTTGCCCGGTCAGTATGAGCAGCTCATCAACGCGCACTACTTCGACAAACTCGGCCTCGGGATTGCGGCACGGCGCTTGAACGAGGCGACACTCGGGCGGTTCCTCCAGGAGGTTGATGAACCCGTCTCAGGGGATGAACGCATACTCTGGCCGGACAACGAGCGGTTCTTCGATACGCTGGCCGAGGCGCTGCGCCGTCTCCGAACTCCCATCAGCATTGCTGTCAGAGAGGTTGGTTCGGACATTCGTACGCCGCCACTGGCTGAAGTGGGGAGCTAGTTGGAGGCATTGCCGGAGGAAGGCGATGCCGAGACCGCAGAGCCCACATAGCCTTTGTCGACGCAGAGCTGGACGATATCTCTGGCCAGGGGAGCGGCATCGCTGGAGCCGTGCTCGCCACCTTCGACGACAATAGCAAAGGCGATTTTGGCGCCCTCATGGTCCTCGGCGAAGCCCGCGAACCAGGCGTCATAGGGCCGCTCTGTCGATCCCGTCTTGCCGAGCACCTTGACGCCTTGCCGGGCCAGATCGCTTGGGCGGAACTCCTTGTATGCGGTGCCGCCCGGCTCATTGACGACTGCGTCCATTCCCTCGTAGACACTTTGAAGGGTTAGATCAGAGATCGGCAGGTCAACGGTCTCCTGCATTTCGTCCCGCGCGAGCGATTTAGGCTTCAGGAAGAGGCGGGGTGGCCTGGACCGTCCACCGCGTGCCAACGTGGCGAAGGAATTGGCCACTTGGAGCGGCGTGGCCCAGAGGTTGCCGTGGCCGATGCCGAAGAGGGGGCAGTCGCGCCTCCACAGGGTGGGTAGATCGTCGAGAGATTCGATCTTGGCGCCGGCGGGGACATATTTGCTGGCGATTTGGCCCGGAACCTGACGCAGGTGACGTCGCAGGGGATCGTTTGGGTCCGTTGGCGGGCAAGCCAGGGGCAGGGGGTGACCGTATCCGAAGTCGAAGAGCCAGCGCTGCAAATCGTTTGGTTCCACTTCGTTGGCGATGCGAGAGAAGTAGATGTTACAACTGCCCTTGATGGCATTGCGGGCGTTGTTTTCCCATTGCCAGTCGTGCCCGGCATTGTTTTGTTTCCATACCCAGCAGTTGGGCCAGTGGCCCGGAGCCGGGGCGGCCGGACAACTGATGACGCGGTTGGGCGTAGTGACTCCGGCCTCCATGGCGGCGATGAGGATAATGGGTTTGACCGAGGAGCCCGGCAGGTAGTGCTGGGCGACGGTGCGGTTCAGCAAGGGGCGATTAGGGTCTCTGACGAGTTCACGGTAGTCGATACGGACGCGGTTGCAGTTGAACGTTGGCAGGGAGACGAGGGCCAGAATATCGCCGGAGCGGACGTCGATCACGACTGCGGCCATGTTGGCATCTGCGTTTGGATTTAGCGCCGGATCCCTCAGATGCTCCTCGATTTCTCGCTGCAATTCAATGTCCAGTGTCAGTTGGACGTCTTGGCCGAATCTGGTTTCGGTGTGCCGGACGAGTTTGCGGTCGATGTCGTAGACGAGCTCGCCTCGTCGGCCGCGCAGAATCGGTTCGCAGACGTACTCGACGCCCGGCCGACGTCCGCAAATCTCACCCTCCAGATAGCTGGCCAGAGGATCATCCTCGAACAGGGCCTTGTCACGGTCCTGGGTGGCCCCTCCAACCCAGCCGATGGTCTGCGACGCGACCGCGCCATAAGGGTATCGACGCCGGCCCTTGGGGACGATGTCCACATCGTTGATGTCCATGAACTCCAGTTGGGCCGCGAAGATGTCGTCCTCGGTCTTCAACTCCAACAATGGTTGCTGCTCGTACATGTCACGAATGTCGTCAACGCCAATAATGAGTTTGAGGCGCTGGTTCGGATCTGGGACACGTCGTTCGAAGTCGGCCCGAGCCCGTGACAGCGGGATGCTGTTGATCTGAGGTGCGTACTCGGCGATGAGGTTGGGATCGGGATCTTCGCGCAGCCACGCCAGGAAAGTCCTCAGGTTCCAGATCCTGTCGTTCATTCGCTGGAGCCGCGCGGAGATCTCCTCGACGCTGGCACCGAACTTCGTGCAGTCGCGTATGATATTCTTAATATCGCTCCGGCGGGTTTCCACCTCGTTGTACAGATCGAGCTCTGCTGACAAATCACTGCCGCACTCTAGGCGCATCGCGTTAACCACGCGCCGATCCCAATAACGACTGAGTTGATAGTTGATAGCGATCTGGAACTCGGGGGTATCAGTGGCGAGCACCTTGCCGTTACGGTCGAGGATTTGGCCGCGCAAAGTCTTGAGCTGCCTGGACCATCCCCATTGCCGCTTCAGCGCTGTGATTTCGTCGCGCAGCGATGAATCGGCCAGCAACTGCATCTGCACCAGGCGCAAGACGCCGATGCCCAGCAGCATGAAGCTGATGGCAATGAATACCTTGACGCGCTTCTCATACATAGCGATTCAGTTCGAAACACTCCCGCGACACAATCTTTGTTCGCCGGATTCAGTCCTTGTCTGCCCGAGCGGTTCAGGGCCTCATCGGCGCGGGCGGTGTCGTCTTCGTCGGCGGCTCTTCTCATCCATCCGCATCAACCACGCTATCGGTAAAGACAGGAACGGTCCTATAAAGGCCGACAATACGGGCTGCCAGAAAAACTCCCGGGCGGCGCTGATCGCGACGGGCCCCGGTCGAATGTAAGCGAGCAGGCAACTGAGAATCGACGTCAGCAACCCCACCACAAAGATAGCCAGCCCTTGCAGGGGCAGTCGGCGTAGCGAAATGACGTCCTGCAGGGTGCTCAGCAACGTGCCAAAGAGGCCAAAACTGATAATTCGCGGTCCCATCAGACCGGCGGCCGGGCTGGCCAGGTCCGCCGCAAAGCCGATCACGAACGAGGCGATGACCGCGTCGTTCGATTCACTATGGATCGCGAAGAACACCAGTAGGATCAGCAGCAGATTAGGCGTGATATTGGGGCTAACCACCCACACCGCACCCAGGAAACTGGTTTGCAGGATCGTGGCGACGACAATGAGCACGGCAAACCGAAACCAACGCATTCAACTATCCCTCACGTCGGTTGGATTCGAGTTCGAGGCATCTCGCGCCGCATGGATCGATGGCCGCCTTCATTTGCCCGGTATCACTACATGGATCTCTGGGAGATTGGCGATATCGCAGACGGGCCGGACCGTAATCTCCCAGACCCTTGCATTGTCCGGGCTCCTCTTGCTTTCAACCACCTCGGCCGTGACGATTGGGACGCCGGGGAATCCAGGTGTCTTATGGCCGTAGACCTGATCTCCCACCTTAGGTGGATTCTTCGCATAGATCTCGGGAATCACAGCTTCGCCGGGACCCCGACCTCGCATAACGCCCTTGGCCTCAATCCTCGCGATACGAACCGGCAGCTTCGAGGTGGGGTCTGTGATCAGCTTGACCCGAGCGGTCTGAGCCGAAACATCGGAGACGACCCCGATAACGCTATAATCTCCTATCACAAACTGGCCGGCAGCTAGGCCGTCCTTCTGACCGCGATTGACCAGCAAAATGGTTTGGGTTTCTCCGGGGTCATTGATAATGCCGGCCGGCTGGAGCTTCATGCGGTTCAGTTCCGGTACACTTCGCAACCCAGCCAGTGTGTCGATTTGGCGGTGGGCCTCGTCAAGCTGGGCCTGAAGATTGGCGACGTGGTTTCTCAGTCGCCGCTGTATCGTCATCAGTCGGGTGTAGTCGGCGGAATCGACCGTGTTGGCCGCCAGCGGTATCCGACCTGCCAGCGTGATGTCGTGCCCGGTTTCCAGCGGGCCCCGGAACACACGGGCATACGCCAACTGGAGCTTGCCCGTTACGCTGGGCGGCGTGAAAAGAAAGATGCCGCCGCCCAACATACAGTAGGCGAATAGCATTCGCTTCGATGTCTTGTGTCCGTATCGAGTCATGGTTGTTGGTGTCTCAGTCGCGAAAGGTTCGCCGGGATCGCTCCCGGGATCTCCGACTCAACTACGTGGTTACTCCCACCCGCGTTCGTTGTGGTCCATGGTATCCTTCCAGACTTCCAGATTCTCCAGATAGACACTGGTGCCCCGCGCGACGCAACTGAGTGGGTCCTCGACCGTGTAAACCTGTAGTCCGGTGGCGTTGCCCAGCACGATGTCGAGGCCCCGCAGGCAGGAGCCTCCCCCGCAGATGTGGATGCCGTTCTCGATGAGGTCGGCTGCCAGTTCCGGTTCGGCCTTCTCCAACGTGCCGGTGACGGCGTCGATGATGGCCGTGATGGGATCTTTCAGCGCCTCGCGAATCTCTTCACTGGTGATGACAATCTTGCGCGGCAGCCCACTGATCGTATCACGGCCGGCGATTTCCATGGTCATCTCTTCCTGAAGCGGGGCGGCTGAGCCGATCGCGATTTTGACTTTCTCGGCGCGGGCTTCCCCGATCAGGAGGTTATAGGTCTTTTTGAGGTGGTTGATGATGGCCTCATCCATGTCGTCACCACCGATGCGAATGGATTCGGCCGTGGCGATATCGGCCAGTGACATGATGGCCACTTCCGTGGTCCCGCCTCCGATGTCCACGATCATGGAAGCCGTGGGTTCGGTAATGGGCAGGCCGGCGCCGATACCGGCCGCCATGGGCTCGTCCACCAGGTACACCTTACGGGCCCCGGCGCGCTCGGCACTATCGACGACGGCCCGCCGCTCGACGGCGGTAATACCACTGGGAACGGCGATCACCACGCGGGGACGCACCAGTCCACCGCGGCCGTGAACCTTGCGAATGAAATAACTGAGCATCGCTTCGGTGACCTCGAAGTCGCTGATCACCCCGTCCTTGAGGGGCCGGATGGCGCTGATTGAACCAGGGGTTTTGCCGAGCATGTCGCGGGCGACCAGACCGACAGCCTCACCGTCATTGAGGACAATATTGGTCCCTTTCCGGACCGCTACCACTGACGGCTCATTGAGGACGATCCCCTTGTCCCGGACGCATACCAGTGTCGAACAGGTACCGAGATCGATACCCATATCCATACTGAAAACGCCGAGGATTGAGTCCAATAGCACAATCGACTCCTTTCTCAGTTTGCCACTGGCGTATTGTGCGTCTCAGGGTGTGGTATCGTCAAGAGGATTCTGACTAGGGCATGCCAAAAATCGTTTTGTACTGGGTGAAGCATTGGACAGCGACGAAAACGGATGTCGCCAGGACCACGCCGAGTGCGACGGCCAGAATGGCCGTGTAGAGATTACTGGGGACCGATCCTTTACCCCGTGATTGTGGCATCGGACTCATGTATGACTAACCTCCTGGTCGCGAAGCGAATGCCGAACAGGCCCGGTCACGAGCGGTTTATAGATTGGTGGCACAGACGTCCCCGGCTTGAGGCGTGCTCTGCACCAGGTCCAGAACCCCTACGGCCTTGTCGGCGTCGACGTCGAGAATCAGAATGTCACAGACGAACTGCTGTCCCCGCGTGACATGGAACTTCATATCCGGCTTGACGCCGGCCGCGGCCCCGATAGAGATTTCCGCCAGGGCGTTTCTCATGTCCACGTCTGTTACCCGTCCGTTGAGCCCGATGTCCTTGGCGGTGCTCGGCGCCGCCGGCTGGACAACGGCAGGTGCCGCGGTTACCGGTTGCGGTGTCACGGCTGCTCTGCCCGACGGGCGCAGGTACTGGTTCAGTCGGCTCTCGAGCTCCTGGTTCGCCTCGATCAACTGCTTGTTCTTGGCTTCGAGCTGGGCCACGACGGCCATCTTCTCGATCAGCAGTTGGTTCGTTTCCTTCAGCTCGGTATCGAGCCGGGTCTGGTCGGCCTGGAGGGCCACGACGTCCTGCTGAGCCGCCTGCGCCTGCTGCATCTGACTGGCCTGCAACGCGTTGGCCTGCTCAACCGAGGCTCCCATGGCGGTGATTTGCTGGACCAACTGGGCATTCTCCCGCGTGATGGCATCGAGGTTGCCCTCTAAAGTCGACAGGTCTTTCTGCAACTTTTTCATCTTGGCTTCCAGTTCGCGACCCGCCACCTCAAATTTGCCCTTCTCATCGCTCAGTTCCCGCTCGGCGTTCTTTTGCAGTTGCTCAGCCGAATCGAGATCGCGCTTCAACGTGTCGGCGCGTCCGCGCTGGTTCTCCGCGTTGGCGACGTACGTGACAACGATACCGCACAGGAAGATCGAAAAGACGGTCAGCAAGACAATCAGAACCTTCGTAAGCGTGCTCAAGACAGGCTCCTTTCACCAATTAAGCGCGTTGTTAGACTCCTGCGACACCCCATGGTATCGGACGTTAGGCCCGCGTCCGCCAATCGCAGTCGGGAGCGTCACGTTGATGCCAGATATCACACTCCAGCCTACGTTCCGATACGGTAACTGCGTACTATAATTTTACGCATGGCCCCCAAAAAGGTCAAGTCATTTTTCCCAAATCGCCCAAATAGAATGGTTTATATTCGGTGCGGAGGGGGCTCTCCGTGGTTCTCGGACCTTTTTGGCCGTCAGGACCTTCCCCGTCGGGCGCGGCAGAGCCGGATTGGACGTGTCCCTCGGTCAGCCCGATTCGGTCGGGTCTGTGGGGGTGGACGCGCGCAGGATAGCCTTGGCGGCCGCCAGGCGGACCGTTTGCGAGGGATCCTGGAGCAGTTCGGGCAGGTGTTGGGCCAGGCCGGGCGTGCCGATTTCTCCAATCGCCAGGGCGGCCAGGACCTTAATCCGGGTGGCATTCTGCGCGCCCATTTGGATCAGGTAGCCTCCGGTGAAGACCTCTTCGACCCGCGGTGCGCCGCTGGTGTCGCCCAGCTTGCCCAGTTGCTCGGCTGCCGCTAGACGTACCTCAAGGACGGTATCGTCGAGCATGGTGATCAGAGCGTTCTTGGCTTCCTCCGTACCGAGGGCGCCCATGGCATTGACGCCAACCATGCGGTCGTCCGCATAGGCGCTGATCAGGCGGGTCCACACCTTGCGATAGATCCGGGCGTCGCCCAGCATGGCGATCGATTCGACGGCCTGGAGGAGCACTCTGTCGGTCGAATCGGGTTGCTGCAACGTCCAATAAAGCAGGGGCAAAGCTTCCTGCCGGCCGCTCTTGCCCAGCAGCAGCGCGGCGTTGGCCCGGAGGATCGGGTCCTTACTGGCAATGCCGTCGCGGAGGCTGGGGAAATACTCCGGCTGACCCAACTGTGTCAGGGCATAGGCGGCTGCCATCCGGACATTGGCATCCGGGTCATTCAACAGCGCTGTCACTTCCTCCTTGCCGAGCGCATAGTTAAGATCACCA
>CP070782.1:1446778-1458677 GCA_020346325.1 Phycisphaerales bacterium
AAAAACGTTAAGCAGGTTGGTATAGGGGAAATTCAAAGCGTGGGGATGTGAAGCGCGCTTCATGCGGACTGAGTGGAATGCGGCCCGCGCCAGAGATTACCACTCGAAGGATTATATCCTGCCTTGCTTCACCAGTTCCAGGAAGATATCTACAACGTGAGGATCAATATGCTTTCCAGCTTCTGTCTGCAAATGTTCGATGACTTCCGCTTCTGGCCAGGCATCGCGGTAGGGTCGATCAGAATTCAGCGCATCCCAGACATCTACAACGGCGAAGATGCGCGCCGCCAACGGGATCTCTTCGCCCTTCAAGCCGGCGTATCCTGTACCGTCGTAGTTCTCGTGATGGGCCTCGATGACATCGGCAATATTGCCCAGCAGCCCTCCGATCGGGCGAACGAGCGCGGCGCCACCGGAAGCGTGCTCCTGGATGGTCTGCCGTTCATCGCCGGACAGAGCAGCGGCTTTGCGGAGGATGTCGACGCTGATGTTAACCTTGCCGACATCATGCAAGAGAGCTGCGATTCTCACTTCCTCAATGGCGTTACCTCTTAGACCGAGTTCCCGGCTCATGGCGACAGACCACGCGGCGACCCGGACACAGTGCGCTTCGGTGTCAGCATCGATCGTCTCGATGAATTTCGAGAGAATCGCCAAGACACCGCTGTAGGCGCGCTCGAGATTGCGCAGGGCCTCTTCGGTCCAGGCGCGCAGGGTCGAGACCATGTAGGCGGTCACCACCAGGATCCCGCCCCAAATCGCCAGCTCGGCCCAAAGCAGGGAAAGGCTTCCGTCATAAACCAAAGACTGGGGCAGAAACAAGGCAAACGCCGCGACCAGCACGGCCGCCAGAACGGCAACGCTGACCGCGTGGCGCTTCCGCAGCGTCCAAGCCGCCATGATGACGGGAGATAGAACACGCAGAGGATGATCTTCTGGTTGACGAGCAATATGTTCATCACGCCCAGCAGCACCGTGAAAGCCATGAGCGGAAGAAGACCGGGCCGAATTTTCGACAACTCGTACCATGTCGAATGCGAAATGCGTCCGCTGTCGCTCCTCATAAATGGATGCCTACCTTTCTCCCCCCACGACCACACCTGCAAGTCTTACCGACGATCAGCCGCAAAACCCAGGCGGAGATCTGTCGATCCAAGTACTTTTCCCACTTCAACGCAGTGCTTATCGGCAAATTCCTGGCCAGCCTTAACAGAGGAGCACCAAGCCGCGACGAATCCAAGGCCCGCTTCCTTCTTCAGAGAGGATGTGGTCTGTGTGTATAACGGTCCAGAAGGAGGTTTTCACACGAACAGCGTAGGAATATACGTAGTTATACGTAATTTTGCAGAGGGCAAGCAGATCGGCTCAAATCTCAGAGATGTCGTGCGATTCCGGCAGTCAATCGTGTTCCATTGCGATATCGCTTACGCGGAACGCGTAGGCATACCGGCTGGCCATCACATGGGGATCGAACCGAGGTAATGTGATAACCAAGTCACCGCCCTCGGCTCGCCAGGGAAGCTCTGCGCGCGCCGACAGCAGCATGACCTTTGTGCGACTGCCGGCCGGAACATCTCTCAACCGCAATATTCTGCCGGGCCACGTCGGCGTGATCGCGTACAGGTTCCCATTCTTGTAGGTGAACAGCACTTCCTTGCGCGCCTGCCCGGACGGTGGCACGACGGTTTGCTCCAGGATGTTGAACCGAGACATATACTCGCCGCGTTTCAGTTGCGGAATGGTCCCCGCACTCCACTGGCAGGGCACCTTCCACATGCGCGTGCCATAGATCGCCTCGCCGTTGCTGTCGAGCCAGGCGCCGATCTCAAGCAGCCGCTCCTGCATGACCACCGGAATCGTACCATCGGCGCGCGGACCGATATCGAGACACAGGTTGCCACCGCGGCTGACCACATCGATCAGCATCAGGATCAGTTCCTGCGCGGAACGATAGTCGTCGGCATTCTCAGCCCGATTGTAACCATAGGAATGCCCCATCCCCCGGTTCTCTTCCCAAGGGTGAGCGTCGTCGTCGAGGCCCGAGCCGTATTCGGTGGTATAGAATCCGCCGTGTTGGTGCCGAACGCCTTTGCCCCACCGATCGTTGATGACCAATTCCTGTTCGTTCGGCGCCTGATTGAAGAGCCAGGCCAGCAACTCGGGGCTCCGCCACTGCTGCCAGGGCAGGTCCCACTCGCCGTCGGCCCAAACCAGGTCGGGCCGATACCGCGTCACCAAATCCTTAAACTGTGGGAACAGATGTTCCGTGACGAAGCGCGCCTTGTCGCTCTTCCAGAGCGGATGGTACCATTCGTACAGCGAGTAGTAGAGCCCCACCTTGATGTCCCTTTCGCGCACCGCCGCTGCCAAGTCGCCCACCACGTCGCGCCCGGGACCGACCTTGAGGGGATTGTAGTTGGCCCCGTACGTCCGCTCAGCCTCAGCGCTGGGCCACAGCGTGTAGCCCGAATGGTGTTTGGTAGTCAGCACAATGTACTTTGCCCCGGCTTTGGCGAACAGATCGGCCCAGGCGTCCGGATCCCACAACTCCGCCTTGAACATGGGCGCGAAATCGCGGAACTTGAAATCGGCTCCGTAGGTGCGGGCATGGAAGTCGGCCACCTGGCCCTCGAACGATCTCTCCCGGAGCCAATACTGGTACCATTCGGCGTAATGCCCCTTGGGCGTCCAGGCGGGCACCGAATACAGGCCCCAGCATACAAAGACGCCGAACTTCGCATCCAGGAACCATGGCGGCGTGGCCCGCGCGTCGAGTGACTCCCACGTGGCCTCATAGCGCTGGGCAGACTGCCCCGCAGCACATGGTGCCAGCGTGCCAAGCGTAACCATAGCCGCTATCACATGTCGCTCTATCTTCATGACCCGACGCCCCAAGACCAACCTGTCAATCACATCACCGCCGCAACGGATGAATTATACCGCATCTCCACAAAATGAACAGTCGGCGCCAGAGCGCATCTTTTCCACTGGCGAAAAACAGCAGGTGTCGGTATTTTGCCCGGGAAGCAGTTGCGGCCTGGAGAGGGCGTGGCACGGACGTGCGTCGGATAGTGATTTCGAAGAAAGGGAAAGGAATGAGAACTATAGTTGCGCTGGCGATGACATTGACACTGGCGGGTCTCGGCGGCTGTCGGTCGAGCAGCCCTCAGGGCGGCGCCATGGAGAAAGATCAGGGCTTCAGGATCGTGGTGCGGCGGTTCACCCTGGACCTCGATCAGGGAGATGTAAAAACGACCCGGGTCTCGCTCAAGCGGGGTGACTATTTCAAACAGGACGTACACCTGCAAATCAGCGTTCCGGAGAACCTCACCATTGAGCCCAACAATCTGGTGGTCGAGGCAAGTGACAAGCCCGATGTGGACCTCACGATCACAGCCGACACGGACGCCGCGCTGGGCAAGTATCGCATCGCAATCAAGGCGACCCCGGAAACCGGCGAACCGGCCGCGGCCGAACTCATCGTCAAGGTGAAGGCTCGCTAGATTCGGCACAGCCTCGGAATCGCGGGCCCCGGCGCAGCGATAACGGGGTGTCTCTCTGTCTGCGCTGCCCGGCTCCGAAGAGGCTTACTCGGGCGAAGAAGCCGGCGCGTCGGAGGTCTTGGTCACCGAACGGGATCGTCCCCGGACCAGGTAAAAGGGATACCAGATCGCGACCGACAGCAACAGGGCACTGAGCCCGGTCAACGCCACCTGGACCGCGACACCCAGCGCCCGCGTAGTTGCCTCTCCCACGCGCGCCGCGACGGGGCCATAGACGTTCGTCACCAGCAACTGAATCACGCCCAAAGCATGCCAGACGAGGCCGCCGATCGCGGGCACCGTTCCTTCGCGGACCCCCGGAACGACCCAACAAGCCACAGCCGCCAGGGCGCAGAACAGCACCGTCAAGCTCAGCACGGGCATCCAGAATCTCTTCGGATCGGTCACGCTCGTCACTCCTTTCCGCCGTGAAGCCAGCCGGCACACGAGTCGATCAGAGCAGGCCCCTACCGGAACCTCCCCTGGAACTATCCCCATCCCTGCCCATCCACATGCACGCGTCTCATCCCCACCATGCTGCCACTTCCGGCCTGATAGTGCAAGGCCCACGGGCCCCCGATCCACGGAAAATCCGCACCGCCCTTTCCCAAAATTGCGGTTAGATCGAACGGGGCACTCAGCGTTGAGCACAATCGCCTGTTACCGTTCCACTTTTGGATGCCTCCTGTACTTGGGAGCGTCTGCTCTTGACCGGCAACTGAAGGGAAAACGCGGCCGCAATGGGCATGGCTCTCATCAAATTGATTCTCGGTGTTTATCTTCCACCTGCATAAGGAGGCATACCGTGAAGGTTCCTGTATCCATTGTTGTCGTTCTTCTCACCATGGCGTTCCTCGCCCTCGGCGCAGCGGATCCAGCGCACAGCCGCAATGACTCCATTGCACAGCTGGAGGGCAGAGTAAAGGCGCTCGAGCAACGGGTCGAAACTTTAGAGAGGCAGTTGCGGTCAGCCAGGGCAATACGCCGTCCCGCAGCCCACAGACCGGCGCCAACGCCACGTAGGCAGAGCCGTCCCAAGGGCTGGCGTCGAAAGGAATTCAACGGCATCCCGTACTATATCATCCCCGTGGAACGAAGACAGGGCAGATCGACCCAGCGCCCCCGCTGAGTTCCGCCCCGTCCACGTCGGACTGCCAGAACGGCTGTAACATCAGCGTCGACGGCGCAATCAAGTGGATGGTAGCGCCTCGGGGCGATAGGGGAAACTTGTTGAGAGATCGCGGTACGCCGGAAAAGCGATCGCAATCAGAAGAAGGGGATGCCCGCTGGAGGTCTGTCATGAGACGGTCAAAAACGAATTGGTATTCGCGTATGTGCGCCGCCAGCCTGACGCTGGCCACCTTCGTATGGGGCCCCGTTGCCTTCGGCGACGGGCAGCAAACAAATCAAAACATGATCCTCGTTGAAGGTGGAACGTTTGTCATGGGAGATGTGTTCGAGGATGACAGGAGGTCTATGTTGGATGAGAAGCCACTTCATGACGTGGTGCTGGATGACTTCTACATCGCCAAGTATGAGACCACATTGGCGAACTTCCGCGCGTTTGTGGAGGAGACCCGGTATCGAACCATCAAAGAGCTGGAGTTGGAGGCAAAACTCAAGAAGAATGAGAGACCCTACGATACTTATACTTGGAAGCAAGGACGCTTTGCGCAAGACGACAACCATCCGGTCGTCTGGGTGGCTTGGGAGGATGCCGCCGCTTACTGCAATTGGCTCAGTCGGAAGGAAGGGTATCCCGCCGCCTACGATTTGGAGACTTACCAAGTGATCGATGCTCGGGGATACCCGACCGACGACATCCAAAAGGTCCAAGGATATCGGCTCCCTACGGAGGCGGAATGGGAGTACGCCGCACGCGAAGGCGGCAAAAAGGTACTCTATGGAAACGGCAAAAACGATGTCACGGAAGGCGAATTGTCCTGCCTCTTCTACGACGACTCTCTCCCCAAAGAGGAGAGGGACAAACTGACGTCCACGACAACACCCGTCGGGGCCTTCCGTCCGAACGCGTTGGGTCTGCACGACATGAGTGGCAACGCCTGGGAATGGTGCCTGGATCAAGGCTATATGTACACGCCGGCCAAGGCGGTGAACCCCTACTACAAAGGCAAAGACCACATGATCCGCGGCGGTTCCCACTGTAGTAACGCATTCGGCTGCAACGTGTTTGCTCGTATCAACTTCTGGTCTAAAGCAAAGTGCGAGGCGTCCGGCTTCCGCATCGCCCGCTCGGCGCGGTAGGCAGGGCGCGGAATGGTCGGCCTGTAGTCAGCGCAAAAATCGTGGGCCGTGGCGCGCGAGGCGCCACGGCCCGTCCTTCCAACATAAGGGGGGACTTCAGGTCAACGTTTCATCCGGCGCCTGCGGGCCAAGGCAAGGCCGCCGAACGAGAGCAGAGCTATCGTTGCCGGTTCCGGTACCGACATGGCCCCGCTGAAACCACCGGAACCACCAAAACCGCCGTCCAGCATCTGGGCGAAGCTGTAGTAGCCCGAGCCACTTCCGCCTTGAAGTGACAGTTCGAAATCGAGCGAGGGTAATTGCAGGTTTTCCAGGATCGCCAGGGCCGCCGAGCCCAAAGTGGCGCCCTCGTGCGTAATGAAGATGTCGGTGACATCGACCTTGAATTCGGTGAAGCCGCCCGCGGTCGTGCCCATCGTCAGCAAGTCGCCGCGGCCGAGTGTGCCGGTGAAATATGTCGTGCTGTTGTCGGCGCTGGTGATCGTGATCTGAGTGCTGCCCAGCGGGGTGAGCGTGTAAGGCTGGCCCGGAATGCCGGTGACCTCGAAGGTCGGCAGATAAATGTGGGCGCCGACGAGCGCATCGTAGTTGCTGCCCAAGCCCGTATCGATGGCAATGTCTTGATCGAAGCTCAGGATGCCCGCACCGTTGTAGGACCATTCGCCGGCAGTGTCCGGGGCCGGACTGAACTCCACGATATTCTGTGGCGTCTCCGTCCCGGCCAGCAACGGCGTCGCCCCCACGGTGACAACGACGGCGATCAAGGTCAGCAACCGTTTCATTGTTTCTCCTCCTGTGTCACCCAGTCTACGCTGGCTCATTCGTTATCGCCTCTGCCATCGAATCGCAGGTTCATGTTTCATGTCCTAAAGCCGCCGGCGCCGGGCGAACAGCCCCAGTGATCCGCCCAAGCCCAACAGGACAATCGTCGCCGGCTCGGGCACCGCGACCAGGAAGTCCTGGCTCCCGCCGTAACTGAACACCAGCAGATCGGCCTTGCCCCCGGTGCCGGTCAGCGCGTGCAGCCACTTGTTGGCGGTCGCGCTATCGAGATTCTCGGCGTAGAACCCGCCAGTGCCGGGCGTGCCGTCGACCGTGACATCCCAGTCGAGCGGCGAGGCAGGCAGATCTTCGTTGATGATTTCCCAGATCGCGGTGGCAAACGCCTCAGCCGTACTGTTTTGCTGATCGGTGTACGATCCACCACTGGCCCAGGCCGGATCGTAGTAGGCATCCCACAGTTCCCGCAGGTAGTTGGCCTTCTCGCTGCCCAGCACATCGTCGATGTGACTGTTATAGACGTCGTCGGGCATACCCACGTTGTACGTTTGCGTCACTTGCGGAATCGGTTCGTGCAATTCGATGCAGAAACCAGGGATTAGACCATTGGACCAGGTGTCGCCGATACCTGTGCTGCCGGTCTTGTTGAGCATGTACACGCCCGCCATCGCGACGTTGCCTTCGTGGCCGGCTCCCCATACGGTGGCGGCACCGTAGGCCCCGTAGCCGCCGTGGACGATATCGACCGTGTCGGCGAAGGCCCCCGGGACGGGAAACAACGACACCGCCGCCAGCAGAATCGTAAGGAGCATCGTTCCCGTCGTGAGTCGTCCCATGTCACCACACCCCCTAAGACCATCCGACGTCACCGGCCCACGCCGGCGCGAATGGCACCCTTGTGCGGGAGGAGATCGTGTGTGTCGTCGTGTGCGAACGGACCGTCAGCATCGACCATGGATGAAAGACCTGCCTGTGGCTGTGGATCCTGCACCCCCGGCCCGGACGACTTGCAGCGACACCCCCCCAAGGATGAAATCAAGTCATCGCGTCACAAAAAGCAAAAGCCAAACTCTCTATGAGTGCCCAAGAAGGAAAGCGATGAGCACCCCCCATTTAGAGTTGATCGCTCGGGGCGATCGACAAAGATTAGTCTACCCGATTCTAGACCCAATGTCAAGAGAATTGGACCGGCTTCGACCGAGGCGCTACGCTCAGCCAGTCAACCCCATGATTATCGGATGCATCAGCCTTTTTTTTGCGTCGTCCAGGGTATCAGCCTCGCATCGACGTCCCCGGTGCGGGTGACGACACCCTGTCCGAATGAGTCTCGATGCATGGTTACGACCCGGTGACATCCCAACGCCGCCGGAGACTGCCGAATCCAATTTCGAGAGCCCTTTCCGCTACGTGAAACCCGAGGACGAAAACCGGCCCGAGCAGCCATCCCCCGATTGTGGAAAAGCGGTGGAAAACTCAAGCCGAACGTCGTGCTTCGCCGCAGGTCTCGCCCATCCCGATGCCGCAAGCACACCGCAGGAGAGACCGCAACGATCTTGCCTAAAACCCCGACTTTGACTGCCTACCATAAGAGCTTTCGTAATAATGTCTTATAAGAGGGCTCTGCCGGGCACCACGGAGTGAAGGCAGAGAAATACCGAGAAAACCGCAGGGGTATCAAATAAACCAGCCTATCGGATCGATCAGGCGGCCCCTGCCGCCATTTGGTGGATAAGCGGTAGAAAAGTGAGGCCTCCACGGGCCATCGGCTACCGAAATGAGGCTCCGCGGACTCCAAGACGGAGTTCGGCCGGCCCTATCGCTCGCCATCATGCGAAACAGACTGGCGTGCCGCGCCTCCTTGCTTATAATGCTGCGTGTGGCCCTCGTGTGGCTGCCATTGGAAGGATGCCTATGAGAAAAGCGGGTTATGCAATTCTGGTGGCTCTCGTCCTGCTGACACTCTTGGGCCCGGGGTGCCGACGATCGGCCCAAACGCCATCCCGCCAGTCCGCCCCGCCCGTTCGGGTCGCGCTGACGTGGGGCCCCGAGATCGAGGGCTTGCAGTGCCGGTTGCGGCCCGCCAAGCGTCTGTGGAACGTTGACGCCAGTCCGACCTTTAAACTGGACCTGCGCAACCAGGGCAAGCGTCTGTTCGCCTTCGATACCTCCGAGCCGGTCCGCGCCGATCGCATCTGGCTCGATGGCCGGTGGTACCGCTGGCCTGATGACCAGACCGGCACGGCGCAAGTCCAGCCCTTCGCCCCGGATACCGAATTGACCGATCTGAATCTGATCCTGCCTCAGGCTTCCTGGCTGCCCCTGACACCGGGATACCACGACGTAGCAGTGGCCTTCGTCTTCGAGGGCCTCGATGTGGTCAGCAACCGCGTCAGCATTGGGATCGCCGACTGAGCCTGGATGGACGGTAGCCGACCGAGTTCGCCCGCCACGTCGCAGCAAGTCTTATCGACCGGCCTTTTTGCACAAATCGCATCCTAAGGCGCGAACTTATCCGGCACGGCAGCGGAATAATACTGATGTACCGGAGTCTTCTGGACCTGCCTTTCGCGGACCATGTTGGACGAGATCACAGATGAGAGTGCTTGACACCGAGGTCGACATTGCAGCGAACAGAGGGCTGTTCTGGACTCGACATCGGCTACTGTTTCTCCTGGTGATCTACACGGCTCTGGCCGACGCGATCTCCACCACCTATTTCATGAGCCGGATCGGTCCCCATCACGAGTCCAACGTGGTCGTCCGGATGCTCGCTCACACCTGTGGGATCGTTTGGGGCCCGCTTCTCGGCAAGGCATTGCAGGTCTTCGGCGTCTGGCTGATCACGGTCTTCACCCCCAATCTCACGCGCGTGCTCTGTTCGGTCATCATCGCCGTCAATATCTACGCTGTC
The DNA here is from genome assembly GCA_020346325.1 of Phycisphaerales bacterium. Lineage (GTDB taxonomy): Bacteria > Planctomycetota > Phycisphaerae > Sedimentisphaerales > Anaerobacaceae > Anaerobaca. The sequence continues at coordinate 1,456,277 of CP070782.1, forward strand.
TATGTCAACATGCACACCTGACGTTTCCACGCGGTGCCCCTTGGCCCGCGTCTGTTGCACGAGCGATGGTCACGATTCACCTGCGAACGGTCACTCGGAAGACCTGTTGAGAATTAACCGACATCGACTATACTGGCATCGAACTGGGTCGGCTTCTCTGGATGGGCCTGACGACAGGCACGGCGGGGGGCAGGAGACGCACGCGATGGATGCACTGTTTCTATCACGATTGCAGTTTGCGATAACGCCGTTCATTCATTTTCTGTTCGTCCCGGTGACGATCGGTTTGGCCCTGATGATCGCGCTAATGGAGACGGTCTACGCCCGGACAGGCAACGCCGAATACCAGCGGATGGCCAAGTTCTGGGGCAAGCTGTTTCTGATCAACTTCGCAGCCGGCATCGTGACCGGCATCGTCCTGGAGTTTCAGTTCGGGACCAACTGGGCCCGGTACTCCCAATATGTCGGCGACATCTTCGGGTCCCTCCTGGCGATCGAGGCCACCGGTTTCTTCTTCCTGGAATCCACCATGATCGGCGTCTGGATCTTCGGCTGGAAGCGGCTCTCGCCCTGGGCGCACGCCACCGTGATGTGGCTCGTGGCCCTGGCTGCCTGTGGTTCGGCCTTCTGGATCCTCACGGCCAACGCCTGGATGCAGAACCCGGTGGGCTACCAGATCCGCAATGGCCGGGCCGAGCTGGTGGACCTCTGGGCCGTCGTGCTGAATCCCACCGCAATCCTCTCGATCCTGCATACGATCAGCGCCTCGATCGCGCTGAGCGCGTTCTTCGTCCTCGGGATCAGCGCCTACCACTTGCGGGCCAACCGCGAAACGGCGTTCTTCGGCAAATCGTTTCGCATCGCCCTCGTGGCCGGCACGGTCTTCACGCTGGCCGTGGTCGCAGCGGGCGATTTCCTGGGCGCCAACGTCGCCGGACGCCAGCCGGCCAAGCTCGCGGCCATGGAATCGCACTGGAAGACCTCGACCCGCGCCCCGATGACGATCGTCGTCTGGCCGGACGAGGAGAACGAAACCAATCTCATCGAGTTCGGACGTATCCCTGGGGCGCTGAGCTTCCTGGCCTTCAAAGATTTCGATCGCGAGGTGATCGGCCTGGCCGACATCCCCCGCGACGAGCGGCCGCCCGTAGCGATCACCATGGTCAGCTTTCGCATGATGGTCGCGATCGGCACGGCCATGCTGGGATTGCTGGCGCTATCCTGGCTGCGCCTGCGCCAGCTCCAGCAAACGCCTTTGCTGCTGACCACGTTAATCTGGTTCATTCCGCTGCCGTTCATCGCCTGCAACGTCGGCTGGATCTTGACCGAGGTGGGCCGCCAGCCGTGGATCGTCTACAACGTCATGCGCACCAGCGAGGGCGTCACCGAGGGCCTGCGCACCTACCAGGTGGGCTTCTCGCTGATCTCCCTGACGGTCCTGCTGACACTCGTCACCGCGGCGACCGCTTTCTTGATCGTACGACATGCCCGGCGCGGTCCGCTCCCCCTCGAGGGGAGCAACGAACCCGCTAAACCTGATTCTGCCGGCTAGCTTCAGGAGCCTACTATGACACTGGCAACAGTCTGGTTCTTTCTGTGGGGCCTGCTTTGGGCCATCTACTTCATGACCGACGGCTTCGACCTCGGCGTCGGCGCGCTGCTGCCTTTTCTGGCCAAGGACGAGACGCAGCGCCGCACGATGTACAACGCGACCGGTCCGCTCTGGGACGGTAACGAGGTCTGGCTGATCACCGCCGGCGGCGTGACCTTCGCGGCGTTCCCACAGACCTACGCCGTGATGTTCAGCACGTTTCACGAAGCCCTGACGCTGCTGCTGCTGGCCTTGATCGTGCGCGGACTGTCGTTCGAGTTTCGGGGCAAGGCCGACTCGGCCGGCTGGCGGCGCCTTTGCGACGTTTGTCAGTTCGGTGGCAGTGTCTTAACGGCCGTCCTGCTGGGCGTCGCCTTCGCCAACATCTTCCGCGGCGTCGCGCTGGTCGATGGGGTCCATAGGGGAACGATTCTGGACCTGTTGAATCCTTACGGCCTGGCCGGTGGCGTCTTCTTCCTGGTCATCTTCCTGGTGCACGGCGCCCTGTGGCTGGCGATCCGCACGGAAGGCGCACTACACGAACGCGCTGTGCGGGCCGCCGGTGGGCTCTGGGTCGCTTTGCTGGTCCTGGCCGTGGCTTTTCTCCTCTTCACCGCCATCGCCACGAGTCTTTACGACAACTATCTCAGCCAGCCTCTGCTGTGGGTTGTGCCCTTGCTGGCCGTTGCCCCGCTGGTGGCGGTCAAGATGTTTCTCCGCAAGGCCCGGTTGTGGGCAGCCTGGTTCGCTTCCGCCGGCATGATCGTGGCCGTGACGTTCTTCGGCATCATCGGTCTCTATCCGAACATG
>CP070782.1:1458777-1464847 GCA_020346325.1 Phycisphaerales bacterium
GCCAATGGCCAACCTGTCTGGACGCGCGACTTCGCGAAGATCGAACCGCTGATCGATTGGAACAACAACTGCGGCTGCGTCACAGTCACCTATAACGCTCCGCTCAAGAAATACCTGATGTGCGTCACCGACGGCTGGCCCACCTGCGCCAAGATGAATTCGTATATCCTCGAAGCCGACCAGATCACCGGTCCCTGGCGCCTCGTCACCTACATGAAGGACTTTGGCGAACAAGGCTACTTCCTGAACATCCCAACGAAGTTCATCAGTGCCGACGGCCGCACCGCGTGGTTGTGCTACTCGGGCAACTTCGCCCGCGACTGGCGCGGCGAACTCATGCAGGAGATCCCGCCCGGCAGCCACTACGGCCTCGTCCTCCAGAAGATTCGCCTCCTCGACCGGAGCGCACGCCTGGATGACTCCAGGTAACCAATCCGAAAGTCAACGTTCTCAGTTACGCTCTGGTATCACCCGGGCCTTGAGGTTGATCAATGTAATGGGCTCCCACTGCGTCGGTGGGCCCACACCCTCGATGCGTACCGCCGTCGGTGTGAACGGGCATTCGCACTGAACCAGGTCGAGGCGGACCCCGTAGGCCCAGCCTTCGCGCAATTCGCGGGTGCCGCCTGGCAGCCGGTGGGTTTGAGTGCCTCCATCAGTGAGAAAGACCGACGGAAGCTTCTCGACCGTCTGACAGTAGTACTCGATATCCGGACCCGGACCGTCCACCAGAGGGCCCGCAAAGCCAAACTCGATCCAATGTCCCTCGGGCAGAATGAGAAAGAAATCGGCGTTCGGGTCGCTGACAATCGTATCGGGATCCAAAGGGACCCGCAGGCTCGGCCGGTTGGCAAGCCGAATCAAGCGCTCCCATTCGCCGCCGTCCGGATCGTAGAGACCGATGACACGGGACGGCGCAACCAACGGCAACACCTCCGTGACCGTGGCGATGCGCGTACTTGAGCCGGGTACCACAACCGCACCGACCATGAGTGTCAAGGCCACTATGATTAGCGCTACGACGCCGCACGGCGCCATGAGGGCACCGATAGCCGTAGCCACCGCCCCTGCACTTGTCACCTCTGTCGTCACGAGCGGGACGGCCGCCGCGCTGCGCGTGCGCAGGGCCGTGATCGTGGCGAACACGGTCAGGCCGGATAGGAAGTATTGGCGTCCGAAACCGCGATGGCGCAACTGGCGTTCCAGCGCCCGCTTGGCCCGCAGGAACAGCAGACGCATCCGCAATTCCGATCCGGCCCCCAGCACGCGGGCGATCTCGGCAAACGAGAGCTGCTCGAAACAGCGCAGCACCAGCACGTGGCGATAGGTCAGCTTCAGCGTTTCCAGCGACGCGCACATAGCCTCGATCAACTCGTGGCGTTGGGCCTGATCGAGCCCGTCCCGTGACGCATGGGCGGCCAGTTGATCGAGGGCATCCTGGTCCACGGTCGTCTGCCGGCTGCGCCGCCGCCTGGCCTGTTTCTGAAAATGGTGTTGCCCCTTGCCCAGGGCCGTGCGGTAGATCCAGGCCCACAGCGAGGAATCACTGTCGGTCCTCAGGAATTGCAGCGACTTGATCAGGGTCAACATCGTCTCCTGAGTCAGATCCTGGGCCAGGTGATAATCCAGCGTCATGCGGTATAGATAGACCATCACCCGCGGCCTGACGCGCGTGACGAGCACCTCCAGGCTCTCCTCACGGCCTTGCTGGGCCTGACTGACAATCCTCGTGAGATCCAGACTCTTTTCCATGTCGTCTCATTCTCTCTATTCCGCGCCGGACCGGACGTGTTTCATTTTACCGCTGACAAAATGAAACATCCACCAGTCAACGGGGAATAGGCCAATGGGTACGGCCCGATTTTGAGGTCCTTGAGATGTCTGCGAATTTGGCCTTGAATGGCGGTGCGTCCCGTGAAATGATGACGTGGCCGACCGGAAAGAGAGCTGACCCATGAACGCTGCATCAGCTAGAGCCGTTGTCGCAAGCGTGGGGTGTTGCTGGTTATGCCTTGGCCTCGCTGCACCGCCCCTGGCGGCCACCACGCCCGATACGGCCCGGACGCCTCTCTTCGAGCCGGGCCAGGAATATCACGTTCTCACCGACAACAGAGCGATCGGCACCCAGAGTTTCAACCTCTTCGTGCCGCGCGATTACACCAACGATCGCGAGTGGCCGGTCATCTTCCGTTTCAAGGGACGAGGCGACAGGTACAATCCCATCATCTGCCGCAGCGGGCGCTCCAACATCTGCGACCGCGGCGCCGTCGTGGTCGGCATGGGCTACTTCCCGCAGCCCAAGGGCACGGTGCCTCACGCGCAGTTCAGGACCTACATCGCCCTGGAACTCAAAAGCATGCAGGAGGCCAAGCGGCTCATCGCGAAATACCTCCGCGTCGACGATGAGCGTTTGTTCATCTCCGGCTCCAGTGCCGGCGGCTGGCTGGCCACGAACCTGCTGGAGTACCGCGCCCAGGTCTGGGCCGGTGCGATGGTCTTCGTGGCTGGCCGCCACGCCTCCGCCGCCGTCCTGACCAATCAGGCCAGCGTCCGCGCCTTCGAGGGCTTGCCCGTCTTTTTCGGCTCGACCCTGCCCGGCGCCAGCCACGGCGGCAACTACCCCTGGGCCGTCAAAGGAGCGGCCCTCTACGAACAGCGCGGCGCCATCGTCACGTTTCAGATCTACGACGACGACTGGCTCGTCCACTGTCCGCTGCTGCGCGACTGGAACCGCGACTTCGTCCTCACGGGCAAGAACGACTCTATCGCTCGGAAGCGAGCGAAATGGCAGAAGCTGGTCCGTGAGGCACAACTCGAAATCGACAACCCCCGCACCATCAAGGAGCAGATCGCCAAGCAGTTCGAAAAGCAACCCGACCAGTTGACCACAGCCGACCTGCGGGCCGTGCAGGAACTGTCGCTGATAGGCCAGCGCGTCACCGATCTATCCTACCTGGCCCAGTTACCGAACCTCCAGTCGCTGGATATTTCCTTCACCTACGTCGATCACGTCGAACCGCTGCGGCGCTGTCAGCATCTGCGTACGCTCGACATCTCCGACACGCACATCAAGGACCTCGCTCCGCTGAAAGGCCTGCCGCAGTTGAAGACCCTGCGCCTGTGGAACCTCTGGCTCGATCGCGCACACATCAACCGCCTCAAAGAGCACCTGCCACATCTGAAGGTCATCGACTACCAATGGGACCTCTACGAAAAAGACCCCATCGGCCGCATCCTCCCCAGACGAAAAGTCAAACTCAACTGAGACAACCATTGTCCGCCGTCGGCCGCTGTCACCCCGACCCCAGCGCAGTCGCTCTCCGTCTATTGACAAGCGTTGCCGTGATGGGTTAGAAATGAATGGACAACGTGTCGTGAAGGCCGTGTTGCCACCGTCGTGTCCAGGCCGAGGAGCGGTGTTCTCCGTGGTGGAAGACGCGTAGAAAGTGAGTTGGGAGCATGATCATGAGGTATTCCATCGGGTCGTTGATAGCTGCGACAATCCTGGTGTTGCCGGTCGCAGCCTGCAGTGCCGCGAAGGCGGCCCCGGCCAGCCTGGCTGCGGGTCGTGAAACAGCCGGCTACGCACCTCGCCGAGCCACGGACGGGACATCCCGGAAGATCGCAGGCGTGCCCAAAACCGAGCTGGAAATGCAGTACGAGACGATCCGCCGTGACATTCAGAAGCGCCAGCGCATCGCCCAATATGCCGATCAAGTCCTCCACCCCCAGGCCCTGATTTTCGAATCGGACCGAGATGCTCTCGATGTGGTCCTACGCCGCACGGCCACGCTGCTCCACGACATCAACTCCATGCCCGATGCGCCGAATCTCGCGGCCGTGGGCGCGAAGCTCAAAGCCTTGGAACGTGCCGGCCGGAGCGTGCCTGTCACCGATGTCGAGCAGCGTTTCGACCTGTTTGAGAAGACATGCCAACTGCGCCGCAAAATCGCGTTCGCCAATCCGTTGCTGAACTTCGACACGATCCTGTTCATCAAGCGGCATCGGGCGACGTTCAATCACATGTGCGATCAATACTACGGCATCAACGTGCTGCCCGGCGGGGGCATCTACGTCCTGTCCGACCCATTCAGCGAGAACCCGCGAGTGCGTGATGTCCTGAGGGATTCGGTCGTCCAGAGAGGCCGACTGAAGGGGCAGAAGCTGGAGGAGGGCTCTTTCCTGTCACCCGACCTGTCGTATGACGGCAAGACCATTCTCTTCGCCTACGTCGAATGCAAAGGGGACCGCAACCACCGGCACCACACCGATCCGAGCCGGGGCCATTGGCACCCCCAGCGCTGCTATCATCTGTTCAAGGTCAATACGGATGGTACCGGCCTGGAGCAGCTCACGGATGGCACGTGGAACGATTTCGACCCCTGCTGGCTGCCGAACGGACGAGTGGCCTTCATCACGGAGCGCCGGGGCGGATATCTCCGCTGCGGCCGTGTCTGTCCGACCTATACCCTGTTCGACATGCTGGCCGACGGCAGTGACATTCGCTGTCTGAGCCCCCACGAAACCAACGAATGGCAGCCGAGTGTCACCAACGACGGGCGCATCATCTACACGCGCTGGGACTACGTGGACCGTCATGGCTGTACCGCCCATTTGCCCTGGATCACGACCGCCGACGGCCGGGACGCCCGCGCCGTTCACGGCAATTTCGCACCGCGCGAGTTGCGGGCCGACATGGAACTGGACGTGCGCGCCATTCCCGCATCGCACAAGTTCGTCGCCACCGGCGCCCCGCATCACGGCCAGGCGTTCGGGTCGCTGCTGACGTTCGATACGGACATCGAGGACGACGACGCCATGGGCCCAGTCAGGAGACTGACCCCCGAAATCGACTTCCCCGAAACCCAGGGCGGTACCCAAGTGTACGGCACGCCCTGGCCCCTGAGCGAGAAATACCACCTCTGTGTCTACGACGCGACCATGAGGCGCGGTGTGGGCCGGCAAGGCCAGGGCCACGTGCGCGGTGAGTACGGCATCTACCTGGTGGACGCCTTCGGCAACAAGGAATTGATCTATCGCGATCCGGAGATCGCTTGTCAGAGCCCCATCCCCTTGCGAGCACGCACCAAGCCTCCGGCGACGCCCGACGAATCGATCCGCGTGCCCGAAGGCCAACCGGCCGAAGCCACCCTGGCATTGATCAATGTCTATGACAGCCTCCGGTCCTGGCCCGAGGAGATGAAGATCAAAGCGCTGCGCGTCTATCAGATTATCCCGATGTCCGTGCCCTCGGGCGCCCCGCCTCACGAAACGAGCCTGCGGGAGCCAACGGCGGGTGATTCGGTGGTCCTGGCCCGCTACGTGCTGGGCACGGTCCCCGTGGCGGAAGACGGCAGCGCCCATTTCACCGTGCCGGCCCGCAAGGAACTGTTCTTCCAGGCCCTGGATGAGAAAGGACTGGCCGTGCAGTCGATGCGCTCGGCAACCTATCTCCAGCCCGGCGAGCGGCTGATCTGCCAGGGCTGTCACGAGCCCAGGCATCGCGCCCCGCAGACGCCCACCCAAGTCCCGCTCGCGCTGCAGCGCGAACCCTCCAAGCTCAAACCCGACGTGGACGGTACGAATCCGTTCAGCTATCCCCGCCTGGTCCAGCCCGTTCTCGACAAGCACTGCGCCGCCTGCCACGCCGAGCATCCTGATAAGGCGCCGCGGCTCGATCGTGAGGTCATCGTCAAAAGCCGACAGAAATGGTACGCCTCCTATCACAGCCTGGCGAAGGAATATGGCTTCTGGTCCTACGGCGAGCGTCATCGGACCGTCCCGGGCAAATTTGGGGCCCGCGCCTCGAAGCTGTACAAACTCCTGCAAGAGGGACACTACGACGTCGAGCTCTCCGAAGAGGAAATGCATCGGATCGTAGTCTGGCTGGATTCATGCTCGATGTTCTACGGTGTCTACGAGAAGGAAGGCGGCCTCGCACAGCTTCAGGGCAAGGTTGTCTTTCCGACTCTCGAATAGGCGCAACTTCGGGGGCAAGCCGCCCTGTCACATGACCTGGGAGATCTGAATTGGAATTTGAGAACAAGGTCGCACTCGTTACCGGTGCAGC
>CP070782.1:1464947-1469955 GCA_020346325.1 Phycisphaerales bacterium
AGGACAAATGCATGGTCACAGGGCGGTGTGGCGGGCAGGCGCACGCTTAGACCGACTTGGTTACGCGACCACTCGACTCTGTCAGTCGATCCGAGCAACTCGACCTTGGCGATCTCCTGGGCTGTGCGCCCGGCAGCCAGTTCTTTGAAGGCGACGGTGCCATTGGCGGGCCAAGCAAAGAAGATCGCGTAGAGTGTGTTCCCTTTAAGGGTATAGCGAATGCCTGCCTTCTTCCTGTTTGTCTGCGGATCGGCCTCTGTCTCAGGCCTCTCTTCCGGCCCGGGGCCAAAGGCTGCGGCCTCTGCCTCGGGATCGTATTTGGCCTGGGGATTCCACAGACGCGTACCGTAGATCGCCTCGCCGTTGATGCGCAACCACTTGCCCATTTCGCTTAGGTGTTGCACACTGGGCTCGGGAATAATGCCCTCGGCCGTGGGACCGACATTCAAGAGGAAATTGCCCCCCTTGCTGGCAATGTCCACAAGCTTCTGTACCAAGTCCGTGGGTGACTTCCAGTTGTGGTCGTAGCTCTTATAGCCCCAGGTGTCGTTCATCGTCATGCAGGTTTCCCAGTCGCGGCCGGGGATGCCGGTGGCGGGGATGTGCTGCTCGGGGGTGGTGAGGTCGCCGCCGTAGCCGCCGCCCAGGCGGTTGTTGGTGATGATGCCGGGCTGGAGCTCCAGCAGGGGCAACAGCATGTCCGCCCGCTCTTTGTTCATGTTAGTTGGTGTATCCCACCACAGCACCCCAAGCTTGCCGTAGTTGGAGAGGATCTCGCGGACCTGCGGCACGGCGATGGTGCGAATGTATTCGTCCATGTCACCGTCTTGGGCCGGGTCCCAGTGGCCGCCGGCCGCGGCACCGCCGGGATGGTTCCAGTCCTGGGCCTGCGAGTAGTAGAAGCCGAGCACGATGCCGTGTTTGCGGCAGGCCTCGGCCAGGGGCTTGAGCAGGTCCTTGCCGTAGGGCGTTGCGTCCACCGCGTCCTAATCTGTCGCCTTCGAGTCGAATAGCGCGAAGCCGTCATGGTGCTTCGACGTGATCACGATGTACTTCATGCCCGCCTCTTTGGCCAGCCGCACCCACGCGTCCGGGTCGTACTTGACCGGATTGAACTGCTGGGCGAACTGCCTGTATTCAGCCACCGGGATCTTACCCCGATTCATGATCCACTCGCCGATCCCGTCAATCTGCTTGCCCTTGTACGTCCCCGCCGGGACGCTGTAGATACCCCAGTGTAGAAATAGACCGAACTTAGCCTCGCGCCACCACTTCATGCGGGCGTTGCGCTGGGCGGAGGTCTCGGCGGGTCGGCCGATGACTTGGGCCGGGCAGGGCAGGGCACTCAAGAGAATTGTAAGCAGGATCGCGCCGACGAGGACGCGCGGGGTCTTCTTCATGCGTCGAACCGTTGCCATGCCACATGCCTCCATGATTCTGTCTGGCCCCTCAGTCGAGCCGAATACCCTTGCGATGGAGCCAATGTTTCAGATCGCTCATTTCATTGTTGAAGATGTCATTGTCGTAATCCTGCTCGAGCTTGACGACACTCTCGGCCAGCTCGGGCTCTTCACTGACCACGTCGCTCAGTTTCCGCTCGAAGTCATCGGCCGCGGTGCGCAGGTCGTCGAGATGCAGATCGAGTTGCAGGATACCGGCCAGCCGCCGCACGACCACATCGATGCACTTGGGATTGTTGCCCTGCACATAGGCCGGCACGGTCGCGACCAGATTGACCATCTCGATGTCCCGGCTCCGCGCCTCGGCTGTCAGATAGGTCACGATGCTGGCCGGCCCTTCATAGTTACTGAACCGAATCCCGTACCGCTCGAAAACGGGCTTGAGCTCCGCATCCGAAACCGAACAGAACAAATGCGGATCGCGCGTGTGCGGCACCAGCCCCGAGACACTGCCGATGAAATAGATGCTCTTGACGTTCAGCCTCGCGCACAGCTCGAACATACAGTCGGCGTAGTCCTGCCACGCCAGATTGGGCTCTTTGCCGAGGAACAGAATCACGTTGCTGCCCGGCTCGCCGAAGAAGGCGTTCTCGGGCATATCGAACGCCCGCAGGATCCCCTCCTGGATCCGGCAGTGCGGCCGAAACAGCGCCGTCAACTCCATCGCCCCCGGGAAGCTGTAGATGTAGAACCCCTCGGGCAGGATCTCCGCGAAACGCCGAGCCCCCAGCTTCTGGCCCAGCACGCGGATCGTCCCCGTCGAAACATCTCCGCCGTCCATCCAGCCCGAAAACCCCACGACCAGCCGCGGATGCTCGAACGGCAAGGTCTCGTAGATACGCAGGTTATCGCTCGCCATCACTCTTCCTTATCACTATACGTTTTGCCGTCAATACCTGCCCTGCTGCATACTAAAACACCACCCCCCAGCCCTGCAAGATTAAATCCCACGCCTTAGAAGTGGGGCACGGCCTCGCTCGCTCGACAGAATCGTATCTCCAGGCCTTTGGCGGCGGCCTCAAGCCGGAGCAAAGCCCAGGCTTGGGGCCGGTTTGCTGTCGAGCGTCGATTTTCCGCCGAGAATTAGTTGAGCCGCGTAGCGGGCCGGTCGTACAATGGTGCCTCGGCGTGGCGTGGGCGCGTCGATCGGTTTCGTGCGGATGGTGCAGGGTCGGTGTTCCGGGGGAACGTGGAATGGGCGCCAAGATACAAGCCAAGGGGCGGGCCGCACCCAAGGGGTTGGCCCGTCTGAGGACCTATGCCAAGGGCAGGGAGATCCTCGTCCTCGGCCCCAGCAGCGCCGGCAAGAGCAAGTTCGCCCAGTATCTCCGGCTCGGCACGCTCGATCCCGAAGGCCTGCGCGAGATGACCTACCACCTCACCAAGTCGCCCACCTTCGTCGTCCACGTCGGACCCGACGGGAGCCTGGCCCTCAACGTGCGTCGGGCGGTGGATACGCCGGGCCAGACCGGGCCGATCCAGCACGCCACCTTGGTCGGGGAGCGCAAGCCCCACGCCGTGGTCGTCCTGCTCGATTCGACCAAGACCGTCTCGTCCACGGCACGCTGGATGAGTCTCTTCTGCAATCACCTGGACACTATCCTGCGCCGGGGACACCACACCCGCCGCAAGCTGCGCGAGATCGTCGTCCTGCTCAACAAACGCGACAAGATCGGCAATAGTAAACTCGACGAGCTGAGAGAAAACGTGCGCGCCGAACTGGACCGCTACCTGGCTGTGCCCCTGGGCAAGAAGCGCGCCGCCGCCATCCCCATCCTCGAATGCATCGCCATCCAAACCGCCCAGGGCTCCGACCTCATCGACAACGTCATCACCTACCTCGCCCAGCACCTGGCGTGAGAGACTTCGTGGGCCCTGTCTTGTAGCTCGTCTTTTTGCTTTCGTCGAAGCCCCGGTTATTCTTACAACGGACTGTAGAATATCAGACGGATATGCGCGGCCTAGATGTGGGTATGGAGCAGTAATGGAGATCCGCTTCTATGCCGGTCCAGACAGCGGAATGCCACATATCTTCCAGCACGATGTTGCGGAAGATGAAGTGCGAGATGTGCTGAGCAATCCTGGTGAAGACCGGCCGGGCCGGGAAGGTTCGCGGGTGGCCATTGGCCAGACGCGCTCCGGACGATATCTCCGAGTGGTCTGCGTACCGGACGCCGGAGCAGCGTTCGTGATCACGGCATATGAGTTGCGAGGTAAGCCGCTGGTTGCATAGCGAAAGCGTCGCAGACGCATGAGAGGCCAATGATGGAAGATAGCAAGTACCCTCCGGGCTGGGATCAAGAGCGCGTCCGCCGCGTCATGGCCCACTATGAGCAGCAGAGCGAGGAGGAAGCGGTGGCCGAGGACGAAGCCGCCTTCGAAGATGATACACAAGCCATGGTCGAGGTTCCCAAGGAACTGGTCCCGGCTGTGCGCGACCTGATCGCCAAATACAACCAGAACCGAAAAGCCAGCGCCTAGCTCGGCCAGAGATACTCCTCGTGGACAGTCCCGCTGGGCAAGCAGCGCGCCGCCGCCATCGGCATCCTCGAATGCATCGCCATCCAAACGCCTCAAGGCTCCGACCTCATCGACAACGTCATCGCCTACCTCGCTCAGCATTTGGCATGACAGTAGGACAAGCATTCCTTCGACAAGCTCAGGACAGGCTCTCGCTTGTCTCAAAAGGGTCAGGCGAGACGCCTAACCTACGAAACCGCCCGGACCACCGAGCCTCGCGCGTGTCGTTCTCCAATTTAGACCAAGCCCATCCCCAAATCCTTCGGATTTGCGCCTGCCACCCCGCGCTTCCTACGGAACACTAGGAACTCATAACTCTACGGCACTCTTCTCCTTTTTCTTTGCCAAATCTTCCCAGTAGTGCCATACTAGACTCGGCGGGGATGAGCACGGGAAATGTTGTCGTGACGAGACTCGGAGAGCGACCCTAAAAACTCGCGGTAAGTGAGCGTGCGTGCAGCGCGTACGGGAGCCATGTTGCGAGATAGTCCCTACCGACCCTCTTTATACGTCGCACGGTAAGACGCCAGGAGAATTGACGATGGCTATTCAAAAAGAAGTGAAAGCTAATATCAGAAAATCGATTGAGAGAACAAGGAAAGCGAACTTGACTACAACAGTGGTTCTTGAGGCATGTTGTTATATCGATAACCTTGGCAAGAAGTTGTTCACGGGTGGTTCCGAGTATCGCTTCAAGAAATACATGGAAATGCACATGCCAGCGACTTTTGGCGCATTGAAACAGCGAAGCAATTTGTTGGGGAAGAAGGATGATTTCTGCTTGCAGGCTCTATGGCATGATATTCGTTGTGGACTGGTACATGAAATTGATCCCAAATCTAGATCAGTCATAATAGGAACTGGCAGGGGCCCGGTGCATCTCACTATTAACGATAATCGTTTTCCTCGAACGAAAATAGACTTGGATTTGTCGTCTCCACGATTTAACGATGATTTCTTGAAATCCCTCGCGGGAATATGACTGGCCAGATGGGTCGCAGCCTCAAAGCCTGCCCTGAGTCGAGTCG
>CP070782.1:1470055-1475618 GCA_020346325.1 Phycisphaerales bacterium
ATTCTGGCCTCGCCTTTGGCTTTTGACTATCTCCGGACCGTCCTCCTGTTGCTTTTGACTCTTGTCTTGCTGGCCGGTCTCGGAAACCTCGTGAATCGTATGGCGGATTGGCCGCACACCCCACACCATAGGCATGCACTCGGCCACAAGCTGCACAAGTTCATATCGTATTGGCATCATTGAGTCCGAGGCTTGAGCGAGACCTTCGCCTCAGAGCATCTTTGCACGGCAGCAAGGCTGGGCCAGCTAGACGCCCTCCTCCGAAGGCGTCCTAAAGGGATGATGAGCTTGTCGAATCAGCACGCCGCTGTCAGCGGCTGAGCCAAGCTAGCCAATCTAAGGTCGGTCCGATACCACATCAATTGTGGTGACTACGTATTTCCCAGATATGCGCCGGAATCCGGGAGATGCAAAGCCATGAGATGCTTGCATTTCCTATACGCCCTATGGTACAGTAGTAGCCCGATAGGAGCGGCATCCTGTGGAGTACCCTACGGCAAGGTAGGCTTGGGGTACATCACAGTTAACATAATCCTGCGCCCCCGCGTAAGTCTCGCTTCCTCTCCCTCATCAAAATCGCGGGGGCCTTTTTTCTGGGATCCCATTCGCGAGGACGGTGGCCGTGCCGTCTACCGTCCAGTCGAACGCGCTCAGCAGCATGCTGAGTCGACAACGGTTAGTCAGACTCAAAGACCTCATCCAGCAGCGTGCGGGTGGATTTCGCGCCGAACGTACCCAAATGTCCAGGGGGATCCTATTGTTGCTGGCTGCTCGACGGGCGCACCGTGTCTCCCTGTCTTCAACTTGCACGTGACCAGGCGCGAAGTTCGCGGATGGTGACGGCGACCAACACGCATGTGCTGGTCAGCAGGACGAGGACAAGGAGGATCGTTATGGCCCAAATGGCCAGTATGGCGACTCGCTGGCCCGGCTCCCTGGTTTCCCGAAACTCCTGGAGATCTTCGCGCCACCGGGAGATCACTGCGTAGCACCAATAGAATCCCAGTGCTAGGACAGCGGCTGCCCCAAACCAACCCATCTGACTAACTCCGCGCCAAGGACTTTCCTGGGTCGAGCAAAGTGTGTGCGACAGGCCGAAGACCCATCGCGTACCCTGGATCACGAGTGTGGCGATAGCGTCAGGAGCGTGGACTGCCCAAGGCCAGCGACGGCGCCCCCTGAACGGCGATCGGTGCTCTGCAGATTTCCAAGGCATGAGATTTCTGGTCCGTAGACCAGTGGGCCTTTCTGCGAGATCGCACTCTGGAACTGCTCTTCGTTGGCTGCCCTCTCAAAGAAAGCCTTGATCTCGGGGATATCCTTGATCAGTTGCTTCCGGCGTGTGGCCAGCAAGAGTGCGTCATAAATATCCTGACTGACCTGTTCCACGTCGGTCCGAGAGGGCCTGAAGCTTACGAGAAACAATGAACCGTCTGCCAAATCGTATTCTTGCTGGTCTATTCGCACTGTACCTTGCATCCTGGCAGAAACGTAGCACTCGACGTTGATTTCTCTACCACTTGGGGATTTGAGACGGCCTGCGTACTTGGCACATTTCCTGGCTTTGTCCCACGTATCCTCTATTTGGAACTTGCACGCCAAAAGATCTGTCCAGAATATGATCGCAACGCCATCACGATATCTCCCGAAATAGGCAGATCCCTTGTCAACGCCGTCAACTTTGCGCTGTGCAGAGGTTGTCTTCCAGCTGGTGACGGTCATTCCGGTCCTGGGCTTCCCTTCGCAGCCCAACTGCAATAGAACGCTGGCCATGACCGACCATGCAACTCCCGTTATGAGTGAGTCCACACGCGCCGCGTTCATGGCAAATGCCTCCAAGTCTCAATTTCCTAGATCGTGTTGCCCTCCGTCTTGACCATGATGGCAACCCGGACGGCTGCGGGCACACGTGTCCAACGTGAGTTTCTCAACACCTGTGCATCAGCTCTCCATTCAATCAACCTTCATTCTCTTTATCGTATCGCTGTCATACGCCTTGGCACAGAACTCCGCAAGCAGCCCCCGGTCGTGTTCTGTGTACGTGACATCATCCGACAGCGTTTTGATATTGGCATCGATTTCATCCTCCAGACGCATGCCGATCGCGAGGAGATGCACCCGATCATCATCCAACACATACCGGATCGCCGCAGCGGGCAATTGGGTCAGACGCTTTCGGTCGAATCCCGGCACAATGTCGCCGGACCAGGCACCAAGAACACCCCCGCCCACGACTTTCATGGCGACAATGCCCATGTCGCGTTCGTGGGCCTTGGCAAGACAGGCGTTGCGCAGTTCGGTCATCCTTGCCGTCCAGATTTGATCATATCCTCTGGGAATGTAACCATAGGACAACATGCACAGGTCGAATCCATCGGACTCGATCAAAGCCAGCGCTTTGTCAAAATAGGAGTGGGCCGAGAATCCGATGAAGCGAACGGCCCCTTCGTCACGAAGTCTAACCAGTTCGCGGTGAACCTTTAGCGCTTCCTCGACGGTCATTTGCTCCAGACCCGGCGTGCCGTGGATCAGGATCGCATCCAGATAGTCCGTCTTCATCTCATCCAGGACCCTCTCAAACGCTTCTCTGGTCCTGGAGGCTTGGGTTACTTCGACCTTGGAGGTCAGAAAGACGTCGTCACGCACATCCTTGAGCGCCTCGGCGAGGATCGGCTGACTCTCCATGTAGTTGCCCGCCGTATCATAGTAACGCACACCGCGATCGTAGGCGTGGCGAACCACCTTGACACGGTCTTCGATCGACAGCGGATTACCCCAGACTCTCGGCAGTGCAGCGCCGCCATAGCCCAGGAGCGGCAATCTTACGCCCGTCTTACCCAACGTGCGTATTGGAATCGTATCAGCCAAGGAAATCGTCTTGCTCTTCGGTACGGCCCCAGATGCGACACGGGTGGACGCGGCCGCGAAGACCGCACTCCGTGTGGCCCTCCTCAGAAACTCACGTCGTCCCAACTCGTCGTCCGGCCGGCTCATGACAATAGCTCCTTTCCCAAGAGGCACCTCAGATTCATAACATCTGCACTGCGCGGCTGGCCTGGCTCTCTCGTTGGGCCAGTGTCTACGAGGAGAGTGCACAGTCCAGTACTCCACCAAGCACCGGCGGATACGGCTTGACGGAACTGGCTGCTGACATAGTCCAACGGAGGGCGTATTGATGCACTCCCTGTTTACCCGAGGGTGAATCTACTCCTTTCGCAAAGCAAGAATTTTAGTGCATCAGTCGCATAGGCGGCCAGGTGGATTCGCATTCTCGGTATCAGGTGCTTCAAGGCGGTGACTGGGCTTACCCTGGAGGTGGCAGAGATACCCCTTTGGGGCATTGATCTGAGCGACCTGGGAGCAGAGAAACGCTGGGTCAGGAGCCGCATCGCGCGGGTGCAACCACGACAGTTACACGGCAGACGTCTATCTTCCATCCATCCTTCGTGGGCCAGCGCGAACATCGCGAATCCCTTCACTCTGGCTTAGCCCCAGCCCTCTTCAGGCTGTCTCAAGGATGCGTGCCTATGGGGCGAAACCTGAATGTATGCAGTCGTCGAGGCGACTTCAATTGTGGGGACTACGTATTTTGAGGGCGAGGAAGGAGACGGCATTCCTAATCATGTATGGTCGGTCGACACCACGAAAGTCTGGTGTTGGGGCCTGTGGCCCATTCACGTCCTGGTGGCCATTGACCACTTCTCTCGCAAGGTCGTATGCGTGGCACCCCTGGAAGGCCCTAACGCCGGATGGATCATCGAAGCCCTGGAGCGGGCTATACAGAAACATGGGGCACCAAAGCACCTCATCTCCTACCAGGCCAGTGTCTTTGTGGGAGATGCCTTTGCCGAGTTCCTCCAACAACGGAACATCAAACCTCGCTTCGGAGCTGTGGGAAAGCACGGATCCATTGCTGTCACAGAACGCGTTATCAAGACCCTCAAGTACCAGTGGCTCCAACGCGTTCCGCTTATCAAGGGTTTTGGCCACTTGATGCTTCTGTGCACCGAATTCCAGAGCTGGTACAACGCCTGGCGGCCACATATGACTTTGGAAGGTCTCCGGCCGGATGACCTTTATTACGACCGAAAGCCCGAGAAGCCGAAACGCAATTTGAAAACGGCTCCCCACAATATCGAGCGTCACGTATTCCCGGAAACACGGATCACAACCTACCACCTCAAGAATGCGGCATAGCTCGTCCCTCGCGCCTCCCGCTTTCTGGACACGGGGAAAGTCCACCGACATCTCAAATACAGACCACCGATTACCTCCTCCCGGCTGGGCCAGAACGGTGAGACCACATACTCCCTGCCCCCTGTCCCACATGCCGTCTTCTCAGAGAGCATTCGCTGCGAACTCAGCCGCTGCGAGGCGCTCCCATGCCCGCTTGACAGGCGCAACCGGTCCCTTCTGAACGCCTGTTCAATCCACTAATCATTGAGATCCTGTCGCAGAAAGAGAACCATCCCGCCGGCCAGGGCGACCACTGTATACGCGCACGACAAGCCGAGCATTTTCCAAATCGTCGGCTGCCACCGATAGTCTACGCCTTGGGCGATCTGCTGGAGGACCTGCCAGGGATAACCGATGTACTTGGTGAAGATGTAAGGGTCCAGGCCGACCAAGTGCTTGGTGAAGTCGATGATGTACAGCGTCCCAATACTCACGGCCACAGCGGCACCAGGGCTTCGGATGATCGTCGAGACCAGCAGACCGTAAGCCACGATGGCCGCCAGCGGAATCCAACTCAGGACACAAGCCAGCAAGAAATTGCCCAGCACCGTCGCGCGCGAATACACGACACCGAAGCTGTCCGCGACTGCGCTGAAATGGTAGTGGACTTTGGCTAGGACCATGGAGAGGGCCAACGACACTGTGGACATAACGATCATATAAAGCAGGCCCGTGATGGCCTTGGCTAGATAGAGTTCCCATCGGTATACCGGGGCAGCCAGGGCAGCGCGGATGGTGCCCGACCGCGTCTCTTCCGCCATGAGGAGGGCGGCAAATACCAACACGAAGATCAGGCCGATATCGGTGAACACCAATTGCATGGACAGGGCGACGTAACCCCACGCATTGGCCGTGTCCGCTGCGCTGAGCTCGTCGGCAACGATGTATGTCAACCCACAGACGAGGCCGCCGGCAAACAGCCCGAAGTAGGGTAGTTTGCGCCGCGCGGCCTTGGCAATCTCGTTACACAAGAGGCGAAGGACTTGACTACGCATGGCTGTCGTCTCCGGTGACGGAAAGGAAGAACTCTTTGAGCGTCTTTTCCTTGGGCCGGATGGCCGCGACTCTGTACCCGCCTCGGACCAAGTGCTCGTTGAGCCACGCCGAGTCGTGGGTGGTCAGTGTGATCTCCAAGCTGTTGGGCGCCAGGGATGTGACGCGCCTGATCCGTTCGTGAGCCCCGAGCGCTTCGTTGTCCGGCAAAGGGCCTTCAAAGACCACGCGCACGACTCGCTCGTGCGGCCTGAGGATGTCTTTGACATGGCCCGAGGCGATCAGGCGTCCCTTGTTGATGACAAACACCGTGTCGCAGTATTCCTCCACCTCA
>CP070782.1:1475718-1478569 GCA_020346325.1 Phycisphaerales bacterium
AAGCTGGCCATCGCGACTCTCGAGAACCTCAAGCGGCAGGCTCAGCCCTTCTTTCTGGCGGTCGGCTTCTTCAAGCCGCATCTGCCGTTCAATGCCCCGAAGATGTATTGGGATATGTACGATCCGGCCGTGTTCCGGTCGCAGGCGCTGGGTGCGCGCACACGGGGTGCGCCCGACGTGGCTTATCCGGATCATCTCGAACTCGGAGGCTACCGCGGTGTTCCCAAGGATGAACGTGTCTGGCCGGAACAGGCGTGCCACCTGCGTCACGGCTACTACGCCTGCGTCAGTTACGTGGACGCCCAGGTCGGTAAGGTGCTCAGCGCCCTGGAGCGACTGCGCCTGGCCGACAACACCATTGTGGTCCTGTGGGGCGATCACGGGTATTCTCTGGGCGAGGCGGACCACTGGTGCAAAGACACCAACTTCGAACTCGATACGCGCGTACCGCTGATCATGCGTGTCCCGGGCGTGACAATCGCGGGCGCTTCCACCGAGGCCCTGATCGAATACGTGGATATCTACCCCACGCTTGCCGAGTTAGCCGGTCTGCCTGTTCCCGACGGTTTGGACGGCACCAGCCTAGTGCCGATCCTGCAGGACCCGCTCCGGCCCGGGCGGGAGCTGGTGCTCAGCCAGTTCTCCCGGCCTTTCAAACCGAGTTTACCCAAGGTCATGGGTTATTCCATTCGCACGGACACCCATCGCTACACGCGCTGGCTCCAGTGGCCCGAGCGCACCCTCATGGCCGAGGAACTCTACGACTACGCCCCCCCAAGCGGTGCCCTACGTGTGGGCGCGTTTCTAGTGGAGCGAGAAAATCTCGTTCAGGATCCCGCCTATGCAGAGACCAGGGACCGGCTGCGTCTTCGCATGGATAGAGTCCTGCGCGAACGTATGGCCGAAACCGTGCCGCCCTCGGAGCCCGGCGTGGAGAAGCCCGAGAACAAGAAGAAGAGGAATAAACAGTGAAACATGCGTCTGCCCGCCGTCTCCGGAAACGACTCACGAAGATTCCATCAATGCGCGGCCCAGGCCGCCGGACTGAGCGTCCTGCGTGCGCGTACTCACTATTCATCGTCGCCGCTCTGCTGATCTCGGTGCGCCTGTGCATTGCGGCGCCCCTCCTGGAAAAGACCATTCTCTTCGAGGAGAAAACCAACGGCTTTGTTCTGTATCGCATCCCGGGAGTGGTGGTGACAGCACGCGGCACTATGCTCGCCTACTGCGAGGCGCGCAGGTTCACGGTAGCGGATCGGGGCGAGATCGAGATTCACCTCAGACGCAGCACGGACAACGGGTGCATGGCTGGGTTGGTCAGCCATCGCGGAACGGCCCCGATGCCAGGTCCGTGGCTGCTCTTCTCCAATCCCCAGACCACCGACCGGGCGCACCGGGACCGCCGCGACCTGACGATCCAACTCAGTCGCGACCACGGGCGCACCTGGCCCGTGAAACGACTGCTCCAGTCCGGCCCCAGCGCCTACAGTGACTTGGCGGTTCCGCCTGACGGGACTATCCTTTGCTTTTACGAAAGCGGACGCGCGGGCTCAGATCCTCCGAACCGACCCTGGCAATACGCGTGTCTGACCATGGCCCGCTTCGATCTCGCCTGGCTCGTGAACGGGCAAAATACGTCAAATTGACGGTGAACAGTCTGTCCGTTGCCAGCCTTTGGACCCTTGGGATACATCTTGCCGGCTCAATAGCCTGAATGGGTCCATCGGCATAGTAGGAAAACGGTTCGTTCTGGGGCTTGACTATCAAGGGATAGGACGAGTGCTACCCGGGATGAACAAACCGAGTGCCGCTACGGCGGCCCCCAAGCTGTTTGCCTTTTGATCCAACCTGCTTCAGGATATATAATGATTGCCAGGATCGTGAAATAAGTATTCCTATCAAACGGATCTGGGTTCGACACCTGATCAAGAACGTTGGTTCATTAAGCCCGGCCTTGAGTGGCTTCCAATTATCCGTCAACGTTATTGGCCGGGCTTGGAAAGAAATAGCTGACATTGGAGAAGAACATGGTTGTCAAGTGTGTGATTGACAAACGGAATCTCTGGGATAAACTCGGCGAAATCGTGAAGAACGAGGATCAAGAATTCTAAGCCAGCATCTTATGGAGGAAAGAAATGGAATCGCTCTCAAGACGTACGTTCCTCAAGTCAACTGCCCTGGCCGGAGCTTCGTTAGCGACGTCCCGCGTGCTCGGGGCAAACGACGACATTCGCGTTGCCGTCATAGGCCTCGGCAACAAGGGCGGACAACACGTCAAGGCGTTTCGCTCGATGGGCGGCTGTCGAGTGACAGCCCTCTGCGACGTCGATCCGAAGCGAGTGGCTAAAAGGCTGGAGCCCTTCGATGATAAGAAGGCAATCTTTACCACCACAGATCTTAGAAGGGTCATCGACCGCAAGGACGTCGATGCGGTCGTGATCGCTACCAGCAACCATTGGCACGGCCCCGCCGCGGTATGGTCATGCCAGGCCGGCAAGGACGTGTACGTCGAAAAGCCCGTCTCGCACAGCCTGCGTGAAGGATCGGTGATGGTCGCGGCCGCCAGGAGATACAATCGCATCGTCCAGGCCGGAACTCAATACCGCTCGGATCACGGTTTGAGAGCCGCTGCCGAGTACATCAAGCAGGGCAAGATCGGAAAGATGCTCTGGGGACACGTTCTATGGTACGAAAGACGTGGCAGCATCGGCAAGAGAGCTGCCTGGATTCCCGACTGGCTCGACTACGATCTCTACTGCGGCCCGGCTCCGGTCGAGCCGCTGACGCGCGACCGGCTACACTACGACTGGCACTGGATCTGGTCCACCGGCGACGGTGATCTTGCCAACAG
>CP070782.1:1478669-1495527 GCA_020346325.1 Phycisphaerales bacterium
CCGAACGGCGCCCGATGGATCACGGTGTTTCGGGGCGGTGACCCCGTCCGCCTGGACGTCTCGAAACTGCGCAGTTGCGAGCGCTGGCTGCGACTGGGGCAGGATACGATTGAGTTGGGACCGCTGCAACGCAAGTTCGTCGACCTGAACATCAGGATTCCCGGAGGCACGCGGGGCTACTACTGTGCGGGTCTGTTGGCCGAGACCCAGGTGCGCCCGGACGAAGACACGGGAATGCGTGCCGGTATGCTGTTTCAGTTCCTGATCCCGATCATCATCAATGTGCAGGGTCGGCCCATGCGGCATGACATCGAGCTGACTGACGTGGACCTGCGGTTTCGGCCTCAGGCCGCGCTCATACCGGCGGCCACGGTGGTGACGCTCGGCATAGATAATGAAGGTGGGACCTATTCTCGTCTGGTGGGACTCGCCCGTGTCTGGGGAGAATGGGGCGGTCATTGGCGCAAGATCTCCGACACGCGGTTCCGTGAAACGGGTATCATTCCTGGTGTCACGCTCGATCTGTGGGAAGACGTGGGGCAGCCGTTGCCGCCCGGCAAGTACAAGGTCGAAGCGTATCTGTACATCGACGGGAAACGCAGCGACCGGATCCAAGAGGAGATTGAATACTCAGGCGATCCGCGCGCTATGAGAGCCGAGGGAAGCGAGGAAAGCGCCCTGGAACTGGTCCCGGTGGAAGCGGTTGTCGACGTACGTCCGGGAGCGACGCGGACGGCGACGATGTTGGTCGCCAATGCGTCGGAAGAGGCTGTCGATGTAGATGTCACGGCGGTGCTTCCGGAACATATGGCAGGCCGCGTGGTGGTGGACGACCAGGGCCGAACCGTACGGGGGGAGGATCTGGGTTGTGAAGGTTGGCTGAGCGTTGCGCCCAAGCAGTTCCGCTTGCGGGGCCATGGCCGACGCAACCTGAAGATCATCGCCCAGATGCCCAACTTCACATCGCCGCGCTCGAACTACTACAGCAGCGTGCAGTTGAACGCCAGGTACGTGGATGGTCAGGCGGCCGGAAAACTGTTGGGGCGCGTGTACGTCAACACGCAGGGTGTGCAGAGCAACGCGCGCATCTTCGGGGACGACCGTCAGCTCAGTCTGGCCGAAGCGGCGCCGTCGCGCTTTCTGGTTACGGCACGTTTTACGAATCTCGGTGAGACGTATATTCTGCCGCGTAGTCGAGCGGTGCTGACCACCGTGCCCGAAGGGGGCGTGCGGATGCGCTTCGATATGAGCAGTGAGGTCATCGGGCAGACCGGCCATATGCTGCCGATGGAGGTTCGCAGTTTCACCGGGGTCATGGATATTGCCAACGTTGCGGCAGGGATCTATCGGTTGACGGTGATCTTGGAACACGATAAGGGCAGCGCCGTGCAGTCGCAGAAGGCCATTCGGATCAGAGACGAAAACGGGGCCAAGACAGTGGAAGTCTTGGATGTGGATGCCATTGGAGGAAAGACGGTAATCGATCTGTAGCACGCCGCGGGGGCGGTTTTTGCTTAAACCAGGGCGCAGGATTGCCGATAGATGTGGGAAAGCCGTGGGGTGATGAACGTGCGGCTTCAGAAAGGGACGTTGACCTATGGCAAGGCAACATAAAGTATTATCGGGTGGGGTGATAGTTTTCTGCTTAACTCTGCTGTTGGCACCGGTCACACACGGCCAGTTCACAGCCAGGATCAAGAAGGTCTCTATCTCAGGCTCTGTTGGCTTGCCGGGAGTGACAATGCAAGGACTTCCGGGAGCCCCCACGACCGACGAAAACGGCGTTTATAGCGCCCAAGTGGACTATGGGTGGAAGGGGACCGTCTCTCCGGTCAAGGTGGGCTACACGTTCGAGCCGAATCAGCGGGTCTATCCGAAGGTGACCAGCGATCTGGCCAACGAGAGCTACTCCGCCGAACGGCTGACTTTCACCGTCTCCGGTTCGACCGGGATTCCGGGCGTGAAACTGATCGGACTGCCCGGCGAGCCGGTTAGCGATCAAAACGGACGTTATACAGCCACCGTCGAGTATGACTGGAGCGACAACGTAACGCCCGAAAAAATCGGATACAAGTTCGATCCCCCCAGCACGATGTATGCCCAGGTCCGCAAGAACCTGGTCAACCAGAACTACAAGGCCAGTGAGTTGACCTTTACCATCTCCGGTTCCGTGGGTGCCGATGGAGTTGCCATGAAGGGCCTGCCGGGCAACGTCGTGACTTCCGGCGGCGGTAACTACCGCGCGCAGGTGTCCTATGGCTGGAGCGGCAAGGTGACCCCAACGAAAGAGGGTCATTCGTTCACGCCGGAGTTCTACGAGTATCCGACGGTGACCGCCGACCAGATGAATCAGAACTACACGGCCAGCGTCTTCACCTATCAGATCAGCGGTACGACCAATCAGGCCGGCGTGATCCTCAAGGGCTTGCCGGACGATCCGATTACCGACACCAACGGCTACTACTCCGTCATGGTGCCGCACGGATGGTCGGGAACGGCGACACCGGAATTGGCGGGCTTCACCTTCTCGCCGCCGAGCAAGAGCTATCCGAAGGTCGTCAGTGATTATGACAGCCAGGACTACAACCCCACCATCATCCAGTTGACGATCTCCGGTAGCGCCGGAACCAGCGGAGTCCGGATGGATGGACTGCCCGGCAACGTCGTCACTGGAGCCACAGGACGCTACAGCGCCAAGGTCGAGTATGGCTGGTCGGGAACCGTCTCCCCGATGAAGGAAGGCTGGGATTTTGAGCCGGCGACTCTGATCTATGCTTCCGTGACAGGCGATCAGCTCAATCAGATCTACAAGGCCGAGCGAATCAAGTACACGATCTCCGGCAACGTGGGGTTGCCCGGGGTGGTTGTCGAAGGATTGCCCGGTCGGGTGGTTTCCGGCGTCGACGGCTCGTTCAGCGCCGAGGTCGACTACAACTGGAGCGGCAAGGTCACGCCGAAGAAACCGGGTTTCACCTTCGACCCCGAGACGCGCGAGTACAGTGACCTGCTCATGTCGCAGATGGCGCAGGATTTCGCGCCGCAGATCATTCAGCGGACTATCAGCGGTCGGATCGTGGCAGAAGACGGTCCGCTGGCTGACGTCCTTATCTTTGCCGACAACAACGGGGGCACCACCACCACTGACGCCAACGGTGAGTTTCAGCTGATGGTCGATCACGGGTGGAAGGGCAAGATTACGCCCAGCAAGGAAGGCATCATTTTCACGCCGGAGGACAAGTCATTCGATCCGGTCGTGCAGAACGTGCCCAATGCCAGTTTCATCGCCCGCATCAGGATGGTGACGATTACCGACAGCATCGTTTTTGGCGATGAGCCGATCCAGGGTGTCATGATCACCGCCGAACCAGGTGGGACGACCGCGGTTACGGATGCCAAGGGCAAGTACAGCCTCCAGGTGCCATACAACTGGACGGGCGATCTGTTCCCGACGAAAGAAGGGTTCGAGTTCAACCCGCCGAGTATTCCGTACATGAATGTGATCGAGGATATCGACAACACAGCGCCGCCCGAGCCGGCCTACACGCCGCCGGTCGAGCGGACTCAGCAGCCGACCAGGCCGACGGAGCAGCCGACCATTACGGACCAAATGCCGGACGAGCCGCCGATGGAGTTGCCGGAGACCGTCGATCCCCAGCGCGATGCGTTGCTCAGACGTATGGAACAGATACAAAGAGAAATGGAAGTCTTGCGACGTGGTGGCCAAGTCCCGGGTACTACTGATCAGACCACCTTGCGGGACGACCAGATGATGACGACGGGGCCGACCCTCGATCGTGCCACGCCGTCCCGGACCGCCTTCAGCGTGAACCTGCTCGACATTCTGATGCAGATCTCGGAGAAGACGGGCGTCAAGATCGGTGTGGATGCGACCGTCAAGTCGGTTCCCGTTTCGGTGGACTTCGACTGGACGACCATGCCGGTACCGCTGGCGCTTCAGAGGATCTTGGAGCCGACCGGTTACACGTTTAGAGCGGTCGAGGATGCGTACCTAGTGTACCGCCCGGTTAACAATACGTTCATGGGTGACGACCTGCGTCAGGCCTTGCAGGACATTGCCCTGGCGGCCGGTGTGACCATCGTGACCGACCCGAACGTCGCTGGTGAGGTCTATGCGGAGCTTCAGGACGTTCCGTTGGAGACAGCCCTGAGGACGATCCTGGCCGGTTCACCGTTTGTGGTCAAGGTGACGCCGGATTACTACCTCATAGCGGACCGCGGCGTCGAAGGCGATGCGTTCCCGGAGATTAGTGAGACGCGCACCGTCCGGCTGAACTACGCTGCGGCGCGGGATGTCATGCCGCATATTTCGCCGGCGTTCCAGCCGTACGTAAAGGCCAATTCCGATCCAAACAGCCATGTTGTTTCGATCACGGCCGCGCCCAATATGATCGACCGGATCACGGCCGACCTCCAGAGTCTGGATGTCCGCCCACGCCACGTGCTGCTCGATGCTCGTATCGTGGTCATGGAGCGCACCAACCTGCTGGATCTGGGTGTCGAATGGGGCTTCCCGCAGATCAGCGCCGGTGCGTTTGGCACCTCCTTCGATACGGGAACCGGCGGCAGTTGGCCGTGGGGTATCGAGATTGGGTACACGCCAGATCAGACGTTCACCAATTCGTTGCTGATGGCGTTGAACCTGCTCGAAGAGAACAGCCAGGCGGAGATTGTCTCGAATCCGCAGGTGTTGGCCCAGGATGGCAGACCCTCTGAGATCCGTGTCATGCGGGAGGAGTACTACATGCTCCAGCCGCAGGCGCTCAACACCGCTCAGTTCTTCACTACGACGGAGATGGTGACCATTACGTCCGGGACGCTGTTGAACATCACACCGCGCATTGGCGATAACAATGACATCACCCTGGAATTGGCAGCTGAAGTCAGCAACAGTATTCCTGCGGCAGCGGAGACGCGACTGCCCGTGGTGACCCGTCGGACGGCACGCAACACTGTGACCGTCCAGGACGGTGGTACCGTGGCCCTGGCCGGTCTGACCGAGAACCGCGCGAAGAAGACGGATACCGAGGTTCCTGGTCTGAGCAAACTTCCGCTGGTTGGCGGTTTGTTCAGGAACAAGGAGAACCAGGGGATTACGAGAGAGGTCGCTGTGTTCGTGACGGCCTACTTGGTGCCGGAAACGGGCCAGGTGACGTACGAGCCGGCTCCGCAACCGATGATGGCGCAGCCGATCTATGGCACGCGGCCGCAGCCGGAATTCCAGCCGCAGCCACAATTTCCGTCGCAACCGCAGGTCAACGCGACGGGCGGTGACTACCAGCGACAACTCGCGGAGAGTATCAACAGGCTGCCCCGGTGACGAGGCTCAGCCAAGGAGTAAGAGACTGTGTGGGTTAGACAGGGACATATATGGCAGACGGTAGCCATCGTTGGGCTGATGGCTGCCCTGGCTCTGGCGGTGATGGGATGTCAGGCCCAGCCGGCCCAGTGGTCCGAACTCGGACCGGGTGGCGCCAGGTACGAGCAGCAACAGCAATCGCAACCGCGCAATCGGTATGGATCGATCCGGATCGTGGCTCAGAGCAACCGAGAGGTGGCCGACCTGAGTCCCGATGACGTGGTCAAGATCATGCGGCGTATCGGCTTCACCGACGAGCAAATTCTCGAACTCGGCACCGAGCTGCACGATGCGATGTTGACCTCCGGTGCGGTGAGAGTCCTCGACCGAGACGAGACCGAAGCCATTGCGCGCGTCGGTGGCACGCAGGTCTATATCGGATCGCGTACGCGAGGCAACTTCGTATACGACTTGGGCTATGGCCAGTTTGTTACGCCCGGCCCTCGACGCTGAGCGTACAGTTGCCCTGCTGACCGGCGGTCTCCACGAGCAGGCCATATCCGGTTAACGTCCCAAAGACCGGTTTACCATCCGGGGGAGGGTGGTTTTTATCTCCGGGCACGTCAATGTTCCGCGCACCGCGGGGTTGGTGCCATCTTCTTCACGCGCCGCCTCCATCGCCATCGCCGCTTCCATCCGTGCGAATCTGTGCAGCCACTCCCGTCTTTCCAGGGTTCGGTGACGGTTCGCTCTGATTTCATCGTGGCGTCAAGCCGGCAGGCTGGACTATAATCACCCTTACTCCGGGCGGACAAGCGTCTGGCAATTGGACAGCAGAGATGTGAGTAGTTATGGCTGGGGATGTTGAGAAACGGATTGCATGGCTACGCGGCGAGATTCGCAAGCATGACCACCTTTACTATGTGTTGAGTGCTCCGCAGATCGCCGATCAGCAGTACGATGCGTTGTTTGCCGAGCTGAAGCAACTGGAGGCCGAGCACCCGAAGCTCGTGACGCCCGACTCGCCGACGCAGCGTGTCTCGGGGCAGCCCCTGGAGGGCTTCGCCACGGTCCGGCACGCTGTGCCCATGCTGAGCATGGACAATACCTACAATGCCGATGAATTGAAGGCCTTCGACGAGCGCGTCCGCAAGCAACTCGACACGACCGACTATGATTACGTGGTGGAGCTGAAGATCGACGGTCTGGCGGTCAGCCTGCGCTACGAGAACGGTGTCCTGGTCTCCGGGGCCACGCGCGGCGATGGCGAAGTGGGCGACGATGTTACCTCGAACATCAGAACCATCAAGGCGATTCCGCTGTCTTTGCTGGCGGGCGATGGTCGGGTCCCGGCGGTGCTGGAAGCTCGGGGTGAAGTGTACATGCCCACCAGTTTGTTTGTGGAATTGAACCGCGCGCGGACCGAGGCCGGGGAGGCGCCTTTTGCCAACCCGCGCAATGCCGCCGCCGGTTCGCTGAAACTGCTCGATGCCCGCATCACGGCGTCGCGTAGTCTCTCGTTTTTCGCCTATGCCCCGGGCGACGTCTCCGAGTCGCTGGGCGACGATCATTACCACACGCTGGAGCACTTCCAGGCGTTGGGCTTGCCGGTGAATCCCCACATCGTGCGGGCCGGCGATATCGATGAAGTCATCGCCACCTGTCTGAGTTGGAGCCAGAAGCGGCTCGATCTCGATTACCAGATTGACGGTATGGTAGTCAAAGTGAACCGGTTCGACCAGCGTGACATCCTCGGCGCTACCGGTCGTGCGCCGCGCTGGTGTATCGCCTACAAATTCCCCGCCGAACGCGCCGCGACCGTCATCGAGTCCATAGATGTTCAGGTCGGCAAGAGCGGCATCCTCACTCCGGTGGCCAACCTGGTACCGGTGCAACTGTCCGGGACCACGGTCAAGCGGGCAAGTTTACACAATTTCGACGAGATGCAGCGGCTCAATGTTCGCATAGGTGATACCCTGCTGATCGAGAAGGCCGGTGAGATCATTCCTAAAGTCCTGGAGGTGAAGAGGGACCAGCGACCGGAGGGGGCCGAGCCTTTTGTCGTGCCCCAGACGTGCCCTGTTTGTGAATCGCCTGTGGTCAAGGATGAGGCAGGGGTGCATATCCGGTGTCCGAATCCACACTGTCTTGGCCAACTGAAGGAGCGGCTGCGCTATTTCGCCGGCCGGGGGCAGATGGACATTGAGCGTCTGGGCACGTCATTGATCGACCAACTGGTTGACAACGGTTTGGTCAAGAATTTCGCGGACCTGTATCGGCTCACGATAGAGGATCTGACGGCCCTGGAGCGGATGGGAGACAAGAGTGCCCGGAATGTCCTGGACGGGATCGAGGTCAGCAAGACGAGGCCTTTGTGGCGGTTCCTGACGGCTCTGGGGATTCGGCACGTGGGCAGTCAGTCGGCGCAAATCTTGTCCGCGCACCTCGGATCTCTGGAAGCGTTGCGAGCCGCAGAACCGGAGGAGTTGGAGGCGATCGACCAGATCGGCCCGGTAATGGCCGAGAGCATCGCCGCCTATTTTCGCAATCCCCGCTATCAGGTGCTGGTGGACGATCTGCTGGCCGTTGGCGTCCGGCCGCAGGCCGAAGCCAGGCGGCAGGGCGGTGGCACGCTCGCCGGCAAGACGATCGTCGTGACCGGATCTCTGGAGCACTTCACGCGCCAACAGGTTCAGCAGGCGATTAAGACGGCTGGCGGCAAGGCGTCGAGCAGTGTGAGCAAGAAGACGGATTTCGTGCTGGCGGGCGAGGATCCGGGCAGCAAACTGGACAGGGCGCGTCAGCTCGGCATCAAAGTGATTAACGAACAGCAGTTCGAGGAGATTCTTTCAGGAGAGGACAGGTCAGGTGATTAGCCAAGATGAGAAATTCATGGCCTCGGCGCTGAAGCTGGCGGCCAAGGGCATCGGCTCGGTCGAGCCCAATCCCGCGGTCGGCTGTATCATCGTCAAGGCCGGTCAGATGATCGGCAAGGGATACCACAAGAAGTTCGGCGGCTCGCACGCCGAGATCAACGCGATCGAAGATTGTCGAGCCCTGAGCATCAAGCCGGAGGGGGGCACGATGTACGTTACATTGGAGCCATGCTGCCATCATGGCAAAACCGGGCCGTGCACGGAGGCGATCCTTGATGCCAGGCTGGCCCGCGTCGTCGTGGCGACCCCTGATCCATCGCCTCATGCCGGCGGCAAGGGGATCGAGCAGCTGCGGCAGGCAGGCGTTCGGGTTGACGTCGGGCTCTGCGAGGAAGAGGCGCAGCGCCTCAACGCGCCCTTTTTCAAATACGCCACCACGGGCAAATGCTGGGTCGTCCTGAAATGGGCTCAGAGCTTGGATGGAAAGCTCGCCTACGCCCAGCAGAGCGAAGAGCAGCGGTGGATCTCCAGCGAGTTGAGCCGAAAAGACGCGCACAAGCTGCGTCGCCGCGTCGGGGCGGTCCTCGTGGGGATCAACACCGTGCTGGCGGACGATCCCATGCTGACGCCGCGACCGAGCAAGGGCAAGAAACCCTTGCGGGTCGTGCTGGACAACGAACTGCGAATTCCGCTCAAGAGCCGCATCCTGCGCACGGTCAAGACGTGCCCCGTCTTGATCTGTACGCGCCAGACGGCGCTCGACGCACAGGGCAAGCACGCCGAACGCATCGCCAAGCGTGGTGCTGAAGTCCTTGCCCGTGCCGATAATGCCCAGCCTGCCCATTTGCGCGGCGTTCTGGACGAGTTGAGCCGGCGCGGCGTTCAGCAGGTGCTGGTCGAAGGTGGGCCGAAAGTGCTCACCTCTTTTCTCGAGGAGCAGTTGGCCGACGAAATCTGCGTCTACATCGCCCCCAAGATCCTGGCGGGCAATGGGGCTGCGTACATCGCCGAGCCCGTGGCCGAACTGTGGGCGGGGGTCGATTTGGAGCATGTCGAGGTGAGAACTTTCGCCGAAGATGTGCGAATCAGTGGTCGACCCAAGAGAACATAGCACTTCGGCAAAAAAAGAACGCCTCTTCAGGAAAATGATTTGACTGGGTCGCGAGTCTGGCGTATACTATAGGTGTTGCGAGTGCACACGGAGATCAGTTGGTCTCAAAAGCACGAACCGCGGTAAAGTGCAGTACGGCGCATCGCAACAAGGAGACGGGCCTACAATCGATTAGACGAAATGTTGCCCTCGTCTCCTTCTTTTTTTGCGCTCACCTCGGGGTTCTCCCGCCACACTCCAATTCCAAATCAGCCCTTGCGTTGTGTTCTGTGATTTGCTCTGATGAGCGGGCCCTGCGGTGGCTTGGTCTTCACGAGTTTCACGGTCGAATGCAGGAGGTTTCCGATGGGTACGAGAGCGATGATTGCGTTGACAGGTCTGATGATCGTGGCGATGGCCCTGCCGGCGCCGGCGCAGGTTGGCGATCAGACCTGGCTACGTCTGTTCGACGGGCAGACTCTGAACGGCTGGAAGGCCAGCGAGAACCAGGGAACATTCACCGTTGAGAATGGAGCCCTTGTTGCCCACGGCGCTCGCAGCCATCTGTTCTACGTCGGGCCGGTGGAAGATGGGCAGTTCCAGGATTTTGAGCTGCGGGTCGATGTGATGACCGAGTCCAACTCGAACGGCGGGATCTACTTCCACACCGAATACCAGGAGACGGACTGGCCCAGGAGGGGATTCGAGATCCAGGTCAACAACAGCTACAACCGCGACCCCCGGAAGACAGGAAGTCTCTATGGAATCCAGGATGTGCACCAGACGCTCGCGAAGGACCGCGTGTGGTTCACGGAACACATCATCGTGCAGGGTAACCACGTCGTGGTGTTCGTCGATGGCAGGAAGGTGGTGGATTGGACCGCGACGGATCGCCGGTTGGGTCGGGGCACGTTCGCGCTGCAGGGGCACGATCCCGGAAGCACCGTGCGCTACACGAACATTTATGTCCGGCCGCTGCCCGTACTCGACTTTCCGATCGTCGACTACCACGTGCATCTCAAGGGCGGTCTGACGCTGGAAGAGGCCATCGCGGTTTCGCAGCGGCGGGGCGTGAAGTTCGGGATTGCCGAGAACTGTGGCGTCGGCTTTCCCACCACCAATGACGCGGCGCTCGAACCGTTTCTGAAGAAACTCGACGGCCGGCCGGTCTATGAGGCCATGCAAGCCGAGGGCCGCGAGTGGGTGGGGCTGTTCTCCGAGGAGATGGTGGCGAGGTTCGACTATGTCTTCACGGACAGCATGACGTTTACCGACCAGCGCGGCAAACGGACGCGGCTCTGGATACCCAACGAAGTGCAGGTGGACGACAAGCAGGCGTTCATGGAGATGCTCGTTGGGAAGATTGAGAAGATCTTCAGCGAAGAGCCGATCGACATCTACGTCAATCCCACGTTTCTACCCGCGTGCATCGCCGAGGATTACGACGCGCTTTGGACGGAGGCGCGCATGGACAGAGTGATCGCTGCGGCGGTGAAGAACGGCATCGCCATCGAGATCAACGCGCGCTACCGTCTGCCCAGCGAGCGTTTCATTCGCAAGGCCAAAGCGGCCGGTGCCAAGTTCGCGTTCGGCACCAACAACGGCGGCAAAGACCTGGGCCAACTGGCCTACAGCCGCATGATGGCCCGCCGTTGCGGCTTGACGAAGGACGACATGTTCGTACCCAAACCCGACGGCCAGAAACCGGTTCAGAAAAAAGGTCTGCCCCGGCGGTAGCTACGGCATCTGGAGAAAGACGTGGACGCCCTTTTTGTTGGCCGTGACGACGTCCAGTCGCCCGTCGGCGTCGACGTCCGCGACCTCGAATTGGGTGCCGATTCCGGAGTTGTCGTCGATCAGGTGCCGGAGGAACTCGACCTTCCCCGACGCGGGCCGGCGAATCTCGAACCAATAGACCACGGCTGGTTCGCCGCTGCCTGGGTCCTTGCCGTTGTGGGCGAAGTAACGTTTGCCGGTGACGACGTCTTTGATGCCGTCCCGGTTGATATCGGCCAAGCGCAGCGCGTGCACTTGGGAAAAATCGTCGACGATCACGTGCTGCTGAAATGAGCTGCCGTCGCCGTCCGGCCGCTGCTCGAACCACCACATGCCGTACTGGTGCGCCGAACTGGTAATAACGTCACTGTCGCCGTCACCGTCGACGTCATAGACCAGCATGTCGGCGCAGTCCGGCCCGAGATTGGCCTCATGGAACCGCCAGTGCTCCTGAGTGCGGTCTTGGGGGGCCTCCCACCATCCTTTTGTCACGAGTACATCATTGCGTCCGTCGCCGTTGATGTCACCGACGCCGAGGCCGTGGCTGTAACGTTCGCTGCCGGGAGCTTTCGGGCCGGCGATGATATGCATGTCCCACATCTGGGAGGGGTCTTCAGGGAGACTGAACCACGCGATGTATCCTTCCGGCTGGACCGCCCAGACCGCGACCGGTTTGCCATCGCCCAGCAGATCGGCAAACAGGGGCGTTTCGTTGCAGGCGCTGCGCGTGCCCTGATGCACCTTCCAGTGGCCCGGTCTTCCTTGCGGATTCTCATACCAGCGCGAGGGCTCGCCCATCATGGTCGTAATCACCGAGTCGGCCCAGCCGTCGCGATTGACGTCGCAGGCGAAGTTCGCGAAGGTCTGGCTGTAGCCCGTGTTGCCGTCGTACTTGCCGGGCGGGAGCAGTTCGTGCATCTGCCAGTCGGGGGCCGCATACCAGACCTCGCCGGCCAGGACGTCCAGCCTGCCGTCGCGATTGACATCAGCTACTGCGACGCCCTCGGAACGAAAGGTCCGGTCGAGGACGACCTTGCGAAACTGTACCTCTGCCGCCAGGCCGGCAGGCGCGGTGATGGCTGGAAGCACCAATAGCAGAACCATTCCTCGCATACGCATGAGAAATCTCCTCATTTTGGCGAATGCCCTGAAACCCACTTGGAGATGGACACCCACGCCCATCAGAAGGGATCATTGTATCCTAACGATGTCGGACGGACCAATGGATATCTCCCTGTACCGCTTATATTGGCAGTTCTGCGTGGGGACACCTGCGGGTCAAAATCTGGCAGCCCTTGTCTGTGATGAGAATGTCATCCTCAAGCCGGACACCGAGCTTCCCCGGGATATAGACCCCAGGTTCGATCGTGATGATCTGGCCGGCTTGGAGGGTCCCCTGGGCGTCTTCCTTGAGGAAGGGAATCTCGTGGATCTCCAGTCCGATGCCGTGGCCGCCTCCGTGGCCATGGACGGGCAGGCCACTGTCGCGTATGACCTCTCGGGCGGCGGCATCGACCGCCACCAGTTCCGCTCCTGCCCGGGCGGTCGCAATGGATGCGGCCTGGGCCCGCGTGACGACCTCATAGGCGTGCCGATAGGCGGCAGTCGGCTTGCCCACCGCGAAGCAGCGAGTGATGTCGCTGGTGTATCCCTTGCAGGTGG
The DNA here is from genome assembly GCA_020346325.1 of Phycisphaerales bacterium. Classification (GTDB taxonomy): domain Bacteria; phylum Planctomycetota; class Phycisphaerae; order Sedimentisphaerales; family Anaerobacaceae; genus Anaerobaca. Next base: position 1,491,391 of record CP070782.1, read on the forward strand.
CGCCGAAATCGATCAGGATCGTATCGGTCCGGTGCAGCTTCCTCCGAGAAGGCTGGTGGTGGGGCCGCGAGGCATTGGGGCCAAAGGCGACGATGGTCTCAAAACCGTTCTTGCTGCCCAGCCGACGGATCTCCAGATCGAGGATGCCGGCCAGCTCGATCTCGGCAATACCCGGTTTGAAGAAGGGCTTCGTGTTCTCCAGGGCCACCGCGGCGGTGTTGGCAGCGGTCTTGATGGCGGCTATTTCCACCTTGTCTTTGATACTTCGGGCCGTCGTCAGGAGGCCGTCTACCTTCTTGAGCGGTATCGCGACGCTTTTCTTCAGTGTTTCGTAGGCTGCCAGGGAAATGGATCGGCTCAGAGCGACGCTTCTGAGGGACTTGAGCCTGCGTACGAGCCGGCCGGTTGCCTCGGAGATGAAGCCCCGGCGCTCGACGATGGTTGTTTGGAGGCACTCGTTATGGGCCTGCTCGGTGTAACGGCTGTCCGTGATCAGGTACACGGCGTTCTTGGTAAGGAGCGCCCAACTGTCGTGCCCGGCAAAGGCCGTGACATAAGTGACATCGACCGACTTCGTGAGGATCAGGCCGTCAATGTTCCGCTTGCGCAGTTGGCGTCGGATATTTCGTCTGCGTGTCTGAAGTATCTCTTCTCTCATGCGGCCTCCGACGTATTCTTCGTCTTCTTTTGGTTTGCCCAGGGGCGAAGGCCACTAATTATCAGGATTTGGCGGCCGAGGAAAGGTTTTTTACCCTGAGATCTGGGGATGGACTCTGTGGTTCGCACGGTTTCTCTAGAGGCGAGATGATGCGGAAGAAGGGGCTGCGGACGGAGCAGTCGACGGCGTCTTCCAGGGCGGACCACTGTCTTCTCTGCAAGATCCATTTCCGCCAGCAGGACGGCGCCGGCCGTTCGCTTTTTCACCCTTGCTCATCCGGACCAGGGCCATTAGAATGACCCCGCCTTGATATCGTCTTCTGAATCTGTATTGAGTTGTCTTCCATATGCTGTTACCGATTCGAACGAGCATCCAGCCGCGGCGGACGCCCTACGCCAACTATGCGCTGATCGCGGTGAACATTCTGGTGTTTATGCTTGAATTCGGCATCGATCCCGCAACCGGTACGGTCGGGTATCGCCCATGGGTCGATGAGTTTCTCCTGAGGCCGAGGGTGTCGCCTTGGTGGACGTTTGTGACCTATGCCTTCCTGCACGCAGATTTCTGGCACATCTTCTTCAATCTGTTCATCCTGTATCTCTTCGGAAAGAACGTCAACGACAAGTTGGGCCATCTGGCCTATACCGCCTTTTACTTGTGTAGTGCCGCGTTCAGCGGTCTGGGGCATGCCCTGTTGCAAGCGGGGCCGCCCACCGTACCAGTCATGGGAGCCAGCGGGGCGGTGGCCGCCGTGACGGGGGCCTACCTCGTATTGTTTCCCCAGACGCTGCTGACGATCGTCTATTGGTTCTTCTTTGTCGGCACCATCGAAGTGCCGGCGTTGTATTTCATCCTGCTGAAGCTGATCTTCCTCGACAATGTCTTGGCTCGGGGGCCAAGCAATATCGCCTACAACGCCCATTTGGCCGGCTATGGTTTCGGTATTTTCGTGACCTTGCTCCTCCTGGCCACCCGACTCGTCAGCAGCAATAACTTCGACCTCTGGAGCATGCTCAAACAGTGGAATCGCCGACGCCATTACCGAGATGCCGTGGCCGGCGGCTACGATCCGTTCGGAAGCTCGGGGGTACGCCGACCCGGGGCGGGTCGAGAAGTGCGGAAGACGGTGGCCGAGAAGCAGAAGGAAGTGGAGGTTCGGGACCTCCGTACCGCTATCAGCCAACGGGTGGAACAGCGGAATCTAGCCGAGGCGGCCAATCTGTATGTCGAACTGATGAAAGCCGACAGCGAACAGGTGCTGCCCCGCCAGTATCTGCTCGATATTGCCAACCAGTTGGCCAGCAGCCAGCGGCCCTCTGAGGCCGCCTGGGCCTACGAACAATTTCTGACCCATTACGGCAACTACGAGCACGCCGAGCAGGTCGAGTTGATGGTAGGCATACTCTACTCTCGCTATCTGCACAAGCCCGACGAGGCAGTACGGCATCTGCAGCAGGCGGCCGAACGGCTCTCTGATGAGACCCAGATGAAGATGTGCCGGGACGAGCTGGCGCGATTGCAGGGCTAGATCCGCCGCTTTTTCGGCAGTTATCGCACGGAAACGCCACTTCAGGGTTGACAATGCCGGGGTGGACCGGTAATCTCTCGCTTGACGGATCGCCCTGCCAGGGGGTCGTTCCTTACTCATCGACGGGAACATCAGTATAGGAGGCAAAGATATGCGAGCTCGCATGGATTCCGTGGAACGTGCCGGGCGAACAGCGCGGGGGGGGCGTCTAGCGATGATTCTGCTATGCGTAGCAGTTCTGGTCTTTTCCGGTACGGGGTGGGCGCAGCAGGAGGTGAATCTGCCCGCGGAAACGCCCATGGCCGCTGAGGCTCAGGAGCCTGCCGGCGCCTATATCGCCGATGTCACCGGCAATGACGTGTACATTCGCTCCGGCCCGGGCACGAATTTCTATCACTGTGGCAAGCTCTACAGGGGCGACCGCGTCCAGGTGATCAAGACCCAGCAGGGCTGGTCGTGTATTGTTCCGCCTCCGGGGTGCTTCTCCTGGATTGCCATGCAGTACGTCAGCATCAATCTGGCGAACCCCACGATGGGCATTGTCACGGGCAGCAATGCGGGGGTTTACGCCGGCTCGGACTATGAAGAGCCTATGTATTCGATCAGCAAGCAGGTTGTGCTCCAGCGCGGCCAGCATGTGAAGCTGCTGAGCGAAGAGAAGGACGAGTACTACAAGATTGCTCCGCCGGAGGGAGCCTATCTTTGGGTCAGCAGCCAGTTCCTCCAGCCGGCCGAATCTCCGACGAGAACCATGCCCGAAGGGGAGCCGGTGACGGGGGCGACTTCTCCGACCGCGCCGGCGGAGGTGCAGATTCGCGGCGAATCCGAGTTGCTTGATGAGTACTATGCCTTGAGCAAGCTGGTCAAGGAGCAGCGTCAGAAACCCTTGGCCGAGCAGGACTATGCCGAGATTAAAGAGAAGCTCGCCGAGATCGCCGGGAACGAGGCTGGTGGCCGGGCGGCTCGCTATGCTGAGTTCACCCTCAAGCAGGTCGAACGGTTTGAGTTGGCCGGCACGGTCGCCAAGGAGATCGAGCTTCAGAGCAAGGAACTCGAGAATACGACCGCCAAGATCAGCGAGGCGCGGGCGGCCCGGCTGGCTCAGATCGACAATCTGGGCAAATTCGCGGTGATTGGCAAACTCCAGAGTTCCAGTGTGTATTCCTCTGCGGTCGGACAGGCCCAGCGCTACCGCGTGCTCGATGATTCGGGCAAGACGATTTGCTACGTCGCGCCAACCGGGGCCGCGGTTGGCAAGGATTTGACGAACCTCATCGGTCGCAAGGTGGGGCTGGTCGGAGAGATCAAGCCGCATGAGGCGACGGGAAGGGCATTCATCCAGTTCACGGAAATCGTGCCGCTGGATTAGTCGATCGCTCGGATAGCAGTCTCCACGAGACTCCGGCGTCGATCACGTACTGTGAATGAAGAAGAAGTCGCATCCCGACAAGGATGCGACTTCTTTTCTTTCATTCGATTGTCAGCGGCAGACGTTGCCTGAAATCTGATCGTCGGCCCTAGGCCTTTCCAGGCACCGCGGGGATCTCATCCGGCGGGGCCACGACGTTGCCAGTCTCGAAATCTTCGGCCGTGGGTTTGAGCGTCAGGTTGTAGTAGGGCGAGTTCTCATTCTCCACCACGTCCTTCCACCGCACCAGCTTTCCGGTATAGGCCGAGATGCGGCTCATGATGGCCGTCAGCGTCGAGGTCGCCACGTTATAGGCCTCGTTGATCGGCTTCTCGGCGATGATGCTGTTGAGCATGTCGACATGCTCCTGGACGTAAGGATTGCGGTCGTCGAACTCGGGGATTGCGATTTCCTTGCCCGCCTTGAGACCGCCACCGCCCCAGGTCTCGCCCTGGGTGCCGCGGAAGAACTCACGCACGCCGCCATCGGTACCGTTGATCTGGCGACACATGCTGTGAATCCGGCAGCCGTCGCCGTAGTCCA
>CP070782.1:1495627-1503700 GCA_020346325.1 Phycisphaerales bacterium
ACATGGGCGTACTGGAGATCTCCGGGGCCGATGCAGAGCCCTTCCTCAACACCGTGGCCACGAACAACGTCTCTAGGCTCCAGGCCGGTCGAGCCCAGTACAGCTATGTTCTCGACGCGGCCGGCACCGTGCTGGATGATATCATCATCTATCGCCAGGGGCAGACAAGCTTCATGATCGTGGTCAACGCGGCCAACGAGCCGAAGATCGAGGCTTGGTTCGATGCACTGCTCGCAGGTAAGGCGGTGCTCGATGTGGCCGAGCCCGGGCGAAAGCTGGAATGTGCCCCGACGATCCGGGACCTGCGGGACCTGGCGGTGGGGGACCAAGCCCGTGTCGATCTGGCTCTGCAGGGACCGGCCTCGAGTGAGGTTCTGGTGAGGCTCGCCGGCGAGGCATCGATGCGGGGATGTTTGACGAATCTCAAGAGCTTCGCCTTTTTCGAGGCGTCTCTGGGCGGAATCGATTGTCTGATCTCGACCACCGGCTACACCGGTGCGAGCGTGAGCTTCGAGCTATTCGTTCACCCCGAGCAGGCTCCTCAGTTGTGGAATGCCATTTTGGAGGCGGGGCAATCGCTCGGCGTGTTGCCCTGCGGATTGGGGGCTCGCGACAGCCTGCGAATCGAGGCGGGCTTGCCCCTGTACGGACATGAACTGGCCGGCCCCTTCGGGATTTCCCCCTTCGAGGCGGGGTACGGCTGGGCGGTCAAGCTGGACAAAGACTTCTTCATCGGCCGGGCCCCGATGGCACAGGGGGCCCGGTCGTACGACTTGCAGGTGGCGCGGCTGGAGTTCTCAGCAGCCAGGGGCGTCCGGCCCGTGCGGCCCGACGACCCGATCCTGGACGGCCAGGGGGCCTGCATCGGCTGGATACTCAGCAGCGCCAGGGCCGGCAAAAGCCAGTATGCCCTCGCCTACATCGCCCGCGCCGAGGCCCGGGAGGGAAATACGGTTGGGGCGTACTATCTGGCCCGCAGCGCCAGTCAGGTGCAACAGGGCCGATGCGAGCGCATGGACAAAGGGCAAACAGCAGAGGCCGATCTGGCGGGGACCGTGGTCGGTCGCTTTGCAAAGTTTTGACGGGAGGCTGGAAGTATGGTTGTTGACGGACTGCTGTATACCAAAGATCACGAGTGGACCAAGGTCGAAGGGGAGGTCGCGACGATTGGCATCACGGACCACGCCCAGGAGCAACTGGGGGAGTTGGTGTTTGTGGAACTGCCGGAGGTGGGCAAGGAATTCGCCGCCCACAAGGAAATCGCGGTGGTCGAAAGCTCCAAGGCTGCCGGCGACGTTTACTGCCCCGTGGCGGGCAAGGTCACCGAGATCAACGACGAGTTGAACACGCGGCCCGAACTGATCAACGAGGATTGCTATGAGGGTGGGTGGATCTGCAAGGTTCAGATCACCGACAAAGCCCCGCTCGACGATCTCATGGATGCCGCGCAGTACAAGGAATTCCTGGAGACGCTATAGGTCCTATAGGTCCTATGGGACCTATTCTTCGGAGCGCAGTGCATGCCTTTTATACCAAACACGGATCAGCAGCAGCAGGAAATGCTTAAGGCCATCGGCCTGACGATGGAGGGCCTCTTCGGCGATATTCCAGCCGAACTGATGGCCAAATCCTTCGATCTGCCGGCCGGCCTGAGCGAGCAGGAGGTGCGCAGCCGACTGGCCGACCTGGCGGGCAAGAACTCCGTGGACCTGACGCTCTTTCTGGGCGGGGGCTTCTACGATCATTTCATTCCGTCGGCGATCTATTCGATCATCTCGCGCAGCGAGTTCTACACGGCCTATACGCCGTATCAGCCCGAACTGTCCCAGGGGACGTTGCAGGCGATCTATGAATACCAATCGGCCATCTGCCGCCTCACCGACATGGAGGTCTCCAACGCCTCGCTCTACGACGGCGGGACCGCCATGTATGAAGCGATGATGATGGCGCTGCGCATCACGGGGCGCAACAAGGTCATCATCGACGACAGCGTCAACCCGATCTATCGCGTGATGATCGAGTCGTATACCCGGAATTTGAAGATCGACCTGGACGAGACCCATTGTGTCAACGGCTTGGCCAATCGCGCCGAGATCCTCGGCCGGCTCGACGACCAGACCGCGGCCATTATCGTCCAGAACCCGAACTTCTTCGGTTGTATCGATGATGTGACCGACCTGGCCGAGGCGGCTCACGCCAAAGGGGCGTTGTTGATTGTCTCCTGCTACCCGATCTCGCTGGGCATTCTGAAAACGCCCGGCGCGATGGGGGCTGATATCGTCACGGGCGAAGGCCAGAGCCTGGGGATGCCCATGTCGTTCGGTGGGCCGTATCTGGGGTTCATGGCTGCGCGTAAGCAGCACGTACGGCGCATGCCGGGACGCGTGGTGGGCGAAACCACCGATCGCGAAGGCCGACGCGCCTTCGTCCTAACCCTCCAAGCCCGCGAACAGCATATTCGTCGAGACAAGGCGACATCGAACATCTGTTCTAACGAGGCCTTGTGTGCCTTGACCGCGCTGGTGTATCTGTCTCTGTTAGGCAAGGAAGGTTTGAAAGAGACGGCGCAGCGCTGTGCCGACAAGGCCAGTTACGCCTACCAGCGTTTGACCGCGATCCCGGACGTCCAGCCGCACTTCAGGGCGAAGTGGTTCTTCAACGAGTTCGTCCTGGATCTGCCGTGCGAGGCGGCCGACGTGATCGCGAAACTGATTGAGAAGGGTTTTGCCGCCGGGTTCCCTTTGAGCCGATACTACGAGGGGATGGAGAACTCGATGCTGATCTGCGTAACCGAGAAGCGCACCAAACAGGAGATCGGCATGTTGGCCGAGGCTTTGGAGAGCGTCCTGTGAATAGGTCCCATAGGTCCTATTGGACCTATCCAGCGGCAAGCTGCGCCTGCCGCTGATTCTTGGAGAGCGTGACATGAAGCTGCTGTTCGAAAAGAGCGTGCCGGAGCGTCGGGGCGTGGCCCTGGGCCCCAGCGATGTGCCGACGACGATCAATATCAACGAAGAACTTCTGCGCGGTCGGAGCGCCGCGCTGCCTGAATTGAGCGAGTTGGACGTCGTGCGTCACTTCACCGAGCTGTCCCGCCGTAACTTCGGGGTCGATACGAACTTCTATCCCCTCGGTTCCTGCACGATGAAGTACAACCCCAAGGTGGCCGAGCGCATCGCCGCCTATCCCGGGTTCGCCCATCTGCATCCGCTGCTGCCCCAGTTGCGCATGGGGGGGATGCTTACGCAAGGGGCGCTGGCGATCCTGTACGATATGGACCTGCTGTTGCGCGAGATCACGGGCATGGCCGGCTTCACGATGCAGCCGATGGCCGGCGCGCATGGCGAGCTGACCGGCATGATGATCATGGCTGCCTATCATCGCGACCGAGGCAACGGCAAGAGCATCATCCTGGCCCCCGACAGCGCCCACGGCACCAATCCCGCCAGTGCGGCGATCGCCGGCTACCGCGTGGTCACGGTGCCCAGTGATGCCAACGGCGTGATGGGGATCGAGGCACTGAAGAAGGAACTCTGCGAGGACGTGGCCGGCGTGATGTTGACCTGTCCCAATACCCTGGGGCTCTTCAATCCGCACATCCGCGAGATTTGTGATCTGATCCACAGCGTCGATGGCCTGGCCTACTACGACGGCGCCAATCTGAACGCCATCGTAGGCAAGGCGCGGCCGGGCGATTTCGGTTTCGACATCGTGCACATCAATCTGCACAAGACCTGCGCGACGCCGCACGGCGGCGGTGGCCCCGGGGCCGGACCGGTGGGGGTCGGCGAGAAGCTCGTGCCGTTCCTGCCCGTCTCGATCGTGGTCAAGCGCGACGACGGGACCTACGCGCTGGAATACGATCGGCCCAAGTCGATCGGGTACGTCGCCCCGTTTTACGGCAACTTCGGTATCGTTCTGCGGGCCTACGTCTATATCCTCATGCTGGGCGCCGAGGGGCTGGCCAGGGTGGCCGAGAACGCCGTGCTCAACGCCAACTACATCCGCTGCAAGCTCAAAGGCTACTACCAGCCGGCGGTCGACACGGTCTGCAAACACGAGTGCGTCTTCAGCACGACCGAGGCGATGGCCAAGCAGGGGATCCACGCTCTGGATGTCGCCAAGGCCCTGATCGATCGCGGGTTCCATCCGCCCACGGTGTACTTCCCGACCATCGTCAAAGAGGCCATGATGGTCGAGCCGACCGAGACCGAGAGCAAAGAGACGCTCGACGCCTTCATCGCCGCGATGATCGAGATCGCCGAGCTGGCGGAAAGGGACCCCGAACAACTCAAGGCCGCCCCGGTTACGACGTGCGTCTCACGCCCCAACGAAACCGCCGCCGCCAAGAACCTCAACATCGCCTCGCTGTCGAGTTGAGTGCCAATTTCCCGGCCGGGGGTTATCGGCCGGCTACTCCTTGATCCAGGCCGGTCCCTCCAGGGCGCACAGTGCCTCCATCTCGGCCGACGGATTCAGTTGCAGCCGAATCGTCTTCTCCAGGGACAGGGCCAGCCATCTCTTGGTGTTCGTGACTTCCCCGAACTGGTCCAGAATCGCCTCGTCGATCTCGCCGTCACCTCCGCCCGTGCGGCCGAAGCGGCGCAGCGTCCTGCACACCGTCTCCATTCGTGCGCCGTTCGGCACCAACCGTATGTTCCGCCCACACGCCGCGTAGGGCCGTTTCAGATGCAGTCCGCCACCGATCGCCTCGAGCACGATCTGCAGGTTCTCCACGAACCGCCAGTGGCACGGCCAAAGCATGTCGATGGCCAGCCCCAGCGACAGCTCACGTGCCTTGCCGTTGTCGGTGTCGTGCAGAAGTGTCCTTGCCGTCGCCAGCCAATACTCCTCATGCTCCTGATAGCGCGGCGGGCATCGCTTGCGGTAGGGCGATTCCGACGCATCCTCACTGAACAGCAGCCACACGTACGCTGTGGCTGGGTCGCTGTCCGACTGCGGCCAGCCGATGAGACTGCGAATCCTCTCGACCACTCTTTGAACCTGCCATTCCTTCAAAGGCGACCGCTCGCCGAGGCCCGCAAGTAGCTGCGGGGCGGCGACGGTGCCGACCGTCAGCTCGAGCGAACCGGGCGGACAGCCGGCACACCAGGCCGACAGGGCGGCACAGGCATTCTGCCAGACTGTTTCGGCCGGGTGTGTTTGCCCGGGCGGGCGCGTGCCCAGCCCCTTCTGAGTCTCGCCTGTGCCAATCGCCTCAATGATGCTCTCGACCCACCGCTCGGCCTTGTGATGGCACAGTTCGAGACACGAAATCAGTTCGCGAATCCTCGTCGTGTTGGCATCGATCGGGCCAACGCGGTCTTCCAGAGCGTCGATCTCCAGGATCTCCTCGTCCGCCTCCACGGCACAATTGCGCCACCACGATCTACACTCCCTCGCCATTGTCCTGTCCTTTCCTGACGTCCGTACCGGCTAGACACGCCCGATCATCTTCTGCGAATTCCTTCCCGGTGTTCCCCCATGGCGGTACTCACGAATCCGCTCGGCCAGTTTCGCCGCCTCGGCTTCCGGCAGGTGCCGAACGTTTGTCGCCTGTGGGAACAGGCCCTTCCGAACGTCCTCGACGTACTGTCGTATGGCCTGCGTCCCCCGCGCTCGAAAGTCCTCGTATTTCCGGTTATGCCTGAGTTCAAACGCATTGGCTCCCAGCGCGTCGAGCACCACGAGCACCTGTCCATCCGTGTAACGGCCCGCCCCAATGCCGATCGTCGGAATGGCCAGCTGCTTCGTCGCCTCGCGGGCCACTTCCTCCGGAATCAGCTCATAGACGATCATAAAGGCGCCGGCCGCCTCCAGCGCCAGCGACTCATCGACAAGATGCAGAGCCGTATCGGCGGTCTTGGCCTGGAGCGCGTGCTTCTCGTGGATCTGCGGGTTCAAGCCCAAATGGGCGCAGACCTCCACGCCACGGGTCGTCAAGTGCGAAATGATGTCCGGCCGAAACCCCTCGAACTTGACCCCGTCCGCGCCCGCGTCCTGCAAAGCCTGCGCGCCGAGCAGGGCGTCCGCGCTGTTGTCATAGGTACCGTAAGGCAGGTCGGCCAGCACGTAGGCCGTGCTCGCTCCGCGCGCGGTCGCCTTCACATGGTGGATGATGTTCTCCAGCGTGACTTCTCTGACGCTCTCATAGCCCAGCACATTGGTGCCCACGCTGTCACCGACGAGCATGACATCCACACCCGCCTCCTCTTCCCACAGCGCGGTCGGATAGTCGTAGCACGTTAGCATGGCGATACGCTCGCCACGCGACTTCTTGTCTCTCAAGAATTGAGCTGTATTTTTCATCTTTCCTCACCGAACATTCACTGCGTTTCTCAACAGGAGACCAGTCGGTCTCCTTTTCAGGACGGATTCTTCAGCCCTCCTTCGCCTGCTTGTCGACCGACAAGACGGAATCCATCCACTCATCAACGGTGACGCCCTTGTCCTTACACCGCTGAATGAGGTCCGTGTGGGCATGTGACCAACCACTGATCAGTCCGCCTTGCTCGTTGTGAACGAGATTGTACCAGAGACAGGCCGCCAGCCATTCCTTGACCGGCGTTACCTCTTCGCCCAGACAGGCGTAGACCCGAAGGATGTCGTTTCTTGGATCAAAGCCAAGGTCGATGTGTCCGAGATCCAGCAGGAGGAATTGCAGGGGGACACGCATCAGCCACTTGTCCAGGCCCAGTGCATAGCCAAACAGCAGATGGCCCAGTCGTTGTTTTTCGGTTTGGGCCTTGCGTGTGGGGATACTCAATCGACCGGTTCCGATGCCATGAATCCACCCTTCAATGTAGCGAAATGTGTTGTGAAGACAATCGGATAGCGATTGGACGCCGGCGGCAATTGCACAGCAGACCTCGTATAGTTCTTTCTTGCTAGGCTCCTCAATCTCATCGAGGGTCTTCTTATATTCCGGATTCCATTGGGGATGAATCTTCGGCAGTCCGGCCAGGTCGGCGATCTCGGCATCGAGACGGGGGCCGCGTCCGTTTTCGTCAGAGAACAGGTCCTGGCCCAAAGCCTCCAATTCTTGAAGGTCAGCTTCCTCCAGGGCCGATTGGGTGTCGGCCGTGGGGCCCGTGGTTCTACTCGCTTTGGCGAAAAAATCAATCATCAGGAGCATTCGATCCAGCATCTTCCTCTGGATCGTGCTCAATTGCGAAACCGCGCCGAGCCATTCGTAGGATCGGCTGATGAACCCCGCCGCCTGCGGGAACGCCTCCAGGCAGTCCTCCCTCGACCGGCCCGCGAGGTAAGCCTCGAAGAACGCATGGATCGTTCTCATACTCTCTCCGTGCAGCGGCTGGCTGGTCTTCAGTTGCTCAGACGCCAGACCCGTGCACAGGCATCCGTTTTTGAAAGATGACCGTTCCAGTTCCCCCCGAGCAATGGCAAACAGTAACTCGTCCACGGTCACCGGCAGGCCGCTATCACAAGGAATAAGACTGGTGATGTGGCAGCGAAGCAGACGAATGCTATCGGTCAATGGTCCCAGCTTGCCCTGCATTTCATGCAGACGCTTGACCGTATCGTCCCATGCGCTTTGGGGCCATTCACCTTCCTCATTCGGAAAGATCCAGGGAATAGTGCACCACTGGCCTATGAGGTTGCCATTCTCGTCCGAATAGAGTCGAGTAGTGTGCCCCTCGCACTCTTGCACGGGCGTAGAGGAGGTCTCTCCGGTGTACACCGCTTCAAATCCGGGCGATACCTGGTCGTAGGGCACTAATGTATCTTTCTTTTTAGCCATGATCTCTCCTTTTATAAATCGTAACCATAAAAGACAGCCGTCGCGTTCTTCTGATCGGCAAACCAACGGTCGTTTGAGCCGCATATGCGAAAGCCGTTATTGACGAGCAACTTAGACAGCGAATCGGCATGAGGATTAGGCGCGCCGACGTCCATCACGACCCTGGCACCGCCCTTCTTTGCGGCCTTGAGCATTCCTTTAAGCAAGGCCGTACCATACCCTTTTTCTCTTTCGGCTTTCTCCACCCACAAATCCCATATCCACGCCATCTTGTTCCAGGCCCAGAAATGGATGATCCCAAGGCCAACCAC
>CP070782.1:1503800-1516314 GCA_020346325.1 Phycisphaerales bacterium
GCAGGCTGTGGTGAATGGCACGGCACTGGTAGATACCGTCACTGAGAACAGTTACCTTCCCGAGCTCCTTGACCCCGGCCAGACCTACTACTGGAAGATCAACGAGATCAATGAGGCCGAGGCCACCAGCGCATGGGAAGGCGACGTCTGGCAGTTCACGACCGCTGAGTGATGCGGCAGGAATCATGTCGGCCTGATCGACGACGTCCGCATCCGTTCGGCTTCGCTCAGGAGACGTTCTACAAGCAGCGTGTAAGGTCGTAGAAGACAGCATCCACTTAGTAAACAAGGGATGACAGTTCACGCTGTCGGCCCGCTTGTTGCGGAACTCCGTGTAGTGCTGAATGGCCCGCAGGGTGGCGGGGGGTCAGAAGTTGTTGTTGTAGTACTCGGCGCGGCCGTCGTCGCTGTCGTAGCGGGTCGTGTCCTCGTAGTCGCCGTCGACGCGGATGCGCTCGATGCGCTCGGCCTGCTTGCTGTTGCTGTCGACGGTGACGAGGATGCCGTTGATGCGGGCATCGCCCGTGGCGATCTCGAACGGGACCGGCATCTGCGTGCGGAAGGCCTTCAGGACGCTACTGCTCTTACGCCCGAGCACCGAGTCGTGGGCGCCGGTCATGCCCACGTCGGTGATGTAGGCGGTGCCTTTGGGCAGAATGCACTCGTCGGCCGTGACCACGTGGGTGTGGGTGCCGAAGCAGCAACTGGCCCGCCCGTCGAGGTGGTAGCCCATCGCGATCTTCTCGCTGCTGGCCTCGGCGTGGAAATCGACCACGATGATGTCGGCCTCCTTTTGCAGCCGAGGGATCCATTTGTCGGCCGCGGTATAGGGGCAGTCGGCGGGCTTCATAAAGAGCCGGCCAATGAGCGTCAGGACGCCCACGACCGGCCCCTTGCTAGTCTTGTACAAAGCGATTCCGCGCCCGGCCGCGTGTTCGGAGAAATTGACCGGCCGGGTGATGTTGTCGGTGCGTTCCAGGGTCTCGATGATGTCGCGCTTGCGGAAGGTATGGTCGCCCAGGGTGATGAGGTTCACGCCATAACGGAGCAGCTTGTCGTAGATCTGGGGCGTCAGCCCCGAACCGCCGGCGGCGTTCTCGGCGTTGGCGATCACGCAATCAACCGACCGCTCCCGAATGAGGCCCTTGAGCTTGTCCGCGAGGACACGACGGCCCGGGCGTCCGACGATATCGCCTATGCACAGTATGTTTACCCTCATCGTGTCCTTCCGGCCTCGCCATTGAGACGGCTACGGTAGTGCCTATTTAGCATACTCCACGCAACGAACTTCACGCAACAGCGTCACCTGAATTTCGCCCGGATAGGTCATCTCGTCCTCGACCTTCTTGGCGATGTCGCGGGCCACCTTCATGGCCGATTCGTCATCGACCTCGTTGGCATCGACGATCACACGGATTTCGCGGCCGGCTTGAATGGCGTAAGCTGTTTCCACACCGTTGAAGCCGGTGGCGATTTCTTCCAGCTTCTCCAGCCGCTTGATGTACCGCTCCAGCGTCTCGCGGCGGGCGCCCGGTCGCGAGGCGCTGATCGCATCCGCGGCGGCCACGAGGGGGGTGTAGGGGTTGTCCGGCGGCAGGTCCCCGTGATGGCCGGCGACCGCGTTGAGCACGATGGGCGATTCATTGAAGCGCTTGAGGTAGTTCGCCCCGATCTCGGGGTGGCTGCCCTCGACTTCGTGGTCGATGGCTTTGCCGATATCGTGGAGCAGACCGGCCCGGCGGGCGATCGACCCATCCAGCCCCAGTTCCTCGGCCATCACCTGACTGAGGAAGGCGACCTCGACGCTGTGGCGCAGCACGTTCTGCCCGTAGCTGGTACGATAGCTCAAGGCGCCGAGCAGGCTGATGACCTTATTGGACAGGCCTCGGACGTTGGTTTCGACGGTCGCATCCTTGCCGAGCTGCATCACCTTGGCATTGACATCGTTGCGGGTCTGGGTCACCAACTCCTCGATCCGGGAAGGATGGATGCGGCCATCCTGGATCAGCCTCTCCATCGAGAGCCGGGCGACCTCACGCCGGACGGGACTGAACCCGCTGACGACGACCATGCCGGGCGTGTCGTCCACGATGACGTCGACGCCGGTGGCTTTCTCGAAGGCCCGGATGTTGCGGCCCTCGCGGCCGATAATGCGACCCTTCATATCGTCGTTCGGAATATCCACGGTCGAAACCGTAACCTCGCAGGTTTGCTCGGCGGCATAACGCTGGATAGCCGTGCTGAGAATCTCTCGGCTCTTGCCGTCGGCGATCTCCTGCGCTTCCTCGACCTTCCGCTGGATCAGCGACGACATCTCGTGTTCGCACTCGTCTTCCAGACGCTTGAGCAGCAGTTCCCGGGCTTCATCGATGCCCATCGCTGTGATCTTCAGCAGTTGGTTCTTCTGCTGAGCCATCACCACCGCTAGTTGCTTGTCCTTCAGTTCCAGATTCCGCAATCGACGATCCAGATCCTGGTCACGTTTCTTCAGGGCCTTCTCCTGCTGCTGAAGCTGGTCGGCCTGGCGGTCCAGGGTATCCTCACGTTTGGACAGCCGCGCTTCCGTTTCCCGCAGTTCCGCCCGAATCTGGTTGGCCTCGTTGGTGAACTGTTCTTTCTTCTTGATGGCCTCACTGGCCGCTTCGATCTGGGCGGATTTGATGATGTTCTCCGCCTCCTTCTTGGCCCCGTCAATTTGCCTTTGGAGATCCTCGCCCCTGGTCTTTTCCCGGGCCCGCCGGAGCATCTCGTGGACCATGATGACCAGACACATGCCCAGGATGAAGGCGATGAGGGAGGCAAGCCAGGCCCCCAAAGATAGCTGCATCAATAAGGCGTCCATGTTTCCTACCTTTCCACGCCACAGCGTTGAGAAATAACATTCTCTGCGGACGCAACACGGACAGGCCGGCAGGGAGACTGCAAAGCGGTGAGCGCGAAATGCGAAATCAACGACCAAGGAGGGCAGAGAACTAGCGACACCAGCAACCGGCCTGGCGTACGCTTGGCCTAACCGGCAGTTGCACAACAGGCACCGCCCGGATGTTCGCTGATCCTGGCCTCAATATCCCTACTCCCTCGCGGAAATGCGATCGATTTTTGCGCGTCGATTTCGTTTCACTGGAATTTCACTTTTGCGTATCGCGCCCAAACCCGAAGGAACCGAGTGGATTCCCACCGGCACGCGACGGCACAAAGGTGTCTTTGCAGCTTTGCTACCATTCCCTGAGACGAACACGGTCATGCTCGCCTCACCTTGTCCACCCCATAGCGTGAATGATACACCGCATCACATCTAGGGGTACGGGACGATTCGTAACCCTGTTCGTCCACAGTTACTCTCTTGCTCGTCCACGTTAGGGAATCGCTAAACCCGCGTCAAGAAAAAAACTGCAAAATCGGCGTAACTGCCACGTTCGTCGTGAGTTGGCCCAAGACCCCTCCCGTTGTCGGGGTGGGTTATCGGGCCCATTCTGCCGGTGCCTCGACGACCTCCAGATGCGCTCGGTACGATCTGGGAGACGACGAGAAAAAGGTTGTTGTGAGCGGCCCCCGTGGGGTATGCTCTTGTCGCCGTTTCAGTCTTACCGGAGCTGGGTGGGGGCGGTTTTCGCATGGGTCGCAACGGCATGCGTTGATGGAGACAGACGATGGGCGAGGTGAGTACCCTGGGCGAAGCGATCGAACTGGCTATCACACGGGAGGTTCAGGCGGCTGAATTCTACATGGAGCTGGCCGGCCGAACGAAGAACCCGGCGATGCAATCCCTGTTCGAGAGCCTGAGCGAAGAAGAGCTGCGGCACAAGGCCCGACTGGAACTGGAGATGATGAAGGAGGGGCTGGTGGCCCAGACCGTCGGCCGGCTCTTCGAAGTGGGACGGCCGGATTATGCCGCGGACGACCAAATCGGGGCCGACATGGACTACCAGGATGTTCTGTCTCTGGCCGTTCGCAAGGAGCGCCGGTCGTTTCGCTTCTACGTGGAGTTGGCCGGCGTTGCGGCGGAGAAGCACCTGCACGACGTGCTGCTGGAATTAGCGGAGGAGGAGGCGCGGCATCTGGTACAGTTCGAGATGGAGTACGACAGGCTCACCCGCAAGCAAGACTGAAGCCGACAGACAGGTCGCGGCCGGAAATCAGAAGACGAAGCGGAGGTGGGGCCCCTACATCAGTCGCAGAGCTGCCGTCAATACAGTGCCGGCGGTGATGAGACCCGGTCATGCTGCAGTGCCTCGGATGCGAGCGGCAGCCAGCACCAATACGGACAACCCGGTGGCGCCCACGAGCGCGATGAGCGCGGTCCTGCCACTCCAGCCGAGAGGCCGGAACTTGCCGTAGAACGAGCGTTCATCGTGATGAGAGGTCTCTGATGACGATGTCGCGGAAGCGGATCTTGACCTGGTCGTTCTTGTGAATCTGCAACGCGATATGGCCCTGCATCCCGACACGATGGTTACGATGCGTTTCGTCGTTGAGGATACCCGTCCCCTCATAGTCAGTCACGAGCAGGCCGTTGAGCCGGGCGGTGATTTGCGTCCCGACCGCCTCGATCTCGAAGGTGTTCCAGGCAGCCGGGTCATCGTCGGCATAGTAGAAGACCAGATCGGGGTTGGCCATCGTCTTGTTGACCCACTGGCCTTTGGGGACGTCGGGATAAAGCCAGCGACCCGAGCCGCGCGTTTCGTCCCAGATCATGCCGGTGCGCCAGGGGCCGGGCGGGTTGATGTCGATCTGGGGACCGTCGAGCCAGCCGGCCGCGTCGTCGTACCGGCTGCGAATCTGGATGCCGCTGTTGCCCGGGCTCTCGCGGTAGGCCTGGAAACGGACGCGCAAGCGAAAATCGCTGTATTCGCGGTCCGTGACCAGCCAGACGTAGTCGTGGCCTTCGTGTCCCAGCGAGTTGGCGACGATGGCGCCGTCCTCGACTTTCCAGAACCTCTTGCCTCGATCGGCCGGCTTGCACTTGACGGTCCAGCCGGTCAGATCCCGGCCATTGAATAGCGGCTGCCGGGTCTCCGCGGCTCGGCTGGCCGGGGACGTGCAGCCGGTTAACGCCGACAGTGTTGCCCACGCCACCGGCAAGCCGATGAGGGCAGCCAGTTTCCCTGTCTGTCTGTTGGTCATGGATGTCCACTCCTGAAAGCTTCTGACTCCGATCATGCTTTGACGGACATCCTAGTGGAAGGCGACGGTTCAGGCAAGTGTCCAGGCCGACCTGCTGCAACGCTGCGGCCCCCACGAGCAGCGGTCGCTCCAGATGAAGTTTTGCGAAAAATCGCCTTGGATGGAGGAGAAACTGCGTTATAATCTCCAGTTTGGAATTGGTTGTCAACGACTGGGATTGACTGAACACGAGGTTGTTGAGGAGTCAGCATGGCAGGGCATTCACATTGGGCGGGAATCAAGCATAAGAAGGCAGCCAACGATGCCAAGCGAGGCAAGGTCTGGAGCAAGCTCGCTCGCATGATCATTGTCGCGGCCCGGAATGGGGGCGGCGACCCGTCGGCGAATCTGACGCTGCGGTACGCGATCGACAAGGCCAAGGCTGCCAATATGCCCAAGGATACCATCGAGAAGGCGGTCAAGAAGGGCACGGGCGACCTTGAGGGCGCCAATTACGAAGAAGTCCTGTATGAGGGATACGGCCCCAGCGGGGTGGCGGTCATGGTCGAGGCGTTGACGGACAACCGCAACCGTACGGGCCCGGAAGTCAAGCGCATCTTCGAGAAGCACGGCGGCTCCCTGGGTACCACGGGCTGTGTGAACTGGATGTTCAACAAGAAGGGGCTCATCACCGTCGGCACGTCGAACGTCAACGAGGATGATCTGATGGAACTGGCGCTCGGTGCCGGGGCTGAGGATATGGAAAACACGGGGGACGTTTTCGAGATCACGTGCGACCCCGCGGCCTATGACGAGTTGAAGAAGGCGCTGGAGGAGAAGGAGATCCCCATGGAAGTGGCCGAGATCTCGATGATGCCGCAAAACATGGTCGAGATCGGTGACGAGGCGGTCGCCAAGCGCATCGTTTCTCTCATGGAGGCCTTCGACGACCATGACGACGTGCAGAACGCTTACGCCAACTTCGACATTCCCGATGAGGTCATGGTGAAGCTCTCCTGATGGCGTGACGCCGTCGTCTCACGGTGACAATTCCGTGAGACGTTGTTGGGCGATACGGTAGTTCGGTTCGCCCAGACGACTGACCACCTGCTCACGGTCGGGGTACATCTCCCGGAACTGGTTGCGAAACGCGTCTTCGATTCTGACCGCCTCAGCGTAGTGCTCCCGCGCCTCAATCGGTCGGCTAAGGTCATCGGCAATCTGGCCGAGCTGGAAATGGAGCCGGCCGCGGCCTGGATAACGCTCAGCCGCTTGTAGATACCAGTCGTAGGCTTTCTGGTTCTGCCCCAGCCGGCGATGAGCGATACCCGCCTTTTCGAAATTCTTGTAGTCTGCCGGATTCAAATCCGCAGCCGTCTCAAAACAGGTGACCGCCTGCTTGAGGAACATGGCCCGATCCTCTCCGGCGCTCTCGGACCTCTGGAGATACAGCCTGCCGTTGAGACTCAGCGATGCGGACGACAACGGATCGGCGGCCGCGGCGGCGTCGAGTAGACGGTGTGCCCGTTCGAAATCTTCCCAGGAGGCCGCGAATTGGGCCCGCTGGATTTTGCTGGTTGTGACATAGACCGGTTGCCATGCGAAATGACGATACGCGCCTATGATGCCCAGGACGACAACAGGGGCGATCACACGCCACCACTGAAGGCCGCGCATGGTGGAGGGAGCATGGCCGCGACGCTGTATACCGGCCGCAATGAGACAAGCGATCAACATCCAGAAAGCCGTCCAGACGCCGGGCTCGAAGAGGGCGAAGTCAATCAGGTTGTGGACGAGCACCCCGATGACAGCGCACGCCAGCAGCACGACAATGGGGGCCCACGCTGGACCCGTTCGCCTCGTAGATTCGACCCCGAGTGGAGCTGCCAGCATTAGGAATCCGATCAGAAACGCCGCGATTGGAGCGACGTACAGAACCATGATCTCGTAGAACACCACCTCGTTCGCGCCGCTTGATGACATGGGGATGAGCCCTGGCCTGATCAGCAGCAAAGCCCCGATTATCACGCCCAGCATAGTCAGGATCAGACGGTGGCCCGAGGATGGTCGCTCCTCGACCTGTGCTGCCGCGCCCCGGGCGGCAGCAAGCGTGCTGGCGCCCAGCGGGATAAAGACCATGGCTAGAAAGGCGACCAGGCCGAGTGGGCCGTACTGTGCCAGAATGCTTAGAAGGAAGTTGTGTGGATCGGCCACCGATTCCAGGGCGGCCGCCGGCTTGTAGCGGGGGTAGCTGTGGGCGAAATTGCCGGGCCCGACGCCGGTCAGCGGATGGTCGGCGATCATCTGCGCCGAAGCCCGCCAATACTGCCACCGCACCAGCATGGAGTTGCCGCCGGGCAGTCGCCCGTGCTTCAGCCCGTAGGAAACGGCGGCGTAGCTTACTGCCGAGATCGCCAGCACGGCCAGTGTCCCGAAGAGTACCATCGCCGTCTTGCGCTGGGCTGCCAGCCACGGGCGCAGAACCACCCACAGGCCAAACAGAGAGGCCGCGACCACGCCCGCGAGAATGCCTCCTTTGCTCTGCGTCAGCAGGAGCCCGGCAACGACGATGGCCGCAGCCAGGCCAGGATACAACAGAGGGTGGGTCCGGGTGCGCTCGCTTTGGTCCACAGCCGGTTTTGTTAGCAGTATAGCGACGGCGGCAAAGGCCGCCATCAACGCAAAGGACGCGGCCGAGTTGCTCGTGGTGAAAAAGCCCCGAATCCCGCGCGAGTAGAGCCGGTGCTCGAAGAGGAAGTGCTGGAAGCTACCCGGCTCGATGCCCAACGGTTCGAGCAGGGTCTCTGGCGATTTCTCGTATTGCTCGATTGTGATTTCATTGCTCACCAGTCGCTGCTCGGTGCACTGGTATGTCGATACCACGCCCAGCGCCGCGACGGTCAGGAGCACCAGGCGGATGCGGACGGCCGAATCGAGCAGTTGAACCAGCAGGATCGCTCCGACAATCGGGCCGAGCAACATCATGACGTGGGTGATGGCCAGCCGCTTGTCCGCAGCGCCGAGTCCCGCGAGGACGGCGGCCAGCAGGAACAGCCCCAGCCCGATCTCGATCCCGGTGACACGATAGGTCAGTTGCCCCCGCCAGATTCCCAGGAGTAACCAGAGCATCAGCGCGAAAATCAGCATGGCCGAAAGCGTGAGGCTGTACACCGTATCGGCCAGACTGCCCGGCAGGGTAGAAGTACTGGCCGTTGGGGCCTCGGTATACGTGGCACGCAAGGCTACCACGCACAGGCAGAGGCCCAGCAAGACGTACTCCAACAGCCTGGACGGTCCGGAGACGGACTTGGCTTTAGTGCGAGTCTTTGCCATGTCGGACGGTGCTTTCGAAGATGGCGATGATCGCCAGGATCAGGAACGTCTGCACGAAGATGAGAACGGCGCCGGTGAGGTTGACCTGGTAGAGAAACGTCGCCCCCAGGCCGCAGCAGAGCGTGGCGAGGTATAGCATCAGTACGGTCTGCGTGTCGGTGAGCCCGTGTCGTTTCAGACGATGCGAGAAATGCTGCGTATCCCCGACGAACGGGCTCTTGCCCTGGCGTAGCCGCAGCGAGATGACGCTGACGAAGTCGTATAGCGGAACCGCCATCACCACCAGCGGCATGAGCACCGGATACCACGGCCCGCTCGCGTCCTGCTGATAGTACGTCGTGCGCAGCGTCAGCAGGGCCACGAAAAAACCGATCACCAGCGAGCCGGCATCGCCCATGAAGATCGACGCCGGGGGGAAATTGAACACCAGAAAGCCAACCAGCGTGCCGATGAAGACGATGGCTAGTCCGCCCACGAAGACCTGCCCGTTGAAGGCGGCGGCCACCAGGAGAATGGCGCTGGCGATCGCGGCGATCCCCGCCGAGGCCCCGTCCATGTTGTCGAGAAAGTTGAACGCATTCATGATCAGAACGATCCAGAAGGCCGACAGCGCCGCCGTGATGGCGTGGTTCTCGATGAAGAACTCGACGCGAATCTCCGCGAACGCGGCGGCGACCAGGGCCGCGCCGCACTGGGCCGCAAGCTTGACAAAGGGGCCCAGTGGCTTGCGGTCATCCCAGAGCCCGACGGCGAACAGAACCGTTACGCAACCCAGGACAATGGCCAGTTCATCGCAGCGCTGAAGGAAGTCCGCCGGATTGACACCGGCGCGCTCGGCCAGGGACGGCACGTGACCCGGGACCGCGACGAAGCGCACGAAGGCGACCGCCCCCAGCAAGAACAGCACCAGCGTGGCGAAGATGCCGATGCCGCCGCCCAGCGGAATGACGGAGCGATGATAGCGGTCCGCCTGCGGGTATGCCACCAGTCCCAGGCGAGGGGCCAGGCGTTTGGACAGCGCTGTCAGCAGGGCCGCCGAGACGAAGGAGCCGACGAATAAAGCTACTGCCAATAGAATCAGCATCGTTTCCTCGAAGCCGTCCGGGCGGGCCGAGCAGCATTATCATTTCTTGTGGGTCGCCGATTTCAACTGCCGTAGAAGCTTACTCTTCACTTCATCGAAGAATTCGAGATACGGCAGTTGGAGATAATCGCGATAAGTGTATGGTAGGCGACGCCAGGTTCCCTTGTCAAAAACAAGTGTGACCTCGGCATACATTTTCTTGCCGATGTAAATGCGGTGCGAGAAGTTCTTGGTGCTGGCGAGGATGAGCTTCGACGGTTCGATGATCCCGGGGTCGAGATTGACCGGTCGCGGAAATGCCCCGGCGAGTGTCTCGCTCAAGTTCTGCTCGATGCGATTCGTCCGGTGTTTGCAGTCGGCCAGCTCCCCGGGATCGATCAGCTCTGCGATGGTGACGAACTGCCTGAGGAGATGTGGCCCGGATTGCTTCTCGTAATAGGCCGTCTGATTAAACAGCCAGGCGTCGCTGATGAGATCGCAGGGGCCGAACTCGGCCGCCAGGGCATCTCGGGCGGCGCCGAGATGCTGTTCGTTGGCAGCCAGAATACCGATGATGAGCTTGACGGGTTGGGGGGACTTGAGCTCCCACATGGGGTGACACCTGTCTTCCTAACTGACCGATATGGGTATATCAGATCGAGCCCGTGACATCCTCGCTCCCCTGTGCTCTCTTAGATCGCGTTCTGCGTTAACCACGAGACCGCCGAACCCAGGAAATCAAAAAGACCTCGGCCTCGTGACTCGTCCGCTGCCTCCTGGCTGGCCTCGAAGCTGACGGTGCTGGCACGGGGCGAGTCCCCTGTCACGCCAGCCGAATCCGGCCGACTTCCGGGTCCACTGGCATCGGAAGTCGGCCTCCGGCGTCCGGGCTTCTGAGCCATTTGCCGCTGGGCGGGCGATGGGTCCTCACACAGATGGGCGTAGGGACCATACCGCTCATCGACCTCGGCCCTGACATGCTCAATCAGAATCCCGAAATGCTCGGCGGGTACGATTCGCTTCTTTCTATTCTCCCGATTGCGGTAGACGGCCCGCAGAATCGCGCCCCTTTACCATTGTTTCGGCCGGATCTCATGGTGGAAGCGAAAACCGTATTCTTCTGGAAGGCGCAGATCGGGTACCGGGCAAAGCCAGGGCTCGGGCGTTCCGCACTGGGCGACGTCCGGCACGAGCCAGGGGGTGACAAAGCCATCCTCCAGCCCGACGTCCAGATGCCTCTTGGTCATGGTGACCCTGACAAAGGCGCCGACATACCACGAGCCTTTGACGGCCAGTCCGGCCGCTTTTGCCGTCGCCTTCGACTGCGGTCCCAGCCTCTGGAACTGTTCAGCGATCAGCCGCGTCATGGCTTGGTCGTAGTCGTGGTCTCGATCCCGCAGGGCCTGGGCACCGAGGTAGCTGCCCAAGGCGTTGGAGTAGTTATCTTCCCACGAGAACGCGGAGTTGTATTCCGGATAGAACCCAATGCCTTTGAAGCCGTGCCAGGTGAGAATCTCGTGCCAGACGCTGCCGGTGTACGCCAGGTACGCGCCCAGCGAAACGGAGATCTCGCCGGCGATTTCGCGTCGGGTCGCGGGGCTGAGATACTTCCAGCCGGGGGGATAAGTGATTTGCACGTAATGCTGGGAGGGCTCGAACATCTTGAACTTGAATACGCGGTCGCTTTGAATCAGTGCGTCACGGGTCTGGTAAGCCAGGTAGGCGGTCCAGTCGGCGATCTTCCGCAGATGGGTTACGTCAATGTGTCCGCCGCGACAGGTGTAGACGATCCCGTTGCTCTCCTTGCGGCCGGAGCGATAGTCGTGCCGACCGACATCATCAGCGTCCAGGTAGCGGACGCCCATCGTGGGGCTGGGCACGCAGGCGATCCGCGCCTGGGGCGTCTTCTTCCCCTCTCGCCGCGAGAGGAACCTGGCTTGCGACGAGCCGGCAGCGCACCCGATCACGAGCACGCAAAACCATACCCTTCTCGCTCGTTGTGGTCGACCCATCGAATTCTCTCATGCACAACGATCAACGCTCAATCGTTTACCACCTGCGACGGCTTATTCTAGCATATTGCCTCGCGTTCTGCAAAAAGGCAGGAGGGCCAAATGGCGCAAATGACGACAAGGACGACGGTTTTTGCGACCAGACATTCGTTGGGCCAGCCGCCGCAGGTCGCCGCTTTCTGTGAGCCCGAGAGCACAAGGGCCACCCGGCGGGGTGGCCCCTGAAGATATCTCTAGTGGTTCTGCGGATTGGGACCGTCGCGGCCCTCGGCCCGGGCCGGTCAGACGTCGCAGATGCGGGTCGCGTAGGTCAGCGATTCCAGCGGATCCCGCTTCGGCACGAATTCGTGGGCCACGTACCCTTCAAAACCGGTCTCCGCAATCGCCTTCATAATTGCCGGGTAATAGAGCTCCTGGGTCTCGTCGATCTCGTTGCGCCCCGGGTTGCCGCCGGTGTGGTAATGGCCGATGTAATCCTTGTTGGCCCGGATCGTGCGGATGATGTCGCCTTCCATGATCTGGGCATGATAGATGTCGTAGAGGATCTTGACGCGCTCGGAGCCGACGCGCTTGCAGACCTCGACGCCCCAGGCCGTGTTGTCGAACATATAGTCCTTGTGGTTGACCTTGCTGTTGAGATACTCCAGGATGATGTTAACCTTCTTTTTCTCCGCGTAACCGACGATCTTCTTCAGGGCCTTGACGGAGTTCTCAATGCCGACGTCGTCGGGGATGCCCCGCCGGTTGCCCGAGAAGGAGATCACGATGGGAAAGCCGGCGGCCGAGGTGGCGTCGATGGCTTCGCGCAGTTTCGCCAGACATTCATCGTGAAACTTCGGCTCCGCCAGGCCGTTCGTCAGCGAATGGCTGCCCACCATCGAGACGACCAGGCCGTGCTTCTTGACGGTGGCGAAGTCCTTGGGCCCCAGCAAGTCGATGGCCTTGATGCCCAGCTTCTTGGAGACCTGGCACAACTCGTCGAGCGACCACTTGCCGAAGCACC
>CP070782.1:1516414-1530183 GCA_020346325.1 Phycisphaerales bacterium
AGGTCGCCGGTTTTCCAATCTACATACGAAAGATAACGCCCATCACCGGAAGGGGTCCCACAGGTGTCAACGCCTGCCCCAGACCATATCTTCCGAAGCGTTATTTGGCTGGCAGAGAGCACTGGAGAGGCTGCCCTGGCCTTCACGCGTTTCTCATTAGGCAGCACTAAGAGGGAGAGAATGGCAATCAGTGTTACGGCCAGGGGCGACCAGCGGTAGGAGTTGGTTTTGAATTTCGCGATCATGGTGATTCTCCTCTTCAGTTG
Source organism: Phycisphaerales bacterium (assembly GCA_020346325.1). GTDB lineage: Bacteria > Planctomycetota > Phycisphaerae > Sedimentisphaerales > Anaerobacaceae > Anaerobaca. The sequence continues at coordinate 1,516,681 of CP070782.1, forward strand.
GGACTGGCTTTCGAGGATGCCGGCCATGGCGGGCAGGGGGCGGGAGCGGGAGAAGCGCTCGAGCAGGGCGACCATGGTCCGGCCGTATTGGTGCGATTCGGCGCTGTGGGTCCGCGTCAGGACCAGGGCGTCACAGGCCAGCTCGCGGTCGGCGCGCATCTGATGGAAGGCCAGCCAGACGAACGGATTGAACCAGTGCAGGACCTGGAGCAGGCTGGCCAGCCAGCCCAGGTAGATGTCGTGACGCTTGAGGTGAGCCAGCTCGTGCAGGAAGACGTAGCGCAGCTCTTCCGAACTGGCGGTCTCGATCATCTCGCGAGGCAGGAGCAGGCGGGGCCGGACAAAGCCGAACAGCGCCGCGGTTCTGACCCGATCGTTGGGAACCAGCGCGACGATGGTCTGGACGCCCATCTGCGCCTTGCAGGCCTCGAAGAGCTCGAGGATCGGCTCCTTGATCAACGGATGTTCCCGCTTGACGACTCGCCAAAGCGCGAAGCTGCTGGCCAGGAGGTAGCCGCCCAGGACGACGGCCCCGGCCAGCCAGAGCCAGGGCAGGTGTCGTCGTATGGCTGGCAATACAGATGTCGATGGACGGTTCACTTCGGTGACTCCCTCCTCTTTCGGCGTCGCCACCTGCTGCGCAGCCTCGGTGGGACTCGATGGTGATATTGCCCTGGGTTTAGTTGCCTCGGTTGCCCCCACCGGTTCGGAACGCTCGGCCCGTACGATCGCAGGGGCGGTCGCTGACGGCTGATGCCGCTGGATCGAAGCGGGAATGAGATGGAACAGACTGACCGGGCTCGGAGGCACCCAGGGCAGGACCATGCGGAGCAGCAGGACCAGCCAGAGGGCGTGGCACCAGCGCGGTCCCAATCGGCGGCCCAGAAGCTTCTGCGCCGCCAGGATCAGGCAGATCACCACACTGGCGATGACCGTCGTCTCCAGGAGCCAGGCAAAGAACGGCTGCGTATAGATCATGAGCGCTTCCATCTTCTTCATCCCTTTCTTTTCTGTTCGAGGATTTCCTGGAGCTCTTTGATCTCCTGTGGCGACAGGTCGGCATCCTCCAGGAAGGCCGCCAGCGCCGGCTTCATGGCCCCCTGGTAGACCCGTCGGACGAAGGACTGCGTCTCGGAGCGAACGCACTCGGACTCGGCCACGGCCGCCGAGTACCGGTAGCGCATCCCTTCTTCCTCAAATTGAATGGCGCCCTTCTTCACCAGCCGGCTGATCAGGGTCTTGACCGTCCGGGGTTTCCACTGCACCGCGCCGTCCAGGGCCCCGACCACGTCGCTGGCCGTCTGGGGGCCCTTTTCCCACAGCACCTGCATCACACGCCACTCCGATTCCGAGATCCTGGGCAGTCTCTTGCTCATGAGCGTTCTCCTTGATTACATTAGTAGTCAGCAGGAGCATATTACACTTGTAGTCAGTCGGTCAAACAGAAAATAAGATTTTTTTTGCCAAGCGGGGAAGCCACGTTCAGCGGGCCTCTGACAGGTCCGAAAAGCGCCGTCGCCACGGGCGGGTCGACGGGCCCCAGGGCCGCTGCCGACGGCCGTCCGGGCCACGAAACAGTGTTTGACGGTAACCGGTCTGCCCGGTACAATGCTCGTTCGTCTCGTTTACCACGATTATTGAAGAATTTCGGGCCAGAAGGACCCTTGGTGCCCGATTTTGGATCCAGGCCAGCCGGGAGGGCCGCTTTTTGGCAGTGCAAGACGGTAGAAGAGCGCAAAATGGTGGCAGAAAAGCAGCCGAGAAGAAGAACGGCTCCGGCGAGACGCCCATGCTGCGCAGTATGCCCGAATCGCTGCCGGCCGAAGCGGCCGTGATCGGTTCGATGATCGTCGATCCGCGCTGCATCGGCGACGTGATCGAGGTACTGGACCGCGAGGCCTTCTACCACACCGAGCATCAGCTCATCTTCGATGCGGTCGTGGCCTTGTATGAGAAGAACCGCGGCGAGGGTATCGACGGCGTCCTGGTGCGGGACGAACTGGCTCGGCATGGCCAGTTGGACCAAATTGGCGGTTTGGAATATTTACGGCGCGTCATTGAGACCGTTCCGTCGGCGGCCAACGTCATATACTATGCCGAGATCGTCAGAGAGAAGATGTTGCTGCGCGAGACCATCGCGGCAGCGACCGAGATTCTCAATAACGCGTACGATGAGTCCGGCACCGCCAGCGAGAAGCTCGATGAGGCGGAACGCCGGATCTTCTCGGTGACGAACAAACGTATCACCAGTTCGGCTGAGGCCCTGAAGGATCTGGTGACCAGGACGTTCGAACTGATCGAGAAGCGCGAAGGCACGCACGTGACGGGTCTGTCGACCGGTTATTACGAACTGGACGACCTGACGTGCGGCTTGCAGAAGGGCGAGATGATCATCGTGGCCGGTCGACCCAGTATGGGCAAGACGGCCTTCGCTCTCAACGTGGCCGAGCACATTGGCATCATTGATAAGACGCCTTTGGTCATCTTCTCTTTGGAAATGGGCAAGCAGCAGTTGGCCGAGCGTTTCCTGTGCAGCTACAGCGGGGTCGACGCCCAACTGGTGCGCAAGGGAATGCTCGACACGGCCCACTATCAGAAACTGGTCGAGGGCTGCGGGGTGATCTCGGAAGCTCCGATCTTTATCGACGATACGCCGGCACTGTCGCCGCTGGAGATGCGGGCCAAGGCCCGGCGTCTGAAGCGCACGCATGACATTCAGTGCATCATGATAGACTACTTGCAGTTGATGCATCTCGGTGCCGGTAAGGTCGAATCGCGTCAACAGGAGATCTCGGCGATCTCGCGCTATCTGAAGTCCCTGGCGCGTGAATTGAACGTGCCGGTGGTGGTGCTCAGCCAGTTGAATCGGGCGGCCGAAGGGCGGGAAGGGCACCGGCCGCGCATGAGCGACCTGCGTGAAAGCGGCAGTATCGAGCAGGACGCCGACGTGATCATGCTATTGCACCGCGAGGACTATTATCAGCGCGGTGTGCCGGATTACGAACCGAATCACACGGCCGAAGTGATTATCGCCAAGCAGCGTAATGGCCCGACGGATACGGTCAAGTTGACCTTCCTGGAGAAGTGCACGCGTTTCGAGAACTTGTCACAAATCGAGCAGGAAGCCGTTCCGTTCTAGGATGATGCTGAGCCCGAACTCGGGTCCCCTGCTTATGGGATAGCAGATGCGCAAAACTATTGGTGTTCTTCTCATATCGGTGGTGCTGATCGGAGCTTGGGGCGTGCCCTGTGGCGCCGATCCGGCCGAGTCAGGGTCGGATGCAGCACCGGCCGAAGCGACCGAACGCCGACAGGATGGCATCATCAAATCCATTGAGTTCGAGGGGAACCGGAAGTTCAAGGACCACGTCCTGCGCCAGCGCCTGGGATTCGAGTTGGGCGACCGTCTCGACCCCTTCCTGGCTGAGGGTGGGCGTTTGACCATCGCCGAGGTGTACCGCAAGATCGGTTTCGCCTTCGTGGAGGTCACGCTCGACCGGGATCGGCTCTCACGAGGGAATCTTTTCTATCGCATCGAAGAGGGACCGCGGGCCCAGATCGAGTCCATAGAGTTCGTCGGCAACGAGGTCATGAAATCGGCCACCCTGCGCAAGGTCATCAAGACGACGGAGAAGAAGTGGCTGCTCTGGCCCTTCTATTACACGGAAGAGACGATCGAAGAAGATCTGGAACTGCTGCGCGAGTTCTACTACGACCACGGATACCTCGATTACAAGATCGAGGCGGAGACGGAATTCGCCGCCGATCAGGGGGCCGTGTATGTGACCTTCACGATCGACGAAGGGCCCGTGTATCGGATCGGCAGCATCGTTATCTCGGGCAATGAGCGTTTCACGCAGGACGAATTGCGGGCCCCGATGGAGATCATGGAAGGAGAAGTTTATCTCAGGCCTGTTGCCGATCGCGATGTCCGGGGACTGGTCGGTCTCTATCGCGAGATCGGGTACGTGGACGCGGAAATCCGGCAGCGGGCCCGCTTCACTCCCGAAGCGGGTGAGAATCTCGTTACGATAGAGTTGGAGATTGTCGAGGGCAACCAGTTTCGTATCGGTCGCATTGAAATTGCCGGCAACGAAGAGACCCAGGACAAGGTGGTGCGTCGGGTGCTGGATGAGTACGGCTTCACACCGGGCAATCTGTACAACGCGCGCATGGCGCCGAAGGAAGGCGGCGGTCTCCTGGAGAGTTACGCGCAGCGCGCCGCGGTGGCCCAGGAGGTGCTGATTCGACCGGTCGATGCGGCCGACGGTGCCGCCGACCGGAAAGACGTTCGGATCGATGTGAAAGAGGGCAGCACCGGCATGATCATGCCCGGCATCGGTGTCAGCAGTGACAGCGGGGTGATCGGCCGTCTGGTCTATCGCCAGCGCAATTTCGATTTGTCCGACTGGCCCGACGATCCCGGCGGTTATCTCAAGCCGTGGAAGCACTGGAAAGGGGCCGGCCAAAGCTTCAGCATCACGCTCGAGCCCGGCACGGAGTACAGCCAGTACTACGTGGATTTTGTCGATCCGTATTGGCGCGACAAACCTGTGACCTTCAACGCGATGGGACGGAGCTGGGAGCGCTACCGGGAAAGCTACGACGAGGAGCGGGGCAAAGGCTATTTCGGATTCGAGCAACGGCTCAAAGGACGCTGGCGACGCAGTTTCGGGTTTCGCGCTGAAAACGTCAGAGTGGATGATCTGGATGGCGACGCGCCGCTGGAAATCATCGATGTCAAAGGCTACACGATGCTGTTCGGCCTGAGGCTTGGGATCGGAGACACGGCCGTCGACAACCGCTATATGCCCAGTAAGGGATACGCCGTTGACGCCGACTACGAACAAGTCACCGGCGACTATGATTTCGGTGTCCTGGGCGGCAGCTACGTGCGCTACTTCACGCTCCACGAAGACGTGCTGGGACGAAAGACCGTCCTGGCGGCCAAAGTAAAAGCGGCCACGATCATCGGCGACGCCCCGCCTTTCGAGAAATTCTACGCGGGCGGGACCGGACAATATGGCCTCCGCGGCTTCGAATACCGCGGGGTAAGTACGCGGGGGCTCCAGACGAACGTGGCTGATCCCCAGTTGAAAGACCCGATAGGCAGCGATTGGGTCTTCCTGGCCGGTACCGAACTGACAGTACCGGTGATCAGTAAGAATTTCGCCCTGCTGTTCTTCGTCGACAGCGGCACGATCGATACCGGCAGTTACCGGCTCTCGATCGGCACCGGGCTACAGATCATGGTGCCCCAGCTCTTTGGGGACGTCCCGATGCGGATCGAGATTGCGACGCCGCTGCTGAAGGACGATTTGGATGAAACGCAGGTCTTCAGCTTCTCGGCCGGAGGCATGTTCTAAACTACGGCCCACGGGGTCTGACCGAAGCGACGTACGCAGACTTTCGAGAAGAAAGGGGTATTCATGAAGAGTAAAACAATGATAACCGGTGTAGTGATTGGCGTGGTTGCTCTCTTCGCCACGTTCGAATACAGCGGCGCCGCCCAGTCGGGTGTGACCACCTCCAGAGTCGGTGTCGTGAGCATCCGCACGGTGTTCGACAAAACGCGGCAGCAGGCTCAGTATCAGACCAAGGCCGTCGCCAAGCGCACGCGCGACCGGGCCCAGTTGGAGGCTCTGGCGCAAGAGGTCAAGAGCGCCGAGGAAGAGATGGGTACGCATAAGCAGGGGACCACCGAGTACCTCAAGCTGATGCAGAACGTGATCCAGAAACGCGCTCAGTTAGAGGCTCAGCAGGAGTATCTCAAGCAGCAGACCATGCTCGAGAACAAGCTGTGGATGGAAAAGCTCTACGAGCAGACGCTCAAGATCGTGACCGCCCTGGCCCAGGAGAAGGGGCTGGACCTGGTGCTGGAGCGTACGGAGCCGAGTTTCCCGATATCGAGCGATGAATTGATGGCGACGTTCAGTACCCACAAGGTGCTCTATGCCGGCGGCAGCGTGGATTTGACCAACGAGGTGATCTCCCGTCTGGACGCGATGGATGACATTGTGCCCTAGATGCACTGACGAGAAGGCGCCGGTTCGACGGCGCGGTGGTAGACTGATTTCTTGTTTCCTGGGATTCGGATGGCGTGGACGATAGTGGAATTGGCCCAGCGGTTGGGCGCGACGCTGGCGGGCGGAACAGAGGGGCTGAACGCGGAGATCACCGCCGTGCAGCCGGTGAAGGCGGCAACAGAGCATGATTTGACGTTCGTGGCCGATGGCAAGCACGAAGGCGCCGCCAAGGAGTGCCGGGCCGGTGCGGTGCTCGTGACCAAGCCGATCGACGGCTTGGCCATCCCGCAACTGGTCGTCGAGAACGTCGATGCGGCGCTCATCGAAGTACTGGGCTACTTTGCTCCTCAACTCAAGCCACCTGCCGAAGGCGTGGATGCCTCCGCCCGCGTGGGCGAGAACGTCCGTCTCGGGCCAGGCAGCAGCATTGGGCCCAACGTGGTGATTGCCGACGATGTCGAAATCGGAGCCAACACGGTCCTCGGCAGCGGCTGCTATATCGGGGAAGGGTCGAAGATAGGGTCCGATTGTCGTCTGGACAGCAACGTGACCGTCTATCACCAGTGTACGATCGGCAATCACGTGATTCTCCAGTCCGGTGTTAGGATTGGGTCGATCGGGTTCGGCTACTCATTCCTCGACGGCAGCCACCGCCTGGTCCCGCATAACGGGGGCGTGGTGCTCGCAGATTTCGTCGAGATCGGGGCCAACACTTGCGTTGACAGGGCGAAATTTGGCAATACCATGGTGGGGGCCGGTACGAAGATCGACAACCTCGTCCAGATTGGCCACAACGTGGTCATCGGTAAGTGCTGTCTGATTGCAGCCCAGGTTGGGGTGGCCGGCAGTTGTCGTTTGGGCAACGGGGTCGTGCTGGCCGGCCAGGTCGGGCTGGCCGACAATATTGAAATCGGTGATGGCGCAATGATCGGGGCGCAGTCCGGCGTGATAAGCAATGTGGCGGCCGGGAAGAAGCTGGCCTGGACGCCGGCGGTGGACGTCAGAGAGGCGGCCCGGGTGGTGGCCAACATCTTTCGTTTGCCCACGCTTTCAAAGCAAGTGAAGCGCCTGACGGCGAAGGTAGAAGAACTTGAAGCTGCAAAGGACCATACAGGGCGAGGGTAGGCTGGCCGGCAAAGGGCTGTTCGGGGGCGAGGAGGCCCGGGTGAGTTTTCGTCCTGCTCCAGAAGATGCAGGCATCGTCTTTGTAAGGACGGATGTCGCGGGGGCGGTGCGCATTGCGGCGGTGGCCCCGAACGTGGCCGAGCGGAGCCGCCGGACCAGCATCAAGAAAGGCGAGATCAGTGTTGAGACCGTCGAACATTGCATGGCGGCCATCACCGCGCTGGAGATCGACAATCTCCTGGTGGAAGTCGAAGGGACCGAGCTGCCGGCGCCCGACTGTAGCAGTGCCGAATACTTCAGAGTTCTCAAGCAGATCGGTGTGGTGGAGCAACAGAGTCCGCGCCGCGAGCTGGTCATCAAGAAACCGCTTACCGTCAGCGCGGGCGATGCCACGATCTACGCTTTGCCCCAGCCGGATGGGACCCTGAACATCACCTACGACATGGATTATAGCGGGCACGCCGGTATCGGCCGGCAGATTTACAGTTACCGTCTGGCCACGGACAGTTTCGAAACGGCCATGGCCCCGGCCCGAACGTTCCTGCTGGAGGTCGAGGCCCGGCAGTTTGCCGCCCGCGGCATCGGCACCCATATCAGCCCCAAGGACCTGCTGGTGATCAATTCGGACGGTCCGATTAAGAACAGCTATCGTTCTCCCAACGAATGCGTGCGGCATAAGATCGTCGATTTGATCGGCGATTTGGCGCTGGTCGGCCGCCCGGTGATCGGCCGGATTGTCGCCTACAAGAGCGGCCACGCCCTGAACCAGCAACTGGCCAAGAAACTCTACGAACAGGCCCAGCAGCAGGACCGGATGGAGAAATTCGGCACCGATGCGATTCTCGACATCCGACGGATTCAGAAGATCCTGCCGCATCGCTACCCCTTCTTGCTGGTGGATAAGATCGTCGATGTCGAAGGGGACACGCGCATTCGCGGGATCAAGAATGTGACGTTCAACGAACAGTTTTTCCAGGGGCATTTTCCCGGTACGCCGATCATGCCGGGCGTGCTGATCGTCGAAGCGATGGCCCAGGTCTCGGGCCTGCTGTTCGCCCAAAGGCTGGAGCACACCGGCAAGTTGGCCGTGCTCTTGAGTATGGACAACGTGAAGCTGCGCAAGGCGGTGGTGCCGGGCGACCAACTCGTGTTGACGGCCGAAACGGTACGTCTGCGACGTCGCACGGCTCACTGTAAATGCACGGCGCTGGTCGATGACGTCGTCGCGGCCGAGGCAGCGATCAAATTCATGCTCGTCGACGACGAGAAACTGTAAGGCGCGAGCGACTTGAGTCTTTGTTGAGAGGCAGGAACTAGGAAGATGGCAAAAATACACCCCACGGCGGTAGTCGAAACAGACGCACAGCTGGGTGAGGACGTGGTCATAGGGCCTCACTGCGTGGTGGGACACGGTGTGTCGATCGGTGCCGGGACGGTCCTGGAGGCCCAGGTCGTCATTGCCGACCGCGTCAGGATCGGCCAGGGCAACCGATTTTATCCGCACTGTGTCATCGGCTGCTGTCCGCAGGTCATGGGGTACGACTCGAGTTCGAAGATCGGCGGCTTGGTGATCGGCGACCACAATGTCATTCGCGAGTATGTCACGATCCATCCCAGCCGCTATGAGGATGCCACTACGGAGGTGGGCAACGAGAATCTGGTCATGATCGGGACGCACATCGGTCACGACTGCATCGTGGAGAATCGGACCGTGCTGAGCAACAGCGTCCAGGTCGGGGGACACAGCAAAGTGGAGGAAGGCGTCTGGATCAGTGGTGTGGCCGGCATGCACCAGTTCGTGACCGTAGGACGATGGTGTTTCGTGGCGGGCCTGGCCGGCCTGACGCACGATGCCCCGCCGTTCATGATGGTCAGCGGGCACTATCCCTCGTGCGTTCGCGGCGTCAACAAGCGCGGACTCCAGCGCGCCGGATTCGACGAACAGCAGCAGGAACGCATCCAGGAAGCCTACCGGCGTCTTTACCGTGACAGCGGGCCCTTGCTGCCCAAGGCCCAGGCCATGGCCGAAGAAGATGGGCTCGATGAGAACGTGCGGGCCATCGTCGATGCCATTCTCAGGAGCAGCAAGAATCGCTTTGGCCGGTATCTGGAAACACTCAGGAGATAAGGAGTCGGTGGCGCACGTCACGCGATGCGGACGAGTGAGCCGGGAGAAAATAGCATAATGGATGAACCAACGAAGATTCGTACCGCCGTCGTCGGCGCCGGCAAGATGGGCGCCATTCACGCCAAGGTGTACAGCCAACTGGCCGAGAGCGAGCTGGTGGGTGTGGTGGACGCCGATGAGAAGCGCGCGGCCAAACTGGCCGAGCAGTACGGCTGCAGCGCGCACACCGATTGCGCCGAAGTGCTCGACAAGGTCGATGCCGTCACGGTCTCGACGCCGACGGTGACCCATCTCCAACTGGCAAAGATCTTCCTGCGCCACCGGATTCCCGTGCTGATCGAAAAGCCGCTGGCTTCCAGCGTGCGCGAGGGCCGCAAGATCGTCTCCCTGGCCAAGCGCTACGATACCGTCGTGGCGGTGGGGCATTCCGAACGCTGCAACCCGGTCGTGCAGGCGATGAAGCGGCTCGACATCGAACCGAAGTTCATCGAGGCCCACCGGGTGAGCCCCTATCCGTTCCGCTCCACTGACATCGGTGTCGTGCTCGACATCATGATTCACGACATCGATATCATCCTGTCGCTGGCGGCCAGCAAGATCAAGCGCGTCGAGGCCGTGGGCGTCGGGGTGATCGAAGGGGGCGAAGATATCTGCAACGCCCGCATCGCTTTTGAGAACGGATGCATCGCCAATATCACCGCCTCGCGCCTCGCGCTGAAGACCGAGCGGCGCGTGCGCGTCTTCACGCGGCAGGCCTACCTGAGCGTCGACTATCTCAAGAAGAGCGGGATCGTCATCAAGACGGCGCCGAATACGAACGTGGTCGAGTGGATCAAGGAACAGCGTGAGAAGGGCGACTTCGACTGGACGAGCGTGAACTGGCCCGACCTGCTGCACATCGAGCAACTGCAGATCGACGACAAGGAGCCGGTCCGGCTCCAGCAGGAAGCGTTTCTGCGCGCGGTCAAGGACGGCTCCTTCCAGCCGGAAGTCAGCGCCGAGGAAGGCCTGGCCGCCCTGAAGTGCGCCCAGAAAATCCTCAGCGCCGTCAAGCGCCACAAGTGGGATTGACCCGCATCCGGCTCCCTCGAATCTGAGATCTGAAATCTGAGATCGCGGCCGCTCCGGCCGCGCGGATTGGCTTTGTTTTTCCGCCCAATCCCCAATTTCAGCCCAAAAACGCCGAGAATTGGCTTTGTTTGGCACGAATGATGACACCGCGTCCGCCCGAATCCGCCCTGATGTCGAAAATCTCCCACGCCTCGCCAGGTCTTTTCCGTTTGACATGTCATCTCTCGCACGGGCCATGTCGTGCTCGCTTTCCTATCGTGATGGACTGTTCTATAAACATCGTACAGGGAGTCGGGTTGTATGTCAAGTGAAATCCCGGCCCGTGCCGGGGCACATCAAGGCGATGGTCCGGGAATGCATCTCGAGCGCAGCGGAAAGCCCTATGAGGTGACGGGTGGGGTGAGACGCGGATGTCGAACAGCCAACACGATTGGGATGGCAAGGGGAGTGTGCGCCGCCGAACGCAGAGCACAATCGACCGCGTCAGCGGGTCGATTGAAGCGGCCGGTTCGCTCATTCCACAGGTGATTCAAGTTTTAGCCTCTTCAGGAGATTAATAAACTCTGTCCATGAACGGCGTTCCCGCCGAAGCTTAGTTCGGACGATGCAGTCATTTGCTAGGATGTTGCGAAGGCGGTATGAAAATATAGACGCAAATGTATCTTCATCGATCAGTTTCTTCTCTAACATGATCTCACAGTGCTCAAATAATCCCATGTAGTCTTCAAGCTTGGCCCATTCGACAGTGGTCTGAGGGCCTGTGTTATTCTTAGCCCATTTGCCCCCCAGGACGAAGATTGATATGTACTTCATCATGTGAGGAAAACATCTTTTCAAGATCCAGCCAAAACTGACCTTGTGCAACCAGAGTGTTTCGGTGAATCTGCCATGCAGTGTATGCCAACGTCAGAATTGCAACGATAACTCCCACAATCGTGGCAATACTTGCCCAGTCACTTAGCGTGATTTCTCCCATTCATTTCTCCCTTATTATTCTTAACGATTGAGTTCAGGGGCGGTGTTTTCGTTGTCCGCCGCAATGATTGGGTAGACAACAGATCTCTTCTCTTTAATCCAAGTCAATGTCGACCTTTGAGGCCATATCTTTGATTGCTGCCTTTAGAATCCTTGCTTTTGATTTTACATCACACTTGTCTACTTTTTCGCCTGCGAGTCCTTCTTTTGCTTCTTCTATTGCTTTGTTAATCAAGTCGATCGGCATTCTGGCGCAGGCTTTACAATAGAGGGTCATCGATCGACCTTCATTGTAATTCTGGAGTAATTTCTCTAACAATGCCTGTCTTTCTTTCTGTTCTCTCAGCCAGGTCTGCAAGCCCACTTCTTTGATTTGACGTAGATTGTCAGCCGCCGGGATCCACTCTGCCACTCTTCTTCTCAGGAAGATGGGGCAATTGAATATCTCACTGCATTCGGTACACGTCTGGAATCCATGCTTCTTGACACAGCAATTCCAGATGCTGCACCAGGAGTGTTGTTCGCCCAACTGACACCCAACACATCGGCTGGGTGCCTTTGACTGATACTTGTTGCACAATCCGCAATACAACCCGCAGCACCCCATGAGATTCCTGGCTTCGCTATTTTTCATCTTTTCACCCATTGCCCATTGACAGTTGTTGACCGACATTGAGTAGACAGTCTGCATAGGACTCCGCGTGCGACATTGGCCCGGACTCTCTCTAGTTTAGCGTCATGCCCGCCCTGCGGGGCGGCATGGGGTGTGTCAGAGAAGCCTCACGTCAAAAGCCCGCTACGTTGATGCTAGGCCCCGCGATGACGGATTTCAATGGAAAAAGCGGTCACAGACGCCGACACCAAAGGTGATGGGCGAAAGGAGCGGCCTCGATTGGCCTTTTCTGTCTGTCTCTGGTATAACTATCAGAATCGACGAGCAGCTCGGCATTTGCGAGCGGTTCGTTCGGGGTAAGAATTGTCGCCGCTGGCGGGCAACGTCATGCGAACATTGCCAATGGGGCACTTTTCTCATAAGGGCGATGCCATGAAACCGAAGGGCAGGATCATCACGATTGGCTTGTCACCGGCCTGGGATGTGAGCTGCCGGGGGCAGGGTCTGGCGTGGGGTCGGCATCTGGACCTCGATGAGCAAGTATTGCGGCCGGCGGGCAAAGCGCTGAACGTCTCGCGGGCTCTGGCCTGGATGAGATGCGAAAGCAGGGCCTGCGGCCTGTGGGGCCGCGACGACTATGAAGCGATGCACAGATCGGTCCAATCGCTGCAGAAGTTCCTGCGCGTCGGCATGACCGCGGTCGAGGGCTGTACGCGACGGAATATCACCATCATCGATACGAAAGATCGGCGGGAAATGCACCTGCGCTGTCGGAGCGGCCTGGCCACGCCGGCATCCCTGGCGCGCCTCAACGGGAATCTGGGCCGCACCGTTTGCCCGGACGAAACGTGCGTGTTTTCCGGGGCCATGCCGGCCGGTGATTTGCTCGATCCGGTTGTGGCGCTGGTGGAAACCTGTCGTCAGCAAGGGGGGCGAATCGTCGTCGACACCCACGGCCCGGTCCTGAAACGGCTGGTCGAGGCGGGATTGCCCTGGCTGATTGCCCCGAACGTCGAGGAGCTGGGTGAGTTGCTCGGCGCCCCGGTCCCGAATACCCCCACGAGGCTGGTCGCCGCGGCCCGCACGCTGCTGGAGCAGGTGCCGACGATCCTCATCAGCCGGGGCAGTAAGGGCGCGATCGTCGTCAGCGAAAAGGGCGTTTGGACGGGCCACGCCACGGCCCGACACAGGGTGCTCGAGACCGTCGGTTGCGGCGATTACCTCCTCGCCGGTTTCCTCGCCGGCTGCCGCCAGGGCAAGGGCCTCCGAGCCGCCCTGACCACGGCTGTGCAAGCCGCCACCGCCCGCGCCTGGAGCCTGACCGAGGCCCACACCTGGGCTCAGGCGCGCAGGCAGATCGACGTGGAGGTCGAAACGACCTGATTCGTGATTCCACGCTGCCGTGTTTTAGCAAAAAACGGCAAAAAACGTTGCATCGGCCCGATCAATTCGTTATAGTGCTGCGCTTACAGCCGCCTTGTCGCAAGGGGTAGAGTCGGACCGGGTAGACGGTCATCGGGGTCAGCAGGATCACGGCATGGCTGACTCAAGCCTCCGGCAAGGCC
>CP070782.1:1530283-1549946 GCA_020346325.1 Phycisphaerales bacterium
GCCTACGTTGGTTCGAATCCAACCCGGCCCATTCTTCGTTTGCACACAGTTCCGCAGCTATTCCCGTTGGTGACCGCCCGAAATCTAGGCGGGCCCCTGGTGATGCTCCACGTCGCCAGCGTGGGCCGGCTCGGCCCGGTCGGGCGTATCATCCTGGCCCGGCAAGGCGGGAAATCCGCGCCAACCTTGCCTTAAACCCTGGACAAATCGCAAGATAGAGATTCCATCGCCGGAGGTCTTCGCGTCGAGCGGAATCACCGCCGTGTTTCCGTCGGCCTCGATCAGCGGGGCCAGGGCATCCCATACGGCCTTGTCCATCGCCACCACACTCGTCCCCATGTCGGGCTCGACTCGTGTGGCGGGCCAGTTCGCCGAGGTGACGCGAGCAATCAGCTGACCGAATCGGCTGAAGTCCGCCTCCAGATGGGAAACCAGTTCCTTCAGGGTCACAGAGTCTATCCAGGCCCGCACAACTTGGGAAGCGAACAGGACCGCTAGATCGGCCGACGGCGCCGCCGGATTCTGGAGGTGCCCAACGACGCACGAGGCCCAGGCTTTGGTTTCGAAGGCCAGATCGCGCAACGACTCATTCGAGCGTATCTTCAGTGTCTTGCGGAACGCCTCGGCCAGTTGCAGATCCCAGTCGGTCGCCAGCAGATCGAAGAGGACATCTCGATTCCGAGGTTTCTCGGCCGCCTTGCCGCGCAGCAGACACTGCTCCGGCTCCAGGTTCAACCCGCCGATCCACTGTGTCATGGCCGCGATCTCTCGAAGCGAGTCGGGGTCGCCTGCCGGGCCGGAGATGCCGCCCGTGAAAGGCTTAGGTACACTCGGCACGTGCTCGGCCAGGCGCACCGATCCGACGCGCGGATGTAAACCAAGAACGGCGGCCGCTAACAAGCCGAACAGCCCGCCAAGATGACATCCCCACTGAAGCGCCGTGTCGACACGAGTCGGGACCGCGGCGAAGAGACACAGCACCACCCACCCACCGGCCAGGCAGAGCAATCCCACGCCCCGCCAACCCCAGATGGGCGGACCGCAATGGCCCGGCGCCTCGCGCTCTCTAACCTGATCGGGCCGTATGGCAACGGAACTGGATAGCAGGACGGTCAGACCGACGAGGGCAATGAACGCTGACAGGCCCGCCAGAAACACCATGGTCGATGGCCACGGGCCGGGCCATAGCGACCACGTCAAGGAAACGACACCCATAACCGCCAGCACCAGGGCGGCGCTGCGCACCGGCAGGGATGCCCGCCGCCGATAGGATACCGCCGGCACGAATTCGTCGGCCTCTCGCCCCTCGGGTAGCCTGGTTCGGGTGCAATGGTTCCAGCCCGCCGGCTGAATCATCAGCACGGTGGCCGCCAAAGCCAGCAGTCCACCCCCCAGGGCAAAGACACGCTCTTGAAAGAACAGTCCGCTGGCAATACTGAAAAGCCCCATGGCGAAGAGGATGAGTCCCACGCGGTAACTGGCCTTGCTGGGCGGACGACTGACCGTCACGCGCGAAGCGGGGCCTTCCTCGGGCGTGAAGCGATCGGTCCACTTGGCATTGAAGCGTGCCAGCCACACTCTCATGGGCTCGTAGGTTAGCTTGTCCCGGTGCTGCAGGGCCGAAACGACCGCCTCACGGGTCCGTTGCCGTTGGACAAGCCGATTCCGAGTCAGGAGGCGGCGCAGCCTCGGGTGCAGACACTTCAACAGATGACACAGACTGACCAGCGGATCACGGGCACAGACGCGGTCCAGAGTCTTTTCAATCGCCTGGGCCACGTCTTCGTTTCGCAGGGCGCATTCACCGGCCGCAGTGACAGTCTTATCCGCAGAGGAACGCTCACGTCCGTCGGCCCGACCGTAAATCTGCTGTATCTCTTCGACCAGCGCCTGGGCCCCCTCCTCTATGTGCTGGCGCCGGTCTCGGGCCAGCGGTTGCCCATAAAGATCGGCAAGATTCTCGTAGGCCAATCGCCGGGCAATGCGCTCGGTCACCTCGGACAGGTCCGTCGTGATTTCCCGAACGCCAAACGACCCGCAGATATTCAGAATATTCTCTTTGGGACTGACGCGCCGCCTTTCGGTCTGCCGCAGCGCACGTCGGCAGGTGACCCCGTGGTGCAGAAGAAAGCCGGCGGCAAGACGATGTAACTGCTCGGGTCGGTCGAGCCAGGTTCCACTGGCATTGGGCCCGTCGAGCACGTATACCTTCTCGGCCAGGGGCTCGTCCTGAAGCAAGGTCAGCAGTTGCGTCCAGCGCTCGAACCAGCGGTCTCCAGGCCCGGCTCCGGACGTCGCGGTGCGGGCCGTCAATCCGAGGACCACCATATCGTGGCCCCGATCGGCGCGGCGCAGAAGCTGCATCAGACGCCATCCGCAAGACACCGCGTCATCGACGGAAAGATCGATGACGATGTAAGACGTCATACGGACGCGTCCGGGAGAGGCGGGATCAGCCACCGGCTCGGTCGACCGCAATTGGCGCACCAGGGAAGAGACGGCTGTGAGAAGCTGCTCATCGGAATCGGCGACTTCTCGCGACAGGCCACAAAGCTCGCTCGAAGCGGGAATCTCGAAATCTGACAGCCAGGTCCAGTGCGAAGCGAGCATCTCGCCACTGGCGACATCCAGAGACAGAAGACCGAACGGCCCCTGGACCGGAGAGGCCATCTCCTGGACCGTCTCGGACAGCGCGCGCAGTGCCGCCTCGGCGCAGGGACCGACACTGACAAACAAGATCGGCGTCGGGCCCGTCACTTTCGCCTGTGTGCCATTGTCACCCACGAGAACTCACCAGCCTTCCGATGTTCCGTCCGTCGCCTCTAGTTGCTCGCTTGCCCCGCAGTCGTCAGATCCTCCCGGAAGCGCCGCAAGTCGTCACGACATCCCTCGAGCATGTCGTGAGCAATCTTCTGCTGCTCACCCGACAGGGCGCCGACACACTCTTCAACGCTCTGCACTAGGTGTTCCACTAGGGTCACGCATCGATTCAAACCCTCCTGGACCGCAGTTCGGTCGGACAGGGAGAGATCTCGAAGAATCAGATCAATGCGGGAATTTGTTCCACCGTTCAACTCCGCCAGACGGATGCTGACCGCCGGATCGGCCAGGACGCGAAGCTGTTCCCGCAGTCGCTCATTGACCGCGTCCGCCAGCCTGCGGAACGTTCCGAGTTGCGCGGCACTGGCCTCGTAGACCTGTTTCTGCAGAACGTGTTCGTTCTGCCCCAACTGCTGCCGCCACTCTGCCAGCGCACTTTGGAACGCGATGTACCAGTTCTTGTCCAACCAGAGATCGGAGTATTCGAACCCCATGCGCTTGACGTATTCATCGGTGGCCGCGACGTATTTGTCGTACCGGCTGATCGCCTCCAGACAGAATCCATAGCTCAGCCGGAGAATCTGAAGCCACTCTCCCATCATGCGTTTGCAGCTCTCGGTGACACCGGCCTCGCGCAGGCTGACCTCCAGATTGTGCATGAGCAGGTGGGGCACGCAGGATTCGGGAACCTGCTGCGTCACTGCCACCGGCAGCGGAATGGCATACTTCCGGGACTTGTCCAGATCGATCTTCGGCTCCGCCAGACGCCAGATCTCACAAACGCTGCGATAGTATGGATGGTCATTGACCGACTGATGCGCGGACAACCCGTTGCGGAAGACGTCCCAACTGTGCGATTCCATGTCGTTCAGGAACCGCTTCATGCCGTCGGAGAGCCCCGCAAGACCATCCGCCAACCGGTCCTCTACGGCGCGCACATCCGCCAGGTCGGAATTCGGCTCGTCGATCGCCAGCGCCGCGGTGAACAAGATGGGTTTGATCAGACTTTGACGGAAATCGCGCACCGCCACGGCATCCAGCGCCTCCTCCGATTCCAGCGACAAACAGAGCGGCGTCGTGAAGAAATCGGCCTCGTGGTGCTCGGCGGCCAAACCCGCTTCGCTGCTGTTGGAACGCACGCGTTCGCCGGCCGACCGTCGTTGCCATGCCAGCGCCGCCACCGCGTCGAGCGACTGCTTTCTCACGCGGAAGACCCGCGCCGTCGTCTTGAGGGCACTGACGAAGCCCTCATGGAGAAGCGCCTCGGCCATCGCGGGCCAGTGGGTATCGATAGCCTTGTTGATCACCGGGACCACGTCGTTCGTCGTCCAGGACAAGGGCGGCACCCGCGCGCCCAGCGTCTCCAGGGCCCCCTTGGCCTCCGCGAGCATGTCGGCAATCACGCCATTGACCTTGGGAACCGCGGCGCTCCGCTTGTGGCCCAGCAGCGTTTCGACGCCCTCGATCCAGGCTTCCAAACACGCGCCGGCCTGGCTCAGGGGTCGCAGACGCTCGGCATTGAAGAAATCTCTTTCGATCATCTCCTCGGCCGCTTCGAGCAAACCGGCAATGGCCTTGTTCGGCGGAACGACTCCCTCGGCCTCCTTGCGCGCCACCACCACGAGCGACGCCTCCAGATGCCGACGCAGACCCTGCAAGACACTCGAGACCACTTCGGGAGAGGTTCCCACACCGGAAGGGTCCCACGAGAACGACAGGGTCGGTTCCACGAGTTCGCGCGCGTCGGGCGCCAAGCCACTGCCGCCGGCCAGCATTTTCTGGACCTCGCGGCGATAGTGGGAACGGCCGTCGCCCTGGTCGGCATTGAGACCCTGTAGATCCGCCAGGACACGCGATTCGATATTGCCCTGTTTGTGGCCCGGCACGCCGCCCCAGAAACCATAGCTCGAGAAACACTGACGATGATTGTTCACCGGATCGCGCTGGGGAAGAATCTCCGCCAGCTTGTTGTTGGCATCCGACCGGACCTGCTGGCTCAGCGGCTCGACAGTCATGGCGCGCAGCACGCGGGCAATCAGCCGCACGAGGTGCTTGCGATCGCCACTGCCCATATCCACCTGTCCGTTGAGCAAATAGAGGAAGTTGAACGGCCCGGTGTCGCGCCGGAAACAATCTTCGCCGCTGCGGTCGCTGCGGTACCGCACGCGAATGTCGGGCCGGCGTTCGTCACTGAGGAACTCAATCTGATCCAACGTCGCGCAGGCAGTTGCTTCGAGCTTGGGCCGCAGCATCGGATCGATACGGAACGCGTCAGGCAGGAGCAGATGACCGATCACCTCGGCCGGCTTGGGAAACGATTCCCGCGACCACCAGCGGAGGTTGTAGGCCATGTCGATCAGCATCCCGGCGCCGGTCCCGCCGCACACGCTGCTGGCGATATGAACCGCCGGCGCGCCGTCGGAAGCCAGAACGAACTGGTCCGCCCCCTCGTCCATGGTCTGCTGAGTGCTGGTCCGCAGACTGCTGAAACGCGTGGCCACCGCTTCGTGGATCACCGTCTCGCGCAACTCGAAAAAGGCCAGGCGCCCGAGACGCGGAATGCCCTGACAGCCGTAGTCGGCAAACGTGGAGTCCTCGCGGAAGCCCCGCATCCAGTCCAGGTGCGCGTGGAACTCCGGATAGCTGGCGTTGTCACGGACGACTTCGCCGATGTCGACGTAATGAAACAGATTGATGAAATCAGACCGTATGCCTTCCGGCGGGCCACCTTCATCGGAAGCGTCGGTGTCCAGTTTCAGGAACCGAATGAAAGGCGGTACATATCCGAGCAGCTCTCGGACGTAGTGCTCGGCCCATTCGCAGATGAGCACACCAGTACCGCCGAGACCCACGATCAATGTGGGTCGCACGATGATAGGACTGTCACTAAGTCGCATGTCTTCTTTTCCTTACGTTCCGCCAGCGCCGCTGCGCCGCATTACCCACCTTCATATCAGAAACTCGGATTCGGATTCGGCCTCGGCCTCAGGCGAAGCACCCGACCCTCGGTTTGCCCCCAAGGGCCCGACCTTTCTGACTTTGATACTGACACGCATCGTCCGACTCATCCCATCCATTTGATAAGGAAGATCAAGCGTGATAGATCGCGTCTGCCCGGCGGCGGGAAGATCGAACGAGCCGCCTTCACTACACCAGGCCTGCGCCTTGCGTGCAAACGGACTCGTCCACAGGCACAATAGCCCTTGGCGTACGTGTCGGGCCTGGCCTCCGGTCTTCGGCGCGATCAGGGTCCACGCCCAACGTCGGGGCAGCAGCCAACGGCGTACCAGTACCTTGACGGCAGCGACAACATGCGCCAGGTGCCACGCGAGCTTGCCGGAAACCGGGATGACGCCCTCCCACCGATTGGCCAGATAGCGTGCATGCAGGCTGATGTCTATGTCGAGCGTCGTCTGCTGTAACTGAATCTCGACGGGACTGCCGAGCGCGGCCGGCTCGACCGTCGCGACATTCTCTGCAAGCCGCATGTCATAGCCCAGCCTGTCCGGATGTCGCGCGAAGAGCCGCACGATCGCCACAACCGCCATATACACCGCGATCGCCCCCAGGAAATACCAGCACCAGGGAATCACCCGAGGCAGAACCAGATCGACCGTGTAAACCGGCGTCCATTCGGCCACCATCTGGCTCGGATCGACCGTGTCCTGGCCTCGATAGATCGCCGAAGCCGCCAGCGCATAACGGGCCCGCACTGCCGGCTTGGGCCAGCCCCAGAAACGCCATCGGACACGCCGCGGCAGGACTTCCACCACCTGGTCCGGATCATCCCCGGCAATCACAAAGGCCTGGTATCCCGCGTCGGTCGCTGTCGCTCGACTCTCGCCTTCCGGCTGCTGAAGGATGGACAGAGGAATCCGGTCGCCTGACGACACGTCACCGCCATCAGGCCACAGGTACAAAACGGTCTTCTCGCGCGTCCACTGACCCGCCAGTTCGGGGGTCGCCCGGAACACCGGCCGCGCCCACAACCCCGTGGAACCATCCCACGCGATCATGTCGTTCGTCGCGTCGACCTCAGGTCCATGGCTCAGACGCGTCAATGCCAGTCTCTCCAGCACGGGCGCCAGCACGCGCACGTTGGGCACCTCCCAGGTCAGCAACTCCAGGCCCTGCACGGACAGGCGGAACCGCGCCGCCCCATCGCGGACGGTCCCCAACGACGGCAACACCTCCGGGCTCTCGACCAGGACCTCCAGCGACTGCGACGTGTCTGACTCGGTGACATGCGCACTGGCCTCCAGCCAGGCCGGATCGTCCCCAGACAACTGGAATTGCAGGACCGGCGCCGCCTCACTCAACTCGCCGGGTTCGCGATGAAGAGTCACGCGGTATTCGAAAGGCCACCGTCGGACGCGCGGCGTGATCCACGCCGGCGGTGCGAAGAGGCTTGCCACCTCATTCTGCTGAACCGTCACGACCGCCGGCGTCGTCAAATGCGTCAGCACCACGCCGGAGGCAGCACTGCGCCCGACCACTTCCAGGGCGTATTGACCATCTTTTGAGACCTGGACCTCGCGCACCAACACATCCGATCCACTCAGGTCGTGCTCTTGCGAGGACTCAACGATCCATGGACCGGCCGAACCGGCAGCGCGCCGCAGAACGCGCAGCGCGATGTTCCACGAGCCGGTCGGCGCGGCATCGGTGGCGTCGGCCGCGCGAATGCGGACGCGCAGACGCGTCGAGTACCCGACCGTCGCAGGGAACAGCGCGCCGGCTCGCTCAGCCCAAACCAGCGAATCGAACAGCAGCACCTCGCCGCTCGGCGTCAGCCTCTGGATGCCGATCGTCAGACGCGGAGCCCGGATCGCTAGGTACCCAAACGCCTGTCGCCCGGAATCGGTTTGCGTCGTCTGCTCCTGGGAGAACGCCGCCTTCAGCTCGACGGTTGCCCGGCCCGTATTCTCCGGGATGTAGGGCGCATGGCCTTCGAGTTGGCAGCGGGTCGCCTGACCGGCCGGCGCCGCCTCGGGAACCAGCGCGGTCCATTCGATCGCCTCGGTGATGTCCCGAACCTGCCCCCTGCTCGATCTCACGGTCAGGCGGCACCGTTGCTTGAACTGCTCGATCATCGCACCGTGCTCGGGATCGCCGGCCAGATAGCCCCTGAAAATGACTCGTAGCGGCACCTCGACCGGCTCCCAGGCGTGGCAGGCGATATCTCGCGCCGCCTCGGTCCCGACCAGCATTTCGGCCAGGACCAGTCGCCGGTCCTCCGGCCGGAACTGCCCGGCTCGGAGCTTGATCTGGACCGGCGGGACATCAGTGGCGGATCGCCTCGTCACATGCACGTAGACCGGATAGGTCTGCCCGGATTCCAATGGGGGCATGACGCGTTCGATCGCGGCCTGGTTCGCTCCTGCCGCGACAGGCAAGTCCACGAAGAGCGGCTCCTCCGATTCGGAACGCTGAATCTCGAAATGCACGGCCGAGACATTCTGATCGGCTCGCCATTGGGCCGAGAAGCGAACCGGCTCGCCCGAATAGAGCACCTCGGAAACCGCGGATGAGCGCGCCGGACGCGGCTCCTGGTAGACATCCCATCGAAACAGCCCGTCAGCCACCGGGTCGACCACCTCATAGGTCTTGACCGCGTTCCGGAGGTTTTCTATCGTCCCTTCGGCGCTGATTTCGCATTGATTCGCCTGCGGGATCGGAACCTCCGATTCCAGCGAATACGTGGCCGACAATGTCCTGCCCTTCTCCCCGGTCGGTCTAGGTGTCTCAACCAGTCGGCCGCCGGGCCCGGTTACTTGAGCCACGCCGGATTGCAGATCGACCGTCCGCATCCGCGCGCCCGAGAGCGTCTCGGGGAAAAGCTCCCGGGTCTGATCCAGCAACCGCTCGAAAACCGGGAAGGCAGAGACCGTCAGCAATTGACGGTGCAGCTCACCCACCCATAGGGGCCGATCCGTGTCGCCAAAGGTGCATTCGAATCGCACCGGAGCGGGACGATACGTC
Organism: Phycisphaerales bacterium; assembly: GCA_020346325.1. Classification (GTDB taxonomy): domain Bacteria; phylum Planctomycetota; class Phycisphaerae; order Sedimentisphaerales; family Anaerobacaceae; genus Anaerobaca. The sequence continues at coordinate 1,539,086 of CP070782.1, forward strand.
AACTCGAAATCGGGCAACCGGAACTGACGAATCCCCAGTGAGGTCCGAACCTCCACCTCCGCCCGGCCGGTCAACTGCTCTTCACCTTCGGGTAAGCCGATGAGAGTCGTGTCCAGCGTGCCGTCCGCCCCTTCACCGAACGCCCACCGTGTTTGTGACAGCGGGGCCAGGTGAACCGCACCGCTCAAGGGCTCGGCGTCGAACGTGCCGCGCGGCGCGGCACGGAAGTAGACTTGCCGCCCCCCCTCCGTGTCCACCGAGAGCGTCTCCGAGGTCTCGGGCAATGTGCCCAGCGTTTCCTCGGCCGCACTGAGGATATCGATTCCCACACAGGCCGGATGCACCTGCAAATCCCTCGTCAGCCCGATCAAAGGAACATCCACCCCATCAAGCGAATACAGCACCTCACATGTCAGTCCGTAGGAACCGGGCGTCTGCACCGCGAAAGATTCGGTGCTGTAGAGTCGAGCGGGCACGAGCCACTGCCCTGCCTCGGTGCGAAATGATTCCCTTTCGTCTATCGTTTGCGCCGTGACGCGCACCGAAAGACCGTCGCCTCCGCCCGGAACGTCACGCCGACCACCATGGCGATCGAGCAGCCAGGCCCTTAGTTGTCCCTGTTGATGAATCCACCACGGAAACGCGGGCTCTGCCTCCAATTGCAGCACGAAGTCGGGCACGCGATAGATACGTGCCGCAGTCTCGGGCTGATCACTCTGGAGGGCAAGCTCCCAGCCCCCCTTCCAAAGGCGTTCCACCGCAGCGCTGTCTCCGGGACGCCGCAGAACCGTGGCCGGCCATTGCGCGGAAGGGACGGCCTGGGAGCGAATCTCGCTCTGGGGTTCCAGGGGATCGTTGAGCCTCCAGGTAACCGCCTGAGACGCCGCTGCCGATCCGGCCGGCGAGACACGAACCGAGTCAGGAGTGGCACCAACCACAACCACCGCCCAGTCGTAGGGACTGATGCGGACCTCGCCTGCCAGGGGCATGCCCAATCCAAAGATGTCCAGCAGGATATCGGGAAATCCCATCTCCGCGGCGATTCGGTAAGCTCGCCCCCCGGTCATCGAAGCCAGCGAGACCATGACGCCCTCGGCCGCCCGTTCCGAGGAGGATAGTCGCTCCGGCGCTACGTTCGGTCGATAGGAGGCCTCGTTGATAATGATGGGGTAAACGTGAATGTTCTGTTCGGCCAGTCGCGCACCGGCACGAGCCAAAGGACCGCCACGGCCCAGTTCTTTGGAGCTGTCCCGCGGGTCGCCATGGGTTAGCAACAGCACCTTTCCGGGGCCGTCCCCGTGCAACCGGCGCGCCGCCTGAATCCGCGCGAGTGCCCAATCCAAACTCCGCGAGATGTCGGTCCGAAAGCTGCTGAGGAACTCAGCCGGACGCACCATATTGCGGCAGGCCGCCTCACTGAGATAATTGCCTCCCCAGGACAGAACTGGACCGGTCTCGGCACTCGGCAACGCATACCGTACGCGATCGGAGAAGTGGCAGACCCCCACGTACAAATCGGAATAGACGAACGGCAGAAGCTGCAACAGCGTCAGTTGTCCCTCATCGCGGAGGGTCCAGCGCCGACCACGAGCATCTTTCGTGGGCGCGTCGGCCCGCTCCATGCTCCCCGAGACATCAACGGCAATAACGACGTAGCAGGGCTCCGTCCGGCGACCGGAGATCTCGACCGCGTCGGCACCAGCCGCTCCCTGCCAAGCCCACGCCGCCACCGCGATGCCCGCCAACATAACCAGGAATAATCGTTTTCTACACATAATTCCTCATGGACCTGAACGACACCTCAGGCTTGGGGCCGATCCGGTGTTTCCACCTCCTCGGCACTCGGGGCCGATCGCCCCACGAGGACGTCGGCCCGAATCGTCACCAAGGCGTCCACAACGCTTTTTTCTCCGGCGGATGCTTTCGTATCTGCCAACCCATGCTCGGCCCATTCGTCCAGGCGCGCCAGGACCTGTCGCTGTAAGGGCGCCGCATCTTCTTCCGAATAGTCGGCCAGGTAGAGCGCCGCGGCAGCCCGCTTGAATTGCCCGGCGCCCTCGATGCCCAAGCGCAAGGCCCGAACCACATGCGCCCTGGCCTCCCTCAGGGCGGGCGGCTGCTGCGCCAGGAGATGTTCGGCCTGGACCAGCGACCGCGCCTGCTCACATGATTCCAGGAACATCCGCACCGGATTGCGCGGATCGGCCCGATTCGGCACCTGCGTTTGGCCCGCCGGCCAACGATCCTGGCCCGTACGAGCCAGTGTTTCGATTTCCGCGATCATCTCCTCGTCCGCAACCGCCAAGGCCGGCACCAACGTCTGCTCCAAACAGGACCACAGCCGTACGAAGCGCCGACCGTCGTCGCGCAACCGCCGAAAACAGTTTCCCAGCAGCGCATTGGCACGACGCAAGAGCTGGCGTTTATGATCTCCGCCCGGCGCCTGCGGCCCGGCCGCCTGCAGGAGCCGACCGGCCGCCGCCTCCAACGCGGTGCGAATGTCCGCTCTGGTCTGGGTCTGACCCGTGTCGTTCTGAGGCGCCAGCAAGCCGAACAGCGGCGCCGCGGTCAGCCATAGATCCGGCGCGAGACTCAGGGCGTCGATCAGGATCGTCTCAATCTCGGCCCAGGAAACGCGCTCGCTCGGCAACTCGGCCAACGCCTTGCGCAGACAATACTGAGCCTGATGGACGTCGAGTTGATCTTTCAACGCCGCCCAGTCCTCGACCCGGCCTTCCGGATCGTTGACATGGCATTCCGCCAGTGCGGTATAAGCCGCCTCGGGAACCGGAACGGCCCAATCAGCGGGCCAGTTCTCGCGCAGCTCCCGCAAGGGGGCCCGCACTCGTTTTCGAATCTCCGAACACCGCAACTGGACCACGTGCCTCTCGGCCCGCCGTGCCAGCTCATCCAGGAGCCGGCTCACCTCGCCAGCCCCCTCGACCCGGTGGGATTCGAGCCTCCGATTGAGAGCGCCGAGCCTCCGTTCGGCTTGCGAGAGACTCGTGACCCGGCAGAACTGCTCCACCTCGGAAACGAGGTGGCCACAGGTCCGCTGGAGTTGCACCTGCTCCCGGGCCTTCTTCGCATGGGCAATCCGCTTCAGTTCCACATCGATCTGCTTGAGCACGCTGGCCAGCCGTCGATGATTCAACGCCGCCAGGACTCGCCGCTGTACTTCCAAGCGCGTTTGCGCCAGCTCGTGATGACCCGCTGCGATCAGGTCCTCGATCTCCGCGAGTTCCTCCTGAGCCAACTCTTCGACCCGACGTCCCGGCCCCTCGTCCCCTAGCAGGGCAGCCGGGATATCGTCGGCAACGAGGAGGCTGGCCGCCTCGGCGCAGCAGGCGTAGTCGTATCCCGAGCAAGGCTTGGAGCCCGAGCCGGTGCCCCTGCGAACCTCATCGCTCTCGATGTCACAGCTCCACAGCAACAACCGGCTGCTCTTTTCTGAAGGCTCCGGTGTCGACTCAGGCGCGTGCCCTTGAACCATTCTCATGGCGCCGGCGGCCAGATTCGAGGTCAGTCGGTTCAGCCTTCGGTATCCCGCGTCGCGCAGGATGGATCGCTTCGCAGAGGGTTCGGTATCGCTATTGCCGGCAGGCAGGGAAATCTCCGGCCGGGCGTCGGCCGCCGTTGGCGACCCCAGCCAGCGTTCGGTCTGATCGACTGAGAGGCGGGCGAAGAAATCGACCAGCTCGTCGTCGACAGTTTCGGCCAGGCCCCCTACTTCCAGCGCCACGTTGATGACGTTGAGAAGATTGAAACAGGCCGCCGGCAGCCCCTGCGCTCGCCCGGATCCGGTCGTCTCTTCCTCGACTGCAATTGCCGCTCGCGCCAGGTCTGGAATTCCCTCGCGCCGCCCCCGTCGGATGCGCAATACGCCGCGGTTGTTGTAGGCCAGCCTGCGCAAGTGGGACTCGTGACACCGCACGCGGAGGAAGGTGTCGTAGTACTCGAGCGCCGCATCGAGACGACCGGTCAGTTCGTTGAGCCAGGCCGCCACCCACAGCAGACGCGCGCGGGAATCCGGCTCGCGCCAGTGCCACTGGCTCAGCGTCTCGACCCGGGTCCGCAGCAGGTCGATATCGTGCCGCGCCCCACCTGGTTCATACATGGACTGCAAACGTCGCAATAACTCCGCGGCCAACGCCTCGCAGTGCGGCGGATCGAGGGCATACTCCAGCGGGCGTTCCGCAGCGCCGTCGGACGTCTTGGCCAGGTGGTGGCGCCCCACGGTGCCGTCCAGCACCATTTGCGCCAGCGCAACCGGCACCACCTCGACCTCACGACTGTCGATACGAACCCGCAGCATACCGCCGTCCAATCACAACACGAACGTTCGAATCTCTACCCTTTTCACATCCCCATCCGTGGTATGACCAAACACCAGCTCCCGCCTGTCGTGTCGCCGATCTCGCGCCATTTCTGTCGGAGCCTTCGGTCCAACTCTCCCGTCCGGAAGCCCTGTCGTCCGCGCCTTCAGTGGTGAAACTGAAGGTTGTTCGACCGTCGCGTATTATCTAAAACAATAGCGCTTTTGTCCAACGTCAATTGCCTGCCGGCGGCCACTTCCCTGCCCGAAACAGGGGTATCTCTGCCAAAAAACCGACTGGCTTCGAGCGGAGGCCGGAAAAGAGCAGCCGATAAGACTTGTATTGCGGTCATTATAGGACGGACTGTTCATCAGATCAAACGCGCCGGCGCATGGCACAGACAAACAATTCCGCGCAAATGAAGCTGGGCCCGTGACCTTTCGGCCACGGGCCCAGCCCGATAACACCCTCGTTTTCAGTAGTGCTCGACTTCGGCCCGTCAGCGACCGGCCTTGGTCTTCGCCTGCTGCAACAACGCCTTGGCGCGGCGCGACAGATCGTCGTTGCTCGGAACCTGCACGACCTTCTCCAGCGGCGCGATCAGCAACGGAGCTTGCCGGCCTGAATCGCGCGCCCTCAGCAATCGGTCGGCAATCGACAGCGACGCCAGAACCGCTTCCTGTCGAATCGCCGCATCGTTCAGATACGGTGCGATCACACTCAGCGCCTCAGCCGAATTGATGCCGCCCAACGTGCCGAGCAGTAAACGCTTCTCGCCGTCACGCTGCACCATCTTCTGCGCTTCGCGGCACATTGCCAATCGCTGGGCGACCGGCAAATCGCGGCGCGCCGCCATGCCCAGATAAGCTCTCAAAGACATGGCCCTGTCGGACGGTGTCGCGGCCTCCTTCGCCAGCGCCAACAGAAGCGGCGCGGCATCGGTTGTCTTCCACGAGCCGAGGGCGCGAATCGCCGCGGCGTGAACCTCAGCGTCGGAGTCCCCCACCGCCCGGCGCACCGCTTTCAGCGCGTCCTGCCCGCCTACACCACTGAGAACGCGCAACAGGACAATCTTCTGCGCCGGACGGGCCTGGTCGAGTCGACCGATCAGTTTCCCGCTGCACGATTCCGGATTGCCGGCTTTGCCGCAGACGTCACTGAGTGCCTGCCGCATCGCCTCCAGATCGCCCGACGTCTGCAACTTCAGCAAGGCGTCCAACAGCGCCGACAACTGCGCGGAACCGCCGAGTTCGCCGACCATCTTGATCGCCGCCGGGCGGACCTTGGTGTCGACATCATCAGCAGCCTTCAACAGCACCGGAACGGCCTGCGTCATCCGGCGCCGCTCCATCAGTTCCAGGGCCGCCAGGCGCTTGCCGGTATCGGCACTCCGGAACATCTCCATGACGGCCGCGTCCGCCGCGTCACCTGTGAGCGATCCGAGGGCCTCCTGCGCCGCGTCAGCAACGGGACGATTGCTATCCGCCAGCAAAGCAGTCAGGATCGGCACGGCTGACACATGATCGATCTCGGCGATGGCCTTAAGCGCCGCAACGCGGACGGGCTCGGGGCCGCTCTGGGCCGCCTTGAACAGCGCCGGCAACGCGTCGGCGTCGTCACGCAGGCCCAGCGTCTGCATGATGAGAATCTGATTGTCGGCCGGCAGCCCCTTCAGCGCGCCGGTCAACGCACTGGTCACAGCACCGTCTTTCATTTCCTGAGCGGTCTGCACAGCCGCGGAAAAGAGAATGTAATCGCCACTGCCCAGATGCTCGCGCAGCAATTCAAGACCATCAGCGCCGCGTGTCAGAATCGCACCGCGCAGGGCGCCGGCGCGAACCTGGTGGGGGGCTTCAATGCCGCGCAACCTATCGTAGATGGCCATAGCCTCGGCCCGTTTTCCTGCGGCCGCCAGCGCTTCGGCGCCGCGGAACAGGCCTTCACAGACGTGCAGCTTGGTGATCGCGGAGGCACTGCCGAGTTGACCCTCTAACGCCGCGACGGCTGCGGCATTGCCGATACTGCCCAAAGCGCGGGCCGCGGCGCGTGCCACCAGCGGATCCGAATCGGTCAGGAGCTTCGCCAGTTGCGGGACCGCCTGAGCATCACGACGAACGCCAACGCTGCCGATGACCCCGACCAAAGGCAAACCTTTGAGCTTGCCCAACGCGGCGCGAAAGGCCTCGTCGACGGCCGGATCCGGAATCGGCTCCAGCGCGTAACGGGCATTGTGCGAAAGTTGTTCGTCACCCAGCAGGGCGGCCAGCGTCGGGATGGCTTTGGCCGTCCCAACAACCGCCAGTTGCCGGCAGGCATCGACCTTGTCCTTGCGCGAAGCGTCGTTCGATTTCAATACAGCGATCAGCTTGCCCTCATCCTCCGGGGCCGCTACGGTCTGACCCCATGAGGGTACGGCGCCGGCCAGCAGCAACACCAGGAACAGGACCACGGCTATCTTTGACTTCAACATGGCTCGATTTCCTTCCTGTCAGAGGGACGTATCAGTAAATCCACGGCTCGCGCATCGCGCGGGTGCGGAACCGATTGGCTTCGGCGTCGCCGATGAACTCTTCTTTGCTCGGATCAAACCGCACGTCGCGCTTCAACCACATGCAGATATTGGCCGCGTGCACGGTCGACATCGTGTGGTGCATCATGGCGGCGTTGGCCACGGTCTGTCGGCGCGACTTGATGCAATCCAGCCAGTTGCGCATATGACTCATCGGCCTTTGCGTGCGGGCCATGTAGTTGGCCACGATCTTCTTGAAGTCCTGCATCCAGGCCGGGTTCGACATGTCCGGCTGGGCATAGCCATCGGCCGTCGCGACCCAGCCCTTGGTGCCTTCGTAGCGCACGCCGCACGAGCCACGCCAGATCTTCCGGTCCATGTCACGTTCGAGCACCATCTTGATCCCGTTGGCGAACTTGGTGATCATGCCATCGCCACTGTCGTTGGCGACGTAGCCGTACTCGATCGCGGAGGTTTCGCCCGCTCCCATGGCGACCTGGCACTGGGCAAAGGTGTGGGCGCCCCATTCGCCGATACAACTCGTGTGGAAATCGTAATGGTTGCGCCAGTCGCCGCGGGTGTAGGCGGAATTGTAGGGCCGCCAGGGACACGGGCCCAGCCAGGCGTCCCAGTCTACCTCGTCCACGGACGGCAGCGGCTCGGCCTCCAGCCAGTCGTGCCGCATCTCGGCCGCATCCCACGGCGCGATATGAGCGCGAACGGTGTGCACGTCACCCAGGTAGCCGAGACGCAACAGTTCGTTGGCGAAGGTGAAGTTGCCTTCGCTGAGTCGCTGAGTGCCGGTCTGATAGATCCGGCGATAACGCCGCGCGGTGTCTTCCACCGCCTGGCCTTCCGCCATGGTCATGGCCGAGGGCTTCTCGGAGTACACATCCTTACCCGCCCGCATGGCCAGACAGGCCGCCATCGTATGCCACCGATCGCCCGTGGCGATCAGCACGGCGTCGATGTCCGTGCGCGTCGCCAGGAACTCGTTGATCTCCGGATACATGGCACAGTCGCTGTTGCCATAGCGTTCGTCGACGGTCCTCTTGACGACCTCCCGACTGCGTTTTTGGGCGTCGCAGATCGCCACGAACCGGACGTCCTTTTCCGGCAACATCCAGCGCAAGTCGTGCATCCCTCGACCCCGAATACCGATGCCACCGACGACGATGCATTCGCTGGGCGGCACGGCGCCGTTGCGACCGAGCACCGAGGACGGCACCACCGCGGGCAACGCCGCCAGCGCCGCCGTGCGCCTCAGGAACGTGCGGCGCGATAGTCCTGATTGCTTCTCTGACATGACGGATTCCTCACTGATTGAATACGTTGCGTTTGGCACGGGTCACAAATGAATTCTGCGTCCCGCTCTGTCATCCTGAGGCGAAGCCGAAGGATGACAAGGAAAAAGGTGGGGCGAGCCCCACCCTACCGTTTTTATCCGACCTTCAGATCGGGATTGTCCGGACCGAAATGCTTGAGCATGACGATAGGATCGGTCTTGGACGGGTTAGTGATCGTGACGCCTTCCTTAGCCGCCTTCTCAGTGACGAAATACTCATCGTGCGTCAACTGGCCGTAACGAATCATCGTCGGCGTCTCAATGTCCCAGACACCCATCGTGCCGTGGCCCTGCATCATGATCATGCCGTAGGCACCGCTGTCCTTGATCGTCACCGTCTTACCGGGCAACACTGTCAGCTCCTTGGCGCTAAAGGCCGTGGACCGGTAGCAGATCCAATTCTCGATATACCCTTCGGCCTCCATCTCCGCGGCCGGCTTGACCGGTTGCGGCGCCATGAAGCGGTTCTTGACGAAGTCCGGATCGACGTTGAGGTCCCAGTCGATGACACTGAGCAGCCAATCGACGTCACCGGCCTTCTCCTTGGGCGTGTCCTTCCAGAGCAGCTCCTGGGGCACAACCTGATCGTGAGTGACGTTCTCATACATCGCAAAAACATCCGAGGCCTTCTGGGGCTCGTACGTGCAAAGGCTGCCCGGCGCGTGCAGCACGCCCGGCGGCACATCCCAGCCGGTCCCGGGGTCGAGTCGATAGGCCGGTGCCAGCGACGTGATCGAGTTGTCCCGGCCCTCGGCCGCATCAGCCAGGGCCTTGCGAACCTGGTCCTTGGTCACGCCGGGATAGAGCCCAAAGAACGTGTAGGGGAAATCCCCGCCGTGGTTGTTGACCTGGGGCGGGAAATAGTAGGCTTCCGGCTTGCCGAGCTGACCGGTGAGTTTCGCGTGCTCGTCACGATGGTGGATGTGATGTGGTAACGCGCCCTTGTTGTCGAAGAATTTCGAATACATCGGCCAGCGCTGGTGCTCGTCCCAGAGACGGTCGCCGATGATCTGACCCTTGAGTTCGTCGATCGCATCGCGCAGCAGAATCTGCTCGGTCTTTCCGCCATCCTCGACCACCACGAAACTCAAGCCCTCGTTGGGCGATGTCAGCGGCCCGTTGTCAGCCGGCGTGGTCGAGGAGAACCAGCGCTCGTCGAGGCCGCCCCGCTCGCCACCGAGGGCGTAGTAGTCATCGGGATGCAGCTTGATGCGCCGCCCCGGCACACAGAATGAACGCGGCACCCACGTGGGCGTCAGCCGCAAAATACCTTTTCCCTGTTCGAGGGCCTTCTCGGCCACTGCCTTTGTTGCCATAGTGCACTATCCCTTTCTCATAACAAGTCCTATCAGTCTCATAGGTCCTTCCTATCTCGTCACTATTTCACTTGTTCCCAGGACTTCTTCTTCGCCGAGTTCAGGACCGCCTCGCACACCTTCTGCGTGGCCAGGGCATCGCGGAAGGTCGGCGCCGCCGGCTTGCCTTCGGCCATGCTTTGAAGGAAATCGGCCACCTGATGGACGAACGTATGTTCGTAGCCGATCTGCAAGCCCGGCACCCACCACTTGTCCATGTACGGCATGTCACCGTCGGTGACATGCACCGAGCGCCAGCCGCGTACGATTGAATCATCGCGATGATCGAAGTAGCTAAGACGATGCAGATCGTGGAGGTCCCATGCAATCGAGGCGTGCTCGCCATTGATCTCAAACGTGTAGAGGGCCTTGTGACCGCGCGCGTAGCGCGTCGATTCGAAATTACCCAGTGAGCCATTGTCGAACCGGCACATAAACGTGCACGCATCGTCGATCCCCACTGCCTCGATCTTATGCGTTTCCGCATGCATCCGCTCTTTGACGAATGTCTCGGTCATCGCACTGACCGAAGTAATCGGCCCGTTCTGCCACATGGCCGTATCGATGCAGTGGGCGAGCAGGTCGCCCGTCACGCCGGAGCCGGCCGCTTTGATATCGAGGCGCCACGTCGCATCGCCCCCCTGCGGGACGTCGGCCGAAATGGTCCAATCCTGCAAGAAGTTGGCCCGATAGTGGAAGATCCGGCCGAGACGGCCCTCGTCGATGAGCTGCTTGGCTAACGTCACCGCCGGCACCCGACGGTAGTTGAACGAGACCAAGTTGGGCACGCCCGCTTTTTCCACGGCGGCAACCATTTCCTCGGCCTGCGCCACATTTAGCGCCAGCGGTTTCTCACAACAGATGGCCTTGCCGGCCTTGGCGCAGGCGATGGCGATCTCGGCGTGTACGTTGTTCGGCACGCAGATATCGACAACATCGATCTTCTCGTCCTCCACCACCTCTTTCCAGTTGGTGGTGTACGACTCGTAACCCCACTTCTGGGCAAACGCCTTGGCCTGGTCCTCCTCCAAGCCGCAGACGGTCTTGAGCACGGGTTCGTACGGCAGGTCGAAGAAATTCGGGGCTTTGCGGTAAGCGTTGGAGTGGGTTCGGCCCATGAAGCCGTAGCCGATGAGGCCCACGTTCAGTGGTTTAGTCATGGCAGTGATTCCTTATTCAAAACCTTGAGCAGAAAAGTGCGTGTGCAGAGCACCTATTTCGAACTCGTCCCTAAAGCGTCCACCCGTGTGCGGCCCGCACTTTGAGCATCACATCCAGGATGGCGTTCCAGGTCCTCGGTGATTCGAGCACGGCGTTGGGGAACATGCACCCGTCC
>CP070782.1:1550046-1557756 GCA_020346325.1 Phycisphaerales bacterium
CCCGTGACGTCGAGATAAAGCCCCTGCTGCTCAGCCAGAGTCACCAGCCGCGCCAGTTGCGCGAGCGACGCTTCGTTCGGTTCCGCAGGGCTCTCCATGAACTTCGCCACCTGGAGATGAATCCGGACCACGTTGGCGCCCAGATCCTTGATCTCGGCGAAGTCCTCCACGACGGTCGGCCATTCCTCACGCCAATAGTCCTCAAGCAGCCGCCCGGCGGCGTCATGGTCATAATTGACACCCCAGGCGACGAACTTCTCGCCCGAGTGCGCCCGGACGAAATGGGAACCATCGGCGCTGGGCCGGATCACTTCGAGCGCCGCAGCATTTGCGTTCGCGCCGACCGCCCATGCCAGCACAAAGCGTATCCACAAACCGGTTTCCCACCGTGTCATCGACATTCGTGCCTCTCATCGCAGTATCGGGCAACGGCTGCTACAGACGTCCATGATACAAGAAGATACAGGCAACGGCCAGGACGAGACAAGTCGCGGGGCAAGGGCAGTCGGTGCCAAGCAGAGGTTTCAGATTCAGAAGAGGACGCGAACCAACTCGGCCGGCTCGATGCGGAAGAAGGAGCCCTTGCCCTCGAAAAAGGTGTGGGTGCCGATGAAATGGATCCCGAGATCGGACCATTGCACGGTCTGGCCGGTGTCCGTGCGCCGTAGTGTGGTGACGCGCTTGCGGAAACGATGGGCGTCCGACCAGGGACAAGGAATCCAGCCCCGGGCCTCCTGCACCTCAGCCTCGCGAATCGCATCGATCGTGACCCAGGTCCCCAATCCTTCGATGGCGAGGTGAGTGATCTCCTGCATCCGGTCGGCCACCTGCTCAGCCGTCACCTGGAGACGGGACAAGGCGGACGCATCGGCCTCGATGACTTCCATGATCGACCGCCTGTCACTGCCCATGAAGCCACCGACGACCAGGACGGAGGACCTGAGCATCTCCTCCAACTTCCGCATTCTCGGTGACTTTTTCATCGCAGACTCCGTGATATAGTGCAAAGATCAAGAATCAAAAATGAAAACTATGGAATCCCGGCGCGCCGGGATGACTTCCCCAATTTTGCGTTTTTGCATTTCTATTTTTGCCATTTGCTCTTCTTAGGCGAATTTGTCGTAGAAGATCTTGTCTTCGGTAACTCCCAGTTCCATGAGAACCTTGACCGCCGCATCGATCATGCCGGGACTGCCGCACAGATACGCTTCATACGCGGCCGCGTCCTTCAATCCTCTCTGGACGGCCTCGGTCACCAGCCCGGTCTCGCCGTTCCAACCATTGTTCTCAGGCCGCGCCACCACCGGGACATAACGGTAGCTCGGCAACTCGGACTCGAACTGCCGCATCAGATCGGTCATGAACAGTTCGTTCGTGCTGTTGGCCCCGAAGTAGTACACTCCCCTCCGCTGACTGCCCGTATTCTTCATATGATGCAGGATGCTCTTGATGGGCGCCATGCCCGAACCACCGGCGATGAACACGGCGGGAGCATTGGTTTCCGAAAGACGGAAATCGCCGTAGGGCCCGTTGATGCGAACTTCGTCGCCCTCCTCGAGGTGCTCGAAACAATAGGTTGTGCAGATTCCACCTGGCACCAGACGAATGATCAGTTCGATGATATTGTTCTCGGCCGGATCGGAGGCGATGGAATAGGCCCGATAGACCTCCTCACGGCGTTTGCCGTAGGCGGGCGCAAGCAACTGCACGTACTGACCGGGAATGTAGTCCATGGTTTGAGGCTCGATCAGCTCGAACCGGAACAGCTTGATATCATGGGTCAGATCCGTGATCTTGGCGCAGCGGCACCGGTACTCTTGAACGGCCAACAACTCGGCAGGCAGCTCGATTTTCAGGTCGTTCCTGATCTTGACCTGACAGGAGAGCCTGACGTTGGATTCTCTTTCCTCCTCGTCGAGATAGGGCTCCTCGGTGGGCAGGAGGGGTCCGGCCCCCTCCAGGACTTTGACCTTGCATAAACCGCACGTGCCCCGTCCTCCGCAGGCGCTTGGTATGAAGATCTTCTCGTCGACCAGCGAGGACAGCAGGCTCTTGCCACCCTGGACCGTGACCTCGCGCTCTTCGTTGATGGTCACCCGGCAAGGCCCGTAGTTTGCCAGGTAGTACTCCGAGACCGCCAGGACCGCCGCCAGGGCGCCCGCGATGGTACTGACCACCAGAACTGCAATCAACATCGAGACAATCATACGTTTCGTCGGGTGGGATGCGTCCCACCGATATCCTCTCTACTCTCCAGAACTACTGCCCCTGCAAGACACCCGTGAAGCCGATGAAAGCCAGGGCCATCAGGCCGGCGATGATTAGCGTGATCCCCGGCCCCTGGAGACCGCGCGGGATCCGGTCGTTCGCCAGCCGCTGACGAATGCCGGCCATCGCCATAATCGCCAGGAACCAGCCGATACCGCTGCCTAACCCGTACCCGACCGTGACGATAAATGAATAATCGCGAATGACCATGAACAGCGAAGCGCCGAGAATGGCGCAGTTGACCGTGATCAAGGGCAGAAACACGCCGAGCTGGTGGTACAGGAACGGGCTGAAGCGCTCGATGGCCATCTCCACGAACTGCACGAACGCGGCGATGATGATAATAAACAGAATGAAGCGGAAGAACTCCAGTTTCAGCGGTTCGAGCACGTAGTGATAGGCCAGCCAGTTCAGCAGCGTCGTGCTCGTCATCACGAAAATGACGGCCAGTCCGAGACCGAACGCCGTTTTGACCTCGCGCGAAACGCCAATGAACGGGCAGAGCCCGAGGAAGTAGGCCAGGAGAATGTTCTGCGTGAAGATGGCAGCGACGCAGACCGCCAGGGCATGTCCAGCTTCGGCTCCCAGGTTCATTTGACGCCTTCCTCCTTCGCTATCTGGATCGACCGGAAGATCCACACCACGATGGCGAGCATGAAGAACGCTCCGGGGGGCATGACCATGATGATCCACTTGTCCCAAGCGGGGGTGCCAAAGTAAGGCAGCGCGTACCCCATGAAGGTCCCCATCCCCAGGACCTCGCGGAACGTCGCAACGATCAATAAAATGAACGTGTAGCCCAGGGCGTTGAAAAAGCCGTCGATGAAAGCTGTCTTGGGCGGATTGCTCGTGCCACAGGCCTCGCAGCGTCCCATCACAATGCAGTTGGTGATGATCAGCCCCACATAGGGTCCGAGGTTGGTGCTCATCTCAGGCCAGTAGGCCTTGAGCAGGACGTCGACAATGATCACGTAGAACGCGATGATCAGGGTCTCGACCATCATGCGAATGTTACGCGGGGTAAAGGTTCGGAGAAAAGAGACCGTCGCCGAACTCAGGGACACCGTGAAGACCAGCGCCACACACATCACGGCGGTGTTCAAGACCAGATTCGTCACGGCCAGCGTGCTGCAAATCCCCAGGACCTGCCTGAAGATGGGGTTGTTGCGCCACAGGCCCTCGACGATCAGCTTCTTAGTGTCAGACGGTCCGCCAGCCGGGCTCATGGCACATCCCCTTTCCGGCCCACTTCCGATTGCCACTGCTTGACGGCTTCGTTGATGATCCCTTCGACCCTCGTGCTTGTCTGCGTGGCACCGGTGACGGCGTGTACATCGCTGGCGCCCAGATCTGCCCCTGGTCTGCAAAAGCGTATGGGCTTGTCGCCCGCGGCCAGAACCTTGCCCTCGAACTGCTTCTTGAAGGGGGGCTTGACGATTTCGGCTCCGAGCCCAGGTGTCTCGTTCTGCTCGTAAAAGGCGATACCCCGCACCGTCTTGCGGTCAGTATCGATCCCGATGACCCCTTCGATGGGGGCCCAGAAGCCCTGTCCGGCGAACGGCAAGGCATAGCCGGTGACCTGGCCGGCCTGCTCGTAGGTATAGGCGCCGCCCGAGGTGGCATCCGGCTCACTGATCTGCTCGGTGAACACGCGATGGATTTCCAGCGAACCCATATTGGCCTCGTAGAGTTCCGGGAAGACCGCCACTACGGCTCGCTCGAAGGCCAGCGCCGCATTGGCCTCGACGCGCCGACGCGTCAGGCCGGTGAAGCCAATGACGATAGAGCTGAAGAGCGCCGTCACCACGAACATGTAGAGAATCGGAAACCAGCGTTTCTCGCGTGTCACGCCGCGGCCCTCGCTTTCTTCCGGGCCGCCCGGGCCTTGACCGCGTAGTCCAGGATGGGCGCGAACATGTTGCCGATCAGGATCGAGAACATCAAGCCCCCGTTGAAGATCGAGAAGTTTCGGATGACCACGGCGCACACAGCGATGATGATCGCGTACAAGATCCGGCCCATCTCCGTGCGCGGGGAGCTGACCGGATCGGTCGCCATGAAAAAGGCCCCGAACAGGAAACCGCCCCCCAGCACGGCCGGCCAGGCCCCGGGAACGGGCTCAACACCAAACCAATACAGCAGTTGGTTCAAGACCGCGTAGGCGCCGATCACCCAGAGGATGACGGTCCGATTGGCCGTCTTGGTCCAGAACAGATAAATCCCGCCGATGGCGATCAGGAAGGCACTGGTGACCCCGGCGGTGCCACTGAGACGCCCGAACACCAGCGCCTGGAGCACCGTGCCCTTTTGCACCTGGATCGTGTCTTCCTCATCGATTTCGAACGGAATGTCGGAGACGGCCGCCTCGCCCGAATCCAGGACCAGCTTGCCGGCCTTGAGGTAGGCCATGGGCGTCGCCCCGGTGGTCGCATCGGACGTCGGGGCCGTGCTCCACCGATTCAGCGCGCCTAGGGCACCGTCGGCCGCCGGGGCCCAGGTCCCCGTCAAGGCGACAGGAAAACAGACGTAGACGAAGCAGCGGCCCGCCAGCGCCGGGTTGAAGATGTTGCGCCCGAAGCCACCGAAAATCTCCTTGGTGAACATCACGGCAAACACCGCCCCCACCGTCAGCACGTGCCAGGGAACGGTCGGAGGCATGATCAAAGCCAGCAGCGTCGTGGTCACAAACACCGCCTCGCTGACCGCGTCACCCCGAGACCGCGCGAAGATGAACTCGGTCACGAAGCCGACGACACCGGCCCAGACGATCAGCCCCAGGCAGCGCCAGCCGAAAAAGTAGACCGCTCCGGCCACACAGGGCAGCAAGGCCAGCAGTACGCGACGCATCGCGAGTTGCTTGAGCAGGATTTTTTTGGGCTTCTTTTTCTCAGCCATCCCTGGACGATCCCGATTCGTCGGGCGGCGTCGCCACTTATGCCAGCCACCACGCGAGGCCTGGGGCTGTCATACACCGTTATGATACTGAGGCCACAGAGGCCCGACAACGACAACATCCGGCAAAACACTCTCCCTTTCCGGCTCCAAGACCGGGGCACGAGAGGTGATTATACGGCGAATTGACAAAATAGTTTCCCTTCCTTAGACAAAACCGTGTGAGTTCCCTCGTCTTTATCAGTAAACCGGTATCTGAGCAGAGGACGGCATCTTGGACGACAACGCAGCCGACGCGCCCATACGAGCGGCCCTGGCCCGGGATGACCCGGCCGCCGTCGAACTGATATGGGACCGCTACGCCGCCGATCTGCTGGCCTTTCTGGCGGCTCGGCTTTGCTGTCGAGACGCCGCTGAGGACGTCCTCCAGGCGCTCTTTGTCACGATCGTACGCAAACGGCAGACTGTAGCTCGAGCCCGTTGCCTGACGGCCTACCTGTATCGTATGGCTCGGCATGAAGCGGCCACGTATCTGCGACGTCGGCGGCGGCGGGATGCCGCGGACGCCAAGCCCTGGCTGGTGCCCCGGGAAACGGGCGATCAGCCGTACGATCTGGCCGAGCAACTTCAGGTGACACTGGGCCACCTGCCCCGGGCCCAGCGTGAGGTAGTGGTGTTGAAGGTATATCGGGAAAAGACCTTCGGGGAAATCGCTAAGCTGCTGGGCGTGTCCCTGAACACAACCGCCAGTCGCTACCGCTACGGTATGGAAAGGCTGCGAAAACTGTTGAAGGACTCTGCCTCATGAACGCGTCGAACCCAGAGCATGAAAGAATCGAGCGTCTGCTCCGGCGGGCCCACCTGCCCGAACCGTCGGCGCAGCTCAAGGATCGAGTCACCCAAGCGACCCGGCAAGCCTGGGATCAGGCGTCGAAGGACGTCCCCTGGCGGATTCCCCTGCGGCGTTTGGCGCTCTCGGCAGCGGCAACCGTGGCCGTCGTCGCCCTGGCCAATCACCTGGGCAAGGTGCCCGGACCTCGGGCGCATCCCCATGACCCTGTGGCCAGGAGCGTCCCGAATGCGGAGGTTGAGGAACTGGCGGAGACGGTCTATAGTCCGGCACGCCGTCGGCTGACCACGAACGGTCACAGATCCTCGACCGTCGACGGGGCCACGCTCCGCGAGAGAATCGAGAATATCCGCGCCGTACTCGACGATCTGAACAACGACGGCACCCAGGCACAGCCGGCTCCAGGCGGAGGCAGGAGTCGGCTGCTTCATTACCGGGTATATCTTGGCCCCTACTCCTAGACGCAGAATCGAAGGGAACTTTGTCATGAAGAAGAGAACGGCGAGAATCCTCACGGGCATCGCGATTGTCTTGGCGGCGCTGGGTGTGATATACGCCGTCTGGGTGAGCCTCTCGGCGGCCAAGCTGCGGCGCGCCTACGCGGCGCTGGAGCAGGACGGTCGTCCCATGCGGGCCGACGAGGTCATCCCGCCACCGGTTGAGGACATCGAGAACGCCGCGTTGTTGTATGAGAGTGCCGCGTTATTGCTCAAGGCCATGCCGGCCCGCTGGGATAACGTACCGGGCGAGGCGGCCCCTTCTCGCGAGGAAGCCAGTGCGAGAGACAAGTCGAAGAACCTGCTGGGTCACCTGAGCTATCTCTCCAATGCGTTCCTGAAGGAATCGCTGGCCGAAGAGAAGTGGGCCCAACTCGAATTGCTGCTCGCCGAAGACATCGTCACTGAGGCTCTGGCCATCGTGCGGCTCGGCACAGAGCGTCCGTCGTGCCGCTTCGACCTGGACTACAAGGCCGGTCTGAACATGCTTCTGTCCCCCGTAATCGACATGAGGGACCTCCTGCGCATCCTCGGGGCCAAGGCCCGCTTGGAGGCAGAGGCGGACCGACCCCAAAACGCCTGGGATCTGGCTCTAACGCAACTGAGACTCGCCGATGCGCTGCGGACTGAGCCCACCATCATCAGCCAATTGGTGCGAAACTTCGGCATTGGGAATGCCTGTCAGACCCTGCAACGGGCATGCGGGGCGACACCGCCGAGCCCGCAGCAGTACGAAGACTTTGTGACACTTCTCGAAGGGCTGGACGACATCGCCCCGCTCGTTGCCTCCGTCGATGCCGAGCGCTTGCTGGCGGGCGAATGGGTGTTCGGTCAGTCGAAGAACGAACTGACGCAAACCATTCGTCAGTATGTCTACGAAGACGAAGACTACGCACCCGGCATTCTCTTGTGGCTCCGAATCCAGCGTACCTGCTTCAAGCCTGCACTCCTGGCGGACCACGCAGCCTATCTGCGCTTCATGCACCGGAGCGCGGGCCTGTTTGAAGGGCCACCCTCTCGTGACATGTGGAAGGTGCAGGAGCGGGCAGAAGCGGAAGCGGAAGCGGAGCGGCGCCACCGAGCAGACCCGTTGTAGCGTACGACAGGCGTTCGCAATCGCGACGTTTCGCACCAATTGGCTGATGATGGTGGGCTCAGTCCGCAGCGCATCGGCGAGTCTCAGTTGCGTTAGAGCCAGATCCC
>CP070782.1:1557856-1560682 GCA_020346325.1 Phycisphaerales bacterium
GAGAAGATGTCATTTGAAAGGTGCCGCAAATGCGTGGGTTGAAGATCTGTCTATGGATTGCCGGGATCGGGTGCCTGGCCTCGGTTGTGGGGCTGGTTCTGCCCCTCTCGGCCTGGGAACGCATTACCGCAGCGTTCGGAATCGATTCGCTTCCGGATTCGCCGGAATTCATGTATGTGGCCCGTCTGCTGTCAGCCATGTCTGCTGCAACGGGGGTATTCCTCATCATACTGGCCCTGGACCCGTTGAAATACGGCGTCATAGTCCCGTTTACAGGAGTATCCGCCATCTGTCTGGGCGTGCTCTGCGGCGTCGCCGGCTCGGCAACCACGATGCCCGCCTGGTGGTACCTCGGTGACGCGCTCAGTTGCCTCGTCCTCGGTGCGCTCATGCTGCTGTTCTGGCGGCAGGCGAAGCAGGCCGCCCCCACGGCTCGATGAAGTGTGGTTGAAATGTCTCTCGGAAGAAACAGGAGGTAGAGCCATGAACGGGCTGATGGAATATCTCGATCGGAAGGTCAGGAGATTCTCCTTCGTCGATGTCAAACTGCTCCAGTTGCTCGGCGCGTTTCTGGGTATTATTGTGGTCAAACTGGTGCCGGAGATCCTGGACCTCAGTCTTTGGGCCCTCATCCTGATGGCCGCCCTCTGCGCCGTCAAGCCCTGCTGTGTCTTCTTCCAGGACTCCGACGCGGAACCGTAAGGAAGTGTGACCCTTGGCGTCACGAGGTCGATAGGTTATACTGATGTGAAGTGAAGAGACGTATAGAGCGCTGATATAGAGATCGCGATGCCATGAGGGAGAAGAATCCACGAGGAGTTCCGGGAACTGCCGGCCGATGTCACGAACTATGTCCGGCGTCTGGTCGGAATGATCGGCTATCGGAAGAAGGTCCGTCGAGACGTGCAGCAGGAATTGCTCGGCCATTTCGCCGACGCTCTGCGCGACTGCGCTTCAGCAGAAGAGACACAGGCCAAGGCGGAACGATTGATTGCTGAATTCGGAGATCCCCAGCTACTGGCGATCCTCTGCCGCCGGGCCACGAAGCGCTGCCGCCCCCTCTGGCTCAGGGCCATCGGCGGCACGCGCACGGCGATCTTCCTGCTGGTGACCGTTCTCAGCTCGTACACCGCTTGGTTCGTCAGCGGCAAGCCGGTTGTCACCGATGAGTACATCGTGAAGCTCAACGAGATCAGTCGGCCCGAAGCCCCTGTAACAGACAACGCTTGGCCCCTGTATGAAAAAGCCCTATCGCTTGTCGTCGAGCCCAGCAACGCACTCAAGGAGATGCCAGTGTTCAACAGCAATCAGGCTTCTGACTTCGACGAGTTTGCAGATCTCAGCGAAGAGGAACAAAAGCTTATTATTGGATGGGTAGCTCAGAACGAAGCCGCCTGGGCACAGTTCGAGCGGGCCAGTCGGAAGACACATCACTTCCAGACATACCGATGTCCTACGAGTATCTCCGATCCCTCGTCGTGGCTGTTCCTCTTGAAGCCAGCTTACCCCTTGTCAGGCGTGCGCACTCTGGCAAGAGTAGCTGTCTGGAAATCCCGCTTTGAGACTGGACGAGGGCACAAGCGCGAAGCACTTGAGCGTTGTCTGACGCTGGCCCGTGCTGGTGCTCATTGGCAGAGTAGTGTTGTCGTCAACGAATGGCTCTTAGGGATGGCATGCAGCGCCCTTGCCTACAACGAAATCGTGCGGATTATCCGAGACCACGACCTTCCTGCAATGACCCTGGAAGACCTGCAAATTCGCCTGATTGAGGCTTATCCGAATGGACACCCGCCCTTCGACTGCGAAGGGGAGAGGCTAATGGTTCTGGATGCGGTCCAGCGGATGTTCACAAGCGGAGGCTTCGGAGGCGGACATCTGATTCCGGGGGGATACTCGGGCCTCCGTGCCGAGAATCTGGATGAGCTAAAGACGTGGAGATTCAGGATGATACTCAGGCCGGTGGATATCGGGATAAGCATGATCCACGCCCGGCGCGACAAGACGGTTGCCAAGGTCCACCAGGTTTTCGACGAGATACGCAAGCGAAGCAAGCTCTCGCCTTACCAACGTTGGATGTGTCACATAGGTGGTTGGGAAGAAATGGCTGCGTCTTTGAACAGGTACAGATATGGTCTTATCTATCTGCTACTGCCGAATGAAAGCCTGTTCGCTGAGCTCAGGTCTCGCGCGCAGGTACAGCACGAAGCCATCCTGGCGATCCTGGCCGTGAAGCGGTACCACTGTGCCACGGGAGACTATCCCGTAGCACTGGAGGAACTTGTCAAGGGGGGATATCTCGGCAGCGTACCGATGGACCCGTTCAGTGATGGACCTCT
The DNA here is from genome assembly GCA_020346325.1 of Phycisphaerales bacterium. Lineage (GTDB taxonomy): Bacteria > Planctomycetota > Phycisphaerae > Sedimentisphaerales > Anaerobacaceae > Anaerobaca. Next base: position 1,560,193 of record CP070782.1, read on the forward strand.
GCTCTACAGAGCAGCGGACGAGGATTTTCTCCTGTACAGCGTGGGCCGGGACTTCATCGATGGGGGAGGCACCCGCGGTGTAGACAATGAGGGCAAGCCACGCCTCTGGGCCGAGAATGGCGATCAGATTTTCTGGCCGCTGACGAAACCGCAGTAGCGGGGGAAAACGTTGCAATTGTCTACGCAGGCTCATAGGATAGCTTCCCAGATATGCGTCCTATCGGTCCCATAGGTCCTATCGTGAATCGTCCTACGATTTCTGGGAGGTTGTCATGGGTACAGGAAGATGTCCTCACCACTGTCACGGCTGTCATTCGTTCTCCCGCCGCCATTTTCTGAAAGGTTCGACGGTTGTGCTGGCCGGCTCGTCGCTTCTCGCTGGCTGTAGTTCGCTGCGTTTGAGCAAAAACCCTGGGGAGCCGATCCGGCCCTGCGGCCCGGCCTCGACGTGCGTTCCCACGATCCGGGCGGCCTTCGTCCGACGCCAAGA
>CP070782.1:1560782-1566703 GCA_020346325.1 Phycisphaerales bacterium
ATTCATAGTCATCTCCTGCTCTGCTGCCCGCCAGGGGCATAGGGACTGGGGCCGCTGCCATGATATCCCCACCCCATCCGAACCACAACAGTATCAGCACTTACTGTTTCCAAGAGTCGCGTTCATTGTGACATATCGCCGGCGGAAATCCCGCTCGCCGAGCAAAAAATGAGCGCGACCGATTAGCAACGGCCGGTCAAATTGTGTCCAAAGAGTGCCCAAATACGGGATTTTCAGCGGATTGGCGGGTCTCAGCGCTTCTCCGGCGTGTGCGTCGGCCGCGTGCAACCGGGGAGCCTCGTCGACGTTCACGTTACCCTCCCCCTTGAGGACAAAGCGATCGGCGAGGCCCTGGTGATCGCGCCGCTGTTGCAGCAGTTGCCCGTTCTCGCGGTGGACGGTGAGACGGTCTTTACGCAAGGCCGTCCAGAAGCGGCCGCCCCTCGCGTCTCTTCCGGTTCCGACGACGTAAAAGTCCTGCTGGAAGTGACCGACAAACAGGCGAGCGTGCTGCAACTGGCCCAGAAGGGCAGGCTGTCGTTGGCCTTGCGCAATCCGACGGACCGCACCTTTCAGCCCGTCCAGCCGATGATCCTCAAACAGGGCCGGTTCGAGCCTTATGGCGATCCGCTCGATCCGCGAGACCTGACCGGCGCCGCCTTATCTGACCCTTTCCGTCGTGTGGCGCCTTGGGCAAGCCGTTGAACTCGTGCCGGATAACTGAAAGTAGGGGAAAGGTCTGTTGTCTCGACCGCCAAACTGCGGTAAGCTGCACCCTTAAAGCATCGGGGCAATGTTCAGGTGCAGCTTGAGCAGGGATGAAATGGCTAAGGGAGAACGGACTATGAATGCCAGATTAGCGGTTTTGCTGTTGTGCACGGTCGGTGTCGGCGTGGGCTGCGCGACCCGACCTGAGTCAGTGGCGTCGCGGAATTACCTCTCCGCTCAGGTGGAGGAAACCGTCGCGCTGTTCAAAATCAGAGACCCGGGAATCCAGGCATTCTTCGACCGGTCCTACGGTTACGCCGTGCTGCCGCGGATCACGAAGGGTGCCGTGGTCGTCGGCGGAGCTCATGGTAAGGGTGAGGTCTTTGCAGGCGGTGCGAAGGTCGGCTACTGTAGCATGACCCAGGCCAGTATCGGCTTTTCCTTCGGGGGCGAGTACTTCCGCGAAATCATCTTCTTCCGCGAGAAGGTCGACCTGGACCGGTTCCGCATGGGCGACTTCACCTTTTCCGGCCAGGCAACTGCCGTGGCGTTAACGGCTGGTGCGGCCGCCAAGAGCGACTATGAGTATGGCATGGCCGTGTTCATCATGCCCGATGCGGGTCTGATGGTCGATGCCTCCATCGCAGGCCAGAAGTTCTCCTACGACCCGGCCTTCACCATGCGCGAGGAGCCCCCGACCGTATTGCCCTAGCGAACGATTTTGGAAGGGTTGCATTTCTCATGCCCGTGCACGGCCAAAGATCAGATCAGGTCAGCCGCAACGCACGAGCCTTCGTCCGGGTCCTCGCGGGTGTGATGCTCGCTGGCCTGGTGGCGCGTGCGCTACCGGGCTGTCGGGCGGTGTCACACCAACAACAGAAAGAACCACCGGTTGTCGCGGTGTACAACAACTCTCAAGTCGGTTTGCGCATCGTCTCGTTGCGAGCAGCGGCCGTGGGCGGTGAACTGGATCGCATCGGATCGGTTTCGCCGGTCCCGCGGGGCGCATCCCAGGTCTTCGGGCGACCGACCGATGCCCCGCCATTGCCGAGTGTCGTGGAGCTCTCCTGGAGCGATGATCGCGACCGGGATTACAGCAGAAAAGTCATCCTGGAGCCTATCCTGCAGCAAGCCACGGGAGAGCGCGGAGAGACCCTGGTCTTCGAGATCCGACCTGCTGGGGATCTGGCGGTCTATTGCCAGACGCGCTGAACAACGGCCCGTCAGGAACGAGCCACGTCCACCCAGAACTGACCGATCGCTTTGTAGAACGTCAGGACGGACAGGATGGCGCAATGACGATGCTCGGCCGGCAACTGGGGCAACTCATCGAGCACGCGCCTGGCATTGACTGATAGCGCGTCAGGCAGCGTCTTGCCCTCGACGTACTGGGCCACCGTCCGGCCGCACAGCCAAGTGAACTCGCAGCCATCGGTATAATAGCGGGCTCTGCGAATCACATCGCCTTCAATGACCAGACAGAACTCCACGGTGTCCTCGCACGGCCCTCGGTGCCACGCCCCGGCCGAGGGATGGGAGCAGGGCAACACGGCGCAGGTGGACGTGGCCGCGCCCCGGGGGCACATGACGCTACGCGAAATCGCCGACTCCCGAAACCTGCACCCATCAGTCATCAGCGGTCTGCTCAAATTGCCCTACCGACGGGCGGGATCGTTGCCCCCTGAACCTGGGAAAAATACGTAGTCACCACAATGGACAGCACGTCTGCCTCTGTTATTCTCAGCGCACTCGCTGAGAGTCCGGAGGAGGCGCTGGTGCGCGATCTGCCTGGCGGCTGAGCTTGGGAGGGCTGGCCCGCTGCCAAGCGGAACACCTGTGGGGAAGTACCCTGTGACCAGAGTGGCCGTCTCTATCGTCCTGACGGTTCATATATGCGGCGCTCAAGAGCAAAGAAACGGCGCCCGCCGTACCTGAGCCATCGCTGCGTGATCGAACGGTGGCTTCAAGCGGACGAATCCGAGTGTCCCGATCACATGTGGAAAGGAGACCTGCCATGAAGACGAATGTAAGACCGTGGGCCATACTGTTGCTCGTCGCCTCGATCTGCGCAACGAGCGTGCCGGTCGCATTTGCGGCCGAGGGGGAGCCTCGGCCGCACTTTGTCTGGACCTTCGAAGATTGTGTCAAGCCGGGTCAGATGGAGGCGTATATGAAAGCGCGCGTTCAGGACGCCAAGCTCTGCGCCCAACACAAGTTTGAGTTCGCCTTCGTAACGTGCGTCAATGCGTTCCAGGTGTCGACGCACGGCATTTTCGAGCAGTTTGCCCAGATCGACGGGTTCCCGCAAAAGATGGAAGTCTGGAACGAAAAGACCGGAGGCAAGAGTAAGCAGCTCGAGGAGCAGATCGCGCCTTGTGTGAGCCACAGTTCGGGTCGGATCTCGGTCTTTCGGCCCGATCTGTCGTACGTACCGGACAACCCCGCATTCACGCCCGATTTCTCCCAACCTTTCTACCAGATGATGGTGGTCTACCACGTCAAGCCGGACAAATACGAGCAGGCCCAGGCTGTGGCAAAACGGATCAAGGAAGTGAACGAAAGGAAACAGGCGCCCCGAGGATACTCGATGTATGAACGCCTCTGCGGCGAGGAAGTGCCCGCCCTCGTCGTGGTGATGCACGCCAAAGACAAGGCCGCCTTTGTCAACCTGGACAAGAAGATGCAGGAAGATCCCGATAAAGAGATCGAGAAGATCCTGACCGAGAATGTCCATCTCTTGAGAAAGATCGAGACGACTGAAGGGACGTTCGTCCCCGAGGCCAGTTACGTGCCCGAAGGAACCTTTGGTGACAACTGACAATTGCGGATCTCGGACTGCGGATTGGCCCCTGTAGGAGGATTGAACTGTGAGAATCGCCGATGCCATCAGAGTGCAAGTCGCGTGCGTCATGGTGCTGCTCGCTCCCTGCGCGGCCAGGCCGATCCGCGTCGCGTGTGTCGGGGATAGCAATACATTTGGCCAGGGTCTCGACCCCAAGGACAGCTACCCGGCGCAACTGGAGGGCATGCTGCTCCAGCACAACATGCGGTGGGAGGTGCGGAACTTCGGGCGTAGCGGCGCCAGTGTCCTGCGCTACAGCGACCTGCCCTATTGGACTCAGGCGCAGTATCAGCAGGCGCTGGCCTGTGAGCCGGACGTGGTGGTCTTCGGTTTCACCGGCAACGCGTCGCGCAGTCCCAACCGCGGATACATTGAAGAGCACTACGTAGCCGACTATCTGAGTCTGGTCGAGACGTTTGCTGCCCTGGACAGTGCGCCGGAGATCTGGATCTGTCGGCCCCTGCCATGCTTCACGTCCAACTGGACCCTCAGCCCCGAGATCATCCGGGACGAGATCACGCCGCGCGTCGCTCAAGTCGCCGCGGAAAGAGACTTTCCACTGATCGATACGCGCAGCCCGCTCGAAGACGCACGGCACCTCTTTCAGAGCGATCAGGTCCATCCGACCGCCGCAGGTGCTCAGCTCCTGGCCGAGATCGTTGGCGCCGCGCTGCTGACCGTCTGGCGCTTGCCTGAGTTCAACGGTGACTCGCAGGTCAATATCGACGATCTGGTCATGCTCATCGACCATTGGGGGCAGTCCACGTTCGCATTCGACATCGCGCCCCCGCTTTTTGGCGACGGCATTGTGGACGTCCAGGACCTGGAGATTCTCATGGATCACTGGGGCCGGCCAGTGGAGGATCGCACGCTGATCGGGCACTGGAAGCTCGACGAAACGCAAGGCGCGGTAGCCACTGACAGTGCCGGCCCCAACGATGGTATGCTGTCTGGCGATCCGTTGTGGTCCCCCGAAGCCGGCATCATTGGCGGTGCGCTGGATTGCGATGGGATCGATGACTGCGTGACGACGCCTTTTGTCCTGAACCCGGCCGGCGGCGTACTCAGTGTCCTGGCCTGGGTCAAGGGCGGCGCGCCGGGACAGGTGATTGTCTCGCAGGCCGACGGCGACGACTGGCTGCTGGCGGATGAATCGGACGGTAAACTCATGACCGCCCTGGCCCCGGCGCGCAGCCGCGCGCCGCGACTTGTCTCGGAGGTCGTGGTCACCGACGGCAACTGGCATCGGGTGGCCTTCGTCCTCGACGACGCGACTCGGTCGCTGTACCTGGACGGCGTCCTGGTCGCCCAGGATACGCAGACGAACCTGACCGAGGCTGAAGGTGGCCTGACCATCGCTGCCGGAGCGACCCTGGCACCCGAGACATTCTTCTCCGGCCTGATCGACGACGTTCGCGTCTACAACCGCGCGGTGCGCCCGTAGGGCGGCCGGTCGCTTGCCCGGGCGGGAAGAAAAAAGAACTCTAATGGAGTTGTCAAAGAGCGCGGGCGTCATGGCGGCGGCGAGCGCGGGGGCGGCTTGGTGCTGGTGGTGCGCTCTTGTATGACCCAGGCGTAGGCTTCGGGGTCTCTGTCGCGGGCGCGCGGGTCGAACTTGATCTGCTCCTTCATCAGGGCCATCCGCCGGCGGCGGGGAAAAGTCGCGCGGACAATTTGCCAGAACTGCCTGGATGTGACCACATTGATCACACGTTCGGCCCGGGGCGCCTTCTGCACAGACGCCACTCGCAGTTCGCGGGCCAGCGCTCGTACCTTGCCAATCCTGGGTCGAGCCGGATCATCGCGGATGTGATGCCGGCGGACCGCCTCGGTCAAGATTGTGACATCGTAACGCTTCAGCGCTTCGAACCAATCGCCCAGGATGCACCGGTTGACCTCCCACGTGGGCCAGCGCGTCTGGACCTGCTCGCGGAACCACTGAAGAAATTCACGCTTGTTCATCAGCTAAGAACTCCTCTTGAGCCTGGGCCAACGCCGCTGCGGCACGCTCGCGGCCCATCTCGGCAAATGTCTTCGGACTACCCGCGACAGAATGATGAGAAGGTAGGACCTTTTCCTTCTTGGCCTTCTTCTCTTCTTGTCTATCGCGTTGCGTTGCGGCGGTCTGAGCCGTCTCGGCCGCGCGGCGCCCGTAGCGGGCGGGATCCTGATAAAACTCGTATTGACAAATAGTTATGATAAGCCCACGCGTGGTCCGCCGCGTCTCGATCATATTTCGCTTGCGGAATCGCTGAAGGGCCCGCCAGATGGCGGCCTTGCTCGGCCTCCGCAGTGACCGGCCTGCACGATGGGACAGCGCCGTCCGCATCTGAGGGATCGTCGCCAGGAGTTCTCCCCGTCGGAGCCGGCC
>CP070782.1:1566803-1578725 GCA_020346325.1 Phycisphaerales bacterium
AACGCCTATTATACGCGAAAACGGCCTCGGAGTCAAGGCAAACCCGGTTTTCGGCGGTTCCAGCGGCAGCGCGCCCGGCGGCGATTCGACTGTGAGAGAAAGAGCCTTGGCTTTATCGGCCGCTTGTGCTAAAATAGCCAGTTTGCGTAATTGCCGATTTTTGCAGACTGCCTATCGTGGTGAATAAGAGGCGTATGGCCAAGCGATCGGAGAAGGTAATAAGTATCACCGGCGCCGCCGAACACAATCTCAAGCACATCGACGCGACCATCCCGCGCCAGAGAATCACCGTGGTGACCGGCCTGTCGGGCTCGGGCAAGAGCTCGCTGGCCTTCGACACGATCTATGCCGAGGGCCGCCGCAAGTACGTCGAATCGCTCAGTGCCTACGCCCGGCAGTTCCTCGAACAGATGCAAAAGCCGGCCGTGGGCGACATCTCGGGCCTGCCCCCCACCATTGCCATCGAGCAACGCAGCGCCAGCAGCAACCCGCGCTCGACCGTGGCGACCACGACGGAAATCTACGACTATTTCCGCCTGCTCTTCGCCCGGGTCGGGCAGCCCCACTGCTGGGTCTGCGGGAAAGAAATCTCCAGCCAGCATTCCTCGCAGATCGTCGAATCGATCCTGACCCACCCCGAAGGGACCAAGGTCCAGGTCTGCGCGCCGCTGGTGCGGGGCAAGAAGGGCGAGCACAAGGATGTCTTCACGCATATCCAACGCGAGGGCTTCGTCCGCGTCCGCGTGGACGGCAGCATTTACGACCTCCGTAATGTCCCGGAGTTGAACAAGAACAAGAAGCACGACATCGCCGCCGTCGTGGACCGGCTGATTCTCAAGCAAGGGGTACGCATCCGGCTGGCCGACTCGATCGAGACCGCCCTGAAGCTGGCCGAGGGCGTGCTGCTCGTCCTGCTCCAGGACCCGGAGGCCGACAAGAATAACGGGGGCAATGGACACTGGGAGGAGGCCATCTACAGCGAGAAGTTCGCCTGCTCCGAGCATCCGGAGGCCAGCCTGGAAGAGCTTTCGCCACGCCTGTTCAGCTTCAACAGCCCGTACGGCGCCTGCAAGAGCTGCGACGGGCTGGGCACCATTCTGGAGTTCGATCCCGAGCTGATCGTGCCAGACAAGACGGTCTCGCTGGAAAACGGCGCGATCGACGCCTGGCGCAAAGGCGGTAAGCGGATGAACATCTTCTACAACCGCCTGATCAAGCGTTTCTGCCGCAAGATCGGCATCAGCAAGGCCGCCCCTTACAACGAGATACCGAACGATCTCCAGCGTGTGCTCATGCACGGCACGACCGAGGGCGACCGCGAGAAATACGGCCTGTCCTTCGAAGGGGTCATCCCGAACCTCACGCGGCGGTGGAAGAATACCACCAGCGACTACGTCAAAGCCCGGCTGCACAGCTATCTGTCGGAACAATCGTGTCAGAGGTGCGGCGGTGCGCGGCTGCGGCCCGAGGCCATCGCGGTAACGGTCGGGGACAAGAATATCTGCGAGCTGGCCAGCCTGAGCATCGCGAAGGCCCAGAGGTTTTTTGGCAAGCTCAAGCTGGATGAAGAACGCACCGTCATCGCCGCCCAGATCCTCAAGGAGATCAAGGCCCGACTAAAATTCATGGTCGATGTAGGGCTGGGCTACTTGACGCTCAACCGCATCAGCAGCACCCTGGCCGGCGGCGAAGCCCAGCGGATTCGGCTGGCCACCCAGGTCGGCAGCGGCCTGGTGGGCGTCTGCTACGTCCTGGACGAGCCGACGATCGGTCTGCACAACCGCGACAACGATCGCCTGCTGGGCATCCTCCAGAAGCTCAGCCGGATCGGCAACAGCGTCCTGGTAGTCGAGCACGACGAGGACATCATTCGCGCGGCCGACCACATCATCGACATCGGTCCAGCCGCCGGCACGCACGGAGGCCAGCTCGTCGCCCAGGGAACGCTCGACGATATCATGAAGTGCGAGGCTTCCCTGACCGGCCAGTATCTCAGTGGCAAAAAGAGCATCAAGCTGCCGACCAAGCGCCGCAAGTACAACCTCCGCAAGTGCATCGAGGTCAAAGGCGCCGCCCAGAACAATCTCAAGGAGATCGACGTCAAGTTCCCGCTCGGCTGTTTCGTCTGTGTCACCGGCGTCTCGGGCTCGGGCAAGAGCACGCTCGTCAACCAGATCCTTCTGCGGGCCCTGAAACGCCGGCTGTACCAGTCGCGCGAGAAGCCGGGCAAGCACAAGAACGTGCTTGGGACCGCCCAGATCGACAAGGTGATCGAGATCGATCAGTCGCCCATCGGCAAGACACCGCGGAGCAATCCCGCAACCTATACCGGCGCCTTCGATCAGATCCGCAAGCTGTTCTCCATGACGCGCGAGGCCAAGATCCGCGGCTACAAGCCCGGGCGTTTCAGCTTCAACGTCAAGGGCGGACGCTGCGAATCCTGTAAGGGCCAGGGCACTAAAAAGATCGAAATGCACTTTCTGCCCGACGTCTACGTAACCTGCCAGAACTGTAAGGGCACGCGCTACAACCGCGAAACGCTCCAGGTGACCTACAAGGGCAAGAGCATCGCCGACGTGCTTGAGATGCGAGCCGAGGACGCGGTGGATTTCTTCGCCAACTTCCCCGCCATCGTGCGTATCCTCAAGACCCTGACCGACGTCGGGCTCGGTTACGTGCAACTCGGTCAGTCGTCCACCACCCTCTCCGGTGGCGAAGCCCAGCGCGTCAAACTCTCGGCCGAACTGGGCAAGGCCGCCACGGGCCATACGCTGTACCTGCTGGACGAGCCCACCACGGGTTTGCATTTCGCCGACATCCAGAACCTGCTCAACGTCCTCCAGCGGCTCTGCGACATGGGCAATACCGTGGTGGTGATCGAACACAACCTTGATGTGATCAAGATCGCCGATTATATAATAGACCTCGGCCCCGAGGGTGGCGACGGCGGCGGAACTGTGGTGGCCGCCGGGAAACCCGAGGATATCATCAAGAATACCAAGAGCTACACGGCCAAGTTCTTGAAGTCCAGACTGGAAGCCGACCAATGAAGCCGTGACAGGAGGTACCGCCGTTTTGGGCCCGCAAGCAACCTCACAACCTCGTCAATGGGAGTTCCAGCTCAGCACCCTCGAAGACCTCAGCGACCTCAACCGGCGGTTGGGCCTCGACGTGCAGGCGACCGAAGACGTATCCACTCTGGCTCAGCCGGTCGCATTTGGCGATCTAACGATCCCGAATTCCTTGTCCGTTCACGCGATGGAGGGTTGTGATGGCGACGCTCAGGGCCGGCCGAGCAAGCTGACCGTTCGGCGCTATGAGCGCTTCGGTGCCGGCGGGGCTGGACTATTGTGGGCCGAGGCCATCGCGATAGTGCCCGAGGCCCGGGCCAACCCGCGTCAGTTGTGGCTGCACGAGGGCAGCAAGGACGCGTTTGCGGCGATGGTCGAGCGGGCGCGAGCCCAGGCCGCTGAGGCCAACGGCAAAGACCACCGCCCCGTGATGGTGGCCCAACTGACCCATTCCGGCCGCTACGGCAAACCCGACGGGATCGCCCGCCCGATCATCGGGCAGCGTGACCCCTATCGCGATTGTCTCGTCCCCCAGTGGCCTCCTCACACCAAAGGCAAGAGCAAACTTCCCGACGACTATCCCCTCGTGACGGATGAATATCTCGACAAACTTCAGGACGCCTACGTCGAGGCCGCCCGCATCGCTTTCGAGATCGGCTTCGATGCCGTCGATATCAAATCGTGTCACGGGTACCTGATCAACGAACTGCTGGCCTGTCACAATCGTCCGGGCAAGTACGGCGGCTCGTTCGAGAACCGCACGCGACTGCTGATCGAGACGGTCGACCGCGTGCGCAGCGAACTCGGAAACAAAGCCCGCGTTGTGACGCGGCTGGGCATCTACGACGCCATCCCCTACCCCTACGGCTGGGGTGTGGACAAAGACGATTACACCAAGCCCGACCTGACCGAGCCCAAGAAGCTCGTGGGCTTGCTCCAACAGCGCGGCGTCGAGCTCATCGATATCACCGTCGCCAACCCGTACTATAATCCTCACGTAGGCCGGCCCTTCAACGAGCCCATCGTCGGGGGCTACGCCGAGCCCGAGCATCCTTTGGCGGGTGTCGCGCGACTCGTGAATGTCACGGGCGAAATGCAGAAGGCCTTTCCCGAGATCGCTCTCGTCGGGACAGGCTATAGCTGGCTGCGCACGCTCATGGCCAACGTCGGCGCGGCCAACAAGGCCGCCGGCCTGGTCACCATCGTAGGCGGCGGGCGCATGGCCTTCGCCTATCCGGATTTCGCGCGGGACATCGTCACCAAGGGCAAGATGGAGCCCGGTAAGGTTTGCGTCGGGTGCAGCGCCTGCACGCAAATCATGCGCGACGCCGGCCGGACCGGCTGCGTCGTGCGCGATAACGCCGTGTATGGACCGATTTTCAAGCACGGCCGCATGAGCGACAAGGCCAATCTACTGCGTCTCGCGGCCGACTGCCGCAAGTGCCAGGAGCCGACGTGCCAACTGGCGTGCCCGGCCGGCATCGAAATCCCGAAGTTCATCGACCTCTTCCTCGATGGCAAGGAACCCGAAGCCTACGAAGTCATCCGCCAGGCCAACGTCTTTCCCGAAGTCTGTGCCTGGTTGTGCCCTGTCGAGCAGCAATGCCAGGGCAACTGCCTCCAGAACTTCATCGGCGATGGCCCCCTGCCAATCTCCGACATTCAGCGCTACCTATCGGAGCAGGCCAACAAGAATGGCTGGTCCAAGCTGCGCATCCCGGAGCAAGTCAGTGGCAAGGAAGTCGCGATCATCGGCGCCGGGCCGGCGGGGCTGGCCTGTGCGGCGCGGCTCCTCGAAGCGGGACACGCCGTGACGATCTTCGATAAGAGCACCGAGTTCGGGGGCACGGTCGAATCCGTGATCCCCGCCGACCGGCAGAGCAACGCCCTGCGCAACGAACTGAGGGCGATCTTCGCCAACGTGCCCGAGGACCGCATGACGTTGAGCCTGGGCCAGGAGATTGACGGCAAACACAACCTCGACGCCATTCTGGAGAAGGGCTTTGACGCCGCCTTCATCGCGCTGGGCCTACCCAAGGCAACCAGTGTCACCGAGACGCAGCTCGATGGTCTCTGGAACGCGATGGATTTTCTCTCCGAAGCCAAACAGCCAGGCAAGTTGGACCTGACCGACCAATCCGTGGGCGTCATCGGTGGCGGCAACACCGCGATGGACGTTGCGGTGACGGCCAAACAGCTCGGCGCCAAGGACGTGTACCTGATCTATCGCCGCTCATTCAAAGAGATGCCCGCCTGGGGCGCCGAGCGGCAGCGGGCCATCGACGAGGGCGTCCACTTCCTGATCCTGACGCAGCCACTCAAATACAACGGCGCCGACGGCAAGCTAACGGGTATCAAGCTGTGCCCGACGCGCCTGGGCGATCCGGACCAGAGCGGGCGACGCCGACCCGAGCCGGTTGAATCAAGTGCCTATGACCTGGACATGGATCTCGTCGTCGAGGCCATCGGCCAGGCGGCCGCCGGCGATATCGAGCAGACTCTGCCCGGCGTGGACTTCGTTCGAGGACTCATCCAGACGCGCAATGGGTCACTCGCCACTTCGCGCACCGCCGTCTTCGCCGGGGGCGACCTGGTCCGCGGGCCGTCCACGGTGGTCGCAGCCGTTGCCGACGGCATGCGGGCCGCCCGGGAAATCGATCAATTCCTGAAATCATGAACACCATAGAGAGGGGATCTTTGTCATGGCAGATAGACCCGCAGCAATCGTCACCGGGGGCAGTCGTGGAATCGGCAAGGGCATCGCACTGGAGCTGGCCCGACTGGGTTACGACCTGATGATCGCCCACTTCGATTTCAACGAGCAGGGCCGGCCCGATGAGACGAACGCCCAGCAGACGCAGAAGGAAGCGGCGGATCTCGGGGCCCAATGCGAAGTCATGCGCGTCGACGTCAGCAGTGCGGCAGACCGCACCAAGTTGGTGGAGGCCACCAAGAGCACGTTCGGGCGCTGTCACCTGCTCGCCAACAACGCGGGGGTCGCGCCGCTGAAAAGGCTCGATCTGCTGGAGGCGACGGAAGAGAGCTTCGAGCGGGTCATGAACATCAACCTCAGGGGTCCCTACTTCCTGACGCAGATGGTGGCTAACTGGATGATCGAACAGAAGAAGAGCGACCCCGAAGGAGGCTATCGCATCGTCAATACGGGGTCGATCTCCGCCTACACGAGCAGCCCCGGACGCGGCGAGTACTGTGTCAGCAAGGCCGCGATCGGCATGATGACCATGCTCTTTGCGGACCGGCTGGCGGAGTTCGGCATCGGCGTTTTCGAGATCCGCCCCGGTATCATCAAGACCGACATGACCAAGGTCGTCACCGCCAAGTACGACAAGCTGATCGCCGAAGGGATCACGCCCATCAAACGCTGGGGCTTCCCGGACGATATCGGCAAGGCCGTGGGAGCTATCGCCGAGGGCCGGCTCGATTTCTCCACGGGCCAGGTCATTAACGTCGACGGCGGGTTCCATCTGCGAAGGCTGTGAACCATAATAGGTCCTGTTGGACCTATACGACCTATAAGACCTATTCCGTGCAAGCAAGTGCGAGGACGCTTATGGACATCAGGGCCACAATCACGACACTATTGAGAGACGGCTTCATTCTCGTCTTCAACCAGGACAAGCTCGACATCGTCAAGACGGCCGAGGCCCTCATTGCGGCCGGCATCAACAACATGGAAGTGACCTGCCGGATCAAGCAGCCCCTGGAGAAGCTCGAGCGATTGCGCCAGGAACTGCCCGACTTCGTCGCGGGTGCCGCCAGCCTCATCGACTGGCCCGACATGCTCAAGGTCTACAACGCGGCCCATGCAGACGATCCCTTGCCTTCGCTGCAAGAGGTGGTCGATGCCGGTGCAAGTTATCTCGTCTCGGCAGTGAACTTCAGCGACGCTGGATTCACGAGCTTCGCCGGCAAGGTGCCCATGATCCCAGGCTGCGGCAGCGCGACCGAAGTCGTCCGCCAATACGCCAAGGGCGCCAATCTCTGCAAGGTCTTCCCGGCCAAGCAACTCGGCGGTCCGGCTTATGTCAAGGCCATCGATCCGGCCATTCACAAGATGATCAGCCTCGTTCCCACGGGCGGCACGAACGCTGAGAACATTCCCGACTACATCAACGCGGGTGTCCTCGTGCTGGGCGGTTCGTTCAGCATGATCGACAAGGCTACGCTCCATAAGGTCATCGACGAGCAGGACTATAAGCTGCTGGCCCAGGAACTGACCGTCGTCAAGCAGTTGATCGACCAACTGCGGCAGGAGAAGTACCCGAGCCTGGACTTCGCCCAGGCTTCGCTCGAACAAATCAGTCAGACCACAGGACGGAACTTCAACCTCAGCTAGAGGTGCGGTTGCGGAGGTATGACATGTCACAACCGGGACGAGCCAGATCGCATGAACATCGCACTCGCCGGCACCTGGCTGCTCTGGTATTGCTGCTGCTCGCTGGGCCTCAATCTGTCGCCAGCGAATCCGACACACGGCTGACCCTGAACGCCAAGGACACGGGCTATCGCGGCATCTGGTATATGAACCAGCCGCTCAAGAACGAATACCGCTACAAATACAGCGGCGGGCTCGGCACCTACTGCGCCAAGCACAGGCCGTTTGCCGTCTACTGTGACGAAGTCAAGAGGACATTTTTCTGCTACGGGGGCACACCCAGCCAAGAGAGAGAAAACAAGACATTATTGCACATGGTCTCGTACTACGACCATCGTACGGGCCGAGTGCCCAGGCCGACAGTCCTTCTGGACAAACAGACCACAGACGCCCACGACAACCCGGTCATCGCGGTCGATGACGAAGGGCTCATCTGGATCTTCTCGACCTCGCACGGGACATCACGGCCTTCGTATATTCATCACAGTGTCCGCCCGTACGACGTAAATGAGTTCATCCAGGTTCGGGCGACCAAGATCAGAGAAGACCGGGAAGTTCCCATGACGAACTTCTCGTACATGCAGCCCTGGTACGTGTCAGGCAACGGGTTCGTCGCCTTCTTCACCCGTTACAACTATCCGGCAGACCGGACCGCCTGTTTCATGACCAGCCCCGACGGCGTTCATTGGTCCCAATGGCAACGACTGGCCGCCATCGACAGGGGCCACTACCAGATCAGTATCGCCAACAAATCCAAAGCGGGCTCCGCCCTGAATTACCACCCGCAAGCCACGGGCCTCAACTGGCGGACGAATCTCTATTACCTCGAAACCACCGATTTCGGCAAGTCGTGGCATGCCGCCGACGGAAGCCACGTCACGGTCCCGCTGACCGAACCGGAGAACGCCGCGCTGGTTCACGACTACGAAAAGGAAGGCCTGCTCGTCTATCTGAAAGACATTCGCCTCGACGCTTCGGGCCATCCCGTGATTCTCTTTATCACCAGTAAAGGCTACGAGGCGGGCCCCAAAAACGACCCGCGCACCTGGACGACCGCCCGCTGGACGGGACAGAAATGGACAATTTGTCCAGCCTTTACCTCGGACAACAACTACGACATGGGCACGCTCTACCTCGACGACGACGGCACGTGGCGCATCGTCGGACCGACGGAAACGGGCCCCCAACCCTACAATCCGGGTGGTGAGATGGCACTGTGGCAAAGCAAGGACCAGGGCGCGACCTGGCAGAAGATTCGGCAATTGACGAAGGACAGCCCGTTCAACCACACGTACGCGCGCCAGCCAGTGAAGGCCCACGACGATTTCTACGCGCTCTGGGCCGACGGCCACGGCCGACAACCCTCGCGATCCTCAATCTATTTCGGCGACCGAACCGGAAACGTATATCGACTGCCCCGCGAGATGACAGGCCAACGTGTGAAACCCGAAAGACTCAACTGAGAGACAGCTTCGCATCGCTGACCGATTGGAATGCAAAGGAGAATCAGCCATCGTGAAAACCAAGAAAATCGCTCGACAGACCGTCAGCATTCATAACTACAGCACCATCATCGTCGGCGCCGGAGCGGCCGGTATGAACTGCGCCGTTCACCTCTATGAATTCATGACCCGGAAAGGGATCAAGGATGCACAGAAGCGCGTCGCCGTGGTCACCGGTGGGATCAAGCTGGGTGCTTCGCGCATGAGCGGCTCCGACAAACAGACCTATTACAAGCAAGGGACCAGCCCGGAGATTCCCGACTGCGCCGAAGAATTCGCCAAGACCCTGCTGGCGGGGGGCTGCTGCCACGGCGATCTGGCGCTGGCCGAAGGGATCAGCTCAATCCGCGAGTTCTCGCACCTCGTGCAGGCAGGCGTTCCCTTCCCCACCGACACGCTCGGCACGTTCATCGGCTACAAGACGGACCACGACCCGGCCGAACGCGCCACCAGCGCCGGGCCCAAGACCAGCAAGTTCATGAGCGAATGTCTGCAGAGGCAGGTCAAGGCTTACGGCATCGAGATCTTCGACAAGCAGGAGGCGGCGCATCTGCTCACCGTCGGCAAGGGCAAGGCCAAGCGCATTGCCGGCCTGGTGGCCTTGCAGAAAGCGAAAGTCACCGACTCGGATTGGGGATTGAGCGTCTTTCTGGCCGAAAATGTCGTGCTGGCGGCCGGGGGTCCCGGCGCGCTGTATAAGACCAGCGTGTATCCGCAAGGCCAGATCGGCATTCACGGCCTGGCCTTCCAGGCCGGGCTGGCAGCCGAAAACATCACCGAATCGCAGTTCGGCCTGGCCAGTATCAAATTCCGCTGGAACGTCTCGGGGACGTACATGCAGGCCCTGCCCCGGTTGTTCAGCACCGACGCCAACGGCAAGGACGAGCGCGAATTCCTGACCGATTTCTTCCCGACCATGAGCAAGATGGCCACCGACATCTTCTTAAAGGGCTATCAGTGGCCGTTCGATCCGCAGCGCATCGAGAATCTCCAGTCGTCGCTGATCGACGTGCTCGTCTTCAACGAAACGCAGAAGGGCCGGCGGGTCTTCATGGACTTCCGCAAAAACCCGATCGGCAACGCCTCGATGAAGAAGTTCGATATCAAGGATCTGGAGCCTGAGGCGTACGACTATCTCGCCAAGGCGGGCGCGTTTCAGGCAACCCCGATCAAACGGCTGGCCCACATGAACCCGCTGGCGATCGACATCTACAAGGAACATGGGATCGATCTCTACAAAGAGCCGCTGGAGATCGCGGTCTGTGCCCAGCACAACAACGGCGGGTTTGCCATCAACAAATGGTGGGAATCGACCATCCCGCACACCTTCGTGATCGGCGAGATGGCCGGCAGTCACGGCGTCAAGCGCCCGGGTGGCTCAGCCCTCAACGCGGGCCAGGCGGGCGGGCTCCGCGCCGCCGAATACATCGCCAACGTCTACGGAGGTGAGATCGCCAAATATGCCAAACAGCAGAAAGAGATCAACGAGCAACTGACCGGTCTGATCAAGAAACTCAACCGCTGGAAAGACTCATCGGGAGCCGCTGCTCGGGAGGTCATCGCAGAAATCCAGGACCGTATGACCACCTCGGCCGGACACATCCGCGAATTGGCCGATAGCGGGAAGGCTTTGCAGGAAGCGGTAGCGCTGTACAAGTTGATCCAGAGAGACGGCATCAAACTCAAAGGACTCAAATCGGTCGTCGCGGCGATCCAAGCCGAGCACCTCGCCTTGGGCAGCATCGGCATTCTCAAAGCCATCGTCGAACTGCTTAACCAGGGCAGTGGCTCGCGCGGCTCGCACCTGGTCCTGGCCGAGGACGGGCTCGAAATCCATAAGGACGTCATCAACCAGGCGACAGGGGCCCCGCTGAAGTTCAAGCCTGAGAACGTCAAGTTGCGCCAGTCGATTCTGAGGGTCGAGTTCACCGGCAAGGGCAAAGACCTGTTCAAGTGCGCGACCGTAACGCCCCGACCGGTGCCCACCGAGCGCAAAGCGTTCGAGCCGGCCTGGCAGGACTACCGCGAAAGCAAGATCTATCAAGCGTAACCCAAGGGAAGAAGGAGATCTCGATGGCTGGGTTGGACCTTAGACCGGCATCCGAATGCAAGTACGACATCCTCTCGCTGGGCGAGATCATGATCCGGCTCGACCCGGGCACCGAGCGCATCCACACGACGCGCCACTTCCGGGCCTGGGAAGGTGGAGGCGAATATAACGTCGCCCGCGGCCTGAAGCGTTGTTTCGGCAAGCGCGCCGCCGTGGTGACCGCCAGCGTGGACAATCCTGTCGGTCGGCTCCTGGAGGACCTGATCTATCAAGGCGGCGTCAGCACGGAGTACATCAAGTGGGTCCCCTATGACTGGATCGGCCGCAAGGTTCGCGTCGGACTGAACTTCACCGAGAGGGGTTTCAGCGTCCGCGCCGCCGTCGGGTGCAGCGATCGCGCCCACAGCGCCGCGTCGCAACTGAAGCAAGGCGATATCGACTGGGAGACGATCTTCGGCCGCGACGGCATCCGCTGGTTCCACACGGGTGGGATTTTCGCGGGCCTTTCGGAAACGACGCGCGACGTCATTATCGAGGCGGTTACCACCGCCAAGAAGCACGGCACCGTCGTCTCGTACGATCTGAACTTCCGCAACTCGCTGTGGAAAGACATTGGCGGGCAGGCCAAAGCCAAGGAGGTGAATCGAGCCATCGCTTCTCACGTCGATGTGATGATCGGCAACGAAGAGGACTTTACCGCGGCCCTGGGTTTCGAAGTCAAGGGGCTCGATAAGAGCTTCTCCAAACTCGATCCCACGAACTTCAAGACCATGATTCAAGCAGCGGTCCAGGAGTTTCCGAATTTCAAGGCAGTCGCCACCACGCTGCGTAACGCCAAAACCGCGTCGGTGAACGACTGGGGCGCGGTGCTGTACATGGACGGGCAATTCCACGATGCGCTTC
>CP070782.1:1578825-1596269 GCA_020346325.1 Phycisphaerales bacterium
CAAGGTCATCAATCGCGTCTATCGTTCCCAAGAGCATCCCAGCCACATCGAAGTGGGTGTTTTGCCGCAGGTGTTTTGATCGGGTGGGGCCGGGTTATTCCATTTTCTTGATCGGAATGCCTGAGAAGGCACGATCAACGCGACAGACGAGGATCGAAACGCAGGGCCAGGATGCCCTCGGGCATGTCGATCACGACTTTGTCGATGAGGGTCTGATTGATGTCGCCCGGGAGGAGGCCTTCCATCTTGGCCGAGGCGCACAGGAAGTTGCTGCCGAAAACACCGTCGAGGGTTCTTTCGGTCTGGGTCGCTTCGTCCACGTAGGTGATGTCGTGCACGCCCAGACGCACGTTCGTGAAGACCAGATGGCGGTCGTTCAGTGTTGGGATGACCAGTCGATCGAATTGGTAACCCGGAATGGTGGTCATGCTGCCCACGCCGCCGACCGGCAGCGTGAAGGCCGGCGTCTGGTCCTTGCCGATGCCGAGCTGTCGGGCCTGGTGCGTGGAGATGAGACTGATGGTCCCGCCCGTGTCGAGCAGCCAGTTGCCCTTTGATTGACGACCGCGGTGGTGCAGCACGAGGCCGTCTATCACCGGATTAGGCGCCAGAACCGGCAAAGGGGGGACATTATCCGGATGCTTGCGATTGCTGAAATCGACGAAGCGGAGTTTGATGGTCACGTGCGGGGTCGGGATGGAGCGGTCCTCCGGTTCCTTGAGCGCGGCGCCGCAGAAGCTCAGATCATTGGTGGCCCCGGTGTTGAGAACGACTACGCTCTTGTACAGGGCGGGCATGCCGATGACGTCCACGGCCTGGCCCAGGAGGCCCGCGGCGTGCTTGACCTGAAAACGCCCGCGCCCGACGTTCTGATAGGCGCGCGGATCGCGGGCCTGCGGTGACTCATAGCCAGCCAGCCCCAGCAGCAACGGCTCCGACACTGAGAAGCGTTCGGCACCGCCCACGCCCACATCGACGAACTGTGCCTGCGGCGCCAGGGCCACACCCAACTCCTGGGCGGTCTCTTTGGACAGAAGTATGCCGGAGGCTCCAGTATCCAGAAAGGCATCGTGGACGTTCAAGCCGGATGAGGATTTCAGCGCCGAGCCCGGTACCGACCGCTGCAACAAAAAATGAATGCGAGGCAGATCCAACGCCGCTTCGTAGACGCCCTCCAGCACGATGTCGCGGGCGGCCAGAACCGGTCCCGGTGCAACGAGCAGCGGTCTGAGGAGGCTCAGGCACAGGAGCCGCAGGAATAATCTTCGGGCCCGATTCGGTTCCGTGATTCGCCTGTCGTTCATACGGAACGCTCCCTTCTACTCCTGCCACAACCGCCGGCAAACAGCCGCTGTCGAATTGTACCAGAGACGGTTCGTGGCAGCAACCAAAGGCCAAAAGGAGATGACGGGAAGAGAACGAGGATTGTCTCTACAACGGACTACTTCGATCCGAGTGCGGACATGATGTCTTCGGGATCGAAGGGCTGGCCCGTTCGGGCGGTGGCCCAGGGTTCGAGGTAGAGACGGACGTGCATCGATCCAATCCCCTGGGGCATCTCGGGCCGCCGATACAGGACACCGCCCAGTGCCCCCGGGATGAGGATGTCCCCGAGGTGCAAGAGCAGCGCCGCGCGGTAGTGCGGATGGTCGTGGCTCAGGATGCGGCTCGATACGTTCGGGGCGAGCACCGCCAGCAGATGTTTGAGCAGCGTCTCGACGGCCCGCAGTTCCACGCCGTCGGTCTGGTTGGAGAACAGGTCCACGACGTCGCTGACGCACATATGCATGTCCACCTCGCGCGCGCCGGGGTCGCGCGGCAGTTTTCGGCTCAGAAACTCACGCATCGACAGCATGGTGCCATCGGAGTTGCGCATCAGCACGCCGCGCGTGACGTTTAGAAACGAGCCGGGGCGACCCTCGGCCAGAGCTGGTGGAAGCGGTACGTTTTTGCTTTCTGCCAACATGCTCTGGACCAACTGCTCGGTCTCCAGCCGATACTCCTGATAGTCGGGCAGGGCGGCGCGGATGGCCCGCGCGACGGCGCCGATGGGATGGTTCGGGTCCTGGGCTCTGGCGGATGGCCCGTGATAGCGCTGCATCATACTGCGGAACATCTGCTCGCGATGCCTGTCCTGTTTGATGGCGGCGACCCCTTTATGTAGCCACCGCTTGCGCAGTGCGTCCAGCAACTTCACGGGCGGCGGGCGCAGGGACAGGCCGAGGCTCATCGCTTCCTTGAAGTCGCGTAGGTCCTCGTCCTTGTCGATAAGTTCCTGCAACCGCTGGAGGGTTTGCTCGCGCTGCGGGTCCATGGGTTTGTCTCCGTTGAGAATCTGCCCGGCGGCTTTGTGGAGTTGGCGCCGGCCCTCATGCAACCGGCGTTTGACCGTGCCGGGCGGGACATCCAGGAAACGGGCGGCTTCCTCGACGCTATAGCCTTCGAAGTAGAAAAGGCCGATCGCCTCACGCAGCGAGGGGGAAAGGCCGCCCACGGCTTCGTGGAGCATCAACGCCAGTTCGTTGCGTTCGATCTGCGCAGCCGGGGCGGGGGCGAATGATGATTCGCCCCTGCGCGTTTCGGGTGGTGCGGTCTTCGTCCGTTGGATACGGCGGGCGGTGCGGATGACGATGGTCCGCAGCCAGGGGCCGAAACGTGCGGTATCCTGCAAGTTGGACAGACTTTCGAGCGCGGCGCAAAAAGCTTCGGAGGCGGCGTCTTCGGCCTGCGCCAGGTCGCCGGTGACGCCGTAGGCGGCCGCCCGGGCCGCCCGCCAGTAGCGCTGGTAGAGTTCTCCTATGGCTGTCGGGTCGCCGTGTCGGGCTCGTTCCATGCAGGTTTTGTCAGGATTCTCAGCCATACCACCTATTATGGGGTCTGATCGCCACGTGAGGTTCGCTTTTTTTTGCGTTTTCGGCGCGTGGCCAACCGGGCCTCATGTCTGCGGAAGAATCGGAAGGAAGGGTGGGCGAACGCCATTTCATGTGGTATGGTGGCTGCCAATTCAGTGAGGCCAGGTTCGTGACAAGGCGGCTCACTGATAGACACTTCTCTTTTGGAAAGGGAACAGTGCAATGGAACGAATGTCCCCGAGCGTCAGAATCCGCCTGAGTATCATGATGTTCCTCCAGTACATGATGTTCGCCGTCTGGTGGACGCAACTGGCCGGGTACCTGGGCAAATCCGGGGTCTCGGCGACCTGGCAGTTCTGGATTCTCGCCGTGATGCCGCTGGGCTGCGCGGTGGCCCCCATCCTGTGCATGATCGCGGACCGGCACTTCGCCAGTCAGAAGGTGCTGATGGCGTTGAACCTCGCTTGCGCCGCGCTGTTCTTCCTCGGGGCCCGGCAGGACAGCCCCGCGGCCCTGTTCGTCTTCCTGCTGCTGGCGATGCTCTGTTACATGCCCACGTGGAGCCTGACGAATGCCGTCGCGATGGCCAACGCGCCGGCGGAGAAATTCCCACAGATCCGCGTGTTCGGCTCGGTCGGCTGGGTCGCGTCCGGCCTCTTCGGCGTCGTGGCCCTGTGGTTGTTCGACAGAAAGATCGACAGTACGCTGATTCCCCTCTATTGCGGCGCCGGCACGGCACTCGTCGCGGCGCTGGTGAACCTGACGTTGCCTAACACCCCGCCGCCGGCCAAGGGGCAGAAGGCCTCCGTGGTCGATGCGCTCGGCCTGCGCGCCATTGGCCTTCTGAAGGACCTCAACTTCGCCCTGTTCCTCCTGATCGGCCTGCTCGTCATGACGCCCTTTACCCTGTATTTCTCGCTGGGCTCTCAGTTCTTCGAAAGCCAGGGCTTCAAGCTGGTGACGTTCCTCATGAACTGGGGGCAGGCGGTTGAAATATTCCTCATGCTGCTCGTGCCGCTGGCGCTGGCGAAGTTCGGTGTCAAGTGGACCATGGCGATCGGCCTGGTGGCACTGGCCGTGCGTTACCTGACACTTTGGGCCGGCGTGGCAACCGACACGACCGTCCTATACTACATCGCGATCCTCGTACATGGGATCATCTTCGGGTTCTTCTTCGTCGGCGGTCAGGTCTACGTCGACAAGAAGGCCCCGCCGGAGATGCGGGCCCAGGCTCAGGGCCTGTATGTCTTGCTCTGTTACGGCGTCGGCCAGTTCGTCGGTACGTTCGTCAACGTGAGACTGGTCGCCGGGTATACCACCGACGCCGTCACCAACTGGACCCCTGTATTCACGATCTCGACGGTGGTCGCCGCCGCACTCCTCGGTGTGTTCGCACTGCTGTTCCGTGACGATGTGACCAAACAGGGCGAGCCAGCCGCCGCTGCGTCAGCAACCGAGGATGCAGATGCCTAGTTTGTCGGCCAACTCGATGGTTTGGGGTTTGTCGATGATGAGGGTTTTGCCCGCTTCGATCACGAGGCAGCGGCCCCCGTGGGTGGCGAGGTCCTGAATCGTGTCGGGGCCGACGCAGGGGACATCGAAGCGCATGTCCTGGTTGGGCTTGGAGGTCTTGATCAGGGTCCAGCCGCCGGCTTTGCAGAGCTGGCCGGCGCGCTTGATCATCTCGGCGGTGCCTTCGATGGCCTCGACGGCGATCACCTCCCGCTCCTTGACGGCAATCGCCTGGCCGATGTCCAGATCACCCAGGGTCTTGGCGAGCGGCCAGCCAAACGCCACGTCGTTGTCCACCTGGGTTCCGGGGGCTTGTTTCGTCATGACGCCGGAGTCGGCAAGGTATTCTTGGCAATACATGGTTGAGTTCTCCAGGCGAATGCGGCCGGTGGCCAGTTCGTCAGCGAGGGCCGTCAAGAGCACGTCGGTTTGCTTTGGTTTGCCCCACAGCCGCCAATAGTAAATGCGAAAGGCGCGCCAATCCGGGATGTACTTGAGGATGCGCCCCGGCGTGAACAGGTGCGACTTGGTCACGCGCCCGACCATGATGGTCTCTGTCACGCCGTGTCGGCGCAGGCGGCGAATCCAACTCCCGGGACGCGCCACCGCCACCTCATAGAACACATCGACCGCTTCGGCCAGAGGCGGGTCCACATAGCCCGACAGGCCGACACACACCACGCGGCACCCCGCCTTCCGCGCGCCGGCGGCCACCATGAACGGCAGACGCCCACCCCCGGCGATCAAACCGACGGTCTGAGGTTGAGCTGTCGTCAGGTTGGGCAAGTCGTTTCTCCAGCACGCCACTTGGCAAAGATCGAAACCACGGATTCTACCGGGAAACCGGCTACGGTCAACCTCCCGCCTGCCCTGGAACCGCCGGCACGCGGTGCAGTGGCCGGGTCTAACTCAGGATGCGGTGGGCCTTTCCTCCTGAGCGCTGAGATGCTCGAGCAACGTCTTCTGGAGCTCGGGGCAGGACTCTTGGGCGAAGCGGTCGGTGGAATCCCGCAGGACGTTCACGGCCGGGCCGATGGGACGATACAGGGCCGGATCGGTCGGGCCGAACATGGCAAACGTGCGCAGCCCCATCCCACTGGCCAGGTGCGTGACCCCACTGTCGTTGCCGACATACGCGTCGGCGCAGCTCAGCAGGCCCACGACCTGCGACAATGCCAGGTGCGTCAGGCAGGTAGCGGTCGCTTGCAGATCGGCCTTCTGCGATCTTTCGAACCGCTCCAATTCCACCGGCCCCAGGAGAAACACCGGCTCGACGTCGTCCGTGCGTAAGGCCCGCGCGATGCTCAGGAAGTTGTCCAGGTGCCAGCACTTGTGACGGCCACCGCTTCCGGGTTGGAGCACGACCAATCGCTTCGACACATCAATACCCGCCTGCTCCAGAAGTTCCAAACCCTGGTTCCGGTCGCTGTCGGTTACTTGGATCAGAACGTCGGTGGGCGAGACCCGGGCCTGCTCGGCCGGCAGTTGGCTTTCTTGCGCCAGTTGCTGGGCATAGTATTCGGCAACGTGCAGCTTCGTCTCAGCCGGGGGTTTCATCGAAAGCGTAACGATCTCGGCGCTATGGCTGCAATTGGTGGTGAAGATCAAATTCTGCTCGAAATCGCCATCCGGTTCGCCCATAAAGCTGACAATCCAGGCGTAGTCGGCGAAGACGTAGATCAAGGGATCGTTGTCCGCCAGATCGAACTTGGCCGATTCGGCGAACAAGCGGTGCAGTTCGGTGGAGTCGATCGAGCGAATGCTGCTGACACAACTGCGTCCGGGCAGGATGCCAATATATTCGGCATGGCCGACGATATCGACGCCTCCCATTCCGAGCACCTCTTGCATGAGTTTGACCAGTGGCAGGGTGAGGATACAGTCGCCTAGGGCGCCGGGTTGCAGAATCACGGCTCGCTGCGCTTCCTTGGCCATCTGCGCGCCTTTCTCTTCGAGTAAGCTCAGGATGTCATCGCTGACCTGCATCGGCGGCTATTATAGTGGATTGTCAAGTGGGTCTCAAGAATTGTTGTCGCGTTTGCCTGCGGCTTGAGGCATGCGTCGTTCCTTCATTCCTCCGTCTTCTCGATCCAGCCGGCGCCGACCACGCGTTGCATGGCATCCTGCTCGGCGTAGAAGACGGCCAGTTGTCCGGGCGTGATCGCCAGCATCGGCTCATCGAACTCCACCCGGACGGCGCCGCCCTCCGGAATCACGTGGGCCGGCTTGCCCTGACCGTTGTAGCGGATCTTGACCGTGGCTCGAAACGCGGCTTCCGGCGGGTCGATCAGCCAGTTGACCCCCGTAGCGCGTAGCCGGCGGTGCATGACCTGGGCCTTCGGCCCGAGCACCACGGTGTTGCGCTCGGCGTCAAGACCGATAACATAGTAGGGCTGGCCCATCGCCACCCGCAGGCCGCGGCGCTGCCCGATCGTGTAGCGATGGATTCCTGCGTGCGTTCCCAGCGTTTTTCCCTCGGCATCGACGATCGGGCCCTCACGCACCAGTTCCGGATGGTGCTTCTCGAGCAAAGCCACGTAGTCGTCGTTCGGGATGAAGCAGATTTCCTGCGATTCTGCCTTGGCATCCGTGCCCAAGCCCATCTTCCTGGCGATATCACGGGCCTGGTCCTTGGAGTACTCGCCCATCGGCAGCAGCACGTGGTTGAGGACGTCTCGATTGACCATCGACAACACATACGATTGATCCTTGGGCAGGTGAGCGGCCCGATACAGGCCCCGATCGCCGTTCTTGCCCAGGATTCTGGCGTAGTGCCCCGTGGCCAGAAACTGGGCTCCCGACGTTCTGGCGAAATCCCAGAGCTTGCCGAATTTCACCGTGCGATTGCACACGATGCACGGATTGGGCGTGCGGGCCCGCCGGTACTCGCTGAAGAAATAGTCCAGAATCTGCTTGAAGTGCGCGCGGAGGTCCAGTATCGCCAGCTCAATGCCCAGTCGGTCAGCCACCTGCCTGGCTTCGGCCTGGACGGATTCGTTCTCGTCGCTGGTGATCATGAAGACACCCTGACAGTCGTATCCCGCTTCCAGCAGCAGGGCGGTGGCCACCGAACTGTCCAGTCCGCCACTGAGGGCAACGACGACCTTGTGCTTTTCTATACTCATAGGGTTCAATGCTGTCAGTCTTCCACGATGTTGTGGGCCGGCAAAGGGGCGCCCGGGTTCCAGCCGATCAATGGTACGCTGATTGCGAAGGGCCGGTTCGTCTACGAACCCGGAGCGACATCAGCGTAGCTCGCCTCGGACCCGCCCATGCGGAACTCATCGTGGTAAAGCGTGCGCCGGTTCACCGCGCCGCTGGGTCGGTCGGGATCGCGCCAGCCTTTATACAGCCCCATCTTGAAGAACGGGCCGTGCTCGTCGTTGAAGGCATTGGGTCCGCCCGCGTCGATCACGGCTCGGCCGTCCCGCCAGACTTCCAGGAAACCATCCGATCCATAAGACCATTTGATGTGAATCACCCAGTCGGTCCAGACGCCCGTTCGGTAGGGGCCCAGATCATAATCGCGTGTTCCGCCGTACTGCCGCTTGCCGCTGGCGAAGGTGTTGCGTTTGGCATCCCACCGGCTGACCCAACTCCAACGTCCGTTCGTCGTCGACAGCGCCATCACGGGATTACGCCAGTTCTCGCCCGCGTCGAAATCGGGCACCCCGTGCCATTGTGCCACGATCTCCCATATCCGGTCCGGGCGGTAATCCTCGGGCAGCAAGATGCTGAAGCCATACCAATATTCCTTGCCGATCTCGGCGCGCGGGCCACTGACCTCGGTGCGATACGCGACCTTGTCCTTGTGCCGATCGAGCGAGGTCTTCATGGCCTGTTTGCCGGCGCGGGCCAGGCCACGAGCGACCGTGGGGGCATTGCCTGAGATCTTCCAACCTTTCAGATCCTCGCCCTCGAAATCACTTTCGAACAGCAGGCCCCGACGTTTCTTTTCGGCACGCAGAATTCTCAAGGCGATGTCATCGCTGTACCCCGGAGCGGCCAGCGTCTTGGAACCGCCTCCGTGTGTGAACGATTCGGATTTCTCGATGTTGCCCGTCTTCGTGTCGATCCATTCGGCCTGGTAGGGTCCGGCAGGCAGATCGAGCGAGAGTTCGCGCAGATTGTTTCCCTTAACGTAGATCGCGTAGGCCCGGCCCGGTTCGACGAGGGCTCGGGCGGTCGTACCTTCCGGCGTACTACCGGTGATGACGGCATTATCCGGCTTCATCGCCACGAAGTCGAAGGTGTGGATGAAATCCTTGAGAGCGCGAAGATGCTGCCACAGTTCGGGACCGCCGCCTCCCGGCGCGTTGATCTCGGCGCTGCCATCCTCATGTCCCACAGCGAACGAGTAGTCGAGGTTGCTGTAGACGGCGCCGCCGGCCATGATGAAGTCCCATCCTTCCAGGCGATAGGGCTTGACGCGATCCTCGCCGGCAAAACCGGTCTCGTCGTCACCGATGGCTCGGTCCCAGTGGTAGTTCTGCGCCACGGCTTCGGGCGGCTTGGCGTAGTGGAAGTTGAGAATGGAAACGTGCGGGCTGGGGTTCTCGACCACCTTGGATTTGTTGGCGATGTTCTGCGCGATCAAATGCTTATGCTCGAATCGCGCTTCGGCGCGGGCGATGGTCTCGGCGATGTGATGCTGCCACGGGATGGTGACACCGCCGAAGTAAGGTTCGTTACAGATTTCATAGTAGACGTTGTCGCAGTCCTTCAAGGCTTCGACCACTTTGCGCACCATCGCATCCTGCACGGCCAGTAGATCGCGGTCCTTAAGGGCGTAGACGTCGGTGCGTTCCATGGCGCCGATACCGTTGACATTGTTCCTGATGTTCATGGGGCTGAGCTGCCACATGCTGTCCCTGTAAAACGGGCAGAACAACACCAGCTCAACGACGATGCCGCGCCGGCCGGCCTGGGCCACGAAATCGCGCAGGCGCTCGAAGTACTCTCTGTCCCAGCGCGTCAGATCGAACTTGTTGCCACCGTTGGCATAGCCCGGTACCTCGCTGCGGGCCCACGGGCAGAGCAGGTCCCCGGCTGCCGGCGCGAGAGTATTCCTTTCGATGTTGAAGGCGCCGACCGGTTCGCAATACGCGCCGCTGAACGTTCGCGTCAGATTGAAGCTGTTGGCCTGGAGGGTGTTGAGGTACTGCGTGTAGTCGAACGCCCGGTTGAGCACGGCGCCGTAATGTTCGGCCGAGGTGATCAGGATCGTCGGTTTGTCGCGCCAGAGGAAGTAGTGCGGATTCTCCGGGTGCAAGCGGATCGGACCGGCGCCGTGTGCGGCGGCTGCGAATGATACGACCCCTACAATGAACATGATTGTAACAAACGGATGTCGACATCCACATCGCCAGCGCCGTGTCCGCGCGGCGTACGGCTTGCCCGAACTGCATTTTCGCTGATCTTCTTGAGACATGCTGTGCTTCTCCTTGCAGGTTGCCTTGGCGCGAACAGGTTCTTCCAGTGTTTCCTCAAAACCCGACAGGGGACGGGTATTTTGGCGACCGCTGCCGGAATTGCCGCCGTATCAGGGGGTTTTGCGAGGATATTATACCTGCCAATGGCGACCGGGCCAACCACTGAACCGCCATCGCTCTGCGATTGAACGGCCGAGCGTCTCCGAGAGAATCCGACCTGATACACGTCGCCAGAACAGGCAACGCATACGATGTGGAATTCTCCGTTCAGAACTCTTTTTGTTGTAACAAAGCGCGTCGGTTTGCGTCCTACTAATTAGACGCGCCAAAGCGAGGTGTCGGCGGCAATCGGTTATAGTTTAGGCGAGATTCCAGTGGTTCAGGGAAGCTGGCAGGAGTGCGACTATGTCTACCGTGAGATGGTACGCAGCAGCGGTTATCATCTTGGCTTGGGTGGCCGGAGGGCGGGCGGAGATGCAGGTGAACACGTATACGGAGCACCACCAAACCCATCCGGCCGTGGCCATGAATGATGACGGAGAGTTTGTGATTGTCTGGCGCAGTCACGTAGCGGACGGTAGGGGCGGCGGCGTGTACGGGCGTTGCTTCGATGCCGACGGAACGCCCCTCAGCGAAGAATTCCAGGTCAACGTTTCCGAGGTTGACGTGGGCACCTGGACGCCGGCAGTGGCGATGAGCCCCGAGGGTCATGTCGTGGTGGCCTGGGTTGCTGGACAGGGCGAAGACAGCGATCTGCTGGCTCGCATGTTCGATCCCGGCGGCGCCGCGACCACGGAGGAGTTGCCGGTGGCCGTTTCTCCTTTGGCGGCCGCGTCGGAGCCCAGCATCAGCATGAATTCGTCCGGAAGGTGTGTCGTTGTCTGGACGAACTGGTACGGCGACGCCTACATCGGTCAGAGTTATGCCGCCGGCCGGGTCTACGATGCCAACGGGGCGCCGCTCAGTGAGGAATTCGGCATCAGTGAATTGACGCAACAGATGTGGCCGGATGTGGCCATGGATGAGTCTGGACGCTTCGTGGTGACCTGGATCCGCATGGGAGATACCTACAATCGCCCGTACGGCGAATACATCATGATCCGCCAGTTCGAAGCCGATGGGACTCCGGCTGCCCGCGAGATGCCTTTGACCGGTGACCTCAACAGCCGATGGTACGGTCCCTCAGTGGCGGCCAGCAGGTCGGGAGGCTTCGTTGTCACTTGGGCGGTTGGACCGTTCCCGTACGATATTTGCGCTCAACCCTTCGATGCGATGGGCATACCGATTACGCCGCCTTATCTGGTCAATACGTGCATCGAAGGCAATCAGGGGCACCCGTGCATTGCCACGAATGGCGAGCGCGACTATCTCATCGTTTGGGACTGCCATGGAGACGCCGGCGCCGGTTGCCGCGTGCGGGGGCAGTTCTGTACCGCAGACGGCGAAGTCGAAGGCGATGAGATGCTGCTGAACGCAGGGGCCTCGGGTCGAAACTGGTATCCCGACGCTGCCATGGCGGCTGATGGTGGCTATGTCGTGACCTGGGTCAGCGACGACGGGGATGGTTCAGGGTACGGCATCCTCGCCACGTTGGGGCAGAAGTAGCGCCGCCGGGCTAACTGATGCGGGTGCGCAGATTCCGAATCAGCCCGGAAAGGACTTGGGCCGGGATGTCCTGCAATTCGGCGTTGGGCGGCTCGTCGGCCGCCATCCGGTCCAGAATGCTCATGGCCTCGCGCCGATGCGTGGCGATGGTCTGAGCGGTGCGCTGGGCGCCGTCCAGGTCGCCATCGGCCATTTGCCGCAGGTAGCGGACCACGCTGTCGGTCAGTTCATCTTCGTCAATGGACGCTCCGGTATTGGTGGCCACCGGCGCGTCGGGTACCACCGTATCTTCGAAGATGTTTTGGTTCAACTGCAAGGCCTCGGCTCGCAGCCGCTTCTGGCGTTCCTCTTCGGTCTCATCGATCGGCGCCAGTTTCAACTCTTCGTCTGCCTCCAGTTCGGGGACATAGACCCGGTTGTGACAAGCGGGGCACTTGCCTCGTTTGCCGCCGGCAGTGTCGGGTGCGTCAATTCTTTTCCCACAGTGCTCGCAGTGAAACTTGATCGACATTTCGCTACCTCACCCCAAGCGGTTAGCCCTCGGCGCGGTACTCGGCCACCACATCGGTGGTAATGCCGCCCCGGGGCGTGAATCGGGCCGTGACTTTCATCCAGCGGGGTTCGCACGCGCCGCTCAGATCGTCCAGTATGTCGTTCGTCAAGGACTCGTAAAAGATGCCCTTGTTGCGATAACTCTGCACGTAGAATTTGAGGCTCTTCAGTTCGATACAACTCTTGGCGGGATGGTATTCAATCACGATTTCGCCGTAGTCGGGCTGGCCCGTCTTCGGGCAGACGCTCGTGAACTCCGGACAGCGAATGGTAATGCAGTACTCCCGCTCCGGCCGCGGGTTGTCGAACAGCTCAATCATCTCAGCCTGGCTCATAGATACCTCGTTTCACTGAACACCCACAGTATACTTGACCGCTGAGAGCCGGACAAGCGCGAATCTGCGGTCGGCAGGAGCGACTCCGGCGCGGTTCTGACCGCCACGCTTCGGTGTTCTCGCAAGAGGGCGGGTCTGTTATAGTAAAGGTGATGGCGAGCCGGAGGCGGCAGGGAGCTTCTGGTCTCGTGACAATGGGTTGAAGGGGACTGATGCTGCAATGAAGAAAGCGATTGTGTTGTTGAGCGGCGGACTGGATTCCGCCACCACCCTGGCCCTGGCACGGCGGGGCGGGTTTGCGTGCTATGCCCTGAGTTTTCTCTATGGCCAGCGCCACCGGCGGGAGACCGAGTCGGCCCGCGCCGTGGCGGATTCTCTGGGGGCCGTCGAACATCGGATCGTGCAGATTGATCCGGCTGCCTTTGGGGGTTCGGCGTTGACCGACGCGAAGATCGAGGTTCCCAAGGACCGGGCGGAGATCGGCGCTGCGGCGGGGATTCCGCCGACCTACGTGCCCGCGCGCAATACGATCTTCCTGAGCTATGCCTTGGCGTGGGCTGAGGTGCTCGGTGTCTTCGATATCTTCGTCGGGGTCAACTCGACCGACTACAGCGGCTATCCCGATTGCCGGGCCGAGTTTATCACGGCCTATGAAGCCATGGCCAATCTGGCCACGGCCGCGGCGGTGGAAGGCAAGGGTCGCTACCGGATCCATACACCGATCATCGCCATGACCAAGGCACAGATCATCCAGACCGGGACCGAGCTGGGGGTCGACTACGCGCTGACGCATAGCTGTTACGATCCGGATGCTGCCGGGAAGAGCTGTGGTCGTTGTGACTCCTGCCGCCTGAGACTGAAGGGCTTCGCCGAGGCGGGGCTGGTCGATCCGGTGCCGTATGCACATTGTGAGATCTGAACGTTTTCCACTCCGGCGGCGCCGATCCTTTTGAGGCATTCGCCATGCGTGTCACTGAAATATTCCATTCTCTCCAGGGTGAAGGCATACTGGCCGGGACGCCCAGTGTCTTCGTCCGGCTGGCAGGCTGCCCCCTGCGGTGTCGATGGTGTGACACCAAGTATGCTTGGTCCTTCTCCGGAGGCACGGAATACGGGCCAACCGACCTTGTTGCCGAGGTCCAGCGTTTCTCGTGTCGGTTTGTGGTCATTACCGGAGGCGAGCCGATAGTCGATGCCGACCGGTTGGCCCGGCCCGGGCTAGCGCGGCTGACAAACGAACTGAGGGGCCTGGGCCAGCATGTGACCATTGAGACCTCGGGTGTGGCGTTTGTGCGGGACCTGGCCTGCGATCTGATGAGTATCAGTCCGAAGCTGGGCAATTCCGCGCCTGTAGAGCCCGATCTGGCGATCGATCACGAACGGGCAAAGCCCGATCCGGAGGTTTTGACAGCTCTGATCGAGGCCTATTCATGCCAGCTCAAGTTCGTCGTCGATGTGCCGGAGGACATTGCTGAGATTCGGAAGTTGCTGGGCCGGTTGCCTCCCGTGGCGCCCGAACGCATCTTGCTGATGCCCCAGGCGGCGACCCGGGAGGAATTGCGAACCAGGGCGCCGATCGTGGCCCAACTATGCCAGGAGACTGGTTTTCGGTACGGCCAGCGTTTGCACCTGCTGCTGTGGGGCAATCAGCGGAGAACATAACAGTCCAGCCGCCAGGAGGGGTATTTCTGTATTCGCAGTGAATCGCGGTTGACAATCCAGTGGATTTCGGCCATAATTTTGGTTTCCCAGGAATGCCCGGGTGGCGGAATTGGCAGACGCGCTAGCTTGAGGGGCTAGTGAGCTTCGGCTCGTGCTGGTTCGAATCCAGTTCCGGGCATTTAACATCTGGTGCTGCTCGACTCCTTCCGACACCGGTCTCTTTCTGTCCACTCTCGCGGGACAACACTAGAAAGAATTTCTTTGATTTCCAGCCTATTTCTTCTTGACCTTCCAGACGGTCTGCCTAAAATCGCAGCGCTTTCTCATTAAAGCCCCTGCCCTCTCCTCTCTCCTCCTCCGCTAAGCAGGGGCTTTCACCTTGTCTTGGTTTTCCCCTGACCTGTTATCCGCGCGCATCTCAAAAGGTCAATCTTGCATTTGTTATTGCTTTTGCTTGTTGACACTGTTAGTCTTTATCGAGAAGGCTTTATTGGGAAAACGCAGTTACTTTCTGACCACCAGTTAATGAGGTTTATGTATGAGCGTGACGGTTCTCGGAATCTCGGCAAGCCCAAGGTTTGAAGGAAATAGTGACCTTCTTCTCCGCCAGGCCCTCGCCGGCGCAGAATCCGCAGCTGCAGAAACCGAATATGTCCGCCTTTGCGACCTCAACATCACACCCTGTACCGAGTGCAATTTCTGCTACGAGTCAGGCAAGTGCCGAATCGATGATGATTACCAAACGCTTTGTTCAAAAATGCTCGAAGCAGACCGAATGATTTTCGCCACGCCCGTATTCTTCATGACCGTCTCCGCCCAGGCAAAGACCCTCATCGACCGCTGCCAGTGCCTCTGGGCCCAAAAGTTCGTCCTGAAGCAGCCGCTCATAACTACCGGCCGAGACCGACGCGCTATGGTCATCGCTGTAGGCGGCACAAAAAGCAAGAAGATGTTCGATAGCATCCGCCTTACAATGAAGTACTACCTCAACGTACTCGACATGCGCTATGCTGCTAACCTGTTCGTTAATCACGTGGACGCCCTTGGCGAAATAGAAAAGCACCCCTCCGCCATGAACGAAGCCTTTCGCCTGGGAAAAGAATTGGTCACAGCCCCCAAGGCCCCTGACCAGCCGTTGGACGTTCAGCTAACATAGAATCAGGCCTTTCTCCTCCTTCCAATGCTCAATTATCTGTTTGACCTTGACCAAGGCTCGGCTGCTATTCTTGCTACGGCTTCACCCCGAGCGCTTGCTCCAGTGTCGAATTCAATGTTGATAGCGATGGATTCTTCGCCAGAATACTGCCATCAGGGCCGATGACGAACGTAGATGGGAATCTGCGTATCCCGTAGTCACTGTACACTGTTGCTCTTGCCGTCTCTGTCAGAAGACAATTTATCCATTCTAAGCCATTATCTTTAATGAACTTTTCGGCCCCTTCAGGGTCGTGGTCCAGTGATAGGCTAATCATAGCGAATTGCTCGTTCTTGCCATGAGTCTCGAATATTTCCTTGAGATTTAGCATTTCTTCAGTACATTGACGATTCCCGCTCATCCAGAAATTCAGCAGCACGACCTTTCCCCGGTAGTCGGACAGCTTCATCTTTGCACCGTCGAAAGTCTCAGCTTCGAACTCGGGAGCCGCATCGCCCGCTTTCAGGCGCTTCATTATTTTCAGTTCGAGCGTCCCAATGTCCAGAGGCTCGTCGCTTCTTCCCTCATTCATATCAGCAACTTCAAACTCGTGACTTAGTGACCCAATAACCTCACCGTAGCCATACGGCCTGCCGTATGGCCTGTCTTGCACAGTCACATTCAGCCGATACGACCCGGCAGGCACATCCTCCACCCGGAATCTCCCATCGTGCGCTATCACGACGGCATAGTGTCGCTGCTGCTTTTGACGCTCCTGCTGTGCTTTCATAAACGCCTTGCCCTCGTCAGATTCTCGCCACTCCCTGGACCATGCCTGTGCCTCTTCCATCGTCATCTCGGTAATGTTATCGGGATACTTCGGCCACAGATGCTTCTCTATGAACGCTTTGCCCTCTTCCGTTTTTTGCCAGTCAGCCATCCACTCAACCAGCTCTTTCCACGTCATTGTCCGGAAATTATCCGGGAAGGGAGGTTTTGGCGTATGTAGGTTGGTACTCAAGCTGCTGTGCGCACGACTCCAGTCTATCGGCTCGTCGTAGTCCGCTGGTACTGCTACTCGCCCCACAATTGGCCGGCCCGTCCCGCCAATAGTCACTACTGCGGTTTCACCTGCCTTGACTTGGACCCGAACGGTATGGCTCGTGGTGGACCTCATACTGCCCAATCTGATTTGACGCCCAAGCCGTGCGTCGCCCGGCGGCAGCCGGTCCATCACGAAATATCCGTTCACATCAGCCACCGCATTGCAACTGTGGTAAACCTTCGGACGATTATCTTCGTATGCGCTTTCATAATGCAGCGACACGGTTTCGCCGGCGCCCAACCTGCTGCCAATCCGAACTACGCCCTCCACGCGTCCCCACGCCTCTATCACAATATTTGGTTCGGCGGCAAGTTCCTCATCCGTAGCTTGAGCATAACCTTCGTCGTGAAGTACCACGAGAATGTAAGGTTCGGTTTGCGCCGGGAAAGAAAACTCACCGTCGGCCCCGGTCTCGACAAACACGCTTTCTCTTTTCTGCGTATTCCTGCCGTTTTGAATGTGTGCTCCTTTGGACGGCGTGCACAGGATTACCTCCGCGCCTTCCGCCCGTTCGCCATTGGCTAGATACACCACGCCGCTTAGCCCCTCACCTCTCTCCAGGGTAAAGTCAAAGACCACGTCGCCCTCATCGCTGTAGAACACCCGCGAAATACCCGGCATATACCCATCCGCTTCGATCCGAATAAGATGACCGTCGCGCGGATAAGTAAACGTGTGTTCATAGCGACCATTTGCAGAGTCAATCGCGCGACGCTGCTCCCAGTGTACCTGCTCACTGCCTTCCCACGTCATTCCCGGTAGAACCTTGAAGTTCTTTATCGGCTCATTGCTGTCAGCGTCAACCACAGTACCGCTTACTCGCAAGGGTGGATGCATCACAATTACATGTTCATCAATTTCGGCTGACATAGGTATACCTCGAGCCGACATGTAACCTTCTTTGACAAGGTCAAACAGCACTTCATCCGCCGGCGCCTCATCCCACTCGAAGTACCCACCGGAGTTTGTTTCTGATCGCCATCTAATCGATCGATGCCCCCGCCACGTATCCGCCACGACCCAAACACCTTGGATTGGCTTATCCTCCAAATCGACAATCCTCCCGCGAATAGTCCTCGCCGGCCCAAGTCGGAATTCAACCGGCCCCATATCCTCATGTGCAGTGATATCTTTCAACTCAGGCGCATAGCCTTTCGCCTGGGCCGTTAGCACTGTTTCTCCGGGCCTCACGTGCCCAAACTCAAACCGGCCTTCAGCGTCCGTCCTGGTGCTCGGGTATTCGGCGGCATAGCG
>CP070782.1:1596369-1603135 GCA_020346325.1 Phycisphaerales bacterium
GTCTACAATACCGGGATTCTCATGGACAGACAGGGACGACTGGTCGGCAAATACCGCAAGGTCCACCTGCCTCGCGAGGAATGGAAGAAAGGCGTCCGACCCGGTTTCGAGTACCCTGTCTTTGACACGGAGTTCGGCAAGGTCGCGATTCAGATCTGCTACGACTGGTTCTTCCCGGAATCAACGGAGATCTTTGCGCTACAGGGGGCAGAGATAGTCTTCGCTCCGACCTGGGGCAATACCCTTCCCGACAAAGACGGCAAGATCGATGGCGAATCCACGTTTCGTGTGCGAGCGCGTGACAACGCCGTCTACATGGTCCCCTCGGTCTACAGCGGCAACAGCCTCGTGATCGATCCGATGGGGCGCATGCTGGCTTCGAGCGCAGGCCAGGAGGGCGTCTTCTGGGCCGAAGTCGATCTGAATGCCCGGGAGCCTTTGAAATGGGTGGGGCACTGGGGCTCCATCGGTCCGCGTCATCGCCGGCCGAGCACGTACGCGACGCTGATGGAGCCGGGAATGGGGGGAGGCGCTTTACGAAAGCTCAACGGCGCCGATACGAAAACGAGCCGGCGCGTGCATGTCTTCTATTATCCGTGGTACAGCAATCCGCAGACCGACGGCGCTTATGGGCATTGGAACATGACGCAGATTGTCAAGCAGGGCCAACCGGTGTATTATCCGGGAGGCGATGACATCGCGGCGAATTTCTACCCGCAGTTAGGCTGCTATAGCTCCGCTAGCGAGCAAGACATTGCCGCGCACATGCAGATGCTAAGGCAGGCCGGTGTGGGCGTTATCTGTACTTCGTGGTGGGGGATTGGCGACTATACGGACCGGGTGGTGCCGAAACTGCTCGACTGGGCGGCGCAGTATGGAATCGAGGTTTGTTTCCACATCGAGCCCTTCCGCGGGCGCAACGCCCGGATTACGCGCGCGGCGATCGCACACATCATCGACACCTACGGATCGCACCCAGCGTTCTATCGATATGGAGAGGGGGCCGGCCGGCCCATGTTCTACGTCTACGATTCCTATCTCACACCAGCCTCGGAATGGGCGGCCATCCTCTCTCCCGGGGGTGCTGAGTCGATTCGCGGGACGAAATATGATGCGGTCGTGATCGGGCTATGGGTCAAGCAACGTGAAGGGGCCTTCATGACATAGGGCCACTTCGACGGGTTCTACACCTACTTCGCGACCGAAGGTTTCACCTACGGCTCGACGCCCGCCAATTGGCCCAGATTGGCCGAGTGGGCGCGAGAACACGACAAGCTCTTCGTTCCTTGTGTCGGCCCCGGATACGATGATACTCGCATTCGCCCTTGGAACGCGGAGAATACCCGTTCCCGCGCAGGTGGAACCTATTATGATCGCGAATTCGAAGCCGCTCTTGGCATCCAACCGGACCTGGTCGGAATTACCTCATTCAACGAGTGGCACGAGGGCACGCAGATCGAGCCGGCCGTTCCGAAAGCGATTGACGGCTATCGCTATGAGGACTACCAGCCGCGCGGGCCCGATTACTACCTCAAGAGAACGCGCTCTTGGGTCGAGCGGTACGAGATCTTATGCCGGAAGTGAGCTTGGCGGTCGCTCTTTCGCATGCGTACTCGGCGCCGTGCTCAGGTTTCCCTCTTGCGCAGCGCCAGCGTGTTGATCGTCCTCTGGTCGCGAATGTACTTGCGTTCGAAATTGGTGCCCGTCAGTTCCCCCTCCTCGGCACCGGCCGGCCGCGTGAACGCGATGCGTTCGAGTTGATCTCCGGAGGCAGCCGCCACGTCCTCGATCTGCGCGAAATACCCGGCGTGATCGGTGGCAATGCGCATCTCGCCACCAACCCGGAGGCATCCAATCAGCACCCCCATGTTCGCCTGCTGGAGGAGTCGTCGTTTGTGGTGGCGCTTCTTGGGCCAGGGATCCGGGAAGTAGATATGTAAGCAGTCTATCGAGCCCGGCGGAATATGCTCGGCCAGAAATGTCACGGCGTCGGCCCGGATTATGCGGACGTTCGTCAGTCCCCACCGACCCAGTCGATCGGCCGCATAACGATAGTACTTCCGGGCCCATTCGATGCCCAGAAAGTCCACCTCCGGTTGCGCCTGGGCTTGATGAACGAGGAACGTCCCTTTGCCCGAACCGATTTCCAGATGAACGGAATGTTGACGTCCGAAAATTCGAGCGAAATCAAGGTGGCCGGACAGATCCTCCGGCCTCAACACAATCGTATCATACTCTTTAATGGTACGTTTCATGGTCCCAGTGTGTTCGAGAATCCTAAATCCGGTTGCCAGTATCCAGTTTTTCGGCGTCGCATTATACGAAAGGCGCGAAGTCGTCGGAAGGGGCAAATAAATTTCTGATACAAGCGTTACTAAAGTGGCGCGCACTGGCACACGATTAGTAGGCATGTGAACCCTTTTTGTGGGCCGTGCGTATTTCCCGAGGAACGGAATCGCAGACGCCCGGAAAGGAAGTCGAAGGATGATACTTCAAATGGTTAGGGCGAAGCGGAGGCAAGTTCTCGTCGACATCAACACGCAAAGGGATTTCCTGTTGGCCGACGGTCGTGCCTGCATCAGAAACCACCGACGGGTGTTAACACACATCCGGCGGATGATGGCTTGGGCGCGCCACAAGGACATCCCGATGATTTCGACATGCGATATCCATCCGGACGACGGCGGTCACAACGGCGACCCGCGATACTGTATCGATGGTACGCCCGGGCAGCGCAAAATCAGCTATACGCTCATGCAGAATCGAATCATGTTCCCGGCCGACGGCAATACGGATCTGCCGCGGGATATGCTACGACGTTACCAGCAGATCATCCTCCAGAAGCGCACCGAGGACCCGTTCGATGAGCCGCGCATCGACCGCCTGCTCAGCGAACTCTGTGCGGCCGAATTCGTGCTGATCGGCGCCTGTGCCGAAGGGGCGGTCAAGGCAGCGGCTTTGGGATTGCTCCAGCGTGATAAGCGCGTGGCGGTCATAGTGGATGCCGTCGGTTACCACGACAGCCGCGAGGCCAAAATGGCCTTTCGCAAGATGGAAGCCAAGGGGGCGCGCCTGATCGAGACTCGGCGCCTGGCCGGTTCCTCGCATCTGCGTCAGGTGGGCGTCTGCCACTGCGAAAGCTGCCAACGCGTCGGTCAGCGCGTGGCGGTCGGCATGCCACAGGACAGTTGATACTCCGATCATCTCTTCCCCCACCGCGTTGCGCGCCGTTCCCATCGTCCGATCACGCATCGTCCGGTCCCTCCTGACGGTCCGTTGCCGAGTCGATCGCTGTCTCGTTGTCTCTGATTGATTCGGCCTGTATCTCTCCCAAATGGCCTCTCCGCAGTGAGGTTCCGGAACTGTTGACATGGCCTGCGCTTCGGGACATAATGCGAGCCCGGGCGATCGGTGCAGACGGTCTCCGGGATGTCCTGCAGTTCACGAGGGAAAAGACAATGGACTGTTCTCGTTTGTCCCGTACGCTCACGACTTCTCCGTCGCGCTTTCCGTTCGCAACACGAGCCATGCTTGTCTTGGTGTGTGCTGTGAGTCCGGCGTTGGCCCGTTCCGGAGGCGCCACGGCACGTTTCACTGTCGATGCGGACTACCCGGGGGGCAACATCATCGTCGAACGGATCGATGGTGACACCGTGCGACTGCGTCCCGACCTGCGCGACACGGAAGGCTGGTGGTTCTACTGGAACTTTCGCGTGCGCGGAGCGCAAGGCCACACATTGACGTTTCAATTCGCCGGACGCAGTCCCATCGGGGTGCGGGGTCCGGCAGTGAGCACGGACCGAGGGCAGAGCTGGTCGTGGCTCGGCGCCGAACTCGTACACGATGCGTCCTTCGTCTACACCTTTGGTGACGACGCCGACGAGGTGCGCTTCTGCCTGGCGGTGCCATATCAGGAGGCGAATCTCCGGGAATTCCTCGACGCGCATCGAGACCACGCGGGTCTGCGCGTCGAGGAACTCTGTAAGACCAGTAAGGGGCGCGGCGTGGAGCGACTGCACGTGGGCCGACTGGATGGCGCGCCGCGGTTTCGCGTCCTGCTGACCGCGCGGCATCATGCCTGTGAGATGATGGCCAGCTACGTATTGGAAGGTGTGCTGGCCGCGGCCCTGGCCGATACGGACGATGGCTATTGGTTCCGGCGGAACGTCGAGATTCTGGCTATTCCGTTTATGGACAAAGACGGCGTCGAGGAAGGGGATCAGGGCAAGAATCGCCGGCCCCGTGACCATAACCGTGATTACATCGGCCCGAGTATCTACCCCTCTGTCGCGGCGCTGCGGACCTTCGTGCCCAACTGGTCGAACCACAAGCTCCGCGCCGCCTTCGATCTGCACTGCCCCTACATTAGCGGGCAGTACAACGAGGTCATCTACCTCGTGGGCAGCGCCGACGAATCGATATGGCAGCAGCAGCGGCGCTTCGGGCGCATTCTGGAAGATGTCCAGCGGGGGCCGCTGGTGTACCGGGCCTCGGACAACCTGCCGTTTGGCAAGGCCTGGAACACGGGGCAGAACTACACGGCGGGCATGAGTTTTGGCCGCTGGGCCAGTGGGATCGATGGGATTCGCCTCGCTGCTTCCTTCGAGATTCCCTATGCCAACGCCGGTGGCCGACCGGTGACGGTCGAAGGAGCGCGCGCATTCGGACGGAGCCTTGCCAGGGCGACGCGTCAGTATCTCGAACAGATGGACGGGCAGGTACCAGAGTCGCGCCAGCCGCGAGCGCGTCCGGTGCAGGTAGGGGGTGTCTTCCCCCAGCTGACCGTAACGGCCCGGGGGCTCGGCAGTGACTCCGAGACCGGCATCGGCGACTTGATTCCCTGGGCGAACAAGCTCTGGGCCGTCGGCTACGTTGCCCACATTCGGGGCCAGGGGCTGGGGCTCTATGAGATCAGCGAGGACATGACGATGCGGCGGCACCCGGCGTCGGTTACCGGGGCTTTCGCCAATCGGATGGTGCACTGGCCCACTGGCCAAGCCTTCATCGGGCCCCATGCCATCGACGCCGACGGTCACGTGCGCACCATCGGCGATCTGAAAGGCTATCGTCTGGCCGCGACGTGCGCCCACCTGACAGAGCCGAACGATAAGGTTTACTTCCTTGGTATGCAGGGGCGCTTCTGGGAGGTCGACGTCCGCACGCTCAAAGCGAAACGGCTCTTCAATCTCGTCGAAGAGTTGGAGATCGTCGATGCCAAGGAGCACTTCAAGAGTGCCTACACGGCGCAGGGACGCGTGGTCGTCGCCAACAACACATACGACGAGCAGGAGTTTCTCGGTCTGCGCGAGGCGGGGCGCCTGGCCGAATGGGATGGCCGGGGCTGGACCATCATCGAATGCAACCCATTCGTCGAGGTCCATGGCAGCGGCGGCAACGACTCCTATGGAGGCCACACTATTTACGCCATCGGCTGGACTCGATCGAGCGTGGTGTTGCGGGCCCTGGTCAAAGGCACGTGGCGGCGTTATCTCCTGCCCAAGGCCAGGGGCGCCTGGGATCATACCTGGAATACCGAGTGGATGCGGATTCGTCAGGCGATTACACAGCGGCTGCTGATGGATGCCCATGGCCTCTTTTACGAGGTGCCGGTACAGGCCTACGGGGGCAATATCTGGGGCATCCGTCCGATCTGTGCGCATCTGCGCGTAGTGCCCGATTTCTGCTTCTGGCGCGGCCTGTTCGTGATGGCCTCGGACGAGATCCGTGACGACGAGGGCCAGCCTCAGTCGGGGCTCTGGTTTGGTAATATCGATGATCTGTGGCGGATGGGCAAGCCGGCTGGATGGGGCGGACCCTGGCGGAATAGCCCCGTGGAGGCCGATCAGTGGTCTGATCCGTTTCTGATGACCGGATTCGACAAGAAAGGGATCCATGTGGCCCATGATGCGGATGAGCGGGTGCGCTTCTCCGTGGAAGTGGATTTTCTGGGGGACGGAAGCTGGAAGGAATACGGGCAATTCGACGTGTTCGGCGACACGGGCTACGCCCACCATGAATTCCCGGACGGATTCTCGGCCCATTGGGTGCGGGTGCGGGCGAACAAACCGTGCCGAGCCACCGTTTACTTTCTGTACAACTGAGTGGTCCGTAGTATGCTGTCGGGATTGGATCAACCTCCGGATACACGTTGGCTGAGGAGAAGTGAGATGCGACAAACGAGCGGAAGATATGGCTGCCTGATGGTGAGTGTCCTGGCGGCGCTGACACTGGCGGCGACGGTGGGTCGCGCCCAGGACCTGGCAGAGTTCGAAGCGCGCGTGACGGAGTTTGCGCTCGACAATGGAATGAAGTTTATTGTACTCGTACGGCACGAGGCGCCGGTCGTGACGTGCTACACGCACGCCAACGTGGGAGCGGTCAACGAAGTGACGGGGCTCACCGGGCTGGCCCATCTCTTCGAGCACATGGCCTTCAAGGGAACCCAGCGCATCGGGACCCATGACTACGAGGCCGAGGCCAAGGTCATGGCCAAGATCGACGAAATCTTTGCGGCTTTGAAGGCGGAGCGCCGCAAAGGCGACCAGGCCGATCCGCAGCGCCTGGCGGAGTTGCGGGAGCAGTTCCAGGCGGCGCAGCAGGAAACCCAGGCGTTTCTCGCGCACGACGAATTCGAGGAGGTTCTCAAACGGGCCGGTGGCACGGGGCTCAACGCCGGGACCAGCGCCGACTACACGGTCTACTTCGTGAACTTGCCTTCGAACAAGCTGGAACTTTGGATGCTGATGGAGTCGGATCGATTCCTCAA
>CP070782.1:1603235-1605930 GCA_020346325.1 Phycisphaerales bacterium
CGACCAGAAAGCCTCGCCGCAGTACTGGCATCCCGAAGGAGTATTGAAGGTCTGTCGCAGCCGAAGCAAGCGGATCGGAGCTTGCGCTGACCTCGGCTATTGGATGCGCTCCGGCATCGACCCCATCAAGGCTGTCAACACGCTCAAGGATCGCTTGATCACCGTGCAGATGCATGACCTGCACGAGTTGAGCCCTGAAGGTCATGATGTGCCCTGGGGAACTGGCATCGGCAAGACCGGACAGTTCACCGAGGAAATCCATCGCCTGGGCATAAGGCCCACCATGTTCGGCCTCGAATACTCCCACAACTGGTTCAAGTCGATGCCTCAGATAGCGCGTTGTATTGAATTCTTCAACAAGGTAAGTATGAAACTGGCGAAGTGAATTGGCTATGACACGAATTGAGAATTCTAAAGGAACAAATAGTTGCCGTATGACGCGGCGTGAGTTTTTAGGTCGGACGGCTGCGCTCTCCGGGACAGTCGCCGCGCCGTGGATCATTGTCTCGGCGGCTCGCCGTGCGACCGCCAATGTTGCGCCGAGCGAGCGGATCACAGTAGGCCTGATCGGCCATGGCCGGATGGGCCAAGGGCACTTGCGCCGGTTGGCTGGCGACCGAGCCGTTCAATTGGTGGCCGTCTGCGACGTGGATCGTCTGCGGTGTGAAGACGCCAAGCGCCGCGCCGAGGAGCACTACGCCGCCAAGACCTCCAGCGGTACTTATCGTGGCTGCGCGGCGTATAATGACTATCGCAAACTCCTGGCCCGACCGGATATCGACGCCGTGGTAATCGCCACGCCGGACCACTGGCACACGTTGCAGGCGATTGACGCCGCCAAGGCGGGTAAGGACGTGTATTGTGAAAAGCCGATCTCTATTACCATTGGCCAGGGACGTCGGCTGGCCGAAACGATGCGCAGGTATGCCCGCGTCTTCCAGACCGGAACCCAGTACCGTTCTATTCCGACGATCCGCCGGGTCTGCGAGTTTGTGCGCACAGGAGGGCTCGGCAAGGTCAAACAGGTCTTCACGCTGTGGACCAGCTTAGGCGGCTTCTTCGGAGCGCCCCGCTTCAAGCCTTATCGCCATT
Organism: Phycisphaerales bacterium; assembly: GCA_020346325.1. Lineage (GTDB taxonomy): Bacteria > Planctomycetota > Phycisphaerae > Sedimentisphaerales > Anaerobacaceae > Anaerobaca. Next base: position 1,604,328 of record CP070782.1, read on the forward strand.
TGATGGACGTCGAGAATTCCGGAAAGTCATACGCACCGCTGGACATAAACCTCCCGGGCGAACCTGTGCCTGACGGATTAGACTGGGACTTATGGGTTGGCCCGGCCCTTTGGCACCCATATAACCCGGCGTACCACAAGAATCCTTCGCCCGGCGTCGTGCCCTGGGCATTCTGCGAAGACTTCGGCGCGGCCTCAGTAACCTGGCACCATTCTCACAGCGCCGACGTGATTCAGTATGCGTTGGGCATGGAGAATAGCGGACCGGTGGAACTCATCCATCCCGGCAACGGACCATACCCGACGCTCACGTGCCGGTACGCTGACGGGACGCTGCTTCACCTAATTGATCACTGGGGCATGGTAAAGGAGGTCTATAAAGCGGTTCCCGCGACGGCCCGATTGGAGGGCAACTTCGGAGGCGTTTTTGTAGGCGAGCGGGGCTGGGTCACATCGATGTCAACCGGCGGGGTCGTTGAGGGCGGTCCTGAGACGCTCTTCGAGGAAATGAAATTGAGGACTCGGCAGGTGAACATCGGGGACAACAACCATCACGCGAACTGGCTCGAGTGCATTCGGACACGGCGGCGCCCGAGTTGTGACGAGCATATCGGTCATCGGTCGGCATCGCTCGGACATCTGGCGATCATCGCGCACAGACTGCAACGGTCTTTGAAGTGGGACCCGGCCAAGGAAGAGTTCATCGGCGATCCCCGCTTTCGCGGGGACAGGCTTGCCCCTGCGCAGGCAGGGGCCGCAAACCGCCTGCGCTGCCGCGCCATGCGCGCACCGTGGCGAATGTAACGCGCAGCGTGAACGAAAGACACGGTGAGAGGGCCAGCATGATATCGATTCTGCACAAAGGAGAATCGCTGCGCCTGCAAACAAAACAACGTTGTCTGGCGTCGTGGTGCTGGCCCGCGCAAATAAATAGCGTTTGTGATTGCGGTTGGTGGTTAACCTGCTACAATATGATTTGAAAGAGCCGCGTGCGCCGGCTCATATCGGTCCTGTCAATTCATGGTTTGATGGAGGCTGTTTATGGATGTGACGGTTACCCTGACGGTCAATGGCAAAGCCAAGACAATCACCACCGACGCAGAACGCCCGCTTCTCGATGTGCTTCGGGAGGAGCTGCACCTGACCGGCGCCAAGTACGGCTGCGGCGAAGGCCGGTGCGGCGCGTGCACGGTCCTGATGGATGGCGAACGTATCCTCTCCTGCGTCACTCCCGTGGCTCAGGCTGATAAGAAGGCGATTACTACTATCGAAGGACTGGCCACGGGCGACTCTTTGCATCCCGTCCAGGAGGCATTCCTTGCCGCCGGCGCGATGCAATGCGGGTACTGCACGCCGGGGATGATTCTGACGGCGGTCGGGCTGCTTGAGAAGAATACTAATCCCACAGACCAAGAGATTGCCGAAGAGATGAATGTCAACCTGTGCCGGTGCAACGGATATACGAAAATCCTGAATGCCGTGCGTCGCGCCGCAGAGAAAAGACAGAGGTAAGACTCCATGACCAGAGATATCCGGACCAAGGCGATCGAACCACAACGAGCCGACTCGTCTGACGAGCCGGGATGTGATCTCGAGCTAAGCCG
>CP070782.1:1606030-1617141 GCA_020346325.1 Phycisphaerales bacterium
GTCGTGCCAGAGAATGCCGTCGAGGTGCTGCATCTCGAAACGCTGGGGATTGACCTTGCAGATCGCCTCCTGGTTGAAGCATGGCGGGGCCTGCAAATCGATTTCTGACAGATCAAACAACAGAGATGGGGGCATGGAGAACCTCAATGACACGGCTGTGCGTGCACAAAAAACCAGCGCTGCGAGAATACATCACCCACCAGGCCGACGCAAAACAGACATGCGCAGTCCGGCGATGGACTACTCATGCAGGCGTAATGACTGGCGCTGGCCGTCTACTCGGTTAGTCCGTCGAGCGAATTTCGAGAACGCGGTTGCGGACTTCCTGGGCCGCTTGCTTGATCTTTTGCATCTGCTTGCGGACACGGGTGCCGGCCGCCTTGTTTCCCCCTTGAGCCTTGTCGACATCCATTTCAATTTCTGCGACCAACGTCTTCAGATCTTCATATTCTTGCATCTACGTGGTCCTCCTTTTCTAGAGTTGAGATTGCGAAGACTCTAATGAGCGGATCGCTCCTTGTCAAAGAAAAATGGCCTCTCCGCTCAAAAAAAGGCACTTTATCAGGCTTTGGCCAGTCTTCTGGTCAGTTCGGCGACGCGCTGGCCGCGGCGCTGGCACTGCTGCCGGACCTTCTCGTCGGGCCGGCCGATGGCCAGGGGGCCGTAATGGGCGCCCTGAGGATCGCCCTGAATGACCATACCGGCGATCAACATCGCCTCAATGATGCCCATAATGGTGGTCTCGCTGCCGCCGCCGATATTGGCGGAACTGGCGAAGGCGGCCCCGATTTTGCCATTGAGTTGGCCATGGATTCCCACGAGGTCGTCGATGAGCTGTTTCATCGGAGCGGCCATCTGCCCGTAATAGCAGGGCGAGCCGAGGACGATGGCGTCGTACCCGAGCAGTTCATCGGGACGTACGGTCTCCACCGATTGGCAGCCGGTGGCGACCTGTGCGTCGTTCATCGCCTGCGCGATGATCTCGGCCATCTCCTTGGTGTTACCCGTGCGTGAATGGTAAATGACAATTCCCTTGGCCATGCGTGGTCCTCTCTAGTTGTCTGTCCGCCGTGGCGGACGCTGGGTTGTCGGCGTCTGATTCTCTCAGAGGGCATGCGCCCGACAGTCTTTGGCGACGGTGTCCGGTCCCCACAAAGTCCCGCGGGACAGCCCGGACGTCGTCGCCGATCGGATGCGCCGGCGCCATAAGACCCCAGAAATGCCTTTCCGTCAAGTCCCTGCCCGGCGCTGGTGGGACAGGAACGTCGATTCAGCGCGCCGGGCCTTGGTTTCTCGCCGGGCGGGGGACTGTTGCGGCTGGGATGCGATCCGGGGCGGCCGGGAGGGAGCTTATCGTCTCAGATAGGCCAGCTTGTCGGGCAGCGCGACGTTGTTGCCGAAGTTGTCTTCGCCGTAACCGAACTCGGCGAGCAGTTGGATATCGGCCAGCACCCGCTTGTCGCCGATGAAACAGGCCTTGATATCCGTGCCAATGTCGATCTTGCCCATGGCCAGCAGGCGGCCCGTTTCGTTCGTCACCTTCTCGAGAAGTGTGCCTTCCGTCGGGCAGAGGGTGTCGGGCAGTTCGAGCGGTTGTTCGTACATGATCAGCTTGCCTTGGGTCGCCAGGGACAGGACGACGTTGCGAACGATGGCAACGATGTCCAGGCCCTCTGAGGCGGCCGGGACCAGCCCGAGTCGGACGATTTCCGCGGCCAGCCAACGACGTTTCTGGGCGTTGATCTTCTCGTTCGCACGGAACAGATCCAGCGAGGAGCCGGCGTCGTACACCTGGTCGTCCAGCCGCATTTGCACCTTGCTGCCGTAGTGCAGGGCCAGCTTCGCCACCAGGGTGGATGGACGCACGTGGAAGCCGCGGTATTTGGGGATCGCCACTTCGATTTCCCCGACCTCGGCGTAGCGCTGCAGCATCTCCTGGCACAGATTCACCGCCGAGCCGATGTATTGGTCGATGAACGTGATCGAATAGTTCATCAGGGCCGACAACAGGGCTTCGCGTTCCACCACCTGGGGCATCGCCAGGAGCGCTTCGCAACGCTGCTTGTTGACATGCCGCTCATAGTAGTGCGCGAACACCGTGGCGGTCTTGAGCAGATGAAACACGATGCTGGCGTGGCCCCGCAGCACAATGAGGTCGCGGTCCTGGAGTTCGGATTCCGTGCCGGAGACGTGGGTGTCGTACTGGGATTGCAGATTGTGGAAGTGGAATTCGAGACTCCGCAGTCGTTCCTCGCGCAGCGATGCCGCCAGGCACAGGGGATAGTCTTCCGGCTTGGCGTTGCTGGCCGCCCGGACGCCTTCACTGCCCGAGGCCAGGTTCAGGAAGCCGGTCGTCAGCGTTGCGACGGTCTCGGCGACCGTTTCCGCCCGGCGTGTTTCGCAGCCATGCTCCAGGTGCCCCTTGGGCATGCGCTCTTCGTATTCCTCGGAGACGTTCTCCCCCTGCGGGACATTCAGGCCCAGAGCTTGGGCTTTGGCGACCATCTCCCGGCCGACGCGTACCAGAATGCCCGCCGTGAAGGCCAGCGTTTCCTCGGTCGCCGCGGCGAAATCCTGAGCCACCGGCAGCAGCCGATAGCTCGACATCCGGTTGCGGATGTGGATCAGTTCATAGCTGATGTCGGAGAACGACTTGACGGCCGCCGTTAGAGATCGGATGACACACCACCTACAGTTCTTGCCCGCGTCGTAGGAGTCCAGAACCTCTTCCAACTGCATCGCCTGGGACAGCAGTTCGCCCAGCAGCGGACGGGTCAGTGCCTCTTTCGGGGCCTCACAGCCGGCTAGGTAGTGCAGCAGTCCCAGCAGCTTCTCTCCGCGGGTTTCGATCAGTTTGGAAAACTCGTGCTCGTCGACCAGACCTCTGTGCATTCCGTATGCCTCAGTTTCGTTGGTTGCGGAAGAACGATGCCGGACCGTTCGTGCTACTTGGATGCGGGGCTCCTCTTGAGCGGAACGGTCTCCACCGAAAAATCACGGGGGATTTCGAGCGTAAAGCGTTCCCTGGCTATGGCCTGATTGGTCTTGGGGGCCGCCAACGCGATCTCATGCACATCTTCCTCGGTGGTTACCGCGGTGATCCTGACGGGCAACTCGTGCTTCTTGTCGATTTGGACATCGATGGTAACGTAATCGTCGTGATAAGTCGAATCGGGTTTGGCCGTCAGACGAAGCTGGTATGACGAAGCAGTTTCCGCGGCGTTTGCTTGAACCCGTTGGATTTCGAACTGCTGCTGGAGGTCCTCGATCCTGGAGAAACCGAGCACCGGAACCCGGCGACTGACGAGCGCGAAGGCATCGACGGGAGCGTTCGGTTCCGCCACCTGCTGGCGCTGGACGCTGTGACTCTGGTAGTCGATATAGGTTCCCCATATTCCGTCGAAGAAGAACTGCTCCTTGTGTTTCTGCTGCGGTTCGTCGTCATACTGGAGGGTGTTGAAGTCGATACGCAGGTAGGATCGTTTGTCGATTTTGGCGTAGTAGAGCACGCCCTTGCGGCGCGTTTGGGATTCGAGCAGGGGTTGCTTGAAGATGTAGTCGAGCTTGCACTGATAGGAGTTGAGGTTCGTCGCGCGCCGTTCCAGTCGATCTAGGATGGCTTGCACCGAGTTGGGCTCGTGGGACTCGACCCGACAGCACGGCGTGCCGTCGGTCTGATCCAAGGCGCAAGAGGCAGAGGGTGCCAGTGACACAGCAAGAATGAACCCGGTGATGATGACTCTATGCATCGGTTGTCTCCTCCTCGGCCGCGGCGGCCATTCCGTTGCGGCGGTCGATGATCTGCAGTATCTCGGTTAACTCGTTGATCTGGAAGTCTGCATGGTGGGCGAATTCGTCCGCCTGGTGGTGGTTGGTGATGAGCACGGGAATCGCCCCGGCTGATCGGGCACAGAGCAGATCGAACAAGTAGTCCCCCACCAGCAGGGTCTCAGAGGGATCGACACCGAAGCGGTCACAGAGGCGTCGCACGCCGAAGGCATCCGGCTTGACCGGGCCGTCCTCACGGCCCACGATGGCGTCGAAACCCAGGCCGTGTTTGGCTGCCACTTTCTGAGCGTTGTCCTTCTTGTTGCGCGTCAGGATACCCACACGGATGCCGCGGGCGAGCAGTTCTGAGATGGTTTCCTGGGCGCCAGGGTTCAACTGCGACGCGGCTACCGCACGCTCCTCGTGAGCGTGCAGAATCAGCTCGGCCCGCCGGCGCTCTTGAGCGGTCATGCCTTCCATCGCCTCCAGGATAGGCCCCCCATCTCGACGCAATCCAATTTCTTCGCGGATGGCGTCGAAGTCGAAGTAGGGCTGGGTTATCGTTCCATCCAGATCAAATATTACTGCTCTTATCGTCATTCTCGGGCCAGCCTCTTCCGCGGAAGTTCAAAAAAGATGTCAAATGCGACGGCTCCATGGTACCACATGCCCCGCTGGCACTTATACGTTGGCCTCTCTTCCAGGGTTTGTCAAGCTCCCCACTTCGAGGGGGGATGATGGCGAGACAGCGGCGGGCCGCGTGGTCGGCGCTCGGTCTATCTGGGCTGTTTTCTGAGCAACTCAACGCAATATCGACCCGCCTGGCTCAGGGCCCGGCCCTTGCGGATGATGATGCCGGTGGGACGCACGAGCCGTTCGTTGGAGAACGGGACCGCCTTGATGGTTCCTCCCGCCACCTCCTGAACGATGGCCGGTTCCGGCAGGATGCTGATCCCGGCGTTGATCTCCAGGGCCCGCTTGATGGTCTCGATGTTGTCGAACTCCATCGCCGGACGCACGGCCGCACTGTAGCGTGACAAGATCCCGTCGATCCAGACGCGGGTTGGCACATCCTTCTCGAAGGCGATGAAGCGTTCGAACTGGAGCTTGTGGATGTCCACCTCCGTTTCTTTGGCCAGCGGGTGTCGGGGGCTGCACGCCAGCACCAGGGGTTCTTCGTCGAAATCGTAGACCTCGAGCCGCTTGTCTTTTTTCGGCACGGCCACGATTCCGATATCGACCTCGCCGCTGAGAACCTGGGTGTAGATTTTCTCGGCACTGAGGTACTCGATGTGGACATGGACGTCGGGGCAGCTGACCATGAATTTCTTGACATAGTCGGGCAGACTGTGCATCCCAATGCTGAAGATGGCGGCCACATTGATACGGTTTTCCGTCCTGGCTTGGAGCGTGCTCAGCTCGCTACGGAGTTGGTCATATCGTTCGAGGATGTCCTTGGCGGCCTTATAGAACAACTGACCGGCACTGGTCAATTCGATTGGGCGCTTCTTCCGGGTGACCAACTGGCATTTGTGCACCAACTCCAGCTGCGCCAACTGCTGCGAGACGGCCGACTGGCTCAGCAGGTGTTTCTCGGCCGTCTTGGAGAAGCTCCGGGAGTCAGCCAGATCGCAGAATATCCGTAGCGTTTCTATATGCACTATAAGTTGCCCTGATGCTCGCTATCATGATTTTGGCGATTGTCGGACAGCAGTCAACAAGATACCATGGTACCGCACTTGGGCTGGAACGGCAAGCTCTTCTGAAGACTAATATCAGCTTTGCTTATCGAAACAACAACTGTCAAGATACTTCAGGGGGACCCAAGTTCTGGTTCGTGGCGAACTCCGGTGGTTACGGGGCCGCGTTCCCGAACTGTCCGTCTGTGCGATGGGGCATCTGCCGAGGATGTCGAGAGGGCGGCTACGCTACAAGTCGGGTCCTGCGCAGGAGCGTGACGGTCCGAGGGGCTGAGGAAGTCGTTGCCGGCCGGGCGTTCTCGAACTGGCTTCGTGATTGAAGAGAAAACGCCGTTCGCCCCGCATCGGGGGCAGCGAATGCACGAAGGTGAGGTTTACCCATGGCGACCAGATTGGGCACCGGACTTGCAGGCCTTGATGCCGTGATTAACCATCTGAGGGCAGGGGATAATGTCGTCTGGCAGGTCGACCGTATTGCCGATCTCCAGCCGTTCATTACTTCTTACGTGGAGCGGGCAAAGCAGGACGGCCGGAAGATCGTCTATATGAGGTTTGCGGACCATGTACCCCTTGTGCCTCCGGACCCCGGGATCAGGACGTACGAACTGAATGCATACGCGGGTTTCGAAACGTTTTCCACCCAGGTCCATCGAATCATCTCAGAGAGCGGAAGGGGGGCGTACTACGTCTTCGACTGTCTGTCCGACTTGCTCAGCGCCTGGGCCAGCGACTTGATGATCGGGAACTTCTTCAAGATCACCTGCCCGTATCTGTTCGAACTGGACACGATCGCCTATTTTGCGCTCCTGCGCAACAGGCATTCATTTAAGACGATCGCCCGCATTCGCGAAACGACGCAATTGCTCCTGGATCTCTATGATTTTGAAAATAATCTGTACGTACATCCCCTGAAAGTCTTCAAGCGATACGCGCCCACCATGTTTCTTCCGCACCTGAAGCAGGGAGATCGATTCGTGCCCATCACCAGCAGCGTGGATGCGGCGAAGCTGATTTCGCATATCTCGGAAAGCGGCCGTGAGGCGATGCACCGTAAGCTGGATCACTGGGACCGACTGTTCCTGCGGGCCGAAGAATTGAGGGAGATGGACTCCGCTTCCGTTCGGGACAAGGAGCAAACGGTCGAACGGTTGTGTCGCATCATGATAGGCCGTGAGGAGCGAATCCTGTCTCTGGCCCAAAAACACTTCACGCTTGATGACTTGCTCGATATCAAGAACCGGATGATTGGAACGGGATTTATCGGCGGAAAGGCCGTCGGGATGTTGCTCGCCAACAAGATCGTCTCGAAGGACCCGGTTTTCGCCAAGAGCGGACAGTTGGAACGGCACGACTCGTTCTATGTCGGCTCCGATGTTTTCTACACCTACCTTGTCGAAAACGGCTGGTGGAAGCAGCGCATGGAGCAGAAAACCAAAGAGGGCTATTTCGAGGTCGCGGCGGACCTGAAGGAGAAAATGCTGACGGGCAAGTTCCCCGACCAGATCCGCGACGAGTACCAGGAGATGCTCGACTATTTCGGCCAGTCGCCGATTATCGTTCGTTCCAGCAGTCTGCTCGAAGACGCGTTTGGAAATGCGTTCGCAGGAAAGTACGAGAGTTTCTTTTGCGTGAACCAGGGCGATCCCGAACAACGGGTCGCGCGTCTGGAGGAAATGGTTCGTCAAGTTTATTCGAGCACGATGAATGAGGATGCGTTGACGTATCGGTTACAGAGGGGGCTTGACCAACACGATGAGCAGATGGCGCTGCTTATTCAGCGGGTCTCCGGCTCTTATCGGAAAACGTACTTCTTCCCTGACCTGGCCGGGGTGGGGGTCTCCCATAACACATTCGCCTGGAATCCCCAACTCGACCCGAAGGCGGGCATGCTTCGACTGGTGGTCGGCCTGGGGACGCGGGCCGTAAACCGTGTGGAGGACGATTATCCGCGTGTTCTGGCGCTGGATGCCCCCTTGATGAGACCCGTGGGGGGGATGGACGACGTTAGACGGTTCTCCCAGAATCATGTTGATTTGCTGGATATCAACGATAACGCGCTCAAGGCTGTCGCCTTGCGACAGATCCTCGACGAAGGGCTCGATATCCGCGTGGACCTCATGGGGACTCCGGATCATGAGATGACTCGGCGAGCCAAGGAACTGGGCGGCGATCAGCGGTACTGGCTCCTGACGTTCGAGAAGCTTCTGTCCGAAACGCCCTTCGTCCAGAACATGCAGACGATCCTCAAGACTCTTGAGAGGAACTATCAATATCCTGTGGATATCGAGTTCACCGTGAACTTCGCCGAAGACGGACAGGCCGTGATAAATGTGCTGCAGTGTCGGCCGCTGCAAACCAAGGGCCGACAGCCGCATGTGGAGATTCCTTCCCAGATCGATCCGGCCAAGACCCTTTTTCGATGCGAGGGATACTTTATGGGAGGGAGTATCTCGGTTGATCTCAAGAGGATCATATATGTTCGACCCGAAAGCTACGAATCGCTGCCGATAACTCAGAAGTATGATATTGCCCGCCTGGTAGGAGTCCTCAACAGGCAGATTCCGGATCGGCTGGAGGTGCCGACTCTCCTGTTGGGCCCGGGCCGGTGGGGAACGACCACGCCATCGCTGGGTGTTCCGGTCAGTTTCTCGGAAATCAACAACATCACCGTGCTGGGGGAACTCGCCTATGAAGGCGGGAATCTGATGCCGGAACTTTCGTTCGGCACGCACTTCTTCCAGGATCTTGTGGAGGGTGATATCTTTTACGTAGCCGTATTTCCGGGGCAAGACGGTTTTGTCTTTGACAAGGCCATGCTCGAGGAGATGCCGAACTGTCTCGGGGCCCTGGTGCCTGAGAGAGCCAAATATGAGGATGTCGTCAGAGTCTGCGATATCACGGAGGGCCGACTGCGGATGATGGCCGATGTGATCTCCCAACGGGCATTGTGCTTTTTTGAGTGATCGGTATGTGCACTGGAGCGACCGGTGTCCCTGACGTGTGACGTGGAGGAGGCGAAGCCTAGTGGAGAGGGCCGTCTTTGACGCGATCGCGCCACGTAGTCGGCCCCCTGGAAGACGACCGGGACTTATTAGCAGTTCTCCATGTAGTATAAGCGGGCCTGATCGAAACTATCACCATTTCGCTTCTTGCTTCAGGCGTCGCGACTGTGTTAGTATCCGCGTTCCAGAAGTTCATATTAGGTCGTTTGGCTACCGTGAACGTGAGGTAGCTTTTCCCAGCAACGATTGCGTCTCTCATAAGTGGAGGTTACTCAAGTGGCAGCGAAGACTACTGTACAGGATGCGTATGACCAAGTTCTGAAACGGAACCCGGGCGAGACGGAGTTCCATCAGGCGGTCAAAGAGGTGCTTGATAGCTTGGTGCCCGTTCTCGACAGGCACCCCGAGTATGTCCGGGCGGGGATTGTTGACCGCTTGGTCGAGCCGGAGAGGCAAGTCATTTTCCGCGTCCCCTGGCAGGACGACAAAGGCAACTTTCACGTCAACCGGGCTTTTCGCGTCGAGTTCAATAGCGCCCTCGGTCCCTATAAAGGCGGCCTCCGCTTCCATCCCACCGTGTATCTCGGCATCATCAAGTTCCTTGGTTTCGAGCAGATTCTGAAGAATTCTCTCACGGGTCTGATGATGGGTGGTGGCAAGGGCGGTTCGGATTTTGACCCGAAGGGCAGATCGGATGATGAAGTCATGCGCTTTTGCCAGAGCCTCATGACGGAACTCTGCCGCCACATTGGGCCGGACACCGACGTGCCCGCCGGTGATATCGGTGTGGGGGGGCGAGAGATCGGCTTCATGTTTGGCCAATACAAGCGCATTAGAAATGAGTTCACCGGTGTTCTGACCGGTAAGGGGCTCGATTGGGGCGGTTCACTCGTCCGGACCGAAGCCACCGGATACGGCCTCGTCTACATTGTGGACGAAGCCCTGAAGGCGCAAGGCAAGAGCTTCGATGGATTGACCGTTAGCGTATCGGGTTCCGGCAACGTGGCCATCTTTGCGACCGAGAAAGTCCAGGAACTCGGCGGCAAGGTCGTGACGCTTAGCGATTCCAACGGCTACGTGTATGACCCCGACGGAATTGACCTTGACGCCGTCAAGCGCATCAAGCTTGTTGAGCGAGGACGGATTCGGGAGTATGTGAACGCGCACAAGAATGCGCAATACACCGAGGGGTGCAGTGGCATCTGGGACGTCAAGTGCGATGTGGCCCTGCCCTGTGCCACCCAGAATGAGCTTGACGAAGCGGCCGCCAAAACGCTCGTCACGAACGGCTGTATCGCGGCTGGCGAAGGGGCGAATATGCCTTGTACCCCCGAAGCGGCCGACGTCTTCCTCGAGAACAAGGTCCTCTTCCTGCCCGGCAAGGCCGCCAATGCCGGGGGAGTGGCCGTTTCGGGTCTGGAAATGGCGCAGAACAGCCAGCGCTTGCCCTGGACCTTCGAAAAGGCCGACGCTGAGTTGAAAAAGATCATGGTGACCATCTACAAGAATACTAGCGAAGCCGCCCGGGAATACGGGTGCGAAGGGAACTTCGTCGCGGGCGCGAACATTGCCGGCTTCCTCAAGGTTGCCAATGCTATGCTGGCCCAGGGACTTGTCTAAGGGACCGCCAGTTTCCGATTGCCAAAGGGCACCTCTTCGGGGGTGCCCTTTTTTTCATTGCCTGGCGCAGCGTAAGGACGCGTCTCATAGCGAGGGAGGGGACACGGACAACGTGGTTCGCCGCCAGGGGCTGCGGCGCTTGCCTGAAAGCCTGCCCGCACGGGGAGCCATCCGCGAGCAGGCCAAGGAGTTGCACACCATCGACGAAACGGCCTGTGTCAGGTACGGGATATGCAACGATGTCTGCGAACTCGAGGCGATAAGCGCTTGCGAAGGAGACTCCAAATGCAAGAGCATGTGACTCTGACAATCGACGGCGCCCAGATCTCGGCGGTCAAAGGCACGTCCGTTCTCGATACGGCGATGGAATTCGGCATTTGCATTCCGCACCTGTGTCACTACGCAGGCTTGTCGGACGTCGGCGCGTGTCGGCTGTGTATCGTCGAGCACGTCGTCAACGGCAGGTCCAAGGTCACCACTTCCTGCAGGCTGAACGTGGCCGAAGGGATGGTGATCCTGACGGATACCGAGAAGATCCGGCGACTTCGTCGCAACATCGCCGAATTGCTCGTGGCCCAAGCGCCGAACTCGCGGGCGGTTCAGGACATCGCCGTGCGGTGTGGTGTCAGGGAGGTGCGATATCCGTTCCACAATGACAACTGCGTACGGTGTGGACGGTGCGTGCGGGTTTGCAGCGAGATGTGGCAAGCCGACGCGATCGGTTTCATCGGTCGCGGCAAAGACCGCCACGTTGATTTCCCGTTCGGTCGCAAACCGGATTTCTGCAAGACCTGTAACACCTGTATCGACATTTGTGCGATGACCATCACGCCGTGCCCCGGCCCCATGAAGCAGGGCGAGGAACGCCTCTGCAGCGCCTGCGAAGGGCAGCTCATGATGACCACGAACTTCACGGATTCGTGCGTGTGGTGTGAAATGGGCAGGTGTTTCGGATGCACGCGCCAACTCCAGACCGCCGCTCACCAGTAGTTCACTCTGTCCGGTCTGAAGGATTGAGTCA
>CP070782.1:1617241-1625053 GCA_020346325.1 Phycisphaerales bacterium
CTTTAACCTGTGTTTTTGGTGTCATGGGGACGGTTTTCGCCGCAACCACTCCTCCCGGGTAGGGCACCCGGCCGCCGCCCAGTCCTCCAACTGGGCCCGGACCAAGAGAGACCGCTCGCCCAGCTTGACCGGCAACGGACCGATCCGCCCGGAGGCGCAGAGCCGATAGAAGAGGGTCCGCCCAACACCCAGACCGGCTGCCGCGTTCCGGGCGTCCAGCAAAATGGGCGGGCAGACGTGTGTTTGCTGTGGCAGATGCCCTCTATATCTCTTCCTAGCCGAGGCAAGTGACAAGTACATGACTACTGATACCTCATGCCGGGAGAGTCGTAATCGGCCGTTCCGGGGCTCTGCTAGGTCTGAGTTGCCTCATCAGAGGCAAAACGCGCGGTACTCCTTGATTCTTTGGGGGTTGTTTCGGGATTGCGGAGAGGTACGCCAACGAGAAAGGGCGCCATTGTTCTTTGGGGGCTGCGCTTGAAAATCATCGCCCTTCGTCAGAGAATAGGGCTGTCGGCGGTGTAGAATGGTGGGGAGCCGCAATGACTGACGTTACGCGCATTCTGACTTAAGCAGCATCCACCGATTCCGACCGGAACGCTCGATCCCTACACGCCGCCTGAGAAATAGCCAAATCTGCAATCAAGGCTGGACTGTATCATAATCATAGCTTCGGTGGCCGAGCGGATCAATCCTGGCGAGCCATATGTCGTGCACGCGGGTCATTGGGATAACAATCCGAAGGCCTGCTTTTCAGGTGCTGCGTCGCCGCGTCAGGAAGTGGATTTCGGGCAGCATGGACAGCCGAACCATACGTCTTGCCATACATAACGAGAAGGGTCAGAGAAGGCGTCCGGGGCTCTCCGCATGAAGGCAGCTCGCGGAGGGCAAATGTTGGGACGCTTTTTGACAAAATTGGGAGATTTCTGACCGGCGCGGTGCATTTATCGGTTGCCCAGCGCGTCTACGACGATGCCGACTAATGAGGTGGTTGTGGCGCCTGTAACGATCGCGCAGATCCATGCCAGGGCGCGAACGTATCCTTGGGCCTTATTCAGCTCGTGGGACCTTTCTCGGGTGGCGGCCGGCGGTGTGACTCGCACCTCGTCAGGTTAGGCCGGTAGCTCGAGATACTTGGAATCTGGGCGTAGGTTGTTAGAGTATAGGTAGCAGCGGCGGGCCTGTGGGTTGCATAGCACCAGAGAAACAGCCGACCTATCTGACCGAGGGGGTATGAACTGGAAGCTGAACAGGGAGATAAGAATGAGCATAGAGATCTGGCCCGAAGGTGCTGTTCTGGTTGAACTGCCTGCCGAACCGGAGGCGTTTGAAGAGCTAGAGAACGTCATCTGCCGTGTTCAGGATCGGGGTGGTTGTGATGTGGTATTGGATTTCACCAATGTGACGTTCCTGACCTCCAGGTCGCTGGCGCCGCTGTTGCGTCTCAGGAACCAGTTAGGCTACGAACGACAACGATTATTGCTGTGCTGCGTTGGACATGCAACCAGAGGCGTCTTATCGGTGACGGCATTGGATAGAGCCTTCGAGGTCGTGGACAACAGACGCGATGCACTGACCGCACTTCAGGCAAGGCCTACCCTAGTGACAAGCGTCCAATAGATAGCGACAAAGTGCAGTGCTCATCTGATCAAGCGCTAAGACTTTCCGTCCACCCGCGACGCTACCACGCCGCCGAGAGCAGGATCTTGATACCCACTGAGACAAGCGTTACCACACTCGCCCCGGCTGCCGTAGCGGTCAGCCAGGCCATCGCCCTGATCCAGCGTTCGTGGCGATTCAGCCGGCTCTGGATGCTCTCGGTGCCGTTATCGATGAAGAGTCGCCGTTCCAGGGCGTCGAGCTTATCGTGAATCTTCTCCAATTCGGTCACAGTGTGCCTCCAGATTCTTCTTCGTGGGGGTGGCCATTCGGCAAGGGTCTCCCTATTTATCTGTTGGGGCATCTTCGACTGGGTTCGGCCTGGCTTCGAGGCGCGGTGACTGACCGGCGTCTGTGTGGACGCGGTGGGTAGCATCGTTGACCGGCTCGTTCCTGGGCAGCTCCAGGTAATCCTCCTCCTCGCGACAATTGATCGGTGCGAGCGCAGGACGGCATGTGATGATTTTGCGTTAAAAGGATTTTCGCGAGTTTTTGTTTTTTTTGAAAGACTCGGCGTGCCTCGGCACCGTGTTCCCATCACATCCGGGAAGAGCGTGTATACGGGGGCCGTACGGGGCGACGTCAAATCACGGGAAATTGGAGGGGAGCGCGGGATGCAGGACCCAAATGACGGGGCATGCGAAACGCGACAGCGACTTGTCGTCCCTGTCTCGGAATTAAAGGAACAGCGGTAAATTCTCTGGTCGCTGGCCCCTTTAATTCCTTCAACGAAAAAGGGGCTGACCTGTTACGGTCAGCCCCTCGTCCGAACGAAATTCGCGACGCTTAGAACGAGTGGGTCAGCCCCACGCTGGCCCACAGTTCGTCGGAGGAATCGCCGTTGCGCTCCTCAAGTCCGCGCTCCATGGCGATCTGATAGTACACCGCCGGGGTCAGGGTGAGGGTGTCCCAGAACTTCACGTCGGTCGCGACGCCGAAGACGGCATGGGAGAATTGCTCTTCGATCCCCGGGCCGATGGGGTCCACGCCGCCGTTGTAGACGAGTTCCCCGTGCAAGCGGATGAGGTGCTCGGGAATGTCGGGCAACACCCCCTGGACGGTGAAGCCATAGTCAAGCATGAAGATGTGGAACCAGCCGTCGGCTGAATCGTCCAGTCGAGAGCCCCCCGTCCCAGGCCACACCTTGGCCGCCACGTAGGTGGGGCAGAGGCCCCGGATCGGCAGCAGGTTGGGCCAGGACAGGACCGCGTGCACCTCTTGAAGGTCGGACCATTCGCTAATTGTGTTCGGGTGATCGTAGTACACGTACCCCACGCGGAAATTCGTGGCGTAGGGCTTGCCGGCGAACACCCCGTTCTGGTAGTATGCCGTGTAGTCCCACCGCGCCTCGTCAACCCACCCACCGCCGTTGGCGTAGTGGCCGGCGGCGCTGAGCCCGAAGCCCGTTTCCCAGAGATTCACGTCGCCCACGATGTGCGTCGCGCTGGTGCTGCCGAAGATCTTGAAGCCACGCCAAACGAACTCGCTGTCCCAGCTGACCCCGAGAGTCCCGTGGAGTTCGCCTTTGGCCTCTGCGCCCAGCAAATCCCCTTCCCAGTCCTGGGCAGCGGCGATCGTCGCCAGCACCAGGACAATTGTCAAGAACACCGAATGCCTCATTTCAATCTCTCCTTATTAGCTCTCACTGGCTCCCTGGGACCCTACGGGGCGCCCAGGTCAAAGGGGGCGAGCTACCACCGGCCCGACTTGCGCTGCTCGGCCGGGGGCAGATTCTCCAGATCCTTCGTGAACTTTTGCAACTCTTCTTCCGGCAGGTCGTAGTCGCTGAGCTTGCCCGAAAGGTAGTCGTCGTAGCCCGTCAGGTCCATTAGGACGTGTCCACTGTAGTTGAAGAGGATGACCTTATCATTGCCTTCCTCGCGCGCCTTGATGGCCTCGTCGATGGCAGCGGCCACGGCGTGGCTCGTCTCGGGGGCACAGATGGCCCCTTCGGTTTTGGCCCAGGTCAGGGCCGAATCGTAGCACGTCGTCTGGTGGTACGAACGCGGCTCGAACAGACCCTCGACCACGCACTGACAGATGAGCGGGGCCATTCCGTGGTAACGCAACCCGCCGGCGTGGATGGGCGGCGGAATGAACGCATGGCCCAGCGTGTGCATGGCCATCAGGGGCGTGGTGCAAGCGGTGTCACCGAAATCGTAATGGACCGGGGCCCGGGTCAACGTAGGACAGGCGGCCGGCTCGACCGGAATGATCTGGATGTCGGCACCGTTGATCTTGTCGGCCGTGAACGGGAACGCCAGGCCGGCGAAATTGCTGCCGCCACCGGCACAGCCGATGACGATGTCCGGCTGCTTCTCGCCGGCCATCTCCAGTTGCTTCTTCGCCTCCAGACCGATGATCGTCTGATGCAGCAGGACGTGATTCAACACGCTGCCCAACGAGTACCGCGTCTGGCCGGACGAGTCCGTGACGGCCTGTTCGATCGCTTCGCTGATCGCAATACCCAGGCTGCCGGGCGTGTCGGGAATCTCTTCCAGCACCTTACGGCCCGCGTTCGTCTCCGTGCTCGGGCTGGCCACACAATTAGCACCCCAGACCGCCATCATGTGCTTGCGGAACGGCTTCTGATCGAAGCTGATCCGGACCATGAACACCTTGCACTCGAGGCCCAGCAGCGCACAGGCAAAGGACAGGGCGCTGCCCCACTGGCCGGCCCCGGTTTCGGTGGTGAGCCGCTTGATGCCGAACTCGCGATTGTACCAGGCCTGCGCCACGGCGGTGTTGGGTTTGTGACTGCCGGGCGGGCTTGTGCTCTCGTCTTTATAGTAGATGCGCGCCGGGGTTTTGAGATACTTCTCAAGATACACGGCGCGGCGCAGCGGCGCAGGCCGCCACCGGTAGAGAATATTGAGGATCTCCTCCGGAATGTCAATCCACCGCTCCGTGCTCACCTCCTGCTCGATGAGATTCATCGGGAACACCGGCGCCAACATGTCCGGCGTCACCGGCTTGCCGTCCGGGCCCAAAGGGGGAAGCATCGGCGTCGGGAGATCCGCGGCCAGATTGTACCATTGACGCGGGATATCAGTCTCTCTCAATAGTATCTTGTGTTCCATCCTCGATTCTCCAACCAAATCGCGTTCGAAGTCGGTCTGCGCACGCAGCGGTCCCGTAAGCCCTTTACTGCTATCGTCTCGCAGGGCCTCTGTCCAACAAAAAAAATAGGCAACAGGGACAATCAAGCCAGGAGGCACGAGAATATCGGACCCCCCTCGAGTGACAGCGCTGCGGACCACCTCGTGACACATTGCCGGCAGTGTCGTCGTCAGAACACCAGGGCCGCGTACCCCACACTGTCGCGGCTGGTCATCCCCATCTTGCGGTGCATGATCTCGTTGCTGTTGGTGTGGGCCAGCAGGGTCCCGGTCTTCGTCCCCAGCCGGCGGACGGCCGCCAGCGTCGCCGCGACGGCGCCCGGACCACAGGCACTGCCGTTTTCGACGGCCTGCGCCAGGAGCCGCTCCGGCTCCACTGCCAGGGCCAGATCGATGAACGCCCGATCGTTCACCTCATGGGCCCAACGCAGCCCTGGGGCGCCGACCCCCTGCGGAGTGAAGGCATAACGCGGTCCATAATGTGTCAGATCGGACGAACCGATGTACACCGCGTCGGTTTGCGTCTGGGCGGCCGCCTCGGCCAAGGCGGCACCGAACGCCACCGCCGTCTCCAGCGGCGGCACAATCACCGGCAAGATACGCGCCTCCGGAAGCATATGCTGGATCAACGGAATCTGAACCTCGATGCTGTGCTCGCGACGATGGGCCGGGGCGTCTATGGTCACGACGTCCTGCCGCGCGAGCGATTCGCGCAGCGGTCCGTCAAGAGCGACGGTTCCCAACGGTGTCTCCCAGGCGTCACTGTCGTCAACCGCCGGTTGGGCGCCGAGATAGCCATGGGCGGCACCGCTGATCACGACGGTCGCCACGCCCGGGCGCCGGTGCCGAATGGCCGAGAAGACCAGCGCCGCCAGGGCCCCGCTGAACGTCCAGCCGGCGTGGGGTACCACCCCGGCGACGATCGACGCCGGCAACTGCTCCGGCAGCGTGGCCGAGGCGATACACGCCTGGACCTCGGCCAGACACGCTTCCCCGCCAGCGGGATAAAACTGTCCTGCCACGATCGGCTTTCGGGTGTGCATCGACGCCCTCTTAACCTCTTGCGTACACGGCCCGAGACCGCTATGATCGAACCGACAATTGACAACCTGTATTCTATTTCACGGGATGGAAAACACAAATGGTATCTGAGAAAACGACGACCGTGGCGGTAGTGATGGGCTCCGACAGCGATCTGAAGATCATGGACAGTTGCGTCGCCCAGTTGCGTGAATTCGGCATCGACGCAGCCGTGCGGATCATCTCGGCGCACCGGACGCCCGCGATCGCCGACGAGTTTGCCCAGACGGCGGAAGCCAACGGATTCAAGGTCATCATCGCCGCGGCGGGAATGGCGGCTCACCTCGCCGGCGCGTTGGCGGCGCGTTCGACGTTGCCGGTGATCGGAGTACCGCTGGTCTGTGAGGCGGGCCTAGGCGGGATGGACGCGCTGCTCAGCACGGTCCAAATGCCTCCGGGCGTACCGGTCGCGACGATGGGCGTGGGCAAGGCGGGGGCCAAGAATGCCGCCATCCTGGCCGTGCAGATCCTGGCCCTCCAAGACGCGGCCCTGCGCCAGAAGCTCACCGAATTCAGACAGCAACAAGAACAAACCGTGCGCGCCAAGGACGCGGCGATCGCTTCCTAGTCCGCCGAAGGCCTCACCTGCTTCGGCGTCGCGCCAGCCGAACGATGCCCAGGCCGGCCAGCAGCAGCGCCGCCGTGGCCGGCTCCGGCGTCGTGATGGTCAGCCCAAAGGAATCGAGACTCCCGGTATCGCTGTAGTGTGCGTCGTAGATCTCCAGGTGCCAGTCGCCGAAGGCATCTTCCCCGTCGAAAGCGGACAACGCATCGTTCGCATCAACGCGAAATCGCCCGGTGAACGGTGGCGTCGCATCACCGATGGAAATCTCTGCCTCGTCGTCGAACACGGTCTGCCGATAGTCCGCGCCGCTGAAGTATTCGGTGAAGGGATCGTAGCTGTTCAGCACCACGCTCGTGCCGGACGGACTCGTGACGATCAACCGAAGGTCGAAGACGTTCGTGTGCGTCAGGCTGACGCTGACGTCCAGATCCTCAATGATCAGATGGTCCGGCACCCGAAGGATCGCATCGTCCATCCAACCCTTGGTAGCCTCCGGATCGGCGGGAATGGTCTTGTCGAAGCAGTCGCTGTAAGACCAGACCAGCTCGGCATAGTCAGCGCGCAGGGGACCACCCAGACCCAGCAACGCCACGACAACTACAACGGGAACAAAATTCGCGTGCACTCTCATCTCGCCAACTCTCCTCCAAATCGCATCGTGACATCAGTCTCTTTCGGGGGAATGGCCCTCGCAGGAGATCAGCATATGAGGCGCATATGGGATCTGTCAAGAACAATCGCGAGCTTGCGCGAGGGAGGGGCGTGCTTCACGTTTGTGGGTGGATATTACCGACCCGTACAGACCGTTGTCATCCCGACCGGAGGTTCGCTGCCAGCGGGCCGTAGCGGAGGGATCTCCTCGCGAACCGAAGGCGCGTCTGGTCCGCGGCGAGATATCTCGACTGCGCTTCGCGCCGCTCGATATGACAGGTAACAGCCCCAAAACGCCGGTTACCTACAAACATGAATCGCACCCCCTGTAACACCTGACATCTTCCTGACGAGCACATTGCCACTGGACTGCGGCGGGTGGCACCGTCAAGCGTAGCTTGGCGATGGGTCTGAACGGATGCGAGAAGGTGAGCGAGAAAGAGACTCCGTCGGCTGCTGGAAGAAGGCCGGTTAGGCGTGCGATTCAGGCTTCTGCGAGCGAGATGGGGGATCCGGGCCATTGATTATGCCGACTACCATGGTAGTTGGATGACAGAAGCGAACGGGGTGTACGATTATGACCACGAGAAAACCTACGCATCCGGGACGGGCGCTCAAGTATGATGTCATTGAAACCTTGGGGCTGACAGTCACTGCGGCGGCGGTCAAGCTCGGCGTGACGCGCAAGGCGCTGTCCGAACTCTTGAATGAGCGTGCGGCTATGAGTCCGATGATGGC
>CP070782.1:1625153-1627711 GCA_020346325.1 Phycisphaerales bacterium
ATTTCTCACACGCCTCAACGGGGCACATTTCCCAGCGCGGAGGCAAGGAGGTGGTGCAGTGCTTCTTCAACAGTATAACGAAGCGCCTCCAGGTCAACTTCGATCTCACAGAGAGTCAATCAAACGCCCCAAACTCCGCCAACTCTGAGCAATCGAAATTGAAGGAGCCCTCCGTGGATGCGGTTACGAGGCCGACGCCGATAGCGCTGCGTTCACCGGTACGAGTCACAGAGATTTCTACATTTGACGCGCTCCGCTTCGATCCGAAAGAGAAAGAATTTGGGGACCTCTCGTACAAGTTGTCCAGGCCCGCCTGGATCAGAATCCGAATTGTGTCGCGGAATGATGAGCGCCTTGTCCTGCGAACCCTCGTGGACTGGTCGCGGCGGGAAACGGGCAGGAACATCGAGAAATGGGATGGCCGAGACAATGCAGGCCATCTCATTGATAAGGCCACTCTGCCATGCTTTGTCGTGATCGATGCCGAGAGTCAAACGCATCGACAGCACCCTCGTGCCCTGTGCAAGGAGCTGCATCTGAATGTGAAGCTCCGCAACAGCCCAGATCGGGCAGCGCAGGGAAAGCGGACTGTGGAAGTGGTCGTAGATGAGGACACACCGGGCTATGGCGAATCGCTTGGCTACAGGGTCTCCATGTACGTTGACTTCAGGCGCATTCATTCCAGCGTGTATAGGCAGAAAGGCCGACAAGGAATCGAGATCCCTCTGGAGACAAGTGGGCTGGCTCAAGGGGAGCACCTTCTTACGGTGGTCGTTTATGATGGTGCAGATCACGTAGGAAGTACGTCGCTGAAGTTCAGTCTGGGAGGCTAATTCGACAGTAAGCGGGAGGGCAAAACGATGCGACATATCATGTTTGAAGTTTCGCTCTTCGCTGTAATATTTGTCAGTTCCTTTCAGGGGAACCTGTCAGTCGCGCAGGTTACCCATCGAGAGTTTCAGGCCGTCGATAGCGAAGGAGAGCAAACATATCAGGCGAGCGACAAGGTCGTTCTTGAGGGGATTGTGCTGCACAATCCGGCTGACAAGCTTGACCCCACGCCAGACGACACCATCATGGAACCGTTCAACCTCGGTGGCCAGTGGGAGGTATTCTTCCAGGGCGAGGGGGACGACCATGCAGGCACTGCCGTGTGGCTGGGCCAGCTGTATGATAATCTGCCATGGGTTGAACTGGGCGGAGGGTATTTAAACGAAGAGTTCATTGCCGAACTGGCGCGTATCAATGCGGCCCAGTTCTCGTGTGGGGATCGAATCCGCGTCACGGGCTATTTTCTGTCGTATAAGGGCAAGCTCAACATCAATGAGCAGCACAATAAGAACCCCGATCACGATTTCACGATCGAGTTGCTGGAGGCAGGCGTGGGCCTGCCACGCCCCGAACCGGTCACGCTTGATGATCTCAAAGACGAGCAAGACCGCTTCATCTTTGACTCCGCTCGTCTGGTCGGCGGGGAGTACTATCAGGGGCGACTAGTCAAGATCGAGGATGTCTATGCAGTGGATCCGAACGACTGGGGCCCGGACGAAGAGTTGCTCATCACCGATGGTCGCAAGACCTTTCCGGTCAAGCTCGGTCGCGGGACGGGTATCTACCCCGGCTCGTACAATCTCACCGACCCCTTCGATGTCATCGGGATCCTCGATCAGGAGAGCACCGATCTAAAGAGCGGTTATCGTCTCTACGTCATGAACTACGACGGCAACGGCCATGTCCTGGCCACCCGGGAGCATCGCACGGCTGATTGTCCTACTGATCCGAATGAGATCTTAAATGGTTCCATGGCGAGGAAAGACCCATGAGGAACGCTTTCACACTTATTGAGTTACTGGTGGTGATAGGCATCGTCGCTCTGCTCTTGGGCCTTCTAGTACCGGTAACCGGTCAGGCTCGTCGGCAAGCCAAAGTTCTTGCGGTCAACGCGGAGTTACGCGATATCGGGATCGCCCTGGAGGCGTACTCGTATGACTATGACGAGACCTATCCACCGACCCGCGTGGACTGCATGCTCGGTGGGCATTTCTATCAGTTGCCTTGCGAACTGGTGGCCTGCGGCTACTTGCCGGGGCCGCCCCCTGGCAGCTTCATGGCGACAGGCATCGAAGACCGATTCAATCGTGGCTACACCTACAAATACCGGACGGTCGGGACCCTCATTTACAACCGGACTACCGTAGTGGAAAAGGGGGCGTGTCTCTGGGTGCCAAACGGCTTTCCAGACAATGAACAAGAGGAAGGGCGAGCGTTCAACACCCTGAAGGAATCACCCGTAAGCTGGAGCATTTACAGCCAGGGTCCCAAGTTCGATCTCGACGCTATGAAGGAAGCGAAATACCCGGTCCCCCAGAAGACCTGGTACAGCCGAAAAACGGGCACGGGGATTATCGTCCGCTTGAAGCTAAACGGGGGCCGTGAGATCGGTTCATTCGAGAGAAATTAACCTGCCATAAGACTTGAGCGTACGGCTCTTTCTGAGAGGGCCGGCAGATTGTCGCCGGCAAGACTGTAGGCCAGAGCGCGCCAGATAAAGCAGCATG
>CP070782.1:1627811-1634698 GCA_020346325.1 Phycisphaerales bacterium
ACGCGGCACCAAGACCTTCACCCTGCCGGACGAGGACAATGAGATTTTTGAATTCGACGGCATCAAGGGCCATTTCGACCTGATGAAGTACTTCTCCGCCCAACACGGCCTGGTCGAGGAAGGGTACGCCGACGGTGAACTGATCTACCGCTTCACGTTCAACCGACCCGAACGACAGACCCTGCTGCTGCTGCCCCGGTACAAGAAGTACGGCAAGTTTCCCTCGACCGACGGACAAATGCGACTCTTGGAAAGCGGAACGCCTAGGGGCATCATCGACCTGCTCACGGAAGGCAGCTACCAGGCGCTGGGACGAGACACTATCGACGGCGTCGAAGCGGAGGTCTTGGAGTTTCAAGACCCAGGCACCTTTAAGAACCTGTTGCCCAAAACCATTGCCGATATGCAGAGTATCACGGGCAAGGTCTGGATCGGCATCGATGAGCAACTTCCGATCCGGGTCGAAGGCGATATCACCATCGGTAAAAGTTTCATGACCGCGTTTCACGAACTGAACCTGCACGAAGTCAATACGTTCGGAGACTACAACGTCGAGCTTGAGGCCGCCATCTTCGACACCACCGCACCCGAAGGCTATACGGAAATCACGCTGACCGACATACTTCGCCTTGTTCCGCCAGAGGCCAAAGCCGGCGTTGCCGGTCTGGGCCTCGTCCCGGCCGGCGTTATCTTCTGGAGAAGACGACGGAGACAGAAAGCGGCGGCGAGCCCCAAGTAACCTGCGCGCTTCACCATAAGGGCCGGGGACAGCCACCTCATCACGACTAACGTGTGTGACCGTCCCTGGCCCTCATCGATCCATCGGGTACCCTCCCTGCCATCTGCCGTCTTGTCGAGCAAGCCCCAGTTCGCCTCCGGGAACGTCGCAGCCGTCGTCAGGCCCACGCGGAATTTGCCCCGAGCGGCGTGTTGCGACCGGGTCCGGGCTGTGGTATGTTGTGCAGGATCGGAGCGAATAGCTGTGCTGCTCCGAGAAGTCGTGACGGCGAACCATGGAGACAAGCGATGAGGATGCTGGCGGGATTGATGGGGTTGTTGATGCTGGCGGCGGGATGCAACGGCACTCTGCACGGCAAGAGCGAGCCGAAGCGGGTGCTGGTCGTGACCGGGATCGACGATCCGGGGCACAAGTGGCAGTTGACGACGCCCGTGTTGACGACGGCGCTGGGCCTGGATGAGCGACTGGCCGTCAGCGTGACCGAGGACCCAAACGATCTGGCCCGTCTCGATCTTGGCGACTACGATGCGCTCGTGCTGCACTTCATGGACTGGGAGACCCCCGACCCTGGCCCGACCGCGCGCGCCAATCTGAAGGAATTCGTTCATGACGGCGGCGGTCTGGTTCTCGTGCACTTCGCCTGCGGCGCGTTTCAGGAGTGGGACGAGTTCGGCGTGATCGCCGGACGGGCGTGGGACCCGAACTTGCGCGGCCACGATCCGCACGGCGCCTTTACCGTCGAAATCGCCGACGAGGCCCACCCCATCACCCGCGGCCTGACCGCCTTCGAGACCACCGACGAACTCTATACGTGCCTGGCGGGCGAGACGCCCATCCAGATCCTCACCACCGCCCGCTCCAAGGTCGACCAGAAGGACTATCCCATGGCCTTCGTCCTCAACTACGGCAAAGGCAAGGTCTTCCACTGCGTCCTCGGCCACGACGTCCAGGCCCTGGCCAATCCGCCCGTCGGCAATCTCTTCCGTCGCGGCACCGCCTGGACCGCCGGCCTCGATCCTGTTACCGAGATACAATAGAGTGACTTGCCCGCTCCGCTTTTCGACGGGAGGTGTTCTATGCCGCCAGAGATCCAACAGACTCGAATGCCGGTCGGCAAGATCGGCAATCTTTCGCTCGGTCGACTCATCAGCGGCAGCAATCTCATCAGTCCCAACATGCACGCCCGCGATTTGCTTTATATGAACGCCCTGGCGAAGCACTATAACAGCGAGCAGCGCGTGCTGGAGACCCTGCGGGAATGCGAAGACAACGGCGTCAACGGCATCGTCCTGAAGAACCACAACTTCAAGCACTTCCGCCTGTCCCGCTACTGGGACGAATGGGGTGGACAGATGCAGTGGATCGCCGACGTGATCACTACGGATATCGATCAGTACGAGAAACTGCTGGTCGAACACCTGGAGCTGGGCGCCGCGGCCGCTTACCTGTGGGGCGGCGCCAGTGACATCTGGTACTTTCAGAAGCAGCCGGGCCGGATCGTCAAGGCCTTCGAAATCATGAAGAAATACGATATCCCCGTCGGCATCGGCGCCCATCGCCTCGAACCCATCGTGTTCTGCGAGAAAGAGGGACTGGCCCCCGACTTCTACTTCAAGACGCTCCACCACGATCGCTACTGGTCGGCCCATCCCAAGCAGAACCGGCGCTACATGGAGATGTACGAGGCCAACTCGCCCCGCGGCGACGAGTATCACGACAACATGTTCTGCCACAACTACGAAGAAACCATTGCGTTCATGCAGGACGTCAAGGCACCGTGGATTGCGTTCAAAGTGCTGGCCGCCGGCGCCATCCCGCCGGCCGAGGGGTTCCGCTGCGCCTTCGAGGGCGGCGCCGACTTCCTCTGCGTGGGCATGTTCGACTTCCAGGTCCGCGAGGACGTCGCCATCGCCAACCAAATCCTCGGTTCCCCCCTCAACCGCCGACGCCCCTGGCGCGCCTAGCGCTCACTCGGCGCAGACGATGCCCTCCCACGAAAGATGTGGATAGTCCTGCCCCGAGCAGATCGTCCAGAGATCCGCCGTGCCGTTCTCCGTTTCCCCCACGAAATCCCAGCCGGCGTTCAGGTACGTCTCGATGTCCTGCATCTCGGCGATCGTCACGTCTTCCACCACACCGTCGGCATACCACAGTTCGCGTTTGTCCTCGCCACTCCAGAAGCAGGTCGCCACGCGGCCCTCATTGCGTCCAAGCAAGCCACGCGGAATCCGGCCCCCGCGTACTTTCCCGCTGCCGTAGCAATCCGCCACGCTGCCGGATTGGTATCCGACCAGGCCGCCCGTGAACGCGCCTCCGGAAACCGTCCCGGTGCCGTAGGAGGTCGTCAGCTTTCCCCGACTGCGACCGGCCAGCGAGCCGACAGCGCTGCCGCTACCCTGAACCGAAACACTCTCCAGTCCCAGATCGCTCACCACGGCGTCGGTCCCCAAGTAGCCGAACAGACCGAGAAAGCCGGCGCCGTGGATTTGCAGATCATGGATTCGACGCCCGTTGCCGTCGAAGTTTCCGGCAAACGCGGGAATGGGCGCGACGCTCCAGGTGACGTCGGAAAGATCAAGGTCTACGTCGAGCCGATAAGATGCGAAGGGACGATGTCCCATCGATCCCAACTCCTCAGCATTCGTGATCAGGAAGGGATCGGCCAAAGTCCCCTGCCCTTGCGGAAGCACGGGCTCGTATCCGGCGAGGGCGCTCAGGCGCGGATAGTCCCCCTCCGGCGGCATTTCCCAGGTCTCGGCCGTGCCGTTCGCGCTCTCACCCACGAAATCCCAGCCGGCCTCGAGATAGGTCTCCATAGTCTGCATCTCGGCGGTCGTCAGGCCCGTGCCGCCGTTACTGGTCGCCAGCCCCGACGTTTCCACGTTCCAAAAACCGTTCGCCCCCCAGGGGTGATGGGCGCCGATCAGACCCCCGATCCACACATGGCCGCTGACGGCCCCCGTGCTGTAACAGTTCGAGACACAGCCCCCGCTAGCGGCGCCGATCAAGCCCCCAACCTCGGAATAACCGGTAACCGCGCCCGTGCTGAAGCAGTCGGACACATTGCCCCCGTAGTCTTGTCCGACCAGACCGCCGAGGACCATGGACAATGAAAACCCGGTGACCGCGCCGGTACTGTAGCAGCCGGATACCGTGCCGCCGTCGTTCGTTCCCACCAGACCGCCGACGTAGCGGTCCCCGAGGACGGGACCGGTGCTGTAGCAGTGTCCCACGATCCCCTGGCGGTTGAATCCTACCAAACCGCCCGCCCGCGCCGGACCGCCGTTTGTCTGGCCTGAGCTGTGACAGTTCCAGATGCTGCCGCCCACATTGCCTCCGACCAGCCCACCCGCATCGCCCCCGATTCCGGTGACGGCAGCGGTGCTGAAGGACCCGGACAGCCGGCCCGCCTCGTAGATCTCTCCGATCAAGCCGCCCACATAGAAATCCCCCAAGATCACTCCCGTGCTGTAGCAGCCCGAGACGGTGCCTTCCTGGGCCCCGGTCAGGGCACCGACATTGTATTGCCCCAGAATCAGGCAGTCTTCAAGCCCCAGACCACTGACCACTGCACTGGGGGCCAGGGAACCGAAGAGCCCTAGAAACGGTCCGCCCTCCACGTGCAGATGGCGGATCACATGGCCGTTACCGGCCAGCACGCCCGTGAACGGATCGCCCTCGAAGAACGGTGCGCAAGGGTCCGTGTTCGGAGCGATCGGGGCCTGTTCGAACCGATAGTTCGACAGATCGATGTCGGCTATTAGCAGGAAATGCTTGTCGAGCAGGTTGGGGTCGGCGCCGATGCTGAGCAGTTGCTCGGCCGTGGCTATTCTGTAGGGATCGTCCGCAGCACCCCTCCCGCCGCCGAATTGCTGCCCCGCCGCGACCAGAGACCAGCACAACACCAGGCCGATGATAACGCTGCGAGAATCGTTTATCGTCGCCATCATAGTTACCTCCGTTTCCGGTTCCTCACCTCTTCGTATCCTTGCACAACTCCAAAACCATTCCGTCCTCCCCGAGAGTCAGTCCAGACCACCCCCATCGCGTTACACTTTCTTTTCGGAAAGAACGCCATCCGACGGTCGGCGGGTGTCTGTGGAGACCCTCGGCCGGGAAAGCCTTGCCTTGCCACGGGCCTCGGCCAACTGCTCCGTTTGTCATTCCCGCGTAGAGCCTGCCCTCGCCCCCGATCGGCGGCGGGAATCCAGACTGCTTCGACAGAGTCCCGGGCCGATGTCTTCGCAGACGTGACAAGAATTCGCAGGGTGTGCCATGCACACCGCGTCGTGACAATGTCCCGTAGAGAGCTATCTGCGTGGCTATGTTCGACTTCAAGGTCCGCGCAGACGTCGCCCTCATCAATCAAATCCGCGCCGCACCCTACCTGACCGGGGAAGACCTCCCTTCCCACCGGCTTTCCCAAGCCCCTGCTTGTCATTCCCGCGCAGGCGGGAATCCAGACTGCCTCGACAAAGTCCCCGGGCCACGGCTTCAAAGCAGCCTGTTTCACATCAAGTAGCTCTTGACAGGTTGTAGCGAGACAGAGAATAGCTTGGAATGTGCCCTGTCAAATCGTATCATAAGAGAAGGTAGCGCGAGCCGCGGTTTATTGTCAGGATCAAAGGACGAGGAAGCACTATGGAAATATCCAGAATAGTCGTAGAGAATCTGAAGGGTGTCGAGAGAATCGAACTTCACCCAGTCAAGCCAATCAACCGCCGGCCCCGACTCCAAACCCGAGCGGACGGCACCCTCTACCGGGCTGAACGTCAATGCGCAAGCGTGACCGGACGTGTTCCACCATCGATACCACTGGTGGTATCGTTCGCCGTCTCGCCTGCGTTCCAACCCATCGCCAAACTCCGCTTGACGCTGCCACCCGGCACCTCCTAGCCATCAAGCTGAATCCCCTGCCACATGCCACAGCTGCAAATCAGAGGATGGCAACGCATATCATCTTTCCGAATCCGTGAGCAATTCTTCGATGCGATCAAGTTGTCTATGCAGGGTGCTCATCTCTTCTTCCAAGTTCAGAAGATGGGGCATCAGGATTTCCCCCATAGCTCTCCGTGCATTGAGGCGATTGGCCATGATATCCATGAAACGAAACCGGTTGTCTACATGCACATCCGAGAACTGTCTTCCTGCACTGTACCACCCTCTGTCGCAGACCCCATCTTCATCGACCTTGATGTTATCCTGCTTGATCTTCTTCGGGGTGGGTTTGCGAATCGGAAAGGCCGCAACGATGGTGCCGTCGTACAGGCAACTCGCATGATAGTGCATGGGTTTCCGTCTTTTGCGTCGCATCCTATGGTCTCCGCACAACCTATTCTTGCTGGGTGGCAGCGTCAAGCGCAGCTTGGCGATGGTTCACTAGACTGGAAAGCTGCCTCGATCCACTACGATCGGTCCGGCTCGGATTCCCTCCCACTGGGCCGCAGAACTATGGAGCCACTGCTCTGCCGTCTCGACGAGGCCGCGCCGCACGGGATTGCGATGAATGTAGCGCACGGTCTTGATTAGGGTCTCGACGTTGGTGAGATTCCGGTCGTAGCCGCCCCCCTTCTGCCAGAACTGATAGGGTCGCGTCCGTTGGCCCGTAGCCAGAAGCTCCAAGTCATGGGGACGGTGTTCCCGCAGAAGGGCTATGGCCTTGCGTGCAACGGGCTGTTTGATGGACTGCAATATGCGCGCGATAGAATAGTCATCGCGCTTAGGACACAGCACCAGGTGCACATGCTCCGGCATGAAAACATAGGCCCAAAGATCGAACGCATGCCTCGACCGAGCCGCCTCGATCGCATCAATGAGATATCCACAGAAACGCGCCTCTAACAAGAGCGGGGTTTGGCGGTAGCAACTGAACGTCAGCGCGTGGGCATGACCGGGTGCGTTCCACCGCCGACATAGCTTACGATATCGTTCCCCATCTCGCATGCGTTCTGACCCATCGCCAAGCTCCGCTTGACGCTGCCACCCACCCCCTGCCCCGCAATCATGGCGCTAGGCTTCATCCGGCTCGCAGCTAACTGCGATTGCCTCGATAAATTCCGGTCTCATGTACTCTATACGTGCCCCGATACTGTCTATCTCGCTCTTCAGACTCGAATACGGTATGAACCTGCATATCCTGGGTAAGGGC
>CP070782.1:1634798-1639298 GCA_020346325.1 Phycisphaerales bacterium
CGCCTGCCATCCAAGCCAAGGGGGGACATTCATCGTACTAAGACCTCTGGGGTCTTATTCTCGGTTCGCGGGGGCTGTGGGGCCCTTCGACCGTGCTCCCTTCGACGTTGCTCAGGGCAGGCAGGACCCTCCTGCGCTGAAGCTATGGAGGGCAGGCAGGCGGCCCCTCGGTGCAACGAAGGCCCAGGGGGGGATCCGGCTTTGTCTCTGACTACGCCGCGGTGAACTGTTGATGGAATCATAACATTTGGGGCTTGTTCTCGGTTCGCGGAACCTGTGGGGCGGCCCCGCAGTCTAAAACCGAGCTACTCTCCCAACAGATGGTAGGAGGGCGCGGCCTAGCTGTCAAACAGCTGTAGCCGCACCCATCTCAAAATGCAGATTGGGACGGCAGAAAGGGCCGAAGCCAGCCAGAGGCTCAGTCAAGCTCGGCGCGCCCGTTGAATCATGGGCGTGTGGGAACCGTCTCCCCCCAAGCCGGCTTCGTGAGAAGCTCTGCCTCGCCGCGCCTCGGCGTGATTTGGGCGAAGCCACGAATCATCGGGTCATTGCGCAGCCTCGGCGTAACCTCCGGCGAAGACGGGAATCATTGAGAGCTGCAGAGCCACCGAGAGCGGTCGCTGCAGGCTTGATCGGAGGTCCAGCCGGACATTCATTGGCCTAGTACACTGAAGGGACTGGGGTGGGCATTGCCGCGCAGGCGACGAAGCCCGGCCCGAAAGCAGGGTTCACCCCAGGAAAGGTGGAGGTTGGGACAATCAATTGTTATCCAGTCAGATGAACATGAAACCGTGGAAGACGAAGAAATCGGAATACCCGCTGCGTGATCGCTGGCTGACGGTACGCGCAGATTCGTGTGAGACGGCTGACGGAGTCAGCATTGCCCCCTACTACGTTCTCGAGTACCCAGACTGGGTCCACGTTGTTGCACTTGATTCCGAGAATCGGGTGCTCATCACTCGGCAGTACCGTCACGCTGTCGGCAAGGTCTGCGTTGAGATCCCGTGCGGCGGGATTGAGGCTGGTGAGGAGCCCGTCGCCGCCGCCCAGCGGGAGCTTCGCGAAGAAACCGGCTGTGCCGCAGAGACCTTCCTGCGGCTCTCCAGGCTCCACCCGAATCCGGCGACCCACTCGAACACAATCCATTCTTTCCTTGCGACCGGTACGACCATCGCCCATTCACCGGACCTCGACATATCGGAAGACATCACGTGCGAGTTCTTGCCTGTGCTATCGGTGCTGGAACTGATCGACTCCGGCGAATTCTCGCAGGCACTCCATGTCGCAAGCCTGATGCTTGCACTGAGGAAGCAGGGCTTGCTGGGCCAAGGAACTGGATGACAAGAGCATGGGTCGGGATTGAGCCATCGCTCCAGCGGTCAAAGAGAACCAGGAGGCCTATTCCGTGATCGCCCGCGCGGGGCCGGGATTACGTGACAACTGGTCGGAGCCGCTTTGCGCCTCCGAGAATCCGTCAATGAGGGTATCCCTCATGACATTGAGTGAACGAGCTCGGGAAGCCCTCAACACGCGCCGGGTATCCGTCTTCCTGAAGGCCCTGTCGATCTTTCTTCTCCTGGGCGCAGCCTCTCACCTTGGCTCTAGGGGTACGTTGTTCACTACTTTCACTAACTGAGGCGGCTACTACGAACCGAGTCAAAGGTCCCAGGTCGAAGGTCCAAGGTCGAAGGTGAGTGAAATGACAGAGGCCCAAGGCCGAGGGGGACGTAGGTTCCGACGCCGAAGTTTCCTGTGGAGGAGCAGCCCAGAGCGCAGATTCAGGTCTGATGCCCAACAAGCCAAGGCGACTCTTCTGATACTATCGCAGCACGACCATTTTTCGGGTTTCTGTGAAGTCGCCTGTCTCCAGTCGGCAGAAATAAAGTCCATTACCGACATCGTTGTTCTGCTCGTCCTTGGCGTCCCATATCAGCGCATGATGTCCGGCCTTCCGGTCTTCGCAGGCGATCAACTGACGCACCACGTGCCCCACGGCATTGAAGATTCGCAGCGACACTCTGCCACTTTCCGGCAATTCGAAACGGATTGCAGTGGTGTGGCGAAGGGGATTGGGATGATTGGGGCCCAGGCCATACTCTCTTGGTCCAGAAGTGCCGACCATACTATCGGCGGGCGCGCCCTCGTGATAGAGGGCCTCGATCTCCGGTACAGATAGGGCATAGTCGAATATGCGGACGTCGTCAATCACACCTTTGAGATTGAACGTGCTGTCAGTGGGCAGCGCCTGCCCGACCAGCAGATCTATCGCCGTCGTCAGTATCAAACCGGACCACGAAGAAAAGCCGTCCAACTGGCCATTGAGATAGATCTCGAAGTCGGAACCGTCGTAGTAGACTGTCACGTTGTAGTACGTATCAAGGTCCAGCGAACTCTCCGAATCCAGACTCTTGATCCCGGAATTGACGTTATTGTCAGTCCTTAGATTCCAGCGGAGCCGCTCATTGACGATTGATACGCTCCATCTGTTCTCCCAGTTGCCGTGTGAGAGAGCGCAGGCCTCGCGATCAAAGAAGCCACCGATATTCAACCAGAAGTTGATGGTGATGGACTCGCGAAAGTTGAGAACGGGATGATTCGAAACCCGCACATGATCATCGATGCCGTCGAAATAGTAAGCACTGTTCGCATTTCCGAAACGATCGGGGACCAGTGTGGCCCCGTAGACCGTGCCGTGGAGGCTATGACCGCTTTCATCGTTCGCGTTGCCGTTGAAGGGGTAGAATGCCACCATGTCCCCGGTCTGGACGATGGTAAAATCGCGCACTCGAATTCCTATCGTGTCTGCTGCTTGGGCGCCATGGCCGTCATCAACTTGGCAGGCTATCTCGTAGTCTCCCTCCAGTCCCGGTGCGTTCCACGTGACCGCTTGACCGCTGCCGCTGAAGGACCCAGCAGCCGCAGACCAAGTGTAGGTCAAGGAGTCGCAATCCGGATCCTGGGCCGCGCACGTGAGCTCAGATGTTGCCCCCAGATCGATTTTGCGAGGTCGGGCAGTGAGCCCCGTGATGACGGGAGGGTGGTTGATGTACTCGACAACTTCGATCCGAACGGTGTCAGTAGCTTGACCGCCATGTCCATCATCCACCTGGCAGGTGATTGTGAAATCGGACGTCGAGTCGGGGGCCGTCCAGGTAACGACGTGACCGGCGCCTTCGAGCGTCCCGGCGTCAGCCGACCAAGTATAGGCGAGGTCGTCCTCATCCAGATCGGCAGCGGTGCAGTAGACCACTGCGGGTTTACCCACGCCCACTGTCTCTGGGTATGCGGCCAACGCCTTGATCCGCGGCGGATGATTCTCAACAGGCTGACCAGAGCTATGATCGACAATGATCCCGTTGATGAGCATCTTGTGCAGGTCGTACGTGACTGTGCCGTCCCACGGGGTGACCACCACCAGAACAGCGGCATCCCCCGGTATCGTGAACAGAGCGGTCCCGCTGACGCCGGTTTGCAGGAAGCAATTCGCGACGGCGTCGTACAGATCGTGTTGGCCGCCGCCCACATCGATCTCCACTGTTTTCTCGGTGACGTGCGGGTTGAAATAGAGGTAGGTCGGGTACGCGGCATCATGGAAGCGGTCTGTTCTAAGCACATCCAATTGAAGAATCAACTCCACGTTTGTCGTATCGATTATGCCGCCCAAGATTCCGACATGAGACGAGCCGTACAGCGCCAGGTTGGTCTCGCCCCAGCCGCCGCTGATGGCATCGCCGGTGGCGTACGGGCTGAATCCTTCCCAGGTGGCACGCATCGCTTCATGGCCGATATAGGAATTGGGATCGTATTCGTGGCTCCATTCCTCGCTGTCCTGGTTCTCATCAGGCAGATAATTGGGATAGAAGAGTCGGGCGGCGTTGGCCACGTTAAGGACCCATTTGCCAATGGCGCGGGCAAACCGGTCATCGTAACGAACCAGGGGAACTAACGCCCCAACCTGTTCAAAGCTGTTCATGGTGAAGGCATAATGGCCGTTGCCCAGAGCCTCACCGATGAGACCGTGGCAATCGTAACCGCCCCAATTACCAACAATCGCGCCCCAGTCACGTAGCGGACCGACATCAAAACACCAGTTGACCATCTTCTCAGCATCATAATCGGTTCCAACCTCGGCATTCATTCGTGCAGCCACGTAGGTGCCGTACGGCAATTGAAGCTCGTATGACGGATTCGTAGTGCGGCCGTCCAAGAACTCCATCGCCCATTCAGCGCCCCGACGATACGCCGGATCGCCGGTCTCAACGTAGGCATTGTATAATAGCCAACCGATAGCACCTGCCGCATCCGGTTCGTGAACACCGCCCTCATTTGGCGTCATGGAAGCCAAGTACCAGCCACGATAGTCCATGTAGGCCTCTTGCCAGGGGGTCGCACTGCCGCCCATCGCGATCACCGCCTCCAACCAGCGGTCAGCCACCGTCCTAAATTGATAGTCAAAATCCCCAGTCCCGGGATAGAGATCGTACAGCTGATAGAAGAAAA
>CP070782.1:1639398-1647617 GCA_020346325.1 Phycisphaerales bacterium
CCGGCTTCGAACGCCTTGACGAGATAAGGCATGTTGACCTTGCCCGAGCAAGGCAGGCTGCTGACCTTCAACTCGGCGGTGGGAAGGGCCTCTTCCACGTCAAGCAGTTCCTCGGCCCTAAGACTCGTTGAACATGTCAGTCGGTGAATCTCCAGCGTCGCACCGTCCATACCGATTCCTGGTTTGCTTCCCCGCACCGCGCCGGTGGAAACCCGTGACTTACGCCGCCCTTGCCCCGGAGCGCCAGATGCAGCTCTAACATTGATGTCATGATGGCAGCGCTGCCGGCAATCCGGCCTGTTTTCTTGCGATAGCCAATATAAGTAAAACTGAACACGGGGCGTTCCCTCCGAATTGCAGATTTTCTGTACGCGGCGCAGAGGCATTTGATGTGCCGAATCTCGCGTCATTTTCGTCGACCCCGTAACCGACCTGAAAACCGGTAGTTGCACTGGGATAAGTCGCTGGCGGCGTCACGCGGTACACTTGCCGCCTAAGTTGCAGAGTATTCGTAAGGGCTTTTTTTATAAGGGTCTATGCTCAGTGTGGCGGGGGAGGCAGGTCGATGGTTATCTTGCCGTATCTGGATGTGCCTTGATGAGTACTTATGTCCTGGATTTATCAAATGATTTGTTTCTCTTGTAGTGTAGAGGCGGCAGTGCATAAGCAGGGCTTATTGAGTTTATCGCCATAAATTGGACACAAGGGGTGGCCAAATGCGGTACAATTCTGTACCGTGGATGGCTGACTTTCCAGGAGGGTGGCGTGGTAACCGTCTATCGTTTCAGAAGTGTTCTACGTAGATTGTATGGGGTATTGACGAACGTGAATGCGCGAAACCAGGGCCTTTACGACAAACGGTTCGAGCACGACGCCTGTGGCATCGGGGCGGTGGTCGACATCAGTGGTCGGCCGGACCATGCCATTGTCCAGTACGGCAAGCAGGTGCTGAAGAATCTCAGGCATCGTGGCGCCGCCAGTGCCGATAATGTCACGGGCGATGGAGCTGGAATCCTGCTTCAGATTCCCCAGAAGTTGTTTGCCAGTGAGTGTCAGGGCAAGGGTATCGTCTTGCCCGAACCCGGGCGCTATGGCGTCGGCATGGTGTTCGCCAGCCGAGAGGAGGCACTGCAGGCCAAGTGCGACGGGTTGCTGGCCGAGGCGATTGCCCACTACGGCCTCGGGGTCCTGGGCTGGCGTGACGTGCCCACCAAGCCCGATTGTCTGGGGCCGATCGCGCTGGCGGCCGAGCCCGTGATCAAGCAGGTCTTCATCGACGGCAGAGGCCTGACGGACACGGACCTCGAGCGCAAACTCTATCTGGCCCGCAAGCGGGCCGAGCGCCGCGTCCGGGAGGACTGCGGTCCGGGCGGTGAGGAGTTCTACGTCGTCAGCATGTCCTGCCGCACCATCTGCTACAAGGGCATGTTCATGGACTGGCAACTATTCGCCTACTATCCGGACCTGGAAGACGAACGCATGACATCGGCGCTGTGTATCGTCCATCAGCGGTACAGCACCAACACGTTTCCGAACTGGCGTCTGGCTCAACCTTTCCGCTGTGTCGCCCATAACGGGGAGATCAACACGCTCAGCGGCAATCGTAACTCGATGCGCGGTCGTGAGCCCAAGATGGTGTGCCCGGAATTGGGCGAGGATCTGACGGAGTTGTTCCCCATTGTCGATCCCGAGGGCAGTGACTCGGCGGCTTTCGATAACGCGCTGGAGTTGCTGGTCCAGGCGGGACGCAGTATGCCCCATGCGCTGATGATGATGATTCCGGAGGCGTTCGGGCCCCAATACCATATCAGCACTGATAAGCGGGCTTTCTACGAGTACCACGCGGCGGTGATGGAGCCCTGGGATGGCCCGGCGGCCATGGTGTTCACAGACGGACGCATCATCGGCGGCACCCTGGATCGCAACGGCCTGCGGCCTTGCCGTTACTTGGTGACAAAAGATGGCTTGGCGATCATCGGCAGCGAAGCCGGCGTGGTGGACGTGCCGCCGGAGCAGATCCGTGCCAAGGGACGCCTGCGCCCCGGGCACCTGTTCCTGATCGACACGGTCGAAGGGCGAATCATCTCGGACAACGAAAGCAAGAGCAAGATTGCCCGCCAGAAGCGTTACCGGCACTGGCTGGAGGAGAACGGCATCGAGCTGCGCGGGCTCTTCGACGCACCCGGCGCCGTAGAGACCGACCCGACCGATACGATCAAACGGATGCGGGCCTTTGGCTACACCACGGAAGAGAAGCGGATGATCCTGGCGCCAATGGGCATCAACGGACAGGAGCCCATCGGTTCCATGGGCAACGATACGCCGCTGGCCGTCCTGAGCGATCGGCCCAAGCCGATGTTCAACTACTTCCGGCAGTTGTTCGCCCAGGTGACCAACCCGGCGATCGATCCGCTGCGCGAAGGGCTCGTGATGAGCCTGATGCTGTTCACAGGCAAGAAACAGAACCTGCTGGCCGAGTCGCCGCAGCATTGTCGCCAGTTGAAGCTGCCCCATCCGATTCTCACCAGCGCCGACCTGGCCCGGCTGCGCTCGGTCAAGCGGACCGATTTCCAGGTGGCGACCGTGCCCATGTTGTTCGAGGCGCACAGTCGCGGTGCGGGCAAGGCGCTGCGCAAGGGTTTGCAGACGTTGGTCAAGGCGGCTGAGGAGGCCGTGGAGACCGGCGCGTCTCTGGTCGTGCTGAGTGACCGGGGGATGTCCGAGTCCCAGGCGGCCATTCCTTCGCTGCTGGCGATCTCAGCGGTGCATCACCATCTGCTGCGCCAGGGCCTGCGCAACGAGGCGGGCCTGATCGTCGAGAGCGGTGAACCGCGGGAGGTGATGCATTTCTGCCTGCTGGCCGGCTATGGGGCCAACGCGGTCAATCCGTATTTGGCCCTGGATGTCCTACAGGAGATGAATCAGAACGGTGAGCTGGGCCGGACTATGGAGTCGGTGGAAGTGTCGGATCACTTCACCGCGGCGATCAAGAAGGGCATCCTCAAGACCATGAGCAAGATGGGCATCTCCACCTTGCGCAGTTACATGTATGCCCAGTTGTTCGAGGCAATCGGCCTGAACAAGGCCTTCGTCGAGGAATACTTCACCGGCACGCCCTCGCGTATCGAGGGCCTGGGCCTGGACGAGGTGGCCAAGGAAACGCTGGCCCGCCACCGCTATGCCTATGGCAACGACGACTACAGCTATCCCGAGATCGACATGGGGGGCGACTATGCCTTCCGTTACGAGGGGGAACGCCATCTGTGGAATCCCACCACGGTGGCGAAGTTGCAGGAGGCCGTGCGGAACGACGATCCCAAGGCGTACGCCGAGTTTGCCGAGGCCGTCAATCATCAGGCCAAGGCCTTGTGTACGCTGCGCGGCTTGTTCGAGTTCGCGGCGGGTGAGCCGGTGCCCCTGGACGAGGTCGAGCCGGCCGGCGAAATCGCCAAGCGCTTCTGCACCGGCGCCATGAGTCACGGCTCCATCAGCAAGGAGGCGCACGAGTGCCTGGCGATTGCGATGAATCGCATCGGGGGCATGAGCAATACGGGCGAAGGCGGCGAAGACCCGGCCCGTTACGTCCTGGAGCCGAACGGCGATTCGAAGAACAGTGCCATCAAACAGGTGGCGAGCGGGCGCTTCGGCGTGACGATCAACTACCTGGCGCATGCGAAAGAGCTCCAGATCAAGATTGCCCAGGGGGCCAAGCCGGGGGAGGGCGGTCAGTTGCCCGGCCATAAAGTCACGCGTGAAATCGCCAGCCTGCGTTTCTCGACGCCGGGCGTGACGCTGATTTCGCCTCCGCCGCACCACGACATCTATTCGATTGAGGATCTGGCACAGTTGATCTACGACCTCAAGTGCGCTTGTCCCGGCTGCAAGGTGTCGGTCAAGCTGGTCTCCGAGGTTGGCGTCGGCACGATCGCGGCCGGCGTGGTCAAGGGCTACGCCGACGAGGTGCTGATCAGTGGCCACGATGGTGGCACTGGGGCCAGTCCCTGGTCGTCGATCATGCACGCCGGCTGTCCCTGGGAGTTGGGGCTGGCCGAGACGCAGCAGACCCTGGTCTTGAACAATCTGCGGGGCCGCACGCGTTTGCAGACCGACGGCCAACTGCGCACCGGGCGTGACGTTGTCATCGCGGCCTTGCTCGGCGCCGAGCAGTTCGGGTTCGGGACCGGGTCACTGGTGACCCTGGGCTGCACACTGCTGCGCAAGTGTCACGAAGGGGCTTGTATCTACGGGATCGCCACCCAAGATCCGGAGTTGCGGAAGCGCTTTGCGGGTAAACCCGAGTATGTCACGCGCTTCCTGACGTTCGTGGCCGAGGACATCCGGCAGATCATGGCCAAGCTGGGCTTCCGCAAGTTCGAGGACATGATTGGCCGGTCCGACTTGCTCAAGACGACCAAGGCCATTCGCCACTGGAAGGCCAAGGGTCTGGATCTGTCGGCGATCTTCCATCGGCCGGATGCCTCGGACGGGCGTTGCGTGCGGCTCTGCGAGCAACAGCTCGACAAGCACGCCGACCACATGGACTGGAAGATCATCGAGATGGCCAAGGAAGCCATTGAGAACAAGAAGCCCGTGTCGCTGGATCTGCCGGTCAAGAACACGGATCGGACCA
The DNA here is from genome assembly GCA_020346325.1 of Phycisphaerales bacterium. Taxonomy (GTDB): domain Bacteria; phylum Planctomycetota; class Phycisphaerae; order Sedimentisphaerales; family Anaerobacaceae; genus Anaerobaca. The sequence goes on from CP070782.1 coordinate 1,644,029, forward strand.
CCGGGGCGATTCTCAGCAACCGTATCGTGCTCAAGCACGGCCCGGACGGCCTGCCCGACGATACGTTGAAGGTCACGCTGCGCGGTTCGGCCGGGCAGAGCTTCGGTGCATTTCTTGCTAAAGGCGTGACGCTGACGCTGATCGGCGAGTCCAACGACTATCTGGGCAAGGGCCTCTCGGGGGGGCGGCTGGTGATCAAGACTCCGCCGGAAGCGTCGTATCTTCCCCACGAGAACATCATCGTGGGCAATACGCTGCTTTACGGGGCCACCAGCGGCGAGGTGTTCATCAACGGCGTGGCCGGCGAACGGTTTGGTGTACGAAACAGTGGGGCCGTAGCGGTCGTGGAAGGCGTGGGCGACCATGGCTGCGAATACATGACCGGCGGCTGCGTCGTCGTGCTGGGCAAGACCGGATGCAACTTTGGAGCCGGCATGAGCGGCGGGACCGCCTTTGTGCTCGACGAACGCCAACTCTTTGATACGCTGTGCAACCTCGACATGGTGGACCTGGAGAGCGTGTGGCGCCAGGAAGATCAGGATCTGCTGCGGGGATTGATTGAACGTCACCACCATCTTACGGGCAGCGTCCGGGCCAAATATCTCCTGGACAACTGGTCCGGCATGATCGGGCGTTTCGTCAAGGTCATGCCCATCGACTACCGAAAGGCACTCCAAAGAATGCAGGCAGAAGAACAGCGCCATACCGAGACAACGCCCGCGACGGAGGAGGTGTTCCATGGGTGAGTCGCGTGGCTTCATGAAATACGCCCGTCAGGAGATCGGCCATCGCCCGGTCGCCGAACGCGTCCACGACTTCAAGGAGTTCGACCTGCCCTTGACGCCGGAAGAGCTGCGCGTGCAGGCGGCGCGCTGTATGAATTGCGGAATTCCGTTCTGTCAGGGAGCCGGATGCCCGGTGGTCAACTTCATTCCGGACTTCAACGAATTGGTCTACCTGGGACGCTGGGAAGAGGCGTGCAGCCTGCTGCATCGGACCAACAACTTCCCGGAGATCACCGGGCGGGTCTGCCCGGCGCCGTGCGAAAACGCCTGTACCCTCAATGTCAACGACGATCCGGTTCTGATCAAGCACATCGAATTCCAGATCGTGGAGAAAGGATTTCGGGAGGGGTGGGTCGTGCCCCAGCCGCCCACGGTTAAGACAGGCAAGCGCGTCGCGGTGATCGGCTCGGGCCCGGCGGGCCTGGCGGCCGCCCAGCAACTGGCCCGGGCGGGCCACGATGTCGTGGTTATCGAGAAAGACGAAAGACCGGGCGGTCTGCTGCGCTACGGCATCCCTGATTTTAAGCTGGAAAAGGGGATCATCGACCGGCGGCTGGAACAGATGGAGGCCGAGGGTGTGGAGTTTCAGTGTGGGGTCACCGCCGGTGAGGACATCTCCATACGCTACCTGCGCAAGCGTTTCGACGGCATCCTGCTGGCCATGGGGGCCGGGCAGCCCCGTGATCTGATGGTTCCCGGCAGAGGATTCGACAATGTGCTCTATGCCATGGAGTATCTCACGGTACAGAACAAGATCGGGGGCCTGGAATCCTTGGAGGGTTGCGATCTGGTCTCTGCCAAGGACAAAGTGGTCATCGTGATCGGTGGGGGGGATACGGGGAGCGACTGTGTGGGGACGGCCCGGCGCCAGGGGGCCAAGAAGATCTACCAACTGGAGATTCTGCCCAAACCCCCGGACGAGCGTCCTCCGGAGACCCCATGGCCCATGTGGCCTCGTATTATGCGCACGTCCAGTTCCCAGGCCGAGGGATGCGAGCGGCGTTGGTCTGTGATGACCAAGAAACTAACCGGGGCCGATGTCCACGTCAGTCAACTGCACGGCTGCGAGGTCGAGTGGGTCCAGGGCCGCAAGGGGTGGCAGGTCAAGGAATTGCCGGGCACGGAATTCACGCTCAAGGCCGATCTGGTCCTGCTGGCGATGGGATTTGTACATGTGACGCATGCCGGACTCGTCGAGAATCTCGGCTTACAGCTTGACGACGGGGGCAATGTCCTGGTAAACAGTTTCCAAACTAGCGAGCCGTGGGTCTTCGCGGCCGGCGATACCGTACGCGGAGCATCGCTCGTGGTCCATGCGATCCGAAGCGGGCAGGAGGCCGCGGCAGCCATGGATCAATGGCTGCGCTAGGAGTGCCGGGCCAATTGGCTGCGGCATTTACTTTATGGAGTTGATTACAAGGATTGCAGAAGGGCGATGCCAAAACGCAAGGACATCCATAAGATTCTGATCATCGGTTCAGGCCCGATTGTCATCGGTCAAGCCTGTGAGTTCGACTATTCCGGCACCCAGGCCTGTAAGGTTCTCCGGCGGGAGGGCTACGAGGTCGTCCTGGTCAACAGCAACCCGGCCACGATCATGACCGATCCGGAACTGGCCGACCGCACCTACGTCGAGCCGATTACGCCCGAGATCGTCGAGAAGGTCATTCGCCGCGAAAAGCCCGACAGCCTGCTGCCCACGCTGGGTGGCCAAACCGGTCTCAATGTGGCCGTGGCCCTGGCGGAGAGCGGCGTGCTGAAGAAATACGGCGTCAAGCTGCTCGGCGCCAACCTACGCTCGATCAAGAAGGCCGAAGAACGGGACCGCTTCAAGAAGACCATCGAGGACATCGGTTTGGGGTCCCCAAGAGTGGCTACGCCCACACCTGGGAAGAGGCCAAAGAGATCATCGATTATATCGGCTTCCCGGCGATTATTCGGCCCTCCTATACGCTGGGCGGCACCGGTGGTAACGTCGCCTACAACACCGAGGAGTATGAGAAGTACATTCGGTGGGGGCTGGCGCTTAGTCCCAAGAGCCAGGTCCTGGTCGAGGAGTCCGTCGTCGGGTGGAAGGAATACGAACTCGAGGTGATGCGGGATAAAAAGGACAACGTCGTCATCGTCTGTTCCATCGAAAACCTCGATCCGATGGGCATTCACACCGGCGACAGCATCACCGTCGCACCGGCCCAGACCCTGACCGACAAAGAATACCAGATCATGCGCGAGGCCTCGCTGAAGATCATCCGGGCCATCGGCGTCGAAACGGGCGGCTCGAACATCCAGTTCGCCGTCAATCCGGCCAATGGCAAGCTGTACGTCATCGAGATGGACCCGCGCGTTTCGCGCAGCTCGGCCCTGGCCTCGAAGGCGACGGGCTTCGCCATCGCCAAGATCGCCTCGCTGCTGGCGGTGGGCTATACGCTGGACGAGATTCCCAACGACATCACCAAGAAGACGCCGGCCTGTTTCGAGCCGACGATCGACTACTGCGTCACCAAGTGGCCGCGCTTCACGTTCGAGAAATTCCCCCAGACGTCGCCCGAACTGACGGTCCAGATGAAGTCGGTGGGCGAAGCGATGGCGATCGGCCGGACGTTCAAGGAATCGCTCCAGAAGGCCATCCGGTCGCTGGAGATCGATCGTCACTCGCTGGGCAGCCGGTACGTCGACGAGGACCTGTCAACGCGACAGATCAAAGACAAGCTCCGCACGAATTGCTGGGACAAGCTCTGGTACGTCGCCGAAGCGATGCGGCGGAAGGTCTCCGTCGAGGAGATCTTCAATCTGAGCAAGATCGA
>CP070782.1:1647717-1650325 GCA_020346325.1 Phycisphaerales bacterium
CGCCCTTGATTAGCTTACGCAATGCCTCGCCACTGGTTTGTCTCCGTCGGGCTACATCTACAACCTCCTGCCCCAGGCTTCGCAATCGGGTCGAGGGCTTCGGCGGATCTGTCTCACGGATGAGCCGCTCGATCTCAGCATATCCTGCTTCTTGCAGCGTCTCCGTGTCAAAAGGCGTTGTCCCAGTGAGCAGCTCATATAGCAGCACACCCAGGGAGTAGATGTCCGTGCGCGTGTCGACATCGAGCCCACTCATCTGGGCCTGTTCGGGACTCATGTAGGCCGGCGTGCCGATCATGTGGGCATAGCGCGTGAAAAGCGTCCTCTCCGTCAGGCGCTGATTGGTCGCTTTGGCGATGCCAAAATCGATGACCTTGGGGACGGGCGTGTCGTCGTGCATCGTCACCATGACATTCGACGGTTTGATGTCCCGGTGGATAATGCCCTTCTGATGGGCGTGTTGGACGGCACGGCAGACCTGAGCGAAAAGCTCCAGACGCTGCCGCGTGTCCAGTCGGCTCTTGTCGCAATACTCTGTGATGGACACGCCGGTCACCAGTTCCATCACAAAGTACGGCCGCCCGGCCTCTGTCGCCCCCGCATCGAAGACCTTGGCGATATCGGGATGGTCCATCATCGCCAGCGCCTGCCGCTCCGCCTCGAAGCGCGCGATCACCTGCTTCGTATCCATCCCCAGCTTGACAATCTTCAGCGCCACCCTCCGGTGGATCGGCTCGGCCTGCTCGGCCATGTACACCACCGCCATCCCCCCCTCGCCAATCCGCTCCAGCAGCTTATACCGGCCAATGACCGTGCCTGGCCCTTCACTCAAGGGCGACTCATCAAGGATCACATTACCGTCGAGTGCGGGAACCTCAAGAAAATCGCTGGCCTCCTCGTGGGCCCGGAGCAGGGCATCGAGTCGTGAACGCAGGCTGAGGTCGCCACCGCACGCTTCGTCCAGGTAGTTGTTTCGCTCCTCGGCCGTCTGTCGTTCGAGTGCCTCCGAGAAGATCTGCCTTGGCGTCTTAGGCCCTTCCACCATTGTGTTGCTCCCTTTGGGACTTCTCTATTGCACAGTGCGAAATCCGAGGCGAAAACACGCCAAGAAAACCGCATGATTCTCTGAGAATTTCATACCCAGGTACGGCGACTGGATCGATTGCCCTGGATGTGTCCAGGCAACCAGAAGGAACTGCTGCACTTACCCTGGCAACGAGCCACGCTGCTATAGTTTCCGCAACTCACTGGCTCCGACGAGGGTAGTCGGTACGCGCCTCCCTGATTTCGTGGTACAGCCAGGCCTTCGCATAGGCCCAGCAGCGGTCAGCGGTACGGGGCGAGATCCCGAGAGCCCGAGCAGTCTGTTCAAGAGTCAGGCCGGCAAAGTAACGCATCTTCACCAATTCGGCAGTCACGTGGTCCTCCTCAGATAGTCCGGCCAGAGCCTCATCCAGAGCAATCACATCGTCTGAGCACAACTCTGCAATTGCCTTCACATTATCGAAGTCCACTTTCTTGAGATGGCCACCGCGCTTGCCAGACTGTTTGCGTCGGGCATTCTCCACGAGAATCCGCCGCATCGCTTCAGCCGCCGCTGCGAAGAAATGCCCTCGGCTATTCCAGCTTTGTGCCTCGTCCCCCACCAGGCGAATATAAGCCTCATGGACCAGAGCGGTTGCCTGGAGGGTCTGACCAGGAGGTTCGTGAGAGAGCTTCTGAGCAGCAAGCAGCCGCAGTTCCTCGTAGACCAAGGGCAGGAGCTCCTCTGCAGCCTTTCGCTCGCCCCGTTCGATGGTATTCAAGATGCGCGTAACATCACTCATGCCGACACCCCCATCGCTGCAGGTCTCTCGTAGCGGTATTATCCCAAATTAGGAACAGGCCTGCAACCGATCACGCCGGGTCGCCGAGGAATACAACCGACGTAATCGAGTGCCTCACAAGCTCGTGATTGCCAACCTGAAGGCGTCAAATCCGCGATTCGGCTGGCCGGATGGGTGCTGACGCGGTCAAGAACATCACGGAGGTAAGCAAAGGGATCAATGTGGTGTAGCTTGCGGGTGGCAGCCAAACTGTAGATCACAGCGGCCCGTTCGGCACCGGCATCGCTTCCCGAGAACAGCCAGTGTGCGACAGGAGAAGCCTGAGAAAGGGGGATGATCATGGATACATCATGAACTGAAACCTTTTATGATGCCCAGAGGGTTCGACTCCCTCCCGGCAAAGGTTCACCACCAACCGGAAGCGAGTCTCGCATGGCAGGTAGTAATGCCTGTCGTGAAGCGCAGACAGCAGGTGTCAAAGCCGTGTGATGGAGCCCCGAAATTTTGCGATCCGCTGGAGCCTTCGTCGTATTGGTAGCGGGGGCAGCACTGAGGCACTAAGACGGTGGGGTGCCGAAGTCCGGCCGGGGTCAGGTGAGAGCAGGTGCGCTTGTCAAGCGGGAGTAGGACCGCTTTAGAACGGCCAAACTCGGCGTCAAAACCCTTTCCGGAGATGGTGGGCATGGGACCGGCGTGACACGGGCAGGGGGGCTGGGCGTCCGTACCCGACTGAGAGGAGGAAGTTATCGCTGTGACGTTGAAGTGTCGGCAGACTCCGCGCG
>CP070782.1:1650425-1657384 GCA_020346325.1 Phycisphaerales bacterium
CTTCACCGAACAGAGTTGGGACGATGCTGATGCCATCAATGTTTTCAGGAGCTTTTACGCCGGCCAACTGTGCGAGCGTAGGCATTACATCAGCGAAATACCATTGTGCGTCACTGACCTGGCCAGCTTTGATCTTGCGGGCCAGCTTACGATCATTGGTGTGCGAATGCCACCCTCTTTAAGACTCCCCTTTGCCCCCTGCAAATGTGGCAAAGTCCCGTTCATAATGCCGCCATTGTCTTATATGGTAGCTCGTAGCCAAGGTGCCACTTGCCGAACATGCCGGTCGCGTATCCGGCAGTCTTCGGTGTCTCAGGTCGTGTCATCACGTCGAGGGGCAAGCCCGTAGGGGTATGCTCCCGGGCCGACAGCGGCCCCTCGAAGATCCGCCCGAAGCGCTGTTGGTATTGGCCCGTCAGCAAGGTGGCCCGCGTGGGCGAGCACATGGGACCGTTGGAATGGAAGTCGGTGAACCGCAGTCCCTCGCGGGCCAGCCGATCCAGGTGCGGAGTTCCGTTCTTGGGGTGGCCATAGCAGCCCAGGTCGCCGCAGCCGGCAAGGACACCACCTGTGACACTGGCGCCGAACATGGCAAGGAAATCGCGTCGCCTCATGGGACCCGTGTCTCGCATGGCACGGTTGCCCTTTCAACTGCTCCGTAGCTATTGACGCTCCGATCTTAGCCTGGGCTCCGGCCGATGACAAGGGGATCGGTGGGCCGTGCCCGGCCTGCGCGAGGGCCTTCTTTGGTCCCGATGGTGTCAAGGGTCAAGCAGACATAAGCTGGCCGGCCGCAGAAGGGAGGTGGAGAATGGCGAAACAGGGACAGCTTCCCAGCTTGACTTGTGAATCCCGCTCGGGGCGTGAACCCAATCCTGGTAATCGTTACGAATACCGCTGTCAAGAGGATGGCCGGTGCTGTCGCGGAGTGAATCGCCGTCGATTAGGCCGCAGGCGTGGTCGGGCTCATGGTTTGGGAAGACACCGGGGCCACCGAGACGGGCAGGCCCTGTTTTGTCATGGAACTGGTGCGCGGAATCCCCATCACCCAGTACTGCGATCATGAGAAATTCCGCACACGCGACCGTCTCGATTTGTTCGTCCAGGTCTGCTACGCGATCCAACATGCCCATCAGAAGGGCATCACCAGTTGGGACCCCGGCAGACGCAGCCCCATGCTCCATGTCTGGCATGCGCCGAGTTGGAACGAAATCGAAACGGTCGAGGCTGGCAGAACCGATCGCTCTCGATAAGGAGACACGTCCGGGACTTCGATGATCCTCTCGGAGGACGCCTGAAGCGCTCCGCATCGCTGCAAGATAGTGGGCCGGCGGGCAAAAAGGATTTGGCCCTGGGGGCCGTCCTGCACGCTCCTTTTGTGCAAACGTTGACTTCCCCCGGTTTGCGGGCATAATGGCGATTGTGCCGTCAGAATCGAGGTGTCTTGGGAGATCGCGGACCCGGACCCAAGGCGGTGTGATGTATGCGGGGCAGTTTGGGACGGATCAGCCATGCGAACCTTTCAAACGGCAGGACAAAGATTGGAGGACGCTATGATCAAGAAGCAATACCTCGCGAGATTTATGCTGGGCCTGGTGGCCGTGTCTATGATGGCGACGCCCCTGCGTGCCGGCGAGATCGACATTCCTTACGAGAAATTCGTGCTCGACAACGGCCTGACGTTGCTGGTGCACGAAGACCACAAGGCGCCCATCGTGGCGGTGAACATTTGGTATCACGTCGGCTCGAAGAACGAGAAGCCGGGCAAGACAGGATTCGCCCATCTGTTCGAGCACCTGATGTTCAACGGCTCCGAGCACTACGACGACGACTACTTCCAGGCGATGGAGCGGATCGGGGCCACCGACCTCAATGGTACCACGTCATATGATCGCACGAACTACTTCCAGAATGTGCCGACGTCCGCGCTCGATATCGCGCTGTGGATGGAATCGGACCGCATGGGGCATCTCCTCGGCGCGGTCAACCAGGAGAAGCTCGACGAACAGCGCGGCGTGGTCCAGAACGAGAAGCGGCAAGGCGACAACCGGCCCTATGCCAAGGCGAGCGAGCTGATTCAGACGGCGTGTTACCCGGCGGGCCACCCCTATTCGTGGACCGTGATCGGCTCGATGCAGGACCTGAACGACGCGTCGCTGCCGGACGTGCATGAGTGGTTCAAGGAATACTACGGACCCAATAACGCCGTGCTCGTGGTCGCCGGTGACATCACCGCGCAGAAGGCCCTGGAGAAAGCGAAACAGTACTTCGGCGACATCCCGCCGGGGCCGCCCATCGCCAAGCAGGAGGCCTGGATCGCCAAGCGGACCGGAACCCACCGCCAGACGGCGCAGGACCGTGTCCCGCAGGCGCGGATCTATCGTGTGTGGAACGTCCCGCCGTGGGGATCGGCGGACGGGGACTATCTCCGCCTGGTCGCTGACGTGCTGGCCTCGGGCAAGAACTCACGGCTGTATAAGCGCCTGGTGTACGACGATCAGATTGCCACCAGCGTCAGCGCCAGCGCCTATCTGTCGGAGATCGGCGGCACGTTCCGCATTGTTGCCACGGCCAAGCCGGGCGTGGAGTCCAGCCGGGTGGAGACGGCGATCGACGAGGAACTGGAGCGGTTCCTGGAGGACGGCCCCACGCCGGCCGAGCTGACGCGCGTCAAGAATCAGTACCGGGCCAATTTCATCCGCGGCATCGAACGGATCGGCGGATTCGGAGGCAAATCCGACATTCTGGCGACCAACATGGTCTACGGCGGTTCGCCCGACTGCTATAAGATCACCCTCGACCGCATGGCGAAGGCCACGGCGCAGGATTTGCAGGAGACGGCGGTCGCATGGCTCAGTGACGGCGATTATGTGTTACAGATCACGCCGTTCCCGGAATTGACAGCGACGGCTGCGGACGTGGACCGGTCTAAGCTGCCCGAGCCCGGTGCGCCACCCCAGGTCCAGTTTCCGGATATCCAGCGCGCCGAGTTGTCGAACGGGCTGAAATTGGTCCTGGCCGAGCGGCATAGCGTCCCCATCGTTGATCTGCGTCTGCTCGTGGACGCTGGGTATGCCGCCGACCAGTTTGCCGCGCCGGGAACGGCCTCTCTGGCGATGGATCTGCTCGACGAGGGGACCAAGACGCGCAGCTCGCTGGAGATCAACGAGCAACTCCAGATGCTGGGCTCGTGGCTGGGTACCGGCGCCGAGCTGGATGCGTGCGCCGTGTATCTCAATACCCTGAAGGACCAGCTCGACCCATCCCTGGAGCTGTTTGCCGACGTGGTGCTGAATCCACTGTTTCCACAGAAAGAGTTTGATCGGATCAAGCAGGAGACGTTGGCCCGAATTCAGCGGGAGAAGGTCACGCCCACGGCGATCGTCTACCGGGTGTTCCCCGGTCTGCTGTACGGGCGCGATCACGCGTACGGCTGCCCCCTGACCGGTACAGGCACGGAAGCATCCGTTTCGGCCATCACGCGCGAGGAACTCGTCACGTTCCACCAAACCTGGTTCAAGCCCAACAATACGACGCTGATCATCACGGGCGACATCACGCTGGCCGAGATCCAGCCTCGGCTGGAGAAGCTGTTCCGCAGCTGGACGAGGGGTACGGTTCCGGTGAAGGACATCTCGAAGGTGGCCGATAAGCCGAGTCCCGAGGTCTACATCGTCGACCGGCCGGGCTCGCAGCAGTCGGTCATTTTTGCCGGTTTCCTGGCGGTGCCGCGTGCCAATCCGCAAGAAGAGGCGATGCAGTTGATGAACAACATTCTCGGGGGCGATTTTACTTCGCGCATCAACATGAACCTGCGCGAGGACAAGCACTGGTCCTACGGGGCCGGCAGCTGGATCTTTCCGGCCAAAGCACAGCGAATGTACATTGCCTATAGTTCGGTTCAGAGCGACAAGACGAGCGAGGCCATGCAGGAGGTGCAGAAGGAACTGCGCTGGATCATCGGCGACAAGCCGCCCACGGAGGCCGAATTCACCAAGACCCAGTCCAACGTCATCCGGGGCCTGCCGGGTTCCTGGGAGACCATCAGACGCGTTGCCGGCTCCCTGGAAGAGATCGTGCAATACGACCTGCCTGACAACTACTTCCAGGAATACCCCGCCAAGGTCACCGGCATGACGTTGCAGGATGTGCGACAGGCCGCCGAGCAGGCACTCAAACCCGACTCCCTCGTGTGGATCGTCGTCGGGGAGAAGGCGAAGATTGACGGCCCCATCAAGGCCATGGGTCTGCCGGTCACATACGTCGACGCCGACGGCAATCCGCTCTGACCGCGAGGACGCCAAACTGACAGGATGGGTAGAAAGGGCTGGCTCCGTGGGGCCGTCGCCAGGAGGCTGACGGCATCGGGTGCGCGAACATTGGGCATCATACTGAGAGGGGTTTGCTGCTATGAAGATCAGCGTTGTGATTGTTGGTGCGGCCCTGGCAGCGCTGGGCGTTTGTTCGGCGGGCGAAGGCCAAATGCGGATTGCGGAGGCAGACGAGGGCTACCGGTTTCTTGAAGGTGACCAGCCCGTGCTGTTCTATCGCACGATGGCCCAGGCGACGCCGGACGGGCGGTACGCGCGGAGCAATTATTGTCACCCGGTCTATGGCCTGGACGCGAAGGTGCTGACCGAGGATTTTCCCGCCGACCATCTGCACCATCGGGGTATCTTCTGGGCCTGGCACCAGGTGTACGTCGGCGAGAAGGCCATGGGGGATATGTGGGCGTGCGAAGATTTTGCGTGGGATATTCGCTCGGTTCAGATCCTGCCGACGGTGCCCAACTCCGCCGCGCTGCGGGCGGATGTGCACTGGAAGTCCCCACAATGGAAAAACGGAAAGGAGTCCCTTGCCAGGGAGACCGTCACGATACACGTCCACCGCACGGCGGCGGATACGCGTCTGATCGATTTCGATATCGAGATTCTGGCTTTGGTCGAAGGGCTGCGCCTGGGGGGCTCAAACGACATCAAGGGCTACGGCGGCTTCTCGACGCGCATCGTGCTGCCGGCCGATGTCCGGATGAGTGACGCCAATGGGCCGGTCACGCCGCGAAATACCGCCGTCCCGGCCGGCGACTGGATGAACTTCGCCGGCACGTTCGGGGACACGGCGTCGAACTTCACGATCCTGGTGCACCCTTCCCATCCAGGCCGGCCGCGCAAGTGGATTCTGCGCCGCTCGGGCAGCGCCCAGAACCTGGCCTATCCCGGACGCGAACCGATCGCGGTCTCCACCAAGACGCCGCTGGTCCTGCGCTATCGGCTCGTGCTCCACGAGGACGCGGACCTCAATCAGCTCTTCAGCGCGTACGGCGAGAAGCGATGACGGACCTCAGACGACAACGTGTCACGGCGCTTGTCGCGCTGGCCGTGCTGTCGATCCTGGCGGGCGACACTCAGGCGAAGACATCGGGCCGGACCAAGCCCAACATCATCTTGATCCTGGCCGACGATCTGGGCTATGGCGATCTGGGCTGCTGTGGCCAGCGACTGATCAAGACCCCGAATATCGACAAACTGGCTCGCGAAGGGCTGCGCTTCACCCAGGCCTATGCGGGCGGTCCGGTGTGCACGCCTTCGCGCTGCGTACTCATGACCGGGTTGCACAACGGCCCTGCGCCCGCCCGCGACAACGTGCCCCACTACCATACCTATCTTCAAGACAAAGACGTGACCGTCGCGGAAGCCCTCAAGCAGGCGGGGTATCGCTGCGGTGGTGTGGGCAAATGGTCGCTCGGTGACGCCGGGACGGTGGGCCGGGCGACCCATCAGGGCTTCGACACGTGGTTTGGCTATCTGAACCAGGACCACGCGCACTACTATTACCCGGAATACCTCGACGACGATGAGGGGCGGCTGGACCTGGCCGGCAATAGGCGGTCGCGCCGGCACTACAGTCATGATCTAATGGCCGAGCGAGCGCTTGAGTTTACCAGAGAGTCCAGGGACGGGCCGTTCTTTCTGTACGCCGCGTTTACCTTGCCGCACTTTTCCGCCTCCAAGGAGGACCCGGGTCGTTTCGCCGTCCCTTCGACGGCGCCGTATACGCACATGGGTTGGAACGAGAAGGCGAAGAAGTACGCCGCCATGGTGCATCGGCTCGATCGCGCTGTCGGACGGATTATCGATCTGGTCGATGAGATGGGCCTGACAAGACAGACGCTGATCATCTTCACCAGTGACAACGGAGGCCACGAAGGGGTGTGGCGCGAATTCGACACCAACGGTCCGCTGCGCGGATACAAGCGTCATCTGACGGAAGGCGGCATTCGCGTGCCGTTCTTTGCGCGGTGGTCCGGCATTTGGCGGAGCCGACGTATTGGATGCTCAGCAAAAACGAACTGTATCGCGAACGTGGGGCCCAGGCCGGTTTCGTCCAAGGCGGTGTAAGCGCGAGTTTGTCATGAGCCCGCTGAGGCTCGCAGAATGAATGCGACACACCCCCTGGATATTCTCATGCCGCGACGACGGCGCAGAGATGATTCGGATGAACCGCAGAGCAGATGAGACCGCTCCGCTCACCCAGAACAAGAGCCATGAAGAAACCCGACTCAGCCATTGACAACCGGCACGCCTTCAGAGATGACAAATGCATCAGGCTTTCAGGCCGGACAGGTCCACTTCCAGCCGGCGGTTCTCCCGAATCATCTCATCCCACGTCATTTTCGCGCGCCGTCGGGCGGCCTCGCGACCGAGGATCGTCGCCAGCGTCGCGTTGACACTTGGCTCGATCGTCGCGTTGTCGTAAACGCCCTGCGTGACGCATTTGTGGAACGTGTCGATGTTGCGCTCGGCGCCGCGCGGATAGAGATCCACGACGTCACCACCGCGGTAGCCGCCGCGGTTGCCCAGGATGCGCACGCGCGAGGTGTAGCCCGACTCCAAGTAGCCATCACGGCCCTGGGCGAAGCAGTCGCAGCGAAACTCCGAGCGGTTCCTGAGGTGCTCACC
>CP070782.1:1657484-1666271 GCA_020346325.1 Phycisphaerales bacterium
ACCGCCCTGGCCCTACCGACGCTGGTCCGCTCGTCGGCACTGGGCAAGGGCGACAGTGTGATCCCCAGTGAGCGGGTCACCATGGGATTCATTGTGGTCGGGGGAATGGGCACGAACAACATGCGGGCGTTTCTGGCCCAGCGCGATGTCCAGGTACTTGCCGTCTGCGATGTGGTCAAGGCCAGCGACCAGTACGGCCACTGGTACAAGAAAGGTTGGAAGGGCGCCTGGTTCGGTCGCGAGCCGGCCCGCAGTATCGTCGAGGACCACTACACCCAGAAGAACCGAGCGGGAGACTACCGGGATTGTGATGCCTATGTGGATTTCCGCGAGATCATCGCCCGGGACGACATCGACGCCGTCTGTGTCACGACCCCCGGTCACTGGCACGCGCTCCCCGCCATCGCGGCGGCCGCCAGCGGCAAAGACGTCTATTGCGAAAAGCCGCTGAGTCTGACCCTGACCCAGGGTCGCACCATCGCTCAGGCCGTGCAACGGTACAACACCGTTTTCCAGACCGGTACCCAGCGTCGTTCCAACGCCCTGTACCGCTTCATCTGCGAACTGATCCGCAACGGCCGCATCGGCAAGTTCCAGAGAGCCTTGGTCGCCATCGGGCCCAACAACAAGCAGGCCCCGCCCAGCGACTGGGAGCCGATGCCGGTACCCGATTGGCTGGACTACGACATGTGGCTCGGGCCGGCGCCGTGGGCACCCTATCACAAGGACCGCTGCCTGTATACCTTCCGTTTCGGGGCCGACTATTCAGGCGGTCAGACGACGAACCTGGGCGCGCATGGAATCGACATCGTTCAGTGCGCCAATGGCACAGATGAGACGGGTCCCGTCGAGGTCGAGGACTTGGGCGGCGAATTCCCCTCCGACGGCCTGTTCACCACCGCCACCAAGGTCCACTTCCGCGCCCGCTACGCCAACGGTGCCGAACTGATCTGTAGAACCCAGAAGAACGAGATCTATCGCTTCGAAGGGAGCGAAGGCTGGATCCAGTTGCCGGTCTATTCGGACGAGATCACCTGCCATCCCGAATCGCTGAAGGCAACCGTCATCGGCCCGAACGAGATTCACCTGTACCAGAGCAACGACCATCACCGCAACTTCCTCGACTGCGTCAAGAGCCGGGCGCAGACGGCTGCCCCGGCGGAAATCGGCCATCGCTCCGTCTCGATCTGCCACCTGGGCAATATCGCGATGCGCCTCCGGGCGAAGTTGCGCTGGGACCCAACCGAGGAGCGCTTCACCAACAGCGAAGAAGCCAACCGCATGCTATCCAAACCCATGCGGAGCCCATGGCACGTGTAGCTACGGACAACCAAATGAGGCTCGGGAGAAGAACCATGATTCAAAGGGACGCATCACTTGGCTGGACACTGTTTCTGATCTTTCTGGCGGCCGGTAGCGCACAGGCCGTCCAACCCGTCGCGCTGGACAAGGACCCCAATCTGGCTGCGTGGTGGAAGTTCGATGAGACCACGGGGAAAACCGCAGCCGACGCTTCGCCACACGGCCGGAACGGAACGCTCAAGGGAAATCTATCCTTTGAGACGAATTCGGCGCCCGGCAAGACGGGCAAGGCTATCAGGCTCGAAGGCGGTGACAGCCTCGTCGAGATTTCCGACTACAAAGGCGTCACCGGAACGCGGCCGCGAACTGTCTCGGCCTGGATCAAGACGGCGCGCACGCGAGGCCGGATCATCTCCTGGGGCACGAACGATTTCGGCAAGATGTGGAACTTCGGGTTCGTTCGAGGCCGCGTCGGCGTCACGCCGCACGGCGGCTATCTCTACATGAATGCCGAGACGCATGACGACGAATGGCATCACGTCGCGGCCGTTGTTCGGGAAGCGGAACTGCCCAACCTGCACGACGACGTGACGCTCTATCTGGACGGGGCCATTGCCGAGATTCACGACATCGGACTGTTGGACCTCTGGCCCCTTGAAACCGGCAACGAACTCGATGTCCGGATCGGACCGGGATTCCAGGGTTGCCTCGACGATGTACGGATCTACAACCGCCCCCTCACGGACGAAGAGGTTTACGTTCTCTTTCGCCTGGAGAGCAACCGCCCCATCCCGAAGGCGGGCAGGTAGTCCGGCGCAGACCTCCCGTCTATTACGGTAGATTTTTGACACGCGGTACGCTATCATGCTATGATACGATCTGATCGTTGTCGTCTGATTGTCCAACGTCCCTCAGGGCGTGATTGCCAAGGAGAACGCGATGAATGACAACTCTGTTTCCCGCCGTCAGTTCATGCACCAAGCCGCTGCCACCGCCGCCGGTGTCGCCATCGGACTAGGCACCGCCCGGGCCACGGAAAGCACCTCCAAGATTCTCAGCTACAACCCCGACATGGAGTACCGCCGGCTGGGTAAGACCAACATCATGGTCTCGGCTGTCGCCCTCGGGGGCCATTCGCGCAGCAACGACAGAGAGCGGGCGGACATCATCAGCCGCTGCATGGACGCCGGCATCAACTACATTGACGCCTGCTGGGACAACGAGGTCAAACGGGACGCCAAAGCCCTGCGGGGCAAACGCGACAAGGTCTATCTGGCCCTGTCGCATGGCGCCAAGGAAGTCCGCCAGGAAGACTTCCGCACCTCCAAGAAATTGCTGGGCTCGCTGGATGAACTGCTGAGAGACTCGAGGCAGGAATATACCGATCTGTGGCGTATCACCTGCCTGGAACCGGGTGGCCGGCACTCGTTCAACACGGCCTGCGAAATCGTCGAGGCGCTGGAGAAGGCCAAGAAACAGGGAAAGGCGCGTTTCGTCGGCTTCTCCTCACACGATCGGCGCTGGATCAAGTTCATGATCGAGTACTTTCCGCAAATCGAGGTGGTTTGCTTCCCCTTCACGACGATGACCAAGCGGGCACCGAAAGACAGTCTGTTCGAGGCGCTGAAGCAGCGTGACGTCGGCGCGTTCGGGATCAAACCATTCGCGGCCTCATCCCTGTTTGCCCACCAAGACCCCGAGCAGGACAACCGTCGCGGCCGTCTGGCCCTGCGCTACATTCTTCATAGCAACACCGTCATTCCCATTCCAGGCATGAACCGGCCGGAAGAGGTGGAGAACGTGATCAAGGCCGTGTCGGAGCGGCGCCAGTTGGATATTCGAGAACGGGCCGAACTGGAAACGGTGAGCAGACAGGCGTGGGCGACCCTGCCTAACCACTATCAGTGGCTCAAGAACTGGCGATACGTCTGATTAACACGCTTAGCCAGAGACAACTCCGACACGGGAGAGATGGATGCGCCCTATCTTCACTGCTAGAGACTCTCAACTAAGACATTGCCTCTGCATTTATCTGACAGTCGTTGCCCTGATAGCAACAAACGGCTGCGACCGGAACGGCAATCCTTCCGAATCGGTGGTGGTCGTCCAAGACGGTGATCCGCAAGATCCCATCGCAAGTCAGTCGTCCGAGCCAAGGGAGGCACCTCTGCTGCTTCTCGAAGATGAACCGCTTCTGCTTCTGGAGGACGACTCTGCCCCGGCCGAGTTGGACGGCCCGGTCGCCGATAACACGCGCTGCTTCGTCTGTCACGCCAATTACCTGAACGAGGAGATCGCCGCGACTCACGCCCGCGCAAACATCGGCTGTGCCGGCTGTCACGGGGAAAGCGATGCCCATATCGCCGACGAATCCTGGGGTTCCGGCGGAAACGGAACCGCCCCTGACATCATGTATCCCAAGGCAAACATCAACCCATCCTGCATGCGGTGCCATCCCCAGGACGAGATCGACATTCCAGAGCACGAGCCCGTCTTTGCGAATGCCGCCGAGAGCAAGGTTTGCACGGATTGCCACGGCGACCCCCGTCTGACCGTGCGGCGCTGCACCTGGAAATAGACGACTGCCCCCCTGTCGGCCCAGATCGCCAGCCGCGGGGCCATCCTGCGCACTCCTGGGCACCGAATACGAGAAAAGACCATATTTCCGCAGGACATTACAGAACTCCTGTCCACGGGGGGCGTACGGCTATCGTTGGCGGTGACAGATACCAAGGGGAAAAATTTCCGCGAAATCAGAAAAACCGCTGGACAAAAAGGATGTGCAACTATATAGTACTCGCTACGATACATCTACAATAGAATCGCACCTGGTGACATAGGGTCAGATGGAAACCGCGATAGCGAGGAACAACGATGGGTCGAACAACCGACGGCATCAGCAAGCAGGAAGTGGAAGAGCGAATGGTGGCGTTCCACGCGAAATGTCATGAGGCCGGGCTGAGGATCACCCCCCAGCGTACGGCGATCTACCGCGCCCTGGTGGAGACCACCGAGCACCCCTCAGCGGAGATGGTATTTCGCCAGGTGCGATAGGCCTTCCCTTCCGTCTCACTGGACACGGTCAATCGCACCCTCCTGACCCTCAATGACATCGGCGCGGCCTTTATCGTGGAAGGATCTGGTGACGCCAAACGGTATGACGCGAATCTCGCTGACCACCAGCATTTCAAATGCGTCCGGTGTAAGCGGATCATCGACTTTCACCACGAGCCTTACGATCAGATCCCCTTGCCTAAGAACCTTCCCGCGGAGTTTGCGGTCCTGCGGACCACCGTATACGTGGAAGGACTGTGCGACCAATGTCGCCAAAATGACGAGACGTGCTGAAGACTTCACAGTTAAATCTCCTTTTACCCCAAGTCAATGGAGGTCACGAATGAGTTTAAAAGGTACGGAAACAGAAAAGAACCTACTGGCGGCCTTTGCTGGAGAATCTCAAGCCCGAAATCGGTACACGTACTACGCCAGCACCGCCAAGAAGGAAGGTTACGTCCAAATGGCGGCCATCTTCGAGGAGACGGCCAATCAGGAGAAGGAGCACGCCAAGCGGCTGTTCAAATTCCTCGAGGGCGGCGAGGTCGAGATCCAGGCCGCGTTCCCGGCTGGCGTGATCGGCAGTACGCTGGAAAACCTCAAGGCCGCCGCGGCCGGTGAACACTACGAGACCACGGAAATGTACCCGAACTTCGCCAAGGTGGCGGAATCGGAAGGCCTGGCCGAGGTCGCGGCGGTGTTCAAGATGATCGCCGTAGCAGAAAAGCGGCACGAGGATCGCTACCTCGCCCTGGCCAAGAACATCACCGATGGCACGGTCTTCAAGCGTCCGGCACCGGTGCGATGGGTGTGCCGCAACTGTGGCTATGTCCACGAGGGCACCGAAGCCCCCAAAGTCTGCGCGGCGTGTGCCCATCCGCAAGCCCATTTCGAATTGGAGGCCGCGAACTACTGAGAACGGATATGCCAGGGTGTGATGCCCTTCGGACGTTGGTGCGATGACGATTGACGAACCGGGGCAGGTGTCAATCACCTGCCCCGCCAAGTCCGAACATTGGCATGGCCCGGCAGCTAAGTCACCCGGAAAGACACGTGAGCCAATGCGTGCGTTCATCGGAACTCTGGTAAAGGGTCCGATTGTGCTGGGCCCGACAGCGGGCTGCCAAGACACAGACGAGAGCAAGGAGAAAACCATGGAAGAGCGAACCGGCTTGGTAACACTCAAAGGCAATCCCGTCACCCTGCTGGGCCCGGAAATCAAAGTGGGCCAGCCGGCGCCAGACGTCGAACTCGTAGCCAACGATCTCTCAGCCGTCCAATTGTCCTCGTTCAAGGGCAAGGTTTGCGTCCTGATCGCGGTCCCGTCGCTGGATACGCCCGTGTGTGATGCGGAGACGCGCCGATTCAATGAAGAGGCCGCGAATCTGGGTGACGACGTCGTCGTGGTGGCCGTCAGCACGGATCTGCCCTTCGCTCAGGCACGCTGGTGTGGGGCTGCGGGAGTCAAGAACGTTCAGACACTATCCGACCACCGGGATGTGGCCTTTGGGCGTTCGTACGGCGCACTCATCAAAGACCTCCGCTTGCTGGCGCGTGCCGTCTTTGTGGTGGACAAGGAAGGCGTCGTTCGCTACATGGAACTTGTCAAAGAGGTGACCACCGAGCCGGATTACGAAGCGGCCCTGGCGGGGGTCAAGGAAGCGTTGTAGAGCGCGACTCACTCCTGGGGATCAGCGGTGGGCTCTCGTGTCACTGCCGCGCAAGACCGAAACAAAGAAGAGTGCAACATGGAAAGGTAAGATTTTATGGCGAAACGACTGGAAATATACAAGTGTTCGGGATGCGGCAATATTGTCGAGGTTCTCACCGGTAGCGCCGGGGAATTGCTCTGCTGCGGAAAGCCGATGGAACACCTCGACGCCAAGACGGCCGACGCCGCTACGGAGAAGCACGTACCCGTCATTGAGAAGATCGACGGCGGTTTCAAGGTCAAGGTCGGCAGCATCCCGCATCCCATGGAGGAGAAGCACTATATCGAATGGATTGAGCTTCTCGCAGATGGCAAGGCTTATCACCAATTTCTGACACCGGGTACGGCCGCCGAGGCCACGTTCTGGGTGGAGGCCACGTCGGTAACCGCCCGGGAACATTGTAACGTCCACGGACTCTGGGAAGGAAAATAACCATGATCGGCAAGAAGATGGAGAAGGCGCTGAACGACCAGATCAACGCAGAATTCTACTCCGCGTATATCTATCTGGCCATGGCCGCTTACTTTGAAGAAGAGAACCTTCCGGGCTGCGCCAGTTGGATGCGCATCCAGGTGCAGGAAGAGACCGCCCATGCCATGAAGATCTACGACTTCGTGATCGAGCGTGGGGGCCGCGTTGTCCTCCGGCCCATCGAGCAGCCGCCCAAGGACTGGAAGTCTCCCCTGGCGGCGTTCGAGGGGGCCTACGAGCACGAACAGTATATCACCGGTCGGATCAACGAACTCGTGGATCTGGCGATAGCCGAAAAGGATCACGCCGCCAACGCCTTTCTGCAATGGTTCGTCAACGAGCAGGTCGAAGAGGAAACCTCAGTTGACACGGTGGTCCAGAATCTTAAGATGGCTGAGAAAGCTCCCGGCGCCATGTTCATGATCGATCGCGAGTTGGGCCAGCGAACGTTTACATCACCGACACAGGAAGGAGCATAGGGCTATGAGCGTGACTTTCAATGCCGATGAGGTTTTCGAGATGGCCGAACAGATCGAGCGCAACGGCGCCAAGTTCTATCGCGAAGCCGCCGGCAAGGCCAGCAGCCAGGAGATGAAGGACCTGTTTCTGAACATGGCGACGATGGAAGACGGACATCTGCAAACATTCCAGGCGATGCGCCAAGAGCTGGCGGCCCAAGAGAAGACCGCCACCGCGTTCGATCCGTACAACGAAGCTACGCTGTACCTTCAGACGATGGCGGACGGCAAAGGCAGCGAAGGGATGAAGAGCCCGACGGAGAAGTTGACCGGCAACGAGTCGGCGCAGGAATTGCTCGAGATCGCCATCAGCGCAGAGAAGAATTCCGTGCTGTTCTATGTCGGCCTCAAGGACCTGGTGACGGCCAAGGCGGGTCGCGAGAAGATTGAGGTTATCATCCGAGAAGAGGTCAAGCACGTCGCAGACCTCCGGCGGCAGCTTACGGCATTAAGTGCCTAGCGGCCCATCGATATCACACTCATACTCTAAGAGCAAGAAAGGACGCCGATTATGAAGTACAAATGTGTGTTATGTGGTTATGTTTACGACCCCGCCGCCGGCGACCCTGATAGTGGTGTTGCGCCGGGAACTGCGTTTGCAGACCTGCCCGACGACTGGGTTTGCCCGGAGTGCGGTGCGGATAAGGACCAGTTCGAACCGGTCGAAGACTAATCATTCCACCTTCTTCTCAATGCCGGCGCCGGGCCGCTACAGGCCCGGCGGGAGGCAATCATCATGGCAGTTCAAGACATCCAACCCTCGGTAGCGGCGCTGGATATTGTCTGTGCCGAGACGGCTGCCCCGCCAACCGCCCTGGTCGTTTTCGGAGCCTCCGGAGACCTGGCCCACCGCAAGCTGCTGCCCAGCCTCGTGCAGATCCAGCAGCGCGGCTTGCTGAACGAGCACTTCTGTGTGCTGGGCTGCGGGCGCAAGGAGTATTCCGACGAGCAGTTTCGTCAGCTCGCCCGGGAGGCCTTGGCCGAACACGCCGCCGATGTCCCTGCCGCTCTCACGGGGGCTCTTGCCGAGAAACTCTACTACCTCAGTGGCGACTACGGCGACCCGGCTTTCTATGGCAGGATCAAGGGCCGGCTGGCCGAGATCCGGCAGAAGCACGGCGTCGATGGCTGCAACATTTTCTATCTGGCGGTGCCCCCCCTGCTGTATGGAAACGTCACGGAGCACTTGGGACAGGCGGGACTATCCCGAAGGGACGCCCCCGACTGCCCGCAATGTGCCCGGCTGGTGGTGGAGAAACCTTTCGGCCGTAACCGACACACCGCCGCAGAGTTGAATGATGTCCTCTACAAGTGGTTTGACGAAACACAGATCTATCGCATCGACCACTACCTCGGCAAGGAAACCGTCCAGAACATCATGATTTTGCGTTTCGCCAACGCCATCTTCGAACCGGTCTGGAATCGCAATCACATCGATAACATTCAGGTCACCATCGCCGAGATGCTGGGGGTCGAACACCGGGCCAGCTACTACGACAAATCCGGCGCCCTGCGCGATATGTTCCAGAACCACATGCTTCAAATGATGGCGCTGGTCGCCATGGAGCCGCCGATTTCATTTCATGCCGACCACATTCGCGATGAAAAGGCCAAGCTCCTGCGCTCCATCCGACCTTTCCAACCGGACCATTGGAACAGTTGTTTCGTGCGCGGTCAATACGGCCCAGGGACAGTCGACGGCCAGGAAGTGCCAGGCTACCGCGCCGAGC
>CP070782.1:1666371-1669859 GCA_020346325.1 Phycisphaerales bacterium
AAACGCGTGCCCGCCTTCCGCATACAAATGCATCTCGACGGGAACCCCAGCCTTCTTCAGCGCCATGAAGTAAACCACCGAGTTCTCCACAGGGTCCACCGGGTCATTCACCGCCTGCAACAAGAACGTCGGCGGCGTATTGCCGGTGACAGGAACGTTCGGATTCAAAAGAAAGTCTTTATTGGGATGCCACAGGTGTCCCGGATACAGCGCTATGGCAAAATCCGGGCGGCAGCTTTCTTTGTCGGCCGCATCTACCGCCGGATACAAACGCTTGTCAAAACGCGTGCTCATCGCCGCGACCATATGCCCCCCTGCCGAAAACCCGATCACTCCAATCTTGTGCGGATCGATATGCCACTCGGCAGCGCGAAAACGCACCAACCCCACCGTCCTCTGCGCATCTTGCAACGCCTGCCGCGACTCCCGATACCCCTCGAATCTCAGAGTCGGCACGCGGTATTTCAACAGCACCGCGGTTATCCCTTTGGCCGTCAGCCAGTCACAGATCTCCGTGCCTTCCAGATCGGTGGCCAGAACCTTATAGCCTCCGCCGGGAAATACGACCACCGCCGCTCCGGTATTCTCTCCCTTGGGCGGGTAAACCGTCATCGTCGGCTGCGACACATTGTTGACGACAATAGCCGGCTTGCCGGCAATCAGCTTTGTTGTCGTTTCCGCGAACTCCGGCCCCGGGACCGGCTCCGGATCAGGCGCCGCCCCCGGCCAGATCGGGATTTGCGTATGTCCCGACGACGGCTGCCAGACATTCGTCTGCGCGCGCAGATCGCCAAACGCAAACACAACACAGAAGGCAAAGATCAAAGACTTCATTTCAACCTCAATTCACTGCAGACAGCGAGTTCTATAGTCACCGGCTCGATTGGCGCTGCGCATGATACCTAACGATTGCAGTGCGGCGCGGCCTTCAGGACGTCGCCGCGACTGCTTGGTTGTGTGGACTTCCGCTTTCAAGGATCCGCTTCAGATTCTCTCCTTCTTCCTGCATATGCTTCTTGACACACGAAAGTCCGTGACCCAGCTTCTTCCTGGCGAAGGTTTTCAGCAGCCATCCAACACGAACACATCCTGTGGCAGTAAACACACACGAATTCTCTTTGGGCTCTATCGAAAAAGTGTTCTTGGGGAAGTAAATCCGAAGGATACGAGATAGCGGAGCGAACTCGATCCTACGATTTGGCACTACTTTCGTAATAAGCAATTTGAGCTTGTGCAGTTTGCCATGAAGATACTCCTCGGCGTAGACAACAGAGCCCTCCTCCCAGGGCTCGCCCTTGATCCAGCGCGAGGCAACGTGGTCTTCCGGGTGCCACGCGCGGTAGGTAGCGTCATCGACAATGTTCAGGAAGAACCGAAAGACCTTCTCTGGCGTTGCCCTGATCGCGATGGACTCCGTCAGCACCATGTCTTCCAGCAGTCTCATGGTCTCTTCTCACACAACCATGTATATATGGTTTCCTGATCACACGCTGATCTCGTGGGTGCGCCCCTATAAGACCCCGCCGCTCAAGGCGAGTAAAGCCAATAACGCCAAAGACGTGATAATGCCCCGTGTGCCACCGGGCTTCTTACATGGTTTCCGCATAACATTTCCGGTCTCACCAAGGATATCGCAGGCACATTATGACTTCCGCATTGGGGCGGGGCAATTCTGACGACCATATTCTTGACGAGCCAGACAGCAGAGTGGCAGGCTGAAAGCTGCATGCCCAAACTCCCTTTGCGGACTCGACACAGCATCAGAAGCAGCCCAGGCCACGAACAATCCGAGTCAACAGTCCACATGAGCCCTAGTGGTGGTCTGTCCCGAAGGCCGAGGCATTTGGGCGAGCGGGGACGCTTGCCCTACGTTGAGTGGCAAAAAGCTTGCCTGGAGGGGGAATTGGGCTATAATGGCGGGCCGCGAATGGTCTGGCGGCGTGGCCGGCGGATGGGCCTGATGCGGCGGGGCCATGGCCAAGGGCTCTGCGATTCTCCCAGAGATGTTCTCGGAAGGTGAGGTTTTGCGATGAAGGGAACAGGTATTTCCACGTGGCTCAGCACGGTGCTGGCGCTCCTGCTGATGTTTGGTGCCGCCGCTCAGGGTACCGAGGGCGACGGCGCGATCAAGCTGATCGTGCGGGCCGACGATATCGGCTCGTCTCATGCGGCCAACCTCGCCTGCATCCAGAGCTACCGCGAGGGGATCGTGCGTAGCGTCGAAGTTATGGTGCCGTGTCCGTGGTTCAACGAGGCGGCCCAGATGCTGCGCGCCAACCCGGGCTACGACGTGGGCGTGCACCTGACACTGACCAGCGAGTGGGCCAACTACAAGTGGGGCCCGCTGACCCAGGCGCCGAGCCTGGTGGACAAGAACGGGCACTTCTTCCCGACGACGAGCCAGCGGTCGAACTTCCCGCCGAACACGGGCTTCCTCGAATCGAAGTGGAACATCCACGAGGTGGAGAAGGAGCTGCGCGCCCAGATCGAGCTGGCGGTGCGGGAGATCCCGCAGGTAACGCATCTGAGCAGTCACATGGGCACGCCCAGCAGCACGCCCGAGTTGCGGGCCCTGGTGCAGAAACTGGCGAAAGAGTACAAGCTGCCGGTCGAAACGCCCGGGGCCAAGTATTTTCGCTGGGGCGTCGGCAACGACGCCACGGCCGCACAGCGCGAGGCGGCACTGATCAAGGCGCTGGAAGCGCTGACGCCCGGCATCTATATCCTGGTCGAGCACCCGGGCCTGGACACCGAGGAAATGCGGGCGATCGGACACGAAGGGTACTGGAATGTCGCGGCCCATCGCGACGCCGTGACCAAGGCCTTCACCAGCAAGAAGGTCAAGGCGACGATCGAGAAGAAAGGCATCCAACTGGTCAGCTATAACGACGTCTGGCCGACACGATAGAGTTGTGAGTGTTGGGTTTTGACTGCTAGGTTGCGGGCGGCGATGGGCTGGTGGAACAGGCCAGTCACAGCGTGGACAAGATCACCCCCTTGGCGGCCATCTGCTTTTGGAACTCCTCCGCGACCGTGGCTTCATTGCCATACTTCGAAGCATGAAAGTATTCGATCCTCACGGTGAATCCTCCCGATCCCTTGCCTGTTAATCCGCGAACTGTCCTGCTCGTGTGGTGGGTCAGTGCTTTCGGGGATAGTGCGCTGCAAGCCAGCGGATGTCGGGGTTGTCGGGGTCGCTCAGGCCGGTCATGTCGGGGTAGCGGGTGCCGTCGCGTATTTCGTTGGACCATTGTTGGGTGCGCGGATCACTCCAGGTCTTTTTCGCGGCGTGGCCGTCGGCATAGCCGAACATGGTCACGTTGTTGTGGAAGACCGCGATGGTATCGATCAGGATGAACTGGTACGGATCGAACGCCCAGGCATCCATGTTATAGTCGCGGTTGTCGTTTTCTTCGACGACGACGTAGGTGGAACTGGCGTTCTTGAGTTCAGTGATCCGGACCAGACGGTCGCTGCCCGCGGCCGGG
>CP070782.1:1669959-1672498 GCA_020346325.1 Phycisphaerales bacterium
AACATGGCCATGATCATGAGCATGGCCCAGCCGGCCCCGCCGACGCTTTGCTCGGTCTTGCCCAGTGTCGAGACAAACATCATCAGGCCGACGAAACATGACACCGTGCAGCCGGCCGCCAGGGCGAACAGGAGTGGACGGCCGATGGGAACCTGGAAGATCAGCCGCCCTCCCAGGGTCAACAGACCGATGACCAGCGCGCACGTCATGGCACAGGCCAGTCCCTTGCCGGCCAGAATATGTGCCTGCGAAATCGGTCCAATGCACAGACGCTGAAACGTGCCGGCGGTGCGCTCACGCACGATCGAAACGGCGAAGGTCGCGGCGCAACTGAGGATGCCGAAGATCATGGCTTGGGGAAACGTGATCTGAAACGAGGTTTTGGGCCCGTCGTATTCGCGTTGGACGTCGACCGTCGCGATATTGAGCAACCCGTCGCCGAATCCGCTTTCGTAGGTCTGGTCGTTGACGTCGTCCAGGAAGGCGTCCATTGCGTCGAAGTAGCGCAGAAAGACATTGACATCCTCGGCGGGCATGTCGTCGGTCGTGATTTCGGCACGCCAATCATCCATCTGCCCACGCATCCACTGGCGGTCCTGGAACTGCTTGCCCAGCACTTCGAACTGCGCTTTGGCGAGCAACCCCTGAAGGTAGGCTCCTTCCATGCGCCGCCCCGGGTCCTGGGCAATCTGGAGCTTGGTATCGTTGGCGTCGAACATCGCACTGAAGCCGTCGCCGAACCCGGGCTCGATCAGGATCGCTGCGGCTTGCTTGCCCTTGCGCACATCCGTCAAAGCCTGTTCACGATCGAGGCGGGTGACACGGAGAGCCTCGTCGGATTCGAGGTGGGACACATAGAGTTGCGAGAATTCGCTCTCGTCCTCGTCGACCACGGCGACCTTCATTCCCGAGGGTCCGTCGTCGGCCCCCGAGTACACGGCTCCGAACAGCAGCGCAAAAACCGCGGGAAACACGAAGACCCAGAACAGATTGCCTTTGTCGGCGACCAGAACACGGAAATCCTTGTAGGCCAGCGCTGCGAGCTTTCCCATCAGTCGCGCAACCTCCTTCCGGTCAGGTTCAGAAAGACATCTTCGAGGTTGGCAGTCTCGACTTTCAGGGCGCGGAAGCGCAGTCCGCTCTGATTGAGGCCGGCCAGACTCTGCATGGGTTCGGTGGTCGCGAAGCGGACCGTGTTCTGGTCGACGCGGAACTCCTCGCCTCCTATGCGGCCGGCCAGTTCCTCGAGATTCTCCGGCGCGTCCTCCAACTCAGCCTCGATATGAGAAGGCCCCCCATGTCGGGCGATCAGGTTCTCAACCGTGTCCAGCGCGAGCATCCTGCCATGGTCGAGAATCGCCACGCGGTCGCAGAGGCGCTGAGCCTCTTCCATGTAGTGCGTGGTGTAGATGATGGTGTGGCCCTCGCCCTTGAGCTTCTCGATGCTGTCGAAAATCAGGTTACGCGACTGGGGATCGACACCGACTGTCGGTTCGTCCAGCAGCAGAATGCGGGGTTCATGCAGGAGCGAACAGACCAGGTTGAGCCGGCGTTTCATGCCCCCGCTGAAGGTCGCGACCTTGTCCTTGCGTCGCTGGGTCAGTCCGGCCATCTCCAGGCACGCCGTGACGCGTTCCTTGAGTTGGCGGCCGGAAAGCCCGTTGATCAGTGCGAAGAATTCCAGATTGCCCTGCGCCGTGAGCTCTTCATAGAGAGCCAGACTCTGGGGCACGACGCCCAGTGACGCTCGCACGGCCGGTCGCGTTGGGTCGGTCTGGCCCGCCAGTGAAACGGTGCCCCTGTCCGGCCGGAGCAAACCGCAGAGAATGTTGATCGTCGTGGTCTTGCCGGCCCCGTTGGGACCGAGCAGGCCGAAGGTAGTCCCCTGGGGGACCTCGAAACTCACATCGTCCACCGCGACGGTCCCGTTGAAGCGTTTGCACAGGTGGGCAACCTCTATCATATCGACCTCGCTTCATTCGGCTTCGAGGCAGGTGCAGCAACGGTCTCAGGCCGACGAATATAGGCGGCATCGAGCGAAAACACAAGGAGATAACGTCTCCCGACGGGAACGATACAGGGCCCGGGCGGACGCGGGCGCCTGTGCGCGGGCGTGGACCCCGCCGCACGTGAAATTGCCTTGAATTACCGCACGGAGTGGGCTATAAACTGCCTTTCTTGACAACTTCTCTTTGTTGCAGGTGTGAGGCGTGCTAGATGAGATACAGCCAGATGTTGATCCCGACGGTAAAGGAAGTTCCGGCCGATGCGGAGATCCCCAGCCACCAACTGATGATCCGGGCCGGCCTGATCCGTAAGGTCGCCAGCGGGACGTACACCTACCTGCCCCTCGGGTGGCGGACCCTGCGCAAGATCATCGAGATCGTGCGGCAGGAAATGGACCGGGCCGGGGCCCAGGAGATCCTGGTGCCCTGTCTGCAGCCCCGCGAGCTGTGGCAGCAGACCGGCCGGGACGGCGACTACGGCGATACGATGTGCCGGCTCCAGGACCGGCACGGGCGGTGGAACGTGCTGGGCC
>CP070782.1:1672598-1680285 GCA_020346325.1 Phycisphaerales bacterium
AAGCCTCATCGAATCCCAGCCCCTTCACCTCACCGATTCGATCGAAGAAGGCACTGCGCCACCGTCGCAACGTCTCGGCGTAGTGGCGGGAAATCTCCTCAAGGTGCACCGCACGCAGATCGGTTGCTTTCGTGGCTGTCTGACAGAGGGCGGTCACGGATACCAGGCAACTGCCCGGGAAGATGTAGCGTTTGATGAAATCGACACTGCGGACGTGCTGAGTATAGAATTGATCCGCAATCGTGATCGCCTGTAGCGCCATGAGTCCATCGGGTTTGAGAAGTCTGCTGCAAGCGCGCAAAAAGTGACCGAGATACTGGTGGCCGACAGCCTCGATCATCTCGATGCTGACCAACTTGTCGTAAGTGCCTTCGAGATCACGGTAATCCTGGCGGAGGATCTCCACACGGTCGGAAAGCCCCAACTGCTTAACCCGATTGCTCGCCCAATCGTATTGCTGCCGTGAGATCGTCGTCCCGGTAACACGGCAACCATAGTGCGTGGCGGCGTGAACGGCAAAACCGCCCCAGCCACAGCCGATTTCGACGACATGGTCATCACATGTCAGGTCCAGCTTGCGGCAGATCCGGTCGTACTTTTCCCGGGAGGCCTCGGCCAGGGTGCTCGCGGCTGTTTTGAAGATGCCGCAGGAATACGTCATCGTCTCGTCGAGAAACAGCGCGTAGAAATCATTACCAAGATCATAGTGGGCGTGAATGTTCCACTGACTGCCCCGTTTGGTGTTACGTCGCAACCAATGATAGAAGCGTAGCATTGATTGCGTCAGTCGGGTCAATCCGCCTTCGATGTCGAACATGACCGAGGCGTTCTGCACCAGGATGCGGATAAGGCCGGACAGGTCGTCGCAGGACCAATCCCCTCGCATATAGGCTTCGGCGGCGCCAACACTGCCTCCGAGAGCCAGAGACGCAAAGAGACGCTGATGGTGAACTGTGATCGTCACCTGAGGAGTAGCTTCCGTGCCGCATTCACCGTAGAGCTGCGTCCCAGTCTCTTCGCGAAGCGTGATCGTGCCCCACGCGAGCCTCTCCAGTCGGGCGAGGACGGCACGCCGTAACAGGCGATTCGCGGCTCGCGGTCTACGCGACGGCGACTCTTTCCGGGTGGCCGGCTTGATTTGCCCCTTCACGAGACACCTCCTTGGACACGCTCTCGTTTCTTCGGGTGCACGTAGAAGGGGGCACCCTTCCGCCAGAGCCGCAGCGCCTGCCAATGAATCTTGGTGACGACTTGAACTGTCATGGCCGGATAACGAACCAGGACGCGCCGTAGGTTCGCCCTGTCAATCGGCCGGCGGCGCAGGCTCAGCGTGGCGTCAAACAGCTTATCCCCTTCGACATAATCTTCCATGTGGACTTGCAGACGGTCGCCCGGCTCGAGGAAGCGCCAATCGTAATCGACGTTCATGCCAATGAACGGAGAAACGTGAAAGGTCTTAGGGAAACGGTAGCGCTTCCATGGATGGCGATGCGCGTTCATGGTTTCGGGCAAGATGTAGCAGTATCGCTCATGCCACGGCGTGTTGGTGATCTCGGCAACGATCGTTTCGATCCGCGTGTCCTCGGCATCGTAGCAGTAGAAGAAACTGACGGGATTGAAACAATGCCCAAAGTACCGCAGATGCGTGAGCAAACGAATCGGACCGGCCGGACGCGTCCCTGTGTGCTCGGCGACCAGACGGCGCACCGCTTCATCGATGGCCACCTGCGGATTGCCCAAGTGGTCCTTGCGGCGCAGGCAGGCCAGGTTGAAGCGCGTAACCGACCACGTCCAACAACCACGAAAGACGTCAGGCAACTCGGCCAAATCCAAATACATCATGAAGAGCCGGTAAGTAAACTCGTTCGGCACCGGCGCGAAGCGGCGATGACGTACCGTCCCTTCGTAGATCGCACTATGCATCGCTCAAGTCCCTGCCGAAATACCGACAGACGGCCAGCGCACTGTTGACTCCATCCTCATGAAAGCCATTGCCCCAGTACGCACCGCAGTAGTGAGTTCGGTTTGCGCCGCTGATCTCGCCTTGGCGTCGCTGCGCCGCCAAGGCTCGTGGAGTGTAGACAGGATGTGCGTATACCATCCGCTGCACGACCTGGTCTGGATCGATGCGCTGTGGCGCATTCAAGGTCACACAGAATACGCGGTCACTCTTGAGGGCCTGGAGCATGTTCATATTGTACGTCACGGCCACGCTCGCCTGCGGTTCGCGCGGAATGCAATAATTCCAACTGGCCCAGACGGTACGACGTTGGGGCAGCGCGCTGGTGTCGGTATGCAGAACGACCTGGTTGTCCAGGTAGCCAATGGCCCCCAGGATCTCTCGCTCGCGGTCCGTCGGATCCGAAAGCAGCCTCAGGGCCTGATCGCTGTGAACCGCCACAATCGCGTGGCCGAAACGTTCGTTCGCAGCGTTGGCGCTCTCGATTTCCACACCGTCTGGCAAGCGACGCACCGCATGCACCGGACAGTTCAGGCGAATTCGATCCCGAAAAGGCGCCGTCAGGGCTTTGGCATATTCCCGCGATCCGCCCTTGATCACGAGCCATTGCGGCTGGTCGCGCACGTTGAGGAAGCCATGATTGGCGAAGAATCGGGCGAACATACAGGCCGGCATGGCTTCGAACCGGCCCGGCTCCGACGACCAGATCGCCGCCCCCATAGGAACGATGAAGTGCTCTCGGAAGGCGCGCGAGTACCCTCGTTCCCCCAGGTGCTGGCCGAGCGTGACCGACTCAGGCAGGCTCGCCGTCTCCAACAGGTGTCGTCGGAAGATGAAGATCTCGTAGAGCATGCGCCAGAAGCCAGGACGCAGAAGGTTGCGGCGTTGAGCAAAGAACTGCCCGAGCGAACTCGGGCAATACTCCAGGCCCGTCCGGTCACAGTGCACGCTGAAACTCATGTTACTACTCTGCCAGGGTACCTGGAGCATGCGCAACAGGCGGACGAAATGCGGATAGGTTCGTTCGTTGAATACGATAAAGCCGGTATCGACGGGTAGCGTTGTGTCGTCAAGAGTGACATCGACCGTGTGTGTGTGACCGCCAGGGTAGTCGTTGGCCTCGAAAACAGTGATCTCGTGGTCGCGGTGCAACAGATAGGCTGCGACCATACCGGATATGCCGCTACCGATAATGGCAATGCGCATATCGTCTCCTGTAGGACTGCTGTCTCAATGCGGCGCAGGCACCGCATCGTCGATACGATTACTGTCCCTCTTCTTGGGGGACAGCGGCGTCAGATTGCGAACGATGCCGAACCAACAAAACAAGACCAGCACATAGTATGTCACGTCGATCTCCCACCAGAAAAAACCTTGGCGGGCGGCGATCGGATAATGGTGGTGGTTGTTGTGCCACCCCTCGCCCAGCGTGATCAGGGCCAGGAACCAGTTGTTCCGGCTGTGATCGGGCGTGTTGTAGCGCCGCCGCCCAATCAAGTGGTCCAGCGAGTTGATCGTCGCGGTGGCATGGAAAAGGACGACCGTGGAAATGGCGAAGCCCCACACCGCTATCTGGAGAGCGGAGGTACCAAGCGAAGGGGCATAGAGACCGAGCAACCGGCCACTGATCAATAGGATGATAAGCAACCCCAGCGGCGGTACGATGTCGAACCGATTCAGAAAGACGAGTTCCGGGAAACGAGACCAATCCTTGACGAACTGTTTCCGGGTGGCGAAGTATCTCGGGGTCATAATCCAAAGCATGTGGCTCCAGAGAAAACCCCTTTGGACGGGCGAATGGATATCGTCCGGCTGATCCGCAAAGCGATGATGATGACGATGATGAGACGTCCACCAGAGTGGTCCACGTTGGGCGCTCGTAGCCCCGAGCAGGGCCCCGATGAACTGCCAGAAACGAGAGGTCTGATACGTGCGATGCGAGAAATAGCGATGGTAGACACCGGTGATCGCCAGCATGCGCACCACATACAGCGCCAATGCTGTGCCGACGGCCACCGGACTCCAACCGACCCAGAAGACCAACAGGCATGCCAAGTGCAACGACAAGAACGGTACGATGCGCACCCAGTCGATTTCCTCGGTGCTCTGCTCGTAAAGCTGATCCGATCCCGCTTCTTCATCGAACCAGCGCCGAATCGACATAAGCAGGCGGTTGTTGCCGAACTGTTGCCACTTGCGCTTCATTCAGCCCTCGCGGACATGCTATCCATCTTGACCACAATCACTCTGCATCAAGGCGTTTACCGCCGTTGATGAGTTTACTGCATGGGTAGGGCTCTCTGCAAGCCAGAGACCTATGGGCCGCTGCGCCATCGGCGCTTCGGATCACGCAGAAGAGCAGAAAATGGTGCTTGAGCCTGGCCTTTTTGTGCTCACCTTGGGATCAGCGCCTTTGTCCGCGACTCTGGAAGCATGCGGCAGCTATTGCATCAATCTTTGGCAAGCGATTCATAGACCGCATCAAGGGCTCGCCTTAGCGTCCAGGCTTGCTGGCGGGGATCTTCCTTATTACCGCGCATTTCACGAAGGGCGTTTCGTAGCAAAGAGCGGTCCTCGTCGCCTATGGCACTGGTGTGGGATTTCAGCAAAGATTCGATGGCCACCTCGTAGATAGCGGTGCACGCTGAAGGCTGTCCGGCATTAAACAAGGGTACTCCGCGTCTAATGGCAAGCTCTATCACCGCCTTGGCCGCCTCCCGAGGCGTTCCCTTCGTCGCCGGCGGGATCAGGACGCTATCGATAATGTGAATCACACCGTTAGACGCCGCAATGTCGGCCACCATCACGTTGGCCCCGTTGACCTTAAACGACCCAGCTGTCCTGATTATCAACGACTGGCCGTGAAGCGTTTGCGGCGACTGGGTCCCCAGAAGAATCCTCCCCGGCACCACGTGATAGGACAGGACCGCCTTGAGTTTGCCACGGTTTTCCGGCTGAAGAAGCTCCTCCACAGTGCCACTGGGAAGTTTGGCAAAGGCATCGTCACTAGGGGCAAAGACGGTTAGAGGCCCCTCGCCCTTCAGTGCCTCAACGAGCCCCGCAGTTTGGACGGCGGCGACAAGCGTCTTGAACTGCCCAGCGGCCACGGCTGTTTCCATAATGTCCCTGTCCCCGGACGAGTCGGCCGGTGATTTCGCTGCGGTGCGTTCAACGGGGGTGGTGGCCTTCTCAGCATTGATCCAGTCAACCTCCAGCCGGAAAGGACCGGCCTGCTTATCCGCCAGCGTGAAGCCCACGCTTTGGATTCTGTTCGCCATCAGGGGATCGACGCCCGTGACAGGCCGCCCGAAGGCCGAGTACCCGAAGTCCGTCAGAGGGATGCGGACCTCCTGCCAAGCACCCTCTTGCGTCTTCAGCGGTGCACGATAGGATCCAGCGGTGCGGTAAGAAGAGGTCCTCAAGTTGAAGTAATACATCCTGCCATCCCCTCTGACGCGGAGGGCGATCGTGTCATAGCCGTCCAGGTTGAGGTCGCTCGGCCGCGTACGAATAGAGGCAAACCCCCCTCGATTCTCTAGCGATATGCTACCGTAGAAGACAAGCGTCTTGTTGTCCGTCAGCCGGAAGCCGCCTTCTGAGAGGCCACCCATGACACTGTCGTTCACAGAAATCCATTGACTGGCAGCCGAAGCGTCTGAGAAATCCATCAACAGTTTCGACGCAAACTCAGAGGCGAAGCCGGTAGACATCGCCACACTGACTAGAACGCACATGGCCCCTAAGACACTACTGCTGGAGACGGTCGCTTTCATTGTCTTATCCCCTTTCAAAGCCATCCCGAGGGCAAAGCAGAACCTATGTCATGTTTTGTAATTATACTTGTGTTGCCGCGCTGAGTTCAGAACTTGAGCGTCAAAGGATTGCTCGGTGCAACGATGGAGAGGGTGGTTTACACATATCTGGTTGATCTCCATGAGGATACTCCTCCGCCATGAATCCGTCCAGGAGGCCTTCCAGCTAACAATCAGTTCGACTTCGCGAGCCCGGTTGCGGCAGGGTTATCAAGCCCCAGCCCCAACGTGACGATGCCAAGATAGCCGTCCACGGTTATGCGGTCGCCCGTCGCGATAGCCTCGCACACATCGGGAACGCCCGTAATACAGGGCAAACCGTATTCGCGGGCAATGATCGCTCCATGGATGAGCATGCCCCCACGACGTTCGACAACCCCTGCCGCCAGCGGTACCACGAAGGTCATATTGGGGTCCACGGCGTCGCAGACCAGGATCTCGCCTCGCTTGAAGTCGAGCAAATCTTCGCGCCGTTTCACGACTCTGGCCGGACCGATGGCGACACCCTCGCCGGCAGGCTGACCAACGAGCTGTCGCGCTTTGACTGTCTGGGTCGCGTCGCGCCTGGAAGCGCGCCTCTGGTGTGAAGGTCGAAACGCGGGATCGACCAAGGTCCGGACAAACTGATCGGCATTTGCTGTCGCCACACGGAGCGCGGTCGCCTTCCGGGAGCGCCGCTTTGCCTCAAGTAGGCCCCTTAGCAGCTCGGCCTCGACTTGGCCCAAGTAGATGTTGTCATCATCGCGCAGCTTGTAACTGACCTGAGCCAAATCCAGAAGGTCGGCGGCCTTCTTCCGTTGCGCCATGGGGAAGGACTCCAGGAAGCGTTTGACGAGGACCTGGCGGCTAGCCGGGCGTCGCGGTGTCTTCTTCCCAGCCACCTTCGCCAGCTCCGCTAGAAACGCCATCTGCCTGTCTGCGGATGTGGTGGCCAGCAGAGACCGGAGCGTCGAACTGTCCGCCTGGCTTGCGATATCCGATATCACCTCCCGCGTGCTGCGACGGCGATGCTTGCCGTCAGCTGATTTCGCTTGCCGTTTAGTGCGACCTCGGATTTCGGTCGCCATCCAGATAAGGCGGCGGTTCCGGTCCACACTCTTGAGCGATCCCGAGGGCAGCAATTGCGCGAACTCATAAGGGTTCTTCGGCTGGACCGCGCGATTGTAGACTTGTCCAAACAACCTTACGGCGTGGGCAAACGGGATGAAGTGATCCCAATAGACCTTCTGCCAGTGGTTCCAGATGCGCTGCCGTTCGCGGATCGCCTCGGCCAACCGTTCGGTATCCAGCGCCGCCAAATCTTCCCTGGCGAGGCGTTTGGCGTCGGCGATCATTTCAGGGATGTACCTCTTCTCAATCCCTTGACGGAGGTCAGTGAGGTTCTGCAGACTGCGATGCAGAGACAAATACCACGCCCGGTTGTCTTGCTGAGAGATTCCCGTCGCCGTCGTGATAGCCCGCGACTGGAGCACATAGAGTTGAGCGTCACGATACGTCCATTCCATGTCCTGCGGCCATTCAAATGCGCTTTCCAGGGACCGACCCGTGCGATAGATTTCCTGCACTTCTCGGTCTGTCAGCGGGGCCTTGGCCTGCCTACCCTTAGGGAGTGAGACAACGGCCACGCCCTGCGACCTTGCCACAACCATCTTCTCGCGCGCAGCGGCCGTGTGAGAGCAAACGACACCGTCCGCTCTGTCCACGATCCATCGATCTGGCCCGATGGTGCCGTCCACGAGGCCTTCGTTCAGACCATGCACGGCTTCGATAACCGCTTTGGTTTCCGCCGCGGGACTGACTCCAAACATGACACCGGATTTTTGTCCCTGAACGAGCTCCTGCACAAGGACCGCCATTCGACTTGTATCGGTGTCAAGACCGATCTCGGCCCGATACAGCATGGCGCGGTCCGACC
>CP070782.1:1680385-1683847 GCA_020346325.1 Phycisphaerales bacterium
GACAACGGCGTTCGCTATCAGGCCCGTCCGGTCAATCGGGAAGCAGCCGTGAGCGACACCGCTGTGGCCACCGACGAGCAGATCGCCTTGCGCGAGCCGGTCTGGGTCAAAATCGAACGGACCGGCAACGCCTTCAGTGGCTACTACTCCACTGATGGGGAGAACTGGACCGGGATGTCGTGGAACCCGCAGACGATCGACATGGCGGCCAACGCCTATATCGGCCTGGCCGTGACCAGCCACAACAACACCACGGGCACGGGGGGCGCCTTTGCAGGCGTTACCAGTACTGGAGGCGTCAGTGGCAACTGGCAGATCGCAGAGATCGGCGTGGCCCAGCCAGCGACCGGCAACGCGGTCGAGCCTCTCTATGTGGCGGTCGAGGACACAAACGGCAGAGCCGCCGTGGTAACACACCCGAATCCGGCGGCGGTAGCCATCTCCGGCTGGCAGGAATGGCTGATTCCGCTGGCCGAATTCGGCGGGGTTAACCTGGGCAGTGTCGGCACCATGTACATTGGCGTCGGTGATCGCGACAATCCCAGCGCCGGCGGTGAAGGCCTGATTTTCATCGATGACATCGGATTAGGGCATCCGGCCTCGACTGCTGAATAGAACCCGTATCAATCGGAGTATCTGATCGTGGCTCCGGCGACCGCGTGCGCCGGAGCCACGTCGTATTAGAGACGCCTGCGCACGGCGAGATTCGCATATCTTCTTGAGCCGATCTTCTCTTACGGTCATAATCAGTTCGACACGGCGTTCCGTCCGGTGCGGCAGCGCCGCTCCGAGATAATGAACCAACGTCTGAGAGGAGATGAGCTTCATGGAAACCGCACACAGCCGTCGAGCGTTTCTCAAGGCCACCGCGTTTTCCCTGGCATCCGTCGGACTTCCACGCCGCGTCTGGGGACAAACGAGCCCCAAGCCCCCCAACATTGTCATCATCTTCCTGGACGACTCCGGCTGGGCGGATTTCCAACCCTTCGCGAGCCCCGGGTACCGCACGCCCAACGTGGCCCAATTGGCGAAGGAGGGCTGCTGCTACAACAATTTCTACGTCCCGCAGGCTGTGTGCTCGGCATCTCGGTCGGCCCTGATGACCGGCTGCTATCCGGGCCGGACAAAGGTCTTCGGGGCCCACCCGCCCCGCGCGCGAGGACTCGATCCAAAGTTCGCAACGATGGGCGAGGTGCTCAAGCAGCGCGGGTACGCCACGGCGGTCTTCGGCAAGTGGCACTTGGGCGATCAGCCCGAGACGCGGCCCCCGGCTCGGGGCTTCGACGAATCGTGCGGGCTGATGTATTCCAACGACATGTGGGCCTTCCACCCGGAGAATCCCGACTACTGGGGGCAGTGGCCGTTACAGTTCTGGGACAATGGCAAGGTCACTATCGAGGCGGTGACCAACGAACACCAGCCGATGCTGACGACCTGGTACACCGAGCACGCCGTTGACTTCATCGGCCGGCACAAAGACGAGCCCTTCCTCCTCTACGTCCCGCACTCGATGCCCCATGTGCCGCTCTTTTGCAGCGAGAAGTTCAAAGGCAAGTCCGGCGCCGGGCTCTACGGCGACGTCATGATGGAGATCGACTGGTCCGTCGGTGAAATCATGAAGGCCCTGAAGACCAACGGCATTGAAGACAATACGCTGGTGCTATTCAGTTCGGATAACGGGCCGTGGATTTCCTATGGCAACCACGCCGGCCGAACCCCGTTCCGGGAAGCCAAAGGAACCAGTTTCGACGGCGGGACGCGCAGCGCCTGTATTATCAAGTATCCAGGCCGGATCCAGGCCGGGACCTACTCGAGCAAGACGTTCTGTTCGCTCGACATCCTGCCGACGGTGGCGCACCTGACCGGAGCGAAGCTGCCGAGCAATCCGGTCGATGGGAGGAATGTCTGGGACCTGATCGTCGGCAAACCCAACGCAGCCAACCCCAACGCGTACTATCCCTTCTCCACCGGCCGGACCTTCGAGGGCATCATCAGTGGCGACGGACGCTGGAAGCTGCACCTGCCCCACCGGTATCGCACGCTGGTCAAACCGGGCAACGACGGCGCCGCCGGCAAGTACCGCCAGGAGCAGATCGAGCTGTCCCTGTTTGACATGGCAAACGATCCACTCGAAACCACGAACGTGCTGGACAGATACCCTAAAGTGGCCAGGAAACTCAAGGAACTGGCCGAGCAACATAAGCGCACGTTTTACGCCAAGGAACCAGGCTGAGCGAAGACGTCGAGGCAACCGGCGCGGACAACGTAACTGGGCATAGCCATGAATGGCAGGCAGGTACTCTGCGGCTTTCGCGGGTCGGTCCTCTTGACCATGCTCGCGGCCGTGGCACTGAGCGGCGCGAGTATCGAGGCGGATCGGCGGTCGCCTCCTAACGGGCGCGGCTCCGACCGCCCCCCCGAAGCGCCAGGACTGATCAGTCTGTTCCTGGGTGGCGATGTCATGACGGGCCGAGGCATTGACCAAATCCTTCCCCATCCGAGCGACCCGCGCCTGTATGAGCCGTACGTCAGGACCGCCACCGAATACGTGGAACTGGCCGAACGCGCACACGGCCCTATTGCGAAACCTGTGGAGTCCTCGTATCCCTGGGGAGACGCCCTGGCGGAATGGCAGCGCGCGGCGCCGGATCTGAGACTGATCAACCTGGAGACGAGCATCACAGCGAGTGACGACTATTGGCCCGGCAAGGGGATACACTACCGGATGCATCCGAGGAATATCTCTTGTTTGACCGAGGCGAAGATCGACTGTTGCTCTCTCGCGAACAACCACGTTCTGGACTGGGGCTACAATGGTCTGGCCGAGACAGTAGCGACTTTGGAGCGCGCCAAGATCAGCACGACCGGAGCCGGTCGCGATCTCCGACAGGCAGAAAGACCGGCCCTGCTGGCGGTGCCGGGAAAAGGCAGAGTGATTGTGTTCTCCTATGCGCTGCCCTCAAGTGGCGTGCCGAGGGCCTGGGCCGCCTCCGAGGCTTGGCCCGGGGTCAACCTGTTGAGCGGGCTGTCCGATTCGGCCGTACGACACATTAGGGAACAGGTGGCGCGGGTAAAGCAGGCCCGGGACGTTGTCGTTGTCTCGGTCCACTGGGGGAGCAACTGGGGCTACGCGATCCCGGCCGCGCAGAGAGGGTTTGCCCACAAATTGACTGACAGGGCTCAGGTCGACATCGTTCACGGTCATTCGTCACACCATGTCAAGGGCATCGAGGTCTACAACGGCAGGCTCATCCTGTACGGTGCGGGTGATTTCCTCAACGACTACGAGGGAATCCGCGGCCACGAACGGTTCAGGGCCGATCTGACGCTGATGTATTTTGCCGGACTGGATCCGTCGACCGGGAGACTCGTTCGCCTGCAGATGACGCCCATGCAAATGCGGTGCTTTCGTCTGCGTCGGGCGCTGGACGTAGATGCGCTGTGGTTGCGAAAGGTCCTCAA
>CP070782.1:1683947-1693505 GCA_020346325.1 Phycisphaerales bacterium
AGCGAGGTCGGCGAGAAGTGCTACGCCAGTGTCGCTGTTTCGCAGGGCCGCCTGTTCATCCGCGCCGAGAAGCATCTATTTTGCATAGCTCGCGATTGATCGGCCCGCGCTGGGTGTCATCTGTCGGCCGCACACGGTCTGCGTGGATCCGGGGTGCCCATTTTGCTCAGCCGTGATATAATGGCCTCGGTATGGTGCCGGCGCCCACGCGGTAGCGCCGCCATTCCGAAAAATCCAGAAGGAGAGTCGCCATGGAGCCGACCTCGCGTCGCCAGTTCGTCAAGACGGCGGCCGCCGCCTCTGTGATGGCCTTTGCCTCGGGGCACGGTCCCATCGATGCTCTCCTGGCAGGGGCGTCCGCCGCCGAAGGTCTGATCGCGACTTTCGAGAACGTTCGTCCAGGCCAGTCTCGAGAACTGGTCCTCGGGCCGTGATCCTGAGGAAAATGGTGACCGCTGCGGACGAATCACGCAACTGCGACTTTATGAGGGAATCGGGCCCATGGCAGAGGAAAAACAGATCAATCGATCCGCCTTGCTCGTGATGACGTTCGAACTGGAAGGGCTCTGCAACGGCCTGCGCTGCACGGTCCCGAACGGCCTGGCCCCTTCGGCCCGAACGGTCGCCATCATGAATCGCCTGCTCGACGAATTCAGCCGCAAGGCCGAGGGGTGCGTCCTGGACGAACTGCCCAAGCTCGATGAGAACACCTCCGCCGTCGATATGCTCATCATCGCCGAGATGCTCCGCTCGACCCTCATGGCGTTCCTGACGCCAGACGAACGAGACGCCCGCGACCGCACGTTTGGCTTCGCGTCCGTTCCGAGGGAACCCCAGGTTTGATTCGCTTCTCGCGGCATAATCATTTCGATTGGATCGCCGTGAGCCGGTGGTCCTGAATCTCCGTAGGCACATTCTCGAATGTGTTGTCCTCCAGGACGATCTGCCGCGCGAGTTTGCCGATGCGAATGCCGACGCGCAGCGATCCGTCCGTGCCGTTCTCGAAGCGGCTCTGACGGATGGTGACATCGCGCGTCCGGCCCCGGATGTCGACTCCGATCCCGGTCAGGCCCGCCCCGTTGTCGCGCAGGGTACATTGCTCGATGCGATTGCGATGCCCGCTGCGAAACTCGGAGTCCTCATCGCGAAAGAGAATGCCGACCTGGCCGTTCCGCTCGATGGTACAGCGAGCGATCACATTGTCCGTATCGCGGTGGCCGATGCTGATGCCGTAGCGGCTGTTCTCCGCCAGGGTGCAGTTGTCCACCAGTCCGTCGGAGACACTCCAGCAGAAGAAGATCCCTTCGCGATTGCCGCGCGCCACGCAGTTCTCGAACACGGGTCGTTGCGAGCCGCTGCCCGGATGGAACCCGAGGTCGGCATTGTTCAGCGCGTGGCAGTTGACGAATTCGATATCGTCGCAGGCCTGGAAGCTGAAGCCGTCGCCGTTGTAGTTGCGGGCCGTGACATTCTCGAAATGCCAGGCATTGCAGTTCTGGATGAACACCGCCCCGGCGAAGTTGCCGTTGACGTGCTCGTTGTGCTGCCGATTCCCATCGAGAACGAGATCGGCGACGGTGACATCGTCGGCGCCCTCACCCGCCAGGAGGGGGAAGATGGTGGTGGCCGTCGCCTCGTCATCGACCCAGAAGTTCTCCTGGGTGGACCCGTCGAGATAAACCACGTCGCCCTGGATGGCTGTGACCGTTGCCTGGAGCACGTCGTATTGCCAGTCTTCGGGGCCGGTTTCCGTACGGAGCATGATGCCGCCGCCGGGCACGAATCCCGTGGGGTCGTCCACCTGCACGCCGTATTCGAACCAGTCCGAGTCCCGCACCAGGGGCGTCACGACACTGGGGGCCTTGCGCAGGATCGTGCGCTGGCCGGCGCCTTGCAGCGTGATATTGGAGGATAGATAAATGCAGTTGCGCAGCAGATACACGCCGGGCCCGAGACGCAACGTGCCGCCGCCCAGGCGGTTGAGGTACTCAATGCCGGCCTGGATGACCTTGTCGTCTTTGCCCTGCAAATCACCTTCGCCCTGGTCCACGGTCAGGACCATCGCCTGGGGCTCGCGCAGCGGGCGGTTGGTCGCCGTGACGGCGTCCGCCTCGTTCGGATCTTGCTGAGGGCTCCTCTCAGCGGCACCGACGCCCAGGGTGATGCAGAGGACCAGCACGGCGGCCGGCCGGATTATGAGAGGTCTTCTCAGAGACCTCGTGCTCGTTTGGCACATCGTTTTCGCCTTTCCGCAATGGACCCTGACAAAGAGAGGCCTGCAAGTGGGCGGCGAGATTATACCGCCGCGCATCGGGCGCGAATATCGAAATTCGCCCGGAACGAAAATTTTGGGGCGTGGCCCCCACACGCTTGGCGTTTGAGGTGCCGGGGCCGGCCGTGAGCCCGGGACGGAATTGGCTTTGATTGGATTTGCTTTTTCGTCTGAATGGCGTTCTTGGCCCAAAAACGCCGAAAAGTGGCCTTGTCTTGCACGAATGATGACACCCCGGACGCCCGAACCAGCCCGGCCGCCATGGTCATTGCTTCACACGCGGCATCGCGCATGTGTGGCACGCGAGTCTCGTTATCCACGTGCATACTGTACCTCAGCCTCCGCGACGACTTTGCCCCGGAAGTATCGACTCAAGTCTTCCGGCGTCCGCAGATCCACCTGCCGACCGGCGAAGTGGTCCGACCGTTCCTTCGCCACGTCGGATAGGCGAAAGAAATCGGGCACATGACCCGGCCCGAAATCGTCCCGTAGCGCCGAGCCGAAAATGGCCAGACCTTGGATGCGATGCCGCCGGCAGAAATCCGCGACCTTCTCCCTGTCTATCGCCAGTTGTCCGTTCATTGCCGTACCTCTAAGACCATCCGATAGGCCGCAGCCCCTTCGGTCAACAGAGCGGTAGGATGGGCTTTAGCCCATCCTGTCCTTTTGCCGACCGATCGAGCCTACGGGTTCACCGCCAACAGCGATCGGCGATCGTATGTCGTCACGGCAAAGAAGAACGTCCCGCCTGCCGTCGAATGTAACGCGATATCGATTCACCCTCCGCAGCACCGCGTTCCTTCGCCGATCCACAAAATGGTGGGCAATGCCGACCCTACGACACTGGCCCGACTGCTCCTGGCGGCGGAACTGGGCATTGTCGTAGACCTCCCGGCTGATCTCATGACCGAAATACCGGATACGGCCATCGAACTGATCCAGGACGACTATGCGTCCGAACTGGCCGCCACCATCACCCACATCCGCGACGGATTGGAGGCTCAAGGAGTAACTGGGCCATGCCTCTAAAGAGGGGCAGCCTGGGCAGTCTTGCAGAGCACGGCTTGTTCCACCGAATCCCTATGCGCTGAGACACATATCCTTGAATCGCAACAGGTTCTCGGCCGAGGTGTCATAGGTCACGCAGCCGCAGCCCCACACGAAATTGTTCATGTCTCGGGATTTTCCGGCCAACTGATCGATCGATTCCTGCAAGGTGTCCCACTCTTCGTGCTCGATCAGTTTCGGATCGACACAACCACGAATGATGATATCGGTCCCGGCTGTCCTGGCCTTGATCAGATC
Organism: Phycisphaerales bacterium; assembly: GCA_020346325.1. Classification (GTDB taxonomy): domain Bacteria; phylum Planctomycetota; class Phycisphaerae; order Sedimentisphaerales; family Anaerobacaceae; genus Anaerobaca. The sequence goes on from CP070782.1 coordinate 1,687,525, forward strand.
GAAATCGGCTTTGTAATCCACGGCCATCAGTGACGTGCCCACTTCGATGAAGAAATCAACCAGCACATCGATATTGCCACCCATGATGACCGCCGCGGGTTCGGTGCTGTAGTTGCCGACGATCATCTCGATCACTTTGCGGTTGTAGGGCACGACGTATTCCTTGAACATCGCGGGAGTGATCAAAGGGATCGTGGCCCATGATTCGTAAAGGTTAACACCACAGCCGGTCTCGGACAGGCGCGCGGCCTGCTGCTTCGTGAACTCGGTGGTTCGCTCCAGCAGCCGGTGAACCAACGGCGGATCCTCGAGGGTGTCCATAACCAACTGTTCGAATCCCCGCAATTCAACAGCCTGCGAAAAAGGACCACTCATGCACGCGTAGACCCAGACGCGCTCGCCGATCTCCCCGTAGACGCGTTGACATGCTTCTTCGATGACGCCCAGACGGTTGGATTTGCCAACCTGCGGGATAGAGAGCCGATCGACCTCGAGGGCGCTGGCATACGCCAACGGGTGGGTCTTGACTCCGGGGATCGAGCCATTCTCGCCTTTGCTGACCTCGCACCCCAGCGCTTCCGGCTCGATGTTGTAGATATCGATACCGACGGTCACGATATCATGCTGGTAGAGTTCGTAGGCCTTCAGCGCCGCCTGAGCCATGAGCTCGGGATCGCGACTGACCGGCCCCGGGGGTCGGTCGATAAGACGCGCCCCATGCTCATAGACCGAAGGGACGAACGGGACTCGGTCTGGCGCTTGGCCCTCGACCGCTCGATCCATTCTCTGGCGATTTGTCAGCGTCATCGAAACCTTCCTTCTCGGCCGCAAGTCAACTCCGTGTTGCCGATCCTCAAAACAGCATCATCATGAATCCGACACAAGCGAAGCAGATTCCCATCAGCAGCCAGAATCCGACCAGGGTTTGCGGGGTGGGCCTGACCACGAACAGCCCGCCGGCCGTCAGCCAGCGCCGCGACGGCGGCACGATTTCCTCCAACGACAACGCCATCTTCTCGTCCTGGCCGATGGGACAGTAGATCTTCTTGTAGAACCTGTCGATCTGTTCGACCGGCGGTGGGGCAGTGAGCAGACTGCCGACGATCCCGGCCAGAAGTCCTCCCAGGACCGGGCAGCCGATAGTGACCTGGCGCGAGCAGTCGAATCCATAGCGTGTGACGACGAACAGGAGCGTCGCCGTGAGCGTGCAGCTGAGCATGCCGACACCGTTCATGCGCCGCCATACGAGCCCCAGGGCCGCTGAGACACCGACCAGGCCGAGGATATTGAAGTAGTCCAGGATGGTCGTCACTACACTACGGCGCATCAGAATGACGATAATCACCGCTGAGACGACAACGCCGATCCCGGCCAGCTTCGTGACGCGCATGACCTGTTCGTCCTGCGCCTGTGGATTCAGGTACTTCTTGTAAAGGCCCTGCGAGATCAGTCCGGCGATCGTCACTTGGAACGCATCGCCCGAAGACATGGCGGCTGCCATGATGCAGGCGAGCATGACGCCCTGCAACAGGGGCGGGAATATCCTCCGAATTGAATCCCCGAAGGCCGCATCCGGGTGCACCGTCATTCCTTCATTGAGCAGACAGGTCAGCCAAGCCAGGCCCAGGAGACACCAGCCAATGGTACAGAACCGCTTCGCCAGGGCGCCATAGCTGAACCCCATACGACCCTCCCATTCCGTCTTTCCGGCCGCACAGACAGAGATCAGATGAGGGAACGCCAGGGACGACAAGGGCGCGTTGATGCACAGGAGTACGATGGTCAACAGGTTGAACGAGGCGGGGTCGAACAGACGCAAGTACTGGACCTGATCCGTCGAGGCGGCGCCGAGCGTCGTGCGAATGCCCTCCAGCCCGTTGACCGATCCCAACTGGAAGACCGAAGGGATGGCGATGAAGGACAGGACGATAATCATCGTTCCGTGAATCGTGTCCGCCCGTATCGCCGCGACGATTCCGCCCCAGTAGCCGTAGAGCATGAACGTGAAGGTTGTAACAAAGAGGATGATGAAGAACCAGGTCTCGTTGGGGTCGGCAGTTCGGCCGATCAGGCCCTGCACCGTTCGGGACGTCGCCAGCAGAACGCTGGCTAGGCAAATGATCATTCCCGTCGCGGCGACGAAAATGTAGAGAATGCTGGGGATCTTGCCGAAGCGTTCCTCATAGAAATCGGCCATCGTCAGGCAGCGCATGCGGCGAATGATCGGGGCAATCAGCCAGTAGAACGGCGTGCCGAACAGCCACAGCCAGGAGACCCAGATACCGGAAACCCCGTTTGAGACCGTTCTGCTGATCACGCCCGCGGCGTCGCCTGGATTGGTGCCGGCCCCGAACGCGTGCATGATCATCATGAACACCCCGAACCGACGGTGACCTACCAGATACCCTTCAGAGTTTCCGGCTCGCCGTCGGCTCCACCAGCCGATCACTAACATCGTGACAAAATACAGTGTCATCACGAGCCAGATATGGACATGTACACCTAATATCATCATTAGTCCCCAACCACGGCGCCGATCCTGGGTGTCTACTGAGCCTCGCAGGATATGTACGGTGCTGGCCGGCGCGCAACGCATGCCCTTGTCGTAAAGCCTATGTCTTTCTACCGTGGATTAAGTGACAGGGAAAGCCTTTTCCACGCTTGCATGGATCGCTGGAGATTCACTCGCAGATCCCCCTGGATGTTGAAGCGCTGCAAAGCGGTCGCCCCGGCCTCGGTGGAATACCGGGAAGCCACCTTGGCGGAATGTCTCCTGTTGCCACCACTCACTTGGTATAATGGAGAACAGGCAGTTGGATGCTGCCCACGCGTAGACCCTCGCTGTGAAAGGCATGCTCAATGGAAGGCCTGGGACTGTGGATACCTGCTTTCGCGTAGGCGTTTTGCTGCGGCTCGCCGCGACGGCGGCGCTGCTGCTGTGCGGGTCGGCCCGCGGTGCGAATGACCCTTCGGCCGTATGGCGCTTCTGGTCGCCGCTGTACGCAAGCCACTTCTACACCATCAGCGCGGCCGAGAGAGACGCCGTCATGGCCGACTACAGCCACGTATGGACGTACCAGGAGGTCGCCTTCCGAGCGTTCGCGCAGCCGGAGGGGCCGGGGCTGAGGCCTGTCTACCGATTCTGGTCCGGTCCGCTCGGTTCCCATTTCTACACGCTGGACGAGGACGAACGGGACAAGCTCATCAATAATTATCCCCAGGTGTGGACCTATGAGGGCGTCGCCTTCTACGCCTATCCGCCGAACCAGGCGCCGGAGGGGACGCTGCCCGTGCATCGCTACTGGTCGGACAGTCTCGCAAGGCACCTCTACACGTCGAGCCAGACCGAGAAATACGCACTGGATCACGATCAAACCGACCTCTGGCAATACGAGGGCGTGGCCTGGCACGCCTATCCGGCGGACGGTTCACCGGAAGTGGCCATTGTCAAGGGGCCGTACCTCCAGCAGGTCACCACCGACTCGGTCCTGATCACGTGGGAGACCAATGTCCCAGCCGACAGTTGTGTTGCGTACGGCCTCGATAATCCCGGCGTGGATGTGGTGTTTGACCCCGGGCTCGTTACACTTCACACGGTCCGGCTGAACGGTCTGGTACCCGACACGTCTTACGACTATGAGATTGTGTCGGCCAGCGCGGCCAGTGGTCCGGCGCTGTTTGCCACCGCCCCGGCCCAGAGCCGCTCCTTTCGTTTTGCCGTCTATGGCGACAGCCGCAGTTGCCCCGGTCCCCACGCCGAGGTCATACAGAGCATTGTCAACAGTGACCCTGAGATCGTCTTCCACACGGGCGATATGGTCAGTTACGGCCGGGACTTGGACATCTGGGGTCCTGAATTCTTCGAGGTCGCCAGGCCGCTGATTGTGAACACGCTCCTGCTACCGGTTCCGGGCAATCACGAATATTACGGCATGGGACCTGTGTGGTTCTTCTACTTCTTCGACCGACCGCCTAACCAGAAATGGTTTTCCCTGACCTACGGCAACACGCGGTTCATTGGGCTCGACAGCAACGAGGCGTTCTGGCCCGGCAGCCTCCAGCATGACTGGCTGCTGGCCGAGCTGACGTCACCGGAGTATCAGAACGCCACCTGGCGTGTGGTCGTCCTGCACCACCCTCCCTTCACGCACACCAGCGCTCACCGGGACGATTTTCGTGTACAGGCTTCTCTGGTGCCCCTGTTCGAGCAGCACGGCGTGGATCTCGCCTTCCAGGGCCACAGCCATGCCTACGAGCGCTACGGGCATCACGGCATCCACTACATTGTCACGGGGGGCGGCGGCGGCCCCTTGTACGAGCTGGTACCCGATGTGTTTCCACCCGTGCGGCAGTTTGGCCGCAGTGTGTACCACCACTGCGTAGTCGATGTTAACGTTGCAGCCCACTCCCTCACCGTCCGCGCCGTCGACAACGCCGGCCACACCTTTGACCGAATCACCTTGACCAAGACCCCCTCATCAATCGGTACCAGTGACGTTCCGTAGCGCGGGGCCTGCCCGACCGACTCCACTCACACGTAAGTCAAGACCGTTGCCATGAGACTTTCCTTGTCCCGCGAAGGTAGAGCCCAAAGAGCAGCAGCGCTGTGCAGAGAATAAGCGCAACCCATTTCAAGTAGAACGTCCGACCTCCTTGTCTGGGAAGGGGATCAAATACCAGGCTCGAGATTTCGTGGTCTTGAAGTGCTCGATCCCAGATTCGCAGATTGTCCACGTAGCCGTAGAAGGTGCTTCCGTTTGAGTAATTCGTGAAGGTCAGCTTCTCATCGTTGTCCGAAGGCCTGACACGAAGCACGAAATCAGAGGGCAGATGGATATCCTCCTGCCTGGCGTGATTGTAGAAGGTTCTGATGAGCCGGTTCTTGAGATCGACGCAGCAAATGACTCGATTCCAACTCTTCTCTTGCACCACGGCCTTCTTGAAGGTGTATACGTAATCCTGGTTATTCAGTGTAAGTTCAAGTTTCTTGTTCTGACCACTCCTCAGGCTGAACCATCTGTGGGACGTGCCGCCGGTGATGATGTTGTTCGTTTCCGTACGCCCCGGATTCAAAAAGGAGATCAGTAAGCCTTCCTTTTTCCCAGAAAAGACAGGATTGAACTCCAGGCTGATCGTGAACGAATCATAGGCCAGCCACGGAACATCAACGACAGCCCGATAGCCCTTTGAACCATATTCGTAACGCCCATTCAGGTAGAGGGTGTTTCCCGCAAAGTCAACTCCCTTAAACTCAAATGGGTGGCCTGCGTTGCAGGTGTCGGAGCCATCGCCATCAAACCTGTAATGCGCGTGGATCCCATCAGGCAATTGCGCTGACGATACTGTGGTACTCGATACGGCCAGGAAGAATCCCGGCACCGCCCACAGGCCGAATGCCCTCCACAGCTTGCGAGACTCCCTGTGCCTCAAAACGTCCATCGCCGCCAATCGACATGTTCCTTTCTGAGATGCCTTGCCAGTTTCGCACGGTGGGGCTGGCCCCGCCGAGTTCTTTCGTGTCGCCCCCGAAAACCGCTCCTGCCTCATGGTGGGCCAAGGCCCACCTTACGAGACTGGCATATCTTCCTCGAATGCACGGTGTCGTCAGGGTATCCGCAACGGCGGGATGAGTCAATGGCGTTGCCAATGAGGGGCGCTGTATGGAACTGGGGCGGCACTGCACCGCGTGGGCGCCAGCCGCAGGCGCAGCCCACGGTGGCTGCCCTGCCTAGGGCCGGTCTATTGCGCACGCCGGTGACACGACGCGGGGAGGATTGCTGCCGTCCTGACGAGCGACCACATCGAACAGGGGCGGGCAGACACGGGGTCTGCCCCGACATGGGGCAAATTGCGGGGATTCGGCTTGACGCCGGGCGGCGAGACGTGTATTGTATATGCTAAACAGATGTTCTTCGTTAATACACAATACAATGTGCCACATCAGCCATCCGGCCGGCCGGTGGCGGGTTGGAACGTGCGCA
>CP070782.1:1693605-1699204 GCA_020346325.1 Phycisphaerales bacterium
CAGTCGCCCCAGTTGTTCAAGCAGATTCTCATGGTCAGCGGCGCCGAGAAGTATTTCCAGATCGTGCGCTGCTTCCGGGACGAGGATCCGCGGGCGGACCGCCAGGCGGAGTTCACGCAGATCGACGTCGAGATGAGCTTCGTGGACGTCGACGATGTGATCGAGGTCCATTCGAATCTGGTCGCGCGAATCTGGAAAGAGGTCCTGGGCGCCGAGGTGGCGTTGCCGATCCGGCGGATGTCCTATCAGCAGGCCATGGCCGACTACGGGACGGACCGCCCGGACCTGCGCTTCGACTTGAAACTCAAGGACATCTGTGATATCGCCAAGCAGAGCAGCTTCAAGGTCTTCACCTCGTGCATCGAGAACGGCGGCGTGGTCAAGGGCTTCTGCGCCCCGGCCGGTGACACCTACTCACGCAGTGACATCGAGAAGACACTAACCGCCCTGGTGGCCGAGTACGGCGCCAAGGGCCTGGCATGGTTCAAGATCAAAATGGAAGGCGAGAAGCCCACCTTCATCGGTGGGATCGGCAAATTCTTCGGCCCCCAGTTGCAGCAGCAACTGATGGAGCGCTTCGACGCCAAAGACGGTGACGTCCTGATGTTCGTCGCGGACACCGAGGCGACGGTCAACAAGGCACTGGCGCCGCTGCGCTGCCGGGTGGCCAGAGATCTGAAACTGTACGATCCGAAGAGCTTCGCCTTTGTCTGGGTGGTGGATTTCCCGCTGTTCGAGTGGAACGCCGACGAGAAGCGCTACGACTCGCTGCACCATCCCTTCACGGCGCCCGTACCCGAGGATCTGGAGAAGCTGGAAGGCGATCCAGGTCATATCCGCTCGCAGGCGTACGACATCGTCGTCAACGGCAGCGAGATCGGCGGGGGCAGCGTTCGTATCCATCGTCCGGAGCTCCATCAGAAGGTCTTCGATCTGCTCAACATTTCACGGGCTCAGGCCGAGGATCGGTTCGGGTTCTTCCTCAAGGCCCTGGACTACGGCGCGCCACCCCACGGCGGCATCGCCTTCGGCCTGGACCGGCTCGTCATGCTGTTGACCGGTACGGAAAACATCCGCGACGTGATTGCCTTCCCGAAGACGCAGCGCGGCCAGTGCCTGCTCACCGACGCCCCGAGCGAAGTGGACCAGAAGCAGCTTGACGAACTGAATCTGCGGACGCAGAAGCATTCGCACGCGGTCGAGAAGGGGCCGCAGCAGGCCTGACACGGCGTGCCCCTGCGGGAAAGCGCGGATCGTGATCCTCACGTTCCGCAGCCTGGGAGGAGCCGATGACGGCCGGGAGAGAATAGGGACGAGGGACGATCCGTCGTCCCTCGTTCGGAGCCAGCAACGAACCCTTGGTGACAGGGTCATGTGGATCTATGCGTATTGATCTGGGCAAGAAGCTTCAACGCGTTCTGCGATTCCTGCATCTGACGCCTCTGTCGCTGGCCGAGAAGTGCAGGATCATGTTCGGCGCGGCGGTGCTGTTTAGTCTGATTATCGCGCTGTTGATCCCCTACATCTGGATGCGGCAGCTCACGCGGAAGGTATTGCTGGACACCAACAAAGCGCGCGTTGAATCGACGCTGTTGCGGTCGCACTTTCGCCTGCGCGAGCCGGGCGAAATGGCGCGACCGGAACTCGACAGCCAGGGAGAAGCCCAGGACCCGAACCGTCCGGGGGTAGTCTGGGTGCCCCTGGGTCAGGAGGAGGGGGAGGCGGACCTGGCCCAGCTCAACGCCACGCAAACGCGCCTATTGAAGGAACTGCGTAAGCAAGAGACACGGGACGACGATATTGCCCTGAGCAAAGCAGAGGGCCTGCTCCAGAGTGACTACGTGCGGCTGTTCCGCGCGACGGAAGGTTGCGTCGGCTGTCACAATCCGCAAGGCTCGGGCGAGGCGTTCTCCCCGAACAAAGTCATCGGGGTCGGCGCCGTCCGCGCCCAGGGGATCGGCAGTGACTACCGCAAGATGGTCTTCCTCAATCGCGTCTGGATCGTCATCGCCGGCTTGATCGGCGGCACCGGCGCCATCGTCGCGTTTTACTGGATCACCCAGCGTGTGATCCTGCGCCCTATTCGCCAGTTGCGGGCTTTGGCGAACAACGTCGCCGAAGGCAATCTCGACATCCGTAGCTCGATCGCCACGGCCGACGAATACGAAAAGCTTTCGACCGCCTTCAATCACATGCTCGACCATCTCCAGGGCGCGCAGGAGAAGCTGCGCCGGGCCAATCGCCAGCTCGACGCCAAGATTGCCGAGCTCTCGGAGCGCAATATCGAACTGTTCAAGGCCAATAAGCTCAAGAGCGAGTTCCTGGCCAACATGTCGCACGAGTTCCGCACGCCGCTCAATGCCATTCTCGGTTTCGCCCAGGTGCTGCGCGAGAAACCGGGGCTGCTCAAGCGGGACAAGGGACAACGCTATGCCGAGAACATCATCACCAGCGGCAACCGTCTTCTGAACATGATCAACGACCTGCTGGATCTGGCGAAGGCCCAGGCCGGCCGCATGGAGCTCCATATCGAGTCACTCTCCATACCGCAGCTCTGCGAGTCCCTGGTCTCCTCCTTCTCGCTGCTGACGAGGCAGAACAGGATCAAGGTGCGGACGTCTGTGGACCCCGACATCCCGATCATCACGACCGACGCAGGCAAGGTACAGCAGGTTCTGTATAATTTTCTCAGCAACGCCGTGAAGTTCACCCCGCCGCGGGGCACGATCGAGTTGCGAGCCGGCATGCTCGACGACCGGACGGTGCGCATTGCCGTCCGTGACACCGGCTGCGGTATTGCCGAGGCGGATCAAGAGAAGATCTTCGACAAGTTCCGACAGGTGGACGGGTCGCTGACGCGCGAGTCCACGGGCAGTGGCCTGGGCCTGACGATCAGCAAAGAGCTGGCCCAGATGCTGGCCGGCTCGGTGGGGATGGACAGCGAGGTGGGGACGGGTTCGACCTTCTGGCTGGATCTGCCTACCACGCTCTCGGCCGAGAAGGACCGTTCGCAACAAGCGCCGGCATGACCACGGATCGACGCGGCAGTAAAGGAGCAACTCATGCAAGCCAAACCCAGCGAATCGCGGCGCACAAATCGATCTCATAGGACCTATTGGACCCGTCGGACCTATCTTGTCCTGCTCCCGGCATGCCTGATCTGGGCGTTGTCGCTGGTCGTCAGCGCCGCGCCGGCAAGCCATCCGTTTTCGGTGCATGACATGCTGGCGATGGATCGGATCTCGGATCCGCAGGTCTCGCCCGACGGACAGTGGATCGTCTTCGTGGTCCGCCGGACGGACCTGGAGGCCAATCGCGGCCGGACCGACCTGTGGCTGGTCTCGACGGAAGGCACGGGCCTGCGCCGGCTCACTTCGCATCCGGAATCGGATTCGAATCCGCGCTGGGCGCCGGACGGTCGTAGCATTTTCTTTGTTTCGAGTCGGTCGGGCTCGGCGCAGGTCTGGCGCATCCGCACGGATGGGGGTGAGGCCGAACAGGTGACGGACGAGCGGCTGGACGTGGGCAATCTGCTGGTTTCGCCGGATGGGAGTCGTTTGGCCTTCACGATGGAGGTCTTTCCCGATGGCGAGACAGTGGCCGAGACGGTCGAGAGGCTCGCCGCCATCGAGGAGCGCCAGGCGACCGGCCGCATTTATGAGAGTATCCTCGTACGTCACTGGGACACCTGGAAGGACGGCCGTCGGTCTCATTTGTTCGTCAAGCCGGTCCAAGGAGGCGCTGCGGTCGATGTGATGAAAGGGATGGATGCGGATACCCCCTCGAAGCCTTTCGGCGGACCTGAGGAAATCGCCTTCACCCCCGACAGCCAGGCCGTGATCTTCAGCGCACGAGATGTCGGGCGCAAGGAGGCCTGGTCGACGGATTTCGATCTCTATCTGGCCGCCGTCGACGGTTCCAGGCCGCGGAAGTGTTTGACAGAAGATAACGAGGCGTGGGACACGGCGCCGGTCTTCTCACCCGACGGGCAGACCCTGGCCTACCTGGCGATGGCGCGCCCGGGCTACGAATCGGATCGTCTGCGGATCGTGTTACAGGATTGGCCCAGCGGACCGAAACGCGTGCTGACGGACGATTGGGATCGCAGCCCGTCGGGGATCTGCTGGTCGCCCGACGGCAGAGCGATCTACGCGACGGCCACGAATCTGGGCCAGCGGTCGCTGTTTGCGATCGACGCTCGCAGTGGGCAGGTACGAACGGTCGTCAAGACCGGCAGTATTCACGCGCTGGCGGCCGCGGGCGCGAGGGTCGTCTATGCGATGAGCAATCTGGCCGGCCCGGCCGAGTTGTACAGTGTCAAAGCCGATGGCAGCGCCGTTAGGCAACTCACGGACATCAACGCCGAGCAAGTGGCGGCCGCGCGCACGGGCGATTACGAGCAATTCACCTTCAAAGGCTGGAACGACGAGACCGTCTACGCCTATGCCGTCAAGCCGGCGGATTTCGACCCGAGCAAGAGATACCCGGTCGCATTTCTCATTCACGGCGGCCCCCAGGGCTCGTTCGGCAATGTGTTTCATTACCGGTGGAATCCGCAGGCGTACGCGGGGGCGGGGTACGCGGCGGTCATGGTCGACTTCCACGGCTCCACCGGCTACGGCCAGGCCTTCTGCGATTCGATTCGGGGCGACTGGGGAGGCAAGCCTCTGGAGGATCTCCAGAAGGGTTTGGCAGCCGCGCTGAAACGGTATCCCTGGATGGATGGCGACCGCGTCGGGGCGCTGGGCGCGTCGTTCGGCGGCTATATGATCAACTGGATCGCGGGCAACTGGCCCGACCGCTTTCGGTGTCTGGTCAACCACGACGGCAATATCGACGAACGCATGGCCTATTACGACACGGAGGAACTGTGGTTTCCGGAGTGGGACCACCAGGGCACGCCGTGGGACAATCCCGCCGGCTACGAGAAGCACAACCCGGTCAACTTTGTTAAGAACTGGAAAACGCCCATGCTCGTGATCCACGGGGCGCACGACTTCCGCGTGGTCGATACGCAGGGCTTGGGCACGTTCAATGCCCTCCAGCGCCGCGGCATCCCCAGCAAGCTGCTCTACTTCCCGGACGAGAACCATTGGGTCCTAAGACCACAAAACTCGATCCAGTGGCACGAGACCGTCATCGCCTGGCTGGGCCAGTGGGTCAAATAGACGCGGCCACCGCACCGTCTGCGCGGAAGAACTGCATCCTCGTTATCTGGCGTCTGTCCTACGAATCGGGTAATGACCTTTTCTCTGTGGCTCTTCTCAAGAACGCGTCGACCTCCACTTCCCATAGAACGCCTTCCGGTCGTTTCCTGATCCATCCTTCCGAATTGTAGGCGACCCATTTGCCGTCGGGCGACCACACGAAGTAGTAGTTGGTGCCTGCCTCCCCAGCCAGTTCCGTCCATTTGCCTTCCGGTACCGTGACCGTGAACAGACGGGTGTTGCCCGAGATGTCCTCGCCACCGCGTTTCCAACCGGGTCTGGCCTCCAGGATCAGGCCGAGCGTCTTGCCGTCGGGCGACCATTGCAGGTCCCAACAGCGTCCCCAGACAGGATCCGGCAAGGTGCCGACCTCCTGCTGTCCTCCACTGGCA
>CP070782.1:1699304-1703102 GCA_020346325.1 Phycisphaerales bacterium
CTCCAGGCTCCTCTTGATCTCGCCGCCGGAGGCCTTCTTCTCGCGCTTGACCGGACACTCGTCACAGACGCTCCGCTCCGGCAACTCAAAGGTCTTGCCTTCCAGAAGTGCGGTTAACGCCTGGACAATCAAGTTTGGGTTGGTGGGACAGCCCGGAATGTAGACGTCTACCTGCACCACCTCGTCCAGCGCGTATACCCTGTCCAAAAGCGGCGGAATGTTCTCCTTGGGCGTGTCGCCCGGCTCCGTTGTCTTTGATTCCCGGTAGACCTTGTCATACAGTGCCTCAAGGGTATACATATTGGCCAAGGCGGGAATTCCGCCGTAGGACGCGCACGACCCCAGAGCAACAAGAGTCTTGCACCTGCTCCGCATTTCTTCGGCAACATGCTTCTCCTTCTCATTGCGCACCCCCCCGGAGACGATGCCCACATCGGCCTCGGGAATCTCTAATTCTTCCTTTTCCCCGATTTGGCCGAAGTACTTATGGTCCATCAGTACGGGCATGTGGACAAAGTCAGGCTGTGGCAGAAGGTCGAGAAGCGGCTCACCGATGTCCAGTATCGTGACCTCACATCCTCCGCAGATGTTCAGCCATTCTTCCGCTACTTTGACGGCCATGTGGTTACCTCCTTTCGCCAGTATCCTGACACTTACGGTAACAACCTTATTCCAAGACAGAGCATTGGTGCTCAGTCGCGGGTCTTCTTCGCCAATTGGTCTCTGATCCTGCCCAGCAGGTCCGGAGGGTCGACAGGCTTCTCCAGAAATTCATCGACAGGTAAGAACTGGGGGTGTCTGGGGTCGCCGCCCGGGAAGCTAAAGCCCGTCTTTTGCCGCATGCCCGTCAACATGAGTATGGGCATGTTGTCGAAACGGGGCTCCTTTCTGATCTTCCTGGCCAGCACAAATCCCCCGGCGCCGCGTCCCATCATGACGTCGAGGATCAGAAGGTCTGGGGCTTCTTCCTCCATCCTTGCCAATCCCTCATCCGGATCATAGGCGACCCTCACGCTGTAGCCCCTCTGCTCGAGGATCACTTTGATGCCGTCAGCCGAATCCGGGTCGTCATCAATAATCAGTATTCCGGCAATACCCATGTTTCTTATCCTTCGACCACTGAGACACCTCGTTTAGTCACGGCCCCCTGGCCGCGTGTGGCCTATGCCACGCGCCGTCCCGGAAGCATACAGCCTCTCCGCTCAGCGTTCCTCGACGACAACCTCCGTGACAACGCGTCGCGTGTAAAGGAACACCTTGCCGCCTTTGCGGACCGTCCAGGTCTCAAAGCCTTTCTTCAGGTATTCCTTCTCCGCGACAGCAGCCTTGTCCTCGCTGTCATATTCCTGGCCGTCCCACATGTACTTCTTGCCTTCGCCGTAGCAGACCATTTCACTCATTTCTCACAGCCCTACAATGACATATTGATGGAATAGTCCATGTCCACTCGCGAGCGGTCAACACCGTAGAGCTAGACCCGATATGGACTCGGACCCAGTGCGCGCAGGGTCTTGGTCATACTCCGCGCCATCTCAGCAAACGCGGGCCCTTCAGACGCCGATACCCATTCCAATCGGAACCGTTCGGGTTCTAAGCCAAAATCCTCCAGCATAAGCTCAATCGCCTCCTTCCGGTTCTCGGCCTTGAGATTGCCTTCCAGGTAGTGACAATCGCCCGGATGGCAACCACAGATCACTACCCCGTCCGCCCCCTTGGTCAAGGCATCGACGACCAAGTTGGGATGTACCATCCCTGAACACATGACGCGGATGATCCGCAGGTTCGGAGGGTATTGCAGACGGGAGACACCTGCCAGATCGGCCCCGGCATATGAGCACCAGTTGCAGCAGAAGGCGATGATGATCGGTTCGAATTCTTCCTCTGCCATACGGTCGTAACTCCTCTCTCAGGCCTCTTCGAGCGCCGCGTTCACCATGGCGCTCAACTGCTCGAGTCGGAAACCGCGAATGAAAATCCCCTGCTTTGGGCACGTCGCCATGCAGACGCCGCACCCTTTGCACAGGGCCGCGTCTCTTTCAACGGTCTTCTTGATATCGCCTTTATGCATGTATTCAAGCAGGGTCAGTGCATTGTATGGACAAGGATCGATGCAGTATGCGCAGCCGTCGCAGTTTTCGTCGATCACCTCGGAAATGGTGGCCTCCAGTTCGATCTCATCCTTGGACACGATCGTGGCGGCCCGGGCGGCGGCCGCTTCGGCCTGGGAGATGCTCTCTCTGACGGACTTGGGCCCATGGGCCAAACCGCACACAAACACGCCCTCGGTGGCGAAATCGACCGGGCGCAGTTTCATGTGTGCCTCCAGAAAGAACTTGTCCGAGCTGAGGGGCACCTTGAACAACTGACCCACTTCACTCACGCTCTCGTTGGGGACAATTGCCGGAGCCAGCGCAACCATATCGCACGCAATCCGGCCGGGCATATTGAGCATGCGGTCTATAAACGAAACGTGGAGTCTGCCGTTCTGCGCCGCGACCTCTGGTCTTTGGTCCCTGTCGAAACGGATGAATCGCACGCCCTTTTCGCGCGCCTCCCGGTAGTGCTTCTCCAGAACACCATATGTCCTCACGTCGCGGTAGAGCACGTACACTGCAGTCTCCGGCTGCCTGTTCTTGATGGCGATAGCATTCCTCACCGCTTGGGAACAGCAGACGCGGCTGCAATAGGGGCGTTCTTCCTCTCGGGAACCCACACACTGAATCATGACGACGGATCTGGCTTTCTTGAGTTCCCCATTGCCCTCGGCGATGAGCTCGTCCAGGCGGCGCTGCGTGACCACGCGAGGATCCTGGCCACTCAGGTATTCGGCGGGCTCATATTCCTCGGCTCCGGTAGCGACTATTGCGACGCCATGCGAGACCTCCGTCGTACTGCCGCTGTGGGAAATGGTAGACTTGAAATTACCGATGGAGCCCTCCACCGCAGTGACGACGCTCTCCAGATGGAGGCCGATCTGGGGATGAGACACGACGCGATCGATAGTGCGGCTGAGTCTTTCCTGAGGATCGCTACCATCGAGAAGGCCGTGTATGTGTTTCAGATTGCCTCCGAGCTCCGCCGCTCGTTCCACCAGGTGGACCCGGAATCCCTGGTCCGCCAGGTTCAAGGCCGCGCTCATTCCTGCGATGCCCCCTCCGAGAACGAGCGCCTCCTTATTGACTTTGAGCCTTCCTTTGTACAGCGGTTCGAGGAGTCTGGCTTTGGCCACCGCCATTCTCACCAGGTCTTCTGCCTTTCGCGTTGCCTGCGCCGGCTCGTTCATGTGCACCCACGTGCATTGGTCTCGGATGTTGGCCATCTCGAAAAGGTATTCGTTGAGTCCAGCTTCACGACAGGTGTTGCGAAAAAGTGGCTCATGGGTCCGTGGCGTGCATGACGCGACGACAACGCGGTTGAGCTCGTGTTTCTCAATCATCTCCTTTATTTTCTTTTGCGTGTCGGTTGAGCAGGTGTACAGATTATCCGCCGCGTAGACGACATTGGGCAGCATCCGGGTATAGTCGAGCACAGCAGGAATATCGGCAACGCCTCCGATATTCCTACCACAGTGGCAGATGAAGACCCCGATGCGCGGTTCCTGCCCACTCACATCTCTCTCGGGGGGATACTCCTTCGTGGTGATTAACGCGCCACGCACCTCTTTGAGCAGGGCCATGGCCTTGGCGGCGCCGGCAGAGGCCTCCATCACGGTTTCGGGAATATCTTTGGGGCCGGCGAAGGGCCCGCACACATAAACCCCCGGCCGTGACGTTTCCACGGGCTCCAGCTCGCCGGTCA
>CP070782.1:1703202-1709605 GCA_020346325.1 Phycisphaerales bacterium
GACCAGGTTTTCGACCTGCTGCGCCTGTGCCACAGGCATGACCGCCACCAGAGCCAAGACCATCAATACGACTGAACATACCAGTTTCCTGCACATGATCGTCCTCCCTCAAAAAGCGTTTTCATAATCGTATCAAGGTCACGCACCAAGATACGGATTGGCTGCCATCGGGGCGTCCTGCCGGCGCGACGTTATGATCATACCCGGGGGCGAGCCTGTGCCTCAGAAGTACAGGCCCGCCTCATTACGCTATCACAGAATCAGGAAGCTGCCCGGTCGCCCTGCCGGGAGCACGACCCACTTTCGCCCGAACGAGGCGGCAAGCATACCGCGTATTCTCCGCGAACGAGACCAACGTTTCACTGCGACGCTCGGCCCACCCCGACGTCGTCGATGAAGACGGTCCCGGCGCCGCCGGAGGTGGGATTGTTCCGATCGCCCACGCCAATGTACATCATGTCCACGCTGTTGAGGTTGATGCCCACCAGATCGCTGTAGGGAATCAACCACTCTTGCCACGCCGAGATGCCCACGACACCGGAATTCGGATGTGTGACCACCACGACCTGGCCGGCTGTGTCTTCCAGAGCCACGTAGAGCGGCTCGATCGCATTGCCGGTGGTCGGCTGTGCGACGCCGATCTCCTCGATCTGCCAGGTGCCGCTGACGCCCCCAGCCTCGGCCACACCGGCAAAGGACGCACCGGTGCCGACGGTGGTGTTGTGGCTGGTCAAGGCCAGGCCAATATAGACGTCGTTGGCCATGGCGATCGTCTGCGGGTTCCAGGCCATGGCCGTCCAATTCTCGCCGTCGGTCGAGTAGTAGCCGTTGAAGTCGTTGCCCACGCGTTCGATCTTGACCCAGACCGGCTCGCGCAGAGCGATCTGTTCGTCCGTGGCCACGGAGGTGTCACTGACGGCATCCACGTCGGCCTCCAGTCGCGCTTGATAGCGAACGCCGTTGTCACCGCTCAGGTAGACGGCGGCAAAGGCCGAACCGGGTTCCAGCGTCTCCCGAATCATGACGCCGCCTTTGGCCCAGACGTCACTGTCGGCCAGGCTTTCAATGCGGGCGATCATGGAACCATCGCCACTGAGATTCTTGTGCGCGTAACGGAATTCGTCGGCCGTGTTCCAGATGTCGGACCCGATGCCGTTCATGAGAATCGTACCGTCGGCGCCCTCGAAGAAGGGGGGCGTCTGGCCGGCGACGAACAGCCGCAGGGTGTCGGCTCCGTTCCGGTCGAGATCCATGCCGCCCAGATCGTACTCAGCCTCCGAATAGAAGGGCGCGGTACCGTTATCGTATTGCAGCGGCATCGACTGCCCGCCGCTGTTGACGATCGAGGTCTCCGCAAACGGCGCCTCAAGGTAGCCAACGGTCGAGCCGGTCTCGTTGACCCAGCCATCCAGCCAGGTATCGTAGATCCGGTTCTGGTCATCGTCGTAGCCCTCGAAGTCCTCGATGACCGCATATTCCAACGTCGCGAAACTCCAGAGGTCGCCTCCCCAGACGCTGATCGGCTCGGCCTCGTTGACCTCGTCGACCCTCCAGTAGTACGTCTTGCCGAAATTCAGCGCATCCGGGATTAGGGTGGCCTCGTCCACGGTGGCCGCCAAGGTCAGCGCATTCGGATCGGTACCGAAATACACCTCGTGCGTCGCCGCCCCCCTTCCCGCGCGCCAGCTCAGAACCGAGTCCACGCCGACGTCCATGGCGCCTGAAGCCGGCTGAGGCTCGCGCGCAAAGGCGGGCACCTGGAGGAAACGCACCTCGCTGAGACCGTACTGGGGCAGGCCGCCACGGTTGCTGATGACCGTGATCCTGACGAGCTTGGCCGCGATGCCGCCCAGATCCACCGTCGTGTTAGCGACATAGTCGGCCCGGGCGGTCGCCTGGGCAAACTCCACATCGCCCAGAACCATCCATTCGACACCGTCGGTTGAATACTCAATGGTCACGTCTTTGAGGCCAAAGCCTATGACCGGCTCGAACTGCACGTTGTAGTTCCAGACCAGCATCTCGTGGAGCTTGTACACGCGATCGAACTCATATTGCAGCCAAACCGGATCGACACCGTTGCCCACCGCGAGCCACATGTCATCGGCGTCGATCGAATGCTGGTCGTCGGCACTGAGCCCGGAGCCATTGACGGTATTTTCCGGCCCGGCGTCTCCCTCAAAGCCCGATGCCGTGGCCACGATACCTTCGATCGGATACGCTAACGGCTCGACCGTGAAACTCCAGACATCACCTGTGACGACCGTGTAGTCCGGCGCCCCGTTCACCTCGTCGACGCGCCAGTAATAGGTCTGTCCGAAGTCGAGCACTCCCGACGGCTCGTAGGTGGCCCCCGTCTGGTCTTGACTGACCAGGACGCCCAAAGGATTGTCTCGACTGGCGGCACTGACATCGTCCAAGACCGAACCGAAGTACACGTCGTGCGTCTGAGCGTACTCACCGGCTGTCCAGGCCAGGGCCGTATCACGCGGCACATCGGCCGCTCCCCCGGCCGGGACCGGTTCCGTCGCCCGGGTGGTATCGCCCTGGATGATGGTCTGAATCTCTTCCTGTGACAGGGCCCGGCTGTAGATCCGGACATCGTCGATGAGTCCGTCCCAACCCTCGCCGGGCGCGTCGTCCTTCGCGCCCTTTCCCACAATCAGCGTCGTCACCGCCGTGACCGCACCGCTGGCTGGCGGGTCCACGCCGCGGGGCGTGTCCAACTGGCCGTCGATGTACAGTTTCAATTCTTCGCCACTGGTCCAGGTCGCCGCCACGTGCTGCCACCCCGTGGTCTGCTTGTCGTCCGAGCCTTCCAGGACCAGATGATCTCCCGTGGTCTCCAGGGTCATCTTGATCAAGTTGGTCCCGCCTTCCCAGGCCCAACTGGCCGCGTCGTAGCGCAGCCCACCGTTGTCGCCGCCATCGGGCTCGACAAGCCAGAGAAACCCGGAGTCGGTACCCACCACGTTCGACTTGATCCAAAGCGCGAACGTGACACCATCCAAACCATTGAGGAAATCTTCCGCATCGTCATCGATGACCGTGCCGCCGTCGCCGGCAAAGGCCAGGCAGTACCCCTTGCCGTCCGCACCACCGGGCGTCCAGGTCACGCCGGAAAGAACGCCGTCGTGGCCGCTGCCGGAACTGTCCACGGCCGTGGTGGCCTCCCCTTCATCGAAACGCCACCAGAGCAGGTCAGGCTCCGGACCGGCCGCATAGGTCATTGAGGCGACCAGACCGACTAAGAGACAAATAGCCACGAAGCGAAGTGATCCCACAGTCATGATGAGCCTCCTTCAAACAGCACCAGCATTAACGCCTCGGGCCTCGCGCCAAGGCACTTCACCCTGTCAGACGGCCGCACCCGCACAGGACACGCGACCGTCTCTCGTTCTCACATGGACCATCGTCAATCTCGCAGCAGGTGGTGTGCAAGGAACTGATGCGCGGAACGCCCAGAAAACGCTCGTCGATGTTCGGCAAACGGCATCGCATCAGCATGGTCATCCCGTCCTCGATCTCTCGGCCGCACGGGTCAGCCCAACGCAGCCGAGCATATCCTCCAAGGCCTTTCATTGTACGAGAAGACGAGCGTAAACACAATGATGTTCCGGGAAATAGCCATCGTCGAACGGGCAAAGGTCGCCATTTTTGTTGAAATGTCGCCTCTATCGGAATAATCTGGATGCCCCAGGCTTCCGCTCCAGACCGGGGCCTGACAGACAGAAATCGCGGCGTCAGCCTGCCACAGCGCCGCGCGTGATGAACGTTTCTGCCTACGGAGGTTCAATGATGAATGGCGTCCCAACCAGCACCGTACCCCGCGTGAGAACATCGGCCGCGCTGATGGCCTCAGCTCTCGTCTTGTACAGTTGCCTCTGCGTGCAGGCCGCGTGGAAGCCGGCCGACGGGCCCCTGATGACGAAATGGTCAGCGGAGGTCTCGCCGGACAATGTCTGGCCCGAGTATCCCCGGCCGCAGATGGTGCGCCGGGACTGGCTGAACCTCAATGGGCTCTGGGACTATGCGATCACGGCCAAGGACCGCATGCAGCCGCGCGACTTCGATGGGCAGATCCTCGTCCCCTTCCCTGTCGAATCGGCGCTGTCCGGCGTGATGAAGCGCGTCGGCCCCGACAACCGTCTCTGGTATCGCCGCACCTTCGAAATACCCCGGGGCCGCCGCGGGCATGTGACGGGCCGGCGCATCCTGATCCATTTCGGCGCCGTGGACTGGGACACCACCGTCTGGGTTAACGGCCTGAAGGTCGGCAGCCATCGCGGCGGATACGATCCGTTTACCTTCGACATTACCCACGCGGTCAAAGCCGAGGAACCGCAGACCATCGTCGTCTCGGTGTGGGACCCGAGCGACGCGGGCACCCAGCCGCGCGGTAAGCAGGTGCGCAAGCCACGTGGCATTTGGTACACGCCCGTTACCGGCATCTGGCAAACCGTCTGGATCGAGCCGGTCAACCCGTTCTACATCGAGTCGCTGGAGATGACGCCGGATCTCGATGCGGCAACGCTCAAGCTCAAAGTGAATGTCGAGGGCAACGTACCCCGCACGGGCACGTACCGTGTCATGGCGGAAGTCCCCGAGCAACTCAAACTCGGGTTGCCCTCTGTTCCGAAGCAAATGGGCGCTGCCGATGCGGCGATTGGCGAGGAACTGGAGATCCCTCTGGCCGATCCCAAGCTCTGGACGCCGGACTCTCCCCATCTCTACGACCTCAAAGTGATGATCGCTAGAAAGGCAAGAGAGACAACTGTAACAGGTACAGGCACGACAACCGATTGGGAGGGAGTTGATTCAGTGCAGTGCTACTTCGCCATGCGGAAGATCTCAATAGAGAAAGACGAAGAAGGGATCAATCGCCTGTTCCTCAATGGCAAGCCCCTGTTCCAATATGGCCCGCTCGATCAGGGCTGGTGGCCCGATGGTCTCTATACGGCGCCGGCCGACGCGGCGCTGAGGTACGACGTCGAAGTGACCAAACAACTCGGCATGAACATGGCCCGCAAGCACGTCAAGGTCGAGCCCGATCGCTGGTACTACTGGTGCGACAAGCTAGGCCTGCTCGTCTGGCAGGACATGCCCAGCGGCGACCGTTACATCCGGCGCACCCAACCCGACATCGTGCGCACGAAGGAATCGGCCGAGCAGTTCGAGCTGGAGTGGAGCCGGATCATCAAGGCCTTCTACAATCATCCGTCGATCGTAATGTGGGTCCCATTCAACGAAGGCTGGGGCCAATTCGACACCGACCGCATCGTGCAGATGACGAAGGACCTCGACCCGATCCGCCTGGTCAACAACGCCAGCGGCTGGACCGATCGCGGCGTGGGCGACGTGCACGACATCCACCGTTACCCGGGTCCGGCCTGCCCGCCGTTGGAGGAGGACCGCGCCGTCGTGCTGGGCGAATTCGGCGGCCTGGGCCTGCCCGTGCGCGGGCACACCTGGCAGGACGAGAAGAACTGGGGCTACCGCAGCTATGACAACCGCGCGGAACTGACCGACGCCTATCTGGCCCTGCTCGACAACCTCCGGCCCCTGATCGGCGGAGGTCTGACCGCGGCGGTCTACACCCAGACCAGCGATGTGGAGATCGAGGTCAATGGCTTGATGACCTACGATCGCGCCAT
Source organism: Phycisphaerales bacterium (assembly GCA_020346325.1). GTDB lineage: Bacteria > Planctomycetota > Phycisphaerae > Sedimentisphaerales > Anaerobacaceae > Anaerobaca. The sequence continues at coordinate 1,708,857 of CP070782.1, forward strand.
GATCAAGATGGATACCGACAAGGTCCGCGCGGCCGCCGAGAAGCTCTACCTGCCCCCGCCCATCGTCACCGTCATCGTCCCCACCTCGCAGGAAGACGGTCAGATCTGGCGCTACACCACGACCGCGCCGGCCAGCGGCTGGCAGCAGAGTGATTTTGACGATTCCGACTGGGACATCGGCAAAGGCGGATTTGGCACCGAAGGTACGCCCGGCGCCGTGATCGGCACGACCTGGGATACCCCGGACATTTGGCTGCGGCGGACCATCGATCTGGAAAGCACGGTCCCGAGCGAGTTGTTCCTGACGATCCACCACGATGAGGACGCCGAGGTCTACATCAACGGCACGCGCATCACCAAGCTCAACGAGCACACGAGCGGATACGTCCGCGTCGCGCTCGACGAGAAGGCGCTGGCCGCTTTCAAGCCGGGCCTGAACAAACTGGCCGTCCACTGCCACCAGACGCGAGGCGGCCAGTATATCGATGTCGGCTTCGTCGATATCAAGGAACGACCAGCCAAGAAGTGACAGGTTCTGGAGACGTGCCGATGATGCATCCGACCGTCAGGCTGAGCCGACGTGAATTCACGAGACTGATGGCCTGCTCTGTGACGGCGCTGGTCTGTCCGGACGCGCCCTCGGCGCGGGCGGCGGATTCGAGCCGCAAGCCTCCGAACATCATTCTGATCATGGCGGACGATCTGGGCTATGGTGACATCAGTTGCTATGGCGGCTGGGTGCAGACGCC
>CP070782.1:1709705-1716703 GCA_020346325.1 Phycisphaerales bacterium
TAGTGGTCCACCGTCAACATCCCTTCTGACCCCTTTGCTATCTGGAACCATCTCCAGATTACAAAGATCGGTCAAATGCGGTGGTCCCCAATTCGGCGCTTTTTACGCCTCTAGGCTGTCCCCTCCTGGCCTCCTATTGGGCGCTTTTCACCAGAAGACAGCATAGAGGGAAGCCAGCACCGTCGGCGCAGCCTTTATGAGCTAGTAAGTCAGGTCCTCGACGGCCTTCCTCTTTCTTTCGAACGTCATGTCCGAATATTTCATCGTGGTTCTAATATCCGCATGTCCAAGCTGTTCTTGGGCGACTGCAAGATCCTTGCACGTCTTGATCAAATGCGTTGCGTACGTGTGTCGGAGGGCATGGAATTGGGTCACCTCCGGGAAGCCACATATTCGGGTAAGCCGCATCAAGGCTTTCCGAAGTCCGGGTTTCAAATGCTCCCCACATTTATTGTGAAACACTCGTCCGTCCTCCACGTCGGATCTTGCTTTGTGCTCTTGGAGAAAATCTGTCAGTTGTCTTGGGACAGCCACATCCCGCTCTCGTATGGCTCGCCCCGACGACTTGGGGATCCACCAGGGTTTACGCCTTACCCTGACCACCCCTTTCTTGAAGTTGATGTCACCCCATTCCAGATTGATAAGCTCACCTTCGCGCAGGCCAGTATAGAGGGCGGTGAGGAGGACCGGTCGGAACCAGCCGTTAGCTTGCTCGAGGAGCCTAGCTGCTTCCTCTTCGGTGAGAGCCCGGATCTTCTTGCTGTCGTCCTCCTTCAGGTAATCGACGCCCTCCATGGGATTAGCGGAGAGCATGTCCCACTTTATGGCTTTGTTCAAAAACGTCTTCAGACTACTGACCTCAATGTTGACGGTCCGCTTCTTGATCGGCTTGCCAGTTCTCGGTGCGGTTTCAGCCAATCGGTGCCGCTGATAGGCTTCGACAACTTCTGGTCTCAACTGTGACAACTTCTTGAGGTAGGGTCTTTCCGCTTTGAGGAATCTCGTAAACTGCTCTATGACGCGTCTATTCCTGTCGTGGTATGCTGCGGCGTGTCTATCTCTCGTCCGTTTGAGGTACTCGTCGAAGAACGCAAGAATAGGGTAATCACGGTTGAGAAGACCCGCATCACCTCTTTCCAATCTAGCCTCAATATCGCCTCTAGCCTTCTCGGCGATGGTTTTTGAGCGACCTATTCGCCTGCGGACAAACTTTCCATTGACGTAGTAGCCTACGTACCACGTCTTTCCTCGTCTTAGTTTCCGTGCAAAGAGAAATGCCATGATCTACTCCCGTAATACTCCCGAAAGCATTTCATGGCAGTATACCATTTCTATAACTTCGTTTAAATAAAAAAGTTATAGAATATGTATTAATGGAGGCGGGGGGATTCGAACCCCCGTCCCGAGATGCTTCAGGGTAAGCGTCTACATGCGTAGTCGTTCTATTGAGATTTCGCCTCACCGAGCGCCGAGCGACAGGCTCTCGGATCGGCTATTCCGGTAAGGTTTCACCCCGCCGGCCCGGACGTCCGTTAGGGCTAAGCCCGCTGATTGGCGCCCATATCAGACCCGCAGGCGAGGTCTGACAGGACGGGTGGCCTATTTAGGCCGCCATGCGCAACTGAGAGTTGCCATTTAAACTTTAGGTGCCGGATGATTAACCAGGCCAACCGGCGTCCTGGGCATGCAACTTGACCATCCATCATCCGGTCGAAGCCATTCGCCCCCATATTCACTTATCGCAGAGCTATTTGCTTGCCGCCAAACCACTATATCCGATTCTACGTTCTGACGCCAGGCTTTGTTTCGGCGGCAACGCCCGTCAGCGGACGTAGACCTCGTAGGTGTAGCTGAGCTTCTGTTCGGCGCCGGGGGCCAGATCGACAGTCCAGGTGAGTTTCGTTGTGGGGTTGATCCGGCGCAGGCCCTTGGCGAGCTTCTCCTCCATGGCGTCGGGCTCAACGGACTTCGTCTCGCCGGACAGGGTCTTGGTGATCTCCAGTATGACCGGTTTGGCCAGGCTGTTCAGGAGGGACAGCTCGCCCTTGATGGTGACCCGATCATACTGCTGATTGCGCCACACCATGGCGTTGCGCTGCCGGTTCGTTTCGAGTTCGGCCTGATCCCCTTTGATACCGATGGCTCGGGTAATGCGCAGCGTGGTCTCGGCGCCGGGCGGGGTGTACTTCAGTGTATCCTGGCCCAGAATGTTGCCGCCGCTGACCGTTTCGCCCGGCGCGGTCGTCCAGGGGACGCTCATCGTGTTGGTCAGTCGCAGACTGTGCCAGATTTCCTGTTCGATGTCGTCGCCTTCGGATTGGACCCGGCCGTAATCGTAGCGGTCCTGCTCAGTGACGTAGTCGGGGATGTCCCACTGATAGACGTGCTCGTAGGGAACCGAATCGGTGAAGAGGGGGACGTACGCAACTTCATTGCGATCCAGACTGATGTTGCCGGCCGGATAGAGGAACAGATCTTCGGCCACGGTGCCCGCCTCGGCGGCACCATACGCTGGCATGACCGCATCAGCCATGCCGCCGCCCATGCCGCCGTAAGTGACGCGCTGGGTCATCACGTTGTCCATGATGCCGGGGCCGCCCCGTCCGCTCTGGCCCCGGGACAGGGCTTCCAGGAACTGCGCCAGGTTCTGCTTCATCGCCATCGGACTGACGATGCCGGAGAACTGTAGATGCGGAAATCCCGTCACCAATTGCACGTCCACGTTGCCGAGTTCGCAGGCCTCGTTGACGATGACGGCTTTGGCCGAGATCCGGGCCTTCTTCTCATCGCTGATGTCCACCATATAGCTGGGCGCCCAGGTGACGCCGGCGGCCAGGAAGGTTACGGCTACCTTTCGGCCAGGCGCCGCCGCGCGCAGATGCATCTGGATCTCGGCCTTCTTGGTCTGTTCGGTGAACTGACGCTGCACGTTGTCGCCGACGAAGACGACGCTGGTCACGGTGTTGGGATTTGCGCAGACGAGCCCGATTTCGGTCTGGATCATTACGGTCCCGATCGGAGGCCGCGGCCGCCCTGAGGGGCTCGGCATCGCAGACGGATAGTAAGACCGTGGCGTGGGGGTCGCGCCGCTGACGGCGCAGTGGGTGATCGTGCCCGTGAATTCCTTGTCCCCGATCGCCAGCAGGACATCGCGCCCGACGTTGGCCGCCAGCAGTTCGGGGATCGTCATGGCCTCGACGCTCCGGCCCCATTCAGTTTCCCGGGCGACCGCGTTGACCAGGTCGACATCGGACGGATATGAGATCCAGAAGGTCCCGTGGGCGGGAACGGCTGGCAGGATGACGTGAAAATCGGCCCGGTCGGCCGGACACATTGTCTCGGCGACAAAGAAACCCAGTCCGTTTTTGAAGAGCGCGACCTGCTTGAGCTCGAGCCGTTGCGCCGGGGGCCAGGTCCTGGCAAAGGCCCGTGGCGTTCCGGGCGCGTGGCATATCAGGATTGCGACAATGAATGAGATCGGCAGACTCACGGTACGTTTCACGGTATAGCCTCCTTTCCAACCAGCGCAGCGAGCCCCGCTCTATCCGTGGCGGTCGCCAGGCGGCAGCGTCGCTCCCGCCGAAGCTGCCGGTGCCTGTGCTCCGGCCATGGTACGGCGAAGCGGGACGGTCGCAAAGCAAAATGTCGCGAAAACGAGCGGGACGGGCCCGATGATTATTCATTGTTCTGGTTGCGGCGTTCGAACTAGAATAGGCAGCCAATGACGTTGTTCTTCTGATGACGTAAGGACGCAACGTGGACCATGAAAATGAATTACCGCAGGTGATGCGGTACTGTTTGAAATGCGGTGCGGCGGCATTGCGGTTCATCGGACCGAAGCTCGTGCACTGCGAGGCCTGCGGCTTCGATCTTTACCTGAACACGGCTGCGGCGGTGGCGGCCCTGATCACCGACGACCGAGAGCGGCTCCTGGTCGTGGTCCGAGCCAAAGAGCCGCGCGAAGGGACATGGGATCTGCCCGGTGGGTTTGCCGATCCTGGGGAATCAGCCGAGGAATGCGTGCGCCGAGAAGTTCGCGAAGAAGTGGGGCTGGAGGTGACTGCCACGCGGTATTTGTGCTCGTACCCGAACACGTATGAGTACGGGGGCATGCGCTACGCGACGATGGACCTGGGGTTCGTGTGTGCAGTGGAAGACTTGACGACTGCTCAGATCGCGCGGGACGAGGTGAGCCAATTGCTGTTCGTTCGACTGGAAGAGATCGACACAACGCGATTTGGCTTTGCCTCGGTCGGGCGGATCGTGGATCGATTTCGAACCGAAAAGGGCAACAAACCATAGTATGTTGGTAGGGTGTGCGCCTTGTCCACCCGTTGAGACCGTCATTGTGTTGGAGGCCGCCATGGTCCGTGTAAGCACCTCGGGTGGAAGGAGCGTTCGTCGGACGGCTTTCACGCTCATCGAGTTGCTGGTGGTCATCTCTGTGATTGCGGTCCTCATGGCGATTCTCATGCCCAGCCTGCAAAAGGCCCGGCGCATGGGGCAGGCCGTCGTCTGTCGGTCGCACCTCAAACAGTGGGGGCAAGTGTTCCACCTCTATGCCTTCGACAACGAGAACCGGCTCCCGCAAAGCATCCAGGGCGGGGCACTGAGCGCCCAGGATGCCTACTGGATCGTCGCGACGCTGTCTTACTATGGCGACAAGAAGATACGCCTGTGTCCATCCACGAAGGTGGTGCGCGACGCGGCGGTAAACCGCAGCCACGGCGGGACGCTGGCCTGCTGGGGCCCCTTCGATCCGGCCACGCCCGACAACTGGTGGGCCGATTTCGACACGGGCAGCTATGGGCTCAACGAGTGGTGCTCGTCCCCGCCGGTCGGCGTGGCATCCTTTTGGGGATTCCCGGCCGAGCGGGCCTGGCGCAGGATCGACGCGCGCGGGGCCGATCGGGTGCCGCTGTTCATGGACTGTGTCTACGTCGACGTCTTTCCCGAAGACGACAATAGCCCGTTGCCCGATGAGCCGCCCCTGTATGAGTGGAACAACGGCTGGGGTGACTGGGGATTCGAAGCGATGCGCATGGTCTGCATCGACCGCCATGAGGGGGCTGTCAATTCAGCGTTCCTGGACGGGTCGGCGGCTCGTATCCCCCTCCGCGCCCTGTGGAAACTCAAGTGGCACAAGGACTTCGATACGAACAACGCGATGACCGGTCCCGATGCAGACTGGCCGAAATGGCTGCGGCGATTCCGCGACACGTTCTGACGACAAACCAAACAGATCCTAACCCGGCCGTAACACGCCCACGGTTTCCTGGCATGATCGGTCGGTAGACCGTATAATAGGTTGGAGACGATCATCGGGGCCTGCGAATCCGGCGGGCCACTGCGAGATCATGTTGGCCGCGAGGCAGGCAGAAAGGAAGGAGGTGTGCTGACGTGCATACGGCGACAAACAGGCGCCAGGTCCATCGACGTACAACCACATCGCAACGGACGAAGCATTTCGTGGGAGGTCGGACTATGAAGATGAGATGCCTTTACCTGGGGTTGATCTTAGGTGTGTTCGCGGCCGGCTTGGCTCAGGGGGCCTCCGATCCGGAGGGTGTTCCGTGGGCGGAGTGGCGATTCAACAGCGACTTCAGCGCAGCCGGTGAGGTCACGGCGGATAAAGCATCGCATCCCGCCAGCTTGGTCCGCCGCAATGAAGCCGGCGCTGCTATAACCACCGCTGGGGGGAAGGTCGTCTTCACCCAGACCGGTCCGGACGACTTCCTGAGAATCGACGTGGAAGACCTGGTGGAGAATGGCGGGGGCGGCTACACGAACGAATACACCATGATCTTCGACCTCAAGGCCACGAATGCCGATTGGCTGCCGATCTACAACACCGGGTACAACAACTACAACGCCGCCGAGTTGTGGATCGCCGCCGACGGCTCGGTGGGCTCGGGCACTTATTCCGACCCCGGGGTCATTCCGCTGGATACCTGGGTTCGGCTGGTGGCGGTGCGCCGTCTGGAAAACAACAGTTGGGTCCGGGACCTCTACGTCAACGGCGTCAAGGTGCTGGACAACCTCGGCGCCGAGGGTCTGGACGGCAACAGCAGCCTGTACACCAACGCCCAGCAGGACGAGGGACAGTTCACCATCATCTCTGATTCGGACGCGACGCCTTACGCCGGCTGCGAGTTGGATAACTTTGCCTTCGTTGCGGCGGCCTTGTCGGATGAAGAAGTGGCAGACCTCGGGACATACGACACGCAAGGCATTTTCGGGGTCGCCGGCCTGGCTGCCGATCCTTTGCCGGCTGATGAGATGACCGACGTGTTGCGCGACACTACTTTGAGCTGGCTGCCGGCTGAAACGGCCCAGACCCACGACGTCTATTTGGGAACGAACTGGGATGATGTCAACGACGCCAGCCGAAACGATCCGTTGAACGTACTGGTCAGTCAAGATCAGAGCCAGACAACATACCAGCCGCCGGCGGTCCTCGAGTACGGCCAAGCCTACTACTGGCGCGTCGACGAGGTCAACGGTGCACCGGACTACACGATCTTCAAGGGCAAGGTCTGGAGCTTCACCGTCGAGCCGTTCGCCTATCCGGTCGAGAACATCGCCGCGACGACCAACGGCGCTTCCGACCCGGGCGCCGGACCGGAGAATACCGTCAACGGCTCCGGGCTCGACGAGAGCGACGCCCATTCGATCGCCAGCGGGGACATGTGGGCCGCGACCGCTCCGGAGGGAGCCGCTCTCAGTATCGAGTATGAATTCGACCGTTTGTACAAACTCCACGCGATGTGGGTCTGGAACTACAACGTCCAGTTCGAACTGCTCCTGGGCTTCGGCATCCAGAATGCCACGGTCGCTTACTCCGAAGACGGCCTCAACTGGACCACTTTGGGCGAGGTGACGTTGAACCAGGCAACGGCCGCGCCGACGTATACCGCCAACACGGTCATTGATTTCGGTGGCGTTTCGGCCCGGCACGTCCGCCTGACCCTCAACAGTGGCTACGGCACCACGGGTAA
>CP070782.1:1716803-1720950 GCA_020346325.1 Phycisphaerales bacterium
CGGGCAGGTAGAAGTACTCCATCTCGTCCACTGCTTCCAGCAGCGACTGGGGACAGCAGGGACTGGTCGAGCCGTTGCCCCAGGCGTGCGAGTTCCACTTGGCCGCATCCAGGGCCGCGTCGGGCGCGATCAGAGCCGCCAGTTCGTCCATGCGCGGCTCGTAGTGCAGGTCCTCGACCGGCGTTCCCGGGGGCTTGAGCAACTCGTCCATGAGCGTGCGCACGCGACGCAGATACATTTGCCGCATCTCCGGCGTGTCGAAGACCGCGTCGGGCACACTGTTATTGCGCCCGGTGAACAAGGATGTATCGGGAATGAGGTTCTGGTCCCAATACGTCAGCGACCTGATCCAACGCCGCCCAAAACTGAGATCCACATCCCAGGGCCACATCTGCCACTCGTTGCTGCGGCTGGTGTCGCGGTAGAAGTAGTAGTTCTTGTGACAGCAGTCGGTGTCCCCGGTGATAACGCGGGCGGCCAGGAAGTTGACCACCTGGGCCACGTCCAGATGGTCGTAGAGATAGTGGCGCCGTGCTTCCCCGGCAAGATTGACCCCGTCGTAGAGATCCCGCAGATCGGTGTTAGCTTCGTACTTGCGCGTCTTCTTCTCGGCGCCGCTGGTGGCGTGACTGGGCGAGGTGAAGCTGTTATACATCTTGTAGAGGGCGCCGTCAGCGTTCAGGCCCATGCGGATGAGCCAATCCTCGTCGCCATTTTCCACGATATGGGCCGTTCCCCAGAACGCGCCGTTTTGCTGGACGCGCACGGGCAGGACCCAATGATAGGGACAGTCCGCGTCGCGATAGGTCTCATAGGCTAGGATATTGCGCATCTGGGCTTTGTCGGGATACGTCGTCAGCAGGTTGATGTCGTCGGCGCGCGGTTGCCCCGGCGCCCATTTGAAGTTGTGGCCCGGATGAAAATCGACATCGTAACTTTTCTTCGGGAAGCCGCGACTGGACTGGCCGTGAATGTTGATCATCACGTTATCGTAGAACTGGCCGTCGTAGAACAGAGCGCAGCGAGTCCCGGCATCCGAGTTGGCGGCACCAGGGTTTGCGATGAACCAGTGCAGTACGGGCAGCGGATTCGTCAGGCTCGGATCTTCGGTTACTGTCCCGGCATATTGCGGAGAATTGTCGGGGTCGACATAGGCGGGCCAGCGCGACGTGCGCCTTTGGTTGTCGGCGGCCGTGAGGTACCAGCGGACCATTTCTCCCGGGTGCAGCTTGTCGGCCGGGATGCGGGCCCCGTAGACGCCATCCCCACTTTCACCATCGCCACTGGCGCCGTCGTCGCGGAACGGCACAATCACCGTGTTGCCGAACATGACTCGGTAGTGCAACTGGACCAGTCTCACCCCATGGAAGGTGGGCTCGATACGGGCGGTGATCCATAGATCATCATCCTCGGTCGGCACTTCGGGGTGATGCTCGGCATCGGTGATGATCGGTCCCAGGATTTCAACGCCACCGTTGTTGGGCTGGCCCGGGGTCGGCGCCGGAAAGTAGCGCCAGGATTGCGTCCCCTCGGTCGCGACGGTGGCCACCAACTCCGGCAGGATCAGCAGATCGGAGCTGTTCAGCCCGTTGTTCAGGCCCTGGATGGCCAGCATGTTGGTTCCCACATGAAGAAAATCGAACTTGGGGATGCTGAAATCCGCCGGATTGACAGCGGTGCTGTCGGCACGATTCTGCGGGGCCGCGGAGTTCCATGTCTCAGTGGTGGGTGCCGGGGCGTTGTCCCGAGCCACCTCCTGACCATTGATATAGGCGATCATCCCATCCTCGTAGCGCATGCGCAGCCTCAGAGCCTTGAGCGCGGAGGGATCTCCGACCTCAAAGGGGATGCGGATGTACACCGTCTGATTGGTGCCGCGCATGGTGGAGACATCCAGCCCGATCAGGTCCGCGTAGTCGTACCCGACGCCGGTGGTACCGGTCATCCAGTCGGCATCGCCCCAATCCCCGAGCGTCCAGGGACGCTGGGCGTCGGGCATCGGTCCCGGTTCCAGCGTATCGTCGCGCGGCACCAGGGCCTTGGCTGGGGCGCCGGGCGCCAGGAGCGTCTCCTCTATCAGGGCTCCTCGGAGGCCATACGAGATATCAGGCGCCTGAATCGGATAGACCGGGAAGAATTCCGACACCACCGTGGTTCCATCGGGTCGGACCAGGGCGAGATACTCGCCTGCGCCGTTCAGTTTGAAGTTCGTGTGTAATGGACGGGTGGGGTCCTTCCGGTCCTTTTCGGAGGCGAAGACGACCAGGTAGCCGTCGGGTTCGAGTGTCACGGCCGGGAAGCGCCACTTGGTCAGATTGTCGGCCTTGTCGGTCAGAAACCAGCCGTCCAGGTCCACCGCCCTCGGGCCCGCGTTGTGGATCTCGATCCAATCGGCTTCATCCCGATCCTCGTCATCGAGCCCGTTATCGTTGATCGCCATGAACTCACTGATCAGGAGCAGATCCTGGGCGCAGAGCTTTGCCGAGAGGGCCGGCAGAAGCAGGAGCATTGCGAAAACGACGGATGCACGCAGATTCACCAGGGGCAAAATGACCCCGTACCCGCCATATGGACAGCACCGTCAGAGACGGCCGCTAAGAGTCAGCTGGACCTTAACTACAACCCCTATTATAGCACATTGGAGGGGCCAGATCAACGAGAACCGCCCGCGCCAATCTCCCTTGTGATCGCGGGCGAATCGGTCTCTAGCGGCCGCCGATGAGGTCACCAAGGCCACCCAGGATGGAGCCCTCACCTTGGCGCGAACCGCCGGCCGCGGGGGCGTGGGCCAGGATGCGGTCGCACATCCGCGAAAACGGCAGGCTCTGCAAGTAGACCGTACCCGTCCCGCGCAGGGTGGCGAGGAACAGGCCTTCGCCGCCGAAGAACATGCTCTTGAGACCGCCGGCCCGCTCGATGGAGTAATCGATGCCGGCGGTGAAGGCCGCGATGCACCCGGTGTCGATATGGAGCGTTTCGCCGCGGAGCTCTTTGGTCACGACGGTGCCGCCGATATGGATGAAGGCCTTGCCGTCGCCTTCGAGCTTCTGGAGAATGAAGCCTTCCCCACCGAAAAAGCCGGCGCCGAGGCGGCGGTTCAGAGCAATGCTGACGCGCGTGCCTTTGGCGGCGCAGAGGAAGGCATCTTTCTGGCAGAGCAGGGTGCCGCCGTTCCGTGCCATGTCGATGGGCAGGATCTTGCCCGGATAGGGAGCGGCGAAGGCGACGCGTCTCTTGCCGCCCCCGGTGTTGGTGAAGTGCGTCATGAAAATGGACTCACCGGTCAGTACGCGCTTGCCGGCGCCGAGGAGCTTGCCCATGATCCCCTCGCTGGGGTTGGAGCCGTCACCCATCATGGCCTGGAAGCTGATGCCGTCGTCCATGTAGTTCATCGCGCCGGCTTCGGCGACCACCGTCTCGCTCGGGTCCAGCTCGATCTCGACGACCTGCATGTCATCCCCGATGATCTCGTAATCGACTTCGTGACATTGCATGACAATTCCTTTCTTCGTTGCGTTCCCGTTCGTCTACGCCCTTAAACAGATGCGCACCCCAACCGCATCTTGCGGTTCCCTTGCAAATATTCAAGGAAAAAGACGCAAGTGTGGAGATTTGTGGTCATGGAGGAATGCCGGAGGAGGGACTCGAACCCTCACCCTGTTGCCAGGACGGGATTTTGAATCCCCAACTTCGAACCTTTCGGTGAAATCTTAAATCCAGTACTGTTCGCTGCGTCGAGGCGGCCGGTTTTTGAGCCGGCCGCCGAAAAACGTATCAATCCCGCGCTACTTTGGCACCTGATACCTCCCTCGGGACAGAAGCATCTCAGGCTCGACACGAGACCGCCCTGGCATCTTGCTGGGGTTCCGCCTGTCCATGGTCACAACACCAGCCGGTGGGCCTGTGGCCCAGAGAAGGTTGCCCCATTCCTTCCACCCAGAAGGCCGGCTGGTTCTGGGGCGGGGGCTGCGATGGTGGCTGGCAGCCCCCAGCCCCGCCTTTTGACTGGTACGTCTTGGCGTCCCCAATTCCTCAGAATCCTTTCCCGTGAGTCCCCACGCCGAGGGGCGACAGACAAGAACCTCGGCTTCATCGCGCGGTGGCGCAGTCTTGGCTAGCGCGTCCGGTTCATGCCCGGAAGGTCGCC
>CP070782.1:1721050-1728809 GCA_020346325.1 Phycisphaerales bacterium
CAGATCTTCCTGGTCTGCGACGCCATGACGGGTCAGGACGCCGTGCGCTCGGCGCACGGCTTCAACGAGGCCCTCGAGCTAACGGGCGTCGTGCTGACGAAGCTCGACGGCGACGCACGTGGCGGTGCCGCGCTGTCACTGAAGGCGATCACCGGAAAACCGATCAAGTTCATCGGTGTTGGCGAGAAGCTCGACAAGCTCGAGGAGTTCCACCCCGACCGGATGGCCAGTCGAATCCTCGGCATGGGCGACGTCGTCTCGCTGGTCGAGAAGGCCCAGGAGCAGTTCGACGCCGAGGAGGCGGTCAAGCTCCAGAAGAAAATGGCCAAGGGCAGCTTCGGGTTCGACGATTTCCTCAAGCAGATGCAGGCCGTCAAGAAGATGGGCGGCATCAAGGACATGCTCAAGCTCATGCCCGGTGTCGGCGGCCAGCTCAAGGACGTGGACCTCGACGGCAAGGAACTGGCGCAGATGGAGGCCATCGTCCACTCCATGACACCCAAGGAACGGCGCGACCCGGATCTGATCGACCCGTCGCGGCGCCGGCGCATTGCCGCCGGTAGCGGGACCCAGCCCAACGACGTCTCCAGCTTGGTCAAGACCTTCAAACGCAGCCGCGATATGATGAAGGCGGTCAGCGGGGGCAGCTTCGGCGGGCTCAAGGCCCTGTTCTCCGGCGGGTTCAACATGGATGCCATGAGCGCTGCTATGACGGGCGGACGCAAGATCAAGCAGCGCTCCAAACGCAAACGCGTCATCAAGCGGCGGGGCAAAATCAAGAAGCGGCGGTAGTCCTCTTGGGGGGCCTCTCTCATGGCCGAAAAAGACCTCAATCCGGCCCCAGTGGCAAAAATATCTCTGGAAGAGTACCTCGAAAAGGTTGCCTTATTCTGTGAAAATGAGTATGGTAATAAGTTTCGTGGTCAGTTCGTGGACATGGAGGGCACCAGCGAGTTGGCGATGCTGGCGGCCCCGACCGCCGAAGAGTTGCAGGAACTGCGTAAGGCGGTGGCGATCATGACGGCTGCCGAGAAGCAGAACGCCGCGATGCTCTCGGACGACCAGATCAGGGGAATTGCCGAAGATGCCCGGGTCGATCCGGCCAACTTCGCAATCTTCATCAACGGGTACATACTGACCTGTAAACGCGTTTCGTGACTCGCAGGTGGCGAGTCGCGGAAATTAATCATACGCTTTTTGTGAAAGGAAGACCATGGCAGTAAAGATCAGAATGACCCGTTTGGGTCGCCGACACCGTCCGTTTTTCCGGATTAACGCAATCGAGTCGCGGGCGCCCCGCGACGGCCGTATTCTGGAGAAGCTGGGCCATTACGATCCGCTCGAAAAGGACGCCGCCAAGCAGATCGTGATCAATCGGGAACGCATCGAGCATTGGCTGGGCCAGGGCGCGGTGCCCAGTGATTCGGTGGCCCAGATTCTGGCGCGCCATGGGATCAAGTCGAAGCACGCCGAGGAGAAGGCTGTCCGCCGGGCCAAGGCCAAGGCCATCGCCCATGGCAAGGGCAAGCTTTTCAACTCTACCGAGAGAATAGTCGCCGAGAAGAAGGCCAGGGCCGCAGCGGACGCCAAGGAAGCGGAGGAGCAGGCCAAGGCCGAAGCCGCCAAGGCGGCCGAGGAAAAGGCCAAAGCGGACGCCGAGGCGAAGGAAAAGGCCGAAGCGGAGGCCAAAGCCAAGGCTGAAGCCGAAGCCAAAGCCAAGGAAGAAGCCGAGGCGGCAAAGGCTGCCGAAGCTGAGGCGCCCGCCGAGGAGACTGCTCCGGCTGAGGAGACCGAGGCCAACAAAGAAGGCGGCGAGTAACCGACCTCTGCGATGCGAATCGATGTCCTGACACTCTTTCCGGAGATGTTCGAGTCGCCCCTGAGCTACTCGATCGTCAAGCGGGCTCAGGAGCAAGGCATCGTCGAAATCGCTTTGACGAACATCCGCGACTTTGCGATGGGTGATTATCGCAAGGTCGATGACAAACCTTACGGCGGTGGCCCGGGCATGGTCATGATGCCCGGGCCCGTCTTCGATTGTTTCGAGCACGTCCAGTCTCTGGCTCCGAGCAAGGGCCGTGTCATCCTCTTGACCCCTCAGGGCCAACCCTTCCACCAGGCCAAGGCCGCCGAGCTAAGTCAACAGAAGCGACTCATTCTCATCGCCGGTCGTTACGAAGGGTTCGACGAGCGCATCCGCATCGGACTCGACGCCGAGCAGATCTCCATCGGTGACTATGTCCTCAACGGCGGAGAGTTAGCCGCGCTGGTGGTGATCGATGCCGTCGTGCGCCTGTTGCCCGAGGCTCTGGGCGACGAAGATTCCGCTAAAGATGACTCCTTCAGCAATGGCCTGCTCGAGTATCCGCAATACACGCGGCCCGAAGTCTTCCGTGACATGAAAGTCCCCGACATCCTCCTCTCGGGCGACCATGGCAAGATCGCCGAGTGGCGCCGCCAGCAGTCCCTCGACCGCACCCGCCAACACCGCCCCGACCTCCTTGACGAAAGTGACCCGCCGTCCTAGAATCAGCTTTGGCTTCGGGATGACCACACGTCGTCCGAGCCGAGGCGATTCGAAACGCGAGATCAGGGAGAGCGCCTGTGAAGTGCAGAATGAATGGAGCGACCCGTGCGGACGTTGTGGTGCTCTTGCTGGTCGTCTGCGGGCTACTGTCGATGTTCTTCTGCCTGCTGCTGCCCGCCTATCAGCGGGAATGGAGGCACGAGAATCGCCGTCTCTGCGGCGCGAACCTCAGTGAGATCGGCAAGGCGATGGCTATCTACGCCGACAATTACGACGGTGCTTTGCCGGTCGCGGGGGGCCAGGGAACTGTCTGGGGCCCGGGGCTCAACCACTGGAAAGCCGACAATCGCGCCGACGCCTTCGGCCTTGATCCCAATGGCACCGGCGGCGCCGCGACCGTCAGCGCCAGCCTCTATCTGTTGGTCTGGTACACCGAGGTCTCGCCTGAATTGTTCGTCTGCCGCAAGGACAAAGGAACTGCTGCATTTCGGCCTGAGAAATACGGGGTAGGTGCCGAGAAGCTCAAGAGTTTGTGGGATTTCGGGCCGGACCCCGCCCGGCATTGCAGCTATGCGTATCATATGCCCTACAGTTCGTACCGCCTGACCACCTCTAGTGAAGGAAACATGGCGGTCGCCGCCGACCGGAACCCTTGGATCGAAGGGCCCCGCGAGAAGGCGAGAGAGTTCTCTCTGTTCAAGCCGGATCTGCTGTCATCAAGTGGTACAGCCGAGCAGGCACTCCAAGGCCATACGGGAAGCCACATGTAGGACGGCCAAAACGTCCTGTACCTTGACGGGCATGTGGAATTTGCCAAGCGCGCCTTCTGTGGTTTCGAGGACGACAATGTGTATACATCGTGGGACGGCCGCGACAAGGCCCGCGGCGCACCGCCGAAACCGTACGGAAGCCAACCCGCTGGCGCCCAGGATTCGCTCCTGGTCAACGATCCGCCGCGGAGGCGGTAGGGGGCTACAACGCTTCGATGGCCCAATCGCACCCGAACTTGTCATGCTGAACGAAGTGAAGCATCTGGCTTCAGACTGGGATTGACGGTCGTCTTCAAGCTAGGCCCAGATCCTTCGCCGCTGGCTCAGGATGACAAACGTCCCGGAAGACGGATATCGCACCGTGTAGCTTTATCTAAAGCTCTTCGATGGCTTTGAGCAGGCGGGGGATGATTTCGGGCTCGGGGACGGTGGCGATGCGCTCGCCCGGGAGGTAGAAGTAGGCCTTTCCCTTGGCGGCGCAGATGGCGATATCGGCGTCGGCCGCTTCGCCCGGACCGTTGACGACGCAGCCCATCACCGCCACCCGGCAGGGCTTCTTCACCGACCGCAGCGCTTCTTCGACCCGGCGGGCCAGTCCGATGATGTCGATCTCGGTTCGTCCGCAGGTGGGGCAAACGATTAGCTCGGGCCTCGTGCGCCCGCGCAGCCCCAGGGAGATGAGAATGTTCTTGGCGATCTCCGTCTCGATCACCGGGTCGCCTGCGGCACTGACCCGAATGGTATCGCCAATGCCCTCGGCCAGCAGGGTGCCCAGCGCTACCGCCGACGGAATGCTCGCGTCTTCGGGCAGGCCGGCGTGGGTCAGCCCCAGGTGCATCGGGTACGTGAACGCCTCGGCAATGGCGCGATTGACCGCGATGGTGCGCAGCGCGTCGCTGCTCTTGGCACTGAGGACCAACTGGTCGAAGCCGCGACTCTCGAAGAGCCTGATGTACCCGCGCATCTCCTCGAGCATCAGACTGATCCGCTCCAGGGGTGGAACGGGCGCCTGCTTGAGGTCGCGAATGCTCGCTTCGTTGACGCCGATCCGGGCGGCGACATGGTGGGCTTTGGCCGCGTCGATGATGCGGTTGATGTCTTCTCGCTTCTTGATGTTGCCCGGGTTCAGGCGGATCTTGGCGGCGCCGGCCTCGATCGCCTCAACGGCGCGGTCCGCGCTGAAATGCACGTCGGCAATGAGGGGAATATCGACCTTCTCGACGATTTGCGCAAACGCTTCGGTATCGGCCCGGCGGGGCACCGCGATCCGCACGAGCTCGCAGCCGGCCGTGGCCAATTGCCGGACCTGCTTTACGCAAGCGGCCACGTCCGTGGTCGGCACCTTGGTCATCGATTGCACAGCGATCGGGGCCGATGAGCCGAGTTCTATGGCGCCGACAGAAACCACGGATGTGTGCCTTCTCAGGAGCATGGCGGGATTGTAGCTTGTCTTACCACAAGCGGCAAACTAAAATGCCGCCGGTATGATGGGGTGTGATCTCGAACGTTCTTTGATGACGTTGAATGCGGGCAGGTATATGGGGATATTACTGGTGTACCTAGGTATTTTCTTGGTGGTTGTGTACGCGGGTTTTGGCCTCGTGCTGCTGCTCATGCAATCGAGGCTGCTGTACCGCCCCGTACGCAATTTCCCTTTCACCCCGCCTGATCTGGACCTCGATTTCGAGGACGTCGCCTTCCACAGTACTGACGGCGTGGCGCTGCACGGCTGGTTCGTTCCCGCCCGCCAGGCCCGCTTCACCGTCCTCTTCTGCCATGGCAACAGCGGCAACATCGCACACCGCCTGGACAGTATCAATCTGTTACATGATTTGGGGTTAGACTGTTTTGTCTTCGATTATCGCGGCTATGGCAAAAGCCAGGGCAAGCCCACCGAAGCTGGCACATACCAGGATGCCCGGGCCGCCTATGACTGGCTCACGCAGATTCGTGGCCTGCCGCCTGAGCAGATCGTCGTCCTGGGCCGTTCGCTGGGGGGCAGCGTGGCCGCTCACTTGGCCGGAAACGTGTCAGTCGCAGGACTGGTGATCGAGTCTGCATTCACTTCCTATCCCGACATCGGCGCCAAGTTCTATCCCTACATGCCGGTCCGCCTGTTTGCCTTGTATCGGTACGACACCCGAGCGCACCTGGCCCGGGTGCGCTGCCCCGTCCTGATGATGCACAGCCCGGATGATGACCTGGTGCCATTCGAGTTTGGCCAGGAATTGTTCCAGGTGGCCAATGAGCCTAAGCACTTCGTTGAACTGATCGGCGGGCACAACGACGCCTTCCTGGTCGCAGGCGACCTATACAAGGATGCCTGGCTGCGCTGGCTCGATTTCGTGGCCGATTATCAAGCCGGCGAATCTGTCCACAGAGCGTCGTAGCCCCCCGGCACGTTTGCCCTCAACGTCGGAGGCAGTCACTGGCGAAGCAGGTTTTCAGGATGCCAGCGAAGGGGTAGGGGCGATTCCGAAGAATCCACCCCCACCCTTCCGGCAGAATCTCACTTCAGGCGAATCGATCCGCTGCTGGTCTCCAGGCTAAGGTGGCCCTGGCCCTCTCCAATTGCCCCGACGATCTTCTTCTTGGTGACCTCGCCGCTGATGGTGACGGGGCGATCGGTGTGAACGCTCCCGTAGTGCGTGGCCAGATTGACTTGTCCCGCAAAATCCGTCGGCGCCGTCAGGTCGATGCTCCCATAGGAAGTCTTGACGTCGGCATTCAATTCCGACGGGCAGGCCTCGGCGCAGGCGACATCGATACTGCCGCTGCCGGAATGGGCCTTGAGCTTGCTCGTTACGATCTCCATAGCGCGGACGCGGCCATAGGAACTGGAAAGGTCCATGCCGTCGGCCGTGGTCTCGCTCAGTTCCACGTTGCCGCTGCCGGAACGGAGCTTGACGAAATCCCCTCGCAGGTGGTTGCCGCTCACGGGACCGTACGAACTGCTAGCGTCACACTTGCCGAACGTGGCATCGGCAATGGCCACGCGACCGCTGCCGCTCCTGAGCCACAGATCGCCATCGGAGAACCCTTCGCAGCGGACCGACCCATAGGAGCTGTTCATTCGGGCCGTGCCTTTGATGTCCCGCGCTGTGACCGACCCGCTGCCGCTGTGCAGGATCACCTCCTGACCGACGATATCACTGCACGTAATCGATCCGTACGCCGTGTCCAGGTTGGCCGCGCCGCGAATGTGCTCAGCCTGGATCGAACCACTGCCGGTCTTGGCATTGACAACGCCTTCGAGGTTCGCTAGGTCGAGGCTGCCATAGGCACTGTGGCACTGGACGTTCGTCCGGCGTGGCACGGCGATCGTGTAGCTGACGCTGATGGAACGATTTCTCCCGAGCCTGGGCTTGTCGGCCCGAATCTTCACGGTGTCCGCCGATTGCTGGAGTCGGATCTCGACCTGCTCGGCCAGGGTCCGGGCCTCCTCCTCACTGGGCGCTCGCGCGGTAATCGTCGCGCTGAGACGGCATTCGCTCGTCTCGTTGCCAATGACGCTGATCGACCCGGATGACGTGTCCACGTCCAGGGTCGAGCCTGGAGCTAAGGCTGTGTCACGCTCTACGATTCTCTCGTCGCGGGCCTGCCCCCAGTTGCCCATCTCGACGTCACAGCCGGCAGCGACGAGCAGCAACAGCGTGCCAAGACTGATGAATGCTCTATAAGGCGGGCGAATTCGTGCCATGCCTTGCTCTCCAGATTGTGGCGAAATCACTCAATGGTGATGGACCCATCGTGCGTCTTCAGGATGAGCCGACCCTCGCCGGCCCCGATAGTCCCGCGCAGCGACTTATCGACCTTGCCCTCGACAGTGATCGGCAGCCCTGTGCGGATTGAGCCGTCGTCCGTCGAGGCCTCCACGACGGCCGAGAGGCCCTGGGGGGCCGCGAAGGTGATGCTGCCGTCCGAAGTGCTCACTGTGCCATCGATTACGGTCGGTGCGTCGGCGGCGCACACGATATGGACGGAGCCGTCAGACGTGCGGCATTCGAGTTGGCTCATGGCGATGTCGCGACAGCGAATGCCTCCGTCGCTGGTTTGCAGAGCGAGGCTCTCGGTGCGCACGTTGGCCAGAGTGATGCTGCCGTCGGAGGTCCGGGCCGTGCAGGATGTTGCGCCCACGTCCTCCAGCTTGACACTGCCATCGCTGGTGCGGAGATCCATAGTCTCGGCTTCGATGCGGGCACACTGAATGCGCCCATCGGAGGTTTTAAGTTTCATGTCCCCTTTGATGCCCTCGGCCTGGATGCTGCCGTCCGAGGTCCGCGCATCGACCGTGCCCTCGATGTTGGCCAGATGGACGGACCCATCGCTGGTAGTCAGGGCCAGGTTGGTCCGGACTGGCACCGTCCCGTTCAGCGAGACGCCGTAGCCCGCGTTGCGGATCACGGCCGGTTTCTCAATGACCAGGTTGAGAGTTCCGCCTGCCCGTTCCAGCTTCACGTCG
>CP070782.1:1728909-1732687 GCA_020346325.1 Phycisphaerales bacterium
CGGCGAACACCTCCTCGTCGAACAGCTCGACCTCATCGCAGCGCAGCTTCTGCACGTGCTGGCCCCGCACGCTGGTGGCCGACTGGGTCAACACCTCGACGGCCGCACCGTTGGCGAAGCAGCAGCCACCTTTGCGCACGGGCCCGGCCAGCACCCCCTCGAAGCCCTTTTGCACGAACGTCGTGAGATACTCATACATCCGGCTTGACTGCTCGCCCGAGCCGCCCAGGATGCGGATCTGGCAGTTGGGTTTGAACAGCCCATCGAGCAGCGTCGCCACCGCCGCCAGCTCCGTCTTGCCCCCGGCCCGGTTCGCCCAGACGATGCAATCAGCGGATTGTGGGCTGTAGGGGCGACGCATGCGTCGCCCGTACGGGATGGGGCGTGAAAAATCGGCGTTGAAGCTGTGCCACAGATAATCCAGGGGACTGCTGTGGTCGGGGCAGAGTGTCTGGTCCGGGACATCGATCCCGAGAAAGACCTTCACATAATGCTTCAGGTCCTCCCGCGAGCGCGGCCGCGTCCGCCGCAGCATTTCGTAAACACTCTTGGCTTGCGCCGCTTGCAGGGCGCCCATCGACTCGGCGCAGGGAGTTATCGTCTTGGTCATGATGAATTCCTCCGGGAAAGATGTGGGTAGAAATGGCAGGGCGTGTCATTATCGCACACCCTTGGTCAGAGCGAGGCCCCCCGTCATTGCCCCTTCTTTGTCCTACGGCGCCGGGACGGCGAGGATAGTGAGGCTGTGGGGTGGCAACTTGCCGGTGCCCTGGCGGAACGTCATTTGCGTTCGTTCGGGGGCGACGCGGTTGGGATGCTCAATGTCGTTGTATGCGTCGGGGCTGTCTCCGGACAGCATCGTCGTCTGATACAGGCCTTCAAGCGGGACGTCCCGGATCGTGACGGTGCACGCGACTTCCTGCGAGGGATGCCGGTTGACCAGAGCGATGGCCCAGGACGAACCGGTTCCGTCGGTTGTCGCGATCGCATCGACCAGCGGAATGATGCGATCGACGTGAGCGAGCGGTCCTGCGGCGACGGTCGTCTCGGCGACTCGGGGCCGAAGCAGGTTGGCATACATCGCCATGGTGTGAAAATGCGTGCGTCGGACGATGCCCTGACGATGGACGTAGAGCGGGCCGCGGGTGTTCACGAGGGGGGCGATGTTAGCCATGGCGACGTCATCGGCGTGACGGAGGCAGGCGTTGAAAAACGACGCGGAGAACAGCGCATCGGCCATCGTATATTGCGAAGGGATCAGGTTTTTTTCACGGGCGGCCACCAGCCGCTTGACCTCGGGGTCGTTGTAGTCCTGGACGGTTTTGCGCGGGAAGCCGGGGTGATGCCAGCCGCGCAGGTTCCATTCGTCGAAGGCGATCTTGATGCGGCCGCGATACCCGGATTCCCTGAGCACCTGGACATAATTGGCGATGAGTTCCTCGGGGCCTTCCGATTTCATGATACAGGTCAGGTAATCAGGCATCTGGTTATCCTGCCAGAGGCCCAGCCAATAGCTGTGGATCGAAAGGTAGTCGAGATAGGGCCCGGCCTGTTTTAGCAGAGGCAGCGTCCACTCTCGCGTCGGCAGCGCCGCGGCCGTCAGTTGAATCGTGGGGTCCGCCGCTTTCATGGCCTGCGCCGCCTCCAGGACCAGCGGCGCCCACTGTTCGATGGGCTTATAGCCGATTTCGTGCTGTCCCCAGTTCTCGTTGCCGATGCTCCAGATCTTGACATTCCACGGTTCTTCGTGCCCGTTGTCTTTGCGTCTTTGTGCGAATCGGCCGTCGCGACCGTTACAGTATTCGACCCAGGCTCGCATCTCCTCGACCGTGCCGTTGCCGGCGTTGTTGCAGATATAGGGTTCCCATCCGAGGAGCCGGCACAGCGCGACGAACTCGTCCGTGCCGAAGGTGTGCGGCTCAATCACTCCCCAGGCCATGTCGTCGGTCGGTGTGCGACTCTTGCCGACACCATCTTCCCAGTGATAGCCGCTGACATAACAGCCGCCGGGCCAGCGGACAATCGGGACCTTTAGCTCTCTCAACGCCTTGACGACGTCTTTGCGGAGCCCGTTCTCATCTGCCAAACTCGATCCCGGCTCGAACACGCCCCCGTAGATCTGCCGGCCGAAGTGTTCGAGAAATCCGCCGAAGATCATCGGACTGTAAGGTGTGGTTTCCGCGTCGGCAGCACCCGTAACGGTCGCAGTGAGCTCCTCACGAATGCTAATTGGTTCCAGGGATACGTCGTCGTACCAAGCCTGACCGGTCGAGGCACCCCAGCCGCCGAAGAGGCAATTGATTTCGAGTTCTGTCGCCGTCCCCGTCCGGAAGACGGTGGAGACTTGCGTCCAGTCCGTGGTTCCTGTCACGGCGGGCGTTCTGACATGCTGCATGTTCTGAATGTTCAACAAGGCGCCGACGGCGCCGCGAAGGTCCTGCGTCCTGATCCAGCCAGACAGCTTATAGAAGGTCTCCGGCCTGACCGTCACCGTGGCCGTCCAGGCAGCGTCGCTGCCTCGCTCGGAACGAATGGTCGCCGCTCGGTTCCCGGTCCTTCCGGACGATGCGACGCTCCAACGGGCGTCTGCCTGGCCGCTCCAGGCCTGAGAGTTCCAGCCTCGGATACCGCCGACCGTGTCTTCTTCAAATGAGGGGTTGGGCAGCAGATTGCCGGCCGATGCCGCAGCCTGAGTCGCGGCCGGCCATGCTCCGACGACCAACGGCCCAACTGTGGCCATGAGCCCGAGCAGGGCGATCGGAGTGTTCTTTCTCATGCGCGATCCTGAATAGCTGTGGTAACCAAGATGCCGGCAAACATCTGACAGGAACGGCCTTGCCCGCGGTACGGTCAGCGAACGGGGCGGATGACCAAGTGTCTTTCCTGGCCAGCGGCGACCGTCAGAGGCAGGCCTCGGTGCAATACCTGGCCGGTAGCGTTTGTGGATTCCCCTGCACCTGCGACGGTATAGCTCCCGTCGAGTTCTACAGTGTGCCATTCGGGCAGAGTGTTCATGCGGGGCCAGTCCTGGGCGAAGCCCATATACTCACGATGGCGGGGGATGTCGAAGCAGAGCCGGCCCGACCAATCCTGGTCGGACTTGACGACGACGAGCAAGCCGTCACCGGTGCGAGCGGCGCCGAGTTGGAGGCCCTTTTGCCAAGGTCGGGCGATGACGCCTTGCGTGTGCATCAGCGCGTGCATCAAAACGGTGCGGACGCCATTGGCCTGGAGCTTCATCGTGCCCCACAATTCGGCCGTCTCCAAAGGCGCGGTCGAGCGCGTGACTCGGCGGGCCATCTCGCGATCAACCCAGACGAAGCCCTCCTCGACCGGCACGCGATTGAGCAGATAGATGCCGCCTTCGATCGAGTCGGCGAAACCATCGATCGAGTAATTGCCTTCCCAGTTGTAGTCGTCGTAGAGTGGCTTGGTGAGATTCTTCAGTGTCGATCTGACTTGCGGACGATAGACCGGCCGGCCGACGGTCATGTCGTAGCAGAGGTAGCCGACGTAGTTGTAGCCCCAGCCATCGCTGAGCTTGCCATTGCCGCCGTCGCGGCGGGTCAGGTGGTTGTACATCATGCCGTCTTCGTTGCAGCCCTGGGCAAGGATGGTGTCGAAGACGTGCTTGAGCTTGGCCTGATAGACCTCGGCCTTCGGTCGGCTCTCCTGGGCCTCGACGGCACAGAGCAGGCCCAGTCCGCCGATGATCTCGCAGCCATGATCGCGCAAGCGCGTGGGAACAAAGTCCGGTTGGTCGAAATAGTAGTCGGCC
>CP070782.1:1732787-1736757 GCA_020346325.1 Phycisphaerales bacterium
AGGGCGTCTGGCTCAGATCGTGCAGGAGCGACACCTTCGCGCCGTTGCATCGATTGACGGCCACGCTGTTGGCCCCATGCCAGAGATAGGTGTCGTTGGTCCTGTAGACATCGAGGCCATTGAACATAACACCCGAGGAGAGATCGTAACCATCCATTCTCATGTCGAGCGGTGACGGCTCGATGACCATGGTATCGTCCAGTGTCGTCGCCCAAGTCAAGCGCTCCGGATTGGAGCCCAACATAGATTTGACCTTGCCGTCGGGACTAATGACTTCGACCTCCTGCATCGAGATAACCCGTTGGGTGCGCCGCGTCCTCGGTCGGTCCTGTCTTCGACTGCGTGTCTGTCCCTGCTCCTGGCCAAGGCTCAGAACCGACAAGCACAGCTCCGCTGTCAATGCCGTCACCGCATATGTCTTAGCGTCCGTTCCCATCGCACTGGTCTC
Source organism: Phycisphaerales bacterium (assembly GCA_020346325.1). GTDB lineage: Bacteria > Planctomycetota > Phycisphaerae > Sedimentisphaerales > Anaerobacaceae > Anaerobaca. The sequence continues at coordinate 1,733,236 of CP070782.1, forward strand.
CACACAAGAATATGATCGGCTCATGGCCCCTTCACAACGGACGGCGTCGATCCTCGAGAGACCACGATGACGGTCTCTCCGGCATCCAGCTCTCCGACGTCAAATCCATTCCTACGGCTGTCCGGCATCCTTCTCATCACAGATCGTGGTTCTACTGGATACTTGCCCCAGTCTCCGCCTCAACGGCGTGGCGGTGCGGTGGAGGCCTCGAACGCCTCGCGTGCGAGTCTATCGACACAGGCCTTCGCGGCGCTGAGGTGTTTGCCAGTGGCCTTCGGATCCTAAGCCTCCTCGTAGTTAAAGTTGCCCAGCAGACTATCCAATTCCTGCCCGGCGGCAGTACGGCCAAGCTCGCGCAGGCGGGCCCGTAGGATGCGCAGCTTCTCGTAGTCCACGATTCCCTCACGCAGCCGTTCGAAGCGGATGCTGCTGCGACAGCCCGGATAGACCAGCCAACAGTCCCCGGCGGGCCAATGGACGTGGCGGGAGTCGTGCAGGGGATCGGCCGTCCAACTATCATAGGCCCACCGTAGAAATCCATCGTAGCCCCGGGTCGCCGTGTGCCAGCCCATCCAGGTTGACTCCGCCGGTGGAGAGAAGGTGAAGTTGTTGGGACGAGGGGGGACACAGCAGACGTAGAACGTCGTTGTCTTCCCGCACTGCCGCTGTCTCTGCAGCGCCTCGTCGGGGATGCTGTGGTTGACGATCATGCAGTAATCATCCAGAGACTCGTCCAGTTCCGGGTGCCAATTGCCGGCGTAGGTGATCTGCCATTCGGGATTGGCCCGCTTGATCATCCCGATCGTGGCCTGTGTATCAGGCAACGGATTTTCGTTCACCCCCAGATAGGTGCGCTCGAACCAGCCGCGCTGCCGAAGATGCGACTCCAGATCCTTTAGAAAGACCAACCAAAAGGCCTGAAACTCTTCTGACGTCGGCGCCCAGCGCACCAGCACGTACTCGCCGGTGGCTTCGTCGAAGTAACGGTAGCGATTGCTCCATGCCACCGGCGTGTAGCAGGTGATCGCATCGGTGATGCCACAACGCAGGGCCAGTTCCACGTACTTGTCGAAGTTCGTGTAATCGAAGCGCCACCGACCGTCGCGCGTGCGGGTCCACTCGATCATCGTGCCTTCGTTGTGGTAGATTGTCTCGCCCCAGGCGTCGTGCGTGATGTACGTGGTGATGAACGTCTGTCCGGCATCGGCCAGCATCTTCAGGTGCGGTTCCAGTATCGTCAGGTGCGCCTCGGAGAACGGCTCGACGCCGTGATGATGCGCCACAGCCCAGGGGTTCTGCCACAAATCCAGCCGGAACGACCATTCTGCCGGCGGCGGCACACCCGCGTTGAGGACTTCCAGTTCGAGTTCGAACGTCAGGGGCTTTTGCGCGACCGCCTTGGCCGTAACCACGCCACGATACGTACCGGCGCTGGTCCCGCGCGGGACATCGATCGTGATCCACACGGGTCGGGTCGAGCGCGGCGGCAGGTCCAAACGCTCGGCGTTGTCCAGGATGTCAGGCATGAGTTGGTCTTCTTCGGCGATGACATAACGCACAAAATCGGCAACGCACCGCCGAAGCGGGAATAGTACCCCCGGCCTTGCTCGTCAACGGCGATGCTTCGACCCTCACCTGACGGGCGCCGTTGCGGGTCCACAGCACGGCCTGGAGATTGACGCGTTCCCCACGCCAAGCTGCGCCCCGCCACTGTCGCGCGTTGTAGTCCTCGGGCGGGACCTGACGGTCGTATCGCACATCGATGCTGCCCGTCCCCCCGTGCAGCGCCGCCGTCATATTTTCCCACGGCGCGAGGCGCCGTGCCACCACCTCGTCCAGGACCCCGCCGGCGATCTCCACCACGTGGGCCATGTCACCAGCCGAGCAGCCGGTGAAGGTCACCCGAACGAGGCGGACCTGCCGGGTGGGGAAGCGGAAAAACCGCCCTTCCGCCGTCGCCGGTCGGGTGTTCTGACGTTGATCGCCCAGTACAATCCAGTCACTGCCGTCGGCCGACCCTTCGATCAGATACTGGCAGGAGCGACCATCACCCCAGTAGGGCCAAAGATGGATGGTATTGAGCGGATGCCGACGGCCCAGGTCGAGCGTCAGTTCCGTCGGCAGCCCTTCGACGCCCCAGTGATCGCTCGCGCTGTCGGCCTTGCCGTCGACCGCGAATGTGGGTACTCGGTCATTCCAGTGCCCCGACACTTCGGTCTTCGCGCCGCGAAAGACGTTCCTGGCCCCGCCCGGCAGAAGCGTGCCCAGCCGGGCCTCGTAAACCGGATCGACCCGCAGCGCCGCATCGCCGACAGCAATCAGGGTGGAAATCGCCGTTACCAACGCCCATGTGACATACGGATGACGTCGCAGCATAGCTGTCCCTTTCATTCGATCTTCGCACGCCTGAAGCCGCGGGCCGTTCACGTGTTTCTCGTTTATCCGGCTCAATGGCAGAGGACACCGCTTCGGCCTGCGCAAGTGAGGATAGCATCGGAGATACAACGATTCAAAAAAACACGGCATAGCTGATACCACTGCTATTTGCTGTCGCCCGGAATTCAACTGCTCGGGTACGTCAATATGACCTGGACAGAATGTCCGGCGTGGTTGCTACCATCACGAACTGCGAATAGAATAGCCTCAGGGCCATATTCTCGGTATAAGAGACGGGCGGCGCCGCGTGTGCATTGTGATGATGGGCCTTACATATCTGAGCTCGGAGTGACTCGGTCATGACCTCGAAAGAACGTGTACATCGTGCTCTACAGCGAAAACCTACGGACCGTGTCCCCATCTTCATGTGGTATCATCCGCAGACTTCCCAGAGACTGGGACAACTTCTGGAGATTCCCTCCGAGTATGTCCCCGTCGCGATGGGCGATGATATCCGCCAAACGTGGGTGAGCAATAACCACGCCATGGAAGGGATCGTACACGAGCATGACGGGGACTCTCATGTAGATGACTGGGGGATCGAGTGGATCCGTGTCGACGGTTTCAACCAAATCTCGAAATACGTTCTGGCCGGCGCCACCGAGGAGGCGGTGTTGAGCTATCAGTTCCCCTTCGATCGGATCGAGCCCCTTGTGGACCTGATGAAGGCCACAACGAGATTCACGGACGACTATTTCGTGGGCTGCGATGTATCGCCCTGCGTCTTCGAGATGTACTGGCGTCTGCGCGGCATGGAAGAGACGCTGATGGAAATGCTGCTCAAGCCCGATCTGACCCAGGTCATGTTGAGGCGCTGCGCCGAGTTTACCACGCAACTGTCGGAAGCCGCGTGTCAGCGATTTGATTTCGATTGGCTGTGGCTGGGCGACGATGCCGGGGGCCAGCGGTCTATGTTGATCGGCCCGGATACCTGGCGGAGCATGGTCAAGCCTCTGTTGAAGCAGAACGCGGAGGTGGGCAAGCGGCATGGTTTGTACGTTGCGTTCCATTCCTGTGGCGCCATCCGGCCCATCATCGCAGATTTGATCGAGATTGGCGTCGACGTGTTAAATCCCATCCAGTGCA
>CP070782.1:1736857-1743592 GCA_020346325.1 Phycisphaerales bacterium
AACATTCAGGTTCTGCTGCGGCGCTGCTTGGAGAAGGACCCGCGCCGGCGGCTTCAGGACATCGGGGACGCTGTTATCGAAATGCGCGAAACACTCAGCCCACCATCCACCGCACCGCCTACGGCCACTTTGACCGCACTGAAAGCTTCTCCCCGGCTGAAGCTGCGAACAATGGCTATCGTTGTAGCTGTTGCCGTCGTCTGTCTTCTGGCGGCCATCATGGCCCTCTGGGGCCCTTGGCGCACCAGTTCTACGCCCAAGTCACAACTGAGCCGATGGGTCATCAACCTGGCGCAAGATGAGTCCATAACGGAGACGGCCTATGAACCTACGGCAGCCGTCGGATCGGCGGTGGCATTGTCACCCGATGGAACACGACTGGCCTATGTAGTCCGCCGTGGCGATACCCGTCACTTGTGTCTTCGCTATCTGGAAAGCTTCGATGCGGAGCCCCTTCAGGGCACAGAGGGTGCCCAGATACCATTCTTCTCGCCCGACGGCAACTCGATTGGCTTCTGCGCCGGAGGGAACTTGAAGAAGGTTTCGCTACTGGGTGGAGCGCCCAAGACGATTTGCGCGGTGCAACGCGCAAGAGAAGGGTGCTGGCTTGAGGACGATACGATTGTATTTGCCGATGAGCAGCAATACGGACTTTGGCAAGTGCCGGCAAGCGGAGGAGCGCCCAAGCGACTGACGACTCCGTTGAGACTTTCGAAGGAAAACCCGGAACATTCACATTTGTTTCCCCACATACTCCCGGAGGGAAAGGGGGTGGTGTTTACCATTGCCGGTTCGGGTCCGACGAGAATAGCCGCGTTTTCCTTCGAAACAGGTCGGTACAGGACGCTCATCCCGCGGGGCAGTTGTGCGCACTATGTGCCAACCGGACATCTAGTCTATTATTGGGAAGGAGACCTCATCGCGGTACCGTTTGATCTTAAAACGATGAAGGTGACCGGCCCGGGGGTCCCCGTCGTCGAAGGCGTGATGCCGTTTGTCGCATGGTACGGAGGTGCTCACTTCAGCGTGTCCCGAAATGGCTCCCTGGTCTATGTTGCTGGAAGCGCTGCCACAGAGGCCAAGAAGAGAATCGTCCGGGCAGATCGGACCGGCAAAGTTCAAGTGCTGCCTTTCCCGCCGGGAGACTATCAGTCGCCACGCATTGCACCTGACGGCGAGAGGCTGCTGATCGTTGAGTTTGAACCAGAACCTTGCTTGTGGGTCTGTGAGTTAGCCCGAGGGGCGAAGCGCCGCTTTACGGATGACCGAGGAGACACGTATTGGGGGATTTGGAGCCCGGACGGCCAGCACATCGTGTTCAACTCGAGCCTGGCAGGAGAGACTATGGACTTATACTCAAAACCAATGGACGGCAGCGCCCAGGAAACACTTCTCGCAGGAAGCACAGATCAGCTTCATCTACTCCCCAAGTCGTGGGCCGATGGGGGTAAGACACTCATTATCACCAAGGCTGTTGACGCGAACACAGGTTTTGACATCGGGCTGCTGCCCTATGAAGCGGGCGGTAGTCCGCAGCCATTGATCAACACCCGTTTCAATGAATTCCACCCGGCGATCTCACCCAGCGGCCGATGGCTCGCCTACGCATCGGACGAATCGGGTCGAGCAGAGATCTACATCAAGCCCTACCCCGGTCCGGGAGGAGCCATCCCCATAACGACCGACGGAGGCAGGGAGCCTGTGTGGGGTCCTTCCGAGAAGGAATTGTACTATCGCGACGACAATGGGGATAGGCTCTTCAAGGTCTCCATCGTCACCGAGCCGACGGTTCAAGCCGGCAGTCCGGAACTGCTGTTGGAGGGAAAGTACATGGCGAGTTCGCACCTTTGGGGACGGAATTATGACATCAGCCCTGAGGGTGACTTCTTCACATTGATTGAAGAGGAAGAAATGCAGCCGTCGGCGCAAATCAACGTTGTGCTCAATTGGTTTGAAGAGGTAAAGCGCCTCGTGCCGCCTGGGAAAGACTGACGACAGAGACTGAGCCCTGAAGTTGTACCGGCGACTCTGAGGGCATTATCCATCCGACTACTTCGACTTGATCCGGCCAGGGCCCCCTTGCGCAACCACCCCCGCTTTCAGAAGCTCTTGAAGACAGGCTGGTGAAGCTCGGCCCCGAACACTCCTACACCTTTACCTCGCCGCGCGAGTTCGTGCGCCTCTACGAATCCTGGGGCAAGCCCGACGAAGCCACCAAGTGGCAGTCAAAGCTGCCTCAGCGCGACGAGGCCGAAGAGTAAGACTGTGTGGTCCGGAGCCGGCTCCGGGCAATTAACGGACTGCGATACATTTGTTCGTCGCCAGCCAGTGGAGCCCCATCAACCTCCGCGGCCTCGTTCTGAAACCGACGAATTGACGACGTGCCCCGTCGCGCGTGACTCGTGCAGCGTATCTCCTCGTGCCCCCGCCCCCACACGGGGCACGTTCGTTCGTAGTGACGCCGTAAGGCGTTAACCCGTAGGGCGAGCGTCCCCGCTTGCCAACCATCCCGTTCGGACAAGACGAAACCGGTGTTCGGTGCGCACCCTACGGGATTTCCCCCACGAAATGCGCCATGACCATCCGCCACTCTTTTTCTTCGTATGACTTCGCTTTCTGCTTGAAAGCCAGCGCCCCTGGGCCTAGTATGAACGTAGCGAACTATTGATTGAGGCCACTCCGAGAGATCTTCTGCGGCCCCACGGGGACTGCATGACGCTAACCAGGGCAGTGTCTAGACTGATCGCGCCGTCGGGAGACGCAACACCATGAATGGCTCTGTGACCGAATCGATCGCAATGGAAGATCGACTCGCTAATCGCCTGCGGCCTATCCTCTGTGCTATACGATTCGTTTCATACTGGAACTCAAGTATGAAGGACTAATCAATAATCACAACGGATAAGGAGAACCTGGCTATGCCGCACTATGCGCAAGGGACTACTGGATGGACGTTGCTAAAGGGGTATCAAGCACTGTGGGATCCGAAGATTGATCTTGGGAAATTCTACTTCACAACCTTTAAAGGTCAACGCCTGGAGACTCCCTACATGACCGCCGATAATTTTGCGCGCGTGATTGATATCCTGCGAAATGAAGAGCCCGTATACGGTAACGCCAGTACGGGTTCGGTAACCACTCAGGGAGAGGAGGTCGGGGAAGAAGAGACCTAGTCAGAACACAGGGCAGATTCGTTCTTAGCCAGGTTCTATGGCGTACCGACCAAACGCCTGAACGAGCAGGTCAGACGCGATATCGACCGGTTCGCAGCGGACTTCCTATTCCAACTGACCAAGCAGGAGAGAGCCGAGGTGGTCGCAAATGGCGGCCACCTGGCCCGACTCAGCCTCTCGGGGGTCTGCTGTACGCCTTCACCGAACCAGGCACCATCATGGCTGCCAGCGTCCCTGTCCCCTGGGGGCAAATGAACACCTCAGGGCCTAATCCCGTCGAATTCGACGGAGATAGAACTCAAAACTACCCGGCCGGCGGCCGCGCCCCGTATTCCGTCCCCCGCCATCTGTCCTCCGTCATCCGCCCTCCGTCCTCTGTCGTCCGATCTTCGGCTTCCGACGAGCCACGAAGAATGGAGTAGAATGGATACCTGACCCCGTTTCGCCCCGTGTGGTGAGGGGGGTTGTATTCGCGTCAAGGATTTTCTAGAATAACGCGATGGTGAGACGGATCTCCGGGTGGGGCCTTCAGGGCTGAAGATACGTGGAGCAGAGGTCGGAGGACAGAAGCATGAGTGGAATCTTCCTGATTCTCCTCGTCGCCGGATTGCTTGTCATTGTCTGCGGTCTGCAGAAATAGGACCCATATCGGGGTCGGGCGATGCCGCTTTGCCCGGGGCAGAAAACGGACCGGGGGCACGTTCGTTCGTAGTGACGCCGTCAGGCGTTAGAAACTCGAAGGCTGTGCACCGCACACCGCTCGGTTTGGACAAAATGAAGCTGGGAATTGCAGACTCGCCCGGTTGACCGCCCCGGCGCCCCTTGGCATACTGCGGCTAATCCGGATGTCCGGAGGCCGATGGCACTACGCCATCGGCAGCCCGCAAGGGCCTTTCTTCTCGCGCCTCCCCGCAAAATGGACCGCACTCCGTTTCGTTCCAGGGCAATCGATCCACCCGCCGTACCTGGGTACGAAATTCTTAGAGAATCATGCGGTTTTCTTGGCGTGTTTTCGCCTCGGATTTCGCACTGTGCAATAGAGAAGTCCCAAAGGGGGCAACACAATGGTGGAAGGGCCTTGATCGGGAACGACGAATCCAACCGCGAGACAAAAGGATTTGGTACTTCAGCGGGTGAGGTGAGAATCGTTTTTCCCGCCCCATGTGAGGAACGTGGTCGAAAGGAGATGAACGAACTATGAGGATTTATCAGCAGAACTGGTACGAGGACCAATCGCGCCGAAATGGCACGGCAACTTCGACATCAATCGGACTTTCTAAGTACAGGTATTTCCCACACTTGAGAAAGACCAGCAGAAGCATTCACAGTCAAGAGTAATCGCAGTTCCTTGTATCGCAGAGGAAGAAACAAAAACAAACACGGAGGTAGTTACTATGTTTGCCAAGAACAGAAACAAGAAGGTCGGACGTCGTCTGAGGGTTGTATTAGTTGTCCTGTTAGGGTTTTCGTTATTTGGACCGGCTATCTCCGCTGAGGCTGGGGTTAGCGAGGAATGGGAGGTGGATATCCTCGCGCCTTACCTCCTCCCCGACAAGAATTACAGCGACATTGCCTTCGCCCCCAACGGCGACCTCGTGTACACGGTGAGTTCGTCTACGCGCCAGCCGTGCGATAGCTTCCTCGGCCGCATCGCCCCGAACGGTACACTAAGCAAGTTTGCGACCCCGTGCATTGATCACCCCGGTAGTCTGGCCTTCACGCCGTGGAGCGGTGACGCCGTCGTGATGGTCGAAGGCGCGGGCTACTGCGACACCATCTATCTGGTCAGCCCCGGTCAGGCCACGGTTTTTCTGAACTGCAGTGTCGTGGTCAACAGCGACATCCAGGTCGCGCACGACGGCTCCTTCTTCGTCGGCGACCTCTACCCCTGCCGCATCACACAGATCTATGAGAACAAACAGGTCACCTACATGGATCCGGCTATCCCGCGCGGGCCCGACCATGAAATGCTGCGGCTGGCCATGGACTCCGCCGGCACGCTCTACCTTGCGGTCCGCGGCACCAACACCATCTACCGCTACACCAACGCCATGCTACCGCGCGAGGTCTACTCCACGGATTTCTACCGACCGCACGCGCTGGCCGTGGATGCCGACGACAACCTGTGGGTGTCCTACGTGAGCGGTCCCACCTTCAACATCGACATCCTGTCCCCGGACGGCACGATCACTCCCTGGGCCTCGGGTCTCCCGGACGTCACGCGGCTGGAGTTCGGCCCTGACGGTCTACTGTACGGCATTGTCGGCTACGAGATCGTTCGGTTTGTCAGAACCGACAGCGACAGCGACGGCGTGCCGGATGATGAGGATGCCTTCCCGGATGACCCGGACGAATGGGCCGATGCGGATGGTGATGGCGTCGGCGACAATGCCGACCAAAATGACAACTCGGACCTGAGGGCCACCGTGGTTGTTGGGGGTTCCGATACAGGTGTGCCCAATCAGGTGGATGCCCTGGTGGGTCTGTCGATACAGGACTACATCAACGAGATCGAAGCCTATGAATATAGCAACCACGGTCTGTATGTCAGCGCAGTTGCCCACTGCGTCGAAGATCTGCTGTACGCCGGCGTAATCACGGAGGATGAGGCGGACATCATGATGTCCTGTGCCGCCCAGTCAGACATCGGCGAGAAAGAGTAAAGGGATCATGCTGAGACGATGTCCCCGTGACAGTTGGAGGTTGAGCGGCCACTCCATCGGTTCATACTCTACGCTACCTTGACCCCTTGGTCAAGGGGAATTTCGGGGACACCATACTAAACTCGGGGGCTCGGTTGACGTTGTGGGCGGGAGGCGATAGGCCGGGGCAAAAAATGGACCGGGCACCGGTTTCGTTCCATTCCCTATCAAACGCTGACTTCCCCACCATTGGAACAAACGGCGTGGGAGGAATTACCAGAAGAGAAATAGAATGGGGAGGTGAACAACCACCCCTTGTAGGGGTGGTTGTTGATTCCTTGTTCATGTTACTTGCGTTCTGCGATACGCAGCTTATTTCAGCGCTTCAGTGGCGATGGGCCGAAGCTCACCCGGCACTCCCCACTTACTTGAAGAGTGCCATGATATAGTCGATTACTTCACCGAGAACGGTCCCGTAGTCGTCGCCACCCTCGATAAGATAACCACCCTGTTTCGTATGCTGGTCAAAGGATATAAGCTCACTGGCATTATCCTCGTTGATCATTTCAGCCCTGTGACATGAGCCGCAGGCTCTTGAACCGGGACCAGTGATATAAAGCGGCACCTCGCCGATATTTCTGTCCCAGCCTTCAAGTGGGGAATCCGACGCTGAAATCGCACCAGGTAGCGACTTTGACTGATCCGGCACCTCATAGGTGCCTGCAAAGTGGCAGGACTCGCAGTTCTGTATGCCGTGTGTGGGATACGGGAACCCGATATGATGATCGTAGTGCAAGGCTTCCACCGGATCGAAGAAATTGACATCGCCAATATCGAATGCCTGGCCCGCGTGGATCGCATGGACGTAGGAGTCGAGCGACCTCGACTGCATTTCCAGGTGTGAGCCGCGACTCTTGGTA
>CP070782.1:1743692-1747199 GCA_020346325.1 Phycisphaerales bacterium
ACGGGTCTGGGCTGCTACCACAAGCAGGACGTGCCCGCCTGGTACGATGGGCTGAGCGAGGCCGAACGCTGGAATGTCCAAGCCCGATTCTGGGAGGCGATTGCCCGGACTTGCGCCGGCAGTCCCGCTATTTTCTGTTACGATCTGATGAACGAGCCGATTCTGCCCGGCGCCGACAAAGTCGAAACGGACTGGCTGGCCGGCGCCTTCGATGGCAAGTATTTCGTCCAGCGCATCGCACTGGATTTAGCCGGCCGCACCCGGAAGCAGGTGGCTCGGGCCTGGGTGGACAAGCTCGTGGCCGCCATCCGCAAACACGATACGCGCCACATGGTCACCGTGGGGGTGATCCCCTGGGCGCACGTGTTTCCAGGGGCCAAGCCGCTCTTCTATTCGCAGCAGGTCGGTGCGCAGCTCGATTTCGCCAGTGTCCATTTCTATCCCAAGACAGGCGAGGTCGACAAGGCCCTCACTGCGTTAGCCGCCTATGACGTCGGCAAGCCCTTGGTCATCGAGGAGATGTTCCCCCTGAGTTGCAGCCAGGAGGAGATGGACGCCTTCATCGACGGATCACGCCGGATCGTCGACGGCTACCTCAGTTTCTACTGGGGCAAAACCATCGAGCAATACGCCCAGCAGGACGACCTGCCCGCCGCCGTCATCGGCGCCTGGCTCCAATACCTCCGCACCAAAGCCCCGGAAGTACTGGACTAGATCGTGCGCTACCAGCAAGCCCACGAAAGTTGTCATCCTGAGCCCAAGGCGAAGGATCTGGGTTGGGCTTGAGAGCGACCGCCAACAATGTCCGGGAGCCAGATGCTTCACTCCGTTCAGCATGACGATCCTGTGTTCAACCTGGCCAAGGTGGTATCGTGCCCGTGCAGACCCATTCGGCGTTCGGTCTCAAATCCGCAGTAAACCTTCTCACCTCCAGGCGCGGGTGCGTTCGGTGCGGTGTTGGAAGGCGGCCGACATGGATTGGGCGCGGGCTTTGAGCAAGAGTTGGCGCCCTTCGGTGTTGCGCGTGTAAACCAACTCGCAGGGCCCGACATGCTTGGCCCACCTCCTGCGGAAGTGCTCGGCCAGCTCTTTCTTGCGTCCCAGCACCTTGGGCACGGCGTGGTAATCCCGCCGCATCAGCGGGCCCAGCGGATTCTTGCGCACCAGGAGGTAGCGCGGGTTATCGATCGGGCTCATCAATTCCTGTAATGCCTCCAGAAAGACGGACCGCTCGCGCGTGGTCCCGCCCTTGAGCGAGCAGGTGACGAAGCCATAGTCGCGTCGCTGAGCGATCACGCGCAACTGGGACGATCTGGTTTCGATGACGTCGGCTGCGACGAGCGCCTTGAGCAGAGCCTTGCCGATCTGCTTCATGCTCGACGCGACGGGACCGTGCCTCAGGAAGAGCCACAGGGCCTTGCAGCATTTGGGCAGGGCCACGACTGCCGCCAGCGCCGAGGCGATCGCCAGTAGCAGCATCAGCCCGCGCAACGTCGCCTCACCCGACGAGCGCTCGGCCGAACGCATCAGAATCGAGAAGACCGAGACACCCCAGAACCACCCCTGCCACAGCACCGCCAGGATCGTGCGCGTAAACACATAGTCGCGGGGCAGCGCCAGTTGCGACGTAGTGATCTCCTCCAGCATCAGCCCGGTACGTGCGGCGCCCAACGCCAGTTCCCAACGCGTGCACAGTCCCGCGCGGTCTTGCGCGTGCCGGGCCATCACGGCGTTGATCCGATCGATACGCTTTGGGTCGAAAGGGGGGCTGCCGAGCCCGAGCCGGCCCAGGCCGCTCTCGATCGCGCTGTTCTTGAATGAGACGCCTACAAAGGCCTTGAAGCGACGGGTCAGGGTCTCCAGGTCCTCACCCACCTCGGCGACGCCTTCTTCCTGGCAGACCAGGTGCCAGATATTGGCGGTTTTCCCTGGATTGCCTTCTTGCGTGCGGATCGCCCGGCCCCGCATCTGGTTGCTGAGCATGTACGAGCCGACGAAGCTGGCGAGGATCAGCGTGTTGACCGAAGGCGCATCCCACCCTTCGCCCAACAGTGCCGTCGTGCCGATCAGGACGGTGACGCCGCCTTGCGTGAACAGTTCGGTTATCAGACTGACGATCTTCTGCTTCTCGGCGCCGCGGACGGTGACTTCGCAGAACCGCTCGTCGTGGGCCAGAGCTTTGCAGCCTATCGCGCCGGGCTCGATACCGATTTGGGCCGCGATGGTTTTGAGTTGGTCCTGGGCCTCGGCCGGGATGACGGTTAGTGTTCCCGTCAGAATACCAAGTCGGACATCGTTGCCTTCCCGGCGCCGAATCTGTTCGAAGATCGGCACGACGCCCAGGCGCTTGATAGGTTTGAGGTCCGTCGTGTCTTTCGGGAAATCGGACTGGCGAATGAGATCCGTCAGAATCACCATCCGCAGGTCGGTCCCCGGCGACTGGCTCTCCAATGCGACGATCTGCTCGATGCTCTTGAGTTTCGAGACGCTGCGCGTCAACAGTCGGGCGGTGCGTCTCGTACTGCGCAGGTTCACTGTCCGGCGCTCGATGGCGCCGCTGCGCTTCAGATCCCGGCCGATCTGCTGGAAAACGGCTTTCTGTCCGGCGAAGGATTTGGCGTGCGCGTACAGACAGCCCGTCAGCAGGGTCTCGAGCCATTCGCGCTGGAGCGGGGGACACTTGCGCGGCGAAAACCCGATGATGCGCAGCAGCTTCCGGGGGACGGTGCCCCGCACGTGGTTCAGAAAGAACGCGATACTTGAATAGAAGCCTGGATCGGAGAGGATCTCTTCGACGTGCTCCTTAGGCTGGCGCACGCACGGGTGACTCTCCAACGCCGCAGTGAAGGCTTCGTTCGCGCAGAGCGCCTTGATGGCTTCGTCCACCTCCTGGCGAAATGCGCGGAGTTCCTCGCGCTCAGCTCGCAACGGCGCCGAGACGTATACATAGTCCTGGTGCGGGCAGAGGTTCTTCTCCAGCACCAACTCGGGCACGGCAATCTCTGCGTCGATCGGGCCGCACAGATCGACGTAGCGATCCCACTCGAAGGGTGAGACGTCGAACGGGGCCGTGGCGGTCAGCGCCACTACCGTCGGATTGTCCAGATGCTTCTTCACATCGACCAGGCAGCGCCACCATTCGTTGCGCAGGTGATGGGCTTCGTCCAGCACGAGCGTCCGTACGCCCACTCGCGCGAGTTCCTTCAGCAAAGTACCTTTGCCCGGGAAGCGCGACGAGGTTCTCGCGCTCTTATCCTTGCTGGGGCGTTCCTGCTTCTCGACCTCATCGTCTTCCGACTCTGCTTCGGGCTGGCCCGTGTAGACGCTGTGCAATCCCTGGTAGGTTGAGACGGTCAGAAATCGAGGATTACGAATGTCCCGCGAGATCCAGTCTGGGATTCCGGGCCCGCGCTCGCTGAACAGGCCGATCAGTCGCTCGACCCATTGGTCGCGAATCGCGATGTTCGGGGCGAAGATCAGCGTGGGCTGGTTCAACCGACAGACCAC
>CP070782.1:1747299-1750673 GCA_020346325.1 Phycisphaerales bacterium
ATGGTCTTTGCCATCGATCCGGCGCACAAGATAGTCTTCCTCGTAGCAATGCCACTTCAATTCGAGCTGCCGTCCCGGACGCTGGTACTCAATGTGCCGGATGAAACCATCGGACGACTCATTGACTCTGGCCTTGAGCATGACGTCGCGAAACCACTCGAACGATCCGTATTCGGCGGCATCGCCCATTTCTACGACGAAGCCGCTGCGGGCCTTCACCCACTCTTCGTCTGCGATTCCTTCGATAGTCTCACCAGCATAATTGTCCTGATACAGAACAATTTGTCGTGTCCGCTGTTCGAGCGTGGTCTTGCAGGGGCCTCTGAGATGAGTGGCTTCGAGAGGCCGGACCCCCACATACGTCTGACCATCTTCAATGAACCACCAGTCGCCGGGGTTGAGTTCCAGCGGCAGTTGTGTGACCGGCTCCCGGTTGACAGAAAGGCCCTCCAATCCTGGCTGCCAGCGAAAGAGGAACATGCCCGCCGAGACGCGATGGAGTTTGTTGGCGACAGGATGGACATCGTCAGGGCCACGGTTTCGCCCGGAATAGGCGTAGAGCAGCGTATTCTTGTATTGGAGGACGCCGGCCCGGCCCCGTTCGGCGAATTCACGCATCCAGGGACCTGGCGATCGCGTCCATTCATCCTCAACCACCTGTTCCGGACGATTCTCGAAATAGAGTTTCGTTCGGTCCATGAATGCGGCGCCATTAAACACGTAATGCGGGTAGAGCGTGGCAAACCGCTTGGGACTGCCCAGAGGCGCATCGACCTGGGCGCGGCTGTCGTTCCACCAGGCCGAGGCGTAAACCATGCAGGTGGAAGCTTCATAGGGATGGTTGATCGAGCCGAGTGCGTATTGCTCGGTCTGGTAATTAGCCATTTCGCCTAGTACCGGATCGGGCTTCGCGTCGGAGACGCCGGGCAGTTTGGGATATCGGTTCATCCAAGGGATGAGTTGCACTGAACAGCGAAGTTCGTTAGGGAAGCGTTTGCGCCAGGCCACGTCCTGAAGGTACGAAGGCAGGTCGGGCACCATGCCTTGGACATCGTCCAAGGGCCAACGGCCGCCAGTCGCAGGCTGCCGCCAGACACCCCAGTCGAAAAACTCATTGAGCCAAATCGGCTTCTCGACGCCCGTGGCGAATTGCAGCCGGTCACCGCTGGTGCCTAGCCAAGCCCCGGGCGCCATGCGGCTGCCTGGCCCGGTGATCCGTTCGACCACCGGCGACCACATCAGGAAGCGGTTCAGCCAAAGTCGTTCGGCGATCATGCGGGCCATACGCGCCAATTCAGCGTCACGGAGGAATGCCTTCATTGCATCGTAGCCATTCGAACTGCACCAATGCCCTTCCAACACGTTGAACTCGGAGATGTCGCCACTGAAGTTCAGGTGCTCGAGTTCGCCGCGCAGACCCCAGTACGTTGCATCCCTGACATCGGGGTCGCCGGTAACCGCCCATGTCAGGGCCAGGAAGCTCAGGTAGTCGTGGGCATTCGCGCCATTGTATCCGGGGGCGTGCATCCACATGGTCGGTTCGACGTCGGCCGTCTCCGGGCGAAAGGCCGAGAGCACATCCTTGATAGCTCGGTGCGCCTCGGGCGTGAGTCGCCCGCCGATCCGCAGCGGGAGGATGGCCAGCGGAATCAACTCGGTCTGATATTGGCACACTTCCTTGGCGGGATGTCTTCGCTTCGGATCGCGCCAGGCGGCTTCGATCTCCGCGGTTTTTCTCTTACAGTATGCAATTATTTCGCTGTTAACGGCCGCCACGTCGTCTGGATCTCCAATCAGCAGGCGTTCGAACTGTGTCAGTCTTGGCTTGTCGAGCCGGCCGGGGTTGCTATTGTAGATATTGCCGCGCATCCGGTGACGCAGGGCCTCCCAGCCACAGGCGGTAGTTCCGTCGCAGAAGTTGTCGAATGGTTCACGGCACATCCCCTCCACATTCGGATAAGGTGGATTGGCCTGTTGAACTTGTGCGGGGAGAGGAGTCCACTGACCAAGGGTCGTCATGAACAGCATCGCCAGTAGACGGTGTGTTCGAAGCGTCTTCCGTTTCATAGTCTGGATACGCGACAGGCTCATGGTGTTGATCCTCCTGATGGGTCACGGTGATTTCTGAGCCGCATCTACCGCCGCTCAAGGGGAGTGAGGCCTGTAACCTCGGCACGCGGTTCAGCCAGCGGGCCCGTAGCCGCGGCGCAAGGGACACATCTGATCTTCGCGTTCATATAGACTTCATCGGAGTTGGTCTTTCACTAGAATGGATACAACCCTCTATGTGATGGTTCAAGAGGTAAATCGGGCCCCGGACATATGGACTAGGCACGCAGCACCCGTTTCAGATCGTAGGTCTCGTGGGCGTTACCGCGCATGATGCGCTCCACGAGCGAAGGCACGTCCGATTCGGCCAGCCATCGGTCCTCCACCAGTTGGGTCAGGGCCAGAGCAATCCCGCGCCGCGCCATCCGGGCATGCCCCGGCACCAATTCGACGGGAATGAAGTCCCCGCCAAAGGTGAAAAGCTTGCATGCCGAGGCCGCCATCAGAAACTCTTTCAGAAAACGGGTTGACGAAACCGGATCGATGATCCAGGCCCAGCACATATCCGCATACACCTGAGGATACTGCTTACACAAGGCGATCAACTCACGCTGATACGGGTACCCAATGTGCATGAGCACGAAGGTCGTCTCCGGGAACTCCCGAACCAGCCGCGTCACATCGGTCAAGTTGTCACGCACCCGCGCCAAATCCATACTGCTGTGGCCGGCGGCATACCCGGTATGTAGTTTGACGCGAAGCTGCTGTTCAGTGGCGCGCCGCAGACACCGGCGGAAAAGGTTGTTTTGAAGGGCTTTTGTCTCTTCAGGCGTCAGCGACGATTCGTCGCGGGCGAACTTCAGAAAAACAGGGGCGGCTTCCTCGTCGCTGACTTCTTCAAAATCAAGCCGTCGCCAATAGGCGCTCTGGTCCTTGACGGCGATGGCCTTGGGACCGAACTTCTCAAACGCGCGGTCGATGGCCTCGTGGGCCTGCTTCAGAGTGGTCACCTCGGTTCCGGCGCAGTGGTTCAGGGCTCCTTTATTTACACCGCTGGCAATCCCGATCGTCCAGAGGTCGTAACTCAAGAGGTCGTTGGCCGGTTCGCTCTCCCGAAACACGGCGCTGTTGAGGCAGTTGATCTGCACGTGCTCGATGTTCGCCACCTCACGCAAAATCCGACGGTAGAAACCGGGCCGGATATCCGCGCGCAACCGCTCACTGATCGCTTCACAGTTGTCCTCGCGAATGTCCTCTTCTCCGTAGAGCGCACGGATACTCTCGCGTACACAGACCTGGTAACCCGTGTGTCGGCAACGCTCATA
>CP070782.1:1750773-1754566 GCA_020346325.1 Phycisphaerales bacterium
ACTACGCTGCACGCGGCGGTTTTGGCCGGGAGCAAACCGGTGGCGGAACTTCTTATCAGTAACGGAGCAGACGTCAATGCCCGCGATACAGAGGGTGTCTCAGTCCTCTTCTACGCCACTGGCAAAGGCTACAGCGAAATTGTGGATTTGCTGATCGCCAACGGTGCGAACCCCGACAAAGTCCTTTGGGGTGCCATACTTGGCGGCCACAACGATATAGCAGAACGTCTCCTTTCTGCCGGAGCAGATGTCCAATCCGTCGGTGATTCGGGAGCCCTTCATGTCGCAGCTCTGAAGAACAACTTAGATGGTGCCAGACTACTGATTCGCCACGGCGTGCCCGTCGACGCCAGATGGCTAGGCAGGACACCATTACACTATGCCATCACCGATGGCCGTACGGAGTTCTGCCAGCTTATGATCGAGCAAGGCGCGGATGTCAACGCTAGGAACAAGTGGAATTGGACGCCTTTACACACGGCTTGCGAGCACAACTACAGCGACAAAGTAGAAATCCTCCTTGCTAACGGGGCCGATGTGAAGGCGCGAAACGAAGACGGCAACACCCCTCTGGCAGTGGCAAGAGCAGCAGGACACGCCGAACTAGTCACATTGCTCCGTAAACACGGTGCTAACGAATAGTCGGACGTTGACGGAATAACATCACAACGTGTCGATATCCCCCAGGGGGTGTCTTCGGATATCAACCCTCATCGCATCGTACAAGAACTGCCTAGCCCCGGAGGGGAACGACGGTCCCCCGCCGCCCGCTCCATCAGCACCACCCGCCATTGATATGCAGGCATTCTTGCCCTTGATGCCCTCAGTGCACAGTCTGCACATGTGCGAGTCGTGCAATCTTTCTACGTTCTATGGCAGCCGCTGCACGCTGAAATCGTCGAACAGGACAGGGGCGTCCATAGCGCTGATCCACATAGCGCCCTTGGACAGCCGCGCGTCCGTCGCCTCGATGATGAGTTTGTCATCCAGATACCCGCGCAGCTGCTCCCCCCGAACCTCGAACGCTACCTTATACCACTTGCCTTGGACCAAGGGGCAGGGATCTTTGCGCAGGGTGGTCCCACGGATCGCGCCTGAGGCGATGCGATAGTAGAATGCGAGCCACAACGAGCGTGCTGCAGCGTCGTTGCTACAGGCCAAGATGAGACCGTACCTATCCATCTTGTTGGTGCCGAAGTGTGAGGGTGTTGCCCTCGTCTGAATTGCTGCGATGCCTCGCCCAGAGGCTCCCCCCTCCTTCACGCAGACACGAACGGTCACGCGGTAGTCCGCCCAGTCTATTTGGCTCAGGCGGGCACTGCAATTCGAGAGGATCAAATGGCCGTTCTCGACCGCGTGGGTTGCGTTGCTGTTCGCAGACACAATCTGCCAATACTCAGACAGCCCATTGTCAAAGTTGTCTGAGAAGACAGGGCCCGTGATGGGCTCCGGTTTCGGTGTGGGTTTCACTTCCGGAGGGATTCTCGCGGTGACCGGTTTGGCCGGCTTGGGCCCGGTGGGCGCAATGGCTCCCGCTTCTATTCTCTCCACGATGTCGTCCACGTTAACCGCGTAGAGCCGCCCCTCGGGCATCGTGGCCACAAGACCCTCGTACCGGCAGGCCACGTGCGTGCTGTCCGGGGACCAGGTATACCTCTCAACCGAGGTGGCTGCACCCAGATCTGTTACCCCTGTTTGCTGCAAGCGATCTCCTTCAACGCGTGCAAACAGAAGCTGTCCATAAGGAGCCAGCAGCCCATTGTCATTGCGCGTGTAGTGGGCCAGGGCGAGTTGACTGCCGTCGGGGCTCCAGCCGTGCCATTCCAACCTCTCAATTCCGTACTCCTTCAAATCGACGATGGGCTCGGCCTTGCCGCCGGAGAGAGGCTGCCGCACCAGCTTGCCTTCCTCGGCGATGGTCAGCGACTTGCTGTCCGGCGACCATCCCCACAACGGCGCCCCTGCGCCGGCCCATTGGCGGAGTACCACCGCCTGGCCACCGGCCGTTCGGATCACCTTCAATTGCTCGGCATCCGCATCATCGCAGATGTAGGCCAGCATGTTCCCATCGGGCGACCACTTCAGGTCGCGCTCAATCGCCGCCGTCTGTGTGAGACGGATCGGTGTTCTGCCATCGGTGAAAACAACCCAGATGTCCTGCTCGTTTGCGTTATTTGCCTTGCAGGTCAATGCCACCTTTGTGCTGTCCGGCGACCAGATGGGTGAAATTTGTTGCAGTGGCGGTGCGATGTGGAATACGACGGTGGCCGGTCCACGCGCCTCGTGGTCAGCCATGGACAGGGGCGTCACGTTCAAATCCACTGTGCTACTGCCGGATTCTCCGGCCGCCGAAAACAGCAACCACTTGCCGTCCGGAGATACGGACAAGGGTGCATCAGTGGAGACGGACGGACTGAGGGCGAACTGAGTCGGCTCATCTGCGGAGAGAGTGCTCAGGAGTAAGTCCACTTCCCACCGCGTAGTGCGTCTGTATCTCGTGTGAAATACGGCCTTTCCATCGGGCGCCCATTGGACGTCCCGCCAGGCGTCGACGTCGTGCAGGGCTGTGCCCTCTTCGGCCGACGCGACCCAAACCCCATGCGTGAGCTTGTATCCTGCGTGGTAGAAATAGAGTGTCTCTCTATCGGGAGATACCCCCACGCAGTGTGTATTGTTGTCCTTCGCCAGGTCCTTCGGCATGGAGATAAGGTATTCCTGGCCCTCGGGATAGCTCACGAATCGTGCGTCCACCAACGGCGCAGCGGGCTGGAATCCGATCAGCCATTTCCCATCTCTGGACCAACACTCCGCAGCCGGGGCCACTCCTTTGTTACAAAGCCTGTATGCACCACCGTCGTCCAACGGTTTGACCCAGAACCCATTGGTGTCCGTCAGGGCGATACACGTCCCATCCGGAGAGGGCAGCCCCCTGTAGGCGGCGTCCGGGTAACTGACAGGGTCACCGGTCGCTGCGGAAAAAGCGTACCGGTGTGACCGGCCTTCCGCGTCATAGGTCCTGAAGAAGACGACCTGAGAGTCGTGCGTCCAGCGTAGAGGTTTATACCAGCCCGTCAGTCGCTCTCCTCTCAAGTCCAGGAGCTTCTTCGCGGGACCGTCCGGGCGCAGGGTCTCCGGGGACACAGGCTGCAACCAGACCACATTCTTCCCGTGGGCGATGTATCGCCCATTGGGAGAGACCACCACCTCGCGGACATCATCCCAACGTTCGGGTTCGGCGTAGCTGAATGTCTCCGTTCCATCGAGCGGAATTACCTTGCCCCAGAAGAGCAGGAATCGCGCATCGGGTGACATAATCAGCTTGTTGACATGCCCAATCACATTGTTAGCTCCAGAGACCGTCTTGGCCAACGTGAGTTTGAGGCCGGTGTCCGGGTCCACAATCACATCGTTAACGTCGGCAGGAGAGTTTGTTTCGCCTACTTCTGTCGGCGCGTCCGCTGAAAGCATGGACGCTTCCCGGCTGGGTCTTGCGCCTCGGGCCATGGGTAGTAAGAGGGCTGCGATCAGAAGGATGGCGATGGCGCTGAAGGTTCCGATTCGCGCACTTTGGGGTACCGGTCGTGTCACCATGTGTCTGATCCTCCGTTTCAAGGCTCTTTTCGATTCAGCCACGCCAATCAGGCGCAGGCCGAAATCCGCTTTCCAGAATACCGTCTCGCTGATGTTGATGAGCGTGTTGCTGTAATCTCCCGCCTGCCCTCCGAGGGCCACGAGGACCGTCTCGTCCACCGCTTCCTCGCAGGTCCTGCGGATGATCGCGTTGGCCAGCCAC
>CP070782.1:1754666-1761927 GCA_020346325.1 Phycisphaerales bacterium
GATGCCGTCGGCGCCTGCGACGGGGTCAAGAACGGCAAATGGGGCTTTCACACCAAACACGAGGCTCAGCCCTGGTGGCAAGTCGATCTCGGCGACGTTCTCAATCTGGACTCTCTTCGCATCTATAATCGCGTCGATTTCGCGGCACGTGCGTCGCACTTGACCGTCCTGACCTCATCGGACGGCAACATCTTTGAAAGCGTCTATCAACACGACGGCAGCGTCTTTCTCGGCCACCCGGACGGTGAGCCGCTGCACGTTTCGCTGGATGGCCGAGACGCTCGCTTCGTCCGCCTGCAATTGCCCGGAACGGATTATTTCCACCTCGACGAGGTCGAGGTCTACGCGGCCGGAACTGACGAGAACATCGCTCTGCACAAGTCCTGCGCGCAGAGTTCCGTCAGTCAATGGTCCGTCAGGCATCCGCACGCCGAGACGTTCGCCACGCCTCTGAAAACGATCGTCGACCGAGGCTTGAAACTCGCGGACAGCCTGCAACAGATGGGCGTCGATGTTCGGTCTTATCTTGGGCCGCTGCGTGATGCGTCTGAACAGGAAGAACATCAGGACCTCCGTCGTCGCGTTCGATGGGCCGTTCGCCGGATGTCCCTGGCCAATCCCCTGCTCGATTTCGACGATTTACTGTTCGTCAAGCGTGCCCCGGCGACGTTGCCGCACATTTCCGATCAGTACTATGGCTGGTGGTCGCGCCCGGGAGGCGGCATCTACATTCTCGAAGACTTCAAGAGCGATACGCCGCGCGTACGATGCCTGACCGAAGACTGGCCCGAAGGGAGCTTCCTGCGCCCAGACCTGTCCTACGATGCCAGAAGAGTTCTCTTCGCCTACTGTCGACACTACCCTCACGTCGCGGAAATGGAGAAGGTCGACAAGACCGCATTGCCTCAGGAGGCGTTCTATCAGATCTACGAGATGAACATCGACGGGAGCGATGTGCGGCAGTTGACCCACGGACGCTACGATGACTTCGACGCCCGCTACCTTCCCGATGGTGACATCGTCTTTCTCTCGACGCGCAAGGGCACCTTCCTCCAGTGCACGACGCAGAATACGGCGGGCACGTTGGCGCAAACGCTGCCGGACAGTTATGTTCGCTGCGGCGGCGACAACCGGCGGCCCTGCGCTGTTTACACCCTGCACCGTATGGACGCCCGAGGCAAGAACCTGCGCCCGATTTCGGCGTTCGAGACCTTCGAATACACGCCGTCGGTCGCCGATGACGGACGCCTTCTCTATACCCGCTGGGATTACATCGACCGATTCAATGGGCACTTCTTCAGTCTGTGGGCGGCCAACCAGGACGGCACCAATCCGCAACTGGTCTATGGCAACTACACGGTCAAGCCCCAGGCCATTCTCGAGGCGCGTTCGGTGCCGAACTCGAATAAGATCCTCTTCACGGCCGGCGCACATCACTCGATCACGGGCGGTTCGCTGGCGCTGCTGGATCCGAGCCGGGGCAGCGAAGGCTTGGCCCCCGTCACGCGGTTGACGCCGGAAGTCCCGTTCCCGGAAACGGAGGAATGGGACAACACATACTATGCGAATCCTTACCCGCTCTCGGAAGATTTCTACCTGACCGCATGGAGCCCACACCGGCTCCCGCCGCACGCCGGCAGCACGGAGGTCCGAGACGACCGCAATCCGGTCAACGCCCTCGGTCTCTACCTTGGCGACCGGTTCGGCAATCTCGAACTGCTCTACCGTGATGAAAAGATCTCCAGCATGTACCCCGTTCCGATCCGGCCCCGCACAAAACCGCCCACGCATCCCAGCGACCTCGACTGGGACGGGGCCCAGGAAGGCAGCTTTCTGGTACAGGATATCTACCAGGGATTGGCCGGTGTCGCACGCGGCGCTGTAAGGCGATTGCGCATCGTCGCGGTCCCGCCCAAGCCGCAGCCGCATATGAACCAGCCTTGTATCGGCGTCTCTGCCGAAGATCCGGGCAAGTACGTTCTGGGCACCGTCCCCGTGGCAGCGGATGGCTCGGCTTTCTTCCACCTGCCATCCGGCGTGCCCGTCTTCTTCCAGGCACTGGACGAGAACGGCATGGCGCTTCAAACGATGCGATCCCTAACCTACGTGATGCCCAACCAGACGCTCTCCTGCATCGGCTGCCACGAAACCCGCGACCAGGCACCGCCCGCAGCGACTGTGCCCCTGGCGCTGCGGCAAGGCCCGGCAACGCTAACGCCCGCTCCCGAAGGCTCCTGGCCCCTGCGCTTCGATCGACTCGTTCAACCCATGCTCGACCGCAATTGCATCGCCTGCCATAATCCAGACCACGAAAACGTGGCAGCCGCCAATTTCGATCTGACTGCGGAAAACGCCTACCAGAACCTCATCGCCTTCGGCGAACAGGATCTCGAGAAGCTGGCCTTCGAGAAGGACCGATCCGAGGTCGGCCAGTGCCCCGCGCGGCAGAGCAAACTGATGGCCCTGCTCGCGCAAGACCCCGCCCATCAGGACGTCCGTCTGGATGCCGATAGCCTCGAAAGGCTGATTACCTGGATGGACACTTACGCCCACCGCCAGGGCTCTTTCAGCCCCGATCAGGAGCAGCAACTGGTCGCCCTGCGTCGGCGCTACCAGCACCTCTTCACACCCTAGTACGCGCCGCCACGTACTGCCTCAGCGCTCGTTGCCCCAGAGCTGATCGTCGCCGCCCTGACTCTTGCGCCATTCGTGCCGCCAGCGATGGATGTCGGTCACTCCGATGAAGGGCTTGGGCTTCCGCGCCTCCTTGTCCGGAATCGGCGCCAGCTTGCTCAGCGGCGGGGCCTGATACCAATACGCCACACTGGCCAGATCCAGCGTCAGGTTGTCTTCGTGTCCATGCTCAATCGTGAATCGCAGCGATTCGTTGAAGTAGATCGGGTCGCTGATGTGGAACCGATAGACATGCGTGCGGCCCAGCCAGCCGATATCGTCGTTGACGCGGGCGTAGCCGATGTACGGATGCGTGTAGAGCGTCTTGGGGCACCATGAGGTGTTGAAGTAGTCTTCGGTCCCTGTGCCGTGCAGGGTGGGCATCTTGTCCCCGTCGATGAAGATCATGTCGTCGCCCTCGCCGTACCACATGGGCGTAGGACAATGGACGTAGTAGTTGACGCCGACGAAATGGCCCTTGCCCTTGATGTCGGCGAACAGATAGTTCTTCTTGCCGTCGGGGTTCTTGCCCTGCGGGCCGACCACGCCCCACTCGTTCTCGCCCTCGGCGCGGGCCTCGGTCAGCTCGTGGTTGTACCAGGCACAGAACCGCCCCATGTCCTCAGGCAGCGCGTCGACCTCCACATAATCCACGTAGTAGTAGAAGGCACTGATCTCGCGGCCGGTCTGATTTTCGATTTCGATCCGGGCGCCCTGGGCGAAGGGCATCACGAAATACGACACCAGCGCCCGGCCGTCCACGGGCCCGACCGCCAGCGGCAGACTCACGAAGGGATAACTCTCGTTCCAGCCTTGCCCGAAGAACGGACCGATCGGCGATTCTACCGAGGGGAAATCGTTACCGTCCCAGTACATGCGCAGGATGATGTCGTTGCGATTGAGGTGCTCCGGCGGCGGCGCGATCGTGATCCAGATGTGATTGATCATGCCGGCCCCCTTGACGTTGAACAGCTCGCGCGTCTGGCCGTCCTGAATGTGCTCGAAGCGGTCGTTGTTGCCACCGGAACGGTCGTAGCTGCTGATCCGTTTCGTACGCATGTCACTTTGCACGCGAGCGAGCCCGTACAGATCGCTGCCATGTCCGGCTCCACCGAGTACAGATCCCTCCAGGGCGATCAAGACCACGATCAGTGCTACAGAGAAGTGTCTGGCCATTTCTGCTACCTCCTTCTGATTCGAATTCCGCCGATTCCACGCACCGGGCGTCTGGTCACCCTCGCTGTCCATCGTCGGGGCCAGCGAGATCTCATGCAGTATAAGGTCCCGGCAACAACGTCGCCAAACCCTGTTCTGAAATTCTATGGACATCGCGTCGACCAACCACTAGGCTGTTGCTCATCCTCAGAGTCCCTGAGCACAATGAGCTTTGGCACGGACGTGAGCCTATGGCCCAGAACGACAGGCAGGCGAGTGACTCGAACATCCCCATCGCCCCCAAGGGGTTGGGCATTCTTCTCGTGGTCGGCCCGAGCCTGGTCTGGGCGGCCGAATACATCGGCTCAGGTGAAGTGATCATTGCCACCCGCACCGGCGCCATTCTGGGCACCACGGTTCTATGGGCCGTGATCCTGGGCGTGTTCCTGAAGTTCTGGATCGGCGTCGCCGGTGCCCGCTACACCGTTTGCACGGGCGAAGGCATGATCGACATGTTCGACCGCATCCCCGGTCCGCGCCACTGGGTCGTGTGGATTGTCCTCGTAGTCCAGCTCTTCTGCGCGGTCATGTCCACCGGGGCGCTGGCAACATCGGCCGGCACCTTTATCCACAGTCTCGTGCCTGCGGTCGATGTGAGACTGTGTGGATTGTTTGCCGCCCTGTTTGCCGTGGCGGTGGCATGGTCCGGCGTTTTCGATGTGCTCAAGATCGTGATGAGTCTGTTCGTGCTTATCATCGTCATCGGCGCGATGTACATCGCCTACCATGTATTTCCGAGCTTTGGAGAACTGGCGGCCGGACTGACCGGTAAACTGCCGGCCGTGCCCGAGTGGGCCGTGGCGATGGAAACTGTCGACGACAGCGCCTGGCAGGAGATTCTCCCGGTCCTGGGCTGGGGCGCGGGCGGCTTTGCCTCTCAAGTCTGGTACACCTACTGGGTCATCGGCGCCGGCTACGGGGCCACCGCCGGTCGCGGCTATGGCAGAACCGCTGATCTCAGCAGCCTGCGCGCCATGCCGAAAGAGACAGCCCAGCGAATCAAGGGCTGGTGCTACACGCTCTACGTCGATTCGAGCCTGGCGATGGTACTGGGCATCCTGGTTACCGGCGCCTTCCTGATCGCCGGCGCGGGCATTCTGGGCGTCGAGCATCTGGTCCCGGAGAACAGCAACATGGCCGACGTCCTGGCCGAGATCTTCGCCCGGCGTTGGGACAATGTCGGTGGTTTCCTCTTCAAGCTCTGTGGCGCAGTCGCCATGGTTTCGACGCTGATGGGCCAACTCGCGGGCTGGCCTCGGCTGCTGGCAGATTCGTGCCGCCTGTGTATTCCCGGCTTCAACCGCAAGTTCGTCTGGAAATGGCAGTTCCGCATCTTCCTGATCCTGTTCGCCGGTACGAGCCTGCTGATCGTTTGTGTCCTGGGTCGGCAGCCGATATCCATGCTGAAGATCTCCTCCATCCTCGAAGGGGTCCTGCTGATCGCGTTGCAGGCGGCCGCGGTGGGCATCGGCCTGTTCTTCATCATGCCCCGTATGTTGTCGAAGGAAGCGTACGCCGTGCTCAAACCTGGTTGGATCTTCGCGGCTGGATTGCTCGGCACGTTCGCCTTCTATGGCTATCTGTGCGTGACCCAAGTTCCCCAAGCTTTGCTGGAAATTCTCCACCTGACGCACTAAGCTATGGTCCAGGCGACCGGTACCGCTTGTTGATGAATACATACTGATACATGGAGGGCAGAAATTTGAGTGGATTGAATCTGCTGACGACCCTGGCCGCCGCGAGCCCTGTCGACGTCAGCCCATCCGGACCGCTGATCATCCTGGCCCTCGGCATTGCCATTGTGATCGGGATGATCGTGGCCCTGCGCATCAACGCCTTTCTGGCGCTGATCACGGCCGCCATCGTCGTCAGCCTTTTGGCACCGGGCGAATTCGCGGTGAAGATCAGCCGGGTCGCCGAGGCGTTCGGTACTACCGCAGGCAAAATTGGTGTCGTCATCGCCCTGGCGGCGGTCATCGGCAAGTGCCTGATCGATTCCGGGGCCGCCGACCGCGTCGTCCGCCTCTTCGTCGGATTGCTCGGCGAGAGGCGCTGCGCCGTCTCGCTGATGTCCAGTGGCTTCGTTCTCTCGGTTCCCGTCTTCTTCGACACGGTCTTCTATCTGCTCCTGCCCCTGGCCCGCTCGATGCACCGCCGCACCAAAGCCAGCTATCTGCTCTTGATTCTGGCCATGGGCGCAGGCGCTTCAATCACCCATTCGCTGGTGCCCCCCACGCCCGGTCCGCTGATCATCGCGGGCACGCTCGGCATCGACCTGGGCACGATGATCATGGTGGGTCTGCTGTGCGCTGTTCCGACGGCCGTGGTGATTCTCTTCTTCATCGGCTGGCTGTCAAAGCGGATCGACATTCCCATGCGTCCGCTGGAAGGCACCGGCCCTGAACCCGAGGCACTGCCTGACGAGCAACTCCCCGCCCTGCTGCCGTCTATCCTGCCTATCATCCTCCCGGTCATCATGATCTCGATGCACACGGTCGTCTCTACACTCGCCAAAGGCGCCGACCCGGCGGCCACGATCAAGAAGATCGAGGCAGTCACGGCCGTCTTGGGCAATGCCAACCTGGCCATGCTCCTCTCGGCCGCCATCGCGCTCTACGTTCTCTGGCAACAGCGAAAGCCCAGTCGCGAGCAACTCGCCAAGATCGTCGAGACCTCATTAATGAGCGCCGGCGTGATCATTCTCATCACCTCAGCCGGCGGGGCCTTTGGCGCGATGCTCAAGCAGGCACGAGTCGGCGACGCCATCCAAGGCCTGATGGTCGGCGAAGGTACCGGGCAGCTCGGTGGCATCAAGCTGCTCTTCCTGGCCTTCTTCATCGCCTCGCTGCTGAAGTTCGCCCAGGGCTCCAGCACCGTCTCGATGATCACCACGTCGGCCATGCTGGCCGCGATGATCAGCACGCCCGAGGCGCTGGGCTATCACCCCGTCTATCTGGCGGCCGCCATCGGTTTCGGCGCCCAGTGCGGCAATTGGATGAACGATTCGGGCTTCTGGATCTTCGCCAAGATGGGCGGGCTGACCGAGATCGAGACCCTCAAGACCTGGACCTTCACCGTCGCCATCATGACGATCGTCGGCCTGCTCTTTACGATCCTGTTCGCGACGGTGCTGCCGTTGGCCTGAGGCCGGCCACGAACAAAACGAACGGCGGCCTTTTCAATGTGACGATCTTGCGTTATCTTTGACGGCTGCTTGAAGAACGCAAATCAAGAATCGAGGTGCACCATTGAAAGCATTACTCTATACAGGACCTTACGCGCTTAAATACACGGATGTCCCTGATCCCGAGGTAGGCCACGATGATGTCCTGGTGCGGGTCGAGGCTTGTGGCATCTGCGGTTCAGATGTACA
>CP070782.1:1762027-1767221 GCA_020346325.1 Phycisphaerales bacterium
CCGACGATTCATGAGGACCAGATCGTCTTCACCTATGCGGGCGACCTCTACACCGTGGGGGTCGAGGGGGGTGTGGCGAGGCGACTGACGAGTCACGACGGCTTCGAGATGTTCGCGCGGTTCGCCCCGGACGGCAAGTCCCTCGCCTTCACGGGCCCATATGACGGCAACACGGAAGTGTACCTCATGCCGGCGGCCGGCGGTGTGCCCAGGCGGATCACCTTCACGCCCACGCTGGGCCGGGACGATGTCTCCGACCGGATGGGGCCGAACAACATCGTGATGGCCTGGACGCCGGACGGAGCCAACGTGGTCTTCCGCTCGCGCATGCGGTCGTTCAACAGCTTCAACGGCCGGCTCTACACGGCGCCCGTCTCGGGCAAGCTGCCCGAAGAGCTGCCCCTGCCCCGCGCGGGCTTTTGCTCCTACAGTCCCGACGGCGGCAAGCTCGCCTACAACCGCATCTTCCGCGAGTTCCGCACGTGGAAGCGCTATCGCGGCGGCATGGCCGACGACGTCTGGATCTACGACCTCGAGACGAAGGCGCTGGAGAATGTCACGGACCATCCGGGCCAGGACATCATCCCCATGTGGGCCGGCGAGAAGATCTACTTCCTTTCCGACCGCGACGAGCACAAACGCATGAACCTGTTCGTCTACGATACCCAGTCGAAAGAGACGCGAAAGCTCACTGACTTTGCGGACTTCGACGTCAAGTTCCCCTCGCTGGGCAAGCGGGCCATCGTGTTCGAGAACGGCGGGTACCTCTACCGCATCGATCTGGAGCAGGAGACGTATGACAAGGTGGACATCGCCATTCAGGAGGACCTGGCTGGCGGGCGCGGCGGCCTGATGAGCGTCTCGGACAACGTCAGCAACTACGAGATCGCACCCGATGGCAAGCGGGCCCTGTTCGGCGCGCGGGGCGACGTCTTCACCGTACCGGCCAAGCACGGTGCGGTCCGCAATCTGACGAATTCGCCCGGCGTGCACGAGCGTAACTCGAAATGGTCGCCCGACGGCAAGTGGATCGCCTACATCTCCGACCAGACGGGCGAGGATGAGATCTGGGTGGTCCCGCAGGACGGCAGTGGCTCGACGCGGCAGGTGACCACGAACGCCGAGACGTACAAGTACGACCTCCGTTGGTCGCCTGACAGCAAGAAGATTCTCTGGGCCGACAAGCGTCTGCGGCTGCGCTTCGTCCACGTCCGCAGCGGGCAAATCACCGAGGTCGCCACCTCCGAGCGTTGGGAATTCCACGACTATTCCTGGTCACCCGACAGCCGGTGGATCGCCTACAGCCGGGCCGAGATGGAGGGAATGAACAAAATCTATCTCTACTCACTCGGCAAGAAGGAATCGTACGAACTGACCGACGGCTGGTACGATTCGTCGAATCCCACGTTCAGTGCCGACGGGAAATACGTCTTCTTCGTTTCCGATCGTGACTTCAATCCGATCTACGGCCGGACCGAATGGAACCATATCTATCGGGAGATGGCACGCCTCTACCTGATCACGCTGACCAAGACGACCGAATCGCCCTTCCAGCCGCGCAGCGATGAGGTCGAGATAGAGAAACCGGAGAAGAAAAAGAAGAAGGAAGACGAGAAGAAGGCCGAAGAGAAAGCTGAAGAACGGGTCGAGGAAGGAACCGAGAAAGAACAGAAAGCCAAGCCGGAAGAGGAGACGACCGAAGAGAAGGAATCCGAAAGACCCGAGAAACCCCAGAGGGTCAAAGTCCACATCGAGGGGATCAAGGACCGCATCGCCGTGCTGCCGGTCGAGGTCGCGAACTACTACAACCTCGCCTCGGTTGACGATGCCCTCTACTATATGCGGCGGACCAGTCGGGGCAACGGCGCCCAACTGTGTCGCTACGACCTCAAGGAACGCGAGGAGAAGGAACTCGGCAATATCGGCGGCTTCGAACTCTCGGCCGATCGCAAGAAAATGCTCGTCGCCTCCAACGGCAAGTACGCCATCATCGACACGCCCAAGGGCAACATCGACATGAAGGAGACGCTGGATCTGTCCGGGATGGAAGTCAACCTGGACAAGCGGGCCGAGTGGACACAGATCTTCAACGAGTGCTGGCGGCAGATGCGAGAGTTCTTCTATGTGCCCAACATGCACGGCGTCGACTGGCCGGCCATGCGGCAGCGCTACGCCCCGCTCGCCTCCCACGTCAATCATCGCGCCGACCTGACCTACGTCATCGGCGAGTTGATCGGTGAGTTGAACGCGGGACATACCTACGTCGGCGGAGGCGAACAGCCCAAACCCAAGCGCATCGAGATGGGCCTGCTCGGCGCCGAAGTACAGTACGACGCCGACTCGGGCTATTACCGGCTCAGCAAGATCCTGCGCGGTCAGAACTGGGATCGCAGCCGGCGCTCGCCTCTGACCGAAATCGGCGTCGACGCCAACGAAGGCGACTACATCCTGGCCATCGACGGGCACTCCACCGCCGACGTGGACAACCTCTATGAACTGCTCATCAACAAGGCAGGCAAACAGGTGACTCTTACGCTGAACGCCGTGCCCAAGACCAAAGGTGCGCGTAAGGTCACGGTCATCCCCACCGACAGCGAGGAGCAGCTCTACTATCACGGCTGGGTCCAGGACAACATCCGCAAGGTCACGGAAGCCACCGACGGCAAAGTGGGCTACATCCACGTGCCCGACATGGGTCGCAAGGGCCTGAACGAGTTTATGAAACATTTCTATCCCCAGATCCGCAAGAAGGCCCTGATCATCGACGTGCGCGGCAACGGCGGCGGCAACGTCTCGCCCATGCTCATCGAACGCCTGCGCCGCGAGATCGTCATGATCGACTTCGCCCGCAACACGGCGCCGGCGCCCGATCCGGGCGAGATGCTCTACGGTCCAATGGTGTGTCTGGCCGACGAGTTCTCCGCCTCCGACGGCGACCTGTTCACCTACCGTTTCAAAAAGCACAAGCTGGGCAAGGTCGTCGGCAAGCGCACCTGGGGCGGCGTCGTCGGCATTCGCGGGACGCTTCCTCTGCTCGATGGCGGCTTCCTGAACAAGCCGGAGTTCTCGCGGTACGACGTGGAAGGCGCCGAATGGATCATCGAGGGCAAGGGCGTTGAGCCCGACATCTACGTCGACAACGATCCGGCTCAGGAATACGCCGGCATCGACCAGCAACTGAATAAGGCGATCGAGGTGATTCTCGAAGAACTGGAAACCCAGGAGAAGGACATTCCGGCTCTGCCTCCTTATCCGGTCAAGTGACATAAAACTCGACATGTGAGGTGTCCCATGAGATCGAGACGTAGATGTGCGTTGTTGCTCGTGGCGAGTGTGATTCTTGGGAGCGTGTTGACTTCGGCCGGCGCTGATGTCGGCCAGCCATCGCTAACTCCGCTGGTGCGCGTCGTCGATCTCAACCTCGGGGAATCGCAAACCGTGGAGTTGTCCAACGGCGACACGATTGCCGTTAGACTGCTTAGCCTCGAGGAGATCCGGGACAACATCCGCAACGCCGTGCGCCGAGCGACGGTGAGAGTGGAAGTCGCCAGGCAGGAGGTATCGCTGGTTTCGTCGACATACCACTTGCCGGTCACGGTCGGCAAGGTGCAGATCGACTGCCCCATCACGCAAGGCTACACCACCAACAGCAGCAAGGACAACGCCTGGGGGCTGACCAAGGCGGCGCGCCTTCGCCTCTGGCCCGCCGGTTCGCCCTGGATCCGGCCCGGGACGTTCGTCTATCCGGTCAAGCAGTGCTGGTTCGCTACCGACACGCAGATGGCCAACGTGCCCACCTTCGTCGATGGCGGGGAACTGCCCAGCAACAAGAACATCTACTACCATTACGGCCTGGACTTCGGCGGCGCCGAGAAACTGGTGGAGGTGGTCGCGGCCACCGACGGCCAGGTGATCTCAGCGGGCACGGATGCCCTGCCCGGCTACGAGGGCAGTCCCGTGCGGCCCCGCTATGACGTGATCTACGTCAAGGACGCTCGCGGCTGGTTCTATCGCTACAGCCATCTGTACGAGATTGACAGTTCCATCAAGCCCGGCGCAGTCGTGCACATGGGCCAAAGGCTAGGCTTGCTCGGCAAGGAAGGTGGCAGCGGCGGCTGGTCGCACCTGCACTTTGGGATCAAGGCCCGCCAGCCCTCCGGCTTGTGGGGCACGGTCAACGGTTACGCCTTCGCCTGGGAGGCCTACCAGCGTCAGTATCAGCCTAGGATCATCGCCGTCGCGCGGCCTCACTGCATCAGTTGGGCGGGCGAACCGGTCGAACTGGACGCCACGCGCTCCTGGAGCCGGTGTGGCACGATCGCCAAATATGAATGGACTTTCTGCGACGGAACCACCACCGCCGGCCCCAAGGTGAAGCGCACGTACAAGGAATCGGGCGAGTACAACGAGGTACTCAAGATCACCGACGCCGAAGGCAACGTAGACTACGACTTCGCCGTCGTTCAGATCCTCGACAACACGCATCCCGATAATACGCCGCCGACCATTCACGCGGCGTACTACCCAACGTTCGATATCAAGCCCGGTGACGAGCTGACTTTCAAGGTCCGCACCTTCCGCACCACGAAAGGCCATGAGACGTGGGATTTCGGCGACGGTAGTCCCGAAGTCACCGTCCAGTCGGACGGCAACGCCGAGGTCCACAACCCGCAGGGTTACGCCGTGACAAAACACCGCTACCGCCAACCGGGAGACTATATCGCCACCGTCCGCCGCACGAACGAGCGCGGCCAGCAGGCCATCACCCATCTGCGTATCCACGTCACAGGCCCAAACTAGGAGCGTCACACCGAATCACCTTTGAACGCGGCACATCCGCATCGCAACAGCTTCGTGGTCAGTTCACGATCTCCGCATAAAGGAGCGCATGATCCGAATAGTTGTCAATCCAACTGCGCTGCTGCGCTTTGGTACTTCTATCCGGCCATCCCACCATCTTGACCTGGTAGCCTCCGAAGTCCTTGAACTTCAAATGCTCCGCGGCGAATACATGGTCAAGCTTGCTCGGCGCCCAGTTGTCCTTTCCATTCCACCAACTCGCCTCATGTGACTTCTGCAGCGCCGTCAGTTTGACGGATTTCATGCGTTTTGTGAGCGAGGCGATTTCCTCATCGCCGGCCAAATCGCTTTTCTTGTTGAAAGCCGCATTTAGCCCCATCGTATTCAAATCGCC
>CP070782.1:1767321-1771464 GCA_020346325.1 Phycisphaerales bacterium
GACTGATTGAATAAGCCCTACAAGGAGAAGACAAGATGAAAACTCAGAAGCTTGCGAACGCAGCGGGCATCGTTTCTTCTGATGTATCGTTCGCATCCGTCTTGGCGTTGGACTCCGTGGCCGGGTGACTCCTGCTCGGCCTGAGGCGAGTCCTCCAAAGAACCGCTCAGATATAAGAAAGGAACTATGATGAGCATCAAGACACTCACCCTGTTGGTTGCTGTTGGCACAACCGTTGCGGGCTGCGCGTCTCCCAAGGGGGCCTCGGTCCCGGAGAAGAGGGCCTCTGTGATGGAGATGAGGGACGGCGTGCTAGCAGAACTCTATCGAGAGAAACCGGAAGCAAGAGAGAAGATCACCAATGCGGCCGGCTACGGGACCTTCAGTAACATCAACATTAACCTGCTCTTGGTCAGCTCGGGGCGGGGCTACGGCGTCGTCCGCAACAACGCTACGGGCGCGGACACGTACATGAAGATGGGCATGGTCGGCGTGGGGCTGGGCGCCGGCGCCAAGGACTTCCGAGCCGTGATGATCTTCAAGAGCCAGGAGGCCCTCCGCGCGTTCGTTGAAGAGGGCTGGGAATTCGGCGGCCATGCCGACGCGGCGGCCAAATCAGGCGACAAAGGCGCCGAAGCGAGTCTTGCCGACGAAGTGACCGGGGACATTGAGATATACAATTTCACCGAGGCTGGCATCGCCCTTCAAGCCACCGTCGCCGGGACCAAGTATTGGAAGGACAGCGAGCTGAATTGACGGTGATGGAATTCTCGAGCATTCAGGTGGAATAAGTCTCCGTGTTGTAGCGGGGCGGTCGAACATAAACAGAGCGTATTCTTGGAGTGACCAACCATGAAGAAGATGAACCTCGACAAACTCATTATCGGTTTCCTGCTGGGTATGTGCCTCATGTTGCTCCTGGGGGCCTCCGGCCAGGGCGTATCCCAAGAGGTGGGGACGTGGCAAGTCTCTGGGAATCGAGAGGGTGGCTACATCGTGAACACGAAGACGGGCCAGGTGTGGTGGCTGGATGACACCGACACACCCAAATTCGTCAAGCCACTGCCTGCCCCCAAATAGGGTAACGTGATACCACCATCCTTCGCGAAAGAGTAATACTCGCGGTGGCCGCAGTGCATCCGTATGGGGCGCGCCCACATACGACGACCAGCGGTTGCACAAAGCAGGTATCTGGAGTTCGAGAACCGTAGACGCCGTCTTGACGTGAACAGATGGCACATATTTGGACAAGGAGAATGACATGAGAAACTCGCCCCCCCACACAAAGAGGAGTACATTCCGGTCTGTGGCGATGCTGGTTCTGCTTGCATCTGTGGTCGGAACGATGCTGGTTGGCTGCGGCAGCAGTAGTAGTCGACAGGACACCCGCCAGGAAACCCGAGTCGAGACGCGGACCGAAGAACGTATGGAAAACCGGCGGTGAGCCGGAGGTAGGAGCAACAGACTGAGCCGCACTCAGTCACAGGACGAGAGTGTTGGGCGGCCGCTTCATCCGCCGCCCAACCTCTCGCCGCAATCTACCAAACAAAGGAAGGGACCATGCCAGAGACAATGAGGGCCCTCGTCAGCACAGCCGTTCTTCTTGCCTGCTTGAACCTGGCTTACGCCGCAAAGAGTGGCGACCGGTCGAATGGCGAAATCGCCCAGGAACTGGCCGATCCGAACACGGCGCAGGCGCAGGATGACAGCGGCTCATTCTGGGAAGGACTCATCGATCCCCAGGATGGCTACTTGGATATGAGTGACTGGCTTATGGAGAAGCATGGCTTTCTGGCTGTACCGATTCTCATAACCGAGCCTGCGGTAGGGTATGGGGGTGGACTAGCCGCAGCCTATTTGCATCGCCCTAATGATCCCAACAGTGGTGTACCCAATGTGGATGAGGGATCGACGACCGCCAAGAGATCAGTTCCCCCGAGCATCACAGGGATTGGTGGAGTAGGCACTGAGAATGGGACGTGGGGGGCCGGAGCGGGCCATCTGGGCGTGTGGGACGAGGACCGTTGGCGTTACATGGGAGCCCTGGCCTACGGCAATGTCAACCTGAACTTCTATCGACCGGATAACGGCCGCAATGATTTCGGGGGGCTGGATTACCGTCTCGACGCCTGGTTCATGAACCAGCAGATCGAGCGGCGCATTGGAGAGAGCAACTTTTTTCTCGGCGCGCGCTATGTATTCGCTGATGTGGACAGTGAATTCGACCTGGGCAACGATGTGCCCGGCATTGAGCCTAGGGAGTATGACTCGCGCACGGCGGGCGCCGGCTTGATGTTAGGGTATGATTCACGGGACAACATCTTCACGCCGACACGTGGGATACGGATGCAGGCCATCGCCTCGCTCTACGACGAGGCGTTTGGCGGAGACTTTCATTACCCGCGACTGGATGCCTTTGGCTATGGTTACTGGAATTTTCATCCGGATTTTGTGCTCGGGGCTCGACTGGACGGCCGTTTCACCGATGACGAAGTGCCCTTCTATCACCTGCCGTTCATTCAAATGCGCGGCGTTGAGGCGATGCGTTACCTCGGCAAACACGCCGTTATGGGCGAACTGGAATTGCGGTGGAATTTTCACGAGCGCTGGGGGCTGGTGGCCTTTGGCGGTGCAGGCCGTACCGCGAATTCCTTCTCGGAACTCGGCGAGGCGGAAACGATATTCACCAAAGGGGTTGGTTTTCGGTATCTGATGGCACGAAGGCTCGGCCTGCATGCGGGAACGGACTTCGCATGGGGACCGGACGACTTTGCCTTCTACTTCACTGTTGGCTCAGCGTGGATGAGATGATTTGACAAATGGCTCGACAGCACGAGACAGACGAGGCTCGATTGAGAAGGAGCACGAACCGACCGGAGATTTCGCTGTTCTGTTCTGCGGGTCGGGATTCGGCCAATCGCTCCAAGAGCTGAGAGGCGAGGCTCCAGCCTGCATTTCTCTTCCCGAAATGAACATGCACGTAAGTCACAAGGTATCATGAAGATTCGAGCGTAAACCTATGAGTGAAGTACAGAAGGAGTCGAACATGGAAATCTGTGAGGAGCACAGCCAAGTTCAAATGGGTCGGCAGACAATTTCATCGTGCCTCAAAAGGCACGGCCGCCTCCAGCCAGGGCCCTGTCTTGCACTGTTTCTGGGTATTGCGTGTCTGCTGAGTTCGCAGGCTCTGGGCGATACGCTCCAGTTACGCAATGGTACGGCGCTGCAGGGCGGCTTCGTCAGCTTCGATGGCGAGACCATCAAATTCGCCACGAACCTGGGCTTACAGTCAATACCTAGAGCACAGGCCTTGGTACTGACCTTCGCCGCACCGGCGGCGACAGCCTCCGCCTCGCCTCCGCCGTCCCAGCCTGCGGCTCCGGCCCCAGCGGGCCAAACTGCTGAACCCGCTGCGACCTCGGCAACCGCCTCTCCGCAACCCTCCGGTCCTGTGACCATACCGGCCGGCACGGTATTAGTGGTTTCTATGACCAGCCAGGTCAGCTCGCAGAGCAAGGCGGGTCAGCGCTTTAGTGCCAAGGTGGCGACCGACGTGAAGGCAGGCCCCGCGGTCGTGGCACGGGCGGGGACCACGGTCTATGGTCGAGTAATCAAATCGAGCCAGGCGCGTCGTCTCAGCGGCCGCTCGACCCTTGAGCTGGCCCTGAGCGAGATCAACATTGGGGGGACCATGTATCCGCTGATGACGACTAATTTCGCAGAGGCGGGCAAGAGTTCGTTTCGCAAGACCGCGCGCAACGCCGGCGTGGGGGCCCTGATCGGCGGTGCAGTCGGTGATAGCGACGATGCCAAGACGGGTGCCGCCATTGGCGTTGGGGTCTCCGTGATTCGAAAGGGTCAGTCTATCACAGTGCCCGTGGGTGCCAAGTTGGAGTTTCGTATGACCCAGCCCCTGACGATAACACTATGACCCTCGGCTGGCGATCAATAGATCCTCTGAGCATAGGAGATATGACCTATGAACTTACCTCGACGAAATAGACTGTTGGCAGTGCTGGTTTGTCTGTTACTACTCTTGCCGGGACTGATCCAGGCTGGTTCCCAGAAGGATCCCGTCCACGCCTATATCGATTCCGTCCGGATTGATTTGGCCGAAGGCAACGTCCGTCTCATAAATGAAAC
>CP070782.1:1771564-1775909 GCA_020346325.1 Phycisphaerales bacterium
GCATCGCTGTTGTTGTACAGCTCGATGTACTTGGCCAACTCATCCTCGTCGGCGCCCCGACTCATGATCTCGCCGATCACAATCGGCCCGATCAGAGGCGAGGCATTGGCCTGCCCCGGCGTGTTTGCCTGGGAGAAGAGGTAGGAGACGATTCCGTTGCTGTTCTCGTGGCGAATCAGCGAAACGTTAGCCGGCGTCGCAGGCAGGCTGATCCAGGATTGAAAACCACCGATCGTCGGATCCAGCGGACGCGCCAGGGACAGCCAGTCGCCGCCCGCCTCCAGGGCAAACGGGACCAGACAGCGCGGATCGTCCTGACGATTGAAATCCGTATCCTCGTAGAGGACCAGGTAGCCATCGGGTTCGATCCAGGTCTCCTCGGTGAATCGGAATCGGTACGGCTCATATTGCGTATCCCCGAGTGCATAGCCGGCCAGGTTGATTCGTTCGGCGGTCGTATTGTGCAATTCAATCCAGTCAACCGCGGCGCCAGGAGAATGGGTCAAGACCTCGCTGACGACGATCGCACCCTCGGGCGGCATAGGCCCTGGCACCGCGCCGTCGACGGGCTGATGCTCATGGGCGCCGATATCGATGTTGAAGCCGTAGAGTCGCGGCCGCCCATCGCGATCGGTCAACATACGGGCCGCATAATTCAGGTCGCCGGCATCGATACAGGGCGACCCAGGCAACAGATGAAAATCGTCGTCTTCGGTGCCGGGCACATCATCCGGCCCGTCCGCATCGACGAACAGGGGATCCTGGGTGAGGACATCCTGCAACCCTGGTGCCAACTGAATGCAACTGGCCGTCACTGCCTCCACCTCGCCGAACAACTGGGCCTCGTAGGTGATGCCGGAATGATCGGTGTTGCCCCAAAGAATGGAGCCAGCCAACGCCGGGAGTCTGGCGCCGGTGGCGATGGCGATACCGCCCCCGTTTCCCTGCGCGCCATTCGCGCTGAGCGTACAGTTGTAGATGTAGACCCTCCGCGATTGTCTGGTGTATACGGCGCCGCCGTCATCGCGCGCCTGATTTCCACTGAAGACGCAGTTCGCCACCTGCGACCCGTCTTGCCGGAAATAGACCGCTCCGCCGTTGGATTCGGTCTGGTTGCCCAGGAAGGAACACCCGGCCAGCGCCGAGCTTCCGTTCCGCGCAAAGATCGCTCCGCCGTTGTCACCGGCGGCGTTGCCAATGAAGAGACAGTCGACGACTTGCGTATAATGATTGCGCATGGCAATCGCCCCGCCGTCATCGGCCGCTTGATTTTCGATGAACGTGCAGCTTCGAATCGTCACGTCATAGTCGTAGGTGGATCGGATCGCGCCCCCGTCTTCACTGGTGGCGCGGTTGTCGATGAACACGCAGTTCATGACGGTAGCGGTATGGTCCACGGACATGGCGCCCCCGTAACTGCCAGCTCCGCGCGTAAAAGTGAACCCGTCTACCGTGACATGGCCCGGGCCGCTGACACCAATACTCAAGATGCGGTTGTCGTGAAGGCCATCGAGGATGCAGTTGTCCGGACCATGCTCGCTCTTGAGCACCAGCCCGCACCGATCGAGATGTATCCCCTCGTCATCAAAGTAATAGTGTCCATCGGCCACCAGGACCGTGTCTCGTTCCTCAGCCTGTGCGACGGCCTCTTGGATCGACTGAAAGTGCTAGTTGCCCGTGGGCCCGACCGTGATCGTCTTGGCCGACACGGGACCAGGCGCCAGATGAAGTACGATAGCACCGCAGAGAATCGTGACACAGGACATGCGTCTGTCCATGGCGAAACCTCCTTCTCGATGAATTGACTGAAAGCAGTTGTTTGTCCGTCCTAACACCAGTTGGGCGTATCGTCCGACTCCGTAAACAATGCTCCTGCCCGCTATCATTAATATGATACCGCAAAGACGCTCCGGTTTCAAGACTCCGAGCCGTCGTCATCGACGTAAATTACCTGGCCGAAAGACTCTGCCCCCGGCATGGTCGGGGTGGAAACGAGGTATGGGCGCCTGTCAATATCGCGCCTCCCGTGACCGACGACACGGCACTTCTGGCCTCCAGCGACAGTGCCGCGTGCTGCTCGACAAAAATACGTAGTTTTTCCTATTGACAACTCGGCCGGACCGTATGCATTCTGGCGCCATAATCATCGACGCAGGATTCCTCGAGCGAGAGCGTGGCGCATAGCTGGTTTCTCGTGAGTCTTCGCATCGGATACCACGCCCTTTAGGCTTCTCAAGAACAACTGAACAACGACGGCCTCTTGAGATCAACGCTGCGCCGAGCTTCCGTGCCTGTGCAAATACAATAACAGTCGTCAACGATCGCAGGTGGTCATCAGGGCATTTGCAGGGGATCTGCTATGAGGGGCGGTTGATAGCTGTGTGAGGTCGGGTGCAACAACGTTCGAATTGGCGTGAGTTTCTGAAAACGTGCCGAAAGGAGGAAATCATGAGAGCTGCCGCACTTTCGATGAAATCGCTGCTGGTTGCTGCAAGGAAAAGCAGGATGAAAAAGATATTGGTGGTTGCGATAGTATTGATGCTACTGTTCTTGCCTGGTATTGCAAGAGCGATTGATTCGCAGATTACCACGTACTATTGGGACGGTGGCTGGGTAGAACATGCCAGTTGGACAACAACTTTGCCAGAGGACCTGTACATACAGATTCTTGCCTGGAGCTGGCAGCCCGAGTTCTCACCTCTCCATGTGCAGTTCGACAATGTAATCACCAGTGAGGGTCTCCTCGACGATTTTGACGACGGAACCATAAACACCTCCATATGGCACACGCACGCATCTGAGGGAGCTACCCTTGAGGAAACAGGCGGTGTTTTAGACGTCGATGTCCCGGCAGGACCAACCTCAGACGGAAAAGGTCGATGTGGCGGAGTCACCAGCAGGGATCGTCTTCATGGCAATTGGGACGTTCAGGTGGATTTCAGCTTGAACGCCGAATATCACGCGACCCCAAACACCAATACAAGACTGTTCATCACGGATCAAAGTGACCACGGCATCGACATTTGGATACACAGCGGTTATTACGTCTCCAGGGAACTACGGCAATCGACGCATCATATTGCAGAGACACCAACAGATCATCTCAATGGTAAGCTGCGCATAACCAGAACCGGAATCGTTGAAATCGACATCAAGCCCGGCAGCCATCCGAACAGCATCAACTTGAAGAGCAAAGGTGTTGTTCCCGTAGCCATACTCAGCGCGGATGATTTTGCCGCGCCTGAAGTCGATCCTGTTACCGTTACGTTCGCGGACGCAGCACCGGTGAAATGGGCTCTCGAGGACGTAGACGATGACGGTGACATGGACATGATCCTTCATTTCAGGACTCGAGAGCTGACTCTCAATGCGAGTAGCACGGAAGCCACCTTGGTCGGTACGACGAAGGGCGGGATCGATTTCGCCGGGACCGATTAGGTGCGCATAGTCGGGTAGTGTGGGGCTTGCCCCACCGTTTCTGTCGAGGCGTTTAGAGTTTCTCTTGTTTCCAGCGGCCGCGTTTGAAGGTGAGCCCCAGACTCCTACTCTGGGGCTCGTCCTGGGGCACGACATTGACGGCCGCTGCCACCTTGGCAAAATGCCCGGCGCTCATGGTCAACACCCGTCGGTGGGGCGGTCGCTCGCATCAACACCAACGGGGGCAATGTCCGGCTTTAGTGTCGCTTCCAGGCCATCACAGATGCGCCCGGGCCTTTTCTGATTCCTGAATCCCTGTTCTTCAAAAAAGTGACCCCCTAGGCGCCATGCATGGGGCCTCAGCCCTGGCATAGCCACCTCCGACAGAAAGGGCTGCCACCGGTGGTGGTGCGGAAGAAAATCTTGCCATGCTGCGAAAAATACGTAGTCACCACAATTGCCTCCGGTTGGGCCGGTGTCATACTGCGCCATGGCAGGTGCTTTGGACGTCCGTGCGGCCAAGGACAAAGCCAGCTCCGAGCGCCGAGCTCAGCCTACCCCCGTCCAAAGCCTCCAGAACAACCAGGGCACGCAGAATTGAGGTGCATTATGGTGCGGGTGGCTGCTGTAAAACCGAGAGTTGCAGTTTGGTCCACTCTGTCAATCCTTGTATGCATAGCCGGTACGGCGCCAGCCGATTTCGTCTTCGGCACGCCTGTTTCTGCCGGGACGGGCTGGATCACCCCATCCTTTTCGACCGACGGTCTGGACGTCTATTTTCACCTCGGCACGGACTTTGTCTCCAGCATATGGGCCGCTCACCGGGCCGGCCCGGATGCCGAATGGAGCCCGGCCGCCGAACTGGGCCCCACGGTCAACAGTTCCTCTCACGACAACTGTGCAAGAATTTCCGCTGATGGTGGAACGC
>CP070782.1:1776009-1780219 GCA_020346325.1 Phycisphaerales bacterium
ATGAGGGGCTGGTCCTGAAACTTCCCTTTGTTAAGCTTTGCCACAGCAGCGTTCAGGACGTCTATGACCGTGGCCTCACGACCCTTGACCATCTGCGCCAAGCCGAGAACGTCGCCTCTGAGGAAATCTTGGATCACTTGAGCTTCGGCAGTAGCACCCTCGGCCTCAGTGCGGGCACGAGCCTGGCCGATGGCGAAGATTGTTGAAACCGCAGTGCCGGCAGCAAGCACAACCAGCACCGCAGTAATGCCGCCTACCAATACGCGGTTTCGTCGCACAAACTTCTTCAGTCTGTACCCCGTACCCAGTGGTCCGGCAATCAAGGGCTCGCCCTTCAGGTAATTCTCGATGTCATCGGCCAGGTCGGAGGCCGAGCGATAGCGGCGGGCACGCTCCTTTCGCATGGCTTTGAGCGGAATCCACTCCAACTCCCTGTGAAGGCGTCGAGCTAGTTTTCCCACCTCGGTGCGGCGGTGCTCGGCCACGCGCGTGGCCTGTTCACCCAAGCTCGCCAAACGTGTGCTGGGCGTCTTGGGGTCGACTTCGCGTATAACCTGGCGGACATGGTCAATCCCACCGCCACGAAAGGTTGTCGAATCGAAAGGCAGTACGCCTGTCAGCAAGACATAGAGCAGCACACCCAACGAGTAGATATCGGAGCGGGTGTCGATATCTTCATTGGCCATGTCCGCCTGCTCGGGGCTCATGTACTCGGGCGTACCGAGCAACTGGCGGTCCTGTGTAAACAAGGTCTGCTCGATCAACGGCCCCGCTATGGCCTTGGCCACGCCGAAGTCGATGATTTTCGGGATTGCCTTGTCGCCTTCGGCGGCCACCAAGATGTTGGAGGGCTTGATGTCGCGGTGGATAATCCCCTTCTGGTGAGCATGCTGGACCGCGTCACAGACCTGTTGGAAGAGCTTCAGCCGTTCCTCGATACTGGGCTTGTGGTGGTCACAGTATTCAGTGATCGGCTGGCCCTTCACGTACTCCATGACAA
Organism: Phycisphaerales bacterium; assembly: GCA_020346325.1. Taxonomy (GTDB): domain Bacteria; phylum Planctomycetota; class Phycisphaerae; order Sedimentisphaerales; family Anaerobacaceae; genus Anaerobaca. The sequence continues at coordinate 1,777,010 of CP070782.1, forward strand.
AGTAAGGTCGGCCGATCTCGGTCGTGCCGGCATCGTAGACTTGAGCGATGTGAGGATGATCCAGGAGGGCCAGGGCCTGCCGCTCGTTGTCGAAGCGGGCGATCACCCGCTTGGAATCCATGCCTGGCTTGATCACTTTCAGTGCTACCGTGCGTCGGATTTCGCCTTCCTGTTCGGCCAAGTAGACCAGCCCCATGCCACCTTCGCCCAGGACGCCAAGCAGCTTGTAGCGGCCGATCCGACCGCCGGGCTGCTCCAGGCCCCCCTCTCGTGTTGGTCGCGGTTCGGAACTCTTTTGATCCTCTGGCTCTCCCAAAATCTGAGAGAACAACCGATCCAGGTTTTCGGGTTCCGCATCAAATAGTGATGGTCCATCTTTCATGGGGCTCACCTGGTTTGTTTGGCATGGTCTCTTTCGTCGCACAACCACGGCTTTACCTCAATGGCGTACGCCGGCGAAACCATGACTGTATCCGTAGGAAGATCCTAAGCCTTGCCTTCTTTTTCCAGGAATCTGGCAATTTCCTGCAATTCCTCCTCTTCCGCCTCGCTGGAAACGACCGTCTGGCGTACGAAGTCCTTCAAGACGCTGCGCACACGTTTCTTGACCGTGTTGAGCATGTTGGATGCCGTCGCCTCATTGTCGATGCCGTACCGCTGACAGATCTCTCTCAACGGAGGTGGGGCGTGACCTTCCAATGTCGGGCTCAGCACGCGATCCTGAAAAACCTGCCAATGTGCCCTCATGCCCTGTCTCGTGTACCCGTCTTTCACTTCTGCTAAGGCACGTTCCAGAAGATTTGCTTTCCAAACATAGTTGAAGCTCTGCTCCGCGTCGAGTTTGGAGACCATCGGCGGCAATGTCGGCGGATCCGCAATATCCAGTGGAACCAGTTTATCCTTGGGGATGCGTTTCCGAGCGGTCTCTTTTCGCTGCTGATCCACGAGATATTGACTCAGCGCATGCAGCAGCAGCGTGCGGAAACGGCCCTTGGAACTCTCCGCACGCTCGACCAGGTGGCGATTGAGTACCACCTCGTGAAGAAAACCTTGGGTCAGGTCTTTGGCCTGCTCATTGTCGTAGCCTCTGCGACGAAGGTAGCAGTAGACCGGCTTCCAATACCGTTCCAGTAGGACTCCGATTAACGCCCGTTCTTTATCCTGGTGCTTCTTGACGTCTTCGATGAGAGACCAGTGCGTCGTCAGGAACGCCTCTCTCTCCCCGCCCATGCTGGTCTGGTCGTGGCTGCTCATGTTCGGCATCCCGGAGCCATGATGGTGAGTCCACCCGCAAGCATAGCTCGGGATGAAGATCTTGGCAATGGGGAAGTCCCACATCAGCAAGCACTTAGACTCGGCCGGGCGGAATCGCTCAGAAAAATCTTGGCATTCGGGACAGATCGGGCTTTTTCCTACGGATTCTATCCCAGAGTCGTTTTCGTAACGGAGATCTCGAAAACCTGACGTCGACTCGCTGGCAGTGGTTACAGACCAGGATCGGAGTGCCCTTGGGCGAAAGGGCAGAAAGGACGGTGCACAATGAAATGGTCGCACGGGAACACAATCAGATTGATGTTAGCTGGATGCGCCGCGGCCATCGGATTAGCGTGTGGAGCGGCTACCGTACACGCGGATTTCACATTCAGCACGCCGACGAATCTCCGGCCACCGATCTGGTACGGAGGCCATGATCCACATGGGTCTTGCTTCTCGCGCGATGGGCTGGAATTGTACTTTTCTTCCACTCGGCCCGGCGGATTCAGCGGTTCATCGCCCATGTTCGACATTTGGGTAGCCACGCGAGAGACAATGGACGCTCCCTGGGGAGAACCGGTAAATCTTGGGCCCAACGTCAACAGTTCAGAAAGAGAGATTGCACCGGCCATCTCACCCGATGGGCTCGAGCTTTATTTCACATTTTACCAGGACCGTAATATAAGGGTATGTTCACGCCTATCCAAGGACGATCCATGGAGTAATCCCGAAATTTTGGGTCCACCAGTCGGGGGGCATCAGGATCAATACCCTGAAGTGTCGGCCGATGGACTCTCGCTCTACTTTGAATCTATGCGGCCCAGTGGATATGGTTCTTACGACATATATGTGGCGACGCGGGCAACGGAGAACGATCCTTGGGGAGAGCCTGTGAATCTGGGACCAACGGTCAACGGTCCGCATGGCGATGGTGATCCGAGCATCTCCTCCGATGGCTTGGCACTTTTCTTTGGGTCGAGTCGGCCCGGTGGATCAGGTACTTGGGACCTATGGGTGACGACCCGGCCCACTACAGATGCCGAGTGGGGCCCACCGGTTAATTATCCCATCCTCAACAGTTCCGGGCAAGACATCCACCCGGCGATATCTCCTGATGGCTCAGTGCTATACTTTGAGAGCCCCTTGGCTATGTGGCAGTCCTCGATTATTCCGATCGTTGACTTCAACGGCGATGGGGCTGTGGATGTGGCGGACATCGACATCATGATCGACTGTTGGGGCACGGATGATTCGTTGTGCGACATTGGCCCGATGCCCTGGGGCGACGGTGTTGTCGATGTGCACGACCTCGTCGTCCTCGTCGAGCATATCGTTGCCGCCCGAGCGGACGCTGAGGATACTGACGCGGTCGAGTGATCGACGACGTGCGCATCGCCGGATGCTTGGCAAGAGAGAACGCCTCCGCCTGCGGGAGCAAGCGGAGGCGGGGAGTTTGATCCTGTTTTCTGCCTTCTGTCCTCAGTTGTCCGTCGTCAGGCGCCTTGCTGGCGGGGCATGGCGATGGTGCCGGTGCGGGCGACGCTCTTGATGCCGTACGGCTTGCAGACATCGATAAAGGCCTCGACCTTGGTCTCGGGTCCGCTGACCTCGACCATGATGGATTTGTTGCCGATGTCGACGACGCGGCCGCGGAACATCTCGATCAGCGGGAAGATCTCCGGCCGCTTCTCCGGCGGCGCCGCGATCGTGATCAGCATCAGATCCCGCGCGACCACCGGCTTGCCCACGTAGTCCTGGACCTTGACCACCGGCACGATCTTCGCCAGTTGCTTGCGCACCTGCTCCAGGACGCGATCGTCGCCGACGACCACGATCGTCATCCGACTGAGCTTCGGATCGTCGGTGCGCCCGACGACCAGCGAATCGATATTGAAACCCCGCGCCGCGAACATCCCTGCGACGTGGGCCAGAACCCCCGGCTTGTTCTCAACCAAT
>CP070782.1:1780319-1789698 GCA_020346325.1 Phycisphaerales bacterium
CTTGCCTTCCCACACGCGGGCCCCCTCGAACCGCTTCGCGTACGAATTGGCCCGCGCCATGGCTTCACCCACGGTAGCAGCTTCCTCAAAGATGGTTCTCTGTTCGGCCGTGGGATTGAATTTCACGCCCGGCATGATGCCGAGTGGCCTGAGCATAGCCATGATCATGTAGTCACGTGGCTCAACCGGTTCAACTTCCAGGATACTGGCCAAACGTTCGAAGTACGCCAACCCACGCGGCTGAAATGCTTCCCAGTCTATTCCTTTGGACGAGATGAAACGGGTCGGTTTTGGGTTTTGTCTTTCTGAGTATGGATATAGCTTGTGCGCGTTGAGCAACTTCTTGGCTTCCGTCCGGTCCGGATGCAAGACACGATGGCCCAGGAACACGTTCCAGTGGGGCGAGCGAACGACGATATATCCTTCTGGCTTCATCTCCGGGTGTCCCGGCCCCAGAATGAGATACTTGGCCCCCTTTCCCTGGTCCGGGCCGGTCTGTCCGAGATCCGAAAACGGCCGTTGCCAAAAATCCAGCAGCCCACCGGCGGTGGGCCCGGCCGGGATTTCAAAGACCATGGGACCCGTTCCCTTAAGGAACGGAAATGCCATCATATACGGGGTGGTCGCGTTGGCTGTCAGGATTCCGAGCTTCTGCCTGAAATCAAGGTACGTGACGAAATCATTCGTGCCCGCTTTGAAGACCTCCTTCTGGGCCTTCTGCCATTCGGCCATCTCGACCATCGGCAATCCCCAGAGATAGGCCTGAACCGCTCGCTGAAAATCCAGTTCGTTGTAGAGTTTGTCAACGGTCGCATCACTGGGATAGCCGTTGATGAACTTCAGGCGTCCTATACGCGTCCTTACAGTGCCTTCAAGGGCACGCTCGGCTTTCTTGACCGCTTGCTTTGTGTCAGCAAGACCGGCAGCGCTTATCAGTATGAGAACCAGCATGCACACCGCACTGAGAGTTCTGTTCTTCATGTTAAAGTCCCTTCCCATCGCGTGATCCGAATCGACGGATCTGCAACTTCACTCACTTGTTTAGAATCTGGTGGCCTCGACTTTTACTGTTCTGCTTCTTTGCCAATGAGGGTCTGGGAAATGTGGAGGCCGACCAGTCGGGCGACAAGGACGGCCAGATAGATTTGTCCGGCTATGGCCTCGCTGTAGGAGAAGACGCGCGCAATGGGATTGAGCGGCGTCACGTCGCCGTAGCCCAGAGTCGACAGCGTCACGAAACTATGATAAAAGGCATACCCCGACTGGGCACCGCTGACATTCAGCTCTCGGCTGAACGATCCGGGCAGCAGGATTTCAGTGAGCGAGTAGATATGGGCCCAGAACATCCCCAACAGCAGATACGCACAGAGGGAGGCACAGATGATGTCCCCTGTGATGGTTCGCTGCCGGAACAGAGCGGCAACGATCAAAAAGATGGTGTACCCCAGAAAGAGAATGGTCAAGACGTAGCCCCAGGCGCGTACGTGATCGTTCCCCTGCACGGCATTGACACTTAGGAGAATGACCGAGGGAACCGACAGGAGAGCCGCCGCGATGAGTTGGTGTCGTGACCGGCTGATCGCAAACAAGGCCGAGAGCAACATCAGACTGAAACAGGCCAGGACCAGCACTCTGGAGAACAGGGTCGGGGTTCTCTCGCGCACGACACTGACAATCGGCGCTGCAAAGATCACTACGACCAGAGCACAGAGCAAGACCGAGAAGCGATGCTCCATTACCCATGCTCTGCGTGACTTGAGTTGTCTCTGCGGCACAGTCGTTTGCATCCGCTCCCTTTTCCTGTCAAACAGCTTTATGCGCTGAGTTCGGTGTAGGGCACTCGAAAGACGATGGCGTACAATACGGGCACCACGACCAAGGTCAGAACCGTCGCGAAGCTCAAACCAAACATCACTGTCACAGCCATAGAGGCAAAGAACGCATCGACCACCAGGGGAATCATGCCGAGAACTGTAGTGAGGGCCGCCATAGAAACAGGCCGCAAACGACTGACGCCGGAACGTACAATGGCGTCCAAAGGCGCCTTGCCAGCCTCCAGTTGCAGGCCGATCTCATCGATCAGGACGATGGCATTCTTAATCAACATGCCGACCAGGCTGAGAAGGCCGAGCAGGGCCATAAAACCGAACGGCTGATTGCTGATAAGCAAACCCACGGTGACACCGATGACAGCCAGCGGAACCGTCAGAAAGATGATCAATGGTTTCTTAAGGGAATTGAAAAGCATGACGCAGAAAAGCACCATGAAGAGCCCTGTGATCGGCAGCTTGCCGGCCAGCGCCGCCTGCGCATCACGTGAATTCTCGTATTCCCCGCCCCATTCCATAGTGTAGCCGCTCAGGTCCCATTCCTTCGTTAAGTGAGTGAAGCGTTCTGCCATGCGCGGCATGAGCTTCTTCAGGACCGGTGTTGCCTCCCCCACTTTGGGATCACACTTGACAGTGATGGTGGAAACCTTGTTCCGGCGCTGAATCAAGGCGTCTTCGGAGGTCGTTTCATACCGAACGATCAACTGGCTCAGTGGAATGGACCGGTTGGCGACGGGACTCCATACCTGCACATACTTCAAGGCTCCGACGTCATAGCGTTCGGATTCCGGACTCCTCAAGACCACAGGCAACAATTCATCCCCTTCCCGATAAACCGATATCGTGATCCCGCCGTAGGCACGCTGGAGCGCCTCAGTGATCTGCGCACGGGTGATCCCCGCATTGCGGGCCTGCTGCTCGGCAATGGCGGGACGAACGACCGGCACACGCTGACGCCAATCATCGACAACGTCTGTGGCCAGGGGCTCTTCATCGAAGATCTTCCGAGCTTCCGCGGCTAAATGACGGAGGACCTTGGGATCCTCTCCGCGGAATCGGACCTGGATCTTCTGCGCCTCCCCGGGTCCGAGCACGAAGCGCCTGGAGAAAGACTGCGCATCCGGCAGCTTCGCATCAACGAACGCCTTCGTCGCCACGACCAGTCTATCAATCATCTTGCCATCTTCGACCGAAACGAGCAGCATGCCGTAGGCCGTGTTCTTGTTTTCCGGAGTGAAGGTCAACAGGAACCGCAGACCACCCTGTCCAACGATGCTGGCAACGTCCTTGACACCCTCCTGCTCGATCAGGAAGTCCTCGATGGCCGCGATGTCTTTCTCGGTACGCGTGATGTGCGTTCCCTGGGGCAGCCAATAATGAACCATGAACTGGGGCCTCGTGGACGGCGGAAAGAAACTTTGCTTGACTTTGCCGAAGCCAACGACGGCGCCGAGAAGCGCTGCGATCAGCACCACGACGGTCACCCATCTGAAGCGGATGCACGTCAAGAGGAACCGCTTGTACATCAGGAAGAAGCCCCCTCCATAGGGATCTTTCTCCGCATCACCCGTGCCCTCGACCTTCAGGAACATCACGCCCAGAACAGGGGTGCTGGTGATCGCCAGTACCCAGCTCAGCATCAGAGAATAGAGGACAACTTGAAACAGTGACCGACAGAACTCGCCGGTGTTATCCTGTGACACGCCTATAGCGGCGAAGGCCAGAACGGCAATGACGGTGGCCCCAAAGAGCGGCCAGGTTGTCTGTTTGACGATGTCCGATGCCGCCTTCTCCTTGCTCGCGCCGTTCTGGGCACCGATCAGAATGCCCTCGATCACAACAATCGCGTTGTCGACCAGCATTCCCAGCGCAATGATCAAGGCCCCGAGGCTGATGCGTTCCAGCATAACCCCCTGTATCTTCATGACGATGAAAGTGGCCATAACGGTGATCAGCAAGATCCCGCCGATGATCACGCCACTGCGAAACCCCATAGCAAAGACCAATACGCCGATCACGATGGCAATGGCTTCGATCAGACTGATGACGAAGCTGCTAATGGACGCCTTGACCGATTCCGACTGAATCGAGACGCGTCCAAACTCAATGCCGATGGGCGTTTCACTCTGAAGTTCGCGCATGCGTTTGGCTAGAGCTTCACCCATAACAACGACGTTTCCCCCCTTGACCGTGGAAATCCCGATGCCGATGGCGCGGCGTCCATTGAAGCGTATCATCGGACCCGGCGGGTCGGCGTAGGATCGCTTGATGACCGCAATATCCCGCAACCGTAGCTTCGTGGCCGTTCCGTCCGGCTGGAGGATGAGCGTGTCTCCGATGTCTTCGACGGACGCCACTTCTCCCGTGGGCTGAATGCGAACGTACTGACTGCCTACCTGGACCTGTCCCGACGGCAACACAAGGTTCTGCCCCTTGAGGGAGTTTGTGATCATCTCCGTCGAGATTCCCATCTGCGCCAGTTTGGCCCGGGAGATCTCGACGTACACGGTTTCCTTCTGATCTCCAAAGAGCACTACCTTGCCAACGTCCCGGACGAGCAAAAGCTCACGACGCAGCATTTTTGCGTACGCCTTCAACTCGGCATAGGTGTAGCCGTCTCCGTAGAGGCAGAAGTAGACGCCGTAGACGTCCCCAAAGTCATCGAAGACCAGTGACGGTTGCACGCCGGGAGGGAGCTTGCCCTGGCAATCATTGACCTTGCGGCGCAGTTCGTCCCAGACCTGCGGCAGCGAATGCTTGTTGTATTTGTCCTTCATCTCGACCAGGACGGTCGACAGACCGGCTTCCGATGTGCTGGTCACTTCCTTGAGTTGCCCCATCTCCTGAACCGCACTCTCGATGACCTCCGTCACCTCTTCGGCCACCTGTTGTGGCGTCGCACCGGGATAACGCGTAAATATCTGCGCATTCTTGATGGTAAATTCAGGGTCTTCGAGACGCCCCAGCTCTTTGTAGGCCAGCATACCGCCTGCCACCAGGAGCGCGGTGAGCGCCAGGGTGACCACTCGTCGATTGAGCGAGACTTCGGCAAGGTTCATTGAGTCGCCCCTCCATTCTCGAGCAGGCGAACTCTCTGCCCCTCCTTAAGAACGTGGACCCCCGCCGCCGCGATCCGATCTCCTTTGAAAACACCCTTTCTCACGACGATGCTATCTCCCAACATCTCCCCGACCTCGACTTGGCGGCGCTGCACGGCAAACACGCCACCTTCGCCGCCGGTTAGGCTCCAGACGAAGTACCGGCCCATGGTGTCAACGGGAACAGCATCGGCGGGTAGCAGGAAACCGTCTGCCGCACCGGCTTCGACCGGCTTCGTTTCAGTAACTGTAGCGGGCATCCCAGGCAGCAGGGTTACGTCCTCAGGGCGGGGCATGGTGAACGTTACCTTATAGCTCAACGTAAGACGGTCGGCCTGTGTCTTGAATTCCTTTGGTGTAACGGCAAACGTGCGATCAGGAAAGTAGTCCAGGCTCATCGTGAACGTACTTGTCCACTCCCGATCACGTGCCCGCTTGGGATCCACCTCCGCCACCCGAGATTCGGGCACATCCACCGTGACATCGACGTAGTCTGTCGCCTGGAGCACCATGATCGACTGCTTGGCCGTGATGCTCTCAAAGTTCTCGACCAGCACATCGGCGATCACCCCATCGAAGGAAGCTTTCAATTGCGTGTCCGCCAGAGCCTTTTCCTGGATCTTCAGCCTCGCGGCCGTCGTGGCGGCGAGGGCCTCGGCGGCCGTCAATTGTTGCATCTGAACGGCTCCCGTCTCGGCAGCGGGTCTTAAACGCTCCAGATCAATGCGCGCTTTCTCCGCGTCCGCTTTCGCAGCGGCCACCGCATTCTCGAAATCTCGCGCATCCAGGCTGGCGAGGAGCTGCCCCTTCTCGACCCGATCGCCCTTTTGTACATCCAACGATATCAGGGTCCCCGAGACGTCAAATGACAGGGCCGCCTCGTTCGCCGCCTCCACGATACCGAGATACTTGTATTGCCGTTCGGAGCCCGCTCCCGTCACAACAACGGTCTTCAAGGGCCGCACCAATTCCTCCTCCGGGGGAGGCTGCCTCCTCCAGTCCAGAAACAGCACTGAATAGACAGCGCCACCCACAACAAGCAGCCCCGCCACACTGCTGACTATCTTCTTCCTTCTGCCGGTTGCCATATGACTTGCTCCCTATCAACGGACACGCCACGATATCTACCAGCCACCGCCAAGCGCGTTGTGCAGATTGACCTGGTCGAGCAACAGTTGACCGTACAAATCAAGCTGGCGCTGCTGTACGGCAAGTTGATTCAGCTCCGCCCCTAAGAGCTCCACTCGGTTGGAGACCCCGGCATCGACCCGACGTCTCACCGTTTCCCGAATAGCCTCGAACTGGTCCAGGCGCTTCGCTTCATTCGCTAACTGGACCTCATGCTGTCTCAAAGTGACCATGGCGCTGGCCACTTCATTGATGGCTTCGAGTACCGCCTGTTTATACTGTTTCTGAGCGCTTTCCAGATCAACCTCCGAAAGCTGTAGACGCACCTTGGTCTGCGGATCAAGGCTCGGAAAAGATATCTGTGGAGTAATCAAGGCAACCCACTGAGAAGCAAAGAGGGATGCAGGATCCGTCGACGTGCCCACACCGATCGGGACTTGCGGCCATCGGGCAGCGCGCATGGATTCCTGCATGCGATAGGCGCTCTTAACGCGCAACTCGGCGGCGACCAGATCAGGGCGACGCTGGAGGAGATTGGCCTGGATCTGCTCGGGCAGCACAATCGGCCGCATGGTGTTTCTCAAGTCGGCCGGTTCCATTGTGACGGTCCCCGGCTCCTTTCCTGACAGCAACGCCAGTTCATTCAGAAGCAGTTTCCGACGACCGGCCATTTCCTCCAATTGACTCTCCAGACGAAGAACCTCAGCCTGCTGTCTGGCTACGGCATCTGATGCTGCCACGCCCGCGGCCTGTTGCTGCTGATAGAGGTCCAGCATCCCGCGGGCGACGGTGATGGTTTGCTCATGCAACTGCTGCTGCTCATCCAGCTGTCGAAGGAAGATATATGTCCGGCTGACCCCACCGACCACCAGCAAATACCCGGCTCGCCAGTCGGCTTCGGTAGCTTGATATTCCAGCAACTGCGCTCCCTTCTTGTCCCTCAGGCGTCCCCAGATGTCCAATTCCCACCCCAGACCGGCGCCGATAGCATAGTTGTCCAGGTCAATACTCTCGGTGTAGACGGCTGTGTATCCCCCGGTGGCGCTGAGCTTGGGCCACTGGTCCGCCTTGGCCCCCGTCAGTTCGATTTCCGCGCGTCGCGTGCGGTCGACCAGAAGCGTCAGATCAAGATTCTGACTGGTCGCCTCGACGATCAGACGGTCCAGAACCGGATCGCCCATCGCCTTCCACCACGCCTTCTGGACGACGAACGCACCGTCCTGAGGCCCCGTCCATCTGCTGGGTCCTATCGGATCATCGGTGGACGGCTCAGGAGCGCGGTTTGGCGTTGTGCAACCGGTGAAGAGGACAGCCATCGACAGCAACATTGAAGGCCAGCACGGATGAAGCCTACACGCATTCCGTTTCATAGCTCTTTCCTTATCATTCACACCGGCCCAAGACCCAACAGGCAAAGCCATCTTCTTCAGGTCCTAGAACCGAAAGCTGATTCCGGCGACCGGGCCGGTCATGTAGGTGTCCATGTCGAATCTGCTCTCATCGTAATCCCAGTCCAGATGGCGCCAGCCGAGCACGAGCGAGTTGCTTGCGCCAACGCGATAGTCGAACACACCGCAGAGCTGCCAGGCCAGATCAGACCCCACGCCGAAGCCACCGATATCACTGCGAGTTGTAAAAGACCATCGATCCGTCAAGGGGATTGAGATGATCGCGCCGACGATCGGATCGACCCAGCTCTCATCCCCACTGGCCGAAGCAGTCACCACTCCCGTCAAGTCGGCATCGACGCTGAGATCGTAGTAGCGAATGCCGGCCAGCACCTCCAGGTTCTCTGCCACCTGATAATGTCCGTCCAACTCGACGATCCACGTTTCAGCTTCGATTTGGGTCTTCGTGAGGCGCCGGGTTGACTCGTTTGCCAGATCGACCCAAACGAGATTCGACTGGAGAGCCCACCGGCCTTTCTCGAGCCGGGCGTCCAGCATCGCCCCGATCTCCAGGGCATCCAGGATATCCCTGAAGCTGGCGTCAACGTCCGCCTCTACCGGCCCCAGGGTCGAGGTGCCACTCAACCCAGCGGCCCACAGGTAGGGACTGAGTGTAAAGTCCCACTCCTCTTCCTGAGCCACTTCGGAGCCGGAAGCGGCGCTGACCAGAACCACGCCGATCAAAGCTCCCAATACGCACTGCGATATCTTGAGAGGTACAGCAATGACGGTGTTCCGCAGCATGCGCTTCACTTCTGCATCCCTTTCCAATTAGCCATTCACTTCGCGCGTTGGTTGTCGAGATGCCGGAGCGAGCCAACGCCGGTTGCCCAGCGTTGGCTCATTCCCCGACCTCACCTTTTTCGCAAAGTCCTGTACCCCTTCCTGGGCAATTCACTTACACGCCCTGCTAATCCGTCAACGTAATGACGACTCTGTCCAGCTCGCCCTTGAACGGGAACGGATCGCCAGTGTAGATCTTCGAGACCTGTGTGCCCGTGTCGCGACCCACGTCAAACGTCTCGGCCAGCGAGTAGGTGCTGATGTGCATCCGAGGCATCTCCTTTTCGTCGACTTTCCTGCCGTTCACGTGGAGTTCGCCGAGGCCACCGAATTCGCGTGTCTTGGTGAATTTGAACTTTAGGTCCGTTTCACCCTTCGGAAGTGGAGGCGACACCATGGTGTAATACACGCCGTCGAGGAAGTTGTAGTCGTAGTAGAGCCTTCCGCCCTTGATGAACATGGTGAACCCGCCGGTCATACCGCCGACCGCTACGATGACGCCCTCTTCCTGGCCCGTCAGATCAATGGTCGTTTCGATCGTATGGGACCGGTTCTTCACCGGCGCCGATGACTTCTCGGCGATGCGAACGGCTCCCGGCGCGTAGTAAACGAACTCCTTCTGATCGCCGAACAGGCGATCCTGCTGCTTGGCCAGGCGCATGATCATGTCGTCGTACAGAGGGTAGACGTTGTATTTCCAGGCCTCCTCGTCGAAAATCTGCTTCAACTCTTCGAGCTTCTCGGGGTATTTCTTGGCGAGGTTGGTGCTTTCAGAGAAATCCTCGGCGACGTGGTAGAGTTCCCACTCGTCTTGTTCAAAGGGAAGGACAACGTTCACGTTCCAGGGCATGCGCTTGGCGTGCAGCGTCACGGCCTTCCACCCATCGACCCAGATGGCACGGTTGCCGAACATCTCGTAGTATTGGCGTTTCTTGACGCTGGGAGCCTTGGCATTGTTGAACGAGTACATCATCGACTGACCATCCATTGGCTGCTGCTTGATGCCGTGATAGGTTTCGGGCACTTTCAGACCCGCGGCCTCCAGGATGGTGGGTGCGATGTCCGCGATGTGATGATACTGGGTGCGGATTTC
>CP070782.1:1789798-1792394 GCA_020346325.1 Phycisphaerales bacterium
CTGGCGGAGGAATGGGAGTCGTTGCCCTCCGATTCGTATTTTGCCGCCTACAGGCTCCTGAAGGCGCCGCCAACCGAAGGGCGTCTTCTCAAACAGGGCGACCGGCTGGCCATCTGCGGCGACTCCATCACGGAACAGAGAATGTACTCGCGGATCATGGAGACGTATCTGACGGTTTGCGTCCCGCAGTTGCACGTTGCGGTCCGCCAGTTCGGCTGGAGCGGGGAGAAGGCTCCGGGGCTGCAGGGGCGGCTGGAAAACGACGTCCTGCGTTTCGAGCCGACGATCGCCACGACGTGCTATGCGATGAACGACCATAACTACCAGCCTTACCAGGAAGAATACGGACGCACCTATCGGGACGCGTCGCGCTCGATCATCCGGATCTTCAAGGAGCACGACGTGCGGGTCATCCAGGGTTCGGCCGGGACCGTGGGCAAGATGCCGGCCTGGGTCAAGCGGGCCCAGGGCACCATCGACGATCTTGACCTCAGCCTGCTCAAGTTTCGCAATATCGATGTGCGTCTGGCCCAGGATGAGCGGGTGAGGTTCGCCGATATCTTCGTGCCGATGCTCGTCCAGGGTCGCGAAGCCAAACAGCGCTACGGCGACGACTACATGATCTCAGGCAAGGACGGCGTCCATCCCGGTTGGGCAGGCCACCTGGTCATGGCTTATGCCTTCCTCAAGGCCATGGGCTTGGAAGGGGATATCGCAACCATCGTGGTGGACCTGAAGAACGACCGCGCGACCGCTTCGTCAGACCATCGCATCGTCTCGGCAACCTCGAACGAGGTCAAGGTCGAGAGCCGGCGTTATCCATTCTGCGCCACTGGCCCGGCCGACGACGATTCCAGCATCCGTTCCGGCATGACACTGGTCCCCTTCAACGAGGAGCTGAACCGGTTCATGCTCGTCGTAAAGAACGCGCCGGCCGCGCGCTGCCGCGTGACCTGGGCAGAGACATCCACGAGCTACAGCGCCGCGCAACTCGCCGATGGCGTCAACTTGGCGGCCGATTTCGAGACGAACCCGTTCAGCGAAGCGTTTGAGCGAGTCGACAAAGCCGTGGCGAAGAAGCAGGCGTATGAAACAAGGCAGGTCAAGACACTGTTCCACGGACCCGAGGGCCACACCGATATGGAGGCGACCGCCGCTCTGACCGAGAAGGTCCGCCGGCCCTTGGCCGAGGCCATCGAGGCCGCCTTCGTCCCCGTGCAGCATACGATTCGCATCGAAGCCGAGTAGAAGAGCAAGAAGAGGCAGAACCGTACGATCCCTACATCGGCGATGCTTCGGCCGGCCGATCCAGCACCTTGATGCGAGCATGGCGAATCTGCACGTGATCGCCACCGCGGCTGAGTTCCTGAAAGCCAATGTGTCCTTTGCGCGGCCGATCCTTCACAGGCGGCGCCAGCGAGCCATCGTGCCGCCTGACTTGTTGCCCCTGTTCATCCAGGTTCAGGTCGTGGATCACCTCTCCGTTGAGCATAACGTGCAGACGCGATCCCTTGAGCGTGACGACGTAGTTGTTCCACTCGGTGGGTTTGTAGATCTGTCGGCGCGGCGCGATCGCCCGATAAATCCCCCCGGTCAACTCCGAATCCTTCGCGGCGGTATTGTACCGGTAGTCGGCCATCTGCAATTCCATGCCATCGAAGGCCGGGTCACCTTTCAAGGGAGCGCGTAGGGCGCAGCCGCTGTTGCCATGCGTGCCCAGCTTGAAATCGAACTTAAGGACGAAATCGCCGTACTGGCGCTTGCTGATCAACCAGGTCCCGCGTGGCTCGCTGCCATGCAAGATGCCTTCGTTGACGGTCCACTTGATGTTCGGATCGACAGGCTTGCTGATGTCGGCCCAATGTCGCACCAACCAACCGTCAGGCACGCCGTCTTTCGGAAAGAGCGGCACGAAGCCCTCTTCCTCCGGCATCTCGGCGGCCCCGGCTCCGGCGATTCCCGCCAGCAACAGCAGCACGATACTGACGCACCCATTCTTCCGCATCATGGCTCGACCTCCCGAATATCTGGATTCTCGGATTTCGGCTCTCCCAACGACGACGCCAGACAGTATACAACGAGGTGCCGTCGACACCAACGAGATTAGGGGCGTCGTTCGGAAAGACGTTGGCGGGCCAGTTCGGTCGCGGCGTCGTTCTTCTCGATGGTGATCGGGCCGTCGTCGGCCCCGCCGGGTGGGTAGATCGATTGTCGGGAGGCCGGATAGGCTTCGGTTCGCAAATGAGCCAGCATATTGTGACCGCGTCGTCGCCGACGCTCGGCGCGCAAGGCCGCCAGATCGATAGGACCGACCACGATCTTCTCGCCCGGCCCTGGATCGGCCTGGGCCAGGATGCGGCCATCGTAGTCGACGATCATGCTGCCGCCCGGCCAGCTAAAGGGCGCGTAGTTCTTCAGACTGGCCGCCTGATTGGCTCCGACCACGTAGGCCATGTTCTCCAGGGCCCGTACGCGGTTGACGCTGGTCCACCAATCCAGAGGCAGTGCGGTCCCCCAGGGGTCCATGTAGGCCGAGACGCGAATGAGCACCTCTGCCCCGGCCAGGCTCAATTGTCGAATCGCTTCCGGAAAGAGC
>CP070782.1:1792494-1798731 GCA_020346325.1 Phycisphaerales bacterium
CTGTCAGGCGACCAACGGAGGTCGTACTTGTACGTCTCGGCGTTCGTGGTCACCTGCCGCGCCGAGCCACTGCCGTCCTGCGGGACCACCCAGATCTCATCCTCGCCCGTCTCGTCGGAGATATAGGCGATCCAGCGGCCGTCGGGCGACCATTTCGAGTTGCGTTCGTGAACGCCCGGCGTAGTGGTGAGGTTGCGCGTCGCGCCGTGTTCGGCCGGGACGGTGAAGACGTCTCCCCGGGCGCCGAACAGGGCGCGCTTTCCGTCCGGGGCAATCTCGTAGTTCGTGATATTGTCGGCCACGCTGATCAGACCGCCGCGCCCGCCGGCGAGGTCCTCCTGGATCGAGATGTCGATCTGTGTGGCGTCTTCCTGCTCCAGATCGAAGCGGTAGAGGTAGCCGCCGTTCTCGAAGACGATAGCATTCGGACCCAGCGAGGGGAACTTGATATCGAACTCGGCAAAATCCGTCAGCTTGCGAATCTCTTTCGTGCCCAGATCGTAGACGAACAGGTTCATTCGCTTGTTCTCGTCGCGGTCGGAGAGGAAGTAGATCTTCTCGCCGGCCCACATTGGGATGATGTCCTGGCCCGGGTGGTTCGTGATGTTCTCGATCTGTTTGGAATCGAAATCGTAGATCCACACATCGTCGGCCATGCCACCGCGATAGCGCTTCCACGTGCGGAACTCGCGGAAGATGCGATTGTAGGCCAGTTGCTTGCCGTCGGGAGAGAACGAGCAGAAGCCGCCGCGGGGCAAGGGCAGTTGCTCGGGCAGTCGACCCGAGGTGGAGACCGAATACAACTGTCCGTTGAAGCTGTTGAAGGAACGCATGCGCGAGCGGAAGATGATCCTCTCGCCATCCGGGGTCCAGGTCATGACGATGTTGTTCGGCCCCATGCGGTCGGAGACGTCGTCACGACCCAGCGTCGCGGTATACGTCAGTCGCTCTGGGACGCCGCCGGCAGCGGGCATGATATAGACTTCCGTGTTGCCATCGTATTGCCCGGTGAAGGCGAGGGTCTGTCCGTCGGGCGAGAAGCGGGCGAACATCTCGAAGCCTTCATGGTTGGTCAATTTGCGCGCGACCCCACCGGCTGCATCAACCGTGTATAAATCGCCCGCGTAGGCGAAGACGACCTGGTCGCCATGGATCGCCGGGAAACGTAGCAGACGCGCCGGTGTTGCGGCAGAGGCGCGGACCAGAGCGCAGAGGAAAACGATACAGAGGGGTAATAGACGCTTCATGGGCGATTCCTTGTCAATGTGACGTTGGTCAACTCCGGTTGTTCCGTGGCCATGCCGGCCGACTGACAGGTCCCATGATATCAGGGCGCTCAGGGCTCGTCACGGGTTTTCACAGTCTGTATTGACTGGACGCAGTCGCGACTGGGCTGCTACAATAATAGGTCCTATCGGTCGCATAGGGCCTATTCAACCTATTGCAGGAAGGAGACCCGTCATGAAGCACACTTGCATCGCTTTGCTGCTAGCCCTCGGTTGTGTAGCGCCGGCTCTGGGGGCCGAGTCCGATCCCGAGACGTTGCTGCTGAAGGACTACCGCCCTCGGTCGCTCTACAACACTCCGCAAACCGTCGTGAAGAAGGCCAAGTATCCTGCGATCGACATGCACGCCCATGCCTATGCCAAGACGCCGGAACAGGTCACGCGGTGGGTCCGGCTGATGGATGAGATGGGGGTACAGAAGTCGATCATCCTGACCGGTGCCACGGGCCGGCAGTTCGATGACATCTACGCGCTGTACTCGAAGTATCCGGATCGCTTCGAGCTTTGGTGTGGGTTCGATTACGCCGGGTACGATCAACCCGGCTTCGGACCTGCGGCGGTCAAGGAGTTGGAACGCTGCTATCGGGTCGGGGCACGCGGCGTGGGCGAACTCGGTGACAAGGGCAAGGGACTCTTCTACAGCAAACCCACGAAGGCTTGGGGGATGCATCTCGATGACGCGCGCATGGACCCGTTGCTAAGAAAGTGTGCCGAGCTGAAGATGCCCGTCAATATCCATGTGGCCGATCCTTACTGGATGTACGAGCCGATGAACGCCCAGAATGATGGCCTGATGAATGCCTACAAGTGGCGCATCGAAGTTAAGCCCGGGGTCGTCGACCATGCTGGCTTGCTCAAGACATTGGAAAACGCCGTGGCGCGACACCGCCAGACCACGTTCGTGGTCTGTCACTTTGCCAATTGCTCGCACGACCTGAATCTGCTCGGCGCGCTGTTCGACCAGTATCCGAACCTCTATGCGGACATTTCCGCCCGCTACGCTGAGACGGCGGCGATACCGCGCTTCGTGGCGCAGTTCTATGAGAAATACCAGGAGCGGCTCGTCTACGGGACGGACATGGGACCCAACCCCGCCATGTACCAGTGGACCTTCCGGATTCTGGAATCGGCCGACGAGCATTTCTACGCCTGGAACCATTCCACGTACCACTGGCCTCTCTATGGTTTGGCCCTGGACGACAAGGTGCTGGAGAACGTCTATCGAAATAACGCGGTGAAGGTCCTCCAGAAACCCAGCCGTTAGGCGGGTGTGACCATCTCGATGCGCAGGTCATCGCCCTCGGTCATCACGACAGGTTCATCGAACAGAATCCGCGCCCTTGTCCGGTCCACGGTATGTTGCAGGGGCACCGCTTTTCCGTTCAGCGCAGCCTGCACCGTTCCGAGCGCCCGCCCCGACGCCAGTTGGAATTGCAGTTCTTTCAGTTTCAGCGTCCCGTACTTCAGTTCCATGCGTTCGACCTGCTCGCTTCGCGTGACCTTCTGGCTGAAACTGCCCCAGCCCTCAGCGGTAGTGAAGGCTGCCTTGAAGTCTTCCGGGCCGATGCGCGGCGCAAACGCCAGGTACCCTTTGGGCCCGTGATACTCGAGTCCGCAGGCCGCGAGAAAGGCCCCGTAACTGGCCATGGCCCGAGCGTAGTGGTCGGAGCATTCGATCTCGTTGTAGGGGTTGCGCAGCGTCGCACTGTAGCGGTCGTGAATGGCGCGGGCGAGGGCTAGGCCCTCAGTGATCATGCCTTCCCAGATCATGTGGGCCGCGACCTGCCACTCGAAACCGCTCATGCATTCGTTGAAGTACATATATTGCCAGTGCTGCTTGAAGTCGTCGCGCAGCCCCCCTTTGGGCCAGGTGCACATCAGCAGGCCCGCGTCGCCGGCCAGGGCGTACCAGCGTCCCCGTTTGAACTGGTTGCGGAAGGGACCCACGTCCGGCACGAAGTTATACTTCCACAGGGCGCGCAACGCACTGCGGGTCTTCTGTTCGTCGAACAAGCGGCCCAGCCCGACCTGGAACGCCCAGCTTTGGCCGAACACCTGGTCGATGTAGCAGCCCTTGCCGATCCCGATGGCGTCGAAATGTTCCGGATCCTCGATTTGATAGAAGTACTCGCCGTTGTAGAGTTCCAGAATACTCTGGCGGCCTCGGTCGGCGATCCGCTCGCAGCGGTCGGCAAATGCGGTGTCTCCCATCTCGGTGGCCATCGCGGCGCCGGCCCGCAGCGTAGCGAGATACAGGGAGGCCAGAAACGAGATTTTGCCGAACCAGGCGGCATCGAGCGTATTGGGTTGCGATCCTTCGATGATGCCGTCGCCGTTGGCGTCCTGCTCGATGAGGTATTCGATCGCCTGCTTCAGTTTCGGCCACAGGCGCGTGAGAAAGGCGTTATCGGCGGTCATCTGATGCTCGCGATAGGCACCGAGAATGCGGCCGCATTGTCCGTCGTGGGCCGGGTGCGAACTCTGGGTGAGGTTGGCCCGATGACCGACGCCACCATCGGCATGAAAGGCAATGCCGAAGTCCACTTCCTCCCGGTGGCGACGCTCGATCTCCGGAAACAGTCGTCCGACGGCCTGGGCGTAGTGCCAGACATGCGTGCACGTGCCGTGACAGCAGCCGATTCCCTCCCAGGCCCAGAAGCGCCCCTTGCGGAAGCGATAGCATGTGCTGGTTGCCAGGGTGGTAGTGTTGGCCATGGTCCGGTCGAGGAACCAGTAGGGCAGCGACGAATCGTACCAGGTCTGGTGCCATCGTTGTGTCGTGGTGCTGAGCCGCTGGAAATCACGGGCGACGTAGCGCGCCACGGCCGTGGCGTCGGAAAAGCGCGCGGCGTATTCCCGGCCGACATCGTCCATGCCACCGACGGAGAGGTTGGGAAAATGCCAGGTGACCACAAACGTGACGGTCTTCTTCTCACCCGGTGCCAGGGAGAGGCGCCGTCCGACGGCGCCGGTCAGCTTCTCGCAAAGCAGGGCGTCGGCGCGGTCTTTGACGGCGTTGAACCGGCCGGGCGCAGCCATCGAGGCGGTCGCGATGTCACCGGGAGCGCGGTCCAGCATGGTCAGGGCCATCGTGCCATAGTCGTGCAGCTTCTCCAGGACGAAAGGCTGGGCCGGAATGTCGGAAAAGACAATGTGATCCACGCCGATATTGCCCCAGCCGCCGGTCTCCTGGTCGACGATTTGAAGCCACGCCGTTTTGCCCTCCCATTGGCTCGTATTGAACGATGCCGGCGCCATACGATTGTTGTTCTGGCCGGTGGCCGACTGCACGACCTGGCCATCGACCAGCAGATTCAGACAGGTCTTGCCCTGGTGGGCGCCGCCCCCGATCAGGAAGTTGATATAACGCCGCTGAATGGTGAAAGGTTTGCTGGTCAAAGTCCCGCGGTGAGTGTCGCCGCCGCGGACGTCCTCGCCTTGGCGGACGTTGTGGGTATTGACGACCCGCTGGCCCTGGCCCCGGACGTCACCCTGGTAGTCGGGCATCTTCTCTACCTCGATCGGGCCGGCCCCGAACGCGGTGCCACTGGCGGTCCACCCTTTGTAGCTGTCCTTCTCGAAGTCCTCGAAGAGGATCTCGGGTTGCGTGGCAGTCTCCTTCTCACGGATGGTCTCGGCCTCGCACCCCAGCAGGGTCATGCCATCGGCGCGCACGATGGTGTTGCGTCGCATTCCCTCAGCAACGTCGCGGTGATGCAAGGCAATGGCGTTCTCCAGCCATCCACTGATCTCGATCTCGACCGTGCGCTCGGAGGTGTTGCGCAGGGTGTAGCTCATAATCGTCGCCGGCAGGGAGGAGTCGTCGGTGTTGAGCGGAATGAAGGGAGAGTAGGCCTCCAGGTCGACCGCGACGGGGCACTCCCTGTCGCGGTAACTCACCAAGCCCAGCGGATACTGACCCCTGAAGGTGATCTCCTCGAATCCGGTATGATCGAGGCGGCGGATCTTCTCGCCGATGCGGAGGGCAAAGCCCTGGTCGAGCGGTGATTCGGGGGGCGCTGGAGAAACGTAGTTGGCGCCGTCGCGCATACGCACCGATTGGCCCTGGTATTCCACCTGCCTGGGCGCGATGCCTTCAACGACGCGGTTGAAGATATCCCACAGCCAGAGTTTCCCGTCGCCGCCCAGATACAGCGTTCCCGTGCAGAGTCCTCCGATGGGCATGCCGATATGGGCCAGCGCCTGCGGGGCGGTGACCGCCGTCGGCTCGCCGCGTGCCGTCAGCGACGCGACCCACTGTGGGTCCAATCGCTTGTCCGTCGGGATGATTCTCAGGTATTCGTTCTCTTCAAAAGGACCGGCCATCACCGGCAGGCCCAGACCGTCCAGTGCCGCCGCGGTCGCTCCGAGGCTCGCCAGGGCAATGAACTCGCGGCGATTGAGGCCGCTGCACCGGCATTCGACGCCCTGGTAGCTTTCCGCAGTGCAGCCTTTCTTCGGTTGGTTGGGTGCGTTTCCGATCGTCATGGTCTATCCGTCCTCTTGAACAGGATTGAAACGTCTGGTCCGTGGCTGTTGCATCCAGATTCCCGGTAATCGGACGCCATGTCAACTGTGTAGTCTTCGAGGACGCCGTTTCTCTGCGCATCGTTGATTTTGGACTGTTCCCCGATTACAAGAGGGTGTCGACGAAATGCGCGTGTGATTCTGTGGGCGTCCAGTCATTCGTCTGGTGGAGATCGGGACGGGAGAACGTAGCGATGAAGCAGAGATATGTATCCGCAGCTTCTGTGGCATTGTGTATGATGGTGGTTGGCACGACCGGCGCGCAGGGGATGCTGTGGTCTGGCCGGATCGATCGCGGATCCGTTGTCAATCGGCATAATGTGACGCTGACGGCGCCCGATCCGTTGACGCCGCTGAGTGTGGGCAACGGCGAATTCGCGTTCAACGCCGACATCACGGGCCTGCAAACCTTCCCCGAATTTCA
>CP070782.1:1798831-1810788 GCA_020346325.1 Phycisphaerales bacterium
TCCAAGCCCAGGGGGTTTTTGACCGTGGCCAGTCTGTTGCCCGACACCCCCGCCTATCGATCGGGGCTGGACGCTGGAGACGTCATCGAGGCGGTCGACGGCGTGCCGACCAAGGATATGAGCCTGACCTGTGCGGTGAAGAAGATCACTGGGCCGAAGGGAACGACGGTTACCCTGGCCGTCAAGAGGCCGAGTTCAGATAAGGTCCAGAACATCACGATCACGCGGGATCGGATCGTGGTGCCGACCATTCGGGGCTGGCAACGCACGGAATCCGGAGATTGGCTGTACATGGTCGACCAGCGCAATCGCATTGGCTACGTGCGCATCACCAGTTTCTCCGGGGATACCGCCGGTGATTTCGAAGACGTGCTGGAAGAACTCGATGATCGGGGGCTCAAGGGCCTGATCGTGGACCTGCGTTTCAATACCGGCGGACTTCTCGACAGTGCCGTACGCATTTCCGACGCTTTCATCGAGGAGGGTCTGATCGTGCGGACGCAGCCCAAGGTCAGCATGATCCCCACCTATGAGTATGCCCATCGACGGGGAACCCAGCCGGACCACCCGCTGGTGGTCCTGATCAATTCGGGCTCGGCCAGTGCCTCGGAGATCGTGGCCGGCGCCTTGGCCGACCCCAGGCATGAACGGGCGACACTGGTCGGAACCCGGACACACGGCAAGGGAAGCGTACAGGGCATCACCCATTATCCCGGCGGCGGTGCTCAGTTGAAGTATACCATGGCCTACTACCATCTGCCTTCCGGACAGCGGGTCAAGAGCCGCGACGCGGTGGAAAAGGAAGGCAGGAAGGACTGGGGCGTTGGCCCGGACGTCGAGGTGAAGCTGACCAGCGAAGAACTCAGAAAGATGCTCGACGTGCAGAGAGACAATGACGTTCTCGTGCAAGCCAGCCTCGAAGAGCACAGCGCCTCGTACACAAAACGCACAATTGAACAGGCTCTGGAGGCCGATCCCCAACTGGCGGTCGGCTTGCTGGTCATGGAAACCAAGTTGATCGAAGCGAACGCCCTGGCAGCCAACTGACCCGGGACGCCCATAGAAACAGGTGGAATATTGACGATTCAAGCCGATAGTGACAAGTTCGAACAACAGCGACAGGAGAAACGGGAAAAGCTGGAGGCGTTGGGCCTCGATCCCTACGGACTCCGTTATGACGATGTCGAAGCCGCCGAAGCGGTCAAAGAGCGGTTCAAAGATGAGGAGGAGAGGCAGCACGCCCGCTGTGCCGGTCGCATCGTCCTGTTGCGGGACATCGGCAAACTGATCTTTATCACCCTGCGTGATCGTAGCGGAACGATCCAGGTGGGGCTCAGCAAGAAGATGCTGAACGAGCAGTGGACCCTGGCCAAGCTGTTGGATCTCGGCGATATCATCGGGGCCTCCGGGCAACTCGGCCGGACTCGGACGGGGGAGATCACCATCTGGGTCGAAGAGGATGGTCTGGCCTTCCTGTCCAAGTGCCTGGCCCAACCACCGGAGAAGTTCCATGGCCTGGCCGATATCGACCAGCGCTACCGCCAGCGCTACGTCGATCTGTGGGCCAATCCCGAGGTGATGGGCCGGTTCATAAAGCGCAGCGCCATCACTACCACGATTCGCCAACATCTGGAGTCCCGCGGGTTTCTTGAGGTGGAGACGCCCATGATGCAGGCCATTGCCGGCGGGGCGGCGGCCAGGCCGTTCATCACGCATCACAACAGTCTCGATCTCGACCTGTATCTGCGGATTTCGCCCGAGCTGTTCCTCAAGCGCCTCCTGGTAGGGGGGCTGGAACGCGTGTTTGAGATCAACCGCAATTTCCGCAACGAAGGACTCAGTCGTTGGCACAATCCTGAATTCACCATGCTCGAACTCTACCAGGCCTATGGTGACTACCATGACATGATGGACCTGACCGAGGAATTGATCTCGGCTTGCGTTGCGGCCCACTGCAACGGACCTGAGGTGAAGTTTGGCGACCTTGATATCGATCTCAGCGGTCGTTGGCGGCGTGCCAAGTACGCGGATCTGTTGTGGGAACATGCCGGCTGCGATATCGGGGACCTTCAGGCCGTGCGCGAAAAAGCCCGAGCCCTGGAGCTGGATGAAGCCGGCATGGATGACGCGGTAGTGGTTAACGAAGTCTTCGAGGCGACGGTGGAGCATCATCTCGTCAATCCGACGTTCGTCATCGACTATCCGGCGGTATTGTGTCCGCTGACCAAGCGCAGCAAGGAGAATCCGAACTATGCCGAGCGCTTCGAGTTGTTCATCGCCCGGATGGAATTGGCCAACGCCTACACCGAATTGAACGACCCGACGCAGCAGTACGAGAATTTCATGATTCAACTGCGTGGTCAGGAAGAGACGATGGCGACCATGGACCACGATTACATCACGGCGCTAAAGTATGGCATGCCGCCGGCCGGCGGGTTGGGAATCGGCATCGACCGTCTCGTGATGGTTCTGACCGGGGTGACGAGCATTCGCGATGTCATCCTGTTTCCGCTCCTGAAGCCCGTGGGACCGGAAAACGCGTAGCGGGGCGCTGAGACCGACAGCAGAGGTCTGAAGCGTAGGGCATGCTTGGCGCCGGAACGTGCGGGGCTTGGACTCGACTACCTTGGTTCTTAGATGTTGAAGTTATTCCTCTGGCTGAAGTACCTGCGAACGCGGCGGATCATCTTCTTGAGCATCGCGGCTGTGGCGCTGTCGGTCTCGCTGCTGATCGTGGTCGCCAGCCTCTTCACCGGATTCATCAACGCCTTCGAGCGCAGCGCCGTCGAGATGTTGGGCGACGTGGTGATCGGACCTCCTCCAGGCGGACTTCTGGAGAAGTATCCGGCGTTCGTCGAGCGACTCGAGCAGACCGACTTCGTGAAAGCGGCGACCGGAACTCTGTCCAGCCAGGGCCTGCTGCACGTGGGCCGCGGCAACGTACGCCCGGTAAGCATCTGGGGGATCGAGCCGCAGCGGCGCGCCGAGGTTAATGGATTCAAGGATGTCCTGCTCCGCCAGCGAGAAGCAGCGGGGCTGCCGTCCTTTGCGGTCCCCGGGGCGCCCGAGAAGGCGGGTGGCTACGTCGGGATCGGCGTGGTGGCCGAGGCCGATCAGGAGACTGACGAGTACGATCAGGACAAGATCCTCGAGGAAATGATCGGCCAGCGTGTGGTGATTACCACGGGCACGGTCGATGAAGACCCGGATGGTCAGGCGACGCCCAAACGCAAGGTCGTCCCCTTCTATATTGCGGATGTCGTTTTCACGGGCGTCCACGATCTCGATAGTGGCTTCATCTACGTACCCATACAAACGCTCCAAGAGGCGCTGTATCCGGACCTGGAGGCGCCCGCGACGACCATCAACGTCAAGCTTAAAGGCGGGGTGGATCCGGAATTGGCGGTCACGCAGATTCGCGGTCTGTGGAAGGTCTTCGTGGCCGAGGAACTGAACTGGAGTTCCTGGCGGGCCGATATGACCGACATCGTTACGGCCCTGGAGATGCAACGCCAGTACATTGTTGAGTTGCGCAAGCAGATGGGCCTGCTCCTGTTGATCTTTGGCGTGGTCAGCTTCAGTGTGGTGGTGCTGGTCTTCTGCATCTTCTACATGATCGTGCGGCTCAAGCGGCGCGACATCGCCGTCATCAAGAGTTGCGGTGCCGCCAGTGTCTCCGTGGCCTGGATCTTCCTGGGGTTTGGCGTCACGGTCGGCGTGCTCGGGGCCGGCATCGGCGCGGTCCTTGGCTACGCGATCACGAAGAATATCAACGCGATCGAAGATGGCATTCGCGTGCTCTTCGGACTCAAACTCTGGAGCAGCAGCGTGTATATGTTCAGTAAGATTCCCAATGAGGTGGATTGGGTCTCTTCGTTGCCCATCATTGCTCTGGCCGTCGTGGCTGCGGCGCTCGGGGCGCTGACACCGGCCATCATCGCGGCCCTGACGAAGCCGGTCGAGGTGTTGCGCTATGAGTAGGAAGGAGCAACGAAGACACCGGGTGATTTCGTTTCGGCTGCACGATGTATAAGCTGACACTGATAATCCGATATCTGGTGAAGCGCCGTATCACGCATTTCGCGGTGCTGACGGTCGCGCTCTGCGTTTTCATTGTCGTGGTGGTCATGACGGTAATGAGTGGCCTGGTCGGCGAGTTCAAACAGAAGAATCACGCGTTCGTGGGCGACTGCGTGGTCGGCACGAAGTCACTCGTGGGCTTTCCCTACTACGAGGAGTTCATGCAGACGCTCGAACGGACCGAGGGCGTCGAAGCGGTCTCGGCCGTGGTTAAGAACTACGCCTTGATGAGGCGGGAAGGTGACGCCCGCAATCGGGGCGTGGAGATCATCGGACTCGACCCGGTCAAGCACGGTCAGACCACGAATTTCGGCCAAACCCTGTACCACCAGGCCGGCGATGTGACCAAGGCGTTCGTCCCCGCCTACGAACCCAATGCTGTAGGCTGTGTTCTGGGGATCGACCTGGCCCTGTGGCGCAATGCCCAGAGCCAATACACCTATGACGCTCAGCCGGCCGAGATTGGCCTGATCCTGACCTGTTTCCCGCTCAACGCTCGGGGCGCTCCGGCCGGTGCCGGTTCGGTTCCCGTCAGCACCAAGCGCTTCCAGTACAATGACCACTCTCACAGCGGAATTGCCGGAATCGACGGTTCCACGGTCTACATCCCTTTGGAATGGGCTCAGTCGCTGTGCATGGCGGGCGTCCTGAAGCGCGTCACGGCGTTGCACGTTAAGTTCTGCCCCGCGGTGTCTCTCGAACAAGGTTGCATTCGGGTCCGCACGCTCTGGGATCAGTTCAGGCAGAGCAAGCAGGGAGCGTCCAACGCCGGACTGCTGGACACGGTGACGGTGGAGACGTGGAAGGAATATCGCCGTGCCGTCATTGCGCCGATGGAAAAAGAAGAGGCGATGCTGAGCGTCATGTTCGGATTCGTGGGCATCACTACGGTCTTCATCGTGTTTGTCGTATTCTACATGATCGTGAGTCACAAGACCAAGGATATCGGCGTCCTGAAAAGTGTGGGGGCCTCCAGTCAGAGTGTCATGGTACTGTTCTCCGGGTTCGCCGCGGCTGTGGGCGTGCTGGCCTCGTGCACGGGGGTCGCCGCAGCGCTGCTGTTCCTGTCAAATATCAATCGAATCGAGAACTGGCTCTTCGAGCGCTTCGGGTTTCAGCTCTGGGATCGGACGATCTACGCCATCGGCGAGATTCCGCATCACGCCGAATTCAGTGTGCTGGCCGTCATTGTATTGTGCGCGATCGTCGCCTGCCAAATCGGAGCGTTGGTACCGGCCTACTGCGCGGCACGGTTACGCCCGGTTGAAACTCTTCATGGCAGCCGGACGTGATGGAAGGACTTGGGTTTTGCTTGTGCCGATACTGGAAATCAGCTATAGAAGGGCGGCCTGGGGCCGGCCTCGAAAGCGATGAATGCAGCCTGACCTCAGACGGCGATTCTCTATGAATGAAACGTCCACAAACAAACGACCTCTGATATTGAAAGCGGAGAACGTCCACAAGTCGTATCGGATGGGCGCGACTCGGGTCAAAGTCCTCAAAGGGGCCAATCTGTCAGTGCGCGAAGGGGAGTTCGTCGCGGTCATCGGTGCTTCGGGCAGTGGCAAGAGCACGTTTCTGCACATCCTCGGGGCACTGGATCGACCCAATGAGGGCGATGTCAGTTTTGATGGCCATTATTTCAGTCGGATGGGAGCCCGGGAGCTCAATCACTTTCGCAATGAGATGGTGGGTTTCGTGTTTCAGTTTTACCACTTACTGGACGAGCTGAATGTGTTGGAGAACGTCTATCTGCCGGCTATGGTCTCATGCGGCGTTGCCGGTTGGCTGGGGACCCGTGGGGCCGCCAAGGCTCGGGCCCGCGAACTCTTGGAGACAATGGGCTTGCAGGATCGGATTCGGCACAAGCCGTACCAATTGTCCGGCGGGGAAAGGCAACGTGTGGCGATCGGCAGGGCCCTGATGAACAAGCCCCGACTGCTCCTGGCCGATGAGCCCACGGGGAACCTTGACTCCGCCACAGGAAATGGTATTTTAGAGGTTTTCGAACAGCTTAACAGGGCGGGTCAGACCATTGTGATGGTCACCCACGATGAGCGCGTCGCCCATAGGGCCGGGCGGGTGATTACCCTCGCCGATGGCCGCGTGAAGAGCTGAATCCCGACGAGGAGAGCGGGATCAAGGCTGCATGCGACTTGGGCAGCATGAGGTTTACTCTATGGCATTGAAGATTTGGATGAACACAGGTCTCGTGGATGAAGCAGAGGCCAAGGTCTCCGTTTTCGACCACGGCTTACTCTATGGTGACGGGGTCTTCGAGGGCATCCGCATCTATAGCTCCAGGGTGTTCGAGTTGGACGCGCACATCAAGCGGCTCTACGAGTCAGCCCGCGCCATTCGTCTGGTGGTGCCGATGAGCCGGGAGGAGCTGGTCGCCGCCGTGCATGCGACGGTCCAGGCCAATGCCCTCGAAGATGGATACATTCGCCTCATCGTGACGCGCGGCGTCGGCGATCTGGGCTTAAATCCCTTTGAATGCCGCGACAGTGGATTGATCATCATTGCCGACACGATCCAGCTCTACCCGGAGGAGTTGTACGAGAAGGGCCTGAGCGTCGTCAGCGCCACGACGATCCGCAATCATCCTCTGGCCCTGTCACCGCAGGTCAAGAGCCTTAACTACCTGAACAATATCCTCGCCAAGATCGAGGCGTTGGACAACAACGTGCCTGAGGCGATCATGTACAACCACGAGGGCTACGTCGCGGAGGCCAGTGGTGACAACGTGTTCACCGTCCGCAACGGTGTCATCCACACCCCGCCGACGGAGGCGGGAGGACTGGAAGGCATCACGCGTCAGGTTGTCATCCGATTGGCTCAGGAGGAAGGCCGGACCGTCGTTGAGAAGAATTTGACTCGGTATGATCTCCATGTCTGCGATGAACTGTTCCTCACCGGCACGGCCGCGGAAGTCATCGGGATCGTGGAGATCGATAAGCGTGTTATCGGTGATGGCAAGCCGGGACCGGTTACCCGTCTCCTGCGAGAGAAGTTCGAGAATTATGCCCGTGGAAAGAATTAGCAGCAGACAGTTCTCTGTCGCGCTGTCGATGCTCCCGTTTCCTGTGACTTGGGATTGCCGATCCGTATGAACGCCTCGAAGAACGCTCCATGGCATGATATCCCGTCATTTGCAATGATTGCTCCGCATCTGGGGCGGGCGAGCGACTTGATCTGTAAGACTCTGATGCCCTCGGAGTCGGCTGAGGAACTGGCGCCTCTTCTGGACCATTTCATCGCGCGGAGCGGCAAGATGATTCGCCCCGGCCTGGTATTGCTGGGAGGGGCCTGTCTGGGGCCAATCACGGACGAGCACATTCGCGTCGCGGCCATGGTGGAAATGATCCACGATGCGACGCTCCTGCATGACGACGTGATCGATGACGGCCAGACCCGTCGGGGAGCGCCCACGATCAATCGTGTCTGGGGCAACGAATCGGCGGTACTGTTGGGCGATTTCCTACTGAGCCGGGTGTTCCGGATGACCGCTGATCTCGAACCGCCGATCGGCAGGGTGGTGGCCGAGACAGCCGTTCGAGTGTGCGAGGGCGAACTGAGGCAGGTGGCGCAGAAGCAGAACTGGCAACTCACTGAGGCCGAGTATATCAGCATCATCGCCGACAAGAGTGCGGCCTTCTTCAGCGGGTGCTGCCGTTTAGGGGGACTGCTGGCGCGCGCCGAGACGCCCCAGGTCGAGGCGCTAGATCGTTACGGTTTGTACGCCGGCATTGCGTTTCAGATTGTCGACGACCTGCTGGACATCTCCGGCAGTGAGATTCAAACAGGCAAGACCGCGCAGTGCGATCTGAACAAGAGCAAACTGACCTTGGCTGTGATTCACCTGCTTGGAGCGGTTGGTGCGTCTGAGAGAGAGAAAGTGCACGTGTTGCTGAACCATCCCGCCGAGTCGAGACATGAACTGGATGCCTTGCTTGCGCATCACGGAAGCCTGGACTACGCGCACGAGCATGCGCGCCGGTACGTGCATAAGGCCACGGAGGCACTTGCGTCTCTACCGGCAGGGGATGCCAGGGATGCCTTGGCCGAGACGGCGCATTTTATGGCCCACCGCGCGGCTTGACAGGCAGTGAGGCCGTCACGGGCGGGCGAGAAGTTCTCGCGGCTTCACGACGGCGCCGAAGGCCAGGAACCAGGAATCGCGGGTGAACTGGCTTTCGATCTGGCCGTCGAGCTTCGTCGATACCTCCCAATTGATCCCGACATGAACGCCAGCTTGTCCGTCGTTCTCGATATCGGCTGAGCTCTGGAAGCTGCCGCTGTCGGTTCCGCCGAGAAGGGTGCGTCCGCGGCGCTGGAGATCGCCCTCCACGAATTGCAGGAAGGGGCCCGCCCAGAAGGTCAGTGTGTCGATCTGATACGCGGCCGTCAAGGCGAATTGGGCCTGCCAGAAATCGATATCGGCACGCCCCACGAATACGGTGTCCGCCACGTCCGGGTCCGATGAAATGAAATCGCTGTCTTTCGGATCAAACCAGGTGACCTGCGCCAATCCGCCGAAGCGCCAGGGGCCCCAGTGGCAGAAGGTCGCACGCGTGCCGAGGCCAAAGGCCAGTCCATAGTCGCCGTCATAGGAGACGTACTCCGGTGCACCGCCGGGCGGAGGCGCCTGGATCGAGATGCGGTCCTGGGCGTCTGAAACGCCGAATTGGATGAATGCGTCCCAGTTGTCGCAGATGCCATAGGCCAGGCTGGCCAGAGCCACGTGGGTCGCAAGCCCGTCGAGATCGATGAACTCGGCGGTGTAGGTGGGGCTGGCCCCACTGGGGATCTGCACCCTCAGTCCGGAGGCCTCCCAGTCGGCCTCACCGAATCCGTAGCCGAGCCCTACCGCCCACTGTTGCTCCTCCAACGTGGCGATCGGGGTGCCCATGAGGGTTCCAGCCCGGGCCTCCGCGCCGTACCAGCACAGAAGCACCATCGCTCCCAGAACGCTTGTCCTCCGTGCGCTCATGCATCACTCCTTTGTCCGTGAATCTTGAGACAGGGCAGGCTGCCAAGATAGATATCGCGTCGGCGATCTGCCTACCGACCTCTGGAGCGAGAGTCTATCGCCAGGGCGGAACTCCGTCAAGTTCGCACGTCGCACGCATAGATCTGAGGGGGTGACCGTGTGATTGGGCTGGCGCAAGAAGAAAGCTGCGAGCCGCACCGGACTCGCAGCTTTATGTTCAGATTTTGGGAGACCTTGCAATTTCGGTTCTCCGACCTCCGTTGCTTACTTGAACTGATGGATCAAACCGATAAAGACGGCATGACCACCATCGAGAATGTCACTGATATCGCCATCCCAGACATGGTACTGGTACTCGACAAAGAAGTCATTATAGGCGTTCAGTTCGTAACGCAGACCCGCAACCGGGCCCCACAGTGTAGCATCATCATCGCCGGCATCCGTGTCAATGTCCCCCCACAGAATTTGGCCGCCGATATAGGGCACCATCTGATTCGTTGGCATAAAGTGGTACTTGGCGCTGGCACCGATAGCGTAAATATCGACGTCAGTGCCGAAGAGATCCGTCCACGCACCCAATCCGACGCCGGCAACCTGGATGTTGTCGCTGATGAAGTAGCCAAGGCGAGCTGACACGAACAAGACGTCAAGGTCGGGGATACCTTCTTCGCCATTCTGGGTGAACCAGCTACCGAGGACGTCAATTTCCGTGTCACCCTGTTGCACTGCCGCGTTTGCCACGCCGGCAAATGCCACGCAACCTACAGTAAACAGAATCAACCAACGCTTCATGATACTTCCCTTTCAATAACTACACTCACACTGGCCTTCTGGTTAGCCAACTACAACCATGGAAAAGAGCAATTAATCCTTACAGGACCTGGCCTGTCCCGTGCTCTCATTTGTCTTCAACCTCCTGGTCTATCGACACTATACGGCGGCCGCCGATACCTAGAGGAGTTTATCGGCAGGCCGGTTAAAATCAAATAAAAAAAAAGTGTCTCCTCTCAGTTTTTGGCCGGTTGCTAATCCTGACGGGTCCGGAATTATCGGCCATTGTCGCGTCGAATGCGGTACCCAAAACGCGTGTGACGGACGTTGTACTTTTTTGCGCATTTTTCATGTAAATCATTTGGAAAGAAGTGGTTGTGCTATGTGTGTCCTGTTGCCCTCACCAATGGTGCGGTCGGGAGGAATGGTCACGGGACGCTGGCAATCGCGCGGCCTTGAGCCTGGGAACGTCGCTCTGAGACCAGGCGGGTGTCGAGGGGAAGCGAGAGAGTCTGGAGGCTTTAGGTACAAGATAAAAAGGCTGGTAAAAATCCTGTGTATTGACATTGCGTGT
The DNA here is from genome assembly GCA_020346325.1 of Phycisphaerales bacterium. Classification (GTDB taxonomy): domain Bacteria; phylum Planctomycetota; class Phycisphaerae; order Sedimentisphaerales; family Anaerobacaceae; genus Anaerobaca. Next base: position 1,809,250 of record CP070782.1, read on the forward strand.
GCGGAATCGGTAGCCTGTGACAGAGGCGCAAATTTCGTTGGCAGTGCCAGTCGAAGCGAGTCAGGTTGCGCGAATCATTCGACATGAACTGTGGGCGATCGTATAATCCGGGTCATGGATGAACGTGCTGCCGATAAAAACCTGTTTGAGGCCTCAGAGAGAGCGAACCTGATGGCCGCCGCGCCGCTGGCGGCGCGCATGCGCCCGCGTACCCTCGAGGAGTTCGTGGGGCAGAAGCACTTCTTGGCGCCGGGAAAATTATTGGCGCGCATGCTCCGGGCAGACCGGCTCAGCAGTTTGGTCTTTCATGGTCCACCCGGTGTAGGCAAGACCTCCCTGGCCCAGGTCATCGCGTGCCATACGAAAGCCCGGTTCTGCTGCCTGAGCGCGCCGGCTGCCACCGTCAAGGATCTGCGCGAGGCTATGAGCCAGGCGCGCGATCGACTGGCTACGGGCCGCGGTCGGACCGTGCTCTTCATCGATGAACTCCATCGTTTCAATCGCGCGCAGCAGGATGTGTTGCTTGACGATGTGGAGTCGGGGGTGATCATCCTGATCGGTGCGACCACGGAGAATCCCTATTTCTCGATCAACGGCCCGCTGATTTCGCGCAGTACCGTGTTTCGATTCGAGCCCCTCGGGCCGGATGAGATCCTACAGTTGTTGCAGTGGGCCTTGCAGGATTCGGAAAGGGGGTTGGGTGCTCTGAATGTCGAGGCCGATCCGGCCGCGCTGCGGTTTCTGGCCGAGATGGCCGATGGCGACGGCAGGAAGGCCCTGACAGCCCTTGAAGTGGGCGTGCGCTCACAGGCGGCGGCAGGACCGGAAAAAGGCGTGAAGTTTGATCTGGACGTGGCCAAAGAGTCGATACAACAGAAGGCGATCGCTTACGACGGGGCCGGCGACAGCCACTACGATCTGGCCAGCGCGCTTCAGAAGAGTATGCGCGGGTCCGACCCCGATGCGACGGTCTATTGGCTGGCCCGAATGCTTGCTGGGGGCGAAGATGCCCGTTTTGTAGCCAGACGCATCGCCGTTTGCGCCGCTGAGGATGTGGGCAACGCCGATCCGATGGCGACCGTGCTGGCGGCGGCGGCCGTGCAGATTTCCGAGTTCGTCGGGCTACCCGAGGCGCAACTGGCGCTGGCGCAAGCGGCGATTTACGTAGCCTGTGCCCCCAAATCGAATGCCGGCGCCTGTGCTATCTGGAACGCCATGAAAGACGTGCGGGAGCAGCCGACACGCCCGGTCCCGCCTCATCTGAGGGATGCGCACTACGCGGCGGCGAAAAAGGCCGGTTTCGGAGTCGGTTACAATTACACGCACGACTATGAGAACGGCTTCGTCGTTCAGCAATACCTGCCGGACTTTTCCGGGCACTACTACATCCCGAAAGACGTCGGCCATGAAAAAACCATAAGTCGTTATTTACAAAAACTTCAGAGGCTGATAGATAGTAATGACCGGGTTGATAAAACAGATGGCCGTGGGGGTCTAGGATCATTGAATGAGCAAGGTTGAGTTGCGCCGCCATTTGCA
>CP070782.1:1810888-1813823 GCA_020346325.1 Phycisphaerales bacterium
TCCCGCAGACTCCTGATCGGGCAGACTGGCGTTCTACCCGATTTGACGGCCGGCGTGAGATCGATTAAGATGCCGGCGGCTTTCGAGCCGTACGAAGGCCGGATCAGAGACAGACCATGAACGGCTGAGGCCGCCAATGGGGGACTGGTTTCGATGCGAATTCCGGGACTCGTTGATCTCCAGGTCAACGGCTACAAAGGCACGGATTTCTCCGGGGCCGAACTGACTGACGAAGCCTTTGTGCAGGCCAGTCAGGAACTGATGGCCGCCGGCACCACCGCGTTCCTTCCTACGTTGATCACCAGCCCGACGGAGATCTACGAGCGTAATCTGCCGATCATCGCCAGGGCCATGAACGAACCGGAACTCAAGAATCACGTGCTTGGCATCCACCTGGAGGGGCCGTTCCTCTCGCCGCAGGAGGGAGCGCGAGGCGCTCACGACGCGGCGCATACAAGGGCTCCGGACACGGCGTACCTCGAACAACTCATCGCATGGGCGGACGGTCGTATCAGGCTGCTGACCATTGCCGCTGACCTCGAGGGTGCCGAGGACCTCGCACGCCGTGCCGCCCGACACGGAATCACCGTCTCGCTGGGGCACCACATGGCCACGGAAGACGATTTGGACAGACTGGTGGGCGCCGGCGCCAGGGCACTGACCCATTTGGGCAATGGCATTCCCGCCCTGCTGCCCCGACACCACAATCCCGTCTGGGCCGGTTTGGCCAACGACCAACTGTCGGCCATGATCATCGCCGACGGCCATCACGTGCCCAAGTCGTTGCTCCAGACAATCATTCGCGCTAAAGGGCCGAAGCGCTGCATCGTGGTCAGCGACGGCTCGCCCCTGGCGGGCCTGCTGCCGGGCCAATACGAAACGATGGGGACTCAGGTCGTGCTGGATCCGGCCGGACGCCTGTACGATCCTGCGACCGGCTACATGGCCGGCTCATCTGCGACCCTCCTGCAGTGCGCCAACCATATGGCCTCGCTGGATCTCGTCACTGCCCGAGAACTCATCGCGATGGTGTTCGACAACCCGCTGAGACTGATTGACGTCGAGCCCGGCCAAGTTCGAACAGAGAGCAGCATCCGCTTCGATGAACAGCGGCAACTCTTCTGCTGCGAAGAGAAAGACGTGACACCGAGATGACCTGACCTAATGACACTCTCACCCGGGGAGCGTCCTGCAAGACAATGTCAACTGTTACGCGCGAGGAGCAGTAATGAGAGATTCCATGTTGTGCCTGGGTATCGCCATTTGTGTGATCGGCGTCGGCTTGATGTCCCCTTGTGCGGGCGAGATAAAAGCCTCAGAATCGGAACTGAAACTCTGGTATGCCGAACCGGCCGCCGAGTGGATGCAGGCGTTGCCGGTCGGCAATGGCCGACTCGGCGCCATGGTGTTTGGCGGCACCGCCGAGGCGCGGTATCAGCTCAACGAAGACTCGCTGTGGTGCGGTGGGCCGCACGACTATGCCCGTGACGGCGCGGCCCAGTACCTGCCGCAGATTCGCCAGTTGTTATTCGAAGGCAAACAACGGGAAGCCGAACAGCTGGCCATGGAACACTTCATGTCGACGCCGCTGAGGCAGGTGCCCTACCAGCCGTTTGGCGACCTGCGGCTGACCTTCCCGGGCCATGACGAGGTCGAGGCCTATCACCGACAGCTCGACCTCGATACGGCCATCGCGCGGACCACGTACCGCGTCGATGGCGTCACCTACACGCGCGAGACCTTTGTGAGCTTTCCCGATCAGGTCGTGGTCGTCAGGCTCTCTTGCGATCAGCCCGGCGCCCTGAACCTCTCCGCCACCCTGACCAGTCCGAACGAGGACGTGCAGACGCAGGCCGCAGGCGATGATACGCTCGCCATTCGTGGTCGAGCCCGCGACTTCACACTGCGCGGAAACACCGAGACCATCCCGGGGCAGGTCCGGTTTGAAGGCCGCTGCCGCGTGAAGCTCAACGGTGGCCAAGCCACAGTCGACGACGAGCAGATCACGGTAGAGAATGCCAACGCAGCGACATTGATGATCGCGATGGCGACGAACGTGCGCAGCTACCAGGATATATCGGCCGATCCGGCGGCGCGTTGCGCCGAAGTCCTCAAGCGGGTGGCCACCAAGACGCCCCGCCAGGTGCGCGATGCCCACATGGCCGACCATCAAGCGCTGTTCCGCCGCGTCAGGCTCGACCTGGGCCAGGCGAAGACGGCGCACCTGACGACGGACCGGCGCGTGCTGAAGTATGCCGAGGAAGAAGACCCACAACTGGCGGCGTTGTTTTTCCAGTACGGGCGTTACCTGATGATCGCCAGCTCGCGCGCGGGGGGCCAGCCGGCAAACCTTCAGGGACTCTGGAACGAGAGCACCAGCCCGCCGTGGGACAGCAAATATACGGTCAACATCAACACGGAGATGAACTACTGGCTGACCGAACCGACCAACCTCAGCGAGTGCGGGCTGGCGTTGTTCGATGCGCTGGCGGAAGTGGCCGACGCCGGCCGTAGCACTGCACAGAAGCATTACGACGCCCGCGGTTGGGTCCTGCATCACAACTTCGACCGCTGGCGCGGCACCGCCCCGATCAACGCGGCCAACCATGGCATCTGGGTCACCGGTGGCGCCTGGCTCTGTCAGCACCTCTGGTGGCACTACCTCTACAACGGCGACGAGGCCTTTCTGCGCGAGCGGGCCTATCCGCTCATGAAGGGTGCCGCCGAATTCTTCGTCGAGTTCCTCATTGAGGACCCACGCAATGACAAGCGCTGGCTGATCAGTGGCCCGAGCAACAGCCCTGACATCGGCGGGCTGGTGATGGGCCCAACGATGGATCACCAGATCATCCGTGAACTGTTTGCCAACACGGCTGAGGCGGCGCGCGTGCTGGGCGTCGACGCGGACTTTGCGGGGAAACTCGACGCGATGCGA
>CP070782.1:1813923-1820689 GCA_020346325.1 Phycisphaerales bacterium
AACGTCTCCGCGGGGGTGTGTTTGGTGTGGGGTGGGTCGCGGTCCGCCATCGCGGCCGCCACGACGCGGTCCGCGGCGAGGACCTCGCTCAGGGCGCTCCTGACGTCGGGTCGGCGCTCGACCAGCGAGGCGGGGACGCCCGTGGCCGGTAGCGGCGGGAGCGTGACCAGCTCGTCCGCGGGGTCGGTCACCGGCCGGCCCGGCGGCAGCCCCAGCAGGACGGCCAGACGGTTGTCGAAGACCGCCTCCGTCGCGCGGGCCACCAGGGCTGAGCCTCGTGTTTGGTGTGAAAGCCCCATTTGCCGTTCTTGACCCCGTCGCAGGCGCCGACGGCATCCTGCGCCGGCGTGATGCCTGAGTCCATTGCCCGCACGCTGTCCTGGAGTCTCCAGTCGGCCTCGACACGTCGTCGGAACCTCGCGAGCCGAGTTTCCTCGGCAGTCAGCACAACTTGGGGCATCCAGACAAGTGCACACGCCGCGACCATAATCCTGCGACGACAGTCATGTTCGGAATACCGCATGCGAAGGCCTCTCACGTGGCCCTAGTTTGTGTCCGTGTCGGCCTTCTCGGCAAAGGGCAGCACGTCGGGCACTACGCGCACCTCCGTGCTGAACCGGAAGGGGATCGGGGTGTCCGAATCGAAGAGCAACTCGACGAAGTAGGCGGTCCAGCCCTTTTCCGGGGCGGGCACCTTCACGTCGTAGTATCTTGCCCCGGCCGTCCTTTCCGGCTTGAGTTCTTTACTCTGCCAGACCGCACCGATGGTCTCGAGGCGGAAGTCTCGGGCCTCGGGATTGGTCGCCGTCCACAGTGTGACCTTTAGCGGCTGCGTTCGGGCGGTGATTTTCATGTGGCCGGGTTCGGGGATCTCCCAGTCGAAGTCGGGTCTGGTCCGGCCGGCCAGCAGCGAGGCATACCAGGCCAGCAGGGCGCTGTCGGCGTCGGACCCGTCGAGGCCGTGATCGGTGTTCGGACAGTAGAGCAGGTACTTATCGTCCGGGAGATCGTCGAAGTAGAACTGGGCCGAGTCGGGCAGGAAGAACTGATCGCCAGACGAGTTGATCAGGAATTTGGGCATCGGGTAGCGCTCGCGATATTCGTAGGGGTCCACGAAATTGCGGATGTCGGCTCCGGCTTCCGAATCGAGATTTCCGAGCACGTTCATATCCTCATAGTCACCGATGGCACTGGAATAGAAGCCGTACGCCCCGTAGTGGTGCTTCATCTGCTCGCCCATATTGAGCACATCGATGACGATCGGGGCGATAGCGAGGACACGTTTGTCCACGGCGGCCGTCAGCCAGGTCGTCCAGCCTCGCTTGGACCCGCCAGAGACGACGAAGTCATTGACCGCGTACGAGCCGTGCGCGATCTTGGCGATGTGGTCCTGCACGGTGTCCATGGCGCGCACAGCGCTTTTGACCATCGGCAACAACAGCGGCCAGGTCGCGTCCCCGGTGTTGAGGAACTTGTCGAAAGTATAGGCGATGATCGCGTCTTCGTAGCGCTCGTTATCCGGATCATCGGCGAAAACCAGTGGCTGGTTGGGGACCATCCGCAGGTCCGCCACGACGGTTTCGCTCTGGAGCGCGATTTCGACGAGCATGCCGTCGGGCCTGGCCGGAGCCGGGCGGTCGTTACTGCCACCGTTGATCCAGAGCAGGGCCGTGTCGGACGCGACGTCGAGCGGCACGATAATGGTCAGCCAGTGTTGCCAGACAGTACGATTGACCTCGCTCTCGCTGCGCCAGGTCTGCGACGTCATCTTGATCACGTAGACCTTGCCCTGCGGATGGTCGATCGTTGTGACCACCTCATAGCTGTAGCTCGGATCGGGCTGGGCAACGTAATCGTCGAGCGGTGTTGCGCTGGAAACGGTGACGAACACCAACAGGGCCACGAGCATCATCTGGATCGTACGAGTCTTCATCGCTAAGTCTCCCTTTCTCCGAATGATCGTTCTCGGCTATCTCATCCGACTTGGGGTGGAAAAATCGTCCGCAGATACTCCGCATCATAGCGGCAGCTTGCCTCGACGCCCAGGGGCATCTTCGTGCCCTCCATGACGATCCAGCCACGATAGCCCGCGTCGTCCATGGCCTCGCGGACCCGCGCGAAATCGATGGAGCCTTTGCCGTACAGGTCATCGTAGTCTTTCGCGTGGAACTGGCAGACACGTCCCCGCAGATCCCGGATTTCTTGATAGATGTCGTATTTCATTTTGTTCGAATTGCCGACGTCGTAATAGACCATGACGGCGGGAGACCCCACCCGGTCCAGGATCGCCAAGTGCTCGGGGGCGCTGAGCCACGACTCGACGGCCAGCGTCACCCCGGCTTTCTCAGCCTTGGGCGCGATGTTCTTAAGCTTGGCCACGACTTCGTCGGTGCCCTTGGCGTCGTTCTTCAGGTCCCCCTTGCCGAAAAAGGCCAGCAGAATGATAGCGGTCGGCATCGCTCGGCAGACGTCGATGGCTTTCGCGACCCACCGTTCGGCGCGGGCATCGCTCTTGTAGGGGATATCGTTGAGGACGCCCAGCGCCAATGATGCGACTTCGAGCTGCTCTCGCTCGGCCCGGCGGCGAATGCTCCGCTGCAATTCGGCGTCAAACAGAGGCAACTCGTCCTCGCCCCGGCCGAAATCGACCTGGACGCCATCGAGCCCGATCCGCCGGGCCACCTCGAAGGACTCCGGACGCGTGGCCTTGCCCACGGTCCAGTCGCAGACGCCCAGCTTGAAGCCCTTGGGGCGCGTGGCCGTCTTGTCATTGTCTCCCGGTGACGCGCCGGAGGCGGTCAGGGTCAATCCAGCGCACGCACCGAGGCTCCGGGCGAGCATCCGACGTCGGGAAAGCATTCCTGTATCCATCGGTGTATCTCCGAACTCGTGTGTCTTCTGGCGAGCTCAGGCCTTGAGGCCTTTGAGATTCGCGTCCAACTGCTCCTTGCTGTTGAGCAGTTCCGTCCAGGTGACTTTGCGGTTCTCGTACGCGGCCGTCCGGCCCAGGATGGTGATGAGATTGCTTCGCACGCTGGGCTCGACCGTTGCATTGGCGTAGTCCGCGGCGGCGATATTGTCGTAGAAGCCCTTGATGTTGGCGACCGCGCCATCCTGATAGATGCCGGGAGACTTGCCGCCGCGATAGAAGTGGTCGCCGCGAATAAGGACCTGGCCCCCGTATTCCGTTTCGAGAATGCCTTCGGCCCCGAACATGCGATTGCGGATGCCTTCGGGCTGCGTCCCGTAGCCGTTGGATTGCCGGGAGCTGAAGGTGATACCCACGTCATTGGGGTACTGGAAAAGCACGCTAAACGTGTCGTAGCAGGTGCCCACAGGACGGAATTTGCGACCGCCCGTGCCGACGGCCCACAAGGGGGCTTCGCCCATGATCCAGTTCATCACGTCGAGCGTATGAATGTTCTGTTCGGTGATGATGTCCCCGGAGAGGACCTTGTCCAGGCCCCAGGCGCGGAGTCGATTCTCGGCGCCGTCCGGGTTCTCCTTCCACGTTTGATACTTGCTCGTGAAGGGGTCTCCGGCGTGATAGGTCGCCTCGCCGAAGGCGAAATCGCCGAGGGCCTTCTCGACGTGCACGCGCCGCAGGGCTTCCATGTAGAACGGGTCCACCCGCGTCTGGAAATCGACGAGGAAACACCGTTTCTTGGCGGCGGCCTGCTTGCTGCTGTCGCCGATGCTCAGGCAGCCCGGGACGTCCACGGCGATGGGCTTGGCCAGGTACACGTGCTTGCCGGCCGCGACGGCCGCGGCCACCTGCTCGGGATGGAAGTAGGGCGGACTGATGATGGCCACGGCATCGACCTTCTCCAGGAGCTTCAAATAGCCCTTGAGGCCATTGAAGCGATGGGCCGCCGGGACACCGACTTCAGTGCCGATCCGGTCGGTGCGATCCTGGAAGTAGTCTGCCGCGGCCACGACGTTGTATCCGCCGTGAGCCTTGAAGAGTTTGGCAATCCACACTCCGCGTCCGCCGCACCCGATGACGCCAAGATCGATTTTTGAGTTCGCCGCGTACGTACGGGCTAGGTTCGGCGTCGCCACCGTGAAGGACAGAGCGGCCGCACCGGCCCGCGTCACGAACTGGCGGCGACTTAGATCACTCGAACGATTCTCAGACGCGGTGGGATTCGGGCTCTGGGACATTGTGTGGTCCTCCTTTCATGAGCGCTTGAATACTGGCCGTGTGTTGCGGGATACCAATCTATCCTGCCTCATGATTATAGCGTCCGCGGCCGGATGTGCAACGGTCTGCCTCAGCTAGGCTTTGGGCACGCTGCGTGGTTCCTTCGGCGTCGCAGCGGGACGGTACGCTTCGATCCGTGTGTGTTTCGCTTCGAGATGCTCGAGGTTCATGTAGTGTTCGCGTTTGATCTTCCCGGTCGAGGTCTTGAGGAAATCCTCGGTGTGAATCTCCAGGTGGTGAGACGCGATCTTCTCGAAACTGGAAAGCTGCTTGTTCTTCTGCTGGCAATCTCGGATGCTCTCCCAGACGAGGCCCTTGACCGTGTGCGGCTCGGCACTGAGTTCGGCCCGCGACTGCCCGGTGTGGCTCTCGATCGTTTCCCAGGCCGGTTGCACCAAGGCACGCATGGTCTCTTCCATGATCCCATTGGCGTCGATGCGGCGCGTGGGGACCACCAGCACCTCCTTGACGAAATGGGCCTCGGAAAGAGCCTTCTCCACGCGCTCGGGATTGACGTTCTTGCCGCCGGGCAGGATGATCAGGTATTTCTTGCGGCCGGTGATGTGGAGGTTGCCCGCCTCATCAAGATAGCCGAGGTCGCCGGTGCGCAGCCAGCGGACCCCCTTCTCATCGGTGTCGATCACGGCCTTGGTTGCGACGGGGTTCTTATAATACCCCTTCATAATGCAGGGGCCTCCCAGACAGATCTCGCCCCTCAGAAGGGGAGGGAGCGTCTGGTTCTCTTCGTCGACGATCTTCACCGACAGCGTGTTGATGGGCCGACCGACGGAGCCGAGCGTCGCCAGGTCCTCATTGAACCCATAGACGGGCGAATTCTCCGTGGTCCCGTAGCCTTCGTACATCCGGTATCCGCGTTTCCAGAGGCTGTCAAGGACCCACCGTGGCATCGGGGCCGCTCCGGAGAGAAAGAAACGCAACTGGCTCCAGCCCTGCTTCTGGCGGATCTTGCGCCCCACGTACTTGGGAAAGTGGCGGTCCAGGAACCTCAAGACCCGGCTCTTCTCCTTTTGTTTGTTGATCCCTTCCTCCAGTTTCTTGGCCAGCGTGGTGAACAGCGCCGGGATCGCGATGAAGATGGTGATACCTCGACTGCAAATCAGATCCGGGACATCGCGGTAGCGATTGGTGTAGATGTTGGTGGCCCCGACGGCGAACGGTAGAAGCTTGCCGACGGTCAGACCGAAGGAATGGTGGGGCGGCAGGATATGCCCGAGAACGTCCTGTGGCGTTATCCTGACCTTGTCCACGGAACCCTGGATATTGGCGATGAGGTTGGTGTGTGTCAGCTCCACCTCGCGCGGATCGCCCGTGGTACCGGACGTGCAGAGAACGATGGCCGTGTCTTGTGTCTGTGCGTCTCGGCCCGGTACGTGATCATTGTCACCATCGCTCAGGGCCTCTCCCGCCAAGGGAGTGTCCGTCATCATGATGCATGCCAGTCGATGGGCCTGAGCATAGGCCAGCAGTTCCTCCCGGGCGAATCGATCCTCGTAGTCGTCCGCCAGGATCAGGGCGCGGGCGTCGGTGGCCTTGAGATGGCCGGCGACGCCTTCGGAGCCGCGCTCCGGATCGATCAGGACCGGAACGGCGCCCGCCAGGATGATGCCCCAAAGCGCGACGTCCCAGTCGGCTCGGTTTCTGGAGACGAGGGCGACACGGTCGTGGGCCCGGATGGCATGACGTTCCGTGAGATCACGAGCGAGAGTTCGAGCTCGGTGCTGAAGGTGTCCGAAGGTCAGGGTCTCGCGTCGGTCGGCACGAATAATCTCGACGCACACTTTCGCGGGCTTCGTTGACACAGCCGCCTCGAAGAGGTCGGTGAGATTGCGATACCTTAAATCGATCTCCATGCCGCCGTCTCCAAACTACCACGCCAAGGGTACATTCCGTCACCTGGGCTCCAGGTCATCGAATCGGCATTATACACATTTAGGGAGATAGGATGTCCAGGAAAAACCCGCGATCCGGCCTTTCTTGGCGACGCTGGACGGCCGATGCGGCAGGGTATTTGTCGGGGGAGTCATAGAAAAAGGCCTGTGCCAGATGGCACAGGCCTTTGTACTTCTTCACGGCATCGTCCGTTCGACGACACCACAAGACGTCGTGCTACCTGATCCGACGAGTTAGTCGGCCTCAAGCGTCTGCGTCAGGAACTGGTCGGCGAGTATCGCCGCATCGACGATGTCCATGGCACAGTCGTTGTTCAGGTCACCGGCGATATCGACATCGCACGGAGCAGCCAGGACCGGGAGCTCATCCGGGCCGGCCAGGTAGCTCAACGCGATCTCTTCGGCCGAAAGCACGGTGTCGTAGATACGGCACTCGTTGAACGAACCGACGAACAGCGGGTCGTTCCACTGGCCACGGCCCAGCCACACGTTGATGTCGTTGAACTCCTTGAGCGTGACGTTCGTCGCCCGACCATTCTGGACGATACCATTGAGGTACAGCTTGTAGGTACCGGCAATGTCATCGTGCACCCAGGTGTAGAGGATTTCCTCATCCAGCGGCACGCGACCGTCCAGCGTGAACTCGCTGACC
>CP070782.1:1820789-1826453 GCA_020346325.1 Phycisphaerales bacterium
CCAATGTCGGCGCTGCGCTACGAAAGCCGGCATGGCATGCTCGACATCCGTGAAATGACAGGCATGCTGGCAAGGAGTGCGCTGGTCTATGTATCGGTGGCACTGCTGTTCTTTTGGCGGGCGAAGTGCCACCTGCGTCGAAGTGTTTTCTGACGGTTGGTAGCTGTGTCGGGGGGGACGTTCGCAGGTCGCACTGACTGGGAATTCTGGATGGGAACGATTGTCCTCAATTGGCTCATTCGTATCGGCACCTTGTCCTGGTTGACGGGCCCGATCTTCGACAAGGAGCTGCGGGTCTCGAGTCGGCGCCGGCGCAGCTACATGCTCCGATTCACCTACATCGCCTTCTTCACGCTCCTGGCGGCGTTTGTCTGGGAAGAAGCGGTGCCTCATGGCTCCTCTTCGCTTTTCCAAGCCTCGCGTATGGCGCAGGCCGGCCAGATCATCGTCACCTTCGTCGTCTGGTTCCAGTTCATCGCCTCCCAGGTGATCGCCATCGTCATGCTGAGCACGTCCATCAGTGACGAGATCTACAGCAAGACGCTGGGACTCCTGATGACCACACCGGTCGGCAGTCTCCAGATCGTTCTGGGCAAGCTGCTGAGCAAGCTGCTTCAGTTGTTGCTGCTACTGGCCATTACGCTGCCGCTGTTGGCGATCGTGCGGGTCTTTGGCGGCGTGCCGTGGCCCTTTCTCGTCTGCGGCTTGTCCATCACGGTCACGACCGCCATCTTCCTGGGGGCCTTGAGTCTGTTCCTCTCGATCTTCACGCGCCGGGCCCATACGGTCATCATCGTGACCATACTGGTGGCCGGCGCCCTGTTCCTGTTGGTGCCCCTGCTGGCAATACTCCTGTTCCACGAGCGGCTTTCGGAACGGGTGATCCTGCGCACGGTCTCTTATGTCAACCCGTATCTCATGATGTCCCAGGTGACCGAAAGCGTCTTGATGTCGCGCGGCGCAGGTGGGACGCACTGGCCGATGCACTGCAGTGTCGCGCTGGGCAGTTCGGCGTTGCTGTTGCTACTGGCGACGTTTTTCGTCCGCAAGGTGGCTCTGCGACAGGCGACGGGCCAGGAGATCTTCAGCCCCAATGGGAAGTGGTTCAAGCGCCGCCGTCGCGCTGCGGCCGGAGCGCGCATCCGTCGGGTCGTGGGTCCATGCGTTTTCTGGAAGGAACGCCGCATGCCCCTGTGGGGCAAGCTCAACGTCGCGACGTGCGTAGGCGAGATTATCGCCTTGGGATTGCTTCTGCTGACGTACATCCTCATCTTCGTCGAGGGCGGCCTCAGTGAAGAAGGCGTCCAGATCGGCTATGTGGTGGTCTTCGTCAGTATGGGGATCCTGCTGACGATGGTGTTGCCGGCCACCTGCATTACGTCGGAAAAGGAATCCCGGGCCTGGCCTATCCTGCTGACGACGCCGGTGAGCAACTGGGACATTCTCTGGGGCAAGTTCCTCGGTGCCGCACGACGCTGCCTGGTAGCTTGGTTGTTGCTGGGGATGCACACGGTTGTCTTTGTGCTGCTGGGTATTCTCCATCCGATGGCCATCGTCCAATTGGGCATCCTGGTGGCCTGGCTTGTCTTCTTCTTGTGTGGGACCGGGTTGTACTTCAGTACGCGCTGCCGACGGACGACGATGGCCGTGATCGCCAACGTGACTCTGGCCGGCTGTCTCTGGGCCATCATTCCCTTGCTGTTGGGTCTGACCTTGGCCGTGGCTCGGGCCGATGGGGACGTGCTGGAATTCTACCTGGATATGAACCCATTCGTGCACGCCGTGGTCATCGCCGCCGCCACGGCCAGCCGTGGCGATCTCGGCAACTACGATTGGGTTCAAGGGGGAATCCGGGATCTGGGATCGGCTACCTTCTGGATCCTCTTCACCGCCGGCGTTTACGTCGGGGCGAGCCTGCTGTTTCTCTGGCGGGCCTGGGCGCGCCTGCGACGTCATCCGGTCTGACGGTTCTCAGCAGCGGAAACGGCGCCGCCTTGTCCACTCTCAAGTTGTTGTTGCGGGCGGGAGGAAATCCAGCGACACGAAGTCAGCCGGGTTCTCCAGCAGGGCCTGTGTATAGCCCGGGATCACCGCTTCCAGCCTGGCGTCACTGGTGCCGAAGTGGCGCGTGAAGATCTCGGCAAAAACAGCCCGGAAATCCGTGCGGCGATCCAGGTAGCGGTCGCGGGCACTGAAGAGATCGCCTGGCAACCAGGCCTCGGCGTCACAATTGTAGACGCCGCCGCGCACTCGCCCGCCGGCCACGAACATCGCGCAGGCGTGCCCATGGTCGGTGCCCTGGCTGCCGTTTTCGCGGGAGGTCCGTCCGAACTCGCTCATCGTGACGATGAGCAACTTGCCCCATTGCTCCTGAAGGTCGTAGTAAAGGGCCTGGAATCCTTGCGCGACCCGAGCCAGCAGGTCACCTTGCCGGCCATTGATCTGCCCTTGGTTAGTGTGCGTGTCCCAACCACCGATGTTCAGACCCAGCACGCGCGCCGGTGTCCGCTTCAGGAGCATCGCGATCTGGGCGAGCCTGGTGCCGAAGCTGCCTTCAGGGTAGATCGCGCCATTGGCAGGCTCGTAGGGCCCCTGCGCCACGGCCTCCTGCACGATGTTGATCGCGTCGGCCAGGGCCAGTCCCGTGCCGTAGACGAGGTCGCGGTGGCGCTTGCCCGGAAAGTCGCGCGGCCCGCCATAGGCGCCGAGCAGTCCCGTGCCGTCGGCACCCTCGGCCGTGCTGGGTAACCGCCCGATGAGCTTCGCGACTTGGGCAGGATCGCCCGAGAACGTAAACGTCTCGGGATTGCTGATCGTCGGAATGGGCAGGGGGCCTTTCAGAGCGGTCATCTGCGAGCCTGAGATGGCCGCGGCGGCCAGGCGGTTCTGCGCCGGGTCCATCGTCGCGACGACTTGGCGATAGAACATCCCTTCCTCGAAGGCCTTGTCGCCCGGTCGTCCCGTCTCCCAGTATTGTTGGCTGTCGAAGTGCGACTGAGATTGTCCGGCGTAGCCGACGCGCTGGATGACCGCGAGATTCCCCGGTCCGGCTTGGCCGTTGAGGTCCAGGTGGTTGTAGAGGTCCATCATCGGCGCCATGCGCGGATGCAGGCCGGCGAATTCGTTGCCCAAATCGAGCGCGCTGGCACGTGGGATGTACAGGGTCGGGCGATTGACCGCGTTGTACTCCGGATCGCCGTAGGGGATGACCGTGTTCACCGCGTCGTTGCCGCCGCGCTGGAAAATGAAGACCAGCTTCGTGTCACTCGGCGCGTCGGCCAGGACGCGGCTCATGCACGCGTCGGGACGCAGCAGATTCAGCCCGAATCCGAAAGCGGCCATGCCGCTGGCTTTGAGAAAGTCACGTCGTCTCAAGATCATGGTTCGTTCCTCACTCGATCTTCTCGTGATGGTCGCCCGCTCCTACTGGAAGTGCCATTGGGGCAGGCTGAGCATCAGGCCCACCAGTTCCTGGATTCGGCGCTGATCGTCCTCGGTGTTCGTGCGGTCCAGCGGGCTCGGGGCGCCGCTTTCATCGGTGGTCAGATGCCGCAACAGCAGGTCCTTGGTCGCTTGCGACAAGGTTCGCTGGAAGAGGATGTCGTCGAAGGCATCGACGATTTCCTCCGGAGTTTGTGGGTCCCACGCTTCCAGCCATGTCTGCGTGCCCCAGCGGTAATTGGCCTGGCGGTTCGCGGCCAGGTCGTTGACGAACTCGATGCGCTCCAGCATGGAAGCGGTGTCGATCCAGTCAGACCCCAGTTCGGAATAGCCATCGGGATCGTCCCGCGTGAACAGTTCCATGCCCATCGCGTCGTTCAATTGCGGCAGTCCTTCGCCGCCGGCACTGGCCTCCAGGGCGCGCAGGCTGCTGTTGATGTATTCGATGGCGGTCTTGACTTTGCTGCGGTAGGCCAGATCTGACCAGAACACATTCGATTGCTCCGCCGGATCGAGGATGGTTTCCATAACGATGGCGATATTGCCCACCGGCTCGGTCGAATTCCAGGCGGCGATGACCTCGTCGAGCAATTCCCGCAATTCGACCGGCGCGGTGCCGTCACGATAGGTGGCGAGCGTGATTCTGTCAGAGACGAATTTCTGGATGAGCTTGATGCCAATGAACTCGGCGGTCGAAGGATGGCCGACCATCGATCGCACGACGTCCAGGGCGTCGGCGAGTCCGTCGCGTCCCGCGCGGCCGGCAGGAATCACCCTTTCATACGGCGTGCCCGCGAAGAGCACTTTCTCGTCGGTATCGTGCTGATCGGGCCGGAAGTTGAAGGTCCAAACGGCGTTGCGCTCTCCATTCTCGACACTGCCCGGCAAGATGGCCCGATCGATGAGTCTGGGCAGGATCGACAGGTCCGAACTGCCCAGACTCGTGTTGTGCACCTGGAGGGCCAGGACGTTCGCGCCAGGTTGGAGCAATGTGGCAAAACGTGACAGGTTGAAGTATTCGGGGCCTTCATCGACTTCGTGTCCGTCGCCGGCGTCCTGGTGGTGGGCCGGGGGGGAGCCGGTTTCTCTCATGCTGGCGCTGCGCGCGACCTCGACGCCGTTCAAGTAAGCGACGAAGCCATCGTCATACGCCACTTCCAGGATCAGATTCTCGAACTCGGTCGGATCAGTCACGGTAAAACGATGGCGGAGATAGACCGATAGATAATTGTTGCGCATGTCACTGAGCACGGTGGCGTCGTCACCGTCGCCGTAGCCGATGCCCGTGGGGCCTGCGAGCCAGGCCGTGTCGTCGAAATCGGCTGTGGTCCAGGCGGTGGTAGGGGCGCCGTCGGCATCGGGAGCGGGTTCTTGCGTGCCCTTGAAATACTTCCAGTTCGCTCCCAGGTCCAGCACGACCGTATCGGCAAATTGTACGCCGCCCTGCAGAGGGGGTTCCAGGGCCGAATCGGGAAAGCCGGGAGCGTTCTCCAGCATAACTTTGGTGGTGGTCCATCCGGTGAAGCACCTGGCGAGTTGCTCGATGTCTTTCTGGGTGTAGCGGTTGTCCACCCCGAAGGTGTGCAGTTCCAGGATCTCGCGAGCGTAATTCTCGTTGGCCTTGCCCTTGACGTTCAGGACGTTGTCGAGATAGACGAGCATGCTCGGGCTGGTGGCGCTGTAGAGCAGCAGGTCGCCGAAGTTGCCCAGAGCATTCTCATGGAAGAACTGATACTCTTCGTACTCCAACTGGGCCGCTTCGGCCCGCGCCTGCCCGCGTGACATCGCGTCGGTGGCGTCGGAGTTTTGCAGGTCGTCCAGGTAATCGATGAGCTTGTCGGCGTCGGTGGTGAAGTGGTTTTCCCAGAATTCGGCCAGTACGGCCTGGAGTTGCTTGCGCGAGTAGACACCACGCAGATGAACGAGTTGCTGCAATTCATCGATCCCACGGATCACGCGCCGTGCCGGCCCGGGCAGGATCTCGCGACTGATCAATCCGGGAATCATGCTGAGATCGCTGCTGGTGGCGCTGCGGTTGTGCGCCTGGATCGCCAGCACGTTCGTTCCTGCCCGGAGCAGGGTCTTGTACGGGCTGACATCGAAATCCTCGGCGCTGCCCGCCTCGTGACTGGCGGTGGCGGTGGCGCTGTAGGCGACCTCGCCTGCGGGCAGATTGGCCCGCGCCACTTCCGTACCGTTGAGATAAGCCTTGAATCCATCGTC
>CP070782.1:1826553-1829333 GCA_020346325.1 Phycisphaerales bacterium
GCGAGACGCCGGACTTCGACTATCAGCGTTATCTGGATTTCATGGCCGGTCACGGCCACAACTTCATGCGGATGTGGCGCTGGGAGCAGGCCCAGTGGATGCAGTTCGTGCCTGCCAACACGTTAATTCGCTACGCGCCGATGGCGTATCAACGGACGGGGCCGGGCCAGGCGCTCGATGGCAGGCCGAAGTTCGACCTGGCACGCTTCAACCAGGCCTACTTCGACCGGCTTCGACAGCGGGTCGCGCAGGCCGGGCAACGCGGGATCTACGTCAGCGTGATGCTCTTTCAGGGCTTCAGCGTCGAGCAGAAAGGCACGCGCGGGGTCGACCCGAACGAGGGCAATGCGTGGGACGGACACCCCTACAATGCCAGGAACAACATCAACGGGATCGATGGCGATCTCAACGGCGACGGCGAGGGGCGCGAGACGCACACCCTGGGCAACCCGGCTGTCACGCGCCTCCAGGAAGCGTACGTGCGCAAGGTCATCGATGCCCTGAACGACCTGGACAATGTCCTGTGGGAGATCAGCAACGAGAGCCATACCGGCTCTATCGAGTGGCACTACCATATGATGCGTTTCATTCGTGAGTACGAAGCATCGAAACCGAAACAACACCCTGTCGGCATGACCGGTTCGCCGATCAACAACCCTGAGCTGTTTGCCAGCCCGGCCGACTGGATTTCGCCCCGAGGCAAGGGCTACCTCGACGACCCGCCCGACACGGCGGGTCAGAAGGTCATCATCGTCGACAATGATCACATCCGGCCCTGGGACAGTGACCCGGCCTGGGTGTGGAAGAATCTCATGCGGGGCAACCACTTCATTCTGATGGACCCCTACGTGGACTTTCGCGTGGGCTCACCGAGCCAACCGGACCCGAAACACGATCCGACCCGCCGCGCCATGGGCCTGGCGCGGCGTTTGTCCGAACGGGTTGACCTGGCTTCTCTGGAACCTCAGCCTCAACTGGCCTCGACCGACTATTGCCTGGCCGATCCAGGAAACACATATCTAGCGTATCAGCCGGAGGCGGGAGGAAAGGGTCTCGAACTGAGGATTGAAGCCGGCAGCTACGAGATCGAGTGGAGGGACTGCGCGAGTGGTGAACGGGAGGAAACTGATCGCCTGGAGCAAGCGGCCGAAGGGACCACGTCACTGACCCCGCCGTTTAACGGGCCGGCTATCGCGTTCCTGAGAGGCCGACCGTAACCGGGCAGCGACGATCAGACCTTGCGGGTCTCGGCCGTGGAGGCGATGAGCACCGACAGCATGACGGCCCCCACCGCCACGGGGGCGATGTCCTGGAGATCGAAAGCCCGCACGGTGGCCAGAGCGATTACCAGACAGGAAAAGCCAATTCCGACGTACTTGAGTGTTGTGGTGTTCCACTTTTTCATCATCAACTCCCCTGTTGGGCTCGATTTCGTGCCGACAGCCGCTGTTTCGCTGGAAACAGCACCCCTTAAAGCATAGGGAGTAGACGTCCAGGAGCCAAAACCGGCCGCCTCGCTCCGAGAAGACAAACCATGTTTTCGCTTGACCGATATGTCGTTTTTCGGTAGGATTGCCATAGATTATCGGAGGTAGCGAGGCGAGGGTGATGGCGCCAGTTCCTGACAATTCGCCGGACATCGAGCAATGGCTCCAGTTGATCCGCGCCGACGGTGTCGGTCCGGTCACGTTTGCTCGACTGCTCAAG
This sequence comes from Phycisphaerales bacterium, assembly GCA_020346325.1. Lineage (GTDB taxonomy): Bacteria > Planctomycetota > Phycisphaerae > Sedimentisphaerales > Anaerobacaceae > Anaerobaca. Next base: position 1,828,261 of record CP070782.1, read on the forward strand.
CGGTTCGGATCGGTCGACGCGGCGTTGGGCGGCTCGGTCCGCGAGCTGACCAAGGTCGAAGGAATCGGCTTCCAGACCGCCGAGAGAATCGCCTCAACTCGTGACAAATTCAACAGTTGCGGTGAATTGGAACTGGCGGACAAACTCGGCGTTTGGATCGTCCACATGCAGGACCCGCGCTATCCTCCCCTGCTCAAACAGATCTACGATCCACCCCCGGTGTTGTACGTCAAGGGCACGCTGGGCCGCGAAGACAACCTGGCGATCGCGATTGTCGGGTCGCGACGGTGCAGTCTGTACGGGCAGGAACAGGCTTGCCGTCTGTCACATCTGCTTGCGGCCAGCGGGTTTACGATCGTCTCCGGCCTGGCGCGCGGGATCGACACGGCCGCCCATCAGGGGGCGCTGGCCGCCGAGGGGCGAACCATTGCGGTCCAGGGCTGCGGCCTGGCCAACGTCTTTCCCCCCGAAAATGAGAAGCTCTTCGAACTCATAACCTCTTTGGGATCCTGCATTTCCGAGCTCCCTCTCCAGTACGAGCCTCTGGCGGAGAACTTCCCGCCGCGTAACCGCATCATCGGCGGACTCTCGCTCGGAACGATCGTTATCGAGGCGGGTCTGCGTTCCGGGGCCCTGATCACGGCCCGAACGGCGCTCGAGAGCAACCGGGAGGTCATGGCGGTGCCAGGCAAGATCGATTCACCTCTGAGCAAGGGGCCCCACCGCCTCATCAAGCAGGGAGCGACGCTGGTCGAATCGGTCGAGGATATCATGGAAGCCCTCGGCTACGTCGGCGACCAACTCAAAGGTCACGCAGCCCAGGCCAGCCAAGAGGCGAGCGAGAAGGCCCGAAGTTCCCTCTTCGACACGCCACGAGCCGGTCTGAATGGTTCGGAGAAGCAGGTCCACGAATCGCTGGGGACCGAACCGGTGCACTGCGACCAGGTCATCGCGGCCACGGGACTCCCGCCCGGCGCCGTCGGCGCCGCACTCGTCTCACTCCGCCTCAAAGGCCTGATCCGCCAGTTGCCGGGAAACCTCTTCACCCGACGGTAGCGCCTATATCCCCACAA
>CP070782.1:1829433-1834364 GCA_020346325.1 Phycisphaerales bacterium
GACGAGGTCCACCTGGTGGGCAAGGGCTGGGGCGCGCTGCCGGCGACCTTTGCGGCCGTGCTGAGCGATCACGTGACCCAGGTGACACTCAAGAACGCGTTGACCTCGTACTCGGATATCGCGCAATCGAGAAACTACGATTGGCCCCTGGCGACGCTGATCCCGGACGTTTTGGCGTCGTTCGATCTGCCCGATTGCTATCGTGCGCTGGAGGCCAAGCACGTGCGCCAGATCGAACCCTACGGCCCCGATGCTCAGCCCGTGACGAATTAAACGTCTGTCGGGTTGTCATGCTGAACCCATTCGACTGCGCTCAGGGCGGGCTACGTGAAGCACCTGGCTCCAGGCCGGGAATGATGGTCAGTCTCATCCCGGGCCCAGATTCCGTTCGATCCCGATGTGAATCGGGACTCAGGACAGGCTTTTCGCCTGCGGCTCAAGGTGACAGGTCCGTCGCGCCATAGATAAACCAATCCCTCACGGCCCCTCATTGATCCAAATATCCAGTCGAGGTGTCTCCCAGCCGTAGGGTTTGCCCAGGATGTCGTAATCGCCATCGCCGTCAAGGTCGGCGATCTTCGATTCGTGATTGGCGATGCCCTCGGAGATGATCTCGGTCCGGAAGCGGCCTTTGCCGTCGCCCAGCAGGAGCATGTTCTTGGCATCGGGATTCTGCCCCCCCAGCCGCATCTCGGCCACCCAGATATCGAGATGGCCGTCGCCGTTGAAGTCGATCAGGTCCAACGAATGGCCGCAATCGATTTCTGCGACGAGTTCAGTGCCGATCCAGGCCCCTTTGACCCATTCATAGAGCATCAGCGGCGCCCAGCCGTCGCCCACCACCAAAACGACTTCGGGCCGTCCGCCCTCGATCAACTGCCCGGCCGCCGTCCGCGTGAACTGGTAGCCGGCGTCGATGATGTTAGGCATATAGCGGCTCTGGCCCTGGTGTTTGAACCAGCGACCGCCCCCGATGATGTCGAGCTTCCCATCGCCATCGATGTCAGCCTTGGCCAATCCCTCCTGTTCGTTGACGCCTTTGAACCCCGGGTACGGTCTGGTCTGACGCTGCTGCATTTCGCTGTCGCTGCTGTAGGCGTAGATCACCGTGCAATCCCACGATCCAGCCTCGCGCGGGTTAGCCGGAATCTCGGCCAGATAAAGTTTCTGAGCGCCCTGATTCCAGAAGACCAGTTCGGTCCGCTGGTCGCCGTCGAAGTCGCCGAAAATCAGATCGTGGTGCTTGTTCCCGCCGAAATCCTTGATGATGTGCCTCTTCCACGGCTGCTGTGGGTCGAGGTCCGGGCTGGGATTCTCCCACCACCAGACAAAGGGGCTCCGCGAATCGCCGGCAAAGGCAATATCGAGATCGCCATCGGCATCGATGTCGAACGCGCCGGAGCCGGCCTCGATGTGCAGAGGCTGCTCGTCGACGACGTGCTTCGTCCAGCCGGAACTGCTCCGGCGGTACCATACCACCGACGGCGCCTTGGTGCGTTCGGTGATGACGAAATCGTTGACGCCGTCGCCGTCGATATCGCAGACCAAACTGGCGGTCTGCTGCTGGCCCGGGTTGGGGACCGGCAGATCGCCCTTGGTGGTCGAGAGATGTTTCCAGTTGACCGCTGCGGCTGTGCCGCACGTCACGGAGACAACAATGCCAACAACGCTGAGCAGTGAAACAGTCACGGTCTTCATCGAATGCGCCTCCTAATGAGCCTCACGAGTCGTCCGGTCGCCGTGCCCTCCGGCACGGGCCCCCACGAAGTAGCTCTTACCACAGATCGAGTCCCGGGACAAGCACGCAAGGTTTCACCGATCGCCGGTGTCTGAAAGAGTTCTCTGGGGCCGGTCCAAGAAGCTGCGCGCCACCGTCCGGCTTCACATGGTTGTGTCCGCGTCCGGTGACGGCGCCGGCTCGTTCCCATTGCCTGGGCCGGTGTCAGGTGCCGAGGCAGCCGATCCCGACTTCTTCCAGAGCTTGCTGATGGCCGCCTCGGTGGCGCTGCCCTCGGCGTCACCTCCGACGAACGAGTGAACCATGTCGCAGCACCAGGCGATGCAGGCGATGTTGCTCTGCTGCGCTTCCGGGTTCAACCCCATGGTCCCCACCAACTCGTGCTCGGCCAGAGGGGTCGCGGTGACGATCAGGGCCACGAAGCTGAGGACGAGAAAGCCGGCCAGGAAGCCTAAACCGCCCGCCAGCAAGATGTCGAAGATCCCCGGCAGTGACACGTTGAATTGTCCTGTCAGGAAGACATAGGAGATGCCGTGCAGGATCGCGAAACAACCGCCCGCCAGAGCGATCATGCTCAGGGCCATGCAGTACGTGGATATTCTCCCCGTACTCGGCGCGCAGGCGGCCACGGTGGGGGCCAGGAAGATGGCCACGTAGATGGCCACGACAATGTTGAACAACAAACCCCAGGTCACAAAGAAACCGAGACGGACGGCGAGCCACACGAATACTCCACCGACCAAGATGGCCGCCCAGAATACCATAGACGCTATCCTACCACGCGCTTGAGTTCTTTGAAACCTGTCACGCCGCTCAGAACCTTCTTCATCCCTTGCTTGCGAAGCTTCGACCGGCCCTGCTTCGTGCCCTCCGCTTTCAACTGAGCCAGGAACGATTGGCCTTGCGCTATCTTCGCCTTGACCTGCTCATCGATGACGAGCAGGTCACAGATGGCCGTGCGGCCGAAAAAGCCGGTACGATCACACCGTTTGCATTGACCGGCTTCGAAAATCTCAGCGTGGTTGACACGCTTTTGGCGCAACTGGGCAATTTGACTGTCGCTCAGTGCCGCGGGCTGCTTACAGTTCTCGCACAGACAGCGCAGGAGCCTCTGCGACATGACGAGGCTCAGGCCGGAGGACAGCAGCAGGGGGGATACGCCCAAGTCCAGCAGACGCACCAGAGCCGTGGCATTGCTATCGCAGTGAAGGGTGGCCAAGACGAGGTGGCCCGTCTGCGAGGCCCGCAGGGCGATTTCAGCGGTTTCTTCGTCACGAATCTCGCCGATGCAGATCACGTCAGGGTCCTGCCGCAGGATACTGCGCAACGTTTTGGCAAACGTGATATCGGCGCGGCGGTTGATCTCGATCTGACTGGTCTCGGGCAGCACGGCCTCGATGGGATCCTCGACGGTGATGACGTTGCGCTCGAAGCGGTCGATGGCATTGAGCATCGCGTACATGGTGGTCGTCTTGCCGCTGCCGGTAGGGCCGCAGATCAGGATCATCCCCGAGGGTTTGTGCATGATCTTATCGATAACAACTTGTTGTTTGCTGGAGATCCCCAGGCTATCGAGGGTGGTCGTTCCGGCGTCCTTGTTGAGGACGCGGATGGAAAGCTTCTCCCCATTGAGGGCGCCGGCACTGGCCACACGAAACGAGTAGGTCGCGTCACCGCGTCGGGCCAAAAACGCTCCATCTTGCGGTCGCCGGCGTTCGGCGATGTCCATGCCCGATACGGCTTTGATGCTGTTGACGATCGCGCGGCAGGTCTCGGCATTCAATTCTTCGGTCAGTCTGAGGACGCCGTCAATACGCAGTCGAATCGTGTAGGCCGATTCATCCTTCGGATCGATCAGGATGTCACTGGCCCGCCGCTCCAGGGCATCGGCCACGATCGTCTCTGTCCGATCGAGAATCCTCGCGTCCTCGTGACCGCCCACCTGGCCATGGCCATAGATTTCGTCCATCGGACGACCAGACGAATCCAGCAGACGAAGAGTCTCTTCATTTTCTTGGGATCGGTGGGCGATGGACTGGATACCGGCCAGGGCGTGACGCACTTGTTCTCCCAGGACGTCAAAGAAACCGCGCCGGCTCTGCCGGCTCTTCTTCGCGGCCTCGATCACGGCCAGAATCAACAACAGCGTTGGGCCGGTGAAAAGCGTGAACACACTGGCGACCGTGCGGTAGGCTGCCGGGACCAGGGCACCGACCTGGATGCGCTGCACGCAGTACATGCCCAGGTAGATCCAGGCGATCAGCAGGACCAGTCGAATGGGATCGAACGGCAGCGCCGTGGCTCCAAGACAGGGCGCAGAGACCAAGCCCTCCACTTGAGTTGATACGAACGCCAAAGCTGGGCCGCAATCCAGCATCGTTCCCTAACCTCGCTAGCCGCACACACAATTGCTGTCCAATGTCACCATGGGACATGATACCCGATTTGCCCGGTATTGGCAAGCGCCATGGTAGAGACGTTCCGCCTGGTGCTGCGTTGGATGCGGCGCGCCGGATGGGCATCAGGGGATCCTAGAGGTCTTCCTCGTCGGAATCGTCGTCATCGAAGGCGATGACGCTGTCGGACGCATCCAAATCGGCGAAGCTGTCTTCGAGTCCGCTGGCCAGGTCGTCCGGCACGGCCGGAGTCGGAGCCTTGGCCTTCGGTTTGGCGGGGGGGCTCGATCGTCGGGGAGGGACCACCTTCTCAGGTTGGCCATCGATCTGGCAGACAAACGTCAGAGGTCCGATGCGGACATAGTCGCCGGCCTTGAGGGGCGTTTCCCCATTGACCCGCTTCCCGTTGACGAACGTTCCCCAGGCCGAGTCGAGATCCCGCACCTTCAACGCCTCACCGTTCTGGCTGATTTCGCAGTGTCTCCGCGAGATCGTGGGCAAGGGGATCCGCAGATCGCAGCCATGGCGCCGTCCCACGACCGTGACACTGCTGGGAAGAGGAATGGTTTTCAGTGATCCGCCCTTTTTGAGCAGCACCAGATTTGCATCCATCTGGTCAGCCTCCACGCTCAGTTCACCGGACACTCCAACAATTTGATTATAGCAGGGCCGCCGTCCGGCAACAACGATTTATTCTTGAAAAGCCGCGCTCGGCTCCATGGAACGCCCGGAATGTCGGTAAGTACTTGTGTATGTAGAGGTTACAAGTTGGCAGGGCCGCCTTGCCGCCCGTGCCC
>CP070782.1:1834464-1839605 GCA_020346325.1 Phycisphaerales bacterium
GGCGAAGAGCCTGCCCTGAGCGCAGCCGAACGGGATCTGGGCTTGGCCTGAGAACGACCGTTGATCCCAGTCCGGAGCCAGATGCCTCACTGCGTTCAGCATGACACCTTTGCGCTTGCCTGGATCATTGTGGCATCATATGTGTGCAAATCCATATAGTTTCCTGTGGCAGTGATCTCAATCCGTCGCGGCCTGGCCTTCTCCGGCTTGCCGATCCGGATCGTCAAGACACCAGCCTCCATCTGCGCGGTCACTTTCTCAGCATCGGCATCCTCAGGCAGAGTGAAGTCACGACGATAGTTGCCGACGTGAGTTTCGCGCTAACCCGGCATACGACACGGGGTTGACGCCGGCGGGGCTCTCTGGCCCGTTGTTTGCAGAATACTCTCGATGGGCGCGAGCCCTGTTCAGTCGGAACGAAAACGATGTTGTTACCGTGGAGTCCTGCTGTGGTTATCAGATAACAAGATTGATCAGAGGAGGTGATTGTTATGGCAGTGACCGATGTGATTCCATGGCGACGGCGTAAGAACAACATTCAAGTACGGCAGGAGCAAGATCTGGACGATTGGCTCGGATCCTTCAACCGCGAGATGCACAACCTGATGGGCCGGTTCTTCCGGGGATTCGATATGGCGAAGAACTACTATGCGATCCTCGGCATCTCTCCGACAGCGTCCGTCGACGACGTCAAAGCTGCCTATCGACGTCTGGCAAAGGAGTTTCACCCGGGCCATTACAGTGGCGACCTACGAACATTCCTGGACGTGCAGGAAGCCTATTCGGTGCTCGGCGACGAGAACAGACGTCGAGAGTACGACGAGCGGTTTTCCGGCGGTGTCCGACCGGTATACCGTGGCTCCGGCAAGCAGGCCGCCGCAGAGCCCCAGGCCGAACCACTGATTCCCGAGGAAGGCCCCGCCCATCTCGATGACATCTCACTGGTTCGTTTCAGACATTTGCGCCGTCCTTCGATGACATCTTCGAGAGGCTTTGGAGCAATTTTCGCGATTGGACTCGGCCCAAAGCAGAGGGGGTTAGGAGTCTGAGCGTGGACGTTCCGATCACGGCCGATCAGGCGCGGCGGTCAGGCCCGCATTTTGGTTCCGGCCCAAGCCTATTGTCCCACGTGCCGCGGGCGGGGTACCGTGGGGCGCCACGAATGTCCGCGCTGTCTCGGAGAAGGATCGACGGTCGGCGAATATCCCGTGAACATTTCATTTCCGCCGGGAATGTCCGGGACGCATACCGTCCTGCTGTCTCTGGAGCGGTTCGGGATCCACAACCTGCACCTGTGTGTCAACTTCAGGGGCACCGCACACGATGACTTCTAATGCTCGATCGGGCCAGGCGGGCGCCGAATGCACGTCGCGCTATTGGTAGGGCGACTGGATTGCCGCACAGGACGCGAGGGTCACCGGGCGCCGTTTCTTCTCCTTGCGGCGGGTCGCCAGACGGTACAGCAGCAGCGGCAGGTTGGGCAGAGCGATGGCCAGGTCCCGACCGTTGACCAGGCCGATGCGGGTGGCCTTGCGCGCTATGCTGTTCAGTTGCCCGGCATCATAGAACCCTGAGCGGATGCGATTGCGGATCCCCTTGAGTTCATCGCGTCCGAAGCGGTCGGAATAAACGGGGCCACCGATTTGGTTGAAGTAGTAACCCGGTGTGGCCTCGACGATCTCTTTGAGCGGCGAGAACTTCTCGACCCGGAGCTTCTGGAAGCTGATCGTGTCCAGCTTGATCTCTTTGGCGAAATTGGGAATGTAGAGCATTTCTTCCTCGGTCTCGCCGATGTTGCCGTAGATGAAGTAGCCGTGCAGGAAGAACTTATATTGGTTCAGTACGGTCAGGGCGTCGCGGATCTCCTGCTGGGTGATACCCTTCTGCAGTTGTTCGAGAATGCGGTCGTGTGGCGACTCGATGCCCAGCAGAAACAGGCGAAAGCCCGCCTTCTCGGCCTTGGCCAGAATCCGGGGATGTTTGGCGATGTCGATGCGGGCCTGCACGATGAACGTCTTCTTGATTCCACTCTCGATGATCAGATCGCAAAGCTGCTCGGCGCGCTTGCGGTTGGTGAAGAAATTGTCGTCGCTGAAGAGCACCGTGTTGGCGGTGACGGTTTTGAGTTCTTCGATGACGGATTCGACGGGCCGCTCGGTATAGCTGCGCTTCTGCCCGAGCGGATTGAGGCTGAATGTACAGAACTTGCATTGGAACGGGCAGCCGCGCGTCGTCAGCATGGTGTCGAAGGTGTGCCGACTCAGACGCGCGCCGTGCAGCGTGAGGCTGTAGTCGTGCCGGCGCAGCGACCGGTCGGGGAAAGCAATACTTGCCACCTCGGGCAGTTCATGGTTTTCGTTGTGCACGATAGAACCGTTGTGGCGATACGACAACCCGCGGATATCCGCGTACGGAGTCCCCGCCGCGATCTCCCTGATGATGTCTTCGCCCTCGCCGCGTACGATCGCGTCGATGTTCGGGCAGCGCTCGAAGAGGTCTTCCACCTCCTCCGTGGCCTTGTAGCCGCCCACGATCGTGGTGACCTCGGCCGGCAGTTGCGCAATAAATTCGCAGACGTGCCTGAATCGAGTCTGCCAGCGGATGCTGATGCAGAGCAGATCCACCTCATCGCGAATGAATTCGCTGAGCGTCTCAGGGTTCTGGTAAGCCTTTTCGTGCCGCAGATCGAGTAGCGTGACCTTGCCCACCAGGCCCTGCATGCTGGCGGCGATGTACTCGAGCCCGGTTGGCGGGAATACCCCCATCATGGCCGTCGAATCCCCGAAGTACGGGTTCAACGCCAGAGCGTGTTTGTATTTTATCATAGGCGATTATATGCGCGCCTTGCCGGTCCGTGCACGTTAATAATGAGAGGATAGGATAATTTGTGAAATAGTTTCAGGTCGATCTCGGCCGGCTTTCGGTGGATGGGCAAGCTGCGTTTTTTTTGCAGCTTGCCCGCCTGTGTGGGCGCCGCTACAATGCTGGCTGAGACTTCGCAGTGGGGCCGGGGCGTACCCGGCGCTGAGGCTCGAAACGAACGAGGCAGAGCCCAACTGGAGCGTGTTTCTCATGGAATATGTACCGCAGCCAAAAGCGCGACTCATCGTCAACGTCATGGAGCACGGCACCGTGGTCGGCACCGACGATCCCGTGAGTCTGGAGTTCGAGGATTGTGGCAACGCCGTCGGCGGGCTCGTGTCCTGGCTGGCTGGGGCATTGGCTGAGGTCAACGATGCCGATCCGAAGGAAATCGGCACGGCCATTCTCGTCGACGCCCTGCACCACTGGACCTTCGACGAGGACATCGACGAGGAGGACGAGTTCGACGATGAATTCGAGGATGAACCCGGCAACGACCCTGACTGACCTGTCCGCCGCCTGATGATCGGACCTTCGCCATGACCAGAGACGACAGCGCTTCCAGTGCTCCGCCTGCCGATCTGCCCCAAACCGAGCGTCTGGTGTCGCTCGATGCCTACCGCGGCGCGATCATGTTGATGATGGCTTCGGCCGGATTGGGCGCCGCGCAGATCGCCCGTCAGTATCCCAACAGCCCCGTCTGGCAGTTCCTCGCCCACCACACCGAGCACGCCGAGTGGGCGGGCTTCACCGTGTGGGACGTCATCCAACCGGCTTTCATGTTCATGGTAGGTGTGGCGCTGCCTTTTTCGCTTGCCAAGCGGCAGGCCCGGGGCCAAAGCTTTGCCCGCATGTTAGCCCACGCGCTGTGGCGCGCCGCCGTGCTCGTATTGCTGGCGGTCTTTCTCTCCTCGGCTTGGAGCAGGCAGACGGTCTGGTCCTTCGCCAACGTCTTGGCCCAGATCGGGCTGGGCTATCCGGTGGTCTTTCTCCTGGCGTTCACCCGACCCCGCACGCAATGGATCGCTGCTTTCGGCATTCTGTTCGCCTATTGGCTGGCGTTCGTCTTGCAGCCGTTGCCCGCCGCGGGTTTCGATTGGCAGAGCGTGGGCGTGCCGGCCGACTGGCCCTTCCTGACGGGCTTGGCCGCCCATTGGGAGAAGAACGCCAACTTCGCCGCGACTTTCGACCGGTGGTTCCTGAACCTTTTTCCCAGACCGGAGACGTTCGTCTTCAATCGCGGCGGCTACGCCACGTTGAACTTCGTGCCCTCGATCGCCACGATGATCTTTGGCCTGCTGGCCGGCGGCCTGCTGCGCCGTGAAGGATCGATCGCGCGCAAAGTGACATACCTGGTTGCGTTCGGAATCGCGTGCATCGTCGTTGGCGTCGCCATCGCCTGGCTGGGTCTGTGCCCGATCGTCAAGCGCATCTGGACGCCCTCGTGGGCGATCTGTAGCGGCGGTGTCGTTACACTCCTGCTCGCGGCTTTCGTCGCAGTCATCGAAGGCCTGCGCCTCAAGCGCTGGGCCTTCCCCTTCGTCGTCGTCGGCCTGAACCCGATCACGCTTTATTGCATGTGGCAGCTCGGCGGCAGCTTCGTCCGCGCCAACCTCCAGCGCCACTTGGGCCAGGACATCTTCGAGACCTTCGGCCCGAACTACGAGCAGACCCTCCAGCGCGGCGCCGTGCTGCTGATCCTCTGGCTCATCCTGCTCTGGATGTGCCGCCGCAAGATCTTCCTCCGCATCTGACCTGAAACGGCGTGTCGAACCGGCAAGCGCAGCGCGAAATTTCGCATCAAACACGCAGCGCTTTTGAACCTAATCCGGGTGACACGCAAAACTCTTTTTATTCCTTCACTCACAGGGACTTGCGCGACTCCGGCCTCTCCAAAACCCGCTTTTTTTCGCATCAAACACGCAGTTTCGCCCAATTATAGAGGGGCTCCTCGTCTGCGGAGCGGCCTCTGAATTGCGGATTAGGCCCGTTGGACTACGCTCAGGACGGCTCCGCCGATTGTGGATTTGCATAGGAGGCCAAGTGATGAAGAAGCGAAGTTGTATCAACTGCGTGTTCGCCGGTAGACCCTCGTGGTTCCGTAGCTATCGGGACACGATGGCCTGCTGGCCCAGCTCACTGGAATGTGTCAATCATCCCGAGGCGCCGGGCGTGTTGACTGAAGTCAGCGGCGCCGGTGTGTGTCGCAACTTCCGGCCCCGACGTCCGGAGTTGATCCGGACGGTCCCGCCCGAGCCGCCCAACGACGAGATTCGCTA
>CP070782.1:1839705-1843676 GCA_020346325.1 Phycisphaerales bacterium
CCGGAGAGACCGAACCTCTCCAGCGAAAGAGGCCGAAGATACGGTTGCAGTCAGACCCCACATCGCCACCCGATACCAAAATTACTCCTTGCGTGAGGAGTCCAGATACGTGTTAGATGCCACCAACCTCTGAACGAATGGCGCGTATCTGCTTCACATGATGCTCGACATGGTCAGCCTGAATCTCAATGACAGCACCTACCGGCATCCGCTCGGTCTCCCCATTGTACTTCCGGAATCCGACAGATTTGAACGCGACGCACGTTTGAGCTTTGTGTTCTTCGGCCTACCATCGCCTCTCTGAACCCCTGCGGATAGATTGCCAGGGTGCAACTACTCTTCGGACGCGCCGCGGACTCTTTCCACTTCCTCTTCCACCTGCTTTCGCAAGATCTGGCAGCGGCTGAGAACCCGTGAGACAACCTCCACGGCGGCCTCCCTCTCGGACACGACAATCTCGCTGGCCCCAGCCTTCTCAAGCAGTCCAACGTCCAGCAGAAATCCTGTGCGCACTACGATATGGATGTTGTCAGATAACGACCGAGCGGCCTGGACCGCGCGCGCAATGGCCGATGGATCGTTGATGACAAGAACCAGCTCTCGCGCCCTGGTGGCTCCCAGTGCCGTCATAACCTCAGGACTGGTCACATCACCGAAGAAGACCGGATGCCCCTCCTCGGTAGCGTCGCGAATGTTGTCAATATTGAGGTCGACCACCACGTAAGGCAGGCCACATTCCCGAACGGCTCTGGCCAGCTCCCGGCCAGCAAACCCGTAGCCGCCAATGATGATGTGGTCCCGAAGCTGGCGCCCAGCCCTAGGGGCCTCTTCGGCTGCGTCGATGCGCAGGTGACGGTTGAGGTTCCTGAGCCGACCCACGCCCGCCGCCAGGTGGGGTCCGAAGCCCAGGGCGAACGGCGTGAGGAACATAGATAGGATGGCGGCAGCCAGGATCTGGGTTTCCAGCTCACGCGGCAAGATGTCTGTCCCACGGGCGGCGCTGATGAGAATAAAGGAAAACTCACCAACCTGAGCCAGTGACACCGCAGCAAGAATCCGCACGCGCAGGGAGAGCCGCAGCACGGAAGCGACCAGGAACACAATGAGCGACTTGCCAAAAAGGATGGCCACCAGCAACAGGACAATGTGTACCGCATTGCGGGCGATGTCTTGAGGCACCAGGAGCATGCCAACGGAAACAAAGAAGACGCTGGTAAAGACGTCCTTCAAAGAAATCATGTCCGCGAGGGCCTGGTGACGGTATTCACTACCTGCAACCACCAGACCTGCGAGGAATGCGCCCAGGGCCAGGGAGACACCGGTGCTGGAGATCGCCCAGGCCGTTCCCAGACACACAACCACCACGGACAGGACAAACAAGTGGCGCTCTCTTGTCCGCGCGACGAAGCCCAGCGCAAAGGGCACCACTCGCCGGGCGGCCACCAGCACCCCCGCGATGATGGCGGCGGCCTTGAGAAGGGTCAAAGCGATGCCGCCGGCTGACCCGCCACTTCCGGCGAGGACCGGGATGGCCAGCATCATGGGCACCACACACAGGTCCTGGAAAATAAGGATGCCCAGTGTCAGCCGACCGTGTGGGGCCTCGAGTTCAGCCCGGGCTTCCAGTCCTCGCAAGACGATGGCCGTTGACGACACCGCCACCAGGAAGCCCACGAATACCGCGGTGGACCAGGGGGCCCCGAGCCAGGCGGCCACGCCACCAGCAGCCCCAGCCGTAAGGACAACCTGAAGGGCTCCGCCGGTGATGATCAGCGTCCAGAGGCGCTTGAGGCGATCCAGAGACAGTTCAAGACCGATGCCGAACAGCAAGAGGGACACGCCCACTTCGGCCAGGATTTCGACCTCGGCGGCATCGTCGATGAGCCGAAGTCCGTGGGGGCCCACCAGCAACCCGGCAAGGATGAAGCCGGCAATGGACGGAATTCGTACTCGATGGAGGAGCGCCACCACGGCCACGGCCACGGCGAGCACGACTACGAGGTCGAAAAGGTATACCAGGTCATGCATGGGGTCTCATCCTGTCAGCTCCCACAAGCCTGTTCTCGTCACGTTCGAATGTCAACCCTCTTATCAGCAAGGCCGGCTCCTGATGCCGGCTTCACCGGCGAGATCTGGTCTGCGCAAAAAGGTGGTTGCTGAGGCGGCATTGGAGCATGCCTTGATCCGGTGATTTGGACCCGGCCCGCAACGGCCAAAGGCCCTTGTGTTGCGTTCGGACAACGGTCTGATTTTCTTGGCCAACTCGTATCGGCGAACGGTAAGAGACCACGGTCTTTCCCAGTAGTACATCACACACTAGGCAACTTCACCGAGTTATTTGAGTGCCTCCGCCCTTGCCGGCAGGAGGAACTGCTGTACACACACCAGACCTCCCTGCCGGTCACTGTTTGATAGAGGGCGAGATCTAATTCTCTTACGGATGTATCCTCCTTTCGGATTTGGCTTCCTTGGAGAACACACTCCTTTTCTTTTCGTCTCACGATCTCCCCGATTTTGCGCACTCGATGTTACGCAACATCGACCGAGAGCGTATTTGATATGCTCGTCTCCAGGTGCTAAGATTGGCACCGTCGCGATTGGTGCCTTTATCTGTCTACGGATCCGGTCGACGGCACTAGATTACATGGTCAACTTCACACCTCTCGATGCGTTCTGGACCGTCGCCTTCCTTCTTTTGATGGTTGGCGGCGCGTGTTTCTTTTACCGGCTCGCTCGCCGCTCGGAAAGCGACTTCTTTCTGGCCGGCCGGGGGCTGCCCTGGTGGCTTCCCGCTTCATCCGTCTTCAGCACTCACACGGCAACGGATACGCCGATGTGGGTCACCGGTGTCATCTACGCCCACGGCCTGCGCGGGCTCTGGTACACATTCTTTACCGCGTGGACGGCGATCGGCGCCTTCGTATCGGCGCGTATTTTTCGACGTTCGTTGGCGTACACCCAGGCCGAATGGCAGACCCAGCGATTCGGTGGCCTGGGCGCCGAGTTGCTGCGCGGATGGATGGCTGGATGGCAGGTGTTTATGAACATGTTTATTCTCGGTTGGGTGGGGATTGCCATGGGAAAGGTGTGCGCCCTCGTTTTTGGCTGGCCGCTATGGGTCGGTTTGGTGCTGCCGGGTACGATCACCGCCTTCTATACACTGGCCGCGGGGTACTGGGGCGTCGTCATGGGCGACTTTCTGCAGGGAATCGTCGCCATTTTCGCCATAATCCTCGTGTCGCTCGTCGGCGTGAGTGCCGCGGGCGGTCCCGTCGGCGTAACGGAACTCATTATAGAGATGGGTGAACAGTGGCGTCTCGACGCCCTCGCCTTCACGGGCTGGCTAGGGGGCGACTTTCCAGTCGTCTGGTGGCTCACCATGCTGGTGATCGCGGTGGTCGGCGGATTCGGGATGGGTACGAGCATCGACTGGTATGTCGAGGCGCAACGCATCCAGTCGGCAAAGACGGTCCGCGACGCGTCGTACGGATTGTGGGCGGGCGGAGTCATCACCCTGATTCGCAACGCCTTTTGGGCCGCTGGTATTCTCGCGTTTTTCTCGCTGCTTCCACGAATCACCGATGCAGCCGACTACGAGCTGGGCTGGTTCCGCCTCGGCTTCGAGCTGCTCCCCGCGGGGTTGGTCGGGGTATTCTTTGGCGCCATCCTGGCCATTCATCTCTCGACCATCTCCAGCCACTTGAACCTGGGGGCGCTCTACTTCACCCGTGACATCTTCCAGCGCTACATCGCGCCGGGTGCCTCGGAACAACGCCTCGTGTGGGTCGGGCGAGTTTCGACCTTCGCGCTCCTCATCGGGTCTTTCTTCTACGGTTTGATGATGGAAGAGATCACACGCTGGCTGATCTTCGCGCTCTGGTTGATGATGGCGGGTATCTGGCTGCCCAATATCCTCCAAGTCGTATGGTGGCGGTTCAACGCGTGGGGGTATCTTGCGGGCTGGATTGCGA
>CP070782.1:1843776-1853936 GCA_020346325.1 Phycisphaerales bacterium
CACCTTTAGCTGCCGAGAGCGCAAGACCAACAGTCTTTCCCAGCCTGATCGCTTCTGGGCGAGCGGCCGCGCAACCCCCCTTGTACGAACGGCCGACACCGTATACCATGCCAGGAGACTTGTGAGCGCAGAGAAGCGGGATTCCACCCGTGAACGCCGCCGGAAGACAGGAGCCGGATTATGGCAGATCAAGGTCTGACGCGTCGTGGTTTCATCCAGTACGCCGCCGGTTCGGTGGCCGCCCTGACCCTTCCAGGGGCGATAACTTCCCTTGGAGCTCCGGGCCGGAGCCTGCCGCCGGCCCGGACCATCACGCGTGGCCCCAAGTGCCACTGGTTTGGCTATTACGACAAGCTCCAGTTCGATCCCACGGGGCGGTACGCGCTGGGCATGGAGGTCGACTTCGAACACCGCAGCCCGAAGGCCGAAGACGTCATCCAGATCGGTATGGTGGACCTCCAAGACGGGGATCGCTGGATCGAGCTGGGCGAAAGCTGCTCCTGGGGATGGCAACAGGGTTGCATGCTCCAGTGGCGCCCAGGCTCGGACCGTGAAATCCTCTGGAATGCCCGGCGGGGCGAGCGCTTCGTCTGCCACGTTCTCGACACTCGCACCGGAGCCCAACGAACACTACCCCATCCGATCTATACGGTCAGCCCCGATGGCAAGACGGCCGTAGCGGCCGATTTCCGCCGCATCAACGACATGCGACCGGGCTATGGCTACGCGGGTCTGCCGGACCCGTACGGTCGGGAGCTGGCCCCGCATGATTCCGGGATAGTTCGCATCGATCTGGACTCAGGCCAGGCCAAACTGATCATCTCGCTGGCCGAGATCGCCCAGTTTGGCGAGATCCCGGGCAACCCGAAGACCGCCAAACACTATTTCAATCATCTGCTCTTCAACACCGACGGTTCCCGCTTCATCCTCCTGCACCGCTGGCGGCCCTGGGATAGTTCGCAGTACCGCAGCGTGGGCGGTTTCGGCACCCGCATGCTGACCGCCACCGCCGAGGGCGAGGATATCCAGATCGTCGACCCGTACGGCAAGACCTCCCATTTCATCTGGCGCGATCCCAGGCATATCCTCGCGTGGGCCTGGCATCCCTCGCACGCTAACGCCTTCTACCTGTACGAGGACGGCACCGACAAAGCCGAGGTCGTCGGCAAGGGCATCATGACCCGCAACGGCCACTGCACCTATCTACCCGGCAATCGCTGGATACTCAACGACACGTACCCGGACAAGGATCGCAGGCAACAGGTCTACCTCTACCACGTCGCGACCGGAAGGACCACGCCGCTGGGTGGGTTCTTCCTCCCACCGGAGTACAAAGGCGAATGGCGCTGCGACACGCACCCGCGTTTCAGCCCCGACGGCCGGAGCGTCGTCATCGATTCGCCCCACACCGGCGCCGGCCGACAAATGCACCTGATCGACATCAGCGGCATCGTTGCCTGAGTCTCAGCACGGCGGATTCTCCGCTTTGTTTTCTGATCGTGCTTGAGAGACGACCACGGGACGCGTATAATCGGCGCTCAATTTGCACGGATCAAACGCATGTGTAACTACATGAGAAACAGAGTGTTCTGGATGTCGGTGTGCCTGGCCCTGGCAGCCGGCTGCGCGACGGCGCCGAAGCCCACTCCGAAAGATGGGTTCGTAAATGTCGCGGACATCAGCATGGCTGAAGCGACGGCGGCTGCTAAAGCGGCGCTGAGCCGCATGCACTTCGTCGTGGAAAAAGCGGATCCGACTGAGGGGGTCATCCGAACCAGACCCCTGACCGGAGCCCAGTTCTTCGAATTCTGGCGATCCGACAACGCCGGTCCGGAACAGACGGCGGAGGCCAGCCTACACACACTCCGCCGATGGGTGGAAATCCACGTCCAGCCCAGCGATGACCAGTTGCGGATCGATTGTACCGTGCGCGTCCAGCGACTGAGCTTGCCGGCCAACGAAATCACCAGTGTCTCCCAGGCTTATCGTATGTATTCGGCCAGCACGCCCACCATCCAACGACTGGAACTGCGACCCGAGCAGCAAGAAGGGCTCGCCTGGATCGATTTGGAGGACGACCCGGCGCTGGCCGACAGGATTTTGAAGCGTATCATCCAGAGAATTCCGCAACCGGAGGAAGACGAAACACCATGAAAATACTCGTCTGTGGGGGCGCCGGGTACATCGGCAGTAACATGACCGCCATGCTGGCCGCAGAAGGCCACGAGCCGGTCGTTTTCGATAACCTCAGCAAGGGCCACCGAGCCGCCGTGGCAAACGCTGAGATGGTGGTGGGTGATTTAGCCGACCATGATCTGCTCGTGGATATCTTCAGAACGCGGCACATCGAGGCTGTCATGCACTTCGCGGCCTGGATCGAGGTGGGCGAATCCGTCGCCGAACCGCTGAAATACTACCACAACAACGTCTCCAACACGCAGAACCTGCTCTCGGCCATGGAGGCGGCCGGCGTTGGCAAGTTCGTCTTCAGCAGTACAGCCGCGGTCTACGGCATGCCCCGGACCGTCCCGATCACGGAGGAGATGCCCAAGGCCCCGATCAACCCGTATGGCCACAGCAAGTGGACCGTCGAGCGCATGTGCCACTACCAAAGCCGGACGGGTCGGCTGAACTACGCAGCTCTGCGCTACTTCAACGCGTGCGGCGCCGGCAGTGACGGCGCGCGCGGCGAGGATCACCGCCCCGAGTCGCACCTGATTCCGCTGATCATTCAGGCGGCGCTGGGCCAGCGGCCGGATATCAAGGTCTTCGGCACTGATTACGACACGCCGGACGGCACCTGCATCCGCGACTACATCCATATCGACGATCTGTGCCGGGCCCATCTACTGGCCTTGAACAAGCTGGACGACTGCGCCGAGCAAGTCTACAATCTCGGCAACGGGCAGGGCTATTCCGTGCGTGAGGTCATCGAGACGGTCAAGCGCGTTTCCGGGAAGGATTTCAAGGCAGTCGAGGCCGAGCGGCGACCGGGCGATCCGGGCGTCCTGACCTCGGACGCCACCAGAGCCAGGAACGAACTGGGTTGGACGCCCGAGAAGCCGGAACTCGAAACCATGGTGGCCAGCGCCTGGAAGTGGCACCGCGACCACCCCGATGGGTATTCCGACTGAGTGAGCAAGCTTGGACAACCGAACACGTAGGAGATGAGTCAGTGAAAGATGTGAAGAACAATGTGGCGTCGTTTCTGGCCAAGCACGGCATGTATCACGCGGACATTGATATCGACCAGACCTGCGGTCTCTTCCTCGAGGAGATGACCCGCGGCCTGACCACCAACGACGGCTCTCTGGCTATGCTACCTACGTACATCGAGACCGAACGCGAACTGCCCCGCAACACGCCCGTGATCGTCATGGACGCCGGCGGGACCAACTTCCGCGTCGCCACGGTCTGCTTCAAGGATGCAGGCGAGCCGGAGATCGCCGACTTCCAGGTCTTCGCCATGCCCGGGATCAAGGAGGAGGTCAGCAAAGTCGAGTTCTTCGGCACCATGGCTGGCTATGCCAAGGACGTGATCGGCAAGAGTGATAGCGTGGGATTCTGCTTCTCCTACCCGATTGAGATGTCACCGAATAAGGACGGACGTGTCCTCTACTTCTCCAAAGAGATCAAGGCCCCCGAAGTCGTGGGTAAGATGATCGGCGCCGGTCTGAACGAGGCGATCGTTCAGTCGACCTCGTCCAGTGCCAAGCAGATGGTGCTGCTCAACGACACCGTCGCGACGCTGCTGGCCGGACGTGGCGCCGATAGCGGATTTAACTACGACAGCTACATCGGCTTCATCCTGGGAACCGGTACTAACACTGCCTATATCGAGCACAACAGCAACATCACCAAGGCCAGCGATCTCGATCCCGCCAAGAGCCAGATCGTCAACGTCGAGTCGGGCGGTTTCGGCAAGGCTCCACGTGGCACGATCGACGAGCAATTCGACGCCGCCTCGGCCAGCCCGGGCGTCAACGTCTTCGAGAAAATGATCTCGGGCGCCTACCTGGGGCCGCTCTGCATGGCGACGATCAAGGCGGCCGCGAAGGAAGGCCTCTTCTCCGAAGCGGCCGCGAAGAACCTGCCGGCGGTTCCCGAGGCGACGACAAAGGACATCAGCGAGTTCATGAGCGCCCCGGAGCGAGCCGACAACCTGCTGGGCCAGGCGTTGGCTGAGGCCGCGCCGGCCGACGTGAGAACCGCCTATTGCCTGGCCGATGCGTTGATCGAGCGGGCAGCCAAACTCACCGCGGCCAATCTCTCGTCGGCCGCGATCAAGTCGGACAAGGGACAGAACCCGTGCCGACCTGTCTGCATCGTGGCCGAAGGGACGACATTTTACCATCTGAAATCGTTGCGGCAGAAGGTGGAGTATTACCTCAAGCAATACCTCGTGGACCAGAAAGGCATCGCCTACGAAATCATCGCCGTCGAGAACGCCACCTTGCTGGGAGCCGCCACTGCCGGCCTGACAAACTGATACAACCATCGCCGGTACGATCGGCAGCCAGGTAAACACGAACATACAAGATCGCCTCTGGTCTCGCGGCCCACCGTCGCGAGGAAGGGGGTCGAATACGACTGCAAGGCAACGCAATGCCTGAGCGCGCAAGAATGAAACAAGAACCACGCACCATCCTGACCCCCGTTGAAGAAATCGCCGTGAAGGCCTCGTCCTTCGACGTCCTGTATCCTCCGACGGAGAAGATCCCGACGATTGTCGTGGAGAATTTCCCTACCCTCGGCAAACTGGCCGCCATGCGTTTCCTGGAATGGGTCCAGAATAACCCGGGCGGTGTTATCTCCTTGCCTACCGGCAAGACGCCCGAACACTTCATTAACTGGGTCGGTCGTCTGTTGGACGGCTGGGAGACGCCCGAGATCCGCCGCACCCTGGAAGCGGCAGGCATCGACCCAGCGACGAAACCGGATATGGCAAGCCTGCACTTCGTGCAAATCGATGATTTCTATCCCCTCGATTCGGCCCAGCACAACAGCTTCAACCACTACGTCAAACATTTCTACATCGAGGGCTTCGGCCTCGATCCGGAGAAGACGCTGCTCATCGATTCCTCCGCCATCGGGCTGCGCGCGGGCGAAACCCTCCTCGATGTCTGGCCCGACAAGCACGTGGACCTGTCCCTGCGCTATCGCCAGGCCCGCACCAATCTTGAACGACGCGAGAAGCAGTTGCTCGAAGACGTCGACCAGTGGTGCATGCAATACGAGCAGCGCATCCGCGCATTGGGAGGCATCGGCTTCTTCCTGGGCGGGATCGGCCCGGACGGGCATATCGGTTTCAATATCAAAGGCTCGGACCACAACTCCACGACGCGCCTGTGCCCGACCAACTACGAGACGCAGGCGGCCGCCGCCACGGACCTCGGCGGAATCGAGATGGCCCGCCGGTGCCTAGTGATCACGATCGGCCTGCGGACTATCACGCGCAATCCCGAATGTACGGCCGTGGTTATCGCGGCTGGACAGGCCAAGGCCGCATTGGCGGCGCAGGCCATTCAATCCGACGACCATATCAACACGCCGGCAAGCTGCCTCCGGCACCTGCCCAACGCCCGGTTCTACATCACCCGGGGCGCTGCCGTCGGGCTCGCCGAGCGCCAGGTCGAAGTCTTTAGGAAGACACCGAAGATCAGCGATGCGGATGTCGAAAAGGCACTCGTCGAGTTAGCCGCCCAGCAAAACAAGCGCCTGCTCGATCTGACGGAGAAAGATTGCCGTGCCAACCGCCTGGTCGCCGCGGCCCTGGAACGCCGGGACGAACCGCTTGAGACCCTCGCCCGCATGGTTCACGATCATCTGATTGCCAAGATAGAAAACGGACTGCGCGTCTACAAGAACAAACGCTTCCTGCACACGGAGCCCCACCACGACGATGTCATGCTCGGGTACTTCGCCCAAGTCGTCCGTCACTTTCGCCGCATGACCAACGAGCACCATTTCATCACGCTCACCAGCGGCTTCACCGCCGTGACCAACGAATTCATGCGGGCCGAGATCGCCAATCTGCGTCAGTTCCTGGGCACGGCCGAATTCCGCGAGCTGATCGGCCAAGGCTACTTCGTGCCCAACAATATGATCGACCGTAATCGCGATGTCTGGCAGTACCTCGACGGCGTGGCGGGCCGCAACGAACACGACAAGGCCGAGGGCCGCGCCCGCCGCATGCTGCGCAACCTGATCGAACTGTTCGGCGAAGACTGCCGCGCTGACCTGGACCGCCGTATTGCGGAACTGGAGGAGTATTTCACGACGACCTACCCCGGTAAGTAGGACCTCGAGGACGTGCAGAAGCTCAAGGGGATGTCCCGTGAGTGGGAGGCCGAATGCCTCTGGGGCTATTATGGCTGGCAGTGTGAAAACGTTCGGCACCTGCGCCTGGGCTTCTACCAGGGTGACATCTTCACCAAGGAGCCGACGATGGATGAGGATGTCCCTCCCATCGTCGCCGAGCTCCAGCGCATCGATCCGCATGTCATCACCGTGGCATTCGATCCGGAGGCCAGCGGACCCGATACGCATTACAAAGTCATGCAGGCCATGGCCGAGGCAATCCGAATCCATCTGGAGAACCACGACAGGACCGACCTGAAGATCTGGGGCTATCGCAATGTCTGGTTCCGCTTCGATCCTTCGGAGGCCAACGTGTTCGTGCCCGTGACCCTGGGGATGTTCTCGATCATGCACGACGCCTTCATGAACTCCTTCATCACCCAGAAGGATGCGTCCTTCCCCAGCTACGAACACGACGGCCCCTTCTCAGAGCTGGCCCAGCGTATCCAGGTCGAGCAGTACCGCAAGATCAAGACCTGCCTGGGTCGCGAGTGGTTCCACAACCACTCCAGCGCCCTGATCCGCGCCACCCGCGGCCTGGTCTTCCTCCAGGAAATGTCGCCCGACGAATTCTTCGCCTCCTGCCGCGCCCTGCGCCAGTCCGTCGAAGCCCGCTAGATCGGGAGTATCCGGCAACCGCGGCGTGCCGCTCACTTCGGCAGTTCGAGGCGCGCCATGACGGGGAAGTGGTCCGAGGGACAACGCCCGCCCAGCATATCGAAAATGATCTTCGCCTCCAGTACCTCGATGTCGGCCTGGGCAAACACGTAGTCGATCTTCTCGCCCGAACGCCTGGCCTGGAAGCGGTTGGAAGTGCCGACCTCCGTCGCCTCCGGATGCAGCACGCGGAACGTGTCGACCAGCGGTACGGCGGGCTTGGCAACGGCCTCTTTGTCACCCTTGACGTACCGAATCACCGGGTTGGATTCGCCCGCGTTGAAATCGCCCGTGAGAATGACCGGGTCGGAATGCTTGCGTCGGGCGATGCGCCGGTCGATCAGGACGACACTCTTTTCCCGGGATGGCTGGGACCGATGGTCCAGGTGGACGTTGAAATGGTAGAAGGCCTTGCCCGAGCCCTTCTGCACGAAGCGGCCCCACGTACAGATGCGCGTGATGGAATTGCCCCAGGAGGTCGAGGCAACCACTTCCGGCGTATCGGACAACCAGAAGGTCCCGGAGTCGGTGACCTTCAGTCGATCGGTGCGGTAAAGAATGGCACTGTACTCGCCTTTGGTCTTACCATCGTCGCGACCGACACCGATCTCGCCGTATTCGGGAATCGCCTGACGAATCTCATCGATTTGGAACCGCAACGCCTCCTGCAATCCGACCACGTCACAGTCGTATCGGCGAATGAGATCACAAACCATCGCGCGCCGATTCTCCCAGCGATTCTCGCCGTCGTTAGCGGTGCCATAGCGAATATTGAAGCTCATCGCCGACAGCTCGCTCCCACCGGCCGGCACGCAGAGAATCAGCAGGACGACAACGATGAACGAACAAACACGCGATGGCCAAACCGATCGCATTCCAAAATCCGAAACTCGCAGCATGATTTCCTCCAGAAAAAACCCCGCGCTATTCACCGGGGTCGGCCTGTTTCTGTTCCTCTGAGAGCGACTCGTTGAGCGACCCGGACCGAAAGCCCTGTAGATCCACTGTCACGAAGCCGAAACCAAGCGCTTTCAGCGTATCGAGCACTTTCGTCCGCACCGGCTCGGCGATGATCTTGGCGATATCCTGCGCGCACACCTCAATGCGGGCGATTGTATTGTGATGGCGCACACGACACTCTTTGAAGCCGAGACGGCGCAGCAGCCGCTCGGCCTCATCGATCTGGTGCAGCCGCTCCTCAGTAATCGGCAAATGGTATTCCAGCCGGGAGACCAGGCAGGGATTGGCGGGCATCTCGGCGGTCGAGAGTCCGAACTGCCGGCT
This sequence comes from Phycisphaerales bacterium, assembly GCA_020346325.1. Taxonomy (GTDB): domain Bacteria; phylum Planctomycetota; class Phycisphaerae; order Sedimentisphaerales; family Anaerobacaceae; genus Anaerobaca. The sequence goes on from CP070782.1 coordinate 1,852,078, forward strand.
GAGCTGGCGGATGTCACTCTTGGTCAGACCCACCTCGGCCAGAGGCGAGCGGATGCCGAAGGATTCCAGGGCGCGATTGCCGGGCCGAAAGTCGCTGGCATCGTCGGCATTCGTCCCGAAGACCACGTGGTCCAGGCCTTTCTCGGCCGCCAGTTCGAGCAGGGCTTTGCAGATATTGCGCTTGCAGTGAAAGCACCGTTGCGGCGTGTTCGCAGTGAACTTCGGATCGTTCAGATCGTTCGGCTCCACCGCCACCAGTTCGACCCCGACCTCCCGCGCCAGTTTGCGGGCGGCCTCGTGTTGCCCCTTGGGCTGCACGACCCCGACGGAGATACAGGCCAGAACGTTGTCGGCCCCGAGCGTCTCGGCCGCGACCTTCAACAGCAGCGTACTGTCGACCCCGCCGGAATAGGCGACCAGAACCTTACCCAGGTCTCGCAGGATCGCTTGCAGTGCATTGTACTTGTCTTCCAGACTCATACTCAGCTACACGTACGTGGCCGCCTCCGCGATCGCCCTCTCCAGCAGTTGTTCGACCCCCAGAACCCGGGCGTAGTCGTTGAGATATTCGAACTTCAGCGCCCGGCCCTGCACCGCCAGCACGCCCAGGATATCGTCCCACTGGTTCTCCGAAAACCCGTCGCTCTCGTTGAGCCGGCGCAGCTTCAGCAGGATCACATCTTCCGGTGAGACGAAACACAGGTCGCTTTCCGGCGATTCGCCCAACCGCACCACCTTGCTGCGGACCACGAGCTGCTGCTCGAAGTCGCTCGGGCCCAGCAGAAACAGGTCGATCTTGAAGGCAGTCTCGAAATGGACGATGTTGAAGCTGCCGCAACAGCTCAAAGCCTCCTGCATCGCCTGCTCGTTGACATAGAATTCGTCCTTGAGCATCTCGTAGAACTTGTTCGCAACGGATGGGAAGGGGTAGATCCCGATGTCGGCATCGCGCGTGAAGCGCACCGTCCCGTACATGCTGCTGGCGATCGAGCCGCCGATGGCGTAGGGAATGCCCAGCGCGTCGAGCACCTCGGCCAGCCGCTTCAACACCTGAATCTCCCGCATCTCACTCACGGCTGAGCGCTCCATAGGCCGCGTCGAACAGTTCGTCGCCGAGGTGCTGCCGAGCCCAGAGCCGCTCGATCTCGGCCTCGTCGGCCTCGGGGTGGCGGATCCGCAGCCCCGTGATTGCCAGCCGCTTGCCGGCGTGATACGTCTCGAAAACAAGCTTGAGCTTCTCAGCCTCCGACATGCCGCGATAGAGAGTGCACTGCATATTCAGCGCCTCAGGGGCGGTATCATCGATCCGGCGCTTGCGTTGTGGCTTCATCGTCAACTCTCCGACTGCCCAAGAGTTCCTTAGCCTAATGCATCGCTACCAGGATACACCACCGCCGCCTGCAAGAACAGTATGGAATTGATTAATATGTTTCGCCCACACCTGCCCTAGCGGGGCACCAACAACTCGGCGTTGTCCACCCACATCACGAAGAAGGGTTGCTGGGCCCCGCGCTTTTGTATGTACACCAGAAACGGGCGGTTGAATTCAAAATGCCTGGGCATGGCGGTAATCTGAGACAACGATTCGCTTTCCAGCAGGGCGCCGGAGCGGTCCAGCCGGAAGCGAATCGTCTGCATCGCTTCGAAAATCGGCATGCCGACACCGCGGTTGGCAACCACCTTGCCAATCAACTCCTGAAAGTGATGATCGATCTCCCAGAACATCTCGGGCACCTTCAGAATGTCGGCCTTGCCAAATTGTCTGTCTTCTTGGTAGTCCCGCTGACTGAACTCAACAGCCTGGGCCCGAACGTCGTCATACATCTGGGCCAACGATTCCCTCGATGTCCACCCCGAGC
>CP070782.1:1854036-1858264 GCA_020346325.1 Phycisphaerales bacterium
CCGGCGATGAGACCCGCCGGCGCATTCTGGAAGCTGCCGAACAAACGCCGCTGACCTCTGGACACCACCGTGTCAGTATGCGTGTGGTTGCCGGAGCGGCGGGGCTGCGCGTCGGGAACCTAACTTACCACTTTCCCAGTAGAGAGCTACTGATCACCGGAATGGTTAATGGCCTCGTCGACGGCTATCTGAGGGAATTCGAACACCTGCTCTCGAAGCAGCTACTCCATACCAGTGCGGGAATCAGACCGTTCGTGGAGGGGCGCTTGCACGATGCGAAGAGTGAGAGGGCCGCCCGGCTGCCTCGCGAACTTTTGGTCCTATCTTCTCAATACCCCGAAGTCCGTGAGGCAATGGGCAATCTTTACGCCGATCTCATCGGTCGCTTCGTCCAGCATGCTTCGGTTCGCTACCCGAACCTGACGCGGCATGATCTGGAGAGAGTCGGCTGTCTCATCGTCATCCTCACGGAGGGCACGGCAGCCCTCCACGGGGGCCGCTACTCGCTGCCGGTGGCGTTCACCGAGGTGGCATCGGTCCTGGTCCAGATGATCACCCGACATGTCGACACTTGTGCTGGCCCCCCGGATCAGCCAAGGGCAATGGCGTCAAGCATTTGGAAGACGATCGAGGTGTGACATGAAGCGAACCACGCTTGCCCCTATGGTCTGCCAAGCGGCGATCTGCACGGGCCTATGGCTTGTCGGTCCGGCATCGACTTTCGCTGGTGCGAGGCCCCCGCAACCAGCTACGGAGGATCAGTTCGCCGGCTCGGTGAGTTGCCGGCAATGCCACGAACGGTTCTACGAACTGTGGGCGCCTTCTCACCATGGCCTGGCGATGCAGCCCTACACGGCTGGGTTTGCACGGACCTGCCTTACCGCCCAGCCAGAGGCGGTGTCGATCGGGTCGTTCTCTTACCGTGTGGATATCGAGGGCCGCGAGGGCGCGATGGTGGAGAACGGACCTGAGGGCCGGAAGCGGTATGAGATCGTCCATGTTCTCGGAGGCAAGAATGTCTACTACTTCCTGACGCCCTATGAGCGAGGTCGCCTCCAGACCTTGCCGCTGGCGTATGATGTCCACCAGAAGCAATGGTTCGATACGGCCGCCAGTGGGGTGCGCCATTTCCCCGGCGTTGAGTCTGATGCGCCGGTCCATTGGACCGATCCACTCTATACGTTCAACACCTCCTGCTACACCTGTCATGTCAGTCAACTGTCCCGGAACTACGACCTGGACACCGATACCTACCACACCGAATGGGCTGAACCGGGCATCAATTGCGAGGCGTGTCACGGACCGGGCGAAGCGCATGTGAAGCTCTACCAGCGAGCGGAGGAGACAGGCGTTGAGCCGAATGACCTGGGGCTCATCAGCACACATACCTTCTCGGCCGAGCAGATGAACTCCATGTGCAACTCCTGTCACGCCAAGATGAGCCCGATCACGGCGTCCTTCACGCCGGGCGAGCGGTACTTCGATCATTTCGACCTGGTGACGCTCGAGAATCGCGACTTCTATCCGGACGGTCGTGACCTGGGTGAGAACTATACCATGACCAGTTGGCGCATGAGCCCTTGCGCCAAGGGTGGCCAACTGGACTGCATGCATTGCCATACATCGAGTGGGCGCTATCGTTTCCGCGAGCCCGCCCAGGCCAATAATGCCTGTCTGCCGTGCCATCAGAGTCGGGTGGATGCCGTAGCCGCCCATTCTCACCATGAGCCTGTAGATGGCGGCCCCACATGTGTTTCCTGTCACATGCCCATGACGCGGTTTGCGCACATGAACCGTACGGACCATTCCATGCGTCCGCCGGTCCCGGCCGCCACCCTCAAGTACGAATCGGACAATGCCTGCAACCTCTGCCATCAGGATCAGGATGCCGCGTGGGCTCAGCAGCAGGTCAAGGAGTGGGGCATGGTGACCCGTCAGAAGCAGTATCTGCAACTGGCTGATTACGTAGACCAGGCCCGCCGTCAAAACTGGAGCAACCTGGATCAGATTTTGGCCTACGTGCAACGCAAGGATCGGGATGAGGTCTTTGCCGGTTCGCTGATTCGGCTCTTGCGGGCCTGTGATTCCGACGAGAAATGGATCGTCCTTGTCAAAGTACTGGAGAATGATCCGTCGCCCCTGGTGCGGGCCGCGGCTGTCGAGGCTCTGGATGGCAGTCCCACGGCTGCGTCATTCCGCGCGCTGGTGGGGGCGGCCAATGATGAATATCGGTTGGTGCGGGTGCGGGCGGCGGCGGCCTTGGCCGCTGTGCCTCTGGAGCGATACCAAGGCGCGTATCAGGCCCAGGTTGGGCGGGCGACGAATGAGTTGATGGCCTCTCTGCACGCGCTGCCCGATGACTACACGTCCCACTACAACCTGGGCAATATCTACATGGAGCGCCGGGACCACGAGAAGGCGCTGGACGCGTACCAGACGGCGGTCAAATTGCGGCCGGATTTCATGCCGCCCCATGTGAATATGGCCTTCGTCTATAACGCAACCGGCGACAACGACAAAGCCGAAGCTTCTTTCCGCAAGGCTCTGGTTCTCGATCCGAACAGCCCCATCGTTCATCTGAATCTCGGAATGCTCCTGGGCGAACTAAAGCGCCCCAAGGAGGCCGAGCAAGCCTTTCGGGCGGCGCTGAAGGCCGATCCCAACTCGGCTGCGGCCGCCTACAACCTCGGTGTTCTGATCGCTGAGGATCGATCGGAGGAAAGTCTCAAATGGTGTCGCCAAGCCTTCCGCTTGCGGCCCAACGACGGGAAATACGGTTATACCTACGCCTTCTTCCTCCACCAGCGCGGACAGACCACCCGAGCTGTCGCCGTTCTTGAGGGCATTGTCAATCGCAAAGTGCCATATGGCGATGCCTACGCCCTGCTCGGGTCGATCTATCTACAGCGAGGGGACCGGCAGAAGGCCATCGGCGTCTATCGGGCGGCTCAAGCCAACGAGAGACTTGATCCACGCGCAAGAAGCGCGTTCGAAGCAATGGTACTCAGGTTGCAGCAATAGAGACGAAACGCAAACTGCGTGAAAGGAGAAGAACAATGAATACGGGGAAGACCGGAATCGTGCTGATTGCACTCGGTGTGCTAATAGTGGCCGCCCCGTCCTTGATTGAGGCGGCAGAGTTCGAAGGCAAGATTGCCAGACGGTATGAGGACAGCAAGGAATGGTGGGCGCCGGAGGTTCGCCCGCCGGAAGGTGCACCGAATGTCATCATCTTCCTATTGGACGATGTGGGGTTCGCACAACTAGGGCAGTCGTTCGGTGGACTGATCGAGACGCCGAACATCGATCGGTTGGCCGCCAACGGCCTGCGGTACAACAATTTCCACACGACGGCGCTTTGTTCGCCTTCGCGGGCGACCCTGATGGCCGGGCGCAATCCGCACTCGATCGGCTTGGGTAGTCACGCACTGACGGCCATGGGTTTCCCGGGTTACAACGCCATCATGCCTGAAAGCGCCAAGTCCGTGGCTAATTACCTTGGAGAGGCTGGTTACATCAACTACGCTCTTGGCAAGTGGGACCACACCCCGCTCTATGAAGTTTCCCAGGTGGGGCCGTTCCATCGCTGGCCAAGCGGGGAAGGTTTTCAGCATTCCTATTGTTTCATGGCCGCCGATGTCCACCAGTTCATCCCCGTGATGTGGAACGACCACACGCCGGAAAAGTACAAGGAAACCTATCATCTCGACAAGGATCTGGCCGATCGTGCCATTGGCTGGATCACCGGTCACAAGTCTATCAAGCCGGACCTCCCATTCATGATGTTGTGGGCCTCGGGCTCCATGCACTCGCCTCACCAGGCGCCAGCCGAATACCGGGCCAAATACCGTGGCAGGTTCGACATGGGCTGGGACAAGGCCCGTGAGATGATCCTGGCAAAGCAGAAGGAACTGGGGGTCGTTCCCCAGAACACGAAGCTGACGGAACGCATCCCGGAAATCCCCGCCTGGGATTCGCTCGATGAGGAACACAAGATGATGTACGCGCGGCAGATGGAGGTCTTCGCCGCGCAGATGGAGCACGTCGATTTCCAGATCGGCCGCATTGTCGCAACGCTCGAGCGGATCGGTGAACTGGACAACACGCTTATCTTTGTCACCGCTGACAACGGCGCCAGTGGTGAGGGTGGCCTCGCCGGCACGTTCAACGAGACCTACGTGCTCAACGGCCTCCAGACGCCTTTCGAAGCCAACCTCAGGAACTACGC
>CP070782.1:1858364-1865839 GCA_020346325.1 Phycisphaerales bacterium
TAGATCGACGTTCGTCTCCTGCAAGCGCGGGATGTCGGCCGGGCACAGGGCCACCAATCCCTTGACTGAGCAGAACGTCAGGATCAGACCCAGGCCGCCGGCCGCCAGACTGAGCAGGAGGCTCTCGGTGAGCATCTGACGCATGAGACGACCGCGTCCGGCCCCGAGCGCCAGGCGCATGGCCATCTCGCGCTGCCGAACCGTAGCACGGGCCAGGAACAGATTGGCGACGTTGGCACAAGCGATCAACAACACGAATCCCGCCGCCCCCAATAATAGCAATGGCAACCTCCGATGATGGCGGACGAGTCCATCCAGAAACCGGTGTACGTCAACGGTAGTGGGTGCGCCGTCGGCAGTCTCGGCTGGCCAGAGACGACTGGCCAGAACCTCCAAATCTGCCCTGGCCCGCTGTGGCGTGATGCCCTTCTTCAGACGGGCCACCGGGGTAATCGGGAAGTCATAAGGCTGCGCCGGACCTTCGGGGAAAACAAGCGCTCGCCAGAATTGTGCCGGCCTGTGGAAGGGAAACCGGAAGCCGGGAGGCATCACACCGACTATCGTATGGATTTCGGACACCATGTCGACGTCCCAATCCGCGTTGCGCTTCCACCAGGTGAGGGTCAGGTTCCGGCCGATCGCATTCGGGTCCGCCCCCAGATGATCCCGCCAGAAGGCGTGGCTGACGACCACGACGCGCGGACTTTCGGGCTCCTCGTCTTCCGGGCCGAATCCGCGCCCCTGTGTCGGCTGGACACCCAACAGGGAGAAGAGGTTGGCCGTGACGTCAAGGCCAAAGACCTGATGGGGAGTCTCTATCCCGTGGACGTACAGCGGACAACCCGTGCCGCCGGCGACCGATTCGAACACGTCGTTGTGTTCCCGCAGATAGAGGAAGTTCGGACGATACCTGAACCGCTCGGTCCGGTCGGTAAAGGGCGATTTCTTGATCGACACCAACTGATGCGAGTCCTTATAGGGCAAGGGCCTCAGCATCACGGCGTTGACCACGCTGAACAGCGACGTGTTGGCCGCGATGGCCACCGCCAGGATCAGAACCGCGATGGCCGTGAAGCCCGGGTTGCGACGCATCATGCGAAGACTGTAGCGAACGTCCTGCCAGAGTGTCTCCATCCGTCTTCTCCTATTCGTACCGCAACGCCACCATTGGGTCGATCCGCGCGGCGCGGCGGGCCGGGAGGTAGCTGGCCAACAGAGCCACGACCATCAGCATACACGAGACCAATACCAGTGTCACCAAGTCGGTGGGTGTGACATCGTACAAGAGACTGGACAGGACCCGGGTCAAGGCCACGGCGCCGGCCACGCCCACCAGCACACCGATGAGGGTCAGCTTGAGACCGTGCCCCATGACCGCTCGCAAGACGTCCGTTCTCCTGGCCCCCAGAGCCATGCGGATGCCGATGTCGTGCGTCTGCCGGGTGGTGCTGTATTGCAGCAGGCCGTAGAGGCCGACCGTCGCCAGGGCCAGCGCGATGCCCGCAAACAAACCGAGCAAGATCATGACGAAGCGGCGCGGCGCCAATGTCTGAGAGAACATCGCCTCCAGCGGCGCGATGGTCTTGATCACCTGGTCCTTTTCCAGTTGGGCCACCTGGTCTCGAACCGCCGGGGCCAGAGGCATCGGATCTCCGTCGGTTCGCACCACGAAGACGCCTGCTCCCGTGACGGCACTGCCCCTGGCATAGACGACTCCCTGTACCGGATTCGGGGTCAGGAAGTCCCGCACCGTATTCACGACGCCTACAATGGTCATGTGATCACCCAGCTTCCGCCCCACCGGATCGGCGTTGGGGAAATACCGTTTGGCGAGGGTCTCATCGATGATGACATTGTTCTGCTCCTGGTCCTGATCCACCAGGTTTCGCCCACGCAGAAGCCTGATGCCCATCGTCACGAAGAAGTCGGGAGAGATCTCGAGCAACTGGGCGATGTGCTCCCCGCGACCCGGGAGGGAGAAACCGATCATCATGCGCTCACCGGTCAGCTCGGAGAGATGGTACGTCACCGCCGCCGAGCGGACGCCAGGAAGCGTGGGGAGTCGTTCGAGCAACGTATCGAAGAACGCGATGCGCGGGGCATCTTCTTCGTACTTGGCTTCCGGCAGTTCGATACAGAAGGCCAGCACCTGCTCCGGACGGAATCCCAGGTCCATGTGCGCCAGGCCGATCAGGCTGCGAATCAACAGCGCCGCGCCGATGAGCAGGACGAGGGAAAGCCCCAGCTGAGTGACCACGAGGCCGCTATGCAGGCGTCGCCAGCCGCGGCCGCCCGTGGTCCGCCCGGTGCCTTCCTTGAGGGTTTCCATCACGCCGACGTCGGAGGCCCGCCAGGCCGGCATCATGCCGAACAGCAGACCGGTCAGGACCGAGAGACCCAGCGTAAAACCGAGGGCCAGCAAACTGACGTTTGTCTCCTGTAAGCGCGGAATCTCCGCGGGGCACAAATGCACCAATCCCTTGACGGCGCAGAACGTCAGCAGCAGCCCGAGGAGGCCGGCGGCCAGGCTCAGCAGGAGACTCTCGGTGAGCATTTGCCGGACGACCCGACGGCGCGACGCGCCCAACGCCACGCGCAGCGCCATTTCGCGCTGCCGCGCCGTGGCGCGCGCCAGGAACAGGTTGGCGACATTGGCGCAGGCGATCAGCAGGACAAATCCAGCCGCACCGAGCAGCAGCAAGGGCACTTTCCGATACCCTGCCACAATCGTATCCAGCAGCCGCTGGGCGTACACCCGGCGACCGCTGAGGTCGGCACTGGCGTTGGCCTGCCACAGACGACCGGCCAGCACCGCGAGCTCCGCATCCGCCTGCTCCAGAGTGACGCGTGCTTTCAGCCGACCCAAGGGCACCACCGGCTGAGGCCAGAGTTCTTCCGGGCGTTCGTCCGGCACCATGGGGGTCCAGAACGGTATGGAGCGCGCAAAGGGAAACTCGAAGCCGGGCGGCATGACCCCCACAACGGTGTAGCTGGCGTGACTCAGGACCGTGGTGACGTCGACGCTCGTCCGGCTTTGCGTCATGCGGATGCTCTTGCCAATAACCTCCGGGTCGCCACCCATCTCCTCCTTCCAAAAAGCGTGGCTCAGAACCACGACAGGTGGACTGCCCAACTCTTCATCTTCCGGCAGGAAACTGCGCCCCAGCAGGGGCTGGACGCCCAGCAGGGAGAAGAGATTCCAGGTCACTTCACACGACCGCATCTCACGCGGCCTTTCGATCCCCACGACATAAGAGGAGCGACCGCAGTAGCCGGCAAGCGCTTCGAACACCTGATTCTGCTCGCGCAGCATGGCGAAATTCGGGCGGTTTGAGAATCTCTCCTTCCACGGGACATCTTCGTAGCGAATTCGCACGAGGCGATGGGGATCCCGGTAGGGCAAGGGTCTGAGCATCACAGCGTTGACCACGCTGAACAGCGCCGTGTTGGCGCCGATCGCCACGGCCAGAATCAGTACCGTAATCACGGCAAAACCGGGATCGCGACGTATCATACGAAGACTATAGCGAACGTCCTGCCGCAAGGTTTCCATCATATGGCTCCTATTCGTAGCGCAGGGCCACCATCGGATCGATGCTCACGGCGCGCCGGGCCGGGAGGTAGCCGGCCAGGACCGACGTCACCACCAGCAGCGTCACGGTCGCAACAATACTCACGGGATCGATGGGACTGACGCCGTAGAGACCACTGCGAATCAGCCCCATCAGGACGGCAGCCAACACGATGCCGAGCGACAACCCCACGAGCGTCGCGACCGCGCCCTGACGGAAGACCAGAGCCGCGATGTCCCATCGGGTGGCGCCGAGGGCCATGCGAATGCCGATCTCGGGCGTGCGAGACGCGACCACGTGGCCCTTGACCGCGTAGAGCCCGAGGCCAGCCAGGAACAGGGCCATGGTCCCGAACATGGCGGCCAGTTTGGCAGCCACTCCCATCTGTCGCACGGTCGAACCGTTGCGGTGCTGATCTGTCAGACTCGTCACCGAAACGAGCGGCAGACGCGAATCGATCTTGCGGATCTGGGCCGCGATGCTCCGCACCAGAGCGGCCTCGGCTTGCGGCGTCGCACGCGCAGCGCGCAGGTGAATGTAGATGGGCACATGCTCGGCACGGAGCGGCTCATAAAGGTGGGACCATTCCGATGTCACGCCCGCAAGGTTGCGCACGCTCGGCACGATCCCGACCACGCGGCACAGCTCCAGCTCCGAGCCCCAGCCATGTTGAATCAGCGAGCCAACGACGTTGCCGTCCGGGCGGAGCTTGCAGGCCAGGATCTCGTCGATAATCACGACACGCTCCGCCTCGGGGGCACTGTCGAGCCGGCGAAAAGGCCGGCCCCGCAGCAGTGGAACACCCATCGCCTCGAAGTAGTCACCGTCCACCTCGAATATCATCGGTCCTCTAGGCAGCAGGTTCCTGGAGAGGTCGTCTTCGGCCCCGGGCTCGTAGGCGACGACGCGTTGCGAAAAGCCGTGGCGCGTGTTGCCGACGGGAAATGACATGGACAAGCCGGCCGCCCGAATCTCGGGCATCCCCGCCAGGCGCTCGGCAAGTGTCTGGCAGGCCGCGGTGGCCTGGGCCTGGGTGTAGCCGGCCGCACGCGGGTCAATCCGGACGACCACCTTGCCGGCCAGATCGAAGCCCGGATCGGTCCGGGCCGTCTTCAACGCCGTGCGGGTGAACAGGGTCGCCCCCATGACAAGGACGACGGACAATGCAATTTGCAGGACCACCGACAGCCCGCGCGGCATGAGACGACATCGTCTCCGCGTTGATCGGAACGCGCCGCCGGCCGACTCTTTCAAGTCACTGACTACATCACGCCCGGACAGACGCAGGGCCGGTTTCAAACCAGAGAGCACGGTCGCGATCAGACAGAAACCCAAGGTAGCCCCCAGGACACGGACGTCAAAGGAGCCCGTCAATTGAACGGGCAGGGTCTTGCCCGTCGCGAGCCAGGCGCTGAGGATTCGAACGCCCCAGAAGGCGGGAATCAGAGCCAGAATCCCGCCGAGCAACGCCAGCAGGAGTGATTCGATCAAGAGTTGGCGTATGATGCGCAGGCGTCCGCCCCCGATGGCCAGGCGAATGGCGATCTCCCGCTGCCGCGCTGCCCCCTGAACGGTGATCATGTTCGCCAGGTTCAGGCAGGCGATGAGCAGGACCACGCTGGAGATTCCCATGAGAACCGCACTCATGATGCTCAGCGCCTTCCTTTCGCCGTAGTCGTCTTCCCCCGGGCTCATTCGCGCCAACCGGGCGAGATACAGCTTGGAGTCGTCCTTCCACCGTCTGAGGTCCATCTCTTTCAGACGCGGAGCCAGCGCTTGCAGGCGGGCCTCGGCCGCCGGCAGGTCCAAACCATCCTTGAGGCGTCCGACCAGCAGGACGGGCGGGTAGTCCCAGATCACCCTTCTCCTTCCGGTGGGTCTCTCCTCGTCGTAGTGATCGACAAGGCCATGTGCTCCCAGGGGCAGCCAGAGATCCGGGCCCCCCGCCGCCGTACCGGTGAATCCCTTTGGCGCTACACCAACGATCCGGCAGGGCTGGGCGTTGATATGCGCGTACTGGCCTACGATCTGGGGATCGGCACCGAGGCGCTGCCAAGTCTGGTAGCTCAGGACCGCAACCGGCTCGGCGCCGTACCGCTCCTCCGCGGGCAGGAAGGTCCGTCCATAAGCCGGCGTAACGCCCAACGCGGAGAAGTAATTGGTCGAAACGTATGTCAGGTTCATGTGCCTGACCACGTCGCCTTGCACCCAGGTGCCGCGCCGGGAGCCGTAGTTGAGAGCGATCAGGTCGCTGAACACCGGATTGTCGTCGCGCATGTCGACGTACATCGGATACGTGATGAAGCCGAAGTTGCGGATGCCGCAATGCACGAGTCGGTCCGGGTCTTTTACGTGCATCGGACGAAACAGCAGCGCGTCGACCAGGCTGAACATGATCGTGTTGGCGCCGATCCCAATCGCCAGCGTCACCAGCGCAATCGCCGTGAAACCGGGGCTCTTGCGCAACATGCGCAGGCCGTAGCGAATGTCTTGCCACAAGGTTGCCATGGGTCTCTCCTATTCGTATCTCAGCGCCACCATCGGATCGACCCGCGCGGCGCGGCGCGCGGGAATCCACGCCGCCAGGACCGCGACCGCGAGCATGATCACGACGGTCCCGATCATCGTGGTAGGATCATGAGGTTCGATGCCGTAGAAAAACGAACGCATCAAGCAACTCAAAGCCAGTGCGACAGGCAAACCGACGGCTACGCCGATAGCCGCGAGTGTCAAGGCCCCCCGGAGGATCGACCAGGCCACGTCCCAGGGACGGGCGCCCAAAGCCTTGCGAATACCCATTTCACCCGTTCGTCGTGCGACATTGTAGGCCATCAGTCCATACAAGCCGATGCAGGACAGCGCCAAGGCCAGGAAGGCAAAGCTGCCAATAAGCGAGGTCATGAGGCGTTCCAGACGGAGCGATTCCTTGATCGCAAGTTTCTGCGTCGTTATCCCCTCCAGCGGCAGGCTCCGGTCGATCTCCGCCACGGCCTGGCGCATGGCAGGCACCAGAGACAGTGGTGGAAGTACACTGCGTATCATGCAGGTCATGCGAGACAGCTCGTATTGAGTATGAGGTCTATAAAGAATCGGCATAATGTCTCGGCGCAAGCCGCAATACTTGTGGTCACTGCACAGACCGGTGATTACGTGTTGTTCATCATCAATCACAACGGTTTGCCCCAGGGGATTCTCATCCGGGAAGAACAAACGTGCGAATTCCTCATTGACGATGACGACCCGCTGGGAGTCTTCCGTATCTGTAGCAAGGAAGTCGCGCCCTTGTAGCAGGTTGATCCCCAGGGTCGTAAAGTATCCCTCACTCACGCTCAGTAAAAGTGACTTGCGCGTCCTTGCCTCGGGCCGGCTTGGGATCGATACTTTGGGGATCCATCCTGGTCCACCCGTCAATGTCGTACTTGCGAGGGCAACGGATCGGACGCCGGGGATTGCTGCAATCTTCTGACGCACGGAATCAAAGAAGAATTGCTCATCTCTCGGGGGGGACAGAGAATTGCCAGGATCGATTGGAACCAACAAGAGATTTTCCGTGACAAATCCCGGATCCATTCGATAGAGATTAGTCAGAGTTCGACACAAGAGTCCGCCGACCATCACAAAAAGGACAGACATACTCACCTGCGCTGTGACGAACAGCTTCCCTAAGCGAAGCCGGGGGGCGCTGTAGCTTCCGGCATCTTTTAGCCCTGTCAACGGGTCGGCGCTACTCGCACGCAAAGCGGGGAAAAGGCCAGATAATAGGGTGGTGACCACGCCAGTGCCCAGTGCAAACATCAAAACATTCGCATCAATCCGTAGGTTGAACTGTCCGCTGCCTGAAAGATCGAGGATATAACTGCTCAGTATCCCTCTTAACCATACGGACAGCAGCAATCCAAGACA
>CP070782.1:1865939-1875132 GCA_020346325.1 Phycisphaerales bacterium
CCATCATCGGACCACCCATCACGACCTTGGCACCCTTTGTCGTGACGCCCCCGCAGAAATCGATAAGCGTCTCCACCGGTGTCCCGATGGCCACATAGTAGTTGCCCGGCTTGGCGATCGCCTCGCCCGTGACCGTCACGACGCGATGTGTCAGCGGCCGGCCATGGATCACCGCGTCCGCCAGTGCGGCCGCCGTGGCGACGTTGATGACGACGACGCCGATTTGCGGCGGGATGCCCCCGGTCGGCACCGTGGTCTTGAGTACGGCGTTGATCAGTTGCCGCTCGCCGCCTTGTGGATACTTCGTTTCCAGCGGGGTCACCGTAATGCTCGAGGCCAGATCCAACTTCTCGACCGCCGCTGTCATCGTCTCGATGGCTTTGGGCTTGTTGTCTTCGATACCGATGAAGACTTTCGACGCTCCACAAGCCCGCCGGGCGAGTCGGATGCCGGCCATGATCTGATCGGTCCATTCGAGCATGAGGCGGTAGTCGCAAGTGATGTAGGGCTCGCATTCGCAGGCGTTGACCAGCAGCGTGTGCTTGGGGGGCTTGGCATCGGGCATGAGCTTGACGCTGGTGGGAAACCCGGCACCGCCCATGCCGACCAAGCCAGCCTCGCGCACCCCGTCGCAAATCTCGTCGGGGGCGTACCGGGCTGGGTCGAAATCGGCCGGCAGGGTGAAGCTCGGCAATACCGGCTCGACTTCCTGCTCGGCTGCGATGGTCACAGCCAGACTGCGCCCCAGCACGGGATGAGGCTGCAACGCCACTTCTTTGACCTTGCCGGCAATCGGCGTGTGCACCGGGGCGCACACGAAGGCGCCACACTCGCCGATCACCTGGCCGGCCTCGACCGTGTCGGCCTTCTTGACGGCGGCCTGGGACGGCGCGCCAATATGCTGGCTCAGCAGAATCGCCAGTTCCTTGACCGCCGGACCCGGTACAATCGCCTTGTTTTCGGTCAGGTGCTTGCTCTCCGGGGGGTGAACGCCCCGCGGAAACGATGATTTACCTTGGGAATCAATCGCCATAATGACCTATTCCGGATGCTGCTGCTCTCTGTGAAATCGCTTGAACGCAACGCCGACGGCCAGCATCACGCCCGTGGTGACCGACAACGCCAGAACGAATGCGACCGGTGTCTCGTACCGCTCGGCCAGCCGCTCATGCAGCAGATGGCCGAAGAGGCCCAGCGCCGCGATGAACAGGACGATAGGTAGCGCAAAGGCCATGATGACCTTCAGCACCACAGAAGGCCCCCCAGCGTGACCGAGTTGCTCGTAGATTCGTTTGCAGTCGTGGGCTTGGCTGCATCCGTTGCAGGGCTTTGCCTCAACCATGTTTTCCCCTACCAAACGATAAAGCCACAATTATAATGCTTAAAGGTCACTCTTCAAACAGAACTTTGGGAATTCGAAGGATTCAGCATGGTAAAGCGATTCACTTGGCTTGTGGCAGGGTTGACGTTGGGCCTCGTATCCGGCTGCGCCGTCAATCCGCTCACCGGCCAGGAGGAATTGATGTTCTTCTCTGAGGACAAGGACGTCCAACTCGGCGAGAAATACGCCCCGCAGATTGAACAGGCCCTGGGTGGGCGCTTTCCGGATGAGAACCTCCAGGACTACATCAACACCGTCGGCCAGCGTATCGCCCGGTTCTGTCACCGGCCTGACATCGCCTACCATTTCACCGCCGTCGACGAGAAGCAGGTCAATGCGTTTGCCGTGCCAGGGGGCTACATCTTTATTACCAAGGGATTGCTCGAGAAGTTGGACTGCGAGGCGCAACTGGCCGCCATTCTGGGCCATGAAATCGGGCATGTTGTCGCGCGCGACACCATGGCGGCCTTGAGTCGCCAGATCGGCATGACAGCGCTGCTGGGTGCGGCGGCCAGCGTAGGCGGTTCCGGTAGCGGCGACCTCATGGCGGGCACCGCCTTCGTCTCCGGCGTACTCTCTTTGCAGTACAGCCGTGACGATGAGAAGGCCGCCGACATGGTGGGGATGGCCTACCTCGTTCAAGCCGGTTACGACCCCCGGGCCGCGGTGGAGACGATGCGCATTTTGCAGGAGTTGCAGTCGGTGCGCCCCGTCGAGTTCTTCTCCACGCATCCGAATCCGCAAAACCGCGTCGCTTATCTGGAGGAACGAATCGAGCGGCGCTACGGAATGATCGGGGAGTTGAAGATGGGCCGGGAGGATTATGAGCAGAACGTGCTGGCGGTGCTGGCCGAGCACAAGTCGCCAAGGCGACCGCCCGACGGAGTGACGACCGAGGTTGAAGGGCACGAGCCGGCCTCCTCGTTGGAAACCGGCTCGTGATCGATTGTGGATGACGCCAGCGGGGCCCCTATCGCGCCTGGCGTTCCTTCCGAACGGCTTCGATCTTGCTGAACTTGCACTTGGGGCACCGATCGGCGTGGTCGTGCGGGACGATGCCCTTGGGGAAGATGTGGCCGCACTTCTCGCACTTGATCGCCTCGGTCACTTTGTCCTTGGCGCATTCCCGACAGGTCAGCAGCGGCGTGAGCATCGGATTTACGACTTGTTGCGCCTTCTCTCGGAGCTGGGTGTAGTACTCCCTCTTGCCCATCTCGTAAGAGGCCTCGCAATCGGCGCACAAGACCAGGACCTGTTCCTCATTGGAGAGGCTTTCGATGCCGCTGTCCCGGTCGCCCCGGAAGAAGATCAGGAACACGGCCAAGGCCAGACACACGATGATGACACCCGCATAAACCAGGTTCTTCATTGCTCAAACCTCCCGAATCGAAAACAGTGGTCGCCTTCGTGCCAGGCCGGCACGGCTCTCGCACGCCGGGTTGCTTGGGGCCGAGAGTTCCATAGTCGGGAACATACCGCTCGGGGCGGAGGCTGTCAAATACTTGTTACCGCCCCGGATGGATTGCCCGTCAAGCGCAGGATGCGTGCCGGCTCTTCCGGAAAGCCGGTACGAGCGGAGAGGTACGCCGATTCGAACACGGCCATGTTGGCGAGATTCTCGGCGCCGCTGCTGAGAAGCGGCTTCTCGTCAGGCGTCCGGACGCTCTGGGCGAAACTCGACAGAAGCCGTACCTTCGCGTCCTGCTCACTCTCCTCGAATTCCCAGGTCTGATCCTTGCCATCGGCGGTGGAACGGACCGTCACCTGCCGGTCGTCGACGGTCAGCACGGCGTCTCGGCCGTAGATCCTCAACCACATCTCGTTGGTCCCGGGGTCACTACAGCGCGTCGCGACGATATTGCCCATCACGGCATCGGTGAACTTCATCGAAACCACCGCTGTGTCTTCGGTCAGGTACAGACGCTGCTGCTTGTCCGGGGCCTGGTTCGTGGTCAACGCGTAGACCTGTTGTGGGATGGGGAAGCTCCAGAGGATCTGGTCGATGATCTGGTGACAATCATGCAGGAGCACGCCGCCCCCGGCCAGCTTGGGATCGGTGTACCAGGTGGGACGATCGCGATCGCCAATGTTACAGTGGGCCGTGATCAGGAAGATCTGTCGGACCTGCTCCTCCGCCAGCAGCGCGTGGGCTTTCTGGTAGCTGGAGCGGAACCGGGCCGGGTTGGCGATGGCAAAATGGGCATTCTCCGCCTCGGCCAGTCGGACGTACTCCAACGTCTCCTCGAAGTCCCGCGCCGGCGGCGCCAGTTTCAGCACATGGAAGTGCTTTTTCAGAGCGGTCTTGAGGTGCTCATCGCAGAGATGGATATCGGAGGCCACCAACAGGCAGTCAAGCTGGTTCTGCACGATCAACTGCCGGTAGTCGGTGTAGGGTTCACACTCGAGGTCCCGGGCGACGCGCTCGACCTGTTGCTGATCCTGATCGGCGACGGCCTTGATCCGAAAATCGTTCGTGGCTTGAACCGCCCCAAGCAGGTCTTGTCCCGCTTTGCCGAGCCCGAGAATGGCTGCTGTCAGAGTCTTCTCTGCCATAGGTTACGATACGTGATTCTGAAGCCGTGAGTTCATCAAGTGTCACCGAGGCCGTGGTGGGCCCGGGAAGCCGATTGGGGTCAGGCTCATCCCCTATAGCGAAACGTTTTTGTTGTCGTCTTCCGTCTTGTTGGTCATCGAATAGTCCGTGTCCTGACGCGTGTGATTGATCTTGAGCTTCTGCTCGTATAGACGCACGACGTCGTCGGCGTCGAGGCCCACGCACTGCGCCAGGCTCATCCAGAAAAACAGCATGTCGATCACTTCCACGCGCGCGTTCTGGAGGTTGTGGAGGTAGAACCGTTTGCCGTTTTTGGCTTCTTTACACCAGTGCTTCCAGAAGGTGCAGTCCCGCAACTCTTCGATCTCACTGCTCATCGCGGCCAGGTAGTTGTTCAGCCACACCCCGGCCACCTGGGGATCGAAGTTCTCGCGCAGGGCATGCGGATCGAACCCGGTGCGCTTGTTGAGTTCGGCCTGCCGATCGAACAACTCCTGCAACGGATTCGTCTGGCCCGGTGCGGAACCTTGCGGGTGTAGAGACTCGACCTCGTGGCCGATCTGTTTCTTATCAAGCGATTGTTCAGGCATTGCCGTTGCTCCTGGGGATAATGAAGTGCTCCGGAACCGGGAACTGGGAACAGAGCAGCAGGACGTCCTTGCCGATCTGGGCGATCCGGGCCTCGTTTTCGATGTTTTCGGCCACTTCGTGGATGAACGTCGCGATCTGCTCGGCCTCCGCCTCTTTCATACCCCGGGTGGTCATCGCCGGCGTGCCGAGGCGCAGGCCGCTGGGATTGAACGGTGGGGCCGGGTCGCCCGGCACGGTGTTGTAGTTCGTGACGATCCGGGCGCGGTCGAGGGCTTTGGCCATCTTCTTGCCCGGGATGTCCTTGTTCCTCAGATCGATCAGGATCAGGTGGTTATCGGTCCCGCCGGTGACCAGTTTGAAGCCGTATTCCAGGAGTTTGTTCGCCAGGGCCCTGGCGTTCTTGACGATCTGCTGGGCGTAGGCGACGAACTCGGGCGTGTCGGCCTCCGCCATGGCCACGGCGATGGCCGTCAACGTGTGCATGTGGGGGCCGCCCTGGAGGCCGGGGAAGACCGCCTTGTCGACCTGCTTGGCCAACCCTTCCTTGCAGAGCAGCATGCCGCCGCGCGGACCGCGGAGGGTCTTGTGCGTCGTGGTCGAGACCACGTCGGCATAGGGCACCGGACTCTTGTGAATCCCGGCGACGACCAGGCCTGCAATGTGGGCGATATCGCTGACGAGGTAGGCGCCGACTTCCTTGGCGATCTCGCCAAAGATCTCGAAGTCGATCATGCGCGGATAGGCCGTGGCACCGGAGACGATGATCCGCGGCCGGTGCTTCTTCGCCAGGTCGCGGATCAGATCGAAGTCCAGCCGACCAGTCTCCGTATTGATCTGGTAGGGCACCGAATTGAAGAACTTGCTCGTCATGGAGACCTTCCAGCCGTGCGTCAAATGGCCGCCATGATCGAGCGACATGCCCATGATTGTTTCGCCCGGCTTGATCAACGCCGCATAGGCCGCCATATTGGCAACCGACCCGGAATAGGGCTGGACATTCGCGTGGTCGGCCCCAAAGAGCTTCTTGGCACGCTCGCGCGCCAGGTTCTCGATCAGATCGGTGACCTGCTGTCCCTCGTAATAGCGCTTGTCCGGGTAACCTTCCGCGTATTTATTGGTCAGACAACTGGCGGTGGCCGTCATCACGGCCCGCGAGACATAGTTCTCGGAGGGGATCAGCCGGATCGACCCGCTCTGCCGCGCTTCTTCCTGTCGTATCAGCTCATAGATCTGAGGATCATACTGCTCAAGAGCTGTTTGCATACCGATTTCTCCACCAATTGGTACTTGCTGAGGATGAGTTTGTGACTGGCTAAAGTCAGATAACGATTCGGCCGTCCTTATAACACAGCACCCTTTTCGGTACAAGGATTTATTCATTGACAAATTCGGGCCGAATATTAGAATAGGCTGTTTGACTATCATATGAGGTGATAATCCACGTACCACTATGTCCGAGCCGGATGCGAGAGCACAGACGCAAGCCCAAGCCTGTTTCGAGCGCGCACGCCAAGCCTCGGAGGCGGGCGATCTCGACCGCGCCATCGACGCCTACCTGGACGGCCTGCGATACAGCCCCGATGCCGTAGAGAGTGGGCATATCGAGCTGCGCGTGCTGGCGCTGCGCCGGCTGGAGCGGGGCGGCGCCAAGCCGACCGCCGAGGAGGCCAACGAATATCTGGCCAAAGGAGGCACGCCGCTCGAGCGGATGTTGAACGCCGAGTACCTGCTGGCCCGAGACCCCGAGCATCTGGCCTACGGCGAGGCCTTGCTTCAGGCCGCAGTGGAGGGACAGTACCGCGAGACGGCCAAGTGGATTGCCGATCTGATGTTCCTGGCCAACAACAATGCCAAGAGACCGTCGGCCGCTGTCTATACGCTCTTGAAGGATTGCTATGAAGGGGTAGGGCTGATTCAGCGGGCGGTGGCGGCCTGCCAGCGGGCCGCGCGGCTCAGGCCCGAAGATCCAGCGCTGGCAGTGGATCTGAAACGGCTGACGCGACGTCTCATGGCACGCAAGCACGACACCGAATCACAGGCCGGCATCTCCCGGACGCGGCCCCAGCGGACGCGCGTCGCCGGGAACACCGGCGCCGAAGCCGAAGGGCCGGCGGACGCGGGCCAATCTATTGTTCTGCCCGGCGACGAGGGCCCCTCGGATATGACCGCCGCCCGGGCGTTCTTCGAAAAGGCCCGCAAGGCGGCCGAGGGCAAGAACTACGACTACGCGATTGAGATGTATCTGGATGGGCTGCGTCGAGCCCCGGATGCCCTGGAGGAAGGGCACCTGCCTCTCTGTGAGTTGGGCTTGCAGCGACGAGCTCGCGGCGGCAAGAAGCCCTCGATGGTCGAGCGGGTCAAGCGCCTCCGGGGCAGGAATCCTTTGGAGCAGATGCTTAACGCCGAGTATCTCTTCGCCAAGGACCCGGATCACACACCTTATGCCGAGGCGATGCTCAAGGCGGCGGTTGACGGTGGCTACCACCGGACGGCCCACTGGATCGCCAATCTGATCTTCCAGACCAACAATGCCATCGAGAGGCCTTCGCTGCAAACGTACCTGCTCCTGAAGGATTCATACAAGTCCCTGGGGCAGTACGACAAGGCCGTCGCGGCCTGTCAGCGCGCCGTCAAGATGCGGCCCGAGGACAAGGAACTGGCCGATGAGTATAAGAATCTCTCGGCCGAGTTGACCATGTCCCGGGGCAAGTACGGCAGCGGCGGGGACTTTCGCCAGTCCATTCGCGACCAGGAGGCCCAGGCCAAACTCTACGCCCAGGACCGCGTGATCAAAACGAAGGACTATCGCGTCACGGCCGTCGAGGACGCCCGCAAGGCCTATGCGAAAGAGCCGGAGGTGGCCAAGAACGCGTTCCATTTGGCCGATGCCCTGGCGGACCTGGAGACAGACGAAGCCGAAAACGAGGCGATTCAGCTTCTGGAAGGTCTGCACGAGCGGCTCCAGGATTTCCGCTACAAGGAGCGGGCCGGCCTGCTGAAGATCCGCCAGATCAAGCGCTGGCGGCGGGCGGCCAAGAAGCAGCTCAAAGCCAAGCCCAACGATGCCGAGGCCCGGGCCGAGTTGGAAGAGTTGGAGAAGGCCCTCCATGCCACCGAACTGGAGCACTACCGGCTCTGCATGGAGAATCATCCGACGGATCTGGGTGCCAAGTACGAGTACGCCGTGCGGCTGATGCGCAGCGGTCAGTACAACGAGGCCATCCCGCTGTTCCAGGACGCCCAGCGGGACCCGCGACGCAAGATTTCGGCCATGGACAAGATCGGCTATTGCTTCTTTTTGAAACAATGGTATGCTGACGCGATTGATGTCTTCACACGGGCCATCGAGGCCTATGAAATAAAAGATGATGCAACGGCCAAGGATTTGCGGTATAATCTGGCTCGCGCCTACGAAGAGCAGGGTGAGAGTGAGAAGGCACTGGAGTTGTATCGCAAGATCGCCCAGCTCGATTTCGGCTACAAGGACGTCTGCGAGCGGGTCGATCGGCTGCGAGCCGGCGGCAAGGAGGGCGGATCGGAGTCGAACGCGGACGCCGGTGATTAGCCCGAGCGGCTAACCTCTCAGTGAGTTTTGTTATAGCGTTTGTTGAACCGTTCAGGAGACCAAAGTGGCACATTCGTTATCAGCGAAAAAAAGAGTCAGGCAGAATGCCAAGCGACGGACCATCAACCGGGCCCGGAAGAGCCAGGTCAAGACCCAGATCAAGCGGCTGGAGTCGGCCTTGGGCGAAGGCAATGTCGAGGCGGCTACCGCCGAACTGAAGGCGACCATCAAGAAGCTCGACAAGGTGGCGTCCACTAGCACGATGCACAAGAAGACGGCCGCTCGCAGGAAGTCGCGTCTGACCAAGAAGCTCAACGCACTGAAGGCCAAGCAGGGTGCCTAGCAGCCCGAACCCGGCGCCGCCCCCACGCGGCCACTCGGAAATCCCGGCCACATGCGTTCACCTTGAGAACCGGCAGCACCCAATGGACCAACCATCCCTTGGGTGCTGCTTTATGCGCTCTTTGAAGCCAATCCGCACCTCAGCATATCCGTAGCATGTTCTCGGGCCGTCTTTCGGGGTGGCCGTTCACCCTGGAACGAGGATGCTCGTCCACCTGAACTCGTTAGCTCTGACACGAGCGTTCCGTCGACAGGCAACGGACCAATGCTCCTGCCAGCATGGTCGCCTGGCGACCGTGCCAAGGGCACTTTTTTGTGAGATCCTTGACCGAATCGGGCTGGCAAAGGTCCACAGAAACACCTCTTTTGGCCTTTCTCTGGTCACCTCCGAAGTCCCCCAAAGACAAAATCTCAAGAAAATTCAAAATCTTCCTTGACACGAGACAACAAGCGTAGTCCAATGACTACGAATGATGTTCTAGAGGTTAGTAACTGCGAGGTAGTCCATGAAAAACGATCCGATCAATATCACTCCGGCCGAGTGGGATATTATGGAAGTCCTTTGGCAACAGTCTCCTCTCAGTGCGGCGGAGATCCATAGAGTTCTGCAAACACAGACCGATTGGACTATCAAGACGGTACGTTCCTTTCTGGATCGGCTCGTTCAGAAAGAGGCCGTGCGCAAGCAGAAGATCCATGGCATGAATGTGTTTAAGCCCATTCCCAAGCGCTCCCAGTGTTTGCGTCAGGAGAGTGAGTC
>CP070782.1:1875232-1877786 GCA_020346325.1 Phycisphaerales bacterium
AGGCGCCGGGATTCTTCAAGTGGGGACGGCTCGAATACGCCGGCGGGCTCTACCTCAAATTCGCCGACGGCCCCTACTACCTCAAAGGGGGATGCGACAGCCCGGAGAACCTGCTCGCCTATGCCGATTTCGACGACACGGTCCCCTCTCATCACTACGCTCCCCACGTCGACGACTGGCGCCCGGGCGACCCCACCTGGAACGACGGCAAGGGCAAGGGCTTGATCGGGGCGATCAACTACTTGGCGTCGCAAGGCGTCAACTCGATTTACTTCCTGGTGCAGAACATCGGGGGCGACGGCAAGGACGTCTGGCCCTTCGTCGGCGCGATCGACCCCAACGGCGCCCCCAACAATGACAATCTCCATTACGACGTCAGCAAACTGCATCAGTGGAACATCGTCTTCGAGCATGCCCAGCGCCGGGGTCTGATGCTCCACGTCGTGCTCAACGAAGCTGAGAGGAGAAACAAGCTCGAACTGGACGACGCGAGGCTGGGAATCGAACGCAAGCTGTTCTACCGCGAGATGGTGGCCCGTTTCGGCCATCACAATGCGCTGCAATGGAATCTCTCCGAGGAGTACGACCTGGCGCTCGACCTGGGCCCGGATCGGGTTAAGGAATTCGCGCAGTACCTCCAGGACATCGATCCTTACGACCATCCCATCACGGTGCACAACGAAGGCCGCGACCCGGATCCCGGTTGGCTGCCCTTCCTGGGTGACACACGTTTCAGTACCACCTCCTTTCAAACGTACCAGAACACGGCCAAGTGGGGCGACCGCGTCGAAGAGTGGCGACGCCTGTCGTACGTTGCCGGACGTCCGCTGCCAATCAACCTGGATGAGTTCCTGGAAGCCGACCGCGACAACATGGCCAGGATCCGCCGCGATGTCGTCTGGCCCACCTATCTGTCCGGCGGAAGCCTGGAAATCATCATGGCCTCCAAACTCCAGACAGAAGACTTTCGTTCGCTGGAAGAATTGTGGCGCTGGACGCACATCGCCCGGTGTTTCGTCCAGGAGCATCTACCCTTCTGGGAAATGCAGCCCGACGATCTGAGCGTCGTCGAGGCGGGCGACGAACACGGGGGCGTCCAGTGCTTCTCCGAATGGGGCCAGGTTTACGCCTTGTACTACCCCGTGGCCCACCAGACGGGTCAATTGACACTCTGGCGGGCCAAAGGCCAGTTCGAGCAGCGTTGGTTCAATCCGAGAACAGGCGAGTTTGCCGGACCACCAACGCGATTCGAGGCCCAAGGCATGCAGCAGATCGGTCCGCCCCCCTCAGAGCCCGAGCAGGACTGGGCCGTCCTCATCCGACGCATCGCACCATAGAACTGCTGCCTGAGACACAAACAATCGTCGCGAACTGAGGACGGAAGCCGAGATTTTTGGATTATGAAGCGAACCCTTCCCGCTCGGATTGGCACCTTCAGGGTGAAGTTCAAGGGATGGCTGTCCTATGAGTGAGCTTGAGTCTTGGGTGTCCGCGGCACAGGCAGGCGATGGGCAAGCCTATGCCCGGATCGTAAAAGCGTTTCAAGATATGGCGTTCGGCTATGCCTACGCGCTCCTGGGCGACTTCCACCGTGCCGAGGATGTGGCCCAGGAAGCGTTCGTAGAGGCCTACTGCAACCTAGACAAACTCCGGGAGGCTGAGGCGTTTGCCGGATGGTTCCGCCGGATCGTCCAGTTTCGGTGTAACCGCGTGCTCCGCGTCCAGCGGCCGTCGGTGGTCTCATTGGACGAGTCCGCGCAACGCTACGCCGAAGAGCCCGACCCACAGACACACGTCGCAAACCGCGAGATGTGGGAGGCGGTGCTTCAGGCGATGCAGACCTTGTCGGTCCCGCTGCGCCAGACGACGACGCTGTTCTATGTCAACGGATATTCGCACGAGCAGATCTCCGCGTTTCTGGAGGTGCCGGTCAACACCGTCAAGAGCCGGCTCAATGCCTCCAGAAGGCAATTGAGTGAGAGGGCCATTGACATGGTCAAGAATACGCTCAACGAACACAAGCCCGGCGAGGAGTTCGCCACCAGAGTAATTGAAGGCGTGCCCCGGGTCGGCTTCTTCCGCGGGGGCGACGCCTGTCCCGAAACGTTCACCTTCCCATCGTGTCTGGCCGCCTGTCTCCGCTACACGGGTGATGATTTCGGCATCCAGGAAATCGAAGCCCACGACACGAAATGGCTGCTGAACAACACGTACGTCTTCCTGATGGGCACGTCGGGCGAAGCTTTCCGGCTGTTCTGGAAGCCCCACTGGCACCTGGACAACACGGGTATCTTGAGCTTCAGTAACGATTCGATGCGATTCATTACCCAAGCGTTCGAGTCCATTGGCTTCGGCTATGACCTTCTGCACAAGGATCAAGGTGAAGCCGACGAATCACGGTACCTCCAACGGATCATCGATACGGTCTACACTCAGGGCCGCCTTGCCCTGGCCTTCGGCGTGATCGGGCCGCCCGAATGCGCCATTATCACGGGCTGCGATCGAAACGCGGACGTGCTGTTTGGCTGGAGCTTCTTTCAGGATCGGCCTGAGC
>CP070782.1:1877886-1880986 GCA_020346325.1 Phycisphaerales bacterium
CCCCCTGCCCGTGTCACCCCGGTCCCGTGCGCACCATCTCCGGAAAGGGCTTTGACGCCGCGTTTGCCCGTTCCAAAGCGGTCCTACTCCCGCTTGACAGCCACAGTTGGTATCGTAGACTCATCGCCGCGAAGCACCCTCCCACCCTGGTCTCACGAGCCATCCCTTTCAGCAGAGCGTATGCGGCGAATTCCGCCGCTTCCAAGCGGTCCCATCGCCGCCTGACAGGCACAGTCGGTCCTACGGTCGCTCGACGGGCGCAGACGCTCAGTAGTCTTTGAACCGCTGCATCCACTTCGGCCAGTCCTCGGCCTCAACACCCCCGGCACGCGTCCAGGGACCGAAGACGTCAAACTCGGGATGCCAACTCAGGGTCCACAGTTCCTTGACACCTACCTTGCGAATGGACCAGTCCATGAAGAGGCTGTTGACGAAGCCCCCGTGACGGGGGATGCAGAAGGGCCGGATACTGTTGCTGCCAATCGTCGGATTCGTAGCGGCCTGGGCCTCGGTCTGTGGGGGGCTGTCGGTGGAAATCGGGTCCCCGGCCCACAGGGCACAGTCCAGCATGATTGGGGCTTTGCCAGCGCCCTTGAGATAGATGCTCGTCCACCGCTGCTTGACACGCAGCGGCTGGCCCAGGCCCTCGCCGCCGTCGTAGGCCGGGGTGTAGGCATTGACCCCATAGCTGCCCGCACGCTGGGGATGGCGCGGACAGTACCAGGCCAGAAACGTACCACCGGCTCCGTTGGGGCTGGTTCTGCGCGTGGCCATCGGGCAGAACTCCTCGAAGTCGAAGTTGTCGAGGTAATAGGCGAACTGTTGGGTCCGGCAACGATCCCAGGAATCCCGGTCGCGGAGCCGGCCGTCGTTGCTCTGAGCAAGAGTGTTGAACAGTAGGCCCCACTGGTGCAGATTCGCCTGACAAACGGCGGCCTTTGCCTGCGCGCGGGCTCGCTGCAGCGCTGGCATCAGAAGCGCCATCAGCAGAGCAATGATCGCGATCACCACCAGGAGTTCAATCAGAGTGAATGCTCGTTGTCTGCTCATTGATCTGATCTCATCAATGCGGTGCCAATCGTCCATGCGCATCTTATTCGTCACAAGCTCCGACATCAAGAGGCTTCCCCCGAGAGCTACCTTTTGCGTCTCAAAACTCTACCGCCGCTCTCTTCCCAAACGCTGAGAGAGAAAGCTTATCGCTTCAGACACCTGGCTCGCGGAGAAACCAACATGGGAGGACGTCGGCACATTAACGCCCGCGCAGCAGCTAATGGATCACGTTGGAGCTCGCACCCCAGAGCCGTTGACGGCGGTGTGATCGTCGGGGGTCACAATGCCAGAGCGGCCTGGAGCATGGCTCTGGCATAGGCCACGTTGTATACGATGCCAGCGTATCCACCGCCGCCAGGGTAGCCCGCTCGGAAGCCGGGCTGCTGCCGGTCGTAGTCCAAAGCACGCGGATGCTCAGGATAAATTATGCCCGCATACTTCTGCCGCACCAGTTCTTTCATGACGCCGAACATGTCGACCTCGCCCTCATCCGGAAACACCTCCGCGTACTTCTCGAAGGGCTTCTGCACGCGTACATTGCGAAAGTGCACATGGTTGACGCGATCCCTGTCAGCAAAGTAGCGACAGACTTCTACGGGGTCCTCGCCCATTTCCTTCGTCACCCCGCAATCGAACGTGATCCCGTTTGCCGGACTCGGCACGATCTCGATGAGGCGTTTCCAGCCTGCCACTGTCCCCATTATCTGCTCAGAGCCCCGGCTCAGCGGCGCCGGCGGATCGTTGGGATGCAAGGCCAGCCGAACCCCCGATTCCTCGGCCACCGGCACAACAGCCTTCAAGAAATAAGTGATGTTCGTCCACAACTCTTCGGCGCTGTGGGCTCCCTCATGTGGTAGGGGCGGGAGGTTTTTCATGCGGTCATAGGCGAACGCCGTGTACCCCGCGCCGGCCCTGCCCGTCTCCTCATAGTATCCTTCCATCGCCCGATGGGCGTAGAAGTTGTACTCGACCACCGGCAGCCCGGCCTTTCCGGCGGCGCGGATGGACTGGATGACTTTTTCGATCTCCTCATCCCGTCTCGGCCTGCCGTAGATGGTGTTCGGGAATCCGCCGATCATCAGGTTGCACAGGGTTAGGCCGCCGGCCTTAAACCGCTCGATGCGGGCCCGGAGATCGGTCTCCTGCCAGGGGATGCGCGGTCCTCCACCCAACACGTAGTCCACACCTAGTTGCTTGATGCGCCGCATACCGGCGCCCTCCTGGTCCCCAGTGGCTCGCCCACCATCGCCTACTCCCAGGCAAAGCTTCGGTGTGTCTGGCCCCTCGGCAATCGGCCACTGCTTCACCTCCAGCGTTGCCGCCACTGCTGGAGCTCCCAGAGCAATCGTCGTCGCCACTTGCATCATTCCTCTGCGGGATAGGTATACCTTCATGAAGTATATCTCCTTCAGTTCGACCGATGTTCTCAGAACTCGGTGAATACAAGTAACTCAGGGCACATCAGATGCCAGGCACGCCAGCCAAGTTCGGTCGCTGGCGACGGGCCTTGAACCCCCTTCCTGCGAGCACGCTCAAACCGAATCAATCATGCCAAACCGGTCTCGCCTATCGACCAAGACAGGGCCCGTTGGTGCATGACGAAGACAATATCGTCTGGCACGTGATTCTGAACAAAGCCCAACCTATTCAATGGTTCCGAGGTTCGTAGGCAATCTCAACGAAATGCTCGGGACCAGTTACTCCGAATAGGTTGATCGTTCGGAATACGAAGCGCATACGGGCGCGGCTGTCCAGCGGGAGCTCGACTTCTTCGCCACAATCCTGCCACGTTCCGTCCTCGTCCATCGTCCGGAAGCTTCGGAAGTTCGGTGTGCAGGAACCGAGAGACACACGCGCCTTATTGCTTTCGATGGTCACCTTCGACGTGATAACATTGGGTGTCCATTCGATCCAGTCTCGCCGGGTGGTCTTTATGAAGTAGGGCGTGTCGTAGGCCCAGTGTGGCTTGCCATCCCGGTACCAGGTGTTCTTGCGGAAGTTCTCGTCGTCCAGCACGACCAGCGTGGAGGTAGGTCGCGCCGGGAAG
>CP070782.1:1881086-1886892 GCA_020346325.1 Phycisphaerales bacterium
ACTACGCCGAACACCGGGGCAAGGGTTTCTACACCGCCTTGCTCGACTACATCACGGGCAAGGTCCATTACCCGGAGGACGCCTGGAAGCGGCGCGTCATTGCGATCGTTTACTTGGGCCCCAATGCCGTCGGAGCCGTGCGTGACATGGCCGGCCCGACCAATCCCCACAAGGCCCGCGATGAGCGACCGGGCTGCCTGCGGTCTCTGGGAACGCTGGTCCCCATTATGGATGCCGACGGCAACAAGATCGACGACCGCATGGATAACCTGATTCACGCCTCGGCCACCCACGACGACGCCGAACGCGAGATCAAGCTCTGGTTCATCCCCCACGACATTCCGCCGCTGATGCGGGCCTATCCCACCGAAGTCTGCCAGACGCACTACTACTACAAGAATGACTGCATCTACAATACCTACGAGTCCGACAGCGTCATCATCCTGGCCCCCGGTGACGTGGCCTGGGCCTCCGACCTGGAGATCCTCCGCCAACAGACCCCAGGCCAGCCCTCCGGCGGAAAGCTGGGTAAAGTCGTCGCCAAGTACCTCATCAACCGCCACGTGCAGGACTAGCCACGTCGCCTCTCGAGTTGGCTCTTCTTCGATCTTGTCAGGTTCGGCGACGGTGAACCATCGTCAAGAGAGAACCGACGCCGACCAGGGCCAGAGCCCCCGGTACCGGCACCGTCACAGGCTCCGAGTCCGGCACCACCATGCGAATGTTGTCGATATAGAAGATCCCGGTGGTGTCCGCCCCCGTGTTACCGTTGACCGAGAGGTTAAGCTGAACCCAGCCCCCGTCGAGGATGTCCTGCGGCGAATACGCCGCGAGTAGCGTCGAGAAGTCCCAGGTAATCGTCCGCTCGTTGGAAGCACCCCAGTCGGTGGTGTCCCACAGACCGGGAAAACCCGGACTGTCGGTGTCACTCATCAGAGAGTCATCCGTTTGCTGCCAGCCTGTCACGGCTGAGTTGAACGATGCAGTTTCCCAGCGCGCCCAGCCGCTTCCGTTCCAATCGGAGCTCTGCCAGTAGACATCGGCCATGAGGCGTCCGGTGCCGGGTTCCGTGTTGTCGGCGAGTTGTGCCAGAACAGTGTCGCTCAACTGCATCGTCCACTGGAATCCGACGTTGCTCTCGAAAAGGATTGCCGCCGAACCACTTCCTGTCGAAGACCAGATGGCCCCGACATCATCTCCGGCAAACCAGGATAAGGCACCGTTGTTCACCCAGCCGTCGTACTGCGCCGAGCCGGGGCCCTCGAAGTCACCGATCACGACTGTCTGGCTCGCCTGGCTGGACAGCGTTGTAAGACATATAAGCCCGGCCGCAACGATCATAGAGATTCTCTTCAACATCATTTACACCCTCGCTCCATTTCTCTTGTGTTTCCTAACTCAACGAAATGCCAGTTGCCGGTGCAACGGCTTCGATTCACGGCCCCAACTCTGGAGACCACGCCGCCCGAATGGAATCATGACCACTTCCTTTCGCGCAGCAACTGAGCACACGGGAATCATTTACCTCGGCAAGCGCATGACCGGACAGAACCGTCCGCGTACGAGACGAGCAGGCCAATACTCCCCTGAGGATTCCGTCCCTCCGTCTGCCATCCTTCCTAGTATACCTATAGCAGTAATGTGATTTTGCGGTAAACCAACTGCGAAGTCAAGGGCCAACGTCAAGGAAGGTTCCGTGCCCCCCGGTGAACGAAGGGTCTGCGGCAACATTCTCACACTCCGGCCCGCGGAAAGCCCACGAATCACGAGCTCCGGGCCACAGACCGCACACAGGAGTCTCGCCGCCGGGCCCCGCCGGCCTGCCCGTGTGTCTGCGTCACCCCTTGGGTGCCGCGACATACCTTTAGACGTACGTAGTCTTGCGCATCCGCCCTCCTCCTGGTCGGCGGAATTCCCCTTGACGCCACGTGTCGGAAGCAATAGGGTAATCCACCGATTGAGCAGGTAAAGCGCGGTAGAGAGACTGGAACTGATTTGTTATTGGGTTGGATTATGGCGAAGAAAACGGTAGCTGACATTGACGTAAAAGACAAAAAGGTGCTGATGCGCTGCGATTTCAACGTGCCGCTGGACGATAACCAGAACATCACCAGCGACGCTCGCATCGTCAAGGCCTTGCCGACGATCAAGTACATCCTCGACCGGGGCGGCGCTCTGATTCTGATGAGCCACCTGGGTCGTCCCAAGGGCCAGCCCGACAAGAAGTTCTCGCTAAGGCCGGTAGCCAGGAGGCTTTCCGAGCTACTGGGCCAGGAGGTGGTGTTCGCCGAGGATTGCGTCGGGCCGGACACGAAGGCCAAGGCCGAAGCTCTCAAGGACGGCGACTGCATGCTGCTGGAAAACCTGCGTTTCCACAAAGAGGAGACGATCAAGGACAAGGCGGCCAAGGAAGATGCCCAGTTGCGGCAGGCCAAAGACGATTTCGCCAAGGAACTGGCAGACCTCGCTGACGTATACGTCGACGACGCTTTCGGCACGGCCCACCGCGACAACGCCTCAATGTACACCGTACCGGCCACGATGGAAGGCAAGCCCCGCGTGACCGGCTTCTTGATCGAGAAGGAGTTGAAATTCCTGGGCGAGACCCTGAAGGCCCCCGAGCGGCCCTTCGTAGCCATCCTGGGCGGCGCCAAGGTCTCGGACAAGATCGGCGTGATCGAAAACCTCATCCACAAGGTCGACACCATCGTGATCGGCGGCGCCATGGCCTACACCTTTTTCAGGGCCCAGGGTAAGCAGATCGGTAACAGCCTGTGCGAGGCTGACTTCCTCGACAAGGCAACCGAGCTGCTCGAACAGGCCAAGGAGGCCGGGTGCGAAGTGGTCCTGCCCGCTGACTCCGTGGTGGCCCAAGAGGTCAAAGCCGGGGCGGCCCACAAAGTCGTCGGCGACAATATCGAGGCCGGCTGGCTGGGTCTGGACATCGGCCCGGAGAGCCAGAAGCTCTTTGCTGAGAAACTCGCTGGCGCCAAGACGGTGGTCTGGAACGGACCGATGGGTGTCTTCGAGATGGAACCGTTCGATGCCGGGACCAAGGCGGCGGCCCTGGCGGTCGCCAAGGCGACCGACAACGGCGCCAAGAGCATCATCGGCGGTGGTGACAGCGCCAGTGCCGTAACCAAGCTGGGTCTGGAAGAGCGGATCAGTCACATTTCCACCGGTGGCGGCGCCTCGCTCGAATTCCTCGAGGGCAAGAAATTCGCCTGTCTCGAAATCCTCGACGATAAATAGTCGCCTCGACAAATTCGATTGACGATCCGACAGAATAGGCCCTGTGCGACCCACAGGACCTGTTCTGTCCATCGGTACCAGAGGCAGAATCCAGACATGCGACTACCACCCACGGGGACAATCGAGATCGCACCATCGATCCTGAGCGCCGACTTTGGCCGATTGGCCGATGAAGTCGCCCAGGTGACCCAGGCCGGTGTGAAAATCGTCCATCTCGACGTCATGGATGGGCATTTCGTCCCGAATATCACCATCGGCCCCCCGGTGATTGCCAAGCTCCGCAAGCACAGCGATCTCGTTTTCGACAGTCACCTGATGATCAGCGAGCCCGACAAGTACGTCGAGGCCTTCGCCCAGGCGGGCGTCGATAACATCACATTTCACATCGAGGTGGTCGACGACCCGGCCGCGATGGTCGCCAGAATCCATGATTTGGGCTGCACGGCCGGCATTACGCTGAATCCGGAAACGCCCGTCCAGGCCATCGCCAAGGTCGCCCGGCTATGTGAAATGGTGCTCGTGATGACGGTCCACCCCGGTTTCGGGGGCCAGCAGTTCATGCCCGACGCGGCCCGCAAAATCGTCGAGATCCGCGAAATCGTCGGCCCGGACGTCCGTATCGAGGTCGACGGTGGCATCTACCCCGAGACGGCGCCGATCGTCGTCGGCTACGGGGCCGATACCCTGGTGGCCGGCAACGCCATTTTCGGCCAGGACGACCGCAGTGCCGCCATCGAGGCCCTGCGCGCGGCCTGCACCTAAGTTCTCGTGGCTATTTCCGCCGTTTTCTGGTATAGTATCAGCGTCCCGGCGGGCCGGGCTTCCGGTATTGCCCCGAGCCTGCGTGGTAGCATGAAGACGTCACAATAGGACCCGATGGCATAGCGATGGCAAAACAGGCAAAGGCAAACTGGAATGGCTTCTCGCTAAAGCCCCGCAAAGAGATGCCCGAGGGGCTTTGGATCAAGTGCCCGGGCTGCGAGCACATGCTATACAAGAGCGCGGTGGAGAAGAATCTCCAGGTCTGCCCGTCGTGCAACCACCACTTCCGCATCGACGCGGTCACGCGGATTCAGTACCTGGCCGACGAGGACACGTTCCAGCCGCTGCTGCCGGACATGGTGTCCCGCGACCCCCTGGGCTTCGAGTTTCGCGGAACAACGTACAAGACCAGCATAGAGGCTGACGAGAAGAAATCCGGCGCGCGCGAGGCGATGCAAATCGGCAAAGCCTTCATCAAGGGTCGCGGCGTGGTCCTGGGCGTGATGGAGCCCAACTTCCTCATGGGCTCGATGGGGGCCGTCGTGGGCGAAAAGTTCTGCGTTGCGGTCGACAAGGCGATTGACGAATCGCTGCCGCTGGTTGTCGTCAGTTGCTCCGGCGGGGCCCGCATGCACGAAGGCGTCGTCTCGCTCGGCCAGATGGCCAAGACATCGGCCGCTTTGGCGCGGCTCAATGAGCACAAGGGCCTGTTCATCTCCGTCCTGGCCGATCCCACCACCGGTGGTGTCACCGCCAGCTTCGCCACGTTAGGCGATGTGATCATCGCCGAGCCCAAAGCGCTGATCGGCTTCGCCGGGCCGCGAACGATCGCTGAGACCATCAAGGTCGAACTGCCCGAAGGTTTCCAGACGGCCGAATTCATGCTGGAACACGGCTTCGTCGATATGATCGTCGAACGCAAAGACCTCCGCAGCGAAATCGCCCGCATCATCGACTACACCCAGAAATAGCCATGCCCTGCCTCACTACTCCCAGGGTGGGGTCAGACCCAGCCGCTGGAGCTTGGCGGCGAATTCACACGCTTCCCGACTGGGCTTCCAGGCGTCGGCCTCGCGTTTCAGCCATTTCTTATCCCGCATCTCTTCGATGGCTTCGGTCTGCCTGCCGGCGTGCAGCAGCGCCAACACCTCCACCTCCATCTGCGATAGAGACATCGCGCCGAAGCGGTAGTCCAGAAACGCCTCCCAGGCCAGCGGCACCCACTGGCTGACGATCTCGAAGCCGATGGCCCGGGCATATTGCCTGATCTCGTACTGGGCGGCCTCGGCCATGCGCAGTTCGAGAAAGTGCAGCAGATTGTGCAGGTCGATCTTCCAGTACGCCTCGGTGTAAGTCGACAGGGGCAGGTCCTTCCGCGCCTGTTCCCGCGCGATCCCCGCCTCCAAGCGCTCCTGGTAGACCTGTCGCGTCGCCGCGATGATCTCCCTCTCGCTGCGACTGAACCGCTCGCCGTCCTCGGCACTCAGGTAGCCCGCGCTGCCCTGGCGATTGTCTTTGGCCTGGAACCGCCACTGGTCCGGCGCGGTGGTCTGGGCCGTATCGATGGCAATGGAATAGCGCGTCGAGCACTCGTTGACATTGGCCGTGCGGTGTCGGATCCACTGTCGCCAGCAGTCCATGGGCGTGCGCACGTGCAGCTTGATCTCGCACATTTCGAACGGCGTCGTGTGGCAGTGCCGCATCAGGTACCGAATCAGCCCGCGATCCTGGCTGACGTGCCTGGTCCCCCTGCCGTACGAAACCCGCGCCGCCTGCACGATCGCCGCATCGC
>CP070782.1:1886992-1893557 GCA_020346325.1 Phycisphaerales bacterium
CGTCCTGCTCTACGAGTTGCTGACGGGCCGAACCCCCTTCGAGGAGAAGGACCTGCTCCAATCCGGTATGGATCAAATGCGTAAGATCATTCGGGAGCAGGAGCCGCCGAAGCCGAGCACCAAACTCGCCACACTTCAGATAGAGGAGCAATCAACCACGGCGTTACGTCATGCAACTGACTCGCCCCGCCTGATCTCTTTGCTGCGCGGCGACCTGGACTGGATCGTGATGAAGTGCCTCGAGAAGGATCGGATGCGCCGCTACGATACGGCCAACGCTCTCGCATCCGACGTCACCAGGCACCTGAACGATGAACCGGTCATGGCCCGTCCGCCAACCGTGGCCTATCAACTTCAGAAGGCCTGGCGGCGGAACAAAGTCGTCTACATAGCCGTGGCCTCCGTGGCTGTCGCACTGGTGCTGGGTACGGGGATTAGTGTGTGGCAAGCTCGGATCGCGAACGTCGCCCGTGATAAAGCGGTACGGGAAGAAGGCCAGGCCAAAGAGAGTGAAGTCGAGGCGCTGCGGCGTGCGTACAATTCGGACATGTCGCTGGCCTTTCACGCGTTGGAGGAAAACCTCTTCGGCCAAGTGCGGGACATCGTGAGCCGACACGTGCCGGCACCCGGAGAACCGGATTTCCGCGGCTGGGAATGGCGCTACGCCTGGGCGCAATCGCAAAGTGACGCCGTTCACGCCTGGGACACGCCGGACGAAATGGGCGAGGTCGCGGCCGTGGGCATCAGCCCTGACCAACGATATGTGGTGTCCAGTGACTTCCACTACGGGCCGATGTCATACTATCGTGTCCGGCGTCTGTGGGACCTGGCGACGCGGGAGGAGCTCAAGCACGTTCGCCTTCCCGGCGGCTCGGCGCGCGGTTTTGCGTTCTCCAATTCCGGGAAGTATCTGGCGCTACATCGCGGCGAGACAGATCTGCACGGTGGCACTGCGAGTGGCACGTCTGAGATCCACATCTACGATACCGGAACCTGGCAGTTGGCCACCCGGATCCCGACGGGGGAATGGACTCCCTCCTTGTCCTTCTCACCCGATGACACCGCTCTGGCCGCGATCGTCGGATCCGGTGCCGTCCTTTGGGACCGGCGCGGCGAGAAGATCATCCGCGAATGGCCCCTTGAGGATGGGGCATGGCTTTCGGTTGTGGCTTTCTTCCAGGACGGCCGCCGGTTGGCCATAGGCGGATCGAACGGATTGAAGATCGTCGACGTTGCCACCGGTGACATTGAGCATCGCCGGCCCGCTCGAAACGGCGCAATTACTGCCCTGGCGATATCTCCCGATTCGCGTTGTGTGGCGATTGGCTCCAAGGGTGGGAATGGAGAGATCAGCGTGCTGAACACCGCCTCCTGGGAGCCGGAGCGACCCTTGACCGGCCACAGCCGTGCGGTCAGCTCGTTGACGTTTTCGGCGACCGGTGAGTGGCTGATGAGTTCCAGCGACGATAGCACGATACGTGTCTGGGACATGGGGCGCAGGATCACGACGAGGGTAATGAAAGGGCATCAGTCGGGCGTGGGCTCCGTCTCGCTGACCTCCGACGAGTCCCGCGCGATCAGCGCTGGCGCGGATAAGCGCATTCTCGAATGGGACCTCGATGCACGACAGGGGCCGTCTCAAGAGCACGTATTGGCCGAGCCGGTCGAACAAGTGGTCTTCTCCGCCGACAGCCGGTCCTTCTATACCATCGACGCGAACGGGACCGTCAGCATCCGGGACGCGAGGACCTTCTCGAAACGACATCCCTCGTCGCCGGAACTGGGCAAGAACGGTTCGCTCGTTCTGTCTCCGGACGGAGAGCGCCTGATCATAGGAACCAGAACGGGCCGGTTGTGGGTGTTGGACGCGCAAGACCTTCACATCGTCGATCGCCGGGACACTCACTCCAGACGGATTCTCCCGGTGGGCTTCTCGGCCGACGGCAGGTGGCTGGTCGCCCTGGAGTCGGGTAGCAGGGTCTCCCTGTGGAACGGCGAAACGTGGCAATGTGAATCCAGCGAGGAAACGAAGCGGAGCATTAAGTTCCTCGGGAGGAACTTCCCCGTCTACACGAGTCCGCCGAATTCGAACATCCTGCTGTATCCGAGCGGCGCGGATCTGGTTTGGTGGGACCTTGAACTGGCGCAGGAACAGGCAAGCATTCGCGTCAACTCGAAGTTCCCGGGCATCGTCGCTGTTTCGCCGACCGAGCCGCTGCTGGCGTCGGCGGACCGGGGCGACTTCATCGTCCTTTGGAACTGGCGCACCCGCCGACGCGTCCAGCGGCTGCGCGGGCCGGGAGCCTTTCACAGTGTCGCCTTTTCGCCGGACGGTCGCCGCATGATCTCAGGCAGTGACGGGCGAGGGGCAATCATGTTGTGGGACGTCTCGACCAGACAGGAAATCGCGCGCTTCGGCACCAGCTCGGCGGACGTGACAACGGTTCAATTCTCGCCGGACGGCAACACGATCTGCGCCATCGACACCGTCGGAACCGCTCGTTTCTGGCGAGCCCCTTCGTTCGAGACGATCCATGCCGTTGCAGCCAAGCGAGCGGGAGGAGTGGCGATCGATTCTCCTGAGTAACAAGCTCTCTCCGGGCCGGCCGTTCACCCGCCAGCCTGTCAATACAACGTGTTAATCAACATTGCGTGCGGCAACGACCTGCTTTGTCTAAAGAGGTTGCGCACGTGACCGGGCGGAAAGTGCGCGCCGAGATTGGGCGCACATGGAATGGAGCGTAATCGCTGTACGCAGCAGAAGTCGAAATCGATGGATGCAGAGGCGAATGTCAAGAGTCCCTCAACGTGGGACAGAAAGGAAGGTGTCAAATGAAGTCTTCTGCAAGAATGAGAATGAGTATGGTGTTGGTTGTCATTTCCTTTTTGGGCTTCGCCGGCATGTCACCGGCCAACGTAGCCCGTGGCCAGAGTGTGCTGTACGTCAAGGCCGATGCGTCCGGGGCCGAAGACGGCATGAGTTGGGCCCATGCCTTCGTCGATCTTCAGGACGCCCTGTCCGTGGCCGAGGCCGGCGCCGAGATTTGGGTCACCACCGGTACGTACACCCCCGGCGCCCCGGGCGATCGGACCGCCACGTTCCAACTCAAGAGTGGAGTGGGCATCTACGGCGGCTTTGCTGGCGCCGAGATTTCGCGCAGCGAGCGCGACCCAGCGGCGAACCCCACGGTCCTCAGTGGCGATCTGACCGGCAACGATCTGGAGGTGCTCGAGCCTCGGGAGCTGGCGACCGAACCGACCCGGTCGGACAACAGCTATCACGTCGTGACCGCCAGCGGGGTTGATGAAACAGCCGTGTTGGATGGTTTTATCATCACTGCCGGATATGCCGACGGTCCCGGAAACTCCCAAGATGCCAATGGCGGGGGCATGATCAGCGTATGGAGAGAGGCCGCTCAAAGGCGTACCGGCAACGTTGAGGCCGCCCCCGCCAATCCGACGCTGGTCAGCTGTACCTTCCTTAGCAACTTCGCCGCTGTCCGAGGCGGCGGAATGTACAATGAAGCGGGCTTGCCGACACTGGTCGATTGCGTTTTCAGTCAGAACCATGTGAATGACTCCTCGTTTGATGATGGCGGCGGGGGCTTGTACAACGAGAGGGGCAATCCGACGATCCGTCGGTGCCGGTTCGTTGGCAACACGGCCGCTGGAAACGGCGCAGGCTTATACAACAACTCTGCCGGTGGAACCATTACCGAGACGGCCTTCCACGACAACGTCGTGCTGGGTAACCAGTCCACGCATACCGGAGGTGGCATCCAGAACAGATCGAGCGATACAACGATTACAATGTCTACGTTCACCGGCAATTCCGCGCCCTACGGCGGCGGGATCTGGAACTGGGGGTCACCCGCCCCGACCATCCTCAACTGTGTTTTCAACGGAAATGGGGCCGTCCGCCCTGGCGACGGGGCCGGCGGTGGAATTCAGAACTGGGGAGGAGGCACGAGCGCCACGGTGGTCAACTGCACGTTTGTCGAGAATACCGCGGTGGACGTCGGTGCCGGCCTGGGCGCGAACTCGGGCAGCACCGCCGTCGTGAAGAACTGCATCTTTTGGGGCAATCGCGCGCGCAACAATGCCAACGAACAGATCGGTGGCGTCGGTGGCGATCCTACCGTCGTGACTTACAGTTGCGTAGAGGGCGGCAAGCCGGGCGAAGGTAATATAGATACCGATCCGCATTTCGCTGATGCGCAGAACGGCGGCTACCGGCTGAAGTCACAGGCCGGCAGGTGGGACGCTTTGAGCGAAAGCTGGACACAAGATGGTGTCACCAGCCCGTGTATTGATGCGGGAGATCCTTTGAGTCCAATCGGTCTGGAGCCGTTCCCTAACGGCGGCTTCATCAACATGGGGGCCTACGGCGGCACCGCTGACGCCAGCAAGTCCTATTTCGGCAAACCCGTTCCGGAGACGATTGTGGCAGGTGATATCAACGGCGATGGAGAAGTCGACCAGACTGATCTGGATATCATGGCGTTGCACTGGACGGACGCAGAACCTTTGCAGCCGTGAGTACGCAGGACTAGCCAACTAGAGACCAGAGAAATGCGCGCTCTGGTCTTGCCCATAGCGAATTCACCAAACCAGTAGAGTTCGTTCAGCTCTAGAAAGAAGGATGCTGGAAATGGACGCTGGGCTGTCGGTCTGACCAGGCTTTGCCGGGCCGGCCCCGTTCGAACATTCAACCATTGTTCACCATGGCAGGTCCCTCGGACAAGAGGGAAGAAAGGACGTGACAACATGAGACTTATGATGAATTCACAAACCAGTGTTGTGTACGTTGCAATTGTCTGTGTTGGCCTGGTCGGTCCACTGGCATGGAGCACGTGTCATGCTGAGGACCCCATCGGCAAAATCTACACCACCTACGGTCTCGGCCAGAATCTTGGTGTGCTCGACGTTACTACGGGTGAGTTCAGGGAAATCGGCAGCTACGGGGTCCCCACCTCGACCGGCCTGTCGGCCACGGCGTTCAGTCCGGATGGGACCCTGTACGGAATGCTCCAGGGTTTCTTCGCCAAAGGGGGCATGTCACAACTCGTGGTGATCGACCAGGAGACCGGCAAGGCGACACCGATTGGCTTCGCCAATTCCATCAATGCGGTCGGCTTCGATTTCGGGCCGGACGGAACCGCCTATGTCGCAGGCTTCGAGAATCCCGACCTGGGCATGGAAGGCGATCCGAATCTCTACAGCCTCAATACCTCCACCGGCCAACTGACGGCCATCGGCAACACGGGCGTCGACCGGATCATGGACTTCGCCTTCGATTCTTCGGGTACGATGTGGGCGACCACCGCCAACGAGTTGTACGTGATCGACACCGGCACCGGGGCCGCTCAGCATGTCGCCAGTATCACGGGCGTGGAGGCGGCCGCTAACGATCCCGCCGCCGAGATCATGGGCATCATGTTCGACGAGCATGATGTACTGTATGCCACGGCCTTCATTGAGGGCTCACCGCTGTTCACCATCGACACCACTACGGGGCACGCGACGGTCGCAGCAGATCTTGGTCTGTCCTTCCCGCATGGAGGCGCCATAAGGAACCCACGACCGGTCACAGACGTCTACACCACCTACAACCTCGGCCAGAACCTCGGCATATTCGATGTCGTTACGGGCGAATTCCGAGAGGTGGGCAGTTACGAGCTTCCCGCCTCGACCGGCATGTCGGCCACGGCGTTCAGTCCCGACGGGGCCCTCTACGGAATGGTCCAGGGCTTCTTTGCCAGGGGGGGCATGTCACAATTCGTGTCGATCGACCGGGAGACCGGTAAAGCGACACCGATTGGGTACGCCAATCCGATCAATGCGGTCGGCTTCGATTTCGGGCCGGACGGAACCGCGTATGTCGCGGGCTTCGAGAATCCTGACCTGGGCATGGAAGGCGATCCCAATCTCTACCGCATTGATACGACCACGGGCCAGTTGACGCCCGTCGGCAGCACGGGTGTCGACCGGATCATGGACTTCGCCTTCGATTCGGCGGGGACGATGTGGGCGACCACCGCCAACGAGTTGTACGTGATCGACACCGGCACCGGGGCCGCCCACCACGTCGCGAGCATTACAGGCGTGGACACGGCCACGCATGATCCCGCCGCCGAGATCATGGGCATCATGTTCGACGAGCATGATGTGCTGTATGCGACGGCCTTCATCGACGGATCTCCCGTGTTTGCGATCGACACCACTACTGGGGTTGCCACCGTGCTGGCAGAACCCGGATTGTCTTTCCCTCACGGAGGTGCGATGGGGGTGCATCGACACCCATGAAGTCGTCGACGGGCCGCTGCCCGAATTCGACTAGGTTGGAACATCGCGTCGATAACGAAGAACAATCAGAGCATGTGAGAGAGAGGGAAGGGGTACAGCCACCTCTTGAAGGTCGTGACCTCAGGTACGTGGCTCTCCCCATTTGGACCCATTTGGACAAGGATAACTCCCCGTCGACGACGATGCCGATGGACCCATCCTCATTGAGAAACGGCTGATTCCCGCCGGTCAGATCGATGATACTGAGCCGCGTATGTCC
>CP070782.1:1893657-1899386 GCA_020346325.1 Phycisphaerales bacterium
GAACCAACTGCTTTTCATTCATCAGGCAAACGGAGGAACCCGCCTGCTGCTTGGCGATGTTCAATGCCGGTATGAGAAGCGCCGTCAGCAGCGCAATGATCGCAATGACCACCAACAGTTCAATGAGTGTGAACCCGCACGTTGATCTCATCAGGATACCCCCGGATGTGGCTCCGGTACGTTTCTTCGCCTACAGGCCCATGCGTTCATCGGTCCACTCCACGAGCGCCCGCCCGTCTCGCTCGTCGCCCTTCCTTGAGGGTGTTTCCCTGAGGGCTATTGTGCCGGAGATGCCCGGGCAAGACAAGGAAAAAAGCCCGTTGCCGGTCGTCCAGGGGAATCGGTGCAGATCAGGGGCGAAGATTGCCCCGCCAGGCGTTCTGAGTTCGTAAGTTCCGCCGGGACAGGCGGTGGAGTCGCCCCAGCAACGCCTGACGGTGTCGCTGCAGACAGGGTGGAGAGAAACCTGGCGC
Source organism: Phycisphaerales bacterium (assembly GCA_020346325.1). Taxonomy (GTDB): domain Bacteria; phylum Planctomycetota; class Phycisphaerae; order Sedimentisphaerales; family Anaerobacaceae; genus Anaerobaca. The sequence continues at coordinate 1,894,131 of CP070782.1, forward strand.
CGCCGGCAAACTGGGAATTTACTAATTCGGCGTTGTCGCGTATAATTGCCTGGTTTGGGTCGGTGGCATTCCGGCATACGTATTCGACGCGTATTTGAGATAGAAAGGAGAACGACGAAATGGCAGCAACGATGTACTATGAAGCAGATGCTCCGATCACGCCGCTGACGGGCAAGAAGGTGGCGGTGATCGGTTACGGCAGTCAGGGCCACGCCCACAGCCAGAACCTGCGCGACAGTGGTATCGAGGTGGCGGTCGCCGAGTTGGAGGGGACCGACAATTTCAAGCTGGCGACCGAGCATGGCTTCACGCCCAGCGATATCGCCACGGCGATCGACGGCGCGACACTGATCATCGTGACGCTTCCCGACGAGATCCAGGCGAAGGTGTACGAGAGCCAGATCGGCCCCAACCTCAAGGCGGGCCAGACGATAGGCTTCTGCCATGGGTTCAATATCCACTTCAAGTACATCGTGCCACCCAAGGACGTCAACATCGTGATGATCGCGCCGAAGGGGCCGGGGCACCTGGTCCGCAGCGAGTACGAGAAGGGTGGCGGCGTGCCGTGTCTCGTGGCGGTCGAGCAGGATGCCACCGGTGACGCCAAGCAGGTGGCGCTGGCCTGGGCCAACGGCATCGGCGGCGCCCGTGCCGGCATCATCGAAACGACCTACAAGGAAGAGACCGAGACCGACCTGTTCGGCGAGCAGGTCGTGCTCTGCGGCGGCCTGTCCGCGCTGATCAAGGCCGGCTTCGAGACCCTCGTCGCCGCCGGCTACCAGCCCGAGATCGCCTACTTCGAGTGCATGCACGAGGTCAAGCTGATCGTGGACCTGATGTATCAGGGTGGGCTCAGCTATATGCGGTACAGCATCAGCAACACGGCCGAGTACGGCGATCTGAGTCGCGGGCCACGGATCATCACGGACGAGACGCGGGCGGAGATGAAGAAGATCCTGGGCGAGATCACCAGCGGCGCCTTCGCGAAGGAATGGGTGGCGGAATACCAGGGCGGCCTGAAGAAGTTCAACGAGCTGTACGACAAGGACCACGGCAGCCAGTTGGAGACCGTCGGCCGGACGCTGCGAAAGATGATGAAGTGGATCGAGGCTAAAGAAGTCTGAGGATTGATTACTGATTATTGACTGTTTTGAGAGCCGGCATGAGAGCTAGGGGACGGCAGATGACAGACAGCAAGGCTTCACTCAAGCTTATGTCACTCGGTCTTCTGGCTCTCGCCGGCCTTTTTTCCATGTGCGGCTGCGCTGTGGCGCCCGACGAGTTCGCCTATGCGAGACTGTCGGCCCCCTACTACCAGACCCGTCTCGGCGCCGGCAGTTCACTCGACGTACTGGCCCAGGCGAACGCCCCGGACTACCAGTTCGATCCCGAGCACATCGGCAAACAACTGCTGAGCCAGAGCGACACCATGGTGGCCCTGTCGGGACAGACGGCCGATGGCTTCAAGACGTGGGTGAACCTGGTCGCGTTCGACGCAAGCCGCATGACGGCCCGCCGCAAGTATTTCTTCTGCAGCGACGAGCGCGCCACCAACACCACGACGGAACCCCTGGAGTCGCTCGTCGGTCGGGGCCGGGGCCTGTACTTCGACGCTCAACTCCTCCTGGACGCGGAGATTCGCACGACCCCCTACGCCACCGATGAGGCTCGGCAGATCGCCATCCTCCGCTGGCTGGCCGACCAATTCAATGCCGACGTGCGAAGCCTGACCGATAGCGCCGACGAACCGACCAACGCCAATGAACTGGTCGCCACGGCCGGGATGATGATGAATCAGACCTTCCAGGGCGTCCTGCTGACGCTGGGTAAATCGCCCGGCCTGGCCCGCAACCTCGCCGGCGCCCAGGGCGTCGCTTTCGGTCACATCAGCCTCGACGAAGGCCGTATCCAAATGCTCGCCACCGACGACGCCGTCGCCCTCAAGATCCGCGTCAACCTGCCGCTAACGCCGTGACGACCTAAGCAGTTCCCTATCTCCGACTCCTCCCCGAGCCAAGGCTTGACAAGGACAAGCCCGCACGACACCATGTCATGCGTTCGGCTCCATGAGACCTGCACTCAGGAGGTACTATATGAAGACTCACATGCCTTGCCTTGCTCTCGTTATGTTGCTTCTGCTGGGTCCCGGCGTCCTGCCCCCCGCTTTTGCCGGGACACAGAGCGACTCGGCCGCGAGCGCAGCGGCGCGCGGGCTATTGGATCGTCTCTTTCCCGAGAGCCCACAGAAAGACGCCGTTGTCTTTGTGGCGATCCCGGATGAAGGGTTGCAGGACTGCTTCGAGATCGAGACACGGGACGGGAAGGTCATCATCGGTGGCAACAACGCGATCTCCATGGCCGTCGGCCTGAACTGGTACCTCAAATACTCCTGTCATTGCCACGTCTCGTTTCGGGGGCGTCAGTTGAATCTCCCCGAGCCGCTGCCGACCGTCGCGACGAAGGTGCGCCGCACGGCCTGGGCCAAGAAACGTTATTTTCTGAACTACTGCTGCTTCGGTTACTCCCTGGCCTTCTGGGATTTCGAGCAGTGGGAAGAGCTCATCGACTGGATGGCCCTGAACGGGATCAACGCCCCGCTGTCCGTCACAGGCGCCGAGGCCGTGTGGCAGGCGGTGTGTCGTCAACTGGGCATGACGGAGGCCGAGATCGCCGAATTCCTGGCCGGCCCGCCCTATCTGCCGTTTCAGTGGATGGGCTGCCTGGACGGCTGGGGTGGCCCCCTGCCTCAGGCCTGGATCGCCCAGCACGAGCAACTGGGAAGGCGCATCCTGGCCCGGCAGCGCGAACTGGGCATGACGCCTGTCCTCCAGGGTTTCACCGGCCATGTCCCGGCCGTGGTCGCCCGGAAGACGCCGGATGCAACGGCATACAAAGTCGAATGGCTGGAATGGCAGACGCATCTCATGGACCCGTTGAGTCCGCAGTTTGGCGAAATCGCCCGTCTGTGGATGACGGAACAGCAGAAGCGGTTCGGATCGGACCACCTCTACGCGGCCGATACCTTCATTGAAATGGTTCCGCCTAGCGGAGATCTGAAATACCTGGCGGATCTCAGCCGTGCCATCTACAGCGGCATGGCGGCCAGCGACCCGGAGGCGGTGTGGGTCCTTCAGGGCTGGGCCTTCATGTACAAGCGACAGTTCTGGACCCAGCCGCGCTTCCAGGCCTTTCTAGCTGCGATCGACGACGAGCGCATGCTGGTGTTGGATCTCTTCTGCGAATCTACGCCCATGTGGAATGTCACCGACGCCTTCTGCGGCAAGCCCTGGCTCTGGTGCAATATCCAAACCTTCGGCTGCAAGGTGAACATGGGAGGCGCACTGGACAAGATCGTCTCGGACCTCTATAGCGCCCGGCGCGATCCGAACCGAGGCCAACTGGCTGGACTCGGCTTCGTCAACGAGGGCCTGGACTACAACCCGGTGGTCTTCGATCTGCTGTATGAATGCGCCTGGCGAGACGAACCGGTCGACGTCGCGGCGTGGCTGGACCAATACAGCGATCATCGCTACGGCGCCGCTGACCCGGAAGCGCGGCAGGCGTGGCGTTTGCTCTATACCTACGTGTATAACAAGCGTCAAAGCGGTGGCTCCGTGATTGTGGCCAAGCCTACGCTGGAGCCCCACAGTCCCATTACCGACGCGGCGAAGATAGCGGCAGCCTGGGAGCACCTACTCAATGCGGCCGATCAGTTCGGTTCGATCGACACGTATCGGTTTGATCTGGTCCAAGTCGCGCGGCATTGCCTGGCCAGTTATGCCAGTGAGCTTCAGCATCAAATGGCTGCGGCGTTCCACGAGCGAGACCTCGCCGCCTTCGAACAGGTGTCGCAACGCTTCCTGGACCTACTGCGTAACATCGACGCGCTGCTGGCCACGCGGGAGGATTTTTTGTTGGGCCGTTGGCTCGAAGATGCCAAACGCTGGGGAGCCACCGAGGCCGAGAAGGCGAGAATGGAGTGGAATGCCCGCCGCGTCTTGACCCTCTGGGGCGAGACACCGGTGATCGACGATTACGCCCACAAGGAATGGTCGGGAATGATCTCCGGCTTCTACCTGCCTCGCTGGGAAAGGGCCCTCCGTCAGGCCACCGAAGACCTCGGCGTGGGACGTGCCTTCGATCCCCTGGCCTTCGACGAGAACATCCGCCCCTGGATGAAACAGTGGTCCAGCCGCCAGGATACGTATCCGAACCGACCCCACGGCGACACCGTCGCGGTGGCTCAGAGACTCTGGAAGAAATACAGACCTGCCTTACGCCCCTGAACGAACGAGATGCTCGCCACCAACGACGCCGTCGCGATCACAATCCGCGTCAATCTGTCCCTGATGCCCTGACCACGTCGCAGGCTGGTGAGCCTCCGGCCAACCCGTCGCAGATAGCGCATTTCGTGAAATGTAGCGATACCGTATCCCCCCCTCACCGCCGCCTGCCACCGCCTGCTTCCGTCCCGTCGCTCGTGGTCCGCTAGCCCCTCTTCTTCATGACCACCGCCACCACCAAGACCACGGCCGCCACGGCAATGAGAACGATGCTGTAGGTACTCATGATGGACTCCTTAAACTGAACCGTACCATCCTGATAGCCGCACTCAACATCGACACACCACCTCTATAATCATTGTCGCCGCACCGCGGCCAATCTTCAACACCAAAGAGAAAAAGAATGGATACGCGCCGGCCCGAATCGAGGAGGCTTGCGCAGACCGCCCCGGAGTGCGAAACGCCGATAAGGGCTGCGCAGATCGGCATCTGTCTCCGAAATGACTCCTCCCATCGAACGGCTGGGCGCGTGCCAGATTGGAAGTCTGGGGGCCCTGCCGCGCCAACGGCTGTGTCCTTAGCCACCGACCGCAGTGATGATATCGTTTGCCTGCTCGATAATCGCTGCCGCGACCTCAGGCGTGATCTTCTTATCCGCCTGTGCTTCAACTTGGCTGATCAGCGCCTTTAGGTCATTTATGACAACCTTCGCGTCACCGGTATCACTTCTGTCCAGTGCACATATAGTAGCATCCACTTTTGCCAGAAGGCTGGTCTGCAGCTGTGCATCGATATTGCCCAAAACCGTCTGCTCCACGATATAGGCTCGCAACGCCGCCAGCATCATCTCCGGTGTCATCGCGGTCGTGAAGAACACCAAGTTGTCATACGAGAACACGTCGTAGTACGTTAAAGAGTCGCCCTTTTCTGTGACAAGAACCTGGCCCGAGGTGGCCCCTTTTGAGACGGTGAC
>CP070782.1:1899486-1909849 GCA_020346325.1 Phycisphaerales bacterium
ACGGTCGCGACGCCTCGATCGTCCAGGAAGGCCAGGGCATGCCTGAGCAAGGCTGATCCGACGCCCCGACGTCGCGACTCGACGTCCACCAGGACCATGGCGATCCAGGCAACGGACTCGAAGATGCACGTCGTGGTCGTGCCAACCGCCACCCCATCCAATTCGGCCACGAAGCAGCCATCGCCCCCCAAATCCAGGAACCGCCGCCAGTCTGCTTCGATCTGGTTCCACTGCGCCTGGCGGCTCAAGCTCAGTCCCAACTCGAGGTCTGCAACCATCATCCGTCGTATTCGTATCATGGTCGCAGAGTCTACCACATTTCAGCCAAGACCTTCACAGATATACGGCATTCGATTTTCAGGGTAGGGGGACTCCTCATGTGGGCGGTGTATACGCGATGGCCCTTCGCATCTTTCCCAGGCATCCGCCCGGTCCTCATGCCGATTCCGGCGGCAACCCGGTGGCTGCCGCCCGCGTCCCGGGTCGATCGCCTCCCCCAGGATCTGTCCTAAGACCAGGAAGTCACCGGGCTTGTGGAAGATACGCGTCTGCTCATTCGCTCGTTGGCCTTGGATTGAGCGAAGCCTGTGCTTGGACGGGACAGCCAATACTGATTAGACCTCTGGCCGGTCTTGCTGCCCGTTCATCAAAATTGATGACGCTTTCTAAGTAGTTACCACAATTGACATGGCGGCCGTTTGCATAGACAATGCAACAGGTTGCAAGGATGACACGGGCTCCTTTTCGCAGTGGGAGGCAGACTGGCGAAAGGGCATTCCATTTTGGCATCGCTGTCTCCCCTTCATTGGAGGGTGGCAAGGATGCCCCCCGGTCGGCCGGCGTGCCTTTTCAGACAGGCCGAAAGGCGGTCAGGAGTCCAGGACGAGAGTGTCTTCAGGGATGGTGGCAGGTGACCACGCAAGGGATTGTCAAGGGAGTGGCTAGGTCCAATCACTGCGCCGGCGTTGTGCCGTTGCAGGGCGAGCGTGGGATCAGGATGCCTCGCTGTGCAATGGCGTACTTTCGCCATGCTAAGATTCCCGCAGGCAAATACTCACCTTTCATATCCGGTCAGCTCAATCGTCTCTGGCGGTCTGTCGGCCATGATCCGTGGAATCATCGGGGAAGATCCAAGACTGAAACCCAAGTCAAGATCAGGATCCGGGCAAAGACGGAAGTGGACACTGTAGGGCCACGGCTTCCGTCAAGGTCGAAGCTGCGGCGCGCCCTTTGAGCAGCACGTTATCAGTAAAGTAGTAGGAAAAGCCGTCGTGAATAATATGTCGGTATCACGCGGTGCGTAACCGAGGTCTCGCATTCTTGGAAGGGCCCAGGATATATCGGCTCAGGTAGAACTCGTCTTTGCCGGGACATCGGCGTTCGGCAAAGCTCGGTTTCAGATAGCCTCTCTCGCGGAACGGAGAGCACATTTTAGGGGAATGTACATCTGGTGCAATTGATACATTGATCTCATTTCAAGCGTGCTGCGAGCATCGATCTGGTCGGTGCGTGGTGGCGAGTAGCGGTCTTGAATTGTCGTAGCCTCATCGCAGTGCGACCGGCTTGATCGTTTACACAGAGGTACGCTGTGTCGGGAATTTTGTTGGTGACAAATGTGACTCAGGAGGAGGTGTTCAAGTGGCTTTCGCGAAACGCAATTGTGGCATCGTAGGGGAGAGGCCTTCCAAATCAGCTTCTTGTTTCTTTCTGTCCATATTCGTAGCGCTTCACTTGGTCGGATGCAGTGATCAAGTGTCCTTGCCCTCACAAGAGGAGTTGGCCGCATTTGAAAAGGCTGGCCCTGTGATTCCTACGGTGAGCATGGAACGGCTGATGACCGCTCGGATGCAGGAGTCGCCCTTGCCGGGTGAAGTGCTCGAAATCACCATGCCGGTCATACTGCAGGTCGTCACGACTGACGAACCCAGTGCCGCTGCCACGGCTGCTCCATTTCTCTGCCGGGTGAGCGAAACAGGCACGATCGCGCTTCCGGCAGTTGGTGAGATTGAAGTGGCCGGAAAGACTCTGGCTCAGATAGAAGCGGCCATTATTGGGGCTTACTATCCTGAGTACACTCAGACTCGCCCTTCCGTGTTCGTTCGCCTGGCTGCAGAGGAAGAGGTTGGCCAGCCCATGTTCACGGTGCTGGGCCTGGTTAGCAGCCCTGGCAATTTCCCATATCCACCGCGTGTTCGCTACAACATGATGCAGGCGCTTGGGTTTGCGGGTGGGTTAGATAGAACAGTGGACCCACGCTATGCCACGATTTACCGCCTCGGGCCAGGCGGCACTATCCTCGGTGAGACGTTCGCGATTGCAAACGTTAAAAAGGCCGCCACCCTCATTGATGCCATGAACACGCCGATAAAGCCAGGTGATGTCGTTTTCGTTGAGCATACGCCCAGAACGCGCACCAAGGAGTTTCTGGATGGTGTGTTGAGAATCACCGTCGGCGCGTATTTGCCCATAGACTCAGCCTGGGATGAGGATTGAGCGATGACAAGATCTCTTTTGACCCGAAAGGATGCTTCGGGAATGACTGTGCCAAGCCGAAACAGAAATCGTTCTGTCATGGTGGGAACGCACTCAAATACACGTGTCCCGCAGGCAGATTCGCCGGTGGGCGACAGCCCGATGGTTCTGATGTGGCGCGGCCGATGGATTATATTGCTGGCAACGGTCGCGGGTCTGGCCGGAGCCTTCGTCTACCTTACCAAGGCGACCCCCATTTATACCAGCACGTCCAGAATATATGTTGAGCAGAGTGGCCCCAGGATCTTGACCGAGATGGAACGCGGTGTCATGACCCAGTCTCAGAACTTTCTCTACACCCAAGTAGAATTGCTCACCTCCTTGCCAATTCTTGTGGAGGTTCTCAATGATCCTGGCATAAGCCAGATGAGGACATTTGCCGGATCAGTCAATCCAGCAGCCCGCTTGAAGATGAATCTGCAAGCCAAAGTGGGTAGGAGAAGCGACATCATTAACGTATCGTTCGATTCTCCCTATCCTGACGAAGCCGCTCGATTGGTGAACGCAGTAGTGCAGGCTTACATTACCTATCATGCAACTCACAAACGCAGCACGTCCGCCGAAGTCCTGAGAATCCTTCAACGTGAGAGTGCTGACCGCCTCGAAGAGCTCTCTGCCAAGCGCCAGGCCATGGCGGATTTCAAACAACAGAATAAGGAGTTAGCCTTCGCCAGTGATGGAGGCAATATCATCATGGAACGGCTCAACAGGCTGTCGTCCGAATTGACGGAGGCCCAATTGGCGACCATCGAGAGTGAGTCTGCCTATGAACATGCCAAAGAGATGCTGGCGGATCCAGCCACACTCAAGCAGTTTGTCGACGTCCAACGGGCCAAAGGTCTGCAGATCCCCACGGACGACCAATATACGGAGCTGAGCAACAGATTGAGCGAGTTCGAACTTCGTCTGGCAAACCGTCTGCGCGAAGTCAAGTCCAACCATCCTGCTGTCAAAGCACTTGAAGTTGAGATCACCAATCTGAGGGCTCAGTTGGACACGCTCAACACGGAGTTCGCTCAAGCCCATCTGGCCCTGGCCCAGCAAGAGTATCTCACCGCGAAGGATAAGGAAAACAAGATCGACGAACAATATGCCGATCAATGTCGGCAGGCTCTTGAGCTCAGTTGGCAGGTCGATCAGTATGAGGTGTTGCGCCTGGATTGGGAACAGACAAGGACGCTTTGCGATACTCTCAGCAATCGGATCAGAGAACTCAGTGTCACGGAGGATATCGGTGCGCTCAATATCAGCATTCTCGAGGTGGCCCGTCCGGCAAACAAACCCTCGAAGCCGCAAAAGTCCAGGGTCTTGGCAATCGCGCTGATGATGAGTCTCCTGACTGGGGGTGGCCTGACGGTGCTCCGTGCCTGGCTGGACCAGCGGTTACGCTCCGCAGAGGAAATTGGCGCTGTCCTTGGGACACCAGTGCTGGGTGTCGTTCCCTCTATGCCCCGAAGGTTGGGGATCGTGCGTCGCGGCCAGAAAGTGCACCGGGATTCCGGCTCCCCCGAGGCAGAGGCCTACCGCACGATACGGACGGCCACATTCTTCGGCATACCCAAGGATGAGGCAAAGCGAATCCTCGTCACCTCACCCACGCCGGGTGATGGCAAGACAACCCTGGTCAGCAATCTTGCCATTGCCATGGCTCAAGCCGGACAAAGGACTCTGATTATCGATGCCGATCTTCGAGCGCCAACACAACAGAAGATCTTCGAGATGAATCACAAGGAGGCCGGTCTAAGCAGTGTGATTGCGGGGCGGACGACGTTAGAGGAGGCAATCCGGCCTTCTGGCATTGCCGGCTTGGATCTTTTGCTTGCGGGGCCCCAAGTAGCCAATCCTTCTGAGATACTCAATAGCGACAGTTTTGCGCAACTCTTGGCCATTCTCGCAGACAAATATGATCGAATCATTGTCGACTCACCACCGGTGATGTCCGTCACGGACGCCCAGGTTGTTGCGGCTGCCTGCGATGTCTCCCTTTTGGTGTTAAGGGCCGAAAAGAGTACCCGTAGCGTCAGCCTACAGGCTCGAGATGCATTGTTGAGTGTTGGCGCGAACGTGCTGGGGGCGATCGTCAATGATGCCAAGAAGAGGGGCCGCTACCGTTCCTACGGCGTCTATGGGCATTACCAGGGTGTTTATGGTCGTGATCGGAAGAGAAAGGCCAGGATCCACGATAGTGAACCCGCGCTCGTTCTGGACGGCTTCGATAGCTACAGGCGGATGAAGCGTCTCCCTGCCCGCGCGTGTACGCCCCTGAACCAGCGGTCCCAGGATCTCCTGGAGGTCATAAAGATGCACACGCGGCCTCGATTCGGCAGCCAGATAGACGGCCACGAGGAGTTCACCCGAAAGGATTGCGAGACGTGGACTGGATTGAGTCGCGAGACCATCCGGCACCGGCTTGAATCCCTGGTCGACGCGGGCATGGTCGAGGTTGACAGATGTTCCAGGCCATACAAATACAAGGTTGCGGACCGGGAATTGACCAAGACTGCCGATGCTGACATGCCCTCGTCGGGCGACATCTTTTGTCTGCCGAGCGGCCGGGGGACGGCGCCGACACAGGAGTTTTCGGTCTGTTGCCCAGTGCAGACCGATATCGCAAGCAGCCCATCTGATTCTGAGGCAAGGATTTACGATGCAAAAGAGGAAATCCCTGCCGATGGCGAAGTTGTACGCGAAACCGACGGAGATGTTTGCCACCGCTCCACTCGGCTACGTGCGTGAGGTCGTGTTTCTTAACACCGCTGGCGTTCCCCCAGAAGATATCCCAGTTGTTGTTGAGAACTGATTGAAAGAGACCGTGCGTACCGCTGTCCGTTTGGCTCAACCGCAATTTTAACGGTGTCTCTGGCCCGAGAGAACAGGTCTCGCTCGATAGCCTGGGAACTGTTGCTATTGCGACGCGGGCCACGCGGAACGATCTCCGGTTTCCGATGCTGGCTTGCGGCTCTGTGACGGTCGGATTCTACCCACCTGCGACTGGATTGCGCCGGCAGCCCCGGCCGGTCACGACGTTTTGGAAAGGACCTCTAGCGATTGGACGGAGGCTTCTGTCTTTCTGCCGGCGGTGCTTCTTGCAGCGGGCAGGTCCAGAGGTAGATCAGGTGTTCTTCGTGGTCTTCGTGGCTGGTCATGCGGACGACTTTGTCGGGCGTGAAGCCCTCGATGCCGAAGTTGTGCGAGACGATGCGCGAACCCGGCGCCAACTGCCGCAATTGCGGCACGAGCTTGCGGTTCAATTCGGTTCCCAGGTAGAGCGTCACCACCGTGGCGCCCCGCAGATCGACATCCAGGACGTCCTTCAGTTCCACAGTAACGCGGTCGGCCACGTGATTCTCTTCGGCGTTGGCTCGCGCCTCCTCGACGCGCAGGTGGTCCAGGTCAAAGCCGACCGCCTGGCAGCCATACTTCTTTGCCGCGGCGATGAGGATGCGCCCGTCGCCACAGCCTAGGTCGTAGACGACGTCGTCGGAGCGCACGTGGGCGAGTTTGAGCATCTGCGCCACGACGTCGTGAGGAGTCACGACATATTCGACGAAAACGACGGACGCGGGGCGGCTCTGGGGAGGTTCGTGGGGCGGAGACAGGAGCTTTTCCGGAATCGGATCACTGCCGGTCAGGTCGTTTTGGCCGCAGCCGCCCGGCAGCAAAGCAAGAACCATGAGGCTGCGGGCACACATCTTTGCGATTCCATTTCGCACGGGGGGCTTCCCAACCCGTTTGTGGTGACGCCGTAAGGCGTTGCCTTGGTATGCCCCTTCGGCAGGCTCAGGGCAGGTTCTTGCGAGCACACTACAAACGGTGAACGTCAGGCCGATTTCTTCTTATCGACCGGCTCGGCCTTGGCCTCGGGCTTGGTTCCCGAGGAGGCGGAGGTTGTCTTTCCTTCGGCCTTATCGGTCTTCTTGGTGCCGCCATTGTCTCTGGTCGCGGCGTTCTTGTAACTGTCGCTGCGGTAGTCCGTTTGATAGAAGCCAGAGCCTTTGAAGATGATCCCGGCCCCGGCGCCGATGAGCCGCCTAAGACCCATCTTGCCACACTCGGGGCACTTGCGCAGCGGCTTGGCGGTGATGCTCTGAAACTCGTCAAATTGGTGCCCGCACTTCTCACAGGCGTAGTCGTAAGTCGGCATCGTTGCTACTCCGTCTCTGTTTCACGTTCCGAAGGTTCTTCTGCCTCGTCCGTGACCTGTTCGGGCGCTTCTTCCGATGGGGCGGGCGCTTCCTCCGGCGGCGCGGTCCGACCCGGCAGTCGGTTGACGACGACCTTGCTGGGCCGGATCACTCGGCCGCTGAGGCGGTAGCCCTTTTGAAATTCTTCGAGGACAACGCCGTCCTCCCTTTCAGGATCTTCCTTACGCATCATCGCTTCATGTTGCGCCGGGTCGAACATCTCATCTTGAGCGTGGATCTGTTCGACGCCGTGCGACTTCATCGCCCCCACCATCTGGTCGTAGATGATCCGGACACCTTCGAGGACGATATCGACGCTCTCGGCAGCGTGCGACTTCTGGAGCGTGTGCTCGAAGTTGTCCAGCGTCGGCAGGAGGGTCCTGATGATGCTCTCCTTCTCGTAGGCCACCGAATCGCTGACCTGCTTGGGGACGCGCTTCTGGAAATTGGCGTAGTCGGCACTGACGCGCTGGAGCTTGCCGAGCAGCTCGTCGCGCTCTTTCGTTACGCTCTCCAGCTCCTGCTCCAAGGTTTCGATCTTCTTGCCCGTCGCCTTGGTGTCTTCGCTTTTGGTCTTAGTCTTCTTGTCTCTCATCAGTGGTTACCGAAATGGCGCTTCAGCTTCTCGAAGAACCCTTGTGATTTGGGGGAGACGTTGGTGTTTTCGGTTTCCGCGAACTCGCGCAGCAATTCTTCCTGTCGCGCGTTCAGATTGGTCGGTGTTTCGATGGTTACCTGGACGAGTTGGTCGCCGGTTCGGCCGGACCGAAGATCGGGCAGGCCCTGCCCGCGAATGCGAAAGAGACTGCCGTATTGGGTGCCGGCCGGAATCTTAAGCTTCTTGGTCCCGTCGAGGCTGGGCACATCGATCGTCGTCCCCAGGGTCGCCTGAGTGAACGTGATGGGGACGACTGCGATGAGGTTGTTGCCGTCGCGCTCGAGGAATTCATGCGGCTTGATGCGGACGTAGCAATACAGGTCGCCATTGGGGCCGCCGTGCTGGCCGGGTTCGCCCTCACCGCCGACGCGAATACCCTGGCCTTCGTGGACGCCGGCCGGGACTTTGATTTTGACCGTGCGCTTGCGGGGCACGCGGCCCGAGCCCTTGCACTTGTTGCAGGGTTTGGTAATCACCTGCCCGCTGCCGCGGCACTGGGGACACGTCGAGACCATCTGGAAGAACCCGCCGCCTTTGGCGACCTGGCCGGAACCGCCGCACATGCTACAGCGACTGGGCTTGCTGCCTTTGGCGGCACCGGAGCCGCTGCATTGGCCGCACCGATCCTGTCGCGTGAACTCGATCGTCTTCTCAGTGCCCTGAGCGATCTCGTTTAGCGTCAGCTCGACCCCGGTCTCGAGATCGTAACCACGGGTCGGACCGCCGCGCCGAGCACCACGCCGTCGGCCGCCGCCACCACCGAAGATGCCGCCGAAGAAGTCCTCGAAGCCGAACATGCTGAAGATGTCATCGACGTTCATGCGCGAGAAGTCGTGCATGCCGGCGCCGCGCAAGCCTTCGTGCCCGTACCGATCGTACTGCTGGCGCTTCGTCTCGTCGCTAAGAACTTCGTAGGCCTCGGCGCACTCTTTGAACCTAGCCTCGGCCTCTTTGTCACCCGGGTTCTTGTCCGGGTGGTACTTGATCGCCATGCGCCGGTAGGCGCGTTTGATCTCGTCGGCCGAAGCTTTCTTCTCGACGCCCAGAACTTCGTAATAGTCGCGTTTGGCCATAAGCGGTTCCCCTGGCCCTGTGGCTCGATTTCGCGTAGGGCAAGCGTCCCGGCTGGCCTCATGGTCGTGCGGGGACGCACGGCCTACAGCGAATGAGCCACACGCCAGGGTCTCAAGTAGCTCAACTAGCGCACGGAGCCAGCGACAGGCTCCTCTTCTTCATCCTTCAGTTCGGTGACGAGAACGTTGGTCGTCAGCATCAGGCCGGCCACCGACGCCGCCATCTCCAGGGCGGTACGGGCCACCTTGGCCGGATCGATAATACCGGCCTTGACCATGTCGACGAACTCGCCGGTGTTCGCGTCATAACCGATGCTCTTGTCCTTCTCCAGCTTCTCCAGCAAGTGGGCGACCACCACATCGCCCTGCGCGCCGGAGTTGTCGACGATCTGGCTCGTGGGGGCCTTCAGGGCGCCGATCATGATGTCGAAACCGATCTTCTCTTCGCCGCGGGCCTTGGTGCGCGCTTTTTCGACCTCTTTGATCGCCTTGAGGAAGATGACGCCGCCACCAGGGATGATGCCTTCGGCTGTCGCGGCTCGGGTCGCGTGCAAGGCGTCGTCCAGTAGATCCTTGCGCTCCTTCATCTCCGTCTCGGTCGCCGCGCCGGCGTTGATGACAGCGACGCCACCGGTCAACTTCGCCAGACGTTCCTGCAGCTTCTCGCGGTCGTAGTCGCTGGTGGTCTTCTCGATTTGGCCACGGATTTGATCACAGCGGGCCTTGATGTCCTTCTTCTTGCCGGCCCCTTCGATGATCGTCGTATTGTCTTTGTTGACGACGATCTTCTTGGCCTGACCCAACTGCGCCAGCTCGATGCTTTCGAGTTTCAGTCCCAGGTCTTCGGTGATGACCTGGCCTCCGGTCAGGATGGCGAGGTCCTGGAGCATGGCTTTACGCCGGTCGCCAAAGCCTGGCGCCTTGACGGCACAGACCTTCAACACGCCTTGGAGCCGGTTGATCACCAGCGCGGCCAAGGCTTCACCCTCGATGTCCTCGGCAACCACCAGCAGCGGCTTGCCAACCTGGGCGACTTTCTCCAACAGCGGGATGAACTCGCGGACGTTCGAGATCTTCTTTTCGTGCAGCAGGATGTAGGCATCTTCCTGGACCGCCTCCAGCGTCTCAGCATTGGTCACGAAGTAGGGCGAGATATAACCGCGGTCGAACTGCATGCCTTCGACGACGTTCAACTCGGTCTCCAGGCCCTTGCCTTCCTCGATCTCGATGACGCCTTCTTTGCCGACGGCGTCGAACGCTTCGGCCAATTTCTTGCCGACCTCGGCATCGTTGTTGGCGCTGATGGTGGCCACCTTGGCGATATCGTTGTGCCCTTTGACCGGGACGCTGGCATCGGTGATGACTTTGGTGGCCGCTTCGGCCGCCTTGCCGATCCCCCGGTAGATGGCCATCGGATTGGCCCCGGCCGCGACGTGCTTGAGACCTTCCAGATAGATAGCTTCGGCCAGCACGATCGACGTGGTGGTGCCGTCACCCACGACGTCGGAGGTCTTGCTGGCGACCTCGTTGACCATCTTGGCGCCCATGTTCTTGAACGGTTCGGGCAGCTCGATTTCCTTACTGACCGAGACGCCGTCCTTGGTCACCTTGGGCGAGCCCCAGCTCTTGTGCAGCACGACGTTGCGCCCCGTGGGCCCGAGCGTGACCTTGACCGCCGCGGCCAACTGCTGCAGGCCGTCGCGCAGCTCGGTCCGTGCCGTATCGTCAAACATCAATTGCTTTGCCTTCGCCATTGTCTTGTTCCTCTATCAGTTTCTCGGGTCCCGATGGCTCGGGTTCCATGGTCTTTGGCTCCTGATGCTACTTCTCGACGATCCCCAGCAGGTCGCCCTCGCGGGTGATGACGTACTTGTCGCCGTCGATTTCGATCTCGTTGCCGGTGTACTTCCCGTAGA
>CP070782.1:1909949-1921209 GCA_020346325.1 Phycisphaerales bacterium
CCAATGCAATTTTATGTAGCCAGCGGTGCCACACCGAAGACGTCTCTACGTCCGGCACGATATCAAAGATCAACTGCCGCTCTTCCGATCGTACGCGTCGCACCGGAATTCGTCTTCGCCTTCCTGATCGAGGCGGTTCAGCGTGCACAAGATCTCCTCCGTCGGGTCACCGTCCTTGGCACACGACACACAAAGGTCCGGCTTGGCCACCAAATCCGGATTCAACTCATTTCCATCGTCGTCAAAGTACGGCATCTTCTCGTCACTCCTCTCATATCGGCAGACCGCGTGTCAGGGCAGCGGCGAGCATAGCTCGACGAGGAAGCCCTGCGGATCGCGGACGTAGGCGACCGTCTGGCCCCAGGGTTTCTCGGCCGGTTCACTGACGACCACCGCACCGGCTTTCACCGCACGTTCAAACAGGGCCTGCACATCGGGCGTCGTCAAGGCAATCTCCACACCCAGCGGCGCCTTGTCCGGTGCGGCCGCGATGACGGGCTCGGGCAGGTGCGAATTCGCCAGCTTGAGACTCGCGAACGCCAGCCGCGTCGCTCCCGTCTCCAGCTCCCCATAAGCCATGCCGTTGTCGTCATTGAAGAACCGCCGGCTCAGCCCGAACGCCTCCTCATAAAACGCCAGCGCCCCCGCCACGTCGTCCACATACAAACCCACATACCCCAGCGATACGTCCACCGTACTCATAGATGTCTCCTCTGGTCGCGTGGCAGCGCAGCCGCACACCAACACCAGCCCCAGCAGAAATAGACGCGTACGGTGGGACTTGCCCCACCGACTTTCTTCGCCGTCGCCCACACGGATCGCATTCTCCCAGGGTGGGCCCAGGCCCACGCTAAACCTGTTACCTAAACGTCACCCTTTTTGATGTCGGTCAAGCACTCAAGCATCAAAGTGCGAAATTCCGCGCTCTCGTTCCGGCTAAGCACCTTATCGAAGGCGAGCGCCCTTTGCAGCGCGAGTTTCAAGGCGCGTACATCGCTATTGTGAGCGAAGCTGATGTCGCCACAACTCTCACCAAACGAGGCCTGATGCATACAATCACACATTTCCCGTAACGCACCCGTAGCCCTGTCGTCCTCACCCTCAGGGAAAGATCCCAGCGTCTTTCCTAGGAGAATAGTCTCTTTGTCATTGTGGGCCAGAATCTTGTTCCTTGCCAATCTGTTGTATTCCCCGACCTTGAGAACCGGCTGACTGAGCCTTTTCAACTCCTTCAACACTTCTACTGGCCACTGGATACTATCGAGCATGTTCGAGATGATGAAGTTTTCAACGTTACCTGCAGGCGTACGGCTGCTGGCCGGGTCGGTCAACTTGGTCATCTCTAACCGGAGATAATTGCCGACTATTTTGCTCAAGTCGATGAAAAACCAATGAGCAGTCCTCTCCATCAGCGACTGAGCCTGCTCGTCCTCGAACAGTTCTTTGATGATGTCGTGGACGACCCGCAAATCAAATACATGCTTGCAGAATTCCTCTACCTGCTTGCGAGCGTTTTCGTCCTCTGGATGTAGCTTACACATGGCATCCCCTCAGCGTCGTCCATAGCTGCGCATCTTTTTCGAATACGCAGCTATCGCTCCTGACCCTCAAACGAGACGATACACCCTCGCCGACTCCATCCTCGCTCAGTGCCTGTAGGTCTGTCAGATCAAGCTCACCGATCGGCTTGTTGAAAGGATACATAGGACCTACTCCCTCGTACTTCGACTCGTCATCAACTGAGACCGGCCGATGTATCTCCGATCACACGGCGTTCCCAGCCACATAGCATCCGTAGGGTACCCCGAGACAGGTTCTCGGTCAATGGCGTTGGAAGACCGCGAGGAGCCCGCCCTCGGCCTCTACGGGGGCGGGAATCCGGATGTGGCCAGGAGCTTTGCGTAGGTCGTGCGTCCCATTCGACTTCGCTCAGGGCAGGCTCTCGCACGACACCAGTAGGCAAGCGGGGACGTTTGCCCTGCCTCCGAATCCCGCGTTTGGAGATCACGCCGTACCGAGATTTCACTTGACGCCGAACACATCTCAGTGTATTCTCTGTACTGAACTCCAGTGGTTGTTCTTGATGTTTGAGATTGGATATCAGAGCCGAGGACTCCATGGTGACCGGGGCAAGACAGACCGCCATCGGCCAAGGTGTGCCGCGGAAACTCGCGGGGAGAGGACCAACCCCGGCGGTGTCATCATGCGCGCCAAACAAAGCCAATTTGCGGCGTTTTTGGGCTGGAAACGAGGGTCCGTCGGAAAAACAAAGCCAATTGGGCGGACCGCTCGCCAGCAGGGGAAAGGCACCCAATCGCTCTTCGTCATCCCGCCCAAGGGCGAAGCCCGCACGGAGAGATCTCGCGGCGAACGCGGCGCACCTTCGATTCGCGGCCAGATGTCTCGACTGCGCTCGACATGACGACCGGGGGAGGGCCGCCGGCACGCGGATGCGGTGGCAGTTCCAAATGACGTATGATTCTGATACAATCGTCGTTTCGCCTCAGGCCCCTGCGACCGTTCGCGGGGGCGTCCGGGCTGTCTTGAGATGAAGTTGGCGATTCTATGGGATTACCTACGGTTGCTATTGTGGGTCGGCCGAACGTGGGCAAGAGCAGTTTGCTCAATGCCCTGGCGGGCGAGATGATCAGTATCGTCGAGCCGACGGCCGGCGTGACGCGCGACCGCGTCAGCACGTTCATCGGTCGCGACGAGCAGTATTTCGAGTTGATCGATACAGGCGGCTACGGCATCGTCGATTCCGACGAACTGAGCGGGCATATCGAGCAGCAGATCTTCCAGGCCATTACCACGGCGAGCCTGGTGATCTTCATGACCGATGTGCGCGATGGCCTGACACCGCTGGATAAGAAGATCGCGCAGTTGCTGCGCCAACACGATCTGGACGTGATCGGCGTGGCCAACAAGGCCGACAACGCCAAGATGTTCCCGGCCGCCGGCGAGTTCACGCGCCTGGGCTTCGGGGAGTTCATGTGCATCTCGGCCGAGAACAACCTCAACAAGGCCGTGCTGCTCGACACCATCTTCGAGCGGCTCGCCCATCACGAAGCGACGGGGGCCCCGCCGGAGCCGGTGATGAAGATCGCCATGGTGGGTAAGCGCAACGCGGGCAAGAGTTCCATGGTCAACGCCATCGCCGGATCCGAGAGGGTAATCGTCAGCGAGGTTCCGGGCACGACCCGGGACGCCATCGACGTGCGGATCGAGAAAGACGGCCAGACGCTGATCATCATCGACACCGCCGGCGTGCGCAAGAAGGGCAAGATGGCCGATAACATCGAGTTTTACAGCTATGTCCGGGCCACACGCTCGATCCAGCGGGCTGACGTGGTGTGGTTCCTGATCGATGCGACACTGCCGCTGTCGCAGGTGGACAAGCGGCTGGCGCGACTGATCGCCGAGGAGCACAAGAGCTGCATCCTCGTGATCAACAAGTGGGATCTGGCCAAGGATTCGGCCGAGATGAGTGACTATGAGGAGTACCTGACCGCGATGTTGCCGGCCCTGAAGTACGCCCCGATCGCCTTTACGACCGCCACGGCCGGCAAGAACGTCCAGGCCGTGCTGGACCTCTCGGCCGAGCTGTTCAAACAGGCCACCACGCGCGTCGGCACGGGCCGCCTGAATAAGGCCTTCGAGATTATTCGCGACGAGCGGACCGGCGCCAAGCGCAGCGGCAGCGCCTGGCCCCGCGTCTATTACGCGACCCAGATCGCCACCAATCCCGTCACGATTCTGATGTTCGTCAACAACCCCAAGCTCTTCGACGAGAACTACCTGCGCTACATGGCCGCCCGGCTCCAGGCCCTGTTGCCGATCGGCGAAGTGCCCGTGCGTCTGTTCGCGCGGTCACACCGTAGCGAGAGCCGCAAGAAGAGACCCAAGCCGGACCGGAAGAGGTAGTCTATGACGACACCGTGGGCCGAGTGTGGTTGGTTGTCGTCGTTTGTTGGAGTGACTATAATGAGGTTTTTGGTCTGATTGCCGTCGAGCCCGAAAGGAATGATGGATGGATGCCTTGTTGCTGCTAGTGGCCTGTGCCGTCGCTTACCTTTTCGCGTATTTCACGTACGGGCGCTTCCTGGCACGAAAGATCTTCAAGCTCCAACCTGAAGCGGCGGTCCCCAGCCACGAACTGCAAGACGGCGTCGACTACGTCCCCACGCGCCGCGGCATCATCTTCGGGCACCACTTCACCTCAATCGCCGGCACCGGGCCGATTGTCGGCCCGGCCATCGGCGTGATCTGGGGCTGGCTACCGGCGGTGCTCTGGGTCGTCTTCGGCTCGATTCTCATGGGCGCCGTCCACGATTTCGGCGCGCTGGTCATCTCGATGCGCAACGACGGCAAGAGCATCTCCGAAATCACCGCGCGCTACATCAACCCGCGCGTACGGTTCATCTTCTTCGCCGTGGTGTTTCTGGCCCTGCTGATCGTCATCGCCATCTTCGGGGTGGTGATAGCCGTGGTGTTCGACCGCTTCCAGAGTTCCGTCCTGGCCGTCTGGCTCCAGATCCCCATCGCCGTAGCGCTCGGCTATATGATTTACCGGCGCCAGGCCAACGTGGTGGTCGCCACGGTGGTGGCGGTGGTCGCCATGTACGCCACGATCTGGCTGGGCAGTAGGCTTCCCTTCGCCATGCCTCAGATCGGGGCCATGCCCGCGACGGGGAGTTGGACGGTCGCCTTGCTGATCTACGCCTGGATCGCCTCGACTTTGCCCGTCACGACGTTGCTGCAACCGCGTGACTATATCAATGCCTGGCAACTGTTTATCATGATGTCCCTGCTAGCCGTGGGGGTGGCCTTCTCCAGTCTCTCCCAGGGCGGGCTGCCCATGGTGGCGCCGGTGCTGGACCTGGCTCCGCAAGGGGCACCGCCCGTCTGGCCCTTCCTGTTCATCACGATCGCCTGCGGCGCCATCAGCGGCTTCCACTGCCTCGTCGCATCCGGGACCAGCCCGAAGCAGATTTCCAGCGAGCCGGACGCCCAGTTCGTCGGTTACGGCTCGATGCTGTTGGAAGGAGCCTTGGCCGTGCTGGTCCTGATCTGCGTCGGCGCCGGCATCGCCATCGCCTACCAGACGTCGGACGGGCAACTGCTGACCGGCTTCGATGCCTGGAACCGACACTATTCCTCCTGGTCGACCGCGTCAGGTATGGGGGCCAAACTGACCGCCGTGGTCGTCGGCGCCGCCAACATGATGGGCCGGCTGGGCATCCCCGAGACGGTGGGCATCGCCCTGATGGGAGTCTTCATCGCCTCATTTGCCGGGACGACCCTCGATACCTCCACGAGAATTCAACGTTACGTCGTCAGCGAACTGGCCAACGATCTGAAACTGTCGTCTCTGGCGAATCGGTGGGCCGCAACGACGATTGCCGTGCTCAGCGCCGCGGCCCTGGCCTTCGCCACCGGCGCCGACGGGACCGGCGCGATGAAGCTCTGGCCGCTCTTCGGCACCGCCAACCAACTCCTGGCCTCCCTGGCCCTGCTGGTCGTGACCCTCTACCTGAGACGCCAAGGCCGACGCAAGTACCTCGTCACCGCGATTCCCTGCCTGCTGATGCTCGTGATTACGAACTGGGCGATGATCCAGAATGAACTGAGATTCCTCCGCAACAAGGATTGGCTGCTGGTGGGCATCGGCGGCGGAATCTTCCTGTTGGCGCTGTGGATGACGGTCGAAGCGGTGATCGCCTTTCGAGAGGTCAGATCGACTGAGGCCCAAGCCCTGGCCGCCTAGGACCCGCCCGTTGCTTCGGGTGTCGTCGGAAGGGGAACGACTTGGAAGCGCGCCTCGGGCGCCGGGTCGCCCGCTCCCCGGATCTCGCCGCGCTGGACGTATTCTTCCGGAAAATTGAATTCCACCCGTCTGGTGATAACGCTCGTCGCCTGTAGATCCTCGTCCAGAATATACAGAAAGATCTTGAACGGCTGCTGCTCATACGCCTCCCTGGCGGCCGGGGTGGCTTTGATCTTGATGATGGCCGAGGCCAGGTCCATCTCGTTGAGCAGCTCGACCCGGCACCGGCCCTGGAGGTTCGGACTGAAGCAGAATCCTAAGGTGGCTTGGACGTTCTCGTCTCGGAGGACATCCTCGGCCGGCGACAGGGTCACGCGCACGGAGGTGGACACGTCACGACGTTGACCGGCGGGCAGTTCCACAAACGGCGTCTTCTCGATCGCCGATTCCCGCGCTAGCGTCTGTTCGCGCGCCGACAGGCGCACCTTGGCGACCACCGTTTCGTCGGTGACGAACGCGGTGACCTCGGGCGGCTCGACCTCAGCCTTCAGAGGCACGCCGTTTTCGTCGATGCACTCGACCAGCAGAGGCCTCTCGGCCAGCCGGCGAACCTGAATGATCAGCGTCCTCGGCTCACAACTCTCCACCGTCAGGCCCAATTGCCGGATCGTATCATTCTGGCGGAGGAAACTCAGCACATCGAACGCCCGCGTGCCCTCTTCCACGAGTCCTTCGCGCACGGGGTCCAGGAACAGGGCACTGTCCAGCTCACCTTTGTTGCGCATGCGATCGACGTCGGTCACCTGTGACACCGGCCCTTTCAGATCGACGCTGTCAATAACCATTGACGGCCGCACTGCGCCGCTTTCGTCCACGAAGCTGAGCCACAGCGACTGATCGCTCGACCGGGCCACACTCAGCGTGATAACGTTCGAAAGCGTCAGACGCTCATCCTGCGCCAAGTCCGCCCAGACCCAAATCAGGACGGTCAGGAAGACGACGATCGATAGTTTGCCGTAAATGCTGTTCTTGCCCATCTAGTCTTTCATGCCTCGGTCACAACCGTGTTGCCGGCAAGCCCTCCGGAACCCGAATTCCCGCCGCCGACCGCGGGCGGCCTCGAAAGGGCCCATCCCCTCCTGCGGCGCTACGTATGATGGCGCTTCAGAAAACGCCCGACCAGCGGAACCTCCTCGCCCGCTTTGCCGGTCAGATACGAGCGAATCTCGGCCTCAGTGACATTGCGGTTGAGTCTGCCGTTCTGGGCCACCGAGATGGCACCGGTCTCCTCGCTGACCACCAAGCAGGTGGCATCGGACCCCGCGGTGATTCCCAACGCGGCTCGATGCCGCGAACCCAGCTCAACGCCGTCAACACTGCCCGCTTCGGCCAAGGGAAGCTGAACGCGGGCGGCCACCATCCGATCGCCCCGGATCACGACGGCCATGTCATGCAGCGCCGTGCCCGGGTAGAAGATCGTCTTGAGCAAATCGGCAGTGACGCGCGCGTCGAGACGGACTCCGGTCTCAATGAACTCGCCCAAGGCCACCTGTTTCTCCAGAACGATGATCGCCCCGATGCGGGCGGCGGAAAGCTCCGTCACGGCGGTAATCAATTGCTCAACGGTGCGGGAAAGCTGGTGGGAAGACCCCGTCCAGATGCGGGGCTGGCCAATCTGTATGAGGACGCGCCGGATCTCGGGTTGGAAAGCCGCCGCGGCCACGATCAGCACGGCGATGAGGAACCCTTTGTAGAGGTACTGGAGCCGCAGAAACTCCAGCCGCTCCACGACGAGATTCAGGATGAGCACCCCCGCAACGAGAATGAAGATGACACCGCGAAACAACCGCTCTCCGCGCGTGCCTTCGAGAAAATCAACCACCCAATAGACAATCAGTCCGATTAAGAGCAACTCAACGACAACGACCCACCACTCATAGCGTGCGACCCGACTGAGATAATCAACCAGTGCATCCACCTAACCCCAAACCCCTTCCAACGGGTCCGGCCACACTCAACCTGACACGGGGACTATGGCAGTCGCTGGTCGGTCAGATGGCTGGGCCGATCCAACATCAGGACCATATCGATGTCGGCCATCATCATCTGCGTGTTCGTCCGCAGGACGCGCTTATGCCGACGGTTGGCCTCCGCTACCGTTTCGCCCGGATACGAGGCGCAGCCACAGGACCAGAGCACCATAACACCCAAAACAAAGGACAGCGCCAGAGCACGCATAGTCAACCCTCTGACTTTCAGCTTCGCACTTCCCATCGCCACTACGCTTTTCATCGTTTCCCCTTTTTCTTTAGTGTTGTCGTACCCTGCGCTGCTCGTGCAATACGTCGGGCGCCCCCAAACCACGGACTCCCAGGCTGGGGTGGCGCAAAACCTGCCCCGACATAGACTTAATTATAGCAGGGCCCTCCACCTCTGTCAAGCGCTACGGGAATTTTCGCCTCGGATTCCCTAACCACTTCAAACCAACCAACTTGCGACACACGGGCAGGTCACGCCGCGGCGGCGCGAGGTCAGGCAGAGAGGCTTTGAAGGCCATTCCACCGCCCACTCACGTCACGGCATCGTGGCCGCATCCACAAACGCCTCTTCGGGTCAGAAAAGGCTTCAAAGCTGGGGATGAGCGGGTAGAATAGGCGTTTTGCAGGGCGGCGCGGGCCACGCCCGTATCCAGCCAGAACCATAGCACGGTCTCAGACACGAACGCTTAGGAGTCCGGCATGAACGTTGATTCGTCACAAACCTCCCTCACCGGCCGCCAGCGTGTGCTGGCCGCGTTGAACCACGACCCAGCCGACCGCGTTCCGCTCGATCTGGGTGGGACGCCCTGCTCGGGAGCCCACGTCAGCGTCATCGCCCATCTGCGGCAGGCGCTGGGGCTCGACAAGCCGGGCACGGCGGTGAAAGTGACCGAGCCTTACCAGATGCTGGGCGAGGTCGGGCCGGACCTGAGAGAGGCCCTGGGGATCGACGTGGCCGATCTGCCCAAACCCAGCAACATGTTCGGATTCGCCAATACCGACTGGAAGCCCTGGCGCACCTTCGACGGCACCGACGTGCTGGTCCCGGCGAAGTTCAACACCGACCCCGAGCCCAACGGCGACATCCTGATGTACCCCGAAGGCGATAAGTCCGTCCCTCCTTCGGCCAAGATGCCCAAGGGCGGGTACTACTTCGACTCGATCATCCGCCAGAAACCGATCGACGACGCCAGGCTCGACCCCGCCGACAACACCGAGGAATTCACCCTGATCAGCGAAGACGATCTGAGGTTCTACGAACGGCACGCTGCCGAGCTGCACGACAATACCGACCTGGCCATCGCCGCGGGATTCCCCGGCACCGCTTTCGGTGACATCGCCCTGGTCCCGGCCCCCTGGCTGAAAGACCCGAAGGGCATTCGCGATATCGAAGAATGGTACATCAGCACCCTGACGCGCCAGGATTACATCAAGGAGGTCTTCGCCCGCCAGGCGGAAATCGCGGCCGAAAACCTCCAGCGCATTTATCAGGCGGTGGGCGATCGCGTCCACGTGGTTTTCATGGATGGAACCGACCTGGCCTCGCAGAACAGCCTGTTCTGTTCACCGGACACCTATCGTGAACTCTACCTGCCCTACGCTAGGCAGCTCAACGACTGGATTCACACGCACACAGCGTGGAAGACACTCAAGCATTGCTGCGGCGGCTGCGAACCTTTGATCGACGGCTTCATCGATGCCGGCTACGACGTGCTCAATCCCGTGCAGACCTCGGCCCTGGGTATGGACCCCGAGCAGCTCGTCGAGAAATACGGGGACCGCATCGTCTTCTGGGGTGGGGGCGTCGACACCCAACAAACCCTGCCGTTCGGAACGCCCGACGAAGTCAGCCGCCAGGTGACCGAACGCCTCGATATCTTCAGTCGCAAGGGCGGGTTTGTCTTCAACACGATTCACAATATTCAGTGCAATACGCCCACCGAGAATCTGCTCGCCATGTTCCGGGCGTTGGGTAGAGAAGTCTAGAATTCGAATGCAGGGAGGCAAGAGATGATAGCTCGTCAGGTTTCGCGTTGCTCGCTCGCACTGGCACTGACTGTTCTATTGTACGGATGCGCGGCGCCCCCATCACCGCCGCCGCAGGCGGCGGAGAAGCCCGAAACACGCACTGAGCAGAGTCTCGACGGCACCTGGCAGGTGGCCGAGGGCACGATGGACACGATGCCCACCACGTTCGATCACGAAGTCCCGGTCCCCGGGCTGCTGGACATGGCGCAGCCGGCGTTTGCCGAGGTGGGCACCAAGAGCGACCAGCGCCAAGCTTTTTGGTATCGTCGCACCTTCACGGTCGAACGCGACATACCGGCTATCGCGATGCTCAAGATCAACAAGGCCAAGTACGGTACGAAGGTCTGGCTCAACGGGCAGGCGGTAGGCGAACACCTGCCGTGCTTCACACCGGCGCTGCTGGACGTCAAGCCCCATCTCAAGGGCAACGGCCAACCGAACGAACTGATCGTCCGCGTCGGGGCTGACCGCGAATGCCTTCCCGAAGGCCAGCCGGGCGGCTGGGACTTCGAGAAGTATCTCTACATCCCCGGCATCTACGACTCCGTCAAGCTGATCCTGACCGGAGCCCCATACATCGCCAACGTGCAGACCGTCCCGGATATTGAAAACGGGCAGCTTCGGGTCGTTACCGAAGTGCAGACACCGACGTCCGTTACCGATAGCTCGATCGCGTACCGGATCCGGGAAATGCGCACGGGAGACATGGCCGGCTCCGCCAGGGAGTGGGGCATCGCGCTGGCGGCAGGCCAGACCACGAAGTTCGATCTGACCATTCCGATCCAGCACTGCCGTCTCTGGTCACCGGAGGACCCATTCCTCTACGAACTCGAGGTGGACACCGGTGCCGACGTCTACCGCACGCGGTTCGGGATGCGCTCGTTCCGCTTCGACCCCGAGACGGGCCAGGCCCTCCTCAATGATCGACCCTATATCATGCGGGGCACCAATATCTGCGCCTATCGCTTCTTCGAGGACGCCGAGCGCGGCGACAAGCCGTGGCGGAGGGAGTGGGTTCGGCGACTGCACCGGAAGTTCAAGGGCATGCACTGGAACTCGATCCGATACTGCATCGGGTTTCCGCCGGAATTCTGGTACGACATCGCCGACGAAGAAGGCTTTCTGATCCAGGACGAGTTTCCGATCTGGCTACTCAGCGAAGCGCCGGAAAGCCCCACGGCCGAGAAGATCATCCCCGAATACACCGAGTGGATGCGGCAGCGCTGGAACCGCGCGTGCGTCGTGATCTGGGACGCCCAGAACGAAAGCGTCACCGCCGAAACGGGCAAGGCGCTGCAGGCGGTGCGCCAGTTGGACCTGTCGAATCGCCCGTGGGAGAACGGCTGGGCCGAGCCCCAGGATCCCAATGACTGCGTCGAGGCGCACCCGTACCTTTTCAGCGCGCTGTACAATCCATCATGGGGCC
>CP070782.1:1921309-1929351 GCA_020346325.1 Phycisphaerales bacterium
AGGAGGTGATTTGGACGTGCCCAAACCGCCAGGAGGCCCCCTCGTTCAACATGGACAAGCTCATCGCGCAGATGAACAAGGCCCAGGGCGGCAGCATGCACTAAGCCTATTGGGCATATGTGCTGGATCCTTTGGCACATATGCCCAGACCTGCGTCGGCCACCCGTGGATTGGCAGCCCGCAAGGGAATGAATAGGAGGACACACTCAGATGACATCCGAAAAGACCCGATTTATGCATAGTGCCACGACGCCGCGCGCCGCAGCAGTCGCCGGAATCCTCTTTGCCATCCTGTTTACTTGCTGCATCGTGCTCCTACGACTGGCTACACCTCCCGATATCACGGATCTGAACGCCTGGACAGATACGACCCGGCGCATGGTCTCAATCGCCCTGGCGCTGATCTCTCTGGCAGGGATTGCGTTTCTGTGGTTTATCGGCGTGGTGCGCGACCGGCTGGGCGCCTTTGAGGATCGATTCTTTGCGACGGTGGTCCAGGGCAGTGGGCTGTTGTTTCTGGCGATGACCTTCGCCGCCTTTGCCTTCGGCGCAGGGCTGTTTGCCGCCTTACGTATCGAAGGTGACCACATCACCAACCCCGATGCCTACGTGGTGGGACGGGCCGTCATGAGCCAGATGTTCAACATGTACGCACTCAAAATGGCGTCTGTTTTCATGATCTCGCTCAGCACACTCTGGCTGCGCACCGGGGTGATGCCCCGCTGGCTGAGTTACGTCAGCTATGCGGTGGCGCTGCTCATGCTCTTCAGTCTCTCCCTCAGCGTGTGGATGGTCTTGTGGTTCCCTGCCTGGGTGTTGGTGGTGAGCATGTACTTCCTGATCATGAGCTATCGCCAGGCACCATCCGACGACGGGGATGGCTCGCCGGCACCACTGGCGGCGAACTGAGCCGGCACCGCTTCCTGAAAGGCGTGCATTGCAGCTCGGCTGGCAGCACAACATATCAGACTCATCCGGGCCGGGAGAGAAAGATTGGATGGGCTCAGGCCAGTCGCCGCCCATAGCATCGATCCTGAGCGCTACCGCAGCTACATGGTACGGCTCTGCTGTGAGGCGCCGGGCGGCCCCTGGCGTTGCTAGGTATAGTGCGTCGGCACCGGACAGGAGCGGCGCTTGGCGGACTGGCGGAGCTGTTCGAGTTCCTGGCGGCGGAGGCGGCCGGCGAGTCGGAAGGGGCAGACCGGAAGGCCGAAATCTCGGATACGACCTGAGAGGGGTGGATACAGACTCCCCGGCGCTCGAGATGCCAGGGACATGAACGCGAGAGTGATTCTGTTGTACGTCGAGTGGTGGTGCGGGCGGGTGTGGCCGCCAGCCTGGCGGAGTGCCCGGGGCTCCAGGTGGCCCGATCCGTGACGAGGGCCGAGGCCAGCCGCTGCCTGGACGAGCGGGGCCGGACGTGCTGATCTTCGATCTGACCAGCGGCTGTGAAACCCACGTCCTGCCACTGCTGCTCAGGAGCCTACACCCGATGATGGTCGGTCTGGACACGGAACGAAAAGGGGACTGTGTTGTGTTCGGGCGAACCGGCTCGTTCACAAGCCCTGGCCAAAATCGCAGCCATCGTGGAACGGGGCAACTGAAGGAAAGAGGTGGTGCACCATTCTCACGAGCGTGACTCACCGCAGCTCGATTGCCGAGAGAGCGGAAATAGATACAGGACAGGAGCGCAAGCGCTCCGACTCTGAAGGATTTGGCAGCATTCAGACGCAGTGCAGAGTCAACAAGGAGAGAAGAATGAAACGGCAAAACGCACAGATCACGAGCCGAGTTACATCGGAAGAGGTCCGGGAGATTTCCGAGAAAGCCTACCTCTATGGCTTGCAGCAGGTGATTTACACTGGCCAGCGCTGGATCTACACCCAAAACGATTCCCGGGGAAATAGCGCATTCTCCGGCCTTAACCGGATTTCTTGGGTGCGCAAGAAGATCACGCCGGACTTCCCTGTGGTAAGGCCGAACGCCACCACGCTCTATGGCTCCGGTTTCCTCGATCTGCGGAAGGAACCGGTTGTCATTGAAATGCCCGAGGTCACCGACCGTTACTTCAGCTTGCAGGCGATGGATCAATACGGAATCTTCCACACCATTGTGGGAAGCCCCTTCAACGGCACCAAGAGCCGGAAGTATCTGTTCGTACCGCCCGGATACGACGGAAGGCTGCCAGGCTCCTTCCCCACCACTGATATCATTTCCTGGCCGACCAAAACCGCTTTTGTGATCGTGCGGATTGCGGTCAAGACCGGGACCGACGACGAAATCGCCAAGATCAATGCCTACCAGGACCAGATCACGGCGACGCTTCTGAGCGACTGGACGGCCAATGGCAACGCCGGCGTACCGCAATCCGACCGCAAGATCGTCAAGGGCGACTTTTAGGTGTATGTTCGCATGCCGGAGATCGCGATCGCCCAGGTCGAAAAGCAGACCGCGAAGGACTTCTATACGATCCTCAACATGGTCCTGAACGATCCAAGCATGACGCTCATGAAGGACTCCCTTTCGGAGGCGGAGATGCTCGATCAACTCGAGTCGATTGGCATCGGTCGGGGCCTCGCTTTTGACTGGGAGTCGCTCCCCGCTGATACCAAGGCGGCCATGGAGGCTGGATTCAAGGCTGGGTTCGACGGCGTTCGCAAGGCGCTCAAGGCGGGCCTCATTGACATGAACGGCTGGATGGAAGCTCGGATGAGTGGCGACTTTGAAACCAACTGGCTCGATCGTGCGGTCATGGCCGACGCCGGATATGGCGGTCCCGACAAGGACATTTCTCATGCCGGGGCATACCGGTTCACGGACGCCGATGGCAAGTCGTTGGACGGTTCCAACAACTACACGATCACCTTTTACATGAACGATCTGCCGCCAGTGACCGAGTTCTGGTCGATTCCCATCTACAACGCCGAGGGCTATTTCGTGGCCAACGAGATTGACCGCTACACGATCAACAGCTTCATGCTGGAGCGCGGCGATCTGGTGGTGGAGGACGGCAAGCTGGTGATCTATGTGCAGAATAAGAAGCCCAATGACCCGGACATAGCGAAGAACTGGCTGCCGGCACCGCCGGAGGGATTCGGTTTCACAGCCAGGTTCTACGGCCCCTATGAGTCGATCGTTAGTGGCAGCTACGAGATGCCTGCTCCCGTCAACACGGGGCCTGCCAACCAATAGTCAGGAGGGCTGTGAGTAGTTCGCCCGTGTCTCCGAGCAGCCCCCCGTCGGACTGCTCGGCAACTGGATCCAGACCATCCCCGGAAGAGGCTGGTTCGTGTTCTTGCGCCACTACGGCCCGCTCGAGCCATTCTTTGACAGGACCTGGCAGCCGGGCGAGATCGAATTGGTGCCATGAGCGAACGTCTGCCCACGGCGGCATCAGTGAGTAGGGGTCGGGCGCAGCGCTTTGCCGGGTTGGCGGAATCGCTTGAGTTTCTTGCGGCGGATGCGACCTCCGGGTCTGAGGTCGGAGCGGGGAATCCTGAAACCTCAGACACGACCTGAGTGGGGTGGAGCACAGACGCACCCAAGGACGCAATCGCCCTGGGGGAATAGACAGTCGGCGGAGATGCTGTAATACCAAGAAGGAGGAAACGATGAATAGGTGAACAAGTCGCTCCTGCAAACAAAGCTCTGTATTCCGCCCAACTGAGTTGGTAGAATAGGGGTAATCCCCATCAGGATTTTCCTACAAGAGAATCAAGGAATTCAGGACCAGGAGGGAACTGTGATGACAGCAAAAAACGAAATAACCAAAGAACAGGTTGCAGAAGCTTATGTGTGGGGGCTTGGCATTGTCGCGATGTATCGCTATTACGGCATCATGGGCGAGAGATTGGGAGATATCAACCGACTAGTTCACCACCGGGTGCCTATAGAACCCGGGCAATTCACCGGTGGACCCAACCGGGACGGCTTGTATTCACACGGTTGGTTTCACCTGGATGACGAACCCATCGTGGTTTCTCTGCCTGATTTTGGAGACCGCTACTTCGTCTGGCAGATGACCGATATGTACGCCCACAATTTCCACAACGTGGGGAGTCATTTGCGCGAAGGACCGGTTGAGCAGTACAAAGCTGGGTATGCCTTCGTGATGGCCGGGCCCGATTGGGATGGTGAGGTACCAGAGGGTCTGGAAGTCGTTCGCTGCCCGGTGAACCTGGTAAATGTGTTGTACCGCATCGCCGTGGTAGGCGAAGCGGATTATGGCGCAGGACATGTGCTTCAAGATAAGACCCTGACCCTGCCGCTATCCGATTGGCTGAAGGGAGAACGAAGCTCTATCCAGAGGATGCCAGACAACCCCATACCCAGCTATCGGGATGTTCTGGCATTTAGACCAGGGGTTACCGGGGCAGACCAGCGGCACCCAATGTTCTTCTCAGTCTTGGCCGATGCGCTGGTAGCCAGTGAACCCTATGCAGCCTGGGACAAAGAATTCATCGAAAACAAGCTGTCCAGGTTAGGCGTTGCGCCAGGAAAAGCCTTTGATTTTGACGCCTTGAGCGAAGCCGTGCAGCAAACGATTCTGGACGGTCAGGAAAGCGCTTTTGACGAGGTCATGGCCAAAGGGGATGCCTCTTTTGGCACCAACATCAACGGCTGGCTTCTGAACCCGCCGAATCATGGTGATTGGCAAGACGACTGGGCTTTCAGAGCCTACGCGACGTACACAGGTGGAATGTATCCGACCAGCAACAACAGCACCTACGCCACGACTTATTACGACCGTGAAGGCGTTCGGTTGGATGGCAAGAACACCTACCTCCTGAGGTTTGAAGGAGATAACCTGCCTCCTGCAACTTCTTTCTGGTCGGTTACTGCCTACGATGCCGGCGCCAGAGACTTGTATCCGAATGAGGCGCAGCTCTATAACTATGGCACGAATATCCCTGATACCCGGTACGGCGAAGACGGATCCGTGGAAATCATCCTCTCGCACACCGCACCTGAGAATGTGGGTGAAGTGAATTGGCTACCGATGCCTGAAGACGGGGCCTGGATGATTCTGCGGTTCTATGCCCCGAAACCAGAGGTCATCAATCTGGAATATGAGATCCCTGGATTCGTGAGAATCGGTTGACCAGCTTTGCGGGGGCTTTCCAACCACTGGCCGATCCAGACTGCGGCCCGGGTTCATCCCGCTCGACAGCAGCCAAGGAGGAAGACACATGTTGACACGAAAGAAGGGAAGAGCGGCACTCTTCCTGACGCTGATCCTGCTGGCAGCACTGGCTCTTTCGGCTTGCGCCGCCAAGCCCGAGACGGCGGAACAAGCAGCGCCACAGAGCGCGTCTGACCCGCTGCCCTCCTGGAATGAGGGATCTACTAAGGACAGGATCCTCAAGTTTGTGGCCGACGTGACCGACGCGGCTGGTGCCTCCTACGTCCCGCCGGCCGATCGGATCGCTGTCTTTGACAATGACGGCACGCTGTGGACCGAGAAGCCTGTGCCTGTGCAGGCGGCCTTTGCCGTCGCGCGCGTTGCGCAGATGGCGCCCGACCACCCCGAGTGGCAGACAACGCAGCCGTACCAGGCTATCCTGGAGAAGGACCTGGAGATGCTTCAGAGCCTCGGCCTTGAGGGGGTGGAGGAACTTGTCCTCGGCACCCATGCCGGTATGACCGAGGAGGAGTTCGAGAGCATCGCTGGGTCATTCCTGGCCACGGCCAGGCATCCTCGCTTCGACGTGCTCTACACCGAAACCGTGTACCAGCCCATGCTGGAGCTGCTGGCGTTCCTGCGGGCCAACGGCTTCAGGACATTCATCGTGTCGGGCGGTGGCGTGGAATTTATGCGCGTCTTCTCCGAGGAGGTCTATGGCATCCCGCGCGAGAACGTGATCGGTAGCAGCCTGCAATACGAGTTCCAGACCACGCCGGACGGCGGTGTCCTGATCCGCCAACCCGAGTTGGTCTCTTTTGACAACGAGGCGATGAAGCCGGCCAGCATCCAGCTGCATATTGGCCGGCGGCCGATCGTCGCCGTCGGAAACTCGGACGGCGACCTGGAAATGCTCCAATACGCCCGGGCAGGCCAAAGGCCGTTCCTGGCCCTGCTGCTGCACCACGATGATGCGGAGCGCGAGTATGACTACCTGACGGGGGCCGAAGAGGTGATGGCCGCCGCGGCGCAGAGCCAGTGGCTGGTTGTCAGCATGCAGCGCGACTTTGCCACCCTGTTTCCGTACGAGGCGGGGGACTAATCGCAGGTCGAGGCACAGCGATTCGAAAGATCTCGCGCAGCTGCGGCGGCGGTAACAACTGCCTGCAACTCGCTGTCCCCGACGGCTGCACGCGCCTGGCGCTCGACGCCGGCACGCTCCTGGGTATCTATACCTGCAGCTACCGCGAGCCTGAGACCAAAGTCGGGCCTGCGACGCCGGAGATGCTCTATGACCGGACTATCAAGTTCTCGCCGCCGTCACCCTGAGCAGTTCAGCAGGCGACGCGGCCCGGGCGCGCGGCGGGATCCCGCGATGCCGCAGAAGCCACAGGTGCTGGCAACCAGTGCTCGCGGCTGGAGGGGTGGCGCACAGACGCCCCCGCGAGGGAAAGCGCTCTGACGCTGGCGCTTTGGTCACTCGTGTAGATTCTGCAAGACCTAGAAGGAGGTACCGATGAAACACCTGAACAATCCATCTATCATGACACCCGACAGGGTCGAGTCCCGCATTGGCACGCTCGAATTTACGGACGGCATGCCGAGCCAGGCAACACTCGACAGGGTCTATGAGAACCTGGACTTCACGCACGCTTTCGAGGCATTCGTGAACACCATGCAGGGCGTCAGCATACACGCCATGCACCGGGGCTACCTCGAAGCCGGCATTCAGGAAAACGAGGTCCTCATCTTCTCCGAGTTGGTGGATGCGAAATCGGTGATCATGACGGCGAACGCGGACACGGTGTATGCCTTGGGTTTCCTGGACTTGACCCGGGGCCCCACAGTGTTGGAGACGCCGCCCAGGTTTCTCGGCTTCATCAACGACGGCTGGGGTCGCTGGGTGACTGACGTCGGTGCGTCCGGTCCTGATCGGGGCCTGGGCGGAAAGTACCTGATCCTGCCACCCG
The DNA here is from genome assembly GCA_020346325.1 of Phycisphaerales bacterium. Classification (GTDB taxonomy): domain Bacteria; phylum Planctomycetota; class Phycisphaerae; order Sedimentisphaerales; family Anaerobacaceae; genus Anaerobaca. The sequence continues at coordinate 1,928,402 of CP070782.1, forward strand.
GCTACGACGGCCCGCTGCCGGAGGGCGGGTTCTCCACCGCCCGCGCCGAGACGGCATGTGTCCTGTGGTTTGGCCGCATGTTCCTGGAGAACAGCAGCCCGGAGCCGGCCGTCGAGCAGATCCGCAAGTTCATCAAGACCTACCCCTACGAGCCCGGCGGGGCCGGCACGTCCTTCGCCGCGTTCCTGCGCGGCGAGGCCCAACTCGGAGCGATCACGCCGCCGCCCGAGACCGTCTTCCACGACGTCAGCGGCAGGGTGATGAACACCATTCCCCCTAACGACTTTGGCTACTACGAGATGCTCAACGAGGTGGTGCAGCAGGAGCCGGCCGCCTCGCTGGATCCCGAACGGATGGGCTCCATCGCGGCGATCGGCATCGTCAAGGGCCAACCCTTTGCGCCCGACGCCCGGATGAAGCAGATCCTCACCGAAGCGGCCGCGGTCGCAAATGCGACCGCGCGCAGCCTCTTCATGCGTCCCCGCGATCCCACCTGGTACTATTACCCCGGCTCGGCCTGGATGCCGCTGACGGCGACCATCAGCGGCTACGATTTTGAGACCCCGCCTCCGGTGATCGAGGGGCCGCTCCAGGAGGGCGTGCGCACGCCCACAAGCGTCAAAACCTTCCCGCCCACCGGCTACCGAATGCTGGATGCCCGAACCAATCTCTACTACGGCCTCATCGGCATCAGCCCGGCCGAGGCCATGCTCCTGAGTGGGATCGGCTCACAATATCTCATGGCCACCCTGGATGCGAACAAGGAGTACTTATACGGGGCCAAGACGTACAGGTTGACGCTGCCGGAGGACATTCCCGCGGTAAACTTCTGGTCCTTGACGGTTTACGACACGCAGACGCGCTCCATGCTCGACACGCCGCAGCGCTTTCCGCGCGCGGGCAGTCAGAGCTATCCGTCACCCGCTGCCAAGCCCAACAGCGACGGCGGC
>CP070782.1:1929451-1933544 GCA_020346325.1 Phycisphaerales bacterium
GATCGCGATGATCGGGGTTTCACCACCGCCAGCCGAGGGGATGCCTCTATTTTCGACCAGGTGTACGTCGATCTTGGGAACATCCCGGAATCGAGGAACGCGATAGCCGGAAAAGCTGGTGTTGAGAATCTTGCCGTCCTCGAACTCGATGGCCTCTTTCAGCGCGCCGCCGAGCCCCATCACGATACAGCCCTGGACCTGCGAGGTCAGGTTGGCCGGGTTCTGGATGGGGCCGCACTCGAAGGCTTCGCAAACTTCATTGACCTTGATTTCGCCCTCCGCGCGGTCGATAGCCACCTCGACACAGGCCGCCACGACAGAATTCTTTTCCGTACCGCAGGCCAGCCCCACACCCAACTCCGGCGTGACCTTCTTTCGGCGCGTGGACCATCCAAATTCCCGAGCGGCCTTCACCAACACCGTGCGGATGCGCGAGTTTTGCAGCTGGGCCAGCCGGAAGGCCAGCGGGTCCGTGCCGGCCGCCGAGGCGAGTTCATCCATGAACGACTCGCGCGCGAAGTTGTTGACCGTCGCGCCCAGGCACCGGTATGGGCCCTGTCGCAGGGGCGCATCGGTGCCGGCCGAGAGGACGCGCGTGTTGGCGATGTCGTACGGCGTATCCAGAGCCGCCCCGCCCGGGTTGATGGTGGTGAAATCCCAGGCGGTGAGTTTGCCGCTGCCGTCCAAGCCCCCTTTGCACTCGATGACCGCCGCCGGTCGAAAATAGGCCCAGGTGAACTCGTCGGCACGGGTCCAGCGGATCCAGACGGGGCGTCCGGCCGCTTTGGCCAGTCGCGCGGCCGCCTCGGCCGCCTCGGCACTGTGCTTGCCACCGAACCCACCGCCCATGTCGGGGACGATCACACGAACTCGATCGGTGCCAATATCGAATGCCCGGGCCAAGTCACGCTGCGCGCGCTGGGGCCAGTCGACCCCGGCCCAGACCGTCAGTTTGCCCTCGTTCCACTCGGCCACGGCCGCCCGCGGCTCCATCGGTGTGTGCTGGATATAGGCCGCTTCGTAGGTGGCGCTGAGGACCTTCTCGGCTTGGGCAAAACCATCGTCGACCGAACCCCTGGTCCGGGGACGCGAACGCCCACCGATGCGGGCGTTCTTCTTCAGATGGGCAAATAGATCCTTGCTGGACGAATGCGGTACAGTCTTCCACGACGCGGCCTTGGCGAGGGTCTCCACGGCCTGAGCGGCGCGGAACGAGGTGGGAGCCGCACAGCCGACAAATTGGTCGTCACGTACAACGACAACGTCTTTCATATCGGCGACACTGGATAGATCGATGTTTTCCAGTGTCGCGCCGTACGAGGGCGGGCGCAGCGTCTTTCCGTAGAGCATGTCCGGGCGCACGATGTCCGAGGGGTACCGATGCGCCCCGGTAACCAGGTCGCGCAGATTTGGCCTGGGAAAGGACGTTCCGAGTACATCCCATTGCTCGACGTCCATTACGGCTACGTCGGAGGAGACCCCCTGCTGAAAGAGCCTGCTCACATCATCCGCTTTGGCCAAGTCCGCATAGCTGATCGTCTGGTCGCCCGCCCGGTTCGTGATGACCCCATTGGTGACTTTCAAGGTGCTGCGATCCACGTTCCACCGTTCGGCCGCCAGGCCCTTGAGAAGCTCGCGCGCCGTCGCTGCCCCCTGGCGCACCGCCGGAACGGTGCGCGGCGTGGTGCGACTGCCTGCGGTAATGCCATCGTCGGGGACCAGGGCCGTATCGGCCATGATCAGCTTGACGCGGTCGGGCGCGACCTGTAACTCTTCCGCGGCCGCCTGGGTCAGTTGCGCGCGCGGACCCTGCCCTTCCTCAACTTTGCCGGTCATCACGTGGAACGTACCGTCGGCGTTAAGACGAACGCGCGCCGCGACCGGCAGCAAGGAACCGCCCTGATCGCGCCGCTGCCCTAGAGACGGACCTTCCGTGACTGTAATGATAAGTCCGGCTCCGACCAGTTGGACGAAGGCACGTCGGCTCAGTTTCGGATCATGGGACGCGCCGACAGATAACTCGGTGACTTCGGCTAGTGTCTCTCGGGTCATAATCGTCTACCTCCGCATCTTTTGGGCGGCCCGACGCACGGCTTGCAGGATCTTCGTGTATCCGTTGCACCGGCACAAATTAGTGTTCATCCCCATCACAATCTCTTCGTCGGTCGGGTTGGGATTGCGCTCCAGCAGGGCTGCGGCCGCGATGACCATGCCACTGGTACAGTAGCCGCATTGCATCGCCCCTGCTTCGAGAAAGGCCTCCTGGACCGGATGCAGGGAATCGCCTTCGGACACCCCCTCTATCGTCCTGATCGACTTGCCATCGGCTTCGGAAACAGGCGTAACACAGGAAGGCACACGTTCGCCATCCATAAGCACGGAACAGGCCCCGCAGCGCCCCTCGCCGCATCCGTACTTGGTACCGGTCAGGCCCAAATCCTCCCGGAGCACATCAAGGAGGGGACGCTCGGGGTCGGTAGTGACCGTTCGTTCTGCCCCGTTAACAGTGAAGGTAATGGTCATCTCCATGACTAACCTCCGTCAGACTTAGATGAACACAATTCCGCAAACAGATCGCGCCTGATGCGTTCGCTCACGGGAGTTCCGATCGAGCGTATGTGCCCGCATCAGGAATAACCATCGGAGATAAGCGACACATTTGGCGGTTATTCTAACATACATCTGTCGGCGTCAAGACACTTTTCTCGGACAACTCTCCCGGGCGCGAAGATCACCGCCGCACAGGTGTTTCCAGATGTTGGATTTCGCACTGCCTGCGCTGCGATCAGGCTTGCTGGGGGCATATCGATCCAGGCGGCCCAACACAGGAAGTAGGTACGGCCCCAGAGCCACTGTTGATCTGTCCTGGTTCACCGTGGGCAAGCAACCGGATGTCTATTGGCTCCCGTGGTGTTCGGGAGTACGTGCGCCGTCACGCTGCGATACCGGCTGCTTGTCACTCGGATTGACCAGCAGATAGTCGGCGCAGAATCTGTCCACCAGGACCCCAATGGCGTTGGTGAGTCCTTCCTGGATCTGGGGCAATCCCCAGACGACCGCCGCGCTGGTATCCCACGTCGCGGCAAAGCACTGCCTGCGCTCCGCATCGCTGGGCAAGGCGGCCAATTCCACCCTCTGTCGCAAGGACACGTCCAGACTGCCCGGCAGCCCGCACACCTGGTTGGAATAGCCCGGAAAGCGTAACTCGACGAGGCGCAGGCAAACGTGCAGTCCCGTCTGCCCGGCCCCTTGTCCCTCGTCGGACAGGATCTTGATGCCCCGTTCGCGCAGATGTCGCTCGACTTCCGTCGTCACGATCTCCGGCGTCACGCCGTAACGACTGAGGGGGCTTTCTCTCTCGATCGTGGGGATGATGCGAATGCCCCTCAGACCGGCAAGCGACTCGCGTCGGTCGACGAGAGCATACGGGCGAGATGGCGCCGCATCGATATGGCGGGCGCCCACCTCGGATTCGAGAAAACTCTGCTTGAGAAGCCTTCGATTCATGCCAGCATGGCACTCGGGACACGTGTCGCAGTGGCCATAAGATTCGTCGGCATGCCCCTTGACCAGCTTCAGCATCTCCTTGGTGTGGCATTGAAAGCAGAACATCATAGCGCCGGCCATCGGGCCTCCTCGCAGCGAACCGCGAGCCCGATCTCCATGAGGACTGGAAACCAACCTCTGTACCTCTCCACTCCCGGCCAAGGCGGGTCGCAGAGCCAGCCCGACGGTCAACGCAAGGATCATCAGGAAACTGCCAAACTGGATTTGACCTCCGAATCGCACCCTCTCATCCATTGCGCCACTGTTGTGCCATTTCTGCGAAGACACCTATACTGCCGCCTTGTACATCGTGACCCGTCTTGAGAAATCCCAGTCACATAACTGCAAGAATACACCTATGCGCATCTTATATTGCGTTTTTCGAGCACGGGGAATTGGCCTGAACTCGCATCAACGATTGAATCCACGATGGATGACAGGCCCACGAACTACATGCCGCCACGGGTCTTCTGCACACCAAACACCTTCGATTCCCATTTGCGAGAAACCCGGAAGTTTCCACTTTTCGCGAGGAAGAGCACAGGAA
>CP070782.1:1933644-1944010 GCA_020346325.1 Phycisphaerales bacterium
AGAGATCATTCGTACCTTAGGGCAGTCATGGGATCGATCCTTGTGGCCCGTCGGGCCGGAATATAGCAGGCCAGCAACCCAACGCCTGTCAACAGTACGCAGACAGCTACCAAGGTTCCCGGATCGGTCGGGGTCACGCCGTAGAGAAGACTGCCGAGTACGCGTGTCAACCCCAATGCGCCAACCACACCGATGACCATGCCAACCAGAATTAGCGCCAGACCTTTTCTGATTACAAGCCTGAGTACATCACTGCGTTGTGCACCCAAAGCCATGCGAACACCGATTTCATGGATGCGCTGGGCCACGGCATAGGAAATGACGCCGTAGATCCCGACCGCCGTGAGGGCCAAACCTATAACCGCAAAAACGGTGAGCAACTGCATGTAGAATCGCTGTCGCGCAGTAGATCTCTGCAATCGATCCTCCAATGTCGTGAAGCCGGTGACGGGCAGACTGCTATCCAAAGCCGCGACCTCGCCGCGAATGGCCCTGATCAGGTTCGAAGGATCCCCGCTTGAACGGACCACAAATTCAGAGTCACCGGGCATTGCTCTGCCCAAGCGGTGATATGTTTGATACGGAATGTAGATTCGTGGTCCGGCAGCGTCAGCATAGCTGTGAGACCTGATAGTCTTTACCAGGCCAACAACTGTCAGCAAATGCCCCAGTCCATAGTCGAACTGCTTGCCTATCGGATCCTCACCGGGCCAAAATTCACGAGCCGCCGCCTCGTTTATAATGATACAGTTGTCCCCACCGGTGATGTCCTGGTCGTTTAGATAGCGACCCTGCAATAATGGTATCCCCATCGTGCGAAAATAATCGTAGGTTCCGGCGCTGCAGGGGCAGTCTCTTTGCCAGTGGTCAGTAGCCGCCCCGACCGATAGCACCCCAGGCAAAGACCCGAGACGCTCCATGAGCTGCTCACGAAAGCTATTCATCTGAGCGCTTCCCTTGTATTCGGTCCGTGGAAGGTCGACGTTGAATGCTATAAGGCTGTGGGGCTGGAAACCAGTATCGACCCGGACCAGGCGTATGAGGGTCTGAATCAGCAAGCCGGCCCCAATAAGCAGCACCAGCGCCAAGGCCACTTGGGATACCACCAAGAAATCTCGAAGAGGCCTTCGACCGGAGCCGGCGCTGAAACGACCACCACCTTCCTTGAGGGCTTCAGTCAGGTTTGTCTTGGATAGCTGCCGGGCCGGCGCCAGACCACAACCCAAACCTGTTGCCACCAGGATGAGCAAGGTGCAGCCGAGGATCCGGGCATCGATACCAATATTCCAGACCTGGGGAAGAGTAGCCGGAATGAGCGGCCTGAGCAGACCAGTACCCCACTGAGCGAACAGCAGTCCTAAGGCTGCGCCCAGAAGCGACAGCAGAATACTCTCGGTGAGTAGTTGCCGGACCAGGCGCCAGCGACCAGCACCAAGGGTCGCACGAACAGCCATCTCCGTCTGGCGTGAAGCGCTACCAGCCAGCAGCATATTGGCGACGTTGGCACAGGCAATCAGCAGAACAAAGGCAACCGCGCCCAGCAACATCCGCAGGGATCTTAGGACTTCTCCAAACACGAGTGTGTCGCGGAACGGGGCGATTCGAATTGTCCATCCTTTGTAGGTCTGCTGGTGCTGTTGCGCCAGCCGTTGGGCAAGAAGATCTGCTTCAGTCTGCGCCTGCGCTCGGGTGGTACCTGCCTTCAAACGACCGACTGCCCCCGCGAGACGGAGTGTACGGTCGTCCGATTCATCCGGCTGCAACACTAGAGGCACCCACATCTCGCATGTGCCAATCTGTCTTGGCGGCAGGAACCCCCTTGGCATGACCCCAATGACGGTGTAAGTTTTGTCTTCGCCGCTTCTATAGATGCGAAGGCCGGGCTGCATGTCAATTAGCGGAATCGTCTTTCCCGGGAGGTTCGGATCGGAACCGAACCGCCGCTGCCAGAGCCCGTGACTTAGGATCGCAACGTCACTCTTGCCGGGCTGATCTTCGCCCGGCAAGAAGGCACGGCCAAGTAAAGGCTTGGTGCCCAGGAGTTCGAACAGATTGGTAGACACGCGAGCAGCGTCGACGTTTTCCGGAAATTCGCCTCCCGTCAAGTTAAAGGACGCATAAGTCGAAAGGGCAATGTCTTCAAACGACCTGGTTTGCTCCTGCATGTCAAGCAGGAGCCTCGGCGAGAAGCCGATGGCGCGACCTCCTTCCAGACTGTATTCGTCAATCGCCACCAGATGTTCGGGATCCGTGTAGGGCAAAGGGCGCAGCAACACGGCATTGGCCACACTGAGAATTCCCGTCGAGGCACCGATACCCAAGCCCAAGACCACAACCACCGTGATGGTAAAACCCTTATTCCTGCGCAACATCCGAATCCCGTAGCGTACGTCCTGCCATAACGCTTCCATTTGCCTCTCCTATTCGTATCTCAGGGCCTCCATTGGGCCGATCTTCGCGGCGTGCCGGGCGGGCAATAGGCACGCCAAACTGGCGGCGGTACCGACTGCGGTCAATCCGAGTAAGAGCGGAAGCGGGTGCCAAGGGCTGATGCCATAGACCTGGGAACGCAGGATTAAGGAAGAGACGCCTGCCAGCGCCATCCCGATGAGCAGACCGGCAATCACCCAGACGCCAGCTTGGCGAAGAACGAAGTTCAGGACGTCGCCCGGCAGGGCGCCCATGGCGATGCGAATGCCGATGTCACGCTGCCGCTGCAGCAGATGATAGGAAAGCGTACCGTATATCCCAACTGCGGTGAGAATCAGGGCGGTGACCATGAATGTGTTGATCAGCAGCGCGGACATTCGACGGCCACTGTTCGACGCCTGCAGAACCTCCTTCATGGTACGCACATTGGCCAGGGGCAGACCGCGATCGAGAGCCGCCAGTTCGCTGCGGATCATAGGCGTCAACACCTGCGCGTCTCCGGTTGCGCGTACAATCAGATTGGCACTTTCGTGGGCCCAAAAGGCATATGGGAAGTACATCTCGGGTCTGGGCGCATGCTCGGCGTTCCACTGGCGGGTGTCTTCCACGACTCCTAAGACGTGGGCGTTAAACTGTGGCTCGGAGCTGTTCGGTCGAACCCGTTTGCCGACCGGATTCTCGCCTGCCCAGAAGTGCTCGGCCATGGCACGATTGATGACGATCCCCACCGACTCGGCGCTGGCGTCCTGCGACTCCGGTGGGCGTCCACTTAATAGAGCAAGCCCCATGGCCGCGAAATAGCCGGAGGTTATGAGGGACTCTTCCACATACGTTCTCCTCGCAGTGGGATCGTAGACCTCATCGTCCACCAGAATGGCCCTACTTGTGCCACCTTCCAACGGCAGCTTAGTGGTGACCCCAACCGCCCGTACACCCGGCAGTGCTGCGATACGCTCAGACAGTTGATCCCAGAACTGAATTCGTACCCGCTCCTGGTCGTACTGTTCGCCGGGCAACACAATTTCGGCCGAGATCACCTGCTGAGTGTCCAACCGTCGATTGGCCTCAAAGACATTGAGGTAGCTACCGGACAGCAGGATGGCGCCGTTGGCGAGCACCACGGCGATGGCGATCTGGGCCGCCACAAGTTGCCGCAGAAAACGATAACGCAGATGCGATCCGGTTCGGGAGCGCCCGCCCTCTTTCAGAGTCTCTCGCACCGGTGCGTACGCCGTAGTTACGGCCGGCAGCAGACCCGAGGCAAACGACGTCAACAAAGCCAGACCAATAGAGAACAAGAGGACTGTGCCGTCAACTCGGATGGCCGCGCGTCGGGCCCCGGTCACGAGCGCCGGTGGGATCAGATTCCGCACGATGTCAACACCCCAAACGGCCAGCAGGACGCCAGCCGCACTTGCCAAAAGGCCGAGCAGCAAGGTTTCGGCCAGAATAAGGCGGACCACGGTGAGACGACGGGCACCGAGCGCCAGGCGAACCGCGAATTCGCCCTGGCGCCGCGTGCCCCGCGCCAGAAGCATGCCGGCCACGTTCGCGCAGGCCACGAGCAGCAGCAGGGTCACAGCTCCAAACAGAATCCGCATCCCCGACGCCATACGCCGCGTCATTTGCCAATGCAGCGAATGCACAACCATGGGTTTGTGCAGGTTGGTGTCCGGATACGCGCGCGCCAGGCGCTTGCCGATGATCTTCAGGTCGGCATCTGCGGCCTGCACGCTCACATTTTCTTTGAGTCGCCCGATGCCGAGTAGCCAATAGTTCCCACGCGATCGTGATCCGAAGCGCAGCGGCACCCACAACTCATAGTCGTTCCCGCCGTACCAGACCGAGGGAAACTCGAACGACGCGGGCATCACACCCACGACCGTGGTACCCCGACCATTAAGTCGAACCGATTTGCCCAGGACGTTGGGATCAGCCGCAAAGCAGCGCGACCACAAGGAATGACTGATCACCGCAACTTGCTCGGCACCGGGGCTCTCATCGTCTTCCTCGAGCCACCGTCCGAGCAGCGGCGCCATACCCAGCGTCCGCAACACGCCGGACGTGCAGCGGACGCCGTATACGGATTCAGGTGACTCCAGGCCGAGATTGTACCGCTCGTGCGTGAACGCCCCGATTTCTTCGAAGGACCTGTTCTGCTCCCGAATATCCTTGAAATCCGGCGTTGACAGCGGCCACCCGACGTCATTCCAGACATAGACGATACGGTCCGATTCCGGAAACGGAAAGGGATCGAGGACCAGCGCCTTGAGCACCGCGAACAACGCCGTACTCGCCGCGATCCCCAGGGCCAGGGTCAGCACCGCCACAATCGTAAAACTGGGACTCTTGGTCAGCATCCTAATCCCGTAGCGCATGTCTTGCCACAGAGCTCCCATTTTTCTTTCCTATTCGTAGCGAAGCGCTTCCATAGGACTAACCTTCGCTGCGCAGCGACCAGGCAAATAACACGCCACCAAGCCAACCGTCACCAGCAGGCAACCACCCGCCGCTATAGATAGAGGATCGATTGGACTGACCCCAAATAGCTGGTTTTCCAACGTCCGCGTAAGGGCTACGGCACCCAATAATCCCAAGGCGGCGCCGCCCAAGATGAGTCGCATCCCTTGGCCAACAATCAGCCGGATCACTTGGCACTTCTGCGCTCCCAGGGCCATGCGAATGCCGATCTCTCGTGTTCGTCGATTCACCGAATACGCCAGAACACCAAGAATGCCCAAGCCCGACAAGAAGAGGCCCGCTGCACCAAAGGCACAGAGGAAATGCATGTATAGTCGGCGTGAGTAAGTGGACGCCCAAAGGACCTGCTCCGCCCAGTCAATCGACGGAGCGTAAGTGTCACGCAGAATCTCCTTAACATCCCTACGAACGGCCTGCATCAAGGACGCTGGATCCAACGAAGTGCGGACCAGGAAGTGGACCATGTTGAAGAAGAGCATTCTTTCAAAAGGCTCATAAATGGTCGGCCCGACCTCCTCGTCATAGCCCTGTTCCTTGTAATCTCCCACCACCCCGACAACCGTGAGCCATGGGTAACCTTCCCAGTCAAGCCTGACGCGCTTTCCTATCGGATCCTCGCCTGGCCAGCAGAACTGCGCCAGGCTTTCATTCACGACAATGCTGGTTTGACCCTCGATCGTGTCCCCCTGCTCCAGGAAGCGCCCTTCTCGCAAGGGAACCCGCAACACACGGAAGGGGTCACAGCGACCCACCCCCACATGGACGACCCGCAACGGTACAGGCTTTTCCATTCCTTCTGCTTGCCAGCTACCCCGTTGGGAACCACGCCGCACAAAACCTGCTGCGGTCGTTCCCGGCAGAGCCGCAAGCCGTTCAGTCAACGCCGGAAACTGGTTCCTGCACCACTCATTGAAATCCGTTGGCTGCTCACCCCTGATGGTGAGACTGATCCGAGCGAGGTTTGCCGGATCGTAGCCAGGGTTTACCCGCAGCACGTGCAGGAGACTTTGGATCATCAAGGCGGCGCCGACCAGTAGTACCAAGGCCAAAGCGACCTCTCCGACCACCAGGGTACTTCTGACACGTCGTTGGCCTGAACTCACGGAGACCATCACCCCGGACTGTTTCAATGATTCGCTGAACCTGATACCGCAGGCATACCACGCAGGGAACGAACCAAAGGCAATCCCGGTCATAACTGACAGGGCCAGCGTGCAGAGAAGCATAGCCCGATCGATCGCCATCGGCCGCACCAGAGGTGCAAAACCGGGAATCAACAGCGACGCAACTCTCACGCCACAGGCGGCTATCAACACGCCTCCAAGCCCACCCAGTAACGACAGCAAGAGAGTTTCGGTTAGTAACTGTCGCACGATGCGCCGGCGCCCCGCTCCCAGCGCCATTCTCACTGTGACCTCTCGGAGTCGAGACTCGGTTCGAGCCAGCTGGAGATTCGCTAGATTCGCGCAGGCGATCAACAAGACAAAGCCGATCGCTCCCATGAGTGCCCAGAGTGTCTTCTGCAACTCCGGGGCCACAAAGGAATCCCTCAGCGGACGTTCGCGAATGCTCCAGCCTTCTCTCGTGCCAGGGAAATCCTTGGCCAAACGCTCGTTCAGCACATCCAGGAAGGCCTGGGTCTCTGCACGGGATACGCCCCGTCGGAGGCGAGCAATGGCCGACCAATTCGGCATTTGCCATTGCATAGGTTCAGTGAGTTCCTCGCTGGCGAACTGAAATGGGCACCAGTAGAGTCTGTTCCGAGAGGGATACTGGAAATGAGGCGGCATGACACCGACAATCGTGAAGATCTTGTTACGCGTTTTCAACTTGGCGCCGACGACTTCCGCATCGCCACTAAAACGGCGTTGCCACAGAGAGTGACTTATGATCACCACATCATCATTCCCCGGTTTACCTTCCTCTTTGTGAAAAACGCGTCCCAAGAGAGGCGGAATACTGAAGATCTCAAAGAAACTCGGTGTCACCCGACAACCCCACACGGACTCCAAGAATTCCTCTCCGGATATGTCGATGGTGTCGTAGCTAAATGACGCCATCTTCTCGAACATCTCCGACTGGCTCTCCAGATAGTGGTACAGTGGAGCGGATACTCCCCACCTGTGATCATGCATCTGCTCGATCTCGTTGATCTCGACCAGACGACTTCCACCCGCCAGCGGTACTGGGTTGAGGATGAATGTATTGACCACACTGAACATCGCCGTGCTCGCGCCGATACCTAGCGCGAGAGTAAGTACGGCCACGACCGTGAAGCCGGGACTGTTGCGCAATTGACGAAGTGCATATCGAATGTCTTGCCACAAAGCTCCCATAAGTCTCTCCTATTCGTATCTCAACGCGGTCATCGGATCGACTTTCGCTGCTCGGCGGGCCGGCAAGTAACACGCTAGCAAGCCGACAGCCACAAGTACACAGCCACCGGCCGCGATAGATGGGGGATCGATCGGCCTGACTCCAAATAGCTGGTTTTCCAATGTCCGCGTAAGGGCTACGGCGCCCAGTAATCCCAAGGCTGCACCGCCTAAGACCAGTCGCATCCCCTGGCTAACGATCAACCGGATCACCTGACACTTCTGCGCTCCTAGGGCCATTCGAATGCCGATCTCCCGCCTCCGACAAGTTATTGAATAGGCCAGGACACCGAAAAGGCCCAGGGCCGCCAGCAAGAGACCGGCCGAGGCAAAACCACACAGGAACTGCATGTAGAGGCGCCGGGAGTAGGTGGACGCCCAGAGAATCTGCTCGAGCCAGTCGGTCGACGGCGCATAGACATCAGGCAGTGTCTCCTTGACATCTCGGCGCACTGCATGCATCAGAGACGCTGGATCCAGGGAAGTACGCACCAGGAAGTAAACCGAGCCTAGGGGACTTCGCTAGAAAGGCTCATAAAAGGTCGGTTCGACGTTCTCCTCATAGCCTCATTCCTTATGATCTCCCACGACACCAATGATCGTGCGTACCGAAGTGTCAGCACCGGTTCCCACCCAGATCCGCTTGTCCACTGCACTTGCCCCAGGCCAGCAGAGCCGCGCCAGGCTTTCATTCACGACGACGCTTGTCTGGCCCTCGGCCGTGTCCCCTTGCTCAAAGAGGCGCCCTTCGCGCAGGGGAACTCGAATCGCACGGAAGAGATCAGATCGCCCCACACCCACGCGGGCCAGCCTCAACTTTACCGGCTCCTCCTTGCCTTGCGCCCGCCAGTATCGCCATTCGGAGCTGCTGCTCATGAGTCCTACTGCGGTCGTCCCCGGCAATGCCGCGAAGCGGTCGGCCAATGCTGGAAACTGACTCCGCCACCGCTCCAGACCTTCTGAACTGCCCCACCCATACCGTGTGGTGAGACTGATTCGCGCGAGGTTCGTCGGATCATAGCCAGGATTGACCCGTAGCATGTGCACAACGCTCTGGATCATCAAGCCAGCGCCGACCAGCAGCACGAACGCCAGAGTGACTTCTCCGGCGACTAGGGCATTTCGGAAAAGCCGCTGACCGAGACTCGTGGAGGTGGCCGGTCCAGATTCTTTCAACGATTCGTTGACCTGGACACGGCATGCATACCACGCAGGGAACAAACCACAGGCAAGTCCTGCTGCTACTGATAGCATGAACGTACAGAGAAGCATCGCGTGGTTGATCCCCACCGGCTGCACCAAGGGCGAGAAACTGGGAACCAAAGAGGAGGAGACTCTTATTCCCCAAGCAGCTACCAGTATGCCCCCCAGCCCACCCAGGAACGATAACAGGAGGTTCTCGGTCAATAGTTGTCGAACGATGCGCTGCCGCCCAGCCCCCAGTGCCATTCTCACCGAGACCTCTCGGAGTCGAGATTCGGTTCGGGCTAATTGGAGGTTCGCCAGATTCGCGCAGGCAATCAAGAAGACGAAGCCGATGGCTCCCAAGAGAGCCCACAGTGTCCTCTGCAGTTCCGGATCCACGAAGAAATCTCGCAACGGTCGTGCGCGAATGATCTGGCCTTCTCTCTTGCCAGGGAAATCGACGGCCAGGCGTTGGTTCAACGCGTCCAGGGAGAGTTGGGCCTCTTCGCGCGACACGTCCGTTTTCAGACGGGCAATCGCCCACCAGTTTCGTAGCAACCCACCTCCTGCGTCACTCAGTTGCTCGCCTGTGAATTGGAAAGGGCGCCAATAGAGCGTCCTCCGCAAAGGAAATTGGAAATGGCGCGGCATGACACCAACGACAGTGAAGGCTTTGTTGCTCGTCTCCAACTTCCGCCCAATGACTTCTGCATCACCACCAAAGTGGCGTTGCCACATCGAGTGACTGATAATGATGGCCTTATCATTCCCCGGGCCACCTTCGCCTCTCTGAAGAACACGCCCCAACGCAGGCCGGACGCCAAAGATCTCAAAGAAACCAGGCGTTACGCGGCAGCCAAGCATCCGTTCCGCAAACTCATCGCCGTGCACATCTATGATGTCGTGAGCAAACGAGGCCGTCTTCTCGAAAACATCAGAGCGGCTCTCCACATTGTGATAGAGCAGCGGGGACACACGCTGCATTGTGCTGTGCGTCTGATCCATCTCGTTGATTTCCACGAGACGATCTCCGCCGGGAAACGGCACGGGGTCGAGGATGAATGTGTTGACGACGCTGAACATCGCCGTGCTTGCCCCGATACCCAACGCGAGAGTAAGCACGGTCACAGTCGTAAAGCCGGGACTCCTCGCCAGCATCCGCAGTCCGTACCGGATATCTTGCCAGACTGTGCCCATTTCGCCTCCTGTTCGAAACCTCCAATCTGCTTGCTCTGCCGCCGGAACTCCTTTCCCGGCTGGGCGGACCGCGATTGTAGTAAGAGGAGCCACGCAAACCGCATGCCATGCCCATACGGGCTCCGATCATGGGGTGAAGGCCCAGAAATGGCTTCTCCCCGTCGACGGCCTCTCGTCGTCAACCCGGGGATGTTCGCTTCTGGGACCTCCGTGTTCGAAAACGAACACGAACCAGGGAGGAAGAGACCCCGACCAGCCGCCTGATTTTCCACACGCTTCGACACCTTTTGTGCCCATTGCGGCCGATCTTGGCCGTTCATTTGTACACGCGTTTGTACAAACCTACCGATGGTCTGCGTAAGTGCCTTTTGTAGATAGGTTTGTGGGGTGAGGGCAGAAGGATGAGCGGGCACGCGTGAGTTTACTGTGATAGATGCCCTCCGTATCTTTTCCCAGCCCGGGCGAGTGACAATTACATGACTACTTATATCTCGTGGTAGGAGAGTCGTCATCAGGAGCAACGAAGCGGTGTCATTGGCTGGAGGCGTATGGAGGGCGAATGCTTGCCTCGGCCAAGCACCGGCGTTTGCGGGGAGTGATGCCGGTGCGGAACGGACCGCTGTTATCTACAGCCTCATCGCCACCTGTAAGCTGTGTGGGATTGACCCCTTTGTCTACCTCCGTGATGTTCTTGACCG
>CP070782.1:1944110-2011117 GCA_020346325.1 Phycisphaerales bacterium
ATCATGCAGGGCAACCAGCAGTCCATGCACTTCGCGTTCCTGTTCAACTGGGTCGGGCAGCCCTGGCTGACCCAGCGGTGGAGCCGGGCGATTACAGACCGTTACTACGGCACGGGTCTAGCCAACGCCTATCTGGGCGACGAGGACCAGGGCCAGATGAGCGCCTGGTTCGTCATGGCGGCGCTGGGCCTGTTCCAGACCGACGGCGGTTGTCGGGTCGAGCCTATCTATGAGATAGGCAGCCCACTCTACGAGAAGGCTGTCATCCATCTGGATGGGCGCTACGGCCGTGGGACCAGCTTCACCATTGAGGCCCGTGCTACATCGCGCAAGAACCGATACGTGCAACGGGCCGTACTCAACGGCAAGCCACTGGAAACATTCTGGTTTCCGGCGCGCGAATTGCTCAAAGGTGGCACGCTCGTCTTAGAGATGGGCCCTGAGCCCAATGAAAGATGGGGACTGGGAGCACTGCCGGAATCTTGAAAGAGAACGCATCATGGATCAGAAAGCCATTCAGGACTATTATCCGGCCGAGATCAGCCAGTGTTACGGGTGCGGCCGGCTGAACGAGCACGGGCTACAACTCAAGAGCCGCTGGGACGGACAGGAGATGGTCGCCATCTTCCGCCCCCAGGCCTACCACTGTGGGATCTCGGGCTTCGTCTACGGCGGCCTGATCGCCTCGCTCATCGATTGCCATGCCATGGGGACGGCCTCGGCCGCCTCATATCGTGCCGAGAATCGCGCGCCGGACACGGACCCGCCCTTTCGCTTCGTCACGGGATCGCTGCAAGTGCGGTATGTCCGGCCCACGCCGCTGGGCCCCCCGCTGGAAGTGCGGGCGCGCGTCAAGGAGATCAAGGGACGGAAGGTCACGGTCGGTGTCACGTTGTCAGTTCAGGGGCGGATCTGTGCCAAAGGGGAAGTGGTGGCCGTGCAAATGCCCGATCATATGATGCCGGGCAAAGAGAACAACGCCGGTGGAGGCGAGTGACTGATGCTGTGCGACGCAAGAAGGCCGCGTTAGAATTCGTCGTAGAAGATCTCTTCCGAAGCAAGGCCCTTGGCGAGCAGAATGCGAGTGACAGCCTCGATCATCAGTGGCGGGCCACACAAGAAGGCCTGACGCGGGACGCCGGCCTCCAGATACTTGTCGACTGAGAGATGAATGAAACCCGTTTCACCATCCCATTTCTCCCCGTCCTCTAGCTCGTCCGACAGCGCGTAAACGACGTGGAAATTGGGGTGCTCTTTGGCCAACTCCTGGAATCGCTCCAGGTAGAACACATCCTCCGTCGTCCGGCAGCCGAAGAACAGCCAGCAGGTCCGCTCCGGCCAGCGCTCGTACAGGGTGTAGATGATGTTCTTCATGGGTGCCATGCCGCAACCGCCCCCGACGCAGACGATCTCGACGGACGGATCTTCGTTGAGGTGGAACTCCCCATAAGGACCGGTGAAGTTCACCGTGTCACCCGGACTGACGTTATGCAGGTATGTCGACCCGACGCCGTTCGGAACCAGCCGGACGACGAGTTCCACTTCGTTCGGTTCGTGGGCGGCCGAGCTGATCGAATAGGCGCGAAAGACCGGGCCCTCCGGCGACGGCGCCTGGACCTGGACGTACTGCCCAGGACGCTGGGCGATCTCCGCCGGCTCAACCAGGTTCATGCGGATTTCTTTGATGTCGTGCGTCAGGTCAACCGAGCTGGCGACGGTCGCCTCGAACATCTTGACGTTGAGAAGGTCCTCCGGAATCCTGACGAAGACATCTTCACGAATCTTGACCTGGCAGGCCAAACGCAAGTTCGCGCGGATTTCCTTGCGGTTCAGATACGGCGTTTCAGTCGGCAGCACGGGGCCGCCGCCATCCGTGACGGTGATCTTACAGTGGCCGCAAGAGCCTTTGCCGCCGCAAGCCGAGGGAATGAAGATCTCGTTGGCATAGAGTGCCGAGAGGAGCGTCTGGCCCCCGTCGACCTCCAGCGGTTCTTCGCCGGCATTGATATCGAGCTTGCATATCCCGTAGTTGACCAGCACGCGGGCGGCCACCATCAGGACAGCCGCCAGGGCCATGGTCAGGCCGGCAAAACACACTACGGACCATACGTAAACCATCAAACGCTCCTACTGAATCGACACCATGCCCGCAAAGCCCATGAACGCCATCGCCAAAACGCCGGTGATGATCATCGCCACGGCCACCCCCTCGAACGGCTTGGGCACGTTGCTGTAGCGCATCTTCTGCCGCAGGCCTGCCATAAGGACAATCGCCACGGCCCAGCCGATCCCGGCCCCGAAGCCAAAGCCCACCGTCTGCGTAAACGAATACTCACGAATCACCATGAACAGAGAGGCCCCGAGAATGGCGCAGTTGACCGTAATCAGGGGCAGAAATATACCGAGAGCAAAGTATAGTTTCAGACTGAACCGCTCGACGAACATCTCGACGAACTGCACAAACGCGGCGATGACCGCGATGAAGACGATGAAGGTCAAGTGTTCCAGGCCCAGAGGGGCCAGCACATGGTGGTAGATGGCGTAGTTGATCATCGTCGTCATGGTCATGACGAATGTCACGGCCGTGCCCAGACCCAAGGAGGTCCCGATCTGCCCCGAGCAGGCAATGAAGGAGCACATGCCCAGGAAGTTGGTCAACAGAATGTTGTTGGTAAAGATCGCCGCGATCAGGATCACGAGGGCGGAGTTGCCGTTCATTTGTTCTCCTCCTCATCTTGCGGCCCGCGCAGGGCATTGAAGACAGCGATGACCACGCCGAGCGTGAAGAAGGCACCGGGCGCGAGAATCATGAGCTGATTCGGCGTGTACCACTGTTCCAGCAAGACCGTGTGCCCGAAGATCTTGCCGGTGCCCAGCAGTTCCCTGGCCAGACCGATGATCGCCAGACCACCGGCATAGCCCAAACCATTGGCCAGCCCGTCAACGATGGATAGCACCGGCGGATTCTGGAGAGCAAAGGCCTCGGCTCGTCCCATGACGATGCAGTTGGTAATGATCAGGCCCACATAAGGACCAAGTTGCTTGGACATGTCCCAATAGAAGGCCTTGAGGAACTGGTCGAAGAGAATCACGAACGTGGCAATGATCGCCACCTCGGCAATCATACGAATCCGGTGCGGCGTGTACTGCCGCAGCAGTGAGACGAAGAGGTTCGACCCTACGCACACGAAGATCAGGGCCGCCCCCATCACAAGCGAGCTTTCCAGACGGCTGGTGACCGCCAGTGCTGAACAGATGCCCAACATCTGAATGGCCAGGGGATTGACGGTCCAGACGCCGTCCTTGAGCGTCACCAGGCCCTTGCCCCCGCAAAGCCCTTTCGTGGCACAAGCCGAACAGGCCGCAGGATTACTGTCCTTCATGGCGTTCCTCCACGAATCTGCTGATGACCCCATCCAGGATTGCCTCGAGTTTGTCGCACGTCATGGTCGCCCCGGTGATGGCATCGACGGCGTTCGCTCCCTGGCCACCGCCAATCGAGATACCGGGCTGGCCGGTCCGATCGACGATCGTTTTGCCGACGAATTGTTCCCGGAACCAGGGCGCCCCGATCTCACCGCCCAGACCGGGTGTCTCTTCCTGGTGCGAGAAGGTCAGACCACGAATCGTCTTCATGTCCGCCTCCAGCGCGAGAAAGCCTTCGATCGGTCCCCACAATCCGGGCCCGGCAAACTTCAGCGCGACCGCCTGGGGTTCCTCCTCGCCTTCGGGAGACGCGTAGATGTAAATCGTGCTGTCGCCCTGCCGGGCTTCGCGCACATTCGCATCGAAAATCTCCAGCAGACGGGCCGCAGAATCATCCGGCGCGTGGGGAATGCCCAATGCCGTCAAGATGCTCAGCACCTCCTCGACCCGGGCGTTGTTCGCTTTGTAGGGAGCCGTGAAACTCGCGACGCCGGTCAACAGCAACGCACAGAGGGTGCCGAGAATGCCCGCATAGCCGATCGTGTACAGACTATCCTTCACTTCTGAGCCTCCTCAGACGCACGGCGAAGACGGCCTCATCCAAGATCGGCGCCACGATGTTGCCCAGGAGAATGGCAAACGTCACGCCTTCGACGTAGCCCGTGAAATTGCGGATCAGCACGGTGGTCGCGCCGATCACGGCGCCATAGAGCCACTTGCCCGTATTCGTGACGGGTCCCGTCACCGGGTCGGTCGTCATGAAGAACGCGCCGAACAGCAACCCTCCGGCGCAGAGATGCCAGAGTACTGGTCCGAATCGATCGGGCTGGGCGTGACGCAGGATCGCGGCCAAGACGGCGAACGATGCCAGTGTACTGACCACAGTACGCCAACTGCCCACGCGGGTCATAAGCAGAAAGATCCCGCCCGCGAGAATCGCGATCGCGGACGTTTCACCGATGCTGCCGGCAACATTGCCTACGAACATGTGGGCCGTCGAAACGAACTCCCCCTGCTTGGCCAGCGCCAGAGGCGTAGCTGTCGTGACCGCGTCAAGGTTGGAGCCGTCGACGTACTTCAGAACTCTGCCCCCCAGTTCCGTTGCCGGGGCCAGCCAACTGCCCGACATCTGAGCCGGATAGGCCAACGCCAGGAAGCACCGCCCGACCAGGGCCGGATTGAACAGGTTGCGCCCGGTGCCACCAAAGATCTCCTTGCCGATGAACACGCCGAACGCCACCCCCAGCGCCACCATCCACAAAGGCACCGCCGGCGGCATGATCAGTGGAAACAGAATGCCCGTGACGAAGAATCCTTCGTTGATGCCCTCTTTCCGCGCGATGGCGAAAATCAATTCCACGGTCAGACCGGCCGCGTAGGAAACCACGATGATGGCAATGAACCGTAAGCCGTAGAAGTAGAGGCCCGCCAGAATGCACGGCACCAGCGAGATAATGGCCATGGACATGAAACGTTTCAGATCGAGCGGATCGCGAACGTGTGGGGCCGTGATGGTGGTCTGCGATGGCGAGAACAGAAAATGCTCGATGGCCTCGAAAGCCGGATGGAGCAGATGAAGTCTGCCGCCGTCCTCGAAGGTCGGACGCACCTTATCCAGAAGACGCAGGAGCACTTTCACGCGCTTGTCTCCTCAACTGCTTCCTCGCGAGCCTTGGCCTCGCGGGCCTCTCGCTTATCCTGTTCAATGAGCTCGCGGGCCTCGGTAAACTGCGCCCGCAGATCGATCTTCGACGGGCATACGTACGAGCACAAGCCGCATTCCACGCAGAGATCCACACGAGCCTGGGCCGCCTCCTCAATCAGATCGCGATAGAGATACTTGTGGATCAGATGGGGCGAAATGCCGGCCGGGCAGACTTCCTCGCAAAAGTTGCACGACACACAGGGGCGCAGTTCCCCGCGCATCGCCGTGGTCAATCGCTCGCGGATCCGATGGGTCAGGGAACTCAAAAAGCAGGCGGAAAAACTGCCGCGATCAGAGCCCGGCCGGGCAAAGCCGAGAAACTCGCGTTCCTTGAGTTCTGGAAGCACGGTGATCCCCCGGCATTCCGTACCGATGCCGAGCGCCTCATCTCCAAACACTTTTCCGGTGAGGATACCGCCGTCAATGATGCGCGGGTTGGGCTCGAAGACATACTTGTCCGTGATGGCCTTCAGTGGATAACCGGGCGCAACTTCGATATGGCTGGGCGAGACCACGCCCGTCCCACCGATCGCAATGGTCCGCGTCAAGCACGGCCTGTCGAGTGTTAGCGCCTGATCGATAGCCAAAACGCCTTCGGTGCGCACGGCCCAAACGGGGCCATTGCCCGACGAAAGCTCCAGGCCCCGCGCGAGAATCGCGAAATCATCGTACGGATAGACCAACGGGATTTCCAGCAGCTTGACCCAGGCATAGCCGCGGATGTGGTTGCGTACGAGATCGGCAAACTCCGAGCGGATATCGGGAATCGCAAAATAGATCGGCTGGTATTCCAGAAGCGACTGCAAATGCTCCAGTCCGCGCGTGAAATTGAGCAGGCGCCTGTGTAACAAGACGTCGCCGCGCACCAGGAACGGTTCGAGACTGACGGTCGATACGATCACCGCCTGGGGCGTACCGGTCGGATCGGGCAGCGCCTGGGTGTGGGCATCATACAGGAATTGCCAAGCGCCCAATCGCACCAAGGCCTCGCGCTTGGCTGCCGCGGTGCCCGCCTTCTGCTCCGCATGCAAAATCTCTCGTCCATCCAGTTCGGCGTGCTCGGGCAATCCTTCGATCGATTCGAGCACAATGTGGTTCTCTGCCTGCTCCAGCCGCACGCGCCCGGCTCGGGGAGCCAGCAAAGGTATATCGAAATTGTCAGGATCCGTCGCCAGCACGTCGCCCGCTTGGACCTGCTGGCCCTCCTCGACACTGAGGCTGCTGAAGTGAAAACGTTCGCTTCGGAGGGGCAAATAGAGCTTCTCAGGCTCGGGCATGGTCTGCACGGCGCCATCCGGCTTACCCTGAAAGAGAACGTTGTAGCCGCCCTTGAATCTCATCCCACGGCCCCTGTCGATCATCGCTCGGCCGGCAGGACCCTCAGTCATACGAACGACTCAGCGTCCTTTGGGCCACCCCATAACATGCGACCATTCTGGACCAATATCGTACAACGTTCAACCACGTTTTTTGGTCTCTGCGCCGCCAACCTGCCATTGGGGCCATCGCTTCTCACTTTTGAGAGACGCACTGGCATTTCCGTCGCATTGGAGGTCTTTCGCACGGTGGTAAAGGAGAGGCGTGTTCCCCATCGGTTTCGGCAGTCAGAACATCTTACCTGGCGCGGGACTGTCCGTTTCGTCCCGCGAATTCCTATCTGTGAGAAAACACAGAATCCGTCTCACCGCCAGGCAAAACACGCTATCCGACGCCGGGGCCGGGAGGCGCGTCGGCGCGCGCCTTCATTCTGCGTCCCATCTGTCTGACCTGTCGGTCGATCGCCAGCAGATAGGCCAGATGGCATATCCACACGAGAGAAAACGCCAGACACAGATAGAACATAGGGCTCTCCTTCAGTTGTGGAGTTGATTCTCAAGCTCGAAACGCCGGCGCAGCAGATCGGCGCGCAACCAGATTAACACGCCGGCCAGGGCAATCGTTCCGGCTATGCCCAGCACCAGCGCCAATGTCTGCCAGGACGATTCGAAGCTGAAATCGGGGCGATGGATGTCGGGGATGAACCGTGCGCTGATGTATACCATGGGGACGTCCAGGAAAGCGATGATCCCAAAGACCGCACAGATGCGGGCGCGGCGCCGCCGGGAACCGGGCAAGCTCGTGCGCAGGATCAGGTAGACCACGTACAGGAACCAGAGCAGTGCTGAACTTATCAGCCGCGGGCTGGGGGTCCACCAGACGTTCCATTCGGCGCGGGAGAAAATCATGCCTGTGGCGTTAAGGATCGAGGCCAGCACGGTGCCGACCTCTGCCGAGGCGGCCGCAATCCAATCATAGATCTGTCGCTCTGTGACCAGATACCCCACACTGGCGAGCAACAGTGCTGCAAAGCCCAGCAGCGCACCGATCGAATTGGGAACATGGACATAAAGGATGTTGCGCTGAATGGGAACGATCTGGCCTTTGGTCAATCCCAGCCATGTCGATAGGATCAACATCACGATGGAGAGTGCCATGAACCAGCGCCGCATACGCTTACTCCTCTACGACAACCCCGAACAACAGCCAACAGGCTACGACAAACACTGCGTCGAATGCCAGCAGGTAACCCTGAGCCACCCTGAAACTGCCGACGAACGCCATTGCCCCGGAACCGGCCACTTCCTCAGGCATGGCCCCGAACAGGACCAACAGGGCGAAGGAGGCTGGTATCAGCATAGGCATGAGCACCACCAGAACCACAATGCTCAGCAGCGCGCCCCGCGTGCGAGTCAGTTGCACAACGGCTGAGAAGAGCGTCCCAACGCTGGAGATGCCGAGGTTGCCCAGGGCCAATACAATCACCAGATCCAGCCACCGCGCGGTCACGCGCAGTGAGAAGGATAGCAGCACGGCCGGCACGATAACCATTTCGAAGATGCTCAAGATCACCACGTTCGCCAGCAGTTTCGCCAGATAGACGGTGCCCGCATCCAAAGGAGCCGACCAGAGCCCGTCGATACAACCGTTTTGCTGCTCAACGCCGAAGGACCGTTCCTGGGCCAATAGTCCGGAGAAAAGAAAGGCAATCCACAGGGCGGCCGCGGCCATCATCGGCATCTCGACCCGGCCCGAGGAGGGCTCCGACACCAAACGCAAGATGAAGACGATGAGCATACCCAAGACAATCATCGTCGGCAGAACCTGCCTGGCTCGCAGTTCGATGACGAGGTCCTTGACCACAATGGCTTTGAAACCGGACCAGGCGGATTTCAATTCTGGCTCCTCGCGTAGGACAGGTAGTCTTCGGCAAAACGCTCCGGATCGATTTCGTCTTTCGTCTTATCCAGCAGGGCCGCACCCTGATCCAAAACCACCACGCGCTCACAGCAGCGCAGCCCCAGGCGCGTATCGTGTGTCGTCATGAGAATCGTGCCGCCCCGGCGAGCGAACGTGTCGAAGATACCGATCAGATGCTCGGAGGCCTGAACATCGAGACCGGTGAACGGCTCGTCGGCGAGCAGTACGGTAGGCTCGTGTAACAGGGCCCGCGCAATGGCCAATCGCTGCAACAATCCTCGGGAGAGGATCCCGGCGCGGTCGTATCGGAAAGGCCCCAGCCCCGTCTCGGTCAGCAATTGCTCAATGCGCGCGGCGCGGTCGGACACGCGGTACAACTCGCCCGCGAAACGCAGGTTCTCCAGGACGGTCAGTTCCGAATAGACCATGCTCGCGTGCGAAATCACGCCCAGACACCGCTTGGCCGTATCCGGGTGCTCTCGCACATCGTTGCCTTCGATCCACACCGAGCCGGCGTCGGGCCGGAGCAATCCCGCGGCGATTCGCAGCAGCGTGCTCTTGCCGGCCCCGTTGATGCCATACAGACATGCCGCCTGGCCTCGGCGCAGCGCAACGCTGACATCTCGCAGCACAGGTCGCGCGGTGAACGCCT
Organism: Phycisphaerales bacterium; assembly: GCA_020346325.1. GTDB lineage: Bacteria > Planctomycetota > Phycisphaerae > Sedimentisphaerales > Anaerobacaceae > Anaerobaca. Next base: position 1,953,131 of record CP070782.1, read on the forward strand.
TGCTCACGGAACGAACGGTCAGAGCCATGTCTGTCGAACGGGCAGCCTCTGTGATCATGTTCGCATACTCATAAGACCCATCTAGTCAACCGGTACAGGTGGCGACGACCCCGGTCGTAAACGCCAAAGCGCTATGGCCAGCACGATGGCAAATGCCACCGCCAGGGCAATCCAGGTGTCCGCATCTGAAGTCTTCACATTGAATCCGGAAATCCGAAACGCGATTTCATCGCCCGGTTGCAGATTGTGGCGCCGGTAGTATTCGACCGGAACGCCCTGGGCGTTGGCCAGCCGCTCATCGGGCTCGCCCAATCCGGTCAACTCTCCCTGCCCTTCCTCCCAGAAGACGACCAGTTCCGACGTCGGCAACGAAATCGCTTTGGCAAAATCCAGTGCCTGATGGTCGATGTCAATTCGATAGGAGAACTTGACCTGGTGTTCGCCCGGAGGCACAGCCAACGTGTCGTAGAATCCCGTCTCCGTCGTGACCAGCACGCTGGCTTGAAGAAAACTCAATGGTCTCAGGTCTGTGGCGCCGTTCGGGAGCATGATCTCGACCACCATGGGGCGATCCTGGGCGTCGCGCTGCGAGCCCCTGACGGCCATATCCGAATCGTTCTGCAGTTGCATATACTCGATGACTTCGAGCATCGCGTTCTCGACAGCGATCATGACATGATGCGTGCCGACGGAGAGGGCCGAGGTGTCGGCTGAGACATCGAATACCTGGACGACCGTCGAGTAGTTGTCGGTCTCAGGAACCAGAGAGGTCGGGCTGCCCTGGAAGGTCATGTTCTGGTGCTTGACACGTGCGACCGCGACCAGGTGCTGACCCGTGGGAACGTCTTCGAAGACCGCTTCACCACTCTCACCAACCTTTGCCTCCAGCGTATTCTGCAACTGTTGTTGATGAAATATCCGGAGGATGGCCAAATCGCCCACCACCGTGGCGCCGTCGGCCGTGCCGTTGGCAGCCTCGACCACCAGCGTGGCCGACGCCTCTTGCGACCACGCAGCGCCGGCCATCAGCGACGTGCACAGAAGCACGGCCCCCGCGATGAAGCAAATCTGTCTCACGACGTTTCGCCTTTCCGCCGCGCCCGGTCCGGGCGCTTCGCCAACAGTGGCCAAGCGGCGTAGGCCACGCACACAAACAACAGAAGCCATTTCAGATAGCTCATCGTTCCTCGCACACCGGCCCCGATGGAACGGGACGTCCATTCGTCACGACTGCGCCGATGACTAGAGCTGTGCCCAGGACCGACAGGAGCATACCGATCCAGATCCAGTTTATCAGCGGTTTTGTATAAATAGTCAAGGTAATCAGACGGGTGGCATTGTCCACTTCCGTCAACGCCAGGTAAAGATCTCCGAGCAAGGTGCGTCGGATATCGACTTCACTCGTGCGCTGGCCCGACTGGGAGTAGAAGGCCAGCGAAGGCGCCAGCTCGTCGACTTTCCTTTGGTTCCGATAGACTGCGACATTAGCCGTCACGGCGGTGAAGTTCGGACCGTGATCAACGCCCAGATCGTCGTAGGCAAGCTCGAACTTCCCGATCTCCGTGCGCTGCCCCGGCCTAAGCGCGACCTGCTCCTCAAGATCGTATCCCCCCGAGCCGGCCATGCCGACGAATACCAACATCACACCCAGATGGACAACCCGGGTCCCGTACCAGCGCGTGCCTCGCCGGCGCTGACGCGCCACATCGACCGAGAGGTTCAGGCCGACGAACAGGCAAGAGACGAGACAGACAAGGGCTAGATTGCGCGTGAGCAACCAGAGCGCCAGGTCGACAAGTGCTACCAGGACCGCTCCCAGCGTGCGCCAACTCGTATCAAGACCGTGCCGCCAGAGGTGTGGGCAGACCCCCAGCAGAAGCAGCAAAGCCAGCCCGCCGGGCGCGGTGATCTTGGTGAAGTAGCCGCTCTGGAGACTGATCTGATTGTCCGTGAAGAGGCCGCTGAGAAACGGGAACAGCGTGCCGGTGAGGATCACGAAAGCCAACAGGACCATGAGCCAGTTGTTCAGGACAATGAAGCGCAGGCCGGAACCGACACTGTCGCGGGTAGTTCGCGCGCGTCTGTACCAGCGAAAGAAAAGGAGTCCCGCCAGGACCCAGATATGAGCCAGCAGCACAAGAAACAGCATACCCAGCCCGGGCTCGGGAAAGGCGTGCACGCTCGTGACCAGGCCGTAGCGTGTCAGAAATGTTCCGAAGATGCACAGACTGAAGGTCACCAGCGAGAGGACCATGAACCAGGTCGCAATCTCGGTACGAGCCCGGTAGGTTCGACCGCAGTGCAGCAGCGCCGTAGCCGTCAACCAGGGGATCAGTGATGAGTTCTCGACCGGGTCCCAAGCCCAATACCCTCCCCAACCTAGTTCCTCATAAGCCCACCATGCCCCCAGGCCAATCCCGATGGTCAGGAACATCCAGGCCAGCAGCGACCAGTTGCGGGCTAGCTCGAAGAGGGCAGGTGCACCGTCCGGCTCATTCGATCGCAAAGTCGCAAACGTCCAGGCGAAGGGAATCGCAAAGGCGGCGTAGCCAACGAACAGAGTCGGCGGATGCAAGGCCATTGCCGGGTGTTGCAGGAGTGGATTGAGACCTGCGCCGTCGGGCGGAGTCGTGACAGAAACGCCGAAAGGGTCTTTGTCGAATATCAAGACGCAGAAGAAGAACACTGCGACCAGATTCGCGATGGTCCGCGCGTGGGCACAGAAACGACCTGTCTCCTGGTCCGCGGCAGAGAACGCGAGAACGACAAAACCGCTTTGGAGCCAGAGCCAGAGCAGCAACGAACCGGCGGCGCCGGCCCACAGAGCCGTCAGTTTGTAGACAAAGGGTAGTGCTCGCCCGGTGTGCTCGGCCACGTAGACGACGCCGAATTCACCTCGAACCAGCAAGGTCCACAAGACACCCATCGCCACCGTCAGGCAGGCCAGGCAGGCGATCGTCGCATTCCGCCCACTGCGCCAAAGCTCCTCCCGACGACGCCAGGTGCCGAGGAGATCCGCCAGGATGGCGTAGCTGCTGAGACAGAACCCAAGCAGCAAGGCAAAGCGTCCCAACTCAGCCATGCTCACTCGACCTTCGCCTGGTATTTCGACTCACAGCGGGTCATCAGGTTGTCGGCGTGAAACACCCCGGCTGCGGCCAACCTGCCTTCGACCACCACCTCCCGATTCTCAACAAAATTATCAGGGACGACCCCCTGGTACTGCACCGGAAGTTCCGACTCGGCACCGGCCAGCGTAAACCGAAGCGTCACGTTTTCCAGATCGCGCTGGACGCTGCCCGGCTTGACCCGCCCGGCCAGCCGAAACGAGTACTCGTGCGCGGCTGGACTCGTGGTCGAAAAATCGTCGACGGAATAGTAATAAGCCCAGGATGATTGCATGGTCTGGTACATGAAGTAACCAAGCCCTCCCCCAATCACAAGGATGCCCGCAAGTGCCTTCACCATCGTCTTGGTTTTCATACGAAGGTCCCCAACCTAATGAACATCAGCGGCGAACCGCTGCTTGCCTTAACTCCAGCTCCTTACGAGAACCTCTTGAGCGGAGTCCATGATTTTCTAGTAGTCCCTGGGGGAATGCCTGTTGCCATGACAGGACAAGAAGCACTGCCCATGAAAGATACCCAGGTCCTCAAACTCCAGCCGCCCCGTGCTGGGGTCCGGCTGGACAATAGCGATATCGAAGTTGATCAAATGGCTGTTGTTCAATGCCGTCCCCTGAGACGCGCTGACCCCGTGTGGGTCGTGACACGCCGAGCATGGAATCCCATCCTCCAGGTGCTCTTTGTGCGCCGGAAAGCTCTCATCGTTCAAAATGCTATTCCTACTGTGGCACTGGTAACAGAGTTCGTAAGAACTGCTATTCTCCTGCGTGAAATCGGACATTTCATAGCGATAGGCCAGCAAATGCGGATGGACCGATCCGTGCGGCCCTTTCGACAGGGACGAGCTGTCGGAACTGTGGCAATCAGAGCAATAGATCTGCGTCGCCACGGTCATGGGCGGCTTCAGACTAGGGACCTGCTGGTTCGTGCCCGGCGCGGTCACCGGGTGAAACGATGGCCCGGAAGGATCGAAGGCCAGTCGGACATTCGTCTGAGTGATCTGCCTGGTCACCACCGGTCCGATACGGCCGGAACTATCCGCGTGGCACTTGAAGCATACCTCGTACTCGAACTGGGCACTCTGGATCGCCGCCCCGCTGGTGGTCATGCCCGAAGCGCCCTGCATCGCGGCCTGGATCAGCGGTGCCTGCGTCGTGCCCTGCTGAACGGTGTGGGGATTATGGCAATCGACACACTCGACGTGCGTAGGCACGGCACCGGGCGTCTCGCGCGGATCGTGAATCCCCTCGTACTGCACCACATCGTGCCGACTGAACTTGGCCAGATCGGCCCGGATATTCGTGCGCGCCACGGACCCATCATGGCAATTCAGGCAATTGTCCTCCAAGCGCGCGAAATGGAGCAACCGTTCGCTCCCCCCTGCCCCGTGGGGCCGGTGACACGCCGAACATCCGGCATCCGCCAGCGTGCCATAGGTAGTGCTCTGGAGGTAGGGGTCGCTCGCTGCGCCCACAGGCACATTGGAGCTCTCATGGCTCGACGCGACCCAGCCGGTCAGATCATGGCAACTGGTGCACATCCGCGATCGATCGTTCGGCATCACCAGAAAATCTCCGAACCGGTTGTCGTGCGGATCGTGACAGGTCGTGCACTGCAATTCGTTGGAACGATCGAGCTTCAACTGTTCGGGCAGCGTCAGAGGCGGTCGAATGTGCGGATCGCGCGCCGACAACGTCGAGGAATACACGAAACTGATCGGATGATCGTCGGACAGATCGGTCCCCAGGTTGGCACTGCCCGGGGCGATGTACGTGCTGCCCGTAATGCCGCCGGTGAGACTCTCGGTCAGTGCGACCGTACCGTCGTGACAACTCAGGCATAGTTTGCTGGAACCCGTGGGTTGGCCCACATCCGCTTCGAGCGACGAACTCTGATAGATCTGGTAGACCGCGGTAGAGAGCTTGTGGCTCCACAAAGGCGTGCCGGCCAGGGCCCCGTGCGGCGTGTGGCAGAAGCTGCACGTCGCGCCCCCGGCCACCGCCGACAGATCGTGAGGTGACCCTTCAATCTGCGCCGAGGCCGACGAGATTGCACCAGTCAGCACCAGTACCGATAGGATTATCATATAGATCCGACGGTTGCTCATCTTTGCGTGTCCTCCAGAAGAGCAAATATCTGGATGCGTTTGTTGAACGAATCGGCCACGTAGATTCGGCTGCGTGCATCGATGAAGATTCCGCCGGGCAGCCAGAATTCCCCTGGGCCCTTACCTTCGTGTCCAAACGCCATCAGGATACGTCCCTCGGAATCGAAGATCTGGACGTTCTCAAACTGGCGATCGGTGACGTAGATGTTCCCGTGGCGGTCGGTGGCCACGGCGCACGGGTGCGCGAAATTACCCGGTCGGTCTCCCTGCTGTCCAAACATCCGCAGGAACATCCCCTCGGGCGTGAACACCTGGATTCGGTAATTGAGCGTGTCGCTGATGTAGAGCTGCCCGGCCGCGTCGACACAGAGATGAGTGGGGAAGTTGAACTGGCCCGGGTTCAACCCGCGACCGCCCAACTGCCTGAGGAATCTCCCGTTGAGATCGTACGCATACACGGTATGGGCCGCGGTATCGGCCACGTAGACAACGCTTCCGCCCGGTCCGCAGGCGATGCCCGAAGGCCGCTGGAGACGTTCGCTTCCGAAGGCGAAGAGAAACGTGCCGTCTTTGTGGAAGACGCAGATCTGTCGCAGACCGCTGTCCGTAACGTAGAGCCGGTCGGCGTACAGCGCTAACCCGACGGGCTTTTGCAGCATCTGGCCGTCGGCGAGTTGTGAGAATTGGCGGTAGTCGCGATTGCTCAGGTTGAACATGTGGACCGCCGCACCGGCCGAGTCGGCCACGAACATCACGCCCGTCCCATCCACGGCCACCGCGTAGGGACAGACCAGCACACCGACGGCGCCCTTGCCAAATACCAGTTCGCCCAAACCTTGCAGCCAGGACTTACCCTTCTGCAAATCCTTCTCAGTCAGCACCTGGCCCAGGTACATGATCCGCGCCTGTTCGGGCGGCTCGGGCCATACCGGCTGAGCCTGCGCCGTGCCGATGCGATCGGGCGACTGAGGCGCGCAACCGGCGCCGCTGATTGCCAGGCCCGCAGCCAAAACCCATGGCCACACCCAACAATGACGCCCGCCAAATCTCCTGGCTGTTCTGATCACGCGATAGCTCCTGGTACAACTAGAAGCGCCGCTGCACTTGCAGGTACAGAAAGGCACTGTTGATTTCGTCGTCCCGGCGACTGAGGAAACTTAGTTCCGCGCCGAGTTTAGCACTCACTTGACGGTATCGATACTGCAATTCCGTTTCAAACTGAAACCCTCTGGTCACGCCGAAGCGGGTGTCGTCTTCGTCGCGATAGTCGACACCTGCTGAGACGGTGCAGGTATTGCTCAAGCGGCTGAAAAGCTTGGCATCGCCCTTCAAGAGCTGGACATCGCGGGCATCCGGAGCGCCGAATTCCAGCCATTGGTTGGAGATGCCCACGCTCGCGCTGGTGGCCGGCCCCAGGAGCCAGCGATACTGGCCCGCCAGCTTCGTGCTGGTCGAGGGAACCTGGGTCGAGTCTTCGTCGCTGTATTCGGCCAGCAGGAAGAGCCCCTTGTGTGTGTAGTCGGCCGCGATGGTGTTGACGGTGTACCGGTCCGGCGTGATATCCGCCACCGTCGAGCTGACGTCCTGGTCCTGGCGACGGTACGCGTAGTACAACGACACGCCATTGCCAAAACGCTGCCGAATGTTGAAGTAGTGTCGGAGCGTGTCCTCCTCGCGTTCAGGCTCGATGAAGAAATTGTAGTCGACGAAAAACGTCTGGCCTTCGGTGATGTTGGGGGGAATGGCTCCCAGGGTGGTGAGGTTCAGCCAGACCCGGCCGTCCTGTTCGGTGATGGTATAGTCATCGCCTTCCTGGAAAAGGCTGCCATCGGTGTCTTTGACCCGAATCGAGAGCACGTCGATGTTCGTCCGGTCCAGTTGCACCGGAAAGATGTCAGTGGCGGTATGCGATTCGTCGATGACCACACCGGTACCGCCGCCACCCGATTGCTCGCTCGTGGTATAACTGCCCGAATAGCTGCTCAAGAGCATGCCCCAGGGATTGTGCTTGCGGTAGTTGAGCCCGAGAATCCCCCCCTGTTGGTCGAGCGTGCCCTGCTCGTCGAGATCGGTCGTCGAAACAAACCCATCGAGCGTGGTCACCAGGCTCTCGTACAGGCGGTGCTCCACACCCGCCTGCCCGCGGATCTCCTCGCTGCTCAATGTTTCTCGCTGGAGGTCCGTCAGACGCACATCGTACTTCGTCAGCAGGCTGGCGTGTGCTGCAGCCGCAGACGCTCCTGCCACCGCAGGTTCTCGTATTCGAACGAGCCTTCCTGATCGACGAAGTTGAAGAATGAATCGAGGCGATGTTGCTTGTCGCCCCCGAATCCATAGTCATGGGAAAACGTGTAGGTGTCCGTCTCCGTATCGACCAAGGCACCGATGCTCTCCTGAATCGAATCGGTGCGGTCGAAGTTGAAGCGAGCATGCGACGTGTCACTGAAGTTGTGGTGCACCGAATACCGGAGGCGCTCGTCTTCTCGTCGGAAGAAATCGCCGGCAACAGGATTCAAGCCGTTCTGATTCGTGTCATTGTTGCTGTATTGAAGCATCATCGGCCAGTCGGCCGACCGGAGGAAGAGCGAGCCACCTTCGCTTTCCCGTTCAGTCCGAAGCGACCCGAGGAACTGCCGCGCGATCAGGTCTTCCGACTTGCTGGCGTCGACCGTTCCGGAAAGAGGTTTGGCACGTAGAAACTGAGCGAAAAGATTGTAGTCACTGAGAGTATCGTCATCCCAGCCCGACACGTCGTCGGACTCGATGCGTTGTTGGGCCAGCCCCACCCCGACGGCGACATCGTAGTTCATGAAGTCAGGATGGTATACATCCCCTTTCGTCCGAACGCGCAGCCGCTCTTCGAAAACCTGCGTCTCGCTCTCGCGCCGATTTCCATCGGTCCCCTGCTCATCCTTGCGATATTCGACCACCCCTTCCAATTCGCCGTGAACGCCCTCGCTGCGAACGAGAGGCCGCGGGCGACCCTGTACGTTGACCTTGCAGCCAGCCAGCGTCATTAGGCCCAGCGCGCAGCATGCTAGGCCCTGGAGGCCCTTACGGCCCAACCCTGTTTGTCTGCGACCAGATTGTCGTTTCCGGAAAGATCGGTTCAAGGAGTCCCTCACGGCTCTGGTTGCAGCGGTCCTTCGTTTTGTGTCTGGTTCAAGGTCCGGTCGATCTCGGCCAGATAGCGCTGTACCGTCTGCCTGATCGGTTCCAACAGATCTTCACTGCGCGAGAGCTCGGCAAAGCCGGCCCTGGCTTCGGCCAAACGTCCCGCGCGGTATGCTTGAATGCTCTGGTAGTAGAGACCGGCCAAAGTCCTCTGGCGCGCGCTTCTCTGCTCCTCAACCGCAGCCAGCGCCGCCGACAGTTCGGCGCCCGCGCTTTCGGGCGGTGTCTCCGTCTCCAGTAGCGCGCTGACCTGCTGCACGATGGCAGTGATGCTTTGGCACTCATCGGCAGTGACGGTTTCGCCTTCGGCAATGACTTCCAACGTGGCCCGCGCTTCCCACAGGCGACCGTTCTCCAAATGGTCGGCCGCCGTCCGCAGCATGGCGGAAATGCCCTGGCCCTCCGCCAGGCTGTTCCGCGCAGTTTGCAGGGCCCGCTCGTATTGCTGCCGATCGGCCTGCAACCGATACGCATGGCCGGCCTCGCTTTCAAGAAACGCCGGTTGCAGAAGATAGCGCGTGACACCGGTATGTCCGGCGTGGCAATCGAGACACTGCGCGTAGGATGTTTCCGCGTGATTAGGGATCAGACCCAGGGCTTCGGGGTCGTGACATTGATGGCACAGATCCGGAACAGCGCTCGTCAGCAGGAATGGGGTCCTGGTCTTGTGCGGCTCGTGGCAGAACAGGCACTCGCCGGTGGTAACCGGACCGTGGATCCAGCCGGCCAGCGTCGCATACTCGGCGTGACACTGGAAACAAAGCTGAGGGGCCTCCGCAACCAACTGTACCTCGCGGGAGAAACGCGCCCGTCGTCGACTGGTATGGCATTGTGTACAGTCCTTCAGCGGCTCGTGGACGTACCAGCCGCCGGTCGCAAGACGGCCTCCGCCCCCCGGCTCGTTCGAATCGAGCGGCCCGAATTCAGACACCTTGCCCGGCAACGGCGGCACTCCGTCGAAAAAGAACGCCATCGTCTGGTGACGCTTGTCCTCGTCGCAACTTGCCAGCACAAGAAACACGAGCACGAGCCCGAACATGACGCGAAACGACCTGTTCCAAAGTATCGCCATATGCCAATCTACACGCTCTTGTATGGGATCGAACTCCTATGTCGCAAAGTCTGCCTCCCTGCATCCTGGGCTCGGGCCTCGGCGTCGAACGCGGTCGGCCAGACGGTCACGGCCGTGTGCCCGACTCGCGCGATAAGCGGCTGTCAATGTCCTGGAGATATCCTTCAAGGGTCTCGCGCATGGGCGGCGGAATCAGCCCACTGTCAATGACCTCGACGAAGCCGGCTCGCGCCTCCGACAGACGACCGGCACGGTAGAATGCCATGCTCCGGTAGTAGAGTTGGGCAATCTCCTCCGCGCGCTGGGATTCCTGCGCTCCGGGCCCTCGCCGCCGAGTCTCCGGTGACACGGTCGGCGCGGGCGCGGCCTGAGCCTGCGGTACAGGCCGCGCCGCCGTCTGCGATCTATCCACAGGAAAACGACCGAAGCCATAGACGCTGACCTTGTTTGGGCCGTACTGGTTGGACACGAGCGCGAGGAACTCGATCTTCGCGCCTCTGACCGCGTAACGTTCGAACAAGCCTACGTTGTCATAATCCAGGACGATCTTGGCCGGCAGGTTCATCATGCCGGGGGCGTTGCCGGGTAGACCGAAGAACAGCAAAAGGCGACCCTGTTCATCGTAGATCTTCGCAACCTCCGTGGAGGCATCAACCACCCACAGGCGACCGTTCCTGTCCACTGCCACGCCTTTGGGGCGCACCAGTTCGTCGATATTGTCACCCAGTCGGCCCAGCGTGCGTATCAGGCCTCCGGAGCCGTCGAACTCAAACACCTTGGCTTTGAGCTTGTCCGTGACGTACAGATGATCCTTGGGGCCAAACGTCAGATCGCTGATCAGCTTGAACTGCTGCTCCCCATCGCCTGCGTCGCCAATGCGACCAGCTTCGACACCTGTCGCCTTGTCGAGCACGACCACTTGATTGCTGGCGAAATCAGTGACATAGCAGTACGGGCCGCGGACCACGACGTCGATGGGGTTGATCTTCAACTCCTTGCCCAGAATCGCCCGGAGTGTGTCACTACGATCGAATACGAAAACAGCCCCCGCCGTCGGATCGGCCACATACTTCGTGCCGTCGTTCTGAACGTGGATGTTGACCGGGTTCATCAGCCGGCGATCGTCGGTCAAGTAGCCGAACGAACGGTTTTTCAGATCCAGTACCGCCACCCGCCGGCGGCCGACGTCACAGACGTACAGCTTACCCTCAAAAATGCCTAGACCGTAGGGCGTCGTGATCCCGTCCTGCGGCTCCGCGTCACCCAAGACGAATCTCTCGAACCCACTCGGGCCAGGCGCACCAAGATCAGCAGCGCCCGAAAACGACGCCAGGAACTGTAGCCGAGGCTGCTCCGGAAGCGGCGGGAAGAAGACCGGATTCGCAATGTCGGGCGCCGTCTTCCCAGCGCGGCAGCCGCCAGAAACGCACGGCATCAGGAGGGCCACCACCAGAGCTAAACCCCTGTAAAAACAAGGATTATAAATCCACATACCCTCTTTCTCGTCTAACTGGACCGCCCCCCTTTAGCAATTCTCGGCAGGTGGCCGGTGCCTTGAACTACCGGATTCTCCCCACCTGTCGCCGCGTCTGAGTATCTATATGGCAGCGCGACCTTTTATCGGCCCGGGATGCCTTTCCTCCGCCAGGGACTCAGCGAGCGAAATCGGTTCCTGAGACGGGACATCGATGCGCAAAGATCAAGACGGATGGGAGCGAACTGAGGGGCGACATCACAGGCGTCCCGAACATAGCGTCTTCAGTGTCAGGATGGTGGCCGAGGTTCTATTTCATGTGGCACATGCGACACAGTTCGGGGCCGTGATGCACCGGCGACGTCGAGCCATCGGGATTCTCGACGCTGCCAAAGCCATAGTCATAGCCGCGCAATTGATGCTGACCGATTCCGGAGGTGTGCACGTCGTGGCAACTGTTGCACTGCATCTTGCTCTCTGGATCCAACAGATCTTCAGCAATGGTGCGGCCAAGCGTGCTCGCTTCAGACGGATCTTTCAGCCCTCGGTCAAGGTTTGCCAGCGCCGAATCGTAGACGAAGGAAATGGGATGGCTGTTGACCAACTCGCCCGCCTCGAACTTGTCTTCATCGCTCATCCACAAATAGTCCGGATTCGCACCGTCATGACAACTCAAGCACAACTTCGAGGCCCCGCTGGGCTGCCCGTCAATGGTGCCCTGGAAGGTCGCGCTGGAATACATCGTAAACGTCACGGTCGTCTCGCTCCCGTTCCACAACGGCACGCCCGGCAACATCTCCGCGTTGTGCGGCACGTGGCACCCGTCGCAACCGGCGTCAGAGTGCGCCATCTGCGCCCAGGCGGCTACCCCCATGAACAAGCCAGGGATGACGGCAGCAACACACACTCCTGCAAACCACCGCTTTATTTGCATCAGCACTCCTCCTTCATCAATTCTCCAGACCGCCAACCGGTCGACTTTCAACTCACTCTCTTGCTCCAGGCGAACATTCTTATTCTACAAACTCCGCCTTTGAAAATCAATGCTTTTGCCCCATCGGACGTTTCTCAGAAATGAGAAATACGCATTTTCAGGATCTCAGGGCGTCCCAGGGGCCGCTGTCTCTTGTTCCTCGAACACCAGCGCCAGGGCCCTGCGGTAGTGCGCCACCGCTTCGTCCATATCACCTTTAGCTTGAAACACCTGACCCAATTCATAAAGGGCACGCGGGGATTTCAGATTGAGCTTCAACGATTCAGTAAGGAGGGACTGGGCAATGTCCAGTTCTCCCATCCGGCGCCGGGCCCAACCGCAGATCAGCAGGGCCCGCCCTTTTTCCCGATCGGTTTTGGCCTGCACCTGACCGGCAATCTCCAGGGCGGCCTCATGCTCGCCGGCCCGACACAGCAGTTCGCCCAGTTCGAAGACTACGTCAGCGGTATTGGGATCCAGCGCCCGCGCCTTCTTGAACTCTGCAATGGCCATGTCAAATCGTCCGCGCGCCGCCAGAGACCGAGCCATCTGGGCGTGCCGTTCGAAGCGGGCCCGGCTGGAGGCATTCTTCAAGGTCTCCACGGGCACAGATCCGTCCGCGCCGCCGGCCCTGATGCCGAGGGCCTGTGCCAGCCGGGAGCGGAAGTTGGGAATGAAATCATACCCATACCCAGCCTTGGCCCAACGGACTTTGTGGTCGGCCCCCACGACCACCGCCGTCGGGGCGGCAATCACGCCGAGTTTGCCCCATAGCTCAAATGTCGGATCGAGCAGCACCGGGAACGAAGCGTGACCGTCGGGGTCGAGCGTCTGTAAAGATTCCTTCGCTCCAGGGCCACTCATGACGCCTACGCAGTCGAAGCGGTTGCCGCTGGCCTTGAGTTCCTTGACCACCGTCTCCAGATCATCTGCGATACGTGTGAAGTGGTCCTGTCCGGTCTTCAGAAAGACGACCCCGAGAACACCATCATGGTTCGCATCGTAAACGAAGCGCTTGCCATCAGCGGCCGACAGAGAGAACGCCGGCATGGGTTCGCCAGCCCGGATGCGACGAAGCCCCTCCTGGCCCGGCAGCGAACCGGCGACCACAAGACCCAGGACTATGACGGCACACCATACGAGCCGGCGGTATTGCAGCACTGACATGAGAGCACTCCCTTCGTCAGACTTTCCTGTTCATTCCATCGATCGGCACTGGCATTTCACTGGACCTCATAGGTGACCGGCGTTTGGCGATCGTAGGCCAGGGGCAAATGGCATCCAGGCTGACAGCCGCCCCCGGTTTCGGTCTTATGGAACTGGATCGGCAGGTCCCAGGCCCCATAAGGGACACTCTCGCGTATATGCTTGGGCAAATCGCTGGCGTGGGTGGCATGGCACGAGCGACACGTCCGACCCCGGTCCTCTTTGTTCACATGCACATAATGCAGGTTGCGGTCGCCATTGCGGAAATCCGTCAGTTCGGTCGTGCGCTCCGTCAGCACGAGACTGTCCGGATGGCAATTGAAGCACAGGGCGTAGTTGTCCACGCTGAACGGGGCGTAGAACAGACGCGGATAGTCTTTGATCAGGAGGCGGAAGTGGTCGCTGCCGTGCGTGGAATGGCAGCCTTCGCAATCCTTCTGAGCGACAGGACCATGCAGAAAGGCCTTGCCCTCGATCTGGGCGGTAAACGAAGGAATGACCTCGTCGTTCTCGGCCGCCACGGGTTCGTCATGGCACGACGCACACAGGGACATCGGCGCCGCCTTCAAGGAGAACTGCACTGTTGACGCATGGGGCGTATGACAGTGCAGACATCCATCCTTCTCGGTCACCGCCGTGTGCGTGTGAGCGGAGTTCTCCCCCACCTGTTGAATATCTTCGTGACAGCTATAGCACAATTCCGGGGGGTCGGCCTTGACCATCTTCCAGTTGTTCGCGCCGTGCGGGTTGTGGCAGCCGACGCAATCGTTCTGGGCCGGCTCGTGCACAAATTCGAATTTCGTCAGCTCTTCCTTCGTGATGACGTGACATGAGAAGCAGAGATCGGTGGGCTCATCCAGCAGGAGATTCTCGTGATCGGCACTGTGCGAGGCATGACAGATGCTGCACTCGCCCACCGCCACCGGGCCGTGCGGGAACTTGACGTCCGTACCCGTCTCGTGGCACTTCTGACAGAGCTGTGCCGTCGTCGGTTCCAGCAGCAGAGCGCGATTCTCCCCGCTGTGCGGATCGTGGCACTGAGTGCAATCACCCGTCTTCAATGGCTCGTGGATATGTTGCTTCGTGGTCTGGTCCAGGTGGCAATATTCGCACAGGTCGTTGCCCTGCCTGGTCAGGTTGTAGGTATGGGCGTTGGGGTCCGCCTCGGCGTGACAGCTCTTGCAGTCCCCCAGACCGACCGGGCCGTGCACGTAGGCCTGCTTGCTGTAATCGGTATGACATTCGGCCGTCACACATGTGGTCTGCGAAGAGGTCGGCCTCTCGACCGCTCCCACACCTGCCACGAACACCAGGCCCATGACGACGCCGATAACTCCCGTATATCTTTGGACGCGTACCATATCACCCACTCCTCGCCTGTTGGCTGTACCGTTCATTCTCACTGCCATGATCGACCACACTCTCATCCAGCTGGTTCCGACATTCACCTGCCACACTGTCCATCGTCAGGGAACGCGTCGGTAGAGCACGACCAGCGTTCCCGACCCCGTCTTGTGATGGTAAGGCTTGTTCTGTTCAAGCACGATTTCCTCTGTTGCCTCGCCGTGGGCAATCGTCGCCACCACCGCCGGATGAAGCAGCATGTCCGAGCCGTTCGTCCAGCGCGTCTCGATCGCAGCCCCGAACCGCACTTCTTCCACAGCGAAAGAATAGCGCTTGTCTTTGAACGGCAACCGTTGTCCCATTTCTACCGGCCTGATGGTCTTTTCTCCATCCTGCCAACGAAGCACCCTGGGTGAAAGTCCCTGCGCCACAGCCAGGAGATACTGCCCGGCTTGCGGCTCCACATGGAAATCCAGGAAGCGAACAGGGAAAGGCAACGACACGCGCTTGTGGGGCGACGACGGAAATTTCGACCAGAGCCACTGGTGATACTCCTGGTTCCCGTTTTCGATTCTGATCTCTACCGCGGGATTCACCGGTTTGTCCGACGCGCTGACGACCTCTTTCGTCTCGCGGTCGATCGAGTAATGCGGCACGTACCGCAACGTGGAGATCTTCCACGGGGACCCGGGCAACGTGATGACCGCGCCGGACCTGACCGGACACGCCATCGGTGCCTCGGCGCCGGGCAGGGTAACAATCAAAGCCCCCACCGTTTCGAGCTCAGCCAGCCCCTCCAGGACTCCGGCACTGCTGGCTCCGGCCGGCAATTCGCGCATGGCCACGCCGCCAATGTGAGAGGAGATGGATTGCCTCGTCACATCCTGCGCACTGAGCCACAGATCCTGCTCCAGACCTTCGCCTCGGAAAGAGAGCTTCGCTACCGCTCTGCCGTTAGGGTCGTCGACCGCAACGGTTTCCTGTTTGAGATCGGGAATATACCGCTCGAGCTTCACCTTGATCGGCGTCCCCATCACCGGGATGGTCGCGTTGAGATCCTGAGCCTTGTTCTCATCCGTCACCGTGACAGGCAAGCGCAGCGTCTGGCCCTCGTGGCCCATCTTGACCACGACCTCCCAAGGCCCTCCCAGAAAGCCGTGATGAGGACTCAGCGAGCGAGCCGAAACGCTGGCCGTCAGGACCGTCACCAGAAAGCCGACGACCAAGCTCATCCGCCCCATTGCCTCCCACGATTTGTGAACGGGAATACCCATGACTACCTTTCGCCGGAGACGATCTTCTCTGCTTCCAGAAGGAGCGTCTCGGTATACTTGAAATTGTGGACCCCCCAGCTCCCATCGGCTGCGATCGAGTCAAGCATCGAACGCGCCTGCTGAGCCCGCCGATGGTAATCCGCTGCTCGACTCGCGTCGGTTTGGGCCTGAGCCAGCGCCTCGAACTCCGTGACGCTGCGATTCACCCGTTCGTACACCGTCTTAATTCGGTCTTGCCAGTACGGCACATACTTCTGTCCGGTGCCCGGTTCGTGACAATTGTCGCAAGCAGCCGGCACCGCTCGGGCCACCGCCCCAAAGCTGTCGAGGGCGCCGGTCGTCCGGGCCGTGCGCTCGATGTGGCAGCCCGTACATTCGACATGCGTCAGGAACATCGGACTGAGCACGCGATCCTCCTCATGGGGCCCACTGGGGAACTGCGTGCTGTAGAGCGTCCGCTGAACCTGATGCGTATCGCTGTGACAACTCCGACAATCCATCATCGCCGAGATCGAAGCCACTCGCGTCTGACCATGCAGCACCTCTCCATGACAGGAGAAACACTCGATCTTCTCACCGTGCGTGTGGCTGGCGTGCAGTTCCACGCTGTTGACATCCACCTCCATACCGAAATCGTGGCAGTTCAGACACACGGTGTCTTCGACCTGGCTGCTTTGGGCCACTTCGCGTTTGTGACACGACTCCTCGCAACTGGCCTGATACGAAACGAACTCGCGGTGGTCGATCGTGACGAAACCACGTCGAATCACCTCGGATGGTACCTCATGGCAACTGCGACAATCGGTCTGAACGAGCCGGCCGTCCGTCGTGTTACTGCCCAGGAAATGGCAAGCGAAACACGCGTTGTGGCTCACACTGAAATGCTCGTTCCCTTCGAAATGGCTGTGACAGGTCCCACACGTGACATTCATGCCACCCACGACGGCGTCGATATGGTTCTTGTGTGTGAACTTGACGCCGTTATAGACCAGCGAATCGCTTTTCAGTTCGGCCGTGCTATGGCATTCCGAGCGCAAACACGAAGAGTCAACCACAGTGGCGCTCGGCTTGGTCCCGACACGCCCGACGGCACAATCTACCGCCTGAGCCAGGCCGTTGATCTTGCCCATGATGTAGCCGGCGAAGCCCGGTTGGAGGTGGCAATCCAGACAGTTCACTTCGGCGTGCTCCGACTCTTGCCAACTGGCGTAGTAGTTGTTCATGATGTGGCAGGAATTGCAGAACCCGGTCTGGCCGGTCACGATGATGGCCCCCCCCGTCATGACGGCAAAGACCGCCACCACCACGGCGATCCGCGCCCACCATCTCATGCGTCCTACCAAGTGAATTGCTGAACTGAACAATGCCCTCAGGCGTTTCGCCATGCCATGCCTCATTTTACAGAAACGCGATGTCGATCGGTGGCAACCACCGACTCAGTGGCTCTGCGCGCCACGGCCCGGGGCAGGACAATGCGAAACGTCGTGCCCGAACCTTCCGTGCTGAAAACACTGATACTCCCGTCATGTTGTTCGATCAGTTGCCTGGCCAAAGACAGTCCCAATCCTGTACCGTCGCGTTCCACCTGCCTGGCATTGCTGGCGCGATAAAACTCGTCGAAGATGCGGGGCAGTTCGGCCGCCGGCACACCGATGCCGGTATCGCAAATCTCCAACAGAGCCGAGTCTCCCTCTGCGCGAGCCTCGATCGAAATTGCCCCCCGTGCCGGCGTATATTTGATCGCGTTGAGCAGCAGGTTCGCAATCGTCTCCTCGATGGCGTCCCGATCCGCTCGTACCATCGGCGTCGAAGATGCCAAGGTGCCGGACAAATGGATCCCTTTGTCCTCGGCCCGTTTCCGTACGGTCTCGATGGCACTGCCTGCCGCATCGCCGAGAGAGAAGACGGTCATTTCCAGGCTGCTACCCAACTTCAACTTGGTCAGACGCAGGAGTATTCTAACAAAGGCGGTGAGCTTCTGCGTGCGCCGGTAGGCGCGGTCGACAAAGTCGGCCACCTGGCCACTGATCGGTCCGCCGATCGCCACGGCCAGGCATGTCTGTATCGCGGCCAGATGCCCCTTGATGTCATGCGTGAGCCGGGCTACGTATTCATCCTTGATCCGATCCTGCGCCCGGAGTAGGTCATTGGCCTGCGCCTGAGCACGCTCGGCGCGACGCAATCGCACGGCGATGTAGCTGGCCATGTACACCACCAGGTACAAGCTGACCGCAAACGCAAAGAAGGTCCCCAGGACGTAAGACCCCTCCTGGTATTGGCAATGCCTGACGAAACCGGTAAGGCAGTGATGTGCGATCTGCTGGCTGTACTCCAACGCCGCCAGGAGACCAAAGAGCAGCACCGCTAACGTCGCCTGCAGATAGCTCTCCCAGACCGAAAGGAGGATGCTCGCGATAATCATGTGGAAGATGAAGAAGAAGGCCAGAGGATTCTCCACGCCCCCGGAGAAGTGCAGCAAGACCGTAAGAACGATCAAATCGGCCGAGATCTGAAGATTGATCGTTCGCTTGACACTTCGCTCGCCGGGTGTGGCAGCCAAATGCCTTAGCAACACGAACAGAACGGCGTTGTAACCCAACAGCAACACGGCAATGCCATACAGGGCCCGCTCCTGTAGAGCGATGCCCAAGATACGCGCACACACGAACGTGCTGGCAGCCACCGAAAGGGCCGCCAGCCAGCGCAACCGAATCAACCAGTGCGCACGCTGGACCAGGCTGTCGTCCGGAACCGCTGATGTCATGCCTGTGCGCCCTCTAACAACTTCTCTATTTCCACCAACAATACGTCAGGCTCCACCGGCTTATCCAGGAAGCCGTCAACCGGCAGCCAATCGGGATCGCCCGCGGAAGATTTGACCGGCACGCCGGTTCTCTCCTCGACGGATGTCAGCATCAGGATCGGCGTCTGACGCAGTTGCTGATCCCGCTTGAGCTCCCGCGACATCTCAAAGCCATCGTGCCAGGTTTCCATCATGACATCGAGAATCAGCAGGTCCGGTTGGTCTGCTTTCATCTTCGCCATTCCCTCAGCACGACTGGTCGCGGTGGTCGCGTTATAGCCGGCGCCCTCAAGAATGGCCTTCAGCGAATCACAGAGGTCCACATCATCATCGACGATCAGGATTTTCCGCGCTTCCATATATTCACCTCGCCAGAATCTCGGATACAGACTCGCCTATGAAATCGGCCAACTGACAAAGACTCAGCTTCGCGTCGGACTCGGCCAGGGGCTCCAGCGCCTCTCTGGCCTGGTCCGTATGAGACCTCACCTGGCGCTGTGCTCTGACGCCGGCCTCAGAGGAACGCAGGTCCCGCCGGATCCGATTCAGAAGTTTCGCGTCGACCGCGCTCGGCTGTAAGTGCCTCAGTTCGGCGCCGCGGCCCGCGCTCTTGAGCAAGAGGAGCAGCGGCAACGTCATATCCCCGGCCAGCAAATCCTGCGCCGGCTTCTTCCCCAGCAGCGTCTGATCACTCAACAAGTCCTTGCAGTCATCCAGGATCTGGAACGCGATGCCCAGGTGCAATCCGAACTGTCGCAGGCATTCTTGCGTCGCGTCGGCGGCCACCGCTGCCGCGGCGCCCGCGGCACAACAAGCGGCGAACAAGGCGGCCGTCTTCTTTTCGACCACCACCAGACAGTCCTGCTCGGACAGCGCCAGATTGCCCCGATTCAGCACCTGCAACATCTCGCCTTCACACATCGCGCACAGTGCCGACCCCAGGTGGGCGAACATCTGCGGATCTCCACATTCGGCCGTGAGATGGAAGGCGCCGGCGCAGAGATAATCACCCAGGGCCACCGACACGGCACCACCCCACCGAGCGTTGATGCTGGAACGATGGTGGCGGACGGGAGCGGCGTCGATGAAATCGTCGTGAACCAGAGAGGCCATGTGGATCAGTTCCATCGCGGCCGCGATCGGCACCGGGTCCCGAGGCGAGACCGGATGCCCGTTGTGTGACGCGTGGACCGCCCGACTCGAGAGCAGTACCAGGGCCGGCCGCAGCCGCTTGCCGGCCGAGCGCTCCAGGGACCGCACGACCTCGCGTACCGCAGTGTCGTGCGGGGCCTGCAAGCGGCGGTCGAGACATCGCCCAACCGCGCGCAGGTCAGCCTCAACCGGACGAAAGATCTGCCGGAGTCGCTGCTCGGCCACCCCCGAGGGATGCGTGTTGTCAGTCGATAGGATTGTCATTGTCTGCCTATCCGGATGGCCCCCTGGCCACACAATCGTTGTGCCGCGAGCATTGCGTCACCCGCGCCATTGCCTGTCGATGGGGGCGCTTCGTGCGACAGCCACGCGGTACTGCCGCCCACCCCTGTCTCGTCCATGCTACTGCAACGCAGAACCTCGTTCAATGGATGTAAAGGCTCCTAAATAACCGAACATCCTTCTTGGCGCGTTGCTTTCTCAGATGTGGGAACCATCGCGTCTTCCGGATGGGCCAACCATCGACGGCCTACCACGCGGCGTCGGAGTGAAGAATGGCCTACACCGACTGCGAGCGAACGTTGTTCTCACTTGTGAGAATGCCAGAAATTCTTTGCTTTACTGCATCCAGGGCAGAGCCTCAGGCCCTACGCAGGTTCTCTTCCACATCGAAGTCGGGCATCTCATTGAACCGATGCTCCGGGTGGTTCCAGGCGGCCGTGGCCACGCTCGTCTGGGCCAGCAACTCCCTGATCTTCTCCGCGGCACTGTTCCACTGGGCGTAAATGCGACAGTTCTCAGTGGTGCCCCCGCAGGCGCAGTGCCTCAGAGGGCAATCGCCAAACAATCGGCGACCTTCGAGCGTTTCGAATAAGTCGAGCAAGGTGACCTCCTCGGGGCCGCGCGCGAAAATGTAGCCGCGCTGGCGTCCGCGCACCGATCGGACGAAACCGGCCCGAGCCAGTTGCTGCAAGACCTTGGCCAGATAGCCGGCCGGCATGCCTTCGGCCCTGGCAATGGCCCCACTCGTCACGGGCAGCTGGGTCATGTGCCTGACCATGTACATCAAGGCATGTAACGCATACGCCGAGGCTTGACTGACCTTCACGTTCGAATCCTCCACAGTTGTCTGTCGGGAGCGTTCGGGCACCAGCACCAGGACCGAAGCTGCCTTCCGGATCTCACACTTTCCTGACGCTGCGCTTGCCGCTGGGAATCGCCAGCTCATCGATTTTGCGGTAAAGGCTCGACAGGCCGATGCCGAGAGCCTTGGCCGTCTCCGCCTTGTCCCAACTGTATTTGTTCAGGGCACGATAGATCTGCTCTTTCTCATAGGCCCGAACGGCACTTTGCAGGTCTTCGCTATCCTCAATCCCCAGGGCGGCATCCGAACCAACCAGGGCAATGTCCGTCACCTCAATCGTCTCGTCCTCGGCGAAAATCACTGCCCGCTCGATCACGTTTTGCAGTTCCCGGACGTTCCCCCTCCACTCGTGGGCGACGAGTCGCTTCATGGCCTCGCGGCTGACGCGGGTGCAATGCTTGCCCATCTCGGCGTTGTACCGCTTCACAAAATGCTCGACCAGCAACGGGATATCCTCGCGTCGCTCGCGCAAGGGAGGCAGGTGCACACCCACGACGTTCATACGATAATAGAGGTCTTGGCGAAAGTGTCCCTCCTTGATCTCTTTCACGAGGTCTCGATTCGTGGCAGCAATCAGACGCAAATCGACGTTGACCGGAGACGTCGAACCGACGGGCAGGATCTGCCGCTGCTCGACCGCCCGGAGCAATTTGACCTGACAGCCCATGGGCATGTGCCCGATCTCATCAAGGAACAGCGTTCCGCCCCGCGCGGTCTCGAACAACCCCTGCTTGTCCTCGAACGCGGAGGTGAAACTCCCTTTCTTGTGACCGAACAGCTCGCTTTCGAGCAAGGTCTCCGGAATCGCGCTACAATTGACCGCGACGAAGCGTCCCGTGTTGCTCGGACTGAGCGAATGGATCGCGTGCGCGACCAACTCTTTGCCCGTGCCGCTCTCTCCGGTGATCAACACATTGCTGCGCGTCGGTGCGACCTTTCGCACCGTCTCGAAGACCTGCTCCATGACGAACGTCTCACCGATGATCTGGCTGATATCGAAACGCCCGTTCAGTTCCTCTCTCAGTTCCTGGTTCTCCGCCTCCAGTTCCAGATACCGCAACTGCTGCCGGATTCTGGTGAGCATTTCATCGAAGCGGACCGGCTTCATGACGTAGTCACAGGCGCCGAGCTTGATGGCCTCGACCGCCATCTCGACCGACCCATAAGCAGTGACCATGATGACCCGCGTCTGCGGTCGCATCGCCATCGCTTCGCGCAGCACGCTGATCCCATCGCATCCGGGCATCTGGATATCCAGGATGGCCAGCGCGTACGAGTGTTTCATTAGGGCGTCGATCGCGTCCCGGCCGTTGCCGACCCCCGCGACCGAGAACCCTTCCTCCTCGAGAACCTTGGCGAAGGTCTCCCGGAAGGTGGTCTCGTCGTCGGCCAGCAGGATTTCGTGTTTCTTTTCTGACATGGGTTTCTACCGCACCATCCTAACAATCACCGCATAACGCAACAACATCCCCGTGGCAATTCCGCGCAGGCCCATCAACCTGCCCTTCTCTCCGACGCACTGACAAGATCCTTCTTGGGCCGTACCGGAATACGAATGATCGCTGTGGTGCCTTCGCCGGGCCTCGATTCCAGCTCGATCGTACCGTCGATCTCGGCGACCAGATTGTAGCTGACGAAGAGTCCGAGCCCCGTCCCGCGACTGATTTCCTTCGTCGTGAAGAACGACTCGAACGCCCGCCGGCACACCTCCGGACTCATGCCCACGCCCGTATCGGTCACGCGGATCTCCACCATCTCATCCGCGACGGTCTTCGTGATCTCAAGCTGATGCCGGCTCGCGGCTCCCTTGGCATCCATCGCATCCAAAGCGTTGATCACAATATTGAGAAGACACTGTTCGAGGTTTTGCGGGTTGAGCCAGACCATGGGCAGATCCGGGTTGTGGGCATGGACAATCGATACCCCGTGGGTCCGTTTGTCGTACCGAATCAACGACAGGGTGTTCTCGATCACCTCATTGACGTCCACCCACTTGTATTCCGCCGTCGCGGGGCGGGCGATGCCCAACAGGTGTTTCAGGATCGCAGAAATGCGCCCTACGTGATGATCCACCACCGCGCACAATTCTTTCTGCTCCGTATCGGAACACTTGCGGCCCAGGTATTGCACGACGGAGGACAAGCTCGTCAGCGGGTTGCCGATCTCGTGCGCGATGCCGGCCGCCATCTGTCCCAGCGCCACCATCTTCTCCCGCTGCGCCATGCGCACCCGAGACATCTTCAGCATCTCGTTGATCTCCGTGAGCTGTTCGGTGCGCTCGACCAGGTCCGCCTCCAGCTTCTTGTGTTCGGTCAGATCCTGCCCCACAATGACATGGCCCAGCCTGGTGCCGTCGAGGCCCACAACGGAATAATCCCGCGCCTCAATGAAACGATGCGGCGAACCGGCCGTATCGAACTCGATCGTGTGCCCTTGTCCGTTGCCATTGCCCGACCCCGCCAAGCCCCGGACGTGATTGGCCAGCGTCTCGGGAAAACTCTCCAGAGAGTCACCATGGCCCGATCTCTGGCTCCTGCGCCACTGTTGAGCGGCCGGGTTGCACAGCGAAACGTGCCCATCCTCGGTGACAAACATGAGCCCTTCCGCCATGGCGTTGATGATGGCGCGGAGCAAGTCTCCGTTCCGCGCCGCCTCCAACTCCTTGGCGGTCATGCGAGCAATGATGATGCGCGTCAGGTGCTGGGCCAGGATCACGGTGCAGACGAATGCTACAAACGCGGCCAGCCCGTATACGGGATTACGCCACAGTCCCCCGCCCGCGGAAAACTGCAGCGGATAGTAGCCGAGCAGCGCCCCAGCGTGCAATTCGTTGGCCGCCAGCAGGCCGAACAACAGGATCGCTGTCAAGCCGACGGCAAAGGAAAGATTGCGGGGCAGGATGATCGTCGCGATGATCACATGGAAGATGTAGAACAAGAAGAAAGGATTGACCACACCGCCTGAGAAGAATAGAACCGCCGTGAGAACCAGCAGATCCGCTTCGATTTGCACCATGGCCAGGATGAGTCGCTGGCGCTGCGTGGCACGGTCGATTCGCCGGGCTGCCACGGCGAACAAAAGATTGCACACCAGCAACACCCCGGCGACCACATACAGCCGCGTCGCATTCGTCAGCACCGGGAACACCAGTGTCCCTACCAGGACGCCCACCACCACAAACAAAACCGCCATCCAGCGCAACGAGATCAGCCACAGAATCTGATCGACAAGCGACGTCCGCGATCTGCCGGCACTATCCGATCTTTCTCTAAATCCAGCGATGTGGAAAAGCATATCTGTCCTCAGCTCATTGTCCCGGGCTCGGAGAGCCTTTCTCAACGGCCGCCGGTTCCGGCGTATCCAGGTCCCCAAGGCCGATCTCCTGGTCCGTCAGATAGCAGGCCGGATCGGGAGCCCAGCAATCGTTCAGAGCGAGGTCGGCGCGCACGCGCAAACTGCCTCCACACCCGTTAAAGAACTTGCAGAGACGGCAGCGCCCCTTCACGTGCGATCTGCGATCTCTCAGGCCCTTCAACAGCGGTTCATCGGGGTCGCTCCAGATCTCGCTGAACGGCCGCTCGCGAATATCTCCCAGATCATGGTGCCACCAGAACTGGTCCGGGTGCACCTTACCGTTGTAGTCGATGCAGCCGATGCCGACCCCACTGCTGTACATGCCCCCGCCGTTCCAGGTGAGCAGCTTCCAGACTTCCGCCGCGCGGGGCGAGTTTTCTGCCAGCAGCCTGAGGTAGAGGTAAACACCGTCGACGTGGTTGTCCACCGTCAGAATGTCTGTGTTGCGCCCGGCCTCTTTGAGATATTTCACCTTCGCCATGATTCGATCCAGCGCATCACGACTCTCGGCATGCGTCAGATCGTCGTCGGCCATCGCGCCACCGCGGCCGCTGGGCACGAAGTGATAGAAACAGGCCCGTTCAATACCCTCGATCTCGAAGAAATCGAACAACTGCTCGAGATCCTGCACGTTCCGGCGCGTCAACGTCAGGCGAAGACCGACGCGCACGCCCGCGTCCTGGCAATTGCGAATCCCGCGAACGGCCCGCTCGAACGCCCCGGCGACTCCTCGGAACGTGTCGTTGATCGGACCGATGCCATCGAGACTGATCCCCACGTAAGAGACGCCAAGCTGCTTGATGCGCCGCGCCGTATCGGGCTCGATGAGCGTGCCATTCGTCGAGATGACGGCCCGCAGGCCGCGTCCGACCGTGTGCTCAATCAGGTCGAAAAGATCGGGGCGCATCAGTGGCTCGCCACCGGAGTAGAGGACCGAGGGCACCCCGAAATCGGCCAGATCATCGATAACAGTTTTTGCTTCGGTCGTGGATACTTCGTTGCAACTCTTGTTAGCCCCGCTGTCGTTGTAACAATGGACGCAGCGCAGATTGCAGTTGCGCGTGATGTTCCATACGACGATCGGCCTCCTCTCGGAGGCCTGGGCGGGAACTACCTCTCCCTGCCGTTCGCCCGAGCCCTTGCGGCCGTAACGCAGCCAATCGCCCGGAGTGATCTGGTCACAGTATAGTTTGCTGATGTTTATCATGTGGCTGTCTTTCCTTTTTCCAGCTATTGATCTTTCTTGGTCGGGACATCGCCGCGCCTGAGGAGTCACCCTTAAGTCATGCGTCGGCATCACCCTTTCGTTCCGGCTTGCACGCCAGTTCCCTGGCCTGCTGCAAAATGGTGTCGACCAGTCGAGCCGCCTCGGTCGGACCGGCTTCGCTGGCGACCACGTTGACGTTTTTGATGACACAGTGAAGCAGCTTGTTCACCACCCGGTTGACCATGGACTCCATCACGTCTCGGCACGACGCCACATGCCGCGGCCCGACGAAGAACCGATCGAGTTCGTTGCGACCCACTTGGCGGAACTCCGCCTTCATCCGGCCGATCAGCGGGCCGATATCCTTGGCGTGGAACCACTCCATGAAATCGGCCGCACTGGCATAGACGATCTCCAGGCCGCTGGCGATATCCGCTTCACGCGCTTTGAGATTCTCGTCGGCAACCTCTTTCAGTTCGTCCATGCTGTAGAGATAGACCCCGTCGATTTCGTTAATGGTCGGCTCGAAGTTGCGCGGTACGCCGATGTCAATGATCAACAACATGCTCTTCTTGCGTCGGGGAACCACCGCTTCGAAGGAGGCTCGGTCGTATAAATAGTCCTGGGTGGCCGCTGAAGAGATCACGATGTTGGCCTGGCCGACCTGCTCGTGAAGCTCTTCCCACCGCTTGACAGCAATCTGACAGCGCTTGCCCAGATCAAGACCTCGTTCATGCGTTCGATTCACCACGGTGACGTTCGTGCATCCAGCTTTTAGAAGGTGTTGTACCACCAGTTCCCCTGTTGCCCCGGCCCCGATCACCACGACGCGGGCGCGGGCCAGATCCGCGAAAAGCTGGATGGCCAATTCGACCGCCACCCCGGCCACGCTGATCCGCCCGTTCGAAATCGACGTGGTGGTGTGCACGCTCTTGGCCGTGAAGAAGGCACAGTGAAACAGGCGGTTGAGAATCTTGCCCGGACTCTGGGCGGCACAGGCCTGTTTATAGCTTTCTTTGACCTGCCCGAGAATCTGGGCTTCGCCGACGACCATGCTGTCCATGCCCGCCGCGACGAGCAGGAGATGCCTCACCGCCTCCTCATCCTCGCGACGGTACAGGTATGGCTCGAACGCGCCTCTCTCAAGGCCATGGAAATCCGACAGAAAGTCAACCACCGCCTCCGTCATGTGCTGTGCCGACTCTTCACTGGCACTATAAATCTCCACCCGGTTGCAGGTAGAGAGGAGCACAAACTCGGCCTGCGGATGCGCCTCCTTGAGCCGGCCCAGGGCAATTGGAACGGCCGCCGCGCCGAACGCCAGTCCCTCCCGAATCGTTAAAGGAGCACTCTTGTGGTTTAGGCCGACAACAATCACGCCCATTTTGAATCACACCCTCACAAGCGGAGTGGCCGACGGAAGCAGCAGCGAGAACTCATGCTGCGTTACCCCGGTAACGGCAACACCTAGGATCGCGAACAAGACGAGGACGAAGGCGACGAGGGTCACGCAAGCCCGCCCCTTCTCCCTGAGCATCGAGAATCGATCCAGGACCAACACGACGCCCAGCAAGCACCAAATGGCCAGCATGCAGATGACCTTGCCGTCGGCGGCCCACGAGGCCATTCCCATACCCAGCGTCGAAATGAGACCCAGCCCACTGACCAGTCCCACGGTAAGCAAGACGAAACCAGCCAGGAGCCCGACGCGATTCATATCACCCAGCGTTTCCATGTTCGGAATTCGGCCCAGCACCTGCATCACTTTCTTGCGCTTGAGCCGATGGCTGCCCAGGAGATAGAGCGTCGAGTTGGCCGCTGCAAACATCACCGCTGCCGCCGCCAGAACCATGACGGCCGCGTGAGCGACCGCCCAAGGCGTCGATGCAACCGCCTGCGCAGGCGCGGCGGGCCGGGCGAGGGCCACCGCCATGCCGACCAGACCGGCACTGATCCACACCATGACAGAACCGAACCAGACGCGGTCGATCATCGGGCCGATCAGCAGATACAGTACACCGAGAACGACGGCCAGAAAGACGCATGCCTCACACGTGCCGGTCAGAGGCACGGCCCCAATCGCAACCGCTCTGAGACCCAACAGCGTCGTGTCACAAAGCACCGCCATCAGCGCCACCGGCCACAGCAGCGACCTGCACCGAGTCGACCGGCAGACAAGCTGCAACAGCCCCACGACACCCGCGATGCCATGCACAGCCACAACCAGCAACAAGACAGCAGACTCGGCAGTGGACACTTCGAACCTCCCTTGCCCCATTTCTTCGGCGGTAACGAGCGTACTCAACGAAGCAACGCCCATGCGGGCCTCACGCTGAAGACCCGATAGACCTGACCCCCGTCTCCGTGGCCCTGTCGACTCCTCCGTCCAGGCCCTTATCACCGGAACCATCGACCCTATGCGAACCAAGCAACGACCGCGCCGATCCGCCATCGTGTGTCAGGGTGCTGCTGCGTCTGAGATGTCTGGAGCAGTTCTTCCGCATCCACCTGAAGTTCCCAGGCCGACCTCCCTGCGCCACGCAAGAATGTCGTCTGAGCAGTCCCTTCTGAAGAACAGCGCCAATCATACGTCCAAGCCGGACCTCAGTTCATCGCCAGCCACACGACCATCCGGATGCCGCGACTCCTATTGCTCAGCCAGGTTATCCCACTTTTGATAAGAAGTGGCCATAAGTAATTGTACTGTTTTTGCCTCTCCAGAGCAAGACCTTTCATCGGTTCTGCCACCACAAAGGCGACAAAAAGCCTTCCGCAATCTGCGAATGCAACAATCTTAACACCTTATATAGCAAAAGCTTATATAGTGATTCGTCGGAATATTCGGTGGTCCACGCCGCCTGTTGGCACCGCCGGCAGAGGGTCTCCCGACCGCAGTTATGCTCAGTCCGACTCCCCAGACCCCCCAGACCACCAGTTACCTCATGCCTCCCAAACACACGCAACAAAGGCGGTTCCTCACTCGCACGCCCCCGGAATTTGGCCTCAAAAAATCTGAAATAGTCTCGCTTTACACAGCTAACGGGCCCAGCGGCAAACTTCCCACCAATGGGATTCGCTCTCTGTAGGACTCTCAGTTCTAGGGCGACATGTGGGCGAGATCTGCGGTATGCCCCAGAACCCTCACACACCGAAACCAGCCACATGCTCTTTGCTGGGAATGATTTACGTCTCAGTCCGACAAAAGCGTATTGCCGCACGGGCTCGCTGGCACAACGGCTGCTAATTATGAAGCAGTCGATGGGTTTTCCTCAATGCAGGAGCCCATTGCGAATCTTTGGAGATGAGTCCTCGATGGAAGTTGGAAGGGGTCAAACGACAATGATGAAGCTCGAAAGCATCCTGCAGGCAGCCCCATACAGGTTGCTGGGCCGGTTAAGCTTGGCTTGGCTGCTGGCAGGAACGATCGTGTTAGCAGGCTGGGTTGGTAGTGCCCGGGCGGATCTGACCGTCCTGGCCGAAGGCGACGAGTGTCACCCCGTGGAAATTCCGAACGAGGACGACTGGGGCATGTCGGGCCATGCCGACGTTGAAGCTGAGGCGTTCACCCACTGGGATGAGGATGATCCGCCTGAGGTGCCGACGAGGTGCGCCAAATGCCACAGCACGCCCGGACATCTGGATTTCCTGGGTTCTGATGGCAGTGAGGCGGGCGTGGTGGACATCCCGGCCCCGATCGGCACGACGATCGAATGCATGGCCTGTCACAATGAGGTTTCGGCCGTCAAGGACAGCGTTGTCATGCCGTCCGGCGTCGAGTTGACGGCCCTAGGCAGTGAGGCGCGTTGCATGGAATGCCATCAGGGCCGCGAATCGAGCGTCTCCGTCGATGCCTACATCGCGGACGCCGGTGTCGTCGACGACGACACCGTCAGCGAGAACCTGAGTTTCCGAAACATCCACTATTACCCCGCAGCAGCCACCCTGTACGGCGCCACCGCTTTGGGTGCGTACCAGTACGAAGGCAAGTCGTACGACGTCAAGTTCGCCCACGTCAGTGGCGTGGATGCCTGTATCGACTGTCATGATCCGCACAGCCTGGAAGTCAGGATCGACACCTGTGCCGTCTGCCATGATGAAGTCATTGACCGCGAGAGCCTGCGCGAGATCCGGATGGCCGGCTCAGCCCACGACTACGATGGCGACGGCCGTACCGCCGAAGGTATCAGCGGTGAGTTCACGGGTTTGCAGGAGGCCCTCTACGCCGCCATTCAAGCCTATGCAAGCACGACGGCCGGGACACCCATCGCCTACGATTTTTACTCCTACCCTTACTTCTTTGTCGACGACGACGACGGAATGGTCGGTCCGGACGAGAGCACGCGCTACAACGCCTGGACGGCGCGTTTGCTCAAAGCCGCCTACAACTACCAGGCGTCGATAAAGGATCCGGGCGCTTTCGCCCACAACGCCAAGTATATGATCCAACTGCTCCACAACTCCATCGAGGACCTGGATGTGGACGCGGTGGCCGGACTAAGCCGTAACGACGTGGGCCACCTCGCCGGTTCGGACGAGCAATGGCGTCATTGGGACGAAGACGGCGAGGTGTCCGCCAGTTGCGCCAAGTGCCACTCCGCGACGGGGTTGCCATTCCTGCTGGACGAAGGAGCCATCATCGCTCAACCGCTGTCCAATGGTCTGATGTGCGAGACCTGTCACGATGCCATACCCAGGTTTGCCAGACGTCAGGTGGCCGAGGTCGAATTCCCCAGCGGTGCCGTGCTCGATACCGGCGATGAAGACAGCAACGTGTGTATCAACTGCCACCAGGGCCGCGAGTCTGGCCTGACAATCCAAGAAGCCACCGCCGGACTCGATCCTGACACCGCCGCCGAAAGCTTGCGCTTCAGCAATCCGCATTACTTTGCCGCCGGCGCGACCCTCTTCGGCACCCAGGCCAAAGGCACCTACGAATACGAGGGAAAGACCTACGAAGGCCGCTTGAGCCACATTGGCAGGTTTAACGTTTGTACGGAATGCCATGACGCCCATGCGCTTGAGGTGGATATCAAGCCCTGTTCCACTCCGTTCTGTCACGGCGGCATCACCACGGCCCAGGATATTCGTAAGGACAGACGGGACTTCGACGGTGACTGCTGGACCACCGAAGGCCTGGCTCGAGAGACTGAGACTTTCCAGGATGTTCTCTATGGTACTATCCTTGATTACGCTGCAGACGTAGTCAACGCCCCTATCATTTATGATGCCCATTCCTACCCGTACTTCTTCAACGATAGCAATGGAAACGGGGAGGTCGATGAGGGCGAGGCCACGCGGAGCAACGGTTTCGCCAGTTGGACACCGCGTCTGCTGCGGGCGGCATACAACTATCAGTACGCACAAAAGGACCCGGGGGCCTTTGCCCACAACGGTCACTACATGATCCAGGTCCTGTACGACAGCCTGGAGGACATGGCGACACAGGTCCCTGTCGACATGAGCAGCATGATTCGGCCGTAGCAACGCAGGGACACACCAGGACAACAACCAGTGGCGGACCCGTTCGTCGGGCCTGCCCCTTTCTCTTGCGCCCTGCGGACGCTGCAGCGCCGATCATAGCTGCGCGCATATCCCGCACAAAAAACAGGGGTATTCATCCTGCCCGATGCCAACGTGTGAAAGCGTTCTTTCTCAGCCATCGTTCCGTGCTCGTCAATCGGCCGGCAGAGCCTGCCAACTGGCCCGAAACCGCTGACCGGCAAGCCAATGGCTCAGAAAGAAAACTCCCTTTTTGGCAAAACCACCGAACTTACAGGGTTAATCATCTCTATTCAGTAGAACTTCTCGCCCGACGAAGTGAAGGGTGACAAGGAAGCAGTCCGGCAGCGGAATGGCCCTGGAGACCGTAAGATGATAGAGCATATAGGCAATTTGAGAATTCGTTTGTGCGTGCTCATCATCTGCATCCTGTGGGCCCTGTCGGGGTGTAGCGAGAAATCGGGCTCCGGTGACGAGCAAGAATCGGGCGAAGGAAGTAGGTCCGAGCGGCGCTTTCTGAGCATCGGAACGGCGCCGCCCGGCGGCGCTTTCTTCGTCGTCGGCAGCGCCATCGCGGAAGTAGTGGGCACCCATTCATCCGCCCGTGGCTGGCAAATCACCGCCGAGGCAACGAAAGGAACCCAGGAAAACGTCCGACGCCTGGACAAGGGAGAAATCGAGTTCGCGCTGGCCAACGCCGCGATCACGTTCTTCGCTGTACGTGGACAAGCCGAATGGGAAAAGCAACATCCCGTCAGAACTGTCATGACCCTGGCGCCCAATATTGCCCTGTTCATCACGCCGGCCGACTCCGGTGTGAAGACCATTGCCGACCTGAAAGGAAAACGAGTCGTCGTTGGACCCGCCGGCGCCGGTTTCGAACATTTTGTCGGGCCCATCCTCGCAGCGCACGGCGTGACGTACGACGACTTCAATCCGCTCTATGACACCCAGACGGGCGCCGTCGCCCTGCTGGCCGACGGTTCGGCCGATGCGGCGTTTCTCGGCGGCGCCGTGCCGACCGCATCGATCACCCAGGCGTGCGCCACGCGTGACATTCACTTCATTCCGTTCGCTGACGACGCCATGGATCGTCTGACAGAGCAGTACCGATTCTTCGACCGCCGAACAATCCCGGCGGACACCTATAGAGGGCAAGCGGAAGACTTCCACGGACTGAACGTCGGCAGCATGATCCTGGTGACCTCGGCGCAGATCGACGAGGAAACGGTTTACCGCTTCACGAAGACACTTTTCGAACATGCCGAGGAAGTCGCGGAAAAGCATCCGGCGGGCAAAGCCATCAATCCCAAAAATGTCATGCGCGACACCGGGACACCGTTTCATCCCGGCGCGATTCGCTATTTCCGCGAGATAGATATCTGGCCCGAAGACAATGCGGCGCAGTAGTGCTTAGGAAGTGACAACCGCTTGTGAACCAATGAATGTTACGATCCAAGAAGAGGGAATTGTCAATGGCGGTCATCTACGGAAAGGCGTGTCTCTCGCGCTGTGCGCCTTCGTGCTGGCTGAGGTAAACTACCCTCTGCTTCAGCCACAATCCCGGCTGGCGCTGTTCGGGCTGCTCGGTCTCCTTCTGCTGTTCCTTCCTTCGTCCATGCCATCGAACCGCTTGTCCGCAAGCGTGCGCCAGCTTTTGGGCTGGGCCCTGGCAGCCGTGGCAGTGCCGGGCCTCAGTTATGTAATCATCCAAACAGAGCCTGCTTTCTCACGTTTCTGGATTGGCGGAGCGGCCCTGGGAGATCGCGCCGGTCAGGAGGTGGCTATCGATTACGGGGTCGGTCTGCTGGGGCTGATCCTCGTCCTGGAGGCGGCCCGCCGCGCGATCGGCTGGACACTTCCCTTGTTGGCCTTGGCCTTCCTGCTTTACGCCCGGTTCGGTG
This sequence comes from Phycisphaerales bacterium, assembly GCA_020346325.1. Taxonomy (GTDB): domain Bacteria; phylum Planctomycetota; class Phycisphaerae; order Sedimentisphaerales; family Anaerobacaceae; genus Anaerobaca. The sequence goes on from CP070782.1 coordinate 1,985,943, forward strand.
CGTCCATGCCGGATTGGCTGTTTCCTCATCGCGGCTACACCTGGACCCGCATCGTCAGCCAAACGTTTCTGCACAGTCAGGGCGTCTTCGGCATCGCGTTGAAAGTGATGTTCACCTATGTGTTTCCGTTCGTTTTGTTCGGCGCGTTTCTCGAGGCGACCGGCGCGACGGGTTTCATCGTCGATTTCTCTCAGCACCTGTTCCGGCGCAGCGCCGGCGGGCCGGCCAAGGTGGCCGTCATGAGCAGCGCGCTGATGGGATCGCTCTCAGGCAGCGCCGTAGCCAATACGGCCACCACCGGAACGTTCACCATTCCCATGATGCGCCGCGCCGGATTCGCCCCCCACTTGGCCGCGGGGGTCGAGGCCGCTGCCAGTTCGGGCGGCGCGCTGATGCCCCCAATCATGGGAGCCGGCGCGTACATGATGCTCGAGATCGTGAGTCCGCCCGTGACGTATCTGGAGATCCTCAAGGCCGCCTTGATTCCGGCCTTGCTGTTCTATCTGACCCTGCTCCTGGTTGTGCACTTGCACTCGCGGAGAATCGGTGCCGCGCGGATAACGGCTGACGAAGCGCAAATCCAGAGGCTCTCGGTGGCCCAGGGACTGTTGTTCCTGCTGGCCATGGCTGGGCTGATCGCTTTTCTGCTGGCGGGGTTCACTCCGTTTCGGGCTGTCACGCTGAGTCTCGGTGTCATCCTGTTGGCGGCCCCCTGGTCTAAAGCCACCCGGCTGCACTGGCGCGACGTCGTGCAAGCACTGTCACGGGCGGCCAAGGCCGGGGTTCCCTTGATCGCTGCGGCGTCCTGCGTCGGCATCGTTCTGGGTGTCGTCACACTGACAGGCGTGGGTTCGAAACTGCCGGCCGCGATTCTGCCCCTGGCTCGTGACAATCTGATCGCGGCGCTGTTTCTGCTGATGGTTTCGACGATCATCCTGGGGATGGGCCTGCCGTCGGCGGTGTGTTACCTGCTGATGGCCACCTTGATTGGACCCATGCTGGCCAAGCTCGGCCTGGTCCCCCTGGCGGCTCACCTGTTCATCTTTTACTTCGGCATGATGTCCATGGTGACCCCGCCCGTCGCCTTGGCCGGGTACACCGCCGCGGCCATTGCCAAAGCGAACATCATGCGTTCCAGCTTCGCGGCTTTCCGCTTCGCGCTCGTGGGATTCGTGTTGCCCTATGCGTTTGTGCTCAATCCGTCCCTCTTGCTGCTATCAGAAGACGGCGGCGTAAACCTGCTGCACATATTGGCGAGCCTGCCGACGGTCCTGGTAGGTGTACTCTTGCTGGCGGTCGGCACAACGGGCTATTTCTCCCGACGCACCGGCCTTTGGCCTCGCTTCATTCTGTTCCCGGCGGCGCTCGTGCTCATCCTCCTGCCCGGGCTGGATGTGATGCAACTGGCAACCAAAGGGATAGCCGTTCTGGCGGGCGGAAGCGTCCTCTGGCGCAATGCTCGCTATGTTCCGACGCCAGCGATAGCGGAATGCATGACAGGCCTGCTCGGCACCCAGACTGCTAATGGAGAGTCAGGCGTATGAAGAAGACAAACACCATGAACAATCGGTTTGTGATGCCCAGACGCGTGGAGTTCGCCGACACGGACATGGCGGGGATCGTCCACTTCGCGGCCTTCTTTCGGTACATGGAGACGGCCGAACACGAACTGTTTCGCTCGCTGGGCCTGACGCTGGTCGACATGGAGCGGGATCCCCATCTGGGTTGGCCGCGGGTCTCGTGTGGATTCGATTTCATCCGTCCGTTGCGCTTCGGCGACGACTTCGAGGTCCATATCGGCGTGGCCAACATCAGTGAAAAATCGGTCGCCTACGAAGTCGAAGTGGTGCGCGAGGGAAAGACCATCGCCCGGGGACACTCAACCAGCGCCTGCTGTGAGGTGGGCACGGGAATCAAGGTGCGTTCCGTTCCGATTCCCGCGGAGGCCCGCGGGAAATTGCAGCAGTATTTGGTTCGGAAATGATAGAGGTCACCAGAAGAACCCGGCAGACATAGGGAGGGCCGGCGACTATGACGAATAAGAATGATCGGACATCCAAGACAGCCCGTGGCCGACTCGGATACGGACTCCTGGCGATCTCCATGGTCCTGAGTACTTCACTCCAGGCGGCCGACTGGCCCCGATTCCTGGGCCCGGAGGCCAACAGCATCTCGTCCGAGACAGGCATCAACAAGGACTGGGCAGCGAAGCCCCCCCAGGAATGTTGGCGCGTGGCGATGACAGACGAGGGTTTTTCCGGCCCGGCCGTCAAGGATCAGGTCGTCTATCTGCACGATCATCTGGATGAGGACGATGTGATTCGCGCGCTCGATGTAAACACCGGAAAGGAACTATGGCGGTTCACCTATCCGGAAGCGGGTCGGGAGAACCACGGTTTCACGCGGGCGACGCCCACGATCGATGGCGACCGCGTGTACACCGTCAGTCGGACCGGCGTCGTTCATTGCCTCAATTCCACCGACGGCCAACTGATCTGGCGCGCGGACGTCATGACCGATCACGGAGGCGAGCCGCCGGAATGGGGCGCGGCGAATTCGGCGTTTATTGACGGCGACCGACTCATCGCGATCGCCGCGGCTGAAAACAAGCACGTCGTGGCGCTGGACAAGAAGACGGGCAAGGAAATCTGGTCGGGTGGAGGGACGGACATCGCCGGCTACGGAACGCCGGCCCTGGCGACGCTCGACGGCAAGAGGCAATACTTGATCTTCACGGGCAAGTCCATGATCGGCGTGGCCGCCGAAGATGGGACGCTGCTATGGCGCCATCCCTGGGAGACGCGGCTCGACTCCAACGCCAGCGCGCCGACCGTCGTGGATGACAATTCCATCTGGATCGCCAGTGGCTATCGGCGCGGCTGTGCCCTGTTGCGCATCGAAGGCGATCAGGTCACCGAGGTCTGGAGTGACAAACGCATCACGCCGCACTGGAGTTCGGCCGCATATGTCGACGAGCACATCTATACCACGACGCCGCCCGGGTACCTGGTCTGTGTCGAGGCCAAGACCGGCAAGGAAAAATGGCGCAGCAAGGGAACGGCTCGCGGCTTCGAGCATGGTGGATTGGTCGCGGTCGACGGCACCCTGATCGTGATCGAAGGCAACACGGGCAATGTCGTCCAGGTGGCCCTGATCACGGAAGAATATCAAGAGTTGGGGCGGATCAATCCGCTCGAGAGCGCCCGCTGCTGGACGGCCCCGGTGATCGCAGACAAGAAACTCTATGTACGAAGCCCGGAAGAACTCGTCTGCCTGGACCTCAGGCAGTAGTTCAGAAGGAGGATACTATGACAGGCACAACTTCCGATACACGTCGAAGTCGCGTGAGGCAGTGGTTGCTGATTCTCGCTGTCTTGTCGATCGGCACCCGCACGCCGGCTGCGGATTGGCCGCACTGGCGCGGCGCCGAGCAACAGGGCACATCCCCCGAAAAAGGACTGCCCTCCAGTTGGTCCCAGGGCGGCGAGAACCTGCTCTGGCACGCGCCGGTCGGTTGTCGTTCCACCCCGCTGGTTCTGAACGATCGGGTCTACGTGATCAGCCGTGTAGGAGAGGATGAGAACCAGCAGGAGCGCGTCGTGGCGCTCGATCTGGACACAGGCCGCATCGTTTGGGAGCGCCGCTTCAACGCCTTCCTGACCGACGTGGTCTACCACCGGCTGGGCTGGGCGAACTTGGCGGCCGACCCGGCCACCGGCAACATCTACGCGCACGGCGTCCAGGGTCTGATGTTTTGCTTCGACAAGGATGGCAAGATCCTCTGGCAGCGCTCGCTGACTGAGGAGTTCGGTCGCATCTCCGGCTACGGCGGGCGGACCTACAGCCCCATTATCGAAGGCGACCAAGTCATCATCAGTTCCCTGACCAGCGGTTGGGGCGCCCAGGCACGTGGCGCGCACCGCTTTTTCGGCATGGACAAGCGCACGGGAAAGGTTCTTTGGACCAACGCCGCAGGGGAAACGCCGCTCGACACCGGGTATTCCGTGCCGGTAACGACCACACTCGACGGCGCCCGCATCATGTTCACCGGCCTGGCCGACGGCAGTATCGCCGCCCTGCGACCGTACACGGGCGAAACGGTTTGGCGCGTGCCCTTGAGCGGGCGCGGCATGATGAGTTCGGTCGTGTACGACGACGAGCGCGTGTACGCGACACACGGCGCGGCCAACCTGGACACGAACGTCATGGGGCGTCTGGTCTGCCTGGATGCCCGCACGGGTCGCGAACTGTGGCGCGTCGACGGACTGACCGGCCAATACACCACGCCGGCCCTTCATGACGGTCTGCTCTTCGTCGCGGACAACGCCGCCAATCTCCACGCCGTCGACGCGAAATCGGGCGAGGTCCTCTGGACCTTCAACTACGGCAACGAGGCCAAGGGATCGCCCGTCTATGCCGATGGCAAAATCTACGTGGGCGATGTCCCGGGGGGCTGGCGCATTCTGGAAGTGTCCCGAGCAGGTTGCAAGCTCCTCAACGCGCAGGAATTCGTGGAGGCGAGCGGTGCGCCGGACGAAGTCTACGCCACGGCGGCCGTGGCGCATGGTCGAGTGATTCTCTCGACGCTTAACGAAACATTCTGCATCTCGACCAAGCCGCGCACATATCGCTCTGCGGCCACCAGAGCCGTCTTCGGCCCCGCGGCACCACTGACGCCGGGCAGAATCGTGCGGCTTCAAGTTGAGCCGGCCGAGGTCGTGGTCGCGCCCGGTCAACGCGTCCAATTCACCGCCAAGGGATTCGATGAAGGAGGCATTCCCACCGGCGCCGTCGACGCGAGTTACAGTCTCGCCGGGCTCGACGGCACAATCGACGCGAACGGGACCTTCAGCGCCGGAGGGGCACGTGTCCAGGCCGGGCAGATCAAGGCCACGGCCGGCACTCTGAATGCTACAGCCCGGGTGCGCGTGGTTCCCCCTCTGCCCTATCGCGAGGACTTCGAGAACCTGGAGCTCGGACAGGCCCCGCCCGGATGGATCACTTCCCCAGTGAAGAGTCAGGTCGCGGAGTACGAAGGGCACAAGGTTCTGCGCAAACTGGCGGAGCGTCCCGCACCGCCGTTCGCTCGCCTGCGGTGTTACATCATGCCTCCAATCCCGACCGGCTACACCGTGCGCTCGGACGTGCTGGGCGTTCCGAAGCGAAATCGGTTTCTGCCCGATATGGGATTGATCAACAGCCGATATCTACTGATCCTGACCGGCACCTCGGAGCGCCATCGACTGTTGCGCCTCGTGTCGTGGTCTCCGGTCCCGCGTATCATCCGGGAAATCCCTTATCCGTGGGAAGGGGACAAGTGGTATGCGACCAAGCTCAGTGTCGATGTTCAGGACGGTCGAGGTCTCGTGCGCGCCAAGGTCTGGCCGCGCGACGAACCGGAACCGGACGACTGGACCCTGACGATGGAAGATCCGTGTCCCAACCCGGCTGGGAGTCCCGGGCTCTACGCTTATTCGGTCGCCATCACGTCGAAAACCAAGGGCACCGAGGTCCTTTTCGACAACGTGGCGATTACCCCGAATGGCAACTGAAAATCTGAACCGAGAGTTCTAAAGGAGTATAACCGTGCGTACCTTAACCTTCATATGCCTGATCGTGACGCTGGGTGCCGGTCCGGCCCCAGCCGCCGATTGGCCCCACTGGGGCGGTGGCCTCGGACGGAACATGGTCAACCCCGACGAGAAGAACCTGCCCACCACCTGGGATGTCGAGAGCGGGCACAACGTCAAGTGGATCGCACGTCTCGGCTCGCTGGCCTATGGCAATCCGGTCGTCGCCGACGGCCGCGTCTTCGTCGGCACCAACAACGGCGGACGCTATGACAAAGACATCACGGGTGACCGTGGTAATATCCTGTGCTTCCGCGAGTCGGACGGCGCGTTCCTCTGGCAGGCCGTGCACGACAAGCTCGCAGCCGGACGCGTCAACGACTGGCCCAGACAGGGAATCTGTTCGGCACTGGAGGTACAGGGCGATCGCGCCTGGTATCTCAGCAACCGGTGCGAAGCCGTGTGTATCGACACGGCGGGCTTTCATGACGAGGAAAACGATGGCCTCACCGACGAACAATACCAAGGTCCCAACAAGGCCGACATCGTCTGGAGCTTCGACATGATCGAGGAGTTGGGCGTTTTTCCCCACAATCTCGCCACGTCGTCCCCCCTGGTTCTCGGTGACCTGGTCCTGCTGGTCACGGGCAACGGCGTGGACGAAGGCCACTTGAACATCCCCATGCCGATCGCTCCCAGCTTTGTGGCCTTCGACAAGAATGAAGGTGATTTGCTGTGGGAGTTCACGGTGCACGGCCGTGTGCTTCATGGCCAGTGGTCATCGCCCTCGGCCGGCGTCGTCAATGGCAAGACCCTCGCCCTCTTCCCCGGCGGTGACGGTTGGGTCTACGCCCTGGACCCGAAGACCGGCGCAGAAATCTGGCGGTTCAACTGCAATCCTCCCGATTCGGAATGGGAACTCGGCGGATACGGCACGAAGAACAATCTGATCGCCACGCCTGTCTTCGCCGATGGCAGGGTCTATATCGGCGTCGGCCAGGACCCCGAACATGGCACCGGTATCGGGCATCTCTATTGTATCGACGCCGGCGGCCAAGGCGATGTCACGAACACACACCAGGTGTGGCACCGGGGTGACGACGACTTCGGGCGCACCATGAGCACGGTGGCGGTCGCCGACGGCCTGCTTTACGTAGCCGATCTGGCCGGCATGTTCTACTGTCTCGACATCAAGAACGGTCAGGCGGTGTGGACCCACGATCTGAAATCGGCCATGTGGGGCTCGCCCATGCTCGTCGACGGCAAGGTCTACATCGGCGATGAGAACGGGCACATCAACATCTTCGCCCACAGTCGACAGAAAGAGATCGTCAACGTCGTGGATATGGACGAGCCGGTCTACGCCACGCCGGTCGCAGCCAATGGCGTGCTCTATGTCGCGACCAAATCGAAACTCTATGCTCTGGCGACACGATGACGACGAAATCAACGACTGATACAGGACGAAGGGAACAGGTGCAGATGAGCCTGGAAGACGCGCTGAATGAACACCTGCGTGAGATCATAGACTGGCATTTCAGCCCGGAGACCGGGGCCGATTTCTGGCTCGATTGGGCGAAGAAGCAGGATTGGGACGTACGTCGGGAAATCAAGACGTTTGACGACCTGAAACGCTTTCCCCACTTCGAGGACAACTGGCTGCGCTTCGAGGCGCCCGAGCGTTGGATCCCGAAGCCCTACAAGGGCCGGCCCTACAATGTCTTCGAGACCGGTGGCACGACCGGTATGCCCAAGCAGCGCATCGGCTGGGATGACTACAAACGGGACTACGAATCGTTCGGAGATACACTCGACGATGCCGAATTCCCGCGCGGCCAGAACTGGCTGATGATGGGCCCGACCGGGCCACGGCGCCTGCGCCTGGCTATCGAGCATCTGGCCAACTACCGCGGCGGAAGCTGCTACTTCCTCGATCTCGATCCGCGCTGGGTCAAGAAGTTGATCGCCAAGGGCGATTTCGGCCAAGCCCAGGCATACATGGAGCACGTGATCGATCAGGCGACCATCATTCTCCGACATCGCCGGATCGCAGCGCTCTTCACGACGCCGAAGCTCCTCGAAGCGCTGAGCGAGAAGATATCCATCTCCGACGCCGGCATCAAGGGCGTCTTCTGCGGCGGTACGGAGATGAATCCCCAAACTGTGCGGTTCCTCGTCGAGGAGGTGCTGGAGGGCCGTGTCGCTTTCAAACCGGTCTATGGCAACACGCTGATGGGTCTGGCGCACAGCAAGCCACTGACGCCTGCGGACAAGTTCTCAGTGAGCTATTACGCACCGCAGCCCTGGGCCGTGCTGAAAGTGGTCGATCCGGAAGACCCCGAGTGCGTGGTCGAGTACGATCAATGGGGCCGCGTTGAGCTGACAACGTTGACCAAGGAATTCTTCATGCCTAGATTCCTCGAACGAGATGAGGCGATCCGACGTAGACCCATTGCGGGGTACCCATGGGACGGCGTCGGTGAGGTGCGTCCCTTCGGGGCCTCCAAGGAGACAATCGTTGAAGGCGTGTACTGAATCTTGGGAGAGCGCATGACACAGGTACCGACCATACCCGCATTTCGTTTCGGCACGCACTACGACAGCCTGACGGTGGCCGAGATCACGACCACCGGCGGTGGTTACATCGTAGCGCGCGTGGGCCTGGTCAACCCGGGGTTGATTCGCCGTGACCTGCGTCAGGTGGCTGACTGTTTCGAGCGTCTCCAGCAGATTCCCGTGCAGCGCATGCTGGATATCTGCGCCGAGGCGGCCAAGCATTTCATGGAGGCGGAGCTTCCGGTGTCGGCGGAGCTGAAACAAACGCCGGACGATTACGTGCGCGCCTTATCGGCCACGTGCGGCCTGCCTCATGCGCTTATCCGCGCAAACATGATCAAGATCGCGGACGTGCTCTCTAACATGCCCGTGATCCTGAAAGGCTTGACCCGTGGTCTCGACCCCGATGTGATCGAGACCGGAGTGGGCCGGCAGGACGAGGTGCTCGTCAGTTACTATCCCAGCACGACTCACCTCGGCGCCGTGCTGCCCAGCAATTCCCCCGGCGTCAATTCGCTGTGGCTACCGGCGTTGGCCTTACGAGTGCCGGTGGTTTTGAAGCCAGGCCGGGAAGATCCGTGGACTCCCTGGCGCATCATCAACGCCCTAATCGCGGCGGGATGTCCCGCGGAAGCCTTCGGTTTCTATCCGGCCGACCACGACGGCGCGGGCGTCATTCTCTCGGAATGCACGCGCGTCATCATGTTTGGCGATGCCGGCACCGTCGCCCGCTATGCTCACAACCCCCGCGTCACCGTGCATGGCCCGGGCTACAGCAAGGTGCTCATCGGGGCCGATCGAATCGACCATTGGCCGGAGTACGTGGACGTGCTGGCCGACTCCGTCGCCCGCAACGGGGGACGCAGTTGCGTCAATGCCTCCACCATCGTTGTTCCCCGCCACGGAGCCGAACTGGCCGAGGCCGTGGCCAGGAAGCTGGCAGAGATTGTGCCCAAGTCTCTCAACGCCCCGGACGCCCAACTGGCCGGCTTTGCGAATGCCCGCGTTCCGGAAGCGATCGATCGAAAGATCGATATGGCCCTCGATCAGCCGGGTGCCGTCGATATTAGCGCCCGCCAGCGTGGCAGCGCGCGGATCGCTACACTGAAGGGCCAGAGCTATCTCCAGCCGACGATCGTCTTCTGTCAGGACCCGGAGCATCCCCTGGCCAGGACGGAGTTTCTCTTCCCTTACGCGGCCGTGGTCGAAAAGCCCCAAGAGGCCATGCTCGACTGGATCGGCCCCAGTCTGGTCGTTACAGCCATCACCGACGATACCGCCTTCCGCCGGCAGTTGCTGCGCTGCCCGCACATCCAGCGCTTGAACCTCGGGCCCATTCCGACCGGCCAGGTGCGCTGGGACCAGCCGCACGAAGGCAATCTCTTCGAATTCCTCTACGCTCGCCGCGCGATCCAGGAGCTTCAAACATGCGGTTAGAGCGTCGAGACGACATCCACGGACTGACGCAATCGCTCCTGTGGCCGCTCAATCTCTTCTGTGCCCACTATGGTCGGGAGGTGCCGGAAATCACCCCCTTGTTCGGACAGCACCTGCCCGAGCCCTACAAACAGCTCTTGGTCCACGAACGCAACATGACACCGACCCTGGAATCGTACCACGGTGGCACGATCCATATCGAACAGATCAATGTGTTCTCCGACGACGAGGAAACCACGCGCGAAGTCATTCTCCGCCGAGACACCGATGGCAAACCACTCGAGTACGGCGCGAGCCGCGTGTTTCGGCCCACGGTGACACCAGAGGCATTGTTTCTGATCGACGACGGCCGGCTTCCGCTGGGGACCATCCTGCGGGTCTGTGACTGTGAACACGCCGTGCAGCCCTCAGGCTTCTTCAAGATTCGCTCCACCCCATTTTTCGCCGAGGCCTTCGATGCGGGCGACGTGCCTTACTTCTATGGCCGCCGCAACACGCTGGTCGCCCTGGACGGCAACCCGATCGCAGAGGTCTGCGAGATCCTGCCCCCGGAAAAGAAACGCCAAAGGAAACGAGGTACATAGTGACAGGCAAGATGAATTCATACGATTGTTTGGTCGTCGGCGGTGGCCCGGGCGGGTGCGTCGCGGCCACCATCCTCGCAGATGCCGGCTACCAGGTGGCCTTGATCGAGCGCGCGAAGTTCCCCCGCTTCCACGTGGGCGAGTCCATGATCCCCTACAACTACTTTCCCCTGGAACGCGCGGGCATGATCGAGAAGATGCAGGCCTCCGATTTCCCCAAGAAGTACAGCGTGCAATTCGTCGGCCGCAGCGGCAAACAATCGCAACCTTTCTACTTCTCCCAGCATCTGGATCACCCCTGTGCCCAGACCTGGCAGGTGACGCGCGACGTGTTCGACACCATGATACTGGATAACGCCCGCGAGCACGGCGTCACTGTGTTCGAGCAGATGAGTGCCCGCGAGTTGATCGAAGAGGATGGCAAGACCGTGGGCGTTTCGTGTGTCGACGCGACTGAAGCACCGCATACCTTCAAAGCCAAAGTGACGCTGGACGCCAGTGGGGGCAAGGGCTTTGCCATGTCCAAGCTCGCCTGGCGCATCATCGACAAGAACCTGATCAAGCACGCGATCTGGGGCTACTACCGCGGCGCCCAGCGCGATCCGGGACGCGACGAAGGCGCCACGACGATCACCTATCTGGAAGGCAAGAACTGGCTGTGGTATATCCCCTTGCGCGACGACATCGTCAGCGTGGGGGTGGTGGGTGACCAAGACTATCTCTTCAGTGACACCAACGATCTGGCCACGGTCTTCGATCGTGAGGTCGAGAAGAACGCCTGGGTCAAGGAGCGTCTGGCTCCGGGTGAGCTGGAAGGCGAGCATTACGCGTGCGTGCACCGGTCCTATCGCTCGAAATACTGCGCCAAAGACGGCCTCGTCTTGCTCGGTGACGCGCTGACCTTTCTTGATCCCGTCTTTTCCACGGGCATGTATCTGGCCCTCGTCAGCGGGGAGTTGGCGGCCGATGCCGTCATCGAAGGCCTGCGCGCCGGCGACGTCTCGGGCAAACAGTTCCAAACGTACGGCGAAACGATCTGCCGCCGCATCGAGATCCTGCGCCGCCTGGTCTATGCCTTCTATGCGAAAGACTTCAGCTTCAAGCAGCTCATCATGAAATACCCGGACCTCAAAGGCGCCGTCACGGACTGCCTGGTGGGCAACCTGGACCAGGATTTCACGGCCTTGCACGAGGCACTGTCGGAATTCCTGGAGTTGCCGGAACCGATCAAACATGGACGGGCCAAGATCTGACGGGAGCACGCGCATGCCGGATATCCATGAATCAAGTTCGCTGACGTGGCTGATCTTCGCGTTGATGACTGTTGTCGCCTGGGGACTCTACGGCGTCCTGTTGCACACCGGACAGATCGGCATGGCCGACCCGGTCCACGGGCGGTACAAGGCGTTTCTCTTCGTGGGGCTGGCCTATTTCCTAACCGCCGTCTTGGCGCCGGCCGCCATTCTGTGGCTGCGCGGCGCCGCGTGGAGTTTCCCCATCGCTGGTCTGTCCTGGTCGCTCGCCGCGGGCCTAGTCGGAGCAGCCGGGGCGTTCTGCGTGCTGCTGGCGTTCGGCGCCAAAGGCAGTCCTGCCACGGTAATGACGATCGTCTTCGCCGGCGCGCCGATCATCAACGCCATCATAGCGTTGTCACTGCACCCGCCCCAGGGCGGGCTGAAGTCGATCCCCCTGCCGTTCTTCGTCGGCATCGTCCTGGCCGTGACAGGGGCGGCGTTGGTGACTCTTTACAAACCCAAGCCGGCTTCAACGTCCCATGTCCCCCGACCCACGGTAGCAGAAACAGGAGCACCGCTTGATGAATGACCTCGCGCCCATCCGAGAGCAACAGACCCAGGCGCTGCGAGCACTGTGTCAGGAGTTGGTGCCGAGCAATGCGTTCTATGCGCCGCGACTGAGAGATGCCGGACTCGATCTCGCAACGATGACGCTGGAGGATTTCACGGCGCAGATGCCGGTGACCACGCGGGCCGAATGGACCCGCGATCAGGTCGAGCACCCGCCGTTCGGAACCAATCTCACCTATGCGGTGCATCGCTACATCCGCTTCTGTCGCACGAGCGGCAGCACGGGCCGTCCCATGATCTGGCTGGACACACGCGAAGCCTGGGACGCCATGCTCGACAACTGGATACGCGTGTTCAACGCGGCCGGCGTTGTTGATCCGCAGCGCGTGTTCTTCGCCTTCTCGTTCGGTCCGTTCCTCGGGTTCTGGACCGCCTATGAAGCGGCCACCAAAGCGGGCCATCTGTGCATTCCCGGTGGCGGACTCTCCTCGGCCGCTCGACTGCGGTTGATGCTGGAGACTCAGCCGCAAGTCTTGTGTTGCACCCCCACCTATGCGATTCGTCTGGCCCACGTCGCGGAGGCGGAAGGGATCGATCTCGGGAAGATAAATGTCAAAGTCATCATCGTGGCCGGCGAGCCGGGCGGCAGCATCCCTGCCACGCGTGACCATATCTCGGAGCACTGGCAAGGGGCCCGCGTCTTCGACCATCACGGCATGACGGAGGTGGGGCCTGTCAGTTACGAATGTCCCGCCGAACCAGGCGTACTGCACGTGATGGAGGATGCCTTCTATCCGGAAGTTGTGGACGATGAACTGATTCTCACCACGCTACGACGCTCCGGGTCGCCCCTGCTGCGTTACAGAACCGGCGATGTCGTCAGCGCTGAACGTCGATCGCCCTGCGCCTGCGGCACGGCCGAGCTGTGCCTGCTGGGCGGAATACTGGGCCGCAAGGACGACATGACCGTCATCCGCGGCGTCAACGTCTTCCCCAGCGCGGTCGAGGAAATCGTGCGTTCTGCCGGCGGGGTCGACGAGTACAGGGTGGAGTTGTTTGCGAAGAACGACCAGGCACAACTCAAGGTCGTCATCGAGGCACAGAACGGCACGGCAACGTGCCGGGACCTCGAGAGGCGATTCCAGCAAGCCCTGTTCCTGCGCGTTCCCGTGGAGTTGGCAACTCCGGGCAGCCTGCCCCGCTACGAGATGAAAGCGAAACGCTGGGTCAAACTGGCGGACGAGGGAGGAGCCTCATCATGACCGTCGCAGAAAACGCTCTGTCCTGTGGCAGCACGGCCGCTGGCCGGCTCGCACCGTACGAAGCGAAGATCTCGGAGAACTTCGAAATCCCGCTGCACATCGGCAAGCTCATCGCCGCCTGGGATCGACCCCAGTTTGTCGCCGCCCCGGATGCGAGTCATATGCGCGATGACGACTATGTGGTCGGGCTCGAATACCAGGGCCACTTCCGGGCCTACCCGCTGTGGATCACCGACAACTACCACATCATCAACGACCGCATCGCCGGCGAGCCCATTCTCTTTAGCACGTGCGAGCGCTGCCAGTCGGGCTCGGCCTTCATCTCGAAGCTGGCCGGGCAGGCCGTACGCTTTAGCGCCATGGGCATGTACAACGCCTCGTTGACCATGGTCAACCGCAAGCGCAACAAGACCGAGCGTCACAGCCTCTGGCTACACTACGAAGGCGTCGCCATCGACGGCCCCGCCCGGGGGCAGTTCCTGGAGCAGTTGCCCACGTACCACATGACGTGGAAAGAGTGGGTCACGGCTCATCCAAATACCGATGTCATGCTGGCACCGAACGACCCGCACCATCGCGATGCCCGGCACGGGCACGGCCGGGAGGAGTATTTCTCGCGACCCGGCATGGACCCGCCGCTGGCAAAGACCATCACAGGCTCATTCGACCATCGCTACCCCGAGAACGAAATGGTCCTGGGCATCAACATCGACGCCGGCATTCGCGCCTATCCCCTGCTGGAGGTCAAGCGCGAAGGCGGCGTGGTCAACGACGTGCTTGGTGATGCGCCCATTGCAGTATTCTGTGGGCCGCGACCTGAGGCGATCACGATGTCGGCCTTCTCCCGCGCCGCCGACAATCGCGTGCTGACGTTTGAACGCCACGGCGCGCAGTTCCGCGACCGGGAGACGGGCACCCTCTGGAACATCGAGGGCCAAGCCGTCTCCGGACCGCTCCAGGGCGAGCGTCTCCAGCCGCTGCGCTGGCAATACGTCCGGTGGCACGCCTGGGTCTACCCACACCCGGGTACCGACCTGTTCCTTTCTGATCGCCCACGACCACGGTATCCGGATTTCCCACGATGCCCACAGGTCGAATCCCTCCGCGACACCCTGGACGAACTGGCCAGCGGCACTGCCGAACTGACGTTCTCGCACGTCATCGTGGAACTGGCCCTGCCCCACGAGGCAACAGGCGGCATCTGTGTCCATGCCGGCGCCGACCGCTTGAATCTGTACACATTCGGCTCTCCGGAAGCGGCCGCCGACTATGTCGCACTCCAGGGAGCGTGGTTCTGCATGCCCTTCGATGCCAAGATCGCCCGCAAGCGCGCCGTACGCGTCAGTTCATCCGTCGTGGAATCAGACCCGGAGGGCCAGTACGCCGAGGCCACTCAGACGGTGCGATATCCTGACAACGAAATCAACTGGTTCCGACATCCTCGGCAGGGCGAAGGCGCGCCCGTACAGGGGCACTTCGTGGCCTTGATCGAACACCTCAAGAAGCGCCGGTATGACGTGGTAGAGGCTGCATTCTTGCCCCGCAGCCAGCAGCGGGTGGGCACGCTCAATGCCATCGCCGCGACCATCGAAGCGGACCGCTTCGCCATCTATCGTTGCGTCGATGAGGCGGCCGCAGCGCAGGTGGCCGCCGAGGTCGGGCATGCCATTCAGGCCGGATCCTGGGTGCTGCGCTCGATTCCTGTACTCATGTACGCCGACCCACATTACGAGATGGGCCAACTTCCGGACGAGGCCATTACCTGGTCCTCACTGCTCGACCGAGAAGCTTTCAGGTCAGACCTAAATGATTTATAATAAAGCACTTACAACCATACCATCCAGAGCCCGGGTCCGGCCCAGAACTGCCCGCACGCCCTGCTGCTGAAAAAAAATGCACCCCAGAAGCAATTTGTGTTGACCTGTACCCACCCGGAAACGTAGCATATACAACACTATTTTGATTGGTTTAATAGGATTAGCCGTGGCCATCAAGATCTCGAAGAAATGCCACTACGCATTACGCGCGGTTTTCGAGCTTGCTGCGCGTCGGACGGCGACCCCCGTCGCGGTGGGCCAGATCGCCGATGCGCAGAGGATTCCCCCGCGCTTCCTCGAGGGCATTCTCAACCAACTGCGCCAAGCGGGCCTGGTCGTCTCCCACCGGGGCAACTCGGGCGGATACACGTTGGCCACACCGCCGGAGGCCATCACGGTCGCCCACGTGATCGAGGCTGTACAGGGACCGATTTCCGTGGCCGCCGTGAAGAAGGGCCAGTCGTGCGGATACATCGCCGGAGACGCGGCTTTCGAACAATTCTGGGAGACCCTGGACGCATCGATGGCCGAGTGCTGTGGGCAGACCAGCTTCGCCGACCTGATGAGATGGGAGGTGCGAAGTGAACGGCGCCCCGTCTTGGATTACGTGATCTGAGCAGCCGGCAATCCTCTATTGGCTTCCAACCACACAGAGTAGATCTGCAGGGATACGGGATACATCGAGATGGAATCACATTGGCGAAGCATAGCGAAGGCGATAACATGGCGTTCCGGCGGGACCGTCGTGACGATCCTGGTCGCCTGGGTGGTAACGGGCAAACCCACGCTGTCACTGAGCATCGGCGTGATAGACAGCGTGGTCAAGATTGGCGCTTTCTACGTGCACGAGCGTATCTGGAATCGATTCAGTTTCGGGCAGCTCAAACCACCGGAATATCAGATTTGACGACCGCAGGCTGCGGCATGTTAATCGTAACATGAGATGGGAGGATTCGCCTCTATGCCCCGACCCGCAACCAGAGCAGTGCATGGCAGCGACCGGAAGGATACGACCTTCAATTCGGTGATGACACCGCTCTATCCCTCGTCGACCTTCTACTTCGACAGACTCGGCGAGAACAAAGGTTTCGACTACACCCGCAGCGGCAATCCGACGCGGCGTGTCCTGGAGGATACACTGGCCTCGCTGGAAGGAGGCTCCGCTTGTGTGTGCACGGCGACCGGCATGGCAGCGGTGGTCGGCGTGCTGCACCTGCTCAAACCGGGCGACCACGTGATCACAGGCAATGACATTTATGGCGGTTCGTATCGGCTCATGCACGAGGTGTTCAGTCGCTACGACATCCGCTTCGATTTTCTCGACATGACGGACCCGGAGAATGTTCGCAGCGCGCTGGCAGACAATACCGCGCTGATCTGGATCGAGACCCCTTCGAATCCCATGCTGCGTCTGGTGGACATCCAAGCCATAACCGCTATCGCTCGCGAGCGGCAGATCCTTGCCGCCGTGGACAACACGTTCATGTCCCCGTATTTCCAGCGACCATTCGAGCTGGGCGCGGACATCATCGTCCATTCCACGACCAAGTATATCAACGGACACAGCGACGTCGTCGGTGGCGCGATCATAACGAACCGGCCCGATCTGGATGAGAGAATCGCCTTTATTACCAATGCCTGCGGACTCACCGAATCTCCCTGGGACGCCTGGCTGGTCCTGCGCGGCGTGCAATCCTTGGCGCAGCGGATGGAGGCCCATGCGGCCACCGCCGCGAAGATCGCCATGTACCTGAATCAACATCCCAAAGTCAAACAGACATACTACCCCGGTCTGGAGTCGCACCCGCAGATCGACCTGGCCCGGAAGCAGATGTCAGGATTCGGAGGCATGGTTTCATTTGACATCGAAGCCGACAAGGGCAAACTCGACACGTTCTTCAGTGCCCTGCGCTATTTCAAACTGGCCGAATCCCTGGGAGGCGTCGAGTCTCTGATCGAGTCGCCCTGGTACATGAGCCACACCTCCATGTCGGAGCAGGCCCGACGAGACGCCGGGATCAAGCCGGGGACGATCAGAGTCTCGGTGGGCCTCGAGCATGCCGACGATCTGATCGAAGACCTGGAGCACGGCCTAAGCACAATCTGAACTGTCTCTGATTGAGTTAGGAAGGACATATGGTGGAAGCCATTCATGCCAATGTGTGTGAGCTGATCGGCAACACGCCTCTGATCCAACTCGACCGGTTTGCCCGCCATGTGGAAGCGGAACTGGTGGTCAAAATGGAGGCATTCAACCCCGGCTCGAGCGTGAAGGACCGGATCGCCTTGGCCATGATCGAGGCGGCAGAAGAAGAAGGTCTGCTCCCGCAGGGATCCACGATCATCGAGCCCACCTCCGGCAATACCGGGATCGGCCTGGCCATGGTTGCCGCGGTCAAAGGCTATGCAATCATCCTGGTGATGCCCGAATCGATGAGCGTGGAGCGGCGCAAGCTCCTCCAGGGCCTCGGCGCCGAACTGGTGCTCACGCCGGCCCAGGAGGGCATGGAGGGCGCGGTGAATCGGGCCCAGAAACTCGCCGAGAAGATCCCGCACAGCTTCGTGCCGCAGCAATTCAAGAACGCGGCCAACCCGCAGATCCACTACCAAACCACGGCCGAGGAAATCTGGCGCGATACAGGGGGAAGGCTGGACATCTTCGTCGCGGGCGTCGGAACCGGAGGCACCGTTTCGGGCAGCGGGCAGTTCTTCAAGGAAAAGGACCCCGACATACAAGTCGTGGCGGTGGAACCCAGTGAATCGCCCGTGCTGTCGGGCGGAGAAGCAGGCCCCCACATGATACAGGGGATCGGCGCCGGGTTTGTCCCTGATATCCTGAACCGCGATGTCATCGACGAGGTAGTCAAAGTCAGGAGCCAGGATGCGATCGCAGCCGCCAAGGACCTGATCCGACTCGAAGGGCTTCTGGTGGGCATTTCCGCGGGGGCGAACGCCTTTGCCGCCCGCGAAATCGCGCAGCGGCCTGCGAACAAAGGCAAGCGTGTTGTCACGATCATGTGCGATACGAGCGAACGCTATTTGTCGACCTTGCTGTACTACGAGGATTGAGATATGCAACGCCAACTCACATTCAAGCGCGTCAGCGAGGACGAAGAGATCAAGGCCGCCGGGCTGAATATCGACTTCGACGAGATCGCCAAGAAAGGGAGCATGTCGAAGGAGGAAGGCCTCATCGCCAAGTGGTACGGCGTCTACGGCTCCCGGCAGCCGGGCAACCTCATGACGCGCATGGCCATTCCCGGGGGCCTCATCACGGCCGCCCAGGCGCGGCAGATCGCCGACACGGCTGAGCACTACGCCCAGGGCAACATCAATATCACCACGCGCACGGCGCTACAATACCACTGGGTCAAGATCAAGAACGTGCCGCTGCTGCTGCGCGAGCTGCGCGAAGAGGGGATTTCGACCTTCCACGGCTGCGGAGACGTGGCGCGCAACGTAGCGGCCTGCCAGATGGCGGAGAACTGTCCCCATCGCGTGTTCGATGTGCGCCCCTATGCCATTGAATGCGCCAAGTTCATCGCGAGTTGTCGGGACCTGGACAACTTGCCGCGCAAGTACAAGATCAATTGGTCCGGTTGCACCGCCGGCTGCGCCCAGCCCTACATGAACTGCCTGGGAATTATGGCCATCCGCTGCCGGATCGATGGCCACGAAGAGACCGGGTTCAAGGCCGTGATCGGGGGCGGTATGGGCTGGCAAGGCTTCGTGGCCCAGGACCTGTTCTCCTTCGTACCGAAGGATCGAATGGTGGCCGTGGCCCGGGCTGTGGGCCTGCTGTTCCGCGACCATGGCGACCGCTACAACCGCTCGAAGGCCCGGCTCAAATTCGTGGTCCACCGCAAGGGCATCGAGGAATGCCGACGCATCGTGCTGGAGAATCTGCGCCAGGAAAAAGTCTCGACAGACGGGATCCTCAGCGAACCTGTTGAGGAACTGACGCCGCCCCTGCCGGAACGTCCGCTGGTCGACAGTGAGCTCGAAAAGATGGAAGGCCCTGCCGTGGTCCGCATCCGAATTCCGAAAGGAGAGATGACGGCCGCGCAGTTACGGCGCGTCGCCGAGCTGTCGGAGATGTACGGCGATCAGCGCGTCTACACCACCAATCGTCAGAATCTCGAGTTGCACGGGATCGAGCCGGAGAAGGTTCGGGCCGCGCGGGAGGAAGTGCACAAGCTGGGCTTGTCTGCCGAGGGCGTCTCAGGCCTGCGCGACATCGTCCCCTGCGTGGGCAAGACCTATTGCCCTAAGGCCGTCTCCACGACCCGAGATCTGTACGACCTGCTCATGCCGGTCATTTCCCAGGACAGATTCCGCGATATCGATGAATATGTCACGGTCAATATCACGGGCTGTCCGAATTCGTGTTCGCCGTATCGCATCACGGACATCGGTTTCCGCGGCATGCGCATTCGCGAGGAACAGGGCTCGGTCGAAGGGTATGAGATGCTCATCGGAGGCGACCAGAAAGCGCACGGGCAGAAGCTCGGAGATTTCAAGGTGGAGGATTGCCCTGCCATCGTCGAGACTGTGTTAACGACCTTTCAAAAGCTGCGCCACAACGATGAAACGCTGACCGCTTGTGTGAATCGAGTCGGCACAGAGCCGTTCCGGGAGGCTGTTTACTCATGAAATACGAGTACGAAAAAGCACCGGAGCTCCGTGAGTATTCGGCCGAGCAAGGCAAGGTTGATGCTCCAAGGGACAAAAAAATCATTGCCAAGGACATTCCCTGCCAGGAGGCCTGTCCGGCCAAGACCAATGTCCCGCTCTACATCGAGCACCTGATCCACGGCGATCCCGAAGCCTCGTACCGGGTCAATCTGGAGTGCAACGTCTTTCCCGGCGTGCTCGGACGCATCTGCACCCGTCCGTGCGAGGACCGCTGCCGGCACAACTGGACCAACGTCAACGGCCCGGTGACGATTTGCCATCTGAAGCGCGCTGCCGCCGACGGTGCATCGGAAACAGTCGAACCGCCCGCTCCTTACTTCGAGGCCTCGGGCAAGAGAGTCGCCGTGGTCGGTGGCGGGCCCGCGGGGCTCACCACCGCTCGGGAGCTGAGACGTCTGGGCCACGATGTCACCCTGTTCGAACGTCAGGAGCATCTCGGTGGCATGATGCGCTACGGCATCCCTCGCTTTCGGCTCCCGGAGGATGTCGTGGAGAAGGAGATCGACCTTATTCTCAGAACCGGCGTCACGGCATACACCGGCGTCGATGTGGACAGCGCCAAGTTGCAGCAGTTGATCGAGGAATACGACGCCGTCTGTATCGCCGCGGGTACCATGAAGGTTAAACCTCTCGATATCCCGGGCGTACCGCCGGACGCGATCATCCCCGGCCTGGATTTCATGGCGCAATACAACACCGGAAAGATTGCGAGCCTGGAAGGTGACGTGGTCGTCATCGGGGGCGGCTTCACCGCCGTGGACTGCTCGCGCTCCAGCGCCCGGGCCGCCCGCCGCCTGCTCGGCGAGGCTGACGACGTCACGATCGTGTACCGCCGCACCGAACAATTCATGGCGGCCAACAAAGACGAACTCGAAGAAATCAGCCGCGAGAACATCAACATCCGGACCCTGGCGACGCCGATCGGTGGTACGGCCAAGAATGGCAAGCTCCAATCCGTCACGTTTACGCGCAACATGGTCGCCCCGGGCACTGAGAACGGCAAGGTCAAGATCGTGCCCGTGCCGGACAGCGCCTTCGAGATTCCGTGCACCCACCTGATCGTGGCTATCGGCCAGACCCAGGAGTTCGACATCCTGCCCCCGGGCGTCTCGCCGACCGAGGGCTTTAGAACCAGCCACGACAAGGTCTTCGTCACCGGCGACTTCGCCACCGGCAGCGACAACGTCATCAAGGCCGTGGCCAACGGTAGAGCCGTGGCACGCGAGATGGACGCACAACTGATGGGTCGGGATCGCCTGCGCGACGTTGTGGAACTCCAGCCCATCGATAACGACGGCGACACGGGACGCGTGCGCGACCATGACCTTGCCACCCGTTGTGCCATGCCCTTGACACCCGTGCCACAACGGGCGCACGACAACCAGGAGGTCGAGACGGGATTCACGCCGGAAGGTACGTGCGTCAATGCGCTGCGCTGCTATCTCTGTCACTACAAGTTCGAGATCAATCAGGACAAGTGCATCCACTGCGACTGGTGCATTCAGGCCGCGCCGCGCGATTGCATCAAGCGCGTCTCTCGTATCTTCTACGATGAGGACGACGTCGTCGAAACCGTCGTCGAGGCCAACCTCGCGCACGAGGCCACCTACATCTGGATCGACAGCGACGAGTGCATCCGCTGCGGCAAGTGCCTGCGCGTATGCCCGACCGAGGCTATTTCCATGAAGAGGGCCGGTTTGACCGTGGAGAAGAACCATGATAACGACTCCTGACGAGGTCGGAATATGAACCACAGCCCGCGCCTTGCTGTGGCAGAATTGACAGAAGCGACCAAAGGGCTTGACGCCTTGCAGTTGCTCGGCCACGTAGTGAAACAATTCGGCGACCAGGTCGCTCTGGCATCCAGTCTTGGGGCCGAAGACCAGGTCTTGACGGACATGCTCTGCAAGATCTGCGACAAGCCCAGGATCTTCACGCTGGATACGGGCCGGCTCCCCGAAGAGACGTACGAGGTCATCACGACCACCCGCGAGAAATACGGCATCGCGATAGACATCCTGTTTCCCGACCGGCAGCAGGTCGAGGAAATGGTCAACGCGCACGGCCCGAATCTCTTCTATGAAAGCGTCGAAGCACGCCAGCGCTGCTGTCGAATTCGCAAGATCGAACCGTTGAAGCGCGTGCTAAGCAATCTCCAGGCGTGGATCTGTGGCCTACGTGAGGAGCAATCGATGACGCGGACCGGCCTGCAACGCGTCGAATGGGATGAGACATTTGGCCTGCTGAAGATCTCACCGCTGGCCGACTGGACCACCACACAGGTCTGGGACTACATCAGAGCAAATGACGTGCCGTACAACAGGCTCCACGACCAGGGGTACCCCAGCATCGGCTGCGCGCCCTGCACGCGCGCGGTCGCTGCGGGCGAGGACATTCGCTCAGGCCGCTGGTGGTGGGAGCAGCCGGAACACAAGGAATGCGGACTCCATTGGAAAGAACTCGAAGACAAAGGCAATAAGGAGGTCCGACACCATGGATCAGCTTGAGACATTGGAGTCTCAGAGCATTTTCATCTTGCGCGAAGCCTACCGCAGTTTTCAAAACCTGGTCATGCTCTGGTCGATCGGCAAGGACAGCACCGTGCTGCTGTGGCTGGCGCGCAAGGCCTTCTTCGGCCACGCCCCCATCCCGCTGCTGCACATCGACACGTCGTACAAGATCCCGGAGATGATCGAGTACCGCGACCGCTTCGCCCGCGAGTGGAAACTCAACCTCATCGTGGGGCAGAACGTCGAAGCCCTCAAGGCCAAGCAGACGTTCCCCGACAGCAATGCCACGCGGCTACAATGCTGCGGTCGCCTCAAGAGCGAAGCCCTCAAACACACGCTCAGCGGCGAGTGGCCCCGCCGGGTGTTGAACCATGAAACGGGTGAATACGACATCGTCGAAGGCGGTGAACCGTTCACCGGGGTGATCGTCGGCGCACGGGCCGACGAAGAAGGCAGCCGTAGCAAGGAGCGCTACTTCTCGCCCCGCGACCAGCACAACGAATGGGACGTGAGTGAACAGCCGCTGGAATTGTGGAACCAGTTTAAGACCGACTTCGCCCCGGGCACGCACGTGCGCATTCATCCGCTGCTGGACTGGACGGAGCTGAACATCTGGGAATACATCGAGCGGGAGAACATCCCGATCATCGGCCTGTACTTCGATCGCGGGGGCGGCAAGCGCTATCGCTCGCTCGGCTGCTTCCCGTGCACCTTCCCGGTGGAATCGACCGCCAAGAACGTCAGCGAGATCGTCGAGGAGCTGCGCAGCGGCAAGTTCTCCAACATCGCCGAGCGCTCCGGCCGGGCCCAGGACAAGGAAGACTTCAGCGGGCTGGAAACCTTACGCCGGGACGGCTACATGTAGACGTGATGATGACACCCGCCCGCCGCGGCCAGCAAGGAGAAGTCACCACCTCATGAGCAAATCGACCAGAGAGCAGATGAATATCGTCGTCATCGGTCACGTCGACCATGGCAAGAGCACGGTCATCGGCCGACTGATGGCCGACACCCATTCGCTTCCGGAAGGCAAGCTGGAGCAGGTCAAGGCCCGCTGCGCCCGCGACGCCCGGCCCTTCGAATACGCCTTTCTGCTGGATGCCCTCAAAGACGAGCAGGCCCAGGGCATCACCATCGATTCGGCCCGCTGCTTCTTCCGCTCGGCCCAGCGCGAATACATCATCATCGACGCCCCGGGGCACATCGAATTCCTGCGCAACATGATCTCGGGCGCCGCGCGCGCCGAGGCCGCCCTGCTCATCATCGACGCCAAAGAAGGTGTCCAGGAGAATTCGCGCCGCCACGGGTATCTATTGAGCATGCTCGGCATCAGGCAGGTCGCAGTCTGCGTCAACAAGATGGACTTGGCCGACTACTCCCAAGCCGTGTTCGAATCCATCCGCGACGAATATCGTGCGTTCCTTCAGCAGATCGGCGTCGAAGCGCTGGACTTCATTCCTTGCAGTGCTCGCGAGGGGGACAACATCGTCGCCAACTCCGACCGCATGCCCTGGTACCGGGGCCCGTCCACGCTCGATATCGTAGACAGCTTCGCCAAGGAGCAGGACACCATCGACAAGCCGTTCCGGTTCCCCGTCCAGGATGTCTACAAGTTCACCGAGTCGGGCGACGACCGCCGCATCGTAGCCGGCCGCATCGAAACCGGCAGTATCAACGTGGGCGACGAAGTGATCTTTCTCCCGTCGGGGAAACGCTCGAAGATCGCCTCGATCGAAGGCTTCAACGTGCCCGTCCAGACCGGGGCCTGCGCCGGTCAGTCCACGGGCTTCACCCTCACCGAACAGGTCTACGTCAACCCGGGCGAGTTGATGTGCAAGGCCAGCGACACACCCGCCCAGACCGGCACGCATCTCGCGGTCAACATCTTCTGGATGAACCGCCAGCCCATGATCTACAACAAGAAGTACAAGATCAAGCTGGCCGGCGCCCGCATGCCCGTCTGGCTGCGTGAGGTGGTCACCGTGCTCGATGCCTCCGAGCTGACCACCAACTCGAACCGCCAGCAGATCGAGCGGCACGACGTGGCCGAGTGCATCCTGGAGACACTTAAGCCCATCGCGTTCGACCTTACTACGGAGATCGCGCAGACGGGCCGCTTCGTAATCATCGACAACTACGAAATCGCCGGCGGCGGTGTCGTGCTCAAGGCCGTCGAAAGCGCCACCAACCGCGTCACCGAGCGCGTCCAGCAGCGCGAGCAGCGGTGGCAGCGCAGCACCATCACGCCCCAGGTACGGTCCACGCGTTACAATCAGCGTTCCACGCTGGTGCTGATCTGCGGCCCAGCCAACACGGGCAAGGAGAAACTCGCCAAGGCGCTGGAAGAAGACCTCTTCCAGAGCGGCCGCTACGTCTATTACCTGGGCCTGTCCAACAGTTCGCTGAGCATGGATGTCACCGAGAGCGGCGAGCGGGATGAATACATCCGCCGGCTGGGCGAGGTCTCGCACCTGTTCACCGACGCCGGCCTGATCCTGATCGCCACCATCAGCGACCTCGACGACTACGAACTCGAGACGATCAACACGCTCAATCAGCCCAGCGACTTCCGCATCATCAACGTCGGCCCCAACCGCTTCAGCCGCACCCAGGTCGACCTCCAAATCGACGAGCTGAACGACATCCCCGCCGCCGTCCAGGAAATCAAGAAACTCCTCACCGCCCAACGCTATCTCATTGAGTACTATCTCTAGCGGAAATCCGCCGGCCAGCGAATGGCTGCAGTTCGCCCTGCCGCCTCTCTGACTCCCTATCTGCCCAATGGCGTCGTTTCTTCGCGCACCACACGAAATCCGACATCGTGGACGGCTTGCGACGGCTCGTAGTGCAGCCGAAACGCGGACCGAGCACGCCGGGGTCGGTCCAGCCAGGAGCCGCCTCGCACCGTCTTGCGGCCAGTCCGATCGCCCTGACCTTCC
>CP070782.1:2011217-2013947 GCA_020346325.1 Phycisphaerales bacterium
CCAGTGCCAACGCGTTCGCATCGGTGCCGAGATAGACCTCGTGAGAGGCCGCTTCGCGACCGGCCCGCCAGGCCAGATCCATCTCGACGCTGACATTGACTGCTCCATCGGCGGGTTGCGGTTCGCGGGCCGTGACCGGGATGTACATGAAACGTACTTCGCTGAGGCCATACTGAGGTAGAGCGCCCCAACCGCTGTTGACGGTTAGCCGGATCTGGCGGGCCGCCACACCGCCCAAGTCGACAGTCGTGTTGTAGGCGTATCCTTCCTGGGCGGAGCCTTGGGCGAACTGCACGTCGCCCAGGGTCAGCCAGTCGATCCCATCCTCAGAGTATTCGACCGTAACGTCCCTGAGTCCGAAACCCAGTATCGGCTCAAACGTCACGTTGTAGTTCCAGACCCACATCTCATGCAGTTTGTAGATCCGGTCGAATTCATACTGTATCCAGGTGGGTTGCGACCCGGCCGGATCGCTGAGCCACATGGTCGTGCTCGAGGTCGAATGCAGGTCGTTCTCGTCCAGACCCGAACGGTTGACGGTGTTCTCCGGCCCCGCCCCGGCCGTTGCGCTGGAAGCGGTCGCCGAGACGGTCTCTATAGGATAAGCGAAGGATTCGGTCGTGAAACTCCAGACCAGGCCCTTGAAGATCGTGTTGTCGGGCGCGCCGTTGACCTCGTCGATACGCCAGTAGTAGACCTGGCCGAAAGTCAACTCCTCGGGATCGTAGCTGGTGTCCGTCTGACGGCCCCTGTAGGCAGCGTCGGCCGTGGTCGCGTTGTTCACGTCTTCGAAGGACGTGCCCAGGTACACGTCGTGCGCCACGGCGAATGAACCGGGTGTCCAACTGAGGATCGCGTCTATGGGCGCGTCGGTTGCCTGATTCTCGGGGTGAGGGTCATCGGCGGCCGCAGGAGGGGGGCCGTACGCCGTGATCCTACACGCCCCACCGCCGAGGTCCTCTATTTGTATCGACCACACCTCTGGATCGAGTTCCGGCGCTAACAGCAGCGATTGTCCCCCGAGCTGGGCCTCGTCGAGCCACGCCAGTACATTGTACGAGGCACTGCTGTCGTCGTACCCTCTCTCGAGGTTGATGACGCCTTCGGGGCCCATGTAAATATAGGCGGCACGGTCAACGCCAAAGGACTGAATATCGTGAGCGTTCCACGTGCCATACACATAGACGTTCGTGAGTTCGGGTTCGGGATGCGAATCAGGCAACTTGTAGGTGTCAAGGGTCTCCAGAACACCGCCTGGATGAATGATCACGTCCGTGGCGTCCTGATCGACCCGGGCGGTAAACCGGGCGTGCCCGGTGGCAGTGATCTCCAATCCCCCTATGGAAGCCAACTGGATCCGTTGGTCCCACTCCTGAAAGTCATTCACAATCACGGCCGAGGCCTCCTCAAAGGCCGGCACACACACTGCAACGACAGCGAACAGATAGATCATTCTCTTGGACATGAGGACCCTCCTATCAGGCGATATTTCCCACTTGGTGTCATAGAAACCAGGATTTGCCATTTAACGCCATAATCGGTACTCCCACGTACAACAGCGTCAATAATATCAAAATCAGGGCCTCGACTTCAAGGCGTCCGGTCACCAACATGGCCGATACGCCTCCCGGAAAGGCCCCCAAACACGCTAATTCACCGAAAATCCAGCATTCTGGCGCTTCTTCGACGTACCGTGACCGGTGATTTCTCCTCACCTGTCCAGGTTTTCACTCCGTTGCCGCTCATCCTGTCCTTAGAAGCTCCGGGCCAGCTCTCAATCGCCCGATACGTTCAAGCATCTCACGAAAAAGTGCTCTCGGCACAACCACTTCGGCCATCTGGAACACCACATATCGCGAGTGCTTGACCACCTTGGCTCCGATCTTGATCAGGCCCTGGCGGCATCATCGGGTCAAATGAATTCGCCTGCCGTTCCGGCATCACAGCGAATACTGCGGAATCTTCATCGTTTCGCCATCCTTCATGGAGGACAGATGCGCATAGTAGCCGGGAACGGTCATGTTCAACGCATCGATGACATCCACCCTCGGTTTGCGACCGCGCAGGATGGCGTCGATGAAGTCGTCGCCGAGGTAGCCATGCGAGCCGCCATGGCCCCCCGGCACCACGCCCGGCGGCAACGCGTATTTCTTAATCTGCAGGCCGTCCTTGATCGCGTCGTGGTAGCGCTGGCTGCCGGTCCGGTCGCCGACCAACGTCTTGTTGAATCCGCCATATTCTCCGCGAATGCGTCCCGCTTCGAGATACTCACCCTGCGAGGCGCAGATGATCATCCGGGACAGCCCACCCTCGGCGGTCCGGAACAGGCCCACCTCTGACTTGAAGATGTTCCCGATCGCGTTGGGAACACGCTGGTCCTCGTCGAATAGCGGCGTGCCCTGGCAGGAGACATCCAGCAGCGGTTTATGCGTCACGCCGACATAGTAAGCCGTCGCATGGGTCGGATACCACATCGGGCATCCCTTCTTGCGCCAGTCCTTGTAGGAGCCCAGCGCCGGTGCCCCCAGAGAATGAGGATGACAATACTCGCCCTCAGAATAGACGATGCGGCCGAACACGCCCGCGGCGTACAGCTTCTCCATGGCGTAGAGGTCGTCGTGAAAACACGAGGTCTCGAACATCGCGTAGACCAGCCCCTTGTTCTTCTTGCAGCATTCGAGCAGCTTCTCCGCGTCCTCGATATCGCCCCGAAAGGCGGGGACCGCGGTC
>CP070782.1:2014047-2018486 GCA_020346325.1 Phycisphaerales bacterium
GCAGGTGACAGGTCCACTGCCTGATATGCGTGTCGACGCTGGGTTCGCTTGGCTGGCCGATGACAGCACGGCCGTGGTGGAAATGGCATCGGCCAGCGGCCTGCAACTGCTGACGACCGAGCAGCAGAACCCCCTGGATACGACGACCCGCGGCACGGGCCAACTCATCGCCGCCGCGGCGGCTCACGGCGCGCAGCGGATTCTGCTGGCCGTGGGAGGCAGCGCGACAATCGATGGCGGAGTCGGGGCCGCGACGGCTTTGGGCTGGCGGTTCTTGAGGTCCGATGGGCGGGATATCGGCCCGGGAGGTGCTCACCTCTCGGAGATTGCCGAGATTATCCCGGCGGGCCGAGATCTTGCCGTTCCGATAGAGGTGCTCTGCGATGTGGACAATCCATTGTGCGGTCCGCAGGGGGCCGCACAGGTCTATGGGCCCCAGAAGGGAGCCACACCGGAAATGGTCGAGAGGCTTGACGCTGCCCTGGCGCACTTGGCGCACTGTGTGAGAGACCAGCTTGGGCTGGGCATCAAGGATCTGCCCGGGGCCGGGGCTGCCGGTGGGCTGGCCGCCGGGGCGGTGGCCTTCATGGGGGCTGGTCTTGTCTCGGGAATCGAGGTAGTCATGGCCCAAACTCAGCTTCATGCGGCCGTGAGCGATGCGGACTGGGTCATCACGGGCGAGGGGTGTTTCGATCGTCAATCCCTGCGGGGCAAGGTGGTTTCCGGAGTGGCGCGTGTCGCGAAGGCCGGCGGGGCCCGGACCGCCGTCATTGCCGGTCAGGTCCGCCTGACCGAACCGGTGTATCGGACGTTCGGTATCGAGACGGCAATTGCTTGCATGCAAGGGCCGATAAAGCTTCACTACGCGCTGTCACATTGTGAGGAACTCTTGGCCCGGGCGGCCCGCGAATTTGTCGAAATGCATCTTACGGACGAGTCTGCGGTCTGACGGGAACCGTGTGGAATGGACCTTGCTGGATCAATATTGGCCAAGAATCTTCTTGGCTTTCCGGGGATTCTGCTGTAAAATAGGGAAACCGTGGGGTCTAGTGTATTCAGGAACTGACGTGCTCTCTGGAGAGGGGTACTGGATGGGTAGGTATTTGTTTTATGGGACATTTCTGGTCTTGGTTAGCAGCCTTTGTGTCGCGGCTCCCATGCCGGCGATCGTGCAGGGCCCTGGTCATTGGACGGTTGAGGTGAAGTTTGAGCAGCCTCAGCAACTCGTGCTGCCGTGGGGGGCCAACGGTGCGGCCCGCTACTGGTATACGGTTCTCACGGTCACCAACCGGACCGAGGGCGACGTCGACTTCTATCCGCGCTGCGAGTTGATGACCGACACGTTTCAGATCGTACCGGCCGGAAGGAATGTGCCGCCGGTCGTGTTCGAGCAGGTCCGACAACGTCACCAGAGTCGGTACCCGTTCCTGGAACCTCTGGAGAAGGTCGAAAACCGTATCTTGCAGGGCGAGGACAATGCCAAGGACATTGCCGTCGTCTGGCGCGATTTCGATCCGCAGGCAACCGGTTTCAAGATTTTTGTCACCGGTCTGAGCAACGAAACTGCCGTGGTGGATCATCCCGTGGCGGTGGATGAGACGGGCACGCCGGTCCAGGTGTTCCTGCGCAAGACCCTGGAGTTGGACTACGCCTTGCGGGGCGATCCGACGCTACGGAATTCGGTCGAGGTCGTCTACAAGGACAAGGCCTGGGTAATGCGCTAGGCGTCAGCCGAGGCCGTCACACCGAAACGGAAACGTCTTCGTCTGTCACTTGGCCGGCCACGCATGTAGTCGCTGGATCAGTTGGGGCAGGACATCGTAGCGATTCAGCCGCACGCCTGAAGCACCTCCACCGGAATGGAGTTCTACGAACTCAGGAGTCGGCGCCAGACCGAAGCGGCGGTAGAATGCCGTGCGTATGAATCGTTTCACATCGTCCACCTCCGCCTTGTGCCGGTCCACATGCACCTGGAAATAGTCCCCTTGCCCGGCCGCATTCACCCGGACGGCAATGGCGTCTTCACCAAAGGCTCGCTTGAGCATCGCCTCGGCCAGATCGATCAAGGCCAGCCCTCGAAAGAAGTTCGTTCCTTCCAGACGGCGAAAGTTTGGTGGATTGTCAGGCGAGAGAGATTCACCGTCGAGGCCTCGGTTATAGTCGAAGGGCGTGGCACCATACTGCTCCAGCCAGCGGTTCAAACGTTCTGCACCCGCACTGCCTCGCTCCCAGTCGAGTTCACCCTCCATGATCTCGCGCGAGGGAAGACGGTCGACAGCGATGTCCATGCAGCGGTCCCCGCGCTGTGATCTGGTGATGTACTCGATCCATTGTTCGGGATGGTGGATGACATAGAAGCACTTCGCCACTTCGCCGAAAAGGTAGGCGAGCATCGCTCTCAGGGGCACGCCTTTCTCTTCCACGATCGTCCCGGCTGCGGTGGTGCGCCGCCGTACCGGCTCGCGCCACCCCTCGAAAAGAGACATCAGCGTGGCATCGGCCTTCCGGCCCGCAGCCGTCTCGTCCAGACCGTACACCTCCATGAGTTGCTCCACGTGCCAATGGCGCTTGCTGCGAACCCGTTCCTCCAACTCCTTCCGTCCGATCAGAAGGGGCAGTTCACGGAGAATCGTGCAAATCCACGTGTTGCTGGCGCGGGTCAATTGTCCGTTGGCGACCAGCTCGTCCTCGATATGTTTGAAGAAATCGGTGTCAAGCGGAAGCTCTCTCAAAAGCGCGGCGATCTCGGCGACCTTGCCCGTCATCTTACGCGTCTCGCCGGTGGTCAACGGGCCGTCGGCAGGCGCCGCCGCATAAGCGCCCCACGACCAGCGCCATGCCTCTTGATCCCGGTCGACACTGAAGGGGAACAGGATATGAAACCGTTCGGTGGGAACAGGGTAGGTGCCCAGGATGCGGTAGTTGTCCCTCGGATTTGAGGAGATCAAGGTCCCCTGCCCGTCTCGTCCCTTCTGCTCGGTGGCCTGATCCAGCGACCCGGCGCGTACGCCCGTACCGTATTCGGCCTGGCAGGCCAGGTGGACGAGCAGGTCGGGCGGGATACCGATTTCGAACAGTACATTGATAGCGTTCTTAGTCGCCACGGTCACGGCCGAGGAACTGGAAAAACCGCCCTGGGGGATGTCTCCGGTTGAGGCCAAACGCAACCCTCGGAAATGAGTGCGCCCAAGATGCTGCTGCACCTTGGCGCCCATGGTCCCGCTGTGCAGAGTGCGGATGGAGGCGATGGCGTTGCCGACCAGGGCGAACGGCCGCCGCATGTTGCTGGCGACCCAACGTGACGCCGGCGGCAAGGGTAGACCCTTTCGGCGCCGTTGCTCCAGCTCCTCATCGCTGAAGTATCCCAGCGAGAGCAGCAGGTTTTCGCTCATCCGCGTGCCGAAGCGCTCGTACGCATACAGATCGGACACCTCCTGGCCCGGATACATGACGTTGTTGTCGGACGAGACGAAGTTGATGTTCTCGCGATATTTCGGGTCCGTCGGAAACAAGTGGATGCGCTGGTCGTTCGCGCTTTGGAGAAGGACGACGATTTGCTCGCTGCCGGAGACGTCGCCGGCACCGATGGGCATCTGCCACGCCGGCCCGAAGAAGCGCGCCATGTCCGGATGCATGAAAGCAATACGCAGGCGTCCCCCGGAGATCCCGATGCCGATGGGGCGGTCTGGTTTGAATCCCAGCCCCTCCTTCCGGATCATGGCGGCCAGTTCTTCCAACTGGCGGGCAATGGACGCAACCTGCCCGAGGGGGCGGTCGGCCGCGATGGCCTGGGCTACCTCGTCGATCTCTCGTTCTTCAGGCGCCGACAGGTCGACGGCCGATTCCAGCATCCCTTCCAAAAGCGCCAAGTCTCGCGGCTGGGTCACGTCCGAACAGAGCAGGTCGTACTCACGATCGGCCACCGTCGTCGTCATCGTGCGAATATCGCCGCCGCTGCGGCTGATGGCCTCGATGATATCGGTGAGATAGTACTGCCTCTGGGCATTGGCGTTGGTGAGATTCTCGAGATGCTGTCGGAGTGTCGCCGCCCGGATCACGTACAGCGGGCAGTTCCCTTCCGTCAAATCCAGGAGAACCTGGCGGGCTGAGGCGTCTTGCTCGGCCGCGATGTCCTTTTCCTCGATGACGCGCATGACGCGCCGGTTTGCGTCCCGCAACACGCGCCCCTTGCCCCGATTCTTGGGTGGCTCATACTGAGCCGTCAGGAACGTTATGTCGGCCTCCTGCGCGCCGGCCCGGTGCGTTTCCCAGAGGCGTCGAAACGCGGATGAAGGCACGACGCGATCCCCCATGGTGACGATGAGTAGTGGATTCTCTTCCGCGATAGCCGGGACGCTGAAGGCCTCAAAGGCGGCCCATCCGGTGCCCCCCGTCGGATTGTCCGAGCGGATGTAGATATTGTCATCGCCCAGCGCGGC
>CP070782.1:2018586-2024641 GCA_020346325.1 Phycisphaerales bacterium
CTTTGCCGGCATTGTTCCCCAGCAGGGTGTGCCACTGTTGCGGCGGGATTATGATCTTGCCCGTTCCGCTGGCCACTTCGATGGCCTGGTCGTCCGAGGCTGCCCGGATCCTGGCGAAGTATTTCGCACCGGGCTCGTTTATGACGAAATTCAGCGGCGCGATGTTCGGTGGGATGACGACGCCGGCGTAGCCCGGTGTAATCCGGGGCGGTCGGGCCAGCGCCACGGGGGCTTCGGGCGCATCGTTCCGGCAGGAGCCAAGAGACAAGGCCACTACGAGGGCTGTCATGATCAGAGGAGTCGTTGAGAACCTGTCTGATTTCACTTCCGTGTTCCCCGGACCGACCGATGGGCAAGCACTTCGCATCTCCTGTTTCTCTTTGTCCCCGCGTCAACGCGCCTGTCTGACCAGTGACACGTTGTCGAGATATACATCGGCATTATCGGCTCCCAGCTTGACCTCGACGCAGGCGTCCAGGTCGGTCTGCCTGTCCATCACGAACGTGTGCGTGAAGTGTTTCATGATCAGGCTCTGGCGCGCCGTCGGCAAAAACACCGCTCCCATCTTACTGTAGTTCCAGAAGGAGCCAACGTTTTTCTTGTTGACGGAGACTTCCATCAGGCGAGGCGCGTCGGCACCCGCGTCGAATTCGAGCACGTACGTCTCGCCTTGAAAGAGCTTCATGCCGTCCTGAACCAGTCGGATGCTGGATTGGGTGGGTCCGCCGTCGTTGATCGTCACGTGGGCCGATCCGCTTTCGACCGTCCAAGTGGCATCGGTCGATTCGCCCCGCAGCAGGGTCCAGTCTCTTGATGTGCCTGAGAAGTCCCCGTTACGGACCATGTTCTCACCCGGCTCATGGGGGTCATAAAAATATACCAGCGTGTCTGTTTCGTTGGAGAATTCGCTTTCACGGCCATTGACATCCACGGCGGTTACCCGGAAGTAGTAGCGCTGGTCGTTCTTCAGGTCTGTCAGATGCAGCAATGTTTTGTCGGAGGTTGTGATGATCGTCTCGGGGTGAGGATCGAGCCCGCCGTAGATGCGGTAGTAGGCCGTATTCCGGTCGCCGAATTTGTTGAATAGCAGAGTCACTCGGTCGAAATTGGATTCGACGATCAGATAGGGTCTCTCCACGACCCCCGTCCAGGGAAAGCGGAACACCCGATAGGCCGTGACACCTCCACCGAGAAAGTCCATCTCGAACTCGATCTCGCCGGTGGCGTTCACCTCCGTCACCTTGGGATAATCGGCCAGGGCGAAGTTGATCAGCGTGTTGCCGTTGGGCAGGCGTTGAGCGTTGCCCTGATAGTAGGCATACCGGTCGGGACTGGCCCGGTATTCCCAGACCAGTGTAGCGGTCATATTGTTGGGATCGAGCAGGTACTCTACGGCCCGCGAGACGGGCGGATCGTGGTCGTTGCCATTGTCGAAGACCGTGTAGCGACGCGACCCCACGGCCCGGACGTCGTGCTGGCAGGAAAACCCACCGAGAGGGTCATCGACGAAGATGAAGTCGCTGTTGGGCCCGCCCAGCCGCCAAAGGACCTGACCTGTTTGGCGGTCAATCTTGGTGACCTGACTGAGATGCCGGCTTGATACTAGAAGGTGTCCGTCCCGGTCGACGTCGATCGCGTTGAGGTGCGTGACACGTACGCTGGAGGCACGTACGTCCTCGGCGTCCTTCGGCCCGATGCTGGCGATGTCGTAGTTCTCCCAGGCTCGCCACTGAAAGATCAGTTCATCAGCCGCAGTGAATTCCTGAACGCAGGTCTCGTGCATCGTCGCGTTGGGTTTGCCCCCGTCGACGACCTGACTCATGTCGACATTTTCAATGGTTCGCAGGCCCAGCAACAGATAGCCGCCGTCTTCGAGAACCTGAAGCTCGTGGCTGTCGGTGTTGTAC
Source organism: Phycisphaerales bacterium (assembly GCA_020346325.1). Lineage (GTDB taxonomy): Bacteria > Planctomycetota > Phycisphaerae > Sedimentisphaerales > Anaerobacaceae > Anaerobaca. The sequence goes on from CP070782.1 coordinate 2,020,494, forward strand.
CCGTTCGTGGCGTGGAAATCTTTGAGCCGGTTGAAGTTCTGATCATACCCGGTGTACTGGGTTTCGGTGATCATGCCGTTCTTCTGGACCTTGAAATCCTCGGCACCTTTACCCCGTCGGTACCACACCGGTGCCCCGGTATTATCTACGATTAGAGCGTAGTGCGTATCGCGCGGGTAGTCCAGGAAGAGGTATCCGTCGCCGGGATGGCGGTTCTGAGTGACGTAGAGATGGGGGAAGTCGCTGGGAACCGAGACGCCGTTGCCCATGATGCTGGGCTGGCCCGGGATGGGGCCATCGTCCAGCCGGGCTTGGGCCGAGGCCTGCCCCTTGACCGTCCGTGTCTTGGCGGTGGTCGCAGCGATCGCCGGCCGCGGAGCACTGGCCGGACGCAGGACATAGAATCGGTATTGGATGGGCTCGATCTGCTCGGTCGCCGGGCGATACAGCAGGGGACTCACGGTCACGTCGACTGCCTCGTTGGGAGCAAACGGCGTCGTAGGTACAAAGACGATCGTCTCGCCATCGGAGGCCAAGGTGGTCTTGCCTGTGTGCGGCCCGCTTCTGTGGCCCTCCACCGACACGATGTCGGACCAGTTCCACAGGTCAGTCGCCGCATCGTCAGCCAGACGGATCAGAAGCCGGGTCTCCGGGGCCACATATTCCGACTCCGGCCTCGGATCGACGTACTGATAGCCCTTCTCCAGGACGGTCGCGTAATCCATTACCACGGCCGCTTGCAGCCCGGTGCAGACCGTCAGGACGACTGCGAACAATGCTTGGGTATAACCTCCGCTCATCTCACCACGCTTGCCCGCATTTGTCCTCGATTGAGGCGTTTCGTTGGCGCATTGCTTTCCATGCGATTCGACGTCGCATCAAGGCGGAAGCGTGCGCCTCGCTCCATACGCGGCGCACCTCTGTCACTCGATGGAGAACACAGTGTCACTTGAATCCGATACTGTCTCATTTACAGTGCTTGTGATGCGAATGGCATAGTCGTCGCCCGGGTCCAAGGCCAGACTTACTTCCCAAGCGTAGGCGCCGATGCTGGAGACGGTGTCGATGCGTTCCACGAGAGCATCCCCTCGAACCAGATCAATCACCACATCCTCATCGATATTGTCCGCCCACGTGACGAAGTACTCCAGGCCACGCTGGAGAACCACACCATCTTGCGGTGCGGTCAGTCGGACCATGGGCTCGACGGTCGTGAACGACCCCGTAGACCAGTCCCCCGTGCCCCCGTGATTGAAGGTGTTGACGCGCCAGTAGTACTGCGTACCGGGCGCTACCGCCTCCAACCGGTAGCGGGCCTCTACGAGGTCTGCTTCATCGACATCCAGCACCGTGAAGTCTGAATCTCTGGAGATCTGGAGGTGGAAGGCGCGGGCCAATCCCGCCGGCGTCCACGACAGGGGGACCGGCAGTTCCTGATTGACGGTGCCTTGGTTTCCCGGCGCGATCAGGATGGGGGCCAGCGGTACTTCTTCTAGGTCGGGGAAACAGAAGATGAATTCCCCGAATTGCGTCATGGTGGTCCGCAATTGCTTCGTCACATAATTGTAGTTCGTGGGCAGGGGCAGAAAGAGGCCGTATCCCTTGTACGGTCGATGGTAAATCGTAAGTTGATTCGGATCGGCGTAGCCGAACTGCCCCGTGCGATCGGCGAAGCCAAAGTGTTCCGCATCAAAGGCAAGGTCGGCATTCATGCCGCTGATCTCCCAGGGCGTGATAGTCATGCGTACCGGAAGCACTCTCGGAGCCTTTCCGGGAAACTCCGGATGAAGCGGCGCAAAAGGTTCGCAGGTCACGTAGACTTCATTGTATCCTTCCCCTTCGTAGCTGTTCACTTTGACGGTGACGCCCGTAGCGGCATCGTCGTCGTTGAACACATACCGGTTGCCTTCCATGAGCTCGTACTGGGTCACCGTTGTGGTCAGCTCTTCCAGGGGCCAAGCGATTCGGTTGAAGCCTCCGGTGACGCCTTCCTGGGCGGGCCATATCTCATAGACCAACTGACCGTCGGGGTCGACTTCCGTCATGGCCGGCGCTTCCCCCTCCTTCGCGGCGCCACCCCACCGGATGACGGTGTTGCCATTGGGCAAGACCGTGACATTGCCTCCCGTCAGGGCCGCGATATCCGGATCGTGTCGGAATTCCCAGACCAGGGTGGCGGTTCTGTTCTCTTCGTCCAAGGCGTAGGCGACGCCCCGGGAATAATCTCTGGATTTGTCTCTCTTATCCAGACCGTTGTCGAAGAGCGTCAGATTGCCATTGGCATGTCGACGTACATCGTGCTGCAATTTGAAATAGCGGGGGGCGTTCTCTTCATGTTCGTTGACGAAGGTGAACTCATTGTGCTTGCCCCCCAGACGCCACATCACTTGGCCGGTAGCGCGACTGATCTTGACGACTTCGGAGGTCTCTCGGCAGGACAGGATGATGTTGCCGTCCGTTTCATCGAACTCCACCGAGTTCACATGAATGTAGCCAAACTTCTTCCTCGTGATGTCCCGATAGGAATCCACGATCGGGATATGGTCCCAACTTCGCCACTGGAAAATGACATTCCGGTCGACATCGAGTTCCTGAATGACGGCGCCGACGACTTCGGCGGCGGGGTGGCCGCCCTCGACGATGGCACTCATGTCGATGGTCTGGGTGTCATAGCACAGCATCAGGACATGCCCGTTTGGTAGGAGTTGGAAATCGTGGCTGTCCGCAAGATAGCCGTTTCCCATCTGGAAGGAATCGACCTCATTGAACTCGGCATCCTTGAGAAACCACGTGTACTTCTTTGTCTGCCCCGTTATCTCCCTGCGGTAGGCGAACAGGCCGTTACACATTAGCTGCCCCAGGCTCTGGGTCGTACTGTAGAAGACGGGGATGCCCGCATTGTCCATGATCAAGAAGTAACTGCCCACGCCCTCCACAGCGGAATTAACACTGCCTGCCAGATAGCCCGGCGCCGTTTCGCTGTTCTGGATGATTATGAACTCTGGAAAATCACCCGGCAAAGCACCATTCGTATTCGGATCAGGCACAACATTCTCATCGTCTGCGGTGGCATTGGGCGAAGCCTGAACCAGTAACAGCCACAGCAGTGCAACTAAGATTCTCGCCTTCGTCATAAGCACTCCTCCCTAATTCCATCTATGCCAAATAGTATGGCTCTTTTTAGAAGTCTCCCCTGTCAGTGGTTTTAGCTCTCCTTCTCTGACGGCCATGGCGACTGCCAAGAACCGAACAACGCTTCACCTGACATTTCGCTTTAATTAGCGCGGTGTGACAAGGGGTGATCTCCTCCCACCACGGCCGGGATGCAACACCGGCTCCCCGGTATCTCGATTGCAGCCATATCCAACTCATACTAGGACGCTACCCCTCTCGCATGTATTGCATAGAACCGCGATATTCTTTGGCGGCTGGCACACAAATCGGCGTAATCCCTGCTTTCGCCTTCCCACACCCCGAGGCTCACGGGGCCGTATGTGGCGGTTTGCATGGTTCTTGGAGAGATTCATAGCAATGCAATAGGAGCAGTACTCTTTGCCCGGTGCCCATTGCTGGTCCAGTCGTCATGAGCGCTCCTCCTTGCATCCTGCCAACTGCAGGCCGCAAAACCGACACGAGCGATACCTCCGGCCTGACTCGGACAGCCGGTGCGAACCTGACAACCCGAGGCCATAGATCCCATGCACACGACCTTCCGGTACGCCCCCAACGGGCCGTTCGGGCCAGGCTCGGTGTGATCAGGCCGGACACTCTCATTAATGCGTGCTCTGATGGGGGCACACCCCAGATAAACTACCGAGAAGATAGAAGAAAGTTCCCACAAAAGATGGATGTATGCCGATTGCCGCCAATCGAGTCCCCCAAGGTCGTATGACAGGACAGGGGCTGGTGCTGACAGCGGCTCGTGCTTGCCCCAGACGTGCGAAGGCTACGGGGGCCATTCCCGCTTCATCTGACGCCGCACACGTTGAACATGCTGTAAAACGTGTAGGTGTCGCCGTACTTCGGCGCCAGCTTGTCGAAGGCGGCTTGATCGTCTCCGTGCGTGCCGGTCACAATAGCCCGGATTTCTCTGAACTGAGTGCGCAGGTCGGGTTCGATCGTCCACCCGAAGGCATCCACGGGCGTGC
>CP070782.1:2024741-2037665 GCA_020346325.1 Phycisphaerales bacterium
GCCTTCCCACACGGCTGGAGCGAAGGCCAGGCGGTCTTCAACGGTGTCCATGAGGCGGTGCACGTCTACAAGGTCAAGGGCCGGGACGAATATCACATGATCTACGAGCTGAACAGCGGGGGTGTGCGGTCCTTTGGCCTCGCCCGGGCGAGCCACCTGGCGGGGCCCTGGGAAAAGGTCACCGATGCCTATGCCACCGGATCGCAGCTGATCTGCGCACCAGGTGTGACCCGCTGGACCGACATAGTCTCGCACGGCGAGGTGATCCGCAGTGGATACGACGAGCGGCTGGAATACAACGCCGATTCACCCGTGCTGCTGATCCAGGGGCGGCCCGACGATGCAGGCAGTACACCGTACCCGAGTTTGCCTTGGAAGCTGGGTCTCATCACGCGCGAGAAATGACCTTGGAAGCATTGACAAACATCCCCTTCGAACTCGAGGATGCGGCGATTCTCAAAACCGTCCACGTCGCGGCTAATTCGCCCGATGGTCAGGAGGGGCGCGCGTTGATCGCCAAGGCCCGGCACATCGGCAGGCCCAAGGCCCTATACCGTGAGGTTTTCATCGAGGCCAAGGGCGATGAGACCGTCACGATTGAAGGCGTCACGTTCACGAGTCGGATGCTGCGGGCCAATCTCGACAAGGTCGAGCGTGTGTTCCCCTTCATCGCCACGTGCGGCTGCGAGATGGACACCGCGACCCTGCCGGCTGGCGATTTCCTGGCCGAATTCTGGTGGGACGCGATCAAGGCCGTTCTGCTCCAGTGTGCCACGAAGCGCCTGGATGCACATCTGAAGCAGCGCTTCGCCCTGGAGAAAACCGCGTCGATGAGTCCGGGCTCGGGCGATGCGACGGTCTGGCCCATCGAACAGCAGCGCGAGCTGTTCAGATTGCTGGGTGAGGTGCAGGCACAGATTGGCGTCGAGTTGACGGATTCGTTCCTGATGAAGCCCAACAAGACGATCTCGGGCCTCGTCTTTCCCACGGCCGTGGACTTTCGCAGTTGCCAGGTCTGCCGCCGGGAAGCATGCCCCGCGCGCAGCGCCGCCTTCGATCCCAATCTCTGGGAACCTCACCGGCACGGCTAGGACACGGCCACTACATTAGGAGATATGACAATGAAGGTTGGAACAGCGACCGTCCTCTCAGTGGCGATCCTCGGCACGACCATCGCCTCGGCAGAGGTCGACATCTCCACGCTCAAGACCTTTGGCACGATGGGCAAGCAGGTGAAAGTCCTGGGCGGCGGGAGGGAGGCGGAATTGTTCGCCCACCAAGGCAAGGGGTGCCTGACCCATATGTGGTTCGGCGGCTCCTTCAAAGGTTTCGAACGCACGCGCATCCGCGTCTACGTCGATGGCGAGGAGCAGGCCGCAATCGATATGGAACTTTTCCTGGGCCACGGGATCGGTTTTGGCGACGCCCATGCGCCGTGGGGAATCGCCCGCATCGGCAAGACGGGGCAGCCGAGCGGTGTCTATAACACCTATCGCATTCCGTTTGGCCGGAGCGTGCGTGTCACAGTCCAACGGGCGCCGGACGCCGAGGACGATCCGCTGTTCTGGTGGATCGTGCGTGGCACTGAGAACTTGCCCGTCTCCATCGGAGGGGTCCGTCTGCCCGAGGCGGCGCGGTTGCGCCTGTACAAGCTGGAGAATCACCGGGCCCAGCCGCTGGACGAGTTTGCGTTGTGCGACGTCAAAGGCGCCGGTGCGCTGTATCAGGTGACGATGGCGGCCCGGACCCTGAGGCAGTCGGGCTCCTGGAAGGACCTCAGCTACATGGAGGCGTGTGTGCGGGCCTACGAGACGGAGGCGACCGAGCCCCTGTTCCTCTCGTCGGGTCTGGAGGACTACTTCCTCGGGACGTACTACTTCAATAAGGGCCGCTACTACACGCCCATCGCGGGCCTGACCCATCTGGACAAACAGGACAACTCGTTCTCAGCCTATCGCTTCCACAAGGACGATCCGGTCTTCTTCCACAACGGGCTGCGTTTGACCTGTCGATGCGGGGAGACCCTCGACGGTGAAACGCTGCACGATCCGCCGCCGACCGAGTACACCACCTACGTCTGGCTCTACCAGTGGTGAGGTCTAAACCAGCGTGCCGTGGACCTGGCGGATGGCGTCGATGATGTAGCCGTTGATCCGCGGGGTGTACTTCGGGCCGATGCGGACCTGGACGAAGCGGTCGAAGATCTCCAGCGTCTGGCGACAGCAATCCGGGCCGTACTGCATCGCTTTGCCCTCGGGGCTGCTGAACGACGGCCAATTCGCATGCCGGGCGCGCTTATTGATCACGGACTCCTGGATGGGCAGCAGAACCGATCCCGAGAGCGTCGAGGTCGGGACCCTGCGCTGTCTGAGCTGTCCGATGCACCGATCGCGGGACGCCTTGTCGGGCATCTCGAAGAAGACGCTGTAGCCGATGTCACCTTCCGGGTCGGGCCGGTGGCGCAGGCGGATGCCGTCGATGGTCTTGATCCCGTCATAGACCGCCTCGGCGTTGGCACGCAATTGGCCGACCATGGTATCGAGTTTGGTCAGTTGAGCGCCAAGCACGGCGCCGGTCAATTCGCTCATGCGGAAGTTCTCGCCGGCAAAGGTCGGCACACGACTGGCGCCCGTGCGGTCGGTGAAGAGCCCGCGAATCGTGCCCATATCGTGGAACCGCGCCGCCCGCTCGTAGAGGACCGGATCGCTGGTGACCACGGCGCCGCCTTCGCCGGAGGTCATCGTCTTGTTGATCTGGAAGCTGTAGATGCCCACGTTGCCGATCGAACCGAGTTTCTGACCGCGGTACGACCCGCCGACACACTGAGCGCAGTCTTCCAGGACCGCCACGCCGCGCTTCCGCGCGATGTCCATGATCGGCTCCATATCGCATGGCCCGCCCAGCAGATGGACTGCAATGACCGCCTTGGTGCGGGGCGTGATCTTCCGCTCGAAATCCTGCGGGTTGATATTCAGCGTGCGGTCGATGTCGACAAAGACGGGCAGGGCCCCCGCGTGGACCACGCAGGTGTAGTCCGACCACCAGGTGTAGGCCGGGACGATCACCTCGTCGCCGGGTCCGATGTCCAGGCCCGTCACGGCGCAGTCCAGCGCCGCCGTGCCGGACGTCACACCCAGCGCGAAGCGCGTGCCCATGTGCCGGGCAAACCGCTCTTCGAAGCGCAACACTTTCATCGGCGTCCCGGGCCCCCAGTAGCGAAAGGGCGAGCCTGACTCGATCACCTCCATCAGCGCCTGCTCTTCCTGTTCGTCGAAGAACTGCGGCCCGATGAAGCCCGGATCGATACGGTCCACCGTTGGGGCCCCCGATGCCGCCTGGCTCCGGCGCGGCCGCGCGCCCAGACCGAGCCCCGCGGCCGAAGCCGCCAGGCAACTCGTCCGCAAAAACCGTCGCCGTGTCAGTGCCTCGTTACGCCTGCTTGTTTTCGTCTCTTGCGTCGCCATCGTCATACCTCCCAAGCTCAAGACCTCGCGTCCAACTACCCCGTCCATTCTACGCCTACCCCCACACCGCTGGCAAGCCCTGCCGCCGGCCGCTTTGCCCTTGTCTCGGCCGCCCCTTTTTTTCATATTAGATTGGCGCGAGGTGATGTGGCAGCCTAAATCGCGACCGAATGACCGCTCCAGAGGTAAAAGAGACAGAGGAGAGAGTCGAGACGTGGAGAGGGCACAGAAGCGCTATCGGCGACGCGTCAAGTGCATGGGCCTGGTCCTGCTGTTTCTCGTCCATATGGTCGTACGTGTGCCGATCAGGCGGGCGGGGGGCTCGGCCGGTCTCGATGTGGGCTTCCTGCCGGTCGTTTTGATCGGTGGCCGCGCCGTCTACCGCTCCTGGCCTTCAGTCCGGGCCGCGTGTATTCTGCGCAACGGTGAATTGGCTTCACTGCCTCCGTCGGCACACGTCCTCAAGGTCAAGCTGTGGTTCACGCCCATGTCGGGTGAGCGGCATTTGCGCTTCAGTGCGCCCTCCTGAGCCGGACATTCAGCCTTTCGTCACTGACTACGAATCCTTCGACACGTATGAAATGCTCCGGTATCGGTGCGGTACACGGTATCATTGGCTGGTCCGCTATAATTACTATGAAGCCCAATACCGGCGCCCCGATGGCAGCGAGGTGGTCGGTCCGGCGGTCGGACCGCAACCCTACACAGCAGCCAACTTCTTCACTCACGTGCCCCTGGCTCTGGCGGGCGTTCTTCTCTTCGCCGCGAGCTTCATCACTCGCCCCGGATGTTGTTGGGGGGCTTTGGAGCCTCAGGTGTTGGGGATGGTCGGAGACGCCTAATCCGACGGAGGTTCGCTCAGACTCTTAAGATACTTCAGGTAGTCGCCATCGGTGGAGAGGATCATCACCGAGCCGGTCGCGAGGTTTTCTTCGTAGCTGGTGAGCGTCTCCAGGAACGAGTAGAACTCGGGGTCCTTGGCATAGGCCTCCGCATAAGTGCGGATCGCCTCGGCGTCGGCCTTGCCCATGATCTCCTGGGCCTGCTTGTAGGCCTCGGAGATGATCTGCTTCTCTTCCTTCTCCTTGCGTCCTTCGATCTCGAGCTTCTGGCCCTCGCCCTCGGAGCGGTACTTCGAGGCGATGCGCTGCCGCTCGGTGATCATGCGCTCATAGACGGATTCACGGACCTGCTCGACGTAGTTGATGCGCTTGAAGCGGATATCGATGATCTCGATGCCGAACTCCGTGGCCGCCTGCTTGGCCTCTTCGAGCACCTCCTCGGCGATCGCATCGCGACCTGCCTCCACGTTCAGGACCTCGCCCGTGGCTTCGCCATCGATGCCGGTCATGATGCTCATCGGTCGGTTCGACGTGCGCACCGCTTCGATCAGCGGATGGTTCGAGATCCTGTTGCGCACGGCCCCGTTGATGATGTCATCGAGGCGGCCCTGGGCCGAGGCCTCGATGGCGACCGTCTTGAAGAAGACCAATGGATCGCACATGCGCCAGCGGGCGAAGCTGTCGACCCAGATATACTTCTTGTCCAGCGTCGGGACCTGGGTGGGATTGCCGTCCCATTCGAGCACGCGCTTCTCCAGGACGTTGATTTGCTCGATGAACGGTAGACGGAAGTGCAGCCCCGCCTCCTTGATCACGCGCTTGGGCGAACCGAACTGCGTAACGATCACCTGCTTGGTCTCGGAGACGGTGAAGACGAACGCCGTGGCGACCACAATCACAACGAACACGGCGGTAAGCACGACCAGTGGCTTCATACCCTTCATGGCTATTCCTCCCCAATCTGCATCAGGGGCAACAGTCCCTTGACGCTCTCGTCGACGATGTATTTCTTTTCGATCTTCGGCAGCACCTTGCCCAGGCTTTCCAGATACATGCGGCGCCGCGTGACATCTTCGTTCTGCTTGTACTCGGCGTAGATCTGATTGAAGCGGCTGGCATCGCCCTGGGCGGTGTTGATCCGGTCGACGGCGTAGGCCTCCGCCTGCTTGATCTTCTGGAGGGCCTCGCCCCGGGCGCGCGGGATGACCTTGTTGTATTCCTCCAGGGCCTGGTTGACGAGACGCTCCTTGTCCTGTTGGGAGGCGTTTACCTCGTTGAAGGCCGGCTTGACTTTGTCGGGCGGATTGACGTCCTGCAATTTGACAAGCGTGATACGGATGCCGGATTCGTACTTGTCCAGAATGCCCTGCATCTTCAGCACGGCCTCGCTGTCGATCTCCGATTTTCGCAGGCCGAGGACCTCGTCGACGCTCGAATCGCCCACGAGGCTGCGCATGACCGACTCGGATACGTCACGGATCAGCTTGTCGGGGTCGCGGACGTTGAACAGATACAGCTTCGGATCGCCGATCTGGTACTGAACGATCCACTGCACGTCGGCCACGCTCAGATCGCCACAGAGCATGAGCGATTCTTCGGTGTTCTTGCCGCCGTAGGTCGATTGCACGCCCGCCTGGAGCGTGCGGTAGCCAAACTCGGCCTTGAATATCCGCTCGACCTGGGGTTTCGAGACCGTTTCGATCAGGGGCCATTTCAGGTGCAGGCCCGAATCAGTGATGCGACTGAACCGACCAAACCGCTGCACCACGCCCTTCGAATCGGTCGGTATGGCGTAGTACGACGAATAGCCGAGCACCACGACGATCACGGCCGTGACCCCGATCCAGGCGTAGCGCAGCACCTCGCCCGGTTGCGGCGGGGTAATACGAATGTAGCGGACATCATCATGTTCCATCGCGCGACTCCTTTCGCGAACCAGTCTTCGCACATACCGATACCCCTCATATACAGGATCCGCCTCCATTTGCCCAATGATATATGCCCATTCCGCCGGATACGGCCAAAATCGACCTGCCCCCGTCGCTCCCAATAGAGACAATAAACAGGTGGACGCCCGCCAGGGAGAGGCGTAGCGCCCTCCCGCGAGACCGTGGGACTTTTGAGATGGCAGAGGAGAAAGCTGCACCATGATCTACCGCAGTTCGCTCAGACCCTCAACGCTCCGGTACCCAGGGGGCCGACGGTTACGCCGGACATGCAAGAGATGCAATTTTTCTCACGGCTCGGCCGCTCTCGCCTTGCAGGCCGAGGCCGGCTCAGGGGGCCGGTTCGTCCGCCTGGCAGCCACTGCCGGCGGCAACGGGGCTGTTAGGCTCCGGCGCCGCTGCGGGCCAGGGGACATCGACCTCGGTCCCGTATTTCGCCACCGCCTCCTCGTGGATGCGCTCCATGATGGGGTGGAAATGCACGGCCGGTACGATCGTCGGCGGCGGATTTTCGAGCCCTGGATAGGCAGCCTCCAGCAGCTGGTCGCGTTCCAGGCCGCCCGGCTCGATCTCGACCTTGACCCAGAATCCCAGATCGAACACAGGGCCCAGAGTGGGAACCGCATACGGCAGTGGTTCGGCCTGCGAGCAGGCGTTTGCCGAAGGGATAATCCAGGGCGTGATGTATCCGTCATCAAGACCGATGTCGAGGTTGCGCTTCTTCATCTCCAGTAGAAACAGAAAGCCCGGAGAATACCACTGACCCTTGACCGCCCGGGAGGCCTCCAACGCCACACTGGCCGACTGGGCTCCGAGTTTGTCCATCTCCTCTTCAAGGATCAACGTCACGGCCTCATCGAACGAGTGTTCCGTGTCACGCAGGGCCGCGGCGCCCAGGTGCGTGCCGAGCAGGTCGGAGAAGCTGTCTTCCCAGGAGAAGGACGAGGGAAACTCGCCGTAGATCGGCACGTTGCGGTAGCCGAACCAGGTGATGATCTCGTGCCAGATGCTGCCGAAATACGAGACGTACTGCCCCAGGGCAATGGCGGCTTCACGGGCCACGTCGTCTCGCTCCTCGGCCGACCGTTCGCCCCAATCACACGGGTAGTTCAGTGTCATCGAACAGCGTACAGGATCGGAGAGAATCAGAGACAGCCGCGTCTGGCCTGCTCTTACCATCGCGAAGGTCCGCTCGGCGATATACGCCGTCCAGTCGGCGGACTTGCGCGCGTGGGCGATGTCGATGTGGCCGGCCCGACACGTATAGACGATGCCCTCACCCTCCGACACTCCGCTGTAATAGCCGTGCGCGCCCAGGAGGTTGGGGTCGAGCCAGAAAGCGCCGCCAATCGTGTCGGTGGCGTAGCGTCCAACGCGCGGTCGGGGTCGACCGATGCCGTGTTCGTCGTAGAGATTAGGCTGGTAGCCGCAACCGGCAAGTGCGCCTGCCACCGCGGCATGCATCAGGATGAGTATGACTCGGTGTAAGGCCCCATGCTGCCCACGTACCGGGCTCAAGTGGATGGCGGTCCGTCGCTTATTCTCAGTCATCCCAATGCTCGTCGATCACTTGCTGAAAATCAGGATATCTGTCATCAGTTTCATTCAACCTCGCGCGTTCGCGCCGCAACTGCTCCTTAAGTTGGGCGATCAGGTTCGCGTACCTCGGATTCCGGTATTGGTTGGCCAATTCGTAGGGATCGTTCTGAAGATCGTAGAACTCCCAGCCGGGTGGCGTGGGCTCAACCGGATAGGAGATCGGCTTCCAGCCCATGGATTTCCTGCCTCGATACTTGGGCAAAGCCCGGCCGTAATAGAACATCAGTTTGTGTCGTTTCGTGCGAATCCCGAAATGGGCCGGGACATCATGGTGCGTCAGGTGCATCCAATAGCGATAGTACGTCGCCGTCCGCCAAGTCTCGGGCTCACGGCCCGCGAGCATTGAGGCGAAGCTGCGGCCCTGCATCTGGTGCGGGACCTCCGCGCCGGCCAACTCCAACATCGTTGGTGCAAAGTCGGTGTTGTTGACCAGCAGGTCGGTTCGTGAGCCGGCTGCGATCATCTTGGGATAGCGCACCAGCAGGGGCATGCGCATCGATTCCTCATACATCCAGCGCTTGTCGATGTAGTCGTGCTCGCCCAGCATGAAGCCCTGATCGCCCGTGTAGAGAATCACGGTGTTGTCCATCAGTTGCTGCTGGCGCAGGACGTCGAACAGGCGGGCCAGGTTGTCGTCGACGCCCTTGACGCAGCGCAAATACTTCTTCAGATAGACCTGATAGGCCCGGTGCGTGTATTCCTTGTCGGGCAGGTTCGGATCGACGTCGAAGTCCTGCCCGTAATTGCGATAAGGGTGGCGCTTCGAAACCGAGGTGCCGATGCGCCGGATACGCGAATCGTTCTTCCCCCGCGTCGCCACCGAACCGAAATCGGGCTGATGGTATAGACTCTCGGGCTCCGGGATGTCGACGTTGGCCAGATAGCTCTCGTAGCGCGGGGCGTAGTCGAACATGTCGTGCGGCGCCTTGTAGTGCAGCATCATGAAAAAGGGCCTGTTCGCATCGCGTCGCGCGCTGAACCACTCCAGCGCGATATCGGTAATGACGTCACTCGAATGCCCTTGGTGTTTGACCACGTTCTTTCGCCAAGGGCCTTGGCCTTTTTCGCGGAACTCAGGGTCGAAGTATTTGCCCTGGCCGGGCAGGACCTTGTAGTAGTCGAAATGGGCGGGTTCGTCCTTGAGGTGCCACTTGCCGATCATGGCGGTCTGGTAGCCCGCCTTCTTCATCTCAATCGCGAGCGTGTGACGCTCCGGTGCCAGGCGCTCGTCGAGGGTCAGCACGCCGTTGGTTTGGCTGTACTGGCCCGTCATGATCGTGGCGCGACTGGGCGTACAGATCGAATTGGTGCAGAACGCGTTCTCGAACAGCATTCCCTCGGCAGCCAGGCGGTCGATCGTCGGGGTCGGGTTCAGCAACGCCAGGCGCGAGCCATAGGCTCCGATGGCCTGGGCACAGTGATCGTCCGACATAATGAACAGAATATTGGGCCGTTTCGTGTTGGGTTGGCCGCATGTGACGGAGCCTGCACCGAGCGCCATCGCCGCACCGGTGGCGCGGAGAAAATCGCGTCGCGTCATCTTGGCGGTTTTCACGAAATCGTCTCCTCATTTGGCGCCGGCTTGAGACCGAAAGCTTGGCTCAACTCGTCAATGATTTCCCGGCTCATGGCGACGTGTCCGCCGATAGGCTGGGCGTCGAGCACGGCCTCGGCCGAACACTCCAACACTTCCAGCTTGTCGAAGGCGGCCAGCACGCTTTCACCAACAACCATGACCCCGGTGTTGGCGAGTACGGCGGCCGGGCTTTGCAGCGTGAGCATCTCGGCCAGACGGTCGAAATCGTTGTAGACCGTCTCGAACGGCAGCAGACCCACCTCGCGGACGAAGACGTAGCTCTCGGGAATCGTGTAGGTGTCGATGGTCCGGTGGCACACGCTGAACGCCATCGCATTGATCGGGCACGCGTTGACGATCGCCGTCACGTCCGCGTGCGCGTCGTAGAGCGCCTGGTGCGCCGAGACGGCCCGGCTGGGATACTTGCCAAATTCCTTCTTGCCCTTGCGAATCATCACAAGGTCCTCGGGCAAGACGGAGTGCCGGTCGAGCGGGTACGGCGTGATCAGAAACTTCTCCGCGTCGATCCGCGCCGAAAATGTTCCGGTGGTCGTGGTTAGCAGACGCTGGCGGTAGCCGCGCTCGATGAACGTGCAGAGTTGGTTGCGCAGCTCTTTTTCGCGGATGCCCATCATGCTGGGGTCGTACTCGAACGCCTCCAGGGGTATGTCACTCTTGCCCTGGAGCTGAAGTTGCTGATCGGTCAGGTAGGTCGGCTCGCCCAGCGTGTGGGCCTTGATCAGGACCTTGCAGCACATCTCCAGTGTCTCGAATTTCTGGAAGGCGTCCTGGAGCGTTTGGCCGCCGCAGCAGACGCCGTGGTTCTCCAGTATGACACTGTCGAACCCCTCGGCGTACTTCTGGGCGATCTTGTTACCCAGATCCTCGCTGCCGGGCACGCCGTAGGGCGCGAACCCCACCTGCCCGTTCGAACGCCATGCCTGGTGAAACAGCCGCGTGTCGGGCACCTTGTGCGCGATGCTGAACGCCACCAGCGCCATCGGATGCGCATGCACGATCGCCTTGAGGTCGCGCCGGGCCGCGTAGATCGCTTTGTGAAACGGATACTCCGAGGAAGGGCGGTGCAGCCCCTCGATCTTGCCGTCGGCCCGGACACACACGATGTCGTTCGGTGTCAGCGTTCCCTTGTCCACCCCGGTCGGCGTGATCCACATATCCCCGTTCTCGTCGAGGATCGACAGGTTGCCCCCCGAGGTGGTCGTCATCTTATAGCGATAGATCCGCTGCATCGTGAGCACCAGCTCGTCGCGCGGATGCAGGTATTCGTACTTCATTGCCTGTTCCTTCGGTTCGGGTGTCTGACACGATCCTTTTGTATATCGTCGAACCCGCGTGTTTTCAATGACGAGTTTCCCCGCACGCCCAGATATTTGCCTCGGCACCGGTTGCAGTTCGGTTCCTCACCGTATACGATAGTGCAGACAAGGCAGTATTCGCGATGAAAGGCCGGACGATGATGGTGCGAGCGATGGTGACAGCAGCGGTAGTGATGGCGGCATGGGTTCCGGCGGTGGGGGGCCAGCCGTATCTCTTTTCCTATTTCAATGGCAATGGCGAGGACGGCCTGCACTTCGCGTATAGTACCGATGGGCTGACCTGGACGGCGCTGAAGAACGACCAGTCGTTCCTCACGCCCCGTGTGGGCACGAAACTGCTGCGCGACCCGTGCATCTGTCAGGGCCCGGACGGAACGTTCCACATGGTCTGGACCTCGGGCTGGCGTGACAAGGGCATCGGCCTGGCCCACTCCAAAGACCTGATCCACTGGTCCGAGCAGCAGTGGCTCGAGGTCATGGCCCACGAGCCGAACGCCGTCAATTGCTGGGCGCCGGAGATCTACTACGACGCGCCGACGAAGAAGTACCTGATTTACTGGTCGACGACGATCCCGGGCCGCTTCGCCGAGACCGAACAGGCCGCGGGCGATCGCAGCGAAGGCGTCGTGCTCAACCATCGCATCTACTACGTCACCACCTCCGATTTCGAAACCTATACGGACGCGAAGTTGTTCTACGACGGTGCGTTCAATTGTATCGATGCGACGATCGTCAAGGATGGTGACACGTATGTCATGTTCATTAAGGACGAGACGCGCGCGCCCGCCCCGAAAAAAGAGATCCGCATCGCCACCGCCCAGAAGGCCGAAGGTCCGTATAGCCCTGCGTCACCACCCTTCACGCCGGACTGGGTCGAAGGCCCGACCGCGTTGAAGATCGGCGACACTTGGTACGTCTACTACGACGCGTACCGCCGTCATCGGATGGAAGGCGCGCGCTCGCGGGACCTGAAAAGCTGGGAATCGATCACGGACCATCTCTCGTTCCCGCCGGGCGTCCGTCACGGCACGGCCTTTTCCGTCTCTCCCGACATCCTCGCGGCACTGAAGGCGCAGTGATGCGCCGCTGGCGATGAGCGATTCGCATTCGGTGGCAGACGGCTTCGAATTAACGGAGTGCGGTATGCTCTGATAGGCACCGAGCCAAACGGTTGGCCGGCCGGCTGGGTCTTTGACGGCTTGCGAATTGTTGTTGAACTGGGGCCCTGGAATGTGATACAAATTACCTTGACGGGGCTTCGGTTGGCGCCGGCCATCGGCGTCCAGAGGCCACGTTTTGAGTCTCCCGAGGAGCGGAT
This sequence comes from Phycisphaerales bacterium, assembly GCA_020346325.1. Taxonomy (GTDB): domain Bacteria; phylum Planctomycetota; class Phycisphaerae; order Sedimentisphaerales; family Anaerobacaceae; genus Anaerobaca. Next base: position 2,036,824 of record CP070782.1, read on the forward strand.
ATGGCTGAGGACGTTATTGCACACCGAGATACATCCATTGCATGGGCCCCCGGCTTCTGTCGATCTGGGTAAGAAATATTCGGGCCGGCTAGCCCGACGTCTCGTGCGGGAACAGCGCCATTATTGCCATACGGTGAGGAGTCAGTGTTTTCGGCATGCGGCCGAGAGTCAACCACAGGGTTCTGTTTGTCTGAAGGAGGATCTGCCATGTTTAAGCGATCATTTCTTGTGCTTCTTTCCCTTCTTATCGTGAGTCCGGCCGGGGCGGTGATGGCCCAGTCCGACCCGGCCCTTGTCGGCTGGTGGAAGTTCGATGAAACTTCCGGGACTACCGCGAGGGATTCTTCAGGCAAAGGCCCGGATATAGAAATGGTGAATACCACGTGGGAAGAGGGCTTCATCGGTGGGGCCGTACATTTTCACGGTGAGGGGTACGGAAGAGATACGAGTTTCAGCTTCAGCGAGAACGCGATAACCCTTAGTACCTGGGTGTGGCACGATGCGTTCGTTGCCGGTCAGGTGGAGCGCTACGTGACGATTGGCCCGGAGGTCGCCGTTATTCGCCGCAACTCCGACGGACGCCTGCACTTCTACGCCACAATAGGCGGCACCTTCTCGCACATCTACATCCCCGATGTTCTCACGGAGGGCGAATGGCGTTTTGTGGTCGGCACGTGGGACGGCGACACGCAGCGTCTGTATCTCGACGGCGAGGAGATTGCCAGCCTGACACCCAATGGTACCCTGTCCGGCGGCTCGATGGTGCGGCTGAGCAGTCCGGATGGAGAGTATCTCAACGGGCTGTTGGACGACGTTCGTGTTTATGAACGAGCGCTGTCGCA
>CP070782.1:2037765-2041781 GCA_020346325.1 Phycisphaerales bacterium
CAGCTTGAGCTGCGCGTTCCCATCGCCTCCAACGTTCCCGATGACTCCGCCGGTCAGGGCGATGTTCTGGCGCAGGCGGAACTGACCATATTCGAGGGGACGCCGGCCGACCTGCCGGGGACGTGGCCTCGCTTTCGGGGCGTCCACGGCGATGCGGTTGGGCGGGTTGATGTCACCTTGGCGCGGACCTGGCCCGCTGAAGGCCCGCCCGTTCTCTGGTCGGTTGATCTGGGCGAAGGTTACGCCGGCGCGGTGGTGCAGAACGGTCGCGTGTACGTGGTGGACTACGACCAGGAGAAACACGGCGATGCGATCCGTTGTTTCTCACTGGCCGACGGTGCAGAGATCTGGCGCTATTTCTACCCGGTCAAGGTCAAGCGCAATCACGGCATGAGTCGCACGACGCCCGCGCTGACGGACAAGTACGTGGTGACTATCGGTCCGAAGTGTCACGTGGCGTGCCTGGATGCCGCCTCAGGGCAGTTACATTGGTTTATTGATCTGGTCAAGGACCACGGCGCGAAAGTGCCGGCCTGGTACGCGGGGCAATGCCCGCTGATCGAAAACGGGAAAGTGATTCTCGGGGTGGGCGGCGAGTCCCTGATCATGGCCGTGGATGTCGAGACCGGTGAGATTGCCTGGCAAACGCCCAACCCACGCGGCTGGGAGATGACCCATTCCTCTCTCGTGCCCGTCGAATTCGCCGGCCAGCGGATGTACGTCTGGTGCGCCAGCGGTGGTGTCGTGGGTGTCTCGGCCGACGATGGGACGTTGCTGTGGGAGATGACCGACTGGCAGATTCGTATTGCCAATGTCCCGACACCCGTACCGGTGGGGGAGGGGCGGCTGTTTCTTTCCGGCGGCTACAATGCGGGCGCTATGATGGTGAAGCTTTCCGAGGACACGGGCCGGCTGACGCCCGAGATCGAGTTTTGTCTCGAACCGGAAGTGTTCGGCTCGCCTCAGCACACGCCGATTCTTTACGAGGGGCATCTCTACGGCGTGCGCCCGGATGAGCAATTGGTCTGCCTCGATCTCGAGGGCGACGTGGTTTGGACCAGTGGCAGCACGCATAAGTTCGGGCTGGGGCCCTATACGATCATCAATGGTCTCATTTACGTCATGGACGATCACGGGAAGCTGACCGTGGCCGAAGCGACGCCCACGGGCTACGTGCAGCTCGCCGAGGCCGACATGCTGGAAGGTATCGATGCCTGGGCCCCGATGGCCGTGGCGGAGAACCGGCTGATCCTGCGCGATCTGACGAAAATGATCTGCCTGGATATTGGGGTGCAATAGGGTACGGGCCGCCAGCGTCTTTAGCCTGTGCGAATACGAGAGGTTCGCGATGAACGTGTCACCGGGAAAAGTCGATACGAGGATCATCGTAGGCGTGCTGATCGCCGTCGCGGTGGCGGTCGCTATCGGTTCGCTGCTCCTGGTCGACGTGACGGGCAAGAAGGGCAGCGGCCTCAGCGCGGCCTATGATGTCGACGTCGCGAAGCTGGCGCAGTTCGATCCGAATCTCGTGTTGTATCAGGAAATAGGATCGCCCATCCCGACGGGGTTCACGCGCTCGCGGGCGCTGGCTGTGGATGCGGAAGGCCGGTACTATGTTGCCGGTGACGAGGCAGTGCGCGTCCTGAGCAAGACGGGAACTCTGGAACGCGTGATCAGCGTCGCGGGCCAGCCCGGCTGCGTCGCCGTGGCGTCCGATGGCAAACTATACATAGGGTTGAGGAGTCACATCGAGGTATTCGACCCTGAGGGGAAACGCCTGGCCTCCTGGGAAAAGCTGGGGCTGCGCGCCTTTTTGACGAGCATCGCTCTGACGAAGGACGGTGCCCTGGTCGCCGATGCGGGCAACGCGGTCGTGGTGCGCTTCGACCCGAACGGCACTCTGATTGGTCGCATTGGCGAGAAGGATGCGGATAGGAACATTCCGGGAATTCACGTGCCGAGCCCGTATTTCGACATCGCCATGGCGCCGGACGGGCTGCTGCGCGTCGTTAATCCCGATCGCCTGCGCATCGAGGCTTACACCTTGCAGGGCGATCTCGAGTTCTGGTGGGGCCAGGCCAGTACGAACGTGGCGGACTTCTGCGGCTGCTGCAATCCGGTGAACTTCGCCATGTTTCCCGACGGCAGCTACGTGACAGCCGAGAAGGGACTGGTTCGCGTTAAAATCTACGATCCCGAGGGCGCGTTCGTGGGCGTCGTAGCGGGCCCCGAGCAGTTGGTCGAGGGAGGGGCAGCGCGGGTGTTTGAAAATGTTAACGATGCCCAGGCCAGCGGTTTTGACGTGGCTATTGACGCTGAAGGGCGCGTCTGCGTCCTCGACACGATCGAGAACACGGTAAGGGTTTTCGTGAAGAACGAGAAAGGTGGAGCTTAGTGAATCGAATATCACCCAGGACGAGCCGACGGCAGTTGTTTGCCGGGACGCTGCGGTGGACCGCCTTGACGGCGGTTGCCCTGGCAGGGGCTGCCACCTTCGCCAAGCGGCGGCGCCTGGTCCGGGAAGGCAAGTGCATCAACGGTGGAATGTGCGATGAGTGTCTCGCGCTGGCGGATTGCGGCCTGCCTGCGGCGCTGGCGGTGAAACAGATACGAGGGGAAGGTGATCATGGCCGAACGAAATGATGATGTCACGCGCAGACGGCTGCTGCGGGACGGCCTGTGGGGCGCGTGCCTGGCCGGCGTGGGTGGCGTCGTGGGCTTCGCGGCCCAGAAGAGCCGCAAGACCGAATGGGTCTGGCAGATCGATCCCTACAAATGCATCGCGTGTGGCAACTGCGCGACCTATTGCGTGCTGGAAGAATCGGCGGTTAAGTGTAAACACGTGCACGCGATCTGCGGATACTGTGAGATCTGTTTCGGTTTTTTCACGCCTAAGCCCTTCCGTCTGACCGAAGGGGCCGAGAACCAAACCTGTCCGACTGGGGCCATCAAGCGCGAGTATGTCGAGGACCCGTACTACGAGTACACCATCGACGAGCCTCTGTGCAACGGTTGTGGCAAGTGCGTCAAGACCTGCAACGCCTTCGGTAACGGCTCGCTGTTCCTTCAGGTGCAGCATGACCGCTGCGTCAACTGCAACCAGTGTGCGATCGCGGCGGCCTGTCCCTCGCAGGCCTTCAAACGCGTGCCGGCCAACGACCCCTACATACTCAAGACAGTGGATCATGCTTAATGATACATCGCGGCCATATCTTCATCGGACTCGTGGCGATGCTCGTGCTGAGCGTGGCCGCCAGTGGATTGGAGCGGTTTCCTCCGCCGGAATTCGAAACGGACTACGTGCGGCCCACCACGGTGACGCCCCATCCGCGCCAGGATGTCTGGGAGTACATCGATACGGCGGTGTTTGTGGCTGCCCTTGGTCTGGCGACATACTTGGTTCTGCGCAAGCGCTGTCGCACGGGCATCTTTCTGCTCATGCTTTTCTCGCTGGTTTACTTCGGCTTCTTCCGTAAGGGCTGCATCTGCTCGATCGGCGCAATTCAGAACGTCGCGCTGACAGCTTTCGACCCGACCTATGCCATTCCCCTCACGGCACTGATCTTCTTCGGGCTGCCGCTGGTAGTCACGCTGTTCTTCGGCCGGGCATTCTGCGGGGCGGTTTGTCCCCTGGGCGCGATTCAGGACGTCGTTTTCATCTCTCCGGTCAAGGTCCCGCGCTGGCTGGAGAGCGGGCTGCGTCTCCTGGTGTATCTCTACCTCGGGGCCGGTGTACTCTTTGCCGCGACGGGCTGCATGTTTATCATCTGCCGCTACGATCCATTTGTCGGGTTCTTCCGCCTGGGGGCCAACTGGAATCTCCTGGTCTTCGGAGCGTGTCTCCTGCTGATCGGTCTGTTTGTCGGTCGGCCTTACTGTCGATTCTTGTGTCCCTATGGCGTCGTATTGAGGCAATTGTCCAGGCTGTCGAAGTGGCGCGTGACGATTACGCCGACCGATTGCATTCAGTGCCGCCTATGTGAGGACGCCTGTCCGTTTGGCGCAATTCGCAGGCC
>CP070782.1:2041881-2044701 GCA_020346325.1 Phycisphaerales bacterium
CAAGATCGACGACTACTTCGAGTACACCGCTGACGGCACCGGCTTCAGCAACTACGACGAAGGCCTGAAATACGACTCCAGCCACCCCCTGCTGAAGGAGACCTATCGCTGGGGATTTGAGAAGCGCCTGCATCGTGAGAACGACACCTGGGACCATCTTTTCGATCTTGCCGTTGCGCTGAACACGCCCTCCGGCCCGACGTACGAGCAGGCCGTCGAGTCGGCCGTCGATCCCCAGCACTTCGCCCGCGTCCTCGCGGTTCGCCACGCCGTCGGCGATTGGGACAGCTACGGCTACCACCGAGGCAAGAACAACTACTTCTACTACGCCCTGCCCGAGGGTAGGTGGTACCTGCTGCCCTGGGATATCGACTTCACGCTCGGATCGGGTGATGGTCCCACTACGGATCTGTTTGCGGTAAGCTCCGGCGAGTTCCCGGAGGTCAATCAGTTCTTTAATCATTACAAATACAGGACGCTATGTTTGAGGGCCTTCTCGGACCTCGTGCACGGCCCGTGGCAGACGTCCTACGGAACCGCCGACCCGCCGACGCCCTTCGACCAGTTTCTCGATGATGCCGCCAACGCCCTTTTCGCCGACGGCCTTGGCAGCGGCCGACGCGACGGAATCAAAGCATTCGTCCGCGACCGTCGAGCCTACATCCTGCCCCTGGTTCCGGAGCCCCTCGTCTTCGAGATCACCACCAACAGCGGTGAGGATTTCTGTACGTCCGCTTCGGCGCCAACGATCAAAGGTGTCGCCTCGCTGGAAGTGGTGGGAATCTCGGTCAACGGCGAGGTCATGCCCGCACAATTCTCCGGTGGCAACGTCTTCGAAGTGGATGTCCCCATCGAGATGGGCCCGAATCTGCTAAACTTTCAGGGCCTTGACACTGTAGGCGATCCCATACTTACGGCCACGGACTCCGTCACGATTACCCGCGTAGTGGCTTGTGGGATTGCCTCGGTAGCGCCGAACACGGTATCCGGCGCCGATACGGTATCGCTCACAATCCACGGCAGCAGCTTTGAGCCGGGATCGCCCACCTGGGCTGCGCTGACCAAGGCCTCGGACGAGCTCGGCTTTGACGCCCTCTACGTCCAGAGCGATCAAGCGTTTGACCGTATTGACGCCGCGACACTGTTGTTGGACGACCCCGAGCGCGGCCTCGGCGATCCCGTATACGCAGTTCACCCCTGGATAAACCTGTACAATAGCGGTGTTGGTCACGGCGAGTTCACCGAGAACGAAACCTCCTTCGCCCCGCCCTATGACGTGGACGGCACCAACTACGCGGTGCGCTTCAGCGGATACATCTACGCCCCCTCGCCCGGCATTCGGTACTTCGGCGTCAACAGTGACGACGGCTTCACCCTCTCGATTGACGGCCAGCTCGTCGGCGAGTACGCCAATTCCCGTCCCCGCGGACCGGCGACCACCGATGTCATCAAGAACCGAACCGCCGGAACCATGACCTTCGACTTCCCCGCCGAGGGCACTTACTACCTCGTCCTCGACTACTTCGAGAACGGCGGCGGAGAGGAGATCGAATTCTTCCAGACCAACTCCACCGGCGGCGATCTACGCCTGATCAACATCGACGCAGAGCTCATCGTGTTTCGAGACAACGACAGAAGGATCGACGCGACCAACGTCGTCATCGTGGACACAAACACCATTACCTGCGACGTTGACCTCGACGGCGCTGTCCCTGGCTCGTGGAACCTCATTGTCACACCTCCGTGCGGCGAGGCCGCCACCTGCGGTTTGGACGACGCCGTAAAGATAATCGCCCGGTCCGACTTCAACAGCAACTCACAGGTTGACTTCTTTGACTGGGCCCAGCTCGCTAACCACTGGCTCGATTCGTGTTCAGCGCCCGACTGGTGCGAGGGAACTGACTTGGACCAGAGCGGACAGGTCCGTACGCCCGATATCAGAATCTTTGCCCAGGAGTGGCTCCTCCCCGGCGGCTAACCCACAGAAGACTGAGCTCACCGGACAATGCCTCGCAGGCCCCGCGCCTTAGAGGCATCACGACACGTTCATATTCAAGAGCCAGACCATTCAGGCGTCCCTCTAACTCACCTCGGCGCCCATGAGATACTCTCGCCCCATCAAACCACCCACGCATCCACGACTCCAAATAGTAAATCGTCAATAGTAAACTTGTGCCGGCGGAAGCAGGTATAGTAAATCCTTGTGCCCCCCCCTGCCCCTGCAATTCTTAAGCAGGGGTCCTCCAGGCGGGGGCGCCGTGTCCTAAGGGTTCCCTGATGAGGCATTATCCAGTTTAATTTCAACGATTTTGACGGCGAAGTCAGCGTAGAAAATGCCCACACTCAAGATTCAATCACCAAGATAGGCGAGTGCCCTATCCAAAATATCAGCAGCAACAGGTGCTGCGACCGCACCACCCGTATAGCCTTTCCCCAACGATCGATCAGGGCGACGTATTGAGACAATCACAAGCAATCGAGGATTTTCAGCAGGTGCCCCACCGACAAACGAAGCGATGCATGCCCCGTTGTCATAGCGCCCATTTTTTGCGATCAGCGCCGTTCCTGTTTTCCCAAAAACCTGATATGTTTGGAGCTTAGCCCGCCGAGCTGTCCCTTCATTTACAACAGCCGTTAATGCGTCTTTACGCATCCAGTCTGCAATTTCAGGGGAAAGAATGCGCTCTTGTTCCTCGTCAGAACAACGAAACGCTTTATCCACGTGAAGAGCAATGCAGCGGCCCTGATTGCAAAACGCAGTGTAAGCCTGCAGGATCTGCAATGATGTCACAGCAATCCCCTGGCCCTGGCCAAAGGGAA
>CP070782.1:2044801-2049426 GCA_020346325.1 Phycisphaerales bacterium
GCTACCATGCTGCGCACCGCCGGTTCCGGGACGCTGAGCGTCGGGCTCCAGCAAGCCGGCGACCGACCCTTCATGCTGTCCGAATGGATTCACGTCTTTCCTAATGAGTGGGGCGTCGAAGGTCCGGCCCTATTGGGGGCCTATGGCTTGGGCTTGCAGGGCTGGGACGTGTCCTACATGTTTCAGAACCGCGACAGCGGAGGGTTCAGCGATCGCATCGGCCGCGATCGGTGGGATGTCACAGCGCCGCAAGTGTTGGGCGTGTTCCCTGCCGTGGCCCGGCAAGTCTTGCGGGCTGACGTGCAGGAATCGAAACTGTATGCCCCGCTATACGTTCACGTGCCGTCGTTGGTTGAGGGCAGGCTGGGTTTCGAGGACCGCGTGGTGCAGCAGTATGACGTCAAGACGTTCGATACGGACAAGGTGCCGGCCCGCGCCCTGGCCGTTGCACGATGTGCGGTCGAGTTCACCAACACCTATCGCGAGACGCCTGCCTTGGATATCAAGCCCTTCGAGATGGACGGCGCCGTCGTTTCCTCGACGGGGCAGCTCACATGGATGGAATCACCGGGGCGCAAACTGGGCGGATACTTCACGATCGACACGGCGGGCACCAAGGCGGTGGTGGGTTTTGCCGAAGGGCAGCGGTGTCGGCTGGGCGACGTGAGTATCACGTCGCTGTGTCGTTTCGGTGCAATCTACGTCACGGCCCGTGAGCCGGACAGAAATATTCGCGACTCAAAATCATTGCTTGTCGTGGCTCTGGCCCGTGCGCGCAATACCGGCATGAAGCTCGGCGCATCGGAAGATGAGATCGTCGAGCGCGGCGCCGGACCCGTTTTGATGGAGCCCGTCAAGGCGACTCTGGCTATCTCCGGTCGCGACGTGGCACAGGTGAATGTGTTGGACCATGACGGTCGGCGCGCAGACGACACACTCCCGACGCGTGGCGGACAATTCACGATCAACGGCGCCCGCGATAAGACCATGTACTATGAGATCGTCCTGCGGTAACGGACCGGGGCAGTTTCTACAGGAGAGCAACACGATGAAAGAGGATAAGATCTTTTTCGTAATTCTCGTCATCACATCGATTCTGGGGGTCGGCTCGGGCGCCGCGGAGTTCTTCGTCGCGCCGGAGGGCAACGATGGCAATCCCGGTGCGCTCGCCCAACCCTTCGCGACCTTGCAGCGGGCGCAGCGTGCCGCTCGGTCCGTTCGTCGGCGCGAGTCGGTGACGATCTCTCTGCGGGAGGGGACATACTATCTGCCTGAAACACTCGTCCTGACCTCGGCTGACTCCGGCACGAGCGACGCACCGGTTCTATATCGGGCCTATGGAGACGAAAAGGCGGTCATCAGCGGAGGCCTGCGACTCGATCTGAAGTGGGAGGCATATCGCGCCGGGATCATGAAGGCCCGCGTGCCCGCCAGTTTGACGACTGACCAACTGTTCGTCAATAGCCGACGCCAGCCGATGGCGCGCTATCCCAACTTCGATCCGAACCAGCGGATTTTCAATGGCTACGCGGCCGAGGCCTTCAGCCCCGAGCGCGCCAGGCGGTGGGCGGACCCACGCGGGGGATATATTCATGCCATGCACCGGCACATGTGGGGCGACTACCACTACCTCATCACAGGCAAGAAGGCCGATGGCAGCGTCACGTATGAGGGCGGCTGGCAAAATAACCGCCAGTTGGGCATGCATGCCAAATACCGCTTCGTCGAGAATATCTTCGAGGAACTCGACGCGCCGGGAGAATGGTTTCTGGACGACAAGACGGATACGCTCTATTTCTATCCGCCCGGCGTGGATATGAACGAGGCGCTGGTGGAAGCCGTGCGCCTGCGACACTTGATCGAATTGCGGGGTACGCCGCGCGATCCCGTTCGCTTCGTGACGTTCCAAGGGCTGACGTTTCGTCACGCGGCGCGCACGTTCATGGACAACAAGGAACCGCTCTTGCGCAGCGACTGGACCACCTATCGCGGCGGCGCAGTGTTGGTTGACGGCACCGAGGATTGCGCGATCGAAGATTGTCACATCGATCAGGTCGGCGGCAATGCGGTCTTCGTGAACAACTACAATCGCCGAATCACGGTGAAGGGTTGCCACATTTCCCGGGCGGGCGCCAACGGCGTGGCCTTCGTCGGCGATCCAAACGCGGCCCGGAACCCGCTGTTCGAATACGCCCAGCGGCAGCGCTATGCGGAGATCGACAAGACGCCCGGCCCGCAGACGCAGAACTTCCCGGCCGACTGTCGCGTCGAGGATTGTCTGATCTACCTGTCCGGCCGCGTCGAGAAGCAGACGGCGCCGGTGCAGATCACGCTGGCCCAGGATATCACGGTGCGGCATTGCTCGATCTACGACGTGCCTCGCGCCGGTATCAATATTGGCGACGGCTGCTGGGGTGGCCACGTGATCGAGTTCTGCGACGTCTTCGATACCGTCAAGGAGACGGGCGACCACGGCTCGTTCAACTCCTGGGGCCGCGACCGTTTCTGGGGCTTGACCGACCTGGACCTCAACGACGATGCGACCTGGGAGGCTCACAAGAATCTGCCCCTACTCGACGTCGTCAAAACGATCACCCTGCGCAGCAATCGCTGGCGCTGCGATCACGGCTGGGATATCGACCTGGACGACGGCTCGTCCAATTACCGCGTTGTCAACAACCTCTGCCTGCACGGTGGTATCAAGAACCGCGAAGGGTTCTACCGCGTGGTCGAGAACAACGTCATGGTCAACAACGGTTTCCACCCCCATGTCTGGTACAAGCACAGCCAGGACATCGTGCGCTGCAACATCACGGGCTCGGACCACTACCACCCGGCCGGCGGCATGCCTTCGACGCCGTGGGGGAAGGAAATGGATCGCAACCTCGTGCATCGTGCCGGCGTGATGCAGCCCCAGCCGGCGGAGAAGCTGGCCGAGCAGTCGCAGCGGGATGCGCATTCCGTTATCGCCGATGCACTGTTCGTCGATCCGGCCCACGGAGACTTCCGCGTCAAGGATGGTTCGCCCGCGCTGGCGCTGGGCTTTCAGAATTTCCCCATGGACCGGTTCGGCGTGCAGAAGCCCGAACTCAAGGCCATTGCCCGCACGCCGGAGATTCCGTGGGTCCAGATGGCCGATTCCGAAGTCTCGGTCGAACAGTTACAGACCATCTGGCAGGCGCGCGTGCGTGACATCGCCGGGCTGGGCGATCAATCGGCCTACGGGCTGCCCGCGCCCTCCGGGGTGCTGCTCGTCAAGGTTCCAGCGGGCAGCCAGGGGGCTCGGAGCGGCCTCCAAAAGGACGACGTGATTGTCGCCTGCAATGGCAAACCGATCAAGAGCGTCAGCGACCTCAAAGGAATTCTGGCCTACGCGACCACGGGAAAGCTGAAGCTGGAGGTTATCCGGCGGCAGCGGTCGCTTTCCCTCGATCTGGTCGATTGACCGGCGCGCCGCCGGTCACTACAATGGTCCCGGCGCGTGATAGGTCCTATAGGACCTTTTGGACCCATCTGCCTCATGTGTCTTTTTCATTGTCCTGTTTCTCACAGGGAGGACCTGACGTGAGACCGCGCGAGTGCATTCTGTCGGCCATTGACCACAAGACGCCGGATCGCGTTCCCGTCGATCTGGGCGCGACACCGAGTTCAAACATCTCGGCTATCGCCTATGGCCGTCTCAAGAAGCACTTGGGCAAGAACGGCGGGCATACACGCGTCTATGATGTCGTTCAGCAACTCGCCCAGCCCGAGGACGACATCCTTGATGACTTTGGCATCGACGTCGTGGATATTGGCCGGGCCTTCAACGATAGCGATGACGCGTGGTATGACGTGACGCTGGCCGATGGCAGTGCCGCCCAGTATCCGGCGTGGTTTCACCCGGAGTTGCGGCCGGACGGGTCGTTCGAGGCCGTGCGAAACGGGCAGGTCATCGCGCGCATGCCGGCCGGCGGCACGTTCTTCGATCAGACCTGTTTCCCCTATCTCGACGGCTATCCGGATGACTACAGCACGCTCGATGAAGCGATGGGGCAGGTGCTCTGGGCGGCTCTGGCGCACAGCCCGTGGGACCATGCGGGCGAGCCCGACTTCTGGCAACAGCTTCGCGCCGAGACGGAGGCGTTGCGGCAATCCTCCGATCGGGCCCTATTGATCGGCTGCGGGTGCAACCTGTTCGAGTGGGGCACGTTCCTGCGCCGGATGGACAATTTCCTCATGGACCTCTACACCGACCAGGCCAATGTCGAACGCCTTCTCGAAGCGCTGATGGAACGGCATATGGCCAATCTAGCAAAGGTCTGCGACGCGGTCGGGGACATCTGCGACATCGTCCGCTTCGGCGACGATCTGGGGATGGACAGTGGTCCGTTTATGCCGCCGGAACTTTACCGGAAGCTCTTCAAGCCCCGGCATACGCGACTGTGCGAATACGTCCACGGGAACACGTCCATGAAGACCTTCCTGCATTCGTGCGGATCGATCTATCAGTTGTTGCCCGATCTGATCGAGGCGGGGTTCGACGTGATCAACCCGGTCCAGACCAACTGCCGTGACATGGAGCCGCAGAAGTTGAAAGACGAGTTCGGTACCGATATCACTTTCTGGGGAGGGGGGTGTGACAC
>CP070782.1:2049526-2062331 GCA_020346325.1 Phycisphaerales bacterium
GACAGAGCCGCCGCGAACCGGTAAGCTGTCGGCACGGCTGTCGCCATGCAGGCCGGATTGAGGTATGGTGCAAAAGGACATCCTCGACATGGACCAACCAAACGAAGCGCGCATCTCGATCGTTGTCACCTTGATGGCATCGCTGCTGCTGGGCTCAGGTCGGGCGTGCCTCGCGGCCTCGGACCGACAGGTCATCACGTTCAACGACAACGGCGGCTGGTGCTGGTTCCAGGACGAGCGCGCGATCATCGTGGACGGCAACCTGCTCATCGCTTCGGTCGCCAACGCACGGGGCACCGACGGCACCGGGCGCGGGGGAAACATCGAAGTGACATCTTTCGATCTCGCCTCGGGCGGCCCGCCCACCACGACGGTTCTTCACGCGGGCCTCGAGAATGACGACCACGACGCTCCTGCCCTGCTGGCCCTGCCCGACGGCCGAATCCTGGCGGTTTATGCTACGCACGGCCGCGAACAATTGATCCGATACCGCATCTCGACCCACCCCGCAGACGTCACGACGTGGCAGCCTGAACGGCAGGTCACGCGCGAGGCGGGCGTGACCTACTCCAATCTCTTCTTCCTCTCCGACGAAGGCGACGGCAACGGAAGGCTCTACGATTTCTATCGCGGCGAGCAGTGGAATCCGAACTGGATCTTCTCCGACGACTCCGGCGCGAGCTGGCAATACGGCGGGCGGCTGATCGCCTTCGCGGGCCGGCCCTACGTCAAGTACGCGTCGAACAACCGCGACACGATCCACTTCATCACCACCGAGCACCACCCCCACAGCTTCCCCAACAGCATCTACCACGCCTATCTGAAGGACGGCGTACCGCACCGATCCGACGGCACGGCAATTCATGGTGCCGGCGAGGGCCCCATCCGCCCGGACCAGGCGACCACAATATGTACCGGTGACAAAGACCACGTGGCCTGGATGTGTGACCTGCACCTGGATTCTGACGGCTATCCCTACCTCGCCTACAGCGTCCAGAAGCAACTGGACCCGAACGGAATCCACTACCGCTACGCCCGCTGGAACGGGCACACCTGGAACGATTGCTTTCTCGCCCACGCGGGCACGGCCCTCTACACCGGAGAGGAACACTACACGGGCCTGGTCGCTCTGGACCCGGCCGACCCCAACAGACTTTATATCGCCACCGACGCCGACCCGATCACCGGCCGGCCCCTGACCAGCCGTGCCGACCAGCGGCGCCATTATGAGATCTACGCCGGACGGACCCGCGACGGCGGAGCCACGTGGACTTGGCGTCCGGTCACAAAGGACTCTGACAGCGACAACATTCGCCCCATTGTACCGATCGGATGCGGTCCCCAAACCGTCGTGCTGTGGTTGCGCGGTACGTACACCAGCTACCAGAAGTACGACCTCGACATCGTCGGCATTGTCGCCGAGAATCCGGCGTGATAACGCTGGTTCCCCGTCGATCCGCCGGTAAATTCGGGATATTTTCGCAATAGCCCCTTGCGGCCCGCGACCAACGAGATATACCGTAATCTCTGGAGTGCGCGGCTGAACAGATGGTGCCGGATCAGAAGAAACGAGGGTAGAACCATGCGACCGAACGCATCGATCACACTGACGCTCGTCTTTGCCACGTTCCTGTTGCCGGCCGGCGGCTGTATCCTCCACATGGACGGCTGGTGGCCCACAGCGAACGTGGAACGGACGGTGGAACTGGAGCATCCCCTGGAGGCCGGAGCGACGTTGGCCGTGGGCACGGCCAGCGGCTCGATCCACCTTACCGGCCAGGACGTCGACGCCGTCCACGTCGTTGCCACGATCACCGCTCACGCCGCCTCTGAAGAACAAGCGCAGGAACTGGCCGAACAGGTGAGCATCGGTTTCGAATCAAGCGGGAGCAGGCTGGAGATCAAAGCCGACCGGCCGCCGCAGAGAAAGCGGCAATCCATCAGCATCAGCTACCAGATCGTGGCGCCCCGCCAAATCCACGTCAACTGCAACAGCGCCTCAGGCTCGCTCAACCTGACCTACTTGACCGGCAACGTCGAGGGCCAAACCGCCAGCGGGTCGGTGGAAGCGGCTCACATCACCGGCTCGGTGAACCTTCGCACCGCCAGCGGCTCGGCGCGTTGTGAGGCGGTCCGAGAGGGAGATGTGCATCTGGGCAGCGCCAGCGGCAGCGTCAAGCTGTCCGACGCCATGCAGATCGGCACCTGTGATCTGCACGCCGCATCCGGTTCGGTGAGAGCCACAAGCGTCGAGGCCGATTCGATCAGGATGCGCTCGGCCAGTGGCAGCGTCACGCTCACCGACGCCCGCGCCCAGACGGTTGACCTCCATTCCTCCAGCGGGAGAACCACCGCCGAGCAGATCGACTGCACGCGGCTGAAGGCCGAATCCGTCAGCGGCAGCGTCTCCGTGGCCTTCGTGCCCGCGGCGCCGGGCGACGTCGTGGCGGAGTTGAGTTCCGGCTCGGGCAGCGTCGATGTCACGATCCCGCCGAGTTTTGCCGGCCAAGTGGATCTCTCCGTCGGCAGTGGCTCGATTCACACGGATCTGCCTTTGACGATTGCGGGCAGCATCAAGAAGAAGCGCATCCGCGGCACGGTCGGTGAAGGCTCAGGTCGTCTCTCGGCCCGCGCCGGCAGCGGCTCGATCCGCGTCAGGTAGGATCAAGCGAAATGAAAGTGGCGGTTCCAGCGTACTGGAACCGCCACCGATCAGATCTCTTGTCGTGTCTCACCGTAAACGCTGCGCGTCTGCTAAAACACCGGGACGACGCCACCGGCGGGCCAGCTTAGAACGAAGCTGTTGAACGGGGGCTCGTCGGCCGGATAGGCCGACACAGTGTCAACGTGGCCATCCACGAAGCTCGCATTGACAACGCCCTTATTGAGATCTCCCTTGGGGGCCTTGTGGAAGGTCCCGAGACTGTCGGCCTGATTGTCCGGCCGGCAACGCGTGTTGTTATCATTGATCCCGGCTACGTTCAACTCCGGGATCACCCAAGGGTTCTCCTCGCTGAAGTAGAACACCTTCGACGGGTTCTTCACCATGGTCTCCTTGCGGAACTGACTGATGCCTGCCCTGTACTCGGCCGGCACGCTGTTCCAGGCGTCTCCGTTGAGGTGGGAGTTCATGGTATAGCTATACTGCGGGTCAAGAGGAATGTCGCATCGCGTAGGGCGATCGCGGGTGCCTCCACAGCCAAGAGTCCGGGCCAGCACGTCAAAATCGGGACATAGGTGAATGCCCAGCCCCTTGAGATACGGCCACATACAACCTGCCAGTTCCGGGTGTTGATCGAGATTGTTGCTCGGATCGTGCCAGTTGTGGTTGACGCCGCCCTGGTTGTAGAGCCACGTAAAGGAATAGGGGAAATTGAAGTCCCAATCGCCGGAATACATTTTCGCGGCCAGAGCATACTGACGCAGGTTGGACTTGCACGTGATCATTCTCGCCTGCCTTCTGGCCCTGTTCAGCGCCGGCATCAGAATACCCATCAATAGCGCGATCACCGCAATCACGACGAGAAGCTCAATCAGCGTAAATCCCTGTTTCCTGTTCATCATAGTTCTCCTAGATCCATGTCTTCGGCGTAGCCTACAAGATAGATTAGATTATAGGATACACGATCACGGGCCGGTGTTCCACATTTTCTTTGCAATCTCGCCTTGCAAATCCCTCCCAAGGCCCCCCAGTCGCCCCAACGGGCCGCCCCCACTGTCCTGCTGCCCTTGCCAAACACTCAAACTGGCCCACCTAACGGGCCATCTGCCGATGGCCGCGGTCAGGTGTCGATGTGGTCGAGCAACTCCTGTGTCTCTTTCAGGTCAATTCCCAGCCAAATACAGGCCACCTCCAGGTTGTTGAACACGATCGCGTTGACTCCATGCTTGCGTACCTCGGCCTCCCAGACCTTGCCCTTCTCGAAATCGGCACTGCCGAAGATGGCGGCCGAGGCGGAAATGCGGGTCCTGTTGCCCGAATCGCCGTAGATCTCCGCAATCTCGTGCACGCGATCCAGGGTCGTTTCCGGCAGTGTGGCCGCCTGGGCATCGGTCAGGACCCTGGCGCCGGGGGCGATCGACTCGTCTTGGAGCTTCCTCCGCTCGTGTGCCAGAAGTTCAGCGTGGCCGACCGCACCGGCCCATCGCTCAATGACCAATTTCCCATCGTTGATGACGACATACTTCAGTGACATGTTACCTGGCTCCCCTTCTCATAAGCCGGCCGTGATGCTGAGACGCCCCCGGTGCGTAGCCAATGTGGCCTTGATCCACTGCGTACGCACACCCCCCTCGAAGCGCCGAGCCTCATGGAGAACCCACCCATTTTAAAGGGGCGCCATACCCAACCATGTTATCCTACCACGTGGCCACGGTAATAGCCAGAAAGAATATTCGTTTGCTGGGAATGAAATGACTGTTGCCACGGCCGCTACCAGCCGGCGCGATTCCCGGTTCAGTCCTGCCCCCATCCGGTCGATAAACCGGCAGTACCATCGGGCTTTTCAGGAGGATCACATGGGCGAAAGAACGCCGGGAACCTCGCTTATCGAAATGGCAATCGTCTTGCTGGTGCTGGCCGTGGCGGCTGCCGTAAGTACCCCCGGGGCAGCCTTTTAGGCTCGAACAGACCGCAAAAAACAGCAGATTTTTGCCAAAAAGGGGTTGTCAGGCACCCCCGACGAGCGTATACTAACCGCCGTATTTCGCGGGCGTAGCTCAGCGGTAGAGCGTCACGTTGCCAACGTGAATGTCGTGAGTTCAAATCTCATCGCCCGCTTTTTAGGAGTTGTCCTAAGGATGGGACCCTCGGGACGCACACCGGCGTTGGGGAACCCAAATAGTATCGACGAGTTACCGGCTAACGGGTAGTTTGGCGTTGGTCGTCGATATGCTA
Source organism: Phycisphaerales bacterium (assembly GCA_020346325.1). Lineage (GTDB taxonomy): Bacteria > Planctomycetota > Phycisphaerae > Sedimentisphaerales > Anaerobacaceae > Anaerobaca. Next base: position 2,054,424 of record CP070782.1, read on the forward strand.
AGCTTCGTAGCCCCGGGCTGTGAAGCCGGTAATCACGATGATCTGGCTAAGGGAGGTGTTTTCCCTGACGCCATTTTTTGTTATTGGAACCAAGCCGCACGAACATCTGTCTGGGAGCACCAAGATGGAGGAAGAAACGAAAGATCAGGCGACCGCCGCCGACGCCGAGCAAGAGCCAAAGACCTCGAAGAACACCGTCACTGTCGAGGAGGCCGGGCCCTGCAAGAAGAAGCTCGTCATTGAGATCCCCGAAGAGAGCATCAAGGCCGCCATCGACGAGCAGTACACCGAGCTTGGCCGGGAGGCGGTTGTCCCGGGCTTTCGCAAGGGTCGGGCCCCCCGCCGGCTGCTGGAGAAGCGGTTTGGCAAGGAAACCAACGAGCAGATCAAGCTCAAGCTGCTGGCCGAGGCCAGCGAGGCGGCCATCAAGGACAACGAGTTGGATATCCTGGGCGACCCGGACATTGACTTCGAGAAAGTGGAGTTGCCGGCCGCCGGGCCGATGAAATTCGATTTCGAGGCCGAGGTCAGGCCGGAATTCGAGCTGCCCAAGCTGGAAGGCATTGCCGTCAACCGGGCCAAGCTTGAGGTCACCGACGAGCAGATTACGCGCGAAATCGAGCAGCTCTGCCGCTGGGCGGGTGTCTGGACCCCGCGCGAGGACGGCCAGGTCGAACAGGACGACCAGGTCGTTGCCGACGTGCTGCTCCGACCCGAGTTGACCGAGGAAGAGAAGGCCACGCTGGCCGAAGAGGCGGACAAAGGCGAGGAAGAAGAGACCAACAGTACGGTCATCGAGGCTGAAGCCAAGCTGGACAACACCGAAATCTACGTCCGTCCCCATGGCTCAGTCGGAACCGTTCCCATCGAGAAGCTGGATGAACTGCTCATCGGTGCCAAGGCCGGAGACAAGAAAACCACCACGGTCGAGGTGCCCAAGACCCATTTCCGGGAGGAGTACCGCGGCCGGAAGATTGAGATCGAGATCAACATCAAGGATATCAAGTATCTCAAGCCGTCCGAGCTGAACGAGGCCTTCCTCCAGCGCTATCAGGTGGAGACCGAGGAGGAACTGCGCGACCTGGTCCGCGACAACCTCCAGAATCAGAACGAGTCCCGCATCCGCAACGAGATGAGCGAGCAGATTTACCAGTACCTGCTGGACAACACCGAGTTCGATCTGCCCCTGGATATCGTGGCGCGTCAGGCCGGTACGATTCTCCAGCGGCAGTATATCAACCTGCTGCAACGAGGTTTGTCGCGACAGCAGATCGAGGAGCAGATGGAACAGCTTCGCGCCGGCAGCGAGGACGCGGCCAAGGAACAGCTCAAGACCTTCTTCATCATGGACAAAGTGGCCGATAAACTGGAAATCGAGGTCACGGAAGAGGAAATCAACGGACATATCGCCCAGTTGGCCATCCAGCGCGGCCAGCGTCCGGAGAAGATGAAAGAGCAAATGGAGCGGGACGGCTCGCTGGCCCAGTTCCGCATGGACATCCGCCAGAACAAATGTATCAACAAGCTCCTCGAATCGGCCGATATCACGGAAACTGAGGCCGCTGAGGCCACGAAGAAACCGAAAAAGGCCAAAAAGAAGACCAAGAAGGCCAAGAAAACAACGAAGAAGAAGGCTCAAGAGAAGGATCAATAAGAGGAAGATCGCATGTCCATAGAACACCCTGCGCGATTCGTCAGCAGTTACGCAGATACCTATAACCAGTACGGCGGCGGTCAGTATCAGCGCTATCGTCAGATGAGTCTCGACGATATGCTGCTGGAGAACCGGATCGTCTTTCTGATCGGTGAGATCAACTACGCCCGGGCGGCCGAAGTCATCATGAAGATGCTGTACCTGGACAACCTCAAACGGGGACGCGAGATCAGCCTGTACATCAACTCGCCCGGCGGCTCTGTCGACGACACCATGGCCATCTACGATACGATGCGTTTCGTGGGCTCACCGGTGGCGACCTACTGCATCGGCCGGGCCCAGTCGGGCGGCGCGCTGATCCTGGCGGCCGGGACCAAGGGCAGCCGGTTCGCCCTGCCGCATGCCAAGGTCATGCTCCATCAGCCCTGGGGCGGCGTCACGGGACAGGCGGCCGATATCAAGATCCAGGCCGAGGAGATCCTCAAGGCCAAGAAGATGCTCAGCGAGGTGTTCGCCAGGCACACCGGTCAGCCGGTCGAGAAGATCCTCGCAGAAACCGAGCGTGACCGGTACATGAGCGCCGCCGAAGCCAAGGACTACGGCCTCATCGACGACGTGCTCCGGGAGCAGGAAGAGGATAAGAAGACCGAGCACGCATCATCCGGTCAGGGCGAGAGCACCGAAGACAAGGCCTCTTCGGACGACAAGAGCTAATCGGTCGCCGGCCTCGAGGGTCGGCCCGCCAGGGCCGGTCGAATCAACTGGGACAAACGAAGGAAAGACGCAGATGGCTGTGAATCAGAACCTGGTACCTATCGTTATCGAAAAAACCGGTCGCGGCGAGCGGGCGTACGATATCTTCTCCCGGCTCCTGAAGGACCGGATCGTCTTTCTGGGCGGCTCGATCAATGACGACGTGGCGAACCTGATTATCGCCCAAATGCTGTTCCTGAGCAACGAAGACAGCAAGAGCGACATCCATTTCTACATCAACTCGCCGGGCGGCTCGATTACCGCTGGCCTAGCGATCTACGACACGATGCAGTTCCTGCGCTGCGATGTCGCAACCTACTGCGTCGGTCAGGCCGCCAGTATGGGGGCGGTCCTGCTGGCGGGAGGCCATCCGGAGAAGCGCTTCCTGCTGGCCAACAACCGCGTCCTCGTACACCAGCCGCTGATCATGGGCATCCTCGAGGGGCCGGCCACCGATCTGGACATCGAGGCCCAGGAGATTCTGCGGCTGAGAAATCGGCTTTATGAAATCCTGGCCAAACACACCGGCCAAAGCACCGAGAAGATCGAGAAGGACTGCGACCGCAATCTCTGGCTCAGCGCCGAAGAGGCCATCGACTATGGGCTGGCCGATCGCATCCTCCAGAAGGCTCCGGAAATCGTGAAGGACCGAGACACCGATACCGATGACAAATGAGTGACTGATTAGGCGGTGCAAGCGTGGGACTCCCAAAGCCAAGACAATCCGTCGCAGGGACACTCGGCCTTGTCACCGTTTGCCTGGCACCGTGGTTCGTGACGGGCTGTGGCATAGGCAGTGCCCGCAAGGACGCGCATGAGATCAAGGCCCAGCGGATCGAACGGGAAAAGACCGAGCTGATGCGAGATCTCCAGCAGGCCCGGGCCGAGAACGAGCAGTTGGCCGAGCAGATCCAAGCCCTCTCGGCGATCCCCAGGGACAAGGACGCCAACCCCTACGCACTGACCAGCATCCAGATCACCAAGTACAGCAATTTCTACGACAAGGACGATGACGGCATACGGGAGAAGTTCATCGTCTACTTCACGCCCATCGACCCGGAAGGCGATGCATTCAAGGCGTCCGGCACGGTCAATGTGCAGCTCTGGAATCTCGACAATCTCAACGGTCAGGCCCTGCTCCATCAATGGCAGGTGGAACCGGATGATCTGCGGAGCATGTGGTTCGACACGCTGGTCTCGGCCAGCTATCGCCTCGTGTTTGACGCGCCGGCGGAACTCGACATCCTGGCCAATCCCCTGACGGTCAAAGTCACGTTCACCGACTACCTCACGGGCGAGATCTTCCGGGATCAATTGGCGATCAATCCTCGCCTCAGTCCCTAACCAAGGCGGGCTTGCCTTCCAGCCTGGCCGCCTGCCGTCGCAGGCAGTCCGATGACGGCGGCAAATCGTCCCGCGGCGTTACCCTCGCACCGATAGCTGGGGAACAGATCGTTGCGACACAATGTGCACATCCCAGCTACGTGAATCGATGTCGGGGGCACCCCTGAACGCCTCAGCGCGTCGACGTTGGCGGTCCAGAGATCGAGATGATCTTTGCCACGGCGCCCGGGCCGAAAGAAGGCCGCCGCGTGAGGGCCGATTTCGTTGAGGGCCGCGGTTCGAACCTCATCGCCAACCTCGTAGCATTCCGGCCCCGCCGACGGACAGATACAGGCGACCAGGTCCGCCGGACGGCAGCCAAGAGCGACCATCTGCCGCACTGCCGCCGGGACGACCCCGGCTACGATGGCCCGCCAGGAGGCGTGCGCGAAGCCCACCGCGCGGCGCTGTTTGTCGGCGATCAGGACGATGGGGCAGTCGCCGCTCTTGCCCAGCAACAGCAACCCTGCCGTGGCAGTCACCAGTCCATCGGCGCGACCGGCCAGTCCCCCTTCCCGACAGGCCAGAACGTCGCCGCCGTGGACCTGGTCCAGGAAGGCCACGGCGCTTAGATCGAGGGAATCGGCAATTTCGGTGCCGGCTGCCGCCGGGTCGTGGCGGACCCGCTCTACGTCGGGCCCGCGCCGCGTCGTGACCAGGTGGGGCCCGCCCAACGCCTCCAGCGCCGCGAAGCGCCCGGTCCGCCATCCACTGGCCAGAGACCTCAGTTGAAACGTCTCCTCCGACCCCATTGCAGCGATCCGAAATCAGTGATCGGTTTCGACGGGTCCACCCTCGACGTCTGCCGGCGCGGCTTGGGATTCAGCCGGCACGTCGGCAGCCGCAGCCTCCCCAACACCCTCATCCGTATTCTCAGCAGCTTGCGGATTGGCCTTGGCCAGCTTGCGCAGCCGCTTCTCCTCCTTCTTTTTCTTCTTGGCCAGTTCTCTCCTGCGTTTCTGAAACCCGTAGTTATCTCTTGCCAATCCGGCCTCCTTAATCGCGTCACAACACGCCAAAAACACATTGCCGTCGGCCTTCCGTTCGAGGCCGCGTACGGGTGCTCAACCGGTCATATCGCATCCGGAGGCACAAGTCATCTAATTAATCTCCGTTATCTAGCGGGCCTGCACATCGTAACAGAACAGGTGGCCCTGATCGCGGAGGTAAAGCTTCTTGCCGGAAACGACCGGATGCGGCCAGGTCTTGGGCTTGCCAAAGTCCGGCTGCACGAAGCGGCCCACCTCCTGATAGCCCGCGGGCGTCGCCTCGATCAGCCCGACGGTGCCTTTGTCCTCGGCACGCAGGTACAGCCGCCCGTCGGCGTAGGTCAGCGAACCCTTGCCAACTTCACCCTTCTCTGCCCACTTGATCTCGCCCGTTGCCATATCCTGGCAGACCCAACCTTTGCTGTCGCAATAGCCGTAGATGTAGTCGCCCACGCACAACGCCCCGCCATGCTGGTTGGCGATGTTCCTCTCCGCGTATACCTGACGTGCCTGCAGCTTGTCGCTGGCCCGCTCGACCTCAATGAGGTTGCAGCCCACGCCGTAACCGCTAGTGACGTACACCTTGTCGCCCCGAACCACGGGCGTCGGAATCACCGCGGTCCTGCCCTTGCGCTCGGTGCGCCACAGGACCGTGCCATCGGTGCCGACACCGACCACGCTTGCCGGGGTCAGTTGGACGTACTGCTTGACGCCGGCGATCTCTGCGATGACGATCGAGGAGTAGTGGGCCTCGTCGGTGAAGTCCTTCGTCTGCCACAGGAGTCGGCCCGTGCGTTTGTCCAGAGCCACGATGGCCCCCTTGGAACCGCCGGGCGTGCAGACGACCTGGTCGCCGTCGACCAGAACCGACTCGCTGTAGCCCCATTCGGGCAGTTCGCCGCCGAAGTCGTCGCTCATGTGCTTGCGCCAGACCTCGGCGCCGTCAGCCGTCTTGAGGCAGACCAGTTCGCCGTACTGACCGACCACGAACAGCAAATCGCCGTCGATCGTGGGGGTGCTGCGCGGGCCTTTGAAACCGCCCCAACCCGGGGCCCCGGCCTTGCCCAGCTTAGTGCTCCAGAGCTTCTGCCCCCCGTCGAGCGCCAGGGCGTGCACGTAGCACGAGCGGCCCTCTTCGCCCGTCGTGTAGATCCGCTCGCCCGCAATCGCGACGGTCGAGAACCCAGCGCCCAGGCCGCTGGCTCTCCACAGCAGTTTTGGCCCGCCTTCGGGCCAGGCCTTTAGCAACCCGGTCTCAGGCGAGCAGCCGTCGCGGTTCGGGCCCCACCATTCGGCCCAATCGCCCCCGAAACACGTGCCGGCAACCAGAACAACCACGAGCACAACCAAGACTTCACATCGATGCAACATTCTGAATTCTCCTCACATACACAAACGAACGATTCTTCCCTTTCGGCCCGAGAAGTCTACCAGGACCGCCGCTCCAAAGCAACCCCGACCGCCGGGCCCGACCAACCGGCACGCCCTTTGTCCGGAAATCGGCTTTGTTTTTCCGCCCGAACCGAGTTTTCGCCCCGAAAACGCCGAAAATTGGCTTTGTTTGACATTACTGCGTACGCCACCCCGTATTGTTCGGCCCCACACACCCAAATTGGCTTTGATTGGCTTTGCCTCTGACTCGGGCCAGCCCACATCATTTTCGATAACACACGCCTCATAAAGCACTTAAGATCACTTCGCCCTGCCCAGAAATTGGGTTTGCTTTGCACGAATGATGACACCGTGGGCACCCGAACCAGCCCCGCCGCTTCCCTGGCCCCCTGCCAAGCCACCGACATGTGCATCTGCCTGACCATCATGCGCCGTCCGAATTAACGATCGACTATTTTCTATCTACGATTGACATAGAGAGAATGTTCGTTCCTCATCATACATACATCACTCTCCGCCGTCAGGCAGAATCTCGCTGCCCCAGCGTCGCGCGCGTGGTCGGCACTTGGTGGCAGCTTTCTGCCCCCCGGTTGTCATCTCGACCGAAGGGCCGGCACCGCCGGGCCGCAGTGGAGAGATCTCGCCGAGATGAGGGCGCATACTCGATCCAGTCCGGGGCCTTCCGGACAGGCCCCCGGCCTCCCCGGTCCCGGCGTGTACCCAAGAGAACCGCGCAGTGTCCGTTCGCGACCAGATTTCTCCACTCCGCTCCGCTCCGGTCGAAATGACATGCGCACGCCTGTTTTGCGACCGGTGAGATGAATACCACCGCATTCCGGCCACACACGTCGTCACTCCCACACTTCTACGCATCTACGGCGCTGCCGCTTGACCTCTGAGATCGTTTCGTCTATCCTTGTGAATGCGGCGTATTCGGGGAAGGCATCACGGGAGAGGCTTCCACGACCCGGCCCGTAGAGGTGTAGGTGCGAGAGAGGAGCTAATCGTGAAGCGGAAGAGCATTCTTGCCATCGTCGGATCGTTCCTCATCAGCGGGCTATTGGGTCCGCCGGACGCCGTCACGCAGACGGTGTACGGGCTCGCCGGCGCGATACTGTGCGCGATAACTTTCTTGATCCTGTCCCGATGCAAGTTCGTCAGGTCGTCCTCGAAGCAGATGCAGATGCTAATCTGCGTAATCGTCTGTATGATTTCCGTTCTGGCGGTCCACCTGCCGGGTCTCCTTTTTGCTGGGAGCCAGCGATCTCCAGACACGAATTACAGTGCTGCAAGCCAAAGGGATGGAGGCGGCCCAGGCGGAACGGTGACGGCTACCGTGACGCAGCGGGGCTAGGCGCCGGGAGACGGACTATGACGATGTGGTGGCAAGACCTTCGTTTGGCTGCTCGGGCGTTACGGAAGTCGCCCGGGTTTGCGGCCGTGGCAATGCTGACGCTGGCGCTGGGCATCGGGGCCAACCTGGCCCTGTTCGGCATCCTCAACGAAATGCTGCTGCGGCCCAAACCGGTGGCCCGCCCGCACGAGTTGTGGGCCGTCGTGCCGGCCGACGAATCCGGGCAGCAAATCGGCGCCCTGGTCTACCGACCGTACTTCGATGCCATCGAACGCGGAGGACGCCTATTCCAAGACGTCGTCGGCTATGCGAGCATTTACGCGAAGCTGCGTACGGACGAGGGCCGTGAACACCTTTGGGCCGAACTGGTGACCGGGGACTAC
>CP070782.1:2062431-2067407 GCA_020346325.1 Phycisphaerales bacterium
GCCGGGCAACGTGCGGGAACTGGACCACATCGTCGAGCGGGCCGTTCTCATGGCCTCAGGCGAGCACGTACGGGCCAGCGACCTGGGCCTGCCTACTCGCAGCGACGCCGAGCCGCGCTGGGACGAGATGACCCTCGACGAGGTTGAGCGAATGGTGGTGGCGCAGGCCATGGCCCGCGCCGGCGGGGACGTCAGTGCGGCTGCACAAGCGCTGGCGCTCAGTCGAGGCAGTCTCTATCGACGGCTGGAGAAATATGGGTTACAGTAGCATCGATTCGTGACCCAGGCGCTTCGAGAATGGACAGGTCCGGCAGATGAAGCATGAATCCCGCATCCTCTATCTGGCGTTGATGACGGGCGCAACTGGTTCGATCGTCTCGCTTATCTACGTCTGGCGATCGGCGTATACAACCGGATCGAAGATCGCCTTGACGGTCCTGCTGACCGGCATGTGGCTGGGGTACGCCTTGCACCTGCGGACCGTCGTGGCCTTTCCCCTGCGTACGGTGAGCAACCTGATCGGCGCCCTGCGTGAAGGCGACTACGCGTTGCGAGCTCGCGGTGCATGCCAGGACGATGCGCTGGGCGAGACGGTGTGGGAGCTCAATGCCCTGGCGGATTTCCTCCGCGAGCAGCGTCTCGGGGCGGTCGAAGCGACGGCCCTGCTGCGCAAGGTCATGGTCCAGATCGACATCGCCATGTTCGGCTTCGATGCCGATCATCGGCTGCGGCTGGTCAACGACAACGGCCGGCAGCTGCTCGGCGGCGAGGAACGGGAGATTCTCGGCTACGAGGCGGCCGAGCTCGGCCTCGGCGATTGCCTGGGTGGACCCACCCCCCGCGTCGTCGATCTGGTCCTACCCGGCGGCTCAGGGCGTTGGGAGGTCCGCCGGGGGCGGTATCGCGAGAAGGGCATATCGCACCAACTCGTTTTCTTGTCTGACCTTACGCGAACTCTACACGAAGAGGAACGGCTCGCCTGGAAGCGGCTGATCCAGGTCCTGCGCCACGAGATCAACAATTCGCTGACCCCGATCCAATCGGTGGCCGAGAGCCTGCTGGCGCTGGCGCTGCGTCAGCCGCGGCCCACCGACTGGGAAGAGGATCTGCGGGGCGGCCTCGAGATCATCGCCGAGCGTTCGGCCGAGTTAGATCGATTCGTCTCCTCCTACTCGCGGCTGACCCACCTGCCCGAGCCCAGCCCAGGCGAGGTCGATATCGGCTCTTGCGTCCGGCACGTGGTGGGGTTGGAGAAGCGAATGGCTGTGTCGGTGCGTTCCGGGCCGGAGGTGACCGTACGCGGCGATCGCGGCCATCTGGAGCAACTGCTGATCAATATCATCGCCAACGCCGTGGAAGCCAGCACTGAAGGCCACCCGGATGGCGACGGGCAGGTCGAGATCGGGTGGACGGTCGCTCGGGGACAAGTGGAGGTCTGGATTGACGATGACGGTCCGGGCCTGCTCACCACGAACGACCCCTTCATCCCCTTCTTCACGACCAAGCCGCGCGGGTCCGGAATCGGTCTGACGCTGGGCCGCCAGATTGCCGAGGCCCATGGCGGCTCCCTGAGCTTGGCACCGCGCCCAAACTTCCCAGGTTGCCGCGCCCTTCTCAGATTAACCACAACCCGCTAACTGCTTCACTTTCGCACGTCCATTGGGTCCTCCAACACCCGCCCGTGGCTGAGGTGTGCTCGCGACGGACGAAATAAAGACAAAGATCCTGAATCCAGCACAACCTGTGCGGTTTTGGGCGCGTCTTTTCTGTGAACGGACAATTCCGAAGGGCCGATCCAGCCCGAACCGGCGATCTTAGCACTGAAAAAGGGCGATGATTGGGAAACCAGGACTGGCACGGGGGTTGCTTAAGAGAAGGCCATGGACATACAAAGAAAGAACGCAAAACGGAACCGTTGGCTGCGTCGCGGCGTGGCCATCACTGTTGTTATCGTCGTTTTTGGCCTGGTCACGCTGGGTCTGTCGCGTCTGGAGCCTGCCTCCCCGACCGTGGACCGGCGAACCCTCTGGATCGACGCGGTCAAGCGCGGCCCCATGCTCCGCCAGGTTCGCGGCGTCGGGACGCTCGTCTCGGAAGACGTCTTGGTCGTGCCGGCCACGGTCAGCGGGCGTGTGGTGCGCATTTTAGTTGAGCCCGGGGCCATTGTCGACGCCAACACTGTGATCCTCGAACTGAGCAACCCCGAGGTTCAACTGCAACGGCTCGAGGCCCAGTCGCAACTGAACTCGGCCCGCGCCAAGGTGGATTCCCAGAAAACGCAACTGAGGGACCAGTTGCTGGGCATGAAGGCCGAGCAAGCCCGCATGGAGGCGACCCTGCGGGAATACCAGCTCCGGGCCCAGGTGGACCAGCAGCAATTCGACGACGATCTGATCTCCGAACAGAACTACCAGCTTTCACAGGCCCGGGCGGCCGACCAGGAGAAGCTGCTGGAAATCAACCGGGAGCGTCTCGCCATGTTCGAGAACCAGACCATCCCGGCCCAGATCGCCGAGGTGGAGGCGACGCTGCGCCAGGCCGAGTCGCTTTTCAACCTGCGTCAGAGCCAGGTAGATTCGCTACACGTCCGGGCCGGCACCGCGGGCGTGCTGGCCTCGGTGAAAGAGAAAATCGAGTTGGGCCAGTCGGTCTCAGCCGGAACGATTCTCGCTCGGATTACCAATCCCAAGCGGCTCAAGGCCCAATTGAAGATCCCCGAGGTGCAGGCCCGCGACGTCATCATCGGCTTGCCAGCAGAAGTGGATACCTACAACGGAACCGTCGCCGGCAAGGTCTCCCGCATCGATCCGACCGTCATGGAAGGCAACGTCACCGTCGATGTGACTCTCAGCGGGGCCCTGCCTGAGGGGGCGAGGCCCGATTTATCTGTCGTCGGCACGATAGAAATCGAGCGGCTGGACGACATACTCTACGTCGGCCGGCCAGTGTACGCCTCCAATCAGAGCGCCGCGGAACTGTTCAAGCTCGTCGAAGAGGGCAAGTACGCCGTCCGCAGCCGCGTCCAACTCGGCCGCAGCTCGGTCAGCACGATCGAGGTCGTTGATGGGCTGGCGGTCGGTGAAGAGATCATCCTGTCGGACATGTCGCAGTGGGATTCGCATGACAAGGTCCGACTGAAGTAGCGGCTACAAAGCGACCGCCCGTTGCCGGTGGCGGAGCCGGCAACGGTGGTCGATCAACGAGAACTTCAAGTGCGGAGCCCAAGGGGTGGCCACAACCTACCATGACATCAAGTACGCGTTTCGGAAATTGCGCCGAAGTCCCGGCTTCACGGCGGTGGCGGTGCTGTCATTGGCCCTGGGCATTGGAGCGAACACGGCGATCTTCAGCATGATCAACGGCATCCTGTACAAGTCTTTGCCGGTCCGCAATCCACATGAGCTGCGTGTGATCAACTGGACAGGTCAAGTGCTGCGACCGTTCCGGATTGAAGGGAATGTCGGACGCATCAATTCTCATAGAGTACATGGCGGGTCCTTTCCGTATCCCGCATACCGGGATTTCGCTGAGCAGGCACGAGGTTTCTCTGATGTTTTTGCCTTTTCCTACTTTGAGGATCCCGTAACGATCAGTACTGGAGGCGTTGCGTCCTTGGCAAGCCCTCAGACGGTGTCGGGCAATTTTTTCCAGGGCTACGGCGCACAGGTTTTGATTGGAAGACCGATCACGCCCGATGACGACCGCCTCGGCGCTCCGCCGGTAGCCGTCCTCACCTATCCTTTTTGGCAACGCGTCTATGGTCTCGATCCCAATGTTCTGGGCCAAACTCTCACGGTACGTGACACAGGTTTTACCGTCATTGGCGTACTACCTCGGCGCTATGTAGGCCCCCTGGCCGGTGAACGACGCACCGATTTCTATGTGCCCATGATAACTCAACCGCGACTGTTCCTCGAACGTGAGTGGTTAGATACATACGATGCGTGGTGGGTTCAGATAATGGGCCGACTGGCTCCCGGAGCCAATGAGGCTCAAGTGCAGACCTTATTGGAGCCTTTATTCAGCCAAATTCTCAGTCGCTCTGAAGCAGAGATTGAGCGTCCCGGAATCCTGCTGCAAGAAGGTCAGCACGGAGTACTGACAAGACGTCGAGAAACCGCTCAACCCTTGTGGCACTTGCAGGGCGTGGTAGGTCTGGTCCTGCTGATCGCCTGTACGAATCTGGCAGGTCTGCTTCTGGCTCGGGGAGCGGCCCGTCAACATGAGATGGCCGTTCGCGCAGCGATGGGCGCCGGGCGGTGGCGTCTCATACGCCAGTCACTCGCCGAGAGCATGATCCTGTCATTAGCGGGTGTTTGTCTTGGATTGGTACTCTCCCAATGGATAAGAACGACGGTGACCGCTTTTATCGTCGATCCATCAGGCAATCGAGACTTCAACCTCCGGATTGACACGAATGTTCTGCTGTTCGCATTGGCCGTTGGCACGGTCACCGCCCTGCTATCCGGTCTCTTTCCGGCGTTGCGTGCTGGAAACACCGATCCGTCGGCCGGGCCCAAAGACAGCGGGACCCGCGGCGCCCCCCGCCTCCGACTGGGAAAGGTGTTGGTCAGTACGCAGGTGGGCCTGTCCGTCATTCTGGTCGTCGCCGGCGGACTCCTGTGTCGCACCCTGATCAATCTTTATCGAACGGATACGGGGTTCAACACGGAGAATCTCTTGGCCGTTCCAATCAGATCTTCCCAGTCCCTCTCCCCCCCGGAAGCGGTGAAACCGTTCTTCAATGCCGTCCGTCAGAAGATCGCGGAAATCCCTGGGGTCCGCTCGGTTGCCCTCGCAGAGCGCGCCTTGCTGAGTGGATTCGCACACAAAGAACGTGTATCGATCCCCGGCCGTCCAGATGAAAGACCGCGCGAGGCACTTGAACACGTCGTGAGTGACGGATACTTCGCGACCATGGGAATCAACCTGCTGCAAGGGCGCGACTTCCGTGCAACGGATACGTTAGAGTCCCA
>CP070782.1:2067507-2075543 GCA_020346325.1 Phycisphaerales bacterium
CCCAGGAACTCCCGTCATTGTTGCCGGTGGCATTATGTTTGACATAGAGACGTTTGACAACGTTCGAGGTGATGTAGTCCTGATTGTATGAATCATTTGCCAAATAGTAAGGATTGTCATCGGCTTTGGCATAGATCCTCACTTGACCTTCTGCATCAGGTGCTGTCCAAACAGCCGTCGTGCCCTCGTCATCGATCCACGTTCCAACGTCGTTGTTGTAGGCATCTTTGGCCGTCCACTTGATCGTCGCGCCGTCATAGACCGTACTGCACGTGTAGTTGTCGTAATCGTAGTCAGATGTCGAGTTGCATTTCAGGGTAATTGTGAGGCCGGCTGGGCTGTCATCGCCATCATCCGGCTGATAGATGTATGGACACCCAATAGGGGTTCCTACGGAATACCGCTGCGCCTGGGCGGAGACGGTCAGCACCAGGCTCAGCAGACACAAAACAACGAGATTTCTTCTTCTATAAAGCTTCATCTTAGACCTCACTAGATTTGGTGACCTTCATTGCTTTTGGCCGGTACACTCGTAAACACACCGTCACGCCGGCCAGGAAAAGCCCGGCGGCGAGATAGAGCAATGGAGGTCCCCGTGAGGTCCGGGGGCGGCTATCGCCTCCGTGGGCCAGGGACGTGATGTCACCGGTGCGGTGATGGCCTTGGGTGGCGCGCGTTTGATCCTTGTTGGCGGGAGAATCAGCCTCCTTGGGGCTGTTATGGTCCGTGGTCGCGCCGGCGGCGCTGAAACCGGTCTGCAGCGTTGTGCCCGGTGAGTTCGTGGGGAGGCCGTCCCAGGGCACGTTTACCACATCTTCACGCTTGGCAATCTCGGCACGTTCCTGGGCGATTTCTTCGAGGAGCTGGTTGGCCTTGTCCGAGAGATGGGTATTCGGGTGTTCCGCAACGATGTGATTGAGTTCCGCATCGACCACGAGGGGATCGATGAGTTTTGCAAACTGGGCCACCTTGTCGACGGCCACCTCCTTGTACAGCCGGATCTGTTGAGCTCTCCTTCGAGATTGATGGTCTTGCGCAGTGTCATCCCGGCTCGGTGCGGACTCTGAACCGGCCACCGGGTTCTGGTCGGAATTGTGATCGATCATCCTCTTGGCCCATTCCAGGGCCTTCATGTTCTGGCCGAGCGCCCGATAGCTGTTCGCCAGCGAATTCATCGCGCGCAGCACGGCCAGCTCATCCGTAGGGAATTCTTCGATGATCTGCCGGTTCAGTTGAATCGCCCTGGTGTGTTTATCGGGGTGATCGGAGTACCCGTAGAGCTGGGACAGGCGATAGAGAATGTGCAGTGTCCGCTGGTCGTTCGGGTCGAGCTGCAGGGCCCGGTGGTACAAGGAAATCGCACTGTCCGGGCTGACCTGGGGCCCCAGATTGTACATGCCGTCGTACTGATGTGCTTCCTGAATCAAGTCGCCGACTCGGTCGGAGCCCAGCACGGCTGGCCAGGAGTAAGCCAACAGAATCCAGGCAACGCATACGGTGTGGTGGTAGGCGGCTCTCAGGTGTGCTCGCTTCATTGTCGTTCCCTCTTTAGACCTCCAGCGGGAGACACCGGGCAATAACCCGCCGTTGGTCTTGCTGTCCGCACGTTGCTCACCTCTCTAATGAGAGAAGTGGCCGAGGCGCTAAAAGGAAAATCAGAATTGTGCCAAAAAAACCGGTGTTTCTCTCAAAATGCCTCTTGGGGACAGAGAGCATCATGGGTTGATGAGACGGGGACGCAACCCGGGGGCGTGATTCTGGGGCGGTTGGGAAAGGGACCCGCGCCAGTGGAGGACCGACGTTGCGACGAGTTGCGTCGCCGCGAGGTTTGTTGCGGTGAGTTCCCTGTTAGGTCAGGTAGTGGCGGGCGATCGATTGGTCGCCTGCTCGGCAAGACTGACACGCGCATATTGCCACCGCGTACCACGGCTGGAACGGCGGATGAGCGGTGGCACCGCTATTGCTGCTACCCTTGTCTGGGTTCAGCCTGGATTGTCCGGCGCGGTCATGCCTGGGCCCGGCACGACCGGACGAACTACCGGACGCTCTTGGCCTTGCGGATGGGCTTTTCGTTGACGAAGCGGCTGATATTGCGAATCGCCTGGCGCAGGCGCTGCTCGTTTTCGACCAGGGCAATGCGCATGTAGCCTTCCCCGTTCTCGCCGAACGCCGCGCCGGGGGAGATGGCCACCTCGGCGTGCTCCATCAGGTCCATCGCGTAGTCGATCGTGCCCTTGCCGCGCAGGTGCTCTTGCGGCACACGGGCCCAGACGAACATGCTGGCCCGGGGCTTTTCCACTTGCCAGCCGAGACGCTGCAGTCCCTCGCAGACCACGTCGCGACGGATGCGATATTTCTCGTTTTGCGCGAGAATCAGGTCGTCGCAGTGCCGCATGGCGATGATGCCGGCGATCTGGATGGCCTGGAAGATGCCGTAATCGTAATAGCCCTTGATCGTGGCGAGATAGTCGATCATCTGGCGATTGCCGGCCACGAACCCGACGCGGAAGCCCGCCATGTTGTAGGGCTTGCTCATGGTCGTGAACTCGACCCCGACCTCCTTGGCGCCCTTGGCCGAGAGGAAACTCGGGGGTTTGTATCCGTCGAAGCAGGTTTCGCCGTAGGCGAAGTCGTGGATGACCGTGAACTTGAAGCGCTTGGCCAGGTCGACGACCGTATCGAAGAAGCCCTCGTCCACCGTCATGGCGGTCGGGTTGTGTGGGTAGTTCAGGATCAGCAACTTGGGCTTGGGGAACAGGTGTTCGCAGACCATTGCGACGGTGTCGAGGAACTTCTGATCGTTGCCCAGCGGGACGGTGATCACGTTGCCGCCGGCCAGGACGACGCCGTAGCAGTGGATGGGGAAGGCCGGGTCGGGAACCACGGCCGTGTCGCCCGGGCCCAGCATCGCCAGGCACAGGTGGCTGAAGCCTTCCTTCGAGCCGATACAGGCCAGGACCTCGCTCTCCCAGTCCAGATCCACATTCCATTTGCGGGCGTACTTTTTGGCAATCTCGATACGCAGATTCTTGACGCCCTTGGAGGCGCTATAGCGGTGATTGCGCGGGTCCCGAGCGGCCTCGCAGAGCTTCTCAATCACAATGTCCGGGGCCGGATCGGAAGGATTGCCCATGCCCAGATCGATAATGTCGGCGCCTTGCTGACGCTTGGCGAGTTTCAGGGCGTTGAGCCGCCCGAACAGGTACGGTGGCAGACGGGTGATCCGGGTCGCCGGTTCGATTCGGTATTCCATGTTGTCGTCGTTGCTCTGCATCGTTCAAGCCTATCCTGTGGTTTGTTCCTGTAAGGTGAGCTCCGAGCCCACGCGCTAACCAAGCATTGTAGCATTTCCTCCGCCATTTGCAAAACTTCCCGCGCCGGGTATTGTTCTGTCTTTCCCAAATCCCCCAAAAGCGCAGGGCGACGGGCGGTTACTCTTGATCTTTCGGCTTGGGCCCGGCCCGGACTTCAATGGTTTTCGCGGATAGCCGCATCCCCTCATCTATGGGGCAGCGGTCGGCTCAATGATGATGGCTACGCCGCCCCGTGGTTCCAGCGCCGCCTCGAGAACGCGGGTGGAAGTGGCCTGTATTACGGTCCGCCGGGCGTCGCGTGAGCCGGCCACGTCGGTGAAGACCGTGGCGCGGTAGGGCGTGCCTTCTTCGAGGAAATCGAGCGGCAGTCTCACCTGGCGGGCCTCCTCATCGTTCATGCCGCCCACGAACCAGCGGCGCCCGCTGCGTCGCGCGACGACGACACAATCGCCCGGCTCGGCCTTCAGGACCGCGACGTCGTGCCAGACGGTGGGCACCTTCTCGAGGAATTCCATTTCCGGGCCGAACTGCTGGCGGCTGCCGTAGGCCCGGCGGATCGACTGCCGGGCCCCGTGGTAGACCACGAGCTGGGCCAGTTCGTACAGCTTGGTGCGGCCGTCCTGTCCGCTGTAGAGCGTGGGCGTGTGGTCGTGGGTGCCGATCAGGTGCCGAGTGAAGGGCAGCATTAGCTCGTGCGTCACTGGCGGATTCGTCTCTCGGCCACCGCCGCCTTCCTGGGTCAGCAGGTTGGGATACGTGCGACGCATCCCGTCGGCGATGTACCCGTCGTGGATATTGAGTACCAACTTGTATTTGGCCGCGAGCGCCACGAGCCGGCGCAACCACTGGATGTCTTCCTGGCTGTTGCAGGCAACGAAGCCGGGCTTGAGCGCTGTGACACCCCAGCCGGAAAGTGTCTTCCATACCAGTTCGACGTCGTGGTCGCCATAGGGTTTCAGGGTGCCCCCGTTGACGTAGAGCGAGAGCCCGATGCCTTTGGCCTTCCCATAGCGGATGACCTCAGGCATGTCGACGTCGATATAACTCAGCGAGCCGTAGAACCGCGTGAGGAATTGGAGATAGGGCACGTATCCACTGGCCACCGTCATCGGATTACCCTGGGTGTTCTTGATCCAGTCCTGGCCTTGCAGCTTCCGCCGCGTGCTCTCGGGCATGTGCTGCCGGAAGTGGGCGATGGCTTCGTCGCTCCATTTGCGCTCGGTGCCGTACCAGCTCCAGTCGATGTGGACGTAGCCGATGTTGTGCTTGGCGGCGAAGTCCATGTTCCGTTTGATGTTCTCGGTTTCGATCGGGCCCGAGCGGTCGATGAACTTGCCTGGCTTGATCCACGACGTATCGGCGATCGCGCACGGCGGATTGAGATTCTCGACGAGGTAGCGCCGCTCAATCAGTCCGGCCACGTTCGGCGCGAGGATGAACCCACGCCAGGTGAGGGTTTCCGGCGTGGCCAGCGTGAGCTTGCCCTTGCGAAAGTGTGGGCGCAGCGTGCATTCGGCCTGCTTCTTCAGTGTACACGGTGGCTGGTTCGCCACGTGCGCCTCGATCAACGTCGCCATCGCGCCGTCGCCCAACTCAATGGTCAGCGGGATCAGCACAGACTCGCATTCATTGATCGGCGTGGTGGTTTCCTGGTAATGCGCCTCGGTCGATGAGATCGGGTAGGCACCGAAGTCCTCGGCGAAACGAAATTCGGTCGCTTCACTCGACACCGTCGCGCCGTCGAGTGCGCTCTGCCTGGGCAACACGTAGCGAAACGCCACCCCTTCATCGTACGCCCGAAACTCGATGCCGAGCCGGCGTTTCGGCGCCGCGCATTCCTGCAACTCGACGAGCAGGTGGCGGTAATGATCGCGCACGATCTCGCGTTCGCCCACTACCGGTTTCCAGGTGCTGTCGGCCGATCCCGTTTCTGTGTCGATGACCTCGAATGCGCCGAACGGCTTGGCGTCGAGGTTCAACCCTAGCGCCGCATCGCGAATCACAGCTTGTCCCGCGCAAGTGACATCGTACTGCGGCTGCCCGTCGACGAGCTTCAGGGCAATCACGTTCTGCCCGTCGGGTGAAGTGCACGTCAAGATTTCGTCAGCCCGGACCGAAATGGGCCAACAGGTCCACAGGGCGGCGATCGCGAAGCAAGCGAGGTGTCGTGCGAACATGGTGTCTCCAGAACTGGCGTTTAATCTCTCGACTCAACGGAACCGGATGGTTCCCGGTGGGGAGGGCTCTTGTCGGTATGGTGAGAGATCGAGTGGGCCTCGGCGCGCATGCGGGAGGTCGATACCAACAGGTGGATGATGGGAACGAAGAAGACGAATATCAGTGGCAGCGCGAGCCAGTCAAATCTGAGGTTGAAGGAGTCGCCCGTAAGCAGGCAGATGATCCAGACGACATGAAGCAGACCCCACGGAATGAGGTAGATCACCGCAAACAGGATTTCCGTCGTCTTCCAGCTCTGTTCCGATTGCGTCAACCCGGTAGCGATGCACATCCAACGCATGGTCATGCAGAACACGACCGTAGCGGCCATCTTGGCGATTCCGTACACGTGCAGGAGAAAGGTCAGCGGACGGGGGAACTCGTAGCGTACGTACGCGTTGACGGCCTGGATAACATACAGAAGGGCCATGACTTGCACGAAGAGCATGGCTTGGCGGTAGCGCTCGTGGATCTGGGAGCTGCCGAGGCGGAGCACACCCCAGGCGATCAGCAACGCCCCGAGGACGTCGTTGAGCACGTCGACGCCATTGAGTTTGAAGTCGAACACGCAGAAGATCCCGCCCCAGAAGACCAGCCGCAGCGGGCGGACCACACTTTCGATTCCGCCCGGTGCTAACGTGATTCTTGCGGTGTTGTTCTGTTCCATCGGACCTGTTCTTGTCTCTCTTGTCGCGGGGTCACCGCACTCTCAGCGTGAGTTTGCCCACGCTTGGACTCGCGAAGGGGCCGGGGCAGGGAGCTGACGTGTTGCGCCTTTTCCCGAAGTAGTCGGTGTCGATCGTCAGCGGCGTTCCATCGGCGTGCTCGTAGGCCACCTGTGAGACGGCCGCCAGGCCCAGCCGTTTCGTCGTCACCAACGCGGTGTTCGGCAACTGCCACGATGGATCGATCGTGAGGTGCAGTGACACGGAATCGTCTTGCTGGGCAACCTCGATCTCGGGATCGGGCGCCGTGCGGACGACGGAACTGGCATCGCTGGTACAGGGCCTTGCCCCCTTGAGATAGACACTGCCGGCCGCCTGCACTGGACGCGCCGCTTCGTCGTAGGTGGTCAGGCCGCTCGGCTGGACAAAGACGTTGTTGTAGAAACGATTGTCACCGCCCGAGATATTGAGCAGACCCGCGACTTCGGTGGAATGGGCGGGGTGGAACGGTGTTTCGCGGCTCAACTCAGGACGGTGCACGATATGGCCTGTGAACAGGTTGTGCGCGTAGGCACCGCCCTGCGACATGTCCCACAGCGACCGGCCCGAAAGGAAGATGTTGTTGTCGATCAGGAAGGGCCCGTGGTTGACCTCCACAAAAAGGTCCTCGGACGTGTGGTTGTCGTGCAGCAGATTTCGCGTGACGCGCGTGCCCTGGGCCATCCAGTCCAGCCAAATGCCCCGGCACGTACGGTAGATGTGGTTGCGGCTGATCTCACAGTCAATCGCGGCGTGGATCTTGATGCCCGCCATCTCGGCGCCCGTGAACAGCTGGCGGATATGGATATCGTGGATGACGTTGTCGCTGATCGTGCTGAAGGCCGCACCCATACTGCCGACCAGGCCCGCCTGCTCGCAATGGGAGATGTGGTTGTTCCGCACGATGTGATGGCCGATATTGCCCTTCGACCAGCCTCTCGCCAGAGCCCGCTCGATGGTCTTGACGTACCCCTCGGCGGTATTGGCCGACGTGTTGTCATATTCATCCCCGTGCTTGCCGAGTGTGATGCCCACGCAGGTCGAATAGCGGATATCACAGTCCTCGATGATCCAGCCCTTGCTCCAGTGTGTACCGATCAGGCCGACCTGCTCGGCCGTCGGTGGTGCCCAGTTCGTAGCCGCATGCATCATCGTCAAGCCGCGCACGGTGATGTAGTTGATCCCGGTCTGCGCGGGGTAGAACACCGCCTGACGCGCGTTGATCTCAACCTGGGCCTCGTTGGGATTGACGTCCTCAAACTGCGCCCAGATCGTCGTGTTCGCTGCATCGACCTGAGCAAACCACAGTCGGACATCGGAGACGTGCTCCGAAGGGAGGCCCCGGAACACCAGACAAAGCGTCTTGATTCCGCTGGTCGGCTTGATCCTGACCTTCAAGGAAGACCACGATTGCCACCCGCCGGTGTTCGAGACGGAACGGGAGCCCAGCAGTTCTCCATCCGGCGTATCGAGACGAATCTCGATGACACCGCCGCGGGTGGCCGACGCGACGCGAATCTCAATCTGCTCGGTGCGCTGGCCCAAGTCGACCCGCTCGTATTGCGCCCAGTCACCCGGCTCAATCCAGCCGATGCACTCGCCTCCCTCCGAGCACGGCGCCGTCTGTACACCATGCTGAGCGACAAAGCCCGCCGCCGGGACCCGCTCGACGTTGTCGGACTCGGTGACGGGCCGCAGCCAGGCCACGTTCAGCAGATAGGGGTCGCCTCCCGGGCCGTACGACGACGAGGCCTGACCGATCGGCGCGAGCACGTCGTCCAGTTTCGCCGCTTCGGTGAGC
>CP070782.1:2075643-2082269 GCA_020346325.1 Phycisphaerales bacterium
GCCTTCGTTTGTCAGCGTAATCTTTGCGCGTTTGACAAACGGCATGGGCAGCCAGATATTCATGCCGGCATTCGTACCTAACGAATGCACAGCCGAGTAATACGGCATCACCTTGCCGTGGGCGGTGCCCATGAAGTCCCCGATGGGACATTCGATGCTCGGATGCTTCTGACCATCCCACCAGGCCCGGATCACCAGGCTCCGCAGGTTTACCGGATCGCGGGCGGTCGTCATCCAGATGTGGCGAATCGTCCCAGGGCCCTCGATGTCGCAGAGTTGGACCTCCTGACCGGCTTTCAGCGAAATGGACGGCGCGCCCTTGCGTCCCCTGCCCAGCTTGCTAGCCGCCCGACCGCCCTCGCCCGGCGCGCCGGTGGGGTTCTCGAAGGAAATCGACCGCGAGACCAGCCCCGTGCCCAAGTCATAGGGCTCGCTCATGACCTCGCCCCACGCCACACCACCGATCAGCACCAGCAAGCCGATCAGGGGACACAACCGCTTTCTTTTCCGAGATTCTCCGCTCATGGCCCATCCTTTCCTTCGAACACCGTCGATTCTGTCAATCGGAAAACGTACAAGACCGGGGCCTGAGTGTATCGGGCGAGCGAATCGCCGTCAAGGTTGGCCTTGGCACGCTCCAGGCGTGGCGGGAACTCGATAGTGACCCTTGGACGGCGCCGGTGCGGCGCGCGTCCCCGCTCGCCTGCTGAAGTCGTGCGAGAGCCTGTCCTGAGGGAAGTCGAAGAAACGCACGACCGACAAGGCTTGACGCGCTCGTCCGACTCTATCTGCTACGGTGCACCAGCCGCGCCCGCAGTTCGGACGGCAGAGATGGACCTTGATGTTTGTCTGGCCTTGGGCTATATTCGGCCCAGTCGTTGCCCAACGAGCAGAGAAACGGGGTTTTGGGAGATAGCAAAGCGCGATGGGACTGACACAGGAAGGCCAAGTAGCGTTGGAGAAGATCCAACAGTGGGCGAAAGAGCACAGACTCGACATCGCCGACGGTACGGTTCGGCGGACCTCTTCGCGGTTTTGCCTGGGGGTCGAGCACGGCGATTATAACGGCACCGAGCTGTTCGGCGTCGGCACGGATCGCTTCATCTGGATGGCCTACAAGCCCAACGGGATCCATCGCATTCGCTTGTTCAGTGGTAACTTCCCCGACGACGGGATCGTCAGCTTCGAAAGCGGTACAGTGCCGGCGCCCAAGGCCGATGAAATCGCCCACACGTGGGGTCGCTTCCCCTACGGCGTCGATCATATCCTGACCCGCGAGGGTTTCAAGTTCCCCAACGGGTTCGACGCCGTGCTGTATGGCAACATCCCCGGGGGCGGCATGTCCCGCTCGGCCTCGTTGACGATCAACTTGATCCTGACGATGCTGGAGGTCAACCACTACGAGAAGGACGAAGCAGAAGACCTCAAGATCATCGACATGGCCCAGGCCGTCGAAAACGTCTACATCGGCTCGCCCTGTGGCCAACTCGACCAGATTATGATCTACTTCGCCAAAGAAGGCATGGGCACTTACTACAACCCGGCCGACCGCTCGATCAAGTACATTCCTCTGGGCGAAGGCGCAGCCGATTTCCGCATCGCGGTCCTCGACACCGGAACGGACCGACCCGGTCTGGAAAAATCGACCTACGCCGTGCGGCGCCGGGAATGTGAGGAGCTCGTCGCGATCTGCCAAAAGGCCGGATATGAAATTTCCTGTCTGGCCGACGTCAAAGACGAGACCACTTGCCGCAAGATCCTGGATCAGTTTCGCACTCAGCATCCAGATCTGTGCGACCGCCTGACCTACATCTTCGGCGCCCAGCAGCGGTTCTATCAGATGCTCGATGCCTGGCGGGCGGGCGACATCGAAACCGTCGGCGCGATCTTCCGCGAAGACGGCCTCGGCCTGCGCGATGACTACAAGATCTCAGGACGGGAATTGGAAACCATGTGCGACATCGTGCGCACTGTCCCCGGGGTCTTGGGTGAGCGTATGCTGGGCGGTGGCGACAAAGGCGCCTCCGGAGCATTGGTCCAGGCCGAGAGTGTCGAGAGCGTTCGAGAGGCCGTCGAGACGGCGTATCCGCGCAGTCGGCCCGACTTTGCCGACAAGTACGCCGTGCACACTTGCAAGGTTGTCGACGGCGTCAAGGTCTTCGAGGGGGTGCTCTAGTACAGCCAACAATCCTCACGCTGAGAATGGCGGATATGACGCAGACGCGCAAAGCAGCACCAAAAGGCCCTTTCCGGGCGACCGTAACAGACAATGTGCGAATCGGCGCGTGCTTCTGGCGGATGGACTTGCGCTTCGAGGGGGACGGCGCCGGGGCGTTCGGGCAATTTAGACCAGGCCAGTTCCTCCAGATCGATGTCGCGGATGTGGCGCTTCCGCCAGTCGAGAAGATACCCGCCTCGCTGCGCGACGGCGCCCGGCGCAAGGTTCTGCTGCGTCGTCCGTTCAGCTTTGCCGAGGTCACGCCGCAAGGTGAGACGACGATGGCCGAGTTGTTGTATTGCGTCGTGGGACCAGCCACGCTGCGCATGACCACCCTGGCGCGGCACGATACGGTGAGTGTCATCGGTCCTCTGGGCAATGGCTTCTGGGTCCCAGAGAACAAACGGACCGCCCTGCTCGTCGTCGGTGGCATGGGCGTGCCGCCGATTCGCTGCCTCGCGAAAATGCTCAGTGCCGACCACCCTAATATCAAGACGCTTGCCTTCGTCGGGGCCAAGACCGTGGGCGCTCTGCCGTTTGAGGGCGACCTGGACACAACCTCGGAGGAATTGGGATTCTGTGTGCCGGCCTTCGCGAAATTCGGCATTCCTTCAGTCCTCGCCACAGACGATGGCTCGGCGGGAGCCCAAGGGTTTGTGACCGAGCATTTGGCGCAGTGGCTCGATGACAACGCCGAGCCAGCGCGAGACGAGATGATTGTCTACGCCTGCGGTCCCGAGCCGATGCTGACGGCGGTGGCGAAGCTGGCGACCCGGCGAGGCATCGATTGCCAGGTCAGTATGGAGCGGCGTATGGCCTGCGGCATCGGACTGTGCCAGAGCTGTGCCATCGAGTGCCGGGCCGAAGGCAGTGCTGAAACCGTTTACAGGTTGTGCTGTCAGGATGGACCCGTCTTCGAGGCGAAGAACGTGGTTTGGGAGCCGTAGCCACATAGGGGTTGGGAGTCGAGCGATGGAATACGGTGACATCTTGCGAGAGCTGGCGCCCTGCGGGCTGAACTGTCGTAAGTGCCTAGCGTTCAGGGAAGGCGATATCAGGAAGACGAGCAGAGAGCTTCAGCGACTGCTCGGCTCCTTCGATGGGTACGCCGAGAGGTTTTCCGGCTTCTTACCCGTATTCGGAAACTACCCCGCCTTCAAGGAACTCCTGGCCCATTTCACACAAGGACACTGCGCAGGGTGTCGCAGCGGTCAGTGCAGGTATCCGAACTGCGGCGTGATGCCCTGCTACAAAGACAAGGGTGTGGATTTCTGCTTTCAATGCGATGACTTCCCTTGCGAGAAGAGCAATTTCGACCCGAACTTGAAGCGCCGCTGGATCGAGATGGGTAGCCGGATGAAGGAGATCGGCATCGAAGCATACTACGAAGAAACCAAGGACGAACCGCGTTACAAGTGACGCCGAAAGGGCTGCCGCGATGAAGACAAGACACGTAAGCGTCATGTTGACCTGCCTGGCCGGCGTACTGGCAGGCGCGAGGCTCGTTTCGCCGGTTACGGCCGCCTTGCCGGAGGATGTGGGACTCTCGTCGGATCGTTTGGGGCGCATCGACAAGGTCATGCAACAGTACGTGGACGAGGGCAAGGTTGCCGGGGTGGTGACGCTGGTGGCCCGCGAGGGCCAGATCGTCCATCACAAGGCCGTCGGTAAGAGTGACATCGAGGCCAACCGGCCGATGACGACGGACAGCCTGTTCCGCATCGCTTCGATGAGCAAACCCATCACCGCCACGGCGGTCATGATCCTGTACGAACGGGGCGAGTTCCTGTTGAACGATCCGGTGTCGAAGTATATCCCCGAGTTCGCCAAGCCCGACGTGCTCGTGCGCAGCGATGATGGCACGCTGACGCGCGAGCCGGCCCGCCGCGAAATCGCCATCCGGCACCTGCTCAATCATACTTCGGGCCTGACCTATGGCAGCGGCGCCCAAGGGGACCTCTACAAAGCCGCCAACATAACTTCCGGCCTGAGTCCGAGCGACGACACCATCGGCGCCATGGTCAAGAGACTGGCCAAACTGCCTCTGATTTCCCATCCAGGCGAAGAGGTCCATTACGGACTGTCGATCGACGTGCTAGGCTATCTCGTCGAAGTGATCTCGGGCCAGGATCTCCGCTCGTTCTGCCGGCAGGAGATCTTCCAGCCCCTCGGTATGAAGAACACCCACTTCGTACTCCCCGAAAAGAAGGTGCCTCGCCTGGCGCGATTGTACTATCTGACCGAATCGGGATCACTGGAGAAAGACGCTACCGACCCAGCCTTTCTGACAGAACAACCGCTCTTCTCCGGCGGCGCCGGTATCGTCTCGACCGCGTCCGAGTACGCCCGCTTCGCCCAGATGATTCTCAACAACGGTCAGCTCGACGGCGTCCGGATCATCAGCCGTAAGACCGTCGAACTGATGACCTCGAATTCGCTCGGCCACTTGTACGCCCCCTTCCGGTACAACTCGGGCGACAAGCTGGGCTATGGTTTCGGCATTCGCACGGAACGCGGCGAGTTCGACGAGCTCGAATCGCTCGGGATCGTCGGCTGGGACGGAGCCTATTTCACGCGGTTCTGGATCGATCCGAAGGAGCGGCTCATCGGTGTCTTCATGACCCAGATGGGAGACTATTGGCAGGCCGACCTGGCCGCGAAGTACCGCGTGTTGATTTACCAGGCAATTATCGATTAAGCACACGAACAGGATGGTATGAGTGACAGCATCGACATTTCGGTGGATTTTGCCGGCCTGAAACTTGCCAATCCGGTGCTGACGGCTTCGGGCACCTGCGGCTATGCCGACGAACTGGCCGACTTCATGGACCTCAACACCCTCGGGGGCTTTGTCACCAAGAGCATCACAGTCATGCCTCGCAAGGGCAACCCGACGCCGCGCATTGTCGAGACCGATGCGGGCATGCTCAACGCCATCGGTCTGGCTAACGTCGGGCTGGAGCGCTTCGTTGCGGAGAAGCTGCCCTTGCTGGCTCAGATGAAGCCGGCGGTCTTCGTCAACGTCGCCGGCACGACCATAGAGGACTATGTCGCCGTGACGGAGCGTCTCGCCTCCGAGCCGGCGCTGGCCGGTTTCGAACTGAACATCAGTTGTCCCAACGTCAAGAAAGGCGGCATCAGCTTTGGCACCGATCCGACTCAGGTGGAAGAGATCACCAAAGCCGTCAAGAGCGCCTGCGGGAAGAAAGTGCTAATCGTCAAGCTGACGCCGGCCGTGACCGATATCAGCGCCACCGCCCGCGCCGCGGTTGAAGGCGGCGCCGACGCGCTGAGTCTGATCAACACGTTCACGGCGATGGTGATCGACATCGAGGCGCGCCGGCCGGTCCTGGCCAATCGCACGGGAGGACTTTCCGGGCCAGCGATCAAGCCCATCGCCGTCTATCTCGTCAACAAGGTCTATAACGAGGTCGCCCGCGAAGCGGATACTCCTCTGCTGGGGCTGGGCGGCATTCGCAGTGCGGCCGACGCCATTGAGTTCATCCTGGCCGGCGCCACGGCGGTTTCGATCGGAACGGCCAGCTTCGTTGAGCCGGGTTGTGCGGCCCAGATCGTATGCGATCTCGAAGCGTATTGCTGCCGTGCGGGAATCGAAAAGCTTAGCGATTTGGTGGGCGTGCTGGAGCCGCCGGCAAGCTAAGGACAGGGACAGGAGTGGGGAAGGAGACTCACATATGAAGCGTCGCGACTTTCTAAAGGGCGTCGGTTGCGGACTGGCCACCACCATGCTGGCAGGCTGCCAGGCCGAGACGGCTCGCGAGCAAACGGCTGATGCGCCACGTCCGAACACTCTCTGGCTGATCTCCGAAGACACGTCCCCGGACCTGGCGTGCTACGGCCATCCGCTGGTCAAGACGCCCAACCTCGACAAGCTGGCGAGCGAGGGCGCGCTGTTTCGCAATGCGTTCGTGACGGCTCCCGTTTGCTCGGCCTCGCGCTCCGGCTTCATGACGGGCATGTACCAGACCAGTGTCGGTGTCCACAACCACCGCAGTCATCGACGCGACGGCTACACCCTGCCCGGCCCCGTCGAAGTGATTACGCAGTACTTCCGTCGGGCCGGCTACTTCACATGCAATAGCGCCGGACTGACCTACAAGAAACTGGGCAAAACCGACTGGAACTTCACGCCGAAAGCCAACGCCTTCCAGGGCACCGACTGGTCCGGACGCAAACCGGATCAGCCGTTCTTCGCCCAGATGAACTTCAGCCTCACCCACCGGACATTCAAACGCGACGAACGAAACCCCATCGATGCAGATGCGGTGGAGCTACCTCCCTATTACCCCGACCACCCCATCGCTCGACGCGACTGGGCCAACTATCTCGAATCACTGCAAGTACTCGATACCCAGATCGGTTTGGCGCTGACCTGGCTGGAGAAAGA
>CP070782.1:2082369-2085409 GCA_020346325.1 Phycisphaerales bacterium
AGATTCTTGCGAATCCAACGGGCCGACTTCATGCGCTTGATCTGTCTTTCCCGGCCCATGGCCTCAGCACGCGTAGCGAAGGCCTCTTTCCAGACAAGCCGCCACGGGCCGTGCTTGGGGCAGTACTTGCTCGGCAGGCCCCCCCCCTGAATCGTTGTGTTCACCGAGCCGACGGTCCGGATCGCTCGTCGAGCCGACGTAGAACCGCCCCTCGGAATTCTCCGGAACATACGCCCAGAATATACCGTCCGCTTTCTCCAAACTCCCCGAGTAGGACTCGAACCTACAACCTAGCGGTTAACAGCCGCTCGCTCTACCGATTGAGCTATCGGGGAATCAGACCAAAAAAACAAAGCCCCCGAGTCATCAGACCCGAGGCCTCGTCGGTATTATCGTCAAAGACGATAGGGATTTCAACAACTTTGTCAAGATTTCTCTTCCAGTGCCGATAGGAAAACTACGGCTGCGCTGGACAGGCGACGAGCCATCGGGTAACTTACCCCGTTTACGCATCTTGCGTCGGTCCGACCGGTTGCCTCTGTCGATAACCGGCAAGCCACTGGGCAGGGCTACCGACGCTTCGCCGTAGAATTAGAGGAACATGAGTCCGCACCAGCGCATCTTAAATAATTATGGGAACATTTATAGATATATGGAATCATAGGTTAGCAATAGCATGGCCAGAGACCTACTCAGTGTGGGGGAATACACAATAATACGGCGGATCGGTAACGGAGCCCG
The DNA here is from genome assembly GCA_020346325.1 of Phycisphaerales bacterium. Lineage (GTDB taxonomy): Bacteria > Planctomycetota > Phycisphaerae > Sedimentisphaerales > Anaerobacaceae > Anaerobaca. The sequence goes on from CP070782.1 coordinate 2,083,111, forward strand.
CAGCACCATCTATTTGGCAACTGATGAGGAAGATGGCACCGTCGTCGCGCTCAAACGCCTGATCTACGAGAGACCCGAGGATCATCGCGTCTTTGAACAGACCGAGATGGAGTACAAGGTCGCTCGGGAAATCGACCATCCGTACATCCGAAAATGTTACAAGCTGCGGAAAATTCGTAGTATGTTCCGGGTTCGAGAACTGCTCTTGTCGATGGAACATTTCGAGGGCAGGACCCTTGAGGACACGACCACGCTGAGCCTGGGCGACGTGCTCCTGGTTTTTCGCATGGTCGCCACGGGGCTTAACGCCATGCACCAGCGTGGATTCGTGCACTGCGACATCAAACCCAACAACATTCTCATCAACAAGAGTGGCACGATCAAGATCATCGACCTGGGCCAAAGCTGCCGGATCGGCACGATCAAGACCAGGATCCAGGGCACGCCGGACTATATCGCCCCCGAACAGGTCAAGCGTAAGTCGCTGACCCCGAAAACGGATATCTTCAACCTCGGAGCCACCATGTATTGGGCCCTGACCGGCAAGAACGTTCCCACGCTGATCCCTAAGAAGCAGAAGGCCGTCGGCCTCTACGAGCCGCCCAAATGCCTGGCCCCGCACGAGTTGAAGAAGCAGCTTCCGGTGGGCATCTCCATGCTGGTCATGGACTGCGTCAAGAACGACCCGGCCGAGCGCCCGTCCAACATGGTGGAGATCATCTCCGGCCTGGACTCGATGATTCACAGTATCTTCGGCGGCAAGATAAAAGCGAATCGAAATGCCTCAAACAACCATCGATCTGCTTAACCGGGGAATCACAGCCAACCACACCGACCGCTGCCGACGAGGCAACCTCGTCCGCCTGCCTGAGGCAGGGTCTCTGGTGGTGGCCGGCGATATCCACGGGCACCGCCGCAATTTTGAACGCATCGCCGCCTATGCCGATCTGGAGCACCACCCCGACCGACACCTGGTGCTCCAGGAGATCATCCACGGGGGTCCGGAAGACCATGCCGGGGGGTGCCTGTCGTACCAGTTGCTGTTCGAGGCCATTCACCTGAAGCTGGCCTTTCCCGACCAGGTCCACTTCGTTATGGGCAACCACGATACGGCCTGTATCTGTAGCAGCGAGGTGATGAAGAACGGCAAGGAAATGAATCGGGCCATGAGTGCGGCTCTCGAACGCCAGTTCCAGGACGCCACCAGCGATGTGGCGCTGGCGTTGCGACAGTTTCTCTTCTCCCAGCCCCTGGCGGTGCGCTGCAAGAACCGCGTGTGGGTCTCGCACTCGCTGCCGGGCGATCGCTATGTCGATTCCTTCGACCAGAGTATCTTCGACCGCGAACTGAAGATCAACGATTGCGAGAGGCCCGGGGACGTCTATACCCTGACCTGGGGCCGACGCCACAGTCAGGACGCTCTCGACACCCTGGCCGGGCGGTTCGACGTTGATCTCTTCGTCGTCGGCCACCAGGCCCAGCCGCGCGGCTGGTGCCAAGCCGGGTCCAACATCCTCATCCTCGCCTCCGACCACAACCATGGCTGCCTGCTTGAGATCGACCTGACGAAATCCTGGACGGCCGCGCAACTGGCCGAGCGCATCACTCCCCTGGCCTCTATCTCCTGAAAGGCCGCCGTCTCGAGTTGGGCGTGGCTATTTCCAGCGGAGGCGATACAACTCGCCCTCGGTACGTATGAACTTCACCGTGCCGTCATTGAGCAGGACGCAGCCCCCTTTGGGATCGTGGTTGTCAACGGTGAACAACTCCGCCCCGCCGTGTTGGTTCCAGCCCGCCTTTGTCTCGAATAACAAGACTGTCGCTCCGGGAGAATCGGGCCTGCAATCAGGGTTCATCGCATAGTGAGATCGTCCATCCCCCGCGCTCGGGCATCGATGCAGCCCCGGCCTGTCTGGTTACTTGCTGCGTTCACGATAGGTCTTGACCATTGCATCACACCATCCCTCGGCCGGTGGATAGACAACCTGCCAGGTGAGAAGTGCACGCCCGCCCCTTGCGGCCTTGCTTGTGAGATACAGTCGCAGACGGTGCCACAAATCTCTCAGATGCCCCGCGCACTGGACGCGTAATTCAAACGACCGAATCTGAGGAACCACCTCCCTGAGCGCAGACGCATTGTACGAACAGAGGTAACGCCGCCTACTATCGTCCTCGACAACGTCCTCAGCATAGATGGTCAAGGTTCCTTCGGATCCACTAGAGTAATACGTAACATGGGCGGTTCTATCCGTACAGACAATCGTTCGATCAAGGGCAAAATGCTGGAAAGGCGCGTTCA
>CP070782.1:2085509-2088200 GCA_020346325.1 Phycisphaerales bacterium
AGAGAGCAACTGATCCAGGTCTACGAACAGTGGGCCAAAGCCAACGGCGTCAAGCCACGCACGCGCAAGTAGGCTGCTCGGCGCCCCTTGAGGACAAGGACAATGCAAAACACGGAACTGACACGTCGCGCGTTCGTACGGAGTGTGGGGGCAGCCACTGCGGCGCTGGCCTGGCCGAGGTTGCTGGACGCCAAGTCCGCCATGGCCTCCAAGCCGAACGTCATTCTCATTATCACGGACGACCAGGGCTACGGGGATGTCGGCGCCCATGGCAACGGGATGATCGTGACGCCGCACATGGACAAGCTCTGGTCGCAGAGCGTGCGCCTGACGGATTTCCACGTCGATCCAACCTGCGCGCCGACGCGCTCGGCCCTGATGTCGGGGCGCTACTCCAATCGGACGGGGATCTGGCACACGATCATGGGCCGGTCGCTGATGGACGACCGGGAAGTGACGCTGGCCGAGATGTTCAAAGCGAACGGCTACCGCACGGGTATGTTTGGCAAGTGGCACCTGGGGGACAACTACCCGTTGCGGCCCGAGGACCAGGGCTTCGACTATGCCGTCCGACATGGCGGTGGGGGCGTCGGCCAGGGACCGGACTGGTGGGGCAACGATTATTTCGACGACACGTATTGGCGCAACGGTATCCCGGAGAAGTTCGAGGGCTACTGCACGGACGTCTGGTTCCGCGAGGCGATTCGCTTCGTCGAGCGCAATCGCAGCCGGCCTTTCTTCTGTTATCTCTCGACCAATGCTCCGCACGGTCCCCTCAATGTCGATCCAAAGTATGCCAAACCCTACCTGGAGCGCGGCGTGCCCGAGAACATGGCCAAGTTCTACGGCATGATCGAGAACATCGACGAAAATCTCGGCATTTTGCGCCGGCGCCTTGATGCGCTGGACTTGTCGCGCAACACGATTCTGATCTTCATGACCGACAACGGCACGGCTACCGGCATCGCCCGCCGCGCCGGCGCCGAGCAGTGGCAAGGTTTCAACGCGGGCATGCGGGGTCAGAAGGGCTCCGAATACGACGGCGGTCATCGTGTGCCGCTGTTTGTCCATTGGCCCACGGGTAATCTGGATGAAGGCAGAGATGCCGACCAACTCTGCGCCCATATCGACGTCCTGCCGACGCTGGCCGATTTGTGTGGTCTAAAGAAGCCAGAAGGTCCACGTGTCGATGGAACGTCGCTGCGCTCAACGCTTTACGGTGATACGGACACGCTGCGCGATCGGATGCTGTTCGTTCACTCCCAGCGCATCGCCCACCCCCAGAAGTGGCGCAAGACCGCCGTGATGACCGAACGCTGGCGCCTGGTCAATGGCGCGGAGCTGTACGACATCCAGGCCGACCCGGGCCAGCAGAACGATGTGGCAGCCGCTCATCCGGACGTGATGGCCAGACTGACGGCCGCCTACGACCAATGGTGGAAGAGTCTCGCACCCACTTTCTCGCAGTACGTGCGCATCGGGCTTGGGTCCGACACCGACAATCCGACGCGCCTGATGTCCCACGATTGGCTGGTCGAGGACCAGAAGGATTCATCCTGGCACCAGGGCCATGTCAGTCGGGGCCATCTGGCCAGTGGACCCTGGGCGGTGCAAGTGACGCGGGACGGGCGGTATCGCTTTGACTTGTGCCGCTGGCCGAAGCACTTGAGCCAGGCGATGAGGTGCAAACATGCAAAGCTAAAGATCGGGGACATCGAGGTCGAGAAAGATATTCCGCTCCATGCGACGCATGCCCGCTTCGAATTAGACCTAAAGGCCGGGCCGGCCATGCTCCAGACCTGGCTGACCAACGAAGAGGGCCAACAGCACGGGGCCTACTTCGTGTGGGTCGAGCGCTTGTAGGGTGGGGTTTGCCCCACCATAAGTGTTATTCCGGAACGAGGATCGGTGGGGCAAGCCCCACTCTGCAGAACGAGGTGAAAGGATGATGAGGCACAACCAAATGACGCGCAGGGATTTCGTGAAAATGGTCGGTTTGGCGGCAGTTTCGGGGCCGTCGCTGATGAGTGCCCGCCGTGCTGTCGGTGGGACGGGCACGAAACTCAAGAGTGTGATCTTCATCCTTAGCGACGACCATCGCTATGACTTCATGAGCTTCCTGAACACGCCCGAATTCCTCCAGACGCCCAACATGGATCGCATGGCCCGCGAGGGAGCCTACCTGAAATACGCCACCGTTTCGACGGCGCTGTGTTCGCCCAGTCGGGCCTCGGTGTTAACGGGTCAGTATGCCCACAAGCACGGCGTGGTGGATAATAACACGCTCGTCCCGAAAGGAACGCGCTTCTTCCCGCAAGACCTCCAGAAGGCCGGTTACCAGACGGCCTTCATGGGCAAGTGGCACATGGGCGGGTCTACCGATGCGCCGCGACCGGGTTTCGACAAGTGGATCAGCTTCCGCGGGCAGGGCGTCTACTTCGATCCCGTTCTGAACATCGATGGCGAAAGGGTCAAACGCGAGGGGCACATCTCCGACATCCTCACCGAATACGCACTGAACTGGCTGCAAAACGAGCGAGATCCGAACAAACCTTATTTCCTGTATCTGTCGCACAAGGCAGTTCATGCGATGTTCAAACCCGCTGAGCGGCATCTGAATAAGTACGAGGACGCGAAGCTGAAATACCCCGACACCATGGCCGACACGGAGGAGAACTACCAGGACAAGCC
>CP070782.1:2088300-2095752 GCA_020346325.1 Phycisphaerales bacterium
GATGGCTTCCCCCGGTTTCGCGGCGTGGCGCCGGCGTGCCGCTGGGCGTCCGTGCGGGTCGACATCTACGGGGAATGGGACGAAGACCATGGCATAAGCGAGTCGCTCGACGATCCGGTGCAGCACCGCGAAGAGCACAACATCAAGATCATCAACATCAGCCACGGACTGGTTGACGAAGGACTCCCGAGCCAGGGCCAGTCGCTGCGCGACAAGGTCAACTCGGCAGTCCGCAGCGGCGTTGTGGTCGTCTCGGCCGCTGGCAACAGCGCCTATGCCCCAGAGGAAGAACAGCGTATGATGTCCGATCCGCCGCGGGCGGCGCTGGCGATTACGGTGGGGGCTACGAATGACGAAAACGAACTGACGTACTACTCAACGTATGGGTACACCGACCCGGACCATGAGGCGGGCGAAGACTACAAACCGGACCTGGTCGCTCCGGGTGGATCGATCCACCAGACCGGCATTATGTCGGTGGATACCGGTTTTGCGGATGGCTTTGGCATTGATGACAAGCAGCCGGACGACTACACCACGCAATACGGAACCTCTTTTGCCAGTCCTTTCGTCGCCGGCTGTGCGGCCCTGATCATCGACGCGATGCAGCAGCAGGGTACCGTCTGGGATTTTCATTCCGACGAGCAGCCGCGCTTCGTGAAGATGCTGCTCTGTGCCACGGCCTCCGAGACCAATGCCAAACGCGAAGAGTGGCATTTCAGCCCCAACCTGGATCGCGCCGCAGCCGGACCGGAGGGCTTCCCGCGCGGCAAGGATCGTTATGAAGGCTACGGTATCATCAACGCGGAGGCGGCCGTCGAGGCGATCTGCCAAAAATACCTTCCCGGCACGGTTGCCAGCGAGGAGTTCGGCGCCGAAGCGACGGATCGACGCGTCTGGGCGCGGTCGGTCAGCCTGGTGGGCGGGTCCGACATCAAGCTCTCACTGGACAATCCGAGCGGAGGTGACTTCGACCTCTATCTCTATGATGCGACGCCCAGTGACACCGGTACGCCAGTCATCCTGGCCTCCAGCACGCGTTTCGGAGAAGGCGTCGATGAGTCTCTCACCTATACCCCCGATGTGTCAGACCAAGCTCTGCTCGTGGTCAAGCGCGTCACGGGCTCCGGCGCGTTCGAAGTGCTCGCCGAGCAGGCGGGGCCACCGACCGCGTCGGACGTGACAGTGGCGGCCGGATACAATGCCCCTGTGACGATTACACTGGAAGGGATGGATGATGGTTCACCCGGGCCGTTGAGCTATGTGGTCCTGTCGCTGCCGGAACATGGGCAGTTGGAACACGTCGGCACGGGCGGGCCGATCCTCGGTGCGCCGACCGCTCTGGCTGGAGGCGTCGATCAGATCATCTATCGTCCGGACGCCGACTGGACGGGGGAAGATGCCTTCACGTTTTGTGCCGACGATGGCGGAAGCGCGCCGGGCGGTGGGCGTTCGAACGTCGCGACGGTGAGCATCACGATCGTGGCGGATATCACGCGAGTCTATCAGGTGACTGCCGGCGCCGACGACGCGGGCGGCAGGAAATGGAGCACCTATCAGAAGCTGAGCGAGCCGTCACTGGCCGTGGGGCAGGAAGTGGCGGGCATACGCTTCGGCAACTTGGGCATTCCTCAGGGAGCCCGAATTGTCAAGGCGACTTTGGAGCTGTGTGCGTATACCAGTGACCTCAAAGCGGCTCTCACCGCGATCATCCGTGCGGAGGCTGCCGACGATGTGGACGAGTTCAGCAACGATCATCGTGTCAGCGGCGCGGTCACCACGGATGCGTCACAGGAATGGGACTGGGATTCACCCGCATGGTCGTCTAACACGTGGTATGAGAGTCCTGACATCAGTCACGTGATCCAGGAAGTGGTGGATCGTCCGGGGTGGTCCGCGGACAGTTCCCTCGCGATCATCCTCTCGACCGACGGCTACGCCAGCATCGATCGGAGATTCTGGTCCTACGATGGAAACCCGGACAACGCCGTCCAACTGGAGATCACCTACCGACCCTAGGGATCGACCTCGTGCCCCCTTCGGCACGGTGGGTGGCTCGGTATGCCGGTCTGCGCAGATGAAGCCCCTGGATTAATGGAGGGAGAGGAAGCGAGACTACCCAGGGGCTTGAAGGCGAACAGAAAAACACAATCTAACCGGGGGCGACGGATAGGTCAAGTTCTGTTCCTTCCGGGATTTTCGTTGTCCGGCCTGTCGGCTGCGGCGGATTTGACGCACGGCAAACCTGGCCTCTGGTTCGGATTGGCTGAACGCAGCGCCGTGCGAAACGTAGGACTTAAGGTTGAACCACATTCTGTTTTGAGTGACAATGCAGGGGGTGCCAGGAAGCTGGACGCGGCGGGTTCTGGATGAGTGGGAACGAGCAACGGATTGTTCGGCACAATCAGAAAGTCGGCTTCGGCAATGAATGGAAAGGTCAAAAGGATGTACATGGCACCGCAGTTTTCGGTCTTCATGGTCAACAAACCCGGGGTCTTGGCCCTCGCACTCGGGGAGTTTGCGAAAGCCAAGATCAACATCACGGCGATCACCATGATGGATTCGGTCGAGCATGGGGTGATGCGGGTCGTCTTTGAGAAGCCGGAAAAGGCCCGAGAGGTGCTGGCCAAGCTGAACATGCCCTACAACGAGACGGACGTGCTGTGTGTCGACCTGGCGAATCGGTCGGGGGCACTGGCGGCGATCGCGGAGAAACTCTCGCGCGGGCATATCAACATTTCTTATGCTTACTGCACCGCCGGCGGCAAAGGCGGGCGGACCACGGGCGTGCTGAAGGTCTCCGATGTCAAGAAGGCCATGAAGCTCCTGCAAAATCACAACAAGCGGAGCAAGGTCAAGCCGGCTACGATGCGTTCGAAGGCTTCCAGAGCCTAAGCCCGGGTCTGGGGGGACCAGCAGTCGGCTCTTGTCTGGTTTGGGCGCCATAGGTCCTATGGGTTCAATAGGTCATAAGGTCCTGATTTTCCCCGATTTGACTTTGCCCGACGGGGGGTATCTGCTACACTGGCTCGGTGTTTTCTTAGGGATGATATCTCACGAGAAAGGATGCCATGAGTCGGGCGGAAGTCGAAACCCATTCCATCAAAGTCAAGGCGGCTCATCGCTACGATATCGTCGACGTTGTCAGTTGGCCCCAGGTGGCGGGGACCCGGTACCATTTCATCGGGATTGGCGGCGTCGGCATGAGTGGGTTAGCTCAATTCCTCATCGACAAGCACGCGATCGTGGCCGGTTCGGATCAGACGGCCACGGCCACGACGTCTCGTCTGGCCGAGCTGGGGGCTGAGATCCATATTGGCCACGATGCGGAGAACATCAATGCTCAGACCGCGGCAGTCGTCGTCTCGGCTGCAGTCCGACCGGACAATCCCGAATTGCAGCGGGCCCGCCAGCAGGGCTGTCGGATCTACAAGTACGCCCAACTGCTGGGCGAGCTCATGAGCTATTTCGACAGCATCGCTATCAGCGGCACCCATGGCAAGAGCACTACCAGCGGCTGGCTGGTCCACTGTCTCAAAGAGGCCGGCGTAGAGCCGAATTTCGTCGTCGGGGCCAACATCTTGCAGTTGGAGGCCTCGGCCGGGACCGGGGCCAGCGAGTTCTTTGTCGCGGAGGCTTGCGAGTACGACCGGAGCTTCCTGAATTTCCGGCCGCAGCTGGCCTGCATTCTGAACATCGAGTCGGACCATCTGGACTGCTATCGCGACGAGGCCGATATCATTGACGCTTTCTATCAGTTCGCCCTTGGCACTCGCCCCGGCGGATTGGTGATGGCCAACGGTCGGGATCCGAACGTGGCCCAGGTCATCAAGCGACTGGGTCGCGAGAGGGACGTGACGACGTTTGGATTCGATCCGCATTGTGATTTCTCCGCCCGGAACATTCGCTTGCATCATGGGCTCTACCACTTCGATGTCTACCAGGGCCAACGTTGCCTGGGACGAACCTCAATATCGCTGCCGGGCCGACACAATATTCTCAATGGCTTGGCAGTGACGGCCATCGCCATGCGCGTCGGTATCGAGCCCGAAACGATCCTGAACGTACTGAGTCGTTTCACCGGGATGGAGCGACGGTTGATGCTCAAGGGCAAGCTGCAGGGGATCACGGTCCTCGACGATTATGCCCATCATCCCACCGAGATCCGCGCGAGCCTGAAGGCCATTCGTCAACGGTATCGGCCCAAGCGGCTCTGGTGTGTATACCAGGCACATCAGTACAGTCGGACCCGTTTCTTCCTGGAAGAGTTTGCGGCCAGTTTCGCGTTGGCCGACAAGGCCATCATCCCTGATATCTATTTCGTGCGAGATTCCGAGCTCAGTCGCAGTGAGGTGAACGCGGAAATCCTCACGGACCGCATCCGCGCCGAGGGGACCGACGCCGAGTACGCCGGCACCTTCGACACCGTCTGCGATCGCTTGGAGAAGGAACTTTGTGCCGGTGACCTCGTCGTAACCATGGGCGCCGGCGACGTGTGGAAGGTAGCAGATGAGTGTATTCAGCGGCTTAGAACCAATCGTTGAGCAGGATCACCCCTTGGCGCCTCATACGTGGTACCGCCTGGGCGGGCCTGCCGACTACTTTCTCAGGCCCAGAACCGTCGAGGAACTTCAGGAGGTCGTCCAGCGCTGCCGCGAGAACCACGTCCCTCTACACGTGATGGGTTTCGGGTCGAACCTGCTGGTGAGCGACGAAGGCGTGCGCGGCGCGGTGGTGAAACTCGAAGGCGAGCATTTCGGCCGGATCGAGTTCAGCGGCGAGCAGGTCATTGCGTGGGCCGGTGCCGAGTTGAGCAAGCTGGTGTTGGACTGTGTCGAGAAGGGCCTCTCGGGACTGGAAGTGCTGACGGGCATCCCCGGCTCGGTCGGAGGAGCGGTGAAGATGAACGCCGGCGGCCAGTTTGGCGACATCGGTGCGGCCGTCGAATCGGTGTCGTTGATGGACAGTCAAGGCACGCTGTTCGAGAAGAGCAAGCCGGAGTTGATCTTCGACTATCGTTCCGTGAACATCCAGGCTCTCTTCATCCTCAACGCCCGGCTCCAGTTGGCCCAGGCCGATCCGGAACGCATTATGCGCACGATCAAGGAGAGTTGGATTTACAAGAAGAACAACCAGCCCCTGAACACGAGGAATTGCGGCTGTGTTTTCAAGAATCCGCCGGGCGCGTCGGCCGGCGCGCTGATCGACCGAGCGGGACTGAAGGGTTTGCAGGTCGGCGGTGCCTGCGTCAGTGAGAAGCATGCGAACTTCATCGTGGCCGGGGATGGTTGTAAGAGTCAGGACATCATGCGGCTGATAGAGGCCGTTCAGCAGCGGGTCCGCGAACAGTTCAATGTCGCGCTGGAGCCCGAGATCGAGATTTGGAAGTAGGGCCGCGATGATGCCACGGTTTGGACGGAACAAGGCCCGTGGAGACGGCCTTTTCTGAACACGTCATAAGATCCGGTAGGCCGGAAGTCGAGGATTTCATGAAAGTAGCGGTTCTGCGCGGTGGCATCGGTCAGGAACGCGAGGTGAGTCTGGAAAGTGGTCGGTGTGTCGCCCGGGGTCTGCGCGAGGGTGGACTGGAAGTTCTGGAATCGGACATCCGGCCCGACGATCTCACGGTGCTCGACCGATCTGATATCGACGTCTTCTTCATCGCGCTGCACGGCGAATTCGGCGAAGACGGCCAGCTCCAACAGATTCTGGAAGACAGAGGCCTGATCTATACGGGATGCGGCCCGGAAGCCAGCCGGCTGGCGTTCGACAAGGTGGCCAGCAAGGAACGCTTTGCCGCGGCGGGAGTGTCCATTGCTCCGACGGTGGAATGCGGTTCCGGTACGGACGGTACGGAGATCGAGGGTCGGCTCCGCGGTTTGGGGGATCGTTTCGTCGTCAAGCCGATTCGGCAGGGCAGCAGCGTGGGCGTCTACGTGGTCAATAGTACTGCCGAGGCGGTGGCCACGGCGCAGCAGGCGTACGCCGAGTTTGGTGATTGCATGATCGAACCGTTCCTCCGGGGCCAGGAAATCACGGTGGGAGTGTTGGGGCGTGAGACGCTGCCCATCATCGAGATCAGAAGCAAGACCGGTTTCTACGACTACCAGGCCAAATACCTGGATGAGCAGACGGAGTATCTTTTCGACACGGTTCGCGGGGGCGATGTGCGGAGGCAGATTGGCCAGGCGGCGCTGGCCTGTTATGATGCCCTGTGGTGTCGCGATTTCGCCCGTGTCGATTTCATTTTGACCGAGGAGGGAACGGCCTATGCCCTGGAGATCAATACGATTCCGGGCTTTACCACCCATTCCCTTCTGCCCAAAGCGGCCGCCCGGGTGGGCATTTCCATGAGCGCATTGTGCGTTCGGATCGTCCGGGCCAGTTTTTCCCGGAAAAGCAGTGTAGCAAAACGCTGAAACGGTCGATTTTGATAGTATTGCCTCTGTAGTTCCCGGTGGAGGCGGCAAGGATTGTCTATGTTAACATTGAGGCGGTAAGTGGCCAGAAGGAAGAAGAAAGTCAGTCTCATAGAACGCATCACGTCTCTGTGGAAGACGAGAACCAAGAAGGAGGCCCAGGCCAGGAAGCAGACGCTGATCACGGCCGTGAAGGCCGCGGCGGTGATGTGCCTGCTGGTAGCCGGCGGGGCCTTCCTGCGCTACGCCGAGGGGTATGTCCGGACGGTCCAGCCGTCGCCCGAGGGGACGCTGGTGCTGCGCGATGTGCCGAAGTGGGCGAACTACGATCTGAAGAGGAGGGTCCTGGAGCTGGCCGGCGGCAGTCGCCTTCCCGTCAGGGAGGAAACCGCCAGCGTGGTCGCCCGCAACCTGGCGCCCATGTCCTGGCTGGACGATGTCGAGGTGGAGGTCACCCACGACAAGGTGTTCGTCAAGGCCCGGTGGCGCAAGCCCGTGGCGATCGTCAAGCGCGGGCCGTCCCGGTTCTACGTGGACCTCGATCTGGTCGTGCTGGACTATATGCCGATGGCGCATCTGCCGATCGTGGAGGTGACCGGGGTAAAGACAGGCTTGCCCCCCTCGCCGGGAGCCGTGTTCGATCGGGATGACTTGGCCGCGGCCGTCAAGCTCATCGATCTACTCAGCCGCGTGGATGCCGAACTCGACCCGCGGAATCGGCTACTGGAGCAAATCGCCAGCATTGATGTAGATAACTACAAGGGTCGCAAGAACGACAGCAAGCCGCACTTGGTGCTGCGCAGCAAGGAAGGCACGCAGATCCTCTGGGGCGCCGAAATCGGTGAATGGACCAAACATTTCGAAGCCACCGACGAGGATAAACTGGCCAAGCTCTACGGCTACTACAAGGAATTCGGCTCGCTTAGCGCCGGCGCCAAGTACATCAACCTGTACGAGGATCTGAATAAGGTTCGCCTGCCGGTCGACAAGTATCACTAGAGAAGGTCGCCAGCGCCTGAGCTAGGTCGGCATA
>CP070782.1:2095852-2100484 GCA_020346325.1 Phycisphaerales bacterium
GAGCCGATGTCAAGGCTCAGGATGAAGCTGGGCGAACACCGCTCTACAATTTGGGGCTTCCGTTTCGCGCGGTCTCCACGGACGACAGGGCCATCGCTGAACTGTTGTTGGCCCAGGGTGCGGAGATCTCTCCGGAGCGCACATATTACAATGAACAGCTACTCCTTTTTGCTGCGCGTCAGGGTCTGCCGGACTTGGTCGAGAGGCTGCTCGCCACAGGCACCGATCCGGATGCATGTGATCTGCATGTTGACGACAGTACGGCTTTGCTCAAGGCTATAGTTCACGGGCACGAAGAGACGGTGAAGGTTTTGCTCGCTGGCGGTGCCGACGTTGACGGGAAAAATGGGGCGGGGATCACACCGCTGCTGGTGGCGGTGTGCATGGACGACAGGGCTGTGGCCGAACTGTTGGTTGATGCCGGTGCTAACGTCAGTCTCGAAGGCTCCAGCGATGATGACCGTCGCTACTATGGCAGTATCGGGAGGGGACATAGCTGGGCCGAGTACCTGCTACGAGGACTAGGCGGTCAGACTCCGCTTCACGCTGCCGCCCATGTGGGCAGTGAGGAGTTGACTGAGTTTCTGCTGATGCAGGGTGCAGAAGTTGGCTCGGTGGATGAAGACGGGGATACGCCTCTTCACGTAGCGACACACGCCGGCCATTTGGACGTGGCCAGGGTGCTGTTGGATCATGGGGCTGACGTCGACAGCAAGAATCGCAGTGGTATCACGCCGTTGCGGGGAGCGGTCTTCGGCCGCAACGCGGAGTTGGTGACGCTCTTGTTGCACCGGGGCGCGGATATCAATGCGACCGATGGTGACGGGGATACCGTGCTGCACGCCGCGGCGCTGCGGGGGTATACGGAGGTAGTGGAACTGCTGATGGCTTACGGCGCGGATGCGAGCTTGAGAGACATTGGAGGCAACATGCCTCTGGACGAGGCGGTGCGGCGCGGGCAGCGGGAGGTGATCGAACTGCTGCGGAAGCGTCAGAGCGAGCGTTAGGAGTCTGGCAGGGTGTGCACGGCACATCCTGCCTGTTGGTCCTTGGTAGCGTCGGGGCGAGGCGGTAGGCTTGGGCTCCGTTGGTGGTGCTGAACAGCTAAGGAGAACGACGTGGGAACGATGGCCGAAGGGGTCAGGCAGGCGGTGGAGAATTGCCTGCGGGTCCGCGCGGGCGAAAAGGCGGTGATTATCACCGACGAGCAGACGCGGGAAATTGGCGAGGCGCTGAGGGCCGCGGTCGAGGCGATTACAGGGCCCGTTCAGTTCTTCGTGATGGAGGACTTTGGGCCCCGGCCGATCGATTACCCGGCGGTGGTCGAAGCAGCGCTCCAGGCGGCGGACGTGAGTATCTACGCGGCCCAGGGGACCAAGGGGGAACTGCAGACCTTTCGCCGGCATATGGTCAAGACCGTCGAGGCCAGCCCCAAGCTGCGCCACGCGCATATGGTTGGCATTACGCCCGAGATCATGTGTGATGGCATGTGCAGCGACTACGTCGAGATCCAGCGCGTCAGCAGGCTGGTGCATGACAGGGTTAAAGACGCCCGTGAGATTAGGGTCCAGACGGAGAAGGGCTGCGACTTCACGGCCGAGTTCAGCCCCCAGTTGAAGTGGCTGATCAGCGATGGCGATATTCGGCCCGGCAAGTGGGAGAACCTGCCCGACGGCGAGGTCTGTACGGCCCCGGCGACCGTCAATGGCAAGGCGGTCTTCGACGGATGCCTCGGCGATTTCTTCATGGAACGCCACACCTCGCTGGCCGAGAAGCCTGTGACGGTTGAGATCCGGGATGGTCGCGCGGTCCGCGACAGTCTGACCTGTGAGAACACCGAGCTGCGCGACGAACTGGCCACCTACATCTTCGAGACGGACGCCAACAGCAGCCGCGTCGGTGAGTTCGCCATCGGTACCAACACCGGGCTGACCAGACTGATCGGCAACCTGCTCCAGGATGAGAAGTTCCCAGGGGTTCACATCGCCTTTGGCAGCCCCGATCCCTTTCATACCGGTGCCGACTGGGATAGCATAGCCCACCTCGACGGCAGCATGATCGCCCCGACCATCACCGTCGATGGCGAGACGCTCATGGAGAAAGGCCAGTTCTGCTTCGAGTGAATCGGTGCCCCGGCGGGCGGCGCATTCAACCTTTGAACTTGAAAGACGCGGGTCGACGCGGTAGGCTTGCAGGCCATTGACAATCCAGAGCAGCTAAGGAGATGGCAACGTGGGAACGATGGCCGAAGGGGTCAGGCAGGCGGTGGAGAATTGTCTGAAGGTCCAGGCGGGCGAAAAGGCGGTGATCATCACCGATGAGCAGACGCGGGAGATCGGCACAGCGCTGAAGCAAGCCGTGGAGGAGATCAGTAGGGGCGACGCATGCGTCGCCCCTACCGTGACGTTCTTCGTGATGGAAGACTTCGGACCCCGGCCGGTCGAGTTTCCCGCCGAGATCGGCGCGGCGCTCGCGGCGGCCGATGTGAGTATCTATGCGGCTCAGGGTGCCCCGGGGGAATTGCAGACCTTTCGCATACCCATGCTCAAAGCGATTGACGCCAATCCCTGGCTGCGTCACGCGCACATGATCGGCATCACCCCGGAGATTATGACCGATGGGATGTGTAGTGACTATGTCGAGATTCAGCGGATCAGCAAGCTGGTGTACGAGAAGGTCAAGGATGCCCGCGAGATCCGGGTACAAACGGAAAGAGGGTGCGACTTTGTGGCCCAGTTCAGCCCGGAGTTGAAGTGGATCATCAGCGATGGCGACATCCGACCTGGGAAATGGGAGAACCTCCCCGACGGTGAGGTCTTCACAGCTCCTGAAACGGTCAACGGCGTGATCGTCATCGACGGCTGTTTGGGTGATTTCTTCACCGAGCGGTACGCGTCGCTGGCAGCGACACCGGTGGCGATCGAGGTGCGCGACGGTCGGGCGGTTCGCGCGAGCCTGAAGTGTGACAACGAGCAACTGCGGGAAGAGCTGGCCGAATACGTCTTCGAAATGGATGAGAACAGCAATCGTGTGGGCGAATTCGCTATCGGCACCAACACGGGGCTGACCACGCTGATCTACAATCTGCTCCAGGACGAGAAATTCCCCGGTGTACACGTAGCCTTTGGCAGTCCCTACCCGGTCAAGACCGGTGCCACGTGGGACAGCAAGGCCCACGTCGACGGCGTCCTCTTGGCACCCACCATCACCGTCGATGGCGAAACACTCATGGCCCACGGCCAGTTCACCTTTGACTAATGGCCCAGGGCGCGGCTACCATAACTTCTCTGGTTTGCACAATGATGCCGACCGCATCGTCTCCGCCTCGCGCGGGATGGCGCCGCGGTTGGGAATCACAGGTGCTGCGAAGGTGTTAGATGAGTGAAGGAGGCTCCCATGGCGCGAGCAAGCTGTGACAAAGAAAAGCGTTCTGAGATGAGTCGTCGTGGTCTTCTAGGTGTGGTCGCCGGGACGGCTGTTTCCGGTGTCGCCCTTGGCAGCCGGCGTTCGCGGGCGGCTGCGGCGGAGATGACCAAGCGCAAAGCGACGAAGGGCCGGATCAACCAGTCGATCGCCTGGTGGTGTGTGGAGAAGCACTGGAGTGTCGAACAGACCTGTCGGATTGCCAAGGAGCTGGGCTGCAAGAGCATCGAGCTGGTGGCGCCGGAGCATTGGCCCACACTGAAGAAGTACGGCCTGGTCTGCGCCCTGCACAGCAGTCATGGCTTCGATCAGGGCATGAACAATCCGAAGTATCAGGAGATGTGTCTGGCCAAGCTCCGGACCTCGATCGATACGTGCGCCGAGCACGGATTCCCCAACGTGATCACCTTTACCGGCTTTCGCGACGACATTTCGGACGAGGCGGGGGTCGTCAATTGTGTCAACGGGTACAAGAGGATCATCGGCTACGCGGAGAAGAAGAAGGTCAATCTCTGCCTGGAGATGCTCAACAGTCGCGTGGCGGTCGAAATGCAGGGCCATCCCGGCTACCACGGCGACCATACCGACTATTGCATGGAGATCGTCAAGCAGGTCGGCTCGCCTCGGATGAAGCTGCTGTTCGATATCTACCACGTGCAGATCATGGACGGTGACATCATCTCCCGCATCCGGCAGTACAAGGACTACATCGGCCACTATCACACCGCGGGCAACCCGGGCCGGCGCGAACTCGACGATGAGCAGGAGATCAACTACCCGCCCATCATGCGGGAGATCGTGCGGACCGGCTATACCGGCTACGTCGGTCAGGAATTCATCCCGACGGGCGATCCGCTGGCGAGCTTTCGGCACGCCGTGACCCTGTGTGATGTCTAGCCGGTCGTGCCATCTGTGTTTTCTTCCGAGTATGGAGGAGTTGTCCTTGAGACCATCTGCAAAGGGGCCGGAATCGGTCGAAGCCAAGCCGAACGTATTGCCTCAGGAATATGCCTATTACGATGCGCGCAACCCGGTCCTGCTGACCGAGATCGTCGAGAGACTGCTGCAAGGCCGGCGCATCTTCCTTTCCGGCGGGGCCGGGACCGGCAAGACGACCATGGTCAGGAAGATCGCCGAGGCGATCGGTCGCCGACAGAGGCAGATCGTGCTGACCGCTTCGACCGGGCTGGCGGCATGCCAACTGCGTGA
>CP070782.1:2100584-2103111 GCA_020346325.1 Phycisphaerales bacterium
CACGTGGGAATCCGAAGCGTTTCGCAAGAAG
Source organism: Phycisphaerales bacterium (assembly GCA_020346325.1). Taxonomy (GTDB): domain Bacteria; phylum Planctomycetota; class Phycisphaerae; order Sedimentisphaerales; family Anaerobacaceae; genus Anaerobaca. Next base: position 2,100,616 of record CP070782.1, read on the forward strand.
CTCGTCAGTGCCGAAGGGCCGAGCGAACTGCTCAATCGCATCGCGATCGTCACCGGGGCCGGCAGCGGCCTTGGCAAGAGCATCGCGATCGGCCTGGCTCGCGCCGGCGCGATGGTCGCCCTGGCGGACATCGACGAGAAGGCCGCTCTGCAAACGGCCCAGCAGATCGCCGACGAACGGCCCGGAAGCCAGACTATGGTTGTCCCGTGTAATGTCACGAGCGAAGGGAGCGTGCAGAAGGCCTTCGAGGCCCTGCTGGCCCACTGGGGTGGTCTGGACATCGTCGTCAACGCCGCCGGCCTGGCCCCACCCTTTGCCCTGGTTGACATGCCCGTGGGCCCATGGCGGCAGGCGCTCGAAGTCAATCTCACCGGCTACTTCCTCATGGCGCGCCAGGCTGCCCGGATCATGATCGCCCAGGGCATGGGCGGCAGCATCCTCAATCTCAGCTCCAAGTCGGGCCTCGACGCCAGCAAGAACAACACGGCCTACAACGCCACCAAGGCGGGCGAACTGCACATGGCCCGCGGTTGGGCCCTGGAACTCGGCAGTCACGGTATCCGAGTCAACTGCGTCGCGCCGGGCAACGTATTCGAAGGATCGAAGATCTGGAATCCCGAGTATATCAAGGTCTGCGCCAAGAAGTACGGAATCAGACCCGACGAGGTGATCCCCTACTACGTCGACAAGACGGCGCTGCGGCGGGAGATCAAGGGCCAGGATATCGCCGATGCGGTCGTGTTCCTCTGTTCGGACCGGGCCCGGACCGTCACCGGCCAGGTGCTCGTGGCCGACGCCGGACAGGTGATGGTACGCTGAAACCGGCCGGCCACCGCCGAACCAACGTCCGAGAAGAACGCGGCTTTCGGCGCATTTTCTCAAAGTTTCTCTTGACAAGCACGGGAAAAGCGAGTAACAAGAAATCTATAGCTCACATGGTCCTCACGTATGGAGGAGGCCATCCCTGAAAGGCGTGTGGATCGGGCCATAGGACCATGTGTTCAAGGAGGAGCGCCTCTGATTGGAGGCAGAGGCATGTTAGCCGACGCATTATGCTTATGGATAGCAGTTGTGCCGTCAGTGCTGGGGGCCATCTCGGTTGCCATCGCGACCAAGCCTCATAGCGATGCCGGTGTCTCGGATGCCAACCACGAAGGTTCCGTGCCTGCTGCGGGATCTCGAGACGGTTGGGCCGGGCTTTACGACCGGAGGGGGGAATTTCTCGCTCTGTTTGCCTTCCCCAAACCCCTTGGCCCGTATGGTTCTGCGCGCGCGGCGCGCGCTGGTAGCGCCGGACGCCTAACGCGTCCGCTATATCAATATTCTCTCGCGCTCTCTTACTTATCTCTCACTCTCCGGTGCATGGCCCCCCACACAGGGTGGCTGGGGGGCTGTGCACCACTCCATGCGGTGCGAGATAAGGGGAATGTTGTCGATAGATCCGCCCGGCCGACAGGAAACACGCGTCGGGTACGCAAGCGTGAATGGGTCGAACTCCGGCCCATAGCGTTGCTAACGAGCAGGATGCGTCCTGCATTTCTATAGCCCCGCACCGTGGCAATCCAGGGGCCTGTGGGGGACATGCGTATGTTCCCTGAGGTCATTCGTCTCCCGGAGACGATGAGCTCAGTGGCCTCTGGGTTGCCTGCTTTTTGACTTTAGCGCCCGGACAGGATCATTCCGAAGGCATCGTATCGACGCTCCCTCCGCGGCTCAGGGCAGAGGCCCGCCAGGCGCGGCAAACCCTTTCGAGGCATCGTCGAGGACGAGGACCCAGTCGTTGCCCTTGCCATGCACGGGCGGCTTGAACTGGCGGGTGCCGCGCTTGTCGAAGACCCCGATTTCGGTGGCTGTGCCGTGGCGCGGATCGTACCACCAGGCCTTGACCTTCGCACTGGAGAGCTTTTCAAGCCTTACTGTCACGGGCTGGCCCAACGGTGTGTACACAAGGGCGTAACTGCCTTGAGAATCCCGGGTGGCGTTGACGTAGCCGTCGCCCTTGCCGGTATCAGAGGCGATGATGGACTGGTCCGGAACGCGGGTCAGGTACGGGCGTGAAAGCATCAGGTCCTTGACGTGCTGCATGTCCCGCGCGCCCCAGAGATTGAGCGACTCGTCCCAGTAGTGGTGGGCCCAGGAGATGGGCGAACGGCCTGGTGCGTACATCTGCCAGATATTGTGACAACCGTAGGTATGCCCGCACCCGCCGGCGAAAACGTGCCAATAGGCCAGGCGACGAATGTGCCAGTCCGCGGAGAAGCCGAACCTCATCGGATCGAAGTTGATCGGATGGTCCTCGTACAGCGGTTCGCCATCCAGGACGGGCTTCGTGGGCCTGCGCTGGTAGTCCTTGGTAATGCTGCCCCAACTGCCCCGATCCTTGTGCCCGGTCTGGTGCATGGTGAAATCGATCAAGTCGTCCTCTTGGAAGAAATCGGACGAGGTGCGGCCCCCCGTCCGGTGGAACGACATCAGATGACGTCCCTCGTCGCCGGC
>CP070782.1:2103211-2110623 GCA_020346325.1 Phycisphaerales bacterium
ATCCTCGCTCTAAGAGTATCCGAACTTGCGTGGTGAACTCGAGCCGTTTCTTGATCCCTTAGGCATCCGCCTCGTCACTCACGAGTGAATGCAACCACTCCACATGCTGGCAAAGTCCGCCTAGGTCTGGAAACAAGGATGCGTTGTTGATGCCACAGCGGTCAAGCTGAAATCGTAGCTCACAAAATGAACTCTCGCTTATTACCAACTTCGTTAACCTCTTCTCGTATGACGTGTCCTGCTCCAGGGGTATAAACCGGCAGTTCTCCATACTGTACCCATGTACAGTGAAGCATGCCCTCTGCGCCGCTATTCGGGCGACGACGTTCTTGGGCTCTTAGATATATGTCTGGGACTGTTCGAGCGGGCTCTCTTGCACATCCGCGTACACTTTCTCATCGTCTCCAGCGGCGAACGCCCAGACCACACCGTTGGTCCCGTCTCGCGCCGGCCCCGCCACCGAAAACCACAAAGCCGCGAGCGGATTCCACGTCCAATCCAGGAGTCGAGTGGCCATCCCATGATGTTGAGCCGCCGCCAACCACTCCCAGTCGTTTTCCGGGCTAATTTGCAGATAGGGAATCGCTTGCCTCTTGAAGTCGTGCAGCATCTCCCGCTCTGTCCCCAGAACATGCTTCTTCAATCTGAGCCGCGCGATTCGTGGAAGCAAGACATGATCCTCTCGCCGCTGGCCACGAAACAGGATATCCGCCTCCTGGCATTCACTCTCAAGAAACTTCACATACTCGAGCAGCGAATCTATGACATGCGTCTCGCCCACGGTTCCACCTCCCGGCTACACAAGCCCATGAAATCTCTGCCGCTACCCGCCCGTTACAGGACTGCTCTGGAAATCCAGCGCCGCGTCATTTGTTCCTGAAAACCGCAAACCCGCAGAAACTCGTAACCTCATCAAGAACATCCCTTTCGCTTTGGGTGTTCCTGCTGTGCCCGGAACGATTGAGAAGATCAGGGCAGATCTCCGCCATCCCACTTCCTCACCGGTTGGGCACTGCGTCCAACTCTGATTCTATCATATCGGCCGACAATGTGGGTGGGATTTGGGAAAAACTCGCCGATTAGAAGAGCGGGAGCGAGAACGAAGGGTCTGCTTGGTTCGTTCGATTCCTGGGGGTTATTATCGGGGGGACGGACGTGCTTCGCAATTTGAAATTTGAGATTTCAGATTGGCGGCTGGCGGCCGTGGGGGTGCTTCGCAATTTGAAATTTGACATTTGAGATCTGAGATTGGCGGCCGGAGGCCGGAGTGGGGGCTTCGCAATTTGAAATTTGAGATCTCAAATCTCAGATTCCTTGGCATCGCGGTCGGGCCGGCGGATTTGAGATTTGAAATTTGAGATCTGAGATCTCTTCAGATGGCGTTGGCCTTTGATGTCGGTGTTCTGGAGGTGGTCGGCCCAGGCGCGGATCTGGCGGGAGCAGGATTCGGCCAGCGTCTTGAGATCTGAGATTTGAGATTTCAAATGGGCCGCATCCTCGCTGCGGTCGATGAAGCCGAGCATGGAGCGGACTTCGCCGGCTGAGCCACGAGCGATGTAGAGGAAGGCGAGCAGTTCGGCGGTCGAGCCTCGTTCGAAGCCTTCAGCGATGTTGTTGGATACCGACAGAGCGGCCCGGCGTAACTGACTGCGCAGATCGCCCGGCTGGGCAAAGAAACGGTCACGCGTGACATCGTATACCTGTTCGGCCAGTTCGATGGCCGCCTGCCAAACGGGCAAGTCCTCGAAGCGCTCGTACTTCATGGATGGGCCTCCTCCTTTGGGTCTCGTCTCTGCTAAGAATTAGTATAGCATCTTGAGCAAGCACAGGCCAAGGTAAATTTAAGATTCAGATCCATTCGACGGGGCGCAGGACGGCTCCGCCGATTTGAGATCGGCGATGGCATCGCCGAGACGTTCGTTCAAAAAATATCTACTATTTTGTTATTCTTTTATTGACAAGGCTTTACGTGCCGCTGTAAAGGCCATTTGTTCTTGCTGCGGGGCGGGGGTTGGGGGTATACTGGAGGGGTCTTTGACAAGTGGATTAGGTGATTGTGATACAGCGCACGGCGCTCGATCCCTATCCACAGCACGCCGAATCTCAAATCTCAGATTTCAGATCCCCTGGCTTCCGCATCTGAGATCTCAAATTTCAGATCCTTCGGCTGCGCTCAGGATGACAAATAGAGGCAGCCTGCCGTCTGTCGCCTGCGGCCTACGGTCTACCGCCTACAGCCTATCCACTGAAAGGAGCGATGATGAAAAAGCACGATAACAACCAACGCGATATGCAATCCGCGCGACGCAACACGAACGAAACCGAAGCGCGGGTCAGGACGTGTCACGACTGTGCGTATGTGATCTGGGATGCGGGGCTGTGGCTGCGGACGCTGGCGACGGGCTGGCCGATTCAGCCGATCTGCGGGAACCATGCGGACACGCCGGGGCAGATGCGCGAGATCTGGACGCGGGGAGTGTGCGCGAACTTTCGTGCGAAGTGGCAGCCTGCCGTACGCCTCGATCCGCCCAAGCCACCCAGTGACGAGGTGCGGTACATCGCGCTGACCAAGGGAAAGTTTGCGATTGTCGATGCGGCCGACTTCGAGCGGCTCAATCGGTACAAGTGGAATGCGATGGAGGTCAAGGGCAAGTGGTACGCCCGGCGCTCGGTGCCCGGAGGCGGGGTGATGCTGATGCATCGCGAGATCATGAACGCGCCGGACGACATGGTCGTCGACCACATCAATGGCAACGGACTGGACAACCGCCAGGCGAACCTGCGCGTCTGCACGGCCCAGCAGAACTGTAGCAACAGTCGCAGCCGCGGGGGCGCGTCCCGGTATCTCGGCGTCTCCCGACATCGCGACAAGTGGACGGCCCGCATCAAGCACGAGGGCGAGGTCTTTCACCTGGGGCTCTTCGACGACGAAGTCGCCGCAGCCCGAGCCCGTGACGCCAAGGCGCTGGAGCTCCAGGGTGAGTTCGCCTACCTCAATTTCCCGCCGCCAAAGACGACCACGGAGTCGTAAAGTCGACTCGAATCGGTTATGATCCGGCGGTGTCGGGAAGAGAAGGGATCGACAGCAGAGCCTATTGCGGAAAGGAGCGCCTATGGAAACGGTCTTGCATGGCGGATGTATGTGTGGTGCCGTGCGCTATGAATGTACGGCTGACCCGGGGGACGCCAGTTATTGCCACTGCGACGACTGTCGCAAAGCGACGGGCGGGCCCTATACCGTCGGCGTGCTCGCCCGGGCGGCGGACCTGCACATCCTCTCGGGGCAGGTGAAGGGATATACCAGCGTCGCCGACAGTGGCCGGAGGATCACGCGCGAGTTCTGTCCGAATTGCGGTTCGCCCCTGTTCACGCGGGCCGAGAAATGTCCCGATCGGGTCTTCCTCAAGGCCGGCTGTCTGGATGAGTCGAAACTGGTCAAGCCGAACTGCCAGACTTGGACGAAATATGCGGTTCCCTGGGCTTACATCGATGAAAGCCTCCCCTGCTTCCCGGAAGGCAGCTCGTCGGGAGCAGAGGGTCCGCAAGGCTGAAGATCGCACGATATTCGGATAGGAGCGACCTCGTGCCGCGGCTCAGGGCCGGCACCGTCTTTCTTGCCCTGGCAGCGCGGTCGTGCTACTATTCTGCTCGGAAAGACGCCTCTCGGAGCCGATCGACACCGGTCCGTGGCCTTGCCGGCCGAGACGCGCTTTCGCATCGGTTCTTCTCAGAGATGACAATCGTTAACTCAGGAGAAAGGCACCATCCCATGAAATCAGACAAATCCACAATGAGCCGTCGTCGCTTTCTCAAAACCAGCAGTCAAGTGACCGCCCTGGCGGGGCTCTCGGTGGTCACGCGTGCCCACGCGGCCGGGAACGACCGCATCCGTGTTGGCCTGGTCGGCTGCGGGGGCCGGGGCACCGGGGCCGCGCGAGACGCGGTGATGGCCGGGCCGAATATCGAGCTGGTGGCGATGGGCGACATCTTCAAACAGAGGGTCGAGGGTAGCCTCCGTCAGCTGTCGAGGCTCAAGGCGGGCAATGAGAGGCTGCAAAACGGGATCAAGGTCCAGCCCGACCGTTGCTTCGCCGGCCTGAACGCTTTCAAGAAGGTGATCGATTCCCGTATCGACTACGTCCTGCTGTGCACGCCTCCGGGATTCCGGCCCGAGCATATCGAGTACGCCGTCAAGAACGGGGTCCACATCTTTGCGGAGAAGCCGGGCTCGCCCGATTCGCCCGGCGTGCGGCGCATCCTCGCGCTCGAGGATGAGATGAAGCGAAAAGGGATCGGTCTGTTGGCCGGCTTCAATGGCCGCCATGTCTTCCACACCGCCGATCTGGTCAAGGCGATTCATGACGGCCAGCTCGGAGACGTCATGGCCCTATACGCCTATTTCAACACGGGCAACATCTGGTATCGCGAGCGTGAAGCAGGGATGAGCCTGCCCGAGTACCATTTCCACAACTGGTTCCACGTCGACTGGCTCTGCGGCGACCACATCGTCGAGCAGCACGTGCACAACCTGGACGCCTGCAACTGGATCATGCAGGCGCATCCGGTCAAGGCCTACGGCATGGGAGGGCGCCAGTACCACACCGACCGCGGGGGCAACATCTACGATCACTTCACCGTCGAATTCGAGTACGCCAACGGCGTCCGCATGACGAGCATGTGTCGCCAGATCCAGGGGACGGACGCGAAGATCGGCGAAGAGATCAAGGCCACGAAAGGCCGGGCCACGCTGGTCGGCCGCAAGGCCCAGTTCACGGGCGCCAACGCCAAGGTCTTCACCCCTCACCCGCAGCAGCACGAGAGCCACGCGCAGGAGCATATCGACTTCATCGCGGCGTTGCGGCGGGGCGAGATCGTCAACGACACGCGCTTTCTGTGTGAATCCACCTTGACCGCCATTATGGGCCGCGAGTCGACGTATACCGGCAAGCATGTTACGTGGGACGAAATCCTGAATTCCGACCTTCAGTTGACGCCTCCGGACATCGCGGCGTGGGACGGCTCGATCCGGCCGGTTCCCAAGCCCGGCATGCCGCGGGTATAGTCGAGGAAACGGGGTCCCGTACGTCTGTTCAGGCCGCCAGGAAACGGGCCGCCAGCCGCATCCGCCAGGAGGCCCGGGAACCTGAAATTTGCGACGTGAGATACCCGGCCGAAAGTCGTATAATGGGGCTGTCGCCAGGCGTGATTTCATCAAGGGCTGATGCGATGGCGAGATTTCTGCGTATTCTGATCTGGTCGGCGGCGATTATCGAATGTGTAGCCGCCGCGGCGCTCGGCGCCTATGTGATCGTGCGCGAGAAGCCGGGCGGGCGTGTCGAGCCGTGCGCGACGCAGGCGGTCACGGCCCGCAAGGATCAGGTGGACGAACCGATTGTCCGCACGACGCGCGGCGATCGGTATTACCATCGGCGCAGTTGTCGCTACGTGCGGCAGTCGAAGATCGCGATGCCGCTCAGTCGGGCGCAGTTGCATCATCGGCCGTGCAGTCGGTGCAAGCCGCCGCATTAGACGGCGGGCGGAGCGAGGCACCAACGACATCGCAAACGATCACGAGCGAAGAGATGAAAGGAGTCGAGAGTATGGCAAACCTGAGCGAACACATCCAAAGTGCTGACTGGAAAAAGGAAAAGCACGTCCCCGCGATCGACTGCCCCGATACGGTGAAGGCGGATGAGGTCTTCCAGGTGACGGTGACGCTGGGCAAGGAAGTGGCGCATCCGAATACGACGGAGCATCACATCCGCTGGATCCGACTGTACTACCACGACCAGGGGGGCAAGTTCGCGCACGAGGTAGCACACGTGGAGTTCTGCGCGCACGGCGAATCGGCGGAAGGCCCGAACCAGGGTCCGGTCTACACGCACCACGAGGCCGTGACCAACGTGAAGATCGCCAAGTCGGGCGTGCTGCACGCGCTGGCCTACTGCAACATCCACGGCCTCTGGGAATCGACCAAGGCGATTACGGTGAGCTGAATTTCTTGATCAGAGTCAGGTGAAGCTTGCGGAACTCGACCTCGGAGCCTTCGGCCTGGAGCGCGATCTGGCCCTTGTCTGCGGTGCAGTCGTACCCATGGTTGACCAGGTCGCCATTGACCCACACCTTCAAGGCGTTGCCGACGCATTCGATGACCATTGTGTTCCACTCGCCTACCGGGTTCTCGGAACCGTCGGTCAGGTTGACGATGCGGCGGTTCTTACCTTCGGTGATGCCCCACTTCTCTTTGGGCCCGCGCCGCTCTTCCATATCGGGAACGGTGACATCTTCGACGATGCACCAGAAGTCACCGGCGTTCTGGTGCATCATCTGCACTTCGAGCGACTTGGGGAACATGCCATAGAGGGCGCGGGGCGTGGAAGCGTAGACCAGGACGCCGCAATTGCCCGGCTTGCCCGCGAAGCGGTATTCGATATCGAGACGGAAGTTCTGGTACACCGCATCGGTGATCAGGTGCCCGCCGGGCGTACCCAGGCTGATGAGCATGCCGTCACGTACGATGAACGGACTCTTGACGTTCGGGTCGTTGTCCATCTTGGGGACATCGACGTGCCAGCCGGAAAGGTCGGTGCCGTTGAACAGACTCACGGAGCCCCGTTGCGACAGCGACTGGCACGACACACAGGTCAGGGCCACAATGGATACGATGATCAGCTTTCTCATAGTCCAGTTCCTTCCCTTTCTAGACTCTCTTGTCCCAAGCCTGCTCGGGACGTTTCCGATCTGCCCTAAGATAAACGCGATTCCCGTGAAACGCCAGCGCCAGTGCTCTGTTACCTGTGACTTGATGGTGGCTCCTCCGCATTCGTAAGAACCATCGCCAAGCTCCGCTTGACGCTGCCACCCCACATATTCGAAACCACTTGACAGGGTATGAAGCGTCAGGTTTCGGGAGAGAGAATCCACTCGCGCAGCACGCTCAGGGCCTTGTCGCGGTCTATCAACTTGGTCAAGAAGGGGCCAAAACCGCTTTTCAAATCATAGCGGCCCATACCATGGAGTTGCCTCGGATGATCGGGCAAACCATGATCCTGCGGCTCGACGCCGGACGCTCTGGCCCTTTGAAGCAGCCAGTCTTCCAGGCGCGGGCAGATAACGACCATCCGCCGGTTCCTCTGGTCCCGACGAGACAGCAGCCGCAGGCCCTCCACCTCGGCAGCGATATCGTAATTATTCAGGTCGTGAGGCTGGGCGCTGGCTGGATCCTCGTCCACGATACCGGTGACGTCGTCGAGCTTGCGGACCCTTTTGACCACCTCCCCTTTGCAGCGTTCGTGGCGCAACTGCCTCTTAGGAACGCCCAGGGCGAGAACGAGGGCCCGGTCAGGATAGCACTCCACCAGGACCCTCATCGACCTTCCCCGATGAAGTGGTCCAAATTGAAAAAGGGATCG
>CP070782.1:2110723-2119041 GCA_020346325.1 Phycisphaerales bacterium
CAAGAACGCCGCGTAGTCTCTCCAGTGTGACCTTCGCTTGTTGAAGACAGCTGCCGTCTAACCATGGGGCCTCTGCCGGCCCGTGATTCTATGCGTGTGGCCGGGCAGACGCCGCCAGACCACTTGCCCGTGCCACCCCTGCCCTGAATGCCGTCGTTTTCAAAGAGCATTTCCAACGAATCGTACCGCCACAAGGCGGTCCGATCCCCGCTTGACAGGCGCAACAAGTCCGATTTCCCGACTGATAAATCAAGAGAACAACGTTTTTGGCGCTTGACAGGCAGCTTCGGCGTCACGGTTTTCCTCGAAATCAGGACGAGTGGAGACAAAGCGGAGACACGATGTCACGCTATTTGAGCAAGAGTAATGGCCACAGATTCGTTGTCAGGCCAGAAAAGCTGGACCTTTTTCCGAATGCTATCTCCCATTGCTCTTCTAATCTCCCCCTTCCCTTGCAGCAGCCAGTCCTCTGCAAAGCTGCCAAACCAAGTGTGGGTTATGGAACGACGAGACCGAGGGGTCTCGAGTGCCGAGCATGACTGCCCTTACCAGGAGTAGCGGAGTCCGATCTCGAAGAGGCTCGTATCCACTTCGTCTCCGAAGGAGTACGTAGCGCCACCGAGGAGGGTCCAGTGTTTGGAGATGGGGCCATCGAGACGTAGCGACAAATAAGACAGCGTAAAATCATTGTCTTCCGGATCGGTCTGGAGCATGCGGAATCCAGCGGAAGGTTGAACGAACAGTTTGCGATCCAGTAGCGGCAGATAACCGGATACGCGACCTCCGTATCCGTCGACGGCGTCACCTAGGAGATTGTAGACGGTGACGGTCACGCTGGCATCAGGACGGCTGAAGAGCCCCGCTTGCGTTATCCCGACACGCCAGCGAGCCCCATCTTCCCCGTTGTCGGAGTCGATGAAAGCGACTTCCTCAGATATGCGTAAGCTCTTCGTCAGGCGCTGACCGCTGCCGATCCAGTAACGCCAGTAGCCATCGTCAAAGAGACGATCGTCGTCCACTACCAGCGACTCCCGTTCCGCAAGGTTGTCGGGGCGTTCCCAATGGTCGACACCGCCCCGCAGGGTGACTGAGGGGGTGAGCTTCGAGACACCGTATAGATCGAGACGGGTCAGCCGCGTTCCGTTGCGGGTTTGGGCCGCGCCGACGTCGAAGTCGATGGCCGCCGTGGAATACAAAGTCAAGTCCGGACCAAAACCGGCCCGTTGATCGACCAATAAGGCGAGTCGGTCTGTCTCTCCGTCGTATAACGACCCCATCAAACCGACTGTCCCCGAGTAGTATCCGCGTTCACGCGTGCCGGCTTCGAGAGTCGTATAGCCCGCGAACAGCGGTTCATCCGTGGAAGCGTCGAGGTCCCTCCGGCCCGGCTTGAGCCCGGCAATGGCCCCCAAGCGGATGTGTTCGCTTTGCGCCATCTCACTCTGCACACCGTCCACATATCCGACGCCAGGCAATTCATGCGGCAGAAATCGTCCAAGCCGTAGAAAGCCCCCTTCGTCAAGAGGATGCTGGAGAGCCGCTTCGTACAAGTCCAGATGTGCCTCCTGGTACTCGGGGTGGCGGATATAGGCATCGCCATCACGGTAACGCACGTTGCCTGACCATTCAAGGCTCCATGGCGAGCCTCCGATACGTTCCACACTTCCGGAGGACCCGAGCCGTGTCATGGAGTAATCCAGGTCGGTCTCGGAATCGGTCTGAAGCATCTGGCGAATCTGGATCCGCCCGTGCGAAACGTTTTCCGGGCGCGTGATTTCGGGCAGACGCTTGGTCGGAGCCAGCAGCGGCACAAACTCTTCCTGCGCTTCGGTTTTGCCTGGTTCGTTCAGCTCAGACGTTTGGGCCCGCTTTTCGACGACGGTCTCGCGCTCATTGAGGGAGGCACCTTCGAAGGCCAGTTCAACATTGAGACCGACAAAGCTCTCTCCCTCGGGTGGATTCACCAGACGCAACAGTGCTGACTGCCGGGCGGCATGGAGCACTTCGAAACTGAAGGCGCGTCCGTCATCGAGCGTCAGTGATCCCGACGTTCCCTGGCGCAGGCCCTGGTCGGTCCCGACATTGACATAGACGCCGCTGGTAACTTCGTAGGTGATCCGGCCACTCTCGGTCACTTCGGCGGCCCGACTCGCCCCGGCTAGCATCCCCCACAGGATCAGCGTGCCAGCCAGCATGGTCCGTTGGAATTGTCTCCACCCGTGTTTCATGATGCCTCTGAGTCAGTCTCATTGCTCATGGTCACTATCCCTTCATCGCTAGTTTCGACCGTCCGGATGGCACGTGTAGCACGCCTGGGAGTTGTAGCTGTAACCACCGACCTCATCATGGTCATTATCCGTTTCGCCCTGCTCGTGCGCGTGGCAATCGATGCAACTGAAGCTGCTCGTGCTACCGGCCGTGTGACATTCCGTGCAGGACAGGTTGTGAGAGCCTATCAGTGGAAACGTATGCGTAAATGTCGCCGGCGTCCAAGCCGATGTCGTGTGACACTGCTCGCAATCCTGAGGAAAGGCGAGGGCCGCGTGGTCGGGCGCGCCGGCATAGTCGGCGGAATGACAGGAGTAACAATCGGAAGGGATCGCTTCGAACGTCCCACCCGTGTGGCATTGTGTGCAGGAAAGGCCTGTGTGGCCTCCCGTCAGCGGGAACGTGGTGTGATTGTAGGTTGCCGGAATCCAGGCAACAAAGCTGTGACACTGCTCGCAGTTCAAAGAGAAGCTCTGGGCGACGTGATCGGGAGCCCCTTCGTAGTCAGCTTGGTGACAGGTGTAGCAGTCTGACGGGATCGCTTCAAATGTCCCACTCGTATGACACTGGGTACAATCCAGCCCACCGTGTCCGCCCACCAGCGGGAAAGCGTCGTGCGGGATGATGGCGGAGGCCCACAGAGTCGTCGTGTGACAGCGCTGGCAATCCGACGTCCAGCCGTTGGCGAGGTGATCGGGCGACGTCGCCCGGGCTAGGTCTGCTTGGTGGCAGAGTTCACACTCTATCGGCGCCCCGCGGAATTGCCCGGCCGGTGCTCCCGGATGACAGTTCTCACAAGGCGTCACGGCATGTGTTCCGTACAACGGAAATCGCGTCCGCGCATGTTCGGCAATCAGTCCCGTGGGCTCCCACGTCCGTTCGTCATGACATCGCTGGCAATCAAGTCCGAGCGAGGACGCATGAGGGTCAGGATGGCAACCGCCACACCCACGGGCAACATAAGCCGTGACCGGGCCGCGATCATTGTGGCAGCGCAGACAGACCGCCTCGGCATGAGCCCCCTCCAGGCGATAGCCCGTCTCTTTCTCATGGTCGAAGGAGAAATCCTCGCGCAGAACGTCCCACCGGTCCGGGACATGGCAGATCCCGCAGTCGCCGGGGAAGGTCTGATGGGGCACCAACGGGCCCCAAGTTGCATCCCAGCCCTCGCGCGGCACGTCGGGCCGACAGTTAACCAGTATCGTCGCGGCCAACACTGCCAACAGGCTCACCACGACTGCTCGTGATCTTCTACTTTGGTACGAAACCATGGCAATCCTCACACCGAGTCCCTAGGGGGCGGTATTGTGTCACTTGTTCTCCATCCGGCTGCCGGACAGAGGGATGGCACGCTTGACAGGCCACGTCCAGATGGGCTTTTTCCAAAACGAAGCGGGAGTCCCTGTTGTGGTCGAAACGATCGGCGGTCCATGCGATGGTCGAACCGTGACAGCGATCGCAATGGACACGGTCTTCTTTCTCGAATTGGCCGCGGTGAATATCTGCATGGCACGCCACACAGGCGGTGGGCGTTCCACGATAGAGGCGGGTCGGCGTGCTGGCATCGTTCGGATCGCGCAAGCGTCGCTCCAGGTGGCAAGCAGTACAGTCAGCCTTTGCGTGGGTTCCGGTAAGCTCATATCCAGTGCGCTGATGATGATCGTACGGACGAATGCGAAAGGTCTCACCTTCACCGCTGTGACAGACCATGCAGTCGCTGTCGGTCAACTCGCGTCGAAACTGCAAGCCATGGGGATTCTCGTGACAAGTCTTGCATAGGCGCGGTGTGTCAACAAAGAGACGTACCGTCGTCTCCTTCTTAACGACATGGCACTGGACGCAGGGAATGGCCTTATGCCCCCCTTTGAGAGAATAGACCTTGGCATGCCGTTCAATGTCGAAGCGAGTAGGCCGAAAACGATCCTCATCGTGACAGTCCAGGCAGTCGGCGTACCGTGCATCGAACTGGCCGCCGTGCGGATCGTCATGACATGCTTCGCACTGCCGCGGCGTCGCAACGTATCGATGGATACCGGTATTTGGGTCCGCAGGGTGACAAGCAACACACTCCGCAGCGACATGAGGTTTGGTCAAAGGATAGACCTCTGCATGACGGATGCCGTCGAACCGTGCTGGTGAGAAATGCTCTTCTGTATGACAATCCTGGCAATTCGCATAACCAGCTTCGAATTGCCCCCCGTGTGGATCATCGTGGCAGGCTTCGCAACTTCGCGGCGTAGCCACGTATCGATGGACGCCGGTATTTGGGTCAGCAGGATGGCACGCGACACATTCCGCCGCGGCGTGGGCTTCGTTCAAAGGATAGGTCTCGATGTGTCGAACAGTATCGAATCGCGCCGGTGAGAAATGCTCCTTCTCGTGGCAGTCCAGACAATTCGCATAGCGACCCTCGAATTGCCCACCATGAGGATCATCATGACAACCGGCGCAATTATCGACGCGCCGGCCATAGTGTGCCCCATTCGGATCGGGAAAACGCTGCGCGTAGGTCAGGCCCGCAGGATGACACGCCTCACAAGCCACGTTCGCGTGTGGGACTTCCAGAGCAAAGCCGCTCAGGACATGTAAATCCGGACTCATGCCTCGATTACCTTCGGCCCAAGTCATATCAGCCGCGGCGTGACAGTCGACGCAATCCTTCGCCCAAGTGGTACGGTGTGGGTCTTCATGGCATTCGAAACAGGTCGTACCCCGAACGCGATTGAAGACGAGTTTGATGTCGTCGACGACCGCCCCAGACGAGAGGTTGGGATCACCCCTTTCGGGAATGAGATGACAGCCGGAACACTCCGCCTGGGCGTGGGTACCCTCTAGCACGTAGTACTCATCGTGACGGAACAAGCGAGCCGGTCGCCACTGGTGCTGATCGTGGCAACTCTGGCATTCTTTCGCCAGTCCGCCAGCATGCACGTCGGCATGACAATCCACACATACTTGGGTCAGGCCCAAGTAGGTTGACTCGCGCAGCTGGTTCGGAAAACCGGACAGTGTCAACTGACCGGATAGCCGCCCCTGGTGACATGCGTCGCAAGCCAAATTGTCGTGGGCCCCGCTTAGAGCGAAAGTCACATGCGGATGCTCAAAATGGTTCGGATCGCGTCCTCGCCACGACAGGGCGTTAACGAGAGGAAAATCAGGCCCCATGTGGTCGGGGTGACACGGTGCGCAGTCACCATAGCCGGTCCGGACTAAGAAGGCATGGTCTCCCTGATCTTGTGCGATCTGGCCACCGATTTCCTTATGACAGGTCAGACAACCTGCGGTCAGCCCCTCCTCAGTATGGCAGCAATCGCACGTTTTCAGCTCGGTTCCCTGAACGGCCTCCGCATGGGGCGTCGCGAGAGATCCGGGCATGGCATGGAATATCACGAGATACACGCCCAGCAGGCCGATCATGACGACGCCAAAAACGAAGGGTGCTCGGGGGTCCAGCAGGATCATCGCAGCCCTCCCAGAACAGAGAGGTCGGCGTACCGGAAGGCCAGGAAGATGTGAAAGGAGGCCACAATCAGCATGACAATGGCTAGCCAGCGGTGCAGGAATCGCCAGGACGCGAGCAGATCCCGCCATTCGTGATAACGGACCATCCACTGCCAGTGTCGGCAGAAGTTCCGCGCCACAGGGAGAATCTGCCTGGCCATGGGCTTGAGCTCGCTTGAAGACAGAACGGCTCGGCGCAATTGCCGATAATCCCTTCGTCGCTGGCGGCCGCCAATGATCAGCGACGCGAAACTCCGAGCCAGCCCGACTCTCTGATGGCGAATCTCAGGGGTTTCTCCCTCATGCAGCCAACGGGCGTTGACACCAGCCTGCTCCAACTGTTCTCGACAGGAGTCCAGTTGTTCGCGCACCTGCCCCAATTCCAATTCTCGGCCTTCGAGCGAACGCGGTATGTGCACGTAGATGTAACGTCCGACGATGCCCGTCAGGAGTGTGATCGACAGGGCCACGAGCGCGAGGATGCCCAACGCACTGCACGGCGCAAAGGCGGCGTGGAAGGCCACGACCCCCCCGCCGACAAGACCGGTGACCACGTGGAAATCCATCCAGGTACGCAGGGAGCCGACGTAGCGAAGATTGATGAAGCGTTTGCGAATCAGATAGCCGAGGTTCAGGACAAAGAGCCCGGCAGCGATGATGCCGAACAGCAGCCCTGCCAAGCTCGAAGGTCGTAGGAAGTTGTGGTAGGGGTGGAACGGCCGCTCCAGCCGCGGCATGCCGTAATAACCCCAACCCCAGACAAAGACCACCACCAGAAACGCGCTGGCCGACAATCCGATGGCCAGCGCGACAAAAAAGTCCAAAATCCGTTTCCGCGCAGTGATCGTGGTCACAGCCTCCATCATCGCCGGGCCTCCGTCGACTCGGCGCGTCGGTCGCTGGCCGCTTCTGCTTCTCCACCAAAGCGAATCCCCAGCCCTTTGAGAAACGGATAAGGCGGTGCGCCTCCCGCTAGGATGAAGACATAGTCAGCCGCCACCGTCACCGTGCGGCTCTCGTCCCCTTCCCGCACGTCGACCGTAGCGCTTCCCTCCTCAATGCGTGTCACCTGAGAGTTCAGCAGAATGTCGACACGCCCCTCATTTTGCAGCGTCATGATGCGCCGGCGATTCTGTTCCTTGAGCCGAAAAAAGCCGTCCCGGCGATAGGATAACGTCACGCGATTGCCCGTTTGAGCCTCCAAGGCAATCACCGCTTCTATGGCACTGTCACCTCCGCCGACCACAAGAATGTCCTCATCGTGATGATCGGCCGCATCCATCAGTTCGTATAGCACTTTCTCCGATTCTTCTCCCGGGACGCCAAGACGTCGGGGCGTGCCCCTTCGGCCCAGCGCCAGAATCACATATCGACAAGATAGCGTGCCCTCGGATGTCTCCGCCC
Source organism: Phycisphaerales bacterium (assembly GCA_020346325.1). GTDB lineage: Bacteria > Planctomycetota > Phycisphaerae > Sedimentisphaerales > Anaerobacaceae > Anaerobaca. Next base: position 2,117,897 of record CP070782.1, read on the forward strand.
GAAACGTGCCATCTGACGTCTGTTCAAGCCCCGTGAATGTGATGCCAGCCTGGACTTCGATTCCCGTTTTCGAGAAGATCGTCTCCCAAAGTCGGATCAGTTCCTCCTTGGTATATTGCGTTCGCCTCATACGGCCAAAGAGCGGTAGATCCACCGGCTGGGTCATTGTCAGCTTGTTGCGCGGGTACTTGCGCACCGTGCCCCCTACATCATTCTGCTCGATCACTGCACAACTGAGCCCGCGTTCGGTCGCCTTAAGAGCAGCGGAGATCCCTGCCGGTCCACAGCCAACGATCAGGATGTCCGCCGGATCGTCACCGCCCGGCGTCACGCCTTCGTCTTGCATTCGCCGCAGGATGGTCTCCACCACGCGACTGCCCTGCTCGATCGCGTGGCGAATTAGGGCAATGCCCCCCAGTTCACCAGCCATGAAAACGCCGGGCACGGAGGTCTCCAGCTCCGGCGTAAGGATGGGCAGGTCGGATCGGTGCGAGGTATCACCGAGGCCCACCGTCAGGGCACCGATTGGACACGCCTGCTCACAATAGCCGTGTCCGATGCAACGGGAGGTATGGACCAGGCAGGCCCGCCCCCGCACCACCGCCAGCGCTCCATGCTCGGGACATGCACGCACGCAGCAGCCACACCCGAGGCACCGATAAGGATTGACCTGCGGATGCTGGGCGACCGGATGTCCTTCACCGTGGCCTCGACCTTCTTGCGAATGCTGTTCGAAGTGACGCTCCTGAGCGCGCACGACACGCCGCTGCCAGACTCCCAGAACAACCAGAGTCCCGGTCAGAAAAGAAGTGACCGTAATGGCGAGAGGCCAGTCCATAAGCAGATCCACCCACCAAACTCTTTCAGAAAAAAGCGTGTAGGCCAACTTATCTCTTAGCAAGCCTGCCGAGGCCGTCCAAAGCCCTCCACCGGATGGGTCTTTCCCCCGCCGCCACAGTCATTGCTTGCTTCCAGTCTGTTCCATCGGACTGTCCATATGACTTACTTTAGGGAAGGATGACAGTTCAGAGGATTTAATGTATTCTGGGCCAGTTTTCTTGAGATATATAGATTCTCCCCTGAGTAATTCCGGTGTATGCAAGGGACGTACTGCCAGTAGCCAGTTGCTCGCCGCTCTACCAAGA
>CP070782.1:2119141-2122404 GCA_020346325.1 Phycisphaerales bacterium
AACGAACTGCAGAAACGGCGCCTCGTGCGCGAGATCGACGAGGCGGCCGAAGAGGCAGCCCCAGAGCCCCCTGCTCGAACCGAGGAACACCAAGAGCGCCAAACAAAGCCAATTTCGGCCGCGATCAGGACTGAAACCCCTGCTGAGACCCGGGTAACGGCCGATAACGGGGCGTTCTTCCTTGACAATACCCGGTCCCTTGGGTATGATCCCGCTCTTGCCCCGGCCGGCCAATGGCCCTTTTGGCACGGAACGCCGCGGTCCGGGTGAGGCGTCACACAGGAAACGTTAGAAAACGGCATGGCGCCGCCCCGCGGGGTGCGGGCCGGGCCCTGATTCCCAAAGGACTGCGAAGACGGTGATAATGGAAGTAAAACCCTTCAAAGCGCTGCGGTATAACGCCCAGGTCGTGGGCAAGGTCGGCGATTGCATCGCCCCACCCTATGATGTGATCAACGCCGAGCAACAGGAAGCATTGTACCGCAAGAGCGACTACAACATCGTCCGTGTCACCAAGGGCAAGACGGAGCCGTCGGACGACGGAGAAGACAACCAGTATACGCGGGCCGCGGCTTATCTGTCGAAGTGGATGCAGGAAGGGGCCTTGAAAGAGGACGCCGAGGAATCCATCTACGGCTACGTCCAGGACTTCGTTATCGACGGGGCCGCCTTCCAGCGACTGACCTTCGTCGCGTTGGGCAAGCTCGAAGATTTCGGCCAGGTGGTCAAACCGCATGAGCAGATCTTCGCCAAACCCATGCTCGACCGCCTCAACCTTAAGAAAGCCACCGCCGCCCGCTTCGGCCTGGTCTTCATGATGTACGAGGACCCGCAGAACGTCGCCGATGCGATCATCCAGAAAGCGGCCCAGCAGGAACCGCTGGTCGATTTCGTCGACGAGCAGGAGGTGCGGCACCGGCTCTTCGCCATCGAGAACGACGACGAGATCCAGGCCATCGTCGAGATGATGCGCGACAAGAGCTGCATCATCGCCGACGGCCACCATCGCTACACCACCGGACTGACCTATTCCCGCGAGAGCGGCAACCCGGCCGCCAAGTACCAGATGCTGGCCTTCACCAACCTCCTCCAGAAAGGCTTGGTCGTCCTGGCCACGCACCGTCTGGTCGGCGGGATTGAGAGCTTCGATCCCCCGGGACTCCTTCAGCGCTTGACCGGTAGTTTCGAGGTCTCCAGGTTCGCTTGCGGCCCCGACGACGAATCCAAGGAGTCGGCTCGGCAGCAGGTGCTGGCCGCCATGAAGGCCGCCCACGACCAGGACGGAACCGCCCTGGGCATCTATATGGGCGACGGCCACTTCTACCTGGCCCAGCTCAAGGACAAGGCCCTCATGACCGCCGCGGCCTCCGAGCGGAGCGAAGCGTGGCGCAGCCTCGATGTCTCGGTGCTCCAGAAGCTCGTGCTGGAGGACGTGCTCGACATCGGTGAAAAGCGGATGGGCGACCCGAACTATGTGCAGTACGTCAAAGACCGGCCCAACGCCATCCACGAGATGATTGACGCCGTCGACACCGGCCGCAAGCAGATCGCTTTCTTCACGAACCCGGTCAAGATGCAGCAGCTCGTCAAGGTCACTGATGCGGGCGAACGCATGCCGCAGAAATCGACCTATTTCTATCCGAAAATGTACACCGGATTGACCATTCAGAAACTCTAATCGTCTTTCGGGAGAGCAGATATGGCAGATTGGAAGAACCCGCCGAGACTTTTCATCCCCGGGCCCGTCAAGGTGGACGACGACGTCCTGCAGCAGATGGCCCGACCGACCCTGGGGCACCGCGGCAAAGAGTATTCCACCCTCCAGGCGGAGACCGTGGACATGCTCAAGAAGGTCCTCTTCACCGAGCAGAACGTGTTCCTCTCGACCTCCAGCGGTTCCGGCATCTGGGAGGCGGCGATTCGCAATTGCATCGCACCCGACGAGACGGTCCTGGCGACCTGCTGCGGCGCGTTCAGCGACAAGTGGGCCGACGTGGCTGAGTTGTGCGGGCGCCGGGTCGAGCGCCTGAAGGTCGAGTGGGGCCAGCCCACCACGCCGGAACTGATCGAGGCCAAGCTGGCCGAGGGCAACTATGCGGCTGTCACGCTGGTCTACAACGAGACGAGCACGGGCCTGACGAACCCCGTCTACGATATCAGCAAGATGATGAAGGCCAAATACCCCGACGTCCTGGTCTTCGTCGACACCGTCAGTGGCATGGTGGGTCTGCCGCTGCACTTCGATGAGCTGGGCTGGGATGTCGCCTTCGCGTCCGTACAGAAAGCCTTCGCGATCCCGCCGGGATTCACGGTGGCCGCCGTCAGCCATCGCGCTCTCGAGAAGAGCAAGAGCGTGCCGAATCGGGGGTACTATTTCAATTTTGAGATGTGGGCCAAGTCGGCCGCCAAGAGCCAGACCCTGGTGACACCAACCGTCCAGCACATCATGGCGCTGAATTACCAGTGCAACAAGCTCCTCAAGGAAGGGATGGAGAACGTCTGGGCCCGGCACAAGGCCATGGCCGAGTTCGTCCGCGGGTGGGCCCAGGAGAAGTTCGAAATCTTCTGCGACGAGCAGTACGCCTCGAACACGCTGACCACCGTCAAGAACACGCGCGGGATCAACGTGGCCGAGACGATCAAGGCCATCCAAGAGAAACACAACACGATTTTCGGCAACGGCTACGGCAAGCTCAAGGAAGAGACGTTCCGCATCGCGCACATGGGTGACATCACCATGGACGATCTGAAAGAGCTGCTGGGCTGGATCGACGAGGAGATCGGCTAAGGGACATGAAGATGACCGGACGAGAACGGTTGATGGCGACGCTGCAAGGCCGACCCGTCGACCGTCCGGCGGTTAATTTTTACGAGATCGGCGGTCTGGTGATGGACCCGACCGATCCTGAGCCATTCAACATCTACAGCGACCCGTCCTGGCAACGCCTGCTGGAACTGGCCGAGACGCGGACCGACCTGATCCGCATGCGCAGTGCCGTCCGCACCCACTCGCACCAGGCCTGGGGCGCAGGTGAGGCCGCCAGCAGTGAGTTCTTCAGAACCGAGCATCACGTCGAGGAGGGACGACGCATGACGCGCACCACGCTGACCATAGGCGGCAGAACCATGACGTCGCAGACGCGCCGCGATCGCGAGGTCGACACCGTCTGGACGGTGGAACACTTGCTCAAGAGCAACGATGACGTGCGCGCGTATCTGGAACTGCCCGACGAGGCGTTGGCCGAGACGGTCGATGTCACGCC
>CP070782.1:2122504-2125551 GCA_020346325.1 Phycisphaerales bacterium
AGAAGGATCGTGTCCGGCGATACGAGACAGCAAATGGGCTCGCCACGGACATCAAACGACATCTGGAGCACGAGCCTGTCATTGCCAGAGGCCCCAACACAGTGTATCACCTTCAAAAATTCCTGCGCAGACATCGGTCCCAGATCGTTGCTGCTCTGGCGATAGCGGTCGTAGTTGTACTCGTGACGGTCATTCTTTCAATGTGGAATCGAGATCGACTCCAACTCGCCGAGGCCGAAGGCTTTAGGCATAGGAATATCCTATCTCAGGCCCGCGAACATATTGCCAAAGGGGACCACGCAGCAGCTCTGGCGAGTGTCAAAGCAATCCTCTCCAGCAAGCATGTTGGCCCCGAAGCACAGCTTCTCTATGCTGGCATCCTGGTTGAGGGCCGACAGCCAGATGAGGCTGTAACCATGCTCGAGCAACTGCTTGATGACCGCCCTGAGATCGCCGGCGCTGCCAATTCACTATTGGCCAGAATACTCTGGGAGAGTGAGTCACCTGATAACGCAACGCTCGAAAAGGTCGATGAACATCGGCAGAGAGCCGAGCAACTACTTCCAAAGACGGCAGAGGCGTATTTCCTCCGGGCCATGACTGCCCTTACGATAAAGGACGAGCTCGACTTGCTGGACGATGCTCTGCGTCTCGACCCGAGCCATTATGAGTCGCGCCGGCTGCGAGCCTATATCTACCAGGCATCGAGGAAATACGAAGAGTTAGAGCGTGACGCGCTGGTTATGATTGCACTTCGACCACATGAATCTTTGGGTTACTCTCTGCGGGCCGTTGCCTGGCACCAAATAGGGCAGTATGAAGAAGCCATCGAGGACTACGACAGCGCCATTAGCCTCACGGCCATAGAGGATCCACTGTATGTCGATTTGAACGCCCGGCGCTGCGACACTCTCATGGCCATGGGTCAATACGACCGCGTCACTGCCGATGCCCGGCACTGCCTGGAGGTGGTGGAGAATGCCTTATCTCTTGAGTTTCGCATCTTCTGCGCGTTTATCGCTCTGGGCGACTATGAACAAGCCAACTCTTTGTTCCAGCGAGTGATCGAGCCCGATCATTTCGCTCTATACAAGCTCAGGGATTGGTCCAGGAAGTACGTCTTCGACATGCTCCAAGCAGGACGTACATGGCATCCTCCGGGAAGCGAGCCTGAGGGATTTGCTTTCCAGACAATGCTCGAAGCTGATGAAACTTATCATCGACTTTCGGCCAAGGCCAGACGAGTGGTCACCGACGCCTTCACCGCACATTGGTCCCCCGATGGCGCCAAGCTGGCCTTCAGCACGGGGTTTGTTGGCCACAGTGGCGTAGCCGTTTGGGACGTGGAAACCGGAGAAACCGATCTGCTCATCGTACCAGGAAAGGACCCGCAGTGGTCTCCCGACGGGCGCCACATTGTGTTCGTCCGCGATTGCCAGGCTCTGCCTGTCTCCGGGCTTGCCAGCGCCGAACGTGAGAATCGCCCTTCCACACGCGGAGGTAAGGGAGTGTGGATCATGAAAGAGGAAGTGTGGATCATGAAAGCTGATGGTACGGAGGCGAGACGCTTGGTATCCGGCCGCTGGCCACGCTGGAGTCATGATCCGAATCACATTTACCTCTATTCCCAAAGTGACCGCATGCTCTGCCAGATGTCCATCGAGCACGCCGATTCCAGACCCCAGCCAATCCTGACATGTGATGATCGACTTCCGGAAATTTCACCTGACGAGAAGTACGTTGCATGCATAGAAGGCACGTCCCTGAAGATCCTGGAGTTGGCTTCCGGCTCGTTGTCCACAGAATGGACATTTCCATCCGATCTCCGGGGAAAGACCTGGTCCTCTGACGGTTGTGAACTGTGTTTTGGCGCTAAGGGGTTCGCGGAGATTCCATCTGGCCTATGGGTACACAACCTGCACGAGAAACAAACGAGGAAAGTCCTGGAGGGTCCTGTTCAGCCCAGATCCTTGGCTCCGGACGGAACCAAGCTGGTCTTGAATTTGCCATCGCCCTACTTTGAGATTTGGGTTGCTGACCTTGATCCGAATGCCGGCATAGTCGATTCACTTGGGCCGGGCCTGACACTTGAGGAGCACTGTCAGGAACAATTGGCCTTGTACACACAGAGAATCAAAGCCAACCCTGAGGATGCTAACAACTACTCCCGACGCGCGCAGTACCATGGTCATCTGGGCGACCGGGCTTCGGCCAATGCCGACATGAGGCGGTGGTCGGCCATCACCAGGGGGGGCAGCTCTTCGGTCTCGATGGGCCGCCTCTCTATGCCGATGTACGCCGATTTCACCTTCGGCGAGCCGGTTAGCCTCAAGTCGGTCATTCCAGTCATCGACCCGGCGAACGAGGCGACTGACTGCTTCTCCAGTGATGGCTTGGAGATGTATATCCCCTCGATCCGATCCGGAGGCCAGGGCGGGTTCGACCTTTGGGTGCTAAGGCGCAGCTCACTTGATCAGGACTGGGCGGAACCGGAGAATCTCGGGCCAGCCGTTAACAGTCCTCAGACAGACTACGGCGCCTCGATCTCCACTGATGGACTCACCCTCGTGTTTGTTTCCCGGCGGCCGGGTGGATACGGCGGCGAAGACCTATATGCGACGACACGGCCGACAAAGGACGCTCCTTGGGGTCAGGCTGTGAACATGGGTCACCCGATCAACAGCTCCTCTCACGAGCATTCACCCTGGATATCGGCCGACGGCTTGGAGTTGTACTTCTCCGGCGACGCCATCGAAGATGACTCCGATGCTCGCTCCGGATTCGGTTGGTCAGACCTGTGGGTCGCAACGCGTGCGACAACGGATGGCACTTGGGGCGAACCGGAGAATCTCGGCCCCGTAGTAAATAGTCCGTACTCTGAGATGTGCTCTAGGCTCTCGCCGGATGGGCGAGTCCTCTTCTTCTGCGGTAATTTCCTTGAACCTGCGCACCGACCCGGAGGGTATGGCGGTACTGATCTGTGGATGACGATACGAGAGACCCTGTCGGACCCTTGGCAAGCCCCCGTGAACCTTGGGCCGAAGATA
>CP070782.1:2125651-2132377 GCA_020346325.1 Phycisphaerales bacterium
GGTCAAGAGTAAGGTGATCGAAGACCTGCGAACGCTGGCAGCCTGGGATACCACCAAGGGCAAGGCGCAGGAGCTTATCGAGCTGGCGACCAAGGAGAGCTGGGACGAAGCCATCAATCAGTTCAACGAACGCTATGGCGAGCAGGCCAAGTCCGACCCGAACGATCCGAATGTGTTCGAGTTGAAGAACCTGGCCGGCCTGCAAAGGATTCCCAGCGCTCAAATGGACTTCATCACCTTGCGGACCGCCAACACTCCAGGGGCCACCGGGTTTCTCCGGCAGCTCTTTGTCGAACAGCGTTTCGTCAGCCGGCTCTACTCCCTCATCCCGGCCCAGAGCGACGCGCTGGCCGAGGTCCCCTTGGTCATGGAATTCAAGCCGGACCAGAGCTTCTACTGTCTCAAGAGCCTCTCGACCCGGCGTCCGGACACACAGCAGTTTCAGAACGCCAAGCCCATGCTCATGGTTCGAACGGAGCGCGTCGAGACGCATAGCTTAGCCGCGGTCCACTTCAACCCCAGCAACATCCTCCAGCGCACGCGGTTCGAATTCGCCCGGCAGCCGGAGCCCGAAGCCCAAGAGCAAACCGAAGAGGACCAGAAGGACGCGACGTAATGGCCCAGACGTGGAAGGACAACCACCCACTGTTTCTCACGATTGTGGGCGCGGCCGCCTGGCTCGTGCCTGGGGCAGGACACTTCCTCCTGAACGAGAAAAGACGGGCCATCGTCATCTGCGTGACGGTCGTACTGATGTTCCTCGTGGGACTGTACGTCGGGTCGGTGGGCGTGATCGACCCCATCGGCGCCAAACCCTGGTACGCAGCCCAGTTGATGAATTCACCGGCGGTGTTCTGGCTGGGACGGATCGGCGCCACCGGGGCGTATCCCGTATACGGACGGGCCAACGAAATCGGCCAGATCTATACGAGCATCGCCGGATTGCTCAACCTGCTGTGCATTGTAAACGCCGTCTATATGGCGCACCTGCGCTATGTGGAAGAGGGACAAGCATAAGATGACCGCTGCAAGTTCCATTCTGTTGGCCAGTTTCACCACGCCGATGCAGATCGACACCACGCCGGGCTCCATGCTCTGGCTGATCCCCCTGATGGTGGGCATCGCGGTCGTCTACAAGGCCACCAAGGTCCACAAGATCAAGGCCTGGCCCTTCACCAAGGAAACGGCGCTGCTGATTGGATCGATCTTCGTGTTCGTTACCGTGGCCGCTCTGATCCTGCACGGCGTCGCCTGGTTTGTGACCGAACAACTGCCCAGCCTGACCGGTGGCTCGGCGTTTTAGCCCCCGACCTGCTGCGTCGAGTTCTGCAACACCCCCAGTTCCACCAGGGCATTGTAGGCGGCCTTCTGTTCGGCCTCTTTCTTGTTCGCACCCCAGGCACTGGCGAAATGACGCTGCTCGATGACGACCTCGGACTCGAAGCACTTGTTGTGATCGGGCCCCTTCTCGTCCAGCAGAACGTAGATCGGTGCGACGCTGAACTGCTCCTGGGAATGCTGCTGGAGCAGCGACTTGTAGTTGCCGTGTGCTTCTTCGGAGTCCACCTGCTCGATCAGGTTCGCGAAGTGGCGCACGATGAACTCGCGGGCGGCCTCAAATCCGCTGTCGATGTAGACAGCCGCAATCACCGCTTCCAACAAACCGGCCGCCAGTGAGGTGGGCAGCGCCTTGCTGGAAAGCATCCCTTTGCCCACCGTCAGGAACTTCGGCAGGCCCAGGCGACGTGCCACGCGCGCGCAGGTGCCGCGCGAGACGAGCATGCTCTTCATCTTCGTCAGCTCTCCCTCGGCATAGTCGCGGAACATCTCGAACAACGTCTCGCAGATGACCGTCGAGAGGATGGCATCGCCCAGGAACTCCAGCCGCTCATTGCTGTCGAGCCGGTTGTCCGCCGCGGACGAGTGCATGAAGGCACGCTTGACCAGGGCCGCGTTGGTGAACTGATGCCCTAGAATCTGCTCGATCTGGTGCAGAGTATCTTTGTCCATGCGAAACCATAGTGCCGCCCGGCCCCAGCCGTAGCGACAAACACCGTAGAACTCTTATGGCTAATCTCGCGAGCAGATGACGAGTACCGCTCTGTTCGAACGGTCTTCGTGACCCACTCTACAAGGAAACAGACACATCAGCAGAAGGCACGCGGCTGACCCGCGCCCCCTGCGTCGTTCACTCTACCCGGCAGCTAATCGGCCTGCGATTAGCTGACCATCTGCAAGCTCGCCAGAGCGACGAACTTATCGTCCACGATTTCAAAGATGCCGTCAAGCCCTGTGATCGTAAAAATCCCCTTCGTCGCCGGCGCGACACTACAGAAAATCAGCCGATGGCCGCAATCACTCAGCAGCTTCCGCAGCTTCAGCAGCTTTGACAGACTGGAAGAGGTAATGATGTCGACGTTCGAGAAATCGACGACGACTTCGCAATCCCCGCGATCACGAACGGCTTCCGTGGCAGTCTTGAGCTCATCGCCCAACTCCGGCTCCTGAGGCAGATCAACGAGAATAATGTCCTCAGACCAGTTCTGAATCCCCATGTTTTGTCTCCTTCAGTGTTCCTGTGTATTTCAATATCCACCAGTGTTATCGGCGACAGAGAAGGAGGCATTAAGTAAAAACATGGACATTCGCGGCGCCGGGGTTCGGGCCCCATAAAAGAGAACGTTGCGGCATTTGACAGGGCCGGGCCCGCAGCCGACCTGCCAGCCGACCAGGATTTCTCCGCGCCGTAGCGATCACAGTTTTCGATCCAACCTCCGATAACCTATGGCCTCACTGACATGCTCGCTCTGGACGTCTTCCGAGCCGGCCAGGTCCGCGATGGTCCGGGCCACCTTGCAGATCTTGTCGTGGGCCCGGGCGCTAAGCCCCAGTTCGGTCATCGCGTGCTTGAGCAGCATCTCGCCAGCCGTGTCGAGCCGGCAGAAGCGTTCGAGTTGCCGATGGGTCATGTAGGCATTCGTCATGGAGGCCCCGTCACCGAAGCGGCGGGCCTGGATTTCTCGGGCGGCTACCACGCGTTCGAGCAGGGTGGCTGAATCGGTCTGTCGGGCCGTCGAGCGCAGCTTCCCAAACGCCACGGCCGGCACGTCGATATGAATGTCGATCCGGTCGACCAGCGGGCCCGAGACCTTGGCCAGGTAGCGGGCGATCTGGCCCGGCGTGCACTTGCAGTTCCGCAGCGAACTGCCGAAATACCCACACGGGCACGGGTTCATCGCCGCGACCAGCATGAACTGGGCCGGGAACCGGATCGTCTTCTTCGTCCGCGAAACCACCACGTGCCCATCCTCCAGCGGCTGGCGAATCATCTCCAGCACGTGCCGCGGAAACTCCACGAACTCGTCGAGAAAGAGGATGCCGTAGTGGGCCAGCGACAGCTCGCCCGGGCGGGGCGACGAGCCGCCCCCGATCAGGGCCGGGCCGCTGGCCGAATGATGCGGCGCCCGCACCGGTCGAATCGCCATCAGGGCCTGATCCTTCTTCAGCAATCCGACCGCCGAGTAGATCCGCGTCGTCTCCAGCGATTCGGCCAGACTCAAGCCGGGCAGAATGGTCGCCAGCCGCTGGGCGAGCATCGTCTTGCCCGCCCCGGGCGGACCGATCATCATGATATTGTGGGCGCCTGCGGCCGCGACGGTCAGCGCCCGCTTGACGCTTTCCTGGCCCTTCACATCCGCGAAATCGATGCTGTAATGCGAGGCCTCGCTGAACAGCTCGTCGATATCCGTCACCGTCGGGTCCAGCGGAAGCTGCTCGGCGAGGAAGCCGGCCGCCTGGGCCAGCGTGCCGACGCCGAAGACCTCGATGTCCTGCACGACCGCCGCTTCCTGGGCGTTTTCCAACGGCACGATCATGCGGGCATAGCCGTTGGCGGCCGCCGTCATGGCCATGCTGAGCACGCCGTTGACCGGGCGGACCCGCCCGTCCAGGGCCAGCTCGCCCACGATGACGTAATCCTTGATCGCGGGCCCGCTGAAGAGCCCCTGACCGATCAGCGTGCCCAGGGCGATGGGCAAGTCGAACGCCGGTCCGGCCTTCTTCACGTCGGCCGGCGCCAGGTTGACGATCCACTGCGTCTTGGGATAGGAATAGCCGCTGTTGACGATGGCACTGCGGACCCGCTCGGCGCTCTCCTTGACCGCCGCGTCGGGCAGACCGACAATGATCGGCTTCTCGAACCCGCGCCGGGCCACGTCCACCTCGACCTCGCAGAGAACGCCCTCGATGCCTTCGAGGGTCACACTATGCAGCCTCGCCAGCATATCCTTCCTTTTCCTTTCGATTCCGCACGTCTGCCTCGATTGTACGCCCTTGTGCCCGCTCGGACAAGCCGAATCTATGGCCCTTTGACCATAGGCCCCAGGCGCCACCGATTCGGCAAATTTGGCTTTGTCTTTCCAGCCAACCCGTATTTTCAGGCGGATAGCCGCCGAAATTGGCTTTGTTTGGCGCGCTCGCCCGGCGGTTTCCCCACACACATCCATCTCCGCATTTGCCCTCCCACATGCGGCCGTATCCGGCCGAGAAATTGGCTTTGCTTCGGCGCGGCGACAACGAGGTCATTTCCATGTAATTGCCTTCTTTGTAATCACTTAGCGCAATTTTCGCACACCGGACAATTGGGTTTGCTTTGCATAGTTGATGACACCGCGCGCGTCTCTCTCCGCCCCGCGGGAAAACGGGGGCTGGGCAGCGTGTCCTGAGCGCAGTCGAAGGATTCCGCGAAGCGGGTTGTACCTGTCCCTGCTTTCCCACGCTGCAATCGGGTATTTGGCATTGAGTACTGAGTCCAGTCATCGTATGTCTCGCCTATTTCGTTTACCAATATACAAACACACCCGCCAGCCGTCAAGCAAAATCCCCGGAATTTCCTCGCACGGGCCGGCCACCGTGCCGGCCCGAATCCCTTGCGGCCAGCCCAAGCCGACCCGCTCCCTGGGTCATCTCGACCGGAGCGTAGCGCAGTGGAGAGATCTCGTTTCGAATTGGCTGTGCGTAGTCATTCTTGCCCAAGGCTTCCGAGGGCAGCTCACGAGGCATCTGACGCATCCATTCGCGGCGAGATCTCTCCACCGCGGTCCGGCGGCGCCGGCCCTTCGGTCGAGATGACACGCGCGGGCGGGCGGCGGCCTCAAAGTCCGTCCCGAGCAGGGCCGTGAGGGCATCCGGGCAGAGGAACGCCTCACGGCGTCACTACGAGCGGGCCCTGACGTATTGCCTTGCCCTCATCTTTGCTCTATCCTGTTGCGTAGTGCCCGTGCCGAAAAGACGATGGGCGTCACCAGATCAGCGATATGGGAGACGAGACGATGAATCATTCAGATAGCTTTGTTTTCGTGGGACTCAATAGCCGGGTGGCGGCCCTGGACCGCGATACGGGCCAGACCCAGTGGCAGTGGCGTGCCCCCAAGCCGCACTCGGGCGGATATGTCTCGCTGCTGCCGCTCGACGGCCAGCACCTGATCGTCTCGGTGAACGGGTACACCTATTGTCTCGATCCGCGTACCGGCGCGCAGGTATGGGCCAACGACCTGCCCGGCTTCGGCAGCCAGGTCGCCTCCCTGGCCGCCGCCAGCGCCCATACGCCGCCGCAACCGTCCCTCGGTGCGGTCGCCACCGACGCCGCGGCCGCCAGCGCAACCATAGTCTAGATGTGCCGCGCACGCCATCCTTCTATACGACAGAGGGGAGATGAGCATGGCACACCCTATGAGTCTGAAGCATACATCGCGTGACGTGCCGGAGTGGGCCCGAGTCCGCGGCTGGCTTCCGCGAGCTCGGGCCCGGGCCTTCGCGTCTAGCGCGCGGGGGTCTTCTTGAGTATCCAGTCCGAGACGATGTTCAAGGCGGTCGGGGACATGGTCTCTTCAATCTGCGTGTACTCGGCGGGCGATCCGGTTGTCGCGGTCTGGAACAGGTGGTTCAATCCGGGCAGTTCCTTCGAGACGTAGTCATGATTACCGCCGGCCGCCAGCGCTGCTCCGATGGCCGTGAGGTTCTCCGCAGGCATCTGGGCATCCTTGGCTCCGTTGAGAGCCAGGACCCGAGACTTGATCTTCATCAACGGTTCCTTCGCGTCATAGCGCAGGATGGACCGAAAGCCGGGCGACAGCATCCAGCCGAAGTCGAACGTGTCCAGGGATTCCAGTTGCACTTTCCGCCTCTGGTCTTCGCTCAACTGGGCCACGTCGCTCTCGGCGTCGCGGAGCACCTGCCGCACCTTCGATTCTGCCTCGCTCAAATCGTCTTCGCGCCGGATGACCCAAAAGGCCTCCTCCAGGACCCGACACTTGACCGAGATGGCCTCTTCCGCTGCCCCATTGGCTCGATAGCTGTCCGCAAACTGTTTTACCAATCCACTGAAATCGCTTAATGGTCCCGGCGCGGCCATCAGCACCAGGTAGGCCAGGTCCGCGGAGGACGGGGCCGCGAGGATGGCGATGGCACCGCCCTCACTGTGGCCGATGAGTCCAATCTGCCCAGTGTCGATCTCCTGCCGCTGGGCGAGATAATCCAGCCCGGCCAGCGCGTCTCGTTTGAATTCTTCGAAGGCGGCCCGGTCATAATCCCCGGTGGAGCGACCGACGCCGCGGTCGTCGTAGCGGAGCACGGCGATGCCCTGCCGCGTCAGATAGTCCGCCAGGACGAGGAAGATCTTGTGCCCCCATATCAGTTGGTCGCGGTCGTTCGGGCCGGAACCCGACA
>CP070782.1:2132477-2136299 GCA_020346325.1 Phycisphaerales bacterium
CACGTCAAGCCGGAGGGACCTAAGTTCAACTGGCCGCGCCAGCGCGGGTTCGACAAATTCTACGGCACGATCATCGGGGCTGGCAGCTTCTACGATCCGATGTCGCTCTGCCGGGACAACACGTACATCACGCCCGAAAACGATCCGGAGTATAAGCCGGACCGGTTCTATTATACCGACGCCATCAGTGACAACGCCGTCAAGTACGTTCGCGAGCACCAGGCCGAATCGGCCGAGCAACCGTTCTTCATGTACGTCGCCTACACCGCCGCCCATTGGCCCATGCATGCCCTGGAAGAGGATATCGCCGAATACAAGGGCAAGTTCAATAAGGGCTACGCCTACTACCGCGCGGAGCGCCTTAGGCGACTCAAACAGATGGGCCTGATCGACAAGGATTGGGATCTGAGCGACCAGGCGGGCGACTGGGACAAGGTCAAGCACAAGGAATGGGAAGCGCGGTGCATGGAAGTTTACGCCGCGATGATAGACAACATGGACCGAGGTATCGGGCGCATCGTGGCCGAACTGAAGCGGCAAGGGACACTCGACAAGACACTGATCTTCTTCCTCCAGGACAACGGCGGCTGCGCCGAGGGCATGGGCCGCAACCCGACGGTCAACGAGCGCTGGGTCGGTGCGATCAAGGATCGCAAGCCCATGGCCCCGGACGAGCTTCAGCCGACGCTCTGGCCGCCGATGAAAACACGCGACGGTCGCCCCGTGCGGGGCGGGCCCGAAGTGATGCCCGGACCGGACGGTACATACATCGCCTACGGACGCAACTGGGCCAACGTCTCCAACACGCCCTTCCGGGAATACAAGCACTGGGTCCACGAAGGGGGCATTTCGACCCCGCTGATCTGTCATTGGCCTGGGAAGATCGAAGACCCAGGCCGCTTCTGTAACGAGCCGGGCCATCTGATCGACATCATGGCCACCTGCGTCGACGTCGCCGGCGCCGAATATCCCAAGCGGTACAGAG
Organism: Phycisphaerales bacterium; assembly: GCA_020346325.1. GTDB lineage: Bacteria > Planctomycetota > Phycisphaerae > Sedimentisphaerales > Anaerobacaceae > Anaerobaca. The sequence goes on from CP070782.1 coordinate 2,133,463, forward strand.
GTCATACGATCCAGCCGGGCGAAGGCGTCAGTCTGGCGCCGACGTTCCAGGGGAAAGGTCTGAGCGACCGAGCCATCTACTGGGAGCACGAAGGCAACCGGGCCGTGCGCCAAGGCCAGTGGAAGCTCGTCTCGAAACATCCGGACGACTGGGAGCTGTACGATATGGAAAAGGATCGGACCGAGATGCACGACCTGGCGTCCGAGCATCCGGAGAAAGTCGCAGAACTCAAATCACTTTGGCAGCGCTGGGCGCAGCGCGTGGGCGTGCAGCCCTGGCCCTTGAACAAGAATCCCTGAAAGGAGTGACAGGTGCGCATACGGAGCAGCCGTCGTGAATTCCTGAAATCGCTCGGCTTGGGTGCCGCCGCGTTGGCAGTCCCGGGATGTGGCGGCGCGCTGTCACGCGGAGAAGCCGCCGGGAGCGACAGGCCCAATATCGTGCTGATCATGGCCGATGACATGGGCTTCTCCGACATCGGCTGTTATGGCGGGGAGATCGAAACGCCCAACCTCGACCGCCTCGCTCGCGATGGCCTGCGCTTCACGCAGTTCTACAACACCGCCCGCTGCTGCCCAACCCGCGCGGCCCTGATGACCGGACTCTATTCCCACCAGGCCGGCATCGGTCACATGGTGGGCAACCACGGGCACCCGGCCTACCAGGGCTATCTCAACCGGCATTGCGTCACCATCGCTGAGGTGCTCAAGAGCGCCGGCTACCAAACCCTGATGACCGGCAAGTGGCACGTCGGCAACCGGCCCGGGCGCTGGCCGCACGACCGTGGGTTCGACCGTTTCTACGGCAGCAATACCAGCACGGGCAGCTACTTCGGCATCCATGACGATAGCTACGACCGCCGGCTGATCCTCGACGACAAGGAGGTCGAACCCCCCGCCGGGTGGTACGCGACCGACGCTTACACGGACTACGCCATCGACTTCGTCAAAACCGCCGGCCAGACGGACCAGCCCTTCTTCCTCTATACCGCGTACACCGCTCCGCACTGGCCTCTGCACGCACTGCCCGACGACATCGCCAAGTACCGCGGCAAGTACCGCCAGGGCTGGGACGTCCTGCGCAGCCAGCGGCGCGAGCGCATGATCGAATTGGGCCTTGTCGAACGGCGCTGGGCCCTGCCGCCGCGCGGTGGCAAGCCCTGGGAATCACTGGCTGCTGAGAAGCGTGATGAGATGGACCTGCGCATGGCGGTCTACGCGGCGATGGTCGACCGGATGGACTGCAACATCGGCCGGCTGGTGAAGACACTGAAAGAGATCGGTGCCTTCGACAACACGCTGATCCTCTTCCTCTCCGACAACGGGGGCTGCGCCGAGGGTGGCTTGTGGGGCTTCAATCGCGAGGGTGAGCCGATCGGGTCACCGCAGTCGTACGCCAGCTACGGCCTCTGCTGGGCCAACGCCAGTGACACGCCCTTTAAGCGATACAAGAAATGGACGCACGAGGGGGGCATTGCCACGCCGCTGATCGCCCACTGGCCTCGCATCATCCAACGCCAGGGCAAGCTGGTCCACGAGCCGGGCCACGTCATCGATATCATGGCCACCTGTTGTGACGTCACGGGCGCGACGTACCCCCGGACGTATGGGGGGCATGCCATCACCCCCCTGGAAGGCAAGAGCCTGCTGCCACTGCTCAAGGGCAACGACCGAAAGGGCCATGACGCCATCTTCTGGGAGCACGAGGGCAATCGCGCGGTGCGCCAGGGCAAGTGGAAGCTGGTCGCAGCGCACAGGGAGCCTTGGGAACTCTACGACCTCGAAGCGGACCGCACGGAACTGCACAACCTGGCCGAGCGATTTCCGGAGAAGGTTAGCGAATTGAAGAGCCTCTACCGAAGTTGGGCGAAGCGCTGCGGCGTGCAACCCTGGCCTCTCAACAAACGGATCGATAACCGAATCGCCTGACGCAAAGGAAACCGAGCTATGAATCGACGCGACTTTTTCAAGACGATGGGCCTGACCGCCGCGGCCCTGGCCGTACCGGGATATCGCAACCTGCTGGCGCAATCGGCCGCGCGAGGCAAACGCCCCAACTTTGTCATCATCTTCTGTGACGACCTGGGCTATGGCGACCTCGCCTGCTTCGGCCATCCGACGATCCGCACACCCAATCTCGATCGCATGGCGACCGAGGGCCAGAAGTGGACGAACTTCTACGTCGGTGCCTCGGTCTGCACACCCAGCCGGGCCGCTCTGCTGACGGGGCGTCTGCCGATCCGCAGCGGGATGTGCAGCAGCAAACGGCGCGTCCTGTTCCCCAATTCCGCCGGAGGACTGCCCCAGAGCGAGATTACCATCGCCCGCGCGCTGAAGCCCCAGGGCTACGCCACCGCGGCCATCGGCAAGTGGCACCTGGGCCATTTGCCTCAATACCTGCCCACCAGTCATGGCTTCGATTCCTACTTCGGGATTCCCTACAGTAACGACATGGACCGCGTCGCGGGCGAGCCGAAAGGCCGCGCGGCCTTCTGGGACCCGAAGAGCGAGTACTGGAACGTGCCGCTGATGCGCGACGAGGAAATCGTCGAGCGTCCGGCCGACCAGAACACGCTGATCAAACGCTACAGCGAAGAGGCCGTGCGTTTCATCGAGCGAAAGAAAGACGAGCCCTTCTTCCTGTACCTGGCGCACAACCTGCCGCACGTGCCCCTGTTCTGCTCGGACGAGTTCCGGGGCACGAGCCGGCGCGGCCTGTATGGCGACGTCGTCGAAGAGATCGACGCGGGCGTCGGACGCATCCTCGAGACGCTCCGCAAAAACAACCTGGCCGAGAACACCTTCGTCGTCTTCACTTCCGACAACGGCCCCTGGCTG
>CP070782.1:2136399-2140406 GCA_020346325.1 Phycisphaerales bacterium
ACGTTCGAGTACAACACCGTGAAGAATTGCTACAACGTCAACGCGAATCACGACGACGGCTTTCAGTCCTGGTCTGTCGGCCCCGGCGGCGTGGGTACGGGCGAGGTGGTCGGCGTGGTGCTGCGCGGCAATACCATCATCAACTATGAAGATCCGAACCAGCCGCATCGCGGGGCGCTCCAGGGCATCGGCTGTTTCGACGGCACCTTCGTGGACTGGGTCGTCGAGAACAACGTCGTCATCACCGATCACTGGCACGGCATCACGCTGGGCGGCGCCCGCGGCTGTCTGGTGATCAACAACACCGTGCTGGATCGCAACGAGCAGCGGCCGGGGCCGCCCTGGATTTGCATCGACCGGCACAAGAACGGCACCGCTCCCGTCGACTGTGTCGTCCGCAACAACCTGGCCACCGATTTCCGCAATGCCCCCGAGGTACTTTAGGAGAATAATCTCCGCATCGACGACCCGGCCCGTCTCTTCATCGATCCGGAACATTTCGACCTGCACCTGTTGCCCGATGCACCGGCCATCGACGCCGGCAGCAGCATCGGCGCCCCGGCCATCGACCGCGACCGCATCCCCCGGCCCCAGGGCGACGGCATCGACATCGGCGCCTACGAATGGCACACGGCGGACGTTCTGCCCGTCGCGGACGACCCTAACGATCTCTGACCGCCCGTCGAGCGGAAGGGAGATATCCTGCGTTTGACGGTTGCCGCGGCGGTCGGGATCGGGTACCGTAAGGGTGTCGGGCCCGGCATTGGGGGGCGTGCCGTGAGAAAGATGAAGAGTGCGGCCGGGGGGGGCGATCGGTGGGGCGGGGCTCGAAGGGTGCGGCGTTTCCCATGCTGCTGTGGATTGTTCAACGGGCTGAGGACGTGACAATGGAGTTGACACGTTTTCGAGCAAAGGATGTGACGGAACTTCTGTCCTGGATCGAGACGGAAAGTGACATGGTGCGGTGGGCCGGTGCGGCGTTCTGCTGGCCCCTGACGGCCAGGCAGTTCCGGCGTCACCTGCTGGCGGCGGCGCTGGGCCCGCCCACGCTCTATCCGTTCGGCCTCTACGACGGTGAGGCGATCCGTGGCTACTGCGAACTTGCCGACTACCGGCGCCAAGCCGGCTCGGCCATGCTGGCGCGGGTGATGGTCCGGCCGGACGAGCGCCGGCGGGGCTGGGGGCAATTCATGGTGCGCGCCGCGGTGGCCTTTGGCTTCGAGCAGCTCGGGCTCCATCGGATCGGCCTGGGGGTCTTCGACTGCAACGATACGGCGCAGCGATGCTATCGGCGCGTCGGTTTCACGAAAGAAGGCCTCCTCCGTGACAGCGCCCAGGTCAATGGCGCCTATTGGAGTTGTCACGTCATGAGCATTCTGCGTCACGAATGGCAGCAGAATGGGGCCGCCGATGATCGTTCGTGACCGCCTCGACGTGAGTGCGAGCGCCGCGGAGGTCTGGGACGTTCTGGACGATCCGGCCTTGATGGAGTTGTGGAATCCCAAGTGCGTGCGCTGCGAGGTCGATCGTGAGCATGTCCACGTGGGGCTGCGCTACCGCGCGAGTTTTCGTCTGCATGGCCCTGAGTGCCCGAGCGATTGCGAGGTCATGGCGTGCGCGCCGGGTCAGTTATTGACAACGCGATTTCTTACGGAGGCCCCCGGGCCGGCTGGTTACGTCGACGAGACCTTTCGCCTTCAGCCTTTGGCGCAGGGGACTCGGATCATCCATGAGGTGGATTTCACACATTCGGGCTTGCCTCGATGGCTTGAGGTGTTTATGAAAGTGATGAATTGGGTCGGCCGCCAGGCGGGCCGGTCGTCACTGGACGGCATCAAGGAACTGGTGGAGAAACCGGAACAATAGTCAGGCGGCAGGCGAGCTATGGTCGATCTGAGCAAACGACGATGCCTCAAGACGGCGAAGGCATGGCGAGCGTGGCTCCGGAAGCACCACGCCACCGAGCAGGAGTTGTGGCTGGTGCTCTATAAGAAGCATACGGGCAAAGCCGATCTGGTCTATGAAGAGGCGGTGTGCGAGGCACTTTGCTTCGGCTGGATCGACGGGATCCGCAAGCGGATCGACGACGAAAAACACATGATTCGCTTTACCCCTCGACGTCCGAACAGCAGGTGGTCACCCACCAATAAGAGGCGTGTGGCAGAACTTATCGCGGACGGGCGCATGACCGAGGTGGGATTGGCCAAGGTTGAGGAGGCCAAGCGAAACGGGCAGTGGGACCATGCTGACGTGCCGCGACCGGTGCCCGAAGTGCCGGTCGAATTGACGCAGGCGCTGGCTCGGAACAAGGCGGCGCAGCGCCGTTTCGAGGCGCTGGCGCCGTCGTATCGCAAGCAGTTTATCTGGTGGATCGCCAGTGCCAAACGCGACGTCACACGGTCCAAACGCGTGGCCGAGGCGGTCCAGCTGCTGGCACAGAACAAGAAACTGGGAATGAAATGAACGATCGCATGCCTAATCGTGACTCGGAACAGACGAAAGATGGCCCAACCGAGGCGGGTCGTCCGGCCAGGCAATCCAGCCGGTGGCGCTCCGTGATCCGGGTGACCGTGACCGCTCTGGTGGGATTCTTCGTCGTCGCCACGGTCCAGCAAATGTTTTATGAGCCCACCGTGCCTGACGGGACTTATGAATGGACGTTGCGTTGGCCGGGCATTCCGCCGGGGGCGAAGTTCAAAACGATGCCCGGTGACGACTGCCGGAGGCTGTTGGAGATTCTGCTGGCCGACGCCAGCCCGGATTGGGAAGGGCCCCTGACCCGGCAGGGCACGATCGAAGTGCAGTTATCCCGGCCGGCGTACCCGTCGCTGTGGACCATGTTGAAGTGGCGGTTCGGATTGCTCAAGGGCCCGCAGAGTTTCCCGGCCGAACGTACCGTGCTGACCGTTCACGTCGACCGGCTGGCCCAGCCGTCCGTGCGCTACGAGGTCAGGCGGGTCGACCGCGGCGGCAAGGGGGCTACGCGCGGACCGTTCGACACCTTTGGCGAGGCGCAAGGGGCGGTGCTCGACGCGGTGGCGCAGGCCATGGAGCAGATTCAGACGTAGCGGGAGTGCCGGCTGTGCGGTAGCACTCAGGCGCTCGGAAAATCCTCAAGAGGAGATGGATGCATGAGACATTTTGCCAGTTCGAAGCTCACCTGGGGGGCGCTAGCGATGCTTCTGGTGGCGGCCTTCGTGCCGGCCAGCGGCGCCGAGGCGTTGCGCGTCACGGCCAATCACCGCTATCTGGAGTACACCGACGGCACGCCGTTCTTCTATCTCGGCGACACCGCCTGGGAATTGTTCCATCGGCTAAATCGGGAGGAGGCGGATCGCTACCTGGCCAACCGCGCGGCCAAGGGGTTCACGGTGATCCAGGCCGTGGTTCTCGCCCAGCTCAACGGCCTGACCGATCCGAATCCGTACGGCGCCGTGCCGCTGACAGACAAAGACCCGACCAGGCCCAATGAAGATTACTTCAGGCACGTCGATTACATCATCGACAAAGCCAACGAAGCAGGCCTGATCGTCGGTATGCTGCCGAGCTGGGGCAGCTATTGGAAAGCGGACACGGGGATCTTCAATCCGGCCAACGCCAAGGTCTACGGGCGTTTTCTCGGCCGACGTTACCAGGACAAGGCCCTCATCTGGGTCCTGGGCGGCGACGAGAACATTCGCAACGACACCGAGCGGGCCACCGTCACGGCGCTGGCGCTGGGCCTGCGTGAGGGCGATGGCGGGGCGCACCTGATTACGTATCATCCGCGCGGCCCGGGCCTGTCTTCCGACTACTTCCATCAGGCCCACTGGCTCGACTTCAACATGTTCCAGTCGTCCCACGCCGCGCGCGATCACGACAACGCGTTGTTCACCGAGCACGATTACCTGCTCAGTCCACCCAAGCCGACCTTGGACGGCGAGCCCCGCTACGAGATGCTCGCCGTGGGGTTTTACAACAGGGGCGACCCCCGCCACGTGCGCTTCGACGCCTACGATGTGCGCCAG
>CP070782.1:2140506-2144576 GCA_020346325.1 Phycisphaerales bacterium
ACCATCGCCAACGGCGGGCTCGATACCCATTGGCTGTTGTGAACTCCGGGGATCGGTTCGGGCTGTTTGCCAGCCGCGGCCACGCGACCGGCGAAATTGCAGTCGTCGAACAGAATCGGCATGACCGAAATCCCATGACTGGCGCCGATCTCAAGGAATCGCGCAAGACGTCGCTTCAACCCCTCAGGATCGGCCTTCCAAACCACATAGTTCAGAAAGACGCGAGCCGTGTTGAAACCCAGGTCATGCGCCCAACTCAGTTCCCGATCAATAGTGGTGGTATCGAAGGTCTCCTCCTGCCACATCTCCACGTCATTGACGACGGTGTTGGGCAGGAAATTGCAGCCCACCAGCCAAGGGCGATCCTGATACCAATTCCACGCCTTGTCTCTGGACCATTGGCCCGGGATGGTCTGCGACCGAAGATCGGCCTGGGCCAGCGCCGCTGCCTCCTGGGCTCCAGGGCCGGACGCAAGCAATTCCACTGACAGGGCCCCGGCAGGCGCGGGCAATGTGACGTTCAACACCAGCGGTCTCAGCGGCGAGGTTTCCTGCTCGATCTCGATCCGTTGCAGTTCGACGCCGCTTTCGTCGGCAAACCGCAGCCAGGCCTTCCCGAGTGCGAACAGTCCGAAGCGGCCGGTGATTCTGTAGCGACTGCCGCCGCCGGACTTGACGGGCGACGCTTCCAGCGGCTCAGCCACTACGCCAAGGTCGTTGCATCCCACCACAGGGTAGTCGCCGCCGATATTTGTCGCGCACCATTCATACTTCCAAATGAAGGTCTCACCCGGCGGCATTTCAAAGAAGGGGCTTAGCACCTCGCTCTCAAACACAAAAGGATTCTCGTCGGGATCGTCGCCGAACTCCATTTCACGATTATAGGCGTGAATCTTCCCAACTCCGTTATGCCAGAATTCCACGGTCGCATTGTCCGGGTAGGCGAGGTTTGGCTCGAACTTGAACCGCTGGACGAAGACCACGCCGCTGTCGCCGTCCACCGTGCCGACCCATCCGGCTGGACTGTCCACCCCAATCTTGCCGACTTGGTACCGGTAATTCACCTCAACCAAGCCATGCCGCCGGTCTGTACGGAACGAGGGATTGTCCTTCGCACCAAATATTACGTCATAGCCCTCCAAGAAGCGGCTGCGAGGGTTGACCGGGCACCAGGCCCTCATCCGACGATTGGGCTTTCGATCGTCGGACCCGGTCGCGTCGAGTTGGGTATGGGCCCAGATGCCCCAGCGCCGCGGTCGCCTGTCGACATTCTTCATCGCAGCTTCGACTGCGACACGCGTGCTGTCTTCAAAAACCCGAATCACTCTGGAAAACTGGATTCCACTGCGGCGATCTTCACCGCTGGTCAGTTTCAATGCCGCCTCGCCTGCTCCGGCCGGCACTGCCTCGAATATGTAAGGCTGGCCATCCAGTACGGCATCCGGCGGGCCGGGCCACTGCTCCGGGCCGTCCCAGCCCTGGGGTGCGGGCCAGAGCTTATCCCCACCGTAATTGAGCCAACCCCCGTCAGACGCCAGACCGCTTGCGGGCGGCTGCTTGCCGGCGAGTTGCGGATTTACCCAGAACAACTCCCGTCTGCCAGCCTTGAACTGGACCACCCGGCCGCCGATCTCCGGGACGACATGTACCTGCACCAGCCCGTTACTCAAGCACTGTGTGTTCCACCCCCGGTAAACCTCCTGCGTAAGTGACGGCACGGCCCCCGCCGCCAATGTGGGCGAGAGACGACAGGTCACCATCCAGGCGGCAGCGAAGATCAGGATAGAGGGTCTGCCTTGAAGAAAAGACTCTTCACGCGCATGACGGCTATACCGTACACGCCCGGTCACAGGCGATCGTGCGACGCTCCTCATGCTCATCAGATGCTCCTTCGATTGTCTTACGTAACTGAGACACTTCATTCTACAGTTCTCGCAAGACTCTGTCATGGACTGCCTTAGTTCGGTATGATCGGTTGCGGAGACCGGGACCTCATTGTCCGCGGGGAAGGCCCTCGACGGGCAATGGGTCAGCCTGCGATCCTCTCTTTGGCCATTCCGACAAGAACGACGACCAAATCAGTAGCTGGAAGCGTTGAGATTCGACTGCGTATCGTGGTATCATGGTGAATGTGGTACGCAGAAGTCCACTCGACAGGCAAATGGGAAACTTCAGGCGAAACGGCATTTCAGAAACGAAAGTAAGGAGTATCTGCTATGACCGGTTCAAGAATCTGCCTTTGGTCCATCTGTGTGTGTCACGTCTTGTCCCTTGTCCCCCCAGTGTTGGCGGATGACTGGCCGATGTACCGCCACGATCCGGCGCGTTCCGGCAGCACTGGCGAGTCGCTCGCAACGCCTCTCGCTCTCGAATGGACCTACACTCCCATCCACGCACCACATCCGGCGTGGTCCGGCCCGGCAGAGCGAGCAAGAGAGGGTTTCTACCAGAAGCATCGTGTCATCTTCGATGATGCGTTTCAGGTTGCCGCTGTCGGTGATACCGTCTATTTCGGCTCTTCCGCTGACCACAAGGTCTACGCACTCAATGCCACCACCGCGCTGACACAATGGGAGTTCTTCACGGGAGGTCCTGTCCGCCTGGCCCCCACCGTGTGGAAAGGCAGGGTCTACGTCGGCTCGGATGATGGATACGTCTACTGCCTCAGAGCCTCTGACGGAGCGGTCCAATGGAAGGTCCGAGGAGGCCCCAACGACGAGAAGTTGTTGGGCAACGAGAAGATGATCTCCCGCTGGCCCATCCGCACCGGTGTTCTTGTGGACGACGGAATCGCCTATTTCGGAGCTGGTGTGTTCCCGCACGAATTGGTCTACCTGTGGGCCGTCGATGCTGAGGACGGCAGCATCATCTGGAAGAACGACACCATGAGTCAGGCCGAGGCTGGCCGCGACGAGTTCACGCCCCAGGGATATCTCTTGGCGAACGAGACGCGCCTCTTCGTGCCCTGCGGCAGAGCGCTTCCAGTCGGCTTTGACCGGACGACGGGACGAAGGACCTTCAGAAGCAGCTATGGTTGGCGAGGCGAGCAGGCCGGCGGCCTGATCGGTGGCACATATGCGCTGCTTGCCGACAAACAAATCTATACGGGCACCCAGTACCACCTGGTGACACTCGATCAGTCCAGGGGCAAGACCGGATTCGGTTGGTTCCCCGGCAGACGCCTCGCCGTGGTGGGCAACATGGCCTTCATGGCCGATGGCAAAGAGATCACGGCCATGGACAGATCCCGCTACGCGGCGGGCACCAGAAAGAGAAATTCACTGGAACACAAGATCAAAACGCTGAGCGCGAGTCTCAGGGCAACCAACGGCGACAAACGAAGGCTGCTTCAGGAGCAGTTGGCCGACACGGAAGGTCAGTTGAGTGAGCACAAGAAACAGAATATCGAGCCAACAGTCAAATGGCGAGCAGCTAGTGATTGTGACGCCGAGTTGGTCATCTGCAACAACGTTGTTCTCGTCGGCGGACAGGGCAAGGTTGTTGCATTCGACCGAGAAAGCGGCCGCATAGCCTGCCAGATGGACGTCACGGGCAAGGCCAGAGGCCTCGCCATAGCTCATGGCCGGCTCTTTGTGAGCACCGACACAGGCAAGGTATACTGTTTCACCAGCGGATCCCACGAGGGAGCACCGCCCGTCGATACCGGTCCGCGTCCAGTGAACAGCCCGTATCCAAAAGACGAACTGACCGCGATGTATGAAGCCGCTGCTGAGGCGATCATCATGGAAACAGGAACTACCAAGGGCTACTGTCTGGTTCTGGGAGCCGAGCGCGGTCGGCTCGCATGGGAGCTGGCTCGACGGACGGAACTCAAGATCGTCGGAGTCGAACCCGATGGCGAGAAAGTAGCAGCGGCCCGCAAGGCGATCAGCGCCGCCGGACTGTTTGGCGAAAGGGCAGTCATCGACCAGGGAGAGCTTGCTGAATTGTCCTACTCAAACTATTTCGCCAATCTCATCGTCTCGGACTCCCTCATGCTCACGGGCAGAATCCCCGCCCAGCAGCAGGCGCTTGTGCGACACCTTAAGCCTTGCGGTGGCACAATCTGC
>CP070782.1:2144676-2151546 GCA_020346325.1 Phycisphaerales bacterium
GATTGCCATCATCGCGATCTTGATGGCCATCCTGATGCCGGCGCTGAACCGGGCGAAGGAGCAGGGCAAGCGGGCGGCTTGTCTGAGTAACCTCAAGCAATTGCAGTTGGCCTGGCTGATGTACAACGATGAGAACGACGGCAAGATCGTCAATGGCATGGGTGGCGTCGATCGGGGTGATGAGAAAGCCTGGGTCGGCCAGTGCTGGCACAGCAACTATGGGGCGGGCGAGATCCTGGATGAAGAGTTGCAGAAGGAGGCGATCAAGGAAGGTTCATTGTATCCCTACATTCGGGACATCGGCATGTACCGTTGCCCGACGGGAACGCGGGGTGAGATGCTCACTTACGCCGCCATGGACGGTGCGAACGGCCTCACCAGCGGTCGGGGTCCGGTGGTGAACGGGAACAGGAGCGTACGTGTGGGCAACACGGTCCTCTGGCTCAAGCGTACCTCGGACATCATCAGCCCGGGAGCGGCCTACCGCATGGTTTTCATCGACGAAGGCTGGGTGACGCCGGATAGCTACGCCACGTATTATAACCAGGCCACCTGGTGGGACGATGCGCCCGTGCGGCATGGCGACGGCACGAACGCCTCCTTTGCCGATGGCCACGTCGAGTACAAGAAGTGGCGCGGTGCGGAAACGATCAAATACGGCAAGGCCCAGCAGAAGGCCCACTCGGGCGGCAACCGCCCGCCGGAAACCGACGCCGGACACGAGGACCTCGAGTGGTTGCAGGTCAGCTGTTGGGGCCGGCTCGGCTACTAAGCCGATTGGCTCGGGCAGGCATCAAGCTTGCCGCGATGAACGTGAGGAACACAAGGTTCCTATCCTCGGATAGGAACCTTTTTTTGATGCGTGAATGGGGCAGGCTTCAGTGCCGCGTTTTGCCGGTGATCAGCGCCGCCAGGAGGATGTGTCGCAGTCGGTCGAGACTGACGGTGTTCAGGTAGTCGTCCGTGAAGTCGAGTTTGAACCGGCCCCGAAAGCTCTTGATTTGGCGCTTGAGCTCGCCCCGTCCCAACGTGGCGACGGAGACGACTGTCTTCTCGAAACGTCTTTGCGAGTACACCGTTTTGACCTTTAGCAAGGGGCTGGTTAACATTCGGACCGGCACGACCAGATGTGCGACCTCTGTGTACTGCCATCGGATGTTGGACGGTGCGGCTTTGCCGGAAAGACGGTCGTTGCGGCCAAACCCGCCAAACCGGCGCAATAGGCGTGGGGAAACTTTCTAAAATTCTTGACCGCGTCTGATAACATGGGGCCATGAAGACAGAACGACTAGATTATAACTTGCCGGTTGAGCTGATTGCTCAGGCGCCCGCGGCGCAGCGCAGTGCTTCGAGGTTGCTCGTGCTGGACCGGGTAAATGACACGCTGGTGGACAGCCGGTTTGCTGATTTGGGGGCCTTCTTGCGGCCGGGTGATTGCCTCGTGCTCAACGACACTAAGGTGCTGGCGGCGCGGTTCTTCGCCCGGCGCCGGACCGGGGCGGCGCTGGAAGGGTTGTTCCTCGGTTCGGTAGGGGCAACCGCCCGTGGTTGCCCAGGGCAGGCCCCTGTGCCTGCCCCTACGGCGCGGGCTGACGCACCCGGCGTTTGGCGGGTCATGCTCAAGGGCGCCCGCAAGGTTCGGCCGGGCGAGCGCATCTCGATCAAGGACCGGGATCAGCGTGATTTCTGTACGGCCGAACTCCTCGAGAAGCAGGGCGACGGGGTGTGTCTGCTGAGGGTTGAGACCGAGCGCAGCGCCGAGGCGGTGCTGGACGAGGTGGGGTTTCCGCCTCTACCGCCGTACATTCGCCGCGATGGGGATCCGGCGCAGGCCTGGGACGACCGGCAGCGCTACCAGACGGTCTACGCCCGGCAGGCCGGGGCGGTGGCGGCGCCGACGGCCGGGCTGCACTTTACCGAGCCGCTTCTGGAGCAATTGCAGGCCAAGGGCGTGCGCCTGGCCCGCGTAACGCTCCACGTCGGGGCCGGGACGTTCAAGCCGGTCACCGCTGAGGAACTGGAAACGCACGAGATCCATGAGGAATGGTTCCGTCTGGATGCGGCCAACGCGGAGATCATCAACGCTGCCCGCGCGGCCGGCGGCCGCATCGTCGCCGTCGGCACGACCGCCACCCGCGTCCTGGAGACCGTCGCGACGGATACGGGCGTCGAACTGGGCGAGGGCACTACGGGACTGTTCATCACGCCGGGCTATGAATTCAAGGCGGTCGACGCCATGATCACCAATTTCCACCTGCCCAAGAGCACGCTGCTGGCCCTGGTGGCCGCCTTCGCCGGCCTGGAGCGAACCCTGGCCGCCTATCACCACGCTATCGAACAGCGCTACCGCTTCTACTCCTACGGTGACGCCATGCTCATCCTCTGATGCCGTGTGCCCCTGACCTAGATTGTTGGTGGGACGGCCTTATAGTATACTCGGAAACTTCGCCGTTGTCGCCGGATGTTGGTCAGACAGGAGATGTCGGCTGAATCGGATGCAACCCTGAACGGGAGAGGGGGCGAGCGATTGGAAGGGAGAACGGTATGCCGAGATTGCCTCAGGCCTCCATTGTGATCTTGAGCGTTCTGCTGCTATTGGGTGCTGTGGGATGTCGGGCGGTGGACCCGGAGTTACAGGATGAGTACCTTCGAGACGGCCTCAGCGATGGTATGCTGACGGTGGTGAGAGTGAGCCACCAGGCGGTGCAACAGCTCATGACCGATGTCGGAATCCCCGGTCTGTCGCTTGCGCTGGTTGATCGCGATGGTATTCTCTGGTCCGCAGGTTTCGGTTATGCCGACAAGCGCAAGAAGGTACCCTTTACAACGGAGACACTCTCCGCGGCCTGTTCCTTTACTAAGGTCTTCACTGGTACTGCCGTCATGTTTGCGATTCAAGACGGTCTGCTGGAGTTGGACGTCCCTATTATCGAATACGTTCCGGACTTCTCTGTGAACTCCCGATTTGAAGAAAACCCTCACGAGAAGATCACGCTCCGTCATCTGCTGACTCATTCGTCAGGTCTTCCCCGGGAGACCACTGTCGTAAACTTCTTCGATCTGTCGGGGGCGTCCTTCGAAGAGCATATCAAGAGCATCTCGGATACATGGCTCACACACAAAGTCGGCGAAAGAGTGAGCTACTCCAATATTGGCATGGACCTCGTTGCCCATATACTCGAGGTCCGAACCGGAAAGTCCTACAGCGAGTTTCTAGGGGAGACTGTTTTCGAACCGCTGGACATGTTTGACAGTTCGGCCGACCCTGCGGTCTTCAGACAACGCCGCAACCGAGCCGTACCCTACATGCCTCACGTAGAAGTATCATTGGAACAGGTTGAGGCCTATCGTGGCGCCGGCAGCGTCTTCACAAACGCCAAAGACCTGGCCCGATTCATACAGTTCCATCTCAATCACGGAAGCGTCGGTGGTCAGAGCGTTCTCGACGAGAGGCTTATTGATTTGATGTATACCCCGTCGCCCCTGGATCCCAACCCATGGCCGAACCATCGGCGGGATCAGGGATTGGGGGTCTGGGTTCTCACAACGCTTAAAGACGGTAACCACAAGGTCGGGCATGATGGTTCCGGTCCAGGACTTACGTCGCAGGGATGGTGGTATCCTGAGTATGGATTTGGCGGGCTTGTTCTGGCTCGCTCCTCAGACCTTTATCAGAAGGACGAGAAGGCCTGGCTGGACAACACCATGAAGCGCATGATAGCCGAGAAGCTTGTAGAGAGGAACGACGACTTTGATACCGTCTCCTGGAAGACCGAATGGGGCAGCGGCCCCACGTACGATTCGTGGCGTGATCCGAATGCCTTTACACCGTTCCAGCCGGACTGGAAGAAATACACCGGCACATACCGCTATCGGCTGGCAGGCTACAAACTCAGCGCCCTCGTCAGGATCGCGACGGCCTTGTTTGGCTTCCCTCCGCTGGAAGTGAAGGTGCGTGAGACAGATGGATACCTTGAAGTTGTCCACTGTGACTTAGCTTGGACCAAGCGGCACGAACGGCTGGATCAGCATCTGCCCGGTCTCTTCTTCACTGAATACGGTGACTGTCTTGATTTACGTGGCGAGATTCCAACGTGGAACAACTTCAGGTTAAAGAAGCGATAATGAGAGCATGGCACACCAGTTCAACGGTTGGCGAGTCACTCTGCGAAGAGACATCGGTGATGGCATCAGGTCATTCTTTCGAACTTAGGTCTGGTTTTGAGGTCGTTGAGGAAGCGCTAGGAGATGAATCACTTGACGCATCCCGCACTTAGAGAATCTGTCGGGCCAGAGGCAGCCGTCGGAGGCCCGCCCCGAGTGCGAAGCACAGCGGCACCAGGACCAGGGACACCAGCGCGAACTTCAGCAGGGGGTAGATCGCGATGTTCCTGACGCCCAGCGTGAACAGGATGAGGGCCGGCGCGTGGAGGATGTACGTTGCATAGCTGCTGGCGCTGGCTTCTTTGGTGAGCCGGCCCTGGCGATTGAAACGCTCGCGGAACAGCACGATCAACCCCACCATCACGGTCACGCCGGTGATCTGTTCCCACATCGCGTAGGCGAACGCCTGCCAATGGCATCCGCCCAGGAACTTCGCGACGTCGCCCCGCAAAGCTCCACCGGCTGTGAACAAGACCGGGAAGACGATGAAGATCAGGACGCCGGCCAGGGCCAGCCACATTTTGCCGGCCTGCTGCGGTAGGCGCACCAGCCAGTCGCGCCGGTAGGCGATGACGCCGATGATGAGCATGGCAATGTACTGGACGAAGAACGGCAGTTGGAGATTCAAGAAACCCAGGGCCCAACTGATCGGCAGCCGCAGTCGTACCGCGAAGGTCAGCACGCCCAGCGTCGCGCCGAAAATCAGAATGGCTCCGGGGCCGGGCAGCCGACCCGGGTCGTCGGACACTTTGGCAGCCGGTTTGTGTGCCAGGCGCAGGATCGCGTAGAGCACGGCGAAGATCAGCAGCGTCTCGACGAACCACAGGGGACCACTGCCGATGTGAAACGAAGTGTAGTAACCGACGAGGAGCTCTCCGAACGAGCCGTCGAGGTCGAGGGCGCCGGCCTTGATGAGGGGATAGGCTTGCAGGGGATGGATCACGAACTCGTAAACGAGCAGGGGGATGCCCAGGCGCAGGAGGCGATCGCGCAGGAACTGCCTGGGACCCTTGCGGTCGTAGGCCCCGGGTGTAAAATACGCGGCCAGGAGAAAGAGAAGGCCCATGAAGTAGGACTGGGTGACGGCGTTGAAGAAGGACAGGACGGTGATGGTGAGCGTATCGGCCGGCCGCTCCTTGTAGAACCAGGACCCCTCGCCGCCATAGGTGATCGACAGATGCACCAGGATCACCAGGACGATCATCAACGTGCGGAGGTTGTCGACAAAGAGCAGTCGGGACTTCGCCATGCGCGGTTCCTGTCACAGCAATATGCTTGCCACCGGGCTGTTGTCCGGCGGTCATACGGGTATCGTCGCACGAGCGCGTTCGATATTTCCGCCAATTCCCAAGAGTGTCTCGTTGTCCCGGGTCTGATGCGGCGAGGCTGTCAGCTCTTGGGCCGCTTGATCGGCCAGGGGCGTACGCCGCAGCGCTTCGCCCAGGTTTGGTAAAGGGCTTCGAGTTCTTTCGCTTTGTCCGGTTGCTTATCGATAAGATTGTTCAATTCTGTCCGGTCGGCTTCGAGGTCGTAGAGTTCCCACGCGCCGCCGTGGGCCGAGACGAGCTTCCATTTGCCTTGCCGCACGGCTCGGTTGCCTTCGTGCTCCCAGAAGAGGGCGTCATGACCCACCCGCTTGCCGGTCCGGAAGATCGGCAGCAGGCTCTTGCCTTCGAGGGGCGTCACGGTCTGGTCCTTGCGGGTCTTCGGATACTTGGCGCCGGCCGCATCGACGCAGGTCGCCATCACGTCGATGATGTGCCCGACCTCGTGGGTGATCGCCCCGCCGTTCTTGATCACTCCCGGCCAGGATGCGATGAACGGCGTGGCAATCCCGCCCTCGTGGACCCAATGCTTGTAGCGACGGAACGGCGTGTTGCTCGCGTTGGCCCACGACAGGCCGTAGCTCATATACGAATCGACGCCGCCGGGAGGCAGGCCGTTCTTGCGATTGTCGAACCCGACCGGCCCGCCCTCGGCGCAGCCCCCGTTGTCGGCCAGGAACATCACCAGCGTATTGTCCCGCCGGCCCATGGCCTCGATTTTCTCGAGCACGCGGCCGATGCCTGCGTCCATCCGCTCGATCTGAGCGGCGTAGATCGCCATCTTCAGATCGAGCAGGTCCTTGTCTTTCTCATCCGCCCACGGCCACGTCGCGGTGTCGCGTGGTGACATCGCCCACGTGTCTTTGATCAGGCCCATCTCGACCATGCGCGCGCGACGTTCTCGGCGCAGCGCGTCCCAGCCTTTGCGATATTTGCCCTGGTACTTGGCGATGTCCTCAGGCCAGGCATGCAGGGGCCAGTGCGGGGCCGTGTACGGCAGGTACAGGAAGAAAGGCTGTTCGTCGCTCTCGTGCTCGTCGAGAAACTTCACCGCGTGGTCGGTGAAGGCGTCGGTCATGTAGAAGCCTTCCTTCGGTGGCGTATACGGCTGATCGTCGAGCGCCATCTTCCGCCGGACGCCTTCGGCCTTGGTCTTGCTGATGTCGAAATAGTTGGCCGCGCCGCTGATCAGCCCGAAGTACCGGTCGAAACCGCGGTCGGTCGGCTGCTTCGAAAGATGCCACTTGCCGGTCATGATGGTGAAGAAGCCAGCCTCGCGCATCGCCTCGGCCAACGTCCAGCAGTTACGCAGTGCGCCGATACGAACCTCATCGTGATACAAGCCCGATAGCAGGGCCGCCCGCGACTGGGCACACTTGGC
>CP070782.1:2151646-2155438 GCA_020346325.1 Phycisphaerales bacterium
CCCTGCGCGAAATGCGTCTTGCGGTACTTCCCCGCCACCTTCCCATCCGGCCGAATCAGCACCGCCGTGTTATACGTCTTTCCCCCCTCCGCCTCCAGAAACCCCAGAACCAGGTATATGCTCAACTCTTTACACAGCCTGCGAAAATGCTTGACGTAAGGCCCGCCAACAGACTCTGCCAAAGCGTTGAATTTCTCCGTCAACACCTGCCGCTCCGCCCCCGTCGCCCGAATCACCTCATTGACGACATACCCCTCCAGCGCCCCCTCCGGCGTGACAATCAACTCGGCGCCCTGCTGCTGCGCCGCGCGAATCGCTTCCTCCAGCCGCGCTCGGTTCGCGTCCTTGTCCCACTTGACGGGGCGCACCATCAAACTCGCGACGCGCAGCGTCGTCACCTCCGCTCCGCCGCACACCGGCGCGACCAGCCCCACCAAGAGCAATACCGACCACATCGCTCTCACATTCCTATCTCCCGATCACATCCCAAGGAAACCATCGCCAAGCTGGCACTTGACGCTGCCACACACCCGCCGTTCTAGCGACGGTACTTCGCCCGATTCGTTAGGCGGTAGTCGACGTCGGCGCAGAGCTGATGGCTGTCGTTCAACGCCTTGAACTCGAGCCAGTCCAGCCGCTTCTCGTCTCGGACGTTGCGCGAGCCCAGCTCGCCCCACCAGAGACACACGTGCAGGCGCTTGACCGGCTCCTGCCCGATCACCCCTCTAGCAGAAGAGGGACTTCATCAGCCAACTTCAGGCCTTCATCATCCTGGTCCACCAGATTGCACGCGCAACCCTCCTCGGACACCACCTGATAGGTGGGGAAGGTACCGTCTACCTTAAGTGGCCCTTCCCCCCTCGGCTCACGAAAGGCGTCGCGAACCGAGGGGATGTCTTTCTCGAGAACCACCGTGACCTCAATGAACCAACACACCGCGCCTTCTCCCTCCCACTTGCCCTTGCTCAGAGCACGATCGGCTTGCCGGGCATGGCGACGGGGTAGTTGCCGTTGATGTCGGGCTTGACGGGCGGGTCGGAGTCCATGGTGAAGTTGTCCAGACCCGGCGCGAGTTCGAGGTTCGAGGCCATGGCATCACCCCACTTGATCATCTGGCCCGACTCGGCGGCCATGCGGCCGAGGATGCCGGCCATCGCGGCCTTGCACGAGCGATCCGTCTCGTTGTACGGCTTGTTGTTGCGGATCGCATCGAACAGCAGATCGTGCTCAGTCTGATACGCGTCGCAACGCGGGCCCTGGTAGCGCCAGATCAGGTTCGCGTTGTCCACGTTGTGGCCTTTGAAGATGCGCGGATTCGTGATGCCCTCGCCCAGCTCGGCGCAGCCGGTCGTGCCGTGGATGTGGTCGCCGAAGAAGCCCCAGCAATTCTCCATGTGCCGACCCTGGGCGAACAGCCGCGTCCCGTCGGGGAAGTGGTACTCGACCGCGTAGTGATCGAACAGTTGGTCCGGATGCTCGCGCCCCTGCCGACCGCCCTGCCCTTGCGCCGAAACGGGCCAGGCGTCCTTACACCAACAACACACGTCGATGTTGTGGATCAGCCAGTCGAGGATGAAGCTGCCGTTGACCCAGGTGAAGTTCGAGTAGTTGCGAATCTGATGGGCCATCTCGCTCATGCCGGGCGACTTGGGCGCAAAGCCGACGGGCGCATGTTCCCGGTAAGCCCAGCAGGTAATGATGTCTCCGATCAAGCCTTCGTGCAGTTGCTCGACCGCTTCCTCCAGCGGTTTGTAGTGCCGGCTCATCAACCCGCCGGCGATCTTGAGGTTCTTCCGCTCGGCTTCCTTACCCGCCTTGAGCACACGGCGGATGCCCGGGGCATCGACGCCGAACGATTTCTCCATAAATATGTGACAGCCTTTGCTCACCGCGTACTCGACGTGCAGAGGGCGAAACGCCGGAGGCGTCGCCAGCAGCACCACGCCACCCGGCGCGACGAGGTCGATCGCCTTCTGGTACCCGTCGAGACCAACAAACTGCCGTCCCTTGGGCACGTCCACCTGCTTGCCCTTCTGTTGCGAAAGACTCTTGAGACTGGTCTGCAGCCGGCTGTCGAACGCGTCGGCCATCGCGACCAGTTTCGTCGGACCCGCGGTCGACAGTGCCTGCGCCGCGGCGCCCGTGCCGCGCCCGCCGCAACCGACCAGCGCGATCTCGATCGTATTGTTCTCGCCCGCATGGGCCCGCGCGGCGATGGTACCGGCCAGCACCGCGGAGGCCAGGGCGCCGGAGCTGTGTTTGAGGAAGTCACGGCGGGAGGTCGACGGATTCTCGCTAGTGCGGCTGGCGTTCATGACGCGCTCCTTTCCTTCTCGTGAATGAATCGTAACAACGCAAGATCGCCCCATTATGGCCCCCGGCGGGCGCCCGCGTCAAGGCCCAAGCCCGCATCTGACCCCGGCGCTCAGGGCGCCGGGGCGCGAAATTTCGCATCAAACGTGCAGCGCTTTTCAACCCAATCCGGGTGACACGCAAAACTTTTTTTATTCCTTGCCAAACAAGAGGTTAGGCGTGTCGCGACTCGCGAAAACGCGTCTTTTTTCGCATCAAACACGCAGTTTCGCCCAATTATGGGGGCGCTCCTCGGTCGCGGAGCGACCTCGCATCTCAGATTCGAGATCTGAGATTTGAGATCCCAAAGTGGCGACCCCGAACTGGAAAGGAAACAACATGGCGAGACAGAAGAAAGCGAATCGTGGGACACCGCAGAGGCAGACGCTCGACGAGCCGACGCGCACGTGTCTCTACTGTGCTTATGGCTTCTTCGATACGAGCCGCTTCCTGGCCAACACGATGGCGGGCTGGCCCACGCTGCTGACCTGCTTCAACCACGTCGACCATCCGGGCGAGCCTTGGCAGGTGGGCCCCGACCGAAGGTGCCGTCACTTCCGCTTCAAGCGCCAACCCGTCGTCCGCTTGGAACCCCCTGAGCCAACCGACGACGACATCCGCTACGTCGCCCTGACCAAAGGCAAGTTCGCCATTGTCGCGGCGTCCGACTACGAGCGACTGAACCGTTACAAGTGGACCGCTTCGAAGGCCGGCGCGACATGGTATGCCCGCCGCCGCCACGAGGGCAAGACCGTCTTCATGCACCGCGAGATCATGCACGCGCCTGACGGAATAACCATCGACCACATCGATGGCAACGGCCTAAATAACCACCCGCGCAACCTGCGCCTCTGCACACATCGCCAAAACGCTTACAACAGCCGGACCCATCGTGGCACGTCCCAATACAAAGGAGTCTCCTACGACGTTCGATCCGGCCAATGGCGAGCCCGCATCAAGTGTCAAGGGCGAACGTATTACCTCGGCCTCTTCGACACCGAAATCGAAGCCGCCCGCGCCTACGACCAAAAGGCCCGCGAACTCTTCGGCGAGTACGCCTATCTCAACTTTCCAGAGGAGACGTAGGCCCGAGACTGGAGGGATTGATGAGGGATGATTGATTATGGATAATTGCAGAGGCACCAGATGGACGCGTCGAATACTACCCCACATCTCGACACGACTCTGTCATCCCTGCGGAGGCAGGGATCCAGACTCCCCCGCATACCATCCGGGCAAGGCTACCCGTGGCACGCCTCGCTTTCGCCATCCCCGGGTCCTCTCCGGACTTGAGGCTGTCACCGGCCAGTTCATTCCACGACTTGGACCGCGCCGATGGCCAGGAGCGGTTCGAGGAGATTCGCGGCGCCGCCGTGCTCGACGATGCGTCCGTTCACCACGCGGTCGACATTGACTCCGGTGATCTCGATCTGCTGACCC
>CP070782.1:2155538-2159201 GCA_020346325.1 Phycisphaerales bacterium
CATCGTATGCAGCCATTGCCAGAATCCAAGGTTTCGCAAGGGCTCGGCCTTGCCGAACACGAGCACCATGACGTTCCTGGGACTGGACCGGGCGAATCGCAGCGCCATCACCGTGATGTGCGAGAAGTGCGGCTTGATTCAGTGGTTCGCCAAGCCACCCGTGCCGAGACAGGCATGATAAACCGCGAGCGCAGAACACGTAGAAAATGTACCGCACTCCGTTTCGTTCCCTGAAGACTCAAGGCGGCCTCGGTCGCAGGCCGGAGGCATCCGAATAGTCAACCCTCAATAATCCCTAATGAACTCCAATGGCCTTCTTCTCCTGTCAGATCACTTCTCTTCGTGGATAGATGCCCTCGAACCACGGGCCCAGGAACGCTGTTTTCGGGGGAGAACTGGCAGAAACACTGAACCGTGTGCGTTTTTCGCAGGTACTATATAGATCGTGCGGTAAAGACAGGCGCTACCTGCGGAGGCAGACAGATGGTCTCGGTTTTCTGGTGGTGGCCGGGAAATGGACAATCGCATTGTTCTAGGGGGGCACCGAAATGAGTAGGCCGAGCGTTTTCCGGGTGTTGTCAGTGATTTCGTGGGGGATTCTTGGAGGCATTGCCGTCCAGACGGCAGCGGCGGATGAGTGTCTGGTCTGTCATGAGATGACCACTCCCGGCATCGCCAAGCAGTGGCACGACAGCAGGCACAGCGATGTGGGCGTCGAGTGTCGAGCCTGCCATCAGAGCCGGGCCGGCGACCCCTCCGCCTTCGAACACAACGGCTTCACCATCACGGCGGTCCCCTCGCCACGGTACTGTGAGGACTGTCACCCGCAGGAAGTCGAAGAGCACTCCCGGAGCAAGCATGCCTGGGGCGCCTTTCTGGGCCCCCTCAAGCCGTACTATCTCAAGGCAAAGGCCGAAGGGCTCGATCCCGAGCGAATGGCCAAGACGGCCCTGACCCCGCTGTTTCCAGACAGCGGCATCCTGCACAAGCTGGGGCTGCTCGATGATCCCACTTATCACCACAACAACGTGAACCTGGGATGCATCGAGTGCCACGGCAGCTTCATCATCGCCGAACCGGAGGGCCGGCTCAAGGGCTGGCCCAACGCCGGCGTCGGCCGGATCAACCCCGACGGCAGTATCGGTTCTTGTACGTACTGTCACACGAGACATGGATTCAGCGTGGCCGAGGCACGCAAGCCGGAGACCTGCGGCCAATGTCACCTCGGGCCGGACCATCCCCAGCATGAGATCTACGAGGAATCGAAGCACGGAAACATCTACGGAGCCAGCGGCGAATCCTGGGACTGGGAGGCACCGGCCGGTGAGTGGGGCCCCGAAGACATTGCCGCGCCGACCTGTGCCACCTGTCACATGAGCGGCTTTGGTGGTGTGGTCGAAACGACGCACGAGGTGGGCGAGCGACTCTATTGGGAACTCCAGCCGAAGAAGTCAGTGCCCCAATGGAAAGGACCGGATGAAGTGGATCTGGTCACGGATCGAGTCTCGGACCTGACGAAGGCCGAATCCGGCCGAGAGAAGATGACCCTTGTGTGCTATCAGTGTCACTCGGGGCAGTGGGCGGACAACTACTTTGAGGAGTTCGACAAGGTGGTGGCCGACTACAACCAGATCTGGGAACGTACGGACGGTCTTCTCCAGCAAGCCTATGATGAGGAACTCATCAGTAGAGACAACCCCCTGGACGAGACGCCGGAGATCATGCACTACCTGGTCTGGCATCATGACGGTCGTCGGTGGCGGATGGGCGCCAGCATGATGGGCCCGGATTGGACGCACTGGAACGGCGCCGTCGATGCCATCATGAACAAGCTCGGCACGATGATCAATGACATCGAGATGCGGCGCAGGCTCAAAGCCATCGAGGAAAAGCTCAGTCTCGCGTCCGGGGCGGCTGGCCCGGGGTAACGGACGTTGGTTAAGTCGAATGCTCGGCGGTAAACGGGCGGACCGCGCGGATTCCCAGCGCATTTGATATCGGGGGATGCCACACTCAATTCACGATGGAAATGGGTAAGGCATCCCCCGGGATTCCATGACATCGGGCCGAAGCTGAACTATTCTGCGGCGGCTTGTCGGGTGGCGATGGGGACGTAGCCGACCTCCAGGCCTCGGGGCGGGGTGACGATTAGGGCCGGATCGATCACGGCCAGTTTGCCCATCGTCGGCGGCGGGAGGTACGCGCGGTCTTTCTTCCAGTTGCGGTGCAGTTTCTCCGCGCGTTCCTGGAGTTGTTCCCGCTCTTGATCCGTCAGGTCGGCGTTGAGCAAGGCCGGCTGGTCGGCGAAGCGATACCAGTAGTAGGTCACCACGCTGCCATCTCCCGGATGGGCCTCGAACGGTCCGGCCACGGGGCCGGGCTTCTTCCAGCAACTGTCTGGATCGTCGGGTGTGATGTAGGGTTTAGGAGACCGCTCTCGGGGCCGGCTGAAGCTGACCTCGACCAGTCCCGTTTCAGCCGGAACGTCCTGAGCGGCGACGGGGACCCACTTGGACTCTCCGCTGTCATCTTTGACCAGATGATAGTATTCGGGCAGTGTCGCCAGCGGGCCGTCCTCGCTATCTTTCTTGGTGACCAGATCATAGTCCCACCGGTATCCAAAGGTGATGGGGTCAGGTGCCACAGGCTTGGCGAAAGCATCCCAGGCAATGGGCACCCTTTCTTCCCTGGGCGTCGACGGCCCATAGATCCTCCACGTCGCTCCCCCTCGGCCGGGAAAGGTGTGCATCACGCTGCCGGCGGGGTCGATCGCGCCGCCGGCCGGAGAGCCACCGTCAAACCAGGCCTCGACGGCATCGCAGAGTGCTTTCTTGTTGTAGGCCGTCACCTGGTGCACGACGGCCGAATCGCCCTGGGGCCTTCGGGGAAACGAGGTGGGGGCGATGCGGGCGTAGGTCTGGCCTTGCTCGTCCGTAGCCAGGACGCCCGGGACGTACTGGGTCTCCATCTGCAAGGCCCGGTTGGGCCCGGAGGGACGGGTGTCCAGAAACACCCCCGCCAGGTTGGGGTCGTCGACTGTCACGCGCGAAAAGAAATAGGGGGTGAAGAAAGCGACCGGGCCCTTGAAGTTTTGGGTGTTCAGAAACAGAGTCCAGCAGTTGTTTCCCGTGGGAACGTTTTTGCCGGCGGTGGTGGATTTGGCCTCGGTCAGCGGCAGCGGCAGATAGCCGTAACCGAACAGTTCACCGCAGGTGCCTTGCTCCAGATTCAGGCCATCGGGGGGCCACAGCAGCCAGGGACTGAGTTGCGCCACGCCGTACTTGCCTTGCGGCTTATCCCAGTCCCTGCCTTTACCGGCGCCGGGTCCATTGGCCCAGGCCATGAAATTCAGAGCCACGCCGCCCATGATGAACTTGGGTGTTTCCGTGGCGAACCGGGTGTCACGCCACCAGCCCAGGCCGCCCTCGATATCGGAATACAATCTTCGGGTGGGCTTCTCGTCATATTGAGCGTGCATCCAGGTGCCGAACAGGCCGGTTTGAAAACGATTTCCCGGGTATTCCTGTAGCAAGGGCCAGGCGGCTACATACATGGAGAACCCGGCGTTATACGTCTCGGGGACTTTCTCATTCGGGACGAGCAGATATCCGGCCATCTCACCTTCCTGAATCTGGTTGGGCCCACCGATCACCGGTGCCAGGG
>CP070782.1:2159301-2163329 GCA_020346325.1 Phycisphaerales bacterium
ACGTGAGCGGCGTAATATTCACCGAAGTTGGCGTACAGAAAAGGCTCGAAGCACACTGTCCGCGCCATCCAACGCGACGCGTTAGTAACCATCTTGATGAAGAGTTCCACAGATGAGCCTCCGAGATGCAGTTTGTCCCCGGCAACTCTCAGCATGGGGCCCGGTTCCAGGAAACGGGCCATCCTGGCTGATTCTTCTCTGGCCATGGCCCACACGCCCAGTGGGTCCAGAGGCATGTTCATATAACAGTAGGGCCGCCACAACCTTTTCAGCCGGCTCAGCGCCTTATGGGTCTTCTCGTCCTCTTTGAAGAAGGGAAACGACCGCGCGAAGCGGATCTCGCCCTGTTCATTGATCTCGTAAACCGGGGCGAGGTACTGAGCGAAGCGGTATTCATCGAACCTTAGCAGTCGGGCGATGTCACGGTTCCAATGGTTTTCGGCACTGGGTAGGCGCTGCGTGATACGCTCCAACTGCTCGGGAGGTAGTTCGCCCTGTACGAGGAGGTAGCGGATCATTTGTAGGGCGGATCGTTCCGGTTTGAAGCCGATGCGGTAATCCAGGTGATACGTTTGCTGGTACAAATGGTCTGCATGGCGGAGCAGGCAGAAGGATGTCTCTGACGCATCATTGAGCCGCCCATCGCCCAGGTACCGGTTGCCCGTCAGAGCGAGCAGGCGTGTGGCATATTCCAGTTGGTTGTAGGGCACCGTCCATTCGCCCACTGAATTGGCATACATGGGCCATCGGCATTGCTCCATCTGGCCGATCTGCATGAGTTCATCGATGGGCGTCGTATGTGCGTCGAGCCAAGCTGCGACCTCCGGTTGGTCTTCGTCTCGCCACGGCGCGCGCGACAATCGTCTCAGGATATCGCCTTCGTCTTCGCCAAGCTCCGGGCGGTCCTTGACGTTCACGTCCGCCAGCGCTGCGTCATAGCGCAGGGCCGCATTCTCTTCGTTGGGCACGGCCCGCTCGGCCTCCAACGCAGCCAACTCCGCGTCGAAGCTGTAGGGCTGCCACGAGCCGGGACGCGCAGGCCAGAAGGCGAGGGCCACGAGGATGGCCAGTGTCGCGATCGCCAAACCTCCGAAGGCCCGGCTCAGACGTTTTTCCAGGACCTCTTTGCCCGCCAGACCGGTGACGGCGATGACGATATTGGGGGCCAGGAAGATGGTCCCGACGGTGACTCCGATCCACGTTAGGTAGCCTGTCCGGGCAATCGCGAGAAAGACGCCGTAGTAGGTGCAGCTCAATAACAGAAAGACGATGCAACCGACGGTCTGCCACTTCCGTCTTCGCCTGGCTCGTTTCTCGTCTTGCGCCGCCTGCTCCTCTTGGTCCATTGCTCCTTCCCTCCGGTTTCTCCCCCTCAAACATAGACGCCCAGGAGGCGGATTCCTTTCGACGGAATCCTGGATTAAGCCGGGCTATCGGTCATTGGCATCCACTTGTCTGGCCGTTCGACAACGATCGCCGTAGATTTCCGCGAGTTTCTTCAACATCTCATAGTCTGATTCAGTGGTGGGAGACTGGGGACCGGATTCAGCTGCTTCATCCTCCGACTGCGCCCGGCGGCGCTCTTCTTCGGCCTCTGCCCCGCCAGTACGGAATAGGTTGGCCAGAGGGGCCAATCGTCGGGGCCTCCGGCTTGGCGTTGTCCGTTTTCGTCCCGGCCGTTGGGGCCTGTGCTATACAGACGAAAGCCGTCTTCCGTGCGTCGGTACACGTAAGCGCCCCCATTCTGCGGATCGATCAGAGCCAGGGGGACAACCGACGAGGCGATCTCGTCGATTTGGTCCGGCCAGTGGCCCGCCCTATTCTTGAAGCGCCGCAGTTCGATGAGGATATGGTGGGCCCGCCTCTGGCACAGGACGCGCTGATACAGGTCTCGCGTGCGACTCTTCCCTACCCATCCATCCTCGTGGTACCGGATCCTGCGATAAGCCTCGTATATGCGAAGGTCGAGGCGTCGGTGGTCCTTCACCGCACGGGCCAAGATGTTTCGCACACGACTGACATCCTCGCTGAGGGTATCCCACTGGTTCTCCAGATTGCTCCCGTCGATGGCCAGTGCATCAAGGTGTCGTTCTGTAGCAGGGCCGGTCGCGATGAACTGGGCCAGATGTTGCAGCCCTACGCCCTCAATGGGAATGCCGATTATGAGGGGCATTTTTGCGGGCTGTTTGCTTAAGTGCCGTCCGATTGAAGTCACCGCCTGGTATTTCTTCAGTCCGGCGGCAACATTGCCTTCGCCCATGTCGTTATTGGCGGCACGCCGCAGAAGCGCGACACACTGTCCGAGAGTACCCAGCGGCACATCGAACAGGCCCATGTCGTTTGGCTCGGGCCGCAAAGGAAAATAGCAGGCCGGTTTCTGCGCGGCCTCCAGCAACCGGTCGATGCGATCGCTGTGATGATCAAGCCACCGCCTCAACTCAGGACACGTGGCGGACGTCCAGGGTTCCCAAAGGGTGAGACTCTCGCCGTTCGGGTCGAGCAACCCCTCGGGCAGTTCAAGCTCGGCAACCTCCTTCATGAGTTCCCGAGACTCCAGCCACGAAACCGGGTGCTGGATGCTTTCCATAAACGGTGCGAGTTGGGTCCACAGAGCGCTGACCGGCACTTTCTCTCCGCGCAGCAACTCGGCATAGATCAACGCGGCGTTGTCGTCATCAGGTACGGCCCGAGCCGCATCGAACGCGGCCAGTTGCTCCTCGGCTGTCGGCCGCAGGCAATGCAGCACCAAGACCAACACCAGCACGGCCAGGGCCACGGCAATCCATCTGCGCCAACGGATACGTCGCGCGTGTTTGCCCATGTTGACCTGATCCTCTTGCTGCATTACTTCCGTCCTCGGAGGCTGTCCCTGTCCAGTAGAATCCCCGCTGCAATTAACCTATGGATTGTTCCCGTCCTCTTGCAGGTGTGTGATGAACCTGTCACCGTAGATTTCCGCCAGTTGTTTCAGCATCTCCTTATCGGGCACAGTGCTGGGCGGAGTCGGTGCCTGGGGCGACCAGATGGGAATATCTTCTTCGTATCCGTCGAGTGCTTTGACGCCGTCCCAGCGACCGCCCTCATCGACGCGGTTGATGCCGGTGCCGTAGAGAGTGAAGCCATCCTCATCGAGGCGGTAGACAAAACGCTCCCCACTGGTTGGGTCGAGCAGCGCCTCGGGCGGGACATACTCGGCAATCTGATCGAGTGACGGAGGCCATGTACTGTGTTCGTCGCGATACCGGCGCAGGCCAAGGACGAGCCATGTCCCGCGGCGGTGAGTCAGATTCTCGGCGTACCGCTCGCCCCAGCGCGCATAGGCATTCTTGTGGAAAGCAAGATCTCGAGCCCGGAACCGAAAAGCATTGCAGCGGCCACGGATGACAGTCGCAGAGAACATCCCGGGAGGATCCAATGTATGGCGCTCTCTGGGCAGCAGGGGGCCGGCCTCAAGAAAACGCCTCATCTCGCTCAACTCGTCCCGCGCCAAGGGCCAAAGATCCTGTGGGTCCAACGGCATGGTCAGAAGGTAGCCTAAAGGGCAGAACCGTTCCTGCCAAGTGCTCTCGGTGTCGTCTTCCTCTTCGTCCACCCGGATAGGTAGTGAGCGGGTAAAGCGGATCTTGCTGTGCTCGTTGATCTCGTAGGCCCGGGCGAGGAAATTAACGAATCGGTATTCCTCGAAGTCAATGAGCCGCTGCGCGTCCCGCTGCCAGGTGCTTTCTGCATCCGGGAGGTGCTGGGCGATGCGATTGATCTCGTCAGGAGTCAGTTCGTTGTGGACCAGAACGTATCGAATCATGCCGAGAGCGGTCTCCTCCGCGCCGTAGGAGCACTGGAAATCCAGTATGAACGTTTGCTGGCGCAGATGATCGGCATGGCGGAGCAGCGAGAAACAGGCCGCCAGTGCCTCTTGCAGATGTCCTTCGCCCAAGTGTCGGTTCCCTGCCAGCGTCAGCAGATAGGCGCCGTAACTCAGTTTCTGATATGGCACAGGCCAGATGTCGTCGTGCCTGAGGAACATGGGC
>CP070782.1:2163429-2167014 GCA_020346325.1 Phycisphaerales bacterium
ATCATGTTCTTCACATAGTCAGCGTGGCCGGGGCAGTCGACGTGGGCGTAATGCCGGTTTTCGGTCTCGTACTCGACGTGAGCCGTGTTGATCGTGATGCCACGTTCCTTCTCTTCGGGCGCGTTGTCGATCTCGTCAAACTTTCTGACGTTTCCGGCCCCTGCCTTATGGGCCAAGCGCATGGTGATCGCAGCGGTCAGCGTCGTCTTGCCGTGATCGATATGACCGATCGTCCCGATGTTGATGTGTGGTTTGGTCCGCTCAAACACTGCCTTAGCCATCTTAACATAAACCTCCAATGTGCTTTGTTAGCGGTTATTCGCCCTGTTTGTTGTCCAGATCATAGGGTGACACGAACGTCCAGGCGGCAATCCACGGCCGCCCCTCGTACTTCGGCAATCACAAGCCCTCACGGCTTGGCATCAATGCATGGAGCTGCTGATGGGACTCGGACCCATGACCTCGTCCTTACCAAGGACGCGCTCTACCAACTGAGCTACAGCAGCAACACTCCCGCCGGCCCGGCACAATCTTATCGCCAGCCCGGAGTTATAACAATACCAGGGTGCTATCGTCGAGGTCAGTAGACACGTTCCCCCCGCATCGGTCCTCCATCGACGACAAGACCCTGGCCCTAGTTTCACTGATAGCTGATTATAAATCGATGAATATACCGCAGAGGCCTGGTGTGTGCAAACAGAAAAAACGAAAAAAAAGGGAAAAAAGCCCACCCCGGCGTCCCCTGTTCGCTCGGGTGCCCGCCCAGGCCGAGAGACTTGCCCGCTAGTTGTTGGCCTTCTCGGCAGGGATCGCTTTGTGGGCCTTGGCGAACGCCTCCCACTCGGCCAGGAGCCGGCGCCACAAGGGTCGCTTATCCGGCTCTTTGACCTTGATCTGGCGCAGCTGCGTCAGCAGAGCGTTAGGGTCGGCCCCGGCCGGAGGTGCCTCCAGGAACGCACTGATCGATTTGGCGAGCGGATGTCCGGATCCTAAGTCCTTTTCAGACAAATGATCCTCGATCAGCGCCCCAGCCAGGTCTGTCTGTCCGCTGCCGGATTGCAGGCACACATCCAGCAATTGCGAAACCGCCACACTCTTCTCATCTTCATTGGCGGCCGAACCCAGCACAAGGTTCATGTATTCCGTGGCCCGCGCAACGTCGTTTGCAGCCGCATAAAGGCCGAAAAGCTTCACGCGAGCCTCGCGCAGCTTATCCGGCTTGTTCTCGCCGCGAGCCTTCTGCTCAAGCAATGCCAGCCAGGACATCATTTGCTCCGCGGAGAGCCCGTTCGGAGCAGGCATGCTCTCGAACCGACTCGTCCAACTGCCCATGACGTCCGTGTTCGACCGTCGGAATATCTTCAGCATCGCCTGCCAGGCCGGCCCTGCCTCGGTCCCAGCCCCAAGTTTCTTCGACAGCCAATCAAGGTCTTCCTGCCCACCGATCTCACCGGCCAGATCGACCAGCCGCGCGCGGATTGCCGCGCTCGGGTCCCGGGAGAAATCGGCGCGTAACCTTTTTAGGGCTGCACCTTTATCGATATTGATCAAGCCCTCCACCGCCGCCAGACGAACCGACTCGACACCATCACCCAAGGCCTTCTCGAAAACCCGGCCGTAGAGCGTCGCCGCCTGCGTCCGCACCACGCTCTGCTCGGCACACAGAACCGACATCGCGCTAAGCAACTCGCCTCGAAGTCCGTGGTTTACCGTTGGACCGACCTGCTCGTACCGCTCGGCCAGCGCCATCAGGTACTTCTCAATGTCCTGCGGCGTCAAACCATCCTGCTCAAGCAGCTTGCGGACCACGTCGGCACCGCTGCGCGTCCGCTGTGCATCGTCCTGGTTGAGAAACGCAACAGCCAACTCCAGCGTCTCCTTGCGGACCGCATCAGGAACCTGCACGGATGACGTGGGAAGAGACGCGTAGTAGCACGCATTGCCCAGCGCAACGAACAGTCCATGCCTGACCTCGGCATCCTCCTCAACCTGCAACCGCGCCAGCAACTGCTGGGTGGAATCCAGCTCCCACATCAATGTCAGGAGGCCTGCCGTCTTGAGCCGTACCCGTCGATCCCGATGCGAAACGAGACCCAGGACCGCCTTCTCCAACTCCTGAGAGAGCTTCCCTTTGCTCGTCCCCTTGCGCAACTCCTCCAGCTTTGCCACAGCCCACAGCTTTACACTCGGTTCCGGCGCGTTGAGTTGCCGCAAGAGAAACTCGCTCCGGCCGTTCTCATCGGCCAGACCGTCATACAGCGTTCCCAGGGCGGCCAGGTACTTCTGCTCCCACAAGGTCACTGACGCCGTCAGTTCGTGGATTCGCGTCTCCCGACTGACCAGCCAATTCCTCATGATCAGTGGGTTCTTCAGATAGGCTTCCGGCCCCCGCTGTCGGACTCCTTCGGCCATGGCCTGCAGCGCGTTGGGATCGGCAGGCACCGTGAAACCAAGCAGCTCCAGCGCCTTCTTGGATTCACCCGCCACATCGGCCTCCGAGCTGTTCAGCAGCGCAAGAAGTTTGAAGATGGCCCTGTCGTCGGGCTGATACTTCAAGGCCCCTACCGCATTGAACCGGGCCGTCGCGGCAGCACCGTTGTCGTCCACCAGTCGCTCGAGCTGCCCCTGTATGTCGCCATAACTGAACATCAAGAGGGCCTGAGCAGCCTGCTCAGCGAGCGAAGGATCGATTTCAGTGCTGAGAACGCCGATTAGAGGCTCGATGAACTCCTCCTTGTTCGCCACCGGCTTGCGATCTTCCCTGGCGATTATCAGGGCCTGGCACACCGCCGCTCTGCCCTCCGGATGACCTGGATCCCGAAGCACGTCGAGCAGTTCCTTACGGGCCTCTCCATTGCCGTTGAACAGCAGAAGCGTCGCCGCATCCAGGCGCGTTTGTTCGTCTTTTCCCTCCAGCAGCGTCGTTTTGTAGATCCGAATTTGCTTGTCGACTTCGGCGCTCCCCGGCGTCGTGGCGGGGGCTGACGCAGCCTCTTGGGCCATAACAGGTCCAATCGAACCTAGTATCAGTACCACCATGAGGATACAGCGTCGTTGAACGTCCATAGCGACAACTTTCAGAGAACCCTACCGATTACATTACCCCTTATAATAGGCCCACTTGCAGCCCGAAGTCAATCACCTAAACCTCATTTTCGTGCCGTTACTACAATTTCCGTGCCAAAAAGTCAAAGTGCACCGGACCGACCGCCTGTTCACATCTTACCCGACCACCCAACACTCCCAAACAGTCGGTGTCACGGCCGCGGATGAAACTCCTTATGAATACGTCGGAGGCGCTCGTGGTCCACATCCGTATAGATCTGCGTAGTCCCCACGTCAGCGTGACCCAGCATTTCCTGAACGCTCCTGAGGTCCGCCCCTCCGCTGAGCAAGTGCGTCGCGAAACAATGGCGCAAAGTGTGAGCCGTCAAGTTCCGGGGCATCCCTGCGCGGATGGCGTACTTCTTAACAAACCTCCATATTTCAATACGGGTCAAAGGCCGCCCGGTTCGCGATAACAGCAGATAATCACCGCTTTCAGCACTGAAAAGCCGGGGACGCAGATCGCACAGGTAGGCTCGG
>CP070782.1:2167114-2170864 GCA_020346325.1 Phycisphaerales bacterium
ACCGATACCGCCACGACAGCACTGAGGAAACGTCTCGACATCATTGTGGAAGCCCTCCTTTCTAGAGCTGTTAGTCATACAACGATAAGCTCTGCGTTTCTTCACCCGTTGTTGCAATTATATCACTCGGCAGCCGGGAAGACAAGAAACACGCAAACTCTGGAACCCCCACCCTCGGTGCGAGGTCCGCCGGGGAATGAAGCGAAGTGCCGTGCCTTTTTCTTGCTTGCTGTGAGATATTTCCTGCGCCTGCTCCGAACGACCCTCTGAGAAGACTTGAAATCGGCCTACCTTTGGCGGTAAGCTTTAGGATGAAAGGCCAGACTGGGAAGAAAGGAAAAGACCCTATGAGCCATGACAATAGGAAGACACTCACGCGGCGGCGCTTTCTGGGGCGGGGGGCGATGGCGGCCGGTGCGGGGGCGCTGCCCTGGTATGTTCCGGCCTCGGCGCGGGGGCGGGGTGGGGCCGTGGCGCCCAGCGAGCGTATCGTGATGGGCGGCATCGGTCTCGGCGGTCGCGGTTTCTACGATTTGGGGTACATGCTGACCCAGCCGGATGTGCAGTGGGTCGCCGTTTGCGACGTCCTGAAAGGCCGGCGCAACGCGGCCAAGAAGTTGGTGGATGACAAGTACGGCAATGAAGACTGCGCCACGTATGGCGATATGCGCGAACTCCTGGCGGAACGGACGGATGTGGATGCGGTGCTGATTGCCACCGGCGACCGCTGGCACGCCCTGACGTCGATCCTGGCGCTGCGGGCGGGCAAAGATGTCTACTGCGAGAAGCCCGCCTGTCTGACGATGGCGCAGGGCCGCGCGGTCGCGGAGACCGCGCGCCGGTATGGTCGGGTCTATCAGACCGGCGCCCAGCGGCTCAGCGAGCCGCATCATGTGTTTGGGATCGAGATGGCTCGCGCCGGCCGGTTGGGCGAGATTCATACCGTCTACGCGGACTGCCGTTGGCGCGACGGGTTGCGTCACGACTGGTTGCCGGCCGAACCGGAACCGCCCAAGGATGAACTGGACTGGGACCTCTGGCTTGGCCCCTCTCCCTGGCGCCCTTACAACGCCGGTTATGTCAATGGCGGCGGTTGGTATCATTTCTACGATCTGGCAACGGATGTGGCGATGTGGGGGGCACACACGGTGGCCCAGGCCCTGGCCGGACTCGACATGACAGACGTGTCCTTCCTCGAGTTCGAGTATGCCGGGCCGGACAAGACGATGGTGACGCGTCTGTCCAACGGGGTCAAGCTCGTGCTGTTCCGCGTGGCCGGCTCGGTGTGGGAACCGTGCGAATATTGGCATGGTGCCTGTGGTGAGCGGTTCGATGGTCCCGAGGGATGGGCCGCGGCCGCCGACGGCTATGCGCGCCCCGATGTCTCGTCCCCGACGCTGTTGCGCGAATACCAGACGGTGCTGGCCGACTACACGAGCCGGACACAACGGCCCTTGGACCACGTGCGGGATTTCTTCGACTGCGTCCGCTCGCGCCGAGACCCCGTGGCAAGCCCCGACGTCATGGTTCGCTCCATGAACATTTGCCTGGCGGCCGACATCTGCGAGCAATTGCGGCGCAACCTGAAATTCGATCTGAATAAGGCCCAATTCATCGACGACGGAGAAGCCAACCGCCTGCGCTGCCGCGCCATGCGCCCCCCGTACACGATCTAGGAACCGCATGGGCTAAAGCCCATCCTACGAAACTTCCCCTGGAAGGCCGTTAGCCCTCTGTCGATTCTCATGAACACCTCGTGGGTAACGTCGTCTGCATCGTTCTTACCGACCATACGTTCGAGGTAACGGTGCAGCTTCTGGTGGAATTCGTCGTAGACATCGCTGAATTCTAATCGGGTCATTGTCTCTCTCGCCTCCCAAACACCAGATAGAGAAATCCGGCAACATTCTCCAGGCCATCTCACGGTGCCAACCGATCCTTTAACCTTAGAACTTCTTCCTTTTCGCAGCTGCCGTCCAGCAGTTTGCCCATGTCCCCAAGAACGTCTGATGCTGTCCCCTTTTTCTCGTCGGGGCGGCAGATGGCGTATGGTGCATGCGCTGCGAGACTATTTGCCCAGGATCATCTTGAGGAAGGTGGGCAAGCCGTGGAGGTGGTCGATATGGTCGGGGGCGGTGTTGCCGGCGCAGGCGAGGACGGTCAGGCCCTTGCTCTTTGTCTCACTGAGCAGTTGCATGCCAGCCGGCCCCCACTTCAGGACAGGGTGGCGACGCAGATCCAAGGCATCGATCAGGTAGTCCGCGGTCTCGGTCGTGCTGGCGTAGGTGCCGGGGAAAATTGCCGAGTGGGTGATCAAGAGTTTCTTCTTGCCCTCGGCAGCCAGCCGGGCGTATTGGACGAAATCCTTGAGCTTCTCGTCGTTCAGCTTTCCGCCTTGGGCCAGCACGCGGCGCGAAGGAACATAGTCCGTGTGGAGGCCATCGAGCAATATGATTCCGTCTGACAGCGACTGATGATTCTTGAGGATTGCCCGCACGGCCCCATAGCCGGCGCTGAACGAGCTGAGGTAGAGGCGCGGGATCTCTGTTTCGGCGGATCTCTTCTCAGAAACCGATGTGCGGACCGCTTCGATCAGGCTGGGAAACGTTGCTTTGTCTTGAAAGGCGTTCTCATAGACACCTGAGCCTGAGCCGAGATTAACGACGGCCAGGATCAGGGAATGCTTGGCATGGTAGGCCGCGTGTTTAGCAACGTAGTTCGAGCCGTGAAAATGAACGAGTAGATCCATAGAACGGACGTCGCGTCCCTGTTCAGGGAAATAGACCTCAACAGGTCTTGCCAGCGCACCTTTGAGAACGATCGATACGCCCGGGACGTTGCTATCCGGGATACGCTGGTGGGCGCGGATTGTGTCCGTCATGGGAGAGGGAAACTGATTCATCGGCCGCGGTGAGGCGCCCTGGGCCGAGCCACCGCCGCACAGAAATACAGCCAGAATGATCGCGAGTACAAGCATGATCTGGCGGGGATTGTAACGTCTGCGGCCCGCCAGTGCCAACATTCCGCTACCCGGTGCCAAAACGGTCGTCCGCGAGCCCGACGCGACGTAGCGGTTTTTCCTTGTATTGGGGCCAGGGAAGGCCTACAGTTGAGGCTCTAGGCTTCGTCACAGGCAACCGCAACCACAGTGAAGGGGACAGACCCATGGTGGAGGCCAACACACTCCCAAGACGTCAATTCCTCAAAGCCAGTGCGGCCGTCGGGGCCGGACTGACGATCCTGCCCAGCGGCGTGCTCTCCGGCGCCAACGCGCCCAGCAACAAGCTCAACGTGGCCATCATCGGCACGTGGGGCCGGGCCGACGCCCATTTCGACGCGATCTCCAGCGAGAACGTCGTGGCCCTGTGCGACGTGAACGAAGAGCACCTCGCCCACGGCGCCAAGCGCTTCCCGAAGGCCGCGACGTACGTCGACTGGCGCAAGTGCCTCGACCAGAAGGGCCTGGATGCCGTGCTGTGCTGCACGCCGGACCACACGCACGGGCACATCGCCGTCTGGTCGATGAACCGTGACCTGCACTGCTTCATGGAAAAGCCCCTGGGCATCAGCGTCGAGGAGGTCCGTCTGGCGCGAGCCAAATGGCTGGAGAAGAAGGACAAGCTGGCTACGCAGGTCGGCACGCAACGTCACGCGATCCCGAACTTCAACCGCGTGCGCGAACTGGTCCGGGACGGCGCCATCGGCACGCTGCAAAACGTCTATACCTGGGGCAACCGCCAAATCCCCCGC
>CP070782.1:2170964-2180063 GCA_020346325.1 Phycisphaerales bacterium
ATTGACGGTCAGGCAGACATCGTATATGTCGGCAGACGTGTAGCTATGTGAAGGGGTTGCCTCGGTACCGGTCTGGCCATCTCCAAAATCCCAGGCATATGTCAACGGATCGCCGTCGGGATCGAAAGAGCCCGTCCCGTCGAACGTGATCGATGTGCTTGCAGCACCGAGATATGGCCCACCGGGATTTGCAGTCGGAGGCGTGTTTTCTATATCGCTGTCTCTTTCAACCGTGAATCTCCACTGGTAAGTGTACTGAACTCGATGGACAGAACTATAGCTCGCTATGTTTATGTGGATTGGCGTGTTGCCCGCATCCGGTCCGTGTATTGGGGTCGAAGGTCCTAAGACGTCAACTGTGTGGGGAAATGCCTGGATAACCACGTAGTAATCTGGGTCGTACGTAGCGTCCGGGTCTAGCGGAACCACAAAGGTGCGATGATAGAGTGTGTGGACTTTAGCCATTCCTGAGGCTGTTTTATGCTGACAAAGAAGATGCCGACATTCCGATGTAATTGTTATCACGCAATGCATCGGAGACGTCGGCATGGACGCTACGTTCTGTATATCGGCATGGAATACCTTGGTTCAACAGCTTGTCTTGACGTTTACCGAGCCCACGACGCGGACTTGGCAACAGATCGCTCTGGGCTGGGTGCTCCACCGGGGCCCGGCCACCGTAACAGGCCTCTTCCGCACCTTGGGCAAACTGGTGGATCGCCACTGGACGGTCTATCACAAGTTCTTCTACCGGGCGGCATGGTCGCTCGATACGTTGTCGACCTATCTGATGGCCAATGTCATCGGTCCGCTGATCCTGGACTCGGGGCAGATCGACACCGTCACAGGCAGGCCTGTGGCGGATCGGCATATCGACGACACCACGGCCGGACGTTATGGCCGGCACGTTGCCCACGCCGGATGGTTCAAGGACGCCTCGGCGACCGGCCCGGCCACCAAGGGGACCGTCATTCACTGGGCGCACAACTGGATCGTGGGTGCCATCACGCTTCGACTGCCCCACTGGAAACGGATCCGATGGGTTCTGCCGGCCGTGTTTACCCTCTATCGCAAGAAGGCCGACTGCGACCGCACCCATCCCTTCGCCACACGGCAAGTCCTGGCCGCGAGAATGGTCTGCCAGGTGGCCACGGCGCTGTCCGGCATGCACATTCGAGTGGCCGCCGACGGCCAGTATGCCACGCGGGATATGGTGATGGGATTGCCCGAAGGCGTCAGTCTGGGCAGTCGTATCCGACGCGACGCGGCCCTCTACGACTCGCCTCCAAAGCGACGCAGGCCCGGCCAACGGGGCCGCCCTCCGACTCGAGGCAAGCGTCTGCCGACGCCCCCACAGATCGCCGCCCGCCGCAAGAAGGGTTGGAAGACCATGACGGTCAGGCGCCAAGGCAAACAGGTGCGGCGACGGGGTCTGGGGATCACCTGTTTGTGGTATCACGTCTGCCGGATGGTTCCCATTCGCATGGTCATCGTCCGCGACCCGACCGGCCGTCAAAAGGACGACTTCTTCTTCTGTACCGATGCGACCGTGCCCGACACCCAGATCGTCCAACGATACTACGACCGATGGGGCGTGGAGGAATGTATCCTGGAGGCCAAACAACAGATGGGTTTCGAGTCTACCCGTGGCTGGTGCAGCAAGACAGTCAACCGTCAGGCGCCCCTGGCGCTGACGTTGGTGACACTGGTGAAGGCTTGGTATTCACAATGCGCCGTCGAAGAGCCTTCTTTGCTTCCGGAACCGACGCCGTGGAACCCTCACAAAACCCAGCCCTCATTCCTGGATATGCTGGCGGCTCTGCGTCGTGTCTTGTGGCAACATCGAATTTCATCCAACTCAAGGTTTACCCCACGAGTCCGAGAAATTCTCGAAACCGTTTCCTACGTGCTTTCGGCCGCCGCATAGAATGGCTAAACCGCACACAAAGTGTGATCGCGCTTATTCGGCCGGAGCGAGGGCGTGCACTTTGCGGCTCAGGCCGTCAAGGCAGATTCTATCGTTGCACCGTGAAGGAGGTTAGGAATGAACATGTCGAAGATGACTGTGCCATTGGCGGCGGCTGTCTTTGTGCTGGCGCTGGGTTGCGGGGCGCAGGCCGCACTTCCGGATGGGCTGGTTGCATACTACAAGTTGGATGCAACCTCGGGGCTGACTGCCCCGGACGAGACTGGGGCGCACGACGGGACGCTGACGGGTGCTTTGGCCTGGGTCGAGGGCAAAGATGGCAACGGCCTGCAATTCCGGGGCGGCAACGGCAGTCCCTTTGTCGACCTTGGGGCCTGGCAGACCGACGGGCCGACGGGCCTGGGACTCGCGGTCTGGGCCAAGTGGGCCGGGCTCAGTGGTGCCTACCAGGGACTCATCAGACAGAGAGAGGGGACGATGTACTGGTGGACGGAATTGAACCCCGAAGGGACGCAGTTGCGCTTCAAGTCCAATACGAGCCCGCAGAGCAACCTGACCATAACGGGCGAGCATCTGATCGAGGGTGAGTGGACGCACTTCGCCTGCAGCCATGACGCGGCAGCGGGCACAGGAGCCGTATACCTCAACGGCCAGGAGCAATTGACGGGCAGTTGGAGTTTGCCTGCGGGGGATTTCAGTGGCCTAAGAAGCGGCATCGGCGTCGTCAACACGGCCGACGGCCTGGGTACGTTCAATGGCGTGTTGGACGAGGTGATGATTTTCAACGTGCCTCTGACGCCGGAGATGATTGCCAGCGCGATGCAAGGTTTCTCCGACCCCACGGCCTCAACTCCGGTGCCGGCCAATGGCGCCGACGACAGTCCGCGCGATGTCGTGTTGGGCTGGCGCCCGGGAGCAACCGCGATTGCCCACGATGTCTACTTTGGCACCGCGTTTGATGACGTCAGTGTTGCCGGCAGAGCGAATCCGTTGGGCCTGCTGGTTAGTCAGGGCCAGGATGCCAATGCCTACGATCCGGACGGCCTGCTCGAATTCGGCCAGAGGTACTACTGGCGGGTCGACGAAGTGAATGAAGGGCCCGGCGCAGAGATCTTCAAAGGCGAGGTGTGGAGCTTCACGGCTGAGCCTTTCGCGTATCCGATCGATGGCGTTATGGCGACCGCCAACGCCGTCTCTGACAGTGGAGCAGGGATCGAAAACACGGTTAACGGCTCGGGTCTCAACGAGAGCGATCAGCACTCAACGGATCCGGCCGACATGTGGCTGGCTTCGGCCAGCGGCGACGAGCCGGTCTGGGTGCAATACGAGTTCGACCGCGTCTATCAGCTCCACGAGATGTGGGTCTGGAATTACAACGTCCAGTTCGAACTGGTCTTAGGCTTCGGGCTCAAGGACGTGAGCATTGAGTACTCTGTGGACGGCGCCGAGTGGACCGCTCTGGGGGACGCGCAACTGGCGCAGGGCACGGCCACGCCCGACTATGAGGCAAACAGCGTGGTCGACCTCCAGGATGTCGCAGCTCGTTTTGTCCGCATTACCGTCAACAGCAAGTGGGGCGGCATGCCTCAGTACGGCCTCAGTGAAGTCCGGTTCTACCAGATTCCTGCGTTCGCGCGCGATCCCCAACCGGCCTCGGGTGCCGTGGACGTGAGCGTGAACGCCGGCGTGAGCTGGCGGGCCGGCCGCGGCGCGACGTCACACGAGATCTACTTCAGCACGGACGAAGCGGCCGTGGTCGATGGCACGGCGCCGGCCGATACCGTCACCGAGAGCAGCTACGCCCCGAGCGGTTTGAATTTCGGACGGCAATACTACTGGAAGGTCGATGAGATCACCGATGGCGGCACGTGGGAAGGAGACCTTTGGAGTTTCGCCACCGAGGAGTATGCGTTGGTCGACGATTTCGAGAGCTACGACGATGACGACAACCCCATCTTCGAGACGTGGATCGATGGCTGGGTCAACGAGACCGGATCCATGGTCGGCTATCTCGAAGCGCCCTTCGCCGAACAAACCATCGTTCATGGCGGCGGGCAGTCCATGCCCTTGAGCTATGAGAACACGGCCGCCCCATTCTACTCCGAAGCCGAGTACGATCTGGGCGTGCAGAACTGGGCGCGCAACGGGGCCGATACGCTGAGGCTCTTCGTTCAGGGCAAGACGCCGGCCTTCGCCGAAAGCTCCGATGGCACGCTCCTGATGAGCGCGATTGGCACCGACATCTGGGGCACTGCGGACCAGTTCCGCTATGCCTACAAGAGCCTCAGCGGCGATGGGGCGATCGTCGTGCGCGTGGACGCGGTGGGCAATAGCAATGCATGGGCCAAGGCCGGTGTGATGATCCGGGAGACCCTGGATGTCAGTTCACCGCACGCCATGGTCGTCGTGACGCCGACCAGCGGCGTGTCGTTCCAGCGCCGGCCGGAAGCCGGTGTGGCCAGCGCCCACACGACGCAAGCGGACCTCGCAGCTCCGTATTGGGTGAAACTGGCGCGGAGCGGCAACACCTTCACGGCCGAGCGGAGTGAAGACGGAATCACTTGGGTCAGCATCACCGACGATGCCGCCGCCTCGACGGCGGAGATCCCCATGGGCGCCGGCGTGTTCATCGGCTTGGCGTTGACCAGCCATGACGCCAACATCGAGACCGGCGCGCAGTTCGCCGACGTGGCCACGACGGGCAGCGTCGCAGGCCAGTGGCAGACGGCCGATATCGGCATCACCCAACCGACCGGCGGCAATGACATGGAACCGCTGTATGTGGCCCTCGAGGACACGGCTGGGAACGTTGCGGTCGTGACCCATCCCAACGAGGCCGCCACGGCTCTGACCGGGTGGTCGGAATGGCTGATTTCCCTCAGCGACTTCAGTGGCGTCAACCTCAGCAGCGTCAAGATGGTGTATATCGGGGTTGGCGACCGCGACAATCCTGCCGCGGGTGGTACGGGCCTGATCTACATCGATGACATCGGCGTCGGTCATCCGGCGGACGTCGAGTAGTCCGTCATGTCGCGGCGTTTCCGACCGCCCGGCCTCCGGGAGGGCTGACGGTCGGCGCCGGCACGTTCGAAGCTCTGCTCTGGGCCTGTGTTGACCGAACACAGGCCCAGAGTGCATTTCTGGCACTGTGCGATCCTGTCTGATACGGCCGATT
Source organism: Phycisphaerales bacterium (assembly GCA_020346325.1). Lineage (GTDB taxonomy): Bacteria > Planctomycetota > Phycisphaerae > Sedimentisphaerales > Anaerobacaceae > Anaerobaca. Next base: position 2,176,067 of record CP070782.1, read on the forward strand.
CCGTGGCGATTCACCGGCGGAGTGGCGGTTCTGCGACATTTGTCCGCCTGAATGCCAGAACGCCCCTTAACATCGCGCGAAGATTTGCTATGCTATGCCCCGATGAATCGAAGGCAACTTGCTTGGAGATGCACGGGTAAAGGATTATGCTTCATCGCACGCGCACGCACGTGAAGACGGTATTGATTGTTCTCATACTGAATGCCTGTCTGGCCGGTACGGTTTTGGCGGGTCTGGCCGGACGTATCGGCAAGGTTGTCGGAAAAGCCAAACAGAGCGAGTATGCGATCCGTATTGTGGCAGCGGATTCGCAGACGGCGGTCTACAGCCACAACGCCACCAAGGCGATGATCCCGGCCTCGAACATGAAACTCATCACGACGGCGGCGGCCCTGCGCTATCTGGGCCCGCTGTTTCAATACCGCACACGCGTCGGGCTGTGTGGCGAGGCGCTCGTCGTCATCGGCAGTGGCGATCCGCTTTTGGGCGACAGGACGACGGACAGGCTGTACGGCCGGGAGGATGGCTGGTTTTTCGACTCGATTGTCGCGGCGCTGCGGGAGCGAGGCATCGAGTCGATCACGGACGTCGTGGTCGACACCACCGTTTTCGACGATCAGCGGGTCCATCCGAACTGGTCGCCGAACGATCTCAATCGCTGGTATGCCTGTGAGGTGTGCGGTCTGAACTACAACGGCAACTGTATCGAAGTGACCACGGACAATCGTAACGGTTCCATCGCCATTGAGGTCGATCCGCAGACCGCTTTCGTGGAGATCATCAACGAGGTCAAAGCGGTTTCGAGCGGGTCCAGCGCCGTGGGGGCTTATCGCAATCACGAGCCCAATCGGATCACGATTCGAGGCAAGTGCAGGAATCGACAAGGCCCGTTCGACGTGGCGATCGAGCAGCCCGCCGCGTTCTTCGGTTTTGTCCTGGCCGAGCACCTCATCGGGGCGGAGATTACGACGACCGGTCGTCTGATCGAGCGGGCCTTCGACAGTGAGGCCTGTGAGTTTGTCCAACTGGCCGAGGCGGTTACGCCGCTGATTGACGCATTGCATCGAGCCAACAAAGACAGCCTGGGGTTGGCGGCCGAAGCCTTACTCAAGACGATTGCCGCTCATGAAGACCCGCACGGCGAGAACGGCAGTTGGGAGAGAGGCACGGAGCTGGTTGGCGACTATTTGCGTCAGCTCGGCGTGCCTGATGAGGAATTTCGCGTTGATGACGGCAGTGGCCTGAGTCGGGACAACCGGCTGAGCGCGCGGTCCATCATGAACGTCCTGCTCGATCTGTACAGCAGCCCCAACTGGGAACTCTACCGTACCTCACTGGCGGTGGGGGGCGAAGACGGGACCATCAGCCGGTACTTCAAGGAATCGGCTTACCGTGGCAAGATCCTGGGCAAGACGGGCTATATCAGTGGCGTGCGCTCGTTTTCCGGCGTCTGCCTGACCGATAGCGGGCCTTACCTCTTCTCGATCATTTCGAATCGTTCCAGCCTGAGCCGCGACGCCATCAACAGGATTGCCCAGGCGATCATGGACGAATACCGCGACCGCGATTGACCGGACGTATCCGTCTCAAGGCCGGGTGTAGACTAAGAGCCCGTACTCGTACGTGTTTCGGTGCCAATCCGGCCCAACCGCACGGTGTAGCGGCTCTTCCAGAAAGGCAAACGGCCTCGGTTCAACGCCCAGAATCACCGCGGTAGGGGGACGCTCTTCGAGCAGGGGCCCCAGCGTCTGGAGTCCCACGGTGCGGGTCGCGGCCCGTTCCTGCGCGGACATGGCGTCGGCCACGCGATAGACAATGGCCCCACAGGCAAGCTCCGGGTAGATGTGACAGCCTCCTTCGAGGGCGTAGAGCGGGCCCAAAGTCAGCACGCGCTTGGGTCTCCCTGTTTGGCGGGCGATATTTGCCGAGACCCGATGCAGTGCGGATGGAACCCAATACTCCGGCACGAGAACCGCCAGAGAACGGCTCAATACGGCCGGATTGGCCAGAATCGTTACGGCCACACAGATGCCGATCCCGGCCCAGCCGAAGCGGAATGACCTTCTAGATGCTGCCTTCTCCGGCGCGCTGTGCCATGCCGCCAGGGGATAGGCCAGGGCGATCAGGATAAACGGCACCGGAATCGCCAGGTATTGGCGCCACATCGTGGGAGGGATGTAAGCGATGAGCAAGAGGACCAGGGGCAGGATGCCGGCGGTCGCGGCCATCGTCTTGGTCGGAACCTCTAGAGTTCGCCAACGCCGCAGCAACACCCATACGAGCCAGGCAGCCAGCGCCAACAACGCGAGGTAGCCAGGGGTCAGCAACGCCGCGATGGTCAGGGCGGTTTTGTCGTGCACAATGCCAATCTCGTGGAGCCAGCGGCCGTACAGCGCCGGTATACGCAGAAGGTTCAGCCAGAACGCTTCTCCGGCCCGGATCACGATCCAGACCGGCCAGAGGGCGAGCGCCAGACTGGCCAGCGAGAAGGCCAGCCCTGCGTAGACGCGGTTTCGCACGGATCCTCGGGCCGTGATGCAGATCGCCGCCAGGAAGACGGCCTGTACGAGGGCGGTCGTGATTCGCATGCAGGTTGCGAAGGTTAGCAGAGCTCCGATCAGGGCCGGACGTCCGTACCGCGTCGTCTTCTGAAAGTCGGTCGTGATCAACAGCCACAGCGATAGCGTGACACAGAGAACCACGACGCTATGGTTCCAGGCATATCCGCCAGCATACTCCACCAGCGGATTGAACACGTAAAGCACGGCCGCCGCGGCACCCAAAATCAGGCCCTCGCGCCGAGAACCGAAGACAGCTCGATAGATCCCGACGATGGACACCAGGACGAGGATCTCACAGACAACCGAAACCAGCCGGCCTACCAGGAGGTAGTGGCTGGTGTGGAAGACTCGGTAGAGGATGGCGAGCAGCAGGGGATGGTAGGGCAGTTGGGACGGATACGCGAAATCCCGGTAGATCGCCTGTCCTCGTGCCAACAAAGCTCCGGCGGTGCAGTACATATGCTCATCGCGACTGACGAGCTTGGTCATACTGTTGGCCAGCAGCGCTGCCGACAGGATGAGGACGACCAGGAGGACGCCGATGACGGTCGCAACATCCTTTGAGCGCGGGTTGGACAACGGCTGTGTCTGGGCTACCATAGGCTTACCATTCGGCCAATTCGCCGAGAAGCTCCTCAACCAGGTCCTTCATCGTGACGATGCCGGCGGGGCTGTCGTGGCTGCCTCGTCGGCTTCGCATGACCAGTACGATCTTCAGTTCCTCACGCCGCATAATGTCAATCGCATCAATGACGGGAGTGTTGCCATCGAGCTGACGAATGGGAGCCAGAAACGGCTCCAGGTTGTCGAATTCCTTCTTCGGCCCCAACACCTCATAGATGTTGATGAAACCGACGATGTTCGTGGGGGTATCTTTCCACACGAGCAGACGCGTGAAACCGTGGCGTTTCAGTACGCTCAGCAGTGCCCGGCGGTCGCTCTGAAGCGACACCGAATGGACACAGGTGAACGGTACCATGACCGCCCTGAGACGCAGGCTGGGGATGTTGATGATGCGATCGATGATCTCCGTCTGCACGGGACTCAAGAGCCCCTCTTCATGGGTGTCGCGCAGGATGGCTCGTATTTGATGCTTCTGCGCCGAGCTCATCGCGACTGGAGAGGCCACGGGAGATCCGATGAGCCGGGCGAAGGCTTGGGATAACAGACGCAGCAGCGGGACGATGCCGCACCAACTGAGTGCCCGGTGTGTTAGAAACAGCAGGGGGGCGAAGAAGGCCGTCAGGCTGTCGGCGCGGTAGAGAAAGATGTTCTTGGGCAGAGATTCGGCCAATACGAACAGCAGGGGGGCTGTTACCGAGGTCGCCAGCAGTTCGGCGGCATGCTGAGACGAAACCAGGCTCATGAATAAATAGGTCGTGCTACTGGTGGCCGCGTAGTTGGCCAGGTTGTTGGCCACGAGCAGGGGCAGCAGG
>CP070782.1:2180163-2184770 GCA_020346325.1 Phycisphaerales bacterium
CCGGGCGCGATGTCGTCGTCTTTGTGATTCGCCCGGCAGTTCAGCCAGGCCCACAGGACACGATCGGGCAGCGGCGTTTCGTCGAGCAGATCGAGGAAATACCTCGGATACAGGATGTAGCCACCTGGGATGTATGAGCTGCATTTCATGTGCCAGTCCCGTTCGCTGTTTGCGTGACATAACGTGTTGCGATGTCGGTCAGTGCGGCCGCCCGCCTGGCCGCTCGTGTCTTGGCCGTCGATTCGGTCGCCGCCTGATTCACCGCCGCCTCAATCGTCTCCTGCTGCGCCGTGCTCACGAAGAAAACGAGAGGAACTGCAAGAGCTTTCGTCTTCTGCTGTCGTGCCCGCGCTAACGGCGCTCGCCCGGTGAGACGCTCCAATTGGCCCTTCGTTTGAGGCAGCAATCTCGCCAACTCGCGAGCGGAACGTCTGGCGGTAAGCCGCCGCAGAACTGCCAACTTGCGGTCGAGGATGTCGCGACCTCCCAAGCGGTTGAGCGTAGCCAACAAGATGTCGACTTGCTCGTCGTCAACGTCCTAGACCACGACCTGGGCCGTGGCTCGCCCGAGGTTCTTCAGAGCGGCACAGCGGTGATGACCGTTGATGATCTGGAAGCAGCCCGGCTGCTGCGGATGTCGGCGCACCACCAGGGGCTCGTAGCATCCCGTTCGCTTGATGTGGCGCATCAGCTTGCCGAAGTTTGCCCGGCTCATCCGGTTGGGATTGTCAGGATGCGGAATCAGTTTGTCCAAAGGGATGTGTCGGATCCTTGATTTCATGGCATGGTCACCTCCAGATCGGGATGAAACCAGATGTAGTAGGCCGGGCGCTGGGTCAGCTTGTTGAGGATATAGCGCGTTCGTTCCAAACCCGGCGACATGGCACGTCGCGTGCCGTGACTTTTCATGAACTGCGCGATGCGCGTCTCCAGGAAGTCGATGGCGGGCCAGCCCAGCGCATCTATTTTCTCTTGCACCGCCTCCGGAGCGATGAGTTCATCGTCCTCAATATCGACGGCACTGAAGGCCTCGACAAGTTGAACGTGCGCAAGAGGCATGCGAGGCGCGAAAGCTTGCATGCCTGCTCGTTCCAGAAACGGATTGACCTGAGGCATTACGCCCAGCGCCTCGATGATGGGGACCTCCATCCGAGGCATGGTCTCGCGCACCAGGCGCGTAGCCAGGCCCACTCCGCGAAAGCGGGGCTCGATGATGAGCCGTGCGATGCAGCGGATGTTCCGGTTGATCAGCGCCAGTTGCGTTTGCTTATCCAGCTCGGCAAAGGCGCCATTCGTCGCGACGGTGCGCAACTCGACACGGGGATTAGGCGCACAATAGACAATCACCCCAGCCAGAGTCGAGCCCAACATCGCCCGCGAAGTTTTCGGCCTGAGCGCGAACACGGCCTTGACCGCGACAGGCCTCTCCTCGCGATAATGGTACGCGGCGAGTCGCTTGTAAGCGCTCGCGTCGCTTTCGACAATCTCGAGCTTGCTGTGCAAAGAACAGACGGACATGGTTATCTCACACCTTTGTAGATCACTTCGGCTGGGCCGGAGAAGTCTTTGATCACCAGCACATCGGGGGCCAGATCGATCATAATGTCGTCACGGCTGGAGGCCAGGATGAACGTTCTGCCGGTCCGTTTGGCGAACTTGTGAATGTTGAAGGCCACTGTCGCAGCAGTGATACGGTCCAGTGCCGAGCAGAATTCGTCGGCGAAGACGAATCGCTTTTCGGTCGCCAGCGCCTGGGCCAGACGAAAGCGGTATTTCTGTCCCTCGCTGAGATGACAAGGTCTGTTCAACACCGCGAAGACTTCGCTTAGACCGACGACACTCAGTGTCTTCAAAGACGCCACCACGTCTGTCTCGAAGCAGTCGATCACCATCCGGCTCGTGGGCAGCTTGATGCGGGCCAGATTTACCCGTTGCGATTTCGGTACCGCCGCTTCCAATTCGCGCAGCAAGACGCTCTTGCCTGAGCCGGACGGACCGGTGAGATAGACGATGTTGCCCGGGCGGATCTCGAGCCTACATCGATGCGTGGGGACGCGGTCCACCAGTCGGTCCGTCGTTAGGCCAAACATCCGACACACCTGCACACCTTTGTCGCTCAGTGGTCCTTGCCAGGGAAAGCGCTTCGATAGATCGAATGTTGTCATGGCCGACTCACCTCGTTGCCTTTCTGCGCACACGGCGCGGTTGCGGTAGCGACAAGCTTCCTGGCCTTCAGAACAGTGGTCCGCGCGCGGTAGTAGCTCGTGCCACGCTTGCGGCCGATCCGGGCGAAAGACAATCCGCGCAGGAAGTAATCTCTGAGAATGGCCAGTTCGGGTCCGGTGAAAGCGGATCTGTTCTCCAGGCAGACGGAGTAGGTCTCGTCGATGAGTCGCCGGGCAATCCTGCGGACCCGCCGGGCAACGGTGGTCGGGTTGGCACCGATCAGCCGGGCGATCTGGCGATAGCTGTGCCCGTCCTCCAAATAGAGCGTCATGAGCAGCCGGTCTTCGCCGGTCAGCAGCGGCGTCCTCAGACGTAGTATCTCCGCAAAGCCCCGCTGCTGAGGGTCCTCATCAATAAGTGGTGTCGTGGAATGTTGTCGCGTCGCATTCATCGTTCTCTCCCCTGTCGAGTCATGTCAACAAAAAGACGACGCCGCATTATGTGTTATGTATACAAGCGACATATTGCTTACATTACCCATAAATACAACCCATGTCAACGGTAAGTTTGAAACAAATTGAACTTTTTTCACTTTTTCTCTCTGGCGACCGCAGGCCGGCACGTTTCGAGGCTCGAAAAACCTCATTTTTGGGCTTGAGAAGCACGTTTTTGTCGTCGAGAATGGGGTACGGATGAATGGAACAGGCAGCCCGTGATACAGACATGATCAGTCTTGGAAGGTCGCGCCGATGTCAGGGCACAGGCGAAATATCCTGAGAGCTCGGTTTTGCAGCGCCGTGGTGCTGGGTGTTCTCCTGCTGCGGTGGGGCGTCGTGCTCGGAGCGGACCTGGGTCCTGTGGTCCGCGATCTGGAATATGTCCCTGGGGGGCATGAGCGGCAGAAGCTGGATCTGTATCTGTCCGGCGGCGGCGAGATCAGGTTTCACCCTGTGATCATCTGGGTCCATGGCGGGGCCTGGCTGGCGGGCAGCAAGGAGCGGTGTCCGGCCCGGCGCTTCGTCGCGCAGGGCTACGTCGTGGCCAGTATCAACTACAGGCTGAGCCAGCACGCGACCTTCCCGGCGCAGATTCAGGACTGCAAAGCGGCGGTGCGCTGGCTGCGGGCCAACGCCGGCACGTATAGCCTCGATCCCAAACGATTCGGTGTCTGGGGCGCATCGGCAGGGGGGCATCTGGTAGCTTTGCTGGGTACGGCAGGCGACGTGAACGATTTCGACGTGGGTGAGAACCTGGACTTCTCGAGCCGCGTACAGGCCGTGTGCGATTTCTTCGGACCGACGGATTTTACCAAGATGAGCGATTTCCCCAGCACGATGGACCACGATGCGGCCGATTCGCCTGAATCAAGGCTCATCGGTGGACCCGTGCAGGAGAACAAGGCCGAGGTCCAGCGCGCCAATCCGATCACGTATGTCACCAAGGACGACCCGCCGTTCCTGATCGTCCACGGCGACAAAGACCCGCTCGTGCCTCACAACCAGAGCGAACTGTTGCTCGAGGCACTGGGGAAAGCGAAGGTGGAGGCCAAGATGTACACCGTCGAGGGCGGCGGTCACGGGGGCTTTCAAGACCCGAACGTACCTGCGCTGGTCACCGAGTTCTTCGCCAAGCATCTTAAGCCTTAGCCAATAAGCGCGGCGAAATGACGTGTAGCCCAGAAGGATTCCCATGAACAATGTGGGCGATCAGTTTCAGCACGAGACGAAGTACTTCCCGGAGAAGATGACAGGCGGCGGGCTGGACTGGAGCAGCAAGCCCGAGCTGTACAAAACGTATCCGGACAGTGAGAGAATAGCCCTGCCCGCCTTTGAGCCGAGTCGATCGATGACGCTGGACAAAGTGTTGAAACAGCGGCGTAGCGTACGCGAGTTCAAAGCGCAGGCGCTGAGCCTGGGCCAGCTCAGTTATCTGCTCTGGGCGTCTACGGGAATCGAACGGACTGAGGGCGGCTATGAGTTTCGCACGGCGCCGTCGGCCGGGGCGCTATACCCGATAGAGACGTATATCGTTGCGAACGATGTGCGCAAGCTCGAGTCAGGGCTGTACCATTACGCGATTCAAAATCACGAATTGGAGCAACTCAAGGCCGCCGACCTGAGGCAGCCGATCGCTATGGCGGCCCTGGGCCAGGCGATGTGCGTAACGGCGCCACTCGTGTTCGTCTGGACGGCCATCATCGAACGGTCGAAGTGGAAGTATCGCCAGCGCGCGTACAGGTACATCTATCTCGATGCCGGGCATATCGCGGAGAACCTGGCGCTGGCCGCGGTCAGCCTGGAGCTGGGCACCTGCCAGATCGGCGCCCTGTTCGACGACGAGGTCAACAAGATTCTCGACATCGACGGGACTGAGGAGACAACGATCTATATGTCAGTCGTGGGCTCACCCGCCTGATGCTTTTGGAACCACGGGGAAGCTAG
>CP070782.1:2184870-2189248 GCA_020346325.1 Phycisphaerales bacterium
CGACCTAAGATCAGGCCCTTGCCAGCCGACTCTGTCACCCCTGCGCAGAGCCTGCCCTCGACCGCGATCGGGGGCAGGGGTCCAGACTCTATCGAGGCAGTCTGGATTCCCGCCTGGGCGGGAATGACAACAGCAGCGGGCTCCCAAGGACGTTAGCATGGCAGGATTCCGCTGCCCGAGAATCTGCACACACACCTTCATCGACATCACGTCGTCGTGCCGTGACAAATCGGCCGGACTCTGATAGTATAAGGTTTGCAGAATGCGTTCAAGCCGGTTCTGATGACGGCCGGACGTGAGAGGGGTCAGTGTGCCAACGGAGTGGTCTGAGGAGTGCGTATGATAGCCGGACGCGGGCCTGCGAAACCATGGACCGTCCTGCTTGCGCTCGCCGGGCTGTTGGCTTGCGCGGGCATTGTTGCTGTATGTTACTTTCGAGACGCCGGTCCGTCCTCGGCACGCTTCAGCAGGAGCGTCCTGACCGATCCCTGCGAGCACGCGGGGGCCGCCGAGGCACAGATCGATGCCGTTCCGACCTCCGAACGCGCCTCTGCGGAGCCAGAGGATGGTACGTCAGCAGACCTCGCCGTCGACGATGATTTGGAACCTACAGATTCTCCTGCAGCCCAATCGGTCGCCGTGCCGGAGGCGGAAGCATCCGTTCCGCCAACGCCTGGGTTCGCTCTTCGTGGTTATGTGGTCTATCAGGATGGGACGCCATACCGGGAAACACCGGGAACAGCCGAGATGCTGAGCGTTCATGTCACGGCGCCTGATTATCTGCGCAAGTGTGAGATCCGCGAAGAGGGACGCTTCGAATGTGCCGGTTTGGATGCGGGATCTTATATGATCTCGGTGGTCGATGCCTTGGCCGGCCGGCGTATTCTCTGCCACGGTGCCCACGTCGAGCTGCATCCTGAAGTGGCGTCCGAGGAGGTGCTTCTCGTACTGGGCCGGGAGGTCCCCGTCGTGGTCCGGGTCCTGGACGAGCAAAGTCTGGCACCGCGCGCGGATTGTCCCGTGGCCGTGCAGTCCATGCAGGCCGTGACCGAAGTCAGCGGCGAGACCGACGCGGAAGGGCTCTGCGAGTTCAGCCTGGTCGGGGGCCGGTATCGTATCGACGTATCCCTGTGGCAGGAGGGCCGGCTCACGGAGGTCGCCTCCAAACTCATTCGCGTCAAGCCGACCGACAGCGTACTGACGGTCAATCTGCTGGTTCCTGCGGCGGAGACAGCCCAGGGAATGATTCGCGGCGTTCTGGTGGACGCGGCGGGTGATCCCGTCGAAGGCTATGTCATGCTGGAGCATACGCCGCAAGCGAGCAGTGGCGAGGTGGGCACCTCATTTGCCATCCCGGAGCCTGACCGGCAGCCGCCGGAAGGCTTGCTTGGCTACGCCCGCGATGTCTCGGGCGAACTGGGCCGGCGTTTTCTCTGGCCCCAGGGCGACCCCAACGAGGTGCTGACGCTCGTTCTGGAGCCCCATACGAGCGTGGTGGGACAGATCGTGGGGACCGACCGTAAACCGATGTCCGAGGTGGACCTCGACCTCCAGATTCAGATGCTCGACGGCACGTGGCGCGGCGCCGACAAGGCGCTGGACACGCCCCTTATCGACAGCGAAGGTTGTTTCGTGTTCGAGCGCATCCCCGTCGGTGTGAAGGTGAGAATCACAGCACATCGCGGCACGCTCAGTGGTTACTCCCACCGGATGAGCCTGACGCCGGGCGAGCCCGTGGATGCAGGCCAGATCGTGATGACCGGGCGCCGCCCTGGAACGGGGATTATCGAAGGACGCATCACCGACGAGACCGGAGCCTCGCTGGCGGACCGCCGCATACGCGTGCAGATCGGCCGGCACACCCAATGGTTGAGAACCAACGGCGGCGGGTACTTCGTGCTGTCCGAGATGCCCGAGGGCCAACCTCTCAATGTTACGATCGAACTCCATCCCTACGGACCGTGGTCGCGCACCGCCATCCCCAGCGACTACGCCTGCGATTTCCAGCTCTGTCCGCAGGGGTGGGGGGTCGTAGGCCAGAAGGCTCCGCCCTTGCTGGGGGGAAGATGGTTCAATCACGCGCCGGTCACGCTGGAGCAGTTGCTGGGCCGCGTCGTTCTGCTGGCGTTCCGCAATCTCGACCGGGATACCGATCCCGGGCTGGCGCGAATTCGTGCGCTGCAGAACGAATTCGAAGCTCAAGGATTGCTGGTCATTGCGATCTACAACCATCTGCCCGGCACCAGCCGTCTGGCGGAGGATATCGTGGCCGAGCACCTGCTCAGTCTCCTTCAGGGAGCCTCGATCGCAGGGCTGCTCGATGCGGACCCGGCCCTGGTCGCTGATCTGATGCCTGCCGAGCGGCCGTCCGGTGCCAACGGGGGCGCGACGCACTGGATGTACCAGGTGCACACGCGACCGGTCTTCTTCCTGATCGATAAGACGGGCAAGGTCCGTCACTGCACGGGCAAGGATGCAGAACTGCGCGAATGGATTCAGCGGCTGTTGAAGGAGTAGGGGAATCCGGGATTTGGATTGTTACTGATCGCCGTCCGCGTGCCTTGTAAGGGTGACGACCCTATTCAAGGACGACGCCATGAACTCAATACTCACCATCCTGCAAATCGTCGTGCTGCTGACCCTTCTGATCGGTTGCGGTCGCGAATAGGAGCCGTGTGTGTCTGATTGAACGCGACAAGCGCCGTTATCCCGCCTGGAGAGCCTTCTCGACATCCGCCACCAGCGTCTCGCTCATCGGCTCGACGTTGGAATCGTAGCGGCCCACGATGTTGCCTTCCCGATCGACCAGGAACTTATTGAAGTTCCATTTGATATCGCCCGCGAAATCGGGGTCCGTTTCGCTGCCGGTCAGAAACGCGTACAGCGGATGGATGTCGTCGCCCTTGACCGAAATCTTGGCGAACATGGGAAACGTGACGTTGAACGTACCAGTGCAGAAGGCCTTGATCTCTTCGTTCGTGCCCGGTTCCTGGGAACCGAAGTTGTTGGCAGGAAAGCCCAGGACGACCAGACCCTGGTCCTGATACTTCTCATACAGCGCCTGTAAACCGGCGTACTGCCTCGTATATCCGCACTTGCTGGCGACATTGACCAGCAGCAGCGCCTTGCCGCTGTACTGGCCCAGCTTCACCGGCTGTCCGTCAATATCATTCAGTCCCAGGGCATACAGCGGATTCTCGGCCACCACCGCTGGTACTTCGGCCCGCGGCGCAGCGGGCTGACGGGATGTGTCAGATTTGGCTTCGGGCATCTCCTCCTCGCATGAAACACCGACAATCACCAGCGAGATCAAAACGAAACACGCAAGAGTCTTCTTCATGACATTTCCCCTAACTGCCGCGAGGTCCTGGGCATTTCTGCTAACCTCGCAACGATACGTCGCAAGACGCCGGATAGTTCAGCTCTTTGGCAATCTCTGGTGAAATGGGTCTCTTCTACCTTTCCTCGGGTGACGGGTCCCAGAGCATCGAACTGGCCGGCCGGAGATTGCCCGCGGCAGGTTTGCTCTATCTGCTTTCGTTCAGCGCGTGTCGATGTCGTAGCGTTTGGCGTTCTCGGCGATGGCCTTCCGGTTAGCCTGTTCTATCCGTTCCTGCCGGGCGTACTTTTGTTGGCGCTGCTGGTCGATTTCGCACGCCAGGAAGCCGGGCATGTCGGCGCGCGGGCGCTGTGCCAGCATGTCCTTGCCGGCCTGGATGATGGCGAGCGCCTCGGCGTAGGCCGGACCGTTCGGGTCCTCGATCTTCACCAGGCACGGGCTCAACTCCGGTCGATCGAAACTGACTTGCGGCCCGAGGTTGCTGTTGTAGCGGGCCAGTTTCGCCAACGGGACACCCGTCAATTCGGTAAGCCGTTTGATCTGGTCGTTGTTCAGAGGCGACCGTCCGGCTAGGTTCTCGGGGTAGGCGCTGTCATAGCGCGGGTAGTACGTCGCGTTGATATCGATCCACGTGACGATCCTTTCAAACTCATCCTTGGTGAGCTCTACATCCTCGTGTCCTGCGCGGATGACCTGCACCAGCTTGCTCGGATGCGAGCCCCAAGAATAGGCCGGCTGCGTATCGGCCGGACCGGCCCCGATGGCTTCGATGTACTGCTTGCGCCACAGTTCGTTGTAGGAGGTGTTGAACGTGTTGGTCCGGTCCTTCGCCAGGTTCAGCGTCGCCCCGGCCTCGGTGCCATAGTCGTGACAGCGCACGCAATTCTTGTCGAAGACCGGTTGCACTTCCTGCATATAGCTGAACAGGCGGGGCTCGCCTTTCCAGCCGTCGAGCTCGCTGGGACCGCGTCGCACGGCACTCGGCACCTTGCGGGGCAACTGATGCGGGGCGGCCTGGCGACTCTCGTGGCAGCCCAC
>CP070782.1:2189348-2192920 GCA_020346325.1 Phycisphaerales bacterium
ATGCGCGCTCTGGTCGCCAGCGCCCGCGACCATCTCGCCGGGGAATACGATCACCTGCTGTTCAGCTACCACGGCCTTCCCGAGCGACACCTGCGCAAGACCGATCCGACAAGCAAGCACTGTCTCAAGCAGGCGGAATGTTGTTCGGTACCGTCACCGGCTCACAAGACCTGTTACCGCGCGCAGGTACTGGCGGCGACGGACGCGTTCGTGAAAGCCGCACAGATACCCGAGGGGAAGTACTCGGCCGCGTTTCAATCCCGCTTGGGTCGCGACGCGTGGATGCGGCCCTTCACCGCGACGGTTCTGCAACAGCTCGCCGTCCAGGGAAAGCGGCGCATCCTGGTGATGTGCCCGGCGTTTGTCTCTGATTGTCTGGAAACCTTGGAGGAGATCGGGATCAGAGGTCGGGCGCTGTTCCGAGAGGCTGGCGGCCAGCATCTAGAACTCATCCCCTGCCTCAACGATCATCCACTCTGGATTGAGACGCTGGAGAAATGGTGCACCGGTTAGCAAACCGATGCCGACCCAAATGCCTTTAGATAGAAAAGCTGAGAATGATGAGCGGGGCGTTGACAGCGGGCCTGGCTCCGTTCGGGCCAGGGCCGTTCGATTCGTAGCTCAGATGATAATACAGCTCTCCCATGAGCGTACCCACAATTGCCCCTGCGAGGACGTCGGTGAAAAAGTGCCGATCAGCATGGATGCGTGACATCCCCACGAAGGTGGCCCAGCCGTAGACCAGAAGAGGCGAGAGAACCCGCCCGGTACGATACTCACTCTCCGTCCAATTGAGCCGCATGTGCCGCCGGAATCGATTGTTGAAGAAGGTCGCCGAGTAGAAGGCCGATGAAGCATGGCCGGAGAAGAATGAGTGACTGTGATAGGGGTCATCATGGGTCCCCTCCGAATTCGGGCAGATTCCGTTGGTACAACAGGGTCGAGGCCGCCCCACCAGGCTCTTTGACAGATCGGTGATCCCCTTAGTGGCGGCCACACCCGCCAGGAAAAAGGGGATATCACGGCTAAACTCCCGCCGGTTGATGTCCAGCAGTGACAGTGCCAACACAGTGGCCAGAGGACTAACTGCGGAGCCGCGTCTATTGTCGAGAAAGTTCGATCTCGAACCTTGCTCTATCAGGAATAGACCCCGCATCCATCGATCGAACACATTGGGTCGGTAGCCGTATGGGATGTCGCTGTCCTTCGCGGTTACCTTGGCAAGATGACCAAGAACCAGGAGGCCCGCTGAGGCCCCAAGAACGGCCGCCTCCTCACCGTCCGACAGATCGCGGGGCACCGATTCCGCATGCGACAACGTCGCATGGACCAGACAAGTCATGAGCATGAAGCCGCCAATACGACCCATCCACGCCGGATGACGAGACGGCCGGTGCAACGTTCGTCGAGAAGGCGTAGCCATGCACAAGTTTACGAGGGGCAGATCGCCATGTTTGGATCGAAACAGATTCGCACCCTGCGATTGCCAAAGTGAGCCATTGAAATCACACAGTCGAAACCTTATGCTTGGCCGTCTTTGCTGATGAATCGCGGCAAGAGCATGTAGGAATACGATATGCCACACTGGCTACGAGGGCTGATCGACATCCGGCGGGAGGAACGCAACCAGACGGCGGCGATGTTCACCTACATTTTCCTGGTCATTGCGGTTCTCATCGTCGTCAAGTCCGTCCGAGCCTCGCTATTCCTGCAGAAGTTCGGCGCGGAAAGCCTGCCGTACGTTTACTTGCTGATCGCCGGTGTGGCGGGCACGATTGCCACATTGTACCAGCGTTTCGCCAAGAAGATAGCGATCCATCGGTTGATTGTCGCCACGGTAGTCCTCGTCATATCGAACCTAGTTCTATTCCGGATTATTGCCGGGACCCAGTGGCCGCCCCTCGCCTATGTTTTCTACGTCTGGGTTGCAGTTTACAGCATCCTGGCCACGGCTCAGTTTTGGATGCTGGCCAACTACATCTATGACCCCCGTCAGGCGAAACGCCTGTTTCCGATTCTCGGCGTCGGCGCGACCCTCGGGGGCATCGCCGGCGGATACATCACACAGTTTTCAGCAAAAGTCGTCGGAACGGAGAATTTGCTTTTTGTCGGAGCGGCGATGCTGGGGAGCTGCGTCCCGCTGGCGCTATACCTGGCGCGCAGCCAGGCTCAGACAATCCGCGACGCGGCACGGGTCCGTCGCTTTAAGGATTCATCGGCCGAGAAAGTCGCGGGCGGTTTCCGGCTCATTTGGGAGTCCCGCTACCTGAAGTTGGTGATGGGCGTGATAGCGTTGAGCATCGTCATCTCGACGGTGGTCGACAATCAGTTCTCATTTGTCGTCCAGGAACATATTCCCGATAAGGATGCCAAGACGGCGTTCTTCGGGGAGTTCTTCACTTGGCTCGGATGGGCGGCGTTCTTGACGCAATTTCTACTGACGGGCAGAATTGTGCGCCGCTTCGGGATCGGGGTGGCAATGGCCATCCTGCCGGTGGCACTGTTCGTTGGCTCGGGACTCTTCGTTCTGATTCCCATGCTGGCGACGGGTGTCTTGGTGAAGATCGCGGATGGAGCGTTTCGCTACACGACCCATAAGGCATCGCTGGAATTGCTGTTCCTGCCGGTTCCGATCGGCATCAAGAACAAGACAAAAACGTTTATTGACGTTTTCACCGATCGCTTCTCTAAGGGGATTGCGGCAGTGATTGTGCTCTTGGTGACGACCGTACTCGGCTTCCATTACACGATCTTATCATGGGTGATGATGGGGCTCGCACTTGTCTGGATCATTGTCACCGTGTTTACGCGTCGGGAATACGTAGGAGCGTTTCGCGATTCGCTTGTACGCCGGCGGATGGACGAGGACCAGCTTGTCATCTCACCGACGGACGCGTCGACCATCGGGGCGCTCGCTGATTCATTGGAGCAAACAAGAGGACCCGCCGCCGCCCGTCTCCTGGATCTGGTCGCCGGGATCAAGTCATCCGCTTTGGTCGAACCCATCATGAGACTGGCACACGACGACAATCCGGTGATTGCCGCCAGAGCCCTGGATCGATTGGCGGAGCAGCAGGACTCCGGCATCGGTGATCAGCTCAAGGATCTTCTGGATTCCAAGGATGTCGAAATCATCTCTCGCGTCGTCTTCATCCTGTGCAAAGAGGGATCCGAGATTCGACCCGAGCGATTGGGCCCCTACCTCGGCGACGACCGGCCGCTAGTCCGGCTTGGCACGGTGATGTGCGCGCTGCGCCACGGCGGCGCCGAAGGCTCGGACCGCATTGATGCGGAGCTGTTGGAGCAGTTCTTGAAAGACTCGGGTGAGGATGAGGATCCTCAAGTAGTCCAGCGCATGCTGGCTTCCCTGCTCAGGGTTCTGCCGGAGGGTCAACTGGCGCGGACGTATATCAAACGCTTTCTGAAGAGCGACGACCCGGCGCTACGCGAGGAGGCCATCCGTGCCGCCGGCCGCCTGCGTCCCCGGGAGCTGGTCGAACCTCTGATTCGGGCGCTCGGCACGCGGCACTTGCGGTACCGAGTCCGGGGTGCGTTGGCCGCCTATGGGGAAG
>CP070782.1:2193020-2195757 GCA_020346325.1 Phycisphaerales bacterium
CGGGGTGGTAGCATGGTGAGTCTTTGGTGTTGGAACATTTGGGAATTAAGGAGCTTTGCCATGACCGGACAGACCTTCAGAGGACTTACCATCGCTGCGATCGCCATTCTGGCCTTTTGCAGCACGGCCCAGGCCTTCATGGGCGAGTATACCGGGACGTTTTACGCCGACAAGGTGGTCCAGATGCCCGCCAAGGCGGTCGTGATCGCCGAGGCCGAGGACCGCTACCGCATCTGCATCAAGACGACTGATACCGGTGCGGGCCGGGACGGGGTCGCGATTGAGGTCTACGGCCACAAACGCGGTTTCGAGTGCCTGATCAGCGACCGGGCGGGCGGGTACCACTGGGGCGGCCAGATCAAGGACGGCCACCTCTCCATCCGCAGTGGCTACGGCCAGCACTTCGAGTTGGACAAGATCGTCCGCAAATCGCCCAAGGAAGGGCTCAAGCCTCCGGCCGACGCCGTCGTGCTGCTGCCCTACAAACAGGGCGCCAAGCCGGACCTGAGCGCCTGGACCAACCAGCAGTGGAAGGCCACCGACAGCGGCACGATGCAAGTCACCAAGGGGGGGACGCAGACGAAGGAGCGCTTCGGTGACATCAAGCATCTGCACCTGGAATTCTGGCTGCCGCTGGAGCCGCTCAATCGCGGGCAAGGCCGCTGCAACAGTGGCCTGTTCTTTTGCGATATCTTCGAGGTCCAGATCCTCGATTCCTTCGGTCTGATCGAGACCTCCGGGGATTGCGGGGGCCTGTACAACTTCAAGCGGCCCGACGTGAACGCCTCGCTCCCGCCGCTGACGTGGCAGACTTACGACGTCGAATTCCGCGCCCCGCGGCTCAACAGCGACGGGTCCGTCAAGGAGGCCGCTCGCATCACGGTGTACCTCAACGGTGTGAAGATCCACGACAACGTCGAACTGCCCCATGGCACGGCCAACCCTAAGGCCGACCAGAAGGCGACCGGCCCGATCCAGCTCCAGGACCACGGCCACCCCATCCAGTTCCGCAATATCTGGCTGGTCAAGGGGTAGCCGCCGGCGTGGTCCGCTCTTTGCCAAGACGTATGAGAGTGCCTCGGACGCCGGCGAATGAGCTTGACGCTGGTGGGATGAGGCCCTAGTATCCCTGCTGTGCGGCATAAACGGATTCTGCCACTTCAGCGGAGTATTTGATCTAAGATGAGAGCTGTTTTCGGACATTGCGTCTTTTGGATAGGGTGTTTGGCCGCGGCTGGGCTGCTGGCCGGCTGTGGGCGCCTGGGCCGGTCCGAACGTTCGGCCGAGGACCGGGACGAGGCGGAACTGGGCCCGACGATTGCGTCGGTGGCTGAAGTGGGGCGGCCCGAGGCGCTGGTCGTCGAGGGCTACGGGTTGGTCGGCGGGCTGTCAGGGACGGGTTCGTCCGTGTGCCCGACAGGAGTTCGCACGTATCTGAAGAGCTATATCTTGAGTCAATTGCCCGATCAGACGATCGACCCGGACGAGCTGATCGACAGCAAGGACACCGCGGTGGTCCGGCTCGAAGGCGTCATGCCGGCGGTGGTCGCCGAGGGCGAGGGCTTCGACGTTCGTGTCCGGCTGGTGGAAGGCTCGGATGCGACGTCGCTGCGGGATGGCTGGCTTTACGAGGCGGAGCTGCGGCCGCTGGGCACAGCGCAAGTGCAGAGCCGCGTGCTGGCGACGACCGAAGGGCCCGTCTTCATCAACCTGCTCGACGCGAGCGAACCGAGCCTGACGGATGGCCTAGTGCTGGGCGCGGGCGTAGCCAAGCACGGCTACGCCGGCGGGCTGCGACTGGGCCGGGCTGACTATCCGCTGGCCAGCGCCGTGCGCAATCGGCTCAACGAGCGCTATGGTGTGGAGACGGCGCAGGCGATCTCGGCCGAGGAGATTGAGTTCAAGATCCCGGCGGCGTACCAGCGGCGCAGGGTTCGGTTTGTCTCGATGGTAGCGGCGACCTACTTGAGCGAGACGCCGGAGCTGGTCGAAAAGCGCATCGACACCCTCCTGTCTCGACTCAGCGTCAGCGCCCAGGCCGAACGTAGCGAAATCGCCCTGGAAGCGTTGGGCCCACGCTGCTTGCCCAAGCTGGCGACCTTGCTGGAGGCTCCCGACGAAGCGGTCCGGGTCCGGGCGGCTCGTTGCATGTTGTACCTGGGTGACGACGCGGGCTGGGCCGTGTTGCGGGCGGTGGCTCTGGACCAGACGTCGGCGTATCGCCTCGAGGCTCTGGACGCGATCGTGGCCGGCGCGCAGCGCAATGACGCGGCGACGTTGGCGCGACGTCTGCTGCGTGACAGTGACAAGCGCGTGGTGCTCGCGGCCTACGAGCATCTGCGCGAGTTGGAGGACATGGCCGTTCGCCAAGAGTTCGTGGGACGCAGCTTCTACCTCGAACAAGTGCTCCAGACCGACCGCAAGGCCATTTTCGTCGCGCGCCGCGGCGACCCGCGCGTGGTGATTTTCGGGGGCCCGCTGGTATGTCGCGACAGTCTGTTCGTGGAATCACCTGACGGGGCGGTGATGGTCGACTCCCGTGTGGGCCAGGATTTCGCTTCGCTGACGCGGCGGATCCCCGGGCGACCCGAGGTCATCGGTCCGTTACGCAGCGGGTTGACTCTCAGTGAAATCGTCCGAGGGCTCGGAGCCGAGCCCCGGCGGGCAGGAAGCGTCGCCCCGGCGGGGCTGGGGGTCTCGTATACGGATGTGACAGCCGTCCTGGAGCAACTGACCG
>CP070782.1:2195857-2207977 GCA_020346325.1 Phycisphaerales bacterium
AGTGTTAATATAGAAAAACTCTTCATGATGTGCTATAATCTAAGCTCGTTGAGAGCTGTTTACAAGACTAACGGTGGTTACGCAGCCCGATAGGCGGGAGGTTTGTCATGGCAACAGCATCGGATGCGATTTGGGCGGTTGACTTGGGCAACAACTCTCTCAAGGCCCTCCATATGGTGGCCGTGGGGGACGCCGTTCAGGTCATCGGCTTCGATCATATTCCGCACGGGAAGCTCCTTTCCAGCAGCGGGGTCAGCGCCGCTGAGAAGGACGAGTTGATCGCGATTACCTTGCGACAGTTCGTGCAGCGTAACGACGTCAGTTACGACCCGCTGATTGTCTCGGTGCCCAGCCAGAACAGCTTTGCACGGTTTGTCACGCTGCCGCCCGTCGAGCAGAAGCGACTGCCCGAAATCGTGAAGTTCGAGGCAGCCCAGCAGATCCCGTTCGACATGAGCGAGGTCCAGTGGGACTACCAGATGATGACCGAGGCGGACAGTCCCGAGCAGAAGGTGGGCATCTTCGCGATCAAGAACGAAATCGTCGAGGCGGAGATGGAGCACTTCGAGCGCGAGGACCTTCTGGTCAGCTACGTGCAGATGGCGCCGATGGCGCTCTACAACTACATGCTCTACGATCGGCCGGAACTCGTACGCTCCGATAACCGAGCCACCGTGATTGTCAACGTCGGTGCCGAAAGCACGGACTTGGTCGTCTGCACCAACTCGGCCGTCTGGCAACGCTGCATCATGATGGGCGGCAACACCTTCACACAAGCCATCGCCGAGACGTGCAAGCTTAACTTTGCCAAGGCCGAGAAGCTCAAACGCACCGCGCCGGTCAGCAAGTACGCACGACAGATCTTCCAGGCCATGCGACCGGTCTTCACCGACTGGGCGGGGGAGGTGCAGCGCTCCCTGGGGTTCTACACCAATTCCAACCCCGATGTGAAGCTCGCTCGCGTGATCGCCATGGGAGGCGGGACGAAACTGCGCGGCCTGCTGAAGTATTTGCAGCAAACCCTTCAGATTCCGGTCGAGAAGCCGGATGCGTTCAAGAAGCTGGCTATCGCTCAGGGCCTGTCCACCGCCAAGTTCCACGAGAACGTGGCCGATTTCGGCGTGGTGTACGGCCTGGGCTTGCAGGGCCTGGGCCTGGCGCGGATCGAGAGCAACCTGCTGCCGACGAGTGCGGCTCGCTCGATGGCGTGGGCCAACAAGACAAAGTACTTCATCGGCGCGGCGGTGATGTTGCTGGTCGTCTCGCTGATGTGCCTGGGACGGGTGGGGCTCGATCGCGTGGCGTACGCGCGTAACGAAGCCAAGCGCAGCGCCGCCAAACGGGTTGTGAACCGGGCCGAGGAAACACGGGAGATCAAGAGCGACTTTCTGAATCAGGAGACCGAACTCCAGGAGAAGATGAAAGCGGAATTCGAGGTCTTCCGGTATCGCGACGTCGTCCCGCAACTGTACGAGTTGATTCTCTCGGCGATGCCGAACGCGCGGAACAATCCCGCGCAGGCCGCCCTCTACGAAGCCTATGTCCGGGGGGACGTGGCCCGGGTCAAGGAAGTACCGCGCGACCAACGCAAACAGATTTTCGTGACCAACGTCGCGATCTTCTTCTCCGACGACCTGGCTACGGCTCAGTTCGGGCAAACGGCGATGATGCGGAAAGACGCCGTGATGCGCGAGAGCCAAATGGCGGTGGGCGTCGAGGAGGATTACGAAATGTTGGCGCAACTGGCCGAGATTTACGGCGACCGATACGCGGGCCTGACCGGTATGACGAGCGAAGAGGAGAAGGATCCCGGTTTCGTGGTCAGCGTCGTCGGTTACAGCCCGTACCGCGATCTGATGGCACTGCTCGATCCGACGGGGGTGGAATCGCGGCCGGACCAGTGGGGGCTTGTCACACGCCTGGCGCACCTCGACGAATTTGTCGATGCCAACAGTCCGTTTGAGTTGTACAGCAACGAGGCGGACCATTTCCGGATCGAGAAGGGGGCCGTCAATCTCGATGAGGACATTCCCATCGGGATCGGCGACAGCGAATACATTCCCGAGGAGAGCGGCACCAGGACGACCGGGGGCAGCCGGATGCCGACGATGATGAGCTACAATCAGGGGCTGGAGATCCTGGTGGACCCGGTGACCCGGGAGCGGATCGACGCTGAGCCGGAGACGGATCTCTATGGCAATCCGAAACGTGATGCCCTCGGCAAACCGATACTGACCGTTCGCGACTCCTGGTTCCAGTTGGACTTCAAACTGAAATGGGAGCACGCACCGGAAATCCCGCAGACGACCGGGTTAGCCGGCCGGCGATAGCCATTACGAATCCAAACAGGTGAGGTGAAATGAAAGCACCGGATGTCAACATAAAGGACGTTCTGAAGAAGCTCAGCTTCCTGAAGAACAACTTGGCACTGCTCGTGCCGATCGTGATCGTTATCGTGTCGCTGCTGCTGTTTATCCCGACGCGTATCCTAGGCAGTCGGCTGCGGGATACGGTTGAGAAGCAGAGCGTACAGCTTGGCACGCGGGTCGATTCCCTGATGCGCGATGTGGGATCGGTAGCCCAGGCCGAGGCGTTGGAGGAGTATATCAACGCCTATGAGGCCGACGTCAACGAGATCGAGTCGCTGGTGGCTCAGACCGTCCAGCGCGAGTTGCTCAGCTACAACATTTTTCCGGACACCAACGAGACCTCGCTCGCGCTGTACGAGGACTTCGGACGCGCCTACCGCCAAGGCATTGAAGCGATGCTGGACCGGATGGAGGCCGGGGTCTGCCCGACGGACGAAGAGATCGAAGGGGCCTTGAAGAGTGCGCCGCGTCAGATGGCCCAGCCGGGTATGGCCGGTTATGGCGGTGACCCCGCTTACAGTGGCATGGGCGCCTACGGCGGCATGGGCCCTTACGGTGGCGGGGGTGCCGGACGTCGGTCCTATCGCATGATGGGCCCGTTGCAGCGTAAGATCGCCGATCAGATCTGTCTTGACCGGGCCAGTCGCGGCCGGGTGTACGCCGGTCCGGCCGATATCGCCGGGTATGCCTACTGGGACGAATGGAAGTTCGAGGACAAGGACAAGGCGTACAAGGACTGCTGGTACTGGCAATTGGGCTACTGGATCATTGAGGACGTCACCGAGAGCATCCGGGCGATCAACGAGAACGCGACCAGCGTGCTTGATGCACCCGTCAAACGGCTGGAGAGCGTGGATTTTATGATGAAACGAAACCGGAGCCGTCGCGGCCGTGGGGGGCGGCGGGTCAGACGCCGGGATACCGACAGCGACAATCCGGTCTATGTGACGGACACGCGGGACGCCATGACGACGCCGTGCACCGGGCGATTCACCAGCGACGAGAAGGGCATCGATGTGGTTCAGTTCGACGTGCGGGTGATCGTGAACGTGGATCAGGTGATGTCGTTCATGGAGGAACTGTGCAGCGCCAAGCAGCACAAGTTCCGCGGCTTCTACGGTGACCAGCCGGAGCGGACCTTCATGCACAACCAGATCTCGATTCTGGAAAGCAGCGTCGGGCCGGTCGACAAGCAGAGCCGGACACACGATTTGTATCGTTACGGCGACCTGCCCGTCGTGGAACTCGATCTGCTGTGCGAGTACGTGTTCCAGAGGACCATTGGGTTTGAAGGAATCAAACCACAGCAGGTGAAAGACGAGCTGGCCGGCGAAGAAGAAGAGGACTAGTGTCAGGACGATTCGAATACAGGATTATCTGAAACCGGGATAGGCTATGCACGAGTTATTAGGGAAAATTGGACGGTTTTGCGAAAATCACGTGGAGAAGCTGGTTCTCGTGATTGTGTGCCTGGTGTGTGCCTGGCTTTTCTTCACCAAGGTCATCTTCAGCCCCAATGGCGTCGCCTACGACGGCAAGACGTTCAGCCCGGGCCAGATTGACGCGTACATCCAGAGCAAGGCCGAAGACCTGCGGGCGCCTCTGGCCGGTACGGGATCGGGGGCTCAGGCCCGAACCTACACGTCGAAAGTCTCCGGCCCGATTGATCCGAACGATCCGGTGGTGGCCGACGTGTTCCTCGGGCGGCCCAAACCGCAGAGCTTTGCCGAACTGCTCCAGTCGCCGCTGGCGTTCATGGCGGCCGATGAGAAGGCCATGGCGACCACGGCTGTGCGGCGCGGGCCCGAGCAGGCGCGGTACAGTCTGCCGCGCATCGGCCGGGTCGCCGATGTGGACGTCTGCTACATCCGGGCGGCCGCCTACGTGCCGCTGGAGGAGGTCACGTCGGAAACGCAGTACGATCAGGTTGAGAACGAACCCAACGATATCGACCTGGTGACGGTCGAAGCCAAATTCGATGTAGCGGAGTTGTATCGCCAGTTCCAGGCCCATTTTGCCGGCACGGAGGTGGAGAAGGCCGCGTGGCGTGATCCCTGTCTGGCGGACCCGACCTTCGCGGCCGTGCAATTGCAGCGGCAGCGCCAACTGGACGGCGGTCGCTGGGGCGAGTGGACGGAGGTGCCGCGTGCCCGGGTGGAAGCGAATCGTCAGCTCTTCACCGTGATTGAAAAGGTTCAGGACCTGCCCCCGGGCGGCGTCAATGTTCGGGAGATGCAGTTCGACAACAAGCTGATCACGATGGCTCTGTTGCAGCCGGAATCGTACCAGATCGCGTCGGCCGAAGAGGACTGGTTCCCGCCGAGCTATTACAGCAAGTTCAAGGAATTGCAGCGCAAGGTCGAGGCCGAGGAGCGGCGCAAGGAGCGCGAAGAACAGCGTGAGCGTCAGGGCACGGCGACGACCGGCCGGTATCGCGACAATACCACCACCACCGGTGGCGGTACGATGCGGAGTCGGGGCGGCGGACGACGGCGTGATGTCACCGGCGGGACGGCCAACCAGGGGGCGTATGGCACGGCGCCGGGCCAGCGAACGCGCGGGAGCCGCGGACGGACCCGGCTCGGTCAGGGCACGGATCCGATGATGCCCGGTGCTCCCGGGACGCGGAGAACGCGCGGAGGGCGACGCGGCGGCGCTATGGATCCCGGCTATGATACAGCGGCCGGCGGCGGGGCCTACGGTGGCTATCCCGGGGGACCCGGCGCCATGCAACGCGAACCGACGACGGATGAGGTGTACTTCGAGTTTGCCCAGGACCGGATCAATTACATGACCGACCTGTCGAAGGAAAAGGACCCGGTGCTGTTCTGGGCGCTGGATGACACGGCCGAACCGGGCGGGACGTATCGCTACCGCATTCGCCTGGGCGTCTTCAATCCGGTGGCGGGAACGAACAAACTGATGCCTGAAGATATCGAGAAGAAGGATCAGGTGATCCTTTGGAGTGAGTTCTCAGACGTGACCAGGACGGTCGCCATTGCCAAGCGACTGTATTTCTTCGCCAAGGACGTGCAGGAGAAACAGCGGACGGCGACGGTGGAAGTGGCCCGTTACGCGTTGGGGTACTGGCGGACGGAAGACTTCCGGGTCCAGCCGGGCGATGTCATCGGTCAGGAGAAGGAGCCGGAACCGGAGGAAGAGAACGACCGACGCTCGGCGCGACTGACCGGCGGCCGGATCACCGGGGCTGCCGGACGCGACATGATGGCGGGTGGTCCTTATGCGGCCGGTGGAGCGTATGGAGCGGCCGGATATGGGATGCCGGGCGGGATGTACGGGATGATGCAACCCAGGGATGAGACGGTCCCGGATGTCATCGACTATCGCACCCACGCGGTCCTCGTCGACCTGGTGCCGGTCAGTGACTGGGGCCCGGACCTGAAGCCGCGGGTCTATCACGACATGCTCTATACCGCCGATGGGGTCAACATCGAACATATGCCGGTGAGCACGAAGAACTGGCCCAAGAATCTGTTGTCGACCTATCAGGAGATCATGATCTCGAAGCGCAAGGAACAGGAGGCGTTCCGCGACTTCGATGCCGGGGGTTCTCGGCGCGGGGGCGGAATGGGCGGCATGTCTCCCTACGGCGGCGGCGATATGCCCTACGATCCCAGGGGCGGAGCTTACCCCGGCATGCGTTAGGACGGACGCCCAAGGGCACCGGCCTCTCAGTACAACACGGATTTCAGGACCGTCGACCATTCGGCGGTCCTTTTTCTTTGGCTCGGTGCGGACGGGCTGCTATGATCGGGGATACCGTTGATAGGAGGCCACTTCGATGAGAGCGCGTGCGTTGTTGCTGGGTATGCTGCTGGGGACGCTGGGGGTCGGCGTGGGGTGGTCGGCACCGGCCGAGTTCGGCAGCCCGTCACCTCGTCCGGGGTTGTTGGGTGACCCCAATGTTTTTCCGATCGGTGTCTGGCTGCAGAATCCCCGGCACGCGGCGCGGTATCGCGCGGCCGGCTTCAATCTCTACATAGGCTTATGGAAAGGCCCCACCTCAGCGCAGTTGCAGCAGTTGAAGGCGGCGCAGATGGCCGTCGTGTGCCATCAGAACGAACTCGGCCTGACCCATCGTGACGATCCGACGATCGTGGGGTGGATGCAGCAGGATGAGCCGGACAATGCTCAGTCGCTGGGGCGCGGCAAGGGCTATGGCCCGCCCGTGACGCCGGCCGAGGTCCGCACGCGCTACGAGCAGATGCGGGCGGCCGATCCGTGTCGGCCCGTGCTGCTGAATCTCGGGCAGGGCGTCGCCTGGGATCAATGGCATGGACGTGGCGTGCGCACCAATTGTCCGGAGGACTATCCGCTCTATGTCCAGGCTTGTGACACGGTGTCGTTCGACATCTATCCCGCCTGCCATGCGCATCCCGACGTGGCGGGCCGGCTCTGGTATGTGGCCCGGGGCGTGGAGCGGCTCGTCGGTTGGACGCAGGGTGCCAAGCCGGTCTGGAACTGCATCGAGTGCACGCGCATCAATCATCCGGAGCGCAAGGCCACCCCTCATCAGGTTCGCTGTGAAGTATGGATGTCGATCGTGCACGGCTCGACCGGGTTGATCTACTTCGTACACGAGTGGCAGCCCCGGTTCGACGAGGCGGCCCTGCTGAGCGACCCGGAGATGCTCGCGGCCGTCACGCGCCTCAATCACCGGATCCAAACGCTGGCTCCCGTGCTTAACGGCCCGACGATTTCCGGCGGTGTCACGGTCGAGTCGAGGCCGGCCGACATTCCGGTCGCCGTGATGATGAAACGCGCCGGGGCCGTGACGTATGTCTTCGCGGTGGCGATGCGCGACGCGGCAGCGCAGGCCCGGTTCACCGTGTCGGGTTTGACCGGCGCCACGCAGATCGACGTGTTGGACGAGGACCGGACCCTCACGGCGCAAGACGGTGTCTTTCGCGATACCTTCGAGGCCTGGGACGTTCACCTGTACGCGATCGGCGGCCGCGCGACTCAGTAGCGGTGTCGTCTCAGTCGGTCGCCATGCCTTCCCATACGCCTTCGGTCGCCGTGTAAACGTCGGTGACGAAGACCTGCACGCGGCGTTTGTTCACCGTCGCCTCCAGCAGCAGATGGCGGGCGTTGGCACGTCGCCACTGAAATGTTTGCGGCAGACTGACGTTGACGTTCTCGGAGAACGAACTCAAGGACTTGAAGGCGCCGTACGAACTCAATTCCAGTTCCTCGGCGTCGACGGTCTGGTCGAACGTGAGCTTCTGGTCGCCGAGGGTGGCCGAGCCGCTGTAGGCAAACGTCTCACGATCGCCCGGCAGGGTCTGCGGAGCGCCGACGTAGTCGGCGAACCGGCCCGTGGCCAGGTCGAGCGGGAAAGGTCCGCGGGACGAAAGCGCCGCAAAGGTTGGCTGGATCGATATCGAAAACGGAATCGTTATGCCGCTGGCTCCGCTTTGGCGAATGGCGGTTTTGTGTGTCGTGGCTTGCCCGGTGATGTGCGTCTCCTCCAGAGTCGTGGTCAGACTGATGAAGTCCGCCGCCAGGCGCATCCGGGTCGAGTCCGTCGCGAACTCGATCGTCGGTGCATCGATGCGAGCGGTTTGCCCGTCGACATAGGCGGCCAGCGTCATGGTGGTCCGGGCTTCCTCCTTGCCGCCCGTCAGCGCGTAGGTCACTTGGCTGGGTCGGTACGAGGTGGTGTAGACGTAGAAGGCGATCCCTTCGTCGGTCCACATGCCGGGGTAGTCGGTCAGCAACACGTTCTTCTCCTCCTCGTCGGCGGTGAAGAAGTGGAGGCCCTGTCTCGTCGACCGGAGCCGATAGACCGGCACGGTCCCCAGCGGCGGATTGCCTGCCTCGAACGCGTAGAACACGACGCCCTCATAGGCCCAGGTGGACGAATCGTGCAGGAGGCTGTCACGCTCCTTTTCGCTCGTGGTCCAGATGTGAGAGAACAATCGGGCGGACCAGAAGCGATAGACGGGCACCTCGGGGCCTCCTGTGTCCTGCTTGTGGGCGTAGAAGGCGATTCCTTCGAAGTGCCAGACGTCGGGATAGACGTCAATGAGGATATCGCGCTCCCATTCCTCAATGGTGTAGAACGGGCGGCTTTTGGACGGGGCCCAGAAGCGATAGACCGGGTCGAGGCCTTGGTGTTCGTAAGCGCCCATATCCACAGCCTTGCCGATAAGCCTGGCGCGACCATCAAGGTCTGTCGCCTTGGAACCCGGATGGTGGTTTGGATCGCCGGCGTCGATACAAGGCGAATCGGCGTCGAGGCGATAGTCGTCGTACGTCGCTCCGCGGAAGCGCGGATCGGCATCGAGATTGCCCGCCGCCCAGGTGAGGATGCATCCGGAATCGCCGTAGACGCTGGCCCGACCCCTTTCCAGGTCGCTGTACTCGACGGTGGCCTTGGAACCGTAGAAGATGCCGACCGGATCACGGCCCAGATAGAGGCTCGGGCCCACGGGGGCTTCATTGTTCCAGAGAATGCAATGGCTGATCAGAGGGTCGCTCTCGCGGAGACTACTGACGGCACCTCCGCTGGCGGCCTTGTTGTTGACGAATGTGCCGTTGATGATGGTTGGGGCGCTGCCGTGGTAGTTGGCGATCGCGCCGCCGCTGTCCACGGCCGTGTTGCTGATGAAGATGCAACCGGTAATGGACGGAGCGCACTGATAGTGGTAGATGGCGCCGCCGTCCTTTCCGGAGCGATTGCTGGTGAAACTGCATGAGGCAATCGATGCCTCCGTGCCGTAGTTGTGCAGAGCCGCGCCCGATTCGGTGCAGTAATTCCCGGAAAAGATGCAGTTCGTTACGCCCAGGTAAGCCGCCACGTCGGCGTTACCTTCCGTGAAGCTGTGGATGGCGCCACCCTCGCGCCCGCTGTTGTTCGTGAATGTGCAGCCGTCGATGCTGACGACGCTTTCGAGTAGCTCGAGAGCATTGCCGGTATTCCGCCGGAAGGTGCAGCCTGTCAGGGATAGCACGCTGCCTTGGCAAGCCACGGCCCCGCCGTGCGTGGCGATGGAGGAGTTCCGCGCGAACGTGCAGTCTTCGATCGTGGCCATGCTGTCTTCGCAGTAAACGGCGCCACCCCACCATTCGACGCTGTTGTCGCCGAAGGTGCAGTTGATCAGATGGAGGTCGGCCCCCTGGCAAAGAATGATCCCACCGGCATAGCCGCGCGTGCTGTTGATCATCTTCAGTCCCGACAGCATCAGCCCCGCACCGGTGTCCCGCGAGATCTCCATGAACCGGTGGCCCCGTTCGTCCTTGCTCTGGCAGTCGATCACCGTCGCGGCTACGACCTCGGGGTCGCTCGGATCGGTGCTCTGAATGGTCAGGACCTTGCCGGCCAGGACGATATCGAGGACGCCGTCACCGGTATAGGTGCCGGCTTCGACGATGATCGTGTCACCACTCCGCGCGGCACTGACCGCAGGCTTGATGGTGCGGAAGTCGGCACCGCCGTCGGCATCCACACGGATGATTTTGGCTTGAGCGACAGCCAGCGATGTGAGCAACACCGCGGCCACAACGAGCCCCAGTCGCGAGAAAGCTCGGGCGTTCATGGTTAACCCTCCTCCAAGAGGTATCTTCTATGAGCTCCACTATATTGTACCATTTCTGGCCGATTCGTAACGCTTGTTTTTCCCCGCCGCCCACTTGCCGAGGCGCCGGCAGACACGCAAGCGGCCGGAACGGGCCATGGCGCCGACCGTGTGCCGCGTGGCGCTCGCTCGAACGGCTCTCATTACTACGTCGAGGCAGCGGTGCCCGTGCGGTTCTCGCCCGTCCGACCGGTGTTCTGGACTTGGCAGCGATGCTATTATCGGGGGTTGTGTTCGGCCGCGGCCGGCCACGGCGCGCGGTCGAACGCCGACGACGTTACCACCTCGCACGGCATCGGAACGGGGCGGTTGCCGAGCCCGAGCGGTGCGCGCCGAGCTGACGCGCGAATTAAGGGAAAACACGTACGTATTTTTTTCGCCGCGATCATTCCGGCCGGGGGTTTCGGTCGTAGCGATTGTACTATGCGTAGGGGTTGTAGGGTTGCCGGCGGACGGCGCATGCGGGGCCGTGCGGACGAATGCTACTCCTCCGGCGGCTCGATGCCGTACTGGGTCGCATACTCGCCGCGCTTGATCGCCCCGACGTCGCGCATCGCTTCCAGGCGGGCCAGCAAGTGCGTCGGCATCTTCTCGTCATAGCCCAACTGGAACTTGGCCGTGCCGGCAAACGGCTGCCCATCCCGCGCGAACCGCCGGCCGGCGAGCCGCAAGATCGTCATCATGCTCACGTCCCAGGGATAACCCGACTGCATCAAGCCGTGAGGTAAGTAGGGGGCCAGGGTCCAGAATTGGCAGATCTCTTTCTTGCGAAAGGCCAGGGCCCGGCGCAGATTCGCCAGTTTCTTCCTATTGGTGTCACGTACCCGCTTGAGATATTCGATCATGTCCAAGCCGAACTCCAGGCAGAACACGTGTTGCGGCGGGGGATCGCTGGCGGCGTAGAACCAGTAGTTCTTGTCGTATTCGGCCGGCTTGATCAGACGCACCAGATGCGAACGACCCTCCACCAGCCGGCGCAATTGGCCGTCCAGCTTGCTAAATCCCGTCTCGCTCTCGAAGTGCTCGCCGACGATGTTCAGCGGCAGTTGCTTGGGGAACTTCGCCTCCATCCGCGCCAGAAACTCCAGCTCCTGCCGGGCCTCGTCGCGCAGGGCGGTGGGGTGCTGTGTGCCTTTCAAAATGGCGTTGACGGTCGGCCCGTTCTTCTCCAGCCAGGTGGTGTACTTCGTGCCCAGTTCTTCCAGTTCCAGGTCGGTCGAGTGTTTGTGGAAGTTGTAGAAGAAGTCCTGACTGAACGTCCTGTAGAGGGCAACCGGTTCCATGACAGCAGCAATCCTCTTTGGTTCACAGAATCATCGGCGCGACATGTTCTTTAGGCCCGCCGGTTCGACCGGCGCCGGACCGCAGGCGTTCTGACTCCGTTTCCTCACCGCGGGCCCGCCCTGACCCCATCGTGTCTCCACACGCCTCCATTCTAGCGGCGCCCACCGGCCCCACCAAGCAAAATCCCCACGGCCCCGGGGCCCGGAGGACGGACGACGGACGGCAGACGGTGCTGTTGTCCGTCGCCTGTTCTCGGTCCTTTCTATTGACTCCCAGGCGGCCTGCGGCTAAGCTAAGGGCATGGCACGGCTAGCGAGAGTGGTGGTTCCCGGAATTCCGCTTCACGTGACGCAGCGAGGCAATCGCCTGACCATGGCGGTCACCGACAGCAGCGGCACCAGTATGCACAGCTACACCTACGACAACCTCTTCGTCCGGTGGGAGATTTCCTCCGCGAACGGCGATCAGGTGAGCTTCTACATCGACGATACGTGGAGGGCCACCCGCTCGGGCATCGCCGGCTGGGTGGAGGTCACCGAGGAGATCACCACATCCGGCACGCACACGCTCAAATGGGTGTACGACAAGGACAGCAGTGGCTCATCCGGCAGCGACTGCGCCTGGGTGGACTACGTCCACTTCGGCGCCGGCGCCCCGGTTTCGGGCGAGGGCGTAGACGGGCAAAAGATCTCGATAGAGGAGTAAACCTGAAATAGATATGATCTGGGGATCTCGAAAGGCAAGACGAAGGCGTGACGATCGGCGGGATAACCAGGCTGGACTCCGCTCGTGGGGACTGAGGCACCACGACCTCGCTAAGGTGACTGGAGCCGGCCCGAACGTAATCGCCTGGCGCCCCGAAATCG
>CP070782.1:2208077-2213363 GCA_020346325.1 Phycisphaerales bacterium
ACAGTCAGGCCGGAGATCTGGCAGGTCTACAAGAGTTGATCGCAAAGCAGCGTCCTTGCCTGTTGAGGCTCCTGGAGAATCCCAATCTGCCCGAACACTATGCGTCGGACAACTGCCGAACACATTAGCACGGGACAATCACCATACAAGGGTAGGCTCTTCGCCGTGGGCTCAGGACGACAAACGCATCGGCGTGCCACCACCATGATAATGCAAGTCAGCTGAGCGCCTAATGATACCCGGCGCCGGGATAGAGCAGGTTCAGGGCGATCAGTCGGGCCGGATCGAGGAGGAAGTCGATCAGGTGCCAGGCGACGATCAGCCCCACCATCTGGGCCGTCGGCTGGCCCATCACAGCCCGGTAGCGTTCGGCCGTACTGTCGTCGAGAAAGAGAGTGACGATCTCACTGCCGTCGAGCGGGGGCAGCGGCAGCAGGTTGAAGACCAGCAGAATGAGGTTCAGGGAGAAGAGCACGCTGACCAGGATAGCGGCACCGTTGGCCATGCCCGGTGCGCCGGCCGTGGTAATTTGCTCGAAGGTCTCCACTGATTGCGGCGCTTTAAACCAGCCGGCTAACATGCCCCCTCGAATCAACAGGGCGGCGATCAGGATCAGCACGAGGTTGGCTGCCGGGCCCGCCAGTGCCATGAGTGCCGCGTACTTGCGATGGCTTTGGGCCCAATGAGGCTCGTAAGGAGTGCTGGCCCAGCCCATCATCCAGCCGCCTAGGAAGAAACTGGCGATGGGTACGATCACCATGCCGAACGGCGAGCGACGGATGTGGGCGACGGGATCGAGCGTGACGAGGCCCGCATCGTAGGCGGTCGGATCGCCGCATCTCAAGGCGGTCAGTGCGTGGGCGGCTTCATGGCTCGTCAGCGAGACGATGAATACCGCGTACCAAAGCAGTCCCAGTGCCAAATCCTGTTGCATCTTTGCGCGTCGTGCCCCAGAGGATCGATGTGATCGGTGTTCGCTGAGAAGGGTAACCGATTGGTGGGACGAGGGCAATCCTCAGTGCCGTGAGGGTCCGCCTTTCGCGCCAGGTGACTCCCTCGTGACACACAGCTCTGCCTGCGCGGTTCTGTGGAACGCGCATCGTTATCACGAGGCCAAGACGGCTGGTATTATCGGGCCTTGCTCTGCTGTCCGTGGTGTCGGCCTTCTTTATCTTCAGAGGGGAATTCAACTAAGGCCACCTTGGTGAATAGCCGAACATTATCTATGCTATAAGGGGGCCTTATCCGGGAAGTCCGTGGGGCCTGGCGCAAGAACAAGGGCGCAGCGCACCAAAACCCCCCGGAGGAGGGTGGCACCGATTGACCCCCTGGAACTGCTGAACACCAGGGGCAGGCCGTCCAAGCCTCTGAGAAAGCGTCAATCTGAGAAGGACACATGGGAGGCTGACATGAGTGAAATCGTCATGCTGGAAGGGCATGAGTCGCAGTCTTTGCTTCAGACGGTCGTGCAAGGCCAGGCACCGGCGATCATGTCTTACTTGTCAAAGGACAAATGGCATGTGGCGAAACTACTCATGAAGGATCTCGCCGGTGACAAGCTGTACCTCGAAGGTTGCCGTCCTGCCAAGAGGCCGCACCCTGTGAATATCCGTGTTCATCAGCCCGTCGGCGTGAGCTTTAAGCACGCCTACGGGAAATTCGTGTTCGACACCAGCGTGGTCGCGCTGGAGCCGTCGGCCGATCCGGAAGCCGGCGGGACCATTGTGTTGGCGGTGCCGGATCGTATCGGGGTGGTGCAGCGACGAAGCTATTTCCGTGTCAACGTTCCCGAGTCGCTGAAGGTCAGCGTGGTCGTCTGGCACCGCACCAGCCAGCGCCGAACCAAGAAGGAGGCCCTGCATGCGTACTTCGAGGGCAGCCTGATGGATATCTCGGCTGGCGGCGCCCAGCTCATCGTACCGCTAAAGGGCGCGACGGCCGGTCCCACCGCAGGTGTAGGGGAGTCGGAGTTTCGCAAAGGGCAGTTCGTAGGCGTGCGGTTCACGCCTATGCCCTATGAGATGCCGCTGATGTTCACGGCTCAGATTCGCAGCGTCCTACCCACGGCCGATCACACTGGCCTGTGCCTTGGCCTCCAGATCGTCGGCCTGGAAGCCAGTGAGGAGGGTCGAGAGGTTCTGGCGCGTCTGGCTACGGTGGTGGATCGCTACTACCGGATGAACCAGTCCAGTGCCCGTGGGCAGGACTCACATCCTCAGACCCAGCCGCACGGGACGCCTTCCGAGATACCAGCCGGCGCTCTGCAATAGCGGTCGGTCTTCCGACGCCCGTGAAATGCGGTCTGAATCGTCGGCCGGATCGACTTTAGCCTTACGCGTCTGACTCACCCGAAGGATGAGCCTCGAAATGCTGGTCTGAGGACAAGAGCCGCCTTCCTTCTTGTACGGCCCTGGAGTAAAGCCATCTGGCGAACCCGCTGCCGGCAAAGATCCCGAAAATCAGCACGAGTGCCACCTGCATGTTCCACAGCACCAGGCCCAGGAACAGCAGTACTCTCATCAGATAGCTGAACGGCTGCTTGCCTCGGATATAGAGGTTCAGGACGTGCGGATATCGGATCCTGCTGACCATCAGAACAGCGGTGCCCAGTGTCAGGAACGGGAGTGTGAAGATGACCGCATCGAGGTTCGGCATCACTTCCTGGTGAAAGAT
Organism: Phycisphaerales bacterium; assembly: GCA_020346325.1. GTDB lineage: Bacteria > Planctomycetota > Phycisphaerae > Sedimentisphaerales > Anaerobacaceae > Anaerobaca. Next base: position 2,210,751 of record CP070782.1, read on the forward strand.
GACCAGGCTGACGATCGCCCCGGCCGCTCCCGGTGTGGGCAGGCCCGCGAAGCTCATGTGGGCTGCCTCATTCTCCTCGTTCTCCACGTTGAACCGAGCCAGACGGATGGTGGCGCAGCTTATGTACGCCAGTGCGGCCAGCCAGACGAAGCGATGGAACAATCCGCCACTGAGCGGCGTGGTCAGTTCCAGTCGGCCTTCGATGGCCTTGAGCATGAGAAAGGCCGGGGCGATGCCAAAACTGACGAGGTCGCAGAGGCTATCTAACTGCCCGCCGAAACTGGAGGTGGATTGGCTCATCCGTGCCAGTCGGCCGTCAAGCATGTCGGCGAACATCGCCAGCAGGACCATATAGCCGGCCATGGCGAAGTAGGAGAAGCCTGCAATGCCCTGTGCAGCCCCCCGGCTGGCGAAAACGATCGCTGTAAACCCGAAGACGCCGTTGAGCAGAGTAATCAGGGACGGCAGCACGGTGATGTACTTCACCCGCTGGCGACGGACGCGCCGCAGCAGCCGGGCCTTGTTGCCCCTCGATCTGAATCGTGTCATTTTGCGTACCTTACCATAGGGGTGATGCCCGCCTTGACGTTGTCACCTACCTCGACCGTACACTGTAAACACTCGTGGGCCGGGATGTAAAGTTCGGTCCGCGAACCGAATTTTATCATGCCGAATTTCTCTCCCCGAGCCAGTTGCTGCTCTTCCCGGGCGGCGCAGACGATACGCCGGGCAATCGCACCGCTGATCTGTTTGACCGCGAGCCGGTCCTTGGGTTCGTTCGCCCGCACCATGACCAGGGTATTTGATTCGTTTACCTTGCTCGACAGCGGATTCATCGCGTTGACGTATCTGCCTTTGCGATAGGTGATCTTTTCGACGGTGACGTTGCAGGGGGCGCGATTGATGTGGGTGTTGAAAATGCTGAGGAAGACGCCAATCCGCAGGGTTGGCCCGGTGAAGAGATCGGTTTCCTCCAGCGTCTCGATGTCTGTCACCTTGCCGTCGGCGGGGGCCATCAGCACCGCGTCGTCAGTCGGGATGTCTCGGTGGGGATCACGAAAGAACATCAGAGCCCAAACCAGAACCGCCGCCAGGGCCAGCTCCACGGTCGCCAGGGCCCACACCGGCGCGCGCCCGTATCCGACCAGAGCAGCCCCCAGCATCCCAACCACGACAACAACCGGATAGACCACCACCTGGGGCCATCCGTACTTGGTCAACGGAATCCTCATAGACGCAACATCATAGCTGTCAGACGAGGGACAGGCAATGAAAAAGGACCGATCCTCCGCGGGTCGGCCCTCTCGCGAAAGGTCTGGGTAAGGTTTTGCAGGTCACTCCCGGAGAGGGTCGTCGTGTCCTGGACTGGATGCCGACCACCTCCACTACCATGGACGTTGGAGTCGGCGAAATGTTACAGATTTCTCATGTTTCTCGTGTGCCGCGCCGGAATTTTCGAGAGACGTGTCTGGTTTGGGGTGTTTCACTGACAAGTTCAACACGTTGCGGATCCAGCGGCGAAGCCGCCGAGGGGCCCGGCGCGCGTCTCACCAGCCCACCGTTCGGGGACGACAAGGGCTCGACGCCTGCCGGATCACGAGGCCACGAACCTGCGAATTGTCCGCTCCCGCCCACGAGAGAGCGAAAGCTACGGAATCAGCCCTTGACGCCACAGGCGAAAACCGGTATGTTCTGCCCCCTCCCGGTCCGGGAACGCACGCATGGGACCGCGCCCTTGGCGGAAACGGCGTTTTTCACGCTGCCAGAGGGGGGGGGTGAGCATCGCCTGCCGGTGATAAAGCGTGCTCAAAGGCCTCATGAGCAGAAAATATCAGCAAAGGAGAAGTAACGAATGACCCAACTGAGCGGCTTGAGAGAGAAGATTGCCAGTCACAGGTGCCGACCGGCGGCTTCGGACGGGACGGCGCGGGTCAACCCGGCCGGTTACCTGGAGCGCGGCTGGGTAATCGCCAACCACAAGTTGGTGTCCTTTCCATGCGGCGCTCATTTCCTCGGTGCTCAACTTGCCTACCGAAGAACTGGGCAAGGTGGTGGCCGAGGGGGGCAATGCGAAGTTTGAGGTGCTGAAGTTCATGTTTCTCCCCACCAAGCCGGAGCTATGGATCTCGCTGGCAGTGCTGTATCTGCCCTGCCATATCGCCGGTGCCATTCACGAAATGGGCCATTTCCTGACGGCCGTGAAGCTGACGGCGCTGAACAGGGATTCCCAGGAGCGGGCCGAGAAGGATATGCAGGGCAGTCAGATCGCCTGGTACGTCCAGATGCTTCTGCTGATTCCGTGGGGCAAGTTCTACGGCGTGCGCAAGGACGAGGGCAACTACACCCCCGACGCCCCGTACAACCTGGCCGCCTCGGCCGCGGGGCCGATCCGGAGCCAGTGGCTGGCGACGATCTGTCTGCCGATCGCGGCCCTCTGCATCATTTTGGGCCTGTCGGTGCACAGTGAGTTCCTGATCTACGTGGGCCCTTTCTTCCTGGCTCCTGGTTGCGTCGGACTGCTGGACCGCTTCGAAGCCGACCGTGGCAAGCTCAAACAATTCCGCCAGCGTGAAGCGCTGGCGGCCGAGCGGGCGGTGGCCGTTGGCACGGCGA
>CP070782.1:2213463-2216855 GCA_020346325.1 Phycisphaerales bacterium
CGTCCGAGTCGCCGTATTGCTTTTGCAGCCGCCTCAGTTCGATCATCAACTCCGTGCGGACGTCCTTGTAGGCCGGGTCGCTGTAGACGTTCTTCATCTCGCCGGGGTCCTTCTCGAGGTCGTACAGCTCCCATTCGTCGATGTCATAATAGAAGTGGATCAATTTATATCGCTGCGTCCGTACCCCGTAGTGTCGCTTCACACTGTGCACGGCGGGATATTCGTAGTAGTGATAATAGACCGCCTTGCGCCAGTCCGCGGGCGTCGCGCTGTTGAGGACCGGACGCATCGATCGACCTTGCATGTCGTCGGGCCTGGCGACGCCGGCCAGATCGAGGAACGTCGGCGCGAAGTCGAGATTCATGACAAGGTCCCCGTTGACCGACCCCGCCTTGATCTCCCTCGGATAGCGCACGAGCAGCGGCATGCGCAGCGACTCCTCGTACATGAATCGCTTGTCGAACCAGCCGTGATCGCCTAGGTAGAAGCCCTGATCCGAAGTATAGACCACCACGGTGTTCTGCGCCAGGCCGGACTCGTCGAGATAGTCGAGCAGCCGGCCGACGTTGTCGTCCACCGAGGCGATGCAGCGCAGGTAGTCCTTCATGTAGCGCTGGTACTTCCAGCGCACGAGATCCTTGCCCTGGAGGTTGGCCTTCTCGAACGCCTCGTTCTTGGGCCCATAGGCCGCGTCCCATCTCGTCTTCTGTTCGGGCGTCAGCCTCTTCATGGGCGTCAGTTTCAAGTCGTTGGCGGTCATCGTCTTGGCGATGCTCATATCCTGCTCTTTGGCGGCGCGTCCACGGCCCGTGTAGTCGTCGAACAGCGTGTCCGGCTCGGGAATCGTCGTCTCGTCGTACACCGTCAGATGGTCCGGCCCGGGCTCCCAGCGCCGGTGCGGCGCCTTGTGATGATACATCAGGCAGAAAGGCTTGTCCGTATCGCGGCCCTTGAGCCAGTTGAGGCAGTGGTCGGTGATGATGTCCGTGACGTAGCCCGTGTAGTTCCTACGCTGGCCCATCTCGATCATGACCGGATTGTAGTAGGCCCCCTGCCCGGGAAGGACGTTCCAGTAATCGAAACCGGTCGGGTCGGTCTTGAGATGCCACTTGCCGATCATGGCGGTCTCGTAACCGGCCTGCTGGAGCAGTTTCGGGAAGGTCTGCTGCGAACCGTCGAACTTCTGACGGTTGTCTTTGACGCCGTTGATGTGACTGTACTTGCCGGTCAGCACCACGGCCCGGCATGGCGCACAGATGGAGTTCGTGCAGAACGCGTTGGTGAAGCGCATCCCTTCGTTGGCGATGCGATCGAGGTTGGGCGTCTGGTTGATCTTACTGCCGTAGCAACTCAGCGCGTGCGACGCGTGGTCGTCACTCATGATGAAGATGATGTTGGGCCGCCGCTGGGACTGACTTTGCGCCGAGGCCGGGCTCACCCAGCTCGATGACAGCGAAAAGGCACTGGCGGCTCCGGCCACCACACCCAGGCTCTTGAGAAACTCGCGTCTGCTCGTTCGCTTCATAATGACTCCTTTTCCACACTATCTGAGACCCACGGCCGTACCGGTCGAATGCTCTAAATCGCACCCGGCCTGAGATGGAACCGAGTATACCGCAGGGCTTTCCGACTGAAAACTGCCGGATCCCACTTCCGCACCGCCGTTCGGACAGGACTCCCGGCCTTGCTCGGCCTCCGGCGCGGGCGAAATTGGCTTTGATTGGCTTTGTTTCGGCGCGGGCGTCGCCTCGTGATTCTCGCGTACGTCCCTTCCAGTACGGGACTTAGCTTCAGTTGAGGCCGATGCGGATTGGGTTTGTTTTGCACGATCGGGTGCTGAGTGCTCCGCGTCGGTGGGCCGAGGCGTGGGAACTTCCTCGTCCGACTCGACCTCGCGCAGAAGACGCAGTCTTTGCAGTTCTGTCATGGTCTTGAACAGGCTGTGTTCGAGGCGGCGCTCGTACATCAGCAGGCGGTCCAGGACCCGGCTGTTGGCGAAGTCCCGCACGACGACGCGGCCGCCGGCCAGATCCCGCCCCTCCGCGTCACCGCCCAGCCGTGCCTGTTCCTTCGCACGCAAGCTTTGGCTCAGCCGCGCGAGGGGACCGGTCGTGTCCTTCTCATAGAGTGCGTCGAAGGCTTCGTTCTGGAGACGTTCGGCCCGCTGCAGCCGCCAGGCCAGGCCGACTGCCCGGTCCGCCAGCATGGACTCCATCGCCCCTTCGGGCGCCAGCTCGGCCAGCATCCGGTCGCGATAGAACTCAAACTCCCCCACATCCTCGCCCACAATCACGGCCTGATGGGCCGAGAGCCCATGTTTGACCGCATTCTGCGCCACCGTCGCCTTGCCCGCCGCCGTCCGCGGCCCCGTCGACTTCTGTGCATTCAAACGATTCGCCCGAATCTGCGCGTCACTAGCCATGAGTCTCCCTCCAAGATTTGCCATTGGGTATTGAGTATTTTCTATTTACTACTTCCTATTCACAGTTATGTTCTTTATTCATCTTACTTTCTGGCCCCTCGGCGTCAAGGAAAAACCCAAAGAATCTTAACTCCCGCCCGCAAACGCAGTTATATCGCCCCCCCGTTCTTAGTGACGCCGTAAGGCGTTCTCTTTCCCCAAATGCCCCCTCGCCTCCGCTCGGCGCAGGCGCTCACGGGCCTACTACGAAGAAGGCCTCCCCGACAGCGGACGCTGTCATTTCGACCGGAGCGCAGCGGAGTGGAGAAATCTCGTGGAGAGACGGAACGCCTGACACGAATTGGACCAGTGATCAATCGAAAAGAGATTTCTCCGTTCCGCCCGCCGGCCTCCAGTCGAAATGACCGTGCCCGAGGCCGAAAACCTCACCAATGAGCGTGGGTGTGATTCGGGCGCAGCCGCAAAGGTGATTGACCGGGACGCAGGTCTTCGGTAGGCTATACCCCAGAAAGAATCGGGGAAGCTATGCTTGGAGAGGCTTCGACAATCCGGCTGAGTGACCGAATGCCCCTTCTGGTGGCGCGTGATGCCAACCGGCACACAAGACGTATCGCAGACCTTTCGTTCCCGTGACGCGGTGCAAAGTCCTGTGGCACACGCCTAGGATATTGCGGTACAGCATGAAACAAGATGGCTTGGACATTTTCTCACTCACGTTTTTTGTACAGAAGACACTGGACAGTACAGCCAAGACCTAAACCTGCCGCTGGCAGAAGAAAGGGGAAGTCATGAAGACGAAACTCAGTGGAGACAGAGACACTCGCATAACAGTATCAACGCTTCTTGGCTCGATAGCAGTTGCATTCGGCGCCACAATGCTTCTTGGTGCCTGCTTCATGGATGAAAACGAATTCGGTCGCTCATTATTCCTGGGGCTCGGCGTCGCGCTGTTCCCGGCCGGAATCTTTAC
>CP070782.1:2216955-2224302 GCA_020346325.1 Phycisphaerales bacterium
ATGTTATTGGCGATCCCCCACCACATGAAGCAACTGGCAAGAAGAATGAAGGGAAAGAATATCCCAGCCGGAATCAGAGCCGAGTTTTCTCCCCCACCAGCACGAGAACACGACGTTGTTGTCGTTGCCTCACCACCGGTCAACGCTTCTGACTGATCTGCCATTGGTCGGACCTCATCTTTAACTAGCCTTTCTTCCCGTCCGGGCTCGGTCGCGACTGCATCTCCAGGCCCGTGAAAAACACCATAGAATGACGGCTGGAGCCACAGACGTCAAGAAGTGATTGACCACCGTGGCACTTTGGTCGGGGGGATCGCCTCTGGGAAGCAGACAACAAAACCGTTGCAGCACGGTGCGAAAAGGACTATTCTGAGGAGCCGATTATGAACATCGTGGGCTGATTCACTAAGCCCAGCTTGGTCGACTTCGATGGGAGCGGAGATTATGAAGAACACGGTGTGGGTCGTACTCCTGCTCGTCTTGGCGGGCGTGTTTGTGGGCGTCGGGCTGCTGCGCAAAGGACGCGATCAGGGAGCGAAGAAGATCGGTGTCGTCCCCAAGGAGACCGTTTCCGTCTACTGGGAAGGTGTGCGCCAAGGCGCTCTGAAGGCCGGCGTCGAAGAGGGCTACGAGATTCTCTGGAACGGCCCGGAGGTCGAGACCGACCGCGAGCGACAGGTTCAGATCGTCGAGGACATGATGGCCCAGAAAGTCGCCGGCATCGTCCTGGCCCCCAGCGACCGCAAAGCGCTGGTTCCGGTGGTGGAGAAGGTTCACGAACGGGGGATCCCGTGCGTGATCGTCGATTCGGGCGTCGAAACGGAGAACATTCTCTCCTACATGGCCACGGACAACTACAAAGGGGGCGTCCTGGCTGCCCAGCGTATGGGCAAGATCCTCAACGGCCAGGGCAAGGTCATCATCGTCCGGTGGACCCCCAACTCGGGATCGACCGATGCGCGCCTGGCCGGCTTCACCGAAACGCTGGCGAAGGAGTCGCCCGGAATCGAGATCGTCGACGCGCAATATCCCAGCCCGCCGACCACGGACAAGGCCCGGGATGTCACCGACGACATGCTGACGAGGAATCCCGAGGTCGATGGGATCTTCGCCTGCAACGCCACCACGGCAGGCGGAGCGCTGACGGCCCTGCGCAACGCGGACCAGGGCGAAGGGAAGATCAAGATGGTGGGGTTCGACGCCTGGCCCATGGTCGTCGACGGCCTGGAGAAAGGCGACCTCGACAGTCTGATCATCCAGAACCCCTTCAAGATGGGCTATGAGGGCGTCAAGGCCATCGTCCGCCACCAGAAGGGCGAAACCGTGCCCAAGGAGGTCGATACCGGCGTCGAATTGATCACCCAGGACCGGCTCAGTGATCCGAAGGTTCGGGAGTTGCTCAACTCGCAAATATGAATGCCGTACAGCCACAGACCGCTGCTCCCAGTGGCACAGCCCTGCGCATGCAGGGGATTTCAAAACGCTTTGGCCCCGTCCAGGCACTGTGTGACGTCAGCTTCGCCGCCCGGGCGGGAACGGTTCACGCCCTCGTCGGAGAAAACGGCGCGGGCAAGTCCACCCTCATGAAGATCCTGGCCGGTGTGTACCAACCCGACGCGGGATCTGTCGAGATCCAGGGCAGGCCGCAGACACTGGCCAATCCCGCTCAGGCCATCGAGGCGGGCGTCTCCATGATCTACCAGGAACTGGACCTGGCCGAGCAGTTGACCGTTGCCGAGAACATCTTCCTCGGCGCCGAGCCGCAGGGGCCCCTGCCCTGGACGGTCAGTCACCACCAGATGGCAATCCAGACCCGCGACCTGGCCCGGCAGTACGATTTCGATCTCGATCCGGCTACCCGCGTCGAAGACCTCTCCACCGGGGACTGCCAAATCGTTGAGATCCTCAAGGCCTTGCGCCGCAATGCTTCCATCATCGTGATGGACGAGCCCACGTCTTCCCTGAGCGAGCGGGAAACCGTCAGGCTGTTCGAAGTCGTCCGGCAACTGCGGGAAAAAGGCCTGGCCATCATCTACATCTCGCATCGACTCGAAGAGATCATCGAGCTGGCCGACGAGGTAAGCGTCCTCCGTGACGGGCAACTCGTTCATTCCGAACCCATGGCCCAACTCGACATCCCTCAGATCGTCCACCACATGGTGGGTCGGGAGTTGAACGACTATTTCCCGGCGCGAAGCGTCGAGGTCGGGCCCACCCTGGTGGAGGTCTCCGATCTCTCGTCCGAGGCGGGCATCGACAATGTCGGTTTCGACGTCCGGCGCGGTGAGATCGTCGGCATGGCGGGGCTCGTCGGCGCCGGTCGCACGGAAGTGGCACGGGCCATCTTCGGGGTCGATAAGAAGACCTCTGGCCGCGTGATTCTGAACGGTCGAGAGCTGAATATCGACTCACCGAGCGACGCGATCGCCAGCGGCATCGCCCTGCTGACGGAAGACCGCAAGCGTACGGGGCTCTGCCTGGAACTGCCCTGCAGCTATAACATCACGCTGCCGAATCTCGAGCAGATCGGCATGGGCTCGCTGATCAAGCCCACCCAGGAGGTCCGGATTGCCAAGGAGGCGGGAGAGCGCATCGCCGTGAAGTGGGCCAATCCGGAGGCGCCCACCGATTCACTTTCCGGCGGCAATCAACAGAAGCTGCTCGTCGCCCGCTGGCTGCTGGCCAATTCGACCTTCATGATCTTCGATGAGCCGACACGTGGTATCGACGTCGGCGCCAAAGCCGAAGTCTACGGCCTGCTCAACACCCTGGCCCAGCAGGGCAAGGCGATTCTGTTCATTTCATCGGAACTGCCCGAACTATTCGGCGTCGCCGACCGGATTCTGGTCATGCGCCGCGGTAAGCTGGTGGGCAACCTCGTAACGAAGGAGACCACGCCGGAACAGGTTATGCACCTGGCGGCCGTGGAGGAGAACTAGATGAGCAAGTTCATCCGACAATTGCTACCTTTTGCCACCTTGACGCTCCTCATCGCGGCCTTGTCGGCCCTGGAGCCCGATACGTTCCTGACGGCGGAGAACTTTCTCAACGTACTGAGCCGCTCCAGTGTCAACGGGATCATCGCCATGGGCATGACCGCCGTGATTATCTCCGGCGGCATCGATTTGTCCGTCGGCTCGATGATGGCCCTGGCCGGCATGGTCGGCGCCGGCGTAATGCTCAAGGTGGGCGGACCGGACGCCGGCGGCGCCGCGATGGTGGTTGGGACCGGAGTCGGAATTGGGACGGGCTTGCTCTGCGGCCTGCTCAACGGTGCGCTGATCACCAAATTGAAACTGCCGCCCTTTATCGTCACGCTCGGCACCATGAGCGCCTTTCGCGGCACCTCCTACATCATCAACAACAGCAAGATGTACGATGTCCCCACCTACACCTTCCTGGGACAAGCCAATGTGCTGGGCGTTCCGGTCAGCGTCTTGATCCTGGCGCTGGTCGTGCTGGCGGGCTTTTTCGTGCTGCGCTACACGCCGCTGGGCCGGTACACCTACGCCATCGGCTCGAACCGCGAAGCCGCTTTCCACGCGGGCGTCAACGTGGATCGCAACTTGATCGCGATCTACGGCATGACCGGGCTGTTCGTGGGGCTGGCCTCCATGATCCAGATGAGTCGGACCATCTCAGCCCAGCCGACCGCCGGTATCAGTCTCGAACTCGATATTATCGCGGCCGTCGTGATCGGCGGCGCCAGCCTTTCGGGCGGGCGCGGCACGGTCATCGGGACCATTGTCGGCACCCTGCTGATCAGCTTCCTGCGTAACGGCTGCACCCTGCTCGGCATCTCGACCAACATCCAACTCGTGGTCATCGGGGCCATCATCATCGGCGCCGTCGCCCTCGACCAGCTCGCGCGTTCGAAGGCCGAGGCAACCTAGGAAACGAAGAATGCAAAACTAGTTTGGGAGAAGGGCCATGACCAACCGTACCCGTATCCATCGGCGTCAACTTCTTGCCTCAGCCGCCGCTTCGACAGTGGCTCTGACCGGCTCAGCCACGCTTAGCGCGCAACCTTCCAGTGGTGGCAACGACCGGGCTCTGAAACTGGGCCTGATGTCGTACAATCTGGCCAAAGGCTGGGATATCGATACCATCATCAAGAATTGCACCGAGACGAAATTCGAGCACATCGAGCTGCGAACGACCCACGCGCACGGCGTGGAAGTGACGCTCAGCAGGGCCCAACGACAAGCGGTGCGCAAGCGCTTTGAGGACGCCGGCCTGAAGATCAGCCTGGCCAGCGCCTTCTCGTACCACCACCCCGACCCGGCGGAACTGCGCGAGCATATCGAGGATACCAAGGAATACACGCTCCTGGCCCGCGACCTCGGCGCCCTGGGCATCCGCGTTTTCCCCAATGCGATCCCCGCCGGTGTCCCGGAAGAACAGACGTTGGAGCAAATCGGCAAGGCACTGGGCGAGGTGGGCGAGTTCGGGCATGACCATGGCGTGGAAATCCGCGTCTGTGTCCACGGGCGCGGGACCAACATCGTGGGCAAGATCAAGAAGATGATCGACTATTCCGAAAGTCCCCACGTCTACATCAACTGGAACTGCGACCACAACGACACCAAGGGCCCGGGCTTCGAGGCCAATTTCAATTCGGTCAAAGACCGCATCCGCAACATCCACATGCACGAGCTGTGGGATGAGCAATATCCCTATCGGAAGTTCTTCCGCTTGCTCAAACAGGCGGGCTACCAGGGCTACTGCGACGCAGAGATCCCCGCCAGTTGTGAGCCCATCCGCCTGATGAAATACTACCGGGCGCTCTTTCTCGCCTACCAGAACGCACTGTAGAATCAAGCCTGTAGGAGTGAAGCGATGAATCGACGTGACTTCCTCAAAACGTCCCTGGCGGCCGGCGCTGCCATGGCCACCCCGTTTTCGAAAGTGCTCGGCGCCAACGATGCGATCCGGCTCGGCGTCATCGGGGTCGGTTCCAGCGTGAAAATCGGCGGCATGGGCAAAAACGAGATTCGCGCCTTCCTCAAGATTCCGGGCATTCGCTTCAGCGCCCTGTGCGATTGCGACCAGGCCCACCTGATGCCGCAAATCGAAAAACTCAAGAGCCACAACCCGAGCATCAAGGCCTATACCGACCTGCGCGCGCTGCTGGACGACAAGAACGTCGACGCCGTCATTGTCACGACCCCCAATCATTGGCATGCGCTGGCGACGATCTGGGCCTGCCAGGCGGGCAAGGACGTGTACGTGCAGAAGCCCACCTCGCATACGATCTTCGAGGGCCGCAAAATGGTCGAGGCGGCGGCGAAGTACAAGCGCATCGTCCAGGCCCCGCACGGCCCGCGCGAACGCTCGGGCTTTGCCGAGGCCTTCGCCTACATCCGACAAGGTCACTTAGGCAAGATTCTCTACGCCCACGGTCTCAACTACAAGCCACGGCCCAGCATCGGCAAAGTCAATGGCCCACGGCCACTGCCGGCGTCGCTCGACTACAACCTCTGGTCGGGCCCGGCCTCCATGGTCCCCCTCCAACGCGAATACCTTCACTACGATTGGCATTGGGATTGGAGCACGGGCGACGGCGATCTCGGCAACATGGGCATCCACTACATGGATGGCTGCCGATGGGGTCTGGGGCAGAACACCTTGCCCAGACGCGTGATGAGCATCGGCGGTCGCTTCGGTTACGACGACGATGGCCAGACGCCCAACACGCAGATCATCTTCCTCGACTACGAGCCAGCCCCCATCATCTTCGAGGTCCGCGGCCTGCCCGCCGACAAAGAAGCCCGTGCCAAGAATTGGGGCGCCAAACAGATGGACGAACATCGCAACGTCAAGATCGGCACCATCATCCAATGTGAAGACGGTTACATCTCCGGTGGCTCCGGCGCCGGACCCACCGCCGCCTATGACAACCAGGGCAACCGGATCAAGACCTTTGAGCCGACCAGCACGGACCTGCGCACCAACTTTCTCGACGTGATTCGCAGCCGCAAGGCCGAAGACCTGGGCAGCCCCGTGTTGCAGGGACATCTCTCGGCCGCTCTGGTGCACATGGGCAACATCTCCTATCGCCTGGGCCAGAACGCCTCGAACGACGAAATCCGCGCGACTATCAAGAGCGAGAAGACCCTGGCCGACGCCTTCGCCCGCTTCGAGCAACATCTGGAGGCCCACGAAATCGACCTGGGTAAGACACCCGTCCGGATGGGCCCCATGCTCACCATGAACCCCGACGAAGAGCGTTTCGAGGGCACGCTCGGTGCCTACGCCAACATGTACGTCTCCCGCAACTACCGCGCCCCCTTCATCGTGCCGGACAACGTCTGACCCCGTACCGTCTTGCTGTCATCCTGAGGCAACGCCGAAGGATCTGGGCCAGGAATAGGGAGTACTTTCCACACGCAGCCCAGATCCTCCACTGCGCTACGCTCCGTTCAGGATGACACATAGGGCATCTCTGCCAATACCCAGGTTCATTCTCTCTCCAACCATTTCCGTCGCTTTTCCGCAACAGGGGCCGCCCCCGGCGCGTTAAGGTATATGAAGACGCGTAAGGCACGGGAGGACAGGTGCGAATCGTGGCGATGGACAACTCAGAGCTTTCAGGGTCGGCCGACCGAGATCAGGCGGATGTCAAGCCCGCCGAGGTCTTCCTGGCCGAGACGGCTCTGTTGCGAAAGGTCGTCGCGGGCCTGGGCCTGCGGGGCGGCGACGCCGAGGATGTGCTCCAGACGGTATCGCTGAAGTGCCTCCATCACGCCGGCGCCTTCGCCAACCGGTGTCAGTGCCGCCGCTGGCTGATTCGCGTGACGACGAATGAATGCATTACCGAACATCGCCGCGTCGGTCGCTTTCGCAAACATGCGACCGGCCTCGTCGAACGCCGGTCGCGAGCGGCCCCGAGCGGCCCGGCTGAAAGCGCCGTCGCGTCGGAGCAACTCGAAGCGGTGCGCGAGGCATTGCAGGACCTGGACGATGAATGGCTCAAGCCGCTGGTCTTGAGATACTTTTGTGACATGAAGTCGGCCGAGATTGGCCAGACCCTGGAGATGCCCGCCTCGACCGTACGCAGCCTGCTCCGCAAAGGGCGCCTGGCCTTAGCCCAGGCCCTGATGAAACGAGGAATAGAACGATGAAGCGCGATTCGTGTCAGACAGTCGAAGAACTGCTCGTCGATTTCGCCGACGAGGCCTTGACCGGTGCCGAAGCCGCTCGCGTCCGCGAGCACATTGACCAATGCCCGCATTGCCGCGCGACGGTCGCCGCCCTGAGACAATCACTCCAGTGCGCCCAGGCCATCTGGCAAGACAACGCTCTTCCGGCCGCTCGGAGCCGACCATGGCGTCTTCAGAAATGGCC
>CP070782.1:2224402-2232525 GCA_020346325.1 Phycisphaerales bacterium
AGACCAAGGCTCCGTGGGCTCCCGCTGGATGTTGCACACAAATGACCTCGATTAGGCCCTGGCGAGTACGTGTCGGGTAGCCATCCTCCGGACGCCTTCCCCACCCGCACGCTGGAAAGCGGCAGGTGACGCGTCTGTGACCGACTTTCTCGACCGTTTCAGGCCTGGCCGACAGCGAGCCTGAGCGGGCGTTCCGACCGAGGCCCCCAAGATCACGAATGTGCAATTTCGGGGGCGCGCCCCCGGAGAACTGCCCCCACTTTTTGCGCTCAATAATCCGGGCCAATTGTGGTATGCTAGTCACGGCGTCGGCCCCGGGCAAAACGGGACACGGCCTCGAAAAGTCTTTTCAGCAAAGGAGAAGATCGTTATGAAGTCCCCCCGAAGTAGACGACGATTTCTGCAAATGACGACGCTGGGCACGGCGGCCGTCGTATCCGGGATTCCGGGCTCGGTAATCCGTCCCGTCGCGGGCGTCGAAGCGATCTCCAAGAAGCCGAAACTCAAGCTGGGTCTCGCGTCCTATACCCTGCGCAAGTTCGACCTGGACCAGACTCTGGCCATGACACAGCGCGTGGGCCTGAAGTACATCGCCTTCAAGAGTTTCCATCTGCCCCTGGACAGCAGTCCCGAACATATTCGCGCAGTCGCCAGGAAGGTTAAGGACGCCGGTCTGGAGCTCTACGGCGGTGGCGTCATCTACATGGACGATGAAGCCCAGGTTCGCCAGGCCTTCGAGTATGCCAAGGCTGCCGGTATGGAGACCATCATCGGCGTCCCGGCGCACGAGTTGCTGCCACTGGTCGACCGCTTGGTTAAACAGTACGACATCAAGGTGGCCATCCACAATCACGGACCGGGTGACAAGGTCTATCCCATCCCCGCCAGCGCCTATAAGTTGATCAAAGATCTAGATCAGCGGATCGGCCTTTGCAACGACATAGGCCATACGTGTCGCTCAGGAATCGACCCGGCGGTTTCGGCCGAAAAGTATGCCGACCGGCTGCACGACGTCCACATCAAGGATGTTTCAGCCGCCGTTCGCGAGGGGCACACTGTCGAAGTGGGACGCGGCGTCATCGATATCCCGAAGTTCCTGCGCACGCTCATCAAGATTGATTACCAGGGCATCGTCTCTTTCGAGTACGAGAAGGATGAGAACGATCCGCTGCCCGGTCTGGCCGAATCAGTGGGCTATGTACACGGGGTGCTCGCCGCCATCTGATCGCTGCGCCGCGGACCGGGATTCCAAGAGGTAGATTTCTTATGCCGTATAACATTCGGATCGTCGGTACGTACCCGCCGCGCCGGTGCGGGATCGGCACCTTCTCCCGCGACCTGGCCAGCGCGCTGGCACACTTCACGGCTGAGGTCGGCTACATCCGGGTAGCCGCGATCGATCGCGGCCACGGGCCCTACGATATCCCAGTCGATCTCGTCATCGACCAGTACAATCCCGATTCGTGGCGCGATACCATCACGCACATCTGCTCGCGCGCCGGTCAGAGCACGTGCCCGACTGCGGTGACGCTACAGCACGAATTCGGACTCGATCCGGATGCCCAAGGCAACGACGGCCAGGGCGAAAACTTTCTGAATATGGCCAAGGCCCTCCGCGCCAAGGGGCTGACCACCGTGGTCTATCTGCACACGGTCTTGGACGAACCCAACCCGTATCAATACGCGACGATCCGGGCGCTGGCCGAACATAGCGATGGATTGGTGGTAACCACCGAAAGTGCTATTCAGATCCTGGAATCCGATGTTTACGGGATCGCCCATGCGAAGTTGAAACACATCGACCACGGCATCCGCATGCACAGCCCCTGCCAGTTCGATCGCCTGGAACTCAAGAAGGAATATGGACTAGAGGGTCGCTTTCTCATTACAACACTCGGGCTGCTCTCCCCGGGTAAGGGCATCGACTATGCCACCCGTGCTTACGGGCGCTTCCTCGAAGAGTCTTGTACGGAAAGACAGCGCAAGCAGATTCTCTATATCATCGCTGGCCAGTGCCACCCGGAGTTCGTCAAGGCCGAGGGGGGCGCGCCCTATCGCCAGTTCCAGGCACAACTGGACATGGCCTTGAAAGACGCCAACCTCCGCTGGTGCCGGACAAACGACCTTGCCGGGACCGATGTCAGCAACCACGACTTGGTGTTTCTAGACAGTTTCTTGAGCGAAAACATGCTCCTGAAACTGTACGGGGCGACGAATGTGATGCTTCTGCCCTACCTGAACATGCAGCAGATTTCCAGTGGTATTCTGGCCGACACGCTGGGCTCGGGCCGGGTCGCGATCACCACCAAGTTCCGCTACGCCCGTGAACTCATCCACTCGAACAAGCGCTGTCCCGAGGGATTGCTGATCGGACGCTATGCCCGCGGCATTCTGGTTGATCCAGGTGAACGGTCGATAGAGCAGATCGCCCAGGCCTTGGACTATCTTGTCTTCAACGAATCGAAGCGCCTCATCATGGAGAGGCAAGCCCAGCAGCGAGGCTATCAAATGCGCTGGAGCAACAGCGCATGGGCCTTGCTCCAGTACCTCGACTTTATCCGCGAGGAAAAGGGGCTCGTCACCGGTCGCGGCGTCAAGTTGATGCGCGAGAAGCCGTCGACGCTGAACGTGCATAAGTCCCGACAAATCCAGGTCACATCCACCGTCACAGCGGTGACACAGGCACCTGAGTCGGAGGTCCGGGCCTAGCCGACGGGACCTCCGGATACTATCGGCAGCTAGCCCAGGTTGACAAGCTTGCCTTCACGGGCCGACTCGTAGATGGCTAGAATCACTTCGACGGCCTTGCGCGCCTCGGGCCCGCTGATCCAGAAATCCTCGCCCTTTTCGAGTGCTTCGAGGAAGGCCTTGAAGTTGCGCGTGTGGTTCTCGTAGTCGATGGCGGCTGGATCGGCGACCCCTCCACCGCCTTCAATCTTCATGAACTGCTTCCGCACCTCGACGTCTTCCGGCCGCTTGTCGGCAAACTCCCACAGCGTGATGCTGTTCTCCACGTTGATGACAGTTCCTTGCGTGCCCGTGATCTCGAACCGCCGGAACTGGCCGGGGAAAGACGAGGTGGTGCCATAGATCACGCCCAGCGTCCCGGTCTGGTAGCGCAGCACGGCTACCGCCGTATCCTCGGCCTCCATTTCGTGACCGAGCGTGGCCGTGTAGGCCTGAACCGACTCGATCGGCGGCATTAGATCGCATAGCATATCGATCATATGAATCGACTGGTTCATCAGCGCCCCCCCACCATCCAGCTTCCACGTCCCGTGCCAAGAGCCCTCGTAGTATTCGTTCGTCCGCCACCAGGGGACATACACGCTGGCGTAGGTGATCGTTCCGAAGCGGCCGGAATCGATGGCATCGCGCAACGGGATCATGAGATCGTTGAAGCGATAGGGAAAAATACCGCCCAGACGCGTGCCCGCCTTCTGGTGTGCCGCGATCATCGCGTCGATCCGCTCCAGCGTGATCTCCAGTGGCTTTTCGCAGATCACGTGCTTGCCCGCTTCGGCAGCCGCGACCGTGGGTTCCATGTGCAATCCGCTGGGCGTCGCGATCGTGACGATGTCCACGTCGTCGCTCTTGACCATCTCCTCGTAGCTATCGTAGGCCTTGGCCCCGTACTTCTCCGCCAGCGCCCGGGCCCGCTCCGGGACCTTGTCACAGCAGGCCGTGAACGTTGCGTTCGGAATGTCGCCTATCGCCCGGGCATGAAAATCGGCAATCAACCCAGCCCCAACAATCCCAAAATTCCACGTCGTCATCTCGATCTCCCTTTTTGCTCGGAATCAGTCGCAAGGTAAGCCCACTCCAGCCGCCAGCTCTCGTACGGCCGCGATGGCCTTGGAGAACAATTCGGGTCCGGTCGAACCGCCGAACTGGCCCCCTGTTTTCAAGTGGGGCTCCATCGTCATGCACCCGTCGTAGTTCATGGCTGCCAGTTCGGCCAGCAGCTCTCTGATCTGGCCGTCCCCCTGGCCCGGAACGCTGCCGATATCGGCCGAACCCAGCTTCCAATCCTTGATGTGGATGTGCACGACATAGGGTTTCATCACGGGCCAGCAGATTTCGACGTTGTTGGTGATCTTCTCGCCCCAGACGAAGTTGGCCGGGTCGTAGGCGAGCGCTAGTTTGGGCGAACCAATCGTCTTGATCAGATCCGCGCAGTTCTCGGCCGAGTGACCGTAGATGTGAGCCTCGTTCTCGTGGACCATCGTGACATCGACATTCTTGACCACGTCGACCTTGGCGGCCATGCGTTCCATCACCTGATCGCGATAGTCGTCGATGTTCTTGCCCTCGGGCGCGTAGTAGCTGAACATGCGAATGAAAGGCGTCTCGAAGAACTGCGACAAGTCGACCGCATGTTTGAACCTGTCCAGGTGCGGCTCGAAGGGCTCGTCCAGCTTGACCTTGCCGATCGGCGAGCCAATGGCACTGACCTGCAGGCCGTGGTCCTGAATCATCTGTCGGGCTTCCTTCAGTTCGCCCTGATTAAGGTCCATGATGTTCTTCTTATTGATGAAACGGGGCTCGATACAGCCAACTTTCTCTTGGGCCAGAAATTCCACCTGGCCGCGAAAGTCTTCCGTTACCTCATCTGCAAACGCACTCAGCTTTGCCATGTTCGCCTACTCCCTATCCAATCGGTACGTCATTTCATTGCGAGAAGCTTACCGCCTTCTCGGGTAATGCTCGTGTTATCTCATCGACCCGGTAGCCGAAACCAGGCCCCTTCAGCGTGGACAGGTCCACTTGTCCGTCCCGGCGTCGGTAAAGCCCGGGATGAACCGCCTCTTCCGGCGCTGAGGCAGCCGGGTAGAACTGCATTGCGTTAGTCTCGACACCCATGATCGTGCCGGCGTGGGCCGCCAGCAGGCAATGCGGAATCTGGGCCAGCATCGGATTGGTCAGATCCTGGACCATCAGCGTCATGCCGTGAGCCTTGGCCCAACACAGACTCAGCAAGGCCCCCGTCTGGGTCTTGCAGGTTTTCAGTGCCACGCCCGTCCAGCCCAACTGCCGGCCGAGTCGCACCAGTTTCCAATCGTGCGCGCTCTCATCCATGAACAGGGGCTTGCGCGCCGAGACGCTGTGGACATCGATCTGGTTGGTCTCGAGATCGTACGGAAACGGCTGTTCCACGTAGAGAATCATCTGATAGATGCGCGTTTGTTCCTGAACCAGTCGATCGAGGATGTCGTTGACATAGGCCGGATCGGTCACCGTGCAATTGAAATCGCTGGTCAGCCAGAGCACGCCCTTGTCCAGGGCAATCTGTCCCACCTTCGTCAGCCGATCGAAGTCCCACTCGGCATCGTTGCCACGCAGCTTGACCTTCAGGCACGTCAGACCGTCGCGCTCGATCCAGTCGGGCAGGAGGACTGGATATCCGTCGTCGGGCTCGCTCCCGGTCAGTTCACAAGCATGCAACAGGTCTTTGCCTCCCACGAGATGCCAAGCGGGCATCTTTATCGCCGGCGGGATTGTCAGAAAGTCACATGGATACTTGCCGGTAAAGGAAATGTCACTGCCGGAGGCCGGCTCGAGAAAATGGGCCAGATCGGCATTCATGAAGTCTGAATTGTAGGTCGTGTAGACAGACCTTTCAACGGACTGGCCGTAAGCATCATGGAGCGCGACATCGAAGGCCGAGCAACAGACCAGCGCCGCCAGCCAGGGCATGGGCTCGGCACCTGCGCCGCGCTTGGCATTCAGGGCCGTGAGCAAGTCGGGCAGAACAGATTCGCTGAACTGATGCCCTAATTCCATGGGATGCCCCACCTCGGCGAAATCGGCCCAGGCCCGGGCCAGCATCCGGCAGAACTCCTGCATCGCGTCACAACGCTCCTGGCACCCCAGACTACTGGGCCAGGCCCATTGCACGCTCAGCGGCACCTCGCCCCATCCCTGTGCGAGTCGCCCGTTCCGATCCGCCACCGTCACGTTCACGCGGGCACAGATTGCGGAGGTGAGCGTCTCGGTCCCGAACTTAAGCGGCACTCGCGTCTGAACGGGTAGGAAGTACAAATCAACAGCAATGGGCCGGACATCTGTCTGCATAGAACCTCGTTGCTTTGTGGATGGATTTCAGCCGAGACACCCGAAAACGGTGTACCGAAGGTTTATAGGCTATGCCGGGGCTTGTCAACTGAAAGTTTGGCGGCCGGGCCGCGGACCAGGCCCGCCGCCCGGCCCCCTCGATGCGGCGGCTGGGCCGTGCCTTGCGAGCCGGTCGGGCACGTACTATATTGGCGCTTGGCACGGACGGTTTCCTGGGCGTGTGTCTGTGAGAACATCCTGGCGACCTAAGATCAGGCCCTGGCAAGCCGACTCTGTCACCCCTGCGCAGAGCCTGCCCTCGACCCCGATCGGGGGCAGGGGTCCAGACTCTATCGAGGCAGTCTGGATTCCCGCCTGCGCGGGAATGACAACAGCAGCGGGCTCCCAAGGACGTTAGCATGGCAGGATTCCGCTGCCCGAAAATCTGCACACACACTTCGGCTGGGGTGCGGCCGGAATAGGGTGGCGCGATGGGCTAGTGCACTATATATTGGCGATTCGTTTTGTTAGATCAGATGTGGTATTTTTTCGGAGTATGCCCATGAATCGCCAGGAGATGGATCACCGAGTCGAGCAAATCCTCGAGCAAGCCCGCCATCGCATCGTCGCGCAGGTCTCGCCATCGTTGCAGTCGATGGCTCAGATGGAGGATCTGATCTACGGGGAACTGAACCGCTGCAAGCCGGAGATACTGCAGGCTTGGTGCCATCAAGCCCGGGACGATTCGTCTCGCCCATTGTGTCCGTACTGTCGCGGGCCGATGCGGCACAAGGGTTCACGCGGCCGGACATTGCTCTGCGACGGCGGGCAGGTCGATGTCAAACGAACGCGTTGGTGGTGCGACGCCTGCCAGGCGTCTTTTTTTCCCTCTGGACAACACGGCGACGGTGGCCGGCTATCCGGTGACGCCCCGGACGGCACAGGTGGCCGTTGAAGAGGCCTGCGAACGGACCTATGGGCAAGCAATAGCGCATCTGGCGCGCAGTCATGATATTCGAATGGGCAAGGAACTGCTGGAGAACCTGACGCAGACGGTGGGCGACTATTGGCTGGCTCAAGATCGCCAACGCCTGGAATCCGCCCAAAGGGCCCATAGCGCTCCGGAGGCGTCCTTGGAGGCCGAGTCGTGCCTGATCTTTGCCGACGGGGTGATGGTGCATACCGATGGCGATTGGCACGAAGCTCGCGTGGGGACGGTTCGCAGCGATCTGGGCAATCAGACGGTTCTCAAGAGCAGCATCGCCCGACTCTGCTCGGTTCAGGACTTCGGTGAGGATCTCTGGCGTCATGCCTGCGAGTCGGGGTATCGCAGCGCCTCGTTAACGGCTTTCATTGCTGACGGGAGCCACTGGCTGTGGAATCTGGGGGATCGCCATTTCCAGCGAGCGATCAAGATCGTGGACTTCTGGCATGTCTGCGAGCATGTCAGTGCCTGTGCCCAGGCGTTCTTCGGCGAAGGGACCGAGGCGGCTCGACAGTGGTCGCTGAAGATTCGCGGCCATCTTAGGGCTGGCGATGTCGGGGGCGCTTTGCAGGCGGTCGAAAGCCTCAACCCTCGTGCCTCCAAGAAACGTTGCGAACAGAAGCACTCCCTTGTGACCTATCTGACGAACAATCAACATCGGATGGATTATCCTCGTTACGAGGCTCTGGGCCTGCCGATTGGTAGCGGCGAGGTTGAAGCGCAATGCAAGACGCTGGTCCAGGCTCGATGCAAGCAGGCGGGTATGCGCTGGCACTCCGACGGTATCGAGCCGCTGCTACGCGTCCGCTGCTCGCTCAAAGAGGGGCGTTATTGGCGCCAGTTCGGCCAATGGCCTGATGATCTGGCCGCCTGGCAAGCCCGCCGAAAACGTAACCGACGAGCCGCCTAAAAACCGCCACCGTCTTCCGGCCGCACCCTCCCGGCCGATCCCAGCGGTTTTTTGTGCGAATGTCACAGGGGATGGAGTATCTTACTAAGTAGAGCGATTGCTGATGCGGCTTTGCGGGTGGCGGTGCGATGATTCATTTTTCGTGCATGTATTGCGGCAGGAAGATTCGGGCCA
>CP070782.1:2232625-2241090 GCA_020346325.1 Phycisphaerales bacterium
GCGGTTACTCCGGGAAGGGGACTCATCATGATCGCTCCCGTTTCGGTCTGCCACCAGGTGTCAACAATGGGGCACCGTTCGCCGCCAATCACACGGTGGTACCACATCCAAGCCTCGGGATTGATGGGCTCGCCCACCGAGCCGAGGATGCGCAGGCTGTCGAGCTTGTACTTGGCGACCCACTCGTCGCCCAGACGCATCAGGGCACGAATGGCGGTCGGTGCGGTGTAGAAGACGGTCACGCCGAACTTGTCGCAGATTTGCCAGAACCGACCGGCATCCGGATAGGTCGGCACACCTTCGAACATCATGGACGTGGCGCCGTTGGCCAGCGGGCCGTAGACGATGTAGCTGTGACCGGTGACCCAGCCGATGTCGGCTGTGCACCAGTAGATGTCGTCGTCGTGAATGTTGAAGACGATCTTGTGGGTCAGGGTCGTGTGCATCAGGTAGCCACCGGTGGTGTGGACCACGCCCTTGGGCTTGCCGGTCGAACCTGATGTATAGAGGATAAACAGCGGGTCTTCCGCGTTCATCTTTTCGGGCTCGCACTCTTCCGAAGCCGACGCCATGGCCTCGTGATACCAGAAATCGCGACCATCCTGCATCTCGCAGGCGTCGTCGGTGACTTTGACCACCATGCAACTCTCGATCGTCGGACAGGTCTTCAGGGCTTCGTCCGAGATCCCCTTGAGCGGAATGTGCTTGCCAGCACGGCGCGAAACGTTGCAGGTAATGAGCATCTTGCAATCGGAATCGTTGACGCGACCGCTGATGGCATCGGAGCTGAAACCGCCGAAGATGATCGAATGGATCGCGCCGATGCGGGCACAAGCCATCATGGCAATAGCCAGTTCCGGAACCATGCCCATGTAGATGGCGACCCGATCGCCCTTGCCCACGCCCTTGGATTTGAGGACGTTGGCGCACTTGCAGACTTCCTTGTACAGTTCCTCATAGGTGAACTTCACGACGTCTTCGTCCGCATCTCCCTGCCAGATGATCGCAGTCTTCTGCGCGACGGGCGTGCCGAGATGGCGATCGAGGCAGTTGACGGTCACGTTGAGTTCACCGTCGGCAAACCACGTGTGCTCGATCTTGCGCGCCTTGGTGTCCCAGGTGTACTCCAGGCTTTTGGTCGGCTCTTTGAACCAAGTCAGCGACTTGGCCTGCTCCAGCCAGAAACCATCCGGATCCTTGATCGATTTTTCCCACATTTCCTTGTATTGTTCCTCGCTGGCGACATGGGCGTTGGCCTTGATCCCATCCGGCGGCGGAAATGTCCGATTCTCGGTCATCAGAGAATCAATTGCTTTTTCTTGTGCCATGGCGTTCTCCTTCTGTGTGTTAACCAATGTTTACCCTGAAAGCTTCCCATTCCGCTCCCCGCCGATGCCGTGTGGTTGTAAAGCGAGCCTTAAACGGCAGTTATCCAGGATGCTGGAGTGAGTCTAGTATCAAGGCAACGTTATACGGCCTTTCCCCGGGATGTCAAAGGAAAATATCAGAACTTGTATTTCAGAGATGTCTGAATACGGACGTCGTCAGCGTCGCCTGGTCCGCGGTAGTCGGTCCGCCAGTGGGAGAGCTCAACGCCCACGTCCGCGTGCTCGTTGAGGGCATAGATCGCGTTGGCGAACACGGCCCGGTTGAGGGTCCGATCGCCCGCGTTGACGTCGTCGCGGTCCACGTCGTCGATCCCGATACCGGTATTGAAGCTCCACTGGCCCCAGGGCCCCAGCGCCAGAGCGCACCAGCCGCCCTTGCTACCAATCTCCCGGTCGTGGCCGCCACCAGGCACCGTGCGCACGCCCTGGCCGATGCCGCCGAAATAGGAGTCGAGATTCTCACCTCTGAAGACTTCCGCCTTCAGGGTCATCCAGGTCGTAATCGGCTGGAGCAGATCGAAATTGATAGACCACGAGTCGAAATCGCGGCCTGCGCTCGACGTGGTGGAGGTATCATACTCTTCCTTGCCCACATGTCCGGAGACGCCGAACCTGGTGGAGCCGGCCTCGAGCCACGGCTTGGTCATGCCAATGCGGCCCTGCAGGGTAGGGAAACCCGCGTCTTCGCCCGATTCGGAAGTGACGCCGACTACGGTTACGTCTCGGCCGATGGTTCTGCTAACGGCACCTTCAAGCTTCACAGAACTTTCACCGCTGAGCATGATATCTTTTGTCAGACGGATCTGGGGCCGTCGGTAGCCGATGTTGCCGACATCCCACAGTACGGTATAGTTGAGGGTGGTGGGGTTCAGAGGCGAGATGACATCCCAGGTCTGACCAGCCAGCAGGCTCAGCGCGCGCTGGGGCCACCGCAACTGGACATAGGCATGGCGCATTTGGATCTTGGCTTTGTTCTCGGAGGCGCCGCTGCCGTAGAAGTCGAATTCGACCTTTCCGCTGGTCTGCATGGTCGTGCCCTGCGGACCGTTGATGGCCAGACCGAGCCGGGTCTCATTTGCCGTCAGGTTGAACTCGTCGTCGTTTTTGCGCACGCTTTCGTTGTCCACCCAGACGACGTAGTTGCCCGAAGTGGTGCGGGAGTTGTCGTAGGAGGCATCCGCCTTGATGAACCCATAGAGTTGCACGTCCAGCTTCGACCAGATCGACTTCTTTCCCTCAGCCGTGGCCTCGACCTTGTTTTTCTCTTCAGGGCTCAGGGCAGCAGTGAGCCCTTCGACCTGCTTCTCCAACGTGCTCACGCGGCTCTTCAGTTGCGCGTTCTCATCGGCCAGGTCAGCCTGGGCCTGGGCCCGGTCGCAGACACACATCGTCGTTACGATCGCGGCCACTGTCAGTATCATCGTCCTTGACATGAAACACTCCCTAACTCTCTGAAACACTTCATTGTGTCACGCTGCACAACGCGCGCAGCGCGATCGTTCCTGTATGGTCGTATCGTGTTGGTGACTGTGGAGTATTGTCCGGCACGCTTTTCTTCCCCTGTTCCAGATCCCCAGAGACCGGCAGGTTCCACACGGCGCATTATAAGTCTGCTCAGAGCTCCGTCAAGAGAATCCGTTCAGTGAAAGTGACAATGGACTTGGAAAACTGTCGATGGTGTTGACCGTCAAACGTCTGTCGTCCTGGGGCGGAGTAGAGCCGCGCGGGGCGGGCTGGGGCGCTCTTCAGGTTTTGGTAGGACCGGTTCGTTCAGAGTCGCGGGGGTCGGCAGACACCAGAGCATCACTTCGCACAACGGATCCCTTCCCGCCACCGCATGACGGTTGAATCTGCGTGGTTGCAGGTGTCGCTAGCTTCCACAGGCGTAAGATGGGCAACATTGAGAGGATGTGGAGGTCGCCTCCGCATCCGTCTCCCCCGGAAGCTCGCTCAACGTCCAGTAGAGATCGATGGTTTGTATAGCTTCGACGAATTTGCGGTAGTCAACCGGCTTGACGATGTAGCCGGCGACGCTCAATTTGAAGCTGTCGATGATGTCCCGCTCCTCGTTGGAGGTCGTCAGGACAACCACCGGGATGCGTCGCAGCCAGGGGTCCACCTTGACCACCTTGAGGAACTCGATGCCGTTCATTTTCGGCATGTTCAGGTCCAGCAAGATGACGCAAGGACGTTCGTTGGCCGAATCTTCCAGATAGGCTAGCGCTTCTTCTCCGTTGAGAGCATGAGCGAGTGGATTGCTGACATTCAGATCGCGAAACGCGCGGCGCACTGTCATCGCATCGATGGTGTCGTCTTCGACCAGTAGTATTGGTTTGCAGTTGCGCATCAATTCCTTCCTTTCCTTCCTTCTGTTTGTTGAATCGGTGGACGAGAACTCGTGACTGTCACCTCATGGTCTGCTCGCATTGACCTTGTTTGGCCATGGTCTCAGCGGTGAGGCGCTGCTCTTTCTCCACCACCTCTTGTAGTTCAGCCGTCAGAATATTTAGCATTTCGCTTAGCTGTTCCAACGCGTCGCCGGCACGTGAGGGAGTGGAATTGCCGAAGTGGCGGATCGATACGGCCCTGACGCTTCTCAGCAGACGGGTCACCGTATTGCCTATGGTGTAACGCACGATGAGCGTGGTCAGCAGCAGGGTCAGCGCCGTGCCGCCCAGGATTCCTATCACCAAGGTCCCTCGCGCTTCGGCTAACGTGTTTTCGATACCAGTTGTGGACAGAGCCAGGTACAGAGTCCCGCTCGACGCTCCAGCCGCCGACCGATTGCCCAGCGATGGGGTCTTGACGTTTCCGGGAGATGGACGCGAGGCGACCAACGGGAAGGAATAGCGCCGGCTCGGCTCGGCATCCGGACTGCCGCCGCGAAAGAGCGTTTGGCCCTCTCCGGCT
This sequence comes from Phycisphaerales bacterium, assembly GCA_020346325.1. Taxonomy (GTDB): domain Bacteria; phylum Planctomycetota; class Phycisphaerae; order Sedimentisphaerales; family Anaerobacaceae; genus Anaerobaca. The sequence continues at coordinate 2,236,924 of CP070782.1, forward strand.
TTCACTTCGCAGAACAGAACGTCTTCCTGGTCCAGGAGCGTCGCACCCAGCCACTGAGCGATTTGGCCCGCATCGTCCTGGTCGCTGAGCAGGCTGAAGGCCTCTCGAACGTTCGCCAGGCGAGCCGCACGTGTGTCGAGTTGACGCAGCAAAGTCTGACGCTCGTGGTCGAGGGCATAAGCGCCCAGGCCAAGCTGTAGCAGCAACGCGATCACCGTCACTGGGAAGGCAATCTTTTGTTCCGAAGTTACCCTCAACATGCAGTCGTTCCTCTGTTGCACGTGCTGCACCGGACCGGGACTTGCGACAAGCCCCGCTTCTGCCAGCATCCACAAGCATATCGGCAGATTGACGGACGCGTTCCACTCCAGGCCCGGTTGGAGGGGATACCGGTGTATTGGTGCGTTGGTCGCTCACGGAGCGACGGGCCACCGCAATCTGTGTCGTTAAATCGGCCGGAGAGTGTGTAAGTGACTGTTTTTCATAGCGTTACCTTTGTGATGTCGGGTTTCGGTACCGAACTGTGAGCACGCGGGGCCCGGGGGGCGGCACGGTTACGGCGGCGCTGCGGAAGATCCGTGATCTGCTCTGGAACCGGACTTTTTAGGACCCAAGCGGCCGCTGTTGCTGCCGCTGGAGGTGACCGGTCACTTCGTTGAAGTGCTTCAGCAAATACGCTTTCTCGGGGCCCCCGAGATGCTCCCAGGGCAGGATCGCCTCCGGGGCGAACTCCTTTTGCGCCGCAGCTTGGAGGTCAAGGTTGGATGTGGCAAAGGCTGCTTGCCAGGTATCGTAGTCGAAACACTCGTCCCACAGGTCGAAGCGGGCCCCCGACCGCCAGGCGGCTTCGATGATCCGGCCGCCGCGCCGGTCGGCGCGACCGATGGCCGATTCCAGGAGACTGCGCCGGATATCGTGGAACTTGAAGCGCAAGAACTTGGCACGCCGTTTCAGCTTCTCTGCGATGATCAACTCGCGCGCTTGTTCAAAATAGGCGCGCGGCCTTTGCGGGAACCATCCCAGAGGCGTGTGCGGCTTGGGCACGAACCAACTGACCGCGACATTGAGCATGGCGACCTTGCCATCGACCGGGCGGCGCAGACGCGCCAATTGCTCGGCCAGATCGACGATACCCGTGACATCGTCCAGCGTTTCTCCCGGCAGGCCCACCATGAAATAGAGTTTCAGCTTTTGCCAGCCAAAGCGATAGGCGGCTTCAACGGCCGCGAACAGATCGTCATCCTTCAGCGGTTTGTTGACGATGCGCCGCAGCCGTTCGCTGGCTGCCTCGACGGCAATCGTCAGGCCGCTCTTGCGCACCGAGCTAAAGTATTTCGGCAGTAGGTGCAATTGCTGATCGACCCGCAGGCTGGGGACCGAGAGTCCTACGCGTTTGCCTTCGAAGTACCCCTGCAAGCGGCTGACGAGTTCTTCCAGATGTGGATAGTCGGCGCTGGAAAGGCTGAGCAGGCTCACGGTGTCGAATCCGGTCGACTTATGCGCAGCCTGAGCCAGTTCGAACACGCGCTTGGCACTCCGCACGCGGATGGGGCGCCGGCAGAAGCTCGCCTGGCAGAACCGGCAGCGCCCCGGACAACCCCGCATGATTTCAATACTCACGCGCTCGTGAACCGCCTCGGCAAACGGCACGATCGGCGCCGTCGGTACCGGGGCGTTCTCGAAATCCGTCACAACGGCATTGCTGAATCGGGTGCGCAAGGCTTCATGTTTCGCCTTCAAGGCCGCAATAGGGCCGTCCTTGTATTCGAACTCATAGAACTGCGGGACATAGGCCCACTCAAACCGTTGCGCCGCCGTCAGGAGTATGTCGCTCTTGCTTTGCCCCTGCGTTTTTCCCGCCACCAGCAAGTCCGCCAGTTCCACAACGGCTTCTTCCGCCTCGCCGAGGACAAAGAGATCGATGAAATCAGCCACCGGCTCACAACAGTTGGCCATGCCCCCGCCCGCAATGATCAGAGGATCAGCGGCGTTACGTTCGGATCGCCGCACGGCCAGACCCGCGAGATCCAGCATGTTCAGTACGTTCGTATAGCACAGTTCATTGCTGAGGCCAAAGGCAATGACGTCGAAGCTTGCCAGCGACGCTTTGGATTCGAGGCTGAACAGGGGAATGTGCCGCTTGCGCAGGATGGCCTCGGCGTCTGTCCACGGCGCAAAGACCCGCTCGGCGGCAACATTCGATTTCTGGTTTAGGACATGATAAATCAGGGCCAGACCGGTATTGGACATCCCGACTTCGTAGACATCGGGAAAGCACAGGGCGACCGTCAGATCACACTTCTCCAGATCCTTCCGGATCTGGTTGACTTCACCGCCAATGTAGCGGGCGGGCCGGCGCACCAGCGGCAGGAACTCGCGATCGATGCGTTCGGCCAATATTTCTGTCTTTCGGTTCTCCATCGGGCTATTATACAGCGCTCTGTACATTGGTGATAGACGGTGCCGGACACGGCCCGCGGAAAGTATGATGGGGAGTTCATGAAGAACAAGACGATTCGTCTCATTGCCCTTGGCGTATTTGCCGGCGTCTTATTGATCGGTTTGACTGTCGCCTCTCTGGTTCGGCGCGAGCCGGTCCGCGTCGATAGTGGTTTCCGTGTTGTCATGGGGACGTTCTCTCGCATTGTCGTGCTGACGCCGAGTGAAACCGTGGCCCGGAAGTGTATCGCGGCCGCTTTCCTACAGCAACGCTGTGTCGATGAACTGATGAGCGACTACCGGGAGGATTCCGAGTTGAGCCGGGTCAATCGCCAGGCCTTTGCCGAGCCGGTTCAGGTCAGTGAAGAGACCTTCGCCGTTTTGGAGAAGGCTAAGGAGTACAGCGCGCTTTCCGGCGGGGCATTCGATGTAACGATTGGGCCGCTGGGCGATCTGTGGCGCGCAGCCGGCGACGCCAATGTTCCGCCCACCGAGGCCCAGATTGCCGAGGCGCGTAGCAGGGTGGGCTATGAGAAGCTGCTGCTCGATCCGCAGGCCCGGACGGTGCGGTTTGCCGTCGAAGGGATGCGTGTGGATTTAGGCGGCATTGCCAAGGGCTATGCCATTGACCTGTCGGTCCAGGCCATGAAGCAGCACGGCGCCGTCGGTGGCATGGTCGATATCGGAGGCGATGTCATGTGTTTCGGCACACCTCCCAAAGGCAAAGCTACCTGGGTTGTGGGCCTTCAGGACCCAACCGTGGCGCCCGACGATCTGACCAGCAACACGCTGCTGCTGAGCCTCAAGGTAACGGATGCCGCCGTGGCCACCAGCGGGGATTACCGGCGCTTCATCGAGATCCAGGGCCAGAAGCAAAGCCATATCATGGACCGCCAATCGGGCAAAAGTGCCAACGAACTGGTCAGTGTCACGATCGTCGCCCCGGACGCCCTCAGCGCCGATGCCCTGGCCACCGCCGTCACCGTCCTGGGGCTCGAGAAAGGCCTGGCGCTGATCGAGCAACTTCCTGACGCCGAAGCCATTCTCATTCCCCACGCCGACAAGGTCGAGCCGGTCTTCACCACCGGTGCCCAGGCCCACATTCGGTAGAGGATCGCTGGCATAATGCGATCGTAGGAGGCGTGGCTGTTCGTGTAATCGCTCGTTATGACAAAGGCACGGATCGACATTCCAACGGAGAGGGTCGCCGAGTTTTGCCGGGCCAATCACATTCCCCGCTTGACCCTGTTCGGGTCTGCCCCGCGCGATGACTTCGGCCCGGACAGTGACGTCGATGTGCTCGTCGAGTTCGAGCCGGGCGCCCACGTCGGCCTGTTGCGTCTGGCGGGCATTGAAATCGAGATGGGTGAATTGCTCGGCCGCAAGGTAGACCTGAACACCTCCCCAGCTTTCTGCCCGACTACTTCCGAGACCAAGTCCTGGCCGACGCGGAGGTCCACTATGACGCGGCATGACGACCTGTCACTCCTGATTGCCGAGTTGGAGCGCATCCTCGACTAGACCTGGGGCCTGCATGGGTACGATGTACCCGTCCTGCAACCTTCACGCTTTGGCGGCAGGTTGTTTGGCCTTGGGTTCGCGGGGCGGCGGGGCGGTGGGGCCGCGGTGGACGATGACGCCGGTCGGGCATTTGTTCATCGCCGCCTCGTTTTCGCCGCAGGGGGCGTACTTCGCGTAGTCCAGGCGGGCGAGATTGTCTTCGACGAC
>CP070782.1:2241190-2246475 GCA_020346325.1 Phycisphaerales bacterium
GAATTCGTCGCGTTGGCCGACCTTGATCATGGAGCCTCCCAGGGGGTCTTTGTGCGTCGAGCGGCTCAGGCCGAACACGTTGCGAAAGATGTAGAGCGGGCCTTTGGACGTGCATGCCACGGCGATGTGCTGAAACGTGTGATGCGTGTAGTTGCCCCAGATGCGCACGTTCATGTTGGCCCCTTCGCTCTCGATGGCGTCGTCCCAGACGTTGGAGATGATGTTGCCATAGATGTCCGAATCGCGGTTGGGGCTGCCTTCGAAACTGTAATTCGAGGACCCGCCGAACGCGTCGTTGAAGCCGTGATCCTCGCTGGAGCGAATCTCGTTGTAGCGAATCACGTTCTCGCCCACCGAGTTGTTCAGACTGATCGCCTGCGGGCCGGCCGGATGGCCGTCGTCCCAGTCGTTCGATCCACCCCGGGGATGCTCGATCAGGTTGCGCTGGATCGTCAGCCGGCCGGCACGGCGCTGCGCATAGATCGCGCTGTCCATGTTGCCTTCGTTGCCGTACGTTCTGGGCCCGCCCCCTCTTCCCCAGAAGGTGATGCGGCAGTCCTCGACCACGATATCGTGGCGGTTGCGTTCGATGAGGATGCCGTGCCGGGCGGCGTTCTTTAGCTCCAGCCCCCGAACGATGACGTAGTCCGCGTCGATCAGGATGTTTTGCTCGGCCGCATTCATCACGTCGATCGTGGCGTGACCGTCACCGGTGATGAGGTGGTACGCCTCCGGCGTTCCGGATTCGGCGATGCGCAAAGGCTCACGCCGTACGCCGGTCTCCAATCGCGTGACGTCTCCGATCGGGAAATGGTTGGACCGCGTGCGGGCCTGGATGCTGGTCTTCTCGTCAGCGATGGACAACTCGATTTCGTACTCGGTATTGGCCGACAGCCCAACCAAGCTGCCACGGTACTGGCCGTCACGCTCGTCAAAGACAAGGTCCATTCCCGGTCGCCAGGAATCGGAACTGCTGCGGCGGTACCGTACGTGGCAGTCGCCCCGGGCGTCGGTCTGGTGGTAGAGGCCGATGCATTCATAGGTTGCCACGGCAGAGGTCTTGTCCGCGGCGGGCGCTGCCAGGCCTCCAAACGAGCAGGCCAGCAAGAGGGTCAGCGACGGTGCGATGTCCCGTGTCTTCAACATGATGGAGGCCCCGTAAAGCAAGGATCGGATGTCTTCGATAGGACCATCATATCGACGTGCAGGGCCCTCGCCCAGCCTCTTCTGGGAAAGGTCGCGCAGTCCTGCGGAGATTGGGATGTCCCGCGACAGTGTATCAGCGGTCCGAAACTGGTCCGGTGTTGCGATCGAGCAGGAGAGGCCCGGCTGGGGCTTCCCAGACACGGCACAGCGGCTTCTCGGCACGCCGCCAGCCTGCCTTCTCCACTTGCGGGTCGGTGTCGTAGCGATATTGTCCTGAATCAGTATGGCGGCATTCATAGAGGCCGACGATGCGTGCGTTTTCGCTGGTCACGTCGTCCGCGGACAGTGCGAAGAACAACGGAGCTTCTGACCGGGCGGGACGTTCGGCCGTCAACCGCCCGTTCTGCGCGTACACCGGTATGAGATCGTCACCCCCTCGATTCGGCTCGATCGCGTAGAAGGCCACGGAGGCCGCGCGATTCGCTGCATCCCCTCCGACGCCAAGCTGGCAATCGTTGTCACCCGACAGCCGATAGACCGGCGCGGGCAAGGCCACCCGCGGATCGTCGAGACGCAGGCGGTACATGATCTGGTTGTAGTCATAGCGGGGCGTCGCGTGTTCAGGCGAGCCGGAGAAGGTGTGTGAGTAAGTGCCCTCGAAGTAGATGGTGCGACCGCCGTCCTGGTCGAAGAGCGGATGGTGCTTGGGGTTGTAGAAGAAGTACTGGTTGTGCGTCACGATCCGGCGCACATAGGCCCAGGGTCCCACGGGCGTGTCCGCCTCGGCATACCACACCTCGCCCAGGAAAGACGGGTCGCCGAATTGCTGGACGAAGATGCCGATCCAGCGCTGCCGGTAGGTGTTGTAGTACACGGTACCGTTGTGCGGCGCGATCGCCTCGCCCGATTCGATATCATAGACGCGCACGTCCTTGGCCTCGTCTTCGAGCGCATCGATGACGGCCGCTTTGCCTTCCGTTCGTGACGCCAACACATCGCGAAACTTCACCCAGCGGGCTCCGTCCTCCCCACCCAGCGCTGTCAGGACCTCGTATTGATTGGCGTCGATAACGTCGTTCCATTGGGCACGGACGCGCAGCCGCGCGCCTATGGGCGAGGGGGAGGTGAAATAGTAGTACGGCTCATCGGCCACGCGGGCCGCGAACGCGTGCCCCGTGTTGCGATAAGGCAGAAACTCCAGACCGGGGCGGACGATGGGCTCGAAGATCTCCGTCGCATCGTTGAAGATCATCAGCCCGCGTTCGAGCACTTCGCTGAGACTGGCCAGGCGGGCGAACTTGGCCACCATGCGCTCATTGCCCTGCGGATCGGTGACAGTCATCAGGGCGTCGAGCCAGACCAGGCCGTGTTCCTTCAATGGTGCCACGGGACGACTGAAACCGTTCTCGTCAACGTAGTACTCCAGATCGACGCCAACCGCCGGGTCCAGCCCGCCGCGCTGCGGGAGATCCGAAACGGCACCGGACATCTCGAAGTGCCCCAGCGGATAGGAAGGCCGGGCCGTGTCACCCCACATCCAGAAGATCCGGCCTCGGTAGAGACAGGTGAACACTGAGTCCTGGCCCACGACCTGGCCGTTGAGGACGGGGTGCTTCAGCGGGACGGAGCGGCCGGTCAGGACGCTGTCGCGATAGATCCCCTGGCCCGTGACGCGGTAGAGCCGCTCGGCGATGTTGATCCGGTCGATTTGGATGGTCGCCGTCGTTCCGGGCGTGGTTTGGAGCCGTACGCCTCGGTACCCGAAGCCATCCTTGGGATATTCGTAGCCGTGGCTTTCAACGTGGAAGAAGACCTCGCGATCCATCAGACCCGGTTCCAGGAAGGAGACGATTCCGTGGCTGTCGGTGACGTAGCGCAGATTGTTGGTCGTTTTCAATTCGACCAGGGGCACACCGCGACCGGTCTGCCGGTCCACGGCCTGAATCGCAAAGTAAGGATTCTCAATCTTCGCATCGCCCGCGAAAGTGTTGACTGCTGAACTCAACAGCAGGGCGGTTGCCAGAATGATCGTCAAGTACGCTGTGCTGAAGGCATTATGCATGTTTGGTCCTCTCAAGCCCACTGGTTCGACAGACGGCGCCACGGTACCATCGCAGCTTGCTATCATTCTAGAGTCGCACCAGTCGCAGGGGAAGTTCCAAGATAATGGGCAAAGAGGGAGCCGGAGTTGGTCGTTGCACGGCAGCTAGTAGTCTTTGAACGAGCGCATCCACTCGGGCCAATCTGTTGCGGTGACGCCTCCCGCTCGGGTGAACGCGTTGGCCGTGTTCCATCGGCGATGGAATTTCAGCGTCCACAGCTCCTTGAGCCCCACTCGGCGGACGGACCAGTCGAGAAAAACCATGTTCATGTATCCCTCGTGACGGTTCATGCAAAATCTTCGGATCTCGTTCGGGCCGCCGCCTTGTCCCCAGATGTAGTCGACGTCGTCCGGTTGCGCCGGGGGCTGGTCGTCGTCGTTCGGGGTGGCCCCGGTGATGGCACAGTCGCCAAAGCAGGGCACCTCGGCCGCGCCGCGCACGTTGCTGGTGCGCCAGACCTGGTCGAGCAGACGCCCGCCGACCACCTCCGGTGCGTCGTACACCCACTGATTGATCCCGTAGCTGCTGGCGTAAGGCTGGCCGCCCGCGTCGCGTCCGCCCTGGTCCCAGGTTTGATGCCAGGCGCCCAACGGGGGCATCGCACCGTCGCTGTACAGCTTCGTCGCGCGCGGGCACAATGTGATCTTCTGGTCTGTGTCTTTGTGATAGTGTTTGACCAGGTCGCGCCAGCTCAAAACCGCTTTGGGGAAGAACCCGTTGTGGTCCTGGGTGTACATCGACCAGATCATGCCCCACTGGTGCAGGTTCGATTTGCAGGCCACGGCCGCTGCCTGCTTCCTGACGCGCTGGAGGGCGGGCATGAGGATGGCCATGAGGATCGCGATGATGGCGATCACTACCAGCAGTTCGATCAGGGTAAAAGCATTTTGCTTCGATCCCACGTTCGTACCTCCCTGGTATCGGAAAGGAGCGTGTTTGCCGGCACTGGAGCCGCTGCGACGCCAGGATCAGTCGTCCCTATCATAGCATAGGACATGCTTTGCAGGTGTATCATTCCGCGCATCCCCAAGCGTCATTTTGTGCGAGGACGTGCATTGTGGGCGGCACTGCCCGCGATAGTCGGGATCCAGAAAACCCTTGTGGAAATTGGGTTTCGGCCGGTAACATGCTCTCTCTCGCTGTCGGGGACACGTTGTGTGAAGTGGTCAGAAACCTTGCCTCAGGCAAGGGCGTAGGAGATGATCTATGAAGCCTCATGCCCGTTTCCGTTCGTTTCTTCTCGTCATGGTTGTACTGCCGCTTGCGGGTCTGCCGCGAGCGGTGCTGGCCCTGGACGACGGTTTGGCTCGCACGCCCCCGATGGGCTGGAATAGTTGGAACACGTTCCGGTTGGACATCAACGAGGATTTGGTCAAGCAGGTGGCCGATGTGATGGTCGAGCGTGGGTTCAGAGATGCCGGGTATGAATTTGTCGTCATCGACGACGGCTGGCAGATCAAGCGGGACGACGAGGGCAATATCATCGCCAATGCCGAGAAGTTCCCTTCGGGTATCAAGGCACTGGCCGACTACATCCACAGCAAAGGCTTGAAATTCGGTCTCTATTCCGACGCCGGCACACACACCTGCGGCGGTTTTCCCGGAAGCCGCGGCTACGAGTTTCAGGACGCCCGGCAGTACGCGGCGTGGGGTGTGGACTATCTGAAATACGATTGGTGTGCCACGGGTGACCAGAGCGCCCCGGACAGCTACCGGCTCATGCGGGATGCGCTGCTACTGGCCGATCGTCCGGTCGTGTTCAGCATCTGCGAATGGGGTACGACCAAGCCCTGGCTCTGGGCACGGGATATCGGCCATCTCTGGCGGACCACTTTCGACATTCGCCCCTGCTGGGATTGTGGGCAGCAGACGCACTCCAAGGGCGTGCTCATCGAGAACTTCATCGGGTTCACCAAAATCCTCGACCGACAGGTGGGCCTGGAGTCGTATGCCGGGCCGGGACATTGGAACGATCCCGATATGCTCGAGGTCGGCAACGAAGGTCTAACTTTGAGCGAGAGCCGTGCCCATTTCAGC
>CP070782.1:2246575-2250391 GCA_020346325.1 Phycisphaerales bacterium
ATATCGCCTTCGACCAGTTCCAGGATGTGCTTCGCTACGTCGATCTTCATGATCCTGACCTCCAGTCAATTAAGGCTCTATGGGGGCCGCGCCTCGAGGTGAAACGATGGTCTGGGCCAGAGGCGTGCGGCCCACGCCGGTCGTCACGAAGCCGCCGATGTGCTCAACAAGGAAAGCGATCGTGATCGGACCGAGATGGACATACACCGATTCGTCGTCGACCGTCGCGGAGGCAGTAGGCACGGACTTCGTCGCGCTGTCAGTGGCGGTCAGAACGTGCAAAAAGTAATCCGTCTCGCGCGGCACCGGGGCTGAGATCTCGATGCGACACTCCGGCGCGGCTCCGGTGTCGCGGGAGGGCGGGTACGCGTGATCTCCATAGTTGTAGAGGTCGGCCCCGGCCGCCAGGCGCACCTGTGGGTCTGGCGGCAGCAACGTTTGCAGGAACAGCCGGCCTTCGCCATTGGACACCACCAGGTGGTTCTCCGTCCCAGTAGGGGGCTTCATGGCCTGCAACAACCAGGTCTTCTTGAATTCGGGCCTGGTCGTTCGGACACGGTCGAAAATGACAAAGGTGCTGGGTCTCAGGAATAGGATCTGTCGCGTGAAGTATGTCAGTTTCTGCCGCGCATAAGCGCGCGTGCAGTCCCCGGCGACATAGAGGTAATCGCCCCGATCTTCGAAGGCCACGATATCGGCGACGTCATACAGGTCTTGATGGGCCTGCCAGGCTTCGACGTCGGCCACGGCACCGTTGTGATTGGGCCAGGAATGCGTTTGACCCCCGTCGTTGCCGGTAACGTCACCGGCGCGGATGCCGGCCTCATAGGCGGTGGCGCCGAGCCACTGTTCGGCCGGATCGTACACGAGGATTGTGGAGTGGGCGATAGTCCGCAGGTGGTAGTTGACGTCATGCGCCGAGCCGAAGGCGTCGTAGTGTCCGCCGTCGCCCGCCAGTTCGCCGTGCTTGTAGATCACAAAATGGCCTACGTCCAGATGCTGGTGGGCGGTGAAGCGGTCGCCGCACTTGAAGAAGAAGTAGGTGGCGTCCTCGTCCCAGGAACTGCGGGCGTAGACGTACCCGGGGCCTGGGCTGACGTGCGAGAGGCGAAAGTCGTCGAGTGAGCCAGGTTGGATAGTCGTGTCGCGCCAGAGAAAGTCCTTGTAGGCATAGATACCGACGCTGACGCGGGGCGTCGTTTCGTTGAAGGCATGGACGGCCTGATGTTCGGCGTCGTTGCGGAAGTAGTTGGTGAGAATGCGGCGGGCGGCCAGGGCCTTGTCGCGATCGCCCCCGAAAAGGCGGCCTCCACCATCGCCCATCGGAATCGGCCGACGGGAGCCGTAGCGGCTGATGCCGGGATACATTTCGAACATGCCGGCAATCGCACGTTGGTTGAAGAAGTCAGGGGCCAGGGCGTAGTAGTCGAGACCTTCGCACCGGCGCGCGGCCTCACAGAAGAACAGCCATTCATAGAGCCAGTAGTGAATGTAATACCCTTCGGCCCAGCCACCGCCGTCGCCGGCCAGTTCGAGCGCGGGGGCCGCCCGGTTACGGAAGTCTTCCTCCAACCGGCTCAGGATCTCGGGGGCTTGAGGATTTTCGTAATAGGTGGCGTAGCCGGCCAGACCAATGCCCCAGTTCTTGTAGCCATACCAGCCGTTATGGAAGACGTGCGTTTCGGACTGGAGATTGGCCTCGACGGTCTTGTTGACATACTCGTGGAAGGCGGCGCGTTGGGCGTCCGTCCAGAAAGCATGACACAGATCATAGACCAGCGCACAGCGGGCCAGATCGCTGCCAAACGGTACGTGGCCATGTCGAATCGGCCCGTCGATGTATCGCATGGCCCTTGCGATGGCCGCCTCCCCGACCGCGGCGTCATCCTCGATAGCACAGACCAGGGCCAGTGAGATCATCTTGGCGTGATCGTCGGCCTCGGCTTCTCGGACCACGTGGACAACGCGCTGATACGTCTCGGGGCGCGCCTGGGCAAGATCCTTCAGTTCCTGGCGGGAGCCCAACAGGCGGGGGTGCTCCTGAGGCACGGGATGCCGGGCGGCGCAAGCCGAGGCTGCCGGACACAGCCCGGCAGCGAGAAGAACGATCAGACGCAATGCCGTGCATCGGGGGGGGCCTGCGGCATCGTGCGGATTGTGTTGGTTTGGTCTGTTGAGCATGCCACCATGATATCTCCCGGCGATCTAAAAGAAAACTCCGACGCAACATGATTTTTCCTTGACAACATGGTCAAACAACCATATTTTAGGATACAGATCCTTTTGAGGTGTGAATCATGGAACCATTGACGGAAAAACAACAGCAGATTCTGGAATTTATCGTCGAGTGCTTGCGCGAGAACCATCCGCCGAGCCAGCGGGAAATCGCCGGGCACTTCAAGCTGGCCCAGAACGCGGTCTACCAACTGGTAAGCTATCTCAAGAAGAAAGGCTACCTGGTGGATGCGGGGGGGCATCGCGGGCTGCGGCTCTCGGAGGCTTACGTCGAGGAGCTGGCCGAGACCGAGGGGATGCCGCTGCTGGGGCGGGTCGCGGCCGGTGAGCCGATCCTGGCCGAAGAGAACGTGGAAAGCTACGTGACCCTGGAGGCACTCTTTAACCGGTCCAAAGACACCTTTTTGTTGAAGGTTTCCGGCGACAGCATGGTCGATGAGGGCATCCTGGACGGGGATTACGTGGTGGTCAAGTCCGCCGCGCGCGTCGGCAGCGGGCAGATCGGCGTCGTGCTGCTGGATGACGAGGCGACGGTCAAGAGGGTGGTCGTGCAGAAGCATCGCATCGCCCTGAAACCGGCCAATCGCAAGGCCGGGTACAAGACGCGGTATATCAAGCGGTTCGACAAGGACGTTCGTATCGTCGGTAAGGTCATTGGCTGTATCCGCACGGATATAAGGTAGATGAAACGATGGCATGTCCGGTATCCATAGGTATCGCAGGCTGGTCTTATCAGGACTGGCAGGGGATCGTCTATACCGAACCGAAGATGGACCAGTTGGTCTATGTGAGCCGGTTTGTGGACTGTATCGAGATCAACAGTACCTTTTACCGGCCTCCCTTCGTCAAAACGGTCCGCTCGTGGCTGGAGCGCACTGCGGATCGATCCGATTTCTTCTTCACGGCCAAGCTGCACCGCAGTTTCACCCATGACCAGAAAATCGACCCGGACGTCGTCAGCCAGTTTCATCGGGGCTTCGCTCCCTTCCTGGAGGCGCAGAAGCTCAGGCATCTGCTCGTGCAGTTCAAGTATGATTTCGCTGACAGCGACCGGACGAGGCGGCATCTGGCGAACATCGTGGCGCCTTTCCAAGACGCCTTCAGCCTGGTCGTCGAACTGCGGCATAAGTCGTGGGAGGACCAGGCGGCGCTGGATTTTCTCCGGCAGTTGGGTGTGACGGTGTGCAATCTGGATTACCCGACGTCGAGGCAGTCGTTCAACTTGCAGCACTGCACGGTGGGCCGGGCGGGCTATTTTCGCATGCATGGACGCAACGCCGAGAAATGGTTCAGCAAGGCCGGGCGCGATGAAACCTATAACTATTATTATAACGAACGCGAGTTGGCCGGGATCAAGGGAAGGCTCGATGAACTGGGCCAGGCCTTCGAGGCGCTGACCGTGATCGCCAACAATCACTACCGGGGGGCCGAACTGGCCAATGCGATTGAGTTGAAGGCGCTGGTTAGCGGCCAGAAGCAACCGGTCCCTGAGGGGCTTCTGAAAACCTATCCGAATCTGGCCAAGATCGCCCTCGGTTGCTAATCATTTTCTAACAGTGTCATTTCCTGGGGCGGGGAAGG
>CP070782.1:2250491-2254988 GCA_020346325.1 Phycisphaerales bacterium
ATGCCGGCCGGCGCATCGTTGACGTGGACGTGGACGATGTCCTTGTTGGACAGACCCAGCAGTTCCTCGACCGTTCCGTGCGAGGTGTACCAGTGCCAACTGTCCACGAGCAGGCCCGTGTTCGGTGTGCTGATGGCGTTGGTCAACTCCATCATACCCTTGGCGGTGCAGATGAACGGAAAGCGATTGCGGGCTCGCGAGGTCCGCGGGCCGACGAATTCCAGCCCCAGACGGATGCCATGGTCGTCGAGCATCTTGGCCGCGGCGCGGAGGCGCCTTTCGTGCCGCTTGAAGTTTTCCAGGTAGGTAAGGCTGTTACTGCCGGGCAGAATCCAGGTGGCCACTCGCGTCACGCCCAGTTGCTGCATTACCTTCGCCTGTTGGGGCAGCTTTGCCAATCCGTCCTTGAAAGTCTCCTCGTCCCGCCGAAACTCCACCGGCAGTCCCGCGGCGCCGTAGCGAATGCCCTTGTCCGCCATCGTGGCAAGCCAGGCCTTGATCTCGGCGGCTGATCTGTCGGCAAACTCGCCCGGACTGGGGGCGATGCCTTCGAAGGCGTACTTGACGGCGTAGTCCAGCGCCTCTTGCTGATTAGCCCGAACGCCGAGATGACCAGGCGCTAGATTCTTGAAGAATCTGACTTTGCCTGACCTTTGACCGGCAACGGCCCGCGACCCGCCTGCGTGCAGCGCCACGGCCGCGCCCAGAGCGGACAGGCAGAACGTACGTCGCGAAATCCCTTGAACTGGTTTGCTCTTCGGCTCGGTCATGTTGGCCCTCCCTATTCACGGGTTCGATGGCTGGTCTGTGACGCCAATGGTACCCACACTATATCAACACCACCGGGAATCTCAAGTCCTCATCGCCATCCTTGGCGCGGGCGCCGCGAGCCCGGTACAATGGCTGGGAAATTTAGCTGTCGACACGGTGGGTGTCAGCAGCGTTTGACAGCATCACGTGCGATTGAGGAGAGCGCGACCATGTCCGAAGTGCCCGTCAGATCGATGTACCGACGTGATTTCCTGGGGAGTTTGGGCAAGGTGTCTCTGAGCAGCGCGGCCTTCGGGGCCCTGTGCCCGTCGCTAGGGCAGGCTGTCCCGCAATCAACGGAGAAGACTTGGGAGCCGGTCTCCGAACGGAAAGTGCGCATGGGAATCGTCGGGTACGGCGTCTGCCGGTTCGGGGCCGCCTTTGGTTTCCAGGACCATCCCAACGTGGACATCGTGGCGGTCAGCGATCTGATTCGTGAGCGACGTGACGGTCTGATGGAGGCCTGTCGGTGCGACAAGTCGTACGAGTCGCTGGAGGAGTTGGTCAAGGATCCGAAGATCGAGGCCGTGTTCGTCGCCACCGACGCTCCGAGCCACGCCCGCCATTGTATGGAGGTGCTCAAGCATGACAAGCACGTGATGACCGCCGTACCGGCCGTCTTCGGATCGATTGAACAGGCCGAGCATCTCGTCGAGACGGTGCAGAAGACGGGACTGAAATACATGATGGCTGAGACGAGTTGCTTCCGAGCCGATTGCCACGCGATGCGGCAAATCTACCGCGCCGGCGGCTTCGGCCGGCTGGTGTACTCCGAAGGGGAGTATTTCCACTATCGCGCGACACCGATTCCCTCCTTCAAAGGCTGGCGGGTCGGTATGCCCCCCCTGTGGTATCCGACACACTCGACCGCGTACTACGTCGGCGTCACCGGCAAGCGGTTCACTTCGGCCTCGTGCGTTGGGTTCAACGCGGGGTTCGACGCCTACAAGCCTGGAGCCAACCAGTACGACAATCGGTTTACCGACGAGATGGCCCTGTTCCAGACCAGCGAAGGCGGTTCCTCGCGCATGCTGATGTGCAAGGGCATTTACGGCTATACCATCGAGCAGGGCCGTGTCTTCGGTGAACGAGGCTGGATGGAGGGTACCAGTTATCAGGGGGCGGCCCAGGACCTGCCCGACATCACCCGTCCGGCTTTGCCGCCTGGCATGCCCGCTGGCGGGCATGGCGGCTCGCACGGCCCGCTGGCCAATGAGTTCATCACGGCGATCCTCGCAGATCGCGAACCGCTGGTCAACGTTTACGAGGCTCTGGCGATGACCGTGCCCGGCATCGTGGCGCATCAATCGGCGCTTAAGCATGGTGAAACACTGAAGATCCCACAGTTTGTCCGACCTGGCAGTTAATCTCCCAGTTGGGACCAGCGTCATTGGGCCTCGAATCTGAGCTGCCATCTTGACGAGGTCTGCGCTTTGCGGTATCACGTGGGGCCTTGAAGAAGGATCGGGCTCGCTGAAGCGGGCCGCTGACTAAGGAGAGCTGATGGCAAAGGCCAAGAAGAAAACTCCGGT
This sequence comes from Phycisphaerales bacterium, assembly GCA_020346325.1. GTDB lineage: Bacteria > Planctomycetota > Phycisphaerae > Sedimentisphaerales > Anaerobacaceae > Anaerobaca. The sequence goes on from CP070782.1 coordinate 2,252,834, forward strand.
AAAGACCAGGCCGGCGAAGAAAAAGTCGAAGGCGGCGACGAAGAAGGCCGTGAAGACGGCCGGCAAGAAGGCTAAGGCGGCGTCGAAGAAGAAGGCGAAGTCGCCGGCCAGGAAGGCCAAGGCCGGCAAAAAGAAGACCGTCAAGAAGACCGCGAAGAAGACCAGGAAGACCGCGCCGAAGGCGGCTCGGATCGAGGAACCTGCAGGGGAAGCCGTTCGCACGACGCAGAGGGGTCGAATCACCGTTCCGGCTACCGCTGAGGATATGGCCCGACGGCAGCGTGATATTTCCGTAGCCGAGTTTTTCATGAAGAACCGGCACCTGCTGGGCTTCGACAATCCCCGCAAAGCCTTGCTGACGACGATCAAGGAGGGGGTGGACAATTCGCTCGACGCCTGCGAAGAGGGCGGCATTCTGCCCGATGTCAAGGTGCGCATCGCCCCCTGCAAGGAGGAGAACCGCTTCCTGGTGACGATCGAGGACAATGGCCCGGGCATTCTCAAGAAGCAGATCCCGAAGATCTTTGCGAAGCTGCTCTATGGGTCGAAGTTCCATCGCCTCAAGATGTCGCGGGGCCAGCAGGGCATCGGTATTTCAGCCGCCGGCATGTACGGCCAACTCACGACGGGCAAGCCTATCGCCATCACCTCGAAGACGGCCAAGAACCGGCCCGCCCATCACTACAAGCTGGAGATCGACGCCAAGGCGAACGAGCCCCGCATCATCGCCGATGAGGAAGTCGAGTGGCCCGTGCCGCGGGGCACCAAGGTGGAAATCGAATTGGAGGCAAAGTTCCAGAAGGGGCGCCAGTCGGTGGAGGAATACCTCGAACAGACGGCGATCGCCAATCCGCACGTGGCACTGCAGTTCGTGACGCCGGAAGGTGAGATCAAGGACTATCCGCGTGCGGCCAAGGAATTGCCGGTTGAAACGCGGGAGATCAAGCCGCACCCGTACGGAGTTGAGCTAGGTGTGCTGATCAAGATGCTCCACGATACTCAGGCCCGCACGCTTCAGTCGTTTCTGCACACCGATTTCTCGCGCGTCAGTATGCGGGTGGCCAAGCAGATCTGTGAGGGCGCCAAGCTCTACGAGCGGGCCCGTCCGACGCGCATCGCGCGTCAGGAAGCCGACAATCTCTTCAAGGCCATCAACAACACCAAGATCATGAGCCCGCCCACGGACTGCCTCAGTCCGATCGGGGAGGAGTTGATCCTGGCCGGACTGAAGAAGCAGATCGAGGCCGATTTCTACACTGCTGTGACGCGACCACCGGCCGTGTATCGGGGCAACCCGTTCCAGATCGAGGCGGGAATTGCCTATGGCGGCTCGATCCCGGCTGACGGCCTGGCCCGCGTGCTGCGCTATGCCAATCGCGTGCCCTTGCTCTATCAGCAGTCGGCCTGTGCCATTACCAAGTCCGTCCTCGCCACGGCCTGGCGCAACTACGCCCTGGCTCAGGCCAATGGCGCCCTGCCCTCCGGGCCCCTGGTGAACATGATCCACATGGCTTCGGTCTGGGTCCCCTTCACCTCCGAGAGCAAGGAGGCCGTGGCCCATTATCCGGAGATCATCAAGGAGATCAAGCTGGCCCTGCAGGAGTGTGGCCGTCGGCTGGCCATTCACGTGCGGCGACGACGCAAGGCTGCGGAGTCAGAACGCAAGAAATCCTATATCCAAAAGTATATCCCCCACGTGGCCATTGCCCTGCGAGAGATACTGGATCTCTCTGAACGTCAGGAGACCACGCTGGTCAAGCAACTGACGGATGTCCTGGAAAGGAGTCGCTCGTGACAAAGGTTGCCAAACAGATCAAAGAAACAGCCGCAGGGGTGCGCGGCAAGATCCAGCGCCGGAGCAAGCCCACCCTCTCCTTTCCCATGCGCAGCCTGAGCAACGTGACCTACCAGCCGCGCAAGGGCTTCTTTCAACTCAAGGGCAAGAAAAAAACGCGAACCCTCACTGTGGGCACCGTCAAGACCTTTGCCCAGACCCTGCGCCTGATGTCCCAGGCCAAGACCCTGGTGGAAGACGACGAGATCATGACCAAGCGAGAGGCCTATTATGTGTCCAAGAACTGGGACGAGGCCCGCTTTGACGAACAACCGGAATCCGACACGGTGATTGACGATATTGAGGCCCTGTTCGAGGTCA
>CP070782.1:2255088-2262711 GCA_020346325.1 Phycisphaerales bacterium
ATCCGTCCGACGGAGAGCAGCAGTGGAAGTCGCGCTTCTCGCATGACGATGAAATCGTCCAGCCCGGCTATCACCGTCTCTACCTGAAGGATTACCATATCTGGGCCGAGCAAACGGCCACGGACCGCGTCAGCTTCTATCGTCTGACGTACACGCGCGATGCGGTGGCCAACCTGCTGCTGAATCTGGGCGGGTACGTCTGCACATCAACGATGACCGACGCTTCGGTCGTCAAGGTCGGCGACACGGAGTTGGCCGGCACGGTCAATACGACGGGGCGATTGTGGGGCGGGCCGGAGCACGTGAAGCTCTTTTTCGTCGTCCGTTTCGACCGGCCCTTCGAGACACTGAACGGATGGGCCGGGCCGGACAAGTCGGACGACATCGTGCAATTCCAGGGCCCGTCGGGAAGCACCCCGCGAAGAACGGAAGGATGGAGCTATCATGATGCTCCAACAGCCGGTGTTGGCGCCCGCTACACCGTCAAGGCCGGAGAACGTCTCCAGGTAAAGGTGTCCATCTCCTACACCAGCATCGACAACGCCAGACGCAACCTGGATGAAGAATGCGGTCATTGGGACTTCGACAGAGTAAGGAAAGACTCTCAGGATGAGTGGAACCAATGGCTCGGTCGAATCGCGGTATCCGGCGGCACCGACGCCCAGAAAACCAAATTCTACACGGACCTCTGGCACACGCTGCTGGGCCGACACAAGCTGGACGACATCAGCGGCGACTACCCTGACTATACGCAGGGACAACGCAAGGGCTCGCATACCGTCAATGCGCGCCTGAAGGTCCGCACGTTGCCCCAGCGCGACGGAAAGAATAAGTACCATATGTACAACTCCGACGCGTTCTGGCTGACACAATGGAACCTGAATGTCCTGTGGGGACTGGCCTGGCCCGGCGTGCTCGATGACTTCGCCGCGTCGCTGGTCCAATACGCCGACAATGGCGGACTGTTGCCCAGAGGCCCCTGCGCCGGCGGGTATTCCTATATCATGACGGGTTGTCCGGCCACCAATCTGATCGTCTCGGCCTACACCAAGGGTATGTTGACGAAGACCGAAGCCGATCACGCATACGAGGTGATGAAAGCCAATCACATGCCCGGCGGGATGATGGGAATCGGCGATTTCTATATCGAACACGGTTATCACCCGGGCAACGCCGGGATCACCCTGGAGGCGGCCTTTCAGGACTGGGCCTTGGCACAGATGGCAAAAGGGCTGGGAAGAAGAGAGGACGAGTCATATTTCCTGAAGCGTTCGACGGGATGGAAGACGCTGTTCAACAAGAAGCGCCAGTTGGTCTTCCCCAAGGACGGTGACGGAAACTGGCTGCATGACAATCCCCTGAGCGGTTCCGGCTGGGTCGAGGCCAACGCCTGGCAAGGGACCTGGTCGGTCTCACATGACATCGAAGGCCTGGCCTACCTGATGGGTGGGACCGACGTGCTCTGCGAGAAGCTGAACTTCGCGTTTGAGCAGGCGGCACCACAGGATTTCGTCTTCGGTTACGGCGCCGGCTACGTCAGCTATGCCAACCAGCCCGGCTGTTCCAATGCCCACGTCTTCAACCATGCGGGCCAGCCGTGGCTGTCGCAGTATTGGGTGCGCCGCGTCAACGAGCAGGCCTACGGCGCAACGACGCCCGACAAGGGCTACGGCGGTCACGATGAAGACCAGGGACAGATGGGAGGCGTCAGCGCCCTGATGTCACTGGGGCTCTTCAGTCTGCGCGGAACCGCATCGCTCGACCCGGTCTATGAGATCACCAGCCCGGTCTTCGACGAGATCACCATTCATCTCGATCCGACGTACTACGAAGGAGAAACATTCGTTATCAGAACCCATCACAACTCGGCGGAGAACTGCTATATCCAGCGCGCCGAGTTCAACGGCGAGCCCCTGAACCGATGCTGGTTCCGTCACGCCGATTTCGCCCGGGGAGGCCTGCTGGAATTGTGGCTCGGACCCGAGCCCAACAGGAGCTGGGGACGCGAGACCAGCCCAGAGGATGAGTGAGCGGAGGAAACGGGGCTATCGTGGCCGACAGACCGAAGGCTGTCGGGGACGGACCTGTTCCTCTATCTCAGTCGCCGGCGCGGATGACGCGGGTGATGTAGTCGTTGGATTCGCGGACAACGACACCGCCGAGGCCGAGCAGGGCGACCAGGTTGGGCACGGCCATTAGCGCGTTGAGATTGTCGGCGATGGTCCAGACCAGATCGAGCCCCCCGATGGCGCCAAGCACGACAAACACGCAGAAGACGTAGCGGTACGGCGTGACCGCGCGGCCCCCCAGCAGAAACTCGAAGCACCGATCGCCGTAGTACGACCACGTGATCATGGTCGAGTAGGCGAAGAAGACCAGGGCGAACGCCACCAGATAATCACCGAAGCCAGGCAAACCGGTTTCGAAGGCGCTGGCTGTCAGCGGCGCGCCGCTGGGAATCTCGTAGGGCTGGCCCTGGGCGTCCAGGAACGGTTCCGGCTCGGCGCCCACCGTCCCGACCACCTGGAGTTCCTGGCCGTCAACCTCCAGTTTCATCGGCAGCCCCTGGCCGCCCGGTCCATAGAGCAGTTCGCCCGTATCGCTACGGACCTGCCAAACACCGGAGGTGATAATCACCAGCGCCGTCAACGTGCAGATCAGGATCGTGTCGATGAACGGACCCAGCATCGCGACGAATCCCTCGCGGGCCATTTCGCTCGTCTTGGCCGCACCATAGGCCATCGGTGCCGAGCCCAGACCCGATTCGTTGCTGAACACGCCCCGCGCGACGCCCTTCTGGACCGTCCGTGCCATGACCGTGCCGAAAAATCCGCCACCGACGGCCATGGGAGAGAAGGCATACTCAAAGATCTGCCCGAATGCACTCGGGATCATCGCGGCGTTCTTGAACAGTACGACCAGCGCCCCGCCCACGTACATGACGCACATGAATGGGACTACACGCGACGCGACCGTAGCGATGCGCTTGATCCCCCCGATCGTGACGACGCCCACCAGGACCGCCAGGACCACGCCCAGGACCGGCTTGAGCACCGGCGCCCCGCTGAGTAGGGGGAGGTCCGTTTCCAGGGTCGTCTCCTGCCAGGGCTGGGGCATGACGCTCAGCAGACCATCCACGACGGAGTTGGACTGCACGGCCGAACCGATGCCCAGCGACGCCAGTCCCGCGAACAGCGCGAAGATCGCGCCCAGCCAGCCCAGGTTCAGTCCGTGCTGGAGGTAGTACATCGGGCCGCCCGAGGCACTGCCGTCGGCGTGGATGACGCGATAGCGTACCGCCAGCGAGCAACTGCTGAACGTGGTCGCCATGCCGACCAGGGCCGTGACCCACATCCAGAAGATCGCCCCGGGTCCGCCCACCGCGATGGCCAGGGCCACGCCGGTGATGTTGCCCGTACCGATAGTGGCCGAGAGGGCCGCACAGAGCGCCTGGAAATGGGAGATGTCACCCTGCTCGTTCGGGTCGTCATACTTGCCGGAGATACCGTCGATCGAATGCTTGAAGTGGCGCAGTTGGATGAACCGCAGCCGGATGGTCAGGTACAGGCCCGTGCCGATCAGCAGCACCACCATGGCGGGGCCCCAGACGATTCCGTTGACGGTATCCATCCAGTTCGAGAATGTCGACAGCACGTCCGGCCTCCACAATGTGCGACGACCGCCCTGCCCCAAACACGACGTGCCGTCCCTAGCAGGAATACGAAATTGGCATCGGGCTAGAGCGCCGTGCCGCGGACGCTCGCTGCAATTGTAACGTCCGACAGCCCCCCTTCAAGTCCCCGCTCCCAGTTTTCCGCCGGCCGACGTTTGACGGGCCACGCTAGGGCACCGGCGTCATTCGTCCCTCCAGCGTGACCGGATGCCGAGCATCAGGGTCGATGATGACTTTGAGCGTATACTCGGCCCCCGCCGGGAAAATGTCGCCGCAGGTCACCTCGACCATCGTCTTCTCAAACGGTTTGAGAGGCGGAATCTTACCGTCAGCCACCGCTACATCCCGACCGCCCTTGCCATGCACGATCTTGAACCCGGTCGGTTCTGACGCGACCTGGCCGAAGTTCTGGACCTCGACGGCGATGTCGTACCGGTCGCCATTCTTGACGAATTTTGGCATGCGGGCCGACAACGCCGGCTCCAGGTAGTTCACCGCCGGCAGGCGGGCGTAGCCAAAGAGCAGTTTGCCCGCGCTGGTCCTGCCCAGCAGCTTGGCGGCAAAATTGTCATCGGTCAGGCCGTTACCCGCGCCGTCAAAGGTAACGATCAAGTCGTCACCCGCGGTCTCCAGGCGAGCCATCCTGCAACCGCGGCCGAAATTCACCTCTTCGGACGCTCCGAATCGTAACGAGGCCAGGTCAACGTCCGCGTGCGGGTTGAACCCCTCCTCGGCGGCGATCTTGACACGGATCGTTTCTGTGTCGGCCGTGATGCGCTCCTCGTCGAGGATGGTCAGGAGTCGCCCCACCGTCAGCGGGATGCAGATGTGTTTGGAGCTGTGATTGTCGCTGCCCTTGTCGTCGTTCTTCAACACGTCGATGACGGCGAAATGCGCCTGCGTGGCGCGCCCGTGTCGGTCCTGCAAGACCTTGATGCGCTCGTACTTGAACCAGTCCACCACCGTGCCGTCTTCGTAGCGGGCGATACCCGGCATGTAGGCCTCGCCCGGCTCGACCTTCCAGCGAATACCGTCCTTGGAGCGCAGGTAGTAGGCAATGCGGCCGCGCCAGTCGTTGACGATCATGTGATACTGGATGGACGTCCGCCAGACAACCGGGTCCTCGAAATTGCCTTCCACCGGTGGATACACGCGCCGGTCCGTTACCTGGCAATAGGGAGAGATTCCGGTTTCGCTGAACCAGATCCCGCCGCCCCGGCAGACCATCAGATACGAGCCGTCCTCGCGCTGGGCGAAGGAGAGATTCGAGAGCCCTTCGATGATGCGTCGATCGCGCGGATTGAATTGGAACTCCTTCCGCTCCCAGGGCCCGTTGACACTGTCGGAAATGTAGTAGGCCCTGTACACATAGATGACGTAGCGGCCATCGGCCAGCCGGAACACCTCGGGGTTGTGCCCCGGACCAATGGTGTCTTTGACTTTGTATGGACCGGTCGAACGATCAGCCACCGCATGCACCACAACGGAGCGAGGCCACTCGTGGTGCCCACGCTGAGAGTCCTCGCGCCAGCGACACACGAACAGATGATACTCCCCGTCGGCCTCCAACAACGCGTTGCCGCCCCAGTAGGACCACTGGCGATCTTCGAGGCCGTTCTCGATGTAGCGCGGTACCACGTTGTCGGCCCCCCAGGTCTCGCTGGTCAGCGGACCCTGAACGGGCATGGGCAGAAAGCGGTCCATAAAGCGCCCGCCGTAGACCAGATCCTTCCACGCCTCCGGCCGCGGCCGTTCCACGCTCTGGGCCCCGGCATCCGCCGCCCACCAGCCGCACGCCAGCAATGTCGCGATCAGAACACCTGATCTCATACTATACTCCTCTCAAGAGCCACGCCACTCCCGTAGGGCCGGTTTCACCGATCCGGAATTCCTCATCTGCCTATATCGACGGGGCTTGCTGCCCACGAACTGCTGCATGTTACCACAGAGCCCGGCCCGACCTCAACCCCTGCCGCGCTGGCGAGTAAGAACGGCAGGCCGGCTCCCGGAAAGCTGACACGACGTCTACGTATGTCCCCGTATTTATGAAATCTCCTCGCACCCGGCGCGGCAGGCGGTAGAATGGTGACACTCACCCAGCAGACACCGTTGGTTGGTATGGAGAAATCGGCTCGCACCGCGGGCCAGCGAGCCAGAAGGGAGATTTCACATGGCTTTCAACCTTGACGTCTTGAGAATCAATCCTGCCGCAGAATTGCAGCGTCTTTCCCAGTTCCTCGTCGAGCAGGTGAAGGTGGTCTTTCGCCGCAAAGGGGTCGTCGTTGGCTTGAGCGGGGGCATCGACTCGGCCTGCATCGCGGCCGTCGCCGTCCACGCCCTGGGCAAAGAGAAGGTCGTGGGACTGGTCCTGCCCGAAAAGGAGTCCAACCCGATCAGCAGCGAATACGCCACCAAACACGCCCAGGCGCTGGGTATCGAACACCGCGAGGTTCCTGTGACCGCCACCGTCGACAGTGTCGTCCCCTACAGCGCCCGCGACGAATTCATCCAGAAGCTGGTCCCGGAGTATCAACCAGGCCACAAGTACAACATCACCCTGCCCACGGATCTGCTGGAGCGCGAAGCGCTGAGTTTCTACTGCTTGCAGGTGCAGACGCCCGACGGCGAAATCAAGCGCAAGCGTCTCAGTCCGGACGGCTTTCGGGCCATTACCTCGTTCGCGAACATCAAGATCCGGGCCCGCATGCTACACCTCTACGCCGAGGCGGAGCGGCGGAACCTGCTGGTGGCCGGCACGACCAACCGGACCGAGTTCCTGTTGGGCGATTTCTGCAAGTATGGTGACGGCGGCACGGACATCGAGCCGCTGTCCTATCTGTACAAGAATCAGATCTACCAACTGGCCGAACACCTCAAGGTCATTCCCGAAATCATCGACCGCCAGCCCAGCCCGGACACCTTCAGCCTGCCGGTGAGCGACCAGGAATTCTTCTTCCGCATCCCGTTCGACAAGCTGGATCACTTGCTCTACGCCTGGGAGCATAAGGTGCCTGAGGCGGAAACGGCCGACGTGCTGGGGCTGACCGCCGAGGCCGTCCAGAGGGCATTCAAAGACTTCGCTTCCAAGTTCCGCGCCACCGCCCACCTCCGGGACGTGCCCCATGCGCTGGAGTTGGACGAGTCTTTGAGTCAACTGTAGACGATGCCCAGATCAGTCCGATACAACCATGCCACCGACACCGTCTGCTGACCTGCTGGATGCCGCGCCATCAGCAGCGACGAGGATCACAAGCATCACGCTTACCACAATCTGGCCGTGCGAAGCACGCCAGAAGACGCGTGCCTGCCGGCGGAGTCAATGAAAAGCGGTGGGACTTCAGGGCCCGTGCTCTGTGATGGAGGACACTGGAGCAAGGCTATGTGAGATCGCTGCAGCCAGCCCTTCCAAGAACGCGACGCCGAGAGCGCGCCTGAAATCGCAGACGGAGGATTGGCCGGGAACGGTCGACCATTTCAAACGGCCGTCGCCCCGGGCCAGATCGTCGCCCAGGCACCCAAAACACAATGGTTGCAGCCAGCACCGTGAGCAGTCTTCCCGCGTGTGGGTGTCACTAGCAGCAAGAAGCTCCTTCAGCCAGGCCGACTCTGTGTAGTTGGACTGGTCCACACCGCCTGGGCGAGCAGCGGGCCAGCCCATCAACATGAAGCACGGGTAAATGTCGCCGAGCACGTCGACCGTCCATGCCGATCGCCCGGCGGGGCAATACGAGGGAACCGGGCGCTGATGCGTGACACTGCGCAGCCATCGCACGACCGTTGAGAGAACGCGCGGGCGGCCGCGGGACAGACTGGCCATCGAGTGACGGACTGCAGCCGCGTAGTGCTGCACGACGGAAGGAAGATCAACATACCAGGGTGAGTCGGGCGGAGCTACAACCGTGGGGCAATGCACGATGTGACACCCAAGCTCATCGGCAAAGAAATCCAGC
>CP070782.1:2262811-2265342 GCA_020346325.1 Phycisphaerales bacterium
ATCCTTGAGCTGTGCTTGCTGCAGGGTATCATTAAAGCGACGTCGCTCTGCGTGAACCTGCTACTGTTCTGTGTGCCAAGGAGACGGATAATGGCGAAGGATGCCGTACTCTTTGTGCTGATCTTGCTGGCGGCACGAGCCTCAAATGCATACGAACCCAACTACTGTCGCTTTCAGCCACATGAGCAACCTCCTGGCAAGATGATTCCGTGCAAGTCCATATACAGCAATCACTCGGGCGGTCGGACGCTCCGGGTTTTCGTTGCAGATCCCATCATGATTATAGTCCAAAGAGCCGATCCCAATGGCGGGTTGACGGCAAGTCTGATCGAAAATGGCGAGGTGATCTGCGGGCCCACCACCCTTGAAGGCTCTGCCCATTTGGGGGTGAGAGTCTGGGCTGGAGATTTGACATCAGATCGGGATGGCCATCAGGATGTTGTTATTGCGACGGCCAATCCTGGCAACGGACTGGCCGCGTCCATAAGTTTCGCGTGCTTCTTTCTGCACACACAGGGCACCTATCGAACTATGGATGCCATCTCCTACAATCTTAATGACAACGACTTCGTGGATCTCAACAATGACGGGCGATTGGAGTGGATACAAACAGAGTTCATCTCTGACGTAGCGGGTCGCGATGGCAAGGCCCACAATTACTGGGTCATGAATCTGATCCACTTCCGTGATGACCATCCAGTTCTAGCCAACGCGATTGACGACCACTTCCCGTCATGGATCTGGTTTACCTACAAACCAAATCACACCAACACGACACAGCTGTCTGACAAGCAGAAAAGGGAGCTTTTTGAGAATCAGGCTATAGGCCTCGATATCTACTCGCGGTGATTCACTGTTCCTTGTCTTGGGTGGAAACGCGAGTAATCGACTGCGACCAGGGTTCAGCAGCCGCTCATGAAATCGCTCTTCCTGCTGAACACCCAGATTTCATCCAGCGGTTTTGGCAACACGACATATAGGATTAAGACAGGGGGAGAAGGGAAGGTATAGGCGGGCGGAGGGACATCGAAGCGGAGGAGGCCCCAGAGATGACATCAGTCATTTGCCCCTTACGCCCGATTCCCTCTACGATCGCACAAACCCCTGGACAACACCTTCTAGGGGCGCGACAATGGGTAAATTGGCCCTTGTGACTCCAGGGCAGAAGCCCACGCAGATGGCCACCGACATGGATATTTGGAGGTTCATTGTGCCATGACTAGAGAAGTACATTCCCCCAAGAGGCCGACCGGTCCCCAGGGCAGCCAACGCGCTATGGCCCGTCGCGACCTGCTCCAGGCGACCGGTGCCGCTGTGCTGGCCGCCTCGTCCTTCCCGCTGCGCTGGGTTGGGGCCGCGGAAGGAAAGCAACAGAAGGTGCTCTATTTCTCACGCTCGGCGGGCTTCGAGCACGATGCCGTAAAACTCAAGGACGGTCAACCCAGTATCTCTGACAGGATCCTCACCGAACTGGGTAAACGCCATGGTTTCGAGGTGGTTTGTACCAAGGACGGCCGCGTCTTCGACCGCGACCTTGATATGTATGATGCCATTGCGTTCTACACCAGCGGCGATCTCACCAAGACCGAACCAGCGAACGATCCGCCTATGTCTCCCAGAGGGAAGGAGCGGCTGTTGCAGGCCGTCGCCGCGGGCAAAGGTTTTGTTGGGTTCCACGCGGCCACGGATTCCTTTCATTCGAAGGGTCTGCGCGATCAGAACCAGACTGAAGTCGACCCCTATATTGCTATGATCGGCGGCGAGTTCATCGTGCACGGCGCCCAGCAGGAAGCGATGATACGCATTGCCTCCCTCGATTTCCCCGGAGTCAAGCAATTTGGTGGGCCCAAAAAGCTCAAGGAAGAGTGGTACACTTTGAAGAATTTCGCCAAGGACCTGCATGTGATCCTCGTTGAGGACAACGAGGGAATGGAGGGGGACTGCTACCAGCGCCCGCCGTTTCCGGCCACGTGGGCCCGCAGGCATCAGAAGGGCCGCGTGTTCTATACCTCCTTCGGCCATCGTGATGATATCTGGATGAATCCGCAAGTGCAGGGTCTCATCGCGGGCGGCTTGGCCTGGGCCATGGGCAACGTCAAATTCGAGGCCACGCCGAATATCAATCGAGTCACGCCCAAGGCGAGCCAACTGAAGTACTGAGGCAACCCATGCCACAGTACCGCTGAGAGAGCGGTTCCTGAGCGGCGCGCCTGGCATCGGAGGCGCCCTGGATTCCTCGCATTCAACGGGGCATTGTGAACGTCAGTCGAACTGAAGGAGATACGTCTCATGAAGGCACATCTGTCCCGCAGAAGAATGATGCAAGCGGCGGCGACGATTGCTCTGGGCTCGTCCGCGATAGCAGAGACAGCGGCCGCGAAGCAGTGGCCGATCGCCGAGGGGGCAGACACGCCGAAGCTTTGCCTGGGAGTAGGCGATGGTGGGCGAGCCACTGGGGACCAGGAGGGCGCCGGTATGCGGCGCATCAAGCAACTAGGTGTGGACTACGTGTTGGGTGGAGGACCGCGCAT
>CP070782.1:2265442-2268254 GCA_020346325.1 Phycisphaerales bacterium
GCGGTCTGGGTGGCCGGACATCTCGGCGGAGCATTAGAGTTTGCCGGCGCCGAGTACGTGGATGTTCCGGCCGAGGCATGTTCGACCGTGGACATGCAACTAACCGTGGCGTTCTGGACATTCATTGATTCGGCAGCAAGCCAGTGGCCCTTCACGTTTGGCGCTTTTACCGATCCGGCCAACAACGAGGCTAGAGCCTTCCAGGCTCACGTTCCCTGGGATGGTCCTCGCGTCTACTTTGATACCGGTGGCACGACCGCCGGTGGTTACGATCGGATCGACAAGGGCCTGACGGAAGCCGAATATGTCAACGCTTGGGTACATTGGGCGTTTGTCAAGGATGCCGAAGCCGGCGACCAGATGATCTTCCGCAATGGCGAACTGTGGCATAGTGGCACCGGCTTGACCCGGCCTCTCGGAGGGGCCGATGTCACCAAGTTCACCATCGGCTGCAAGCCCAGCATTGAGAATTTCTACACGGGAATGCTGGACGATTTCCGTCTTTACGACCGGGCGCTCGATGTCAGCGAACTGCCGGACATCATGTTGGGCAAGGGCCCCGGAATGGGACTGGCCGGCAGCCCCAGCCCGGCGGCTGAAGCGACGGACATTCCACGCGATACGGCGCTGGCCTGGGAGGCCGGTGAATTTGCGGTGACGCACGACGTGTACCTCGGAACGGTGTTTGATGATGTCAACGAGGCCAGCCGCGGCAATCCGATGGACGTGCTGGTCAGTCAGGGACAGGCTGACACGGCATACACGCCGCCGGCCGTGCTGGAGTTTGGCCAGAAGTACTACTGGCGTATCGATGAGGTCAACGGCGCGCCCGACAACACGATCTTCAAGGGCGAGACCTGGAGCTTCACCATTGAGCCGTTGGCCTATCCCATCGAGGGTGTTGTGGCGACCAGCACCGGCAGTTCCGAGCCGGGCGCCGGCCCCGAGAATACCGTCAATGGGACCGGGCTCAATGAGAACGACGAGCATTCGGTTGCCAGTGGCGACATGTGGCTGGCGTCCCCGGTCGACGGTGCGCCGGTCACCATCCAGTACGAATTCGCCAGTGTCGAGAAGCTGCATGAGATGCTGGTCTGGAACTATAACGTGCAGTTCGAACTGATGCTCGGGTTCGGCCTCAAAGACGTGACCGTTGAGTACTCTGAGGATGGTGAGAATTGGACCGTCCTCGGCGACGTCCAGTTCGCCCAGGGGACGGCGAAAGCGGACTATGCCGCCAACACCTCGGTTGATTTTGGCGGCGTGGCGGCCAGGTATGTTCGCTTGACGGCCAACAGCGGCTACGGGTTCATGGGCCAGTTCGGGCTCAGCGAGGTCCGCTTCCTCTCAATTCCGGTCAACGCCCGCGAACCGGAGCCGGCCGACGGCGCGACGGATGTCAGCGTCGACGACGCGCTGGCGTGGCGTTCGGGTCGCGAGGCCGCTTCGCATGACGTCTATCTCGGCACCGATGCGGAAGCGCTGGCGATGGTCGGTACCGTCGATGCCCCCGGCTATGCACCCGACGATCTGCAATTGGCGAGCACGTACTACTGGCAGATCACAGAAGTCAACGAGGCGGCCACGCCCAGCACGTGGGCGGGCAGCGTCTGGAGTTTCGCGACCCAGGAATTCGTGGTCGTGGACGACTTCGAGAGCTACAACGACGACGACAACGTGATCTACGAGACCTGGATCGATGGCTGGGTCAACGAGACCGGCTCGACGGTAGGGTATCTCGAAGCGCCGTTTGCGGAACAAACAATCGTTCACGGCGGTGGCCAGTCCATGCCGCTGTTCTATGACAACGCCGGCGGTGTCTCGGAAGCCGACCTGGCCCTGGCAGGGGACGATTGGACCCGGGCCGGCATCACCACGCTGACGCTCTTTTTCCGGGGTGATGCCGACAACACCGGTGGGCAGCTTTACGTCGAGATCAACGGCGTCAAGGTCTCCTACAACGGCGGCGCCGATATGCTGTCGAAACTGCGGTGGCAGCAGTGGAATATCGATCTGGCTTCGGTGGGGACGAATCTCGGGAACGTGACGGGATTGACCATCGGCATCGAAGGCAACGGTGCAGGCCAGATCTACGTCGACGACATCCGTCTCTATCGCGAGGCGCCTGCCATTGCCACGCCGGCCGACCCGGGCACCGAAGGGATACTGCTCCAGTACACCTTCGACAGCGATGCCAGCGACAGCTCGGGCAACGGTTACGACGGGACGCTGCTGGGTGATGCTCGCGTGCAGAATGGTGTTCTGGCGCTGGATGGGATCCGCGATGCGGTGGCAGTGCCGCGCATTGGTGGCGCCGATGCGACGTTCGATGAGTTCACCATCTCGATGTGGGTCTATCCGACGGCGGACATGACGTCCCTGGCCTTCTCCGGTGGCATAAATACCGACAACTGGACTGCTGGTGCCGTACATTTCAAATTCCACTATGGTTTGCTGAATGTCGGCATCAATGGTCTGACGGGCAGTGATCTGGAAGGCACGTCCCCGGCCGTGATCAATGCCTGGAACCACATCGCGCTGATAGTCTCTGAGACCGAGATCGCCATCTATCTCAACGGAGGCCTGGAAGACTCGGCCGTGATCGACACGCCGGCGGCTGCCGTTCTCGGCGCTGCCGCGCTGGGTGCCTGGAACAATGGCGGCACCACGCTCTCGCGTGAGATGACCGGCGAGATGGACAACGTGGTCATCTACGACCGCGCATTGTCCGAAGGGGAAATTCTCTTCCTGGCCGGCCAGTAAAAAAGCTGCCGCGTCGCGACCGTCTGATTGGGTTGCGACTCGGACGGAC
>CP070782.1:2268354-2272215 GCA_020346325.1 Phycisphaerales bacterium
CATTTGCAGCAAGCCTACGAACCATTCAAAGAGGAACATGACGCCTTGCGCGACGCACTGATGGCCTCGCTGCCAACCCAGTCACCATCCGCCAAACAGAAGGGTCGAAGCGCCAGGCTAAGGCATCTCATAGGAGCCACGATCATGAAGGACAGAACAGCACAACTCGCTACGGCAGCGATCATTGCCCTGGGCGTGTTGATTGGTATCAGCCAGTTTGGCGGCAGCCATGCAGCAGTATTTGCAGACACAATGGAACAGATCCAGAAGGCTCACAGTGTGGTGTACAACCAGACCTTCTGTGACGAGGACGGCGCCAAAAGGTTCATGTCCACGCAGATGATCGACGAAAGGGGAATTCTGCGCACCGAGATGGAATTCGGTACCGTGTTGATCTCCGATTTCGCCCGTGGCGTCATTCTCCAGTTAAATCTGAGTCAGAAGCGCGCCGTCCTGACCTACAGAATCGGAGAGAAGCGGCGCGCACCGCGGGTGTCTACGCATCTGACCTGGACCAACCACCTTCGTGACGGTAGCGAATTGATCGGTCAAGACGTGGTCGACGGAAAGATGGCCAACGTGTTTGTCGCGGACGCGCCCTTTCAGAAGACCACCGTGTGGGTGGACCCGCAAACCGATCTACCAATCCGCGCCCAACGGATCAACATTCGCAACCCTCAGGCAGATATCGTCGTCCCGAGCCTGTCTCTCGATGTCCGCGACTTCGGCGCGGATCACTCCTCCGGATCGTCCATGGGCGGAAGCGACTCCTCTCGAGGCATTCAGAAGGGCCAGATCATCCTGTATACCGACTTCCAGTGGAACGTGGATCTGGATGGATCCCTGTTCAGTCTGGAACCGCCGGCGGATTACACGGTCGAGCGCAAGCAGCACGATGCCACCGACAGGGGCGATCTGTGCCTGATCGATGCCTTGAGCCTGTGGACCGAGATGTCAGGCGGCGCCTTTCCTTCGGACATGAATGATCTGACCGACCCCAACGTGGTCACGCCCCTGCTGATTGCCAGGTTCGACCGCGACGAGGACCCGAACGAGGAGTTGGGGCAAGCGATGGCGGCCGGCAATGTCCTGCTGAAGGCGGCATGGTTCGTCCAGCGGCACAAGGCGGACAACAACTGGTGGTATGCCGGTGACGGCGTATCCCTGGGCGACGGAGATAAAATCATCTGCTGGTGGAAGCAAGAGGACTCCAAGACCTATCGCGTCATCTCGGGAAATCTGCACATCGGTGATGCGGACGAGGCGCCGCAGTTACCCTGAGGATAGGGCGATGAGTTTCACGGACCGGGCCACCGCGGCCCGGTCCTTATTTTTGCGCCGGCAGCGCTAGGGCTCGTTCTTGAGTTCTTTGACCTTTTGCCAGAGCAGTTCTTTCAGTTCCTTGGTGCCCTGACCGGTGGCGGCTGAGATGGCCGGAATGCCCGAGCCGAGTTTGTCGCGGACGTGGGTAAGCTTCTCGCCTTCCGGGTCCAGGTCGCTCTTGTTGGCCACGATGACCTCGGGTTTCTCGGCCAGAACCTGGCTGTACCGTTCGAGTTCGCCGCGAATGGCGTGGTAGTTGTCGACGGGTTCCGAGCCGTCCATGGGCATGATATCGAGGATGTGGACGATGATGGCGGTCCGCTCGATGTGCTTGAGGAAGTCATGGCCCAGGCCGGCCCCTTCGCTGGCCCCTTCGATCAGGCCGGGGATGTCGGCCATGACGAAGCGGCGAAAATCGCTCAGTTCGATGATGCCCAATACGGGCTCGAGCGTCGTGAACGGATACGAGGCGATCTTGGGTCGGGCGGCCGAACAGCGGGAGATCAGCGTGCTCTTGCCCGCGTTGGGCAAACCGACCAGGCCCACGTCGGCGATCAGTTTCAATTCGAGACGGAGGTTCCGCTCCTGACCGGGCTTGCCCGGCTGGAATTCGCGCGGCGTCTGATGCGTGGCCGTGGCGAAAGCCTTGTTGCCCTTGCCTCCTCTGCCGCCGCGGCAAACGAGGACCCTGGCACCAACCTCGTTCAAATCCTTCAGCAACAGGTCCCAGTCCGTGTCGTAAATGAGGGTTCCCGGGGGCACGCGGACGATCAGGTCCTGTCCGTCGGCGCCGTGCTTGTTGCTGCCCTGGCCGTGTCCGCCATTCTTGGCCCGCCAATGGTGCTTCCCGGCGAAATCGAGGAGGGTGTCGAGATTGTCGACCGCCTCAAAATAGACGTGGCCGCCGCGACCGCCGTCACCGCCGTCGGGGCCGCCCTTGGGAATGAACTTCTCGCGCCGGAAGCTGACGCATCCGCTGCCGCCGTCGCCAGCCTTGACCCAGATTTTGGCTTCGTCAACGAACATGAGAGAAGGAAATCGATCCGTAGGACAAGCGTCTCGCTCGTCCCCAGGGTCAGGCGAGACGCCTGACCTACAAAAAAAAGGATGGCTGCTCACCATCCTTTGAGGATCACGAACCGCATTATGTCGGACGGTCAGAGCACCTGGACCTTCCGGCCGTTGAACTGGACAGTACCGTCAGCCCTGGCGAAGAGTGTGTAGTCCCGGCCCATGCCCACGTTGGCGCCGGGGAAAAACTTCGTGCCGCACTGCTTGACGATGATCGCGCCGGCCTTGGCAGCCTGCCCGCCATAAAGCTTCACGCCGCGGTACTGCGGGTTGCTGTCGCGACCGTTTCTTGAAGACCCTTGCCCCTTTTTATGTGCCATGGCTCAAAACCTCTGAATCTGTGTTCGAATTGCTCAAACCAACCGAAACCAACTACTATAGCTTTCCTCTCCGGTCTCGTCCAGCATTTTTCTGGAAAATCAGCCGCTATCTGGCCTGCACGATGGCCTTGGCATCGCTGGCCGGAACCAGCCCGGATGAGATCAGCTTGAACCTGCCCTGCGGATCGATGAAGAAGCTGGCCGGAGCGTACTCGACCTCGCCAAACGGAGCCGGTAGGTTCGCGCCACCGGAGAGCACGGTGAAGTTGATGCCCTGCTCCTCCACGGCCTCCTTCAACAACGCCGGCGACTCGTTCGAAATGGCCAAAACGGCCACATCCGCGTCCTGATAGGCGTTTCGCAACTCCTTCAGATGCGGGGTCTGGAGCCTGCAGGTGGCGATCCACGTGGTCCAGATGGCTACCACCACGTTCTTGCCCCGATAAGTGCTGAGGGCGTGCGGATTGCCATTGATGTCGTTCAGCGTGAAATCGGGCGCGGTTTTTCCCCACCAATCCTGAAAAGACGGGCTCCAGGTCTTGGCGGCACTGACGATGTGCTGCAAATCCGGGGTGGGCTCGCGGAAGAGCGCCGTGGCCGCGTCCATGGGATCGACGGACGCTTGCTCCGTCCCAGCGGCGGGCACGACGGCAGCCGCGTTGGCGTCCTGCGGCGGACTCTCTTCTTTTCCACACCCCGTCAACCCGCCCAAAACGAGCAGCGGAATTGACACACACACGACCACATTGCACAGCCTGCTTTTGATTTCCACAGCCATAGGAACATCCTCCCTGGGCAATTTAGGCAATTTCCTTGTGGGTCCATACTATATCGTCCGCCGTGTGTCGGGTAAAGGCCAATCTGACAAATTTTGTGGCCCCCAGCCGAACCGACAACCGGGCGTTTCTCCTTTACTACGGACGCCAGAGCCCCTATAGTCCAATATCCGTCGGCGCCGTGGGGGACTGGCGTCCGAAGAAGGAGAGCGACCGAAGGGTCTGCGGCCCCGCGGAGCCGGTCAACGACAAATCCCAGGTGGCCCGGGGCATGCAGCACATTTGCAAAGGAGAGACAGATGAGCCCACTGAACCGTCGAGACTTCATGAAGACTTCTGTCGGCGCCGCTGCCGCGTTGACGGCCCTTTCG
>CP070782.1:2272315-2275756 GCA_020346325.1 Phycisphaerales bacterium
ACCGGAGACCTATGGACTGATCGACGCTTCGCCCCCTACGGAGCAACAGAATGGTCTCTCCAGGACCATGCCTCGCTTTTCTTCCAGACGATAGCTGCCCTCGTTGCGCTGGCATTGGGATATCCCGGACACAGCAGCGACAAGGCCGAACCCGGCCATTTCTTTGCCGCCCCCGCGGAAGCGATGCGCCGGATCCTTATCGACAGCGCGTGGCGCAGGAAGAGTCTCAAACGGGGCGGACATCAGCGTGTGGACCTCCGGCCCGCGGCGGCGACGGCGAAAACCGGCATTTCCCCGGACGACCTGCCGGCGCTCAATGACGCGCTGGAAACGCTGGACAAGACGAATGCCGAGGTAGCCGATCTGGTGAACCTGCGTTTGTTCGCCGGGCTGACCGCCCAGCAGGCGGTCCTGGCCCTGGGGATTTCGCACAACACCGCCGATGCCTACTGGGCCTACGCCCGCGCCTGGCTGCGCGTCCAAATGGCTCAAGGCACCGAAAGGGGGCAAGCCTGAGACGAAAGCCACGCGGCGCCGCAGGAATTAATATGCCGTAGTGCTGTTTGCGGCATCATTGTCTGAGGTTCTCGCCCGAGGGCACGTTGCTCGTGGCGGCCAACGGCAAGGGCACAAGCCATATCTGGCGGGCTCCGTCATTCGATGAGATCGCCTCGACACAGGGCAGCCGACTCCGGCCCCGGCGACGATCGCCGGGACAGAGAAAGGCATAGAAACTGAAAATCACGATAGAAAAAGCACTTACGTTGGGCCCGCCAGCATCCACGCTCCACGTTGGGGGCGTCGGCATCGCCGTATTTTCCCAGTGGGAACCCTGGAATACGCATGTCCACACCGAACTTTTCTTAGGCATCCTCTCACGAGTGCTCCCAGCACGACTCCCATTTCTCTGGCGGTTCCCGCTGCGACGTTCCAAAGAAGTGCTCGGCGGGCCTCCGTGGGCTCCCCAGAGGCGTCGGGAAGGGCTGATTTGCTCGGTCGGCACTGAGCCCAACACCACCAACAGGTCCGAAAAAGCGCTCTGTGGAAGCCAAAGAAACTCCTCGGGAACGGGAAAATCAAGCGGCTTCTCGCTTGAATCGCACTCGTGTCTATGCTAAACTATTATGATTCGACCTGTAGAATTGTGTCACACGGAGGTTTTCGGCAAGTCTTTGCCGTCGTAGGAGTGGTTTTTAGTTTGCCGTCCGAAGAGATGTTTTTGAAGCATCGTCACGGGCTCATAAACACTCGCGGATGAGGGACTTCGCTCTCGAAACGGGCGCATCCTCCCCAATGTGAGTGACTGCTTTCTCGTTGAGGCCGGCAGACAAACACGATTACTCAATGATAACGTGACCAGATTGTTGGTCCAGCAGCGGTACCACTGTAAGGAAGGGTGTCAGAGTGGGTGCTCCGTGGCATCTCCGTAGCGAGTGCCACGGCTGCCATCGATTCTTCATCATTCCCAGGTGGCTTCCTTACGTTTCTGGGCCCTGGTCGGTCAGGGAAGACGGTGTCTGAACTGAGAGCAGTTGTTCTTGGCTCGGCGTACCAGTGGGTCCTGCGCACACTACTCGTTCAGGGCGCTGGTGGGAAGGAGGTGGTAATCGGCAAGAGCGAGGTCAAGGTAGTGTGGTCAATCGCAACGCAACCGAAATGTCATTCATTCGGAAAGGGTGTATCATGAGAAAACTTACTTTCTTCGTGCTCACGGTTTGTCTAGCGCTGTCGACGGTGTCGTCGGCTGGCGTGCTGCGCGAAATCTGGTGGGGTGGCGGCAGCATCGATGACGCGATCGCGCTGGCCGAAAGCGGAACCCCGGCCGACCAGGTGGACGTCCTCGCAGAGCCAACCTGGGCAAACATCGCCGACAACTACACGGCCAGAATGACGGGCTGGCTCACCGTTCCCGAAACGGGTGAGTACACGTTTTATGTCGCCGGCGACGACTACCAGAAGCTCTGGATCAGCCAGGACGACGATCCGGCCAACGCCGAACTGGCCGCCTACGTAGACGGCTGGACCGCCAGCCAGGACTGGGACAAGTATGACACCCAGATGGCTGCTCCCATGCAGTTGGAGGCAGGCCAGGTTCTGGCGTTCGTCGGCATCATGCAGGAAGGCGGCGGCGGTGACGGTCAGGACTGGGGCTGGATTGCCCCCGGTTCCGAAGAGATCGCCGTCATCCCGGGTGAGCTGTTCAGTCATCCCTATGAGACCATCGCCATGAACCCGTCGCCGGCCTCTGGCGCCACGGGGCTCATCGATGTCGTGCTGAGTTGGGATGCGCCGGCAGTCGGAGCTGAGGTACCGACATATAACGTGTCCGTGGGTACGGACGCAGCCGCGCTGGAACTGGTGGCCGAGGGCATCACCGAGACTTCGGTCAATGTGGGCACGGCCGGTGTCGACCTGGATCTGGACACCACCTATTACTGGCGTGTTGACGCTGATGGAGCCGAAGGCCTCCTGTGGAGCTTCACCACTGAGCCCGAGACGTTCATGATCGAAGGCATCATCGCCACCAGCGATGCCACCACCGGCGATGCGGTGGGTGGTCCGCAGCAGACCGTCGATGGCTCCGGTCTCGATGCCGACGGCGGGCACAACACCGAGTCGATCGACATGTGGCTCGGCGTCCCGGCGGCTGGCGAGCTCGTTTCGATCCAGTACGAGTTCTCGCGCGTCTACAAAGTGGTCGACATGAAGGTGTGGAACTCCAACTCCGGTTTCGAAGGCTTCCTGGGCTATGGCTTCAAGGACGTCACCGTTGAGTACTCCGTCGATGGCGAGACCTGGACGGTCCTGGCGGATGTCGAATTCGCCCAGGCTCCCGCTGCTGCGGGCTACATGGCCAACACCGTCGTCGATTTCGGCGGCGTAGGCGCCAAGTATGTCAAGCTGACCGCCAACACGAACTGGGGCGGGTTGTTCCCGGATGCGGGTCTGAGCGAAGTTCAGTTCACGTACATTCCCGCTCAAGCCCGTCTGGCCGCTCCGGCCGACGGCGCCACGGGTGTCGCTCCGGACACGGTCCTCGACTGGTATGGTGGCCGCGGCGCCGTTTCGAGCGACGTGACCGTCAATGGCGAGTTGGTCGCCACGGTCGAAGAGAGCAGCCTGGCTGCCGATCTGATCTACGGCCTGCCGTACACCTGGAGTGTCGACGAGAACGATGGCACCGACGTCTGGGCTGGCGACGTCTGGAGCTTCACGACCGCCGAGTTCGCGGCTGTGGCTTCGGATACGCTCGTCTACGGCGAAGCCGGCAACGAGCTGGAGATCGCCATGGATGGGGCCGACCTGACGGCCTATGCCCCCGACACGCTGCGCGTCTCGTACAAGGGCAACCCGGTCGGGTACAGTGAAGTTGACGGCGTCGTGACCATGGGTGCTTCCGGTGCGGACATCTGGGGTACCGCGGATCAATTCCGCTACGCC
>CP070782.1:2275856-2282319 GCA_020346325.1 Phycisphaerales bacterium
CAACCGAACGCGGGTAATTAGGTGATAACATCATGGGTACCGATTTCTCTCTGGATCTCAAGATTGTCGCCGGTGCCGGCGCGTTCGTCTGCGGCGAGGAGACGGCGTTGATGGCCAGCATCGAGTGCCGTCGCGGCATGCCCAAACTGCGACATCCTTATCCGGCGGTCAAGGGCCTCTGGGGTAAGCCGACGCTGATCAACAATGTCGAGACGTATGCTTCGGTGCCCTGGGTTTTGAGAAACGGGGCTGAGGCCTTCGCTGCGATTGGAACCGAGAAGAGCAAGGGGACGAAGGTCTTCGCGCTGGCGGGCAAGGTCGCGCGCGGCGGGTTGATCGAAGTGCCCATGGGGATCTCCATTCGGCAGATCATTGACGAGATTGGCGGTGGCATTGGCGGCGGGCTGAAGTTCAAGGCGGTACAGGTGGGCGGTCCTTCCGGTGGTTGTATCCCGGCCGGTTCGGATAACCTGTCGGTTGACTACGAATCGCTGACGGCCGCCGGTGCGATGATGGGCTCGGGTGGGCTGGTCGTGCTGGACGAGACGGACTGCATGGTCGATATCGCGCGGTACTTCCTGGAATTCACGCAGAACCAGTCGTGTGGCAAGTGCACGTTCTGCCGGGTGGGGACGCGGCGGATGCTGGACATCCTCAACCGACTGTGTGCCGGCGACGGCAAGGCCGCCGATCTGGATGAACTGGAGCACCTGGCCCGGATAATCAAGAAGGGCAGCCTTTGTGGTCTCGGCAAGACGGCTCCGAACCCGGTGCTCTCGACCATGCGCTACTTCCGCGAGGAATACGAAGCACATATTCAGAAACGCTGCCCGGCGGGCAAGTGCAAGGCCCTGATCACCTACTCGATCACCGATGCCTGCATTGGCTGTACGATCTGTGCCCAACATTGCCCGACCGATGCGATTGCGATGAAGCCCTACGAAGTGCATGAAATCGATCCCGAGAAGTGTGTTCGGTGCGGCACGTGCCAGAGCGTGTGTCCGGCCGATGCCGTGCGAGTTGAGTAGCTATGCCCAAGATAACGATAGACGGTCGTGACGTCGAGGTGGACGCCGGCGCGACGATTCTGGATGCCGCCGAGAAACTGGGGATTGACATTCCCACGATGTGCTTCTTGCGCGGCCACGAGGCGACGACGAGTTGCATGGTTTGCGTGGTGAAAGTCACGGGCGCCGACGCCCTGGTGCCGGCCTGTGGCACGCCGGTGGGCGACGGCATGCAAATCGAGAACGATTGCGACGAGGTGCGCGACGCGCGGAAAGCCGCGCTGGAGCTGCTGCTCAGCGATCACGTGGGCGACTGCATGGGCCCCTGCACGATGGGGTGCCCGGCCCACATGGAGATCCCGCTGATGATTCGTCAGATCGCCGCGGGGCAGTTCACCGAGGCCATCGCGACGGTCAAGCGGGACATCGCATTGCCGGCCGTGCTGGGACGCATCTGTCCGGCGCCGTGCGAGAATGTCTGCCGCCGGGCCCAACACGATCAGGCCGTTTCAGTTTGCCTGCTGAAGCGCTGCGTTGCCGATGTGGACCTCGCGACGGACCAGCCGTATTCGCCCACGTGCATCGCACAGAAGGGTAAGCGGGTGGCCATCATCGGCGCCGGGCCGGCAGGTCTCGCGGCTGCGTACTATCTCCAGCGCGACGGGTTCGAGTGCGTGGTGGTCGACGACCATGACGAGCCGGGCGGCATGCTGCGCTATGGCGTTTCCGAGGCCGAACTGCCGCGTGATGTACTGACGGCCGAGATCGCCCAAATTGAAAAGCTCGGTGTGCGGTTCCGCTTGGGCGTTCGTGTGGGCAGCGCCATTTCGATGGAGGAGGTGCGGAAGCAGTTCGACGCGGTCTTCATCGCTGCGGGGCAGTTGAAACCGGGCGATGGCGAGGCCCTCCAGATGGAGGCGGGCGAGAAGATCAACGTGAACGGGGCCACGTACGCGACGGGCGTGGAGGGCGTTTTTGCCGGCGGGGATGCGGTCCGCCGCCGGAAGATGGCCGTGCGGGCGGTGGCCGACGGGAAAGAAGCGGCTCAGGCCATCGCGCAGTATTTGACCGGGCAGGAAGTCACCGGGCCGGGCAAGTTGTTCAACAGTCGTATGGGCAAACTCGCCGACGGTGAGATGGAAGTCTTTCTGGGAGCTGCCAGTTCCGCGGCACGGCAAGAGCCTTTTGGAGCGGCCACGGCACTCAGTGATGAAGAGGCCCGGGTCGAGTCGCTCCGCTGCCTGCGTTGTGATTGCCGTAAGCCCGAGGCGTGTCTGCTGCGCCAGCACGCTCTGGCCTATGAGGCCAGGCAAACGCGGTACAGAAGCGATCGGCGCAGATTCGTGCAGCAGACACAGCACCCGGACGTCATCTACGAGCCCGGCAAGTGTATCGATTGCGGCATCTGTATCCAGACGGCGTCTGAAGCGGGAGAGGCACTGGGGCTGACGTTTGTCGGCCGCGGCTTCGACGTGCGCGTGGCCGTGCCGTTCGAGGCCACGCTGGCCGAAGGCCTGCGCGAGGCCGCCGCCCAATGTGTCGCCGCTTGTCCCACCGGCGCGCTGGCCTTCAAAGACGGCGTCGTTCGGGCTGCCGAGCAAATGCCATAATCTTGACGCTACGCCATGCGCAAAATGGTTTCGGCGACTCTGCGGCCGAGGTTGCGGACCGTGCCCAGGCCGATCTCGTCCTTCGTGACCCCGCCTTCGGCGCCGCTCCAGACTGTGGCGCCGAAACGAGCCCCCGGTCGCCCGTTGCCGACAACGATCATCTCCTGGCAGGACAGAGAGGCGCAAACGGATTGGACGGTGACTTCCTGGCCTCCGTTACGAGTTCCCCCGACCGCCAGGACGCCTGCGACCTTGTTGCTCAGGGCCAGATCGTCGCGATAGAAGGCGATGCAGCGGTCCAGGAAGGCCTTGCAGAGCGAACTCATGTTGCTAAAGTACACGGGCGTGCCGATGATGATCCCGCGCACGCGTGGGTCGGTGAGTTTGGGGACGAGAGAAGGGAAATCGTCCTTCTCTCCGGGGTCGAGTGGAATGCCGGCGGCCACATTGCCGTTGATCTTGAGGCCGGCCAGTTCAATCAGCTCGGCCTCAATCCTCTCGCTGACCTTCTGCGCGGCTGCGAGACAAATCTGAAGTGAAGTCGCGGTGGTCTTGCCCGGGCGCGGGCTGCACGAGATGGCCACGATCCTGAACTGGTCGCTGGCCGTTGTCTCTGCGGATGCGGCATGGAAATCGGTCGCGGCAAGAGCACTGGCGGCAACGGAGGTTCGCACGAAGTCTCGGCGGGTGATGGCTTTCATCGTTCGTCTCCTTCTGGTTCAGGTGGCAGGTGCGAGCGGGCTCCGGTCCAGGGTCGCCCAATGGTGCCATCGTATTCCTAAATGCGGATAGAGTAAAGGCTTAACTATTATTAAACGAACTTGACAGGGCTGGGCCGGGAAGTAACACTGTCGTTGTCCAAATTCTCCATCCTAAAGGAGAGTCGGTATGAAATTGCACTCGAATGTCAGCGGTCTGTTCCGCGTCTGTGTCACGCCGGTGGTACTGATTGGTGGCTCCGCTTCGCTGCAGGCGGCAGACTGGCCCAACTATCGGGGGGCCAACTACGATGGGATTTCCGACGAGACGGGGTGGCAGTCGACCTGGCAGGACGCCCCGACGATTGCGTGGAAGGCGTCCCTGCGGCGGGGGTTTCGTCTGTGTCGATCTCCGGAGCGGCAAGTAGTGCAGTGACACGTCCAGATCGGTGTGACAGAGGACGCATCGTACAGCCAAGAGATTCCGAGGTAGGGTATGACTATATCTTTGACGACGAGGAGACACATGCGATACGGATTGTGTTTGTTGCTTTTGCTGGGCGGTGCAGTTGCTCAAGCCGACGATTGGCCTCAGTGGCGGGGACCGAGGCGGGACGGCTTGTGTCAGGAGACGGGGCTACTCGGGCAATGGCCTGAAGGAGGCCCCAAGTTGCTGTGGGAGCTCTCCGGACTGGGGACGGGCTATTCCACGGTCTCGATTCTGGAAGGAAAGCTCTATTCGACAGGCGACCGCGAGGTGGATGGTCAGAAGGCCCAGTTCGTCTACGCGTTTGACTTGGGCACGCGCATGAAGGTGTGGGCGACGAAGATCGGGCCTGCCCATTCCGATGGTCCCCGCAGTACGCCGACCCTGGAAGGCGGCTTCGTGTATGTGATTGGTACCGGTGGGAACGTCGTATGTGCCAGGGCGGATGACGGTCAGGTCGTCTGGACAAAGAATCTGCTGACCGACCTGGGCGGTGCCAGCAATCCGCGCTGGAAGTTCAGCGAGTCGCCTCTGATAGACGGTGACCGATTGCTGTGTACGCCGGGTGGGCACGAAGCGGTGATGGCAGTTCTGAACAAGAAAACGGGTGAAACGATCTGGCAATCCTCCATGCCTGACATCGGTCCCAATGGCAAGGACGAGGCGGGCTATTCTTCGATCATGATCAGCCGCGGCGCCGGGGTCAAACAATACGTGCAGTTGACAAACGAAGGGATCATCGGCGTCGCCGCCGACGATGGGAAATTCCTGTGGGGTTACAATCGCGTCGCCAATCGCGTCGCCAATATCTCCACGCCGGTGATCGAAGGAGACTATGTCTTCACGTCAACGGCCTATGGGACCGGTTCGGCCCTGCTGAAGCTTGTGCCTGCCGGTGGGGGTGTGAAGGCTGAGGAAGTCTATTGGCTCGATGCCGAGACGTTTCAGAATCATCACGGCGGGTTCGTCAAAGTGGGCGACTGTATCTACGGCGGCCACAATCACAACAAGGGCGAACCCACCTGTCTCGATATGCGAACGGGCGAGATCAAGTGGCACGCCGATCAACTGGGTCGAGGATCGGGCTGCGTTCTGTACGCCGATGGGCACTTGTACTTCCTCTATGAGGACGGCACGGCCGTGCTGATTGAAGCGAACCCCGAGACGTACAACCTCAAGGGGAGCTTCAAGCTGCCCGACCGGCCCGGCGCTGAAGGCAAAGCGTGGTCGCACCCGGTGATCTCAGATGGTCGCTTGTTCCTGCGCTATGCCAACGTGCTGTTCTGTTATGATGTGAAGGCTCCATGACAGCAGCGGTGTGCAGCAGTGACCTGCGAGCGTCTGCGCGTTCTTCAAGGGGGCAAACCATGAAGGCCGCCATTATTGAGAAGCATGGCGAATTAGATGTCCTTGAGGTAAAGAATGTCCCGGTGCCGCAGCCCGGGCCTGACGAGGTGGTTTTGAAGGTGCTTTGTGCCGGGTTGAATCATCTCGATATCTGGGTGCGCAAAGGTCGGCCCGGCGCCTCTTTGGAGATGCCTCACATCCTCGGCTCCGATGCCGTTGGTGTGGTGGAGGCCGTAGGGGAGCGGGTCGAAAGCGCGACTGTCGGTGAAGAGGTAGTGCTCTATCCGGGGCTGGGTTGCGGGCGTTGCGAGTTCTGCATTCGCGGTCGACAGAACCTCTGCACCTCCTTTGGCATCATTGGTCTGAACCGGCCCGGCACCTTCGCTGAAAGGGTAGCCGTTCCGGCGGCCAACGTCTATCCGAAGCCGGCGCATATGAGTTGTGACGAGGCGGGCGGATTTGCTCTGGCCTATTTGACGGCCTGGCACATGCTGGTCGGCCGGGCCCGAATCCGGGCCGGTGACGTCATTCTCATTCATGGCATCGGTGGTGGCGTTGCGCTGTGCGCTCTCCAACTGGCGCGGCTACTGGGGGCCGAAGTGATTGCGACATCGTCTTCCGACGACAAGCTGAAGCGGGCCCGTGACCTGGGCGCCGGCCACACCATTAATTACCGAGAGGAGGACGTGCCCACCCGCGTGCGCGACATCACGGCTGGCCGAGGCGTCGACGTGGCTTTCGACACGGTAGGGGCGGCCACCTGGCCCCTGGATTTTGCCTGCGTTCGGCGTGGCGGCACGATTGTAATCTGCGGCATCACCACCGGACCCGTGGCCGAGACCAACCTCCAGGCCTTGTACTGGAACCAATTGACGGTCCTCGGTTCGACGCTGGGGTCGCTCGCGGAGTTGGGGCAGATGGCTCGGGCGGTGACGATCAGCAGGCTCAAGCCGGTCGTCGATGAAGTATTTCCCCTGGAGCAGGCCCGTGATGCCATGGGGAAGATGGAAGCAGGCCGCCAGTTCGGCAAGATCGTGCTCAGCGTCGCGCGCTGAACGAAAGGAGAAATCTCAGAACAATCGCGGTGGGGCTGCATATAGGTAGAAGATGACAGTCGATCAAAGCCCTTGAGAAAGGAGGTCTTTTATGGTCATGACGGCTTCAACCATGCTGCCCCTGGGCACTGAAGCGCCGCCGTTCGAATTGCCCAACACTGCGGGCCAGACGATATCCGTCTCCGATTTTGACGATGCCGACGTGTTGCTGGTGGTGTTCATGTGCAACCATTGTCCCTTCGTCAAACACATCATCGAC
>CP070782.1:2282419-2285460 GCA_020346325.1 Phycisphaerales bacterium
CGTATCAGCCGTTCTTCAGCGTCTTCAATATCATGGCCACCCACCAGGGCCAGATCAACGGCTCTGACGAGACGTTTTTCGCGACGTATCGTTCCAAGCTCGGCCCGGCCGAACGGCACGACGAGAAGGCCTTGCCCCTGCCGCCGTACTATCCTGACACACCTATGGTGCGGAAGATCTGGGGCCGCTACTACGATCTGATCACCTACATGGACAAGCGGGTGGGCGAGCGACTGGCCGAACTCGAGGCCGACGGCCTGGCCGACAACACGATCGTGTTCTTCTTCTCCGATCACGGGATGGGCTTGCCGCGCTTCAAGCGCACGCTCTACGATTCGGGCCTGCGCGTCCCGCTGCTGGTCCGCCTGCCTCGGCGCTATCAACACTTGTCCAAGTTGGCACCGGGCACCCGCACTGACCGGCTCGTCAGCTTTGTCGACTTCGCACCGACGGTGCTGAGTCTGGCCGGCCTGCCGACCCTGCTCGATACCATGCAGGGAGGGGCTTTCCTGGGCGCGTATGAGGCGGCGCCACACGAGTATGTGTACGGCGCCAGCAGCCGCGTCGACGAGGTCTACGAAGTGTCACGCTCGGTGCGTGACCAGCGCTTCAAGTACATTCGCCATTTCATGCCCCACCTGCCGTATGTGCAGCCGAGCGAGTATCCCGATCGGGCCGAGATCACGCAGGAGTTTCGCCGGCTGGTGAAGGCCGACGCACTCATCGGCCCGCAACGGAACCTCTGGGAACCGACCAAGCCCGTCGAGGAACTCTACGACACGCAGGCCGACCCACATGAAATGCAGAATCTGGCCGAGGCACCGACCCACCAGCTAACGCTGGAGCGGCTGCGCAGGGAGTTGCGCGCCTGGATGCTCACCACGCACGATACCGGATTGTTGCCCGAAGCAGAGATGCACATCCGCGCCGAGGGATCGACGCCTTACGAGATGGCGCAGGATGCGAGCGCTTATCCAATCGCCCGTGTCCTGGTGGCCGCCCAACTCGTCGGTCAGGGTCCGGAGACGATGTCACTGTTGAAGCGGTATCTGCTGGACCCCGACAGCGCGGTCTGTTACTGGGCGACCGTGGCGCTCGAGGCGCTTGGTCCTGAGGCGGCCCCCGCGCTCGATGAACTGAAGCAGTCGTTGGAAGACTCCAGTCCCAACGTGCGGTTCACGGCCGCTGGTATTCTCTGTCGGTTGGGCGAATGCGGCGTGGCTTTGCCGGTGCTGACCAGGGGCCTGCAAGATCGGCGCGAAACGGTTGTTCTGCACGCCGCCCGCACGCTCCAGAGCATTGGCGACAAAGCCCGACCCGCGCTGCGTCAGATGGAGATGGCGCGGGAGCAGTGCAAGACCCTCGACGGCAGCTACCGCAACAACAATCACGCGATGTTCATCGACTGGGCCCTGAAATACGCGATCGAAAACTGCAAGCCGTAGTGTGCGAGGACTGTCTGCATGGTGCATGAGCACTTGGAACCGACGGCCGAACGAGCCGGCAGTACGACGTACGTCTTCCTGATCTGCCTCGTCGCAGCCCTGGGCGGCCTCTTGTTCGGCTACGACACCGGGGTCATCAACGGAGCCATTGGCCCCTTGAAGGCCCACTTCGAACTGGACGAAGTCTGGGCGGGCTGGGCCACGGGTTGCGCCCTGCTGGGCTGTGCGCTCGGGGCGGGCGGCGCCGGTGCGTTGAGCGACCGGTTCGGCCGTAAGAAGGTGCTGATTCTCTCGGCCATCATGTTTCTGATCTCCGCCATCGGCACCGCCGTGCCACCGACCATCACCATCTTCGTCATCTTTCGCATCATCGGCGGCATCGGCGTCGGCGCCGCTTCGATGTCGTCGCCCATGTACATTGCCGAGATTAGCCCCGCACGCATTCGCGGCCGCCTGGTCTCGGTCAACCAGTTCGCCATCGTCACGGGCTTTCTCGTCGTCTATTTCGTCAACTACTTCATCGCTCTGCAGGGCGACGAACTGTGGAACCAGGAGTCCGGGTGGCGCTGGATGTTCGGATCGGAGGCACTGCCGGCCCTGCTCCTGTTGGTCTTGTTGCTGTTCGTCCCCGAGAGCCCACGCTGGTTGACCAAACAGAGGCGCGAAGAGGAAGCGTTAGGTATTCTCAGCCGTGTGGACGGTCTCGCCTACGCTCGGACAGAGTTGTCCGAGATTGAAGACGCCTTGGCACACGAGAGCGGATCGCTCAAGCAATTGCTCCAGCCGGGCATGCGCATCATCCTGGTGATCGGGATCGCGCTGGCCGTGCTCCAGCAGGTCACGGGCATCAATGTGTTTCTATACTTCGGAACCGAGATCTTCAAGAAGATGGGCTCGGAAACCAACGCCGCTCTGCTGCAAACCGTTATCGTCGGCGCGGTGAATCTGACATTCACCGTGATCGCCATCTGGACCGTCGATCGGCTCGGCCGCAAACCTTTGATGATGATCGGCGCCACAGGCATGGGCATCAGCCTGGTTGCCATGGGGTTGTCGGCTTACCTCGAGACGACCGGATTATGGATGTTGCTGTTCATTCTCGGCTACATCGCCTGCTTTGCGCTCTCGGTCGGACCGGTGACCTGGGTAATCCTCTCGGAGGTGTTCCCCACGCGCATTCGCGGGCGGGCTATGGCCATTGCCACTGTCTGCCTCTGGATCGCGAACTACATCATCTCGCAAACGTTCCCCATGATGGATGAGAATCCCTGGCTCGTCGAGACCTTCCACCGCGGCTTTCCCTTCTGGCTCTACGGTGCGTTCTGTGCCGTGTTGCTCGTCGTCGTTTGGCGCTTCGTCCCCGAGACCAAGGGCAAGACACTCGAAGAGATCGAGCGTCACTGGATGAGCTAGCGCCGCACGGTAGTGGTTAGGGTGACAAAGGGGATGAGACTACACCAACTGTTGCAATCCCTTTTGTGCGGGAGATCGATTTGAAGCCGCCTCGGCCGTTGTACCCACCCAACCCCACTTCAAAGAAGCCCCTGCGCGGCGGAGGGAGAGGAAAAGCGAGATAACACGCAGGGGCTTGAGGGC
>CP070782.1:2285560-2311945 GCA_020346325.1 Phycisphaerales bacterium
ACTACCTTGCTCATGCTTCGCCTATCTGTCGGTGCTGGTCGCGGCCGGCGCGCAGTAGGCGATCAGTTGCGCGACGGGGGCGCTGTGGCAAGACAGCGGATTGATCCAATATCGCGTCTGGCACCATGACATCGAGGGGTTTCTGGGACTGGCGCTTGCTCATCCACTGTATTACGTCATCGCTATCGGGGCCAAGGCTCTGCCAATCGGAACGTTCGCCCATCGGGTCAATCTGGTCTCCGCCGTCGCGGGGGCGGTGGCCGTGGCGAATGTGTATCTTCTGGCGCGCGTGTGGTTGGGCAGGCATTTCCCTGCCGTCATTGCCGCGCTAACGTTAGCCATATCTCATACATTCTGGCGGCACGCAAGTATCGCCGAAACGTATACACTGTGGACGGCGCTGTTTCTGGTCGAGTTGATCATGCTGCTCCAATACAGCCGAACCCGGCGGGTCGGTTACCTTTATCTTCTCGGTCTGGTCAACGGCCTGGCGATCGCCGTGCACCTGCTGGCCGTCATCGCGACCTTTTGCTACGCCACGTTGGTGGTCATCTTACTCGCCAAGAAGGCTATCCGCTGGAAGCACGCCGCTCTGGCCGCTCTCTTGTGCTTGGTCGGCGCGTTGCCTTACGAGTTCCTGATCGTCAAGCAAATATTCCACAGTGGAGAGGTTCTTGCCACATTGGCATCGGCTGCTTTTGGTGATCGCTGGCAAGGCGCTGTGCTCAACACCGATCTGCCGTGGCACATCGTCAAAGAGAATGTATCGCTTCTTGCGCTGAATTTCCCCACTCCCAATCTTTTGCTGTTCTTCGCCGGCCTGATCGCCCTCAGAAAGGGTCCATCGACAGCCCTGTTTCGCTGTGTCGTTACGCTACTGATGGTATTGTTCTTCATCTTCGCCTTCCGCTATGCCGTTGCGGACCGCTACGCCTTTTTCATCCCTTTCTATGCGATCGGCTCTTTACTGGTCGGATTGGGAGCCCATACCGTACAAGAGCGTGCCCCGCACAAGGCAGCGCTCCTTCTCATCTCCGGTTTCTCGTTGCTTCCCATAGCGGTCTACGCTGTGGCACCCGACCTGGCGCGACGAGCGAACCTGGCCCCGGCAACACGGGGCGACGTTCCCTATCGGGACGATATGGTCTATTTTCTGCAACCCTGGAAGACCGGCTACACGGGGGCCGAACGTTTTGCGCGGGAAGCGCTGGAAGCGGTGCCTGTCGACGCAGTCATCTACGCCGACACGACCACCGTCGCACCGTTGCTCCACGCGCAAGAGGTCCAGGGCCAGCGCCCTGACGTGTGGATCATCACGGGGTTGGTTCGTAGCGCCGGCGCACCGCCTTATGGCGAAGAGGCCTTTGCGCACTTCATCGCCAACCATCTGGTTTACGTGACATCGAAGCGGCCCGGCTACTACCCGACTTTCCTGCTCGAGAAATACGATCTGATCGAGAGCGGCCTCCTCTGGCGCGTGGTCAAGTCCTCTGCTCCCGCAGGCTGAGATCCCACGAAATGCACACGAAACTTGACACAGATAATCCATACGGATGCGACCGCTACGGCTTCGCCTGGCAGCAGATTCCTGCCGGCGGTACGACCCATCTTGATTTCGGATGCGGGAACGGACGTTTCCTGAAGAGTCTGAAGCACAAGGGCATCAAATGCCTGGTCGGAGTGGATGTGAGCCAAGAGGCCGTCAAGCAGGCCTACCATGCGTCCGGCGGACTCGAAGTCATTCACCTCACACAGACGACGCCGTTGCCATTTCCCGATAAGCTCTTTTCGTCTATTACGCTGATGGACGTGCTGGAGCACGTGGCCGAGCAGGGGGCCTTGCTGAACGAGTTGTGTCGCGTCTTGCAAGACGATGGCACGCTGATCGTCACCGTCCCCGGCCACCATTTCTTCTCGTTCCTGGATATAGGCAACTTCAAATTCCGGTTTCCGCGCCTGCACCGGTGGTTCTACTGCCGGAAGCATCCGATCGAGAAGTATGAGAAACGCTATGCAGCCAATCCGGATGGGCTCATCGGCGACGTCTCAGCGGCGAAACATTGGCACGAACATTTCTCGCCCGACAGGCTTGCCGCGTTGTTGGAAGAGAATGGACTTGACGCTGTGTCGTTCGACGGCACAGGCTATTTCACGCGGGTCCTCAAGATCGCGGATTTGCTTGCCGGTCGGTTCGGACCGCTACGGGCCGCTATCAAGAAATCTATCACGTGGGATGCACATCAGTTTCACACAGCGAATGTCTTCTGCGTCGCGCGCAAGAGCGCCGCATCGTGCCAGAAACACGAGGAACATGTCCAGGACGACCATGACAGCACCGGTCACAACATCGAAACGGCTGATCCACAACACGTTCTTCAACGTTGCGGCGTTGATGAGTAACGCGGTGATCGGCTTCTTCTTGATCCGGTTCTTCCTGGGCCGGCTCGGAGAGGCGCGGTACGGCGTGTGGGTCTTGATCAGTTCGCTCTTTCGCTATCGAGGCATCCTGAGCATGGGACTCAACAGCGCCATCAACCGGCACATCCCCGTCTGCCTGGCCAAGGACGACCGAGAAGGCATTGCGAAGGTGATCAGCACGGCATTGTTCTTCTTCTCGACGCTGGCGGTCTTGGTCGCACTCCTGAGCTTCCTGCTCTCTGCCAAGGTAGGCGACTGGTTCGCCGTGGAACCGGAACTGGTCGAAACAGCGGGGCGGCTCGTTCTGATTACGGGGCTGTGCTTCGCGATCTCCAGTCCGCTCCAACTCACCAGCGCCGTGCTCAGCGGCCTCCAGCGCTACGACGTCATCGGCATCGTGACGCTTGCGATTCTGGCAACTCGAACCGTGCTGGTGGTGATCCTCTTGCTGCGCGGGAACGGCCTGCTGACAATGGGACTGGTCTTCGGAATCAGCGAGATCGGCACGCGGGCCCTGCAGTACATCTTCGTGCAGCGGTTGCTGCCCGGCGTCACGCTCGCGGCGCGCAACGTAGACCTGAAACTGCTCAAGGACATGCTGTTCTACGGCATGAATACCTTCATGTACGCCATGGGGGCCTTGGTCATGTACAAGGCCAGCGACTTGATCATCGGCATTTTCCTGGGCACGGCACAAGTCAGCCGGTTCGCCGTAGCCACGGCAGGGGTGCTACTATTGTCACAATTCCTCCAGGCCTTCACGGCGGCTATCAAACCGGCCGTCAGCGACTTGGATGCCCGGGACGAACATTCGCGCGTGCAGGAAATCGCCTTCCTGACCCAGAAATACAGCCTGCTGGTGATCCTCCCGGCCGCGTGTTTCCTGATACTGCTGGGTCGGGAGTTCCTGACCGTCTGGGTCGGACCGAAGTTCCCAGACCCTGCCGTGGTTGGCTCACTGGCGGTGGTACTGACTGTCCTGACGGTGGGACACTGTCTGCGTCTGACCCAGCACAGCAACTTCCTCGTTCTCGTCGGCCGCGGGGAGCACAAAGTATTCGGATTGCTGACGGCGATGACGGCTGTTGTGTGCGTCTGCAGTTCCATCCTGACGGTGAAGTTTCTCGGCTGGGGCCTTACGGGCATCGCCTGGTGCAACGCGGTGCCTGTGGGGTTGGTTTCCGGGTTGATTCTCCCCGTCTACTTCAATCGCAAGATGCGCATCACCTTTCAACAGAATCTCGCGCGGGTGTGGTGGCCCGCACTGCTGGGCAGCCTGCCGGCCGTAGCGTTGATGGCGGCGTGGAAACTGCTGGCTCCGCCGGATTCATGGATCGAACTGCTGGTGGTTGTCGCTGCCACAGCCGTCACCACGAGTATCTGTGGATGGTACTTCAGTCTGCAGCTTGTCGAACGGCGGCGGCTGCTTCAGGTCCTCAGACGCAAGCGCCGTCGACCCCAGATCGAGACGGACGAAGTCCCGCTCATTTAGATGCCCCTGATGACAAATGTACTTCATATCCTGGTGGCCGATTACGTGCCCATCGCCAACAAGGGCGAAGAAGCCATCATGCGCGGTATCGAAGACATGCTGTCCGACAGCCGGCCGGTCGCATTGGGACTCTTTGGCAACGTTGCCGAGGTGACTCAACAAGGAGATATCACGATCTTCCCGAAAGACTGGATCTTTCGCGTCGAGGGCAATGCGGACTTGTCGGGCTGGAGCCGCATCCTGGTACAGGCGGTAATCGCGTTAGAGTTACGGCTCGGCATCTATTCAAGACTCAAGAATTTCACCCAGGCCGGGGACGCGAAATGCCGGGCCCTCCAGGATTTCTTCGACCGCGCCGAATACGTGCTCGTCGGCCATGACGGCGTGTTTTGCGTGGAATCTTGTGGCATCATCCACCTGGCCAAGAAGCACGGCAAACGAACTGGGATCCTCGGCGCCAGCACAGGAATCGGGGCCGGTCGTTTTTACAAGGCCGCGCTCTACCGCCGGGCCCTGGAGGAAAGCGACTTTTGCGTCTTCCGGGAACGGCACTCCTGCGAGAGCATGAAACAGGTATGCCGCGACCCTGAAAAGCTG
This sequence comes from Phycisphaerales bacterium, assembly GCA_020346325.1. Taxonomy (GTDB): domain Bacteria; phylum Planctomycetota; class Phycisphaerae; order Sedimentisphaerales; family Anaerobacaceae; genus Anaerobaca. The sequence continues at coordinate 2,290,068 of CP070782.1, forward strand.
ATTGTCGGCCCGGACCCGGCATTTGCCATGGACCCGGTCTCGTCCGACGAGGCCACGGAGATCCTGGGCCAATACGAGCCTTACTGCCGGGCGCGGTATGCCAGCAGGCCGGTGGTAGCTGTGACGGTGCTCGAGAAGGGCCGCGTATATGCCGGGTTCCGACCCGACTTGCAGGGTCAGGAGAAGCGCCTGGCTCATGCTCGGTATGTCGCGACCGTTCTCGACACTCTAATCATCAAGAGCGGAGCATTTGTCGTGTTTCTGCCCCATTCGGTGGAGGACGATGGTAGCGACATCGCCGCGGCCCAGCACGTGACGGAGCAAATGGAAGCCAAACCAAATGACGCGATGACCCTCGAAGAAGATTGCGGACCCCGCCTGCTCAAGGGTATCATTGGCGCGTGTGATTTCGTGGTTGGAGAACGGACGCACTCGCTGATCGGCAGCGTCTCGGTGGGCACGCCCTTTGTGGCGCTGACCAACCGCCGGGACACGAGAACACATGGCATTATCGGAGAGATGTGCCGATGCGAACACCAGATTGTGGACATGGACGTCACGGACGAAGGAGCCGCCGCCCAGCGGGCTCTCGAACTGCTCGAGTCGCGCGCCTCCATCCGGGAGTCGCTGAGCCAGGTCAACCAGGCGCTGTCGAAGCAACTGCGGCAGATCGCACGTCTGGTCCGAAACGTCCCGGAGAGCTGTCCCGGCCGATGAAGCGCAAGCGCTCTACGATCCGGCGCGTAGTCAAGCGCGGTCTCTGCGCAGGCTGTGGCACGTGCGCGGGCATCTGCCCTCACGATGCGCTGAGAATGGCGATCGATCGAAGACGGGGCTGTTATATCCCCCGGATTGACAAGGCCAAGTGCATCACGTGCGGGTTGTGTGTCGATGTCTGCCCCGGACACAGTGTCGATTTCGAAGGACTCAGCAGCGCACTGATGGGAAACATTCTCGAAGATATCGCGCTGGGCAGGTACCTGGCCAGCTATATCGGCCATGCCGTCGACAAGGACATGCGCTACGACGGCGCCTCCGGCGGCCTCGTAACAGCGCTGCTGATCTTCGCGCTGGAGCATAAGCTTATCGACGGCGCCATGGTCACGGCGATGCACCCGGACAAGCCGCTGGAACCGCGGCCCTTCATCGCACGGACGAAGGAAGAGATCGTCTCGGCGGCGCGCTCCAAGTATTGCCCCGTGCCCGCCGGCACCGTTCTGCACAAGATCCTCAACTCCGAGGGCCGGTTTGCCGTCGTGGGTTTGCCTTGCCACATCCAGGGGATTCGCAAAGCCGAACAGCACATTCCGAAATTGAAAGATCGAATTCGCTACCGCATCAGCCTCGCCTGTAGCATCGACTACAGCTTCCGAGGCACGCAAGCGGTCCTGCGCGGCCTGGGTATCCCGCCGAAATCGGTGACGACGCTGCACTACCGCGGCGGGGGCTGGCCCGGCGCCATGCGGATCCGACAACAAGACGGAAGGGAGACGACGGTCGCGACCAAGGACTATTACAAGCAACTCGGACCTCATTCGCTGCGTCGCTGTACACTCTGCAGCGACATGCTGGGCGAGTTGAGCGATCTATCATGCGGTGATGCGTGGATTCCGGATGTGATGCGCTCCGACCGGCTGGGCAGTTCCTTTGCGCTGACCCGGACGCCGGAAGGGGAGGAATTGCTGGAGGCGGCGGCGGCCGAGGAGCACGTCGTACTATCGGACCTGGAGCCCCAGGACCTGGCCGCCTCACAGAGCCACGCCATTTTCAAGAAACGAAAACTCAAGGCCAGAATGGCCCTCTTTCGCTGGACCGGTCGGAGCGTTCCCACGTACCACCAGAAGCTCATCAAGCCGGTTCGAAGCGATTACAAGGACATGATCAAATTCTATGTCGCCCGCTACGCCCTCTCGGGCAACCGGCCGATTCTCCGGCGGCTCTTTCATGCCACCCGCCTCTTGAAACGAAGGAATAGAGAGGCGCTCGGTTCGGCCTAGCGTCCGTTCGACCGAGCCACATAGACCGACAGCAAAGAAGGTGTTCGTTGCACCGTGCACCCAATATACGCGACCTATATCGATGAGCTAGAAGACGGTCTGCTCTACGAGCCCCCCGAGCGGACCTCGGACATTCAATTTCCGCCCGCCATGAACACACTGTTGTTGGCGCTGTGGCTGCTGCTCTGCGCCGTCGGCTTTGGCATCGTCTTTCTGGCGAAGAACCCCATCGCCGGGGCGGTGGTGATCGCCGTGCCGACCTTCGTTGGGATGCTGATCAAGCCCACGTTTGCCCTTTGCATCCTGATGCTGGTCCTCCCGACGGGCGCCGGAATTGGATTTCGTCAGGCGTTCAGCCTCGATCGCGCGGTGGGTCTGGCCTTGGCCACCAGCTTCCTGATCAACGCCATGCTGACCCGTCCGGGCATCCGCATCCGACACAAGGCCCTCTGGGTTGCGGCGGCATTGAGCGTCTGGATCTTCCTGGCCTCTCTGCCGCAACCCTACTTGAAGATGGAAATCATGCGATCATTCACCCAGTTCCAACTGGTCGTGCTGATTCTAATCGCATACTGGATTCTCGAAACCAATTCCGAGCGCACGTTTCTCTGGGCGCTGCGCTCCTACGTCGTTGGCATGGTGGGCACGACGGTCCTGGCCTTCAAGACCGGGGCTGCGATCCGGGCCATGCACGAGACCCGCGATACGCGTTACGCCGCAACGCTAGGCAGCGCCATTGATGCCAACATGCTCGCGGCGCTCACGGCCCTGGCCTTCCTCTCAGCCATTTACCTTTTCGCGCGCGACAAGAGCCTGTTCTGGCGCGCGGTGTATCTGGTCGCCATCCTGTTCCTGCCCGTCATGATGCTCAAGATCGGATCGCGTGGTGGCCTGGTGGCTCTGGCGTTTACCATGCTGTCGCCTCTGTTGTTTGTTCGGCAGGTCCTGCGCCGCCCGACGTTGGCCGTCCTGCTCCTGCTGGCAATTCTGTTGGCTTCAGTCTCGGTCGGTTTCCTGATCAAACGGCGCGGCCTGGACAGTTCCGTCGCCTCGCGTCTAACCGACGTCAGCCGCGCCAAGCAAGCGATCGATTTCCGCATGCAGCCGATAAAGAAGGCTATCACCAGTGCGGCCGAACGACCCGCCGGTGCCGGCTACTATAGCTGGTTCGAGCGGACGGACAGCCTGATCTGGCCGCACAACGACTTCTTCTTCTCGCTCGGCGTCTACGGCATTCCCGGCGCGATCCTCTTCACGGCCTTTGTGATTCTGCTCATGCTGACGGTCAAACGCATGCCTCTTACGCTGGAGAAGTTGTATGCGCGGGCCGTGCTGACCTTTCTGCTGGTGATGGGGCTCAACATCAAGCAGCTCTCGGCCAAATATTACTGGGTGTTCCTCGCCTTCGTCTTGGCCGCCGAACGGCTCAGCGCCTGGCGCGCCGAAACGAATGCCGAAGACATAGCCGAGGACGTGGATGAAGACGTTGCGTGTTTTGACGATTAGTCATATGTTCCCGTCCGTCCGATCCGAACGGCATGGGATCTTCATGTGTCGGGAGGCACAATATCTCCGCACGCACGGGATTGAATGCGATTTCCTGGTGGGGCGACCCTGGACGCCGTGGCCGCTCTATCACGTTCGGCGCTGGCAAGAGTACGGACCCTCCAATCCGCTGGCGCCTCCCGATGGGCTGGCAGCACGCCGGATCAGTTACCTTCGCCCGCCGGGTTTTGGCTTCCGCCGATTCGAGGGCAAGTCTCTGGCTCTTGGCGCCCTAGCGACCGCCCGGAGCTGGCATCGGGAGAATCCTTTCGATTTGGTATTGGGAGTGTCGATGTTACCGGACGCTGAGGCCGCAGTCGTCATCGGCGCTAGGCTCGGGCTGCCTGTGGTGAGCCTGGCCGTCGGCAGCGATGTGATGGTCTACCCGGAGCGGATGGGTGTCTTGTGGAAGCGATTGTGCGGTGCGCTGGAGCAGGTGGACTTGCCCCTGGGCGTCAGTCAGTCGATCTGCCGACGCCTTGCTGAGACAGGCAAATGCCGGCGCGAGCCCCTGTGTGTTTACTTGAGCAGGGACGCCAGCGCGTTCGTCCCGGCCGCGGACAAAGCCCAGACCCGTCGAAGATGGAACTGGAAGACCGATAACATCATTGCTATTTATATAGGTGGCTTGGTCCAAAGCAAGGGAATCGACGAATTGGCCGCCGCATGCGAGTGCTTGCTGAAGCGATACGAACATTTCCAGCTCGTCTGTGTCGGCGACGGGCCCGCTGGCGAAAGGCTTGTTCGTCTAAGGGTAGGCGTCGGCCGAGAAGACGCCGTGTGCCTAGCGGGTCGAGTTCACCCGGAAGAGATTCCCGCGTTCTTGCAGGCTGCGGACTTCCTGGTTCTGCCCTCCCACAGTGAAGGGATGCCGCAGGCGGTGGTGGAAGCGATGAACTGCGGTCTGGCCGTGGTGGCTACGAAGGTGGGGGGCGTGCCCGAAGCCGTCGTCGACGGCCAAACAGGTCTGCTGGTCGAGGCACGCAACGTGAACCAACTGGGCGAGGCCATGGAACGAATGATTACAGACGAAGCTTTCCGACTGGCCGCCGGTCGGGAAGGTTACGAGCGTGCCCGGAAAGTCTTCGATCCTGAGGAGAACGCAAGACTATTCGCCGACGCGTTGAAGTCGCTGGTGCCAGCTTGCCATTCGGAAGGTCAGAGTAACTGATGAGCGATCCGCATCAACAGCGGCGTGCGAAGGTCTGCATCCTGACCTCGGTCCATATCCCGTTCGACGGGCGGATCTTCCACAAAGAAGCCAAGAGCCTGGCCAAGGCTGGCTACGAGGTCGTACTGATCGCCCGGCACGACAAGGCCGAGGTGGTCGACGGTGTTCGGATCGTCCCATTGCCCGAGCCAAAGAACCGCCTCCAGCGCATGACCAGAGTCCTCTGGCGGCTGTTCCGCCTGGCGGTCCGCGAAAGGGCTGACGTGTATCACTTTCACGACCCCGAGCTGATGACGGTCGGCCTGCTGCTGAAACTGTACCGCAAGAAGGTGATTTGGGACGTCCACGAGCACTATCCCAACAGCATCACAGATAAGTTCTGGATTTCCAAGGGTTTGAGACGATGTGTGAGCAAGTCTTTCGATTTTTTTGAGCGGGCCGTCGTGCGATTCTTCGACTATGTGATCTACACGACGCCCTTCGTCGGAGCGCGTTACCAGAACCTCAAGGTCCGATCCGGCCCAATCGAGAATCACCCGATCATCGAACTGTCCGAGACATTCGCGAAGGATCCCCAGAAGAGGATCATCTACCTGGGCGGCATGTCCCGCATACGCGGATTGGTCGAAGCGGTCGAGGCCTTCAGTCTCGTGGTCCGGCGGCACCGCGATTGGGAACTCTATCTGGTCGGTTCGTCACGTCCGGCTTCCTTTGAGGACGAACTGAAAGCACTGACCAGAGAGCGGGACATCGAGGCGAATGTCAAGTTCATCTCCTGGGTACCGTACGAACAAAAGGAACGGCTCTCGGCTCAGGCCGCGATGGGGATCATCACCTATCTGCCGTATGCGAATAACACCAGTTGCCTGCCCAACAAGCTGTTCGACTACATGCTGGTAGGCCTGCCGGTCATCGCGTCGGACTTTCCGCTCTACCGCCAGGTGGTCGAACCGTACCAGTGCGGGCTGATCGTCGCTCCGGACAGCCCTGAGCAGATTGCTGAGGCGATGATATATCTGATCGAGCATCCCCAGGAAGCACGCCAAATGGGTGAAAATGGACGCCGCGCCGTACGCGAGCGATACAACTGGGAACACGAGAGCGCCAGACTCCTGCGCATTTACGAAACCGTTCTGGAGAGAAAGAGAGGGTAACAACTTGTCGAAAGTACTGTTGATTGTCGGAGCAAGACCAAACTTCATGAAAATGGCCCCTCTCTATTTCGCGATGACACAGACCAAGGGGATCGACCCGGTGATCGTCCACACGGGCCAGCATTACGACTATATCATGTCCCAGGCCTTCTTCGAGGATCTGAAGTTGCCCGAGCCCCGCCATTATCTCGAGGTCGGCTCCGGAACCCATGCCGAACAGACGGGCAAGGTCATGATCGAGTTCGAGAAGGTGCTCGTCGAGGAGAAGCCCGATCTCGTCGTCGTCTTTGGCGACGTCAACTCGACCGTCGCCTGTAGCCTCACGGCCAAGAAGCTGCAGATCCCTGTAGCTCACGTCGAGGCTGGCCTGCGCAGTTTCGACGAGACGATGCCCGAGGAAATTAACCGGCGTGTGACCGACGCCATCTCGGACCTGCTGTTCACGCCCTCAACGGATGGCGACGAGAATCTCAAGTGCGAGGGCGCCGACCACGATCGTGTCCACTGCGTCGGCAATATCATGATCGACTCGGTCGTCACCATTCTCGGACGCATCAGCCCCGAACAGGAGGCCGAAACGCTTCGGCGCCTGAATTTGCAGCAGGGCAACTACGTTCTCGTAACGCTTCACCGCCCCTCGAACGTGGACGCCGCGGATAGCCTCAAGGAGATTTTGGCCTATCTGAACCGGCTGGCCGAACGTGTCACCGTCGTGTTTCCGATGCATCCCCGAACGATGAAGAACATCGAGCGGTTCCGGATCGATACGACGTTCAACGAAGGCTTTCGCATCATCGAGCCGGTGCGCTATCGCGAGTTCATCACCTTGCAGAAGAATTCCCGGTTCGTCCTGACCGATTCCGGCGGAATTCAGGAAGAGACAACTTATCTGAAGCTGCCTTGCCTGACCCTGCGCCCGAACACGGAACGCCCGATCACCATAACGCAAGGGACCAACGAACTGGTGGACGTGAGCAATGTGGCGGAGAAAGCCGACCGGATTCTGGCGGGCGACTGGAAAGATGGCACGGTTCCGCCGCTGTGGGATGGCAAGACCGCCCAGCGGATCGTCGAGGCCATCCTCCAATTCGAAAAGGCCCGGTCGTAGAATATGAAAATCGTTTCCATCGTCGGCGCCCGACCTCAGTTTGTCAAAGCGGCAGCGGTCTCGCGACGGCTCCGCGCGCACGGGCTACGAGAGTATCTGTTGCACACGGGCCAGCACTACGATGTCAACATGTCGGAGGTATTCTTCCGAGAGCTGGACCTGCCCGAGCCAAACACTTGTCTCGAGGTGGGATCGGGTCCCCATGGAGCCCAGACCGGCAAGATGCTCGCGGGCATTGAGGACGTGCTGCTCCGGGAAGAACCGGACGGCGTTATCGTCTACGGCGACACCAACAGCACGTTGTCCGGCGCGTTGGCGGCCGTCAAGCTGCGCCAACCCCTGGCCCATGTGGAAGCGGGACTGCGCAGCTACAACCGGCAGATGCCCGAAGAGATCAACCGCATCGTTGCCGATCGGTGTTCGGACCTGCTGTTCTGCCCCACGGAGAATGCGGTGAAGAACCTGGAGCGAGAAGGCTTCGAGTCTGTGGTTGCCGATGGTCGGCTTGTTGAAACAGATCTACAGCTATCGAAAGCGCAGGCACCCGCACCCGTTGTCATTAACGTGGGCGACGTCATGCTCGATATCGCTCTCGACGCCAGGCGCCGGATCGACACCGACGGTGAGAAATGGATGCGCACCGTGGACCGACTTGGCGCCGAGCCAGGGAGATACGTTCTGACTACCATTCATCGAGCGTGTAATACCGACGATCCCGCTCGGCTCGGCAACATCGTCAAGGCCATGGGGCGCCTGGCCGAGAGTGGACTGAATGTGCTCTTCCCGGCTCACCCGCGAACGAAGGCGGCCCTGGAGAGATTCGAGCTGCTGCCGACCCTGTCGACGCACGGACTCACGATGAGCGATCCCGTCTCCTATCTGGAAATGGTGGCATTGGAATGCCACGCGGGCGCCATCCTGACCGACTCGGGCGGCGTGCAGAAGGAGGCGTGTTTCTTCGGCGTGCCCTGCGTGGTAGCGCGGGAAGAGACGGAATGGACCGAACTGGTCGATCTTGGGCTAAATGTGCTGGCCGGCGCCGAGACGGCACGCCTTGTCGATGCGGTCACGGCCGCCCTGGAGATTCCTTCGGACAGATACGAGAAAGCAGCCGTCTACGGCGACGGCAACGCCTGCGACAGGATCGTAACGCTGCTCGTCTCCTGGCTACAGGATAAGGCCGGTTAGGGAAAAACGTGCGGCCGGCCCTCGGCCGAGAGCAATCGGGCGCCCCAGGCCTCCAAACAGAGTGGGGCATTGGCCATCGTCTTGTTCTGGGCGTTATCGGGCAGATTCGGGCCACCGGCCGCCAGGTCAACAGCCAGAGCGATGAACAACGCTTCGAGCTTCTCGTTGTACGTGGCCAGTCGGTGCCAGCCAAACCAGACGTTGCCTCCGCGACCCGACGCCAGGCCGTCGAACTCGCCATCGCTGCCATCGGTGAAATTGTTGAAGTAGAACAGCCCTTTCTCAGGGGCCCAGATCCGAAACTCAAGAGTGTTGATCAGCCCATAAAGGACATCCGCGTCGAGAAGGCCTTCCGAATAGGCCCGCGCCGCCAGCCAGGCCGTACGATTGCCGTGAGAGGTATCAATGCCCGCGGTCGACCCGTCACCGGCGTAATCAGGAATCAGCAACCACGTGTAGCCCTCGTCCGCCTGTTGCGCGAACAGCCCCCAATCGTCCGGAATCAGGTCCTCGATACCTTCCGAGTCCGGCGCCGGCTCATTCGGATCGTAGCGAACCGTCAGATAGAGGTCCAGCAGGCGTTTGGCCCAGGTGCGATAGGCATATTTACGGAATCCAAGTCTGTTCAGATCCAGGCAAAGACAGGCGAAGTGTTCGCGGACGTCGCGACCCGTATTGAGGGCGGCAAGGACATTGTCGAAGGAATTGTCGTTCTGCATGTGCCAAGGTGTCATCGAAGGCTTGTAATAAAGCCACTTCTCGATGATATCGCTGTGGACGAACGCAGCGATATCACGCGCCGTCGGGTCGTTGACTTGGCGCAGAGCGCGGGCCACCAGCATGAAACCGACAGCGCCCTGAAAATCGCATAGCTGGTTGTGCCCCCCTGTTTCGGACTCAACCGTCGAGAGGTAGAAACAAGGCCATTGGCCGCGAACCTCCTCGTGCCAGATCAGCGGCCGGGAGTTGGCCGTGGCCGCGTCAATGGCCTCTAGCGTCAGATCCGTGGCGCAATCGAGATAAGAGAGGTTGCCGGTGGCCCGCCACATATCGACCAGGGCCTGAAGTTCCCGGCGCAGATAGTAAACGGTCATTCCGTCAGCCAGATTCCTGCCCTCGCTGTTGGCGGCATGAACGACGTAGTCCTGGCCAAAGGCCGCAACCAACTCGACTTCGCCCAGCATGCCTTTTCGGCGCGGACTCGATGATTTGGTCGGGCTCGTCGATTTTGCCAAAACGCGGGCAGACGTCGGCCACGCCAAGTCTGACCAGGCGCAAATCAGAACCCAGTTCAAAAGGAAAACAGCGATCCCTCTCGTGGAGTTGTTCGAGCGCAAGAAACGTGCGTTCATATACCGACCATCCCCCGTTGTGGCAATGCCTGCCATCTGCAAAGCACGGCAAGGCTCAATGGGCCCGGCTCGTTTTCACACGAACACAACCGCATTAGCAGCAAACATACCCTTTATTATACCCGATACTGTAAATATAGGCAATATACATAAGCGCGAAAAACGCGACATATCCATAGGATCCGGCAATCGTCGCGGCGAAAGACGACAATGAAGATCACCATATTCGGCATGGGTTACGTGGGCGTCGTCAGTGGAGCGTGTTTGCTCCACGACAACCACGATATTATCGGCGTCGACCCGGTAGAGGCCAAGGTGGCCGACCTGGCGCAAGGCCGCTCCCCAATCCAGGAACCGCAGGTAGCCGAACTGCTGGCCGCCGGCCGCAGGGCGGGCCGGCTGACCGCCACGACGAATCCCGCCGACGGCCTGCCCGGCAGCGACATGGTCTGGGTCTGCGTGGGGACCCCCTCGGATCCTGATAGCGGGATCAACCTCAATGCGGTCGAGACCGTAGTGGGGCAGATCGGCCGGCTCCTGCGCACGAGCCCGGATCGCCCGCTGATCGTGCTGCGCAGCACATCCCTTCCGGGCACGACCGCCGAGCGAGTCATCCCGTTGCTGGAGAAGGAGTCGGGCCTGACGGTGGGCGACGATATTCACGTCGTCTTCCATCCGGAATTTCTGCGCGAAGGCTGTGCGGTAGGGGACTTCTTCGAGCCGCCCAAGATCGTGGTCGGAGAGGCGACCCCCGGCGCGGGTGACACCCTCGTGAAGGTCTACGAGAGCTATGAGGCACCTGTGTTTCGCCTGGGGCTCGGTGAAGCCGAGATGGTCAAGTATTGTGACAATCTCTTCCACGCTCTGAAGATCACGTTCGCCAATGAGGCAGGGGCGCTCGCCAAGGCAGCCGAACTCGATGCCCGTCAGGTGGCGGCGGTCTTCTGCGCTGATACGAAGTTGAACATCAGCCCGCGCTACCTGCGCCCGGGTTCGCCCTTCGGTGGATCGTGTTTGACCAAAGACCTGCGCGCGATTCTGCGCCAGGCGTCGCTCAAATCCGTGCGCGTTCCTATGTTGGAAAGAGTGCTCGAAAGCAACGACCGTCAAATCACCACGCTGGTTCAACGCATTTGCGCGCATCAGCCGCGTAGCGTCGGGCTGGTCGGCCTGGCGTTCAAGCCTGAGACGGACGACATGCGCGAGAGCCCTTACGTGAAAGTGGCCAAGGCCCTGATCGGCGAGGGGATCGAACTACGCATCTATGATCCGACCGTCGAGCCCCAACGATTGATCGGCAGCAACCGCAAGCAGGTCCAGGCCGCGCTGCGCCATCTCGAGGATCTCCTGGTAGGCTCGATCGAGGGTCTTTCAGGCATGGATGTGATCGTCGTAAACCATCGCACGGTTGATGCCGATCAGGTAGATCGCTGGCTCGCCGCGGGCAGCATCGTCCTTGACACCGTGGGGATCGAAGGAGTGGATCGACACGCTTCGGGTTACGAAGGTTTGTACTGGTGAGCACCTGAAATGCACATCCTCTACGTTCATCAATATTTCGCCTCGCGCCGCGGTCGTACGGGGACGCGGTCCTACGAGTTCGGACGGTATCTCGTGGGTCAGGGCCACACCGTGACGATGATTACCTCGGGACTGGCCAACGCGGAATTTCCCGCCCCGGAAGGCGCGCCGTACGGGCAATACGAGACCGACGGGATGCGCGTCGTCGCGGTTCGGGCGGCTTACAACGATCCTCACGTCGGCACGGGACTGAGCGGCGTTCAGCGCATGCGCCGGTTCTATCAGTTCGCACGTGTGGCGACGCGCATCGCCAAGACTCGGGAACGACCCGATGTGGTCTTTGCGACACACACGCCGCTGACGGTCGGACTGACCGGTATGACGCTGAGCCGACACTTCGACATTCCGTTCGTCTTCGAAGTGCGTGACCTCTGGCCCGAGGCGCTGGTGAACGTCGGGGCCCTGAAGAATCCCGCCGCGATTTGGTGGCTCCAGCGCATGGCGCGGAAGATCTATCACCACGCCGACCATATCGTTGCTCTGTCACCCGGGATGAAAGCAGGCATTGTGCGAACGGGGATCGCAGCGGAGAAGGTGACGGTGATTCCCAACGCCAGCGACCTTGACCTGTTCCGACCCGACCTAGACGGCAGCGCCGCCCGCGCACGCCTGGGCCTGGGCGATCGCTTCGCTGCCATCTACTTCGGCGCGATGGGCCTGGCCAACGGGCTCGACTACGCGATCGAAGCGGCCCGCATCCTCGCGGAACGGGAGCAGGACAATATCGTCCTCGTTCTGCACGGCGGGGGGGGCAAGCGCGACGAACTCCGGGCGCTGGCGAGACAATACGAGCTGCAAAATGTCATCTTCAGCGATCTCGTCCCCGACAAGGAGGAACTGGCCCGCATCGTTGCGGGCTGCGATGTGACGATGACGATCTACCGGGCGGCCAGGGAACACACCTGGTCACCCAACAAGATGTTCGACGCGTTGGCAGCCGGCAAACCTGTGCTGATCAACGTGGGTGGCTGGCTGGGCGAGACGATTGAGGAGAACCATTGCGGCCGCTCCCTCGATCCGCAACACCCGGAGGCGCTGGCCGACGCCCTGGTCGAAATGGCGGGCGCCCCTGAACTGTGCGCCGAGATGGGCTGCAACGCCCGTGCCTTGGCGGAACGTCAGTTCGGCCGCAACCTGTTGGCTCAGCGCCTGGAAAGCGTGCTCGTTGAAGCCACTGCCGACCGAGGAGTGTCCGATGATGCGTGACGAGGCGCTGAACATCGCTATCATTGGGGCCGGCTACTGGGGCAAAAACCTGGTCCGCAACTTCGCCACCGCCGATGCGTGCCGACTGAAATACGTATGCGACCTCAACGACGACGTGCTGAAGATGCATCGCAGAAACTTCCCGTTCGTAGAGATGACACGAGATATCGAGACGGTTCTGGCCGACGAGACAATCGAGGCGGTCGCGATTGCCACGCCCGTCGCGACGCACTGCGACCTCGCCACCCGAGCCCTTCGGGCAGGCAAGCACGTGTACGTGGAGAAGCCCCTGACCTTCAGAGCGATGGACACCCGGGCCATGATCGACCTGGCTCAGGAGAGGAAACTGAAGCTGATGGTCGGACATCTCCTGGAGTACCACCCGGCCGTCTCGTATCTAAAAGACATGTTGCACGATGGGAGAATCGGCCAGCCCTATTACATGTACACGCAGCGCGTGAACCTGGGCATCGTCCGCCAGAACGAGAATGCCTGGTGGTCGCTGGCCCCGCATGATATATCGGTGATTTGTTACCTGTTCGGCTCCGAACCGACCTCCGTGGCGGTACAGGGCCAATGCTATCTCCAGGAGGGTATCGAGGACGTTGTGTTCGCCACGATCAAGTTCGCTGACGGGAAGATGGCCCACGTCCATTGCAGTTGGCTGGACCCCCATAAGATTCGCAAAATGACGGTGGTCGGACCGGAGAAGATGGTGACATTCGACGACATGGAAGCGACCGAGAAGATACGGATCTACGACAAGGGCGCCTCCGTCAAACATGATGTCACCACCTCGTATGCGGATATCATCGCGCTGCGCCTCGGGGATATCGTGATCCCGAAGATTCCCGGAGGCGAGCCTTTGGCGGCTGAATGCGAGCATTTCATTGCCTGCGTGCGCGAGAATCGTCCCGTTCGCAGCGACGGAGCCGACGGATTGCGCGTCGTTCAGATTCTGGAAGCAGGGCAGGAGTCGCTGAAGCGCCAGGGCCAACCCGTGAGTCCCGGAGCCTTCTGATGAGCCAGAGCCAAGACTATTTCGTCCATGAATCCGCCTATATCGACGAACCGTGCGAGATCGGCCCAGGGACGAAGATCTGGCATTTCTCCCACGTCATGTCGGACGCGAAGATCGGGGCCAACTGCACCCTGGGCCAGAACGTTCTGGTTGCCAGTGGAGTCGTTATCGGCAATAATGTCAAAGTCCAGAACAATGTAGCGATTTACAGCGGCGTGACGATCGAAGACGATGTCTTCCTCGGGCCCAGTTGCGTGCTAACCAACGTAACGAACCCTCGGGCGCAGATCACTCGCCGCGGTCTCTACGAGCAGACGGTGCTGCGTCGCGGTGCCACAGTGGGCGCGAATGCAACGATCACCTCCGGCGTCGAGTTGGGGCGATACTGTTTCATCGGGGCCGGCGCCGTCCTGACCGATAGCGCTGCCGATTATGCGCTGATGCTCGGTGTGCCGGCCCGGCGCGTCGGGTGGATCAGCCGACACGGCATTCCGCTGCCGGCGCCGGACGCCGAGGGCCTGATGGTCTGCGGCGAGAGCGACTATCGCTACCGGGAAGTTGAGCCGGGCGTTGTGCGCTGCCTCGATCTGGACGAAGAGGCGCCCTTGCCGGACGAGCAGAAGGTGGGAAAGATTTCCTACGCTGAGCTGCGGCAGAAAGAACGAAGGTAACCACTGTTCAGGGAAGGTGTTATGCAAGTACCACTGTTGGATCTGAAAGCGCAGTATGCAACCATCAAGGACGAGGTGCTGGCCGGGGTGGCCGAGGTGCTCCAATCGCAGCGCTGCATCGGCGGGCCCAAGGTGGAGGAACTGGAGAAAGCGGTCGCCGAGGTCAGCGACTGCAAGTTCGGCGTCGGCGTTTCCAGCGGAACCGACGCGCTGTTGAATAGCCTGATGAGTCTGGAAATCAGTGCCGGTGACGAGGTCATTACGACGCCGTTCACGTTTTTCGCCACGGTGGGCAGCATCGCGCGGGTCGGTGCCAAGCCGGTCTTCGTCGACATCGATCCGAAGACGTACAACATCGACCCGGCCCAGATCGAAACGGCGGTGACGCCCAAAACGAAAGCGATTATGCCCGTCCATCTCTTCGGCCAGATGGCGGATATGGACCCGATCATGGCCGTGGCGAACAAGCACGGACTGGCCGTCATTGAGGACGCAGCCCAGTCGATCACGAGCACGTACAAAGGCATGAAGGCCGGCAGCATCGGCACGGCCGGTTGCTTCAGCTTCTTCCCCAGCAAGAATCTCGGCGGCATCGGCGACGGCGGCATAGTCGTTACCAACGACGAGGCGCTGCACCATCGACTCGTGATGATGCGCAACCACGGGATGGAGCCGAAGTACTACCACAAATACGTCGGCGCCAACTTCCGACTCGATCCGATCCAGGCCGTGGCGCTGCTGGTGAAGCTGCCGCACCTGGACGACTGGTCGCAGGCCCGTCGGGACAACGCCGCTTACTACAACCAGAAATTCGCCGGGACCGTCGTGCAGACGCCGTACATCAGTCCCGACTGTGAGACGATCTACAATCAGTACTGTATTCGCGTGCCACGACGTGATGAGGTCGTGGCCCATCTGCACGCCAACAACATCGGCTGTGAGATCTACTACCCCGTGCCGGCTCATCTCCAGGAATGCTTTGCTTCCCTGGGTCACCAGAGGGGTGACTTCCCGGTCTCCGAGAAAGCGGCTGCGGAAATCATGGCCCTGCCGGTCTATCCCGAACTGACGGACGCGATGCAGGACGCCGTGGCAGATGCCATTTTGGGGTTCCTGGGCTAGGACAAACCAAGAAGCACAGCCGGCGGATCGTACCAACCTGCGACGTGGAGAGTACGCCCACGAACAACAGCAAAGCTATCTGGATTCTGAACCATTACGCCGGTTCGCGCATCCACGGAATGGAGTATCGGCACTACTATCTCGCCCGGAACTTCCAGCGCCTAGGCTTCGCGCCGGTCATCGTTTGTGCCTCATTCCATCACCTGATGACCAGGCGTCCCGAGACGAGACACGGCGAGGTCGATGGGATTCCGTACGTCTGGGTCAAGACCTGTCGCTATGAAGGCAACGGTCTCGGGCGCGTGCTCAACATGACGCAGTTTTCCTTGAAGCTGGCCTGCAAGCGACTTCAGGCTCTGCCAAAGCCTGACGTAGTCATCGCGTCATCGCCGCATCCGTTCGTGGCCGTCAACGGCGCTCGCCTGGCGCAGAGATACCGGGCGAAGTTCATTTTCGAGGTACGAGACCTATGGCCTTTGACACTGCTGGAGGTCGGGGGGCATTCGCCGCGTCATCCGTTCATTCGCGCGATGGTCTGGGCCGAGCGTACCGGCTATGAACGATGCGACCGCACTGTCTCCTTGTTGGGCGGCGCCAAAGACTACATGATCGCCCACGGCCTGGATCAAAGGAAATTCGTCCATATCCCCAACGGCTTCGATGCGGAAGCGCGAACTGATGTCGAGTCATTGCCCGAGCAGCATCGCGACGTCATCGCGGAGCTAAAGGGCGTGGGCAAACGTATCGTTCTGTACAGTGGCAGCCATGGCCAGATCAATGCTTTGGACAACGTGATCGAAGCAGCCGGACGTGTCGGCGACGCGTTGCCAACACATTGGCTGCTGGTCGGACAGGGACCTGAGAAAGAGCGTCTGCAACAGCGCGCCGGAGAGGCAGGCTTGAGGAACGTGACGTTTCTGCCACCGGTGACCCGACCCCAGATGTTCGCCCTGACCGGAGCAGTCGACGTGGGCTACGTCGGCCTGCAAAAGAGAGATCTGTTCAAATACGGCGTCAGTCCCAACAAGCTTTTTGAATACATGGCCGCGAAGCTGCCCGTGATCTTCGCCATCGACACCGCTGACGACGAGGTGGCTCAGGCGCGTGCAGGATTCTCCATCCCAGCCGAAGATCCCGACGCGTTGGCGGAGACCCTGCGGCAAATCGCCGCGCTATCGCCTGAGCAACTGCGCGAAATGGGAGCACGCGGCCGAAAACACGTGGAAGACACACATTCCTACGACGTGCTGGCCCAACGCTACACCGAATTGTTCTAAGGCCCGCCGTCTGTCTACCGATAGATAAATAGTGCGGCATACCATCCTGAAACGATTCTTCGACATTGTCATAGCGTGCGTGCTGCTGGTGCTGCTGGCGCCGCTCCTGCTGGCCATCGCCCTGGCGATCAAGCTGAGCAGTCGGGGGCCGGCTATCTTCGCACAGCAGCGGGCCGGCCGGAACGGACACCCCTTCACGTTCTACAAGTTCCGAACGATGCGCCTCGATGTCGACCCCTTTGGGCCCAGTCCGAAGTCCGGCACCGATCCTCGCCTGACGCGGATCGGCAAGTGGCTGCGCGAATATTCACTCGACGAACTGCCGCAATTGATTAACATTGTAAGAGGCGACATGAGTCTCGTCGGGCCACGGCCCCTGTACGTGGCGCAGATGGCCGAATGGAACGAGCGGCAACGCCAGCGTCTGTTGGTCAGACCAGGACTGACCGGACTGGCTCAAGTCGCCGGCCGAGCCGCCCTGACGCGCGAGCAAAAACTCGAACTCGACGTCAAGTACGTGGCACAGCGCACTCTATGGATGGACGTCCGGATTCTCGTCGCCACCGCGGCCCAGGTGCTAGGCCGACGGAACATTTACGAACAGCGGTATTCGAAGACCGAATCCGTACGTGGAGAGGGATCACCACCGCAGTGAACGCATCGGCAGCGCCACCACTCCCGGGTGAGGCTGCCGTGTGAAACCGTTGTTGGAGGTATTGACACGTGTCCTATAGGAAGCTGTTGGCAACCGGCTTCGTGCTCTTGTTTACGGCACAGGTCTATGCGTTGGACCCAAACGAGATACTGGTGGTCGCCAACTCCGACCGCCCTGCTTCGATGCGGCTGGCCCGCTATTACTGCCAGGCGCGGGGCCTGCACAAAGGATACGTGGTCCCCGTATCGTTAGGTGCGCAGGTGCGCAATTCGATGAGCCGCGACGAATACGAGAAACGCCTGGCGCAGCCACTGCGTCGGCTCTTCCGCACCCGCATGGATCTGGCTCACATCAAGTGCCTGGTGACCACGTACGGCGTTCCTTACCGCGTCGGGCCACGCGAAGCTCTGACAGACCAGGAGGAGCGGCAGACGAAGCTCCACGAGTTGTTGCAGAAGGTCGAGGAAGAGATAGCTCGACTCGAGGCGAACGGGCAGACCGACTCGGCGGAATTCACCAAGCGAAGACACGCCAAGATGGCGATCCAGATGGACACCGACCGGATCGAAGGCCGTGAGACGCATGCATCCGTGGATAGCGAACTATCTCTCGTGCTCGGTGGTACGTACGAACTCTATCGTTGGCAGCCAAACCTGTTACGCAGCAAGATCCCGCAGGCCATCCGGACCCTGATGGTTTGCCGACTCGATGGTCCCACCGAGGAGATCGCTCAGGGGCTGATCGACAAAGCAATCGCGGCCGAAGCCAATGGACTGGCCGGGACCGCCTACTTTGACTCGCGCGGTATCTTCGACAAGGACCCGTACGGGCGTTACGATCAGTCCATACGAGATCTCGCGCTGCTGACGCAGTTGCGCACGACCCTTCCGGTCAAGGAGGAGCGTACCGTCGAACTGTTCCAGCCCGGCACCTGTCGAGAGGCGGCGCTCTATTGCGGCTGGTACAGTGTGAAGAAATATGTGGACGCCTTCGAGTTCGCCCCGGGCGCGGTCGGTTTTCACATCGCCAGCTTCGAGGCCGTGAGCCTGCGTGACATCGACAGCACGCAATGGTGCCCGGCTTTGTTGAGAAAGGGAATCACCGCCACGTTGGGAGCCGTGGCGGAACCGTACCTCCATACCTTCCCCGAGCCCAAGGCATTTTTCTCGGAACTGTTTGAAGGCAAGTGCCTGGTTGAGGCGTTCTATCAAACCAAACCGTTCAATTCGTGGCAGTTGGTCCTGATCGGCGACCCTCTTTACCGGCCGTTCGGGAAAGACTGAGTCTTGAGCCCGGGCAGAATACTTTTTTGCGGCGCGCCGGGCAACGCGTTACTGTATAATGGTAAATCAGCATCGCTACTCGTTACGGCTTTCTTTGGGAGGACAAGAACGATGAAAGGCCGGATATCTACTATAAGTCCCCTCCGATCCACGTTGGGCAGATGGCTTCTGTGTGTACTCATTCTTCTGGATGTGGGTGCCGTTTGCTGGGGGCAGCAGAGACAGACGAGAGGTTCCACACGGGGCCGCGCGCCCCGCACCTCCCAACTAAGGGTCATCCAGCTACCGGCCCCGGTCGTAGCGGGCGCCGGCAGCATCGAGCAGGCACTGAGCAGACAGCAGAACCTCGAAGCACCGACCAACCTGCGACTGACATTCTCCGAGATCGGCCAGTTGCTCTGGGCGGCCCAGGGTGTCACCGTACCTCAATCCGGAGCCGCGGCTATCCCGGACGCCCTGATCCCCATGAAGGTCTTCGTGGCCCTGCCGGACGGGCTGTATCTCTATAGCCCGAGCGTCCATGCGCTCCAGCAACTGCGCGACGGTGACATGCGCGCCGCGCTGGCCACGGCGGTTCTGAGCCGACCGGCAGGCCCCGTGGGCGGCTGTCAAATCATCGTGGCGGGCTCGTCGGCTGATTTCTCCACCCGTTTCGGCTCAAGAGCGAAGACGGCGATGCTGCTGCTGGCGGGGCAGATGGCCCAGAGTATCCAACTCCAGGCGGTAGGCCAGGACCTGACCTACCTCGCGGTCAACAATATCGACACCTTGAGCATCAGGCGAATCTGCCGGCTTGACAGAGCGCTCATGCCGCTCTACATCGCCATGGTGGGCTACCCGCCGTCCCGGGTCACTGGAACCGCGGCAACCCAGATCCCGACCGAGACCACCGCAGCGACGACCACCGAAGCAGTGACCACGGAGACCGCGGCACCTGAGATGCCACGGCTGCCGTCGGCCAAGGCGCTCATCATAACACCCCAGCGCGAATTCCAGGATGAAGAACTGTTCCAGACCAAGTTCGCGTTTGAATCGGCCTTGATACAAATCACCGTAGCCAGCAGCAGGAGCGGAAGAATTGTGGGGTCTCTGGGCGCCGTGGCCGAAGCCGACCTGGGGCTCAACGATATCAAGATCGAGGATTATGATGCCATCGTGTTCATCGGCGGTGCCGGCGCCGTGCCCTATGCCAGCAATGCCCAGGTGCAGAACCTGGTGCGCCAGGCAGTGGCCGAGAAGAAGATCCTGGCCGCCAGCGGTACCGCGGCGTTGATTCTGGCCAGCGCCGACGTCGTCAAGAGTGCCAGAATCACAGGGATGCCCGCTCATCAACAATTGCTGGCCTTGGCCGGGGCGGTCTATACCGGCACGGCGGTCGAAAGAGACGGTCCTATGATTACCTCTGCCGGTCCGCTCGTCGCCCCGCAGTTTGCCCGAACGATCGTGGAGGCCTTGGCGGGCCAGTAGTTGAATCTACACCTGATCTCGAAGCGCTTTCGTTGCGGGCCGGGTCTTTCGTACTCGGCCCCTTTTTATGCGCGCAAATCACCACCGGCGGGGAAAATTCCGCAGAAAAAAGCCGTGGCCCGTAGACCCGAGCTGCCCCGACCGTTGTTATATTGGCGACAAACGTTTGTAGGGGTACCCATTAGGCTGGCCTATGGAAGACAAGTTGCTTGTATACCGGTGTAAGCGAGGCAGCCACCAGGCTCTGACGCGGATCTACCACAAGTACAAGGCAGACTTGTTGCTGCTGGCGCTGGCTCTGCTCAACGACCGGACCGCGGCCGAAGATGTCGTCCACGACGTGTTTTTGTCGTTCGTTCAAGGAGTGCACGCCTTCAGGCTGACCGGCAGCCTCAAAGGCTTCTTGCTCACGTGTACGGCCAATCATGCTCGGAATTGGAACAAAGCCGAGCGCCGCCGCGCCCGCGCCGGGAACGATGAAACCGCGCCGTCTCAGGCAGACGGGCCCTGGGAGACGATTGTGTGCAACGAACAGGTCGGCCGGCTCAGCGGCGCCTTGGCGGAGTTGCCGTTCGAGCAGCGGGAGGTGGTCATGATGCATCTGCAGGCCTCCATGACTTTTACCGCAATTGCCCGGGCGCGGGCGATTTCGCCCAACACGGCCAAGAGCCGCTACCGCTATGGTATCGACAAACTGCGGTCCCTTCTCAACGGTGAGGCTACCCGATGAAACCGGCAGATGAAATAAGACGGTTGATCGACGAATCACAAATCACCTCTGGTCCCGACGCCGACCGGCGCATCTTGGGCGATGCCCTGGACCAGTTATCGAAGCGCCGGGGCGGCGGGACATCGAGTCCCGCGCCGGCGACATGGAGAGGTATCATGACCAGTAGGATAACAAGGCTTGCCGCCACCGCGGTAATCGTTGTCGCGGTGTTGACCATATTTCATTTCATCGGCAGTCCGGTGGGCTCGACGCTGACCTTTGCTCAAGTGGTCGAACCCATTCTCAAAGCCAGTACGGCTGAATTCGACATCGTTATCGGCGACGAGAACAGTGGCGCTCCGGTCATTCACGACTTGGTCATGGGCGCGCGGATTCGCCGAACGGTACCCGGCATGAGCGAAGACGCAGCGATTATCGATCTCCAGGCCGGCCGTATTCTTACCCTCTCCATGGAGAAGAAGGAAGCCCAGTATATGAGTCTGGAAGGCCTCCCTTCCATGCCCAACTACATGGAACGTTTGCAGAACGTCATCCTCATGTTGCAGGAGAGCCCCGACTTTGCGATTGAGGAGCTCGACGTCAAAGAGCTTGATGGTCGTGAAGTCATTGGCTTTCTCGCCAGGCATCCGCGGGCTGAGATCACCATCTGGGCCGACGCCGAAACCGGCCTGCCCTTACGGATCGAGCAGAATGAAGGACAGATGCGGGTGATCTGTAAGAACATGGAGTTCGATGTGCCTGTGGAGGAGGCGTGGTTCAGCATGGAGGTGCCCGAAGGATTCACCTTGCAGCAGGAGACGACGCTCGATCTCGAAGCCGGCACAGAAGAGGCGTTTATCGAAGGTTTACGACTGCTGGCTGAGCGGTTCAACGACGGTCGGTTTCCCGAGGGAGTCTCGGTCGAGGACTACCTGAAACAGGTCCCCGGCGTCGCCAAGCAGATCGAAGGGATGGATCTGCCCGATGAAGAGAAAGTGGCCATGGGTCAGACGATCCAGAACTTCCTGCTCTTCACCCGCTTCTTCAAGGGGGAGGGCGAGTGGATCTATCAAGGCCAGGGCGTCATGCTGGGCGACACGGAGACGCCCATCTTCTGGTACCGTCCCAAGGAGTCCGAAACGTATCGCGTCATCTACGGCGACCTGCACGTCGGAGACGTGGCCCCCGAGGACTTGCCCGAGCCACTGCCGGCCCGTGCCATCACGGAGCCCAACGCCGTCTATCAATCGTGGGCCAGACCTGAGTTCGTCTGACGGCAGGAGAATTTCTACTCCGTGCTGCCAGGCGCCCGGGTCAGAGTCTAAGCCCACCTGACGCTCCTGAAGGGTCCCCACGACACGTCGCTCATGC
>CP070782.1:2312045-2315603 GCA_020346325.1 Phycisphaerales bacterium
CGGGAGTTCCTCAAGAGCATTGGATGGGGTGCGGCGGGCTTGGGTACCGCGCTGGTGTCAGGGTGTGGAGCCTGGCGCAGGCTCGGACGCGGTGGGGTCGTCAGGAAGCCCAACATTATTTTCATCTTGGCGGACGATCTCGGGTATGGCGACCTGGGCTGTTACGGGCAGCAGGCGATTCAGACGCCCAGTCTCGACCGCATGGCCTCGGAGGGGATGATCTTCACGAACCACTACGCCGGCAGTACCGTTTGCGCGCCGTCGCGGTGTTGTCTGATGACGGGCAAGCATACGGGGCACGCGTATGTGCGCGGCAATGCCCGCGTGCCCTTGCGGCCCGGAGATGTCACGGTAGCGGAATTGCTCAAGCAGGCCGGCTATACAACGGGGATCATCGGCAAGTGGGGCCTCGGCGAGCCTGAGACCACGGGGATTCCGAATCGGCAGGGATTCGACTACTGGTTCGGTTATCTCAACCAGAGGCACGCCCACAACTACTATCCCGAGTATCTTTGGCGCAATGAAGAGAAGGTGGCGCTGGACAACGAGGAGCGGCCGGTCAATCCGCCCGGCGGGGTAGCGACGAAGCGCGTGCAGTATTCGCACGATCTCTTCGCCATCGAAGCGCTGTCTTTTATCGAGCGCCACCGCGAGGACCCGTTCTTTCTCTACCTGGCATTCACGATTCCTCACGCCAATAACGAGGCGAAGGGCGAGGGCATGGAAGTGCCGTCCTACGTCCCGTACACCGACGAGAGCTGGCCCGACCCGCAGAAGGGACATGCCGCGATGATCACGCGGATGGACGCCGACGTGGGGCGGTTGTTCGAGAAGCTCAAGGCGCTGGGGATCGACGACGACACGCTCGTGCTGTTCTCCAGTGACAACGGGCCGCACAAAGAAGGCGGTGGCGACCCGGCCTTCTTCAACAGCAGCGGCCCGTTGCGAGGCTACAAGCGAGCGCTTTACGAGGGTGGGATTCGCGTGCCGCTGATCGCCCGCTGGCCGGGGAAGATCGAGGCCGGTTCCGGCACGGACCACGTCTCGGCCTTCTGGGATTTTCTGCCCACCTGTTGCGACCTGGCCGGCCTGGTGCCACCGGAGGGCATCGACGGGCTCTCCATGCTGCCCACGCTTCTCGGCAGTTCGGGCAGGCAGCGCCAGCATCGCTTTCTATATTGGGAATTCCACGAGCAAGGCAAGAAGCAGGCGGTTCGTATGGGCGATTGGAAGGGGGTCCGGCTCAACGTGGCCAAGGAGCCTGATGGCCCCATCGAGTTGTACCATCTCGAACTCGACCCGGGCGAAACCACAGACCTGGCGACCGATCATCCCGAAGTCGTCGCGCAAATTGCCGACATCATGCGGACGGCACACACGCCGTCGGAGCATTGGCCCTGGCCGGCGTGAGTTGTGTTATAGCGGTTTTGAGAAGGGGATCCGGCGATGAGAAGCCGACGTGAGTTCATCCGGATGCTTGGGACGGGCACCGTTGCGGCGGTTGCCGGCAAGGTCATCTACGATGCGGCCGCAACAGACCGCGCGCCATTGCGCAGGCCCAATTTCGTCTTCATCCTCATTGACGACCTGGGCTGGACCGATCTCGGGTTCATGGGCAGCAAGTACTACGAGACGCCGCGGATTGATGCGTTGGCCTCGGAAGGGGTAGTGTTCAAGCAGGCCTATTCCAATGCTCCCAACTGTGCGCCCACCCGGGCTTGCCTGATGTCCGGCCAGTATACGCCCCGGCACGGCGTCTATACGGTCGGGACGCCCGAGCGAGGTCGGGCCGAGCGGCGCAAGTTGATTCCGACGCCGAATACCACGGAACTGGGCACCGAACACGTGACAATCGCCGAAGCGCTCAACCCCGCCGGCTATACGTGCGCCTGTATTGGCAAATGGCATCTGGGGGGCAAAGCGCCGTATCGGCCCCAGGATCGTGGTTTCGACGTGGTCTACGACCGGAGCCGGCGAGGGCACTACGCCGAGGACGGGCAATACCTCACAGACCGTTTGACCGATGAATCAGTGAAGTTCATCAAGACCTGTCGCGACAAACCGTTTTTCCTCTATCTGTCCCATCATGCGGTACACACGCCGATTCAGGCCAAGGCCGAACTGACGGCGAAGTATGAGCGCAAGACACCGGTCGGTGGACACGACAATCCCAAGTACGCGGCGATGATCGAAAGCGTTGACCAGAGCGTCGGTCGCGTGCTGGTGACGCTGGAGGAGTTGGGCCTGGCGCAGAACACGGCCGTGTTCTTCTTTTCGGATAACGGCGGGTACGCCAACGCCACCTCCATCGAGCCATTGCGTGGTTCCAAGGGCATGCTTTACGAAGGGGGCATTCGCGTGCCCACCATGGTGCGCTGGCCCGGCGTGACACGGGCGGGGCGGGCCTGCGACGTGCCGATCATCGGTACGGATTTCTACCCCACGATCCTGGAGATGGCCGGCGCACCGAAACCGAAGGGTTACACGCTGGACGGCGAGAGTCTCGTTCCGTTGCTGGCGGAGAGAGCCGGGCTCAAACGCGATGCGATCTTCTGGCATTTCCCCGCCTACCTGGAGCCGTATAATGATCGACAGTGGCCCTGGCGGATCACCCCGGCCGGTGCCATTCGGCAGGGGGACTGGAAACTCATCGAGTTCTTCGAGGACGGACATCTCGAACTGTACAACTTGCGGAACGATATCAGCGAGACGAACAATCTGGCCGACAAGGAGCCGGAGCGGGCCAAGACGCTGCACGCGAAGCTGGTGGAGTGGCGACAGCGTGTCCATGCGCCGGTGCCACAACGATTGAATCCGCAGTTCGATCCGACGGCGCTGAAACGCTCCTGAGAGACAGACTATACCTATCACCTGGCGAACGAGCTGTCATAGGCCGCAGGGGCCTTTTAGGAGCAGGTATAAACTGTCGTCTCGCTGGCGACGACCGCTCGTTGGACGTCGTTTGGACGAGCCCTTCCGATTCTGCAACCTGACCCGCAAATGGAGCCGGAGATGCCACGGGGGGAGAAATACCGCCAGCGCAGTGCTCGGCCCAACCACGCCCTCGTCGAGTCGAAAGTGGACATCCGTCGGCGTGATATTCTCAACGGGGCCCGGAGGGCATAATTTCCCCCGAAAGGGGGCAAGTTGTTGAGAAACCTCGCTTTAAGCGTTGACAGGCGCCGGCAGGTTCTATATACTCACCACCTTTATTTGCCCTGACAGAAGTCATCTCACGGATGAGATGGTGTGTTCGCAAGCTCAAAACTCGAGCAGAATAATCTTTTCGATCCGTAAACGGAACAGAAGGAGAAAGTAAGCATGGCTGAGAAAAGGGTGTATTTCTTCGGTGGCGGAAAGGCCGAAGGCAATGCCAAGATGAAAGAGCTCTTGGGGGGCAAAGGGGCCAACCTGGCCGAGATGACCAACCTGGGCGTGCCGGTGCCGCCGGGGTTTACGATTGCGACGAAGGTTTGTGGTGAGTACTACAAGTCGGGCGGCAAGTGGCCGAAGGGCCTAGCCGAAGAGGTCGCGGCGAACGTGGCCAAGCTGGAAAAG
>CP070782.1:2315703-2323389 GCA_020346325.1 Phycisphaerales bacterium
AGGCGCGGATGATCGGGTGCCTGGGGAATCTGCGGCAGTGGGGGCTGGTCTCGACGATGTACGCCGAGGCCAACGACGGCAGGCTGTGGAGTGGGATCGGAGGCAACGCCTGGTGGTGGATCTATCAGCTTCCCTTGGCGCAGCGCGACTGGAAGCAGAACAAGACATGGTTCTGCCCGACGGCTACCAAGCCGATTACGGACGAGTTCGGCGTCACGGTCCCCACCTTCAATATCTTCAACGCCTGGGGGATCTTTCGAGACCCGTTCGAAGGGTACGAGGCCGGGCCGAACGGGGTGGCCGGCAGCTACGGACTCAACGGGTTTCTGATGGGCCGGGCCCTGGAGACGGAGGGCCAGCGGCAGAGCTTCTGGGGCAAGTTCAGCGACGTCCGGAACGCGAACAAGGTTCCGCTGTTTATCGACGCGCTGCGTTTCGATCTGTGGCCGCAGTCGATCACGCCTCCGGCTGATAACCAATTCGAGGCCTGGACGAACCAGGACATGGCCCGCTGCTGCATCAACCGTCACGTGGGTTTTGTCTGTTCCGTTTTCGCCGATGCCTCGTGCCGGAAGGTGGGGCTCAAAGAGCTGTGGACGCTGAAGTGGAGCAAGTCGTTCAACACGCGGGACATCTGGACCACGGCCGGCGGTGTCATCGCGAGCGATTGGCCCGACTGGATGAGCCGCTTCAAGGACTACTGACCCGGCGTATCGTTCGGCGCCCGGAATCGGCAGCCGATAACGCCACGACGCCAGGGCACTTGGAAGGGACGGCACTATGCGGACCAGACTTGTGTGTTTGCTGCTGGCTTCAGTCCTGTCATCCGGGTGTCGTTGCATCGATCAGCCGGCGCGATCCGATGATGCCGGTGGCATCGGGCCGACGTACTACCAATTCTGGGAGCTCAGGAGAGACTTCGAACGCTATGGACGCGGCGATCACTGGTACATGGCCAGCGATCCATGGGACGAATGGTGACGGCGAGACATGGCCGGGGGCGCCGGCTCGAATCACTTCTGACAGACTGCAATTCGGACCGACCACGGGGGACAGGCCGGGGCTGCGCGGAAGATGAAGATGAACGTTGACATGAGGTGCCGCCCAGATAGGATGGCCTCCGGAATCGGGCCGCGTGCGGTGCGGTCGGCCTGATAAGTCATGATGTAGGTGTGAGAGAGCACACGGCGGCAAGACGGCGTCGAATTCCGGGAGGCTTGGCATGCGTAGTACGAAGGCACGACTGGCGGTGGTGTTGTTGGTTCTGGTTGGATGGGCGATCCAGGCCGGGGGGCAGGATGGGAGGCTGACGCCGGGGCAGATCGAGAAGATTCGCAGCGAGTTCAAACTGGACGGGCATCTACGGGCCGCGCGCAATGCGCTGACCAGTACCGGCATCCGGGACATCGCCAAGAACCGCGACGTGCTGATCGACCACGACGACAAGTTCAGCCACAAGATCAAGACCAAGGGCATCAGCAACCAGAAGAGCAGCGGGCGCTGCTGGATGTTCGCCGGCTTCAATACGATCAAGCCCGTCCTGATGAAGAACCTCGATGTGAGTGACTTCGAATTCTCGCAGATCTACCTGCAGTTCTGGGACAAGATGGAGAAGGCCAATTCGTTTCTTGAGTACATGATCGAGTATCGCGACCGCGATCTCCAGGATCACGAGGTGGTCTTCCTGCTCAAATCGCCCGCTCCCGACGGGGGCTATTGGGAGAACTTCGCCGACCTCGTGGCCAAGTACGGCGTGATCCCGAAGGAGGCGATGGCCGAGAGTGCCAGCTCCGAGAGCACGGGCATGATGAACAAGGCACTCGCCCGCCTGCTGCGCAAGAGCGCGGTGGAGCTGCGCGAGATCTATCAGGACACCGGCTCGGTGCGGAAGATGCGCGAGGCCAAGGAAGGAATGTTGGCGGAGGTGTATCAGGTGCTGGTGCTGAACCTGGGCGAGCCGCCGGAGGAATTCACGTGGCGGCACAAGGGCAAGGATGAGGGCGACGACGAGGAAGAGGATGACGAGGACGTCAGTGCGGACGATGAAGAGGAATCCGAGGCCGCGGAGGATGAGGGGGATGATGGCGACGACGGCGGGGAAGAAGAGGAGGACGACGGCTACGAGGTCGAGCAGGACTGGAGTGAGACGCGCCGCTTCACGCCCAAGTCGTTCTACGACGAATGCGTGGGCCTGGACCTGAGCGAATACGTCAAGATCTCGGACGATCCCATCCGCCCCAAGGGCAAGCACTACGAAATCCGCATGACCAGGAATCTCTACGACGGTCACAACTCCAACTACGCGAACGTGAGTATTGACCTGCTGCGCGAGGTCACGATGGAGGTGCTGTTGGACAACAGAGCGGTATATTTCGCGGCGGATGTGTCGCCCGATCAGGACAGTTCGTTTGGCGTTATGGCCCGCAATCTGTACGACTACGAATCGGTCTATGCCTTGGATATGGGTCTGAACAAGACCGAACGCTTGTTGTTCCGTGACAGTACGATCAATCACGGCATGGCCTTCATCGGCGTCGACGTGGTCGACGGCGAGCCGGCCAAGTGGCTGGTGGAGAACAGTTGGGGCAGCAGCCGGGGCAGCGGGGGACTGTGGACGATGTACGACGATTGGTTCGAGGACAACGTGTTCCACATTATCGTGCCCCGTGACTACGTGCCCGATGAGGTCTTGCAGATTCTCGAACAGCCGACCGAAAAGCTGCGCGTCTGGGACCCGATGTGGTAGCGTGGCAACGGGCGTTGAGCGTGACGACGTGTGGCTGTCTTAAGGCTGGGTGCCGTTGAGATATTCTTCCAGATTGGTGTAGCCGTCCTGGTCGTCGTCGGCGTTGCGGTCCTCGGCGTCGGTACTGCTGAGGCCGTGGCGCCGCTCCCACTGGTCGGGCATGCCGTCGCGGTCGGCGTCTTTGGGAGCCCGGGTTGACGCCAGAGGCGGCCAGCCACGCACTTCGTCTTCGTCGTCGATGATGTGGCCCGTGCCTTCGCGCGCGCTCGCCACGACGCGCGCATCCACGCTGTCGCGGGCGGGCAACGTCGCGCCGGCCTCGGCCAGCACCCGCTCGTAAGCCGTCATCGCATCGTCAGTATCCACCGCAGCCACGGGGATGGGAATCGCTTGTTGGTAGCGGGCCAAGTCCTCGTCGGAGAAGCCTCGGAACACCACGAGCGACCAGGGATCGTCCGGAATGTGTCCATTCATGGCGTTGTCGGCGAAGTAGGCCTGGGCGGTGGGGGTGCTCTCGGAGAAGGCGAGCGTGCCACGGGAGTCGGGGCCCGACTGGTAATAGTTGCCCACGAAATTCATCCGGGTGATGCTGTCGACGCCGTTGGAGCCATCGGCGTTGTAGCCGGCCGCATCGCCACCCCAGTTGTAGATGACATTGTTGCGGAAATCGAGGATGAGGCCATTGGGGTCCAGGGTCTGGCTGTTGTAGTTACCCGGGCGCGGCAGGCGCGCGCGATGATGGGCATAGAGATTGTGGTGGAAGGTGTAGCCATTGCCCCAGCCACCGCGAATGAGCGAGCCGAAGCCGTGGTTGCCTTTGTGGTGCGAGGAGGCGTTGAGGCTCTCGGAGATGATGCACCACTGAACCGTCAGGTTGCCCAGGTCACCGCGGGTCGAGGCCGAGAGTGTTTCGTCCACCGCCCAACTGGCCGAGCAATGATCGACGATGATGTTCTGGCCGGCACTGATGGAAAGCGCGTCCGGCTCCGACTCAGTGTTGTCGCCGGGACGGCAGCGCAGATGGCGGACGATGACGTGGTCGGCGGCGATGGCTAGGCCGCGATCTTTCAAACAGATGCCGTCCCCCGGTGCGGTCTGTCCTGCGATGGTGATATAGGGGGCCCTGATGGCAAGGGTGGACTTCAGGGCGATCGTCCCGGAGACCTGGAAGATGACCGTTCGCGGACCCTCGGTTTCCACCGCGGCGCGCAGGCTGCCCCGTCCGGCGTCATTTAAGTTCGTGACAAAGAGGACAGTTCCGCCTCGCCCTCCCACGGCATGGGCACCGAATCCCTCGGCGCCGGGAAAGGCCAGCGTCCCCGATGCGGGGGACACGGCGAACCAGAAGGATAAGAGAAGGCCAAGAAGCGAAGCTACACGTGACGTCGGCGGTGTCATACTCAGCGGTCTCCTCGTGATCTAAAAGTGTTGGTCGGAATCTCGGGGGCACCGAATCTGCCGTCTCGATGGTAGCGATGTGTCTCCTTCGATTCCAGGATTTTCCGGAGGGATGGGCAGCGGGCCGGGGTAGGGGAACACCCGGCCCTTCAGACACGCTGTGCCGCGAATATCGGTCAGGCTCCGGGATCAGAGCCTGATTGTCACTACCGCCGCCGAGTAGGCCGGCAGGGCGAAGCGCATCGCGCCCTGGTCGAACTCGACGCGTCCGGGCTCGGCGCGCACGGTGCGCGGCCGTTCCAGCGTATTGCGCGCTTCGAGCGTACCCGGCGCCACGAATTGCATCCGGGCTTCTCTTGCGGCGAACTCACCGGCGAGCTTCAGCGTGACATGGGCGGCCGACCGACTCGGATTCACACACTTGACGTACAGGGTCTTGCCGTCTTCGGACTTCGTCGCGACCGCATTGATGGCTTCGGTATCCCCGTTCATCTCAATGCGGTTGGGAGCGTAGTGGTTGCGCCACAATTGCATCACCACGTAGTTCGGCGCGGGGAACCAGGAGGCCTGGTCGAAGTTGATGAAGGCATTGTCCCAGGCGGTCGCGGAGACGTGGCGCAGGAACAGAGCAGGGCCACCAATCTCGAAGACGTCGCCACAACGCTCGAAGCCATTGAGTAATCCGCCCGCGTAGAGCCCGGTACGCCAATCAGTGCTCTGGGCGTTCCATTCGGAGCAGTAGATCTTCATCTTGGGATTGCTCGATTGGGCGATGATCTCGCCGGTTTGCCGGAAGAACCGTTCGTAGTTATACGGTCCTTGCGCGAATCGGTCCGGGTTCTCGTAGTGGTGGATACTGAGGTAGTCGATCAAGTCCGCGCACTGCTCGATGACCTGACGGTTCCAGTCGAGGTTGAATCCGCCGCTGCCGCAGGCGGCCAGCTTGATCGACGGATCGGCCTGGCGCATGGCCGGGGCGAAGCGCTTGATCGCGGCGATGTAGTTGTCGACGCCCATGCCCCACGTCTCGTTGTCGATCTCCCAGTACTTGACGTTGTAGGGCTCCGGGTGTCCGTTGGCGGCGCGAATCTTGCCCCACCTGGAATCGGCCGGACCGTTGCAGTACTCGATCCAGTCGAGCGCATCCTGCATGAAGTCGTACGTGTCCGCGTCGGCGTTCCACTGGGGCGTCCCGATATTGACCACGATCAACGGCTCGGCCTCAACCTTGCGGCACAGGGCAATGAACTCGTCGGTGCCCAGACTGTTGATGTCCAGGTCGTCCCACAGTTCGCGGAGCGTGACGCCGCGCTGGTGCTGCGGGCCGATGCCGTCTTTCCAACGGTAGGGCGAGGCGAAGCAGCCGCCGGGCCAGCGAATGATCGGCGGTTTGAGTTGAGCGACCGCACGGAGCAGGTCGGGCCGGAAGCCACCGCGAGCCTTCCAGGAGCGCGGCATCATGCTGATCTGGTCGAGGCCGAGATCGGCCTTGCCCTGGACCACGATCTGTAACGTGGCATTGGCATCGGAAGCCTCGGGCCGCAGCTTGAACGTCATCTCACTCCAGTCACGCGACGGTGCCGACAGCTTCTGTTGGGCCAAGGGCTGGCCATTGCTGACCAGACGCACATCAAGGCCCTCCGGGGCCGAGCCCCGGGTCCAGAGCGATCCGACGTAGGTCTCGCCCGCTCGGACGCGCAGGGCGTCTTGCTCCAGGCCGCTCTCGCCGTCGTTGCATTGGAGACGCACGCAGAAGTTGCTGTTGAGTGGATCGTCGTCTTCCACGCTGGCCGTGGCCGAGCCGAACAGGCGCCAATGCCGCGCGGCGAACGTGGGCTTGGCCGCCGGCGGCAGGCCGTCGAACAGGACCTTCCCATCCAGGGCAGTGACTTTGAGCTTGCGGAACTTCGCCTGCGTTGCCCAGGTACCGACACCGACCCGGCCCTGGAGATTCGGATTGCGCGCGTCGGTGTAGTCGAGGACTTTCTCACCGTCGAGCCAGATCTGGATATGGTCGCCCTCGCACCGGACGCGGACGGGGTACCACCTGCCCGTCTGGATGCGGCCCCGCACGGCCGGGCCGACGGCTCCGCGTCCCCGTCCCGAGCGGGCCTTCTCGAGTTGGTGGCGCACGTTGCCCCAGCCACCGATGTTGTACCAGTAATGGGCACGGGGGCTTGTTTCGCGGAAGAGAATCAGGAAGCCTTCACTGCCGCCGGTCTTCTGTGCTTCGAGGGTGAATTCGTAGTCTTTCCATGAGGGGTTGCCGAACATCAATCGCTGATCGGTTCCCATCCCGGCCTGGATCACCGCGCCGTTCTCGATGCTCCAACGGCCGCCCGAGTTCTCCTCGAAGCTACGGTTCCAGACCAGTTCGCCCCAGAGTCCACCGTTGGCGGAGTGGTAGATGTGCTCGTAGAAGTGGCCGTAGACTTTTTCGTCGATTCGATTCAGCACGCGGGCCGGGTTGATCGTGTAGGAAACTTCGATTGGCGTCTTCTCCTGCGCAGGAGCGAGCACGGTCAGGGACAGTCCCAGCACCACACCGGTGAGAACTCCTATCGTCGGCCTTCGGTTCGTCATTGATCCCATGAATCCTACCTTTCCCAGGGGCTCCTGAAGTATGGTTTCGTATACTTTCGGAGGGGCGCCGTCCGCGCCCACGTTTGCTGTGTTTCTGCCTAGCTTAGCGGGCCGGCCGAGGCGGCACAATGCCATTATGCGTTTTTGATTCGCCGTATTGCGAACAAGGAGGAGCTGGGCCCACTGCTGCCTGCCCGCGGGAGGGAAGATCTCCGCTGGCAGGGGGCTGCCAGAACTGTTACCATGGGCCCGACTGTACGACCCAAATCGTGGTACGGAAAAAGGAGCCAATATGAATCGGGTGACTGCATTGATGATTGTGACTGTTCTGACGATTCCTGGGCTGGCTGCCGAGCAGAGGGCCGAGGTCGAAGATCCCAACTGCCTGATCGAGACGAGCATGGGCGATATCGTGGTCCGGCTGTTCGCGCAAGCAGCGCCCAAGACCGTCGCGAACTTTGTCGGCTTGGCGGAGGGGACCAAGGAATTCACCGATCCGGCGACCCAGGACAAAGTCAAACGGCCTTACTACGACGGTCTGATCTTCCATCGGGTCATCAAGAATTTCATGATCCAGGGCGGGTGTCCCGAAGGCACGGGACGGGGCAACCCGGGATATCGTTTTGAGGACGAGATCAACGCCACGGCCCTCGGGCTGGACAAGGAGAAGGCGGTCACCCCGGAAGGCCGGGCGCACCCCTGGCTGATGATCCAGTCTCAGGAGGACTTCAACAACACGGTCCTGCGTCCTCTCTATCGGGCCCTGGATATTACCTCGAACGAAGAACGCCAGGCCCGTAGGCAGGAGCTTGAGCAGCGCGTCCGCGACCTGACCCTGAAGGATGTCTACGCGAATCTGGGCTACAGATACAACAACAAGCTCCGCTCGCATCCGCCCAAGCGCGGTTCTCTGGCGATGGCCAATGCCGGCCCCAACACGAACGGCTCCCAGTTCTTCA
>CP070782.1:2323489-2328307 GCA_020346325.1 Phycisphaerales bacterium
GCGTAAACGGCACCGGACGGATCGGGTAGTCCCGCACCGGCGTCGCCCCGAGCAGGCCGGAGCCAAGTACTGCATTCAATACGACAATCAAAAATACACGCTTCACAATCTTCCTTTCCGAGAGACGGCAATGGCACAGGCCGCGACCAATCCAACACACGTGGTCCTCAGCGACGCTGCATTATCCCAGAACAGGACGTCTGCCGCAAGACTCGGACGGGACGACTGTCCGGACCCCCAACGTGGCAACAAATCCACGGCGCCGGCGCAGAAAAGAGGCGGGACCCGTGCCGGGTGGACACAGGTCCCGCTCTCGTGCCACAACACTCTCTATCACCTGTTACCGTTTACTCCACGGGCATACCGACCAGCTCGATCTCGGCGATCTGCATGCTGTTGACAGAACCGCCGACGGGGCCACGAATGGCCGTGATGAGGAGTCGGTAGTTGGTGTACGCCGACCTCACCTCCGTTTTGGTCGGTATTGTACGTGCGGACATACTCCGATCCGACCAACTGCTGCGGAGTCATCGACCAGGGATACGTCCGATCGGAGAAGACGAGGTTCCCGTTCATCAGACCGTCCTTTTCGATGGGCAACGGAGCCATGTCACCCGTGAAGGGGCCCACAGCGTCTCGATTCCCCTCCTGGTCATTGGCCCGAACCACGTTCGTGATGATAGCCGCCGAGGCCACGGTGGAGAACGCAACCGCAAACACCAAGCCCAGCGTGCCCAGACGAATCGAGCTTCTGCTCATGGTGATCCTCCTTCCCCGCAAGGCTGAAATGATGTTACGCGAACGATGCCCACCGTTTTGAGATTGGATGCGACCTCCTCACTTGAAAGATTCACCATCAACACCTTTGTGAATTGAGACTATCAGCTTCCGAGCGGATAGAATACAACCGACCTCGGAGTCAGTGGAGCGCCGGATGCCACCAGTCTGTCCGAACCTCCCTGCCTCTGCCAAACCAATGCGGCCTCCAACCTCCGAGCGTGAGAATCGCAGGTACAGCACACGCCACACCGCGGTCAGCCTCCGTCGACGGCGCGAAATATGCGTGTTCCACTCTCCCTTTTCGGGCCCCCCGAGTCAATTGTGGGAACTACGTATTTTTGCGGTTCAGTCACAGAAAGTCTGTGTGCGAAAACGCCGGCCGAGACAGCGTGTTCCCCGTGCCAGCCCGGATGACAGCAGCGCCAAAACGTACTGATGGCCCGTCGGCTCACCTCACTTGCGCGCGTGGACCAGTTGCCGCGGGTCCTGGCCCTGCTCGATCGCCTCAATCTCGCGGATCAGGCGCTCGGAACGCCCGTGGCCTTCGTAGTCCGTCTCCAGCCAGGTCTCAACGATTCTCTTGATCAGGTTTTCGCCCAGCATCTCCCCGGACAGACAGAGAACATTGGCGTTGAAGTGGACCCGGGCAGCGTGGGCATCGAACTCGTCGCAACATCGCGCCGCACGAATCCCCCGGATCTTGTTGGCCGACATGCTCATCCCCACGCCCGTCGTGCACAGCAAAATGGCCGTGTCGGCCTCTCCTCGAACGACCGCCGTCGCGGCAACATAGGCAAAATCGGGACAATCACAGATGGTCTCGTCCTGCGGGCCCAAGTCGACCCATTCGTCCCCGTGCGTCTCTATCGCCGCTCGGACGTATTCGACGCCTCTGCGACCCCGATGATCGTATGCAACGGCAACCCTCATCGTTTGCCCCCTTTCCACTTTTCCTCGGGAAAAAACGCGAAGAATCGCGATCAATCCCCCGGACTCAGTCGGCTCACTCTCAGGGCGAATTGTACCCGAAAACCGCAGTCCGTGGCAACCGTCGATCACAAACACCTCGAAAAGCCTGACCCCCACCGAGCAAAAGGCTGACTCGACGCAGCCATTTGCCTATCAACGAATCCAAGTTACGCGTCGAACTACTACTTAGCTTCTTGGTACAATGCATTTTTATGTTTCCTGCGTACGGATGATGTCGGTAATCAGAACACTCGCGGCCCGCCGCCGGAGGAATCGACGGCAGCCCGGTTGAGAGGCAGGGGCAATGTACAAGTTGAATCCGCAGGTCGACACAAGCGAGGTAGACAGCCTGACGATCTTCGAGTTTCCCCCCGTGGGTCTGGTAGAACTCTTCGGCGAGACCTGCGAAAGCGACGGCTACAAGATCTCCCGCAAGCACGTCTTCACCAGCGATCGGGGCGATATTTTCACCGTCTACGACTGGAAGCAGACCACTCTATACCGCGGCGAGGGCAGCGGCGCACCGACACCGGAGGAATTCTGGCACAGCCGGGAACTGACGTGTCTCCGCATTGGAGGTCGGGCCGGCAGCAATCCGCGACCTTTCCTCAAATGGCTACAGGGCCAATACGAGCTGCGGACGGCGACGCGCCCGTCGCGCCGCAGGGCCGAGGGCGAGCTGTCTTAAGCATCCCCGCTCCGTCGGCCCCCCGTATTGGCAAGGATCGGCTGGCCGACGACACCGGCGCCCAATCCCCGATCCCAGGCGAGATCCCGCCGCCGTAACAGTTCTCCCCACTTGTGGAGACTACGTATTTTACCGCGGAATCACCATTTCTCCCGTGACACAAAGGCAAATACTGATACCCTGAGCTCATGGAAGAGTAGCGTCTTTTGGGAGCTGTAGGGAACCATCGCCATGAAGAAGAAACGTGTCGCCATCGGCTTGGGCATTGTTGCTGTGGTCATCGTCGTGGTCATCCTGCTGGTCGGGCCGCGCCTCTGGCTGGCCATTCAAGGGGTGGAGAAGCTCAGCGGCCCCCAGGAGGGAGTCCCGAAGCCCCTGGCGGCGCCGGAACCGGTCCGTGCCGGCCAGGCGGATTGGCCCTGCTGGCGCGGTCCCAACGGTGATGGGATCAGCTCGGTCACCGGCATCCGCACCGATTGGTCCGGCGGCCTCAAGAAGCTCTGGGAGGTCAATTTCCTCTGTCAGGGCTCGCGCACCCCCACGTGGTCGGAACCGGTGGTACGGGGCAACCGCCTCGTCGTGCCGGGACGGGACGAGACCAACGATCTAATCTTCTGTCTCGACCCGGAGAGCGGAGCGGTGATCTGGACCCAGTCGTACTACGCCATGACGCTCCGCGCCAGACACGGCCCCGGGCCCCGCGCCACCCCGTATATCGACGACGACCGCGTCTACACGTTCGGACGGCACGGTCACTTGGCCTGTTGGCAGCTTCTCGACGGCAGACCGCTCTGGAAGTGCAACGTGGAAGACAACGGCGGCGCAGCGCCCCACTGGGGCCACTCCTCCTCGCCGCTGGTCTATGAAGACAAGGTGTTCGTCCAGGGCGGCGGCCAGGCCCTCGTGGTCGCCTACGACAAGATGACGGGAAAGCTCGCCTGGAAGGCCCTGGAAGGCAAGGCGGGCTACGCGGCCATCGCGCCGCTGCGAATCGGCGAGGCGACGAAGCTCCTCGTCTTTCACGGAACGGCTCTGGCCTGTCTCGATCTGGCCGACGGCACCGTCCTCTGGCAAGTCCCCTGGGAGACGAAGTACGACGTCAACGCCAGCACACCCATCGTCGCGGGCCAGACGATCTTCATCACCTCGGGCTACGGCACCGGTTGCCAGGCGCTGACCGTGGGCGAGGACAGCGTCGAAACGCTCTGGCGCAACGATGCCATCGCCTCGCACCATTCGGACCCCGCCATCATCGACGGGCATCTCTATGGCTACTCGGGTCAGAGCAACCAGAACCGAGGCGATTTCAAATGTGTCGAGCTTCAGACCGGGGCCGAGAAGTGGAGCACCGGCGCGCTCGGCTGGGGCACGTTCGCCCACGTCGACGGGCACCTGCTCTGCCAGGACATCAAGGGCAACCTCTTCCTCGTCAAACCCGATCCGAATGCGCTGGCCATCGTGACGGAGATGAAAGAGGCCCTGGGCGAGGTCAGTAACCCGGCCTGGACCGTCCCCACCGTCGCCAACGGCAAGCTCTACCTCCGCTACATGCAGCGCCTGATCTGCTACGACCTGATCAACGAATAGAACGGCCGCCTCGCCAGCGCGGGATCCCGTCCCGAGACAATTCGGATCCGGCTGAGGATGAAAAAGGGCTGCGAGCGTACTCGCAGCCCAATGACGTCTCCTGCTGCCAGCCTTCCTATCGGCGACGAACGCTATTCCGTTGCCGCCGGCTTGCCGAATCCGATGTCGTCGACGAAGATCGTACCGAGGCCTCCGGCCGTCGGGTTGTCCCGATCGCCCAGGCCGATGTACATCGTATCGACACTGCTGAGGTTGATACCGCCGAAGTCGCTATATGGAATCAGCCACTCGGTCCAAGTGAACCGGCCTACCGCAGCAGCATCGGGGTGAGTCACGACGGCCACCGTGCCGGAATTGTCCTCCAGAGCCACATAGAGGGCCTCCAGATCGTTCCCGGTCGGTTGGGCCGCACCGATCTCCGCCACTTCCCAGGCGCCGGTGAGGTTGCCCGTGAAGCTGACGTTGGAGAACTGGGCGCTCGTCGCCTGATTGGCATTGTGGCTCGTCAAAGCCAGACCGATCAGGACCGGATCGTCCATCACGACCTCGCGCGGATCACCGATCTGCGTCCAGGTCTGGCCATCAGGCGAGATGAACCCGGTGAAGCTGTTGCCCGAGCGGTCGATCCGAACCCAGTACGGGGCCGCCACGGGATCGCCGCTATTATCCTGATTCACCGAGGCCAGACCCTCTTCGACGCGGCCCTGCCACGAGGCGCCGCCGCCGCCGCTGCCGGTGATGGGCATGAACGAATGCTGCGAACCATTGTTGGCGCCCTGGCGAATCATCACGCC
>CP070782.1:2328407-2333539 GCA_020346325.1 Phycisphaerales bacterium
CAGCAGCCTCTGTTTCATCTCTTGGGGACCCCCGCCCCCGACAAGAGACATATCATCTTTCCCGGCGAACACAACATCCCCTGGGAATACCGCAAGCAATACCACCAGGAGATCGTCAAATGGCTCGATCGTTACCTGGGACCGGTTGGCTGGGCAGACGACGAAGGGGAAGATGGCCCGGACAAGGCTGAAACAGTTATCAAAACAGCTGCAAACTGACCATCGCGGGCCAGCGAATCCTGCGAAATTGTCGCACGAAATCGCGTTACGGGGAACTACAAAGCAACTGGTTTGTCGTATGATAGTATATGGGTGACACAAGTCAGACAGACAAAGACATGCTGGAGGCCATTCGGCGGGGAGATACCGAGGCGTGGGCCCGCTTGGTTGACGCCTACCAGGGCCGATTATTGCGCTTCGCGCGGGCGCGCTTGCCTCAGCACGCAGACGCCGAAGACGCCGTCCAGGAAACTTTTGCCTCGTTTGTCAAGGCCATCGCTCAGATCCAAATCGAGATCGGCATCGAAACGTATTTGTTCGGTATCTTGCGTCACGAGATCATCAACCGCTTCCGTAGCCGGTTGACCAAGACGGTGTGCCTCATCCAGGACGTTTATCGCACCGGTACGGACGACACGCTGGTAAATGCTCTCGATCAAGTGGTCGCCGGCGATCCGAGCATCAGTTGGTGCGTCAGTCGAGACGAGCAGCAGCGACTCCAACGGCAGACTCTGGCCCGCGCGCTGAACCGCGTGGTGGCAGGCTTTCGAGACAAGGGAAAGCTTCGCAATCTGAAGATCGCCGAACTGCTCTTCTATTGCAAACTTCCCAACAAAGAGGCGGCTAGACTACTGGGTCTGGAGAGCGGATTGATCAGGGTGGTCAAACACCGATGCCTCAAACGAATCCGAGACGATGTCATGCGGCTTTGCGGCCCGGCCGATCTGTCATTTTCCTACGGAGAGGACCTTCTGACCGAGATCTGGGAGTCACACCGCCTGAGTTGCCCAAAGCGCAGCACGTTGGGCGCCTTTCTTCTGGAGACCCTCCCGCCGGAGTGGTTCGACTACGTCGATTTTCATCTGACAACGGTCGGGTGCCACTTCTGCCGGGCCAGTTATAAGGACCTCCAGGAACGCCAGAACGGCCGGGAACAGGAGCGTTTCCGACAGCGCATCATGACCTCCACCATCGGCTTCCTCAGCAAACCTTAGGGAGCGGGCGCTGGGAGCAGCATTATCGAGGAAGTTGCTTCACATGCTACTGCAGTGTCTGGATCTACAGCCCGCGGCTATCTTCCCGCCACGGCGCCCATGGAATAGGACTTGGTGCGGAGGTTGGATGGCAGGTGGTAGTCTTTGACCTTCATATACCCCCGGCTTCGCATACATCCCTCGAAGACATTTTCCCTATACATCGTCCCGAAGTCGGACCTGGATTTGACCTGCTCATCGTAGAACTTCCAACCATCGTCCGACGCACGCCTCTGCGACCGGACCTGCATCCGCTCTTCCTCTGCGGCCATCTCACCGGCCTCTTGCTCGGCCCGCGCCTGGCACGCGCGACAGTCTTCCTTGGCCTGTTCGAGGGTTCCATCGGGATGGTACCAGTAATGGGTGGGCCCGGGAGCACATCCAACCAGGATGAGCCCTATCAGGGTCAGGACAGTGGCTGGAACCTTCATCGCGCATCTCGCTACTGGCAGGCTGCGGCGTTCAGGCAGCGAACCGGCTTCACATGTTGTTCGGTGGCGCCGAGGCGCTGCTCTGCGGTTGGGGGGGCAAAGCTAGAGGAGCCGCCTGGCTCTGACCTTCAGGGCCGTAGCTGATGCTGAGCTTCGACGACAGGGCCCCCGCCTGGCTTCCAGCCCCGAGCAGCCTGTCGTGCTCGGCCTGTAGCGCGTTGAGGTCCCCGGCCTCGATGGCCCGTCTGAGGTTCACCTGGGGCGTACCCAGCAGCCTGCCCAGACATTTCTCCTCGGTATCGATCATCACAGAGACAAGGTAGTTCGCCGAAGCGTTCGGCAGTGTGCCTTGGCCCTGCCCCTTGATGTAGCGCTGCATGACAAAGGAAAGGAGTTGGCCGAATCGCTTCGCGAGTTCCGGTTTCGCCGTGCCACCGGCCGTAAGCTTCTCGCAAAGCGTCCCGAGAACGGCACCGTCCATTAGCTCATACGTGACGGACCAGTCAGCATAGCTCGCGATCCTGGCATCGGCCACCTGCGCCAACAAACGCTCGGCCTGGGCCGTATCGAACCGGCCCGCGAATTCCGCCATCAAACGAAGAACCTCCGGGCTGCTCCCCTCGACAGCTTGGCTGCACTCAGCAAGAATCCGACCCGCCAATTGCGACGCGGCCGCCTGATTCTGACTGAGCTTGCCCCAGAGGTCGGAATCGGAAACCACCCGGACGGCCCAGTAGCGGACCGCATTGTTGGGATGCTTGATCTCACCGATGGCTAGGTTGACGAGCCGTGGGTCCTTGAGACTATCGATGAGAATCAACAGATTCGCGATCACCTTGAACCGCGTATTCTCGTCGCGAATGTCCGCCCTGGCCTCCTGCAAGCCGGCGGTAATGTGCGTCAGGGCTGACTCGGAATACTGCTGGGCGTACTGCGCCTGGGGACTCTGGTAGGTCAGGATCGTCGCGCGGATCTTCGAAATTTGCGTGAAATCCGTCGTTCGGACTAGATCCTCGACAGCGTCCTGCATGAACTCGTCGATGACCTGCATATCCTGCTGGGTCAAAACACTCTTGCCATGAACCTCCTTGATCCGCCGAAGATCCACCACCGCCCTGGAAACCGAGAACATCGCCAAAACGAGACCGGCAACGAGGAGGACAAAGACCGCACGTTTGAAACTCATCTCGTCAGCATCCCTTTCAACCGACACACCACCATATATTTTATCCAGCTTAACGCTCAGGGGCGATTTTGTCAAGCGAAATCAAATCGAGAGGCAGTTTCCCCTGCTCCAGGCGGCTGGATCGCCATTCGCGGTCACCGGGGCCGGGCGCCTGCCGGAGAGACGTCACGCGCCGTCGGCGACCTGTCAGACGTTGTCCGCGCTGGGGGCCACCGTCTTCCAGTACGAGGTCCCTCGCAGAGGCCGCCTCTTGGCCCCTATGGCTGCCCCGAGAAAACACTTCTTATGGGACCCGCGTTGGGCGGTCGCCAAACACGAACAAAACCTTGCCTTCATCGTCCTATCTCGTATCCTAGACGGTTTCAGATGCCCGATCGATGCAACATCCTGTGGGGAATAGCGCATGAGCAAACCCTTTGCCGCAATTTGTTTGGCCCTTGGCCCTTTCTTGGCCTTGGCAGGCTGCGGCAGCGCCGAGCCGGAATCCCCGCCGGCGCGAACCAGCATCTCTGAGCCGACACAGCCCGTCATCGGCGAGCAGGCTCAGGAACGAGCGTGCCCGGAACCGGAGGCAAGCCTGCCGGAGACCCATATCACGACGCCGGAGGCCACGTCTGGGCCACCGAGTCAGATAGCCCCGGAAGGAGACACGACAGGCACAGAACCCAATACCACGCCCCCCCCTGATCCGGCGTCCGAAGGTGAATCGGCTGGGATTGAACCCCTTCAGGAGGTTCCCGGCGCCGAACCGAATGAAGCCGAAGCGAGCGAACCAGCCCCGCCGCGGCCAGAGACGCCGGCAACTGCTGAATTGCCTCCGCAGCAGGAGCGGACCGATGAGGAGAAGCCGGACGCCCTGACCTCGTTCTACCAAGAGTATGCGGAACTCTTGGCCGAGCATGTCCTCGAAGATGGACGGGTGGACTACCAGGCCCTGCGTCGCAAAAGACTGAGACTGAAGCACCTGCTCAGCGAACCGGACGAATTGGATCCCAATCTATATCAGGCATGGTCCGAGGAGGACAAGCTGGCCTTCTGGATCAATACCTACAATCTCAAGATGCTTGAGATCATCGCGCGAAACTATCCAATCCAGTCTTCATGGTGGCTCCGCCTGACTTGGCCCCCGAGCGATATCCGCCACATCGGCGGAATCTGGAGCGACTACCGGTTCATCGTCATGGATGAGGAATTCACCCTGGGTGAGGTTGAGAGACGGTTCTTCCGCAAGACCTTCGGTGATCCGCGTGCCTATCTGGCCATCGCCTACGCCGCCCGGTCCGGGCCCACCCTGCGTCGGAGCCCCTACCGAGGTGAACAACTGGATCAGCAGCTTGACGACCAGGTCCGAGCGTTTCTGGCCAGCGACAAGGGATTCCGTATCGACCGGGAGAAGGCCGTCGTTTACCTCTCGGCGCTCTTCGAGCCGAGTTGGCGGGGCAAGGATTTCGTCGGACGCTACGCGACAAACAAGAAGTTCAAGAGCCACTCACCCGAAACGCGAGCCGTTTTGAACTTCCTGACGCGCTACCTCCCACGCGAGGAGGTTTACTATCTCGAGGTAGAGAACTATACCCTTGCCTACATGAATTTCGACTGGCGACTCAATGACCGTGGACGGGGATATTAGCCCGAGAGCCTACGCAGGGTCGCATCTTGGGCACTTTTGGGGTTGACGATCAGGAGGATGAACCTATGATGAGCGGTTGCATCTCGATGAGATGGGACTCTGTGGGGCTGATTTCGGATGGAGTTGTCGCCATCAATAGGTTTGCCGTGCAGGGTGTCTGGCCGTGAAAGCAACGGAAATTGATTTGTAAGGTGCTAAGGACATGGCGAAACGATCGAACTCAGGAAAACCGAACGGCGACGGGCAGAGTTACCTGTTCACCAGTGAATCCGTGACAAAGGGGCACCCGGACAAAGTGTCGGATCAGATTTCCGACGCGATCCTGGATGCGATGATCGCCCAGGACCCAAGCAGTCGAGTCGCGTGTGAGACACTGGTCACGACCGGCATGGTCGTCGTCGCGGGTGAAATAACGACCAAAGCCGTAGTGGACATCCCCTCTATTGTACGCGAGACCATCAAGGGAATTGGCTATACCGATCCCCACATCGGATTTGATCACGAGAATTGCGCGGTCATCGTCGCGATCGACCAGCAAAGCCCTGACATCTCTCAGGGCGTCACCGAAGGAACAGGGCTGCATCGGGAACAGGGGGCCGGTGACCAGGGCCTGATGTTCGGCTTTGCCTGCA
>CP070782.1:2333639-2337760 GCA_020346325.1 Phycisphaerales bacterium
GCGGGATGTGCAACGAATACAACGCTAGCCCGACCGTGATTAACTGCGTCCTCTGGGGCGATACGGGAGCGGAGATACGGGACTACACCGGCTCGGAACCAAGCGTCTCTTTCTGCTGTATCCAGGGTGGCTACCCCGGTGCGGCGCACAGCATCGATGACGATCCCAGGTTCGAGAATGGGCTACGACTCTCGTCCGCCTCGCCCTGTATCGACAGCGGCTACAACGACGCAGTCGACGTGGATTGGGATCTGCGCGGAAACCCACGCATCGTCAATGGCGTCGTGGACATGGGGGCGTACGAGCATCAGGGGCCTTACACTGGCATCGACGAAGACGGCGACGGCATCGAAGATGTGATCGACGAGGATCCGCTGATCTACTCCAACGATTTCCGCGACGATGCATCAACTGAGACCTACGGCAGCATAATCACCCGAGGCGACCAGACCGTGGCGGTGACGGACGTGCCGGACGTAGTCATCAAGGTCCAAACTGGCCCCGTCGGAGGACCTGCTTTGACGGAAGTGGACTTCTGCAACGGTAAGTACATCGTCAGACTGGGAGAGGGTATGTTTAGGGTGCGCAGCTGCGATTCTGAGATAGAGGTCCTCCAGGGAACGATAACCGTCGACTACATGCCCCCTAACGGCCCAATGGTCACCATAGTCCTGAATGAGGACTATGGCCTGGAGTTTGATTCAGCCACGTTAACGATCACCACCTTTTCGGGAAATGTTGGTGATGTTGAAATCGTTGTCGGCGATACGAAATACTTTCTGGAGCCTGGCGAAAGCCTTCCGTTGAACCGGGCGCCGACAGCCGAGGCGGACGGCCCGTATACCGCTGACGAAGGATCAGCAGTCGCCTTCGATGGTTCGGGGTCCTCCGATCCTGACGGCGATGCGTTGACCTATGACTGGAACTTTGGCGATGGTACCACCGGCACCGGGGTCAGTCCGACCCATACCTACGCTAATGATGACGGGAGCTACAATGTCTGCCTGACCGTCAGCAATGGTGAACTACCAGACACAGACTGCACCACGGCCACGATCTTGAACGTCCCGCCAACCGTGGGACCGATCAGCGGACCTATGGACCCGGTCCCAGTGGGTACAGAGATCAGCGTAAGTGCCGCGTTCACTGATCCTGGCACGGCCGACACGCACGCGTCGATCTGCAACTGGGGCGATCATTCCGAAGATGATCTCGATCCTGC
Organism: Phycisphaerales bacterium; assembly: GCA_020346325.1. Lineage (GTDB taxonomy): Bacteria > Planctomycetota > Phycisphaerae > Sedimentisphaerales > Anaerobacaceae > Anaerobaca. The sequence goes on from CP070782.1 coordinate 2,334,862, forward strand.
GACGAGCCCCGTGGACTACGCGCACACTTACATCACCCCAGGAGTATACACGGTCACGATCACGGTGACGGACGATAACGGTGGGCAAGGTATCTCTAAGTTCGAGTTTGTTGTCGTCTATGACCCGAGCGCTGGATTTGTCACTGGTGGCGGCTGGATCGACTCGCCTGCTGGCGCTTATGTGCCCGATGCCACGCTTATAGGGAAGGCTAGCTTCGGATTCGTGTCCAAGTACAAGAAAGGTGCGAACACGCCGACGGGCAACACGGAGTTCCAGTTCAAGGCCGGGGATCTGAACTTCCACAGCAGCAGTTACGATTGGCTGGTGATCACCCAAGGCGGTTCCAACGCCCAGTTCAAAGGCACAGGAACCATCAACGGCATGGGCAGCTACCAGTTCATGCTCTGGGCCGGCGACGACGATCCGGATACGTTCCGAATCCGAATCTGGGAAGAGGATGAAGATAGTGGTGCCGAGATCGACATCTACGACAACGGGTTCGACCAAGCAATAGGCGGTGGCTCTATCGTGATTCACCAAAAGTAGGGCTGGGCGACGTTTGACACCCAATCATAGACAAGAGGCTGCGGGCATTGCCCGTAGCCCCTTCACTAGGAAACACCCGTCTCGCTTGGCCCCCTCACACTCAGCTGTTCAGGTTCTTGCCCTGGCAATGGCGTTCTCAACCAAGGCCATAACGGCTGCCTTTGGAACATTGAGGCCGGCCGAGGTATAATGCCCGCATGGGCTACTGTTGGCGAATAGCCCAACGCTGTGAATGACCGCAGACTTCTCGCTCGGTCTTGTTCTACAACCAGTTGTGAAATCAGTTGCAGCAGTAGATCGCCAAAACAAATAACATCAATGAAGGGAGAACATCATGTCGACAATGACACGACGCAAATTCATTAAAGCGACAAGCGCCGGCGCTACTGTCGCGCCGTTGATTTTTTCAAGAGCCTGGGGACGAATGTCCCCTAATGAGACGATCCACCATGCCGTGATCGGCACCGGCGGGCAGGGAGGGGGCCACGTCAGGAAGTTCCAGAATATCCGAGGCTGCGAGGTTGTGGCGGTTTGCGATGTCGACCGGAAGAACCGCGAAAAAGCCGCCAAAGATGCGGCGGCGAATGTCAAAATGTATACGGACTTCCGCAGATTACTTGAGAACAAGGCAATCGACACGGTCAGCATCGCTACCCCCGATCACTGGCATACTCCGATCGCACTTGCAGCCCTCATGGCGGGTAAACACGTCTACGTTGAAAAACCGTGCAGCCACAACATTTACGAGGCCAGCCTGCTGAAGAAGGCCGCCACCCAATATAAGAAATGCGTCCAGCATGGCACTCAGCGCCGCAGCAAAGGCGATCATATCGAAGGTATGAGGTTACTGCGCGAGGGCGCGATTGGTGATGTATATGTGCACAAGGCAATCAACCACCAGCTTCGTGGTAAAATCGGCAAGGCGAAACCCGAAGCTCCGCCGGAAGGCGTCGATTACGACCTGTGGCTCGGACCGGCACCTGAGGTTCCGTTTACCAGGAACCGCTGGCACTATGAGTGGCACTGGTTCTGGGACTACGGTGGAGGCGATGTCGTTAACGACGGCATCCACCAGATCGACGTTTCAGTCTGGGCGATGGGCGATCGATATCCAAATCGCGTGGTTGCTACGGGCGGTATGTTCTACTACGACGACGACCATGAGACTCCGGACACGCTCATGGCCGTCTTCGATTACGACGACGGCCAGATCATTTTTGAGCAGCGACTCTACACGGACTACAAGCTCGAAGGCCATGACAACGGTAATATCTCTTACGGAACCGACGGCAGGATGGAATTCGGGCGCGACGGCGTGATTGTCTATCCAAACGAGAGCGACAGCTACCAAGTCAAATCACCTGAACCGGTTGAGGGCATCGTGGAGAATTTCCTGACGGCCGTTCGGGCGAACGATCCATCTTTGCTGAATTCCCCCATCGAGAAAGGCGTCGTTTCTTCAGATCTCTGCAACCTTGCCAACATCGGATACCGGACCGGAGTCGCTGATCTCAGATTCGATCCTGATAAGGTGGAGATCACGAACAACGCCGAGGCCAATGCGCTCGTACGGCGATCTTACCGCAAGGGGTATGAACTGCCCTATGAGGGATAAGCGGCGACCTTGTTCATTTGTTCGACCGATTTTGCGAGCGAAGAGACTCTGGACGAAACTCTGGGCGTGAGAGATTGTTGACCGGCCTGTGTCTTGACCATAGTATGACGCGGTGGAATTTTCGGCTGGCATGATGGCACGAAGATAGGAAACCGTGGCGGAAAGGAGTGTGGAATGCAGCGAAGGCGGTTTTTGAAGACCAGCGGATTGGCGACAGCCAGTGTACTGTTAGGGCAGTCAAAGCGACTTGCCAGTTCGGCCTTTGCATCGGAGAATACGCCATGGAATTTCGTGTTGATCATGGCCGATGATTTGGGGGCAAAGGAACTGGGATGCTATGGTAATAGGGAGCACCGCACACCGAATCTAGATCGACTGGCAGAAACAGGTATTCGGTTCCGAACGTGCTATGCGACCCCGATATGCCATCCCACACGGTTCGAGATCATGACGGGCCAGTACGGCCATCACAACGGAGTCTACCAGTTCCCCGGTCGGCGCGGTGGGCCGGTGGCCGGTTCCCCGGAGGACAACATTGCACGGCACGTGACGTTCGCCCAGGTGCTCAAACCGCTGGGATACGCCACCGCCCAGGCGGAGACATGGCAACTCACTGGAGAAGTTCCCACGCTCGTACGCGAATGCGGATTCGACGAGTACTGCATGTGGGCCTACAAGCACAATCTTCCGCCGAGGGTCACCCATACGGGGGGGTGGTAAGGAAGAGTGGGCGGGAA
>CP070782.1:2337860-2342671 GCA_020346325.1 Phycisphaerales bacterium
CACCATCCACATCGCGCCGGGTGTCTACACGGAACAGACAAGAATCTTCAGTAAAGAGCTGACCTTGATTGGTCAGCCGGGGACCATTCTCCGAGCCCTTCCGGGGATGGCGCCGGCCACCGAAGTCATTAACCGGATGTGCGTCCTCTTCACCCTCAACTCCGACGTCGTCCTCCGGGGCCTGACCTTCGAGGGTGAACAGCTCGGCGACGAGCAAGAAGACGTATTCCTCGGCGCTTATCTTCTGGACTCTGGAGGGGCTGTGGAAGACTGCCGATTCACCGGCTTCAGGGAGAAGGCGGCGGGGCAGAATGGCTGCGCGGCAATATGGGTCCTTAATGACCTCCCCGATGCCCCTCTATTGCAGATGCGGATCGCCAGGAACACGATTGTCGACAGCTACCAGGGGGTCTTTCTTCAAGGCTCGCCAAATAACAGAAGTCTGATCATCACGGTGGCGGATAATACAATCTCCGGCGTTGGCCCAAATGCAACATCGGCCGGCCTAGACGGCATCGCAATCGGGGAAGGCGTCATGGGCGAGGTGGTGCGGAACACAATCAGCGGCTTTTCCTACGCTGGTACCGGCGAGTCCCGTGTCGCTCCTTTCGCCTTCGGCATTATTGCCATCGGCCGAGGATTTCCGGGTACGGTAGCCAGCCTGGAGCCGCTTCGCATCGCCGACAACGTACTGCGGAACAACCAATTCCACTGCAACCTCCTGCGTGCGGATGCCGGCGTCGTAGTGAATAATACGTTCGATGGCACCGCTCCGGGAGTCCGCCCCACCGGCCTCGCGTTCTCAGGAGAGAATGTGTTGGTGACCGACAACCGCTTCAGCAACATGGAAAAGGGGATTGAATTGTTCGGCGACGACCCGGATTACGGCACGGTCGTCGGCACGGCGTCGAATGCGACACTTGTCGACAATGGTTTCTGTAACGTAGATACGAACTACAACTTCCAGCCGTTAGCCACATACGATCTACAGAGCACCCTAACGTGTCCGGAACCATCCCTTGACACGGTTCAGGCGATCCTGCTGTCCTGGCCCCTGGCCTACGCTGGCTACTCGGTGGAATCGGCCGACAGCCCCGACGGCCCCTGGGCCGCGCTCGATGCCACCGTGTTTCAGCGGGACGGGATGAACTACGTGGCTGTCCCCAGCGACGGCGCATCGGAATTCTTCCGGCTGGTGAAACCTTAGAGGAAAGACTTGGGCAAGGGCCGGACGATCCTTGCGACCATCCGGCCCTGCTTAGTTTCCCTCCCGAAACGCAAGGGTTCCACATATGGCCCGTTCTCAGAGCGTTTTGTGCGTAAGCCAATATTCCCCGTGTCTCTTAAGCGATGGCAGGGCATCTTCGGCCTCATAGGCGTGTCACCCATCGGTCAATCACGCGAGAGCCCACAATCTGCGATGGTTGTCGGCCGTTGTCTCGATTATGCCTTCAGGCTACCAACGGACCAACCCAGGCCGCGAAGCGCGCAACAGGGCGCCACAAGGAAATTCGTTTCGCCTTCGGCGTGGCTTTGGCTCCGCTTCGGCCAACATCACAAGTCCTGTAATGTCAGTTCTTAATCTTTTTCAAAGGAGCACTTACGGACCTGGGCTCCGTTCTTGCTGCGCTGTCATCCCTTCAAGGTGTTCAGCCAGAAGCTATTACATCAGGGATCTCCTCATCGCAACGCCATCTCGAATCGGCATGATATGTTTGTCACCTGGTCGAGAGAAATCCATCACGGTAGAATCGCGACGGCCCATCGACCGAGGGGCCTGGCCGCAGGCTGGTACCTCTTGTCCCACGTCTGTCTCCCAAAGGGAGACCGGGAATGGGTTTCCGAAATCGGTTCTGTCAACGTGGCGCGTGCTGGAGCATTTCATAGAGTTGGCGATAGTACCCATGACGAAGCATTAGCTCGTCATGCGTCCCGGCATCTATCAGCTCGCCATGATGCAGCACAAGAATACGATCTGCGTGCTGGATGGTAGAGAGTCGATGGGCAATCACAATGCTGGTGCGATTGCGCATTAATTCACTCAGCCCGTCCTGAATGAGCAGTTCGGTGGCGGTATCGATGCTGGCTGTGGCTTCGTCCAACACGAACAGGAGTTCGGGATTCTGAGCGAGCGTCCGTGCCATTGACAGCAGTTGCTTTTGCCCCAGTGAGAGCCCTTGGCCACGTTCATTGAGCACGGTGTCATAGCCAGCCGGCATATCACTGATGAATCGATGGGCGTTGACGGTTTTGGCGGCGTTGATCAGGTCGTCTCTGCTCAGGCCCGGATTGAGAAGAGAAATATTGTCGGCCACAGTTCCGGCGAACACAAACGGATCTTGGAATACGTACCCGAGATGTCGACGCAGATCCGCTTTGCGAAAACGGCGCACGTCGTGGCCGCTTATCCGTACGGAACCGCGCTGCACATCATAAAACCTGCCGATCAGGTTGATAATAGTACTCTTGCCGGCACCCGTGGCCCCCACGATGGCGATCACCTGGCCGGGCCGGACGGTGAAACTGAGATTCTTCAACACCCAATTCTCGTCATGGTAGGCAAACCAAACGTTCCGGAATTCGATGTTTCCGTTGATGGCATCACATGTCAGGGGTTCGTCCGGATCGGCGATTTCCTCAGGCGTATCGATCAAGGCAAAGACGCGTTCGGCCGAAGCCATCGCCATTTGATACATGCCTGCTTTGTCGGAAAGAGAACCCAAGGGCCGGAAGAAATTGCGGATATAGGTCAAGAACGCGATCAACATGCCCAGGGAGATCAAGCCGCTGCCACTGAGCAGCGAGAATCCACACGTGCCCAGGATCAGCAAGACGGCGATGGCTTGGCCGCTCTCAATCACGGGAAAGTACAGACTGAACCAGCGCACCTCTTCAAAGTGTGCGGAGCGCAGGTCGGCATTTCTAGTCATGAATTCGTTTCGGGCGATCGCCTCACGGTTGAAAAGCTGTATGGTGGTCATTCCGACCAGATCCTCTTGTAACAGGGCGTTTAGCGCGGCCTGCCGCTTGCGGATCTGACGGTTGGCGTGGCGGAGCCTGCCGTTAATGACGTACAGGGCACCGAAGACCAGCGGCAAGGCCGTGAAGAGGATAAGGGCCACTTTCACGTTGATGAACAGCATGTAGACCATGATGCTGCCGAGCATGAAGACATCGGCCACGGTGCCTACGACACCCTCTGTCACGAAGCGTTGGAGACGGTCGATGTCGGAGGTGACTCTGGTCAGAAGCGTTCCGACCGGTGTCCGGTCGAAGTAGGCCTGGTTCATACCCATGACCTTCTTGAAGAGGTCGGCCCGAAGGTCGTAGATGATGCGCTGCCCGACCCATGCGGTCAGAAGGCCCTGTAAGTAGCGAATAACGTGCCCACCGATTGCGAGCACCACGTAGAGCGCACTTATGCGCGTCAGTTGTCGCAGACGAGCGTCGGCGGCCATATCACGATTTAGCAGACAGGAATCCGTGATTCGTTTGACCAGCACGGGCAGATAGTTGACCATCGCCGACACGGCGAGAATCAGGATCAGCGACAGGAGCATCTCGCCCCAGTAAGGTCGCCCATAGGCAAGCAGGCGTCGTGCCAGGCCCGATGTGGGAAGCTGTTCCAGGTTCGGCTTCATGAATCAGCCTCCATCTCCCTCTCGATCCGTTGTATGGTGTTCAGTTCGGCGTAGTAGCCGGGCTGGGCGATGAGTTCGTCATGGGAACCCCGCTGGGTAATGCGACCGTTTTCGATCACCACGATCTCGTCCGCGTAGCGAAGCGTCGACACGCGGTGGCTGACGAAGAGTGTAGTACGCTCCCTCATGATGGGTTTGAGCTTCTGCATGATGGCGGCCTCGGTCTGCGTATCGACGGCTGAAAGCACATCATCCAGAATCAGGATTTCCGGATGTCGCGCGAGCGCTCGGCTGATGGACGTACGCTGGCGTTGACCGCCGGAAAGGGTGACCCCACGCTCGCCCACCATCGTGTCGAACTGATCCGGGAAGCTCAGTATGTCCTTCTTCAGATCAGCAATATCAGCGGCCCAGTCGATGAGGCGGTTGTCGGGCTCTTCCACTCCGAAGCCAATATTGTGTTCCAGAGTTCGCGAGAAGAGGACGGGCTCCTGGGCCGCGAAGCCGATGTGATTGCGCAGCACCTCCAGAGGGATAACCTTGATGTCATGGCCATCGATGAGGATGCTTCCTTCGGTCGGATCCAGTAGACGCGCCATCAGCGAAACCAGCAAGGTCTTGCCGCTGCCTGTTGGCCCGGTGATACCCAGCGGGCTTCCCGGCGTAATGTTGAGATTGATTTGATGCAGAAAACGCCGCTCTCCGATATCCAACGAGAGATCCTGGACCACGATGTTGCCTTGGAGGCTCTTGATGCCGTGGTCGGTTTGGGTCGAGTCCTTTATGGCGGGTTCCTGTTCGAGTATCTCTTTGATGCGCTGCCAACTCACCCGGCCGCGCTGCAACAGGCTGGTGACCCAACTCAGAGCAAGCAGTGGCCACTGAATGTAGAGGAGGTACTGGGCAAACTGCACCAACGTTCCGAGGGAGCGTTCGCCATTGATCACTTGACGTCCGCCCAGATTGAGGATCATGACGATGCCCAGGCTGAGCCAAAACGCCATCAACGGCCACATGCCCTGTCTGGCTACTTGCACGCGCACGTGAAGCCTGATGAGGTCTTTGTTTATCGACTCGAAAAGGGTCATGCGGCGCTTCTCAATCGCAAAACCCTTTATGGAACGTATGCCGGCAAAACTCTCCTGGCAGAAGTTAGAGACATCTGAAACC
>CP070782.1:2342771-2346115 GCA_020346325.1 Phycisphaerales bacterium
CTTGACATCATCGCAGATCAGAATAGACCCCTCTGAACGAAGAACGCGATGTAGTGGCGCGTGCCGGCTATCAGTTCGTAACGGACGGGAATCCAGCCGGCCTGCTCGGCTTGTTTCACTAACTGGCTTAATGATACGCCGTGCGACTTATGCTTGATGGCGATCTCGGGGTATCGTTCAATCACGCAAACGCGTCCCGTGGGCTTGACGACTTTGTGCAAATGGCGCAGATAGTCCGTCCGGCCGTCCGCATCCAGATGATGATAGACCAGGGAGAAAAAGGCCAGGTCGCAAGAGTCCTCCGGCAGGCCCGTGCTGTCTGTCGGGCATAGGTACGGTTTGACCTGGGGCACATCGGCGAACTTCTCCTTCATACGGCTGACCTTGTTCTCTGCGACCTCTCCAGCGTGAATGATACCCCCCTCTCCTACGAACTTGGCCATCCGCTCCGACCACCACCCGTCACCTGCGCCGATGTCCACGGCGACGTCACCCGGCCTCAAATCCAGCTCCTTGAGAATGTAGTCGCTCTTGGCGCGGAATGGGTAACCGGAGCTATCGGCTCGCGCGTGGATGTTCGGGTCGATAACTCGTGTGCTGCACCATGATTCTGTGGAGGTGGCGCCGGGCGAACTATCCAAAGCCACGATAAAGACGAGCAGGATGAGCAAGAGGCCGATTCTTCGCATCGTTGGTCTCCTTGTTCAGCTTGAGAACTGCCTGTCAGACTTTAGTTTCCTCGTCGTCGAACAGACGACCAGACGTAGTAAATGGGTATGCCCACGAGGATGCTGCCCAGGCTGTATAGTGACGGCTTTGTCCACTGCGTGAATGCGAACACGGCCATGCAGAGAGTCACTACAATGAAGATCCCCGGGACGAGCGGATACCCCGGCACGTGAAACGGTCTTTCCATGTCCGGCCGGCGCCATCGAAGCACGTACACGGCACCGACAAAAAGCATCGCAAAAAGCGATTGGCCGACCGAAACATATTTGTACAGGTTCTGGAAGTCCGTCGCGAACAGAATGACGAGTGCACACAGGCTCTGCGCCAATATCGCGTAGACAGGGACCTGTCCCTTCGAGCTGACATACCCTGCTAAGGACGGGAACAGACCATCGGTCGCCATCGCGTAGTAGATCCGTGCCCCAGTCACAATAAAAGCGCTCACCGTCGCCAGGAACGTCAACCCGAGCGCAACGGAGAAAACGCTGGAGGCCCTCGGCCCAAACAACCTCTCCACGGCGAGTTTAGGAACCTGCTCCGCCTTGGCAAACCCCACATCTGCCAGAGGTACCGCGTACGCAAAGACAAGGTTAAGGGCCAGATACAACACGATAACCAGCCCGGTGCCCAGCAGCAAAGACCGGGGAAGAGTTCTAACCGGGTTCTTCACCTCACCGGCGACATAGGTGGCAGCGTTCCACCCGCTGTAAGCGAACATAACGTAGAACAACTGCGTCGCCGCCACCCCCAGCCCGACCTGTCTTATCGGCTGCCCCTCTGCCAAGTGCGCCAGACGCCCCTCGCCCCACAGAAACGCCATGACTATCAGGGCGGCAAACAGCCCGAGCTTGAGGATCGTGGTGACATTCTGTGTCCAGGCGGACTGGCGGTGACCCATGAGATTGGGCACGGTAATCGCGACGATAATGATCGCGGCCGTGCCCCGTACGAGGCGGTCCGTCTCCGACCCGACTAACCCGAACGGCGTCAAAAGGTATAGAGCCGCGATGTAGCTCGCCACGGCCAACGGCCCCGAAAAGCCCACAAGAAACGACGTCCAGCCGGAGAGAAAGGCAGGCATTGGGCCGTACGCCTCGCGAAGGTAAACGTATTCCCCCCCGGCCCGGGGCAAAGCCGCTGCTAACTCCGCCACGCAAAGAGCACCACACACCGCCAGCAAACCACCAAGAATCCAGAGCCCGAAGATAGCCGTGTAGTTGTTGAGCGAAGCCATCATGTACCCGGGCGAGACCAGAATCCCCGTACCAACCATGCTGGCGATTACCACGTAGGTAGAAGTGGATAGACCGAATCCTCGTCGCAGTTCTTCCTTTGGCATAGTTCCTCGACCGATTTGTCTCAGGGATTATTTTTCTTTTTGAGCGGCGTCGTCCACAGGTATATCGAGTGTTCGAGACTATCCTCCTCGGAATCCATCCTGACGACCTCGTCTGGCTCGACTCCTTCCATTGAGAAGTCGTGCGAGACGATTCGCGACCCCGGCTTGAGCTTCTCCAATTGCGGGATCAGCCTGACGTTCAACTCCGGAAGAAGGTAAAGCGTGATTACGTTCGCCTTGCTCAAATCGAGCGTGAAGATGTCCTCCTGCTCAATCTTAACCAGACCTCCGACACGATTCTTTTCAACGTTTTCCAAGGATTCGGCGATGCGCTCCGGGTCTACATCGTAACCTATGGCCTTGCAGCCATGCTTCTTGGCCGCCGTCACCACGATCCGACCGTCACCGCAGCCCAGGTCGTACAGCAAATCGTTCTTCTTAACGTTCGCCAGTTCTAACATCCTTTCCACCACGTCTTGCGGCGTAGGAACGAAGACGACGTCCGGCTCGCGTTTCTTCTCCGCCTTCTTTCCTATTCGCTCGTCGTCTGCCAGAGTCCGCTTCTTTAGTGTCACGCCGATGCCCTGGTCGTGCGTGTGGATGAATTTCGTTTCGAGGTCCGGATTGGTCGTAACGGCCTCGATGTAGTCCTGCATCCCACCTCCCATGTTGGTTGTATTGTGCGCGAGAATCAGTCCACCCGGACGCACCAGCGGCAGAAGCTTATTGAGGTAATCGACGTAGCCCGCCTTGTCTGCATCGAGGTGGAGTATGTCGATAGGCTCGCTCAGCCAATCGACCGCTTCGTGGGCGTCGCCCTCCACGAGCGTGACGAGACGACCTACACCCGCCCGTTCAAAGTTCGCGCGAGCCAGTGCGGCCCTGTCGGGGTCCATCTCGTAGGTGGTGAGCTTGCCGCCTGTGGTCCTCAGGGCAAGACAGAACCAGATACCGGAATAGCCGTTGCTCGTCCCGATCTCGACGACGTGTCTGGCGCCAGCCGCTTCGGTCAGCAGCCGCAGTATCCTCCCGTCTTCGGGCTGAACGTTCCACATTCCCTCGCGCTGACTCAAGTACATATCGGCAAGCACGTCCAGAATCTTCTGTTCTTGGCTGGTACATGCTATCGGCGCGGGGTCCTTCCAGGGTATCTCACCTTGCTCTGATCTGCCCGCGACCACCACCAGGAGCAACAATGCCGCTGCCCCCAGGGCAATCAAAAGTTTCCTTATCATGTCCTGCTCCTTTCTAATGCTACGGTCTCCGGTTGCTTTAC
>CP070782.1:2346215-2351121 GCA_020346325.1 Phycisphaerales bacterium
CAGCACGATGAGAATCAGGACCGCCCAGAAGCTCCGGCGCGCGCCCACGAGGAAGCGGCCCAGCAAATAGAGAAAGACCACAGCCCCCAACCGACACAGCAGCGTGACCGCCTGTGACGAGGCGGCCCAGAGGACGGCTGAATCGCCCTCGGCAAACACGCTCACCACCTGGTGCCCGGCCAGCAGCAGGAAGCAATAGCCGGCCGGATATCGCTGTGCGGCTCCCAGCGGATCGCGCGCCAATTCCTGCGCCTGGCCCACGTAGAACACCCCGTCCCGGGAGATCAACACGCACGTCGCGATCAGATAGACGCCGATTGCCAGCGCCACGCCCAGCAGGATGGCCAGGTGCAGACAGTCGTGCTTGAGCGATTCGGTCTTCTGCATGCGGACGATGGCACTCGATCCTATATCAGCGGCGTCTGCCCCGGGACCGGCACGGGCCGCACGGGCAGGTCTCCGAACTCGTACTGCGGCGGGCTCAGATCCAGCTTCGACTGCTTCGTCACCCAGCTCCACTTCATCGCCCGGCCTGTGTACGCACTCATCCGTCCGGCGATCGCCGCCATCGTACTCTCGGCCACCTGGACGCCTTCGTTGACCGCCTGGCCCGCGCGAATGCTGGCGATCAGGTCGGCGTGCTCCTGCACGTACGGATTGGGCGACGCCGGGGGCTCGTAAGGATGCTCGCCCTTGATCCAGCCGGTGCTGCCGTCGATATACGCCGTGCCCTTGGTCCCCACGAAATGCTCGGAGACGCGGTCGGTGCAGCCGCGATGGTGCCGGCACATGCTCGTCACCCGCACGCCGCCCGGATACTCGAACTCGACGGCGAAATGGTCCCAGATGTTGCCGCCCCGGCGAATCTCGCGCCCGCCCATGCCCATGATGAACTCCGGCGGGCCCTGCAACGCCCAGGTCATGATGTCGATATTGTGCACGTGCTGCTCGACGATGTGGTCGCCGCAGGTCCAGCAGAAGTGGTACCAGTTGCGCACCTGAAACTCCATATCGCTCATGCCGGCCGGCTGCTCGCGTCGCAGCGAGCTGCCGCTGCCGTTCCAGTAGACCTGGGCCGCGCGAATCTCACCGATCGCGCCGTCGTGGATGCGCTTCATGATCTCGATGTAGTGGTCCTGGTGCCGCCGTTGCGTGCCGGCCACGACGCTGAGCCCTTTCTGCTTGGCGGCCTGGGCCGCGGCGATCACCGTGCGAATCCCGACCGGATCGACCGCCACCGGCTTTTCCATGAACACGTGCTTGCCCGCTTCGACAGCCGCTTTGAACTGGAAAGGCCGAAACCCCGGAGGCGTCGCCAGGATCACCATGTCCACATCCGTCGCGAGCAGTTGTCTGTAGGCGTCGAAGCCCACGAACTTGCGCGATTCGGGCACGTCCATCTGCGACGCCAGCCCGTCGAACGCCACGCGATCGTACCGCGCCTCGGCCCCATCGCGCAGCATGGTGTAACTGCGGTCGAGCTTGTCGCGGAACAGATCGGCCATGGCCCAGAGCTTCACGGGCGTCTTCGTGCTCATCAGCGCCTGCGTTGCCGCGCCGGTTCCCCGTCCGCCGCAGCCGATCAAGCCCACCTTCAGCTCGTCCGAGCCGGCCGCGTAGAGTCGACTGCTCAGCACCGCGCCGGCCGCGACCGACGTCGCCGCGATCGCGGAGTGTTTCACGAAATCCCGGCGCGTCAGCGCCACATCACCACGAGTCCGATCCGATTCCTGTCGCATGACCACCCTTTCTGTTCGTCCAAATCCAACTACGTCGACACGATGCCAGAACGACCCAGGCACGCGCAAAGTTGTCATGCCGAACGCAGTGAAGCATCTGGCCCCAGACCGAGATTTCCGGTCATTCTCGGACCAATCCCAGATCCTTCGCCTCCGGCTCAGGATGACAAACACGGCAGAGTACTGGCATCATATCAACGCAAATCCGCTTAGCTCAAGCCGTAGGATTCCACGAGTCGCGGGTGCGGCTTGAAGTGATATTGACACTGCTCGGCCGGCGTGCCCAGCACGTTGACCTGCGCCAGATCGCCCTGTCCAAACCCGGCCTCGGCCAGCGAGGTCAGGTACATGATCTTGCCCGGGTCGAAGCCCATCAGCCTCGTCGCCAGCATGTCCATCGCCAGCGGGTCCAGGCTCGCCAGCGCCAGCCGGGCGTCGACGGGCGTGCCACCCACCGGGCCGTTGCCCTCCATCGCCACGAACCCGTCGATCACGCCCAGGTCCGGATAGATCTCCTGGGCCAGGTGGAACATGTTGAAGTGGATGATCGCCTTGGGCGAAAAGTTGTACTCCAGGTGCGTCAGCCGCTTGTCGTTTTTCTTGTAGTCGTTCACCGGGGCACCGAGCAGGACGTTCTTCAGTGCCAGCGTCGTCACGGCCCGGTCGTGCGTCTTCATCTTGGCCGCCGAGATGATGTACGTGTCGGGATCGAGGAATGTCGAGATGATGCGAATGGGCATGGGCTTGTGGTCCCTGCCGAAGACGTAGCGATATACCCAGGGCTGCTCGTTCAGATCGACCAGCTTGACGTTGTACTCTTTCTCCAAACGCAGATAGCCATAGCTGGCGAAGCCTTCGCGCGTGCCCGCCCGCGAAGCCGTCGATTCACCGATTGTGATCTGCTGCTTACAGTGCGGCGTCAAGAAATCCAGAATCCCCCGCACCGCCTCGACGTGCGTCGCGCACAATTCGCGCCGCGTACTGACGAAGTTCGGCTTGATCAGGATCTTCTTATTCCCAATCGAAGCGACCACCTCGTCTTCAATGTGCTTGAGCGCCTTGTACACATTGTCCCGCGCATCGTTGCCTTTGATGAGGCTCACATCCGCCGGCTGTGAAATCTTGCTGAACAGCTTCTGCTGCGCCCCAATGACGCGCCCGGTCGCGGCCCGCCCCACACTGCCCCCAAACCCCACGCCCCCCAGCGCCGCCGCGATTGCTCCACCCCCCAACCCTCTGAGAACCTCCCGCCGATTAAAACGCCCTCGACCTGCCATACGTCTCTCCTACCCAAACACGCTATCTCGGATTGGCGATTGCGGACTGCGGCTTCGCGATGCGAGGCGACCGGCAGTCGAGAATCATTCTACCTCATCCCCTCGCTGCACGCAACGCTACCGCCGGTTCGTCACACGGCCTGCCTCTGACACCGCCCGAATGCCTGACCACTCGCCACGTCGAAACGATCTGGAAGTTTCGTCCAATCAACATCGAGACGGCCCGGCGGCGCGCTTGCGAAAAGGGTCTGTCCCTAGCCCCCGCCCGCTCGGCACCAAGCCCACCGATTGACATTGGGTAACATTGGGCAGGATTGGTGACATCTGGAGTCCAAGTGCAATCCAGACCGCTTCAGTCGGACATGTAGTACTCCTCCTGCTTCCCAACGTGGAGGTCCGTCCCTCTCTGACGTCCTCGCGCCTGAAGCGGCGGCGTTTCATTTGCTCCTTCCTTGGAGGCATCGACGGGGAGAGTAGCGCCGGGAACGGGCTGCGACCAACAGCCGCAGCCCATGACCATCGAGAAAACCAGTACACCGGTCCATGAGCGACCGTCCTCAGCATCCCGGCTTCATGCCGGCAAGAAGCTTACGCCATCACTCCTGTCCTTATTCGTCCTGGACCGTGTAGGTGAAGTAGATGGACCAGTCTTTGTCGTTGAACCGAGTTTCGGGGTATGGGCCGCCCCAGGCGGTCTCATCGTCGAACACTGGCACGCAGGGGACTTCAACTTCAATGGTCGTGACCTGCGCTATCACAACCTGCTGGCCGCTGACGGCAGCCAGGATCACCGCGAAGACGCCACCGCAAGGGGGCACATAACCTTCGCCATTCGCACTTGCCGCCGCCAGGATCTCGTCAACGCGGCACTGAGACCAAGGACCCAGACCACTCGTGGACAGATTGTCTTCTACCAGTGCCCAGATGGCGCGTTGGACATCACCGTAAGTGTAATTGCCGCCGCAGGTGGGTGATGGCTGGCCCACATATCCCTGATTGATGATGTAGTTGACCTTGTCCAGATTCTCCGGGTACTCGATCAGGCCGTCTGGCAGCGTTTCATAGCTGGAGTAGACGTTGACGGTGTAGGGGGTGTTCTGGTAGATCACGTTGTCTGTGTCGACGCACCAGCCGAGGTACGTTCCATCGAGGCTGGTGCCGCCCGTCACGGTAGTCGTCGGGAAATAGGCTGGACCACCACCATAGGGATACTCGACGCTCATCGTCACCTGGTCAGGCAGCGCGTCGTTGAAGCCCACCACGTCCGATTCGAAGCCAATGATTTCCTGCACCTCGGCGTGGGCGGCAATGTAGAGTTCCGTTCCAGCGGCCCACGCATCCAGGATCGCGTAGGTGGCCTCAGGATCGGAAGGCAGAATCTCATCCCCGTACGGAAAGAGACCGGGGATCGGGCTATTGTTCTTCGTCTGCGGAACGTCTGCCAACACCTGCTCGGCAGCCAGGTGCGTCTGGCTCAGGCACCACTGTCCGACCTGTGGGTCGTCCGGATCCACAGGGTTGTCAAGCACATACCTGACGAACAGGTCGTCCCCGTCGTTCCAGACCTCTACGTCACCCACGTCAATCGCCGACTCTGGGTTGCCACCCCCGGCAGTCAGGTCGGTTATGAACGGGACATCTGCCGTGTGTGCTAGAGCAGACGTAGCACCTAAAAGGAAACAGATTGTGATGGTTAGCGCTATTAGGCGTTTCATGGTCTTTCTCCTTTTGTTTTCTCTTGCGTTGCCTGGTGGTTGTGAGAAGGCGTTTGCATCGAGCCGGAGGCGGCCCGGAACCGCAACCGGTAGTGCTTTTGAAAGGGTCCCACATTGGCTGGGACGGTTACCCATGCGCGTCAAGGTTGACAAGACCTGGAATTAATGCTATGGA
>CP070782.1:2351221-2355563 GCA_020346325.1 Phycisphaerales bacterium
AACAAGGACAACAACGTTCCGCTCAACGGTTGTCGTGGTGCCGGGATCTTCCTCTATCGAGCCCACGGCGCGACAATCCAGGGCTGTACCGTGCGCGGCTATAGCGGGGACGGCATCAGCTTTCAGCAGTCCAACGACGTCACCGTCTGCGACTGTATCAGCGAGCGCAACGCCGCGCTGGGCCTGCACCCGGGCAGCGGATCGCAGCGCCCGACGATTCGCGCGTGCATCGCCCGCCGGAACGGCACGGACGGGCTGTTCCTCTGCTGGCGCGTCAAGTATGGCACCTTCGAGGAAAATCTCTTAGAGCAGAACGGACAGTTCGGCATCTCGATCGGACACAAGGACTCCGACAATCTCTTCCGGAACAACACGATCCGCCAGAACCAACAGCACGGGCTCTTTTTCCGCAACGAAACGGACCCGATGGCGCCACACCGGAATCGCTTCGAGCAGAACATCATCGAGAACAACGGCGGTGCTGAAATTCGCATTCGCGGCGCCGTCCGCGATCTCGTCTTCGAGAACAACGTCATTCGAGATGCCCGGGAGCGAGGTGAAAAGAACATCGGCGTCCAGATCGAAGCGAAGGTGGGCCCGATTGAACTGAACAACAACACGATTGAAGCATCAACACCCACCGACGATCAAAGATCCTGAGAACATCCGCAGCACAGGAGCCCTACGATGCACAAGCCGCCTCTCTCTAGCGTAATGATTGTGCTGGTTTGGCTTTTGACACTGGCGGCGCCGATTGGGGCCGACGAGGTCAAGGACCTTCAGCGACCGAAGAAACACGGGCGGGTTCGTATCGCCACGATTGGCCCGCGACCGCCCAGTGTCGATGCCGACACTGAGCCGCAGCAGATCGTCGCGCGCATGATCGCGCACTGGAAGGGACGATTCGCCCAGGTGCTTCCGGACAAACCCGACCTGATCGTGGTGCCCGAGGCGTGCGATCGGCCCGGCGGCCTCTCGATGGAGAAGCGACTGGCGTACTACCGCGTGCGCAAGAACCAAGTGCGCGACTACTTTGCCCAGGTCGCCAGAGAGAACCACTGTTACATGGTCTATTCGGCCGCCCGCGAGATGGACGACGGCACGTGGCGCAATTCCAGCGTTTTGATCGGTCGAGACGGCGAAATCGTCGGCGCCTACAATAAGAATCACGTCGTGATCGAGGAGACCACGAAGGGAGGCATTCTCTGCGGGCGCGAGGCGCCAATCTTCGAGTGCGACTTCGGGCGAGTGGCCTTTGCGATCTGTTTCGATCTGAACTTCGACGAACTGCGACTCAAGTACGTCAAGGCCAAGCCCGATCTCATCGTCTTCTCCTCGATGTATCACGGCGGTTTGCTGCAGGCCTACTGGGCGTATTCCTGTCGCGCTCACTTCGTCGGCGCCATCGCCGGCCTGCCCTGCGAGATTCGCGACCCGCAGGGCGATCTGATTGCATCCAGCACAAACTATTTCGATTTCGTCGTGGCCGATGTGAACCTCGACTGCCGCCTCGTGCACCTCGACTACAACTGGACGCGACTGCGGGCTCTGAACGCCAGGTACGGGCCGAAGGTCACGATCAAGGACCCGGGCTTCCTCGGCTCGGTCCTGATCACCAGCGAGCATGAGACCGTTGCTGTCGATGACATGATCGCCGAGTTCGAGATCGAACTGCTGGACGACTACATGGCCCGTGCCCTGGCCCACCGCCACAGGCCCGGGAACATGGAATAGTAGAGCGCTCCAGTTCTCTAGAAGCCTTCTTCATCATCGCCTTCGGCCGGAAACGACGTCTCGGCCTCATCGTATGTCGTAATAGAGGCTTCGCCAAAACGGGGAGCAGCCACCGCAATCAGATCGATCCCTTGGGCCCGCAGTTCATCAAGCATCTCCTGCGACAGTCCAGGCTCCAATCTCGGCTCGAACAGAAAGGCCTCGTAGAAATTATGGTGTCCCGGCTCATAGGTCTGAGCGTATTGCCCCGTCAATGTTAAGGGCGCGCTGGTCAGCCCGGTGACGATGGTCTGGACCCATCGGATCAACGGTGCCGTGTAGCCGGCCGTTGGCCCGGTCGGATGAGGAGGCCAGTAGAACGATGTCTCAATCGTGACACCGGCGTCCTCCATCGTTCGTGTCTGGAGCAGGTCATCGGGGTCGGGCAGCCGCACCGGAACCAAAGAGGCCTGGTCGGTCGTAGTGCTCCTCACCTCGCCATCCCAGCCCCAGTCGAGGACAGACTCGCTGTATTCTGCCTCCAGGGCATACGCAAAGTCTGAGAGGAACAGCACCGGGCAGTTATCAGGCACTATGCCAATGTCTGCAAACGATGAGGTCAGCCTGTAGCGACGCGGGTTCTCCAGGTGGTCAAAGCTCCAGGAATCGGTCGCTTCAAAACCGCCCCCCGGCTCGGTCGCTACCACGTCGTGCTGCGCGCCGGGCCAGGACGCCGGGGAGCCAGACATCACCCAGATCTGGCCGTCGTCCTGATATTCGAACGTCGCGTCTTCATAGAGACAAACACTCAGATCATCGGGCGTCAACCAGCGGCTGGCGGCCGTGAGCCACCAGTTCGACTTAAGTCGATGACTGTCAAGGATTTCGGCATGCTCTCCCTGGAACACTGAGAGATGAATCGAACCGCCGGCCAGGAAGCGATGCTCGGCGGCGTCGCCCGACGGCTGAGGAATCGGGCGAATCTGCTTGACCACCAGTTCGCCGGTCGGCACGATCTTCTTATACTCGAAGTCGAGTTTGCCGGGCGTTTGGCCCGTGTCCATCTCAAACTGCGTCGTCGCCTGGGCCAGCAGGCGCGCCAGGTCCTGGTAGTCGTCCGGCCACGTCATGACGGTTTGTCCGAGGGGCACGAGATTGGAATAACGCGTCACCCGCGTGTAGACCTCCTTGGACTCGACGGACACCGAGGCCGTGACCTCTTCCGGAATCAAGCCGGGCTCAGGATTGGCCACTGAGACCGCTCCGGCCTGCGTGGCGAATTCAATACTCGTGCTGTAGGTGCCCACCTCCAGGATCGCCACGCCGTTGGCCAGCTCGATCTCGTCCGGAAACGAATGGTGGACCAGGACCGCCATGCCCACGTCGTCCTCAGAGATCCCGTGACGCAGACGCTCCAGAAACGCGTTGTCGTTGTAGAAACTGGCGAAGACCTTGCGAATGGCGCGAAAAACACCCCGCTCTTTGGACTTCTCGGGATCGCAGTGGGACGGACCGGAATCGTCGTCGTCGAGATCGTCGGCCAGACAGCCGCTGTAGCTGTCGTAGAGCCCCGCGCCGCTGAAGTGCTCGCTGTCCTCGACGTTGGTCGAACTGCGAAAGCGGAGCTTCTGATGGGGATCGAAGCCATAGGCCGGATCGGTCAACGCCGCGATCACCGCCTCTTCCAGGACGGGTGAGAAGTGCGTTGTCTTGTCGTCCTTGAACAGTTCCCGGATCTGTTCGAGTTCATATTCCAGCGCGGCAGCCGAAACAGGCGGAAAGGTGTATCCCGACAAGCGATCCGCAATCTCCTCACGCAGCGTGCGGCCGTCGGCGAGTGTCTGATCCAGGAATTCGTTCCACAGATCGAACGAAAACGCCATTGCGACGCGGCTGTTCTCCGGGATGGCCCGGCGCAGGATGGAATAGTTGGCGGCCTTGCCCCCGACGTAGCGGATATCATTGGGTTCGAGCGCATCGACCGACACACTGTATTGGCCCAGCGATGTGACGGCCGGAATGTCGAGAGCCGGAGGCTGCTTCAGACTGAGGAACTCGGCCGCCTGTTCGTCGGTCATCGTGTCGTTGGCATCGACCAACTGCACGGGAATAGGTTCTACATTGATGAAGCCGCGCGAAGCATAGGCCCGCAGGACAACGCGGCGTCCCTGCAATTCGAGGGCCTGCCGGCGATCCGCTTCCTCGGCCAGATGCACGAAGGGGATAGCATACGTGCCGGCCAGAATCGCGACATGGCTGTTCGGTGTGGAAGGAGTCAACGTGATCACACCGGCCAGGACCGGAATCTCGGCCGGCACGGCATCGGTGAGCAGGATATCGCCGGCCAGAAGCTCGCCGCGGCTGTAGGCCGAATCGATATCCTCCGGTGCGACGTATTTCAGGCGACCGAGCGCCCAACCTTCGGAATAGACCGTGTTGGCTCGGGTCCAGCGCGATGCCGAGCTGACCGGTATCCCCTGCTCGGCGAGCCATTCAGCATTGTTCCGAGCCACCTCCGCCTGCTCGTAAGACGGGAAATAGTATGCCTGGACATTGGGATCGCTACTGATCGCGGCGGCCACCTGGTGGAAAAGCGTGGCGACTTCCTCTCTGGAATAGGGATCGTAGC
>CP070782.1:2355663-2358442 GCA_020346325.1 Phycisphaerales bacterium
AGGACCTGGACGATGAATGGCTCAAGCCGCTGGTCTTGAGATACTTTTGTGACATGAAGTCGGCCGAGATTGGCCAGACCCTGGAGATGCCCGCCTCGACCGTACGCAGCCTGCTCCGTAAAGGACGCCTGGCCCTGGCCCAGGCCTTGATGAAACGAGGAATAGAGCGATGAATCGCGATTCGTCTCAAAACATCAAAGAGCTACTTATCGACTTCGCGGATGGCGTTCTGACCGATGCCGAAGCCACCCAGATTCGCGCGCACCTTGAGCAATGCCCGGACTGCTGCGCGACGGCGCAGGCCCTGAGACAATCACTCCAGTGCGCCCAGGCCATCTGGCAAGACAACGCTCTTCCGGCCGCTCGGAGCCGACCATGGCGTCTTCAGAAATGGCCCTACGTAGCAGCCGCAGCGGGCATTTTCCTGGCGGTCGGCATACTGCTCTACCGCCCCACGCCTCAGCCACCTGCACCCAGTGCACCGACGCTGGCGGAGATCGAGGATCGCATCGCTGCCTCAGGCCGGGCGGCGCGACTACTCGCGCGGGTCGATCAATTGGAGACACAAGCCTTGCTGCGCGACGTGGCCCAGAGCCAATACCGATACCTCGTGGAGAAGTACCCCGACACACCCGCGGCCGCCGCGGCGCGTTTGAAGCTGGAATCCCTTCGCTAAGGAGAACCGACCATGAATCCCAAATCCACCATGCTACTGCTCCTGTCCCTGACCACAATCGCCTTCTCTGCCTCGGCCCCCACCGAGCCCAACGACGCGGCGGCGCCGCTCAGCTTCGAGAGGAACGATGAAGTCGTGCCCTGGGTCATCGAGACTGAGGTCAATGACGAATCGGTCATCTACCGGGACCCCGGGCCCATCCGGCCCAAGCACATGGCAAAAGTCATCCTGCCCCGCAACAAAATGTTCTCCAATCGTGAGATCGTGGGGCGCGTGACGAGCAGCGCCCTGATCCAGAAGTCTTCCGAAGCCCAGAAGGAATTCCTGGCCCAGGGTTTCGCTACGCGGGTCGATACGAGTGCCGACAATGTTCCCGATCATTACTCTGTGAGCCTTTACGCCGTCAGCGCCGAAGACACCAAGATCATGGTGCGCGCCCTGACCGACAAGTTCGCCGAAGACGCCCGGGACATCGCTGCCTATCAAAGGAGCGAGCTGAAGAAATACCAGGAGACACGCAAACACAGCCAGGCCGCTCTGCCGAAAAAGGACAAACAACTCGAACAAGTGCAGAAAGACTACGAAGCCGCCAAATTAGCCACGTACCCGCTCAACAGCGAAGAAGAGGCCGCGCAACTGGCGCGGGAACTCGTCCTGCAAATGGACCGGCAAGCCAAGACGCTCGATATCGACCGGGCCGGTGTGCGTGGCAAGCTGGAGGTGATCGGGCAATACCTCGCCCGATCCGATCTGGACAACCATGTCATTGAGACGCTCGAGGCGCAACGAATCGAGCTGCTGGTCGAACTCAACGGGCTGGAGGCACGCCGAGAAGCGATCCAACAAATCCGTGACGAACAACACCGCTTCTGCACCCTGCTCGGGGCGCGCAACGAACTGAAAACGTCCGTCGAACAACTGAAAGAGGCCCTGGAAAAGAGTGCAGATATCATCCGTACGATAACAGGCCACCTCAAGAACCCACTGCCGTACATGCAGCCACCGAAGGTCTATCAGAACAAGGTCATCATCTATCCCGTCGAAGTCGCAGACTCGCAGAACTGACCGCGTTGTGGTATGCTGAGCCTCCTGGTGACCGGGTCGAAGATGGCACGAGCGCTTGAAGTCTGATGTCTGAGTCTGAAGGGGTGACAAACGCCCTGCATGAGGAGACCGCCGATGAGACGCTTCACTGTGATGTTGCTGATTCTCGCTTGCGTCGTACCGTGTTCGTACGCAGCAGCAGGACGCGAAGATCGCAAGAATCGTGATACGACCTGGCTCAGAGAGGCCAAGTACGGCGTGTTCGTGCACTATCTCGGGGGTGGCGAGGGCTGGAATGACAAGGTCGATTCGTTCGACGTCGAGCAGTTCGTCTCTCAGGTCGAGCAAAGCGGAGCCGCGTATCTCGTTTTCACCCTGGGTCAGAACTCCGGGTACTATTGCAGTCCGAACGCGACGTACGAGAAATACGACGGCTACGAACCGGGACAGCGCTGCTCGGCACGCGACCTGCCCATGGAGATCGCGAACGCCCTGAACGAGAAAGGTATTCGCCTGATGCTCTATCTGCCCTCGCGCAGTCCCCAGCGCGATGAGCAAGCCATGGCCGGCTTGGGCGACGTCCACGAACGACAACCCGCGCCGCAGGAATTCACGCGCAAATGGTCCGAGGTCATCCGCGAATGGTCGCTGCGCTACGGCCGGAAGGTCTCGGGCTGGTGGTTCGACGGTTCGTACAATCGCGCCGGCTGGGCCGATCTCTCCCAGCCCTACAACTGGAACACATGGGCCGCTGCCGTGCGGGCGGGCAATCCGAGAAGTCTCATCGCCTTCAATCCCGGCGCCGACATCAAGCACGCCTTTAACAAACTCACCGAACAGCAGGACTACACGGCAGGCGGGCAAACCAAATTCGGCGCCACGCCTCAATCGAACCCGGCCCAGGGAGGCCTCCAGTGGCAAATCCTTTCTCACCTGGGCTCGCGCTGGGCCAAGGCCGACGGGCCCCGACGCAGTGATGCCTGGATGATTGACTACATCCGAAAGGTCCACGACCGGGGAGGCGTCGTCACGATCGACGTCAACGTTTCCGCCGACGGC
>CP070782.1:2358542-2365599 GCA_020346325.1 Phycisphaerales bacterium
CGTGGGCCACCCGGTCGCCGGAGCG
The DNA here is from genome assembly GCA_020346325.1 of Phycisphaerales bacterium. Classification (GTDB taxonomy): domain Bacteria; phylum Planctomycetota; class Phycisphaerae; order Sedimentisphaerales; family Anaerobacaceae; genus Anaerobaca. The sequence goes on from CP070782.1 coordinate 2,358,568, forward strand.
ATGGTGCCCGAAATCAGGAAGAAAGATCTCGACGAGATCGCGACGTTCGTATGACAGCCAGCGCGCTCGTATCCCAGGCCGAAAGGAACACCATGTCGATAGGTATTTGCCGGAGAGTCTGGATCTTCTTGATGTTCGTCGCCGTCGATGCCGGTGGTGCGCCCGAGGGCAACGGCTTGGCGGGCCGCTATGCGGGCGATACAGGGATCGGAGAGAACCCACAGGTCATCTGTGCCACGGATTTCGAATTGGCTGACTGGCACGCTGATTGGTCCGGCGGCACACGCGCGACGGTGAGCGTCGTGACCGAGGACGCCAGACGGAAGTTCGAACCTTGGCGGGGCAAAGCGTTGCGGATCAAGGTGCCCCAGGGGCAACACTACGGCGCCAGCCTCCAGTACGATTTCCAGAAGCACCTCGGCGCCGAACCCGAAGCGGTTTACTTCCGTTACTACCTGCGCCTCGCTGATGACTGGGATCCGCAGCGGGGCGGCAAGCTCCCCGGCATCGGCGGCACCTACGGTCGCGGCGGCTGGGGTGGCCGGCCGAGCGACGGACGCAACGGCTGGTCCGCCCGTGGGCAGTTCAACGGCCGCCGCGCCGGCAAAACGCCGATCGGCTTCTATTGCTACCACGCCGACATGAAGGGCAAGTACGGGGCCAGTTGGATCTGGGAGAAAGACGGGCTGGGCCACCTTGAGAACAATCGCTGGTACTGCATCGAGCAGTACGCCAAGCTCAACACGCCGGGCGCCAACGATGGCATCCTCCGCGGCTGGGTGGACGGCAAGCTCGCCTTCGAGAAGACCGACGTCCGCATGCGCGACATCCCGGAGCTCAAGATCGAGTGCATCTGGATCAACATCTACCACGGCGGGCTGTGGTCGGCCCCGAGCGACGACCACCTGTTCATCGACAACGTGGTCATCGCCCGGCAGTATATCGGTCCGATGGCCCCGATCTCGCCGGCGAAATAGCTCGTCCCGGCCTGGTACGGGCGAACCACGCGGCCCCCATCGGCATAGTATTTGGTATAATCGGGGAAATATTCGGCGCGCGTGTGCGTCTGTGTCCTATGGAGATGCCCATGAATCGTGACAAGATCAGACAGTTCGCCGGCAAGATGTGGCGCGAATGGCGCCTCACCATCTTTTTGGTCGTCTTCGTCGTCCTGCCCGTTAAGGCGAGCCTGGCCGATTTCAACTGGGTCCCGAGCGGCTCGATGAAACCGACCATTCTCGAAGGCGACTTCGTCTTCGTCAACAAGGCCGCCTACGATCTGCGGATTCCCCTGACCCTGCGCCGCGTCGCCACCTGGGGCAATCCCGAGCGGGGCGATATCGTCATCTGCTTCTCGCCCGACGAGGGGACGCGGCTGATCAAACGTGTCGTCGGCCTGCCCGGCGACCTGCTGGAGATGCGCGGGAACCGCCTTTTCATCAACGGCCAGTTTGCCCAGCAGTCGCCCATGGAGCCGGGCGAGGCCGGAGAGTTGGCCGCGCTGTTCGAAGGCCGGCGCCTGTTCGCGCGGGAACAGTTGGGCGCGGTCAATCACGCGATCACCAGTAACCCCGCGGTACTGGCCTTCCGCAATTTCGGCCCCATACGCGTGCCCGAGCACCAGTACTTCGTCATGGGCGACAACCGCGACAACAGCCGTGACTCGCGCGTCTTCGGCTTCGTCGATCGCAGCGCCATCGTCGGCAAGGCGGTCGGAGTGGCCGGGTCGTTCAAGATCAACGACAAGTTCCAGCCCCGCATCGATCGCTTCTTCCAGGAACTGCAATAGCGCCGAGCCAAACGCCGCACCCCGGCAGGGGCGAATCATGATTCGCCCGCACGTTTCGAATCGCATTTTTCAAAGAGCGTTATGCGCTGCCGTTCAAGATCTCCATGGTCCGGCGGCACAGTTCGCGGCCGTAGTCCGTCCAGGTCCCTTCGCCCCAGTAGCGAAAGCAGCTTGTCTGGGTCGTGAACAGGTGATACAGCGCCTTGCGATACCGCGCGTCGGTGGTTGGCACGTTCGCTGCGAGCATCTTCTCGGCAAACAGCGCGCTGGCCTTCTGCATCGGACCCAGCACGTGGTCGTAGCCGCGGACCCAGGAGATATCGGCGGTCCAGCTGCCGCCATCGACGTGGAAGCGGTCGTCTTCCTTCTGGATCGCCGCGATGGTCTGTGCCAGGGCCTCGGGGCCGGCCCCGTCGTCGAAGCGGTCCCAGATCCGCTGCTGCATGATCGGCTGGGTGGCCGGGAAGTCGTTTTCGCTGACGCCGAGTCCGTCGAGATACTCCAGGTATTCCGTGACATTGACCGGCGGCGTCCCGCTGCCCGACGCTTCGTTCATCACTTCGAGGTACTTGGGCGGGAATTCGTTCATCATGACGCCGCCGTTTTCGCCGTCGGCGATCTGCGTGACGAGCGGGGGGATCGACTTGCCGGCCAGGTCGACGCGGCCCAGACCCCGGGCTTCGTAGTAGGGCTGCATCTGCCCGACCAGCTTGGTGTCACTGCCCTGGGTCTTGACGATGACGGTGATGCTGAGCGCCTGACCCTGCGAGTTCCGCGCCACCAGGCGGTGGGGGACATGGGGCTGTTCGATGGGGCCGCCGTCCCCGGCTCGCTCGATGGTGTGCTCCTGAACCAGGACCCAGCGGAAGCCGCAGTCCTTGAGTGTCTTGACGAATTCATAGCAGACGTCCGGGTGGTTGGGCAGGGCCATCTCGCTGGGCGAGAAACCGCGTACGCGCGCCAGGGCTTCCGTGCCGAAGAGAGCGGCGAAGAAATGCTGCCAGGCGCGGACGTGCAGACGGTAGTCCTGCACCGGGGTCGAGGGCGCCACGGCATGGCCCCACGGAGTCGCGAGCCATTCGACGCAGCCGCGATAGGCCGGATCGCAGGTGATCGTGCGCAGGCTCTCGATCACGTCATCGGCGCCCATTTGCAGCAGGCCATCGAGCAGGCAGCCCGAATAGTCGAGCATGCCGCGCGGCTGCTTGCCCTCGGCCACGAGCTGCGGGATATACTCGCCCATCCGTTGGTAGCACTGGCGGAACACCGACGCGTTGTGATTGTCGCCCACGTCGGGATGGTTGAACATATCCTGGAGATTGCTGATGATCGCCGCCGTTTGCAGGTCGTCACCGCCGGCCGGGATCAGGGGCTGGTGCATGTGCAGGGCGATGGCAAACGCGCTGCTGGCCTTCTCAAAATCGACCGGGCTCTCGGGCCGGTAGTAGGGCCCGGCCTGGCTCATCGCCGCGGCGATCATCTCTTCCTGCCCGCACAGGTTGGGCAGGCCATCGATATAGGCTGGCATGGCAGTCGTTTTCACGCGATTGATCCTTCCTTCATAACGCGGCAGTTCCTGCGATCGGTCATAGCCTCGCTCGGCCGTAGACCCCAATACCCCGCAGACGCGGGCCGCCCATTGTACCGTCTGCCCGCCCCTTTGGCGCTGAGATTCTCCCCCAGGCGCCGGCCACGACTGCTCAGCGTTTCCTGGAATTGGCTTTGATTGGCTTTGTTTTCTTGTGCGACCCTCATTCTTAGCCCAAAAAAGGCGAAATTGGCTTTGTTTGGCGCGAATGATGACAGCGGGACCGCCGGTTCCCTCCCACCGGCCCCAATTAGCTTCGATTGGCTTCGTTTCTTGGGTCGATCGTCATTCTTAGGCCAAAAAGGGCGAAAATTGGGTTCGTTTTGCACGAATGATGACACCCTGGACTTGTAGGTCGTGCGTCCTCGCACGAGAACCGCCTGGCGAGCGAGGACGCTCACCGTCCGCTGTTGCCTCGCTCCGATCTGCATTGCTCTGGCCATAACCCGCCGTTCGGATTTACTACTTGCCATTCACGATCTGTGCCAACATGTGTCGTTATATATATATCATACTCGCTCCCGGCCCGGCGTCAAGGGAAATCCCGATGCCGCGGCTCGCCGGGGGCGATACCGTCTCACAGCGGCGGCCAGAATGTCTATTCTCCGCAATTGAACCCGTGGCCCCAAAACCATACCATGGAGTCAGTGGTAGGGGGCGACGATCTCTGTTCGTCCCTTGTCTTGGAGCCGGCTGTAGGGCGGCCTCAATAGAAACGGAGGAGAGTTGGGTAGCTGTATTGCCCGGCAATGAAGAGTTCTGCGGGTCGTGAGTTGGCATGACGGCGCGGTAGTCGAAGGAGGCAAGGCATGGTGCGGATATCAACCCAGGCGTGGTGCGTAGTGCTGCTGACAGCAGTCTGCGTGGCTCCGGTGATGGCGCGACGGGAGGTTCCTCTGGTGATTAACGAGGTCATGGCGTCCAACGATGCCACGATCGCGGACCCTCAAGACGAGTACGACGATTGGATCGAGATCCATAATTGTGGGGACACAGCTTTCGACCTAGGCGGGATGTGCCTGACGGACGATTTGGACGCACCAACGAAGTGGCGGATTCCAGCGGACGATCCAGCCCTGACGACCGTAGCGCCCGGTGGGTATCTCCTGATCTGGGCCGATGGCGATACCGCAGACCTGGGTCTGCACGCCAGCTTCAAACTCGATGCCGATGGCGAGGACGTGGGTCTGTTTGATACCGATGGGGCGACCCTCATCGATGGCGTGACTTATCCTGCTCTGACCTGTGACGTTCCGTACGGTCGCTGCCCCGACGCCCACGATGAATGGCGGCACCTCTCTGTGCCCACGCCCGGAGCAGCCAATGAGGGGGCCTACGAAGGGGCGATCGCTGAGCTTGAATTCAGCCATGAACACGGTTTCTACGACGAGTTGCTTTCCGTTACTATCACGATCGAGACTCCTGACGTCACAATTTACTACACGCTTGACGGTGACGCACCAGGTCGCGTGCTGGCCCGCGGCATTTCCGGCAAGGTCTACCACGGCCCCCTGACGATCGAACGAACCACCTGCCTGCGGGCGATCGCGCGTCGAGAGAACTGGAAGCCTTCTACGGTCCGGACGCAAACCTATATCTTCCTGGATGATGTGGTTGAGCAATCACTTTCCGGCCAGAATCCGAGTTTGGACTGGCCCTCGCCCGGAGGGGGTGGTGGCGGCTTCGGCGGCGGGCAGACGATGGATTACGGCATGGACCCGGACGTGATATACGATGTCCGGTATGCGGACCTGATGGACGACGCCCTGCTGTCGGTCCCCTCGATATCACTGGTGACGGATCTGAAGCATCTGTTTGACTCGAGTACAGGTATCTACGTCAACGCCTTGCAGGACGGACGCCAGTGGGAGCGGCCGGCCTCACTGGAGCTGATCTATCCGGACGGCAGCGAAGGGTTCCAGGTCAACGCGGGCCTGCGCATTCGCGGGGGCTACGGGCGTCTGGGGAGCAATCCCAAGCATGCGTTTCGCCTGTTTTTCCGGTCCGAATACGGCGCATCCAGACTGAGGTATCCCTTGTTCGGCGATGAAGGTGTCGATGAATTCGAGAAGGTGGATCTCCGGACCGCGCAGAACTATTCGTGGAGCTACAAGGGCGCCGGCGGCCTGGACCACGGGGGTAAGAACACCATGCTGCGTGAGGTCTTCTCGCGCGACGTGCAGGGCGCCATGGGGCAGCCGTATACGAGGAGCCGATACTATCATCTCTATCTCAACGGACAGTACTGGGGTCTCTACCAGACGCAGGAGCGCTCCGAGGCGCGTTACGCAGCTTCCTACCTGGGTGGCGATCCGGAGGACTATGATGTGGTTAAGGTCGACGCCGGTCCCGGCCGGCCCTACACGATGGAGGCCACCGATGGCACGCTGGATGCTTACCACCGGCTCTGGCAGGCGGCCCGCGATGGCTTCTCTAGCAACGAGGCCTACTGCCGCGTTCAAGGGCTCAATCCGGACGGCTCCCGCAGTCCCGATTACGAGCGACTCCTGGATGTCGACAACGTGATCGATTACATGCTCTGCACGTTCTATGTGGGCGACTTCGACGCGCCGGTCTCCAACTTTTTCGGGAACAGTATTCCGAACAATTTCTATGGTCTCTACAACCGGGCCAACCCCGACGGCTTCAAGTTCTTCCGGCACGATTCGGAGCATACCCTGTTCGAGTTGTACGAGAATCGCACCGGGCCCTATCCGGCCGGGCAACAGGCCGAACTCTTCAATCCTCAGTGGCTGCATCAGCGGCTCGTCGCCCATGGTGAGTACCGAATGCGTTTTGCCGACCGTGCCTATGAACACTTCTTCAACGACGGGGCCATGACCCCGGCGGCGGCGGCGGACTTCCTGTGGTCTCGCAAAAGCACGATCGACCTGGCGATCATCGCCGAATCGGCCCGTTGGGGTGACGCCAAGGTCTCGCGGCCGCGGACCAAGGACGACGATTGGCTTCCCCAGGTGGACTATCTGATCAACGACTATTTTCCCTTCCGGACGGATGTCGTTCTCAACCAACTGCGGTCCAAGAACTGGTATCCCAGCGTGGATGCGCCGACGTTCAACCAGCATGGCGGAGTCGTGGACAGTGGGTTCAGCCTAGTCATGACAGCGCCGGCCGGAGACATTTACTATGCGCTCGAGGGCCGCGATCCACGGTTACGAGGTGGGGCGGTCAACACGCCCCACGCGACGCGGTACACCGGTCCCGTCACTCTGGAGGAGACGACCCGCGTCAGGGCACGCGTCCTGGACACAGGGACGTGGAGTGCGGTTCACGATGTCGTTTTCTCGGTGAGGCCGTAGACGAGGTCGCGAAGCGGGCTCGCAGCGCTCCACGCCTCTGGCTGGGGCGTGATGAACGAGACCGACAACGGCACCGACGACATCTGGTTGATTCGCGAAGGGCAGGACTATCCGCAGCTGTGGTGGGAGGGCGCGGAGGGCGAGTTTTGGTTTTTTGGTTTTGAGTTCTGAATTGGGGGCTTCCGGGGTCAATTACCGAGCGGCGAGGGTGGGGCGGGTGAAGGAGAATTGGATTTTGGGTTTGACGGGCCGGCCGGCGATTTCGAGGACGGGGTAGGCGAGGAAATTGATGGGGCCGGAGGCGGGGCCCGGCTCGACGACGAGATCACGACCCC
>CP070782.1:2365699-2369593 GCA_020346325.1 Phycisphaerales bacterium
CTCCAGGCGCTGCCGGTCGTCGGGGCGAATCCGGATGTAGGAAGCTTTCTCGGCGGGGCGCGTCTGTTGGAAATGGACCGGCTGCAAACATTTCAGCGCCGCGGGGATCTTTCCCGTGAGCAGCAGCCTGCCACCTTCGGCGACGTAGCGATCCAGGACGCCGCACTGTTGGTCGGTCAGGGCTCCGGCCTCCGGCACGATTAGCAACGCCTGGGACCTTAAGGCCGGGTCCTCGAAGCGTGTCAATTCGAAAGCCACTTGATTCTCGGACAGGATTTGCAGCAGGCCCTCGTACTCAGCGCCGCCGCGCCGCATCAGGACAACCTGGGCCGCGGGCTTGGTTTCCAGCAACCATCTTTCGTTGCGGGCATGAAAGTCGTACAACCCCGCTGTCAGATCCAGACCCGTGCGATCCTCCTGCCGCTGGAGCGGCCCGATACAATAGAAATCCAGCCAGGCCCCGTTGACCATTTGCTGCCAGACACGTCGCACCGTCAGGTAGGGTGATACGGCCGCGTGCCGAAAAGGGATGTCGATGAAATGCACCGCACAGTTGGCCAGTTGGCGCTGGCCGCAGGTTAGCAGCGTCCACTTGGCCTTGCCCGTATCGTAATAGGTTCCCTGGCCCAGCGGGCGATTCGATTCCTTGCGAATGACGTCCACGCCGGCCGAAGTATAGGTGCAGATCGCCAGGTCGGGTCGCCTGGCTTTCAGGAACGCGTTGACGCGATGGAACTGCTTGTCGCTCATCATGCGGGTGAACTCGACGTACTTCCGGTAGACGGGACTGTTGTCATCCCGCGTTGCCGGCAGTTCCATCCCGCTGTATTCGGCGAACAGTCGCTTGCAGTTGTCACATTGGCAGAGGCCGTGGTAGTTGCCGCTGTAATCGCTGCGGGTATAGCCGATCATGTTGAAGAAGACCCCGTCCAGCGGATAACGGTCCATTGCCTCGCCCAGGATCTTGAGCATGTATTCCTGCTGATACCCGCCGCTGACGCAGGTGTGAACCTGCCCGTTGTAGTTGACGTTTTCACCTTTCTCGCTGACGTAAAGCCATTCCGGATGCCGGGCCGCGAACGTTTCGTTGATCTTGCTGAAATCGAATCGGCCGATCACGCGCAAGTCTTCGCGATGCAGCCGCTCGAGGGCCGCCCCGACGAGGTCACCTTTCATGAACGCGTTGCGCCAGTGGAACTGAAGGTCCGTCGGGTAGTTGGCGACGATCCCCCCGACATTGAAGAGAACGACGTTGGCCCCGAAGGCTTTGACCTCGCGCACGTACCGGTCGAGGTCCATGGTCGCGTCGATCTCCCGCAGATTGGTCTGGAGCATTCGTTGAGGCCTCAGCCACCAGGGCTTCGTCTCGGTCGCATCGGCCGTCAGGACTTGGACGCCCAGCGTCATCCCCATCAAGACGATTGTCGCCACCTTTCGCCGTCTCACGTCCGTCACTCCTTTCCGCGCGGCACGCCGTTGTTACCACGCTGCCAGAATGCCATCTTGCCCCAGAGCTATCATACCCGAACCTGGAGGGATCGTCTGCTCCACCGCGACCCCGCTCGCGTCGTTCTCTCCCAGAGGATTCTCGCCCGTGCGGGGCCCGCGGGAAAGGTCACTTCTTGAGATACTCCAGGCGGCGCGCCACTACGTTCTCTTTGCCGATCGGCGTTTCCTGCACCGCCGCGCTGTATTCATTCAGGTCGAAATCGTAACCGGGTTTCCCATCGCGCAGGAGCGTCACAGTGTTGAGGATCAGTCCGACTTCGAACCGGTCGCGGCTGCGCTTCAACGCCGCGAGAATGGTCGGTCGCGGATCGGCTGCGCCCGTCAGGCCGAGGAACTCGGCGGCACGCACGCGAACCAGATTTGATGGATCGTTCGCGGCGAGCTCTTTGGCCTTTGCATAGAACGTGGTGGCTTTCGTGCCGAAGGCGCTGCAAGTGATCAGCCCCCAGTAGCGTTCGCTCGCGCGCTCCGAATCGAGCGCCTGGGCGATGAGGCCGCTCGCCTCCGAGAACGGGCGCAAGGTCAGATCGGCGATCTCCACCAATCGGCCGATGGCGGCCTTCTGCTTCTGGCCGTAGGACACTGGATTGGCTTTGCCTTCTTTCAGAAAGACCGGCTCGGGCACGAAGCTCAGGTCCGGCATGGATTTGACCTGTCGCTGCATCAGCATCCGCAGTTCCAGCAGCACCTCGGCGTGCGCCGGGTCACCAGCCAGGTTCCTGACTTCATCGGGGTCGTTCTCCAAGTCGTAGAGACATTCGGCCGGCCGCGGCTCGAAAAACTGTCGCTGCTCCGCGTTGAGCCTGCCCGTCCGGTACAGCCGCAGCCATTCCTTGTACGCCGGCTGTTTGTAGCGGTACTCGTTGTACAAGCCATCGAAATTAAAGGGCTGATAGTTCCGCACGTAGTGGAAGCGGCCCTTCCGCAGGGTGCGCACCAGGTCGTACTTCTCATCGAAGCGATCCGCATAGCCGAAGCTCATGTCCCGCGCGATGAGTTCCTCGAGCGACACGCCGCTGCCCAGGAAAGGCTTACCGTCGATGCCTTTCGGAATCGCGACATCTGCCAAATTCAAGACCGTGGCGGACAGGTCGATGAACTGCACGAACCCGTCGACCCGACTGCCGGCCGGCGCCGGGGCCAGATGTTTCCAGTTCTCGGGCACGTAAACCACCATGGGGATCTGCAACCCGTTGTTATAGGCGTAGCCTTTGCCGCGCGGCAGGGGCCCGCCGTGGTCTCCGTAGTAGAAAATGAACGTGTCGTCCAGCAGGCCGTCCTCTTCCAGTTGTTGGATGAACTGTCCCATCTGCTGGTCCACTTCCGTATGGCGATCGTAGTAACGGGCGTAGGTGTGTCGGAACGTTTCCGTGTCCGGATGATAGGCCGCCAGACGGACGGAGGCCGGATCGGTCTTGGTCTGCTCGTAGTAGCCGTTCCTGGCATTCGGGTGCAGACAGCTTTCGTGGGTCCAGCCATAGTTCTGCACATGGAAGAAGGGCTGGCCCGGCTGACGATTGCGGTAGCTCGCCTGCCGCGAGGAGTCGTCCCAGACGCCGCGCTTGGCACTCGCGTGGAAGTTGTAGTCTTCCTTGCTACAGTTGGTCGTGTGGTAGCCGGCCTGCCGCAGATAGTACGGGAACATCTGGATCCCCTCCGGCATGGGAACCGTCTCCTGCTTGCGGTGATACTGCACCCCCACGCGCGGGGCGTAGCAGCCGGAGATGATCGTACTCCGCGCCACGGAACAGACCGGACCGCAGGAAAAAGCGTGGTTGAACACGATCCCCTGCTGCGCCAGGCGTTCGATGTTGGGCATCGGCGCGCCGGCCGGGTCGTACAGACGCAGCCAGGACGCCGAGTTGTCTTCCGTCACCAGCCAGACGATGTTAGGCCGCTTGTTCCCGGCACTGCCCGCAGCCTCCCTCGCGGACCCTCCCGCCAGGGCCCCGACGCCCAGCGCACTGGCTTTCAGAAACCGCCGTCTCGTCCACATCCTTCCCACTGCTTGCTCCTTTCTATCATAGTCGTGCATACCCCACAGAACTCGGCGACTACATAGCGCGTATACCGTACACGGTCTCTGGGCAATTGCAAAGCCAATCATCGCGGCAGTATCCATCATCCGCCCCGCGTCTGAAATCCGAGGGGCGTTGATGGGGACGGCGGCTTAGGCCGTGCCTGACCGGATTGTAATGGATGTCATGGACATGTCGCCTGAAATCTGCTTCGTCGCGAATTCTGGGCTCCCAGAAGTGCCTCGCTCGACGCCAATAGAGGATGCCCGTTATGTGTCACCACCGTGAAGAAGAACGTCCCGCCCGCCGCATAGCGCCGTATGTACGGCGACATCGCTTCACCCTCGGCGATACCACATGCCTCCTC
>CP070782.1:2369693-2384236 GCA_020346325.1 Phycisphaerales bacterium
CATGAAGGCCTGGGCCGTGCTGCAAAAGGCCAGAATGGCGATCGCAGCGATGGTAAGTCCTCTGAAGGTCTGTCCGGTCATGGCAAAGCTCCTTAATTCCCAAATGTTCCAACACCAAAGACTCACCATGCTATCACCCCGCCGCGCCACGTCAAGCTCCTGCTTCCCACTAGGCATTCTTCGGCCTCTCTCCTGCTCCCGCGAATTTGAGATCTGAGATTCGGGATCGCGACCATCCTGGTCGCCGGAATTGGCTTTGAATTGGCTTTGCTTTTTCGCCGACCTGCGTTTTTGGCCCAGAAACGCCGTAAATTGGCTTTGTTTGGCGCCTTTCGCCCAGCCACGGTGTATATCCTCCCCCGCCAGCCTTGTCTCCGGCAATCCACCATCCCCAATCCGAAATCCCCAATCATCCAAACCCGCCTCCTCTTGGCCATTTGCGAATCGTCGTTGTCTGTTGTTCTACGAATCAGACCCGTCTGTAGTTCTCCATTTTATGAACACAAAGACCGGCCGTCAAGAAGATTTCTGTCGCAAACCTCGGCGAGCCGACCATCTTCGCGAACCATGGCCCGCCTTTTTCGGTAATTCACTAGAAGATCTTTGGTCGTGAAACTGACAATACCCTTGAGCCGAGGCCGACAGAGGCTTTCGGGCTGGCATTTGCAGGTTCCGGAGGACAGACATGCTGACGTACCGAGGAAAGCCGATCCCGCGCTGGTTCATCGCCTTCACCCTGGCGCTACAGTTCACGCTGTTCCTGTTTCTAACGTGGATCGACTGACCGGCGCATGCGGGCCAACGTGGCCGCTTGATGGCCTGGAGATGTCGGTCCGTCTGTTCGCTCGTCTGCGGGCCGTGCGGCCTCGCACGGATTGGAGAGTCAGCAAGTGGCGACCGTGGGCTTGCCGTGGCCCTTTCCTGCTGATCCCGGTCTGGCCAGGATCAGACATGCGCGGCCGGGCCGAGGCCTTCGAAGGTGACCTGGCGTAGGGTGTCCTCGCCGCCGAAACGACGCACCGCGTCCAGGATTTCCAGGCCGGCCAGACGGCCTTCGCTGTCGTACTCGGCCGCGATACCTTCGCCCGGCGCCTTCGTCGTCACGGTCATCTCACGGAACGTGATGCTCAGGGCATCGACTTCAGAATCATAGCTTATCTTCATAGGGCACCTACCCGTCAATGGTAATACGTATAGACCGTGACGACAACGATTTCGCTTGCCTCGCCACACGCCTTGCGGGCGAGAATGTTGGCGCCCTCCGGAGAACCGCCCTCGCAGGCACTGTCATCTCGACCGTAGGCCGTAGGCCGCAGCGGAGAGATCTCGCCTCGCTCGCGCCGGCCCTCTCGTCGCGCGGCAATGGCCGCGATTCCCACAGGCTCTTGCTCGTTCAATAGCGACCTTCCCGAGGCCAGGCAACGTGTCCCTCCGCAACGAGACCTCTCCACTGCGGTCGAGGTGACAAATGCGCGGCGCTCTTGGTGAGCGGAGCGGGAAGTGAATACGAGAGGAGTGTGCATCCATTGACGGGGACGGGAATCTGGAATCTCGCCCGACGACGTCACCCAGCGTGCCATCATGCTCCCCCGGTGGCGTCAGCACGCGCAATATAGCGATTATGGAGCGAGATGGAGAGTTGATTCAGGCCATGAATCTGAGTGACGCAATTTCAAATGTCGTCTTCGGACAGGCTCTGGACTGCACCCTCGTGAATAACCTTGTTCCGGCCCTTGAGCACATCTTGAACGAAGCGCCAAATCGCTTCGTAGTCAAGATCGTGGCCCCGCCTCCTTTTCGTCTCGCTAAGCTCTTTGATCGCATGACCAAACGCTTCGCCCGTCAACGTTTTGAAGAGCTTCCCTTGCCGATCAGACAGCCTCCAATTGTCCGAAAGCAGCCGAGCGGTAATCTGTTCCGGCAAATCACGTGATATCATAAGTGACGAAAGGAATTGGTCCATCCAGCATTCGACAAGCGTACAGAATAGCAGGACAATCCCAACGTAATGACGAGGCTCCTTTTCCTCTATTACTCTTTGTCCGGTCCGAGCGGTCCGACTCAGTTCCATCCGGTAGTGGTCCTGAATCAGATTGATGAGGGAGTAGACACTCAGTGGAGCGTGAATCCTTCCGACACAGACTTCCTTCTTGCATGCCGGGCACGAATGCGGATGCGCAGAGGGCCGTTTGTGAACATGACGGCAATGAATGCAAATCTCATAGTCGAGAAGAATGGATGCAAGCGGTTGCCCCGATTTGAGGATGCCCTTGAAGCGGGTGTCGTGCCTATTCGAATTGTGATGCACTGCCTCAGCCCTATCTCTGCCCATGCCAGATCTGCCGTTTTCCGCAAGTCAGAACACGCCACGGAGGAGTCATCTAATAAGACTGTGAAATCACTCTCTCGAACCTGAGACCCTCGCCACATTCTCAGTGGCCTTCGGTTCTACTCCCGATCCGTAACCGGTAATCCGGACGTCATACACGTGCCAGTTTATCGCATCGAGTCCCACACGCCAGAATAAAGCAGACAGGAGGTACTGGGCACGATACCCTTACGACTCTGACATGCCGTCGCCAACAGCGAGGAGGCGGGCGGCGATGTCCGGGGCGGCTTGGGGGCGGGCGACTTGTTTCGTTGCGGCGGCCAGTTCTTGGCGGGTGGCGTCGTCTTTGAGGAGTTTTTCCAACTCTTCCCAGAGCCAATCGGCGCGGTCGGCCGGGTCGGGCAGGTCGTCGACGACGATGGCAGCGCCGACCTCGACGAGTTTGGCGGCGTTGCGGTATTGCTGGCGATCCTTGTGGTGCGGGTACGGCATGCAAATCGTCGGGACACCGGCGACGGCGTACTCAGCGACACTGACGGCGCCGCTGCGTCCGATGACGAGGTCGGCCGCGGCCAGCAGGTCGGGCATGTTGTCGTAATAGCTCAGGACCTTGTGACTAATGGCGGCGCCTCCGTATTGGGCCAGAACCCGCTCATGATTGCCCAGGCCGGTTAGGTGGACGATTTGCCACGTCTCGGCGAAAGGCTCCAGCTTGGCCAGCAATGCGCAGAGGGCTTCGTTGATACTGGCGGCGCCGCTCGAAGCGCCGGTGACGAGCAGGACCTTCTTGCTCGGATCAAGACCGAGGTCTTCGATCGCGCGCCGCTTGTCCATCTGCGCGAAGCCACGGCGCAAGGGACAGCCGACCACATTGATCTTGGCCCGACGGGAGCCAAACCCGCGCCCGGCCTCTTCAAACTGAACGAAAATCTCATCGGCCCAGCGGGCGCTGAGCTTGTTGGCCCGGCCCGGCACGATGTCGACGTTGACGAGCACCACCGGCACGCCAAGCTTGTGCCCGGCCAGGCAGACCGGGGCCGCAACGAAACCGCCGGCGCCGACCACGACGGGACTGCTGCTCTCGGCGAGGAGGCGCCGGGCCTGTTTATAGCTTTGCCGGAAGGTGGCACAGAAGCGCAGGAAGCGGCGCGGATCGGAGTACAAGCCCGCGGCCGGCAGCGGCGTGTACGGGAACGGCGTCCGGTCGAGGATGCGCTTATCGACGGGCCGCGTGCTGCAAAGGAAATGGATTTCGGCGTCGGGCTGTTGCTCGGCAATTTGTTCGGCGACCGCGAGGGCCGGATAGATATGGCCCCCGGTTCCTCCACCGGCGAAGAAGAATGACGCTTGACTCACGAGCAGCCTCCCTGCTAGTCGTTGAACTCCGGGTCACGGTGGCGCTACATCGTCTCGGCCCAGATCCTTCACTTCATTCAGGATGACAACAAACGGTTGACACTTGCACTCATGGTAACCGGCTACGGGGTTGGTTGTACACCGTTTTGTCCGGCTCGGGCGCGCCATGTGTCTGTTGAGATTTTCGGGCAGCGGAATCCTGTCCTCGGAACCTTGCGGGGAGCCCGCTGCCTCTGTCATTCCCGCGCAGGCAGGGGTGACAGAGTCGGTTTCCCGGGCCTTACTCCAAGGTCGCCAGGATATCTGCACAGACACCGCGCCATTGCTGCGCCAAGTCCGCCAAGTCGGTGACGTCGACCACGCCATCGTGGTTCAGATCGGCGGCCTGTCGGTCGCCGGCCAGCAGCCACATGTCCGTCACGCCGGCAAGGTCACGCCAATCGACGACGCCGTCATTCGTCAAATCGGCCAGGAGCATCCAGCCGGCCGGGGCGATGCTCGCCTCGTCGGTGCGGCCATACGCGCCGAGGTTGACGCGGGGATTGTTGACCGGCACGTTGGGATCGTCGGGCCAGGTGAGCCGCTCGTCACCCAACGTCCAGCCGGGATGGCCGGCGTCGATGCAGGGGCTCGTCACGGCGTCGGTGACCCAAAGCTCGAGCGCATCGTCCCAGCGCAAGCCGGCGCTGCGCAGGTGGAAGTCGCCATCGGTCGCATCGACGAACAACGGATCGCGACCGAACGTACCGAGGCCCGCGAAGGTGCCGGCCCAACCTTCGACGCAACAGTAGTCGACGGTGATGCGGGCGTTCTCGTGCATAAGCTGCGCTCGCTCGACGGACAGGCTGTTCGAATCGATGGCCCCGTCGGTATTGCCCCATACGATGGAGTTGGCCAGGTAGATCGTGGTGCGCCGGCCGCCGTCGATGCCGCCACCGGTCAGGTCCGCGCGGTTGGCCGCGATGGTGCAGTTGAGCAGGGTCGCCTTCGTCTCGAAGTTCAGCATAGCGCCGCCCGACTGGGCCGCGACGTTGTCGAAAAAGAGACACTGCTCGAACGTCGGGTCGCTGCCGGAGCGGTTGTGGACGGCGCCGCCCTTGTCGCCTTGATTGGCCTCGAAGGTGCAGCGCTTGAACGTGGCCCGGCAGCGGTACCAGTTCGTGACCGCCCCACCATAGCCCGCGGTGTTGCTCTCGAAGTGACAATCCAGCACGCGGGCGTGACTTTCGTCGTAGTTGTCCAGGCCGCCGCCGGCGTAGGGTGCGTCGTTCTCTATGAAGGTGCAGTTCTGCACGACGGGGCGGCAATCGCGGCGATTGGCCATGCCACCGCCCCGGCCTTCCGGGGCCATGCAGGTGTTGCGCTCGAAGCGGCAGTTGGTGATGGTGGGACTGGCCGCGTACCAGTTGCACAGACCGCCCCCGAAACGCGTGGCCTTGTTGTCGCGAAAGATACAGTTGGTGATCGTGGGACTGCTGGCGGCGCAGAGGAGGCCCCCGCCGAAATCGTTGTACCCGTTGCGAACGGTGAATCCGTCGACGACGGTCCGCGTATCTTCGCCGCTGTGGATGTAGAACGCACTGCCCTTCCCCTGGCAATCGATGACGCAGGTCGCCGGGCCGTTCTCGCTGCGCACCGCGATGGCTTTGCCCCGGAGATCGACCTCGATATTGCCCGGGCCCGCGTAGGTTCCGTCAGCCACCCAGATGGTGTCACCGTCCCAGGCATCGTCGACGGCGGCCTGAATCGTGGGGTAGACCTCGGGCACGCGGAACCCGTTGGCATCGACGTCGGCCAGGAAGGTGTAGCCGGCACCGGCATTGTCGGCAGTCACTTCGTTGCCGCCGGCGTCGACCAGCTCGATGACGAAGCGGTACTCGGCACCGGCGCGCAGGCCGCCGAGTGTGACGCGATGGAACTCGCGCAGATCGGTCGCCGCGGCTGTCAGGACATCCGCATCATCGTCGACCGGCGCATAGCGGATCTGCGCCGTTGCCGGTTCGGTTGCGAGAACGGCTACGCGGGCGACGGGGCCGGCCATCATGACGGCGGTCTCCACTACCGCCGGCGGTTCGGCATCCATGCGTGCCACGGCCTGCACCGTGGCGTCCCCGTCGGCAAAGCCGGCGTCGGCATCTTCATAGCGGACCACGATGTCTTCTCCGTGCCGGACCTGGAGGCCGCCGTCCTGCGCGGCCGGCGCGCCGCTATCGGTGGCGACCGTCGCTCGGAAGACGCCCAGCGATGCGGTGGACTCTGCCAAGTGCACCGTCTCGACGTCGCCACTGGTGCTCTCGACTGCCACGGCCTGCGTCCTGGCCCCGCGGAGGTCCCAGTCGGCCAGGAGGATGCCGATGTCGGCACCTTGCCCGTAGACCTGGCGGTCGAGACGAACCATTCCCTGGTTGGGGATGGCTGCCTGCAGGGCCTGGGCCACGTTGACGCGAGCATCCGAGGCGCAGATACCCATGGCGATCGGATCGCCCGTGGACAGGAGCATCTCGCGCACCTCGTCGGTGGTCAGCAGCGGGTTGGCCGAGAGCAACAGCGCGGCGGCCCCGGCGACATGGGGCGCAGCCATCGACGTGCCGGACAGTTCGACCGTGTATTGGCTCTGCCCGCGACCCGACGTCGGGACCGATCGCAGGGATATGATCGCTTGACCGGGCGCGGCGACATCCACCCACTCGCCATGATTGGAAAAGGCCCAGCGCTGGTCGTTCGGCCCGGTGGCCGCGACTGCGATGATGTCCGGGTAACTGGCGGGATAGAACAGCTCGTCTGTATCTTCATTGCCGGCGGCCGCGACGAGCAAGACGCCCTGACTGTGGGCATAGGCCAGCGCCTCGGCCAGCAATTCCGAGGGCTCCGGGCCGCCCCAACTGCACGAGATGACGTCGGCCCCGTTGGCCACGGCGTAGTACACGGCCACCGCCCCATCCGCCGAATTGCCGTCGCCGTCGGACCCGAGAATCTTCACCGGCATGATCCGGGCCTTCCAACAGACGCCCGAAACGTCCAGCCCGTTGTCCCCGGCGGCCGCGATGATGCCGGCGCAGTGGGTGCCGTGGCCCTGATCGTCCGTCGGTTCGGCGTTGTTGTAGATGAAGTTGTAGCCCCAGATGTCGTCGACGTAACCGTTCTCGTCGTCGTCGCGGCCCGGAATGCCGTTGAGTTCGGCTTCATTGTGCCAGGCGTTGGCCGCCAGGTCGCGGTGGCGATAGTCGACGCCCGTATCGATCACGGCAACGACGACCTCGGCGCTGCCCTGGCACGTGTTCCAGGCCTGGACCGCGGCGATTTTCTCCAGCGCCCACTGCGTATCGAAGAGCGGATCGTCCGGCTCGGCGCAGATCGATACGATCGGGTTCCGCTCAGCGTATTGCACGTCCGCCTGTGCTCGATACTCCCGGAGGATTTCTTCGACACGGGTTTCGTCCTCGGCATTGAGTCGGACGCGATAGATCAGATCCAGGTCCGGCCGCTTCCCCTTGCGATGAATGCGCTGGCGGGTGGAGTCTTTCACCAGAGATTCAATCTCACGTCCGGGCCACCGTCGGCGCAGCCGCTGCAAGCGTCCCTTCGCAGCGCGCTTCCGATCGGCTGAGCCGGCCACCGGGCCACGCAGCTTGATGATGATCTCATTCGGGACATAACGGGCCGTCGTGGAACGCCCGCCCACTGCCGACGGGGAGACGGCCAAGACCAGTGAGCAAACGACGGCAACGACTGGATATCTGATGACCCTGCCCTTTCCACGCCGCGATACAGCCCCCATGCCCCTCCCGGGCACACAGCAATTCCCGTAGGCGTTGCTACGAAGATTGTACCAAAACGCCTCGGAAAAATCACGAGCAAAGGCGCCCAAGCGAAGCCGCGGAGAGGGCCTGGCTCCTAACGCTCCGTCGGCAGGAGATCGGCGTCCTCCGCGTCACGACCGGTCTGCGAGGCGATATTGAGCAACACCCCGACAGCGGCGGCCGACAATAGCAGGCTCGTGCCCCCGGAACTGATGAAGGGCAGCGGAATGCCTTTGGTGGGTAAGACGACGGTCACGACGCCGATGTTCAGCGCCGCTTGGACCCCGATGGTCAGGACGATCCCCGAGGCCAGGAGGCGGCCGAAACGGTCGCGACAGCGCAGCGCGACTATCATCCCCATGGATACAAACACGATGAAAAGGCCGATAACGGCCACGGTGCCGATCAACCCCAACTCCTCTCCCACAATGGCGAAGACGAAATCAGTCGTATCCTCGGGCAAATGGCCGTATTTGCAGACGCCCTGCCCCAGACCTTTGCCCCAAAAGCCGCCGGAACCGATAGCCACCAGCGACTGGTTGGCTTGATAGGCAACGGTATCCCCCAGGCGCTCGGGATAGAGAAACGCTTCGAGCCTTTTCAGCCGATGCGGCGATTGGAACAGGGCGGCTACAAATCCCACCACACCGACCGGTAGCAACGTCAGCACGTGCCACCAGCGCACCCCGGCAACGAAGAGCATCATGAAACTCATCAGCGCGATGAAGGCGGCCGTGCCGAAATCTTCGATCACGATCAGGCCGCAGACCAAGCCGATCAGCATGCACAGGGGTAGGAAGCCCGTCCAGTATCGCCTTACGTAAGACCCGATCCGGGTGCAGAGCGCCGCCAAGACGAACACCATCGTCCATTTCGCCAGTTCCGAGGGCTGGAAGCTGACGCTGACCGGCCCGACAGAAATCCGCAGCCAGCGCCTGGCCTGGTTCACTTCCGTGCCCAACTGGGGGATGAGAACAAGGACCAGCAAGACCAAGGCGACCAGGAGCAGCCAGAGCACAGGGGACTTCCACCATACCTGCCGAATGCGGAGCCACCGGTAATCGATGCACGAGGCGCCCAGGAGCACGATCACCGCAATCGGAAAGAACATGATCTGACGCAGGCCGGGGAAATCGTAGAGGCGCCTCAAATCCAGCTCATAGCTAAGATTAGCTCCGGCCGAAAAGACCATGACCGCGCCGACTCCCATGAGGAAGACGATCACGACGGCAATGTAGTCGGCCACCCGGCTCCTTGATTCAGTCATAACGTCAATTATGGCAATCATTTATCCTATCCTGCCGCTTTGCGGCAGGGTCCGAAAACACATTTCCCATCTTATCTTTTCGGCAAACGCCTGCTTCAACCTGCAAAAAATGACGAGCCTGCGAGATCAATTCCGCGAACCGCCGGCCTCGGGACCATATCCGTGCCCCCGACCGGCGGCTGAGAGGACATCCTCACAGGTCAGACAACATCCCCACGCGAAAGAGTTTGACATTTCCGGTCACCGCCTCCACTATGGCCCACGCCAGTAGGCCAGGCAAGATGCAGTATCCAACGTTTAGGAGAACACCCATGGCAGAGCATCCCCTGACGGTCATCGCCCGCGTTAAGGCGAAACCCGAGAAACTCGAACACGTGCGCCAGACGCTCAAGAACCTGATCGGCCCAACACGTGAAGAACGCGGCTGTATCCACTACCTACTTCATGAAAGCAAGGACGACCCCTGTTCGTTCCTGTTTGTGGAGATCTGGAAAAGTCAGGCCGACCTGGACGATCATCTGCAAAAGCCGTATCTCCAGGACCTAGTGGCTCAAGCCGAAGAGCTCTTCGGCGAGCCCCTGGATGTCACCCTGTGGCACGAAGTGGCCGGTTAGACGTCCGGCGCTCGGGTATCGAGCCGGCCGGATGGCGGTGCAAGGGACCGACGATGCTGGGGCCAGCCGGTTTTTCTTCAGGCGAACTCTCGGGACGGTCGATATGCAAGCAGCGGGGTATGGAGGCCCAAAGATACGTGCCTGGCCTCTTCGAAAAGCCGCATATTTGAAAGCAAGGCAGGTGCTGCAATGCCAAGTCAACTGAAAGAGAAGCCCACCATCGAACGACTGGTGAAGGATCGTCCCCAGTTTCACGTGAAACCGGACGGTAGCCCCGTCAGTTGGGCCGTCAATGTCGACGTCGTGCGATTCATTTACGAGAACGTCAAGCCGGACATGGCCACACTGGAAACGGGCTCGGGCCATTCCACCGTCGCTTTTGCGCTGGCCGGGGCCCGTCACATTGCCGTGACACCTAGCGAACCTGAGGGTAGGAAGATCCTCAAATACTGCGCCGACATCGGCATCCAACCGCACATTCGTTTCCTGCATGAGCAGTCGGATCTGATTCTGCCCCGCAGTGACGAGATCCCGCCGGAGTTGGATTTTGTTTTCATCGATGGAGCCCATTACTTTCCCGTCCCGTGTATTGATTTCCACTACACCGCGCCTCGTCTCAAGGTCGGCGGCATCATGGGCGTCGACGATATTTTCATGCCCTCTGTCCGTATCCTGTACGATTTCCTCTGCGCCGAGGACGATTGGGAACTGGTCCGCCAGATTAGAGATACCGCCTTCTTCCGTCAGCGGCGCAAACGGAATTCCCAGTCGAGCGATCCCTGGGCCACTCAGGGGATCAACAAGGCCTTCTGGCAACGCAAGCTCAAGCGGGAGCGGTCCCGCTGGCGTTGGGCCGTGCGCCTGCCTATCCGCATCCTCAAGAATCCCAGGCGCTATCTGGGACGGCGGGGCCAAGCCTAGCCCTTGACCGCCCGGCTCACCGGCGCAGGCAGCCGGAAGCGGCCGATATCGCCGCCAGGAACGGATTTGTCTCCTTGTCAGGCCAATTTCTCTGAGATTTGGCGAACCAAGCCGCGTCCCTGAACGCACAACTATCTCCCAGATCCATCCCGGCATCAGCGGAAAGGTTGTAGTACGATCAGGAAGGCGGCATGGTTACAGATAGAAACTTGAAGGACGCATTTGCAGGAGAGAGCCAGGCAAACCGAAAGTACCTGGCGTTTGCCCAGCGGGCAGCACAGGAGAGCCTGCCCCAGATCGCCCGGCTGTTTCGGGCCGCCGCCCAAGCCGAAACCGTGCATGCCCTGAATCATTTCCAGGCGATGCGCGCCGTGCGGAGCACCAGGGAGAACTTACAGGAGGCCATCGCCGGAGAGAGCTTCGAATCGGAAGAGATGTATCCACGCTACATCGCGACAGCGATGGATGAAGGGGCCAAACTGGCCATGCTATCATTCAACAATGCGATGGAGGTTGAGAAAGTGCATCGGAAACTGTATCTCGAAGCACTGGAGCGGGTCGAAGCAGGCGAGGATCTGCCTCCGGAGAGTATTTATGTTTGTGGCGTCTGCGGCAACACCGTCGTGGGCGAACCACTGGAACAGTGCCCGG
The DNA here is from genome assembly GCA_020346325.1 of Phycisphaerales bacterium. Lineage (GTDB taxonomy): Bacteria > Planctomycetota > Phycisphaerae > Sedimentisphaerales > Anaerobacaceae > Anaerobaca. The sequence goes on from CP070782.1 coordinate 2,380,632, forward strand.
TGTGCGGAGCCTCCAAGGAGAAATTCCAAGAGGTTCACTGAGGTCCACTGATCCATCGGAGCAAGGCACGCGATCCCATCTCGCGGAGCTCGATCCCGACTGCTCCCAGCGACAATTGGGCAAGTCCGGCCTCCGTGCGAGAGGCCAGGACATCCCCCTGCCCCCGGAATTCGCCTTGACAGGGTCTCTCCGGCCCAACATAATGCTTCTTCATACAGAGACGCCTATGCAGGACAGGTCAGCGAACAGCCCAGACCTGCTCTGAAGCCCGCGTGCCCCTTTTCGGGCGACAGGTAGCAGAGTCACGAATAGGACGAATCTTATGAACCGCGTTGGAGTGGTGCTGCTCTTCGGTATCAATCATGTCTTTTCCAGAGGGACGGGAGTATGAATACAAACCTCAGTACGCGCCGAAAGTTTCTCAAGAGTTCGTTGGCATGCGGAGCGGGGCTTTTTGCCGTTAGCCCGCTGGGACGGCTTGCCCCGGCCACGGAAGCGGTCGGCTCGATGCGCTTCGGGCTCGTGACATATCTCTGGGGTCAGGACTGGGACCTGCCGACCCTGATCGCCAACTGCGAGAAGACGGGCGTTCTCGGTGTCGAGCTGCGCACCCAGCACGCCCACGGTGTCGAGGCGAATCTGACTGCCGCCCAGCGTCGCCAGGTCAAAGCGCAGTTCGCCGACAGCCCCGTGACCCTGGCGGGGCTGGGCACGAATTTCGACTTCCATCACGCCGACAAGGACCGGCTGGAACGGTCGATCCAGGGCGCCAAGGACTACATCAAGCTTTCCTACGATTGCGGCGGCTCCGGCGTCAAGGTCAAGCCCAACGACTTGCCCAAGGGCGTACCATACGAGAAGACGATCGAACAGATCGGTGAATCTTTGAGTGAACTGGGACGGTTCGCCGCCTCCTACAATCAGAAGATTCGACTGGAAGTGCACGGGCGCGGCACGTCGGCGCTGCCGGTAATCAAAGCGATCATGGACGTGGCGGATCATCCAAACGTGGGCGTCTGCTGGAACTGCAACGGACAGGATCTGGAGGGCGCGGGCCTGGAGTACAACTTCAACCTGGTGCGGCCCCGCTTGGCCGATATCGTGCACGTGCGCGAGTTGAACGTGGGCGACTATCCTTACCAGGAGCTGATGAATCTCTTCGTCAGCACCGACTACCACGGCTGGATCCTGTTGGAGGCCCGCACCAAACCGGCCGACCGGGTCAAGGCATTGGCCGAACAGCGCCGGGTGTTCGAGCAGATGATCGCCAAGGCCCAAGCCGCTCCCGCGCCGGGCGCCGGCGGTGTCGAGGTCATCCAGCGCGACGAAAGGGTGACCGTTAACATCGATGGCAAGCTGTTCACCGAATACCGCTTCGCGGACGTGCCCCGCCCCTACTTCTACCCCGTGATCGGCCCCACGGGAGTACCGGTTATTCGACACTACCCCATGAAACCTGGTTTGGATAAGGGCGGCGACAGAGACGATCACCCCCATCATAACTCCCTCTGGTTCACACACGGCGATGTCAACGGCGTCGACTTTTGGGCCAACGGCGATCAGAAAGGCAAGATTGTTCACGACAAGTTCAGCGAACTGAGCTCGGGACCTGAGACCGGGGTGATCACATCACAGAACAAATGGATGACGGCAGACGGCCAGGTGGTCTGCACCGACACGCGGACCCACCGCATCCACAGTCGGCCGGACGGAAACATGATCGACTTCGATGTCACCATTTACGCCTCACAGGGCGAGCTGACGTTTGGCGATACCAAAGAAGGATCGATGGCCATTCGCCTGGCGCCGACGATGCGGCTCGAAAGCAACGTAGCCCAGGGACACATCGTCAACAGTGCGGCAGACAAGGACGGCACCACCTGGGGTAAACGCGCCGCCTGGTGCGACTATTACGGGCCGGTCGAGGGAGGCGTCGTGGGCGTCGCGATCTTCGACCATCCCGAGAATCCGCGCCATCCCACGTGGTGGCATGTCCGCGGCTACGGGCTGTTTGCCGCCAATCCCTTCGGTGTCAGCTACTTCGAGGGCAAAGACCGCGGGACCGGCGACCTGGTCGTCCCGGCCGGTGAAAGCGTCACCTTCAAGTGGCGGTTCTATTTTCACAAGGGCGACGACAAACAAGGGAAAGTCGCCGAGCACTACCGCGAATACGCTTCCTGAAAACGGACGAGAAGAGCGGCGAATGGAATCCCATTCGAGAGCAAACCTATCGAGGAAAGGAGTTACCATGAGTAGTGTGACACGTCGCAGTTTCATCAAGAGTTCGATGGCCGTGGGGGCAGGCCTGGCGCTGGCGGGCCCCGCGTCGCGCGTGCTTGGCGCCAATGACGACATCCGCGTGGCCGTTGTCGGCGTCGGCGGTCAGGGCGGAGGCCACATGCGGTACTTCCACGGCTGCGAAGGCGCCCGGCTGGTCGCCATCTGCGACGCCGACCGAAATCACGTGGAAAGCCGGGCCAAGGCCTTCGAGGAGACGGAGGGCTACAAGCTCAAAACGTATACGGATGTCCGCGAACTGCTCGACAACAAGGAAATCGACGCCATCACCTCGGCCACCCCCAATCACTGGCATTCGCTCGTGACGATCTGGGCCTGTCAGGCGGGCAAGGACGTGTATATCGAGAAACCCGTCTGCCACAACATCTGGGAAGGCCGGCAGATGATCAAGGCCGCCCGTAAGTACGACCGCATCGTCCAGACGGGAACACAAAAACGGTCGTCCGAGGCCCATCCGGCTGCATACCAGTGGATGCGCGAAGGAAATCTGGGCGATATCAAGTGGGTCCGTTCGCTGTGCTACAAAGGTCGCTACGAGGGGACCAACGGCATCGTCAACGGCACCAACGGCCCGAATCCTCTCCCGGATTCGATCGACTACAACCTGTGGTGCGGCCCAGCCGACATGGAGCCCTTGCGACGGAAACAGCTTCACTACCAATGGCACGGGGTGTGGAATACCGGTAACGGCGATCTCGGCAACCAGGGCATCCACGAGATGGACCTGGGCCGCTGGGCACTGGGCGATCCGAAACTGGCGCCGCGGGTAATGAGCTTCGGGGGCCGCTTCCGGGTCAACGACGCCGGCGAGACCGCCAATACGCAAATCGTCTTCCTGGACTACCAGCCGGCCCCGTTGATCTTTGAAGTCCGTGGTCTGCCCCGCAAGATGGGCGACCGATCCATGGACAACTGGCGGCGCACAGGCACGCGCGTCGGGGTCGTCGTGCAATGCGAGGACGGCTACTGGGCGGCCGGCGACGGCGGCGGTTATGTCTGGGACAATAACGATCAGCGCACCGACAAACGCTTCACCGGCGGCGGAGGCAGCGGCCATCACCAGAACTTCATCGACGCTGTGCGCAGCCACAAGGTCAGCGACCTCAACGCCGACATTGAGAAGGGCCACCTCTCCAGCTCGCTGTGCCACATGGGGAATATCTCCTATCGGCTGGGCAGAACCATGTCGGTCGCCGACGCCCGGAGCACCATCGACAACGAGTATCTGCTGGACTCTTTCGACCGGATGGTCGAACACCTCAAGGTCAACAACGTGGACCTGGAGAAAGAGCCGATCACCATGGGCC
>CP070782.1:2384336-2390555 GCA_020346325.1 Phycisphaerales bacterium
GAGGCGCACGTCGCTGTATATCACCTCGACGGTTGACGATTCCGGCAAACCGCTTCGTCCCCAGAAGCTGTCGGCGGTGATCTCGCTGCGCACGTCATTCCATAGGATGGAATTGGCGATGAACAGTTCGGAACCAGCGCCGTGCAGTGCGGAACCACTCCACAAGTACTGTTCAGAACTGCCATTCTGGGCCACCGTGCAGTTGCTCATCTTCAACGTCGAACTCGCCAGATAGATGACCTCCCCATCCCCATAGTAGTACAGGGCCCGGTTGCCGCAGATGAGGCAGTTTCGCATCACCACATCCGAGTTATCCATCCGGACGATGCTGCCCTGCTGTCCGATCAGATTCCCATTGATCGTGCATTGGAGAATCGCCGGGCTGGCATGGTAGCACGAAACCGCGACGCCGGCACCATATGGCCCGTACATGCTCCCCAGGCCGGTAACGGCGCACCGCCGAATCGTGGGGCTGCTTCCGCTACAGACGATCCCCGTATCTCCACCGTAAGGTCCGGCGGCGCCCTCTACCGGCGTCACCGTCAAGCCATCGACAGCGCAGCCGGACAGTTCGCCGCTGGTTAGGTAGACCGGTCCTGCCACCTTGGTCGAGGCCACCACCTCGCGGTCGGTCGGATCCGTACTCCGCAGGATAATCTGTCGGCCCCGGAGATTCAGGCTTTCCCCATACGCTCCCGGAGCCACGAGCACTGTGTCGCTGTTCGCAGCGCTCTCGATGCCCGCCTGAATGGACGCCAAAGCGGTCGCAGGTGACCGTCCGTCGTTGGCATTATCGCCTGCGCCGGCGTCCACGTAATACGTGCTGGCAGGAACGGCAGGGTCGGAAGCATACCACCGATACTCATCGATGTTCGAATGTCCATCCCCGTCCGGGTCGTCGCCGGGCGCCGCCGGCTCGGCACCAAAGAACACCGTCTCCCACCAATTCGGCAGCCCGTCGTTGTCCTCATCGATATACTCGTCGGCCCCCAGATCCACGGCGCCGCCAAAGAGGCGAGCCTCGCCGTCCATATCGATCAGCGGCAGGCCGGCAAGATTGGAATCCCCTTTGTCTAGGCACGGTGAATCTTTCTGCAAATGACCGTCGCAAGTGATCAGTGGGGGCACGTCGATATTCTCCGGCCCTTCAAAACCGCCTTGGACGTCACTATGGGCCACAATGACAGAGCTTGTGAAAGTCCCGCCCCTTCGGCCCCCGGAGTAGCCCGCTTCGATCTGCTCGGGCCAGTTGGCCCAGACAATGCTATTGGCGACCAGAGCAGTGCTGGACGAATCGCATACCAGCCCCCCGCCGTCATAGCCACTGTAGTAGGAGCCGGCATTACCGTGGATGGTGCAGTTGACCAGCGATAGATCGGCGCCGTCTTCGGCCAGGACGCCGCCCCACGTCTGGCTGGCGGTATCCACCGGTCCGGCCCATTCGGAGTTGCTTCGGATGACAGAGTTTAGGATCTTGGCCTGCTGACTCCCGGCCAGTCTGACGCCCGCCGTGTTGGCGGCGACGTGGCTGCCCGTGATCCAAATGCCGGTACCGTCATAGGCTGCGATACCGACCCCATTGTAGGAGCTTTCGAGAGCTTCTATCGACACGTCTACACAGTCACGCAGCAGAATCCCCACCTCGGCGTGGTTCCAGCAGGCCACATTCGCGACCTGGCAGTCGGCGGATCCGACCAGTGCCACCCCTGTGCCATTGTTGCTGAGTTCCAGGTCACGAACGGCAACATTCCTGGAGTCCACCACGTAGACGGAACCGGCGTTGGTGGTCGCGTCCACGACGACCTCGTCTGCGCCAACCAGATAGTAAATTGGTTTACCGTCAACCGTGTTTGACACGTCGATCTGCTGACGATAATGCGGTACGACACTGCCCTGGCACCAGAAGTTGTAGTCGTTCCCACGACAGGTATTGGCGATGAGCGTGTTGTCCCCGGATCTGAACAACCGTACGCCGTAACGGTTGTTCGAGGTCACATTGTCCCTCAACGTATTGTCACTTGAGTCTTCCAGCCAGATCCCCGTCTCTTCGTTGTCTTGGGCCTTCACATTCTCAATCGTCGAATGGTCCGTCGAGACAAAGCACACCCCTCTGCCGTTGTGGGACAGGGTCAGGTCTTTGACGACAATCTCGGTGCAGTCCACGGCGAACACGCAGGCGGCGTCGCTGCCAGCGTCCACGACAGCGCCGCTCTGACCGACGAGGTAGTAGATGGGCTTTCCGTCTACCGTGTTGGTAACACCGATGTCCTGAGTGTAGTCGTCGGTCGTGCTGCCGCTGACCGCGAAGCCAACCGCACTACCGGAGATGTGGTTGTCTGTCAGCGTGTTGTGTCCGGAATAGTAGATACTCACACCGTGACTGACGTTGTCCTGGATTTCGTTGTCGGTCAGCGTGTTGTGATCTGAGTTGGAGGACAGGTAAACGCCACTCTGGTTGCTCGTAATCGAGTTTCCGCGGATCGTATTGTTGGAGGATTCGACCGAAATTCCCAGATTTGCGCCCGTGATGACGAATCCCTCGACGGTGCAGCCGTCGGCCGTCAGTCGAAGTACGGTGCTGCCGGCCCGACCCACCGTCGGCGCCCCCAGTCCCCGCAACGACAGCGGCTTGTCAACCGTGACGTACTCTGGATAACTCCCCTCCGAGACGATGACCGTTTCGCCGGGCAGCGCCGCATCGACCGCCCCCTGGATGGTGGTGAACTGCTGCGGCACATGGAGTTCACCCTTGACGTACAGTCGCACGATGACCTCCCGAGGATCGTTGGAAGCGTTGGGATCGGTGACGAGTATTGAAGCTGGGTAGAGCCCCTGGGCCAATTGGCTCGCGTCAACGGACAGCGTCACCTCCTTGACGTGGCCGGCCGAGGTTCCCTCAACGGGCACGACCGTCAACCAGGGACATTGCTCGTCGATCGACCAGTTCAACCAGCCACCGGCACAATTGCGGACCTTGAGCACCTGAGCTTCCGGATTGGGTCCGTCCGGTTCACGTAGAAACCGGAAGGACTCCGGTGACAGGGCAATCGCCGGACACTCGGGATCGTATTCATACGCGCCGATATCGATCCGAGCGATGCCCGAGCGGCTCCCGTCGATCACCCTGGCCCGCCCCTCAATATCGTAGGAGGGCAAGGTGACCGAGGTGTCCTGCGTTCCGCTGTCGATCGCGGCCGAGCCCGCCATCGGATGCAGGTCATCCGTGAAGGCAAATCCGGGATTCCCACTGATAATGTTCTCCAGGCCAGGCAGAGCATTGAGTTGGGCCGCTCCCGTATGGCTTTCACGTTCATTCGCGTCGTAGTAGTCGCCGACCGTGTTGTCGGCAAACAGGCAGAAGCTCAGTTCCGGCTCAACAGACGAATAACTTTCATAGATCGCGTGGTTGAGGTTATTGCTGAACAGACAATTTATCGCTCTAAGAGAACTGCTCGACTCGAAGTAGATCCCGCCGCCGTCGTCCACCGCCGAGTTGAAGCTGATGGTGCAATTCGTGAGCAGCCACGACGAGCCGTATCCCGTACTAATGGCCCCGCCGTCGCCGTCTGTGGTGTTCCCGGCAAAAACACAGTTGACCATTCTCGTCGTGCAGGCCCATTCCCCCTCGACCCCTCCTCCCGCGTAGCGGGCGTGGTTGCCGACGAACTGGCAGGCCACGACGGTGGTATTGTTGTCACACTGGAGGCCGCCGCCGTAGTTGGCGGTGTTGTTCCGGATGAGACAGGACGTGATCGTGGGATTACCGTCATACCCACATGCAATCGCCCCACCTGCATAAGAGGCTTGGTTGTCTTCCAGGATGCAATGGCTGATGGTCGGGGAGGCCTGGTCACAGTAGATGGCCCCGCCCCAACTGGCAGAGCCATTGATGATGGTGAAGCCTTCAATCAAACAGGACGGGCCTTCACCATTGTGCAGGTAGAACGCCTGATCCTGCCTTTGACAGTTGATAACGCACGCCGCCGGCCCATTTTCGCTGCGCAGCGTGAGGTTCTTGCCGCCGAAATCCAGGGCACGATTGCCGGGCCCCACGTACACACCGTCGGCCACGATGAGCGTGTCACCGCTCACGCCGGCGTCGAGGGCGGCCTGGATCGTGCTGAAATCGGCCGGACCGTCATCGTCGATCGTGATAACTGCCGCGTGCAAGGGCACGCACACCATGAGCCAGACAACTAAGGGAGTGAACCTGACCATTTCCCTGCCCACCTTTCAGACGTGGACCCGCGATGTCCCGCTTATGTCACTCGAAGACCACGGACCGAACGTGCTCCCGGAGCCCGTCCGGCTCACGCCCGCAAGCGACCGCTTCCCAAGCGGCTCATCGCATGATCCAGATCCCGATGCGGCGGACCGCACCGGAGGCGCAGGCACGTTCTCCTGCTCCGAGCCGCCCGCCTTATGATGATCCCATCCGTCTGTACTCATACACGCGAGACAAACGCATTGTCAAGGGAAATCCGTGATAGCCAGGCTTAAAACACGAAACGACGCGGCCCCGGACCAACAGCCGGGACGTGCGTCGATGTCGAAAAGTGACATGATCATGTCGTCGCGCGCGACCACCGTTGCGGAAATCAAAGCCCGCCGTCGACACCGGTGCGAGACAGGGATCGGCCCAACCGCACTCATCGGCAATCGTCGGTCGCGCGTTCGCTACGTCGATTCGATTGAGTTGGGGGAAATCGGGCGCATGCGTTTGGGGATCCAGACGCCCTCGAAGAGACTGCTGAGATGCTTTTGAATGCCTCGTCGGACCCGCGATTCGGCCGGCTCTTGGGTACGGGCCACGCCGGTCAGGATTTCGCAGGCCAACGCGCGATAGTCGTTTGCACCCCGGCTGCGGGCGGCGTAAGTCAGCACCGGTTCGCCCGCACTGGGAGATTCGGCCAACCGAACGTCGCGATGCACGACGGTATCGAAGACGAGATTGCCGAAGATATCGCGCAACTGCCGCTGAATCTGCCGACTGAAGGTCCGGCGCTCCTCTACGAAGGTCAACAGCAGGCTGATGTTCTCCATGGAGTATGGATGAAAGCGGTCGCGAATAATGCGAATCGTTTCCAGCAGGCGTTTTAGCCCCTCCAGCGCGTAGTAGTGCACCTGCACGGGCACCACGATATCCGTGCTGGCCACCAGCGCGTTGAGGGTCAGCACCCCCAGCGACGGCGGGCAATCGATCACACAGATGTCGTAGGTGTCACGCGCGTCACGCAGGCCGCGCGCGAGCAACAATTCCTTGCCCAGCAAACTGCCCAGTTCCAACTCCGCGCTGGCGAGCAACACGTTGCAGGGCGCCAAGCCGAGCCTCTGAACTGCCGTGTCAACGACCACAGTGTCCAGGGTCTGGCCCTCGTGGGCCAGAAGATCGTATATCGTGCACTTGAACGAATCGGGATCCAGCCCCAGTCCGATCGTGGCATGAGCTTGCGGGTCGAGGTCGACAAGAAGGACGCGTTCACCGGCTTCGGCGAACGCGGCCGCGGTATTGATGGCGGTCGTCGTCTTGCCGCAGCCCCCCTTCTGATTAACCACTCCAATGGTCTTCATGATGACACCCTCTCTCCCGGCGTCGCCCGATACCTTGGGCGTCCGCCTCCTTTTCTTTGGCTCTTCCTTGAGGCACAAAGATACCGAGCAGCCCTGCTCGCAGCGCTACTGGTGGCCCTCCGGCCGATGTTCTACAACCACCCCCTTGTGGAAGTTCCGCATGGCTCGGCACGCGTTGAATATCCCCGCGCGTACATCCATGGGTCAATCATCAGTATATAGGTGCCGGACAGGGTGTGTCAATCAGAATAGACCATTTGCTGAAACCGGTCGATCGGGGGCACCGGGGGGTGACGGTGGGATCGACCCGGATATCCCCGTTTTCAAGAGAAGAAACGGCCTGGCACAGGCCGCGGGGCCCCTGCCGAGTTGGCAGGAGCCCCACGGAAATTCACTCATGCCGGTCTGTCAACGCAGCCGCAAATTGGCCTGCGGCGCGCGCTGCCGCTAGCGATCGCCGGCTAGGTAGCGGACTTCGCCGGCCGAGAGAGCTCGGTTATAGATGGCCAAGTCCGCCAGCGAGCCGGTGAAGTAGCCATCGGCCGCGTACTGCGACCGGCCCAGCCAGTTCTGCGTGGGCGTGCCCAGATCCTTGGGCAACGTCGCGGTTTCGCCGCTGTCGGCCAGGGCCCCGTCAACATAGAGAGA
>CP070782.1:2390655-2397358 GCA_020346325.1 Phycisphaerales bacterium
CCTATGAACTGCTGGTCGAGCCGCCCGACGTGAATCCCACCATGGAGATGGTGGACGTGGCCATGGTCATCGGCGCCAACGACGTGGTGAACCCGGCCGCGCGCGAGGATGAAAACAGTCCGCTCTGGGGCATGCCGATCATCGACGTGGACCGCGCGCACACATGCATCGTTCTAAAACGCTCGCTCAATCCAGGATTTGCGGGCGTCGACAATTCCCTCTTCTTCAAGGACAACACCCGCATGCTGTTCGGCGACGCCAAGGCATCGATCGGCACGCTGATATCGGAGTTCAAACAGTAAGCGAACGTCCAACATGCCTACCGATCTTCGATAGGCACGTACGCCCGCGGTTCCGGCCCCGCGTACAGCGCCTTGGGCCGGAAGATGCGGTTGTCCTTGCGCTGCTCCAGAATATGAGCGAGCCAGCCGGGTGAGCGGGCGGCCGCAAAGATGGGCGTGAACAAGTCGCGCGGTATGCCCAGCAGCGCGTAGACGGCGCCGGAGAAAAAGTCCACATTCGGATAAATCGGTTTTCCCTTCTCTTCCATGCGGACTCGGAACCCTTTCTCGATCTGCTTGAGCATCTCGTAGAGACTCGCGTCGCCCCGCTGCTTGGAAAGATCGGTGAGCATCTTTTCCATCACGATCGAACGGGGATCTTTGGCCTTGTAGACGCGGTGGCCCATGCCCATCACCTTGCGGCGCTCGCCCAGCGCCTTGTCCAACCAGGCATCGACCATGTCTTTCGAGCCGATCTCCTCGACCATGTCCATGACGCGCTCGTTGGCACCGCCGTGCAGGGCGCCGGCCAGCGCTCCGATGGCAGCCGAGATACTGCAATAGCAGGTGGAGTAAGTGGAGGCCACGACGCGAGCCGTGAAGGTGGAGGCGTTGAAGCCGTGTTCGGCGTGCAACGTCAGGCATATGTCCATGATCCGGCCCTCCTCCGGCGTGGGCTCTTCACCCCGCAGCATGTAGAGGAAGTTGGCTCCCACGGAAAGGTCGGACCGAGGCTCGACGTACGATTTGCCTTCTCGGAAGCGGTGATAGGCGGCCAGCACGGTCGGCAACTGCGCGATCTGGTGCAGTGTATCACGGCAGTTGCACGTGGTCGAATGCCGGATCTGGTGCTCGACCGAACTGCTCAGATAAGAGATGACTGACTGAAGCAACTCCATGGGCGATCCCGCCGGCGGGAACTGGCGAATCATGCTCTGGATCGGCTCGGCCAGCCCGCGCGCGGCGCGCATCCGCTGGCTGAAATCATCAAGCTCATCCTTCGTCGGCAACTTCTCGTACAGCAGGAGAAACGTCGTCTCCTCGAACGAGGCGTGCTCCGCCAAATCCTCGATCGAATAGCCGCGATAGTAGAGCTTGCCCCGGGCGCCGTCGATCTGGCAGACCTCTGATTCCGCCGCAATAACCCCCTCTAGCCCTTTTGCGTAAGTTGTTTCAGCCATAAATCTGCCTCCATAAGAAGCATCACTTGGTCGTTGTCATTGCTCGTTTCATCGACATCGGGGTCGATACGACTTTTCCTCCTGCCGGCCGCACCGGCTCGCTCAAAGTTCGAGTAACAGCTTGTCCGGCGCCTCGATGTATTCCTTGACGCGGACGAGGAAGCTGACGGCCTCGCGACCATCAATCACGCGGTGGTCGTACGACAGTGCCGCGTACATCATCGGGCGAATCACAATCTGGTCGTCCACGACAACCGGGCGCTTGCGGATCGCGTGCATCCCCAGAATGGCGCTTTGCGGGTAGGCCGGTATCGGGGTCGACATCAGCGAACCGAAGACGCCCCCGTTGGTGATCGTGAACGTCCCGCCGGTCAGCTCATCGGGTGCCAGCTGCTTGTTCTGGGCGCGCCGCGCCAGATCGGCGACCGCCCCTTCGATCTCGGCAAAATTCAGCTTGTCCGCGTCCCGAATGACGGGCACGACGAGCCCCCGTTCGATCGAGATGGCCACGCCGATGTCGTAGAAGTGGTTGTAGATAATGTCTTCGCCATCGACCATCGCGTTGACCCCAGGAAATTCCTTCAGAGCCTGACAACACGCCTTGACGAAGAACGACATGAAACCGATCTTGATGCCATGCTCTTTCTCGAAATCCGCCTTGTACTGTCTGCGGATGCCCATGACCTTTTCCATGTCGATATCATTGAACGTCGTCAAATAGGCGGCGGTCTGCTTGGCCATGACCAGTCGCTCGGCCGTCTTGCGGCGGATGGCACTCATACGCACGCGTTCCTTGTGTCGCTCACCCGAGGCCTTGGCCGGTCCCGGCGAAGGAGGCGCCGGCGTCGGCGCAGCTGTGGCCGGCTGTGGCGCCGCCGAAGCCGGTTGTTGCGCCGGAGCCGGTGCCGGTGGCGGTGGCGGCACTGGAGCGGGCGCCGGCACTACTTGCGCCTTCTCCTGCGGAGAGGATGTTGTGGGCATCGGTGCCGCTTCCGCCTGGGCCGGTGGAGTCTCCGGCGGCGCATCGGCGCCGGCCACGGAATCCAACGCAGCCACCGTCTGTCCGATCTCCACCTCCGTTCCTTCGTCGACGAGTATCTCCAGCGTTCCGGCTGCCGGTGCAGGGATCTCGAGCACCGCCTTGTCCGTCTCCAGTTCGAAGAGATTTTCGCCCTCTGCGACCCGGTCGCCGGACTGCTTGAGCCACGTGACAATGACCCCGCTGGCAATCGACTCACCAACAGATGGAACCTTAACGTCCTGCTTCATAGCTGCTATCCCCTGCTCGTGCTAGGCTGGGCCGGCCTCGTGGGTCACGGCCGGCTCGAACGCCTCCGTAATGAGTTGCGTCTGCTCTTTTTGGTACTGTTTGAAAGCTCCGGTCGCACTGCTGCCGCTCTCGGCTCGGCCGTGGTAGTGCAGCTCGATGGCCGGCAAGTGCGTCCGGAACCGCTCGTGCATATAGGTCCAGGCGCCGCCGTTCTTCGGCTCTTCCTGCACCCAACAGACCTCTTCCAGGTTGTCATAGCGGTCGAGGCACGCTGTCAGTGCCTGCTCGGGAAACGGATACAACTGTTCGACGCGCACCAGCGCCGTATCCTGGCGGCCTGTCTCTTCACGTCGGGTCACAAGCTCGTAGTACACTTTCCCTGAACACAACAGCATCCGTCGGACGGCGCCCGGATCGCACGAATCGTCGAGCACGGCCTGAAAGCGCCCCTGTACCAGCTCTCCCAGAACCGACGCGGCTTGGGCATGGCGCAGCAGGCTCTTGGGGGTCATGATCACCAGCGGCTTGCGGAACTGTGTCTTCACCTGGTGCCGCAGCGCATGGAAATACTGCGCCGGTGTCGTGAGATTGCAGATCTGCATATTGTCGTTGGCGGCCAATTGCAGGAACCGTTCGAGACGTCCGCTGGAATGATCCGGCCCCTGGCCCTCACAACCGTGCGGCAGCAGCAGGACCAGGCCGCTCAGGCGGCCCCACTTGCCTTCGGCCGACGCGATGTAATTGTCGATGATGACCTGCGCTCCGTTGGCGAAGTCTCCGAACTGCGCCTCCCACAGCACCAGCGTATGCTGGTTGACGAGGGAGTAACCGTACTCGAAACCCAGCACGGAGTACTCCGAAAGCGGACTGTCGTAGACGGAGAACTCCGCCTGCTCGGCCGCGATCTCCCGCAGCGGCGTATACGAACGCGGTGGCGCGCTCTCCGTATCCCACCAGGTCAGATGCCTCTGCGAAAACGTCCCGCGGGCACAATCTTCCCCGCTGAGACGGACGCGAATCCCTTCCAGCAGTAACGAGCCGAAGGCCAGCGCCTCGGCGTAAGCCCAATCGAGCATGCCGTGTTCATCGAAGGCTTTGCGTTTACGCTCCAGAATCCGCCTGAGCGTCCGATGAATGTGGAACCCCTCCGGGACCGTCGTGACATGATGCGCCACGCGGCGTAATTTCTCCTCGGACGCGCTCGTATCGACCGGGTCATGAGTGTATCGACCATTGATGCCCGCCCAGCCAGGGCCCTGTGTCGTATCGACGTGCGAGACCGCTTCCGAGCGGGACTTGTCCAGGGCCTGCCTCAATTCCGCCCGATACTGCTCGGCCACCGCCTGCTGCTCATCCTCACTGATGACACCTTCCTCGGCGCAGCGCCGCCCATAGAGCGTGGCCGTACTGGGGTGATCCCGAATGATCTGATACATGTGTGGATGCGTGAAAGAGGGCTCGTCCGCCTCGTTGTGGCCGTGCCGACGGTAGCAGAACACATCGAGGATACAGTCGCCGCCGTGGGTCTGCCGGAAACGCAGGGCCAGATCTGCCGCGTACACCAGTGCTTCCGGATCGTCGCCGTTGATGTGAAAAATCGGCACGGGCAACGCCTTGGCCATGTCCGTGGGAAACGCCGACGAGCGCCCCTGCCGCGCCGGCGTCGTGAAGCCGATTTGATTATTGATGATAACGTGGATGGTCCCACCGGCCGTGTAGCCTTCCAGACGCGAGAGGTTGAGCGTCTCGGCCACCACACCCTGCCCGGAAAATGCGGCATCGCCATGCAGGAGGATGGGCACGATGCGTTTGCGTTCGCGATCCCGTTTCCAGTCCTGGAGCGCCCGCGCTTTGCCCTCGACCACAGCGTTCACCGACTCGAGGTGACTGGAGTTGGCCACCATGCTGATATGGGCCACGCCCCCATCGTCCAGGATATGGTCGGTGTCGTAGCCGATGTGGTACTTCACGTCGCCGGTGCCGCCGGAGATCCCAGGCCGGAAATTCTCATCGAACCGGGAGAAGATCTCCCCCGGTGTCATGTGAAGAACGGTATTCAGAATCGCCAGGCGACCTCGATGCGTCGTACCGATGACAAATTCATCGATGCCGTACCGATGAGCGCTGTCCACCAGGAAATGAAGGCCGGGGATGATCGCTTCGGACCCTTCGAGCGAGAATCGCTTCTGCCCGACGAACGATTGCCCCAACGTCTGCTCCAGTGCCTCGGTGCGCAGCAGGTCTTCGAGAATGATGCGCTTCTGGCTTGCCCGCAGGGAGGGCTGGTTGTGGGTGGACTCCATCTTGCCGATGAGCCACTTGCGGATATTCTTGTCCTGTATGTGCAGGAACTCCACACCGACCGAGCCACAGTAGGTCTGCTGGAAGGCCGCGATAATATCCCGCAACGGCGCGGGCGAAGGCTTCATGAACCGTCCGGCCGAGAAGACGGTATCCAAATCCTCCTGCGCAATGCCAAACTCCTCGAGCGTCAGCTTCTGAAAGACACCCACCTGATTGCGGCGCAGGTAATCATGGTCGGGCCCGTGGTCGCCACCGAGCGGATTGAGTCGGGCGTAGCGATAGCCGATGTCCCGATAGGCCCACAGCAAGCTGTCGACCCGGCTCTGCCGGTAGGCCATGTCGCCCCCGGCCGTACGTACCTCGCCTGCGGATGGCGCGCCGTCGGCACCGACCTCGCTACGAAAGTGCGCGTCCCAAACGCTGTCGACCGCCGACGGATCGCTCTGCCACTGGCGGTACATGTTTTCGATATAGGATAGGTTGTCCATACTCTTGCCCGTTCACGGTCCGATGGTATGCGCGGCCTTATCGCCCCCGAGACGAAAGGGCCCCAGCGATTTGATCGGGCCGGTCTACGACGGTTACACCTGCTTCCCGGAGCGCTCTGACCTTTTCCTCGGCGCCCCCCTTACCACCCGAGATGATCGCGCCGGCGTGCCCCATGCGCTTGCCTGGCGGCGCGGTGCGTCCGGAAATGAATGCCACCACCGGCTTCCGCACGGAGGTCTGGATGAACGCGGCGGCCTTCTCTTCGGCGTCGCCACCGATCTCTCCGATCAACACCATCGCCTCGGTCTGCTCGTCGGCTTCGAACATCGTCAGGAGATCGATATACCCGGTACCCACGATAGGATCGCCCCCGATTCCCACACAGGTCGATTGGCCCAGGTTGTTCTGCGTCAGATGATAGACGACTTCGTAGGTCAACGTCCCGCTGCGCGAGATCACGCCGACGCGGCCCGGCTGGTGAATCGGCCCCGGCATGATGCCGGCCTTGCACTTGCCGGGTGAAATGACGCCGGGACAGTTCGGACCGATCAGACGCACGTTTTTCTCCTGGAGTTCGTGATAGAGATCGACCATATCCAGGACCGGAACCCCTTCGGTAATGCAAACGACGAGTAAGATGCCGGCGCCTGCCGCCTCACGAATGGCATCCGGTGCAAAACGCGCCGGCACGAAGACGACCGAGCACTGCGCCCCGGTCTGAGCGACGGCCTCTGAGACGGTATTGAACACCGGTAGCGAATCGACCTGCTGGCCGCCTTTGCCGGGCGTGACACCCCCGACCACCTGCGTTCCATATTCCAGCATCGCCCGCGCGTGAAACGATCCATCTCTGCCGGTGATGCCCTGCACGATGACTTTGGTCTTTTCGTCTACGAGGATGCTCATGACTTCGCCCCCCCCTCTCGGGCGCAGCGCACGGCGTCGTGTACGGCATCGGTCATGTGGCGCGCCGCGATCAGGCCAGCTCGCTCGAGGATGGCCCGGCCCTGCTCCTCGTTCGTGCCCACCAGACGGATCACCATGGGTACCGCAATGTTCAACTGGTCGCGGGCCGCGACGATGCCGCGTGCCACGTCATCGCAGCGGGTAATGCCGCCGAAGATGTTTACGAGGATGACCTTCAGTTCTTCGTTCCTCAGCAGGATGCGCATCGCCTC
>CP070782.1:2397458-2402793 GCA_020346325.1 Phycisphaerales bacterium
ACAGTCTGAACAGACACCACCTCGGCGCGGCGCGACTTTAGGGTTGGCCTCCCCGCCCCAATGCCGTATCCTGTCCCGACACTGATTTCAGACACAAACGAGGTTCGAACAAGAAGGATAAGCCATGTCATTCGGTACGGCGATCAACTGTATGGACGGGCGGACGCAGCTTCCCGTCAATGCGTATCTCAAAGAGCAACTCGAAGTCGACTACATCGATACCGTCACAGAGGCCGGGCCAGTGCGGATTCTGGCCGAAGAGCCCCAGTCGGCTTTGGCCGCATCGATCCTGAGCCGCGTGCGGATCTCCACTGACAAGCATGGCTCCAAATGTGTCGCGATCGTCGCCCACCACGACTGCGCCGGCAACCCGGCCGGCAAGGACGTGCAGATGAATCAGCTCGATCTGGCCGTGCGCTTCGTTGCGGCCCAGTGCCCGGGCATCCGCATCCTCGGTCTCTGGGTCGACGAGACCTGGTCCGTCACCCAAATCTGCGCCGCCCAGAACTAGCCCCAGCTCCTGGCAGCCGCGGGTGGCAGCCTCAACTCCGCAGGAGTTGGGGATGGAGACCTGGCCAGTGACGTAGTGGCTAGCGAGTACTGAAATCCGGGAGAGGTATTTGCAGTGGGATCACGTTGGGACCGTTGGAGACAGAGTCGAGACTTCTGGGGCTACGTCATTGCCGGCACCATTGTGCTGACCACGGTGATGTTGGGAGTAGTCGTCCCTGGTGCCATGCGTCTGTGGCAGGTCTTCCATCCACGGCCAGTGTTGTCACTTCCGGACCTGACAGGTTGCACGCGCGTCGAGATCGAATATCACCCGTCGACATTCGAGTTCTTCTTTGCACGAAGTAATGACAAGACACTTCTCAGCGCCGAAGAGATGCAATACTTGCGGTCCTTGGATACGGTCGTGTTGAATGATCGAGACAGCATCGCGACGATTGCCCATGAGATGGCGTTGGCGTCCGACCCAGCGCCACTGACGCGACCGGGTACGACACCGAATTTTGTTGAGGTTACATGCTACCAAGACGGTAGACAACTGACATCATTTGTCACGCGAGACGGTCGGATTCTGGAGACTGAGAATGGCGCTAAGTTGGAATGCCGCATCTACCGGGCCCTGCAGCAACTGACCCCGCAAGTACGGCCCTTTCGGCGACGGGTAATGTGCGCTCATAGACTGCACACGCTTGCGGCCACGTTCTACGTTCTGCCGAGAGAGGGGAAGGCATATCCCCGGCCTTTCGAGTGGTGCGATGTTCTTGCGCGAGCTCTTCGAGATCGCCACCAACCTGAAGAATCAATAGGGGAGAGGTTTGTGTGTCCCAACATGCAGGAAGGCCCGTGTCACTACGCAATCAACCCCAACTGCGAGCCGAATTCTCCGCCAGAAACTGTCCTGCTGTTCGAAACGACGGCTGGATGGAACCAACATGGCGGGCCGGAGTTGTTTACGTTTGACAACCACGATCCCAGAGGTGGCTGCGTCCTGCTCAACGACGGCACCGTCAGGTTCATCCGCACCGAAGGAGAGCTCTACGCCCTCCGCTGGAAATAGACCCAGGCACAGAAAGCGGGGACAGGTACAACCCTCACTGCTGCTCGGAACGTACCAGTCCCCGTTTTCTGGTGACGCCCGGCCTGCTCGGCGCCTTATCGTATCGATAGAGATGCCTTATCGCGGCGATCCGAGGCGAAGCTTGCCTGGAACGCGAGAAACGCTAGAATGAGGTCCGGCTCGCCCGGCGAGCCCCGAGAAGCCAACGGCTCTTTAAGGATGTGGAGAAAGGCGGTATCGAGATGACACGGATTCGAACGCGGACGAGGAAGCGGGAACATCGACGCGGCGGAACCGGCGTCGGGCTGGTGGGCCTGGCGCTGCTGATGCTCCTCGCCAGCTGCGCCCATCAGAAGGCGTTCAAACGCGGCACGAAGCTGTCCGAAGAAGGCCAGTATCAACAGGCGATCGCCGAACTGGAGGAAGCGGTCCGTCTGGCCGAGGCGAAGAACAAGGACAAGACCGCCGAACGCTACCGCGCGAAACTGGCGGAGGTCAAGAAGGAAGCGGCCTGGTACTTCTACAACCGCGCCGAGAACACGTTCACCAATACCGATCTGGGCGAGGCCCAGATGCTGATCGAGCGCTGCGTGACATACTGCCCACAAGATACGCGCTATCTGGCCTTCCGCCAGCGGGTGCGACAGGCGATCGCCGAGGCCGAGCAGCGGCGGGCCGAGGCGCTGGCCCTGGCCGAAGAGCAGAGATGGGACGAGGCAATCCAGCACATGGAGCAGGCGCTGCGCCAATACCGCAGCATGCCAGGAGGCGATGGCGACCTCAAGCAGATCCGCGAACGCGCGTACCAGCAATATCTCGGACGGGCCGAAGCAGCGCTGCGTGAGAACGATCTGAGCAGCGCCCAAGCCGAGGCGCAGCGAGCCCTGGGCTACAAACGGGCCGGCCGCGAGGCGAACGCCGTGGTCGAGACAGTCAGAAACCGACGCGAGGCTGCCGACCTGATCGCGCGCGGACGAGTTCTACTGCAACAAGGGGACAGCCAGGAAGCCTTGCGGCTGCTCGAACGGGCTCAGACCTTGTACCCAACGCAGGACGAACTGCCCGGCCTGCTGAGCCGGGCGCGGCGGGCCGTCTGCGATCTCCATATCCGCCAAGGGCGCCAGGCGCTGGAGGGCGGCCGATACGCCGCCGCGTTGAAATCGTTTCGCCAAAGCCAGGACCTGCTCGCCGGGTACGGAGACATCGACACCCTGATCGCCGAGGCCAAGTGCCGATTGGCGCGACGCCATCTGCAGACGGCGCAACGCTACTATGAAAACGGCCTGGCCGGCACCGCCGTTGTGCATGCGGCCGCGGCGGCCGGTTATGAGCCGGGCAATTTCGACGCCCGACGTCAACTGGGCCAAGCGGCCGGGCAGGTCCGCGATGCGGTGCGCTATACGGTCGCCTTCCTCGGCTTTCGCGCCACGCCCGAGCGGCGGACCATAGCCAACTCGCTGGCCTCGGTGGCGCTGGAACACCTGACGCGTACGCGGCCGAC
The DNA here is from genome assembly GCA_020346325.1 of Phycisphaerales bacterium. Classification (GTDB taxonomy): domain Bacteria; phylum Planctomycetota; class Phycisphaerae; order Sedimentisphaerales; family Anaerobacaceae; genus Anaerobaca. Next base: position 2,400,527 of record CP070782.1, read on the forward strand.
CAACGTGGTCCTGGTCGAGCGCCCCGATCCGCAGACCGTCCTCGACCACCCCAACGGCAGCGTCCAGCCTTCCGGTTCCGCCGCGCTGGAAGGCATCGACGCCCATCTGGTCGGTGAGATCCTGGACAGCAAGGTCGTGACACAAACCAAGGAAGTCGGACGCGGCGAATCGACGTACCAGGACGGCTTCCGGCCCGAAGCCAATCCCGAATACGAACAGGCGGTCGCCGAAGTCGAGGAGGCGCAACGGAACCTGGAGCGGGCCCGCCGGCGGCTGGCCGAGGCCGAAGCCCGTCTGGCGCGCTACGAGCATGCCGATCCCTTTGACCCCGTGCTTCAGGAACGCAAGCGTAAAGCGGCAGCCGACGTCGCAACCGCCCGGGAGCGACTGGTCGAAGCGGCCACACACCTGGGGGCCACTCAAGCCCGCCTGGAAGCGACGCCCCGGGAAGTGCTGGTGCCCAACATGGTCAAGCATGAGTTCCCGGTCGAGGAAGTGACGTGGACCGCGAAGATCACGTGCATGCTCAAGATGCTGGATGCCGCTACGGGCGAGTTGATCCTGGCCGAACAGGTGGAAGGCCAGTACGCGCAGTCCGACCGCATGGTCGCGGCCGATCCGGCCCACAATGTCTCGGAAGACCCGCTGGAGTTGCCCGACGACCGAACCCTGCTCGACAGCGCCGCGCAAGCGACGATGGAAAAGCTCAAACGCCCGCTGAGTGCGGCACTTACCAAACACGGGCAGCGCTTCGCGGTGGCATTCCGACAGGCCGAGGCGGCCGGCGACATCAGCCAGGCGGTGGATAGCGCCGTCAGATACCTCTTCGCCTATCCCAAAGGCGCCGAGCAGACCAACGCCATGCTTGACTACGTGCGGCGTTACCTGGGCGACGAGAACGACCTGCTCGATATTCGCGAGCTGCTGCGCACGCATTGCCAGCTTCCGCTGCCCTAGCGTCGCAGAGACCCGACACGACAGGAGCGCGCATCTGCGGCAACGGTCTTGCATTTGCCGCCCGATGTGCTATGGTGGCGGCGACATCATCCATGCGGGTTCAGTCGTGAGGCCGGATATGAAGAAGCAGGTCGTCGTCGCAGCACTGACCGTCATTGCCTTCGTGTGTCACGCTCAAGCGCAGTCGGTGGGGCTGGCGTTCTACGAGGACCTGTCCTCGCTGCCCGTTCTGTACCCCAACGTCCAGTCGCACTATCTCTCCAGCTACGACCGCACGGGCGGAAACGACGACGGCTTTCGCGGCACCTACTCGCAACTCTACATCGACGAGCGGGGCGAACATGTCATCTTCGACGCCAACGGGCCGGGCTGCGTCTATAATCTCTGGTTCACCGGCTCGCGTCGCCATCTGCACTGGGGCAAGCTGCGCTTCTACTTCGATGAGGAAACGACACCGCGCTTCGTGTGCGAGGCGCGCGAATTCTTCGCGGGCCAATGTTCGCCTTTCGTCTATCCCCTCGTGACGCACGCGTTCATCTCCAGCGGAGGCTTCAGTTGCTCGGCCCCCCTGCCGTTCGCGAAACGCTTGAAGATCACGACCGAAAAGACGGCCGGCTTCTACAATATCTACTATCAACTTTATGAGCGTGTCTCGCTCACATCCTGGACGCCGCAATTCGATTACACCCACCTGATCGACCGCTTCCAGCGGTGCGGCAGCGATCCGAAACCTGTTACGGAGAGGATCGAAGTGGCGTCCAAGGCTGTGGGCCTGTCGGCCGCAAGCGGCCGAAAACGTCCCGAACAGGAATTGTTGAAGGTCGACGGCCCCGCGACGATTCAATACCTCAAGATCAACCCGCTCTACCACCCGAATACGTACAGCCTGAACCACATGCATCTGCGCATCTTCTACGATGGCCAGGTGACACCCAGTGTCGATGTCCCCCTTGGCCCGTTCTTCGGTTCGGGCCTGGGCGAGGCGGACGTCCGCGGCCTCTTTGTGGGCATGTCGAGCTCGGGCACCTACTACTGTTACTGGCCCATGCCCTTCCGGCGAGCCATCCGCATCACCCTGCAGAATCACAGTTTCGAAGCGGGTGGCGAATTCTTCGTCGAGATCGGCTATACGAACGCCCTCCCGAAAACCGAAGGCCCAGCCCCCATCGGCTACTTCGGCGCCCGGTACAACCGGGCCTGGCCCATCGTCGAGCCGGAGGATTACATCCTGTTCGACTACGAAGGCAGAGGCGCCGTCGTGGGGCAGGTGATGACGGTCGAACCGGTCAAGCTCGATCGCAAGCGCTGG
>CP070782.1:2402893-2405913 GCA_020346325.1 Phycisphaerales bacterium
ACAAGTTCCATCTGTACTACAAGGGCGAGCGCATGGGCGAGCGCAAGACGTTTGGCGGCCGCGAGATCCGCTGGGGTGTCGCGATCGCCGACAAACTCGAAGGTCCCTACGTGAAATCCCCCTACAATCCCATCACCAACAGCGGCCATGAGATATGTGTCTGGAAATACGACGGGGGCATCGCCGCCTTGATCATTACCGACGGGCCGGAGCGCAATACGATCCAGTGGTCGCCCGACGGCATTAACTTCGAGATCAAATCGCACGTCAAGTACGGACCACCCGCAGCCGGCCTGGATCAATCCGCCGACAACGAGAAGGGACCCCTCGAGGCCCTGAAGTGGGGCCTGACCCACAGGTACGTCTCCTACGACGAGCAGCACGTCCGCCGCTTCGAGGGCTACCAGCCGTTCAGCCCCTAGATCCGGTGGCCCTCAGCGATAGGGCAGGGGTTTGGGGTCCAGCCATTGAACCACTCTGTCCTTGAGCGCCCAGGCGGTGAAGAAGTTGCCCCGGGGCGTATGATGACCATTGTAGAACGGCGCGAGGTACTGATCGGCGTCTATCTTGTAGTTCCGGTAATCGGCGGCGAAGGCGTCGCGCATATCCACGACCGGATAGGGCCTGTCGCCGAGCCAATCGACGAAGCTCTGATCGAAGCGGGGCTCCCCACGCAGATGTTTGGCCACGTTGCCCCGGCCGAAGGAGAGCATGAGCATCAGCTTCTTGCCGTTGTCTCTGGCGAACTGCTCGGCCCAGGTGACCACGTTTTGGGTGGCGAACAAGGCCGCTTCGGTGTGGATCTTCTTAATCCTTTGGCCCGTGGCGACGTCTGCAATCTTCTCGTCCGGGATGCCGAAGGTGACGGCCACCGGATTGATAAGCTCATCCGGTATATCTTTTCCGCCCTGGCGCGCGGCCATGACCATTTTCAAGACGGGGTCGTCCTTGAAGGTTCGCCAGAGGTAATCCTCGTCGCACAGTCGGTAGAGCTCCCCAGGCGTCCGCGAAACGTTCTCCATCTGTTGGCAGAGGCGGCGGCCGACATCGACCCTCAAGTGGGGCAGGGTGAAGCCGCATCGAGAACCGTATCCGAAACGAATGCTCCGCCAGGCGTCGAGGTTGCGGTAATGGTCGTCGTCCCATACGTTGAGGATGAGGTACCCGCCGGGGAATTGCTTTTCGACCTTCAGCATTCTGCGGTAAGCTTGGTAGACGCTGTGGCCGCCGACGCCGTAGTTGCGGATCGGTTCCTGGAGATGGGCGGCGAGGTACTCTTCCCACGTTTCGTTGTTGTTGGCCTGACTGCAATGAGTGAAGCTGTTGCCGTAGGTGCGGATCCGGCAGGGCCGGTCCGGGAAGTTGATGACCTGGCGGGCACCGTCGGGTTCGTAGCTGTAGAAGACCTTGGAGCGATCGACGCCCGTGCTGCCGACCGACTCGTGATGGACCCAGCCCAATTCGGCATCGTATTGAAAGACTTCACCCGGGCGCTTGTCGCGCGGCCCGTATTCGCCCGAGATGAAATCTGCGACTCTCTGACGGCTGGGCTTGATCGAGCGGAGGTATTCCCGGGCACGCTGTTCGAAGGCCGGATCTGCCGCTGTGGCGATTCGGTCAAGAGATGAGATAGCCAGAGGTGCGCCCAGCATCCCGGCCAGGAATTCACGTCTCTGCATCACTAAGGCCTCCGTAGCGTTGGGCAAGCCCGTTGAGGGAATGGAAAATCGCCTAGCGTCCGAGGAGGACCTCGATGAACTCGCGGTCGGGCTGGCCATTGCGGGTGACGATGCCGAAGCCGCCTTTGTAGTCCCAGTTGGCCCAGGCGATGCCGTGCTTCTCCAGATTCGACCGCATGTCACGGTACCACTGCATCCTGGCGTCGCGCGCGACGGTGGGCAGGGCGCCCCACTCGCCGCAGTAAAGGGGCAGATCAAGCTTCTGTGCGAGGGCCAGGGGCTTGGCCAGAAGAGCTTCGAGCTTCGCCCCGTCGTAGGTCCCGTTATTGTTGCGGACGATCCGGGCCACATCCTCGGGCAATCCTTCGATGTCTTCCTCTTTGACGAGCAAGCCCGGATAGTTCACCGGGCCCTTGTACTTGCCTACGCTCGTCCAGGAGGCTTTGTAATGCGTGATCAGCATGGGCGTGTAGAAGTGGAAGCTCAGGATGATGTCGCGGTCGCCCGCGGGGATGCGCAGTTGATCGAAGGTACTCGTCGATTGCCAGCGGTTCGAGCCGATCACGATCTTGCGGTGCGGCTCGTTCACCCGGATGACAGCCACGGCCTTGGCCACCAGCCGGTTCCAGTCGTCGGGATCGTCGGCCACCGGTTCGTTCATCAGCTCGTACGCCACCAGCGCGACGGAATACCGCCTCAGTTCAGCCGACAGCTCGCGCCACAACTGGAAGAACTTCTCCTGTGCCGCCGGCTCGGTCCACAGGGGTTTCTCATCTTCGTTGAAATGGTGCGAGCGCAGGATGTGCAGATCGACGATGACGCGGAGTTTATTGTCGCGAGCCCACCCGATGGCGTTGTGCAGCAGTTCGAAGGCTTCGACCTCTTTGTGGCCGGCCTCGTCCCACATCTGCCCTGCGTCGATGGGCAGCCGGATGTGGTCGAAGCCGAGCGACGCGATCAGCTTGACGTCCTTCTCCGTAAACCATTGGCGCCGCGCCTCCCCGCGCCGGCCGCTTTGCGAGAGCCAGTGGCTGATGTTCGTCCCGCTGCGGATCTCAAATGCGTCATCGTTCGCCGCTGCCCCGGTTGAGACAGCGAAGCAGAGCAGTGTCACGGTAACCGCGATGTGGCGTCGCATCGGATTCTCCTCGGTTAGAGTTGTTGTTTGAGGACTTTTTCCCAATTGGCGTAGGCGGCGCGGTAGGCGTCTTTCAGACCGGCGTTGGGTTCAATGGTCTTGACGGGTTCGAGGCCGGTGAAGGCGTCTTCGGGACAGCCATAGAGTCCGGCGCCGATGCCGGCGCCGCGGGCGGCGCCCTGGGAGCCGTCGGTGTTGTACAG
>CP070782.1:2406013-2414035 GCA_020346325.1 Phycisphaerales bacterium
AGTCTGCCGAGTTTTGCCGGGTGTCGCAAGCTCTACGGCACAGGCGCTCTCGGGGCCGTAGGGCGGATCGAGCAGTGCCGCAACGGCGAGCGGCCCTACTGGTATTCGTATCTCAAGGAGGTGAAAGAGGAGGATGCCGACTGGAAGGAGTTTCTGATGGATCGCCCCTGGCGGCCGTTCGATCCGGTTCAGTACTCCGGGTGGTATGGGTATCGCGATTTCAGCGATGGTCCGGTCCCAGGGTTGGCCAGTCACTACATTGACCTCGTCCACTACATCACCGGGGCGAAGTTCCCCACGAGTTGTATGTGTCTGGGTGGGACGTTTGTCTGGAAAGACGAGCACAAATTCACCTGTCCCGACCACGTTCAGGCGATGTGGATCTATCCGGAAGACTTCATGGTTAGCTACTCGACCAATTTCGGTAATGGCAACGGCAACAGCTTCAAGATCTTTGGCGACCGGGGCGTGCTGGATATGGTCAACTGGACCAGCCCCGTGCTGACAGCCGAGGGCGCGGGCAAGCGGCGCGGTGAGATTCGGGGCAAACAGCCGGTAGAGGATGTGCCGCAGCCCGATCATTTCCTCAACTGGCTCCAGTGTCTAAGGACGCGCCAAACGCCCAACGCCTCAATCGAGGCGGGCTACCGGCATGCGGTTGCCTGCCTGATGGCCGTGCGGTCGTACGACACGGGCAAACGGATGACCTACGATCCGGTCGCGCGCGAGATCAAGGAAGGATAGTCTAGTCTTGCAGGGGCAAAACCATGAATCAAGATAGACGGAATCGAGCCACCCATGGGGATGCGTTATCACGCCGAGGCTTCCTCAATCGGACGCTTCAGGCGGGCGTGGCCGGCTGGACGCTGGCCAACGTGCGGCAGATCGGTGCCGCCGTCAAGCCGCCAGAGCAGTGGCAGATCGGCTGTTACACGCGTCCATGGGACAAGTACGAATACCGGGTGGCGCTCGACGCGATTGCCGAGGCGGGGTATAAGTACGTGGGCCTGATGACCACGAAGTCTCAGACGCGCCTAGTGATTTCGGTCGCCACGAAGATCGAAGAGGCCGTGCGCGTCGGGGACGAGGTCAAGCAGCGGGGCCTGAAGGTCGCGTCCGTCTATGGCGGTGGCATCCCGGTCGATCGTTCGCTGGAAGCGGGTATCGAGGGACTGCGCACGTTGATCGACAATTGCGCTGCCTGCGGGGCGATGAACCTGCTCATGGGTGGCACGGGCAACGAGAGGCTCTTCAAGACCTACTACCAGGCGATCGCTGAGTGCTGTGACTACGCTGCCGAGCGTGGTGTAGGCATCAGTGTCAAGCCGCACGGCGGTTTGAATGCGACGGGGCCGCAGTGCCGCAAGACCATCGAAATGGTGGGCCACGAGAATTTCCGCATCTGGTACGATGCCGGCAATATCTACTACTACTCCGATGGCAAACTCGAACCTGTCGAGGACGCCCCCTCGGTCGACGGCTTGGTGACCGGTTGGTGCATCAAAGATTACAAACATCCCAAGAACGTCCTCGTGACACCGGGGACTGGGCAGGTCGATTTCGCGGCGGTCTTCGGCAAGCTCCAAGCAGGGGGCTTCAGAAACGGACCGCTCGTCGTCGAATGTCTTGGCCCGGGCGATCTGGACCACACGCTGCAAGAGGCCGAGAAGGCGCGTCGATTCCTAGAAGCATTGACGGGTCAAACGTCAGCGGACAGTGGAGCCGGAGCACCGGGGGTACAGGGGCTCAAAGCGGGTGTGGCGGTCACGGATATTACGCCGCCGCCGGGCTATCGCATGAGTGGGTACTTTCGCGAGCGTTTGAGCGAAGGGGTACTCAATCCGCTCCATGCCAAAGCGCTCGTGTTACAGCAGGGCCGGACGCGGGCGGCGATGGTCTTCTGTGACATCATCGGCCTGTTTCCTGATGTTCCCCGGGCTGCTCGGGCGCGGGCCCAGAGCGAAACCGGTATTCCCGCCGCCAATATCCTCTTGGCGGCGACGCACTCGCATACAGGACCCCTCTATGCCGGGGCCCTGCGCGATCATTTTCATGAACAGGCGATGGCCAAACATGGCCAGGACGCATGTGAGAAAGTGGACTACCCAGCTTTGTTGGTCGGTCGTATCGTGCAAGCGATCTGCGCGGCGAACGAAGCAGTCCAACCGATGCGACTCGAAGCCGGAGTGGTTCAGCAGGAGGGGCTCTCTTTCAACCGACGTTTTCATATGAAGAATGGGACAGTCCGCTTCAACCCGGGTGTTCAGAATCCTGACATTGTCAAAGTGGCGGGGCCGATCGATCGGGATGTGGGCGTCGTCATGCTACGGCGCGGGTCCGAAGGCAAGGCGGTGGCCGGCTTGGTCAATTTCGCACTGCATCTCGACACGGTCGGCGGCACGCGCTACGCGGCCGACTATCCCTACTACGTTGAGCAATCGTTGCGGGGTACTCTGGGTAAAGATTTCACGTTACTCTTTGGCACCGGCACCTGCGGCGACATCAATCACATCGATGTGACACAGAAGGAGCGTCTCAAGACTGAAGAGATCGGTCGAACGCTCGGCGAGACTGTGGCTGGTGCGCTGGCCGTGCTCAAGACTTGTGGCGCACCCTCGTTGGCTGTCCGGCGCGCCGTTGTCGAGGCGCCGCTGCAATGTTTCACGGCTGCGCAAGTCGAGCAGGCCAAGAAGGACATTCACAAAGTCGGCACGCGCGAGCTTTCTTTCCTCGATCAGGTTAAGGCCTACAAAACGCTGGCTGTTCACGCGCGGGGCCGTTCGACGATCGGACTGGAGGTCCAGGTGTTTCGCCTCAGTGACGAGGTGGCGGTGGTCGGTTTGCCCGGCGAGGTGTTCGTCGATCTGGGCTTGGCCATCAAGCAGGCCAGTCCGTTCCCGGTGACGCTCGTGATCGAGCTGTGTCAGGATGCACCGGGGTACATTCCCACGAAGAAGGCTTTCGCTGAGGGCAGCTACGAGACGGTCAACTCCCGCATTGCCCCAGGCGGCGGTGAGAAGATGGCCGACGCGGCCGCCCGGCTGCTGCGGGAGCTGGCGCCTGTGCGGCAGGGACAGTCTTAGCAACTCGACCTCCGGGTTCGTTTCCTCCAGTGTCTGACTGCTGATGGTCGTACGGCAAATAAAAAGGGCTGCAGGCGTCAACCTACAGCCCGCGATCCGTCCGAGTGCGGCCGGCTCTGTGCTATGGGCCGGAACGGCAAAAGCATGCTGCAACGGATACACATCCGTCTTGCCTCAATAGTCATAATAACGGAGTGAGCGGCCGCTGGGCAATTGTGGGAAATACGTATTTTCTGCCTCGTTCGGGCCACATGCGCGGACCGGATGGAGTCGGGGAGCGATGCGGGAAGATTTGTGGTTATGCCGCAGCGGGGCATCCGGACGGGCGCCCATAGGTGCTCATCACACCTCGAGAGATTGCTTGTTGCATCGAAAACAGGAACCTATTGGCTGTTGGCCGTCATTTGCTGGGCCGCGATGTCGGGATGAGCGAAGACCGCTTCGCCGTATTTTCTGGCCGCCTCCTGCTTGACATGGTCCATGATGCGCGTGAAGTGGACGGTTGGATCGATCCGTTTTTGCCGCTGTTCGGGATCGGGATAGGCAACGGCGAGAATCGCATTTCGTTCCCACTCGTGCGGCTCGATTTCCATCTGTAGCGAGAAGCCGTATTTCTCCAGGACGTCCAGATTGGGCACTGGATACGACAATGGTTCCGCATCTGCACATCGACTGATGGTATTGAGCATTGTCGGCGTGACCATACCATCGCTCAAGCCGATATCGAAGTTGCGCTTCTTGACATCCACGAAGAACAACACCGATCCAGTGAACCACTTCCCCTTGACCCGCGCGCTGGCTCGTTTCGCCGCGTGTGCCGACTGGATTCCGAGCCTTTCCATTTCTTCGTCCAGCGCGATGGTGATGGCCTCGTCGTAGGAATGCTCCGTATCGTGGAGCGCGCGCCCGGCGATAATCGTTCCGAGGAGATTGGAGTACGAATCCTCCCACGAAAATGCCGACGGAAACTCGGTGGCCACGCCGACACATTTGAAACCAAACCAGGTCAGAATCTCATGCCAGGTCGTCATCGTATAGGACAAATACGGGCCCACGGCCAGAGCAACTTCTTTCGCCACGGCGGCACGTTTCTCCGGTGGTAGTTGTGTCCAATTCTCCGGATAGGAGATGTGGACGTGGTTCGTGGAGCGGTCAACGGCGAGTCCGAATGAGAAGTGCGGATCATCCTTCATCAGACGCTCGTACGCTTCGGTCACCAGATAGGCGGCCCAGTCGGCCGCGATTCTCAGGTGGGTGATGTCGATGTGCCCCCCGCGGCAGGTGTAGACCATGCCATCCTTCTCAAACGGGGTATAGTAGTAACCATGCGATCCCAGATTCCGGCCGAGAAAGAGCGTGCCGAGGGTGTCGGTCGGATAGCATCCGAGGCGGACTCTGGGTTCCGTATTGAAGCCGGTGCGTATCAGGTCAGTAGCCGGGCATGAGAGCCCGCGGTCGGGAATGATCTGACAGCCGGTACCAGCCATGACCAGGGTCACCACGCTGATTGCAGCGCAACACCGACTAAGCCGCATGATATCCACGCTCCTCCGATTCGTTACTTGTGATCGTTGAGCCCGAATGTTCCCCCGGGAATCTCGATCGGAATCCACATTTATTGTATCCGAACGGACCCGAAATCACCAGGGATGCAGCAGGGCGGGCAGCCGACGAAATTGGGCGCCTGCGTTGTGACGCGATGGCGGAGGATGTTATCGGGACCTGAGGGATAATCCGGCAAAGAATTTTCCGTCTGCGCGGCTGCCCGATGCCGTCAAGGGCGCATGGCAAAGCCGGTTCCGGATGTCACTGCAGGGGAGAGACTGAGAGTGTGCATCCTGGTGGTGGCTGGTGAGTTGACTGACGGAACGGCCACCTATTTGGCAATCGCAAAATGAGCCTCGTTCAGCGCACTCCACTGTCTCCCGTTGAAGACGCGCGACTTGACCACGGTGTCACCATGCAACACGAGGGGATCGTGATCCTGCGCCGGGTGGGCTTCCAGGATAAGGTCAAAGCTGAGGTCCGAACTGGTGTCGCCGGCCTGATGGACTTCCACGGCCAGGATGTTCGCGCCGGCGACGAGGTGTTCGGGAGTCACCTCGAACGTGAACCATTCCGATTCGTCAATACCGCTTACGACGTTTGCGGCAACTGTTTCTGCCGTGACATTGCCCGCTGGCATGTTGTTGCGCAACACCTCCTGGCCATTAAGATAGACCACCGCGCCGTCATCCCGCATCAAATGGACGACGATGCGGTCGATGCCGGCGGGGCTGCCGATCTCGAAGGGATGACGGAAGTAATATGCGATGTATTTGTTTGCCGCATCGGGACCGTAACTGATGACCGTTGCCTCATCGCCGTCGCCATAGCCGAATTGGGCCGTGCCCGTGGCCCAGGTTCTGTCGTCGAATCCAGCTTCCTGCCACGTCCCGAGCGGTGCCGCCTCATGATCCCAGTAACGCCACACTGATTCGGCGGCGACCAGGACCTCCCCGGCAGAGGATGAGCCATAGACCCGCGCGCTCGGTGCGATGCCACCTCCGGGCGCCCGCGGATCGCTGCCGTCCAACGTATAGTAGATTGTGCCGCTGCCGGTGCTGAGGGTCAGCTCAAAACCATCTTCCACGTTCCCGCCTTGCCGACTGTACTGCGGCGGGTCGAAGGGCGGATACAACTGGCGGTTTCGCAGGTAAGTCAGGAGTTGATCGGTGCGCGCGGGGAAGAGATTGTCGATGATCTCCAGTGCGGCCGCATTCCAGTTCGTGGGTGTGCGATAACCCCAACGGGCGCACTCGGCGACGAGACTGTTCTGTATCTCCCCCATGCGATCGAGCAAACGCGCCGTGTTGCGCTCAGGCGTCAGTGCGCCATTGTGAGCCATGTGCTGGTAGATACGATCGGCCAGGAGCACCATGAAATCGGGATCGCCCTCGGCCACCAGAGCGCCGAACAGACCGCCGGGCCCGGTATTGGAAGTTCTGTCCAGGTTCAGGGCACTGCTGCGCAAGAAGCCGTCGGCGTCCGCCATCCAGAACTTGAATCCTGAGCCGGCCTCGGCCGGTCCCGAGGCGCGATACTCCGACTCGCAGTTGCCATAGAACCACAGCAGCATGAAATCGATCAGGCTGTCGACATCGAGATAGGGCCGCACCTGCTGATACGAACCGGCCAGCATACGCACCCGCTCCCACGAGTAGCGATGGACGGGGTCGGGAGTCCCGGGGATAAAGGAACCGCCGACGTTGTCGTTGCCCCGCACGTTCAGGTACTCCTCGGGAGCGCCGCCCAGGTAGTCTGCCAGAAAATGCTCCACCATCCGCTCGCGCAGATGATACTGACCCCAGTAAGTCCCGTTGATATAGAGGTGGACGAAGCGGCCGTGCGGGTTCAGGCTGCCCATGTCCAGCATGGCATCTTCCACGAAGCAGCCGGCCATGTAGAAGCCACGCTGGTTCATATCGTGCGAACCACCCGCCAGCTCCAGTTCGTCGAACGCTTCTACGACAGGGAAGCCACGATCAGACCCGTTGAAGAGAGGGGCCCTGAGCTTGGGGACGCCGTAGTCACTGCGGAATTTGAGTCGATAACTCTTCTTGGCGAATGTGGTCCAAGCCCCGCCGTAGCGGAGCACGCCGCAGTCGGCCTGAATCGGCTCGGCACCATCGGGCCAGAACAGCTCCACGGAGGCCTCGTGCTCGCGGTAGTCATCGGGAAGTGTTGGGACCGCAATGGCAATGGTGGGCAAATCCAACAGACCGTCGCGCAGTTGCGTCGCGTACCCGGAGTCCTGGGCGATATCCGGATTCATCGCGTCGGAGCTGATGACATCATCGATGAATAGGAACGTGTGAGTCTGTGCTCTCGGAGACTTGTAACCGTCTCGCGCGACGGAGGCACGGATCAATTGCGTACCGGTCACGGCAATAGGCCGACGGTACTCGATCCATGGCTCACCGCCGTCGAGCGCATACCGGATGCGGGCCTCCGGATCCTCGTGCTCGATGGACAGTTCGAAGGGGGCATCGCTGAACCCGCGTTCGTGACTGAATGTCAGCGGCGACAACCAGCCTTCGTACGACGTCGCCAGGTTGATGGCCCTCGACGTCGGTTCGAGAAATACGAGATTCCCCTCCATGTCTCGCCCGTAGGCCAAGTCCTCGCACTGGGCGGGATAGTCGAGAATCGCATCTACAACTGTCACACCATCCGGGGCGGTCAGCACCACGGATTCGCCATCGCCGTCCAGACGCCAGCTCGTGTGGATGCCGCCTTCCGGATCGACGGGCTCTTCGCTGTCCGAGGCGAAGACAATCAGATCGCCATGCGGCGGGATCGTGACCTGCTGGAACGTCCACTTCATCGGATCAGCCGGATCGTCGCTGAGGCCGTAGCCGGTCAGGTCGACACCGGTCGGACCCGGATTGTGAAGCTCGATCCAGTCCGGGCTGTCCTGATTGCCATCTTCAAGTGATAACCGGTTCCGAGCGACGAACTCACTGATGCGCACCGAGGGGGCGGCCTCGTCCACCACTACGGTAGCCATGTCGATCTCGCGCCCGAATGCGCCTTCGACCACCAGGACGTACTCCGTGGATCGGTGAGGCGTGAGCGTAATCGATCCCGCGCCGTCCCCGTCGGTTAGCTCGATCGCGCGACCGATCTCCGGATACAGAGTGATCCTAGTCGCATCTTCGGTCTGCCAGGTCAATGTTGCTGCTTGGCCTGCCTCAATCCGGTCGGTCGAAGCGGCAAACGACAACAGGCCGACCTCCGCAGCCGGTCGACCGATCACCATCACCTCCGCAATCCCCAGGTACCACTCGATGCCCCCGGTCGGTGAAGATCGCTCCTTGTGTTCGAATCCCACCCGCACATACCGTGCCCGGCGGGGCCCGCCGCAATTGACATAGAAGATCGGCGGCTGTAAATCATC
>CP070782.1:2414135-2417093 GCA_020346325.1 Phycisphaerales bacterium
CATTGCCCACGCCGCCGGCATCGCAATCGACATAGATAATACGGCCCTGTCCGCTCCCGCAAACCGCCGCGACCAAGAGGCAGACGAGCCCCGCCATTCGCATACCTTCCGTCCTCTCCATGGTGCGCTCCTTTCAACATGCTCCCGCCAGGGAAATGCTTGTTCCCGCGTATCCTTGCCGGGAGCGGACAGACCGCTTCCGGCTGTCTGCCCGCTCCCCTGACACCGTTCTCGTCGCAGGTCGTTTATTTCGGTGCAACGGCAGCCGCCCTTCCTGTCCGACGCGAGGCGGCCGGTTTTCACACTCCCAGATACCCGGTTGAGACAGCATATTGCGGAGGAACACAAGAAAAGGGCGCGGCGCAATAAATATCCTCAGGACTTGACAACGCCACGGACTGTTGGTAATTTAATAAACATATGGCAATCGCGGCCCCATCGACAACGCATTCGGATAGCGGGCTCGGCCCGAGCCGCGCCCCCCAAGGCCCACGCAGCCACGCCCAGAGGCCCCATGCGAACACACGGCTTTCGTTCAGGCACCGCGAACGCGCCAAACAAACCCAATTTCGACCGCGTCAAATCAGGCCTAACTCAATTACTGAAAATGCTTTACAAGAATTTCGGCTAAAAACGGCCGATAGAAAACAAAGCCAATTTTTCGGCAAAGCCCACTGCTCCAATAGGCGTTGTCGCCTCACGGCTCGGCCCTTGGGCTTTGCGAACGAGCCGCCGGCTGTGCTAGAATGGCGGTTGAACCGAAACGACCGAGCCGGTTGGAGACGGGATGCGGAGGGAACGTAAGCCGTGAAGGCCGATGATTATACGCGAATCGGGGGGGCCGAACGCCGGTTTCCCAGTACGCACTGGACCATGATCGGCACGGCGGCGCCGGGCGACGAGGCCCACAGCCGGCGCGTCATCAGCGAGTTGCTCCAGGATTACTGGAAGCCGGTTTACTGCTACCTGCGGCACCGGGGCCACAACAACGAGGAAGCCAAGGACCTGACGCAAGGCTTCTTCCAGGAGGTCGTGCTCAGTCGCGATCTGATCCAACGGGCCGACCCGGCACGCGGGCGGTTCCGCACGCTCCTGCTGACAGCCTTGAACAACTACCTGGCCAATCTCCATCGCCGGGCGACGGCCCAGAAGCGTATCCCGCAGGAAAAACTGGTGCCACTGGAGAAGACCTATGCCGGAGACCTGCCCGAGGTGGTCGGATCGATCACGCCGGACGAGTCCTTCGACTACGCCTGGGTCTCCGAATTGGTCGATCGCATGCTGGAAGAGGTCGAGGCCGAATGTCATGAACACGGCATGACCACGCATTGGAACCTCTTCCACGACCGGGTGCTGCAACCGACTCTGGCGGACACCACGCCCCCGCCGCTGGGCGAACTCTGTGCCCGTTACGGTATTGAAGAGCCGACCAAGGCCTCGAACATGGTCTTCGCTGTCAAGCGGCGCCTCCAGGCGGCGCTCAGACGGTACATCCGTCAATCCGTGGCCCATGAGGACGAAATCAGTGCCGAAATCCTGGAACTGAAGCAGTTCCTGGCCGGCAAGCGCCAATACGAGCGATAAGAAGGGTATATGCTCTCGACCCAGGGACACAATCGAGTCGGATGGCTTCACACGCGGACGCAATGCGCGATCGAGAGAGGGCCATGGAAAAGAAAACGACCTACGGCTTGAGATTGGAGCAGATGGCAAGCCTGTTCGCCATGGGCGCTGACGCCCCGGATATTGCCACGCCGAAAGACGACGACGAGACCCTGCGGGCTCTCCTGCGCGAGCAGCTGATGTGCGTCGAACCGAAAGGGTCGCTTCTGCGCGACACGCTGGCGATGATGATGGACCGCGCGGCCGGCCGGCCGGGCCTGTCAAGAGAGCGTCCCCTGGGCGAGATACTGTTGCAGCCACACAGTGACATGAACCTACTCGAAGCGATCAAGGACGCCAGCAAAACACTTTCGGTGACGCTCGATTCACAAACGGAAACGGCGCTGGCGCGGACCGTGTATTTTGCCGCGATTGCCGCCGCCCTGGTCCATCACGATGTGAAAATCACGCAGAATTCTTACGATGTGCTGGCCGAATCGGTGGCCACGCTCAAAGACAAACCGTGGATGGCCGCCGAATTGGCCGAGTTGTTTGCGCAGGCCCAGGAGATTTGCCGGCGCCGGTCGAACGAAACATGAGTCCAGACAAGCGAGACAGAAACGACGATCTTCCCGCCGTCAGCGGTCCGGCCCCGCGTCGCGACCGCCGCTGCCAGCCCGCCGTGCCGAGGATCAAAGGCTATGAAATCCTCGGCGTACTGGGCGAAGCAGCCCAGGGACGCGTTTGGCGCGCCCGCCAATTGAGCACGCGGCGCGAGGTGGCCCTGAAGGTCCCCCAGGCCGATCTGCTCCGCTCGCGCAAGGCGATGGCGCGCTTCGCCCGCGAAGTTGAGCTGGCCGCACGTCTGAGCCACCCCAACATCGCCCGGATCTACGACAGCGGCCTGTGCGAAGGGCTTTACTACTACGCGATGGAGCTGATTGAAGGCGTCCCGCTCGACGAATACGTTCGCCAGCACGATCTCTCCTCCCGACAGACCATGGAACTGATGCTGATGGTGTGCGAGGCGATTCAGCACGCCCACCAGAACGGCGTCATTCACCGTGACCTGAAGCCCTCCAACATCCTCGTGGATAAGGGAGGCCGGCCCCGTGTGGTGGATTTCGGGCTGGCCCGCACGATTCTCGGCAGCAGCACCTTCCAGACGCTTTCGACCGATGGTGAGGTGACCGGCACGCCGGCCTACATGTCGCCCGAGCAAGCCGCCGGCAAACAGGGCCATCTCGATACCCGCACGGACGTTTATTCGTTGGGCGTCGTGTTCTACGAGCTGCTCACGGGCGATTTCCCCTATGACGTAACGACCTCGACGCTCCAGACACTGGAGAACATCCG
>CP070782.1:2417193-2431350 GCA_020346325.1 Phycisphaerales bacterium
ATCTGTGCGGGGGGCACCGAGCAATCGGTGTCCCTACCACGACCAGGCAGACAAACACACGCGTATCCTTCAGTGCCTCCACAATCTTGCGCCTCGCATGTTGATGCGCCTTTCATCCTCAGCATCACATGTGGTCAAGCGAGATGCGCAACCTCAATCTGGATTCCGCGTAGTTTTTCGGATTCAATTAGTCGCCACATTCTGGGCGAGATGAGGATGGCACGCCTGGGTCGCAACACCCCCCGGCGCGTGCCGATGAATTGTCTGGAGGCGACGATGTCCGTGTCGCCACGGCTTGCCGCGCGGATCGATACTTCTGAAAGCAAATTGAGACCGATCAGATCGCCTAATGGACAACGGCACTCCCCTTTGGGGTCGTCATCAAATGGGTCGATTCCCACACGCGTCGGAGGGACGATTTCCGCATCGGTGGCCGTCACAACCAGTTGGTACCAGATTGGCATCGGCTTACCCTTCCGTCGGTCTTCCTCTCCCTTAAGGGTAGCGTTTTCCGCTCGGGCCTGTTCAAATAACACACGGTTCTCCGCACGAT
The DNA here is from genome assembly GCA_020346325.1 of Phycisphaerales bacterium. Lineage (GTDB taxonomy): Bacteria > Planctomycetota > Phycisphaerae > Sedimentisphaerales > Anaerobacaceae > Anaerobaca. The sequence goes on from CP070782.1 coordinate 2,417,747, forward strand.
TCAGCCACACGTAGAACTTTCCCGTCGGATGAGGAAAACCCGCCTCCTCAGCTCTCCTGAGAATTTCGCGACCCGTAGGCACCTGGTGGAGGTCAACAGGCTCGTCCTCATACCGCGCCTTGTGCCGCACCGGACGAAACTGAAACCCTGTCACACCGGCGTCGATCATCTTCTCGGCCAAGCGCTGAGAGACGATGATCTCGTCGGCAATCGTGCGGGCAATGTCCCTGTTTTTCGGGGCCTTTCTCAAATCCAAGTACAGGTCTGAGACCTGCGCTGCACCGGCGCCGCAGTTTGAACATGCCGTCGCCTCGTCGTACTCCGTGCCACATTCCTCGCCAGCAGGCTCGAAGACAGCCGTGACCGCCAGTTGAAGACATTTAGCGGACACGAGTTCCTCTTTCGTGTAACGACGGCGGATGTGCCAACCATAAAAGAATGACCGATCGGTTTTGGCTCTTGTCTCTCGCTGCAATTCACCGATTCGTTCGAATCGGGGATCATTGGTTGCGAGTTCGACCCTGCGAATTGAATCGCCAAGCCTTTTGCCTTCATTCTCAGAAAGAAGCCGAGGAGCGAAATCCTCATCCACTCTGAATTCTGCTATTTCTCGCATTCGTTATCTTTCCTCATATTACCATTCGGTTCCGGGCGGAAGCGGATATTGTGAATAGACCTTTTGCTTGATCGTCTGTAAGGTCACGGGATCGGGAACCGATTGACGGTACCCGTAGGTCCACTGGAACGCATTCGTGATCTGTTGGTGATAGGCCGCGTCCAATGGCACGGTTGGCCCCTTCGGCGAACCGCCCAAGTATTTTGGGGTGATATGGTGGTTCTCTTTGATTCCCGCCTTCTTTGGATATGCTTTCTTTGCGTTAGATACGAGTTGCTCATATGTTGTTCCACTGCCTGCGGTCGCTTCCGGCGCCCCTGCGGCTCGAGGAGGTCCATCTATGACCCTGCCGACCAGCTTTGCCCCGACCGCGCCTATAGCAGCGTCGCCTACTAATTGCCCGATTGCGGTACCACTAACCGTCGGATCAGAGGACAATAGCGGGTCGATGACTCTCCCAGCCGTCTGGATCGGATGTCGGACGGCGTTATAGGCGCCGCTGACCGTATCCTTGACCAAGCCGACAGGGTCAACAAAGACACGTGTCAGGGCATCTTTAAAACCGGTGAGAGCATTCCCGACCCCACCGGGTATCGCGCGAAGCGTGCCAAGTACATCTCCTCCGTATCCGTTTGTTATTCTATACAAAGCGCTCAGATAATCGTATTCAACCTCGGTCTCACACAGGCCCCATGGGTCGATAAAGAGAACCGGGTTGTTGCCGCAGTACGTGTACCAGTTCAATCCGTCGGCGTAGCTGATGGGGTCGGTCTGGAGGAAGCGGCCGATGTAGGGATTGTAGCAGCGGGCCCGGTAGTCGTAAAGGCCCGTCTCGCTATCGAAGCGGCGGGCGGTAAACAAGTACGGGTTCGGATGGTTCGGGTCCGAGGCCGCCACCTGGCCATAAACCGAGTATTCGTACGTCTGGACCGTATCTCCCAACGAATCGCTCAGCGCCACCACCGACCCCAGGCCGTCGAAGTGGTAGTAGTACACAGCGTTGCCGTCGACCACGTCGATCATGCAAATCGGCTGATCGATCCCGGGGCCATAGATATACTTCCGCAGGAGCACATCGTTGGCGTCGTATTCGGCGATGCACTGGCTGCCATCGTACACGTACCGGACCGCCGTCTCGCCGTCGAGGGCCTTGGCAATCCGCCGGCCCGAGGGGTCGTAGGTATACGTGATCGTCTCCCAGGCTGGACCGGGCGAGGCGCCGGACCATTGCACGTAGTCCACCCAGCCACAATCGGAGCCACCCGAGGTGGAGCTATCTTTGACATAGCGCCATTTCAGCGTGTGGCTCTCGGCGCCGGTCACATTGTGTGACTGCGGCTGCCAGTTCACATTGCCGCTGATCCGGTCCTGACGCACGTCGTCGATGTAGAACTCCAGCCAATCGGAGTTCTTCTTCGACGAGACCTTCCAGTAGAACGTCAAAGTCCCCGCCCCCACGACCTCGGTTTCCAGCCACGTCTCCTGGCTATCGGAGATCGCGCCACTCTGGGCGGCGTCGCTGTCGTAGTAGCTTTCGCTCGTCTGAGCGTACCAGCTGGCGTCTCCCCCCGTGGTGAAGCTCAGATCGGTATCCAGCGCCTGCGCGAGGGGGTCGCCCTGCGCGGCGGCCAGACTGACGGCGATCAACCGGTTCTCGGGATCGTAGGCGTACGCATAGACATCGTCAAACGTCAGATTGCCGTTGTCATCGTAGGTATAGTTCGTACCAGCAACAGCGCTGTACTGGTTCAGCGCATTGGTCGTATAGGAGACGGTCCCTGCGTCATCGACCACCGACGTGCGATTGCCCACCGCGTCATACACGAACGTCGTATCCGTAGCCAGGTAGTTGACATCGGCAGGATAGTTGACATCGGTCAGTTGATAGATACTGTCGTAGGTGTAGCCGTGGTTGCTGGTCCCGCTGCTGTCGATAACCGACATGCTCGAACGGTTACTGACATCATCATACGTGTAGGCATACTCGGTGGAGCCGGTGTTCGTGATGTTGTTGACATCCAGTAGACGGTTGGCGACGTCGTAGGCGTACTCAATGCTGGCGCCGTTGGCGTAGCTCAGGCCGTCCCGACGGGATCGCTCGTCGTAGGAGTAGGCGGCCAGCACGCTGTTGTCATCGTCGCGGACGGCGACCAGCCGGCTCAGTTCATCGTACTCATAGGTGATGTAGCTGCTGTCCGGATAGGTCAACTTCGTGCGGTTGCCATTATCGTCGTACTCGTAAGCGACACCCTTACCGCCGGGATACCCGACGCCGACGAGCCGGTCGACGGCGTCGTAGGTGTAGGCTGTCGAGCCGGTATTGTCAGTGACTTCCAGCAGCTTGCCGGTCAGATCGTAGGCGTAAGTGATGATGTTGTCGAGACTGGAGTCGTCGGGATCGTTGGCGTCCTTGACTGTTACGCGATTGAGATCATCGTAGGTCAAGGTGATTTCCTGGTCGCCTCGTTTAACCGTCTTCTGAGGTCGTCTGAAGGCATCGTAATCGATCTGTTCATACGTACCGTCCTCGAAGGTGGTCTTCGTCAGGGCGACAAAGCCGTCATAATCATATTCCGTGACGTTGCCCTTGGCGTCGATGACCTGCCGGAGGCTGCCGTCGTCGTTGTACACATTGGTGACCGCGGCGTTGTCGTTGGCGTCGATGATCTTCCAGACCTGTCCGTCGGGGTAATAGCGCGTCTCCGTTACGTTGTCTTCGGCATCGGTAACCTTCCAGAGCCGATCCAGCGCGTCATAGCTGTACTGCGTGTAGTTGACCTGCAATTCCGCCGGCGTGGGGTCCTCGGGATAGGGTCCTCGTACCGTTTCTTTCTTTCCCGTGGCGGTGTAGGTGATCGACTGCAAGTAAGCGACGTCCCCGGAGCCTGACCCGCCGGAAGAGGCCCCATAGGTCGCCTCCCGAATCTCGTCAATCTCCTCAGTAGTCAGAATATCATTAAATACAAGCACTTCATCGAGCTTGCCGTCAAAGGGATAGCCGTCCACGGCTCCATCACCGAGGTACCACCCAATGTCCGTAAAATTGACATTATTTGTGGCCGTTCCGGAATCGCTGGCCAGAATGGCTCCCGCCGTATCGTCCCAGACACGCATCTTCCAACTCTTGGTATCATCGTCAAACGTAGCTCCGACATGATACCATCGACCGGTAGTCACCGCCGACGAGAGCACGAGTTCCTCTTCGCTGGCCCCGCCGTTATAGCCGATCCCCATCGTGATGTGCCCCGAAGGATCGTTCCAGATGGAAAACGAGACATCATTCGTATCGTTGTCGGTCTTTCCCACAATCTCCTGATAATTCGTGATGGACTCCCATTTGGCCCAGAAACAGACCGAAATCTTGTTGTTAGAAGTTCCACTCTTGAACGGAAACTCACCGTCCAGATCTGCATCGGCAATATACAGTTTGGCCAGATCATCCCCCTCAAAGTCCGCACAAGCGCTGCCTTCTTGATAGTCATTGGCATCGCTCGCCGCGTTGCTATTGGTCAGAGTATTGGAGCCAATCGAGTCAGCCGTCAGTGCACTGGCCTCAAGACGCCACAGCGCCACGCAGTTCGGATCATTGCTGAAATCGCTACCGGGGCCGCGATGATAGTCGAAGGTCTGCTGCCGGACTTCGTCGATTTCACTGGGAGTCAAGGCATAATTGAAGACGGCCACATCATCCATCTCGCCTGTCCACGTCCCTCCCAAGATGAAATCCCCGGCGGCAGGACTCATCTCATGGCTGCCCGTCCCCGTCAGGTCCGTTCCCAGGATAGCCCCGCCGGTATCATCCCAGACGCGAATGCGATAGGCCTTGGTGCTGTTTTCCCAGGTGGTGGCGACGTGGTACCACGTAAGGGTGCTCACTGTAGAGCCGTGCAGGTAACTATCGTAGCTGTCGCCGTCATCATAGCCGACGACCATTTGAAATCTCCGTACCCCATTGACACAGTTGACCCGTAGACCGAAAGACAGATCGTTGGCATCGAACTTCCGCACCACATACATGTCTCCGTTCGACCACAGCCAACCCGACCTGAACCAACCGCAAATGGTGAAGGAACCGTTAGACGTCCCCGACTTGCCGGGGAAGTCAGCACTTAGATTCGCGTCGGTTATGACCTGATAATCCCCTTCGGTGTGCGAATACGTGCCGCACGTCTCCCCTTCCATTTGGCCGTAAGTTCGTAGCGCCACACCATTATTAGTCAGATCATTCTCGCCCTGAGTGTCGAGCCCGAGTCCGTCGGCCTCGTGCCGGTACCTAGCCACACATGAAGCGCCGGCAGAGCCGCCAGACGAGCCTGAGGATGATCCCAAGTACCTCTTAACATGCTTGAGCTTTCCATCGTCGTAGTATTCGTAGGCTGTCGCATAGTTGAACGGCAAGGGGGAAACCGTCTTTTTGAGTCGGCGCGAGGGATAGTACTCGCTCGTGGTGATATTGCCCAACGAATCCTCCAAAGAGGTCACATTGCCCACGGAATCGTAGGCGAACTCAGCCGTGATATCGCAGCCGTTAGGGTCAACGGTGCGCGTTTTCAGATTTGAACCCGAGGCAGGACTGGTGTACGCGTAATGCGTCACAAGACCATTAGGGTCGGTCTCAGTATGTAGCTGGCCGCTTGAGTAGTAGGTAAATTCCACAGTCGGTTGGTTGACGTCGCCGGGCGGGTCCACCTCAGGGTAGATAATCTCCATCAGGTTACCCACTTCGGATCTGTGGGTTTGCACGTCGTTATAGTCATACACATAGCTGGTGGTGTTGCCCGCCATGTCGACGTGTTGCAGTAGATCCGTGAACCACCGGTCCGCAGCGCTTACATATGAGGAATAGGTGAAACTCTCAACTGTGTTGGGTTCTGTGTGGCCTGGAGACGCGATCCCAGTAGTCTGTATGATGTTGTGATTCTCATCGTACAAGTACTCAGTAATGGTACCGGCGGGCGAGGTTATCCGGGTGACTCGCTGCTGACCGTCATATTCCATGGTAGCCCGGCGGCCCAACTGATCTTCGACAGTGAGTGTGCGGCCGTGATCGTCGAATGTGTAGACTTTCGCGTATCGCGCATCGGGCCCGCTCGGTGGTGTTTGGCTTGGCCCCAGTTCCTCTGTGCGATAGTAGGCGTAATAGTAGTCATACGCATTGTTCGGATCGTTCATTGCGTTGGTCTGGCGTATCACGCGGCCCAAATTGTCATACTCGTTCGTCACAAAGGGTGATGTTGGAGCCGTTGGATAGAAGATCTTCGTCAATTGCCCGTCATTGTTCGGATCATACTCGTATGTCGTGACGTGAGTTTCAGGATCCATATGGGCGATCAGATTTCCTGCCGCATCGTAGCCGAAGGAAATGCTTCGCCCGGCAGAGTCGGTCACGACACTGATGTGATTCGGGTCGTTCACGTCATAGGTAAAGGACAATGTACGCGAAGCAGAAATGCCACCGATCTTGCTCACCACGCTGGCGAGCTTTCCGTTACTGTAGGCAAAATCGACGACATTCCCATGAGGATCGCTCCACTGCTCCGCGCACCCGTTAGGATCGAAATCCAGGAAATTGCCAGCGGCGTCTTTGAGGCGCAATGTGTCGTCCTGCTCCTCGATCAACTGAATGGCTTTGCCAGGGGGAGGATTGAAACTGCCGTCCGGCAACCTGACGAATTGGGAAGCGTCCTGGCCTTGCTTGATAACTACGCTATTGTCGATCATCTGATCCATCAGCCATTTCTGACTGAGACAAGCAACAACGTTGTTAGCCAGCGACGGGGAACTGAGCAGATCATGGACAACATATAGCGCGGCAACACTGGCGGCCGCGTCAATCGGTGAGTCATCTCCCATTACTTGGAAGCCATCACTGATGACCTTGGCACGGATGTCCAGGGCATGAGTCCAGCCCAGGCCCAGGGGGCCGTCTTCCGCGTGCTGAGTAGAATTGTATTGACGGACGAAGGACAGACCAAAAGGCAGATCACCGTTGCCAGTGGACAGATCCGTACGTCCGTAAGTATACGCACCTGTAACCAGATCGATCGGCTCTGGTGTCTCCGCATGGGAAGACGGAGGTCCGTACCAGAGCCACTCGTCGAACAGACGACGTAGCATTTCGTCACCGTCGAGGTAGGCATCCAGGGGACCGGCGTACCCTCCGTTATAGCCTCCGGAAATCATATAAGCCGCGGAGAACGAATTGGGGTCGTCAACATCGGTGGCCATATAGCCAATGCCCGTCCAGTCCTCATCGCCTAGATCGCCGTATTCAGGCAGGTAGACCGTGAAACCGCCCTGTATGAAATCATACACCTGGTTCTTTTCCGACACATCATATGCAACAAGCTGAGGCTCGATGGTCGTCCAGTTTGCTGCCGTCGCGGCGAAGATCTTGTCTTCTGAGGTCCTGTCGTTGGCAGCACTCAACAACCTTATGGTGGACACGGCGTTATAATCTTGAAGCTGATGAAACACACCATACTCGTATGCGCTACCCTGTCCTCCGGTCGTCAAGAATGCCGCCATCGCGTCCTCCGCGGTGCGCGTGAGGGACGGTAAACTCACAAAGACAAGTTGCATGTCGATATAGGGTGATCCATATTGGCCGGAAATCCCCAGACAGTGGTGGCTGATTGCTGTACATTCCATTAGCTGGCCCACGAGCGAGCTGGTTCGACAATGCTCCGCCAGCCAGGTGAATCCCATCAAAGCGAGCGATTTGCCCAGAACCTCGTCTGAGTCGCCCGCGTATCCGCTTTGGCGATTCTGCTGTAAGATTTGTCTGTGCCGCTCGATCACCCGTGTCCCAACATTCCCCCATCCGTTGATAACATTGTAGACTCCTCCTGCCCGTATGGAGAACGTCCGGGATTCATCTGCATGATCATAGGGGTGATCGAGCTCCAGGGTGAGAGGGTAGGATTGACCTGGAACGAGAGCCGCCCCTGTCGCCAGAACAGTGCCATCCAGCACAAGTTGAGTCCGGTTAGAAGTGTCGTACTGTATGACCAGTCTCCGTCCATAAATCGCAGACGACGACAGCCAACCATCAATTCCGCCATGCGTGAACCGTACCCAAGTTCCCCAACCGCCTGGAATAGACCCGATTGGGAACTCATAGTCGCGAGAGACAACGGTGTAAGGCAATGAACTCGGGGGCAGTACACTCTCACCTGCAGGGATAACAGTCTTCCCGCCTACAATGTCGGCGAGATCGCCGCCGGGACAATTGCTCTTGATGTAATCGACCAGGTTCATACTGTAATCTGTGAGATCGCCGGTCACGTTGACCCGATTAACATCGCTTATGTAATCTGTGCCTATGGTGGCGCCCTCTTGCGCAGAGGTGAGAAAGGCACTCTGACTGTATCCCATCGCTGCGGCTAGTTGACTGCCCGTTAAACCAGGCTTGAACGTGTGGTTCTTAAAGGAGGGATCAAACTCATAGGCTTGGCTGTCGATGGTGGTCTTTACCCATACATGCCCCATCTGGATGTGGTTAATTGTCCCATCCGGGTTGGGCGATATGGTGGCCGGAATTCCGGCCAGGCCTATCACGTTTGCCGCTACGAGGTAATCGTCAGGTATACCCAACCAGTTCGTTACTTGCGCAGCGGTCAGGTCAATCACACCAACGACATAACGAACGTTCGCAATCGTGCGAGGCGTATCCGGCTGACTCGCCGCTTCCTCCAGAAGAGCAATCATAAGCGATGCCTGATCGAACCCGCCGCCACTCCTGTCCAACAGGGCCATGGCAGCGCCTTTGACGTCTCCCCACATGGGGTAGAACTGAATGTTGTCGTGCACAAAGCCGTACATCAAGCCGGGATCGTATTTGAGTCCGCGCGCCAACTCTTCAATCTCTATGTCAAGGATGTCTCCCACATTCTCAGCCCCTGCGAGGGCCATGACGCCTCCGCCGATCAGAGCCTCAGATCGCGCCAGATCGGGAGCCTGCTCCTTGACCTCCGCCAACTCTTTGCGAAAGTCCTCGATAGTAGTCGGGCGCTCTGGGGTCACCGCCCGGAAAGTCGGCAGAGAACTGCCGTTCGCTGCGCACACCTGTAACATTGTCAGAGCGCAGACCAGCAACAGTAATCCAACTCGGCTGGCCGTATACCGGTTTGCTATACTTTGCGCCGTCGGGACTGCCACAACTCGAACTTCCTCTCGTCGATCTGTCATGATTTTGCTCCTATTATGTCCTCGCCGGCTCCGTTGGCGCGCACCCCCGGCGCACCGCTCTTGCCGGCTTTGTCGCTGCCCTCTCTCTTCCCGCCCTCTCCGTTTGTCAGACCACTACGTCTTCTTATCGTCTCGTTCTCACGTCACGCGCAGACACTCAGCACAGCGTCATAACGAGGCTCCATCATTGCCGGTGGCTCCCTGTCGCCGCCTTTTCTAGATGCGCCTGATGCTTCCAGCGTGCCCTGAACCTCCGACGTCCGAGCGCTTCATCAAGGCTCCGAACGCGGGGTCACAGGAAGACACCCCAGATCACATCTCACCAGGGGACCAGCATTTGTCTCGCGCTATTCGCTTCCGTCTTCTCCCACAGTCTCCCGTACGCGCGGCCAGCCAACGATGCCCGAGTGCCTCTATTTCACTCCCGCTCCGATGCCCGTCACGCATCTCCCTCGATCGTCGTGTTTGCCTCCCCTACCACACATCCGACACGGGGCCACGCCGATGTCACTCGGTATTCTCTTCGAATCGCGACGCGAGTCAACCCTGCGGTTCTGACTTTCTCATTATTTTCTTGCTTTAGGTTAAGAACTCTGTGCTTGCATAGCTGTCACGGTGTCTCCGCCTCGTCACACATCGCAATTATCTCGGGCACGTATTTCACAGATCGCTTGTTAATTGTCATACGCATCATGGCATAGAAAGGGTCTCTCAAAAGGGCTGCAAGCAAGGGCTGCGGTGCAGCGAGTAAGTCAGAAGACACAATAGTCGTTATAAAGAAGAATTGTCTTTGCATCTCCCCTGCCCGCGTCATAGAATGACGCCCATTCCTGGGACGAGAACACTATGACGGTGAGGATCCTACGAATACTGGGCGTGTTGGCGCTGATCGCGACGGCAGCGGTCTCGGTCCTCTGCCTGATCAACGGCAAGCGCAGCGCAGACATCCTCGCTCTGTCCGTCATCGAACGCTTCAAGCAGGAAGGTGGCCGCAAGGACCAAAGCGGTGCCCCGCTCTCGCCCCTCGTCCAGCAGGCTCAGCTCTTGGCCACCTATCTCAATCCCCCGCCTGCGCCCAAGCCGAAAACTGCAGCGTCTCCGGCAGAAGAGAAGGAGAATAGAGCCGTAGCACTGGCACCTGAGATCAAGCCAGCCAACATGTCACCTAAGTTCAAGCTGCACGGCATTAGCTATCGCCCTTCTAGGCCGGAAGATTCCATGGCTCTCATCTGGGAAGCAGGCGCCGGCCATCGCTGGGTTAGAGAGGGCACGCAATTGGGCCATGTCACGATTGTGGAGATTGATGGAGATTCCGTCCTCTATACAGATGGAACGAACACCCTTGCGATGGCATTGGACCTGAAGCAAGGCGATGTCCTGTCAGCAAGCGGTAGGAAGCAGAGGCGCCCGGCACGGCATTCTGACGAATCCAGGCCTGTCGTCGCCCACTGGGCTCCCGTGCGGCGTATCCGGCAGATACCATCCGCTCGTGCCGCGCAAAGAGGAGTCGTAGCGTCCGACGGTGAGATGGAAACGCCGTAAATAGAAGGATCGAATGGATGGGAGAGGATGCCCCATATGCGTTGTACTGGCACGGTCAGGGAAGATAATCGTTGGGTCTTCAGACACGTTCGTGAACCAATCCTTTGGCTGCTTTCTGCCGTGGCTCTCTTTTGCGGCTGCGATAGCCTCAACGAGAACCACTGCGTATCAGAGGCACTGGGCCAGGAGACATTCCCGCTGACGAGCATCACCGCTGAGCAAGCCCGGACCGCCCTTTCTGGTTTGGGACTCGGCATCATCGCCTCGCCCGACGATCCCAACGTCCTGCTGTTGAGTGGTTCACCAGACGAAATGAAGAAGGCCAGCGTCGTTCTCAGCCTGATTGATACGAACGCCCCCTATGTGATCGAGCCGCTTGCGCCCGCCACGATGGCCCGGACACTGCCGTCCAATCAGCAGATCGCCCGGGTGATTGGTCATTGTGCCATCGGCACTTTTCCCACTCCGCCTGGTTCGGACAGGACTCGGCCCGGCATCATCGACATCCAAGGCGAAAGCATCGTGGCGATTGTCCCGGCCAGTTTTTGGCCCGAGGTGCGCGCCGTCGTCGAGTTCGGCCCGGAGATTACCCGGCTGCAGAAGGAAATGGGTCTGGAAGGCGTCCAGAGCGATCGTGTCGCTACGGCAGCACCCACTGCCGCTGCACCGGCATCCTCAGTTCAGCCAGGGCTGTCTGTCTCCAGTACCCAAAGATCGACAGAGACGGGTACCGTGGACGTGGTCTCGCAACTGACGGAGTTCGGAGGGCCTGACTCAGAGCCCCGGGAACGGAATGACGCACTACCTCCACCCGATGATCGACAGGATCGAGTCACACCGACGAAACCACAGACCGTTCGGGAGATTGTCCCCAAAGGAGAACTTGCTGCCGCGGTAGCATCAGAACGGGATGACAAGATGTCTCGGGGCGTTCTGAAACCTTCGACCGATGCCAGTTCGGTTCCGCCCGGCGAGCCGGAACCAGCCTCTGTGGCCTTTCCCGATGGTGACGATGTGCTCGAACTGACCCTGCCCGAGAAGATCCGCCTGGCCCAACTGATCGATCTTGTCGGCGAATACCTCCATCTCGATTGTATGTACGACGCCGAGCGTATCGGCAATCAGGAGATTACGCTCAAGCTCCATAGCAAGCTGCGCAGCGAGATCACCGTCCGAGATCTGTATTCGCTTTTGGAGACGATCCTGAGATTCCGAGGGCTAGCCATGACCCGCTACGAAGGCAATCTCGTGACGATCGTCCCGGTGGAGGAGGCCCTGGACGCCGACCCGGAGCTGCTCGCGCCGGACCGCAAGACCATCGAAGCCGGAGACATGGTGGTCACGCGGATCTTCGAATTGCAGCACGTCGAAGTCTCCAGCGTGATCAACCTGTTGCAGAACATGAAGCTCAGCGTCACCACCTCGGCCATCCCCGAAACCCAGACCCTGTTCGTCACGTGCTACGCCCATCGCATGGCCCGCATCGAGCAACTGGTCAATATGGTGGACAGGCCAGGTAAGCCCAAGGAGTTTCGCTTCCGACGACTCAAGTATACCCAGGCACAGTCCATCACGCAAAAGGTCCAGGCCCTGGCCGAGGAACTACAGCACATGCCCATCACGATTGCGGCCGCCCCGACCGCCGAACCGTCCTCACGATTCTCACGTCGCGCCAGGAACGCCAATGAATCTGCCACCGCGTCATCAGGAAGCATACAGGCGGTCTACCTGGACACAGATGAAAGAACCAATCGCATTCTGATGATCGGCAAGGAAGAACAGCTTGAGACAGTCGAAGGACTGATCGACATTCTGGATGTACCCCAGGAGGACTTGCCCATACTCAGGATGTACGGAATCATGCACGTCTCGGCCCAAGAGGTCGTCGAGAAACTCAACGAACTGGGCATCACCGAGATTGCCGCTGCCACTGCCAAGGGCGGCAGGTCCACGAAGGCGGGCGACACCGAAACCCCCGGTGGTGGCCTGAAGATCGTCGTCCTGGAGGCGACGAACTCTCTCCTGATCAATGCCGCCCGGGACGCCCACGATCAGATCGAAGCCGTCATCGGCTACATCGACGTACCGCTGCAGGACCTGCGGGCTCTAAAGGTCTATGATATTCATCATGCCGACGCTGATGAGGTGGTCAGGAAGCTGCAGGAGCTGGGATTCATCGACAGTACGTTTCATGGGAAGAACGCGTCTACCAGGATCTCCCGTCCCAAACCAGCGCCGGCCGGTGACGGTACTATAGAAGGAGCGGCCGTAGACGATCTTCAGATGGTCGTCCTGGAGGCGGCCAATTCACTACTGGTCTACACCACCGAGGCCCAGCACCAGCGTTTGGAAGGCATCATCCCCTACGTCGACGTGGAGATCCGCCGCGAGAGGATCCCCCTACGAGATCTACTTCCTGGAGAACCAGGACCCCGAAAGTCTGGCGGAGGTCCTGGGCCGGCTCGTCCAGGAAACCATCACCGATAAGGAGGGAAAGATCCAGGAGGTCATCAGCAAGACGGAAGACGAGGTGATCATTATCCCGGATGCGGGGACCTTTTCATTTTCATTGAAGCCCACCCCAAACTGGGGATGACTCAGGGGTTGCCATTGTTCCTTTGTTCGTTCCCTGGAACGCCGCAATTTGCCACCTAGTGACACGCGCTTTGGCCAGCCGGCACTGCTTCTCCGTCACGCCATAACTCCGGTAGTCTCCAATCATTGCTTGGCCCGGCTTCAGGCCATGTCGATTGAAGCCATGGTGCCACCGAGCTCTGTACGCTATCACCGAGACGAGTGTGAATGCGATGGGATCTTTCAGGAGCTCTTGGTCTGCCCCCTTTTGTTGGTCCAGTGCTTATGAGAGGATTCCACAGTCGTGTACTCCACTTAGCACGGGCGTTTGCGGCCGGAGGCCGCCGGCTTGGTGACACAGTTCCGCGAAGCCTGCCGGTGTCATGTAACCCAGGCTACTGTGAGGCCGGTAGTGATTGTAATCCATCCGCCAACGCTTCACCACATATTTCATCTCATCGATATGTAGGAACAACTCGCCCTCAAGAAGCTCGTCACGCATTCGGCTGTTAAACGACTCCACATAGCAATTCTCCCACGGACTGCCCGGCTCAATGAACAGCGTCTCCACGCCCATCTCTTTCAGGAATCGTTTGACCCGTCGAGCGGTGAACTGAGAACCATTGTCACTGCGCAGATAAACCGGACACCCACGAACCAGGAACAGATAACGTAACAATTC
>CP070782.1:2431450-2435012 GCA_020346325.1 Phycisphaerales bacterium
GTACTCGTTGGCCAGTCGGTACCGGGTGTTGAAGGGGATCGCGTCGAGATAGAGTTTCTGCAACTCTTCCGTCTTTACAATTCTGTCTGCCCGGGCCTGGTACGCCTGGATCTCGCTCTGTATGGCCGCTTCGATCTCGGCCGAGCTGGTGACCCGGGCGGCCCGGAATTCCTGATGTCTGGCCTCGATCGTGCCGGCCGGCAGCCAGGTGGTGAGCCGCTGGCTCGCCAGCTTCTCCAGGATCTCGAGTGCCTCAGTTCTTTCCAGGGTACGCTGGCCGTTGGCGACCGCAGCGACGCACAGCGTAACTATGAGTGCAGTCGTGACATACTTACTTTTCATGGTTTCGCTCCTTTGCCAGGTTGTGGATCAGATAGAGCCCCGCACTCTTGGGTAGATCGTAGGCAACCACTCCGCGGGTCATAGGGCGCCATTAAAACTAGGCGTTTCCCAGGTTGTGGATGTGGATGCCTTTTTTTGAGTTTTTTCGGGCCTTACGCCGGAAGCCGCGTGGTTCGGTTGAGTGAGGCATGATGGCCGCTGGGAACCGTAATGGATCGGGCAGAGGTCAGAGATCGCTACGGCGCCTCTGGAACGTTCGGGTCGGACACGACTTCGTTGACGTCCGTTCGTTCGAGCCAGTAGGTGCAGAACAGGGCCAGTTCGCGGGCGTCGACGACATGGGGCTCGTTTGGATCAGTCGCAGCCGGAACATTCGGATCATTCGGGTCGGGAGCGTTCGAATCGTTCGGGTCCGCAGCGTTCGGATCGGGGACGGAGATCTCCTGCCAACGAGTGGCCCAAAGGGCGAAATCCTGGAAATCCACCTTTGAATCTCCGTTGTGGTCCTGGGACGGGACGTGATTGAAGGTCAGATTCTGGATCCAGGCGGTTCCGGCTGGTGGGGGCTCGCCGTTGCTTGGATCGTAGCCGTCATAGCCCCCGTAGGCGAAGAGTCCCACATCGCAGGTCCCGGGGACCTTGGCGTGGTAATCCAGAACAAACCATTCGCCTATCATGGCGTTGTCGACGTCGAGCGCGAATTGCATGCCGCTCGCGTCGGGACTATCGAAGATATGCGGGTCTCGGCCGGCGGTTGGGAGAACGGAGCCCTCGAAAACCAAGGTCAGGTCGTTGAAATCTCTGCCTGACAGAATTCCCGTGTCCGAGTCGTCCCAGGAGATCCACAGCCCGCCGGCCCACTTCGATTCTGCCGAGTCCGAGACCACGAACAGGGTCAGTCGGGTGCCGACCATGATATCCCGGTAGACCTCGGGATTGTTGGGGTCAACCGGCTCGAGCGGCGTCTGCTCGTCGGCCCGATAAACGTGCACGGAAACGCTGGCCAACGCCGTCGAGGCGAGCAGTACGCCCAGAACAGGCCAAGCGAATCTCCGCACGAGTGTACCTCCTCAAAACCGTTGCCGTATCGCAGTGCCGCGGCGGCCCGTCAGGCGATCGACCGATCCCTCAGGCCTTGTCACCGCTTTTACTGCGGAACCACCCTATTATAGACGACGTGAGCCTGCGGATCAAGGGCGCTTGTTCCGAACTGTCGGCCGGTAGAGCTGTGATGGATGAGCCGCCTGGGATGCCGACGGACTTTGCTCGAGCCCGCTGGCGGCCGGAGTATTCATGGGGGCGCAGAAACAGGCATGGTTTGCTGCGCCCCCACAGACCAGTCGATGTGAGCCAAGTGGGAAACCTTGCTATACGTCAAACTTCATCATGCGGTTACCTGAAGACCGAGACGCCCTCTCGAATCTTGAAGTGCTCGCACGTTTTATTGACCCAGGTGAATCGCCCCTCTGATTCGGTGCGGTTGCCCTCTTCGCGGACCGCATACGTGCAGTGGCCCCAGGTGGGTTTTTCCATACAGCTGCGCGCGGCCGAAAAGAATCGGCACTTTCCACATTCTTGCTCCATCATCGCGTTTCACCTATGTACCTGTGTCTATGTTGCCAGCTTCGCCTTGCTATGCCGTTTGGCCGCAACTCGGGACCGACGGCCGGATTTGTCTGCGCACCTCGTTACCGCGTCTTGATGGCGCGCGGGAGAGGGCCGATGTGGATGCCAAAATGCGTTTTTTTCAGAAACAGTCGGTCGGACATGGCCCAAGGGAGGTCGCCGGACGGCTCCGGCGGTCACTTCCAGCCGGGAGGTTCGGGTCCGCGCTCAGGTGCAACGGGGACCCGGGGAGATCGGCCGGGGCGGTTTCACCGTTTGGGACGCCCCGGATTTTTGGCCCCAAGCCGGTTGACAATCTACCATGATGGTTGGTAACATACATGTTTTCGGCATAACCGGCGGCGTAGCTCAGTTGGTTAGAGCGTGGGATTCATAAGCCTAAGGTCGGTGGTTCGAGTCCACCCGCCGCTATTGTTTTTTTTAGCAGTCGCGGTTTGCGGCACTTGATGGTTCTCGACTTTTGGTGCCCCCTTCGTCTAGTGGCCTAGGATATCAGGTTCTCATCCTGGAGACAGGGGTTCGACTCCCCTAGGGGGTACTTTTTTTCTGCCCATTTCGCGACGTCCGGTAGATGTAACTCCCTGACGTTGTTGTGCTTATCTGCGGCCCGGCGGCCGTCCCGCGGTCAGGCGTTCCAGCAACTTTGGACGCTCTGATTGCCGGGGAAGGTTCCGGGGCCAAGAGGAGGCTGGCCGACGAAAGGGAGCGATGATGCACCTCTTAGAAAAGCTGCCGGTTCTGCTCATCGCGGTAGCCTTTTGTGTTGCCGCACCGGCCGGTGACTGCAGCGCACCGGCGGCCCGTGTCCCGATCCTGGCTTGGCACAGCATTCCGGAGGACGAGTTATCCATCGATCGGTTCCGCGAATTAGCGGGCATGGGACTGACGCACAGCCTGATGCACTACAGTCCGGCCGGCAATGCCCGAGCGCTGGACCTGGCGGCCCAGGCCGGTGTCAAGCTGTTCGTGGGGGACGGGCGTTTTAGCCAACCCGGGGAAGAACTGAGGCGCGCGGCGGAGAGCTACCGCGACCACCCGGCGCTGGCCGGCTATCTGCTGCGGGACGAGCCCTCGGTGGGAGCCTTTGCCGCCCTGGCTACGGCCCGCGACGCGCTCAAGGCCATTGATCCGGTTCATTGGAGCTATGTGAATCTCCTTCCGACCTACGCCAGCCCAACCCAACTCGGCTGCGCGACCTATCCCGAGCATGTGCGCCGGTTCATGCTGGAGTTTCGCCCGGAAGTTCTGAGTTTCGATCACTACCCGATTCTGGAAGGCGACCGGCTCCGCGGCGATTACTTCCAGAACCTCGAATGGATCCGACAAAGCTCGCTGGAGTTCGGGACGCCGTTCTGGGCCTTCGCGCTGACCTGTCCGCACAAGCCGTACCCGATGCCGACGCTCGGCCACATCCGGTTCCAAACCTGGAGCAACTTCGCCTACGGCGCCAAGGGATTGCAGTACTTCACCTACTGGACGCCGCAGCCCGGGACCTGGGATTTCCACGATGCCCCGATCAAGCTCGACGGCACGCGCAGCGCGACCTGGGAGATCTTGAAGGCGTTCAACGAGGAAGTGCAGGCGTGCGCGGACA
>CP070782.1:2435112-2439021 GCA_020346325.1 Phycisphaerales bacterium
GACGTTGTTCGGGATTGGAGCGACGGGCATCCATTGCTATCTCAGTCCGCACCGGCGCCGGGGTAGTTGGCGAGTCCCGCGGATTGAAGAAGGGAGACGAAACTGAGCAGGCGGCGACGTGCGATGTGGCCGTAGCGGCAGCGGCGGAGCAGACGACCTGTGCGGCGATGGAAGGCAATTCCGTCAACAAGGCCACCTTCGTGGAGTACAAAGGGAAGAAGGTCTATTTCTGCTGTCAAGGCTGTCCGGAGCGGTTCCTGGCTGATGCGGCCCAGTACGTTGCCAAGCTGCGCCGATTCAATGAGTAGGGGAGCATCTGGCTGCTGGTGATCGCAGAGCAACACTTCCATTCTCAGACAGACAAGGGCTCGCTGTCCATGCAAATCGGGGCGACAGAACTTGAACGCGAATCAGGGGGCGACACAACCGATACAAGAGGATGACAAAGCCCTTACAGATCGGTGCGAAAAGCCGTTAGAAGGCAGTCTACGAAAACAGCCTCCTGCCCTTCCGGCACACCCCCATGACACTTCCGAGCACCAAATAGGTGCGCATTTGGTGCGCGACGTTTCGGGTGACACTGACCTGGCGGAAATTCAAGAGCATTGGCCCAGACTCCCGGAGCACATCAAGAGGGTGATCACGGCGCTGATTCGCAGCGCGTAAACCCTTTCGTTTCTCGCCCGGCCTCAGGCTTGCCCACAGGTGACGACAGGATGTTGTACACGCCGTCAGAATCGGTGATATTTCGTCAGGCCGATCGCACACTTGTGCATAGCAGATCCCCAGTCAAGGGAGTGCGATTGACGGAGAGAAGGGCGAACGCCGTCGAGAGGCCATAATCTCTTCGTGGTCAAAGTGTCAGGGCTGTTTCGGCCGAAAACGGTATATGATCATGTAACGCTTTCTCGCTCGCGGCCGGCATCGCACTTTCCTTGCGGACGCTTCTGAGGCCATCCCGAGTCGCATATCGTCTGTCTCGTTACGTGCGCCGCAAAGGGGACCCCAGTGGGGCCTTTGGGCTGGGGGGAGTTGGCCTCGCGCGTGCGCACTTTTCATCTCGTCTTCACCACCGCGATCAGCCGCCGTCTGGTTGTGGTGGGGCACCTCGTCGGGGGATTGCTTCAGCGGTCGGCAAATGTGAACGTCCGATGCGTCATGGCGGGGCGAGAGACAGATGATCAGACCCGACCCTCCTCCCCCAAGTACCTCTCCGAAACAGTTCCCCTGTTGGCTCTGCGGTACGCATGGATTTGGCGTGGTCGGTCACGTCGCTATTCTGACAGAGGGCTGACGATCAGAGTTGGTTTGACGCACTCTGGATTTCAGCACCTAAAAGAGCATCATACATAGTCTTGCGGGTTCTGTAGCTCGTTCGTTCCAGTTGGTTCACTGACGAGGGATCTTCTACTGATCCCCCCGCAAATCTGCCGATACAAGGACTAGTGAAGTGAACGAGTCTATTGGAGGCCAAATGTCCATTTGGATGATTCGATCGTTTCCGTGCCCTGCGCAATACGTACAGAAGCCCTTGCTCCGTGGTAGCCCGCAGCCAACCCTGGACTAGTCTTCGCCAAGTGGAGGTTAAGGGGGGCAGGGCACAGAAGAACAGGTTTCGAACCATTGATCCGAGTGACAACGACAACAGAAACTGCGAAAGATCCTTTACTCTTCATATGCCAAATGAGATCATGCAAGGCCGAAACACCAGCCACCGCCACCTCGCAAAGCTTCTCCCCCGCAAGGTGTACGAATCGAAAATCTCCCTCTCAAGTATGAAAAAGAGACCCAAAAGGTCTCTTTGCGGTGCTGGGCTACCGTAAAATGGGGATGCCTCCTTTTACGGGGCATCCCCTTCCTCTATTCCGTTACTGCTAGTCTACATCTTCGGCATAGACACTGATCGAGTCAGAGCTATGGCTTACCTGCACTCCCTGAAATATGCCCTTGGCGTTGGCGCCGGAGTTCAACTCGTGAACGCCTTCGGAAGTATACTCTTGATGCCCTGGTTTCTTCCCGTTGCCAGTGCTCACGTCCGTACTTCCCGTGAGGTCTAGCGGGTCAAGGCCGCTCGTTCCCCAGGCAATGTAGTTTGTATTGCTGGACCTGTGTACCCTCCAGGAGCCATCACCGCTAGTGACGATGGCCTGCCAATTCGTGGTAAACGCGTTAACCTTGATCCAGCACATGATGGTGATATTCACGGGAATGATTAAGGTCGGACTATTGCCGCAGTCAATGTAGTCGCCGCTACCATCGAACTCAAACGCGCCCCCGATCACACCCTGAACCCATTGCGGGTCGCCATGGAGGATGCCGTCGTTGTCGTTTCCGGTTGCGTCGATCGCCACCGTGCCTTGCCCGTCATCCAAGGGCCACCGGGCGACGAGAGCCGGGACCCATCCCGCTAGGGCCGAGAAGACTGGTCCCAGTACCAGGGCAGCTACGAACTCAAGAAGTGATTTCTTACACATGATGGTCCTCCTTGAGCCATGTAGTGAGTTAATACGGTCTTGCCCCACCCGGACGCAATTCCCTGCGTCCTCCGTGGTCCCCGACGCAGAGGTAGCTTGACTTCATCGCGATGTCCGAGACACAACGGTCCATGAGCCAATTCCTGTTGCTGAAGCTCGAGGGAGTGGAGTCGTGCCGGTGACGACCTCGTGCCAATCCAAATCGCACCAGAGCCTGAGTTTGCCCACCTCATACCTTCTCGTTTCCAGATGCTGGCCACATGGATAAACCCGAAAGAGGACAGGATACAAGGTGCTTGCGTCGATGAGATGCCCGTCGTGATTATATGCGCATGGTAGGTCTCGAAAGCCACTGGGGCAATGGTGGAAAGTACGTATTCTTCACCAAACAGAACGCCCGAGGATTGCTCACACAAGAACTCATCAAGGCCGGTTCTGGCCGTAGAATCGGCGATTCCTTTCGGGGCTCCCGGCCAGCGATTGAAAAACATGTACTTTACACGCGGGTATGGTATAATGACCACGCATCACGCATGCCGTGACCGGCGATCGTTTTGAAGGGAAACAGGGATGACGGTATCGCAGAAGCAGTTGGAAGCGAACAGGAAGAATGCCAAGAAGGGTGGGGTCAGGACGGACGAGGGCAAAGCGATCGCCAAGTGCAACGCGCTGAAGCATGGGCTGTCAGCCAGGGAGGCGGTGGTCACGGCTGGCGAAGGGGCGGTGAGGGCGTAGGGCTGTGGCTCCTGGCTCCTACTCTGATGGTTGCAGGTTCGAGTCCTCCCGGACGTGATTCGCAAACCTCTGACGATGGACAACTTACAAAGACTCCCGGCCCGGAGCCTGCGCGCGGTGACATTAAACTCATGCAGTTCTTATCTTTCTGCTCCGAAATCGACCGGGGATGTGCGAACTGTGATTGAGATATGGCCGACGTTGTCGCGGGAGTCGCGAGGACACTGTGTCAATCGTGGTGTCTACGTCTTTTGCCTGTCATCAATTCTGCTGGGGATCATGGGTTACACGCGAATGAAGGCTAATGTTTCCTAAATACGTAGTTGCCCTGATTGTCGTGCCAACGGCATGGGGTTAGTCTGTCCGCGTCACTACGGCGGGTGCCCTGTCGCTAGATACGCCTCGGCGTCCCGCCAGTGATGGGGCCCCGCCGATCCTGGCGGCGAAACTTCACCGTACGGACGCCTTCGGAGGAGGGCGTCTAGCTGGCCGACCCACCACCTCACTGTGTAACGTCCCGGGTACGTCTTCCCTGGGCAACTGCAGCCTCGGAGCAGTGTTGCCGGGGCATCGCGGCTTGTCGTCGTCTTCATCTTTTTCTCCGCAGTATGGTCATGGAGCGTGGTCTCTTACGGGATCACGCTTCCTTATTGTCGTAGAAAACGCCCCGGCGGTGCGGAGAGAGGAAGTGGAGGAGTCC
>CP070782.1:2439121-2460651 GCA_020346325.1 Phycisphaerales bacterium
GGTTCTTGGCCCTTGCCTTGCCTCTCCTGGCTGCTGGCTTCGCGCACGCTCAGATCCGCGTCTATGCCAAGGTAGATTCTCAGACGACGATCTACCCGGGACAGCGGTTCACCTATTCCGTCGTGGTCGAGGGCGGGGCGACGCCCAGCCGGATCGATGTTTCGCCGTTGGCGCCCTTCAATCCGACGCGGGCCGGCAGTGGCCAGGAGATGCGGCAGATCGATGGACGTATGACTGTGCGCTATTCGGAGAACTATGCCATCGTGGCCGAGGAGGTCGGGACAATGGTCCTGCCCAGCGTGGCCGTGGTCGTCGATGGCAAGACTTACACCACCAATCCGGTAGAGGTGACGGTGTCTGCGCCTGGGACCACGGATCGACTCGCGTTGGACGTGGTCGTCTCGGAACGCAAGTGCTATGTGGGCCAGCCCGTGGTGTTGACGGTCCGGTGGATCGTCAAGGCCCAGGTCAAAGACGCCGCGTTCAATGTGCCCGCTTTCAAGTCCGGCGACTTCTATCTCGAGGATATGCCGGATTCGGCCGATGCCTATGCCAAAACCGAAGTGACGATTCATGATGTGCCTGTGGTGGTTTCGGAGACGCGCGAGCTGATCAAAGGCATGGAAGCGGCGGTGCTTTCATTCAGCAAGATTCTGA
Source organism: Phycisphaerales bacterium (assembly GCA_020346325.1). Taxonomy (GTDB): domain Bacteria; phylum Planctomycetota; class Phycisphaerae; order Sedimentisphaerales; family Anaerobacaceae; genus Anaerobaca. The sequence continues at coordinate 2,439,779 of CP070782.1, forward strand.
TTCCGAAGCAGGCGGGCCGGATTACGCTCGATCCGGTCAGCGTCTCGGCCAGCATGGCGACCGGGCGCGTTCGGACCAACGACATTTTCAATCGATACCGGACGACGTACGAACGTTTCAGCGTGCAATCCGAGCCGGTCGAGCTGGAGGTTTTGCCGCTGCCCGAAGCCGGGAAACCGGCTGGATTCTACGGACTGATGGGCCGCTATACCATCGAAGCCCTGGCGACACCGACGGAGGTCAGCGTCGGAGATCCCATCACGCTGACGCTGCGCATCGGAGGCAATCCCTACCTCAAGCCCGTCCAGTGGCCTGACCTTCAGACCGTCCTGGGGGAGGACTTCAAGGTTCCGACGGAAAAGGCCTCGCCCGTTGTGGAGCACGGCGTGAAAGTCTTCAAACAGACGATCCGAGCCACGAACGATGCGGTCACCCAGGTCCCGCCGATCCCGCTGGCCTATTTCGAACCGCGGAGCGGGAGCTACGCCGTGGCCGCCACGAAGCCCATTGAGCTGGAAGTGACGCCGGCCAAGATCCTGACCGAGCGGGACGTCGAGGGGACCAGCCCCGGGTCCGTTGGACGGGCCGTAGAGGCCTTGCGGGAAGGGTTCTCCGCCAACTACTACGGCCCCGAGGTTCTCATCAACCAGACGTTCTCGCCCGTCTCGGCGCTGGCGCGTCCGGGCTATGCCGTGGTCTGGGGGTTGCCGCTGATGGGGTTCGTTGCCAGCGTTGCTTATCGCCTGGGCACGCGAGCCAATCCCGACGCCATGGCGCGCAAGCGCCGACGTCATGCCTGTCAGGTGGCCGTCCGGCAACTCAAGGCGCTCTCGGACGAAGCGGCAGGCGAACGGCATGATCTATTGGCTGCGGCGATGAAGGGCTACCTCGGCGATCGCTTCGGAAAAACGGCCGGGTCTCTGACAGCCGATGACTGTCACAGTGTGGTGCTCAGTGCCACGGACGACGTAGAGTTGGCGGATCGGTTCAAAGCGAAAATCGCGACGTTCGAGGCTGCCCGCTATGCTTCACTGGACGCGCAGGTCGACGCGGCGCAGATCGAAGAGACGATGGAGCTTCTGCGGCTGGTAGAAGAAGAATCGAAACCATGAAGATGCCCAGAATACTGATACTGATGCTGGTGACCATCGCCATCGCCGGCGCCGATAGGTCCTATGGGTCCTATAGGACCCATGACAATAACAGCGCGCGTCTGTCACGAGAACAACTCTTCAGCGTCTTGAACGAAGCGAACACCACGTTCCAACAGGCCAACGCCGCCGCCAAGGATGCCGCGCGGGCGAATGAACTCTACGCCAAGGCCATTCTCCTCTATGAGAAGATCATCGATCAAGGCGGCGTTAAGAATGCTAGGCTCTACTACAATCTCGGCAATGCCTATTTCCTGGCCGATGACATCGGACGCGCGATTCTGAACTATCGACGGGCCCTGCAACTGGACAGCTCCGACGTGAACCTGCGCAACAACCTGGCCTTCGCACGCAGCCAGCGCTTGGACAAAGTCAGTGCGGCGACCGAGAAACGAGTCCTGGAAACACTGTTCTTCTGGCACTATGATTTCTCGCTCAAGACGAAGTTCTTCCTGGCCGGCCTGTTCTTCGGCGCCTTGTGCATAACAGCGACGCTCATGGTCTGGCTTGGCCGGGGCCCGGCCCTGTCGACAGGGGCCATTCTGGCCGGGGTGCTCTGGCTCTGCCTGACGATATCGGTCGTTATCGAGACGGGGCGTCGCGACGCGGTCACGTTCGGTGTGGTCACGACCCCGGAGATCGTCGCGCGCCAGGGCGACGGACCGAACTACCCCCCGCGCTTCAAAGATCCGCTCCACGCCGGCACCGAATTCGAACTGCTCGAACAGCGACCCGGCTGGCTGCACATCGAACTGTCCGATGGCAGCGACGCGTGGATTCCCGACGCTGCTGCCGAACTGGTCTGAAGCTCGACGTCGCCCAACGGGCCGGTTTGCGTGGGCTCAGCGAATCTTCCTCAGGGCACATCGCCATCCTCCCATCTTTCCGCGTCGTCTGATACGGGATTCGGCGCCCGGGAGACTGTGCCAGATGTGGGTATGATTGCCCGCTTCCGCCCGCTGGACCAAGATGAGTGTCAGTGTCTTGTCGCTGATCGCCATGGTTTTCGGTGTGGTCGCGGCGATCCTCGTCGCGCATGGTATCATCACCGCATTGAAGCTTATCATCAACAGTCCCCGCGAAGGCTCGGGACAAGTGGCTGACGCTTCGGGGCAGGTCTCGGCGGCATCGCAATCGCTGGCCGAGGGGGCGATCGAGCAGGCGGCGGGCCTACAAGAGACCACGTCGTGACAGCCCTTGGCCCGCCTCCGGCGGCGCGCGAGATCGGACCTTGCCGTCCCGCCATCGGTTCAGATCGTTTCGTACAGGGCCCGAAAACAGAGTTCATAGGGTTCCTGCGGACTCAATGTCCAAGAAAGCGGCGAAATGAATGAGAAACAACTTGAGGCGGAGCCGGGAACGGCCGACTAGATATCCGATGAATTGTGTCTGCAGATGTTGTTGGGGGCAGCCGGGGGCAGTCCGACAGGTTACAATCCATTCAATAGGGCTGATGGACCCCCTGCAGAACTGCTCCCGAAGAAGTTGACTAATTGGGAAAGTGGGGAATTGCTATGGGAAAGTCACTGATGATCGTCGATGATTCGGCAACGATGCGGAAGATTATTATGCGGACCGTGCGCATGTCAGGTTTGGAGTTCGAACGCACCGAAGAGGCTGGCAGTGGTGTCGAGGCGCTGCAGATACTCGAAGCCGGACCGGTCGACGTCATGCTGTGTGATGTCAATATGCCGGAGATGAATGGCACGGAACTGGTGAAGAAGGCGCGGGAGATGGCCAGTTGCAACGGGACCAAGATTGTCATGGTCTCGACGGAAAGCGGTCAGGACCTGATCGATCAGGTGATGGCCGATGGAGCCGATGGCTACATCACCAAGCCATTTACGCCGGAGAAGTTCCAAGAGAAGCTGGCGCCGCTGTTGAACTAGCTAAAAGCTCTGAGGTTTGGGATCTGGAGTCTCAGGTCTCAGACTGTTGTGAGACGGTGTGACGAGATTTCAGATTCGTGAATGATACTGAGGATGGAGAGCTGACAATGGTGACGATGACGTCTCTGCGGGACAACGTCCTGGATGGCGCAAAAGAAGTGTTCGAGACGATGATCTTCATGACGTTGGAGGAGACCACGGACCAGCCATGGGAGATGGAAGATGTGACACTCCTGGGCACGATTACCTTCAAGGGCAGCCTCGAAGGGTGTCTGGGCATCTGCTGCGGCGTCAATTGCGCGCGAACCATTGCTGCCAATATGCTGGGCATGGATCCAGAGGATGAGATCAGCGAGGATGACATCAATGACGCCGTAGGAGAGGTGGCGAACATGGTCATGGGCGCGGTCAAGGCCCGGATTCAGGACCACGTCAGCAATGTGGAAGTGTCCATTCCGTCCGTCGTTCAGGGCATGGAACTTAAGAACAGCCTGGGCGAGAGAGCCAGCGAACTCGTGATCAACGCCAGTCTCGAAGAGGAACACAATATTCGCTTCTCCTTGTTGTATCGTGAGAAAGACGACTGAGAAAGGTCCAGGGAAGAGGGCGGATCGGTTTTTGCCGGTGCGGAATCCGGCCCCGGGGATATTCAGTAGGGAATAGCTATGACAGTGCTAGCAGCCGATATTGAATCGCGTACGGAAGAGTTGTCTCAGAGCTCGTTTGAAGCTTTCTGCGACGACATCGCCGCCATGTTCGACGCGGACGTGGCGTGTACGCGTCAGGAGGTTGGCACCGGGACTGTCAAGGACGTTCAAAAACACTTCAAGAAGCTCATGGCGGTCCATCACGTGGAGGCCACCGGCGCGATGGACGGCACGTTCCATCTACTCTTCGATCAGGGTGGACTCTTCACTCTCTCGGGGGTGATCGTGATGCTGCCGGAGCAGCGGATTCGCGAGGAAATCAGAAGCGGCTCCCTCGATGACGCAGAGAACCTGACCGATGCCGCCCGTGAGGTCGGAAATTTGCTGGTCGGTTCCTGGGACCGTGTCTTTCGCGAGGAGTGCAAGGGACATGACCATTTCCTCAAGACGGGAACTTTCATCGGCAAGTTCTGGGAGAATCTGGCCGAGGTGGATCTGAGCGTCGACGATGAACTGGTGTATGTGCTCCACGAGATGACCGTGGATTCCTACCCGAATTTCCGCTGTGCCGCCGTCTTCCCCAAGACCGTGCTCACGGGGACATCCTCTGCGGAGGCCGAGGAGCCGAGTGAAGCCCAGCCTGCTGATGAGCCGCCGGTGGCGGCACCCGAGCCGGCAACCGCGCAGGAACCGGCCGCAGCCGCAACTGCTGATTCCGCTCCGGCTGAAGTTGCGCCCGTCGAACCTGCGGCGCCGCCCAAGTCGGCCCCGGAAGACATTGAATCCCCGTGGCCCGAGCGAACGAGCACTGAACCACCGAAGGCCGCTGCCGCAGCGCCGACACCGAACGATCCTCCGACGGTGGCGGAACCGCTCAAGGCGGCGACCGCGCAGATCCCCGAAGACATTCGCTCCACGGTCGAAGCGGTGATCGGTGAGGGTGGCCAAGCCGCGCCCCAGACGCCGCACGCCGCGCAGCAATCCGGCAAATCCGAGGGCGATTATATCGGCCGGATGTTCGACGACCTTGTCGGGTACTCCTCGGATACGGGCATTGCGGAACTGCTCAAGGTTCGCGCCAAGGACATCATGGTCCCCGAGGTTGTCTGGAGCCAGCCGGAAGATACCGTGCAGGAGGTGGTGGCCAAGATGCAGCAGCACAATACCGGTTATGTGCTCATCGGCCAGGACGGGGTGCTGGAAGGGCTCGTCTCGAATTCGAATATTCTGGGGGCGGTGAGCCCCTATTTACGTCCGATGTTCGCCAAGTGGCGCCGCCCTGAAGACGATGCCACGCTGGAGATCAAAATCAAATGGGTGATGAGTCGTCCGGTTCGCACGATCAACCCGGACACAACGTTGGCAAGTATGATTGAGAGTATGCGTCGATATGGGGGGCGCTGTTTGCCCGTGGTGGACGGCGAAGCCAAAGTCCAGGGTATCGTGACCGTTTTCAATATTTTGTTACGTATTCTGGAGGCCGACAAATCTTTCTCCTGGGAAGGTGAACCGCCCGAGGCGCCGCCGCTGCTGATCTGAGCGATGGTACGAAGCCATTTGACGTGACTGCCGGGGAACCGGAGTCTTTTGAAGCAACGAAAGAGATGACGATGGACAAGAGTGAAGTGCTGACCCAACTGGTAGATCAGGCGGCCTGCTGCATCAATATGCTGAGTCCCGCCGATCTGTCTGAGGCCCAGCAGCTTGAGGAGGTCCTTAGCCGGATTAGCGAGGCTGTGGGAGAGCTTGGCCAGAACCCGGAAGAACTCCGGGCGCAATTGGAAGGGACGACCTCCGACGCGGCCGGCCTGCTGCGCAAAATTGTCGCGCAGGAAGTGGACGATGCCGCGACGGCGCTGGATACGGTATCCAAGGCCGTCTGCAGCCTCCAGGAGTTGATTCGCAAGCTGGACGATCCCGAGGTGGCGGCTGAGGCTGACGGGGCCGAGCCCGAGCGTGCGGAATCCTCGGCGTCCCCCACGCCGACGGCCGCTGAAGAGTCGGCGCCAGCGGCGGAGGAAGTCACGATCTCCGAAGAGGATGCGCCGTTGGTTCTGGATTTCATCATGGAAGCCAACGAGCACATCGAGACGGCCGAATCGGCGCTGCTGGAACTGGAGAATCAGCCGGACGATGATGAACTGATCAATAAAATCTTCCGCGGTTTCCACACGATCAAGGGCATGGCCGGTTTCCTGAATCTGACCGATATTGGTTCCCTCGCCCACTCGGCCGAGAACTTGCTTGATCTGGCCCGTAAGGGCAAGCTGGTTCTGGCCGGAGACAACAGTGATGTTGTGTTCGAATCGATCGACATGCTCAAGAAGATGCTGGCGGCGTTGTCCGAAGCGGTTGAATCCGGTCAGCCCATCGCGACCCAGACCCAGCTTCCAGCGCTGTTGGAGAAGCTGAAGGCGGCGGCCGAGGGGCGCGCGCCATCGGCAGTTCCCACCCCCGTACCGGCCGCTTCAGATACGACAACAGAAGCTCCGACGGCCACGCCGGCAGCATCAACCCCCGCACCGGTGCAAGAGGAGAGCACGCAGCCGGAGGCGGTGACCGAAGAAAAACCTGATACCAAGAAAGCCAAGAGCACTTCCGGAGCGCTGGCTCACGCGTCCGAAGAGAAGATCAAAGTCAGCACGACCCGTCTGGATAATCTGATCAACATGACCGGGGAGTTGGTCATCGCGCAGCTTATGGTCGCTGAGGAGATCAACACGACCGGTTCCTTTGACCACGAGATGGTGCGCAAGGTGGCCCATCAGGGCAAGATCGTGCGGGAACTACAGGAGCTGTCGATGTCCATGCGCATGGTCCCGGTGCAGGGCGTCTTTCAGAAGATGGCCCGACTGGCGCGGGACCTGTCCCGCAAAGCCAGCAAGCCGGTGGACTTCGTCACCATGGGCGAAGAGACGGAACTGGACCGGACAGTGGTAGACAAGATTGCCGATCCTCTGATCCACATGGTTCGCAACTCGGTCGATCACGGTATCGAGCCGAGCGAGGATCGTGCCAAGGCCGGCAAAAATGCCACGGGTCGCGTCGAACTGCGAGCCTTCCATCAGGCGGGCAACATTGTCATCGAAATCGAAGACGACGGCAAAGGATTGAACAAAGACCGCATCCTCAAGAAGGCCACCGACAACGGCGTGGTGGAGCCAGGCCAGGACCTCTCCGATGAAGAGGTCTTCAAGCTTATCTTCCATCCGGGGTTGTCCACCGCCGAGAAGATCACCTGCGTCTCCGGTCGTGGCGTCGGTATGGATGTCGTCAAGAAGAACATCGAATCCCTGCGCGGCAAGATCGATATCAGCTCGACCCGCGGGAAGGGCACGACCTTCACCATCCGGTTGCCCCTGACCCTGGCCGTTATCGATGGCCAGGTTGTCTGCATCGGTGAGCACCGCTACATCATTCCCATCAACTCTATCGTGCGCAGTCTGCGTCCGACCCCGCAGCAACTCTCGTCGGTTCAGGGACGAGGGGAGATGGTATTGGAACGCGGTGAGTTGATGCCGTTGGTGCGTTTGTACGAACTCTTTGGCGTGGTTCCGACGACCGAAGACCCGACGCAGGCGCTGGTTGTGGTCGTTGAAGAAGACGGTCGACGTTGCTGTCTGCTCGTCGATGATCTGTTGGCACAACAGCAGGTGGTGATCAAGAGTCTGGGCGAGGCCTTGGGCGCCGTGACAGGTGTTTCCGGCGGAGCCATCATGGGCGACGGCAAGGTGAGTCTGATTCTTGACATCCCCGGCTTGGTGAAATTGGCACAGGACCTTTAACAGAGCAGGCCCTCTGGGGGAATCCGGGATATGAAAACATTGGCGGTCCAGGATGTGACTCTGAGTGAAACGGATTTCCGCAGGATCAGCGAACTGGTATACGATCACTGCGGCATCAACCTTCATGACGGGAAGAAGGAGCTGGTGCGGGCCCGCCTGGCCAAGCGGCTGCGCGAGGGGCATTTCCGCACGTTCTCCCAGTACATTCAGCATGTCCTCGACGATCGGACGGGCCGGGAATTCTCGGCCCTGGTCGATTCGCTCAGCACCAATCTGACGAAGTTTTTCCGAGAGGACCAGCATTTCGAGTACCTGCGCACTCAGTTGTTGCCTCGAATCATCGCGTCTCGGCAGCGCACCGGCACATTTCGGATTCGCGCCTGGAGCGCCGGCTGTTCTTCGGGCGAAGAGCCGTATTCCATTGCGATCACCTTATTGGAGGCAATTCAAGGCAAGGGACGCTGGGACGTCAAACTGCTGGCCAGCGACGTGTCCACCCGTATTCTGGAGCGTGCCAAGAAGGGGATCTACGAGAAAGAGCGCATCGATCCGATCTCTCTGCCGCTGCGGAACCGTTACCTCATCCGGCGCCGCGAAGGGACCCGGGAGATGTTCGAAGTGGGGCCGGCCCTGCGCGAATTGACCATCTTTCGTTATCTGAATCTCATGCAGGAATGGCCGATCAAAGGACCGTTGGATTTCATCTTCTGCCGTAATGTCATGATCTATTTTGACAAGCCGACCCAGGGACGGCTGATCAATCGATTCTACAATTTGCTGGGTCCGGGTGGGGTTCTCTTCACCGGACATTCGGAATCGCTGACGGGGATCGAACACGCGTTCAAGTACGTGCAGCCGACCATCTATATGAAATCGTAGGGGGCCAGAATGGTCAAGACACGAGTGGTAATCGATATCTCCGATGCGAAGGTCTCCTGCGATCCGTCGGATGTGCTGGTGACCTATTCCTTAGGCTCCTGCATCGGTATCTGTCTGTACGATCCGGCGCCCCAGGTCGGCGGGATGCTGCACTATCAGTTGCCGTCTTCAAAGATGAATCCGCAACGGGCTCAGGGCTGCCCTTTCATGTTCGCCGACTCCGGAATGAAGCTGCTGTTGAAGAAGTTGGTCTCGATGGGAGCCAGCAAGAAGCGCATGGATGTTCGCCTGGCAGGCGGGGCGGCCATGGCCACCGGCCCGGATGGTTTCGACATCGGCAAGCGTAACTATCTGGCCATCCGCAAGGTCCTTTGGAGCAACGGCATGTTCATCAATGCCGAGGACGTCGGCGGTAACTCCGCCCGAAACCTGTACATGGATATGGCAGACGGCACCGTGACGGTGCGTTCGAACGGCCTGGAGAAGTATTTGCGGTAGGGCGGCGCGCCGCCGTGAGGTGGCGGTTGTCATTGGACATGGCGGTGTTAGTGATCTGACTGTGATTGGGACCAGAATGGCATTGACGCTCAACAAAACCACACGCGTGCTGGTGGTGGACGACTCGGCGATCGTTCGTAAGATCCTGACCCAGGAATTGGGCAAGCACTCCGAAATCGAGGTCGTTGGTACCGCGCCCGATCCCTATATTGCTCGCGACAAGATCGTGGCGTTGAACCCGGATGTCCTGACCCTGGATGTGGAAATGCCGCGCATGGATGGTATCACGTTTCTGCGCAAGCTCATGAAACACCGTCCCATGCCGGTCATCGTGCTCAGTTCGCTGACGCCCCAGGGCGGCAAGACCGCCCTGGAGGCCCTGGAGGCCGGGGCGGTGGAAGTGATGTGCAAGCCGGGCGGATCGTTTACCGTCGGTGACATGTGCGACGTTCTGGTCGAGAAGATCAAGGCTGCTTCCACGGCACGCATCGAGAAACGCGTCAGCACCGCACCGCAGGGAGTCTCGCAACCGCGGCGCTTGAGCATGGTCGAGACCACCAACAAGATCTTCGCTATCGGCGCCTCGACCGGAGGGGTTCAGGCGCTGACGCTCGTGTTGTCCGCGCTGCCGGCCAATGCGCCTGGCACCGTCGTCGTTCAGCACATGCCCGCCCATTTCACCACGTCCTTTGCCCAGCGACTCGACGGCGAGTGCGCGATGAGTGTAAAAGAGGCCGAAGATGGGGACCGAGTCGTTCCCGGACGCGTCCTGATCGCGCCGGGCGGGTGGCACATGGTGCTCTGCCGATCGGGGGCGAACTACTACGTCGCCTTGAAGAACGGCCCGCCGGTCTGTCGGCAACGACCCAGTGTGGAAGTCCTGTTCAACTCGGCCGCCAAGTATGCCGGGGCCAACGCGGTCGGCGCGATTCTGACCGGCATGGGTGACGATGGTGCGACCGGACTGTTGAACATGCGCCAGGCCGGCGCGCACACCATCGCCCAGGACGAGCAGACCTGCGTCGTGTTCGGCATGCCCAAAGAGGCTATCGCCCGCGGCGGTGCCGAAGAGATCGTCCCGCTCGACCGCGTTCCCGAACGCCTGCTGAGACTCTCCCAGGCCTAAGAGCGGCCCTGCGGTTGCCGACGCTTTCCACCGCGGACCGCGTTGCCTGGGCGTTCTATCCCTTGTCAAACGTGTACCGGTGGCCATCGGCGCTGACCTTGATGGTGTCACCGTCCACGAACGTGCCGGCCAACAGTTCTCCCGCTAGCGGATTCTCCAGTCGCTGCTGAATCGTGCGCTTCAAAGGCCGCGCCCCGTAAGTCGGATCGTACCCTTCATCCATGATCAGGTCCCGCGCCTTGTCGGTGAATTCCAGCCGGATCTGCCGATCGCGCAGCCTCTCGGCCAGATAACCGAGTTGAATATCGACGATCTGACGCAGGTGCTCGCGGGCGAGCATATGGAAGACAATGACCTCGTCAATGCGGTTCAGGAATTCCGGCTTGAAGACCTTCTTCAGCGCATCCTTGACATGGGCCTCGATCTCCCAATCGGCGCCTTGTTCTTCCGTCAGCTGTTGAATCTGCAGGCTGGCGATGTTGCTGGTCATGATGATCACGGTGTTCTTGAAGTCCACCGTGCGCCCTTTCCCGTCGGTCAGCCGTCCGTCGTCGAAGACCTGGAGCAACACGTTGAAGACGTCCGGATGCGCCTTCTCGATCTCGTCCAGCAGAATCACGGAATAGGGCTTGCGCCGGATGGCCTCGGTGAGTCGGCCGCCTTCCTCGTAGCCGACGTATCCGGGCGGCGCGCCGATCAAGCGGGCCACCGAGTGCGGCTCCATGAACTCGCTCATGTCGATGCGCGCCAGGGCGTTGGGGTCGTTGAAGAGGAAGTCCGCCAAGGCCTTCGACAGTTCCGTTTTTCCCACCCCCGTGGGGCCGAGGAACAGAAACGTGCCGATCGGTCGATTCGGGTCCGACAGGCCCGAACGACTGCGCCGCACCGCATTGCACACGGCCGCGACGGCTTCGTCCTGGCCCACCACGCGGGCCCGGATGCGATCCTCCATCTGGAGCAAGCGCTCGCGTTCGGCCGTCAACAGTCGCGCAACCGGGATGCCCGTCCACTTGGCGACGACCTGGGCGATGTGTTCTTCGGTCACCTCGTCCTGGAGCATCTTGCCCTTCTCGGCCTGGGCCAGTTGCTCCTCTTTCTCATCCAATTCCTTCTTCAGATTGGCGATGGTCTCGTACTTCAAGCGGGCTGCCTTTTCCAGTTCGCCTTTGCGCTGGGCATCCTCGAACTCCATCTGGGCCTGTTCGATATGCTGGCGCAAAGTCTTGATCTGATCGATGCCCCCGCGCTCCGATTCCCATTGCGCTGTGAGCTCCTTGTCCTTGGCCTCCAGTTCGGCCAGTTGTTTCTCGGTGGTCTTGAGACTCTGCTGGCTGGCCGGATCGGTTTCCTTCTTCAGAGCTTCGCGTTCGATCTGAAGCTGGATGATCTTGCGCCGGATACCGTCCATCTCGGCCGGCAGCGAGTCGTTCTCGATGCGCAGCTTGGACGCGGCCTCGTCGATCAAATCGATGGCCTTGTCGGGCAGCCAGCGCTCGGTGATGTAGCGGTTGGACAGGGTCGCCGCGGCCACCAGCGCCCCATCGGTGATACGGACGCCGTGATGGGTGTCGTAGCGGGCCTTGAGCCCGCGCAGGATCGCCACGGTTTCCTCGACGCTCGGCGGATCGACCACGATCGGCTGGAAGCGCCGCTCCAGGGCGGCATCCTTCTCAATGTACTTGCGGTATTCGTCGAGGGTGGTCGCGCCGATACAGCGCAACTCGCCCCGGGCCAGTGAGGGTTTCAACAGATTGCCCGCGTCGACGGCGCCTTCAGCCTTGCCGGCGCCGACGACGGTATGCAACTCATCGATGAAGAGAATGATCTGGCCTTCGGAAGCAATGACTTCTTTGAGCACGGCCTTGAAGCGGTCCTCGAATTCGCCGCGGAATTTCGTCCCGGCGATCAGCGCCCCCATGTCCAGCGCGATGACGCGCTTGTTCTTCAGTCCGGCCGGCACGTCCCCGGCGACGATGCGCTGGGCCAGTCCCTCGACGATGGCTGTCTTGCCGACGCCGGGCTCGCCGATCAGGACCGGGTTGTTCTTGGTGCGGCGATTGAGCACCTGCATGCAGCGCCGCACCTCTTCATCGCGGCCGATGACCGGATCGAGCTTGCCCTGGCGCGCCATGTCCAGTAGGTCGATGCCGTACCGTTCCAAGGCTTTGTACTTCTCTTCCGGGCTGGCGTCAGTGACGGTGGTTCCACCGCGGATATCCTTCAGCGCGTTTTCGATCTGCTCGGCGCCGACAGAGTTGACACTGAGAATCTCTTTCGCATCGCTCTTGACCGCGGCCAGGGAGAGCAGCAGGTGCTCGACGCTGAGGTACTCATCACCCATCCTGTCGGCGCGGTTCTGCGCGTCGAGCACGATCTGGTTCAGAGCCGGATCGGGCATGAGCTGGCCGGCGGCTGTGCCTTGGGGCAGTCGGCCCAACTCGCTTTCAGTCATTTCTTTGACGCGCCCCGCATTGGCGCCGATCTTCTTGAAGATTTGCACGGCCACGCCTTCGTCATCACTGAGGATCGCGCTGAGCAGATGCAGCGGGGACAGCACCGTATGGGACTTGGCCATCGCGATCTGCTGGGCCGTCGCCAGTGCCTCCTGGGCCTTCAACGTGAATTTGTCGAACTTCATTTCTAGTCCTCTATCCAGGTTCTTCTCCGGGCACGACCGCATGCGCCTGGGAAATACAGTGCAAAAGACGTGCCCGGAGCTGAGGGTTTTCGTAAATATCTATTTTAAAAAGGATTAGCGTTTCTCTGGTCCGGAGCAGGTGTGCCAATATGGCAGATGTCGGTGCGGCAGCCGCCGGTGAAGGCAGATTGGGTTTGATTGGCTTTGCTTTTCGACTCGATCCTCGTTTCTGACCCAAAAACGCCGAAAATTGGGTTTGTTTTGCACGAATGATGACACCGGAAAGCCCCGAATCGGCCTCGCAAGCCTTTTGTGTCAGCCATAAGACTTGGTTTTCCGGATTTCCCTGCCATATCAGCGAAGCCTCGGGATGACCACCGGTCATTCAGGACGCGTTGATTGAATCAGGTGTTGTTAAGTAACTATCATATCCTGGTGTGGCGGGGTGTCAAGCAAAATCGCGGAGATTTTCGGCGCCGGGAACGGCTTATGCCGGCAGGCGGGCCCGGAATTGCGCTGGAAGGGCGAGGGGGCGATCTGCTATCATAGGAGGTTGAGGCGGGCCCGGCGGCGAGGCGTGGCGGCATGGGGCCGGAATCCTTGGCATTTCATATCGCGGCGTAGCGAAGGGAGGATGTGATATGTCGGCGAAGATCATGGGAGCGATGGCGTTCGGTTTCCTGGCATTCCTGCTATGTGCCCCAGCGCTGGGCGCGGGGGCTGCCGACGAGCCGCCGATCGTCGATCCGAATCTCGTCGGCTGGTGGAACTTCGAGGAAGGCGGCGGGGCGGTTGCGCTGGATTCTTCCGGATACGGCCATCATGGCACCTTGATGGGCGATCCGCAATGGGCCCCGGGCTACGACGGCCTGGCCCTCGACCTCGACGGGCAGGGCGATTACATCGAAACCGGCAAAATGCTCTCGGAACTAGGTATCGGAGGCGACGCCCCACGCACCGTCGCGCTGTGGGTCTACCCCCGCAGCTTCAATGGCGGCGGCCTCTACGAAATGGGCGGCCACGTCTCGGCTGGAGATGGCTTCTGTCTGAGAACGCAGACGAATGACAACGGATGGCGTTTGGTATATGGGACCTGGGAATTCGGCTTTGTGACTGACTCAATGGATGAGTGGGTGCACATCACGCACGCCAACGATTTTCACTATGCGGAGGTGTACGTCGACGGTGAGCAAGTCCTGGATAAGTGGCGCCGGCTCGACACCCCCGACGACTTGACATTAAGAATTGGCATCTGCAAAGATCTCAGCTTCGACGGTTTGATCGATGACGTTCGTTTATACAATCGAGTAGTCGAGCAACATGAGATCCCACGGATCATGGGGGGCGCGGTCTCCCGCGCCTGGGGCCCATATCCTGCCTATGGTTCGTACCCGACCGTCGACCTTGCCCACTCGCTGCGCTGGTCGGCCGGCACGGGCGCGGCCCAGCACGATATTTACCTGGGCACCGATCGGACGGCTGTGGACAACGCGACCACCGGGACGGAAGACATTTACCAGAGTCGGCAGCCGCGCGAAGCGACCACCTTTCGTCTGCCGGAGGGAACGGTGCAGTGCGGTACCACATACTACTGGCGGATCGACGAAATCGACGGCGTGGGTGTGGTCAGCAAGGGCGGTATCTGGACGTTCACGGTTGCCGGTGCGCTGACGGGATGGTGGAAGTTCGACGAGGGCGCGGGCGACGTCGCCTTGGATTCTTCCGGTCACAACCATCACGGGATGCTGATAGGCGATCCGCAATGGGCCCCGGGCTACGATGCACTGGCTTTGGATTTCGATGGGCTAGAGGATTCGGTTGAGATCGGCAAGCTGCCTGCGGAGATGGGCATTGATGTCAACGCGCCGTGGTCGGTCGCTCTCTGGGTGTTTGCCCGCAGCTTTGACGGAGGTGGTGTGTTTGAGATGAGTGGCGATGGCGAATTCGACCATCTGTCACTTCGGACAGGAGGACTTGGCGACGAATGGCTCGTGCGTAATGGGCCCGATATGCAGACGTTCACCGCGGATTCTCTCAACGAGTGGGTGCACGTCGGGTGCGTCCGGGAGCCGTACTGGACAGAAGTCACGGTCAATGGCTGGCAGGTCCAAACGGATTACAGCCGCTTGGATTCAGTCGACGAAACCCCGTTCAGGGTGGGCGTCGTCGACGATCACCATTTCGATGGTCTAGTTGACGATGTTCGTCTTTACAGTCGGGCGGTGACGCAGGATGAGATGGTGCAGATCATGCAGGGCGATCCTGCGCGAGCGTGGGACCCCCAGCCTGGGTATGGGTCGGCACTGACGCTCGATGAGACGGGCACATTGCGCTGGTCGGCCGGCACGGAGGCGGTCGCCCACGATGTCTACTTCGGCACCGACCAGGCCGCCGTGAGAGATGCGACGAGTGAGACAGAAGGCATCCATCGCGGCCGCCAACTTCTGGAAGCGACTACCTATGTTCCGCCTGAAGCACCGCTGGAGTGGAACACCACATACTACTGGCGAATTGACGAAGTCGGCGACGCCGGCGTGGTCACCAAAGGCCCTATCTGGCGTTTCACAACGCTCGACTATCTTATCATCGATGATTTCGAGAGCTACGACGACATCGACAGCCCCATCTACGAGACGTGGATCGATGGCTGGGACAACGGCACCGGTTCGACCGTCGGTTACCTGGAGTGCCCGTTTGCCGAGATATTGATCGCTCACAGTGGCCGGCAGTCGATGCCGTTCAGCTACGACAACACGGTCTCCCCCTGGTACTCCGAGGCGTATCGCGTTTGGGACGAACCTCAGGACTGGACGCGTTTCGTCGTCGATACGCTGAGGCTGTACCTCACGGGTCCGCACGTTGGGAGCAACGATCCGGGTCGGGTGTACGTCGCGGCGGCCGATGAAGCGGGGAACCTGGCGGCGGTGAATCATCCGGACCCGTTGGCGGTGGGGGCGGCGGTATGGGAGCGCTGGGACATTCCGTTGAGCGAGTTCGCGGCCGGTGGCGTCGACTTGACTGGTATCACGCAGATGCTTGTCGGCGTCGGTGATCGGGACAACCCAACTCCGGGCGGGGAGGGGATGATCCACTTCGATGATTTCCGCCTGACGCGCGCCGACGCGGCGGCCGAGCCGAACGCCGTGCCCTAGCCCGGTACGCGTGCCGATCGTAGCGGACTGGGAAATCCGATTGACACAGCCCGTGCGAAGTCGTTACGCCAATGTCACCTAGCGCTGACGCGCCCGTAGCTTAGTAGTCCTTGAAGGAGTTCATCCACTTGGGCCAGCCGGGCAGGCCGCGTTCGGCGATGTCTTTATCCCACTCGCGATGCCAGCGGAGGCGCCAGAGTTCTTTCAGGCCGGTCTTGCGCACGGAGAAATCCAGGTAGAGGCAGTTGAGAAAGCCCGTGTGTCGGTTCATACAGAAGCGGCGCATGTTGTCGCCGAGTCCGGTGTTGAATTCCCCGTCGAAGGCCGGCGGTTCATCCCACGCTTCCGGCCAGCCGTCCAAACGGTTCGCGCCCAGGAACAGCGGAATATAGCCTGCCCCCCGCACGTTCTTGGTCTTCCAGTGCTTGTGTTCGCCCTGACGGGCGTTCGTCTCGACCCAGCCGTTGATGCCGTAACTGCCGTGGTCGTTGCCGTAGCCGCTGTCGAAGACCCAGGCGGTGTCGTGGCCCCAGAGCCCGCCGACTTCGTCAATGTGACGGGTCGCTGAGGGGCAGTAGAACAGGTCCGTCTCGTTGACGTCACCGAAGTACGGGCGCAGGACGATAATCCAGTGGTGGCCCTGATCGAGCCCGCGCTGAAACTCGCCGTTGTGTTCCTCGGTATACATCGAGAAGAACAGGCTCCACTGTTTCAGGTTGGACATGCAGGCCACGGCCCGCGCCTGCTTCTTGACGCGCTGCAAGGCCGGCATCAGGATCGCCATCAGCACCGCGATGATCGCGATCACGACGAGCAGCTCGATCAGTGTGAATCCTCTTCTCTTCGCCATAGATCCTGTCCCATTTCCGCATTCCTGTCCCAGGCAAGCGACACCGATACGGTCCTGCGGCTACGGCCAGGCCTGCTCGTCCCGCCACTGCCCCGCCAGCGCCGCGAAGTCTTTCAGATCGATCGCCCGTGCGTTTTCGGGCTCGCCGTCGTAGAGCTCAGCCGGCGAGGCAATGGGGACGTACAACGCGCCGTCGCCCGGCGTCCGGTCGGCCAAGTACCGGATCTCATCGGCAGACAGGGCGCGACTATAAATGCGGACGTCGTCGATCAGGCCATTCCACTGACGGCCGGGCGCTTCGGCGTTCTCACCCAGGTAGACCCGCTCGGTGTTCGTAGCAATCGGGCCCGAGGTCGCCACCGAACCGTCTTCGATGCCATCGACGTAGAGCCGCGCCACGGCGCCGTCGTAAGTGCCGGCCACGTGGTGCCACTGGCCATCGTTGACGTTGGCCTGTCCGTTGACGCGCAGGTCGGGCGATGGGCCGTTGCAGCGCCAATGAATGTTGTCGGTCGTCTGGTTGCGACTGAGTCGCCAGGAGCTGTCGCCCTTGGCGACGATCGTCTGGTAGTTCTTATCGAAAACGTCCACCTTGATCCAGGCGGCCACGGTAATCGCCTCACCGATCGCGTCGAGGGCGACGTTGTTGGTGCAATCGACGAAGGCGTTGCCGCCCAGTCGCAAAGCACTGCCGGCGATGCCATCGACATAGACCGGATTGCCGTTGACGGCCCCGTGCAGATTCGGGCCGGCACTGTTCTGAGTGTCACCATCCAACGGATACTGCGCGAGCAGTCCGGTCGTGGCCGGTGCCTCCGGGGTCGTCGACAGCGTGCGATCCTCGGCCAACCAGTTGTCCGCCATGATCTGGAGATCGAGATAGTCGACCCGGCAATCACCGTTCAGATCAGCCCCGGGGCTGGCCAGCGAGGCGACGCAACGACGCGGCAGTAACCTCAGAGCGTCGATGTACAGCAGGCCGCTGCCGCCCGATGTCGGACTGCCCACGCGCAGCACGATCTTCGCCACCCGCGTCAGGTCCACCCCGTCGGCGCTCAAGGCGCTCAAGTCAACGTTCCACTCGTGCCACCAGGCCTCGGTCAGGCTCTGGGCCGGCCCGTCATAGCCGACCGTCGCGGCATGCCCCGAGGCATCTTCCAGCGTCAGGCTGAGTTCCGCACCGGCGCCCGGCGTGCTGGCGGAATCGCCCTGGAAGTACAGGACCAGCGCGGCGATGCCGTGGGTCGTCCAGTCTTGCGGCGTATCGAAGACACATTCGGCCTCGGAGGAGAACGGGGCGCCGGTATTGTCATAGGCCAGGGGCATGGCCTGGTTACCGCTATAGACAATGGTCTTCTCGGCAAACGGCGCCTGCAGGTAACCGACGGTCGAACCCGTTTCGTTGACCCAGCCATCGATCCAGGTGTCGAAGATGAGATTCTCCGCGTCGTCGTAGTCCTCGAAATCCTCGACAACCAGGAACGACGGGGTGGTGAACGTCCAGATCTCCCCGACCCAGACCGCGGGCGTCGCCGCCGCGTTGACTTCATTCACCTGCCAGTAGTACGTCTGGCCGAGCGCCAGATCCGATGCTTCCACCGCTGTCTCCGCCACCGTGGTCGCGGGCGCCGTCCCGCGGACCACAGCCTTTCGGTCGGCGCCAAGACGCACGTCATGCGCCGCGGCCTTGCGACCGGCCCGCCAGCTCAAGGTCACGTTCGGTCCGACATCCGTAGCGCCCGAAGCGGGCCGCGGCTCCCGCGCCTGCACCGGGATGTAGAAAAACCGCACTTCGCTGAGGCCGTATTGAGGCAGTGCGCCCCAGCCGCTGTTGACCCGCAGCCGGACGTAGCGGGCCGCGACACCGGCCAGATCCACCGCGGTGTTGCGGGCATAGCCAGGCTGTGACGAGCCTTGAGCCAACTGCACCTCGCCCAGAGCCGCCCAGTCGGTCCCGTCTTGAGAGTACTCGACGGTAACGTCTTTGAGCCCGAAGCCCAGTACCGGTTCGAATGTCACGTTGTAGTTCCAGACCCACATTTCGTGTAGCTTGTGGATGCGATCGAATTCATACTGGATCCAGGTCGGCTGCGCCCCGGTCGGATCGCTGAGCCACATCGCGCGATTGTCCATCGAGTGTAAATCGCTGTCGTCGAGACCCGAGCCATTGATGGTGTTCTCGGGGCCGGCGTCGGCGGTCGCACTGGAGGCCGTCGCCTGAATCGTCTCCACGGGATAGGCAAAAGGTTCCGTGGTGAAGCTCCAGACGTCGCCGACGTGCCAGCCACCGACTCCGTCCGCCTCGTCGACACGCCAGTAGTGCGTCGTGCCGAACGCGATCCCCTCCGCGAGGTCGCCCGGATCGAATTCGGGCTCGCTCGTCAATCCGCGCAGCGCGGCGGCGGTCCCATCGTTGACGTCGACAAAACTGGTGCAGAAGTAAACGCGATGGCCGTCGACGGCCGGCACATCTTCGCCCGGAAGCCAACTGACTACCACAGTGCGCGGCACGTCGGTCGCTCCGTCCGCAGGTTCGGGTGAGGATGCCCTCTCCGGCGGGGCTTCGATATCCAACTCAAAGCCGTTGAGAAAAGCCTCGTTGTGGATGCCGTCGTTGTTGTCGGCAAAGGTCAGGACAATGTCACCGGTCCCGTCGGAACGAAAAGTGAACGTGACCGAAGCGCCGATGCCTGGATTCGGCCCCCAGGTCTGCTGGAAATGGTCGGCCACCAGTCGCGTCCCGTCGGCGTCGGTCACGGTGATATTGAGCGTGCCATCGTCGTTCTCCACGTTCTCGAGTGGATCGTGATGATAGGTCGTGATCCGATAGATGCCAGCCGCCAGGTCATGGATCACCATGTCGAACGGGTCACCTTCCTTCAGCGCATCGTCCAGTACATCGTGCAACGGCACAGACTCGTCGACCTGGGCGCGATTGCGGCTGTCGATCTTGATGAAGTCGATGGTGAAGTCGCTGTCGAAATCGGCTTCATTGAGGAATTGCCGGGAAACGTTGCTGTTACCCAAGCGGTCCCCACCCGTATTCCAGTCGATCCACCCGACCTGTACGTCGCCGCTCTGCGAGAGGTCCACCTGCAGCGGCTCGGCCGGCACTGCTACGGCCATCAGCGTAATCACGATACACGTTGTCATCCTGCGAACCATGTCCACTCACCTCCAGCCAAACTGTATCGACGTACTCTGAATTGAGAAAGAACAGGCTCAATCCCGCCATATTTGACGGCGGGAAACCGCCTTGGAAGCGTCACCTGAGATTTGCCAATAAATGCCATATTTGGCATCTGTCAACACGGGACATCCAGCCCGGATGCGCTCTCCCCGCTCGCCCAACGACCCGGAAGGGTCCACGGATCCATACTGCAGGTCACCCAGTATTTTACGTGAAACAGGCCCAGCATGGCAATTCCTTTCTGGTGAATCGTGATCTCAAAAACTGTCACGATGTCCGAGGTGGACGGTTGGCTGAGGGCAAACCCATGACGGTGCAAGTGTTCGGAAGTCGGTCGGAATCCTCCAGACTACGGTCTGTTCTGGGAAGACATAGATGCTTGGCATAGAGCCGATCCGGCATTACCTCTGTGCCAATCGCGCGTCAATGTCGCGCCGGCGCCATGCAGCGGCAGCTGGGACATTCTATTGTGTGCTAGACGAACGGCTTGTATGCCCTACGTTGATCCGGCTCTGCGGCCGGTGTCACCCGAATTACCGCCAGCACCGCCGGGGCCGAAGTATGCCGTAGCGGTGGTGGCGAATGTCCACGAGCATTGGCCCGAAGAACTGAAAGGGCGGGTCAAGTATCTCCGCATTTCACAGAAGGTGCCCTGGCCGTGCGTCCGAGACGGCGATAAGGCGTGCGGCTTTAACGATTTGCACTGGATGCCGGTGGCGTGGGAGCCGGTACTGGGCATGTGGGATTGGGGGGCGCACTACGGTATCTGAAGAAGGAGTTGGAGACGTTTCTGGAGAACAAGACGGAAAGTGATAGGGCATAACTGCGGCCGTATCAGGCAAAAAGTACTTACGCTGGATAGTGGAGGAAGGTAAAATGCGGACGTGCCAGTCGCCATCGGTGACTCTGTATGTGGCGCAGAAAGGTGATTACCGATGGCAGTAAAGAAAGTAGGGGTCTGCCGCAGGTGGCTGGGCGCCGTACCTGAAGATGAGGGAGGGCGTCCGATGCCCCAATCACTGTGACCGAAGAAGAGGCCACACGGTTGGGGGTCCGGTGGTAGGGGAC
>CP070782.1:2460751-2464371 GCA_020346325.1 Phycisphaerales bacterium
CCGAACGGTGATCTGCTGGCCGCGTGGTTCCAGGGCTCGGGCGAACGCTGGGCCGATGACGTCGCGATCATGGGCGCGCGGCTTAAGGCGGGCGCCGAGCGCTGGAGCGTACCGTTCGTGATGGCCGATACGCCGGAGTTCCCTGATATCAATCCGATCCTGTCTATGGACCTGCAGGGCCGGCTCTGGCTGATGTGGTACACCGTCATCGCCAATCAGTGGGAGACATCGCTGCTGAAGTATCGCCTCTGCAACGTCCCTGGCGATAGCAGTGGCGCGCCGAAGTGGGACTGGCAGGACGTGGTGCACGTCAAGCCGGGCAGCCGCACCGAGCGCGGCATTCAGCCCAACGACCGTTTCGTCAAGTCCGTCGAGCGGCAGATCGCCGAGTACGGCAAGACCATCTTCGATAGCGCGGACGGCGCAGTGGATGCGGCACTGACAACCGCGAAGTGGAAGCTGTGGGGCGCGCGGTTGATGGCCAAGGCGCGGGGCGAGGACATGATGGCCCGCGGTATCCTGGTCGACGAGCAAGGCGGGCGCACGCAAAAGCAGCTCGGCTATCCTTATTTTCGCCGGATGGGCTGGCAGACAAAGAACAAGGCGATCTTCACCGCCAGCGGGCGGATGGTGGTGCCACTCTATTCCGATGGCTTCAGTTTTTCGCTGATGGCGCTGACCGACGATAGCGGGCGCACGTGGCATTTCAGCGAGCCGCTGGTCGCCCCAGGCAATATCCAGCCCAGTATCGCGGTCAAAGCCGACGGGACGCTGGTGGCCTACATGCGCGACAATGGCCCCCCGCCGCAACGGCTGCACGTCAGTCAGTCCAGCGACAACGGCGTCACCTGGAGCACGGTCGGCGATTCGGAGCTGCCCAATCCCGGCGCCGGGGCCGACGTAGTCACGCTGGCCAATGGCCACTGGGTCCTGGCTTACAACGACACCGAAGACGGCCGGCACAGTCTGGCGGTCTCGCTGTCGACCGATGAGGGCCAGACGTGGCCGCACACGCGCCATCTCGAACGCGACCTGCGCGCATCGAACGCCACGCGCAGCCATTATCCCTCCATCATCCAGGGCCGCGACGGCACGCTGCACGTCGTCTACAGCTACCACCACAACGACCGCGGCTCAGCCCCGCACAAAACCGTCAAATACGCTCGCCTCACCGAGGACTGGATCAGGGCCGGCGTTCCGTAACGGCCCCAAACGCCGGAATTCTGCGAAAACTGCGTCACGTTTGACCGCGCCGCCAGACGTATCTGTAGCGGGTGTCCTTTTTCTCCGATGGGCGTGCCTTCTCCGGTCGAAAAGGCATCCACATTGCACGCCCGAGATGCGCTTGTATGACAGAGTCGGGAGTACGAGGCATGACGACTGGACGCAAAGGCAGCGAGGGGAACAGCGTAACGCAACAGCGAGAGCGACGCGTCGGACTGCGAACCGATGATGCACCGTGCTGCCCTGGCCCCACCATCACCAAGATCTGCGGCCTTGACGCTGCCACACTGGCTGACGACCGAGGCAACCGTGGGTTCACTCTGATCGAACTACTCGTGGTGATCTCCATCATCGTCCTTCTGATGGCCCTGCTGCTGCCGGCGCTGTCACGGGCGCGGAACCAGGCGCGGGCGGTGGTATGCCAGTCCAACCTGAAGCAATGGGGCACGCTGATAGCGACGTACGTCACTGAGAATGACGGACGCCTCCCCGCACCAGCACCCCGGATGGTAGGCGAAACCAGACAGTGGCGCGCCTGGGGCGGTTGGGTTGAGGGATGGGGTCCCTGGCGTTCGGAGAGATACCATGAGACCGAAGACATAGCCCTTTGTCCGATGGCCACTAAGTTGGTGAATCCAACGGGACTAGACAGCCCGATCGGCGGGACCTTCCTGGCCTGGGGGCGATTCCGACCCGAAGGACAGACGCCCGAACCCTGGGATGGTTACGCCGCCTACGGCAGCTATGGATACAACGGCGCTGCCGGATACTATTGGTATTACGAGAATGATTCCGACCACCCTATGAAGGAACGGGCTTGGCGCACAGTGGATGTTCGGGGTCGAGGCAGAATCCCGTTGTACTTCGACGGCGCCTGGCCCTGGAACGGGCGGGGCGACGAAGAGGACTACATGGCGCCTCCTGAATACGACGCCATTCCGACCGCCGTCGGGCTCCATGTGTGGAACTCGCCGTGCATCAACCGGCACGATGGAGGGATTAACGCCGTCTTCATGGATTGGTCGGTGCGCAAAGTAGGCCTCAAGGAACTCTGGACGCTCCAATGGCATCGCGACTACGACACAACCGGCCCCTGGACCAAGGCCGGCGGGGCGCTGCCGGGCGACTGGCCCCAGTGGATGCGACGCTTCAAGGACTACTAACTGTCAGGCGGGCGGGTGCTCGTGGGCGGCGACCTCGGCTACCGAGGCGCGGGCGCGACGGCTGGCCTGCGGATACCTTAGCACCATTCGCAGCGCCAGCAGGGCCGAGAGCAGATAGCCCAGGGGCATGAACTTCAGAACCAGGCCCGTGCCGACCCGTTCGGCCACCCGTGACAGGACGATCAGGACGAGGCTGGCGATGCCCCAGTTGCCTCCGACGATAAAGGCCATGCGGTGGCCGAAGTTCAAGCCCCGGGCGTAGCGCGAGAGCGTGATGGCCAGGATGTAGGCGGACATCGAACAGAAACCCGCGCCGAAGAGCAGCCAGGCCGCAGCGCGATGCTCGCTGAGGAACACGTAGAGGCCCATGAACGGGGCCGACAACAGGAAGGCCCAGAGTGCACAGGGCAGGTCGCCTTTGCGACTCGCAGCGGCCGCCCAAACGAAGGGCCCGATCGTGCCTCCGGCGCCGAACAGCGCGGTCGAGAGACCGCCAAACGTCAGCCCGAATCCGAGTTCATTGAGATAGGTCGGCACTAGGGAAAGAATCACCGTCGTGGCAATCGCCGCGGGCAGGCCCATCATCATCACCTGCCAGAACGGGAGGCGTTCGGACGAGGCGGCGGCCTGGGCCGCGTCCTCGTCGCTGTCTCCGGCCGACAAGCGGACACGGGACAGCACCAGACCCACGATCCCCACCAGCGGACAGAGCACCAACGGATAAAGACCGGCCAGCCCGTGCGTGTCCACCAGGTAAGCGGCGATGGCGCCGCCACTGGCGAAGCCGAGAAAGCCCGCGGTCATGAAGATCGCGGTGCTCATGGCCGGCGCGATGCCGTCGAGCGCGTGAACCCCGCGCATCCCTTCCGGATGCACCACGGCAATGCCGCAGCCACCGACGATGCCCAAGCCGATGATTATGGCCACCCCCAGCGACGATTGCGGCGCCAGCGCCAGCAAACAGACGGCGGCCGCCAGGAGCAGGCCCACGTGGAGAAACAGCGGGCGCGTCTTGTCGGGGCGCAGGTGGCCGGTCAGTAGTTGCATGCCGTTGGCGGTCAGCATCAGCGAGGCCAGGACGACGCTGCCCAGAGACAGACGCAGAGCGAAGTGCGCACGAATCTCCGGGAGAATCGCCGGCAGCATGTTGCCAAACATGTCCACCAGGAAATGCGCGCCCGAAAGAACGGCCAGTTGGATCCACTGCAGTCTGAGAGATTCTCTGCTCACGCC
>CP070782.1:2464471-2476031 GCA_020346325.1 Phycisphaerales bacterium
CCGAAAGGTACCGGGGGTTCGAATCCCTCCTGCTCCGTTCCCAAACTGTCATCTCTTTGGAGGAGGGAGGAAGGTAGCCGAGGTTGATGGTTATCTCCTCATCGCCGACGACAATCTTCTCCGTGATGGCCTCGATAATGGCCCGCTTCTCCTCTCGATTCAACTGCGGCCATCGAGAATAGAGATCCTTGGCCTCACTGAGAACCTCATCACTTGACATGTACTGGATTCTCAAGAAATCAATCGCCGCCTGTAATTCCGGGATCTGGTCTTCGATCTGTCTTGCTCGCTCTTCCAGCGGCCGGTAGCGCTTGCCGAACGCCTCCTTCGTAATGTCCTCATCAATGTAGGCCTGGTAGACCTTGTCCATCTCACGCTCTACTCTCTGACGGTCCTGGATCAGAGATTCCAGCAGGGCCTGTTTCTCGTCTATGACGCCATCGGCTTCCTCCAGGTACCTGGCCACCTCGTCCGAGGAAAAGAGGAAACTCTTGAGTTGTTCATGGAAGATCTCCTCCAGGTCGGCGGCGGGAATTTTGTTTCGGCACTGACGGCAGGTATATTTGGGTGAATTCCACGGCACGTACATCTTATTGCCACAGTGGCAGTAGATGAAGCCAGTGAAGAGATAGACGGCCTTGCGAGCTGGCCTCGTTCGCTTCTTGTCCTGCTCCTGGAGGATGGCGTTACACTGGTCCCAAAGGTCCTCAGATACGATGGCATCCACCTCCGTGAACACCCACTCACTCTCTGGTTTCAAGCCCCATTTGTTCCCCGTCCCGAGCCGCTGTGTGTAGTTGGCTCGCCGCACGCCCTTAGCGGTCGGATCTCGCAAGAGCCGGGCAATTGTGGGACCGGTGAATTTGGCTCCTTTCCGGGTCCGATGACCAGCCTCGTTTAGCAGCCGGGCTACCGTCTTCTTGCGGTGATGCTGCAAGAAGAGCTCATAAATGAGCCTTCGGACGGGGGCCTCGGTCGGACGCGGGATCAACTTGCCGTCATCTGATCAGCGACACTTATTCTTACCGTCCGGCGTCAGTTGAGATTACCGCCGGTGTTTGAGGCCTTGTAGGCTGTCTGGATTTCCTATTCGGTAAGGGGATCCGGATGGTCACAGACAAGCAGGTAAGGATACTGATGGCGTTGATCAATCGGGAGAAGTCATTGCAGGCGGCCGCTGCCAAGGCGGGCATGAGCGAGAAGACAGCGCGGAAGTATCGTAACTTGGGCCAACTGCCCAGCCAGTGTAAGCCCCTCCACAACTGGAAGACCCACGAAGATGCCTTCGAGGTGGCTTGGCCCTGGGTCCAGGAGTTCCTCGAGCACAATCCGGGGCTCGAAGCCAAGGCGTTGTTCGAGGCCTTACAACGCGACCATCCCGGGCGCTATCAGGATGGCCAGTTGCGTACGTTTCAGCGACGGGTCAAGCAATGGCGCGCCTTGCATGGTCCGGGCCATGAAGTGTTCTTTCCTCAGGTTTACCGGCCCGGCCAATGGTGTGCCTCTGACTTCACTCGGATGAAGAGTCTGGGTATCACGATCAACGGGGTGCCGTTCGACCATATGCTCTACCATTTTGTGCTGTGCTGGTCGAACTGGGAGGCCGGCACGGTGTGCTTCTCAGAGAGCTATGAGAGCTTAAGTACGGGCCTGCAGAATGCGTTGTGGCGGCTGGGCGGGGTTCCCCGGGACCATCGGACGGACAGTCTGACCGCGGCGGTTAAGCGTGTGGGCTCTCCCGAGATCTTCACGGAGAACTATCAAGGGTTGGCCAACCACTATGGTTTCGTCAGCCATAAGACCCAGCCACGCTGCCCTCATGAGAACGGAGACATCGAGAAGCGTCATGACCGCCTCAAGAAGGCGGTTGATCAGGCTCTGATCCTTCGCGGGAGTCGAGATTTCAATAGCCGCCAGGCGTACGAAGCGTTCCTGGAGAGGCTCTTTGATCAACTCAATGCGGGTCGTCAAGAGCGACTGGCAGAGGAGCTAAAGGTGTTGCGTCGCCTACCGGCCCGGCGGCATCAGGACTTCACCGAAGTGACATGTCGGGTCAGTCCCTTCAGTACAATTCGTGTGCTCAGGAACACCTATTCTCTTCACAGCCGGCTGATCGGTGAACAGGTCAAAGCCCGTATCTATGCCGAGCACATCGAGATTTGGTACGCCCAGCGAAGGATTGAAGTGTTGCCGCGTTTGCGTGGGGAAAGCGGCCACCATATCAATTACCGCCATGTCATCGATCGATTGGTTCGCAAACCGGGCGCCTTTGAGAACTATCGGTACAAAGAGGATCTGTTCCCCAGCAGCCAGTTTCGAATCGCCTATGACCTCCTCCGTGGACAACATGGCCCCAAGCGTGGCAACAAACAATACCTCCGGATCCTAGCCTTGGCTGCCGAGGAAAGCGAAACGCTGGTCAACGAGATCCTGCGGTTCCTTATCCGGCAAGGAGCCACGTTCGACGCCCAGACGGTAGAGACCAGGGTTCAGGCTCGTCTGCGGCCTCCGGCCATTACGGAGATTGAGGTCGAACCGGTGGATCTGACGCTCTACGATCAGTTGCTGGAGCATGAGGAGACCTTGGTCCCATGCAACGGAATCTCCACCGACAGTTGATGGATCTGCTCAAAGAGCTTCATTTACCAACCTTTCGGGAGTACTACGCCGAGTGTGCTCGCCAAGCTCTGCAGGAGGGGCTCAGTTATGAGCAATATCTGTTGGAACTGGCCCAGCGGGAATGTGAGATCCGCCGGATCAATAAGATTGTTCGGTTGGTCAAGGCCTCGCGGTTGCCGATGGAAAAGACTCTGGAGAACTTCGATCTGAAACGGTTGCCTCTGAAACTCCGGCAACAGGTAAAGATCCTTGTGGAAGGCTCTTTCCTGGATCGGAACGAGAACATCCTGGCGTTTGGCCCACCCGGCAGCGGCAAGACCCATTTGCTCTGTGGCCTTTGTCACGCCTTAGCCCGTCAGCAGCGTCGCGTCTACTTTGGCACCTGCGATATCATGGTTCAGCGATTACTCCAGGCCAAACGGGATCTTGAGTTGGAGAAGCTCTTGAAGAAGCTCTCGAAGTACGATGCGGTGATGATCGATGACTTCGGGTACGTCAAACAGGATCGGGAGGAAATGGAGGTGCTGTTCACGCTACTGGCTCACCGATACGAGCGTGGCAGCCTGCTGATTACCAGCAATCTGCCGTTTTCGCGCTGGGAGGTGATCTTTAAGGACCCCATGACGACGGCGGCCGCCATCGACCGGCTGGTCCATCACAGTGTGGTGTTGGAACTGAACGTTCCAAGCTATCGGGCTGAGCAGGCGAAGCAGAAAAAGAAGGCGACATAACGTGTCGTAAATCCTGCCCCCTATAGGGGGCACCCCCCAGAGGGCTTATCGCTTAGCTGAGTAGCTATAAGAGAACGGTAGAAATAACTGTCGCTGAAGGGAATTTACAATTGACGTTGGTCACCTTGGTGATCCCATTGGCGATTGACAAGCGCAAGGTCTATCGAAAAAGTGGCCAGGTGCTGGGTTTCTCGCCAGATTCCCAGATTGTGGCAACAAGAATGGCCGGATGGACATCCAGAACCATTGAAACTGAATGGACCATGGCGGTATCATGAGACATACAGCGTGCAGGAGCACCGTGTACGAAGGCAAATGGGAAATCCCGGGACAATTATGAATCGGAAAAGGAATCAAGTATTAGTAGCGTGCTTACCTGTCGTATATGGGAAGTCCCAGTTGATTCAACCGAATTCGCAATTGACCCACCTTGATATCCGTTACAGAATCGAGGATTGGCTGGAGAACGTGCTTTTCGAACTTATGGTTGAAGAATCAAAATTCCCATCCTTTGACTGGAACACACGATGCACTAAATTCTGATGTCTATGATTCGTACCCTTTCAAAAAACAAGTTCTTATCATTCGTACCATTGGCCGAAGTGACATCGCCAACATCAATTGTGGCACGCGAGGCACAATCGCCGATGAACGACGCGAAGGGGGCGTGGTGACGAACCAGCCAATGGAAGCCATCGCATTCGAACGCGTGACCAAGGTCTTTCAGAGCCGCCTAGTCGCCCTGACCGACATCTCCTTCACCGTTCCCGTGGGCTCAACGGTTGGTCTCCTGGGCGCCAACGGGGCGGGCAAGTCCACCGCCATCCACATCGCCCTCGGCTTAATCAAGCAGAGCGCCGGCGACGTGCGCGCGTTCGGATCCCCGATGAATCCCGGTGCCAAGTCGCTTCGGCAACGCGTGGGATTCCTCTCAGACGAACCGGTTTTTCCGAAGGACCTGACCGCCCTCCGCTACCTGCGCTTCGTCGGAAAGTGCTTCGGGCTCTCCAGGCGCGATCACAACGCGCGGATGGGGATGCTCCTGAATGCCGTCGGACTCACCGACGACGCTGGGCGCACGATCAGCAGCTACTCCACCGGCATGAAGACTCGCCTCGCGATCGCCGCCTCACTGATGAACGACCCCGAGCTGCTCATCTGGGACGAGCCGACGGCCGGGCTAGATCCGATCAGCCGCCGGCAAACCCTCGACTTGCTGGAGGAGTACCGCGGAAGGAAGACCGTAGTCCTCAGCTCCCATATCCTCGGCGACATCGACCGCGTCTGCGATCGGTTACTCGTTCTGAACCAGGGACAGCTTCTCTTCGACGGCAGCCGCGCGGACCTGGAGAGCCTCCTGCCCGAGAGCGTCTTGGAGGTGCGCATCTCCAGGCCGACCGAATCCCTGCGCGCCGCGATCAAGGAGCACCTCGATCGGGAGGACCAGGGCCAGGATCCCGGCGTGCTGCGGATTGAGCTTCGGGCGGACGAGAGGGTCGGGGAAATCGTCGGCGTGGTCCTGCAGCTCGCGAAGAAGGCGGAGGTTGACGTTGTCGGCATCAACTCGACGTGACGCCGGCTTGAAGACGCCTACATGAAACTCGTATCGGACGACGAATTCCGCGGCCTGCTCCGCGCTTCACAGAGATAGGCTTCGAAGGGGAGACTGCATGGGCGAACCAGAAAAAGACCTACCGAGGCGCCTGCCAACGCGCTGGCAGTCAATCCTCATCCTCACCCGACTCGACCTCGGCGCCCTGTGGCACTCGTGGCTCTGCCGCGGCTTCTTCCTCGTCAGCGCCTTCCTCACCATGCTCACTCTCAAAGGCATGCAGTCGGAGGAGGCGGTCGCCGCCCATATGCTCGACGGCGTCTACGCCACCTATATCCTCGTCTGGATGCACGTGGTCATCTTCGTCTCGGGTGGGGCGCTGACCCGGGAGCAGGACTGCCTCAACAACGCGATCCTCAGCCGCGGCGTGACGCGGGGTGAATATATCGGCTCAAAGATGGTCGCCCGCACGGCGGCGCTGCTCTTCATGATCGTGGGGGTCCTGCTTCCCGCCAGCTTCTGGGCCATCCGGCAGGACGCGCTGGTCCGCACGGAACACGGCTACCTGGCCTCTTACAGCCGCGATACCGAGGTCATGGCCTGGGAGCCGAAGCAGGTCTTCGCCGGATCCAGCGGCACCCTCCGGGAACGGCGCGTCAAAATGAGTGACTTGGTCCACGTCGGAGACATCTTGGGGCAGCTCGATGATCGCGAGCTCTTCGACACGGTCGAAACGCGGCGTCGCGCTGAAGAGAATGCCCGTGTTGAGATCGAGAACGCCCGCCGCCAGCAAAAGGAGGCCGAGAACGAGGTGGTCGACGCGGAGGATGCGGTGGAACGCTCCCAGCGGGCCCTGTGGGCCGCGGAGTTCCTCAGCAAGAGAGAGATCGCAGACGCAGAGGCCGAGGTCCGGGAGCGCCAGCGCGACCTCGAGGACGCCCGCAGTCGCGTCCAGAGAGAGAAGGACGCTGTCGTGGCGGCGGAGCGCGCCTCAGCTGACGCGCAGATGCTGCTGCGCGAGGTACGGGACCGGCTGGGGCACGCCACCATCACCACGCCCATCACGGGGCATGCATCTCTTCACGATAGCGCCGCTGGATGAGTACCAACTGAACGTCCCGATCCCTGACTTTGACGAGTTTCAGCGCATCAAGAAAGGGCTGACCGCTTACGTCACGATCGAGGAGAAGGAGTTCACCGGGGCGGTCGACCGCGTGAGCGCGACGGCCGAACCGGACCGTTGGGGGAACAAATCCAACCGCGCCGTCGTCCGTTTCAGCGGCAAGGGCAGCCAGGGCCTTCTCGGGCGCGTTGCCGACGTGCGGATCGTGCTGCCCCCTACAGATGAGGAGGCGAATATGGCTGGCGCGCTACTCGATACGATCACCGGTCACGGCGTGGACGACACGCAGACGCGCACAACTTCGGTCACGCCGCTGTGGATGCTCATTGGCTTATTCAAGCTTATCGGGCTGACTTGCCTGCTCATCGCCCTCTCCCTCTTCGCTGCGGTGCTCTTCCGCAACGCACTCTTCGCCATCCTCAGCGTCACAGGGGTCTGGCACATCTCGAACTTCGTCTTCGATTTCGTGGGCCTCCCCGAGCTCTCCTACCTAGAGGTGGTCCGGACAATGGACAAGGTGCTCGGCGGCGTCGCGCACCTGGGCGACGAGGTACGCACCCTCGCATGGCTCTTCGGGATCACCGCCCTCACCGGCTTTCTCACGGCCACGCTCTTCATCCACCGCGACCCGCCCAAGTAGGCAGTTCGGAATTGAAGCTATCAATGCGATGAATAGACCGACCTTGCCAGTTCGCGGAGGAGTCTGCTTCAGTACGTTCTTGAGGCTCTGTTCCAGACGGTCGGAAGACCGGTTGGGAGCGTGGGTGGATATTTGCTTCGTTTATTCTGATTTTACAGTTGCCCCCTTGCGTGGGGCAGTGACAGGGTCGGGTAGGCCCGCTGGCGGCTGAGCGCGTCGGCGACGGGGGGATCGGGAGTCGACCGGCAGGCACTGAGTCTGTAACTTCCGTTTTCGACGGGTCTTACAGCTATTATGTCCCTGGGTAGGGCCGGCGGTTCTTGGGCCGTCCTCTAGGCTTTTGGGGCCGTTTTTTGGCTCATCGGCCAAGGCAGGTAATCGAGCCTCCCGCGCAGGGATGTAAAGTAAAACAAAAAAAATGCGAGCGGCCGGACCTCGCCATCTCGCCACCGCGAAGAGAGATGACCCGGGAAGGACCCACGGCTTGAGGATTGCGGATAGGGGACCCGTCCGAACGATGCTCAGGGCAGATCCCTCCGCAGGGTTCAGAAGAGCATTGCCGCACGGTGGCGGGGGCTGTTGGTGAGGAATCTTGGTCTCTGTAATGGAGGCGTTTTGGGCGGGTCGAGAGCGCGAAAGGACAGGGGGGCTCGGGGTTCGCGACTCATGAGTCGGGGAAGGGAGGCTGGGGGCGGGTGGTTCCGAGCGTGATGGTTCATTTGACGTGTGTCATCTGCCGGCCGAGTCGGTGTCGAGACCGGTGCGAACAAATCCAAGCTTTTCAAGTTGGGCGTAGTCGGCGTTAGGTTGGTCAGGTACAGCCCAGACGAGCAGATATTGCGGACGTGAACTGGCGACGTACGCCAGAGGTCGTTTCAGCCGTGCATTGTGTTCAGATATAGTCGTCA
Organism: Phycisphaerales bacterium; assembly: GCA_020346325.1. GTDB lineage: Bacteria > Planctomycetota > Phycisphaerae > Sedimentisphaerales > Anaerobacaceae > Anaerobaca. Next base: position 2,472,045 of record CP070782.1, read on the forward strand.
CCGATGGAAGTTGGGACCGGATTGCCCTCGTTTGTGATGGTGAGGATCGAAGCCTCTATGTGGACGATGTCTTGGTGGCCGAAGACACGCAGGCGGGGGGTCCGACAGACTGCTCCGGCGGCCTGAACATTGGCTGCGGAAAAGCCAGGGCTTCCGAAACCTTCTTCTCCGGTCTGATCGACGATGTCCGCATCTACAACCGGGCGGTGAGGCCGTAGCAGTTTTCCGTGTTGAGCATTTACAGAAGGGCCGACAGCTTGAGAAGGTTGCCGGTCCCTTTCCGTATGGCCCTCGCCACCCAGTGAGGTTCATTGAATCCTCTATGAAGCCAGGCCGGTCAAGCTTGGAATCTGATTTGACTGGTTCAATTCCCGCACTGTTTGTTAAACATCACCAGCATGCTCTGCATTGCGCCGATGCTCTTCAAGCAATGCACGTCAATCTTGACAGAGTATGACTACGGCTTCTACTCTAGAGGAAACTGGTGACTTGGCTGAGCCAAAAGTAACATGTGATTAAAGGCATCCGACACAGGTGCGGATTAGCTATGATCCGAAAGGTGATTACTCTGATCTTGTTCGGAGCGCACGTTTGTGCGTGGTCTACCGATCAAGCCTTTGGCAGAAGTGACGAGCATCCCCCCGCGGTGGTCGAACGGCTTGAGGAGCTCGAGCGGGAGCTGGTCGAAGCCCGTGAGCAGGGTAACTATGCAGAGGTGGCGGAGATCGAGACTCTACTCGAGGAACTGAGAGACGCGGCCGTCACTAGGACCAACCAGGGCAGCTACCGAGGCGATGAGAGAGATGAGGATACTGCAGCCCTGCGAGAGTGGCTCAGGGACCTTGAGGAAGAACTCAAAGTCGCTCGTCGGTCCGGCAATGAGCCAGAGGTGCAAGAGATTCAGGCACTGATGGACAGGCTGCGGAGGAGGATATCGGGTGGAGACACCGCTGCAACTGCCCACGCGGGTGCGATGGAAGTTGACATCGACGGCGCCCCCGAAGTCAGACTAAGCTCAGCAACCTGCGGTTTCACCTTGGCATACTCTAACACGGCCGAATCGCAGGTTGCCATCATGGAACCCGCTGGGATTCTTGTGGGCAGTGTGAACGCCGATGAGACGATCACGGTTGTCATGCCAATAACAGGCATGCACAAGCCGTTCCAGATAGAGGCACTGGCCCAAGTATGGGACGGCCGGGGTGCGGAGATCAGCTTTGCTCTCAGCGAGTCCAGTCCTTCGTGGCATCGCCCTGGAAATGGGTCCTCCGCATTGGCGGCAAGGGGCCGGCCGAAGGATGGCGCAACCGCACTATTCATCAAGATGCGGAGCAGAAATGGGCAGGCAGCCATTCGACTGTCTCGCTTCAGGCTCACCAGCGATGGGGAAGCCCACTCCATGACACTGCCGGTGTCAGCCTTGTCTGTCAGGGAGTTTCCGCGCCCCAAGCTGCCACCGATGCATCCTGCCATCGAACTCGCACTCATCGAGTGGGACTGGCGCATGCAAGATGGTATCGGGACTGAGCGTGAACCGCGGACCTATGGTCAAGCGATCGAGAATACGCTTAGACGAGGCGATGACCTTATTGAATACCTTGCGCAGGCCGGCGCTATCCCGGACAGGGCCATCACCCAGTGGGAGGAGGTGCGAGGAGAATGGCGCCGCCTTCAAGCCCTGCCGACTGCATCTGACGCGGCCTGGCAGGACCTGTGGCGGAAAGCCCACCTTCTCCGCCGCGAGATTGTCTTGCAGAACTCGCTGGCCGATGCCGGCTCCATTGCTTTCGTCAAATGCGTGCCTACCAACAACAGCATAATGCAGCAACAATATATTGGCAGGTTCGCTCGTCCGGGCGGGGGAGTATTCGTACTTGAAGAACCCGGCAGATCCATGCGGTGCCGGGCACTGACAGAAGGGAAGCTCCCCGCGGGCGCCTATCAGCATCTGGACGTATCCTACGACGGCAGGCGGATGCTCTTCGCCTTCTGCGAAACGAACGGGCCGCCCGAAGACGCGCGCCAAGGTAATCCCGGTCGATATTATGACATCTATGAGATTCGCACCGACGGCAGTGTCCTGAAACCGGTGATCGTTTCCTCCTTTGATGATATTGCGCCGCGCTACCTGCCGAATGGCAAGATCGTGTTTGCCTCGACGCGTAGAGGCGGCTACAGCCGGTGTGGCCCGGATTTCGCTCCGTGCCACACGCTTACCGTCGCTGACGCGGATGGGGGCAATCAACGCCTGATCTCGTTCCACGAGGTCCATGAATATGATCCGGCAGTCATGAACGACGGCCGTATCGTCTACACGCGTTGGGATTATGTGGATCGGGAAGCAAGCCTCTACCAGCAACTCTGGGTTACACGACCGAACGGGACAAACCCCGCCATCTACTACGGCAACAACACATTCAATCCCATGGCGACATTTGAGCCCCGTGCTGTCCCCGGCTCTAACCGCATTATGGCGATAGCAGGCTGCCACCACTCGATCGCAGCTGGATCGGTGGTGTTAGTCGACGTCAGACAAGGAGTGGATGGTCTTGCTCCTCTGCGACGACTAACGCCCGATGCGCTCTTTCCGGAGACGGAGGCCCGCATTGAAGGTGGGCCGGATGTGCCGCAAAGGCTGCTTTCGCCGGAAGCCAGGCGCTGGCCACACCACACCTACAAGAGCCCTCTGCCGCTGTCAGAGGACGTCTTTCTTGCCAGTTACAGTTTCGACGAGCTTGTGTATATTGAGACTGCACCCAATCCGGCCAACATGTTTGGCCTCTATATCGTGGACCGCTTTGGGAACAAGGAATTACTTTATCGCGATCTGAACGTCTCCAGCGTGTGGCCGATGCCGCTCCGGGTCAGGCCACGTCAGAACCAGTGGCCCGGGCAGTTCGATCCCGCAACGCCACCAGAGGGCGCATTCTACGTGCAGAACGTCTATGATGCTGATCCGCCCCTGCCGCAGGACGTCAAGATCACACACCTGAGAATCATACACGTCTTTCCCCGCACTTCTGAGTTTGAGACATATCCCCTCATTGGTATCCCCACGGCGGCTTGCGGCCGAGAAGTTCTTGGCACAGTGCCGGTGGAACCGGATGGCTCGGCGTACTTCAAGGCGCCGGCGGGCATTGCGTTGGCTTTTCAGGCTCTGGACGAACTAGGGCAGTCGGTGCAATTCATGCGGAGTATCACATATCTCCAACCTGGTGAGAACGTATCCTGTATCGGTTGTCACGAGCACCGCATGTCAGCACCACCCAACCGTCGCATGGGCGTGGGTCTGGCGATCAAGAGACTACCCTCGAAGATCCGACCCGGGCCGGAGGGCTCACGGCCTTTCAGCTATCCGCTCTTGGTGCAGCCCATTCTCGATAAGCACTGCGTCGAATGCCACAGCGGCCAAGGAGCTGAAGGAGACGTCATCCTGACCGGCGAACTACCTGAACCAGAGGACGAGGATCGTAGTCCATTTTCGCTTTCTTATCTGGCACTGGCGCCCCTGGTCAAGTATGCTCAATGGCCGGTATTTGACAAAGATTTCCGAGTTTCCAACAGCGAGCCCGTCACGAAACCGGACTTCTTCGGTGCGCGAGCCAGCCCTCTGATCACAATGCTGCGGAGGGGCCACGAGGGAGTCCGACTCAATGATGAAGAATTCGAGCAGCTCATTACGTGGGCGGACAACAACATTTTGTTCTACGGCACATTCGACCTCAAAGACCAGGCTCGACAACTCAGCGGGCAGCTGATAGAAGGGCCAGTTGTCGACTGAATCGGCGGCGCGTATCAGAACAGAAGAGCCTGAGCAGGGTCCATTGAAACCTCTGTGAAGCCAGACCGGTCAAGTTGTGGCTGTCAAGGGGAAGTAGGACCGCTTGGGAGCGGCCAAACTCGGCGTCATAACCCTTACCGGAGGAGGCGCGCATGGGACCGGGGTGGCAGGAAGCAGGGGGGCTGGGCGTCTGTACCTGGCTGAGA
>CP070782.1:2476131-2479183 GCA_020346325.1 Phycisphaerales bacterium
AGATGGCAATAGATCGTTTGGCTCGGAATGGCTGACGGCGCGACTCCTTTGTGAAAACTCAACGAGCGTTCTGGCTCAGTGCCAAGGACTTCCCGGGCAAACAAGGGTGCCCATCCACGCCGTATGAATGGCTATTATCTGGTTTCACCCCACCCCGCGAATTTGCCCCAAAAACGCCGATTTCTTGTACACCGGCTTCAATGAACCTCACAGGCCGGCGCCGACCATACGAAAAAGGGCCGACAATCGTCTCGATCTGTCGGCCCCTGTTCGCAAACTCAGTGAGATTCGTCACGGCCTCACCGTCCGCTTGTAGATGCGGACGTCATCGATCAGGCCGGAGAAGAAACTGCCGGGCTCAAGGTTGGCGCCGCAGCCGATGTGGAGACCCACCCGGATGTCCGGCAGAAGGCTTGGCTCGTCCTCGGCAACCATCACTCCGTCTACACACAGCCCACGATTGAGGCCATCCCATGTCAGCCCAACACGGTGCCACTGGCCATCGGTGATGACTGTCTGTGAGTAGAGGGCCTTGGCCTTCCGGCCGGTCCCTTTCAAGTCTGTCATCAACACACCGCTGGCGTCGGTCAACAGCCAGTCATGACCGCCTGACTGCGAGAGCATCACCTGGCCCGCTGTATCGCCTTTGACCCACAAAAGAACACTGAAGGGACCATCGGCGGGATTCAAGACGGAGGGCGTGTCGACCCAGCCATCAACGCCCTTAAACTCAAGGGCACCGGCGACAGTCCCTCCCTCTGGCTGCCACGTGGCGCCACCCAGGAGAACCGCGTCGTTCTCACAAGCGCTGTCATAGGCAATGTCGTCTTCCGTCTCATCCAAAGCCCAGTGGGCAATAAGTGTAGGATCGTCCACCGGCTCGTCCATATACTCCGCCAGGACCCTCAGATCTTCCACGTCGACGATGCCGTCGCCCCAGGGCATCGGGGCAATATCACACAAAGACTCGCGCGCGTCCCAATGGTCAACCATGATGTACACTTCGGTGGAGTCGACGGTTCCGTCGCCGTTGAAGTCAACAATGGGGATGATTGGTGCCTGCCACAGGTCCCACGTACTGCCAGTCGGCCATACGCCACGGTCGAAGTAGAGTGTACGAGCGTCGGCGGAAATGGATGGATCAGCTTCGTCAATGAATGTGTTGACTAGAGGCCCCAGATTGATCGGTAGTTCCCAGGGCATGGAACTGCTTGCCCGCGCAGCCAGCCAGATGTCACCTGCACCATACCCGCCAACTCGGCTGGCGCAGAAGAAGAACGCCAAGCCATCGGGGGAGATGCCTGGATCGATCTCACCGGACGAACTATTGACCGCTGGGCCAAGATTCAGCGGTGGCCCCCAGTCGTCCTCTCTCGTTGCCCGGGTGGTCACCCATATATCGCACGTGCCATACCCGCCGGGCCGGTGGCCATGGAAGAACAGCGATAAACCATCGCCGGAGATCTCCGGATCACCCTCGAATCGAGACGTGTTGACGATTGGCCCAAGATTCTGGGGTTCCCCCCAGGGGTCATCGACTGTAGCGCGGGTCGATACCCATATGTCAACGTCACCGTACCCGCCGGGGCGGGTGTACCCAGAGAAGTTCATCACTCCGTCACAAAAGTACAGTTCCAGGCCGTCGGTAGAGACGCTCGGGTCAACTTCGCAAGCCGAAGTGTTGACGGGCGGACCAAGTCTGACCGGCGCGCCCCAGTCGTCGTCAGTCGTTTCCCGCGTCGCCACCCATATGTCAAGGCGGGAAACATCAAGGTAGGACGTTTCGTAAGGCCGGCTGGATACAAAGTAAAGCGAAAGGCCGTCGGCCGTGATATCTGGCTGAATGTCGTCGGACGGACTATTGACGTTTGGCACTTCGGTGGGCGTACCGAAAATGAAATCGGCGTTCGTGGTGGCTACGCTGGACACGAGGGCAATGACTGTGACAAATGACACAAGCCTTATCGCGGAGCTGGTACGGCGTTCCATATGGCACCGTCCTTTCTCATTCAGGGAGAGGCCTTTGTAGCAGACCGGATTCCGATCCGCGGCTTGTCATGGAGAGCTCTCACTGACTATCCTCCAAGGACTTCGGGATACTGCGCGCTATCGGAAGAAAATCTACGCGCGTGTGGATTCGGCTTGCCTAGTCCTGACTGTTGGGACCACGGATTTGGTGTTTTCCTCAAGGCCGCCAAATGTGGTAGTATCAGAGAGTTCAGGCGGCTCTACGCCGCCATCGGTCTGCTTTTCCTCATACCACGAGGAACCGCATATGCCGTACAAAGACCAGACAGACCTGGGGGGGTCTCGTGAGGCATTCCTCACGACGCAGTGGTCTCTCATTGAGAACATCCAAGCGGACCAGAACCGAGACACAACCCTCATCAGCTTCCTGCTGAGGCAATACTGGAAGCCCGTCTACTGCTATCTACGCCGCAGAGGATACGACAACGAGCAGGCAAAGGACCTGACGCAAGACTTCTTCCATGAGGTGGTTCTGAACAGAAACCTCGTTGGTCGGGCGGATCAGAGCAAGGGCCGCTTCCGGTCATTCCTGCTCTTCGCGCTTAGCGAGTACATGACGAAACAGCGTCTCCGGGAGACTGCCCAGAAGCGCATCCCGAAGGGCAAACTCGTTTCTCTGGACGCTGTCGAAGCGCCCACCTTGCCGGAGAGCGCGGGGGCCGCCTCGGCAGAGGAGTCCTACCACTACGCGTGGCTTTCGGCTTTGCTAGAACATGTTCTGGCCGACGTCAAGGCCGAGTGCGAAAGGCAAGGGATGGAGGCCCACTGGGCACTCTTTCACGAACGTGTAGTCCGACCCATTTTGGACGGCCAATCTCCACCCGCTCTGGCACATGTTTCTCAGGCACAGGGCGTGGGTGATCCGAGGAAAGCCTCGAATATGATCGTCACGGTTAAGCGACGTTTTCGTACGGCCCTGATACAGCATGTCCGGCGCACATTGCTCTCCGGTGACCAAGCCCCCGATGAGCTGGAAAAATTGTTACAGTATCTGCCAAAAAGCGCGCAGCATTTCGAATAAAGG
>CP070782.1:2479283-2483178 GCA_020346325.1 Phycisphaerales bacterium
ATATGGTTTCCGCATAATACACCCAAGCCCCACAGCTCAGAGCCGGTCGGCCGGACTCTGTACTGCGGCAACTCCGCGATTCAACACGTGTGTACACCGCCTCGTTATCTCCACTGCCTCATGCCCCAGTGGTTTCTCGACACAGGCAATCCCCGGCGCGCCATCTGGCCGGCGGGATACATGAGCACCTTAACTGCTCCGCCCGCCAGGATCTCCAGGGCGACATCGGCCTGGACCGTGTCCTCGTCAGCGTTATACGGGCCCATGGGGCCGTAAAGGATCTCCCAGAGTAGTCTCAAACAAAGAAGCCCGCTGCGTGTATGATAGGCTAGGGGACCACGGGTTTCAACGGAAAACGCAGTAGGGGGAAAAAAAGCTGCTGACGGCCGCTCCTGTGGCCATGCGTACGGCCACCGGCAACATCAGGGCAAAAAAAAGCCAGCTTCCCGGCCGGCCCTATGGGCACAGTCGAAGGGAGCTGGCTAACCAGAATCCGTAGTTGTCGTCGCGTGTTTTGCTTGAATCCTATCTGATCAGGAGGTTTTCTGACTTACTGCGTCGATGGGCACTGACTGCCGGCACAGCCGCTCTCGGCGGCGGCCTTGATCGGGCAGGTTGCGCCGGTGCTGTCGGCCGGCTGGGCCATCACGGCACCAGTGGCCGGACACGTTCCGGCGGTCGCGGCCTCCTGGGCACAGGTACCGGCTGCGGCCGCACAGGTCGATGCGCCGTCGGCACTGCACGTGCCCTTAGCACACGTACCCGTGACCTTGCAGCATTCCTCCGTGCCCGCCTTCGGACAACTGGAACATTCGCCGTCGGCCGCGGCCACCTGGGTCTGGCCCCCGGGCCTATCCACATAACCGGCCACCAGGGCCGTGGCCACGATCAAACCCACGATAACCGCCACCATCCAAACCGGACTCTTGGAAAAACTCACACTCATGATTCATCTCCACACTCAGCCAAGCTGTCAATCGAGGAGCGGTTCCGATAACCGCCGTAACCTGTCTATTTCAACAGTACTGTACTATATCGCCTGCCACAATGTTCGTGTTAATGCGCTTTTTGCCGAACGCTCGCAAACATAGACCCAACCAGAGAGCCAAATAACCCGCATACCGAGGCTCGGCCAAAATCCTTTTGACGGTTCCTGGGCGGCCGATTATACTGCCCGGTTTAATAATACGCCGAGCGGAAGTATTTTATCGGAGCGGCTCATGAACAGCAATAAAATCGTCGCTGAAGGGATTACATTCGACGATGTCCTGTTGATCCCCGCAAAAAGCGATTTCGTCCCGGCTCAGACCGATACCAGCACGCGTCTGACCCGGAATGTGAAAATCAATATCCCCATCGTCTCGGCCGCTATGGATACGGTTACCGAGTCGGCGCTGGCGATCGCCCTGGCGCAAGAAGGGGGCGTCGGCATTATCCATAAGAACCTCCCGATCCAGGCCCAACAGCGGGAGGTTGCCAAGGTCAAACGGTCCGAGCACGGTGTCATCGGCGACCCGGTCACCCTGTCGCCGACCGAGCCCGTCCGCCGCGCGCAGGAACTGATGACCGAGCAGAACGTCTCCGGTGTGCCGATCGTCGAGGGTAAGAAGCTGGTCGGCATCCTGACCCGCCGGGACCTCAAGTTTCTGCCCGATTACGACGCCAAGATCAGCACGGTCATGACCAAGGCGAACCTGGTCACCGGCCCGGCCGACACCAAGCTCGAACAGGCCAAGGAGATCCTCCAGCGGCACAAGGTGGAGAAGCTCCTGCTGATCAACGGCAGGGGCGAATTGGCCGGCCTGATTACGATGCGGGATATCGATCGCGTCCAACAATATCCGCGGGCCGCTCGTGACCAGCGCGGCCGGCTCCGCGTCGGAGCCGCCGTCAGCGTCCACGACTACGACCGCGTCGCCGCCCTGATCGAGGCCGACGTGGATATCCTCACCGTCGACACGGCGCACGGCCATTCACAAAACGTGGTCGACACCGTCCGGACGATCAAAGCCAGCCACAAGATCGAGGTGATCGCGGGCAATATCGCGACGGGCGATGCGGCGCGCGAGTTGATCGACGCCGGCGCCGACGCGGTGAAAGTCGGGATCGGCCCCGGTGCCATCTGCACCACGCGCGTCATCTCGGGCGTCGGCGTGCCCCAGATTTCGGCCATCATGGATGTCGCCGAAGTGGCCAACAAGCAAGGCATCCCGGTAATCGCCGACGGCGGCATCAAGCAGTCGGGTGACATCACCAAGGCCATCGCGGCCGGCGCCTCCAGCGTCATGATCGGCTCGCTCTTCGCGGGCCTCAAGGAAAGCCCGGGCCAACTGGTCATCTACAAGGGTCGGCAGTTCAAGGAATACCGCGGCATGGGCTCGCTCGGCGCCATGGTCAAAGGCTCGGCCGAGCGCTACGGCCAGAGCAGCCAGACCGAAGTCAGCAAGCTCGTCCCCGAAGGCGTCGAAGGCCGCGTCCCCTATCGCGGTATGCTCAGCGACTTCGTCTATCAACTGGTCGGTGGCCTCCGCGCCGGCATGGGCTATTGCGGCACACCCGACATCGAAGAACTCATGGAGAAGGGCCGCTTCGTCCGGATCAGCGCCGCCTCGGTGGGCGAATCCCATCCGCACGACATCCAGATCACCAAGGAAGCCCCGAACTATTCAGGCCACATGCCCAGCGATGATTGAAAAACAGAATGGGTCCAATAGGACGCATAGGACCTATTAACCACGTGAGGTTCCAATGACGCGTGAAATGATCGCCATCCTGGATTTCGGCAGCCAATACGGTCAACTGATCGCCCGCCGGGTCCGCGAACAAAACGTCTACTCCCGCATCTGCCCGGCCGGCACGCCCGCGTCCGAACTGGCCGAGATGCCACTCAAAGGCATCATCCTCTCGGGTGGCCCCGCCAGCGTCTATGCCGAAAGCGCGCCGAAATGCGACGCGAAGATCTTCGACCTGGGCGTTCCTATCCTGGGCATCTGCTACGGCATGCAACTGGGTTGCCAAATCCTCGGCGCCGAGATCACCCGGGCGGCCAGCCACGAGTACGGTCGGGCCAGTCTCAAGATGATCGACAAGAGCGACCTGCTCGCCAATATGCCCGACGAGACCCTCGTCTGGGCCAGCCATGGCGATCAGGTGACCAAACTTGGCGCCGATTTCGAGCAACTGGGGGAAACCAAGACCTGTCCCTACGCGGCCGTGCGCCACGAGAAGAAGCAGTTCTACGGCGTCCAGTTCCATCCGGAAGTGAGCCACACCCCCAAGGGTCACGTCATCTTGAAGAACTTCCTCTACAGCATCTGCGGCTGCGCGGGCGACTGGAAGATGGCCGACTTCGTCACCGAGACCGTCAGGAACGTTCAGGACCAGGTGGGTGACGCCACCGTCATCTGCGGCCTCAGTGGCGGCGTCGATTCCTCCGTCGTCGCCTCGCTGATCCACAAAGCCATCGGCGATCAGCTCGTCTGCATCCTCGTCGACAATGGCCTGCTGCGTAAGAACGAACGCGAGGGCATCGTCGCCACCTTCCGGGATCATTTCCACATCGACCTGCACGTCGTCGACTGGTCGCAACAGTTCCTGACAGCGCTGGAAGGCGTGACCGACCCGCAGCAGAAGCGCAAGATCATCGGCGCCGAGTTCATCGCTGCGTTTAAGTCGGAAGCGAACAAGATCCCCAACGCCAAGTTCCTCGCCCAGGGCACGCTCTATCCCGATGTGATCGAGTCGGGCTCGAAAGACGGCAATCCGGCCGCCAATATCAAGCTGCACCACAACGTCGGCGGCCTGCCAGCCGAGCTGGGCTTCGAACTGGTCGAGCCGCTGCGCGACCTGTTCAAGGACGAGGTCCGCATGGTGGGCGAGCACCTGGGTCTGCCCG
>CP070782.1:2483278-2486636 GCA_020346325.1 Phycisphaerales bacterium
CCGCGCCGGAGGATCAGCGAATGATGGCCTTCGATCAACTCGAATCGGTCTGGCCGGTGCACGGCAGCGTGCTGCTGCAAAACGATGTGCTCTACTGCGTTGCGGGCCGCTCGATGTTCGTCGACGGCGGGATGCGGCTGCTGCGCCTGGATCCAAAAACGGGGCGGAAACTCTCCGAGACGATCCTCGATGACAAAGACCCCGATACCGGGCAGAACCTCCAGGTTCACATCCAGGGCCTCAACATGCCCGTAGCGCTACCCGACATCCTGTCGAGCGATGGCAGATATGTGTACATGAGATCGCTGCCGTTCGACCTGGAAGGCAAACGCAAGTTCGTCACCTACGTACCGGTCAAGGAGCAGAAGGGTGACGATCTGCACCTTTTCTGCCCCACAGGTTTTCTTGACGATTCTCTGTGGCACAGGACGTACTGGGGCTACGGCCGCGCCTGGGCGTCGGGGGCCGGTGGCTACCACCAGGCCGGGCGGGTGATTCCGGCGGGTCGGCCGCTTGTGTTCGACGACGAAAGGGTGTATGGCTACGGCCGGCTCTGGCGGTATTACCGCTGGACGACGCCACTCGAATTCCACCTCTTCGCGGCGAAGAAGCAGCCGGAGATTGTTAATGCGGGCAGCGAGCGAAAGGCGGTCAGAAAGGGCGGCAAGCGAGTTGGTTCACGGACACAGGCGTTCACGCGATTCGTACCGGACTGGTCCGATGACGTTTCGGTGCAGGTCAACTCCATGGTGCTGACTGAGAACGCGGTGTTCGCCGCTGGTCCGCCCGACGTGGAAGACGAAGAGGAATCCGTTAAGACACTACTCGAGGCCGAGACACAGAAGAAGCTCGCCGAGCAATCGGCCGCGTTCGAGGGCAAGCGCGGCGCTCTGCTGGTGGCCGTGTCGCGAGACAATGGAGAGAAGCTGGCCGCCTACCGTCTTGACTTTGTCCCGCGGTTTGATGGCCTCATCGCAGCCAACGGACGCCTCTACGTTTCGACGCTTGGTGGGGAGGTGATCTGCCTGGGTGGTGCCCAAGGCCAGCCACTCCCGTCGGTCGAAGATGTCATCGTGGCCGCGCGCGATTAAAAGCCACAGGGACAGTTGTCGACAGATGCCGGACGCTATCGGATGGGCGTGAGGCCCAGCAGTCCGTGACGGGGCAGCTTGATGATATTCCGGGTCCTATTCATTTCAACTTTGTACAAAAGAGAAATGGGAAATTCAGTTTAAGGAGTGGTTTGATGAGTCAAATTGTTCGGGCGAGATTTTTGGGGGCGCTGTGCTGCGGGCTGGTTATGGCGGCCGGACTTTCGGCGGAAAGGTCGCAGGAGATTAGAATTAGGGTGACCAATCAAACGGTGCACCGGATCGATCCGCGGATGTTCGGGCAGTTCATGGAGCGGCCGAGCTGGGGGGAGATCGGCGTCGAAGGGGCGCTGGTTCCGGGGACGAACCGGTTGCAGCCAAAGGTGCGGAAATTTCTGGAGGCCATGGAGGTTCCGGTGATTCGGTTCCCAGGCGGTACGGACGTAGACTATATGGACTGGCGGGACATGGTTTCGGACGTGCCCGGTCGCTCGCCGCAGAGGCCCATCAGCACGGGACATAGGGGACATAAGGTGAGCAACCACTTTGGGTATGACGAGTTTCTGCAATTCTGCGAACAGACCGGGGCCGAGGCGATTGTGGTGGTGAACTTCCGCGATGGATTATTGAGGAAAAAGCCTCTGAAGGAGGCGGCGGCGGATGCGGCGTCGCTGGTGGCCTACTGCAATGCGGCGGTCGGCGCGAAGCTGCCCGAAGGGATGTCCGACTGGGCGGCGCTGCGGGCGAAAAACGGACGGACGAAGCCTTATGGGGTCAGGTATTTTCAGATGGGTAACGAGACGTGGGCCTTCCTGAACGAGGCCCGGAAGCTGACGGCGCAGGGCGTGGGGCAATACTACGTGGATTGTCTCAAGGCATACATCGAGGCGATGAAGGCGGTGGACCCCAAGATCGAGATCATTGTGGATGGGCATGACGGCTCGTTGGGCGGGGTCGTGCCGCTGGCTATAGAGCAGCTCGGCGCGCGGATCGACTATTTCGCGACGCATTTCTATCGGCCTTGGGCGATGACGGAGGTCCTTCGGGCCGGACAGAAGGTGGCAATCGAGGAGGTCTCGGCCGAAGACATCTGGTATGCATGGACAGCGATCACGGAGTTCGACGAGCACGGACAATGTGTTTACCGTGCACCGGGCCTGGAGGCTGCACGGCGAGCCGGGTATCGAGTGGCGATAACGGAGTGGAACTGGAACGGGTGGTGGCGTACTACAGGGTCGAGACCGCCGTTGAATTCACGATGGGCCAAAGGGGTGGGAGCCGCCGGGTTTATTCATGCGATGATGCGGTCAGGGGATGTGATCGATATAGGCTGTCAGTCAATGCTGGTGGGGATGGGCTGGGGGATTTCCGCCGTGTACGCGGATCCTGCGGCCGTCAAGGACCCGGTCTATCTGCCGACGGGGCAGTTGACGGCGTTTTATTCGAAGCATCATGGGGATCGGCTGGTGCGGGTCGATGCGGCGGGCGTGCCCACTTACGAACAGCCCTACCGTATGGGCGGGATCGCACCTAAGAAGAAGGTCGCCGTGATCGACGTGGCGGCCACGGCCGACGAGGCCGCCATCTATGTCCATGCAATCAATCGCAGCTTCGACAAGGCGATGGAGGTCACGATCGATCTGGCGGGATTCGAGGCCAGCGACGGCGCGGTTCACCGCATGGTGCGAGGCAGGCTCAACGATGCGCCGAAAGACGGCCAATCGGAACAGATTGGTCGTGAAATCAAGCGCAGGATCGAGGGGGGGACCAAGCCGTTGAAGGTGACGCTGCCGAAGCGGTCAGTCTCGTGTATCGAGATTCCGCTGGTGAATAGTCCAATGTGCTTTTAGGATAGTGTGTCAGGAAGTAGAACGCTTGCCCTTGGCATGTGGCCGGATACCTTGGTAGTTTTGATCCTGATAGGTCTGGTGTCGCAGAATCTAAGACCAATCCGGCTTAATGGCCTCTCAATGAGCGTGAAAGGATATGCCCATGTACTTACAGGTCCGCATTCTTGCCGCGATAATCCTGACCGGCATGGTTTTCGGTGCTGTCCCAGAGTGTAGTGCAGAGCGGAGTTCGATGAGCCCTCGGCCGCATATCTCCATCATCCCCGAGCCGGCGGCGCTGGAGCAACACGAAGGCCAATTTCGTTTGACTGCGGAGACGTATGTCGTGGCCCAAGGCAAGGCCCGCGCCGAGGCCGTCAAGCTGATAGACTATCTGGCGCCGGCGATGGGATATCGGTTGAAACTGAGTGAACATTC
>CP070782.1:2486736-2489970 GCA_020346325.1 Phycisphaerales bacterium
ATCAGATGGCCGTCCTTGCCCGACTTGGCAAACGGGTCCAGTGTGATCTGGGTCATCTGGCCGACCTTCTCCTCGACCGTCATCTCCGCCAGCAACCGCCGGACCTGGTTCTCGACCTCCGCGTCTTGTCTGGCGCTCTTCTCGGTGCTGGCGCAGCCTAGGGCCAGCAGTGCAATCCCGGCGAGTAGAAACATCGACTTCCTCATGATCCTGTTCCCTTTCCTGGCAGTATGGCCAATCCCTTTTGCGGCCCAGTGTCGAGCAGCCGCGGTGGCCTGCCCCGACGTTGCCGAATGGCGATCATGCTAACAAAGAAACCGGGCACCGAAAACAGAAAATCGGCCACGCGCCAGCCAGATCGCCTATTGGGAGACTGTTTCCGTAAAGCGCAGGTGACTGCCAGGCAAGGGGTCGGTGTGCGACGAGACGGTCAGATAGGCGAGCGTCAGCAGGAGCAGCGGAACGAGCAGACTGCTGAGCCAATAGCGCAGGCTTACGGTCCAGTACGCGTCTTCCGCACCCAGCGCCGCCGCCGGATGCCACCAGGGATCGACGGACAGGTAGAGCAATAGCAACGAACAGAGGCCACCGGTGATCCAAAAGGTCGTGTGCACGAAGAACACGCCCCTGTCCGCCACGCGCGGCAGCGCCTGCGTGAAAGCGCCCAGGATGGCGACCCAGAGAATGAGCAGAAAGAGCAGCTGCGCTCGTCCGACCGAAGCCGAGGGAACGAAGCGCAAGGCGGTACCGCGATGGCGCACAATCGCGAGCAATACCACTACGGCCAGCAGTCCACTGACGGCCAAGAACCACCAGTTCGTATCGAGAGAAAAGAACGTCTCCGGAATATGGTCGCTCTGGGCCCACGTCCGGAGATTCTTCGCGAGATTGGTCCACATCATCACCACGAACAGAAAGACGGCCGCGATCGTATTGAGCCATCCGGAGGATTGGTCCTCTTCGGCCGGGGCAAGCCTCGTGCGCAGGCGCCCCAGGAAACCAATGGCGACGCCCAACCCCATGACAAGTCCGAAGAGCTGTTCCATCCACTTCCAGTAGTCGAGCCCCTGCAACCCTTCATACCTGCCGATCGCCCCCCATCCGGCCCGGCCCAGCATGTTGACGAAATCACCGACGGCAAAACCGATCCCACCGGCGAGGAATCCGAACGCGGCCATCCTCACCGCCGCGCGATCGCCCCGACGCATCAGGTAGACGAGCAGCGCCACGAACAAGCCGACGCAACCCGACCAGTTGTCGCTGCGCGGCGGCGTCATGTGGAGCCCCAGGAGAACCGTCAGCAAGAGATGCCCGCCCCACCACCCCACGGCCAGTGTGGCGATGAGACCACAGGCGGACCAACTGCCCGGACGAGCCAGAGCGTACAGGAGCGCCACGACCAGCGCCGACGAGGCCGCGACCCAATCGGTATCGTGGAGGTGCCATTGGTCCGACCAGCGGTCCGTCAGTCCGGTCAGATCGAGGCCGAGCCAGACGAGCCACAGCACCACCAGCGGACCGGCGAAACGCTCCAGATAGGAACGGGATTGCGTCACGCTCAGCGCCAAAATGGCCGAGCCAATCCCGGCCCAGAGCGCCCCGATCAGAAACAGACTGGCGTACCCATAGAGCACATTCGCAAAGGACGAACTGGCCGTATAGCCGATGACGCGACCGTAGCTCATCTGCCCGCCGAAGGCCCAGCCGACAGCGCCGCAAAACGCCATGACCGTCGCGCGGCGCCACCAGTCCTGCCGGCCCGAGCCCAGGCAGATCGCCAAGCCGAGCAGTGCGCCGGGCACCATCGCGCCGGCCTCATGGCCATAGTCACCGCGGAAGCCCCACCCCACCGACATCGCCAAGCCGGCCAGGATGACGGCCAGCCACGTGCGCGAGGGTCTGGTCTTATGCAAATCCGACATCGCTGCTCACTCCCGACCAAAGGTATCTTTTCACCGACGTCGAAAGGTCACCGTCTGACCCGGTGACATGTCGAGTACAAGCGCATCTCCCTCTACCCCGACCGCCTCAGTTGACGCTCCGATCACGCGGTGGGACGTCACGCCGAACGGATTCTCCAGACGCAGCGTACCGCCCTTCTCGGCGACGATCGTAACCGACGTCGTTCGTCCGGCCCGGCGCTGGGCCGACAGGACGAAAGCACCTTCGGCTCTGAGCTTCTCAAACGAAACGTTCTGCCAAGCCTTCGGAAGCGCCGGGAAGACGCGAACCGTACCACTATAACTCTGGAGCAGCATTTCCTGCAAGCCAGCCGCCGCGGCGAAGTTGCCCTCCAGCGTGAAGGGCCGATAGCGAAACTTCGAGTAGCCCTTGTCGGTCTGGTCGCCATTGCAGTGGAAGCTGTTGCGCAGACAGAAAGCGGTCGAGAAGATCTCCAACGCCCGTTCGGCCTTCGCGCCATCCCGGGCCCGCGCCGCCAGTGACGCCAGCCAACTGAAACTGTAGCCAGTCCACCAGCCCGTCCCCTTCTCTTCCAGTTCGGCCAGCGACGCGTTGATAATCGCTTGGTCGCTCGGTCCGTTTTCCCAGCGGATCAAGCCGAGCGGATGGATCGCCATCAGATGCGAAAAATGCCGATGGGAACCGGGCAAGGGATAGTCTTCGGCGATCAGGAGCTTGCCACTGTTCGAATCGGTAGCCAGTTCGGGCATCTCACTCAGGACGCGGCGCCAGTGATTGGCTTCGTCGTTGCGACTCAGCTCGTCGGCCAATTCAGCCGTCTTCTCGAACGTCCAGCGAATCAGGGCGAGATCGTAATTGGTGATCGTGGGAAACCAGGCCTCCAGGCGATTGTCGTTGATCTCGGGCGACGAGCTCAAGGGCAGCGTGCGTCTGCCGTCCGGGCCCTTCTCCGTCACCGCCTCCAGGAAGACCGAGACGTCGCGGAGCCAGGGAAAGGCTCGGTCGCGCAGGAACTGACGATCCATCGTGTAGCGCCAGTGCAGATAGAAATGGTGGGCCAGCCAGGCGCCGGTGGTGGCCGAGTGGGTGTATTGATGCCAGCCACCTATCTGCGCCTGGTTCAGGTCGGCCGTCATCGGCACGTTGAGCCCGGGCAATCCGAAGAAGCGTTTCGTCCAGGCCCGGGCCGTCGCTTGCGTGTCCCATAGCCACGCGACGAATCCCACGGCCCCGTCGAGCCGGTTGCCACTGTAGGCAGGCCAGTAGGACAGCTCCGTGTTGAGGTCATGGTGGTAGTCGCCCTTCCACGGC
>CP070782.1:2490070-2496866 GCA_020346325.1 Phycisphaerales bacterium
ACCTTCACAATTGCTCGATCCAACCCTTACACCCGTGCTCACAACTGCGCCAAGAGACGATCGAGTGCGATTGTGGACCCACCCATGAAGAAGCTAATTGTAAGTATATCGTCACTTGAGGGGATGACAAGACAATTTTTGGCAAAATTCGCGAGTCTTCCGATGACATGCTCGTCTGCGCTCCAGGTTGCGCAGCCTCCGTCGCCCCGAAAAGCCCCCACCAACACGTCCACGTTGCACGCTGGGCACAGCCCGCCGCAGATACGACGACCTCTGCAAAACTTTCCACTTTCCAAGAACAAAGGACCTACTGAGTAGTAGGAATAGTCCGGGGCGCCGGTCGCTGACCGGCTTCGATGCCGACTATTTGTTGGAGTCGCTGGGGAGGGAGTCGAGTGCTGCGTTCTTGGGTTGTGAGGCAGGCGAGCATTGGCCGGCGCGCCGCGGCCCCGACAACGCCGATGCGGACTCAGAACATGACAACCGCCTCTGGGTTTTGGGATGAAGAAACAGGGGGAATGAAACCGCGGAGGAAACATTGGGTCCGAAACACCGAGCTCCAATGTGAGTAGTGCCATAGCGGGCCGATATACGCCGGCAGCGCGGCCGCCGGTCGGCGTGGTAAGATTTGGATTCACCCAGGAAAGGACGATCGATGGACATATTTGAATTCGCCATGGAGAAGGAGAAATGCGCCGAACAGCACTACCGCAAACTGGCCGAGAGAGTCGACCACGCCGGGCTGAAGAGCATCCTCCTCATGCTGGCGGACGAGGAGGCGCAGCATTTCAAGACGGTCCAGCAGATGCAGACCGATACACCGCTTCGCGTCACCGACACGCCGGTATTACAGGATGCCAAGGAACTCTTCGAGAAGATGGAGCGCGGGACGGAGCGATTCTCGTTCGACACGAGCGAGGTGGACCTATACCGGAAGGCATGTGACATTGAAGCTGAGAGCAAAAGGTACTATCTGGAGAAGGCTCAGGAGGTCGAAGATGCGGGCCAGAAAGAGGTGTTCCTGAAGTTGGCCGAGGAGGAGAACAAGCATCTGGTGCTCGTCCAGGGCTTATGCGATTTCGTGGCCAAGCCGGAGACGTTCCTCGAAGACGCCGAGTTTTATCACTTCGACGACTACGTGGAAGGTGAGTTCTGATGATTGTTCCAGGGCCGAGCCATCTCCCCTGCAAGCCAACTGAACCATGGCAGAGATCAATGACGAAAGAGCGTGGCCAGGTAGCGTTCGGCCAGACCGATGTGCGCGTTGAGTTTCGCCTTGTCCATGCGCTCCATCTGCCTGATCACCATGCGCATGCGGGGATTGACCATGAGGGCTTTCTCATACTTGTGAATGAACCGCCAGAATAGCGCGTCCCACACGTCGCACCAGGCCCCCGAGGGAAAGTCGCTCATCCTGCGAACGTAGTTGGAGGAGCTGACATAGGGTTTGGTCGTGATACGGCCCCCATCGGCGTACTGACTCATGCCGTACACGTTGGGCACCATGACCCAGTCGTAGGCGTCGATGAACAGTTCCATAAACCAGCGGTAAACCTCGTCCGGATGGATTTCACAAAGTAGCATGAAATTCCCCAGAATCATGAGCCGCTCGATGTGATGAGCGAAAGCATTATCGATGACGCGCCGGATCACGGCATCGACCGGCTCCATGGCGGTCTGAGCCGTGTAGAAACTCCGGGGCAACATGTTGTCACACTTCCAGAAGTTCGAGACGCGCATCTCCTGCCCAGCCAGAAGATAGACCGCCCGCACAAATTCGCGCCATCCGATGATCTGACGAAGGAATCCCTCGAGGCTGTTCAACGGCACGTCGTGATTCTCGGTGAATTTCAGCGTCTGCACCACCACGTCGGCAGGCGTGAGCAAGCCCACATTCAGAAGCGGCGACAACAGCGAGTGGAACAGAAACGGGTAGTTCGTCGAAATCGCATCCTCGTACGGGCCGAACTGTGTCAGCCGACGTTCCAGGAAACGCTTCAGCCAGCGCCGAGATTCCCGAAGAGTCACCGGGTAGAAGAATCCTTCCGCCGATCCCGGATTGTCGGGAAAGCGGGCCTGGACATACCGCGCCGCTTCTCTGACATGCTCCGACACGCGCCTCCTCGGTTGTTTGGGGACCACCGCATTCTTCGGCAGGGGCCGTCGGTTCTGCACGTCGAAGCTCCACTTGCCTCCGACGGGCTTGCCGTCATCCATGAGGATGCCCAGTCGCTTGCGCTGCGTGGTGTAGAAACGAGCCATCGAAAAGCGATTGTGACCTCGAAAGCAGGCGCCGCACTCGTCCGCCTCCGACATGAATTGCGGAGACTCCAGAATATGGAGTTTGCACGGTAACTCCTGCGCCAGGGTTTTCAACTCACGCTGTAACTCCGTATCACAAGGATCGACAACATACAGACTCTCAGCTCCGCCGTCGCGCAGGATAGTGTCCAAACCATCGGCATCCGTCAGTTCGGTCGTCTCGACATAACGAACCCGGCATCCCTTCTTCGTCAACTCTTCTGCGTACGCCTTCATCGAGGCCCGGTGAAAGACCAGCTTCTTCTTATGGAAATGAAAAGCGCGAAAGAAGCGCGGATGCTCGACCAGGAAGATGTCCCTGGTCTCAGACAAGACCGGGCTCGCCGCGAAGAGTTGACTCGGGAAAACAATCGCCACCTTGTGCATCACACTATCCCCCTGTAGTAAGCACGTGCCAGGCGACGGCTCGCCACCCGGCAGCCGAATTGATTCTACCACGCTGATCCGGACCGTGCAAGACAGATGAGGCCACGGAAATCCGGCCCTGCCGCGGGGGAATTGAACAGTCGTAACCTACCCTCGCAGCTGGTATTGGCGTAGCTGCCGCTGGAGGTGCTTGCCGTCGCCCACGATGCGGTCCAGGGCAGCCCAAAATGCCTTACTGTGGTTCTTGTGTCGGGTGTGGACCAGCTCATGGAGAATGACATAGTCCCGCAATTCGCCGGGCAAACGAACCAGGTTCACATTGAGATTGATGTTGTTGGCCGCCGAACAGCTTCCCCAGAGCGTCTTCTGGTTCTTCACGAAAACCCGATTGTAGGTGAAATCGTGCCGGCGCGCCAGTTCGCTGAAGCGCTCGATCAACAGCCGGCGGGCCCGCTTCCTGTCCAACGGCGGATTCAACCGCGCGCGGCGCAGTTGGCGCAGGTGCCCGGCGATCCAGGCTCGGCTCGCTTCGAGGATCTCGCGGCCCTGTTCCAGCGGCACCTGGGGGGGAAGAATGAGTTTGACGGCACCGTCCCGATTGATCGTAATGCGGGCGTGCCGGGCCCGGTCGGAAACCGCCACGGCCACCGCGCCAACGTCAGGGACTTCCCAGGTCTCAACCACCTTGTTCAAGAGCGTATCCTTCCCGCCACGAAACCGGCCGCTGCCCTACGTGACGGAAATCGTCGAACCGTCCGCGTGAGACTGAAGCGCCGCGGTGAAGAGTCTGTGCCACAAGACGCTCTCGGCCGGCGTGACACAACGGGCAAACGAACTGGGCACATCCCCATGCTCCAGTTCGTAGAGGAACGCGGCCCACATCTGCAAGATGGCATCCGGGACACCGAACTGGAATATCTCCGAAGTGATCGACCGATACGCCACCTCGTGCCCCATATTGATTCGGCCCCAAGTCTGCTCGCCGCCCGGTTCGTATTCCAGCACGTCGAGCGCGTTGGCCTCATTCAGGCTGAAGCGAGCCGAGGCCTGCGTCCCCAGGATCTCGATGTACCAGTTGTTTTTCTGCCCCGGCGCGATGCGTTGTGTCTTCAGCGTAAACGGAAAGACCTCGCCCGAATTCGGCGCTTTCATGTCACACAACAGTGTGGCGTTGTCCCACGTCTCGCAGGAGACGCGGCGGCCCTGGTCGTCGAGACGCTCGGGCACGATGTTGGACAGGACCGCGCGCACGTTGAGCGGGACCCAGCCGGCCCGCAAGGGGACTGTGCAGGCGTGCGGTCCGAGATCGCCCAGACAACCATAGGCCCCGTTGAACTCCAAGACGCGTTTCCAGTTGATGCGTTTGTCCGGATTCAGATCGCTGCAATGAAGGAATCCAGCGTTGACTTCAATAATCCTGCCGAAGGCATCCGCCTCCAACATGGCACCGATCTTTTGAACGGCGGGAAAGAAGATGAACTGGGAGGCGCAGCGGACAAAGCAGTCCGGATGGCGTTCGATACCGGCCAGGATCGCGTCGTTAGCACTCCGGTCGATCCCGAAGGGCTTTTCCCCCATCAAGTGTTTGCCACTCTCGAGTGCCTCGAGGTAGAACTCCTCGTGGAGATGGTGGGGCACGGCGACATAGACGGCCTCGACGTCAGGGTTGCCCAACAACTCGCGATAGTCGCTGGTGACCTGTTCGAGCGTAGAGACATGCTCTTTGAACCAGTCGATCTTCGGCGCCGCCAGCGTACGGTTGCAGATGGCCACGATCTCGGGGCGGACCGTCATCTGGGGCAGGTGCATCCAGCGCGCGGCCGCACTGGCGAACTCCCGACCCATCATCCCACAGCCGATGATACCGAATCGAACCGTTCTCATGTATGTGCCTCCATGCCTTCGCATCATCAATCTGAACGCGGATGGTATCAAAGCCTCCAACCGTATACAAGCCCCACATCCGCACCGCCCCTTGGCAGCGACAGGTCGACATGCTAAGATCGGCGGCGCCTGCGCGAACGCCGGGCGCATCTCGAACGAACGGTGAAATGAAGAATCAGGAGACCTCAACCATGTCGAAATCGACATTCTGTCGTATCGCACTGATCCTACCGGCTCTGCTGGCGAGCGTGCCGACCGTCTCGGCCCAATCCCTGGGTCCGTTCCGGCCGCCGGCCGTCCCGCTGGTCACGATGGATCCGTATACGAGTACGTGGTCGTTCTCCGACCACTTATCCGACGCCTGGCCCGTCCATTGGACCGGCGCCGCCCAGGGCATGGCGGGCATGATCCGCGTCGACGGCACGGCCTACCGTTTCATCGGGCCGGATTCGGTTTGCTTGGAAGCCGCCAGGCAAACGTCTCTCAGTGTCAAGCCCACCACGACACGATACACCTTCGAGGCCAAGGGCGTGGCGCTGACCGTGACGTTCACCACGCCCATGTTGCCGGCAGACCTTCGCCTTCTGGCCAGCCCCGTGACGTTTCTCACCTTTAGCGCCAAGGCCCTGGACGGGAAGCCTCACGCCGTCAAGATCTACCTCGATGCCTCCGGGGAGTGGGCGGTCAACGAGGCCAAGCAAGAGATCGTCTGGCAGCGCCGGCCCCAACCTGTCGCAGGGATGCAATTCGTTTCGATGGGCTCGGCCGAGCAGCCCATCCTGGCGAAAAGTGGCGACAATCGCCGGATCGACTGGGGCTATTTCCACGTCGGCATCCCAACGGATACGGCCAACAAGTCCGTGGTCATCTCGCACCGCGTGCGCGAAGGCTTTCGCGAGACGGGCCAGATCCCCTCGGGCGATGACACGGACATGCCCCGACCGGCCAATGACGATTGGCGTGTCATTGCCTCGGTTCTGGATCTGGGCACGGTCGAAAGCGAGCCCGTTGAGCGAATGGTGGTCCTCGCCTACAACGACATCTTCTCGACCGAATACATGCAACAGAAGCTGCGCCCGTGGTGGTTCAAGGAGTTCGGTGGCTTCGGCGCGACGCTGCGCCACTGTATCGAGCGCTATCCCGCGATTCGCCGGCAATGCGACGCGTTCGACACCGAACTACTTGCCGATGCCCGACGGATTGGCGGACCGGCCTATGAGCGTCTGGTTGCGATTTCGTACCGCCACACCTGGGCCAGTGGCAAGATCACCGTCTCGCCCGACGGGGCCGAGCCCTGGTTCTTCCACAAGGAATGCTTCTCCAACGGTTGCATGGCCACGGTCGATGTCTCCTATCCGGCGGCGCCGTTCTTCGCACTGTTCTCGCCGACGCTTCTCAACGGCATGGCCGCCCCGGTCTTCGACTACGCCGCCTCGGACAAATGGCCCTTCCCGTTCGCTCCGCATGACGTGGGCCAGTACCCGAAAGGCAATGGGCAGGTCTACAGTTCCGACCGCAAAACAGGCGAGCTGAAGATCGAGCGGCAGATGCCCATCGAGGAGTGTGGCAACATGATCCTGATGGCCGCCGCGGCCGCCAAGGCCAGTGGCAGCGCCGCCTACGCCGGCACACAGTGGAAGCTGCTGAGCCAGTGGGCCGAGTATCTCAAGGACAACGGCCTTGATCCGGAGAACCAGCTCTGTACCGACGACTTCACCGGACACCTCGCCCACAACACCAACCTCTCGCTCAAGGCCATCAACGCCATCGGTGGTTATGCGATGCTCTGCGACATGCTCGGTTTCGCCCGCGAGGCGGCTGAGTACCGTAGCGCCGCCCGGGAGATGGCGCAGCAATGGCCCGAGATGGCTAGCGATGGCGACCACTATCGCCTCGCTTTCGACCAACCCGATACCTGGAGCATGAAGTACAATCTCGTTTGGGACAGGATTCTGGGCCTGGATCTGTTCGACCCGGAGATCGCCCGCAAGGAAGTGGCGTTCTATCTGAAGACGCAGAACGAATTCGGCCTTCCTCTGGACAACCGCGCCGATTTCACAAAGTCCGACTGGCTCGTCTGGTCGGCGACCCTGGCCGAGCGTCAGGGCGACTTCGAGAAGCTGATCCATCCGCTGTATCGCTTCGTCAACGAATCGCCTGATCGCGTGCCGTTTAGCGACTGGTACTTCACCAGCACCGCCAAGGTCCGCGGCTTCCGCGCCCG
>CP070782.1:2496966-2508684 GCA_020346325.1 Phycisphaerales bacterium
GGGCCGTGATACGGATGGCTCCAATCATCCACGCCGTCAGGCATGGGTTTGCTGAGTTTGCGATCAGCCAACAGTACCGTCCCGCCTGGGCGCACAACGCGCAACAGTTCCTCTTCAGGTGTCTTGACTGCAGAGGAAAGAACCACCACGGCATCGACAAGGTTGTCAGCCAGATGAAGTTGAGCCAAAGGACCTTTGCCGACGAAGATGCGCGTTCCATAGAAACCCGCCTCGTCCACCTTCCGACACGCTGCCTCCCACGCATCGTTCCCGGGCTCCTGCATATAGATCGTCAAACCACTTCGCGAAGCCAGTTTCCGAGCGAATTCGCATTCGGCGTCGCCGATGACCACGCAGATTCCTCGGTCGTAACCGACCGCGTCGACCACGGCCCCGGGAGAAACGGCCGCCAGCAAGAAAGAAGGGAAGAACATAACCAGCCAAACGCTCAGCAGACAAAGGGTAGTCGCTTTCATCTCTTTCGCCTTTCCACTTGCCGAACAAACACACGTTCGGCGCCAACGGGCTTCTGACTCCAGGGTCCAGCCGCGCGTCCGCGACGTCATTCGGACCAGTCTCATCGTACCGCGATGCCCCCCTCGTGTCAAAGGCTCACGACCTCAATGCCGCGGCGATACGGCGCAGGAACTCGCCGTAGATACCGTCGGTGATGGGGAACTGGCGCTGGTCCAATCCCAGTCTGACAATCACCATGTTCCATTCGGGAATCACAAACATATCGTTGTTATTGTAGCCGCTGGCCGCGTAAGTATCGGCCGGAATACCAGGCCAGCGCCGCTTCCCGTCAACGTCGGTGCCGTTGGTCCACCAGTTCAACCCGTACACACCACGCCCGTCGGCGGCACTGTCGGGCCACAGGCCGATGGTCGTAGGCACCTGGGACTCGGTCGCCAGACGAACCCACTTGGCACTGATCAACTGCTTGCCATCCCAGTTGCCGTTATTCAGAAACAGCAGGCCCAAACGGGCCATCTGCCGGGCGGAAATGAAGATGTGCCCGTTCGAATTGCCCGAGCCCCCGTTGACCACGAGCCCATTGATCGAGCCGAGATCCCCCCAACGCCATTCATTCGGGTCCATCCCTATGGGATCGGCGATGCGACGCTTGAAGAGCGCCACGAGGGGTTCGCCCGCGATGCGCGTCAGAACGTTCCCGAACTGGTTCATCGCGGAATCCCAATAGGCGTACCGGGTTCCCGGCGTGAACAACGGCGTGCTGCACGGATCGAAGGGAGTGCGGCTGGGGCCGTGTCGGTAGGTGCCCCGCGGCTGGTCGCCCTGTGCCCGATAGCCGCTGGTCATGGTGGCGAAGTGCCTTAATGTCACGTGCGGATAGGCCTGCGCCAGCGTCGGGAAGTGCTCGGACGCCCGTGTCCCGAGCGTAGCCTTGCCATCGTCGATCAGCAGGCCGAGCACGGTGCTGGTGAATGACTTCGTACATGACCAAATGCCGTGAACCGCGTCGACGTCGGGGCCCTGCCAGATGACATAGCCGTTCCGTACGACGACTACCTGACTCACACCGTCGGGACCGGAATGTTCCCGCAGATAGTCCAGGGCCGCGTTCAATTTGGCCGCATCGACACCCTGGGATTCGGGCGTCACCTGCTGCCATTGCTCAGCCGGAAACACCGTCCACATCGCGGCCATGGCTAAGATGAGTCCCGCAACTGACTCCATGCTTCGCACCTCTTGGCTGTCGCAACGTCAATGGTTCCTGGAAGGCCCAGTGCCCTTCACCAGAAGGATCGTACAAGTCCGGGCATTGTCGGTCAATGTCAAATGCCCGCCTAAGCCGCGTCCCCGCGCCCTCAACGGAAAACGGAGCATAACCCAAAAAATCCTTTTCGCATACGGCCGGTCTCTGCTACTTTCGTGCGGGTGACCAACTATGGTAACACAGGCTCGGCAGCCGGCGGTAGCCATCGCAAACGGGGTTCTATCGGGAGACGACAGATGAGAGTCGATACAACACGACGCAACTTCCTCAAGACGATGCTGGGTGGGGTCGCGGCCGCGGTGCTGGGACCAAAACCACTGGTACGCGCTGGCGCCCGGAGCACCAACCCTCTCAATTTCGTGTTTCTGCTGATCGACGATTTCGGCTGGATGGACCTCGGCGCGAACAATCCTCACTGCTTCTACGACACGCCCAATCTCGACCGCTTGGCCCGCTCTGCCATGAACTTCACCAATGGCTATGCCGCCAACCCGGTATGCAGCCCGACGCGTTACAGCATCATGACCGGTAAGTATCCTTCTCGCGTCGATGCGACTAACTGGTTTTGTGGCAAGCGCTCGGGCCGCTTCAACCCAGCCCCGCTGAACGACAAGATGGCACTCGAAGAAGTCACCTTAGCAGAAGCCCTCAAAGCACACGGTTACAGGACAGCCTTCCTGGGCAAATGGCACCTGGGCGGGACGGAAGAATACTGGCCCGAGAATCAGGGCTTCGACGTTAACGTCGGGGGCTGGGCGGTCGGTTCTCCACGCGGCGGATACTTCGCGCCGTTCGAGAATCCTCGGCTGCGCGACTACCCCAAGGGTGCGCATCTGCCCAAAATCCTGACGGATGAAGCAGTGAACATTCTCGATCAATATAACGACGACCGCTTCTTACTCTATCTGGCCTTCTATTCGGTGCACACGCCTTTGCAAGGCAGGGAGGACCTGATCGCCAAGTACAAGGCCAAACGACAGAGATGGCTGGCCGCCGATGAGCCGGAGTTCGGCCCGGAAGAACAGGTCTGGCCCGTGGAGAAACCACGACGGGTGCGTCTCCGGCAGTGTCATCCCACTTATGCGGCAATGGTGGAAGCGATGGACGAGCAGATCGGCCGCGTCTTGGACAAACTGGAGGACCTTGGTATCGCCGAGAACACCGCCGTCTTTCTTATGTCAGACAACGGCGGACTCTCGACCAGTGAAGGTTCGCCGACCTCGAATTTCCCGCTGCGCGGCGGCAAAGGGTGGCTCTACGAAGGCGGCATTCGTGAGCCCTTCTTGATCCGCTGGCCCGGCGTGGCCCCGGCCGGTTCCAAGTGCGACGTCCCCGTGATCAGCACCGATTTCTACCCGACGATCCTCGACATGGCGGGCCTGCCACCGCGGCCCGGCCAGCACCGCGACGGTATCTCGCTCGTGCCCCTGATGAAAGGAGGCACCCGGCTCGACCGCGACGCCATCTACTGGCACTACCCCCACTACGCCAATCAGGGCGGTTTCCCGGGCGGTGCCATCCGCATGGGCGACTGGAAGCTGATCGAACGCTTTGAGGATGGTCGCGTTCATCTCTACAACTTGAGGCTCGACGTGGGCGAGCGCGAGGATCTGGCCTTCGCCTACCCCGAGCGCGTTGCAGAGATGCAGGCCAAGCTCCACACCTGGTACCAGGAGGTCGACGCGAAGTTTCTCGAGCGTAAGGGCGATGGTCCGCAGCCGTGGCGCCCGTTGTAGCGTGGTGCCCGCCGACGATCATGTGCCTTTGGGAAGGAGCCCATCGATGGCAAGACTGTACGTTGTTCTGCTGCCGGTCGTGATCGGCTATGCGGCGGGCTGCTCAACGAGTTACTGGTATCAGGAAGGCAAGACCTTCGATGAGTGTTACGAAGACCACCGGGCCTGCTACAAGGAACTGGCGGAACTAACGACCCAAACCGAATTTGGCGATCGCGAACTGAAGATCATCGACGACTGCATGAAGAGTAAGGGCTACCGGCTCAAGGCGGAAAGCCATCTGCCTTACCCCACGAAGACTCTAAAGCCCGACCGGACTATCCACTACCGATTGCACGGCATCGCCGGCAGACCCAGCAAGAAGTAGTCCGCGGTGGTCGGGCGGCGTATTCTCTCGTCTCTTGGACATAACTCCCACCGTTTGAAGAGGGCGGCTCGATGTTTCAGGATGTCCGGACGGCTTACGATTCCGACCGGACGCGTTCTCTCCAGGCTCGGCACGCGGTGGAGGCTGTTCTCGATCAGACGTCTACAGACCCCATGGAGCTCGGCCTTTCGATCCATTCTCTCATTCGTCGCACAGTTGATTCTCGTCAGATTCAAAGCCGCGCAAGTACTGGCTGGGAACTCCGCGTTTTTGAGAGGTCAGATTGACAAATGGGCCATCCGACTTGCCAAATAGGCTGAGTCATGGGCCGGAAATGCGCATTTCTATGAATACGCAGGAGATGAGACCTAAGACCGGTTCTCTCGCGGCCCCATCGCAGCCCTTCCCGGTAGAATGCTCAGGTGTTGACCGGATCGCGGCGCTGCCCTAGAATACGTCGTTTAGTGCTGGCGGGCCCTGCCAGGTGTCCGTTGAAGCCGAAACGCCAACCCGTGCCGGGTCCTGGGCCCGGCTGTTCTCGATAATGGTTGCGGGGCATGAGTGTAGACATTCCGACAGAAGGCATCTTCGCGGTATTTAAGGAAGAAGGGATGACATCCCATGATGTGGTCGATGTGGTGCGCCGGCGCACGGGGCAGCGAAGAGTCGGCCACGCCGGCACGCTCGATCCGTGTGCCCGGGGCGTCCTGGTGGTGGGCGTCGGTCGGCCCGCCACCAGACAGCTGGCCCAGATCGTTGAGAAGGAAAAGGAGTACACGACCCGCATCAGACTGGGCTGGCGCAGCACCACCGACGACCGGGAGGGAGAAAAGCACGAAGTACCCGTTACCACGATCCCCTCGGAACAGCGGGTGCGAGATGCCCTGAGCACCTTTCAGGGGGTCATCCACCAATCCCCCCCGAGCTTTTCCGCGCTCAAAATCAGGGACGGCCCGCCTACAAACTGGCCCGTGCAAAGAAGGAGGTAACGCTGGCGTCGCGTGAGGTCGTCGTCAAGGAAATAGAATTGCTGACGTACGAGTGGCCGGTGGCCGAGGTGCGCATGGTTACCGGTCCCGGCGTGTATGTCCGCGCCATTGCGCGCGATCTGGGTGAGGCGCTCGGGACAGGAGGCTATGTGGAACAACTGGAGCGCACGCGCGTCGGTTCCTACACCATGGATCAGGCGATCCGCCTCTCCCAAATGATGTCGCCTTAGGCGCCGCCAATTACGTCCCACCGGTACGAGACCGACCGGAACGATCTGCCGTGAAAAGACCATCTACCAAGGACAACGACCTTCTTCCAGCCCGGGCCGTCAGGCGAGCGCTGCTGAGGTGGTTCGACGAGAATGCCCGGGATCTTCCTTGGCGACGAACGAACGACCCGTACGCCATCTGGATCTCCGAGATCATGCTCCAGCAGACCCAGGTTGCGACAGTCGGCCCTTACTACGAATGTTTCATGCGACGCTTTCCCACTGTCGAAAAGCTCGCTCGGGCACGCCTCGACGCCGTCCTGAAGCAGTGGGAGGGTCTGGGGTATTACTCGCGGGCCCGGAATATGCACCGAGCGGCCGGGGAGATACTCGAGCGGTTCGGTGGTCGCCTGCCGGAAACGAAGGACGAGTTGCTCACCCTGCCTGGCATCGGGGCCTATACGGCCGGGGCGGTGGCGAGCATCGCGTTCGGCCGGCGCGAACCGGTGGTCGATGGGAACGTTACCCGTGTTCTGTGCCGACTGTGCCGCATTCAGGACGATCCCAAGAAAAGTGCTGTCCAGAAAGAGATCTGGTCGCTGGCCGAGCGACTCCTGCCTGCTGCACGGCCGGGAGACTTCAACCAAGCCCTCATGGAGTTGGGTTCGGAAATCTGCCTGCCGCGGAGTCCGCGCTGTGACGCGTGCCCGCTTAACCGGATGTGCCAGGCCCGACTGCACGGTGACCAAGCCGAACTACCCATTCGCTCGGCCAGGAAGAAGATCCCGCGCTACACTGTCGTGGTCGGCGTCATTCGCAAGCAGGGTCGCATTCTCATCGACAAGCGCAAGCCAGAGGGGCTGCTGGGTGGGCTCTGGGAATTCCCCGGAGGTAAGAAGAAACGCGGCGAGACGCTCGAAGCGGCTCTGCGGCGAGAAATCCGGGAGGAGATCGGTATTCGGATACGAATCGAACGTCGGCTGACCACGGTGGATCACGCCTACTCGCATTTCCGCATCCGCTTGCACGCGTTCGAATGCGTCTACGTCTCCGGAGCGCCGCGGTGCGGCAGTTGCACCGATATCAAATGGGTCCGCCCGACCGACCTGAACCGCTACGCCTTCCCGGCTGCCAACGCCGAGATCATCCGCGCTCTGCGAGCGCAGTGACAGACTTCCGACATCTGCCTCCTTGCACCTGTCGTGTGAATCGGTATCATCGAATCGACACGGCGGGCATTCGCACAGCCAAAAGAAAGGAGACAATGACGTGACCAGGTCCCTCACTCGCAAGCTGACTCTGTTTTGCATTCTTCTCTCGATTTCGCTGTTGGGTTGCCAGACCGGCCCTGAATCACGCAGCGTGCCTGCGCCACCGCCGAAGGTTCTGATCATTGGCGATTCCATCTCTATCGGTTATTTCGAGCCCACTAAGGCCCTGCTATGCGGCACAGCCGATGTCATCCACAATCCGGGCAACGCCCAGCATACGGCCTACGGACTGGATCAACTCAATGAATGGGTGGGCGAGACGCGATGGGATGTGATCCATTTCAACCACGGGTTGCACGATCTGAAATACGCCGATGAGCAAGGAAAGCTCGTCGCTGTGGACGAGGGCAAGCAGCAAATCCCAATCGACGAGTATGCCTGCAATCTGGAAGAACTGACGGTACGACTGAAGAAGACCGACGCAGCGCTGATATTCGCCACCACGACCCCGATCCCGGAACGTGCCCATGGTCGTGTCAAGGGCGACGAAGTGTACTACAACAACGTGGCGCGCGCGATCATGACCAAGCACGGCGTAGCCATCAACGACCTGTATTCGTTCGCGCTCGGACGGCTCGACACCATCCAGCAGCCGCGCAACGTACACTTCACCGAAGAAGGCTCGCGACAGTTGGGCCGGCAGGTGGCCATGCATATCCTCGCCGCGCTCGAACAATAGCCCTGCGAGACGATCCGATACGTTCAAAGGAGGCCGCATGAAAGCCAAATTCGCGACACGATTTGTTCTCATCACCTGTGCCTCGCTCGCCAACGGCATGGTATCGGCCGAAGAAGTGCCCGGCGTGGTGATCAACTACATCCCGGCCTCGTCAAGAATCTATATCGGCTCACCGGGGATCGCGGTCCTGCCCAATGGCCACTACATTGCCAAGCACGACGAGTTCGGTCCCGGCTCGACCGAGCATCAAGAGGCCATCACCCAGGTCTTTCTGTCGACAGATCGGGGGGCTACCTGGTCCCACCGAGCCATCGTCAAAGGGATGTACTGGGCCAGTGTGTTCGTCCACCGCAGAAGGCTGTACCTCATGGGAACCAGCAGGAATCACGGCGACACCATCATCAGCCGGTCCATGGATGGCGGAAAGACGTGGAGCATCCCGAAAGACAGGACGTCCGGCATCCTCCTGACCGGCGCCAAATATCACTGCGCTCCGGTGCCAATCGCGATCCACAGGGGCCGTATCTGGCGCGGCATGGAAGACGCCATGGGACCGGGCAATTGGGGAGATCACTTCCGTGCCTTTATGATGTCGGCGCCGGTCGACGCCGACCTGCTCGATGCCGATAGCTGGACCTCGAGCAATCGCATCGGACGCGACCCGAAGTGGCTCAACGGGAAGTTCGGCGGCTGGCTGGAAGGCAACGCCGTGATCACCCCCGACGGCCACGTCGTCGACATGCTGCGTGTGGACTATTCACCTAACGGTGGTAAAGCGGCTGTCATTGCGATCAGCGAGGACGGCCAAACGGCAACGTTTGACCCCGATACTGGATTCGTCGACTTCCCCGGCGGCGCCAAGAAGTTCACCATTCGATTCGATCCGACCTCGAAGATGTACTGGACGCTATCCAATCCCATCCTGCCCCGGCACAAGGACCCCAGCGCCGGACGGGTCCGCAATGCGGTAGCCCTGATGCGGTCGAGCGATCTCAGGCAGTGGGAAATGCGGTGCGTTGTCCTGTATCATCCGGACGTCGACAAGCACGGATTCCAGTATCTGGACTGGCTCTTTGAAGGCGATGACATGATCGTCGCCTCTCGCACCGCCTACGGTACAGGCGAAACGGCGGCCCATCGACAGCACGATGCCAACTATCTGACGTTTCACCGTATCGGGAATTTCCGAGGACTTACCTTGCGCGATTCCGCCGACGGTGCCAGGCCGGGACAAGCCGCCTGGCAGCCGAATTCGTAGATGCGTCAACAAAGCCGCTGTGGACTACAAAAGGAGACAGCCATGACAGCGAAACCGACAATTTTCACCGTTCTTACATTGAGTCTGTGCACGCTTGTGTTCGGCGCCGAGACAGCGAAACTGACGATCCGGGCCGATGAAGGCAAAGAAACCATCAATCGAAACATTTACGGCCACTTCGCCGAGCATCTGGGCCACTGCATCTACGGTGGCATCTGGGTGGGCGAAGACAGTCCGATCCCCAACACGCGCGGCATCCGCAACGACGTCGTCGGGGCCCTGCGCGCCATCCAGATTCCCGTCCTGCGCTGGCCCGGTGGCTGCTTTGCCGACGAATACCACTGGAAGGACGGCATCGGGCCGCGCGAGCAGCGGCCTACGATGGTCAACACCCACTGGGGCGGCGTCACTGAGAACAATCACTTCGGCACGCATGAGTTTCTCGACCTGTGCGAACAGCTCGAGTGCGAGCCGTACATCTGTGGCAATGTGGGCAGTGGGACGATCGAGGAAATGGCCGAGTGGGTGGAATACATCACGTTCGACGGCCAGAGCCCGATGGCGGATCTGCGTCGCAAGAACGGCCGGGACAAGCCCTGGAAACTGAAGTACTTCGGCGTTGGTAATGAGAACTGGGGCTGTGGTGGCAGCATGCGTCCGGAGTATTATGCCGATCTCTACCGGCGCTACCAGACCTACGTCCGCAACTTCAGTGGCAACCGCATCTTCAAGATCGCCTGCGGCCCCAGCGGTGCCAACTACGAGTGGACAGAGGTCCTGATGCGCGAGGCCGGTCGGCGGATGGCGGGGCTGGCCCCCCACTTCTACTGCGGGTCCGGCAAAAACAGTCGCTCGGCCACCGACTTCACCGAGATCGACTGGTTCTGGCAGCTCAAGAACGCCTTGCGGATCAAGGAACTCCTCACCAAACACGAGGAGATCATGGACAGGTACGATCCTCGGAAGCGGGTGGCGATCATCTTCGACGAATGGGGTGCCTGGCACGCCGTCGAGCCTGGGACCAATCGGAGGTTTCTATATCAGCAGAACTCACTGCGGGATGCCATGGTCGCCGGTCTGACACTGAACATCTTCAACAACCACTGTGAGCGGGTCAAGATGGCCAACATCGCCCAGACGGTCAACGTGCTCCAGGCCATGATTCTGACGGACGGTCCGCGGATCGTCTTGACGCCGACGTATTACGTCTATCGGCTTTATACGGTGCACCACGATGGCACGCTCTTGCCGACCGATCTGAATTGCGGCTCCTACGAATTCGGGGGCGACAAGGTACCGGCCCTCAACGTCTCGGCCTCGCGCGACGCCCAGGGCAGGATTCATGTCTCCCTGTGCAACATCGACCCCGATGCTGCCGTGCGCGTGGAAGCGACGTTGCAGGGCGCCGACGGCAGACGCATCACCGGGCAGATCCTCACGGCCGACACGATCACGGCTCATAATACCTTTGAGAATCCCAGTGCGGTCGAACCGGTAGCGTTCCGGGGCGTGACGGTGACCGACGGCGGCTTCGTCACCGAGGTTCCGTCAAAGTCGATCGTGGTCCTGACGGCCCAGTAGTCCAGCACAAGAAAATGCAGCCGATGGTGACAGTCGACTGTCACCATCGGCCGCAGCAATTCACTGGCTACCATCACAGAACACTATTGGCCTGGAGCCACCTCGCCCGGCGTCAAACTGATGTTGTCAATATAAAGAATATCGCGGCTGTCCCCAGCCTGGCCAGAGTCAGTTCCGCTGCCAACCCCGATTGTGATCTTGGCGACGGCTGCAAGATCCACGCCCGCACCGCTAATCTCAGCGATCTCGATCCGCCACGAGCGCCATGGCTGCGACTGCGTCGCATACGTATATGGATGCTCGATCGTGACCTGCGTACCGGCAGCATCCTCGATCCTCAGAAAGATCTGCTGCTCGATATTCTCCTTGCGCCCACGGAATGCTACGCTGAGCGCCTCGGGGTTGACGATAGTCCAGTCCTGCGGTTCCGCGAAGGTGCGCGTCGTCTCGGTCACAAACGGATCGTACTGGTTCTGATACTCGAATCGCATCGCCTTGGTGCCCTGATTGACCGTACTGGTCTCGAGGAAGATGTAATCGAATCCCCCCTCGATATTGTGGGGCCACGTCGCACCGATGTCAGCCGTGTCGGCGTACGATTCAAAGTTGTCGATTGTCACCAACTGGCCCGTCGTGAACTCCCAGGTGTGCCCGATCACCGTGCCGGAGGGACCGATTTCATCGACGCGCCACTGATAGCTCTGGCCGGACTCGAGCATCCCAGGGTCGTACACGGTGCCCTCAGGGGCCGGATCAACCATCTGCATCTCGCCTGGCTTGCCAAACCACAGTTGACGGCTCGTGGCGAACTCCGCTTCCAACCAGTTGAGCTTCGTCAGGATCGACACATCCTTGGCGCCGTTTTCAGGGTTCACAGCGGCCGCTGACGGACCATCGGAGAGAGAGCCAATGTCGTCGAAGGTGGTGTAGAAACCGGCCGGTTCCTCATGCTCATTCTGAGCGAAGACGCCACTTATGCCAGCGGTGAAAACCTCGTCGTGCGCATCGGCGTCCTCCCACCAATCATTGCCGTTGGTGTCGACCATGACGGGTGTTTGAGCCACCAGTGGCCCTCCTTTGTATTCGTAGAGACTACCCGTCACATACACCGGGCCCGACCCGACGACGTCGAGTTCGGCATAGTAGCTGCGCGCGTGGGCCAATCCCGGAACCAACGCCTCGAGATCCTCATCCATAATGTTCTGATTCATGATCACTTTCTCGATGTCGAGACTGAGGTTGGCCGGACCATTCTCCCAGTTGATGTGGAGAATGTAGCAGTTGGCCACGACCCCGGGCGCCGGCGTCCACGAGCCATCACTGACCTGATAGCTACCCCGGGCGATGAGGCCGTGATAGGCGTGCGAGGCATCGCCGGCCACATTGACGGTCGCGCCGACACGAACGTCGGCAAACTGCTCGGCGCTGCCGAAACCGGCGCCAAATGCTGCGCCACCGACGCTAATGGAACTGGGCTCATCAAAGACCACGTAGTGGTTCCCGTCATCGCCCAGCTTAATCGGTTGGGTGAAGGTGCCGGCGATGGCGGGATACGCCAGGAACTGCCAGGTCGTCAGGTCGAGTTCGCCTCCGTCGAAGGTTTCGACCCAGTTAGCAAGCCCTACGCCGGCAAATACCAAGACGGCAACCACTGTCACCACGCTTGTGATTCGCACGTTCATCGTCGCTCTCCTCTTCCAAGACACGGGATTCCCACGAACAAGGCGCACCGGGCGTGACGCCCTGACGAACACAGGACTGTGAATCCGGGGAAATGCATACCCAGTCCTCCTTCAGCGGCAAGTGTTGATGTCCACACCATCTCATTCTATCGAATTGGCCGACGCGAGGCAACTACGAAAAACGCCTGTACAGGCTAACGAATGA
>CP070782.1:2508784-2515249 GCA_020346325.1 Phycisphaerales bacterium
CGCCTCGACGACGAACAAGACGGGCCAAGGCGGCCGCAGTAGACGGGTAAACGTGTAGGAAACAAGGGCCGATGGTAGCAATGTGCTTTAGGTAGAGGGCCATGTTTTTGTCGGAGAGATGGAAGCTACTATAGTAGTGATGTCGAAGAACAGGGTCGTACTCATGGTACAGCCCGTCTCGATCCGGCTTCACCACGCGCCCGCGCAGCACGGCCATCGGCGCCTTGATGTCGTAACCCACTCGTCTCCAACTTGTCGTTAGAAAGGCGTATTCAACGCTTGAGATATTGGCGTTTATGTAGAAGCGCAGGGGCCCGCCGGAAGTACCTCCTGTTGAGATACTATCGGCCCTGATGACATTGATACTTCCTGTCAGCATCTCCTGAGCATTCTCAAGGACGGTCTTCCTGTCGATCATAGGCAATCGACGGATATCACTGAGTCGCCGAAGCTCGCGCGGCGAGAATCCAACCTCGTCAAAAGTGCGCCGATAAAAGCTGCTCTTTTCGTGTGCCAGCGACAGAATCGCACGAAGTCTCTCCAGTTGGTAAGCGCGCGATCGCTCGATCGGCCACCATTGCGCTGCCAGTGCGTGCTCGCACTGCTGACGATAGCGCCTGCCGAAAAGCCAGGCCGGTGGAACTAACCGCAACACTTTCCCAACGGTGGACTTCACCCATGGCGGGGCGCCGGTCCAAATGTTCTTTCTCGATATTGCCTTGTGCATATCTGTCAGGTCAAATATAGGGGCAGCGATGGGTAGAGCTTTGACTCCATTTTGCATGTAGTTCCTTCGTAGTGTTATCTCTCTCTACCGACTTCTATGTGCCCACGCCAGCCGAAGTGGGGTCTGAAATCAAAGCAGCGGCCCTGGAACTCGCTCAGCGGCCGATCCAGACTGACTTGGGGCGATCGACAAACCACGTCCTCCGGCTGGCAAGCTGTTAAGGGCAGCGGGTGGTCAGCATGTGCCTGCTGCAACAGGGGCAAGCGGCAATGATCGTAACCCGCCAGCCTGGCGCACACCAGGTCGACCGCCACAGGGTTTGTGCCAGCAATCACTGTCCCTGTTGACTTCGCGGTCGGATCGAGAGGACCGTTACCCTCGCCGCCAATAATCCCGTCGACGATACAGAACACACCACGCACGGGACGCTCGTGGAGCCACCCTTCGGCATCGGCATACATCAGGATGCGATTCAGATCGATCGCCATGCGCCAAGTCGTGTCGTTGCCATACCAGTTGCCCGAGCGGATCGCGTCGGTGTTGGTGTCACCGAAGACGCGCTTTCCCAGCGACTTCACCGGCTGCGCCACGATGCGGCGTAGGGGTCCCAGCAACGGGAACAAGCCGCGGAAGCAGGTCATGGCTCTCCGCTCAATGCGATGCATCACACCGTCGTCGGCATATTGGTCTCCACCCTGGGCGGGCGTGCCCTCGCGGTGGTGCGGCAACCAGTTCTTGTTGCCGTTGATGCCGACGAGGTTCTTCATACACACTGTGATGCCGGTCTTCTTGTGCGTTTTGAGTTTCGGCAGATTGATGACACAATCGGCATCCAGGATGGTCTTGGAGACGAGATACTCGTGCACCTTGCCATGGTGGTGCGAGCGCAATTCCGAGGTATCGTATTCGGCGCCATAGAGCAGATGGCACAGGTGCCCGATCTCGCAGAACGCGGAATATTCGTTCAGGGCTACTTTCACATAACCCGCCGGATCGCCCGGCAGTGATTCGTGCCCAACAATGACACCATCGACCTTCCGCGCCCGTTCAGGCCGCAGATCGTACACTTCCACTTCCAGCTCGGCGTGCTCCTGGTAAAATCCCTGAATAGCGTCCAACTGCGCGATCTTGCGAATGCCGTTGAAATCGGCATCGTTCTGCGGCGCGTCGGCCACGATGATACGCCCTTTGCCTTCCAGAGCGATATAGACGTAGTCCAGAGCGGCTCGTATGACCGCCCCGTGTGTAATCAGACAGTCCTCATGGCCGGCGTGCGTCTCGCGAAAGTCGCGTACGAAGTTGGGCTTGAGCACCACGGTCTGGCCTGGGCGGACGAGCTGACCAAGGGGATTCCAGTCTTCCTGCCCAAAATGCTCGGCATCGAGTTGCAGCAACCGCAGCGCCTCGCGCACACCGTCGTAGGCGCAATTGGCCTCGTCTCCGACCGCCTCCGAAGCGAACGGATACTCGGGATAGGAAACTCCCGGCGAATACGGGGCGTCCAACGGATATCCGTCCTGCCCCGTTGAGATGGCCACGTCGGTCGATCTAACAACACTATCCATTCGACGCACTCCTGTTGAAACTGGCCAAGATACTATCCCAGCGATGGATCGTTGCCTGGGTCTCATGTCGCATAGCGGTTCGACGCGCGGCTTGAGAAAACGCCTCCAACTTCACTGGATCTGAGAGCAACTCGACGAGACGGTTGGCAAAGGCCTCAGGGCAGCGACGCGGCACCAAATAGCCGTTGACACCGTCCTCAACCAAATCTCCCAGATCACCGACATTCGAGACAACCGCCGGCAAACCGCACATCATTGCTTCGGTCATCGCCAGTGACAATCCCTCTGAATCGGAGGTTAGAACAAAGATCTTAGAGCTGCGCAAACGCGCCACCACCTCATCATCGGTCAGATACCCGCCAAACCGGACATTGCGCTCAATGCCC
Organism: Phycisphaerales bacterium; assembly: GCA_020346325.1. Classification (GTDB taxonomy): domain Bacteria; phylum Planctomycetota; class Phycisphaerae; order Sedimentisphaerales; family Anaerobacaceae; genus Anaerobaca. Next base: position 2,511,463 of record CP070782.1, read on the forward strand.
AAGTCGTGGCTCTGTTGTTCCAACTCACGGCGTAGCGGGCCATCTCCGACAATAAGGACTCGGACATCGTTGATTCTGTCGACCACGTGTTTCGCCGCTTCGAGAAAGACGTCAACACGCTTCACCGGCGCAAGACGGCCGGTAAGAACCACATCGTAGGAAGGCTCCTCAGCAGACGGATGAAACCGCGCAGAATCGATAGCTCCCGCGACAACATGGAAGTCGGCGTTAACATTCCTTTCCTGAAAGGATTTGACGGCTCTGGTTCCCATGGTGACGATCGTATCGAATTCCGAAACGGTTCGTATGAGCCGCTCCTCCACAACACGATCAGGCGTTTCCATTCGTATCGTTATATTGTTCTCAGCGTGAATGCCGCCGTCACTCAACTCGGCCATGCCTCCGACACAGAAATACATCGATCGAGCCCTGGTCAGTCGGGCCATCAGCGCCGCCGTGATCCCGTTGAACAGGAGATGGAAACCGCCGATTACATGAGGCCGCTTGCGAAGCGCCGCCCAGGCAAACGTCATCAACCTCGCCGAACTAGCGCCGACGATCTTGGTTAACCATTTCGGTGGATAAATGGGCACAACATTGGGCAGTTCTGGAACGGGATTCGTCGAGACCATATACAGACAAGCGCACTCCTTCGAGGCCGACAGCGGCGCAAGGAAGGCCAGGATCCAATTGTTCGAGTCGAACCGTCCCGTCAACATGACGGAGCACTTCTGACCATTGCGCGGCCTAGGCCCGCGTCTCATCCAACCGGCCAGCTTGATCATCACAGCATAGGTCCACGTGATCTGGCGCACGACACGATGCCACAACCACCGTCGCAGACGCCGGCCCAGTGTGATAGACTCCGGCCGTTGGTCCTCGTGCCGCTCTACTGTTTCTGATGCAACGGCATCAAGGATCTCATTATGGCTGGAAGTGGATGTACGACTCATGACTTTGGAAACTCTAATGTGGGCCAATCCAATGAGACGCTGGCTTGCCCCGTATGATCAGGCTCGTTGTGCTTGAGATGCGGCACGTCTCGTCCGTCGATCGTCATGCTCGTGATCTCGGGGTCTGAGACATAAAACGTCAGCCCCGCCAAATCGGCCTCACTGAGCCGGTCTGACCGGGGGCTCTCGGACCGCGTATCAATGGCGATGCGGATGTGATCGTCATCCTCTATGCCGACCCAGGTGATCTGCCGAGTCGCTCGACGATAACCGAGCAGTCGGCGAGTGGTGGTCACGAGAATCCGGCCGTTGTGAAACATCTCGGCCAGGCGCCGGAAGCCCTCGACCGCCCCGCTGTTAAACGGAATCTTCACATCATCGATCTTGCCCAGATGCGTATACAGAAAGCACGTACCGCCGCGCTCGACAAGACGATCCAGTATCTCGGCGGTAAGCACCTCGCCAATCGCTCGCCCTTCTTCGCATGAACTGACGCCGCCCCAGTGCGGGCTGCATCGCATGAATTCATGGACCGAACGTCCGTCGCGCAGGAACGTAGAGCGAAACGTCTCGTTCGGGCCGTGCATCGCATACTTGGCGTTGCCCGTCCGAGCCAGGAGTTGTTTGGCGAACTCCTTGAGCCATGTTCGGCCGGAAGCGATAGGATGCCTCCTGTCCCATATACCTTCCAGGCGTGCCGGAACGTCCTGCCCGACGACGCTCGTCACGCGACCGCGCCAGACGTATTTGATGCCGTACTCTGTCGTCAGATCGGCGTGATACGCCTGATGGCCGATCTCGTCTCCATGGCCGTGCATGATGTCCGGATCGAAATTCGTTACCGCCGTGCCGTGATCGATCCACACTTGCAGTTTGCAGTCGTGTCGCGCCAGTTCGTCCAGCGCCCGGCCGGCGTGCTGCCGCGTCGTGGCCAAGTCGCCATAGGAATGCAGACAGTCGATGTGCCCGCTACGAATCAAGGCCCGGGCCATCTCGCGTCCAGCATCGTCTGTGTTCCAATACGCGAACTGATTGGACGGCATATCGAAGTAGATCGTGTTGCCGACCTCCAGTCCAACACCCTGCCCCATCGGCGTCGTATCGGCCGTATTGAGAAAACGCATGATTTCCCAATACACATGTCGATTCGGCGTCTCATCGAGATCGCTGCAAATCGCCAGCATCGCCCGATAGGGATAGGGGAAGTCCCGGAGCACCACTTGAGATGCCTGCCGTTGATCGCGCATGAAGATTGTCTGAGATCCCTGTGAATAATGATCACGTGGTGGATTCATCGTTGTTCCGCACGACAACCGCTGGGCGACGCATCTTTCCACATGTCCTTCAGGGCCTGGTGCATTGAGATTCTAGGCCGCCACTGGACGGCCTCGGCAATCGCCGTTGTATCTGCATATACATCAGGCACATCGTTGGCCCGCACCCGCGATGTGACTTCCACGATGGAGATGTCATTGAGTCCCGAAAGGGCCAACAATTCGTCCAGAAGATCGCCGATGGCGACACTGGCGCCGGAGGCGACGTTGTAAGCCCCTCCAGGGCGTCCCCCCATCAATAATCTGCCCAAGGCCTCGGCAACATCGCGGACGTCCACGAAATCGCGACGGGCCCTGAGGTTGCCGACCTGAAGCGGCTGACCGTCTTGAAGCGACCTAAGTTGCTTGATGAATGTCGCCGGCACGAGATGCTCCGACTGGCCGGGCCCCAGGAGGTTGAATATCCGCGCACGGATGACACTCAAGCCCCGGGCGCGCCAGAACAGAGCCGCCAGATAATCCTGGGTCATCTTACTGACGGCGTACGCCGTCAGGGGTCGAAACGGGTGGCCCTCTTTGATCGGCAATTCCTCGGGTTGAACTCGACCGTACATGGCCGCCGTGCCGGCCTGGACGATCCGAAGTTCAGAGGAATTCCCCATATCGGCCAGGGCCTGATATAGGTTTTCCGTGCCGAGGACATTGACGCTGAGATGTCTTTCGAGCGAAGCATTGCCCACTATCCCAGCCAGATGAATCACATGCGTGGGTCGGCACGTCTGAACGAGCGTCTTGACCGCCTCGCCATCGCGTAGATCCAAAACGGAGCATCGATCGGCACGGTCGTCGGCAAAAGAGTCCTGATCGCTCGTGGCCCATATTTCCGCCGCAGGATAGGCCTCGCGCCAATGCTCAAGCGTCCATCTCCCTACAAAACCGCTGGCCCCAGTGATCAGTAGGCGGTGTGCTGACATGAAGAACTCTCAGCACGTCTCGGCCGGTCTGTACTCCGGCAGAAGACGATCGATAATTGTATCCAACTCGTTGTTAGCCTTATCGTAATCGTCCGGGCGACCGATGTCCAACCAGTATCCATCGAATGGATGGGCCCTGACGTCCCCCTCCTCGGCGATCAACTTGAGCATCAGGTCATCGAAACCGAAAGGTCGGCCTTCCGGGATGAAGTCCAGGATGTCCCGAGAGAACGCATAAACGCCCATGCTGACACAGAAATGCTCGATGGGCTTCTCAATGAACTCGCAGATTCGATGTGTCTGACCCGAGAAATTGAGAACGCCGAAATCGATCTTCGTCTGTCGTTTGTAGGTCGCGATGGTGCCAATAGCCCCGCTCTCAATGTGCGACTGGTAGAACTGCCCGTAATTGATGTCGGTCAGCACATCGCCGTTCATCACGAGGAAATGCCCGGGCAAATCATCGATCAATCTCAAGGGCCCCATCGTGCTCAACGGCATGTCCTCCATCGAGTAATCGATGGACACGCCCCATCGTGCGCCGTCTTCAAAGAAGGCCCGAATCAACTGGGCCTGATGGTTGACG
>CP070782.1:2515349-2519302 GCA_020346325.1 Phycisphaerales bacterium
GCCGGACCTTCGACGCCCCACTCATTAGGAAAGACGTGAATCCATTCCGACAGCATGAACGGCCGGTCGCCGGCTTGCTGGAGCCCGACGCTCAGCGTCCCGAAACCGGCGGTGCGCAGCATGGTGGCGTTGTCGAACGTTTCGCCGGGTTTGGCGCTGCCACCACCGAAGTAGTTGTGCCGGTCGATGGTCCCGACGCGCCAGTCCGAATGCAGATTATAGAAATGGCTCAGCGCTCGTCCGGCCTGCCAGTTCGAGCCCAGGATCTCGCCTTCATAACCGGCTTCGCGCAGCGCCTCCACATACCGGTCGTAGAAGCCACACTGCTGCTCGTAGAGAAACTGCATCGTATCGAGCAGGCGCTGGCGACGGAACGCCTGCGAGCCGTTCAACTGCGCCGGATCCCAATACCAGGGATTGCCGAGCGGCAGAATGTTGCGCTTGTCGAGATGCTCGCCCACGGCGGGAAAGCCATCACTCTCGAAGCCATCGAACGCTTTGGCACCCCAGACGGCTACCAGCTTGTCGTGGCTGCCGTACTTGGCGCGCAACCAATGGGAGAATCGCTGGGCCACGGCGTGCCGCAACGTGGGGCTGGCCTTGAGCGGCCCCATCGAAGTGAAGAACAGGATACTCTGTTCGTTGATGATCTCGATGAACGCGACCGCCGCGTCCTCCGCGTAGGTCAGCCCCGTGTAGGGGTTCTTGTGCTTGAGCAGATTGACCATCTGGCGAATCTGCACGTCCTGGAGCTCGGGCGAATAATGAATCGCGCTATGCGGCGTGGTGATCCGATTCCTGCGTTCACTGAACGCGCCGAACTCCTCGAGGTACGGGACATACTCGCGATCCTCTGGCCCGAGCTTGAGCGCACCGAAATGGGCTGAGAGCAGCACGTAGATACCGGCCTTCTTCAGTTGGGCCACCTGGTAGTCCATGCGATCCAGGGCCTCGGGATCGAATTCGACACAACTGCCCGCCGATTGAATGCCGGCCCAGCCGGGCCCGTCGACGTATTTGTGCAGTCGCACAGAGTTGACACCGTACTTGGCGTAGAACGCCGCGCGACGATCGGCAAGCTCGCGCGCCGGAGCGCAGGCGCTGTAGCAGAGGTTCAGACCCCAGAGCTTGAGAGGCTCATCGTTGTAGTAGAGTTTGTCGTGCCGGCGCGTGATGCGTCCGTACTTGCCCGCCGGCTTGTCCAGCCAGTCTTCCATGCCGATCACGCTCGGTCCCGTATCGTTGGCCGGCTGGAATTCAAACCAGCCGACGGTCTCGGCAGTCGCCGCCACACCAATTGAGCCGACGCCCCAGAGCAGCATCGTGCCAGCCAAAACCAGTAAGAATCGACCGCGCCGTGAACTCATTTTCAGCCCTCCTAAAAAGCCGGGTGCCACGCCTCCATCAGCGAAGGCATGGCACCCGTTTCATATGGCCACACATGGTATGAACTCCCCTACTGCAAACTGAGCGTCAGTTCGTGGATCGACCAGTGCCAACTGTCGGAAGATCCGGTCTGCACGATCCTGATAAATCGCGTCCGGACAGGCTTCTCGAACGCGATCTCAGTGATCGGCTTGGTGCCCTTGCCCGTGACCACGGGCCGGCCCCAACTGCCGCCGTCGAAGGACACGTAGACCTCATAGCCTCGCGGGAAATCGTTGGACGACCGCCTGGTGTCGAGCGTAAGACCACGCACGACGTTTTCAGCACCGAGATCCAACACAAACCAGTCGCCCGGCTTCATCGGCCGTCCCGTGTCCCAGCGCGTCTCCTGCTTGCCGTCCAGTGCGTTCTTGGCATTGCCGCCGTTGCGCGAGGCCCGGGCCTTGAGGCTCTGGTTGAGCACCAGTTCCTTGATCTTCTTGGCAGCCAGTTCCGCCTCCCGGCGCAGGGATGCATCCTGTCCGGCTTTCTCGGCCAGAGCGATCGCTTCCTGGCACGGGTATTTGGGCAGCGCTGCCAGGACGGCCCTCTTTTCTTCGGTGCGTCGGGCTGCCTCCATCGCCTGGCTCAGGTACCCAACGGTATCAGCCGCACTGCGATTGGCCGGCACGCCCAACAGCTTGATGTAGCCGCGCAGCGCCAGGATCTGCTCCGTGGCATCGTCGCTCGATTTCGCTACCTTCAGCAGATCGGTCAGCGGAGCAGGCGTGGGCCAGTCGGCCAGAGCCCGAATCGCCGCCTTACGAATGTCGGCATCCCGGCTGCGCAACTGCGGGCGCACGGCTTCGAGGGCGCCGCTGTCACCGACACGGGACAGCACCGTCAGCAGATGGGGCTTGACCGCATTGTCGGCCCGGCCCAACCCCGCGATGATCGGCGCGGCCTGCGGGTTCTCAAGACGCAGTACGATCGCCACCAACGCTCGTTCGATACTGCCGCGATCGCGCGAACTGTCAGTGTTCAAGAGCATCGAGACCAGGGCACTCAATTCCTTCTGGCCCCCCAGGGCCCCCAGGGCCTTGTACGCGGCCTGGCGCACGGACGCCGCGTCATCGTCAGCCACGTCGAGCAGGGCCGGAAGCGCATCTGTATCCAAGCGGTCGATCAGCGTCTCAATGGTATTGACACGGACACCTTCGGCACTCGTTCCTTGGGCCACATCCACCAGCGCCGCCGTGACGCCGGGAGCCGACATACGACCAAGGCTGGTCTGTGCCGCTCTGGCCAACCGTCCGCTTTCGCCGGAGACTTTGGCCAGCAGCGCTACGTCAGCCGCTCCACCAACCACACCAAGAGTCTCGATGGCAGCGAGGCGGACACGCGGATCGCCGTTGGAAACGGTCTTGGCCACATAGGGAGCTGCCGCTTTGTCGCCCCGCCCTTCGAGGGCCGAGAGCAGAACGATTTTGCCGTCGGCACTGAGTGACGCAAGCTCCCGGGCCAGCGCCTTCGTCACGGCCGTGCCGGGGGTCTCGGCGATAAACTTGCCGGCGGCGCGCTGGAGGTCGATGTCGTCATCCTTTAACAGAGCGACGATGTGAGGCACGGCCTTTTCCTTCTCAGCCTTGATTAGCCCTTTGTAGGCCGCGACACGAATCCATGTGCCGTTGCTCGGTGCGACCATCCTGCGATAGATCGCCACGGCTTCGGCCGTCTGTCCCTCGGCCAGCAGGCTGTCGGCACACATCAAGTAAGCATCGTCCCGGTCGGTTTGGAGCGCTGCGGGCACTTTCGCGTCGGCCAAGGCATCCGCCGCCTGCGAACCGCCGATGCGGCCCAGAGCGCCGATTGCGGCGCGAGCCAAATTCCGATTCCGGTCGGTAACGAGTTTGGCCAGTTCAGGCACGGCCTCCCGGTCGCCCCGCTGACCCAGCGAACCGACGACACCGATCTTCAGGTCACCGTCCAGCCTGGAGAGTGCCTGGCACAAGGCGATACCGGCCTCCGGCGCGGGCATGTGCAGGAGGGCGAAGCGAGCCATGTGCGACAGTTCCGTGTCGGCCAGCAGCGCCGACAGCGTCGGGACGGACTTGGCCGAGCCCACGCGACGTAGCATCCGGCAGACAAACTGCTTGCCCGCAAACGTTGTCTTCGAGGACTTCAGAGCCTTTAGCAGCCTGGCCTCCACCTGACCGAAAGAACTCGGTGGCAGGTTGCGAATCTCTTCTTCGATCGCCGCCAAGGCCTGACGCGACTTGCCAAAGTCATAGTCTTCGATCGCCTCGTAGTCGCCCGAAATCACCGGACGCACGCTGACCTCATCAGCGGTGGGGAAATTCTCGGGCACGTCCATCTGCGTGACGCGTCCGGTCGCGGCCCACTCGGTGCCGCGCTGGAAGGTGACGATGAAGCCGACGCAGCGGCACTGCTCGGCCACGTGGCCCCGGACCGTGTGGAAGACCCGGCCCTTGCCGTATTGAACGGTAAACAAAGCCGGTTCGTGCTCGCCCGTACCGCTCTGGGCCGGGTCGGCGTAGGCGGTCGCCAGGATGGTCATGTTCTTAGCC
>CP070782.1:2519402-2523107 GCA_020346325.1 Phycisphaerales bacterium
ATTTCGCCATTTCGCCATCCGCACCCAACTCGGGAGGCAGACCCATCTCCCTTGCCATCTCGCCCATCATCATCTCCGACGTGGTTTCGTCGATGACGTGCAGGTCCACGATCCTGGCGATGCCACACCGGTTGACTTCGACCAATTGGCCCAGGTTGTCGTCGGTCAGGGGAATCCTCTCAATCGCTGGCGGCATGGTCAGTTCCGTGATGATTCTCAGATTCGCGAAGCGGCGCTCTTCACCCAAGGGCAGGAGCCAGAGGTTGTTCTCGGGCAGTTGCCACGGTTTGGCAATGTTCTGCGAGTCAGGTCCACGGAACACTTGTGCAACCAGGCGTGTCTCGGGCGGCTCGACGCGAAACGCCATGACCGTGCCCAGCCCCTCGACGTCGGCCTCATATACGCCGGGAATGGTAGTCTCTTGGCCTTGTGGGTCGTACCAGATGAGTCCACCTACGGGTGACAGCCAGGAGTACGCCAGAAACTCGACCGTCACGCCGTTGAGCAGTTCCACGCGGTTTCGCAACGGCAGGGTGCCCAGGGCTTGCAGTTCGGCCGCGGTCTTGAAGGCGACCCGATAGCTATTGTGGAGCACGTTGGTACCGTCGCCGTCAGCCAATAGCACCTTGTCGTAGGCCAGGACCAAGTCGGGCGCATCGTGGACCGTCTTGCCTCGACCCAGGTAGGCAACGTTCGCCAGGAGCCACTGTATTTGCTCGGTCTCCATGCGTTGGAAGGGCAGACGCGCCAGATCGCTCGGGTACGCGCCCTCATGGTCGTTGGCGTAGATGGCCAGACACTTCCCGAGTTCACTGAGAATCGCAGCCGACTCCATGCGCCGCGCCACTGTTGACGATGGTGGCAACCACGCGGACTCCGGTGCAGAACTCCGTTGGCGAGAGGACGCGACGGGGACCCCTCTGGCGTCTTTCTCTTCGGAGAGCAGCGCATACTTGAGCGTGCAGCCTTCATCGTTGGCAGCGAGAATCGTGATTTCATAACGAGACCCTTCGGCCGTAGTGACCGTTAGCACTTGGGGAAGACGCTGGCCGATGGGGCAGCGGCTGAAGGGTTCGCCGATCATCCTCTCGCTCGCTAGGGACGTAGCGTCCCGCACCAGGATGAGCGAGCGCGTGTCGAAGACCAGATCGCCTCGGCCCAACTCCAGGATGGTCCGACGCACGTTGGTTTCGGACGCGTCACGCGGGAGCCCGACGAGTTCGCCTGAGGCCAGATCGAGCATCACGGCTTCACGATCCACGTCGGGTAGGGTCACCTTGTTGACGACGTCCGGATTGTAAGTGGCCGCGAAATGGACCTGAAGGTCGGCGTCTTGGCCGCGGCGCAGCGAGACGTTACGGAACTCCACCCAGATGTAGGGTCGGGTCTCAAATCGGAATTCCTTGACGCGACTCAGCGCGATGTCAAACGCATAGGTGCTGCTGTGCAAGACGTTTCCGCCGGAGCTGTAACTGCCGCCCCTATGGGACTTGCCCTCGATGTCGATGGCGACGAGGCGACGGTTCAGCACGGTGCTCTGGATGTTGGTCGTGACTGGGACATGCGCGTCGCCGTTCTTTTCATAGGCGGCGCCGAACGCCACGGCGCGGTCATTTTTCAGGGTGTAGGACCCTTCGTCATCGAGCGTCTTATGGACGGCCCGCGTCTCCCAGTCACCGGTGGCGATACCTAAAAAGACATTCGCGGCCTTCACATCCGACGGTTGGTTCGCGGTGTACGCGTAGGTGTGCGCCAGACGCCGGCCGTTCGGGCCCACGGCTCGCCCGGTACCGGAACTACGAGTGCTACCGGGGACTTTCCACCGGATCGAGAGATCATCTGATCCCCGCACCTCCGCGGCAAATTCATAATAGATGCGCCTCTGCTCCTGTTCCATTCGGCTGCCGGTGGTCTCGTAGGGCGCGGTCTCCAACGGCGTGCCGTCCGGTCCCCACCAGGGCTGACCCGCGCTGGGGTGCGTACAGACTCCGAGTAGCCGGACCTTTACGCCGTTGGCGAATTCGACCAACCATCCGGGCCGCTCTTCCGTGGCCCTGGCGGCCTTCGCATCCTCAGATGGCCCGAGCGCAGCGAGCAGCGCGGAGTTCTGGACGAAGGATGTCAACTGGGCCGCACGCGGCGTCGCCAGCAGGATGATCTTCATGTCACGAGCTTCGCCTGCGAGTTCGACCGTCTGGCCCTGCTTCAATCGCGATTCGATTTGAGGCCAGGGCTCAGGCAGGAGGTCTTCGTATCCTTCGGGGACACGCTCTTCGGTATCGAGCGCGAAGAGCAACATGAGGATGTCTCCGGGCTTCGTCTGCCAGACGCCCTCGAACACGTTGTCATAGAACTCTCGCTCATGAGGTCGGCCGGTTTTGTTGAACGTCGTTTCCTTAACGATCTCGAGCAACTCCTCCCAGACGCTGACCTTTCCGGGAGAGAAGATGAAGATGTCCGGTTTCGGGCTGGTGCCCAGATCCTGGACGGTGAACGGCGGGTTGGGGACGTTACTGTGCGCGCCAAACAGGTCGGAGATCTCGACGGCCGAGTACGGATTGCTGTGTTGGAAGGATTCGCTGCGCAAGCCCTTGGCGTAGCGAACGCCCCAGGTTGCCGCCAGATCGATGTCGCTGAGGTCGTTGATGGTGTAGAGATGCGTTTGCAGGCCGAACCGATCCGCCCCAAAGATCGGGGGGGCCAGTGTGCTGTAGTCCAGGCGCACCCAGCGGTTGTCGATATAAGCCTCGTTCAGCGTGTGATTCGTGAAGCCATGACTCGAACGCCGCAGACCGGCCAGCATGGTTTCGCGCACTTGATTGTGCGTGATGCTGTTCTTGACCATGAGGATCTGTTCGCGGTCGGAGGCATCCACGGCCGGCGAAACGAGCACCATCCGCGTCGGGATGCCCAGGGCGCGGAGCACGGTTGTCAGATACACGGCGGTCGAGGTGCAGGAGCCGTGGGTCTTGTTGTAGAACATCCCTTTGCCCAGCACTTCGTGGTCGAAGTGCTCCTCGATCGCCCAATCGTAGTTCTCCTCGTCCCTTTCGAATTCCCCGCGAAAGGCATCCTCCAAACCTGGGAACACTTCCGCCCGACCGTTCGGACAATGTACGTAGAACGTGGTGAAGACCTTGTCCAGAGAACGCGACTTCTTCAGCAGCCAGCGCGAGACCTGCTCGACGACCTGCTTGTCGGATAACGCTTCGACATCGATGCCGTCGCCCTTCAGTTCCGCCAGCAGGACCTGTCGCATCGGCGCATCCCAATTGGTGGTGGCCCCAGGAGCCAGATATTCCGTCAGGTGCGCGTAATCGCGCCGCCAGTTGCGATTCTCGCCGATCGATTCGTACACCGTCGCCAGGGGATAATGAACGACCTCGATCTCGACATAATCGTCCGTCTGCTCGAGGACGCGGGCGTCCTGGAAATCATCATTGAGTGCCTTTTCGTCCAGCGGGGGCAAGAACCGGAAGACCGTGCGAACCGAATACGTATACTCGCGGCGCTCGGCCCAGTCGCCGTCCGGCGTGCCATCACCGTCGCTGTCTCGTTTCGTCGGGTCGGTCAGATACTTGTGCACCTCTTGAAAATCAGATAGCCCGTCACCATCCGTGTCTATCCGAGTGTGACTGTCACTCACATCTGAATCCCGGCCGGGGCGAATGAGGTTGAACACTTCGGTCCTGATCTGGAGGGGTG
>CP070782.1:2523207-2535617 GCA_020346325.1 Phycisphaerales bacterium
ATCTCTCTGCGGCCCAAGTGCATAGGGTTCTGGAGCAGTTGCCGCTTGACCGTCTCGACGTGATCTTTATCGAGAATGTTGGTAATTTGGTGTGTCCTACGGCCTTCGAGTTGGGTGAAAATGGAAAAATTGTTGTGCTCTCGGTAGCCGAAGGCGATGACAAGCCAATCAAGTACCCCAGCATCTTTGCCAAAGCGAAGGTGCTTCTCGTCAACAAGATTGATCTGCTCAATGCCAAGGTGGTTGATTTCGATCTCGATCGTGTCAAAGCCGATGCGCGCAAGCTCAACAAGAACATCGAGATCTTTCCTGTTTCCGCTCGGACGGGTGAAGGCATGGACTCATGGTACGATTGGCTACGGCAGCAAGTCGCTCAGCCGCGTCTGTAGAGGTTGTGTCGCCGGATGTAATCGGCTACATCGGGATGGAGCATATCGCTGACGTCTTGTCCTTCAGCCAGACGCTCGCGCACCTGCGTGCTACTGATGTCGATTGAAGGGGTTTCAACGACGTTTGCACGCAGTTTCTGCACACGTTTGGCCCCCCAGATCCGTGCATACTTGTCGAATGTTGGCGTCTCATACCCGCCTCGATACATCACGGACACGTTACAGGCATCGATGAGCTCGTCGATCTTATACCAATAGACAAGGTCATCCACACTGTCGGCGCCCAGGAGCCAATGGATCGACGTTTCGGGTCCATAGTCTGCTTGAAACTGTCTGACGGTGTCGATCGTATAGCTCGGCACCGCCCGGCGCAGTTCGCAGTCGCTGGCTGCAAAAGCGCTATCGGTTGCCACGATCAGCTCGACCATTCTCAGACGGTCGTCATCGCTGGCTCGAGGAAGCGCTCCTTTCAGAGGGGAACACTTTGCCGGGATGAAGATAACTTTCTGTGCTTGGAGTTGCTGTGCGGCGACGCGCGCAACGTCGACGTGACCCCGATGAATGGGGTCGAAGCTGCCACCGAATAATGCAATTCGTCGTTTCATCACAAGATTTTTAACAGTCAAGTTGTGCGATCTTTCGGGGCGCAGCAACGGTGCCGCGCAAAAAAAAACTCATGGCGCAACGCTTGTAGAAGACATGGGAAAACGATCAAAGTCAAGGTGCTTCTTTGGGCTTTCTCTGGCGCGATGTTCCAGGATGAATGTCGCCTGCCCGTCATACCGTGTGACTCGCTGATCGTGTCTACACCGTTACTGGAGCACGTTAGAGGCGAGTATTGGTGCAATGTGCAGTGACTAAAGATGCGCGTGCGAGGGTGACGCGACGTGTTGACGATACAATGAAATGGCTTTGATCTTGCGCGCCTTGTTCGAGGGACATGGCGCGCACGTAAGGCGCGCGATGAAATTTTTATGAAGGATTTCGGAATGAATGGACGATAAAGAACATGACAAATACTATTACCATTTTGCATAATAATGTTTGACTTCAGTGTCGCCTACAATTTTAGTGTTACCAAGTAAAGTAGGTATAGAAAAGCATTTGTTTATGGTCAGCTTGAAGGAGAAGAGTAATGGCCAAGAAGAAGAAAGCTGCAAAGAAGAAGACAGCCAAGAGGAAGGTCGCCAAGAAGAAGACCGCTAAGAAGAAGGCGACGAAGAAGAAAGCGGCGAAGAGGAAAACCACGAAGAAGAAAGCGGCGAAGAAGAAAACAGCCAAGAAGAAGAAAAAAGCTACCAAGAAGAAAAAAGCCACCAAAAAGAAAAAAGCGCCCAAGCGCAAGACTGCCAAGAAGAAAAAATAAGGTCGACATTTGACCTTGGGCCTGCTCACTTGGGCGGCATCGTCGGCGCTGGCCGACAGATGCAATACGATTTGAAGTTTTCCTCTGGCGGACTCCTGAAAAGGTGTGTGTCGGAAGAATCATCTAGATTGCAGCAGGCTTTTTGGGAATTGGAAGGCTCTCCCTCACAGGGGGGCCTTCCGTTCTTTTTGGGGGCTGAGGAGGCGAGGGAGGCGAAGGCGGGAGGGTTCAGGACGGGGCTGCCGTAGTGGGTTTTCTGCTTCGCCTTGTAATTCCCGTGAGTTTCCCTATACTGTCTCGCGGCAGTTCAGCCTGTTTACGCTGCCGTGGACATATAAGTATGACTCTAGGAGAAATTAGGTCGATGGACTTCTTCAATTACCGGAAGGGCAACCTGTTCGCCGAGGACGTGGATATCGCGCAGATCGCTGCGGACGTGGATACGCCCGCCTATATATACAGCAAGGCTACCTTTACCGACCATCTCGCCAAGATCCAGAAGGCCTACGAGGCTTTGGACACGACCGTCTGTTTTTCGGTCAAAGCGTGCGGGAACGTGAACATTCTGAAGTTCATGGCGGAGGCGGGCAGTGGATTCGACATTGTCAGCGGGGGAGAACTCTACCGTGTTCTCCAGGCAGGGGGCGATCCGTCCCAGGTGGTCTATGCCGGCGTCGGCAAGACCGATCAGGAGATCACCGAGGCCCTGGAGGCGGGGATCGGGTACTTCAATATCGAATCGGAACAGGAATTGGAGACTCTGATCCGACTGGCCGGGCAGGCCACGGCCGGGCGAGGTGCCAAGGCGAAGGTCGCACTGCGGGTCAATCCCGACGTCAAGTACAAGACCCATGCCTTCCTGACGACCGGCGTCAAGGAAACCAAGTTTGGTGTCGATATCGAACGGGCGCTGAACGTCTTTGAGACATACGGCGACAATTCGGCGGTGGACCTCTCGGCCCTGCACGTGCATCTCGGGACCGGTGGCAAGACAATCGATCCCTATGTGGAGGCAGTGGAGAAGATCCTGGTTCTGGTGGATCGCCTGCGTGAGAAAGGGCATCGTATCGAGGCCCTGGATCTGGGGGGCGGATACGGCGCCGACTACGAGACAGATACGGTTCCGTCGGCGGCGGAATACGCTGCCGGGATTGTACCGTTGCTGCAGAACAAGGACCTCAAACTTATCCTGGAGCCGGGCAAGAGCATTTGTGCCAATGCCGGGATTCTTCTGACGCGCGTGGTGTATGTGAAACAGGGGGGGAGCAAATCGTTTGTCATCGTCGATGCGGGCATGAACGATCTGATTCGTCCATCCCTTTATGACGCATTCCATTTCATCTGGCCGACGAAGGTCGAATCACGCTTTGTGCCGGCCGTGCGCAGCAAGGAGTTGCATATCGAGGGCAGCAACGTCGTGGACATTGTCGGGCCCATCTGTGAAGGCGCCGATTTCCTGGCCAAGGACAGACCGATACCGGGGGTCGAACGGGGCGATTTGCTGGCTGTCTTCAGTGCGGGGGCCTACGGATTTACCATGAGCAGCAACTACAACAGTCGCTGTCGCGTACCCGAAGTCCTGGTGGATGGCGAGCACTTCCAGGTGATTCGCCGGCGGGAAACCTATGAAGACCTGACCGCTCTGGAGCGGTGACGGACTGGGGGTATTGGCGTCGATCCGTCCGGCAGCGTCCCGTTTAGAAGTTGCGTTCGACGAAGCCGGTATCCACTTTGCCTTTGACGAAGAGATTGTGCGACAAGATATCGAGGCAGGCGGGAATGGTCGTTTTGATCGGCTGAATGGAGAATTCCTGCAACGCGCGACGCATGGTGGCAATCGCTTCAGGCCGTGTTTTCTGGTGTACGATGATCTTGGCAAGGAGCGAATCGTAGTGCGGCGTGATGGTCCAGCCCTGGTGCGCGTGGGTATCGATGCGGACTCCGAGGCCGCCCGGGGCGATGTATTCCGTGATGGGGCCCGGTGAGGGGGCGAAATTGTTGGCCGGATCTTCAGCGTTGATCCGGCATTCGATGGCCACGCCGTGATGCTTGATATCCTTTTGACGCAGCTTCATGGGCTCGCCACCGGCAATTCGGATCTGCCACTTGACCAAGTCATGCCCCGTGACCATCTCCGTGACCGGATGCTCGACCTGAATGCGGGTGTTGACCTCGATGAAGTAGAACTTGCGGTCTTTGTCCAGCAGGAACTCCACAGTGGCGGCGTTGACGTAATCGGCCTCTCTGATGAGTCGTATCGCGGCATCCGCCAGGCGGTCCCGGTCCTTTTCGTCGAGCAGAGGGCAAGGGGACTCCTCGATCATCTTCTGATGCCGTCGCTGAATGGAGCAATCCCGTTCGTAGAAATGGACGGCGTTACCCTCGTTGTCGGCCATGACCTGGACCTCGACGTGGCGCGGTTCGACGATGAACTTCTCGAGGTAGACGCTGCTTTCCCCGAATGCGATTTCCGCTTCGGAGCGCGCCGCACTCAGCGCCGCGCGCAGGCTGATGTCGTTATGGACCACACGCATACCCCGACCTCCGCCACCCGCCACGGCTTTGATGATGATCGGGTAACCAATCTTATTGGCCAGCTTCATGGCTTCCTTCTCGTCGCCAATCACCCCCTCGGAGCCCGGAACGACCGGCACTTTCGCCTTTTGAGCGAGCTTGCGCGCTTCGACCTTGTCGCCGAGCAGACGCATGGCCTTGACGGGGGGGCCGATGAAGGTAATGCCGCAATCGTGACAGATCTCGGCGAAGTTGGTGTTCTCGGCGAGGAAGCCATAGCCGGGATGGATGGCGTCGACGTTCGTGATTTCCGCGGCGCTGATGATGCGGGGGACGTTGAGATAGCTTTGATTGCAGTCCGGCGGTCCGATGCAGACCGCCTCATCCGCCAGACGCACATAGGAGGCGTGGCGGTCGGCCTCGGAATAGACGGCCACGGTCTCGACCCCCAACTCGCGGCAGGCACGGATGATGCGAAGGGCAATCTCGCCTCGATTGGCTATGAGGATTCGCGATAGCATTGTCTGTCACTCTTATCTCTGCGAAGAGCAGCGCTGCCCCGGAGCGGGGCACGGCCGACCGCTCAACTATCTCTGGTTCAGTCAGGCTTGATCTTGAACAGGACTTGTCCGTATTCGATGGCCTGCCCGTTGGTGACGCACCGTTCCACGACGGTGCCGGTGACCTCGGCCTTGATCTCGTTCATGACCTTCATGGCCTCGACGATGCCGACGACCGTTTGGGAGTTGACATGGGTGCCGGTCTCGACGTACGGATCGGAATCAGGGCTGGGGGCTTCGTAGAAGGTGCCGACGATAGGAGACTTGATCTCAAGCAACTCTTCCTCAGGGTGGGCCGTGTCGGGTGCTGCTGCCGTGCTGGTCTGCTCCGGGGTCATGGCGGCTCCCGGCAGGGCACCGGGCAGTGCGGTGACGAACGGGGTGGCGACCGTCTGCGGCTGCGGGGGCTTGGCCCGGCGCAGGGAAATCTGGTCGTCGCCGTGCTTGATATCGATCTTCACCAGATCGTTTTCCTTCATGATCTTAATGAGCTCTTGGATCTTCTGCACGTCGGCATCTTTGTCTGCCATGGTCACGTCCTTTCCGGATACCGGCACGGCTCGTCCGGCAGGTACCTAGAAAAAGTCCCCTAACGGGGATTCAGGTAGTCTATCGAGATTTCCCGACCAGTATAGCGGGTCGATGATCCAATGCAATACAAATCCCGGGGGCGGCCAACCCCCGTTCCGGGGCGTTCTGGGGCCTCAGGTTCCGCACTTGTCGCTCTGAGGGCGTCCTCTGGCCTTTATCGGCCACGGTGCAGTCTTTGAGGACGGCTGGTCCGGTCGTACGTGGCAACCGGTGCAGAGAAAACGCCGCGGTGCCGATGGCACCGCGGCGTACGTTTGTCACGTCAATTACGTGGCTTACTGCTGGTAGATATGGGTCACTTCAGTGTGCTCGATCGGCAGCGCGATCTGGTCGGTGTGCATGGTCACCTTGAACCGCACATCGCCGGCCCGGGCCCCTCGAACCACGATCCGCCAGGTGGCCTTGGACTTCGGTTCGAGCCTCCGCAGTGGGGAGAAGCTGACCGCATTACCCATGATCGACCCTGCGGTCGCTCCGGCCGACGAGACATACTGGAGCTTCTCGTCGAGCATGCAGGCGATACGAATGTTGGTATCGGCGGCCGAGCCCTCGTTGCTAACGGTGACCACGTACGTGGTAGTCGTGCCGACTTCCACGGGATCTTCCAGATCGATCACCTGGAGTCGCGAGGCAGGAATGCCGCGGATGGCAGTCTTGGCCGAGTCGCTTACGGTCTGGGTACAGTAAGCGGTGGCGGTGGCGGTGGCCATCACGTCACCCTCACGAGTGGGCGTATACGAGACGCGGACCGTCTTCGAAACGTTGGGTTCGAGCGTGCCGAGCTGCCAGACCAGCTTGGACCCGGTCGACTGGGCGCCGGCCGTTGCCTCGATGCCGGTGACGCCGGGCGGCACGATGTCTTCAATCATGGTGTCACGAGCGGGGCCATCACCGATGTTGACAACGGTGATTTCATAGCTGATGGATCGGCCCAGATACCCACGGGCCGGGCCCGACTTGGTGATGCTCAGGGCGGGCTGACGAACGTTCGTCAGAGTCGCCTCGGCTTCTGCCTTAAGCCCGGTGGCCGAACTCGCCACGGCCTTATGCACGAAGGCACCGGTTCTCGTCGCGCGAACCTTGATCGAGAAGCGTCGGGATTCGCCGGCCGCCAGCGTGCCGGCGTCCAGCACGATCTTGACCTTGCCATCGGCGGTTTGCATCCCGGCCGGGAGGGTGTCGATGATTTGTACGTTCTGTGCCGCACCCGTACCCGTGTTGGTCACGACGAAGTCGATCGGAATCGGCTCGCAAAGCAGGGCTTCGCTCGGCGCGACCTGTGCCAGTTCCAGAGTCGGCTCGACGACGTTAACAACAGCCGAGTCCTTGATCGTGTGGGTCACAGCGGTCCAGAACCCGAGCTGTTTGGAGCCGGTGGCCAACCCCGTGATGCGGATACTCTTATTCGCTTTGGGGCCCAGCGAATCGATGGTCCAGACGAGCTTCTCGTTGTCGCTCGTCGCGGTCGGTTCGCAGCCCTTGAATTCGAAGTCCTTCGGAAGGTTCTCGGTAATGACGACGTCCGTCAGCATCATGTCCGTGAGGTTTGTCACCTTGATCACGTAGGCGAAAGGCACGTTGAACCGAACCTCCTGGGGCATGGTCTTCTGGACCTGCAGGATGCCGTAGTCAGGGCGCGGGTAGGTCATCGAGAGGATGTTCTTGCCCGATTCGTCCACCGCCACGAGCCCCGGCCTCGTCGAGACCTGGTCCTCATACGTTCGTATGGGAGACACGAACTGAGGGGATACCGGTGTGAGGTTATCAACGGAGGCGGTCATGAGTTCGGAGGGAGGGGCCGGGGGTGGTGCCGCCGGCTCGATCCGGGTCTCAAGGACAGGCTCGGCCACCTGCGCCGCCGGACGGGGTCTGGTGGCACGGGGCGACGGAACGGCCACGGTGGGACGCAGGTCCTTGTCCCAGAAGTAGCTGCTGCCCGATTTGGTCACTGCCGGCCTGCTCTGGTCGGCGCTCTGAGCGCTGTCGGAGATCCCGCATCCGGACCACAGCACGGCAAAGACGAGAAACGATAAAATCGAAACCTTCTTCATCACACCGCTCCTTTCAAACCGTCACGCTCACCGGCTACATCTGTCATCGGTCAGATTCCCTGAATCTCCGGCCAGAGGCCATCGATCGTTGGCGAGAAACGAGGGCGTCGAGACATACCTGGTGCCGTCACCGCAGTGACGTGTCGGCTGCTACCCCTTCCTCAGTACAGAAAACGCGCTTTCTCGCGTCTCTGCCGCCAACGGCCGATCGAGATTAGAGCGTTCAACCGCTGCCAATGAGGTACTCTTCCAATCATAGTATATGATACGAATCGCCCCGCATACAGGGTCGGGGTCTCTGTCTAGCATCCTCTAATTATACTATTTTGCGTATACTTATGTCAATAGTTGTGTTGGGGTAATCCGGGCAAGAGGCGGTACTGCCTCCTCCGGGAGGCGGTTTGCAGCGTAGGGACGCCACAGGGTGGGGCCGGAGACACCCAAAGCCCGGTCCGCGAGAGGATGAACGTCTGATAACAAGCGGCCTGGAACCACTCTCGGGGGGGTTGGGGGGCTAGGCTGATGGCTGCCGTCCTGAAGCGTCCGTTCCCGCCCGGATGGGACGAAAAGGCTTGCATTGGCAGAATCTTGCCGCTATTTTGCCCTATATCGTTGCGGCGTGGCTGGTGGGTCTGTATTTCCGTCCTTTCGCATGAGATGCGGTGAGAATATTTCGCGGGAAGCGGCGGGGGCACAGGCAACTACAGGACGGAATTCCAGGCTCCGGATCGCTTCCGGTCGGCCCAGAGTACAAGGGAGTATTGAGCAGTTGGATCGCCTCGCATTCACGAAACGAGTCGCAGAAGGGGTCGTCATCGGCGACGGGGCCATGGGGACGATGCTCTATCAGCACGGCGTCTTCGTCAATCGTTGCTTCGACGAATTGAATCTGACCGATGCCAGGCTGGTGGAGAGGGTCCATACCGCCTACGTCGAGGCGGGGGCCGATTTCATCGAGACCAATACGTTCGGCGCCAATGAGGTGAAGCTGTCCCAGCATGGTTTGAGCAACGAGGTGCAGCGCATCAACGAAGCGGGGGTCGCCGTAGCCAAGGCGGCGGCCGGAACGAACGTGCTGGTCGCCGGAGCGATGGGACCGCTCGGCGTCGAGCTGACCCAGCATGGTCGGATGACACCGGCAGAGGCCGCCCGTGTCTTTCACCAGCAAGGGCAAGCGCTGGTTGGGGCCGGCGTAGATCTGCTGATCCTGGAGACGTTTTCCAATACGGACGAACTGCTCATCGCGGTCGGCGCCGTGAGCGAACTGGCGGATATCCCGATCATCGCGCAGATGACGGTCAACGACCACAGCGAGACGATCTATGGCGAGCACGTCGATCAGGTGCTCTCGCGCGTCTCCGCCCTGGAGGCGGTCGCGGTCGTCGGCTTGAACTGTTCCGTCGGGCCTTCGGGCATGCTGAGCAGTCTGGAACGGGTGCGGGCCATCACCGACAAGCCCATTTCCGTCCAGCCCAACGCGGGCATGCCTCGATCGGTCGAAGGGCGACAGCTTTACATGTGTACGCCGGAGTACATGGCCGAGTATGCCAAGCGGTTCTTCGAAAAAGGCGCGCGGATCATCGGTGGTTGTTGCGGCACGACACCCGACCACATTCGTGAGATCGTGCGGGCGGTCCGCGCCATCGACAGAGCCAGTACGCCACGCGCGGTTCACGTCCGGCGTGTGGCGCGGCAGGATGCGGCTACGGAGATGACGGAGGCGGTGCCTTTGGCCGCTAAGTCCGCTCTGGGGGCCAAGCTGGCCGCCGGCGAGGAAGTGACGCTGATCGAAGTGACGCCGCCCCGGGGCGTGGACATGGCGACGATTCTGGCGAAGGCTCGTTGTTGTGCCGAGGCGGGAATCGATGCCATCAACATACCGGACGGTCCACGGGCCAGCTCGCGGCTGTCGCCGCTGGTGACGGCCGTGCGCATCCAGCAAGAGGCGGGCATTGAGACACTGCTGCATTTCTGCTGTCGCGACCGAAACTTGATCGGGATGCAGTCAGATATTCTCGGTGCCTCCGCCATCGGGTTGCGTGGCCTGCTGATCGTCACCGGTGATCCCCCGAAGCTGGGAGAATACCCCGACGCCACGGGCGT
This sequence comes from Phycisphaerales bacterium, assembly GCA_020346325.1. GTDB lineage: Bacteria > Planctomycetota > Phycisphaerae > Sedimentisphaerales > Anaerobacaceae > Anaerobaca. The sequence continues at coordinate 2,532,782 of CP070782.1, forward strand.
CTTCGACATGGATTCGATTGCCCTGACGGCCGTCGTTCGTGATCTCAATCGCGGGCTGGATATCGGGGGCAACCGCATCGATCCGCCCTGTTCGCTGGTGATCGGCGTGGGGGCCAATCCGGTGGCGACCGACCTGCCCCGGGAGATCGAACGGTTTCGACAGAAGGTCGCTGCGGGGGCGGAATTCGCCATCACCCAGCCGGTGTTCGACGAAGGCAGTCTGTCTCGATTCCTTGAGGCGATCGAGGATTTCAAAATACCCATCGTGGCCGGGATCTGGCCCTTGACGAGCTATAAGAATGCCGAGTTCATGGCCAATGAGGTGCCCGGCGTGGTGGTCCCCAAGGCCGTGCTGGAACGAATGAGCCAGGCCAAGACCCGTGAGCAGGGGCGGGCCCTGGGCATCGAGATCGCCCAGGCCCTGGTGGCGAAGGTCAGGGACCAGGTAGCCGGGTTTGCGGTCAGCGCGCCGTTCGGCAACGTGCAGACGGCCCTGACGGTCCTGGGACGGTCCCAGGCGCCGCTGGCCTAGGCGCGAGGTATTGATGGTGGGGATTCCCTTTGGTAGCCAGTTCACAGGGAGTGCGTATGAGTCAACAGGTGTGTGAGAATCGACTGGACGTGGAGCTTATCTCGATGACGCCCGAGCCCGAGAGGGTGATTGAGCAAGCCGGGCGGACGTGTTATCTGAGCTTTGACCGGATGGAAGCGGATTCGCACGAAGGGTTCATTCGTCGTCTGATCAAAATGGGACACGAGTCACCGTTGGAACATGCCTATGCCACATTTCGCATCAGGAACTGTTCGCGGGCCATGACGCACCAGCTCGTTCGGCATCGGCTCATGTCGGTTTCGCAACAGTCGCAGCGGTACGTGGCTGAGGATGGCTTCGCCTACGTGGTGCCGGAGAGCGTGCCCGCCGAGTGGGTCGACGATTTCCACGCGGACATGAGGGGCATTCAGCAGATGTATCGGAAATGGCGCGACCGCGGCCTGCGCAAAGAGGACGCGCGCTTCGTTCTGCCCAACGCCTGCACCAGTGAGATCGTGGTCTCGGCGAACTTCCGTGAGTGGCGCCACATCTTCAAGTTGCGCACTTCGACCAAGGCGCAGTGGGAGATTCGTCAAGTGTGTCGTACGATGCTGGCCATGCTGACGGAGAAGGCCCCGGTCTGCTTCGATGACCTTGTCGAGCCGGTGAGCTAGGAAGCGAGAGAAACGCCCGTTGCGGCGCCGGCGCGCTTCAGGGGATTTGCAGTCCGACGAGGGTGAAATCGTCCACTTCAGCGGGAGATAAATTTCGATCGTCGTTGATCTTGGTCAGGGTGTCGATGATCTCGGTGATCGGCGCATTCTGCATGGCTAGAAGATCGTCCGTGAAGCGGAAACCCTCGCCGTCGATCAGTTGGCCGATCAGCATCTCGGCACCGTCGGAGAAGAGCAGCAAGCGGTCGCCCCGTTGGAGCTGGATGGAGCACTGGGCGAACTCGGCGCTATCGAATACCCCCAGCAGCGCGCCCCGTGCCTCCAATTGTTGCGGGGGCTCACCTTCGCGAAAGAGAATCGGGTAGGGGTGTCCCGCGCGGGCAAACGTCAACTGGAGCGTCTTGATATTGAGCAGGCAGTAGCAGCAGGTGGCGAACTGATAGCCCGACAATTTCTGGCCGAGCATCTTGAGATTGAGGTTCGTCAGGACTTCCTGCGGTGGGAAGATACGATAGCTGTTGTCGAGCGTCTCGCGCATAGCCATCGCCTGTTTGATGAAAATGGTCAGCAGGGCGGCCGGCATCGCATGACCGACTGCATCGGCGATATAGAAGCCAATGTGTTGCTCATCGATACGGGCGATGTCATAGATGTCACCGGAGACCCACTCGGCCGGGATGAAGGTGGCCGCGAATTGGGCTTCGGCGCAGTTCGGCAGTTGAGAAGGCAGGAAGTCACGCTGGACCAGACCGGCCAGCCGCAGTTGCTCGGTGAGATTGTCCATCAGCGAGTTGGCCAGCTTGGAAGGGTCGTCCGAGGAGGCGACGCGGAGCTTCTCAATCGCACTGAGTGAGGCCGGGGGCCTGAAGGTGATCCCGGCGTTCTGCTTCTTGCGATCGGCCAGATTCACGCTGATGCGGGCCGAGAGCATGTCGAGCGTGATCGTCTGGTTGTTCGTCATAGAGAAACTGCTGTCGGACGAGACCAGTGAGAAACTTCTGACGGGGCGCTGCAGTTCCGTGATGAGGATGGTGCCGAGATTGTCGCGTTCGAGGCATTGCAGTACCCGGCCCAGTCTCTGGTCCTGGCGGGCGTCCATCCCCTCGGCATCGATGATCACGGTGCCGACCAGGTCCGGCCGCGCGCGAATGACGTGATATTCATCCAGCGGTAGCAGGCAAAACGATAGCTCCTTTTTGCGAAGCAGCCGCCTGATCTCTCCCGGTATGGTCCGTTTATCGGACAAATAGACGACGTCGACGAAGTCCGTGAGCGCGTCGGTGCTACTTAACGTCTGTGTTTTCCCCATAGCGATTGCCCTCTTGGCTCGCACTGGATTGTGCAATACCCATCCGTGCAGGCAGCGTCAAACCACCTTAATGTCGTCCGGATCACGGGGTGACTTTGGGGATTTCCAGCCTTTTTTGGAGCGGGTTCGACGCGAACACGCCGGGGCCTCGCCCGCTTTCGGTCGGGGATCAACGGGCGAAGATGGCCGAGCCGATACGGAGAATGGTCGCCCCTTCCTCGATGGCGATCTCGTAGTCGCTGCTCATGCCCATGCTCAGTTCGGTGAACTGCGTACCGACTATCTTTTCGCCCCGCATTTCGTAGAACAGCTCCCGGGCAC
>CP070782.1:2535717-2539641 GCA_020346325.1 Phycisphaerales bacterium
CTCTGCATCACCACGTTTGTCCCCGTCGGCAACAGGGCCAGGCGCCACGTCCGCTTGTCGAATTTGCCGACGCGCATGAAGTGGAGCAAAACGGGCAGCCAGAACAAACACGCCACCGTGTAGCGCAGGGCATTCTGCGTGCGCGAATCCAGGTAGCGGGTCAGTTGCTCGATGAAGATCGGCCCCAGCGACCAGCAGCAGAGCGTGCCCAGACAAGCCGCCGTGGCTACCATATCGATCCGGCCGCGTGTGTTCTCCGAGTCACTCACCGAGAGTATCCATACGTTCCAGAGGGCGGTGTGTAATGAGAGGTCGGCGGCATTTCATGCGAGCATGTCCAACACAATCCGAGCCACCTCGTCGCCCGCTTTCTTGCCCGTCAGCGGCTCGACGAGATCGATCAGATCGTTGCTGAGTTGGTCCAGGGTCGCCGGGCTCTTGAGAAACGCCGTCACCTTCTCGGCGATCGGATCGACGGAGGTGAAATAGGGCATGAACTCCGGCACCAGCGCGCGGTCGGCCAGCAGATTGACGAGCGTGAAGAACTTCGCTCGCACCAGCCACCTGCCGATCAGATGCCAGAGAAACCGGTTCGTCTGGTACATGACCACCATGGGACAACCGGCCGAGGCCACTTCGAGCGTCGCACTGCCGCTGGCGACCAGACTGAAATCCACCGCGTCGGCGGTATCGGTCACCGAATCGACGGAGTACTCGCACTGGAAACCCGGGATTTCCATCTGCCCCAGCAATGCGCGCCGCTCTTCATTGGTCACGACCGCCGTGAAACGGGCGCCAGGGAATTCCTGCTTCAAGCGCAGCGCGATCTCCTGCATCGGCCGCCAGAGTGACTCGATCTCGGCCAGGCGCGAACCGGGCATCAGAGCGATCCGGGCCTGCCGCGGATCGAACGCCGAATAGTCCTTGCGGTAACTGGTCAGATCGTCGGGCAGCCGGTCCAGCAACGGATTGCCGACGAACGTCGTATCGACGCCGCGCTCGCTGAACCATGGCTCTTCGAAGGGCAGCAGGCAACAGAGCTTGTCGCAGCGGCGGCGCAGCTTGCCGATGCGCCAGCCCCCCCAGGCCCAGAGCTGAGGAGCGACGAAGAACAGCGTTCGCGTGCCCGCCCGCTTGGCCGCCTTGGCGATATGAAAATTGAACGCGGGAGAGTCGCAGACCACCACTAGATCGACCGGATGCTCGCGGAGATAGCGCTGAATCCGCTTGATGAGCCGGTAGTAGTGTCCCGCGTGGGCGATCGCCTTGTGCGTCATTACCGCCCGCCCGACGGTCTCTTCAATCAGTTCGCAGCCGGCGGCCGCCAGCTTCGGCCCGCCGATCCCGACGCACTCGATATCCGGACGTATCGCCTTGAGCGCACGAACCATCTCCGCACAGTGCGCATCGGCACTGGGCTCGTTCACACTCACAAACACCCGGTATGTCTTTCCGTTCGTCGTCATCGGCAAGCCGTCATTGTTAACAACATTCGCGGCAAACAGCAATTAGATATTGTCCCAGGTCGTGCTTTTCGAATCATTCGTGCTCACAGGAACACTCCGTTTCGGGCACCACGAAAAAAAATGCATGGCGGCTTGAACATTGCAACACTACGTGAATATATTGTCACATATAAATACAGCCCGGCCGTGGCGACCTCGTGCCGTCTGGGGCGATGTTGGAGTCAGGACCTATGAGAACGAACAAGCATCTATTGTTTGAGAAACAGGCGGAGATCGCCAAAGCGGTGGCCCATCCGCTGCGTATCGCCGTGATTGATTTTCTCAAGGACGGCGAGAAATGCGTCTGCGACATCGCCGAACACGTCGAATCCGAGCGATCGAACGTCTCTCGGCACCTGGGCGTGATGGTCAACGCCGGGGTGCTCAGTTGCCGCAAGGAAGGCCTCAAGGTCTTCTACAGCCTGCGGACGCCGTGCGTGCTGGATTTCCTCGGCTGTGCGACGCGGGTTCTAAAGCACCAAGCCAAGGAGCATGAGCGGCTGCTGGCTGCACTGTAATTGGGGGAAATCGTTAATGGATTGGAAACACGAGTGGAAGAAACTCGTTCTCATCGCGGGCATCTTTCTGGCCTGCTTCTACTTGCCTGTAGGCGGCGCGCGATTCGACGGCGCCGTCATGGAGGCATTGCACCTGGTCAAGTGGTACGCGCGTGAACACGTCCTGCTCTGCCTGGTGCCGGCGTTCTTCATCGCCGGGGCGATCTCCGTCTTCGTCAGCCAGGCATCCGTTATGAAATACCTCGGCGCCCAGGCCAACAAGGTCCTCGCCTATGGCGTCGCGGCCGTCTCGGGTACGATCCTGGCCGTCTGCTCGTGCACCGTGCTGCCTTTGTTTGCCGGCATCTACAAGATGGGCGCCGGTCTCGGTCCGGCCACCGCCTTCCTCTACTCCGGACCGGCCATCAACGTCCTGGCCATCATCCTGACCGCGCGCGTCCTGGGGTTGGAGATCGGTATTGCCCGCGCGGTCGGTGCAATCGTCTTCAGCGTGGTCATCGGTCTGCTGATGCACTTGATCTATCGCAAGGAGGAGACGGAGAAGGCCAACAACCAGATGGCCATGCCCGCACCCGAGGTCGTGCGGCCTCTGTGGAAGAACGGCCTGTACTTTGCCTCGATGGTGGGCATCCTGGTCTTCGCCAACTGGGCCCGCAGTGGTGATGTCCGAGCCGTGTTTCTTTGCTGTCCGGGCGGGCTGACCGCCTACAACGTCGAGGGCACCCTGCTCAATACCGGCACCGATGAGGTCAAGATCCTCGATACCAAGGGCCAGACCATCGCTATCCCGCGCGAGCAGCTCAGAGACATGGAGGACCTTGAGAAGACAAGCCTCTACGAGCGAATCTACCGCGGCAAGTGGATACTCGTGATACTGATACTGGGCGGTTTTGCCGCGATGGTGTATTTCTGGTTCACGAAAGATGAGATCAGCGAGTGGGTCGGCGCCTCGTGGGGCTTTGGCAAACAGATTCTCCCTCTGCTGCTGTTCGGCGTGTTGATCGCCGGTTTTCTCCTGGGCCGGCCCAGTCACGAAGGCCTGATCCCCACCGAATGGGTCAACCGGGCCGTGGGTGGCAACAGCCTCCGCGCCAATCTGTTTGCCGCCGTGGCCGGAGCGTTCATGTACTTCGCTACCCTGACGGAGGTTCCTATCCTCCAGGCTCTGATGGGCGCGGGCATGGGCAAAGGCCCGGCGTTGGCGCTGCTGCTGGCCGGCCCGGCGCTGAGCCTGCCTAACATGCTCGTGATCCGTTCGGTCATGGGCACGCAGAAGACGATCGTATTCGTCATTCTGGTCGTCGTCATGGCGACCATCTCCGGAATTGCGTTCGGCGCGTTGTTTTGAGGGATTTTGGTCCATGGAAGTGAAAGCCATCGGCACGATCCACTCGCCCTTTCAGAACGCCTCGGGGGTACCCATCCAACCGGCGTTCGCCGAGGGCGCTGAAGGCACCGTGGAGGTTGCTCCGGAATATGCAGAGGCTCTGGCCGATCTGGCGGGCTTCGAGCGCATCTGGCTGCTGTACTGGTTCGACCGGGCGGCGCCGTTCAAGGCCAGAGTCAAGCCCTACCTGGACGACCAGGCGCACGGCCTGTTCGCCACGCGCGCTCCGGCTCGGCCCAACCCCATCGGCTTGTCCTGTGTGAAGCTGCTATCCGTCGAGGGTGCCACGTTACACGTCGGCGGTATCGATATTCTCGATGGCACCCCCCTGCTTGATATCAAGCCCTACGCGCGCCGCTTCGATCACTTCGAGGTGACCCGCAGCGGCTGGATCGACGCTACGCACAAAGGAATTACCAAATCAGACGACCGGTTCTTCGGAGCTCCGGGATAAGGAACCACGAAATGAAGAAAGTGCAAATCCTGGGGGCGGGATGTCCCAAATGCAAGTAAC
>CP070782.1:2539741-2544544 GCA_020346325.1 Phycisphaerales bacterium
CATTCGGTCCAACCCGAGCGGGCCGACAGCAAGCCATCCGGGTGGGTGACGACGGCGACGCTGCCGTTGGCATCCTCCAGCGCCACGTAGACCGACTCCGGCGTGTTGCCGGCCGGCTGCGCCACACCGATCTCGGCGACTTCCCAGGCGCCGGTCACGTTGCCCGTGAAGCTGACGTTGGAGAACTGGGCGCTGGTGGCCTGGTTGGCGTTGTGGCTCGTCAGCGCCAGACCGATCAGCACCGGATCGGTCATCACGACCTCGCGCGGATCGCCGATCTGCGTCCAGGTCTCGCCATCCGGCGAGATGAAACCGCTGAAGCTGTTGCCCGAGCGGTCGATGCGGACCCAGTACGGGGCGGCCACGGGATCGCCGCTATTATCCTGATTCACCGAGGCCAGACCCTCTTCGACACGACCTTGCCAGGAGGCGCCGCCACCACCGCTGCCCGTGATGGGCATGAACGAGTGCTGCGACCCAGTGCCGGTGCCCTGGCGAATCATCACGCCGGCCTTGCACCACACGTCGGGTGTGACGTCCAGGTCGTCGACCCGGGCGACCAGCGAGCCGTTGCCGCTGAGGCTCTTGTAGGCGTAGCGGAATTGATCGCCGGTTCCCCAGATGTCGGTGCCGATCGCGTTCATGAGGATGGTGCCATCGGCATTCTCCACGAAGCCCGGCGCCAGACCGGAAACGAACAGTTGCAGTCTGTCGGCGCCGTTGCCGGCGAGGTTCATCCCACCGAGATCGTACTCAGCTTCGGAGTACATCGGAGCGATGGAGTTGTCGTAGCCCAGCGGCATGGACTGAGAGCCGCTGTTGACGATCGTCTGCTCCGCAAATGGTGCCTCCAGATAGCCGACGGTGGAGCCGGTGTCGTTGACCCAGCCATCGAGCCAGGTGTCGTAGATGCGGTTGTCGTCGTCGTCATAGCTTTCGAATCCGTCGATGAGGGCGTAGTCCTGCGTCTGGAAACCCCAGACGGCACCGGCCCAGGCCGGGATCTCATCGGCTTCGTTGACCTCGACGACCTGCCAATAGTAGTCCATGCCGAACTCGAGTCCGGGCGGCGTGAAGCTGGCATCGTCCGTTGTTCCAGCCAGCGCTAGAGCGTTGGGATCCGCACTGAGATAGACCTCGTGCGAGACCGCTTCGCGGCCGGCACGCCAGCTCAGCGTCGCGCCGACTTCGACATCGGCCGCGGCATCAGCCGGCTGCGGTTCGCGGGCATGGGCCGGGATCTGCATGAACTGGATCTCGCTCAGGCCGAACTGGCCCAGCGGGCCCCAGCCACTGTTGATCGTCAGCCGGACGTACTTGACCGCGGCGCCGCCAAAGTCGACCATAGTGTTGGCGGTGTAGTCCGCCCGCGCCGTGGCCTGGGCGAATTGGACGTCACCCAAGACTGTCCAATCGACGCCGTCGGCCGAATACTCCACGGTCACGTCCTTGCAGCCAAAGCCGAGCATGAGTTCAAACTGGACGTTGTAGTTCCAAACCACCATCTGGTACAGCTTGTAGACCTGCGGGAACTCGAACTCGATCTGAGGCGTCTCGCCGGGATTGGGGATGCCCAGCCACATATCCAATGCCTCCACGGAGTGGGTGCCGTCGGCGCTCAGGCCCGAACCATTGATGGCGTTCTCGATCCCCGCGCCGGCATCGGAAATGGTGTTGGCCGTCGCCACGATACCCTCGATCGGGTAGGCAAACGGCTCGACCGTGAACTCCCAGAGCTTGCCGGTGAAGATGGTCGAGGGGTTCGCATTGACCTCGTCAATGCGCCAGTAGTACGTCTGCCCATACTCGAGGATGCCGGGATCATAGGTGGTTGGCGTTTGACCTTGGCTGACCAGGACGCCCATGTCGTCGGCCCGGCTGGCGGCGTTGACATCGTCGGCGCTGGTGCCCAGATACACATCGTGGGTCACCGCAAACTTGCCGGCCGTCCAGCTCATGTCCGTGTCCCGCGGCACATCCACAGCCCCGTTCTCCGGGCTCGGATTCTTGGCCTTGGTGGGCGTCGGGGGGATGTGGGTGATGTAATCGGTCAGATAGGTCGGGTCGGTGATGTCGCTGCTGAGCCCGGGACCCGTCCAGCCGATGTCCATGTTGTCGCCACCTCCGGCTTCCTGGAAGAAGGCCATGACGGCCATGACCTGGCCCGCCACAAGTTCCATGGGCGCCGAATGCTGCGTGTCGTACTTGTTCCACTGGTCCACGGCGCACCAGCCGTCGACATAGGAGACCTCGACCGCATTGGCCATTTCCTCGTCCTGGCTGACGTACAGCATACCATAGTCGTCGCAGGAGTAGTGGAACTGGTAGGTGCCCGTTTCGGGGACCGTGACCCAGCCATAGAATTTGGCCACGTAGTTGTCCTTGCTCCCGACAAAGTCCGATGTGTCGATGATTTCTTCTTCATCGACCGGCGGTACCGGGTCGACCAGATCCACCAGAAACTCAATGATGGCATCGCGGCTACCGGCTACGCCTGTGTTCCAGTCCTGATGGACCATGGTGGCCGACGTGCTCGTCGCGAGCGCCAGTCCGACCAGCATGGCTAGTACAGCAATTCTTTTCATTTTGGGTGTCCTCCACGCTTAACTTCCAGACTTTAGCCACACTTGTTTGTGATGAAGTATTGGTGCGCCTCTTCCCTGTTTCGGCTTGTACCTCCTTTCCACAAGGAAGCTACGCGGGGTAGCGGCAGGGCCGTGCCCACGGACCGCACAACTCGGCGCGCACCCGTCAACACGACATGCGCAGTGCCACAACCCGCGTCCCGGTCACCGGTTGCCATCAAGGGCAACACCGCGCGACACAACGGTTGTGTGATTCGAGACCCCGACGTCTCGATTATGCGGCATGCCAGTGGGAACCCTCGCAGCCGATAACCTTTTTATAGCAGATCGGCAGGGGAGGCTGCAACAACATTTTCCCGGCATACCTGATTGTCTTTTTCGGAATTATGCGGGATGACCTTGAGCCGGGGGCGCCAGATATCCTCCGAGACGGCCCGACGCCCAGTTCCCGGGCCCCATTCGATGCGATTGTGGGTCAGACTCGGACCCACATAGAGGCCAGCCTTGCTTATGCGGCGGTATCACGTACGAGATCGCTTGTCGATAACCTACTGGGATACTGGGGATGTGTTCCGGTCTGCCTTTGGCCTTCTCCCAGCCATTGCTCAGGGCCCGGAGCGGAGATCGTAAGACGATTCGCTTGACGTGGATACCGACATAAAGTCTTTTTTTGCCGCGTTTTGCACGGATACGGCATGGTGGAAATCCCGGCGGAAAGGAAAGGGAAGAAAAGGCGGCGGTCGGATTCGAACCGACGAATAACGGTTTTGCAAACCGTCGCCTTAGACCACTTGGCTACGCCGCCTGAACAAAGCGGATAGGTTATACCGCATCGCCCCGACCTTCTGCAAGTGGAAACTGTGCAAATAGCGGCTGTGACCTGGAATGCAGCGGCCGTCATGGGGCTGAGTCGGACCCCACAGTGCAGCTCGGCAGAGAGCCAGGTCTTATAATGCAGCTCTTCCTTGACCTGAGCCTTTCCAGCATCAACTGACCCCGCAAGATGGCCTGTCAGCTAAGGTACCCCGTGATATCTGTCGATAGACACTGCCGGGCTGGAAAGCCGTTTTGGGCCGAAACAATGAATGAGAATGATCCTATAATTCGGTTTCTGAGACATAGCAAGGTGCTCGAACCGGCTGTGCTCGCATCCGTGCTCGAAAGGCACAAGGATACGGGCGACAACATCGTTTCGATCTTGCGAAAGCGGAACCTGGCCGATGAGGAGCAGTGCGTCAGGCTGGTGGCAAGTGCCAACAACATAGAATTCGTCGAGCTCTCGGCCGAGATGATTGACCCAATGGTTGCTCACCTCGTTTCGCACAAACTCGCCAGTCGATACCGCGTGATTCCCCTGGAACGGAAGGACAACGCATTGGTGGTTGCCATGGCTTCCCCTCTGGACTTGGCGACACGAGATGAGATCGAGGTGAAGACGGGATACACCGTGGTGCCGGTGGCGGCAGCACCCGAGGCGATTCGACAGGCGATCGAGTATCACTTCGACGAGGCGAACGTGACGAAGCAGGTGGTGGCGTCCATGCGTCTCAAGGAAGATGCAGCCGCCGAGCGCCGAGGCATTCGCAAGCAGGTATGTGCCGTCGAGAGCGCGGACGACCCGATCAGCAAACTCGTCACCTCGATTACCAAGGGGGCTATTGCCGCCCGCGCCAGCGACATTCACATTGAACCACAGACGTCGGACATCCGTGTGCGATATCGTGTGGACGGGACCCTGCGTGATACCATCCGCGTACCGGCCTCGGTTCATCCTGAGGTGGTTTCCCATATCAAGATCATGGCCGATATGGATATTTCCGAGCGGCGGATGTCTCAGGACGGCCATCTGACGGTCGAAAACGACGGCCGCGAGTATGATATAAGAGTCTCATCGCTCCCTTCGGTGGGTGGCGAGAAGATTGTGATGCGGATTTTGGACAAGCGCGTCGAGCGCTGGTCCTTCGACAAGGTCATCAGCACGCCGGATGACAACAAAGTCTTTCGCGCTCTGGTGGGTAATCCGTACGGCATGCTGCTGCTTACCGGGCCCACCGGAAGCGGCAAGACGACCACGCTGTATTCCGTGCTGCAACTCGTCAACACGCCGCAGCGGAATATCGTGACCGTCGAAGACCCCGTCGAATACCGCTTGCCGGGGATTACGCAGGTTCAGGTGCGACCGGTGGCCGGCATGACCTTTGCCTCGGCGCTGCGGAGC
>CP070782.1:2544644-2548258 GCA_020346325.1 Phycisphaerales bacterium
ACGCCTGGGCGAAACCGGGGTAGTCGCCGCAGTATTGATAGAAGCTCAGGGTCGTGCTATGGCAGGCGTAGCCGAACAATATCGCCCGCAGTTGTCCCTCGGGACTTTCCACGCGCAAAACCGGAACCGCGTGATCGACCGGGCCGTCCGGATGAGGACTGTTGATAACGCCGCGCGCTGTTGGGCGCCGGCGGTTCATGGCAAATCCGGCGCGGGCGTGTGTGTAGCCCAGGCGCGCCGGCGCGAGTCGCTCCAGCGCGTCGCCCACCAACTCGACGATCTGCTGCTGCAGGCGGTCGCTGTAGGCGTTGGACTGCTCCAGTTGTTCGGGCGTCAGATTATAGAACGAATGGCCGTAGATCGAATACGCGCTCTCGCGGATCACCGGCCCGGAGTGCGTATGGGACGCATTGATCAGCAGATTCCTTGGTGCAATGTTGTAGCGCTGCTCGAGACGTTCCTCAATCCAATCACGCATGGCCCGGTCGATGCCGAGCAGGTCCAGGGTGACAATCGCCAGACGGTTGCCCTGCGCATCAGCCAGGACCAGCGCCTTGGCGTTCAGGTCGTGGACCTTGCCCTCGGCGGGTTTCGTCCGGGCGGCGTAGCCGGCCATCCACATCGGTTCCTCCGGCGTGATGACGGCCGTGGCTACGCCCGCTTGCCATGGGGCCGCCGCTCCGGCAAAGGCCGATTGTATCAGGGCGCAGAAACCCACGCACAGACACAGGAGGATTTGCCCGGGGAAGGCCCCGACGCGCGGGTGTGAGGCATTGAACCTTTTCGCCTTCATCGCAGTCTCCTTCATGAACGCCAACGATGCCATCATAGCATGACCTAGCTTGGCAAGCAACGAATTCAGCTCGCGAATGGAAGCATGGCCGCCTCCTGTTCGCAGGGTTTGTTTGTAGTGTGCCCATAAGGGCATCTGGGCAAGGAAACGCCTCGTGGCGTCACTACGAACGCGTCAAAATCCGCCATCCCCAAGCTTCGCTTGAGGCTGCCACACTCCTTCCGGCGCATTTCCGCAGATACCGTGGCGTGGTCCTTTACGAACGTGGTTCGAGCGGGTAGACTTCTCCTGGCGTGGTCGGAGCGGATTTAGCGTGACACAGGAGATCGACGCATGTTGGGCATTGAACGGATTGACTGGATCATCATCGTCCTGTACCTGGTCGGTATCACCCTCATCGGCGTGTGGGCCGCGAAGAAAGTGCACAGCAGTTCCAGCTTCTTCATCGGCAACCGCCGGTTCGGCAAGGTGATGATGGCCTTCTTCATGTTCGGTGCCGGGACCCACTCGGATCAGGCCGTCGGCGTGTCGGCCAAGACCTACACCTCTGGTGCCTCCGGCATCTGGTATCAATGGCAATGGCTCTTTGTGACGCCGTTCTTCTGGCTGATTGCCCCGTTCTTCCGTCGCATGCGCGCCATCACCACGGGTGACTACTTCGAGGTTCGCTACGGGCGCAGCGTCAGCGGCCTGTACGCCGTGATGGGCATCTTCCAACTCCTGGTCGCGATCGGCGTGATGCTCAAGGGCTCCGGTGCGATGGTGGACGCCGTTTCCGGCGGAGCGATCGACACCAATCTGGCCATCGTCGTGATGACGGTCATGTTTGTCATTTATGGCGTCGCCGGCGGACTCAGCGCTGCGATTATCACCAACCTCATCCAGGGACTGCTGACGATCGTCCTTTCGTTCATCCTCCTGCCGTTCGCGCTGCACGAAGTCGGTGGCATGAGCACCTTGCGGGAATCCATCTCGGCCTCCAGCCCCGACATGCTCTCGCTCGTGGCACCGGGCGAGATCACTTTCTTCTTCATTGCGATCATTGCCTTCAATGCCCTCATCGGTTGGGTGACATCACCCGAAACAATGGCCAACTGTTCGGCGGGCAAGACGGAGATGGAAGGACGCATGGGTGTTACCGGAGGCATTTTCGGCAAACGCATCTGTACGGTTGCCTGGATGTTCACCGGCCTGTGTGCCATCGCGATGTATGCCGAATCCGAGCTCGAACACGTCGATCTCGTCTATGGTCAGATGGCCCGCGATCTGCTGCCCAAGATCGCGCCGGGCCTGGTCGGGCTGTTCATCGCCTCGCTGCTGGCTTCGGTGATGAGCACGTGCGACTCACTGATGGTGGCCACTTCGGCTTTATTTACCAAGAATCTCTATAAGAAGTTTCTGGTCCCGGATCGAAACGACGCCCACTACACCTTTGTGGGCCGGTTCACGGCCATTGTGATCGTGGCTTGCGGTATCTTGTTCGCCTTTGCCCTGGAAAGCGTCGTCGCCGGTCTGGAAGTCTTCTGGATGGTCTCGGCGATGATGGGGATTTCCTTCTGGGCCGGGCTGTTCTGGCGCCGCGCGACGGTAGCCGGTGCCTGGGCGGCTACCTTGGTCAGCTTCGGTCTCTTTCTGTTCACGAGTAGGATTGCGTTTGGCGATTGGGTTCTCTGGGACTTCAATGCACGTCTTGCCGACCAGTTACCTGCTTGGATGCTGTGGGAAGGCGAGCTTCACCTGCCCTGGCAAATGATTCTGTATCTCAGCGCCGGGTTCGTGACCTTGGTAACCGTCAGCCTGCTGACGCGGCGGGTCGATGCCGCCCAGCTCGACCGGCTCTACAACTGCCTGCGTACGCCTATCGGTCCGGACGAGCCGGAGACCGAGCCCCTGACCCTCCCAGTTGGCGTCGAACCGGGCCCGCGACGCGTGTTGATCGACCATCCGGACTTCGAGATCCCCAGGCCCACGCTGGTGGGCATTGGCGGCTTTCTCGTCGCCTGGGTGGGGGTGGGGCTGCTGATCGGTGCCGTGTATTGGGCCATCGGATAGAAGGGAGCGGTTGCGATGCGGAATCTGCTGATGATCGGTGTGGGTGTCTGTCTGATAACCGGGGCGTCCTGCGCCAAAACCGACAAGGTCAAGTTGGTGGTCCTCGACCCCGGGCACTACCACGCCGCGCTCGTGCAGAAGACGATGTACGAGCAAATCGATCCGACTGCCTGCGTCTATGCCCCGGATGGCCCGGAGGTACAGGAATACCTCGGGCGGATCGAGAGCTTCAACAGTCGCGCGGAAGATCCCACATGCTGGCAGGAAGAGGTCTACACCGGACCCGACTACCTGGAAAAGATGCGCTCCGCGGGGACCGGCACTGTTGTCGTGCTGTCGGGCAACAACCGGAGGAAGACGGAGTATATCCTGGCCAGCATCGAGGCAGGCCGAAACGTGTTTTCCGACAAGCCGATGTGTATCGATGCGGCTGGGTTCCGGAATTTGGAGCGGGCCCTCGCCAAGGCGCAGCAGAAAGGGCTCATTCTCTACGACATCATGACCGAACGCTATAACCGGCTTTGCATTCTCCAGAAGTTGCTCGTGCTCGACAAGGATGTCTTTGGCGAATTGGAGAGAGGTACGCCCGCCGATCCGGCGGTCGTCAAGGAAAGTGTGCACCACTTCTTCAAGTACGTTTCGGGCCAGCCTATCCGCCGGCCGACCTGGTACTTCGACACGGCTCAGCAGGGCGAGGGCCTGGTCGATGTCACCACGCACCTGATCGATCTGGGATTGTGGACCTGCTTTCCAGAACAGCGGATTGACT
>CP070782.1:2548358-2551444 GCA_020346325.1 Phycisphaerales bacterium
ACGAACATCCGCTCGGGGGCGTTGGCCGAACCACCCCTGATCCAGAGCGACAGTTTTGTAACGCCTCCTTCGGTCCAGTCGCGCGGATAGGTGAGCGTCTTGGTCGCCTCGGACGTTTTCATGTTGTTGTCATAAGTGTACGGCATCGACTGGTCGCCGCTGTGAACTACGATCTGCTCAGCGTAGGGAGGCACATCGTTGCCGACCAGTGCTCCGTTGGTCGTGGTCCCAAAGCCGTCGACCCAGCCTTCGAATATCCTGTTGCTCTCGGGATCAGGCGGGTCAATGTCGTTATAGGCCTCAAAATCATCCACCGAGATGAAATCTGCGGTCACGAAATTCCAGATGGGCCCCTTGACCGTATTTGCCGGATAGACCTCGTCGACTCGCCAGTAATAGCTGGAAGCCCAGTCGAGTTTGCCGGGGTCGTATGCCTCGGAGCCGAGCGCCTTGGGCCCTGCGTACTCGGGCGAGGCCTTGGTGGCGTTCCTGAGCGCGTTGGAATCGGTGCCGAAATACACCTCGTGCGACGTGGCATTATCAGCCGCCGTCCAGCCAAGCGTTGCCACCGTTGATACGTCAAGCGCGCCGTTGGCCGGCTGTGGATTGCCGACTGCGCCGGGCGTGGTGAAACTCCAGACCTGGCCCTTATGCGTTTCGAAGCCGTCGAACTCATCGACTCGCCAGTAGACGACCTTCTCCGGCTCGAGAGTTCCGGGATCAAAGCTCGGCGCCCCCACAGGTGTACCGCCAAGAGCACCTTCAACCTCGTGAAAGCTCTCACCCACATAGACCGTGTGCAACTTGGAGCCATAACCACCCGTCCAGGCAAACTCCACGTCAAGGTCAACAAACTCGGCGCCGTCGGCCGGTACCGGAGCGTAGGCCGTCTTCGGCGGAATCGAGAAACTCCAGATATCTCCTTTCCATGGACTGTTCGGATCGGCGTCGTTGACCTCGTCTATTCGCCAGTAGTAGGTAGTTCCGGGAACCAGGCCGTCCGGAACCGCAAATCCCGGGAAGCCGGCGAGAAGAGTCAATCCAGCTTGGTTGCCTACGAACGTGTCACCCACGCCGTCATTGACGTCATCGAAATTGTCGCCCAGATAGACGTCGTGCGTAACCGCCTTCGGGCCGGCCTTCCAGGCAAGATTGACCCAAGTGTTGGGGTGAAGTGCCCCGTTTGCCGGCTCTGGTCCGTAGGCGGAGAGCTTCACTTCACCTCCGCCGGCCATGATGCTGACGATCTCGTCCTCACCCAACACGCGATCGAAGAGCCGCATATCGTCGAGTAAGCCCTGGAAGACCCGATTGCCGGGCTGGGCTACTCCGATCAGCACAGGACAGTCGACCGGACCACCAATCCCGGTCGGCTGGGGGCCTGCCACATCGATGCCGTTGAGATACGCTGTAGCGTTCGTACCGTCGAACACCAGCGCGTTGTGAGACCATTCGTTTTTCGGTATCAGGTGCAAGACGGCCTGAGGTGGACCTTGGTATGCCAGATGCAACCTGTCAACTCTTGCCGGGTCGCTGTGCGTTCCTTTGACCTCGACCTGAAACATCATCGTCGCTGAATTCCATCCGGCCGACTTGGTGAAGAAATGCTGTATACCGGGAGTCCCATCCCACATACACCACCAGGTGAGGGTAAACACACCCGTTCCCGCAGTCGGATCGAAGCTCTCACAGCTCGCCCCCACCGTATCGGAGAAATCCAGCGCTCCAGCGAAGCCCAACGGGCCGTCCCCCCATTTTGGGGTGCCCAGAATCTCGGCATTGTGGTCATTGCCGGAGCTGTCGTAGGCGGTGGTGCCGGAACCCTCGTCGAACTTCCACCAGCCGATGGTCTGGGCCTGAACTGTGCTGGCGAAGACGAAGCCTAGAACCGGAGCAAGTGACGCGGCACAAATCGATCTTCCAGACATGACAACCTCCTTCAACAATATTTGAAGACGCCCCCGGTTTCACCGAATTTCGCTGCCAAAGCGATAGTATCGACATTATACCAAGATTGGGGCCGCAGGTGACATAAATTTTCGGTCGAAGTGCCCCTACTATCGTGTGGAACCCGGCGCGAGAAAGTGCCTCTCCGCATTGTCGAGCACCAGGACCCAATCCCATATTCGGCCGCTCTTTGGCGTTTTGAAGTCTCTGGTGTCCCGAGTGAATTCTCCGATCGAGGTCGTGCTCCCATTACGGGGATCGAACCACGAGGCGCTAATTCTCTTGCCCGAGAGTTTCTTCGTGTCGATAGTAACAGTTCCGCCCTGAGGCAGGTATGCAAACAGAAAGCTTCCGTCCTGGGCGCGGGCCGCCTGAATGTGCAGTTCACCTTCCCCCTGGCCGCCGACGATCACAGATTGATCTGGAACGAGTTTCTGCCAGGGTCGCGACTCGAACAATCGTCGCATGATACCCATCTGTCGCGGGCCGTCGAACTCGACCGCTTCGTACCACATAACGTTCGAGTGAGTAATTGGCTCGCTCAGTTCGTTATGGAACTGCCATACATCGTGACAGCCGTACGTGTGCCCGGCCGCTCCGGCGAGCATTGCCCAATAAGCCGACTGACGCGTCTGGTGCGACGTACCGCGAGTGATCCGGTCCCAGAGCTTGCGATTCGAGTAGAATCCTGTGCCGTCGCCCAGCACGGGGTGATTCTCGTATAGCGGTTCGCCGTCCAGTGTGGGCTTGACCGGCTCGAGCACCCGATCCCGAGCGATCTGCTCATAGGTCGGATAGCTCCAGCGATGGCCCGAATATGTGAAATTGAAGTCGAGCCACTCGTCGTTGTGGAAGAAGGGCGAGCTACCCCGGTTCTGGCGGTTGGCCCCGTGATATGTCGCCAACTGCCGGCCCTCGCAGCCTTCCTTGAGTCCCCGAGCCATCGCTCGCCAGACCGGTTCGTACCCAACCGGGTCCCGGTCGCCGCCAAGAATCCAGACGACTTGGCTGGACTTGTAGCGGTTGCCCAGCCATTTGCCGTAGCCGAAGGCGTTCCTGTCGTTGAATATCTCCGGGCCCTCGCCCCATGCCTTGCGGACCTTATCTCCCCAGGTGGCCACCAGCGCCATGAACATGCC
>CP070782.1:2551544-2559204 GCA_020346325.1 Phycisphaerales bacterium
CACGGTGTTGAGGAAGGGCTCTGCATCGGCCCCGGAGATCTCCAGTACGCCCATGTGAGTGCAATCGAACAGCCCTGCCGCTGCACGTACGGCCTGGTGCTCGGTCGCGATCGAAGAATACCACAAAGGCATCACGTAGCCGGCAAACGGGCTCATCCGCGACTTGCTCGTCAGCTTCAAATGCTCAGCGTAGAGCACGCTGCCCACGGGCTCAGCAGCGGGAGGCTCGAAAATGAATTGACCTGAGGATGTACGTCCCTGCACTCGGTTGACTCCTTTTCAGGGCATGAAAAGCCTAAGGATAGGGGAAATCCGACGGCCGTCAAGCCTCTTCTTGCCAATTCCAACCGGCGAGCCGGCGCGATCCCGTTACCCCGGAGTCACGGCGTGCCTTTCAATCAACAGAGCGCCAAACGTGTCGATCAAGGCCTGTATCCAGGAGATGAAAGGATGAAAGCGATGGAAAGAACGCTGCTGATTGGCTTTGTGGTCCTTGCCCTGCTGTCTTTGGCCGGCTGCGTGGTCATCACGTGACCGCCCTCATCGCCAAAAGACGGCAGATCGCCTTCGCGAGCCCTGAATTGCCGACGATGTAATCGATGCACGGACCAAGGGCCTGCGAGATCGCTCCGCACTATTTCGCCGTATACGTCTGCCCTTTGACCGGCTCCCGCACGATCCCTTCGGCTGTGGTGAACGTCACGGGATGCGACTGACTGCGCCTGCCACTGACGGCCGAATAGACGCCGAAGTGCAGATGCGGTCCGGTGGAATAGCCCGTGTTGCCCGAAATGGCGATACGCTGGCCTGCTTCGACGCGCTGCCCGACCTCGACGAGCACCCCGTCATAGTGGAGGTGATGGTACTCCGCAACCGTTCCGTCGTCGTGAGCGATACAAACATAGTTGGACCGGCGCCTGAACTTCTTGTCCGAACCGCCGGTCTTGGAGGATTCCTCCAGGTCCACCACGACTCCGGCCCGCGCGACGCAGACCGAGGTTCCTTTCCGCATGGCGAAATCCACAGCATAACGATCCCGCCCCTCGTGAGTACGCTTGCCGTTGTATCCCTGCGCCACGCGATACGATCGACCTGCTGCGAACGGCAGACGATAGAGAACCTTATCATCCGGCGGCGCGCCATTGCGACTGGGGCCTCGCATCCGCCCTACCATCCACTCGAATCGGCAGCGCCACTTGCAACGCTTGCTCGGATCGTCAGCGGCGACCCGGGCCGCTTCGGTTTCCGATCGCGCCGGGTAGGTGGCCGTTTCTGGTTTCAGGCGTGAGATACGCCCGTTACGAGCCAGGACCTTTAAGGTCACGGTCACATCCCAGAGCGCGCGGTTCTCCACGAACAGACGGACCCCGCTACCGGACCTGACCTGGCGAACGCGTACGAATTCATCATCGCCCCGAGACGACTCAACGGCCGAAACACTGGCCAGGAAACTCATGAGGACGGCAGCGAAAGCGCCCCGCCCAGCGAACGAATAGGATTTGTGTACCGGCAAATTCACTACGTTACGCTCGACTCCAAACTGCATCGCTCGACACGTCTATCCCGGGTGCGATGGAACCACCCCAAATGCCACAACCGCTGCGGCAATTGTCATTGTATCGTGTTCCAGGCAGCAGTTCAACTCCATTTGACAGACGCACACAAAGACCACTCTGAATCAGAAAACCAACGGAAAAGTCCCTGGCCAACGAGGGTAAATCTGGAAAGACCAGCATCGTTGCTGCATCGCGCGGGAGAAACTTGTCGCCCCGAAGGCCACCGGATATAGTGGTCGCATGCGGGCAGGTTTGTGACAGCACGCCGAATCCTGCCGAGCCAACGCGCGGATTCTGAGAAGCTGATTGGGAGGTCAGACACATGCATAGATGGATATGGTGTGGAGTAATGCTGTGGTTGCTCGTCGGCATCGGATGTCGCAGCCTGACTCCTCAGGCTCTTGACACGGAACCGGTGAGTTTCGTGCATCCGGAAGAGCTCGTACAGCGCCAGGGCTTCATGGTTCTGGCGGACCGGCGCGAGTTTGCAGTCATGGCTTTTATCAACGCCACGGGTTACGACAACGAAGCGTCCGGCCAGACCATGCATCCGGTACGGGTCAAGGTGCGTCAACTCATGGGGGAGAACCTGGCAGGACACGCGGCGAAAGTCGAAGGCTGGCGCCGTTACTACGAGACGAGAAGACTGGCGACATTCCATTACCAGGACTATGCCCTGAGCCTGAATGCCGACTATCCCTTCCGCCGGATCCGGCCGGACAGTGAACTGGGATATGCGCTAACGGCCGAGCGACTGAAGGATTTCCCCGACATTCTCAATGACTTCTGGATAACGGCCAAACTGGACGAGATCTGGACAAAGGTCCAGCCCGACTACGTCGCTGAACTCCATAAGTACGATCTGGCCCGCATGGAGCGGCAGATGACCTTTCTCTGGGAATACTTGAGGATGCCACGCCACGACACGCTGACGTTGGTGAACGTCCCGAACCTGCTGGAGACGCACTTCCATGCGATCGGAGCCCGCTACGAGGACTACTACTACACGGTAGAGAGCCCGGGCGCGCACTCCTACGGCTTGAACATACACGAATACCTGCACTCCGTCGTCAACCCCATCGTCCAGGCCCATGCCGGTCTCGTCAGAGAGAAGGTCATGCCTTACTATGATGCGGGTGAGGGCAAACCGATAGCGCGCACTTATCGCGAGCCTGTCACCTTCACGTTTGAGTGTATGGTCCGTGCCCTGGATCACCGACTCAATGCGCTGCTGTCGGGAACGCCCGAGGCGGAGACACGTGCCGAGGCGCGCATGGCACAATTGAACGAAGGAGGGTTGACGCTGGCGCTTCCCTTCTACCGATTGCTGACCGATTTCGAGCAAAGTGACAAACCCTTTGATGAGTTCGTGCCGGTCATGCTGGCTCGGTTACCGGCCTACAAGGAATGACACAAAGAGATAAGACTGACTCGCTGTCCATCAGGATACGTCCTTACCTACATCTGAAAGGAACCACCATGAACCGTCCTGCTGCTATCGCCGCTTCGATCGTATTGGTTCTGAGTGCAGTGTTGATCTGCGCGGTCACCATCGCCACCGCTGAAGTGGTGAAAGCCAAGGATGGTTCCGGGATTCCCGGTTACAAGGATACGCCGATCCTGCCCTGGTGCGGCTATCATGTGCACGACCCCGACCGTCCGGCCCCGCCCAAGGTCACGCCCGGCCGACGGCGCGCGGCGCCGTCCGATGCGACCGTTCTGTTCGATGGCGAGAGTCTGTCCCAGTGCCAGGATTCCGACTGGAAGATCGAAGACGGTGAGTTGATCGCGGTCTCGGGAGCGCTGACGAGCAAGGAAGCGTTCGGGGATTGCCAGCTTCACCTCGAATGGCAGGCACCGAACCCACCCGTAGGCGGCCAGTGGGATCGCGGCAACAACGGTGTCATGCTCATGGGACTGTTCGAGATTCAGATCTTCGATACGTACACGACGCCGCTCTATCCCGACGGTCAGGCGGCCAGCGTCTATGGCCAGACCCCGCCCCTGGTGAACGCCTGTCGCGAACCCGGTCGATGGCAGACCTACGATATCATCTTCTTCGCGCCGGTTTTCGAGAACTACAAGCTCGTCAAGTCTGCCTATGTCACGGTCCTGCACAACGGCGTGCTTGTGCACCACAACCAGGAAATCCACGGCCCCACCGGTCACCGGATCCTGCCCAAGTACGACAAACCGATCGCGCCGAAATTGCCTTTGAGTCTGTCGGCGCACAACAACCCAGTCCGTTTCCGTAACATCTGGATCCGGCCGCTGTAATGAGGCAAGCGCGACGGCGCCCTAGTTGTACAGCAGCGGCTCTTGGCGCCAGTCCTTGTCGCGGTCGTGGCCATACTCAGTGACGCGGGGGCGCCGCTCACGCAGGCGGACCGATTCGATGCCAAGGTAGTAGCCCGTCGAGGCCGGGTTCTTGCCGACGCATTCGAGGCACAGCGTGTACGTTCCGGGCTCGGGCCAGAAGTCCAGGAGGTGATACTCGCGGGTGGCGACATCCTCGCTGTAGAGGTCCATGACACCGCCCAGTTTCACACCGTTGAGGTAGGCCTGGTACTTGCCGAAGTCGTACGACCGGGTCAGCACCAACAGCAACCGCTTGGGTTCTTTCTTCTCGACCTCGAAGGGGACCTCAAGCCAGGCGTTCGCCGGCCCCTCGGCTCTGTATAGCAGATGGCCCTCGGGGTAGAGAGCCAAGTCCTGGGGCTCAGCTTGCCCCTGTCCATGGTGAGTGGCGTTCACCACCTCCCGGGCCGCGAAGGTTCGATCCAGGGAAGGCAGCGCACGTTGCCGGGCATGCGGCGCGCGGGCCTTGAAAGTCGGCTCTCCCGTCTGATACCAGAAGGCGACACTGGAATAGTCGTCCTCACGCTCGTTCCAACTGTGCGAACGGTACTCGGGATTCTCGTCCGGCGACATCCAGCCATAGTGCTCGAACGTCACCTTGATGCCCTTCTGAAAGACGATCGGATCGGTGACATGCCAGCGATAGGCGGACGTATGCCCTCCGACGATGCCCCACTGATCGAAATAGGGCACACCAAAGTACGGCGTGCTGGTGGTCTTGAGTCCCCAGGCCGAGAGGAAGTAGTCCTCGGTACCGGTGCCCCAAATCGAGGCCTTGGTTTCGCCATCGATGTAGATCTTCTCATCGCCTTCGCCAAACCACGACGGGCTGCGGGTGCGCACGCTCAGCACCGTGCCGACGTAGTGCCCTTTGCCCTCCGTCTCCAGGAGGACATAGTCCTTGCCATTCTCAACCGGGTATTCCTGCCGATACTGCGCGTAAATGTATGGCGTGTCCTCGTCGATCTTATCCTTCTTGACCCAATCGATATTGTAATACAGCAGGCCGATTTGCTTTTCGCTCTGATTGATGATCTCCACACGCGCCGACTTGCGGAACGGCATGTGCCAGAAACAATTGTAGGAGTCGGCGTCCTCGACCGCCACGGGCAGACTGATCACCTCGCTGCGCTTACCGAAGCTGTTGGCGAAGAAATCGCCCACCGGCGCCTCGACGGCCGGCCGCTCGTTGCCATCCCAGTACATCCGCAAGAGCATTTCCTGATGGTTGGCGCAGCCGTCCTTGGCCCAGGGGTGAGGTTCCGGCCCCAGGAACGTGATCCAGATGTGCGTGATGACACCGGGGCCCTTCACGTCCATCAACACCCGGGTCTCGCCCGGTTGAACCCGGCTGTTGTCCCGGTTGCTGTTGGGATCAGACTGGCCCTCCAGAGCCCATTTGCCGTCGGGGCCGACCTTGGCCGTGGAGGTCGCCCGCATACTGCGGCCTTCATGAGGCTTAGCCAGCTCGGCCAGGAAATCCGCCCAGCCGATTTGGCACAGACACAGAGATAGGAAACTAAGAATTGCTGCTCGCTTCACGCGCTCGCCCACCATATCACACGCTCCTGACTCGACGTCACAAGACTCGGGTTCATGCCGCCCATGCGGAAATGACGGTACGCGATCCGTGCGGGCGTTGTCAAGCCAAAGCGCCGCCAATGATAGCGCCGATCAGAAGCGGGCCACTGATAAGGCCCACGGCCACGACGAAGCCACCGGCGCCGGCTAATGCGCCTGCGAGGGGCATGAACGTCAGGGCCGTGCCGAAGACGAAGAAAAATATCCCGAACACGAGCGCGGGCAGGAAGACCGCCCCCAGCGCCGCGCCGACGCCTCCGGCCTTCTTGCCACCCACGAACCCGGCGATCAGCGGGCCGAAAACCGGCAGCCAGAACAGCAGCAGCGAGATAAAGAACATCCAAAGTGCTCCGACGACGGCCCCGCCGCCCTTTCTGTGTACAGCGACTTGGTGTCCCATGGTCTTCTCCTGGCTCTAACCTGTGCTGCTAAGAGGATAGTCGTAGCCGAGTGCGCATAGTTTCCACCTTCTCCTTCAACGGAGGCCACTTCATCCAAACGTCCTTGTCGCAGGTGGGAAAATCGTCGCAATGGGCGCAGGTGGGCAGGTTCCGGGCGATCGCACATTTCTTGGCCTCGCAGTTGAACAGCGCCGCGCCAGACTTACAGCCATTGCAGTGAATCTGCTCGGCTGCCATCTTCCATTCCGCCGCGACCTTGGCCCGCAAGACATCGTCATTGTTCTGCGTGGCGATATAGGCGTCGCACTTATCGCATTCCAGACAACAATAGGCCACCATGGTCCAGTCCTTGGGAGGTGCATCGGTCGCACTCCTCGCGGTCGTCTCATCCTGCTTCGAGCACCAAGGACAACACGAAAGCCCCGTCGACCCCAAGGTCAGTCCCAATCCCGCATAAGCCCCTGCCTTCAGCAGCTCCCTCCTGCCGTCTCGCCCTTTGTGAGCATCCGGCGCCATCGTCTCACCCTTTCAACAGAACTCGTCAACCGTCCACCCATTCGCCTGCAGGATCGCACGCGTCGTCGGGCCTGTCAAGCGCGGCTCGACAAGTCGCCGCTATTGACACGAAGGCCTTGTGGCGCTTAAATCGGGTAAATGAAACCGGAAACAGACTCGCAGAGACTGGAGCGAAGATTATGAAGCGACTCTGGGTTAACGTGATACCGTATGAAAAAGAAATCGCCATCGCGGCGTTGGAGAGCGGCGCCGAGGCGGTGGTGCTGCCCGACGGTCAGACCGAAACGGTGCGACAGTTCGGCAAGATCAAAACCGTCGAGAAGGACGGGGATCTAAAGCCAGGCGTCGACGTCGAATTCATCGGCATCACAGGCAAGGCCGATGAGGACCGGGCCGCCGCGGTGCCGGGCGAGAAGCTGGTCGTGTTAAAAATGCTCGACTGGACGATTATTCCGATCGAGAATCTGTTGGCCCGGCGTGGGCAGAACCTGATCGTCCAGGTCGAGAACAGCGAGCAGGCAAAACTGATGGTCGAGATTCTGGAGAAAGGTGTCGATGGCGTCCTGCTCAACACCACCGATGTCAACGAGATCAAGAAGACCGCTGAGATCGTCCACGGCGTCAGCGAGAAGGTCAGCCTCGTCGAGGCCAGCATCACCAGCGTCAAGCAACTCGGCATGGGTGACCGCTGCTGCCTCGACACGTGTACCCAGATGGTACTGGGCGAAGGGATGTTGGTGGGCAATACCGCCTCGGGCTTCTTCCTGGTCCACTCGGAAACGATCGACAATCCCTACGTCGCGTCGCGTCCGTTCCGCGTCAACGCCGGCGCGGTCCACGCGTACACCATGGCGCCCGGTGGCAACACGAAGTACCTGGCCGATTTGAGAACCGGTGACGAAGTCCTGCTGGTCGACTATCAGGGCCGCAGTCAGATGGCGTACCTGGGCCGTAACAAGATCGAACGCCGGCCCATGATGTTGATCGAAGCTGACGCGGACGGCAAGCCTATCAGCCTGGTCCTCCAGAACGCCGAGACCATTCGCCTGGTCGATCCGCAGGGCAAAGCCATCGCCGTGACCAGCCTCAATCCCGGTGACAAAGTCCTCACACACACCACCCAGGGCGGCCGCCACTTCGGCATGAAAGTCGAAGAAGCCCTCATCGAGCGATGAGGTCGCCGGCACAAACGCACTTCACAGGTCACGGTCGCTCGCCCCGGCGGATGTACGCGCGGCCTCATCAAGG
>CP070782.1:2559304-2565770 GCA_020346325.1 Phycisphaerales bacterium
ATTGGGGCGGAGGGATTCGGAAACGCCACAAGGCCAAGAAGAATGGCCTGCCCATCGAGAACCTCACTTGGTTGGAGGCCACCGTAGACGAAGGAACTGAAACAACGTCCGTGAAGGTCGAACTGGCGATGGACCATTGGCAGGACCACCTCACCCTGCCATTCAAACCTCGAAGTTGGAGCAGTTGTTCTATCGGGGAAGTCACCTTCTTCCAACCCTACGAACGCGATGGCCGGACGTGGATGCCGATTGTTCACTTGCTCCAAGACTGTGACGTTCGCATTATCGCGATCGATGTCAATGACGTGGAACACGCATCCGCCGATCAAGGCGGTGGAAAGATGTATATGGACGGCTCAACGGCGGTCTCTCACCGGACGGCCGAATTCGACCTGCCGTTGGACGATATCACCCGCATCCGTGTCCAGAAACGTCCCTACACGCGAATCGAATTCAAGAACGTCTCAGTGGTTCCGGGCCGATCCCAGAAGATCGAGATCGTCACGACGGAGGCCCTGCTACTTCCCGAGCCCAAGCGTCCAGTCGATGTCGCGGCAGTGCGCGAACAATCGCCGCAATTCCTGAAAGCCTTCCAGGCCGGTGTCAAGCGATACCTCAAGTACAACGGCTGGGACTGGCCCAAGCAGTTCGGGTCCGTAAGCTTCAAGCTGGATGATGGGAGGGACGTTCAGCCTACCTATTTCATCGCGTCCGTGGGGTACTTCGGTCCCCATGGATTTCAGTCGCTCAGGCCGGAGTATTTTCGTTCACCAATGGCTTCGAGAACACCGATCGTGTACTGCAAGCGGCTCCTGGAGGCCGAGAAGGGGAAAGGGACCAACGTACTCTTCGGTGACGGTCACGTCAAGTGGGTCACGGCCGGAGAACTGAATCGCCTCAAAGAGACCGCCCTGCCTTGAGCGGTTCGCCGGAAGTAGAAGCGGCCACTCGCGGTATGTGGTGTTTCAGACGGCCCAGAGGGCCGTGCCGAGAAACCGTGCGGAAGAGAAACGCTAATCATCAACTCAAAGGAGCCTCGCATGATGAAGTACAGTCTTACCGCCCAATGTGTCACCGTGGGACTGATCTTGGGAATTTCCGTCTTTCTGACCGGATGTGCCACAACATCCTCAATGCGATCGAAAGGATCGGGCGAGCCTGAGGACTTGACGGGCAAATGGACGTGGACACAGGGACTCCCGGCGCCGCAACCGGCAAACCTCTTTCAAGGTGAATTCGTCCTGGAAAAGGACGGAGATTCGTATTCGGGCACGCTGGACGACATAAGTGAAGGGACGTACGGTGACACCATCAAGGACGTGACCGTCGTCAATGACCGAATCTCGTTTACGCGCCAAGGTCAATTCGGCATGCAGCAGTGGAAAGGTACGCTCAAGAAAGAAAACGGCGAGCTGAAGGTCGTGGACGGCCAATGGACAAAAGGCGGGATCGCGGGTATATGGTCTGCGCACAAAATCGACTGATTCCCGGCTCCGCGATGAGAATCAAGACATCTGATGAGGGCCTTAGGGAATGCAATCGTCGGGTGGGACGAGGTTGCGGGGGATCGGTTTGATTCGCTCATGGTTACTGCTTCGGCGTATTCCTCTTCAACATTCGAGCCTCAAGCCCTCGTGTCTGCTCGGAGCGGGAGCCGCCCCCGGCACGAGTCAGGTCAGAGCGAGGACGAAGCAGACAGGGGCAGAGTGACCCGGAAGGTGACGCCTTGGCCCGGGCGGTTCTGGACCTGGATCTTTGCCTGGTAGCGATCGAGGATGTGCTCGACGACGCAGAGACCGAGGCCGGTGCCGCCAGTCTTGCCCTTGGTGGTGAAGAAGGGCTCGAAGATCTTATCGATGTGATCGGGATCGAGCCCGCCGCACGTGTCTTCGAACAGCAGCTCGATTTCGCCATCCCGGGTCTGCCCACGCACGACAATCGTGCGATCTGTCGCGCCGTCGGCGGCCTGGATCGCGTTCATCAGCAGGGCGAAGAAGACCTGTTCGATGTCCTTGGCACGGGCAGTGAACGGGGGCAGCGCATCCAGGCCCTCCAGCGAGACCGACACGCGGGCTCGCTGCGCGGCTTCGGCCGTCACCTCGACCATGTGTGCGGCGATAGCCGGAAGGTTCACGTCAAATTGTCGGCTGGGCGATGAAGCACGGGCGAAGCCCCGGAAGCGCTCGACGATGCCGGTCATCGTGGCGACTTCTTCCACACTGTTCTCAAGATCCTCCTTGACAGCGGAAGCCGACGAGCCCGACTTGATCGCCTCCAGGGCATTCTGAATCGACAGGCGCAACACCGTAAGCGGCTGCGTCAATTCGTGGGCAACCATGGCACTCATCGTTCCCAGTGATGCCAGGCGGTCGGCCCGCGTCATCTGCTCGCGATACTCTTCAAGCTGTTTCTTCGCCACCGCCAGATCGGTCACGTCGCGGGCAATGACCATCGCCGCCCCGATCTTTCCGTCGGCTCCCAGTGGTTCCACCGTCGCACTGAACCAGCGCAACTGCCCGCCGATCTGCGACGGCGTCGTCCGGGTGCTCCCCACGCCGCTGCGGATGACGGAGCGAACGTGCTCCATGTGCTCGTCGGCCACGTCCTTCGGGAAGAATTCCCAGATCGTGCGTCCGACCATCTCCTGCGGGTCCAGAGAGAAATAGTCGGCGGAGGTCTGGTTCGCAAACAGATACTCACCGACTTCATTGATCGCCGCAATGGCGTGGCCACTGTTCTCGACCAACGTCCGGTATCTTTCCTCGCTTTCCCGCAGCTCTACCTCCACTCGATGACGCCACTCTACCTCCGCCTCGAGCTCGGCGGTGCGCTCACGGACGCGCTGCTCCAGATCCTCTTTCGCCTGTTGCAGGCTCTCTTCGGCCTGTTTCAGCGCCGTGATGTCTGTCACCGTCCCCAGGATCGCCGGTTCGCCCTGGTATTGGATCAGCTTTGTCGCCAGCAGCGCCTCAATCCGCCGGCCGTCCCGCGTGCACAGCGCATATTCGACTTCGGGAACCTCCTCACCGCTCAAATGCCGGCCGTAGTTTTCCCGCATCAGATCCCGGTATTCCGGCGCCACCAGCCGGAGGAAATCAAAGTCACGGGCGTAGAATTCCTGCTTCGTATATCCCATGCATTCTTCGCACCGCGCATTGACATAGGTGATCCGTCCGCCCTGGTTGATAAAGATCATGTTGGGCGACTGCTCCGCCAGATTGCGAAATTTCTCCTCCGATTCCCGCAGCGCCGCTTCGACCCGCTTACGGTCGGTGATATCCGTAACGATGCCGAGAATGGCCGGTTCGCCATCGTACGTGATCAGCTTCGTCCCCAGAATCGCGTCGATCCGCTGCCCCTGGCGCGTGCAGAAGGTATACTCGACAGGAGGAACTTCCTGGCCGCTCATGTGCCGCCGGAAGTTCTCCATGACCCGATCCCGATGTTCCGGCGCCGCCAGCCGGAGGAAATCAAAGTCACGGGCGTAGAATTCCTGCTTCGTATATCCCATGCATTCTTCGCACCGCGCATTGACGTAGACCACCCGCCCGCGATAGTTGATGAAGATCATGTTGGGCGACTGCTCGGCCAGATTGCGAAACTTTGTTTCCGATTCCCGCAGCGCCGCCTCGGCTCGCTTCAGCGCCGTGATGTCAATATGGACGCCGAGAATGCCGCGGATCTCGTCGCCGTCACGAATGGGGGAGATGACGTTGTAGTAATAGCCCGCCCTGCCTTGGGGGGCCATCTCAACCTCGCCCGTAACCACCTCTCCGGACAGGGCCCGACGATTGTTATCCTTCCACAACGCCAGCGTCCCTTCATCCGGACACGCCTCCTCGGGACGTTGCCCGACACGAATGCCCCAGTCCTCCCGGCAAACGGAGTTTATCATGACATAGCGCTCGTCCCTGTCGAGCATGAAAAAATCAAACGGCAGACTCTCCATCGCGGCCCGAAGGCGGGTCTGACTCGTTCGCACTTCCTCCTCGGCCCGCTTGCGCTCGGTGATATCTTCCGCCAGGCCCGTGATATGGGTGACCGTGCCGTCTGCGTCGCGGACTGCGTAGGCCCGGTCGGAGATCCAACGCACCTGACCATCAGGCCGGACAATGCGATACTCCCTCGGCTCGCCGCCCCCTGTCTCAACAGCCCGGGCGAACGACTCGGTCGCGGCCTGGCGATCGTCCGGGTGCACGCTCTGACCCCACTCCTCATAGCGGTCGTACAGATCCCGGATCGAGCGTCCCCAGATCTCTTCGTACGCCGGACTGGCATAGACCACCTTCTGAGTCCGCCAGTCAAACACCCAGAACACATCACGAATGGTCTCGGCCATTTCCTGAAGGTAGCAGGAGCACCCCTGCGAGTCCGTCCGCGAAGATCCGAGCAACGCCGCCCGCCTTATGACAGCGCATTGGCTCTGGGCCGCTTCCAGATCAGCGATCCGACGGCGCAGCATCTCATTCTCCCCAAGCAGTTCCTCCCTGGTTCGTCCATCGTGTGGCGTCGAACTGGCTTGCTCTTCAGCGGCCATTCAGTTCCACCTCCAAGAGTCTCGAAGCGGCGCACCTGCCTAACGACGTTTGCGTCGAAAATCATCATGCCCCCCAGGCATACTATGGTGCTTCATAGACTACCAGAATCCACAAGGCTTGTCATCCATTGTCTGACGGAATGGACGCGGGGATCCTGCGCGGCCCCCCCTCCGGTGCATCAGAAGTGCAGACCGTGAGGCTCCGAGCTATGGCACCGGCACCCAGACCGAGACGGAACCACCGTTGACACCGAATTCGGCCCAGCCATGCTCGTCGATCGTAACAGTCTCTTGGCGATGGCCCAGATGGTCGCGGAACTGCTTGCCGGCGTGCCAATGGCCCACGTACATCCATTTCGAGCCGCCCGGCCCGTCGCTTAGCAGTACCGCCAAGCCGGAGTTTGCGTGTTCGTCCGTGCCTTCCCGCGTCCAGCCAATGACGTGCGGATCGTCGAGGAAATCATGCTGCGGCCCATACGCGTAGTCCCGCCGAGCCGCCAGCAGCTCGGGCAACTTGGGCACCGGCGCCAGGTTGATGTCATACCCTTTGTCCGTATAGGCCGCGCCGTAATAGTCCGGGTAGAACACGCACGGATAGCCCTGCTCACGCAACAGGATGATCGCGTAGGCCAATGGCTTGAACCACCAGTCGACGGGCGACTCCAGCGCCTGTAGGGGTTGCGTATCATGGTTCTCCACCAGGGTCACCGCCAGGGCCGGCTGCTGCTGCATCAGCGTGTTGTCGAGAATCTGCCGCATGTCGAACGCTCCGCCCGCCCGCGAGGCGACGTAGAAATTGCGATGCAGCGGCGCGTCGAACAGCGACATCTTGCCGTGCGTGTGGGTGATGTAGTCGTGCAACGCCTGCACGTCGTCCGGGTTCCAGTATTCACCCACGGCGAACAGGTGAGGCCCCGCCTCTTTGCGCATGTGGTCGAGCCAGTCGCGGAAGAAGCTGAACTGAATGTGCTTGACCGCGTCGAGCCGGAAGCCGTCGACGCCCGTCGTCTCGACGAACCACTTGCCCCAGCGCGACAACTCGGTGCGCACCTCGGGATGGTTCATGTCGAGGTCCGCGTACATCAGGTAGTCGTAATTGCCGTGCTCGTCGTCGACCATCTGGGCCCAGTCCTTGCCCAGGCCGAGGAACTTGAAGATGATCCCCTCCTGCTCTTGCTCCATGTCCAGGTTGTGGGCGTAGTCGACGCCGGTGAAGTGATGATAGCGCCAGACGAAATCGGAGTATTGGCCCGCCCGACCGGGGAAGTTGAATTCCGTCCAGGCCTCGATCCAGGTGTCCTCGCCCGTGGTGAAGCGGCGATCTCCGGGCTTCACGCGAATTGCCTTGACCCACTCAGTCCGATCCGCCCCGCCGCGATGGTTGAATACCATATCCGCGTAGACCTGCATCTTCGCGGCGTGCGCCGCTTCGATCGCGTCGAGGTACTGCTGCCGCGTGCCGTACTTGGTCCGCGTCGTCTCATGCTGCTCGAACTGGCCCAGATCGTAGAGATCGTAGAGCCCATACCCGACGTCGTCGATCCCGCCCGCTCCCTTCGTCGCCGGCGGCAGCCACAACGCCGTGATCCCCGCCGCCGCCAGCTTGCCCGCCTCGTCCTTGACCTGCTGCCACAAACTCCCATCATTGGCCGTATACCAATGAAAATACTGCATCATCGTCCCATTGACCGTCGCCATGGCAATCCTCCCTGATGCCTGAGGTTCAGCGTACACGCTCGGCCGCGCTGTCCGGCCCGACCCGACACGCGGCGTCATCCTTTTTTTGCGCGCCCTTTCGGATTGATCTTCTCCGCCAGCACCGGACGCAGATCCGACAACTGCCGCAGGGTGTTATACCAGAACGGGGCCCCCAGACTTAGGAAAAGCACCGTCAACACCACGCCGACGACGTGCATGAGAAACTCCGAG
>CP070782.1:2565870-2574968 GCA_020346325.1 Phycisphaerales bacterium
ATATCAAGGAGTTTCATACCTGGACCAATCGCCCGGTCTGGCCTCAGGGTGGCGACCGTCCGAAAGGCTCTGATCCGGTGCCGGAGAACCTTGACTGGGATGCCTGGATCGGCCCGGCTCAAATGCGCCCCTATAAGAAGGACACGTATCATTCCTTCAAGTGGCGTGGATTTGTTGACTTTGGCTCGGGCGCCCTGGGCGATATGGCCTGCCACACGACCGATGGGATCTATTCGATTATGGAGCCG
This sequence comes from Phycisphaerales bacterium, assembly GCA_020346325.1. Classification (GTDB taxonomy): domain Bacteria; phylum Planctomycetota; class Phycisphaerae; order Sedimentisphaerales; family Anaerobacaceae; genus Anaerobaca. The sequence goes on from CP070782.1 coordinate 2,566,119, forward strand.
GGGTATGCGGCTACGGCCGAGCCGTACATCATGACCGGACCCGTCACGGATATGTGGCCGGCCGGCATGATCGTCAAGAGCACCTACCGCGCCAAGAACGGTCGGCGCGGCTTCAAGACCTTCTGGTACGAGGGCAACGACGGCGTCGGCAAGCCGCTCATGCCGGAGCCTCCCGAGGAACTCGCCATGAGAGGCCGGCCGATGAATCTGCCGAGGACCGGCAATCTGATCTATGGCACCAAGGGCAAGATGCTGGTGGAAGGGGACTACTGGGAACGCGTGCGGTTGCTCCCCTTGGAGCGACAACGCGAATTCGGCGAACCGGAGAAACTGCTCGAACGTTCGCCCGGCCATCACAAAGAGTTCTTCATGGCCTGCCGGGGCGAGAAGCCGCGTGAGTTCAGCCAGTCCAACTTTGCCTACGCCGGCCCCATGACCGCCAACATTCAGCTCGGCAACCTCTGCGCCCGTGCCGGCAAGAAGCTCGAGCTCAACGAAGCCGGCGAGATCACCAACGATCCGAAGATCAACGAACTGGCCTGGCGCGAGCCGCGCGATGGCTGGGGAGCGCTGGAGACGAACGTCTAGGTCAATGCCCAGACGCCGAGTGCCTGCGCGCGATCGCGCTCGGCACGCGGTGTTTCGGGAGGGATACTTTGTTCAATTGGGTGCTGCACGTCGTCATCGGCGTGCAGCACCTCTCCCAAACGGTGAGGTGGTGTTTCATGAGGCAGGCGAACGAGACGAAGACGAAGTCAAGCGGTCTGTCGCGGCGCGAATTCGTCGGGGCCGCCGCGGCGGTGGCGGCCTTCACGTATGTGCCCAAACACGTCCTGGGGCAGGGCGGTCGCGACTCGGCCAATGGCAGACTGAACGTGGCGGGTATCGGCGTCGGTGGCCGCGGTGCCAGCGATGTCGATGGCTGTGCCGAGGCGGGCGCGCGCATCGCCGCCTTGTGTGACGTGGACATGAAGCGCGCCAGCGGGACATTCAAGAAGTATCCCGACGCGAAGGTCTACAAAGACTTCCGCGTGATGCTGGAGAAAGAGGCCAAGAACATCGATGCGGTCGTCATCGGTGCGCCGGACCACATCCACGCGCCGGCCGCGATCATGGCCATGAAGATGGGCAAGCACGTCTATTGTGAGAAGCCCATGGCACACACCGTCTATGAGGCACGCCGCATGACGGAAGTGGCCGCTGAGACGGGTGTGGTCACGCAGATGGGCAACCAGGGCCATGCCGGCGAAGGCCTGCGGCTCTATTGGGAGTTCATCAACGACGGCGCCATCGGGACGGTCCGCGAGGTTCACGTTTGGAGCGACCGCGCAGGCACCCAGGAGCGTCCCTGGTGGCCGCAAGGGCTCGACCGTCCCAAGGGCAGCGCTCCCGTGCCGGACGGTCTGGACTGGGACCTGTGGCTGGGCCCGGCTAAGTGGCGGCCCTATGCCAAGTTCCCCAACGGTCGCGGTGGCGAGGCCACTTACGCGCCGTTCAACTGGCGCGGCTGGTGGGATTTCGGCTGCGGCGCCCTGGGCGACATGGCCGTCCACAATGCCGACCCGGCCTTCTTCGCCCTGGATTTGGACGCCCCGACGGCGGTCGAGGCCGAGACCACGCCGGTCAACGATGAGACCCTGCCGATCTCGAACATCATCCACTTCGAGTTTCCGGCCAAGGGCAGCCGCCCGGCGGTGAAGATGACCTGGTACGACGGTGGCAACCTTCCCGAACGTCCGGCCGATCTGGAAGAAAGCCGCCGCATGGATAGCAACGGCATTCTCTTCATCGGCGATAAGGGCAAGTTGATGGGCGGCGGCCACGCCGGCGCGCCTCGTCTGATTCCGGAAACGGCCATGAAAGAATACGGCGGCAAGCCGCCGAAGACGTTGCCGCGCTCGCCCGGCCATCACGCCGAATGGATCGAGGCCTGCAAGGCGGGTGACCCCAAGGCGGCCAAGAGCGGTTTCTGGTACGCCGGTCCGTTTACCGAGGCGCTGCTCGTCGGCAACCTGGCAGTGCGGCTCCAGAAGCGCGTCGAGTGGGATGCCCAAGCGATGCGCTCGCCCAATTGCCCCGAGGCGGACAATTACATCACCAAGTTCTATCGCGCCGGCTACACGATCATGTAAACCATGATTTCTGATGGAATACACAGGGCCTGCGCGATAACCGGCGCAGGCCCCGTTTTCAAGGAGACTTCTCTTGAGAAAGACCACGACGAATGGCAAGAGGGTATCTCGACGATCGGTGAGCCACAAGCGGATCGACACATCGAACAACATCTCGCGTCGTGACCTGGTCGGGGCCATGGCGTCTCTGGCCGCACTGACCATCGTGCCTCGACACGTGTTGGGCGGCGCCGGGCACACCCCTCCGAGCGAGAAGCTCAACATCGCCGGCATTGGTGTTGGCGGACGGGGTCAGGGCGATCTGCACGAATGCAACAGCGAGAACATTGTGGCCCTGTGCGACGTCGATGAGGCCTACGCCGCTAAGGTGTTCGACGCTTATCCGAAGGCCCGCAAATGGACCGACTACCGCCAGATGCTCGACAGGCAGAAAGACATCGACGCGGTGATCATCGCGACGCCGGACCATACGCATGCTGTGATCTCCATGGCGGCCATCAAACGCGGCAAGCACGTCTATTGCGAAAAGCCTCTGGCGCATTCGATCTGGGAATGTCGGCACGTGGCCGAGGCGGCTCGCGCCGCCGGCGTCGCCACGCAACTGGGCAATCAGGGGCAGGCATCGGAGGCCAACCGGCTCGTCTCGGAGTTCATCTGGGACGGGGCCATTGGGCCCGTGCACGAGGTACACGCTTGGTGCAACCGCTACATTTCGCCGCGTGGTATCGGTCGACCGAAAGAGACCCCACCTGTGCCCAAAACGTTGAATTGGGACCTTTGGCTGGGCCCGGCCAAACATCGGCCGTATCATCCCTGCTATCTCCCATTTAGCTGGCGGGGTTGGTGGGATTTTGGCACGGGCGTCCTGGGCGACATCGGCTGCCACCAACTCGATCCGGTCTTCCGCGCGTTGAAGCTGGGCTATCCGACGACGGTGGAGGCCTGCTCCAGCGGCGTCAACGAAGAGACGGCGCCGCTTAGTTCGATCGTGCGCTTTCAGTTTCCGGCGCGGGAGGGGATGCCCCCGCTGACGCTGACCTGGTACGATGGAGGATTGATGCCCGAGCGACCGGAGGAACTGGAGGAAGGCCGCCGATTCGGCAATGCCGACGACAATCTCTTCGTGGGCGAGAAAGGCAAGATGCTGGGCCACCGTCTGATCCCCGAGTCGAATATGAAAGCGTACGAGAAACCGGCCAAGAGCATCCCGCGTTCGCCCGGCCACCACAAAGAGTGGCTCATCGCCTGCAAAGGAGGCCCTGCGGCCCGTTCGAATTTCGATTGGGCCGGACCGCTGACCGAGGTGGTCCTGATGGGCAACGTAGCCCTGCGTATGGAAAAGCAGCTCTACGAGAAAGGGCTCAAGCTGCATGTGGACGGACCCAACATGCAGGTGGCCAATCTTCCTGAAGCCAACCAGTACATCCGTGACGAGTATCGCGACGGATGGGCGTTGTAACGAAACCGTCAATGGCGCAATCACCAAGATGAGGAGTAGTACAGTGAAGGACAAGACATTATCTCGGCGTGATTTCATGGGTGCCGCGGCTGCGATAGGGGCGTTCACGGTGGTGCCGCGCCACGTGCTGGGCGGGGCAGGCAATACGCCTCCGAGTGAGAAGCTCAATATCGCCGGCATCGGGGCCGGGGGGCAAGGGGCCAGCGATCTGAGGCACATGGAAAGCGAGAACATCGTGGCGCTGTGCGACGTGGATTGGCGCCGCGCGCGGGGCATGTTCAACCGCCATCCGGACGCCCGGAAGTATCGCGATTTCCGCGAGATGCTTGATAAGGAAGATGATAAGGTCGACGCCGTCGTGGTGGCGATCCCCGATCACATGCACGCGGCCGCCTCCATGGTCGCGATCAAGCGGGGCAAGCATGTCTATTGCGAAAAGCCCCTGACCCACGACGTCTATGAGGCTCGCGTGTTGGCCGAGGCGGCCGGCAAAGCGGGCGTCGCCACCCAGATGGGCAACCAGGGCCAGGCCTCGGAAGAGACGCGCCTGATGTGCGAGACGATCTGGGACGGCGCGATCGGCGAGGTGCGCGAGGTTCACGTTTGGACGGACCGGCCATTGCGCGGGATCAACGATGTGTACTGGCCGCAAGGGGTCAAGCGGCCGGAGGAGACGCCGCCCGTTCCGGATGAGGTAGCGTGGGATCTCTGGCTGGGCACGGCGCCCGAGCGGCCGTACCATCCCGATTACATGCCCTTCAGGTGGCGGGGTTGGTGGGACTTCGGCACCGGCGCTTTAGGCGACATCGGTTGTCATCGCATCGATCCGATCTTCCGCGCGCTGAAGCTCGGCCATCCCACGAGCGTGGAGGCCTGTTGCACGCTCGTCAACGACGAAACCTATCCGGTCGCTTCGCGCGTCACCTACGGATTCCCCGCGCGCGAAGGGATGGCGCCCGTGACGCTGCACTGGTACGACGGCGGGATGAAGCCGCCCCGGCCGAAGGAACTGGAAGACGGCCGCAAGTGGGATACGAACGGCATTCTGTTCGTGGGCGACGAAGGCACGATGTACGAGACGCGCTTGTTGCCCGAATCGCGCCAGCGCGCGTACGGCAAACCGCCGCAAATGATCGAACGGTCCCCGGGCCATTACGTCGAGTGGATTCAAGCCTGCAAGGGTGGCAAACCGGCCGGGTCGAACTTCCCCGATCACGCAGGTCTGCTGGCTCAAGTCGTTCTGCTGGGTAACCTGGCGCTGCGTTCGTCCCTGAAGGAGAAGGTGACGCGCGCGCGGTTGATGTGGGATGGTGAAGCCATGAAGGTCACCAACATGCCCGAAGCCAACGAATTCCTGCGGCGCACATACCGCCAGGGTTGGACGCTTTGATGCCAGGACCGTACGACGGGAGGTTTTAGCTGATGCAGAAGCAGAACAACGCCATCTCACGGCGGGATGTACTGCGCGGTACGGCAGGAGCAGTGACCGCTTTGACGTTTATTCCGGGCTATGCGTTCGGTGCCAATGAGCGACTCAACATCGCCGGCATCGGGGTCGGCGGCATGGGAGCGGCCAATCTCAACGCATCCTCCGCTGAGAATATTGTGGCCCTGTGCGACGTGCACCCCGAGCACGCAGCCGGCACGTTCAAGAAGTACTCCAAGGCCAAGACCTACACAGACTACCGCGTCATGCTCGACAAAGAGGGCAAGAATATCGATGCGGTGATCATCGCCACGCCCGACCACACCCACGCTGTGATCGGCATGGAGTGCATCCGACGGGGCAAACATGTCTATTTGCAGAAACCCCTGGCCCACTCGATCTCCGAAGTACGGGCGCTGACCGAGGCGGCCCGTAAGCATAAGGTCCAGACGCAGATGGGCAACCAGGGCCACTCCTCCGACGCCATTCGCATGTTGTACGAATGGATTCAGGACGGGGCCATCGGTCCGGTGCGCGAGGTGTACGCCTGGAGCGATCGGCCGGTCGGTGGCGATCCGTGGTCGGATTTCCCCATCATGGCCCGGCCCAAAGAGAGGCCGCCCGTGCCCGAAACGCTCGCCTGGGACCTCTGGCTGGGCCCGGCCGCGTATCGACCCTATCATCCGATCTACCACCCGATGAGTTGGCGCGGCTTCTGGGATTTCGGCACCGGTGCGCTGGGCGATATGGGCTGTCACATTCTCGACCCGGCGTTCTGGGTGCTCGATCTCGGCCATCCCGAGCGGGTCGAAGCGGTGACCACGCACTATATTCCTGAGGTGGCTGCTGAGACGTATCCGCGGGCTTCGGTCGTGCGTTACGAGTTCCCGGCGCGGGGCGACAAGCCTCCGGTGAAGCTGACTTGGTTCGACGGTCGGCTGCTGCCGCCGCGGCCCAAAGCGCTCGAACCGGGTCGCAAGCTCCCGGGCAATGGCGCGTTGCTGATCGGTGACAAGGGCACGATCATGCACGGCTCGCACGGTGCCGGTGGCGTCCGCATCATCCCCGAGACGCAGATGAAGGCCTACCGGCGGCCTGCCAAATCACTGCCGCGCGTTAAGGACGGTTCCGGCGGCCACGAGCGCGATTGGATCCGCGCCTGCAAGGACGGCAAGTCCGCCAGTTCGAGTTTCGAGTACGGCGGTCCCCTGACCGAGATGGTTCTGTTGGGCGTGCTGGCCATGCGGCTTAAGGATACGACGCTGGAATGGGACCCGGTGAACATGAAGGTTACAAATAACGATGAAGCAGATAAGTACATCCGTCCGGTCTTCCGCGACGGCTGGACGCTTTGATCTGGAAACCGACGGTCAACGAGTCAACGAGAAAGGTCAATGGTGAAGGACATGCGAATTTCAAGACGCCAGTTCCTGGGCAGTGCGGCCGCGGCGGCGGCATTCACAATCGTCCCCCGGCACGTCCTGGGCGGACCGCGTTTTACACCGCCCAGCGAGAAACTCAACATCGCGTGCGTTGGCATTGGCGGGATGGGCGGCAGCGACGTCGGCCAGTTCAGCCGCGAGAACATTGTCGCGCTGTGCGACGTGGACTGGAAGCACGCGGCCGGCACCTTCCAGAAGTTCCCGAACGCCAAGAAGTACCGCGATTTCCGCAAGATGCTCGACGAAGAAGACAAGAACATCGACGCGGTGAGCGTCTCGACGCCTGACAATACGCACGCGGTCGCGTCGATGGCGGCCATCAAGCGCGACAAGCACGTGTATTGCCAGAAGCCCTTGTGTCACGATGTCTACGAGGTGCGTCGTCTAACGATGGCCGCCCGCGAGCACGGCGTCATGACCCAGATGGGCACCCAGCTGCACGCAACGGCCGAAATGAAGACGATGGTTGAAATCGTCCAGTCCGGCCTGATCGGCAAGGTGCGGAAGGTGGATCTCTGGAGCGGCAAGAACTGGGGCGGCGGCACGCGCCCGACCGATACCCCGCCCGTCCCCGAGACGCTGGACTGGGACCTGTGGCTCGGGCCGGCACCCTATCGACCTTATCATCCATGCTACCTGCCCGGGCAGTGGCGGCGCTGGTGGGATTTCGGCACCGGGACTCTGGGCGATATGGGCTGTCACATCATCGACCCGGCCTGGTGGGCGCTCGATCTGGATGCGCCGACGAGCATCGAGGCCAAGCCGGGCCCGTTCAGCGATGAGACCTATCCCACCAAGACGGTTATCACGTGGGAATTCCCGGCGCGCGGAAGTCGCCCGCCGGTGACGGTACGCTGGTTCGACGGGGAGAATCGCCCGCCGCGTCCGGCCGAGTTGGAAGAAGGACGCAACCTGCCCGACCAGGGCGGTCTGTACTATGGCGACAAGGCCACGCTGCTGCTGCCCCACGGCAGTTCGCCGCAGTTGATCCCGTATGCGAAGATGCGGGGCTTCAAGGCGCCGGAGCCGTTTATCCCCCGCGAGAAGGAAGGCGCCAGCGGCCATTATCGCGAATGGGTGCGCGCCTGCAAAGGAGAGCGCAAGCCGCTGTCGAACTTCGATTACGCCGGACCGCTGACTGAAGCGATCCTGTTGGGCAACATCGCGGCCAAAGCCGGTCGGAAGATCGAATGGGATAGCGCCGCCATGAAGGTCACGAATATGCCCGAAATGAATCAGCATCTGAGCCGGCGGTACCGCGAAGGCTGGACTCTGTAGATTGATCTGGTGTTCCGTTACTTGCCAGATGATGAGTGTGGTTCTGGGATGTGTGGCAGCGTCAAGGCCTGTGGCCTTGACGCTGCCACGCACCCGGGCCGGGAAGTATCATGCAGCGTTTTTTCAGTTCAGGAGAAGGTCGAATGAGCAAGGGAACGAAGGGGACAATGACCCTGCTGGTCGCGGGGTTCGTCGTTTGTGTCGCCGGCTTGGCGAACGCCCAGGCCGGTGAGAAGTGGCGCCTGGGCATGCAGGCGTACAGCTTCAACCGGTTCACGTTTTACGAAGCCGTGGAGAAGAACAAAGCCCTGGGAATGGAGTACATCGAAGCCTACCCGGGGCAAAAGCTCAGCGCTGCGCACGGTGACGCGAAGTTCGATCACAACATGTCGGCGGGGCTGCGGCTGGAAGTCAAGCAGATGCTCAAGGCCAAGGGCGTCACGCTGGTCAACTACGGCGTGGTGGGCCTGCCCAACAACGAGGAGGAATGCCGCAAGGTATTCAACTTCGCCCGCGACATGGGCATCGAGACGATCGTCTCGGAGCCGCCGGAAGACGCCTTCGATCTGATCGACCGGCTCTGCCAGGAGTACAAAATTGCCGTGGCTCTGCACAACCACCCCAAGCCTTCGCACTACTGGGACTACAAAACGGTCCTGCGTCTGTGCGAAGGCCGCAGCCAGTGGATTGGCGCCTGCGCCGATACCGGTCACTGGACGCGCTCGGGCATCGACCCGGTCGAAGCGGTCCGGGCCTTGGCATCGGTGGGCCGGATTCGGAGCCTGCATTTCAAAGACCTCAACGAGTTTGGCAAGCGCGAAGCCCACGATGTCCCCTGGGGTACGGGGGTCAGCAAGGCCCGCGACGTGCTGGAAATGCTGGCCAGCAAAGGCTTTGAAGGCAGCTTCTCCATCGAGTACGAGCACAACTGGCTTAACTCGATGCCCGAGATCGCGCTGTGCGTCGACTACTTCCAGCGTACCGCGTCGGAACTAGGTATCGGCGACTGGCAGTGGATCTTCAACGGCAAGGACCTGACCGGCTGGGATGGCGACCCGCGCCTCTGGACGGTCCAGGATGGCGTCATTCGCGGCCAGACCTCTCCCGAAAAAC
>CP070782.1:2575068-2579322 GCA_020346325.1 Phycisphaerales bacterium
ATTGCACCAGAACGGGCGAAATGAGAAAAACAGGATAGAAAGGAACTCTGTAAAGATGCTACAGTCTCCATAATGAGCTGGTTTGTTCTCGACTCCTGATAAGAGCATGATTGTAGGCTGATAAGAGCCAAGCTGGAATATGGTGGAGGGATATGGTAGGATGTCTGGATCATGGGTGCAATTCGGCTGTAGTGGCCGACATGTAGTGTCACGGCGCATCCATGAATTGAAAGGCTGTTCTATGAGACGGATTCCTGGGGTACTTGTTTCGATTTTGGTCTTTGTGGTAGGTTTATGTTCGCATGCAGTGTGGGCTCTTGAGTTAAACGAGGGCTCGTATGTCTTGGAAGTGGCTCACTGCGAGGCGCTGGATCTGGTCGAGGCGGTGAGTTTGGAGGCGTGGATAAGACCACGGAGATTGGGCCGGGCTGGGGGGCGGATTATCGATAAGAGTCAGGCTGGAACCAGTGCGGGGTACATGATCGACACATATCCGGGCAACTCCCTTCGCATGATTGTGGCCGAAGCTCAGTTGGGATATGATGCAAAGCTTCCGAGCGACCGTTGGAGTCACGTGGTGGGCGTCTTCAGCCAGCCTGAAGATCTATTCAAGTTGTACGTGGACGGTAAGGAGGTCGCCGACTGCAGCTCGCCGTCGATGCACAAGATGATTCGCAACCAGCTTCCGCTTCGGGTTGGGGCGTGCAGCGACGGGGCGAATCGGTTTCGCGGTGAGATCGATCGGGTGACTGTGTATGACCGGGCGCTGACGGCGAAGGAAGTGGCGGCGCTGGCGGCTCGGGACGATCATGAATCGCTCAATCTTCCGGGGCGAGTCGGGGATTGGGATTTTCGGCGTGAGGGTGAGCAGGCGTACGTTAGTTCGGCGCCGCCGAACCTGAAGTTCAAGCGTCCGATGTTGATCACTGGCCGAGCTGATCCTCCGGCGGGAGATCTGACCCTGTGGTATCGCCAGCCGGCGAACAGGTGGGTGGAGGCATTACCGATCGGTAACGGTCGGCTGGGTGCGATGGTGTTCGGGGGCATCGACAAAGAACGAATTCAGTTAAACGAGGATACCATCTGGGGCGGCGGACCCTACGATCCGACAAACCCCGAGGCCTTCGCGGCTTTGCCCAAGGCACGGGCCCTGGTCTTCGAGGGCAAGTATCGCGAGGCCCACGATCTGATCGGGCGCAAGATGATGTCCAGGCCGCTGGGACAGATGCCTTATCAGCCACTGGGGGATCTATTTTTGACATTCGCGGATGTACAGGACGTGCGGGATTATCGTCGCGACCTGGATCTGGAGACAGCGATGACGTGTGTGAGTTACACAGCCGACGGGGTGCGTTATCTTCGTGAGGCGTTCTCCAGCGCGGTCGATCAGGTGATTGTCATGCGGTTGACGGCCAATACCCCCGGCCGGATTTCATTCGATGCAGAGATGAGTAGTCCGCAGAAAACGCGTGTGAAAACGGTTGGCTCGAATACGCTCGTAATCGAGGGTATCAGCGGGGATTCACAGGGAATCAAAGGGGCTGTCCGGTTCGAGGGGCGCGTGCGGATTCAGACTGAAGGGGGGACAGTCGAGGCAGATGGCCAAGCGGTGACGGTGACAAAGGCGAATTCGGCGATGATCACGATCGCGGCCGGGACGAGCTACAAGAGTTTCAAAGACGTCAGCGGCGATCCAGCGGCCCGGGTAACCGGGTATTTCAGCGATCTTGGGAATAAGGAATACGAGCGAATTCTGGCCGATCATATAGCGGACTATCAAAGATTGTCCAAACGTGTCGATCTGGATCTGGGCCAGGCGAAAGCAGCGCACCTGGCGACGGATGAACGGCTGGCAGCATTCAAGAATGGGGACGATCCTCAGTTTGCGGAGTTGTTTTTTCATTACGGTCGCTATCTGTTGATAAGTTGTTCGCGACCCGGATCGCAGCCGGCGAATTTGCAGGGGCTGTGGAACGAGAGTATGAGCCCGCCCTGGGGCAGCAAATATACGATCAACATCAATACAGAGATGAACTACTGGCCTGCGGAGATCACGAATCTCCCTGAATGCCATGAACCACTGCTTCGGATGGTGAGCGAACTGGTGGAGCCGGGAAGCCGGACCGCGAAAGTGCATTACGGGGCTCGTGGTTGGGTGACGCACCACAATACGGACCTATGGCGGGCGACCGGCCCGATCGACGGGCCGCAGTGGGGAATGTGGCCCATGGGAGGGGCGTGGCTCTGCAAGCATTTGTGGGAACACTACCAGTTCGGTGGAGACAAGGGCTATCTCGCGGAGGTGTACCCTGTGATGAAGGGGGCGGCAGAGTTCTTCCTGGATGTTCTGGTGGAGGAGCCCACGCACGGGTGGCTGGTGACGTGTCCGTCACTATCACCTGAGTTGGGTCCGCCTGGTCATGGGACAAGTATCTGCGCGGGTCCGACAATGGACATGCAAATTCTGTGTGATTTGTTTGATGCGTGCATCGAGGCTTCCGATATTTTGGCGGTTGACATGTCGTTTCGCAGGCGACTCGAGCAGACGCGCAAACGGCTGGCGCCGATGCAGATCGGCAAGCACGGTCAACTGCAGGAGTGGCTGGGCGACTGGGATAATCCGGGCGAACAGCACCGGCACGTCTCACATCTATATGGGCTGCACCCGAGCAGTCAGATCACCAAGCGGGGGACTCCGGAACTGTTCGAAGCGGCAAAGCAGTCGCTGATCTTTCGGGGGGACGGTGGTACAGGATGGTCGATGGCGTGGAAGATCAACTTCTGGGCCCGTTTCGAGGATGGTGACCATGCGTACCTGATGTTGTCGAATCAGTTGACGCCCGGACGGACGTATCCAAATCTGTTCGATGCGCATCCGCCGTTTCAGATCGACGGCAACTTCGGGGCGACCTCAGGCATCGGCGAGATGCTCCTGCACAGCCATGCCGGTGAGGTCCACCTGTTGCCGGCGCTGCCCTCGGTGTGGCCGAATGGTGCGGTCTGCGGTCTTCGGGCAAGGGGTGGCTTCGAGGTAGATATGGAATGGGTGAGCGGCAGGCTCAACAAGGCCGTCATCCGGTCATCCCTGGGCAGGCCATGCAAGGTTCGTTATAATGAGAAGGTTATTCGGTTCAGTACGAAGCCGGATGGCGTGTACGTTCTCGGTCAGGATATGAAGATCGACTGAACGACCAATGTACTGAGAAAGCCATCTCAACATCCGCTTCTCAGACCCTGACCCGCCGACAAACGGATTTCTATTCCTGATCTGCCTTAGCGTGCAAATAGGCGTACTCTGATTCGAAAGCGTCAAGAGGAGAAAGCCATTGTACCTGAATGATCTGCTCCATCTCAATGCCCTTGGGCGTTCACTTAGCCGTCCTACTGATCGACGATCTTGGTCACCACCAGGCAGAACTCTGGTCAAACAGGAGATACTCTGAAGTGACAGTTTGCAGCCGCCAGCGTCCACGATCCGGCACGCGGCAACACGTGATTACCATTCTTTCTCCGAACCCTTGACCAAGCAGACCACAAGTCCGTCCGAAAGCGTCACCACGCACTCCTTCCCAGCAAGAGCTGCGCCCCACCGTACCGGGGTCGCGGGCAACTGGACGGTCCACAAGGACCGGCCGTCTATAGAGATGCCTTCGACGCTGTCATGGTGAAGGACCACAAGTCCGTCGGTGCCGACAGCCAAGCCGCACACGTCCCTCGTCGTGCCTGCCCACAGGATGGAATCGTCCGGGGGAACTTGCATCACGTCCCGGATTTTCCCGCTGGTCTTCGGCGCCTTATTCATCAAGTCAACGATGCGGTCCAGCGTCTGCGGATCGCGCGAGCAGAAGAGGCGGCCGTCGACCAGGGCAATGTGTCGGCCGGACGTCTGGAAATAGATGCGCCCTTGGTGACGCTTGAAGATGGTCGTCCTCGCACGCTCATGAGAGAACAGCTCGGGACCGGTGCACGACGGCTTGTCGCCGGGCTCCAGGAACATTTCCATTCCCGCTTCGAGTTTGGAAACCACACGAGGACTGCCGCCGTCATGCAGGGGGACCGGCAATGACCAGTAAAGGGGCATGTAGAGCTTCACGATCGCCTCCCCATGCTCTGCTCCACGAAACGGAGCATCTTGCGGGCCAGATCGTCGCGCGCGAAGTTCGACTCCACCCAACCACGCCCAGCGCGAGCCCGGGCTGCAGCCTCCCCCGGGTTCTCCTTGACCTCGAGAATAGCCTCGATCAGTTGCTCCGG
>CP070782.1:2579422-2583738 GCA_020346325.1 Phycisphaerales bacterium
CGTGGAGCACGCGACCATCGGCCTGCTGCCGCTGTTCGCCATGTGTGACCGTTGGGACATCGGCGGGCTGTCGACGCCGCACCATCCCGACACGGGTACAGCGCTGGTCTTCATCTACGACGCCTTTCCGGGCGGCGTTGGCATTGCCGAGAAGGGCTTTGACCTGCTGGCTGAGCTGTGGCAGGCTACATACGAAGCGGTCCGTGACTGCCCTTGTGATGACGGGTGTCCGAGCTGTATCCAGGTGTCCATAAACAACAGACAAACGCCTGAACACAAGGGAGTGGTCCTGACTGGGCGGCTGGTTCTGGGCAGATAGAAGGGACCCAGTTGGCTTCACCAAGCAAATCGGGAAACTGCCAAACTACCGGGACTAGATTTTCCTGTGCTGGCCAAGAAACGTACGCACGCTTGGGAGCCTGTTCCACCGGGTGGCAGGCGAAGGCGCCTGAGCACCAATGCACTGTCGTGCGGTCAACTGGATATGGCGCGCATTTTGAGAAGATGCTTATACAGTACCTGACTCCCTGACCACGGTCGGGTGCAACCGCTAGTTATGCGGTAAGTGAGACTACCCAATGCCCGGAAATCGGCTAAAGCCGGCGAATCGAGGTGTTACGGTAAGGACCGCTCCCTTGGAGGAGAGTCGCCGCGTCCCCTCAATGACGGCCTCGTTTGGCTCGCCGTAGATATCGACACGCGTGGTTGTGACGTACTGCATCACATCACGCATGTACGGGTCGGCGAGTTGCCAATGAGTTAGGATTGATTCTGAGTCTCGGTGAACCTGAATGCCATGTGCACGCATCTCGTTCTCATCGATGCAGACCTCCGCCATAAGCTGGGGACCATTGGTCTCAAGGAAATCCGTTGACTTTCGAACCGCCTCTTTGAACTTCTCGAGGGCACCGTTCTCGATCTGAAAGGTTGTGATAAAGACTATGAGTTCAGACACATTTTCCTCCTTGCCCTACTGGTCTTGGACATCTAGCATGTGGAACCCGTGTCCGCATAACGGACAAGGATTCATGTGGCGCGTGAGCCGCCACCTAATGGCTTTGCCGCGGAAAGCTTGTTTGAACTAGGTGGCACACTGCCGAGTTACCCTCTGCTGTATGCGGCGGGTGCAGTCGGTGGTTGGCACGCCAACCTGCTCCCAAGGGCACTGCCCTACCCCCACAGATAGCTCTGGGCTTGGGACCCATCATTTCGTTTTTTCCCCGCGATGTCTGCCACAATATGGGCCGCGTCGTCCCCGACACCGAAGAGGAGGCCGGACTTGGCCGTGTGCAGCCAGGGCAAGCCCACAAAGTACAAGCCCGGTTTGTCGGTGATGCCGCGTTTCTGAATCGGATACCCGTCGCCGTCAAGGACCGACAGCTTGACCAGGCCAAAGTCGAACCTGTAACCTGTAGCCCAGATCACGCTGGTGATACCGGCGGACTGGACATCCAGTTCCGTAACCACCTCCGCATGATAACCGTCTCGTAGCTTAGGCAAGGTTTCTTGGGGCACGTCCAGCCCGTTCTTCTCGATGTAGTCGTCAATCCTCTTGAGCAGGTCGGCCTCAAACTTGTCCACCTTGGCCAGGTTTTCCTTCAGGTCGGGGGCCAACGTGATCTTGCCTCCTTGGGCGGCTTGCATGCGTCCCAACAGAACGACTCCATCCCGTGCAAATTGGTGCAGGTTGATGGTGTGGCCGCCGTCCTTACCTGATGCTTGGACGCTTGCAGCGAATTTGGCCTTCGGGGAGGGAAGCTTGTCCACCGTCACATCCCAACCGGTCTTGTTCAACCTCCAGGTGATGTATTTGCCCCGGAAATGGCGTGGGCCCCGACCGGAAGCGCCAACGCAGAGGTATACTTGGCGTCCGCTCTGGTAGAGCTCTTCGGCGATCTGGGCGCCCGATTGGGCTGAGCCAACGACGAGCACCGCGCCGGGCGGCAGCGCCGCAGGATTGCGGTACTCGCTGGAGTGAAGTTGCTGGACCTCCGCTGGTAGGTTGGCGCTGAAGGCTGGGATGTTGGGTTGCTGGAAAAGACCCGTGGCGATCACGACATTGTCCGCCTCAACGGTAGCCTCGTCAGTGTGCACCAGGTAGCCAGTCCCGTTTTTTTCTACAGAGTTCACCCGGACACCGTATTGGATTGGCAAGCGGAAACGCTCGATATAATCTTCCAAGTAGGCGACGACTTCTTCCCGAGGCATAAAGCCTTCTGGATCATCCCCCTGGTACTCGGCGCCCGGCATCCGAAGCATCCAGTTCGGGGTGACCAGGGTGAACGAGTCCCAACGGCGGTTACGCCAGGCCTCTGCAGGCTGTGACGCCTGTTCCAGTATGGTGTGGGGTCGACCCTGCTGACTCAAATGGTAGCTGACAGCTAACCCTGCTTGCCCGCCACCGACGATAACAGTTTCCACATGTTCAGACATTGGTAATTCCTCCAAGACCTGATAAGCTTTCTATGACTACTCTTGGCACCTCCGTATCCGGAGGCGTCTCCAAGCCTAGATCCCCTCGCTGGCGACAGAGAACCCCACCCCCAACTGGCGCAGGAGATCAGACAGGTCGGGTCCGCCGACCTCGGCAGCGTGAATGTGGGCGTGCTGAAAGAGCAGCAATTCGCGAGAATTCATCGAATCGCCCTCCTCGTTGCTAGCTGACATCCCTAAAGGCAAAGTCTCCTTCGCAAGCGCATTGCGGTCGGCAGTCCGGCTGAAGTGGGCGTAGGGCAACTTAGACCTGTGAAGGCTATGTCCAGCGGTGGACAGAGAATCCACCGCACAGGATGACCGCGCGATGGACTCCCAACTCACATGGCGAGCACTGAGCAGATTGATAGGCTAGCCCAGATCCACGCCGAGCCCTCTCAGGAATCCTGGCAGGCCGGCATTTGGTCCAGTGTCCAGACCATGCATCTCGGAGACTTTGCCGTCGTCAAAGCTCAACCGGCTGGAGCCAGTCGGCCAAACGACCGCTTTCCCTGTAGCGCGGACGACACCCAGGCCCATGGCCGACAGGTCCAAGTCGTTGGTGAACGTGCCAGAAAAGTGACTCGTTACCACGACGTCGTCGCCTTCTTCTCGGATATCTTCGATGACCTCTGCAAGGTCAGGGACGGCCGACCGCACCGGTTGCCCCCCGGCAATAAACGTATCCTTGTCCAGGGGTGGGTTGCCCAGCTCGTCAGTGAACTGGAAATCATCCGAATAGTGGGAATACTGGTCAGGGTCATCCAAATCGAAGGCCGCCCTGGCTAACTCTATCTTATTCATGCTATATCCCCGGGCAGCTTCCTCCAGGAACAGGATCTCCGGTTTTCCGGTAACCCCCGTTCGCTCCATCGCTGCTTTGAGCTCTGGCGAGCCAGCGTACTTGCGAGCGTTGTCAAGGTTGTCCCACTCAAACAGGCCAACCACCTCGCTGGAGCCGTTATCCTGGCGCAGAATCTGGTACGACTTTTCGCCGTTTCGTTTGCGCAGATCACTGAAGGAATCAAAAACAGACTTCCAGGCTTCATAGTCCTGCACGCTTTGTCGAACGAACATGTATGCCATTGTCTTGGTTCTCCTTTTTTTGGTGGATATTTTGGAATTTTGATCGAGGAAAAAGATGCGCGTGGATACCTGCAAGGTCTCCCTAGGTCATATCACCATTATACCATGTGCCAGTGCATTTGTCAATTTAAGATGACATTAATAATTAAAATGATCTCTTGAGAATTGAGACGAGCGCTTTTGGACTGCATGACGCTCTTGGTTTCGTGGGGAGGGCGCACCTCGTCACAGGGACGGTTGGATCTGCTGGGTCCCAGTCGAGCGCCTGATAGTGTTTGTGGTGAGTCCTTCTTGTCTGGACTTTGGCCGTTTTCGTATGAGCATCAGAATTAGGTGTCATTTCGTGCATTTTCAAGCGATTTTAGCCTTGGCCATCGCCGGATCATGTCGGCGTTTCAGTCGAAAACAGTCAGATATAGACGGCTCTGCAGAATTGGCCAAAGTCCAGTTTTGTAGGACGGGACTCAAACGACAAAAACGCTGTGTGCTGTCGCGTCGAATCCGGGTTTCGCGGCACCTTCTTACGGACGCCGCCCCTCCTGAATGAACTCGAGAATCTCCTCTGCCGTCAAGCCCAAGTCGATGCCCTCAACATTCAACGGAGAATCGTCGGGAGCCACGAGACGGATCACGAAGACTTGCCCATCCTTCCGCTTGACCCGAACTTCTCCCTCCTGGACTGCTTTGTCCAATACCGACGCAAAGTTCTGCCGTGCCTCTGAGTACGTATACACCACCATCATCCCACCTCGATTGTA
>CP070782.1:2583838-2586531 GCA_020346325.1 Phycisphaerales bacterium
ACAGATCTGGAAGAGGCACTCGTCGCTACCTTTGGACTGCGCGATGCGGTCGTGGCCGACTGTGTGCGGGATGATGAGGACGAAAGTATCCAGCGTGACGTTGGTGGAGCTGCCGCCTACTACGTGGAGACCATCATCGAGAATGGGGAGTGCATCGGCATTTCATCTTGGAGCGCAACTCTTCTGGCGACGGTGGATGCCATGCACCAGATCCCACGCGCGATAGGGGCACGGATCGTGCAGATCCTCGGTGGGGCGAGCGAATCGCCGGCCAAGACGCACGCGGTGTACCTAGCCAACCAATTGGCGACTCTGGTGCGGGGGGAAGTGACGTACTTGACTGCGCCGGCCATTGTGGGTTCGAAGGAAGCACGGGACATTTTGCTCAAGGACCCCTATGTTCGTGGGGGGATCGAGTTGTTTGACAAAGTGACACTGGCCCTCGTGGGCATCGGTGCGGTTGAACCTTCGCCTTTGCTGGCCAGCAGCGGCAACATCTTTTCGCCAGAAGAACAGGCCGTGCTCCGCGAGTGTGGGGCCGTAGGAGATGTTCTCGTCCGCTTTTTTGATCGCCATGGCCGGTCGGTCAACACACCGCTCGATGACCGCGTGATCGGCATGAGCCTCGAACAGCTCAAGCGGGTCAGGCGCTCGGTAGGCGTGGCCGGGGGCAAGCGCAAACACGAGGCAATCCGGGGCGCACTCGAAGGCGGCTTGATCAACGTCTTGATTACCGACCGCTTCACAGCCGAACGGCTTATTCAGGAAAAGAGCAGGTGATGCCAAGTGCAACTTCGAATTAGGGGGATACTCCTGCAAAAACAATCTGTGTCTCTCTCAATCTGAAACTCGGACTTAGTCCGCTTGACTTCGCGGGCTTGGTGTCCGTCAGATAAAGTTGCGCATGGCGTGTTTTACACAAGGAGAACCCATAAAGATGCTCAGGGTAAGCGATAATCAGCGTTTTCTCGTTCACAAAAATGGTACGCCATTTTTCTATCTCGGCGACACCGCCTGGGCGTTGTTTCAGCGCCTGGACCGGGAGGAGGCAGTCCGATATCTCGCAGACCGGGCCGCCAAGGGGTTCACCGTGATCCAGGCCGTGGCGCTGTCCGAGTTCGACGGGCTTCGGGTGCCGAACCGGTACGGCGATCTGCCGCTCTACGACGGCGACCCGCTGCGGCCGAACGATGCCTATTTTCGCCACGTTGATTATGTCATTGATAGAGCCGCTTCTCTTGACTTGGTCATCGGACTATTGCCAACGTGGGGCGATAAGGTGGGACCGGTCAAATGGGGCGTCGGCCCGGAAGTATTTACGACCGAGAACGCGGCGCGCTATGGCGAGTTTCTCGGCGAGCGCTACCGCGAGAAGCCCATTATCTGGATCCTCGGTGGCGACCGCAATCCGGACAGCGAGCAGCGCAAGGCCATCTGGCGTGCGCTGGCCGCAGGGTTGAGGCGCGGCGACGCTGGTCGTCATCTGGTGACCTACCACCCGATGGGCGTATATTCGTCCAGCTCGTTCTTTCCAGGTGAGGCGTGGCTCGACTTTAGCATGTTCCAGTCCTGCCACTTGGTCTGGGATCGCGACAATTACAACTTTATCGCTCAGGATTACGATCTGGCACCGCCCACGCCATGCATGGATAGCGAGCCGAACTATGAGGATATGCCGGTCGGTATGCGGCCGGAGAACGGCTATTTCGGTGCCTATGACGTACGGAAAGCGGCCTACTGGGCGCTCTTCGCCGGGGCGCACGGCCACACCTACGGTGCCAACGGAGTCTTCCAGTTCTGGAACGGGACGGAGCGCGATGTCTTCAACCCTCGACTTCCGTGGCACAAAGCCCTTGCGCTCCCCGGCGCATTCCAGATGGGGCATGTGCGGCGTCTGCTTGAGTCGCGGCCCATACTGGCCCGCATTCCAGACCAGTCGCTGCTCGTCTCGAACCCCGGCATAGGCACACACCACACGCGCGCCACGCGGGCAGACGACGGCAGTTACGCCTTCATTTACAGTGCTGCCGGCCACCGGTTTGCGGTCGACCTCGGCATACTGGCTGGCCGGACCATCGTCGGCTACTGGTACAACCCGCGCACGGGAACGGCCAATGCGCTCGGCAGCATTCCGGCGGGCGGCGTGCGCGAGTTCACACCGCCCACGCACGGTGCTGATAACGATTGGGTCCTGGTGCTCGACGACGAAGCGTGCGCATTCATAGCCCCCGGTGTGATCCCATTATGATGGGGAACGACGACACTCCGATGCCTGAAGAGTGTCCCCAAGAAAACGGGATGCACCAGCGTCGAGAGTTTCTTCGTTTGATGGCTGCGGCTGCGGGCGCTCTCACGCTTAGCAAGCTGCTCGGAGCGTGTGCGCCAAAGAATACCCCGCAAACAGCCACATTGGTTGTGACGCGAGGCGGTGAACCGGAAGGAGATGGTATGCTTGCTTATCCCTGGCGCGAATGCGAGATTAGGTTGGCGGCAGAATGCGACTACCCGAATCCATATACCGACGTGAAGGTGTGGGCAGAGTTCACCCATGACACGGGCATCACGCTACGCCGCCCCGCCTTCTGGGATGGCGGGCGCGCGTGGAAGATTCGCTTTGCCTCGCCCCTCACGGAAGGGCGCTGGACGTGGCGCAGCTTCAGCTCAGTTAGCGACGCTGGTCTTGCCGGACGGCG
>CP070782.1:2586631-2600019 GCA_020346325.1 Phycisphaerales bacterium
AAACCGCCACCGTAGGTTCCTATCCATAGAGTGCCGTCCAGCGCCGTCGCCATGAAAGAAATGCTGTTGTTGGTTAGGCCGGAGTTACCCGTGTGATAGCGGATCCAGGTCTGTCCGTCGAACCGCACCAGACCGCTGCGGATGGTGCCGATCCACAAGACGCCTTGGCTGTCCATGGCTAGGCCGGTGGCCAATCCGGATGGCATGCCCGAGTTGGTGTGATCGTACACGGTCCAACTCTGCCCGTCGAATTGGGCCAAGCCCGCACCGGTGCCAATCCATGCGTTGCCTTGGGCGTCGCACACAGGCGCGCCGGCCTGGTTGTCGGGCAGCGGCGAATTTGACGTGAGATACACCGCCCAGTTCTGCCCGTCGAAAGCTGAGACGCCGGTCTCGGTGCCACTCCATACCCGGCCCTCAGAATCGACGGCCAGGCTGATGTGATCGTTGCCGGGCAGCGGTGAATTCGAAGTGTTGTACACCGTCCATTCCTCACCGTCGAAGCGAGCCAGGCCGCCGCCGGCAAACGCATACCACCTCCCGGTCCCGACCCATACGACACCCTCGTTGTCGATCGCGACGGCCGTAACGACATTATAGGGCAGGCCAGAATTGCTGGTGTTGTACACTGTCCAGTCGCCCTCCAACAACCAAGCGGTATCGACCGGCAGCAGCATGAGGCTGGCCAGGACAGGAAAACAGACGAGATTCAGGCACCACTCCGGCGTTTTCATGGTAATGTCTCCTTCTCTCAAAGGATGTGAATAATCGTTTTACGTGACCGGGCGGATCCAGTACTCCTCACACGTTACTGTTTCACCGCGCGACCATAGATGCGGACATCATCGATCAGGCCAGGGAAAGACGTGCCCGAAACCATGTCGTTGCCACAACCGATGTTCAGGGCACCGGAACAGCTGCGCAACCCACCGGCCTGAGTATCCTCGGCGACCAGCGTGTCGTCGATGTGAAGACATCTCGTTGCGCCATACCACACAAACTCCACGCGATGCCCATCTCGGCCTACTCCTGCGGCAACATGATGCCCTCGATTGTCCCACACCCGGAATATACCGCCTCTCCCCGTCGAGAACCGTCCGCGTCGATCCACCATTCGGTATGGCCCAGAAGATAGAACATACCGATTGCCTTCTCGAAGGCCGCCGTCCCGTCGGCTACCATGTCGATGCCGCTGTAACCGTGCTTGCGATGGCTCTCAGTGACATCGTCGAAGGTCGTCTTGGCCCGTTCCCAGATCTCCATCGTGCCCAAGTCTCCGAAGTCATACGTGGCCTTCGCGCAGCCGTACCAGGCGTTTTCCAACACCTGCCCTTTGACAGCACACCAGACAGCCGTCCCTTCGTAGGCCCGACCATCAATGGTCAACGTGACCTGCCCGTACCAGCTCGGGTCGTCCTCGGCCTTGGGGCCAGGGTCTCCCGGGGGTGTTTGCTCAGTGTCGAAGAACGCCTCAAATGTGACCACCTGATGCAGCGATTGCCGTTGGGCCAAGCCAAATCCTGCGAGACCCAAGATGGCCAGGATCATCACTGTGATCGCGAGTGCCGCTTTCTTCTTCGTATTCATCTTTGTCATCCTTCCCGGTTTGCATTGAAGTGTCTGCGCCAGGCTCCGAGCGCGCAAACCGGGCACTCGGAGCCGGCCGGGCTGGTGGGGTTGTCGCCACTTCAAGTGACGCACCAGCTCCTACAAGCTCTCGTTATTTGTACGAATCTAGTGAAAGGTCTCTATTGAATCGGTCCGAGGTGCCGATCGAGCCAGGTCAGGACGTCGGTTCGAATCTGCTCAAAGAACAGTGAGAATTCGCCGTGGCCACCGGGATAGACCGCGTGTCGGGTATCCGGGTGAGCCTTCCTCAAGATCTGAAACATCGGTTTCTGGCCTACCTCCGCCGGTAGCAGTACGTCCTCGGCGCCGTTGATCATCAGGACCGGGACATGGATCCGCTGCGCATAGAGGGCCAGGTCGAATGACCGAGGCAGGTCAATGGGCAGAAGCCCGCCGTGCACGAAGATCCCGGTGTCGATTCGATCCTCCACCGCCAGCATGATCTGGCCGGAGAGGGCGCCGGCACTGTATCCATGGTAACCGATCTTGTCGCTGTCGATATCGTCACGGGTCTCGAGGTAGTCGATAGACCGGCGCAGATCCTTGGCCATTCGGATCATCCAATCCCTGTAGATCAGGGGTGTCTCGGCCGCACTCTGCACGGTCCATACCCGCCCATGCTCGGAAGGCCGTTCGTAGGTGCCGTAGTAGATGGGGAAGAGCACGGCACGACCGCTCGTGACAATGCACTGCCAGAGCGCCCGATAAGGGGGCCCCTGGAAGGACACATCTTCGATGGCGCCCCGCCCCGGGAAGAAGATGACTGTCTGATAAGGGGGCCTCCCAGTTTTTGGCAGGAACAGATGCGCCGTCACGCGATGTCCCGGGTAAGCGGCATCAAACGTGATTGTCTCTTCTCGCCACAAGGGTGAAGTGGCGTCAACCTTCTCCACTCGGGCATGCAAAGGTCTCTGGTCGTACTGGTACAGGGCCCTGTACGATTCGAATTCGGCCTCGGAAAACGGCTCCAGATCGGATATGTCACGCCAACCAGGCAGTGGAACAGGTTTACAGAACTGACTTGTCACGGATTCGCCCTCGTGCGGATACCGCACACAGCGGAACCCGTCCTGCGCCGAGCGATGCCACGGTGAACGGCTATCCTTGTGTCCAAACATATAGGTCGGCTCCCCCAGCTTCCGCCAAGGCAGTATCGAAGCTCTCCGGAATCGTCGGTGGCATTGAAACACCACTCACGAACGTTGCCGGCCATGTCGAAGAGGCCCGTCCGTCCCACGCCCGGATGGCTTCCGACGGGTGCCGTGCCGTCCGGCGTGAAGTTGCTGAAGGGGACGATCACGAACGATTCCTCCAGGCACGCGGCCCGTTCCCAATCGTAGACGGTAGGCAGACTCTTCCCAGCGAAGCGCGCATAGGCCATGGCCTCGAACCAGCTCACACCGGAAACCGGGTATCGCTCCCGCCGCTGCGGGTAGGTCCCGTTCTCCCACATGGCCGGGCCCGGCTGACCCGTCTGATCCTCGAACTCGGCCATCGCTTCCTGCCAAGATAGTTGACGACCCTCTTTGATGAAATCCAGTCCTTCCCAGTAGTTGGCGTTGGTATATCCCCCTGCGTCGACAAACGCCTGAAACTGCTCATTCGTGATCTCATATTTGTTGATCAAGTGCTCAGGGATGTCGACTGTTCCGTTCTGGGCCTGCGCGGAGGAAGGCAGTTCCACCTTCTGCCAGGGACCGATCCACACCATTTCACCCGTGGAGTCCTGTGGCTGCAAACGGACCTCGAAGGATCGCTGGACCACACACTCGTGTGCCACAAATCCGTCCCTTTCGATCCTCCAGCGAAGCGGCCCTTGCGGCAGCGTGATTTGATCCAACGGCGAGCGGCCTAGATACTCCCACCGTGCATCCACGGCGTCGTATCCACGATAAAAGACATCTGCACCTGAGGGCCTGGTGGTGATGGAATAGTCCCGGCAGATATGCGGCCATAAGGCGGCAAGAGTTGGATCGTCCGGGATGTACTTCTCGGCCCTCTTCGCCAGGGCAAAGGCCTCGGAGTAACGTTGCTGGTCGACGAAGTGAGCAATCTCGGGCACCGCCTGCCCTTTCGCCCATTGGACTCGTCCCGCCTTGGCGCTCCGCCTGTACATGGTGATCGCGGCAGCAAGGCCGATCAGAAGCACCGCAACCACACCGGCCACAGCCATCCGCGATCTATGCCGGCGCGTAAACTTGCCCAGGCGATAGACGATACTCGGTGAGCGAGCCAGGATCGGTTCGTCCCTCAGGTAGCGCTCAATGTCCTGGGCCAGACCGTGGGCGGTCTCATACCGTCGGGTTCGGTCCTTCTCCAGACACTTCATTACGATCCAATCCAGGTCGCTCTTGAGCAGCTTTTGCAGTGCCTCACCACTGGTCTGCCGCCCCTGCGCCACGTTCAGAAGGTCCTGGCCCAGCCTCCGAACTCGGGTCGAGGGCCTGGGCGGATCCGTCTCGCGGATGATCCGCTCGATCTCCGCGTACCCCGCTCCCTCCAGCGTGCGGGGGGCGAACGGGGTCGTACCGGTCAACAACTCATACAGCAGTACGCCTAGAGAGTAGATGTCGGTCCGTGTATCGACATCGAGCCCGCTCATCTGGGCCTGCTCCGGGCTCATATACGCCGGTGTGCCAATCATCTGGGCATAGCGGGTGAACAGCGTTTTCTCCGTCAGCCGCTGGTTAGTGGCTTTGGCAATGCCGAAGTCAATGACCCTGGGGACAGGCCTGTCGTCGTGCATCGTCACCATCACATTCGATGGCTTGATATCCCGATGGATGATGCCCTTCTGGTGGGCGTGCTGAACGGCGCTACAGACCTGAACCAGAAGCGCCAGACGCCGATGTGTGTCCAGTCGGTTCGTGTCGCAGTATTCAGTGATGGACATCCCATGAACCAGTTCCATCACAAAGTACGGCCGGCCGGTCTCGGTCGCTCCGGCGTCGAAGACTTTCGCGATATTGGGGTGATCCAGCAGGGCCAAGGCCTGACGCTCAGCTTCGAACCGTGCGATCACCTGCCTCGTGTCCATCCCCAGTTTGATGAGCTTCAGGGCAACTTTGCGGCGAATGGGTTCGGTCTGCTCGGCCATGTAGACCACCGCCATACCACCTTCGCCAATTTGCTCCAGAAGCCTGTACCGCCCAATGACTGTCCCGGGTCCCTCAATCATCGCAGCGCTATCCAGCGTAACCGCTGGATCCAAATCGGGCGAGGGAAGAAAGCCGTCCGCCCGGTTATAGGCCATCAACAATGATTCCACCTCAGACCGCAGAGGCGTGTCCTGACCGCAGGTATCATCGAGATAGATCGCTCGTTCCCTCGCGTCCGTCTTCTCCAGGGCCTTAGCAAACACCGATTTGACATCAACGGGTCCAGGTTTCATAGTGCGCCTCAGTCCGAGCTTGTCTTCTATGGTGGCATGCGAAATCCACTGTCGCGGAGGGCACGGCAATCTTCAGAAAAATGTAATAATCCTTGTTCTGCCTCAGATTTGGAGAAGAAACCGCACATTTGACAGTCGTCCGGGTGGCCCAAGTTTCTCCAGAAGCTCACCCGGAGTGCGGCGTATTGGCCCCGTCAATTTCCCGACGCAGCCACGCGCGAGCGTATGCCAAGTGCTTGACGGCTGTCCGACGTCCGATCCCCTGGAGCTGCGCCACCTGATCCAACGTAAGACCGCTGAAGTAATGCAATTTCACCAGATCCGCCACGGCGGGTTCGGTTGTCGCCAGTTTGTCCAGGGCTTCACTGACCGCGATGATGTCCTCCGACGGGCCGGTGATAGACAAAGTCAATTCGTCCAGATTCACCCGCGCGCGTCCGCCCCCGCGTTTGCGGCTCTTTTTGCGTCGCGCGTGCTCCACCAGGATCCGGCGCATCGCCTCGGCGGCCGCCGCGAAGAAATGCCCCCGATTATCCCAACCGGTGGAATCGTCGCCGATGAGGCGCATGTACACTTCGTGGACCAGAGCCGTGGCTTGGAGGGTTTGTCCGGGCCGTTCGTGAGAGAGCTTTTTTGCCGCCAGAAGGCGCAGCTCGTCGTAGACCAGCGGCAAGAGTTCATCCGTAGCTCTAGCGTCCCCCCGTTCGATGGCATTCAGAATACGAGTGACGTCACTCATGGCGGCTCCCCACGGACCCGGGAATCTGACGTAGCTATTCTCAGCGAAATGCGGGGAGATTTCAAGTCGTCGAGACCGGTGAATTCCCTACAGCTGCAGACCTGGGCGGTCAAGTAATTCTGGCTTTCGCATACCGAGAGTACCGCGTTGTCTTTAGCGGTTCGCGACTACTACTCGACTACAACCAGAGCCCCTGTTATCTGCCACTCCGGAGAAATACTCGGTCCGTAAGTGATTATTTGGCAATGACTTTTGTAATGCCTCAGGTTGTGGAACCTTTTCAATGGCCGCGGCCAGGTGGCCGGTTTGCTAGAGCATGACCGTGAAGGCGACTCCATCGATCAGGCCTTCGCACAGGCTTCGGTGGACGGACATCCATTCAGGCATAGGGCATCATAGCGGCTGCAACGGCGAGCAATGATACGGGCCAATGATCTGAAGGAAGACGCTGAAGAACTGCTCTGATCCAGCCGCCTTGAGCTGTCCGGATCCGACATCTTAACGTGCCAGGCGACATTGTTGACAGCATGGAGGCGGTCGCATAACTTTGGGCTAACGTTGCCCGGCCGCAGCTTGAATTCCCACGACGACCGGGGCAACTTCGTGTGGCGGCTCTACTTCGCAGCCGGCTCACTCGACGACTTCGTCAGGCGCTGCGAGGCTGACAGGGGCACTTTTGCGCAATGTCAGGCACGAGCCCACGCCAAAACGGGGAAACAAGCGTAAGAGAAGATGAGCCACCGGGAAGGCGAGGACAGGTGATCAACTTGAGGCCGAATGGACTCGGTCGCCACTCGCGCTCCAAATGCAACAGATGATATGCGCATCGAGTTATTCAGCGACAGGTTGAGAGTCAAATGTTCGAACCGGAAGCGGTTCTTATCCTTGGCCGATCCCCGTGCCAGGATCGCAGCGTGGCGATATGCCGCGCATGGCACGTGCCGTGTTCCCCAATTAACCATCCTACCAGAGTGGAAAGTGCAAGGAGGACCATGCTATGGACAACGGACACATAGGAAAGACTAAGCTAACTGCGAGTATTCTTTCAGGCTGGGTACTGCTGTTCGCAGCGACGATGACGGGCGCAACAGTGCCGAAACCTGCACCGGCACCCGAACCCACCGACGGAAGATTGCGGATCATCTGCTTCGGAGCACACCCCGACGATAACGAATTCCGTGCTGGCGGCGTAGCGTCCCTGTGGGCTGCACGAGGTCACCACGTGAAGTTCGTCTCCTGCACCAACGGTGACATTGGTCACTGGGGGATGGCTGGTGGGCCCCTCGCCCAGCGTCGCACGGAAGAGGTGGAGCGTTGCGCCGAGATCTTCGGCACCGAAACCGAGGTGCTTGATATTCATGACGGTGAACTGATGCCAACGATGGAAAACCGCGCGAAGATTGTTCGACTCATCCGCAGGTGGGGGGCGGACATTGTTATGTGCCATCGTCCCAACGACTATCATCCCGACCACCGCAACGTGGCGCTACTTGTGCAGGATGCCGGGTACATGGTCACAGTGCCGTATTTCTGTCCGGACACACCCTACTTGAGGCGAAACCCGGTCTTCCTTTACTACGAGGATCGCTTTCAGAAACCCTACCCTTTCACCGCTGATATCGCTGTGGGGATCGACGAGGTAATCGAGAAGAAACTGGATGCCGCCTTGGCCCTGGCTTCCCAGACGCTGGAAGGTGGATGCAACGGGTCGGAGAAGCTCTACCCGGAGGATCCCGGGGCGCGTCGAGCTCGTGAGCCGGCGGTCCGCAGGAATTTCGACCGTCGCTTCGCTGGGACCGCTAACCGCTTCCGAGAGCAGCTTGTGAAATGGTACGGCCAACAGAAGGGCGAAGAGATCAAATACGCAGAGGTCTTCGAGATCTGCGAGTACGGACGTCGGCCCTCGCAGGCAGAACTGAAGAAACTGTTCCCCTTCTATGACTAACTGGGTCGCACCGGAAGCGCGGACCTTCGACGGACATGGAATGATTTTGTTTGAACACAACGCTGCCGACTGAAAGGATGTGATATGAGACGTGCACTGACTCACGAGCAGAAACAGCTGTCGCGCAGAGACGTTATCAAGGCGTCGGGTGCCGTTGGAACGGCCGCCTTGCTGACGGGCACGAGCCGTCTTTGGGCTGGTGGTTCTGACAAGATCCGCGTCGGCCTGATCGGCTGCGGCGGACGGGGCACTTACGACACGACAAACTGTCTGAACGCCGCCTCTAACGTCGAGTTGGTGGCAATGGGTGATCTGTTCAAGGATCGACTGGCTCAGTGTCGTCGCCAGCTCACCGAGAGTCAGGGCGACAGGGTGAGGGTCACCGACGATACATGCTTCGTGGGCTGGACCGCCCACAAGCACGTCTTGGCCTGCGACCTGGACTTGGTGATTCTGACGGAACCACCCTACTTCCGACCCGGACATCTCCGGGCGGCTGTCGAGGCTGGCAAACACGTCTTTATGGAGAAACCGGTCGCGGTCGACCCGGTCGGCGTTCGCTCGGTAATCGAGTCATCTCGCATGGCGGACGAGAAGAACCTGACCATCGTTGCCGGCACGCAGAGCCGACGCATGCTACATCTGATAGAAGGTATGAAGCGGATTCACGACGGAGACATTGGCCAGATTGTCGCCGGTCAGTGCGTCAGAATCGGGGGAGGCATGCTAACGTGGTCGGAGGCAACCAAAGAAAGGCTGCCTGGTTGGTCTGATATGGAATGGCACTTGCGACGCTGGTTGTTTCTAGCCTGGCTGAGCGGCGACTTCATCGTCGAGATGCACATCCACAACCTCGATCGGATCAACTGGGCGTTCAATACCCATCCGGTTCAGTGCATGGGGCTTGGCGGTCGGCAGGCTCGCATTGGCCCGGAGTATGGCAACGTCTACGATCACTTTGCGGTAGAATTTGAATACCCAAACGGGGCGCGCATTGAATACATGGGCGCGCAGATCGACAAGGCAACATATCGGCAGGCCAACCGAATCATAGGCACCAAAGGCGAGGCCTACACGGATTCGGGTCGGTTCGTCATCGACGGCGCCAAGCCGTTCCAGTACGAGGGTCCGCAGCCAAGCCCTGTTATCAAACAACACGCGGACCAGATTGACGCGATTCGTACCGGCACGCATCTCAACGAAGGAGTTAGGATCGCGGAGAGCACGATGACGTGCATCATGGGCCGGATGAGCGCATATACCGGGCGGGCCTTGAAGTGGGACTGGGCCATGAAGGCATCGAAGCTCGACCTAAGCCCACCAAGAGAAGAATTTGGTGATTTGCCGATGAGACCTGTGGCCGTACCCGGTAGGACTCCGCTCATCTAACATCGGACAATATGTGGCTGTCAAGCGGCCATGGGACCGCCTTGCGTTGGCCAAACTGGGCGTGAAAACGCTTTCAGGGAATGCCACGTGTGAAACCAGCGTGCAAGGGGAAGAGGGTCTGGGCGTCGGTGGCAGGCCGCGAGGAGAGAATTGTCGCTCTGCATTCGACACATAGACAGACTCTGCGCGTGGCGAGAGCGCGACAGCCACGCACAGGAGACTACGCCGCGTCTTTCAGGCGATAGGCCGTGAGTCGCGTTTCCCGGAACACGTGACGCTCTATGTCGCTGGGAACCGTTTTCGCATCTCGTCTCGGGGTCTCGGGTTTGCGGCTCCAGAGCATGACTACCATCCAGGGATTCCCGCCTTGCATGCTTCTTGCGTTTCGCCTCTCCGGGACGTCCTCCTTTTTACCTTCTATTTACACAACCGGACCTGCGTTGTGCGGTATAGTATGGATAGGAAAACGACCGAATTGTCCACCCAGATCGAGGGTGTCGAGATGAGCAGGGCGAAGCGCGTTGGAGTCCTCATGATCACCATCGGTTCCTGGCTCTAATGTTAGCCTGGTATGGCTCACGTGCATCACATCAGGATTCGTTCTCCGGCGTCCAACGTCATCGTGACCCAGAGCCACGCGTGGACCTTCACGCCGGGCGGACAAGAGGCCACTGCCATTACGGATGCACGCGCACAGCCGTCTTGCTGAGACAATAGTCAGGACGCTTTGCCAAGATCTGATTCCTGTGTATATCGTGAAGTGATTTGCGGGACGTTTGACTTTGCGTGCAGCGGACAATCCGCGTCGCAGTTTGCAGTTGAAGCTAGCGTTGGCATCTGCCGGGGGAATGTTTATGAAGGTGCGAATCACGTTGTGTAGAGTCGCAGTTGTTCTGTTGATCGCTGGCGTGAAGATCCATGCTCAGCCCGTTGATGCGAATCGCGACATGCCGGACGGGTGGCAGGCTCAGCGCGATGTTCTAGCCATCCTGATGGATCAAGGCCAGGATTTCGCCAAGCTGGTTGCCACGGCAGGCGCCTCGAAGCCGGAGACCGGTCAGGAAGCCATGGTCAAGCTGAGTGTGCTCATGCGTGCGGGTATGACCAAAGAGGCGATCGAGACGGTCATGGAACTCAAAGAACTATGTCCTGACTTGGCCAACCACCAGATCGAAAGTGTCTATTATGAAGCATGTGACTACTTTTCCGCGTGGGAGGTGGCGCAATGCGTGGTTGAGGTGTTCGCGGGCAACATCTCTGAGATTGCCTTGGAGAACCGTCTGCTGAAGCATCTCCAGAAATCGGGCTGGAGTATCGAGCAAGTGGATCGGTGGCTGGCGGCCATGCCGCCCGGGGCTGACGGTTTTTGGGTTAACGAACGTTTGCGCTTCAATACCGTTCACGGCCGGAGCGAGCGGTTGGTACGAGAACTCACGAACCGTGTGAGGGGAAATCCAGAAGATATCGACAGTGCTATCATGTTTCTGGATGCCCTTGTCTACGCACGCCACACTGGAGCCGAAGGGTGGGACTTCTCCTGGATGGCTGAGGCCATACGCCCCCAACTCACGACAGAGGCTGAACAGATCGCTTCGCGACTCAAGACACTGAACAACTGGATGACGGCCGCCACGTTCTACATACAGGCTATCGATACACCACTCACTGACGAAGAGGTAGGTCACCTCGCCATGATGCATCAGGCATTCATTTCGCCCGAGCAACTACGCGCAGCGTTTGCCGTGCACGCGCGCGAGGGAATGGCCGAGTGTCTACTCAAGATGGGCCGCAAAGACCAAGCACAGAAGTGGACGGTGGAGGCAGCAGACATTCGGGAGAGGCATGATCTTGGCCTCAACGCCCTGTTCGCCGGGCAGGTGCAGGCAGCGAGCGGGCAGCGAGTCATCGAGAGTCGGATCAAGGAAGAGGAAAGGAAATCGGAGCACGATCCCGAATACTGGCGGAAACGGGCTCAGTATTACCGGGGTCGTAATGAGCCCCACCAAGAAGAGCAGGCATTGCGAAGAGGGCTGGCGCTGACCACACCGCGAGCTGAGCCGGAGCGGCAATCCAAAGGGCATATGGACCGGCGCCGTTGGCTGCTGGCAGATTACGCCCATTTCCTGGCACGGACGAACCGACCAGCAGAGGCCGTGGCGCTGCTCCGCCAGGAGCTCGAGCACGCCCCTGCGACCTCGGAATCGACGAAGAGGGCGGGCCGCCTGCTGGCCTTCGATTTCGCGAAGCATCTCAGCGAAGACGACGAAGTGCTCTGGACCTGGCTCGCCAATCGCCCGAAGTGGGAGCATACGGAAAAACGGCTGCTCTGGCGGATGCTGGAAAGGGCGGAGCGAGATGATCTCGACAGGCATTTCTTGCGCGCGGAGGAGCTCGCGAACGAAAGGGATCCCAGCCGCGCGTACACGCTCGGCTGGACCATGAACCGCATGCAGTTCCCAAAGCGTTCCATTCCTTTGCTTGAGTATGCGGCTGAGACGGCACATGACGACGAGTCGAAGGAACGGGCTCGGTTCACCCTGTTTGAGTCCTGTTTGGACATAGGTGACTGGAGGCGCGCCGAACAACTCTTTCCGGAGGCCAGCAAGCGGCTGACACCGAGGGAGGTGCCCGAATGGTATTCGCGAATCGCGGTGGTCGCGGCCGCCGCAGGAAAGAAGGTCGATGCGATGCGCATCTGGAAAGCCGTAGCCAATGTCAATCCTGCGGAGCTAGCGGTTCTGGGCGATCTTGTCAAGTATGGCCTGAGGGGTGAGCTTATGGCTTTCTACGATGAGATGGCGAAGAGGATGCCGTCGTCTGAAATCCCGGCCAAGGCGCTGAGGGCGCTTGAGGAGAGATGATGGCAACTACACCACGGCTGAGTCCAGACGTTGTGCCGACAGAAAGAAACAGAAGTGTCTTGGCAATTGCAAAACCATCCCGCTCTCGTGCACGTCGTGAGCCGTGGCAAGGACGGGCAGTGTTTGTCATGAAAAGAACGCTACTTCTGAATCTGCTGGTTCTCGCTCTCTGTGCGGGATGCACGCAGCAGTCCGCGCACGCACCTGCGCCTCCCGTCGAGGGCAATCTCAAGCCCGATTTCTCCGCAGAGTTCGACAGGCTCTTCCTTTCTCAAGAACCATTTCGCTATCAAGACAACGTTCGATTTCTGTCATCGATCCAGAATGCGAGTTTCGGACTGCCAGACAAGGAACTTGTCAGGGCGAAGCTTAGACAGTTCCTGTCGAACCAGATCGAGGAAAGGCCGTATGCGCCTGACTCTGATCATACGGGAGTCGCATCGGAAATGGCGTTTCTGAGGTTGCAGTCCGTTCAGATCTTGGCGGACATCGGAACCGCAGAGGATGCCGTATTCATTCGTGGCCTGACCACGGAATCAAGAGAAGAGCATCCTCTGTTTCGCAAGGAATGCCAGGAAGCGATGGAGAAACTGAAGGAAAAATGACAAGCGCTTGGAAAGGCTGCAAAGATCTCCGATTCCCTATAAAGTGTCATCTTCAGTTACATCCGCATTATCGTCTCGGATGACGGGAGCGTTGGCACGATGGGTGCACTCCTGCAGTCATGAGTATCCGCACTCCGCGTTGGATTATGTCAGTCCTTGTGAATATGAATGACGGGCCGGGGAAGCCGCGGCAGTTTTGGAGTCGGAGCCGAGGTCGAGAATGAAAACTACCCAAATTCAACCTTGCTTGGCAGGGAGCACTGCAGCCGCTGCCGCTCAAGACTTGACCAGAAATGCTTGTATTCTCCGCACATCCCCGGGAGAATACGCGTGTCTGAGCCAAATCCCCTCGGGGATGATACGCGAAACCATATGGGTTCCCCGGCGGCCTGCAGGAGAACAGATACGTCGCCGGGTGTGCGTAGCTTGCGCTCGCGACCGGACCGAGGTCTTACGCAGACTCCCGAGAGGGCCGATGGCTTACGCTGGAATCGTGCATTCAGGGGCTGGTCTGAGGCATGAGGAAGGACAATCGTCATGGGTGACTCTGACACCACGTTGTACCTTTCGGTTCTTGCGTTCCTTGTCATTGTCGGCGCGGTCATTGCTTTCGCCATTGCCTGTCGTATTCGCAGCAGGGCTGTTCGCGTCACCGTGGGCGTCATTCTGCTTGCCATCGCGGCAGTCTGTGGCATCCTTTCCGTCCTGGCAGCACTGCTCGTCGCCGCGTTGGGAGTTGCGGCCTTGGCATTGGCCAGCAAGACGCCCCAGATTGCTTTGCTCGAAACTCAGGGGGAGACAGAACATTCTCCTGGAGCCCGTTCCGGTG
>CP070782.1:2600119-2602738 GCA_020346325.1 Phycisphaerales bacterium
AACAGGCCGATGGAGTTCATCTCCTGCGCGGTGAAGATCAGGAAGGGATCGTCGGCCGTGCCCACACCTGACAGCAGATCCACCAGTTGCACGCCCGTCATGATCTCGCCTGCCTGCTGCCCCCACCACAACCTCGGATAGTCGTTCCCTTCGTCGATGGTCCAGGCTCCTTCGCGGCCGCATGCTCGCCAGCCTAGGAATGTATCTGCCGTTTTCATCTCGGTCGTGGTCTTACCTCCGCCACCGTCACTGGTTGTTTGCCCGCTTCTCTACACGTCCCAGAAGCACGCCAAAACGCTGCTGCCCCAATTCCATCCAATCAGACCGCCCGTGTCGGAGGCAGACGTCCCCGCAACAGGGCCTGCGGCGTAGCAACAGGTGACGGTGCCTCCGTCGGTCTTTCCCAGCAGGCCGCCGGTGTCGCGGTCGCCATTGACCGTGCCCAGCGCATAGCAGTTGGTGACGGTTCCGGCATTGCTCCCTATCAGTCCACCTACCGAGTTCTCACCGGCCGCGCTGCCGGCGGCGCGGCAGTTCGCGACAGCGCCCCGATTCTGGCGTCCCACCAGGACGCCGATGTTCCTCTCGCCCGAGACGTTACTGCCGGCATCGCAGTTGATTATGGCGCCCTGGTCGTTGTACCCGATCAAACCGCCGACGTTGTCGGCGCCGAGAAGAGTACCACCCTCGACGTGGCAACTTGTGATTGTTCCGTCTCGGAGATAGCCCACCAGCGCCCCCACATTGGTTCCTGTTCCGGCGTCGATGTCCGGGTTCGACAGACGCACGTTCCTGATCTCAGCGTTTGGATCGTCAACACGTGCGAAGAGACCTATGTAGGCCAACTCTTCGCATCTATAGGTGAAGTTCGCGATAGTATGGCCGTTGCCGTCGAAGCTCCCTGCAAAGGCTGTCGGAGTCTCGGCCGTTCCTCCTCCGTGGATTCGGGTGACCATCCCTGGCATACCGATGAGGTTGAACGCGGCGCCGGTGTATTGGGCCAGGTCGATGTCGGCCCTGAGTTGGAAGTGTTTGTCCCAGTCGTTGGGGTCGGCGCCGATGGCGTTCATTTGCTCGGGGGTGTAGATCAGATACGGGTCGTCGGGGCGGCCGGAGCCGCCACCGTATTGGGCGCCGGCGCTTCCGGCCAGGGCCAGGATGAGAATGCAGACGATGACTATCGAGTGGAAACCTCCGTTCCTCTCCATGATCGCTTCCTTCCAGATTGTCGCACTATTGTATGATAACGCTTCGGCGTCGCACGAGCGCCGAGGGATCTATACCAGCCAGGATTCGCGCCGAGGCGCTGCTGTTCCCTCCTGGGTGAGAAAAAACCTCCAGGCTCGCCGTCCGCACTGCACCAGATATTATTATAGCGTTTCCGGGCCGTATCTCCAAGCGACTTCGTCGGATCGCTACGGCATTGTGTGCACACGGTTGACACGCGGGCTCGCAATGGTGTATCCTCGTGGGGTGGTGATGCAGGCTTCACTGTGAGTGATTGGAGCATGATCATGAGGCGAGAAGACGGATTTACCCTGATAGAACTCCTGGTGGTCATCGCGATCATTGCGCTGCTGATGGCCATGCTGATTCCGGCGTTGCACCGAGCCCGCGAACAGGGGGCGCGGGCCGTCTGCTTGAGCAATGTGAAGCAACTGACGGTCGCCTGGATCCTGTATGCCGAGGAGAATGACTATAAGATCGTCAACGGCAGCACTTTCTTCTCGCGGCCGGGCGAGACGGCCTGGGTTGGGGCGCAGTGGCAGGTTACCGGAACCACGCAGGAGCTGCGCGAACATCTCAAGGCCGGCGTCCTGTACAAGTACTGCGAGGACGTGGACATCTTCAAATGTCCCACGGGCATTCGCGGCGAGGTGCTCACCTATGCGATCGTCGACGCCATGAACGGCGCCCAGATGGACGACGGGAGCCCGCGCATCCCGGGGACGGAAGGGCTGACGATCAAGCTACTGACACAGGTGAAGCGGCCGGGCGAGCGTTTCGTCTTTGTGGATGAGGGTCGGATCTCGCCGGACAGTTGGACGGTCCACTACGACCAGGAGAGCTGGTGGGATCAGCCCACGATGCGCCACGGCGACGGGACCAACTTCGGGTTCGCTGATGGGCACAGTGAGTACTGGAA
The DNA here is from genome assembly GCA_020346325.1 of Phycisphaerales bacterium. GTDB lineage: Bacteria > Planctomycetota > Phycisphaerae > Sedimentisphaerales > Anaerobacaceae > Anaerobaca. Next base: position 2,602,266 of record CP070782.1, read on the forward strand.
GTGGAAAGACCCGCGCACCGTCAAGCTCGCTCGGATGGAGAGCCAACAGTATGGCTCGGCCGATCCGCACCAGCCCGGCAACCGCGATCTCCACGCCGTCCAGAGAGCCTGCTGGGGCGGGCTCGGCTACACACCCGCGGAGTGACGTGACGCCCATCTCCCCTGGAACCGCGGCGCCGCGGATAATAGGGCTAATGGAGAGACCCTGTTTTTTGAATGAGAGTCTGCCACATCGTTCTCATTTCAGACGGACCTGTCTTCGGGGAGCAGGTCACCAGTCTATGGCTTGATGTCGGGAGAGTCGCCTTCTCGCCTCTCCCGACATGAGGAAGGACGCTCAGAGGAAGACGCAAAATGGTAAATAGAAGACGCAGAATGGCATTGTGGTCTTCCGCCGGTGTGGCGAGAATTGGTTGGACGATATGGCATTCATCCGGACGTAACTCTTCGAGGCCATGCGATTCGGTGGGCAA
>CP070782.1:2602838-2606986 GCA_020346325.1 Phycisphaerales bacterium
CATAGCAGGTGTTTCGCCATGGGGCCCAGGTATTCTTGTCCCACCAAATCCAGGTCTTTCCGCTGTCGAGGGATCGCGCGAAACCGATATCCGTGTAGGCGATGTAATGACGGTTGATTTCAAAAGGGTCGATGTAGTAGTTCCACGTGGTGGTGACGACGAGGCCGGTACAGGCCCATGCGCTGCCGGGTTGTGGCGGTTGGCTGGCAGCGGGGTACGTGTCGCCGTTAAACCATGTCGCGCCCCCGTCATGGGTAATGTAGGACTGACTCCACACCAAAATCAACCGGTCCGGGTCACCGTTGCAGATGGCAGCGCCAAAGGGGGTGTCGCCACCTTTGTACGACTGTCCGGCCGAGGCAGTGACGTAGTTGGGAGCCACATTGTATTGTTCAAAGCGCGGGTCTTGAAAAAACGTAGCACGCCATGTGTCGCCGCCATCATCGCTGCGATAGACGGTCTCATGATGTGGCGGATGAAAGCCTGTGCTCGTGTTCGTGACATATACGGTCGATGGCTGGGCGTCTGTAGCCAAAACCTGCTTGTACTGCGCGATGGGGCCGTAAGACCACCGGTCAGCCATTGTAGTGTCCAGATTGATGCCGCGGCCCATGACCGGCTGCCAGGTCTGGCCCCGGTCCCGGGAACGGTAGACCCCGCCGCGCAGATGGCCGTTTTCCATCCTGCTGGTCACGGTGCAGTAGAGCATGGTGCTTGACGAATCCGAGCCGCCTGCAAAGCCTTCGATCTCTTTCCAGGGCAGTCCGTTGGTACTGTCCAGCCAGGTCTGTCCGCCATCGTCGGATCGCCAGATGCCCTGGTCTGTGGCCGCAAACATGGTGCGGCCCTTATATGCGCGATCGAAATGGAATCCGATGACTTGGCCCTGTGGCCCCGAACAGGCAACCCAGGAAAGACCTGCATGGCGCGAGAGTTGACACCGACCATTACGCGTGCCGACAAGCATGATGTTGGGATCCGAGGGATTTATCGCGATCTCTCCGGACAGGGGATCCTTGAGGTTGCCGATGGACCTGAAAGTCCGGCCACGATCGCGGCTGATCTTCAGTCGCCCCCGCGAAGAGGCGTAGATCACATTGGCATCGGACGGGTGGAAGCCTGGCCGACATCGAGTGTCGGTTCGCAACTGGGCCTGGTGAATCATCCGCCAGTGGTGACCGCCATCTTCGGAGATATAAGCGGCGCTCATGTCGCAGTTGAGCATCATGAGATTGGGATCGGCAGGGGAGATCGCGGGACTGAACATACCACCACCGCCGGATAGGCCTATGGGCTTCCATCTGGGCGGCTTTGAATCGCATAATCCGCAATGGGTCGCCGAAGCCAGCAACATCAACATGCCAAGGTAGCTCATAGATAAAACGGCCTCACGAGTCTTCTCCCTCTTGTGTATAAGGCAAGTACAGGCTTCATAATAGTACGCTCCAGCAGGATGGCATCGCACGCTACCAGAAGACGACATAGATGACGACGTAGGCCGCCGCCACCAGGGCCCACCAAAGAATGAGGTTCTTGTGCCATGAGTGCAAATGGACTTTTTCCTCTGCGGGCAGAAAGAGCATGTCCGGCTTCCAGATCCATTGACTGGTCCTTTCGCCTGCCGGTGCAGGCCGGACATAGCTCATCGCGATATGGAAGATCACGATGGGGATCAGGAGAATACCGGCCAGGACGAATGAGTTAACGTCGACGTGCAAGGCCCTCAGTATGGCCGGCAGCAAGGTCATGGGAATGCACAGCAGCAGGGTGGCCGTGGCGGAAAAGTTGTTGGAGCGAGGCCAGAGCAAGGCCGACACAAAAACCACGACGATAGGCACGGCCATGAAGAACCAGCATTCCTGGAAATAGCCGAACAGCGTTTCCCATCGGCCGACGACAGGAGTCCAGCACACGCCAACCAGTAGAACCGCCGCGGCGGTGTAACGGCCGACGCGGATCATTTCGCGCTCGGTTGCGGATGGCTTCCATAGACGCTGGTAGAAGTCGATAGTCAGGACGGTCGAACAGGAGTTGACCAGCGAATCAATCGTGGACATGATCGCGCCGATCAGGCCCGCAAAGACCAGCCCTCGGATGCCATAGCCCAACGGGCCGATCAGGTGGCTGACGACCCGAGGATAAGCCTGGTCAGGATTCTCGAGATCAGGGAACAGCCGGTAGGCGATTACGCCGGGGAAGCAGACGGCCAGCGTCAGGAAGATCCCCAGGAACCCGGCGAAGATGATGCCGGCACGGGCGTCCCATTCGCTCTTGGCGCCGAGGACCCGCTGGTTGATGTACTGGTTCGTGGCGTAGTACCAGAGATGGGTCGAGACCGTCAGTACGAGCATGCCCGTCCAAGGCAGCTCGGGGTGGTCGGCTGACAGAATCAGATGGGCGCGGTCCCCCGTACCGCGCATCGCTTCCCAGCCCCCAACTTCGTGCAGACCGAGAAAGAAGACCAGCAAGCCGCTGCCCAGGAGCAAAGTCGCCTGAAGCACGTCGGTCCAGACGACCGAGGCCAGACCACCCGCGACGGTGTACGCACCGGCCACGGCCGCCAGCACGATCACAGCGAGCCAGAGATTCACGCCGAAGATAGTGTGCAGGGCCAGGCCACCGGCAAACAACACCCCGGCCAGATTGATAAAGACATAGGACAGGAGGGTGATGACGGCGAAGGTGAATCGGCTCGACGGTCCGAATCGGCGTTCCAGCCATTCAGGCATCGTACTGATGCGTTTGCGCAGGTAGAACGGCACGAAGAAGACGATCATCGCCGTCAGCGCCGGGAAAACACTCCACTCCCAGTTCGCCACCGCGATGCCGTAACGGTAGGCAAACCCGACCTCACCAATGAACTGCTCGGTCGAGACGCTTGAGGCGATTAGCGAGGTGCCGATGGCGAACCAGGGCAGCTTGTTGCCGGCCAGGAAGTAGTGACGAGCGGATTTCTTCTCCCGGCGGGCGATCCAGAAGCCGATGAGGACGATGAGCCCCATGTATAGAGTGAAGACCGCATAATCAAGATGGCTTAGTGCCACGAGGCGTCCCCTGGTTGAAAGCCAAAAAGCTAGCCTATATTCCTATTGCCCACGGCATTTCGGATGGCCTGTGCCATGTCCTTTTCCTGTGGCTCCGTCAGTCGCGACGGAATGGTGATGATAACCGATCGATCGAAAAGATCGTCGCTTCTGGGACATACTCCCTTGGCATAGGCCAGGGGACGACCGGCGTTCTGGGGCAGCGACCAGGGATTGCCTGCCGGTGAGAGCGGGACCATCTCGACCAGCGAACGGATGTTGTGATAGATGTGCAGGCCGTACTCGGAGAGGTGGAAAACATTCTCGATGCCGCTATCCATCAAGCGCTGCGCTGCACTAACCGCACGCGATTCTTCCTCAAAGGTCAGGATGAGAAATGGCCCGGTGTCACCCTCAGGATCGTTGAGTCTACGAAACGAGACGCCTTCCATGTCTCCAAGGGCACTCTTGATGCGCTGCTTCGAGCCTTTCATGTGGGCGACGACTCGGGGCAGTTTGCGCAATTGCACGTTGGCGACGGCGCCGGCCAGTTCTCCCATGCGTCGACCTTGTCCCCACAGGTAGACATCGCCGGTTTCGTCGGGCAGACCTTGTTTCCAGGGGATACCCAGGTCATGAGCGGCCACGAGGCGCGTGTGGAGCTTTTCGTCATCAGTGACCAGGAGTCCACCTTCCCCGGCCGTGCAATTCTTATTGATCTGGAGGCTGAAGATTCCCACCTTGCCGAACGTGCCGACTTTTTGTCCCTTGAACGAGCCGCCGTTGCATTGCGCACAGTCCTCCAGCACGGGGATGTTGTGCTTGTTGGCAACTCGCATGATGCCATCCATGTCACAGGGCGTGCCCGCCATATGAACCACGGTAATCAGCTTTGTACGCTCGGTGATCTTCTGCTCCAGGTCATCCGGGTCCATATTGAAACTGTCGTCGATTTCGCATAGGACCGGGATGCCATTGTTCTGAATCACGGCCGTAATCGTCGCTACCCAGAGGAAGGCCGGGACAACGACCTCCGTCCCCGGACCGACACCCAACGCCGACATGGCGGTACACAGGGCACCGGTGCCGCTGTTGACGGCCAGGGCATGGCGCACATCGTAGAAG
>CP070782.1:2607086-2609644 GCA_020346325.1 Phycisphaerales bacterium
ATGTCATCCACAGCTTCCCGTCAGTGGGATCAAGAAAGAGTCCCGGATCAATGCCGTTACAGAACTCAACCCCATCCGTCGAGTTCACAATGCCACCGTCTTCCCATTCGTAGTCAGGGGATTCAGGATTGAGACTCTTGCTCGAAATCATGAAAATCTGTGAATGGGGCTGCCCACCGGGATTAGAGGAAATATACTGGTAGTAACGGTCGCCGAGTTGAATGATGTCCGGCGCCATGCCACGGCGTGAGGGTGTGACCCCGCGACGCCAGGTCCAGCCATCGTCGGAGACCAAGGTCGTGCCACCGGTGCCGTAGGTGTAGAATCTGCCATCGCATCGGACAATAGTGGAGGGGTCATGAATTCGGACTTGGCCGTCCAAGGCGAACGCGAGCGGTGCCAGCGAAGCCACAACAGCCCAAACACGAAGGGACCCGGTTAGAAGCACGATAGACTTGCCATATAGTGATGGCTGCGCATGGTGGATCGATTTCATTGTCGGTCCCTCTCGTTCTTTTATGTGCCATCGAAGTTCCAAGCGGCGTCCCTGCTGCTGAATGATCCCAAAAACATATCAGCCCTACGCCGCGTAGGCCAGCCGAAAGATGCCCATACCTGCGCTGTTACTGGGGGACTTCCAGCGGGACGGCAGCGGCCGACTCCAGGAAGGGGTCGCCGAACAAGATCCAAGAATGGTCCGCACGCCCGGAGCAGGTGGTAACCAGCGTCAGGAACCGTGTCCGCGTGGGGATCTGTACGTCCATCTTCTCAACAACGCTCTGCCCCTTTGGACAGCGCACATGAAGACGAACGGCACCATCCAGAAGAACCCAAACATCGGCGGAGCTGAACTGAGACTGAGGCAGGTCCTTGGGGATGCCGCACACGGCGGTAAACCGATCAATCTGTATGTTCGGATGATCCTCCAGGATCTGATCCAGGTCGAAGGTGATACCGGCGTTGGGATGGACATTCAGGGCCGGATGTCTGGATGTGCCAAAACTGACGCCTTTGAACCGGGCCGTATAGGTCTGTTGACTCGGAATGTCAAAGAACCTGCCACTGTTTGTTGGCCCGCCATAATAACTTCCCATCGTCTTGGGACATTCGGAGAAGGTCAATCCGGTGGAGCTGATCACGACCGGGCCCAAGGCTCCGTTAGGTACGAACACACCATCGATGCCACGGAACTGCGGTGCCGGCCTGAACTCGTTTCGTCGGGCCTGCCGAATCGTAGTAGCGGGCCCCTTGAGTGTCTGGCCGGTCCCCAAGTCGATACCCTGATCCAACCTGCCGGTGCTGCGGCCGTTGCCTCTGCCCACGAGATCTGCCAGGTTCAGCCGCCCCAGCGCGCCAGAGGACTGGCCGCGCGAAGACACTTGAAGGAGGAAAAGACCCGGCTGGGCAGACAGTCCGCCTCGAATAGTCCCTCCGGATGCGCTCACCACTGCCGCAAGCCCGTCGCGGACAACCTGCGACCTCGGCCGACTCGATCTGTTCGGATCGAGGGCGACACTGACACGACCTTTCAGAACATGGGCCTCGGTGCTCCCGTCAGGATGGGCGATCACCCCGAATTCCGTGCCCAAGTCCGTAATGAGGGCCGCGCGCGCCCGCACGCGAAAGCCCTTTGTCTGCGAAGACGCCACCACGGCAAGCCTGCCCCTCTTCAGGGTTACTTCATCAACGCTCGTCAGTTCGACCTGGCAAGGCGCCTCGAGCAGAAGGCTCGTCCCCTGGCCCAGTTCCATCTCTGCCACACCCGCGCGCAGGTCGTCGGCATCGTGCACGTGCGGCACCAGCGTGAGAATGTAGGCGTATATCTCCGGCTGATGGCGTACAAACAGCCTCAGGAAGTCCAGAGTGCGCTTATCCTGATCCATGCCCAATCCATGCTGTTTTTGGTGACTTTCTCTTCATTTTATTACCGACGCAGACGGCGAAGTGAGAGATGAAAAATGGCAGGAAAGTGAAGAAAATCACACTCGTATCCCTTTTTTCATTTCACTTCTGATCTTTCTTAGCGGTGTTATACAGCAAGATAGCGGTCTTGCCGAGCCAAAGAGTGGAATCAGCCAGTCACCAGCCGTCTAACGCGAAAAGCAGGAGCATCATGAGACTGAACGTCATAGCATGCGTGTTGGCTCCAGTTCTCTGGGCTCAAGCCTGCCAGGCGCAGCAGCCTGCACAGATTTGCCCCACTGCTGTTCCAGGACTAAAGGAGAAGAATTATGAAGAGGTATGTGACTGTACTTGTGCTGTCTGTCAGTTTCTCAGGTTCACTGTGCCAGGCGCAGACGGACCAGCCTGCTGAAGTGAATGACTGGAAACCTTCGACCCTGAACCAGCCCGGCCGGGAGTATCCGCAGGTGAATTCGCGACGCTTTGCGCGGTTCCGCATTGTGGCACCCGAAGCCCAGAGCGTCAGGGTGAGCCTGGGCGGACGGGAACGGGGCGGCTTCTCCCTCGACAAAGGCGAGGACGGCGTCTGGACGGGCGTCACCCAGAAGCCGCTGGACGAAGGCTTTCACTACTACCATCTCACGGTTGATGGAGGG
>CP070782.1:2609744-2613136 GCA_020346325.1 Phycisphaerales bacterium
CTTGCGTCATCGCTGTGATCCTTCATCGCACACTTCGATTGTCGGGCCCAGTGTACCGGATTGCCGCTTGCCTCACAACCAGCCGTTCGTACGGTACGGGCGAGTCATGACTCGCCCCTACACAGACGCCCCAGGTGCCAATTTGACAGCAGATAATCTGCAAAATCGTCGCCTTTCGGCGTTTGGCCGGCGAAAACGGCGTGTTTTATGGGCCCGGCAAGTCTGGCACGCGTTTTGCATATTAGCCTTGGTGAGAGTTGAAAAATCGGCTCTGACGTGTTTGGCCGAACAGTTGAAAATGTGGTGAAGAGAGGTAGTAAACAAAGGAGACATAACCATGACACTTACACGATTTTGCCGAAGGAATGCCACGCCGCTGGCCAGACTTCACAACGAGGTGGACGATTTATTCGATGGTTTCTTCCGCGGCCTGGATCGGCCCTTCTCGGGTTACAAGGCCTGGCCGGCGCTCGACGTGGCCGAGCAGGACGACGCGATCGTGGTGCGGGCGGAAGTGCCCGGGTGCAAGCCGGAAGAGATCGACATCTCCGTCTACGGCAAAACCCTGACCATCAGCGGCGAGAAGAAGGAAACCAAAGAGGGCAAGGACAAAGGCTACTACCACATGGAGACCACGTACGGCAGCTTTCGGCGGGATATCAACCTGCCGACCGACGTGGACAACGCCAAGGTGGAGGCCACCTGCAAAGACGGCGTGCTCTCGATCACGCTGCCCAAAGCCAAGGTGAGCAAGGCCGTCAAGGTCCAGGTCAAGAACTAACAGGTCTACGACAGCATCGAATGGACGGGGCCCCCTGCGCACCAGCGCGGGGGGCCTGTGCGTGTCTCAGGAGACGGCGCCGACGGGGTCAGACTAAGGCGGGCACTTCGCGCAGATCGAGCGGAACAGTGACGTGCTGAGATAGCGGTCTCCGCGGTCAGGCAGGATCGCGACGATCGTGCCGGCGTTCATCTGTTTGGCCACCCTCATCGCCCCGGCCACCGCCGCACCGCTCGACATGCCGACGAACACGCCTTCTTTGGCCGCCAGCAGCCGCGTCAACTCAAACGCTTCGTCGTCGTGGACCGTGATCTTCTCGTCCAGCACATCCGGATCGTAAATCCCGGGCACGATGGACTCGGTCATGTTCTTGAGCCCCTGGATCGTGTGGCCCTTCCCCGGCTCGACCGCGACCACCTTCACCTCGGGCTTCTTCTCGCGCAGGAACCGCTTGATCCCCATCAGCGTCCCGGTCGTCCCCATGCCCGCAACGACGACGTCGACCTGCCCATGCGTCTGCGCCAGAATCTCCGGGCCCGTCGTCTCGTAGTGAGCCAGGCAGTTGTTCGGGTTCGCAAACTGGTTAGGCATGTAATACGTCTCGGGCTCGGCCTCCAGCAGTTCGTGGGCCTTGTGGATCGCGCCGTCCGTGCCCGAGCAGGCGTGCGTCAGCACCACCTCGGCGCCGAGCGCCCGCAGCGTCTGCTGCCGTTCCATACTGACGCATTCGGGCATGCACAGCTTGACGCGATAGCCCTTGGCCGCCCCGATCATCGCGATAGCGATGCCGGTGTTGCCCGACGTGGCCTCCAGGATGATCTTGCCCGGCACCAGTTCGCCGGCCTCCTCAGCCTTCTTGATCATGTAATAGGCCGGCCGGTCCTTGACCGAGCCACCCGGATTGGAACCCTCCAGTTTGCCGAACAGCCGCACCCCGGGCGCCGTCCCGTTCAAGTGGCCCAATTCCACCAGCGGCGTATTGCCGATCGCTGTCACTACACCCATCTCTGTCTGCCCCAAAACACCACTTATCGCACCAGTCATCTTGCCACCCCTAAATACCGCAGCAACCCCGTCAGTATACCATGAATAGCCCCGCCGGGCCAGCAATCCGCCCTCAAACTCCGTTTCGGGCCCAAGAATCGCCGGAAACCTGCCTCAGTTCCTGCCAACTCCGGCCCGCCCGCGCCCCGGTACGGGCGACGTCCCGACCTCTATCGGGATCGCCCCTACGCAGGAATGCAGACACACGGCCCACAGGGGAATCACCATTTTCCCAATTTATATGAAAATCGCCAGGATTTTCGTTGACTATTTAGTAACAATTTGGTAAATTGTGGGACGCTTCGCAGCAGCGAGGCGTTTCTCGCCCAGCAGGGCAAGGTGGCATCCTGTAGGCGGCCCGGGTGGCCGTCCGGAACGAATCCATGGTCAGCGCGCCGATACGCGAGGTCGGGCGCGTGCGAGAAACGCCGGAGGAAGCCATGCGAAGCTGCCGCGATTGTGCCTACGCTCACTGGAACGAAAACCGCTGTATGATCCCCTTGATTGGCAGTTGGACCGCCAGCCTGATCTGCGCCAACTGGGCCGAGTCGCCGGGCCATTTGCGCGAGGTCACCAGCGCCGAGCCCTGCGCGAATTTCCGCCCCCGCCGCAACAAGCCCGTCTGGACCGAGGTGCCCGCCCCGGCCGACGACGAGGTCCGCTACATCCCGCTGACCAAGGGCCTCTTCGCCACCGTCGACGCCGCCGATTACGAAGCCCTGAGCCAGTACAAATGGACCGCCCTCGTCACCGGTGAGAAGGTCTACGCCATCCGCAACGAGAAGGGCAAGACCATCCTGATGCACCGCCAGATCATGAACCCGCCCAAGGGGTTGGTGGTCGATCACATCGATGGCAGCGGCGTGAATAACCGCCGCGCCAACCTGCGCACCTGCACCCGCCAACAGAACCTCTGCAACACCCGCCCCCGCGGCGGCCGCTCAAAGTACAAAGGCGTCCGCTACGATAAGCGCAGAAAGAAATGGATCGCCGAGATCACCTATAAAGGCAAAAAGCACTACCTAGGCGCCTTCGACAACGAGATTGAAGCCGCCCAAGCCTACGACGCCGAAGCGGTAGAGTTGTTCGGCCCCTACGCCCGCCTAAATTTCCCGGCCCACGATCCATCATCGTAGGGGCGAATCACCATTCCGCCTCATCCCGCCTCGGTCCCGCACCGTGGAACGTTTAGACATACCCGCCCAAAGCCAGGCCCGCCGCCAGCGCGCCCGAGACCATCGTGGCGAACACCAGAACCCACTTCTGCACCTTCGTGACCGGCCTGGTCTCCCGACGCTGACAAAGCAGCGCCGCCACCACCGCCAACGCCAACAACAACATAATCTTCATCTTCTTGTCCTTTCGTCATCCCAAGATTCCAGCCCACGCCGGACGGCCACCGACACGCCCCCAAAACCGCCCGTTCACCCCCTAGTGGCCCCCCCCCCCCCCACCTTGCGACAAAAAAACAGAAAATGGCCGGTACGGGGGACGTCCCGATCTCTATCGGTATCGCCCCTACGCAGGGATGTAGATATGACATGCAGGCGAATCCCCATTCGCCCCA
>CP070782.1:2613236-2620273 GCA_020346325.1 Phycisphaerales bacterium
ATAAGGGCCGAGAAGAAGATGATCGTGGGAAAGCCCTGGAAGGCGAGGATGAAACCGAGGGACTCCTCGCCATTGTCGCCCGTCTGGCCCGGTCCCAGCGCCAGGCGGCCAAACACAAATCGCGCCCCGGCCCCGGCCGACTCGATGACCTTGACCACGGCGTCATTGGCTGCCAGAAAGACCTTGGTGCCGGCCGGCACCACAAAGATGAACAGGGCCAGTACCAACTGGAGGGCGACGCCCCAGCCGATCAGCCGCCAGTTCACGTTGCGACGCTGGGCCGAAAGCAACCAGGCCAGAGCCATGAAGACAAAAATGCCGGCGAAACTGACAAGGTTATAGATGTCCATATCTCAGAATCGGGTCCTACATGCCAAGGAACACTGCGGGCCGTGACAGATGTTGCCGACGTCGTTGAGAAGGCGACGGGGCCGGTAGGCGTAGCGCTCCAGATCCGCCTCTTGGGTGATGCCGCTGAGGACCAAAACGGTTTTGGACGGCCGTTTCGGTCTTTTCGTAGCTATAGCTGCGGGTTTCGCCCACGACCACATAGTCCGGATCACTTTCATCGACAGACAGCCCGGCTTCGTAGAGAGCCTGGTAGAGCCCCGAATCGCCGATCGCGACGACGCGTCCGCCCGGACGTAGGGACGCGATGAGATGGGCTGTCGCCATGGCGGAACTGATGAACTGATTTTCCCCGACTTCGACGCCCATGGGCCGCAGTTTCTGGTGCAATTCGCGGGGCGACCGGGCCGAGCTGTTGGCCAGAAAGAGAAACTGCTTGTCCTCAGCCTTGAGCCAGTCGGCGCAGGCCTTGGGGCCCTCCAGCAGGCGCGAGCCGTGATAAATCACGCCGTCCATGTCGCAGACGAAACCGCGTTTGCCCCGAAATTCTTCCATTCACTGCTCTCCGTTGAGACCTTTTCGGACCGCCTTGCTGTGACCTTATCCAGCTTGAGGCCTGCCGTCAATAGCGCTGCCGACACGCTTTGCCGCGATCGGGCGCTGCTTCGGGCGGGCGATTGTCTGCGGGGCGGACTTGACGTCTGTCCCAAGCGAACGTAGAATGCTGCCACTGGGACAGTGTTCTGGCGTTTCGAGAAAGAGGTGTGTGAGATGGCTTCACTCATTATCACGACGGGCAAGCAGGAAGGCGATTACTACCCGCTGGGGCGGCGGACCAACGTGGTCGGTCGGGACGAGGCGCTGCCGATCCAGATCCTGGACGGTATGGTCTCGCGGAAGCATTTACAGATTCGGTTCGATGAGAAGAAGAACCGGTACTATGCTTTCGATATGAAGAGCCGCAATGGCGTCTACGTCAACAACCAGAAGATCGAGGGGGAGGTGCCCCTGAAGGATGGTGACGTGATTCTGGTGGGACTGACGAGCCTGCTGTTTGCCGACAAGGACTTCAAAGACAAGGACAGTGCGCTGCTTCATTACAAGAAGGTAGGGGAGCGCATGCGCGTGACGGTCTACGGTCCCAATGAGTTGGAGCAGATGAGGGCTCTTCAGAGATCGACCGAGCAGGGCGAGACAGGCGCTCCGATCCGGCCGTAGCCCAGAGTACTTCTGGGACTCAGTGGTGGCGGCCGAAGTCGGCGAGCTGCGCCGCCGCGTATCCCCACCCAATGCCGAGCAAAGCGCCGACGGCGTGGGCCGTATTGGCGATGTTTCCCATGAAGCCCGAGAGGCACAGGAAGAACCAGACGATCATGAGCGTGACCGTCTGCGGGTGCAGCGCCAGATTGGAGGCCGGGTTGAACTTGCCCTGCATCCAGATATACCCCAGCAGTCCATACACGACGCCTGACATGCCGCCGAAGGCCGGACCTCGATGTAGATACTGCGCCACGTTGGATGTGGCGGCGATCACCAGGACCAGCATCAGCAGATGCCACGTGCCTTTCCGGACTTCGATCATGCTGCCCAGATCTCGGAGCCAAAGCATGTTGAAGAGGATATGGAGGATGCCAAAATGCAGAAACATGGGCGTGAAGAGTCGCCAGATTTGGCCGTGCCGGACCTCGGGCAACATGTCCTCCGACGGAATCATGTTGCCTTTGTTCGAGTACCGAGTGATGGACAGGAGTTGGACCAATCGATCATTGTGGCCGACCTCGGTCAGCAAGTAGACGCCCACACTGATGCCGATCAACACGAACGTTAAGATGCCGTAGCCAACAGGAGCTTGGTAGAAGAGAGTGCGTCCATCCACGACGCGCGCCCGCTTGGAGACGCTCGCGTTCCGATCGCGGCGTCGTTGCGCCGCGCCTTTGCGGGCGACACGAGCGTAGCGCGCGTCATCAGGATGCTCGACAAACTCGTTGAACAAGGGTGCGGCCTCTTCGACTTGATCCTCATCGAGCACCCAGACTTCCCAGCGGCCGGCGGCGTTCTGGTCCACCTGGCTTTCGATGCCCTTGCCGTAGAGCAGATCACCGAGGCGCTTCGCCTGGCTTTCTTCCTGGAGATCACCAATGAGTCTCATGTCCGTGCACCATCCCAATGTCTGCTATTTGACCCAGGTTCCGTCTGCGGCATGATCCGGCGCGCGCCGTCGTCTGGCATTCGAGGTCACGGCTTGCGGAACTCGAGCCAGATCCCGTAATTGACGCCCGCGGTGTTCCCGGCGTGGGGGCGTCGGATCGTGAAGTCAGCGATGCCGAGCGCGTTCATAATTCGACGGAGTTCCCTTTCCGTCTCATCCACATCGTATTTCGGACCGCTGCCGTGTTTGCGACGCACCTCTCGCGCTTCCTCCAGGGGCATGTTACCCGGCAGACCTCGACCGATGTAGGCGGTGCTTCCGGGTTTGAGCACGCGGTAGATCTCGCCGAAGGCGCGAACTTTGTCCGGCCAGAAATGGAAGGAGCCGCGCGAGACAACGACGTCGGCATAGTCCGCTCGAAACGGCAGCGCCTGAGCATCGGCCCACACGGCGCTGACGCGACCGCCCAGACCCGCCGCATCGGCCTTTTGCATGAAATAGGGAAAGAAATGAGGATTGATATCGCCGTTGATCCAATGCAGTTTCGTCCGACGACACAATTCGACGATCAACGTCCCGGGTCCGCTGCCCAGGTCGATGCCGATTCCTTCCTTGTCGGCCAGATCGAGTCGCGCCGCAATCTCTTCCGCCAGCGGGGCGTAGACGGGCGCCAACGTGCCCTCGGCCGCCGCGATCATGCGCTCCGCGGCCGCCAGGGTGTATTTGTCGACGGCCGTCACGCCGGCCGCGCAGGCTCCCATCAGCAGAACCACCGCCCGAAACTCATGTCGCCATCTTAGGTTGTCCATCATTACCTCGCATATAGAGCAGCCATTCGTTGGAGACTGATTGTACTTGCCCTGAGGATCATCTGCCAGGTAAAACCGGCTGCCATAGAAAGCCGCGTGTTGCCAAGTCCGCGCGTTGTCGATACGATAGCCGCACTGTCACCTGCCGACGTTGAGTGACTTGCGAAGTCGCGGGGCTGCCGAACGAGAGAAGGAGAACATGCTATGAGACGACGGATCGCCGCTATCGCCATTCTGCTATGGGCAGGACTGGCCTTTGCCGGCTGCGCCAGTTACCAGGCACAGGCGTTTGCCTCGCTTGAAACGAAGAACCACTCGGCTGTGACGCCCGGGCAACAGACGGCCGAATGGGCGGTGAAATGGTGGGGGCCGCGGCACGAAGCCGTAAACAAGCGACTGGCGGAGGGCAATGTCGATCTGCTCTTCATCGGCGATTCGATCACGCATGGCTGGGAAAACGCGGGGCGGAGAATCTGGGACCGCTACTATGCTCGGCGCAACGCCGTCAACATGGGCTTCGGTGGAGACCGTACGCAGCACGTGCTGTGGCGACTCGATCATGCCGATTTCAGCGGTCTGGCGCCCCAGCTGGCTATTCTGATGATCGGCACCAACAACTCCAACGGCACTGACAACACACCCGAGGAAATCGCCGACGGCATCGTCGCGATCTGCCAACGGCTCCGAAGGCGCTTGCCTGAGACGAAGATCCTGTTGCTGGCGATCTTCCCCCGCAATCCGGGGCCAGGCCCACAGCGAGAGAAGAACGCCGAGGCCAGCCGCCTGGCATCGCGCATTGCCGACGGAAAGATGATCCACTACCTGGACGTCAATGACGAGTTCCTGACAGAGGACGGTGTTCTGAGCAAAGAAATCATGCCCGACTACCTGCATCCGAACGGGACCGGCTATAAGATATGGGCAGAGGCTATCGAACCGAAGGTGGCGGAGCTCATGGGCCAGAGCCCGTAGCAGAGGGAGGGGCTGCCGATGGTCGCAGAGGTGAAGCGATGAATCTTGGAGTCACCGAGAAGAAGCAGGCCGAGTTGGAGGCGCGCATGGCGGCGCTTGGCCTGCGCGAGCAGGATCTCCAGGAGAAGTACGTGCGCTCGTCGGGCCCCGGGGGACAGAAAGTCAACAAGACGTCCAGTTGCGTGCTGCTGACTCACGTGCCTTCCGGCGTGCAGGTCAAGATGCAGACCGAGCGTTCGCAAGCCCTGAACCGGTATCACGCCCGCAAGCGCCTTTGCGAGTTGGTGGAGGCGGAACGGCTGGGCGCTCGGAGCCCGGCCGCGCTCGCAGCGGAAAAGATCCGCAAGCAGAAACAACGTCGCCAACGGCGCCGACGAGCGAAAAAAGCGGACTAACCTTCCCCGACTGCAGGCCGATCACGCGACCGGAGGCGGTGCGCTGCCTGGCGTCTCCGTGGGCGCGATGCGCATGACATCTGCCATGGTGACGCGGCGAAAGGCGAAGCGGTACCCCGCATAGAGAGCCAGGCCATAGAACAACAGATCCATCGGATGGAAGGCGGCGACCATCAATTCCGGGATCGCCGCCGGGTTCAGGTGGGTCAGCACGTACGAGAAGGCCAACTCTTCTTGTTGGGCGATAATGGCGCAGACGCTCAGCAAATTGCCCGCCAGGCACCCGACGAAGGAAAGGGCCGCTCCGACATAGCCAAAAGGCTTTGTGATGCCTTTGCCGAGTACGCGTACCGCCCCGCCAACCAGGGCGCCGATACCGACGGCCATATAGCCGATCTGATAGCCCGTGGCGATGGTCACCGTGGCCCAGAGGATGGCCCCCACGGCCGCCGCGATCGCGCCGCCGACCAGGCCCATTGAGAAGCACTGTTCGGACCGAAGGCCGATGATCGCTCTCTGCGCTCGTTCGACGTCCAGCGCTGGTTCCGAAGCGCCGCTTCGAGCTGGCGCGGCAGGCAACGGTTCTTCGCTGCCCAACCGTCGTCTCTGTGGCGGGACCGTTACCCTTGGTTCAGACATCACCGGGTCCTGCGCGCCGCCAGATGGGTCGGTCGGCGGGGTGTCCGGGGCAATTTCATGGACCTGTTGCGACATATCCGCGTCTGCGGTCGGCGTCTCCAAAACCTGCAATCCTGGAATACTCTTGCGTGTCATGGCCAACTCTCCTATTTCTTCTGGTAAACGAAAGTGGATTCGGGAGGCACTGAGAGCTTCCCACCGATTGTGACCTGGCACAACAGCAGCTGCCTCGATCGATTATCGGTCTCCCGTCCGCATGTTCGGCACCATGGCCAAAGTACCTCTACTTAATTCATAAGAAGTGTCAAGGGAGGGAACAAATTCATCCTGTCGATTCGGCGTTGCTGCCGGATCGGCACGATAACTGGACCAACGACAGAACTGATTGGAGAGCACATGGAAAGGAATGGAGGCGAAGGGAATCGAACAGACCCTGTTTCCACCCCAAGAACGCCGATTCATCCGAGGCGCGGCGCAGAATCCGGCACGCCTGGTGCGTGAAACGACGCACGCGATCCCGACCCGCCCGAACTGATTGCCCACCGGCCGAGGCGACCTGAGGCCATCAAACGGCGTATCATGGCTCTCTTGACCAGTAGACAGCGGGAAGACTGAAGCTGTCCCAGGACACTGCGGGGATTGTCAGAGCCGCCGTGGGGAGATAGTACTTGTACTCTACGGGGTTGGCACCTCCAAGCTGACGCGGAGGCTCAGCACAAAGAAACGGGGAGCCATGTGTGGATCGGCCCCCCGTTGCGAGCCAACTGCCCTAGGTCCGTACAACCTGCGGATCTGTTGATCAAACGCATAGCAGCCCGCGCGGTTCTATCACTACAATACCACTTCGAAAAAGATCGACATGACTGAACCGTCGGCACACGTCACGCTGACCTGTCTCCAGCCGACGGCCGCGTCGCCTGCGATGGCGATCTGAGTCGTGATCAGTGTGTCAGAGGAGACCGTGGTGCTGTTGACGGTGATTCCGTCGCCGAAATCGACAGTCGACGGCAGGTCATCGTTCGGTCCGTTGAAATCCGTGTTGGCCCCGCTGATCACAACCTCCAGCGACGCGCCCTGCGTACCCTGGTGGGGACTGATGCTCGCCAGGTGCGGTATGGCGAGCGGGTCCGGGACCTCGGTCGGGACTCCTTCATAGAAGCGAAGCTGTGCGATGCGCAGCCCGTTGTTGTCATACGACCACAGGTAACCCTGCAGCAACTCGGAGAATAGCGGAATCGCCTGATACGTCCATTCCCCGTCGACGTACACCCAGGCATAGATGAAGAGCAGCTCCGCGCTGACGTTCGCGAATTTGCGCTGCCCCTTCTCACGCACTGACACCACCCTGAGATCGGACGCGACCTCGCCAATGTCCGGATCGGTCGCGCTGGTATACATGCGGATCTTGCCGCCGGGTTTGCCCAGCACGCGCAGGTACACCGAGTAGGCCGTGATACCGTCACCGTCGGGGTCGGGGTTGGGAAGTTGGAACGCAGCCCGGCCATCCGTGCCGTCATAGTCCAACACGGCAAATGTTTCGCCCTCTTCGAGCATGATCTTCGTCGTAGCCGCATTGTCTTTCTTGCCAAGCTGCACGAAGATCCGACGGCCCTGGCTCGTGATGGAATCAGGGTCGATGTTCTTGGTTTTGTCTTTGCCAATGATGTTCAAGTTGTAGTGCGCCCCACTCGGGCAGCCGTTTCCCGTTTTTGCCTGCTCGGCGAG
>CP070782.1:2620373-2626180 GCA_020346325.1 Phycisphaerales bacterium
ACTGGTACCCTTGCCCCTGGTTCCGCGCGCTGTCCTCTTCAACGAACGTTTTGCGACGGGGAAAGCCGCCATAAGGCGGTCTCATCCTCCCTTGGCAGGCGCAGCAGGTCACGGCAGAACGTCTTCTATCGAGAATGCGCCGAATCTTCACGGAACTATTCTTGGCCTACTCGGGGCGATTGTGATATCATCTGTCCACTTGCTTCGGAGCCAACAGAGGAGTTGAAATGAAGCACATCAAGACGCGCATACGCAACGGCGAGACCTTGATCGGATGCTGGCTGAACCTTGGATCATCACTTACGGCCGAGATCGTCGGTTTGTCGGGATTTGACTGGGTGCTCATAGATCTGGAGCATGGGGCCGGTTCAGAGCAAGAGGCTTTGCGGCAACTACAGGCACTCGAGCACACACCGGCGGCTCCTCTGGTGAGAGTGGAGTCCCATCAAAGACAGCGTGTTCACCGGATGCTGGACTTCGGCGCCGAAGGCATCATCTGTCCACGTATTCACTCACTGGTGGAAGCCCAGCAGGCAGCCCAGGCCCTTCGCTATCAGCCGGAAGGACTCAGAGGTGTTGCGAAAATGGTCAGAGCAACGCAGTTCGGCTCTGACTTTGACGAGTACTTCGTCAACCACAAGAAGGATCTCGTTTGCATTGTGCAGATCGAGACAGAAGACATATTGAGCTGTCTCGATTCGGTGGCGGCGATTGACGGAATCGATGTCTTGTTTGTCGGACCACTGGACCTCTCCATTGCCTTGGATGCTTACGGTCAGCCTGACCATCCGAGATTCATCGATGCGATCAAGGCCACGGCCGAAGCGGCCACGAAGCAGGGCAAAGCTGCCGGCATCCTGCTTCAGAGGCCGGACGACTTTGAGCGATACCATGACGTTGGATATCGCTTTATCGCCTGTGGGTCAGATTCAGGGTTTGTCCAGACCGGTGCTCGTGGTGTGGCGGAGAGGCTGGCTGCGTTGAAACGGTAACAACCAGAGAGGGAACTGAAGTCTGAAACACGTCAGTTCTCCCAGACGAGAAAGGAGAGGCCATTTGAAGATAAGCCGCGTTGAGTCCTTTCTCATGTCCTATCCGATGCCTGAGCCCATCAGATTGCCATTCTGGGGAGGCGAACGCAGGATCCTCAAGAGAGATGCAATGCTCCTCCGCGTCACCGCGGATACGGGGCTGCGCGGATATGCCCCCGGCCCTGCCCACGAGCGGGCGGACCGGGAAATAAGGCAGGTCGTCAGCGCTTTTCTTACCGGGAAAGACCCTCGTCAGTGGCAGACGCTGCGCGTTCTGGCGGACCAGGAAGGTATGACGACCTACAGGGCCGTTGAAATCGCGGTGCTCGATCTGGTGGCGCGGTATGAAGGATGTCCCCTGTCGGATCTGCTGGGCGGCCGCAAGCGTGACCGGATGAAGGTGTACGGCAGTGCCGGCATGTACATGGAGCCCGAGGCGTATGCCGAAGAGGCACGTGTCGTCGCGGACATGGGATTCCCGGCCTACAAGATGCGACCGGGGATGGGGCCGGAGCAAGATCTGAGGACCGTTGCTTTGATGCGAGAGGCCGTCGGGCCCGATGTCGGTCTCATGATCGACGCCCATACCTGGTGGCGCATGGGAAACAGGAGTTACGATGTCGAAACCGTCGCGAGACTGGTCGAAGGTGTGAAAGACTATGATCCTGTCTGGCTGGAAGAGCCTTTGCCGCCGGATGATCATGCAGCCTATCACAATTTGCGGGCTCGGTCAGATGTGAAGCTGGCATCCGGCGAGCACGAACCGGATGAGGCGGGTTTTCGGCATTTGATCGAGTCCGACGCAGTCGACTATGTGCAGATGGATATCCTGTGTCAGGGGGGAGTTCCGACCGCCCAACGGGTATTTCAGAATGTCGAGAAGGAGGGACTGCGATTCGCGTTTCATAGCTGGGGCACTGCTTTGGAGGTGCTGGCAGCCGCTCAACTGGGGGTGTGCTGGTCCGAAGATGTTGTTGAGTGGCTCGAGTATCCCTGCTACGCCGAGGAAGGGTGTCCGGTGATGTATCCTTTCCCTTTGGCGAATGAGATCCTGTCTGATTTGTTGAAGATTGAGAACGGCTATCTCGTCCTGCCGGAGGGCCCCGGCCTGGGCATCGAGGTCAACGAGGCAGTCGTTCAGAAATACCCCTTCGTTCCCGGTCCCTGGTCGCTCTTCCGGTTGGATTCCCCGGCCGAGACGGTCGCTGTGACCGGCGACCACAGCGTCAAGTGGGTACAAGAGGAGACAAGCGGTGATTGACCCTCTATGGCTTCTGCTGGTCGGCATGATCGTGGTCCTGGGTGGGATCCTGATCCTGCGCCTTCACGCGTTCCTGGCCCTGACACTCGGAGCGCTGATCGTCGCAAGCCTAACGGCACCGGTAGCGCTGGAGAAGTTCGCCAACGAGAAGGGAATGACCGACCAGGAGACCAGCGCCCTAGTGGAGTCTTCCGTCGGCGAGCGAGTGGCCCAGGGTTTCGGTCGCACGTGCACGAAGATTGGGATCCTGATTGCCATGGCGTCTATCATTGCGAAATTTCTGCTGGAGAGCGGCGCAGCAGAGCGCATCGTCCGATCCCTGATACGATGGCTGGGGCAGGAACGTGCCCCTCAAGCCTTTCTGAGCAGCGGATTCCTGTTGGGGATGCCGGTATTCTTCGATACGGTCTTCTATCTCATGATGCCGCTGGGCAAGGCCATGGGGATCAGGGCAGGGGGTGACTATGGTCTCTTCATTATGGCGATTGTCGCCGGAGCAACCATGACCCACTCTCTGGTGCCACCAACGCCCGGTCCCCTGTTCGTTGCTGGCGAACTCTCTGTGAGCATCGGACTGATGATCGCAGGGGGGATTGTGGTTGGCTTCTTCACGGTCGGCGCTGGCTATCTGTATGCGCGGTGGGCGAATCGAAGATGGCCGATACCGGTCCGCGACGCGGCTGATGTCAGCACGGCAGATCTCCAAAGCATGACCAGGAAAGACGAGACGGCGCTTCCGCCTTTCTGGCTGTCGATGCTGCCTATCGTTCTCCCCGTGCTCCTTATTGCCGGAGGGACCCTCTTCAATTCGTGGGCAACAGCGCGGCATTCAACGGCAGTGGCGCCTTGGTTACAGTGGACCGCCAGACTGATTGACAACGTGGGCAATCCCAACATAGCGCTGACCATCTCAGCTGCCATTGCGCTGTCCACCTACGCGTGGTGGTGCCGAGGAAGGAAGAAGAACGTCACTACACTGCTCCAGAATGCGCTCTCGAACGGTGGAGTCATTATCCTGATTACGTCAGCCGGTGGCGCCTTTGGTAGTGTGCTGCAGCAAACGGGGATTGGCTATCGTATTCAGGAGTTGGCCGCGTCCCATCAAATAGCTGTCCTTCCGCTGGCATTCTGCGTGACGGCCGTCGTCCGAACCGCTCAGGGGTCGGCAACGGTCGCTATGATAACAGCGGTCGGTATTCTCAGCGGTCTGGCCAGCAGTGGTCAGCTCGGCTTCCATCCCCTCTACCTGGCGTTGGCCATTGGCTGTGGGTCGAAACCCATTCCCTGGATGAACGACAGCGGCTTCTGGGTGATATGCAAGATGTCCGGCATGACAGAAGGCGAGACGCTGAGAACCTGCTCGGCGATGATGACGCTGATGGGAGCTGTTGGGCTGCTCGTGATCATGATTCTCGCACAACTCTTCCCGTTGATTTGACAACTGGCTCGTAAAGAGATTGGGGTACTGATATGAAGATCGTGGATATGCGTATTCACTCCATTGCCATAGCAGACCCCCCGTTGCGCAGTTCGTATGGCCTGCACGCGCCCTATGCACTCCGCACTATCGTGGAACTGGAGAGTGATGACAGCGTCATCGGCATCACCGAAACGTATGGTGGAGACGCGCCTGCGCGTGCATTGGAAGCGATCCGTCCGCAAGTGATAGGTCGGAGTCCCTACCGACTGACCGGGTTCCTCTCGGCGATGGTGGAAGGCGAAGGATCCGGAATCGATCGTTCCCAGACCTACCTCGTGCCCGGCGAGAATCCCCTCGATCAAACAACACGGACCTATGCCGCCATCGAAGTGGCTTGCCTCGATCTGATCGGCAAGTCTGTGGGCCAACCTGTCTGTGATCTAATCGGTGGTCGCGTACGGGGAGAGGTGGCCTTTTCCGCCTATCCATTCTTCAAGCACACCGGCGGAGGAGGAGAGGGGGGCGATTTGCGGGAAGACGAGTACGGCGAAGTGCTGTCTCCGGAAGCGCTTGTCCGAGAGGTCAAACAAATGGTTGCCTGTTACGGCTTCAGTTCTATTAAGATCAAAGGCGGCGTGCTGGAGCCCGATCTCGAAATCGAAGCGGTGAAGCTACTCCGTCAGGAGTTGGGGCCGGACGTGCCACTGCGCATCGACCCAAACTCGGCATGGACAGTCGATACATCAGTGCGAGTGGGTAAGGCACTGGCTGAAGAACTCTCTGGAGGCGGGTATCTGGAGGACCCGACGTCGGGCCTCGAGAACATGGCGGAAGTCAGGAAGCGGCTCATGGCAGCGGGGATCACAACGCCGTTGGCCACGAACGTCGCGGTGACGTCATTCGGCGATATCCCCCGAGCCGTCGAGTTGGATGCGGTACAGATCATTCTGTGCGACCACCACTATTGGGGCGGGATGCGGCAGGTTCAACATCTGGCCAACCTCTGTAAGACATTCGGCGTCGGCCTGTCGATGCACTCCAACAGTCATTTGGGTGTGTCCTTGATGGCCATGGCGCACGTGGCGGCGGCAACACCCCACCTTGCCTATGCTTGTGACACTCACTACCCGTGGCAATCGGAAGAGGACGAAGTGGCTGCCGGGGGGCGCGTCTCGATTGTCAATGGATGCGTCACGATTCCTGATGAGCCGGGACTGGGGCTGGAATTGGACTATGATCAGCTGGCGCGAGGACGTGAACGCTTCGAGAAGCATCCGTATCGAAAACGCGATGACGAGGCCGAGATGCGCAAGCACATCGACCCGCAGTGGAAACGGATACTGCCACGCTGGTGACAAGCCTCAGAATCGCCGGATCGACCTGTGGCAGCACTAGACAGAACGTGCACATACAGTGATGGTGGGTATATGAAAGCGCTGGTATTGAAGGCCCTAAAGACCCTTGCGATCATGGACGTCCCAGAGACGAGGCCCGGTCCGGGACAGGTTTTGGTCCAGGTGACAAAGTGCGGTATCTGTGGTAGCGATGTTCGATATTTCCGCGGCGAGAACCCATGGGCCAAGCAGACACTTGGAAAAGAAATCCCAAATCCGCCCAATATCATTCTCGGGCACGAGTTCGTGGGGGTGGTTGAGGGAATCCACGATGATCGCGACAGTGATCTCCTCGGCAAGCGGGTAGGCGTAAACACGTTTATCACCTGCCGTCGATGCTCTTTCTGCAAAGCCGGCCGAGAGAACCTTTGTCCCAACACAAAGCACCTGGGGCATGGGCAAGGCTGGGGACAGATGGAATTCTATCCAGGCGGTATGGCAGAATGCTGTCGTGCCTTTAGCAGTCAGGTGTACGAATTGCCGGAGCATGTAACCGACGACCAGGCCATCTTCCTGGACCCGATGATCGCGGCACTCCATGCCGTTGATGTCGGCGCACCCAAGGTTCTCGACAAAGTAGCCATTTACGGGGCCGGTCCCATCGGCCTACTCATCGCCCAAATCGTAAGGGTCTACGGTGCCATCGAGACTTTCATCACCGACGTGGCTGACGAAAACCTTGCCGTCGCTCAGGCCGTAGG
>CP070782.1:2626280-2630131 GCA_020346325.1 Phycisphaerales bacterium
CTCATCAGACGGTAGGGTGTGTCCTGATGCGTGTCGATCAGGAGGCACTCGTGAACCAGTTCCCGGGCCTTCGTATGGAGTTTGCGGTCGGCCATGATGCTGTTCATGCTTTCCAGAGCGGAGAGATAGAGGCCCGTGGAAAAGTTGGCGAGCAGGTCGCGGGCTGTGGCTCGGTCGTTCTGCGCGTACAACCGCACCGCGGCTTCCTCCAGGGGTTCTTGCAGTCGGCGGGCCCGGGCCACGAGTTCATCGGCACGCCGTTTGGTCTCGCTGATGACCCGAGCGGGACCCTCATGGGCCTTCGCCCGGAAGTTGGCGAACGTCCAGAAGGCCTGGAGCGGATCGGCTTGGAAAGGCGCCGCGAGCCGGGCATCGAACGCCGCTTCCGACGGGCGCTCGCGCGACCCGGAGAAGCCGGCGGGGAAGGCGCCGATGCCGAAGTGGAACGGCAGGTAGAACGAGGTATCGGGCGAGGCCAGGCAGACCCAGTAGACGGTGGCGATGTCACGGGGTAGGCCCGGGCGGTGCTGGAGCACGAAGCTGGTTTGCGTTCCGCCGCTGCAGATGGGGCAAGTGGGGGCGGGCAGCGACTTCTTGACATCGGGCTGATGGCGCAGGACCTTCATGATGTCAGCGATGTCCACTTTGGCCTTCGGCCTGACCGAGAAGGGCAGTTCCGGACCGAGCGGAACCGGGCCGGAAGCGACGTAGAGCAGGCCGTCGCGCTGGCGGCCGATGTTGGAGGGGTGCACGGCCGACTGCGGGTTGGCGTAGACGGCTGCGAAGTCGAACCGGCCGTCCTTGTCGGGATCATACCAGCCTCTTTCGACCGCGTACGTCACGATGTCGTCGCAGGCCAGGACGTTGTCCTTGTCGGACAGGTCCACCTCGCGGATCGTGTAGGTATTGGCCACCATCGCGACCTCGTCGTCGGAGACGCGCTGAGCCAGCCAGTGCTTGCCGTTAACGACGCAAAACAACCAGCCTTCTTCGGGATCGCAGATGACGTAAGTCCGGCCCGAATCGACGTAGCCGAACCGCTCGACGAGCCCGCCCGCCAGCAGGACGCCTTCGCGGGCCGTGCGGGCCCGCTGGGCCACCAGGCGGCGCAGCTTGAAGCCGATACCGCCGTCAGTGATCTCGGGTTTGCCCTCGCGGGATGGGCAATTGTCCGACGTGATCCCGACGCCCCATTCGTTGACGTAACTGTCGGAGAAGCGCATGCCCGGCAGTTCCGACCAGATGTAAGCCCAGGTCTGCTCGACCTGATCCAGTTGTCCGCCATTGACGAGCGTGACCTTCGTCCCCGGGGCATGGCGACGCCGGGGCACCTTATAGTGATTGACGATCTGCGGCGGGCCATCGTCCTCGTTGTGGGCCATAATGACCTGCCCATCGACGGAGGCGTTCTTACCCACCACGACGGAAAAGCACGCCGGCGCTACGGCCGGCAACGACAGCAACAGACTCAACGCCAGTACGCTGGCCACTCTCGGGAAGTTGCCGAAGGTTCTCGATTTCAGCATTTCTGTTTCCTTGTCACATCAACTATCCAGGACTCGGGCAGACACAGCGGTCTACCCCTACCGGCGCGGTCCCTGACCCAGTTGGCCGTCCATCGCCGCGACCACCATGGCGCAGGAGGCGTCGCCGGTGACGTTGACGGCGGTACGGCACATATCCAGAATCCTGTCCAGGCCCAGGATCAGACCGATGCCTTCGATCGGGACACCGATACTTTTCAAGACAATCACCAGCATGGCCATACCGGCACCGGGCGTGCCGGCCGTCCCGATCGAGGCCAGCGTGGCGGTCAAGACAATCGTCAATTGCTGGCCGACGTTCAAATCCATGCCGTAAACCTGAGCGATGAAGGCGGCTGCTACCCCTTGATAGAGGGCGGTGCCGTCCATGTTGATCGTGGCGCCCAGAGGCAGCGCGAAGCTGGCGATCTCCCGAGGCACGCCCAGGTTTTCTTCGGCGCATTCCATTGTCACCGGCAGCGCCGCCGAACTCGAACTCGAGCTAAAGGCGATCAGTTGAGCCGGGCGAATGCCTTTGAAGAACGGCCAAACCTTCGTGCGGGCCAGGACCTTGACGGCCATCGAATAGACCAGGCACGCGTGCAGGATCAGACCCAGCAGGACAACGAGCGCGTATTTTGTCAGCACGCGCAGAATCTCGGCACCGAAGTTGGCCGTCACGGCCGCGATCAGTGCGAAGACCGCGTAGGGAGCGATGTGCATGATGACGTGGACCATCCGGATCATCACGTCGTTGAGCCCTTCGAAGAAGGCGATGACCGGGGCGCCGCGGGTGTCGGGAACCAGTGTCAGACAGATACCCGTCAACAGGGCGAAGAAGATCACCTGTAGCATCTTGCCCTCGGCAAAGGACTGGATGGGGTTGCTGGGAATGATGTTCAGCAAGGTATCCTTGAGCGAGGGCTTCTGCTTCATCTGCTCGACCTTGGCAGTCATGTCCTGGGCGCCGCTTGCGAGCAACTGAGCCTTGGTCTCCTCGGGCAGGCTGGCCCCGGGTTTGAAGATATTGGCCAGGACCAGGCCGATGCTGATGGCGATGACCGTTGTGGTGACGTAATAGGCGGCTGTGCAAATGCCGATGCGGCCGAGCTTGCGGATGTCATTGAGACTGGCCGTTCCCACCAGCAGCGATGCGAACACCAGGGGGATCACCACCATGGTGATGAGCTTGACGAAGGCCGTGCCGACCGGTTTGACGTACTCGCCGACAAAGTCCTGCCAGCCGGCCCGGTTGGCCACGATGCCGAAAGCGGCGCCCAGCAACAGGCCCAGCATGATTTTGGTCGGCAGTGCGAGTTTCGGCCACTTCATAGATGCTCCTAAAGACGCACAGTCTAAACGCACACCGATGATACGAGAGCAGAGGCGGCAAGTCAAAGCCGAAGGCCGGTACGGTGGCGATTCGTCTCGACAAGGCTACGGGGTCTGTTCGTACTCCTCGAAGAGGACGGCAATCTGCGCTTGCTGAACGTCATCCGAATGAACGACGACCCGGTATTGCAGCGTCAGGGGTTGACCCTGGGGCAGGTCCAGACGGTCGTCTTCCAGCCAGTACATGGGCGTGGGTGAGAAGAAGCCGTAGTCGCGGGTAAACCACGGGGCCGGATACCAGCGGTTGCTCGGGTGCTGGAAGATGGCGAGCCCCTCGGTCACGCCCGCGCGCGTGCCCGAATAATCGCACCAGGGGGACCGGACGCCCCAGGTTCCTTTTTCGCTCGTCTGGCCCTGGGCGTTGATCAGGGTGCCGCCGGACTTGACGCTCAGTTCGGGAACCATACGGGCCGAGAAGAGGGAGTGGTTGTTCTTCAGTATCCGGATGTCGGTCAGTGGCTCCAGCCGGATGCGGAAGTCGATGAGACGCACGTCCGCGCTCGGTGCTGTGACAATGATGTCGCGCGTGTCGCGCATGATCGGCTCCTGGCCTGGCCGGCGCCAGAGACATTGGTCCTTGATGACCACGCGCCGGCCCTTCGCTTCGACGAGTCGGGGGCCTTGGGAGATGATCTGCCCCCGTTCGTTGGACTTCTGCCAGTAGTTGCCGCCGTTGACGCGGTCGCAGCCGAAGAACAGCGAATGGTGGTGCGGATAGGGCTCGGAGGTTTCGGTGGTGACGGACAGGCCCGAAGCCGGACCGTTGACCGGCCAGAAATAGGGATACTTCTGTGTGTCGGCAAACTTGTAGCAGGTGAAGAGTTGGCCATCAACGGTGACGATGACTTGGTCCGCTTCGAGCCTGGCCTCCAGCTTCGGCTGGGCGTCTCGAATGTGGCGGGCGACGTCGACGGCCGCGGCCGTCCAGATGCGGTC
>CP070782.1:2630231-2642042 GCA_020346325.1 Phycisphaerales bacterium
GAATTGCTGGCAGCGCGAATTCTCCTTCCAATCGAGCTGTTGCTTCGTCTTGAGGAAGCACTTCGTTGTGATGAAGCGCAACAGAATCACAAGGATCGACTGTCTGTAGCCGAACGTATCGTAAGCAAATTCTCGAAGAGGTTTTCGGAGAGCATTTTGGCCTCCGCATCACTCGAAATGGAAACACCCGCGTGGTCTGTAATAAGGCTAGGCGCCTCGAAACCGTGCTCTCAGGCCATGTCCGACATCCTAGAAACCCTACCGAGTTCATGCAAACACCCGCAAACATCTCTAATCGCAGAGTGGTATTTCGCGCGCCCAAATTCATCGGCTAGCTCGTCGCCGATTTCCAAAGCTTGGAACAGCATTATTCAGGACGCGGTTATTCCGTACGAACCAACGGCGCGCAGAGATCGTCTCAAACACGCATTCTTGTCACTAGAGGCATATGTTGCGTCACATGAGCGCGAATGCTCAACCGTTGTGGCTCGAAGTTAGATAAGTGAGGCAGCCTACACGGATCGCATCTCGGGTTGGATAGTGCGTGGAATGATAAGAAAGGACGGTTGGTTTTGGGGACGGCGCGTAAGAGTTTGGATCGGGAGCGGGCGACGATTGGGGTGATGGTGCGGATGTATTGTGCGGGGCATCACGGCACATCCGATGGTCACCTTTGCGCCGAGTGTGCCGAGCTTTTGCCGTATGCGGAGGTGCGGCTGGAGAAATGTCCGTTCGGGCCGGACAAGGGGCCCTGCTCGAAGTGCGAGGTGCACTGCTACAAGCCCGAGATGCGACAGCGCGTGCAGGCGGTGATGCGTTACGCCGGGCCGCGCATGCTCACGCGTCATCCGGTCATGGGCGTGCGTCACCTCGTCAAAGGCTTCAAGGGCAACCCCAAGCCACCGTCACGGCAGTGACAACCCATTCCCTACAGCCTACGGCCTACCGCCTCCAGCCTACACTTCGTCCGGGAAATTCAGGTAGGCGAATTCGCCGAACAGTTCGCGAGCCTTGCGGTCGTAGGCCTTGGCGGCCTCGATCTCGTCGTCGAAGGAGCCGAGATAGGTCGTCTTGGCGTTGCAGGCGATGGTCGCGACCCACTTGCCGCGCTTGCGGTCGCGATGGACGCCCTTGAAGCGCGAGGTGGAGCTGCGACTCGGCTTGCCATTGCGAACGTTCTCCTTCCAGGTGCAGACGCGCAGGTTGGCCCGGCGGTTGTTGTGACGCTGGCCATCGATGTGGTCGACGATCATCCCATCCGGCGGGTCCATGATCGCCCGGTGCATCAGCAGCAGTTTGTAGCCGGGCAGCCAGCGGGCGGCGTAGAAGCCATTCTCTTCGTTGCCATTGGCGAACCATTTGTATCGGCTGAGCCATTCGTAATCGGTGGCATCGACGATGGCGTACTTGCCCCGGGTCAGCGGGATGTAGCGGATCTCGTCGTTGGGCGGGTCCGGCGGCTTTAGCCGGAGCACCGGCCCCCGCCGGCGGCGGAAATTGCGACAGCTCCCGGTGGCCGGGACGCCCTGCAAATCGCCCGGCGCGTCGGCACTGTTGGCACAAATCAGCAGGCCCGGCCAGCGGAGCAGCGCCACCCGCAGCCAACGGCCCGAACCGCGTCGGGCGTACACGCAATCACCGCAGTTCTTTGTCTTCATCACAGCGCTCCCATTATCAAGAAGACGTTGCTGAAGCGGGCCGCCCACAAAAACGACGTCCCTCTATAATTGGGCCAACCTGCACGTTTGATGCGAAAAAAAGCGGATTTCCGGCTGCGGGATATTCTGTAACCCGTTGTCGCGACACGGATAAAAAAAATTATGCCTGTCACGCGCTTTGGGTTGAAAAGCGCTGCACGTTTGATGCGAAATTTCGCGCGGCAGGGCCAATTCGGGCCACTTAGCTTGACCCGGGTGCCTGCAGCGTTCGTAGCAAGGAGAAAGCAGGTCCGACGGCGTCAATTTCGTGCTGCCGGGCAGAAAGGGGGATTTAACCATGGTGGGTTTGGATCGGAAAAGCTGTGTTCCTTGCCGAGGCGGGGTCGAGCCACTGAAGGGTGAGAAACTAAGCGCATACGCGGCCCTGCTGGACCGTCAATGGCGAGTGATCGACGAACACCATCTCCACCGGGAATACCGTTTTCCCAACTTCCGGCAAGCTCTCGATTTTGTCAACAAAGTGGGCGCACTGGCCGAAGCGGAGGGCCACCACCCGGATCTCCATCTGGGCTATGGTATGGTGCGGATCACACTGTGGACCCACAAGATCGACGGGCTGCACGAAAACGATTTCATCCTCGCGAGCAAGATCGACCGCTTGTGAGCGCAGGGGGCTTGGGGGGTAGAGGAGGTTGTTCGGCGCTCTATGGAACCGGGGCTGTTTCTATCGCGTGGTTGCCGCGGCGCCAGGCGGCCCTGTCACCGATGAGACGGTAGGCCCTGGCAAAGCCCGCCCTGGTCAGGGCGGTCCGGGCGATGCGGGCGCGCACGCCCGCCTCGCAATAGACCATAATGTCGCGGTCCCTGTAGGGCTCGAGTTCGTCCAGCCGGGTCGCAACGTGCCGATGGGGAATGCTCAGAGCACCGGGAGTTCGAACAGCACGCACCGGAAGCGCACCAGGGTTTCCTGGAATCGCTCGGTTTCTGAGCCGCCGAGATCGAGCGCATTCGCACCCTCAGCCGCAGGGAATTCCGAGATCTGCCGCCTAAAGACGCCAGTGTTGTCTCCGAAGACAATGTCAGTTGATCTCGACGTGCATGTCGAAGTCTTCGATGTCGACGGCGGGCTTGCGGATGAAATCGATCCATGTCCCGCAGCGACATTCGGCGTAGAAATGGTATACGATACGGTAGTCGACCGTATCCAACTGATTGCACAAATCTTTGGTCCGGAAGCCCTCGACGCGCGCACCGCAGTTGGGACACGGACACGTGAAATCGACACGATCAAACGCATCCTCAGCCCGCTCAATCAGGATATGGCGCTCGCTTCGTTCAGCCGCGAAGGCTGCCGATCCTTCAGTGATTCTCCCTACCATGGTTCTCCATCTCCTCTGGTCGACGCCGCGTACCGACAGCGCCTTCAGTGACAAAGCGTCCTGCATACTGGGAGTCCGTTCCGCAGATAGAATGAATGCTGATAGACACGCGATAGCCTGCGTGCCAACGAGGAATCATGCTACCGCAAATGGTGACAAATGTCAAGTGAAAAGGTCCGGGCCAGACCGCTGCCCGTCCGATTGATTTTCGTGAGCTGGCGCAACCTCGTTTGGCTCATCACGTTAGAACGATCTGGCCGTGAAGCGGGCGGGAAGGATTTCACGCGTGACCCAAGAAAGGTTTCGTCCGTGGAAGGCGCCCCTTCTCAAGGGTTGCCCTGCCAGCGGGCCATCTCACCTCGCGTCAGCGGCGCCAGCCTGGGTCTGGGCCTGCGGCCCAAAGCGCCCCAGCGCATCCTGCTCGATATAGTCCATGATCGGGCCCAGATGCACGGCGAGGTCGACGCGCCTGGGGCGCGGCTTCGTGTCGGGATACGCAACCGCCAGAATGGCCCCCGCCTCCCACTCGCGGGGTTCGACGCTCAGCCGGGCGGCAAATCCGTGCCGGGCCAGCACCTCCAGGTTCGGCGCCGGATACGAGGCCGGTGTCACGTCACCACACTCGGCGACCGCCGGCAGCAGGGTCGGGGTGACCAAGCCGTCGCGCAACCCAATGTCGAAATTGCGCTTGCGGATATCCATGAACATCATAATCGGCCCGGTGAACCAGTGGCCCTTGACCTGATCCGTCGCCTGGCGGGCAACCGAGGCCGGCAATGCTCCCAAGCGGTCCAGCTCTTCGTTCAACGCGACCGTCAGGGCCTTGTTAAAGGAACGTTCGTTGTCCTGCAAGGCCCGCGTGGCCAGGATCGTGCCCAGCAGATTCGAATACGAATCCTCCCAGGAGAAGGCCGAGGCAAAGGCCGTCGGCAGGCCGACGCACTTGTAGCCGAACCAGGTGAGGATCTCGTGCCAGTTGGTCATGTTGTAGGCGAGAGTCGGTCCCAGGGCCCGGGAGATCTCGCGGGCGACCGCTTCGCGTTCGGCCTTCGACCGGTCGGCCCAATCCGCCGGATAGGACAGCGCCACGTAGTGCCGGGAACGGTCGACCATCAGCTTGTATGAGAATTCCGTGTCGCCTGCCATCAGATGGCGGAACGATTTTCGCGTGAGGTAGGCGGTCCAGTCGGCCGCGATCCGCAGATGGGCCAGATCGATGTGTCCGCCCCGACAGGTGTAGACGATGCCATTCTTCTCGGAGAGACTGAACCGGTAGCCGTGCCGGCCGAGCCTGTCAGGGTTCACAAAGGGCGCCCCCACTGTCGACGCCGGGTAGCAGCCGGGCCGCAGCCGGGGCGGTAACCCGTCCCGGCACCCTACGGACGCCAGCGAGACCAGCAGAATGACAGCCACGGTAAACAGTTGCGTCAACGTCAAAGAACGACCTCCATGAACGTTGGACAAATCATACGATCCTTCGCACGCCGGATCAAGCCATTTGACCGTACGCGCCGATACGGTCGCCGAATCAGCATGCCTTTTTCGCGAGCCACCGCCGCGCATTTCTGATACGATGCACACCGCGTCAGGCGAACGCGTGTAGAAGAGACGTTGTTGATGGAGACAGAGAATGTCAGATGAGAAGATGCCCGCCGGCCGGATCGGGGATATCGCCATCAGTCGTCTGATCATGGGCGAAAACCAGTTCA
The DNA here is from genome assembly GCA_020346325.1 of Phycisphaerales bacterium. Classification (GTDB taxonomy): domain Bacteria; phylum Planctomycetota; class Phycisphaerae; order Sedimentisphaerales; family Anaerobacaceae; genus Anaerobaca. The sequence goes on from CP070782.1 coordinate 2,634,978, forward strand.
GTGGCTGGTCGCACAGCCGGGATCTCAAGTATCTGCGCGATCTGTTCAAGGCCTACGCCACCGAGGACCGCATCCTCGAAACCCTGCGCCTGGCGGAGGAAATGGGCGTAAACACGATCATCGGCAGTGCTTCGCACTATCTGAAGAAGCATTGGAACGAGCGCGGTGGCAAGATGCAGTGGATCGCCCAGGTCCATCCGAAGGTCAACGACCTGACGACAAACATCAAGCAGGCCGTCGATAACGGGGCCATCGGCGCTTACGTTCAGGGCGGCGTGGGCGACAGCTTCGTCAAGGGCGGACGCGTCGACTTGCTGGGAAAGGCAGTGGCGTTCATCAAATCGCAAGGATTGATCGCGGGCATCGGGGGGCACTCCGTGGAGGTCCCCATCGCGGCCGAGAAAGCGGGCATCGAGGCGGACTTCTATATGAAGACGCTGCACCATGGCAACTATTGGTCCGCCACGCCGCCGGCACAGCGGGTCGACTTCAACGTCGATAGCGGCGGTGCCCACGACCACGACAACATCTGGTCGATCGCGCCGGAGCGAACGATCGACTTCATGCGCAACGTCACGCGCCCCTGGATCGCGTTCAAGGTCCTGGCCGCCGGGGCCATTCATCCTTCCGAAGGGTTCACCTACGCCTTCGACCACGGCGCCGACTTCATCTGCGTCGGCATGTTCGACTTCCAGGTCCGCGAAAACGCCATCATCGCCCAGAACGCCGTGGCCAGCGCCGCCGGCCGGTCCCGCCCCTGGCGCGGCTGAGCACGCGCCCGCTCGGCGCACTGGCATACCCAGCCAAAGCATGAAAGGCATCCCAATACCACGCGGGCATGGGCCGGCTGGCACGGCGGCTTTTCATAGCATTGCTATGGGCATTCTGTGTTTTTTCGTTGACATGGCCTTCTTCCACCAGTATCATAGATTTTAGGTTTGACGAAGATGGGGCTGATGGGTTTCCCGCACAAGTGTCAGAGCCGACAGAGTAATGCCGATGTCCCTTGTGAATTCAGTTGACCTGTCTTTATAAGATTTCAGGGGGGAGTAACCCAGGGGGGGCGGTAAGGAGAAGGTGATGAAACAGTTGGCGATGCTTAGTATCACATTGGCTCTGGGCGGCCTCTTGACCAGCACAGGCTGGGCCGGCACCACGATCTTCGAGGACAATTTCAACAGCTATCCCCCCACCCAGAACTGGCCCGGATCAGATCTCTGGACCGTTTCCGACGGGACAGTGGATTTGATCGGCGAGGGTACCGCGGAAGACTTCTTCCCACCCGGCTACGGTTTGTATCTGGATATGGGTGGCAGCAGTTTTGACGCGGGCAAAATCACGTCGATTCCTCTTGACCTACAGGCCGGCGATTATGTGTTGAGCTTCGCCTGGGCTGGAAACCAGCGGAGTGACGATATCGGTGCCCTCGATGAAATGTTTGTAAGCGTCGGCGAGGGCAGTTTACTCAATTTCCACACATCGGCGGTGACCGGCACGCCGTTCTTCGCGATGGGCGTTCCTTTCACGGTGGTCTCACCGACCTGGGCGACAATCAGCTTCGAGGGCGTTGGAGGTGACAACGCGGGTATGCTGCTTGACAATGTGTCCCTGATAGCTCAATCACTCCACGTCGTCCCGACAATTCCTGCTCCGGGCGCCGTTGTCCTGGGCCTCGTCGGGCTCGTTTGCACCAACCGTCTCCGCCGGCGCCGAATCGTTTGACAGGGCCGCTCCTGACACCGACCGTGCGCAGATCTTCTCGAATTTGCCGCTGATCCCTTGAGACCGCGTGCCATCTTCAGGTATGGTGGTGACCGTGGCTTTGTAGGAGCGGCACCCATGCAACGAGACGGCCTAATTGAGCGTTTTGGGACGTGGCCTTGGATGCTGGTTGGCCTGGCATTCGCGGCGTTTCTGTCACGAGGTCTGCCCGCCCAGGAGGCCCGCGAGGTTCCGGAGCGCATCATGTCTGCCGTGCGAGCCGATCCGCGCGTCAAGGACATCCTGGCCGATTTTCACGAAGTCCGGCTGGAGCCCGAGTACGCGCCCGACTTCGGCGTTTGGATCGTCCATTTCATCCACGCCGATCAAGGGCCGAAAGGCCTGATCAGCGTCGACGCCGAGAGCGGCGAAATCCTCGAGTTCAGTTTCGAGCCCGACCGGCGTCCGCCGGAGCACGAACGCGCGGAGGAGCGGGAATCCGACTTGCTGCGCTCACTGTGGCCCCGCTTCGGTGGCATGAATGTGGCCTGGCTGTCGTTCGTCCTGGTCGCGGTTGTGGTCGGCCGTTTCAGGTGTATCTTGTCCCGGCGGAATCTCGACATCCTGCTGCTCTACGCTTTGGCGCCCCTCCTCCACGTTACCTGGACGCATACGAAGCTGGCGTACACCGGCATCTTCGTCGTCACCGTCCTGCTCTTTGCGCGTTGTCTATGGGCCGGGACCGGTTCCGGCGCGCCTCTGATAGAACCGAATCTGCGGCATTCGCGGGCGTTGTGGATGTTGCTGGCCTTCGCCCTTCTCCTGCACGTCGTGACGCTGTACGAGCGGGGTATCGGCGACGTGGGCATCTGGTCGGCGGTCGGGGGCGAATACCTGCTGCGCACGGGACGCCTGCCCTATGGCACGGAGTTCGGGCCCAATTGCGTGTACGGGCCGCTGATGTACGTGCTGTTTGCCCCGGCCGGCTGGGCCGCGTCCTTCATCCGCGAGATTGCGCCCGACGGATCGATCGTTCTGACAAGCTTCGGTAATTGGCAGGCGATGCGCGGCGTGCAGACGACGGAACTGGTTCTGGATCTGCTGGCCTGGTTGGCTCTCTATCGCCTGGCCCGCCGGCGGGCCGATCGGGACATGGCCCTGACGGTCGTGTTCGCCTACGCCATCAGTCCGTATCTGATCGGCATGACCGGCGAACTGGGCCTCGAACGCGCCAGTCACATCGCAGCGGCGCCGTTCATTCTCGCCGCCCTGCTGCTGCTCGGCCGCCCCGCCCTGGGCGGAGTCTTGCTGGGCATCGCTGCGGGCATGCTCTACTATCCGCTCTTCCTGGTGCCGCTGTGGTTCGGATACCTGCGCCGCCAGGAAAGCCTGCGTCACGGCTTGATGTTCCTGGCAGGCTTCGTCGCGGTCGGTATCGTCTGTGTCGTGATGCTGCTGGTGATGGTCAAACCGGTCGATGACTCCGAGTCACCGCTGGGGGCATTCCTCGACGACACGATCGCGCAACAACAGTTCAAGCCGGGCTACGGCAACAGCCCCTTGAGTTTCTGGGGCCAGTACCCCGAACTGGCGCGCTGGGGTAAACCGACGGCCAGCGTCCTCTATGGCCTCTTCTGTGTCGCACTGGCTCTCTTCCCTCGGCGCATCGATTTCGCCCGACTGATCGCCCTGACAGCCGCCCTCCTGGTCGGCACACAGTTTGTCCTGTCACACGCTGGCGGGAAATACATCGGCTTCTACCTCGCCCCGCTGATTCTGACCCTCTTCGGCCTGCGTCCCGCGCGGGAGACGACTGTCACCTGATGTTTCGTGACACGCTATCGGCACGAATCCATCGCCAAGCTCCGCTTGACACAGAGCTCTTTATAGGTGCCACGCTGAACTCTGAAGTGACATCCATCGTTCGGTCAGTAGCGGAGCCCTACCCCTCTTCGCGGAGGAGCTGTTCGATCTTGGCGCGCATCTGGCGCTGGCCCTGGGCGCCTTGCCAGTTGAGTTCGCCGTACCACCAATAGCGCACGAACCCCTGTTTGTCGATGAGATAGACGGCGGGCCAAACGTTGTTGGCCCAGGCGTCCCAGTTGTGGCTGTCGTTGTCGATAGCGATCGGATGGGTCAGGCCCGTTTCGGCCGCCTTCTCGCGCACCTTCTCGACGACGCGCTCGCCCTGCGTCTCCGGCCGATGAATGCCGACGAGGCGCACCGGTCGCCCGGCAAAGTGCTCCTGCCAGGCGACGTAGTGCGGCAGGTTGCGAATGCAGTTGATGCAGCCAAACGTGTAGAAGTGAACGATCACGACGTTGCCGCGCAAGTCCGCCAGAGTCACCGGACCGGCGTTGATCCAGGTCTCAACGCCGCGCAGCTCGGGAGCGCGGCAGGCCCTCTGCCGGACGCGGGAGAAATCGAACGCCCGGCCGGTCAAGATCCGCAGCGTCCGCTGCTGGTCTCGGTCAAGCACGGCCAGCGCGTTGCGCTCGGCCTGGCCCTGGAGCACGCGGGCCCGCGCCGCCTCGCTTGCTGTCACACCGCCCTGCTGCAAAGACGCCATCCCCTGCGTCAGCCCGGCAATGACCTCCCGCATCCGTTCGATCTGCCCGATCGAAAGATTCAGCTTCTCAGCCACGGCCGGCTCAACCAGCCCTCGTATGCTGCGCGACTGCAACACGATCTGATCGAGTCGGGTTTGCTGCTGCGTCGAGAGAATCGTCGCGAGTCGGTTTCTGAGCGTCTCCAACAACTTCTCGGCCGGCTCGTTCCTTTGCTCGGTCGGGAAATCGCGCAGTTGCCACAGGGGCAGTTCCACCTCGTCCAACGCCGCGGCAACCGCCTTGATCTGCTCCGGCTGCAACCGGAGATCCCGCTGGGCCGTCGCGTCGCGCAGCAGCATCGTCAGCGGATGCGGAATCGGCGCCAACTCCTCGGCCGCCGCAGCGGCCCGCACCTGATCGGGACCGGCCCCGAGAAGAATACAGGTGGCCAGGACACCTGCCCTGATGATTCTGTGCATGGCGTTGCGTACCATCCTTCCAGCACCTCCAGCAGAGAGAAGCCATGCGCAACCCAACCGGCCATGCTGCCTCTTGGATGCGGTCTTGCCTCGATACGAGGCGATCGCGCCGCTGGTTCACAGCCGCGCCGTGCCGCCGATACTTCACCGACGCGATGTGGGTCCTTCGACCCGGCCCAGAACTTTTTTTTGCGGAATTCTCCATTTTTCTATCTTTGCCCTTGCTCACTTACGACATTTGTAGTATTTTCAGCTACAGATGTAGTAAGGAGACCCACCAATGAAGCTGACCAATTCGGAATGGCAACTGATGAACTGCCTCTGGGAACGGCATCCGGCAACGGCGCGAGGGATTGCCGAACGCCTCCCCGATGACGTCACGTGGGCCTACACCACGATTCGCACTCTGCTGGCGCGTCTGGTGGATAAGGGCGCGGTCCGCGAATACAAAGAGGGCAAGACGAGTCTGTACGAACCCCTCCTGGCCCGCGACACTGCCCGGCGCAGCGCCTTGAAGACGTTGGTCAACCAGGCGTTTGACGGCGCGTACGGCCCCCTGATGCACTTTCTCGTCAACGACCGGCGCCTCAGCCGCCAGCAGCGGGAGGCGCTGGCCAGAATCCTGGAAAATCAATCAGAGAAGAAGGGAGAGTAAGGGAATGATCGAGACCATCAATCACTATGCAGGCCTGTGGTGGAGCTGGCAGTGGTCCATGCTCTGGCAAATGGCGGTGCTGGTAGGCGTCGTCGCCTTGATCGACGGACTCATACGCAAGTGGGCCTGGCCGCAGGTGCGCTATGCGCTGTGGCTGCTGGTCCTGGTCAAGCTCGTCTTGCCGCCGACCTTGACATCGCCGGTGAGCCTGACGTCGACGGTGCCGACCCTGGCCCGCGAGGCAGTGACCACGCCCATACCAGCATCTTCGGCGGTGGACCCCGTAGCGCACGAAACGCCGGCGGCCACGGAAGCAAAAGCAAGTGTCTCTAAGGCCGGACCGGCGCCAAGGCCGGTGTCGAGGCCCGTCTTGTCCGCCCCGGTCGCCGCTCCCGCGACGGCCCTGTCGTGGAGTGCTCATGCCATGGGCGCGTGGCTGCTGGGAGTCCTGGCTCTGAGCGCTGGCCTGATTGTCCACCTGCGACGCTTGGCCATCGCACCAGGAAAGCAGCGTCCTGACGACGTGCCCGAGTGGTTCGACACGGCTCTGGCGCAGGCGGCCGCGGAGATGGGGCTGCGTCGTATGCCGCGCACGGTCTTCACGGCGAAGGTCTGCTGTCCGGCGGTCTTCGGACTGGTCCGTCCGGTGCTGCTGATCCCGGCCGATCTGGTCTCGACCTGGACCCGGCGCGAAGCGCGTCACATCCTGCTGCACGAACTGGCCCACATCAAACGCGGCGACCTGCTCACGCACGCGGTCTACATGATCCTAATGACCCTGTACTGGTTCAACCCTCTGCTCTGGCTGATCCGCAAGCATCTTCAGCATCTGCGCGAACTCTGTTGCGATGCGACCGTCGCCAAGTGCCTGCGCGAAGAGACCGGCGCCTATCGCGACACGCTGCTGGACACGGGCCGTGCCTTGCTGGCCCGGCCCCTCGATCCCGGCCTGGGTCTGCTCGGTCTGTTCGAAGACACCGGGACCCTGGTGACGCGCCTGCACTGGCTCGATAAGCCGACCTGGCGCCGCCCGTGGCTCCGCCGCATCGCGGTCACGGTCGTCGTCGCCCTGATGTTCTGCTGTGTCATCCCGATGGCCTCTCTGCGAGCGGACGCTGCCATCAACAGCGAGTGCAAAGTGACGTTTCCCAATGGCGCCGTCATTGAACTCGTCGGGTTGTACAGTCAGAAGACCGGACGCTGGTGGAGTCCGGATGGTCGGCCGCTTCAAGAAGGGCTGTGCGATCCGGACATGCCACACGGACCGCCCTGGAAAGAGAAGGACTGCACGAAGATCTTCCTGCGCTACGAGAATTTGCCCGACGGCACCGTCGGCGGATTTGGGATTAATCCGGGGCGGGGGTATTGGGGCGGAGGGATTCGGAAACGCCACAAGGCCAAGAAGAATGGCCTGCCCATCGAGAACCTCACTTGGTTGGAGGCCACCATAGACGAAGGAACGGAAACAACGTCCGTGAAGGTCGAACTGGCGATGGGCCATTGGCAGGACCACCTCACCCTGCCGTTCGAATCTCGAAGTTGGAGCAGTTGTACCATGGGGGAAGTCACCTTCTTCCAACCCTACGAACGCGATGGCCGGACATGGATACCGATTGTTCACTTGATCCAGGATTGTGACGTCCGCATCATCGCCATCGATGTCAATGACGTGGAACACGCA
>CP070782.1:2642142-2644747 GCA_020346325.1 Phycisphaerales bacterium
CAGATCCTTCGCCTCTGGCTCAGGATGACAGAGTCACTCCCAGGCAGGGACGTCCGCCCAGGCGGCCTTTCGGGCCCCTTCGATGTCGCGACATATCTTTCGGGGTATATCTAAATGATGACACCGAAGGGGCTTCGGGCCGGATAGCCTTCTCACTCGGCGCCGGTGAACCAGCGGCGGTGGGGCTCTCGGCCGTGTTCTTCGGGGAAGTTGAGCCAAGCGTATTCGCCGAAGACTTCGATAGCCTTGCGGTCGTAGGCGCGGGCGGCTTCGATCTCGCTGTCGAAGGCGCCCAGGTGAATCTGTTTGCGGCGCGGGCGAATCTGGGCAGTGTACTTGCCCGTACGCTTATCGCGATGGACCCCTTTATAGCGAGACGAGCACCCTGGGGCTTTCGCCTGATTCTGGTGGTTCTGGCTGACGGTGCAGATGCGCAAATTGCTGCGGCGATTGTTCAGGCCGTCACCGTCGATGTGATCGACGACGTACCCGTCCAACGGCGCCATGATCTCGCGGTGCATGCTGATCCGTTTGCCATGATGGGCGCGTCCAGCGTAGCAGTATCCCCGCGGAGAGACCAGATGCCACCTGTGCAGACTCAGCCAGGCATAGTCGGTGGCGTCCACAACTGCGACCCGGCCCTGGGTCAGAGGGATGTAGCGAATACTCTTGTCGGCCGGCTGTTCGACCGCGCCAGTTCGTCGCGCGGCCGCCCGGCGACGGCGGAATTTCGGGCAGGGGTCATGGTGGCAAACGCGCACCATCTGGCCCGACGCCTCGGGTGTCCCGGAACAGATCCACAGAATGCTCTGGCCATCGCGCACCGGGCCGGCGTGTACACAGTTTTTGCAGCTTTTGGTCTTCATTCTGGTTCTCCTCTCGAAAGGTGAGTGAAATTGGCGTACCCGCCAAGCCACTGACGGGAATGGGCGGGGAATCAGCGCCTCGCGTCTCTGCGCGGGTGCGAAACGGGGAAGGAGACTACGCGGTCCAATGGTGCATCAGCGGGCCGGTGGGGCCACCGAAGGGGTCGGCCTGGGGCAGGGGGACGGAGGCGATATTCTGGTCGGCGGCAGGGCGTTCGCCTTCCTGGCCGTAGCACATGTCGTAATGCTGGCCCTTCGGGTAGGCGCCGACGACGGTGAAATCGTAGCCGGAGCCGAGGTTCTTGTGGGCGACGCCGGCCGGGATGACGACGGCATCGCCTGCCTCGACCGTGGCGATCACGCCCCGCTTACCGCCGAACTGCACCTTGGCCTCTCCGGCGGCGATGGCGAGAACCTCGTGCGCCGTGCTGTGGTAGTGATGGAAGTCATAGATCCCATTGATCCAGCTTTCGCCCCAGTGATTCTGGTGAAACAGTTCGCGAGCCCGAGCGACGAGGTCCAGAGCAGGCGTGCCCAGCACGCCATGATAGACCAGCAGGGGCAGCCGCTCGTTGTTGGGGAAAATGCCATCATCGGCCAGGATGTACGCCTTGACCTGGCTCAATGAGACAGTGCTGTGCGTATTGGCCTTCGAAGCGTGCACGAGGAACCTCTTCGTTGACGGTTTGCGACTTGTGGCTCCTAAAAGCTATTCGCCGCCCGGAGGTGGGAGGTTCAGAATATCTTGTCGATCGTGCCGCGTGCTCCGAGGCTCAATGAGCCTGTTCACCGGGGTCGTCGGGCATAACCTGCACCCCTTCGCGGCGTGCGATTTCGATGATGGGCGTGGTGGCGTCCTCGATCCACTGCCGCTGACCGCAGGGGATAGGCTCTATGCGACTGTCCGTACGTGCCGCCACGCGCCACAGGCGATTAACCATCTCTCGGGGAAAGGAGCCGTCAAAGGCAGCCGAGACCACCAGCAGATCGATATCGCTCCACCGGGTGGCGTGTCCCGACGCGTAGGAACCAAAGAGGATCCCCATATGCGGCTGAATACCCTGCTCGGCGATATTACGGAGATACTGTCGAACGATCTCTAGAACTGTTGTGTCAGCCACGTCAGCACCTCCTGAGATCGAGCCAGATAGTCGGCCGCTTCCTGCGCATCAGGCGCCGCTCCGCGGAACTCAGGGTAGCGCCCCTCGATGTTGAACTGATTCATGTCAGCAAGAAGATCCGCCTGCCGGTCGTCAGGCTCCAGGCCGGCCAGTTCGCCCAGACGAACCAAGTTGTGTATTCGGGGCGGAATGTCTCGCGTCCGTCGACAAACCAGGGCCTTGAGCGTCTTCTCCAGCGCCAAATGCGCAGAGAACAGTCCGTGCCGGCTCTTTCCGTCCTTGACCAGCCGGGCAGCGACTTCCCAGTCCTCATCGGCGCCCCGACGCCAATAGTCGATTTGTCCGTCAGCATCAACCATGTTCGCCGTAGGATTCTAATACAATCAGGGTCGTCCATCAATACCGGGCGGAGATCGGCAGGCGAATTGTCCGCGGGCGGCATCGCAGGAGGCGAGCGAGTTCAGAAGGTTTTGTCGACGATGTATTGGGCGCCCAGGAAGATGTCCAGACCCAGGGCGGCGGCCAGGATCGCGCAGCGCAGCAGCCGCAGTCGCATCTGCTGACGGGTCATAAGAAAAACGATGAGCAGCGCCGCGGCACCCAGGAGGTACATCTTGG
>CP070782.1:2644847-2661782 GCA_020346325.1 Phycisphaerales bacterium
GAGGATCGTCGCCTAGATCAGATGAAGATGTTCGACTGACCGCCGCCATGGCGGCTCACAAACAATCCGCTTTGAGCGGTTCACCATCCAAGCCTCCGGCTCTGCCGGAGGTATTGACTAACCTGGCCCAAGCCTCTCCTACGGGAGCGACGGCGACAGATGGGAGTTTAAGGCACCACATGGTCGCCGTTGCGGTTCACGCGGAGCGGAGATATCATCAAAAGGGTTCAAGCAGTATGCCCCCAGTGGGCAGCAGAGCAGGAGATGACTATGGATGCGTATGCACGATTCCGAAAGGAAGCTATCGCTTTCTCGCTGACCCTGGCTCTGTGCGGGCCGGTTTGTGTTGCGGCAGAACCCTTTGAATGGCAGATCGTTTGGCCCACGACTCAGGGTTTCTCACCTGAGAAGTTGGACGCTCTGCGTGATTCGCTGGCCCAGCGCGGCACCAAGGCGCTGCTGATCGTCAGAAATGACAAGATTGTCTGTGAGTGGTATGCGCCTGGCCATGGCGTGGAGAAGAAGCACTACACTGCTTCGATGGCCAAAGCCCTCGTTGGGGGCATGTCACTGCTGGTCGCACTCAACGACGGTCTCATCGCGGTTGATGATCCGGCGTGGCGATACATCCCCCAGTGGGCCAACGATCCCGTGAGGTCGAAGATCACCATCCGGCACCTGGCCACACACAGCGCAGGAATCGAAGATGCCGAGGCGAGCGAGCAGGATCGCCTGGCGGCCCGACAACGAGGGGTGACACTGACCGCCGAACATATGTCACTGCCTGGCTGGAAAGGAGGCTTCTGGCGGCAGGAGCCCGACCCCTTTACGCTCGCGCGCGATGAGGCGCCGGTGATCTTCACGCCCGGTACCCAATATGCTTACAGCAATCCCGGCATGGGCATGCTCTCCTACGCTGTGACGGCGAGTTTGAAGGGCAGCCCATACAGTGACATTCGCACCTTGTTGCGCGACCGGATCATGCGACCGATTGGCGTGCGCGACAGCGCCTGGTCCATCGGCTATGGCAAAACGTTCGAGGTCGATAGGCTCAGGCTCGTGGCCAACTGGGGAGGTGGATCATACACCGCACGGGCCACGGCGCGCGTCGGCCTTCTGATGCTCCACAAAGGCAACTGGCAGGGCAAACAGCTTATCGAGTCTCGCTGGGTGGAGGAAGTCGTCCGCCCCGCCGGTACACCGCTTCCGGGCCAGCCGCCCGGTAATCCGCAGCCGGCCTCGGGGTTGGGCTGGTGGACGAACGCTGATGGCGTCTGGCCGCAGGTGCCGCGAGATGCCTTTGCTGGCGCCGGGGCCGGCAATCAGGTGTTGCTGGTGGTGCCGAGTCTCGATCTGATCGTCGTTCGAAATGGGGCCAACCTTTATGACCCGTCTCAAGGCAAGGGTTTCTGGGGTGGATTGGAGCGGCACCTGTTCAACCCGCTCATGGCCGCGATCGGGGGACCTTGAACTAAAGCCGTCTCAGTTTGCCGGTGACGTTCTAGGTTGCTCGATTGGTCGACGTCGTCAGGAGCGCGCCGGCTTCCGGGCGCAGACGACGTGGTAGAGTTGCCGGGTCTTGGGGCAGCGCCGCTCGATCTCGTCGGAGAGCCGGCGAAACAGGCCCACATAGTTGAGGAAGAGACCTGCGTTACTCGGATGGACGCCTTGCACGCGGGGAAAGCGACTTGGGACTTCAACGGTGTGTGTGTCACCACAGTAGGGACACTTAACTTCACAGCGGTGGGCCATCGTTTGCACCCTTCTCCGTAGCGGCGGGCAATGCCGCCGATTCCTTATCCATTACTTTTTTAGTATAGCGTTTCGGCGTGTGTTTGTCAAACAAAACTCATCTGTCACGGGCTAGCCTGTCTTCGGCAAGCGGCCTTTGAGATCCCCTGCTTTGAATGGGCCTTTCTCCGCGATCAGTTCACGAGCGGCTCCGACCTGGTCCCAGACACTCCACAAGAGTACGCCTCGAACACGGCCGTCCTGAAGGTAGTAGACGACACCCTTCTGGTAAGGTTCCGGCCAGTCTGTCACGGTCTCCAGGCGGGAGTCCAATTCGCCCACGGCTTCATAGCCAAGGTCGAACAGATCGGAGTAGAAGTACGGCAGATAATGATACGGTTCGTTCGCGCCGACCACGTTGCGGCCGGCCCGCCTGCCCATCGTGTTAGCGTTGTCCTCGTGCTCGATGCGCAGGCGCTTGTCCAACGCCGGATTATAGAAGGACGCGACGTCGCCCGGCCGCGATTGACAAACGAAGACTCCAGAGCCGCCTGCCTGTAAAGACTCGAATCACCTTTCTTGCTGACCTTCTCCAGCCGGGCAAGACCGGGAAGGAGATACCAGTCAGCGATGAGGTAATAGTACGGCAGCATGAATTTCAATTCGTCGTCCAGGGCATTCTGACCGATCAGATCCTCGAGCATCTGGAAGACCTCTTTCTTGAGCCAGGTGTCCAACCGACACAGGCCGCTTAATGGGCTTGGTTCGGCTTGCTCATACTAGGCCGGGAAGAGAGCGCGTTTCAGAGCTTCCAGATCGCCAGACCGCGCCAAAGCCACGTATTCGGCGAAGATCCCTCGCCAGGCATCGTAGATGCCATTCTGTTTGCACAGCGCATCCTTCTCTTCCATGAAACCTTGTGAAGGGTGCTTCGCGAGCCACTCGTCTTCCAGTGCGGTCAGCTCTTCTAGAGTCATGGCGATGATTCCTCCTGAGTCAGGATCACAAGCTATTCGTATCCGGACAGTATCAGGCTTTCCTCTCCATCATGGCGCGAGAAATGGAAGTGGCTTGGCTGCGAGGTGTCAGTCGTAGGAGTAGGTGGATGATTAGCTTGTTCACAAGGCCCGGGACGATGATGGTTTTGCCTTTTAGCATCGCGTTGTAGCCCGCCTGGGCGACGCCGCGCGGCGAGACGGTGCGTGCAAAGCCTCTGGCTTTCCTCAGATTGGCCTGCTCGATGAATTCGGTATCGACCGGCCCGGGGCACAAAGCCGTGACGGTCACACCCGTGTCGGTCAGCTCGTTGCTCGTCGCCTCGCTGAACGACACCACAAAGGCTTTCGTCGCGTAGTACACCGCCTGCAAAGGACCAGGCAGAAAGCCGGCCATGGAAGCGACGTTAAGAATCCGGCCCGTGCCGCGCGCGATCATCTCGGGTATAAAGAGACGGGTCAGAGCAGCCAGGGCCAAAATGTTGACCTTGATCATGGACTCGTTCCTGGCCCAGTCCTGCTCGTGGAAAAGCCCACCATAACCGAACCCGGCGTTGTTGATCAGGTAATCGATCTGGATATCTCGCGCTGCGAGTTCGTCGTAGATTTGTCGGGGCGCTTCCGGATTGGCCAGGTCTTTGGCGATCACGTGCGCCGTGATGCCGTGGGCTTGCTCCAGCTCGGTCTTGAGCGTTTCCAGCCGGTCGATGCGTCGCGCCACCAGCACGAGGTTCCCCTTGTGCTCCGCGTGGATGCAGGCCAACTCGGCGCCGATACCACTGGAAGCCCCGGTGATCAAGGCTGTCGCGCTGTTGGTCGTCATGGCTTCGTTCTTCCGCCCCACCGGACGCTTACGGCGCCGGGAGCTGTTGTTCTGGTGGTGACATCTCAGCAATAAAGCCCAGGACCTTGCGGGCGGCCATGTAGGCTTCACTCCCCGAGCAGTCTTCGGCTGCCATGTCGCTGATGAAGCGCTGTGCTGCTTGGTGGGCCGCCTGTTCGGCCTGGCCCTCGCCGAGAAGATAGAGCAGCGCACCAGCACCGACATAGACCGCCTTGGCGATCTCCGTCTTGGCCATCTCGTCGTCTTCTCGTTCGAGGAATTGCCGGGCTTCAGCCATCTTCGCCAGGGCAAAGTTCCAGACTTGTGCAGCTTTCGGATTCATAGGACCGCGACGTCTGTCAAGTCTCCGACCTAGAAGCGGAAGAGGAGTCCCAGATTGACCCCCAAGCCATCCACGTCTGCCTCGGTGAGGTTCCGCAGCTCGTCCTCGGCGCCCTCGACGTCGGTCTCCAGAAACAGCCAGCGCGCCTCCGCCAGGACCGAGACGCTGTGAAGGCCGATCTCCAAGCCGGCCAGCGGGAAGAACCCTACCTCGTCATCCAGGTCGGCCCCGCTGCCGTCGAACAGGTAGTACCCGACACCGGCACCGATATAGGGAACGATGTGTTCCCAGAGTATCGGGAAGTTCAGCAATCCGGCCAGTTCCAGCGGAACCATGTCGATATCCGTGTCATCGAAGTGGATCCAACTCGCTCGCGCATCGACGCTGATCATGTCGATGGGGTTCAGTTCCGCCTTGACGCCACCGCCGTATCCATCGCCCAGATCGTCGGAATCCAGGGACGATCCGAACGCCCCGAATTCAAGACCTGAACCGTGTGAACAACCGCCAATCATCAACGCTAAGGTGGTTACCAGCATCATACCGGAGCATCTCTTTCTGTCCATTCCTGGCTCCTTAAGATACTATTGTGGCCTTTGACTGATCCCCGAAGACCGGCGCTCGACAGCGTCGTCCAAACACTCCCATTCTAGTGTAACGCCGAACCCGAGAATACACAAAGACCGTTTCCCAATAACTCCTTTTGCAGTGAAGGTACCACTATGCCCAAAGAGAAGAAGTTAACCCGACGACAGCGTGCCGTGATCGAAGACCTCTTCATGGCTGAAATGGACGAACAGGACGTGTTGGACAAGCACAAGGTCAGCCGCGCCCTGTACAGCCGCTGGTTGGCCGACGAGCGTTTCATCGCTTATCTCGAATGGAAGATGGCCCAGGCCTATCGCTCGGGCCGTCTCATTCTCGCCCGCTATGCCACCGTGGCCGCGGGCAAACTCGTCGCCTTGACTGACTGCGAAAAGGAGGAGACAGCCCGCAAGGCCTGTCTAGACATCATCACACTCGACAACCCAACTCTCACCGCCTCCCCAAACGCGGCAAGCGACCAGTCTGATACCGGCCCCGCCGAGCTACCGCCCGAAACCGCCCGCCGCATCCTCGCGGCCCTGGCTCAGCAAGAGCCGAAGTAGGCCGCCATGCGTGAAGCAGGCAGAGCCACGTTGCCACAGCGCGCAGAAAAAGGCTGTAGCGCGATGCCACAGCCTTCGGTTTGCTGGACAGGGATTCTCAGAGGGACCGACGTCGCCGCAGGTATCCGACACCTCCGACACCAAGCCCAGCCAAGAGCAGCGCTCCCGGCCCCGGGACGGTGCTGTTGGTCGAGTCGGGCACGAGCACATGATACTCAGTCGAACCGTCTTGCGGCGGGGCGATCGGATCACTGTCTGGATTGGTGAAGCCAGCGTTCCAGAGTTGGCCCGACTGCTCTCCACCCTTGGCGAAAATGTCGCCCCATACGGGATCGCGCCGACTGTCGAATTCCACCGTCATGATGGAGCCGCCCGGATTCTGGAACTTGACCCCGTAGACGGTTTCCGGAATGTTCGGATTTCCGTTCCCCTCGCCGTGGAAATCGGGACCACCACGTTCTACCGACGGCGTGTCGCTGTAGATGTCGTTGGTCGTGAACGTGGCGGACGTCTCGATCACCAGATGACTGATGTCTCCGTGAATGCCAGTGCTGTCGAAGGTGTATAGATAGTGCCAGGACAGATCGGGATTCTGCGTTACGCGCCAACTGAACACGACATCGTCGTCGGGGTCGCTAACCCAGCCGCCAGTGCCTATGAGGCCTCCATCGGCCGTTGTCAGGCTTCCCGAATACGATGTCGGGGCGGCGTGCACGGGCAGAACCGCCAGAAAGCCTGTTAACAATGCGATGCTGGTCAAATGTTTGGTCTTTTGCATGATCAACCCTCCCCGGAGGCACAAACGTTCAAAATCCTATAGGATAATATACGTGTATCCCAGTATTCCTATATATACACTAGTATAATCGGCGCCGCATCCCCGTGTTCGCTGGATATCTGACAGTCTCTCTTGGCGCACAGAATTCGTTGCACGCGCGATAACACGTGGTGCGGCAAGTAGTAAAGCCACAATTACCCTGCGCGTCTTGTGGAACTTGGCCTAAGATTTTTCGCCACGCAGGTTCTGGCAGAGCGATGTGAATGTGACTGAGGCAGGAGTTTCGACGGTCAACTCTGCGCCGGAGGGTAGTTGCAGGGTGAGTCTTTGCGCGTGGAGCATCAGGCGGGGGAAGGTCCTCTGAATCGCGGAGTCGCCGTAGAGCGGGTCGCCGGAAACGGGGTGGCCGACGTGGTAGAGATGGACTCGGATCTGGTGGCGCCGGCCCGTCCGAGGGCGAGCCTCGATGAGGGTATGAGAGGTGAAGCGCTCGACGACGCAGAAATCCGTAACACTCGCTTTACCTCGCTGAGGATCGACCGCGCTGCGGCCCGAGCCGCACTGGCGCAGCGGTTGGTCGATCACACCCGTATCTTCACCGACCACGCCGTGGACGAGAGCCAGATAGACCTTCTCTACCTGTCTGGCCTCGAACTGCTGGTTGAGGAAGCAATGGGCTTGAGCGTTGCGAGCGAAGACGATCACGCCGCTGGTGCCCTTGTCGATCCGGTGGACGACGAACAGCTTCTCGTCCCGCTGGGCTTGGAGTAACTCCAGCAGCGAACCGCCCTGCGGATGCCGCTCAGGAATCGCGGCCAGTCCCTCAGGCTTGTCAACCGCGATGACATCCGTGTCCTCAAACAGGATAGAAATCATACCTTCCACGTTACGCCCCTTACGTCTGATTCGGTCCGGGAGCGATCCTTATTATACTTTTGGGCCAAAAAGTATAATAAGCCCTCGGCAAATGATAGAAAAGTATCATAGCATACAAAATGTTTATGAAAAAGAGTTTACGAGTTTTGCCTTCAGTGGAGCCGCTTTTCTTTGGCAATCCATATGTATCTTATTATACTTTTTTGGCAAAAACTACAATAAGACCGACTTCAATTGTGCGAAAGTATAATTTGATGAAACCACACGAGGTAGACAATCACGGTGTCGGGCATTTGACTCCCACAATCGAAGGAGAGCAGGCGTTTGTGCCCGATAACCTCCCGCCGCGCGTGGAGTGGACGGGCGAATTGGTCACGGCCCTATCAGAGGCAGATCGTGCCATAGGCCAACTGCATGGGATTGGTTTGAACCTACCCAACCCCAGCCTGCTGATCGCGCCCTTCATGCGCCGAGAAGCTGAGATGTCCAGTCGGATAGAGGGCACGCAGGCCGAGGTCAGGGATATCTACCTCTTCGAGATGCAGGAACCTGACGTCCAGTCTGAAGTGCCCGATGTCAGAGAAGTGTCGAACTACGTGCGCGCCCTTGATCACGGTCTAAAGCGCTGTAATGAGATTCCGGTATGCCTGCGAATGATCCGAGAACTACACGAGATTCTCTTGAAAGGTGTCCGTGGCGAGAAAGATCGGCCAGGAGAATTCAGAAGAAGCCAGAACTGGATCGGCTCTCGTGGCTGTACGATTGCAGAGGCGCGGTATGTCCCCCCTCCGCCGCAGGAGATGGACGCCTGCCTTGATGCACTGGAGCGATTCATCAACGCGCCGTTTGGAAGCGCCCCTGTCCTGGCCTGGCTGGCGATGGTTCACTACCAGTTTGAAGCGATCCATCCCTTCCGCGATGGCAACGGTCGAATTGGCCGACTACTGATCATTCTGCTGCTTTGTTCCAAAGGCATCTTGGACAAGCCTCTGCTCTATCTCAGTGCCTATTTTGAGCGCAATCGTGAACAGTACTATGAGAGACTCCTGCGCGTCAGCACGCATGGCGAATGGCGTCAGTGGATGCTCTTCTTCCTGCGCGGAATTCAAGAGCAATCGTTGGATGCGTTTGCCAGATCCAGACAGCTCATGGACTTGCAGCAGCAGTTTCACACGATGGTCAAATCAAGACGCTCAGCCATCCAGTACAAGTTGGTCGATTTGCTCATCGAACGTCCGGTGGTAACGGTGGTTTTCGTGAGAGACTACTTCTGTGTGACATATGCGACAGCAAAGAACAGTATCAATCGACTGATCAAGGTAGGTATTCTCAAACAGGTGGGCACTGCAAAACGTAACAAAGTGTTCATAGCCGAACAGGTCTTCGAGATCATAGGCAAGCCGTTCTCAACACGGTGATCTGAACGAGGAATATGCCGTGATGCATCGTTTCTTCGTCTCCAAATCGGGGTTTGAGGATCAGGAGGTTCGGCTCAGTGCCGAGCAGGCGCATCAAGTCTGTCATGTGCTCAGGCTCCAGGCCGGCGCCGCGATGATCGTTTTGGACAACGCCGGCTATGAGTACGATGTGACGCTGACGACGGTGACGAAACGGGAAGTGACGGGTCGGGTTACAGGCAAACGGCACTCGTCGGGCGAGCCCAGGCTCAGGATCACGTTGTTTCAAAGTCTGCTCGCCCGGGAGAAGTTCGAGTGGGTGCTCCAGAAAGGGACTGAGGTAGGCGTAGCGCGGTTCGTCCCGGTGCAGACCGAGCGGAGCATCGCCCGGGCCAAACGGATTGACGCCAAGAAGCTGACGCGCTGGCGGCGTATCCTCACCGAAGCCGCTGAGCAGTCGCACCGAGGCCTGATACCTGAAATCGAAGAGGCCACGACCTGGAACGAGGCTCTCTCAAAGTTCGGCGATTTCGACCGGGCCCTAATCGCCGCGACCTCGGGCCGGACCTGCTCACTGAAGGAGGCGGTACGGCCTGACGACAATCTCCCCGCATCCATCGCCATCCTGGTCGGCCCCGAAGGAGGCTTCAGTGACGACGAAGTCCGGCAGGCCTGCGCCGGCGGTGCCGTCCCGGTCGGCCTGGGCCCGCGCATCCTGCGCACCGAAACGGCCGCGATGGTCCTCTCGGCCATTACCCTGCACGAATTGGGGGAGTTGGAGCCGTGAGCAGGTTTCTGGTTAGATTTGGGCGGTTCCCAAGCGAGCGCGGCGCTGGTAAGATGGTGAACTGAAAAGGCGCGGACGTCTCGTCAAATCAAAGGCAAGACTCAACATCTCGCACCACGGTGTCGCAAGACAGAGAGGAGCCATCATGAAAACGAAAGTGGGTGTGTGTTTGACCGCGGTAGCACTTCTGGTGTTCGTGGCTCTGGTTGGTCGCGGCCGGGGACAGCAGGCCGCTGCGTCGTTGGACAAGCTGGGCAAACCGGCGGCGCCGCTGAAGGGATTGCAGTGGATCAAAGGCGGGCCGGTCGAGATCGAGAAGGGTTCGGCCTACGTGGTCGAGTTCTGGGCGACGTGGTGCCCCCCGTGCCGGCGGAGTATTCCGCATCTGACGGAACTGCAACGTCGGTTCAAAGACAAGGGCGTGACCATCATCGGAATCTCTAACGAAGCCGCTGACATCGTCAAACCATTCGTTGCAGGAGAGAAAGCTGGGAAGATGGACTACACCGTCGCAATCGACCCTCAGGGGCACGTCTCCAACGGGTACATGGGAGCGTTCGGCATCGGGGGCATTCCGCACGCCTTCATCGTTGGCAAGGATGGCAACCTTGCTTGGCACGGCCATCCCCTGGACGGAATGGACGAAGTGTTGGAGGAGGTGCTGGCCGGGCAATTCGATTACGTTGGCTATGCGAAGAAGAAGGCCGCTGAAGAGGCGGAACAGGCGCGCCTAGTCAAGCTTTACGGGCAGTATTTTGCCGCGGCCCGCGCAGGCGGCGACAAGGCGGCCGAGATCGGCGCTCAACTCGTCGACAGTTCAGACCACGCCGAGATGCTCAACGCCTTGGCCTGGAACATTCTGACGGAGATTGCCAAGGCCAATCGCGATCTGGAGTTGGCCCATAGGGCCGCGGCCAAGGCGGTCAAACTGACCGAAGAGAA
Organism: Phycisphaerales bacterium; assembly: GCA_020346325.1. Classification (GTDB taxonomy): domain Bacteria; phylum Planctomycetota; class Phycisphaerae; order Sedimentisphaerales; family Anaerobacaceae; genus Anaerobaca. The sequence continues at coordinate 2,654,668 of CP070782.1, forward strand.
GAACCCGGCTCTTCTCGATACCTATGCTCTGGCCCTCTACGAGTTGGGCAAGAAGTATGTCGGGCAGGCCGTCGCATACCAGAAGAAGGCTGTGGCTCTGGCCGAAGGAGACGAACAAGCCCGGCAAGGAATGCAAAAGGCGCTGGACCGCTATGAGGCGGCGTCGGTGGAGTAAGGTCTCATGGCGCGATGACGACGCCGTCTTCGGTGGGTGGTTTTCTGATGCTCTATCTTGTGTCGACGCCGATTGGCAACCTGGGCGATATCACCCTGCGCGCGTTGGAGACGCTCAAGCAGGTGGACTACGTGGCCAGTGAGGACACCCGCCGGACCGGACGCCTGCTCAAGCACTTCGACATCCGGAAGCCCCAGATCTCTTTCCACGAGCACAACGAGCACAAGGTGATCGGCCGGATCGTTCGGCTGCTGCAAGAGGGCAAGTCGATCGCATTGGTCACCAGTGCGGGCACGCCCAGCATTTCCGACCCCGGCTTCGTCGCGCTCTGGGAGGCGGTGAAAGAAGGCATCGAAGTGACGGCCATACCCGGCGCCACCGCGTTCGTCACTGCCTTGGTGCTCTCAGGAATGCCGGTCTACAGCTTCACCTATCGGGGGTTCCCGCCCAACAAGGCCGGCAAACGACGTAGATTTCTGGAGATGGACAAGGACTCGCCACACACGCTGATCTACTACGAAAGCCCCTATCGCCTGCGAAAGTTCCTGGAAGAAGCATTGGACGTTTTCGGCAATCGGCACGGGGCCGTCTGCAAAGAGCTGACGAAGTTGCACGAACGTGTCACCCGTGGTCGGCTTTCGCAACTGCTCGACGAGTTCCCGGAAAAGCCCAAGGGCGAATACGTCATCGTCATCGCCGGCGCGGAATTTGGAGGAAATAGCGACGACGAGCCGGACGTCTAACCTGTATTGATGACATCGGCTACTCGTATGGAGACACCACGCATGCAGACAGCAAGGACTCGACTCGCATTCATCGGACTGGTCACGCTGGCCAGCCTGCTCGCCGGCTGTGGCACGCCGGTCGGCAAGGACAACGCCGGTCCCTACGGTCAAGTCGAGTTGATCCGCGACCGTTGGGGCGTGCCGCACGTCTTTGCCGAGACCGACGCCGGCGCGATGTACGGGCTGGGCTACGCCAGCGCGCAGGACCGGGCTTTTCAGATGTACTACAACCTCCGCATCATCCAGGGGCGACTGGCCGAGCACGTCGGGGACATGAAGGTGGGTGTCACGCGACGGCGGCCTCAAGGAAGTAACTCGGCCCTGCGCAGTGATGTCAAGATGCGCACCATCGGCTACTACCGGGCCGCCCAGGAAACGGCCCGCCAGTTGGGATCGGAGCAGCGTGCTCTGCTGGAAGCGTATAGCCAGGGCGTTAACGACTACATCGTTCATCACCCGAACGATCTTCTGTATCTTCTCGAAATGTACAACCTGGAGCCTGAGCCCTGGACGCCCGCCGCCTGTATCGCCTCGTGGTGGCGGATGGGGCTGTTCTTCGCCGGCGATGGTCTGCGTGAGATGGGAGCCTATTACCAGATCAAAGCGGGCCAGCGGCAGATCGAGATGTTCACACCCCGCGACAGCGAGAGCGTCACGCGCCTGCGGCCCGTACGGGACGATGCTTCAGTTATCCAGCGCCGCGACGTCAGCGATGCATGGGTTGAGAAGCTCTATGACTACGCAGCCGAGCACAACCTGAAGCGCAAAGTGGATGTCACGCCGATGCGAGGACGGGTCCCGCCCGGACCGCGCTTCAGCCATGCGTGGGTCGTCGGCAAGCGCCGCACCACGAACGGGTCGGCCGTGTTGGTGAGTGACCCGCAAACCCCTGTTCGTAACCCGTCGCTGTTCTACGAGTTTCACATCGTCGGCAAGACGTTTAACGCTCGGGGCATAGGCGTGCCGGGCAATCCTAGCATCCTGATCGGTTTCACGCCTGACGTCGCCTGGGGCCTGACCGCGCTCGGTGCCGATCAGGCGGATCTCTTCGTTCTGAAGACCGATCCCAACCGACCCGACCAGTACCAGGTCGATGGCCAATGGCTCGACATGGACGTCCGGACCGAAACGATCGAGGTTAAGGATGGCAGGCCTCGAACGCTGAAGGTGCGTCAAACGCGTTTCGGTCCGGTAGTCACGTCCATTGCGATGGGTGCCCGCCGTGGTGATGAGGTGGCATTGAAGCGTATTCCAATCTGCGAGCCCGAGCATGACACGTTCGAAGGACTGCTGGCCATGATGCGCGCCAAGGATGCCAAAGGATTCCAGCAGGCGCTCGGCGGCTGGCGCTTCCCCAGCGCCAACTGCGTCTTTGGCGACCGCCAGGGCAATATTGGCTACAAGACGGTCCTGGCCCTGCCGATTCGCTCGCCGCACGCGTTGCTCGACGACCGGGCGGCGCACGAAGGGTGGGACAGCGCCAACGACTGGCAAGGCATCCTGCCCCACGAGCTATTGCCTCAAGTGATCAACCCTGAGCAAGGCTGGCTCGTTACCGCGAACCACCGTCCGATCGCGTCGTTCTATCCGATCTCGATGGGCATCTCGACTGGCAGCCTCGGTGACACCGATCGTTCGTGGCGTCTCAAGGAACGCGTCATGGCCCGGGACGTCTTCACGCCCGAAGACGTGCTCGACATCCATTACGACACCGTCGCACCGATCAAGCGCGATCTCGTCAAACTGGGCTATCACCTGCGTGATATCCAGCAGTATCCGCTGGAGGAAGAGACGCTTTTGGCCCTGGACTATCTCGAAGAGTGGCGTTCTGCCGGCTACAAGATGGAAATGTCTATCAAAGGCACGGATATCCTCAACCTGATGCCGACGGCCTTTCGGCGGAATTTCGCGGCCGCGACTATCTACGGCGGCGGTGGTTCGGGCCTGTGCAACATGCTCCAGAGGCTTGATGCCCGCATTGCCAAAAATCCCAACGCTATGCTCAGCGAAGAGGAGGCCGACTACGTGAACCTCATCCTGCGCGCCGCTTGGCGCTACGGCAAGAACCGCTACGGCGACGATCCCAGCCAGTGGCACGCCAGGGCCCAGGCCGAGCTAGTCGCAACGAAACTGCCTTATATGTCGACGCTCGACGGCTTTGGTTCGCTGGACCAAGACGAGGATGTCACGTTTCCGGCCTTGCGCTGCATCGAGGGAGGTACCATCCTCTCTCAAAGGGCTCAGTCGTACACGCAGTACGTTCCGCTCGATGACGCAGACAAGGCCATGGCTCTGCTCCCTGTCGGCGTGTCCGAACACCCCGAGAGTCCCTACCGCTTGAGTGGGTATGAATTGTGGGGACATGGCGAGCTCCGCCCGGCCCCCTTGTCACGAAAAGCCGTCGAGCAAATCGCGGCGACGCGAGTGGTCCTGGAGCCACCCGTGTCCCGACAGTCCCGGAGATGACCTGCATAAGTCTGCACCCTTGAGAATTGCCCGACGCACCGTTAGAATCATTCCGGTAAAAGTATGGCCAGGTATCCGATGTTCTTCAGGTGCGCGCCCATGGAACAACGAATCGACAGACGGGAATTCCTCAGGCTCATCGGGACCGGTGTGGCCTGGGCTGCCATGGCAGGTACGGCCCAACCAGGGCGACGCGAACGCGCGAAACCCAACATTCTCTTTATCATGGTCGATGATTTGGGCAAGGAGTGGATCAGTTGTTACGGCGCCGACGAGATTCAGACGCCTAACATCGATGCTCTCGCGGCCGGTGGCATGCGCTTCACCTCGGCCTATTCAATGCCGCAATGCACGCCCTCGCGAGCCACCCTGCTGACAGGCCAGTATCCCTGGCGCACGGGTTGGGTCAATCACTGGGATGTCCCGCGCTGGGGCGTGGGTTATTTCGATCCGAAGCGTTATACTACCGTCGCGCGCGTTCTGAAAGACGCCGGGTATGCGGCCGCCGCGGCGGGCAAATGGCAGATCAACGACTTCCGCATCATGCCCGATGCGATGCGCAGGCATGGCTTCGACGATTGGTGCATGTGGACCGGCTACGAGGGCGGTAATCCGCTCAGTGGCGAGCGCTACTGGGACGCGTACATCAACACACCCGAGGGCAGCAAGACCCACACGGCCAAGTTCGGACCAGACATCTACGCCGACTTCCTGATCGACTTCGCCAGGCGGCACCGGGACGAACCGATGTTCCTCTATTTCCCGATGTGCCTGACGCACGGACCTTTGGTGCCCACGCCGGACGAGCCCGAGGCCACGGAGACTTACGCGAAACACAAGGCCATGATCCGCTACACGGACAAACTCGTCGGTCGGCTCGTCGACGCGCTTGACGATCTTGGCTTGCGCGACAACACCATCGTCATCTTCACCACCGACAATGGCTCCAGTGGTGGCCTGGCCGGAATGATAGGAGGATGGAAGGTCAAAGGCGGCAAAGGCAAGAAATCGGAGGCCGGTGTCTGCGCGCCCTTCATCGTCAACGGTCCGAGCCTCGTGCCGGCGGGCGTCGTGACAGACGCGCTGACGGACTTTACCGATCTACTGCCCACCTTTGCGGAGTTGGGCGGCGCTGCCGTGCCAGAAGATACCGAGATCGATGGTATCTCCATCGCCCCGCTGCTATTGGGCAAGACGAACGATTCGCCGCGCGAGTGGATCATGGCGCTGGGCCACGGCCCGGCCCGTCTCGACGACCAGGGCGTGCGGGGGCAACATGACTACGCCTCGCGCGTCATCCGTGACCAGCGCTACAAGGTCTGGGTGAACACCGATAGACAAATCGAGCAGTTCTATGATCTTCAGGAAGACCCTTGGGAACAAAAGAACCTGATCGAGAGCCAGGAACCGGCCCACGTCAAAGCCAGACAGAAATTCCAGAAAGTGGTCGACTCCATGCCGGACCAGGACGCTCGACCGAAATACAGACCGCGCCTCGCCAATCCCTGGGATCGCAAGCCATAATATCGACGAAAGAACCTGTATGAGCCAACGAGAGACCACCAGACGCGACTTCCTCAAGAACTTGGGGATTGTCTTGGCAGCCGGTGGTTTTTCGCGTGGGCTTTCAGCCGGACCAGCAGCCAGCCGGCCCAACATTATCCTCTGTATGACCGATGACCAGGGTTGGGGAGATACGGGCTACAACGGTCATCCCGTCCTCAAGACGCCAAATCTGGACAAAATGGCCTCCGAGGGCCTTCGCTTCGAGCGCTGGTATTCCGGCGCTCCCGTCTGCTCGCCCACGCGCGGCAGTAGCCTCACGGGGAGGCACCCCTATCGCTATGGTATTTTTCACGCCAACGTCGGACACATGCGCGACCAGGAAGTCACACTCGCTGAGGTGCTCAAGACGCAAGGCTACACCACGGGCCATTTCGGCAAGTGGCACCTGGGCACGCTGACGACCGAGGTCAAAGACTCCAATCGAGGCCGACCCGGGCAGACCGAGCACTACGCCCCACCCTGGGAACATGGTTTCGACACGTGTTTTTCCACGGAAGCGAAGGTACCTACCTGGGACCCAATGAAGACACCCGGTGCTGATACGCCGTATGGAACGTATTACTGGTCTGGCCCGGGTCGGCGCGTCACGGAGAACCTTGATGGCGACGATTCCCGTGTCATCATGGACCGGGCAATACCCTTCGTCCGCAGCGCCGCAAAGCAGAACGCGCCGTTCTTTGCCGTGATCTGGTTTCATGCGCCCCATTTGCCCGTCGTGGCTGGACCCAGGTTCCGCGCGATGTACAGGGATCAGGACCCGAAGGTCCGCGCCTACTATGGATGCATCACGGCGATGGACGAGCAGGTGGGTCGTTTGCGGGCAGAGCTGGAGACGCTGGGCATCGCGCGCAATACGATGCTGTGGTTCTGTAGTGACAATGGTCCGGAGGGCAACGACTCAGCTCCTGGCCGCACCAAAGGTCTCCGCGGACGCAAGCGCTGTCTCTACGAAGGAGGGGTGCGCGTTCCTGGTCTGTTGGCTTGGCCTGAAAAGATTGAGACGCCGCGTGTCGTGCAGATGCCCTGCTCTACCAGCGACTATTTTCCCACGGTCCTGGACGTGCTGGGATTGCGGCCTGATCGGCAGCCCGAACCGATCGACGGGGTCAGTCTCTTGCCATTGATCGAAGGAAGGATGGACCAGCGGCCAGGGCCGATCGGCTTTCAGAGTAGAAATCAACTGGCACTGATCGACAACCGCTATAAGATCTACAGCAAGGACAAGGGTGACACGTTCGAGCTCTATGATCTGGTGAACGATCTGAGTGAAGAACGCAATCTGGCTACTGAGAAGCCCGAGATTGCCCGAAAGATGATCGACAGACTGAACGCTTGGCGGGTTTCATGCCAGCAAAGCCTCGACGGAAAGGACTACTGATGCAACGACGCGATTTTCTCAAGCAATTGGGAGTGGGATTGGCGCTCGCGGGCGGCGCCGGAGGCTGGGCGCTCAGAGCCAAAGCCGCCCAAAAGGGCCGGCCGAATTTTTTGTTCCTGTTCACCGACGATCAGGCCTTCAGCACGTTGAACGTGTTGAATAATCCCGAGGTCAAGACGCCCAATATGGATCGCCTGGTCCGCCGGGGCACGACGTTTACGCACTGCTTCAACCAGGGCGCCTGGGGCGGCGCCGTCTGCGTCGCCAGTCGCGCGATGCTCAATACGGGGCGCTACCTCTGGCAGTGCGGCGGCAACGACTGCGGCGACTATCCCCTCTGGGGCGAAACGCTCGGCAAGGCGGGCTACGACACCTTCATGACGGGCAAGTGGCACAACCAGAAGAAGGCGCTGCAGCGCAGCTTAAAGACCGTCGGGCCCACCGGGGGCGGCATGTTCGGCTCCAAGGACACCAACGCCGAAGAGAACAAGAAAAAGGGCATCGTCAAGGACCCGTACAACCGACCACGACCGGGCAATTCGTGGAGCCCCTACGACAAGACGCTCACCGGGCACTGGCGCAACGTCGACGGCAAGATCGTCCACAGCAGCAAGCTCTGGGCCGACACCGCCATCGACTATCTCGACAACCACGTCACGCAGAGCGACAATCTGTTCTTCATGTACGTCGCCTTCCACGCACCGCACGACCCGCGGCAGTCGCCCAAGAAGTTCGTCGACATGTA
>CP070782.1:2661882-2664771 GCA_020346325.1 Phycisphaerales bacterium
CGCCCGACGTGCGAAACCCGGATTTCTACCCCATACCGCAAGATTCGGTGACCCGCGCGAGCTACCTGCAGTGCATTGAGGAGACGAGGCCGGTGGATATCGCGCGTCGGCCCAATCGCGGTATGGACGGTCCACGCGCCTTCATGCCCGTCCTGGTGAAATATGTTCAGAGCGGAGAATCGATATGGGCTGACGCCTGCATCGCCATGCTCAAGGCTTTTCACGAAGAGATGGAGCGCCAGGTGACCGAGCGGAAATGGTTTTGGCAGTTCGAACACCCGGCCGCGCTGATCCCGCTGTATCGCAAGCATCTCGTCGAAGGCGGCGCGATGGTGCTGGACGCAGCCTGGTTCCGGGACATGTGGCTTTGCTACTGTCGGAATCTCCACGTCTGGGATACCGAGCCGGTCGAGTGGCGAGGGGGATGTCATCGCTCGATGCCTGAAGGATACGCCAAAGGCCTGGCGGCGAAATGGTATCGGGACATTCCCGAGGCGGCGCATTGGCGGCGTTACTCGGAGTTGGTGTTCGGCGATTTCTGGAGAACGAAGGACGTCCCGCAGAATGATACGGGCTATATGATGGGCCCCCTCATCATACTGGCGTGTGGGGGCGATCAGTGGACCGGTGATGACCGGGTCTATGCGGCTTCGGGCATGCGGCGGCTTTGGGATCGGTTGATGGTGGAGATTACGCCCGACGGGGCGATCAATCCTTACGGTCCGAATGGCGGTTGGAACAGTACGGCCGACTATCGTATTGCCATGCTGGAACGCGTCGCGGCCGAGACGGGCGACGGGCGGTACCGCTTTGCGGCCCACAAGCTCTTCAACTACCTGCGCTATCAGTCACGAGAACCAGGTTCAAGCGGCTATCGGCTCGATACTGGGGCGTCCTGGCTCATGGCGCTGGCCTGGCTGTTTGCGGACGATTCGGTGACACCGACGCAACCCGACGCCGGATCCCTATGGAACCGGCGTATCGAAGCCGTGCGTATTCCGCATACGGACAAGGCGCTGACCGAGCGTCTCCTGGGCAACGTCGACCCGCGCGAGAATTTCGGTCATATTTGCTGTAGCTGGCACATGACAGGCAAGGAGTGGCCCGACAAGCTGGTGCTGCGCAGCGGATGGAATCCGGGGGATTTGTTCGCGCTGGTGGAACTGCATCCGACGAGCTTCCCCGCCAACCCCGGGGGCATCATGGGGCTGAACCGCTGGGGGACGCCGTTCACGCAGATCGTGACCAGCAAGGGCGCCTCGGCCGAAAACCGCGCTCTCATTGAGGATCTTGAGGGTCAGGCAGAGCGTCGCTATCATTCCGACAAACTGCGCATCGATGAGTTCTGGCGCCGCGGTACGATGCCGGACATCCGCTCGGAGATGGTGTACTTCGAGGATACGCCGCAGGCCACCTTCGCTCGCGTTCGTGTCCAGAACATGGACGGGTTGCCCGTTGTCTACGAGCGCGAGTTCGTCTTCGTGAAGAACCGGTTTCTGGCAACACGGGAGATCGTGACCTTTGAAGAGAGCTTCAAGGCACGCGTGGCGCCGGTGTGGAACACGCATAACATCGGCCCTCAGATCGGTGCGCACTGGGCCAACACCTTCATTCACCAGCCGGTCGGCGACAATGGGACGCGCAGCATGAAGACGCCCCCGGCGGACCTATTGGTGTGGTTTGCGCCGCGCGCCGATTGCCGACTCCAGGTGGTGGATCGTTTGGAGAATGACCCGCGGGCCGAAGCGTGTCCGAACCAGATTCGTTACGTTTGGGAAGGCACACCCGTCGCCGGACAGAAGCTGGTGTTCACACAGGTCTATTATCCACATCCGCCGTATCGAGCTCGCGCTACCTCCAACAACCCCGGCGCAAAGGCAGCTTATGCCGACCGATTGCAGGCTACCGCTCACGCTTCCGGTCTCGAAGTGATTCGCGATGATGCGGAGGTCTCAATCCTTCGCCTGGAGTTGGAGGCGCAACACGTCGAATGGATGGCGTTCAATCCGTTCGAGAGGGGAATTGAGATAGGATCCAGAAGGGTCCATGCACCGTACTGCTATTTGAACGAAAGGGAACGAGGGCAATGAGTGTCTCAGTGAACAGGCGACGTTTTATGGGGGCCACGGGATCGGCGCTGGGGTTGAGCATGGCAGGCTGCGGGAACATGCCAGACAGAATGAGCGGTCCGGTGATGGCGGCTGCTCTCGGCGACAGCATCCAGATGTTGGTGGACAAGACGCCCCTGATGGATACCCACGAGCATCTGTCGCCTGAAGCAGATCGCATCACGGGGCTGAGACAAAAAGAGACCACTCCCGCACCTGATTTCGGGATGCTCATGAGCCACTACACCGATGCCGATCTGCAGGTCGCCGGCATGTCGGGAGATGACTATCGGAGACTGATAGGTCGGGGGCTTTCCCCAAAGGAGAAATGGAAGCTGGTTGCGCCCTACTATGAGCGTTGCCGACACACGGGTTACCAGGTCTGTGTACGCGAGAGTATCCGTGCGCTCTACGGAGAAGAGGACATTCGCGAGGACAACTGTGAAGCGATCAGTGAGCCATTGCGCGCGGATATCCGGCCCGGCTTTTACCGTCGGATTTTGCGCGAGGTGGCGAACATTGAGCACGTGCAGATCAACTGTCTCAATAGCGCCGTGTTTCGGGAGAGCGAACCGGCCAGCGACCTCTTGAGTTACGACCTCTGGACGATCGGGATCGCCAGCGGTGTCAATAAAGGAGCCCTGAGCCACTGTGCCGGAAGCGAGGTGACTACCCTGAAGCAGGCCCACGAGGCCATCGACAGCGCGTTTGAGAAGTTCGGTCCCAAGGCCATCGCCGTCAAGGACCAGAGCGCCTATTGGCGACGGCTTGATTTTGAAGA
>CP070782.1:2664871-2672986 GCA_020346325.1 Phycisphaerales bacterium
CTCTGACTCGGTGTCTTTTTCGCAGGGCGGTTCCTGGAAGGCCTGGGCGTAGGCGTCGGCGCCGCCGACGATGGGGAGGGTTAGATGGGTGGCGCGTAGTTGCACGGTGAGCTTGGTGCCCGGGTCGGGGCGGAGGGTGAAGTCGCGATCGCTGGAGAAGATCATCAGGCCGATCTGCTGTCCGGCCGGGATGATCTGGTCGTCGGGTTGCAGATCGAACGTCACCTGGTAGAACTTCCCGGGCACCAGGGGCCGGCTGCGGCGCAGCGAGCGCCGATTCTGCGGGTCTGCCCAGCCGCGGGTGATGATGTTGTCCGTGACCTTCGCTCGGCGAGCGCTGTTCCACGGCAGCGAGACCAACCAGACGGAGAGATTCGCGGCCGGTTTGCTACCCGCCAGCTTGATCAGGGACTTAAAGAGTGCGGACCATTCTTCTGCTCGGCAGAAATACCCCAAAAAATTAGGGGTTTTTCACATGTATCCTGTTAAGAGCCTTCCATGTTTATCCGATACGTCTTCAAGGCGCGCACTGTGCGGTCGAGAAAGCGACTGATTCCATGCGAGGTGCTTGAAATGAGCCAGAACTCAAATGCGAAGAAGCATCTCATCCTGGATGCATCTGTGATCGCTGCATGTTGCGTCCCGGAGTCGGCCCAAAGGTTCAAACATCTTGACGAGAGAGCCGACGCGCTCATGGAAGCGGTGAAGCGGGATTATACCAGCGAACGTCGCCCTTCGGTGCCGAGCACCTGCGTCCCAAAGGTATCCAGTATCTTCGCAAAATACCGCTTGGGCCAATGGAAGGCTCAGGTCAAGAAGACCCTCGATGATCTCCGCTACTGGCGCGCGAGGCTACAATTCCATAGCCGTTCGGAGCACACGGTGGATCGCGACCAGATGCATCCCACATATCGCCGACCGAAAGTTCGCCACGCCGCCACCAGTGGGTTCAGTCTACTGGAACTTGTCATCGTGATTGCTATCATCGGAATCATAGTCGCGATCGCAGCTCCACGCATCGGGAATCTTGGTTCCCGGGCCGAAGAGGCGGCAATAGTTCGCGATTTGGCCATATGGCGAAATGCCATCGAACGATATAGAGCGGAACATATCGGCACCCCGCCGCTCGGCCTTTATGCATTGACCGCATACACCAACGACAACGGGATTATGAGCTTTACCAAGACGGAGGAGTTCATCTACGGGCCGTATATCCACAGGATACCACCCTGTCCAAGCGGCTCGCATAAGGGAGCCACAGGGTGGGCTCCGGTCTCCTCGAACCCGCCCGTAACTGAGACCGACACGCCAAGCTGCGGTTGGCTCTACCATTCTTCGAGCGGTAGCGTTTGGATTAACGACGCGGCCCATTTTGACAAGTAGTCCGGGTCGTGCGGGATCTGTGCCGGGGGAATTAAAGGAGTGCGGACCATTCTTCTCCTCGCACCGACGGACGCCGCGTGCAGACAAGAGGCCTGACAGTGGCCGCAGCGCCACCAGGGATCCTGTACGCTTTCCGCATAGCATGTCTCGGAGAAGTCGCCCATCGGAAGTTCGCTACGTGGACATTATGCCGAGTGACAGCGGATTGCAGCGAAATAGTGGAGTCCGAAGAGGAAAAAGGAGGACGCGGAACGGAGGGCGGAAGATGGAGGACGGGCAACGGAGGTCAGAGGACAGAGGACGGACGACCGAGGAGTTACACGGCCAGGGGCTGTGGTGTCGCGGGGGCGATGAAGGAGGAGTCGGCCTGACAGCGGGCGGGACAGGGTTGGATGCGGTGTTTGAAGTTTTCGTAGAGGTAGCAGCGGGCGTTCGTTTCGGCGCAGTGGGGGTCGACCTGGTTGAACCAGGCGAAGCGAGCCTCGCGGTCGGCGCGGTCGTGCAGCAGATAGTGGAAGTGCAGGAGACGCCAGGGATTCAGCCGGACGAAGAGCGGCTGGTGCCGGCGATCGAATTCATGGTGGATCACGCCGCTGTTGGGCCCATCCAGCGGAAAGACGTAGCGGATGCGCGGATCGTTGCGAAACAAACGCGGGATCCAGGCCGTCTCGAACAACTCGGTGCTAACGTACTGGAGCGGGCTGAGCGAACTGAGCCACCACCGGCGCAGGGCGAAGCCGACTTCCGTCGCGTTCTGGGCCAGAGGTCGAATCCGGCCGGCCAGGTCGTCACACACGACCTCGTCTTCGTCCAACTCGAAGATCCACTGCCCCGACGCGTGGTCGAAGCCGAAGTTCTTCTGGGCGGCGAAGTTCCCGTCGAAAGGACGCTGGAGATAGACGCACTTCGGATGGGAGCGCGCCACGAATTCCGTGCCGTCGGTGCTGCCGCCATCGACCACCACGATCTCGTCACTGAAATGCTCGGTGTTGGCGATCGCACGCCGCAGTGACGCGGCGTTGTTCTGCGTAATAATGCAGGTACTGAGCAACGGTTTCTTCATCGTTTCCCACACGCCCCAGAGCCGGTCTTCTCAGCCGTTCAGTACTCGCGCCAGCCAGTCAGCTTCAGTTGGCTGAGTAGCGGGTCTTCATAGCTCGCCAGCGAGGCGTCGTAATGAAACACGGCCCGGCCTTTCAACTCGGCCGTCTTCGACGTCACGGAGCCCCATATCGTAGCCGAATTGTACAGGGTGACGTCGGCCTGCGGCGCATAAATGACGGCGTACATATCGCCCGCATTCTTCAGTTCCACTGCTCCGCAACTGTCCGTACCCATAATCTTGAAGCGGCGTGGATCTCCTGTCAGATTGTCAATTTGGCTGCCGGTCTTGTACTCGATGTCTCCGTCGACGTAGAGCACCAGGGAGGCCCCTTCCCTGATCTCGATCCGGGCGCCACTGCCCAGCGTGACGTCCCCGGTCACGTACAGCTCAACAGCGCCGTCAATTACCAGCGTTTCCGAATTGCCCAGATTGATCCGGTCATACTTGCCCGAGTCGGTCATGGTGACATCGCTGGTGATCCTGCCCTCGCTGGCGGCCGCCGCGAGATAGTCGGGCACGACAACCGACGGAATCGCCGCATTGACCGACTGCGTGCCGGCCGTGCCGGCATACGATCCTCCCCGGCTCTCAATGCCCTCCAGCGGATCGCCTCCGGACCCGACCAGCACGTCGCCGTCGACGTAGGCACCTCTGTACAGCGTGATCGCGTTCGCACTGGTCGAGTTCGTGGCAATCTGCAAGGGGGTACCGCTGCCATCGTCATTGTATGAATCCACCACGGCCGAACTCCCAAGTGTCAGATCGCCCTGGGTCAAGAGCGCGTGCTTATGAACCACCGGCGCCACCGCCATCACGGCCTCGACGGAGGCCTGCGCGCTCCGACAGGTCCCGGTCGACACGATGACATAACGGGCCGCCCCATCCAGGCTGATGGTGTAGGTGAATTCCTCCTGAGAATTGGGAATGGCGACATCGGTCTCGGAAGGCAGGGTCAGCGGATCGAGTGAACCGTCGTAGAACTGGGCCGTCAAGGTGTGGATCGCCTTGCTCAGTCCCGCGTCGGCCGCGACCCGCGCTGCCATATGCTGGACCGTTTTCGTGACTCGCACCCGGCTTTGGTAGCCCAGGGTGATCATGCCGGCGCCCAGAACAGCCACGACGGCACTGAACGCCAAGAGGATTACCAATACGGAACCTTGGTTGCTGAGATGTCTCGCGCAGCACCTGTCCGGTCGCATTCTAAGGACTCCTCATGACGGCCGAAGCGTTGACGACCTGTGTCGACGACCCGTCGTCCAGTTGCAAAAACATCCGCGCCGAAACTCCCGTCAAGGCGAAGACGACAGAATCGACGGTCCCGCCCGCGCACACCGTCTGGACACCCAGGGATTGCCCCGTGTCGAGATCGGTCCGCTCAAGGAGCAGATCCTGCCCCGAGAGATAGAATCGAGCCGAGCGGTCGAGAGCCGAGCTCTCGGGCTGGCTATAGTATTGAACCTCGAGCCAGCTTCCATCGGCAGCCACGGAGGCGGCACCGCTCGAAGCAGCTTGCCGAATCGTCTGATAGAAAACCACGCGGGCCGCCATATCGGCTTCCATGGCAGGGGAGTATGTATGATCATAAGTATCGTTGAAGGCACGCTGATGGTCGGCCAGGAAGGCACCCGTCGCCAGAATGAGCACGCTCGCGGCCAGCAGCGCGACGGCCATCTCGAGCAGCGTAAATCCCAAATGATTACGTTTGACGCGTCGTTGTCTCATCTATCGCCTGATATACGTCGCCAGTTGATACCTCTTCTCTTCTCCGCCGTCGCCCAGAGGCCAGGACACCGTGGACCCTAACTCTCTCAGATCGCTCGCCAGATCTTTCCAGTAAAGTGTGGACTGGTACGTCTGGTTGGCCACGGTGACATCGTAAGCCCCGAGCAGCGTGTAGCCGGCCGGTTCGGCACCACCGACGCCGAGTGAGATGTCGAGATGGGGCCCGAACACACTCGTCGGATCGAAAGAGCCTGCGCCTCCGCTGCCCTGCCACGTTTCAATCAGGGTCACCGCCAGATCGGCGGCGGCCAATTCCTGGCGGGCTCTTTCGACAGTCAAGACCGTCAGGTACCGATAGTACACGGCCCCGAGCACCATGACCGAGAAGACCAGCAGGGCGAGGATCACCTCGACCAGAGAGTATCCTCGGCGAACGGCCTTCCTGTTTGCTCGTGTTCTCGTGCCTGTTCCGGCGCTCGTCATCCAACCACCATCTCTTCACCGACTCCTCTGAAGCCGGATCAACCGCCAGCCTGTAGTACGCTTCCTGCCAAACGGGGGCAGCACGGCAGGCTGTATTCTCCGTAGAATCGAACCCGGTCCGCTCTCCTTCTGATATCGGCCCAAAACCGGGCCTGGTTGAGCAGGGATTGCCGTTTCCGGGCGTCATGGAGGCAGTTCTGGCGGGAGTACCGATAACTGGTCTCGACCGGCACCCGCAGTCGGGATGCGTGCCGAGGCGCCAAGGCGCCCAGGTCACTGGGGCTCGGGCTCAGGCACGGCGGTACCAGGCGTCGATGCCGGCCTCGACTTCAGCCCGTGTCTCAGCCTTCATGAGGGTCAGCAGCACGCGCTTGCGTTCGGGATGACGGCGGGCATACCCCACCACGAACTTGCGGAAATAGCCCACCGCTTTCTTCTCCGGATAGCCCTGGAGGATACGATGGAAGTGTTCGAGCATCACCTCGCGCTGTTCAGCCAGGTCGGGCGGCGCCGGCAGCGGCCGGCCTTCCCAGACACAGCGCAGTTCGCGGAAGATCCAGGGATTGCCGACGGCGCCGCGGGCGACGATGAAGCCGTCGAGGCCCGTCCTTTTCAGCAGCTCCGGGGTGGCCGCCGGCTCGAAGATGTCACCACTTCCGATAACCATCGCCGCGGGAAATCGAGCCTTGACCTGAGCGAGAATCTCCCAGTCGGCCTTGCCCCGATATTTTTCGGACACAGTCCGGCCGTGAATGACCAGGGCATCGACCCCCTGCTCGATCGATCGAGCCACAATCTCCCAGAAGTTCTCCCGCGACCGGGGCTGGTGATCGACCCCGATGCGCAGTTTCATGAGGACCGGACATGTGACGGCCTCACGCACCGCTTTGAGACAATCGATGACGGTGTCGGGATCGTTGAGCAGTGCCCCGCCCCGCGCGCGGCGCAAGACCTTGGGAGCCGGACAGGCGAAATTCAAATCGATCAGATCATACCCGACACCCACCAGGGCGCGGGCGGCTTCGGCCATCGTCGCCGGCACGTTGCCGAGGATCTGAGCGCCGACGGGATGCTCGTCGGCACCGGGCAGAAAGCAGGGCTTGCGCAACACGCGCGGATGGGTCATGCTCTTGGCCAGCATCATGTCGGCCAGCGAGAAGGGACAGCCGAACCGCCGCGCCAGCGCCCGCATCGCGTGATCGCTGTAGCCGCTCAGCGACGCCTGAAAAAAAGGCACGTCCAGCGTCAAACCACCAAGCTTCAAACCGACCGTGTTATCCATGCCGTTCCCAATGCGATGCCACCAATACACCCCGCGCCGGCGCGGAGGCAAGCCTGCCAACTCCGGCTCGAAACCGCACGAAGATACGCGATAACCGCCGCTACGACAAGAAGCTGCTCGGGCCCTTGATGTTTTGCCGGCAGTCACACAAGCACACCGCCTCCCCGCGCGGAAAGACACGCTGCCCCCAATTCCGCTGTTTACCTGCCCCTCCAGGGTCACTTGCCAAGGGCTGCGAGCCGCTTCTGCACATGTGCAAGATCACTTGCCGTGAACGCCTGCGGCTGCGTCGGCATGAGCTCGCTGAGATGAAGATAGACCGATTTGAGTTGCTGCACAAGCTCTGGCGTTTCGCCCGTCGTCTGCACCTTGCCCTCCAGCGCGATGGCCAAGTCCCAGGCGGCGGCTCCATAGTCCGGACGCCAGCGTACGATGCGCGTTCCGATCTGAACCGCGCGGTCAAAGTCTTTGTCGAAAATGTAGATGTTTGCTATTCCGTTCAACGCCCCCACATTCCCGGAGTCGCGCGCAAATCCCTGGGCAAAACACTTGGCCGCGTCGGCCAGATGCTCGAGATACGCCTGGTAATTCCCCTGTAATTGCGCGACCTGGGCCTGAGTCTTTTGTACGAATCCGAGGCACGTCAAGAGGTTCGCGTGTTCTGGCTCGCGCTGCAGCCCCGCCCGCAGCTTTTCTCGCGCCTGTGAGAGTCGCTGGTGGGCGGTCTGTGCATCGCCAGCAACGACCCATCGCATGGCATCTGACTGTAATTTGGCGGCTTGACTGCTTATCTCGTCAGTGGTCAGTTCGGTGGCGAGCTCACTTCCGGCTGCGCCTCGAAGGCCAGCAATCTCCAATTTCAGGGCCGTGAGTTCATCGCGCACGGCATCGAAAGAAGCGTCCAGTCTCTCGCCCGTCTTGGCGAAACCATTGTTGATGGCATCCCCGATGCCGGCAAGGACCTGGTCCTGCCTCGCCAAAGCCGCTGATATCTCATCTTGTCCTCTCTCCAACTCAGCGAATCCTCGGTCCAAGATAGCCTGTAGCGCCGTGTTCTCGGATAAGGCCTCGGCTGCTTTGTTCGCCTCTTCCGGCACAAGCAGAAGTCTGGGAAACCGCTTCTCCAACTCAGCCACTACTGGTGCCAGTATTGTCTTTACATACCGCCAGGCCGTGGGACCACATATGCGAGATCCGGCTTCCTCCAGGCCGATCTTACCCGCTTCACGTATCACCTTCTTAGCTAGTTCTATGAGACCGTTGGATGCCATCTCGCCGTCTCCTCGAAAACACCGCGCGCAGAACTTTAATCATGTAATCTTCGCGGCAAGATCAGAGGTGTCGTTCATGTCTCGACGGATCATACGGTAGATAGAAGCCCACGAAGGAGTCAAGCACAAAAATGGGCAGGCGCAGAATGGGGGAGACGGTGACGTGTGGCTGGAGCAAAAGTTGGATGCTTCCACGGCAGTTCGCATCGCAAAGGTTGCAAAGGCGAGGTTGGTCTGTTAGTTTAGCGGCACTGTGACCGGAGATTACCCGTACTCTCGGAGATATGGCGGAGACAGAAAGGATGGTCGCGATGAAGATCGGGTTTCATACGGATGCATTCAACAGTGCGTATTTCAGTTTTGAGAAGTGCCTGGCGTGGGCGCAGGCCAATGCGGTGCGTTACATCGAGTGCGGGCTGATCGACGGGGTCAGTTGGATTCACGGGCTGGGGTATCAGCCGCACGTGGCTCTCTACGAAGATCCCGTGATGCTCAGGGAAAAGCTCAAGAGCTACGGCCTGCAGTTCTCGCAGGTCGACGCCGCGTATCCGCTTTCCGGCTCCGATGGCCCACTTTACGGTGTGCCTTACGTGTTGCGGACGATTCCCTGGGCCAAGCACGCGGGCTGTGATTGTGTGGCCACGACCGACGGGCTACACAAGCCGGCGGGCCTCTCCGACGAGGAAGCCCTAGAATTGATGAAACGCAGCTTCGGGCAGATCATCGAGGTGGCGGAGGCTTATCAGATCACGATCAATATCGAGGTCCACGGCTACTTCACCACCAAGCCGCGGATGATGGCCCGGATGTTGGAGTTCTGCGACAGCCCGCTGCTGCGAATGAACATGGACACGGGCAACACGTACATC
>CP070782.1:2673086-2676718 GCA_020346325.1 Phycisphaerales bacterium
AGCGAGGTAGTGGATGCTGATCTAAGCGACTACTTCAATACAATTCCGCACGGTGCGTTGATGCGATGCCTGAGCCGGCGAATCACGGACAGCCAGATGCTGTCCGTGATCAAGCAATGGCTGCGGGCACCGGTGGTCGAACAGAGCGAAGATGGTGAGCGCCGCACGACGGAGGCCGCGGACAAGAGCCGTGGCGTCCCGCAGGGCGGCCCACTGTCCCCGCTGCTGGCTAATCTGTACTTCCGTCGGTTCCTCTTGGCATGGAAGCGATTTGGGTACGAGGACCGACTCCAGGCCCGCGTGGTCAACTATGCTGATGACCTGGTCATTTGCTGTCGTCCTGGAAAGGGGCCAGAGAGGCCATGGAGACATTCCGGTCGTTGATCACGCGGCTGGGTCTGACGGTCAACGAACGTAAGACCCGATTGGTGAAAGTGCCCTAGGGGTCTTTTGACTTCCTCGGCTACACCATCGGCCGCTTCTACGGCTTGGGAGGTCGTGCCTTTATTGGTATCAAGCCTTCCACGAAGGCCGTGCGCCAATTGCGACGGCGGATTCATGACGAGACGTCACGTCGGTGGGAGTGCCAGTTACCACAGGAACGAATACCCGTAATCAACTCGATCCTCCGAGGCTGGTGCCGGTACTTCAACCACCGACATGTGCTCCCGACATACCGGGTCATGCGGCGAATGGCGGTCCGTTAAGCGAATCGAAGAAAGGGGTCTCCCATGGCCGATAGTTGTATTGGCGACTACGACTATCGGAAAGGAGACCCGAACATGTGTAAGGATACTATCGGCCAGAAGCCCCTGAACACAACAAAGATTTCTGCTTCTCTGCAAAGCGTCATCTTCAATTCCATTCGCAACGTCGTATCCGACGAGCTCGTCGAGCAAACCTGTCGAGAGGTCGATTACGATTTCCGCCGACGAAAGATCACGCCCGTGGTGACGGTGTTGCATATGATCATGTCGGCCATCTGGCCGGAAGAATCGTTCAACGCCTGTTGGCAGGTTCTCTGGGATACCTTCGTCAGTTGGTTTCCTCAGTTCAAGGGGCAAAGTCCTTCCCGGCGTCGCGTCGCCGAGGCTCGAGCGCGATTGCCGCTGACTCTCTGGAGAGGCCTGTTCCAAAAGGTGGCGCAGCAAGCCCAGCAGCATGGCAACGGCTATGACGCGTGGAACGGCCATCGCGTGGTGCTGGCGGATGGAACCTGTCTGTCCATGGCGCGGACGCCCGACTTGGTTGAAGCTTTCGGAGTGAACAAGGGCCACCATGGCCGAGGACGCTATCCCTTGGCGCGTCTGGTGACGTTGTGCCTGGCCGGCACCATGACGATCCTCGACTACGCCGTCGGACGATACCGCCAAGGAGAATGGAGTCTCTTTGCCACGATCCTCGGTTCGCTGCGTCAAGGTGATCTCCTGATCGCTGACCGACATGTTGCCGGCGCGGCGTACTACGTCCGGTACCAGAGAGAGGGGCTGCAATTCCTGACTCGCGCTCATCACCGACTCAAGATATCGAAGGTTAAACGCGTGGTTCGGTACAACGGCAATGACTTCATCGGCCGACTGAACGTCAACAAACTCTATCGGCGCAAAGACCCTTCGCTGCCCACGCATATCGACGTGCGTTTCCTCAAGGCGATCCTGCGCATGCGCGGTCGACGCCAAGTCGTCTGGTTTGCCACATCTCTGACAGATTCGAGTCGCTATCCGGCCGACCCGATCATCGAACTGTACGCCCGCCGATGGCGAATCGAAACGCTCTTTCGAGAAGTCAAAATCACATTGTCGGCCGACGTGCTGCGAAGCCAGAGTCCGGATGGGATTCGTAAGGAGATCGTGGCCCGTCTGACCGCCTTGAACGTGGTTCGCACCCTGATGCTGGAGGCGGCGGTCGAGGCTCAGATCGAAGACCCGTTGCGGATCAGTTTCGTCCACGCCATCCGTGCCCTTCTCAGTTTCAGTTCCGCCTTGGGCCATGCGCCCTTGGCCAGCGTACCAGGCATCTACCAAGCGATGCTCACGGAGATCGCCAGCCACCTCAACACCGAACGACCGGGCCGATTGGAACCGCGCGCCATTCGTCGTGAACATCATCACTACCCTTCGCTTCGCATCACGCGAGCCCAATGGAAAGCCCGACATCATGCCGCTTAACGGACCGCCATTCGGTCATGCGGCGGTATACCGAACTACGTCTCCGCAGGTGGTTGATGTGGCGGCAGCAGCGTTATGGCACCGGGTACAAACGGTATCCCTCTGCCTATCTCTACCGAACGCTGGGGCTATATCCCATACCCACCGGTCGCGCAGACATGCTGAATGCAAAGGCCTGAGGTTCTGGAGGAGAGCCGGATGCGGCAAATCCGCACGTCGGGTTCGAGGAGCGGGACGTGGAAACGGAGCAGGGCGGAGCTAGTGAGGCACCGGCAGACGAAAGGGCCGGCAACAGATAGGCTCCACCTAAACCACCGCGCCACGTCTCCACTTTGAAGTGGTGGGAAAAGCCTAAAAGGAGCCCTTCACAACCGTCGAACTAAAGACGTAAGAACGCAGCCGCAGACCCCGCTCGCACCTGCGGTCTATGACATAGGGGAAGTCACCACCAAGCGATCGGTCTCAAGATAACCACGAGGGCGGCAAAGCACGAAGCCGGAAGGCAGACGGCAGAAGCGGTATGGAGGCGGCTTCACCGCGGCAATGTCATTGAAGTCCGGCCAAGGCGCAGAAACAGCGCAGGAGACAGATCGCGTCAGTTCTTGATCACCCGGAAGTGCCTGTTGCCTTCGATACGCCTCGCAGTGCTCTGAGCGTAGGTAGAAATCTGTGTCCGATTCTGGGTCCAGCGCGCCCGAAAACGAATACTTGTCTAGACCTACGGCACAACCGGTACAGGTCTATTTCTGGCGTCTGTCTCTCTTTCGCACAGCAACACAGGAAGGTCGTCTGAATTGCATTCTATTTGGCATGCGGTTTGCCTAACCGCTACCAGTGAGCCTGATAGGTATATGCCTTCAGCGGTTGGCATGCGGATCGGAGATGAAGGGCTTTGTCTTATGATAGAACGCGAAGAGTACTCACGCATGCTCAGGAAGGCACGCTGTGGCAGCAAGGACAGTATGGCTAAGTTGGCTATGGTGGTATGGGATCAGATGTATCCGTTCTTCTTGCGAAAAACGAGGGACCATGAGCAAACACATGACCTGTTGCAGGAGACGGTTCTGACGATGATCCAGCAGTTGGACTCCTTGAGGTGCGACGATAGTTTTTGGCTGTGGATTCGGCGAATTGCCAGCAGTAAGATGTCGCAACACTTCAGGGGCCAACAACGGTAGTTGATCACACGACGTCCTGTTCTTGAAGAGTTGGCCCGACAGCAAACGAGCAATCACGATGTGGCGAAGCTGATGAGAAGTTGCCCCGGTTGTCGTGGGAATTCGACCGGCGGCCGGGTAACATTGGGCCAAGGTTATGCGACGGCCTCCTGGCTGTCAACCGTATCACCTAACGCATTGATTAACAGCGGCATTTCACGATAGCCTTGGATCCGGTGAAAGCGTTTCTCGGCCTCCAGCAAGACGGTGCCGGCCCAGCGCCAGGCCATGTTCTCATTCCGCCAGC
>CP070782.1:2676818-2679725 GCA_020346325.1 Phycisphaerales bacterium
AATGAAGGAAAAGAAAGCTCGCATCGAAGACGCCCTGCACGCCACGCGTGCCGCGATTGAAGAAGGGATCGTCCCCGGCGGTGGTGTCGCTCTGATCCGCTGCATCGACGCGGTCACCGGCCTGAAGCTCAAGGGCGACGAGAAGACCGGCGCCGACATCCTGGCCCAGGCCATGCGAATGCCCTGCTACTATATCGCCTACAACGCCGGCGCGACCGCCAACCTCGTGGTCAGCAAGGTCACTGAGGGCAACGACGGCTTCGGTTACAACGCCGACAACGACACTTACGAAGACCTCTTCCAGGCGGGTGTGATCGATCCGGCCAAGGTCACGCGTATCGCCCTGCAAAACGCTGCCAGTATCGCCGGTCTCCTGCTGACCACCGATTGCGTCGTCACCGAGAAACCCAAAGAGGCCGACGAGATGCCGGCCGGCGCTCCTGGCATGGATGGCATGGGGGGCATGGGCGGAATGGGTGGCATGATGTAATGCAGAAGGCACGTCCGTCGAAACGTCACTCATGACTGGCCCGTGGAAGTCAGGAACAGAGGATCGAAGGAGTGGATCGCATGACAAGAAGAATGTTCAGGCAATCGGCCGTGACGGGAGCCGCGGTTCTGGGTTTGGCGCTGGCCATCCTGGCTGGCGGCTGCAGCGACGGTTTCGCTTTCGGCTCAACTGAGAAGAAGCCCCTGAGCGACGACGAGCGGATGGAATGGTGGCGCGAGGCCCGTTTCGGCCTGTTCGTACATTGGGGCCTTTATTCGGTCCCGGCCGGCACCTACAAGGGCAAGCGCATCGACGGGATCGGCGAGTGGATCATGCAACGCGCCCAAGTCCCGGTCTCCGAGTACGAGAAGTTCGCGGCTGCGTTCAATCCCATCGGCTTCGACGCGGACGAATGGGTCCGCCTGGTCAAGCAGGCCGGCATGAAGTACATCGTCATCACCAGCAAGCACCACGACGGCTTCTGCCTCTGGGACTCGCAGGTGACTGATTACGACATCATGGATGCCACGCCGTTCAAGCGAGACATTCTGGCCGAACTGGCCCAGGCCTGCAAGAAGCACAAGATCAAGCTGTGTTTCTACCATTCGATCATGGACTGGCACCACCCGGACGCCCAGGCCCCCTTCTACCCCAACTACAACGACACCAGCCGCTCGAATCCTAACTTCGGCCGCTACGTCGAGACCTATATGAAGCCGCAACTGGCTGAACTGCTGGACAAGTACGGCCCGCTGGGCGTGCTCTGGTTCGACGGCGAATGGATCCGGGACTGGACCGAGCCACAAGGTAAAGCGCTGTACGCCTGGCTCCGTGAACTCCAGCCCGATCTGATCATCAACAACCGCGTGGGCAAGGGTCGCAAAGGGATGGAAGGCCTCAACAAGAGCGACGATGATTATGCTGGTGACTTCGGTACCCCCGAGCAGCAGATTCCCGCCACGGGGCTGCCCGGCGTCGACTGGGAAACCTGCATGACCATGAACGACACCTGGGGCTTCAAGGCCTACGACGACAACTGGAAGTCGTCTGAGGACCTGATCCGCAAGCTCGTGGACATTGCCAGCAAAGGCGGCAACTTCCTGCTCAACGTCGGACCGACTCCCGAAGGTCTCATTCCGCAACCCAGCATCCAGCGACTCAAGGCCATGGGCCACTGGATGGCGGTCAACAGCGAGAGCATCTATGGCACCACCGCCAGCCCTATCGGCAAGCCCGACTGGGGACGCTGCACCGCCAAGGGTGAGAAGCTCTACCTCCACGTCTTCGACTGGCCGGCCGACGGCAAGCTCGACGTGACTGTGCCTCGGGCGGACATTGCTAAGGCCTATCTGCTGGCGGACAAGAAAAAGAACGCCCTGCCCGTCGTGTGCAACGGTGAGGTCCTCACCGTCTCGCTGCCCGAGGAGGCGCCGGACGCCGTGGCCAGCGTGATCGTGCTCGTACAAAACAAGAAATAAGGACAAACAAGCTCTAATCAGAAACACGTGTTGGTGAAGGAGTAACAAGATATGAAGCTCAGACCATTGGACGACAGAGTGGTGATCAAACCGTTGGAAGCCCAGGACAAGACCGCCGGCGGTATCTTCCTTCCGGATACGGCCAAGGAAAAACCCCAGATCGGCAAGGTTGTATGGATGGGCCCGGGCAAGGTTCTCGACGACGGCAAGCGTGCCCCGATGTCGGTCAAGAAGAACGACGAGGTCGTCTACGGCAAGTACATGGGCAACGACGTCGAAATCGACGGCGACAAGTATGTGATCCTGCGGGAGAGCGACCTGTTGGGCATCGTCGAGAAGTAAATTCGGGTGAAAACCGCCTTACCCCCGGCCAGCCGGGAAGGATGCACTAGTAGAGGGAATAAGAAAATGGCAAAACAATTGATGTTTGACGATACAGCACGGGCGGAACTACGGGACGGCTTGAAAGAACTGGCCGCCGCCGTGAAGGTCACGCTGGGCCCGACTGGCCGCAACGTCGTGCTACACAAAAGCTGGGGCTCGCCCAAGGTGACCAAAGACGGCGTCTCGGTCAGTAAGGAAATCGAGCTGCCCCAACCGTTCAAGAACATGGGCGCCAAGATGGTCAACGAAGTGGCCAGCAAGACCTCGGATGTCGTCGGGGACGGCACCACCACGTCGATCGTCCTGGCCGAGGCGATCTACCTGGAAGGCCTCAAGCACGTCACCGCCGGGGCCAATCCCATGGCTCTCTACCGCGGGATCAGCAAGGCCAGCGAAGTGGCGACGAATTTCATTTCGGACGTGAGCGTTCCGGTCAAGGGCCACGACGACATCGCCAAGGTGGCGACCATCAGCGCCAACAACGACGCCGCGGTCGGCGAGATTCTCGCCGACGCCATCGACGCTGTTGGCAAAGAAGGGGTCATCGAGGTCGAG
>CP070782.1:2679825-2684309 GCA_020346325.1 Phycisphaerales bacterium
ACTCCGAAGTCACTTACGGCAGGCAAAGAGGGCTTGCAGGTCTGGCTCTGGAGATCGTGGACGGCGGTACCCTCGATCGGGAGGCGATTTCCAACATCACGATCAAAGGCGTCAGCGTCCCCATCTTCATGCGTCTGGGCAACAGGGCCAGGCAGTACGGCCCGGACGGAGCCAACCCCGGCGTGGGTGTTTTCCGCAATGTCGTCGTAAACAACGTTGTGGCGACGGAGGTATCCGCTATAGGCTGTTCGATAACCGGCCTGCCCGGACACGCGGTCGAAAATGTCTCGCTGAGCAACATCAAGCTGAGCTTCGACGGCGGCGGCACGAGAGAGGATGCGTCACGACAGATTCCTGAAAAGGCGGCAAGCTATCCGGAAAGCACGATGTTTGGGACCCTGCCGGCGTACGGATTCTACTGCCGTCACGCCAAGGGGCTGACTTTCACCAACGTACAACTGCGGACAGCCGCACCTGATCAGCGTCACGCGGTCGTGTGCGAGGACACGCAAGACGTTTCGATTGACGGCCTCGACAGCGGATTCTCGCCGGGCGCCGCGGCGACGCTTCGACTGACCAACACGAGAGGTGCGCTTGTACGCGGGTGCAGGCCGGTGGCGGGGACCTCACTTTACCTCGATCTGCAAGGTTCGAAGAGTGAGCGCGTAGTACTGACGGGCAACGATTTCAGCGGTGTCCGGGAAATAGCAGAGACAGGTCAGGATGTTGGCGAGAGAGCGTTGGCTGAATTCGCCAACTATACCGGCAAATGACGATTCTGCACGTTCCCTCGGCTCATCGACTGTTGTGGCGATAGGCCCAGCCGGCGGCCATGTAGCCAATGTCCAGTGTTTGCTCCGCGGGAGGGTATTCGATGCCGTAGTTCGTTACACCTTGATTTATCAGCTTGTCCACGCGCTCAATAGTGAAGCGGTCTCGCCACTTCCGCACTTCCGAGTGGCCGTCACAGAATCCCAGAATGCTGCTGTCGCCGTGATTAACGGCCATCGGGCCCCACCAGCCCCACTCGGTGTTGCCTGTGTATTCCGGCGCCCCGATGATAAAGCGTTCATTCATATTGAAGTTGCGAGTCTCGGCGGTTTCCACGAAGACATAGCGTTTCGATGGCGAGCGTATCTCGTCGAAGATCCTGATCTGGATGTTGTATCGTGCGTGACTCTTACTGGGCGCTTGGTACAAGCAGGCGGGGATGGCGTAGGAGACAAATACCGTCGTCTGGTCGTACATGCTCTTGCGAACGTTGTCAGCCGGACAATGATACGCATCCGGGGACTTGACGTAAGGATAGAGGACACCCATCTGGATGCCACGAACCTCGTCCTCGTCGGTCACTGCCGGGGCTGTCTGATTGCCTGAGACCCGGTTGCCGCCGCTGTCGCGGGGTTCCCGGCACCATCCGACGTTTGTGCCGTTGTCTTCCGTTGCCTCAGCGGTCGAACTCATAATCCGGCCGTCGCTATCTCCCATGTACATGTACCATCCGACGGAGAGATTCTTGGTGTTGCTAAGGCAAACGGTGGTCGCGGCCTTGCGCTTGACCATGTTCAAAGCAGGCAGGATGATCGCCATCAGCAGCGCGATGATCGCAATCACCACGAGCAGTTCGATCAGGGTGAAGGCCTTCGCTTTCATTTGCATGATCCGCCGTCGACTTCTCAACGTTCCAGATGGCGGTAGGGCCATCCTGCAGCCATGTAATCGATGTCTTGCGTCTGGCCCGCAGGGGGATATTCTTGCCCGTAGGTTGCCACACCCTGGGTAATCAGCTTGTCCACGCGTTCTATGGTGTAGCGATCTCGCCATTTGCGCACTTCGGAATGTCCGTCGCAAAAGCCCAGAACGCTGCTGTCGCCGTGGTTGACGGCCATCGGCCCCCACCAGCCCCATTCGGTGTTGCCCGTGTACTCGGGAGCGGCCATCACGAAATGATGGGCGACATTCCAGTTCCGCGTCTCTGCGCTCTCGACGAACACATAGCGAGTCGCAGGGCGCCTAATCTCGCTGAAGATCTTGATCTGTGTATTGTATCCCGAACTGCCTGGGTTGGTGTATCCGTATAAACACATAGGAACGCCGTACGATACGAAAACCGTGGTCTGATCGTACAGGCTCTTGCGGATATTGTCGGCAGGGCAGTGGTAGGCGCCGGCATCCTGGACATAGGGGTATAAGACCCCCTCCTTGATCCCGCGGATTTCGTCCTCATCCGTCACGGCAGGGCTCGTCTGTGTGTTGTCCATTCGGCGGCCGTATGCGTCACTAGGCACGCCGCACCACCCGACGAAGTTGCCGTTTCGCTCAGTGCCCGTGTCTTCGCAACTCATAATGCGACCGTCGTTGTCCTGCATGTACATGTACCAGCCCAGCGACAGGTTCTTGGTATTGCTCAGGCAGACCGTTGTTGCGGCTTTTCTCTTCACGGAGTTCAGCGCGGGCAGGATTATTGCCATCAGCAGGGCGATAATCGCAATCACAACCAGCAACTCGATCAGGGTAAAGGCCTTAGTCTTCATCTGAGTCCCCATTCAAACCCAATTTGCCACAACACGTATCTTATAATCACGCTTCCAAGATTTGTCAAGTATCGGGGCCCATGCCGAATGGAAAAGCATGAGCCCCAAATGGCGACAAATTCCCCCACCCCGTCAATCGGTCGATGCTATCGACCGGCAACATCACGGCCGATACAACCGAATGTCGTCGACATAGATCGCACCGACCCCACCGGCTACGACATTGCTTTTGTCGCCCAGGCCGATGGAAATCGTGTTAACGTTGGTCAGGTCCACGCCCTTGTCGGCGAACGCCTGCAACGGGATTACCCACTCGGTCCACGTCGTTTTCTGCGTTACGGTCGGATCCTCGTGGTAGACCGCCGCTCCGTTGGCGGCAACATACAGACGCTCCGCGGCATTGGTCGACTCGCCTCGAATCCACAGCGACAGGTTGCCTACGCCTTCCTCAGTCCAGTCGGCTGGGTAGACCAGCGTCTTCGTCACCTCGGAGAACTTGAGATTGTTGTCATACAACAACGGCATCGCCTGGGCGCCGCTGTGGCCCTGCGTCATGAAAGGAGGATTCAGGTTGCCCGCAACCGCACCGTTCGTCGTGGTCCCATAGCCGTCGATCCACGTCAAATAGACCCTGTTGCTGCCTTCCTCGCCTTCGTCAATGTCATTGTACGACTCGAAGTCGTCCACAAGCAGGTAATCGGGTACTGTGAACTTCCAGACCGTTCCGGCAGTCACCGTCCCGTCGGCCGCAACCTCATCGACGCGCCAGTAGTAGTCGCCGCCGCCGAACTCGACCAGACCGGCCACAGACAGACTCGTTTCGGCCTGGTTGCCCTGGAACTCAGCAGCGCTGTTGTCGGCGCCCGCGACGGCGTCTCTGTCGCTGCCGAAATACACGTCGTGCGAGGTCGCCCCTTCACCCGCCGACCAGTTCAGCGATGTGGCGAGGCCGATATCTACGGTCACGTGACGATTCGGGACGGGATTGCCCGCCATCTTAGGATCGACCTGCATAACCTGGGCGATCTCCTCGGCCGTCAGCGCCTTGTCGTAAATGCGCACCTCATCGATCAGTCCATGGTAATAGCGGTTGAGATGATCGCCAATCCAGATCGATTGGCCACTGTTGATGCTCTCAGTTTGGTCGAGATCTTCAATAACAAGTTGACCATCCACGTACAGGCGCAGCCACCCGGCTTGCTGATCGCGAACGCCTGCCAGGTGATGCCAATTGCCGTCATTAATCCTGCCGGGTGAGGCAATGACAGTGCTGTTGGTTCTTCCCACATCGCGCACGTACATAGTGGCTCCACCGTCCACATTCGCAATCAACATCCAGAATGGATCAGTCGTTACACGGTAATTTCCGACGATGCCGTCCTGCGGATTGGGAGTCGCCTGCGTGTTTATCCACGCCAACACACTGAACGAATCGCCCTGTTCGAACGTAATGGATGGTTGGAGGGGAACCTCTATGACGTCGTCTTTTCCATCCATTTCCAGAGCACCGAGTTCGTATCCGTCCACCCTTTGCGGATCACCTTCTATCTTGCCGTGATTGCTGTGGCCGGACCAGTCCACTGCGGTCGCGCCTTGGCCCTCATCAAACGTCCAAAAGCCTACAAGGTTGGGCTCTGTAATCGCTACATCGGGCACTGTTGTAAAGCTCCAGACGTCACCTGTGTGCGTCTGCGGGGCCTCAAACTCATCGACCCGCCAGTAGTAGGTCTTATCCATTTCGAGAGCGCCCGGGCTGTAGATCGCGTCGCTCTGGGCCGTGCCTCCGGTGGCATTGGTAACCGTGTCAAGATCGTCGCCGAAGTAGACGGTGTGCAGTTTCGCGCCGAAACCTGCCGTCCAGCTAAGCTCCACGTCCGTGAGTACAAACTCAGCTCCATCGGGCACACTCGGTTCATAAGCCTTCTTCGGCGGAACCCAGAAGCTCCAGAC
>CP070782.1:2684409-2689188 GCA_020346325.1 Phycisphaerales bacterium
GAAGTTGCCGATGTAGGCCCAGAGCGTGGCTTGCTGCATCTTGTTGAACAGCTCGTTGGAGCATTCGAACGTGCCGGCACGGTCGAAGGCGGTGTGCACGACGCGGCCTTGCAGCATGTCGAGGTCAGGCTCCTCGGGCAGGCCCGTCACTTCGATGTACTGGAAGCCATGATAGACGAATTGCGATTCCCACGTTTCGGTGCCTTCACCGCGCAGGATGTAGGTGTCGGTTTGGAAGTCCTTTTCTTTGACGTGGGCCGCAATCGCCTCCTGATCGATGGTGCCATCGTCATGCAGCCGCTCGGCGTAGCGCAGTACGATTTTCGTACCGGTCGGTCCGGCCACTTTGATCCGCACCCAGCCGGCGATGTTCTGACCCAGGTCGAAGACATACACGCCAGGCTTGGGCTCGGTCACGCTCACCGGCTCCAGCGTCTGCATTACCTTGATCGGCTCCTGCATCTGGGCCGTCACCTGACCTTTGGGCCCGGATCCGATCCGGGCGAAAGCCCAGTCCTCATCGCGAAACTCCGGCGTGTCCCAGCCCGGGATCTCGGCGCGGGCGTCGTAGATCTGCCCTTTGCGAATGCTGTGATACACCAGCGGCCCCGGCGCGACCCGCCAGGTACCGTCGCTGGCGATGGTGCGCTGCGAGCCATCGGCAAACGTCAGCTCGAGCTGGCAGCGCAGGGTCGCGCGATCGCGCCACGGCGCCTGGTCGAAGTCCCAGGCGGCGCGCGTGCCCATGTCGTACCAGCCATTGGCCAGGACTACGCCCAGCGCATTGAAGCCTTTCTCCAACTGATCCGTGACATCATACGTGACGTACAGCGCGCGCCGGTCGTAGCGGGTAAAGGCCGGATCGAGAACGTGATCCCCCACCTTCGCCCCGTTGAGGCGCAGTTCGTAGAAGCCGAGGCCGCAGATATAAACGCGCGCCCGCTCGAGCTCGTTCGACAGGACGAAGCCCTTGCGAAACAGCGGCACCGGCTGCACCTTCTTCTCTTCGTCGATCGGCGCGGTGAGCCACTTGCCTTGCCAGTCCGCTGCTTCGAGCAGACCCATCTCCCATCGCGCCACCGCGCTGAACGGACTGGGCTGGTCGTCCTTGTCCCAGATGCGGACCTTCCAGTAGCACGTGACGCGCGACGTCAGCGGCCGGCCCGCGTAGCGAATGAAGATCGACCGATCGGAGGCGATTTTGCCTGTGTTCCAGAGGTCGGCCCGGTTGTCGGCCAGCAGTTTCTTGTCGGTGGCCACCAGGATCTGGTAAGCGGTTTGTCGCTGGCCCCGCCAGGCCGAGCGGAGCTTCCAGCTCAGCCGTGGTTCGGTCACGTCGATACCCAGCGGATCGGTCCGGTATTCGCAGGTCAGATCGGTCACGCGCACGTCGCTGCGCAACTGCGGCAGGGGCAGGCTCACCTTGGGCAGCGCCCCCTGCGCCACGGCCGCAATGTGTGTCAAGACAACGAGGGTCGTCAGTCGAGTCATGTTCATACACCTCCGGAATTGATTTGCAGGACTCGTTTAGGCCTGCCATTGTCGCCGAAGAAGGTACGCAACGCAAGTCCGCAGCCCAATGGCCGGCATTGCCGGGGGGAAATATGGTCATCGGCCAGGGTACGACGACAGGGAAGCGGCGAGAAAACCGGAGCGGTGCACGGCCTTCGATCTTGAAAGCGGACAGGGCAACTCGGTATAATAATATGACGAGCACGGACGGGCGCCATATGGCAGGCCACAAGGGAATGCCTGATTCGGCCTCCCAGGGTCACGAAAAGAACCTCGCGTAGGGAACCGGACGATGAAACGACATGCATTTACACTGATCGAGTTACTCGTCGTGATTGCTGTTATCGCCATCCTGATGGCCATTCTCATGCCGGCCCTGAATCTGGCCCGGGACCAGGGGCGCAAGATGGTCTGCGCGAACAACCTGCACAGTCTGGCATTGGCCAATGGCTTGTACGCGACCAACAATGACGACTGGGGTGTGCCGTGCCGCATCACGACCGAGCGGGGCACGACCCTGTGGACCGGAAATGCCAAGTTCCGCACGTACATCGGCTACGAGGGCGCCGAAGACACGCCGGACCAATCCATCGTTCAGACCCCGAAGAAGTACAAATGTCCCAGCGACCGACAGGAAGCCTGGGCCCACGCCTACGATGTCGAAAGCGGATCCACGACCGGAACCCTCGTCAGCTATGGCTACAACATCGAAGACTGGTTTCCGTCGGTCGGCCAGCCCTCGTGGAACGCGACCATGGACATGGCCGTGCTGGGCTACAAAATGTCCACCGTTAAACAACCGGCCCGCAAGCTGCACTTCAACGAGGCGCACGATTGGTGGAGCAAATGGAGTGGGGCCAACTATATCGCCGGCTGGGACGTCCTGGGCCAGGACGGGACGGTCAATGAATACAAGCAGGTCGGCTGCGGCGGACCCACCATGTACCGGCACAACGAGTCGGCCAACCTCGCCTTCTATGATGGACACGTCGAGGCGTGGCGCAAGGACAAGCTGTGGGTTCCCGAACATGCCCAGGAGCCATACCAGCCGGAGATCTGGGTGGTCAAGATGGACATCTGGCGCGCCAACGGCGGCGGCTCATAGAACCGTTGCGGGCCTTCGGTTGTCATGCTGAACGCAGTGAAGCATCTGGCTCCAGAGCGAGACCGACGTTCGTTTTCATGCCAAGCCCAGATCCCATTCGATCCCGATGTGAATCGGGACTCAGGGCGGGCTCTTCGCCGTTGGCTCAGGATGACAAGCGCATCGGGGTGGTCGCATCACGATGACGCACATTCGCTTAGAAGCGGCGGGTCAGATTGATGCCCAGCGCCGGGTGGTCGCGCCGGCCGTAGTAGGGGGAGACCTCAAAGCCGGCGATTTCGGGGCTCTGGTTGCGCGCCACGGTATGGCCGACGACCCAGCCGAGCGTCGCGCCGAAGACCACGTCACTGGCCCAATGGTCGCCATCGTCGATCATGCGCCAGCCTACCAGGCCGGCCACGATGTAGGCGGGGATGCCGACCTTCAGGCCGTAAAATTCGTGCAGCACCGAGGCCACCGTGAACGAACTGGAGGTGTGCCCGCTGGGCCAGGCCCAGACTTCGCCGTCGGGCTGATCGTTCTGGCGGATCATTTTGAGCCCGCCCGTGACGACGCCGTTGATCGTTAGCGCCGAGAGCATCGTCAACGCGCGCTGCTTGCCCAGCTCATTCTGCTTGTCGGCGCTGAGGGCGTACCAGAGGGCGGCGGCGCCGAAGTGAAGCGCGGGCTGGCCGATCATATTGAAGGCCTCGTCACTGAAGCCCGTGAACACGTGGTGGTCGTGATAATAGTCGGCGATATCGTCGTCGGCGCCGTTGTTCATCGCCATGCTGACCAGGCCCGCCCAGGCCAGCGCGGCCAGATTGTCATTGTTGAAGAACGTAGCCTTGGCGTCGCGCTTGAGTCGGTCGGGAAACGCCTTGAGATCGAGCTTCGCCGATTCCGTCCAATCTGACGCCGTTGTCGCCTCCTGGCCCGCCGCTCCCATAGGAAGCGATAGAGCCAGCACACAGACCCAGAACCATCGATTGTGCCATCGCGACATTCGCATATGGGGGAGGATTGTCACACAACCTCGCAGAGAAATCAAGATTTCGATCCCCGGATGTTCCCCGGTCGCCAACGCGACGAAACTCCGATTTTTTTGTTGACAGGGCCCAGATGTTAGTTTAATATATGTACAATATCATGGCAATGGTGTGTATGTTAGAAATCGCCCGGCCGGCGCCGGCCGAGCCGAATGCGAGACAAAGAGAGGAGGCGTCATGAGCCAGCGAGACAAGCGCCGGAAGCGGGGGCGAAAGCCCGAGAAGGCCGATTGTGTCATCAGACAGCCGCTCGCGGGCCGCCAGCGGGCGGAAATCGCCCAGACCAAGCCCAGGCGTCGCTGCTACGAATGTGTTTTCTACGTGTCCAATGCGCTGCTCTGGCTGCGAACTCTGGTCTCGGGGTTCCCAATCCCCGGGATGTGCGCCAACCACGACGAGACGCCCGGACGCTGGCGGCCGGCGCCGGGGGAGCCCTGTCGCAACTTCCGCGCGAAACCCCGCCGCGTCGAGCCGCCCGAACCCCCCAACGACCAGATTCGCTACATCCCGCTGACCCGCGGCCTGCACGCCATTGTCGATGCCGAAGACTACAAATGGCTCAGCCAGTACAAATGGCACGCCGGACGTCCTACCCGCGCCGGCAAGATCTACGCCAGACGGTCCCGGCGCCGTGGGGGTGTCATCCTCATGCACCGCCAGATCATGAATCCGCCCAGAGGCATGGTCGTCGACCACATCAATGGCAACAGTCTCGACAATCGGCGCTGCAACCTGCGCATCTGTACCCAGACGGAGAACATCCACAACAGTCGGTTACGTTGCGACGCCCAGTCGCGCTTCAAAGGCGTCTATCCGAAGGACGGCAAGTGGTACGCCCGAATCAAATACCGGGGCCAGATCTACCATCTCGGCACGTTCGACGACGACGTCGAAGCCGCCAAAGCTCGTGATCGCAAGGCCCTCGAGCTCTACGGCCAATACGCCTGGCTCAACTTCCCCCCGCAAGACCCGCCCGAGGCGTAGAGTGTGCATCGCACACCCTCTCTGAGGACGGAGGGCGGAGGACAGACGACGGATGGCGGAAGAAAAACGACGGTAAGGGCGGTGTGCCGTGCATACCCTACGAGACTATCATATTTCCAATGTCCGGCCTTCGCGGCCGTAATCGTCCTC
>CP070782.1:2689288-2692193 GCA_020346325.1 Phycisphaerales bacterium
CCCTTCTTGAATGCCAAAGGCTAGGCCCATCGCGTCGGAATGGTCGGTGATCACCAGCCAGTCAAGCGGGCGGGCGAGCTTGACTCGAAGCCCGGTCGAGGACTTTATCTCTTCGCCGCGCGCGAAGCGGTAGGCGTCCTCATGTCCGAGGATGTTTCCGAAGAGCCCGGCGTCTAGGGATACACCGGTGTGTAGATGCGTCTCTCCCCAGTAGACGTTGCTGGGGAAGGACCGTTGGGCATAGGGTGAATAGGTCTTGCCCGGATAGAGCCCCTTGAGGACCTCAGGCTGAGGTTGTCCAATGTCCGAGGCCAGAGTAACAGCCGTCAAGGCCAGGGCCGCTATGGTCGCGGCCACTGCGCGTGCGGCGTGCCTCTGCTTTTGATTCGATCTTTCCATTTTCTAGCTCCTTGCTCTGATATGTGTTCGTTTCTTTCGTTACGCCTGGTAGAGGATCTCGTCCAGTTTCTCCCGGCCATACACGGTGCTGATCCAAATGGTGGCCAGTACCTTGTGCACCTGGTCTGGATCGGCCTGCGGATGGCGGCCAAAGGAGTCAATCAAATAGGCTGCGTCGAGGCGATTCATTGCCCGGGCCGTCGCCGCCGCATCCAAAGGCCCGACGCGCCCGGCTCGCTGCTCCGCCCGCAAGCGTTGCTCGACCGCCCGGTCGAAAGCTTCCAGGAAATCGTTCCAGAGCCGTTCCAGATGAGCGTCTGTGGCCGCTGCCTCCGAGACGGCGCGCATGATAGGGCCTACCCGTACGCTGGCTTCCACCTCACCACGTAGCGACTCGCACATGGCGGTCACCGGCTCCCCCACGCCGGCCACCCAAGGGCTGATGGCCTGCTCAAGGGTCGTCTGAACCTGGCCCAACAGAGCTTCGGCCAGATGAGCCGTGTCTCGAAAATACACGTAAAAAGCCGACCGACCGATCGAGGTTCGATCCATCAGCCGGGCCACCGTCATTTCCCGAAAGGAGTGGTCCCAGAGGAAATCGACGGCCCGATCGAGAATCTCCTGACGGGCCTCCGCCCGGCTGCGACGTCCCTTCTTGCCCTCAGATAGCTCCACGACCGTGGTCTCCCGCCATTCTGCCAAGCCATTGACATTGAGTTTCTGACAACGCGTCAATGACGGTCCTACGACGAGATGGGAACGCGGTTTGTTAAAACTGGCGAGAAGATGTAGAAACTCCTCGGTCCTTCGCTCGCTGAGGGTTCATACTCACGAAACGCACGTTCCCCAGCACGTGGAATTCCACCTTTCCTCCTAGGATCCCAAACGGGCGCGCAACCCGAACAGGGTAATGGCCATGAGCGTTGAAATTGAACCTCATGTAGGTATTATGAAAACCCTACCATGTTAAAGCACCTACTATGAACTCAAATGGGAATGTCCGTCTATACAAGATGACGTATTGCCGTACGAAGGAGTACAGTTCATGAAGCCATGTGGAAGACCCCAGGTAACTCTTGGGTTCACGGCCCCGAATTCCCGACAAGGGAAGAAGATCTCTTCGAAGAGCCGCGTAAGAGTGATTGTCACACTCGCATTGGGGCTCTGGCTCATCGGTGTCTCGACACTGCAGGCGGGACCGCGCGTGAAACCAGGGCTGCGGGTTGGACAATTGGACATCGGCGGTCAGTTCGGAGCGATCTCGGATGCCGGGGTTGCGAGTGCTTCCTCGAGCGCCAGTGCGTTGGGCCTCGATGCTGAAGCGATTCTCCAGCCCCACGTGGATCTGGACTGGACACGCTGGCATCTCTGGTTGACAGGGTTTCACGCGGAGTATTCCGGGAGCGGAACCGCCCAGGCCACGATTGATTTGGGAGGTCGTCCTCCCATCACGGCGGGAACGCCCGTACGAACGGACGCTGATTTCACCTATCTTACTGGCAACGTTGTCTACGATATTCTGGCGACGGACCTCGTAGACCTCGGGCTGGGGTTGGGGGGGGGATTGGTCGAATATGATCTTGCCTTCCAATCGCAGATCAGTCCCTTGAGGGTGACCACCAGCAAAACCTTGCCCTTCGCCTTTCCGCTGGCGCGCCTCGCCAGGGAGATCGGACACCTGACCCTGTTGGGCACCGTGGGAGGATTGGCCGTCGACTTCAGCGGTTATGATATCGCCTACGTGCAATATGACATCAGCGCGAGCTATCGCATCTTTGGCGCCGATGACAAGATGCAAGGACACGTGACAGTGGGATATCAGTACCTGGAAGTGGATTACGACCATGAGGACCAAAGCGGGCGGGTCATTGTGGACGTGGCCCTTGACGGCCCTTATGTTGGGCTTGCACTGTCTTTCTGAATAGCCGCTTCAGAATGTCAAACGGGCGCGCAGCCCGAACACACCAATCACATCTTCATCGGGCCTGAGCGCGGGGTCCACGATCACTTGGACATCCGGTGTAATCGCCACCTGCTGGGCCAACTGTAAACGATAGAATGCTTCGGCCACGTACTGGTCCCCTAGGTCGTCGCCCGACGGCTCGCCCCAGCTCACCCCGACCGCAAGTACGTCTCTGTGTTCGGCAAAGTAACGGCCGATGCCTACGCTCACCATACTCTCGAGTGAGGCGGCTTCTCCGTCGGCGCAGCCGGCGCGGATAAACGGCAGCCACCGGTCGTTGATGAACGTCGTGGCTGAGAAGGCCAAACCCCAATCGTCGGGGCTTTGGGCCTCCTCGCGCTCATCGGTGTGCCAAAGCGTCAGGTGGACGTTATCCAAATTCCTTCGCTCATAGGAAGATATCACGCCAACCTCCAGATGGGTGAAGTACTCGTGGTCGCCGAAGAACGTGTCAAAACCTTCTCCCGGATCGGTGGGATCACCGTTGGCGTCAGCTAGGCCGGCCACCGCGTACACATTGCCTGTCACCATAGCACCTACGGC
>CP070782.1:2692293-2694837 GCA_020346325.1 Phycisphaerales bacterium
AGAGCACACGTCTGAACTCCAGTCCCCGCCGTTCATCGCAAAGCCCCCGGCGTACAGACCGGGCGAGAGTGTGACCACATCTCCGGTCGTAACCGAAACCAAGTTCTCCTCGACGGGGGTCCATCCGGAGTAGACCGGTTCCTCGAGCTCGCCCAATGGGTCCGGGACCGGTTCTTCGAGTTCGGTATCGAGGAACATAGGCAGGTCTTCAGGCTCATAAGGCCCATTGAGGGTGATCTCGCCCATAGTCTTGAGCGTATCGCAGTCGACGAAGCCGGCGCCGCCATCGATTACCACTGAGTCGAAGTTGGGCGCGACCGCGTCCGAGTTGACCACGATGTCGCCGCCCTGGACGTCGAGCACGACGTCACCCCCGATTTCCAGCCCGGGAGCGGCGTGGTGGTCGAGGCAGATTAGTCCGGCGCCGGTGGCACCGGTGGAGCGGGCGATGGCCTCACAGGTGATGTCCAGGGTGTCGACGCCGGCCATGTGCCCAAAAATGGTCGCGATCGGGCCGTGAGCGGCCTGGGTCCGATGGGCGACCACCTTGACGGCGTTGGGATTCTCCAGCGTCGCCACGAAGGTGCGCGTGTGTTTGTAGAATCGACCGATGACCAATTCACCCGTGGCAATGTTCTCGTCGTTCCGCGCGATCTGGACCGGGGTCCTCTCGGTGTCGTTGAACAGCCCAAATTGCTGGCCTCGGTCCCGCGTGACCACCTGATCGACCTTGACCCACTGGGCGGCCGCCAGGGCCGCGGAATCCGCGGCGTTTTGCAGCTCGTGGATGTTGTACGCCGCTTTGCCCCAGTCGACGCTAAGGCCCATGATGAGGACCATCGCCCCCAGCACCAGCGCCGACCAGACCAGCGCGACACCGCGACGATATCGGCACCGGCTCACGAGCCTGCGGAACGCCGGGGCTGGGTTAGAATGCCTGACCGCCTCGAAACACCTCATGGCACATCCTCCCCCGCTCTGACGGCGTACACGGCCGCCGGCTGAAGTAATTATGCGCTTAGACCACCTGCCTTCATGTGACTCTCTACCCTATAAACTATACCTGATCGAAGCCGCTTTGTCAAGATGTTTCCGGCCGGTTTCCGCCCCCGCAGGAGCCGATGCGCCGCCGTGGGCCCCCAGCCCCGCCGCCCAGGCGCTGCCGAAATTGGCTTTGTTTTTTTCGCTACCCTCATTTTTCGCCCAAAAACGCGTAAAATTGGCTTTGTTTGGCGCCGTCTCCCTCGCGCGCCCGCCCGGGCGGCGCCCCCGCCGCCCGAATACACCGCCGCCCCGCCCGGGGCCCATAAGTCAATGCTGGTCGCTGTCATATGTTCTCTATTATACTAACACGACGGCGGAAGTCAAGCACGCCGTCCGGAATCTCTTGCTGAGAAAAGAGCCGGCCGAGGTGCTGCAACCAAGTCCGGCCAAGGCAGGGCCCGGCCCAGTCTCAAGCCCGGCTGGGTGGCGGCCCTGCGACAGGTCACGAGTCATGGGAACGACGGTCGAGGAGGTACGCTTGCGTATGCTGCTTGGTGTCGTGGAGAAGGTTCTCCACCGTGGGCAACGGCTTGACGACCGCGAAAATCTGATAAGAGAACATCCCTTTCCAGAGCCGGATCGCAGCCCTGTTGACGATCATGCAGAACCTGCCGATCAGCCCGTTTCCCCAAATCAGTTCGAATGGGGCAGGAACTCCCCGGATTGAAAGTACTTCGAACCCCGTTTGGTTCAGAAAGTGCCGCAGCGATTTGAAAGTAAACAGGCGGGTATGCGTCAGGTCCAGGATGCCCCGCTTACCGTAGTTGAACTGCCCGAGAAGCAGCATAAGGCGAACCACGAAAAACGCGACGTTCGGCACGCTAACCAGCAGCACCGTCTGCCGCTCGCCGAAGGCAGCCTCGCGCAGCTTCTCCATGAAGGACTCGGGGGAATTAAGGTGCTCAATGATATCCAGCAGAAGCACGTAGTCAAACTCATTCGCTCTGACCGGCAAGTTCGGATCGTTCAGGTCGTGCGTGATCGAGCGATCCAGCCCGGCATCCGCGTCGACGGCCACCCGGTCAATGCCGACCACGTAACACGACTTGTGTTTCTTGAGGTAGCGCCCCACGTGGCCGGCCCCGCACCCCAGGCCCAATACGGCCGATTGTGGACGAATCAGAGAGATGCAAATCGAATGCGAACTGCGCTGGTCTTCCTTGAAGTGATACTGTCTACTGTCATGGCTGCCCGGGCGACAATCGTATTTTCGGTCGTACAGCACGCCCCAGTCCTGGGCCTTGTTTTTGGCGACCGTCTTTACGACGTTCCACGCGTACTTAAGGCCATTGACCCGACAAATCTCGTCACCGTAGTAGGTCGGGATGGGAACCTCATGGATCCGACATCCCGCATTCATCAACTGGATGATGATCTCGGTGTCGAAATGGAAATCGTTCGTATTGAATTCGAAAGGCATCTCCTTCAAAGCCCGCACAGAGTAAGCCCTATAGCCCGAGTGGAACTCGGTCAGTTTCATCCCGAGGACGCGGTTCTGAA
>CP070782.1:2694937-2699124 GCA_020346325.1 Phycisphaerales bacterium
ATTATCGACCCACTCAGCCACGAACCTTTACATAGTCGCATTACTTGTGAAATGTGGTACTAGCGCGAACAGTTGCGGTTGGCTGTGCCCATCACATCACGCAGCGGGGTAACAATGGCCAGGATGTGTTCTTCGTCGACGACGATCGGCGGGTGTATCTGGAGCTGTTGGGCGAGCAGGCAGGTAAGTACGGCCTGGAGATCACCGGCTATTGTCTGATGCGCAACCACGTGCATCTGGTGGCCGTGCCGAAAGTCGAGGAGGCGCTGGCCAAGGCGGTGGGGCGGACGCACTTTCGCTACACGCAGTACATCAACCGCTCTCACAAACGCAGCGGGCACCTCTGGCAGGGGCGGTTCTATTCCTGTGCGCTGGACAGGCGGCATTTCTGGCTGGCGCTGAAGTACATCGAGCGCAATCCGGTGCGGGCGCGGTTGTGCCGCAAACCCTGGCGGTATGAATGGTCCAGTGCGGCGGCGCATGTGGATGAGAGGATTGAAGCCGAGGTGCGGGGGAAAAAGCGGGCAGGAACCGGGGATAAGCGGCGTGAGTCCGGAAAGCGGGGACAGGTACAACCTGCTGCGCAGAACGTACCAGTCCCCGGTTTCCTCGACCTGCGGAAATGGTACAAGGAAATGTCCGCGGAGCAATGGCGGGAGAAACTGGTCGAAGGGCTGTCGGAGACGGAGACGGAGCGGCTGCGCCTGCGGACCCATACGGGGCGGCCGCTGGGCAGCGCCGGTTTCTTGAGCAAGCTGGAGACGGCCCTGGGCCGGCGCGTGCGGCCGCTGCCGCGCGGTAGGCCGAAGAAGCAGAAAGACCCGAAGTGAAACCCGATTGTGGGTCGCGAAAGCAGGGACGGGTACAACCTGCTGCGCAGAATCCTTCGACTTCGCTCAGAACAGGCTATCCAGTCCCCGTTTTCGCTTGTTAACTTATCAAGGAACACCAGGATTACCGATGGCGCGCCAGCGCTGTCGCTCAGGAAATCACGGAGGGGGCCTATCCTTCTATTTCCCTCTGTTTTCCCCCCTGTGCGGCCCTTGGTCCGGACTCGGCGGCGTGGTGTTCGTCGGGGAAGTTGAGGCAGGCGAAGGGGCCGCAGAGTTCGCGGGCTTTGCGGTCGCGGGCGTTGGCGGTGAAGCGGCGGTCTGAAGGCGGGCGATCAGTGTGAAGCGGCTTCCTTCTCCGGGTCGGGAGTGTATATCGAGAGAGCCGCCGATGTAATCCAGCCGCTCCTGGATATTGAAGAGGCCGAACCCTCGGCTCCGCGAGGGCGCGGACAGCACGTCTTCGACGTCAAAGCCAACCCCGTCGTCGGTCACCGTGATCTCGACACAGTCGTTCGATCGGGCGATGTTGAGCGTCACCTCGTGAGCGTGGGCATGCTTGACGGTATTGATCAAGAGTTCGCGCACGGACTGAAACAGCAGGATCCGAACGTCCTCGGCCAGTGGCTTGGGGGCGCCATCGTCGCGGAAGACGCACTGGATGCCATACGGTGCCTTCAGCTTGTCCTCGAGCAGTTCGGCCAGGGCCGCTTCGAGGCCAAACTTGTACAGCGTCGGGGAACTCAAATCGAAGATCAGTCCGCGTACGCTGTGGATCGTCTCATCGAGGGCGCTACAGATGCCGCCGATCTCGTCGCCGCGCGGTGCCGGCGCCGACGCCTGCACCGCTTGGAGTCTCATCTTCGACAGAACGAGCGCCTGGCAGGCGTGGTCGTGCAGGCCCGTGGCAATGCGCCGTCGTTCTCGTTCCTCGGCCAACGACAATTCCGACGCCAGCGAGCGCAGCTTGCGCTGGTAGTCCAGACGCTCACGTTCGGCGCGCCGGCGCTCGGTGATATCGGCCGAGATACCGACCAGGCCCAGGGGTCGGCCGT
Organism: Phycisphaerales bacterium; assembly: GCA_020346325.1. Classification (GTDB taxonomy): domain Bacteria; phylum Planctomycetota; class Phycisphaerae; order Sedimentisphaerales; family Anaerobacaceae; genus Anaerobaca. Next base: position 2,696,823 of record CP070782.1, read on the forward strand.
CACGGTCCCGCATGAGCGTGGCCGAGAGTTCCCCCGGGAACTCGGTGCCATCCTGCTTCAACAGGCTCAGTACCAGGTCGTGGATGGAGCCGTGTTCCCGCAGTTGCACCAACTTTGCCCTGGCCTTGCTCCGGTCCTTTTCCGCGATGAATGTGAATGCACTCTTGCCCAGGGCGTCCGCCTTCGACGCCAGGCCATACGTGTCCAAGGCCGCCTGGCTGCAATCCACGATGTTTCCGTCCAGGTCTGTGACAGTGATCGCCAGCGGTGACGAATCGAATACGCTCTGGAGTCGGGCGGTACTTTCGCGCAGGGCCTCTTCGGCATGCTTGCGCTCGGTAATATCAACGACCATCGAACGACTCTCCACCAACCGGCCCTGGGCATCGCGAACGGCATTCACCGTCAGGCTGATCCAGACCGGCGAGCCGTCGGCCTTCAGCATCTGTAACTCTTCATCGCGCACGGTGTGGCCGGCCTTGAATTGTCGCAACACGTTCGCGGCCTTCTGTTTGCCGTGGGGCGTGTCCGCATACAGATCCACGACCGGTCGGCCGATCAGGTCTTCGACGGCGCACTCCAGCAATTCTCCAGCCCGTCGGTTGCACCGGCAAATACGCGCATCGGCGCCCACGGCGAAGTAGGCGTTGGGAGCGTTCTCGTACAGGTCGCGGAAGCGCGCCTCGCTTTCGCGGAGGGCCTCGTCGACCTGTTTGCGTTCGGTGATGTCATGGAACAGGACGGCCATTTTGCCGGGTGCCATCTGGAACGCGTGCACCTCAAAGGCGCCACTGATGCCGTCATAGTCGTAATCGATCTGTTCGGTGTGCCAACTCTCGCCGTGACGGGCGGCCCGGCGGTAACGGTCGGGAACCTCCGTTCGTGCCAGCGGCGGAAACGCTTCTTCCAGGGTCTTGCCGATGAACTTTGAGTTGTCGACGCCCAACAGCCTGTCGGCGGCCGGATTGGCCCCGACGAAGACCAGGCGGTCGTCCTCTTCCAGCTGGTAAAGATACATTCCCATCGGTGAGGCTTCGATGATGCTGCGAAACGTCTCTTCGCTCGCGCGCAGCGCCTCCTGGGCCTGCCTGTGCTCCCGAAGATCTCGGATGATCGTTGAGAGGTATTGGAGATGACCGTCATCTGACTTGTGCGACATGATGACCTGGGAGACGGGGATCTCCTGCCCGTCGGCACCGCACACCGCCGTCTCACCGGTCCAGGTGCCGTGTTGGATGGCCCCCGGCATGCCCTCGTCTGCGATCAGACGACAGGCCCAGTCGGGGTGCACGTCGGCAATCGTCCGCCTCTGAACCACCTCATCGGTCAGCCAGCCCAGCATCTGCCGGCCGGCTTCATTCAAGTAGGTTATTCGCCCGTCCGGGGTCGCTGTCGAGACAAAGTCGCTGGTGGCTTCGAGAATGTGTATCAGCCGGGCACGCTCGGATTCCGCGCGCTTGCGTTCACCGACGTCGCGGACGATGGCCTGGATGTACGGCCCGTCACTCAGCTCCACGAGGTTCAGGCTGACTTCGGCGTCGAAGGGTGTCCCGTCGTAGCGCAGGTGTCTCCATTCGAATGATTGCGGCTTGCCGGCCGATACGCGGGCCAGCTTCCGGCGTGCCTTCTCCCGGGAGTCCTGTCCGTCGGGCTGGGTCGGAGGAGAGAATCGGTACGGCGTTTCTCCGATGATCTGGTCTTCCGTGCAGCCGAACACCTCGAGCGTCTTGGAGTTGCAGTGGATGAACTTCTCGCCCTTCATGATAAAGATGGCGTCGTTGGCGCCCTCGAAGAGGGTTCGATAGCGTCGCTCGCGTGCCTGCACCTCGTGAAGATTCGACTCCAGTTGCTTCCTCACACGGTTGACCTCGGAAACGGACAGGTAGTTTCCTGCCAAAAAGAGGCAGATGCTTCCGATCATCAGAACCGTCTCAAAGGCGCGTTTGGCCAAGGTGACCTCTCCGAACAGCGGCACCGATTGGAACAGGGCAAACTCTTCCGTCAGCTCGGTCAGATGGAAGAGGGTCAGGCACACCATGGCGGCCAGGAAGATGGTTGCGGTATGCGTGAAGCGGAAATACTCGCGGCCCGCGATGAACCCGACCACGCCCAGGACGACGATCAGCGCCAGCTTGACGATGTCGGTGAGTATATCTCCGGTGTATTGTTCTGCGTTGGCCAGGCTGATCCCCACGTACGCCATGCCCAGCAGGCTGATCAGCAGGAAAACACGCCCTCGCAGTGGCTCTGGAAGTGCCATAACTCACCTCGTGAGGTAGTCGAAGTTATCTATCGGCTCGAC
>CP070782.1:2699224-2702215 GCA_020346325.1 Phycisphaerales bacterium
AATGTAGAATTCTGGTGGTTCTTTCCTTCTACCTTTGCCCTATTGCCTACTCTGCGGCCTCTGTGCCCTCGGTGGCCAAGAAATGGTTGTTCATCCTGTAATCCGGTCTAATCTGGGCCGTATCCGGCGGTTTTTTCCTTTTACCTTTGCCCTTTTTACCTGCTCAGTGGCTTCTGTGCCCTCGGTGGCCAAGAAGTCCATGTCCATCCTGTAATCCGGTCCAATCTGGGCCGTTTCCGGCGGTTTCTTCCTTCTACCTTTGCCCTTTTTACCTTCTCGGTGGCCTCTGTGCCCTCTGTGGCTAAGAAATACGTAGTCATTGCGGCCTGCGCGGAAGTGAAAGGGCTTTATTTGTCGGGCGGATTTGATACTTTAGTGGGCCGAAATGTATCTTGAGTGTTGACGACAGGAGACAGCCGGTGAAAACGATTGATTTGCGTAGTGATACCGTGACCCTGCCGACCGCTGCGATGCGGGAGGCTATTAGTAACGCCGAACTGGGCGATGACGTGTTCGGCGAGGATCCGACGACGATCCGGCTCGAAAAGATGGCGGCCGAGCGGATGGGCAAAGAGGCCGCGATGCTGGTCGCCAGCGGGACGATGGGCAATCTCGTCTGCGTCCTGACCCACTGCGGGCGCGGCGACGAGGCGATACTCGGCGATCAGTCGCATACGTTCCTCTACGAAGCCGGCGGCATCGCAACTCTCGGCGGCGTGCACCCGCATACGGTCGCCAATCAGCCCGACGGGACGCTGCGGATCGAGGATATCGAAGGCGCGATCCGCGTTGACAACGTGCATTTTCCCCGGACCCGGCTGATCTGTCTGGAGAACACGCACAATCGTTGCGGCGGGGCGGTGTTGAGCCCCGAGTACATCGAGCAAGTCGCGGCACTGGCCCACGACCGCGGGCTGGTACTTCACCTCGACGGCGCCCGCGTGTTCAACGCCGCGGTGGCGTTGGGTGTGGATGTGAAGGAGCTGGTTTGGCACGCCGACTCGGTCAGCTTCTGTCTGTCCAAGGGGCTCTCGGCGCCCGTGGGTTCGGTCGTTTGCGGCTCGAAGGAATTCGCCGCCGAAGCGCGGCGGATTCGAAAGTCGGTCGGCGGCGGGATGCGACAGTGCGGGATCATCGCCGCGGCGGGAATCGAGGCTCTTGACAATATGACCGCCAGATTGGCCGACGATCACGCCAATGCAAAACGGCTGGCTGAAGGGATCGCCGAGATCGGGGGCCTGGCTGTAGAGCCGCAGCGCGTGCAGACGAACATTGTCTTCTTCGACGTTGTCGGCGGGGCGGTCACGGCTGAGCAGCTCGTGGCGCGGCTCGGAGACAGCGGCGTGCGAATATTGCAGCTTGGGCCTGCTCGCGTGAGGGCCGTGACGCACTACGGCATCGAGGCCGAGGATATCGAGACGGCACTCGATGCGCTGGGCAAGGCCATGTGCTGATGACCGGCACGGTGAGGCAGCCTGGAACAAACAGTGGGGCCGGCGCCAATCCGCTCGGCGCAGGCCCCTAAGAAGTATAAAATCACAGGGCAACATCGCCCCGTGTCATCGGCGTCTATGGCGTCACGTCCGGCTCGTCGTCAGCCGGGTGCAAGCTTATTTGGCCGATGAATATGTTGTCTCTGTCGTCGTCCAGAGGCTGGCCGGAAGGTTCTCCATTGCCCAGGCCAATCGTCATCTTCGCGATGCTGGTGACGTCTACCCCCGCGGTACGGAACTCCTCCAGGGGGATATCCCACTGGCGCCATATCTCCGACTGAACCGCGTACGTGAACGGGTGCTCGATCTTGAGGCTCTGGCCCGCGGCGTCGGCCAGTGTCACGTAGAACGGATGCTCGAAGTTGTGGTCTCGGCCGACGAACGAAATTGACAGCGTCTCGACGCCCATCGCGCTCCAGTCAACCGGGCCCTCAAACGTGCGAGTGGTCTCTGTCAGGTACGGCGGATACTGATTCTGCGCATCGAGCTGCAAAGACTTGTTGCCCTGATCGTCCGTCGCGAGGAATACGTATTCGATTGGGTTGCCGAAGCCGTCGACCTCGTCGATGTTGTCGACCCATGCGGCTCTCAAGGCTGTGTGATCTGCATAGGGCCCGAAGCCCTCCACGCTCAGGTACTCGGCGGTCGTGAAGGTCCAGACCAGTCCGGCAACGGTCCCGGCCGGGCCGACCTGATCGACACGCCATTGGTAGGTCTGGCCCATTTCAAGGCTGCTCGGAGTATAGATCGTCCCGGATGGTGCCGGGTCGACAAGCTCCATCGCGCCGACCTTGCCGAACCACAAGTCGCGAGAAGTTGTGGAGGAAGCCTCGATCCAGGTAAGCTCTGTCTTAACCTGCACGTCCGACGCGCCGTCGGCGGGGCTGGGCATTACGGCTGCCGGCATTGAGGTGCTAAAGACATCGTCGAAAGTGGTGTGGTAGCCCGGCGGAGTTTCGTTTTGGTTCTGCGCGAAGATGCCGCTGTTGCCGCTCAGGAAAGGCGCATCGCCGGCGCCTTCATCCTCCCATGGATCGTTGCCGCTGGTGTCCACCATCGTCGCAGTTTTTGCCACGAGCGGGCCGTCCTTGTACTCGTAGAGTCTGCCGGTGACGTAGACAGGCCCGGCACCGAGAACATCCAGCTCGGCGTAGTAGCTGCGCGCGTGGTTAAGGCCCGGGACGTAGAGGTCCAAGCCCAGCTCTTCGGCGTTCCTCATGATGTTCGACACGTTGACGACTTTCTCGATATCGATTCTCAGGTTGGCCGGCCCGTTTTCCCAGTTTATGTGCATCACGTAGACCGACTGCGGAAAGAAGCCGGGCGCAATGCCGGTTACCGAACCGTCCGGGTCAATGATGGCGTCCAATCTCGCCAGCAGGCCGTGGTGGGCTCTGGACGCGTCGCCGGTAACGTTTACGATGGCCCCGACGCGGACATCGGTAAAGTCTTCCTCGACGTATCCGGCGCCGAATTGCGAGCCGTTGTCGGCTTCCGA
>CP070782.1:2702315-2705255 GCA_020346325.1 Phycisphaerales bacterium
GAGATTCACGCCCTGATGGGCGAGAACGGCGCGGGCAAGTCGACGCTCATGAAGATTCTCGCCGGTTCCTTCGACGACTATACGGGAACGATTGCGATCGATGGTCGGGTGGCGCGGATATCCTCTCCTGCACAAGCCAAAGCCCATGGCATTGAGATGATCCATCAGGAGCTGAGTCTGGCTGGTCCGCTTAGCATCGCCGAGAATATCCTGGTCGGGCGGCTACCGCGAAGAGGAATGTTCCTTGACCGGGATGCCATGGTTGCTGAAGCGCGACGCTGCCTGGATCAGGTGGGGCTGGACGTCAATCCCCGACAGGCCGTGGAGATGCTGAGTCAGCACGAGGCCCAACTCGTGGAAATTGCCAAGGCCCTTGGCAACGACCCCGCTGTATTGGTCATGGACGAGCCAACCTCCGCCCTGAGTCGGGCCGAGACCAACCGTCTGTTCGCGATCATTGAGCGCCTGAAACAGCGAGGCGTCACCATCATCTACGTCTCCCATCATTTGCCCGAGGTCTATCAGATCGCCGACCGCATCACAGTCATGCGCGACGGCCGCAAGATCGCCACGGTTGCGACCGAGGAGGTCAAACCCTGGTCCCTGGTGGAAATGATGATCGGCCAGCCTGCCGGTCAAGCCCGCATCGAGCGCCGGCGCGAGCCCGGCAGAAAGCGGTTCCGCGTGCGCAACCTCACCCGGTTGGGCTTCTTCCACGACGTACGCTTCTTCATTCGCGAGGGCGAGATACTGGGTATCGGCGGTCTGGCCGGGGCCGGACGGACGGAATTGGCTCGATGTCTCAGTGGCGTCGACCCGCTCGATGGCGGCGACATGATGCTCGACGGCAAGTACATCGAGCCGACCTCCATGCGCGCCTGCATGAAACAGGGCATCGCCTATTTGACGGAAGATCGAAAGCGGCAAGGACTGGCGCTGAGGCTTTCGGCGCTGACCAACACGGCCAACGCCGTGCACGCCAGGCGTGGGCGATTGCTTTCCCGGCGAGAACGGAAGGGGCTTTTCCTCCGCCAGGCGGCCCAGTTGCAGTTGCAGCCCGCCCAGCCCCAGCGTCAGGTGGTTCAGTTCTCCGGCGGCAACCAGCAATAAGTCCTTCTCGGCAAATGGCTGGCCACGGCGCCCGAGGTCTTGATTCTCGATGAGCCCACCAGGGGCGTCGACGTGGGAGCGAAGAAGGTCATTCATGAGGAGATCGTCCAGCTTGCCGACCGGGGCAAATGCGTTCTGCTGATCTCCTCTGATCTACCGGAATTGGCGACTCTTTCCGATCGCGTGATGATCATGCGAAAGGGGCGTTTCATTCGCGAGATGAGCAAGACCGAGCTTTCGGAGAACGCCATACTGCTGGCGGCTAATACCGATCGGGAGGGACGTGACCATGGCTGACCTGCATGCCTCTGGGGCTGGCATCGTGCGATCGCAGGCGCTCGGCGTCCGCCGTTTCGTGGGCGGCGCAGGGATCTACATCGTCGTGCTCCTGCTACTGCTGGTGGGGTCATTGGTCTCTCGTGATTTCCTGACCTCCGAGAACATACTCAACATCGTCAGGCCTGTCACGTTATTGGGTATTGTCGCTGTCGGTCTGATGTTCGTCACTCAGGGCGGGCACTACGTCGATCTTTCCATCCCAGCGACCATGGCGCTGTCCGGCATGGTGGCGGTCAGCACGTTGGGGTTCGGCATCGCAGGGTCTGTGGTGTGCGGTCTGGGGGCTGGTCTGCTGGTCGGACTGATCAACGGTTTTCTCATTGGATACTTGCGCCTCAATCCCATCATTTGGACCCTGGCGATGAACTTCATGTTGGACGGGCTCCTGCGCTGGTCCACCGGCGGCAATCAAGTCTACCCCGATTACGCGACCGGTGCTGGTGATGTTTTTGTGCAATTGTCGCGGTTTGAGGTGGCAGGTATGCCGGGGATCACGTTGTTACTGGTGGTTCTAGCCGTTGTTGCCCACGTGCTCACCCGGTATACGTGTTTCGGCGATCAGCTCCAGTTGACCGGCTCGGCCTACGATGTAGCAGCGACCAGCGGAGTCGCGGTTCGCCGGGTGGTTCTCTTGAGCTTTCTCATCTCCTCCTTTACCACAGCGGCGGCGGGAATCTTGCTGGCCTCGCTGGGCAAACAGGGCACCTTCACCAACGGTCAGGGTTACGACTTCAACGCCGTTACTGCCGTCGTCATCGGAGGGGTCGCCCTGACAGGCGGTGTGGGCACGGTATGCGGTGTTGTCGGCGGCGTCCTGGTCATGGGCCTGCTTGGAAATATCATGACCCTGGCTGGTTGGGGCTCCTTCGATCAGATGATAGCCAAGGGCCTCTTGTTCGTCATCGTCGTGGGTGCTATGGCCTGCGCCGCCCGGCGTGGAGGACGAGATGATGAGTGACCGCATGGCCGTCTTGTCCCTGCGTCACATGCTGGCGCGCCAACGTATCTATCTCATGCTGGGCGTGGTGTTCACCGTGCTGGCCTGGACGGCTCCCAACTTCACGACCGCTCATAACATCATGTCCATCCTCAAGGCCACCAGTCTCTACGCCTTGGTGGCGACCGGTTTCACGATAGTCATGATCTGCGGGCAACTAGACTTATCCGTTGGCTCGGTAGTGACTTTGGGAGGTCTGGCCACGATTGGCCTGCAGTCGCAAGCCGGTTGGGGGATTGCGATTCTGGCCGCGATGGTCGCAGGGGCTGCCGTGGGAGCGACCAATGGCCTGCTGGTGACGAAAGTCAGGGTCAACTCCTTCATCGCCACGCTCGGTACCATGATCATCGTTCAGGGGCTTGTTTTGCGCCTCAGTGGCGGTCGTACGCTCACCGTCGGAACGTTTGCTCTTGGTGCCTTCCTGGAGCAGACGGTTCTCTGGATACTCAGTCCAAGGATCATTGTGACCGTGTCGATTGTGATCGCCATTGAGA
>CP070782.1:2705355-2711071 GCA_020346325.1 Phycisphaerales bacterium
CCTTGTGTGCCTGGGCCCTGCAGCGGAATGGCAACGTCATCGGCCTCGTCGCCGACGATGGTGGATATGCTGTCGAATGATGCGACATAGAACCGTTCGCGCGTTACGCACGTCGACCCGACCTTTCCGGCGTTACCGCCCCCGCCGGTCCTCCCCTGGAGCCCCACCCCGATGGGTGCGGGATCTTCTTGGAGAAGCTTCGTGCCGACGGCGACCGCCGCGAAGAGGATTCCGGCGACGATGACCAAGACGGCGATGGCCGTGTTGATCAGAACGCCGATCTGGCCGGGTAAACTTGATCGTAAGTGACTCACACCCTGCTGAAGACATGACTGATCCCAAGGATAACCTAATGACGGTCGCCGAGGTGGCAGTGGCATTGAATGTGTCGCGGAAGATCGTCTACGAGTTGATTCACGAAGGCAGCTTGCTTGCCGTGAATCTCGCGATGCCTTACGCTCGCGCTCGTTACCGGGTTGATCGTGAGGATCTGATTGCCTTTGTCAGTCGGCGAAAGACAAACATGGCCGGCGTACGAACTGCCCGACGCAGCGCAGTTCCAGCAGTGCCGAACTACATCGGGATATGACTATGCGGTTACTCAACGAACCAATCGTGGACGCCGTCTGTAACACGATCAGTTTGCTCGGAGACGTCCTGGACGTACGTGGACGCCATCTTGGTATCGACATGCCCAAGCAACTTCTGGACGCTGAACACATCGCCGGATTGAGCGGCGATGGTCGCGGCCGTTCGGCGCAGCGAATAGAAACCGGTCCCCTTCTCGGTTACGATGTCACAGCGTTTCAGCAGCTTGGCGAACGCCTTGGAGACGGCGTTGTCACTGGTCTTTCCGTCCTTGAGCATGCGGACCCAAGGGTTACCATGGCGAGTGTAGAAGACCAAATCTCCACGTTGTGGCACCGCCCTGATGGCGGCAATCGTATCCGACCAGAGTTTGATGTTCCGCTGGATGCCGGTCTTGCCGCGAGCGAGACACACCCGCCCTGCTTCCAGATCGAGATGGTCCCATTTCAGCTGGGCACAGTCGGTCGGCCCGAAAGCACAGTTGAGACCCAGCAGGATCATGGCTCGCATCTGTATATCAGCCTGCTCGACCAACTTCCGGACCTGGCCCGCAGTGAATGTTTGGCGTTCGACCTTCTTGATCGTAACCTTTTTGAGAGCTCTGAGGTTCGGTCCCTTTTCGACAACCTCGTTTTCAACTGCCCAGTTGAACATGGCCTTGACGATTTTGAGGTAGTTGTTGATCGTGTTCGGGGAAAGCCCTCTCTTGATGAGCTTCTGTTTGTACTTCTGGAGATCCAGCGTGGTGATATCGCTGGTCTGCCGGTTCGGCCGGAGGCTCTTCGCGAACTCTCGCAGCCGCCCCCGTTGGTCAGCGAAATGCCGGTCGCTGATATCCCCTATCAGCCGCCGGGCATTCTCGTGGTCGAGGTAGAGATTGCACAGGTCACGGAGTGTCTTGCCACCCGGATCAGGTCGACGCCCCCTGCCGGCGTGCAGATCGGCCGCCTGTTCGTGGTAGAGGCGGAGGGCTTCCTTCTTGTCCTTGCCGAAGTAATACAACCGGCCGTGAATCTTCTTGCAGTATTGGCCGGTCGGATGTATAGTCAGCGGAAATGTGGAACGTCGTTTTTTCTGGGGTCTGGTTGCCATGACTGTCTCCTCCGAAACAGCAATTGGGGGCTCTCTCTCGACGGCAACCTTCAGTATATTGGTTGTAAAGATGGTTGTAAAGAACAAAATAGCAGAAAACAGAAATGCCGTAAGATGTTGTTAAATAAGGTACTTGGGAGTGTAGCTCAGTCGGTAGAGCAACGGCCTTTTAAGCCGTAGGTCCTGGGTTCGAGTCCCAGCACTCTCATTTCTCTGATCCATGTCGCATCCTCGCCTATTTCGCCCGCTCGGCCAACGCACATTCTGACGCGTTCACCCGTACTCAGAGCAATACCCTGGCGGTCTTTCTTAGATCATCGGTCCATTGCCCTCGCAACTTGAGAGCCGGCTAAATACTTCGCCCAGAACCACTTAGGCCGTATCTCCGTGGTCCGCCCCGCTTTCTCTATCGATTCGGGCTGCCGGCAGAGGCGACCCTCTGGTCCGTCACTTCCGATCTCACGGAACGAGCAATGCGACCGACCGGCCCACGTCCCAAGAGTACGGCCGAGGCGGGACAAAATCCCGCTTTTTGCATTGCTTATTGCCCACAAACTGCTATACTCAATAGTGATTGACAGCTTTCGCCGGAGGAGGTATTTGCTGCTGCCGCGATGGCTGGCAGGCCATCGGCAGGTCACCTCTGCGCCCCGCAACATCGAAAGGCAATCTCCGGAAGAGCCGCCCATCCTCGGGGCACTTCGTGTCTCGGATGGCTCTGTATGCGCGTTCAGGGTTCGTCCACGGCTGCGGACAGGAGGGTATGACGATGAGAGGGTCAACACAATCTCGTTCCATCAGCGACCTGATTCCCCTGCTCTTGATCCTGGCATTTGGCGTCGGTTCGCTGCCGGCTGCGCACTTGGCGGCCGACTGCGACTGGCAGCGAGGCCAGTCACACCAGATGCACTGGCCACAGCTACCGGATCTGAGCTCCGCCGGCGCCGACGTGAGCTTGACCGGAGCGGCGTTGGCCGACGATTTTCTCTGCACGGCCCCGGGCCCGGTTCGCAGTATCCACATCTGGGCCTCTTTCGTCGACGACCGCCTGCCCAAAGAGGGCCCCGACGCCCTGACGCTCGAACTGAGCATCTGCGCGGACGCCTCGGCATACGGCCGACCCGCGAGCGAGCCGGGCGAGTTGCTGTGGAGCCAGATCTTTGGCCCGGGGCAGTACACAGCCCGCGCGGTCCACGACGGCCCGGAGGACTGGTACGACCCGGCGACCGGTCTGTATCTGCCCGACAACCATCGCCAAGCCTATCAATTCGACTTCTGCCTGGCAGACGATTCTCTCGTGCCGCAGGAGAGAAACGTCTATTGGCTGGCGGTCAGGGAGGTGTCACCCAGCAGCAATTACAGCGTCGGCTGGAAGACCACATCCCGACCGCGGCGTTGGAATGATCGCGCTGTGTACCTTGCCCACGACCTGCTGAATTGGTCGCCGATGGACTATCCACCGCAACACCGGTATGGAGACTCGGCTCTGGACCTGGCCTTCGTCATCGCCGGCGGAGAGGAAACCGCAACGCTGCACGAACTGGGCGACGCCCCGGATGCTTCCAACAACTTCCCCGTCAAGATGCTGGCTTATCCCGACGGCACGGGCAGCAGCTTTCCGACTGTCTATGAAACAGGGTCTCCGCCCTACGGTCCCCTACACCGTCAGCCGCGCGCCGCGTTCTATCTCGGAACGCAGGTCAGTCTGGAAAACGAAGCGGACCTCGGCCCCGACGAGGACACGGCGAACAACCTCGATCCGATCGGCGACGCGGGCAATCGGGACGCAGCCGATGATGGCCTGCAACTGCCGATCGTTACACCACACTGCCGGCAGAGTACCGTCGATTATACCATCACCGTGACCAGCGTGCTCGTGAAGCAGGTCTACGTCAACCTCTGGTGCGATTGGAATCGCGACGGCGACTGGAACGATACGATCATGTGCGCCAACGGCACCGTGCTCCCGGAGTGGGCCGTTCAGGACGAACAGCCCGCCCTACCCGGACCGGGAACCTACACGTTTACCAGCCAGCCGTTCCTGTGCTGGCATCCGAATCCCGAGAACGGCCTTGATCCTCTCTGGGTCCGTCTGACCGTCTCGGAGCAAAGCTGGGAAGCCGGCGCCGGATTGACCCTGGTTGGCGGCGCGGGCCCCGCCGACGGTTATCGATACGGGGAGACGGAAGACTATTACGTCCGACCGCTCGCCGAACCGGCAACGGCTCGGTACGACTGGGGTGACGCCCCCGGTTACGCCACCACGCAAGTCGACAACGGGGCGCGACATCTCGTGGCCGGGCCGTGGCTGGGAGTAAGCGACCAGCAACCGGATGCCGAAGCAGACGGCCAGCCGACCCTGGAGGCCCTCGGAGACGACGGCGCCGGCGCCGATGATGAAGACGGCGTATCGATCCCACCCCGGGTCCCGGGACAGCCCGCATCGCTGACACTCCGCGTACAGGGCGGTGGCGGAATGGTACAGGCCTGGATCGACTTTGACGCCGACCTCGCCTGGCACGACAGCGAACAGATCTTCGACGGATTTCTCCCGAACGGCATCCACATCATTTCGTTCACGGTACCCGCCAACGCGGTGGCCGGTCAGAGTTTCGCGCGGTTCCGCATCAGCCGACGCGGCGGTCTCGACCCTGACGGCCCGGCCCCCGATGGCGAGGTCGAGGACCACCGGGTTTGGATTCGCGCCGTGCCGGACGATCTGAAATGGTCTCAGTGGCCCGACTGCACGCCGCGCGGGATCGATATCCGTGTCGACGGCAACCTCGACGAGCCGAGAACGCTCGCGGACGACTTCGAGTGCACCAGCACCGACCTACTGACTCACGTCCGCCTGTGGGGCTCCTGGAAGGATGATGAGAAAGGCCACATTGAGACGATTCGGCTGCGTATCCATCCTGATGATCCCGTGGGAGAACTCGGCACCGACAAGACCAATCGGTTTTCCAAACCCGGGCCTGAGGTTCTCTGGGAAATGGAGTTCGGTCCCGGTCAATATGAAGAGAGTCTGTACCATATCGTGGAGATCGGCGGCGAATGGTGGTGGGACCCGGCCCGCGGCGAACTGATCCGGGCCGGTGACACCGAGGTCTGGCAGATCGACGTCGACATCGACCCGGTCGACGCCTTCCTCCAGCAAGGTTCGGCGCTGTCTCCGCGGATCTACTGGCTGGCCGTCGAAGTGGAGACCAGTACGGGGCAGTTCGGATGGAAAACGCGCCACTGGCCCGATCATTTCATGGACGATGCCGTCTGGAACGTGGGAAACAGGCTCCCGCGCCCGTGGCAGGAACTGCGCTATCCCGAGGGACATCGCTGCTATGACCACGAGATGAATTCGATCGACATGGCCTTCTGCCTGATGAACACGGGGGGCGGGACGACAGAACCGGTCACCGCCCGGCCGGCGTCGGTGACGCAATGCCCGGCGGTGGAGACCATGTGCCCCAATACTGAGACCCAGTGCCCGGCCGTGGCGACCCAATGTCCGCCCGTCGAGACCACGTGTCCGTTGACGACCACCACCTGCCCAACGGTAGCGACGCGCTGCCCCAGCGTCGAGACCCAGTGCCCACCGACGGCGACTCAATGTCCCCTGGTCCTGACGCAGTGTCCTCTGACGGCGACCTCATGCCAATCGGCCGTAACGGCGTGTCCGGCCGTCGAGACCCGGTGCCCGGCCAGCGAAACCAAATGTCCTGCGGTGGCGACGCAGTGTCCGACGACGGAAACGCAATGCCCGACCAGCGCGACGGCCTGTCCAGTGGTCGAGACGCAGTGTCCGCCCGTGGAAACCAAATGTCCCATGACCCAGACGACCTGCCAGGCCCAGGAGACCAGTTGCCCGGCGGTGGAGACCAAATGTCCCCTGACCTCGACCCAGTGCCCGGCCCAGGCGACGACGTGTCCGGCGGTGGAAACGGAGTGTCCCTCGACCGAGACGAAGTGCCCACCGACGGCAACTCAATGTCCTCTGGTCCTGACGCAGTGTCCTCTGACGGCGACCTCGTGCCAATCG
>CP070782.1:2711171-2714658 GCA_020346325.1 Phycisphaerales bacterium
CAGCAACACGCCGGTGCCCAATCCGATGGCGTTCGATCCGAACGGACTACCGCGTGAGTACGACTCCAATGGTGATCCCGACGGTACGCCCTTCGACTGGGTCGTCGAGATGATGGCCGTCACGGCTACCGACGACAGCGGCTTCGTCGAGTACTACTTCGAGTGCGATCTGGATGCCTTCAGCAGTGGCTGGCAGACCGATCCGATCTACACGACCGACATCGTCGGCCGCAGGGGCCAGGGGTACAAGTTCCGCGTCCGGGCCCGCGATGCCTCCGGAAACGTGACCGAATGGTCGCAGTGGGTTCAGGCGCTGCCAAGGCCAGAGCAGGCACCGCTGACCGGCAACAACGGAACCGGAGGCGGTGGCGTCGTGGGAGGCGGTGGCCTCGGAGGGGGCTAACCCCCAGGCGTCCAGGTGACGCCATACTTAGGAGAAGTTCACTTAGCCCTGGGATTTCCCAGGGCTAAGTTTTTGCGCGGCGTGTGGAGCTGGTTGTCGGATACGCGTCGGCTCGGAATGAAAATGAAGTGGGCCGCTGTCGCTTGGCTGACGACAGCGGCCTCACCTGTCTTGTCACAGTATTTCTGCAGCCGCTACGGAGCGGGCCTTACTTGACCTTATCCATGATCGCCTGATAGCCGTAGTGCATCATCAGATGGTCGAGCAGGACGAGAGCGGTGTAGTTCTCTGCTACCGGCCAGATCCGGGCGACGATCGTGGGATCGCGGCGGGTGATGGCCGCCAGGTCCGTATTCTCGAGCGTGTATTTGTCGATGGTCTTCTGCGGCTTGTCGATCGTCGGCGTGGGCTTAACGGCCAGCCGCGCGACGATGGCCTGACCGGTCGTGACACCTCCGGTGATGCCGCCGGCGTGGTTCGACTCGAAAACGACCTTACCGTCTTCGGCCCGCATCTGGTCGTTGTTCTCGTAACCGGTCATGTCCTTGACCGCGAATCCCGCGCCGATCTCGACCCCCTTGACGGCGCCGATGCCGAGCATACGACCCAGTTCGGCGTCCATCTTGTCGAAGACGGGTTCGCCCAGACCGGCCGGGGCGCCCAGCACGACCACCTCCACCAGACCGCCGACCGAATCACCCGTTGCGGCGATCTTGTTGCACGCTTCGACCATGGCCTGGCCGGCGTCGATGTCGGGACAGTTGACCACGGCGTGAACGCCGTACTTGTCGCGGACCTCGTCGTGGCTCATCTGCGGGGCCTTGTCGCGAATCTCATCGATCTCGTTTTCGACTTGGGCCAGCACCGCCATCTTTTGCAGAAACCGCATCTCCATGTTGATGCGGCCCTTGACATAGATCTCCTGGTAGAAGGGGTCCAGGGCGTGTCGCATGGCCTTATAGTCGTCCGAGTACTTCAGCGCCTGCTCGTAAGGCACGTCAGGGCATGCCACGCCCGCGATTTCCTTGACATAGGAGAACACGCTGATGCCGCACTGCTTGAGGATCTTCTTGGCGACATAGCCGGCCGCGACGATCGTCGAGGTGTAGCGCCCGCTGAAGATCCCCGCGCCGATGGCGTCGTCGTCCGGCCCGTACTTGACGAACGTGGCATACGAGGCGTGGCCCGGCCGCGGCGTACGATTCGTGTCCTGATATTGCTTGATGTGGATGAAATGACGGTCCAGGTTCGGAACCAGCAGGGCCAGCGGGGTGCCATTGGTGTGATTCTTGTTCCCGGCATTCTCGATCGTGTCGGCCGCGTTGACGCCCGAATAGATCACGGGCAGATCAGGCTCCTTGCGGGGGCTGCTGAGCTCATCGGCGCCAGGCTTCCTCAGGAGCAGATCGCCGTAGATCTCCTGCTCGCTCAGGAGCATGCCCGGCGGAACGCCCTCGATGACGCTTGTGAGCCCCTCCTGGTACGAGCCGCCGGCGACGGTGACCTGGAAATTGCGTCCAAGATGACATCCAAGCATTCTAAATACCTTTCCAAATTGGGGTTAGCAATTTAAAGGCGATTTTACAGATCCGGCCCGTCTTGGGCAAGGTCAAACTGTCATGTCGGCTCCCAGAGATTGCATCAGATCGACGAAATTGGGAAAAGTCACGCTGATGGCTTCGGCCGTATCGATTACGCAAGGCTCATCGAGCGCCAGGCCCGCCAGGGCCAGGGCCATGACGATGCGATGGTCGCTGTGGCCATCTACACGCGCGGCTCTGAGCTTGCTGCCGTGGACAATCAGCCCGTCAGGCAGTTCCTCGACGCGGCCGCCCATTTTCTGTAACTCTTGCGCCATACACGCGATACGGTCAGTCTCCTTGTTGCGGGCCTGGGGCACGTTGACCAGCCGGGTCGCCCCTTCGGCCAGAGTCGCGGTGACAGCCATGGCCGGCAGGGCGTCCGGCGTGGCGTTCATGTCGATCTCGACGCCGTGCAGGGCGGACGACTTAACGGTGATGGCATTGTCACCCACGGTGATATCCGCGCCCATGGCCCGGAGGTACTCGACCACGGCCTTGTCGGGCTGGCTGTCGGCAAAATCCAGCCCCTCGAGCGTCACTTCGTCGCCGAACAGGGCCGCGCCGCAGAGAAAGAACGTGGCACTGGAGAAATCCGCGGGCACGGGCAGTTCTAAGGCCTTGTAGCACTGCCGGCCCTGGACGCGTAAGTGCCGCATGTTGTCGTTCTCGTAGGCGATTCCCTGCTTGTCGAGCCAGTCGAGCGTCATCTGCACGTAACCCGGCTCATTGAGCAGAGTTACGTCGATTTCGGTGTCGTCGGTCGCCAGGGGCGTGCACATCAGCAGACTCGAGAGGTACTGGCTGGTCTTGGCCTCGATCGAGGTGCGGCCGCCCTGGAGCTGGCCCGTGATGCGCACCGGGGCGTTGCCGTTGCCTTTGAGGCTCTCGCAAGAGGCGCCGAGGTCAGCCAGGGCGTCCAGGAGGGGCCCCACCGGGCGGCTCTGGATCTGCTCGTCGCCCGTCAGCGTCGTGCTCTGACCGGGCCCGGCCAGGGCCGCCGAGCCCATCGCGATGCGCAGGGTCGTGCCGGAATTGCCCACGTCGATCGTCTCGGCAGGGGGCACGACGCGCCCGCCCATGCCGGTGACCTTCCAGGTCGCCGCGTCGGAGGTATCGATCTTGGCACCCAGGGCGCTGTAGCAGCGGACGGACGCCTCGGCGTCGCTCGAATACAGCGGGTTGTGGATCAGACTCTCGCCCTCGGCCAGCGACGCGATCGCGACGGCCCGGATCGTGTGCGATTTGGAGGCCGGGATCAGTACCGAGCCTTTCAGTCGGGATTTCCTGGATCTAAGCTGCATAAGTATCTCTCTCTACGCAATTTGTCCGCCGAACACGACCCGCCAGTATACCGACCGGGCCCGTCCCGTCAACCCGCGTGCGTTCGCCGGGGTACGTGTCGCTCCGCCCTCGGCAAATTGGCTTTGATTGGCTTTGTTTTTCGAGGCATCCTCGTTTCTGGCCCAGAAACGCCGGGAATTGGCATTGTTTGGCGCAACCC
>CP070782.1:2714758-2724299 GCA_020346325.1 Phycisphaerales bacterium
AGACAGCCGCCGCCAATGGCACAGTCATCTTCGACATGTTCATTCCTAACCTCCTTCACGGTGCAACGCTAGAATCTGCCTTGATGGCCTGAGCCGCAAAGTGCACGCCCTCGCTCCGGCCGAATAAGCGCGATCACACTTTGTCCATATTAACTCAAAACGGAGTTGCAGCGGCAAGAAAAGTATCACCGGGGTGCGGGTTTATCCGGCTGGCCGCAGGCACAGCGCGGCCGCGAAGCCCGAAAAATGGGTCGCTCCCGGTCCGCAACCTTCTTCGGCCTGCCACGTCTGGTCGCGCTGGCAGCCGATACCGGCTGCTTGTGCCCGCGACCCTAGGGCAAAGCGGACGTGATCTCAGCGAGGCTCACCCCGAGAATGGCTTTGGCGACGGTATCCAGGTTCGCTTCGCTGCCCGTCAGGTGAAACGTGCGATGCGTGTGCAGGATACTCTCTCCGGCAGCGAGGGCCGCGGCCGGGGAGGACGTCTCCAACTCGTAGAACGGTCCGAGCGGCTTGGCGCCGGGCTCCGGGGGACCGTCGTTGTACGAGTTGACCGTGTCGCCGCGATACGGATACTCCTGGAGCTCCCACATCGAGTTGACGTAGTCCACCAGTCCTGGAGGCTTGTTGTACTGGACAATCGTCAGGATCTTGTTGGCGGCGTCATAGCTGCCACAGACATCCTTGGCCCGACTAGGCGAAAGCCCGATCTTACTGCGGTACTGGCCATCACCACTGAAGAACATGACGCCATCCTTGACGACCAGGCGCTCGGCCGGCACCTTCCCGAAGTAAGCGTCATTGACGATCGGGCCGAGCTGAGCCTCGGGACCCGTGTTGAACGGAACGACGATCGTTGTTTCCGGCGACGGATTGAACATGCCGAGAATCCAAATCGAAAGCAGCCCGGTGCCCTTCCGCCAGGGTTTGTTGCCGATATTCGTCATCTTGTTCTGCGACTCAAACGCCACCATCCTAACGGAAGCATCGACAGGGACCCCTAGCGCCGTCTTCGCCTCGTCGCGCTCCAACACGCGAATCTCCCGGTCCACTTGCACATCGAAGACCGTGCCGGAGTAATTCTCCAGTTGCATGGTCTTCCGGAAGACCGCCTTCTGCTCCGACCTGAGTGTCAGCTCGAACCGCTCGGTGTCGATGGGAGCCGGAGTGAACCAATGCTCCAGATCGAACGGCACACCCTTCGCAAAGAAGATGGAGAACTGTCCCCCCTCCGGCCCGATCCAGAAACGATCCTCACCCCCAAAGACGTTGATATGCTGGGCGAACTGCCCCGAGGCAATCAGGTCTCGGTTGATCCAGCCGAAACTGGGGCCTTTGGCGCCGCCGGCCGTGCTCGTCATGATACGACCCTGCATCTCCGGGATAACCGCGACCTGGCCCTTGCCCGTACTGTCGGTCAGAACCAACACGTCGCAGTGCTCTCTGAGAAACGCCAGGTCGTCGCCAAACGTTAGCTGCCCAGACGCTGAATTGCCCGTCGCGCAGCCGGCCCCAACAACCAGAATCGCCAGTACCGCCAGGAAACCAATGGTCCTCAGTGCCATGTTCATTCTCCCTTCACTTGCTCTGGCCCGTGCTGTCGTCCACCCTCAGCATCCAAACTGTGGCGCCGACGTGCCCTAACGATAGCGGGTCGGCCCAATACCGTCAAGTACCGTCCATATCGTGACGTTGCGCGGAGCCGGGAAATCGCCGCGGAGGGCAATTCAGGTCGTGGCCGCGCGATTTTGCTTGACCGGGCAGAATGGATAAGTTACTTCTAAACGGCTATTTGCGGCATTTGAAACGGCAGATTGGCACTCCCGGGCTAGAGACGCGACTGTGCCCCGTCGCCAGGGAGGGCTTGGCCACGCCCGTCGCAGACGCGGGCCGATCGTCTCTGCCCCGGGCGGATGATACAGGTGATTTTGTGGAAGAAAAACGCGTACGAGTTGGATTGGTGGGCTTCGGCACTGTCGGCACCGGCGTGGCCAAGCTGATCTGTGAAGAAGGTAATGCCATCGCGGCCAAGACGGGCGTTCGTCTCGAGCTGGGTCGGGTGGTGGATCTGGATACGACGACACCGCGTCCGGTGACCTTGCCCGACGGTGTGCTGACGGACGATCTCAACACCTTGCTGAACGATGTGAGCGTTAACATTGGCGTGGAACTGGTGGGAGGCACCACGACCGCCAAGGAGATTCAATTGCAGATGCTCCGGTCCGGCAAGCATGTCGTGACCGCCAACAAGGCACTGCTGGCCGAGCACGGCGCCGAGTTGTACCACGTGGCGTGGGAAAACGACCGTTGTATCGCCTTCGAGGCCAGTTGTGCCGGGGGAATTCCCATCGTCACGGCCATCCGAACCGGACTGGCGGCTAACAACATCACGGCCATGTACGGAATCGTCAATGGCACCTGCAACTACATCCTCTCGAGCATGAGCGCCAAAGACGAAGAGTTCGCCGTGGCCCTGGCTGAGGCTCAGGAACGCGGATTCGCCGAGGCCGACCCGACGCTGGACATCAATGGCGGCGACAGCGCCCACAAACTGGCGATCCTGGCATCGATAGCGTTCGGTTATGAAATCTCGCTCGAAGACATCTTCGTTCAGGGCCTGGAAGGGCTCGCCCGCGACGACATCCGCTACGGGCGCGAGATGGGATACTGCCTGAAGCTGCTGGCCATTGGACTGAAGGGCACCGACGGCAAGGTTTCCCTGCGCGTCCATCCGTCCTTCATCGCCGCGGACTGTTCGCTGGCCCGCGTCGATGGCTCGTTCAACGCCATCAGTATTTTTGGCAGCGCCGTCGGTGAGACCCTCTATTACGGCCGCGGCGCCGGCATGATGCCCACGGCCAGTGCCGTGGTCGCCGACATTCTCGATGTGGCGCTGGGCAACTCCAAAACGACCTTCAGCCATCTTCGACTTCGACCGCGCGCTGAAGTGGCGCCGCTGATCGAGAACATCGACGATTCCGTGAGTCGCTTCTACATCCGCGTCATGGCCAAGGATGAGCCCGGTGTTGTGGCCTGCTACGGGAAGATCCTCGGCGACCACCGCATCAGTATCTCCGGCGCCTTGCAGCACGAAGGCCGCGGCCCGGACAATACGGTGCCCGTGGTCATCACGACGCACCAGACGCAGGAACGCAACATGGCGGCGGCGCTGGCGGACTTGGCCAACTCCGACCTGTTTGGCGGTCAGCCGGTGTGCATCCGAATCGTGGATATTCCGGAAGACAGGGACACCTAAGACGATGTGGCACGGCGGCGGTAACTCGAACAAAGGCACTGCCGGTAAGGGACGCCCAACGCGTGGCGGAGCGGCGACGAGATTCAGACAAGGCCCGTGTCTTCTCTCTAGAGATCAGCGATCAGGTAGACCATGACAACGAAATACGCGATTATTGTACCGGACGGCGCCGCGGACACCCCCCTGGAGCAGTTCGACGACCGGACACCGCTCGAAGCGGCCGAGACGCCGAATCTCGACCGGGTCAGTCGGGAAGGCCGCCAGGGCCTGGTACGGACGGTCCCGGACGGCATGGACCCGGGCAGCGACGTGGCGCAAATGAGTCTCCTGGGCTACGATCCGTTGCGTCACTACAGTGGCCGGGCTCCGATTGAAGCAGCCGCCCAAGGCATCAAGCTGGCGCTCGACGACTGGGTCTTTCGCTGCAACCTCGTGACGTTCGCCGACGGCAAGATGGCCGACCACAGCGCCGGTCATATCTCGACCGAGGAGGCGAGAAGTTTGATCGAGGAACTGCGGGCCCGAATCGACGATGAGCAGCTCTGCTTCTACACGGGTATCAGCTACCGGCACCTGCTCGCGTTCAAGGACATGGGCTTCGATGTGCGGACCTATCCGCCCCACGATCACATCGGCACACCGGTGGAAAAATTGCTGCCGCGCGGCAAGGGCGCCGACCGGTTGATCGAGTTGATCAACCAATCCCAGCAGTTGTTTGCCGACCACGACATCAACAAAGTCCGGCGCGATCTCGGAGAAAACCAGGTCAGCTCGATCTGGCTCTGGGGCCAGGGCAAGCAGACCCACCTGGAGAGCTTCCGCAAGCGCTTCGGGCAGGCCGGGGTAGCTATCACCGCCGTCGATCTGGTCCGAGGGTTGGCCAAGTTGGTCGGCTTCGATCTGATCGACGTGCCCGGTGCGACGGGATTCGTCGACACGAACTACGAGGGCAAAGGAGCCGCGGCCGTCGAGGCGCTCGAGAAGTACGATCTGGTCTTCGTCCACGTCGAGGCGCCCGACGAAGCGGCCCACACCGGCAATGCGGAAATGAAGAAAGAGGCCATCGAGCAGGTGGACCGGCACGTCATCGGACCGGTCCTTGGTGCGCTCGAAAAGTATGACAACTGGCGCATCATGGTGCTGCCCGACCATCCGACGCCGGTCTCGAGCGGCGCGCATTCGCCTGATCCGGTCCCATTTGCCATGGCCGGCACGGGAGTCACCGGGATCTTGAACCAGAGCTTTGGTGAGACCAACGCCGCTCGATCAGGATTCCGTATCGAAAAAGGACATGAGTTGATGGAGTATTTTCTCAAGAGTGCGACGCGCTAGCAGCGCGTTGCAGCATAGCACGGTGCACGCGATCACGACAGCAGCCGGCCCATTGTGGCCGAGCCTGCTCGGAATAAGGGGACAACATGAAGGTTGCAAAATTTGGCGGCTCCTCAGTGGCGGACGCCCAGCAGATACTGAAAGTGGTTGACATTGTCAAAGCCGATCCGGATCGGCGCATCGTCGTCGTCTCGGCGCCGGGCAAGCGGTTCCCCGATGACATCAAAGTGACGGACCTGCTCATCACCCTGGCCGATGCGGTCATTGCCGGGCAGCCGTATGAGAGCGAACTGGCGACGGTGGTCGCCCGATACGCAGAGATTCACAAGGCGCTGGATCTGGACGCCGCGATCGTCACCGAGATCGAGACCGATCTGCGCGGCCGGATCGCGGACCGTTCCAGCAACGATGCCCAATTCATGGACACCATCAAGGCCTCCGGCGAGGACAACAACGCCAAAATCATCGCCCAGGTCTTCGCCAACCAAGGCGTCCAAGCCCGTTACGTCGACCCGAAGGACGCCGGCATGCTTTTGAGCGACGATTTCGGCAACGCCCACGTCTTGCCCGACTCCTTCCAGAATCTGGCTTCTCTCAGGGACGAGCAGAATATTGTCATCTTTCCCGGATTTTTCGGCTATACCAGGCAAGGCGAAGTCGCGACCTTCCCCCGCGGCGGTTCGGACATCACCGGGGCAATCCTGGCCGCTGCCGTCAAGGCGGACGCCTACGAGAACTTCACCGACGTCGATTCCGTGTTCGCCATGGACCCGCGCATTCTCGGGACCGCCCCGGCCATCAGTCTGCTGACCTATCGAGAGATGCGGGAACTGTCCTATGCCGGCTTTGGGGTCTTCCATGACGAAGCTATCGTCCCGGCCGTCCAGGCCAAGGTTCCCATCTGCATCAAGAATACGAATCGCCCCGCCGCCCCGGGCACGATGATCGTGGCCGAGCGCAGATACGAGCACGGCGAAGTCACCGGCATCGCCAGTGCCGACGGTTTCAGCGCCATCTATCTGAGCAAATACATGATGAACCGCGAGGTGGGGTTCGGACGCCGGTTGCTTCAGATCCTGGAAGAGGAGCAGCTGTCCTTCGAACACGCCCCTTCGGGGATTGACAATATGTCCGTGATTTTGCGCAGCGCCCCGTTTTCCGCTGAGAAGGAGCAGCAGGTCCTGGATCGCATTCAAACAGAACTCGAGACGGATGACGTGACCATCGAGCACGGCCTGTCCCTGATCATGATCGTCGGCGAAGGCATGCGGTACGCCGTCGGCCTGGCGGCCAAGGCCTGCGCCGCCCTGGCCGATGCCGGTGTCAACATCGAAATGATCAACCAGGGATCATCCGAAATCAGCATCATGTTCGGCGTCAAGGAAGTAGACCGCAAGCACGCGGTCCAGGCGCTGGGCCATGCCTTGCTGAAGATAGACTGATCGCGACCGAGAGACCCGATTCCGGAGTGAGTGTGACGATGACGAAGCCCGGGTACGCACACGACGAGATTATCGACATCGCCAGTGCCGACGGCCTGTGTGCCATTCACGTGAGCAAGTACATGATGAACCGGGAGATTGGCTTCGGTCGTCGTCTGCTTCAGATCCTGGAGGAGGAGCAGTTGTCGTTTGAGTATGTGCCCTCGGGTCTCGACAACCTGTCGGTGATCCTGGACAGCAGGTCGTTCACGGCACAGAAGGAGCGCAGTGTGATGGGCCGCATTGAGACCGAGCTCTGCACCGACGATGTGGTCATCGAGCATGGGCTGTCGCTGATCAGTATCGACGGCAAGAACACGTCTCATTCTGCCGATTTGGTGGCCACGGCTTGTACCGCCTTGGCCGACGCCGGCGTCAACATCGAAATGATCAACCAGGGCTCCTCGCAGACGGGCATCGTGTTCGGTGTCAAGGAAACGGATCGCAAGCGCGCCGTCCAGGCCCTGGCTCGTGCGCTGAACGGAAAGGACGGCACCAACTGACCGAGACAGGAGGCCCCGTGCGCGTGTTGAGTCGGCGTTTCCGGACCGTGTTCATGGTCACAGGCCTTCTCGGAGTGACCCTTGTCATTTGGCTCGACCGCGCCGTGATGGCGCCTCGATGGAGGCAAATGTCAGAGGGGTCGGAGCCGACGGCAGCCCAGGATGTCACACGATACCACGGCAAGGCGTTCATCGTCCTCCGAGTGGTCGACGGTGATACACTTCACATCGACGCACCGGACAACGGAACCAGCGTCACCAAGGTGAGGCTCCTGGGAATCGATGCACCGGAACTGGGCCGCATGGGCGAGTCCCCCACGCACTTCGCTCGTGAGGCCACTGACGATGCCAGGCAACGCGCCGAGGGCCTGGAGGTCACCGTGTATCTTGACGAAACGGGATGCACGCGCGGCAAGTACGGCCGATTGCTGGCCTACGTCGAGCTACCCGACGGTCAATTCCTGAACGAACTGCTGGTCTCCGAGGGCTATGCCTATGCCGATCCGAGATTCCCGCACAGTTACCTCCACCGGTACCAACAGCTCGAAGGCAGTGCCCGCGCTTTGAAGAAAGGACTGTGGGCTGAGGTCACACCAGAGGACATGCCTTCCTGGCGTCAGCTGTCGCGGGACCGGTAACGACCTGCGCCGATCCCTTACAGATCGTATTCCTTGATCTTGCGATAGAGCGTGCGTTCGCCGATACCGAGGATCTTGGCGGCCTTCTCGCGGTTGCCCTGGGTCCTGGCCAGGGTGTCGATGATGGCCTTCTTTTCCAGCTCATTGAGCGAAACGCCGGCCAGGTTCGCCGGGGCGACACTGCTCCCGGTCAACTGGCGGCGTCGGGAGATGTCGGGCGGAATATCCATCACATCGAGCTGGTCACGGTCACACATCACCACCATCGTCCGGATGGCATTTCTGAGTTGACGGATGTTGCCGGGCCATTCGTAGGCGGAGAGAATCTGCATCGCCGCGTCGGTGACACCATGGACCTGAGAGCCGGTCTCTTCGGCCGCCGTGCGGAGGAAATGCGTGATCAACAGCGGGATGTCTTCGTTGCGCTCGCGCAGCGAAGGCAGCGTGATGCTCACGCCCTTGATCCGAAAATAGAGATCCTCGCGGAACTTACCCTCTTCGATCAGCTTGGTCAGACTGTGGTTGGTGGCGCTGATAACGCGCACGTCCACGGCCGTGGGCTTGTTCGAGCCTACGGGTATGACGATGCCATCTTCGATGACCCGCAGCAGCTTGGCCTGCATGTTCAGCGGCATGTCGCCGATTTCATCAAGGAACAGCGTGCCTTCATCGGCGATCTCGAACAGGCCCTTGCGATCGGCGTTGGCCCCGGTGAAGGCGCCCTTGGCATGCCCGAACAGTTCGCTTTCGAGCAATGTCTCGCTCAGCCCGGCACAATTGACAGGCCTGAACGGCTTGTCACGCCGCAGTGAGTTATCATGGATGGCGCGAGCCATGAGTTCTTTGCCCGTGCCGGATGGTCCCTCAATGAGCACGGAAATGTTTGTCGGTGCCACACGCCGCACGATTTCCAGAATGCCCTGCATCGCCGGACTCTCGCCGGCAATCCCCTCGAACACGAAATCGTCCCGGCCTCTTTCCGCCTCGATGTGCTGAGCATGCGCCGTGGCCGCCTTGCGACTGGCCCGGTCGACGAGCGTCCTGAGTTGATCGATATCGAGGGGCTTGACAAGATAGTCGAAGGCACCCTGCCGGATGGCTTCTTTGCAGTTATCGATGCTGCCGTAGGCGGTGATCAGAATGACCTCGGTGGATTCGCTGTGCTGACGTGCTTCCCGCAGCACGGCCAGACCGTCGGCCTTGCCTTCCAGTTTCAGGTCCGTAACGACGACGTCAACGCGGCGGTTGCGCACCATCTCAATGGCATCCTCGCCCGTGTATACCGCCAGTGCCTTGACCGGCAGCTTGCCCAGCGCCTCGACCACGCCGTCGGCGTGGGCGCGCTCATCGTCGACCACCAATACCACCGGTTTCTCTTCCGTCATGACTCTACCTCACTCCCTGCCGCATCGGCGTGGACCAACGGGAGTTCTATCGTAAACGATGTGCCTTTTCCAATCTCGCTGTGCACCGATATCGTCCCTTCATGGGCTTCAACGATCTTCTTGGCCATGGCCAGCCCCAGCCCCGTCCCGCCGGAGCGAGAGGAGTAGTAGGGCCGGAAGATGGTCGCCAATTTCTCTGGCGCGATACCGCTGCCGGTGTCACTGACCTGCACTGCCCCGCGAGATCCCCGCCGGCTTACACGCACCATCAACTCTCCGTCCGCCTCCATCGCCTGCTGGGCGTTGATGAACAGATTCAGGAGAACCTGTTTCAAAGCGCCGGGGTCGACCCGAGCCATCAACGCCGTCTCTGCCAGGCTGTGGCGCATCGTCAAAGCGTGACCATGCGCCTGCGGCGAGTAGAAATCAACCATATCGCTAACCAGTTCATTCAGATCGATCGTGGCCAATTGCAGGTCCGGCTGACGAACGTACCGGAGAAAGCCCTCCACCACCTGATCGAGTCGATCGGTCTCCTTCCGGATGACCGTGATCTTTCGCAAAGCACTCGACAGGGCGTGGCTGCGCCGATCCGACGCCACCGGTCCCGATTCGGTCGGGTCAATGTCCTCCAGCGCTTCCTTCGTCAGTTTGAGATTGACCTTGATCGTCGAGAGCGGATTCTTGATTTCGTGGGCCAACTCACCCGTAAGCCGGGCTAATTCCTGATCGACATCCGACCGCTGACTGCAATCCGCCCGCCGGTGGCGGTTGGTCTTACGAAGCAGAAGCACCAGGATCGGCGCGACAAGCACGAGGGTGAGAATGACACCGCCTAAAAACGATTTCACACGTCTGTCACTCCGCTACGATTATCCCGACACCGAAAGACAGAGAGCCGAAACGTCAGGAGTTCCGGCCCCACGTCATGCCGGTATCGGGGCTC
>CP070782.1:2724399-2731441 GCA_020346325.1 Phycisphaerales bacterium
CTCGCCGCCATTGGCCAGCTTGCCGCCGTATTCACCGGCGATCAACGGCGCCAGGTCCGTCCCGTAACGTGACAGGAAAGCCGACTCGTTGCGGACCACGAGGACGAACCCGCCCGGTTCGAGCGTCACGATACCGCCGTCGGCAAACTCGAACGTGACGCCATCGGTCAGAGCCACGCCACTTAGATCGAGCGTTTCGCCGCCGATATTCTTCAGTTCGATGAACTCGTATTCCTCGTTGTCGGCGAACGCGTCGCCGGGAACGTGTGGCGGATTGTACATCAGTTCCGTGACACGCAGATCCGTGCGGATACCGGCGACGGCCGGTTCGCCGGCGACGAACTGAATCGGCACCGACCAGTGGCTCCAGCGTCCCGTCGTATCCTTCATGCGACAACGAACGCGATAGGTCCGACCAGGCTCAACCACGGAGGCGGGAATGGCGATGCTGTTCTCGAAGTCGGTCAGCCCCTCGCTTTCCCAGCCCGCGTTGATTTCATATCTTCCTCGCCCGTCACCGGCGCCGGGCGGCGCTTCTTCCGCGGGCTCCCGCGTCTGCTGCGCCGTCAGGCGCACGTCGATGAAACAATCGGAGCTGCCACTGATCGATTGGTTGAGTACCTGTACGGCAATGACGTTGGTCCCCTGGACCAGCAGTGTACCGGGATCGCCCAGATCGCTGCGGACGAAGCCCGTGTTCTCGATCGCGCTGTCGGCGGTAGCGTCATAAGGCAGTTCGGCGGCGGAAACGTTGTCCTGGTATGCCCACTGTCCGTTGATCCACACATTGACGCCATCGTCGTACTTGACCTCGAGGATCAGACGCTCCAATCCAGCCATGCCCACCACGTCGAACGTCTTGCGCAGATAAATCGTACTGTAGCCGCCGCGCATATCGCTCAGGTCGGTGGCAATGAAGTCTTCGCCGTAACCGATGGCGGTACGGCCCACGGACCAGGTCGAATCATCAAACGCCAGTTGACGCCACGCGTCCAACGGTGCCGACGGTTCCTGCCAGCCTTCCCGGTATCGCCATTCCGCGCCGTCGGGTACGAGCAGCACACGAGAGTCGGGCTGGGCAACCTCCGCCTCCGGCGACACTTCGGCGATGCGCCACGTCATAGCGCCGAAGGTGCCGCTGCCTTGAGGGTCGTCGAAATCCGATACGTGGAAAGTCAGCGCATCGGCGGGGAAACCGGCCGGGCCGGTCCAGGTCACGACCGGTGTCGCAGGGATGGCCATGTCGTCGTCGATGCGAGCCAGGTTGTCCGCACCCCAACCCCCAGGGCTGATAAACTCATGCATGCGCTGCACCATGCCGGCGAAGTCCCCGCTGGGCGAACTGCGATAGTATAAACCGGGGTTGGCGTTGCGCGGATGATGGTCCCACAGGGCCCGGTCGGCCTCCACGAAAGACAGGCCGCCCTCTGGATCGGAGATGACCGCGGCGCATTCGTCGATGATCTGGCCGCACTGATCGGCGTTGATCAGCAGGTCGGAGAGTTCGCGCACGCGGTTCTGAAAGGCGATGATGCAATCGGGAAAGCGGTGATACGTGCTCGGATGGCGGACGCTGTGTCCCTGGAAGAAGCGCGGATCGAGCACCTGTTTCCAGTACTCGTCGTCGTCCGTGAAGATGTCGGTGTCCCACGAATGGTCGAAGTCCCAGGGGATCATCCACCACCGGCCCGTCTCGGGGTGGGCGTAATACAGGCAGTTCCAGCGATCCGTCAGATCGTAGTGGTGCACTGCGTCGCAGATCGTACGGTAGCTGTAGTACAGGTCCAGGTTGGCGTTCTCCTCCCACCATTGGCGGTTCGACGGATAGCTGCGGTAGGCGGTGCAGAAGGCGACGACGTCACTGTGGTCCGTGACCTGAGTGGGGCCCTGGTTGTTCTTGTTGCCCGTGCTGCCGCTACAGGCGAAATACATCTTGTAGAGATTGCCGTCGGGTAGGTCGCGCGCCTTCAGGAACCGCCCGTCGGGCTGCTCGATCGCCAGGTACAGTCCCCAGAAGTCGCCTTCATACTGACTCGAGCCCGACTCCTCGACCTCGTCGATGACGCGAAAGTGCAGCCAGTTCATGTTGCACGACGGCACGCCGGCCAGCTGCATCAGTTCGGTCGTCACCGTCTCGTACATTCCGTGCTCACCCCGATTCTGCGTATTGACGAACTGAAAACACGCCGAGAAATTCAGCTTGTCCCACGTCGACTCATACGCCTTGCCTTCATCGTCGCGGCCCTGAAAGTAGTGACCCCGGTTGAAATCAAATTTCCAACGGTTTTTCCCGAAGGCGTAGGTGGCCCAGCCGCCGCGCGGACGATACCAGATGTGATCGTAGACGACGCCGTCGTAGACGAGGGTGCCCGTCCATTGGTACCAACTGGCCTCTTCGTTGCAGCGGGCGTCCGGGATGGCGTTGAACTGGCAGTCCTCGATGTCCTCGTGCCTGGCGATGAGATGATAGACCGGCAGCGAACGCATCACATCGGTTCCGTAGGTGACCACCTGCGACCAAGCCGTATTCGAACTGCCCGGCTCGACGGCGCCGCTCCACGCGGGCACGTCATCGTAGACAAAGTACGCGAAGTTCGGTTGGGGGTCGTCCTCGTACGGTACCTTGACGAAGGCGCCGGCGCTGTCCCAGGCCGCGATGCAATAGCGCACCAGGCGCCGATGTGTTTGCAGGCTCTCGGGCATCTGAGCCGTGTAGACGTCGTCCCCGGCTCGTTCATCGCCGGCCGCCCCATCGTCAGCCATCGGAACGCTGATCCAGTTCTGCCGATACTCCGGATCGCGGTAGCGCCGATTGTTGCCGTCGGAGCGCTGGTAACGAATGTAGTGCCCCGGATCGACGAGTTGGTACTGCAGCACGACAGACTGCACGCCATCGGGGTCTGTGACCTGGGCCGTGATCGTCACCAGTTCACCGGAATCGGGTTGTTGCGGCCGATGTTTCACCTGGCGAATGTGAGGCCCAATGTTCTCGTCCAGGACCTGCCCGTTCGCTACGGCCGGCGTGGGCAGCGCCGAACGCCAACTGCCCGCTAGGTCGTTGCCGAGCATTGGATCGACCAACTGCATCGAGGCTCCCGTCCCGGGCCGATCCGGCTGGACTGCGTCACCCACGGTCGGCCAGGGAAAGCCGAGCTGATAGTCCACCTCGTCCACGATCGCCCCGGTCGCATCGCGGAGAATGATCCGCTCGCCTTCATTGGCCAGCTTCCCACCATACGGCCCCCAGACCGCGCCCTCGGGCAGGCCGACTCGTCCCGAACCCCACTTGGCACGGATGTGCGAAGGGTCCTGGGCTACGATGACATAGCCGCCTCCGCGCAACACCACACCGGCTGGAAACGTGTAGAACACCCCCTCGCTGAACTGCCATCCGGTAAGATCGACATCCGTCGCGCCAGCGTTGTGCAACTCGACGAACTCGACGAGTTCTGTATCCACATCGGGATTGGTATGCAATTCGTTAATGACTACGGGCGGAAGCGCCTGAGCGGAGGCCAGCACAACGAGCCCCAACGCCACAGCCAACAGGAGGGATTTCGAATTGCCAACCATGTTGCCTTCCGCCTTTGCTTGTGCCCTTTTCATTACCCGCGAACGCCCTCGGCATCGCCTGCGATACCATTCAACCGTTCGCGCCGTTTCGGCCCCTCCTGACAACACGAGCGCCCCTACGGCAACAGTCTCGGGAGCGTGCTGCGAGACTCGCAATCCGGCCTTCCGAAGCGTTCGCCCACCGCACTGCTCCGTCCGCTCGAAACGCCGGAACCACCCCCACCCTCCGCCGGCGAGCGTTTAACCGTATCTTAACATACCCCGGACGTGCAAGTCAACGAACACATTGTATCTTCCTGCAAAACAAAACTTTACAAACGCCCTCCCGGCCTCCGTCCGCTCAGGAGCCCCCATAAGCGATCTCGACCCGGGAGATCTGGACCGCGCCGGTCAGCTCGATCTTCACGAACCGACTGTCCCCACCATCGAACCGAGCTTCAAAGAGCACGGGGCGAAAGTAGCCGTACTCGCCTTCGCCACTGAAATAGTCGTGTCTCCGGCCGGAAAGTTTCCTGAAATCCTGCCCACCCGACGACCGGCGGAAGGTAACCGACGTTCCGTCCTGCGAGAGAAACGCATAGACCCGGCACACGCTGATCGGCGCCGGCACCTGATAGACGAGCGAGGCCTGACCGGTCGCCTTGACCCGGTCCATATCTTCCTTGGCGTTGCGCGTGCTGCCCGTCTCCAGAGCCACGCCTTCGTGCTCGTGGACGCGCGAGAAGTCGCGCATCTCATCGACCAGCGTCAGCCGGCGCACTACCACGGGCCCGACCACGTTGGAGGGCCCGGAGATGCCGCCGGTGTTCTGCGCCTTGACGCGGTAGAAGTACGACTTGCCCACCCGGGCCTTGCTGTCACTGAACAGCGGTCGATAGGGAATCGCGGCGTCGGAGATGTCCGATCCGACCGCGGCCCAGGGCCCATCTTGCTTCGGGGCACGCTCGACAATGTACGACGCCGCGCCGGCTGAGCCTCGCCAAGAGATTGCCGCGGCGTCCTCAATGAGCAGCAGGTGCGGCGGCTGCGGCGCCGCCAGTTTCGGCGCGGGCACGCCCTGAATTTCGTAGGCCTTCTGCCGCATCAGGGCCAAGAGGTTGCGTTCGTCGTATGCGGCGCCCGAGTCGAACCCGGGCCAATGATAGGCCTTGTAGCGGTCCCCGCCGAACGGCTCGGAATGCCAGTAGAAGCCGCCGTCGCGACTGCGAAACCGCAGGCTCCAGATCAGGGCGCCGGACGTGCCGTCGGCAATGACCGTATCGAGCAATTCGCGCACACCATCGGTCTCGACGAAACCGAACTCGCCGACGAAGTAGGGCTTCTTGCCCTTGCTCTTGGCGCGATTGGCTTTGACCTGATCGATCATTTCCTGCGCCCGGCGCGGATAGTGATGCGTCGTGACGACGTCCACCATGGGCGCGTCGATTGATTCATCGCGCAGGACACTGCTGAAGAAGCCGTCGACCACGAGGTGATTGCTGTCGAGCTGCTTGATGTAGTCCGCGATCTCGTGCGTCCAGGCCGGCGGGCATTGAAGCTCGTTGCCCGTCTCCCAGGCGAGAACTGCCTTGTCGTCCTTGTACTTGACGCCCGTGTACGTGTTGGTCCGATCGATCACGTAGGCAATGGTCTTCTTGAAGTCCGCGATAATCTGCGGATCGGTCCAGAACTGCTCCTTGGGCTTGCCCCGAAAACCAGCGTATTCGGCAATCCCGCCCCACCAAACCCAGTTGTCCACGAAGGGAATGATGATGCGCACGCCCGTCTCATTGGCAACTTCCAGAACCTTGTCCAGCGCGCGGAACGCCTCTTCGTTGAACTTGCCGGGTGCGAGCACGTGACGCGGGATGGCCGGATCGTCGTCGGCCTTACGCACCGACAGCGTATAGACCCGCGCGGCCTGGCCCCCCATCTGGCGGATCGCGGTCAGCGCGTCGGTGATCTCGAACTCGTCGGGCAGCCGCCACGGATTCGTCTCCGTAAACGGCAGATGATCCTCAACATAGTGGAGGTTCGGAATGTTGAACGAGATGAAGCGATACTCCTCCGTCCCGTCCATCAGCTTGTCGGCCCGCCGGGTCACGAAATGCTCGAACCCCGCCGCCCGGACCAAAGTGCCACCCAGTACCGCCAACACGCATCCCAGCACCATCACCTTCTTCATCGCATCACCTGTCCAAAAGAACATTCCGTCCTCGTCCGCTCCGAATGCGGTGCACACAACCGCCGCCCCGCGCCGAGTTCCAGACCATGATACCGGGATCACTACCGGCAGCCAAGCCGAACATTTTCAGCGCCCGGAAGCCCGGACACAGGTCTGGACCATTGAAACTGAACGAGATGCCATGTTATCATGCACACCATGAGACTGGGAGAAACGCGATGACAATCGAGCCTGTGATTTCACGACGCGCCTTCTTGCGGCGGTGCGCAGCCGCTGGCGCTGCCGCCTGGCTTCCGACAGTGGCACTGCGAGGTCAGCCTGGTCCTGACCGCGGTGACAAGCCCAACATCATTTTCATCATGGCCGACGACCTGGGCTACGGTGACACGGGCTGCTACAATTCGGAATCGAAGATCCCGACGCCCCACATCGACGCCCTGGCCAGGCAGGGTATGCGCTTCACCGATGCCCATTCACCCTCGGCGGTCTGCACCCCGACCCGCTACGGCGTCCTGACCGGCCGTTATTGTTGGCGAACATGGCTCAAAACCAACGTCGTCGGAGGCTACACCGACGCGCTGATCGAACCAAGCCGGACGACGGTGGGTTCTCTGCTCCAGCGACGCGGATATCGAACCGCCTGCATCGGCAAATGGCACCTGGGCCTGGGCTGGACCCGGCACAACGGATACGTCGGCACGTACAGCGACAAGCCCCGCTTCTTCTCCTGGCAGGACGGCGATCCGGAGAAGGGCGAGAACGTCGATTTCACAAAACGCATCGCCGGCGGCCCGTCAGACCTGGGGTTCGACTACGCGTATTACACCGCCGCCTGCTCGACGATCGACGGTCCCTTCTGCTACATCGAGAACCGGAACACCGTGGGCCTGCCCGACGAGCAGATGCCAATCGACAAGAGCGTTCATCCCGACTATCGGCCCCGTCCCGGCCTGATGGCCGACGGCTTCGATGTCCG
Source organism: Phycisphaerales bacterium (assembly GCA_020346325.1). Classification (GTDB taxonomy): domain Bacteria; phylum Planctomycetota; class Phycisphaerae; order Sedimentisphaerales; family Anaerobacaceae; genus Anaerobaca. The sequence goes on from CP070782.1 coordinate 2,731,113, forward strand.
CGCGGTCGACACGGTCTTCACGCGCAAGGCGACGGATTTCATCGAGCGCTGTCACCGCACCGCCCTGGGGCAACCCTTCTTCCTTTATCTGGCGCTTTCGTCGCCCCACGCGCCGTGGCTGCCGCCGGAATTCACCGCCGGTGACAGCGAGGAAGGCCCGCGCGGTGATCTCGTCGTCTGGGCGGATTGGTGCGTCGGCCAGGTGCTCGCTACGCTGGATCGTCTGGATCTCGCCGAGAATACACTGGTGATCTTCACCAGTGACAACGGCCCGCGTCATGGCCACAACGACCACAATTCGGCCGGACCGCTGCGCGGATTCAAGTCCC
>CP070782.1:2731541-2743822 GCA_020346325.1 Phycisphaerales bacterium
ATGACGGCGGCGCTGCCACTGCCATAATTGGCCACCAGCACGTTCTTGCCGGCGTAATCGATGCTGACGTGACACGGCCCGGCCCCGCGCGAAGGTTGCTGGTTCAGCAGCGTCAGACCGCCCGTCTCGGAGTCGATGGCGTAGGCGCTAACACTGCCCGCCCCGCCGCTCTCGCTGACCGCGTACAGGAACCTGCCATTGGGATGGATCTCCAGAAACGAAGGGTTCTTCGCTTCGGCTGCCAGAACGGGGACCGACAACGTTCCCGTTTCGGTGTCCAGCATACTGCGATAGATCCCCTTGCTGCCACCGTCGCCGCCCGTGTACGTCCCGAAGTAAACGCCCAGCGTCCTGGCCCAACCCGTCGACATCGCCACAAGTGACATCACCGCAGCCACGCATGCTTTTCTGCTCATAGAAATCCCCTGTCCGTTCCTGTACTCCAGTTCCCTGGCATGCTACGCGCGCATTATACCGTAGACGGACCATTGACGCAGGCGAAAAACCAGGGGCTCAGCATCCCGGCAGCCGCGTGGCATGGGCAAGCTCTGCTTGCCGATGGTCAATACGCAGGGCGCGACCGGGATCAGGTCATGAACCGTTTCAGGACGGCTGCCGTGTGCATGGCGACGATCATGAGATAGTCCAGATCGCCCAGGGTATAGTGGTCGTGGACCATGGCGTTGTCGACGTAGATGACGCCGTAGCAGCCGGCCGGACCGCAGATCGCCGCGATCAGCGCCGAGCGAATCCGCTCCTTCGATTCGAGGTCGGCCGCCACCCGCGGCAACACGAGCGATTGGGCCCGCTCGACGGCGTGGTTGATCTTGTCGGCCAGCATCAACTCCCCCAACTCCACCGGCTGGCCGTCCCGCCGCTTGCCCGCATGGTAGGTCATGGGGCCATTGGGCTGCTCGCGCAGGGCGCACCAGGTATGGAAGGCGCTGAACTGCTGAACCCCAATGTTCAGCAGCGCCACCAGGAGTCCTTCCAGGTTCTCCGCTCCGCAGATGGCGTCGCAGGCCTGAGAGAAATCGCTGAGCCGCTTGGCCGGCAACCGCATCGCCGGTGCGTGCCCGGCGTCGGGCTTGCGCACCACCGTTTCGTGCATCGGTGTCGCCAGCCCGGCTTCCAGGTTCAACGTGTCTTCGAACTCGACCGCTGGGTCCGCCTGCACCTGTTCGTCCAGATTGACCTCGAGCGTAAAGTCCGTGATACGAATGGCGTCTCCGGTCTTGACCTCGGCCTTATGGATGGCCTCTCCGTTGAGATAGGTCTTGTTCGCAGAATCGAGATCCTGAACCGCCCATTTCCCGTTGTCACAGAACAGGGTAGCATGCTTCTTGGACACGGTTCGATCGGGCAGGAAGACGTGACTGTCGGCGGCTCTGCCGATCTGGATGGGACCAGACGCGAATTGAAACTCTTTCGTTTCGCCGTCTTTTTGCTTCAGCACCAAACGCATCGTTCGCACCTCCGCGTAACACCGGTTCAAATAGGCTATTCTCATTATCGCCCGCAGCGACGGCATTGTCAAGCGAACAATCCGACAATCACACCGGGGCAGCCAACGGCCTCGTCGGATCGCAGCGATGTGCACGCAACTGCTTGCCAGACAAGGTTTTCGGTGCCTATCGCGCGCGCCGACGGTACTGGTCGAGCACGACCGCGGCGACGATCACACAGCCGGTAATCAGGCGTTTGGTGGGATCCTGGGCACCGACCTGGGCCAGGCCAGTCCCGAGCACGGCAATGATGAGCACGCCGAAGAACGAGCGCATCACCGAACCACGCCCGCCCATGAGACTAGTGCCCCCAATGACGACGGCCGCGATGGCCTGGAGTTCGAAACCAATGGCCGTGTTCGGATTGGCCGATGACATCCGCGCCGTCTGGATGACGGCGGCGATGGCGGTCAGCACGCCGCACAGTATGAACACGGCCAGCTTGTACCGGCGCGGATCGATTCCCGAGAGTCGCACCGCCTCCTCGTTGGTCCCGATCGCGACCAGGTAGCGTCCGAACACGGTACGCGAGAGTACCAGTTGCCCCACGATGACGATCACCATCGCGATCACAAAGGGCAGCGATAGGCCCAGGATCGCCGTGTCGGTCACCACTTCGATCGGACCACCGATGTAGACCGTGCGCGAGTTTGTCACGAGATAGGTCGCTCCGCGCGCCGCTTCCAGCATCCCCAGTGTCACGATGAACGAGGGGAGCCGCCAGCGGATCACGAACAGGCCGTTAAGCCCGCCGCACAACAGACCCACCAGCAGCCCTGCCCCAATGGCCGGAGGCAGAGGCCAGTCCCAGTTGACCAGGCAAATTCCGAGCACCGCGCTGGCCAGCGCCATGACCGAACCGACCGACAAGTCGATGCCGGCGATGATCAGTACGAACGTCATGCCCACGGCGACGATGGTGGTGTCGGGGATCTGGTTGGCAATGGTCCGAAACGTCACGACGCTGAAGAAGTTGTCGGCTGCGACCCCAAAGATGATCACGAGCACGAGCAAGGCCGCCACCAGACCGAGGTAGTCGCCCATCATCTTCTTGATCCATTCCCGCCTGTCTACCTTGCCCTTGCCCATGCTGTGCCTCATGCTCTGCCCACATCACAATGTCGCCACGGTACGGCACGACGTACCGCCGGCGGCGTCCCCTTTCTACGCGAAGGAGATTCACCCGTCAACACTACGCAATCGTTTTCGTCGGCCAAGATGCGGCTCTTGTCTGCTATTTCCAGCCGGCGCCGAAACCACATGTTTGCACCTGCGCCGCATATGGCCATGCGTGAATCGCTGTCGGTGGTCGGGCGAGCAAAACGGCGATATGGTTCTTGAGGCAAGCGGGGCAGTGGTGCTACAATTGGAGGTCGCGATTTCGGTTCCAGTTCGGGTTAGTGGCACCGCGGCATCGAGACAGGATCGTGCGTATGAGACGAGGCCCCCGGCCCACGTTGAAAGCCATTGCGAAACAGTTGGGCGTTTCGGTAACCACTGTCTCGCGGGCGCTCAACGGCAAAGCTGAGATATATGGGATCAGCAAGAAGACGGAAGAAGCGGTCTTGCGGGCGGCGAAGAAGCTGCGTTTCTCGCCGGACCCGGTGGCGCGCGGGCTGCGGCTGAATCAAACCTTGAGCATCGGCCTGCTGATTCCCGACATCGCCAACCCTTACTTCGCGGAGATCGCCAAGAACGTGGAGATGGCGGCCCGTCGCGCTGCCTATTCGGTCATTCTCTGCGATAGCCAGGAGAGTACGGACCTCGAGGTCGAATCGCTGGCGCTGCTCCGCGGCCGCAAAGTCGACGGCCTCGTCATCGCGCCGGTCGGCCAGTCGGCCCGGCATCTCGAAGAACTTCAGGACGGCGGGCTCCCCGTAGTCGTGATCGACCGCCACTTCCCCCGTCTGAAGTTGCCCTACGTCGTGTCGGACAACTACAAAGGCGCTCTGGACGCGACGAACCATCTCATCGAGCGCGGGCATCGAACCATCGCCTGCGTCCAGGGCCTGGCCCGCACCTCACCCAACCGCGACCGCGTCCGGGGGTATCAGGCGAGTTTGAAAAAGCATGGCATCGCTGCCGACGCTTCACTCGTGGTGGGCAGTGGCTTCGGCGAGGAAAACGGCTACGTCCACGCCAAGCTCCTGCTCACGAAGAAGAGAGGCATCACCGCCATCCTGGCCCTGAGCAATCTGATTGCACTGGGTATCCTGCGCGCCCTATCCGAAGACGGATTGAAGGTCCCGGGCGACATCTCGATCATCTGTTTCGACGACCAACCCTACTGCGCTTATCTGAACACGCCCATGACGACCGTCGATCAGGACAACGAGCAGATGGGGCAAATCGCGGTCCGACTGCTCCTGGAACAGATCCAATCCCCCGGCAAGCCCGGCGGTGAAGGGATCATGCTCCCGACGAGACTCATTGAGCGGGCCTCTGTCAAGCGCCTGACCCGGTAATCGGAAGGCCGGTCCCACGGAGATGTCTGGCGCGGGCAGGGAATAGCCCTTCAACGGTGAAAAACCCCGGTAAAAAGCCTTGACCGGGCACCCCTCCAGTGCGTATCTTGGATAATAGCACAATCGATTGCGGTGATTTGCACAAACGCTTGAAGAGGCAAGCGGTCCTGGTCTATATGGGGCTCGGAGCGGTGGTGTGCCGGCCCCGATAGAGGCGGGCGACTGACACGCAATGAGAAGGGAGCAGGACATGGGCACGAGGAAAGGATTCACCCTAATCGAGTTGCTGGTGGTGATCGCGATTATCGCCTTGCTGATGGCGATCCTGATGCCGGCCTTGCAGCGGGTCAAGAATCAGGCCGCCTCGGTCGGCTGCCGATCGAATCTCAAACAGATGGGCCTGGTCGTGGCCATGTACACCGAGGATTTCGACGGCAAGTTCCACCAGGAGGTCGGCTACCCGGTCGATGGACCGAACAACAGTTGGGTGTATGCCATGCGGCCCTACTACAGTAACGAGCCCGAGATCCGCAACTGCCCGATGGTCCACAAATTCTACAGCGACGGTGTCACCGGACCCTTCGTGGGATGGGGTGTGTACGGGGAAGGCACCTATGTGACGCCCGGCTGGGCGGTCGAGGGAGACTACGGCAGCTACGGGTGGAACTGGTGGCTGTGTGACCAATTCCAGTCATCGGAAGCGGACAAATACTGGAAGAACATCAATACGATTCCTGGCAACCGCAACGAGATCCCGATGTTCGTCGATGCCCAGTGGGTCGACGCGTTGCCGCGTCCGACAGACGAACCCCCAGACGGATACTTCACACTCATCGACCGGAGTATGGGGTCGTTCTGCATCGACCGCCACAATGGCACCGTCAACGGCGTGTTCGTAGACTTCTCGGCCCGCCCGATTGGTTTGAAGGAGCTCTGGGAACTGCGCTGGTACCAAGGCTGGAAGAAGGATCGAAGCATGGCCCGCACGCCGGTGTGGCCGGAGTGGATGAGGAATTTCAAAGACTACGCCGCTTACTGAGCAGCGGTCTTTTGGAGCCAGACGGCCCGGAGTCTCATTGTGCATTGAGGCTTCCCGAATACAACCACAGCCTTTCTTTGAGGAGGTCCGCCATGCGAGGCAAGCTAATCGTTCTGAATTGTCTGCTATTGCTTGGTTTCACGCAGCCCGGTGTCGCCACCCTGATCGCCTACTGGCCTCTGGACGGCGACGCGCGCGATGCGGTGGGCCCCCACCACGGCACGCTGGTCGGAGGGGCCAGTTTTGTCAATGATACCACGCGCCGCACCGTCCTGAGCGTGGATGGCGTCAACGGACACATCGAGGTGCCCGCCAGCAACGACATGGTCTTCTCCTCGGCTGACAGCTACACGATCATGGCGTGGGTCTATCTGGAGGCCCTTCCCGGATCATGGCAAACCGTCATGGCCAAGAGCCGCGACCAGGGCACTCACTACGGAATCTGGATCACCGACACCGGTGAGTGGATGGGCGGTGGTTGGGAGAACCGTGGCAGCCCTGCCACCACCCAGACTTGGGTCCACGTCGCTTATGTCCAGGACGGTGTTGCAGGGACCGGGACGACCTACATCGACGGCGCCGTAGACTGGAGTGGTGGCCCTCGGGATGGCACCGGCGCCGGGGATTTCTGGATCGGAGGTGCCGCCAGCGTGACGGAGTTCCTCAGGGGAATGATTGACGAAGTTCGCGTTTATGATCAGGCATTGACCGAAGCCGAGATTCTCATTGCCATGCGCGGCAATGCCGCACCGGAACTGGCCGCCGACCCTTTGCCGGAAGACGAAGTGACAGATGTACCGCGCGACGGTGATCTGAGCTGGACGCCGGGGCAGTTCGCTGCCACCCATGACGTCTATTTCGGAACCTCATTCGACGACGTCAACGCGGCGAGCCGGAGCAATCCGATGGGCGTGCTGGCGCGCCAGGGGCAGACCTCGGCGGCGTACGATCACGGACGCCTGGAATTCAGCGAGACGTATTACTGGCGCGTCGATGAGGTCAACGCGGCGCCGGACAGCACCATCTACAAAGGCGCCGTCTGGAGCTTCACTACCGAACCGTTGGCCTACCCCATCGAGAACGTCATCGCTACCAGCAATGGCAATTCGAGCGACACGGAAGGGCCGGAGAATATCGTCAATGGCTCCGGACTCAACAGCAGCGATCAGCACTCAACCGCCGCACCCGATATGTGGCTGGCCACCCCCGGCGCCGAACCGCTGTACCTCCAATTCGAATTCGACACCGTTTACCAGCTTCATGAGATGCTGGTCTGGAACTACAACGTGCAGTTCGAGCTGATCCTTGGTTTCGGGCTCAAGGATGTGACCGTTGAGTATTCCCGGGACGGCGTCGACTGGGCGGTTCTGGGCGACGTCGAACTGGCACGGGCTACGGCACGGGCCGACTACGATGCCTACACCACGGTCGCCTTTGACAGTGTGGCGGCCAAATACGTCAGGCTGAACGTCAACAGCGGGTGGGGTATGATGGGCCAGTTCGGCCTGAGCGAAGTTCGCTTCCTCTTCATCCCCGCGCAAGCCCGACAGCCGCGGCCGGCAGATGCGGAAACCGCCGTCGAAGTGGACACCACCTTGCAGTGGCGTGCCGGACGCCAGGCCGGTTCTCACGAGGTCTACCTGGACGTCGATGGGACAGCCGTTGCCCAAGGGGCGGCTCTGGTCGATACGGTTGCCGAGAGCAGCTATACGCCGGCTGCGCTGGAGCTTGGAACAACTTACTATTGGAAGATCAACGAGGTCAACGAAGCCGAAGCCATCAGCATGTGGGAAGGAGAGGTCTGGAGCTTCTCGACCGAGGAGTATGTCGTCGTGGACGATTTCGAGAGCTACGACGACGAGGGCAACCGTATCTACGACACGTGGATCGACGGCTGGGTGAATGAAACGGGCTCAACCGTCGGCCACCTTGAAGCCCCGTTCGCCGAGGAGTCGATCGTACACAGCGGTCGCCAGTCGATGCCATTGTTCTACGACAACGCGGGCGTCGCCACGTCTGAGGCGGAGTTGGCTCTGGCTCAGGACTGGACCGCCCATGGCATCGAGAGCTTGTCTCTCTATCTACGCGGTGCGACGACCAATAACGGCGGCCAATTGTACGTCACGATCAACGGCACCAAGGTGCCCTACGATGGTGACGCCAGTGATATCAACCGAGCCGTGTGGCAGCCGTGGAATATCGACCTGGCGGCGTTGGGAATGAATCTCCAGAATGTCACGACGTTGATCATCGGTATCGAAGGCGCCGGCGCGCAGGGCATCTTGTACATCGACGACATTCGCCTGTATGCCGGCGCCGTCGAACGCATCACGCCGACCGAGCCGGATAGCGAGGCTCTGGTCGCGCATTATGCGTTGGAAGGCAATCCGAACGACAGCTCGGGCAATGGCTACCACGGCACTGAGATCGACGGCATCAGCTATACGACCGGCATCGACGGCCAAGGCGTACAACTCGATGGTCTGTATGACTACATCGATTTCGACACGCCCGCCGGTTGGCCGGAGGGTCTGGAACCACGCACGATGACGGGCTGGGGCCTCACCGAAACCGTCGATCCCGGCTGGCGCTGGATTGCTGCTTACGGCACCGGGGCGACCAGTCAGGCCATGTTCATCGGTCTCAACGGCCCCGATCTCTACGGTGGAGGCCACGGCGACGACGTGATGCTGGCCGACTTCTGGGCCGTGGGCGAATGGCACCACATCGGACTGACCTACGACGGAACCACCGCCCGGCTGTACGCCGATGGCGTTGAAGTGGCCACCGAGGCCAAGAACTGGAACCTCGTTCCCGACCGGGCCCATATCGGCCGTCAGGTCAGCGACCAGATCGAATTCTGGATGGGCCTCGTGGACGAAGTGCGCATCTACAGCGAAGCCCTCTCGCCCGGTGAGCTTGCCTGGCTGGCGGGCAAGCGTGCGCCCGTCCACAAGCCGTTCTGAGCGGGTGGTTCAGGCAGCCTGTTTCCGGACATAGGTTACGACGAGGGCAGGACGACGTCGGGTGGTCCTGCCCTCATAATTTTGGTTTGTTCGGGGAACTCTCTTCCGATACAATGCATTGAGGCTCGTCGCGGAGACTGTGAGGAGGAGGCCGTAGTGGGAATGCCAATGCAAAGAACGTGCCAAAAGGCGGCCGCTATGCGAAACAAAAGAGCTTTCACCCTCATCGAACTTCTCGTGGTCATCTCCGTCATCGCGTTGCTGCTGGCCATTTTGATGCCCGCCTTGATGCTGGCCAAGGAGCATGCCAAACGAATGGTCTGCTGTAACAACGTGCGCATCCTGGGGATGGCCAACACGCTTTACGCCGAGGACGCTGACGGCTGGTACGTGCCCATCATGGATCGCACGCTGGGGGAGAATCGCTACTGGCCCGCGAATCAACACTTCCGCAAACTGGTCGGCTACAAAAGCAAACAGAGCGAGACGGACAGTGACTGGCATGCACCGAAGGAATTTCTCTGCCCCAGCGATGTGGTCTCGAATCAGCAGCGACCCGACGCGCAGTGGGATTCGTGGATCAGCTACGGCTACAACATCACCGACTGGTACTTCTCCGACTGGTACGGCATCGGCTACGCCGGGCACAAGAACGCGACAGTGCGCACGCCTTCAGCCGAATTGATCTTCACCGAAAGCAATGACTGGTGGCTCTGGTGGTGGGGCGCCAATTATGTCGATGGCTGGGACGTGCTGGGCCAGGACGGGATCACGCCCTACAAGGAGGTCGGTTGTGACGGCCCGACGTTGTATCGCCACAGTGAAGGTGTCAACATTGCGTTCTATGACGGCCACGTCCAGCACTTGAAAAAAGACAAGGTCTGGAGCCAGGAGGCGTGGGACGCCGGCACGCCGGGCATGTGGTCCACATTCAGCGACTACCCGCCGACCCCCGTCCAGCAGAGCCGCCTGCCCAAACCCTGACGGGCCATACTAGCGCATCGCGCAGCTACTCGGTGAGTTGGTAGCAGATGACCGACGTGTTGCCTCGGATGTACATGCGACCATTGGCGATGGTCGGTTGTTGCGGCCGCCCCAGTTCGATGCCCAACGCTACCCGGCCCAACTCTTGATACCCCCGCCGGCTGGCCTCGGCCATGACCAGTTCCTCATTCTTGGTCAGGGCAAAGAGCAATCCGTCGGCGATCACCACCTGCTGATCCTTAGACCAATCATCCGTATCCTCTCTCCAGAGCAGGTGTCCGTCGTAAAAGTCGGTGCAGTGCAGAAAGCCGACCTTGCCCAGCCCGCCGAAGCCAAAGACGGCGTCCTGGCAGATGGCCGCGGTGTTGTAGTTGTTGGTCTGTAATTCGGTGCTGCGATACAACTCCTTGAAGGTGACCTGGCCGTCCTGCGCCTGCATCTTCAGACACACCGAGATATTGCCGCCACGTCCCTCGCCCCCACAAAGGAACAGACGCGGCCCCACCGCCACAGGCGTACTGACCATGCCGATGTCGATCCTGGCCGGATAGGGATAGCGCCACATGATCTGCCCCGTGGCGGCGTGGACACCCAGAACCTCCTGGGTCCCGTAGGTGGCGACGACGATCTGGGGGACACCATCCACGGTCTGATATGTCAATGACGCCGGGGCCCCCAATTCTCGTTTCTTCTCTGACTCGGCCACGGTCGTCGTCCAACGCACCGCGCCTGTCATCTTGTCCAGCGCCGCCAAAACCGCCCGCTGCGGATTGTCCGCGCCCACGTATAGCGTGTCACCGAACACCAGCGGCGTCGAAGCTTCCGTCGCCCAGACGGTCTCATCCCGCCGCCACAGTTCCGTACCGTCGGTGTTGAGACAGACCACGGGACACCGCATCTCCCACACATCCTTGCCCTTGATGACATAGGGAATGAAGTACACCCGCTCGCCATCCACGACGGGCGATGTCACGGGCCCTTTAGCAAAGTGGCGATTCTCCTTGGGGTGCAGCAAGTATTTCCACCGGGTGGCGCCGGTCAGCGAGTCGAGGCAGAGGGCCCACTGCTTCTTGTCGGTTTCGGTGGCAGTGAACGCCAGGCCATCCGCCTCCACCACCGCGCTCTTGCCGTAGCCGATTTCCACGCGCCACAACTCCTTGGGCCCGTCGGCAGGCCATTGACGCAGCAAACCGGAGGCTCGGTATACACTGCTGCCATGGTTGGGCAGAAAACGTCTGAGGTCTGTGTTTCCTTCCTCGCCCGCATGGAGGATGCCAAACGAAAATGCCATTATGATTCCCAGGCTCGTGACACACGATCGAGTCATCTACATCAAACCTCCGAAACATAAGTCAATGATCTGCATAGACGCCCGTCAGTCTATTACAGAAACCGATCGGAATCCAGCGAAGGCCTTGCGGAAGTGGTATGGCCGAATCGTCAGAGCGGTTTGGTATAGAACAGCGAGCCCCCGGCGGCCTCTTCGTACACCGCCTGGGCGAACCCAGCCGCTTCGTATACTTGGCGGGCCCGCCTGTTGTTCTCCTGTGTCTCCAGTGTCAGTTTGCAGCACCCCAGGCCCCGCGCCTTGTCCTCGACCGCCTCCAGGAGTCGCCGACCGATGCCTTGGCCACGATGGGTGCCGAGGACGGCCAGGTCGTGGATATTGATGAGAGGCCGGGCCGCAAACGTCGAAAAACCGCGAAAGCACACAGCGATGCCCACGGCCTGCTCGGCCTGATACGCCAGGAAGACCAGCGTGGTGGGGTGTTGCTGCAAGCCAGGAATCAGCGCCTCGCGAACCTCAGCCGAAAGCGGTTTGCCATTGCCCATGGGATCGGCCGCGTACGCATCGATCAGCTTGATGATGGCCTTTTGATGTTCCGGCTTGCTGAGGTCGGCTTCGATGGTGTCAACGGACGGCATTACCTGATGGCTCTCCACCCAGGTATTCGCTAAAGGCGGCGGCCATGATCTGTTCTTCCGACCACTGGCCCCGCGTGAAGGTTTCAGCGATGCGGCCGGCCGAGAGGACCATGATCCGGCTGCAGATCGCCATCAATTCTTTCAGGTCGGACGACACAAACAAAATGGCCTTGCCCTGCTGCGCCAGGTCGGCCAGCATGCGATAAATCTCGAACTTGGCTCCGACGTCAATCCCTCGCGTCGGCTCGTCAAAGATGAGAATATCACAATCGCGATAGAGCCACTTGGCGACCACAACTTTTTGCTGATTGCCGCCGCTGAGATGGCCGACCGCTTGCTCCGTCGAAGCGCAGCGGATGGCGAGCGCGTCGACATACTGCTGTGCGACCGCGCGCTCACGGCCACCATTTACCCAGCCCAGTGTACTGCTGTCGTCGAGATGCGTGATAGTGACATTCGCGCGGATGGGCAATGGCAGGAAAAGGCCCTGTTCCTTGCGATCTTCGGTGAGCAGCGCAACGCCTCGGCGCACGGCCTCGCGAGGCGTGCGCAGGCGCGCCGGTGCTGTTTCGCCATGCAGATAGATGGCACCTGCCTCCACAGGGTCGGCACCGAAGATCAGGCGCATGGTCTCGGTCCGGCCCGAGCCCATCAAGCCCGCCACGCCCAGGATCTCGCCGCGATAGGCTTCAAACGAGACATCGCGTACCGCGTCTCCTCCGCGCACGGCCACTACGCGCAGGGCCACCTCGCCCCGCTCGGCGCGCGGGGCCAGATCCTCCTGGGCCAAATCGCGACCCACCATCAGGCGGATAACGTCGTCGGGACTCAGGTCTCGAGCAGCGTGCGTCGCTACGGTCTTTCCGTCGCGCAGCACCGTCACGCGATCGGCAATATCCAATACCTCCTCGATACGGTGCGAGATATAGATGACCCCGACCCCATCACACTTGAGCTTTTCGATCTGGGCGAAGAGCAGCGTCACCTCGCTATCGGTCAGGGACGCCGTGGGTTCGTCAAGTGCCAGGATACGGCACTGGCACGACAGACCCGCTGCAATCTCCACCATTTGCTGTTGCCCGACCCCGAGCGTTTCGACCGAAACCGATGGATCGATATCCTCGAGACCTACGCGCCGCGTGACTTCCCGGGCCGCTTCGTTCAACGCGGGATAGTTGACGAACCCGAGGCGGGAAGGCAAATCGTCGATGAAAATGTTCTCCGCCACGGTCAGACGACCGATCAGGTTCAGCTCCTGCATCACCATCCGCACGCCCTGCCTCTCAGCCTCCTTTCGTGACCGAGGCCGATAAGGCTGGCCGTTGAGAACTAGGCTGCCGGCATCGGCTGTCTCGATGCCGGCAATGATGCGCATCAGCGTGCTCTTGCCGGCGCC
>CP070782.1:2743922-2747718 GCA_020346325.1 Phycisphaerales bacterium
CCTCCAACTGGGTCGCCAGGGATATCCGGCGGATGTACTAGCCGAAATGACGCATCGCTCGTTCATGCAGGCCTCGCGCTTTCACAGATGTCCGTTGACATGTCTTCCCGGGAGGCACGCTGTCTTCTCACGAACACATCTGCATCGCCGCCGCCCTTGGGTGATGACGCCGCCATAGTAACAATACTGGGAGTGCCAAACAACCTCTGGCGTACCCAGAGGATCACACGTAGGAGCGACGCCGACAGCAGGAAAAGGATCGCGGGATGACCGAAAGTTGGCACATCAGTCGGACTCATGTTTGCCGTCCACCCCTGTCAGAAATTCAGCGTCAAACCCAGTTGGAGACCCTGTGAAAGGACATCGTAGCGGAACTCGTCCGCGCCGCTGCCGGTCTCATAGTCCGTGTACAACCAGCGATAGCCCGCCTGCAACGAACCTCTTTTAGCGAACTGCCAGCTTACGTAGGGGAAGGCCTGCCATGTCAGGTCAGAGCCGGCACCGAATCCGCCGATGTCGCCCCGCAGGTTCAGGCTCCATTTCGCGGCCAGTGGCAGATGGAAATCCGCGCCTACAATTGGGTCCCACCAATCCTGCGTACCTGTCGGAATGCGTGGCGTTGGCAGAACGCCCGGCCCCTTGATTTCACCGCTGATGTTGTTATAGCGCACTCCTACCAGCGGCTCGAACTCCCTGCACACCTTGTAGCTCAGGGCCGGTTCCACAATCCACTGGTCCAGTTCCGCGTCCACACCGCTTTTGGAGGCGGCCAAGGCCATGTAGATCACTTCGGTGTTGAATGCCCAGCGGTTGTAGCCGATCCGAACCTTGCCCATGGCGCCGAACTCCAGATTGTCCCAGATATCGTCGAAGCCGACATCCAGGTCCGCGTCCACACCTCGGACGGTCATGTCTCCTGACATGCCGGCAGCCAAGCCATACAACGAGACGTCAAATGTCCATTTCTTAGCTGGCTCGTCCTGTGCCCCTGCCGGAGTCACCGTGATCGGTAACACAAAGGTAACCGCCATGACGGTACGGAGTGCGGCTCCAATTGCTCGATTCATTATTGCTGCTCCTATTGAATTGGGGCGATTCCGCCTCTTACTCGTCATCATCTCAACCTGCGGGTATCGTAACTACAGGCGCGCCTGAAGTTGTCCCGGTCTCGGCCAAACTAAACAGAATCATCAGGAAAGTCAATGTACCGCGAGAAAGCGGATCACGATCGTCAATCCAGAACCATTGACCTCGATAGGGAACAGCGACAAATGCGTCGGTGGGCTCCTGTTCGCTCCAATAGATCCGCATGACATGGGACAGGCCCGGTGGCATCTGGGTGGCTTCTTCAAGCACCGGTCGAACCCGTCCTTCGTCAAGATCCCTGGGCGGGACCTCCACATGCGTTGCCATTTCCATCAAGATCTCCATCATCGAGCGACTGAGGATCGCAAGTTCGCTGGAAGACCACGTGGAGCGCCCGTAGGCTAGGCTGAACTCATGACCATTGGGATCAAGATTCAACAATCGTCTGACCGTATTGATATCTGCGCGAATCCGATTATCCACATCCCGATCAAAGACAATGATCGTCGCAGTCTGGCCTTGCTCTTCCCTCACTCTAATGCTGACACCGCCCGATTGTTGAACGCGCCGCAGCGCCAAGAGCAAGTGATAGAAATCCGGATCGGCCTTCCGCGCCAAGGCCATCATGCCGGCCCGGTTGTCGAGCCCGTTGATCGACTGCACACAGATCTGAAAGACACGATCGACCGGCCAGCCGGCCTGGACCATGGAGAAAATGGATGTTGGAGGGATTGGCGTGAGAAGCTCACGCGTGAACTTGTCCCCCACTAGCGGGCTGTACGTGATCGTCGGGCGATCTATGTACCGGCCACCACCGCCGACCCCCGTACTATCGCCTGTCAGGCCTTCAATCCAGGACGCGCTGGCGTCGACTGTCGTCTCGAGCGAATACTGACTGATAATGGACGAAACCTCCAAAAAGGCAGGGGCATCCCCGTAACGCAGTTTCACCAGGTTCAGCAGCATCTGCTTCTTCCAGGATGCAGAAATGGCCTCGGTGTAGTTGAACTGGTCCCGAGGAATGGTCGCGGGGCCAATGCCACGACAACCTATCACGGCAAGGCTGAGCAGCGGGACCGCAATGCTGAGTAACGGTTGTCCTTTGCGTACGATCCACATTTGTGCCTACCTCCCAACGGAATGAAGCACTTCCTTCCGTGTCTTACCCAGCAAACACAGCCGCGATTCTGCGATATACGTGTTGCTCACTTGGGCAGCTTGCGAAGTAACTGTGTCACGGCATAATCGAGGCGGGCTTTCGCTGTCTCTGCATCAGGCTGCCTCTGGACGTTGGCACGGGCCACGCCCACCCAGATCACGAATCCGGTCTGGCTATCGACCAGTACGATGGCCAGTCCACCTCTCGGCACGTTTGCCAGGGTTTCCATGTTGCTCTCGGGGTCCACGGTCAATTCGAGGACATCCATGTCGATGCCGGCGGCAAAAGCAACGATCACATCAGGATTCATCGAGCGCTGCCACATGCCGCGCTTGCGCAGCTCGCGATCGATTAGGTACTTCACTTCCAAATCGGCATCGAACGCCGGAGGCTCCCACTGGCCGAAGGTGTCATTGAGGATGGCGGCCGAGCCCAGCCAAGCGTAAGTCTTGTATCCACTGAAGCTGGCCTTGGGATCCGCTTCGACATCAAACTCAATGTCCTTGGTGGGAACCGATGAGCAACCTGCAGCCAACATGACACTAAGCAAGCTCAACACGCGAATCCTGTTCATGGCGTTCTCCTTTTCTGGTAATTGTTATGGCAATTCATGTTATCGACAACAATCTCATTTCTATTTCACCGCTTGAGGATCATACAGGATCACCAATTGGCGGGACATGTTCACGACGATGAGAGCGGCAGACACCTTTCGCTCGTTTTCACAGCTTCCACTCCCTTGCGGGAAATGACCGCCAAGGTCATGGCTACCTTATCTTCAATTGGAGCGGCGGACATGGTTTCCGCCGCCAGAATCTCCAGGATCCCGTCCTTCATCTGGACCTTGGCGATTCTCGTCCGGTTGTAGAAATGTACATTGCGAGCGAAGACGACCACGTCGGACTTGAAGTCTACTTGAGGCACAATCTCTGCCGGCTTGAATGCGCGCCAGATGGCGGTAAATGTCCCTGCATCCCCTATGTAACCGGTAGCTGATTCTCGCTGCCCCGTCGGCAGTCTGTCCAAGGCATCGACCGGATAATCACCCTCCCACGAAGCCTTCATGGCAACTGCTTGCGAGTTCTCTTGAGGAGGATCACCTCCAGGGACTTCGGAGGCGCCGGACTCGGCGGGATCGCTCAGCAGGCCATGTCTGAATAGCGGCAGTTCCGAAGCGATCATCAGGTCGACGACCGTGCTTATGCGATGTTCGGTCTGGACGAATTGGATCGCGCGCAACGGCGAAAGGCGAGCAGCGATCAGCTGGTGGTATTTCTTCCAGAGCGCGAACCGGGCCTCTTCCAGCTCAAACCATTCCGCAGCGATCTTCTGCGCTTCGGAATCGTCCAGGTTCAGCGCCTCGTCCGAGGCAATGAACCGATCCATCAGGTCCAGGCGACGATCGCCAAGCTCAAAGAGTTCGGTCTCATACTCTTGATAGAGGGGCCAAAAGACCTTGGCTTCCTCATCACTCAACCCTATTGTTTCATTTATGAGACGGACGTTGCCTTCGGCCAAATCAATCCGGACGGAATCGATATAGGCGTGGAG
>CP070782.1:2747818-2753448 GCA_020346325.1 Phycisphaerales bacterium
CATTCGCCGAAGGTCCGAGGTTGAGGCCGATGGGACGGCCGCTGGTATCGTGCGATTGCTGGCGACGCCCGGCGAGTTCTCGCTGGAGACGGTGATTCGCAGTCTCTCGGCAGGTAAGCTAGTCGATGTCACACCGGCCATGAACGCCCAGGCTGCGCTCGGGGAGGACCTGGTCGTCTTCGATGCCCAGTCGGTGATCAGTCCGGGCTGGGTGCGCATCTACGCCTTGCGGGAGAGCAAACTGCCGGTGGGCCTGCGTATCTGGGACCCGGCCGAGGGGTTCAGTGTCGATGCCTTGATCACCTATGCCCAGGAACAGCCTGAGGTGTTCTTCGACCCCGATGCATTCGCGTGGAAGTTGGCTGAAGCCGACAACAACGAGACCAGTCTGGCCTATATGTTCTTGAAGGATCCGGGTGGGCAGGTCGTCACGCCGAGGGATTTGCGGAGTCAGGGCCAATAAGCCTTAGGACCCCCCTGAACGATGGGATCAGACAGGGAGTCAACCATGAAGAGAGCGATTTGTTGCGTTGTGGCTTTATTGCTGGCCGGTACACTCGGGTTCAGCCGGGAGTTGAAGGAGTACGACAGCGATCTGATCTACGAAGAGAGCAAGATCCCCCATTACGACCTGCCGCCGCTCCTGGTGACGGCCGAAGGGAAACCGATCGCTAGCGCCGAGGAATGGATGAACGTCCGGCGCCCCCAGATCCTGTCGCTGTTTGCCAACCTCGTTTACGGTCGCGTCCCTCAGCCACAGAGCCCGATCAAGATGGAATTCGAGGTCAAGAAGACGGACCCGCAGTTCATGGGTGGCAAAGCCACGCGCAAAGACGTGCAGATTCGCTTCAGCAACGATCAGGGCCAGGCGGAGATGCTGATCTTGGTCTTCGTCCCCAACCAGGCGACCAGGCCCGTCCCGGCGTTCATGAAGCACAGCTTCAATGCCACGAAGTCGCGCGATTTCGAGGCGCATCCCGAGAGGCCGGGCCGGCTGCGGAACGGATGGCCCTTAGGCGAGTTTTTCGATCGTGGTTATGGCTTCGTCGCAGTGTATCAGCAGGACCTCGTGGGACACAACGAAGTGGAGTTTCTCAAGGGCATTCACCGACTGTTTTACAGGAAGGGGCAGAGTTTTCCCAAGGCCCACGAATGGGGCGTCCTTTCGGCGGTAGCCTGGGGGGGCATGCGGGCAATGGACTACCTGGAGACCGATGGGGACATCGATCACACGCGCGTTGTGGTCATGGGCCACTCGAAGATGGGCAAGGCCGCTCTCTGGACGGCGGCCCAAGACCAGCGCTTCGCCATGGCGATTTCGGCGCAGTCCGGATGCGCCGGCGCTGCTTTGTGGCGCCGCCGTTCAGGCGAGACGCTCGAGAAAATGGTCACGCGCTTTCCCTACTGGCTGTGCCGCAATGCCTGGAAGTTCGTGAACCAGGAAGACGATCTGCCCGTCGATCAGCACATGTTGCTGGCCTGTATCGCGCCTCGTCCGGTGTATGTCCATAGCGGCCTTAAGGACACATGGGCGGATGGCCGCGGCGAGTATCTCTCCGCCTATCATGCCAGCGCCGTGTATCGCCTCTTGGGCAAGAAGGGGTTGGCCTTGGAGTCGCTGCCACCGGTAGGCGAGGCGATTATCAATAGTGACGTCGGATACCACATGCGGGCGGGCGGCCATTCGGTAGAAATGTACGATTGGCAGCGATTTCTGGATTTTGCCGACTATCATTTCAAAAAGTGAGTGTCTGTGTCGTGAAACGAGATTTCACGTGCGGCGGTAGGGAATACCGCGCAAAAAGGAATCGGTCATGGACAAAGGTAAGCGAAAACGGAGATTGGCATCGCTGAGCGGGTGGAGTCTTCTCGCGCTCATGATGCTGGCGGGAGGATCGTCGGTCATGCATGGAGAGGAACGAACGTATGCGGAGCGGCTGCGGTGGCCGGCGGGGACGAAGGCTGTCATCTTCCATGTGGACGATGCGGGCATGTCCCATGATTCCAACATGGGGGCGCGGCAGGCGGTTGAAGAGGGTGTCGCGACATCGTTGAGCGTTATGATGCCGTGCTCCTGGGTTCCTGAGTGTGCGGCCTGGCTGCAGGAGCAGCCGCAGGTCGATGCGGGCGTGCATCTGACGCTGACGTCGGAATGGAAACACTACCGGTGGGGCCCGGTGGCGGGGCCCTCGGTGGTGCCGGGATTGGTGGATGAGCACGGCTATCTCTATCATGACGTGGCGCAGGTCGTGGCCCATGCGTCGCCCGACGAATTCGAGGCCGAGATCCGCGCCCAGGTCGACAAGGCGATTGCTCTGGGGATTCGCCCGACGCATCTCGACAGCCACATGGGGACGTGCTTTCAGCCGCAGTTCATCCAACGTTACGTCGAAGTGGGTATCGAGAAAGGCATCCCGGTTATGATGGTCGGCGGGCACATGCAACACATAGGCGCCGAAGCCGGTGCGTTTGAGCCGCTGTTGCATGCGCTCGCGGCGGAGCTGTGGAATGCCGGCTTGCCCGTGCTCGACGATCTCGTAACTCAGCCCACGAAGGCCAAGGAATACGAGCAGCGAAAGAGTGAGTTGATCGCCTTGTTGCGCGAAATGAAACCAGGTATTACCCAGATCATCGTGCACTGTACCGATCCGACGGAAGTTTTCTCACACATTTCGGGTTCGGGAGCGGCCCGTCAGGCGGAGTTGCGTCTGATGACCGATCCCGACGTCAAAGCGTTTATCGAATCCGAGGGGATTGTCCTGACGAACTGGCGTGAACTGAAAGAACGCCGCGACGGATAGGCCCCGTAGGACCTATTTGATCTTCCTTCAAGAAGAGGGCACGGAATGCCTGTCCAGAAATACCCACAGCGAAACGGAAGAGGCTTTACACTGATCGAATTGCTGGTGGTTATCGCGATCATTGCGTTGTTGATGGCCATCATGGCCCCGTGCCTGCGCCTGGCGAAAGCCCATGCTCGGCGCGTGGTCTGCCAGAACAATCTGCACCAGGCGCTCGTGGTGGGCCACATGTACGCGGGAGATTACGACGGCTTTCTGCCCGAGGGCAACATCGTCGACAAGACCGCGCCGGGCTACGACAAGAGTTGGGACCGGGCCGACCTGCTGACGCTGCTAAACTACAAAACGATGATGGCGTTTGGCCGCTACGGACTGACTGAAGAACACGCCACCTGTGAGACGGCTCGGGCGTACTTCGAGGCGTCGGACGGATGGCTCAGTCCGCTGCCGTCGACGCGGCCCCTGGTCGAGGCGGCGCATGTGGGTTGGATCTACTGGGGCAATCGCGGTGACTGGACGGATAAGATCACGGGCCGTGAATACATCACTCCCAAGAAGCTCACGGGCAAAGCCACCTCGAACACGCTCGTGACGTGCTTCTGTTACAATCGCTACGACGCCGTAGGAGGCGCAGGCAACTGGCCGGCCTGGTATGCGTCCCATGTGGGAGGCACATTTCAGCACGACGTAGGTCGGCCGATGGACCCAACGCCCAACGGTCTGGCCGTCGCCTATCTCGACGGCTCCGTCCGTTTCGTCAAGTGGAGTGACCTGACCCCCAGCAACCACGAAGGCGACTACATCGTCTACTACGACGCCGGTACGTAGTGCTCTGTAGAGGGTGACAGACAATCGACAAGTGCGGGAACGAAGCCGGGCACAAGCAGGCCCGGCTTCTGTCGCGCGCCGCGATATACGCCATTTCGCCAATTGCCGGTTGCGCGCGAAGGGGCCCCGGCGTCTATAATGGTGTCTGAGGCATGAATCAAAAGGAGCCTTTGTTGAGCCACCACCAGACAGAACTGCTGGAGTTGCTGGAAACATCGGGGCCGAAGCTTATGGCTCTGCTAACCCGGTTGACCTTGCGCGAGGACGTCGCCGAGGAGCTCATGCAGGATCTGTTCCTTAAGCTCAGCGGTAACAGGAACTTGACCGAGGTGGATTGTTTGTACGCGTATGCCCGCCGTGCGGCTATCAATCTGGCCTTCAGTTGGCGGCGTCGCGAAGCCCTCCGCCGATCGCGGTCGCTCGACGAGATTCCTGAGCGTGCCTCAGACAACCACGCGCCGTTGAGCAGGCTGGTACAGTCGGAAGAGATGGAACAAATCCTTGCGGTGATCGGCCGTCTCGGCGGCACCTCGCGGGAGGCCTTTGTGATGCGATATATCCAGCAGGATTCGTACGAGGCGATTGCCGAACAGTTGGACAAGACGCCTCATCAGGTGCGGGCCTTGTGTTTTCGAGCCATGAAGCATCTTCGTGCGACCTTGGGATGTAGTGATTCGCCGACGGCGGGAAAGGGGGCCCAGCGTGTCGAACATGAATGAAGCCGATCTCCGGTGCCGCCTGGAGCAACTGGCTCAGGTCCAGCCCTCGGCGGAGGCAACCCGACGGGCGACCGAACGCGTTCGCCAGATACTGACGCAACCAAGTACCAGAACGAGCGCTCGCTCTGCGAGCTTGTGGAGAACCATTATGAAGAGTCCATTTACGAAACTTGCCACGGCGGCGGTCATCGCGATCGCGGTCCTGATCGGGATCAACCTGACGGGGCGTTCCGGTGTGGCCTTTGCCGATATCGTACAGCCGTTCCTGACGGCGCGGACCGCTACGTTCACGATGACCATGGAGGTGCAGGGAGCACCGACCCAGACCTTTGATTGTATGTACGCCGAACCGATCCGTATGCGTCAGGCCACGACCGATGGCAGCGCCGTCGTCATCAGTGATCTCCTACAGGGCAAGGTTGTTACCCTCATTGCGGCACAGAAGCAAGCCGTGGTGATGGAAATCACCAATGTCTCGGACGACCCAAGCGAGAGTCAGTTCAACATGTTCGGCCAAATCCGCACGCACATCCAGGAGGCTCAGGAAGCGCCGGGCGATTCTGTCACATCCCTGGGCGAGCAGCAGATTGAGGGCAGGACCGTCATTGGATATCGCGTTCAGAAATCCGGGGTGGATCTCACCATCTGGGCCGATCCGCGGACGCAACTGCCGGTGGAGCTCAAGAGTGTCACCGGACCGACAACTTTTACGATGACTGAGATTGTATTCGATATCGATTTGGATGAATCGCTCTTTGACCTCACCATCCCGGCCGATTACGACCAGGTCGGGACCCTGCACATGGACGCGGCCAAGCCGACGGAGGAGGAGCTCCTCGATATGTTCCGCCTCTGGGCCGAGCACACAGGCGGCCGCCTGCCTTCCAGCGTGGACATGAACGCGACGATGGAATTCGTCATGGCCCAGCAGACGAAAATGATGCAGACCGGTCAGGAGCCGTCTCAGGAGACCATGCTCCAGATGCAGCAGACGATCATGGACATGGGACGGGGCATCACGTTCGTTCAGCAACTGCCGGCCGACAGCGATTGGCACTACGCCGGCAAGGACGTCACCTTTGGCGATGCCGAAACGCCCATCTTCTGGTATCGTCCCGAAGGGGCTGAGACCTATCGCATTATCTACGGCGACCTGAGCATCGTGGATGTGGCACGGGGAGATCTGCCGAAGTTATTTAATCAACGCGCAAGGTGGAATCGGCTTCGCAGCGGGAAAGCCGGTGCCACCGGCCGGAAGACCCACAGGCTCTAGGCTCTGGCG
>CP070782.1:2753548-2756367 GCA_020346325.1 Phycisphaerales bacterium
AACGAGACCACCATCGACTACTTCCGCCAGAGCGTCAAACAGATGTTCCTGACCTATCCCGATCTGAAAGGCATCGGTCTGACCACGGGCGAGAACATGCCCGGCGCGAGCTTCGAGGCCAAAGAGGACTGGGCCTTTGCAACGTATGCCCAGGGTGTTCTCGATGCGGCTAAGGAACAGCCCGGTCGCAAAATCACCTTCGTCCATCGCCAACACCAAACCGGGGCCAAGGACATCGCCCGCAAATTCGCACCGCTGATCGAGCACGAGGACGTCGAGTTCATTTTCAGTTTCAAATACGCCAAGGCTCACGTCTACAGTGCGACGACGCAACCCTACCATCCCGGGTTCGTCAAGGACATCACCGAGGAAGGCAACCTCAAGACGATCTGGACGCTGCGCAACGATGATATTTACTACTTCCGCTGGGGCGCGCCCGGCTTCGTCCGCCAATTCATTCAGAACATCCCCTATGAGGTCTCACGCGGGTACTACTACGGATCCGATCAATATATCTGGGGGCGCGAGTTCCTGAGCCTCGAACCCGAGCGTCCGCGACAGATCGAGATCGCCAAACACTGGTACCAGTGGATGCTCTGGGGCCGGCTCGGATACGATCCGACGCTGAGGGACGAGCGGTTCATCCAGATTCTCCAGCGGCGGTATCCGACGGTGCCCGGCGCCGATCTCTTCACGGCCTGGCAGGAAGCGTCGATGATCTATCCGACTACGACCGGGTTCCACTGGGGCTCGCTCGATTTCCAATGGTATATCGAGGGCTGCAAGAGCGCTCCCGGTCCGGCCCAGACCGCCTCCGGGTTTCACGACGTCAGTCGCTTCATCACGCTCGAACCCCACAGAGGCACCGACAACATCTCCATCCCGGATTACGTCAAAGCCGTACAGGCGGGCGAGCCACTCTCCGGCACGACGCCAATCGAGGTATCCGAGCAGCTTCACCGTCACGCCGACAAGGCTCTGGCGATCCTGGGCCGACTGGGACACGGCGGTGACAAAGAACTGCGTCAGACACTCGACGACATCCGCACGATCACCTACCTGGGCAAGTACTACGCCCATAAGATTCGCGGCGCGACGGAACTGGCCCTCGACCGCGCGACGGACAGGCGACCGTACCGAGAGGCTGCCGTTGGTGAACTGGTGCAGGCGGCGCGGTATTGGCGCTTGTATGCCTCGACGGCGCTGGGCCAGTATGCGAATCCGCTATGGACCAATCGCGTGGGACATGTCGATTGGCGGCAACTCTTCGATGAGGTGTTGGGCGACCTCGAGATTGCCGGCGGGCAAGCGCGTTCGGTAGCCATGGCGCCTACCCCGGGCGGTATCATCCTGGAAGCCGAGGTCGCCGCTGCCCAGGGGGCGAGCAGAGCCAGTGACGTTCCCGGCTACACTGGTGAGGGTTTCCTGGTCTTCCCGCGCGACGAATCCGACGGAAGCACCGTCCGCTGGACGTTCCGTGCCCCGCAAGCAGGCGATTACGTGTTGGAATTCCGCTACCTCTGCGAGGAACGCCGTCACGCGGCCCTGGTAACCGTCAATGGAGAAGGCGCGGGCGAACTGGTCACCTGGTCCACGGGACACACCTGGGGCTGGGACCGCATCACCGTTCGGCTCAAGGAGGGCCTCAATGCGATCGAACTGGCCCCGCACGGCGTGCGGCTTGACCATCTGAATGTACTCTACGCCGGCCCGGCCGACGGTTCCTAAGCACCGTCCTGGCCCTAGCGTCGCGTGGGCCGATCGGGCTCGGTCGGTTCGTCCGGGATGCGAGCGAGGATATAGCTTCGGCGGCTGCGCACGAACTGCTTGATCTGATTGCGTCGTCCGTCGCCAAACCCTTCGGCCGCCAACGCATCAGCCGAATCGTCCAGGAAGCGGTCGAATGCCGTCGGCGGATCGGACGTCCCGTAAGACGTTTGCCAAGGACCGTTCACCATCTCTTCCAGCGCGTCCCAGTACATCTGCTCGTACTTGGGATAGTTCACGAACTGATACACTTCTGGGAACTGCCCCGAGTTCATAGCGAACAGATTCGTACTGGTCCCGTTACCCGAGCCGAGGGTGAAATCGATATCCCAGGGCAGCAGATACCACTTGTCTTCTTGCGGTGCATAATAGAAGTAGTTGTTCTTGCCACGGTTGTAGCCGTAGCTGTCCCAGTCTCCCACCGCATGCCGAATGGCGAGTACGGCCGCGAAGTGCTCGGGATGGATCTTCGATTCGATGTTCTGTTCGTAGGTGGAGAGCGTGGAAGACGAGTTTAAGGCCGTAGCCAAATCGAACAGGTGCTGCCAGCTGTCGTTCTCGCGATGGGAGCGCTTCTCGAAGCCCCAGCGATAGGTCTCCTTCAGCAGCGGGTGTCTCGAATCGAACTTCAGACCCTCGTCGAGGTTGGCGAATCCTGTCCCGTTGGAGGAATACTCGAAGTAGTCGTCGATCTTGTGGATGTAGCCCTCCGTGTCACCCGGAAACCATTTGGCGATGTAGTCGCCGTCGATCTTCTGCACGTCTTCATAGACGTTCGCCATTCGACCGTTCATGATCAAGCGGACGTATTCCTGCCTCGAGAATTCCAGACCCATGTGCTTGTAGAACCAGTACGAGGCCCGCTCCTGGAGCGGCCCGCGACTGGAGCCCTCCATGCCGTCGAGATTGATCTCTTCTCGGTCCCCGAACCGCTGGTCCGGGTTGAAGTCGACGCGGAAGCCGTGACGGTCGGCCGGATACGGCTCACGTCCCGACCCACTGCGGAGAAACGGGCTGCCCCGGTGGCGCAGCCCACAGTTGTAAAAGACCTC
>CP070782.1:2756467-2760098 GCA_020346325.1 Phycisphaerales bacterium
CAGGTTGGCCAGCACCTGGGCGGCGATACTGTTGCTCTCTTCGGTCAGGCCCAGGAGGAAGTGCTCGGTGCCGAGGTAGTCGTGGTTGAGGCTCCTGGCTTCTTCCCTGGCGTACTGCATGACCCGCTTGGCGCGCGGGGTGCGCGGCAGCGTGCGCCGGGTCACCGGTTCGGCGCCCGCTCGGACGAGCTTGTTCACCTCAGCGCGCAACGCGTCGATGTCGACGCCCAGATTCGCGAGAACCCGCGCACTGATCGCATTCTCCTGCCGGGCCAAAGCCAGCAGGATGTGCTCGGTACCGACGTAGCTGTGGTTTAGCCGCCGGGCCTCCTGCTCGGCCACCGGCATCACCTTCGCAGTCCGCCTGGTCAGTGGTAGTGCTGCCTCCTCCTCGGCTTCGGCCGGGTCCGGATATCCTCCATATGGCTTGACGCGGACTTTGACCTCGGTTTTCTGACCGGGTCGCAACGAGACGTTTTCGAAGTCGACTCGTGTCAGCGGTCGAACCTGCAACCGGAACTCCTCGACTTCGGCCAAAGATAGTTGCGAGAAGTATGCGGTGGCCGCTCCACCGTGCTCAAGCGTGTGCCATCCGAGTGAGGTCTCTACAATCTGTCCATCCTTCAGCACGGCGACAATACGTTGGAGGCCTTTGGGATCGCCGATCGAGACATTGTCTTCCTCGTGCGCGTGGCCGGTGATGGTGACACTGGTCCAGCCCGGAGTGCCTTCCCGGATCTCGGTGAATCGTACGCCATCTTCAGCGGTCTTCTCTGCGGCGTTGAGTTTTGGAGCACTGCGCGCGATGGTTTGCCAAGGTGCGGCGATGTCACAGCGCATCGTACAGGTCGTTCGGTCAGGGTCCGCTTCCATCATCAGCCAGCGCAGATCCGGAAGGCGTTTGCCGGCCTTGGAGGGTGGGTCGCTGGAATTGCTGGCGTTGCTACCGGGGGTCTGTACCCCCGCGTTCCAGCCTGTGGGCAGACCTTGTACCCGAAGCGCCAGCTCGAAGGGGCTCTTGCCCCGGTCGTTCGGCGCCACCCAGGCGCCGCGTTTGTCGTAGGGCGCTTCTTCCAGCGGTGAGCCGTCCGGCCGCCACCAGGATTTACCCGCGCTGGGATATTCACAGACACCCACCATCTCAACCGTGATCCCGTGGGGCAGGATGGCTTTGGGCGAGGCGGATGCGTCCTTGAACGGGCGAAAGTGGATGGCACAGCCGCGCTCGTCGGCCCGCGTGATGCGGGTCTCGTATCTGTCCTTGCTGCCGGTGGTGAGAGTTGCTTCCCACGGTATTTCCGAAGGGATGATCGTTCGGGTCAGCGTCTCATCTGACGTTGGGGCACCGGCAAAAGCGGCGCTTCTGAGAAAGGTGATCTTGGGCAACTGCTTGGCGCGGTCATAGTAATAGAGAATGTCTCCTACGCCGCGGTTGCTGGTGGTCTGGGTGAGAACGTAATCGCTCTTGACCTGGGGTAACGTGATGATGGTTTCACTCGCCAGATCCAGCACAGGTAGATCCTGTCCGTCGATATCCGACAGCCAGACGCCGCAATCCGGCAGCAGGGCGGACCGAGATTCGCTGCCGTTGACATCCTGCCGTTGGGCTTGTGCCATGGGTAGCAGGAAGGCGGCGACGACAACTATGGCAACCAGGCCGAGCAGGCCGATCTTGGTGGACTGGGGCAGGGGGCGGGTGAGGATGTGTTTGATGCGGCCGGACAGGGCGCTTTTGGATTCGACGACGCCGATCAGGCGCAGACTCAGGGCCGGACGCCTGCGAAAGGCCAGCTTGGCGACGTTGAGCAGTGTCTCGGGATAGTCGCGGGCGGTCTCGCCCATCGCGACCAGGACGGCCTCGTCGACCGCCTGCTCGCGCACGCGGCGGATCATCAGATTGGCCAGCCAGAAGAGCGGATTGTAGAAATAGATGATTTGCAGCAACGTCTGGATCAGGTTGACCCAGAGGTCGCCGCGTTTGACGTGGGCCAGTTCGTGCAAGAGCACGGCTTGCATATCGCGCGGTTGCAGTTTCGGCGCGAGGCTCTTCGGAATGAGGATGACCGGGCGCAACAACCCGCAGACGGCGGGGCTGGCGGCGTTGGGTGAGACGCGCAGGGAAATCGGTCGGGTCAGTCTCATGCGTGTGCGGCAATCGTTGAGAACGGCCAGCAGTCTTGGCGGTGCATCTTGCGCCTGGGCCACCAAGCCACGGACGAACCAGGCCCGTTGCAGCAGCAGGAGCAGGAGGGCCAGAGCGACCGCCGCCCAGGTCAGCAGACAAAGTGCCTGCCAAGTCAACGCAGGCGCAGGCGGCGTTGGCGGCACAATATTCAACCTCGTCGCGACGGAGGCCGGTGGTGTCTCGGCTGCTGGTGGCGGCACCGAGGCGCGTTCCTGGTTGACGAGGGTGATCGGTGGGGCCGCCTTGGGAACGAAGCTCTGGACGATGGGATTGATGGTCGACGTGCTGCCGGTAGGCAACGTTTGAGGTTGCTCCGCACTTGCCACCGCCTGTTCCGGCCGCGCCAGTGCTTCGTCAAGGACGGCGGTGGGGGCTTCGAGCGTGTCGCCAAACCAGGTCCCGAAGCTGATGGGTGAGCACAAAGAGGGGGGCAAGAGAAGTTTCAAAAGGACCAGCATCCAGATCCAATAGCGAAAGACCGCCCGGACCCGCCGCCGCAGCGCGAGGTCGATGAGCAGCAGGATCAGAATAAGCACGGCTGATTGAATCAGCATGGGCAAGGCAAGCTCCGCGAATGCCTGACCGGCCGCGTTGATGGCATGCACAACCGCATTCATAATGGGACCTCCGCTTCTAACAACGCTCTCTCGAGCGCTTTGTTACATTCGGATCACTTCCCAGCTCGCTCCCGGCTCCGGCGCCGCTTCGCTCGGATCATGCCCTCCAGTTCCGAAAGCTCCTGCGCCGACAGCGCGTGGCTCTCCAGCATGAATTGCATCATCGGGGTAAAGGCCCCGCCGAACGCGCGCGTCAGGGTCTTCATCACCTCGCCCCGCCGGGCCTGCTTCTGCGTGATGGCAGAGCGGTAGAGGATCAGGTTGCGGATGCGCTCCGTGGTGAGCAGGCCCTTGGTGGCCATGCGGTCCATCAGGGTCTTAACCGTGCTGTAGGTCCACTTCTTCGTCGCCTCCAGTTCCTCCTGGACCGTCGGCGCCGCGCACGGCTCGTGCTCCCACACAACCTGAATGATTTCCCATTCCGCTTCGGTCAGTTCACAGTCTCTCGTCGCCATGATGACCTCCTTTTGCTTTAACGATTACGAGAATACTCTACATCTGTAGAGACAGCAAGGCCAAATTTCCGATTTTTCTGAAAATTTTCCAGTGGTCATCCGGCGGCGAGCTATGATGACTGCGGCTATCGACCCTGAATTGGACGGACGGATTTTGGGAGGATTTTGGATGAAACCTTCAATCAGGCCATTTCAACTGGAGCTGGGGATTTGCTTGGCGTCGTGGCTGTTCTGGGCCTCGTGTCTCTGCGCCACGGCCCTGCCTGCTCTGGCCGAACCTGAATCGGACAATGCGACGGAGGCGCCCTATCCGCGTATCGCCATGCTTTGGGCACCGATCCGGGGTGACCGGTCGGTAAAGGGCATGGTCCGGC
>CP070782.1:2760198-2763471 GCA_020346325.1 Phycisphaerales bacterium
AGCGCGCTTTTCATGTACATCCAGGTGCCGAGCACCAGCAGCTCCAGGCCGGCGAGCAGCATCCCGCCGATGGTGATGGCCATTGAGGGGATGTGGAAGAACATGGCGGCGCCGCCGCCCATGATGATCGAGCCGACCACGACAGAGAAGCCCAGAAGCGTTCCTATGATAGTTGCGATGTCCATAAACTCAGCTTCCCTCCGTGACCTGTTTGAGCTTTTGGCAAAGCAGGGCGGCTAATCCCGGCTCCGTTGTTACCAGTTCCGCCAGGACCCTGGCTTTCGTGCGCTCCTGCATGTAGTGAAGAATCTTGACTGCGTCATCGATGTTCGCGCTCCGGGCGCCGCCACCTTGGGATTGACCGACGGCCATGTTGGTGAGGATTTCGCTGGCTCGGATGGGATCCATCTTGTCATACGCCGCGGCGATGGCCACGAGATTGCCCTTTTCGGCCTCCTCGACTTCGACACGCGCCCTGAGCAGCATGTCCCGTTCACTTTTGAGATTCGCCACCGTCGCGGCCAGATCCACGCGCAGGTTGTTCAGGGCCTCAATGTCTTTCTTCAGGGTCTGCTGCGCGATCAGCAGACGCTCTTCTCCCTTCTCCAGATTTCTTAGTTTGGTGTTGTATTCCTGGATTTTCTCCCGCACTTCATAAATCAGTTCCTTGAGCTGTTCCTCGGTCATCGCGCGCGTATTGGAGCCCTCACCGGGCGTGGCCGGCGAGGCGGTCAAAATTTGACGCGGTGCGTTGCTCGGCGGCTGATCCATCCCGGCTTCGGCCGTGCCCGTCGGTGAGGAAGATCCCATGACGGGAGCCGGTCGCGTCAGCCACCCGGTGGCGAACGCACCCAGAAAGCCGACCACGCCGACGGTGGCGCTGATGAGAAGAACTTTCTTGTTCACGGCACTTGCTCCCTACTGATATTGTCTGCCCGGCGCCGCGAGCGCGCGGAGTCGGGCTTCACGATTTCATGCTGACGCTGCGGGCGTAGGCGACTGTCGTCCGATCGTCTACTTCCTTTTGTTCGAGCTTCTCTTGTTCCTGGATGAATCGCTCTTTGGCCTCGGCACGCAGCTTCTCCAAGCCCTCGCGGAAGCGCTTGGCAGCCAGGACTTCTTCCGTCTTCTTACGACGTTGGATTTCCAGGTCCGTGATCTGACGTTTGAGGTTTTCGATCAACCGGTCGTTGGTGGTCGCATGTCTCAGAAAGAATTCCTGGGTTCCCAGACGTTGAGCCGATCGGTCCCGGGTGATCTCACCCATGATTTCACGCAGGGTCTGCTGGCGCAGGAGGATCTCGCTCTGCCTTTCGGCGAGTGCCTCGGTCAGGCGAAACAGTTCCATCTGTTTGACCTGCTCTTCCTTGCTCTTGATGTCCAGCACCTTCTGGAGGCGCCATACGAAGCGCTTCATCTACGTGTCGACCTTACGTTGTGACATTGAGCAACTGATCCCACGATTGGGTAATGGCCATCAACTGCCGGACGGTCTCGTCGAAAGATGTCTTCTGACGCATCGGTTGAATGAGAAACTCGTTGATGCGATCGATCAAACTGATGGCACCGTCGATGCGTCGGTTGCTGCCGGGTGCGAAGGCCCCAATATTGATCAAATCCTCCGCGTCGGCATAGGTGGCATAGATTTCCCTGAGTTTCTGCGCGGCGTTGCGATGCTCGAGGCTAACTACCGCCGACATCAGCCGGCTGACGCTGTGCAAGATGTCTACGGCAGGGTAGTGGCCTCGGCCCGCCAGCTTCCGCGACAGCACGATGTGCCCGTCGAGCAGGCTGCGGGCGCTGCCGGCGACCGGATCGGTGAGATCGTCGTTTTCTACGAGCACCGTCAGGATGCCGGTGATGCTGCCCGCATCGGAACAGCCCAGACGCTCGATCAAGCGGGGCATCAGGGCGAAGACACTCGGACAATAGCCTTTGGTCGCCGGGGGTTCACCGGCCGCCAGGCCGATCTCGCGTTGGGCCTGGGCGAAACGCGTCAGGGAGTCCATCATGAACAGCACGTTCTTGGCTTTGGCCCGAAAGAATTCGGCCACGGTGACCGCGACGAAGGCCGCCTTGACCCGTTGGATGGGCGGCGCATCGGAGGTGGCCACGACGATTACGCTGCGAGCCAGACCCTCGGGGCCCAGGTTCTCTTCCAGGAACTCGCGTACCTCGCGACCGCGTTCCCCGATGAGCGCCACGACGTTGACCGCGGCATCACTGGAATTGGCGATATCGCCGAGCAGGACGCTCTTGCCCACACCGCTCCCGGCGAAAATCCCCACACGCTGGCCCTGGGCACAGGTCAGAATGCCGTCGATCGACCGAATCCCCAGTGCCAGCGGCTTGGTGATCTTCTCACGCTGCAAAGGCGGCGGACTGCTCACATCCAAAGGCTGTCGGGTGTCTCCCTCGAGCGGCCCTTTGTCGTCGATGGGCTGACCGAGACCGTTCAGGACGCGGCCCAGCACCTTTTCACTCAGCATGATATGTCGGGGCGTAGTTCGCGCCGTGACGATATCACCCGGGGAAACGCCCTCGATATGTTCCAGAGGTAACAGGATAACGTGGCTGTGTCGGAAGCCGACTGCTTCGGCCAGTACCCGGCGGCCGTCGCGGAGATGGATGCCGCACAGTTCGCCCAGACCGATGACCGGACCGGCTGACTCGACCGTGGAGCCGGAAACGTGGACGACGTAGCCCTGGCAGTTCACCAGATCGACGGTTTGCAGGGCCGAATGATACTTGTCGAAGTCGATTGTGCAACTGTCACATTCTGTCATGGCTATTGGGCCTTCTCAAGGGCTTCGGCAATACGGTCCAGGTGTTCTTTGACAAACGACCGAACGATACCTTTGGGGGTTTCCACCAAACAGCCGGCGCGGGCAATGCTCGGATCGGCTACGAGATTCAGTTCTGCAAACTGACTGTCCGGAAGCTCCTGCTGCAGTTCCTGACATCGCGGCAGATCTTCCGGGTTCACATGCACGACCAACTCCTGACGTGTAGGCGCCCGTTTCAGAGCTTCTTCGATGACCTCCTGAATGCTGTAATCTCCGGCGCTCGTTTTCCAGTTGAGTATTTTACGGGCGATCTCCACCGCCAGCTTGGCGATGTCGCTGCGATTCTTGGTGACCGTCTCCTGATACAGATCCTTCAACTTTCCAGCGATGCTGTCGAGTGTTCCGCATAGCTGCGTCAGATTCTGCTCACGTTCTTCGATGGCCTGTAACTTCTGACGCTGTCCGGCCTGAAGCGTGGCCAATTCCT
>CP070782.1:2763571-2771314 GCA_020346325.1 Phycisphaerales bacterium
GCTTCCGGCCCCACTTCGTAGGCGAGAACGTGGCCGTATCCGTGTGACCCTATCTCGTGCCCGGCTTGACGGCAGCGTCGAACCACGTGAGGCAGGCGCTCCGCCATCCAGCCGAGACAGAAGAAAGTGGCCTGTGCATTGTTCTCCGCGAGCAACTCGAGTAGTTGCTCAATGTTCTTTTCCGCGCGCAGAGGAAGTCCCGCCCACTCCTCGATTCTGGGGGCCCTGTCACTACCTAGGATGTGGAACCAATCCTCCAACTCACAACTGAATGCATTGCTGCATCCGTTCTGACCTATGACCTCCATGCCGGATGATCTCCTCAGCTCCCGGATATAAGCCCCCACAGCCGTCACGTGCGTCGAAAGACGGGGCAAGAAGCGGATCTGCCTGCTGCGCGGTGCGCGATCCCACCCTATTCGCCCGGCGCGTGTTCCTTTTACCGTCCCCGGCTCTACGACGCGAGTTTCGTGTGACTTCCGTTCGCCTCACCTCCATCTCGCACCTCAGCGAACATCGAAATTCGAAATGTTTACGTTCCAGTTCTCCAGTTGCAGGATACGTTCGTCGACGCCCTTCGGATCCAAGACTCTCCCGCACATTCGTATTTGACGCGGTCGCAAGGACGGCGGTACGCGCCAGAGCCCCTTCGGCGCAAAAGGCAGCCAGCCGACATACAAGATGAGATCGGCACAGGAAGCGGCAATACCGTGCAGTCTCGCAACCGCTTTCGCAAAACAATGAGCCGTCAACGGATTCACGTCAATGATGTAGAGCACTCGAACGCCATCGTCTTCTTCATAGACCCGATACGTACATTCTCCGCCCCCGTTCAACGGAATCACACCATAGCGCGCATCATAGCGATGTTGTCGAAAAGTGTCATCACACACCTTCTCAACGGGGAAGTCCGATCGCTTGGGCGCGAATAGTCTCGGTACGCGGACCATGCCCGCGGCACAGAGTCGCGACAGTGGATTGGCCCACCGCAGTGACGGGCGCAACGCACCGATATTGATGGGCAGGGCGTAAAACTCCAATTGCCCCAGCTCCTTCCACGTGAGGAGTTTGCAGGTAAATGTGTAGGCCTGTTCGTTGGGGAAGCCAAATGCGAACACCACGCCGTCCCGTGCCGCCGGCCGATAAGCGAGTCGGGCCATCTTGAGCAGATGGAACGGGCCGGACCGATGCTCCGCATCAATCATGGCATCGACGGACAAACCAAAGAGTCGCTTCGCGCCGAAGCAGCGGTATTCGTACGGCACCAGGTTGTAGGCGCCGACGATCCGCCCCTCAACCGTCATCAGGCCGTGATAGGAATGGCCCAGCGGAGTCTGTCGGTACTTCCGTTCGAACTCCGCGCGATCGAGCGCCTTGCCGAACACGCGATTGAAGAGACCGGTGAATTGCTCGACCTCGTCACCGGCAAGCTGATCCGTTTGCCTGAAGTCAAAGCACGGCGTTGTTCTCGTCGTGATCACGATGCAAGCTCTGCTACTGGAAAAGTCTTCGGAAAAGGGCCGGCACCAGTGCTTCCAGCGAGAGAAACAGGCGCGCGTTGAACGGCACATACACGCGCTTGTCACCACGGCCCAGCGCGCTTTCTATTCTTTCGGCTACCATGGCGCTCGTGACGCCGTGGCGGGTGTCCTGGCCGGCCTGCTCGGCCCGTGGCTCGCCTCGACCGGCCGCAACCTTGACGGTGTTCCGTGCAAAATCGGAGGTAAACGTCGCGGGAATCGCTTCCAGTACGTGCACTTCCGCGGGCACGGCACCGCGCAGCATCTGGGTAAAGGCCCACAGCGCGGCTTTCGTCGCCGAATAACAGCCGTGTCCTTTTCGACCCGCAACAGCCGTCGTCGACAGCACGTTGACAATGTGCCTGGGCTTGTTCTGCCCGTTGAGAGCCGCATAGGTAAGGATGACAGGCGCGAGGAAATTGACGGCCATATTCTTCTTGAACCATTCGAGCGGTATCTGTGCGATCGGACCGACCACCGAGAAACCGGCGCAGTTGACAAGCGCATCGGTGCACTCAAGCTGGGCGGCGTAGTGGGCAGTGGCAACCGGGTCTGCCAGATCCACGTTGGCCAGGCGGACATCACATCGCCCGGATGTCGTCAACTCGCGGCGCAACTCCTCCAGCGCCGGTGTGTTTCGTGCGACGAGGTGCAGCACATCCACGTGGGACGCGTAGCGCCGAGCCAGTTCGCGTCCCAGGCCGGATGAGGCGCCCGTGATCAGGGCACTGCGCGGCCGCGCTCGTTCCCCCCGCTTTTCGCTGGCTGTGTTTCGATCCCGCTGTATGGGGGCTTTACCGCCGTTCGGGAAAAGCTGCCTCTTCACGTACAGCAACCGGTCGTACGTACACACGCCGGTCACATCGTCACCGTGTGCCTCCAGAAGCCGGGCCAAGTTAGCCGCAAGCTCTTTGATCTCGTACGCACTGAACGTCGTCGCCGGTGAGCCATTGGGTCTTCGCTCCGGCGCGAATGTCAGGTGGACGCCAATGTGGCTTGCTTCCGCTTCGGCGCGAAGCGATTGGCATACACGGCGCAGGGCCCAGTGCGCGCAGCTCGCAGAGGCGTGGCGGTCATCGGCAAAGAGGCCGGACCGCGGCAGAACCATCACGATCCTGCCGGTGCCCGCCGCCGTCATCCTGGCCAAGGCCGCCTTCACTGCCACCAGGGGTAGGAAAAACTCCCTGGAAAAGGATTCCTGGAATGCCGAAACCTGGCCCAGCCAATCGTCCTGCTCCGGCGCCCCGGCAATGACAACGAGCGCATCGCATCCGGGCGTCTCTTCGAAAAAGGTGGTAAGCGCGGCCTCGGTCCGGGCGAGATCGGTTGATTCACGTGACTCGATGGTGTTGCCTCTCCCCTGCTCGCATCGTACCACGCGATATTCGCTGTGATCGCTGCAATCCAGCAACGAGATCTTGCAGGACGACGAAAGCTCGACCGCCGTGGCGTGGCCGACCTTGTCCATCGCCAGGACAACTACGTTAGGCCTGGAGTCTCCCATGTTAGGCTTGCATCTCCATTATCATCGCCAGTCTATCGACTCAGGAACACCACGAGGCAGAATGGTCACCGCTTTACACTTAGCCAAACACTTTGGCGCGAAACACACGGGCGCAAAACGCCAGCGCATAGAGCTCTCGCCGCCAGCGCTTCGGCTCCTTCACGAATCGGTACAGAAACTCCGTGCCGGTTCGGCGAAACAGCCGCGGAGCGCGCGTGGCCGCACCACTCAACACGTCGAAAGAGCCACCGACCCCCATGCGAAAAGGCACGGCAAGCTTGTCACGATGCCTCGCGATCCATTTCTCCTGGCGTGGCGATCCCATAGCCACGAACAACATATCCGCCCCGGACGCATTGATCGCTTCGACAACTGTTGCAGCGTCCTCGAAGTAACCGTGTTGACTGCCCACAATCCGCAGCCTCGGGCACATCTGCCCAATCTCTTCACAGGCACCGGCGTTCGATTCGGGGCTGGCGCCGAGCAGAAATACGGCCAAGTCCTCGGCTTCGGCACGGATGAGAAGTTTGGTGAACAGTTCCACACCCGTGACGCGAGCGACTTTTCGGCCGTGCAGAACGCGAGCGGCAATCGCCACCCCGACCCCGTCACATATCTGTATCTCAGCCGACTGGATGATCTGCTTCAGTTCGTCGTCACGGTGGGCTCGCTGGCTCTTCTCCGGCGTCAGAGCCACACAGAACGTCTTCTGACCGCCACGTACGCGTTCGACGACGTGGTCGACCGCTTCGTCATAAGACGCCAGTGGACTCAACGGGATTCCGAGTATCTCGAGCTTCTTGAGTGTTCGTCTCATCAGCATCCTCGGGTCTTCGTGCTCGTTGGCAAAGGTATTCGGCGAGGGCATAGAAAGCCCACGCCTGAGACCAGCGCATGTACGGCACCTTGTTGGTGTAGTGCTTGTGTTTGCGGAAATAGAAGTATCCCTTTGGATCGCGCATGTTCGAGAGCATCCACGTCACGATACGATCCACCAGGGTGCGATATGATGACCCCGCCTGAGAGAAGAAGGCGATGGCCATCGCGGGAGAATGGATGTCGATTGGATAGACGCGGTCGGCATAATACTTAGGCGTGCCGTCGGCGAGAAAGAAACGCGAGGCGTAGTACCGAACCGCCTTCGCATACGCCCGCCGATATTGGTCGGCGGTCCCCTCTTCCAGGAAATAACGCAGAGCCAGCAGAACGAACCCCGTGTGAAAGGAATCGATCCATCTCTGCCGCTGTCGATCCGCATAATACCAGGAACCGTCCTCGTGCTGACGCTGCATCGTGTAGGCCAGACTTGCCAGCGCCGCCTCCTCGATGCGGTCGTCCACCGCATAGCGGCCGAGGCGAATCAGCAAAGACGCACCCAGGACGTTGGCGTTGTGGACGATACCCTGATCGACGGGGGTGTAGCTGAAGCAGAAGGTTTCGCCGGCCGCCGTGCGATTGAGATCCTGAAGAATGAAATCTTTCGTCGACAATACCAGATCCAGGGCCTTGGGATTGCCGGTCACCCGGTGGCAGTCGAGCAGCGCGTGGCCAATGAAAGCGGTGTTGACAACCGTCGGAACGGTGCGCGGGCGAAAGTAGGTTCCTGACTGCCAGTCGAAGTTGTAGCCCCAGCAATTGCCCGAATAGCCTGCACACTTGCGTCGATCCAAGAGATCCAGGAGATGCTCAATGGCCGACAGATAGTCCGGACGCCTCTCAACAGCATAGAGCTTCGTGTAGCCCCAGAGAAAGAGGCCCAGACCTTTGGGATTGTGGTCCTTCCTGATTGCCAGGAGCGGTCTGAGATTGACGGGACATCGCCTCAGGCACTGGGTGAAACCGACCCTCATCCATTTGCTCTTGGCGCCGAGAAGCCGGAGTATGGGGCTGTTGAGGGCGTCGTAGGGATCGTAGCCCGCGTAGTCGGCCCGCTCGACATAGCGTCTCAACTGCTCAACGGCCCTCTTGACATCGACGTTCATCAACTCGTACCTGCACCTTCTACTGAATAGATCCGTGTAACCTCATTGTGTGACACGTTCCCGCACCGGCTGTCTCCTTCGCGGCGAGCGAATTGTCAGCAAGCGCCGTCTGGCCGTCTTCAGGCGTCCGTCGTAGATCGTGATGCCCTGCTGCGCGAGTCTCACACCGATTTCGAACACGGTCTTCGCATCGGCATAGAAGAACTCGCGGCTCTTGTAGGTCAGCGAATGTGCCTGCTCTCTGGGAACATGGCGCCGAAGCAGGCCCACGGGGTCGTACGACAGTCGCAGGTCGTGCGCCAAAGTGGCCACTTCCATCGGCTCGCCTGAGTAGTCGAGGACTTTCCCTGGAAGGGGTGCCCCACGATAGGTTGTCACCGGGAAGCGCTCTCCGAGATGGTCATCTATGGCGTGGATAAAAGCGATGTATCGCACGCTGACGCCTATGCCAATCGCCTTGCCTCCCGCGGTGATGAACTTGTAATAGGGACTCGCTGCGCCGTAGGGCCTGATGTCCGTGTGGTGTTCACCGATAAGCTCATCCCGCCGTGGCCCGCGTGCCGCGACAGATTTCGTTGGATGCAGACTCCGACGCGTGCCCTCCATGCGCCGAAAGATCTCCGTGAGCAGGCCGCTGTACGACGGTGTCCTTCGCACGTCCCACACCTGCCCGCTCTGGAGAAACGCGTATGAGGTCAACTTCGGATACGAGGGCATGAGAATCGTCCCCTCGGGCCCGACGGTATCGAGAAGCAGTTGGAGTATCCGGCGTGGAGAGATATCCATGGCCAGGCCATCGATCGAGCTGTGGACGAACAGCACGTCCCCATTCTTCACGCCGCAGATCTCTCTGAGCGTGAAAAGCAAGTCGCCCTCCCCAAAAGGCACCTGCTTGCGACGATCTCGAGCCCGCCTGGCTGCGGCGCTGCGCAACTGCCGGATGTACTTACGCGGCAGGATTTGGCTGGCATAGTACTTCAACATCATCGACTTCGTTCTCAGTTAACCATTGGTAAACGCGTGCATCACATCAACCGGCCTTTCAGCGCTCATCCGCGAAGCAGTGCCACCGCCAATCATGCGACAGCTGAGCCAGATCGTGGAAATCAACGCGGCCATCGCTCGTGAGATCACACGTCTCGTTCCAGCGGGATTCTTCTGGAGCAGCCAGCCAACTCTCACCCAAAACCGCCACATCGCCGGCGTTTACCGCTCCGTTATCGTCCAGGTCGGCAGCCACGGTGTTTTCAAGACGCGCTGCCGAGGTAACGATCAGCTCGATGCCATCGCCCGTGCCCAGATTGCGTGAATATTGCTTCTCCTCGCTGTTGTTCCAGTGCTCATGAACACCCAGACTATCCAACGGCTCGCCATCTCCATCGGGATCATAGAAAGTCCCTGAAGGCGGATCATTCGCGAGGGCGGCCTCGTGCAGATAATTCTCCGTGCCCGTGCTCTTACCTTCTGTGGCCCCCGGTTCATTCCTGATGATATCCAGACCCACGGAGTCGATTGCTACCGGATCCTGCGAAACGAGAACACTGGAAGTCCAGTCATTTCCGAAAGACGCGTAGCGAATAACCGGACCGCCCTGATGCTCGGCCGCGTACAGACCGTCAATCATATAGAGCAGGGTCTTACCTCCGAGGTCGGGGTGTCCCATGAGATCGACCAGACAATTGTAGGCCCCGAAATGGCTGTATCGATGCTTGACGAAATCGTGCAACGGCTCCGGGTGCCATCCATGTCTATACTCCATATCAAACCACACCGAGCCAAAGTGGTTCTTGCCGCACAACGTCACCCCGGCCATCACATGCGCTCTCAGCAAGGCGAGGTTAATCAAATAATCGGCCTCGATGACGCACTGTGGCAGATATGCGCGTCCGTTGTACGGCACATCCGGACTACTGAAATACACAGGATTGACCGTGGCAGGACGCACGGCAAGTCGTTCGTCACTCGCTTCATCAGGACGAACTACCAAGCGGACGCTGTGAAAATTCGGATCGGCACTATTTCTGACCTTATCGTAGATCGGATCGCCGATCGCACGCGAGGCATCGTAGATAGTGATCATTTCGCCGCGGACGCCGGCGACTTTGACAAGTTGGTCAAGCAAGGCACAGATCACCTGGGGAGATGGCAGACCACCTTTTTCCAGCCCCCAGGAGGACATGCGACCGTCATCCTGATTCATATTAATCTTGATAGCAATGAGCTGGCCGTCCTGGTACCCGAGATCACCTACATTGCGCGTTCGATTGAAGTGCCTAAAGAGGGCATCCCAGGCCGCTGCATCATGTGCTTCACCGGTCAGGTTTCGAATCGCAAGCGAGACCATACTGTCTACCGTGGACTGGTCGGTATTCTCATCTTCCCACCAGAAACCGGTTACGCCGTCCCAGTTGGCTGCTTCGGGCTCGTGGACCCAAACCACCCGGCCCGGGTGAATGCCTCTGGCCACACCGATCGGACTGTTGGGCAATTCGCTGGGGACAAACTCCGCCCGTGCCTCTTTTCCGCCACTGAAATCCACGGACCACCATATCGCGGCGACACCTACAGCCAGGCAGAGCCCGGCGGCCAGATAGCGGGGCCGCTTAAGCAGACGCGTTGCCCTGCGGTAAGCGAAAACCGAACCCGTGATCCCTGCCAGCCATACGACAAAGCCGCTGGCGAGGGGTGCAGCTAAGCGCTGACAGGGATACATGGCCCTCGACGGCTTGGGAAGCAC
>CP070782.1:2771414-2773935 GCA_020346325.1 Phycisphaerales bacterium
CTGGAAGAAACCAAGTGTGTGGCCGACGCGCTGTCGATTCCGATATCGGGCGGAGAACAGGAGACCAGCCTTCGCCGTTTTCGCTGGATGATCCACAACAACGCGGTGCAAGTCGTTCAGCCGGACCTGCACTACAACGGAGGATTCATTCGCGCTATTCGCGTAGCCCGGATGGCCGCCGCGATGGGCATGTCCGTCATACCGCACATGTCCGGCGCCGGCGTGGGGTACGTTGACGTGCTCCACTTCGCTTCCTGCACGCCAAACATTGGAGATTTCCACGAGTACAAGGGAGGCATAGCTCAGACGGGCCCCTGGTACGATCCGCCTCTGCGACTGAAGAACGGCGCCGTTAACGTGCCCACCGGGCCCGGTCTTGGAATCACCGCCGACGCAGATATCCTTCGCAATGCGAAACCGGTTTGACAAAAGATAGAAAGAGCGGCAAACAATGATCCAGAGTACTTTTCTAATGGAGAAAATAATGATGCCACAAAAAATCAGCAATTACGCGATCATCGGATTCGTGCTGGCATTATTTCTTGCCGAGGCGAGCTTCGCGAGGCAGAGGTCGAGGACGAGACGGTCACAACGGGTACGGATGCAACAGGTCCAGGTCACCAGCCCCAACGGAAACGTTAAGCTAACCGTCCTGCCCAACGCGGAGCGCCTAACCTTCACGGTGACGCTGGGTGATGCGACGGTGCTCGATCCCTCTACGATTGTAATGAGCCTGGACGGCTATGATCTTTCAGCGGGCGTTGTCTTCGGTAAGGTGCAGCGCTACGAGATCAACGAAACATATCCCTGGTACGGCGCCCACAGCACGGCGGTCAACCGCTGCAACGGCGCCCGAATATCACTACAGAACGATTTATCCTTCATCAACTACATTCTGGAAGTCAGGGCCTTCGACGATGGTCTGGCATTCCGACACGTCATCTCCGGCGATGAACGTGCCTCTCGCGTACCGGATGAGTACACGACCTTCGTCATTCCAGCCGGCTCCACAGTCTGGTACCACGACCTCGGTGGGCACTACGAGGCCGAGTACGACAAAAATGACGTTTCAGATGTTCGGCCCGGGCAATGGGCCGGACCTCCCCTGACGTTTAAGTTGCCGGACAACGCAGGCTACGGCTCGATCACGGAGGCCAATCTGGTGAATTACAGCGGAATGGCTCTGGAGGCCGATGGTCGCCGTGGTTGGGTCATGGGCCTGGGGCATCGTCAGCCGCTGAACTATCCGTATGAACTGCGCTACGGTAGAGACGAAGCCAGGCGTCTGGGCAAGCCGGCATCGGCCGTCGGGACGATCACGACCCCTTGGCGCGTCGTGATGATCGGTCGAGATTTGAACACGCTTGTCAACAGTACTATCGTGCCGAACCTCTGCCCACCAGCCGATCCGGACTATTTCCCGGACGGCATCAAGACCTCGTGGATCAAGCCCGGGCGGGCCGTGTGGCGCTATCTTGACGGTGGAGACCGCTCATTCGAAGGTATGAAGGAGTTTTCCCGGCTGGCCGGACAATTAGGCTTTGAATATCATGTGATCGAGGGCTTCTGGAGCAGGTGGGACGACGAGCAGATCAAGGAGATCGTGGAATACTCCAAGCAGCAGAGCGTTGGACTATGGTTCTGGCGGCACACCAACCAACTGGGCACGCCGCAGGCACGCGAGGCGTTCTTCAAGAGACTGCATGATTTCGGCGTCGTTGGCGCCAAGTTAGACTTCCTCGATCATGAGGCCAAGGAAGTCATCGACCTCTACGAGGCCTTATTAAGAACGTCCGCCCAGTATCAAGTCCTGGTCAACTTCCACGGAGCCAACAAGCCGACGGGGCGAGCACGCACCTGGCCCAACGAGCTGGTCCGCGAAGCGGTTCGAGGGATGGAAAGCAGTTCGCTGCGCGAGCGAGCCCGTCACGAGACAATCCTGCCGTTTACTCGTTACCTGGCTGGTCACGCTGATTACACTGCCATGCACTTCGGCGAGCGCCGTCGCGATACGACATGGGCGCACCAAATCGCCAGCATGGCCGTCTTTGCCAGTCCGCTGCTGACAATTGTCGCGCATCCCCAAACGATTGTCGACCATCCCGCTGCGGACGTGATCAAGAGCATACCGGCAGTATGGGACGAGACTATCGTCCTGCCGCAGTCCGGTATCGGTGAACTGGCTGTTTTCGCGCGGCGCACTGCCGACACGTGGTTCTTGGCCGTCATGTGCGGTCCGAAAGCGAAGGCGATTCGCGTGCCGCTGTCATTCTTGGGCGAAGGCCGGTATGGCGCGTCGCTCGTCTGCGATGACAAAGAAGACAGTGCTGCGGTGGTTCTGAAAGACAGTACCGTCCAGCGAGACGACACGCTCGAAATCGAAATGGTCGATGGCGGCGGCTTCATCGGCCGATTCTCGAAGCAATAGTCCGGATGGGGATTGTCACTCATATGAAACAGATGCGCAGTGTTTGGGTGGGAGGCTTGAGCCGGGTGGCACGATTCAATCATATTTCCAGAA
>CP070782.1:2774035-2779587 GCA_020346325.1 Phycisphaerales bacterium
GAGACGTCGACCGCTGCCTTCATGTAGCGTTTGAGCATCTCCTCATCGTGGACGACCTCCATCGCCCGTCCGCCCAACACGAAGGAGGGTCGCACCATGAGCGGATAGCCGATCTGGCCGGCGATCTTGAGGGCCTCGTCCAGGGTACTGGCCATGCCGCTCTCGGGTTGAGGGATGCCGAGCTTCTGCATCTTCTGGCGGAAGCGGTCGCGGTCCTCGGCCAGTTCGATGGTGTCGGGCGTCGTGCCGATGATCTTGACGCCGGCTTCCTCCAGTTCGGCCGCGATGTTCAGCGGGGTCTGGCCCCCGAACTGGCAGATCACGCCTTCGGGCTGCTCCTTCTCGTAGATGCTCAGGACATCCTCGACGGTCAGCGGCTCGAAGTACAGCTTGTTC
Source organism: Phycisphaerales bacterium (assembly GCA_020346325.1). GTDB lineage: Bacteria > Planctomycetota > Phycisphaerae > Sedimentisphaerales > Anaerobacaceae > Anaerobaca. The sequence goes on from CP070782.1 coordinate 2,774,432, forward strand.
GACGTGTCGTAGTCGGTCGAGACGGTTTCGGGGTTGCAGTTGACCATGATCGAGCCGATGCCCTCGTCGCGCAGGGCGAAGGCGGCGTGGACGCAGCAATAGTCGAACTCGATGCCCTGGCCGATGCGATTGGGGCCGCCGCCCAGGACCATGATCTTGCGGTTGGGCGAGACTTCGGTGACATCCGGCGCATTGTAGGTCGAATAGTAGTACGCCGCGTTTTCGACGCCGCTGACCGGGACGGGGTACCAGCCTTCGGTGACGTTGAGCCTGAGACGCTGGGCGCGGATCTGGGCCTCCTTGACGCCCAGCAGCATCGCCAGGTAACGGTCGGCGAACCCATCTTTCTTGGCCTGGATCAGTAACTCGTCCGGCAGCGCCTTGCCCTTGTACTGGAGAATCTTCTCCTCCAGTTCCACCAGTTCCTTCATTTGTTCGATGAACCACGCCTTGATATGCGTGGTCGCGTGCAGGGCTTGGACGGTAGCGCCTTTGCGGAGGGCCTCGTACATAACGAACTGCCGCTCGCTGGAGGGCTCGGCCAATAGTCGCATCAGGTCGTCCAGCGACTGCTGGTTATAGTTCCTGGCAAAGCCCAGGCCGTATCGGCCATCTTCACGCGAGCGAATCGCCTTTTGGCAGGCTTCCTTGTAGTTTTTGCCGATGCTCATCACTTCGCCGACGGCGCGCATCTGGGTGCCCAGCTTGTCTTCGAGCCCTTCAAATTTCTCAAAGGCCCAGCGCGAGAATTTCACGACGACGTAGTCGCCCGAGGGGCTATATTTTTCCAGGGTGCCGTCGCGCCAGTAGGGGATCTCGTCCATGGTCAGGCCGCCGGCCAGCAGGGAGGAGATCAGCGCGATCGGAAACCCCGTGGCCTTCGAGGCCAGGGCCGACGAGCGCGACGTACGCGGGTTGATCTCGATGACGACGACGCGGCCGGTCTTGGGGTCATGGGCAAACTGAACGTTGGTGCCCCCGATGACCTGAATGGCCTCGACGATGTCGTATGAGTACTTCTGGAGACGTTGCTGCAACTCCTCGCTGATGGTGAGCATGGGGGCCGTGCAGTAGCTGTCACCGGTGTGGACGCCCATCGCATCGACGTTCTCGATGAAACAAACGGTGATCATCTGGTTCTTGCTGTCCCGCACGACCTCCAGTTCCAGCTCTTCCCAGCCGAGCACGGATTCTTCGACGAGGATCTGCCCGACATAGCTGGCGCTGAGTCCGCGTTTGGCCAGGGCCCGGAACTCTTCCATGTTGTAGGCGAAACCGCCTCCGGTGCCGCCCATGGTATAGGCGGGGCGGATTACACAGGGTAAGCCGATCTTCTCGATGGCCGCCTCGGCCTCTTCCAGATTGTTAGCGATCAGGCTGCGCGGCATCTCGATCCCGAGCCTGTTCATGGTGTCCTTGAAGGCCTGGCGGTCCTCGCCGCGCTTGATGGCGTCGACCTGGACGCCGATGACCTGGACGTTGTACTTGTCCAGAACCCCGGCCTGGGCCAGTTGCGAACTAAGATTGAGGCCCGACTGGCCTCCCAGGTTGGGCAGCAGGGCGTCGGGGCGTTCCTTTTCGATGATCTTCGTCATGCTCTCAAGTGTCAACGGCTCGATGTACGTGACATCGGCCATGCCCGGGTCGGTCATGATGGTGGCCGGGTTGGAATTGGCCAGCACGATCTGGTAGCCGAGCTGACGCAAGGCTTTGCAGGCCTGGGTACCGGAATAGTCGAATTCACAGGCTTGGCCGATGACGATCGGACCGGATCCGATGATCATGACCTTCTTGAGGTCGGCGCGCTTTGGCATAGGGTCGTCTCCTGACAATGACAAGCCTCATACGGAGGCTGCTGGGTGTCAAACAGGTTGGGCGGGATTAGACCACAGCCGCGTGCGCTTGTCAAATACCAAAAGCCAGATGCGGAGACCGGTCAACGAGACGGTGCATTATCGATGTGACTGGAGACCGATGAAGGCTCAGAGATGAGGTAAGAGGGGGGGCTCCAACATACCGCCCCGGATCGAAGGCCCGGGGCCTCGATGCCGGAAACAGCGCATCTCGTGTGTCTGGCCCGAGCGCAATGACGCTGTTCCCGGCGCTTGACGATGGCCTGACCTGGCGGTTATTCCATCGCCATTACGGGGCGGCCTCGGAGTATTGATAAATCCGGGAGCCTCCCAGGCGACAATATTCGGGAAAATGGCGCTGTAGTGACCGGTTATATACACCTATGACCGTCCGGTGTTTTCCCGTTCGGCAAAGTACGAACTGCGTGCAAACGGCGAGGCTTGGACCCAGGTGAAGCCCATTTCCCGCGCACGATCGCCCCACCAGGCGAACTTATCGGGATGAACATATTCGCGGACGTCCAGAGAATCCCTGGAGGGTTTGAGGTACTGGCCGATCGTGATGCGCTCGCAGCCGACCTGGCGTAGATCCTGCAGAACCTGCGTTCCTTCCTCATCGGTTTCGCCCAAGCCGAGCATGATGGAGGACTTGGTCGCCGTGTCACGGTAGCGATCGCGGGCTCTCCGGAGCAGATCGAGGGAGAGGCGATAATCGCCGCCCGAACGGGCCTGGGGGTACAGCGAGGGCACGGTCTCGACGTTGTGGGCGAACACGAAGGGCAGCGCCTCGGTCAGTGTCTCCAGGGCCTCGGCTTGGTGGTCGCGAAAATCAGGCGTCAGGATCTCGAAGCGCATGGCCGGCAATTGCCGCCGGACCTCGTTGACGCAGTCGCGAAAGTGGCCGGCGCCGCCGTCAGGTAGATCGTCGCGGTTGACGCTGGTGATCACGAGGTAGCGCAGCCTCATCGCGCCGGCCATCTGGGCCAGCCGCGCCGGCTCGGTGGGATCGGGCGGCGTGGGCTTGCCCGTCCCGACCGAGCAGAACTTGCAGTTGCGCGTGCAGACGTTACCCAGGATCAACACGGTGGCCGTGCCCCGGCCCCAGCACTCGCCTTTGTTGGGGCAGTTGGCATTGGTGCAGATCGTTTGCAGTTGCAGGGAGCTGAGCGTTTCCTCAGTGTGCTGGAAACTGTGGCTGGACGGCCACGGACGGCGCAGCCAGGGCGGCAGTCGTTTCGCATCGGACGTCATCGCGGGCTTCCCTCGAAATACCGCCGCAACAGGGCGATCAGTTGTGTTTTGACGACGTCCATGTCCGGGGCCTGGCCCAGTTCCCGCGCGACGGAGGTCATCTGCACGCCGTCGAGGCCGCACGGAACCATCAGATCGAAAAGACTCAGGTCGTTGGCAATATTGAGGGCCATCCCATGGCGCGTCACGGACCGCGAGACGCGGACCCCGATCGACGCGATCTTCCGGTCGTTGACCCAGAGGCCCGGATAGCCTTTTCGTCTCTGCCCAACGAGACCCAGCGCCTCCAGCAGGTCGACACCGATGGCTTCCAGGGTGCGCACGTACTCGCTGACGCCCAGACGACGCTGCTGCAAGTGCAGGATCGGATAGAAAACGAGCTGGCCTGGATTGTGTGCCGTGGTGCCTCCCCCGCGACGAATCTCCACGAGATCGACGCCGCGCCGGGGCAGTTCCTCGGGCCCGATCAGCAGTTTGTTGGCGCTTTGGCGGGCGCCCAGGGTGATCACTGGAGGGTGTTCGACGATCAGCACGGTGTCGCCGACGCGGTTGGCACGCCGCGCTTCGCTCAACTCCTGCTGGCGCGCGAGGACCTGACGGTAGTCGGCGAGGCCGCAGTCAACGACGTGTAGGACCGCATTTTCGAGCTGTTGTTCGACGGTGTTCATGGATTCATCGCCGGTTGGCCCGGGCAACGAGTTTCCCATCCTACTGCTCGAAGAGAATCGGGCCCAGCGCCTCGTGCACCGCGTCCTCCATGACCTCGGATACCGTCGGGTGCGGGAAGGTAATGTTGCGAATCGGCTCGCAGGTTCCGATCAACGTTCGCGCAAAGGCCACGAATTCGGTCGCCATCTCTCCGACCATGGTGATGCCCACGATTTCGTTCATGGCCGTGTCGCGGACGGCGTGGATCTGTCCGGCCGTCTCGTTGTGCGCGACACTGCGCCCGTTGGCGCGGTAGAACCCCTTGCCCACGGCGATCTCGCGTCCTTCCGCCTGACACTTCTCGGCCGACAGGCCCACCGAAGCGATCTCCGGGAACGTGAAGATCACCCGCGGAATCAGCGAATAGTCGAGCAGCTCTTCGTTACCACCGGTGGCATTGGTCGCGGCCACTTCCGCTTCGGCCGTGGCGCCGTGCGCCAGATACGTCGTGCCCACGGCATCGCCGATCGCGTAGACGCCCGGGACGCTGGTTTCCATCCTGGTGTTGATCTTGATAGCCGGGCCGTTCATCTCCAGCTTCAGCGCCCCGACGACGCGCTCTTCGACGGCCGCGCGCCGGCCGACGGAGATGAGCACTTTCTCGCCGTCGATCGATTGCCCACTGGCGAGATTGACCTTGGGCGGCGTGGTCCCCTTGTCGACCGAGGTGACCTTCTGCCCGGTCATGACGTCGATGCCCAGGCCCTTGAACTCACGTTCGAGGAGCCGGCTGACCCACGAATCCTCCATGGGGATCAGGTGGTCCAGCGCCTCGACGATCGTAACCTTGGTTCCCATCACGGCGTAGACACAGGCCATCTCGCAACCGATGACGCCGCCCCCGACGATGACCATGGACTTCGGGATCTCGGGCAGCGCGAGTGCTTCCTTGCTGCTGATGACGACCTGCCCATCGAAGGGGATGCTGGGGATTTCGATCGATTTCGAGCCGGTGGCAAGGATGATCTTGCCCGCGTCGAGCGCGCGGGCCTGGCCGTTCGATTCGACGGTGATCTTACCCGGCGCCGTGACCACGGCGGTGCCCTCGATATAGGTCAGCTTCGCGGCCTTGGCCGAGCCAGCCATGCCCTTGCGCAGCCCTGCGACAATGGCCTCACGCCTCTGCTGGATTTTGGGCCAGTTGGGGGTAGCCGCCGGGATATCGATTCCGAGTTCAGCGCCCTTGCGCGCCTGCTGGAGCAGATGGGCCGAGGCCAGCAGGGTCTTGGACGGAATGCAGCCCCAGTTCAGGCAGGTGCCTCCGATGAATTCGCGCTCGATTACCGCAACGGAAGCTCCCCGTTGGGCGCATCGCTTGGCGGCCCGAAACCCGCCGGGGCCGGC
>CP070782.1:2779687-2792715 GCA_020346325.1 Phycisphaerales bacterium
ACACGCAGTCCTCCTCTCCCCCCCCTCATTGCCGTCATCTCGGCAGTCTGATGCGAGATGACGAATTGGCGGAAAGGATATGAGCGATGGTCGAATTTAAATCGCGGCTTCTGCAAGGTACGACGCTCGTGCTGATAATGGCGGCTGGGTTCGTTGTGGTATGGTTGCCACAGTACGATGCGGCCGACCGATCGATGGGACGGAGGCGTTCGATTGGCGTGGTTATTGACAATGGTTTCGGTACGCCGGAAGAAGAGATCACCTACCGATTTCTATATCGTGATGAGGCCGGGACGTCTGATGAGTGGTTGACGCTGGGACGCTCCGTGGGCCGTGATCTCGAGGCCAGGGCGGTTTGGGGGTTCACCGACATCGAGCAGTGGTACGATGCCGCGCCGGAGATTCTTGCCTGCGAAAGTGGCTGGATTGTCGAGCAGCAACCCGGTTGGAAGGTTAGTCGGTGGCTCTGTCTCGATGAGGTGAGTGACTGCGACCGCGACCGTCTATTCTGGATGATTCAGACGCTGCGCCTCTTCGATTTGGAGGTTTGCACTAAGGAGATCACCATGTTGGAGGCGACGGGGCGAACGATTCGCATCTATCCGACCGAGGGGCCCTCCAACTACGATTACGACGCCGATACATTGTACTGGAATCCTACCGAGACGGTGCTGGTTCCGAGTGACACTGATCTGAATTGGAGGTGGTTCCAGACGGATCCGCTGGTGACCTTGGCGCGCGGACTGAGCTGTGCCTGGCACGATCTGTGCGACGAGGGAGATGCGGCCAGTTGCGAAGAACGCGAACGAATGGCCATCACGACGGAGAATCGCATTCGTTATCTCCTGTTTCGCAAGGACCCGATGGGATGGCGCCTCTATCCCCGCCCCGGCTACCGTGAGATTTGGCCCGACCTGCCGGGTGATTCGGCGGCCGAAGCCTGGCAGAACTATCGCGGCGTCATCAAATACTGACGTTGCCGGCTCTTTCTTGAATGATTTCCACCCTGACAGCGGCCTTTGGTTAGCACAGGGCGTTCTCAGGACCCTGATGAGAGAGCTGAGCAACATGGCGATGGTTGGCACGACCCGCGTAGCCACTGTCGCTGCCAGGGCGACCGCCTCCTATCGCGCGGGTTGTTTCGTGCGGGCGATGGTGTCGAGGAGGTAATGGTAGAGGGGGGCGGTCAGGCCGAAGCCGGCCTTGAGATCGTCGACGAGTTGCGGGCTGCGGATGGCCTCATCATTCTTGCGGTTGCAGCAGAGATAAAAGCTCTTGTGGTTGTACCAGGTGCGGATGGGCTCCGGTTTGTCCGGGCCCTTGTCGCGCTTGTACGTTTCGCCTTCCAGCGCGAAGATATCCTGTTTGTCGAACCAGTCGATGGCTTTGAGGAACTTTTCGGGTTCGTCATCGAGCTGCGCGCGGAACTGGGCCATGATGTCGGGGGCGGCGTCGTAGAAGCCCAGCCCATAGCGGTACCACGTCGCGTTGATTTCCAGAAAATAGCCCACGCTCCAGCGAGCCCAGTCCTTGCCCGACCGTTTGAACGTGATCCACATGCAATCGCGGAAGGGCGATCTGTCCTTGCTGAAGCGGGTGTCACGATAGATGCGTGAAATCGTTTTGTTCACCGCCGGCGCGACCTCGAAGGATAGATCGATGCCCAGCATGAAATCGCCCAGGTCCGTCACCAGGTCGCGCAGCGGCTGGAGAAGATATTGTTCGTAGTTGCCGCGATGGGCCTCGAACCAGGCTTTGTTATTGTTCGCCTTGATATCTCTGAGGAACCGGAACGCTTTGGGGCTGAATCCCTGAAACTGCCGCTGCTGCTCGTCAGTCATATCCAAACCACCTTCCCCTGCACCACGTCCGGAAAACCTCGGCTCCATCGCACGTTGTCATCCTGAGCCACAGGTGAAGGATCTGGCTCTGGAAGCAGCGGGCTCTCTGTTGCCTTACCCAGATCCTTCATTGCGCTGCGCTCCATTCAGGATGACATGCCTGACGTATCAAGTTGTCACGGGACACGCTATCCCATACCATTTTCGTATTCGACGAGGTTCTCGAGGATCTTCTGTAGTGATGCTTCGAACTGGTCGATCTCAGACTCGGCAAATCCCTGGTACCATAGCTCCGTCATTTTCTCCGACAATTCCACGTATTTCCGTTCGAGCGCCTTGTCTTTCTCGGTGCGGAAGATCAGGATTTTGCGTCGGTCGCTATCCGATCGCTGCCGCCGGACATGGCCCATGGCTTCGAGCCGGTCCAGCATACCGGTCAGGGTAGATTTGCCCAGTTGCGTCTTCTTCGCCAGTTGCTGGATGGAAATGCCGTCCTCTTGCCACAGGGCAAACATGATACGCCCCTGGGCAGGATTGATCTCGACGCCGGAGCCTTTCATGCGGCGCAGAAAGACACGTTCTCCCACCTGGCGGATCTTGGCCATCAGGAACCCCGCCTGTCGTTGTTGTTTCATGCTCTCGGTCAAGGGCTCATCCTGCGACTACTTGAGTTGTTCCTTGATTGCGATCAGCTTTCTAATCGAGCTCAGATCAGAGGATCTTTTGACCACGACCGTCACGCCTCGAATCTTGCCGTAGCGCCTGCCGTGAAGGAACTGCTCGATGTATTCCTTCCTCAGCCTGCTTGTGGCGATCGCGTCTTCTGCCCGGTCAGGGAAGTAAAACGTCGCCTTGAACGCGCCGATCCAGACGGAGACCCAACAGATGGTCTTTTTCTTCTTCGTGACCTTATAGAGCCAGTTGTTTCCGTCCCGGTAGTACCGCCATTCCGCCGAGAACGAAGGATGGTTCTCAGCGATCATCGCCAGATATGAATCCCATACGGGTTTCACCTTGCCAAGACAGCGACTCAGGACCTTGTCATCTGGAAATTCATCTTTGTCGTTCAAACACGGCTTCTTTTCCATCGTTCGTCACCTTGGATTGGGAAGGGAGTAATGGCCACGTCCCGTTCCTGTCTGCTATGGTTTCAATACGAAGGGCTGATTTCGACACCACCCCTTGATGATCGCGGGAGCGAGGCGGACGACGCCGTATTCGTCCCCCTCCGGCCCGTTGGGATAATACATCGTCCACCCGTCCTGCCAGACGCGATTCTTCAGAGCCTGGTCGGTGACAATTTCGATCTCACCTCCCAGCATCAGGCCCACGATCTGATCGGGATCGCAGAAGTACGCCGAGACCTTGGGATTGGCCTGCATGCGGGCCATCTTGCCCGATTGCAGGCTCGTGGTTAGGTACAGAAGGAACTCCTCCTCAGAGTCCTCGTGCAGTCCAACCAGCGATGGGAATTCCTTCGCACAGCGCAGGTTTAGCATCGCCGTGGTATGCGGGAAACCGTCGGCGTCCATGGTCGTCAGGTAGCAGACCGGCATCGCGGCCAGCAGATTTCGGCACGTCTGCTTGATATCCTGGGGTGCTTCTACGCCTGCTTTCGCCTCCTGCACCGGGCAGGGCTCAATCTGACGCTGTCCCGGAATCAGCGTTCGCCAGACGATCTTCCAATCCCGATCCTCCTTCACGCACACCAGGATCTCGTACCCATCCTCTTCAAATCTTTTGCCCTTGAACTCCCAGATGCAGTCGTACTTGTAGGAGGCTACAGCGGTTGAATCGTACACGTCGACCCGCTCTTCCGAGGCCTCGAGTTTCTCGAACGTCGTCTGGGAAAATCCGTCCTCGTAGCTCTTCAGACAAGTGTCCCTGCCCTTGATGTGTGTGGTGAATCCGGGCGGGACAACCACGACATCGTCGTGGAAGAGCGGGGCGAGGGTGTCGAACCCCTTGCCTTCGATGCACGTCTTGTTGATCGTGCGGATGATTTCCGTGATCTGTTGTGCGGTGTCATCGTGTCGTGGCATCTCCATTCTCCTTCTCAGATTGGCGGTTTCGAAAGAGCCCCGCGCCCAGGTCGCTGCCCAACGTGCCAGAGGCGACGTGCAGATAGTCGCGCGGGCGTTCGCTGCTCAGCCCCTGCGGCGAGAGCGCGGGCATCACCAAGCGGATCGAACCTTCCTTGGTCACGTTCTCTTCGTCAAAGACAATGTCGGTGCCGGTGGGGCCGTGGATCCTCGAGGCGGTGCCCGTCCCCGAGGTGTATTTGCTGTCGGTGATGACGCAATCCCGGACCCGATAGATCGTCCTGTTGCTTGGACTTCGCATCCAGACATAGTGGCTGCGCGTGATGATGTTGTGGTGGAACTCGAAGTCGTCGGCCGTCTGGCAAGTCCAGACCGCCGCGATGTCGGCGCCGTCGACGATGCAGTAGCGCATGGCGTTGCCCTTGCTGACTCCGCCCTCGGCGTTCCAGAAGATCACCGGGATGTCGCAATCATAGAAAATGCAGTGGTCCACGACGAGCCCGTGGCCGTTAGCGCAGATCGGGCTGCTGTATTCCAAGGCCTGGCCTCCTCCGAGGAACCGACACTGCGTGATGAGCAGATCCTGTAAGTTCTTCCCGAAGCGGTGGATGGCGTAGTGCCAGGTGCGCGCCCGGGGGTTGCCCAGGAAATTCACGCCCCGCACAGTGACATGACTGACCTCGATCCTGATAGACAGTGCGTGCATTTCGCTGGCCGAGAACTGCCCTTGAACCGTGGACAGCACGACCGGCATCTGCCCGGGCGTCCATCGCGGGCTGTCGGGCAAGACAGTGGCCTCGATGGTCAAACGCGCATCCGGCTTATAGGCACGTTGGCTTTCAAAGGCCACCATGCGATCAATGACGTGCACGCCCGGTGCCAGTTTCACGGTGGTCGGTCCGGGTTCGCTGCGACCGTTGACCATCTCGGCCGCCCGGGCGATGGTGCGGATGGGCCTGTCCTGAGTTCCCGGATTAGTGTCGTTGCCCCGGTCGCCATCCACGTAGACCGTCTCAGCCCGCGCTGCCGTGCAACAGAAACCAATCGCAAGCGTCACAAGGACTGTCCTCCGCCTCGATCTTCTCTTGGCATCCATTTTCTTTTTCCCTGAATTCGAATTCGCCGTTATTGCTTTCCGTCCTGTTCCGCACTGTGTGTGAACAGACCTGCGCCCAATGCATATCCGATAGACTCTTTCGCCAGATGTGTCTTGGCGTCTGATGTGAACACGAGGCGGCCATCGGTGATGATCTTGTCTCGGTCGAACGCCACTTCTGATCCTGTTGGCCCGATCGGCCCGCTGGCGCGGCCGTATCCTGAGAAGTATTGGTTGCCGACAACCGCACAATCTCTGATGCGGTACCTCTGCCGGTCGCCCGCTTTGCGCATCCAGATGTACTCGCAGTCGGCTATTACATTGTGGTGGAATTCGAAGTCCTCGGCGGTCTGACACGTCCACACGCCCGAGATGAAGGCGCCGGTAACGATACAGGAACGCATGGCACAACCTTTGCCGCCAATTCCGTCGAGGCCGTCCCAGAACACGGTGCAGCCGTGGCATTTGGAGAAGACGCAATGGTCGACAACAAACCGGTCGCCCGTCGCCAGGGCGGCGCAGTAGATGTTCGCGGTGTCGGGATCTCCCATGAACATACACTGTGTTACGACAAGGTCGTCGAGGTCCTCGCCAATGCGTTCGATGCAGCAGTGCCAGTTTCGCAGGGACGGGTTGCCCAGAAATCTCAGACCCGCGACGGTGACGTGGCTGGTTTGGATCTTGAGGCTGTATGTTTCGCTGGGCATGTTGGACCCGACCGCCTGTTTCGGATTCTCGATGGACAGGATCGTTGGCATCGCTTCGGGCTTCCACCGCGGATCATCGGGCAGCACAGATGCCCTTATCGTCAACCGCTCCTGTTCGCTGAAGGTTCGGCCCGCCGCAAATGTCACGCATTGGTCCAGGCTATAGAGGCCCGGCCCGATGACGACCGTGGCGGGGCCGGGTTCGGCCCGGGCGTTTATCAGGATGGCCGCTTGGGCGATCGATCTCAGCGGCCTGTCCGCTGTCCCAGGATGGCCGTCGTCGCCCGTTCGGGCATCAACGTGTAGGATCTGGGCCCGTCCGACCGGTGTGAGAGCAGCGAGCACCAGCAGCCAGACCGCTTGTCTCTGTATGCGATGGTGGGCGTTCATGGCTCTGTCTCCGACTTGGATAAGTGGTTCGTTGTAGAATAGTACTACATAGAACTATATGTCAATGAAAAAAGGAGCTTTTTTCTGGGGCACACATTGATATATCGATACCTCTCGATATAATATATATAGTGTGAAAGGGCAGACCATGAGTGCTGAACTGAGATTGCCGCCGGATGAGATGTTGGAAGAGGCCGCCGAGTGCCTCAAGGTGATGGCCCATCCGGCCCGGCTGAAGATGGTTAATATCCTGATGCAGGGGGAGTTCGCGGTGCACGAGATCGCCGAGTTGTGCCAGACCTCGGCCAACCAGACCTGCGAACACCTGCGTCTGCTCAAGGGCCACGGGCTGCTGTCCAGCGAAAGACGGGGCAGAACGGTGTACTACAAGATTCTCTCACCGCGGCTGCCCCGGCTGATCGAATGTATCAGCGCCAGTTGTGGGGCGTAGGCGATCTATCGAACGGAGATGAACACAGTGATAGCCAAGCGTATTGTTATCGTAGGAGGAGTGGCCGGCGGCGCCTCGGCGGCGGCCCGGGCCCGGCGGCTCAACGAGGAAGCCGAGATCGTCATGTTCGAGCGGGGGGAGTACATTTCCTTTGCCAATTGTGGTCTGCCCTATCACATCGGCGGGCAGATCAAGGATCGCGACCGGCTGTTGGTCCAGACGCCCGAGAAGATGTACCAGCGGTTCGGCATTGATGTGCGAACGCAGTGCGAGGTAACGCGCGTCGACGGCGAGAAGAAAACCGTGACCGTGCGCGATCTGGCCAAGGGACGGGAGTCCCAAGTGGCCTACGATGCGCTGATTCTCAGTCCGGGAGCCGAGCCGGTACGGCCGAAGATGCCAGGCATCGACTCACCGCGCGTGTTTACCTTGCGTTCCATTCCGGACATGGATGCGATCAAGGCGGTGGTGGACACTGAGGGCTGCAAACACGCTGTGGTGGTGGGCGGCGGCTACATCGGCCTGGAGATGGCCGAGGCCCTGATCGAACGCGGCGTGTCTGTCGCGCTGGTGGAGCTGGAGCCCCAGGTGATGGGGACGGTCGACCCGGAAATGGCGACGCCGCTACACCAGGAACTGCAATTGCATGGCGTCGATTTGCATTTGGGCACCAGTGTCACTGAGGTGGCGACACAAGGGGCAACCCCCTCTGTGTTGCTCAGTGGCGGTCAGCGGCTCGAAACCGATCTCGTCGTCATGGCGGTCGGGGTGCGACCTGAGGTCAAGCTGGCACAGGAGACCGGCCTGAAGATCGGTCAACGAGGCGGCATCGCCGTCGACGAGCACATGCAGACCAGCGATCCGCACATCTACGCGGTGGGCGATGCAGTCGAGGTGACGGACTTCGTCGGCGATTTCGCTGCGCTGATTCCGCTGGCCGGACCGGCAAACCGGCAGGGGCGCATCGCGGCTGACGCGATCTTCGGTCGCCAGAGCCAGTATCGCAAGACGCAGGGCACGGCGATCTGCAAGGTGTTCAATCTCGCGGTCGCCACCACGGGAATGAACGAGAAGAACCTCAAGCGACACGCCATTGCCTACGAAAAGATCTACGTCCATCCCGCCAATCACGCCGGCTATTACCCCGGGGCCAGCCAGATCAGTCTCAAGCTGCTGTTCGACCCGCAGAGCGGCAAAATCCTTGGGGCTCAGGGCGTCGGCACCAAGGGGGTGGACAAGCGCATCGATGTGCTCGCCGTGGCGCTGCGGGCGGGCCTGACCGTGTTCGATCTTCAGGATCTCGAACTGTGTTACGCGCCGCCGTTCGGGTCGGCCAAGGACCCGGTCAACTACGCCGGCTTCGTGGCGGCCAACGTCATCAACGGCGACATGCCGATCTGCCACGTCAGCGATGTGATCGAGCCGCGTGACGACCAGTGTCTGATCGACGTGCGCACGCCCGGAGAGGTCCAGGCCGGCACCATTCCGGGGGCCACCAACATCCCGGTGGACGAACTGCGCGAACGGCTGGACGAGATTCCCAAGGACAAAGAACTGCTGATCTTCTGCCAGGTTGGCCTGCGGGGCTATCTGGCTTGCCGTCTGCTGAACCAGCGCGGCTATACGGCCCGCAACCTGACCGGAGGCTACAAGACCTATGGCGCCGTCGTGGGGATGAGCTCGGACGAGGAGCCGTTCTCCAAGGAGATGGAAAGCGATACCGGCGAAGGCGGGGCTCAAGAAAAAACTGACCCCGTAACGGCCAACGTCGTTCGGCACATTGACGCAACGGGATTACAATGCCCCGGGCCAATCTTGCGTCTGAAAGACGAAGCCGCGAACTTGGACGAGGGACAGGCGCTGACGATCACCAGCGGTGACCCGGGTTTCGCGGCTGACGTCGAGGGCTGGTGCCACAGTACGGGCCATCGCCTCGTCGACCTGGCCACGGCGAACGGCATTTACACGGCGACGGTGACGAAAGGAGACCCGCACCCGATGCAGCTATCGGCACCGGCGACCGGCCGGCAGAAGACCATTGTCGTCTTCAGCGGCGACTTCGACAAGGCGATGGCCTCGTTCATCATCGCCAACGGCGCAGCCGCCATGGGCAGTGATGTCACGTTGTTCTTCACGTTTTGGGGTCTGAACCTCCTGCGCCGTCCCGAATCGGTGCCCGTCAAGAAGACGTTTATCGAGCGCATGTTCGGCTTCATGATGCCCCGCGGGGCCGAAAAGACCCACCTGTCCAAGATGAAGATGGCGGGAATGGGCACGCAGATGATCAAGCAGATCATGCGGAAGAAGAACGTCCTGTCCCTGTCAGAACTGATTTCCAAGGCCCTCCAGAACGGGGTGCGTCTCGTGGCCTGCACGATGACGATGGACCTGATGGGCGTCAAACGCGAGGAACTCATTGACGGCGTCGAAGAAGGCGGCGTCGCGATGTACCTCGACCGGGCCGAATCGGCCAACGTCAACCTCTTCATCTGACGGCGTTACCGGTCAGTAAGGAATTGACACCGCCATCCGGATGGTGTGGAATACCCGGTGGATACGGGGCCGGAGCTGAGTACGGAGCTTCTGTTGCCCGCACCAGGCCATTGCTTTTGGGAGTGAAGCCCATGGGATTCGTACACACCAGCCGCTTCCAGATGATCGCACCGGTACTCTTGCTCGCGTTTGTTGCTTTTGTTCTCGCACCTGCCTCCGCGGCCGATCTGATCCTGCACCATGGCCGGATCGTTACGGTCGATGGGGACTTCTCCGTTCAGCAGGCGATGGCGGTTCGGGACGGGCGCATCGTCGCGGTCGGGGGCAATGACGAGGTCCTGCAGCTCAAGACCAGTGGAACAGAGGTTCACGATCTCGACGGCAAGATGGTGTTGCCCGGGTTGATTGATTCTCACGTCCACCCGTGCGGAGCGGCGCTGACCGAGTTCGATCATCCGATCCCGCAGATGGATTCCATCGCCGACGTGCTCGACTACTTCCGCGCCCGCGCTGAGGTGTTGGACGATGGCGAGTGGATTGTTTTGCAGCAGGTGTTCATCACGCGCCTGCGCGAGCAGCGGTATCCCACGCGCGCCGAACTCGACCGGGTGGCCCCGAAGAATCCGGCGGTCTTCCGCACGGGGCCTGACGCATCGCTCAATACGCTGGCCCTCGAACTCAGTGGTATCGACAAGGACTTTCGCGTCACGGATGGCGGTCCCGGATACGCCGAGAAGGACCCCCAGACAGGTGAGCTTACGGGAATCCTGCGCGGTTGCAACCGGTTCATCAAGAGTCAGTCCTCGGGCAGGAAACCGACCGAGCGTGACCGCTACGAGCGACTGAATGCTCTGTTCAAAGCGTACAATGCCGTCGGTATCACGAGCGTCTGCGACGGTTCTGCAAGGTCAGGGAACCTCAAGCTCTATCAGAAGATGCTGGACGAGGGCGACCTGACGGTTCGCGTGGTGGCCCAACACTACATCGACACGATCGGCCCGATCGAGGAGATAGAAGAATCCATACGGCAGGTCGCCCGGAACCCGCTGTGTCAGGGCGGACCCATGCTGCGCGTCATCGGGATCAAGGCCTTCCTCGACGGCGGCATGCTCACCGGCAGCGCCTACATGCGCCGGCCCTGGGGTGTGAGCCAGACCTACGCGATCGACGACCCCAATTATCGTGGGGTCCTGTTCATCCCCAAGGACCGCCTGCGGCCGATCGTTCGTACTGCGACCGAGTGCAACCTCCAGTTCACCGCCCATTCCGTCGGGGACGGCGCCGTCCACACTCTGCTCGACGTGTACGAAGAACTGGGCGAGACGATGCCGATCCGTCGCAGGCGACACTGCATCACCCACGCCAACTTCATGAGCGAAGAGGCCGTGGGCAAGGCCGCTGCTCTCGGCGTGATTCCGCTGGTCCAGCCGGCTTGGCTCTATCTGGACACGCGCACGCTGGCTGGTCACTTCGGCTACGAGCGTCTGCGCTACTTCCAGCCGCTGCGGAGTATCTGCGCCGCCGGGGGCCTAGCCGCCGGGGGCTCGGACCACATGCAGAAGATCGGCTCCCGGCGTTCGATCAATCCGTACGATCCCTTCCTGGGCATGTGGACCACCATCACCCGGCGCGCCCGTTGGTATGAAGGCCAATTGCATCCCGAGGAAGCGCTGAGCCGCGAGCAGGCCATTCGTCTCTACACGATCAACTGCGCCCGGGCCCTGTTTCAGGAGGAACTCGTCGGCTCGCTGGAAAGGGGCAAGCGCGCCGATTTCATCATCGTCGACACCGATCTGCTCGCCTGTGACGCCGATGCAATCAGAAAGACACAGGTGCTCAAGACGTATCTCGATGGCCGGCTCGTGTTCGAACGCCAATGAGACTGCCGTGCAATCTTGGCCGTCACGCTATCGCCTGGAGAGGAGATATTCGTGAAGCCTGGACAGACCGAGACATTGCCTTATGCCGGTGGCGAAGTGAAGGGCCTGCCGATGTTCACCGCGTCGGCCCCGGAGGCGCTGGCGCAGGAACGGGCCGAACTTGCCGCTCTGGAAAGCAAAGGCATCCCGCAACGCTGGCGTGGCTACATGGCCAAGACCGGACCCGCGTGGCTCCAGAGTGCGCTCGTGCTGGGCAGTGGAAGCGCGATGGCGTCCCTGTTTGCCGGGGCGTACCTGGAGTATCGTCTGCTGTGGGTGCAGCCCTTAGCTATGGGGCTGGGCATCATCATGTTCGCGGCCATGTCGTATCAGACGCTGTCGACGGGCGCCCGGCCGTTTTATGCGATGAAGCGCTATATCCATCCTGCGCTCGCCTGGAGTTGGGCCATCGGCGCGCTGGTGGCGACGATCATCTGGCATCTGCCTCAGTATGCGCTGGCCGCCGGCATGACCGAAGACATGATCAAGGTCGTTACGCACTGGGAGCCGGCCTCGTCGGCGGGGCGGACCCTGCTCTTGCTGGGCATCGGTCTGGCAGTCCTGGCGATCTCCACGGCGGTCGCCTGGTCCTACAGTTCCGGGCGGGCCGGCGTACGCTTCTACGAGAAGACGCTCAAACGTCTGGTCTGCATGATCATGCTGGCATTTCTCGTTGTGATCGTCCGGCGTGCGATCGATGGTGGGGTGAACTGGGGACGCATGCTCAAAGGGTTCCTGCCGCTATACGTGCCCACCGACGCTCGCGGGGTCTCGATCGTGATGGCGGCCTTCAGTGCCGCGACGGGAATCAACGCGACGTTTCTCTTTCCGTACACGCTCCTGGCGCGCGGCTGGGGCCGAGAGCACCGTGGGCTCTCCCGGTTCGATCTGGCCATCGGCATGTTGCTGCCGTTCTGCATCGCGACGTCGCTGATGGTGGTCGCGACGGCTTGCACCATCTACGATCCGGCCCAGTTCGCCTCGGGTTCGACGCTCCTGCCCCCCGTGGCCGCCGCCGCTATGCTCGAATCGGCTGGCCTAAGCCTCTTCTTCTCGCGCATCGTCTTCGGGATCGGAATCGTCGCGATGGCGCTGAGTTCGATCACTATGCACATGCTGGTCAGTGGCTTCGCCGTCTGCGAGATCTTCGGGGTCGAACCGGGCAGCTGGCGTTACCGGCTGGCCTGTCTGCTGCCCGCGCCGGGCATGGCAGGCGTGATCCTCTGGAAATCTCTCGGACCCTGGGTAACCGTGCCTACCTCGGCGATTTGTGGTCTCATGCTGCCGATTGCCTTTGTCGGCTTCTTCATTCTCAACAACAGCAGGGCGTACCTCGGTGAGGACAAACCATCCGGGGCCAAGGCGCTGGCCTGGAACCTCGCCATGGTCGTTTCCATCGCGGCCAGTCTGGCCAGTATCGTGTACTACCTCGTGTCCTTGATCTGAGTGCCTGGGCCGGCAGCGACGGAACTTCATCCCGTCTCAGGACCTGCGCCGGCCCACAAGCCTTCCGGGTGGTCGAGGACGGGAACGCCTCGATACATCCGCATGAAATGCCGTTGCGGCTTCAGTCCGCCCGCCTCCAGTGTGGTCACCGCCCGGACGTGGTCGCAGGGCACATCGACGAATACCCTCTGGCTGGCGCAGCGATTCAGGGCCTCGGCCAGCAGAACCGGGCCCGCCTGGGCCGAGGCGATACACGGGCCAATCTGGGTCGCATTCGCGCCCGGACGTGTAGTGATGAATCCCTCCGCCTTGCCGGCGATACGCAGGACGCGCCACGCCTCGGGCGTCTCTTCGAACAGCCGGGTCAGCAGCCTGGTCCGATCGGTGCCCGTCATGCGGCGATCCAGTTCGATCAGTTCGGGAAGCATGGCTGCGTCGGCCGGGACCGTGTGACGTTTGGCGCCGGTCTGGGCGGGGATGCCTTCGTAACGCGTCAGTGGGTATTGCGGCATAAAGCCAAGCTTCTCATAGACCCGCTGGCAGGCGGCCGTGTCATCGAGCCGCGCGGTCTTGACGCCACTGTCGTCCAGGAAGGCCAGAGCATGCTCCAGCAAAGCCGAGCCCACGCCCTGACGCCGGGCCT
>CP070782.1:2792815-2797734 GCA_020346325.1 Phycisphaerales bacterium
ATCAGCGACATGTGCAGCGTGCGCGGAATCGGCGTGGCCGTCATGGTCAACACGTCCACTTCCGTACGAAGGGCTTTCAATCGATCCTTTACCTGGACGCCAAACCGTTGCTCTTCGTCGATAATCAGCAGGCCCAAGTCCTTGAAGGCCACGTCGCCACTGAGCAGGCGATGCGTGCCGATGAGGATGTCCACCTTGCCCGCCCGCGCCGCGGCGACAATGTCCTTGGCCTGGCGCGTCGTCTTGAAGCGGTTGAGCACCTCGACCGCCACGGGAAAGTCCGCGAACCGCTCGGCGAACGTCCGCGCATGCTGGACCGAGAGCACCGTCGTCGGGACCAGCACCGCGACCTGCTTGCCCCCTTCGACCGCCTTGAAAGCCGCTCGCATCGCCAGTTCGGTCTTGCCGTAACCAACGTCGCCGCACAGGAGCCGGTCCATCGCCACGGGCGCCCGCATGTCGCCTTTGATCTCACCGATCGCCGTGATCTGGTCGGGCGTCTCCTGGTACGGAAACGACTCCTCGAACTCCATCTGCCAGGGCGAATCCTCCTCGTACTCGATGCCGCCGATCGCCTGACGCTGGGCCTGGACCTGCAACAACTCGGCTGCCAGATCGCGCACCGAGCGCGCGACCTTCTCCTTCTGCTTCTGCCACCGTTTGGAACCAACCTTGCTCAGCGTGGGCCGCTTCGGGCTGGTGCCGATGTACTTCTGGATCAGGCCGATGTTCTGGACCGCGACCTGGACCTTGACCTGGTCGGCGTATTCCAGCGTCAGGTATTCAGCCTTGGTCCCCTTCTCTTCGATCGTCTCGGTGCCCAGGAACTTGCCGATCCCGTAGGAAGCGTGGACGACGTAGTCGCCGCTCTGGAGGTCGGCGAGCGTATCGACCGGCGCGGTGGCCCGCACGGGTCGCTGGCGGCGGCGCAGCGCGTATTGGCCGAACAGTTCGTGATGGCTGACGACGATGGTGTTGAGCGACTCGACGACGAAGCCCTGGTGGACGTAGCCCAGAGGCAAATCGAAGCGGCGCGGGACACTGCCGTTGATTTCCTTGACGATCTCGCCGATACGCTGGACTTCGGCCGGGCTCTCGCAATAGAGGCTGACGCGCTGCCCCGCCTTGGCCCGCTGCACGAGGTCCTCCAGCGCCGCTTTGTGGCCGGCCCACAGCGACGTCGCTTTGCGCTCGAACTGCTGGACGCTCTTGACGTCGAGCTTGAGAAACTCACCGGGGTCGTCCGTCGCGAAACGGCACACATGCAACTGCGTGAAGCGTGCGACCGAACTGTGGACGTCCGACCAGTCGTAGAGCCGCTCCGCATGCTCCGCGCGCGCCAGGTAGACTTTCGCCACCTCTTCGATGTCACTGGGCTCCTCGAAGAGAACGATGGTCTCATCAGGCAGAATGTTGGTGAACAACTCCCGCTGCTCGGCGCTGGCCCCACAGGTCGCGGCCACGACGTTCAGGCGCATGATCTCGTGCGTCGAGCGTTGCGTGTCGAGGTTGATCTCACGAATGCTCTCTACGCAATCGCCGAAGAACTCCACGCGAATCGCCTGGCCCTGTGACGACGTAGGGGCAACCCCCTGTGGTTGCCCTGACTCTTCGCCGCCCGGGCAGGCACGGGGGCCTGCCCCTACCAGGTCGTTGGTCAACGGCGCGTAGATGTCAATGATGCCGCCGCGTCGCGCGAACTGCCCCGGCAGATCCAACGCGTCGACCCGCTCGAAGCTGTTGGCAACAAGCCATTCGACGATGCCCTCGGGATCGGCGCTCGCACCGGCCTCCAGCGCCAGCGAGTCGGCCCGCAGCGCCGAGGGCTTCGGCACAGGCTGGCACAGCGCCTGGATCGGTACCGGAATGACTACGCCCCCACCGGCGCCTCTTTCCAGGCTCGGCAGCAGCGACACCACGCGCAGCCGCTCGGCCCGCGTCTCGTCGGTCGCGTCGGCCAGCGCTTCCTCGCCCTCCCAAGCCGGCAGCAACTCAATCCGCCCGGCCTCAAAAGTCCGAAGATCATCGAAGGCCCGGTCCGCATCGTCGATATGAGGACATATGTGCAGGACCGGCCGCCTCGAGGTTTTCGCCACGTGCCCTGCCAGCAGACGCGCAAAGGACCCCCACGTCCCCTCGACCTTGACCGCCCCCTTCGCGGGCGCAGCCAGGCGGGAGATGATCTGCGAAACCACCTTGTCCCGCGCAAGATCCATACGCTTGTCGCGCCAGTATATCGCCGGGCCGTCCCGCGGGCGAGCCGATTTCTCTGCGGCCCGCGTCGGCAGTATAGAAAACGGGCGTGTCACCTGCCACAGCAACACGCCCGTCCGAATTCAACAGTTCGCTCCCGGCGTCCCGAAGTCTAGCTCTCTTCCTGGAGCTTCTTGACGAGTGCTTTGGCCTGGGCCGCGACGTTCTCGGCGGTGATACCGAACTCCTCGAAGCATTTCTTGCCGGGGGCCGAGGCGCCAAAGCCGGACATGCCAACGAAGACACCGTCCTCGCCCAGCCACTTGTGCCAGCCCATCTCGACGCCGGCCTCGATCCCGACGCGGGCCTTGACATCGCGTGGAATCACCGAGTTGCGGTACTTGTCGTCCTGCTTGTCGAACAGCTTCCAGCACGGCATGCTCACCACCTGCGGCGAGAGCCCGTCGGCGTCGAGCAGTTTGGCGGCCTCGAGTGCCAGCGAGACTTCCGAGCCGCTGGCCAGCAGGATCACGTCGGGCTTGCCGCGGCTGGTCAGGATATAGGCACCGCGGGCGACGTTGGCGGCGCTGGCGAACTTGCGCTGATCGATCACGGGCAATCCCTGCCGCGTCAGCAGCAGACCCACGGGCCCGTCGCGATGTTCCAGCGCGTACCTCCAGGCTTGGGCCGTTTCGTTGGCATCGGCCGGCCTGAAGACCAGCAGATTCGGCATCGCGCGCAACGCCGCGAAGTGCTCGACCGGCTGATGCGTCGGCCCGTCCTCGCCGATGCCGATGCTGTCGTGCGTCCAGACGAAGATCGACGGGTACCTCGACAGCGCGGCGACGCGCACGGCACCACGCATGTAATCGGAGAAGACCAGGAACGTCCCGCCGTAGGCCCGCAGCAATCCCGAGACCGAGATGCCATTGAGGATCGCGCCCATCGCATGCTCGCGCACACCGAAGCGGATGTATCGGCCCTCGGGCGTGTCCTTCTGGAAATCACCGGCGTCGGGGAAGTTCGTATTGTTCGAAGGCGTCAAGTCGGCCGACCCGCCCACGACCAGAGGCAGGTGCGGCATCAGCGCCGCCAGCACGCTGCCGGAGGCCTTGCGGGTCGCCATCGCCTTGCCCGCCTCGAAAACCGGCAAGATCTCCTCCAGCTTGACGGGCAGATTGCCCTCGGCCGCGTCCGCGAAGGCCTTGGCCAGCTTCGGATGCTTCTCGGCGTAGGCCTCGAACAGCTTGCCCCACTCGGCCTCGGCCTTTTTACCGCGCTCGACCGCCTGGCCCATATGCTCAGCGACCTCGGCCGGTACGTGGAACTTCTTGAACGGGTCCCAGCCCCACTGCTTCTTCATCAGCCCGATCTCTTCATCACCCAGCGGGGCCCCGTGGGCCTCGGCCGTATCCTGCATGTTCGGCGCACCGTAGGCGATGTGCGTGCGCAGCTTGATGATCGAAGGCCGCTCGACCTCGCTCTTGGCGTTGATCAGGGCCTTCTCGAACCTCTCCATGTCGTTGCCGTCACCGTCGACCTCCTGCACGTACCAGCCGTAAGCCTCGTAGCGCTTGGCCCGGTCTTCGGTGAATGACAACTCCGTCGGTCCATCGATGCTGATGTGGTTGTCGTCGTAGACCACGACCAGATTGTTCAGGCCCAGGTGGCCGGCCAGCGAGCAGGCCTCGCCCGAAACGCCCTCTTCCAAGTCCCCGTCGCCGGCAAAGACGTAGACCTTGTAGTCAATGACCGGGAAGCCCTGGCGGTTGAAGTATTCGGCCAGGTACTTCTGGGCGATCGCCATACCGACGGCGTTGGAGATGCCCTGGCCCAGCGGGCCGGTGGTGGCCTCGACGCCCAAGGCCGGATTGTATTCCGGATGGCCCGGCGTCTTGCTCTCCCACTGGCGGAAGTTCTGGAGGTCTTCCAGGCTCATATCGTAACCGGTCAGGTGCAGTAGCGAGTAGAGCAGCATGCTGCCGTGGCCGCCCGAGAGGACGAACCGGTCGCGGTTGTGCCACAGGGGGTTGGCGGGGTTGTACTTCAGATGCTTGGTCCAGAGGACATAGGCGGCCGGTGCCATGCCGATCGGCATGCCTGGATGGCCCGAATTGGCCTTCTGGACCCCGTCGGCAGCCAGAAAACGGATGGTATTGACGCACAATTCATCGAGTTCAGACAGACCTGGATGACTCATCACAATATCCTATTGACAGCAAATTGACATTACACCTACCCAGCTTCGGAACGAACGGCACAGCATAACAGCCCTTCTTGCCGGTGGCAAGTGCTTTCCCAGCCGCGCCTGCCCCCGCCCAGCGGGCCGAGCATGGCGCCCGTGCATGAGGCCGCCGGCGCCGATTGGCTTTGTTTTCTCGCTGCACCCGCGTTTTCGCACGGAAAACGGCACAAATTGGCTTTGTTTGACATAATCGTCGCCCGCGCCCCGTCGCTCGTGCCTCGTGGGGCGCCCGCCGTGCCAGTCTCCTCCGGCCTGCAGCCTCCCGTCTCCGGCCTCCCATCTCCCGCCCGCGCCAAATTGGCTTTGCCTCCGCGCCATAACCCTTGGAGCGTATTCCCATAACTACCTTCCCTGAAAACACTTAGCCCCATTTCAAGGCCCCGAAAAATTGGCTTTGCTTTGCACAAGTGATGACACCGCCGGGGCCTCCCCCGCCCCGCAACGCCCCGGTCGAGCCGCGCAGACCGGCGGGCATCACCAG
>CP070782.1:2797834-2800692 GCA_020346325.1 Phycisphaerales bacterium
GGCGGACCCCTGTTCCAGATCGAACACGAAAAGTTCGAGGCCGTGGACCATTTTTTTCTGAACGAGGCCGAATTGACGCTTCCGACCTTTCTCAAGGATCTGGCGCGGGGCAACCCAGGCCGGATCTACTCGACCCTCCAGTACGCAGATCTGCGGCAGACGCCCCGACCTCGGTGGGAACTGCTGGACCTGCGGAGATACGCCAGCATGAGTATCCAGTTCTCTCGCGGCTGTCCTTTTGACTGCGATTTCTGCAACGTCACCGCCCTGCTCGGCCACCGTGTGCGGACCAAAACCTCTCAGCAGGTCATCGCCGAGCTCGATAGCCTCTACGCCCGCGGTTGGCGTTACGATGTCTTCTTCGTAGACGATAACTTCATCGGAAACAAGCCGTTCCTGAAAAACGAACTCCTGCCCGCCCTCATTCAATGGCGTAAGGGCAAGACGGGACTCCAATTCCTCACCGAAGCGTCCATCAATCTGGCTGACGACCAACCGTTGATGGAGCTGATGGTCGAGGCCGGATTCAGCCGGGTCTTCATCGGCATCGAAACACCGGACGAGGATTGCTTGGCTGAGTGTAGCAAGATACAAAACAGGAACCGGAACCTCGTGGAAGACGTCAAACGCATCCAGCGAGCTGGGCTTCAAGTGATGGGTGGCTTCATTGTCGGCTTCGATCACGATCATCCCTCTATCTTCAGGAAACAGATTGAGTTCATTCAGAACAGCGGCATTGTGACTGCCATGGTCGGCTTGCTGCAAGCCCCTCCTGGAACGCGGCTGTATGAGCGGATGAAGAAGGAAGGCCGCCTCCGCGGGGACGCCTCAGGAGACAACGTGGACGGCACCACGAACATCATCCCGGCCATGAATCTTGACGCGTTGCGAGAAGGCTACAAGGGAATCCTGCAGCACATCTATTCGCCGGAACACTACTATCGGCGCATCAGGACCCTTCTTCGCGAATACAGGCCGCCCAAAATGCGGGGACGACTCCGGTTTTCCTATATGCTCGCGCTCGTGCGGTCCTTCTACCGGCTTGGCTTTGCAGATCCGGGACGGTTGCACTACTGGCGGCTCCTGCTCTGGACCCAATTCCGACGCCCCCGGCTCGTCGTCGAAGCTATTATCCTGGCGATCTACGGGTACCACTTTCGGAAGGTCTGCGAACGGCGTGTGACGTAACGCTGCCGGCACAACGAAGTGTACAGGAGGAATCAATGAGAACGAAAGTTGGCTTGTGGATTGATCATAAGAAGGCCATTGTTGTGGCTATCACGGATAAAGGGGAAGAGATACGATTGATCATATCCAAGGTGGAAAGGCAGCTCCGCCGCGCGGGTGATTCGCCTCTTGAAGGTCCCCATGAACGACAGCAGGTACCGGCAGATGATAGCCGCCAGAAAAGGCTTACAGGCCAGCTCAATATCTACTACGATGCGGTCATTGCGTGTATTCGCGATGCAGAGTCCATTTTGATATTCGGTCCCGGTGAGGCCAAGGGGGAACTGCAGAAGCGACTCAACAAACACAACCTTGACAGACGCATCGTGGGCGTTGAAGCCGTCGATAGGATGACGGACCATCAAGTTGCGGCAAAAGTCCGACGGCACTTTCACGACAGTCGCGATCCGCACTAGAGTCGCTATGCCGAACGGCTAGGACTTCGCAGTGAATCTCCTGATCAGGCTGCAAGCCCCACCCACCGCGGCTGGGTCTGGACTCGGGGAGTACATCCAATCACTCCAAGTAGGGTTACACCCCATAGAAGAGGCATCACCTGTGCCGCACAATGTATTCATCGGCATATTCAAGAACCGTGCAATAGAAAGAAGCTGTTGTGAGGAGTGCGAAGAAGTGGATGGCCACGGAAGGAGCAGGGAGACGGGGAGATCGCCGGCGGCCAACGCCCGGACGCACTAGGCGGCGAGCCCTTAGCCCATTGAAAAGAGAATCTTATGTTGCCGATACCCTAGGTTTTTCGTACGGAGAATCATGGAGGCACTACTCAAAATGATTACTTGGCCGCCCCTCAAAGTTGCCTTTGTCTCATCGTATCGACCAACGCAGTGTGGAATTGCCACATTCACGTCGCATCTAGTCCACAGCGTGCAACTCGCGGCGAGCGGAGCAGGCCAGCCGGTCGTTATCGCCATGGATTCTGATGGCGACATGGATTACGCCAAACCGGTCGAGATCAAGATTCGCAGGGATGTCAGGTACGACTACGTCGCCGCTGCCGACTACCTCAACCATAGTGATGTTGACGTCGTGTCTGTCCAGCACGAGTTCGGGCTGTTTGGCGGGGCGGCCGGGGCTGGAGAGCACCTTGAACACCTTCTCACTCACCTGGAAATCCCGCTGGTTACCACCTTGCACACTGTCCTGCAGGATCCGTCCAGTGATCAGTACCGGATGACCCGGGCAATCGCTGACTGCAGCGTGAACCTCGTCGTCATGAGCGATCACGGTGCAGACATGCTCGGGAGAGTCTACGGTGTGCCCTCGCCGAAGATACACCTTATTCCGCATGGCACGCCTGATCTGCCTTTGATGGCTTCCTCCCGGCGTAAACGTGCCGCGGGCCTCGAAGACCGCACGACCATTCTGACATTTGGCCTCCTGAGCCCCAACAAGGGCGTGGAGGTGATGATCCGAGCCATGGACAGAATTGTGGCGCAGATGCCTGAAGCGATCTACATTGTCCTGGGGGTAACGCATCCTAACCTGCTCAAGACTGAGGGCGAGTCGTACCGTAGGTCGCTGGAGGATATGGTCCGGACTATGGGGCTGGAGGAGCATGTTGTCTTTCACAATCAGTTCGTCGATGACCGGAACCTCTACGCGTACCTGCA
>CP070782.1:2800792-2817358 GCA_020346325.1 Phycisphaerales bacterium
CGTGGGCCGTTGTCACTGGTGAAGATGATCAGCGTGTTCTCGGAAACACCTAGTTCTTCCAGTCTCCCAACGATCTGACCCAGAATGTAATCCGCCATCAGAACCTGATCGCCGCGTGGCCCTGCTCCACTTCGTCCTTTGAAGCGCTCATGAGGAAGCCAGGGAATATGCGGGACGGAAAGAGGCAAGTAGACGAAAAATGGGCTCCTCCTCTTCGCCGCCGTCGTCACGAAGGCCCACGCTTTGCGCATGAATTCAAGGTCCGCATCCTCGTGGCGCCAATCTTTCACGGACATGAGAAGGCGGCCCTCGTCCGCCGGGTCCTCGGCCGCATAACGGTCCGGTATGCCCACCGTTCGATCATTCTCAATGAAGCAGGAGGGCGGATCATCGGTCGTGCATCCGGAAGTCCCGAAAAAGTAGTCAAAGCCTAGGTCCAGGGGCCCGTGGGATATCGGCTTGGTGAAGTCGACATTCGCCTGCTCGTAGCCTTCATCCCACTCGGATTGCCTACCATCCTTGGTTGCCCAGTTCAGCCCCAAGTGCCACTTGCCAATACACGCGGTGGCATACCCGTGCCCCTCAAGGAAAGAGGCGACGGTCACTCGGTCCTTTTCAATCAGCGGTCTATCGTATCCGCCGAATACGCCTCGCTTCAGTCGACTTCGCCAGCAGTATCTGCCGGTGAGGACACCGTAGCGTGTAGGCGTGCAAACCGCCGATGGAGAGTGCGCATCGGTGAACAGGACCCCGTCGGAGGCAAGCTTGTCGATGTTGGGAGTCTTGATTATCGAATCGGCGTTGTAGCAGGTCGCGTCACCATAACCCATATCATCAGCCATGATGAAGATGATATTGGGCCGGTCATCTCTGGAGCCATGGCCCCTGAGCACGCTCGGCAGGGACAAGGCAATCAGCCCGGCTCTTTTGATGAAGTCTCTTCTGTCCATGGGACCGGGTCCGCCATTGTTGGGCTGACCTCGCATCTTATCTGTCTTAATCCGGAAAGTAATTCTCGATGATCTGCTGCATTGGCTGGATGCCCGATGTCCCTCTAGCACTGACACACGCGGCCCCCGCCGCATTGGCGAGCAAACAGGCCCTAGGCAAGTCCCAATCATGGATCAAGCCCGCCAGAAATCCGGCTACGAAGCAATCTCCGGCGCCCAAGGTGTCAACGACCCTGTCAACGGAGAAGGCAGGGATCGTCTCCGTCAAGTTTGTGGTATGCAGAAGGCAACCCTTTGCACCCAGCTTGATGACCACGGTCTTGACGCCATACCCGTTCAGAGTCCGCGCCATCTCCAACGGCGTGTCCCTACCAGTCAGTATCTGAGCTTCCTCCATGCTGGGTAGCAGGAAATCCAAATGCGGTAGGCATGGTTTCAACACGCTCATCCAACGCTCCTGCGCATCCCAGGCTGTGTCCAGACAGGTTGTCACACCGAGGGCCCGAGCCTGGGCCAGTACGTCGGCCAGCGGCTGCCCATCCAGCCCCGGAATGAGAAAAGCTGCGGCGACATGGAGAATGCGCGCCCGCGCAATCAGGTCAAAGTCAATCTCGTCAAATTGTAGGTGAGCGTTCCCGCCAAAATAATGGAAAAAAGAGCGTTCGCCATCCGGACTCACCAGCACCGTAGTCGACGATGTTCGAACGCCTGCGTCGCGCACCATGGCGGAGGCGTCCAAGCCAGCCTCGTCCATGATGTCGATGAGGAAATCGCCAAAGGTATCGCAGCCGACCTTGCCAATGACGGCCGTCTTGACACCCAGTTTTCCCAGAGCGACAGCGGCATTACAGGCGGAGCCTCCGTTGTGGAGCGAAATGCTCTCGACAAAGACAGCCTTCCCTTTCTCGGGCATCGATGTCACGGGATCGACCACGACATCAGCCGTGTACTGTCCCAAACAGACAACGTCCACCATCCTGCTGTCTCCCGATCAACGGACCTGTTCCTATTCGATGGAGAGTCTGACTGGCTCCTTTGCTTCCAGCTTCAACCAGAGGATCTTCTGCGGTTGGCCGTCGGTATCATAAGTGGTTCCCTGGCGGAAACTCGAGCCGGCTTGCAGATTCGTGCGGTTGAGGCGCACCTGGGCATCGCCTTTCTTCTTCCAGTGCTTGATCACAAACGCGGGGTTGAGGAGGGGGGACTGGGGCGAGGCGGCCAGTTGGAAGGAGATTTCGGCGTCGCTCGCGGTCATCACGTAGGCCCGCTGGGGCCGGTCGTAAGCCGCATCTGTGGCCCCTTTCACGTTTTGCGGCCGCGGTGCGTGGAACCACGAGTTGGCCAGCGTCCCCAGCGCCCCAGGCGATTCATTCGACATCCCTTCCAGCATGAGCTTTTGATAGAAGGGTCTGTCGCCATAGTCCTCCCTGTAAGTCGGCCAGTCGATGTGCGTTAACGAAGAGTGCGCGGTTCGGTCGGGGTAGGCAGCGTAGCGCCCATCGGAGGGCATCTGAGCCACGGGCCAATGGTTCCACGAGGGGAAGACCGCATAGTCCGTGACTTCTCCGCTGTATACATCACCGCCTTCGAAATCCGCGACGGTAAATGGATCGTAGTCGGCCTGATAGTTCACAATGTGAATCGCCTTGTTCTCATAGCTGACACCCCTCGGGGGACCATTCGACCAATTGTAGGCAGAGACGTTGCCGTCCATGTCGGCCAGCAGCAGGGCCGGTTCGGTTTCCAGGATTTGTTCCGGGTGTTGATCCGGTCCCAGAATGGCCATCCCCTCCTGCCACTCGTGGTTCCGCGGCCCATGGGTCCACAGGTGCATCTTCTTAACGGCCACCCCGTCCGGGTAAATGGTGTAATACCAGTCGGACCAATCGCCCCATCCGGTGTTGTCGTCATAGTTGGCGATCACGTGAAAGACATCCACGAGAGGGTACCGCCATTGGACCACCACGCGGGCCGGTGTGTTCTCGATTATCCGGGCGTGGTTCGTATAGGATTCTTTGTCGGACATGGGTTCCTGACAGCCCTGTCCGCCGCTGCGTCCCCACGTCTCGTTGAACTCGTTGCTGTACCAGTGTCCCCGCTCGTTCACCAGCATGGGGATATAGCCCATGCCCCGCCAGAACACGAACTTGCAGGGTGATTCGTCAAATTCAACGACCACATCGGGGTACGCCCCGAAACGCCAGAGATTGTCCCAGGTTTCATAGAATTTCAAGTGCGTATAATAGGCGCCAAATTGGCCTCGCTTCTCACCGGTCGGTAGGATGCGATCGTCCATATCCGGACGAGTAACCACGGCTCGCGCGGGCCGCAAGCGATAGGAGGACTGCCTCACTTGCGACTCCGTCAGGGCCGTATCGTAGATGCGTACCTCATCAATCAGACCGTCAAAGCCGTAAGTATCGACAAAGGTATTGGCCCGCACAGGTCGAATGGGTCGTCGCGGCTTGCCGCGCCCAATCCTGATGTCCTTTTTCGACACCACAATCCTCTCCGGCAGGAGCAGTTTTTCGGCGCTTGATTTACCATCGATATAGAGTCTCATCTCACCGGTCTTACCATCGTAGGTCCCTGCCACATGATACCAGCGGTGCCGTTCCAATGGCCTTTCAGAGACGAGTTCGCGCCAGTCATCACCCACGCGCAGTTTCAGACCGACATGGCCCAGACCATCAATGCCGAGGAAATAACCCGTGTCTCTTTCGGGCTTGAGAACGAATTCAAACTGCGGTCCGTCCTCCTCCTCGTCCTCATCTTCCTCCTCTTCATCGAAGTGCCATCGATCGAGGACGCTGCCGCTCGCATTCATCAGCAATCCCGCCTCTATGCCGTCGACCTCAAACATGACGTGGTAATACAGCTGATCGTCCCGCTGTTCTCTCTCAACGGCCATAAGAGGTTCATTAGGATACTCTTGCCGGGCTACTCTGCAAACTGCCTCCGGCAAATCCTCAAACGCTATTGCTTCGAGGTCTGGCTCGTCTTCGTCCTCGAACTCCTCTTGCTTATCCTCTTCTTCATCTTCCTCGTCTTCTTCTTCGTCATCAGCACGGACCGATTCCATCCCTTCAGGAGCATCGTCGCATTGCTGTACGATAGGTGTCCAATTCCACGGGTACGCGCCAATGGCCACCCAGCCCTCGAGGGTGATGGCATCGGTGATTTTCGGAGCCTGAGCAGCGGGCAGTGTCACCTCAGAGTTGTAGCCGTCAAACTGCAAAGCGGTGCCGGAAACACCGACCTTCCAGAGACTCTTGTGGCCCGCGATGGTTGACTGATAGCCGGTCACACCCTCCGTCGTCACGTCCCCTCGGGCGTCATCAAAACGCCAGTAGCGAACCGGAGTGACGACAAAGCCCTTCTTCACGGGGCTACCGGCCACAGCCGACACGGACGACGAAATAGTGGGCCGCTTCAGGCTCTTCTCTGAAATCCCTTGAGCTGTCAGTGTGAAGGTCTGCACGGTCTTGTTGGACGGGTCACGCCATGCGTCGATCCGGGGCGTTCCCTCCCTGACGGTCCGCATCACCGTCCCGTCGCTGGCGAGATCAAAGTACTCTTCGACGAACTTCGTGGCATCGACGCCGACATGCGGGTTCTTTCCTCCGAATTTGGGCAGATAGCGCCAATACACCAGTACGCGATCCGGCTCGCTCTCGGCGATGATCACACGTGAGTAGGTATTCACCTTGTCCGGACGCTCAGATGGTCCGTCACCTTGGCGTTCGAACAATTCACCTACAAACCATTTTCCCTGGCTGGTTTCCCAGTACGGTAGGTAACTCGAACCTCGCCAGAAG
The DNA here is from genome assembly GCA_020346325.1 of Phycisphaerales bacterium. Classification (GTDB taxonomy): domain Bacteria; phylum Planctomycetota; class Phycisphaerae; order Sedimentisphaerales; family Anaerobacaceae; genus Anaerobaca. The sequence continues at coordinate 2,805,561 of CP070782.1, forward strand.
ACGAATTTACCCTCCTCCAACTTGACCACAATATCCGCGTATGGACCGGTCCGCGAGTAACGTTCAAACTCCTGGCCAGAATTGATCTTCGTGTAATAGGCCTGCATGTCGCGGGCATCGACGAAAGACCCAAGACACAGTGTTGCCAGGACCACGCCCATCAGGATGCGTCTCTTAGGTTCCATGCTCAGCCTCCCTGTCAACTGGTGTTGGCGGATATCACAATAGTCACCTGCTCATTCGATTGTCTGTTCACCCATACAATCAGCATACGCTTACCGTCGGTATCTCTGACGATGCCCTGTCGACATTCTCTCTCACCAGAGACCTCTTGACCGTTGATACTCACGACGGCCCTTTGACTGGCCTCCCAGTTTTTCACTACGAAGGCCGGATTGACGAGCGGCGATCGCTCCGATGCCCTGATGGTGAACGATAATCTCGGTCGGCTGGCATTGAGTACATAGGCTCGCTGGGCCTGGTCGTATCCCTGGTTGGCACCACCCTGGATATCCGATAGACGCGGCGGGCGATTCCAGAACCGTGCCAGAGGCACCAAGGCCGAGATGTCCTCCTTGTTGAAACCGTAGATCGCCATGTTCCCATGCTGGTGGACGTCGGACGCGGCGATCGCAGCATGCGTTAAGCGGTCGTTGGAGACTGCAAATCTGCCATCCGAAGGGATCTGGGAAGTCGGCCAATGGTTCCAGGGACCGGCAAACGGATCGTTCGTATGCCTGGATTGTTCCTGCGTACCCCACGGGCCGATACGGGTGCCTTCCTGGAAAATCAGGAAGACTTTGTAGTCCGATCTGAAGTTCACTTGCTCGATACAGGCATCCGGAAGGGTGTTCCTGGGAACTTGGTTCGGCGGCTTCCAGGTCAGGTGGAGTACCTGCCCGTCCAGATTGGCTAGAGACAGAGCTTGTAGGTGGATATTCTCCAGCGGATGCGTTCCGGGTTGGCTGAAGAACTGGACATCCTGCCAGCCGGCGCTGCCTCCACGGAAACGCACCTTGCGCACCGCCGTCCCATCCGGGTAGATCGTATGGTACTCATCGGCCCAGAAATGGAGCTGCGGAAAGAGGTAGTCTACGTCAATGGAAGCATAGCGCCAGTGGACGACGACCCGGGCGTCGGTGCTTTCGATCAGGCGGACGTGCGCGTGCCGGCATTCCTTGTCCGACATGTGTTCAGAGCAACCGTGGAGACCGCCTACTTCGCAGCTTTGGTCTTCCATCCACTTGTTGTTCTCTGTGACCCAGCCGGCGGCGCCATTGGCGCCACGCCAGTAGACCACACTGGCTGGGATCGTGTCAAATTTGACCACCAGATCCGCGTAATCGCTGGGCCGCCATAAGTTGTCCCAAAGGGGATGGTACGCGAGTGTCCTGTAGGTGGCCCCAAACGCCTGGGCCATGCCGGTTTCGCCGGGCAAGGTGCGCGGCTCCAGATCCGGACCATGGCGTGAGGCAAAATCCGGCTGGAGTCTCACGTAGGATTCTTCGATAAGGGCGCCGGACAAGGCCTTGTCGTACAGCTTGACCTCATCGATGAGTCCCTCAATCCCGTAGACGACCGGCATATGACAGATCGGCGAGCGCACCGGATCCGTAGCCCGGCCCGGCTGGTTGTTCAGGCCAATCAGCAGATCAACCGCCGGCACATCGATGGCGCCGTTGGCCGTCGCTGTAGCGCATGACTTGCCGTCGACATACAAGGTCATCTTCCCCTTACCATAGGTGGCAGCGATGTGCGTCCAACGGTACGTCGATAACTGGGTCTTCCCCCTGGCCTCATGGCCATTGACGGCAAAGACCGGGTAGCCATAGCCATCGATACCCAGATAATGACCGCGCCCTGGTCGACGTTTGATGTGTCTGCCATGTTCGTCGTAGACGCCTCGTTCGATAGGCCCCACATCCATAACCGATTGATGGATCAGCGGTGCCCAGTTCCAGGGATACGCGCCCAGGACCACCCACGCTTCAAGCGTTAGCTCATCTCCGATTTTCGGCGTGTCCTCGTGCGGGAGTCTCACCGCAGAGTGATAGCCGTCAAACGCCAGAGCCGTGCCGGAGACTCCCTTCTTCCATAGCGTGATGTTCCCGTCGACCACACAATCTATTCCGCTTCTGCTCTCCCGGGTAAGATCCTTGCGTTCATAGCGCCGATCCGTCAGGCCTTCATCAAATCGCCACCAGGCAACCGGCGAGTCAATCAGAGAAGACTTGACCAAGGCACCTGGCACGGCGGCTTGCTTTTCCTTCGATAGCCGAGCGGGCGCGAAAGCAAGCTGTTCGATACCGTCCGGTTCGAGCATAAGTGTCTGGACGGTTTCATTTGCTGGATCCTGATAGTCCACCAACTTGTCAGTGCCCGACTTGATCCGGCGCGTGACCCTGCCATCTTTATGTATCCTGTAGTACTCGTGCACCTCGCCGGTCAATCCGTTGGGGCTGTCCAAATCCGGTATAGAGCGCCGGTGGATGAGTACTGCATCAGGGCGGTTCTCGATGATGCGCGCATAGGAGTACGCGCAAGCCACGTCCTCCTGACGCGGCATAATCTCCTCTACGAGCCAGTCGCCGTTCTCAGTCTCCCAATACGGCAGGTAGGAGAACTCGCCAGCAAAGACAAGCCGTCGACCATCAGCCACGTTCACGACAATATCGGCGTATTTTCCGGCAATTCCCTCTCCGGCTCTATCCCCACCTCCTTCTTCGTCTTCATCATCTTTCCAACGGTCCACGATGTCGCCGTCAGGAGTCAATTCCAGGCCTGCTTCGACGCCACCCACTTCAAACATGACAATATAGAGTACCCCGTCATCCTCTTGGACTCTCTCTACACCTATCAGAGGCTCGTTGGGATACTCCCTGCGCGCGACCGTTCGCACAGGTTCGGGTAGGTCGTCAAAATCGATTTCCTCGAGCCTGTCTTCGTCTTCGGCGGTCTCCATGGCCTCGAGAATGGCCCTTGATTCGGCGTCGGGCTCCGTCTTCATATAGTCGGCCTGATCAAGCGGTATCGCATACGGCAACCGCGTGTAGTAGGCATAGAACTCCCCGGCCACGACGGCGCAGTTCAGGACAAGAACACTCACTACTGCAATCACAAACGCGGTTCGCGTTTTCATTTGATGTCCTCTTGATCCTAATGCGCGTCCAAAGAGATCTCCGTATCCCCTTCGGCTCGGATCTTCATCCAGGCAACGAAGGAGGGATTACCTTCCACGTCGTATTCGACGCCATAGCGAAAGACCTTGCCACGCGGTACAGGCCGGCCATCGACTGTCAAGGCTACGCTTTGTGGTCCCCAGCGTTTGACGACGAGGGCCAAATTGAACAAGGGAGAACGAGCACTTGCTGCGAATTTCAGTCGCACCGACGTGGTCTCTTCCTCGGCTCGGAGGACATAGGCACGCTGGGCATGGTCGTACCCCTCGCTCGCAAAGGCCGATCCCTCGATTTCCAGCTCAGCGGGATAATTCCAAGACCGGGCGAGGTCAACCAGAAATTCGGCTGGTTGATCCGTCATCCCATATAACGCGACGTCGCCATCGGGATCGGCCCAGCTCAGGGAAGAGTGTGAAGCCCGGTCCGGAGCATTACAGCTGCGTCCATCGGAGATGGTCTGCGCCACGGGCCAGTGATTCCACCAGGGAAAGTGAGAGTAGGCCGGGCGTACCTCCAGATTGAACACGTCAAAACCGCCTCCATCGCGGAAAATGATAAATGGCTTAAACTTGGATTTGAAGTTGACCATCTGGATGCATGCCCCCTCTAGATCGAACTCGGGATAGCCGTGCGCCCAGGAGTAGGCCTTACTCTCGCCGGCCAGGTTCACCAGCGTACACGCTTGAAGTTCGACATTGTCTTCAGGTCGAGTTCCCGGCTCATTCAAGAAGATCGTCTCTTGCCATCCGCCGTAACCCGGCAGGACCTTGCGTACCCCCAGGCCGTCCGGGTAGATGTAGTACAGTTCGTTGCCCCATTGGCCGAATCCAGTGTTGTTGGGCACATCGTGCTGACGGAACTTGACATCCATCTGCAGATAGCGCCAATTCACGACCACGCGGGCATCATTGTTCTCGATGATGGCCACACGCGAACTACGGCATTGCGTGTCGGACATGTGCTCAATACAGCCGGTTGGCAGGTCCTCGCGTCGGCCTTCGCTCAGGAACCAGTTGTTGCCCGTCTCGCGGCTCTGATCCGCCAACCATTTGCCGTTCTCCGAGACCCAACACGGCGAGTAGCGCGTACCCCGCCAGAACACTACTTTCGTAGGGTAGTCATCGAATTGTACGACAACGTCCAGGTGATCCCCCCCGGGCCAAATCGCATCCCACTGGGGGTAGTAGCTCAGGCGCGTGTAGTTGGCGCCGAATCGCCCCGACGGCCTCACGGTAAAAAACCGTCGCGCGGGCAAGTCAGGTTCATTTTCCGGTCGAACAGCTTCACATATGCGTTTCACTTGTTTCGCAGTGAAGGCCTGACCGTGGAGCTTGATTTCGTCAATGATCCCGTCAAACGTGTACCGCGACGGGTAGGTCGCCCAGTCTCGAATCGGCTCGCTAGGTGCGAGGTCTTCCCTGTTCATGCCGACGCGAAAACCTCTCTCGATGTCGCTGTAGACAATGCCATAGTCGAACTGAAAGTCGTTGTACGTTCCTGCACGCTCGCCATCAATATAAACTGCCAAACCACTGTCCGGACTGTACGTTCCCACAACGTGGTACCACTTTCTCAGATCCATCCCGAGCTTGGTCTTGGGATCGGCCTTCGAATTGCATTCGTGCCATACGCTCGTGGCGTCGGACACGTGAAATCCCAGTCGCCCATGCGAATCTACGCCGAAGTAAAACCCTGTGACCTTATACTTCCCGATCGTCAAGATCGGTGCCCAATTCCATGGATAGGCGCCCAACGCGATCCAGGCTTCCACGCTGATCGCCCGCGGGATCTCGAATTCCTCTTCCTCTTCTTCGTCCTCTGAGGAGATAAGAGGCCTGCCTTCCACATATGACGAAAAACCATCGAATTTCAGCGCTGTCCCGGACACCCCCGGCGTATACTCAGCCAGCCCGACAATACGGAACGATGTTCCACTGACAGTGTCCCTGGTGGCGAGTCGGTGGCGTCGTTCTCCGTATTCAAATGAGGTATCCTGGCTATCGTCGAAATTCAAATGCATCAAAACGCGATCATGGCACCATCCCTTCGCCCCGAAGATCAGCGTAGCCCAAACAATCAGCACTGTACTCTTCGCGACGTGCATAGCTGACATCCTTTAGTGGCTGGGTAAGCTTTCGTCCACCTGAAGGGAGCGGGCTCCAACAGGATCCACCGCAGACACCGACGCGTGCCGGGCACGAACTCTGGTCTATCGCATCAGGACGTAGAGAATCACCATCAAAACGATCAGCCCCAGGGCAACAACACGCGGGTCGAATGGGCCAGTTATCTTCGCCTCGGTCAAAACCTTGAGCGGTGGACGCCATCCCATCTGATCGAGTTCTTCCTGCGTAGGCGCCGCCGTCATAAAGCTAACGACCACATACACGGCGACGCACATCACCAGCAGGGCAAGCCCCATCATCATAAAGGGGATGCCGAGACCGTGTGTGACGTGGCCGTAGTTCGACACTGTCCAGTCTGCCGGCAGACTCCCCGCAGCCAGTGCTTCGGTCAACTCGCGCTCAGGAACTGAGCCGTTTGCCCTGACTATCTTGTCCTGCGACACCGTCGCCGTCTCCAAAGCCGGGCCCAGAACGCGGGTAGGTGACGCTAGGTAGTGTTCGGCTACCATCCGCCTGGGATCGTTCTCTCGATTCCAGCCGTTCGCCTTGATCACGGCCTTGCTGACGCTGTAGGGTACCTTCTCCCAATCCTCGAGAGCCTTTTCAGCCGGAAGGCCTGTCCCAAGCAGCGCCTCGGTCTCGGCCTTTGAAATTGCTACCCACTGTTCGACTACCCTGTCGCCTGTCACGCGTTTGGCCTCTATCGCGGGCATCACTTCCGTTGCCGGGACATCGTGCGGCAGGTCAGCCAGGAAGTAGACAAGGCCGATGACAACGCCGGCCACGAACGTGGCCAGGGCCGCCTGTTTAGTGCCGCGCCTCCAAAACGCGCCCAGCACGAACACGGTCGTGATCGCCGGGGCAAACATCATGGGAACTTGGTTGATGACGACGAAGATGTTCTCAAATCGCCCACAGAACGGAGACCATATCATCGCGAGGACGATAACAACGCCCGCCGTGATGCGGCCGATCAGAACGAGTGTTCTGTCTTTGACGTTGGGCCAGATATGCCGAACGATGTCATCCGCAGTGACCGTGGCGGTACTGTTCAGTGCGGCTTCGACCGTGCTCATGACCGCGGCCAGGAGCCCCGCGGCAAAGAGACCTTTCAGGACTGGGGGAAGCAGTTTGTCTATCATCACGACCAGCGTCTCGTTGGCCTCGCCAATCTCAGATTTGAACAGCACGTAGCCAAGGACACCCGGGAACACCATGAAGAACAGGGGCAAGATCTTCAAAACGCCAGCGAAGATCGCCCCCAGCTGGCCGTTCCGCATATCCTTGGCGCCGAGTGTCTTCTGAACAATAGTCTGATCGGTACACCAGTACCAGATACCCAGCACGTGGTATCCAATCATTACTGTGAACCAGGAGTACGGCGTGAAGTTGCCGTTGGTGTCCCTCAGCGAATGGACCATACTGAGCTGATTCGGCTTCGTGGCCGTCCGCAGATCCGACCAACTATGGATACCGACGTCGCCCAGGGCTTTCAGCCCGAACACGGTCAACAGGATACAGCCCAGCAACAGCAGGGCGGCCTGGATCGTGTCGGTGACCACCACCGCCTTGAGGCCACCGAGGATCGTGTAGACGGCCGTGATGACGGCAATGATGACGATCGCTACCGTTGGCTCAATCCCGAAGAAGTATTCGAACACACTGGCGCCGGCAAACAGGCTGACACCGATGTGCACCAGCAGTGCTGACCAGATGCAAATGACAGCCAGGATCAAGCGGCAGGTCTTGTTGTATCGTCGTTCGAGGAACTCGGGTAAGGTACTGATCTTCGTGCGGAGGTAGAACGGTACAAAAATCAGGCCGAGCACAATCAGGCAGAAAGCCGCCATCCACTCGAAGTTGCCAACAACAATACCTTCGCTGAATCCGGAGGCAGAAAGACCCACCAGGTGAATCGTTGAGATGTTGGCGGTGAACAGAGCCGCACCCACCATAGGCCAGGGGAGCGTCTTACCTGCCAGGAAGAACTGCTCGCTCGAGGCGTTCTTTCGGTATCCCACGGCGATGCCGAGCACCATGATACCGATCAGGTAAATCCATACGATGGCGGTGTCAATGGCTGTGACCCGTGTCGTAGCGAGCAGCGTTGCTGATACCATTGGCCGGTCCCTTCAACAAACGGTACTGTCGCCATGATCGCACATCCACAGGAGGTCCTGGCAACACGGAGATTACTTTCGGGCCGTTACAAAGTCAACGCTCAAAACGGGCCGTGGGCCGTTTTTGCTGGGCTCCGGATTGGGCCATTTCGCTCGCTTCATTCGGTTTCTGCTGTAAACCCTTTCCTAAGCGAGCTTTGAGAGAGTCTGAGAAAAATCACCGCCCCCCTTGATCCGCGGATCTATCGGTAGTATAATTTCATAGTGTAAGAAACTGGTCTGCTGGCGTGCCCAGCGAAGGGTATAGCACGTGAGAAACGCTCCGCCAAACGCAGATTACGCCTACGTAAGGCGTCTCAACCAGATCAAGATCCTGAACCTGATCCGGGACCGCAAGTCCATATCCAGAGCCGAAATCGCCAAGATCACCGGGTTAAGCCCACCGACGGTAACGCGCGCGGTCGGTGAACTGATCGAACCTCGCAGGTTGGCTGTCGAAGTCGGGGAGGGGAAATCCCAGGGAGGACGCCCGCCCGTACTGATCCGGTTCAATGGCGAGCAGAACTTGGTCATCGGCGTGGATCTGGGAACCACGCACATCTATGCGGTGCTGTCTGATCTGAACGGCAAGATCAGATCCGAAATGCGGATCCCCACCGACGTCCAGACGGGGGCCGAAGGTGTTTTGAGGAGGGTGGAGAATACCATTGGGCGCTTGGTTGAGGACTCGTCGGTGGACGCCAGGCGAATCCTCGGAGTCGGGATGGCCGTGGCTGGCCTGATAGATCGCGACCGGAAGATCGTCACGTTCTCGCCTGACTTTGGATGGAAGGACGTCGACGTAAGAGGTGCCCTAAAGAATGGCTGCAACATGCCGATCATCTTCGACAACGTGACGCGCGTCATGGCTCTCGGGGAACTGTGGTACGGCGTAGGCAAGCGTTTCCGGGACTTCGTCTGCATCAACGTCGGTTACGGCATCGGATCCGGGATCATTATCGATGGAAAGCCGTTGCACGGAGCAGAAGGCTTCGCCGGTGAGTTTGGACACTTCCCTCTGGACAAGGACAGTTCGGTCCGCTGCAAGTGCGGTAACTATGGTTGTCTCGAGGCCCTGGCCTCAGGTCGGGCGATCGGCGCGGCGGCGCAGAACGCTTTGGCCACAGGGCGCGCGAGTATTCTGCGCGACATGTGTCACAACGATTTGACAACCGTTGACGCAGAGATGGTTGCGGCGGCCGCACAGCAGGAAGATCCGGTAGCGTCTGAGGTGTTCGGGCGGGCGATGGAATACCTGGGAACCGGGATCGCGGGACTGATTAATCTGCTAAATCCTCAGGCCGTCGTCATCGGCGGCGGGGTGTCCCAAGCTGGCGATTCTTTCTTTTCCAGCATCAGAGAGCAAGTGGCAAGAAGGGTCATGAATAAACATGGCGCGAGTGCGAAGATCCTACCGGTAACGCTCGGTATGCGAAGCACGGTGATGGGAGCGGTGTCTCTGATTCTTAATGAAGTTCTAAGCCTGAACCTGGCTAGCCAGAGAGCCAACTGAGGCATCTGAAATTCGCCCGGCCGGGAAAGTACGCTGCGGATTTGTGCTCGCGACGTTTGTTGCTTGGTATAGGATCATCCGGAGTGCTCTTTGGACATCGTCGGTGTGTGACCGGCGCTTGCCGTTGCGAGAACGCTGAAGCCACTTCTGTTGATGGGTGCTGCATCGATCCTTCAGCCGCTCGTTTGGGCCCGCAATTGGCGAGTGCGAGAACGTGTTACCTTGCTGCTCTACTATGCCTGATGATCACACCCTATGACCTCGGCATCGAATGACAGCAATGATGAGGCGATGGGCAAACAGCTTGCACCGCATCGCTTGGCCACGATTTGAAGTGCGGTTTCTTTTGATAGGGACGGAAGATGGCACGGAAACGGGGCTTCACACTCATCGAACTCCTGGTCGTCATAGCCATTATCGCTATTCTCATGGGAATCCTCATGCCTGGACTGCAGAAGGCCAGAGATGCAGCCAGGCGGATCAGTTGCGGAAACCGCCTCAAGCAGTGGGGCTTGGCCGTAACGCTGTACGGCTCAGACAATGACGAGATGTTGATGTCGATGGTTATAAAGTGGGGAGGACAACCGTACCCACACTACATCAACAATGGGCCAGATGAGTACAAGAAAGCCACCATGTGGAACATCGAAGGGATCAATCCTTACATCAAGGCCTTCAGTTCCAACTATCCGAATGATGGTGAAGCGACCGACATGGTCACGTGCCCGAGTTGCAGTGGTGATTTCATGAGAGAGTGGGTCAAGCGGATCAACTGGCCCGAGCATGACTTTGTTGAAATCGCCTACAGCTATTTCGGACGGGCAGACCTACTGGAGAAAACGGATTGCGGTCAGAACGCCAAGCGCGATCTGACGGGAAAGATCCCGAATGCGAGACAATTGCTCATGGCAGAGATTCTGAATCTGGACATCAGCGACTCGGCCTATCGCTACAACCATGGTGTGGGCGGCTGGTCTTGGAATGAGACCAACTATGCCAGCCCCCAAGGCGCCGCCAAATCCCCCAATGCCCGGGCTACGGGTCGAAGTCAGTTGTTTGGCGACGGCCATGTCAAATGGCGAAATATCGCCCTCGAGCGAAACCTTCCTACCATGGAGGACCGATTTGTCAATGAATGGGACGGTTCCGCCAGCGGGTGGGTAGGGAGGGCTGATGTCAACTATTACTAGGGCCCATTTCTCGGACCACGAGACCTCATGACCTAAGTGCGAGTGAGGGTAGATTATGACGACAGTAGTTGCCGCGTATCGGCCTTGTCTTCCTGGCTGTTTTGATGTTGCACCTTCCAAATGCCGACGTATCTAGCGCGGGCGTTGTCTTTTGTGATAAAATCTGAAGGAGGTCTATTATGTGTGCAAAAGTGGGTTTTTACGCTGCCCTGATTCTTATGATACCGGCTTGGGCGGCCAATTCTACAGCGGCGGATCTCAACGATGGCCTGGTGGTCTTGCATACTTTCGACGATCTCTTCGATGGCAGCGGCAACAGCCTCGACCTCATCCTTGGAGGAGATGCCTATGTCGAGGACGGTTTCCTCTGGCTTGACGGCGAGGACGACTGGGCGGACGTCGGCGGTTTCGAGGCCTTCAGTGCGCTCAATCCGCTGGCCGACGATGAAGGTATGCCCAGTGATTTCACGCTTGTCATTGCCTATGCAAGTGAATGGGAGGAAGACAGCAGTGCCTTGGTTTCTATTGGCCCTGCCGTCGGTTCAGGTACGGGCGATCTCAGCTTGTTCTATTCACCCACGGGTCTCTATATTGACCACTGGTGGGTGGATGCCACTGCTGATGTGGAGGTTGAAAGCGGCGGAGAGGTTGTTTGGGTCATCATCACCTATTCCGTCGATGAAGGGTACAGCTTCTTCAGCCTGGAAGATGGCAGTGTGACAGAAATGATCGCTGGGGAAGGGATGGATTGGGGAGAGGCATGGAATCCAGCCCTGGATTACGGCGCGCGCCTTGGCTTCTTCGCGAACGAAACTCTCTTTGTAGAAGAAAGTGAGTTTTGGCAGGGCTGGTTCGAGGGCCAGATTGACCATTTCGCCATGTGGAGCAGAGTCCTTGAGGAAGAGGAGATGGCAGAAGTCGCCGAATTCGGCGGCGGCGCGATAAGCGGAAAGGCCGGCAATCCGGATCCGGGCGACGGAGGCGATTTCGTGTTGCGCGACGCCGAACTGAGTTGGAATGCCGGGCCCTTTGCCGTGACGCATGATGTCTACTTTGGCACGGACTTTGACGACGTCAATGAGGCAGGCCCGGATAGTGGGCTGCGCGTAGTGGAGGGCACGACGGACAGCAGCTATGATCCTCCCGAACTGCTCGATTGGGGAACGACATACTACTGGCGCGTCGACGAAGTCAACGACGCGGATCCCAATAGCCCTTGGAAGGGTACCACCTGGAGCTTCACGGTCGAACCGTATAACTTTGTCTTGGACGCCGAGGCAGGCCAGTACTTCTATGAGGACGATTTGGGGGAGGTGGAAGTGCACGCCTCCAGTGTGGCGGACGAGGAGGAAGTGTGGGCGGATGCCACTGTCTGGGACGGACTTGGAGAAGATGACCTTGGGCCTGACGTCCATACGAATGAGACCTGGGCCATGTGGCTCAGTGCTGAGGAACCGGACGGGGTGGCCTGGATCGTATATCCCTTCGATAGAGCCTACCGACTCGAAGAAATAGAGATTTGGAATTACAATGAGGATGTAGAACCGGACCTCGGCTTCGGCTTTAACGAAACCGTGATCGAGTATACAACGGACAGCCTGACGGCCGATGAAGTGACTTGGGTCGAACTC
>CP070782.1:2817458-2820624 GCA_020346325.1 Phycisphaerales bacterium
GGCGGCGTCGACGATGGCGAATTTGCCCTTGGTCAGGGCGATGTGGCGTACGTCGTCACTGGCTGGGGCAGGGGGCTCGTCTCGCTGGACTGGCTTCCGTTTCGCCCGGAAGTTACGGCAGGGGCCGCCGGCCGGCGTCTCACGGAACCGGCCCGGGCTGTCCGGATGGTTCGCACAGGAAGGGCCAACGGGCCAGCCCGAAGACAGGGTACGCAGCCATTGGCCGATGTCCCACACCACGTGGACGCAGTCTTTGCAGGTCTGCATGAGGATACCTCGGATTCTCTGGAAAACCTCTCGCTATGGTTCTGTTGGTCAGGCGAATCGCGCGCCCGAACGCCGCTTCCGGGGCCACCTGGGCCGTGCTACGCTTCGCGCCTGCGAAGTATATCCACCATAGGGCATGTTCGCTGGATTGTCAACAAAAATATAGGCCCTTTTCTTGGGCGAGAAGGGGGGGGGTTGGGAGTTGAAATTGGACGACGGGGCCGCGCCACCCCTGCCGGCGGCGCGGGTCCCGAGCAATTTTCCTACGCGCGACGCTCGCTCAGCGTTTGACGCGGGCGTTGCCTTCCCAGATGCTCCAGATCTGTTCTTCGTCGGCTGGCTGGGCGTAGTCGGTCAGCAAGGTGACGACGAGGGCGCCGGTAGCCCAGCCGAACTGAGCCCATTTCTCCGGTTCCCAGCCGCGCAGGATGGCGTAGAGCATGCCACCGACGAACGCGTCACCGCCCCCGATGCGGTCGAGGACGCCGATTTGGCGCGGTTCGATCACGTGCCAGTTGCCCCCCTCGGCCAGCAGGCCTCCCCAGAGGTGGCTGTTGGCGCTGACGACTTCGCGCAATGTGGTGGCGAAGACCTGGGCGTTGGGATAGGTTTTGCCGGCCCGCTCGATCATCGTCTTGAAGCTGTCGATCTTGGCGCCGACACCTTTGCCGCCGGCCTCGGGCCCCTCGATGTCCAGGGCCAGCTGGAAATCTTCCTCGTTACCGACGAGAATGTCCGCGACGCCGGCGATTTCGTGGAAGATCTCGCGCAGTTCCTTTTCGCGACCCTTCCAGAACGAGGCGCGGTGGTTTAGGTCGAACGAGATGCGGGTCCCGTGTTTCTTCGCCGTGCGGGCGATCTCCAGGCAGAACGTGCCGGTCTCGGGCGACAGCGCGCCGATCAGGCCGGAGAGGTGCACGATCTGCACGCCTTCGGTGCCGAAGATGCGGTCGAGGTCGAAGTCCTTGACGTTCAGCGTCCGGCCGACCTCACCCGCCCGGTCGTTGCAGACGCGCGGGCCGCGCGATCCTGCCCCGCAGTCGGCTAGGTTGAGCTGGTGGCGATAGCCCCAGGGACCGCCCTGATCGAGCTCGGGGCCCTCGACGTCGATGTGTCGGCTCGCCAGATCGTTCTTGATGAAGCGGGCGACGGGGCTGTCCTTAACGAAAGTGGTCAGGACCTTGACCGGCAGGCCCAGATACGACGAGACGCTGGCGACGTTGGTTTCGGCGCTGGTGGCCTGGAGGGTGAAGCGCCGGCTGCAATGGAAGGGCTGGCCGTTATCGGGAGTCAAGCGCCCTCCCATGCTGGTGGGCACGAGCAGGGCGTAGCGACAATCTCTCTTGAGTTCGATGCTCACAAGGGCTCTCCTTTCAATCTCCGATTCATCCGTCATGGGCCGTGCGTAGCCCGCCGACGGCCCAGCGGACCATGGGTACCAAATCTCGAGACGGATGGCAATCCCTTAATCCGGCCAAGCCCTTGGCGTGGCGGCCGGGCGGGGATTGCTACGGCGTCCGGTGAGACTCGGTCCGCTATTGGATGCCGGCGTGATACTCCTGCAGCGATTTGACTCCCGGCTGGCGCTGCTTGATAGCCGCGATGCCCTTAGCCGCCGCGCGCGCCGCCGCCATCGTCGTGATGTAGGGTACCTTCTGGCGAATCGCCGCCTTGCGGATGTAGGAATCGTCGACCTTGCTGGCCTTACCCTTGGGCGTATTGATCAGAAGCTGGATCTGGCCATCGGTGACGAGGTCCGCGATGTGCGGGCGCTGCTCGTGCATCTTGTAGACCTTCTCTGCCTCGATGCCCTGCCGGGCCAGGAATTCCTGCGTTCCGGTCGTGGCCTTGAGTGTGAACCCGAGGTCGGCAAACTCGCGGGCCACCTCGACCAGGGCCTCCTTGTCCTTATCGGCAATCGTCAGCAGCACCGTTCCCTCGATCGGCAGGCGGCCCTGGGCGGCGTCCTGGGCCCGGTAGAAGGCCAGACCAAAGGAATCGGCCATGCCGAGCACTTCGCCGGTGGAGCGCATCTCCGGTCCGAGCACGGGATCGACCTCGGGATAGAAGTAGAAGGGGAAGACGGATTCCTTGACGCCGTAGTGGGGGATCTGGTGTCGCTTGAGATCGAGATCGGCCAGTTTCTTGCCCAGCATCAGTTGCGTGGCGATACGGGCCATGGACAAGCCGCAAACCTTACTCACCAGCGGTACAGTCCGGCTGGCGCGCGGATTGGCCTCAAGAATGTAAACCTGGTCGTTGCAGATCGCGTACTGGATGTTCATCAGACCCACGACCTTCAGTTCGATCGCGATCTTGCGGGTGTACTCATAGATGGTATCGATGTGTTTCTGCGGGATCGTCGTCGGCGGAATCACGCAGGCCGAATCGCCCGAGTGGACGCCGGCCAGTTCGATGTGCTCCATGACCGCCGGCACGAAGGCGTCGGTCCCGTCGGCGATGGCATCGGCTTCGGCTTCAATTGCGTTTTCCAGGAACTTGTCGATCAGGATGGGCCGCTCCGGCGAGACATCGACGGCCGCCTGAACGTAGCGTCTGAGCATGTCCTCGTCGTGGACGACTTCCATGGCCCGCCCACCCAGGACGAAGGAGGGCCGGACCATGAGCGGATAGCCGATGCGGGCGGCGATCTTCAACGCTTCGTCGAGTGTGCTGGCCATACCGCTCTCCGGTTGCGGGATGCCCAGCTTCTTCATCTTCTGGCGGAAACGGTCGCGGTCCTCGGCCAGTTCGATCGTCTCGGGCGTCGTGCCGACGATCTTGACGCCGGCCGCTTCGAGTTCGCCGGCAATGTTCAACGGGGTCTGGCCCCCAAACTGGCAGATAATCCCTTCGGGCTTTTCCTTCTCGTAGATGCTCAGCACGTCCTCGACGGTGA
>CP070782.1:2820724-2832262 GCA_020346325.1 Phycisphaerales bacterium
ATAGCGTGTCCCTGGTGGGTGGCGGCACCATTTGGTACACCGTTGACGGCAGCGACCCGCGCGTGCCCGGCACCACGCCGGAACCGGGCGAGACTGTGTCGTTGGTCGCTGAGAATGCCTCCAAACGTGTGCTCGTTCCCACCGGGCCGGTCGATGATGCCTGGCGGGCGGATCCGGGCTTCGACGACTCCGCCTGGCTCAGCGGCGCTGGCGGTGTCGGTTATGAGCGGAGTTCAGGTTACGAATCGTTCTTCGACATCGACGTGCAGAATCAGATGTACCAGAGTAACACCGGTTGTTTCATCCGCATACCTTTCCACGTCACCGCGGCCGACCTGGAAGATATCACGGGGTTGACCCTGGAGGTCCGCTATGACGACGGTTTCATCGCCTACCTTAACGGCACTGAGATCGAGCGCGCCCTGGCGGATGGGGCCTCGGGCTGGAACGCTTCCGCTTCGACCACGCATTCCGATGGCGAGGCCGTGAGCTTCGTACCCTTTAGCGTGAGCGACCATCTCGACAGCTTGCGCGAAGGCATGAACCTGCTGGCGATCCAGGGGTTGAACGTCTCGACCACCAGTTCCGATTTCCTCATCAGTGTCGAGCTCAATGGCAGCAAGGCTCCCGTTGGCAGTGCGACCGAGAGCGGAGTTTCTGCCGGTGCCCTTCGATACACCGGCCCCGTTACTTTCCCGGAGAGCACGCATATCAAGTGCCGCGCGCTCAGTGGCAGTACCTGGAGCGCGCTGAACGAGGCGGTGTTTGCGGTCGGCCCGGTGGCCGAGAGCCTGCGGATCAGCGAGATCATGTACCATCCGGCGGACGATCCGAACGCGGAATTCGTCGAGTTGACGAACGTCGGGCCCGTCACCATCAATCTGAATCTCGTTGAGTTTGTCGATGGTATCGGTTTCGCCTTCGACGGGGCGGAGTTAGCACCGGGGGATTTTCTGCTGGTCGTTCGGGATATAGCCGCCTTCGAGGCTCGCTACGGCCAGGGGTATCGCATCGCCGGGCAGTATACCGGCAGTCTCGACAACGCGGGCGAGCGCATCGAGCTGCGCGATGCTGCCGGCCGGACCATCCAATCATTCCGCTTCCGGGACGACTGGTACGATCCTACCGATGGCCTGGACTTCTCGCTGGTAGCGCGCGATCCGCTGGCGACCGGCCTGGGCGAGTGGGAGGACAGGAGCGCGTGGCGACCCAGTGCCGCTGCGGGTGGCTCTCCGGGCTTCGACGACACGAGCGATTTACCTTAGCTCGAGTCGTTTGCATCTGTGTGTGAAAATCTCCTGGCAGCCGTGGAATGCAGCCCATGGAGCCGACTCTGTCACCCCTGCGCAGAGCCCGTCCTCGACCCCGATCGGGGACAGGGGTTCAGACTGTATCGAAGCAGTCTGGATTCGGAGCCTGCGCGGGAACGACAAAGGGAGCGGCTTGCCAAAGACATTCGCAAGGCAGGATTCCTCGGCCCGAAAGGTTTCACAGACACTTTACCTCATGTCGCCAGCCGGTCCTTGCCAGGTTTGTCACGATGATCTATCATGCCGGGGTAGCGGCGAATCATGATTCGCCTCTACGTCGCGACGCGACGAGGGCAACTGGTTTGATTGTTTGTGCGAGGCTGGGAGCATGTGGAATATTTTCGAGCAACCGTGGACGCTGTTGGGGGCCTCGGTCCTGGTCCTCTTCGGCGTGCTGACATTCCGCAGCGTGTGGGTAGAGAAACGGCGCTGGTGGCAGTGGCTGTTACCGCTCGCTCTGGCCGGGGCTGCGTTCGGACTCGACTTCCTGGTGGTAACGGACCTGGAGAAGGTGCACGCCACGGCAGCGGCCCTGCTGGAGGCGGTCGAGAATGAGGACTGCCCGGGTGTCGCCGTGCTGATCGATTCCGACTACAGTGACATTCGCCACAGCAGCAAGGCGGCGCTGATGACGCGCTGCCGTCAGGAATTGAACGGACCCACGGTCGAGCGGCTCAAGAAACTTGACGACTTGGTGGAGATGTCCTCGCGCGAAGCGAAAGTCACGCTCTCTCTATTCGTTCGTTTCGCCAAGGACAGTCGTATTGCCAGCCAGTATAAGCAGGTCTTCCTGGCCAAGATCCGGCTCCACCTGAAGAAGCAGGCGAACGGCCAATGGCTGATCGACCGCATCGATATGCTCGAGGTCGATAAACAACCCGTGACGTGGCGGAATGTCTAGCCGTGTAGACAACGATCTCAATCATTCGGCATGCACATGGCACAGGAGAGCCCACCAGCGACCGACCGTATCTTGTCCCTCGATGTCTTCCGGGGGTTGACGATCCTGGCGATGATCTTCGTCAATGATCTGGCCGGCGTGCGTGACATACCTGCCTGGCTCAAGCATGCTCCGGCCGATGCCGATGCCATGACCTTCCCGGATCTGGTCTTCCCCACGTTTCTACTGATAGTAGGAATGTCCATCCCGTGGGCCATCAAGGCTCGCTGCGACCGCGGCGCCGGTCCGGTGCGGCTTTGGGCGCACATTCTGATCAGGACGCTTGGATTGCTCGTGCTGGGCGTGTTCATGGTGAACGCGGAGGCGAGTCATGATGGACAGGTCGCGGGAATGGGCCTCGCGCCGTGGGCACTGTTGATGTACGGCTCCATGATCCTGATCTGGAACGCCTATCCCTCAGCCTTCGGTTGGCGACCGTGGATGTACATCGGCCTGCGGCTGACAGGCGTCCTCGTCCTCGTTCTTCTGTATCTGCTGTATCGCAACGAAGACGGCACCCGGATGGGGCCGCGCTGGTGGGGCATTCTCGGGTTGATCGGATGGGCCTACGTCACCTCCTGCATTTTGTATCTCGCCTTCCGCCGACGTCTGCCTGCGATGATCGGGTGTCTGGGCCTGCTGATCGCGTTCTATGTCGGCGTACGCTCGGGCGGCCTGGAGTTGCCTTCCTTCCTGGCATTCCTGCACGGACAGACGGGCAATGCCTCCCACAGTGTCATTGTCGTTGCCGGCATCGTCGTGTCGCTATTGTTCTTGGAGGACAGCCCCACGCGGTCTATCCGCCAGCGCGTGGAGTGGCTGGTTGTCTTCGCCATGCTGTTGTTTATCGCCGGGTATCTGTTGCGTCCGCTGCACGGGATTTCGAAGGTGCACGCCACGCCGACCTGGAGTCTGTATTGTGCGGGGATCGGTGTATTGGTCTACGTGCTGTTGTACTGGGTCGTGGACGTCCAGCGCGCGGTGCGGTGGACACGGTTGCTCAAGCCCGCTGGAGCGAACCCTCTACTGACTTACATATTGCCTTCCATCGTGTACTACCTGCTCGCCTGGTTAAATGTCACGATCTGGCCGAACGCTTTGGGCCGCGGCGTGCCGGGCATCATTCGCTCTTGCATCTTCACCGTGCTGATCCTCGGTCTGGCTGCGCTGCTGACCCGCTGCAAGATCAGGCTGCATCTCTGAAACGCGACACCGCTGCATATTGTCCTGCCCCGGTCTTGATGATTCGGTCGACTTGCGGTAATCTTTGAGACAGGTAGGGAGGAAGTTCAGAGAGTCAGGCTGTGAAGGGATCAAGCTATGTTGTTCGTCCTGAGGTTTCTCACTATCGTCGCCATTTGCTCTCTGCTCGTGTTGCCGGCCGGATGTGGCAAGAAGGAAGAGGAGCAGCAGACTGCGGCGCCGTCGCCAACGCCGTCCGCCGCGCAGAACGACGTGGCTTCGTCTGAATCGCCCGCGCCGGCCCCGCAACCATCGGCCACTCCGGCGGCCAGTCCGTCCCCGACCACGGCGCCGGACTACAATGTGATGGCGGCCCAGAATGCCGAGACGCTCAAGGCCATGAACCAGGGGCAGGACATCCAGCCGCTCGGGCCCGAAACTCTCAAAGGGTTCTTGCCCGACACGCTGGCGACGATGAAACGCACCGACATCGACGCGCGGCAGATGGCGATGATGGGGATCAACGTGGCTTCCGGTCGGGCGGCGTATGCGGACGCCGACTCCGGCCAGTTGGATTTGATGATTACGGACCTCGGCAACGTCAGTGCGCCGATGCGCATGGCAATGGCTGGATGGGCGGTGACACAGGTCGACACGCAGACCGATACGGGCTATGAGAAAACCGTCACGTATCAAGGCCATGAGGCCTACGAGCAGTACGATCGCGGGGACAGCTCCGGCAGCTTCCGCGTGTTCGCGGGCGATCGCTTCGTCGTGGAGGTCAGTGGTACCGATGTCACCATGGTGACGATCAAGCAGGCTATGGGGCAGGTCGACCTGAAAAAGCTGCTCGAAGCAGCCAAGTGACATTCAATCCTTGACGAAGCGCCTGTGCCACCGAGGCCATCGCCCGGGCCCAACACGTGGTTTGTCACGTCGTAGGGGCGGGCCCCCGTGCCCGCCCGCCGTTTCCGCATAAGTGCCCCGATACGAATAACGCAGGTACATCGTGATCCGGAGGAGGGCGACCACAGGGGGTTACCCCTACGAATGCCGGGCCAGTTGCGCGACGAGGGCCTTGTGGTCGATCTTGCCTGTGCCCAGCAGGGGCAGGGCGTCGACGTGAATGACCTGGCGGATGTTGTGCAGACCGGAAAGGCCGGCGGCGCGGATGACCCGGTTGGCCTCCTCCCGCGCAATGTCGTCTGTGCAGAACAGAACGATATCAGGGTTCTCTTCCACAGGGGCCGCCACCACGGCCAGGGTGGGCCCATCGCTCTCTGGATCGGCGAAGTGCTGTTCGAGCACCGATTCGATCGCCGGTAGCGAGACCATCTCACCGCCCAGCTTGACGAAGCGCTTCAGCCGACCGCGAAAGGTCAGAACGCCATCGTGATCCTCGACAACCAGATCTCCGGTCCGATACCATTGCCTGCCTTCGAATTCGATGAAGGGTGGCGCACCTTCGTGGTTCAGATAGCCTGGGAACACACTGTCGCCGCGCACCAGCAGCAGGCCCTCGCGGCCCGGGGTCAGCCTTTGTTGTGAGTCGGGACTAACAATCGCGTATTCCAGGGACGGCATGATCTTGCCGATGGTCCCGCGCTGGGGATCGTTCTCGTGGTTGACCGAGACTACGGGCGAGCATTCCGTGATGCCGTAACCTTCCAGGACCGTCGCGCCCGGACACGTGGTCGCCAACGTGTCGTAGATCCGCTCCGGGCATTTCTCGGCGCCGGAGACGACCAGACGCAGACTGCCCAACTGCTCGGGCCGGGACGCGCGCAGGATTCCATTCAGGAAGGTCGGCGTTCCGAGGAGGATCGTTAGTTTGTAGGCGTCGATGAGTCCGCCCAACATGCCGCCGTGCGTGGGATTGGGGTAGTAGACGACTCGCGTACCCAGAGTCAACGGCAGGATCAGCGAGACGGTCAGCCCGAACGAATGGAACGGGGGCAGGATGCCCAGGAAGCCGTCCGTCTCCGCGAGCGTGAAGCACTCGTATGCATCGGCGACGTTGCGGAGAATATTGCGATGGGTCAGCGGCACGGCCTTGGGGACACTCTCGGAGCCACTGGTAAAGAGTACGACCGCCGTCTTCGAAGGATGTACCTGGCGAAGCTGCGACCACGACAAACGTGATTTGACCAGGGCGGCGAGCTTGTCCCAGCGGCTGATGCCCCCTCGGATTTGTTCCAGGGGCAGGAAGCGGTCCATGAGGTCGTCCAACTCAATCCCTTGCGCGGCGATGCGGGACAGCAGGGCCTGGGCCGTGACGATATGGGCGACGCCGAGTGTATCCAATGTGTGTTTGAGGTTCCGTCGTCCCAGCGTCCAGTTGACCATGACGGGCGTCTTGCCCGTAAACAGCGCCGCCAAGTAGACGATGCTGACCGCGACCGAGGCCGGCAGCATGATGCCGAGGTACTCCCCCGGCAGCGCCGCGATCTGACGACGCAGCAGTATGATGGCCAGGACCATGTCACGGTACGTCTTGACGCCCGCCAGTTGGTCGGCCACGATGGCCTTGTCGGGTTGGTGGCGGGCTTGGTACAAAAAGGCCTCGGGGATCGTCATGTCGGCGAGCCTCTCCGGCCGACCGGGCCGGGATCGGGCCCGAAACCAACGGCGCGGAACTTGGTGCAGTGTCGTTTCGCCTGCTGAGACGGCCTGGCCCGAAGCGGCCAGCAGCACGTCTTCCACGTGGCCCAGCGAATCGACGTCGATCTGCGAATAGCCATATTCGTTTTCCAACCACGTGATCAAATCTACAGTCGCGAGCGAGTCCATCCCCAGATCGCGCACCAGGGACATGTCGTCGCGGATGGCCGTGACACCGGTGACATCCTGCAAGTGGCGCATGACCTGCCGACGGATGGCGGGCGAGATCTGCGAGAGCGAATCGCGCAATGACGCGGGCTGCGGCTCGGGGCGTATCTCGATGCCACCACGTTCCCAGACGGAATAGGGACCGTAGGTATTGCGCTCGAGCGACTCGTTGTAAAAGGTTTCCAGGTATTGATTGATCTCGCGGCGTCCGGCCTGAATCGGAAAACCCTCCGGCTCGGTCAGTTCGATTTCGACGGTGCGACGCGGTGTGAAGAACAGGCCGTTAAGCAGGAGCGCCTTGAAGCCCTGGCGCAGCGTCGGCATCACCAGGGGGCGATGGCCCAGTGCCCAACTGAACCGGCTGCCCCATAGGCCGCGCGTGCGCACCAGCACGATGCGCGCATCGGGTGCCGCCTTCAGAATTCGCTCGACGGCGCTGTTGGCCCCGATCTGTTCGCGGTTCTGTCGGCAGATGCGTCCGGCCGGATAGAGGATCAGGTTGTCCCCGTGTTGCAACGCTTCGGCGCATTGGCCGATGGCGGCGCGCACCTGGCGGACCGACTGGGCGCCCGTCGTCGTCAGGTCGGGCAGTGACAAGACGTTGATACGCCGCGCCAGCGTGCGGACCAGGAAGCGGTCGATCTGCGTCTCGTCGGCCAGCGCACGCACTTTGAGCCCTCTGTGCAGGTGGCAAGCGAGGATGATCGGTTCGATCAGCGCCGGGTGATTGGGCAGCAGGAGAAGGCCCGAGGTGCCTTTCCGGCAAACCGCGTCCAGTCCTTTGACTTGGACCCGGTAGCGCAATCCCAGAATCGCGCGTAGCACCAGTGCCAGCAGGCGATTGATCATAGCGCTTCGCCTCCTGTTGTCTGATGGTTGGATGTGATTCCGTTGTTCTCGCGCGGATCGACGAAGCACAGCAGCGAGCCGCCGACAAGGAACAGCAGCGCGATCGAGACGATGCTGGCCCGCGTGCCCAGGTTGTTGCTGCCGCTGACCTGGCGCACCAGCAGACCGATGTGTCCCATCAGGACGGGCCCGAGCACGGCGGCAAACTTGCCCAGCATGTTGTAGAACCCGAAGTATTCCGCCGATCTGTCAGCGGGGATGATCCTGGCGTAGTACGAACGACTCAACGCCTGGATGCCACCCTGGACCAGTCCGATGGCGATGGCCAGCGCGTAGAAGTGCCGCTCGTTCTGCATGAAGGCGCCGCCGATCGTGATGGCGAGGTAAATAGCGATAGCGAGGAAGATACCGCGTTTGGCCCCGATGCGCTTACCCAGGTAGCCATAGGCCAGCGCGGCGGGGAAGCCGACGAACTGGACGATTAGCAGAGCCACGATCAAGTCGTTGCTGTCAAACCCGAGGGACAGGCCACAGTCCACGGCCATGCGGATGATCGTATCGACACCATCGATGTAGAACCAGTAGGCCAGTAGGAATAGAAAGACCATGCGGTTTTTGCGGATGCCCTTGAACGTACCGGCGAGTTGACTCAGCCCGGCTCGGACCATGCGCAGGCCCGCACGCGGTTCGCTCGTACGCGGCTCCCGGACGAACAGGATCAACGGAACGGTGAAGACGGCCCACCACAGACCCACCGTCAGGAAGGAGACGCGCACGGCCGCCGCCGCGTCGGCCAGGCCGAACAGTTCGGGCTTGAGCGTCATCAGGACATTGACAGCAAACAGCGCACCGCCACCCAAGTAGCCCAGCGAATAGCCCAGCGCCGAGACCACGTCCATCTTCTTGGCTGAGGCGACGCCGGTAATCAGCGCGTCGTAGAAGACGTTGCCGCCACAATAGCCGATGGTTCCGACCGCATAGAGTGCCGCGGCCCACGGCCAATGGCCCTGAGCGACCAGGCTCAGGCTGCACGTCATCACCGCGCCCATGAAGGCGAAGAAGGTCAAAAACTTCTTCTTGTTCGTTCCCTTGTCGGAGATTGCTCCCAAGATCGGCGCCGACAGTGCCACGATCAGGCCCGCGACCGAGTTGGCGGTCCCCAGGCGGGCCGTACTGACGTTGACGTCGGCCCCCGCGCTCCAGTACTGTTTGAAAAAGAGCGGGAAGAACCCGGCCATAACCGTCGTGGCGAAGGCCGAATTGGCCCAATCGTAAAGGGCCCAACTCCAGATTGTTCTTCTTTCGTCCAATTTCATCGCAATCTCACACGTCACGGGTACGTCGTATTGTAGGGATCGATGGGGGCCTCGGCAACAGAATCGCCCATGCAGGGGCCGGATTACGGGAGTAGGCATCCTGGTTCCGGGAAACTCGATCTCAATGAGTGCCGGCGAAAAATGGGTATTTCTTGAGGTTGGCTTCCCGCCGGGGCAGTCAAACTGTTAGAATGTCGGATGAATCGACCAGTTGATGGTGTCGTTACGGAGGTTGTCTCCTTTGTCTTTCGATGAACGTGATGTGTGCCTCGGTTCGTCTTCTGTTTCGGAGACCGACCGGATGAGAAAAAGTCGGCGTAGGGTGATTCTGCTGTGGTCTCTCAGTGTGTGGGTATCCCTTCCCTGCTGGGCTCAGACGCGTCTGCCGCAGCTCGAGAGTGCGAAGCGGTACGCGGGGCCGGGCCGGAATCGTATCGATACGCTGGTGCTCGGGGCGTTGCGCGAGCGGGGCGTCGAGCCGGCACACGTATGTTCCGATGAAGTGTTCGTGCGGCGAGTTCATTTGGATCTGATCGGTCGATTGCCCGAGCCAGGGGAAGTGCGGCGCTTCCTCCGGAGCCGGGCGGCGGGCAAACGCGCGATCCTGATTGACGACCTGCTCCAGCGCGAGGCCTTTGCCGACTACTGGACGCTCAAGTGGTGCGATGTGCTGCGCGTCAAGGCCGAATTCCCCATCAACCTCTGGCCCAACGCCGTGCAGGCGTATCATCGCTGGATTCACGACGCCTTGCGGGGGAACATGCCTTACGATGAGTTTACCCGGGCGTTGCTGACCTCGAGCGGGAGCAACTTTCGCGTGCCGCCGGTGAATTTCTACCGGGCCGTGCAGGGCCAGGAGCCGGCGGCTATCGCCAGCGCGGTCGCTCTGACCTTCATGGGGACGCGTTTCGATCGGTGGCCCGAATCCCAACAGCGTAACATGGAGGTCTTCTTCTCGCGCCTGGCCTATAAGAAGACGGCTGAGTGGAAGGAAGAAATTGTCTTTTTGGACCCGGCGCCGGTGGAGGCGCAAATGGCGTCACTGCCTGACGGGGCGCGCATCCAGATCCGGCCCGAGCAGGACCCGCGGCGGGTCTTTGCCGACTGGCTAATCACGGCGGAGAACCCGTGGTTCGCGCGCTGCATCGTCAATCGCGTCTGGGCCTGGCTGTTCGGTCGGGGGATCATCCATGAGCCGGACGATATTCGCCCGGACAATCCCTCGCTATATCCAGAGGTCCTGGCGTATTTGGAAAAGGAACTGGTCCGGGCCGATTACGACCTGGGACACATTTACCGCCTGATTCTCAATTCGCGCATCTATCAGCAGTCTTCGATTCCGCAGAGCGATGATCCACAAGCCGAGGCGCTGTTTGCATGCTATCCAGTGCGCCGACTCGACGCGGAGGTACTGATCGACGCCCTCTGCTGGATTTCCGGGACCCGCGAGAGCTATTCCAGTATGATCCCGGAGCCCTTCTCCTTCATTCCCGAGGAGCACCCCTCGATTGAACTGGCGGACGGCAGTATCACCAGCCAGTTCCTCGAGATGTTCGGCCGGCCGACGCGTGACACAGGGCTACAATCCGAGCGCAGCAACGAGCCCACGGACGCCCAGCGCCTGCACCTGCTCAATTCCACGCACATCCAGAACAAGATCGAACGCAGCAGGCGGCTAAGCGGGTGGATCAAAACCGCTAAGGGGAACAAGCGGACCCTGATCGGCATGATCTATGTGAACGTGCTGTCGCGCTATCCCACCCAGGCCGAGCGCATCATTGCCGAAGAATACTTCCAGGCCAAAGGCCTCAACACCAGGCAGGCGACGACGGATCTGGTCTGGGCACTGATCAATACCAAGGAATTTCTCTATCGGCACTAGGTTGGCCGAGCGCGTGAGGAGGTGGTTTCATGAATAGGCCGGACAACACAAATGTCCTGACGCGGCGTGAAGCCTTGCGGCGTGGGCTTGCCGGGGCGGCGGGCTTGGCTCTGACCGGCGCCTTCGGGCGCGCGGTACAGACGGCGCCGCCCATACCGCGGGCCAGATCTGTGATTCAGATCTGGATGTGGGGCGGGCCCTCCCACCTCGACACGTTCGATCCCAAGCCGGAAGCAGGCCATGACTGGTGCGGTCCTCTGAAAGCTCCGATCGCCACCAGTGTCGATGGCATTCGGATTTGCGAGTTGCTGCCACTGCTGGCGAAGCAGGCCGACAAGTACTCGATTATCCGCAGCATGACGCACGGCATCAACGCCCACGAGACCGCATCGTATCGCGTGCAGACCGGCCGTGACCCGGGCCGGCTCGTTTATCCCTGCATCGGCGCCGTCGTGTCGCTGTTCAAGGGCTACGAACACGGCTATCAGGGCCTGGTCCCGCCGTATATCGTGCTGACCCAGCCGCAGGGCCGTTTCTCCGAGGCCGGTTTTCTGGGGCCGCGCCACAAGCCGTTCGCTACCGGTGGCGACCCGAATCGAAATCCGTTTGTGGTGGAGGGGATCGTTGCCAAGGGCATCTCGGACGAGCGCCAGCGCCGGCGTCGCGAGTTGCTGCACGCCCTCGATTCACTGGGCCAGGCGATGCCGGAGAATCCACGCTTCCAGAAGTTGGATCGTTGCGAGGAGAAGGCGTACAACATGATGTTTGGCGACGCCCGTCAACTCTTCGATCTGTCGCAGGAGAGCGACGAGATGCGCGAGCGCTATGGCCGCAACAAGTTCGGCCAGTCCTGCCTCATGGCGCGGCGGCTGGTCGAGCATGGCGTGCCCTATATCACGATCAACTACAATGGGTGGGACACCCACAAGCAGCACTTTGAGATCATGCGGCGTAAGCTGCCCGAGATGGACGCGGGACTGGCCACGCTGCTCCAGGATCTGTCCGAGCGAGGTCTGCTGGATTCGACGATCATCTGGTGGAGTGGCGAATTTGGACGCGGCCCGAAGATCCAGTGGGACCCACCCTGGAACGGCGGCAGAGGCCATTACGGCAAGTGTTTCTCCGCGGTGGTGGCCGGCGGCGGTTTCAAGGGAGGATCTGTTGTCGGCGCTTCGGATGCGAGGGGCGAGAACGTGGTTGCGCGTCCGGTCTGCCCGCGCGATCTGATTC
>CP070782.1:2832362-2842874 GCA_020346325.1 Phycisphaerales bacterium
GCCATCGACCCGTTGTCCTGAGTGCCGCCGTAAACGTTGTAAAACGGCAAGGCGTTGTCGGTCTCCACTCGATAGAACTGCGCCGTCGGCAGATTCGTGAAGTGACGCCAGGTGTTGCCGCGATCGTACGATTCGTAGAGCCCCCCGTCGTTTCCTACGAGCAGATGGTTCGGGTCTGTGGGGTCGAAAGCCATCGCGTGGTGGTCCACGTGCATCTTCCATGAGACGCGCTTGAAGTTCGTGCCCCCGTCCTCTGAGACATTGGATATCATGTCCATAGCGTAGATCCGGCCGAACTGATGCGGATCGGCGTAGATTTCTCCGTAGTATTGCGGATCGACCACCTTGTAGCCGCTTTGGCGAGTCCAGGTCTCGCCACGGTCGGCCGAGCGGAAGAAACCGCCCTCCTCGCCAGCGGCGCACACCAGAGCGTACACAACATCGGGATCTTGCCGCGAGACGGCTAGAGCGATGCGTCCCTTGTCAGCCGTTGGAAATCCATTGGTAAGTTTCTTCCAGGTTCGGCCGCTATCGGTCGTCTTGTAGATTGCCGACTCCGGCCCCCCGCCGATCAACGTTCCGACGTGACGCCGTCGCTGGTAAGACGCGGCATAGATCACGTCGGAATCTCGCGGATCGAGAGCAATGTCGGTGACGCCCGTATTCCTGCTAATTCGGAGAACGACTTTCCATGTCCTGCCGCCGTCGGTTGTCTTGAACAGGCCGCGATCCCCGCCGCCCGACCACAGGGGTCCTTCCGCCGCCACAAATACGACGTCCGAATCGCGCGGGTCGACGAGAATCTTGCCGATGTGCTGCGAGTCACGCAACCCCATGCACTTCCACGACTGTCCGGCGTCGGTGCTCTTGTAGACTCCGTCGCCGTAACCAACGCTTCGATTGGACGAGTTCTCTCCGGTCCCAAGCCAGACTACATCGGGATTGCGCGTGTCTATTGTCACGCAGCCCAGCGAATATGACCCTCCTTCATCGAAGATCGGCACCCAATTGTTGCCGCGATTCGTTGTCTTCCAGAGACCACCTGAGCCGTTGGCAAGATACCAGACGCTGCGGTTTCGCGGATCCACCGCAATATCGGCCACGCGGCCCGGCCTGAGAGTCGGCCCCAAAGATCGCAACTGGAGTTCGCCAACGAGTTCCGAAGTCACCTGGCCCGAGGCACCATGAAATGTCATCAGCGAAATCAGACAGACCGTACACGGAAACTTATTCATGTTGATTCTCCTAATCTGCTTTGCGGTACAGCGAACATCGCGTGAGATTCAAACCGATCCAGAGGTTGAGGTCAAGGCTATTCCTCATTGGAGCAGGATAGATCGCATCGTATGAGTTCAGGGATGAGTGAGATTTGGCGCCCAGAGGGCCGGCCGGAGTTGAGGCGTCTTGCCGGAAGCGGGAAATGTTTGTCGGATGGCCCCGCGAAGTTGTCGTGAGAGCTTCGCCATCGTTTCGGCTTGCGCGCCGTCGCGGGCAAGATTGGTCAGCTCTCGCGGATCGGCATCGTGGTCGTAAAGCTCTCTGCCCTGCTCGCCGTTTTCCCACTCGGTGTAGCGCCATCGCGGCGTGCGCAGGCTGTAGCCAAAGAAAGGTCCGCCCTGTTTCTTGCTGCGGTTGCGCGTCACCTGCGTGATCGCCCAGCCGCGGCCGGTCGCGTTCGGGTCCTTGAGCATCGGAACCAAGCTCTGGCCTTGTAGATTCTTCGGCGCCTTGACGCCACAGAGTTCCGTGAGCGTCGGATAGAGATCTATCAGCCCAACGGGATCGTAGGCCACGCCGCCCTCGGCGCCTGTCCCCGGCGCCGCGACAATCAGCGGAACGCGAGCACTCTCTTCGAATATGCTCATTTTCTGCCACAACCCATGCTCACCGAGGTGGTAGCCGTGGTCGCTGGTGAACACGATGATCGTGTTGTCTGCCAGGCCTAGCCGATCCAGCGCATCGAGCACGCGCCCCAGTTGAGCATCCATGAAAGTGATGCTCGCATAGTAGGCCTGGACGCACTGACGGCGCAGGTCATCGGTCAGCTTGTCCTGCTCTTTCTTGTAGCTGCCAAGTGCGGGCGCCGGCAGGTCGGCCTGATCCTCCTTGACGCCCCGAACGACGGGCATTTCCCTCTCGGGATAGCGTTCGAAATAGGGTTTCGGCGAAACATACGGCGTATGCGGCCGGTAGAATCCGACTGCGAGAAAGAAAGGGCGATCCTTCTGGCGAGCACAACGCTCCAAGGCCCACTCGGCATCTGCGGCGAGCAGCCCGTCAGTGTGATACTGGTCACTCTTCGGCGAAGCGTACCAACTTAGCGTACCGCCAAACTGACCGGGCCTGAGGCTGAAGATATGCGGCTCTTCCTCCAGACGGTCGCAACCGGCCGGGTTGAGTTCCAGCTCCCACGAGCCCGGATCGTCGTGCCCGTTCGTGCCGACGGATTTCGGGACATTGTAGTGATACAGCTTGCCGATACGGCCGGCGAAATATCCTTCGAGGCGGAACGCCTGCGGAAGGCTATTGTGCGAGGGGATCGTCTGGCGGAAGATCTGTGAATTGCGCAGTATGCCGGTGCTGTTGGGATGCAGTCCGCAGAGCATCGAATTGCGGCTGGGTCCGCACAGCGGGAACTGGCAGTAGGCACGCTCGAAGCGCACGCCGCGCGACGCCAATCTGTCGAGGTTCGGCGTCTCGACCTTCGGGTGCCCGTAGCAGCCGATCGAATTGTTCAGATCATCGGAGATTATGAACAAAACGTTTGGCCGCCGGGCGGCGCAGGCTTGACCGTGAAACACCAATGAAGTCGCGATCAGCATGAACAACCAAAATAGCTGGCGTCCGCGGGGAGAGCCCATTGGCAAAAATGTCTGCCTCCCAGGCTCATCAGTTCCTGCTCGGCGTCTCACGGTCATACTCATTTCCTGCTCTCCTTCAAGATGCTCCTGCGCAGCCCTGCTCTGTCATAATTCTTAGCCGTGTAGCGTCCAGCCGGGCCTGTATTTGCGGCTCAGCAGCGAGTTGGCCTCGGCGCTGTTCGTCACCCGACCGGCGGCACCGTCATAATTGATCTTCTTGCCGACGCGATATGCCACCAGGCCCAGCAGCATCGTCTCGATTAGATCGCAACTGTATTTGAAATCGCACGAAGTCTTGAGATCGCCCTTACACGCGTTGGTCCATTCGTGCAGGAAGTTTCCTACATCCGGAAGAACTTCGTCTTCGCTGCGCCGTTTGTAATAGGTCAGATCCGAGTCATCGCCATAGGGCAGCACCAAACGCGAGCCGAAATCGGAAACGACATAGCCTTTCTTGCCTTTAAACATCACCCCGTGACCGATCTTGTTGAGATCAACGTAGGCTTTGGGCGACCTGGGCATCGCTCCGCCCTGATACCAGTGAAGTCGGATCGGCGGATGCCAATCACTGCCCGGCATATCGAAATGCGACTCCAGCTTGACGGGCGTGACGTCCGGATTGAACGGATCGCCCTCGGCCTGCGCCGTGGTCGGTAGAGTAGTGTCCATGCCGAACCAGGCCAGATCCATTACGTGGCTGCCCATGTCGCCGATCTGCCCACTACCGAAGTCCCAGTACATGTTCCACTTCAGGCAGCCGCCGAAGTAGCCGGGGTTGTAAGGATGCCACGGAGATGGCCCGAGCCAAAGATCGTAACAGAGATGCTCCGGCGGGTCTCCGGCGGCGGGCAGGTAACCGGGCCTGGGGATCTGGCGGTTGCCCCAGGCGTAAACATCCGTCAGTGTGCCGATCGCTCCATCCAGAATCAGCTCGCGCACGCGGTTGAAGTTCGGATTGGCATGACGTTGCGTGCCGCATTGCGTGGCGAGTTTGTGCTTGTTCTTCATGTAGGTCTCGCGCACGACGCGCGCCTCATTCACGCAGTTGGCCATTGGCTTTTCACAGAAGACGTGCAGCCCACGATTCATTGACCAGTTGGCAATGAAGGCGTGCGTGTGGTCCGTAGTGGCACAGATCACGGCATCGAGTCCCTTTTGGTCAAGGCACTGGCGCCAGTCGACATACTGCTCCGCCTTCGGAAACTTCTCGGCCGCCTTGGCGAGGTTGTTCCGATCCACGTCGCAGAGAGCTACGACGTTCTCATCCGTAATGAATCTCTGGTGAGCCCGGCCGCGGCCGCCGACCCCGATCAGGGCCACATTAAGCTTGTTACTCGGGGCATTAGCGCCGGAGAGCACGCCGCTGGGCAAAATGACCAGCCCCATTCCCGCGGCGGCGGACGACTTTAGGAACTGGCGTCTTTGAGTGATGCTGTCTTTGGTCATTACTTTCCCTTTCGTTGCGGTTTCAATTATCGGCTGTAGAGCCACGAAACTGGGCTCCGAGTCTACAAGATATGCGCACGGGTTTGCAATAGAAAAAGCAGACATCGTTGTAGGGTGGGGCGAGCCCTGAGCGAACTCAAGGAGTCGCCCCACCCTCGGTGATCGGCGGGCCGAAACCCGTCCTACCAACTACTGAACCTCGATATCGAAGCTCTCTGAGTGGCTGTTGAATTCCGGAGCGTACATGCACTGGATCGAGGCAATGCCCGTCTGGTATTGTCCCTTGTGCTGGACGCGCGTGCTGTACTCGAAGACGTACACGCCCTTGGACAAGTAATCCATGAAGAAGTGCGTGGCAGTATCACGCGTGCTCTGATAGTAGCCCAGGCCGTCCTGATACCTGTACCGGCTGAGAACTTCAACAGGCTCTGTTCCACTGCCCCGCTGATCCTTCATGTGAACGTATTCCATGTCACGGTCCACGCGCAATTCAATGCGTACCACCAACTCGTCACCAACGGCCAGCGAGCCCTCGACGGGGTACAAGACCTGGCCGTCATCGGTCATTCTCTTGACAAACAGAGCCTTTGTGAGCTGCAGCGGCGTGCCCACGTACGGCGTGACCTTGCTCATATCTTCGAGATACTGCCAATGCACGCTGCCCCAGCTTACGCCTTCATCGACCTTCTTGACGGTGATTCTGCCCATGGCCGGTTCAATCTCGCCGCGGACGAAACGCTCCTCGTAGAATCCGGTGCCCGCCTCGACCTGGTCCGGCTCGATCCACTGGCCGGCCAGCGCGACTTCGACCAGAGCGTCGGAGGCGAGATAGTCGGTGCCTCGCAGGAGCAGGCTGTAAACGGCGTCGGCCGTGGCTTTGGTCGTCCTCCAATTCTGCGTTTGCTTCTGCTTAAGCAGCCAGACCCGGCAATCTTCGACCGCCTGCACATCGCCCAGGACCTCGTCGAAGGCCTCGATCATAAGCGCTTGCGTTTCGATGGGCGCGCGATGCCACCACCAACTGCGTTCGAGGTCGCGCCAGTACATGCCGAGTTCCTCGTCGGTAACGCTGTGTTCCCGAATCGATTGCATGATCTGGGCGGGAATTTGCAGATCACCGAAACGCTTGAGAGCTATGGCCAGATGAGCCTGGGATTGGCGCCACAGTTGTAGCCAATTCTGCCGGGCCTGGCCCAGCCAATAATCGAGGGCCTCCTGATATCTGACATCCACGGGCCTGTCGGCCAGGAAGAAGCTGCGTCCGTATAGATATAGCGCAACCGTCGAACTGATGTTGCTTTGATCTTTGTCGCCGTGCTCTAGAATCCAGCGGTATCGATCGTCCATCCAGTCATCAAGAGCATCGAGCGCCCTGATCGCACAACTGACGTCGACCTGGTCCGCCCCAAGGTGTCGCAGCCGCCCGAAGCCGGTGACGATATAGAGTGTAATGTATTTGCTGCCGCGGCATCCGGGGAACCACGGCCATAGCCCGTCGGGCAATTGCATCTGTTCGAGCTTGAACAAAGCGCGCGAGGTCTCGTCGGTCAGCCGGTTTTGGTCGAACAGTATGCCGACATTTCTGCGCGCCTCGGACTCGGCAACCGCCTGTCGGACCCAGGGGGTCTCCTCCAGGGCGACGGACTTGAGGTCCTCGTTCTTTTCCAGAGGACTGTCGAGGGCCGGGGTACCTTTCCACTGGTCAAAGATGCGCCGAATTTTGGGATCTGAGTTGGCGATGTGAGCAGCCAGGGTGTTGGCGTAGAGCCGGTTGAAGATCTGCTCGCTGCACTGGTATGGATACTCCATAAGGTAGGGCAAAGCCATGACTGCGTACCACGCCGGCTGCGACACCATCTGGACCGTGAGGCTCTGATGGCGCAGGGTCGACGACTGGCCGGATTCGAGCAGCTTGGTGAATTCGAATTCCTTTGTCTGCGGCCCGCGCACCGGCAGAGGCAGCGATTCGGTCACCAGAATCCGACGGCTCAACACGGGCAGATAACCTTCCTCGCCGTCACTGAGACGGCTCGTCGCCCCAACGGCTTTGTACGTGAGGAAGTCGATGCCATCGGGCACGGCCAGACGCCACGAATACGTTCGCGACTCCATGCTCGGGACGTCGAAGTCCTGCTCGGGAATCACGTTGCCCAGTTCGATGTCACGGGACTCGAGGGTGCGCGCGTCGGACAGCAACAGGCTCACCTTGCCCGTCTGGCGTGCCGCGGACTGATTGCTGACCTTAACCGTGAACTCGATGGTGTCGCCTTCTCGCACGAATCGCGGCGGATTGGGCTGGACCATCAGTTCTTTGGCCGTGACGGTTGTGTCGGTCAGAAACCCGCTTCGCATCTGACTGTCGTGGGCAAAGCCCAGAAAACGCCACTCGGTCAGAGCCTCGGGGATTGTGAACTCGATCCTGACAGCTCCGCTCGGATCGGAGATTAGATGTGGGTAGAAGAACGCGGTCTCGTCGAGATTCTTGCGCGCCGAGACCTGGGCAAGATCCGGACCGGAGGCCGGCTCGGCCTGGTCGGCTGGTGATCCACCCGAAACAAAGGCGGCGTTGGTCTGTGACGAGAAAGTATCTCCGCCGGTGCGGCCGGCCGAAGGAGCGGAACCGCCGGCCCCACTTTGCCCGCCGCTATATGGAGGCGTGTCGGGCCAGAACATTGGCCAATAGACGATATCTGCAGGAAAATGGCGGTAGGACAGTCCGGCAGAGAGGTATTCAACACGCCACCCCGAAACAGAGGTTCCAAAAGAGACCGCGCTGTTCTCGAATCTGCTGCGCAAACGCGATGATTCAGCTCGAAAACCGCCGAAGCCCTGCGTCCAGTTGTGACGGAGATATTGATCCAGGGATGCGTCATACATACCCGCTACCATCTCGGCCAGCGCGGCGGCCGCATCCGCTCCGGTAATTATCGCCGTCCACACTTCCTCTTGTCCAGGCTCGAGCAGAGACCTGAAACGCTCCCACTGAACGGTCAGCTTCTTGTTGGTCCAGGGAACGGCAACGATACGTTCCCTCACATATGCCCTGTTCTGGCGCACGTACGTGACCCGCAGCGTAAATCCGCCGCGCATGTCTTCGGTGACCTCCTGTTCAACGATCTCCTGCGTCCGGTTCGGATCGGTCCACCAGGCCCCCAGGACCTCACCGCGGCACTCCAATTCAACATATGCCCGGCCGGTCTTGTATCCGGTGCCCCAGAGGGCCATGAACAACTCGCCCGGTTCGACAGACCATCTGGGCGCAGCAAGGTGATCGGGCACGCGCACGTCGAAACGATCGGCCTGCGGATCCACAACATGGATCGTACGTAGCGCGGCTACCGGCTTGCCGAAGCGGTCTTGAGTCTCCAGCACCGCCCTGTAGATGCCGGCCTCAAGCGCTAGAGACAGGACAGCCACGCCTTGGGCATCGGTTGAAAATGAGTGCTCGCCAACCAAGTCCGCGAGTTCCCAAGTATCCGGATCGGAAGCATCCGGCTGAGACCTTGTCGATATCAGACTGGGACGGATTACCTTCTCGGGCTGTGCCAAGGTATAGACCCTGACCGTGCCCCCGGCGGGCTCGGGCTGACCGTCCAGGGACTGCGTCGTCACGGTCAGCTCCACAGGCTCGTCCGCAATTTGCCAAGCGTTCGCATATATGGAAGCCTGGAGGGCCGTGTATCCGGCACGGACCACGTGCTCATCCGAGCGAGTCTCGCCCGTCGTGTCGGTCACATCGGCGTGAATCCGGTACGAGAATATAGGCTCGTCTTCGGGCAGAACGGATAGGTCCGGCTTGGCTGTGAAGGTAATAGAGAATGACCCGTCGGCTTCGGTGGTTGTCGAGCCGTGGGCGATGATCTGCTCGACTCCGAAGACCGGATAGATCCATCGGGCCCACCAGCACCAGATGGGGAACCGAACCTCGCGCACGACTCTCCAACCGACCTTGGCGCCTCCGATTGCAGCGCCGGTGTACGCGGTGGCCTTGCCCGGCACCACAACCTCGGCGTCGAGCCTCGGCGCTTCGTCGGGCGCTTCGATCTGCACACGGAACTTGGGTCGTTTGTACTCCTCTACGTTAAAATATGCCGAGCCGCCAGGACCGTCCTGCGCGACCAGTCTCATCCGGCCCATCAAACGATCGCGCGGGGCGGTGAAACTGCCGCTGAATGAGCCGTAGTTGTTGCAGCGCACTTTGTGGCTGGCGATCTCCCGGCCGTTGGTGTCTTTGAACACCACTGTTAGCTGTCGGCGCGCCAGCGTCCTGTAGTTGTCCCGCCCGGAGTCCGTACGAATGCAGATGCCCTTGAAGTGAATAGTCTGGCCCGGACGATAAAGCGACCGGTCCGTGAAGAAGACGGTGCTTTCCCGGCTTGTCGGGTCGGTCGATGCGGAACGAGCCCGATAGCTGTTTTGGCTGGCCAGTTTATCTCCTGCGTGCTCGGCGATGACCAGAAATGATCGGCTCCCGGTGTCAAGCGAGAAGCTGAAGAAACCATTTTCATCGGAACTCGTCTGAGCGCCGGGCTGCCAGTACGACCAGTTGTAATACGTCCAGCGCGTAACGGTCGCACCTGCAACCGGCTCGCCGCTGCCGGCTTCGAGCACAAAGCCCTCGACCGGACCACTTCGCCGCGGGTCGCGCACCACCAGCGCCAGGTCACTGACCCATACGCGCGCCACACTGACCTGATTATCGTTACCGCCGAAAGAAGGATCGTGACTGGCGATGATGAAATAGAAGCCTTTGTAGAGACCTTTCGGAGCGGCAATTGCCTCTTTGCGCTGCCGAAAATCGGTCGTCGCCGGCAGGTCCGCACTCCACTCGAGAGCCGGTTGAATTCTGAGCAACGTCGTCAGTTCGTCATCGTCGACATGTCTCCAGGCACGCTGGATAGCCTCTTCGGCCCCAAAGGCCACGGCCCTGAAGAAGACACGGTCCACATTCTTATAGGTGACCTCAATGGCGGGCAGTGGATCGTTCCATACTCGTTCTGTTTTGATCGAAGCTGATTTGGCCTCGATCTGCTGGATCAGATTGTAGCACCAGATGCCGCCAACACTGGACGGATGCGCAGTCCACCCACGACTCGCCAGTTCATGCGCCAAGACCAGGTTCCCTTGTGAATGCACGATTAAGGCCCACTCGTATAGTGCGCGAGAGGCAATCTCGTGCCCGGCCCACCGGTCCGCGAACCGCTCCAGAGCCGCAACGTAACGCTCGGCCTTTTCGGGCCCCAATGCGTGGTTGTTACCGAACGTGAGCCGAAGCAGATCCGCATCTATGAACGCCGTCTTGTCAGAATCGTCCTGGTGGAAGGCCAGCAATTCCTGATAGAGACCAATGGCCTTGAGCTTGGGCGAATCTGTGTCTGTAGTCTCGGGCTGCCAGCCGAGAAAGTCCGCCACGGGAGCGAAAATGGGGCTGTCGGCCATAACTTCAAACACGTCCATGGATTCGGCGCCCGCCTGCTCGCCCAAATTGTAGAACGACAACGCCTCATGGGCCAGAAAGTCGTACAGCGTTGGTCGGTACGTATCCGGTGCAGTGCCCCTCTCCAGGAGATCGTCATATTCAGAGACGGGAATCGCTTTCAACTCCTGGTCCGCCTCCAGGGCCAGAGTGAAATGCACGTCAATTTCTGCCAATATTCGCGCCAGGTCCCAGGTTGTGATGTCCTCACCGGACGGCTCGGCGGTTTGCGTTCGGTTCATGAAACGCCAACGGTTCTGCTGGAAATACTGCCAATACCAGTGCGCCAGGATCGCTTCGGCCACCGACCTGGCAGGATCGGGTATGTCGGCAATCTCGGCTTCGAGGCGGACGATCTTCTCTTCAGCCCTGTCGCCCTGGATGTGGCCCTCCTGGTCAATCTTGACGGCTATGGCCTTGACGGCCTCGGCGTAAGCCTGGTCCTCCAAGGCCAATGGAATGATTTCCTCCAGGATACCTATCGCAGTCCTGGGCAATCCTTTGGCAAACGCATCGTCCACCTGCTTCCAGAGATCGTCCCGCGGACCGGCGGCGGATATGGAGGCCACAGCCAGCAATAGCAGCGCGCAGAGCAGCCATCCAGTGTGAATTTCCTTTCCTCGCATCGTACTGTCCTTCCAAAAAGAGCTATGAAAATATGATTACGCCGCAGCTTGTACAACCGCAGCATACCTGTACTCTCAACGGCTGATACCACATGGAACAAAA
>CP070782.1:2842974-2846759 GCA_020346325.1 Phycisphaerales bacterium
CCCGGTGAAGAGGGACATGATGTTCTCGGGCAATAACGTTTTGAAAGCGGCCGCCGCCATGGCACCAATGATGAGGAACTTCCCCATGTCCATGAATTCCTGGGCCGCATGGATCATCACCGATCTGCTCTTCTGGATGAGTGACTGCCCGGTATGGTCATGGTTGTGCGCCTGCGTGCCATTGCCGGAACCGCCTCCATTGAGAAGCACGTTCGGTGACCATCGGGCATAGAGCCCCAGGGCCGCGGCGACGACCGCCGCCAATACCACGCGGGCCAACACCATCGTCAGGCTCCCGCGGAAGGCCAGATAGGTCGACGCCAGGACCACCGGGTTAACGATCGGCGCCGCCAACATGTAGGCAATCGCAACATAGGGAGGTACGCCCTTGTGCATCAACCGACGAACAATAGGCACCACACCACACTCACAGGTGGGCAAGACAAAGCCTGCGCCAATTCCCAATAGCAGACCCCTTACCAAGCCTTTGGGAATACAGCGCAGCAAACGCTCGGTCGAGACAAACACCTCAATGGTGGCCGAGAAAAGGGCACCGATGACCAGAAAGGGCATGGCCTCAATGAAGATCGCTACCGCGATGGCGGAAAACACCTTGAATGTCTCGAACGTGTTTATCGTACTACCCCTCGAATCTACGGTTGGGGACTATATACCTTTTGCAGTTCAGCCACATTCTGCTTCATCGCGGTCATGAAATCACCCTCTTCGGGCTTGCCGGCACAGGGATCGAAGACCACACTTTCGATGCCCATCTCAGCGAGTTTGGTGACGATCTCGGGCAGAGGCTGACCTTCCCAGATCATCCATTGGGCGGGATGGGTCGCGACCAGTTCGGTCAGCTCTTTCCACATGGCCTCATCCGGCATGGCATCCGGTTCCCAGTGGACGCTCCGGCCGTTCATGCCATAGCGCTTCTGTAGGTATTGATACACGGGGTGGGAAAACAAAACCAGACGATCTGCCGCTTCACTCACCACGGCCGCCAGTTGACTATCGAGTGACTCCAGTTCTCCGATCAGCGCAGTAGCGGCCTGCTCGATCTCGGCACGGCGCAGCGGCCATTTCTTCGCCATAGCATTGCTCAAGGCTTGCACTTGGGCTTGGGCGAGGGTCAGGTCCAGCCAGAGCGTAAACGCCGTTCCGGAGTGCTCATGATCGCCTTCCAGACCGTGGCTGTGCGTGGTATGTCCTTCCAAGGGAATGAACCGACCCGTCAGATCGGCTGACGTATCAACCAGCTTCGCTGGCGACAGGCTGACATTGGCCAGCCAACTCTCATAGGACGCCCCGTTCAAGATGATCAAATCGGCTTCCTGCATGCGGGAGATCTCCTCGGCGGTAGGCCTCCAATAAGCAGGATCGCCGGAGGCGTCGGCGGGAAACTGAACGTCGATCCAGGGGGCCAGACGTTCGACAAAATACTGCAACGGATAATTCGACACCGACACCACCGGCGTCCGATCTGACGACGCAGCGCCTTCCTCTTGCTGCTCCGCACACCCGTTCAGCAATACGACGTATAAGACGATCAACGAGCCCGTCCTCATCATTTTACATCTCCACGATATGCAGCAATAGATTGCCAAAGCGGCTGACGATGCCAGTGAACAGTGCGGCCAGCCCAATGCCAGCACCGACCACGATAACGATTTCGGTACACAAAATGGCCCGCAAGCGCTGGCGGGCTCCCCCGATCTTGCGAATCGTCTCGATCTCACGCTGACGCAGACGAATGGACAGAGCAAAGACCAGAGCCATGATCACAAAGGCCGCGCCGGCCACACCGACTCCTGCCAGGACCACATAGTCGCGCACGACAAACACCGTATCGAGCAGATCTTGAATCACGGTCAAGGGGACAAGCATCTGCACGTCGGTTTCCTTCTGATAGCGGCCGCGCAGGAGGATCCCGGATTTGCGATCCTGTGGCACGACGATCACCGCGTCCACTGGGAACTGATCTGGATCACCATGAAAATGGAAAGAATCCACATTGTCCGGCGTGATCTCGGTGTACGACAGAACTGAGGCATTGGCCACCACATTGTCCTCTTCCCGTTTCAACACCCCCGCTTCCATATCTGGCCGGGTCACATCCATGTGACCATGGGCCAGGCCGGCAATCACCCAGCTGGTTTTCAGATCCACGAACACGGCTTGGTCGTCAGCGTCTCCCTTATGCTGTAAAATTCCCACGACCGGCATTTTGAGGGGAAAGGTCCCGGCCACATCGAAGGCTCCGGCCGGTGTGGAAATCACCGCCTGGCCGACACTGACGTTCAAGGCCCTGGCCGCTTCTGCCCCCAACACACACTCGCCCAGCAGACTCATCTTGCGCCCTTGCGCCAAGCCCAGCTGGCGAAAATCAAAATAGTCCAGGGTCGTGCCGACAATGCGCTGCTCCTCCACCGTATAGCGCAGGTGCAGCGGAATCCCGCGCGCCAGCCCTATGTCACGAATACGGTTAACCTGATCGAAGGTCAGCGGCGTCAGGGTCGGTTCCTTGAAGTACAGACTGCTCAGCATGATGTCCGCCGCACTGCCCATCGGTCCCAGCAGTAGCGGGGTGGTCTGTGCCCGGGCGGTCAAGGTCTCTCCACCCTGCTCCACCAAGACATACAGTCCGGCCGGCAAGAACAAGATCAGACTGATCGATCCAACCAGGACCAGAGTCTTGCCACGATTGAAACGCAGGTATTTCCAGGCCAGGTAGAGGACATGCTTCACGCGGCCACCTCCCGGATATCCATGGTCCGATCAAACCGATCCAGCAGTTCGTGGTCATGTGTCACCATCACCAGGGGCGCCTGGCTCGACTCTGAATACTCAGACAGAATATCCATGACGAGATCGCGGTTCGCCGGGTCTAGGTTGCCCGTGGGTTCATCGCCGAGAATGACCTTCGGCTCGGTCACGAGGGCACGACACACGGCCACCCGCTGCCGTTCCCCTTGGGACAGGTGCGCTGGGTAGCGTTTGATCTTGTCACCTAGGCCGACCTCATCGCACAACGCCCGGGCACGCTTCCGCACCGCTTCTGTTAGTTGCAGGATGGGATTGAGCCGAAACGGGAGCAGGACATTGTCCAACACGGTGAGATACTCCAACAGCTCAAATTCCTGGAATACCAAGCCCATCCGCAAGGCGCGAAAGTCCTGACGATCCTCTTGATTCAGGGCGGAAATGCAGGTTCCATCGACGCCAATCTCCCCTTTCGATGGGACGAGTATACCGGCCAATAGGTTCAGCAAAGTCGTCTTGCCACAGCCGCTGGGCCCGATCAGGGCCACACGTTCCTGCGCGGCAATGTGCAGGCGCTCCACCGCCATCCGGAACATCCCCACGCGATAGCCGAACTGCAAATCTCTGATTTGGATCACGCCTTCTGCCATGGCTTGATAATCCGCTCCTCATTCTTGAGGACCAGCTTCGTAATCTTCCACCGATCGTCCTCGATCCCGATCGTCAACTCGCCCAGATAAATGTTCTGGCGGTCGTGTACGAGCTGGAGATGTTTTACCCGTGCCGTCACGACCCACTGACAGGGGTAGGTTAAGGACGTGTTACTCCTCGAGTCCGACAGGACCTCCTTGACGGATTTGACCTGCTCCGCTTTGACCGTGACCTGCGCGCCCTGCCGGGTCCCGGCACTCAGACGCCGGCGACTGTCCAGGTACACATCCGCGATGAGTTCCTCGGACAGATTGGCCTCCAGTGCATCGAAGGCCTGATTCTCGTCGGTCACATTGAAGGCCAGGTAGGTA
>CP070782.1:2846859-2850456 GCA_020346325.1 Phycisphaerales bacterium
ATCAGCCCCTCGACCGCCCCGCGCAGACGGCGCAGGTCGCCATCGCAGACCAAGGCCAGCTTGGTCGCCTCGTCCGGCAGCGCGTCCCGGCCCCCTGACGGCGCGAACGTATCGGCGACCTCGTAGATGCGACACGGCAGGTTCTTGGCGTTGACATTCGTCTTCAAGACCGTCAACAGCGAACCGAGCACAGTCTGGCGCAACAGGTTGGCACTCTTGCGCGAGACGTCTTTGACGCCCAGCAGTTCGCCCGCCTCTCCGTCGGCGAACAACTTGGCGGTAGCCTGGTCGA
The DNA here is from genome assembly GCA_020346325.1 of Phycisphaerales bacterium. Lineage (GTDB taxonomy): Bacteria > Planctomycetota > Phycisphaerae > Sedimentisphaerales > Anaerobacaceae > Anaerobaca. The sequence goes on from CP070782.1 coordinate 2,847,152, forward strand.
TAAACGTAACGGTCGCCGTTTCATAGAAACCGCAGCCGTTAAGGAACGTGCCGACGGACTGAGTCAGCTTCTGCCGCGGATCGGCCGGGACCGCCTCGATCTGGATCTGTTTGCGCGTGGGAACCTTGTCATAGCCGTAGACGCGCGCGACCTCTTCGATCAGATCGACCTCGCGATGAACGTCGCTGCGCCACGTCGGCACCGAGCATGTCACTGTGTCGTCGGCGACCTGAGGGTCAAAGCAGAGCGAAGAAAGGATCCTCGTCACCTCATCGGTCGGCACCTCGATGCCCAGCAGCTTGTTCAGACGCGACAGCCGCATGGTCATCAGTGCGACCTCATGCGTCTTCGGATAGACGTCCACCACGCCCTGCGCCACCTGCCCGCCAGCCACCTGGACGATCAGTTGCGCCGTGCGCCGGGAGGCCCAGTCGACGCGTTCGATATCGACGATGCGTTCGAAGCGGAACGCCGCGTCGGAAGGCAGCGACAGCCGCCGGGCCGTGGTGCGCACGCAGACCGGATCGAAATGGGCATCCTCCAGCAAGATCGTCGTCGTGGCATCGCCTACCTCGGTCTGCAAGCCTCCCATGACGCCCGCGATCCCCACCGGCTGCTTCGCATCGGCGATCACCAGCATCTCGGGTGTCAGTTCGCACTGAGTTCCATCGATACTGACGAGGCGCTCGCCGGGGACGGCGCGCCGGACCACGATCCGGCCCCCCTCGACCGTCGAGAAATCGAAGGCATGCGGGGGCTGGCCCGTTTCCATCATCGCGTAGTTCGTCGCATCAACCACGTTGTTGACACTCCGCAGGCCGATGGCCGTCAAACGCCGGACCATCCAGTCGGGCGAGGGGGCCGCCTGGACGCCCTCGATCACGCGCGCCGTGTACCGGCCGCACAACTCGGGCTCCTGGATCTCCACCTGGACATACTCAGAGGCCGCTTTGACCGCCTCGGCCAATTCGATCTGGGGCAGCTTCAGTTCCTTGCCCGTAGCGGCCGCCAGTTCGCGGGCCACGCCGATATGGCTCAGACAATCGCCCCGGTTGCTCGTGACCTCGACATCGAGCACGACGTCGTCCCCGACGCGGTCGATCCCTTCGCAGGGAAAGCCCAGATCGCTCAATACCTCGGCGATCGCCGCGGCTTCGAGGCCCGTCTCGATATAGTCATTCAGCCAATCCAGCGAAATCTTCATGAAGCCTGTCCTTATGAGTGTCCGTTATTGAGCCCCATAGACTACCGGCCCGGCCCTTCGCTGTCAACCACAGGCACCGGCAGCGAACGGGCACGGGGCTTGCGAATCCCAGCGGTTTGCGATAAGCTGACGGTCAAACGAGCGAGGCGGACGGCCGGTTCGCGCCGCCTTGGCAATGCAACCATCCAGGATAGGAGAGACAGCATGAAAAGGCGCATGGTTCTCATCACGTTGGGCGTAGGCCTGACGATGGGCTTGCTCATGGCCCGGGCGGCGCAGACGAGCAACATGGAAAAGGCATTTTCCCGGTCGACGATCGATATCGGGGTGGTGGTCAGCGACGTGGAGAAGGCCGCGAAGTTCTACGCCGAGGCCGTCGGGTTCAGCGAGGTGCAGGGTTTCGACGTCTCGGGCCAACTGGCGGGCGACTCGGGCCTGACCGACTACCATCGCTTCAAGGTGCGGGTGTTCGTCCTGGGCGACGAGCCAGCCGCGACGCGCCTGAAACTCATGGAGATCCCGGACGCGGCCCCGAAGAAGACGGACCAGCAGTACATCAGCTCCAGCCTGGGCTACAGCTATCTGACGGTGCTAGTGACGGACACGAAGGCGGCCGTGGAGCGGGCGAAGGCTGCCGGTGTCAGTCCGGTGAAGGCGCCGTATCAGTTGGGTGGCAACAACTACCTGACGCTCTTGAAAGACCCGGATGGCAACATCGTCGAACTGGTCGGTCCCATGAACTAGCGCGTCAGAGGAAAACACCGAATGAACGACTTCGAGCGATTCGAACAGCTCATCCAGGCCGGCAGCTACTGCATCTCCATCGTGACCCAGGAGGAGCGCTACGCCCTGGAGATCGTGCGCAAGACCGCCAAGAAGCTCAAGCGCGACATGTGGGTCTGGTCGGTCGCCGAAGGCGTGCGCGACGGGTTAATCGACGGCGGACCGGCCATTGACAGCACCGACGTCCCCGCCGCCGGCTTGCTGAATATGTCGCAAGCCAAACCGGGGTCGCTGTGTGTCACGCTGGATCTGGCCGAACACGTCCGGTCGGGAAAGGCCCTCCGCGTCCTGCGCGACATGGTCGACAGCTTCCACAAGACGGGCATCGTCATCATCCTGATCGACAGCAGTGACAAACTGCCCGAGGTGGTCAAAGCCTACAGCCGGCCGTTCGAACTGTCGCTGCCCGATGAGAAAGAACTCCAGCAGATCATCCGCGCCACGCTGCAGAGGCTGCGCCGCAAGAAACCCATCGAGATCGGCATCACGCAGAAGGGGTTCGACACGATCGTGCGCAATCTGCGCGGACTGACGCGGCGCCAGGCCGCCCGCATCATCAGCGATGCCGTCGCGGCCGACCAGCGGTTCCGCGATGAAGACATCAACATCATCATCGCCAACAAACGCCGCATGATCCAACAAAGCGATCTGCTTGAATACATCCAGACCCCGCTGGACCTCAGTGAGATTGGCGGTATGAACCAACTGAAACGATGGCTCAGTCAGCGACGCGAAGCCTTCAGCAAAGAAGCGCGGGAGTTCGGCCTGACGCCGCCCAAGGGCGTGCTCATGCTAGGCGTCCAGGGCGCGGGCAAAAGCCTCTGCGCCAAGGCGATTGCCACCGCCTGGCAGCAACCACTGTTACGGCTGGACCCCGGGACGCTGTACAACAGCTTCATCGGGGAATCGGAAGCCAACCTGCGGCGAGCCCTGCTGCAAACCGAGGCGATGAGCCCCGTGATTCTGTGGATCGATGAGATCGAAAAGGCCTTTGCCTCGGCCGCCAGTCGCAGCGCCGACGGCGGGCTGTCGCAGCGCATGTTCGGCACGCTCCTGACCTGGCTCCAGGAGCACGAGGCGCCGGTCTTCGTGGTCGCCACCGCCAACGACATCGAGGCGCTGCCCCCGGAACTGCTGCGCAAGGGCCGCTTCGACGAGATCTTCTTCGTCGACCTGCCCAAGCCCGGCATCCGCAAGCAGATCTTCTCCATCCACCTGAGAAAGCGCCGCCGCGATCCGAATCGGTTCGATCTGGCGCACCTGGCGGAGATCTCCGCCGGCTACAGCGGTTCGGAGATTGAGGAGGCTATCATGGCCG
>CP070782.1:2850556-2854609 GCA_020346325.1 Phycisphaerales bacterium
GAGGCACCGGCACCCGCCGCCGCGACCGTAGCAGAGCCGGCGGCTCCTGCAACCGCACCGGCAGTCCGACTGCGCTTCGCCCCGGACCCGGGCACGACGCGCATCGTACAGATCACCACCGTAACCACCTTGTCCATACAGGGAGACACCCTTCAACAAAGCGGGACGAATCGAGAGACGCTGACGTTGGAACTGGAGGCGGCACCGCCGGACGCCAACGGGAACACGCCCATTGCCGTCACGCTGGCAGCGGTGCAGATGAAGATGGAGACCGGCGGCACAACACGTGCCCAATACGATTCGACCGAGCCGCCGGATAGCACGAATAACTATGGCAAGATGTACAGCCCCTTCGTCAGCGGGCGTTGCACGATGGTGGTGTCCGCCCAGGGTCGGGTCGTCAATTTCGACATGGACAAACTGTATCGCGCCGTGGCCGAAGTACAGCTAGCGGCGCGGGGCGGCGCGACCGATCCCCGCTATCAGTCACGCGAAGAATACCTCCAAGCGCTCAAGACCCAGTGCGAGAACGTTCCCAGGCTGGGCAAGCACCAACTCTGTAGCACGCTGGGAAAACTCGTCGTTGCGCTGCCCGAACAACCGTTGCGCGAAAGCGACGCCTGGAGCGGCCGGAGCACCGTCGACGTGGATATCCCAGTTGAGATGGCCGCCACGTATGCACTGACGGCCGCAACAGACGACATCTGCACGATCAAGATGGAGAGCCGGCGCAGCGCCGAACAGGAGCCCATCGTCCAGACCATGGACGAGGCCACAATCCGCTACGCGCTGAGCGGCACATCGCAGGCCACCCTGACCGTGGATCGCTCCACGGGCTGGCTGCTGAGCAAGCAGGAAACGACGAACCTCAGCGGACAGGTCGAGACTCGCTGGGCCGGCAGGCCGGAGCTAGATACCACCGACCAGATATCCCTGGAGATCACCACGACCGTCACCACTCTCGAGTGACATTTCCACGCATGGCGCTAGTTCGCGATTGGCCGGCCGAACTGGAGATCGTCGATGAAGATCAGACCGGCACCACCGGCGGTCGGGTTATCTCGATCGCCGACGCCGATATAGACCGTGCGAATCGCCGCCGGGTTGACGCCGCTGAAATCATCGAACGGAATTGTCCATTCCTGCCAGGTGTCGGTCGTCAGGACGGCCGGATCCGGATGCGTAACCACAGCCACATGGCCGGCCGCATCCTCCAGCGCCACATAGAGCGTGTCGGGGTCGTTAGTCGCGCTGCCCTGAACATAGAGGCGCAGCGCCGTGGCCCCGCCGACGGTCCAATCGGCCGTGCCCATGTCACGCTGGGCTTCGGAATAGTACGGGGCGGCCGCGTTGCTGTACTCCAGCGGCATGGACTGCCGGCCGCCGTGCACGATGGTCCGCTCGGCGAACGGTTCTTCGAGATAACCCACCGTCGAGCCGGTCTCGTTGACCCAGCCATCGATCCAGGTGTCGTAGATGCGATGGTCCTCGTCGTTGTAGCTCTCGAAATCGTCGACCGTCGCGAACTCCCGGGTGGTGAAGCTCCAGATGTCACCTTCCCAGAGATCGCTCCCGTCGGCGCCCCCGGCCTCGTCGACTTTCCAGTAGTACGTCGTCCCAAAGTCCAGGCCTCCCGGCGCGAAGGCGCTTTCAGCGGTCGTCTCGACCGGCGCCGTTCCGGCCAGCATCACCTCTGAATCGGTGGCGAAGCGGATCTGGTGAGACACGGCCTCGCGTCCCGCCCGCCAACTGAGAACCGTGCCCGGGTCCACCTCCGTCTGGCCGTCGGCCGGGTGCGGCTCGCGGGCCTGGACGGGAATGTAGAGAAAACGGACTTCACTGAGACCGTACTGCGCGCCCATCGTGCCCCAGGCGCTGTTGACCGTCAGGCGGACGAAGCGGGCCGCCACGCCGGCCAGATCGACGACGGTGTTGGCCGTGTAGGTGGACGTGGCGGTCGCCCGGGCCAGCTCCATGTCACCGAGCGACACCCAGTCGGCGCCGTCGACGGAATACTCCACGGTGACTTCCTTGAGACCGAAGCCCAGGATAAGCTCGAACGCACTGTTATAGTTCCAGACCCACATCTCGTGCAGCTTATAGAGACGACCGAGATCGTACTGAATCGTGACCGGGCCATCGCCCGGCTGGGCCAGCCACATATCACCTGCCTCCACCGAATGCTGATCGTCGGCATTGAGGCCCGAGCCATCGACGGTCCGCTCGGGACCCGACCCTTCGTCGGAGATACCATTGGTCGTGGCGCTGATCCCGGTAATCGGGTAGCTCAGGGGTTCGGTCGTGAAGCTCCAGAGGTCCCCTTTGAAAATCGCATAGTCGGGGGCCGCGTTGACTTCGTCCACGCGCCAGTAGTAGGTCTGGCCCAGGGCGAGCAGCTCTTCGGGGTCATAGGTCGTCTCAGACTGACCCTGACTGACCAGTGTCCCGCGCGGATCGGCCCGGTCGGCGTCGTTGACGTCGTCGAAGGATGTCCCCAGGTACACATCATGGGTCGCCGCGTACTCCCCTGCCGTCCAGCCCAGCGTCACGTCGATGGGAACGTCCGTCGCCTCGTTTTCCGGCTGAGGTCCCGAGCTGAGTCCGACACTGCCTTCCATGATCTTGGCGATCTCCTCGGCCGCAAGAGGCCGGCTGTAGATCTGCACGTCATCGAGCATGCCCGTCCAAACCCGCGCATCATTGTCGGCCACCCCGATCACCGTCCGAGCATTGACCGCGTCCGTGCCGATGGTGGCAGCCTTGGGCCCCATGCTGTCGACGCCATTAAGATAAACGACCATCTCAGCTCCGTCGTACACGAAGGCCAAGTGCGTCCATTCGTTCTTGGGCATCTCGTAGAACGGGATCGAGTCGGGATCGTAAGAAATACCGATCCGGTTGAAGTGAGGGGCGCTGGTGCTGCCGCCCCAGAGTTCAAGCTGGAACATCATCGTCGCCTGGCCCCAGCCGTCCGACTTGGTGAAGAAATGGTGGTAGGTCTCCTCGCCGTCCCAGAAGGCCCAGATGGTGAAGGAGAATTGCCCCGTCCCATCGGTGGGGTCGAACGTGGGACACTCGATCCCGGTGCAGGCGTTGTTCGGATGGAACGCGAGCGCTACCCCCGCATCCCCCGGGCCGGAGACCCACTGGGGCTGGCCCAGCAGTGTCCCATCGTAGCGGTTGGCCGAGCTGTCGTAGGCGGTCGTGCCGCTGCCTTCGTCGAGTCGATAGTGCGCGACCAGACCCGGGCCGGCGGCTACCGCCGTGCCCGCTGTCAGTACGCTTAGCAATAGCGCAAAAGAAAGCAAACAAGTCTGTGTCTTAGCCATAACAGTCCTCCTTCAGATACGCAACAGGACTATGAGATGCCCGTGCCGACCTCCTCGCTTCCGACAAACCACATGCTCTGAGAACCGAGACCGGCAAATCTGACTGCGCGGGAACGTTTCACCTGCGTCGTTGTTCAGCCATGTCTCCATCCGAACCCACGGCCTCCAGATCTCAGACGCGTTATTTGTGATGTGACTGGTTTACCGCACCGTCTCGTCTCTTCGCTCCGTGGTGTCCGCAGCCGTGCCGACTGCGAAACCGTGTGCTTCCAGCCAAATTGTTTTTTACCAGATCGAGCCGCTGCGGGCAAGTATTTCCTGGTCTCCCTTATCTCTTTATCGGCATTGGGGTCGGGCCTCTGCATCTGCGGCAACTACGTATTTTTGGCCGGAAACCGGCCGTAAAGAAAACGGGCCGCGAGCGAGGCTCACGACCCGTTTGAAGCGTTGAATTTGTGCCGCCAAGCGGCGTTTACGGGGCCAGAACGCCGATCAGTTCCACTTCGGCGATCTGCATGCTGTTGACCGAGCCGCCGACCGGGCCGCGAATGGCCGTGAAGAGAAGCTGATAGCTGGTGTAGGCCACGTCGTTATCGAACATGATCGGGGTGGCATTCCGCGTGAAACGCGGCCACTCCACCGCGCCGGCAAAGTCGACGATGTCGCCCGCGGCGATCAGTGTGTACGGACCATCGATCCCGTCGTTCGAGCCGTACAGTTCGAA
>CP070782.1:2854709-2860600 GCA_020346325.1 Phycisphaerales bacterium
CGTACGGTACGACCGGGACACGCGCTATTTTGCCGATCCCTATCAGGGACTGCCCCGCGAAGGCTTCACGGCCTTGTTCGAGCGGATGATCAGCCATCCCAATATCACCCTCCGGCTGGACACCGAATATCCTCGAGACACAGCGTCGCAGAGGTACCGACAACTCATCTACACCGGACCAATCGATGCGTTTTTCGACTACGCCTGCGGCCCGCTTCCTTACCGCAGCCTCGTCTTCGAGTTCGCAACGTTGGATACCGAGTGGTTCCAGCCGGTCGGCGTGGTCAACTATCCGAACGAAGAGGACTACACGCGCATCACGGAGTTCAAGCATCTGTATTGCCAACCGCACCCCAAGACCACGGTATGCTATGAGTGCAGCGCCGCTGAAGGCCCGCCATACTATCCGATCCCCACGCACGCCAATCGCCGGTTGTACCAGGCGTACCGGGCCCGGGCCGACGCATTGGACGACGTGTACTTTCTTGGTAGACTGGCTCAGTACGAATACCTGAACCTGGATCAAGTGGTAGGCCGTGCCCTGGAATTGTATGACAGGATCCGCGCGCGTGACTGAGACGAACCGAGAAAGAATGGCTGCCGTCGTGGTGACGTACAACAGGAAAAGGCTGTTGGGCGTGTGCCTGGAGTCCCTGCTGAGACAGACCTTCCCACTCGATGCGATTTACATCGTCGACAACTGTTCCACAGACGGGACTTATGAGTCACTACTCGCGGCGGACCGCATCACGGCCGTGGCCACATCGGAAAACGCCGCGGTCGAAAGCGCCAGGACGGTCCCGCTGCCGACGCACGCGCCGAGGCACGTCCATATCCGCTACGTGCGGCTGCCGGAGAACACCGGAGGAGCCGGCGGATTCCATGAGGGACTCAAACGCGCCACCGACGCCCGTTTCGACTGGCTCTGGTTGATGGACGACGATCTGGCGCCCACGCCTGGAGCCCTGGCGACGCTCGTCGCCAAGAAAGAAGGACTGGCCGCCGCCTCGGATCAGCCGTTCCTCCTGAACTCGCTGGTGCTCTCGCAGGATCATCGGGACGACGACACCCTGGCGTTTCCGCTCCAGGAACTATCCCCAAAGGGCCATCCGAAACTGGGTGTCTACCACTGGCACGTGTCGGACATTCAGAGCCGGGCGCGGGAAGGCCTCTATCGCTGGGCCTGCCCCTTCAACGGAACATTCATCTCCTCGTCAGCGGTCGCCCAAATCGGTTTACCCAACAAGGACTTCTACATCTGGGGCGACGAGAAGGATTTTCTCTGGCGCGCCGCGCGCGTTCTCGATATCTACACGGTGCTCGACAGCAAAGTCTACCATCCGCGACCGCCACGTCCGGCCTTTGACTGGAAACAGTACTACAACATTCGCAACATGCTCATCGTCAATCGCCACTTCAATCTCACCTGGCTGCGCAACCTCAAGCTAACGGTTTTGAGTCTGGCCCTGGGATTGCGCCATGGTCCACGTGGACTGGCCCTCGTCGGCCGTGCCCTCGCCGACGGACTTCGCGGACGCTTGGGCAGGAGAGACGACCTGCGCCTATGACCGGATACCTCGTCAATCCGCTGTTTCTCTATCTGGCCGTATGGGTCTCGGTTGCCGCCCTGTACACCGGGGGGCTGTGGACCGGTCTGTTCCCGTCGGCGGCGCCACAGCTCGCGTGGGCGGTCTTGCTCAATGTCGCAACCTTTGCGCTGGGGTACCTGACCTGGAACACGCTGGTGCATCTGAGGGCCACGGACGGCATGCTGCCCCGGCTTACGAATCGCCCCCTGACCAGCCAGCAGCTTGGAAAGTATTTGAACGTCACGCTCTGCTTCGGTCTGCTGGCCGTGGCGCTATGTGTGGTGCGCGTGGTCATCCTCGCCGATATACATGAAATCGAACTGCGTCGCCTCGTCTCGGATCCCACTCTGTGGCGCAATACCCTCACCGATGTCATCACGCCGGACATGGTCGGCATCCGGCTGTGCACGATCGGCATCACCCTGGCCGATAGCGTATTCTCCATCGGTTTCGTTTTGCTGGGCATCCTGATATACGTCGGACGCAGCCGATGGCGCTACACCTACGTCCTGCTGTTCCTGCTGACGTCGATCAGTGCCGGCATGGTCAGCCTCGCCCGCAAGGAAGTCACCATCAACATCCTGTTCGCCGTACTGTCATATCTTTTCATGCACCAATTGTACCGCACCCGACGCCCGCGCGAGGTTGCCTGGCACTTGCTTGCACCCGTCGCGGCCGGGGTGGTTCTGTTTCTCCTGATCGAACTGGTTCTGCAAAAGGGCGCCACCTACGAGCGGCAGAGCCGGCTGCTGGGCTTTCTGTTCTCCATCTACTGGTACCTCGCTTCGCCGCTGGCCGCGTTCGGAGAATTCCTCAAGAGCCACAGCCACGATTGGCGCCTGGGGCAGAGTCTGTTCTTCCCCTTCTATAAGTGGCTGGTCCGCTTTCATCTGTTGGCGCCGACCGACACGACGAACATTGTCCACATGGAAATGATCTTCGTCCCGTACCCCGCCAACGTCTACACGTACCTGCGAAATATCTACGAGGATTTCGGTTTCATCGGCCTGGCGGTTGTTCCGTACCTCCTGGGCGCTTTGGCCGCGAGCATTCGGTATCAAGCCCGGCGCTGTCTGGCCTGTCTGAATCTCTATATGGTCGTACTGATCGTCGTTATCTTCTCATTCTACAACCACCTGCTGATATCCATTCAGTTCTACATGCAGATCTTCTTTGGCTTCATTATTTTCCGTCACCAATTAGACCGCACCTATGGAATCGACGCTGAACGATGAGAGTTCTCTACTGCATTCTCGATAATCGGGTGGGCGGGCCCCATCGTTTGGCGCTGACCGTCTCGCGTCACCTCAAGCGACACCACATAGAGACGTTGTTCCTGGTGGGGCGCAAGACCGACGACCCCTGGCAACCCGACGAGGCCCAGTTGTTTCAACTCACCCACATTCAGTGCTTCCAGCGTCGCGCTGCCCTGCTGAATCTGGCCCGGTTCCTGGGCTTTCTGCCGTACAATCTCCTGCGGATACGCCGGCTCATCCGCGCGCACCAGATCGACATCGTGCACGTCGACGGGGTGACCAACTTCGTGCCGGCCCTGGCGGCCACGCTGACGCGCGTCCCGGTGGTCTGGACTTATAACGACTACATCGGCCCGAGATTGAGAAAGATATTCCTGCCTATCGTCGCGCGGCTGGCCGATCGCATCATCATCCAGGGCGAAAACATCAGAACGAGGTATCCTCGAAACCATCGGCGCCTCGAAGAAAAGATCGTGTTTCTGCCCTCGGCGGTCGATCCGCAGGAATTCGACCCGGACCGCTTCACGGCTCGTGACAGAGAGGCGTTGCGCGCCGAGTTCCAGATCCCGGCCGATCACGCCCTGATCGGCACCATCGGGAACATCAACGTGATGAAGGGACACGACGATTTTATCGAAGCGGCCGGTCAGCTCAAGCAGCGACAGCCAAAGACCAGGTTCCTCATCGTCGGACGCCAGCTCGATACCGCCTCCGATTACTGGGACCGTCTCCAGGCTCTGCTCGATCGACTCGGCCTGCGCGACGACGTGATCTTCACCGGCTTCCGCACGGACATCGCCCGCATCTGCCACGCGCTCGATGTCTTCGTGCTGCCGTCGATTCTGGAATCGTGCCCGGTCGTCGTCCTGGAGGCGATGGCGATGAAGGTCCCGGTCGTCGCGACGGATGTCGGTGCGGTTTCCGAAATGGTCGTCGCCGGCCGGACCGGCCTGCTCGTCCCGCCGCGCGACGCCGGCGCCATCGCCGAGGCGGTAACCACCTGCCTGGGGCAATCCCCCGCCGAGCGTGACGCGATGACGGAGGCCGCCCGGAAAAGGGTTGAGACGGACTTCGCCGTTGATAGAATAGCATTCCGGCAGAAGCGTATGTATGAAGCGTTAGGCGCACGGCCCGGGGATCATGGCTGACTGCTTCTGCTGCGGGCGGCCGCACGAGGGGTAGGGCAAGGACCGGCAGTGAAGATTCTCCTAATAGATCCTCCATTTTACCGACTTATGGGATTCTACAATCGGTACTTCCCCCTGGGTCTGGTGTGCATCGGCACGGTGCTCGCGGAGGCGGGTCACGAAGTGGCGATTTACGACGCGGACTGCAACGAAGCGCCTTCGGTCATGGACTACACCCGGTTGGGCGAGTACCATGCCACGTATCTGGAGACCTTTCGCCAACCCGGTCACCCCGTCTGGACGCAGATGCGCCGGACCATCCAGAACGAGAAACCCGACGTTATTGGGATCTCCATCTGGACCGCCTACGCCGCTTCAGCCTTCCATGTGGCCGACCTGGCCAAGGAATGGCGCGCGGACTGCCCCGTCATCATGGGAGGCCCGCATGCCACCGTCAAGGCCGATGAGATATTGCGCATCTGTCCGGCCGTCGACTGTGTCCTCAGGGGCCAGGGCGAGCAGACCATCGTCGAGCTCATCCAAAGAATCGCCCACCAGCGCGACGACTTCGAGGGCCTGGACGGCGTATCGTTCCGCCGCGACGGCGCTATCCGACACAATCCGTGGGAAAAGCAGATCCCGGACCTTGAGCGGCTTGCCAGCCCCGACCGGAGCCTGCTGATGAATCATGACAAATACAGTCCCGAAGACATGGGGCTGATCATGACCAGCCGCGGCTGCCCGTTCTCCTGCGCGTTCTGCGCCACCGACACGAACCGCGTGTGCTATCGCGCCATCGAGAACATCATTGCGGAAATTCGCCTCGTGCGCCGGCGCTACGGCACGAACCAGTTCAGCTTCAAGGACGATTCATTCACCGTCGACCGCCGGCGCGTTGGCGACTTCTGCGCGGCGTTAGCCGCCGAAAACCTTAATATCGGCTGGGAGTGCAACACCCGGGTCGACCTGATCAACGAGGAGATGTTGACCTGCATGAAACGGGCCGGCTGCAACAGTATCAAGGTCGGGGTCGAGTCGGGCAGCGAGGCGGTGCTGGAGCGTATGAACAAGCGTATCGGGCTCGATCAAATACGCGCCGCCGCCCGGCTGCTGCGCCAAACAGGAATCCACTGGACGGCCTATTTCCTCGTCGGCACCCCCGGGGAAACCGAAAAAGATGTTTACAGAACGCTCGATTTGATGTATGAGATTAGACCCGATTTTGCATCGATCGGCGTATACGAGCCCTTTCCGGGCACCGCCATGTTCGAGGAGGGCATCAGACGGGGTCTTGTCAAAGCTGAGATGACACGTGAAGAATTCTATGTGACTTTGCCGAAAGACTACTACAAGACTGACGGTCGACAACAGGTCGACACTATCGACCCGGCGCGTTTCGCGGTTTTGGAGTCTGAGATCAAGGCGAAATTCCACGCGTACAACAAAGGCTGGGGCCGGCTTTTCAAACGGGCTCGATCTCGGGCGAAGCTGTACGTGCACCATCCGGCCGCGCTGGCAACCGATTTCAAAAAGTTCCTCAGTTGGAGCTGAGCAGGCCAAATCCAATGACGCTGTCGATAGCCATCGTGAACTACAACACCAAAGCCCTGCTGCGGGACTGTATCGAGTCCATCTACGCCGGGGCCAACGGGACGCCCTTCGACATCTGCGTCGCGGACAATGACTCGCACGACGGCAGCGTGGCCATGCTCAAATCAGAGTTTCGCCGGGTCAAAGTCGTCGAAAACCGGGCCAATCTCGGCTTCTCCAAGGCCAACAACCGCCTCATCACCCAGACGGATGCCGACTATGTCCTCCTGCTGAACCCGGATACGCTGATCGTCGGGGACGCCATCGAGCGCGTTCTGAAATACATGGAGGCACACAGCGAAGTGGGCATCTGTGGCTGCCGCGTGCTC
>CP070782.1:2860700-2870265 GCA_020346325.1 Phycisphaerales bacterium
TCGGCCACGAAACTGGCGACGTTTGCCGCCTGTCCGTTCAAGCACTTCGGCCGCTACAGCCTGGAGTTGAAGCCGCGCCGGGAATTCAAGCTTGAGCCGTTGGACCTCGGCAATTTTTATCACGCCGTCCTGGATGCGCTGCACAAGCACCTGGCGGTGGAGGGCCGGGACTTTGCTGATGTGGACGATGACCGCCTCATCCAATTGCTGCACGAGCGGATTGAAGACTTCGCTTCTACGGACCCGTTCATTTCAAAGTTCCGCTCGCGCTCGGACCATAACGCGTTCATCATCAGCAACGCGAGCGAAGTGCTGGGAGAATGCGTACTGGAGATCGCGCAGATGGCTCGCGCGGGAGCGTTTCGACCCCTTCTCTCCGAAGCGGCTTTCGGTGACGTTCGCACGGGCGAAGAGAGTCTGGGGCAGTTCGAGCTGCCTTTGCCCGAAGGAGGCGTGCTGACCCTGAGCGGTAAGATCGACCGCATCGACGTGGCCGAGATCGAAGGCCGGCGCGTGGCCCTGGTGTTCGACTACAAGCGAACGGAGTCAGCGACGACGTTCAAATGGTCCCAGTTCTATCACGGCCTGAATATCCAGTTGCCCATGTACCTGTTGGCCCTCTCGGAGATGGCCGAGGCGCCCGTCGACGGGGCCATTGGTGCCTTCTGCATGCCCATCGAGCGCGCGCCTGCGAGCGCCGCGCTGGACGATCTGGCCCAAAAAGCGGATCGCTTCGGACGCAAAGCCAAGGGGCTGTTCGACGGCGCATATGCCCAGCAGCTCGATCCGGACCCCGGTTCGCGGTGGAGCCAGTTCTACAACTTCGGCGTCACAAACAAAGATCAACAGTACGGGTACTACGCCAACAGCGGCGCCTTGAAGCCTGATGATTTCCAGCGTGTACTGGAATTCGCACGGAACAAGATGATCGCGCTGGCGGCTGAGATCATGGGCGGGCAGGTCGCGGTGCATCCGTATCGCCTGGGCACACAGGTGGCCTGCAGCCACTGTGACTTCAAGGCGGTGTGTCGCTTCGACTGGCAGGTCAACGACTACCATTTTCTGGAACCTAAGAGCAAGCTCGACGTGATAGGGGAGTGCAACGGGGCATGACGGCCGAGCGGAAGATCAAATGGACAGACCAACAGGCCCAGGCGATTGCGGCTCGGGGGCGCAACGTGCTGGTCACGGCCTCGGCCGGAACGGGCAAGACCGCCGTGCTTTCGGGACGTTGTGTCAGTCTCGTCGGAGAGGTGGATCTGTGTCCCAACGTACTCAATATGCTCGTGCTGACCTTCACCGAGGCCGCGGCCGAGCAGATGCGGGCGCGGATCGGCCAGCAGTTGCGTGACACGTATCGGCAAACGCACGATCTACGCCTCAACCGCCAGCTCGTGCTCCTCCAGGGCGCCGATATCAGCACGATCCACGCCTTCTGCAAAAGACTTATCAGCGAGAACTTTCACGAGCTGTCGCTGGATCCGGCGTTCCGTATCATCGATGCGGACGAAGCCATGCTGCTCAAAGCCGAGGTGTTGGACGAGACGATCGAATGGGCTTGGCGACAGGCGCACCTCGTGCCGGCTCTGCGAGGGTTGCTGCGCCGGCGCGACCTGCGTGACAGCGGCGGTTTTCTGGCCGGCGTGATTCGACTGCACGAGTTCCTGGATGGCGTCGCGTCACGCGACCGCTGGTGCGACCTGGCGGAGCGCCTGGCCGAGGCGGACGATCTAATCTCGAGCGAATTGGGTGCGGCACAGAAAGAGATTGTGCGCGACCGTCTCGACACGATTCTGGCCCAACTGCACGCGGCGCACCGGATTTACGAAGAAGAAGCGCCGGGTGGCAAGTGGGCCGCGGCGCTTGCGGCCGATGTCATTGCTCCGATCGCGGCTTGCCGCGATCGGCTTAGCGCCGACGATTGGCAAGAATGTGCAAAGCTGATCCTGGATACGAAGATTCCCCAAGCTGCTCGGTTGACAAAGTTCCCTGAGAAGCTGGGCGAACTGCTGAAAGATCTGCGGAAGACGGCGGTCAAGAGCTTTGCCGGCTTGGGCGATCTGGCCATCATCAATCCGGATTACATGGACGCGGTAGGCCGTGCGACAAGTGCTCAGAGTCACGTGCTCGTCGAGCTGGTCCGCAAGTTCGCTCGTCTGTACGCCCAGCGGAAGGCGACCTTGAACGGCCTGGATTTCGCCGACCTGGAGCACCATGCGCTGAAACTCTTGACGAGTGAGACCGATCGCGGTGACACGCAACCTTCCGAGGCAGCTCTGACCCTGCGCCAACGCTACAAGTATATCTTCGTCGACGAATACCAGGATATCAATCCCGTGCAGCAGGCGATTCTCGACGCCCTCGGTTCGGGCGACAACGTGTTCGTGGTGGGTGACGTCAAGCAGAGCATCTATGCCTGGCGCGGCGCTGAGCCGACGATTTTCCTGGAGCGCCTCCGTCAGTCGGCCGACGCCGCCGAGTTGTCGCACGGTCTGCGCGTGGACCTCAACTACAATTTCCGTTCGGCCCGCGGCATTCTGGATTTCGTCAACAAGGTGTTCTGCCGTATCATGACGGCCTCGCTGGCTCACGTCGACTACGACGACACCGCCCGCCTGCGCTCCGGCGTGTCGGAGGCTGCCGACGCCTCGACCGGCTCCGACGCGGCCCCCATCGTCGAACTGCATATTCTCGATGAGAAGGCCGACGACCAGAGCGGTCGGCAGGAAAGCAACGGTGCGGATGCGACGTCGGAAGACCTGGATCTGATTCGCCCGCGCCAGCGCCAGGCCGCCCTGATCGCCCAGCGCATTGGGGAAATGGTCGGTGCCGAGCCGGGCTCGGCGGCTATGCAAATCCCGGACAAGGAAACGGGAAACCTGCGTGACGTGCAGTATCGCGACATTGTGGTGCTGATGCGCTCGCTGGCCAAGAAAGCCAACGATTATGTCGAGATCTTCCGCCTGGCAGGCATTCCGGTAAGTTGCGACGCGACAGCCGGCTACTTTGAGACCACCGAGATCAGCGATGTGCTCTGTCTGCTCAAGGTGCTCGACAATCCGCAGCGGGACATTGAATTAGCGGCGGTGCTGCGCAGCCCATTCTTCGGCTTTGGCGAGACCGACCTGGCCTCCATTCGTCTGGCCGGGCGAGAGAAGTCACCGCAGGCGAACTTCTACACCTCGGCGACGTTGTATGCGGAGAACGGAGCGGATGCGCTTTTGCAGAAGAAGCTGGCGAGCACCTTCGACACGCTCGAACGGTGGCGGCGCCTGGCCCGGCGCGGTCACCTGGCGGACCTGCTTTGGCGCATCTATCGCGACACGCAGTACCTCGCTTTCGTGTGCGCCTTGCCCAACGGCCAAGCCCGCAAGGCCAACCTGCTCAAGTTGCACGACCGGGCCGTGCAGTTCGAGGGCTTCGCCAGCAGCACGGGCGTCCCTTCGCTGACACGCTTCGTCGCGTTCGTTGAGAAGCTCCAGGAGGCGGGCCAGGATTGGGCACCGGCCGAACCGGCTGCCGCTGCGGGCAACGCCGTCCGCATTCTCAGTGTGCACAAAAGCAAGGGCCTGGAGTTCCCGGTGGTTTTCCTGGCGGAACTGGAAAGCGAATTCAATCAGCGTGACGTTCAGGATGATCTAGTCGCGGACACGGACCATGCGCTGGGCCTGCGGATCGTCGATCCCGCCTCCAACAGCAAGCTGCGCTCGCTGGCCCATCAGGTAATCGGTGAGAAGAAACGGGCCGTCACGCTGGCCGAAGAGATGCGAATCCTCTACGTCGCGTTGACGCGCGCGAAGGACCGTTTGATCGTGACCGCCTCGCAGAAGCGAACCGATTGCGGCAAGGTCCTGCTCAAGGGCGTGCTGCTGGCCGATGCGGTCGTGCCGGATTGGCTTCTGAAGACGTGTAAGAATCCCTTGGAATGGCTCCTGTACGGCTTGGCGGACCAGCGGTGTTTGCACGAGGCGTTCGAGACCGGTCAAGCCGAGCGGACCGGCGCCGAGGGGCTGTTCGATCTGACCGTCCATCGCGGCGAGGCACTGCACGCCTTGTCGCAGCGCGTTCAGCGCCTGCGCGAGCGCAAGAAGCGTCACGGCGTCAAGGCGACGGGCAAATCGCCCGCGGGGGCCCGCAGCCGTCAACTTCTGGCCCAGTTGAAGGATGATCTCGGTTGGGAGTACGCCTTCGGCGCGGCCGTTCGCGAGCCGGCCAAGCAATCGGTGACGGTCCTGACGCACCGCGATGACGAGTTCGCGCGAATCGACCATGCGCGGGCTCTGGAGCGGCGGCCACTGGCGACGATGACGACGAGTGCCAAGATGCGCGGCGGTCCGTCGGGCCGACTGATCGGCACGGCAGCTCATCTGGTGATCGCCAGTCTCGATCTGACGCAGCCGATTACACGCGCTGCCATCGAACGGGTGCGCGACGCGCTGGTCGGCGAAGGGGCGATGACGCCGGCCGTCGGGGATGCGATCGACGTCGAGGCCATTGGCGCCTTCTTTGACAGCGAACTCGGCGCGGTGGTGCTCGATCAGGCCAACACGGTTTGGCGCGAATGGCCGTTTACCTTCGGTCTGCCTGCGCCATTGCAGGCTGCACCCGACCGTGACGCCCAGTTCGACGAGATTGTTGTCGTGCAGGGCATCATCGACCTGCTCGTGCGGACGCCGGATGGGTTGCTCGTGATCGACTTCAAGAGCGACCGGGTCACCGACGCGAACCTGGACGAACGAGCTAATACTTACCGGGGTCAACTGGATCTTTATGCCGAAGCGGCGGCCGAGATTCTCAGCTGTGCCGTACAGGCGAAGTGGCTCTACTTCCTGGTGCTCCGCCAAGCCGTTCCCGTCTGAATCGACTCCCACTACTGTGAAGCCGACATCTCGATCCGTGTGTCATCCTGAGCCAACGGCGCAGAGCCCGCCCTGAGCGCAGCCGAATGGGTTCAGCATGACAATTCCGTGTTCGCCCGGGTTACCATGACATCATAGGCGTGAAACCTGTTCAGCGACTGGTCCTGTCACCCCGCGGATCTCGGGCGAAGCCGATTGACATTTCGAGCCGCTCGGCGTACATAGGAGCTTTGCGGAAAGTACGGCAAGCAACTGGGATGGCACGATGAAGGTATCGCAGTTCGGTCGAAAGATGGCGGTGCAGTCCGGGATCGGGCAGCTCATGGACGATCTCGGTGCGGCGCTGCGGGACCAAGAGAACGTCCTCATGCTGGGCGGCGGCAATCCTGCCCATATCGGCCAGGTCGAGTGTCACTTCCGCCAGAGTATGATGGCCCTGCTCCAGCAGGGCAAGCGGTTCGAGCGCGCGGTGGGGGACTACGATCCGCCGGAGGGCAATACGGCGTTCATCCGGGCCGTCGCCGCTTTGCTGCGCGAGCAGTTCGGCTGGGACGTCGGACCGCGGCACATCGCCTTGACGCACGGCAGCCAGTCGGCGTTCTTCATCCTGTTCAATCTCTTCGCAGGCCGATATGACGATGGCACGACCAAGAAGGTCCTCTTTCCGCTGACGCCCGAATACATCGGCTATTGTGACGTCGGGTTGGAGCCCGATCTGTTCACGGCGATCAAGCCTCGGATCG
This sequence comes from Phycisphaerales bacterium, assembly GCA_020346325.1. Taxonomy (GTDB): domain Bacteria; phylum Planctomycetota; class Phycisphaerae; order Sedimentisphaerales; family Anaerobacaceae; genus Anaerobaca. The sequence continues at coordinate 2,866,303 of CP070782.1, forward strand.
AGCCGCTCGACGAACGTCTGTTCAAGTATCACATCGACTTCGATCGTTTGGGTGTCACCGAGCAGATCGGTGCGATCTGTGTTTCCCGTCCGACCAATCCCAGTGGCAACGTGCTGACCAACGATGAACTCACGCGGCTCAGCGACCTTGCCAGCGCCAAGGGCGTTCCGTTGATTGTGGATAACGCCTACGGCCTGCCTTTTCCCCATATTGTCTTCACCGAGGCCGAGCCCCTCTGGAACGACAACACCGTCGTCTGCATGAGCCTCTCCAAGCTGGGCCTGCCCGGGACCCGCACGGGCATCGTCATCGCTCGCGAGGAGATCGCCCAGATGGTCGCGCGGGTCAACGCGGTCATGAGCCTGGCGCCCGGGAGTATGGGCACGGCCCTGGTGACCGACCTGGTCCGCTCCGGCGAGATCCTGCGCCTCGGTCGCGAGGTGATCAAGCCGTTCTACGAGAGCAAGGCCCAGCAGGCCCTGGCGCATTTCCGAAAACATCTCGAGGGCGTTGACTATCGCATCCATCGCCCGGAAGGGGCCTTCTTTCTCTGGCTCTGGCTGCCCGGCCTGCCGATCACGAGCCAGCAGCTCTACGAACGGCTCAAGGCCCGCGGCGTCATCGTCGTGCCAGGCCATTATTTCTTTCCAGGCCTGGCCGAACGCTGGTCCCACACGCACGAATGCCTCCGCGTCAGTTACGCCCAAGACGACAACGTCGTCGCCCGTGGCATCCAAATCATCGCCGAAGAAGTCAAGCACGCTTATGAAATGGGGCGTTGACCTGCTCAGGCCTGCGGCATAGCTTTGTCGTTGGTTTGCCTCATCCACTGGCCTAACAGCGCGCGGTGTGTCTCGAGGATGCCCTGCAGCGCCGGCTCGTAGGCGAGGTTCTGGGTCTCGCCCGGATCGTGTTTCAGATCGAACAGTTGTTCATGGCGTGCGCCGCGAGAATAGATGTTGTACTTATACTGCGCCGTCCGGACCATACGCCCCTTGCGGGATCGGTCGCGGTTGTCGTCCGCCAGTTCGGTCACAACATAGTCGCGCCAAGCGGCGCGCGGATTGTCGATGATCGTTTTGAGGCTTTGTCCGCGACACTCAGGCGGGGTGGCGATCCCGGCGTAGTCACAAAACGTGGGCAGCACATCCAACTGGGAGACCAGGTGAGCTGCATCAACGCGGCCAGGCGGGATGTGTCCGGGCCAGCGGAGCAGGAACGGGATGCGCGTCGCCTCTTCGTACAAGCTGAGCTTGGCGGTCCAGCGATGGGAAGCGCCGCCGTCGCCGTGGTCACTGGTGAACAGCACGAGCGTGTTCGCTGCCATCCCGCTCTCGTCCAGCGCCTTGAGGACTGTGCCCAACGCGGCGTCGACTCGTTCGGTCATGCGGTAGTAATTCCAGAGATACGCGCGCCATTGTGACCGGCCCCAATCGCGCGCAAGCAACAGCTCATCGCCGTAATGGTCCAAGGCGCGTTTCTCGGTGGTGAACTCAGGCTCGTCGGAAGCGATCGCGTGGTTGGGCGGCAGTGGCGGCAGGGGGCCGTCGATCTCGCTCGCAGAGGGGTAACGCTCGGGCCGGCGGGTCAGGTAACAACAGTCGTGTGGATTGCAGAACGACACGCCCAGCAGGAACGGTTTGTCCTGGCGGCGGCCCAGAAAGCCGGCTACCGCTTCCGCCAAGGGCTCATCGGTGACATCGCCGTAGCCCCATTCCGGCCAGTTCTTCGTCGCGTCGTAAAACGGCAATAGATCGAATCCGTCGATCTGTCGCTGCCTGCTGCCGGCTCGCAGCGGATAGCTCTCGGGCAGGTGCCACTTCCCGGCCCACACGGTGCGATAGCCTTGCCTGCGGAAGAGATGGCCCATGTGCAATATATCCGGTTGGAGCGACTGGCCGTTCCATTCAACGCCCGTTTCGTGCGGCATTCGACCGGTGAGCAAACTGGCCCGCGCCGGGCCACACACGGGCGCGGTGCAATAGGCCCGTTCGAAATGCACGCCTTCGGCCGCCAGGCGATCCATCGCCGGCGTGGACAAATGCGGATTGCCCGCACAGCTCATCGCCCGCCACACCTGCTGGTCCGTAAACACCAGCAGGATATTGGGTCGCTCCGGTTGCTTCGCCCAACTCGGGGACACCAGCCCCGACGCGGCCAACCCACTGATCTTGAGCATGTCTCTGCGGTGCATCATCGTATCATCCCGGCATCGAAGAGATAATGACCCCTGTCGAATCGCTATGCCTCGCATTATAGTTTGCCATGGGTGTAAATCAAAGCGTCGCGCCTCGAATCCTAAAGGTTTCACGGCCCTTGACGGCTCCTCCCGGCGTGTGTTAGTTTTCATGCTTCCGTTAAGGCCCGAGCGAAGTAAGGGGATATGCCAATCTTTGTCACGTGGAGCCGGATGACATGTGCAAACGACACGTTGTGATTGCTCTTCTGTCATCGACCGTATTGATCTGGTGTCCGTCGGCTAAAGCCGGCCGGGTTTACGCCGAGAGGCAAGGAGCGCAATGGCAACTGCTCGTTGATGGGGCGCCGTTCTACATCAAAGGGGCCGTCGGTTGGGCTCACTTCGATGTGCTCCAGCGCTGCGGCGGCAACGCGGTGCGGTGCACGGCGTCACAGCGGCAGCTTGATCGGGCCCACGAAAACGGTTTGCGGGTGATGGCCAACCTTCCGGTACGGGGCGAGCGGAGCGGTATGGATTGGGGCGATGACGAGGACGTCGCGCGCCAGATGGAGCGTGTTCTCGATGTGGTGACGGCGCTGAAAAATCATCCGGCTCTGCTGCTGTGGGTCGTGGGCAACGAACTGGATTGGATTCCGCCCGGCAAGCCGCACCATCAGCAACTGTGGGCGCGTCTGAACGCGATCGCGCTGCGGATCAAGGAAATCGATCGGAACCATCCCGTACTGACCGTCGTGGGAACCGGTCGCTTCGAGCAGAAGATCCAGCAGATCGCTCAAGCCTGTACGGCGATGGACCTTCTCGGAATCAATGCCTACGGGGACATCGCTCCGGTGACGCGCCTGACCCGTCAGCACTGGCCCAAGCCCTATCTTGTCGCCGAGTGGGAGCCCACCGGTCATTGGCAAGTGCCGAAGACGCCGTGGCGCGTACCTTTCGAACAGACCAGTACCGAAAAAGCGCAGGTGATCTACGAGCGATACACGCAGACGATTCTCGCCGACCGCGCGCACTGCGTAGGATCTTTCGTCTTTCTCTGGGGCCAGAAGCAGGAGACCACGCACACGTGGTACGGCATGTTCCGCGACGACCGGACGACGGAATCGGTGGACGTCATGCAGCGCCTCTGGACTGGGTCATGGCCGGACCACCGGGCGCCGGCTGTGCTCGGTTTGGTGATTGAAGGCCGTGGCGACGAAGAAGCGGTCTATCTCGAACCGCGCCAGACCTACCGGGCCCGGGTCCTCTGCTACGATGTTGACTACGATCCGCTGCGGTGCGTGTGGGACATCCGTCCGGAAGTGGAGATCCCCGAGAATTCCTACGCCGGAGGCCTGGAGAAACCCGCCGCGCGCATCCCGGAAATGATCAAGACCGCTCAGGGAGCGCAGATCACCTTCGAAGCACCGCCCACACCCGGCCCCTATCGTCTCTTCGTCGAAGTCCTGGACGGCCAGGCCCACGCCGGATACGCCAACCTTCCCTTCTACGTCGGCACCCCCACCCGCTGACCCCAGGGTACTCGAGCCGTGGAGTACCGGGTCCGAGGTTGAAGAAACCTGGGGCGTCGGGGCACTGCCCTCCAAAGGCTCACCTGCCCGTCCTTCCAGAGTGCCCACCTCCATTGTAGCCACCGCCCCGGTGTCCACAGGTGAGGTGTTGCGAGAGATCTTCACTCTCAACTGAACCCCAGAGCTGCAAAGCCGGCACTTAACAGAAAAAAGCCCGATAAAAACTTCATTTCATCCTTGATAACACATTTATAA
>CP070782.1:2870365-2873624 GCA_020346325.1 Phycisphaerales bacterium
GTATCAGCCCGGGGATGATATCCGCTTCATGGATTGGAACGTAACTGCACGCATGAACACGCCCTACATACGACAATACGTCCAAGAGCGCGAGATTACTGCGTGGTTTCTTCTCGACTTGACGCCTTCTATGGATTTTGGCTCGGTACACACGCAGCGCATGAAACGCACGGTGCTGATTGATTTCGTGGCCACACTCGCACGACTGTTGACGCGCCACGGCAATCGCGTCGGTGCGGTCTTTTTCGGCAACCGCATCGAGCGGACGATTCCCCCTCGCGGGGGTCGGATCCAGGTGCTGCGCCTGGTCAACGAACTGCTCACGCAACCCAGTATCCGGCGCGCGCCATTGACGAATCTGACACCATTGCTCGAGAGTGCACTGTACGCCATCAAAAGGCGATCTCTGGTATTCATCGTCTCGGATTTCATCAGCGAGCCGGGGTGGGAGCGGCCCCTGAGACTGCTCACCCGGCGGCACGACGTCGTCGCCGTCCGGATGTGGGATCCGCGCGAATCCGACATGCCAGACGTCGGTCCGATCATGCTGGAGGATGCAGAAACAGGTGAACAGCTCTACGTGGATACCCACGATGCCCAGTTCCGCGGGCGTTTTCGAGAGGCGGCCCGGAGGCGCGAAGCAGGATTGGGCGAGGCGTTCAGGCGCGCTGGAGTCGACGCACTCTCGCTCTCGACGGAGGAGGACCTGGTCCGCGCCATTGTGCGTTTCGCGACACAGCGGCGGCAGCGCCGGAGATGAGGCTGGAACTGCCCATGTCATTCATCTGGCCCGCGATGCTTGTCTCGCTCTTGTTGGTGCCGGCGTTCGCTCTCTTGTACATCCGGATGCAGCGGAGGCGGCAGCGGTTGGCTGCGAGCTACGGTGGTCTTGCGCTCGGACAAGGCGTTGGCCTGCGCCCTCACATCCCTCCCGGGATTTTGCTGGTTGGGCTCACCCTCCTGCTACTCGCGTTGGCGCGCCCGCAGATGGTCGTGAGTCTGCCGCGACAAGAAGGTACCGTCATTCTAGCGTTTGACGTTTCCGGGAGCATGGCCGCCGACGATATGCAGCCGAACCGGTTGGAAGCTGCCAAAGCCACCGCCCAGGAGTTTGTGCGGCAGCAGCCATCCAGCGTGGTGATTGGTGTCGTCTCGTTCAGCGACAACGGCTTTGGGGTCCAGGCACCAACGATTGACCAGGAAACCACCCTCAGCACGATCAACCAGCTGACCCCTGAACGAGGCACCTCAGTCGCGAACGGCATCCTTGCCTCGCTCAGCATGATCGAGGCCATAGGCTCTGAGCCGGACCCGCGCTTCTACACCGACCTGACACCGGTGCCCACACCCACGCCAACACCTGTGCCGCCAGGGACGGTCACGCCGGCCGTCATTGTCCTGCTCACGGATGGTGAGAACAACGAGTCACCCGACCCACTCGCCGCCGCCCAGGCAGCCGCCGACCGCGGGGTGCGCATCTACACAGTCGGCATCGGTAGCGCGACCGGGGCAACCTTGGACATCAACGGCTTCAGCGTCCATACGCAGCTCAATGAGGCGGTGCTGCAGCAGATCTCTCAGGTCACCGGGGGTGCCTATTACAGCGCTGAGACTGAAAACGAACTGCGTACGATATACGAAAGCCTCGACCCGCAATTGGTGATCAGGCCGGAAGAAATGGAAGTCACATCAATCTTACGGGCGCCAGCCTTCTGGCCTTGCTGATCGGGGGTGTACTGTCCTTACTATGGTTCAGCCGCATGCCTTGAACCTGCCGGGATTCGTAGGAATGGATGGGAGGTAGCAGATGGACCTGCTTTGGCCGGGTTTCCTTTTCCTGCTAGGACTGATACCGCTGATCGTCGCAGCCTATGTGTGGATGCTGCGACGACGGCGGCGTTTCGCGGTGCACTACTCCAGCCTGTCTTTGGTGCGCGAGGCGCTTCCCCGGCATGCACGCCTGCGGCGCCATCTTCCATTTGTCCTCTTCATGCTTGCCCTACTCAGCCTGATGATGGCCTTCGCGCGCCCAGTGGCCATCGTCAGTGTGCCCGCCGGCCGGGCCACCATCATTCTCGCCATGGATGTCTCGAGGAGTATGTGCTCGACCGATATCGCGCCCAACCGCCTCGAGACCGCAAAGGCTGCCGCGCTGTCGTTCATTCGGCGACAGGAGCCCACCACCCAGATCGGCATCGTCGCCTTCGCTGGTTACGCGGAACTGATCCAGCCACCCATTGGTGACCAGGAGGTCCTGGAAGACGCTGTCTTGAGCCTCATCACCGGCCGCAGGACGGCGATCGGCAGCGCTATTCTCAAATCGCTGGCAGCACTTGCGGAAATCGACCAGTCGGTCGCGCCAATCGTGACCGGACCAACACCCGGGCTCCAGCCAACGGCCGTGCCCAAAGGCGCCTATGCACCATCCATCATCGTTCTACTGACCGATGGCGCAAGCAATCAGGGTCCGCTGCCTCTGGAGGCGGCACAGGAAGCCGTGGATCGGGGAGTCCGCATCTATACGATCGGGTATGGCACTGAGGAAGGTGGAGTCATGGATTGCGGCGGGGCGCTCCGCGAGAACGACTGGTTTGGTGGCCGCTCATTCGGTGGCGGTGCCTATCGGCGGGCGATTGATGAACCGACCCTGAAGCAGATTGCAGACAGGACCGGTGGGGCCTACTACTCGGCTGAGAGTGCGGGTGAGCTGCAAGAGGTCTTCGAGAGCCTGCCCACCTACCTGATCACCAAGAACGAGATCATGGAAATCAGCGTCGGGTTTACGGCCATTGGCGCACTCTTGGTCGCCTAGGCCATGATCCTGGCCCTGATATGGCATCCACTGCCCTTGTGATGCGCCAGCCGTGCTTACCCCAAGCCATCGGAGAGCGGCGGCATCACATGCCCACGTGGGCGACAGTTGGCCGACTTCACTGGCCTCGACCGCTAGGCCGCATGTGCCGCATCGCTTGATTCCAAGAGGGTCAGGTCGCTAGATGTACAGGTCTCTCCTGGCATACGTCAGATAGGCGCCCCCCATGCTGACCAAGATGATCGCCAGCGACAGCAGTACGAACGTCAACTCAAGCCTTGACTCGCGCAGCAGCACGCCGGGGTCGAAATACTTGAAGGGGGAGAGGTACTTCAGAAACTCCAGGTTCTCATTCAGAGCCGAAATGACTGAGAGAAAATAGGTCCCTAGCAACACGGCGATCGCCACCGCGCTGGCCCGCTTGTACCGCTTCATGGCACAGCCCAA
>CP070782.1:2873724-2879059 GCA_020346325.1 Phycisphaerales bacterium
CAGACTTGTATGGGGTCGGCAACGTTGGCATGCTGTATAGGCGTGGGCCCGGAGGGAATTGCCCGGGGGCGACCGACGATCTGAAGAGACGGGCGGGGGCAGGAGATGGAGCCGTGGCAGTGAAAGTCAAACTGAGCGAAATCCTTGACGCGCTGGAGTTCCTGAATGACGAAACGGAGTACTACCTGGACAAGGCTACCGGTCGCGTCCATTTGCTGACGCCCGACGCGACAGTGGCGGTCGAAGCGGACGATCCGATCGAGGACTATCCTGAATGGCAGCGGGAGGCGATTAAGATCGCGCGACGTGTCGAGGAGGGTGACGACGATCTGATCGGACTGCCGACCCAATGGGATATCCACGAATATCAGATCATGTCCGATTTTTGTGATTCGCTGGGCGAGGGGACGGTGCAGGACGCCTTGTTTATCGCCATCAGAGGCGCAGGAGCGTTTCGCCGCTTCAAGGATGCGATCCACACCTTTGATGTGGCGGACGACTGGTACCATTATCGTCAGATGCGGTTCAAGGCCATCGCCGCCGACTGGTGCCAGGCGCACGCGCTGGCGTACGTCGACGACACCGCAAAAGAGCCCGGTCCGGGCGTGGGCCAATGACTCACACTTGCCAATCCGTCCCATCGGGAATCGCACACTCACAGCATCGACGCGACTCCAAACGTCGAGCCCGACGCCACGGCTAGAACGCCGGGATGGGGATGTCCGTCAAGACGAAGGGCACCTTCACTTCCACCGGACCGACGGCGATGACATGACGGATGCTGCCAAAGTCGCTATAGTCCTGTTCGAACTTGCCCGAGCAAAAACAGTCATTCATGTAGCCAAAGTTATTCCACTGATCGCGCACTTCATGAATGAACGCGACTGATTCCTTCACTTCGATCAGTTCGGTCTTGATCAAGACGTAGTCGTCCACCGATGGACCCGAGACCCACGCTCCATCCAGCGGAAGAACATCACCCATTGTCGAGTAAACGCACGTTTCGTACTTCCACAAGGCCACCGGCGCCGTAGGTCTCAGACTCCGGCAGCCGCGGGGCACGCCAGGGATAGCTTCGAATTCGATAGGTCCTGGTGTGGGTGGTGTCTATAGGAAGGACCGTCACGTGCAGATCCCCCGTGGCATCGACCCACTCGGCGTCGATCTCATACGCGACATCTGCCTCAATGATCTCTCCGGCGTAGAGGACATAGATATAGCGTTCTGCCCGCGATAGAGAAGATGGTACCGGTTGATTCGGATCGAGAACCAGTTCGAGCGTTCGTCCGCAGGACGGCAACTTGTTTGCATATCCAATGTTCTCATCCACCCACACATAGTCCCATGGTAATTCCTCGTACTCGCGCACGTCCCTGGAACTGGCAATCTGACAGTTCACAATCTGATCTACATCGTCGAGCACGCCGAGAACCCTAGGTGGATTCATATCGACCGCTACGGGCCTGTTCGCATCCGTTATGTCGAATCGCAATGATAAGGTGAGGAGTCGTTGGGGCTGTCGGCAGTGAACGCCTTCAATGGCATCTGTTGTACTGCACCGAGATGTCAGTTGTACCCAATCCAGTTTGATGGGGAACGTGTCAGTCAGGTCCCAACGCCATTCGTTCGGATCTTCCACTGGGCCCGTATGCCCGGCGCTGGCCACAATGCCTGGAGCAGCCAACAATCCCGCCAAAACGATCACCAATAGGCCCCGTTGCTCCCTCTGCCTCGTCATGTGTTCATCTCCTGGAGAAATCTCGTGGGCAGGTCCTGGAGAGATCACACCTCCTCTGCCCGCCACCTTGTGACTGTCCATATATCAAAAACAGGGGGAAGAAGCCAATATCGATATGCTCCGCTCACGGGATAGGTGTCCCCAGGTTTCTGGACAACACCGCTTTGTGGTCATGTTGAACGAAGTGAAGCATCTGGCTCGCGAGCGAGATAGACGGTCGTTCTCAGGCCAGGCCCAGATGCTTCTCCTCCGGCTCAGCATGACAAACCGGGCAGGGGGCTATCATGCCGACGCAGATTGCTTTAGACGGTGAATAGTGTGTCGAGCATGGCGTCGAGCCGTTGCTTGCCCACGTAGGCGGCGCGGTAGATATCGGGGATCTTCCAGAGATCGAGCATGATCCACTTGTCGTAGCCTTGGTTCTTCAATTCGCGCAGCAGGGCCAGAAGGTCGAGCTTGCCGTCGCCCAGTGTCAGGTGCTTGGAGGTGCCCCGCTCGCCCCGGCGGGTCCCGTCGGTATCGGTGAAGTGGACGTGCCCGACGCGCCCGCGGAATTCACGCAGGAAGGTCATGGGATCGCCGTTACCGAGAATGGTCGAGTGGCTCGGGTCGAACGTGACGTAGAAGTGGGGGGATCCGATCCAGTCCACGAGCTTGTGGAGCAGTTCGTACGTGTGCGTCGCCATGACCGGCTCGGGCTCGGTCGTGACGTACATTCCGAACTGGGACGCGTACTCGGTGAGCTTGGCCCAGGTCTCTGCCGTCCATTTGCAGTATTCTTCACTGCCCGGGCCGACCGGGCCGCCCGACCAGACGGCGATGAACTTGCAGCCCCAGCCGTGCAGCAGATCGACCTGGTGTCTGAGATGCGTGAGGTAGCGTGCTCGGCTCTGGGCGTCAGGCGAGCCGCAACTGCCGCTCAAACCGCGACCCTGGAGGGTCATAATCTCCAGTCCCAGGCGGTCGTACATCGCCTTGACCGCCCGGGCTTCTTCCGGCGTGCGCGGATAGGGCTTGGGCCAGTCCACGAGTTCGACCCCGTCGAAGCCACAGAGGCTAATGAAATCGAGCACTTCGGAAAGCTCCATACGGTAGCCGTAGGAGCGCACCGATTCGAAGCCGTTGAGCCCCACGGCGGTTTTCCAGCGCTTCGGATGCGCCGTCGATTCCGATTGCCCGGCGCGCACGGTCGCCGCCGCCAGTGCGCCAGCCAGCGCGCCCCGCATCAACCTGCGACGTGTCATGATCTCATTCGTCATCGTTCAGTCCCTTCACGGTTTGTTTCGACGGGCATCACTTGGGCAGATCGCTTTCGTAGCCTTCGCCGGGCTGGGAGATCAGGCGGAAGACCAGAACGGCTTTCGTGGCATCGCCAAAGTCACCTTCGAGCTTGATCCAGTTGTCGGAGGTTTTGTCGCTCTCGCGCTTCGGCATGAAGAAGCGGCAGGACAGTGCCTGCCGATCCATCACCGCCAGTGTCACGTCCCAGGTGTTGGGTTCGAGCCTCCAACCGGCAGGGGCGTGCGTGACGCGTACCGTTCCAGATCGCGTTGTGTCACTGAAATTGTACGCGTACAGCGGCAGGTCGATTTCCCTGTTGGGCTCGACCTGGTGCTCGTGGTCGCTGGCCCACGGGATCTGCTTGATGTTGACGGTGTGCGAACGGGGCAGATTCAGTTGCAGGACGATCGGATAGGGTCTGCCCGGACGATACTCAGACCGTTCGGGTCGCTGCAAAGGCAGCTTCTCCGCGTCGCCGGCTGTCAGTTGCACGAAGATCGGTGACGAGCGCAATTGGGCTGGCGGAGTCGAGCCGAGCGGCCTGCCGAGATAGTCGAACACCGCTACCGTTCGTATCCCGTCGGGCAGGGCCCAGTCGATGACGACCTTGCCGCGCTGGTTCCAGTCACCCGGCTTCTCGGCCCAGGTCACGAGGACGTCACGCTCTACGCCGTCGCGTTGGGCGCGGAAGGCGTAGATGTGCGCGTGGGGTTGATCCGGAAGCTTCCAGCGACCCAGACACTCGGCGCCGGCCAACTGACGCCCGAGCGCGGCCAGCGCCACGTAGCTCGGTCGCGGCGTCTTGTCCAGGCGCAGCAACCCGAACTGGATCGTGCCCCCCTCGCAATAGTGGCCCAGCACGAAGTGGAAGTGTCGGTCGGCGCCGGCGAAGACACTGCTCGCGTACGATTGGGCCATGAACTCGGCCTTTTGAATCTCACCGGCGCGCGACAGGTCGCAGAAGGGCTCCGGGCCGGTGTAGGCCAGGCCGCGATCGCTCTCAGTGATCCAGATGGGCCGACCGCACGCCGCGGCGTGTACGGGCTTCCACAGCCGCTCGTAGGAGTCGGGCCAGTCGTAGGTGTGCGTGTTGTACGTGTCATAGTACGACCACGTCTCGTTAGCCAGGACCACCCTTGTGTGCAGCTTGGTCGGCACGGCGGTCGAAACGTTCCAGCAGACGATCACGTTCGGATCACCCGCCTTGAAGCCGAGATAGGCGGCCTTCTGATACGTACACATCTCGTCGGCCGTGTGGGCGCCGAAGTTCGCGACGTTGCCTTCGTTCCAGGGCTCCCACGCATGAACGCGACCTTGGAAGCGCCTAGCCATGGCCTTGCAGAAGCGGTAGACGTGCCGCAGGTCGCCCGGGTAGCGTCCGGTGGAGCCGTCTTCCTCGACGGCCCAGCGGGGCGTGATGTGGAATACCTGGAGGACCTTGAGACCGTGCTTGACCTGCACGTCGGCGGAGGTGTCGTACGTTGTTGCGGGCTCGAAGCGGCCCGGTTCCGGCTCGATCTCGCGCCAGTGAATCCGGTCGCGAATCCAATTGAGCCCCGCCAAAGCGGCCAGACGTGCGTATTCCCCCTGCCCGGACGGGTCGTGCTTGGCGAACCACGCCGTAGCCGAATCGACGCAGACGGGCGAGTCCTGAGGCGCCGGCGCCTTGAGTTTCGCCAGGACGGCCGCGGTGGTCCAACCAGCGCACATATCGGTAGCCGTGAGGAATTCGATGCGGTACCACCCGATGCCCAACGAGCCGAGTTCGATCGTCTTCGACGAGCTATCAAGGATGCCCGCCCGCACCGCGACGCCGCGATCGTCCAACGCCTGCCAGCGCACCGGCGCCGGCGTCTGACCGGCGGGGACCGGCACGGCGACGTGCTGCCCCTCGGTAAAGACCGACCGCACGCCCTCGACGCTGGGAATGGCCCGCACGACCGTCGGTTCCTGAACCACGCTCCAGCCGGCGGTCGCCATAAGTAAGACGAGAGCCAGTATGCAATATCGACGCTGCGTGTTTTGCGTGTGTGCCATGTCTTTCCTTCGTGGGGCAGCTATTCGGGGTGGTAATAGTAATAGACCAGTGACGAGTAATTGGCCGGCGTATCGTTATGACTGCCATGCTCGGTGGAGATGCGAACCGATTTTCGGAACGGGATCTTGCCCGGCCAAAATCGGTACACGGTCGTCGAGCCGTTGACCTGCCCGAACACGTTGACGAGGTTCTCGGTCTTGGGCTCGCCAAAGAGCGGCAGCGAATACGGATTCTCCAGCCAGAAGGTGGACCAGCCGCCCTGGTACTCGTCCTCGTGG
>CP070782.1:2879159-2886309 GCA_020346325.1 Phycisphaerales bacterium
GCCGAGGTGGTCACCGATGAGGCGATCGAAGGCGATGCCAGCCTGCATATCACGGTCAACTCGGCCGGCGCCAACTTCTGGGATGCCGGTCTGCAGCACACCGGACACGTCTTCCGAGCTGGCAAGCAGTACACGCTCTCGGCGTTCCTCAAGTGCAGCGAAGGGACGCTGGACATCAACTTCAAGCCGGAACTGGCGGCCGATCCCTGGACCGGGTATGGCGATCAGGTCTTCACGATGACGGAAGAATGGACGGAGTTCAGTGTCACCACGCCCGTGTTCGAGGCGGACACCAGCCCCGCGGCCATCACCTTCCACATCGCCTTTGAGGCCGCCGACTTCTGGATCGACGGCGTCCGGTTCTACGAGGGCGAGTATGTCGAACCGTAACCCGGGAAGATGACCGTTAGGCGTGATGTGTAATCAAAGGGCAGGGCAACCTCTCGTTGCCCTGCCCTTCTTTGGTGTCAGAACACTCGATGCCGATGGGCCCGGCTGCTTCAACGCACGACCCGCATCGTCTGCTCAGGCGCGCCAGGGACGGGCGCGGTTCAGTTCCGCCGCGAGCGTCTGCTGGGCCAGGATCGCGTTCTCGCGCACCTGGAAATCGAACATGCCGACGCAGATGAAGTCGGCGCCGCCTTCGAAGGCGTATTTGAACGCCTCGCGCGGATGCAGGGCGCCGGCGGCCAGAATCTTGAAGGCAATCCAGGGCTCTTCGAGACCGTTCATGTACTCGATGGTCTCCTCCGGGTTGCGGCAGTACATGTTGTCGTGGTAATCGCCGTGGTTGTTGCCCTGCGGACCGACCACGTCGAACACCTTGCGGTTTTCCTTGGGTGTGGCGGACCAGTAGTTGTCCGGATGCAGGGTCTTGACCCAGTAGTCCGGCTTGAAGCCCGCCTTGACGCAAGCCTTGATCGTTTCCAGGTCATGAGCCCCAAGCCCCCCAGGCACTTTGAACTGTTTAATATATTCCAGGGCCTCGCCCAGCGCCTCGACCTTGCCGTCCCGGACGGCCTGGTCGGCGATCCCACCTTGCACGTACACCGAGTGAGCCCCGCTGTCGACGGACCGTTTGATGCCCTCCTTAATGTTGCTGCCCGAAGCGCAGTCGGAGAACCACTGGATCTGCCCGCCCCGCTCGTTCCAATATCGATTGATCACGCGATCCGAAACGGGATTCGTCAGGACGGCGTTGATCCCCATCTCCTCGGCCAGTTCGAACGTTTCGAATATCTTCTCGTCGGTATGATAGGCCTTGACCAGCGACGAAACATACATCAGGTCCCGGCTGTGGGCCCAGCCGCCGATGAGATTGCCCCCGCAGAACATGCGACTGATCTTCAGGTCGCCGATCTGGCCGCAGGGAATCGCACCGGTCTCGGGCTCGCTCGGTTTCCGAGCCGACGAGCTGCCGCCGGCGCCCTGCGACATCTGGGCCAGCAGGTCCTGCTCCTCGAAACTGTGCATCCCGAAGGCCACACCGGCCGAGGCTGCCATTGATTTTCGAATGAATCCCCGTCGGTTTACTTCTTTCTCTGCCATACTGTCGCTCCCATTTTCCTGTTTGGAGTCGGTCGTTTATCATGCCTAGGCCCGCCAGGGACGATTACGGCGAACGTTGCCCTTGAGTATATTGTTGGCGATGATCACATCTTCGCGCACCTGGAAATCGAACATGCCCACACACATGAAGTCGGCGCCGTTCTCCAGCGCAAACTTGAACCCGTCGCGCGGATGGACCGCCCCGGCGGCCAACACCTTGTAGGCAATCCAGGGCTTCTCGACCTTCCGCATGTACTCGACCGTTTTCTCGGGATACTTGTCCCAGTAGTTGTCGACGGCGTAGTTGTCGATAACGTCCTTGGTCTGCTCGGGCTTTCGCGTGGACCAGTACATGGTGCTGTGGTGCGTCTTCATGTAGAAATCGACGGGCAGCCCCGCTTCTTCGCAGGCCATGACCGTTTCCAGGTTATGACCGCCGACGCCGGCAATCACGCCGTTCTGTTTGATGAAATCGACGACCTTGCCGATCAGGTCGACCCGACCGGCCCGTTCCCACTTATCGCCGAGATTGCCGATGAGATAGGCCCCCGTCGCTCCGGCGTCGATCGCTTTCTTGACATCGCCCGTCAGGTCGTCCGAGGAGGCGCCGCACTGGGCCAGCCACTGGATCTTGCCGCCCCGCTCATTCCAGTACTTCTGGAGCACGCCCAGCGAACTGGTGCCGGCGTTGATCGTGTCGACGCCGCTTTCTTCGCACAGTTCGAGCGTCTCGATGATCTTCTCATCGGAGAAGTAGTTCTTCAGCAACGACGAGACGTAGATCAGGTCTCGGCTGTGGGCATAGCCCCCGATCAAATTGCCGCCGCAGATGAGCCGGCTGATAGTGACATTACCGATCTTGCCGGCCGGCAGGCCATTGACCGACGGAGGTGGGGGTGATTGCGAGGGATTCTGCATCGCCCCCAACAGGGCTTTCTCCTCCAGACTCAGGGCGGAAGCGGCCGCCGCCGTGCCTAACATCGAGTGCCTCAAAAAGTCCCGACGATTCAGATTCTCCGACACGTGCCATCCCCAACTGAAAGTGCATTCGCCCGCTGCAAGCACGCTCGACACGGCTCACGAGCCACCACAGAACATCGTACGAAAAAAGCGCCTTGTTTGTCAAACGCCAGCGGCGTCCTTTACGCACCGTCCCCTGTACGGCCGCCTCACCCGGTCGGTTCGAACTGGGGCTGCCCTGACCCGGCTGGGCTCCACTTGTTGCTTTGCCTAGGGGACCACTAGGGATCAACCGGCTTTCAATTGCTCTCCAGACTAATCTCCGCCCAGTAACCGGCTTCGAAACGCCAGTTGGTAGGTTCGTTGATCAGTTCGATCCTGGCGGACCGGCCCGCATAGGGGGACAGATCCACGGTCACGTCCGCCCACCCCACCGTGGTCGTTTCCGGGCCGATCGTCTTGCGCAAAACCTGTTCGCCATTGACCTGCACGATCAGATCCCAGTCGCCGCGCGGATCGTGGCCCACCACCAGCTTCAACCCGCTCTTTCGGCCCCGAGGCAGCTCGACCGTTCGGCTGATCACACACCCGATCTCCTGGTTCAGGGGGTGTGTTACCAGCACATTGCGGCGTCCGCGAAGCTCCTGTCGCAGTCCAGGGTCCATGTCCTCGCCACACTTGGTCACGGCCCAACCCGGGGCAAACTTGCCAATGGCCTCGGCGAGGTCTTGGCCCAGCAGCGCCGTGATCTTGGCCATCTCCTGCTCGGTAAAGCGGCTGTCGGCTGCCGGGCCGGCTTCCCAACACTGCTCCAGGTCGGTCGGGCGCGGCTTCTGGACCGGGATCACGAAGCACTCATTGCCCTCATCGTCCGCTTTGATTTTACCGTCGCAGTTGACGACCGCCTCGCGCGCCAATTCCTCACAGACGCGGACCAGGGTGGGGAAATCGTACGGCGTATGACTGAACTTGCCCCAGGGGTCGAGAGCGATCTTGAACTTCTCCGGCAAGTCCTTGAACCCGATCGTCGTGAACAGAATGCCCGCCGCGTTGGACGGGTTGCAGTCGGAATCCTGGCCGCACCGAGTCGAGATGATGATGGTTTTGTCCAGATCGCCTTGGCCGTAGAGCAGCCCCATCACGATGTACGCACCGTTGATCTTGGCATCGATGTTGAATTCACCCTCGGCGCCGGAGCACGAAAAGCGCCGATAGGCCGGATTCAGATGATACTTCTCGTTGATGAGTTGCCACGTCTTCGTCCAGTCGTCGGGGTACTCCTTGTGCCAGCGCAGGACATCGGTGATGCACTCGTGGTACTGACTGTCCTTCGGGATACAGCGCAGGCCGGCTTCGATGATCTTGATCATGTCGCTCTCGAAGAACGCTTCGGCGTACATCCCCGCCACAAACTGACCGCCGTAGAGGCCGTCGCCGTAGTTCATCAGCCGGCCGAATTTCTCGCCCAATTGGATCGCAACGTTGGGCATACCAGGGGCGATCAGACCCGCGTAGTCGGCCTCGATCTGGTAGTCGATATCGTCGGCATGCTTGTTGAACCGCGGATGGCCCGAGTCGGGCGGCGCGATGCCGGCACGAAGGTTGTTCCGACCGGCCGCGTTCGCATGCCAAAGCGGATAGCCGCTGTTGGCAAAGTCAATCCCCGCCTGACGGATGGACACGTCGAAACCGTGCACTTCCAGGGTCCGCAGGAACGTCATCTCTACGTAGATATCATCCTGCTGGAACTGGTTGATCATGCTCGGCTTCCACTGTGGCATCGCCTCCTCGGGGAGAATGACGCCCTTATAGCGAAACTCTGTGGGGCCACCCCAGCCGACGCCGGCCATCTGCCCGATCCATCCGGCCTTCATCTTGTCAATGTATTCGTGAACACTGATCTGCCGTGTGCTGCTTCCAACCGTGCTCAACCTCGCCATGTGCGTCTTCCCACAGCCCAGCATGTTGATCGCCAAGAGGACAACAATCACCCGTAATAAGCAACCTCGCTTCATGGCATACCTCCTTCATCCTAAACGTTCGTCCGCTTCCTGCTCGTACACGGTTTGCAGGTGTCTCCGTGGTGCTTCACGACCACAGGGTGCGTTCATCTGCGGTCGTTATAGCCTATTTTGCGGAGACGGTAAAGGCAAACTGGGCGATCCGCAAACGTTGTCGTAGCTCTATCGAAGGCACCCCTGGGTTCGGGCCGGCGTTGGGCGTCGGCACTCATGGCCTCTGCGGATCGTCTCCGACGTTTGTGCCCGGGGGAAAACCCGGCGGTATGGCGCCAAAGTCCGGCCGCCCTGTGGATATTTGAAACTGTACGTTGCATTGGCCCGACAGGTAAGTATAATGAGGCCCGAACTAGAGCTATTGTCGGAAATACCGTTCTCCAAGAGTTTTAACGGACTGCGCTATGCTGCGATACGGGACGCGAAATGCGAGTTTGGCTGTTTGGCTGATCCTGCTCTGCACGGCCGCCCTGGGTCAGAAGACCTGGCAGCTCAAGGACGGTGAGAAATGGGAACCCGTCGCCACCGATCCTCAGGGGCAGTATGCCCTGAAGGTCGCGGAACTCAAAGATCTCGTGCGGGCGGGTGAATCGGAGGCGGTTGAGGACGCTCTGGCCGTACTCAAGGAAGAGTTTCCCCAGTATATCGGCCCCGATCTGGACTTGTTCATCGAGGGCGAGATCCACTACTGGGAAGACCATTATACCAAGGCCATGCGGCAATACGAGAAGCTGCTGAAAGACTATCCGGGCAGCGAGTTCGCTCCGGCGGTCCTGGAGCGCGAATTCGCCATGGCCCAGGCCTATCTGGGCGGTCGTCAGAAGAAGGTTCTCGGTTTCATCAAGATCCGTGGCTACGCCGAAGGGGTAGAGATGATGGAACGGATCAGTGATCGGGCCGGCCTCGACGAACCCAATAGCGTGGGCCTGCGCGCCGCGGTGGCCGTGGCCGAGCATTACGAGACCAGGGCCAAGTACATCGACGCGTATCTGAAATGGTCAGAGATCGCCTCCTACTGGGAAACGGGCCCCATCGGCAAACGAGCCCTGCTGCGCATGGCCGAGGACAACCTCCTGGCGTACAACCAGCCCCGCCCCGAGCGCAGGCCGCTTCTCGATGCCTCCAGGCTGGTCACCGCCAAGACCTATTTTGAGAAATATGCGGTTCTGTATCCAGGCGAGGCCAGGCGCTACGACATTGCGGAAAAGATCGAACAGATCGACGAACAGATGGCTTACAAGCAGTTCACCATCGGTCAGTACTATTGGCAGGTGGGTAAGACACAGGCGGCCAATCTCTACTTCGACATGGTCGTCCAGAACTGGCCCCGGACCGAGGCGGCGACGATGGCGAAAGAAGCCCTTGAAGCGAACACCAGGGGGAGCGAAGCCAGTGGGGAATGAGTCACGCATGACCAGAAGCGGCTGGGTCGTCCGGCTGACCGGCGCCGCGGTGGCTGTGGCAACCGTCAGCGGCTGCACGGGGCTGGGCGGGTATTCCAACGAATCCTTGTTTCCTGACGATATCACCAGCGTCCGGCTGGAGATGTTCGATAACCGTAGTTTCCGCCGCGGGGTCGAGTATGAACTCTCCGACGCCCTGGCCAAACGGATCGAGGCCGAGACGCCGTACAAGATCGTTTCGAGCAAAGATCGAGCCGACAGCGTGATCAGCGGACAACTGCTGTCGATCAGTGAGTCTGCGCTGACGATCGACCGGGAGGTGGCCGAGCCGCTGGAGAAGGAAGTCGTTCTGACGGCGGTGGTGAACTGGAAGAATCTCAATACCGGCCAACTGATGATCAACAACAAGACTGTCACGGCCGCCGCCAGCTATTCCGAGTTTCAAAGCCAGGACTTCACCTACGCCTCTGCCCGGGCGGCAAACAAGCTGGCCCAGAAGATCGTAGAGTTCATGGAAAACAACTGGTAACAAGCACCGATAGAGTGCCGGCGGGGACGGGCGTTTGCGGCCGCCCTCGCATGTTGGATCACCGGTCACGATATGATGAATAGAAATTCAGAGAATCCATCGCCGCAACAGCCAGGTCGCAACGGCAACCGACGTCTGGGCAAAAAGCCCCCCCTGCCCGCCTATCGCCGGGGGCCTTTCAGTTGGCTGATCATCGCCATTATCGTCTTCACGGTCATGATGACGTTGCAGCAAGGGCTGGCGACCAAGACGCTATCCTGGAACGAGTTTGCGGCCGCCCTGCAAGAGGGCCGGATTGCAGCCCTCAAGATCAGTGACACCGAGATCAACGGCGAGTTCAGGGAGGACCCTTCGGCGCCCAAGGAATCCGTGGCGTTCAAAGTGAACTACCGGCCGGAGAGCGGCGCCAAGGAACGCCTCAACGAGATCCTCGACGAGTTGAAGGCCAAAGCGGCCGAGGACCCGAAGTACGCGTTGAAATACGAGTACAGTGAGCAGCGCATCTGGCTGATCATGCTGGTCAACTGGTTGCTGCCGATCTTGTTGCTGGTGGGATTCTTCTACTTCTTCTTCGCGCGAAACCTGCGCGGCGGCGCCGGCGGCATGCTGATGTCCTTCGGCCGCAGCCGGCACAAAGTGCATGGCAAGGATCGCGTCAAAGTCACCTTCAAGGACGTGGCGGGAATCGAAGAAGC
>CP070782.1:2886409-2889166 GCA_020346325.1 Phycisphaerales bacterium
CTTGAGCTGCCGCGACAACTCGAACCCTTCCTGCGAGGTCCGCATCATCACGTCGAGGATGATCAGGTCCGGCCGCTCCGCCGTCATCTGTTCCATCCCCGCACTGCCGTCGGCCGCACGGGCCACCGTATACCCCTTATTCTCCAGAACCACGGTCATCGCCTCGGTGATATCAGGATCGTCGTCAATGATAAGAATCCTGCCCTGTCCCATCGCTTGCTCCTTAGAGTTCGCCTAAGCTCGTCGGTTCTGTCTCATGTCACCATACTATCTATACTGCCGATTCCGAAGCGCGTCAATCACGTAAGCTCGGGCCCGGGCCGGCATCTATGGATGCGCCTTGGTCAGGGACGGCAGTTGTCCAGCCAGTCCGATGCGATCGTCTTTGACAATCAGTACGCCGTCGATGCCTTCGATATCGGCAATGCGCTCCACAGCGTGATCGACATCGCTGACCGTCGTGACCAGGTTGGCTGCCATCGTGGCCGCGGCATCGGCCAGCGCCGCATCGCGCGCGACGACCGTGGCCAGGTCACAGCGGCCCAGGCTCATGGAGTGCCCCATCTTCCCCGACGACGAGCAGATCGAAATCGGTGTCTCTTCAGCCGACAGTGCGAAAGCCAGCCGGTCAGCGAGCTTGGCCGTGCCCGCGTCGAGCCCGATGGTCACCGGGCCGGTCGCCTTCAGGTAGATATCACCGCCATTTTCGACGATCACTTCCTGAACCCCGGCCCGCAGGGCCGCCTCGGCGGCGCACTGGGCCATCGCGCCAGCGACCGCCGCCATCGGTCCGACCCCAACCCGTCGGGCGGCGCGGGCCATGCGCTGCGCAACGAGGGGCGCGCCGGCATGGAGTTCGAGCGGTACGAGCGATGTCTGGAACTCGCCGTGCCGCGCGATGTAGTCCTCAAGGACGCGCCGCTGTCGCACGATCTCTTCCGTGACGGTCTCGAACTGCTCACAGCAGATGCGAAACACGGCCTCGCGATAGGTAAACGTTCGATATGTTCGTTCCTGATTCACAGACCAACGACGATACAGCGCAACAACAGCAGGTCAAAACGTCGAGGCACAAGCCCCGAACGGACAAACGCGAATGCAGGCCAGACACTCGATGCAATCGGCTTCGTTGTAGACCACCTCGCGCGTGCCGTCGTTACCGATGCGCAGCGCACCCGTGGGACAATGGCTGACGCACTGGCCACAGTGTGTGCAGCGATCTTCATCGCGCGCCACACCTTTGCCCGTCGTATTGACGGTGACATCGAAGGTCCTGATGAAGTCCATAGCCTTCTCGATATCACCCTCGGTCCCCGTCACGTCCAATACGAGATACCCTTCCTCCTCCGGCGTCACCTTCGCACGGTAGACGTTGACGATGAGGTTGTGATCCTTGACGAGATGATAGATGATGGGCTTTTCGCACTCGCATTTCGGAAAAAAGAGCATCAGTTTCTTGGTCACGGTCTGGCTCATGATGCCTTCTCCCTGATCAGCAGCGGCTTCATCGGTCGGTCTTTGGGCAGCAGCGCACTGGGCTCGGTCAGCAGGAATTCGCCCCGGCGGACCTCATCGGCCAACAGGTTCGCAACCTCCAGGGCCTTGTAGTAGGACGAGAGCGAACCGACCTTGACCACCTGTCCGGCCACCGTGATCTCGCCGGAGCGCAACTGCTCGTAACTGACATGCCCCAGCACGTTGCCCGTCTTCTGGGGATAATCCGCGCTGTAGTCCACCACCGGTGCGAAGATGTCACGGTCGCGCACGCACGTGCGTTTCAGGACTTGCTCATTCAAGATGGGAATCGGAATTCCGACACCGAGCGCCAGGGACACGCCGTAGCCGCGCAGGCTCACGCCGCGCACGAACTCGGGCCGCATTTGTTTCATGTCGCCGGTCAGTGCCAGCGTCCCCGCCCCTTCCTTGGGAACCCCTTCTGGCGTCCGTTCACAGGCGCCGGCATGTTGCGTCCCCTCGGCGTACACGTGCCCGTGTGCCCCGGCCAGCCAAACCCGGGTCCCCACGCCGATCGTCTCGTAGTAGGGATCGTTCAACAAAGGCGACAGTTGTCCGGCCGAACAGTAGGTCGCGTTCTCGCCCCGCGGCTCCAGAGCGCCCATGTAGGTATAGACTGTGCGATCGGAGTCATTGATGGCCACGTTGTAGTTCTGATAGCAGTTGCGCGGATTGACCATGATCGCCTGGTTGAGGTCATCGATCGTGAAGTAGGTGCGGATCTCACGCCGGGGATAATCGTCGGTCCCGTAGGACAGGGCGAAAAGTTGCAGTTGCTTGCCCGCGACGAGGTCTTCGATCACGTGGCCCCCGCCGTAGCGAAACTCGCCGGGCGGATACATGTTGGCCGGGTCGCCGTGGCGCAGTTGGGTGGCGCCGACGTAGACATCCACCGCGGCGATACCCGTGTAGACCAGCACGTCCTCGATCCAGGCCTCCGACATGCGAATCTTGGGCTGCGAATGCCCGAAGTTCAGGAAGCACCCGGACGAGCACATGGGCCCAAAGGTCGCGGTGGTGACCACGTCCACTTCCTCGGCCGCCGCGGCCAGGCCCTTCTTGTCCACGTAATCCATGATCTCGTCGGCCGTCAGCACGACCGCCTTGCCCGACTCGATCCGCTCATTGATCTGTTCGTACGTCTTCATGCGCCATCCCAATCTGCAGAGGCCCTCTCCTCCGGTCTGCCCCAAACGCCGCAGCACGCTCGAACGCTCGCGTCGGCGTGGGGCTGTCTCGGAC
>CP070782.1:2889266-2892543 GCA_020346325.1 Phycisphaerales bacterium
CGATCGCATGAAGGACATGATCGTGCAGGAATACGCAGCCGTCAAATTTTCAATGCTCGGATCGACCGCGAAGATGACCCAGGTCTGGAAGGCTCGGGATCTTCTGAGAAGAGCGAAGGAATACGGCGCAAAGTGGGACGAGTATGAACGCCGGCACAGGGAATATGAGCGCCGCCAGCAATACGAGCAAGGCCGAGAGGAGGAATCGAAAGAGAATGAATCTCTCAAGGAACCGGACCGTCCGAGACGTGACATAAATCTCGAGCTGCTGCGAGGTCTGTTCAAGCGGGAGATGCCTGTTCTGGTGCACGCCAGTCGGAGCGACGAGATACGCAACACGCTCAAGGTCTTTCGTGATGAGTACAACCTGGACGTCATAATCCTTGGTGGCGAAGATAGTTTCCGAATCACAGACGAGCTGAGAAAGTATAACACGGGTGTCGCCATCGGTCCCGACATCCTGCGCTACGAAAAGGGAAAGCCCATCAACAACGCCGATCTGCTTACCCGACACAGAGTCCGCGTCGCGCTGCACACAAGTGCCACATCGGGAACACAGTATCTGCCAATGAACGCCGCCTATGCGATTCGGCACGGAATGGATGAAGACCAGGCGCTTCGAGCCATCACCATCAATCCGGCCCAGATGCTGGGTGTGGATGATCGGATTGGGAGCATCGACGAAGGAAAGGATGCTGATCTGGTCATCCTGTCTGGCGCGCCGTTTGATTTTCGAAGCCGCGTGGAGAAGATCATCGTTAACGGCCGGGTCGCTTTTGAGCGAACAGACTAGAAACGTTTCCCGATAGCTGAAAGCTGCTCGGGCAGTAATGCAAAAGAAGCACGGCAATAATGAAAGTTGGCTTGAGAATCGCGGTTGCTATCTTGTGTGTGTTCCGGTTGGGCGCTATCGCTCAGGGCGTGCCGAAGTCATATGCGATAAGGGCCGGCAAGATTCTGACGATGGCGCAGCTCAAAGATCCCGGCGCAGGCCTGCGCGTCATAAATCACGGCGTGATCCTGGTCAGCAGCGGAAAGATTGAGGCACTTGGCGGGGCCTGCGAGGTTGCTGTCCCCGACGGGTACGCGGTGATTGATGCCTCGGATCGATGGGTTATGCCGGGTATCGTTGAAGCGCACACGCATATCGCCGTCGAAGGCGGGTTCAACGACATGGTCACGACGATCAATCCCGAGCTGGAGATCGACGAGAGCGTCAATCTGGAGGACATCGCCGCCAGGAAAGCCGTTACCGGGGGCGTGACAACCATACATACAATGCCGGGCAGTGGAACAAACCTTGCCGGCTTTACCGTCATCGTGAAACTCGACTGTTCGCACCCAGAGGAGGTAATAGTCCGCGAGGTAGGAGCGATGAAGATCGCCCAGGCGTACAATCCAGAACGACGGGCCGGCGATCTGGGCGCCACGCGGATGGGCATGGCCTGGATGCTCCGGCAGATTCTTGATCAGGCAAGAGAGTACACAGACGCATGGGACTCATACACGAGCGGTCGGAGGAAAGACAAGCCTGCGCTCAGGCCCGAGCTTGAGAACATGCGAAGGGCTTTCAAAGGTGAAATCCCTGCCATAGTACACAGCGCCGAGGCATGGGGTATCCTTGAGAGCATGTACATGTTCCATGATGAGTACCGGATGGACACTATTGTGACGCACACCTCGTTTTGTGGATATATGGCCGGCGAGGAAGCCGCCAAGCGTGAGAAGGTTCATGTCAACATTGGGCCGCGACTGGTCGATTTCCGGGGTTGGAACGCTCCCATCGACGGTCGTTTCCACGGAATGGGCGCTGAATACAAAAGCCGGGGCGTGAAGAATCTCTCGATCAATACGGATGCTGTCGGATGGGGAATGCAGGAGGAGTTGGCCTTCCAGGCGTCCATGGCCGTCCATTACGGTCTCGACGAGGTCGCGGCTATGGAAGCCATTACCATCCAGCCGGCCCGAGCCCTCGGAGTTGACGACCGAATTGGTTCACTGGAAGTGAGCAAGGATGCCGATATCGTCATCAAGAAGGGCAGCTTGCTCGACGTCACAAGGCCGGTTGATCTTGTCATGATCAACGGAAGAATCGTTTATCAGCGCAGAGGCGCCAACTTGCTGGCGAAAGAAAGCCCATCATAGTTGTCTAGTGAGAACGAGCAAGACGTCTAACGAAAGATTTTGACCTGAGACAGACGAATGAAACATGTGTGCCTAGTCACAGCGATTATTCTCACGCCTCTGATCGTGAGTTCATCAGTTGCCGAAGATGAACCGGCTCGGCCAAAGTACGCCATCAAAGCCGGTAAGATCCTGACGATGGCGCCGGGCAAGGAATTCGTCGTTGGCAAAGGGATTATCAACAACGGTGTAATTCTCGTCAGCAACGAGAAGATCGAGGCTCTTGGCCCGGCATCGAACATCGGGATTCCGGAAGGATATGTTGTAATCGATGCTTCAGACAAATGGGTCAGCCCGGGTATCGTGGAGGGCCACGCACATATCGGAGTCGACGGCGGGTTTAACGATATGGTTACGCCGATCAATCCCGAATTGAAACTCGCCGACAGCGTAAACCCAGAAGATATCGCCGTGGAAAAAGGCGTCACAGGCGGTGTGACTACAGTGCATACGATGCCTGGAAGCGGCACAAACCTGGCGGGCTTCAGTGTCATCATCAAACTTGATCCATCCGACGCCGAAAAGATGACTCTTCGTGAGTACGGTGCAATGAAGATGACGCAGGCGTTTAACCCAGAGCGTCGCGCCGGCGATTTGGGCGCCACGCGGATGGGCATGTCCTGGTTTATGAGGCAGATACTCGAACAGGCGAAACAGTACACTGAGGCATGGCGGCAGTACGACCGGGGCGAGCGAACGGACAAGCCCAAATACAGGCCCGAGCTGGAGAAGATGAGAAAAGCCTTCAACGGCGAAATACCGGCGATAGTCCACACGTACTCCGGCTGGGGCGTTATGCAGACGATGCGCATGTTCAGCGATGAAAACAGTCTGAACGTTATTCCCACGCACACGGCGTACGGCGGGTACATCGTAGGCGATGAAGCGGCCAAGCGTGACGGCGTCTTCATCAATATAGGCCCTCGAGTCATTGAATTCTCGCGGCCCACCTTCGATGGCCGGTTCCATGGAATGGGGGCCGAATACCAGAAAGCCGGTGTCGGGGAACTGTCAATCAATACCGACTCCGTGGGCTGGAGTTCCTACATCGCCCCGCTGGAAGAACTGTCGTTTCAGGCCTCTATGTCGGCCC
>CP070782.1:2892643-2899201 GCA_020346325.1 Phycisphaerales bacterium
ATCGATTCCGAAAATGTTCCAATACAAGATCCCCAGATCGGATGGCGACAGTCTCAGCACGGGCGGCTTGTAGTCTTCGCGGCCGAGCCCACGTCGGCGCGACAGGCGGGGCCAAAGACTGGATCCGTATGGACTGAACGGCCAATGACCCCGGTCCAGCGGCCGGGTCGAGACGAAATCTCGTAGCTGATCCCAGCGCGTCACGGATCACGATCGAATAGTCGTGCCACCGTCCATCGGGCCGGACGGTGAAACGCACGGACCGTCCCGCTTCGAAATGGGGACCATAGAACAGTTCGCCGCCACTGTCGGCCGTGGATTTCATCCGCACTGTGACTCTCGTCCAGCCCTGACCGGGCAGGTCGATCGGTCGGCTCTCGATCCAGGGATCGATCCCCGTCGAGTTGAAAGTTAGACCATCGGCACCCACCGTCAGATTCGCGACAAAGGGATTGCCCACCCAGCCATGGGCCCCTTGGGTAAAGTCCCAGGTGATAATCGTCTTCGCTGGGGCCGCTGATGGGAAGGATGCGAGCAGAACGCATATCAGAATCCTCGCTCCACCGTTTCTCGTGATACTCGTCATGAAAGACCTCCGTTCTCTGTCTGTCACACGGGGCAGTCATCTGCCGTGTCGTACTTCGAGCAAGGTGTAGTATAATGGCCGTCATGA
Source organism: Phycisphaerales bacterium (assembly GCA_020346325.1). Taxonomy (GTDB): domain Bacteria; phylum Planctomycetota; class Phycisphaerae; order Sedimentisphaerales; family Anaerobacaceae; genus Anaerobaca. The sequence continues at coordinate 2,893,317 of CP070782.1, forward strand.
GTCTGGAACAGGAGATTAAGCATCGCGCGCTGGAACTGGGTTTCGACGCCGTGGGGATTACAGATACTGCGCCAATTGCCAATGCGGACATTGAGCGTCTGAGAGCCTGGCTCGATTCCGGCGCTGCCGGCGAAATGGCGTATCTGCATCGCAACTTCGAGAAGCGAATCCACCCCGCCGCCCTGCTGGAGGGAGCCCAGTCCGTCATCGTGGTCGCTCTGAACTATAAGCCACCTGAAGACGAGGGTTCTCTACCCGCCCCAGAGGTTTCGTCGGGAGAGGTAACCACGTACGCTTGCTACGAGGACTATCACGACTTCATGCGGCCGCTGCTGCACAAACTGGCTGATTTCATTCGCGCGCGGACGGACGGAATGCAACTGTTCAAAGTCTGTGTCGATTCGGCCCCGCTGGCTGAGCGAGCCCTGGCGGTGCGCGCCGGGCTCGGCTTCATCGGCAAGAGCCATATGTTCATCCATCCAACGCTCGGCCCGCAGGTCTTCCTGGGCGAATTGGTCACCACCGTGAAGCTGCGTCCGGACGACCCGACTCTGGGGGCATGCGTGGGCTGTGACCGCTGCCTGCACGCCTGCCCCACGGGGGCGTTGAGCACCGACGGTCGGTTCGATGCGAACCGGTGTATCAGCTACCTGACGATAGAGCACAAAGGCGCTGTCGCCTCCGAATTAGCCGCAAAGATGGGAGACCGAATCTTTGGCTGCGATGAATGCGTGCGCGTCTGTCCGTACCACCACGCCGCACCGGCGCGAGCCAACCAGCGCTTCCGATTCTACCACCAACGCGCGCGCCTGGATTTGTCACACGTCCTCGAACTGAGCCTCGAATCGTTCGCCGCCGAATTCGCAGGCTCACCTGTCGCGCGAACCGGACACGAGACACTCCAGCGCAATGCCCGCATCTGCCTGGCGAATGCCAAACGCGATCGGTCGAGCCAAAAGAACCATGCTCGGGGGGACTACGGGGATGATTGCGGGAAGGTAACCCGTTAAGGGGCCAGGAAAGCGTCAGTCTCACACGACGGAACTTCGTAGCCGCGCAGTTCGCATCCGTCGGCCATGTCGGTAAGGGTGTAGATGTCGTCTTCGGAAACGCTCGTGTGGCGCCGGCGCGTGAACTCGACCGAACCGTCGCAGAACAGCACATTCTGGCCGCGACGGTTGTGGTTGGTGCTGTTGGACGTCAGCAGATCCTCGCACATGCGCAAGCTGAACGGCGCTGAGTAGTCGGTGGGCAATTTCTCCGCGATCGGATTCAAGTCGGCAAAGATCACCCTGCGCGCGGTCAGGCCCTTTTGCTTCGATTCGGGACAACCGATGCGAATGCTGAAGTGGACATAGGCCCGCTCGGGAAAGTCGTTGTACTGGGTGACTTCCAGCTTGTCGAATTCCAGCTCGCGGCCTTGGCGCCGACCCGGACACACAAATCGTCTGGGGTCCACATAGCCCTGCTTGACCAGGAGCCAGGCCCGCCGCGTGTTGGAATGGTTCTCCTTGCCTTGATATCCGACCTTCCACCAGGGCGAGCCCGGTGCCACGGGTACGCTGGGCAGTTCCCCATCGTGCTCGGAGACATAATTAGCCATGCCGCCGTGAATGCTGCCGAGTTGGGCCTGACACTGCTGCTGCCAGTAGCGCTGGCGCGTGAAGCCCAGCGCCGGAAGAACGACCCCGACAAACAGGACGAGCACGGCGGCTACCGCGGCGATGTCGCCCCAATTGCGCCAAAACGGAATCTTGACACGGGTAGCCCCCCCCTGCTCGGCCTCAAGCAACTGCTCCAGCCGGGCCTGCCCCTCGCTGGCCTGGGTCTTCTGCTTGAGCCCGTAGATCGTCCGCTCCGCCAGATCGTCCGGGCAGGGCCCGACTTCCAGCGAATCCAGGGGAGAAAGGGCATTCCGCAATGTGTGGTAGAATTGGGCGGCTTCCGGATCAGTCGCCATCAGCGCCTCAGCCTCGGCGCCTTCGCCCTCAGATGTCAATCCAAGTGCATGATCAAACAATAGTTGTAGCTGCTGGCTATCGAGCGGGGTCATTTGACCTCTTTACTCCCTACTGTCGCTTTCCAATCTTTGGCGAATCTGGCTACGGCTGTATGGAGTCTGCTTTTAACAGTCCCAATAGGTATACTTAAGACGTCGGCCATTTGTTTATAAGAAAATTTGTGGAAATAGGCCAATACCAGGATCTCGCGCAGGTTCTCCGGCATGCCAGCAATGACCTCGTTGACCCGATGGACGGTCTCGTTCTCCTCCAGCTTGTCGTAGGGCGAGACATTATCGGAGCCCAGCGTACTGAGCATCTCGTCGAACGACATATCCTGGGCCTCGGAGATGGCCCCAATGGGCACCGCGCTGGTCCGCTGGCTCTTGCGGAGGGTATCCTTGGCCTTGTTGGCCGCAATCGTGAACAGCCAGGGCCTCAGCGGGCGGTTCAGATCGAAGCTTTCGCGGCTGGTGAACAACTGGAGGAACGTCTCCTGAAAAACGTCTTCAACCAGATCGGTCCGGTTCAGAAACTGCTTGAGAAACGCGTAGAGACTGTTCTTGTAGCGGCCGACGATCTCCCGAAAGGCCCCTTCGTCTCCCTGCATGTAGCGCTGGAGCAGCTCCGCATCTGTCAATTGTTCAAATGGTCGCGTCATAGATCCTTTCCTGGACAAGCATTATATTATAGGGGACCTATCGCAAAACCAAAGCCTTTATTACTCCCAGGTCCGGGGCGTTCCGAAAAATTCCGAAATTCTGGAACTGGCGCGTACGCGAAATAGTACCATAAGGACAAGATGCGGCTACGGGAGCCCGGGGCTCCTGACAAGGGGACGAAAGATACAGCCTCTGCAACTCTGACTGAGAACACCTGTGCCCCCCTCCGATGCTCCGGGCAGCGTGGCGGAAGAGACCATGACTGACAAGATGCATGGGTCACCGTTGGCCACGACACCGGCAGCGACGCGATGATTTCATGTCTGTCTGACTGACCCAGGGACATAAGTGACCAGGGGCCGCGCGGGCAAAATCGCACGGGTACGGACAAATGGGAAATCGTCATGGATGTCAAAGGACGGACGGTGAAAGGTTGTAGAGCTTTGTTGGGAAGGCTTGGACTGGCCGTGTTCGTCACGACATCGTGCACGGCGACGAGCATTGGCTTGGCCCAGGGGGACCCCAACGCGACAGCGAGCGAACCGATAGGCGTGAGTGACATCAACATAGCAACCGTGCAGGAGATCCTGAACCGTATCTACATCAGCAACTACACCGTCAATGGGACTCGACGCGTGGACCTGGTGATCGGCGTCGCCTGCGAAGACGATCTGAAAAAGGCCCGCAAGATCATTGAGTAGGTCCTGGCGGGCGATGAAAGGATTGTGCCCGAGACGGCGCCCGTGGTCGCCGTCTCGGCCCTGGCCAACAGCAAGGTGAATTTTGGGGTCCGCCCCTGGGTCAACTCCGGGGACTATTGGCCCACCTATTTGGATCTGGCCGCCAAAATCAAGGTTGCACTGAAGGAAAATGGGCTTACAATACCATTTCCACAGCGCGATGCGCATATCAAGGACGGCCACCTCGCCAGTGCGGCGAAATGACGTATGAGGGAGCATTGCAACAACATAGGGGGATGCACTCTCTGCATCGCCGGTTTGGAATTCATGAAAGGAGGCCCGGACATGCGCCGTCTTCTGTATCTAACTTTATTTGGTGTCATGCTGTTTTCTGGCGCGGCCAGTGCCGATGAGGTCTATCTCAAGAATGGCGACCGGTATTCCGGCACGATCGTCAAGCTCACCGACGGCAAGCTCGTTCTCAAAGCGGACGCGGCCGGCGAGGTAACCATCAACCAGGAGGACATCCAGAGTCTCAGCAGTGCCGGACCCCTGGAGATTCATTTCAAGGATGGTGCCGTTCTCAACCAGAATGTTCAGGTTGCGCAGCCGGGCCAGTTCGCCATCGAGACGGGCCCGACGCTACGGGCTCAGACCTTCCCGCTGGCAGAGGTCACCGCGATCAATCCGCCGCCCAAGCCGAAGCCAAAGTGGACCGGGAGCCTTTCCGCCGGCTTCACCGCCACCAGCGGTAACACCTCGATCGAGGCGATCAACGCCAGTTTCAGCGCCGTACGGCGCAGCGAGAAGGACCGACAGACAGCCAGTGCCGACTACGCCAAGGGCAAACAGGACGATCCGGACACTGGCGAAGAGGAAACGATCGAAGATTGGTGGCGGGCCAAAGGCCAGTACGACTACTTCTTCTCGAAAAAATTCTTCGGCTTCATCAACGGTAGTTACGAGAAGGATAGTATCGCCGACCTGGATCGCCGCGTCGTGGTCGGTGGCGGTGCCGGTTATCAGTGGATCGAATCGGAGCAAACGAACTTCTCCACGTCGCTCGGTTTGGCGTCGCTGTATGAGAAATTCGACGACGCGACCGACAGCAACAGCGAGTTGTCGGCGCAAGCCGGGTACAACTTCGATCACCAGATTAATGAGAGTGTCAGATTCCTCCATGATCTGACCTACTTCCCGGCTCTCGACAAGATCTCCGACTACTACTTGACCACGACCACCGAACTGCGGGCCAGCTTCACCAAATCCATGTACGCCAATTTCAAGGTGATCTTCAACTACGATGCCACGCCGGCCACCGGACGCAGCAGCACCGACGTGAAATACATCTTCGGTGTCGGCATGGCGTTCTAAGACGCGCTCTTCACGAATCGCTGCCAGCGCGAAGAGAGCCGGTCGAGTCTCCGTGAGGCCCGACCGGCTTGTCTTTTGTACGTGTGTCTGCGTGCCTTCGAGGTCCTAAACCGACATTAAGTCGGCCGATTTGCCTCCCGTTTGCCGTTGTACATTGCATAGGCTCCGATGACGACAAAGCAGATAAACGGCAACGCGTATGACCTGCTGACTCCGAATCTGTCAATCAGCGCGCCCTGCAACGGAGTAATCAACGCACCACCAAGAATGGCCATAATCAAGCCGGAAGCTCCGACCTTTGTCTGCTCATCACCCAGACCCTCACATCCCAATCCGAAGATCGTCGGGAACATGAGCGACATGAATGCCGAAATGCCTATCAGCGAGTAAACGCCTACGGGACCACCGATGAAAATGACACTCAACGTCAATAATCCCCCCAATATGGAGGCCGCCAGCAACAGGGTGTGAGCTTTGAACCGTTTCATCAGTGCGGTAAACACCCAGCGGGAGGCCCCGAACAGGATCAACGCTCCAGTGTGATACTTGAGGGCCGTCTCCTGCGTGACATGAAGGTGTTCGGGAATATAGAAGTTGGTATATGTCCATACCGTGATCTGGGCGCCCACGTAAAAGAACTGAGCAACCACAGCAAATACATAATTTGTGTTCTTTCCAAGCTGCTTGAGCGTGTGCAATAAATGGACGCCACCATCTGTATCAGACATGCGCGGCATCTTGGTTATGGCGATGAGAATCCAAACGACAACCAAAATAGCGGCGACGGACAGGTACGGAAAGATGACGATATTGAGCGCTTCATTGACCTGACTTGGTGCGATCGAAAGGTTGCCATCGGTATCCTGTGGCAAGCGTGCCATAATCAGGATCTGGCAGAGAAGAATGCCTATGACCGAGCCGATGGGATTGAAAGACTGGGCAAAATTCAAGCGCCGGGTTGCCGTATCCTCGGGTCCGATGGCCAGAATATAGGGATTGGCGTTTGTTTCCAGGATGCCCAACCCACAGGCCAGGACATAGTACGAAATACAGAAAAACACGAACTGTTGCAGGAGCGTTGACGGATACAGCAGAAAGCAACCTACCGCGTACAATCCAAGTCCAACCAGCACGCCCGTCTTGTAGGAGAATTTGCGGGAAATGATGGC
>CP070782.1:2899301-2902429 GCA_020346325.1 Phycisphaerales bacterium
CGGGCGAGCGATTCACCCGACCAACAGAGACTCTGGCGAGACGGTTTTCCAGACAATCCGAGGTATCCTCATGCAGACCTGCAAAGACTGCGTCCACGTGGTGTGGGACATCGGCCAATGGCTTCGTACCCTGTCTTCGGGCTGGCCCGTTGGCCCTTCCTGTGCGAACCATCCGGACAGCCCAGGCCGGTTCCGTGAGACTCCGGCCGGCGGCCCCTGCCGTAACTTCCGGGCGAAACGCAAGCCAGTCCAGCGAGACGAGCCCCCTGCCCCGGCCCGTGACGACGTACGCCACATCGCCCTGACCAAGGGCAAATTCGCCATCGTCGACGCCGCCGACTTCGAGTACCTGAGCCAGTTCCGCTGGCACGCCAAAGAGACGCGGGGCCGCTTCTACGCCGCCACTGTCATCAACGGCAAATCGGTCGCCATGCATCAGCTGCTCATGTCACCGCCCAAAGGGATGGTCGTCGACCACATCGACGGTAACGGCCTGAACAACCGCCGTGACAACCTGCGCATCTGCACGCCGCAGCAGAACCGCCGCAACACCCGCCCGACCGGCAAGTCACCTTACGTGGGCGTCAGTCCCGCCGGCAAGCGCTGGAAGGCCAAGATCAGACACGAAGGCCGCCACATCTTCCTCGGCTACTTCGACGACCCCATCGAAGCCGCCAAAGCCCGTGACGCCGCCGCCAAAAATTACCACGGCCCCTACGCCTGGCTCAACTTCCCGGAGGAGCAATAGGCCGCAGGCCAAGTCAACCGCCGAACCCGTTGCGATTCAGTCGCGTGTTGTGCTATCATGGAGAATGCCGTGTGCGGAAGTACCACTGGTAAATGTATACGGGGACTGGCTTGGAGATGGTGAGTCAGACGAGCGACATGAAGACCGTGCGAAATAGACTACTCTGTATTTGTGTCGTATTCTCAATGCTTGATTCCGTCTGTCCTGCTGGGAGTTGGATAAGGATAAACCAACTGGGATACCTACCGCACGCGGTAAAGGCAGGTGTACTGATCGCAGACGAAGAAATAGGAAGTAGCCAGTTCCAACTGAGAGATGCGATCACAGAGAGCGTCGCCTACGAGGGATCCGCTAAGGAATATGACGCATCCGGTTGGGGAATGAAGTCCGCTTACCGGCTCGATTTCTCCGACTTCAGGCGTGTCGGCGGCTACTACATTCAGGTGGGTAATACCAAATCCCCATGTTTCCGAATAGCAAACGACGTCTATGATGGTACGGCTGATTTCCTTCTGCGTTACATGCGTCAACAGCGCTGCGGCTATAATCCCTATCTGAGCGATTCCTGTCATTTGCATGACGGAATGATCGTCGACCATCCCTCGCGGAGCGGACAGACGATCGACGTCACCGGCGGGTGGCACGACGCCTCGGACTATTTGCAGTACGTGACAACGTCAGCCCACGCCACCTATCAGATGCTGTTTGCCTGGCTGCATAATCCGGAGACCTACGGCGATCGGCACGACGCCCGAGGACACCGCGGCGCCAATGGCATCCCGGATATCCTGGATGAGGCGCGATGGGGGCTCCAGTGGCTGGATAAAATGAATCCGGCGCCTGGCGAAATGTTCAATCAAATAGCCGATGACCGTGACCACCAAGGGTACAGATTACCCAACGAAGATTCCGCGAGTTACGGATTAGGCAAACACAGACCCGTCTACTATATAACCGGAAAACCTCAGGGGCTTGCCCAACACAAGAACCGAACCACGGGGGTCTCATCTAGTGCGGCCAAATTCTCTTCCGCTTTTGCCCTGGGAGCCCAATTGCTCGAGCCCTTCGATCCCGGTTTTGCCGACCGCATAGCGGCCAAAGCCATGGACGCGTACGAATTTGCCTTGAGCGATTTGGGAGTGTGTCAAACCGCCTGCAACGTGTCACCCTATTTCTACGAAGAGGACAATTACGTTGATGACCTGGAGTTAGCCGCTTGTGAGTTGCACCGGCTGACCGGTAAGCAACACTACCTTGACGACGCCGAGAAATGGGGCGCCATCGAACCGGTTATGCCATGGATGTCGTCGGGTCGTGCCAGACACTATCAATTCTATCCGTTCGTTAATCTGGGGCACTGCTACCTGGCCGACAAGCGGAGCCCTTATAAGGATTACTTGCGGGAGGGACTTCAATTCATCTACGAGCGGGGCAAGAAGGACCCGTTTCTCCATGGGATTCCGTTCATCTGGTGCTCCAACAATCTTCTGGCCGCCACCCTGACTCAGGCCCGCTGCTACTACAATGCCACCGGAGATGCGACCTATCTGGAAATGGAAGCGGCGCTCCGCGACTGGCTCTTCGGCTGCAATCCCTGGGGCACGAGCATGATCTGTGGCCTGCCGGCCGGAGGAGATCATCCGCGCTACCCGCATTCGTCCATAACTTACCTGCGACATGAAACAACCTACGGCGGACTGGTGGATGGCCCGGTATACCGGACCATCTTCGAAACGCTGCGCGGTATCCACCTGCGGCGCGAAGACACCTATGCCCCGTTCCAGCAGGGTAAGGCGGTATACCATGATGACATGGGAGACTATGCCTCGAACGAACCGACCATGGACGGTACCGCCAGCCTGAGCTTCTATTTGTCGTCGCTGGAAAAGGAGGGAAAGAGACAACGTTCGCGACACAAGCGAGACGCCGAAGGTGCGATTGTGAGAATGGATCCTGCCCGGAAGGAGGTGTATCTTGTTTTCGCCGCTCACGAAAGAGCGGAAGGCGGTAAACGTATACTTGATGTTCTGAAGAGCAACGGCATCAAAGCCTCTTTCTTTCTTACGGGCGAGTTCTTGCGAAATCCTGACTACGAACCGCTTATCACGGAAATGACCAACGATGGTCATTACGTCGGACCGCATTCCGATCGACATCTCCTCTATTGCGATTGGCAGGAAAGAGATGCTCTGCTGGTCGAACGTCGCATCTTCGAGGAGGACCTCAGGCAGAACTATGTCGAGCTGAAAAAGTATGGCGTTGTCCCGTCCGAGGCGACATGGTTTCTGCCGCCTTACGAATGGTACAACCGGGCGGTCGTCGATTGGTCCAGGGCCATGGGGCTCTCGGTGATCAGTTTTACGCCTGGAATCCGAACGAA
>CP070782.1:2902529-2908472 GCA_020346325.1 Phycisphaerales bacterium
CCCCAGTGGCATCCGTACTGACGGACCGCTCCGCGCGCGAAGGCAATCCCGGTTTGCAAGTCGTCCACGTCGTCATTGGCCCGCTCCAGAATCAACCAGTCAAGGCCGTGCGCCGCAAAGGCATGCGTCGAAGTCGCGAAGCCACACATGCCCCATTTCGGCAATTCAGGATAGGTCGCCGCCACAACGCCAGCCAGCTCCAAGTGCCGATCCAACAGGGCTCTGGCCTGCGCATGAGTCTTGGGCTTGGCCCGCAGGACCTCCTGGGAATGCCCAACACCGCAGGAGTCATCCTCAATGAACATCAGCCAGTTGACTCTATCCCTACGGCCATCGGCGGCGTTTATATGCTTTTGCAGGACAGCATCCACCTCAGGAACGGCACGGCCTTTGTATTCCCAATGCCGGCGCAATGTCTCCGGGTGAGCGTGCAAATGGACCAGTACTTCCCAGCCCCGGGAGCGAAGCCGCCGGATGTCGGGCTCGGCAGTATACCAGGGCACTTCAATTCCCCAACAAATATCTTCTTCTGCCAGCCAGTCGAAGACCGGCTGATTCTCCGGCGTGGGCTTCATATCGAAGATAATGCGCACGTCTCCCTGTCCTCGCGCCGATCGCACGCTTTCGTTCAACAGTACGGCGACAAGAACCCAGGCAATACAGACGAGGCGCATTCTAAGTCGCGCATAAATCTCACACATGGCTCATCTGCCTCACTTATTCCACGCTGACCGCACGGTCATCATCGCTCGATAGTCTGTCTCTCTTGGCGTTGGAAGATTTCCTGCCCGTTCCACTCCAGGAATGTGGCCTCTACCATCACACAGGCGGCCATGGCGTGATTTGCCGATCGAATATACCCGTAGCGGGCGTCTGTCCGGAAGCCTTCACACTGGATTGCCTCTCCCCCCGGATTGAATAGTGTCCATTCTCTGAGTCCTGCATCAAACGCCGCAAGTAATAATGTTGTTTCGGGGGTATCTCGTACGACGGTAATTCCGGAAGCACCAGCCGTGGCCGCGATTTCGCCACCGCGATAGACGGCTTTGGCGCCGAGGTCGACGGTGGAGGCGCGGGCTCGCGACGGGGTGTGAGGGTAGTAGAGCTGTGTTGAATACAGCCGTTGTCCTGACGTAGTCGTGCCTTCCCAAACGTAGCGAACCTGCGCCGGCGTGACTTCGGTGCGCGGGTCGTGTTCCGTGCGGTCGGCCACCTCCATGCGCCAGCCTGCCTGCGGCGTGAAGTACACCAACAGATCCGCCGGCGGCGTCTTCATCTCGATCTGACCGTTCGAGGCCACCGGCGCGCTGATGAAAGTATTGGCCCAGTGCGCCCCGATCTGCGGACCGACGTTCTGCGTATTCCACAGCGCTGCCACACGGGCATCGAAGCCTACCTCGAAAACCACTGTCTCACGCGAGGCCAGAAAGCGGTTCTTGGCAAAGACGAATTCCCGAATATAGCGAACAGGCAGGCCCTCAGGGTTTTGCACGGCAATTCGCGCGACCGTCGCGCAATCAGCATCGTGGAAAAGCTCTACTTCGCTGGTCATGTCCTCCATCTTGCCTCGCCTCCAAGCCTCGCTGATGAGGTCGGGATCGTCCACGTAGCGCCGTGGCGCGGTGCCGCTCAGGTCGACGATGTGCATGCGGTTTTCCGGCGTTCCCCCCTTGGAGGTGACCACTTGCGTAAAGGGAGCGCCCCAGCGGTTCAGGCCCATGATCCCGCCGGCGTTGTAGGGAAAACTGGTGGGCATCAGCTCGACGAGGGCGAAGAGGTCGCCCGGATTCCAGCCGCTGCGCAGCACGAGTTTGTTGGGGAAGGTCCGGTCCGTGAACGCCGTGTTGCAGCAGAGATGCCCCCGGTTGGGGGTCGGGTCGATCTCTTTGAGATACTTGCCGACGATCTTCTTGTCTGTGTGCGGGATGCGCACCGTTTCCCGGCGATAGTTCACGCAGCTGCCGGAATCGGGCCTGACCGGCTTCAGCACGTCGTCGGCAAAGAGATACGCCAGGGCCACATAGGGTGCGGTTTCAGTCACGGTGAGGTAGTGATCCTTCAAGGTCGGCTCGACCTGATACAGCAAATACTGCATGGCCTTGTGTGCGGCAAAGCGGAACCGGCCGTCCCGCGTGGCCGCGGCGACACGCTCCAAGATGCCGACGCGCAGAGCGGCGGTGCTGTTCCACCCGCCGTTGGGGCCGTAGGGATTGATGGCACCGTCCGGGGTGATCTCCACAGCAAGGCGTTCCCACAAAGGCCGCATGCCGGAATCGCTCAGGTAGCGGTCGTCGCCCAGCAATTGGTCGCCCGAGAATGCATAGGCACGGACCGAATCCTGCAGGTAGCCGGTATCGTTCTGTTGCAGGTCCTTGACGCTCCAGAAATCGCCCCAGACTTGCTGCGCATAGTGTTTCCAATGCGCCGCCTCGGGAATGTCGGGGTACCACTTGGCCGCCAGCCCCTTGGCCAGCGCCTCGGGCATGGAACGATGGCAGGCACCGCGCCACTCGATGGGCTCGGAATTCCAGACGTGCAGGTTGCGGCAGTAGTACAGCCACAGTCCTCTGAACCACGCCTCGTCCGGCGCCATGGCCCCGCCATCGACCAGGAACCTGCGATAAACCGGGATCAGCGCTGGGGGTGTGGCGAACTGCTCGGTCCAGCCTTTCTCAGCGACTTCCTGGACGGTGGCGCGATGAAAATCTCTCAACATGGTGATACAGGCCTGGCCCCATCGGTCGTCGCCGGTCTGGACGTACTTGGCCAACGCGGCGAGCAGTTCGGCCAACCCGCCCTGCCCCCGTTCGGGCCTGTCGGCATAGGCCAGGACGCCCGAGGTCTCCAACCAGCGCATGTACGTCGCGCGTGTCACCGGTTCCTGAGGAATCGGATAGAAATCGGGATTGTTGACGTTGGTGTGGCCGTAACGATACCGTTCCACTGACGGGCTATACATCCGCGGCGGTCCCACCCGCTGAACCTGTTTCCATCCCGGTTCCTGGGCAGTTACATCTTCGGTCACCACCGCAAATAGGGGCGCCCATGTCAAGAAGGCAAACAACAATCTCTTTCTCTTTGACATGCTGATTTGTTCCTGTTGACTTATGACTCGTGTTTTCTATCGGCCTCGATCTGCGCGCGCCGGATAGTCACTGATCATGCGAGCAAATTCCTGCATCCACGACGACATGTCCTTCTTTCCCTGGGCACAGATCAGATTCCCTGAGCGCACCACAGGATTATCGACGTAGATCGCGCCGCAAGCCTCCGCATCGAGACGACATTTGGGGATGGTCGTGACTTCTTTGCCACGGATCACGTCGGCCGCCCCCAGAATCTCGATTCCGTGGCAGATGGAAGCCACCGGTTTCTCTGAGACAACGAACGCCTTGACGAGGCGAAGCAGGTCTGCATCGTAACGAAGGTACTCCGGGGCGCGTCCCCCCGGTAGAATCATCCCTACATAGTCGTTGGGATCTACGTCTCGAAAGGCTATATCGGCCTCCAGGTGGTAACCGGGACCTTCGCGCGTAATGTCCCATCCAGGAACAAGTTCATGAGTGACTAGGTGATAGGTATCCTTCTGCGGGCCTGCCACCACCACGCGGTAGTCTTCCGCGAGCCGGTAGAAAGGATACATTGTGTCGAGGACTTCCGCACCGTCACCAATAACCAACAGCACTCGGGGGCGGTTCTCGTTCTGGAGTTCTTCCCTCGTGAGGCTGGAGCGAGGTCCGTTTCTCTCTTTGCCGTTCATCGATAGTACCCCATCGTATCCGTGCTCAATTCTCCTCTGGACTGGATGCAGACATCGACTTCGACAGGTCGAGATAGTCTTGATAGGCGGCTGCGAGATCTACGCTGTCTTCCGAGACACCGGCGTGGAGCAGGACGCCAAAGCCCAGATGAAAAAGTTCACCCGGTCGAACTGTCAGCTTGCTCGGTGGTCCGGCATTGAAGACCGCTCGACCGAAGGGATTGGCCGCCATGAAGCCATAATCGCGCGTATGCCAACGACAAGGCCGGCTATTTTCCGGATCCGGCATGATGGTGACTCCCGCGAAAACGCCTGCAAGCCATCCGCTATAATCGCACCACTGGGCCGGCTTACCCCAGATTCCTTTCTCATTTCTGTGGCCTTCACTATCGAGAATGCGCCCGCCCGTACGGCTCTTGACCATGATCGGCGTGGCCAGGCGTACGCCGAGGCCCATCTCTTCCTGATCGCCAAAGTAGAAGGTGGAATCGTCGGACTCAAACGTGGAGCTCCAGAGAATCAGATACCCGCCGGGACGTACGAGAAACGTGTACTCGCACATCTCCTGGCAGACAATCCGATTGCCGTCCCGGTATCGGTTGAGCACGGTGAAACCGCCGCATCCCTTGTCGGAATGCGGCTGCTTGACGAATCTCACGTGCTCCACATGAGCCTTGTTCCGCCAGAAATCGGCACCGCTGATATCACCGAAAGCCAGCCATAACCCCGGGTGCATGTCGGCGTGGTCGGTGGGATCGATGCCTTCTCGGGGGGGACAGGGCCGTGTGACCGGCAGGCCTCCGGGCGCGTACAAGTCCTTGAAGTGAGGACGCAGGATTTGGGGCTCTCGGTACACGTATGTCGCCAACGGCCCACCATTAACCTCCACAATCACTGCCCCGGGCCGCTCGACAAAGTCAACGTGATGCTCAGCGTTCTGGGCACCTGCTACGCCCAAAACGCCAGCGACGCACGCGACAACCGGCATGAGCTTTCGTCTGATCCTTTTATCCATCGGTCAGCCTCATCAGAAAACAGTGCATATCACCGATGAAAGTATCCCTGAATTGTTCTTACAACCCGCTCCCTCCTATACATCTTCCGGAACCACAAAGGGCGACCGATAGGAACCACGTACCAGTCGATTGGCCTGCCCTACCCGCTCGGAGGATGCCGTGCCATTGATCTGCGTGATCGCTCCTGTGGATTGATTGAGTGTCATCCAGGGTCCCAGGCTCATGCGGCTACGGTCCAGATCAATGTGGTTGGCACGGAGATGCTGCTCCAAGCTCTGGACTGCCTTGTCGGCCTGCGGGAAGCCGTCGATGGCCTGCATGATATCCCGCCGCTCAGCGGGCTGACCCAGCCGAAACGAGAGATTTCCCAGGTGGCAGCACGCCGAAGAGATGTGGCCTTCCTGGATCGGGGCATTCAAGAGACTGGCTTTGCGTTCGCGCACGGCCTGGATGAAGTTGGCCTGATGTCCGCCGCCCCCATCACCGACGAACTGTTTGATGCGCTCGCCTTGATTATCGTAGGCCCAGCCTCCCCCCCGCAGACCTGCAAAGTACCCGTGCTCACACTGAAGAATCACACCTTCGCGAATACCGCGCTGATGATCCATCGTTTTGCTGCCTGCTTGCGTGGGCAGGTTGCGGTTCTCGATCAGTATCGGGGCCGAGTCGTAGTCCAAAAGAGTCAATTGCGTGTTCGGGGTTTCTCCCGCATCGTCGACACCAAACCGGCCACCCAAGCCCAGCGCTCGCGCCGGCAGACCCATACGACCGGCGAACCATCGACAGACATCGAACGCATGGATGCCACTGTTGCCCAGGTCGCCCGTGCCCGTGGACCAGATCCAATGCCAATCATAGTGTAGTTTCTCTCGTCGCAAGGGCTTGACCGGAGCCGGACCGCAGTACAGATCATAGTCCAGCCAATTCGGTGTGTGTGGCGCCACCTTGCCGATACTGCCCCTCCGCTCGTACCACACGACGTGTCCCCACAGCACCTTGCCAAGATGGCCCTGGCGAATATATTCGGCCGCCTCTTTCAATCCTTCATCGGAACGATACTGCGTTCCGGCCTGAACGACCCGGTCATACTTGGCGGCTGCGGCGATGATCTGGCGCCCCTCCCAGATGTTGTGCGAAACGGGCTTTTCCACATAGACATCCTTGCCA
>CP070782.1:2908572-2911757 GCA_020346325.1 Phycisphaerales bacterium
GCTGATAGCCAAACCACTTGCCCGTCCGTCCGACACCGGTCTGCACCTCGTCGAGGATCATCAGCGCCCCGCTCTCGTCGCACAGGTGCCGAATCGTGTGAAGGAACTCGGCCGTCGCGACGTTGATCCCGCCTTCGCCCTGGATGGGCTCGACCATCACGGCCGCGACTTCGTCACTGAACGCCGCCTCCAGGGCCGCCACGTCGTTGAATGGAATGTAGCTAAAGCCTGGCAGCAGAGGCAGAAAGCCCTCATGATATTTGGGTTGAGCGGTCGCCGTGACAGCCGCAAAGGTGCGCCCGTGGAAACTGCCCTCGGCCGTGATGAATTTGTACTTCTCCTTGGCCGTGTGGAGCCGGGCCAGCTTCAGCGCGCCTTCGTTGGCCTCGGCGCCGCTGTTGCAGAAGAAGACCTGGCCCCCGAAGGCCCGTTCGCTGAGCAACTGGGCCAGCTTACCCTGGGGCTCGGAATAAAACGTGTTGTCGATGTGGATCAGCTCGCCCACCTGTCGGCGCACGGCCTCGACCACCTTGGGATGGCAGTGCCCGATCCCACTGACCGCCCATCCGGGGAACATATCGAGGATCTTGTTACCGTCGGCGTCGTAAAGCCAGCAGCCTTCGCCCTTGACCATGACGCGGGGCAGCCGGCCGTAGTTGGCGATGACGTATTTGTCAAAGACTCCAATCGTCTCTTGTGTCGTCATGATGATACTCTCGCAATTCTCAAACTCGGTTTCTGTCGTGTCGCGTGCCGCTTCGAAGCAGATCGGTCCTATAGGTCGTATAGGACCTATGGCCTTCGCACGATCTGCGTGCCGATTCCTCGATCGGTGTAGATTTCCAGGAGCAGCGAATGCGCGATCCGGCCGTCGATGATGTGGGCCTTCCGCACCCCGGCCTCGAGCGCTGTCAGACACGCTTCGACCTTGGGGAACATCCCCGTGGTGATGACGCCCGCCTCGATCATCTCCTTGATCTGCGCTTCGTCGAGACTGCTGATCCAACTCTCCGGATCGTTGATGTCCCGCCGGATGCCGTGCGTGTCACTGACCATCACCAGCTTCTCACCGACAACGCTAGCCGCCACTTTGCCGGCGACGCTGTCGGCGTTGACGTTGAGTTTGCCGCCGGCCCGGTCCATCGCTACCGACGCGATCACCGGGATCGTGCCGTCGGCGCACAGGGTCTTGAGGAGTTTGCCATTGACGTCGACAACCTTGCCGACGAGCCCGAGGTCGAGCTTGCGGCCCTCTTCGCCCTCCAGCCGCAGCGTTTCGGCCAGCAGCACGCAACTGCTCAGCGAGTGCAGGCCCATGACGTTACAGCCCAGCTCTTCCAGCGTCTGGCAGATAGGCGTGTTGACCTTCTGCACCAGTGTATGCTCGGCAATATTCAGCGTGCGCTTGTCCGTATAGCGACGTCCCTGCACCCAGACCGGCTCCAGTCCCGCCTCGCTCATCGCCCGGGTAATGGCCTTGCCCCCACCGTGGACGATGATCGGGCGCATCCCCACCGTGGCCATGAACGCCACGTCGGTCAGCAGGCTCCGCTGGGCCGCCGGGTCGTCCAGCACGCTGCCGCCCAGCTTGACCACCACGATCCGCCCGCGAAAACCGCGGATGTATTCCATCGCCTCAATGAGGGCACCCGCTTTGGCTATCGCCTCTTGCACGCTGCAATTCCTTCAAATCCGGACAAAAACAAACCGTTGACTCTAATCCCCCCATTCCCGCAAGTCAACCATCATTGCCACCCAAGGCATCATTTTTCAACCCTTCCCGACCCCGAAACGGGCCGCGGCCCGGCGTAGGGGGCGAATCATCATTCGCCTGCCCCAGCCCGTCGCTCGCAGGTCCTGTGTCTCGCACGACCTGTGGAACAAACGGGACGCGTGTCCCACGAAGTGAACAATTGTGTTCTTCGAGGCCAAACGGTACCATGGGGCCCCTGTACGGGCCCTCACGGCCCTCTGAAATCGACCTGAGGCAGGATTTCGCGAATATGGCCCTGGTATCGCTGCAAGACGTCAGTATCGCCTTTGGCGGCCCGCCGCTGCTGGATGGGGTCTCGCTCCAGATCGAGAAGGGTCAGCGCGTCGGCCTGCTGGGCCGCAATGGGATGGGCAAATCGACGCTGATGAAGATTATCGCCGGGCAAGTCACCCCGGACGCCGGGACGGTGCAGGCCGAATCGGGTCTCAAGGTAGCCTACTTCTCACAAACCATCCCGCGCGACCTGGACGGGTCGGTCTTCGAGATCATCGCCCGGGGCCTGGGCACCCGGGGCGAACTGTTGCTGCGCTACCACCGCGAGGAAGCGAGGCTGGCCCAGCATCCCGACCCCGACCACAGCCGTCTGGCTCAACTGCATGAGCAACTGGAAGCCCATCGCACCTGGTCGGTCCTGGGGGAGATTGCCGCCATCACGACGCGCATGTCACTCGACCCCGACTGGGATTACCCCGCCCTCTCGGGTGGACAGAAACGCCGCGTCCTGCTGGCGGCGGCGCTGGTCTGCGCGCCCGATTTACTGCTTCTGGACGAGCCGACCAACCATCTCGACATCGAGTCGATCGCCTGGCTGGAGAGCTACCTGCTGGGGATGAACAAGCCCCTGCTGTTTGTCACCCACGATCGTATGCTGTTGCAGCGCCTGGCCACGCGGATCGTCGAGATCGATCGGGGTCAGCTCTTCGACTGGTCGTGCGACTACGACACGTTCCTGACGCGCAAACAGGAAGTCCTGGACGCCCAGGAGAAAGAATGGAAGCAGTTCGACAAGAAACTGGCCCAGGAAGAGATCTGGATTCGCCAAGGCATCAAGGCCCGGCGCCGGCGCAATGAAGGACGCGTGCGGGCCCTGCTGAAGATGCGGGCCGAGCGTCGGGCCCGCCGCGAAAGACTGGGCACCGCCACCCTGAAGCTGACCGAAGCCCAAGGCTCCGGCACCATGGTCCTGGAGGCCAAGGGCCTGACCTACAGCTACGAAGACAAACCGCTGATCAAGGACTTCGACACCCTGATCACGCGGCGCGACAAGATCGTCGAGCACTACTTCCAGTTGATCAACCCCCTCCATGAGTTCGCCCTTGCGGGCGATCAGCTCACCTTCTCCAACCTGGGCGAGAAGGGGCAGCTCGGCCGCGCGCGAGGCTACAGGTACCAGTGGTTCGCCTTCGACAAC
>CP070782.1:2911857-2915900 GCA_020346325.1 Phycisphaerales bacterium
ACACGTGTCGGGATAATGGCACGCTCGGAACCCCTGTCAAGTGCAAAGAACGGCGGTCTTACGAGTTATCGGCCGGGAAATCGGACTGGGGGGACTTTGACCCCTGACATCCAATATGCTCTAATCGGACGTTGGCAGACGCTCCCGTGCGAGAGGTGGTCCTAGGCTCTTTGAGGGAGTCTCGGTCGAGTTGTAGGTGGATTCAATGCATTGCCGTAACCGCGGCTTTCCCGGTTTCTGCATGTTTGATACAAGCCAGAAACCAGATCTTGCTGAATATGGCCCAATGATCCCCGCGGCGCTCACCAGACAGGCCCGGTGATGTCGGCGAGCCATGTCGAATTCGTTTTGCTGCGCTGGAAACGTGTTGTATCTTCGCATCTGACAGAATGGTCGAGCTTGGCTCTTATCCAAATACTGAGGATGTGCAGAGACGCAGATGGAGAAGCAGCAGAAGATGGACGCACGGACGCAATCAAACGGACTGAATCCCTGGGTACTGAGCCGCGACGATATTGTCGATCGCCTTGGCAGCAATGGTGAGCATGGACTTGACGCGGACCAAGTACGGCGCCTTCAGGAGCGGTATGGCCCGAACCTTCTCAGGCAGGTCGAGCGCAAGAGTATTTGGCAAATCCTGGTCCATCAGTTCAAGAGCCTCATCATGCTCCTGCTGGCGGCCGCAGCGATCCTGTCGCTGGCTTTCGGCGATTGGGTCGATGCCTTAGCGATCGGTGGGGTCATCGTGATCAACACCGGCATCGGCCTATTCATGGAACTGAAAGCCGTGCGGTCTATGGAAGCGCTCCGGCGACTGGAGCGGGTCACGGGCCGCGTCCGCCGAGCCGGTCAGGTCATCGAGGTGCGGGCCCAGGAACTGGTTCCCGGCGACATTGTTCTTATCGAAGGTGGCGATCTCGTCAGTGCCGATATGCGGGTTTTGCAGGCTTCGAAACTCCAGATAGACGAGTCGGTCCTCACGGGCGAATCGCTCCCTGTGCTTAAGCAAACCGACCCGCTCGATGCAGATGCCACCTTGGGAGACCGGACCAACATGCTGTTCAAAGGAACCGCAGTAACACGCGGCTCCGGGGAAGCGGTGGTAACTGCCACGGGGATGAACACGGAACTTGGCGAGATTTCTTCGTTGGTCCACGAGGCCCAGGAGTCTGTCACTCCGCTGGAAAAGCGACTTGCCCTCCTGGCCCGAAAGCTGCTGTGGGTCACGCTGCTGATCATTGTCATCGTCGCGGTCACGGGCATCGCCCGGGGCAAAGAAGTGGTCATGATGATCGAGACGGCCATCGCTTTGGCCGTCGCGGCGATACCCGAGGGGCTGCCGATTGTCGCCACCTTGGCATTGGCCCGCGGCATGATCCGCATGGCCCGGCACAATGCTTTGGTGAATGAGCTGGGTGCCGTTGAGACGCTCGGCGGCACCAGCGTTATCTGTACCGACAAGACCGGCACTCTCACCGAAAACAAAATGACCGTCGTGGAACTCGTTCTGGAAGACGGGCCGGTAACGATCGGGCAGACGGTCAATCTTCAAAAGAATGACCCTCTAAGAGAAGCCTTGGAAGTCAGTGTCCTGTGTAACAATGCGTCTCTTGCTTCCGACCAGCAGTCGCATTCCGGCCTTGGCGACCCGCTGGAAGTGGCCTTGCTTGTTGCAGCCAGGAAGGCCGGGATTGACGGCGACGCTCTGCGACAGAGGTTCCCCGAGGAGCTAGAGGACGCGTTTGACTCCGATACCAAGGTAATGGCGACGTTCAATCGCATCGCCGATGGGTATCGCGTTGCTGTCAAGGGTGCGTTCGAGGAGGTTATCGCATCGTGTTCTTCGGTCAGGACGAACACGGGGACTGAGCCCCTCCACGAGGACCGGCGCAAGCACTGGCTGGACGCCAACACCAAGCTGACCGAACAGGGGCGGCGCGTTTTGGCTTTGGCTTCCAAGCAGGTTAACTCACTTGAGGCGCCGCCGTATGAGGATCTCTGCTTGCTTGGTCTGGTGGCGATGGAGGATCCGCCTCGCTCGGATGTTCCAGACGCGATTCAAGCCTGTCGCCAAGCGGGCATTCGCGTTGTCATGATCACCGGCGACCATCCCAAGACGGCCTTTAGCATCGCTTCGGCCGTTGGTCTAAGCGAAGACGAGACAGACGATGTCGTGGTGGGTAAGGACATCGTGCCGGCCGACCGAATGTCGGCACAGGACCGCGAGCATTACCGGGCGACGTCGGTCTTCGCCCGGGTCAGCCCGCGCCAGAAGCTCGACCTGATCGACGTGCACCAGCAGTCCGGGGCCGTCGTCGCGATGACGGGTGACGGTGTTAACGACGCCCCGGCTTTGAAAAAGGCCGACATCGGCATCGCCATGGGCCAACGGGGGACACAGGTAGCCCGCGAGGCCGCCGACATGGTTCTGAAGGACGATGCCTTCGCCACGATTGTTGTGGCCGTCCACCAGGGTCGAGTGATCTTCGACAACATTCGGCGATTCGTTTTGTACCTGCTCTCCTGCAACGTCAGCGAAGTGATGATCGTTTTCGCCGCCTCGCTGGTCAATGCCCCGTTGCCCATTCTGCCCCTTCAGATCCTCTTCCTGAACCTCGTCACCGACGTCTTTCCCGCCTTGGCGCTGGGCGTGGCCGAAGGCGATCCCCGGGTCATGGAACGAAGACCGCGGAGACCCGAGGAGCCCATACTCCCCACCAGACAGTGGTTCAGTATCGCCGGATATGGTGTGCTCATCACCTTCTCTGTGCTCTTAGCCTTCGCCGTTGCCCTGAAGGTATTTGTCGTGGATACCGAGCGGGCCGTGACCATTTCGTTTCTGACGCTCGCCCTGGCTCAGTTGTGGCACGTCTTCAACATGCGGGGTGCCGGTTCACGCGTGCTGCGCAACGAAATCACCAGTAGTCGCTACGTCTGGGGTGCCGTGGGGTTGTGCGTGGCACTGCTTCTGATCGCTATCTACGTGCCTGTTGTCGCCGGGGTCATGGGCCTGACCCGTCCGGGTTTACGTGAATGGCTGCTTGTCCTGCTGTGCAGCGCGCTAACGTGGATTGTGGGACAGGGCGTGAAGGTGATTGCGACCAGTGTCCGAGCCACGTCGGGTGACAAATCGGCCCGCCGCGCTGTTGGCTCATAGGGGAGCTCTCGGAACCTCCAATTGCTGTTGGGTATCACGAGATGGTCTGCCACTTGAGAACTGCCCAAGTCATCGATAGAAGAAATCTCAGCCATTCTGGCCAAACTTGAAAGAGGGTACCTTACTGGCTGCGGCGGTCAGCCGTGCGCCTGGGCGTATGTTGCCTGAGGTCAGCTACCGATACTTACCACGAGGCCGGTAGTTCTTCCCCATGTGATACATCCGCTCAAGTCTGCTGTAGAGCCGTTGCTGCCAATTCTTCCCACTTATATCCCGCTTCGTCAAGAGTGCCGCCGGTACCTGGTTCTCAGAATAGACGCGGGTCTTTCGCTGGTACGCATGTCCGCGCGGATCGGCGAAGTAGTCGATAGACAATCCCGCATACGTCGGCAGGAAGAAATCCACGTACTCGATGCATCTACGGCCGTTTTCAACAACCAGCGTGGGTTGCTTGTAGTAGAAGGGGATGCCATAGCTGTCGAGCATGTCTGCAATCGAGCGTTCAGCCTCGGAATGGTAGGGGGGAACGTTTTTCGGTCTGATGATCTGGTATCGGATTGATGAACTTCATTCCTGCTCCACCCGCCTGGCCTGGGCTGCAACCTTATTGGCAAGGGCCGTGAGCTTGGCCTCAGTCCTTTCAATGGTTTTGAAAAGATGGCTGTTGTGTTTTTGCAGGCTTTCTGCATGCTCGAGGCACTGCACAAGTCCTCGGTGATCATACCGAGTGGCGCGCCCCTGGGCCTTCTTGGTCAATTCACGTATTCGCTTCTCGTTCACGGCAATGGCCTTATCCAGCCTCTCGAGCCGAGTGTCGATACCAATGATCTGGTTGTAGGCGGCGGCGAGTTCAGCCGCGGCCTTCTTCTTTGCTGATGTCGGCAGT
>CP070782.1:2916000-2922107 GCA_020346325.1 Phycisphaerales bacterium
ACGGTCGAGCATTTGGCGGACGGCGGTGTTGGGACTCAGGATTTCTCGCGCTGAACGGATAGTCACGGTGGGGATGGCGCCGTGTTCGAGGTGCATTCGCATGCGCAATTCCTGATTGGCGTCGCGGCCGCCGAGGTTGGCGTAGCCGATGGTACGACACAATCCCTCGCAGAGGAAGGCATTGAGATCGCAGCCTCCGGTGCGTTCCAGGCCGTCGACGGAATCGTGCCAGCTTTTGAACAGGTGGGCCTGGGCGAACGATTGGCCCTGCATGGTGATCTCGTTGAGCCCTTCGCCACCGACCACCAGGCCTCGGCCCAGAGAAGCCACGTGACGGATCAGCTTGTGCATGCCCTCGGTGGGGGTGGTGGCCTCCACGAAACAGTTGTGCAGGTTGTGCGAGACGAGCGTCACATCGATAAAGGCGGTGTCGATGTCCAAATCGCCGGTGGCGTGCAGGATGGCTCGGCCCAGGATCGAGCGCCACATGCTCAGGCCGGGATGGACCTTGATCATGACCTTCTTGTCGCGATTGGCACCGCGGGCGGCGTTGGATTCCGGCACGCCCAGACCCCGGCCTCGGTACCAGCTCCAGCCGCGCAGGTCCTGGCGCTCGATGCCGCGGTATTGGAAGTCGCGCACATAGGCGTAGGCCTCATGAGAGGGGTCCATGTCGATCGCGTTGAAGTGGGGCATCATGTGAAAGCCCATCGCCGTGCCCTTGCGGATGAAGGCCGTGGCCTTGTCGCTCGCCACGTAGGCGGGGTAATTCTCATCGTAAGGATCGGTACGCCAGTTGGGAATGTGCAGCAATACGGTCTTGGGGTCCAGCTCCCGGGCCAGCGCGTCCAGGACCGCCTCATCCGTCGGGCACCAGCTCACGGCGAAGCGCACGTTGTCTACCCAGGGAGCGCGCCGTGCGCGCTCCTCCTCGAGATCGTAAGCCTGCCACAGCCATTGGCGGTACCGGGTCGCCGGCTCGTGCCAGTCGCCCGCAAAGACGTTGATGCGCCAGGCGAGACCGCCAGCACTGAGGTTGTCGTCGATGGGGCCGTAAGCCTGGGTGTCGAAGCCCAGGCGTTGGGCGTCCTGTCGACTGCCGACATGCAGGGCCTTGTAGCGGTAGCGATTGTCCTGGGTGTGTACCCAGAAGCCTCCCTTCTCGCCCTCCAGGATCGCCAGGCCGGCCTCCCAGAAGAACGGCCATTCCCAGTGACTGTCCTTGATCAGGGTATCGTCCAGCGGGAGTTTGATCCCCTGGAAGAAGGGGGCCACGAGCTTCAGGTCCGAGCGCAGGCCGACGAGATTCCAGCGGCAGGCCAGGACGCCGCCGCGCGAGGAATAGGCGGCTGGCTCGACCAGGATGTCCCCGGACTCGGGCTCGACGGAGACGTGCAGGACGCCGTCGGCGTCCCAACTGTGAAAGATGATCTCAGCGTGATGCTCGGACAGGGCGTGGGTCTCGATCGTGCCGAACTTGCTCTGGTCCACGGAGACCGTCTGGCTGCCACGGTAGAGCAGTTGCAGAGCCGGTGCGGATGCGGCATCATTCTTCTGGACAAACACTTCGCCCGTCAGCTTACTTTTGAGCGATGTGAGGATGCCTTTTTCCATAACCGCCGTCTGAGTGGGCGTGTCGATGATGAGCTGGTTGTCGCGGACCACGATCGAGGCCGTACGGCTGCCAGGTGTCCCGCCGGCCACGATGTCGGTGGATGAAGGCCCGGCGGCTGCCGAGACCGCACTGCTGAAGGCCACGCTGCTGCCCGCTACTTTCAGGAAATTGCGACGGTCCATGGATGAGCTCCCAATCATTGGCTCTTCGTGCTGTTGGCTTCGATGAGTTACTGTCCCTATGCGGCCAACATAGTCATTTCTCCGCAGGGCGGCAACCAAGAAAACGGCTTGGTCGCAGCCTACAGCCGGCGTGTGCAGAACAGGTGTCCCCCACAGCGGCAGTCGGAGGCGCCGAAGCCCGGCACGGCCAACGCATAGATGCGTCCCAGTTCCCGGCCCAGTTCGCACTCGCGCCGGCGCGGGCCCGGCACGATCAGCGCACCGATCATCTGTGCCTGGGTCGAGAGATAGTCGATGTGCCAGCGCAGGGGCTTGTCTTGGCGGGCATGCCGTTCGAGGCGGGCCGAGAGATGGCGCTGCGCGCTGCCGACATAGAAATAGAACCCCGGCCCAAACAGGAATTGACCCAGCCGGCCGACCTGGATGCGGCGCCGCTGCGGCAGGTAGAAAACTGCGATATATGTACCACCGTCGAGCATTTGTCTTCGGAATGGCATCTTACCGCGACGCATGATATCTTGGAAGCCTTACCTGCCCGCACCGCGGCCTCCAGCTACACGGCGGCGGTACTGACGATAAGCGTGGGTAACGGGAGTCGGAGCCGGATCGATGGAGGTTGACGAAAACGTAAATTGCGTGGGCCGAATAGTGTTGCGAAGCACACTGAGAAGACGGGCAAGGGCGACTGTGCTGTGGGTACTCGTCCTGGTACTGAGTTCCGGCGCGCCATCTGCGGCCGGCACCGGGGCGAAGTTGCCCCAGCGAGTCATTGCCGCGATGCGCCGCGCCGCCACGTTCTATCGCAACCATGTCGCCACACATGGTGGCTATGTCTATTACTACAGTGTCGATCTCCAGCAGCGGTGGGGGGAGGGTCGCGCGACTCCCAGCCAGATCTGGGTGCAGCCGCCGGGCACGCCGACCGTGGGCATGGCTTATCTCGCGGCGTACGAGGCCACGGGCGATCCGTTTTATCTCGAGGCCGCGCGCGAAGCGGCTGAAGCACTCGTCTACGGACAGCTTGAGTCCGGAGGCTGGACGAACAGTATTGACTTTGACCCGGACGGCCGGGTCGCTCGCTACCGTCGCGGCCGGGGCCGTGGCAAGAACAATTCCTCGCTCGACGATGGGCAGACGCCGGCGGCGATTCGGCTGCTCGCCCGGGCCGACAAGGCGCTCGCCTTTCGGCACGCGGAGATTCATGAGGCTGCGCAGGCGGCGCTGGAGGCGTTGCTGGCCGCTCAGTTTCCCAACGGCGCCTTTCCCCAGGTTTGGACGGGCGCCGTGGAGGCCCAGCCGATTGTGAAAGCCGGTTATCCAGAGTATGACTGGCGCCGCGAAGGGCGCATCAAAAACTACTGGGACCTGTACACGCTGAACGACAATGTCACCGGCTATGTGACCGCAGCCTTGATCGATGCCCACCGTATCTATGCTGATCAGCGCTATCTGGAGAGCCTGCGGCGACTCGGCGATTTTCTGGTGCTGGCGCAGATGCCCGATCCGCAGCCCGCCTGGGCGCCGCAGTACAACTATGCGATGAGACCCGTGTGGGCCCGTAAGTTTGAGCCCCCGGCCATCGCCGGCCGCGAGTCGCAACAAGCCATCGAAACACTGCTGGAGATCTTCCGTATCACCGGTGACCAGCGGTATCTCGAGCCCATTCCGCGGGCGCTGGCCTACCTGAAGCGCTCGCTTCTTCCAGACGGAAGGCTCGCGCGCTACTATGAATTACGAAGCAATCGACCGCTGTACACGCATCGCCGGGGCGATACGTACACACTGACCTACGATGACGAGGATCTGCCAAAGTACTACGACTGGAAAGTCGAATCTCGACTGGAAGCGCTCAGCGCGCAGTACAGCCAAGTGAGATACGGCCTTGAGCCCAAGGACGACCGCCCGTCTCGGGCCGAGCTCGAACAGAAGGTTCGCGCCATTATCGATGATCTTGGCGAGCGGGGGCGATGGGTGAGTGTGTATCGCGGCGAACGCCTGGTGGGCCAGCCGAAGTTTCAACGCCACTATCGCTATATTGCCAGTGCGGTCTTCGCGCGCAATCTCGAGATGCTCAGCGACTATCTGATCGCGACCACTGGCTCATTGGGGGGTGCGGCCAAGGAACCGCGGTCCACTGCTCGATAGCCCGAGAGAGGGGGGAATTGGGCTTTGTGGTCGGGTCGGGGCGTGGTAAGATGGCCGGTGGCAGTCGTGCGGAAGGCGCAGGGTTTGGGGCTGTCCGCCCGATGGTGTTGTCCTACCCATGGAGGCTGGATTTTGGCAGGAGCGGAGACATGAGAAGCAGAGCCCTGGTTGTCGTTCTGATCGTCCTCTGTATTGCCGGCGCTGCCGGCGCCAAGCGGGTCGCGTGCGTAGGGGACAGCATCACCTATGGCTCGGGCATCGCCAACCGCATGCGCGACAGCTATCCGGCCCAATTGGAGCAGATTCTCCAGCAGTACGACACGGCCTGGGAGGTGGACAACTTCGGCGTCAGCGGGGCGACCATGCTCAGTCGCGGCGATCTGCCCTACATCCGGCAGAGTGCCTACAGCAATGCCCTGGCCAGCAACCCCGACATCGTCATCATCAAACTGGGGACCAACGATTCCAAGCCGCACAACTGGGCGCATAAGGATGAGTACGTCTCCGATTACCTGGCCATGATCGACGCCTTCCGGGCCTTGCCGAGCGCGCCGGAGGTGTGGATCTGCAAACCTGTGCCGGCCTTCTATACAAACTTCTCGATTAGCCCGACGGTGATTCATGACGAGATCCTGCCCATGATTGACGAGATCGCCGCTCTGCGGGACACGCCCGTCTTCGATCTGTACACGGCTCTGGAGCCCTACGCCGATCTGTTTCCCGATGGGATTCATCCCAATGCCGAAGGGGCCGGCGTCATGGCCGAGTTCATCGCGCCGTTCCTGCTGGGCGTGCGGCTGGTACCCGATTTCAACCAGGACGGCGTGCTGAACCTCGTCGATTTCGCACTGCTCGCGCGGGAGTGGTCACAAGAGACGACCGCGTTCGACATCGCCCCGGCTCCGGGCGGTGACGCCGTCGTGGGCTACGCCGATCTGCGCGGCCTGAGTACGTATTGGATGCAGTATCCCAGTCTGGTGGCCCATTGGCTTTTCGACGAGACCGCCGGTGACGCCGCGACCGACCGCACGGGGCAGTTCGACGGCACGCTGTACGGCGGGCCGACATGGCGCCCCCGCGCCGGCGTGGCCGGCGGAGCCCTGGAGTTCGACGGCGTCGACGATTACGTCCGCACCGACACCGTGCTGGACCCGGCCGACGGACCGTTCACGGTCTTTGCCTGGGTCCGGGGCGGTGAGCCCGGACAGGTGATTCTGTCCCAGGCCAACGATTCGGATGGAGCCATCGCGTGGCTCGGCATCAATGCGGTGGCCGGCACGCTGATGACGGCTATTCGCGACACCGGGCGGTTCACCAGGCCGCTCATCTCCGAGGTCGACATTGCCGACGGCGCCTGGCATCATCTCCGTCTGGTATGGGATGGCAAGCGGCGCGATGTATATGTCGATGGCCGGGAAGTGATGGCGGACACGCGCGATCTGGGCACGCTGAAGCACTCGAATCACGACTTCTTCCTGGGGGTAGGTGAAGACCTCGCCGCCGGGACCTTCTTCTCCGGTCTGATCGACGAAGTCCGGATCTACAACGTCGCCCTCAAGCCGGTCGCTACTGCGCGCGATCCGGCCGAGGTTGCGAACTGATCACGGCAAATTGGGCTTGCACTTCTCTTTGGACGCGGTATGATCCGGCTCGGCGGTTACATGGGCCTGAAGGATCAGATATGCCAATTACCTATACGGTTGAAGACAACGGAACGTTCGTTCACACGACCGCGCGCGGCGCGGTGACCGATGAAGATCTACTGAATTACCAGGCGGCTTTGCTGGCCGACGCGCGCGTTCGGCCGGGCTTCGATGAGTTGTTTGACGCGACCGCGGCACGCGAATCCGGTTTGTCGGAAGCCATGATCGAGAAGATGATCGAGGTCGATAGATCCCACGCCGAGAAACTCCGTTGCGGTCGCTGCGCCGTCGTGGTTTGGGACGGCTTTGAACTGGCCGATCAGTTCGTCAGCCGACACGGGGGGCCACACACCGTCATGGTCTTCTGCAACCTCGATGTCGCGGAACTCTGGCTCGGCCGCAAGAAGATCACCTGAGTCCCTGGCTGCCGGCCCTCGGGAAACTCCGTTGCCTGCCCCGATGAAACGGCGGTCCTTTTGCCGGCGAGACTCCCTGTCGACCGCAGGCCGCGACCTCAGACGG
>CP070782.1:2922207-2926328 GCA_020346325.1 Phycisphaerales bacterium
ACTCCGGAATGCGTCCGCGTCACGGACCACCAGCACATAGGCCCCCGGCGCCAGTTCGATGCTCGGGAACGTGAAGTCCACCCCGGTGGTGAAGCGCACCAGGTTCAGGTTGAGCGTCTCGGAACCGATGTTCGTCAACTCGATGTACTCGGCGTTCGGATCGTCCGCGTTGCGATACATCAGCTCACTGATCCGAAGGCTTTCCGCCACCGGACCGACCGCAAAGATCACCTCGTTCAAGGCGCTCCACGTTGCACCGCTCAGCAACCTGGCCTTGATGCGCGTGCTCGCGGTCAAGGTCAACGGGTCCGTATACTCAAGAGCCGTTGCCGACACGCCCTCTGACGATCCCCTAGGCATCCCCTTGCTGGCGGTCAACTCGATGGAAATCAGAAAATCGGAACTGGTTGCCGACGCGTTCAGGCCATGGATAGCCAAAATGTTCTCTCCAGCACGGAGTTGCCCGACGTGGGCCGATAGGTCGAACGGCTCGAAGCCAATCGCATCGATATCCGAATGGTTTCCCAGCGCCGTCGAGTCCCAAGTCGGGACTCCGTCGAAGAGTACCCGCGCAACCTCCACCCCGTTGAGATAGGCCACGAAACCGTCATCGTAACGGACGTTCAAAACCAGCCCTCCGGTACTCTCGACATCTTCAGTCGTCATATCAAAGGCAACGCGAATGTAACAGCCGGCATTGCGGCCATACATCTGATCCCGTACGTCGATGCGGAAGTACGGCTCGTACCCCGTGCTGCCTTCGTAGCCGACCCCGCCGGTTCCGCTGATCCAGCCGGAATCGTCGAAGTCCTGCCCGCCGCGCCAGGCTTCGTCGACCTCTTCGGTGGGTACCCAAACCGTCTTGGCGGCGTCCTCCGGAGCCAGGACGACCCCGACACCCGGATCGCCTCCGCTACCCGGTACGCGGGGATCGCTACCATCGAGCGTGTACCAGATGTCACCACCACCGGCGCTCATCGTGATGGCATCGCCGGCATCGATCGGCCCGCCACGCTGGAATTCGTCGTTGACGTAGAACTCCGGCGGTGAGACCGATGGATAGAAACCCGCCTGCCGCAACTGGTTCAGGACGATATCCGTGCGAACGGTGAAATACTCGTTGACCAGACGGTCGCGTTCGGCCACCCACTCCACATCTCGCGTGTAAGGGCGCGAGCGCCGGCTGTCACCCCACCGGGCCGATTCTCCCACGATGGCCCGATCGATCTCATTGGCGCGGGTCATGTAGCGTTCGATGGCCGCTCCTGGGGTCAGAGGACCGTCATTGAAGAAGGCCCGGTAGATATGATCGGCCACCATCACCTGAACATCGGCGTTGTCCATCAGCCGGTCGAGCAGATAGTGGGGATTCTCTCGTCCGACAATTCTGACGCGGTTGACCGTGGGCGACTCGAGAATCCACTCCACATCCCAGGGTACGAACAGGAAGGGGCCTACCGGCTCGCGTCTGCGAATGGCATAGAAATTGCGAGGCACGAAATCATTGCACAGCAGCACCGGCGCATCGCGGCTGCCCACGTAGTAGATCATCAGCAGGAAATCGATCATGGCCGGGACATCCAGATGCTCCTGCATCACTTGCAGCGCTTCGATGCCCCGTTGATCGTTCTCAGCCAACTCCATGAGCGCATCCCAGGCCTGGCGATCTCCGGCCATGATCTCCATCGACGAATTGGCGATCAGCACGTCGTAGTCTTCTTTGTCACCCCCTAAGTGCTGCGCGAGGAACCCATCGTCGGGACGCTCGGTGAGGATGTACATGCCCCAATACAGCCCATTGACGTAGAGATGGACGCCGCGGCTGTGCGGTGTCAGCCCGCCGAGGTCACGGACGGTGTCCCGCGCGAACTGGTCGCGCAGATAGTCTGCATGGGCGGTCCCCATCCCCCCACAGGCGGTGCTGTCACCGAACCACGAATAGTTCCAGATGCCGCGTAATACGAGGGACTCGAAGCTCTGAACATCGGTGTCGCCAAAGAGCGGATATTCCAGACGCGCCGGGCCGTATTCGTTCTTGAACAGCATGCGCAGCGAATGCTTGGCCACGCTGGCTGTCCGGCCGTAGACACTGCCATGCACACGCAGCCCCGCGTCTACCTGAAAACTCGTTCCCTTGACCGGATCGATCCATTCGATTGAGGCCGGTTTCTCCCAACGGGTTCCGTGACCGGAAAGGTTGGCGTAAATCCCCCGGCCACTGTCGAAGAAATCGTCGACATCCATGACGATAGACACCGATGGTACGGTCTTAAGATCCTCTTTGATGGTCGGGGCGTAAGCGGGATCGTCCACGACGTCCGGGTCCATGGCGTAGTCGACGCGCGTCGCACCCCATGCCGTGGGAAACCCCGCCGGATACGCTGGTTGCCTGATGATTTGATCCAGGTAGAGGTAGCTGTGACTGGTAACCTCGGACTTGCGCCAATCGGTCTTGAAGGCCTGGGCGCGCAGACACGTGGTGCCGAAGATGAGGATCGGACCGGTGTAGATCGTGCCGGCCGGGACCTGCCGTGCCTCAGAAAACGGAACGCTCCCATCGGTCGTGTAGTAGATCACGGCACCCGGTGTATTACAGGACAAGGTCATCTCGAAGGGCACATCGTAGAAGCCTCGCTCGTGAGAGAACTCCACCTTAGCCACGGAGCCCTCGTACACGATGACGTTGGCCTGCCCCGGCGTGGGATCGGCCAGGAAGCGAAATTCTCCGCTCCCGTTGGGATAGCGTCCCCACGAGATATCGGCCGTCTGCCGGTCGAAGGCAACACTGTCGATCGGCGTGCTGCCGTCGGTGTCGAAGATGGCAACCTCCTCACTGGAAGCGCTGAGCTCGAAACTCGCGTGGAGTCCCTCGTCCTCAACGTCTGCATCGGCCCAGATCACCAGGTATCCCTGCGCGGCGATCACAGTGCCGGCGGGAATCTTCCATCTCGTGGGGTTTTCCCGATCGTCCGTCAGGTACATGCCACCGACATCGACAGCCGCGTCCTCGGGGTTGTATAACTCAATCCAATCGTCATAGTCGCCCTGGGGATCGGTGGCATTGAGATTGTTCGAGGCCAGCAGTTCGTTGATCACCACCGCTCGTGCCGTGCTGCCAAAAGCGAGAAGAAGCAACACGACTAACCGTGATTTTCTGCAGCAGGTCATGTCTTCTACCGTCACTAGTAAGTTATAGACTCGTTCATTCTCTGCCCCAACGAGCTGTAGGCCACGGTGTGGAACGATTGCTTGGGGCTCCTCTTTTACTACTGCTCGATCCCTGGCGCCGGTTCGGCGGCGTGCCAATTGGCCGGGTCGTTGCCGTAGGCCGTCGGGTCCAGACGCTCCAGCGCCAGGCCCTCGCCGTCCGCTTCGCGCGGCCACGGGTCCACCCCCTCCGGAAAATCCTCACCGTGCGAGCCGTCGCTATAGACCACCCGGTCCACACGCAGCCAGGAGTAACGCCCGTCCCCGGCCGCCTCGCCCGGCCGACTCAACTGGAGCTTGTCGCCGCCGTTGGACAGCTTGCCCCCGCCCCACTCCAAAACCGGTACATCCGGTACGACCCCGTAGCGGCTCTCGAACGCCATCGCGTTCTGCGTCAGCACCACACGCCCGCCCGGTGCCAGCGTCACCGGAGCCGCCGTCGGGAACAGCAGCTCGATCCCCGGATCGTCCGGATCGTCCGTGAAACGCCACGGCATCCCCGACGCCTCATCGTACAGCCTCACCGCCGCGTCGCTGATATTCAGCAGCTCCACGTATTCGGCCGCCGCCAGCACCGCCGGATTGTACATGATCGCGCTGATCACCACCGGACCCACCGCCGGCGCCGCATTGGCCCACCCCGGCGTCGCTGCCCGCAACGCCACAAAATTGTACGACCCCGTGCTCTTGCGATACCGACCCAGAGACACCCCCGGACCCGAAGCATCGAACTTCTCCTCTTCGCTGTAGCCCGTCAGCACCCCCCCCGAGCCCGAGTGCAGATACACCGTCTCACCCCCCCGGCTCAACGCAAACCCCGCGCGGACGCCGGCGGCGGCCGCATTGCCGAACGTCTCGTCCGCATACAGCACCAGATACCCCCCGGGCGACAGCAGCGTCCCCGACGGCAGTTC
>CP070782.1:2926428-2941214 GCA_020346325.1 Phycisphaerales bacterium
CGCCCGCAACCGGCGTCGCGGCCCACATATCCTCACTCTCGGTCGAGTGCTCGCCGGCGGCGTTGAGGCCGGAGCCGTTGATTGTGTTTTCCGGTCCTCTTCCTGCATCCGGGATGCCGTTGCTGGTGGCAGCGATATGCGTCACGGCATAGGCGAGCGGTTCGACCGTGAAGCTCCAGACCTTACCGGTGAAGATGGTGCTATCCGGCGCGGCGTTGACTTCATCGACGCGCCAGTAATACGTCTGGCCGTATTCGAGCACGGCCTCGGGCGCGTAGGTGGTCGCGGCCTGACCCTGGCTGACCAGCACGCCCAGTGGATCGGTCCGGCCGGCCGTGCTGACCTCCTCCAGCGTCCTGCCCAGGTACACATCATGGGTCGCCGCGTACCGCCCCGGGGCCCAGCTCAAAGTGACATCACGAGGCACGTCTCCAGCGCGATCGCCAGGCTGCGCGTCCTTTGCCAGCGCCGGGGTCATCCCTTCCTGCATGATCAGTGCGATCTGGCCATCCGACAGAGCCCGTTTGAAAAAGGCCACGTCATCGATGCGGCCATGGAAGCAATAATTGTTCTGCCCGATGTCCCATCCAATCCCGAGGTCGCGGTCCGGCGTGACGGCCCCGGACGCAGGTGTGGTGTCGGCCCAGGTCTGGCCCCCGTCGACGGAGATCTTCTGGGTATTCTGGCCGCGATCCAGCACCGCCGCTACGAAGACCCACTCTTCCAGCGGCACCGACACGAAGGGCGTGTCCGTCCGGCTCCCGCCGGCATCGCCCAGCATGAAACGGTAGCCGGTTTGATCCGCCCCGCCTTGATTGCGGTCCGCTCCGACGTAATAGCCGATGCTGCCCGAATCGCGCTTGGCCACCGCCAGGTCCCAGTTCGTGTCGCCCGTCGTCCCGGGCGTCTGCGCCACGTAGGCCCAGTAAATCATGGTGAAGCTGCCGTCGCCCGGATTCAGGGCCTCCTGATGTGGGACGCGGACGTGTGCCTGCGCTCCGTCGAAGAAGAGGCATCCCTGGCGCCGCCCATCGTCGCGCCAGACGGGATCGCCCTCCAATGTACCGTGCGCGCCGGTGGCGCTGGAGTCGGCTGCGATGGTGCCTGCACCCTCATCGAAGGTCCACCACCCAACGAGGTCGGGGTCCAGGGCATTCGCCAGCGCCGGCGGGACCACACCAATGGCCAGAACAATGGTCATTAAATTGATAAGCTTCCTCGACATGGTCGTCCTCCTTCAAGTACGTGCCATCCACGTAACCTTCGCCCCATCGGACACGAAGGCCCCCTTCCCACGCCGCACAAGCTGAAGGTCTCAGGCACTGCCACACGTGATTCTGCCCGCATCTTCTGCCGACGGCGATACTTGCCTGGCCCTCTCAGGCCTCATATCGTTCGTCGCGGATCTTTCAGGGGTGCTTCTCCATTCCCATTATGGCACATGCCTGGGCGCCAGACAAGGCGAAAGTGGCTGGGACAACGCACAGGGGCCGACCCCTGCGACGATGCTGGCCCATCGCGGCTTAAGCGCCCACGCCCGCGTCTTGACCGGCCCCGTCGCCCAGATCATAATGACCTGGCGCTGTGCTAGGCGAGGCTTGGATGATCGTGTGAACATCGCGGCCACACGAGGCATCGCTTGGCTTCGGTGAGATTGCAGGGAAAGGGAAATTGTCATGAAATGGCGACACGTGCCAAGTTGTCTCATCGTCTTATCGGTTCTGTGCACCTCTCTGGCGGGCTGCTCCAAGAAGGAAGACGCACCGCCAGCTCAAGAGCAAACGCGGGCCGAGCCGAGTACGCCGGCCGCACAACCGACGGCTCCGGCGCCCGGCACGCAGGTGGCCCACACAGTCGCGACCGAACGACCCGTCTCTCCGCTCATTGCGGAGTTTCTCGAAAGAAAGGTGCGTATGCGGAACGTGACCGCGGGCGATTCCGTACCGGGGTTCTTCGCATCGTGGGAGAATATCCTCCAACGCCGCTCGCGTCAGCCGATTGATCTTCACTTCGAGGTCGAAGTGGACGGGACCTTTCCGAAGGATCACGTCTGGGCCAGTTCGAGCAATCGTGGGATACTCGATGAACTGTGCCGGGAGTATGACCTCGTGTGGACCATTGCGTCACCCGACACGATTCGCATCAGCGGGAAGGCACAATAGGCACGGGGCCTGCGTCGAACTGACACAGGCCCCGATGCATGCCGTCACTTGGTCCTCTAGTACTACAACGCTATGAAAGGCGCGTTTTGGCCTATTTCGTAGCGAACAGTGACAACGTGGTCTCGGCTGTTCTGATCTGCCCAGAGCACTCAGCGAGCCTTTCAGGCCATTGCAGAACCTCCGGAAGCTGGCCCTGCAGGTCGATTGACGTTGTCGCATGTTTAAGTAATTGCCCGTGAAGAATGTAACTCCTTGCCTCCAAATACTTTGTGTCATTAGAGACTTTCTTCATAGCGTTGTAGTACTAGGAAGCCGGATGGCCTATCTGGATGTCGTCGATGTAGATGATGCCGGCGCCACCCGGCGTCGGATTGTCCCGGTCACCGACACCGATATACATCACCTTCACGCTGCCAAAGTTGACATCTCCCAGCTCACTGAACGGAATCGTCCACGCCTGCCACTGGGTGGTTACCGTCGCGTCCGGGTCGGGATGGACCACCATGGCGACGTGCCCGGCATTGTCTTCAACGGCTACATACAGCGGCCCCGGATCGTTGCCCGGCTGATCGACCGTAGCGGCGGGGCTGCCTCGGAAATGCACCACCAGCGTGTCGGCTCCACCGGCCGTCCAGTCCTGGCCCCCGAAATCACGCTCGGCCTCGGAGTAGAACGGCGCGGTCGCATTGTCATATTCCAGAGGCATTGACTGACCGCCGCTGTTGACGGTCGACTGCTCGGCAAACGGCGCGTCCAGATACCCGACGGTCGAGCCGGTCTCGTTTTCCCAGCCATCGATCCAGGTCTGGAAGATGGCTTCACCCGCATCAAGGTCGTCGGTGTAGCTCTCGAAGTCGTCGACGGTGAGGTACTCCTTTGTGGCGAAGCTCCAGACGGGTCCTTCCCACGTGCTGGGACTGGCCGTTTCGTTGACCTCATCGATCTTCCAATAGTAGGTCGTCCCGAGGTCCAGTCCACTGAGCACATAGCGGCTGGCGTCGACGGTGTCCAGCAGTGCCGAACCGTCGGCGACGGCCTCCTCGTCGCTGCTAAAGTAGACCGTGTGGGACGTGGCCTCGCGGCCCCCTCGCCAATCGAGAGTCACATCGAGATCGACGTCGGCCGTACCCGCCGCCGGAATCGGATCGCGCGGACTGGCCGGCGCGTGGTAGAACCGGACCTCACTGAGTCCAAACTGGCCCAGCATCCCGTGGCCACTGGCGACGGTCAGCCTGACGTATCGGGCCGCGGCGCCGCCCAGATCGATCATCGTATTCGGGGCGTAGTCGGCGCGGGCCGTTCCACGTGCCAACTCGAAATCACCCAGCGCCGTCCAGTCCGCACCGTCGGTCGAATATTCAATCGTCACATCTTTGAGCCCGAAGCCCAGGATCAGCTCGAACTGGACGTTGTAGTTCCAGACCCACATCTCGTTCAACTTATAGATCCCGTCGAACTCGTACTGTATCCATGTTCCGTCGGCCCCGCCGGTGGTCAGCCACATGTCCGTCGCATTGATGGAGTGCTGATCGCTGGCGTCGAGTCCGGAGCCGTTGATCGTGTTCTCCGGTCCGGCCCCCGGATCGGAACCGGACGCGGTGGCAATGATATTCGTGATCGGATAGACAAACGGCTCGACCGTGAAATTCCAGATGTCGCCGCGATAGATCGTCGCATCGGGCGCCGCATTGACCTCGTCGATGCGCCAGTAGTAGGTCTGGCCGAATTCGAGCGGAGCGGGCGACTCGTACGTTGTAGCGAGTTGCCCCTGGCTGACAAGCACGTCCATCGGATTGGCGCGACTGGCCGCATTGACGTCGTCAAACGATGTACCCAGATACACATCGTGCGTCGCCGCGTATTCCCCGGCCGTCCAGCTCAGCACGGCATCGACAGGAACATCCGTCGTCATGTGTGCCGGCTCCGGCTTGCGAGCGGCTACCGGAACTTCGATCTCCGGCGGCGGCGAGGTGTCGATCCAGACGCGGTCAACGTTAAGATCGACGTCGCTGTCACCCAGGTTGAAATAGATATCGATGTCATCGTTGAAGTTCCCGGTGCCACCGACCGTCGGCCCGCTGTGGGTATACTCGTACGTGAAGGTCTGCACCTCCGTGGTCAGCTCGATGTTCCCCATGAACCAGAACTGGGCCCAGTTGTGCGTCGTTCGACCCAGCAGCATCATCGTAATGATTCTCGGCTCATCCGCCCGAGCCATGAAGCTGATGTAATAGGTTTCGCCCTGCACGAGTTCCAGATAGGACTGGATGAGCTGGAGATCGCCGCCTGCGCCGTCCGGGATGACGATGCGCAGCGACATGTCGCCGGACATGCTCTCGTCCGGCACCGGCTCGACGCGTTCGAAGTCTCCAGCTTGCCAAAGCCACCAATTTTCAGCGGCCAGCGGCTCATCGAATTCCCAGTTGCGAAGCTGGTTGTCGGCGCGGACCATGGGTACGCCGGCCCCCAGTACCACCATGACAACAATCAGCCCAAAGCCCTTCTTCCACATGGCAGTCCTCCTTCCCAAGAATGTCGCGCTATCTCGCCCGCCGCACCGGCCGGCAAGACGGTAGAATCTACGCGCTTCCGTGCACATCCGAAGACCCGAGAGATCTTCTCCGTCTGACTCTATTGACATCGCGTCCGCATACCGCAACTGCTATGATACCACAATGCGAGACTGAATCTCAAAGGTTCTTCCCGCATCGAAGACGTCCCAAGGCCTGTCAATTCAGGGCCTGGGGCAGGCACGGGGGCCTGCCCCTACGTCATTCCGCATGGCATACACATGTCGGTGGGGCTCAATTGACAAAGCGATCCGGCCCGGCGTAGAATCCCATGTGTAACCGAAAACCCGTGACAGAGAAGCCAAGGAGGGTCGATATGTTCAAGACCGTCAAGAACCGCGTGTGGGCGTTCGATGCCGAGTGGATTCCCGATCCGGTGGCCGGGCAGATGTTGTATAAACTGCCGGCGGCGATGCCCAATAAGGAAATCATGGAGGCGATGTGGAAGGAAGGCGGCGCGACGGAGGAGGACCCGACGCCGTATCTCAAGACGGTGCTGTGTCGGATCGTTTCCGTCGCGGCGGTCGAGCGGTACCAGACGGGCAGCGACGTGAAGCTGCATCTGCTCTCGCTGCCGCGCGATAGCCAGGACGCGGCCCAGACCGATGAGCGCAGCGTGGTGGGCATTTTTCTGAGCAAGGTGGGCGAGTATAAGCCCCAGCTCGTCGGTTTCAACTCGGCCGGGGCGGACCTGAAGGCGATGATCCAGCGCAGCGTCGTGCTGGGCCTGTCGATGCCCGCATTCTGCAAGCGACCGAGCAAGCCCTGGGAGGGTGACGACTATTTCGACAGCCGCAACAGCGAGGCCAGTGTCGATCTCAAGGACGTCGTCGGGGGCTGGGGGAAGGCGACGCCCTCGCTCAACGAGATCGCTACGCTTTCGGGGATCCCGGGCAAGCTGGACGTCGATGGCGAGCAGGTGGCCAGCCTGTGGCTCGCCGGCAACCTCGACAAGATCATCGCCTACAACGAATTCGACGCGCTGACGACGTACCTGCTCTGGCTGCGCATCGCCCACTTTGGCGGGCACTTTACCACGGGCCAATACGAGCACGAGCAGGACCTCGTCCGCGCCATGATTGCCACGGAGATCCGGGAGAACGGCAAAGACCATCTCCAGAACTACCTCGACGAATGGGAACGGCTGACGGA
Organism: Phycisphaerales bacterium; assembly: GCA_020346325.1. Lineage (GTDB taxonomy): Bacteria > Planctomycetota > Phycisphaerae > Sedimentisphaerales > Anaerobacaceae > Anaerobaca. Next base: position 2,932,313 of record CP070782.1, read on the forward strand.
ATATCTCAAACAAGGTCAGGTTGCCGGCCATCCGGTAGGATAGGCCATCGGGTCACGGCATGTTCGTGTCATTCGCAGCCACAGAGAGGAGAATCGGCACATGAGAGGCAGGTACGGAGGAACCGTTGTCTTATTGGGGGTGATCCTGCTGGGCACGGCTGCGGCCGGACCGGTCGACCCGCAGGGGCGACCCCTGATTCGCACGCTTGGGACCATTGACTGTGACCTGGTCGAGACCACGCCCATCGTGTTTCAAGGCAAGCTGTATCGTTGCGAATGGGTGCGTACGAGCTATAAGGGCAACGAGCTGGGCGAGAACTACTCGCGCCTGGTCGAGGTCGAAACCGGCAAGTCAACGACACCGCTGGCGCGGGGCTGTGCGTTTTCCAGTGCGTTCGTCGACGGTGACACCATCTACGTCACCGCCACCAGTACCGAACAGGGCTGGACGGGCCAGCGCGTCGAGATGTTCGCTTCGACGGATCTGAAGAAGTGGGAGCATTGGACGGCGCTAGACCTGGACGGATTCGGCATCTGCAATACCTCGATCTGCAAGGCCGACGATCGCTACGTGATGATGTTCGAGATTCACAAACCCAAGGACCAGGCGGGCGCGGTCTTCACGGCCCGCTTCGCCACGTCGAAGGACCTGCGGCGCTGGGAGGTCACGCCGCCGGAATGTGTGTATGCCAAGGACCGCTACACCGCTCCTCATTGCTTGCGGTACCTCGAAGGCTATTTCTACGATTTCTATCTCGAAGCGTATGAGGGTTACGAGATGCGCGTGGTGCGGTCGCAGGACCTGATCCATTGGGAACCGAGTCCGTTGAACCCGGTACTGAAGGCCTCGCCGGAGGACAAACAGATTGCCAATCCGCAGCTCACCGCCGAACAAAGAGAGCGCATCGCCAAGGCCGAGAACATCAACAATTCCGACATCGATTTCTGCTTCCACAACGGCCGGCTGGTCATCAACTATTCCTGGGGCAATCAGCGGGGCGAGGAATTCCTGGCCCAAGCGGTGTACGATGGGACGGTCGCGGAGTTCCTCCACGGCTGGTTCCCGACGGAGGATCGCAGCACGGAGATGAGGCCGTTGTTGATCATCGAGCCCAGCGAGGAATATCCGCGACACTCCGAGGGCGACATCATCGAGCTCAACGACGGGCGACTGTGCTTAATCTACACGCGCTTCGACAGCAAGAGTGGCGATCATTCCCCGGCCGATCTGGTCCGGCGCCTATCGGACGATGGCGGCAAAACCTGGAGCCCGCCGCAGGTCGCAGTCGCGCAGACCGGCGGGCTGAACGTCATGTCGGTCTCGCTGCTGCGCCTGGCCAGTGGCGAGATCGCCCTGTTCTATCTGCGCAAGACATCGAGAGAGGATTGCCGGCCCGTGATGCGCCTTTCCACCGACGAAACGCAGACCTGGAGCGAGCCGACCGTCTGCATCACGGACGAAGTGGGCTACTACGTGATGAACAACGACCGCGCCACGCAACTGGAATCCGGGCGCCTGGTCCTGCCCGTGGCGTGGCACCAGGGACCGGGCAAACCACGGGACAACCAGGGCATCATCATGGGCTATCTGTCCGACGACAACGGCAAGACCTGGCGCCGCAGCAAGGACACCTTCAAAGGGTACGGCCCGGACGGACAGCGCGTCCTCGTGCAGGAACCGGGCGTCATCGAGCTGGTGGATGGAAGGTTGATGATGTACATGCGGACCGACGCCGGCAGCCAGTACATCTGCTATTCGCGCGACGGTGGCGAGACCTGGGCTAAGGCCAAGCCCTCCGAGCTGGCTTCGCCCCGCAGTCCGGCCTCAATCAAACGCGTTCCCTGGACCGGCGATCTGGTCTGCGTGTGGAACGATCATTCCGGGCAGCATCCTTACACCCAGGGCCGACGGACACCGCTGTGCGCAGCCATCAGCAACGATGAAGGCATGACGTGGAGCCCCTCCCGTGCCATCGAAACGAACCCCGACGGCTGGTACTGCTACACTGCGATCACCTTCGTGAAGGACCGCATGCTGCTGGCCTACTGTGCAGGCGACAAGCAGGTGGGCGGTCTGAACCGCCTCAAGGTCGTGGCTATCTCGAAAGACGACCTGCGGTAAAAATCGGGGAGGGGCAACATCGTGTAGAAGGCATGCCCCTTCGCGTTTTTCCGATCACGGCAAAGGGCCCCATATCTCGACCAGCAGGTCATGCAAAACCGGATCGTGCTCTTTGAGCTCGGCGCTACAGAACGAATAGAAGTCGTTGCGGTAGAAATAGGCTTCGGTCCCTTCGGCGAAATACTCCATGGGATCGTTCAGGCCGTAATGTCGAACCTCCCGGCCGTCATAGAGAAGGACCTTCTCATAGATACCGGACGCCTTCGCCTGCTTGTATGCCTCGACGAGGCGCGGGTCGTCGAAGCCAAAGTACTGGTCATGATAGGCGTGGGCCAACTCGTGCAGGACGACGGCCGGGTGCTTGACCATCTGCTGCCGCGAGAGAAGGCTCTGCGCTCGGGGAATGTGTACCTTCTTGGCCAGACGCGGATCGTGGCCGTGCGACTTGAGCCAGCCAAGGCTCGGATGGTACTGCATCGATCCCAGCGTGGGATGATGATGCTCGATCCATATCTCCAGTTTGCGCATCTTCTGCAACTGCTCCGGGGGCAATAGAATGGCGATGCGCTGAAGGTGATTGGCCAACATCGCCAGGGCCGCCGCGCCGGTTTCCTGGTGCTCTCCCTCCAGCATGCTCGGGTCCACATGCACGGTCCAGCCTTCGATCTGCCGTTCCACCGGATCGAATCGAACCGCCTCGGCCGTTTGCGGTGTGCGGGGCGACCTCGACTCAGCGTCCTCGACGGCGGCCGGCTGCATGTGCAGGATGGCCCGGGCGAAGGCCTCGCCGATGAGCAGGAAGGTTTCCGCGTTGCCGTTGGAGTGGTAGCCCCCGTCGCCCTGCTCCCCTTCGCGCCAGTAGGGCGCGGTGGGGATGTAGCGCACATTGTTGTCTTTGAATTCCGGCATCTCGGCGGTCGCCGCCTGGGCTTTGCGTATAACAGCCGACTTGTACATCGGCTTGTCACCGCCCTGCCCCATGCCACCGATCACGAACGGCAAGTGAGGCGTCTGCAGTTCCGCGCGTATGTCGCGAATGAGATTGGCCATATTCTCCTGGTAATGCGCCTCGAAACCGTTGTACTGATCGTTCCACCCCTGAAACCAGACAAAGCCGGCCAGTTCAACGGGCCCGCCGCTGTAGGGCGGCACCGACGCCTGAAGGTTGCCCAGTACACTCTTGATGTGTGTCATCATCAGGCGGTATTCACTGCCGGGCGTCTTTCGGCCGTCCTCGATCTGCTCCCGTAGCTTCTCGGGAATCGTACACGGATCGATCGGGCCCGAACTCGGCGGCCTGAACTCCAGGGCAATCGCGCGCCCTCCCACGGCGTACTTGATAATCAGGACCGGCTCGGCCAGCGCCTCACCAACCACCATGCCAAATCCCAATTCCGGGCCGATGCGATCTTCCGGCGTGGCGTATCCTACAGTCAGTTTGCCTTTTTTGCGGCCTCGATCGCTAAGGTAGTCCACCCACACGTCATCGTGTTCGACCCACTTGCCGTCGCGCTGCAAATGCCCATAGTCCTCGGGATTCTCGCGGACCACCTGCTCCAGATGCTCGATCGTCCCCTTGCCCTGCATGTTGGACTGACCCGCGAGGATGAACACCTTGACGGGTGTCCCCGCGGCAGTTCCCGTGATCGACGCGGCGCCGACCACCACCGAGACCACCGTCACCCATTTTACGATTGATGCGATCTTCATCCTGCCTGCTTTTAGTGTGTCCTTCAGAACTGCCGTCACCGTCGGTCGATCATCCATTCCAAGAGTGGGTCTGTAAGCCGAGTTCTGTGCCCGCCGCGAAGGCGGGTGGCGATCATTTATCTGGACCGGCCGTTGCCGACCGGCTCTCCCGCGTACACGGGACGCAACCTACCCGCCGGCCGGGCGATTCGACGAATCGCCCGTACTCGGGCCAAGTACGACTGACGCCGACCGGCTGCTTGGTCTTGCAGGCGGTGGGGTTTGCCCTGCCGACGACGTCACCGCCGTCGCGGTGCGCTCTTACCGCACCTTTTCACCTTTGCCTGTGCCTCGAGGGGCCATCGGCCGTGTGTTTTCTGTGGCACTTTCCCTAAGGTACCAGGCCCCATTTTGCCGCAAAGGGCAAAATGAGAACCAGCCCTCGGTGGCCGTTAGCCACCACCGTGCCCCGGGTTCCCCAACGCGATTGACCGCATTGAGGGCCCCTTACCCTGCTCGGACTTTCCTCCCTGCCCCGCACGAGACGAGGCAGAGCGACCGCCCAACCCACTCTTGGAATGGATGATCGACTATTGACGATTGATTGTTAAGCCCAAGGCCATCCTGATTGTATCAACTTCACAGCACCCTTTCCACTATAGTTCGCCGGCAGAACCGGATGCTCGATTCGCCTTGACGCAGCGGGGAGCGATTCCTAGACTGCATCGGCGTGGTGCATCGGCATGATATCACTCGAACACAAGGACAATAGATGCGGAACATTCTTTTCGTCGGACTGGGTGGATTTGTCGGCTCGGTACTGCGGTATCTGGTCTCGGGCTGGGTGCAAAGACTCTCGGACACCCCGCTTTTTCCCTATGGCACGCTGAGTGTCAACATCACCGGCTGCCTGATCATCGGCCTGCTGGGCGGCTGGGCGGACAACACGGAACTGTTCAGCCCTCCGGTCCGGCTGTTTGTGCTGCTCGGACTCCTGGGCGGATTCACCACCTACTCGACGTTTGGCTATGAGAGCGTCGCCCTACTGCGAGACCGCCAAGTGTGGGCGACACTGGGTTATGTAGGTCTGCACCTGATCCTCGGGTTCGGCGCCGTGGCACTGGGATACGGGCTTTCGAATCTGAAAGGATAAATCGTGTTGCCCCAAGAAGGACAACTGCTGCGCATCTTCATCGGTGAGAGCGATCGGTACGAAGGCAAGCCGCTCTATGAATGGATCGTGCGGCAGGCTCGGGAGCACCACATGGCCGGGGCGACGGTCGTCCGCGGCCTGGAAGGCTTCGGGGCCCACAGCCACATGCACACCGCCAAGATTCTCCGGCTCAGCCAGGATCTGCCCATCATCATCGAGATCGTGGATACGGCCGAGAAGATCCAGAGCTTCCTGCCGATCATCGACGGGGCGATTGCCGAAGGCATTGCCACGCTGGAAAAGGTACGCATCCACTTCTACCGCGGCGGTAACGCTGCGGATTCGCCCGCCGAAGCGTAACCTCGAACGCACGGCACGTTTCGCCGCTTGTGAGACACCATCTAAATGGATTTGCACGTGCATGATGCCACCACGATCCAGGCAAACGTATGGTTGTCATGCTGAACGCAGTGAAGCATCTGGTTCCAGATCACAAGGGACGGTCATTCCCAGGCCAAGCCCAGATCCTTCGCTTCCGGCTCAGGATGACAACCGGGGCATGGTGCTGGAATCGCCTCGATACCAATCCATTCAGTTTGACTTGACCATCTCGATGTGGTTCTTGAAGTGGACCTCGTCGGCATCAGGGAAATCCATGCGGTAATGGACACCCCGGCTCTCTTTCCGCAGTTCGGCCGCGTGCGCGATCACCAGCGACGCGGTCAGCATATTCTGGCATTCCCAACCAACAGGGGAATCAAAAATCTTGTCCATCACGTAGCGATGCCAGAAGCGAATGATCTCCTGGGCCTCGGCCAGCGGCTGGGCCTTGCGCGTGATGCCGACGTTGCGCCACATCAGCGCCCGAAGCGAGTTGCGCACATCGGCCGCATCAAGCCGACTGCGATCGGAATGCGGAATTTGATACTTGATCAGTGGATGTTTCATCGAGGCTGCATCGGCGGTGGTGGTCTCTACGACCGCGCGACCCGCGATGGTCCCGAAGACCAGGCCTTCCAGTAGCGAATTGCTGCCTAATCGATTCGCCCCGTGCAATCCGGTACTGGCTACCTCACCGCACGCGTAGAGATTCTCAATGCTGGTGCGTGCGCCGGCATCGGTGGCTACGCCGCCGACCATATAGTGCGCGCTGGGCCTTACCGGAATCAGATCGTGACTGACGTCGATATCGAAGCTCTCGCACAAATCGCTGATCAGCGGGAACCGCTTGGCGAAGTATCCCTTGTCGAGGTGCCGCACGTCGAGAAAGACGTGGGTCGACTCGGTCTTGCGCATCTGGGCCAGGATGGCACGACTGACCACGTCGCGCGGCGCCAGCTCGCCTGCTTCGTCGTATTCGCCCATGAAGCGGTGCCCGGCCGTATCGAGCAGGAACGCGCCCTCGCCCCGCAAGGTCTCGGTGATCAGCGCCCGGGAAGCCCCCGCAATGTACAGCGTGGTCGGATGGAACTGTACCATCTCCATGTCGCGCAGGACCGCCCCGGCCCGGTAGGCCATGGCGACCCCGTCGGCGGTGGCCACGGGTGGGTTCGTCGTCTCGCGGTAGAGCTGGCCGACGCCACCACTGGCCAGGATCGTCTTGGCGGCCCAGAGGATTTGCAGCCCATGTTGGGCGTCTTGGCCGATGATGCCAAGGCAACGGTTATCCTCGTCGGTCAGCAGATCGATCGTGAAGAACCCCTCAAGGACCCTGATATTGGGCGCGTTCTTGACTTGGGCGATCAACGTCTCGGCAATGGCCCGCCCGGTCTCGTCACCATGGGCGTGAATCACCCGGGCGTGCGAATGGCCTCCTTCGAGCGTGGCGTCGATCCGGCCATCGACCAGATCGAAGGGCGTGCCCCACTGGCGCAACTGCTTGATGAGCTCGGGCCCCTGCTCGACGACTTGCCGGACGATGCGTTCGTCGCACAGTCCGCAGCCGGTCTTGAGCGTGTCGGCCACGTGGGCCTCGAAGGTGTCGTCGGCGTTCAGGACTGAGGCGATGCCGCCCTGCGCCTTCCAGGTATTGCTGTCCTCCAGGGTCCCCTTGCAGACGACGATGACGTGGCGCTGGTCGGCCGCCTCCAGGGCCGCCCGCAGTCCCGCCAGACCCGCGCCGACGACCACGCAATCGGCAAAGAGTTGGTTGGTGGAAATCGAATCGATATCGACCAGGTAGCGCCGGGGCTCACCGAAGCGAACGCGTTCGGATGCTGGCGTCCCCTCGGTCGTGTTGCGTTTGCTCATGATTTTCTTGCTTTCCAAAACCGGCCGCTCCGGTCCTGCACGGGCGTTCGGCCCCAATTGCCTGAGCGACGCAAATGCCAAAGCCTTCCTGGCCAAAGACGCGCTATCATACCGGAAACTGCCCAGCTTGAAAACACACAAAAATGCCACGTGGCCTTGATGTCGCCCGGGGCAAGGCGGTAGAATAAAGTCGCTTTGGCAGGGAGGATCATGGGCGGAGTGAATCAATATCGTGGGGGCCGTGCGCCGCGAAAAGCGTTCACGCTGATCGAGCAACTGGTGGTGATCTCCATCGTCGTGCTCCTACTAGCGATACTGCTGCCGGCGCTGCATCGGGCGCGGGCCCAGGCGCGCGCGGTGGCCTGTCAATCCAATCTGCGGCAGGCGGGCATCTACTTCGCCCTGTACACGGAGCAGAATGACTACCGCTTCTTCCCGGACCTGCCCATCGGGTTGGGATATCCAGCGTGGTACGAGCCGATGAAAGCCTACTTCATAGACGGCCCCGAGGTGCTGCTGTGCCCGTCGGCAAACCGATACCGTCGTTCGTCCGAGGTCCATCCCGACTGGGGCGGCGGCAGTCGGTCAGCCTGGGAGTACAGCGGGGTCCTGGCCAGCTACGGGACCAACCACTGGATCGGCTCAGTGACGGAAGAGCACCGGCCTGGACAGGCGGCAGACCAGAGCTGGGAGACCCCGTTGATCAGGAAGGCAGCAACGGTCCCGGTCTTGTTGGAGTGCATGTTCGGCGGGGGTAGCCCGACGCGCCACGACGGACCGCCGATCGAGGATGACTGGCACGCGGCATGCGGTAGGGGATGCAACACGTCTCACTTCTGTCTCAACCGACATAGCGAGACCATCAACAGCCTGTTCATGGATTGGTCGGTGCGTAAGGTCGGGCTCAAGGAACTGTGGACGCTGAAGTGGCACAAGCGATACGACACCGCCGGCTCCTGGACCAAAGCCGGTGGCGTCGAACGCGAAGACTGGCCCAGGTGGATGCGAAAGTTCAAGGACTATTGAGGTGGGCGGCAGACTTAGGCTCGACGAGGATGCATGGGAGGTGACGCATGCGCGCGAATAAGAGACAATGCAAGGACTGTGATTTCTATTGCGATGAAGGCCAGGGCGAAGCCAAGGGCCAGTGCCGTTTCAATGCACCGTTTCCGAGTCTCAAGTCGGCAATGATGAGCGAGAAGTTCTTCAGTGAGGCATCGATCACCTGGCCCACCGTCGAGCCGACGGACTGGTGCGGCCATTTCTCGCCCGCCAGTTCCTGATCGATTTCGCTGCAGGCTATGGGGTTCTGCGTTTCAAGACGATCTCGTCGGCAAAGACGCGCTCGTCGCCGGCATATTTCGTGACGAAAGCCTGGAGCGCCGCCGTCGGGGCGGTCAAAATGATCCGATCGTCGGCCGCGACAGTTGAGACCGCGTTGGGCTCGGCATCGAGCAGCGTCTGGAGTTTGTCATCGTCGGTCAGTCGCAACGTCAGTTCCCCGTCGGACATGTCCACCTTAGTGAACGTGTGGGCCCGCACGAACAGGAACGCGTTGTAGAACAGGTCCATGTCCTCCACGTCATCTTCCCCTGACGGATACTTGTCGGCAAAGACGTCGAGGAACAGCGTGCCATCAAGTTTCACCAGAACCGCCAGAAGCGAGCCCTTGCGGTCCTCCTTGTCGC
>CP070782.1:2941314-2952113 GCA_020346325.1 Phycisphaerales bacterium
CAAGATCACCATGGACCGGATGGTCAAGAAGGGATTTTTGGAGGTGACCAAAGTGCGGAACCTCCAGTTGTTCAGTGCGACAATCGACAAAGTCGCGGCCCGTCATTTCGAACTGCACCGCATGCTTCGCCGCGCCTTTGACGGTGCTTTGGCGCCGATGATGCAGTTTCTGGTTGATCACGAGGGACTTTCTCCGGAGGATGCCCAGTACCTCCGGAAGCTGGCCGACAAGGTGGAGAAGCACCAGGGAGGCTGACATGGGGCCTGTGCTTGGTACGCTGGTTGAAGGCGTCAACGCTTGCGGAGAGCGTTTTTGCGAGTTCGCTCAAGGGATGTTTGTCCAGGTGACGGTCCTGGTGGGATTGTTGCTGATGCTGGATCTGCTGCTGCGCCGACGCCGACGGGTGAGTCCCTGCTTCCGATATGGGCTGTGGTTGCTGGTCCTGGTGAAACTGCTGTTGCCGCCGTCTCTGGCGTTGCCGACGGGGCTGGGTTACTGGATCCGGCCGGAGGCTCCGGTTGCAGTGCCGGGTCGGCTCGTGACGCCCACCTCTTTCTCCGATGCGCCGGTTCTCAGCGAAGGCACCGAGCGGGCGGGGGCCTCGGTGCCTGCTGCTCCGTCGAGTGACCGGGCGGAGGCGTCGCTGGAGCGACCGGGGATGTTTTTTCTGCTGTGGTTGACCGTGGTGGCCTGGTTTCTGCTCCACTTGTCGCGCCGCTACCGGCGCATGCGGCACGAGATCCGTCGAGCTCAACCGGCTCCGGATTGGCTGCTCAGGCAGTTGGCGGAGTGTCAGGGGCTCTTGCATGCGCGACAACCGGTGGCGGTCGGGCTCTCGGACAGTGTCACCGGGCCCGTTATTTGCGGGTTCCGACGTCCGGTCCTGCTGTTGCCCGCGGGCGTTCCGGCCCGCCTGTCGCCGGCGGAGCTCAGGGCCGTTCTCGGGCACGAACTGGTACACGTCCAACGTCGCGATACCTGGGTGAACCTGGCCCAGAGTCTGTTGCAGATATTGTATTTCTATCACCCTCTGGTGTGGGTGGCGAACCACATGACCGCCCGTCTGCGCGAACAGGCGGTCGACGTGACGGTCCTGGCGGCGCTCAAACTGAAGGTCGCGCACTACACCCGCACCCTGATTCACGTTGCGGAGATGGCATATCGGCAGCCGGCGCCGAGCGTGTGCTTTGTGGGATTAGCGGAATCGAGGAGAGCATTAAAGGAAAGGATCACACAAATGGCACGGTACAAGAATTCAGAGCGGGTCCGACGGGGATGGGTCGGACTGATCGTGATTGTGGTTGTCGGGGCGGTCCTGGTGCCGATGGGACGGGGGCGGCCCGCGCAGCCGGAACCGGCGAAGGTGGAGATCGAGGTCCCGGCGTTGCCCGAGGCGATCCCCGAACTGTTCGAACTCAGCAAGGACGAGGTCCTGGAGCGCTTCGGCCGGTCGCCGAACATCTTCTATGGCGACGAGCGGTACACGCTCGACAATCTGCCGGAAATGTACTACCTGGCCTATGAAGACATTTCCTTCCGTATTCATGAAGATGAGGTCGCCGAGATTACCGTGGTCCATCCGCGTTATGTTTTTGGCAACGGCATTCGGGTCGGCGCGACGGAAGCTGAGGTGATCGCGGCGTTTGGCCAGGAGTACACGATCCGGGAATTTGAGCCCAGGGATTTCCTGGCCTATAAGCACCTGGGCGTGATGTTCGAAATCTACAAGCCGGAGCGCATCGCCCGGGAGATCAACATCTATCGGGACTACGGGGACCCGAAGCGACTGCGTGCCTACAAGGGGGCGGGAGAATTTGCGCGCCTTTTGCCCGAGCGGATCGCCAGGTTGAGAATCGACAAGGCGGATCTGGCCGAGGTCAAGAACATCTTCGGGGAACCGGTGAAGTACATATGGGGCAAGAAGACCTTCGAGCCGGACAAACTGCCGGAGCGGTTCATCGCGGTCTATCCCAGTGGTTTCCGGGTCTTCATGTCTGGCGGTCGCATCGTGGAATTGCGTTTCGAACGCGGCCCGGCCAACTATGCGTTCATGGGACTCCGCGTCGGGTCGACGCTGGAGGAGGCCTTGAAGGTGCTCGGCAAGCCTGACAAGGTGGTGACAGGCAAAGAAAACGCCTTTGTCGATCGCGTCCTCTACAAAGACATCGAAGGTCGCAAGGGACACTGCTATTACCGTCGCTCCGACCACCAGGTGCGTCTATGGTTCGGCGATTACAAGATCATCGCGATCTATCTGACCCGAAGCGATTACGGGGAAGGGGGGCATGCCGGTCCGTTTGATGAAGCCTTCAACGCCAAGTTGCCCGATCGCATCGCTCGGCTGAACATCGACCAGGACGATCGGCAAACGGTGGAGACGCTGTTCGGCAAGCCCCTGAAGTACGTCTGGGCCAGGGACACGTTCTCAGCGGAAGACCTGCCCAAGAACTACATTCTGGTGTATCCGTGTAGCTTTCGCGTCTGGATGCAGGGCGACAAGATCATGGAGATTCGTCACGAGGGCGGCTCCCAATATGTCTATGCCTCAGGGGTCAGAGTGGGTGCGTCGCTTGACGCGGTGCTAAAGGCGCTCGGAGATCCCGCTGAGACTGTGGTGGGGCAGGAGAATACCTTCAAGGACAAGGTGCTCTACCGGGACATTGCGGGCCGCGAAGGGCACTGTTACTACCATCGGTCGGACCAGCAGGTGCGCATTTGGTTTGGGAATAACCGAGTCGCCGCCATCTACATGACGCGCAGCGATTTTCCCACCAAGTAGACGTTAGAAAGCCGACCGGCGGCCTTGTGACCGGTCCGGTGATGCGGCATGAACGCGTACCGTGCTCCAGCGCATTGAAAAGGGGAGCCTGGCCATTGGGCTCCCCTCTGTCTTTTTGCAGGTAACGGCCGTCCAGCGTTTGACTGGGAGGGTCTTGTACGCGTTCTCGCCGCCGTTGATCAGGTGGATCAGCGGGGCGGGGCGGTCGGTGCCCTCGATGCCCGACGCGGCCACGAAGGCCACCGAGTTGCCATCGCCGGGGTTGCTTTGCCGGGTTCATTTTGGTATAAATGGTATAAGTCGAGGTTGTGGTTGGCCGGGTCTGTCGAGTGCAGGGTGGCTGTCTCGTTTCTGGGAGGCAACGATCGGCAGGCGGAGATCGTTCTCAAGGTACTCCTTCGAGGAGGGCGAACATGTCTAAGAACGGAACTTACCTGATCTGCTTTGTCTTTTCGTTCGGGCTAATTCCACTATCCATCGGCAGCGCGGCCGATCCGTCCCTTGTAGGATGGTGGAAGCTTGATGAGGCTTCGGGGACGTTCGCCCACGACGCCAGTGGCCGAGGTTATGACGGCACGCTCCAGGGCGGTCCGACGTGGGTGGCCGGCACGGTCGATGGCGCGCTGGCATTCGACGGCGAGGACGACTACGTCGAGATCGGCCGCGTCGGGATAGACGGGACAGATCGGAGAACGCTTACCGGCTGGGCGCGGGCCAGTACGGCGGAGATACCCGAGGGAACCGGTGTTTTCGGCTTTCTCCCGGACGGCAGCACCGACGGAACGTATTTCGATGTAGAGGTGGACAACGCAGGCAACTACGTTGTCAACGTTCAAGGCTGGGTGGGCGTCTTCGGTCCCGTGGATACAGAATGGCACCATTTTGTCGCCACGTATGAGGGCGACGGAGGCAGTTGGTATCTTGATGGTCAGCTCATTGACGTCTCGGCTGGCGAGATAGGGACCATTGACCAGGTCCGGATAGGCGCCAACCTCAACACTGCCGCGCATTTCCCCGGGCTGATCGACGACGTCCGCATCTACAACCGGGTCCTGACGGAAACCGAGATTCAGGCCGTCATAAGCGGTGCCGACTTGGGGCTTGCCACGGATCCGAACCCTGCTCGGGACGCTGAGGACATACCTCGCGACGTCGTCCTGAACTGGACCGCGAACGCCTCGGCCGTCAGGCACAACGTCTACTTCGGAACCGATTGGGGCGACGTCAACAACGCCAGCACCGCGAATCCGATGCACGTGCTGGCCGGCCAGGGCCAAACCGCCGCGACGTTCGATCCCGAGGGTCTGCTCGAATTCAACCAAACTTATTACTGGCGCGTCGATGGCGTCGGCGCCGACAACACGGTCTTCAAAGGCCGGGTCTGGAGTTTCACTGCCGAGCCCTTAACGTATCCTATCGAGAACATCACGGCCAGCAGCAACGCGACCTCCAGCGCGGGCGCCGAACCGGCTAACACGATCAACGGTTCGGGCCCGAACGAAAGCGATAAGCACTCGATAGAAAGTTTCGACATGTGGCTCGGGCTGCCCAATGGCGCCGACCCCGTGTGGATTCAGTATGCGTTCGGTCGTCTCTACGAGCTGCATGACATGCTGGTCTGGAACTACAATGCGGAATTCGAAATGCTCCTCGGTTTCGGTCTCAAGAGCGTCACCGTGGAATACTCCACCGATGGCCTCAACTGGATGGCCCTGGGCGACGTTGAATTCGCCCAGGCGACGGCCGAGGCGGATTACACGTACAACACCACGGTGGACTTCGGCGGTGCGGTGGCCCGATACGTCCGGCTGACCGTCAACAGTGGCTTCGGAACGACGCCGCAGTACGGGTTGAGCGAGGTACGGTTTCTCTACGTTCCTCTGCACGCCCGCGAACCGCAGCCGGCCGACGGCGCCGTCGACGTGGATGCCGCCACCACCCTGAGTTGGCGCGCGGGAAGACAGGCCTCATCTCATCAGGTTCATCTCGGCACCGACGAAGAAGCCGTGACCACTGGCGCCGCCCTGGTCGATACGGTCGGCCAGAACGACTACGCGCCTGGCGATCTTCAGTTCGGAAGCGTCTACTACTGGAGAGTCGATGAGGTCAACGAGGCAGAGGACGTCGGCGTCTGGGAAGGGGACCTCTGGAGCTTCACCGTACAGGAGTACGCCGCGATCGATGATTTCGAAAGCTACACGGACGAGGAGGGCAACCGTATCTATGAGGTCTGGATTGATGGTTGGGTCAATGGCACCGGTTCGACCGTGGGCTACCTGGAGGCTCCGTTTGAAGAGAGGACGATCGTCCATGGCGGCCGCCAATCCATGCCACTGGCCTACGATAACGCCGGCGCCGCCAGTTTCTCCGAGGCCTCCCGCACCTTGACGCTGGCGCGGGACCTGACGGTGGGCGGCGCCAACTCGCTGCGGCTGTATTTCCACGGTGACGCGGCCAACGCGGCCGTGCCGTTCTATCTGGCGTTGGAGGACAGCGCCGGCAACAGCGCTGTCGTGACGCACCCCGATTCGCAGGCCGTGCTGGCCACCAGTTGGCAGGCATGGACCATTTCCTTCAGTAACCTGGCCGGCGTGAACCTCGCCGCCATCGAAACTGTGCACCTTGGCCTCGGCAATCGCGACAATCCGACACCCGGCGGCGCGGGGATACTCTACGTTGACGATATCGCGTTCGGACGCGCGGCAGGCCCGCGACGCTAGGCCGTCGCGGGAAGGTCAGCGCGTGAAGAAGGGGAGCCTTTGATGGGGCTCCCCTGTGTCCTTATTCGTCGGTGACTGGGAGTTAGCCTTTGGCGGCGATCGTCTTGTAGGCGTTTTCGCCGCCGTTGATCAGGTGGATCAGCGGGGCGGGTCGGTCGATGCCTTCGACGAACGCCGGGCGGGCTGCCCAGGGCGTGACACTCAGGACGCCCGTCAGGTCCATCCAGTGCTGCAGACGCGCCACGGGCAGGTTCCAGGTCATGTGGAAGTGGTTGGCCGGCGGGTATTGCTTGTACTCAACCATGCTGGCGTACTTGGGCACGACGAACGTATGCGGCCAGGTCGGTGTGGTCAGATCGCACATGGCTTTGCCGAGCTCTTCCGGGACCTCGGTGCTGTGCGCCTCGTCCCAGATCATGCTGAACAGTCCGGTCGCGCTGCTGTAGGCCATGCGGGCCGCGATGCCCTCGATGCCGGGCGGGGTCATGAAGGTCACGGAATTGCCGCCACCGGGGAAGTAGCCGGGGTCGGCCAGGGGCATGGACACGCGGTCCATGATCTGCTTGACGGTCGCGCCCGGCGCGGCCGCCCAGTCGAACGAAGCGCTGCCCGAGTTGTCGCCATCGACGAGGCCCTTGGTGTACCAGTCGGCCTTTTTGTCGAGTTTCTTCAGGCCCAGTTTGGCCGCCAGTTCCTGAATCTCCCAGGCCTCCCAGACCTTGCGGAAGTCCATGAACAGCGGCGGGTTGCCGCCGCTGAGGTAGGTCATGAAGAGCATCGTCAGCAGGCCCTGCACGTCGGCCTCGGTGGCGTAGGGTTGCGGGGCCTTGGTTCCATGGTGGTCGAAGGTGCTGTTGAAGAACGACTCCATCACATCGGCCACGGGCAGCGGAACGCCGCGCAGGTCACTGCCCCATTCGAGCTGGCTCATGAAGCCGCCGCCGACGGCGTTCAGGTCGTTCATCACGTCGCGCACGATGAGATACATGGCCAACGACTGATTGAAGCGTTCGCTGTCGGCGTCGTCGTTGAGTTCCAGACGCTTGCCGACGTAGCGATCGATCCAGCCGCGCAAGTCCTTGAGTTCCTTCTCCTTGTAGGCCTTCTTGTTGAGCATGTCGGCCAGGAGTTTCATGTCCAGCCGGGTGATTTCGACACCAAACGTGTTGCGGGTGGGCAGGACGTGGGCGAGTGCCGTTTCCATACCCATCGAATCGTGGCCGAAGATCACGACGCGACGGCCACGCAGCGCCACCGTCGCGACGGCCGCGTAGCACCAGTCGACGAGATTCTTGGCGGTCGCCTCGGTCATCTGGGGCTTCTGTCCGGTGTCGGGCCAGGTGCCCACGTTCAGGGCGGCCATGCGACCGTACTGGCTGATCGCGCCGTTGAGGGCGTGGGCGTAGACCACGCCGGGGCGCGGGCCGCTGTTGCCGCAGGTGATGTTGAACGGCGTGTCGGTCGGGAACTGCTGGAGCAGCGAGATGGTCGTCAGTTGCGGAAAGGCCCACGTGTCGGGCACGCACACAATGATATTCACGCCGGCCTTGCGAAACTGCTCGGCCACGATGTCCGCTTGCGCCTCGCCATCGACGAGGACCGTCGAATATACCACCGGGACCGGCGTCTTGTCGGGCAGAAGCACGCTGCCGCTGATCACGTTGGCGGCCATCTCGACGATGTTCTGCCACCGCGTGCGGCTGTCCTCGTCGATGCGAGGGTCGCTGGGTGCAAACACACCGACGACGGGTACTTTCGGCGTCGCTTTCCGGATGTTGGCCAACTGAGCGGCTTCGGCTTTCTTTGCCATGAGGATTCTCCTTACCCAAACGCACCATCTATTCTGCAAAGGAACTCCCCAGGCGCCGCGATCGGTGTCGTCGGGAGTCTCTGTTTCGGATCAGACCAGGCTGGACGGATCTTCCAGCAGTTTTCTGACAAAGTCGAGGAACTGCGCGGCGTAGGCGCCGTTGGCGACCTTGTGATCCACGGATAAGGTCATGTTCATCAACTTGCGGACCAGGAGGTTGCCGTTGTCGGGCACACAGGTGTCGGCGATCTGCCCGATTCCCAGGATCGTGCACTGGCCCGGCACGACGATCGGGATAAACGACTCGATGCCGAAGGCACCGAGGTTGCTGACCGTGATACAACCGCCTTCGAGGTCTGAGAGATCGAGCTTGTCGTTCCGGGCCCGCTCGATCAGGGCCTGGCTGTCACGGGCGATCTGCATCAGGCTTTTCTTGTTCACGTCCTTGACGAGCGGGGCGACCAGACCGTCGGTGACCGAGATGGCCAGTCCGATGTGAACGGCCTCGACCAGTTGGATGACGTTGCCGGCCAGTTGTCCCGTCATGAGAGGGAACTTCTCCAGGCCGGTCGCGACCGCTTTGATGATGAAATCGTTATAGGCGACCTTGACGTCACCGGTGGCATTCAACTGGGCGCGCTTGGCCACCATCTCGGTGACGTCGGCCCTGACGGTCAGATAGAAACAGGGGATTTCCTGCTTGGATTTGAGCATGCGTTCGGCGGTGATGCGCTGGAGCCGATTGACGGGGACGGCGCTGCCGAGCCGGACCTCGCCGGCCGGTACGCGGGGGGCAGCCGGTGCGGGGGCGGGCGCTGGGGCGGGAGCCGTCGGTGCTGGCTGGGCGGTCGGTGCGGGAGCCGTTCCAGCAGCGGCCTTGCGGATGTCCACTTCGGTGATCTTGCCGGCCGGCCCGGTGCCACGGACACGCGTCAGGTCCACGCCCATCTCGGCCGCCAACCTCTTGGCTCGGGGCGAGGCCATGATCCGTCCCGTCGGCCGGGCGGGCTCGGGCTCCGCAACGGTCTCGACCGGCGCCGCTACGGCGGGGGCCTCGGGCGCGGCGGCCGGGGTCGAGGCGCCACCGGTCAGCGCGTCCACGAAACTCTGAGGTACCTCTTCGTCCTTGTCGCCCAGCACCATCATCGGGGCGCCGACGAGCAGGGTCTGATCGATCTGGGCCAGGATGTGCTTGACCACACCATCGGCGGGCGATTCCATCTCCAGCGTGGCCTTGTCGGTCTCGACCTCAAAGATCACGTCACCACGTTTGACCTCGTCACCGACCTTGACCAGACAGTTCACGATGGTCCCTTCTTCCATCGTCTGGCCGAGTTGCGGTAATTTGATTTCTTTTGCCATTTAGGTTGTCCCCGTCTCTGCTTGATAACGTTTCGGATGATCGCTTACTGCCCCAGGGATTGCTTGACCGCCGCGACGATCTTCTCGACGCTGGGGATACTCGCCAACTCCAGCGGCTCGCTCATGGGCGGCGGCACGTCCAGGGCGGCCAGGTTGATCGGCCCGCAGTCGAGATAGTCGAAACCACGCGTGCCGTCCCCGAAGTCGTATTCCATGTACTGCCCGGCGATCTCGCGTCCGGCACCGCACCAGCAGAAGCCCTCGCTGACGGTGATCAGACGCCCGGTCTTCTTCACCGATTCGGCGACGGTCTTCATATCGAGTGGCTTGAGGGTGCGCATGTCGATCACTTCGGCATCGATCCCGTGCTCGTCCGCCAGGACCTGGGCCGCCTCCAGCGCGGTCATGGCCATGCGGCTGTAGCTGACGATCGTGGCATCGTTGCCGGGACGTTTGACGTCCGCGACGCCCAGCGGGATGATGTAGTCGTTCTCCGGGACGGGGCCGACCTGCCCGTAGGTGGCCTTGTGCTCGATGAACACGACGGGATTGTCACTGCGGATGGCCGCCTTGGGCAGGCCCTTCGCATCGTAGGGCGTCGAAGGCATCACGACGTTCAGACCCGGGGCATGCATCAGCCAGGCCTCGAGCGATTCGGAATGGTGGGCCGCGATACAGCGTCCGACGCCGCCTTCGGTGCGCAGGACCATGGGCACTTTCGCCTTGCCGCCGAACATGTAGCGGTTGTAGGCGCCGACGTGCACGAGTTGATCCATGGCGATGGTGAGGAAGTCGACGTACATAATCTCAGCGACAGGCCGCATCCCCCGCAGGGCCGCACCGACGCCGGCACCGGCAATGGCGGCCTCGGAGATGGCGGTGTCGATCACGCGGTCGGTGCCAAACTCGGCCAGCAGGCCACGGGTGGCCTGATAGGCGCCGCCGTAGAGGCCGACATCTTCGCCGAAGATGAAGACACTCTCGTCACGCCGCATCTCCTCGGCCTGGGCGGCTGCGACCGCCTGGCCGATCGTCATCACGCTCATGCCGAACTGTGACTTGACCTGGGCACTGGCCTCCTCGGTCCGTTCCTTCTTGGTCTTGGCGGTCGAGGCGGCCAGCGCCGCGTCAAAGACCTTCGTGGCCTCGGCCACCTGCGTCGAGGTCTGCTGGTCGGCTGCGATGACGTCGGCCGGATAGGTTTCGTCGACGTAGACGTCCTTGGCGACATGAGCCGGATTGGGCCAGGGGCTGTCGAGACCGAACTGGGTTGCGGTTTCGATGGTGTTGAAGGCCTGGTCCTTGATGGCATCCAGTTCCGCCTCCGCGCAGAGCCCTTCGGAGGTGAGCTTGTCACGCCAGACGATGATCGGATCGCGCTGGTGCCAGGCCTTTTCCTCCGCCTTGGTGCGATAGGCTCTGGGGTCGCTGCGGCTGTGGCCATACCAGCGGTAGGTCTTGGCCTCGATGATCGTCATCAGGTTGTCTTTACGGGCACGTTCTACGGCCTTGCGCACCGCCAGGAAGACGGCGGCCGGGTCCTGGCCGTCGACGATCATGGCCGGGACGTCGTAGGCGGCCGCGCGGACCGCGATGTCTTCGATGTTGCTGGCGCACAGCGTGCCATCGATCTCGCTGCCGGAGAAGGGGACGCTCATGCCGTAGAGATTGTTCTCGACGATGGCCACCAGCGGCACCTTCAAGGTCGAGGCCATATTCATGGATTCGTGGAAGGTGCCGGTGTTGGTTGAGCCGTCGCCGAAGAAGGACAGGACGACCTTGCCGGTCTTTTTGCATTTCTCGGCCAGGGCCGCGCCGACGGCCGGGGGCTGGTTGCCGCCCACGATGCCGGTCGAGCCCAGGTTGTTCTGCTTGTCCACCTCCGCAATGTGCATCGAGCCGCCGCGACCTTTGCAGTAGCCGGTCTCTTTGCCCATCAGCTCGGCCATCATCGCATTCCAGTGGTCCTGGCGGGCCTCGTCGGAGTCCGCGTACTTGTTGCCGATCGCGCCGCAGTGGCCGTGACCACGGTGGGTCGAGCCGATAACGTCGCCGTGCTCGATAGCCGCTGTGGCACCGACGGCGACCGCCTCCTCGCCCGCGTAGAGGGGCGAGGCGCCTTTGATG
>CP070782.1:2952213-2955621 GCA_020346325.1 Phycisphaerales bacterium
GACGCAACGGGGTGACCTCGCGGATGGTCCGGCGCATCTCGTCCAGGCCGGAGGCGAGCAGCGAACGAGTGTCGAAGGGCGTCGCTCCCGTCAGCAGCTCGTAGAGCAGCACACCCAGACTGTAGACGTCGCTGCGGGTGTCCACGTCGGCGGCGTTCAGGGCCGCCTGCTCGGGGCTCATGTACGCGGGCGTCCCGATGAACTGCTCAAAGGCGGTAAACAGGGTCTGGTCGGTGAGCCGGCCTTCCACCGCCTTGGCGATGCCAAAGTCGATGATCTTGGGCAACGGCTTCCCATCCAATTCGGTGACAAGGATATTGGACGGCTTGAGATCGCGGTGAATGATGCCCTTTTGGTGGGCGTGCTGGACCGCATGACAGACCTTCATGAACAGATCGAGACGTCCAGATGTCGAGACACGTCGCTGATCGCAGAAGTCGGTGATCTTGATCCCCCGCACCAGTTCCATGACGAAATAAGGCCGACCGGCATCCGTCGCGCCGGCGTCGAAAACCTGGGCGATACAGGGATGGTCCATCAGCGCCAAAGCCTGCCGTTCCGCCTCGAACCGCGCGATCACGTTCTTGGTATCCATGCCCAGCTTGATAACCTTCAGGGCCACCTTCCGCCAGACCGGACCCTCCTGCGCGGCCATGAACACGACGCCACAACCGCCCTCGCCGATTTGCTGGAGCAGTCGGTAGCGGCCGATGCGACTACCGAGCATGGAATCGCTGCCCAGTGGAGCCGACGCGTTGTCTGCGGGCGGCGGACCTCCGGCCTGCGCCTCAGCCGCTAACAGGCCTTCGACCCGCCGGCGCAGTGCGGCATTGCCCGCACAGGCCTGGTCCAGGTATGCCGCACGAGACTTCGGATCTGCCCTCTCGGCCGCTTCGAGAAAGACCTCACGAAATGAATTGTTGGGCTTCGGCTCCATCAGCATTTACATCCGTACCAATCCCACGGCGGGGGCGTTCACTCTATCATGCGTAATTCCGGACTCAGACCGGACACGACCGCGATACTTTCTTCTGAAGCCCCGGCCGGTTCGCTGGTCGATGCGTCACAGATGAATCATCGCCCAGACATTCAACTTTCCTCACGGCTGAGGCGGTCGTAAAGCCAGGCGCGGGCAAACCGCCAGTACCGGCGGGCGGTCCGGTCGGTCACGCCCATCGCCAGAGCGGCCTCCTCGACGCCCAGCCCGGCGAAGAACCGTAGCTTCACCAATTCCGCCGCCCTGGCATCATCCAGCGCCAATGCCTCCAGCGCAGCGTGGACCCGCATCAAGACGTCCTCGTCCGCCTGAGCGGGTGCGTCGATTGTCTCCAGCGCGACGCGACACCAGCCGCCGCCGCGTCTGCCCGCCAGCCGGCGGCGGGCACGGTCAATCACCACGCGGCGCATGGCTTCCGCTGCGGCGGCAAAGAAGTGCGCCCGGCTTTCCCATCCCCTGGCGTCGGCCCCCACCAGTCGAATGTACGCCTCGTGGACAAGTGCGGTGGCCTGGAGGGTCTGTCCAGGCGGTTCCCCCGATAATCTCTGGGTGGCGAGCAGGCGCAGTTCCTCGTACACCACTGGTAGGAGGTCCGCTGAGGCCTTCCTATCCCCGCGTTCGATGGCATTCAGAATCTGAGTAACATCGCTCATTGCTGCCCCCAACGAGTCCGGCCTTCCCGACGCGGCGGGTATTCCTTCGGAAAGGTACGGGATTCCAAGCGCCATCGTTCACTGACTCTGCCGGTCATTTCGAAGAAAACATGAAGTGATGGCGTGCATATGGGTCACGGGCAAAGCTTTGTCATAAGCGGTGGATAGCAGATATCATGAGCTTTCCCATCGTGTCCATCCCCCGTCACAATCACTGTTCAGCGCTCAATCCATGATGGACAGGCAACATCTCCATCGCCCTGTGGTGATGGATGGCGATCAGCTGTGCGGTATCATCACGCGCACGGACGTACTCGAGGCCCTGGAAAAGAGCCTTTCGCGAAGAAGAGGTGCAGAATGGAGAGGGCTGGCCGGTAACCTAAAATCGGCGCGGTGTGATGCGTCTGAGGAGGGAGTGGTGGCGGAGCGTCTAGCGGTGGCGGAGGGATCTCTATCCGTAGCGAATGGCATACCACAGCAGGCCGATCCACTCGTGAATGGCAGCCGTGCTGTCTTGCAGGTTTCTTACGGAGGGGATGAACGTGTCTAACTCGGGGTGAACCGGACCGCAGAGGTAGTGGACGGGGACCGGGATGATGGCGTCTGCGGGGAACCGCTTTGCAAAGATACCTTCCGAGCGTCGCATGTGGGTCGCCGAGGTGACCAATCCGATCCGGCGCGATGATCCCGGGAGCAGTTCCGCCAAGCGCGCGGCGTTCTCCTGGGTTGTACGTGACTCTGTCTCGGTCAGGATCCGATCCTCGGCCACGCCCATGTCGGTCGCCACCGCTTTCATCAACTCGGCCTCGCTAGCGGCGCCGGGCCAGGGCCGCCCGCCGCAGAAGGCCAGTAGTCGCACATCGCTGCGCCGGTAGAGCCTGACCCCTTGGCACGCGCGGGCATAGGAGACACCGGAAAGCTCCGATTCAGGTCGCAGCCCGCCGGCCGGGCGTTGGCCGCCACCCAGAACAACCACCATGTCAAGTGACTTGAGGACTTCTTCAGAAGGCAGCGTGTAGCCGCACTCCAGAGAATAGGCCAGGAGATAGGCCACCGGACTGAGACTCAGTACCAGTAGGAGGACTGTCCCCACCAATACGATCCACCAACCGACTCGCGACAGGCGTTTGCCGCGTTTGATCCAGGCGAGCACCAGGCCCACTGTCAGCAGAATCAGGATCCCTACCACCGGTGTCGCCAGCGATTTCAATAGAGCCATTGTCTGATCCTTGTCCGGAGTACAGACGCCAAGTGTGACACCGGCTGCGAAGCAGTAACGCCCCCGCCCGACCTGTCACAATCTTAGTCCCCAGAGTAGTCGCACAGCACGGTGGTCGGTAGAGATTTTTGTGACGATTACCGTCACTTTTGAACACCCCGCCCTTCTTTGGCTGATATAATGAAAAGGAGGGCCAGAAACTGGCCCTCCAGACCCGGCCTCGTTGAGGATGGGGCGGTACTCGGCGGAACTTCGCGAGACGCCGATGCGCCTGACGAGGCCGGTTTTTCCTTCTAAGAGCGAACGCCTTTCTTGTCCCAGCCGCGAGCCTCCGCAGCAGCCACCTCGGTCGGCCCGTCCCGCCACCTGCATTCGATGCCGCTTCCCGCCGCCTCTAAAACCTCAACCAGGCGCGAGACGCTCCGCTCCCGACCGAAGAACGCCTCGTAGTACTGTCGCGCCTTGATACCCATCTCCTGCCGCACATCCGCAGAATGCAATAGGATCGTCAGCGCCTCTTCGGCCCCGCTGATGTCGCC
>CP070782.1:2955721-2959314 GCA_020346325.1 Phycisphaerales bacterium
GCCGCAAACGCCCCACTACGTCAAGGGGGTCATCAACCTGCGCGGTCAGGTCATCCCCGTCGTCGATCTGCGGGCCAAGTTCGGTATGGAGACCACGGAGGTCACAGACGAGACGTGCATCATTGTCGTCGAGATCACGCAGGACGACCGTAAGTTCAGCACGGGCATTGTGGTCGACCATGTCCAGGAGGTCCTGGATATCGCCGGTCAGAACATCGAAGATGCCCCACAATTCGGCGCCGCCGTCGACACCGATTTCATTCTCGGGATGGGCAAGATCGGGGACTCGGTGAAGATCCTCCTGGACATCGACAAGGTACTCGCCGGAGATGGCCTGGATGGCATTTCGGCGTGAATGTCCCGTCACCGCAAACGCGATGACGGATGTGTCAACCCCAGTGAAAGGACAAACTCACGAGAACAGGAAAATGGGCATGGATAGATCTGGCTGTCGTCGTCTGCCTGGCAAGCCAGGTACAAGCTGCAATCGGTGAAGGCACCGCCCTGGAGGATCGTATTGGCCAGTTGGAGAGAGCGATTGCCACCCTCCAGACTGGGAGCGACGTTGACGACGCCAAGAAAAAAGGGCTCTGGTCGAGTCTCGACGTTCAATTCTATGGCTATGTCAAGGCGGATGTCTCCTACGACGACTCACGTGCCAACCCGGGCAATTTCGTCGTTTGGGTCAATAGCGAGGCCAGCAACAAGGATGATGACGAATTCAATCTGACGGCAAACCAGACGCGTATGGGGTTCAACATCATCGGCCCGACCAGTGACACGATGAAGACCAGCGGAAAGATCGAATGGGACTTCTATGGCAACTACGCCTCGGAGAACAAGCCCAAGATCCAGTTGCGTCATGCGTATATGACCTTGGACTGGCCCCAGGGCCAATTCAGCATCCTGGTCGGTCAGACGTCCGACGTATTTTCGCCGCTGGTGCCGACGACGTTGAACTACACTGTGCTCTGGGATGCCGGCAACATCGGTTACCGTCGGCCCCAGATCCGAGCCACGAAGACGCTGAAACATGACACGAAAACCCTGAAGTTCCAGGGAGCGATTTCCCGAACCATCGGCCGAACCGATCTGACCGGGTCTGAGTCAGGCGCAGATGCTGGGTTCCCTACGCTCCAGGGCCGCGCCAGCCTGACGGTCCCACTCGGGGGCCCGAAGCCGACGACCATCGGCCTCTCCGGCCACTGGGGACAGGAAGAATACGACCTCGACGCGACCGGACGCCACGAAGACTTTGACAGCTGGTCTCTGAACCTCGACATCACCCAGCCAATCTGCAAGGGGCTTACGCTGAAGGGCGAGCTGTTTAAGGGTGAGAATCTCGGCACCTACTTCGGGGGCATCGGCCAGGGTGTCAACACCACCGGCATGAATGAAATTGCCAGTAAGGGTGGCTGGGTGGCCGCTTCGCTCGGGCCCTGGTCGCGGTGGAGTTTCAACGTGGGCGCCGGCGTCGACGATGTGGATCGCGACGACGTGGCGGCCGGCGGTCGCACCTTGAACTCCGCTGTCTTCGGCAACGCCATCTATGCTGTGAACGAATACGTGCAGGTTGGCTGCGAACTGTCTCACTGGAACACCCATTATAAGGGCTCGGGAGACGCCGACGATCTGCGTGTGCAGGCGTCGTTCATCTACAAATTCTAGGGGACGAACTGTCCTCACGCGTTGACGAGGGAACGACAGCCCTCGAAGGAGCATGGTTTAATCTAGTCAACCAAGTGAAGGGACCAGGTCATGCTGAAGAATGTCAGACTACGGACCAAACTCTTGACCATTGGGGTCACGCTGACGGCGTTGCCACTGATCGTCGTGGCGACCACTGTCTTCACGCAAAACGGAAGAATGGTGAACGTCGCTGACGAGGAGAGTACGGCGCTGGCGTATGCCGATCTCAACCATATCTCCGAAAACATTTACGCCATGTGCCAGGCGCAGCAGGAACTGCTCCAGCAGCAAGTGAACCACTCGCTGAATGTGGCTCGGCACGTGCTTCACAATACAGGCGCCGTCCGGTTCAGCGATGAGACCATCGCGTGGTCGGCCGTCAACCAGTACACCAAGGCGGCATCGTCAATCACACTGCCCAAGATGATGGTGGGCGAGACCTGGCTGGGCCAGAACGCCGAGATGGGCACCCCGTCTCCTGTGGTGGACGAGACGCAAAACCTCGTCGAAGGCACCTGCACGATTTTCCAGCGAATGAACGACGCCGGCGACATGCTGCGTGTCAGCACGAACGTTGAGAAAAAGGACGGCACACGGGCCATCGGGACGTACGTCCCGCGCACCAACCCGGATGGGACGCCGAACCCGGTGGTCTCGACCGTGCTGGCCGGGGAGACCTTCCGAGGTCGGGCCTACGTCGTCAACCGATGGTACATCACCGCCTATGAGCCCATCTTCGATACCGACAAGAAGGTGGTCGGCGTGCTCTATGTCGGCGTGCCCCAGGAAAGCATCACCTCCCTGCGCCAAGCCATCATGGGCGCCAAGGTCGGCACCACGGGCTACGTCTATGTGCTCGACTCGACCGGTCATTACGTCATCTCCAAGGACGGCCAGCGCGATGGAGAGGACATCTCCGGAGCCAAGGACGCCCATGGCACCCGCTTCATTCAGGAGATCTGCCAGAAGGCCCTCGCGCTCCAACCCGGCGAGATTGCCGAACAGCGCTACTTCTGGCAGAACGCCGGCGATCCCGCGCCACGGGAAAAAGTGGTGCATCTGACTTACTTCGAGCCTTGGGATTGGGTCATCGGGGTTGGTTCCTACGTGGAGGAATTCTATGGCGCCACCGCTCGCGTCCGCGCGATCGGCCGATCCAGCGCCATGACATTGATCATTGTTATCGGTGCCAGTCTGCTGGGTGCCCTGGTCATCTGGCTGTTTGTTTCACGGGGTCTTACGAACAAGATCGGGAGTATCGCTGATACGCTGTCAAAAGGCTCGTCCGACGTCGCTTCAGCATCGGCGCAGGTTTCATCGGCCTCGCAGTCTCTGGCTGAAGGTGCCACCGAGCAGGCTGCTGGTTTGGAAGAGACCTCTTCGAGCCTGGAAGAAATGTCGTCCATGACCAGGCAGAACGCTGACAACGCCCAGCAGGCTGATGGCCTCTCGTCCGAGGCACAGAAGTCTGCCAGCAACGGCGCTAAAGCGATGCAGAGAATGAATGCGGCCATCGAGCAGATCCAGAAGAGTTCGGACGAGACGGCCAAGATCATCAAGGTCATCGACGACATCGCCTTCCAGACCAACCTGCTGGCGCTCAACGCGGCGGTCGAGGCCGCGCGGGCCGGTGAAGCCGGTAAGGGCTTCGCGGTGGTCGCTGAAGAGGTGCGCAACCTGGCGATGCGTTCGGCCGAAGCGGCCAAGAACACCTCCAACATGATCGAGGAGTCGGTCAAGAACTCCAAGAACGGCGTCGACATCGCCAGCGATGTCGGCAAGGTCCTTGAAGAGATCGTCCAGAGCGTTGGTAAGACGACGGACCTGGTCAGTGAGATCGCCGCGGCCAGCCAGGAACAGGCCCAAGGCATCGACCAGGTCAACACCGCCGTCGCCCAGATGGA
>CP070782.1:2959414-2962972 GCA_020346325.1 Phycisphaerales bacterium
AGAGGCCGCTGCGAGTAGCCGGATCGTGATGGGGTGTATTGGGTTGGGAATTCAAGGCACTGGTAACATGCGCGAGTTCTTGAGGCAGCAGGATGTACAGGTTGTCGCCGTCTGCGATGTTCGCCAAAGCCAGCGCCGAAAAGCCAGAGACATAGTGGATGCCCATTATGGCAACAAGGACTGCAAAGCCTACAATGACTTCCGCGAATTGTGCGTCCGTCCGGATGTTGACGCCGTATCCATCGCCACTCCCGACCACTGGCACGCGCTAATTGGGATCGAAGCAGCCAAGCAAGGCAAGCACATGTACTACGAAAAACCTATCGGCTGGAGTTTTGCCGCCGGGCAGGCGCTTCGGAACACGATAAATCGCTACGGCGTCGTTTTTCAATTTGGCACCCAGCAGCGGTCAAATCGCAATTTCCGCTTTGCCTGCGAACTCGTCCGCAATGGCAGGATCGGCAGACTCCACACAGTCCTCGTCGGTGTTCCTGGCAGCGTAAGCTTCCCCAACCAGCCGGCCGAGCCAATCCCGGATGAACTCGACTACGAAATGTGGCTCGGCCCGGCGCCCTGGGCACCGCACAGTTTCGAACGCTGCAGGCCATACACGTCGCGACCGAACGCCCCTTGGACGCATAACTACAGTGTGTGGTATCATATATCCGACTACTGCGTCGGCTTCATCGGCAACTGGGGTATCCACCATGTTGATATTGCCCAATGGGGTGGTGGAACGGAAGACACAGGTCCGATTGACGTCCAAGGTAGCGGCGTATTTCCAAAGGAGGGAATAGCTGACTGCACCCTGAGTTGGCAGGTCGAAAACAAGTTCGACAATGGTGTCAACCTCATCCACATGGACAATTCCACAAGTGCCAAGCACCCAGCTCAGGTCCCAGGTTTCAGCCAGGGTGTATTGTTTCGTGGTACGGAAGGGTGGGTCTTTGTGAATCGCAGCAAACTCGACGCACATCCTAAGTCCCTGCTTCGGTCGGAGATCGGGTCTGACGAGATTCACCTTCGGACCAGCAACACCCATCACCGGGACTTCCTGGACGCAGTCAAGACTCGCAGCAGGACGATCTGCCCAATTGATATTGCCGTGCGGTCGAACACGATCTGCCAGTTGGACGACATTGCTGTCAGGCTGGAGCGAAAGCTCAGATGGGATCCGCATAATGAGCGCTTCATCAACGATGACCGGGCCAATCGCCTGCTAATTCGACCAATGCGCAGCCCATGGCGCCTATAGCAAAGCGTCCCGCTTGGCAATCGTTCCCCAGCCCACGTGCACGTTCGTGCCGCTCAGAAGACGCAATCCACACCATCGTAGCTTGCAAAATAGAGGCCAACACCGCACAATATAACCACGAAAGGAGCAGGTCCTATGCGTAAGACAGCCTGTCATGTATTGCTGAAAATGAGTCTTTCGAGTTTGTTCTGTATTCTCCTGGTTTCACGGGCGGCTGGGGCCAACCCGCCCGTCGCTGGCCAAAAGGCAGCGGAGATACTGACGGCAACGGGCGTGCGCGGAGGATTGATCATTCATATTGGCTGCGGTGATGGGAAGCTGACCGCGGCACTTGCAGCGAACAGCAACTGTCTCGTCCACGGCCTGGACAAAGATGCAAAAAAAGTCCAGGCAGCACGAAGGCATATTCAGTCGTCGGGGCTATACGGAACGGCGACCGCGGAACAATGGGCCGCCAAGCGATTGCCCTACATCGACAACCTCGCCAATCTCGTCGTGGCTGAGAACCGAGCGGCGGTGTCTATGAAAGAGGTCATGCGCATCCTTCGTCCGGACGGTGTGGCCTACATCAACAAAATGGGCAAGTGGATCCAGCGCCACAAAGCATGGCCGGAGGATATCGACGAATGGACGCACTTTCTGCATGACGCATCGGGCAACGCCGTCTCGCACGATGACGTCGTCGGACCGCCTCGCCACATGCAGTGGCTGGCAGGGCCACAGTGGGACCGGAACCACCACAAGCTGGCCAGCATCAGTTCTGTAGTTTCAGCCAAGGGACGAGTCTTCTCCATCGTTGACGAGGCCACCGCCGGCTCGCTGCTCGTGCCCGGCAGATGGTCTCTTGTCGCACGCGATGCCTTCAACGGCGTACGGTTGTGGACGAGGCCAATGCCATCGTGGGCGTACGAGCGCTACGGATTTCGCGCTGGCCCGGTGCAGTTGCCCCGACTTCTGGTTGCCGTTGCCGACAGGGTTTACATGCCGCTCGGTATGAACAAGGCCGTATCAGCGTTTGATGCAGCAACGGGCGATACGATAGCCACGTACGAACAAACCGAGGGTGCCGAAGAAATCATCGTAGCTGCCGGTGTGCTGCTCGTCGTCAAGGGCTCGCCGGTCGCCGAACAAGCAGCCATCCATCCTGAATCCCGCGGTGGAAAGGGCTTCACAAACAACAAATCAATAGTCGCCATCGAGACTGAGACGGGTGAGCAACTCTGGACATGGCGAGAAGGCGCCGCTGCGAGGCTGATGCCGCTGACACTGGCCGCAAAGGACGGTCGAGTGTTCTTCCAGGCCGGTAACGGCGTTACATGTCTCGATTTGAAGACAGGTGCGGTGCTCTGGTGTACAGCGCCTGTGTCCCCGGAAGCTGCGCAATCTGAACAGCCCAACGAGACAAAACAGACAGGTGCAGACAGAACAGACAAGATGAAGCGCAAGAAGGCGAAGACCCCCAAGCGCAGGCGGGGCACCGGGTGGTCCACCGCAACGCTCGCTGTCTATGAGGATCTTGTGCTCTGGGCAGACGGACCGGGTCTGAAAGTTCTCTCGACGAAGGATGGAAGTCAATTGTGGCAATGCCCATGCAAAGCGGGATTCAAGTCGCCCGTGGATGTTTTTGTCGCTGACGGATTAGTGTGGGTTGGCCCGGAATACAACGTCGGCCGTGACCTGCGATCAGGAGACATAAAGCGCCGGCTGCTCGCACTTGAAGACCTCCGAACGGCAGGTCACCACCATCGATGCTATCGAGAAAGGGCAACGGACCGCTACATCATAGGTGGCTATCGTGGTATGGAGTTCTTCGACCTATCAGGCGATAACCATTCGCGGAACAATTGGGTCCGCGGAACGTGCCAGTACGGCATTCTGCCCTGCAACGGTCTGGTATATGCGCCGCCTCACGCGTGCGGATGCTTTATGGAGGCCAAACTTTACGGCTTCTGGGCGCTGGCAGCAGAGGGCAATCGAAGGACGAGGA
Organism: Phycisphaerales bacterium; assembly: GCA_020346325.1. Taxonomy (GTDB): domain Bacteria; phylum Planctomycetota; class Phycisphaerae; order Sedimentisphaerales; family Anaerobacaceae; genus Anaerobaca. The sequence goes on from CP070782.1 coordinate 2,962,657, forward strand.
AACCCAGGCCCGCGCGGTTAGACAAAGGGCCAGCGTACGCTCACGTGTCCTCTCACCCCAGAAGCCCCGCTACTTGCGCTGCCGAGGAGTGGCCCACCTACCGCCACGATCCGCTGCGCAGCGGCTCAACCCCCGCTGTCGTCCCTTCAACGCTGAAGCGAGCCTGGAAGGTGGAAATTGCGGAGAGAATCACCCCGCCCGTCGTTGCCCAAGACACCGTATTGATCTCAGCCATAGATGAACATCGCGTGATCGCTCTAAAAGCCAGCGACGGTTCTGCCCGTTGGACGTTCACAGCCGGAGGGCGGATAGACTC
>CP070782.1:2963072-2966189 GCA_020346325.1 Phycisphaerales bacterium
CTCTACCCATAGCTTCCTCGGATGCACGTATGGATAAGGTAGTAGAAATGCCTGATTGGGTCAATATCTTGGCATCGCGTGGTGGTCTGGAAGGGCCGGGGAGGTACGGAGGCCTGCCCCTGCGCAGGGTGGTCGGTGCTATACGGGTGTGAAAAAAACACCGCGATTTGGGGAAAGTCGGCTTGACAAACAACGAAAAGTCAGTGTAAGATAATTAGGAAACTCAATTACAGGGTGAAAATGGTCGATAGTCAGTTGGAAGATTTCCAGATGAGCGCCTTGACCCGGGTACCGGGCAGGGGAAGGGGTCTTTTGCGGCCCCGGGCTCCACAGGGCGGCTGGCGCTGTCATCAATTATGCAAAGCAAACCCAATTTCTGCGACGCCCAAAATGGCTTTAAGTGCTTTTTTAGAAACGGCTTGCGGTGTACCTGGGCAGGGCTTGGCTCTGGGAGGCAAACCCAATTTTCTCGCGGTCGCGGGTGGGGACCGGCGACTGGGTTTTGCCCCCTAAATCGCCCGCTTGGGGCGTGGGTTTTCTTGAGGCTCGCGGACGAACGGCTATAATGGGCGCGGTTCCGAGGCCGGGAAGGATTGCTTTTTATAGGAATAGGGATTGAGTTCCAGAGTTTATTTCATCCAGGCACAAGTTAGCGACGGGGAGCAGGCGATCTCCGCCAAGGCGCGGCGGCTGTTCCAGGAGGGCGGCTTCGCCGCTTGTTTCAAACGCAGCGATTTCACGGCCGTCAAGGTCCACGTGGGCGAGGACTCCAACACGACCTACGTCAAGGCCCCGTGCCTCCAAGGGCTCGTCGACGAGCTGGTGGCACTGAAGACCAAGCCCTTCGTCACCGACACCAGCACGCTCTACACGGGCCGCCGGCACAACGCCATCGACCATACGGTCCTGGCCACCGAGCGGGGCTTCAGCGTCGAGGGGCTGGGCATTCCCTTCATCGCGCCCGACGGGTTGTACGGCACGAACGAGACGGCGGTGCCGATCCCGGGCGAGCTGGACCGGGAGGTCCTGATCGCCGACGACATCGTGCGCTGTCAGTCGATTCTCTCGATCGCCCATGTCACGGGCCACTGCGCCGCGTGCGTGGGGGCCACCATCAAGACGCTGGGCATGGGGTGCTCCAGTCGCAAGGGTAAGATGCGGCAGCACGCCTCGCTGAAGCCCCATATTAAGAAGGCCCGCTGCACGCGTTGCGGCGAGTGCTATCAGCACTGTGCAGCCGGCGCCATCACCCTCGACGATGTCCAGGCACATATCGACCAGGGCAAGTGCATCGGCTGTGCTGAGTGTGTGGCGGTCTGTCGCTTCGACGCGGTCAGCTACGATTGGCAACAGGAAAACGAGATTCTCCAGAAGAGCGTGGCCGAGCATGCCCTCGGCGTTCTCCAGGGCAAGGAAGGGCGGGCCGTCTTCTATAACTTTGCCATGTCGGTGACGGCCGATTGCGATTGCTTCGGCCAGGCCGATATGCCGCGGGTCGTGGACGACATCGGCATTCTGGCCTCGACCGATCCAGTCGCTGTCGACCAGGCCGCCATCGATCTGGTTGAGCAGCGGGGCGGCAAGGCGGTGCCGGCGCTGATTGGGAACAAGAGACTCGACTGGCGCCATCAGATCGAACATGCCGTTAAGATCGGGCTCGGCACGGCCGAGTACGAGTTGATCGAAATAACATAAATATGGTTTTCGGATTTGGGGACTGCTATGTCACTGGGCCAAATTATTCGACAGAAGCGTGAGGAGTTGAGTCTGACGTTGGACGAGGTCAGTCGGCGGGTTGGGTTTTCTAAGCCGTATCTGTCCACCATCGAAACGAACAAGGTGAAGAACCCGCCCAGCGATGAGTTGTTGACCAAGCTGGAACGGGTGCTCCAGTTCGAGTCGGGGCTGCTGCTGCACATCGCCCACCTGGAGCGGATGCCGTCGGACATTCGGGAGTCGTACGAAGCGCGGGAGGCGGAGAACGAGAAGCTGCGCGGCTTCATCCAGAAGCTCATGGACAACAAGAAGATCAATACGCGCAGTCTCAAGACGATGATGACCAAGAGCAAAGTGAAGATGAAGCCGGAGCAGGCGCCGCTGGCGGCCGGCCGGCTGGTGCCGGTCATCAACAAGGTGGCTGCGGGCTATCCGGCCGAGTTCAACGACCTCGATTATCCCGTGGGCATCGCCGACGATTACGTGCGCTGTCCCGACCTGCACGATCCGAACGCCTTCGCCGTGCGCGTGGTGGGCGACTCGATGGAGCCGAAATTCCGTGAGGGCGATATCGTCGTGTTCTCGCCGGCCGTCGAGGTCCACAACGGTGACGACTGCTTCGTGCGGTTCACCATGCCCCACGAGACGACGTTCAAGCGGGTGTTCTTCGAGAAGGACGAGCAGATCCGCTTGCAGCCGCGCAACGAGAGCTATTCGCCGGCGGTCGTCGAGGGCAAGCGCATCGACGGCATCTACCGCGCCGTCATCAAATACGAAATGCTCTGACGGGCCGGGACGGCACGCCGCCCGTGCGGCTACTCGATGACGAGCCAGGTGTTGCTGTGGGCGGCGACGGTGACCGGGACCGTGACGTGGTAGTGGCGGTCGAGTGGGTAGGACTTGGCCTCGCCGTCCTTTTCGCGGATGCGGGCGGTGTCGGTCAGGCCGGTGTAGTAGAGCGGTAGTTTCAGCTGACGCTCGACGGGGCGGTCGAGTGGGTTGTAGACCATCGCCAGCCCTTTGATATCCAGTTGGGAGTTGACGTGGAGGAGGCAGTCGATGTCACGACCGTCGGCCCGGCGGACGTGGATGATGTCGGACTCCAGGATCGGGCGGTAGCGTTTGAAGAAATCGACCCACTTCTTGACCGCCGCCTTGGTCTCGTCCGTGTCGTAAAGACGCGGGCCGCGATAGCAGGCCTGGACCCCGGCGCCGAGGTTGTTGGCCAGGTGGGCCTCGTAGGCGTCGAGGTGCTCGGCCAGCGGTTCGATGGTCGCGGCCGGACCACCGCCGTGGTATTCCGTCAGCGGGACGATCATCCAGCGCATGCTGGGCGTCTTCGACCAGGTCCCGTCGTAGATGTTCTGCGGGCCGTGGATGTTCTGCTGGGCCCGCGGCAGC
>CP070782.1:2966289-2973014 GCA_020346325.1 Phycisphaerales bacterium
CTGTCCCTACGGATGTTGTCCACCTCATCAATGAAGAGGATAAGATAGCCCTGGTAGCCGGCAAGCTTCGTTTCAATTCGGATCATCATCTCCTCCAGGGAGATCCCTTTCTGGTACCGCTTGCTGGCGTTGAGCATGCAGGCCAGGTCATTGAGGGCCCGAAAGCACGGCCTTGGGTTCGATAGGTCCAGGTGTTCATAGCGCATCGGCACATCTCGGATAGCAGACTCAGGAAGTAGCTCAGCGTGAGCGTTTTGCCTGTCCCTGTCTTGCCCCATATGGCTAGGTGGCAGGGATGATCACCGCGGAGGATCGCCGAGAAGTGGCTGCTCAACTCCCGGATTTCGGTGTCGCGGACATTGGCGTTGAAGATCTCTTCCAGCACGGCCAATTGCTCCGATCGAATCAGCTGCTCATCATCAAGGAAACGCCGATCTTTGATGATGGCAGAGCCGACCATGTGCTGGATCTGGCTGAGTATCTTGCTGCGAACTTTGGTGGGTTCCATGCGAAAATCACCTCCAGATGTCTTCACTGGAAGTGCACCTATTTAAATGTTGCGCTTTTCAGCCGCCCCAGAGAGACAGTAGATTTCGCATGGAAAAGGGAGGACGGGTTGTGCAGGGGTCTATTTTCCGGGCTCCAATTTCGGCCACCACTGCTCGGTGAAATAGCTTTTGCAGAGTCCCTTTTCAAAACGTTTATAAGCGTCGTCTCTGAGTAGTAGTTAGCAAGAGTAATATAGTCGAGTTTAGCAATTCTTTGAGGTCAACCCAGTGATAAAAGACATGCCGACAACCCGATGTATGTGGTGGAAGACGCTACATACTTTTGCAGGAGGTCGGCATGGATGCTCCTTCTTTGGTATCGGCATGGGACGGTCTCGTCCAACAGCTTTGCTGTGTGTTCACCGCCCCGACGGCCCACACCTGGCGGCAGATTGTCTTGGGATGGGTTCTCAACCGGGGGCCTGCCACGGTGACGGCCATCGTTCGCACCCTCGGCCGCCAGGCCGACCGGCACTGGACGGTGTACGAGAGGTTCTTCTATCGCGCCGCCTGGGATCTTTCGGCCCTGTGCATGGCCCTGCTGCAACGGGTGGTCTATCCTCTGCTGCTGGAAGTCGGGCCGGCCGACGAAGTTGTGGCCGACTTGGCCATCGACGATACCACCGCAGGACGCTGCGGCAAGCACGTGGCCCACGCCGGCTGGTTCAAGGACGCCTCGGCGACCGGCCCCGGACATCGCGGCACGGTGATTCACTGGGCCCACACCTGGTTGATCGCCGCGGTGACCCTGCGATTACCGGACTGGCCCCGGCTCCGATGGGTCTTGCCTGTCCTGTTGGTGCTGTATCGCAAACGGACCGACTGCAATCGGGAGCACCCGTTTCGCACCCGCCAGCAGTTGGCCGGGCAGATGATCCAGCAAGCCGCCGAAGCCCTGCCGCACGTCCGTTGGCGTATCGCCGCCGATGGACAGTATGCCAGTCGGGACGTCGTCGACGCCCTGCCCCCGAACGTCAATCTGGTCAGTCGCATCCGACGCGATGCGGCGATCTACGCTCTGCCCAAGACGCGTCGCCGAGGCCAACGAGGTCGACCGGCCCAGAAAGGACCGCGTCTGCCGAACCCGCTGCAACTGGCGGCCCGACGCCGGGTGGGCTGGCAGAAGATCACGCTGCTCAAGCAGGGACGCTCCGTCGAACAACTGGTGTTGGGCATCACCTGTCTGTGGTATCACGTCTGCCGGGACCGACCGATTCGCCTGGTCCTGGTCCGGGACCCGGCCGGTCGCGAAGCGGACGATTTCCTCTTTTGCACCGGCGACACCGTCGCCGACGCCGAGATTGTGCAGCGGTACTACGACCGCTGGGGCGTCGAGGAAGCCATTCAGGAAGGCAAGCAATGCCTGGGGTTCGAACGCACGCAGGGCTGGTGCAGCCGCACGGTCCACCGGCAAGCGCCACTGGCGATGATGCTGGTGACGTTGGTCAAAGTCTGGTACGCGCGGTCTGCCCGGCGAGAGCCGGCGTTGCTGCCTGCGCCTTTGCCTTGGTACCCCCACAAGGTCCAGCCGTCGCTGGCCGATATGGTAGCCGCGTTGCGCAAGGTCCTGTGGCAGCATCGAATAACCCTCAACTCGAGGTCCTGGCCCAGAGTCCAACATTTACTGCAGACGGTTTCCTTTGCCCTTTCTGGGGCCGCATAGAATGGCTAAACCGTACTTAGACACCAAAGACCTGGAAATCACTCGTGTTGGACCCACGACTGTACGCACCCTACCGGCTATTGTCTCCGTGCTGTCCTTCGATTCTACGGTCGGATCATACCGGTCATGTCGACCGGCACTTTCACACCGATGTCCTCGAGGCTGTCATACAGGACCTGGATCAAATACTGGCCATTGTGGGCAAAGGCCCCCGGGTCCTTCTGGGCATACTGATAATTGTAGGCGGCACGAAGCAGACGCGGCGTCCAGCTCTGGTAGCGGTTGTCGTAGCCGGCCTCACCCTCGTCGACCGCGCCATTACTGTTGCTGTCGTTGAAGAAGTACGGATAGGCATGCGAGTCGTAGATGATTGGCGCCTCGACCACATTCGCGGCGTAGTCCATGACGGCGCCATAGAGGATGTCTCGAAGAGTCTCGATCTCTCCGGCCAGACCTTCAGTAACCCAGCCGTCACCATCGAAATCGCGCGGATCCCTGCGGATATCCTGCGTCTCGGTGGCGTCAGCGTTGCCGCCGTGACAGAACGGATTCGTACAATTCCGGGCGTCTACCTCAAGTGTATGTGCGTCATGGCACTCGGTACAAGTGTCGAACCTTCTGATGTGCCTGAGACGCCCACGATAGATCTTGCCTTCATGCTCGTAGGCGCCCTTGGCCTCGGTACCGAACAGCGTAGCCCCGGCCGCAAAGTAGTGCGGGTTGAGGAACCTCAGGCTGGCCGAGACAGTATCGGGCTCGAGCCCGGCGATCGCGGCGTCGACGCTTACGGCGGACTCGCGGCCTTGGTGGCAGCTGATACATAGGTTGCTGTCCATGTCGCCCGTGCTAAGCGTCGCGCCGCTGGGGAACTCGACCTCGGCCACCGCAGGGCGAGTGAATCCGGGCACGGCGTCGTGGCATGTTTCGCACATCAGGCCATTGCCGGCCGGCTGGGAAATCGTGACCCCTTCAGCCAGGAAGAAGGGCAGGCCGGTCGGCGCGTGGCACTTGCTGCACGCCCCGGGGACGGTGCCGTCATCCTCGTCCCAATGACGCCAGGCTTCTTCCGAGCCGGCGAAGTGTCCGACGTCGTTGCGTATCAGCCCGGCGACCCGGGTCGCATCCAGATCCTCGATTGAATCGTGCAACAGCTGGATCATGTACTTGGCATTGTGGGCATAGGCTCCGGGATCCTTCATCGAGGCTTGGTAGTTGTATGCGGCCCTGAGCAAACTCGCCGTCCAGGCATTGTAGCGCGTGCTCTCGTTCGGGTCGACGGTTCCGTTGGCGTCGTCGTCGACAAAGAAGTACGGGTAGGTATGAGAATCGTAAGCAATGGGCGTCCCCGTGACATTGCCGGCGTAGGCCCGGATAGCGGCATACAGGATCTCTTGAAGCCCCGCGATCTCTTCGCGGACCCCTTCCTCTGTATCACCGTCACCGTCGTAGTCGTGGGCCGAGCCAGCCATGCGGATCTCGCGCAGGCTCTCATGATCGGTGACACCCTCATGACAGATGGCGCAGGTGTCAATCCTGACTTCAAGACTGTGTGGATCATGGCAATCCACGCAGGCGTCGACGCCGCTGACGTGGGCGAACTTGACGTCGTAGGACTTGCCTTCGTATTGGTATCCACCCAGAGCAGCGGCGCCGTACAGGGTGGCGGCCGCGGGGTAGTAGTGAATGTTCCTGAAACTCAGGGCTTCGCTGACGGCGTCGTCGTCAACAACTGCCGCGTCAGCGATATATGCATCGACGGAGACACCCGATTCGCGTCCCTGATGGCATTCCATACAGCGTGCTTCAGTGCCAAGCCCCATCAGCTGGACGCCCGACGGCATGACAACGCTGTCCTTGGTGGTGGACACTTCATTGTGGCAGGCCACACACTCAATCGTCGTGCCGGTCGGAGCGGGAACGTCGACGATGCCGGCTTCCGAGTCATCGACGCCCAGGAAATCCAGTTGTCCCGGTGTGCTATGGCACTTGGCGCAGCTCGTCGGTATCTCCGGTGGATCATCCTCATCCCAATGGCTGAAAGCCTCGGCCTCGGCATCGGCATGGCCAGACATAACCCAGGCGTCCTCGTTTGGAATCTCCACAGGATGGCATGCGTCATCATCATTCTGAGCGTGTGCGATCGGTGAAACTGTCGCGATGAGCAGGCCGAGGGCCAGGGCGCAAATTACCCACGTTCCGCGCAGGTTCTTTCGTGTGCGTTTGCCTCTCATTGTCGTCTGTACCCCTCAGCTCCTATATGTCTAATATATGGTTCCCAGCCTTCCCGATCGTCGCAATGTGCCCCGTCCAACCGGCACCGAGCTGGTATCGACAGGCCCGGTGAAAACAATCTGAACCCTGATACAGTGTACCAGAATTATGCCTTGTGTGCAATGGTTTTTCCGGTGTTCCCAGGTCCCCTGTCCGCCCGAGAAACCTCTCTCCTGATTGAATGGTTATGTCATGGGCAGCAAGAGTCCCTACTGCTGCACCTCTTGTGATCAATCACGTCTGGTTGTCATTGCCCGCGCGACAAGCGAGCTTCGTCCCGTCGACCGCCTTGCCGGATGCAGGATCCTCGTCCAGTGTGAAGCTTCGGATGAGCCGGGGGCCGATCTTGCCCTGGGCTGGATGAAACTGGGACCGCCTTTGGGGCGGTCCCAGTTCCATTTCCTGTCCGGCTTTTCAGTTCTGCACGGCCCTACTGTAGCGCCGCTATAGCCGCTTCCAGCAAGTCCCTGGTGTAGGCCGGGTTGTGCACGCCCCGGCTGCCATCCTCAATGACGATGAAGATGTAGTCCCAGAGGGCCGAAGCTTCGGCGGCGGGATAGGTCCCGACGACCGGATGTCCCTCTTCGTCGAGCAGGCCCTTGGCCACCAGCAGTTCGCCAAGCTGATCGATCAGTTCTTGGATCTCATCCTGGAAACCCTCGGTATCGAAATCTTCGGCGTGGCACTCCAGGCAAGACGCGTCAACCGCCTCAAACGTGTGACTGTCGTTCTCGCCGACGTGGCAGGTTACACAGCCATCGGCTACAAACGTGCCGTGGAGACTGGCATCGCCTGCAGCGCTGGCACCGCCTACGCCGAGCAGCATGGCGCTCTGCGGACCGTGGTGCGGACCCCAGTGCGTGCTGGTCACAGCGATGTTGCCATCGGCGTCCGGCGCGGCAATGGCGCGGCGCGGCTGGTGGCAGTTGGCACACAGGTTGCCCTTGCCGCCATCATAGGTTACGCCTTCAAAAGCGTAGAGCGTCACCGGATCGACGGTCTCCAAAGCCCAGTCCGCCGTCGTGTAACTGGTGTGAATCTGGTGGCAGGCGCGGCAGTCCTGGCGGGTCGGGTTGGGATCTCCCTCCTCGACTTGGTCCGGCCTGAGCCCTGCTGCGGCCATCTTGCTGAAGGCGCCGCCGGAGTGACAACCGGCACAACTGTTGCGCGTTCCACGCCCGTAGGACTCACCGGTTCCGTGCATGGACTCGCTCATGGCAGTTTGCTTGTCAGTGATCACCGTCGTGTCATTGTGGCATTCCATGCAGTCCGTCAATTGTACTTGAGCGAACACGCTCGAAGTACCGACCAACAGGACCACAAGGGACAGCAGTACCCCTATGAACCTTGTTCGTGCTTGCATCGCATCCTCCTTCTCTTGTCGCTCCTCGGTGAACATTTGTGCACACATCTCAGTGCGTCTTGGCTGTCGCATGAGGTCGATCAACATGCCAAGCCAGGTCTACTCCGTGTTTTCTCGCCGGGCTCCACCTCCTTTCCAATCCAATCACGACAAACAGAATACTCCTGCTCATCGGTCTCACTCACTATGGAGGAGATCTGGCAAATCACGCATTCGACTCAATCCGGATTTCCCATTTACCTTCCCAGATGGTGCTCCTGTACGCTGCATATTCCATGACACCAAGAGCCGAACCACCTCCTTTCCGGCGTGCGCGTGAACCTCCTGCCACATGAAGTGAGAGTCACTGGAAGATACGGTAGGCCGTGCACACTCCTCCGGTAAATGTCTCGGAACGCCCACAGCATCGCTACCTCCAACCGGTATCGCTACGCCGTGCTGCCCTCTCCGCACGCCACAATACCCATCAATCGCAAAACCACACGTTTCCGAGTATGGCCACTAGGTCCTATTATATGTGATCGAGAGGCTGGGGGCAACAGCAAATCTCGACTTGCAGGCCTCTTTTTGAGGCCGCCGACCGCCGGGCCGTCTGTTCCCGCTGGCGGCCGTTGGAGAGACTGTCGACGCGCCTTAGCCGGGATTTCCCTCTGCCTTGGCGCATCGATTCGCAGGCTTCCTAATCTCGGCGGTATTTTAACGCAATGTTCTCGTGTTGACCCTCCTTTCTTCTTTCTTCGTACGGGAAATGGTATCCGGGCTCTTTGCCTGGGTCGCTGGCGTTGTGGCACGATGTGCAAGACCGTACCCCAGCTCTGTGGAAGCCGACCGCCTGAAGCTCAGCGAACGTATACGGCCGCTTGTTCTCCTTGATATCTTC
>CP070782.1:2973114-2976030 GCA_020346325.1 Phycisphaerales bacterium
CTCGAAGTCATCGACGACGAAGAAATTGGCCGTCGCAAAGGGCCAGACGTTGCCCTTCCACGGACTTGCCGCGTGCAGGTTGTTGACCTCATCGATACGCCAGTAGTAGTCGGTGTTCCATTCAAGCAGGCCGGGATCGAATTTCTCTGCGCCAAGGTCTTTCGTGCCCTTATACTCCGGCGAGCTGGTGGTGGCATCGCGCACGGCGGCTGCGCCCGTGCCGAAGTACACCTGGTGGGAGCCTGCGTTTTCGCCGACGACCCATTTGAGAATCTGGTAGTCCTTGACGTCCACGGCTCCGTACGGCGGCGTCGGGCTGCCGACGGCTCCGACGGTGGTGAAACTCCAGACGTCTCCCTTGTGGGTATCCGGTCCCTCGAACTCGTCGACTCGCCAGAAGTAGACCTTGGCCCGTTCAAGCGTTCTCGGAGAATAGGTGTTCAGTCCGTTGGGCGGGGCTCCGGTTGCATTGCTGACGGTGTCGAAGTCGTCGCCGAAGTAGACGTAATGCAACTTGCCGTTGAACCCGGGCTCCCACGTGAGGACTACATCCGTTTCCACCCCCTCGCCGCCATCGGCGGGATCGGGCTGCCAAGCTATCCTTGGTTGAACCAGGAAGCTCCAGATGTGTCCCGTCCAGGGGCTGTTCGGATCGGCATCGTTGATCTCGTCGATTCGCCAGTAGTAGGTGGTGCCGGAAACAAGCCCGTCCGGATACGGGAAGCCGGGGAAGCCGGCGATGTAGTCCGTGCTGATCTGGTTGCCGCGGAAGGCGTCTGCCGCACCGGCTTCGACGTCGGCGAGACTGTCGCTGAAGTACACGTCGTGCCAGACTGCGCGAGGTCCGGGTGTCCACTGGAGGGTCACCCATGTCTGGCCCAGGACGCTTTCGTCGGCCGGGGTCGGATCGCTGGCCGGAAAGTCCTGCGCTTTGATCACGGGGTAGAGCGCACTCTGTGGGACTAGTTCCTGCGGCGTCGACGGGCTCTCCCAGTAAAGCTGCCATTCCGCTTCACCACCGGCTTCGTAGCCTTCGTACACTATCGGGTATCTCTGCCCGGCGACCAGTTCTATCGGGTCGCTGGTGTCCTGGGCCCGATCGTGGTTTGACCAGTTTTCGATGATCAGCTCGCCGTTAAGCCAGACGCGCACGCCGTCGTCGCTGCCCGTTGTGAGTTTGTAGGCCTCAGTGTGCTGCGCCTCGATCTCGCCCGTCCATCTGACGGCGAAGTTGTCCGACGGCAATCCCTGGGGCGGTCGGATTTCGAGTTCCGGCGTAAGGCCGTCCGGGTGGGAGGCTGTGAATCCGGGGTTCCAGTAACAGTATATTTGCGGATCGATTCGCGTCGCAATCAGATCGCGAAACGCGGCTTCGCGCGACGGCGGCGTGCTGCCGCTAAAGCGATAGTATTCGCCCCGCAAACCCGTGCCCTGGCCCGCTGCGCTGCCGCCCACGCCCAGAGCCACGACCAATGAAAACAGCAATATTCGTTTCCTGTGCATGATTTGTCTCCTTCAAAGATTGCCGATATTCTTATGCCGCACACTGTGCGCAGCTTCACCCGCTTGAGATCAGTGTTGAGAACGCATCGCAGTTGAATGTCATTTGGACTTTCTCCTCCAAAAGTTCACTCAAAATGCACACTATATAATAGCATTCCAACGTGATTCTCGCCAGAGAATTCCCGCCGGAGGGCAATTCTTGCGTGGGGCCCGACCAGGTGCAGCGATTCCGGCCCATTCGACTTGGCGCACGGCAGGCATTTCGCGCGAATGACGGGGCGTTGCGTCAATCCTACGAGATTACTAGCCGAAGTAGTCGCTGATGCCGTCGGCGATGGCTTCTGCGAGGCGGGTTTGGAAGGAGGGGGATTTCAACAGGGCGGCCTCGCGGCGGTTTGTCAGGTAGCCCATCTCGACAAGGACGGCGGGACCGCGAGTGCGGATCAGGACCTTGTAGTCTGCCGTTTGGGTGCCGTGACTGCCGAGACCCGTTCGGGACATGGCCCGCGCGATAGAGCCGGCTGCGCGGAATGAGGCCTGCGAGGCCGAACGAGCTACATACATTGTGTAACCCCGGCGGGAGCTTTTCGGGAACGAGTCCGAGTGGATACTCACGAAGAGATCGGCCCGCAGTCTGTTGGCGATGGCGGCACGCTGCTCCAATTCGATGAAACGGTCGCTCGAGCGGGTCATTCTGACTCTGAAGCCTCTTTCGCTGAGCAGGCTGGCGACCTTTCTTGCGACCGCAAGGTTAATGTGCTTCTCGCGGGTGCCGAGGACACTTGTCGCGCCGGGGTCTTTGCCGCCGTGGCCGGCGTCGATGACTATGCAGCGCGAAGAATTGCCAAGCCTGACTAGTGAGCCGGAGGCGGGCTTGTGCAAGGCAGGGCGGATCTGGGCTACAAGGGACCTGGATACGTGAATCCGCCCGTCCTTCCTCTCGATTGTACCGATCTTGCCAACGGATTTGGCGTTGACGTAGACCGGGCCGTCGCTGAAAGTGAAGAGCATAACGGTGTTGGCCGAGTTCTTGAGCTTGACATGCGTCTGCGTCGATTCACTTACGTGCATCCCCAGCAGGCCGGCAAGTTGGTAAATGGTCACGGTCTGGGGAGCTACAGTTGATGGATCGTCGACTATCGGACCTTTTGAGGTCTCGCCGCAACCGGCAATTGCAAGAACTACCGAGGTCAACAACAGTCTTAATGTCGGTTGATTACCCATTCCGCTCTATCATCGGCGTTCGGAGCCGTTTTACATTAGACTGATGTCGGCAATTCTCACAATTGGGATTTCAGGTTCGCTCGGCTCCGTCCTTCTCCTGCCGCAGGGGCGCAATCTTCCCCTCGAGCCAGCCGATTCGGATCTCACCGGTGGGTGTGAAATCCGGGATGTGGGGCTTTATGTCCAGCA
>CP070782.1:2976130-2980621 GCA_020346325.1 Phycisphaerales bacterium
ATCGCCAAAAAGCACAACCTCAAGGTGATTGAGGACGCCTGCCAGGCGCATCTGGCCGTGTTCGACGGCAAACAGCTTGGCACCATTGGCGACGTGGGGTGCTTCAGTTTCCAATCGAGCAAGACCATCGCGTGCGGTGAAGGCGGTGGGATCATCGGTGACGACGAGGCCCTGATGGACCAGTGCTATACCGTGCACAACCACGGCACCTCGCGCCGCGGCCGGACCGAGGTGATCGGTCCGAAGTACCGCATGAACGAGTTCGAGGCGGCGGTCCTGCTGGGCCAGTTGTCCGGCGCGCGGCAGCGCTTCCAACGCCGCAACGAAAACGCCGCCTACCTGACATCCCGCATGAAGGACATCCCGGGCCTGACGCCCCAGAAGCTCTACGAAGGGACCGAGAGCGGCTCGTTCTATCTCTATGCCATGTCGTATCACAAGGAGCAGTTCAACGACGTCGATCGTGCGGCGTTTCTCAAGGCCCTCAGCGCCGAAGGCGTCAGCCTGAGTCCCTATATCAAGCAGGGCCTGCACCGCGAGCCCTGGATCGACCATATCCTGGACTCGAAGGTCTACAAGGAAATGTATTCCGCCAAGCGCCTGCGCGAGTACCGCGAGCAGTGTGCCTGCCTCAACTGCGACCAGGTCTGCGAGGAGATGGCCATGATCTGGGCCTCGGGCCCCCTGCTCGGCACCCGTGCCGACATGGCCGATATCGCCGACGCCATCGAAAAGGTCTACGCCAACCGGGACAAACTGGGGCAGATCTGAGGAATGTGGAAGATCGGTAGATAGGGCCTCATGCCCGTAAGACCCGGGGATTGGGGCACGCAGGGCAACAAGCCGCGAAATCCAGCGCTTGACGCCGCCCGTGGCCGGGCCTATAATTACAGGGTTGTTCGCCGTCCCAGCGGGGCTGGTTCGGGGCCCCGATGAACAAGAGCAATGGTTGGTCCCTGGTACCATGAGAAGGGTGAGACAGCGGCATGAGGAGTCCTACCGAGATAGCATCTGCAACCCTGGTACAGAGGCATACTGCGCCGACTTTTTGAACCACAGGCAATACAGCGACTTGCGGGGACCTTTTCCCAACCAGCTATACAAGTACCTGTGAGAGTAGACGGATCTGCAAAGTGTGACAAGCTCCAACTGGCAGCAAGGTACGCTACTCGCGCTGCGCATGTCGCCCCATGCCCACCGTGAGTTTCAAGACCGGAAAGGAGGTGTTCCCTCGGTAGAGCGTTAGTGAGCAGAGTTGATCGTTACGTGGCTTGGAGATGTTGTGATTCTGCCGAGCCCCTTTGCGCACTTTTCTAAAAGAGGAGATGATCTATGTTCAGCAGACGAATAATTGGCATGACATGTGCAGTTGTGATGTGTCTGGCGGTGGCGGGCCAGGCGCAAGATCCGAATGCGGCCAGCGCGCCGAGCCCCGCCGACGGCGCCCAGTGGATCAAGACTGAGGGTGTCACCCTGACCTGGACGGTCGGTGTGGATGCGGTCCTCCGCAACATCTACTTTGGTACGGATCAGGCGGCCGTCGAAGCCCGGGACGCGAGTACGCAGATGCGGATGATGTCGCTCGTGACAGAACTCGCTCTCGATCCCCTGGAGCCGGCGACCACTTACTACTGGGCCGTGGACGAGTGGTCTGCGTCCGGCGTCACCTACCCGGGTGCGGTGTGGAGCTTCACCACCTACGATCCGGAAGACGGCGGGGCCGTGGCCGAGTATTGGTCCAACATGAGCCTCAGTGGTGCACCGGACGTGGTGACGACCGTCGGCGAAGTCAACTACGATTGGGGCAGTGCTGACGTCCCCGGCGAAAATTCGCCTGACGTGGCCATTCCGGTCGATGGCTTCTCCTGCCGCTGGACGGCGGAACTGACCGTGCCCACGACGGGAACATACACGCTGTATCAAGCCTCGGACGACGGCGCCCGCCTGTTCCTCAATGGCGAGGTGGTAGCCGAGGGCTGGTACGATCGCGGCACGACCGAAGACGCCACCGGGCCGCTCGAGCTGGTGGCCGGCGAGACGTACGTGCTGGTCATGGAAATGTATGAGAACGGCGGCGGCGCTACGGCGTTCCTGCGCTGGGAAGGCCCCGATATCCCCAAGCAGATCATTCCGCAGGGCGCCCTGCAAATTCCGCAGATGGCGATCTCGCCCGCCCCGCGCGTTGGCGCGACGGGCGTCGAGGCCAACCCCACCCTGAGCTGGATGGCCAGCGAGGCCGCGGTGGCCCACGATGTCTACCTGGGCACCGACGCAGACCTGGTGGCTGCCGGCGACGACAGTGTCTACCTGGGCCGCGTCGAAGAGACCAGCTTGCAGATCAGCGACGCGCTCGCAGGCGACACCGAGTATTACTGGAAGGTCGACGAGGTGGCTGCCGATGAGACGGTCGTTCCAGGTCAGGTCTGGAGCTTCACGGTCATTCCCCAGGTACTCACCTCTCCGGAAGCCTGGGCCGCCGCCGCAATGGCAGCCGGGCCGGACTACTTCGCCACCGATGTCGAGAACGGCACGTACGATATCGGCACCTATAGTGGCGAGATCACCTACGAGTTCATTGTCAAGAGCAACCCGCTGGAGACCCAGGCCAGCATGGCGCTGATCGGCAGACTGAACTTCGGCGACACGCGCGCCGGGCTCAAGTACGAGCAGTGGAGCAACACGGGCACCTATGGGGCGACCCTCTTTGGTGTGGCCGACTACGACTACGGTGTGGCCAATAATCCCGGGATACCGACTCATCTGACCTTTGTCTCCAGTGAAGAGGCCGGAGCCACGGCGCTCTACGTCGACGGCATCTATCGAGGCAGTGTGGACGCCGCGATTACGCTGGCCGGTCAGGTCGGCATTGGTCGCGCTATCCGAGAGGACGGCACGTTCGTTGACGACTTTGACGGTGAGATCTTCGGTGTGGCCATTTACGACAGAGCCTTGTCCAACGGCCAGATCAAGGTCAACGCCGACGCCTATCTCCTGCGTGGAGCCGGCGACGTCACCAATCCCGGTGACGAGGTCTTGGGTGTTCCCAATGACGGCGATTGGCCCGGTGCTGAGACGCCCGATCTGGTAATCGACGACAACGTCAACACGAAGTACCTGCACTTTAAGGGCGACTTCGATCCGGACGCCGGCCCGACCGGCTTGCAGGTCACGCCGGTGGTAGGCCCGACGATCGTGACGGAGCTGACGTTGACGACGGCGAACGACGTTCCGGGTCGTGACCCGGTAGCGTTCGAGCTGTACGGCTCAAACGAAGGGATCGACGGCCCGTACACGCTGATCGCCAGTGGCGACATTGTGGACTTCGCCGGCGAAGCGGAGTGGCCTCGGTTCACTCAGAATGAGACCCCGATCACGTTCGATAACGACGTGGCGTACACGAGCTATCAACTGTTGTTTACGGCGATTCGCGGCCCGGTGGGCGGTTCCGTCAACAGCATGCAGATCGCCGAAATCGAACTGATCGGCATTCCCGCCCCCAATGTCGTGTTCGCAGAGGACTTCGAAGGCTTGCCTCTGGGACCGAATGTGGATGAAGCTCTCGCCGGAGATGCGGTTTGGACGAAGACCGCCCCGGAAGGTTGGCTCATCGACGACAGCGGCATACCGGGAGTTGAAGACCCGGCAACGGACGGTGTGACCGAATGGGCCGGCTGGAGTTTCGCCGACAAGGCCTGGTGGACGGAGACCGCTGGCGATCAGGACCGCTCGCTCTTTACCCTGGGAACGGGCACAGTGGCAATTGCCGACCCGGACGAGTGGGACGACGCCGATCACGCGGAAGGCTACTTCAACAGCTTCCTCAGTACGCCGATCATTGATCTGGCCGGGGCCGCGTCCGACGCGCTGCAACTGCGGTTCGCCTCGAGCTGGCGTCCGGAGTTTGACAGCTATTACCACCAAACGGCGAACATAACCGTCTCCTTCGACGGTGGAGAGCCGGTAGAAGTGCTCTTATGGGAATCGGATTCGGAGAGTCCGAACTACAAGCCGTATGCGACCAACGAAGCGGTTGCTATTGGGATCCTCGTACCTGAAGGGGCCCAGAATATGGTCGTGACTTTTGGCTTGTTTGATGCCGGAAACGACTGGTGGTGGGCGATTGACAACGTTGAGGTCGTTTACTACTAGACCGTGGTGAGGTCATAGTGGCATGGCCGGACAGACCACGCTGCTGTCCTATGGCCATAGCCATACGGGGCTTTTCAAATGATGGCCCTGGGGCTGAAATCGGGCGGGGGTCTGCGGCACCGACGCAGGCCTCCGTCTTGCCACCAACAGACGAATGTGCGCCGGCACAGGTCGATCCAGTATGACCTTGGCTACTCTCGGCCACCAGCGGTATCGACCCGCAGGGCATGCCCTAGTACCACATTTCACAAGTAATGCGACTATGTAAAGGTTCGTGGCTGAGTGGGTCGATAATGCGCATGGTAAGGACTGACAAGGAGGTCCGTCATGAGCACATGGAGG
>CP070782.1:2980721-2983589 GCA_020346325.1 Phycisphaerales bacterium
GCGCCAGCAGGGCCCGCAGCCAATCGCGACGGAGAAGAAGATAGATGGCCGTCAGCAGTGCGAAAACCAGAACCGCGCCGGCGCCGGCCAGATGGTAACCGATCCCCACCGCGAAACAGAAAACCACCATGCGCACCGGGTCTCGGCGCAGCGGCACGCGCTCAAAGACGTGCGACAACGCCAACGCGACCGACAACGTCAGACCAGCCGCCAGGGGGTGATCGTACTGATTGTATATCACCAGGATTGCGGCCGCCGGAGAATAGTGCACGACGATGGGACCGGGATGGCCGGCCCGGATACAATGCCGTCGGGCCAGTTCGCAAAGACAGAAAGCAACCAGTACGACGATCAGCGCCCCGAGCCACGAATGGTAGTACCACTGGGAGAGAAAGCCCCAGGCATACAGGGTCAACCCGCCAGGGACATCGAGCGCATCCTTTAGAAACTGCCATCCGATCGAGAACACCGGGACATCATAGATGAGGGTACCGAAGCCGTGATAGATCAGAGACGGCTGCACGACGCGCCACAGGTAGACATAGCAGAGCAGGAAAAACGCCAGGCCGAACCAAAGCTGACTTCTCATCCATCGCTTCTCTTTGTCTTTCGCAACCACCATGGCCGCTCCGCTGTCTACTTTCTACTCGCGTTCCTGCCACGTATCGGTCTTGCGGGCCCGCACCGTGGCCGCCGTGATGGGGATGTCGACCACAATCGACGCCTTCGCGCGGGCGGCACGGCCCAGCAACGTCCTGCTCGCCTGAACCGGCCCCTTGACCAATTCGGGAACGCTGTACGTTTTCAATTGGGAATGATAGTAGGTCGGATCGCGTTGGGGCAGTACGAACGGTTTGTGCGCCCGGCCCTGCTCGTCGACGTAACTGAAACACGTCCTGGTGAAGAGGCCGCCCTGGCGCTTGCTGCTGAACGCAATCCACTTGCTGTCACTCGACCAACTGTGCCACGATTCGGCGTACTCGCTGTTGATGTCGAGCCGTCGATACTCCCCGCTGGCCAGATCCATCAGGTACAGATCGCTGCTGGGCTGATAGACCGGAAAGACGCCGTACGCGCACATACAGAACAGCAGAAACCTCCCGTCGGGCGAGACTCTGGGCAACAATATGCTCAGGCCGGTTTCTTCGGCCGACAGGACCGTCTCGACGTCTCCCCACCGGTTGTTCTCGACGTCGTAGCGTACGCAGCGCAGATCGTACTTGAGCTTCTCGTAGTTCTCCGGGGGCACTGTGTCACGGTCTTTCCACAGGATCGGCGCGCTGCAGAAGTAAAGACGCGTCCCGTCCGGCGACCAGGCCGGATACGTCTCCAGCCGCTCTTTGTCGGACAACTGAGGCGGACAGACCACCGCCTGATCCTCGGCCAGATAACATGCCAGCGCCGAGTCGAGGGAGACCACGTCACGCACCTCCATCCGGCCGGTGTGGAAGAACTGCCGCACTTTGCCGATCGAATACACGGCTAGCTGGCCGCTGGGATGCCACGCGGTATAGCCCCACTTCGCTCCGATCTTCTCGACGGCGCCGTTTTGCACCAGGAGGGTCGCGCTGCCGTACGCCGCACTGCGCAGGCCGATCGTCAGCGTATCGGGCTCGTTGCCCACGAAGCTGTGACAGTTCAGACACCCCTCTTCGAACGAGCGGCCGTGCATGACCACCGACTCGTGGTAGTCGGCCAGCCGGCGCTGATAGATCCCGATATCCTTCCACCAGTTGTAGGTCGGCCGCATCAGGCGGTACACGACGTAGTCGTCGATGCGCTCCGGCGCGACGGTGTTGGAGATGCTTTGAAACTTGTGCCAACCTCTCTTGGCGTCGTTGACATAGACATCGAAGACGATCTTCCCGCCCCGGTTGGCTTCCAGCAGCGCCCGCCACGGCCTAAGACCGATGCGGATCTGGCCGCTCTTGCTGAAGATCTCGATGGCCTTGCCTTCGTCACCATGGATCCTGGCGCAGTATGCCTGCCCCGGTTCGAGGATTCGGAAGTTCAGTGGCGCGATGTTGGCGGGGACGATGACATCGGAGTAATCGGGGTCTATCTGTGGCTGGGCCGCGACTTCGACATACTGCTCTACGGCCTGCGGCCCGCGCGAAATGAACCACCATCCCCCCAGGAAAATGACGCCGCCACAGATCACTATGACGGCCACTGCGCTGCGCCACCCGTGTGCCATAGACAATCAGCCGACCTCGTTCACCGAGCCTTCAACGCCCCCCGTTCCCGCCCACCAGCATAGCCCACCGACCCGCCCATGACCAACGTCAAATCCAAATTCTTTGCCGCGCTGCGTGCCGCGGCAGGGACATTGACGACAAAGTTGCGAGGCAAGAAAAGACGATTGTCCCGCCGGTGCCGGCACGTTGGAGCGCCCCGGGCGTTCCCCGCTGTCACCTGTCCACCGGGCCGGCCTCGGGCGGTGTGCCGAGCACACCACTCCATCCAGGTTCTCGACGCCTCTATTTCTTCGCCAGGACGTTGATCCGCCGGAAGGTTTCGAAGTACCGGCCGTCGCTCCGCCGCGTTCTCTCGATCATCCGCTCAACCACCGTATCCCGGAAGCGCTGCCTGTCCTTCTCGGCGACCCAACCCAGAAACGGAACGAGGCTCGGCTGGTCGAGCCATCCCGCCATCGCCTCAGGACTCTCGAAGTACTTGTCGCCGTTCTCGCTCCACACTCTGCTCTCGGCAAAAGGAACGTCGCTCACCAGGGCGCGATACGGCTCCACGGCCGGCATATACCAGGGCCATTCAAAGTCATCGAAGTACCCGGCGTAGTCCTCTTCCGCCATCACGTCCCGCAGGATGCCAATCAGATTCGAGCAGTTCCCGTCGCCGGCGAATTGA
>CP070782.1:2983689-2993556 GCA_020346325.1 Phycisphaerales bacterium
CACCGATGAACTCCTGCCCGTAGACCTCACCCGCAGCTTGGGATAGGTAGATACTCGCTGGTCGCGCATCGTCGACCGCGTGTGGTCCCCCGGGATACCAATATTGCCATCCAATAGTCGGCCAATTTATTCCGACCAAGCCACCAACATACCTATTGCCACGTACGCGACCCGAAGAATAGCAATCGATAATTTCGCCTCCCCTATTTGCCCCTGCCAGACCGCCGACGAAATCCTGTCCTGTCACATTGACCGCGTTTAAACGTATGGATCGAACCTCCGCGCCCTCGCCCAACGTGCCGAAGAGACCCAGATAGTTTGTACCAGCGATGGTGAGGTGTGAGATGGTGCGGCCATAGCCGTAAACGGTTCCTCCGAACGGCACTCCGTCAAAGCCATTGTTTCCCCAAGTGTTTGACCCATCGTCGATATCCGGAGCAATCACAGCTCTGTCAAACACCTTGCCCCCCGGCAAATTGGGGTCAAGGTCGATGTCGGCGCTCAGGATGAAGTGTTTGTCGTAGTCCTCTGGCGTCTCGCCTAGCAAGATTAGGTCAGCAGCCGTCGCAATTTGGTACGGGTCATCCGCCGTCCCACTACCCCCGGCATATTGGGCATTGGCGACTGAAGTGGCCGCCAACGAGAACAGCCATACTGCCAGAATGGTCTGCAAACGCCCTTTGATAGCCATGACTCACCTCCGTGTGCAGTTGCGGCCACTTCTCGACCGGGCTTCAGAAATGCGCACCTCTACTTTCGGCTGCATTTTACCAGCCCCCCGAATTGGGGTTCTATTGTGGGAATTACGTATTTTTCCGAGCAGGTTGTCCTGCCAGTCAAGGGACACGGGGACTGTCGCGTTGCCATCATGCCGCCTGGAGAACGTCGATTTCGCCTAGGTCTTGCGTTCCCCTGGTGTTCTAGACACGAAATTGATCAGGACTGGCGATGCCATGCCCCAGAGAACGTCATTGCTCACCGCGTAGAAGATTCCAGTCGTCTCCGCTCATAGGACCCGATTCGGGGGTGTCGCGAACAAACTGTATTAGCGCGTCGGCGCCGACGGGGCGGCGGGCCCGGCACGCCCGGCCGGGGTGAGCTGATTTCGAAGCAGATTGCGAAATTTCTCTTGACGCCGAACAATAGCATTTGTATTCTGCCCAATAAACCTCGATCATAAACAGTCAAACGCCAATCCGAGGCCTTCTGCCATGGTGCGAGACGTGACATTCCGGGTGGAGCGAGGGAGGGGGCGAGGGTTCGGCGGGCCGGACGGGGGTGCGGCGGTGTCATCATTGGTGCAAAGCAAAGCCAATTTTTCGGAGCCTCGAAATGACGATAAGTGGTTCCACAGAAGGCAATTACAGAGAAGAGAACCAGTGGCCGGGGCGGGGAGGCAAAGCCAATTTGGGCGGCCGGCTCGGCTGCGATTTGAGATCTCAGATTTCAAATCTCAGATTCAAAGCGGCAGGCGACAGTGGTGTCATCACGCGCGCCAAACAAAGCCAATTTCGCCGTTTTTTGGCCCAAAACGGGGGCCACGGGCGGAAACAAACCCAATTCCACCCCGGGCGGGGACTGGGCCCGGGCGGGCATTGGCGCGGGCTTGGGGTTCGGGTATAACTGCGGGCGGGCCGGACGTGCGGATTGGCAGATGCGTTACTCGGGCACGATACGAGCGACGAGACATGAAACAGCGAATACGAAAGGAGCGACCATGAGCAGGATGTTGTGGCTGGGGATGGTTGTCGGGATGTTGGGGATGCTGGCCGGCGGTGCGACACAAGATGCGACCCAGAGCGAGGCGAAGGCCGCCCCGGAGGGAGAAAAGAAGCCACTGATCCAATACGTCGATACGCCGAGCGGGCGCTGGATGATTCATGATAGGAATCGCCCGGCCCCGGCAGTGGTGACGCCAGGCGAAGGGTGTGGCAACGCCCCGGCCGACGCGGTCGTCCTCTTCGATGGCACCCAGGGCTCCATGGCCAACTGGAGCGACAACAAGGGCAACCCCTCCAAGTGGATCTGCCGCGACGGCTATATGGAATCGGTCAAGGGCGCCGGGTACATCCAGACGACGCAGGAGTTCGGGTCATGCCAGTTGCACGTCGAGTTCGCCACGCCCGCGACGGTCAAAGGCGACGGCCAGGACCGGGGCAACAGCGGCGTCTTCCTCCAGGGCCAGTACGAAGTCCAGGTCCTCGACTCCTACGAGAACAAGACCTATCCCGACGGCCAATGCGCGGCGTTGTACGGCCGGGCCGTGCCGCTGGTCAATGCCTGCCGCAAGCCGGGACAGTGGCAGAGCTACGATATCATCTACCACCGTCCCAGGTTCGACAAGGACGGCAACGTCACGAAGATGGCGACGTTCACCGTGATCCACAACGGCATCGTGGTGCAGGACCGTGTGGAATTGGACGGCGGCACGGGTTGGCGCGGCCCGCACGCGATCAGTGACTATGTGCCCCACGGTGACAAGGGCCCACTCCAGTTGCAGGACCACGGCAATCCGGTCCGCTATCGCAACACCTGGATTCGCGAATTGAAGGACTAGAGATCTGAAGTCACCGGGGCGGCCCGCCGCCGGACCGCCCCGCTTCTTTGACATTCGCATTAGTACACTGAGCCGAAAGCCAATTCGGCGACTACCAGCCCTTGAGATGCCGCAGATGGATCGGCAGGATCATCGTGCGGCGCCGGGCCGGGCCCTGGAAGGAGAAGAGCCGTCGCGCGTAGCGGAACTCCTCGGGGAAAGCGCCCTGCTCGTACATGAACAGTCCCGAGCGATACCCCTCACCGCCCGCAAAGGCCTTTTCCATCGGGACAAGCCACCGATCCACGTAGTACGTCCAGCCGGCGGTCTCCGCCTGCGCGATCAGCCAGCGCGTCGCCGCCAGCGCGCCTTCGTAGTCCTTGCGGTTCGAGTTGAGCACAATGATCAGATCGAAGGTGCGGACGTAATCCTTCCACGCCGGCACGTCTCCTGCGCTGACCCGGGCTTTGATCAGCTCGAACTGCCGGGCCCGCAGGTCGGCCACCAGGCCGGGATAGACGGGGTTCCTGACCAGCGTCTGGTCGTCCTCGCTGCCGGTGGAAGTCACCTCGGCGGTCATGATCGATTCGACGTACTGGTCCGTCACCGCCGGATCGTCGGGCGCCTTCTCGTGGGCCATCTTCGTCACGAGCCGCGCCGCGTAACCGTAGGGATAGGCGTTGTCGGACGTGCAGCCGCGCAGCTCCCAGAACCGCTCGCGCATCGCGATCCCCAAAGCGACCAGTTCCTCGACGGTCATCTGCTCGACGCCAAGCTGGGCCTGAAGCTGGGCGGCGAGTTGGTCCTCGACGTCGTCGTAGCGGGGCCATTCGGCCATGAAGGCGTCCTGGGTCTGCCAGATCTCGTCGTGGGTGCCCAGCCGCAACTCGGCCTGCTCAGCAGCTGGATCGACGCCGAGCAGCGTCACGCCGCTGACGTCGGGCAAGTCAAGATGGTCGAAGTCGCTGAGATAGGGCTCCTCTTGCGTATTGGCGGCAAAAGCGGCCTCCGCATCGCTCTTGGGTGCCGAGTCGGTGTAGTACTCCATCGGCGTCTCGGGCTCGAAGCCGGCCGGAATCTCCGGCTCGAACAAGCCCGCCGCCAGCGGCGCGCCCCACTCGAACTCGTCGATGATCGTCGTGCGCCGTATGGGCGAGCCTTCGGGCACCGCGTCGATCTCCACCCAGACGGGCAGTTCCGTCTCAACGTCGATCCACACCCGCATGGCGAAGTCGGCCATGGGCGGCGCCGGCCCGTCGGAAAGCACCGACGGATCGCGCAGTTCGATGCCCTGCACCGCCCGGCCGTCGATCACGTCGTCGCCCAGTTCCTCGTAGTCCCCTTCGAGCATTCTCGTAATGATCTGCTTGGGATCCTTGAGGGGGTTCTCGTGGAATTCGCGAATCTGCGCCTCCGTGAGCGGCCGGCGATTATAGGATTCGAGCGGATAGCAAATAGCAACGAATTCGTTCTTCTGCAACAGCGTGTAGATCCGCGTGAACAGTTCGCCCTCGTTCTTGTAGTTCTCGGTGAAAGCTCCATATGTTTGGGAGTAATAGCGTTTGGAGCCGCCCTCGGTGGCGAACTCGAAGCCGTCGGGCCGCGGGCCGGTGGTCTTGATCTCGCGGGTGCGAAAGACGTATGTCTCGAAGCCGTTGACTTTGGCCAGGACGTTAGCCCAAGCCGCACTGGACGTGTCTCTGACAAAGTGGATGCCAAGCAGCACGGCGATGATAACGCCGGCCGCCAGGGCAAGTTTCGCAAATGGGGTCTTCATGATCTGTCTCCCTGCCAAGCGCGTCTCGGTGAGGCGCGGGGGCTTCATTTGTCTGTCGAGCGCCGTCTCAGCGGCCGACAAAATGCGTCGATCGGCAGCCACGTCGGGCTCGAACTCAATGCGTTGGGCCAGTGATTCGATATCTCGGGCCGGTGTCATAACTCTACCCTTTCACCCAGAAGCCGGCGCAGCTTGTCAATGGCGTACCGGTATCGACTGTGCGCCGTCCGGACGGATACACCCTGGGCCGAAGCGATCTGGCGGAACGTCAGGCCCGCCTGGGCGTGCAGAACAAACACTTCGCGTTGCTCGTCGGGCAGTCGGCCAAGGGCGTCGAAGAGGGCCGCGGCCTGCTCATCGGCGATCACCTGCTGGGCCGGACCGGCACTCGGGGCCGCACGATCCAGCGCCTCGGTGACGCATACGACCTGTCTGGCGTGGTGTCGTATTCGGTCCCGAGCCCGATTGACGACGGACGTAGCCAGGTAGGCCTTCAGATTGCTCTTGACGCGCAGCTGACCGGCCGATTCAGCCAGTCGAACGAACACGTCCTGCAAGCAATCCTCCGCCAGATCCACATCGCCCAGAAGCGATACGGCGGCGGTGAAAAGCTCCCGCCTGTATCGAGCGTAGATCCGGTGCAGGGCGTCCTTGCTGCCGCCCTTTAGCTGCCCGAGCAATACGCGATCTTCTGCTTTCAACATGCCTGTCCAGTCGACTGTCGTTGAACATCCAACTGCCTATAGACGAACGCCGAGACGATCCTACTCTATGAAAAGTCGTCTGTCCGGTGGGATTTTTCGAGGGGGAACACCAAAGGCGAGAGGACGACTTATCTCCGGAGATGGGAGAGCACACAAAATTTCCATCTATTCGCCGGCGGGCAGTCCGGCTCGTTTCAGTGCGTCGCGACCGCGCTGCAAGTCCTCCTCACAGCCGAACCAGGCATCGACCACCTTGCCCTCGCGGTCGATGATGTAGCTCAAGGGGACATCGAACACCTTGTTGCCATAGTCCCCCCAAACGACTCTCTTGGCGATGTGGGAGATGTCGAGAATGGTGGGAAACGTCACGCCGTTGGCTTTGAGGAAGGCCCGCACGATACGTCGGTCATCGCTAAAGTTCAGGCCAAGGATAGCCAGATCCCTGTCACCGTACTGCTCGTGTAGCGACTGAAGGTAACGCATCTGTTCGCAGCATGCGGGCGAGCCGACTTGCCAGAGGCAGAGCCAGACGACTTGGCCGCGATAGTCGGACAGGCTGATCGTGCCCTTGCCGGGCGAAGCCAACGTGAAGTCCGGGGCCTCGGAACCGCCGGCCAGCAGAAATCTCTCGGGCGACGGCGGGGTCCACCGCTGCCAGTCTTCCGGTGGCGACCACGCGAACGTCTTGGCCGGAATCTCTTCATCAACAAGCGGCTTCTTCCATTCTTCGATCGCAACAGAGATGTCGGCCAGCCGGACAACTTCCTTGATCCGCCGCGGGAGATGGTCCTCGCGCGCAATCCAGAAGAACCGGGTCCGCTGGGCCTGCATGTAGCTGACCTCGATCACGTCGCACACCACGTCGTCGACGTCGTTGCGTCCCCGGGACCGGACCCCGTCGATATAAGGTTCGAGCGGGTCCGCATGCCCGTGAAAGATATCGGGATCGAGAATCAATCTGTAGAAGGGCTGGCCGAACAGCGTGATGTCACGGGCGATACCTGCCGGGCCTGCGCGCATCGCCTTTCGCACGTAGGCGTTCGATCTGGCTTCCGTGGAGCTCTGGTCGTCGTCGATCGTCAGGTAAGGCCGTCCTCCCGACCAAAAGGTCCAGACGTCGTTTCCGTCGCCGAGGACGGTCGCGCTCTTCGTACTCAACCCATGGACCACCTCGATGCTGAAGTAGTCGGGCTTAGCCTGGCGGACGGTGTAGATGCTGAACCGCGCGTCCGGGCCGGAGCAGAAGCTGGTGTAGGACAGGCGTTCGGCCTGCCGGATCGCACCCATCATCCCGTCGTACAGGGCCCGAGCGGCCGGCTCATCCTTGACGATCAGCGCCGGCCGCCACCGTCTGGGCGACAGACTAACCACGTAGAGGGCCCAGCCCTCCAAGAGCAAGGCGGCCACCACGATCACCGTCCATACTTTGCGCTCGTTTCTCATCTGTCTCCCCGAGACTCCGTGAGGCTACGGTACTCAGTCGCGCACCCGCGAGAATTCTCGTCGGCTCAGGATCACGATGCCGAGCACGCTGTAGGCCACGGTCAGCATCAGGCTGTGCACGACGCAAGCGACGTCCTTGGCGATGCTGAACTTGCCGACGGTCAGCGCAAACGGGCCGTACTCGCCGGCGGCGAACTTGTGCAACAGCATGAAGGGCGGCCAGGCATACCGAACGAAGCTCATCAGGGCGCCGGTCATCGCGTTTTCTCCGAGCATACCCATCAGCATCCGCATGATGAAATAGCCCGCGACCACCACGACCAGCAGGAGCAACGAGTTGAAGGCCCGTCCGACGAAGACGGACAGCGACGTCGACAGCGCCGCACACGTATTGAACAGCAGCCAGGAGGCCAGTAACCACAGCCCCAGATCGGTGGTGTTGCCTTTGTCCATCACAGCGTGCAGGCCCAGCACGAGGCCGCCGGCCAGCAGGAGATGGACCGCCGCCTGGAGCGACAGTCCCAGCAGACGAAAGATGTACAGTTCGCCCGGCCAAAACGGCTTGGTGATCAGGACGCAGATCCGTCCGGAACCGATATCGTCGCCGAAGATGCCGGCGCTCAGGGCCAGCGGCAGCAGGAAGCCGCCCCAGACGAAGACAAAGGCGCCGAAATCCGGCCCCTCGGGCAGGAAGAGCCACCAGTAGAGACCATACAGGGCGAACCAGCTGACGTGCACGATCCAGATATAGGTCCGGCGGTAGAACGTCTCTTTCATCAGTTCATAGGCTCGCATCGGCTACGTCCCTTCATTGCACAAACGGAGAAAGAGATCTTCGATGTTCTCGCGCTGCAAGAGCACGCTCATGATGCGGGCCC
Organism: Phycisphaerales bacterium; assembly: GCA_020346325.1. Classification (GTDB taxonomy): domain Bacteria; phylum Planctomycetota; class Phycisphaerae; order Sedimentisphaerales; family Anaerobacaceae; genus Anaerobaca. The sequence goes on from CP070782.1 coordinate 2,991,028, forward strand.
CGCCCTGGGCCAGATCGCGCACCAGGCTGGGGACCTCCTCGGGATCGGCGATGGCAATCATCAGTTCCTTGTCGGTGGCACTGAGCACCTTCGACGCCGGCAACAGGCGCTCGGCGATCGCGACGCCATCGGAGACCAATTCGATGCGCAGTTGCCCGCCTTGACTGGCCGCGACTTTCTCGGCAATACTCACGATCTGGCCCCGATGCATGAAGAGGTAGTCGGAGGTCAGCTTCTCCAACTCGCCCAGACGGTGAGAGCTGATCACCACGGCCGCACCCGTATCGCGCAACCGTTTGAGCAGATCGCGGAGCTGCACAATGCCGACCGGATCGAGGCCATTGCTCGGCTCATCGAGCAACAGCAGTTGGGGGTCGCCCATCATGGCGATGGCTAAAGCCAGCCGCTGCTTCATGCCCTGGGAGAAATCGGAGGCCGGCCGATCGATGAACTCCTGCATCTGGAGCTGCTGCACCGCACGATCGACCTGCGTGGCGATCGCCCGCGCGGACAGGCCCAGTAAAGCCCCGTGATAGCGCAACACCGCGCGGGCGGTGTAGACGCCGGGAAAGACCGGGTGTTCCGGCATGAAGCCCAAGTGACGCCGGGCAGCCACGGATCGAGCCCGATGACCGCAGACCGTGACATGGCCCTCGGTGGGAACGATCAGCCCGGCGATCAGGTTCAGCAACGTCGACTTGCCGGCGCCGTTGGGACCGATCAGACCGACGATCTGCCCGGCGTGCACCGACAGGGACACATCCTTCAGAGCGCACACCGCCTGGCTGGGGCCGGCCAGCAGCCGACGAAAGATCTTGGTCAGTCCCTGGCTCTCCACGACGGCCCCCTGCGCCGTGTCGCATCCGGCCGTCTTTGCATCGGCTTGAACGAGCACCGTCTTTCTCCCTTGTAGGATGGGCTCAGAGCCCATCAATCCATATCCGCTCACGGCAGCATGGGCTGAAGCCCATCCTACACCTGCTGCTATCGAAGCCTCACTCCTCGTCTTCCGCGTCCGCCTGCGTCTGACCGAAGCGCCAGCCTCGATCGTACTCCGGCTCCTTCTTCTTCGCCCGTGGATCGGAGCTGCGCCGGGGCCGTTCGAGCAAACCATCGTTGTCCTTCAGATCCCCGCCCACACTGTAAACGAGAAAGCCGTCACCCTCGGCGCGATACCGCAACGGCTCCTCGTCATACGGGTCGACGAGCCCCTCCAGCTTCAGGGCCTCCAGCGTCGATGGAAAGTCACCGTGGGCCTGCTGGTACCGTAGCAACGCCAGACCGGCCCGGGTCGCCCGCACGTCGGCCACCATCCGGCAATGCCACTGCTTGATCGAGGCGCCCAGGATGCCCAGTTGATAGGTCAGAGGATACCGGAACGCGAGATCGCGGATCTCCTGATACACCGCCGACTCACCCGGCTCATAGGGTCCTTCGAGCAGATCAGCGGTCTTGCGCATCAGTTGCAGATAGTCGGCGTGGCCCGCGATGAAATTGGGCCGGTACATCATGTAGCGAAAAGTCAGTCGGTGGAAGATGCTCGGATCGGACTCCCCGCCCGACCAGGACTCCCGGCGCCACACCTCCTCCAACTCGTCTTGTGGCAAACTGAAGACGCGCTCGCCCACCGCCAGGCGTCGTGCATCCACGCAGCGAACGAACGGCTCCACCACGTCCAGGTCCCGCAGCAGGGGCGCGATGCGTTGATACTCTGCCTCGTCGGGCGGCGCGGTCTCACACAGCGTCTTCACCACGCGGCAGGCGTGACCGATCAGAGAAAGCTCCATCATCGCCCCGGGCATGACAGGATCGTTGAGCAACTGTTTCGCGAACCCCAATTGGACAACCACCATCTTCCAGGCCTCTCGCGGTTGCCCCTGTTCGGCCGCCAGATAGGCGCGAACACCCAGGATAATGCCCAGGCTACGCACGTCCTGCGCCATCGGTGGGTTCTCGTCCAAGGTGATCTGGTCGGGTTGCTGGAAACGACAGCCCGGGCGCTCATTGCCCTCAGTGACGAGCGACATGGCCTCCCTGACAGCGTCGTGCTGCACCCATCGCTCGAACTCAGCTCGCTCTTCCGGTTCGAGGGAGTCGTTGAGGAAACTACCGGCGTGCTTGGCCAGGTAGGCGAGCAAGTCCTTGCCATCGACGAACTCGGCTTTCATCAGCGTCACGGCGCGTTCGTAGAGCACGGCGGCGTTCTGGGCATCAGGCACTTCCGGCGGCAGGACGGCGCCAGCGTCCATGGGCCGCCCGTCCTGCTCCAAGTCCGCGTAGGCCCGGCGCAGTTTTGCCTTCGACCGAGCCAGTGAGACGCCATACAAGACGCCCAGCACCACAACGACGACGGTAATGCCAATCAATATCTTCCTGGACCTTCCGCTCATAGCTGCTCCTCAAAGCACCAAGTCACGGCGTTCTAGCCACACCTTTATCCAAGACGCGCGGCGAGCATGGGAGGTTATCCGGAAATCACGGACTTTTTCCTACGTGTCACCCCCGTCGGCCGGGTCCGTCGCGCGGGGA
>CP070782.1:2993656-2997140 GCA_020346325.1 Phycisphaerales bacterium
CCTGGCGATGCAAGTGCCTGTAATGCAACAGGATAGAGGTGCGCTCACGGCGGTCCCATTGGCGCTTGACAGGCACATGTGGTCTCCATCGGATAGGGCTGGTCGCTTTGGAGAAATTAGGAGAGAAAGTGTATCGAGTTGAAAGAGCCGTTCTCCGATCTCCCGCGAGCCAGCACGGACTCAGCGCTTCCGGGGGCCTTCAGCCGGGACGGTGCGATACCGGTTCATTTGCTGGGCGGCGCGGGTCGGTACATCTCGGGGTGCAGGTGCCAATCGATGCCCCACATACCACGCCAGTGTCCCTCGCCATGAACGAAGCCGTACCCAAAGGCGAGTTGCCCCTGCAAGACAGCGCCGTCCTTCAAAGTGATCTGGTAACGCACCGTAGGCCAGCCTCCCCTGCCGTTGAACTGCTCATCACCAAGGAAGACTTCGCCGATCTCGATAGACACAATTGGGTTGTCCTTGAAGGTCTCGCAGATCCACTGGCACAGCTTGTCGCGCCGAGTCTGCGTCGTGTAGCGTCCCATGATGGGGAATCGGTTCCAGGACTCGTGGCCACGAAGGAAGGCATCATAATCGGCGGTTTGAATACCTTCGAATAGCTGCCTAGCCGCTTGTACGACCTCCTCAGGATGGTCCATCACGTGGGCGAGTTTCTCATCGGCAAGAGCCTGCTTCCAGTCGTGTCCGCCACGGTGCCAGGCGTCCAGCGGCCCCAGGAATTCAGGCCACCACTTCGTGCGGGGCTTGCCCCAACTGTTGCCCATCCAGGCGATGAACGTCTCCGGAGTCATCTTCTCCTGGCGGTAGACCTCGGTCCAGCTCTTGCCATTCATTAAGCGAAAGCGGCGGTCCAGTTCCCGGACAAACGTCTCGGTGTAGAAACCCGCAATCAGAGGTGAGAAGATCTCCGTCTCCAGCGGGCCGAGATAGAGATAGGCGTTGAATCCATCGGCATAGGTGCTGGTGGCCGGGTTCTCCGGATCAGCGTCGTACGGCTGCTCGCCGAAGGGGCCCACATCGAGCGGAAAGGCTATGGGCCTGTTCCCGACGGCGGTAAAGGCCGAATCGAAGAGACCGAGGCAGAGTCTCCCACTGACAATGCCCATGTTCGTTTGCACCGCCCTGTGCTGAAGTATCGCATAGACATGGTCGGGGCCCAGCGCTTCGCGCAGGTACCATCCGGCGCTCCTCATGGGCGCATCCCGCGCCGACTTCATGTTGAGAGCCGTGTGCCCCACACCTACGATGAACAGCCGATGACGTGTCTCGGATGGATGTTCCCGCAAATCTTGGACGATGTTGTCGGCCATGAGCTTGTCCCGGTCGGTGTCGTACTTGCTCCAGTCCTCCCGCCGCAGGATTTGGCTCCAGGGCCTCTGCTTATCCACCAGGACGATGCGGAGCCGCTGTGTGGGGCTGAGACTCTGATTCCTCATCCAGACCGTGATGAAGAAATCCAGTGTGGGCTGATCAGGCCAGCCCATCCAGAGATCGTCGCGCAGCATCTTGATGATGGGCGTCGTGTCACAGGCTTCGGCCGCCAGGAAGGCGTCCACCAGACTCTGACCGTTGGACGCCAGCTCCAGGTAGATCGTACCAACGTGCCTGGGGAAGTCCGGCTCTGTCACCAGAGAGGAATTGAAAGCCCAGTATCGCGGGCGGTGGTGGATTTCCCCGATGATCGTGAGCTTGCGGCTGGCGAGTGCGCGCATCACAAACGGCCTCGGCCCTTCGGCGCGTTCACGAAGGAACCGGATGAAAGGCTTTAAATAAGCCTGGGGATCGTCGATGGCGGGACGCGGCGTTGACTGAGGGACTGGCGGGTCGAGATCGGATTGGGCCGCCTCGGAAGCCAATACCGGGATCGCCAGAGGAATCGCCGCAGCTGCCAGGACCCCTAGAACAGCCAGATAAAGGCGAGATTTGCCATTTGGCGTCATAATTGGTACTCCTGCACGCCACACTGTCAATGATACCACCATGGGGACGGCGATTTCAATGCTCCTGACCATCAAGCCAGCTTGTACACCTGCCAGAAAGGCCAAGAAACGTCCCCATTTGGCGAAGATCCAACATTCTGGCACTCTCTTGACGTACTTCGACCACCGATTGGAGCTGTCAAACCTTCAAGAAGTGGTTTGACCTAGGGGTACACTCGATAGCCCTTGACTCGTACGAAGGTGAGATCGAGGAGGAGGAGTTCTGACGGGCTCAGAGACCGGCCATGTTGGTTGATGGCCGGTAGTGTTGGAATCAAGCCCCCTGTGGTGGTACTATTGACGCGGTGGCGTGCGGGAGCACCGATGATGAAGTCACATGGCATATCTCGACTAAGGGAGGATTTTGATGTGACGTAGCTGACACCGCAGCCAAATGCCCGATGCGAGAGTTTGTTATGTATGGAACCCTGTTGACCCGATTGTTGCACTTGGCCACCATCACACCATTGGTCGTGATCGCCTTAAGAAGGCGTGAGAGACGTAATATCCAATATGTACTCCTGTTTGCGCTCTTTTTTCTGACTGGTAGCCTTTTACGAGGAGCCGACTTCCTGGGGTGGGGGGCGTGGAACTGGGAGGGGAAATTCTGCGTGGCGGTCTTTGCGATAGTGTTTGTTCTTCTATACAGAAAGATCTCCTTCGCCGAAAGTGGCGTGACATGGAGACATCAGCCCTCTTCCTTGAGGCCATGCCTTGTTCTGACAACCTTCTATGTTGCCGCAGGTTTTGGCATTGGTTCGTTAACAGACAGTGGTTATGGCTTTAGCACGGAATTCCTTTTCTTTGAACTCAGCATGCCGGGATTAGACGAAGAGATCTTCTACCGTGGTGTTGGCTTGGCGTTACTGAACCGGGCCTTCGGCAAGAACCGAAACCTCTTCGGGGCAAACGTCGGCTGGGGATTGATCATCATCTCCGTTCTCTTTGGTCTGGTCCATGGTGTAGGTTTGACCGAACAACTGAAATTGGAAATCGACCTTTTTGGTGTGCTCCTCACCGCGGGCGCCGGCTTTCTCTTAGGCTGGCTAAGGGAGCGCAGCGGGAGTCTAGTTTTGCCTATCGCAGCCCACAACCTGGGTAATACAGCCACTCGCGTAGCGGAGTGGATCATCTGATTGGCCCGGGGAAAGCAGAAACGCTCAGCCCTCAAAGCCATAAGAGGCACTCGCACCACAAGCTGAGGCCGAGCACGAGCGCGGTGGGTGATACCCGAGAGCACTGCAAGGAAGTCACGGTTGTACCTGTCAAGGGAGGATGAGACCGCCTGCGCTTGTCAAGCGGCGATGGGACCGGTCTGTCGGGGTGAAGTATGGAGTGCATGCTCTTCGAAGAGATGGTATGTGGGGCAGGGGGGGCAGGGAATATGTAGTCTCACCGTTTTTGCCCGGGCGACGGACGCCGATTCGAAAGGCATTGTAGAGTCTAACGGGAGCACAATGCCAGCGTGGAGCCGCGGGGGCGTAACTGTATGTCACTCG
>CP070782.1:2997240-3004267 GCA_020346325.1 Phycisphaerales bacterium
CGAAAAGCGCCAGGGTTTGCTGCCCGAATTCTTTAATCTGCTCGCCCAGGTTAGTGACTGACGCGCCATCAATCCCGGGACCGTACAGGCGCATGTCCCCGAGCTGTTCGGAAGAGGGCGCCTCTATGACGTGCGCAAGCTCCGCATCAGAGAGTGGTTCATCCATGCCCCTTGTGCCATTCGCGGGGTGAACGAGCACACCAACTCAGTGACATTCGTCGCGGACGGATGGGGCACCAGACCCTGCGCCATCCTGATCTCCGGCGTGACGAAGGAGCCGGCCGCGGTGAGTCCCGATGCCGAGGTGCGCTTCGATTTCCAACAGAGGCTCCTGACGGTTTCTTTGGCCGGGCCATCGCGGATTGAGATCCGGGACTGAACCCCGGTGGGTGGGGCGTTCCGTGCGTCGGGCCGGCACAGGCGCCTACCCCTACGCGCGTAATACCGGACGTTGCGCACGCGGCGGACCGCGATTTCTGACGTTTTTTCTGCCCTGTGGTGATACTCTGGCCGCACTTTAGCGATTGTAGGGAAAATGCGGGTTAAGGTCCAACCCCGGCGCGCCGACATAGCGCACGGGACGGACCCCGTTAGACGCCGCCCCGTACGCGATACGAAAATGCAAGGAGCATCAGTCATGGCCAGAGCGGCGCAGCAAAACCATGCATGGACGCAGGGCGAGCACAACGTCACCGCCTATCCGGATCCCCTCAACACGTTCATCTGGAACGCGATCATCGATCGAGCGACCGATGTTCACCTGCATTGCGTGGAAAATGGCGTGCGCGTCCTCCATCGCGTCGACGGCACGATTCATCCGAAACTGCTCCTGCCGGCTACTGAGGGCAAGCGGCTGCTCAACCAGCTCAAGAGTGCCGCCTGTCTGAATGTGACCCGCTCGTTCGCTCCGCTGGAAGGCCAAATCAACTGGATTGATGAAGGCCAGATGTGGGAAATCCGTGTGACGCTGACGCCCGTACGTGATCGGGAGTCGGCCCACCTACGTTTGCTAAGCGTGCCGCGTGGACAGTGGGATATTTCCAACCTGGGATTCTCCAAGGGCGATCAGGAAAAGACGGCCACGGCTGTCGATTCGCTCAGTGGGCTGATCCTGGTCACCGGGCCGACCGGTTCCGGCAAAACCACCACCATGTATTCACTGGCTTCGCTGATGGATCTGCAGACGACGACCGCCTACTCGATCGAGGACCCAGTGGAGTTCAGATTGCCTTACGCCCAGCAGATCGAAGTGGACGAGAAGCATGGGCTGACGATGCACGAAGGGTTGCGCACCATCCTGCGTATGGACCCGGATCTCATCCTGGTCGGCGAGATCCGCGATCGCGATTCGGCGATCGTCGCGGCCCGGGCCGCGCTTTCGGGACGTCTTGTCCTGGCGACCATTCACGCGCACGATGCCGTCGGGGCGGTTGACGCCATGCATTACCTGGGCGTTCCCTATCACATCATCGGCAGCTCCCTGCGGCTGATCATCGCGCAGAACCTTTTGCGGCAACTCTGTGGCGAATGTGCCCAACCCCGCGAACTGGACGAAACCGAGCGTGAGCTGTTCGTGCGGTTCGGACAGGAGATGCCGCAACAGCTTCAGCATCCGGGCAGTTGCGCCGAGTGCAACTGGTACGGCTACAAGGGCCGGACCGGGATCTTCGAAGTGGCGCCTATTGACGACGAGGTCGGGGCACTCATCAGTGACGGCGCCCGTCAGCGCGAGTTGACCGACTGCCTGCGCAATAAAGGCGTGCGCCCGATGGCTTACGACGGATTGGATAAGGTTGCCAGGGGCGTCACCGCCATGGAAGAACTCTTCCGCGTCGCGGGCTTCACTCGGCCGAGCGAGGCGCAACAGCAGATGCCTGCGACCATGGAGATGATGACGCCGTAAACCACCATCGACGCGTCTTACTGCCAAGTTGAAGCATTCGTGAATACCTGCTTGATCACGGCCTCCCGCGCCTCCAGATCCGGACCCTCGAGTTCTGCGGCCACCGCTTCCAGCAGGCGGGGAATCTCCAGATGTTGCGGGCATTTCTCCAGGCACTGTCGACATTGCACGCATCGGGACGCATAAGCGGGCGCGCCGTTGGTGATGGTGCCGCTGAGCCTCGCGGCATACATGAACTTGGCTTCCTGGGTGTTGTCGAACATGTGCAGGTCGTTGTAGATTTCGAGACAGACGGGAATGGCCACGCCCGCCGGACAGGGCAGGCAGTATCGACATCCCGTACAGCCGGCCTTCATAAGTTGCCGGTACGTTTGTTCGGCGCGATGGATCAACTGGAGCTCGCCATCTGTTAAGGAATTGGGTCGGCCCTGATCTGCGCTGCGCAGATTTTCTTCGACGTGGGCCTCCTCATTCATCCCCGAGAGCACGACGGTTACCTCGGGTCGATTCCAGATCCAGCGCAGCGCCCATTCGGCGGGCGTGCGCCTGACCTGGGCCTCGTTCCAGATCGCTTCAATCGCCGGCGGCACGGGACCGGCCAGCTTGCCTCCGCGCAGCGGCTCCATCACGATGACACCCAGTCCCTGGGTCGCGGCGTATTCCAAACCTTTCGTTCCCGCCTGGTTCTGTTCGTCGAGATAGTTGTATTGAATCTGACAGAAGTCCCAGGCGTAGGCGTCCACGATGCGCGTAAACTCATCCGACGAGCCATGGAAAGAGAAGCCCGCGTTGATGATGCGTCCATCGGCCTTGGCTTGGTCCAGGAAATCCGTGATGCCGAGTGTCTCGATCTTGTCCCAGAGGTCTCCGACGAGGCAATGGACGAGGTAGTAATCGATGTGGTCGGTCTGGAGCTTTTCGAGTTGGCCGTTGAGGAATCGATCCATGTCCGCGCGGTTGTGGACCATCCAGGAGGGAAGTTTGGTGGCCAGTTTTACCTTGTCGCGATAGCCATCGCTCAGCGCGCGTCCGACGAGAGGTTCGCTCTGTCCGGCATGGTAGGACCAGGCCGTATCGATGTAGTTGACGCCGTGATCGACGGCGTGGCGAATCTGCTGTGTCGCTCTCTCTTCGTCGATCGTTCCATCCTTCTCCGGCAGGCGCATGCAGCCGAAGCCGAGGATCGAAAGTGAGTCGCCGTTCCTCGGCATTTCTCTATGCAGCATAGGTTCTCCAGTCTTGGGAAGATGTCTCTCGGTCGCTTTCTATCTGGTGTCTTGTTCGATCAGTGCGGTTAGTGCATGAGTCATGAGCTCATCGAAATCGGGTTGGCGCCCCGCGAATTCTGGCCTTTCCATCACCCGGGTCAAGACCTCGTTCGGGTACGCCATGGGTCCCAGACCCGCGATTAACCCGTACGAGCAAACCAGCATTTGCCGGCGGCCCTTCTCCGACATGGAAGGCAGGACGCGTTTGAGATCCTCGGCCACGCGGTCCAGTAGCTGGTGCATCGCCTTCTTGAACGTGTAGAGCCCTTCCTCGGAGCTATTACGTTCCATCGACGTCATTAGCAGGCCGGCCAGCCGGAGCAGGCGGGGGTGCTTGCGAATCACGGCCGTCCAGCTCTCAGCGATCTGGCGGGCTGAGGCGGGGATCTGAAGCTGCATCAGAGCATCGTGCATGCTCTCAGCCCATGCCTGGAAGACCTCGAGAAAGATCTGGAGAAAGATCTCCTCGCGGGTAGAGAAGTAGCGATAGACGTTGGGTTTGCTGATCCCTGCCTCGCGGGCGATCGCGTTGAGGCTGATCGCTTCGTATTCGAGCTCAGCGAACAGCGTGTGGGCTGCGTCGAGGATCTCCCGGCGACGAATCGCCTTCTGCTCCGGTTTTCTGGCGCGCTGCCAATCCATACGGATTCCTTCACCACACTCTCTATATAAGCTACCAATGGTAATTAATATAAGATACCATTGGTAACTTGTCAAAGGTGAATTCCCGACAAAGGGTGAGAATCCGAAAAAGTGGAACCCCTCAGCGGCGGCCTCATCGGCGCGGGCGGCGGAAGGCCGCAGAGACATCACACGTGTGCATTTTAGGCCAGAGCTTCATTTCGTCGATATTAGGGTTGGAAGTGGGCACGGAAGTATGCTAGACTAGCAAGTGCTTAGTGGTTAGCAGTGAGTCTGTGTAGCGTCGCGGTTCATGGAACCTGCCCGTGCTGTCTGGGCCGGGGGGAGGTGGCATGCTTCCGGCAACGGAAGCGGGCGGCGGGGTTCCTTGTCGGTCGGAGGTTGTGGACACATGCGTCACGCCGGACATAGCACGGAGCGGGGGTATCACGCCAGTGGTTCAAATCCGTGTCAGATCATCCGTATTCTTATCAGTGGTCATGCGTCTCTCGTGGGAAGGAGGTGAGCGAGCGAATTCCATTGTTGCTCTGATGGGGCGGAAGCGAGTTCGAGGCCCTTCTCCGTGGGGCGTACGGGCGAAGGGATGCTTTGGTGTGTGACCGGAGCGCGGGAACGAAGTAGTGGGATCATCTGAAGGAGGACAACGATGTGTAGAAGACTCATAGCTCTAACGTGCTTTGTCTGTTTGCTCCTGCCGGCGGGCATGGCTTCGGCTGACCTGGTGTTGCACTGGGCTCTGGACGACGGCGCCGGCAACGTGGCCACCGACAGTTCCGGGAACGGCCGGGACGGCGAGATCGGCGGGACGCCGAACTGGGTCGAGGGCGTGATCAAAGGCGCCCTGGATCTCGACGGTTCGACCAACTACATCGACTACAACGAGGAGATTGTCAGCGGCACCTGCTCGATCGCGCTGTGGATCATGCCGCGCGACATGCCCTACAGCAGTGGTTATCGTGCCATTCTGCATGTCGAGCAGTGGAACGCCGGTTCGATACACGGACACCTGCGCGCCAATACGAGCCTGTTCAATTTCGATATCAACGGCGGAGGAGCTGTGACCTCCACAACAGAGGGCGTGTCCGACGAGTGGTACCACTTGGCGGGAACGTTCGACCTTGAGGCCGACGTCTCGCGGATCTATGTCAATGGTGTGATGGAGGCTGAAGGATCCGGGATCAGCAGTTCGCTGTATCTCGGTCCACTGAACTTCGGTGCCTGGACAGACAACCAGAGACACTTCCCGGGGGTCATGGACGACATCCGCATCTACGACAATGCCTTGACGGAAGAGGAGGTTCCGATCGTCATGCTGGGTGATGCCTCGCCGGAACTGGCTGGCGATCCCATACCGGAAACCGAGACGACCGACATTCCGCGCGACGTGGCGCTGGCCTGGACGCCGGGCGAGTTCGCCGTCGCTCATGATGTGTACCTGGGCACCGTGTTCGAGGATGTGAACACCGCCAGCCGCGACAATTCCATGGGCGTGCTGGTCAGCCAGGGGCAGGAGGCCGCAACCTACGAATCGCCCAGTGTTCTGGAGTTCGGCCAGACCTACTACTGGCGTATCGACGAAGTGAACGGCGCCCCGGACAACACCATCTTCAAAGGCGAGGTCTGGAGCTTTACGGTCGAGCCGCTGGCCTATCCGGTCGAGGGCGTCATCGCCACCAGCAACGCCGTTTCGGACGCGGGAGTGGGCCCCGAGAGAACCGTGGACGGCTCCGGTCTGAATGAGGCGGACGAGCACTCGACCGCCTCCGGTGACATGTGGCTGGCCACCCTTCCAGCGGGCGAATCCATCACCGTTCAGTACGAGTTCCCCGGCATCGAGAAACTCCACGAGATGCTGGTGTGGAACTACAACGTGCAGTTCGAACTGATCCTGGGCTTCGGACTCAAGGATGTCACGGTCGAGTATTCCGAGAACGGCGCCGATTGGACGGTTCTCGGTGATGTCCAACTGGCGCAGGGGACGGCCCGGCCGGACTACACCGCCAACACGACCGTCGACTTCGGTGGCGTGGCGGCCAAGTACGTCCGCCTGACGGTCAACAGTGGATACGGCATGATGGGGCAATTCGGTCTCAGCGAAGTCCGTTTCCTCTCCATTCCTGCCAAGGCCCGCGAGCCGCAGCCGGCCGACGGAGGGACCGAGGTTAGCATTAGCACCACGCTCGACTGGCGCGCGGGACGCGAAGCCGTTTCGCACGAGGTGTATCTAGGCACCGATGCCGAGGCTCTGGCCCTGGCCGATACGACGGGCGCACCCAGCTATACACCCGCTGTTCTGGACTTGGCGACGACCTACTACTGGAAGGTCGACGAGGTCAACGAAGCTGATGAGGTCACCGTATGGCCGGGCAGCGTCTGGAGCTTCACGACGCAGGGATTCCTGGTCGTCGATGACTTCGAGAGCTATACCGATGACGAGGGCAATCGCATCTATGAAACCTGGCTCGACGGCTGGGTCAATGAAACCGGCTCGACCGTCGGTTATTTCGAAGAGCCGTTTACCGAACAGTCGATCGTCCACAGCGGCGGTCAGTCCATGCCGCTGTCCTACGACAACGCGGGTGTTGCCACCTCTGAGGCTGAGCTCGTGCTGGGACAGAACTGGGCGGCCAGCGGTGTCCGGAGCTTGTCGCTGTACTTCCACGGCGATCCGGACAACAGCGTCGCGCAACTGTATGTCACCATCAACGGCACCAAGGTCGCATATGATGGTCCGGCCGCCAATATCAGGCGTGCAGCTTGGCAGTTGTGGAGCATCGATCTGTCCACCGTGGGCAACGTCAGCAACGTCCGCGCGTTGACCATCGGTATCGAGGGCGCCGGTGCGCAGGGGATCGTCTACATCGACGACATCCGGCTGTATCCCGAGGTCCTTGAGGACAGTACGGCCGATTCGCCTGACATCACCCGGGCCGGTGATATCGTCGTGGGCGTTCCCAATGACAACGACTGGCCTGCGGCGGAATACCCGGCTCTGGCGGTTGACGACAACGTCAACACCAAGTACCTGCATCGCAAAGGTGGGTCGATGGCCACCGGGTTCCAGGTAGAGCCTTTGGTCGGTTCCTCGGTCGTCACGGCCTTGACCTTCACCACGGCCAACGACGTGCCCACGCGCGATCCCATCACGTTTGAACTGTCGGGTTCCAACGCGAGTATCGATGGGCCATATACCTTGATCGCCACCGGTGATATC
>CP070782.1:3004367-3007299 GCA_020346325.1 Phycisphaerales bacterium
ATCGCGGTTCGACACACACATGCCGTGGACTGGCTGCAGAACCGTCTGCTGCCGGTCATCGAGCGCACCGTGGCAACGCACGCAGATGGCGCGATCGACATCACCTTCGTCGTCAGCGCCTAGCTTATGCTCGTCCTTGAAGGGCAATCAGATCGGAACCACCTACTAGGGCACTAGGCGGCCCTGGCGATCGATACGGCTCCTGACCTTGAGCTGCGTTGGGTCTCGCTGGCCGTGCCAGACGCCGCCCACAGTCAAATGGGAATCATCCGTCTCAGACGTGAGACGGAACCGCCTCACCGTCCCACGGATGAGACGGAGGGGTTAGATCTGATCTGTTGTTGTTGATCTTCTGATCTTGTCTCCAGGAAAAGAGAACAGACAGCAACAGATCCCAGGCCCTGTGCTCTCGATCCCGTCTCACGGGTGAGACGGTAGCAAGCCTGGCAAGCGAGCGTTACGACAGCATCACAGGCGGAACGGGCGAACAGCTATTGAGCAGAAAGGAGGTGCTGAGCCTAGCTATGACCGCGATGGAGGCAGCCGACGCCAGCATAGCGAACCAGGCCTTCCAACGGGCACAGCCAGCCGATGCTCGGCATCAGCGGCGTGCGAGGCCCATCCGCCGATGCCGTGACGCGCTGGCGTTCGCTCATGGGACCAACTCGATCTCGCCCGGCCGCCAGGTCTTGTCGAAGAATGGCTCCAGCGCGCCGTAAAGGCGCAGGAACACGTACCAGCCCTTGCCGGGGATGGTCTGGATCCAATTGCCACGCGACACGCCTTCGGGCTGCTCGGGCGCAAAGTAGACCGTCGTGGAGCCGTCAGCACTCCGCTCGGCGGCGGGCGACGGATAGCTCTGGCTGCCGGCGCGCGGAAAGCGCTGCGGCGTGTCGAGCATGGATCGCGTCTGATTGTCATAGACCGTGAAGGACCAGAAGTTCCTCGCAGGAATGTCCTTCGGCAGCGTCACCTGATACGTCTTGGCCCCTTCAAAGTACGCCTTGTTCGCGTCCACCGTGGCGATGAGGTACTGCGAGCCGATTCCGCTCAAGCGCATGGCCATGGCAGGCGAGACGGCAAAAGATCCGTACCAGTAGAAGGTTCGAATGTCCAAGGTGCGGTAGCCAGTCGGCGGGTACGGCTTGGCGGCTTCGGGCGTCCGCATGCCGTCCTGGACTGGCCCCTCGATCTCGGGAATCGGGGTCTCGAATTCGTAGCCGCTGATGAACATCGGATTCCACCAGGCCGAGCCAGGGTAATAGTACCAGCCCGGATCGCGTGGATTCATGGTAAGGCTGCGCGCGGTGGCGTTGCCCACGGCGACCGCTTCGGTGAGGATCTTTTTCATCCGGGTATCAGGCGCAAAGGGCTGGCCCTTGACAATGCCGATCGCCGCGACGGAGCCAATCACCTCGGGATCCAGCGACCCGGTGGGCTGCTGCTGCACGATCTCGTTGAGCATCTCGTAGTAGCTCTCGACGTTGGGGGCAATGGTGTTCATCACCTTGCCACTGCCCTCGTGAAACACGCTCTCGGGCGGTGGCGTGATCGATCCGAGTCGAGCCTCGCCGCGCAGGAACGTGGCGAAGGACGTGCCGGCCCCGCCGGCCTCGTAGGGGTAGACCTTGAGGAACTTGTGGATCTGCTCGACCGCCGGCTCCGGACTGTCGTTCTCCAGGAACATGCGGGCAAGAAACAGGACGTGCGTGGTCCCGGCGCGGCCGATGAAGAACCCGCCCTCCGGCAGCAGACCGTGGTAGCCGGGCGGCAGGATCAGGTACTTCCCGCCTAGACCGCGATCGGGACCGGCACTGCCAACGTCGGTCACCCAGCGGAACCAGGCGTCGTTGATCAAACCCAGAAGTTTCGGTGGTACCTCCAGCACCAGGGGCCCCTGGGTGAGGTCCAGGAAGCCGAAAACGTAGACCGTGTCTACGTTGGCCACCAGCACCACTGTCTTGGCGTCCATCATGTCGGAGAAGAGGAGGAACTCGTTATCCTTCACGCCGGCATCGAGAAAGCCTCTGTGTATCGCCTCAAAGTTGACGCCCTGCATGGTATTCACGAACGCCTCGAAGGCGTGGGTGAAGTCCAGGTTGTCATAGACCTTGTCGAGGGTATCCTGGCTAGGCATGCCGTCGGTGAATTCGAGCGTGCCGATGCGGGACTCGACTCTATCGGGCGTCGTGATCGAGGACAGATGGTTCAACCCTTTCATCGTTTCCTCCTTCTTGGTCTTGCAGAATCTCTGCAGTCTGTCCAACGCCCCAGACTTGGGGCGCTTACCCTCCTGGGGGGCGTCTGCCACTACCCCTCTCAGGCCACATGCAAGGTTTCCGAATTGCCCTCCCGGCCTTCAGATCCGCCGGACACATCGGCCGCCAGGAACTCGAACAGCTCCGCCAGCGTGGCAAAGCGTCGCTCATGGCTCGTGCCCACGCAACTGACCTGGCAGCGCCACGGCGCGCCCGGCGCTTCACGCCAGAGCCGCACCATGTAGCTGCGATAGCGGTCGGGATCGACGCTACGGGCGGTGACCGGCTTTCTTTCCTCCAATCCGTCCCTCCTGTATTGGCCCTTTTCAGCGCTCAGGGATGTTCTGCAGTACTGCCAGCAACAGCTCCATAACGTTCCCCACGGTGGGGATAAGCAACCGTTCCGCCGGTGAATGCACATCATTGAGTGTTGGTCCGATCGAGACCATGTCCATGTCCGGATACTTGCTGCCGATCACGCCACACTCCAGGCCGGCGTGGACGGCCATGACTTCGGGTTCCTCGCCGAGCAGGTCCTGGTAGGTTGCCTCCATCAGGCCCAGAATGGGCGACTTGGGGTCCGGGTTCCAGCCTGGGTAGTAATCGGCAAACGCGACCTCGTAGCCTGCCAGTCCCCAAACACTGGCGATCATCTGGCTGACATCTTCCAAGGC
>CP070782.1:3007399-3011316 GCA_020346325.1 Phycisphaerales bacterium
CCAAGTTCAAGGCCAGGACCTTTTCCTGACGGTCAAAATCGCCGGCCGTGAAGATCATCCCGTCGGCGATCGAGACGCCCGAGTAGCCTGTGCCGCACTGCGAATACGTCCAGAGTTTCTCAGGGCCACCTTCAGGCCATTTTCGCAGCAGTCCCGTCTCGGGCGAGATGTTCGTGCGACCGGGGCCGTGAAACTGCGGCCACTCAGAGCCCCTGGGGACGTCGCGGGCACCGGACAGGGCGGCGCAGAGAAACGTCACGACCGGCAGCACGGCCGTGGCGATGGCGATTATCCTCTTGTCCATGACATCTCCTTGTTTCGGGGGCCTCTGAGTTCTGCTATGAAGTTATAACGCCAAGTGCCACCGCACTACAACCAACTTCGCAGGTATGGTAGGATGCGGGGCCTTGGTGGCGGCCGCTGAAGTGGGTCGGATGGCCGCCTGTTGTGGGAAGGAGCAGTTGGACATGAGTTTTGATTTCGATACGGTCATCGAGCGGCACGACACGGATAGTCTCAAGTGGGCGCGGTATCGGGGACGGGACATCATTCCGATGTGGGTGGCGGACATGGACTTTCGGGCGCCGCAGCCCGTGTTGGAAGCGCTGCACGCGCGGGTCGAGCACGGGGTGTTCGGCTACGCCGTTCCGCCGCGGGAGTTGGTGGAGGTTCTCGTCGCCCGGCTGGCGGACCGGTACGAGTGGGCCATCGAGCCGGCCTGGATCACGTGGCTGCCCGGGCTCGTCCCGGCGCTGAATGTCGTGTGCCGGGCGTTCGGAGATGATGGCGATGAAGTGCTGACCTTCACACCGGCCTATCCGCCCTTTCTGGCGGCGCCGGTGCTGTCGCGCAGAACCCTGCGGACCGTACCGCTAAAGCGAGAAAATAACCGCTTCACTTTCGACATGGAGCGTTTTGAAGCCGCGTTATCGCCCAACTCTCGCGCCCTGCTGCTGTGCAGTCCGCACAACCCGGTCGGCCGGCGCTACGAGCGCGAGGAGTTGCGTCAGGTGGCCGAGGTATGTCTGGAGCACGGCATCGTGCTGTGCTCCGACGAGATCCACTGCGATTTGATCCTCGACGGGGAGGTCCACATCCCTACCGCGACGCTGAGTCCCGAGATTGCCGCCAACACCATCACGCTGATGGCGCCGAGCAAGACGTTCAACGTCCCCGGGCTCAACTGCGCCTTCGCCGTGATTCCGAACGCCGACCTGCGCCGGCGCTTCAAGCAGGCGCGCGGGGGTATTGTGCCCCATCCCAATGCGCTGGGCTACGCGGCGTGCCTGGCCGCCTACCGCGATGGCGAGCCGTGGCGCGCGGCGCTGATCGACTATTTGCGTGCGAACAAGGAGCTCGTCTATCGCTTCATCAACGACGAAGTCCCGGGCCTGGTCATGGACGACGTGCAAGCGACCTATCTGGCGTGGATCGATACCACCGCGCTGAACCTGCCCGAGCCAGGGCGTTTCTTCGTGCAAGCGGGCGTGGGACTATCCGATGGCAAGGACTTCGACGGGGAAGGCTTTGTGCGGCTGAATTTCGGCTGCCCCCGGCAAACGCTACGGGAAGCCCTGGAGCGGATCAAAGCGGCCGTGGTGCAACGCGCTCGGGTCGACTGATCGTCGCCCTCCGCAGGCCGGCGATACGAAAACCGGTGAACAAATCCCCTTGCTCAACGTAGCATTAGGCAAAGGCGGTGGGCAGAGCTGACGGGACGGCTGGACTGTCATATTCGCGTTCGCCATCATACTGTCGTCACCCATTCATACGATTTTAGCCACGTCCTTCCAGCGTCTCCACTGGCTTCGGCACAGGCAAGGGTCTACAGCAACATCTTCAACATGCGCGCTCGGTGCGTCGATTGATGGGCGTCACCGGTAGCGCCCGGTGTCCTGTCGTGCGCTGTCCGAGGTCAAGGGTGTTGTCCTCCGTACCCGGCGGAACTTGCACCGGAGCAGGCGCCATGGAAGCCGACCGAGCGTTCGCATCGTGAGTGCTCGACCTCGGCGTCATCATATTATCATCCATTTCATCGAAAGGGCGGAGAAATGAAGGTTGGAGACAGAACACCGAGAGCACCATCGTTCCTGGGGGCAGTCATCATCAGCGTCATCTGGCTGGGCGGGTTGGCGCCGGCTCAAGACCCGGCGCCGGTCCACACCATGATCCCGCAGAGCCGCATGTATGCGTACACGACCGATCAGCAGGGAGCGGTCAGGATCACCCGGGTCGAGGCGGACATCGACATTGTAGAGGCCGCCGCAACCACGACGTTGGTGATCTATCTGGAGAACACGACGGACCGGCGTCAGGAGGCCGAGCTCATAGTCCCCATTGCCGATGAGGCCGTCGTCAGCAGCTTCGCCTACGATGGTCCGGCCGGGGCGATCACGGCCGAGGTGTTGCCCAAGGACGAAGCCGAACAGATCTACCATCGCCTGGTCGCCCAGATACGCGATCCGGCGCTGGCCGAGTTCGTCGGCTACAACCTGATCGGCACTAGTGTGTTTCCTGTCGAGCCCCGGGCCACCCAGATCGTGCGTCTGACCTATGAGCATCTGCTGGAGGTTGAGGGCAATCGCGTGGACTATATCCTGCCGCGCACCGAATCGCTACAGTACCTGGTCCCCTGGAAGATCAAAGTGGACATCACCTGTAGCGAACCCATATCGACGGTCTACTCGCCCAGTCACCAGGTCTATTCGTACCGGCAAAGCGACCGCGCCCTGACCGTCATCACCGATCCCGACGCTGAGTTCACGCCGGGACCGTTTCAATTGTCCTACCTGATTGAAAGCGATGAGATCAGCGCCTCGCTGCTCGCTTATCCAGGCGAGGCCGACGACGCGGGCTATTTTCTGCTATTGACGGGGGTACAAGCGGAGCGACCCCAGAACGTCGACACGATCCCGCGCGAGATGACGCTGGTCCTCGACTGCTCCGGAAGCATGTCCGGGGAGAAAATCCGGCAGGCCCAGGACGCCGCCATTCAAGTGGTCTCCGGCCTCGACGACGGCGAAGCGTTCAACGTGATCCTCTACAACGACCTCATCGAGATGTTCGCGCCGAAGCCCGTCGTGAAAGATCCGGCCTTCGAGTTGGCCGCACATCAATACATCGAGGCAACCAGCGCCAACGGCTCCACCAATCTGTACGGCGCGCTGGAGACTGCTCTGGCACAAGCCCCCACGGAAGGCATGCTACCGCTGGTGCTCTTCCTCACCGATGGCCTGCCCACCTCGGGTATCACCTCGGAGGTGGCCATTCGCGACCTCGCAGCGTTTTCGAACCCCTACGAGCGGCGGGTGTTCACCTTCGGCGTCGGCTACAATGTCAATGCGCCTCTGCTGGACGGGCTCGCGCAGCTCTCGCGGGCACAGTCGTTCTTCGTGTTGCCGGGAGAGGACGTCGAGACCACCGTGACCGACGTGTTCCGGTCCCTGGCCGGCCCGGTCTTTGCCGACGCGGCACTCCGCGTGCTGGACGGCACCGGCCAGGACGCCATCGGGCGGACGCTGGATATTCTGCCGGTGGTGCTGCCCGACCTGTTCGAGGGCGACCGACTGGTCATTCTGGGCCGGTATATCGGAAACGCGCCGCTGACTTTCGAGTTTGGCGGCAACTATCTCGGGCAGCCGGAAACCTTCTCGTACACGTTCGATTTTGCCAATGCCGACAAGGATTATGGCTTCATCCCGCGCCTGTGGGCCAGTCGCAAGATTGCGGAACTGATCGATGCGATACGCCAGCTTGGAGCCGATCCGATGCTCGGCGATGACGATCCGACGGTCAAGGAACTGGCCGAGAGCATTGTGACACTCTCCACCGAATACGGCATCATCACCGAATACACCGCCTTTCTGGCCCGGGAAGGGACCGACCTCGGCGACTGGACGGAGATTCTGGGACAGACC
>CP070782.1:3011416-3014121 GCA_020346325.1 Phycisphaerales bacterium
CATCACGTTGGAGCGGCGGACCCACTTGCCCATGTAGGCCAGGAAGAAGGCCCCCAGCAAGAAGCCCCACATCCAGTGATGCCACATGGACTTCATCCCGAGCAGGTAGATGATTGAGACGATCCACATCGTGCCCGTGATGTCGAAGTTGGAGACCGAGCCCGACATGGCCAGCGCCAGCCAATGCAGCCGGCGACCGCCCAGGAAATACGCATCGAGACTTTCGGAAGCCGCCCGGCGAAACCAGAGGCCTGCCCCCAATACGAAGGCGAAGTACACTGCGATTGTCACCAGGTCGATCCCAGCCAACGGCCGTCCACTCCCAAAACACCTCAATCTGTCACGGCGGAACGCTCCAAGGTGGAGGCCCGCCCTTTCCAGATCACGAATCGTATCGGGCCCGACCAAAGGGAGCAAGCGAAATGTCCTTACCGGAGCGCGGCGCAGATGGTAGAATGCAGCGCGCTGAAGAATAGGTCCCATAGGACCTATTGGACCTATTCCAGATGGACTGGGCGCGGCTGATTCTCTAGAAAGGAACATGGCATGAATTGTTTTCTGCGACATGCGATCATCGGGGCCGTCGTCGGACTTTCTTCCGTGGCAACCGCCGATTCAGACAAGGCACTGGCTGAGAAGATCCGTTCCAACCACCAATTCCCGGCCGTGCTGGACCGGGCCAAGGCCATTCTCCGCACGGGTCTGAACGCCGGCAGCGGCTACGGCGAAGTCTGGATTCGCGATCTGAATACGTTCATCGAGTTGGCATTGGAGGTCCAGGACCGGGAGCAGATCCGCGACGCGCTGCTGGTCTTCTTCCACTTCCAGGGCGCCGACGGCAATATCATCGACGGTTACATTCCCGCCGAGAAGGCCAGCGTGGCCTACGAGTACTACCTGTCGCCCGACATGCCGCAGTTGCGGGGTCACAAGAACACCGTCGAGACCGACCAGGAGGCTTCTCTCGTGCAGGCGATCGCCAAGTACGTGCGCACCACCGGGGACACGTCGATCCTGCGTAGGAAGGTCAACGGCTTGAAAGTGGCAGACCGTCTGGAACTGGCCTTGCGCTTCCTGATGGAGCATCGCTACGATGCAACCTACGGCCTGATCTGGGGCGCGACCACCTCCGACTGGGGCGACGTGCAGCCCGAGCACGAATGGGGCGTGCGCCTGGACGAGAGCAGCCATCGCGCTATCGACATCTACGACAACGCCATGTTCGTCATCGCGATCAATGACTACCTGGAGTTGATCGGCCCCGACTCGGCCCAGGCCGAGGAATGGAAAGCCGTCGCCGCGCGCATCAAGGCCAACACGCGTAAGCACCTTTGGGACGCGGCCCGGCACAAGTATCGTCCCCATATCTATCTCGAGGGCTCGCCTTTCCCTGCCGACTTCGATGAAGAGCGTATCTACTATCACGGGGGCACCGCCACCGCGATCGAGGCC
The DNA here is from genome assembly GCA_020346325.1 of Phycisphaerales bacterium. GTDB lineage: Bacteria > Planctomycetota > Phycisphaerae > Sedimentisphaerales > Anaerobacaceae > Anaerobaca. The sequence continues at coordinate 3,012,869 of CP070782.1, forward strand.
GGCATGTTGACGAAGCAGGAGATCCTGCTGGTCCTGAACGACATGATCAACAACATGCGCTTCGCCGGCGCCGGCTCGATCGGCCTGACGGTCTACCCGCCCTACCCAAAGGGCTACTACAAGAATCCGTCGATGGTACCCTTCGGCTATCAGAACGGGGGCGATTGGACCTGGTTCGGAGGCCGCATGATCCAGCAACTGATCGCCCACGGTTTCGTCGAGCAGGCATACGAACAGATGCTGCCGATGGTCGAACGCGTCGAGCGCAACGACGGGTTCTTCGAGTGGTACACCGTCACCAACAACCCGCGCGGCTCGGGCCTGTTCCGGGGCTCGGCCGGCGTGCTCGGCAAAGCGATCCTGATGTTTCAGGACTGGGCCGAGAAGCAGTGACCATCGCGAGCCGAACGCCCTGGGCGTTCGGAATCGGTCCTATAGGTCCAATCGGACCTATCCCCGGCCGGACAGCGATGAAGCGGTCCCTTGATCGAAGGCACACGACCATAGGACGGAATCTTGCCATGTAGGTGGGCGAACTCGTAGCCGGCCGCGATGGTCTTCATCCCGATTTCGCTGAACAGTTCCTGGTAATGGTGGGCCCGCGAGCCTCCAACGAAGAGCATGGCCAGCTTGCCTTCGCAGCGCGAACGAATGTCGCGCTGGGCCTCTTCGACCGCCTTCATCTCCTCGGCGATGGCCTTCTCGACCCGCTTGGTCAGCGCGTCATCCTCGAAATATTGAGCGATCTTGCGCAACGATTTCACAGTGGCATTGGCCCCGATGAAGTTGACCTTGACCCAGGGAATGCCGTACTTCTCCTCGATCATGTCGGCCACATAATCGATCGAGCGGTGGCACATCACGCGGTTCACATCCGCAGGCGGGCGTACATCTCTATCTCGGGAATCTCGGCTCCGATCAAGGGAGAGGGGACGTGTTCATGTCGATCTGGTGGCGGCGAGGCACAGGTTGATTCGGCACTACCGCAGACACGAGCAAACGATTGCCGGCGTTGACCCTCGTGCGGTCAATTGGAGCCGGCAGTGAAACAGACAATGCGGCCCAAGTCCGTGCTAACCAACAGTCGACCTTGGGAGACGGCCAAGCCATACGCTCGGCCTTCGACGGACGCGGTCCAGACCTCGCGACCGGTCGCCGCCTCATAGGCAGCGACCTTGTCCTCCCCACCGGCGATCAGCGTATCTCCAGCCAGGATCAATTCGAACGGACAATCGCTGGGAACGCGCCACAGG
>CP070782.1:3014221-3021978 GCA_020346325.1 Phycisphaerales bacterium
AGGTTTCACAGAGTGGCGATCGGTGATTTGAGCGACATTATAGCCGCTGGCGGAGGTACAATGCCAGTCCGGAGCCTGGAGACGTAAATGCCAGTCATGTAAGAAGATAGACAGGCGTCCATGGTGGTCTCATTGTTGCTTGACAGGTACAGGTGGTCTCATTGGCGCTTGACAGGCACAGGCTAGCTCTTATCGTTCAGCAGACTGACACGAAAAAGACGGCCGCTCTGGATGGTGAGGATTGTGTCGAGGGAAAGGACGGATTGGTTGGAGGGTTCAAACTCGGCCTCGTTCGTACCGGTGGTCAACGCGATACGAAAGTCAGATCGTCCGTCCTGGTCGAAATCTATGTGCTCCTCGATATGGTCGGGCAGACTCTCGCCCAGTGGATGCCACTCGATCTGCACAAAGCCTTCGTTTCTCTCTCCAATGAGACCGTCGAAGACAGGGTGGTGGATCAGGGTCTTGTACTCGCCGTGCTCGATGGTCTGGGCGACCTCGCCCCCACTGTAGATGGGATGAACGCGCAGGCCCGTGACGGCGACGAGCTTCTCAGCCCAGAAGCTCATACCCATAAAGGTGGCCAGCACTAAGGGGCCCGCCATGAGGGCCCAGGCGTAGGCGAGATAGGTCCTGAAATGCGACATGGAGCGGCCTTTCATTGGATCACATTACCCGTTGTGATCAGCAGGAGCATGCGGTAGGCGGCGCCGGCCATCATGCCGCTGCCCATGATGCTCAAGAACAGAAACGCCGGGTAAACGAACATCATTCGGGCAGTCTGCGGCTTGACGCCGACGCGCGTTCCTTTGATGTGATACGAAATCGCGTCCTTGGGACATTCATCGATACATCCGCCGCATTTGGTGCAGGTGATGCGGGTCCTTCCTTTCTTGATGCTCTCAGCATCGATGCAGAATGTAGGGCAGGTCTCTACGCATCGGCCACATTGCACGCACTTGTCGGCGGCGACACGGACATCGAAGATATTGACCTTGTTGGTGAACGACTGAAACGCGCCCATGGGACAGAACAAGCCACACTGTGTCCGCCGCTTGGTCAGGATCGGCATCACGATTACCAAGCCGAAGAACAGGGGCAGAAAGATGCCAGCCTGCAGCAATGTCGTGGCCGAGGTGACCTCTGCATATTCGGTCACTGTCTTGAAGGGGCATAGCCACGCGCAGTAAGTTGGCGTCAGTGTTGCGGCCGAACTTACCATGATCGCCAGCAGGACGGCGAAGGGCAAATAGGTCCATTTCTTCTTGATCCTCTTGATAATGGGCTTCCGGCCGATCTTGGAGAACCCCTCGTCGAGACCGCCATAGAAGCACGCCCAACTACACCAGCCGCGCCCCAGCGTGATCGAAGCGCCCAGCCAGAGGATCAGCATGGGGCCGATGGCTGCGAAGCCCTGCAGCATCGAGCCCGGGAAGATGATAGTCCGGGACAAGGCTGCCGGGATGACAGTCATCGGGATGACCATGTGACAGAAGGGTGTATGACCTTGAATCATCTCTTCTTCGGTCAAGGCCATGCTGCCGCGAACCTCGAACAGGTTGCTGATGAAGGAGATGACGAAGCAGACGGCATAAGTTACAAAGAGAATCGAGCGGTACCGGTGAGTTCGGCCCGTATAGACGATGAGAAAGAACAGACCGACGATGAATAGGAAAGCCACGATGATCGGAATCAGTTCGATAGGGTCTTCAGGCAAAGGCCGCCCCTGCGTGGCCATCATCGCCATGAGCACGAGCACCGGCAGCGTCAGCAGAAATGCCTTCAGTAATCGTCGCGGTTTGCCGCTTCGATCCGCCATGTTCACACACCTCATTGTGGATCGGTCAAGAGATTTGCAGCACCATAGTATAGATAGGCTAGACCAACGACGCCAGCAGCAAGTCGGCCGATTGTCTTGAGGGTCGTATGCCGGCGAAACACGCTCAGCAGTGGAAGGAAGACGATGTAGACCGAAGTCCCAGCAAAGAAAGCGGCAAAGAACAAGAGGCTCTGCCACAAGTGGGATAATTGGGCCGCATCGGCAAAGGCCAAGAGAAAGGGCGGGCAGATGTTCAGGCCGGTCAAGAATCCCAGAAACATCGGGAGGTATACGGAGTGTTCAAGATGCAACCTCTTTGCCACGGGACCAGCTGAGGCTATTGTGCATTTCTCAGTAGGGGTGCTGAACCCATACGCGACGAGAGAGAGGGCGAGTCCTATTGTGACGATGCCGACAATAGTCCTTTGGTACGGCAGGTTGTCTACCACTGCAAAATGCGTGACCCAAGCCAGGACGGCAAAGAGCATATAGCCAGCGAGCCGGCCAGCCAAGAAGCTCCCGACCGATACCGTGTTGCCTCGTATGCTCTTGCCCTCGCCCAATAGATAGGGAACTAAAACCGGCGCACAGTACCCCAGACATACTGCGCCGTTGGCGATGCCTAGCAAGAAACCCTTTGCTGGAGTCATATGGTTCGGTGCCTACCTAGTGCTCGGATCCAGTCACCCAGCTTCTGTTGCCAAGCCAATCATACTGTCTTCATGGTCTCCGAACAACCGGGTATCGATCCTGGCGATGGCAGGCTCATGACCGAAATGATGTTCCCGCTTCCTCCGCTGCAATCGACCGCCGTCGTTGCGGACGGGCAATGGCATGAAGTGACCGCCGAGCGGGATGGTACATACAGGCGCCTCTGGGCGGACAATCAGGAGGTGGCCAAGGATGCTCTGCCGATGACACTGCCGCCTGTCCCGTGGAATGGTACGCTCACCTTCGGAGCCGGAGCGAACCTCGAACCCGACTCCTTCTTCTCCGACCTAATCGACGACGTCCGCATCTACAACCGGGCGGTGAGGCCGTAGTAACCAGAGAATGGCCGGCCTATAAGTGCCAGTGTTTCATCGCCATGCAGGCTTCTAATGTCGATATCAGGCGACGTCCTCCAAGAAATACGCAGTCGCCGCACTTGAGTCAGACGGCTGCATACGGTAGACTACAAGGAGCTTAGTGTGGCGCGTTCGGCGGGGCACAATGGACGGCCACCCTAGGATCAACAGCACTCCGCGCGGAACGCTCTGTGGGTATGGGCGAACGCTTCGCCTAGCTGCCTCAGAAGGAGGTAAGCTATGCACGCTGCAGGCAGATTCGGGTGGTATATGACGGTCGTGGCGATCTTCTTCCTGGCGCCCATGTCACCGGCTGTTGCTAAGTACAGCGGCGGCAGTGGGACTCTAGAAGATCCATACCAGATCGCCACGGCGGCCGATTTGATCGCTCTGGGCGAGTCTCCCGAAGACTACGACCAGCACTTCATTCTGACCGCCGATATCGACCTGGACCCGAATCTGCCCAGAGGCAGGATGTTCGACCGAGCGGTGGTTGCCGCGGACACAGACCCGGCGCGCTCCGGCTTTCAGGGAATAGCCTTCACTGGGGTTTTTGACGGTAACAGCCATGCGATTTCGCATCTGACGATGGCGGGTGGGACGTACTTGGGTCTGTTCGGCCGATTGGCATCGGGAGGTAAGGTCGAGAACCTCGCGGCCGTGGACGTGAGCATAACCGCTTCGGGCACCCGTGTCGGCGGGCTCGCGGGGGTGAACTCTGGCTGCATAACTACGAGCTACAGCAGCGGATTCGTCAGCGGAGGCGAGTCCGTTGGCGGGCTAGTAGGCGCCAACAGTAGAGGCACCGTGTCCCACTGCTATAGCGGCGGGTCGGTCATGGGAGATTGGGCCATCGGCGGGTTGATAGGCTACAGTGAAAAGGGCAGCATCACATCGAGCTACACCAATGGGTCGGTCAGCGGCGGCTCAGAGGTCGGTGGGCTGGTGGGGTGCAACTATGGTACCGCGATCGAGCGATGCTACAGCACCGGCACGGTCCACGGCACTGACTGGGCCGTCGGCGGGCTGGTGGGGAGCAATGGAGGCAGTGTGCTCGACTGCTACAGTACGTGCCTATCCGACGGACCAGAATCCGTCGGCGGCCTGGTGGGTTACAGCGATGGGGACGTAGTCAGCTGTTATAGCACCGGCATGGTCACGGGGACCGAGCGGACCGTCGGTGGGCTGCCGGAGGGCAATGTCGGCGGGCTGGTGGGGACCAATGGGGGCAGCGTGCTCCGCTGCCACAGTACCGGTACGGTCAGCGGGGTCGACCGATGCGTCGGTGGCTTGGTGGGGACCAATTGGGGCAGTGTGCTCGGCTGCTCCAGTACGAGTCCGTCCAACGGAAAGGAATCCGTCGGCGGCCTGGTGGGGTTCAACAATGGCAGCGTGCTCCACTGCCACAGTGCCGGCATGGTTACCGGGATTGACTGGGGCATTGGTGGATTGGTGGGGTCCAATTCGGGCCGTGTGCTCTGTTGCCACAGTGCGAGTCCTTCCAACGGAAAAGACTCTGTTGGAGGGCTGGTGGGTGAAAGCTCGGGTTACATCGCCAGGAGCTATAGCAGCGGCACGGTCTGCGGGACCGGCTGGGCCATCGGTGGCCTGGTGGGAAACAATGAGGGCAGTGCGCTCAACTGTTACAGCACGAGCTCGTCCGACGGGAAGGACTCCGTGGGAGGGCTGGTGGGCCACAACGAGGGGGAAGTGGCCTATTGCTATAGCACCGGCATCGTCCGCGGGACGGGAGGTGTCGGCGGATTGGTGGCCGCCGACGATGGCGCTGTGACTCAGTGTTTCTGGGACATCCAGACCTCAGGTCAGGCCACGAGCCCGGGAGGCACCGGGCTGACGACGGCCCAGATGTGGATGGCCAGTGTATTTGAGGATGCCGGTTGGGACTTCCTGGGCGAGACGGCCAACGGGATGGAAGACATCTGGTGGATTGCTGACGGGCAGGATTATCCGAGGCTGGTGCGCCAGTTCGCGGCCTTCTCTCCCGATCCGTGCGATGGTGGGGCAGGGATCGACCAGCCGGTCACTCTCCGATGGGCCCCCGGCGCCTCCGCGGTGTACCATGACATCTATCTGGGGGAGGACAAGAATGCCGTGGCCGAAGCAACAACAGAAAGCGCCGACGTCTACTGCGGTCGACAACCGGTGGAGAGAGTCACGTATGAGCCGGGCCTTCTGGAGATGTGCAGGACATACTATTGGCGCATCGATGAGGTCGACGACACCGATCCGAACGGACCATGGAAGGGTACAGTCTGGCGCTTCACCACGGCAGACTTCATTGTTGTCCGCATCGTAGATGACTTCGAGAGCTACTGGTGGGGCGATATACGACTCTATGAGGTCTGGCTCGACGGCTGGATAAACGGAACGGGCTCGATGGTGGGGTACTTTGAGGCTCCCTTCGTGGAGTGGGGGATAGTGCATGGGGGAGCCGCCTCCCTGCCTCTCTTCTACGATAACGATGGCACGGTCGACGATGGTCGGCCATCTGACAGCAATGAAACACCGTTCTATTCAGAGTGCACACGGACATGGAGTAAACCGCAGGATTGGACGATCGATGGGGCCGACACCTTGACCCTGTACTTCCACGGCCGACCGGACAACGCGCCGGACCACCTGTACATGGCGGTTGAAGACGATGCCGGTCGAATCGCGACGCTTCGTCACCCGGAGGCGGACGCGCTGCTGGTGGAGCAGTGGCAGGAGTGGTCCATTGCTCTGGCGGATATAAGAGCGACTGGCGTTGATCTTGCGGCCGTCCAGAAGATATGCGTTGGCATAGGCGACCGCGACAATCCGCAGGCCGGCGGCGCCGGCTTGATCTATATCGACGATATTTGGCTGATAAAGCGTTTGCCATAGAGGCCTGGCGGCTATCTTAGAGGGTGACACACGATGAAGACGCTACTTCTGATCATCGCGCTATCTACTCTTCCTTCGCCTGTCCAGGTCAGGTACAGCGGCGGTAGCGGGACGGTCGAGGATCCCTACGAGATTGCCACGGTTGCCGATCTGATCCTGCTGGGGGAGACGGCAGAAGACTACGACAAGCACTTCGTTCTGACGGCCGACGTTGACCTGGACCCCAATCTCCCCGGCGGCAAGGTCTTCGATAGGGCCGTCATTGCCTTTGACGCCAACGATGCAGAGCGAGGGTTCCAGGGAACAGCCTTTAGGGGCATCTTTGATGGCAATGATCACACGATCTCGCATCTGACGATCACAGGTGAGAGCTACCTGGGGCTGTTCGGCCAATTGGAGTCCGGGGCCAGCGTGAATAATGTAGGGCTCACCGACGTCTCAGTAGCTGGCTCAAAGGGCTATGTCGGCGGGTTGGCGGGCTACAACGGGGGGCATCTGACGCACTGTTATTGCACTGGTAAGGACTTGGGATTCTTGCCCGCTGTCGTAATCGGAGATGCGAACGATGTTGGCGGCGCGTTGTGGCGCGACCGAGGCCAGTTGACCGGGGGTCACTGGACTGGTGCTGTGACCGGTGGCTCCAATGTTGGGGGGATGGTGGGATACAACCGAGGCCGGGTGACCGGTTGTTACTGGGCTGGTACAGTGAGCGGACGTAGCAATGTCGGCGGGCTGACTGGATGCAACGCTAGAAAGGGTAAAGTGATCGACGGCCGTTCACATGGCTGCGTTACAGGGGCCTTCACGGTGGGCGGCTTGGTCGGACGCAATTCGGGTACGATCGATACGTGCTCTTCGACGGGAGGCACTCAAGGGGGAACCGGTGTTGGCGGTCTGGTGGGAAGCAATTCCGGTGCAATCACTGACTCTTATGCCAACGGCTACGTCTGTCAAGGTGGAAACATCTACTTCTCGCCCTGTTCTTTCGGCGGGCTGGTCGCGGGCAACTCGGGGACTATCACGAACTGCTACTCAACAGCGGGAATGGGTGCCGGCATACTCGTGGGATACTTCCCACCACCCTTCGCGATGAGAACCGCGGTGTGGGTGCCACATGGAAGTGTGGAACGGACCCGTATGGATCTTGGCGTAGCAATCGACTCTTGTTCGACGGAGGATCTCTTAGGACCGGCGCAGAGACTACTCGAAGGCGGAGATACCGGGCGACGTACGGGCAAGGAAAGCTATTCCTCGGTTACCTGGGTTCAGGGAATCGAAGAATGGGAGTCTCGCGGTGGTCTCGTGGCAATCAATTCCGGCCGTGTGACCCAGAGTTTCTGGGATGTCCAAGCCAGCGGGTTGTCCGAAAGTGATGGCGGCGTTGGCCTGACCACGGATGAGATGCACAGCGCCACCACTTTCCTCGAAGCGGGCTGGGATTTCATCGACGAAACCGACAACGGCACAGACGACCTCTGGTGGATTCTGGAAGGCCAAGATTATCCGCGGTTGTGGTGGGAACTGTCTGCAAGTGACCTGGTGGTTCTCGTGGTCGATGACTTCGAGTCCTACGACCACGAGGACAACCGCATCTACGAGACGTGGCGTGACGGGTGGTTCAACGGTACCGGCTCGATCATCCTTCCGTGGTGGGGGCCGCTCATGGAGCCACCGGTGCACAGCGGTCGGCAGTCCATGCCGTTGGGCTACGACAATGATGCTCCGCCTTACTATTCGGAGGTCTGTCGCACCTGGTGTGGCTGTCAAGCGGGAGTAGGACCGCTTTGGAACGGGCAAGCGCGGCGTCAAAACCCTTTCCGGAGATGGTGCGTATGGGACCGGGGTGGCAGGAAGGAGGGGGGCTGGGCGTCCGTACCTGGCTGAGAGGAGGGAGTTATCGCTGTGACGTTGAAGTGTCGGCAGACTCCGCGCGTAGCGAGAGCACAAGACCGAGGTAGCAGAGGCTACGCCGCGGTCTTGAGGCG
>CP070782.1:3022078-3027081 GCA_020346325.1 Phycisphaerales bacterium
ACATTGGGTTCTATCTTATTCTTATTGATCAGTTATGGGTCTCGAGATGAAGCTTGCCCTCGCCCGATCCGATAGTCCCGGCGAGCCTGCGCTTGGTTACCTTCCCGGTGACCGTTATCGGCAGGTCAGTGTTAATCGAGCCGTTGTGAGTTGAGGCCTCTACCCTGGCCGAGAGGTCGGGCGGCGTCTCCAGCTCGATACTGCCGTCGTGCGTGACTATCGAAATATCGCTGTCGGATGGTGCGGTTTCGGCGTAGTACACATTGACACTGCCATTGTGTGTTTTCAACTTCGCACGACCTGAGGTCTGCTTGACAGATATCCTGCCATTGTGTGATTCGAGCTCAGTGCTGCCCGATACTCTGTGTGTCGTAACATCGCCGTTGTGGGTCTTGGCGCGGACATCGCCGGCTATGTCCGTCACTGTTACAGAGCCGTTATGTGTTTCGAGTTCCAGGCGTGCCCGGCCGGGCATGGTGACATCCAGGCTGACACCTACGGACTTGTTGATCAGACGAGTAGGTCTCTTGATTTTGGCTGTGAGGCCGTCGCCTGACGGTTCGAGGCTGATCTCTACCTCCTCGGCGAGTTTTTGGGCATCTTCTTCGGTTGCCGCTCGGGCTGTTATCGTGGCTATCATGTTGCAGTCGGCGACGTCGGCGCCATTGGTCTTGATGTAGCCGTTGTGCGTCTGTGCCGTGAACGTTGAGCCGGGTGACATTGGGGCCGACAACTGGACGGTTCTCTGATATTTGGCTCGCATATTGCAGCCGGCCAGCAGCAGCGCCGTGCAGAGTAGGAGACCTAACGATCCTTTCCTGAAATGTCCGTTTCGCATTTTTCGCACCTTTCAAATTGGAATTGTTTCGCTCGATTACATTTCTTTCCAGGCGGCATTTGTCCAATTCCCATCTCGGCTGCGGCTGGCCGCCATTCTACTACCCTGCGGCGTTCTCCGACAGCCCCTTTTCCGGGTCTTTGGGAGCTTCTTTTTGGATAAGTCGCTTGTGGTGTCCAAATGTTTTCGGGCAATTCGGTTTTTTTTGACATTTCTGGGCGTATTTCGCGCTTTTTCCAGAATTTGGGGCCGTTTCCGCACGATATCGACTCCGAAGAGACCCGGCATGGGGGCAATTTGGCTCGTCGGTGGGGACACCGCCCCCGGTCGGGGGGCTTGCGCTGTTTTCGGACTTTTACTTGACATGCCGAAGGCCGGTTTAGTATGATAGATGTGGTGGGATATGTGGGCGTCGAGGTTTTCGCCCACGACGTTGTATTTTGAAGGAACGAGGTGGTAACAAGTCCAAGACAACGAGACTCGGCCGAGCGATGGCTCGAGCAGGGCAGAAAGTGCAAATATTATCGCTCGCTCTGGCGCGTGCCCGGAGCAGACTTCTTGCAACTTGTCTCTTGAAGGAGGATAGTCATGTGTAGAAGACAAATCTGTGTCGCTTCCATCGCTCTGATGGTGTGCTTGGTAATGGCCGGCGCAGCCAGGGCGGAATTGGTCGGTCAATGGAAGTTCGACGAAGGATCCGGCACCACCGCCTATGACTCCAGCGGCAACGGCAACGACGGCACCCTGGTCGGAGGGGCTACGTGGGCGGACGGACGTTTCGGAGGCGGTATCGAGCTTGACGGAAGCAGCGGCTATGTCTCGGTTCCCGATTTTCAGCTCACGACCGACACTATAACGTTCGTGGCCTGGCTCAATGGTTGGAAGGGAGGCGACTGGGCGCCGCTCATTTCTTCGCGCGTTGTGGGTCAATGCGAAATGAACTTCGGGGACAACGATACCCTGCACTATACCTGGAATAACGATTCATCCGCTACGTGGGGCTGGACTGGCGGCCCGGTCATTCCTCAGGATGCGTGGACCATGTTGGCCGTGACAATCGATCCGGCCGGCGCTACTGCCTACGTTTACACCGATGACGACGGCCTGACTCAGAGTACCAACCCAATTGCCCATATTGAAGAGACTGTCGGCGCTCTGCAGATTGGCTGGTCTTTTGGCGCCAGATTCGTCCAGGGAATCATCGATGAGGCGGCGGTCTATGACCATGCCCTGACTGAAGACGAGATTCTGACCCTTGCGAAAGGAGCAAAAGGGCTGCCGCTCGCCCGCGGCCCCAATCCGGCCAACGGAGCCATGCTCAACGCCACCTGGGTGAGTTTTACCTGGCGGCCCGGAGACTTTGCCGTAACCCACGACGTATATCTGGGCGAGAACTTCGACGACGTGAACGACGGCACCGGTGATACATTCCGGGGCAATCAGGCTTCGACGATGTTCATGGCCGGTTTTGCCGGATTTCCTTACCCCGATGGTCTCGTGCCGGGCACTACATACTACTGGCGCATCGATGAAGTCAACGACGCCAATGCAGCGAGCCCGTGGAAGGGCGAGGTTTGGAGCTTCTGGGTACCACCGAAGAAGGCGTACGACCCTGGCCCAGCCGATGGGGCGGAGTTTGTCGGTGAGGACGTGACGTTAAGCTGGACAGGAGGCTTTGGCGCAAAACTCCACACAGTGTATTTCGGCGATGATTTTGACACGGTCAGCAATGCCTCTGGAGGCGCCCCCGGAGCAGACGCGACCTTTACGCCGGGGACTCTGGAATTTGACAAGACCTACTACTGGAGAGTCGACGAATTTGACCCACCCGCCACCCACAAGGGTGACGTTTGGAGCTTCAAGACCCTGCCGGATATACCGATTACGGATCCGGATCTGATGGGCTGGTGGAAGCTTGATGAAGGCGAGGGTACTGCCGCCCTCGACTGGTCCGGTCACGGCCGCCACGGCACGTTTGAAGGCGAGCCCGTGTGGGTAGCCGGAATTGATGGCGGCGCTCTGGAATTCGATGGCAGCAGCTATGTGGATACCGGTTACACCGAGAATCTGGCAACGTACACGATAGCCTGCTGGGCGAAGAGCCCCGATGCCCCGTCCGGCGCAGCGCCGAGTGGACCGCTTCACAGGGAACAGAATTATCAGTTCAACTGGAACCACGGCAACGAGGTTTTCCGAGGAGCCGCGGCGATGAATACCGGTGGCTGGCAGGCCGCCAGCTATATGCCGCTGCAGGCTAATACATGGTACCATCTGGCCGCAACGTTCGATGGGACTGCACTCAACGCCTATAGAGACGGCGTCCTGATTACGAGCACGCCGATATCAGCGGCCCCCAACGCCGAAGGCAACAGCGCGAAGATCGCCAGACATGCGGCGGCGTCTCAATTCTTCACCGGCACCGTCGACGACGCACGTATTTACAGCAGGGCACTCACCGTCGAAGAGATTGTCAAGGTGATGAGAGGCGATCCGTTCGTGGCCTGGAGTCCGAGTCCCGCCAACAACTCGACCCCGAACGTCAAGGATGTGGTGCCGCTTAGCTGGTCGCCGGGCGATAATGCGGCCCAGCACGACGTGTACTTCGGTACGGACATGGACGCTGTGGACGCCGCCGATGAGTCCGACACTACGGGTGTGTATCGGGGCCGTCAGAATGCAACTACGTTCACTCCCGCTGAGCCACTCGAATGGGGCGCCGGACCTTACTACTGGCGCGTCGACGAGATCAACACCGACGGAAGCATAAGTGCCGGAAGACTCTGGACTTTCACGGTCGCCGACTTCGTTCTGGTCGACGACATGGAGAGTTATACCGACAACGACCCGGAAGGAGAAGCCATCTGGCAGCACTGGATCGACGGCTATGGCGTGGCCGCAAACGGCTCGCAGGTCGGCAACGTAATGCCTCCCTATGCCGAGCAGACGATTGTCCACGGCGGCCGCCAGTCCATGCCGCTGGCCTACGAGAACACCGCCGGCGTCACGAATTCCGAGGCCGAGCTGAAGTTGCCCGGTTCTCGCAACTGGGCCGAGGAAGGCGTCACTGAACTGTCGATCTGGTTCCAGGGCCAGGCGGCATCTGATGGCAGCTTTGTGGAAGGCCCGGCCGGCACGTTCACAATGACCGCCTCCGGCGGAGACATTTGGAACATAGGTGGCGTCGAGGCCGACGAGTTCCACTTCGCCTACAGGACCCTGACCGGACCCGGTTCAATCACGGCCAGAGTTCAGAGCGTGGAGAACACACACGGTTGGGCCAAGGCCTGCGTCATGATTCGCGAAACGCTGACTCCGGAATCGGCCCACATGATTGCGTGTATTACCCCGAGCAATGGGGTGGCCGCCCAAGGGCGTCCGAGTGCCGGCGGCACCAGTTTCAGCGCCGCCGAGGGTGGCATCACGGCGCCTCACTGGGTGAAACTGGAGCGCGACGTGGCCGGCAACTTCACTGTCTCGCACTCGACCAACGGCTCGACGTGGCTGCCGGTACAAGGGTCGACGCCGCAGAATATCCAGATGGGCTCAACTGTCTATATCGGCTTGGCGCTGACGGCGCACAACCGCGATGCGGTTTGCGAAGCGGTGTTCTCGAACGTTTCTGTCACCGGGCAGGTCAGTCCGCAGTGGACGAACCAGGACATTGGAATTGCAAGCAACGCCGCCGAGCCGCTCTATGTGGCGGTCTCAAATGCCACCGGTGCGCCTGCTGTCGTGGCCCATCCGGATCCTGGCGCGGCGAACGTCGAGGAGTGGACCGAGTGGGTTATCCCGCTGTCGGAGTTTTCCGACAAGGGCATAAACCTGAGCGATGTTGACAAGATCGCGATCGGTCTGGGGTCTGGAAGCGGCGTAGCCTCGTCGGGCGGTTCGGGCCGGGTTTACATCGACGATATCAGGCTGTATCGGCCGAGGCCATAGCTGTCGCGGTCCCAGTTGGTAATCTGAGATTGCCCTACTCAGCCTTACCTCGGGGCCTACACCGACCCGACTCGGTGTAGGCCCCTTTGCCTATTGGTCTTGCCCCGGCAGCGCCATCTCGGTTGTTCGTACGCAAACGACGAATGGCTAGAAGTGCCCAGAGTTCCGGCGCGGCCTCGAGCCGGTCCAGCGCACGCTCGAACTGCCCGGCCCGGGCGAAACGGCC
>CP070782.1:3027181-3033210 GCA_020346325.1 Phycisphaerales bacterium
AGACGCCGTAGAAGTTGCTGTTCAAATCGAGCCAGAGGGTGATGCGGTACAACTCCTCAGGACTCAAGTCCACGTCGTAGTGTCCCTGCTCCAGCAGTGGTAATAGCTTCGAACCGCGGGCTCCGATCTTCCCGGGAATCGAGTAGCTGGTTTCGTTTCTGCTGAGCCAGCCGTTGCCCCCGTGCTTGGCCCAGGCCAGCGGGGCCAGGGTGTGGTAAGACTGGGACCAGCCGTATTTGCCTGCATCGCGGGCCAGGCTGGGCGCTGCCTCTTCGCTCTGGTGGCAGGCCGCACAGTGCTTGTCGATGACAGGTTGGACCAGCCGGGAGAACGTCAGAGGCCAGGAGCCCTCCACGTCGCGCTGCAATTTCCGAGGGGGCTTCTGCAACGCCAGCGGGATGGTCTGGCCAGCTGTACCGCTCGGCGCCCTTCCCTTCGGCTCATGGCAACCGATACACGTCAGGCGCTCGCCGCGATGGACGTAGGTCAGTGAGCGCATCGTCTGCATCGCCCGGCCCTGCCCGTCCAGCGCCTGGAAGTAGAGGGGAATGTCGGGCGGGGCTTCGAAGTGGACCGAGCCATCGGCCTCGACTGGGACGGTCCCGAGCACGCCGCGACCCAGCGACTGATTGCCCACGCCCATCGAGGGTTCATCGGCTTTGCGCGTCGTCTTGGGAAACAGTTGCACGACCCGAATCGCCTTGATCTCGGTGCCGGCGGGCCAGTCGAAATCCGCGTCGTAGACGTTCATGATAGCGATCGTCGCAGTGCTATCATCCGCATCGGCCCCGCGATCGGCCAAGGCCTGCGTCGTGCGACTGGGAATGATCGGAGGGCGCTTCCGCGGTTTCAGCGGGATCGGGTCCAGGCAAGGCACTTCGGGATCGGTGTAGAGGTGGATCTTGTTGCCAAAACTGTCCAGCAGATACAGCCCATAGTGCTTCTCTTGCGGATCGTAGACGCATAGACAGAAATCCTCGCTCAACGGCCAGGCTTGGCCGTACACCTGTCCGCGTCGATTGCCACCCTTGTGCGGTGGACCGGGAACGCCGGGCATCAGCTCCGATTCCGGGAAATGCACCTCGGGCGTGATCCGCTGCAGCTGACTGGAACCGCCATCGTCAGCCTTGCGGTGATCGATAAGCACCAGTGAGCCATAGTTCTCGCCGTGATGCGGAGCGGCCGTGGCGACGAACTTGTGCGAGTTCGGTACCACGCGAATCGACAGCTCCATCCACGGCCGGTGCTCGCGAAACGCCGGGTAGTTGCCATGATAGCAGCGCGGGTCCGTCCCATCGGGGTAACAGATCCATGGATGATGAGCGATGTCACTGTCGCGGTCGACGTAGTCCCAGCGCGTATAGACGATCATGCCGTCGTGAGTGATGCTGGGATGCCACTCGTGCGTTTCATGGGCGCTGAGACAGAGGATGTCACTGCCGTCGGGCATCATTCCATAGAGCGTGTAGGTAGGATTGGGTCGCGCGCCGCAGCGCAGGAATCCGCCGCGCCGTTCCGAGATGAAGGCGATGCGTCCGTTGGGCAGAACGCACGGATCGAAATCATTCCAGGCGCCATCGGTCAGTTGGATCAATTCAGTACCGTCCAGCTGCGCTTTGAACACGTGGTAGCAGGTCTCTTCGCTCCAGTAGTAGTGCGGCTTGTTGGCGGCTTTGGCCTCGGCGGCCGTCCAGAACTGTCCTTCCCATGAGGCGTCTGGCGCGATGTCTTTCGCTTGTGTCCAGGCGAAGTAGATCTTCTTGGCGTTGTAGTCCAGTTCGAGAGAAATGAAGGAGCCGCCGGTCAGGCGCTGCCCGCGCAGGCGCCCGTTCATAACGGTCGCGTGTTGCAGCACATCAATGACTGCCGGTTCTGGTCCGAACGCATCCTTGAGGATGTACACGCCGCCACCGGGCTTGGCGTTGTGGCCTTCGTACTGATCGACCATGTGCCGATCGCCGCGCCCCTGCTTGTGATGCGTCAGGAAGATGATGTCGTTGAAATCCAACAACGGGTTCTTCAGCGCGATCGCCCGGCGCAGGTGCACCGCCTCGTCAAACGCTTCGCGGCGAGCCTTGGATTGGGTGATCGGAATACGAGCGCCCTTTTCCTCCAGCAGTGATAGATCCCGTCTCTCCGACTTTAGGGTTGGTGTTCCCTCAATGTTGTCAAGGTGCTCTAGCAGGGCGCGCGTGCGTCTGAGGATGATGTCCAACGGATCGCGATCGGTTGGCCAAATGAGGGCGTCACGACGCAGCGCTTCGTCAATCAGGCGTTGCGGCATTTCGTGAGAGCGATAGAAGTCGATGAGTTGCCCCAGTTGCTCGTATTCGTCTCCGGAGGCGCCGATAACCGGCGGCACAGCCGCATCCTTCGCATCTGCGTTCCTGCCCATGGGCCAAGGGAACACGAGCAGGGAGGCCAAAACCAAGGCATTTTGCCATCGACATTGAGGCATAAGTTTCCCTTCTTCATGGCGCTGCGAATGCGTATTCACCTGGGGCACGGCACCGCCTATTTATATTAGAGGATTTAATATGACTTCACAAGGGAACGCAGCCCGAAGATCCATACCCGGGCCGGGGCGAATGGCAGCCCAATTCAGGATCGCTCATCGAAGAAAGTCTATCGGGGATTTTACCTATTCATTTTTGGGCGATTCCCTTATGTTGGAATCTCGGTTCGAAGGCCGATAAATCTAATAGCTACAGGGCCATTCATGCCGAGCTAGGCTTGGTGAGATGTCATGGCTCGCAGGCGGGTATGTTATTGAAAACACGACTTGGCACGGCCTGTTCAGGGCAACGGAGTGCTGGAACAGCTCGTCTTACGAGAGGCACGAGGCCTCTCGACGGAAACTGGCGAGACAGGGTCGACCTCCCCTCGCCAGTCCAGAAAGTGCGAGTTTCACCATGTACAACTGCGATTTCACAGAAAACTCGAGTGGGGGCACCGCTCTGTTGGCTCAGGAGCGACCGCCCGAAATCCGTGAGGACAAGGTGCTGGCTGTCCGCCAGTTACTCGACGAAGGTCGGTATGGCATTGCCGAGCGGCTCGACGAAGTTATCGAAACGCTTCTGGAGCTCTTCGGCGGCTGAGGACGTCGGTTTGGCATTCACACAGCCGCCGTGGTATTGGATGCAAATACTGTAGCCTGAGCGGTTTACGATTCCATCGGTGATTCTGTCCGGCCCTCTCCCCGCACGCGGTTTGCGATTGCAATTCGGGCCCGGTCGGGTTATAGTATTGCCCTTTTGACAGGACCGGATTGCAAAAGGGCGCAGATGAAGATCGCATTGGGCACCGATCACGCGGGGTACGAATACAAGGAGCGCATCAAGCGATACCTGACCGAGCAGGGCCACCAGGTCCGGGATTTTGGGGCCCATTCGGCCGAGCCCTGCGACTACCCCGATTTCATCTACCCCGCGGCTCAGGCCGTGGCCCGGGGCGATTGCGACCGCGCCGTTGTGCTCGGCGGCAGTGGCAACGGCGAAACCATCGTCGCCAACAAAGTGTGCGGCGTCCGCTGCGCCGTTTGTTGGAACGAAGACCTGGCCCGCCTCAGCCGGGCCCACAACGACGCCAACGCGATGTCCATCGGGGCCCGGACGGTATCTGTGGAAATGGCCCTGAAAATGGTTGAGATCTGGCTCGCGACGCCTTTCGATGGCGGCCGGCACGCCAAACGCGTCCGAAAGATTGCAGAACTCGACGGCCGCTGAGCTCGATGTAGAGCGGCCGGGCAGTCATAACAGCTTCTCACCAACGAGCAACGGAGACGTAATCATGAGCATGCGAATGCCTGCGTCCACCCTTCTGATGGCCACTCTCATTCTGATTTCATTCTCGCTTGGGATTGCCGCCGCTGGTCCCGTCCTGGTGGAGGCCGAAGGTTTTGACGATCTGGGCGGCTGGATGCTCGATCAACAATCCATGGACCAGATGGGCTCGCCCTACCTGCTGGCCCATGGCTTCGGTGTCCCGGTCCGCGACGCGACCACCACGGTTGTTTTCCCCAAAACTGGCAAGTACCGCGTCTGGGTCCGCACGCGCGATTGGGTGGCCAACTGGAGTGCCCCCGGGGCGCCGGGCAAGTTCCAAGTGTGCATCGATGGCGAACCGCTTGAGCCGACCTTTGGAACCAAAGGCGCGAAATGGGATTGGCACGATGGCGGTGTCATCGAAATCCGGACGCGCGAAGTTCAACTGGCGTTGCACGATCTGACCGGCTTCGAAGGTCGGTGCGATGGGATCGTCTTCAGCAGTGACATGCGATTTTTCCCTCCCAATGAGGGCCAGGAAATGGCCAAGTTTCGCCGCGATGCCCTGGGCCTTCCCGAGCAGCCCGTAGAGGCTGGGGAGTTTGACCTGGTGGTGGTCGGCGGTGGCATGGCGGGCACCTGTACCGCAATTTCGGCTGCGCGGTTGGGTCTGGACGTCGCGCTGATCCAGAACCGCCCCGTCCTGGGTGGCAACAACAGCTCTGAGATTCGCGTGCATCTAAACGGCAATATCAACCTGCCGCCTTATCCGCGCCTCGGTGACGTCGTGCGCGAACTGGACCCAGGCAAGCGGGGCAACGCCCAGCCGGCCTCATACTACAACGACGAGAAGAAGCTTCGCATCGCGCGAGCCGAGCCGAAGCTGCATTTGTTCCTCAGTACGCACGCCTATGCGGTCGAGAAGGATGACGACCGAATCAGCGCAGTGATTGCCAAGGACCTTCGAACCTCGCAAGAGCTGCGTTTTGCCGCCCCGCTGTTTGCGGACTGTACGGGTGATGGAACAATTGGCTGCTTGGCCGGCGCTGACTGGCGCATGGGCCGCGAAAGCAAAGCCGAAACAGGCGAATCCCTGGCGCCGGTAACACCGGACAAGATGACTATGGGCGCCTCGGTGCAGTGGTACTCAGCCCAGACAGACGAGCCCAGCCCGTTCCCGGAGTGTCCCTGGGCGCTGGAGTTCAACGACGAGAGTTGCCAAAACGCCGTGCGCGGCGACTGGGATTGGGAGTCCGGCCTGAACAACGACCAAATCACCGAGATCGAACACATCCGCGATCACACCTTCCGTGCAATCTATGGCAACTGGGCCTTCCAGAAGAACCAGAGCAAGCACAACGACAAATATGCCAACTACAAACTCGATTGGGTCGCCTACGTCGCGGGAAAACGCGAATCGCGCCGGCTCCTGGGCGATGTCATCCTCCAGCAACAGCATATCCAGGAATTCCACGAGTTTCCCGATGCGTTCGTCACGACCACTTGGTCGATTGACCTGCACTATCCAGCCCCCGAGAACACCAAGCACTTCCCGGGCATGGAGTTTCGCACGATCTGCGTGACGCCCGCGATCAAGCCGTATCCGATTCCATACCGCTGCCTCTACTCGCGCAATGTTGGGAACCTGTTCATGGCCGGTCGCGACATCAGCGTGACGCATGTCGCCCTCGGAACCATCCGCGTGATGCGGACCGGGGGCATGATGGGCGAACTGGTGGGCATGGCTGCGTCGCTCTGTGCCGAACACGACACCACGCCGCGCGGCGTCTATGAAGAGCATCTCGACGAACTGATAGAGCTGGCCACCCGCGGCGTCGGCAAGGAACAGATGCGCGAGGCCGCCGTCGAGCAGGCGAGTCGTTCAGCAGAAATCGCGGGCTACGCGTTGAGCAAGGTGCAGCGCTGGCTGCATGAGAAGGCGCTGCCGGTGATCGATTCTGAAACCGGTCTCTATCCGGCCGATGGTCGATGGAACTACCGCGATACGGCCGCCGATTGCTATCCGTTTCTCTGCTGGGCCGCGTTCGTGGTGGACAAGAAGGCTCTCGACGGCCCGGTCCGCGAGATCTTGCATGCCGAGCAGAAGCTGTGCAATCACCTCGATCGCATCCCCACTCCCTACGACTGGCAGAATAAGAAGAAGATCGAAGTCGATTACGATGAGCTGATCTTTCAGGCTTCCGAATACGTCAAGGACGGCCTGATCGCTATCGTCGAAGTCACCGGCAAGGACGAGTGGTTCGA
>CP070782.1:3033310-3042494 GCA_020346325.1 Phycisphaerales bacterium
CGGGGCCTGCGCCTGTTCGATCTGGGACGATGGGACCCGCCGTACAGTTTGTCGCCGGGCGGCGGGATCGCGACGGTGATCAACTGTATCATTTGGGATTGTCCGCAACCGATCACGCTTGACGGCAGTTCAAACACCGAGATCGCAGACCGGGGGTCGCATCTGACGATCTCCTACAGTGACATTCAGGGCGGTCAGGACGGCGTCTCCGTTTCCGGCAGTCAGTCGACCGTCACCTGGGGTGCCGGCAATATCGACGCCGATCCGCTCTTTGCCGACCCGAACGGCGGCGATTTCCGCCTGCGGTCGCAGTTCGGCCGCTGGGACCCCAACACGGGCACTTGGGTCCTCGATGGGCTGACCAGCCCCTGCCTTGACGCGGGCGATCCGAACGAGGCGCTGGGCGACGAGCCGTTCCCGCATGGCTATCGCGTCAACATGGGCGCTTACGGTCGAACCGGCGAAGCCAGCAAATCGGCGAACCAGGCTCCCGTCTTCGCTCCGATTCCGGAACCGACCGGGGGAGGGCCGGAGCCTTTGACTGTCACCGTCAGTGCCACCGACCCCGATGGCGACGCGCTGACCTACGTGGCCCAGGACTTGCCTGAAGGGGCCACGTTCATCGACCAGACGTTCACCTGGCCGGCCGCCGACGCTCAGCCCGGCGCGTACGTCATCACCTTCATCGTCACCGACGGCGCCCAACAGGATACCGCCACCCTCACGATCGTCATCCCCGAGGCGGCCGGCGCCGCGGTTCCGTGACACGGCGCCGAAGATGTGCCGGGTACGATCCCATTGAATCATTGCCACCTGTGACGTACAATCATAGGCAAACAGGGCGGGACGCTATCAGGTGGCACGGCGCATAGCAACGCTGAAGCGAGAATTGCGATGACGCAAAAAGAAATCAACGATACGGTCAAGTGGGTCCTGGGGCTGTTGGTAATCGCTTTGCTCTGGTCACTGGCGCAGCGTGAGTCCTCGACAGAACGTCGCCATGACCGAGCCGATGAGTATCTCGATAACGAGCAGTACGACAAAGCCCTCGCGGAATTCACACAACTGATTGCCTCGGACTCTTGCGATGCACTGGCCTATTCCGGTCGAGCCATAGCCCATTGCGGCATGGGCGCCTATCAGACGGCGATTCCGGACTACAACCGGGCTCTTGAAATCGATCCCAGTCTGACTCCCCTCTACAGTGGCCGAGCGGAGACTTACTTCAGCCTGGGGGCATACGGCCGTTGTATCGACGATTGCACGATTTACCTGGAGGTGTTTCCACGCGACCACGAGGCCTACGTCCAAAGGGGACTGGCCTACATGTATAAGGGCGATCCGAATCGCGCGATTGCCGATTACAGCCGAGCCATCGAAATCGCCCGTGGTTATGCCCTGGCCTACTACAATCGAGGGTGTGCGTACTCTGCAATACGCGAATACGATCATGCTGTCGAAGACTTTACGAAGGCCATCGGGCTCAATCCCACGGACGCCGAAGCCTGCTGGGAACGTGGAGAAGTTTATGCCCGCCAAGGCTGGCTTCCACGTGCGCTGGTAGAATTTACCCGGTGTATAGAGTTGGATCCTAACAATGCGGATGCCTACCATAGCCGAGGGCTGGCGTATTGTGGGCAGGACCGGTATGCCGAGGCCATCGCCGACTATTCACGAGCGATTGAAATAGTCCCGGACTACGCTGACGCCTACGACAGTCGAGGTTTGGCTTATTTCCGCAGGGGAGATATTGAGCTCGGGATCGCGGATTTCAACCGCTCCATCGAACTCGATCCGAACGACGGGATCACCTATGTCAATAGGGGCTGGGCGTTTTGCAGAAAGCGAGACTACGACAAGGCTTGGGCGGACGTGCAGCGGGCGAAAGAACTCGGCACGGCGGTGCCGGAGGTGTTTCTCAGGGAGTTGCGCGCCGCGTCGGGCCGGGAGAACTGATTGGGCCGGCTATCCGGCGTCGGCTCGGTCGCGGGCCTGATCAGGCTGTTTCATACCCCCTCACGCCCGGCTGGGAAAATTCCAGGAATCTACGCTCTTTCGCCGATTTTCTGTGTGACCGGGGGCGATCTCGGGGCCTTTACCTGCTGGAAAAGAGGGTCTCGACAGGAGTATGGCATTATGGTGGCAACGGATTCAACCAACCGAACACCCGCCCGGCCGATAAGGCCGACCTTCCTGGCGCAGATCTTAAGCTCTTTTTATAATTGGCTTTATGGCATGTATGCTCTATCCTGGAGTGTGTGATGACGGTCATATATCGCACGATCTCACATGGCGTGCTCGATGCCGGCGGTGATGCGGGAAGGGGAGTCCCGGGTTGCCGGAGAAGCAGATCGCCGGAGAAAGGAGCTGTATGATGTTTCTCGCGAAAACGAAATCTGGTCGCGGCGTCGCCCGCGCGGCGCTGGCCATCGCAGCCGTGCTGCTGCTGTCGCTGGCGGCCGAGGCGCAGAGTTCGCGACGCAGCAGCAGTCGCAGCCAGGCGCGGTCGCAGAGCAGTGCGCAGACCAGGCGATCGGCGCCGGCGCCGAGCCGGGCCCCCTCGCGCTCGGTGGCGCGGCCCGCGCCGCGGCGATCAATGCCGAGTCGTAGTTGAGCGCCCAGTATCCGCCGTTCGGCGCCATCGATCTCGAGTCGTTCGCGCAACCAAGTCGTTACGCAGAGACGGTCGGCTCCGACGGCTCCGCGCCTGTCGACCCGCAGCAACAGCCGCTCGGTTACCGTCCGGAGGCCGTCAACTCCGGCCCCGTCGGTCAGTCGCGCCCCGACCCGGAGCCAAACGCGCGTGCCGAGTCGGTCACCAACGGTCAGCCGCGCGCCGACCCAGCGCCGAACGCCCACGGCCTTCTCCAGGTCTCCTCAGAGTCCGACCCGCAGTATCACACGATCGCCCAACACCTCCACCTCAACGTCGTCGGGCCTGTCGCGCTCGCCCAGTATTGGGAGCCGGATCGGCCAGCAACCGAGGAGCAGCTCAACTACCCGCACGCGGGTATTCACACCGCGCACGCAGTCGCCGCTCAACACGCGCACTCAAACGCAAACACAAACACAGACGCAAAGGCGCATCACGACGCCGTCGGTGACACCGACGAATCCGTCGACTTCAACGCAAACCCGGACGCAACGCGAATCGCGCTTCACGCAGATCAGGCCGCCACGGCAGACGCCGACGACGCGCACGCCGTCGGTGGAGTCCACCCGGCAGCGCAGCGCGGATTTGCAGCGGCGCATGGACCAGTCGAACAGCGGCACCAGGCAGGGCACCTCGGGTCGCCGCGATTCCGTGGTCCGGCGCCTCGTGGGCAAGCGCCAGTCCGTGCAGACCCAGCGCCGCGAGTCGACAGCCACCACCCGCTCCGGTTCATCGGCACCGTCCGTGTCTCGCCAAGTCCGGATGCCGAGTAGTCCATCGCCTGGCGGTATTGAGCGCATTCGCCGGGCTACCCGCGATCGCATCGGCGAGCGCCGGACGGTTTCGGCCGCCCGCGCCGTCGATCGCACCGAGCGCGTACAGGTGGCGGGCACGGAGCTGCGCGAGCGCACGACGCTGGCGCCGCGTCTGGACAGTTACGCCCGTCGCCACGGAACGCGGGCGAGTATCAGGGACGTGGATCGTCTGAGCCGCAGTTACGTGTCGACGCGACCGCGCATCGTCTATCGTGACCGCCCGGATCTGATCCGGCACAGCCCGCGTCATGTCCATATCTATCGTGACCGCTACCACCGGCTCTGCAATCGCATCATCTGGCCGCGCTATCACTACCCCGTGTACTACCGCTGGGGTCCGCGCACGTACTATCACTGGGTCTATCCGTACTACCACCGCAAGTACGTCTTCATCAGTTTGGGAGGCTGGTGGCCCTGGGACTACACCTACACCCGCTACTACTGGTACGGCTGGCATCCCTACACCTGGTATGGCTACTACCCGATCCCACGTGAGGTCTATGCGGGTACGTACAACTACTACACCTACAACTACTACACGGGCGAGGACACTGCCGCCAGCGAAGACGTGCTGCCCTACGGGATCGACGCCGAGACCCTGGCCAAGGTCCAGCAGCGCGTCGCCGAACAGCAGTCCTCCGAACCGGCGGCCCAGACGCAGGCGGATGTCTATTTCGAGAACGGCGTGACCAGCTTCGAGGCCGGGCGCTACCACGAAGCCGCCGAGGCGTTCGCGGCCGCGATGGAACTGGCGCCCGAGGATCGGATTCTCCCGTTCGCCTATGCCCAGGCGCTGTTTGCGGGCAGGAAGTATTCGGAGGCGGCCAAGGTCCTGCGCATGGCCCTGCAACAGGTCACGCCCGAAGAGCAGGGTGTCTTCTATCCGCGCGGCCTCTATGCCGACGACGATGCGCTGTTCGCCCAGATCGAGGAGTTGCTGGACAAAGTCGAGGATTACGGTTTCGATGCCGACCTCCAGCTTCTGCTGGGCTATCAACTGCTGGGGGTGGGCGAGACTGCCTATGCCCGGACGCCACTGGAGCAGGCGCGTCGCGATATCGACAACGCCGAGGCCGCGCAGATACTGCTCGATCTGCTGGAGAAGATCGAGACGACCGGTGCCGAAGGGGCCGGTCGGTCGCCGCAGACGCAGTCGAGCGGCACCGGCGGTCTGACGATCACGCCTGGCGCGTCGACGAGGCCGGCGGCGTCGGGGACGAACAAGACCAACGTGCTCAAGAGGATGGAAGCGGCATCTGCTGAGAAGAATGCCGAGGTTGGTTCGGCGCGCGTGAATCCGGATCTACCCCCGGCCAAGAAGGAAGACGATGGTACGCCAGCAATCCAGAACGTTGGCAGGGTTCCTCCTGCTCGCTAGCGCTATCGGTGCGGCGGCGCAAGCGGGCCGCTGGCCCCAGGTCCCGGTCCTGGCCGGGCCTGACGATCAGGAACGCCCGGACATCCACGGGACGATGGTGGTCTGGCAGGAATTCGTCTCGGAGTTTGGGGATTACGACATCTACGTCGTGGATGTCAACAATCCGGATGAGGTGTCGTTCACAGTGCTGGGCAATGCCAACGACCAGACCCATCCGGCCGTCTACGGTCGGCGCGTGGTCTGGCAGGAATTGGTGACAGGCCAGGACGCCACCGATTGGGATATTCGCTTGGCCGACGTGACCGATATGGACGCGCCGATCGGCTATGTCGTCTCGGACATCCCCGCCAACGACGAAGAGGCGCCGGCGATTCATGGCAACGTGGTCGTCTGGCAGGATACGAATGGCGCCGACTACGACGTTTACGGCGCCGATATCACCGATCCTTGTTCGCCCTTGGAATTCGCCATCGCGCCTTTCGAATTTGACCAGAAGGCCCCTTCGATCTACCGGGACACCGTTCTCTGGCAGGACAATCTCTTCGGCGATTGGGATCTGCTGGCGGCGGACATCTGGCTTCAAGATCGGCCGACCGAATTCCCGGTGGCGCTGCTGGAGAGCGATCAGCAGGGCGGTGTCGTCAGTGACGACGTGGTGGTCTGGGAGGACAACTTCTCCGGGAGTTGGGATATCTACGCTGCCCGGATCGCCGATCAGAACGAAGTGCGCGAGTTCGCCATTGCTGCCGGCCCCGCGCACCAGCGCGATCCGGATATCGACGGACACCTCGTGGTCTGGCAGGACGATCGGAACGGCAACTGGGACATTTTCGGCCACAACCTCATCACCGGGCGGACCTTCCAGATCACCGACGATCCGGGCGATCAGATTCGTCCGGCGCTCAGCGGGACGACCGTGGTCTGGCAGGACGACCGGGGCGGGCTGTGGAATGTGTACATGGCGGTACTGGCCGGGCCGGCGGTGGCGGGCTGTCCGGAAACGCCGGCCGGCGATCTCGACGGCAACTGTCGAGTCGATTTTGCCGATCTGGCGCTGCTGGCGTCCTCCTGGCTCCAGAGCCATCTGGATGTCCCCCGGACCCGCGCCTCGGAGTCGGGGGCTCGCCCGGAACGAGGCCCGAGCCGCCGGACCTCGGCTACGCCCGTCGGTCGAACGCGTTGAGATTCGTGGCCAGGAGCTTGCGGATATGACGGATAACGAACGAAACGATAAGAGGGTGATGACCCTGACGGACCGGGTGCGGGGGCTACGATCCGCACGGTGGATTTCGGCGAAACGGAGGATCGCATGAGCGCTTGCCGGTTGAGTTTCTCACAGTGCTACGATAGAATGGGGATCTGCGGGGCAGCGTGTCCCGCACCTTCCGTAACGGGATGGTGCGCCGGTCGAGACGGCGCGCGACAGACCGGGAAGGTCGCCAATATCGCGAAACGGAGAACGAAGTAACCGGATATGGATAAGCGGCTGCGTAACGCTCTCAAGGGACTGACGTCCCCCGATGCTGAGTCTCGTCGCCGGGCCATGGAGCCTTTTGTTAGAGCGACGTTCAATATCTTTATTCGCCATCTGTATCGCTATCTCGGCAACGAGGTCGAGTGCGAGGATGTGCTGGAAGATGTGTATGCGGACATTTGGGAAGATCCGAGTCACTTGCGTGACATTGCCAACGATGCGCATCTGTTGCGCACTGTGTATCTCTACTACATGCGCAAGCGGCTCCGCGAGGTGTATCGACGCATGAATCGGAACTTGGCCTTATCACAGGCGGATCTTGAGAACCTGGTGGCCCCGGAGCTGGGGCTGTGCGAGATGATCTCGCAGGCCGAGCTGAAACAGCTGCTGCACCGCATGCTGGGCAAGCTCAAGGCGCGGGAACGCAAGGCGATCGAGATGTGGATGCAGGGTATGTCGAACCGGGCGATCGCCAATCAGCTCAAGACGACGGTGGGGGCCGTGAAGATGTTGGAATACCGAACGATCTTGAAATTGCGAGGGATGTTGAAAGATTACACCGACGAAGACTGAACGTCTTCTCATGGGAGCAGTGTACGATGGCGAACACGAATCGGGAAATTCAGGAATTGCTGGCGGATTATGCGGTGGCCCTGCGCGATGGGTGCCTGCCCGGCTTCCTCAAGTCGCTGACGCGAGACGAGGCCAAGTGCATCAAGAGCTCGGACGAGTTCTGGGAGGCCACGGAGGTCGTGCGTCTGTTGAACAGCGCGGGATTCAGCGAAAAAGCCGTGACCCCGGATGTGGGGCTTTTTATCTCGCGCGTTGACGCCGCTATTGTCTCGCGACAGAAGAAAGCGCAGGCGTCAACGCGAACTCCCCGCCGCAATCGCGTGAATCTGTAGCCGTTTTGGAATGGAATTGACGTAACGCATGATCATCGACAGTTATCAGTGTTCCTCGTGCTATTTCGAGGATAAGAGACCGAGCAATCGCATCGATCCATCCACAGTTTCTCCGCCGCAGCCGCGGACGGAGTTTCACGATGTACGGGTAATTTTTGTTTGTATCGAGCGATACGACAGTCGTCGGGAGATTGAAGACGCGGCCGATGAATTCGGCGCCTTGGTGGGCATGCTGGGGGAACGGCCTATCGTCCTGTGTCCCAACGTCCATCTGTCGGTCGACAAGGCGCCGGAAAAGGAAGCGCTCTTTTTGATTAACGACTTCGAGCAGAAGCTCACCGAGCGGGGCTACCAGGTGCATCGGCTGTCGTTCGGTTATCACAAGAAGTACGGCCTGGAATGCAATGGCAACGTGGGCAGCGTCGTCGGACGCCGCTTTTATGGCTCAGAACACAAGCAGTTTCTACGTCTCATGACGCGACTGGGCGTCTGTCCGCCCGATGCGCTGCCGAAGGATGTCCCGGTCTGGGCCGAAGTGCTGATGCAGAGGCAACTCAAGGTGCTCGGCAGCCGGCGCGAGACGTACAACGCCGCCAAGAAGATGTGCGAGGACCAGTTGGACGCCACCGGGCAGGGCGAGCTGTGGACCTGCATGTTGTTCGAGGGCGAACGCCAGCCCATGGACGACTACCTCAGCCAGCTCTACATGATTATCGAGGAGTATCCCGATGTCCGGGTCCACCGGGCGATGAACCTCAGCGTGCCGGGGTTCTCCAACGCGGCGCGCCATCTGTTCCGCAAGTATCCCGAGGCCATCGAATCGGGGCGACTGCGGATCTACAACAGCAAGGTCTCCGATATCGAGTTCATGCTGTCGCGTAAGGCGGTGCTGCTGGCCTTTCCGCAGATCCCGCGCAAACGGGGCTCGCACGCCGGCGAGATCTCCTTCGGTATCTACTGCAAGGACGCCGACTTCGCCAAGAACCTGATCCAGTGGTATCGCACGTTCCTGGTGGACCCCGACGTCGGCTGGATTCGCACGGAATCGCAACTCAATGCGGTGATCAGCGAACTAGAGGAGGAGATGTTTCAAGAAGGGCGTGAATAGACGGAGAACAAGCGTCTGCAGACCCGCTTCGTCACGCCAAGCGGGAGGTGATAGACGGATAAGGGAACGGAACGGTGCATACGGCTTTGTCGGCGGTGCTCGTGGTGGGCTACGTGGCGGTGCTCACGTTTGTCGCCCTGCGCGCCCGGGCGGCGCGGGCGTACGCGGAGTTTTCGCTCGCGCGTCGCACATTGCCGCTGGCGCTTGTCTTCGGTAGTCTCTGTGCGACTTACGTCGGTCCCGCTTTTTCCATCGCCTTCGTCGGCAAAGGGTTTCACAGCGGCTTTCTCTTTCTGGGGATCGGCCTGGCGTATTCCCTCCAGAACATTCTCGTCGGGGCGCTGGTGGCGCCGCGCCTGAGGGCCCTAGACCATTGTCACACCCTGGGGGACGCCATCGGGCAGCGCTACAGCCGCAACTGTCAGATCGTGGCGGGCGTCATTTCCGTCGGGCTCTGTGCGGGCCTGGCCGCGGTCATGGTGCATGCCGGTGGATTGGTCGCGCGGGACATGTTTGCGATGCCGGCCTGGGCGTCCGTCGTCCTCGTCGCGGGGATCACCGCCTTGTACACGACCTTCGGTGGACTGCGGGCCAGCGTGATTACCGACGCTTTTCAGTTCAGCGCATTTGCCATCCTCCTACCGATTGTTCTGCTGGTTGTCCTGGGCTTTCATCTGGAAGGCGGACTGGCGGGATTAGTCGCGCAGGCCCGGAGTTCGTCTGTGGCCGGTTTCCAGACGATCTCGACGGTGGAGATCGTCGGGCTGGTCACCGCCTTTCTCCTTGGCGAGACCCTCATTCCGCCCTATGCGACTCGGGCGTTGGCGTCGCGGACGACGCGTGTCTCGCGA
>CP070782.1:3042594-3063196 GCA_020346325.1 Phycisphaerales bacterium
GAAGATCGGGATCATCGAGCTCATGATGTGGACCGGATAACCCAGCCCGATCAGCGCGCCCATCGTGGCAATCACCGCGACCATCGCGACGATCATAGGCGAGATCACCAGCATCAGCTTGCGGAAGAACGCCAGCATCAGGATGAAGATGACCGCCATCGCCAGCGGCGCCGAGATCGCCATCTGCACGAACATCTCGTAGCCGAATGTGTCCTCGGCGACCGGCAGCCCCGTGATGTGGTATTCCTCGTCACCGGCGAACCGCGCGACCTCGGCGTTCAGGGCCTGGTAGAGCTCATGGCTGATGTGCTTGCTTGTCAGGGGCATATAGAGCGACAGGGCCTTGCCGTCCTCCGAGACGATGGTCCCGTTCAGCAGCGGGTTGGACATTGCCTTGTCGCGAATCTCCAGGGCCTCGGCCTCGGTCGTCGGAGGCTGGGGCATCAACCATTCAAACTTGACCACGCCCGGACCGCCCTGGCTGATGTGGTCGACCCGCGACGGCGCCATCAGATCGACCTCGACCACGCCCTCGTTGGGATCCTTGGCGCTTTGCCACGTGCGGGCGAATTCGGTCAGCTCGTAGATCCGGTTCAGCGACGCGACGTTGAAGACACCGTTCGGGTCCTCCGTGTTGACCACCCCCAGCACGACGATGTCGTACAGGACGAAGTCTTCCTTGGTCTGGTCGTGGAACACGCGCACCGGTTCGTCGGCCGAGAGCATGTTCTCCGGATCGGTGTCCACGCGAATCAGTGGGATAAACGCACCGAGTGCGAGCGTGACGACGACCATGATTGTGGTGACCAACTTGTAATGCTTCAGACAGTAGTTGGTGATTTTGTGTTTCAAGTCCATTTCTCTTCCCATCTTTGCACAACGTCCGAGTGAACGTGATTCATCTTTCGCATGCCTTCTACGATCGGTCCTCGACCGGGCGTTCATGTCGTTCATGACTCTCATCACCCGCGAACTTCCCTACCGGCGGCTTCGCGCGGCGGCCGGTCTGGAAGGCAATGGCCTTCGTCGCGCAGCTTTCGATACACGTGCCGCAGGCGAAACAGTCGGGAATCACGCGGTCGCGTTTGAGGATCGCGCCCATCACGGTCGAGGGGAAGGCCTTCTCGCACGCGGCGCAGGCGACGCGCTTGTCGTAGTCGACGTGGACCTTGAAGACGCTGATCTTCTCCGCGACCCAGCCGACCAGGCCGAAGGGCCAGAAGAAGTGACACCACGGGCGATACGTGAAGAAACTCAAGATCAGAACCATGCCGATGAAAACAGCGCCGGCCAGCCCCAAGACTTGCGGCTTGAAGACCTTGAACGGATCGATCCCCTCGACGATGTCCGTCGCCCGGAGAAACGCGGCAGCCGTCAGCGCCGCTCCGGCGACGAGTCCGATCAGGACATATAGTAGAGTAGGCCCGTAGGATTTCTCCGGTCGCTGCGCGCCGGTGGTTTCCTGTGCTTCGCTCATTGCTGTCCTTTTCTGGCTCTCGCCTGGCAATGGTTGTAAACGCAGTTAAGCACCTGCGTGACGTTTCGGTTCTCCAGCCGGTAGAACACCTTGGTCCCTTCCCGCCGGCTCGTCAGAATGCCCCGGTTCTTCATGATGTTGAGCTGCTGGCTGGTAATCGCCTGCTTCTCACCCAGAGCCTCGCTGATCGCCCCGACGCACATCTCGCCTTTCTCCAACAGCTCGATGACCTGCAATCGGAGCGGATGGGCCACGGCCCGGAGCACGTCTGCCGCGTAGGTTGCCAGTTCCTTATCCATCTCGATGCCCTATACATACCAATAATGCTATATATAGATATTACTATATAAAGAGGCGAAGGTTCGCCGCAAGTGAAAAAAATTTGTGATGGGGTTCTCGGCAGGGGGAGGCGTCTACTGCTCTTTTTTCTCCTCGGCCGAGACGGCGGCCGTCAGGACGAATTTCATGGCCTGATCGACCTTCATATCGACCGGCCGGATCTTGTCCTTGGGGACCATGACGGTGAAGCCGCCCAACTGGTAGCTCATGGGCAGATAGACCGCGACCGTGGTGTCGTCGCCGATGCCCTCGGGAAGGTCGGCAAAGCTCTCCCGGGTGACCAGGCCCATCAGACGGGTATCGTCGTCGCCCACACTGATCATGACGGTCTTGTCGAACTCCTTCTGCTTGGAGGCGTCGAAGAAGCCGACGAGATCGCGCACGGAGCTATAAATGGATTTGATGCCCGGTATCTTCTGCACCAGGGTCTCGCCCAGAGAGAAGACTTTGCGAACGACCCAGAGTCTCAACAGGATGCCGACGCCGACCGTGAGGAGAAAACCCGCCAGGACGCCGAGGCCGGGGCGGTAGTAGTCCTTGATGACAAACCGGATGGCCTGGCCCAGCACCGATTCGGCCGCGGTGGCGAGCCAGTAGATCAGATACAGCGTCAGGGTGATCGGAAGGATCGCGATCAGGCCTTGCAGGAAGAGTTTGCCGATCTTCTTCATGGTTTGTTCTCCACACCAAGGAATTCCTGTCCCGACGAACGCGTCTCGTTGAGGACGGCAACCATCGTATCAGGTTTGCCGACCGCAGGCAAAAGGATCAGTGGGTTAGAGGCTGACTTGTTCGAAAACCTGACGCAAGACGTGGGCGGAGCGCTCCAGTTGCTCCTGTTCCTCCGCTTCCAGGCGGGCCTCGACGATGCGTTCCACCCCCTCGGCGCCCACAATGCACGGGACGCTGAGACAGATATCTTTCAGGTCGTACTCCCCTTTGAGGTACGTCGAGACGGTCAGCACGCTGCGCTCGTTGCGTAGGATTGCGGCGGTGATACGCAGCAGGGATAGCCCGATCCCGTAGTAGGTCGAGCCCTTGTAGTCGATAATGTGGTAAGCGGAGTTACGCACCTGCTCGGCGATCTCCCGGTGATGCGTCGCATAGTCGCACGCGTGGCAGGTTTCGCAATATTTGCGAATCGGAATGCCGGCGATGTGCGTCATGCTCCAGGCCGGCACTTCGCTGTCACCGTGTTCGCCCAGGATATAGGCATGGACGTTGCGGGCGTCGATCCCGCAATGCCGGCTGAGCAGATATTTGAACCGGGCGCTGTCCAGCACGGCCCCGGAGCCGATGACCTTCGTCCGGGGCAGCGATAGTCTCCGCAGCGCTACCTGGGTCAGCGTGTCGACCGGGTTGGTGACCATGAGCGCGACGGCGGTGGGATTCTGATCCTGGATCTGTCCGCAGATGGACTTGATGATGTCGGCGTTCTTCTGGATCAGCTCGGTGCGTGATTGCCCCGGTATTTGCTTGGCTCCGGCGGTGACCACGACCAGGTGCGCATCGGCACAGTCGGCATACGTACCTGCCTTGACCGAGACCGGCGGAATGAACGGCAGGCCGTGGGATAGGTCCATCACCTCGCCCTCGACGCGCTGGGCATCGAGATCGATCAGGGCAATCTCACTAGCCAACCCCGTTTGCAGCAGGGCGTAGATATAGCTGGCGCCGACCGAGCCGGCGCCGACGACCGCGACCTTTCGATCGTTTCTTTTCATCTCTGGCTGCTTCTTTCTGGGTAAGTTGATACATCCGATATGACGAGTTATACGCGCCGAATTGCCTAAATTGACGTGTTCACAGAACTTATCCGGGGTCGGCCGGGTATAGTATGCAAGGTCTGTTCTGTGCGCCGAAAAGGAAAAGATTGATTCGCCGGGCACCGGAACCTATCATAGGTAGCGCATACGGCGCGATTGACAAGAGTGTTTCAGCGTGAAACGATACCGACGACAGTTGCAGGAGCTTGCTTGTCTGGGCTTGGTGATGAGCCTGGCGCACGGTCTGTTTCTGTGCGTGCCTTGCGAGGGTCACGCGGCGATGCATTTGGGCCTTCACGCGCACGATCACACCGGCGCGGTGGTGCCGCTGGGCCCGCAGTCAGCAGCCCACCAAGAGGATGGACACAGTCATTGTAGTCGCTGCGCTGATGTTCCGGTGCCGATGGTCGTCGTCGATGGCTGGGTCGGGTCCTGGGTGGATCCTTTGGCATGCCTCAATGACGCCGGATATGATGCCACCCAAGTGCGGGCCGAACTGTGGGCCTCGGGCCGGGGACACACCCTTGGAAGCACTTCTTACTTCACGCCTCTGAGCAGCGTCATCTTGGTCGTCTAGCCGGCGCGCGAGCCCGTCGCTGCTCTGACGGGTTTCGCTCACACCAGTGAAGTCCATACCCTCTGAGAAAGAGGCAGACGGACTGTGTCTCCAACGACAAGAATCGCGAATGTAAGGTTGCTATTGATGTACTCCAGGTATCGCTGCCTACTGTCTGTTGGATTGCTATTGGTGGCAGCCGGCTGCGCGCACGGCCGTACGGCGTCGCGACCGGAGGCCATACGGGCTCGTACCGGGTCCGCCGGGCCGCAAGCTTCAGCCGAACGTGTCGAGCCGAACGGCGTTGTCACGCTGGCTGATGCCGTGAGCTTTGCGCTGGTCAACCATCCGGCGCTCCATGCGTTCCCCTGGGCGCGCCAGGCGGCCGAAGCACGCGAGTTGCAGGCCAGGCTCCTGCCGAATCCGGAGCTGGAGTTCGAGATCGAAGAGTTCGGAGGCGCAGGCGACCGACGTGGTTTCGACGGCGCAGAGACCTCGCTTCAGCTCGGCCAGTTGATCGAACTGGGCGACAAACGGTTCAAACGCACGCGGCTGGCGGAGATCGACAAGGACCTGACCCAGTGGGACTATGAATCGCAGAAGCTCGATGTGATGTACAAGGTGACACTCGCCTTCATCGAGACACTGGCGGCACAGGAGCAGATGAGTCCCGTGCAAGAACTGGTCGGTCTTTCTGAGAGGACCTATGAAGCCGTCCAGCAGCGGGTGACCGCTGGTAAGGACCCGCCGGTGGACCAGGCCAAGGCCAGGGTGGCGGTCGCCAACGCGCGACTGGGACTGGCCCGGGCCGAGCGGCAGCTTGACTCCGTGCGCGCGCAGCTTGCCTTGGCCTGGGGCAGCAAGACGCCTCGCTTCGACAGCGTTCGTGGCGACTTCTACCGGATCGCGCCGATCCCGGCCCCGGATGACCTGACGCCCTTGATGGCGGACAATCCCGACTTGGCTCGCTGGGAGGCACAGATGCGCCGGCGCTGGGCCCTGCTGGAAGTGGAGAAGGCCAAGCGCGTTCCGGATGTGGGCCTGCGCGCGGGCGTGCGTCATTTCAATGAAACTGATGACACAGCCTTTGTGATGGGATTTTCCATTCCTTTGCCCGCCTTCGATCGCAACCAGGGCGGGATCGAGGCGGCCGGACAGATGCTCGCCAAGACGCGGGACGATCGCGAGACGGCCCTGATGGCCGCGCGCACGGCCCTGGCCCGGGCGCTGGAGAGTGCCTCGGTCGCATTCGTCGAAGCGAACGTCCTGGCCGACGATGTGCTGCCCATGGCTCAGAGCGCCTACGAGGCCACCGACGAAGGCTACCGGCAAGGCAAGTTCAACTACCTCCAGGTCCTGGATGCCCAGCGGACGTTGTTCGAGGCCAAACTCCAGTACGTAACGTCGCTGGCGACGTATCACCGCAGCCGAGCCACCATTGAGCGACTGATCGGGCAGGCGCTGCCCGAACCTGAGCCGAGCGCGACACCTATTTCAACATCCAAACCACTATCGGAGGAATTGTCCGATGAGAAATAGATTCATCCATGCGACTGTTTCGCTGGTCGTTTTCGTGGGCCTTTCTCTGCTCCTGGTCTTTCTGACGTCGTCGAACTGGTCGCAAGCGAGCCCCGCCGGCGCCGAGGCTGAGACCCATGGGCACGAACATGGGGAGGTGGCATCGGATCACGGTGCCGGCGGCGAAGAGCCCGATGGGCATGAAGACCACGAAGGGGACCACCAGCATGAGCACGCAGCGCACGAGGCGCTGAGTTTGGACGAACTGAGCAAGCTGCAGTGCGAGCACGATTGCGCGACGATCGAATGCGATGAATGTCGCTACGAGCTCGGCGTGGCCAAGCTGAACCCCGCCTTGGCTGAAGGGCTCGTCCGGGCGCACCGCGTACAGGTCGAACAGCGTGTGCGTAACGCGCTGCAACTGACCGGGGAGATTCAATTGGACCTGACGCGCGTCGTAGAGATTTCCTCGGCCGGCAGCGGCCGCGTCGAAACCATTCAGCGCCTGCTGGGCGATACCGTGCAAGCCTCCGATACGCTGGCGGTGATCCAGTCGGCCGAGTTCGGACAGGCCCAAGCTGACTTTCTGGAAGCCCAGGCCAAACTCGATCTGGCTCGGCAAACGTACGAACGGGAGAAGACGCTGGTCGACCGGCAGGTCAGCAGTCAGGCGGACTTTCTTACGGCCCGAAAGGAATTCGTGGCCACCCAGGTGGCCGTGGCCGCGGCGCGCAAGCGACTCCAGCTCTTCGGGCTCAGCGACGGACAGATCGAAGTTCTAGCCACGACCGATCCGGATGACAAATTCGGTCAACTGGTCCTGACGACGCCCATTGCGGGAACCATTCTCGAACAGAACATCGTGCGCGGTCAACTGGTCAGTCCCGCCCAGCGCCTGTATCGCGTTGCAGACCTTTCCAGCGTCTGGGTCTTGTGCGACCTGTATGAATCCGACTTGGCGGCCCTCTACGACCGCATGTCGTCCACGGACAAAGTCGAGGCTCAGCTGCGCGTCGCGGCGTTCCCGGGCGAGACTTTCAAAGCGACTGTGGATCTGCTCGGCAATCAGTTAGATCGTGACACGCGCACGCTGAGGGTGCGCCTGGTGGCCGACAACGTCCAGGGCAAGCTCAAGCCGGGCATGTTCGTCACCGCGTTTATCCCGCTGGTCGAGTGCGAGCCGGTCGTGCACGTGCCCGAAAGCGCCGTGCTGACGGACGAAGGGGAGCATTTCGTGTTCGCCCGGCTTACCGACGAGCTGTGGATTCGCCGTGACATCGCGGTGGGACATCGTGACAAAGGACTGGTGGAAGTGCTGGCGGGGCTGACCGAAGGCGAGACGATCGCGACGCAGGGCGCGTTCATGTTCAAGAGCGAGGTGCTCAAAGAGAAGATGGGGGCCGGCTGCGCGCATTAGCGACCAACGTTGTGGTCGGGTGGCAGCCTCAACTCCGAAGGAGTTGGGGATGGGTTCGAGAACAGGCCGTCTCCAAGCTGCGCTTGAGGCTGCCACCCGACGATGAAAAGCAGGATTGTGGTAGGGGCGGACGATTATTCGCCCCTGCGATGGACATAGACCATGCTGAACACGACACTGAATTTCATACTGCGGCAGCGATTTCTGGTCCTGCTACTGGGAGCGATTGTCCTGCTCCTGGGCGGCCTGACCTGGACACGCCTGCCGATCGACGCCTTTCCCGACGTGACCAACGTGCAGGTGATGATCCTCTCCGAAGCCCAGGGCTTCAGTCCGGGCCAGGTCGAGCGGCTCGTTACCTTCCCCATCGAAACCCAGATGTCCGGCCTGCCCGACGTGCGCCAGGTGCGCTCGCTCTCGCAGTCGGGGCTATCCCAGGTGGTGGTCATCTTCGAGGACGACGTCGACACCTACTTCGCCCGGCAACTGGTCTTCGAGCGCCTGGCGATGGTGGCCGAGCGTCTGCCCGCGGGTGTCGACCCTGAGTTGGGACCCATCTCCACGGGACTGGGTGAGATCTACCAATACAGCGTGGCCGCAGGATACTATTGTCCGGACCATGAGGCCGTCTGGTCCAGGCAGGCGGGAACCTGCCCGCAGTGCGGCCGGGCATTCGTCCACAGCGACGCCGACGCGATGGGCCTGCGCACCATCCAGGAATGGCTGATCGCGCCGCAATTGCGGCGCCTGCCCGGCATCAACGAAGTCAACAGCATGGGCGGTTTCGTGCGCCAGTTCCACGTAATCGTCAATCCCGAGCTGTTATTGAAGTTTGGTGTCTCGCTGCGCGATACGATCGAAGCGATCGAGATCAACAATCGCAACGCCGGCGCCGGCTTCATCGTCAAGGATTTCGAGCAGATCAACGTCGTCTCACAGGGCCTGCTGCGGGACGTCAACGACATCGAGCGCATCGTCGTCAAGGCCTCCGACGGGACCCCGGTGTACGTCGGGGACCTGGCGGAAGTGAAGGTCGCTCCGCAGGTGCCCTCCGGCGCGGCCACCCGCGATGGCCAGGGCGAAACGGTCGTGGGCATGACGATCATGCTCAAGGGCGCCAATTCCAAACTCGTGGTCGACCGGGTCAAGCAGGAGATCCCGGAGATTCAGAAGTCGCTGCCACCAGGGGTGCGGATCGAGCCGTTCTACGACCGCACGGACCTGATTCACGCCTGCATCCAGACCGTCTCGCGGGCCCTGGCGCAGGGCGGGATCTTCGTGATCCTGATCCTATTCCTATTGCTCTGGGACTTGCGGGCAGCGCTGACGGTCGCCTTATCGTTACCGTTGACGGCGGCCGCGACGTTCATCCTCATGGGCTGGCAGGGCGTCACGGCCAATCTCATGAGTCTGGGCGGCCTGGTGATCGCCGTCGGTATGGTGGTCGACGCGGCGATCATCCTCACCGAGAACATCGCCCGCCACATGGGCGAAGATGCAGACACCGGCGCCACGCGCGTGGAGATCGCCGGCCGGGCCGTGAGCGAAGTGGCACGTCCGGTGGTGTTCGCCGTGCTGGTTATGGTCATTGTCTTCGTGCCGCTGTTCACCTTGCAGTCACTGGAAGGCAAAATGTTCAAGCCTCTGGCGCTGACGATCTGCATGGCACTGCTGTCGTCGCTGGTCGTTTCACTCACGGTCGTCCCGGCCCTGGCCTCGATGATCGCCAAGCGCGTCTCGCGCGATATTCACGACAACCCGTTCGTGCGGTTCTTTCACGTGCTGCACATGCCGGCCTTGCGCCTTGCGATCAGGGGACGCTGGATCACGGTGGCGGTGGCCGGCGCGCTGATGGTCGGTGCGATCTCGATGTTCCTCGGGTTGGGGACCGAGTTTCTGCCGGCGCTCGATGAGGGCGCCCTGGCCGTCAATCTCGTCCGCTTGCCGACGGCCGGCCTGGAGGGATCTGTCGCTCAGATTCAACAGGTTGAGAAACATCTGCTGGTCCGTTTCCCGGACGAAATCGAGACGATCGTGACCAAGACCGGTCGTGCGGAGATCTCCGAAGACCCGATGGGACCCGAGCAGAGCGATTTGATGATCATGCTGACGCCTCGGGATCGCTGGACCGCCGCCCGATCGAAGGCCGACCTCATCGAGCATATTGCCAGGGAACTCAAAGCCTTCCCGGGGATTCGACCCGCCTTCTCCCAACCGATCGCGCTGCGCGTCAACGAGCTGATCAGCGGGATCAAATCCGACGTGGCCATCAAGATCTTCGGCGACGACATGACCGTTCTGGTTGAGACGGCCGAGCAGATCGCCCCGGCGCTGGCCGGCGTGGAGGGCGCGCGCGACGTGGCGATCGAACAGGTCTCGGGTTTCTCGCAATACGAGGTGCAACTCGACCGCGCCGTCATGGCTCGGCACAAAATCAACGCCGAGACCGTCAACGAACTTCTCGAGGCCGCGGTAGGTGGGAAAGTGGCGTCGACGCTCTATGACGATTTGATTCCCGTGGACATCGTCGTACGGCTGCCCGAGACGGTGCGTGCGACCGGTCCCGAGTTGGCGGGACTGCTGGTCGCCAGTCCGCTGGGTTATCACGTACGTCTAGGCGAAGTTGCCCGCATCGAGCAGGTCGACGCCCCGGCCCAGATCAATCGTGAAGACTCACGCCGCCGGTTGCTGGTCGAGTGTAACGTGCGCGGACGTGACATCGGCGGCTTCGTGGTCGAGGCGAAAGAGAAGCTGGCTTCGATCGAGCGCGGACTGCCCGTCGGTTACCGTCTGGTCTGGGGCGGGCAGTTCGAGAACCAGCAGCGGGCCATGCGACGGCTGAGCATTGTCGTGCCTATCGCACTGTTGCTGATCTTTGTCATGCTCATCAGTGCGCTGGGTTCGTTCAAGAGCGCCTCGCTGATCATGGTCAACCTTCCGTTCGCCGTGGTGGGGGGTATCGCCGCGATGTACCTGCTCGGGATCAACCTCAGCGTGGCCGCTACCATCGGCTTCATCGCCGTGCTGGGTGTAGCGGTGGAGGACGGACTGGTCCTGGTGAGCTTCTGCGACCAGCTTCGTGCCCAGGGCAGGGCCACGCTGGAAGCGGTCTATGAGGCATGTCGGCTACGTGTCCGGCCCCTGGTCATGACCACGGCGACGACCCTGCTGGGGCTGCTCCCCATGCTCTACGCGACCGGCGCCGGTTCCGAGATCCAGAAGCCTTTGGTTGCCGTCATCTTCGGCGGCATGACCAGTTCGCTGATCCTGGAGTTGATCGTCCTGCCGGTCCTCTACGTCCTGGCCCACGACGATCGGTCGACCGCGACCGCCTCTCTCGACTAACGCAACCTCTCGACCAGCCTCGATATCGCCGAGCATATGCATAGCCACCGGTTTTCTGCTATAATCGTGGGAGGCGCCCGGACCGTGGCGGCCAGCGGCACTTGGCGGCTAAGGCATCCCCTGGCGGACCCGCGGTCGTGGTGGACCGGGCGATGATCGGCCCGACAGGGCAGTGGCAAACGACCGGAGTACGGAATGGAATGGTATCACCTTATCAGCCTCGTGGTAGTGCTGCCACAGCTGGTGTTTACGTTTCAAGTGTTGAACAACTACCGCTACGCCCTGCGCGAGAGCAGGAAGGAGCGTTCAGCATACAAGCCCAAGACCGTGGTGATTGTGCCCTGCAAGGGGCTCGACACCAACTTCCGCGACAATATCCGTTCCTTTCTTCTCCAGGACTATGACAACTTTTTGCTCTGGTTCGTCGTGGCGGACGAAGCCGATCCGGCCTATCCCGTGCTCTGCGCGTTGAAGCAAGAGCACGCAGCGGACTCCAGAGCCCACGACGTTCGCATCCTGATTGCCGGTGCCGCGCAGGGCCGCGGGCAGAAGGTCCACAATATGCTGCACGCGTACCATCAGATCGACGCTTCGATCGAAGTCCTGGCCTTTGCCGATGCCGACGCGTGTGTGCACGAGCATTGGCTCAGTCACATCGTCTACCCGTTGCGGAAGGCCCACATCGGCGTGACCAGCGGCTATCGCTGGTTTGTGCCCGAGACGAACAACCTGGCGAGTCTGGCGCTCTCGGCCGTAAACGCCAAAATCGTCCAACTCCTGGGTAACACCCGTTTCAATCTGGCGTGGGGCGGTTCCATGGCGATCCGCGTGGATACGTTCCGCGAACTGGGACTGGATGGTATCTGGCCCCGGGCGCTGAGCGATGACCTCGTCGTCAGCCGTGGTGTCAGGCAGGCAGGGCTGAAGGTGACCTACGTACCGGCGTGTCTGGCGGCCTCCGTGGATCGGATGACCTGGTCGCAGCTCGGCGAATTCGCGCAGCGCCAGTTCGTGATCACGCGCATCGGGGCGCCCGGCACCTGGTGGTTCGGACTGTGCAGCAGTTTATATTCCGTCTTCGGTCTCTGGGGACTGGCGGCCGCCGCCCTGCTGGGCGAGGGGCCTCGCGAACGCCAGATTTTCTATGGCATCGCAGGCGCGGTCTTCTTCCTGAACCAGATGCTCCGGGCGGCATTGCGGCAGCGAATGGCCGGCGCGTTGCTGGCCCGGCAACGTCCGCGGATGAAATGGGCGAAGGTGGCGGACGTGCTCTTTTTCTGGGTGTGGTCCATTTTGCTGCTGCTGTTCATTATCTCCTCGGCCTTTCGACGGACGATCACCTGGCGCGGCATCAAGTACAAGATGGTGAGTCTTACGGAAACGACCATGCTCGCTTCCGAATCCGAAGAGGGCGGCAGACGATCCGCATCCGGCTGATAACGATGCCTGTCTTTCGACGCTGCCACGAGAGAGGGCCGACGTGCAGCCATTCGCCGCACGAGCGGGCTGCACGGCACTGGTGGGTTACGAGGTGAGGAACGGGCGAATAGCGAACATAACATTTGAAATGGGGGCGGTAGCCTGTTACCATGGATAACGGGCGACCACAGTACTGACGCACTGGATGGACAAGGGAATATGGATCTGTCAATCGTGATACCGGCATACGAGGAGAGCGAGAAGATTGTCCACGATGTTCGCGAGGCCGCCGAGTTCCTGGCCGGCAACCATCTGACGGGCCAGATCATCGTCGTGGATGACGGCAGCACGGACGACACCGCCGCCGTGGCAAAGAACGCACTTTCGGACCCCCACGAAGGTGTTTCCCTTGAGGTGATTCGCTACCCCGAGCACAAGGGCAAGGGCTATGCCGTGCGAACCGGTATCGCCAGTGCGACCGGCGATTTCGTGATGTTTGCCGACAGCGGGTCCTGCGTTCCTTACGAAGAGGTTCTGCACGGCCTGAAAATGATCAAAGACGACGAATGCGATATCGCCCACGCCTCGCGGAGGGTGGACGGATGTCGCGTCGATTACAGCCAGGCGTTTCACCGCCGCATCTGCTCGAACCTCTTCCGGTCGTGCATCCTGTGGCTCATGGGCATCCCGTCCGATCTGACGGATACCCAGTGCGGTTTCAAGATCTACCGGGGAACCATCGCGCGGCGACTCTACCGGGAGGCCGTGACGGATGGGTCGGCCTTTGATATCGAGATCATTCTGCGCGCCCGACGCGCCGGCTACAGGATCAAGGAATTCCCCGTACGCTGGACGTGCGATCCGGACAGCCGGCTCTCGGTAGTCAAGAGCGTCTGGTATATCCCCCGCGAACTCTGGCAGATGAAGATGGCGCTGCGCCACGAACACAGGAATCGCTCTGACACAGCACCCGCCACCTATCGTTAGGATCCGTGTCCTCCCGCCAGCGAGGCGCCGTCCGAAAACTGACCATCTTACGCGATATGCTGAGATAAAGAGGCGTCCTCAATCCCATCGGCACCCTACGTGCTTTCCGTGATCATGTTCTGTTCCGATAAAGACGGGCCAGCACGTCTCAGATGGGCTGCCGAACGCGGGATGCACGCGGTCGCTGAAGCAGTGCTCATTTTGATTGACCGCGGCATTGCCTGTTCGTATACTATGGGTGATCCGGATACTAGGGATGGTGAGGATTCGGGGTGGCGCTCATCTACATGTCACGTGTCGCATGATGTACGGATCTGCCTGGTAAGAGACGATGTGACGTGTTGCGCGGTTAGGGGCAAGATGACGCTCGAAAGGGATGGGGAGAACGCATGATAAGGAATCGGCGGCTGTTGCTTCTCGTGTTGGCTGGAGGGGTGACCATCACTCATTACAGGACCATTTGAGCGTATGGGACCGGATGCATCGCAACTCGTAAAGGACCGGATTGTCGATGAGAAGGACGCGGTGTCAGTGCCCTTGCCAGTGCAACGAATCACGAGCATTGACGGACTGAGGATTCTAGCCGCTGTTGGTATTGTCTGGTTTCACACGGATGGGGCACCGTACCGGTACATTGGCTATACCGGCCTGCCGATATTCCTGCTCATCTTCTTCTCGCTCATCACCCACCGCAGTGGCACGGACCCCGCCCGCTACTTCTTCAAGCGGCGCTGGAACCGCCTCGTGATGCCCTGGTTGTTCTGGTCGCTCCTGTACGGGGCGCTGCGAATCATCAAGGGTGCGTGCTCCGGAGAGGCCAGTTC
This sequence comes from Phycisphaerales bacterium, assembly GCA_020346325.1. Taxonomy (GTDB): domain Bacteria; phylum Planctomycetota; class Phycisphaerae; order Sedimentisphaerales; family Anaerobacaceae; genus Anaerobaca. The sequence goes on from CP070782.1 coordinate 3,056,243, forward strand.
GTTTCAGGCGATGTTATCGTTGGAGACGGTTCTTGCCGGCACGCACGTCCACTTGTGGTATCTTCCTTACGCATTTGTCTCCGGATTCCTGGTCTACGCGCTGAACCGCTGGACCTTGCGGTTCAGCCACGTGGCTGTCGTGCTCATCGCCACCGGTGTCGGCTTGTCTATGTTGGTTGTCAATGCGGCCGGTTTGTTTTCTTTCGGCCTGAGGTGCCCTGTGCCTCAGTGGGAATTCGGTCTGGCCGCGGTTCCTCTCGGTTTCGCAATCGGTCGGTGCCTGATGATTTCGTCGAGTTGGTGGCAGAGGGCCCTGCTGTCGGCGATCTTCGTTCTGACGCAGGTGACATCTCTGGCGTTGATTGCGTCCGGCCATGTCTCGTCGACGGTTCCCTACAGTCTCGCGGTCACGCTGGTGTGCCTGGCATATTGCTGGCGATCGGGCGGCAGCGTCATCATCGCCAAGCTGGCACCGCTGACATTTGGGATCTATCTCATTCATCCTCTGGTGAGCCGTGGGTTGGCATCTTTCACTTCCTTGGAGCAGCATTGGGTGGGATTCGTCGGGTTGACGGCGTGCGTCTCCGGCCTGATAACTTTGGGAATGATGAGAACGCCCCTCAGGAAGCTTGTCTAGGGGCGCAGCGTCGATGGGAGTGGGGCGAAAACGTCCGTCTGGGTCGTACCGGCGATGCGGACGCGTTCCCACAGCCCAGTCGACACGCATCGCTTGCTCCCATTCTCCCGCCTGGCCACCAATGGCCCTGCTGGGATTTCGAGACTCATGGAGTCCGCAATTCGGTGGCGTCCCAACGACGCAGAGCCAGGCTCGGCATAGGCGCATTGACACCGGTACGCACAGATAGGAAGGGAAAGCCAACGGTCGGATTCGAACCGACAACCCCTGGTTTACAGAACCAGAGCTCTACCACGGCAACTGCATATAATAAAAGCACTTACACATCGGACAAGTCTGAGTTGACACCTCAGTTGACACCAGAAAGCCGAAAGCAGGTGGGAATTGACACCTCTGTACTGCCCCCAGACCTTGCTGAGATCGTGGCCGTATGGCCAGATCTGCCGGAGCATATCAAGGCGGCGATTAGGGCGCTGCTGAAGTCATATTACGGATAGCGACGGCAGTCGTCGCGGCTAGAACGCCGTTGTCACTGTGGGCAGATCCCTCCCTTCAACCGTTGCTGCTTGGCTAGGCCCCACGTGTAGTACTTCGTAGGGGCTCACCCCAGAATGGGCGTCGCGTGTCGTTCCCCTGTCTGTCCCGCAAGACCTGTAGTTCTTGGAGCGGACTCTGCCTTGGTCACCATTTGCTCCTACATGCCGACGAGCTCCAGGCTTACCGAGGCGGTCATGGGATTGTCCGCGCCCCCGAATAAGTGGGTCATTCGCTTTGGGTTTCCGTCTGTGAGTCGCCCTTCACGATGCTATTCCGCTACAGGTTTGCCGTAGGCGATGTCGTCGATGAAGATCAGGCCACTGCCGCCGGCCTTCGGGTTGTTCCGATCGCCCAGGCCGATGTACATCGTGCGGACGCTGTTGAGGTTCACGCCCACCAGGTCGCTGTACGGGATCAGCCACTCGGTCCAGCCGGAACGCACCCCCGCGTCCGGATGCGTTGCCACCGCGACGTGCCCGGCGCTGTCCTCGATGGCTACGTAAAGCGCCTCCGCGTCGTTGCCACCGGTCGGCTGCGCCACGCCGATCTCCGCCATCTGCCACGAGCCAGTCACATTGCCTATCGTGCTGATATTGCGGAACACCGCGCTCGTCACTACGCCCGCGTTGTGGCTCGTCAACGCCAGGCCGATCAACACCGGATCGGTCAGCGCCACCGTCGCCGTGTCACCGGCCTGCTGCCACGTTTCGCCATCGGGTGAAATAGACGCCGTCAAGGCACTGCCGGCCCGTTCCAGGCGCACCCAGTACGGCGGCGCGAACGGATTGCCGGGATAGGTGTGCTGCGAGACCGATACATCGTCAGCTGTGAGACGCTGTTGGAACGTCGCGCCGCCACCGTCGCCACCAGTCATCGCGATGAACGCGTTGATCGCGCCGGGGTCCGTGCTCGGGCGCACCATTACGCCGCCTTTGGCCCACGTGCTGGGCGTCGCGTCGAGATAGTCGACGCGAACCGTCATCGAGCCGTCGCCCGTCAGTTGCTTGTAGACGTAGCGGCATTGATCGGCCGCGTTCCAGATGTCCGTGCCGATGGCACTCATGGAGATACTGCCATCAGCGGCTTCGATGAAGGCCGGGGCCTGGCCCGCGACGAACAGCCTCAGTGTGTTGGCCCCCTTCGTATCCCAATCCACACCGCCCAGATCGAGCTCGGCCTCGGAGTAGAATGGCGCGACGCTGTTGTCATAGCTCAGCGGCATCGACTGGCTCCCGCCGTGTACGATCGAACGCTCGGCAAACGGCGCTTCCAGATAACCCACCGTCGAGCCCGTCTCGTTGACCCAGCCATCGAGCCAGGTGTCGTAGATGGTGTTGTCTTCGTCGTTGTAGCTTTCCATATCGTCGATTACCGCATACTCCTGCGTCACGAAGCTCCACAGATCACCGCCCCAAACCTCGTCGCCGACGGCATCGATCCTCCAGTAGTAGGTAGTGCCGAAGTTCAGAACACTGGGAGTGAAGGTGGTTTCGGAAACGCTCTCGACTAGCGGCAGTTCATCCGGAGTGACGCCGATATACACCTCGTGCGCCGTCGCATCGCGACCGCCGCGCCAGCTCAGGGTTGTGTCCGGATTGACGTCCGTGGCCCCATCGCCCGGCTGCGGCTCGCGCGCCCGGGCCGGAATATACATGAACCTTACTTCACTGAGGCCATATTGGCCTATCATGCCCCATCCGCTGTTGACGTTCAGGCGAACGTATCGGGCCGCCACGCCACCGAAATCGATGGTCGTATTGGCGGCATATCCGGTCGAAGCCGTCCCCTGGGCGAGTTGTACGTCACCCAACGTCATCCAATCGGTCGCGTTCTCGGAGTAATCGACCGTGATGTCCTTAAGTCCGAAGCCGAGGACCAGCTCAAACTGTACGTTGTAATTCCAGACAAGCATTTCGTGCAGCTTATAGACCGCATCGAACGCATACTCGATGTACAGGGCCTCATCCGCCGGCGGGGAGGTCAGCCACATGTCATCGGAGGCGACGCCGTGCTCGCCATTCTCGTTGAGTCCGGACCCGTCGATCGTCTTCTCCGGGCCGGGGCCAACGTCGGCGAGGCCGTTGCTGGAGGCAGTTACGTTTGCGATTGGGTAGGCGATTGGTTCAACGGTGAAGCTCCATACCGCGCCCTTGTGCATAGTGCCGCCGTCAGCCTCAAATGTATCCACCCGCCAGTAGTAGGTCTGGCCGAAATCGAGTGGGGCTGGTGGGGCGTACACATTGCTGCTCTGGCCCTGGCTCACCAGCACGCCGCGCGGATCCGCTCTGCTGGCATCGTTGACGTCGTCGAAGGCGGTTCCCAAGTACACATCCTGGGTGTCGGCGAATCGTCCCGGCTTCCAAGCAAGCTCCTTGTCAAGAGGCACATCGACGGCCCTCTGGGCCGGCAGCGGGCTGTAGGCAGACACGGGGGCCGCTGCAAGTGCAATCGGCGCGGCGTCCGTCCGCCATGCGGGATCGGCGATCGTCCCGTGTATCTCGCTGGGCGAACTGTCGTAGGCGATCGTCCCGGTGCCCTCGTTGAATTTCCAGTAACCGACCAGTCCTTCTTCATTGCCCTCGAGTTCCTGAGCCATATGTTCCTGGACTTCGGCTTCGGTGCGGGCATGGTCCCACACGCGAAAATCATCGATGACAACGTTCGCCCCCATGCCCATCCGAAGAACGGGATCCTGGGTCGCGTCCGTCAGACCGGCGGAAGCCCTCGTGGCTTCCTCTGCCCCGTTGACGTATATTTTCTGGTCTCCATCCAACGCGGTGAGCACGAGTGCCACATGGTTCCATTCGTTGGGCAGAATTCCTTCCATGACGTTCAGCGTTGACTGTCCGCTTCCCGTGCTATGATCGTAATGCAGTCCCTGCTCATTGGGACGTAGCGCCAGGAGCGGCCCTCGGCCAGAACTGGAGTTCCCCTGACCTTTGCAGAAGATGTTCCTCCAGCTTCCCGTAGGGCCTTGCAGGTCTTTGAGCCAAAATTCGTACGTGTAAGTGCCCAATCGGAGAACGTCCTGGTCGTCGTCGATGGTTACCGTAGCGCCGCTAAGTTCCAGCGCATATTGCTCCTGACCGTGCGCGAGAGGCAGCCCTGCCGCCAAGCAGCCTAGGATCAGGAGAAATGTGGCCATTACGCGGGGGATAGGGTTCGCTAGCATAACAGTCCTCCTTCGTCGAGGGACAAACAGGAATCGTGACGTAACAGAGCCTCAGATTGCGACGTGCCGGGATGGGTCACACACCCACCCTGAGATCACTGCCTACTGTTGTTTCCTATCTTAACATCTCCGGGCACGGGGGGCAATAGATCTGGGTGCGTCTTGATGGGGCTCCGTGAGGAGAGAGAGGGTTGCCTGGCCCATCTTGTTCCCCGGCAGCAGAAGTGGCATAGGATGATGACTTGGCTTGGGAGAGGTTCAAGTGTATTTCCTCCATCCAGGAATACACCTGAGGCGGTCGATTTCGGCTCCATAATTGAGCCTTGTGCTTAAGAAAGGAGTCGATGACAACGGTCCCAGTCCGGGTTATGGGGGAGGGGTTCGGCTTCTTGGTGGGACTGCAATCATACGACCATGCAAATCCAAGCCTTGCCCACTCCACTTGTTGATTGGAGCCCCGACCTCAAATCCCCCCCAACAGACATTGGCAGTTTAGGAACAGGGGAGCAAACCGAGCCATCACCCCCCCAAGCAATTCAGCCTAACCGTTCCCCTGTTCGCTCTGCGGCGTGTGTGGATTCTCCAATTGCGGACCCAATCCTTGGCTGTTACTACATGCCAAGGATCACCTTCATCCACTGCGAAATACCCAGGTTGCAGGGCACAACCACAATATCCTGGGAGTCGAGGCTACGACTTAAGCCGGGAAGAGGGCCTGGGTGAGCTTTCCTGGAAAAGACCGGCTCCTGTGATGAATTTGTCCAGTCGCCGGGAGTTCGTCCAGAATAAAGTACCGGGAACGCTTAAGTCGAGCCTACAAGGCCAATGTCAGGGGGGCTGACGCCTCGATAGACCTTCATTGCCCCCAGCCTGGGGCAAAATACCATCTCGTTCGTGCCACCAGCCCAAACGACCCTAAACGCAAAGTAGGCAGTTCGTAAGAGACTCAGTAGGTGTCCGTCAGAGAAGGTGGGTCCGGATCCTCATAAACAGCGCCCGATTTCTCAACGTCCAGGATCGTAACGGTAAACACCACCACCTTGTTCTTCACCTTGGCCTCGTCGGAACGTAGCATAACGCGTCCGTCGCCGTCGGTGGTGCCGCTGACAATATTCGCGGCAGCTCCACTCCACTGAGCAGTGACGACAGCCCCCGCAACGGGAGCTCCGCCATCGTCGGTGACCAGGACCTCGGCGCTTGCAGTGATGAAGGTATTTCTGCCGGCTAAACGCTCTTCGAAAGTCATCGGCAATAGAAACTCTGCGTAAAGAGCCTGTTCGCCCGGAACGTCGCCGGCCGTCACGGTAATAGTCTCCTCCGCAGTACCTGTTGCGCCTCGGTCATCTGTAACTGTAAGCGTGACTGTGTAGGTCCCGGCGGCAGAGTATTCGTGACCCGTGATGGCCCCACTGCCCGTCGTACCATCGCCGAAATCCCACGCATAGCTAACGATCGGGTCCTCGTCGGGATCATCTGAACCTGACGCATCAAAGCTGCAGTCCAGATTCGTGGCCGACCAAGTGAATGCCGCCACTGGTGACTGATTCACCGGTGGGTCGCTGCTGACCGAGACAATCGCGGATGTCGTGCCAATTGCCCCCTGGTCATCGGTAACCGTCAAAGTGACCGTGTAGTCGCCAGCAGCGGCGTATGTGTGATCCGGGGCAAGCCCGTTGCCTGTTGTGCCATCGCCGAAGTTCCAGTCGTAACTGGTAATGCTCCCATCTGGATCATTTGATGCAGACGCATCAAAGTCACACAGTAGATCTGTTGCCGACCACTCGAAGGACGCCGTCGGGGCCACATTTTCGGCGGCCGGCACTGCTCCATCCGCATCCACCAAGCCATAGCCATACCACTAGTCAAATCCTGAATCGCCCAGGTCATCGGCCGTGTCCCTCAGCAGTTGTCGGACGGCGCCGTTCGACATGCCGGGATTGGCTTCCAGCACGAGGGCAACCACGCCGGCCACATGTGGGCAGGCCATGGATGTTCCGCTGAGCACTCCGTAATCCCCAGGAATGGTCGACTTAATGCTGACACCGGGAGCTGCGAGTTCGACATCCGGCCCCGCACTCGAGAAACTTGCCTTCGTCTTGGAAGAGTCTGTAGCTGCCACGGCAATGACGGAGCCGTACGCCCCAGGATAGTCTACGGTATCCAATTCGCTTCTTCCGCGCCGACTGTAGTCATTGCCAGCCGCCGCCACCAAGACTATACCCGCGTTGTAAGCGGCCTGGCAGGCGTCCTCGAAGGCTGTATTGGAATAGTCGCTGCCCAGGCTCATGGAGATCACGTCAACATCGTTGTTAACGCACCACTGGATGGCAGCAATGATGTCAGATGTGTAACCACTTCCACTACTACTGAGAACTTTCAGGGCACAGAGATCGGCCTCTGGAGCCACGCCGACGACTCCTGTTCCGTCCTTCTCAGCTGCGACAATGCCGGCGCAGTGAGTCCCATGGTAATGGTCATCGGATGGATCAGCATCGTCATTGACGAAGTCCCATCCACCAGCGTAATTTCCATCCAAATCTGGGTGGGACCCGTCGATTCCCGTGTCGAGAATCGCCACACCAATTCCGGCTCCAGTGGCACTGACGGA
>CP070782.1:3063296-3099836 GCA_020346325.1 Phycisphaerales bacterium
CGCATCGACGGCAACCTCGTCAAGCTCAAGGGCCCCAAGGTGACCCCCGAACTGGCCAAGCAGTTGATCTTCCCTCTGCTGAAAGAGCACAGCCTGCGGGCGATCCAGACCAAGCACAGCGTCGATTGTTCGTACCGCCTGGGCTCGCTGCAATTCCGCATCAACATCTTCCGCGAGAACGACGGCATCGCCGCGGCCATCCGGGCCCTGTCGCTGGACATCCCGCCCGTCGAAGAGATCGGTTTTCCCAACAACGTCTGGCAGGACATCATCACCCGCAAGCAGGGGCTCGTTCTGATGACCGGGATCACCGGCGCCGGCAAATCCACCACCATCGCCTCACTGATCGGACGCATCAGTGAGAAAAACGCCTATCGTATCTTCTCGGTGGAAGACCCCATCGAGTACATCTTCGACCAGAAGTACTCGATCATCTCCCAGCGCGAGGTCGGGCGCGACGTGAAGTCGTTCCATGAGGGGCTCAAGGAGATGATGCGAGAGGACCCGGACATCATCTTCGTCGGTGAGATGCGCGATGCCGAGACGATCGCCATGACCCTGATGGCCGCCGAAACCGGCCACCTGGTCTTCTCCACCCTGCACACGCGCGACGTCACGGGGACGGTGACGCGTATCATGGACTACTTCCCCGAAGGGCGCCAGTCGGAGGTGCGTAACCAACTCTCGCTGGGCCTCGCCTACATCATTTGTCAGAAACTCGTACCGCGCAAGAACGGCCAGGGACGAGTCGTCGCGATGGAGATCCTCAACAACAACTACGCCTGCGCCAACCTGATCCGCACCGGCAAGATCGAGCAGCTCTACTCGCAGTTGCAGACCAAGACGCGGGAGAAACCGGACGAGAAGATGATCACCATGGAAAAGCACCTGTCCATGCTGGTCAAAGATGAGACCATCGACTTGCTCGAGGCCCAGAAGTGGGCCAATGACATGAAGGCGTTTGTGGACTGTATGCAGCGTGCCTGATCAAGCCTTGGCGCGAGATGGATCCGGCCGGAATGCATGACCGATGAACCATGACCATTGAGTTCAACTGTCCGAATTGCGGGGCGCTGATCGCGTTCGACAGCAAGCACAGTGGCAAGCAGGCGCGCTGCCTGACGTGCAACCAGAAGTTCATTATCCCCAGCAAGAGCTTTGAGAAGCCGGAGAAGGTCGCCCCGGAACCGGAACGCCGCGAAGACCCTATCCCAGGTTTCGGCCGGGCCGCCTCGGTCGTGACCTGGAACTTGCTGTTCCATCCGCAGAATGTCACCACGCTGGCGTTTATCGTCGCCGTCGTGAGCTTCCGCTTTTTCCTCGACCGAGCCTTCTGCTGCATAGATTGGGCGACGATCATTATCGCCTGGGGTTGGTTCTTTGGATTCTATCTCAATATCATCCAGCAGACCGCCTACGACGAAGACCTGTTGCCCGAGATCTATCTGGGCACCTCCGTAACCTTCCTCTGGTACATCGCCCAGCCCTTGTTCACTTTCTCGTACACGCTGGCGCTGGCCGAGTTGCCCTTCTTCATCACGCTTTGGCTGTTCCAGGATTCGGGCATTACCCTGACCAATTTCGGCTCGGCGGTCAGTCCCCTTCACCTGCTGCTCCAGTTCCTCTTCATCTTCGGGCTGTTCGCATTCCCGGCCGCCATCCTGACCACCTCCGTCGGCAAGGATCTGGCGATGCTGCGCCCCGATTGCCTGCTCGCGCCCATCCTCCGGGCGTTCGGTCCCTACGTCTACATCGTCCTGTTGCTGGCAGCGGGCTGTTTCATCCAGTTCGACGCCAAACAATACGAGGGCGCCCACTTCCTTATCACGACATTACATCTGGCCCTGAACCTGCTCGTCCAGGTCATCGCCATCTTCGCCATGCGCGCTATCGGTCTGTTCTACCGCCACTACGCCTGCTACTTCAGGTGGTGAGAGAACCGCTGTCCAACCCGGCTACGAATCTGTGCCAGACTGGGAGAGGGGCTGCAGCTCGGCCAGCAAGCGCTGGAGCAGTTCCATGGGCAGGCCCATGACGTTGGTGAGACTGCCGTCGAGGCGTTCGACGAACTCGTCGCCTGTTTCCTGAATCGCGTAGGCACCGGCTTTGCCCTCCCAGGTACCACTCTCGAGGTGGCGGGCGATCAGCTCATCCGTCAGTTGGCGAGGATAGACCGTTGTGACATCAGACCGCACGATTTCCAGACCGTCAGCGAGCCGAACCAGCGCAAGTCCCGTGATGACGCGGTGCGGCCGGCTGAAAAGCTTTCTCGTGATGCGCTCGGCGTCTGCGACATCAGCGGGCTTGCCGATGATCTGCCCTCCCAGGTCCGCAACGGTGTCGGCACCGAGAACCAGGCGATCGGGATAGCGGGATGCGACACTTCGTGCCTTGGCCAAAGCGAGGATCTCGGCGTGCCGGACTGGGCCGCCCTCGGCGACGGGAAAGGCCGATTCATCGACATCGGGAACAACGACCTCGAACGCGTAGCCGGCCTGAGTCAGGAGATCCCGGCGTCGGGGTGACGTCGAAGCCAACACCATCGGTGAGACCCCCGAGGTATCCATAGCACATCGCTCCTTCGCTGGTGCTAACGGTGGACTCCCACGGGCTCGTAGTCGTCGGCCCGCACAAAGGACATTCCGTGGACGATCTGACGGCAAATACGCCAGGTACTCACGCTGGAGCTGATCGAAATCGTCTCCGACGTAGTGCTCGAAGAGCCGAGATCCCACCACGTGGTTCCAATGGATCGTCCGGGGCAGATTTCGGTTTTCAGCGATCCTGCCATCCGCCTTGTCCAGGGGCCACTCCCCCAGCAATCCATCCCAGAGTAGCCGGTGGTAGCGTGTCAGACGTTGGCCCTGCCGGGCTTCACGCAGGAACCGCACCAGGGCATAGGACTGGCTGTAAAACGCCATGACCGCCTCGGCCTGGTCGGTGGCGAGCACTTCGCCCGGACTGGTGGCAATCAGTTCCCGCAGTGGAATCAGCTTCGTATTGCCCAGGGTCTCACTGAGCGCGCCGAGCCGCTGGTAATTGCGGGCCGGGTCGAAGGAGAACATGCCGTTCTCATACGTGCTGGCCTCGAAGAGCATGGCGATCCCTTCGTCCAGCCAACTGGGCAAGCGGTATCGAAAATGCCGGCTGTTGAATTGATGCCACCCCTCGTGGCCGATCGCCGAGAGGGTTCGCTTGCGGCCGATGTCGTAAACGACGCAGGCGCCGTTGAGGTAGTAGGCACCCGTCTTGATCTTGCAGAAGACCGGGGCCTGTTCGCCGGCAAAGGTGCGGGTGAAGTCCTCCCACTGCTGCCGGCTGGCGAAGAGGTAGACGGTGAATTTGCTGGCCGTCTCAATGGGCTGGGGCAGTTGGTCGTTGTAGCCCCAGTAGGCCGACTCAATGAAACCGGGGACAGTCCGCAGCATCAGCGGTTCCAGCAGCGTGGTGAGAACCTCGTAATGGGCGGTGGTCAGCTTCAGACCCGGGCCGTAGGGGTTTTCCCAAACATCCACGGCCTCGAGCGCCGGCAGGTTCTCACCCTCCAGGCGATCCTTGGTCATGACCAGCGGATCTTGCGCCGGGTCCGAGAGATTCATCCGAACCGGCCGGGATGGTGAACACCCAAGCATGCAGAATGTTGCCACCAGGACAGCTACTGCGAGCTTCCAAACCATGTGTCCTCCTCCGTGCCAGGATACTTCTCCGTCACCCACGAAAACAGCCCTCGCGATGGGATGAACCCGGTCATCCGCCCGCGTGGGCCGCGAACCTGACAATAGGGTACAGTTTCTAAAAGTATAACAAATCTCGGGGACATGGCGGACCACTTTCCTACCCTCATCCGGACAAATTCACAGATTGCGCCCGGCCGACCAATAACAGCCTACCGGGGCCCTTGGGCCTGCCAGATACAGGATTCTGTCGATCTGCCCGTCTTCTCAGCACCACTACAATTCCCGGAAAGCAGCGCCGAAGACATCAGCAGTGAACAGAAAAACCTCCGTTTTAGGATCTTTCCAGGCTTCCCCTTCCAGCCCGGCCTTGTGCGAGCAGCAGTATGACAGAAATTCCTCTTTGGTCCAACCCGTCTCAGTGGCTACCTGAGGCAAAAAGCAGCCCGATGAACAACCTCTGCGGATGTATATTCCATCGGTCCCCAGGCGTAGACCGAGAGGATCGTCGGTCTTCTTGAGCGGTGACAGAATCGAAATCTCCACGTCCAACTCGTCCAGCTCGTCCGGCGTGATAGGATTGCTCAGAAAACGTGGGTCGCTCGTGGCCGACGCTTTGGCCATCTCGACAACGATCTCCACCAACGGCTTATCCGAGACGAACTGTCCGATGCACCCTCTGAGCTTGTCGTGATTCTTCAGCGTCACGAAACAACCGCACGGAGCCGTCAGCTCGGGATCGTCGCAGGATGGGCTCGGAGGCTTCCCGCCCGACACAACCGATCGCACTGTGTCGCAGGCAAGCTGGAGCACCTCACGTTTTTGCGCCTCATTCATGATGCTGAACACCTCTAGCAGAGCGAACCCAATAATGCCTTCAGTGCACCCATTTTATCACCAGGAAGCCACCTATCAACAGAACTCCAAAGGCCAGCGATAGCCAATTGAAGTATTTCTCGATAACAGGTCTGATCCGCTCCCCCTTCCACCCCATCAGGCCCGCGATCAGGAAGAACCGAGCCGACCGGCTCACCGCCGAGGCGATCAGGAACCCAGGAAAGCTGATCCGGGCGATCCCGGCTGAGATCGTGCAAACCTTGTAGGGCAGAGGCGTGAATCCGCACAAGAACACGATCCAGAAATCGTACCGGTCGTACCAGCTCTGGAATTTGTCGAAATTCGCCTGGGTCAAGCCGATACCCCCGAGATGGGCCAGAGCCCAAGGGCCGATCGCGGACCAAAGAAACGCCCCGATCAGGTAGCCCAGGATCCCTCCGAGGACCGAGGCGAGTGAGCAGGCGGCGGCAAACCGGAACCACTTCCGAGGAGCGCCGAGAGCCAGCGGCGCCAGCAGAACGTCGGGGGGAACCGGGAAGAAACTCGACTCGGCAAAGCTCAGCACGAACAGGGCCGTCGCTCCGTGGCGCGTCTCGGCGAAGTGGATCACCCAGTCGTAGAGCCGCCGGTGCCAGTGCCACCAAACCACGGCCTTCGCTGTCTGAACTTCGGTCCCTACGTCACTCATATTGGCCCACAAACTCAGGTTCGAATGCTCAACAAGATAGGCCTGGGCGACTATAATGTCAACCAACACGTGACCGAATCGGGTCAGAGGCGAGGCAGGTGGCCATCGCCATACCCAACAGAAAGGCCGGAACCGACAATGACGCAAGCGCCACAGTTTGAATCTCTGGAAACCGGACTCCTGGTTAGAGCCCCGGCCAAACTCAATCTCAGCCTCCTCATTGCGGGCAAGCGCCCCGACGGCTTCCACGAACTGGAGACGGTGATGGCCAAGGTGGACTGGTTCGACGAAATCCTGATCCAGCCGGGTGATAGGCGCGGCATCGAACTGTGTTGCGAAGGCCCCCACTGGGCCCCGGCCGGGCAGGACAACCTCGTCTATTGCGCTGCCGAAGCAGTCTTTGCCGCCTGCGGTCGAGCCTGCGATGTCCGCCTGACTCTGACCAAGCATATCCCGGCCGGCTCCGGGCTCGGCGGGGCCAGCAGCGACGCGGCCGCGACACTGATCGGTCTCAATGCCTTCTTCGACCTGAAACTTCCCCGGACTCGGCTTGAGGAGATCGCCGCCGGCCTAGGCAGCGACGTGGCCTTCTTCCTGGGGGGCCCCCTGGCTTTCTGCACCGGAAGAGGTGAAAAAACGGCAGAATTGCCCGGTAATTTTGACTTCACCGCCGTCCTGATTCTGCCAGACATAAACGTTTCAACGTCAATGGTTTACGCAAACTACACACATGATCCTCGGCAGTATCAACTGTGGAGCCAGCGTGCAAACGCCCACCTCGCGAAAAACAGAATTGATTTAGTCGCGAAGATGTGCGCAAATATGTTGGAAGCAAGTTGTTATCACGTTTGCAAAGAACTTGGTGAATTGAAGGAAGTCGTCGAGGCGCTCGGTGTTGGACCCGTTTGTCTCAGTGGAAGCGGATCGACCCTGTTCTTTGTCGTAGACGACACCGATGCAGAGCGCCTTGGACTCCTCCAGGACCTTATAGCGAGCAAGACTGGCTGCCGCAGCATTGTTGTGAGGAACAATAGGTGGTAGAGTTTTGATTGAGGCGAGGAAATGGAAATCACCGAGGTTCGAGTCAAGCTGGTCACGAACAAGGATGACCGCCTGAAAGCATTCTGCTCCATCACTCTGGACAACGAATTCGTGATCCGCGACATTAAGATCATCGAGGGCACCGGGGGGCATTTCGTCGCCATGCCCTCGCGGAAGATGAGCGACCACTGTGAGAAATGCGGCGGCAAGAACCACCTGAGAGCCCGTTTCTGCAACAATTGCGGCACCAAACTAGCGGAAAACCGCTCAAAGAAGGATCCGAAAGGGAGGATGAAGCTTCACGCCGACATTGCCCATCCCATCAACGCCAAGTGCCGGCAGGATATTCAGAAGAAAGTAGTGGCGACGTTCAAGGAGGAACTGGAGCGATCCAAACTGCCCGGCTACCGGCCCGTCGATCTGGATGAGCCGGATGATGACGTCCCGGAAACGATGAGTTAGAACCACGCGGCAACCGTAGCTCTATAGGCGCCCACAGGGATCCCCCCGCTGAAGTGAAAAGAGTCCTCCTCGCCACGGGCCGGCAGGCAAATGCGCGGCCGGGCCGCACTGCGCGGCGGTCAGAAGTTCGACCTAGGTCGTCAGATCCTCCAGCACCCGGTCGAGAGCAACATCAAGCCTTTCGGCCAGATCGTAACGGCCCTCGGTGATCTCGCGCCGCAGATTCAGCACTTTCTCCCGCCGAATTTCCGGCAAAGAGGCGATCTTCTTGAGCACTTGGCCGATAGGTGTGCTGTTTATGTTCTCGAGGATTTGCTCCATGATCACATCCTCGTCAGGGGCCAGCTTTCTCTCGAGAGGGTCGCCCCACTGTCCATCGCTCCACGCAAACCTGCTGGAATCAGAATCCGGCATGTGACCTACCTTACCCAAAAACAGGCCAGAACAAGTGGTTCCACAACTCCTGATGGAACCCAAAACTACTACATCTTGTATGCCTCTGAAAACCTTTCCGAGGCCCAAATCAACATTGATATCGACACAAACAAGTCGGAAACTTTAGCGAAGTTTCACCAAGAAACGACGCATATGAGGGAATAAATATTGCCGAAACGCCGAATAGTAGCGGTCTCACAGTACAGGCACAGTCGATTGTCCGTGTTCTCTGCTTATCCCACGATGAAGGTATGAATTGCCGCACGCGGAACCGGCGTGAACATGGGAACCCTACTACATATAGTAACTCAACAGGAACCAACCATGTCAATTGAGGATGTTCCGGTAAGAAACGTCAATGTGGGACTGGCGAGCCTGATTCAATAGTCGTACTTGAAGTTCAGAGCCATGTCCCACTGGTCGGGCATACCCTCTTTCTTGGTCAGTTTGATCCGGTCGCAGGTCAGGTTCACCCACGTCGACTGGATCTGCGAAAGAAACTTGGCGGCCTGAACGATGCTAACATCGCTGAGACTGACCCGCGCCTGTTGGGTCTCTCGGCCGCTGGTCTTGACGATGCTACCGGTATTCAGATCCAGGCTGCCCGAAGGGATGCGGCAGAGATTAGCAACGCGGTTGACGGCGTCGGCGTAGCTGAACTCCCCAAGCATCTGCGTCTCTTTGGCCACAACCAAGCGGTCGGGATCCTTTCCCAAAATATCGACCATCAGGGTCTGGGCGTCGTCGAATAGCTGCCGATCCTGCTGCCAAGCGTCTTTGGCCTGTGGCAAATAGTACGCCCATACCAGCAAAGGCCAAATGCACACCAGCACAGGGGCCACTACGTAATAAGCCAACGGATTCTTGTACAATTCTCGCATCGCTCTTTCCTCTGGGGCTGGCTAATGGGGTTCGACGGTCACCGTGAATGTGTCTCGACCGCCCTTCGTGTCGAATCCCTGCTTGACAAGTTTCAGACCCGCCTTTTTCATGGCCTCGAATACTTTCAACGTGTTGGGGCGGTTGGAAGTATCACCGGTAACCATGATGCTCTGCCCACTGACCGTGATGACATCGATCTTCAGATCGGTCTGAGCGGTGCACGCGTTCAAGGCGATCAGGACCAACGTCAGTTTGTCCGACAGGGATTTGGGATCGATGCGCCCGTCCCGCTCATTTTCCACGCCGCGCAGGGTACGTTCGAGTCGATCGACGACCGCCTTCATCCTCGGTGGCAGCTTTTGGGCCCCCGGCATCATGGCCAGATAGTCGGGCTCGAGATTCTCACGCAACGTGGTCCGATATCGGTCAACCCTCATCAACTGGGTCTGGGCGTAGACCCCGAGGGCCAGGAGAAGCAGCGTCAGGGAGATGCTCGCGAACCGAATCGCCTTTTGCAGCCGGACCTTCTTGCCCAGATATGGCATGTGGTCGTTGCGGAAATTGGCGCTCGTGTCCCGAGGCAACAACGGCAGGGCAGCCCCATAGGCGATGGCAACGTCCACGGCACTCAAGCCATCCAACGAGACGCCGGCCTCCAGACCACGTATTCCGACGAGGTCACAATCCTCAACCCGAAATGGAATACCGGCGGCGAGATCCCCGGCCGTGAGCGCGCCGGCACCGTCGAATACACAGAGCCTCCCGGCCGAATCACCGGTTCCAGCCAGCGCCGTGGTCACCAGCGCCTCTCTCGTCAGCAGCGCCTGACGGTCCTGCGTCGGGGCGATCAGGAACGCTCGCATCATCGATCCGCCGTCCAAGTTCGAGTTGCCCAGGAAGTAGCCCCGAAGGTCGGAGAGCAACGCATAGACGGTTTGAGTCCCATCGCTCCCGACCGAGGTGTCGCCCTCACCCAGGTAGCGGGATAGACAGTAGGCATCGGGCATCACGGCCACCGGATCGATGCCGTTACTCTGCAAGGACAGCAGAATATCGGACAGCACGCTCCGTTCGGCCGTGAAGACATCGAGATTGGCGCCATCGGCATCAGTGGAACGGATCCTGAAGGCTACCGCCATGTCACCGACGTCGGTGGCCAGCGCCTCCTCCGTATCGAACCGAACCGTCGCTGCGATCTTCTTGAAGTCGGAAAACTCGCTGTGGACGGCGTGCTGCATGAACAGGGCACAGTCCAGCGCCACTGTCGCTGTAGCGGACTTAAAGCCCCGCTCGGCACAGATACGGGCGATATTATCGGCCAACGCTTGCTGACCTGACTGTCCTTCACCCTCCAACCTGACGGAGAAACAGTCCTGCAGTTTGCCCTCCGAGCCCTGGCCGGTCAGACAGGCCACCGTGGCCCGGTCTTTCATCACGTAAATGCCCAAATGGTAACGAGACTCCATGCTCACTGATCTCCCAAACTCAGGGTGACGCGCTGCCTGCCCAAATCGGGACACCGGCGGCGCCCCTTACTTAGTCGGATATCACACCGATCCGCTTTATCTTCTGCCCGTCTTTGCTGACGCCCGCGACTGCCACCGAGCGAGCTACTCCACTAACCGCTGTGACCTTGACAGAGACCACCGTGCTCGTGGTGGTGATGAAATCCCGGCACTTCTCGATCGCATCGGTGTAGCGGAAGGCAGCCTGCTTGAGTTCCTCGATGTCCGAAAACGGTTTCTCTTGGCGCTGCTGGATCACGATCTCGGCGATCTTCGGGGCATCGGCAATGCTCCCGAAGGTCAGGGCCGCCTCCAGGACGTGCCTGGGTGCTGTGTTGATGTTGACGGCCCGCGTCGCCCAGCGCCCGAGATACTTCAAGGCCGATTCCTCCCGGCTCTCGCTGGCGATGCTCGGTCGGGCCAGTAGGTCCGTATCGACGATCGAACTGTGGAAGAGGCGGGAGAATATCGCGTTCTGCTGCTGAATCTGCTCAGCTACGGGTACGGCCCTCCGCGCCCTCGTTTGTCGTGTGGCAGTCGTCCGGCTGCGCGAGCGACTCACGCGATTTCTCAAGTTGGCAGCCGCTCTGGAGGTTGTCGCCGGCGCCGTGGTCGCCTCGAATTTGATCTGGAACGGCCGTATCTTGTTGATGGCCACCAACCCTTCCCTCAGGGCGTCGATTTCATTCGCCTGGTAACCCATCCACTCGCAGAACGTCACAAACCCCACTTCTGCCTGCGTCTGGAGTTCTTCATCCTGGATGAGAGCCCACCCCAAAGGATACTTGGCGTTCTCGTCTTCGATTTCCACCTTGACTTTGGCCGAGCCAACCTCGAACTCGACCGCGTCCGTCACCAGGGGCCAAGGCGGACCGTAGGGCCCTGTGATCGCCACGGGTTCCTGCCACGGAATATCATTGGCATCGTCGTCCCAGGCGGTAGCGCTATCGTCGACATCTTCTCGGACCAGCCCCCCGCGGCGACTCTTGGCGTCGGTTAGGGTGTCATCGGAGGTCATCATTGGCGCCGCTTGAGCGAGGAAATCTTGATAGACCGGCTCGCTCATGGCAAAGACATCGGAGAAGTCGGGCTCGTTCGGACGACTGATCAATTCCCATTGGAGATCGCTAAGCGCCGTTATCGCCTGCTTGATCCCGGACGCGCAGGCATACTGGGCCTGGGCATAGTCGATGAGGTAGCGATTTCGATGTCGATGGGCGGCTACCTGGACACTCAGCGTGTACCCCAGGATGGAAAGGACCACCAGAATCACCAGAGTGATCAGCAAAACCACTCCGCGCGCATTCCGGGTGGCACTATTGTCTTGTCCGTCGGGCCGGCGTCTCATCGGCGTTTTCGCTTTCTGTCTCCGATTCCAGTTCTGCTTCATCTCCGCCGGTTCCGGGCGGCAGTCTGAACGGGATCGTTCGTGTCCTGTTGATGGCGATCGTTCGACTGGTCTTCTGATGCTCCAGCACATCCAGTGTGCCGCGCACCGTCTCGTAAGGTTCGGCGAATGACAGCGTCACTTTGACTCCCGGCGGCAACTCCGCGTCGGACCATTTGTCCAGAACGCCCTGGCCTTTGGGAACCTCAATCCGGAAAAACGTCACCCCGCGGCAAACCGGTATGAGAGGCGACTGGCTCTCCAACTCGTCACGCTTCTGATCGAAAAGCTCATCCTCCAGGCCGACGCCTCCATAGCTGCGGTAGATGACCAGGCCGGGGACCGCACTGTCGTAATCATACCCGGCGCGCCAGACGATCTCTTCGAGCAATTGTTCCTGTCTTTGAGCGTCCTCAACAGTCCGGCGCAGGGTCATCTGGGCTGTGACAAAACCGTTGTCAAAGCCATTCTTGATCTGGATGCTAACGTCGTCCGGCCCCATGATGCGATCCAGATCCTTGGCAATCAATTGCAGCACTTCGGCCGCCAGGACCGGTGTCTCAATCTTGGTCAAGACGGCCTCGGCAGCCCGATTGGCCCGGCCATAAACTCCCAGAATGGCCGTCAGCACCATCGCGGCGATCACCAGCACGGCGATCATCTCTCCCAGAGAGTACCCCCGCCGTGATCTCGGTTGTCGCACTGTCGTCTTCATGCCAGATCCGCCGCTCTGTTTCCAAACGCCCTTTACCGGGGCCGGTTCTGCCGATCCCTCGATCGATCCATCACGTCACCGACGTCCATCCGCTGGAGCTGATCGTAGGGCAGGCCGGTAGTTGGATCCGTCCCATCCGCGCCTTCGATGGCATCATCGCCGGTTTCCTGTTCCGTGCTCAGCGCCGCAGCGAGTTCCTCGATCGATCGAACCTGGCGGGCCCTGTCCTCCTCGGAGGGCTCGCCGCTACCTTGGCGATAGATATCCAGGTTGTATTTGATGAAGGCCCCTTCGTCGGTCATCTGGAGGCCTTTTTCGATCCACTCTTCGATCGTCCCCACATCGACACCGGCGTATTCGGCCGCCTGCTCAATGCCGTCGATCAACTGTTCGGCCGCCAGGGCCTCGAGGTCTTCCTCCTGCGAAAGCTGGTTCACTTGCTGGTCCGTCAGAGAACCGATCCAGTGCACCAGTTCGAGCGTCTTCATCTCGCCGACCGAATCGACGTAGTCGGCCGAGCAGACGGCTCGCACCCACATCTGCCCCGTCATCGGTTCCGAGAAGGCCTCAATCACAGTTTGCCAGGAGATATCCGGATACAGTTCACTGGTCCCATACTCGACGCTTTCGCTGACGGATTCGGAGGCCAGAACCCTCTCCATATTCTCGTGGGCCACCTGGAACGCTTCCATCTGAATGGCAGAGTTGGCGGTCGAAGCCATGCACCGGTTGATCACCAGCAAGACACTGGAACAGGTCAGGCCGAGAATCGCCAGTGCGACCAGGACTTCCAGCAGGGTGAAGGCCTTTCCCTGGGTCGTTCGACCTGGCTCTTCACCTGCCTTTGCCGTGTTGACTGCCATACTATTCATTCTACATATGAAACCGACGTAAGGTCTTCCTCTAGAGAGGCGGGACCTCCCGCTCGCTCTTCGGCCGCATCAACTCAGGGTCCCCTTTGATCAATTGAATCATCGGAGTCAGGCGACTGAATGCCACCGTATGCGGCTGTTCGTTTTCGTCCAAAAACACGATTTTGCCCGCGTACATCCAACCGGCGTGACCGACACGAAACTTCGCCTGGCCGTCATTGGTGTACTCGCCGTCATCAAACTCGACGTAAGAGACGTGACAACTGCCGCCGAACTGACCTTCGACAATGATTTCCTCGTCATACACCTCAGCGAGATTCGAACCGGTGATCTCGCGCAACAGATACGTTTGCTCGCCGACATCGACGATCATCTCGTAACGATGCCCGGTCTCGGCCGCCCCGGTAGACGCCATTCGCAGCGCGGAGATGAAACCCTGGATCTGCGATCTGAACGTACTGCGTTGCAGCGTCCCGAAAAGGTTCAACTGGGCCATGAGAACCAGCAGCGCCAGGATCGAAACCACGACGATCAATTCGACGAGGGTAAAACCGCCTGCCCGCCTGCCGGCCGGACCAGGGTGGGGCTCGAATCGCCTAGATATCGGTGCTGAGCAGATCCGCATCGTAGCCCTCGCCGCCTTCCTGGGCATCGGCCCCCAGGCTCTTGATGACAAACGGCTTGCCGCTCTCGGGATACAACTCATAGATGAACTCGTTGCCCCAACCGTCCGGGGGAATGTCGGTGGTCTCCAAATAACCGCCTTCGGGCCATTCCGTACCATCGGTGGGCGGCTCGACGAGCACGTACAGCCCTTCGTCTTCTCCCGGCCAGCGACCCGTGGTCATGTAGTACTCAGTGATAGCACTGTGCAGCAGCTTAAGGCTGGCTCTGGTGGTGTTCACCTTCGCCTTGTCCACCTGGCCGACAAAACTCTTGACGACCACGCCGGCGAGAAGCCCCAAGATGATCAGAACGGCCATCAACTCCACCATCGTGAAGCCGCCCCTTACGCGTTGCTTCTTGCTCTCCTTCATAATCCTTCGACTCCAAACAACACTCAAAATTCCGTCACTGAGATTCTCAATATAGGCAGGACCGTTGCATAGGCGATCACGCCCACCACGGCTGCCATGACGATGATGATTACTGGTTCGACAGCTGCACTGAGACGCTCGATCACCACATCGGTGGAACTTTCCAGGTTCTCACTGATGCTTTGGAGCATCGTCTCCAATTCGCCGCTCTTTTCACCCACCGCCACCATGTGCGCAATCGCCGGATCGATAACACCGCTCTCGCGCAGCGGCGTGGCGATGTCCGCCCCGGCTAGAATCCGCTCGCGGGCCCGCTGAATCGCGCGTTTCATCAGACTGTTTCCCGTCGTCTCCGCCACGACCCGCAGTGACTCGGCCATGGCCAGACCGGAACCGATCAGGGTCGACAGCGTCGAGGCAAAACGCGCGACCACGCGCTGCTTGATGAGAGGACCGAAAAAGGGCAGCGAGAGAATGAACTTGTCCCGCAGATACGCACCACGCTCGGTCCGGAAAATGCGCCGAAACAACACCACGATTCCCACCAGGCCGGCCAGGATGACCAACAGCCACCAACTCGTGATCAGATAACTAAAACCCATCATCTGCTTGGTGATCCAGGGCAGTTCCTGCCCGGCGCGTTCAATCTGGACACCGATTTTCGGGATGACCTTGGTGGTCAGGATGAGAATCGCCAGAATGCAGAAACAGACCAACACGATCGGATAGATCATGGCGGTCAGCACCTTCGCTTCGACCCGCTGGCGCTTCTCCATGAAATTGGCGATGGTCCGCAGGCTGCCGCCCAGGGTGCCGGTGACCTCGCCGACGCGTACCATGGCGACATAAATGACATCGAAATAGTCGCCGTACTCGTGGAGGGCATCGGTAAAGGATTCTCCTGTCACCACGCGGTCGCGAATCTCCGTCAGTGCCGTTTTGAACCGGTGGTCGGACGTCTGTAGCGTCAGCACCGACAGCGCCTCGGTCAGCTTGATGCCGGAACTGAGGAGCGTCGCCAACTGTTTGGTGAAATCGATAATTTGTGCCTTGCTCACCCGGCGCAAAGACGCCAACAGCGCCTGTCCCCCCTGGTCGGCGGCCGATGAGATCTCGGAGATGGACGACGGATGGACACTTCGCACGCGCAACTGTTTTCGGGCGGCGTAGGGAGTTTCAGCGGTGATCGTCCCCTTGACCTTCTTGCCTCCCGCTGCGATCGCCGTGTATTGGTATCGTGGCATAAAAAAAGCTGAATATCAAAACACCAGAAATCCTTCAAGCACCAACTCTGTATTGGCGCTCGACCGACGGCCTGTCGGTCTTAAACAACATCCGCCTGCGTAACACGGAGCACTTCCGAAGCCGTGGTGATACCGGCCAAGACCTTGCGGGCCCCGTCCATGCGCAGTGTCTGCATGCCCGTATCGAGGGCATGCCGCTTGATGCGACCGGCGGTTTCCTGCTTGTAGATCAGTTCCTGAATCTGCTCGTCGATGAGCATCACTTCGTAGATGCCCGTGCGACCCCGATAGCCCGTCTGGAAGCAGCGTTCGCAACCAGTGCCTAGGTAGAACGCGGCGTCCTTGATCGCCTCGGGAGAATCCAGACCCAGCATGCGCAGATCGTTTTCCTGAGGTTCCGTTGGTTGTCTGCACTCCGGGCAAATCCGTCGCACCAGACGCTGAGCAATGATGGCGATGACCGAGGAACTGACGAGATAGGGCTCGACGCCGAGATCCAGGAGTCGACTCACCGCTCCGGCCGAATCGTTCGTATGGAGTGTGCTGAACACGAGATGTCCCGTGAGCGACGACTGGATCGCCATGCGGGCCGTTTCGATGTCACGAACTTCGCCGACCATGATCACATCAGGGTCTTGACGCAATACGTGACGCAGCGACGTGGCAAAGGTCATGCCCTTCTTGCTGGCCACCTGGATCTGGCTGATGCCTTCCAGTTGGTATTCGATAGGATCCTCGATGGTCAGGACGTTCTTCTCAGCCGAGTTGATCCGGTTCAGATAGGCATAGAGGCTGGTGCTCTTGCCACTACCGGTCGGGCCGGTAACGAAGATTACGCCGTGAGCGCGGTGCAGCAGGGCATCGAGTTTCTCCAGGTCGTCCGGCCAAAGCCCCAGCTCTTCCAACGCAAAGACGCCGGTGCTCTTGTCGAGCAAACGCAGCACGCTGCGTTCTCCGAAACTGGTGGGGACCGTGCTGACACGCAGGTCCACTTCGCGCTGGCCCAGACGGACGCTCGACCGTCCATCCTGCGGCATCCGCCGTTCGGCGATGTCCATTCCCGCCATGACTTTGATACGCGAAGTAATCAGCGGCAGGACGTTGCGGTTCAAGGTCAGCACGTCGTATAGAATGCCGTCGATCCGATAGCGGATCTGGATCTTCGTCTCATACGGATGCACGTGAATATCGCTGGCCCGCAGTTGAAGAGCGCGAAACAGGATGTCGTTGACCAGCCGGATGACCGGCGGACGGTTGACCACGTCCAACAAGTCGTCGGAGCCAGAAGCTTCACCGACGAGTTCGTCCAGGTTCTGCGAATCCAGCTCCTCAGCGACCTCTTCGATCACGGTGTTTCGCTGCTCGTAGGCCACATCGATCACCGCCGTTATGGCCGCCCGGGTGGAGACGGCGGGTTTGACTGCCATGCCGGTCATCTTAGAGACATTGTCCAGTGTATTGGTGTCCAAAGGCCGTGACAACACGACCGTCAACTCGCCGTTGTCTTCCTTGGGCTTGATGCCCACCAGGAAGTGATGCTGGGAATAAGTGGCAGGGACGTTCTCGATGAACTCCGACGGAACGGACTTCTCAGAAACCTCCGGCAGGTAATCCCAACCCAATGCCTCAGCAAACAGCTTCAGAATCACATCTTCGGTGAAATACGGACAGCCCAACAGGATCTCATCCAGCCGGCCCCGGCCCTCATTCTCTTCAAGGAATCGGGCCAACTGCTCGGCATCGACCAGTCCTGTTCGCGCTGCCGTTTGGATCAACAGATTCTTCATAGATTCAAATACCTGGATTCTTGGGCCATCTAATTACTGGGCATCCAGAACTTTCTCCGGGCTGATGGGTCTGGACTTGATGCCAGGCCAATCCTGATACTGCTGGAACTCCCGTTCATGCTGTTCGAAGGCCAGCCGGTTTCGCTCGGAGAGCATCTCAAGGTCTTCCATGCCCTGGGCCAGACGATCGACCGGACGAATGATCTCCGCCTTGACGAACACATACAGTTTACTCTGTCGGTCCGAGTTGTCGATACTTCGGAACAGTCCGCCGACGAGGGGCAGATCGCCCAAGAGCGGCACTTTCTTGCCCCCTTTGTTCTGATTGAGCTTCAACAAGCCGCCAAGGATGATAGTGCTTCCATCCGGAACGGTAACCGCCGTCGCCACCTCACTGGCGGTCGTGTTCGGCGGCTTCTCTTCCTCGCCGGATGTCTCGAGGAAGTCGGAGCGTGTCAGCATAATGTCCAGGCGAAGTAGATCACCCTCGCTGATATGGGGCGTGATGTCCAGCGTAATGCCCGCCTCATACGGCGTATAGTCTTCAGCGGTTTGGATAAGGGTGGTATCCTGGCCGGCGCCGCCACCGCTGACAGGGATCGAAGATGTCTTCTTGACGTACGTCGTGTCAGTCGTCTTGATCGTGCCCGGCTCGTTGTCGTTGACCAGGATCTTGGGCTTGGCCAGCACACGACCATAGCTCTTGGACTGCACCGCTTCCAAGAGGGCCTGGATATGCCTGTCACCATAGAAGGCGCCCAGCGCCCCGCTGGCAACCTGAAGGGACCTGCCCAGGACGCTCGAATCGGCAGGCAACGGCGTCACCGAAGACGTCGTCGCGAGATCAGGCCGGCTGGTCACCACATTGAGATCGTAGTTGAACTCATCGGTCTCGGTGATCTCGACCAGCGTCACGTCAATAAGAACCTGCGGACGGCGCCGGTCCAGTTGCTCGACCAGGTTCGAAATCCACTCCTGGTTCTTCTTGCTCGCGTAGACGATCAAGGAATAGGTATTCGGGTCAGGAACGATCGTGATATCCTCTTCTCGCCTCTTGATCACGCTCTCCACGATCTTACCCTCTTGGTCCTCGTTCTGCGTGGTCTCCTGGATCAGGCTCTGGAGCACCGTCGCCAGATGATCGGGCGAGGAGTTCTCCAGCGGATAGATCTTGTATGGGATCTCCTCCTCCAGGGTCTCACTATCCACATAGCTGATAATCGTCTCTATTTCGGTGTGCTGTTCCGGTGTGGCATTGACGAGCAGTGAATTCGTGGACTCAACCACAACCACCTGCGGCTGTTCGACCGGTCCTTCTTCCGTGATCTCATCGGTCTCAGTGACAGGGGCGGCCACGGCCGCCGCGGCCCGCGCCTGAGCCGCTGTCGGGCTCTGGCTTCGAGGGCCACCGGTAATCCGCGATGACCTGGTCGTTTCCGGGACGCGGGCGATGATACCCAGCTCTTGCAATTTCCGGCTCACCTCCTCGGCATCCACGTGCCGGATCCGGTAGAGTTTCATCGAACGCAGGATCTGCTGCTCGACGTCCAGAGCATCGATGAGATCTTCGACCACTGCCAACTGCTCCTCGACACCGATCATGAGAATGCGATTGGTGCGCTCGTCGGCGTCCAGGTAGACGCCGGGCTTGGCGGCCTCTTCGGTCGGTTGCTGCCGCGCCGCGGCGGCGCGGGCCCGAGCTTGGGCCTGCAGTCTGGCGCGGGCCTGCCGCTGTCGAAAGGCCGCGTCCGTTTCGCCGGGCATCTTCTTGAGCGCCGTGGCCGAAGTAGAACTGTCGTCGGAGCCGACCGTCACCGAAACGCTCTCCAGTTGCTCGGCCAGATTCTTGACCTTCTCAGTCAGATTCTTCGCCATGGTGTACCGCAATTGCCGGTACCGGAATTTCCGCGGTTCGCCCGGCTTGTCGACCATCTTCAACAACTGCTCCACGCGGGCCATGCGGTGCGCATAAGCCGTAACGATCAGCGTACTGCTCTCGACGATAGGCGTGACATCGATCGAGAGTTTCATGTTGTCGAGCAGGGTTTGCGCGTTAGTGGCGTCGATGTACTCGAGTTCGAAGACGCGCGTGACAACCACGTCGCCGGCGTCCACCGCTGCTTTGCCGGGTCCCACGATTATCGGGTCAGCCTCCAGAACATCAGTGGCCGGCACGATCGTGACAATGTTGCCCTTGTGTCGCGTCATGGCCAGATTCTGGAACTTCAACACCGATTCCAGCAGTAGATACAAATCCTTGACCTTCATCGACCCGCGGAGATTGCCATTCAACTTCAATGTCACTTCCCCTTTGATCTGATCCGGGTCGTATATGTAGTCCAGATTCATGTACTTGCCAACGAGATCCAGCAGTTGGATCACCGGAAGCTTCTCGGGCAAGGACAGTTCCACCACGCGGTCGTCGGTCAGAAGACGGATCGGCTCGTAAGCACTTGCCTCAGCCTCATCGAGGCCCTCGGCCTCAACGGCTGCCATGGCATCCTCCGCCTGCCCGGGGACGACCTGCCCGGGTTGAAGACGCGTCTCCTCAGCATTTTGATCCGAGGGCTCATTGGGAGCGCCTGGGGCATTGGTGTCCGCCTGAGCCAGGGCCAAGTCAAACGCCAGAGGTTTCCGCTCGGTTTCCAACAGGCGCGGAGGCAAAACCCCCAAGGCGGCAGCCGTCGTCAGGGCCGGCACTTCCTGGCCCGCGGCCGGCAACTGCATCTGACCTGGGCCGCTCCGGGTTTCTGGTGAAGCGGTGATCTTCTCCGAGTTGGCTTGGCTGCCTCGAGCGTCGAACGACGCCGGCTCGGCGATCCCCTGTTGAGCCGAGGCAGCCGTCTGCTCGGTTCCGACACGCCGCTGCTCCAAAACTTGGGGCCCCAATTCGATGGCCAGCTTGATGTCCTGGAGTTGGAAGAGTGGCGCAATGGCCCAGACCGAGCCATTGTGGACGTCAATGAGAGCTTTGGCCTTGCCTGTCTGTCCAGGAGGACGGGAAAAGGTGCCAATGCAAATGTTGCCGACCGCCGAGGCAATGCGCTCATTGGAGGGCATTGAGGGCAGCGCGGAAACGGACCCTATCCGGCGAACGGCATATTCCTCCGGCGTGTCAACAAGGGCCAACACAATGCCAGCTTTCTGGAGATCCTCAGCATCGGTCGTCACCAGGAGGGCATTGGTTCCCGGCATACGCGACGCGGTTCCCAGACCAAGCTCGGCCAAGAGGGCCTTGCCCCGCTCCGGCGCGATGTGAGTCAGAGGGAAGAACTTGTGATGAGCCCCCCCGGTAGAAACGCCCTGATCCGCAGCCAGCAGAGAGCCGCCGCCCAAGAGACAGAGACCCACGAGGACTGAAAACAGTGCCTGAGTCTGCCTCTTTCCAAAGAAATGCCGTTCCGTCATCGTATGTTACCCCGCATCAAAGTCACCCTTCTCCAAGCTACTTCAAAGATCCAAAGACGATAGAACCTCTTACTTCTAATACGCCGCAGTTGACCGCCACGGCATCTTGGCCTTCACATTCCGGACCGACCGCTGGTCGTCCAATCGGTCCACGCAAAGATCGCGGACCCACCCGCCAAGTCGATGTGGGCCTGCTGCACGCCATATCTATTGAGACATTGCTAAAGGGCAGAAGTTCCCGTATCGCCCAGAAAAAACCGACTTTTCAGCACTGCCAGACGACCTGGGCGCGACGAACGAAATGCCGGTGTCGCGCCCGACACTCCGTTCCGGGCGACAGTGGGAGTCGCCCGCCGAATTGCGACCTATAATCACGTCGATATAAGCCGAGAAACAGTCGTTCAAGGCATGAAAAGGGAAAGGAACGGCCTCTGATCGATCGCGAAAGCGCTCGCAAGAGATCGGCGCCAATCACTTCTTGGGCAGGCGGGGGATGTTCAATTTTCTGCGGAGATTGGTGCGCCTCTGGTTGGGCGGTGCTTTCTGGGACTCGTTCAGCTCTCTGCCCAGATCTTCGACGTCCTCGGCTTCCTCCGGAGTGACGCGCGATTCTCCCTTGAATTCGGCCATCAGCTTCTTCACCATCGCAGCCCGCTCTGCAGGTGACTGCGCCGAACCGGCGCCGTTCGATTCCTTGATCCGGCTAACCAGTTCTTCCATCCTCGCGCGCTCCACCGCGTCGATCTCCTCGTTTGGGGCCGTCGTCGCACGGCTCGGTCTCCAGGGGCGCGGTACCGGCGGCCCGGTGATTCGCTCGCCGGCCAGTGGAACGGATACCGGCTCGGCCTGCTCAGACCCAACGGACGAAGCCGCTCCCGCCTCCAGGACACTCGCGGTCTCCGGCACGGGCTCGGCGGCCAGTTCAACCTCCTTCTGGCCGTCCCAGTAAACGATAGAACCGCTCCTGATCTCCGTGACTTTCAGGTGGCCCACCTCATCGCCCTTGCGCAGCCACTGCTGGGTGTTGTCCGGGAGCCGGATGTAGGCAAAGGACATTTCCGGATCGGACGCCAGATAGGTGGTCCCCACCAGGTCAAATTTCGCCGATGTCACCGGCGGCCTGAGCGGCGTACGACCCGGCTTCGTCCGGACATTCTTGTCCCCAATTGGAGGCGGTACGGGCTCGGGAGGATTGAGAATGTTGGCGAGAATCTCCGCCTGCTTGACCAGCGCCGGGGTCACATCCGGCTTGCTCTGATCGCCTTGATTCTCTGCAAATCGGTCGACCACGCTGGGGGCATTGAGAATACGCTCCACCTCTTCATCACTGCCCAGAGCAAGTTTCGCTAACAGCTTGGGAGCCAAAGACTTGGGACCGGCAATCAGGATCAGCAACACCACCGCGACCAGGACGGCGACCACACTCGTTATGCGCAACGTATTGACCATAAGCCATATTCCTTCCGTTAGTGTCTTTGACACCGGAAGCGGCTCAGGGTTCCCGCCAATGGACAATTTTTTGCATATACTCGGCCTCATGCCCGGCGAAGCCGCTGCTGTGCTCGGGCGTGTGGCAGTCCCGGCACGTCGCTCTGGGCTCGACGGTTACCGCCTGTCCCCATGTTCGCACATGCTCGGAGCCCGGGCCGTGGCAGTTCTCGCAGCCAACATTCTTCATCTCAGGGGTCTTCTCTTCCGTCACGAAGCCACTGGCGCGATCCATACCCACCACGTGGCATACCACACATTCGGGATCCCGGTTCGATCCGACCTTAGCCAGGGTGGCGAAGGCATCGGCATGGGCCTTGGTCTTCCAGCGAGAGTACTCGTACTCATGGCACGAGGCACAATTCTCCGACCCCACAAAGCGCAAATCATCAGGCAAGGGGACACGCGGGTAGTTTTCCAACAACTGACTTTCGCCGACCAGTTGCTGATACTGCCGGTACAGATGCACGAGGACCTCATCTTCGGGCAATGTCTCTTCGACCGGAACGTCCTCGAAATGCAGCGTCGGTCCCGTGTTTGACTCCGGCCAATTGACCTGAAGACGGACAATATGGCGGCCCAGGCGGCCGGGCGAGATGACCACGGGATTAGTGTCAGGTTCACTGAGTACCTGGGGATCGTCTGAATCGATCGGGCAGAGCAGGCAGTGGGCTCCCGACCGCTCCGCCCAGTGTTTGCGGGCCTCGACGGGGCAATTCTGAAGGATCAGGACGTTGACGTTGCGAGCCTCCGGCAGGCTGTCGAAAAATATGGCGGCCCGCTCCGCTGTATCGATCTGTGCATCGAAGGAAGCGACGTTGACGAATACGTCCCGACCCCGCATCGCAAAGTGCTTGCGAAAGGCCCACGGCCGGTCGTCCCGGGTCGCGTCCCAATGGGAGCTGATGATCTCGAAAGCATAATCCCGGCCTCTCAGCAGGCCAAGGTTGTGGCCGATCTCGACATCCCGCTCGGTCAGATGCACCACGTCGTAGCCAAGAAGCTGGTAGGCTTCGAAGAGAACGCCGAATTTGATCAGATCCTGCTCCCCGTCGTCTGCGACCAGGTCGCCGGCATCGAGGATCATTCGGCTCTGCGAGGGCACCGCATTGAAGATGGCAGCACGTTTTGAGAGTCCTCCCAGTTGCCCGCCCGAGCACCCGCAAGGCTTCAGGGCACCGCGTTCGCTGCCCGTGAAGAACAGCACGAGACTTTCGCCCGTTTGCGCGGAACGAGATGCGGGTCCCCTAGCCGTCTCTGAGGGGCAGGACGCTCCCGCCAAGAGCACGCAAATCCCTGCTAAGGCGAGCTTTATGTCAATGCGTCGACACACACCGCTCTTTCGGTTCCAGGCCGACGCGTTCCAGGTCAACACGAGGAAGTCACTTCCCTTGATAGAATCCGCGGCACGCGATGGATAGCGTCGTGCCGCCCTTGATCTTCACCTCGACGACGTCGGACATCACCGCGCGGTCGCTCTCGACGGGTGGGGGAGTGATCTCGAGCGTCAGTCCGTAGCGGCTGTCCTGTTTGCGCTGGTCCACCAGCTTCACCGTGCCCTTCTGCGAGGAGACCGATTCGATCTCGAATTCCTTCTGGTAGTTGCTCATAACCCAGACTTCCCGCTTCACCGTCTGGCCGGCCTGGAGATTGAACAGCATAATCTGTTCGTGATCCACCGTGAACTCCGACAGCACGTCATACAGAAGGCTCACACTCTGGCATTCCGGATGCGTCAAATCGATCCTGATCCGCCCTCTGTTGTTGCGTCTGAGCCTCTCAACGTCCGCTTTCGGCTTCAACACGATCCGGGTTGCCTCAACGGTTGGGTCGAAATCGGCCTTCAGAGCTCCGGCGGTGGCTCTGAATCCTTTCACGGAAAACGGCCGGCCATCCAGGCTGGTCAGCACAATGTCCTTGGCCCCCGCGTTGTCCGCGTTCGTGAAAAGCTTCAAACGCGCCGGCTCATACCTTATCCGGGGTACGATTGTGGCCTTGATGGTCATGCTCGCCGTACTCAGCTTGGGGTCGTTCGATTGAATGTAGAGGTTTCTCGTCATCGATCCAGGCTGTGTGCTCGCTCGATAGTCGAGTTCCAGAGCACCGCTTTCGCCCGGCGCATACACCTGACCGGCCTTGACACCCCTCGTAACGACGCCGCAACAGCTACGGACCTGAGTGATCTTCAGCGGTGCGTTCCCCTCATTCTTGAACTCGAACCGGGCGTTTTGAGCCGTACCAGGCCCGATTTCGCCGAAATCATGCACGGTCTTGGCCAGCACGATCTTCGGCGCCGGGGCCTCGACCTCCTGAGGTGCCGGTGCTGCCGCCTCCTGAGGCACCGGCCCCTCGGCCTCTGCCGGCGCCGCAGCGACCATCCGGGGCTCGGCCTCGACCACCGGGGCCGTGTCGTTGGAGGCTTCCTCCCGACAGCCCAGCGGCAGCGCCAGCAACGCCACAAACAGCAGCAGAAGCCCCCAGGCAGACTGAAGTTGCGCTCGCCTCAACGGAGCAGCCGTTTGTTTTACGTGGTATCTCTTGGCCATTTCGTGTACTCCCAAATCGAGTGAACCTTCGAATCGCCGATAGAGGTATTTTAGCCTTCCGGAGTTCCGCAGGCAAGTCGTTGCGCAATATCGGCTCACAGACCCGATTAACGCGAAAATTTCTATTGAACGCGGTGGGAAACATGGTAAACTAACAAGTTTAAGGTGTGTTCTGGAGTTGAAACTATGAAGAAAGACATACATCCTCAGTACCACAACGTCGTCGTCCATTGCGGTTGCGGCAATACGTTCGAAACGCGGAGCACCTCCAAGGAGATCCACGCGGAAATCTGCTCGATGTGCCACCCGTTCTACACCGGCAAGCAGAAGTTCGTGGACACCGCCGGCCGCATCGAGCGTTTCCAGAAGAAATACGGGACGTCGTACATCAAGAAGACCAAGAAGGATCAGGCACAGTAGCGACGCTGTCACTCGTCAACGACCTCCTGTCCTGGCTTTGCCGGGAGAGGGGGCTTTTTTTGCCATCGGCGCGTGTTGTGAACGCGCAGGGGCATTCCTGGCGATTTGATTTGGGTTCACCACTCACTTCCCGAAAGACCCATGAGCCAAACACAAAATAGCGTCCTGGCCAAGCTCGAGGAGATCGACGCCCGATACGACGAGATCGATAAACAGATCTCCGACCCGGCGATCGCTCAGGATCCGACCAAACTGATCGCCCTGTCCAAAGAACAGGGCAAGATCCGGTCGATGGTCACGAAATATCGCGAGTACAAGAAGGCGACCGTCGGCGTTGAGGACGCCCGGCAGATGCTCGCAGACGAGACCGTCGACTCGGATTTCAAGGCTCTGGCGGAGGAGGAGATCGAGCAACTGACTATCAAACAGGATCAGTTGCTGGATGAAATGCAGAATACGCTCGTGATGGCCGACGATATGCACATCGATGCGGTCATCGTGGAAATCCGTGCCGGCACAGGGGGCGAGGAAGCAGCACTGTTCGCCAAGGACCTGCACGGCATGTACACTCGGTACGCCGACAGCCGGCGTTGGAAAGTGGAGCAACTCGATTTCAGCCCCTCGGACATGGGCGGCTTTCGAGAAGTGATCTTCAGCATCAAGGGCGAAGGCGTCTGGGCCGAACTCGGCTACGAAGGGGGGGGCCATCGGGTCCAGC
Source organism: Phycisphaerales bacterium (assembly GCA_020346325.1). Taxonomy (GTDB): domain Bacteria; phylum Planctomycetota; class Phycisphaerae; order Sedimentisphaerales; family Anaerobacaceae; genus Anaerobaca. Next base: position 3,088,443 of record CP070782.1, read on the forward strand.
GCGTGCCCGAGACAGAATCACAGGGCCGGATCCACACCTCGGCGGCCACGGTGGCGGTACTCCCCGAGCCGGAAGAGGTGGACATCGAGATCAATCCGGATGATGTGGTCGAACACGTCTGCCGATCCAGCGGCCCCGGCGGGCAGAACGTCAACAAAGTCAGCAGTGCCATCAAGCTCGAACACATCCCGACCGGCATCACCGTGAGCATGCAGGACGAGAAGAGCCAGCACAAGAACCGAGCCAAGGCCTGGCGTCTGCTACGCAGCCGGCTCTATGAGCGTTATGAGAGCGAACGTCGCGCCGAGCGGGATTCGCAGCGCAAGAGCATGATTGGCTCGGGCGACCGGTCGCAGAAGATACGAACCTACAATTTCCCTCAGAACCGTGTCACCGATCACCGGATCAATCTCTCGTTGTACAGCCTGGACAAGATCCTGAGCGGGGACATGGGCGAGTTGATCGCTGCCATCCGAGATCATGACAGACAGCAGCGATTGCTGAACCTTTAGACCCTGGGCTCGTCGTCATCGGCGTGATGGCGCAGAAACTGACAGCGAGATTCTATGATAGTCGTCGTGACAGGCATGGTTGGCCTCGACAAGAAGTGCTACCTTGAAGAGGTCTGCCGCCGCGCCGGACAGAACGGAAAAGAGGTCTTGCTGTGCAGCGTCGGCGATATGATGTACGCCGAAGCACCGGATATCCCCGCCGGCAAGATCCTCGACATCCCTTTGAAACGACTCCATTCGCTGCGCCGTAGTATCTTCAAGGACATCATCGCCAAGGCTCGAGAAGCCCCCAATCTCATCGTCAACACGCACGCCACGTTCCGCTGGCGGCACGGCCTCTTTCCGGCGGTGGATTTCGACCAGATGAGAGAACTCGACGCCGACATGTACGTTTGCCTGATCGACGGCGTGACCACAATGCATCAGCGTCTGCTGGAACATCTGGCCGTCGAACATACCCTCAAAGACCTGATCGTCTGGCGGGAAGAGGAGATCATCGGGACGGAAATGCTCTGCAAGGGCATCGACGAGACAATGCCGTTCTACTGCTTGGCCCGTGGCATCGAAGAGAACACGACTGAGACGTTCTACCGACTGGCATTCGAACGGCAGATCAAAAAGGCCTATCTGAGCTTTCCCATGACCGCCGTGGCCGACGTCGAAGCCATCCTGGCCGAGATCCAGCACTTCCGCGCGGAAATGAAGCAGCAGTTCGTCTGTTTCGACCCGGCCGATCTCGAAGAAGCGTATCTACCCCTGAAAGCCGAACGAGCGAAACAGGTCGGCCAGAACACCATCGAAGTGCGTGTCGGTGGTCGCCAGATCCGCCTGAACGTCGACGAGGTTCGCCAGATCGAACGCGACATCAACAGCCAGATCTATGCCCGCGACTTTCTGCTCATCGACCAGGCCGACATGATCGTCAGCTTCATCCCCGCCATGCCCGACGGCCGGGCGGCCATCTCCAGCGGCGTCGAACGTGAACTCCAGCACGCCCACGAGGCGGCCAAAGAGGTCTACGTCATCTGGACCGCCCAGCGACATCCCTCCGTCTTTGTCACTCAGACCGCCAATACGGTATTCCGCTCCGTCGGCGAGGCACTAGCCTTCTTCGCCGGGCGCTGCGGGCCAACATGCGATTCGGCTCCTCTATAACCGGTGCCCACTGCCAGCCAGCCGCGCAATCTTCCTGGCACGAGCACAGGGCCCTTGTATCCGAGGTGCATCGCGCTTACGATGGGTTTTCCAAGTACAGACGCCAACATACTCAACATTGTGGGATGGTGAAGCGTGAATCTGGAGACACAGAGGATCTCGGCCGAGGAGGTGGCCAAACGTATCGACCATACGTTACTCAAGGCCGAGGCGACGCGCATGCAGATCCTGAGCTTGTGCGACGAGGCCCGCACGCACGGCTTTCACGCCGTCTGCGTCAACGGACGGTGGGTCTCAGAGGCCGCGGAGCGATTGCACGGCAGTCGCGTCCAGGTGGCCGCTGTGGTCGGGTTCCCGCTCGGCGCCGAAACCACCAAGATCAAAGTGGCCCAGGCGAAAGCGGCCATCCATGCCGGCGCGGACGAGATCGACATGGTGGCCGATTTGGCCGCGATTATCGAGGACGACGGCCGCTACCTGTTGCGCCAGTTGCAGGCCGTGCTGAATGTGTGCCGATCCATGAGACCGCCCGTGGTGCTCAAGGTGATCATCGAATCGGCGGCATTAACGACCGAGCAGAAGATTCGAGCGTGCCGGGCGGCCGAGCAGATGGGCGTCGACTTCATCAAGACCAGCACCGGACTTCACCCGGCCGGCGGAGCGACGGCCGAAGACGTGCGACTCATGTGCGAAACGGCGCCGCGCTGCAAAATCAAGGCCGCGGGAGGCATACGCACTGCCGCTCAGGCCCTCGCAATGCTCCAGGCCGGAGCCGAGCGTATCGGCACTTCGTGCGCAGTGCAGATCATGCGTGAACTGGGTGAGGGAACAAAACCATGAAGACAGAGCAATTCGTCAGCGAACCGATCCATCCCGTCGAAGGCACCTTCGATCCGTCGGGCATGGTCCGAGGCGAACCCGGACTGCCCCGACAGTTTGTGTGGCGGGACAACGAATACGCCGTCGCGGAAGTGCTCCAGGTGTGGAAGGAAGACGGCCCCTGTAAGAGCGGCAGTTCCGAGATGTATCTGCGCAAGCACTGGTACCGAGTCGCCACCGAACAGGGTCCGGAGATGACCCTCTACTTCCAGCGACAGCCTCGGTCAAAGAGTCAAAGCAAGACCAGGTGGTGGCTGTACACAATCAAGTGACACCGCCAACGATTCAGGAGACGCTTGCCTCGTCACCTCGAAAGCAAGCGACAGCGCCATGGCAGGAGAAGTCATCGACACGGACAGCAAGTGCGTTCTCTGCCGACTCCACGGCCAAGCGACTCATGCCTCGCCTGGTCTGCCTGCCGTCAGCGCCGTCTTTGCGGAACTGCGGTCACCATCGATCCTGGGCGGCAACGCCTCAGTAGCGGCGGTAGAAGGATTCAGCTACTGGGCGGCCGATCCCAGGGAAGTGTTCGAATTCACATCGGATCAAGAAGACCCCTTCGCCAGGCTGGAGAAGCTCGTCGCCCGCTACAAGATCCAGGGCAGTCCCCCCCCAGAATTGCCGAGCGGCCTCTTCCAGGGCGGCTGGATCGGGTACTTCAGCTACGAATTGGGCCGGTTCATCGAACGGTTGCCCGAGACAACCATTGATGATTTCGCCATTCCTCTGATCCGCCTCTGTTTCTACGACCGTCTGATCGCCTATGACCACCGTAACGGGACATTTTGGCTCGTGGCTCTCGAACTACCCGATGACCTGGAGACTCCGAAGGAGAAAATGGCCGGCCTGGAGCGGTTGCTCAAGGCATCGGAGAACCTCTGTGTGGCTTGGCCCCGGGCGGCCGACCTGGAGCGCATCGACCTGTCGCGAGCTCGCAGTAACATGACCCGAGAGGATTATCTGCGGACTGTGGGACGAATCAGACGCTATATCCGCGACGGGGAGGTATATCAGGTCAATTTCTCGCAGCGATTCGACCGTCCGTTCACCGGCCGCCCTGTCGAGTTGTTTCACTGGCAAAATCACTACAACCCCAGCCCCTATGCGGCCTATGTCGGCGCCGGTAACTTCCAGATCGTCATCGCGTCCCCGGAGATGTTCATCTCAACTCGCGACGGCCTGATCCAGACCAAGCCCATCAAGGGAACCCGGCGTCGCTTCGGCCCGAACGACGAACGCAGCGACAAACGCAACGAGCAGAACCTTCGAGATCTGCTCAGCAGCTCGAAGGAACAGGCCGAGTTGAATATGATCGTCGACCTGGAGCGCAATGACGTCGCCAGGATCTGCCGGCCTGGAACGCGCCGCGTCATCCAGCCGAGAACGATCGAGGCCTACCCGACGGTATTCCATGCGGTGGCCACCGTGGGTGGGCAACTGCGCCACGACGTCCGGCTCACCGATATTTTCAGAGCGGTCTTCCCAGGCGGCTCCATCACCGGGGCACCGAAGATCCGCGCGATGGAGATCATCGACGAACTCGAGCCGACCGCCCGCAGCGTCTATACGGGCAGCATCGGCTTTATCGGAATCGACGGGACTGTCTGCTTGAACATTGCCATCCGAACCGTTATCATCGCGGCCCACAAGGCCTTCGTGCAGACCGGAGGGGGAATCGTCGCCGATTCGGAGCCGGAGGCCGAGTGGGAAGAGACGATCACCAAGGCCAGGGCCCTCCTGGCCGGGATCGATGCGGTGCAGGAACCATAAGCCGGAATAGTTACGTTCACGATAGGATCGTATGCCTGATAAGGTTTTTCTGAACGGTAAGCTGATCGACGTCAAAGAGGCCCGCGTCCCCGCAACCGATAGCGGGCTCCTCTACGGCGCGGGATTGTTCGAAACGATGCGCAGCCACAACGGCGTGGTCTTTCGCCTGGAGGACCATCTGGATCGATTGTTCCGCAGCGCCGCGCAGCTTTCGATCAATCACGATCACGATAAGAAGTATCTCACGGAGGCGGTGTACGAACTGCTCGGCGCCAACGATCTGACCGAGGCGCGTCTGCGGCTGACGCTGACCAACGGCCCCATCGCCGAGACCGTCGAGCAGGCCCAACCGACGCTACTGATCAGTGCCACCTCACTACAGCTCTATCCGCCCGAGTATTATCAGACGGGCGTCATGGTCATGCTGTGTCCCTATCGGCAGAACACCACTGACCCGATCTGCGGCCACAAGACGACGAACTACTACCCTCGTCTGCTAGCGCTGACCTTGGCCCGTCAAAAACAGGCGGCCGAAGCGCTGTGGTTCACGAACGACAATCGGCTGGCCGAAGGGTGCGTCAGCAACGTCTTCCTGGTCAGGGATTCAGTGCTGCACACCCCGCCTCTCGGCACTCCCGTGCTGCCGGGCATCGCGCGCAAGGCCGTATGCCAGATCGCCCCACGCGAGTCCATCGACGTCGTCGAGAAGGACCTGCATATCGCCGACGTCCTGGAGGCGGACGAGATCTTCTTGACCAACGTCGTCATGGAGGTCCTGCCCGTCATTCAGGTGGAGAAGCACATGATCGGCTCGGGCGCAGTCGGCCCCGTGACCCGGGAGTTGCGCCGCCGATTCACGGAGATGATCGAAGAGGAATGCCGGAGGTCTGCATGAAGGTCAAGGATATCGCCCCCGTTGTGGAGGAGGTCGCCCCCCTGGGTCTGGCCCAGGACTGGGACAACGTCGGCTTGCTGGTGGGCGATCCGGAGCAGCCCATCAAGAATGTCCTGCTGACTATCGACGTGACGAAAGCCGTCGTCGCCGAGGCCAAACGTCTCAAAGCAGAGTTGATCGTCAGCTATCATCCGGTCATCTGGGATGGGCTCAAACAGGTCCTCGCCGGCGGTCCCACCCACATCGTCTATGAGTTGATCCGCGCGGGGATCGCGGTCTTCTCGATCCACACGGCGCTGGACGTGGTGGCCGGAGGGGTCAACGATGGCCTGGCCGAGATGATCGGTATCGAAGATGGCCAACCCCTGGGCGACTACGTCGAGTACGAGCCTCAGGAGAACTACAAGCTCGTCGCGTTCGTACCGGTCGACGCTCTGAAGAAGGTGACCAACGCTATATTTCGGGCGGGAGCCGGAGCAATCGGCAACTACCGCAACTGCGGCTATCACGGCGAGGGAACGGGCACGTTCCTGCCGCTGGCCGGAGCCAAGCCGGCAATTGGCAAGCAAGGCAAGACCGAAACCGTCCACGAGATGCGCTTCGAAACGATCGTGCCTGCCGAGAAGCTGGAGGCGGTCGTGGCCGCGCTGGAAGAGGCGCACCCTTACGAAACACCGGCATTTGACATTTTCCGACTTTTCGGTTATGCAAGCAGGTTTGGGCTGGGCCGCATGGGCCGTTTGAGCGAGCCTGCCAGGGTCGATCAGCTTATCGAGCGGATCAAGAAGCAGACCGGGGCCAAGGCTGTCGGCCTGGTAGGCGACAGCGAGCGTATGGTCAGGACGGCCGCCGTTTGTGCCGGCACGTGCGGCAGAATCGTCAACACGGTCATGGCGGCCGGTGCCGATCTGTACTTGACCGGTGAGATGAAACACCACGAAGCGCTGGCGGCCCAGGAGGCCGGGCTGACGTGTGTCTGCCTGAGCCACACGGTCTCCGAGCGGTTCATACTGAAGAAGGTGGCCAAGCTGTTCAAGAGCCGGATGAAGCAAGTCAATATCAGGACAAGCAAAGCGGACACGGATCCCTTCACATGGAAGAACGTATGACACAAGAGTCCAGGGAAGCAACGACCGAAGAACCTCAGGTGCATCTCGAAGAGGCGGGTGCGCAGAACGATGCCACCGACGAGGATCGGATTGCCGATACGGTGGAAGCCGACAAACTTGTAGACGAGGGTGAGGCATCGGGCGCCGCCGAGGAAGATACGGAGGTCGAAGGCGGAGATGGTGCGGAAGCAGATGACGCCGTGACCAGTGAGACGCCGGAGGAAGAGGTGGACGAGACGGTCGATGAGGAACCAGTGGCTATCGAGGCGCCGGAGGAAGAGTTTGAAGAGGATCCGCCCAGGCCTCTGGATGAAGACGAGGAGCTAGAGGACATCGTCGCCGAGACAAGCGAGCGCGATGAAGAACCGGACGTGACCGAAGACGGCGCAGAGGGCTCCGAAGAACCGGAAGACTCGGCAGAAAGTGGCGTGGCCGAAGAGGACGGTAACGAGGCGGAGGAAGAACAAAATCAGGCCGAGGAAACGGAAGAAGAGACTCCGACTGTCGAGTCAGTGATCGAGGCCATTCTGTTTGCCACGGACGAACCGCTGACAGAGAACCGTCTGGCGAACATCGTTGAGACGACGAACAAGCAAGTGCGTCAGTGTATCAAGGATCTCAACGAGAAGTACGAGAAGAACCACAACGCCTTCCGGATCGAGCAGATCGCGGGCGGCCACCAAATGCTGACACTGAGCACGTACAACACCTGGCTGCGGCGCATGCTGAGGGTGCGCAGCGACAACAGGCTCAGTCCGGCCGCGATGGAAACCCTGGCGATCGTGGCGTACAAACAACCCGTAATTCGGGTGGACATCGAGGCAATCCGCGGCGTAGCGGTCGGTGAAGTGATCCGCAGTCTCATGTACAAGGGGCTCGTCAAGATCGTCGGCCGCGCCGAGATCCTCGGCCGCCCCATGCTCTACGGCACCACCAAGAAATTCCTCGAGGTCTTCGGCCTCAATTCGCTCAAGGACCTGCCCAAGGTCGAAGAACTCAAGAAGCCCGACTGAGACGCCGACCCCGCCGGACTACCAGGTCCAGGGCAACGGCGCATCCGGCGCCACAGCGTAAGCGGGCCTGGGATGGTCGGGACCGAAGACGTAGAGGTCTTCCGTCTTCTCGATCACGACTGGTGTCTCGTCAATGCATCCGTCACGATCGATGACGTTGGACAGACACAGCCGCAGGTGCTTGGCAAGAAACCTGTAGGCCCCGACCCGCTTGGACCAGCCGTAGTCGTGCCCTTCATCCGGCAAATGCCAGTTCTCCACCTGCGACTCGGCGCCGAACAAACGATAAACACTGCGAATGTACGGGTACTCGACCTGCGGAACGTTTTTGGTCCAGTCCTTTCCATCAGAGATGATCAATTGCGGCCTCGGCGCCGCCGCCGTCGCGATGTCCGTATTGTTCGTTTCGTGCCGCCTGCTCTTGTGGACGGGCATTCCGCTCTCACAAACGCAGCCCCCAAAGAAATGGGCCGAGACCATCACCGTCGGAACGGACACGGCGATGCGGTCGTCCACCCCGGTCAGCATGAACGTCTGCGTCCCTCCGCCGGAAGCCCCAGTGACAGCCAGGCGCGTCGGGTCCACGTCCGCCCGTGAGGTCAGATAATCGACCAGCCGGATACTGTTCCAAAGCTGCATCTTCAGCGCGTCGGGCCGTCGATGTTCCCAGCCGGCATTGGCCCAGTCGCCGTAGCCGACCATGTCATAGGACAGCACGATCGCCCCCATGCGGGCCAGGGTCGCGCAGCGCTTCTGCATGTCGGGCCGGAAGCGGCCATAGTCTTCAGGACTGCCCCAATGGCCATGCGGGCAGAGAATGGCAGGGAGCATGCCGCCGGTCCCCGTCGGCCTATACAGACTGCCGGTGACGAAGACTCCGGGCAGGCTCTCGATAGCGACGTTCTCGACGGTGTAGCCATCGTATTGCCGTTTGCTGTGAACGATCGGATTCAGGGCACACTTCCTGGGCAAGGGCCACAGTCCCGTGCCACGGAGAATCCCCTCCCGAATGCCGCGGGCGCGCGCCTGCCACTCAGACAAGGTTGAGTAGGTCTCGTCAAAGCGTGCGAGCTGGGCCTTCGCCTCCTCTTCGGTCTGGTAGTTGCCTACGCAGAGCTGCGGCTCGTCATTTTCCTCGGCGCGAACGGCTCCGATCCACATCATCCCCACGATGATCGCAAGAAACAGACTATCGAATACTCGTCGGCACATCATCTCGGCTCCTTGTCTCAGAGTTGCGGTGATCGGGCCTGTTTCGACCTCACCACTCACCAAGTGGTCTGATATCAGCTTTGTTGATTGTCTCGCCCTCCGGCCAGACAGGTGACAATAACACAGCGATCCGCACATCCCCCTCGGCCTTGGCCAAACGAATGACCAAACGTCTGACACCTTTGTTGGCTCTCTGCGGCGGCTCCTGCTCAGCCGACTCTGCGGCGAAAGCAGCGTCGCCCGGCGCCAGGATGCGGGCCAGAAGTCGCCGGCCACCGAGGCTTAGTTCAGCGATGTCACTTCCTTTCGCGTCAATCTCGGCATCGGTCGTCAGCCCCCACAGGACGTCGCAGGGCTCTTTCATCTGGAACTCGTCCTGCACGAGAACGGCGCGCCGGTTGCCAATCAGTTGGAGGCCCCGCCGGGCCGAGCGAGCGAATTTCTCGTACGCCTCGGTCAACTCGATCACCACAGCCGGGCTCGAGCCATTGAGTTGCTTCGTGACAAAGTTGGACTTGGCCAGCGGGTCCTGACTCGCACCGCCCAACATACAGATGCTGTGGCTGGCCGAATTCAGACGATAGTACGACCAGCGCGTGCCCCCTCGTCCTGCGCTCCAGTAACCCGGCAGGTTGTAGTTGTCGGCGCCCAGATCGCGGACCCAGCGCACCCCCAAAGCATCCAACTCGAAATTGCCCAAATCGAGATGCCCATGATTGACCTGGTTGTATCCGGCTTTGATCCCGACGAAGAGGGCGTTGGGATCATCCCAGGCACTGCGAAACAACGCGACCTCTACCGGGCCGTCGAAATATCTGTCAAGCTGCTTTCGTGCAGCCCGGGCCGGAGGACACGCCGCGTACCACACCAGATGCTCCGCACTGGCCGACCGTTGGGTAATCACCTCATGCTCGGCGTATGCGAACAGCGGATAGTGATACGTCCGGGCCAGCCAGAACATGCAGGCCATCGGTCGCCGCGCGCTGCGCTGGCCCACGTCCGCGAAATTCAGATACAGGCCGGTCGGCCCGGTCGTATAGACCGGAAAGAAGCCGGCCTTGGAGAGGCCTTCGACGTCGAGCAGTCTGAAGGTGTTGCCCAAAGCCGTCTCCAGTGCGGTTAGCCCATAGGCCGTGTAGCGCGTCGCGTAACTCCAGTAGCCCGGCCCCTCACCCCAGGCGCCATCAGGACCGTAACTCTTCAAAGCTCGCGGCAACGACTTGACCGCCGCAGGGATGATCTGCTGAGCATAGCCGGGCTCAATATCGGCGATTGCCAACGCCCCGATGATCATCCCTCCATTGCAGACCTGATTCCAGTTGTACTCACTCTTGACCCACCAGCCGTCTTTCTCATATACGGCCAGCCCGGGCTTGAGCCCCTTCTCGATCAACGCCGCCACGATCGTCCGGCGGGTATCCGCGTCGAGGTAATCGTAAAGCCAGTCGTAGCCAACACCCACGGCGTGGGACATCTCGGCAGTATCCAGAAAGTGCGAGGGATTCCAATCCTTGAACGCACAGACCTCCAGGAGATTGTCCCTGGCCTTGACGGCATAGCGCGCCTCCCCCGTCCAGCGATAGGCCAGCGCAAGCGCGTAGATGCGATGCAGACAATCACGACTGACGCTGAGCAGTCGCGGTCCGACCTTCCGGTAGACCAGCGGATCCCTCTTGAGGCAACGCTCAGCATCCTCGTGAACGTCCCGCCAGCATTTCTGCAGAGCCTCATCCTGCGGGTAGCTGGCCCGCAGGCGTCCCAGATCCCGATCGTTCAACATGAGTCTGGGGTGCCCCTTCTCCAGCGACGACAGAATGTCTTGCCCTGTCGTGACTTGCTGGCTCTGAGCAGAGAACGCCGGAAAGAGTGAAGCCGCTAAGCACAGAATTGTCCAAAGCCTCGTCCGTTGCATATGTTGCCTTTCAGCGTGTCACCAAGCCTGATCGCCCTATGTCCCTGCCTGACGTTATAGGGGCAATACGATAGCCGATGCAAGACAATTCCCGGCCTCGGCCGCAGCGTCGGGCGTACCGCGTTGACACACCGGCGCCGGTCCCATATCATCTGGTCGACATGACATGCTGGGGCTCTTGAGGGACCAAACCATGAACAAGCTGGTGTTCGTGACAAAACAGGAAATGGGAACCGCCGCCGCCCAGGCTGCGGCCGAAGGGATCAGACAAGCCATTGCCGAGAAGGGCCAGGCAAACCTCATCCTGGCGACGGGCGCCAGCCAGTTCGAGATGCTTGAGGCGCTCACCGCCGCGTCCGGGATCGACTGGTCGAAAGTGATCATGTTCCACCTCGATGAGTATATCGGCCTGGGGCCGGACCACCCTGCCAGTTTCCGCAAGTACCTCAAGGAACGCTTTGTCGATCGGGTTGGGCCGCTCCAGGCAGCGCATTTCGTCGACGGGGATACCACCGACCCTGCCGCTGAATGCACCAGGCTGGGTGACCTCATCCGCAACCATCCGATAGACGTCGCCTGCATCGGCATTGGTGAGAACGGGCATCTGGCCTTCAACGATCCGCCGGCCGATTTCAACACGGACGAACCGTATCTCGTGGTTGATCTCGACGAACGCTGTCGAAAGCAGCAGCTTGGTGAGGGGTGGTTCCCGACTTTGGACGACGTGCCCCGCCGGGCCATTTCCATGAGCATCCGGCAGATCCTCAGGAGCGAACGTCTGATTGTTACTGTGCCCGATGAACGCAAGGCGACCGCCGTGGCCGGCGCCCTGACCGGGCCGGTGACACCCGATTGCCCGGCCTCGATTCTCCAGGAGCATGGCAACTGCTCGCTTTTCCTGGACGAACCGGCCGCTTCACAGCTTCCCGCAGACTCC
>CP070782.1:3099936-3107608 GCA_020346325.1 Phycisphaerales bacterium
TCACTGGCTGTCTTGGAACCGCGTTCGACCACCCCCTGATGGGTCGGACCCAACTTGTACATGTGATTGCTCTGGTTCGTGCCGCTGCCGGCGTTGAGGAACGAGAAATAACCCGCGATCAGCAGCGTGGATTTGTGGTGGGTCACGGTGTAGGGCCCGGCGAAGATCGAGCAGGCCTCGCCGTGGAAGGCCTCACAGTTGGCGAAGAACACGGAGTTCTCGGCCGAATACTGTCGGCCGATTTGACAGCCCTGGCCGACGAAGACCTTGCTCAATAGGGCCCCGCCCGTGACCGAGGAACTCTCGGCCACGATGAAGTCTTCAGCAATCACCTTGACGCCGATTGTTGTGGGCGCCTCCCGGGTGCTCAGGATCGTGCCATTGCGCAAGCTCGAAGCATGGCTGATGGCGGCGTAGGGCCCGATGTTGACGTCGATGATCTCGTCCGTCGAGCAGATAAACGCTCCGTCGCCCACCGTGCCCCGATCGGATCGCACCGAGGCGGCATACTCGGTGGCCATGGTTCTGAGCCGTTCGACGACGCGCGGCCGGTAGCGATGAAGGCACATGAGATAGGCGAACTGGGCGCTTAGACGGTCGAACAGGATGATCTCGCGGCCACCGGCTTCGTTCAGCACGCTGATCTCGACCCCGTTGCCGAAGGCAGCGCCGGGATTTGTCTGAATCGTCGCCACGTTCTCAATGCACACCCCCTGGCCGATATCGTAGTTGGCGATGTGCAGCCCGATATTGGCGATTCGGGTGTCGTCGCCCACGGTGCAATCGCACAGCACCGCATTGTAGATGCCACTGGATCGTTCGAGCCCGCCGATCGTACTGACATTGCCCGAGAAGCGGCCCAGACGCACCGAACCGATGAAGCGGGCGCTGCGGACATAGGCGGGATCGAAATCGTCCGTCACCTCCACCTGCCGCCAATCCTCCGCCGAACAACCCTGCATCCGGAGCACTTCCCGTTCTCGGGCCGTGAGTTTTCGATACACTTTCGTCTTCATGATTCTATCTGCCTTCACTTGTTGCTGGTCTTCTCTACGTTGCCTTTGCCACGGGGGCGGCCAGTTCGAAGGCGTCGCCGGCGATGGCCTCTTCTTCGTTGGTGGGAATCACCATGATCCTGACGTCGCTGTCGGCGCTGCTGATCGTTTTCTCACGCGCCTTCTCGGTTTCGTTGGCCTGGGCGTCGAACCGGATGCCCAGGTGGTCCAGGTCCTGGCAGATCAGCTTGCGCACGAGCGGGGAGTTTTCGCCGATCCCGCCGGTGAAAACGATCGCGTGCAAAGGATTCAGCACGGTCAGGAAGGCCCCAATATACTTCCGCACGCGATAGCTGAAGACCTCAATGGCCAGCTTCGCCCGGGGATTGCCTTCCTCGGCGAGTTGCTCAAGCGTTCTCATATCGTTCGAGACCCCCGAAATGCCGAGCAGGCCGCTCTTTTTATTGCAGAGCGTGTTCAGTTGCCCCATATCGTATCCTTTGTCGGCCAGGTAGAACAGGATGGCCGGGTCGAAATCCCCGGTTCGGGTGCCCATGACCAGGCCTTCCAGCGGGGTGAATCCCATGGACGTATCGATCGAGCGTCCGTTCCGCACGGCGGCCATGGAGCAGCCGTTGCCGAGATGGCAGGTGATGGTGTTAAACTGGTATTTGTCTATGTCCATCAACGTTGCGGCTCGCCGGGCCACGTAGCGATGGGAGGTGCCGTGGAAGCCGTAGCGGCGGACGCGGTACTTCTCGTACAGTTCGTAAGGCAGCGCGTACATGTATGCCACTTCAGGAATGCTCGTGTGGAACGCCGTGTCGAAACAGGCCACCTGGATCGCGTCGGGCAGCTTGTCCTGGGCTGCCCGGATGCCCACCAGATTGTGTGGATTGTGCAAGGGGGCGAGGTCCACGAATTTCTCGATCGAGGCCAGCACGCGGTCGTCCACGATCATCGATCCGGTGAATTCTTCGCCGCCGTGGACCACGCGGTGACCGACGGTGGCGATCTCCGCCAGTTCCGCGATGGCCCCCATCTGCTTATCCACGAGGATCTCCAGGATGCGCTGCATCGCCATCTTGTGATCGGCGACGGCTTCTTCCCGGGTCGTTGTTTGCGAGCCACAACGATGGGTAAGCTTGGAGTCGTCGTCGCCGATCTTCTCGACGCTGCCCTTGGCCAGGACCTGGCCGGCGGGCATGTCGTACAGTTGATACTTGATCGAAGAGCTCCCTGCGTTAATAACCAATACCTTCATATCTTTCGCCTGCTCTCGAATTTGGATGGGGTGGTTTCTACCTGCTTTGCACCTGGGCCAGCGTGATGGCCGTTGTGGTCACAATGTCCGAGACCGTCGCCCCGCGCGACAGGTCCGCTACGGGTTTGGCGAAGCCCTGGAGGAAGGGCCCGATGGCCTGCGCGCCGGCCATGTACTGCGTCAGCTTGTAAGCGATGTTGCCGGCGTCCAGGTCCGGGAAGATCAGCACGTTGGCGTTACCGGCCACGGTACTGCCATCTTTGACCTTCTTGGCGGCCACGCGGGGCACGATCGCCGCATCGGCCTGCAACTCGCCGTCGACGGCCAGTCCCGGCGCTCGCGTGCGGACGATATCGAGTGCCTTGAGGACCTTCTCAGCGCTGGGCCCGGCCGCGCTGCCTCGGGTCGAGTAGGACAGCAGTGCCACGCGTGGCTCTTCGGCCAGCAGGCCGCGGGCACTCTGGGCCGAGGCCAGGGCGATGTCGGCCAGTTGCTCAGCCGTCGGATCTATATTGACTGCGCAGTCAGCGTACACAAACCCTCGGCTCTCTTGGCCCAGGAAGCCCGGAATGATCATGAGGAAGTAGCTGGAAACGGTCTCAATGCCGGCGGCTAGGCCAATCGTGAGGGTACCGGCCTGAATCACGGTGGCGGTGGCGCTGGCCGCCCCGGCCACCATCGCGTCGGCGTCGCCGCACGCGACCATCATCCCGCCGTGAAAGACCGACTTGGTCACCATGCGTCGCGCGATGCCGGGCGAGACGTTGTCGCGGTCTTTCATGTACTCTTCGACGTAGGCGTCCAGGCGGGTGCTCTGCTTGGGGTCCAGGGTCTTGATGTCCGCCAGTGAAACGCCGGCCTCTTGCGCCGCGGCCTCGATCTGCTCGGGCTTGCCCAGCACGACCGGTTCGGCGATCTGCTGCGCTTTGATCTGGCAGGCGGCCTGGACGATACGCGGATCGCGACCTTCGGGCAGGACGACCACCAGGCCGCGGCCTTTGACCTTCTCGAGACAATCCTGGACGATGTCGTTCGAGGCCTGCTGTTGGTCCGTTTGGGTCATGGTCATGTTCTCCTGAGGAAGTCTTTATTCTCTCCCACAAAGCTCAGGATACGCGTCGGCCAAAACGCTGCCAAGACAAAACAGACTTTACACAACAATGATAGAGTTATGCTCGGCAGGATCTGATGTAGGGGCCAATAATCATTCGCCCGTACTAGTCTTCGCGCCGCCAGGGCCGGGTCAGGTCCGCAAATGTGTCGTTGGCGTTGGGCGAGCGCTTGGGAGCGTGCGACCGCGCTAAGACATCGGCCCAGCCATGCCGGCGGAGAAGCCGATAAATATAGGACATGGACACCGAATGGCCCAATTGCTGTTCAATGATCTGTCGGATCGCGTTGGGCTTGGGGGCCTGACCGGCACGGGCTTTCTGAATCAGGGGGGCGAGCAGTTCGACCTCCTGCTCGCGTGACATGAAACTGCGGCGGCGGCCGCCGCGACCGGTGCGAACGAGCCCGGCCGGACCGGCCTGGTTGTATTGGCGAATCCACAGCCACACCGCTTGGGTCGAGATGCCCAGGATTTCCGCCACCTGACGGGCATGGAGCTTGCCGGTGTGAGTGAGCCAAATGGCCATCCGACGCTTGTGCGCGGCCTCGCTCGGGGCCTCCTGCAGCCAACGGAACATCTCGTCGATGCCGAGCCAGTCCTTGATCTGAGCCGGGGGGCGCATGGCGATGTCCATGTAAAAAAAGATTGATATACTCTATGTTAGACGTACAAAGTATACCATCCCCTTTGAGCCCGGTCCAGGCCTTCCCGGCGTGCTACTTTTCCCGTTGGCGACGTTTGGCGTCCTCTTCCATCCAGCGGCGCATGACGTCGGGATGGTCCATGATCGGGAAGTCGTTGACGGCTTCCCAGTTGAATTCCTCGTCCAGGGGATCATAGGCCTTCTCGGGATCGAAAAGTTGTGGGTGCACCGCGACGGTCTCATAAGGCGTGAAATCGGGCGTGGCCTGGAACATGTCCGACAGATCGCTCGTCATCGCGTCATATTGGTTGATGTACGGCATACCATGGATGAGGTTGATCGTCTTGATGATCGACGGGATCGACGTGTGAACGTGGGAGACGTGGCCGAAGCGGGCATAGGGGCTGATAACCATGCAGATACTGCGGTGATGGTCCACGTGGTCCCGTCCGTTCTGGGCGTCATCTTCGGTGACGAAGATGGCCATCTCTCTCCAGTAGGGCGTATGGCTGAGCACGTCCACCACCCGGGCCAGCGCCAGATCGTTATCGGCCATGTAGGATTCGCGATAGGGATAGCCTTCCTCGGGCCGCTCGCCTGCCCCGTGGTCGTTAGGAAGTGACATCGTAATGATGCGCGGGAACGGTTCCTTCCCCGACAGCCAACGTTCCCGGAGGTCCAGTTCGAACATATCGACCCGGAATTGGTCGGGAATGTTCGTGTTGTAGGTGGCAAACCGGCGCGAGGTTCGCTCGAACAAAGGCGCCGGCAGCGGATAGTTGCTGGCGATCTTGACCCCGGTGAACTTGAAATCGACGCCACCATCTTCCTGGACGGCGGGCATCTCAAAGCCCAGCCCGAAATTGAAGAAACTCACGTTGCAGCGATCGAAGTGGTCCCAGAGCGTTCCAACCTGCACGTAATCCTCGGGAATCAGGCCGGCCGAGGCCCCGGTCACCGCTCGGCGCCCCGGGGCGGTCGATTCGATGATGTGCCGGCGCCGACCGCCGTAGGAAGCCGAGGTGCTGGTCTCGCAGAAGACGCCCGGATAAACGCCCTGAAGCCAGCGGTGACCATCGGCCGAATGGTCGGAATCGCAATAGAAGTTGTCTGAACTGGCGAAGCGGCGGGCCAGGATCTGATGGTTGGGCATGACGTTGATGTGTTCGAGGCGGTCGTTCTTGCGATTCCGGGACTGCACGGTCGTGTCCAATCCGAAATCCGTCAGGCTGGGCTCGCCGCGACCGCCCTCCAACTCGCCAAAAACCTGATCGTAAGTGCGGTTCTCCTTGGCGATAAAGACCGTGTACCTGATAGGTGATTCGTAAGCGCCGGGGTAGGGCGGGATCGGATTTCGTTCTCTGGCCTCCCAGGGGCGGGCGGTGCCGATGTGGACGTTGTTCTCGATGACCTGGCCCGTCTCGGCCGGCAACTGACTGTCGCGGGGAATTTCCAGGATCGAGACGGTGCCCCGCATCAGGTTGCCGATGCCTGAGCGGCCGCCCAAGTCGACGTCTGGACCGCCATTGGGGCCGGCTCCGAACCCTTTGGCGTTGGCGACGAGCAGGTGCTTGCCGTCGGGGGTAACCGCCACCTTGCTGGGGAACCATCCGACGGGGATATGCCCCAGCACGTCGTGGGTCTGCGTGTCGATCACGCCGACGGCGTTGATTCCAGATTCGGCGACGTACAAGCGCTTGCCATCTTGCGCGAGGGCCAGGCCGAAGGGGATGATGCCTCGCAGTCGGTCCAGAGGTACCGGCAGACGCAGCTTGATCTCGTCAACGATTGCGTTGCTGCTGATTTCGATCACCGAGATCGAATCGTTGTTGCCGTTCGAGACGTAAACGTGCTTCTGGTTGCACACCGTGGCGTTCGGGGACGATCCGCCCAGTGCGGGGATGCCTTCGACCAGTTCCCCGACCAGGATGCCGGTCTTGATTCGTGCCACCACACGACCGCCATTGCGGTCGCTGATGTCGAGCGCGTAGACGGAGACGGACTCCGGCCCGTTCGGGTCGCCCAATCCCGGAACGACTTTGCCCTCGACCGTGGTCCCGTGGATCATCTCTTCCGATAGATAGGCAAAGGGAGGGAAGGAGAGGCCGGTTTCGGTGAACTTCTTGGCGTCAAAGCCCTCAATGGCGCTGTACTCGAACATGCCGATATTCGCGACATAGAGGAAGCTGCCGTCCGGCGTGCAACTGATGCCGAACGGATAGCGGCCGACCGGGATCACGTCGACTATCTGCCGCGTTCGGGTGTCGATGCCCACGACGCGGAAATTCATCTGGTCGATGACGTAGAGCCGCCCGCCGTCGGGCGTCAGCGTCAGGGCACCGCTGTAACTGTCTTTCCACACGCGGCCCCGAAATTCGGCGTTCAGCGAGATCGTGTCGACCCGCTTGCGCCGTTCGTAATCCCAGACCATGATCGTCCCATCATCGCCTCCCGAGGCATAGAAATGAGGCTTATCCGACCCCGAGGGAATAGCCAGTCCCATGAAGCAGGCGTTCAGGATGCCCTCATCGGTTTTGACCCCTTCGGGTATGGACTGCACGCGCGGCGTGCCCGAAAGCGGATCGTGGACAATGGAGAAGGAGAAGGGCTCGGTGCCACTATTGACGGTGATCAGCGTGTGTCCGTCCTGCGAAAGCGTCATGCCGTACGGATGCGGCTCGACCAGGATCTGCTTGCCCCGTGGCGTTAGCAGACGCCCATTGGGAATCACCGTCGTACCCTCCGGACGGATCCGGCAGTAAAGCGTCCCGGCCGGAGCCGTGAAAACCACGTTCGCAAAGGGTTTGGCGCTGGTCTGGTCCGCACCCCTTCCATCAAGCTGAGAAAGAAGAACGACGGCCCAGATGACGGCGAACGGCACGATCTTTCGTGGGATTCGATTGGTCATGGTGAGTCCTCAACCCGTCAGTCTTTTTGGTGTTGTATGATATAGACCGGCACGCCGCGTGGTGCAAGATCTCATTGGGCCAGATGGAACGACTGGATGTCGTCTCGGAGGATCTCTATGCGCTTGTAGTTGCCGGCCGTCGGGTACGCCGCACGGACGGTGACGCTGTCGTCCGAGACGTCGTCGAATTCACCACTGTAGATGATCGTCTCTCCCAGCAGGCGCACCATGCCGGGCGGCGGGGGTGGTGGCGTAGACCGATAGCCGCCGGCCGGCGTATGGGCGGTTACCACGCATTTCTTGCCGACGTGAGCGGCCTTCAGATCGTCGATCGCCATCCTGGTCATGCCACCTGTCAATGTGTCCCGGACAGCGGCGATGTCTTCGGCGCTTACCGCCGCGCCGCCACCGGCCGTGGGAGTTTCCTTCTTGCAGCCCGTCGCGGCCGGCAGCGCGGCGACGCAGACGATGAACAGGCAACGGTATGCTGTACTCACGGCGTGACTCCTTGTCGGTCGACTCGATCCATCGCTGCTTACGTGCCGGAAATGTCCTTGGGACGCTTGCCTGTGTACCAATAGACCGGGACATCCTCCCCGGTACTCTCTTTGATTTTGCTGACATGACCGTCCAGCCAGCAGGTATTGGAGGCTTTGGAATGGCGGAAACACTCCCTTACCGTGTCGTGTCCCTGCCAGTAGGTACTGACCAGGGAACTGCCCGGACGCCACTGGGTCAGATTGATACTATT
>CP070782.1:3107708-3130872 GCA_020346325.1 Phycisphaerales bacterium
GCGCGCTTCAAGTGCGCGCAGGGCGCGTGGCCGGCGCTGTGGATGCTGGGTGCGGAAAAGGGCTGGCCGGCCGGCGGCGAGATCGATCTGATGGAACACCTGAACTTCGAACACAAGGTCTACCAGACGGTGCATTCCGAATACACGGTGAAGATCGATAAGACCAACACGCCGAAGAAGAGCGGCACGGCCGAGATCAAGCGGGATGACTGGAACACGTATGGGTGCGAGTGGGACGCGGAAAGAATCGTCTTTACCGTCAACGGTAAACCGACACTGACCTATCCGCGTGTGCCCGCCCTGGGCGAAAAACAATGGCCCTTCGACCAGCCGTGCTACTTCATCCTTTCCATGCAGATCGGCGGTAAATGGGTCAATGGCTCCGGCCCCACCAATCCCGCCCACTATCCGGCCGGCATGGAAATCGACTGGGTGCGGGTCTACCGTCCGAAGTGAGATGGTGTGCAGGCTACGCCCTACGTGTTAACGCCTTACGGCGTCACTGCGAACGAACGGAGGGAGCAACGTGGATTACGCGAAGATCATCGAAGAGTTGATCGCCGGATACGATCTGAGTACGAGGGACGGTAGGAGTGAGGCCTACACAAAATGCGAGGACTATGCGTTCGAGAACATAAGGGGCCGCCGAGCCTTCAATGACTTCATGCGGGCAGTCTCAGATCGGCTTGGCACGCTTCCCGTCCGGCTGGATGACTTCAGCGAGGAAGTTGGCGAGCCATCGGAGAATGCCAAGCTCCACCTGAGCTATACACCTCGAACGGGTCCCGTATTGACCGGCAATGCTGAGGGCTTGGAGTATTTGGCGGCGTTGCGCAACGAATTGGCGCGTGAACGGGTCGAACACGACCACGCCCATTTCTGGACGAACGAACCGCCGCTCTACGGGCGTAGTCAGCCGCTGGTCATCTACCATGAGCCCGACACCTGGTTTGAGAGGCTCAAGGAAAAGGAAGAGCGAGAGAAACAGAACTCAGAGACCATCGCGCACAGAGACATCGACCCGGTCGAGATCGCGGCGCTCTGTATCCTGACAGAAATACCGGTGAAGATGCGCATGACACCGAGACGGCCGTATAGAGTGTTGGGCGTCAGCGAGTATCAAGGCGAAGGGATCTGGGAGAAGCGTCTGCGCGACAGCAACGAGCGGTTCCGCGTCTTCACGCTCGTCAACGACGAGGGCGTCGAAGGCAAATTCGGTTTCGACCTGGACGATCCAGAGGTTCTGTTCTTTACACGGCAGGATCTTGAGAACTTGCTGAAGATCGATTAGGTTCGTCGTTTACGTCTGCCAAAGTACTTACTTGCCAGCCTGACTCTAGTAGATTCGCACACATGTGACGGCGCGGGCCCCCAAGCGAACGTAAAACTGTCACGCTGAGTCCATTCGGCTGCGCTCAGGACGGGCTACGTGAAGCATCCGGCTCCAGGCTTTGATTGATGGTCACTCTCAGCCCAGCCCAGATCCTTCGCCTCCGGCTCAGGATGACAAAGGGGGAAGAGGCTGGCATTATATCAACGCAAGTTGACTTAGCGGCCGCACTGAAATAGGGAGGTGTACGGCCAGCCTGGAAATGGTAGACTGTGGATTTTCCGGATTCAGGAGTGCTGCCGATGGGCGAAACGGTATCTCTGGAAACGATCCTGAGCAGTGACGATGAGGCGGTGTACGACGTCGCTACCAAGGCGGCCGGACCGCAGGGCGAACTGCCCTTGTCCGAGGAATTGCTCGCGCAGGCCCCGAGTGGCGACCTCTTCGGTTTCGTCCAGAGTGCCGGCATGGGTTGGGAGCCGGCGCGCATCCTGGCCGATGCGTATTTGCTGCTGAGCCATCAGGGGGGTATTCGCAGTTCCGACGGCAAGCCTATCGCGCTGGGTTACCACACGGGCCAGTTCGAGCTGGGTCTGTTGATGGCGGCCGCGGCGCAGGAATTGCGCGAGCTCGGAGGCATGCCGTTCGCCGCCTTCTGCACCGATCCTTGCGACGGTCGCACGCAGGGGACGCCGGGCATGATGGACAGCCTGCCTTACCGCAATGATGCCGCCACGATGTTTCGCCGTCAGATTCGCAGCCTGCCGACGCGCCAGGGCATCCTGGGCGTCGCCGGCTGCGACAAATCGCTGCCGGCGATGATGATGGCCGTCGCCTCGATGCGCGATCTGCCCGGCTTGATCGTCCCGGGCGGTGTCACCCTGCCGCCGGTCGAGGGCGAGGATCTGGGCACTATCCAATCGATCGGTCCGCGCTTCGCCCAGGGCGAAGTGACACTGTCTTACGCGCGGCAGATGACCTGCCGAGCCTGTGCCAGCGCCGGGGGTAGCTGCCAGTTCTTTGGTACGGCCGCCACATCACAGGTAGTAGCTGAAGCGCTGGGCCTGGCCCTGCCCCATGCGGCGCTGGCCCCTTCCGGCCAGGCCATTTGGCTCGATATGGCCCGGCGCTCGGCTCGCGCCCTGGTCAGCATGAAACAGCGCGGCGTGACGACCGGCCAAATCCTGGGCCAAGCCTCGCTACGTAATGCGATGACGGCGTTCGCCGCGTTCGGAGGCTCGACCAACCTGCTGATTCATATCCCGGCCATTGCCTACGCGGCCGGTCTGGAACGCCCGACGATTGACGACTGGAATGCCATCAATCACAAGACGCCGCGTCTGGTGGACGTGTTACCCAATGGCCCGGTGAACCACCCCACGCTCCGCGCCTTCCTGGCCGGTGGTGTGCCGGAAGTCATGCTCCACCTGCGCGAGTTGGGTTTGCTCGAACTCGATGCACTCACTGTCACAGGGCAGACGCTGGGCGAGACGCTGGACTGGTGGGAGCATTCGGAGCGACGCGTGCGGCTGCGCGAAATCCTCTTGCAGAAGGACAATATCGATCCCGACGACGTCATCATGCCCCCCGCCCAGGCGCGAGAGCGTGGACTGACCAGCACGCTCACACTGCCCCAGGGCAACCTCGCCCCGCAGGGATCGGTCATCAAGAGCACGGCCATCGATCCAGCGCTGGTGGACGCCGATGGGGTCTATCGCAAGGTCGGGCCGGCGCGCGTCTTCGTCGGTGAGCTGGCCGCCATCAGTGCGATCAAAGAAGGTCGTGTTAAGCCCGGCGATATCATGTTCGTCATCTGCGCCGGCCCGCTGGGCAGTGGTATGGAAGAGACCTTCCAAGTGACCGGCGCCTTGAAGCATCTCTCGTGGGGCAAACACGTCGCCGTGATTACGGACGGCCGGTTCAGCGGCGTTAGTACCGGTGCCTGTATCGGCCACGTCGGCCCCGAAGCCCTGGCGGGGGGGCCTGTCGGCAAGGTCCTCGACGGGGACATCATTCAAATCGTTGTCGATCGTAAGAAGCTCGAAGGTTCGATCGATCTGATCGGCCAGGCCGACACGCCGGCTGAGAAGCAAAGCTCTGAATATGGCACGCAAGTCCTGGCGCAGCGCGCGCCGCGCAGTGACCTGAAACCGCACCCCGAGCTACCCGACGACACGCGTCTCTGGGCGGCTTTGCAGGAAACCAGCGGGGGTACCTGGGCCGGCTGTGTCTTCGACATCGATAAGATTCTCGACAGGCTGAAGGCCGGCCACTATGCTGTTGCACAGAGAGATCCAGACAGGTCCGCATGACGGGTCTGAATACAGGGACGAACATATGACTGAGAACCAAGCCAAACTCTCGGGCGTCTTCGCTCCGGTGGTGACACCGTTTCAAGATGACAACCTGTCGCTGGACGATCTGAGAGACAACCTGAAGAAACTGCGCGAAACAAAACTGGCCGGCTACCTCGCCCTCGGCTCCAACGGCGAGTACAAGAGCCTCTCCGACCAGGAGCAGTTCGAAATCCTGGAGGTGTTCGCCGAGGAGAAAGGCGACAAGGTCGTCATGGTCGGGACGGGCTGCGAATCCACCAAGCAGACCATCGAGAAATCGCGCGTGGTCGGCCAGATGGGATTCGACTATGTCAGCGTCCTGACACCGCACTACTTCGCCAAACGCATGGACGGTGACACGCTGGCCGGCTATTACGAGCGCATCGCCGATGCGGTATCGATCCCGGTTTTGATATACAACGCCCCGGGTTTCGCAAGCGGGGTCAAGGTGCCGCCCAAAACCCTGGCCGCGCTGGCCAAACACCCGAACATCGTGGGCATGAAGGACTCGTCGCCGACGGGCCCGGCCGGATTCCTGACGGTGCTCGATCCGAGCGACGACTTCAGCGTCCTGGCCGGCTCGATCAATTTCTTCTATCCCTCGCTGCACCTGGGCGCCACCGGAGGCGTGGTCTCGCTGTCCAATGCCTTGCCTGAACCTTGTGCGAAGCTGTACGAGCTGTTCGTGGCGGGCCGCTTCGAGGACGCCAAAGCGTTGCACGTCAAGCTGGCTCGACTCAATCAAGCTGTCTCGGGCGCTGGGGGGGTCGCGGGCGTCAAAGCCGCGATGGAGATCAGCGGTTTCAAGGGCGGTCAACCCCGGCACCCGCTGACGGCCGTAACCGAACAAGCGCGAAAACAGATGAGAGAAGCGATAGCCGCTGCTGGTCTTCTGTCATAGCGAATTACAGTCGTTAGGAGCGTTGGATGCTGGTTCTGGGTGTGGACATCGGCACGACGAGCATGAAGATGGGCGTGTTTCGCCTCGTCGATGACACCGTCACCCCCGTCCGCCAGTTCTCTCAAGGCTACGAGGTCAACATCTACAACGACGGCCTGTGCGGTGATATCGAACAAAGCAAGTGGCTGGACGCCTTCGCGGCCGGCTGCCAGGCCCTCGCCGACGACACAGCGGAGGTTGAATTCATTGCCTTGTCGGGGACAACGCCCGGCCTGACCGCCATGGACAAAGAGGGCCAGGCTCTCTACCCGGCGATCCTCATGCTCGATCAGCGCTCGCGCCGGCAGGCACAGACTATTATCAAGACGGTCGGGTTGGAGCATCTGCTCGGAGCCACTGCCAACATGCCGGTGGCCGGCGGCTGCTCATTGGCCAGCATTCTCTGGCTCAAGGAGAACCATCGCAATCTTTTCGCCAAAACGCACAAGTTCGGCCATTCCAATACGTACTTCGCGCACTGGCTGACCGGGGCGTTCGCCATCGATCCCTCCTCAGCGTCCCTGACGGCCCTGTACAACACCACGGCCAACGACCTGACCTGGAACGGGGAGATCGCCCAGGCGTTCGGCCTGTCGATCGACCGCTTACCCGAACTGGTGCCGGCGCACCGCAGCGTGGGATGTGTCCGGCCGTCTCTGGCTGCCGAATTGGGGCTGCGCAGAGAACCACACGTATTGATCGGAGGCAACGACGCCGTGCTGGCGGCCTATTCGGTCGGGATCAAAGAACCGGGGGACGTGATCAATGTCAACGGCACGTGCGAAATCTGCCTGGTCTGCCTGCCGCGGTGCCTGCCCTCGCAGAACTACAACATCCGGGCCCATGTATTGCCCGACCGCTGGCTGACCCTGCACGTGATGAACGCGGGAGGCAAGGCCCTCCAATGGTTCAAGAATCTCTTCTGTAACGACCTAACCGACGAGGCCTTCTACGATGACTTCGTGCCTTCGGCTGTAGAGACGTGGCTCGACCGCGACAGCGGCGTGACGTACACTCCTTATCTGATGGGGTCGCGCTACAGCCTTGACCCTCTGACAGCGCAGTTGCAGGGGCTGACCCACGAGACGACTCGCGCGGAAATTCTCGCCGCCATCGTCCGCGGCTTGTGCCAGTACCAGAAACAGCACTTGGATGAAATCGAACGCCACGTGCCGCGACAGGACGTCGTTCACGTTACGGGCGGCGCCGTCAACCCCGCGCTCATCGCCGCCAAACAGAAGTGGATGCGCCCGGGCCAGTACGTACACGAGGAAGAATCGTCCGTCAAAGGTGCGGCGTTGCTGGTCCCGCTGCACCTGGAATCGCTCTGAGCAAAACGGGAACGTGGCATCGATGCGCTGACGCGACGATGTCACCACTGAATTGTGTGGCTGGAACAGGAGATGCGATGCACCCATTGTTGATCCTCGCCATCGGCATGTTCACCGTCATCTTCATGATCGCCATCCTGCGTCTGAATGCTTTCCTCGCCCTGATCACCTCGGCCATGGTCGTCAGCCTGCTGGCCCCCGGCCCACTGGCCGAAAGGATCAGCCGCGTCGCGACCGCTTTCGGCAGCACGGCGGGCGGGATTGGCATCGTCATCGCGCTGGCGGTCGTGATCGGCAAGTGCATGTGCGACAGCGGTGCCGCTGACCGCATCGTCTCCGGCTTTCTCGCACTGCTGGGCGAGAAGCGCAGTGCCTGGGCCCTGATGGCCAGCGGCTACGTCCTTTCGATCCCGGTTTTCTTCGATACCGTCTTCTATCTTCTCGTGCCCCTGGCTCGCTCGATGCGCCGGCGCACGGGCCGCCACTTTCTCAAGTACTGCATGGCCATCGTCGCCGGCGGGGTCATTACCCACTCGCTGGTCCCCCCTACGCCCGGTCCACTGGTGATGGCCGAACAGCTCGGTATCGATATCGGCGTCATGATTCTCATTGGCGCGCTCGTGGCTCTGCCCACCACCTTCGTCGGCATGGCCTTCGCCTCCTGGATCGACCGGAGGCTCCAGATCAACATGCGTCCTCTAGCCGGAGAGACCGAGGAACCGCGCCCCGCCGCAGACGATCAGCTCCCCGGTCTGTTGGTTTCGGCACTGCCGATCGCCCTGCCGGTTCTGTTGGTCTCGATGAATACCATTGTGTCGATGGCCGCGAAGTCGGCCACTGCCGACTCGGCACTGGCCCGGACCGCAAACGTTACGGCCGTGCTGGGCAATGTCAACCTGGCGATGTTGCTCTCCGCTGCCGTCGCTATGACGGTGCTCAAGACCAGACGCAGGCTCACGAATGCGCAGCTGGCACAGATCGTTGAGGTCTCACTGATGAGCGGCGGCATGATTATTCTGATCACCGCCGCCGGTGGGGCCTTCGGCGCCATGCTCAAAGCCGCCCAAATCGGCCCCGCCATCGAGACACTGTTTAAGAGCGACGCCGGACGACAAACCAGCGGCATGATGCTCCTGATCCTCGGCGCGCTCATCGCCGTTATCATCAAAGTCTCGCAAGGCTCGAGCACCGTCGCGATGATCACCGCCTCGGCCATGATCGCGGCGATGGTTCCCTCCGTGGACGATCTCGGTTTTCACCCGGCACTGCTGGCCACCGCCATCGGCGGAGGCTCCATGATCGGCTCCTGGATGAACGACAGCGGGTTCTGGGTCTTCGCCAAGATGACCGGCCTGACCGAGGCCGAGGGCCTCAAAACCTGGACCCCCATGCTGGCGATTACCGGCTTTTCCGCCGTCGTTATATCGCTGCTCCTGGCAATCCTGTTATCGATGCGGTGATAGACAACGTCTGCCCGATTCAATGCTTGGGTTCGGCACCGACCAGACCTTCGTTCGCGGCCACCGTGTAAGAACACACGAGGTCCCCGGTGACGTTGTTCATCGTCTCGAACATGTCCAGGATGGGATTGATGCCCAGCGCCAGGGCCACAACCACCGCAGTCTGCTGGCCGTTGAGGCCCATGCTTTCGAGGATGAGAAACAGGAGCATGAGACTGCCGCCCGGGACACCGCCGGCCCCGATCGACGAGAGCACGGTCGTCACCACCAGCACGATGAGCGAACCGAGCGTCAACTGGATGCCGAACAGGTTGGCCGCCAGGACGGCGAACATCGGCAGGTGCACGCAGACGCCGTCCATGTTGATGGTCGCACCGAGGGGCAGCGAAAAGCTGGCCAACTCGTTGCGGATCTTCAGATCCTCCTCGGCCGTCCGAATCGAGACGGGCAGGGTCGCCGCGCTGCTGCGCGTGATGAAGGCCATGATCATCGGTTCTTTGATCGCCTGGAGCACGTCCAGCGGGGATCGACGCGTGATGATCCAGAGCAAGGCTGTATACACGAGGAAGACCATCGCCATGATGCCCAGGATCACACCAATCGTCACGCTGACATAGGGCCCGACGATCGACGGGCCGTACAGCCCGAAATTGACGATCGTCAGTGCGAGCACGCCGATAGGCGAATACTCCAGCACCCAATCGACCAGCTTGAACATGGCGTCGCGACAGGCTTCGAGCAGGTCCGCCAGCTTTTCCAGACGGGCCGCCCCCTGTTTGTCGTCGCCTTCCATTGTCACTCGCATCGCCAGACCGAACATGATCGCGAACACGATGATCGGCAGGAAATTGCCGGTCGCCAGCGCCTCGAACGGATTGCGAAAGAGATTCAGTAACAACTGGGACAGGGTTCCCTCCGGCGTAGACTCCTCCGCCAACTCCTGGGCCTGCGCCTCTTCAGCCGGCACCATCTCCTGCCAAGCCTTGAGGTCGGCGTCGGACCCCGGATTGACCAACAGGGCGACGCACGTACCGAGTATAGCCGCCTGGAGCGAGCAGAACAGATACCAGAGAATCGTCTTCAAGCCGATGCGGCCGAAACGCTTGATCGGCAGGCTCGAAGCCCCGGTCACCAGTGAGAAGAAAATGATCGGCACCACGATCATCTTGAGCATGTGCACGAAGACCTGGCCGAAGGGGGAGATCACGGAAATGATCCGGCCCACCGTCGTCTCGGCGCCGGCCGGAGCCTGTTGCGACCAATACCAGAACGCCGCACCGATGACCGAGCCCAGAATGAAACAGACGATGATCCGCAGGACCAGTGACGTCTTGAAGTACCAGCGCAGCAATTGTCTCATGCGTCCCTTCGCTTCTTCACGTTCCACGGTGGCGATCCAGCCGGCTAGGGTAATGCCCCATCTTTGCGGAGGAGTCCGCCCTTGGCCGAATCGACGGTCACCACGAACGGGCCGCTACCCTGGACGACGAACTGCACGCGGGCGGCGGCCATCCCACCGATGGACTCCAGTTCCACACGCTGCGGACGGCGCTTGACCGCCTCGACTTCCTTGAAGTATCGATCTACCACGCGTCCGGCCGACAGCACCTCGACGTCGTCGCCTTCGATCGAGACCACGTCCGGCGGGCTGATGTGATGTATCACGTCCTGCCGGGCACGAGTGGGAACCAAGCGCTGATTCTCGACCGTCACCCAGACCTTGAAAAGCCCGGCCGCCAACGGTTCAACCTGGATGTCCGCAATCCGCAGCAAAGGCAGCATGTCCGCGTGGTACAGGGTGAACGCCATGTTGCGGTGCAACTCCTCTTCGAGCAGAAATGACGGCGGGACGCGTCCCCATTCCTTCTTGGTCCCGCCGATTTCAATCGATCCGTAGGTGGGATGCTCGTAAGGCTGCCAGGTGACCACGCCGTCACCGAGCAGAACGTGCTGGAGGAACTCGGCCTGCTCGTTCTCGGAACGACCGTCGCCACGTTTGGAGAGATTCTCGCGCGTCCACAGTTCGTTCGAGAAGGCGAAGATGCCATGGCCTCCGTAAAACCAGTCGACCGACCCGCCCCAGACCGTGTACAGTTCCGCCTCGATCACCATCGAGCGGTAATAGGGCAGAATCTTCTCGCCCCGCTCGGCGATCTGTTCGAGGACGCGTTCGTCGGCCCTTTGCATGTCGCCGCCGGCCCGGCCGGGGCCGCGCAGGATCATGCCGCCGGAGTTGTGGTAGGCCTGAGCACCGATGATGTTGGGATGGGCCAGCATGAAGTCGGCCACCGCCCGCGTCTCGGGCTGCGAGAACGGATAATCCTTCGCCCCGTATTGGACGTAGTTCGGCTGCCAGTCGAAACCCCAGTTGCGGTTCAGATCGTAGCCCCCGCGCCCGTCTTCGTTGATCCGACCGTCCCCATCGTTGTCGATCCCTTCCCAGCCCAGTCTGATGTACTGCCCGGGCTCGTCGGGCCGGGCACGGACCATGCGATACTCGGGATAGTCCGGGTCCGGCTTGTACCGGCCCTGGGGGTCCTTCTTGCGCATCTGGGTAATGTATCCGTCGCCATTGAGGTCGTCGTAGTCGTCCTCATCGGCCTGGCCGTCGCGATCGTTGTCGGTCGGCTCCAGGCCGGAGCGCGACGAGCTCATCCGGTGGGCCCCGTGCAGCCAATAGTCACGTCCGTCCGGGTTGATCATGGGCAGCAGATAGAACACGCGCTCGTCCAGCAATTCGGTGACCTTGTCCAGCCGGCCGTACTGGTGGCAAAGATACCACGCCGTATAAGCGACCACCTCGCCGCCCTGGACCTCGTTGCCGTGGATATTTCCGTCAATATACATGCCCGGCTTGCGGTCGGGATTGCCCACGTTCCGCGCCGTCACCTCCAAACACCAGATGTCCCGCCCTTCCGAGGAGACGCCAATGGAGTAAAGCTTCGTCAATTCAGGGAAGGCCATGTTCAGGCGAGTCAGGATCGTCCTCAGCCCTTCGTGATCGTGGAACCGATTCCAGGCGATCTCGACCTTGCGTTCATCGGAGGCGCCCAGAGCCGGGAACGTGTGGCCTTGAACATCAGCCGTGCGGGCGGCAACATCGCCCATCAGCGCCGCTGACACGAGCAGCAGTGCCATGGTACAAACTTGATTTCTATCTCGGATCATCGTCTCTCGTGGCCCTCACAGAACTGGCCTGCCTCGCATAGTTCCCCGTGTCCCTCAGATCGATCATCCCCTCGACCGTCCCGGCTAACATCGAAACCACCTGGAAATGGATCTCGCTCTGATCCGGCGCATGAATCGTCCAGCGTGCCTCGACAGCACCGCCACTGCCCTCGATCACCGGCAAATACGTGATGCGAGTCCCGGAAAGGATCTGCTCGGGACGCACGTTCAGGACCACCCGGGTCGCATGCACTTCGCGCGTTCGCTCACCATGGGCGAGGACGGTCGGGAGGAACCCGGTGTTCTCGATGTGGATCTCGATTTCGAAGATCGATTCGCCCAGATGCGCGCACTTGACCCGGCGTGGTCCGATGCGCGGCAGTCGATCGACCAGCTCCGTCAGAAAGCGACCGTGCACCTCGGCCTGACCTTCCAGCAGACTCTCGGGAGGATTCGTCAGAGCGAAGGGGACGTAACCACCGATCTCCACCCGTTGCCCAGGGAAGTCGGGGTGCTCAAATGCCTGCCAAGGCTGGAATGCCTCGGGAACCTGCTCATCGAACCACGTCAACTGCTCCCGCTCCTCTTTGCCTCGCTCGTCCTCATCGTTCCTCTTATCTTTGGCCTCGGGCTCATCGGACGTCTCTTCGGATTCGCTCTTATCCTCGTCTTCGGCCAATGCCATTGCCAGCTTCGGACTCCAGGGCCGCGCCGCCAGGGATAACCGGCCGCGATGGAAATACATCCAGTCGCTGAACGTCCCCGGCTCGGAGGCTCCGTCCTGCTGCTTCTCCAATCCCAGCGTCTCGCGGTAGAGTTCACCCAACGCCTCGTAGCAGGAGACATCTTCCTCATCGATGGCCGTCAAAGGCTCGCCGCGTCCGGGGTCTTTTTTCGCTTCTTCCGGCGTCTCCAGGAGATTGTCCGCCGTGCCGTAGGTCAGGGCGAGACCGATGTTCGGATGCGCCACGATGAAATCGGCCAACGCCCGCGTCTCGGCCTCCGAGACCGGATGCACGCCGGAATCGACGGCATAGAAGTCATGGTCGAAGGGGAAGTTGCGATTGAAGTTGACGCCGCCGGGCCCGTCCTCGTTCCACAGCTCATCGTGGTCGTTGTCCATCCCCTCGGTGAGATAGCGCCAACGCCCGCTCTCGCCCTTCGCCGGATCGGCTTCGATGAGCAGGCGGTTCTCCTGCGGATCGAGAATATACTGGCCTTCCTCGTCTTCGACACGCATCGACGTGATGAGGCCATCGCCGTTGAGGTCTTCCGGGCCATCCTCGTCGACGAGGGCATCGTGATCCTCGTCGACGGGCTTGCCGTTGACCAGTGTCTCCCGTTTGGGCTTATCGAAATAGAGCTCAGCTGCATCCGGGTTCAAGCGCGGGACGGCGTAGATCGTCGTCGTTGCCAGAAGCTGTGCGACATTGGGATCGTCTCGGCGCGTCTCGATCAATCCCTCGATCCACGAAAGGATCAGCGCCGAGCCGACCAGATCATTGCCCTCGATACCAGCCACGACCAGCATGGCAGGCCGTGTCTTTCGCTCCGCCTCGGTTCCCGTACCCAGCTCCGCCAGCCATATCTGGCGGCCTCCGGGCGACTCAGCCAGGGACCGAAGGTGCACGGCGTCCGAAGCCTTCTTCCCCAGAGCGGCCAAGCGTTTGGCGAGGGCTTCGTGGGAATCATACGTTCCGGCCCGCACCGGCCCAACAACCGACAAACCCAGAAACAGTAGGGCCGGAATCGGGCGCCATCGTGAATACGTCGATCGAGTCACTTTCCAGGCCACGCGAACACCTCGCATTGCGTCTCTCGAATCTCCAATGGGACCGCCATTCTACTACGCGGTTCCTGTGGCAACAACCATTACCTTCCGGCGGCGCCGTCAGAGTTTAGTCACTGACGTTCAGCCCGATCTGCACGTTCCCTTGCGAGCGATTGACGATGCGCTCGCGTCCGGTGAACATATTCTCCGCAATGATGGCCCGGCGGACACCTTCGCCCAGTTCGATTTGCGGGCGATCCCGGCGGAATTCGCAGCCCCGAATCAGGACGGTGCCGCCATGAGCCTGGATCGCCGGCCGGTCGCCTTCCTTGCCGCCCCACTGGACGAACGTGCAATCGCTGAACCCGACAGTCCCCGTGCCGCTGACCCTGGCGATCTGGTTGCACGGACCCCAGAAGGCACAGTTGACGAAGCGCACACTGCCCGAGTTGGTCTCGTCCACCGCGATCATGGTCGGGTCCGGCCCGTGGAACGACACAAACTCGCCGTTGGTGATCAGCAATCCGTACGGTGCCGAGTCCTCGACGACCAGTGACGTGTGACAATCGTCGGCACCAATGCCCAGGAAATTGCCATTGCATACGCCCCGCTCGCTGCGGATGAACTTGTAGCCAATCTTGTAGCCGAAACAGAAGGTGTTGTAGACATACTGCCAATCGGATCGGCCGAAAATGAACGCTTCGCCGTGGGCCATCTGCCACTGGAACAGCTTGGGCTTCATGGACCACCAGGGATTGAAGTGCACGTTCTCCACGCGCCCGATGTCATAAATGTTGTCGATTAGAATGCCCCGGCGCAGCGGCTGGCCGTGCACGTCGCGAATAAGGTGCCGCTCGTTGCGCGTCGCATCGATCCCGTTGTAGGGATTGAGCATCTCGACCGCCAGGACCGCCGGGTTCTTGCCCCGCATGGCGATGGCCCACGGATAGGGCTTGGGCTCATCGTCCACGTTCTGCTCGGGATAGTAGAGCACGACGCCCTTGAGCGTGCTGTTGGTGTTCAGCGTGATGAACGGGGCGCCATCCTCGCTGCCGGCGCCCTCGGTGACCAGGAACGTCGTACCATCGTCAGTCGGCTTGGGCAGGCCACGGTCACGAATGCCGTTGTGGGCAGGCACCGACTGCCAGAGACCGGCCAGTGTCACCGCATCGGGTACATTCAAATGGCCTGCAAAGAAGTAATTACCGCGCGGGGCGTGAACGGTTCCACCGCCTGCCTGCGCGGCGGCGTCCAAGGCCCTCTGAAAGGCGACCGTGTCGTCCGTCGTGCCATCGCCCACGGCCCCAAACAGCCGCACGTCGAGTTGTCCCGACGCCGACGCCTCTTCGGCCAACACGCCTGTGGCCCCCGAAGTCAACAACCCAAGAAGAGTCAACGCTGCCAAAAAACGAGTGCTCATCTGCCTATCCTTTATCTTGATTGTTATTTGTCGTGTCCGTCAGCGTCTCTGGACCCAGAAGAAATCGACGCCAATTTCCGGATTCGATACGCGGTCGGACGTCCCTTTCAGTTCGATGGCCAGCGTGTGGTCGCCCGCGGACAGGTCCACCGGCATCAAGGCCACGCGGCGCAGTAAGGTGCGATACGGCCGATAGAGATCCACCCCATCCGACCGATTGGCCAGCTGTAACGGCTCACCATCGAGGTGAAACGCCACCTGCCCCGACTTCGGCGTCATAGCCATCGCCACGTTGATCTGCTTCTGCCCGGCCGAGCCAATCGGGATCTTGAATTCCACCCGCTCGCCTTTCCTGCGCGGGGTCCACACCAACAATTGGCTGCCCGCCCAAAGCCGCCCGGGCTCCAGATGGGTCCCCTCGGTGTCCACCAAGACCTCTTCAGCCGCGAAGAACTCCGAATTGGCCGCTCCCATGCGAGCCGCCGGTTGCCACCGCTCAGGCAACAGCGGCGGACACAGATCGGCGGTCTTGATCGGCAGGAAGTCATCGGTCAAACCGGGCTGTCCGTAGTGGTACCCGATGCGAGCGTACGACATTCCAGGCGTCCGCTCATGGCTGAAGAGCTCCATGTAGAAGCGAAGGTTGTCCTGGAACGGGATCGGATCGAGGATGTGCCAACGATAGTTCGTCACGAACCCACGATTGCCCGGCCCGTCGTTGCGCGGCTGGCCGCAACAGGGAAAGATGAAGATGTCCGGCGACGACCACGAGTAGTTGAAGTAATCCTCGCTGCCCGTGCCGAAGAGCGAGGGCACGGTATCGTCGTCCACGAACACTTTCTCATCGCCCTCCCCCCACCAGTTGCCATAAGGCGTCGGCACCTCGGCCGGGTTCATCAGGTAGGCACTCGTCCCGACGTAGACACCCTTGCCGTTTGCCAATACGTACGGCAGGTCCTGCACCTCCCGGTTTGAGGCGACCAGGTCATGGTCGACGCGCCAGCGAGCCCGAAAGTGCATGCTCTCAGCGTTCCACGCGTACGGCTGGGGCAAGACCGAACCGCGCACGCTGACTGGTTGATCGCCCTCGTTGCGCAATCTGACCTTACAGGATCGTTCAAACGGCATCACAAATCGGCAGGTCATAGTCCCGTCCGGGCGGACCGTAAACGGCGCCGACACGTAGGGATTGACACCGGGAGCCGCGCCAAAGAAGTCACCCGCCGGGGACTGCACCTGCGCCCAGGGATAATCGTCGAAGATGACCTCCAGCACCGTCTGACGCAGAGCTTTGTTCATGTCTTTCGCGACCAGGCGCAGACTCAACTCCGCGACCGCCGCCGGACCGTCCAGGTGCGCCACGTCCTTCGCCTCACCCTGTTCAAGACTCGCATCGAAGAGCTTCTGGCTCTTGCGCGATAGCGAGACCAAATGCTGGTCCGGATCGGAGAGCGCCAAGCTGACCTTGTCGATGGTCTCGCGATACGTGCGAATGTCCTCCGGCTGGAACGACACCACATTCGCACTCTCGTCGTACAGACGCACTTGGAGTTGATAGAAATGAATCTGCTTGATGTTGCCCGTCCAGACGACACGCAGATGCCTGGCAAAAGGCATCGGGGCATACGACGCGTCCCGTTGATAGATCGTTCTGCGGAAGCGATCCGCGTCGATCTCGTTCATCTGCGGATAGCGATCGTATTGCCGATGAAAGAAATCGTTGGCGCTGCCCTCATACACGGGCTTGTCGGCCCCGTCGATGTACATGCGAATCTCGCCGGAGATGGCAGCCGTCCACAAACGCACGACGGCCCCCGGCCCGCCCACGTCGGCAATCAGGTACTCACCCACACCCTCCGCATCGGGCTCGCGCAGCACCTCTTCGAAGTTCGGGATGGGTTCACCCCCAAAGCCGTCCGAATTGGCGAACCAGTCCGGCCCGCCCGGCAGCCGGCTGCGATGATCGTACGAGGAGAACTGCACCATACGATAGGCCGGATCCGGAAATGTCGCCAGATTCGTCATGTCCGCCATCTCTTCGAACAAGGAGCCGGTGGTGACAGGCTGCGCGTCGCTCGGGCCGGCAATCGACAACCCCGTCAGCCAGACCGTGAGAATGACGCCGCCAAGGCCAAACCGTCTCACATTCAGGTCCATAACAATCCTCCAATTCCGCACGTGTGCGGCCAGACAAATACACCGGCGAATACCTTTGTCGGGCCTCAGCATAGCAGAAGTCCCCCCGAATGTCCCTACCGGACCGCGTCCAGCCCCAGATTTTCTCGCCGGCGGGCCATGTCAAATCAGCGAACATGCCTGCCGGCCCCACGTAAAAAGAGTGGTCGCGGTGCACGAACTACTTTCTCAGAAGAGTCCAAAAGGAGCCCCCCGATGACAAAGTTCCGCATCTTCCTGCTACTGGCCCTCGTGAGCGTATCGGCGGTTCAGGCCGGAGACTGGCCCCACTGGCGGGGACCCCATTTTAACGGTTCGACCGATGAGAAGGGTCTGCCCGCGAAGTGGAGTACGACAGAAAACGTTGTCTGGCGGGTCGAGTTACCGGGTTCGTCAGCCGCCACGCCCATCGTCTGGCAAGATCGCGTGTTTCTGTCCGGGGTCGACGCCGCTCGTGACACGCTGATCGCGATCTGCTACGACCGCACCAACGGCGAGCGTCTCTGGCAACACGATATCGCCCAGGGGACCAGTCGGGACAGGCGCAGCACATTCGCCGCTCCTTCTCCCACGACGGACGGTGAGATCGTGGTCTTCTTCTATTCTAACGGGGACCTCGTCTGCTTCGATCTGGCGGGCAGGCGCAAGTGGGCCCGGAACATCCAGGACGACTACGGCCCCTTCGCGTTTCTATGGACGCCCAGCACTAGTCCCGTCCTGTTCGATGGCAGGCTGTTCCTGCAAGTGCTCCAGCGGGATGTCCCCGTGCGCGGTCGCGGCCTGTCGGATAAGGAGAACGAGTCCTACCTGCTGGCCATGGACCCCGCGACCGGCAAGACCCTGTGGCGCCAGATCCGCCCCAGCAAGGCCCAGGCCGAATCGCGCGAGGCCTTCACCACGCCCATTCCCTGCACCATCAACGGCGTTCAGCAGTTGGCCATCGCCGGGGGCGATGCACTGACGGGCCATGATCCGCAAACAGGCCGGGAATTGTGGCGCTGGGGCACGTGGAACCCCAGACGCATCGGCCATTGGCGACTGGTCCCCTCGCCCATCGCCGGCGCTGGCATCGTACTCGCCTGCGCTCCCAAAGGCGACCCCATCTACGCGATCAAACCGAATAAAGAAGGCGTGCTGGACGACAGTGCCATCGCCTGGACCAGTGCAGACGTCGTCAAGGAAGTCACGGCCGATGTCCCCACACCGGCCTTCTATGACGGCGATTTCTTCATCCTCAACGACTTGCGCAAGCATCTCTCGCGCGTCGAGCCGGCTACCGGCAGAGTCAAATGGACGATCCCCACGCCGGGCAAGTCCAAGTATGAAGCCTCACCACTGGCCGCCGACGGGAAGATCTACCTGATCAACCACGGTGGTGAAGCGGCGGTGATCGATGCCGTCACCGGTGCGGTGCTCCATGAAGTCACCATGGACGATCCGACCAACAGAGAAGTGGTTCGCGCCTCGATCAGCGCGGCCTATGGCCGGCTTTTCATCCGCACGACGCGGCACCTCTATTGCATCGGCGCGAAACCGTAGAGACACCCTATTTCTCGGTCTCCTGGAGAGCCTTGCGGCAGAGCGCGCGCGCTTCGTTCTGCTCCTGGGACCCTTCAACGCCGGCGGCGCCCAACTCCCAGGCCGCCCGGGCCTCGCCGAGTCGGTCCAGCGCCTGGAGCGCCTTGCCGCGCCAGTATTGGGCCGTGGCTTCCTGCGGCCTGTTCGAACGCCCCACGCCGATGTTCTCCGGATACGTCAACGCCGCTTCGAAGTCCTCCAGCGCCGCTTCAAAATCTTCCTGCTCGAAGCGCTGTCTGCCACGTGCCATATGCGCCTGGTGGAAAAGGTCCCAGGTAACGGTCTGCCCCTCCCAATTGACAAAGTAAGGCGTCGATTCGAGCAACTCGATCGCGTCGGTATAGCGTTGCGCGTCGCGATAGACCTGGGCCAGCATGATGATGATATCGGCCCGCCGCATTCTCCGAAACGGCATCTCCTCAAGCAGTTCAATCACCTCGTCACGCTTTCCCTGAGCCAGGAGTATCTCGGCCAGATCGCGATATAGTGTCTGGTCCTTGGACCGAACGGCAATGGCCTTACGATACTCAAGCTCGGCCTCTTCCAAATCCTCCTCTGCCGCCCAGGCATACAATCCGAGATTGCGGTAGGCGACGCTCAGCGAGATGTTCAGTCGCGTTGCCTGGCGCCAATGATCCACAGCTTCGTCGGGCCGACCGAGATGCGCGTAGAGATTGCCCAAGTGCAGATGGGCAAAGCCGTCTCTCGGGCTCTCCTGCACGGCATAGCGCAAAATCGGCAGTGTCTCAGGGCGAGAAGGAAACTCGTAGTCCTGATACGTCGCCGCCGCTTGGTCAAGGTAATCCCGCGCCGCATCCGTGTGGCCCTGCAAGGAAGCGAAGTACGCCAGGTAGTACAGAGGCAAAGCGCCGCGCTTGTCCTCGGGCACCGCCTCGACACAAACGGCCCGGAGCAGTTTCTCGGCCTCCGCGATCAGTCCCGTTTCCGCGAAGACCAGAGCCGTCTCCAACATCTCGAAATCATCTTCGCCCACAAACTCGCGCGCCGCCTCGGCGAAACGCCCCATCGGCCCTTTGCCCCGCAGGGCAGCCAGGGCAGCGGGCACCAGATCGGTGGGATGCTCGGATACGATCTGTTCGGCCTGCTCGAAAGCCAAGCGTTCGTACCCGGCCGCGTACAGCGCCATTAGGCGATGATCGCGCGCCTGGGCATCTCTCGGGTCCAGGCGCTCGGCCTTCGCAAAGGCTTTCAGCGCCGCCCGTGTCTTTCCCAGCGCTGCGTGGGCCCGGCCGGCCAGGTCGAGGGCCAGCGCCTGCGCCCCCGAGCAGCGCGCCGCCTGCCGCGCGCAGCGCAGCGCCTCTTTCGCCTCGTCCAGCCGCAGATGGCTGACACCCAGGAAATACCAGGCCAGACCATCGTCCGGATTGCGTTCGAGCGCGGTTGTCAATCGCGGCGCGGCCTGCTCGTAAAGCGCCGCTTCGATATCGAGCACCGCCAGGCCGCGTAGGGCCGGCGCATATCCGGAATCCTGGGTCAAGGCCTTCTCATAGTACTCCCGGGCTTTCTTGCGATTGGTGGCCAAATCGTATTTGAGCGCCTTGAGATAGGTCTCGTTCAGCGTCAACTCCACCTCGGGCTTGGCCATAACCTTGGAACGCGGGGGCGGCGTGACCTGCGGGATCGGCAGAGGTGTCGTGAAGGCGGCCAGCACCTCTCCGCGTCTGGACTTGATCGTCACATCGACAGGCTCCGTCGGAGCGGGCGACAAAACGACAATGCGGGGTGCATCCGGCGACAGACTCAGCCGTTCAGAAAGTATTTCGTTGCCGTCCCGAGAGATGGAGCACAGTGCCCCTCGAAACCGACCCGTCGCGATCATTTGGAGTTGCAGCATCCCTTCTTCCCGACGGGTCTGTATCGCGACATCTTTCGTCGCGAACTCGAAACCTTCGCCCAGGCCATGGACGGGATACCACCATTCGCGCCAGGCCACCTGCTGTCTAGGCTGCAACATGCCATAGTCGGATTGTGTGGGCAAGGGCCCGCTCTGTACCTCGATGTACGGCCCGTCGTCATCCGTCAGGTTCTTCTGACTGACCAGACCGAAATCCCACGTCCCCCACGTCCAGGCCTTCTTGCCGCTGAGTTCGTAATGGTCCGCCACTTGGACCACGCCTCGGTCCGCACCCACGTCGTAGGCGCCGAAGAAATCGAAGACACAGTCGACCGCGAAAATCGACGCCGAAGTCTCGTAGTTCTTCAACCAGGACAGGTCCTTACCGTCATTGACAGGCCAGTCGAAAAACCTGACACCATTGTGATCCGTTCCAAGCGTCATCGGGTAGATGAAGCGCGTGCCGGTCTTGGCGGGAAACGCGGTACAATTCCAGAAATAATAGGGATTGACCGCATCGACCGGATTGATGATGCGAATCTGCTCGTCCAGATAGGCCCGGCCCGGATGCAACGTCACGCGCACCGTCCAGCGGGTGCGCAAGGTCTTCTCCAGGTTGCTGACTTCGAGAAAGGCCGAACCATCCGCATTCGTCCCGACCAGCGCATCGACCGGTGAGAGAATCGTGACGGTGTGGACCTGGGGCCCGGCGTTCCACTCCACCCCGCCACTGATGAACGCTCCGCGCATGGCGATCATGCTGGGCTTGATCACGTTGTTCAGGTGAAATGTCTCCTGGTCCGTCGTCTTGTCCAGCACCGAATGAAGCCGCCCCCCCAGTTCGGGCAGACAGGTGACCTTCAGATACTCGTTCTCCAGGAACAAAGCCTTGTAGGTGCGGTCCTCTTTCGTGCGGTAGAGATGGTCCTGCATCGGGTAAGGGTAGACGATCGCGCCTTTGACCGTGGTGGACAGCTTGATCCGATCCTCCAGCGCCCAGAACTTCGGGTTGACATCCTCGGCCCAGCCATAGGTCGGTATCGTGATCGTTCCCTCCCAGGCTTTGGCCCTGGCCCAGCCCAGCGTGGGCAACATTAACAACAGAGCAACCGCAATAGACCCTATGGGACCTATTCCGAACGCCTTCGGCCTTTGCCGTACTTGATCTTCGCACTCCATCGATAGCCTCCCGTTCTGTCCACGATTCATCCGTGTCTCGACAGAAATCTTACCGCAACTGTGCCCCAATGCAACCCGTTCTGTGCCCACCGCTCGTTTTCGTGGCTGGCTTGTCGCGGCCTGTCGTTGCTGATACAATCGTACCGCGCTCGAAACCGGAGGTACGGTGGAGGGCATCCCAGACTGGCGCTGGAGGTGACCGCCCCACCAAAAAGGAGAACGTAGCATGCAGAATCCATCCGTCCCCCGCCTTTGTCTGGCCGTTCTGTGGATAAGCATGGGTCTTGACGTCACCGGGCCGGCTGCGGTGCGGGATGTCGTCACCCTGGAGCCCGGGCTGTTGCTGACGCGCAGCGAATCCGCAGGTGAACGGCCTCGGCGCCGATTCACCCCCCTGGGCGCCGCCGATCCAGTCCGCTCGGCGCTGATCGACGGGACCCTGGCCCAATACCGGCCTCAGGCGGGCGACGGCTTGGAGGGACAGGACGGATGGACGTGGAAGCAGGTCGAGTTCGGCGAAGACGGCGGCATTGAGGGACGCGGGTACTATCTCTCCGCGTCCATCGAATCGGATGCCGAGCAAGTGCTGATCCTGAACGCCTCCGGTCACAGCGAGAGCTACGTCAATGGCGCGCCGCGCGGTGGCGATATTTACAATCGCGGCGACGTTCATCTGCCCATGCTGGTCGCCAAAGGAACGAATCCGCTCTTCCTGCGGGCCGGACGGGGCAGGTTCAAAATCAGACTGTACAAGCCTCGTGCGCAGGCGTTTCTACTCGAACAGGACACCACCTTGCCCGACCTGGTTGCCGGAGATGCCGTCGACACTTGGGGCGCGGTTATCGTGGTCAACGCCACCGCGAAGTCGGTAGAAGGCCTGACCCTGGTGCTGAAGATGCCGGGCCTGATGGAGAGGGCTACCGCGGTGCCGGCCATCGCCCCGCTGAGCATTCGCAAAGTAGGATTTCGGATTCAAGGCAGTGCCCCGGCCCAAGGAGATACCGTCGAAGGAACCCTCGAACTGCGCGGCCCCGGGGGACAGCAGCATAACATGCCGTTGAGCCTCAGAGTTGTCCAACCCGAGCAAGCCCGCAAGGTCACGTTCATCAGTATGATCGACGGCAGCGTGCAATACTACGGGCTGCGGCAGGCAACACCGCTATCGCCTGATGACCCCAAGCCAGCGGTTGTTCTCACCTGCCACGGTGCGGGCGTGCAGGGCCTGGGACAAAGTGCGGCCTATTCCTCCAAGAGCTGGTTCCATATCGTTGCGCCGACCAACCGCCGGCCTTTTGGCTACGATTGGGAGGACTACGGCCGCGCGGACGCGATGGAAGTGCTCGATCTCGCCCGCGCCTCCCTGCCGCACGATCCGTCGCGTGTCTACCTCACGGGCCATTCCATGGGCGGGCACGGCGCCTGGCATCTGGGCGTCACCTACCCGGACCGCTTCGCCGCCGTCGGCCCCAGCGCGGGCTGGCTCTCGCGCTCGAGCTACGTCAGGCGACAGCGCGAGGAAGCCGAGGAATCCGCGTTGGAGGCGCTCGTGAAGCGCTGTGAAAAGTCGGGCGATACCATCGCCCTGGCGCGCAACCTCAAACACAGTGGCGTTTACATTCTCCACGGCGCTGACGACAACAACGTGCGCGCATCGCAGGCCCAGCGCATGGCCGAAGTGCTGGGCGAGTTCCACCACGACTGGGTCTACCACGAAGAACGAGGCCAAGGCCACTGGTGGGGCAATGAATACAACGATGGCGGTTCGGCCTGCGTCGACTGGCCCTTCATGTTCGATTTGTTCGCTCGGCATGCGCTGCCTCCATCTTCATCCGTGCGCGATGTCGAATTCGTCACTGCCAACCCGGGCGTTTCCAGTCAATGCCACTGGCTGGCGATTGAAGGACAGATCCACCATCTGGACCTGAGCAAGGCCCACGTCCATACGTGGCCCGGCAAACGGCTGTTTCAGGGAACCACCGAGAACGTCGCCGTCCTGCGACTCGACGTCGGTCATCTGCGCTCGAAAGAGCCGATCACTGTCACGCTCGACGAGCAGACGCTCAGCGATATTCCTTATCCCGATCAGGCCGGTGCGCTCTGGCTCCGGCGCGAAGAAGGCAGGTGGCAGTGCATCGCCAAACCGCCACTGAAGCATAAAGGCCCCCACCGCTACGGCAGTATCAAGGACGAATTGAAGCACCGGTTCCTCTTCATTTACGGCACGCATGGGAGCGACGAAGAGAATGCCTGGGCGTTCGACAAGGCCCGGTACGACGCCGAGACGTATTGGTATCGAGGCAATGGCTCCGTGGAAATCGTCAAGGATTCCGATTTCGACCCCGCCCGCTACCGCGACCGTACCGTCGTGCTCTATGGCAACGCCCAGACGAACGGCGCCTGGCCGGCCCTCCTGAGTGATAGCCCCGTGCAGGTCCGTCCGGGCCAGGTGCAGGTGGGCACCCGTTCCGTCAAGGGCGACGATCTCTCCGCCATCTTCATCCGGCCCCGCGCCGACAGCAATCTCGCGTCCGTGGTCGTCGTCAGTGGCACGGGGCCGGTCGGGATGCGGTCGACCTACTTCACGTCGTTCTTCACACCCTTCGTGCGCTACCCGGATTGCC
>CP070782.1:3130972-3146719 GCA_020346325.1 Phycisphaerales bacterium
TCCGGATGATTGACGACCTGCACGTTTCCAGCGCTGTCTTCGATGGCCACATAGAGTGTCTCCGGCGTGTTGCCGGTCGGCTGCTCGACACCGATCTCGGCAATCTGCCAGGTCCCGGTGACGTTGCCCGTCGTCGTGACGTTGGAGAACGCCGCGGCACCCACCGCGTTGGCGTTGATGCTGCCGGCCATCAGGCCGATGTAGACGTCTTGGGCCATGTCGATCTGCACCGTCGAGGCGGCTGCGTCGGCGGTGATGCTGACCCAGTTGACGCCGTCTTCGCTGCGTTCGCCGGTGAACGAGTTGCCCGAGCGTGTCAACCGCACCCAGTAAGGAGCCACCAGGCCAGCTTCATTGACGTTGTAACTCGCCTGATTCATCACCGGACGATTCTGTAGGGCAACGCCGTTGCCAGGCGTCAGGACCGTCATGGCATGGGTCGAGCCGGCATTGAGGCCGTCGCGAATCATCACGCCGGCTTTGGCCCAGGCCGAGGTGTCCATGACGTAGTCGACGCGGGCTGTGATCGAACCATTGCCGCTGAGCCGCATGTAGGCGTAGCGGAATTCGTCGGCCGTGCCCCAGACATCGGCGCCGATACTGTTCATGAGAATGCGTCCGTCGTCGGCCTCATAGAACTCGGGGGCGTTGCCGCGGAAGTGCACGACCAGGGTGTCGGCCCCGTTGCCGGTCAGGTTCATGCCGCCCAGATCTTTCTCGGCTTCGGAATAGAACGGAGCGACCGAGTTGTCGTATATC
The DNA here is from genome assembly GCA_020346325.1 of Phycisphaerales bacterium. GTDB lineage: Bacteria > Planctomycetota > Phycisphaerae > Sedimentisphaerales > Anaerobacaceae > Anaerobaca. Next base: position 3,131,732 of record CP070782.1, read on the forward strand.
AGCGGCATCGACTGTGAGCCACTGTTGACAATCGTCTGTTCGGCAAACGGCGCCTCGAGGTAGCCGACGGTCGAGCCGGTCTCGTTGACCCAGCCGTCGAGCCACGCGTCGTAGATACGGTTGTCCTCGTCGTCGTAGCTCTCGAAGTCGTCGATCCAGGCGTACTCCTCGGTGCGGAACGTCCAGATACCGCTTTCCCAGGAAGCAATGGCTTCGGCATCGTTGACTTCGTTGATCTTCCAGTAATACCGCGTCCCGAACTGGAGGTCGCTCGGGGTGAAGCTGGCCACGTCGGTCGTGCCGGCCAATGCCGTACCATCGGCCACGGCCTCGCCGCTGGCACTGAGGTAGACCTCGTGCACGGCGGCCTCGCGACCGGCGCGCCAGGTCAGGGTAGTGCCGACACTCACGTCGGTATCGCCGTCGGCCGGCTGCGGCGCCTGGGCCTGGACGGGAATGGCCAGGAAGCGAATCTCGCTGAGACCGTATTGGCCCATCATTCCCCATCCGCTACTGACGGTCAGCCGGACGTGTTGCGCTGCCACACCCTGCATATCGACCATCGTGTTGGCAGCATAGCCGGCGCGAGCCGTGGCTTGAGCCAGTTGCACCTCGCCCAGACTCACCCATTCGGCGCCGTCGCTGGAATATTCGACGGTAACATCCTTGAGTCCAAAGCCAAGGATCAACTCGAACTCGACGTTGTAGTTCCAGACCAGCATCTCGTGCAGCTTGTAGACCCGACCGAGATCGAACTCAATCCAGATCGGTTCGGCGCCGGGTAGTCCCAACCACATGTCGGATGCACTCGTCGAGTGCAGCCCGTTCTCGTCCAGGCCGGAACCGTTTACGATATTCTCTATGCCTGCGCCGGCATCAGATGTCGCGTTGGTGGTCGCGACAACCCCTTCGACAGGATAGCCGAGTGGCTCGGTGGTGAAACTCCAGACCGGCCCTTTGAAGATCGTGTTGTCGGGGGCCGCATTGACTTCGTCGACGCGCCAGTAGTAAGTCTGGCCGAATTCCAGAAGTCCGGGATCGTAGCTCGTAGCCGTCTGATCCTGGCTGGCCAGGACGTCCATCGGATTCGCCCGAGTCGCATCATTGACATCATCGAAGGCCGTGCCAAGATACACATCATGCGTGACGGCGAACTCGCCCGCGGTCCAACTCAGCACAGTATCACGCAGGACATCCACCGCCTCGTTCTCGGGGACAGGATCGGCCGCAAGTTCCGGCCCACCGCCAGCCAGCATGACCTCAACGATTTCCTCGGCCGTCAGGAAGTTGTTGTAGTACCGGACATCGTCAATGCCGCCGATCCAGTCCGAGCCCCAGCCGTCCGAGCCGATCAACACCGGCGTCGGGCTGTTCGTCACGGCGCCCATAGGCGTCGATTCGGTGGCTTCACCATTGAGATAGGTGGTCAGGGTCGTGCCGTCATAGGAGCAGGCGATATGGCACCACTCGCCTTGCTCCAGGTCTCTGCCGACGAACGCCCAGGCCCGCGGCGAGGTGTTGAACGTAAAGGCCATGTAACGCTGCGGACCGCCCCAGCCGTAGCGCACCTGGAAGGTCCAACTGGGACTGGCTGAACTGAGGGCCTTGCACAGCGGCGCCGTCTCCATACCTTGTCCCTCGGGGTCTTCGGCGTCCGGCCGAATCCACAGGGCCAGCGAGACCTCATTGCCAATGTCGAGGCTGGCATCGCTGCCACAGTTGATACGGTCGCCCGTGCCATCGGCCCTGCCGGAGCCATGAAACTCCATGGCGCCGCCGTAGACGCCGGCGATCCAGGTGGGATTCCCCTCGGCGGTGCCGTGGTTGCCTCCGACGACGTCGGAGACCTGTGTGCCCGCGCCCTCTTCGAACGTCCAGTGGCTCACCAGATCGGCACGCACCGCACCGACCGCCACCAACATCAAAACCGTTGCAAACAAACAGGTAAGTTTCGTACCCATACCTTTCCTCCTTTCAAGCATGCATGGTCACCGTCCAGCGACACCTGCCGCCGGAGGACCGCTCGGCCCCGCGCCCACAGTCGGCGCGTTTATCTCCACAGCTCCCTGATCGCGGAACGGACCAGGAGCCTCCATATCAGTGAGGAATAAGGGTGCCAAACACGTACTCTGCTGCTGGGAAGGGGCCACGGCTGCCGGCCAATCTCTGCAGGAAGGCCCCGTGTGGACTCAAGAATCGGTAGAACAACGCACAGGTCGCGCATCGCATTCCCACTCCTGACACCATGACCCTGCCCCGCGAAACCACCGGAGCGACACCTCCAACGGCCGCACCGACTCCGCAGCCCTCATCAGAGTCATTTATACCAGATTGCGGGCGGAGCTTGCAAGGGAGAATTCCCTGGTAGCCGTGCGGACAGGCGCTGCCCCCGTGCGATTGAGGCCGCCATCAGGCGTATTTGGCCGTTCCCGTGGCGTTTGCCCCTCGAATTCTCAGGGCAACCGTGATATTCTGTCGGCCGCGCGTTCGACCTGGCCACGCGGCCGGCAACGCCGACAGGGCATGTCGATGCGCTGAAATCCGGTCCAAGCATGAGCGAGAGCGATGACTAAAGCTGAGAACCAAGGCAAACCCACGCAACAGCATGGCAGGTGGCGTCGCCTGGCCTTTCACCTGGCGGCGGCCGCGGTGGCTCTTTCTCCACTTGCGGCAGGCGAACTGGTGCTGAGACTCTGCGTCGCGGCCCCTCCCGCTCGTCCGGACGACCCCTACGTTTCCTTCAGTGACCTGCCTCCGCTTTTCGTTCTCGACCCGAACGGCAGTCGCTTCGAGACAGCTGCCACCCGTCTGACCGCCTTTCGTCCCCAAACGTTCCCGGCCAACAAGAATACCAGGACATTTCGCATCTTCTGCCTGGGGGGATCGACCGTCCAGGGAAGGCCCTACTCGGTCGAGACGTCATTCACAACGTGGCTGCAGCTAAACCTGAAAGCGGCCCAGCCCGAGACGAACTGGGAGGTCATTAACTGCGGCGGGATCTCCTACGCCACCTATCGCCTCGTGCCCATCATGCGCGAACTGCTAGCGCACCAACCCGATCTCTTCGTCATCTATGCCGGGCACAACGAATTCCTTGAAGATCGGACTTATGCCGACATCAGAGAAGTGCCCCACGTTTTGATCCGCCTGCATCGCGCCATGCTGAGCTTGCGCAGCTACGCGCTGGCCGATCGCTGGCTGGCGCGGCGCCAGCGCCGGCGCCGGCGCGCGACACCGACGGTCATGTCCGCCGAGGTGCAGACCAAGCTCGACCTGGCCGAGGGGCTCGAATCGTATCAGCGCGATCCTGTGTGGCGTCGGAACGTCATCGCACACTTTCGGCATGACCTCGCAGCCATGACCCGGATGGCTCAAGATACGGGGATCCCGGTAATCCTGGTCAATCCTGTTGTCAATCTGAAGGATTGCCCGCCGTTCAAGTCCGAATTCCGCACCGATCTGTCCGAGCATGACAGGCAGCAGCTGCGCGATCTGTGGGACCGCGCCCGCGCCTTGGAGTGGACAGACATCCATGACAAGATCGACCTGTTCGAACAGGCAGTAGCGCTCGACAGCCGGCATGCCCGGCTCCTCTTTCTGATCGGGACATGCTATGAGCACATCGGTCAGTGGGCCGAGGCGAAACAATGGTTTGTGCGCGCGAAGGATGAGGACATCTGCCCGTTGCGCATCCTCGAACCGATGCGCGATGTCATCCGTGATGTCGCCATCCAACACGGGCTGCCTCTGGTCGATATCCAGGCCATGATCGAGGCGCGCACGGACGACGGAATCCCGGGCGATCAATGGCTCCTGGACCACGTACATCCGACCATCTCAGGGCATCAGTTCATTGCCGACGCCCTCTGCCGGGCCATGGCGGAATTGAATCTCGTACGCCTGCCCGAACATTGGGAGTCGGCGCGCCGCCAATCGTGGCAAAGCCACCTGGCCTCTCTCAACGATGCCTATTACGCCCAGGGCCTAGCGCGGCTCAAGCGCGTGCGCGACTGGAGTCGTGGGCGCATCCATCAGAAATGACGGCAGCAGAGGCCGAGCATTGACCGTCCGGCCGGATGGAGCTATGATCGCAGGCTGGTGGTCTGTGCAACGTTGTTGGAGACCCAGGAGGTGACTATGAAACACAGCCGACGTGAGTTTCTCGCGGCAACCGGTTCGATCGTGGCGGGCGCCGCCATGCCCTGGCTGCCGGTGACGCGGGCCGACGAAGCGCAACAGAAGCGGCACATCGTCACACTCAGTTTCGACGACGGTTTCAGGAAATCGTTCCGCCGCATCGCCGAGATCTATGAGAAATACCAACTGTCGGCCTGCCTGAATGTGATCGCCACCGGGCACGAAGAAGACTTCCAACCGCCGGGCGAATACATCGCGGGCTCACCGCGTGGGGATTTCGGCCTCTGGAACGAACTGAAACAGCGCGGTCACGAGATCATGCCTCACACCTACCGTCACACGAATCTGCGGCAGGTGCCCTTTGACGAAGCCATCGATCTGATCGCGCGCTGCCTGGACGTGTTTACCGAGCGTCTGAAAGGTTTCGATCCGAAGAAAGCGGTGTACAACTTCGCATACAATGCCTCGACGCCGGAACTGGAGAAGTGGCTGGCCGGCCGGGTGCGCGCCTTCCGCACCGGTGGTGATGCCATCAATCGCTGGCCTCACCCGGGGCAGGTGAAACTGACCTGCACCAGCTTCGGACCCGGCAACTGCGAACAGGCTATCGACCAGGAGATCGAGAGACTGCTCGCCCGCCAGAAAGGCTGGTTCATCTTCAACACCCACGGACTCGACGAGGAAGGATGGGGACCGATTCGCGCGACCTATCTGGATCGCCTGCTGGATCGCCTGACGGGTATGGACTCGGTTGATGTGCTGCCGGCTGGGCGCGCACTGGCGAAATACGTCGACGCCCAACTGGAGGATGTGAGCCTTCCAAAAACAACAGAGCGTTCCGGATGAACGGCATGGCGCGACGACGCCGGATACACCGCGCCGTGGCAATTGTTGCCGTCGTGGTGGCTGGGCTGCTGTCGCGATCGCCCCTAGCCGTCCATCTGGCCAAATCCATCAAAACCAATGCGGGCGACACCCTCTGGGCCCTGGCCCTGTTTCTGAGCCTCGGCCTGCTATTGCCAAAAATCCCTACCATCACGGTGGCATTCCTGGCGCTCGTCATTGCCTGCGGCATCGAACTGAGTCAGCTATATCAGGCGCCCTGGATCAACAGACTCGGGCGTACAGACCTGGGCGGCTTGATCCTCGGATTCGTATTTAAGTGGACGGATCTAGCCTGTTACACCAGCGGCGTCCTGCCTGGGACCGCCGGCGAGTGCACCAGGTTCATACGGGTACGCCCAAAAACCGTGTCTATGAAAATATCCTGGCGACCTAAGATCAGGCCCTGGCAAGCCGACTCTGTCACCCCTGCGCAGAGCCTGCCCTCGACCCCGATCGGGGGCAGGGGTCCAGACTCTATCGGGGCAGTCTGGATTCGGAGCCTGCGCGGGAATGACAACAGGAGCGGGCTCCCAAGGACGTTAGCATGGCAGGATTCCGCTGCCCGAAAATCTGCACACACACCAAAAACCCCATGCGGCCGAAAAAAGTTGCCATTTGCCAAGCGACAAGGGTATAATTGAATAATTGCATTTGCGACGCACGCAGGTTCTGGGACAAATTTGCCGATTGGAAACCATCAGCGGATGGGAGAAGGAGGCAAGCAATGAACCCGGGAAGACATGCCTTTACCTTGATCGAACTACTGGTCGTCATTGCCATCATTGCGATTCTACTGGCCATCATGATGCCCGCTCTCCAGCGCGTTAAGGGGCAGGCCCAGGAAATGACCTGTCGCGGGAATCTGCGCCAGTATGGGATCGCGCAGGTCATGTATCTGGATGACTTTGACGGGCGCTACCCCAACGCCTGGACCTCGTTGGTCAAGACCGAGGCCCCGGTGGGCGGCTACGAACGTTTCTGCCGTTGGCACGACCCACGGTATCCGGCCGACGGGCCATTCTGGCCCTATCTCAAAGAGGGGAAGGTCCACCTGTGCCCGACGTTTAACACTGTCGCCATGACGATGGCGCGCGGCCATCCCAGTCACGATCCTTCGATCCCGATCGATCCTTACTACAGCTACAGCATGAATGCCTACCTGGGCTCGAAGACGGGCGCTGCCGGCGGCGGTGTCCTGAAGCAAAGTGAAATCACGCGCTCCAAAAGCGAGGTGTTCTTCTTTGCGGAAGAGAACATGTGGACCCGGCCGGGCTGCAGCTGGGTACTGAATGACAACGCCCTCTGCCCCGACGGGCGCGACTGGTTTGGCACGTTCCATGGTGCCAAGCGCAGCGATTGGAACGGCGGGACCTGCAATGTCGTATTTGTTGATGCCCATGTGGACAAGGTCCGCTCCGGCTTGCAGACGATAGACAACCAAGCAGACCGCTCCGATGCCGAGGGTGGGCGATTCGAAAAGTACGGCTGGCCTTTCAAGACCGACCTTCCATGAGACACCGTCACGTGCTTCTTGACATAGAGCCCGAATTGCACTATCTGGTGTAGCTGTTCGTGACAATCAGCTATGGAAACAGTCAGAGATCGGAGGGACTATGCTGCGCACGCTGATGAGTCTGGTGGTGGTGTTGCCGTTGTTGATCGGCACGAACAATCCATGCCCGGAACCCGACTATCCCAGTATCGAGGATTGTCCCTTTCCGGTGGATCCCAATCTGGTCGAGGGCAAACTGCTGGGCTGGCTCCAGATCGAGCTCGGCGAGCCACTGGCCCACACTCGCACCTGGTGCGATCCCGATGGCGATTCGGTGAGGGTCGAGCTCGTCAAAGGACCCGAAGAGGTGAAACTTATCAACAAGCCGCGAATCGCGTCTTACACGATCCTCTGGCGACCAAAACAACTCACCACCACCGCTCTCGTCTTGCGCGCGACAGACAATCCGATCGTCGGCCAGCCCAAGAGCGACGTCGGCACCCTTTTGATTCAAGTGGTCCCGACGATGAAGCGCTCGCGTTCCGGGGGCTGCGGCGGCCGCCCGCGCTAGTCCGTGCATCGCAGCAAAGACCACGGAATTGCTACTGCGTCGTAAACGACCAGACCGGCCCAAGCGTTTCGCCTGACGCGTTCCTGGCAGTGACGCGCCAATAGTAAGTCGTCGCCCGTTCCAAATCCCCGGCGTCGAGCCAGGGAGTCACAACATCGGTACCGACTATCTGCAACTGTTCCGGATCGGTTCCCAGGTACACGTCGAAGGAAGGAACCGCCGGACTGAAGAGGGTGGCTCGGGTGATGGACTCCCAATCGGGACACCCGGATTCGGGGCACACGTTGGAGCGATCACATCCGGCGGCCACGTCTTCGGCAAAGTCCTCATTGCCATCCACCAGAAGGCCTTCGAGTGCCATCGAATCGAGATTGATGACGGGCGATCCCGAACTGCCTTTGTAGGTATCGAGATCGGCCTGGAAATACGCCAGCGACATGTTGTCACGCACTCGCCCTCCGGCGTCGTACTTGCGGGGCAGCCCATGCGGGTGGCCGATGACCAGCAAGGACTGGTTGTCCGCCACCTTTCCGGTCCGGCGCATCGGCACGGGAATGTGATTCGTGACCGGGCGTTCCAGCCGAACAAGCGACCAGTCGGAATCACCGTCCTGATGCCCCACGGATTCTACGCAGCGGTAGACATCTGCGGCACTGATGTTGAGCACTGGAGTCAGGTCATCGAGCATGACAAAACCGAACACAACGGCAGTATCGGAGGGTCTGTCGCAGACCGTACAGTGCCCCGCCGTCGCGACCAGGTCCGGCGCCACCAGAATACCGCTGCATCCCCCGGTGGTAGGCTGGTCTCGGAAAGGCTCATCCTCGCAGAGCTGGTTCCCTGTCCCCAAGGGGTTTGCCCATTCGTAGTATTCGGTCAGGGTCGTGGTGGCCAGGGCATACGTCCCATCGCCATTCTCGGTAAGCTGGTCCCAATCGACGAAGATCACTGTGGCGTCGCCGGCCGCCCGCAGACCGGGATCGTTCACAGCGTACTCTTCGATGCGATCGTCCGAACCGTAAATGACCTTGCCTTGTTTGACCTGCGTGGGTGCGGCCTGACTCAAGACCGCCGGTCTGACCGGTTCAGTCCAACCGTTCCACGCCAGCACCGTATCGGCAGCGACGTCAGGCGCGCCGTCGGCGGGATGCGGCTGGTTGGGCTCATCCGGAAGCGCGGCAGGATTCTGGTTCACCATCAGCGTGTAGCGCCCCATCTGGCCGCGGTAGCCGGCGATCCGAACAAAATAGTTCGTCCCCCCGGTCATCAGTAAGGTTAGTTGCGAGTCGGTCGTGCCGCAGGTGTCATCGCTGCACACCAATTCCCGGCCCCCGCATCCATCGTAGATCGCCAGTGTCGTATCGAAGGTGGTGCAGGCCAGGGTTACGGTCGCCAGGGACGTATGCGGTGCTGTGTACACATACCAGACGTCCCTGTGATCGGCCTGGGCACAGGTGGTCTCATCGTCCCCCGTCGCACCGGCCGTCGTGCCGCGATACGGCACCCCATTCTCCACGGCGATGGCGTTCTCGCAGGAGTCGTGGGAGACGACGGCGGGCTGCGTCCGGTAATAGATTTTGATCCACCAACTGTCGATGTAACCGTCATCGCCCCACCCTTCGTCCTCGGCCCACAGGCTCCAGGTCTGGTTGACTGGCTCGTTGGCAAAAGCTTCAATGCCGATGACAGTCTCTTCGATGTTGACGGCCTCTCCTCCCTCGAAGCCCCACAGCCGGTACTCACGGCTGGTATCCGCGTTGGTCAGATCAATGACCAGGTCGCTGACGTAGGGGTGCCGTATCTCGTAATGGATGTCCACACAGGTGACATAGGCCGGCTCGGTGACGCCACTGATGGTGATGTCGCTGTGGGTCCGGTCGTAGAAGGGAATCCAGTGGTCCGCGCTGTTGCTGCCCCCGGCAGACGGACCGGAACAGGCGTCGCCGGCTGGGCAGGCCACATAGTAGACCTTGATCCACCAATCGTCGATGTGTCCGGTCTGGCCGTACTCTTCATCCTGGGCCCACAGCGTCCAGGCCTGATTGACTTGCAGTCCGGCAAAGGAAGTGATTCCGGTCACCGTTCGGCTCAGGTTGTCGCGCTCGGCGTCCTGGCGGTTCCACAGCCGGTGTTCGATCGAAATGCCCTCGTCAGTCAAATCGATCACCAGGTCGCTGGCCCGGGGATGAACGATCTCGTAATGAACGTCGAGGCACGTGACCTGGGCGTTTTCCGTCGCGCCGTCGAGAACAATGTCACTGTAAGCCCAATCGCCCTCGGGGATGGGAAAGTCGGTCTCGTTGCCTCCTTCCACCATCGGTCCCGAACACTCAACAAATCCTTTGCTCATCGACTCGGCCACCGCGGCCTTACCCGATTTCGTCACTAGCATGAAGTCCCGCCGAACCGTTAGCGAGACCCCTTTCTCGAGCAGATCGCCGACCGCAACAGCTTCCAGTTGGGCCCGGACCCGTTTGCCTCCGTGCAGAATCTTCATCACACTGCCGGGGGCCTTCGGCAGCGAGCGCAGCATCTCAAGGGTCAGCTTGTCGCTAAGCGTCGCTTCGATTTCGGCGAAGTGTCGGCGCAGCAAATCGGGCTCCGCCGTGGCAGCGCCGCGACACGCAGCGCAGCGCGATTTGCTGAGACGGGCCGGCACCTTGCGGCCCGACGGCATGATACCAGGCTTCGATATCTCCTCGGCACTGGCAGTTCGACTGGCGCCGAGACCGACCAAAAACACCAGCAGCACGAGAACGAACCTTCGGATGTCAACAAGCGACCGCCCCAACCTCGTCGACATGAAACACCTCCGCCACCAAGACCGCTCCCGACCCCGCCCGCCTCGGCGTGGCCATCGGCCCTCCCATCTCGCAGCCTCCGGAAAACACCGCGAGAGGCCTGAAATTGCCCGCACCCTGTGAATTGTGGGAACTACGTAATTTCACCCAATATACCATTTCTGACGTGCTGAATCTATAGCTGCCTCGGTATCCGGCCGATAGTGCGAATGACAAACTCTGGTTGCCTGCCCCGGCCTATTGCAGGCAACTCACTCTGGTCCGGAGCCGCGCCCCCCGGTTGCTCCGGACCCATTTTTTTGCCGAAACCTCCGGTTCTCACACCGGGCGGGGCCGACGGCCTCGGAACCCAGCATAGTGGAACAGGGGCGCGTATCATTCGAATAGCTCGATATTCCCGCCGGTGTGGATGAAGAGCACCGGGGCACCGCGCTCGAAACGGCCCTGGCGGAGGTAGTCGATCAGGGCCGCCGCGGCTTTGCCGCTGTAGACATAATCCAGGAATATGCCCGCTCGCCGGGCGAAGAGGGCTACCGCCTCCTCGCAACCGGGCGTTCGCGCTGCATATCCAGGGCCCAGGTAGCCGTCCTCCACCGCAACGCCCGACGGCTCCACGCGGAGGCCGATCTCGGCGGCCGTCGCGCGGGCGAGATCCAGCACATCCTGCTGCTGCACCGCCCGCGGCTTGGCCACACTGATGCCGACGACTCGCCCCGGCCATCCCGCCAGCGCCTGCCCGACAACCAACCCCGCCTGGGTCCCGGCCGAGGACGAGGCATGGAGGATCGCCTCGAATTCGATACCCAACCGCCCCTGGTCGGCGAGAATCTCGGCGAAGGCATCGACATATCCCAAAGCCCCGCGCGCCGTGGAGCCCCCTACCGGCATGCGATAGACCTTCTTGTCCTGGGCCGTCAGATCGCGCTCGAGGCGCTCGGCCTCCTCGGCCCAGCAATCCCAGTCGGCCGAATCGATATGATGGCACGTCACGCCAAGCAGATGATCCAGTCGCAGGTTCCCGGTCGGATGCTCAGGTTCCTGCCCGCCGAGCACGAGATGAACCTCCAGGCGGCTGGCTACGCCGTAAGCAGCCGCCATCCGGCAGAAGTTCGACTGGTTGGCGCCGATCGCGATCAGTGCGTCACATCCTGCGTTCAGGGCATCGGCGATCAGGAAGTCCAACTTCCGCGTCTTGTTGCCCCCGAAGCCAAAGCCCGTCAGATCGTCCCGCTTGCAGTAGACCTCCGCGCCGTACTCGTCCGCCAGGAAATCGAGCCGCTGCACCGGCGTCGGCAACAGAGAACGACGCAATCTGGGAAAACCGCTGAGCCTCTCCTGAATATCACCCATCGAAGCTGATCCCCTACATGGCTGTCGGTTCTGTGACTCGCCCGAAGGATACCGACGAAATCACGGACCGGCAAGCATCAAGCTACCGCTGCGATTGGTCATCACCCCAAATCAGCGGAATCCCGCATCGAGATTCAGGACAATTGACAGTCAAATCGTAGGATTGACATTCCGGCGTCGATCTGGTAGAAAGGAAGGCAAGTTCAGCTGGGACTGATGGTTCTCTCATTTCACGGAGTGGGTTGGGAGCCGGGCGATGTCCGGTGCGCCGGAAGGAGCCCCGCACCGCCAGCCGCCTGTCCGATTGCCGGTAGGGAATTTGGAGACATCAATCGCCATGAACATCACGCGCCGAAACTTCCTCAAACACTGTACCGTCTCTGCCGGGGCGCTCAGCCTGACCCCTCTGGCGCTGCAGCGTCTGGAGGCGGCGCTGACCAGCCGGACGGCACCGACGACGCCAGCTGGTTCTATGCCGACTGCCATCTCCCCTCACCGGTGGACCTGAGCCGGACGATGTCCTTCCATGGTCTGAGCTGCAACGGCACCGGGGATTATTATCCCAGACCGTTCGCCACCGCCGAATTCACCAGCGACGATAACCTCCGCATCGAGCGCCAGTTCCCCGGCCAGCACAGCTTCATCGAATGGCAGGTGCTTGAACTGCCGCCGGCCGTCTTCGTCGGGCAGGAGCCGGATATCGAGCTCGACCCCAATGCGCTGGTGTTCCCGGTGACCGCCGTCAACGGACATGCGGACCTTACGTTCGACATCTGCAATGTCGGGGACGCGGACCTGCACGTCCATTCGCTGGAGTTCGTTGGCCTTAACCGAATCGGGTACAGTCTCATGTCACCGCCTGCGGTTCCCTTTGCGGTCGAGGCCCTCACCGGCAGGACAACCGTAACCGTGCGCTTTGCGCCAACGCTGCCCTGGGACTATGGCTACGCGAATCTGGCCGTCGGCAGTAATGATCCCGACGAGCCGGTGGTGGAACTGGCGCTCAGCGGTGCGGCCCCCGGCGCCTTGACCGGCCCCGAAACCGACCGCTGAGAGTGGGGGCACGGACAGACAAAGCAGGCGAATCTGCTCTGGGGGCAATCTCCAACTCGGAGTCTTTGCCAAGAGACTGCTATTGTCGACAAACTGGGCCACATCCCGTTGAATCGGACTGCTACGGCTCGGCCAGCCTCCTCTTCCGTCCGAAGATCCCTGCTTTTTTGGGTTTATTCACAATCGGAACGCACTCACCCCGTCGACCGACGGTAGAACCAGAGCGAACGGTCGCTGTGAAGACCGACGGATGCACCCGCCGGCCCGGCGATCGCGGAAGTAAATAAGGAGCCGAGCACCAATGAAGCTGTTTGTCCCGAAGGAGCCTGCCCCCGATGAGACGCGGGCGCCGATGCTGCCGACCGATGTGGGTAAACTGGTGAAACTGGGGGCCGAGGTCGAGTTGGAAGCGGGCCTCGGACGGGCACTTTCGATCGCCGACCAGGCCTACGAGCAGGTTGGGGCCCGGATATCGGGCCAGCGCGAGAAGTCACTGGCCGCGGCCGAGATGGTCCTGCGAATCAGCGTCCCTCGGCCCGAAGAAGTCCGGCATCTGGCCCCCGGGTGCATCCATATCAGCCACATGGACCCGTTCCAGGAGACGGACGTCGTCAAGGGGCTGGCCGCGCGGAAGGTTAGCGGGGTCAGTCTGGAAATGATCCCGCGTACGACCATCGCGCAGAAGATGGACGTGATGAGTTCCCAGGCCAACCTGGCGGGCTACGTCGCCGTCCTCCTGGCGGCATCCCGTCAGCAGCGGATCTTCCCGATGATGATGACCCCGGCCGGCACGATTCCGCCAGCCCGGGTGTTCGTCATCGGGGTGGGCGTTGCCGGACTTCAGGCCATCGCGACCGCGAGACGGCTGGGGGCCCGCGTCGATGCTTTCGACGTCCGTCCCGACGCCCAGGAGCAGATTCTTTCGCTGGGTGCCAAACCGCTGAAGATCGATCTGGGCGAAACCGGCCAGACCAAGGACGGCTATGCCAAGAAGCTGACCGACGAGCAACTCCTCAGGCAACGCGAAGCGATGGCCAGGCAATGCGCCCAATCCGACGTCGTCATCACCACGGCCAAAGTGTTCGGTCGCCAGGCGCCGCTGATCGTAACCAACGAAATGCTGGACGGGATGAAACCGGGCAGCACCGTCGTCGACCTGGCCGTGGAGACTGGCGGAAACGTGGAAGCATCCGAACTGGGAAAAGAGATCGAGCGAAACGGTGTGACGATCATCGGCTATCCGGAGCTGCAGCGCCGTGTTCCGCTGGCGGCCAGCCAGATGTTCTCCAGCAACCTCTACAATCTCGTGGAGCATTTCTGGGACAAAGAGGCCAAGCACTTCGAGCTGAAGCGCGACGACGAGATACTTCAGGGCTGCCTGATCACCCATGACGGAGAAATCATCAACGAAACGATCCGCACTGCGATCACAGAAGGAGTGTGATGATGGAATTGAACGCCACGACCATGCCGCTGCTGTTTTTTGTCTTTGTGCTGGCGATGTTTCTGGGCGTCGAGCTGATCAAGAAGGTCCCCTCGCAATTGCATACACCACTGATGTCGGGTTCGAACGCTATCTCCGGCATCGCCATCGTCGGGGCGTTGATCGCTTCCGGCCGGGCCGACAGCGACGCGGTGGTGACGGTGCTGGCCACTTTGGCCGTGACGTTTGCCATGATCAACGTCGTGGGAGGCTATCTCGTCACCGACCGTATGCTGGAGATGTTCAAGAGCAAAGACAAGAACGGAGGATCGCGATGAATGTACCATTGCTCCGCGGTCTCTGTTATATCGTCGCGTCGATCTTCTTCGTGTTCGGCCTGAAGATGCTCAGTTCGCCGCGCACCGCCCGCAAGGGGAATCTCGTCTCGGCCGTGGGCATGCTGATCGCCGTCGTGACGACGCTGACGGCGATGACCGACGTCAGATGGGTATGGCTGATCGTCGGAGCCGGCGTCGGTACGACGGCCGGAGCGCTGGCGGCACGGCTGGTCAAGATGACATCCATGCCCGAGATGGTGGGTCTGTTCAACGGCTTCGGCGGCCTGGCCAGTCTGCTGGTCGGTTGGTCGGAGTATCACTGGAACTGGGCCGGCACGGGTCAGATCACGCTCTTTACCACGGTGGCCATACTGCTGACCATCCTGATCGGTGGCGTGACGTTCACCGGCAGTCTCGTCGCGTTCGGCAAGCTGTCCGGTCTGATCAACGGCAAACCCATTCTTTTCAAAGGGCAGAATCTCGTCAACGCCGCCCTCTTGCTCGCCATCGTCGCGCTGGGTGTGGCATTCTGCATCCAGGGTCTGCAATCGGAATCGACTGAGGCCGGGCCCGGCGGTCTGGCCTACGTCCTACTCGTGATCGGTATCGGACTGGCATTCTTCCTGGGCGTCCTGTCGACCATTCCCATCGGCGGCGCCGACATGCCCGTGGTGATCTGCCTGCTCAACAGCTACTCGGGTCTGGCAGCCTGCGCCGCCGGCTTCGTCATCGGTAACAACGTTCTGATCGTCTCCGGTTCGTTGGTCGGTGCCTCCGGCATCATCCTGACCAGCATCATGTGCAAAGCGATGAATCGGTCCCTGAGCAACGTCCTGTTCAGCGGGTTCGGCTCGGCCACGGTCAGCACCGGCACCGGCTACCAGGGCGAAGCCAAGCCGATCAGCGCCGAGGACGCCTATCTCATCCTGGAAGCCGCC
>CP070782.1:3146819-3164028 GCA_020346325.1 Phycisphaerales bacterium
CAAAGCGCGCCATCTATTTGGCCAGTCGCGCTACGTGGTCGCGAGCATCCTTCTGGTCGGGGCCGTGGCGGTGATCTGGGGCGCGCTCAACATCACTGCCGACCGCCGCGCGCAGGCGTGGGAACCGGGCGAGCCACTGAACAGTCCGATGGGAATCGGCAAGGGCATTCATCCGGGGCGGGTGGCGTGGGTGCACGAACCCGAGGCCACGCACTGGGATGGCACGGCCGGTGCCTGGTGGGAGGATACGAACACCGATCAGGCGGTGGTGGACGCCATGGTATCGCAAGCCTTGCGGACACTGACCGGCCGGAAGGACGATGCGACGGCTTGGGACGCGCTGTTTCGCCATTTCAATCAGACGCATCAGGGCCGCGACGGCGGCTACCAGCCGGACGAGCAGGTCACGATCAAGATCAACATGAACCAGGACAGCGGCGGGAACTGGGGAAGGGACCGGGGGATGCCCAGCCCGCAGGTGATCTATGCGATGGTCGATCAACTGGTCAACGTGGTCGGCGTTCCGGGCTCGGCCCTTGCGATCTACGATGGCTCGCGCTACATCGGCGATCCGATCTACGACAAGATCCGTGCGAACCCTGACCCGAACTTCCAGAGTATTCGCTTCGTGGTTCGGCCGGACCTGGTGCGCTCCGGTCGGGTCGCGGCTGTCGGCGACCCGGACCACCCCGTCCGCTTCGCCAATCCCGCCATCTATGGCAATGCCACGGCGCTGCTGCCGCAGTGTGTGACCGAAGCGACGTATCTGATCAACATGGCGCTGCTTCGCGCCCACAGTCTGTTCGGCGTGACGCTCTGTGCCAAGAACCACTTCGGCTCCGTCCACTTCCCCACCTGGTCGAACAATCGTGGCTGGACCCCGGAACCGCTGCACAGCTATGGCAACCGGGCCAACGCGATGGGCACGTACAATTGCCTGGTCGATCTGATCGGCCACGCCCACCTGGGCGGCAAGACCCTGCTGTATATGATCGACGGACTCTACGCCGCGCGGAACCAGAGCAACGAAGTGATCCGGTTCCAGTCGTTCGGCGACGACTGGTGTTCGAGCCTCTTCGTCTCCCAGGACCCGATCGCGATCGATTCGGTGTGCCTGGACTTCATTCGCGCCGAGCCGCGGCAGACCGATTGCACGGGCCGGGGCGTGGACAACTATCTGCATGAGGCCGCTTTGGCGGATGCCCCGTCCTCGGGCACGTTCTATGATCCCGAGGCTGACGGGATTCGCCTACAGAGTCTCGGTGTTCACGAGCACTGGAATAACCCGGTCGAGAGGCACTACTCGCGCAATCTCGGGTTGGACGAAGGTATCGAGTTGGTCGTCCCGGCCCTGGTTACTGAGGATGGTCCCGTCGCGAACCCGATCAAGGGCACGCGCTACGATTACATTCGTCACGCTGTGGCTGATGCCAACGACGGCGACGAGATCGTGGTCGCTCCCGGCGTATACCGCGAGACGGTGAACTTTGGCGGCAAGGCCCTGACGCTTCGGTCGGAGGACCCCGATGATCCCAACGTCGTTGCGGCCACCGTCATCGATGGTAGCACGCAGGGCGTGGTCTTCGCGCAGGGTGAAGGCCCTGATTGCGTGCTGGCGGGCTTTACGATCACCGGGTCGATCCAGGGCATCTATTGTGACGCGGCCTCTCCGACCATTCGCAACTGCCGCATCGCCGGCAATGCCGAGGCGGGAGTCAAGCTCTGGTCCAGTTGCGCTCCGACGCTCGTCAATTGCATCATCGAAGGCAACGGTGGTGCAGGCGTTGACATGTGGGCCCCGGTCGGATCGCGCTTCACGCCATACAACTATGCCACCATAATCCATTGCACGATTGTCGGCAATACTCTGGCCGGCGTATCGGGCGACCGGCCGACCCTCGTCAACTCCATTCTGTGCGACAATGGCTTCGACAGTGCCGTTCCTCAGGTCGAGGGCGAACAGCTCACGGTGGATTATTGCCTCGTCGAGGGCGGATGCCCCGGTACCGGAAACCTCGACGTTGAGCCAGGCTTTGTCACGCCGGGCCGCTGGGCGGATCCAGCCGAACCTGACGAGATTGGCCTCATTTGGATCGCCGGCGACTACCATCTGCGCGCTGGTTCGCCCTGCATCGATGCGGGCGATTCCGATTTCGCGCCAGATATCCTCACCGACATCGATGGTGAACCCCGCCTCACCGGCGCCGCCCCCGACCTCGGCTGCGATGAAGTTCCTTAGCGGTCGGGCGACATCGTGTCAGACGCGCGTCCTCGGCCCATACAGGTGTGTCGGATAGAACACTTCTAACTCGGGAGGGACAACACTTGGGAATCACGAAGAAACTGGCCAGGACGATTGAGATCGATGTGGCCCCGGATCGCTTCGTGTTTCGATGCGGGACTAAGGAGCACTCCATTCCTACGCAGGGGTACATCAGGAAGATCAGGAATGACCCCCTGGAGTATTGCTTCGATGAGGAGCGACAGAAGGATGCGGACAGACCAATCAGTTTGTTCGCGCCGTTGCCTCCAGACTTGCAGGAAGACTTCGTCTACGTCCTGGACGCCTTCCTCCTATATGGTATCCAACATGGCATCGGACCTATGTTAAATCCAATTCGTCCAATCGTCGTTTTCACAGGCATAGAGCGGTTCGAGACGAAATGGGGCTTCGAGTACGCCGTGTTCAAAGAGGCTGCCAAACTCTTCGCTCTACAGGACAAGGAAGTCTACATCCGCCGCGAGGGCTGACACGCCTGCGGCCTGTCTGAGCATCCGGCGCGGGTTTCGTTGCATGTCTGGGTCGAATGTGGTATAAGGCCGTATCGATGCCGACGAAGGGGTTCCTGCGCGAGCCCGTCGGCATTCTGAGATTCCAAATGACCCACTGGGAGGTGTTATGGAAGTCGCGGAATTGAAAGGTGCGATTAACGACCTTGAGGCCCGGATGACAAAGATCCGGGACTGGCTTTGACTTGGTCAGCAAGAAAAGCCAGCTCGAGGATCTACAGCAGCAGATGGCGCAGCCAGGGTTCTGGGATAACCAGGACAAGGCGCAGCAGATAACGTCGCAACTCAGCGCGCTCAAGAGCGTGGTCGAGCCGGTCGAGGAATTGACGCGGGAGGTCGACGATCTTGCCGAGTTGTTCGAACTGGCGGCCGAAGAGGCGGACGAAGAGGAGCTGTCGCAATTGGAGGACGACGTCGAGGTCCTGACCCAGCGTTGCGAGCGGATCGAATTGCAGGGCTTGCTGTCGCGGCCGGAGGATATGCGGAACTGCTTTGTCAGCATCCACGCCGGGGCCGGCGGGACCGAAAGCTGCGATTGGGCCAACATGCTCCTGCGCATGTACACGCGTTTTTTCGATGCCAACAGATTCAAGTACGAGGAACTGGACATCACGCCGGGCGAAGAGGCGGGCATCCGCTCGATCACCCTGCGGGTGATGGGGCCTTTCGCGTTCGGCAAGCTCTCCTGCGAGGTGGGCGTCCATCGACTCGTGCGGATCAGTCCGTTCGATTCCCAGAGCCGGCGCCACACCAGTTTCGCCGCCGTCGATTGCATTCCGGAGTTCGACGAGGATATCGCGATCGAAATCAACGAGGACGATCTGCGCATCGACACCTATCGCGCCGGCGGCGCCGGGGGCCAGCACGTCAACAAGGTCAGTTCGGCCGTGCGCATCACCCACTTGCCGACCGGTGTGGTAGTGCAGTGCCAGAACGAGCGCAGCCAGCATAAGAACAAGGCGCAGGCGATGAAGGTGCTCAAGAGCCGGCTCTACATGCTGGAGCAGCAGAAGCGCGACGCGGCGGTGGCCAAGCTTTACGGCGACAAAGGCGAGATCGCCTGGGGCAACCAGATCCGCAGCTACGTGATGCAGCCGTACCAGATGGTCAAGGACCATCGCACGGAGCACCAGACCGGCAACGTGGAGGCCGTGATGGATGGCGATCTGGATGGGTTCATCGAAAGTTACCTGCGCCATCGGGCCAAGGCCGGGCTGAAAGAGGCCTGAGAACATCAACATGCAAGTGGCAAGAACGTGGAATCGGGGGCACCGTTGTTGCTATGCGGCGCTGCCGCGGTTCTGATCATTGATTTCTGATTTTCGAGATGGTGTGAGAGAATGAAGCAAATCATCAGCGTGGATATCAATACACGAAAAGTCGATCCGGCCCAGTGCAGAACGGATTTGCTGGTCCTCGGATATTTCGCCGACGCCAAAGGTCTGGACCGGGCGGGCAAGGCCCTGGACGACAAGCTGGGCGGTGCGATTCGTCGGCTGATCAAGCTGGGCGATTTCAAGGGCGCTGCCAAGACCCAGGCCCTGCTCTACAGCGAAGGCAAGATCGCGCCGGCGCGGGTGATGCTGATCGGGCTGGGTGAGCGGAAAAAGGTCACGCTGGATACGATTCGCAAAGCGGCCGCCAGAGCGACCAACAAGGCCGTGGCCCTGAAGGCCAAATCCGTGGCGCTGGCGCTGCACTTGGCGGTCGGCGACCAGCAGGATCCCGGCGCGATGGGTCGCGCGCTGGCCGAGGGTGCTTACTTCGGCAGCTACCGCTACGACGAGTTCGTCACCGCCAGTGAGAACGGCCGCCTCGGTGCGCTGAAGGTCGAGATCGTCGATGCCGACGCCAGGCAAGTCAAGGCGCTCGAGCGCGGTGTCTGCCATGGGGCCGTCATCGGCCGGGCTCAGAGCTACGCCCGGACCATCGCCAACCGGCCGGCCAATGTGATCAACCCGCCGACCCTGGCCAAGGAAGCCAGGGTCATGGCCCGGGACCTCAAGGGCTTAAGTTGCACCGTGTTCGATGAAAAGCAACTCAAGGCCCAGAAGATGGGCGGCATCCTGGCTGTCGGCGCCGGGTCGGGCAGCACGCCGCGGCTGATCATTCTGAAATACACGCCCCCTAAACCGCCGGCCAGGAAGCTCCCCAAGGTGGCGCTGGTGGGCAAAGCGGTAACCTTCGATTCCGGCGGGATCAGCATCAAGCCGTCGGCGAACATGGACCAGATGAAGTTCGACAAGAGCGGTGGGATCGCCGTGCTGGCAACCATGAGAGCGGTGGCCCAACTGAAGCTGCCGATCAGCGTCTGGGGCCTGATCCCGTCGGCCGAGAATCTACCCAGTGCGTCGAGCTATCGGCCGGGCGATATCGTCACGACCTACAGTGGCAAGACGGTCGAGGTGCTCAACACCGATGCGGAAGGACGCATGATCCTCAGCGATGCGCTGGCGTATGCGGTCAAACAGAAGCGCGACACCGTGATCGATGTCGCGACCTTGACCGGCGCCTGCATGGTGGCGTTGGGCAACTACAATGCGGGCCTGATGGGCAACGACGACGCCCTGATCGAGCAGATCCAAGAAGCCGCCGAGACCAGTGGTGAGGCGGTCTGGCACCTGCCCAGTGGCGATGAGTACGCCGACGAGATGAGGAGTAAGATTGCCGATTTGAAGAACATCGGCAGCCGGTGGGGCGGGGCGTGCACGGCCGCGGCATTTCTGCGACAGTTTGTGGGCGAGGCCACGTGGGCCCACCTGGACATCGCCGGAATGGACAACCTCCAGAAGGAAACCGAATATGCCGCTTCGGGTTCGACCGGCTTCGGCGTGCGCCTGCTGACAACCTATTTGATGAACCTGACAGGGGTTTAGAACAAATCAAAGTGCAAAAGTGAGGAAGTCATGCCCGCCTCGCGGGCATTCCGCCATTGGGCTTTCTGATTCTTGATATCTGATTCGTCTGTGTGGATGGGTGGCAAGGCTATGGTGAAGCAACCGAAGAAGATTGACAGCGAACGAATCCGCCGCGCGGTGGCGGAGATCCTCTCAGCGATCGGTGAAGATGTGGACCGCGAGGGGTTGTGCGATACACCCGACCGGGTGGCCCGCATGTACGCCGAACTGTGCGGCGGGATGTACGAGGACCCCCAGAAACATCTCAAGAGCATCTTCACGGAGAAATACGACGAGATCGTGCTCCTGCGCGACATTCCCTTCTATTCGCTTTGCGAGCATCACATCCTGCCCTTTATCGGCGAGGCCCACGTGGCCTATCTGCCGACCGGCAAAGTGCTCGGGGTCAGCAAACTGGCCCGCCTCGTGGATTGCTTCGCCCACTGACTCCAGACGCAGGAGCGGCTGACCGGTCAGATCGCCGATTACCTGATGGAGAATCTCAAGCCCATGGGCGTGGCTGTGGTCCTGCACGCCTCGCACAGTTGCATGACGATTCGCGGGATCAAGAAGCCCGGCTCGGTGATGGTCACCTCGGCCCTGCGCGGGCTGTTCAAGAAGGACGCGCGCAGCCGCAACGAAGTGCTCAGCCTCATGCACCACGGGAAGGCCTAGCGGAGCCGGCGATGGTACGTCTGGCCAGAGAAATTCGCTTCTCCGTCAATCCGTTTCTGGAGGCCGATCCGTCCGGCGCCAACGCGTACACCTCGAAGCCTTCGGGTCAGGGGTTGGCGCTGTTTTTCGAGCTGACGGTGGAGATCGCCGGACCTGTTGATCCGGACACCGGTTTCGTCGTCAATGTCGTCGATATCGATCAGGCCACCCGCCGGTACGCCGTGCCGACCTTCGCCGAACGCATTCGCACCCATTATCGCGCGGGCAAACATATCGATCTCGACGTCCTGGCCCAGACGTTGGCCAAGGCTGGTACAATCTTGGCCGGCAAGTTCGGCGCCGCCCAAGTGGACCGACTGATACTGAAGCTGAATCCCTACAGGAAGATCACGATGGAGACGAACGAACCGGGTGTGCTGTACTTCAGCGAGAAGTTCGAATTTGCCGCGATGCACAAGCTGTGGAACGACGAGTTCAGCGCCGAACGCAACTTCGAAGTCTTTGGCAAATGCGCCCATCCCACGGGGCACGGCCACAACTACGTCGTCGAAGTCACAGTGCAGACCGCGCCCGAGGCGGCGGATTTCGAGGTCGGCCGCTTCCAGCAGATCGTTGACACTGAGTTGATTGCCCTGGTCGACCACAAGAACCTCAACGTCGATCTGGGAGTCTTCCGCAAGACGATTCCCACGGTTGAAAACCTCGCCGCCTTCGCCTGGAACCAGTTAGTCGAGAAGCTCCAACCAGTCCGGCTCCACAGCGTCACCATCTGGGAATCCGACCGCACGTACTGCACGTATCAAGGCTGATCCCATCGGCCGTACCGGCGCGGAGAAATCACTTGATCCGGTCGAGTCCGGCCTGCTACATTCTAGGGTGAGCCGCTGAGCGTGTGGCCGGTCCTTGGGTGTGGCATTTGGGACACCGCGGTTGTCTGCTAAGGAGGACGCGCATGTCACGGATGGCGCTGGTTGCTTTTGTCGTGACCCTTACCATGAACGCGGCTCACGCCGGTCTCTGCGACCTGACCCCAGACGGATCGGCGGGTCGCCGTGCGATCGATTTCCCGAGCAATTGGCACGGTTGCTACCTCGACCGTTTCCTGTCCGCGGCGGCAGAGCGTCCGACACCGTTCTGGGGCCCGCCGAATGGTTGGGATGTGTCGCCGCCGCGGTCGCGCATTGGCGGCGACCACATCGACCGGTGGTGGTATGTGTACCTGGACCGAGGACGCTACCGGTTTCTGGATGAGACCCAGTACACCCTGTTGGATGGTTCCGCTGGCCTGTGGTGGCGCTGGCGCTACCGTGCCTGGCTGGATGCGGTGAACTTGTCCTGGTCGGTACCGGCGCGATCGGGACGTGACGCACAGCAGGTCATTCCGGAGCCCGCCGGCGTGGTCCTGCTCGCGCTGGGCGCTCTCGGCGCTTTGCGCTTGCCCGGCGCGCGCCCCGCGGCTAGAATACGGTCTGCAGCCATGTCAACCGGCTGTCGTTGAACAGCCGTGCGCATGACTGCCACCGGGAGGGTGTGCCGTGCACGCTCAACAGACGGGGTGCGCGATGAGTGATGATGGGCGCTTCCAACTTCTGGCCTGCCAATACCTGCGAGAGCACATGGATACCCTGCTTGCCCAAGCCGATGGGATCGGCCGGGACGACAGCGTCGTGTGTGTGCGGCAGGCAACCGACGCCGTCCGGCGCCTACGGGTCGCCCTGAAGGTCTTCGCTACCTGCTTTCCCGGCAAGAAGGTCCGGCGATGGCGACGACACGTCGGGCGGTGGGCCAAAGCCCTTGAGGTCCTTCGGGACAAGGATGCGGAGATCGAATTCGTCACTGACAAAGTTGCCCCCGTGGCGAAACGCGACTCCCAACACGCTTCCGGCGTCAACCGGTTCCTGCTCCGCGCCAAGCAGCAGCGCGCGGCACTCCAGGCCCAAGTGCGCGAAGACCTGGATCGGCTGAAAACGTCTCCCGTGCTCGCGGAAATGCATGGGGAGATCGAGCAGAGGCGGTTCCTGCTGAGACATCAAGACGTCGTCCTGCAAGGGACGTTCGCGCCGCCCGAGATCGGTCGGCTGCTGCACAAGAGACTCAAGCAATTACTGGCGCTGCAGCCCTGCTTGGGCGATGCGAAAGCCCTGGCAGAGCACCGTCGTATGTGGACTGCCGCGGGGCGCTTGCGCGACACCATGGATATCTGCAATCCGGCCTTTGACCACCGCTTCGATGCCTCCATCGAGGTTGCGACGAAGGCGGAGGCTCTACTGCGCGACATACACGATTGCGACGCGTCGGTCGACGCGGTGCAGAGATTCACGGGGGAGGAATACCGCCGGACAGTGACGTATTTCGGCCACGATCGGTATTTTGCTCGTCTGCGGCCGGGACTGGAATTCGTGCAGGAGTTGCGCATCGCACGCCGTCGAGAGACCTTCGACAAGCTGGTCACGTTCTGGAAAGATACCGAGGATCGTCAGGTATGGCAGGGGCTGAAAGCACTTGCGGACACGCCGGCGAGCGCACCTGCCCTGTCGACGACGGATGAGCCGGCCGCCGATGTCGGGGCACAACCGGACAGCGAGCCGGACAGATCCGCAGATGTGCCGCCTACCGATGATCTGCCTGGAACACTCTACCAGCGGGGCAGCCGCTGGTGGTGGCGAGTTCGGCTGCCGGGAGAAGACAGAGCGAGGTCGCGCGCCTTGAAGCCGGACGGTTCCGAGGTCACTACGACGGACCAGGGGCTGGCGGTGAAGATCGCCCGTGCGATGTGGCAGCGCGCCGAGCAGGCGCAGAGCCACGAAGACGTCGAGAGCCGAATTCTTGAAGCGGTGGCCGCGCAGGCTGCCACATTGCCCGCGACCGTCCCAGCCGGCGCCGCGGAGGACCGTGTCGAAACCCACGAGGTTCAGGACGAGGCAACAAGCAGGTCGCGCCCCCAGATGGCGCCCCGCGCCGTCACGCCATGTCCGGCGCGCACTGTCCTCTGCGAGTGTTGCGGCCGAAACGGGTTTCTGGAAAGCGAACTAGCCAGAATTGACTCGGGCCAACGGCTTTGCGCCAACTGCTTGGCGGAACTGCGCCGCAAAGCCGGCGGCACGTAGCGCGTACCGGTCTAAGCGTGGGACATCCACGCTTGCGAATTCCGTGCGGACGCTGGTAGCGTCTCGATTTGGCGGGAGGATTGAGTATGGTGGCACTCTTGGTCCTGGCGTTCCTTGGCAGCGTCGGTTCGGGCGGCGGGGTGGCGGATACGCCGTTCGTGCAGGAATGGCACGTGGCCTACAGCCTCGGGCAAGAGGCCGGCTGTGACGACGTGCGGGCGATAGCGGTCGATGATGGCGGGGCGGTATGGGCTGCGACCGGAGCCGGCGCGTACCGGTTGGCGCGGGACGAAACGCGCTGGCAAGCGCTCATGAACGAGGCGGATGCCGGTCCGACGTACGATGTCGTCGTCGATCGGGCCGGGGCGGCGTGGCTCGGTGCGTGGAATGGCGTGTACCGTTCGACGCCGGGGGGTTTCGAGAGAGTCAAGGGAATTGACTGTCCGATTGCAGCGCTGTGCGCTATCGGGAACGAAGTCGTGGGCCTGGGCGACGGGGGCCTGTGGCGTGTCACTCAGGACCAGAGCGTTTTCGAGAAGCTTCCGTACTCCCGACACTTTCGCGCCACGCTGCCCGATGGGAGAGGCGGGCTCTGGATCGCCACCGGGATGGGACTGTATCACCACAGCGATGCTGGACACCGACTCTATCAATCCCAGTCCGACGTCGCAGGTCCGGACGTCCGCGGCCTTGCCAATGCCTGTGACGGCAGTCTGTGGGCCGGCAGTTTTGGCGGCGTCACCGTCTACGAACAGGGCCGGCGCGGCAGGAGCTTCACGCCTGCGGAAGGGCTGCCCAGTATCGATGTGCGGTGCGTCGCACCCGGTCCTGAGGGAACCATGTGGGTCGGCACGGACGTTGGCGTCGCGCGGTACGATGGCCGGACCTGGTCACTGCGCCACAGCAAGCGCTGGCTGGCCGGCGACGACGTGCGCGACATAGCGTTCGACGCCGAAGGGACCGCCTGGGTCGCGACCGGTGCGGGTGTCAGCGCGATTCGGCGCCGGCGCATGACCCTGGCTCAGAAGGCCGACCATTACCTCGATGTTTGTCTGGCTCGCCACGTGCGTGCGCCTGGGCTCGTGGAGAAGTGCAGGTTGGAGGTGCCCGGCGATACGAGCACGTGGAAGCCACGCGACGATGACAACGATGGCCAGTACACGGCGATGTACCTGGCGATGGAGAGTTTCCGCTACGCCGCGACCAAGGACCCTCAGGCAAAGGCCAATGCCAACAAGGCGTTCGAAGCGCTGCGTTTTCTCCAGACCGTCACCAAGACACCGGGTTTCGTTGCCCGCACGGTCATTCCCAGTTCGTGGACGAGCATGGCCGATCCCAATCGCAAGATCTCCGATCGGCAGTGGGCCGAGATGGCGGTGGGCAACCCGCGCGAGAAGCGCGTGGAGGTGCGCTGGCATCCTTCTCGCGACGGCAAGTGGCTTTGGAAGGGTGATACCAGCAGCGACGAGATCACGGGACACATGTACGGCTATCTCTTCTACTACGATCTCGTGGCGGACGAGGCGGAACGACGCCACGTGGCCGCGCACGTCTCGAAGATCGTCGATTACATCATTGAGGGCGGCTATGTCCTCAAGGGCGTCGACGGGACGCACACCAAGTGGGCGGTCTGGGCCCCCGAAAAGCTGAATCACGATCCGGATTGGGCTCCCGAGCGGGGCATCAACTCGGTGGAGATCCTCTCGTATCTCAAACTCGCCTACCACATGTCAGGCCGGCAGCGCTATCAGGATGAGTATCTTCAGCTCTTACACGAACATGGCTACGCCGACAACGTCAAGAAAGCCAAGACCACCCATCCGGCCATTCGTACCCACATCGATGACGAGTTGCTGGCCCTGGCGTATCCGTGCCTGCTGATACACGAAGACGATCCGGAATTGCGGCGGCTGTACCGCGCCGGTCTCGATCACTGGTACGCCGCGGCCAAGGCTGATCAGAGCCCGTTTTTCGACTTCACCTACGCCGCCTGTGCCGGATTGACACCCAAATCGAAGATTGCTGTGGCGTCCTTGCGCGATGCTTCGCTGGATCTGGTACGCTGGACGGTCGACAACAGGCGCCGTGCCGATGTCCGCATCGTGCGCACGCCTGAGTGGGAGCACATACAGGTCGACCGCATGTTGCCTCCCAGTGAACGCGGCGTCCTTCGCTGGGATGAAAACCCGTGGCGCGCTGTCCAGGGCGATGGCGGACGCACCGAAAGCGACGGTGTATGGTGGCTGCTGCCTTACTGGATGGGGCGCTATTACGGCTACATCCAGGCCCCTCAGTAAGTGTGTGCGGCTCCCGGCGGATCGGCCGCCGCCATCTCGTTCCGGATGGCGGCGCAGTAGCGCCTGGCCTCTCGGACCTCGGGTTCCGGGTTTGGCCTGGCCTGGGCCAGGTCCACGACGTCCAGGGACCAGGTGCGATCCCCGCGGGCCTTTTCCGGTCGCGCGTGCTCTCGATAGACCGGCACGTATTCATGCCCGGCCACGAACTGATGCCGCTGTGTCACAGGCACACCGCTCACGGCACCGATCAGTCCCCCACTGACGCGGGCGGCGTAGCGGAAGCTCGCCGTGATGGCGTGCGTTCCGGCAGGGATGTGGTACTCGCGCACGCCACCGGCACCGATGCACGACGGACGAATGTTTCTGCCGTCCATACGCAGGATGCGCAATTCCTCCGTATTGACCACCATCAGCGCGCGCGTTGCCTGAATCGTAGGCGATTGCCATGGCCCTTGCGGCGTGCATCGGCTCCCGCAGCGCGAACAGCAACCCCCCAAGGCCAGCGTCACGCTGCACAGGGTCAGCGCGAACAAACGACGTGAACGAACGGACATAACCCCACCTCCTCAAACAGAGCTACCCAGCTCACTCATTCCCGGTATTGGCTTCGGAGTCACGGTCGGGTCCCCCCTGGTGCGACGCCCCGTCTAACCTGTTGGATTATGGACTAGACGAAGACTCGCGTCCACGGTTTTCCTGCCGACGGTCAATGCCAACACACCGAAGCGACCTATTTGCCCGTGGTGTCGGACCAGTCCTTGAGCCAATCGACGTAGGCCTGGGCGGCCCGAACCTCCGGGTCGGACTCTGCCCCGGCCTCGGCCAGATCCACGATTTCCAGACGCCAATAGAGTTCCGGCGGGTTGAATACGTTGGTCGCGACCTCCGCCACGCCCGGTTCATCCTCCGGGCAGGGCCCCGGATGCTCGCGATGAAGGGCCACGTACTCATGCCCCGCCAGCAACGTGAATGTGTGCGTTAGTGGCCGGCCATGGGTATCGGCGAGGAATCCTTCGCTACGCGGCTCGGCGCGGCGGAAAACCGCCGTGATCGTGTGTTCACCGGGAATCAGATGGAACTCCTGCATCTGTCCTTCGCCCACGCACGTGGGCCCCGCACCTTTGCCATCGATGTCGAGGATGCGCAGGTCATTCTCATTAACCAGCAGCAAGGCGCGCGTCACCTGCACGGTCGGTGATTGCCAGAGGCTGCGCGGCGTGCAGCGATCCGCACCGCACTTCTGACAACATCCGGTCAACACCAGCGCGAACGGCAACGACAGACACAAAGTCAACACGAAGAAATGATTGGCTCGCACCGACATAACCCCACCTCCTTGCAGAGTTTATGCTTCATGGATCGCTCCGCATCGGCCCAAACGGTCGTGCGGCCGATGCGTTCATGAACTTTGGGGTCACCTTACACGGATCGAGGCGATTTGTCAAGTCTTTTGTCGGGATAGCAAGAGAGACATGCCCCGGGGAATCCGCACTTGGCTCCGCCAGGCGTCGCGACGGCGTCTCGTCATGCCTGGGTCTCCGGCTGGGCTTTCTCTTCCGGCTCGGGTTTCTGCTCTGGCTCGATCTTCTTCTCCGGCGGGGCCGCGTTCTCCTGCGCCTGCTGCATCAGATTGTGGACCCAGTCCTCGAAGAACAGCGGGTACAGGTTGATCTTCTCCGTGGCCAGTTGCAGCCCGTCGTGCGACGCCCAGGCCTTCATCTGCGCCTCCCGCCCCGGAAATTGCTTGGCGAAGCGTTTTTTGTAGAGGCTCCTGAGGACTTTCTGCCGCTTGGCCCGCGTCTCTTCGTCCTTATCGACCGCTCGGAAGAACCGGCGCACGGCCCCTACCGTGGCTTCGTCGCTGTTCTGGAAGTAGGGGACCAGACGCTTCGGGATGTCGTCGCGCAGGACGAACTCGTCGTCGATGGCGTGCAGTTCCATTTCGTCGGGCTCGTAGTGCAGCAGCGGGTCGAAGAAGAACACCGCCGGATGGTAGTCCACCCGATGACCGCCCAGGTAGATCGTGAACACGTCGAGGCCGCGACCGTTCTGGAACAGCGTGGGGGGGCCGTCGCCGATGAGGATCGTGTAGCACAGCTTGTTGAAATCCTTGCGGTTGAAACCCGTGATATCGCGGAACACCTTGCGCAGCTTGGGCAACGTCGCCCGCCGGACGTCGTAGATGAGCAGCCGGGCCTTGGTGGTGTCGTTGGCCATGGCCTGAAGTTGATCGATCCGTTCATCGAGGGTCTTGGCCCGCGGGCGCTTGATGCGGTAGTGACTCAGCCTTTCGTCGCTGCGGATGCGCCGGTACACGTCGGCAATGAGCACGGGATCGATACTGAGAATGAAGATACGATTCCTCCGCGCCTCGTGGCTGAGGATATCGTGCTTCTCATCGACCAGTGTTTCTCGTTCGATCACGTGGCGAAGACCCCCTTAGTTTGACTCGCGAAACAGTCCGCGTATGTCTATACGCTCGTGTGGCATGCTGGGTTCGGGCCGGCGCTGATGGCGACCGTTACGCCGCGGGCCGCGACTGGGCTTGGCGCCGCTGGGACCTGGCTTGGCGTCCCCTTTCATCGACAGGGCGATCCGCTGCTTGGCCAGGTCCACGTCCAGGACTGTGACCATCACCTTCTGCTGGACCTTGACCACCTCGTTCGGGTCCTTGATGAAGCGGTCGGCCATCTGGCTGATGTGTACGAGGCCGTCCTGATGGACGCCGATGTCGACGAACGCCCCGAACGCGGTGACGTTGGTGACGATGCCGGGCACGCGCATGCCCGCCTGGACGTCCTCGATCTTGTTGATCCCGTCGGCGAAGCTGAAGATCTCGAACTGCTCGCGCGGGTCGCGCCCGGGCTTGGCCAGCTCCTGAATGATATCGTTGAGCGTAGGCAGCCCGACCGTTTCGGTCACATAGTCCTCCAGGCGGATCTTGGTCCGCAGCCCCGCGTCCTTCATCAGCGTCGCCACGGAGCAGCCCAGGCTCGAGGCCATGGCATCGACGACGCCATAGCTCTCCGGATGCACGGCACTGGCATCCAGCGGATTGCCCGCATCGCGGATGCGCAGGAAGCCGCCCGCCTGCTCGAAGGCCTTGGCGCCCAGGCGGGGCACCTTCATCAGGGCCTTGCGTGAATCGAACGGGCCGTTGTCGTTGCGATACTCGACGATATTCTGCGCCAGTTGCGGACCCAGCCCCGAGACGTACTGGAGCAGTTGCTTGCTGGCCGTGTTGACCTCGACACCTACATTGTTGACGCAACTGATCACGACATCATCGAGCCCTTGCTTTAGCGCCGTCTGGTCCACGTCGTGCTGATACTGGCCCACCCCGATCGATTTCGGATCGATCTTGACCAGTTCGGCCAGCGGGTCCATCAGCCGCCGACCGATCGAGACCGCGCCGCGCACGGTCACGTCCTTGTTCGGAAACTCCTCCCGCGCGACGTCGGACGCCGAATAAATCGACGCACCGCTTTCGTTGACCATGATGACAGGGATGTTGCGTCCGAAGGGGACATTGCGGACGTAGGTCTCGGTCTCGCGACTGGCGGTTCCGTTGCCGATGGCGATCACCTCGATCTCGTACTGCTCGCACAGCTTCTGGAGCTTGGCCACGTCGGCCTCGGCGCGGGCCTGGCCCGTGTGCGGATAAATGACATCGTTGTGCTTCAACTGGCCCTGGCCGTCCAGACAGACGACCTTGCAGCCCGTGCGAAAGCCAGGGTCGATGGCTAGGACGTTCTTGCGGCCCAGCGGCGCCGCCAGCAGGAGTTGCCGTAGATTCTCGGCGAAGACGCGAATCGCCTCCTGATCGGCCCGCAGCTTCGCGCCCGCCAGGATCTCCGTCTCCATTGACGGGGCCAGCAGCCTTTTGTAGCAGTCGGCGACAGCTTCCTGCACCAGCGTCGCAGAGGCACAAGCGGCTCTGAGGAACAGATTCTCGAGCATGCACTGGGCCTGCTCTTCGGGTACGAGCACCTGTAGTCTGAGGATGCCCTCGCGTCGGCCGCGCCGCATCGCCAGAATCCGATGCGACGGCGCCTTGGCGACGGGCTCTTCCCACTCGAAGTAGTCCTCGTACTTGCGGCCTTCTTCTTCCTTGCCCGCGATGACGTGCGACTTGATCAGGCCCTTGTTGGCGAACAGATCGCGGATCTGGGCCCGCGCGGTCTGGTCCTCGTTAACCCATTCGGCAATGATGTCCTTGGCGCCCGCCAGCGCGTCCTCGACCGACTCGACGCCCTTCTCCGCGTCGACGAACGCTTCGGCTTCGGCAGCCGGGTCCGTGGCCGGCTCCTGGGCGAAGATCAGCTCAGCCAGGGGCTCCAGCCCCTTCTCCCGCGCGATGGTCGCACGGGTCCGCCGCTTGGGCTTGAAGGGCAGGTAGATGTCCTCCAGCGTCGTCATCGTCTCGGCTTGGGCGATTCTTTTCTTCAGCTCGTCCGTGAGCAGGCCACGCTCGTCCAGCGATTTGAGAATCGCCTCCCGGCGGGCGTCCAGGTCCTTGAGCTGGCCCAGCCGGTCGCGAATCGCGGTGATCGCCACCTCGTCCAGACTGCCCGTGGCCTCCTTGCGATACCGCGCGATAAACGGGACGGTGCCCCCTTCCTCCAGCAGCGCGGCGGTGGCCCCCACCTGCCCCGGCCGCAACGACAACTCCGACGCGATGCGCCCTACATAAACCTCGTTCACCAATCGTTCCTTCTAAACCTGAGTTCCGCCAATAGTGCATATACCCAACGCCCCGCAACTATAGCCCCCCACCCTCCATCTTGCAAGCGTCCACCGCACTGCCGCAACCGTACTCCCTGTCATCCTGAGCCGACGGCGAAGGATCTGGGCAGGATGCAAGACTTCCCTCACGGTACCATAGAAACGCCCCGTTCAAGGCCCAGATGGTTCACGCCGTTCACCATGACAACGAGGGAGTCCAGAGAATCGTAGGGTGGCGGCTTGCCCCATCGATCCCCTACATATAGAGAGTCCCCCCAACTGACCGATTGTTTCATTTTTCACGGCTAAAGCCTTTCTGGGGATAGGTTGCCATCCACCCTCCGGCTGGTGAACTGTGCCGGGCGTCCGCCGCCCCTGTCATTCCCGCGCAGGCTCCGAATCCAGACTGCCGCGACGAGGTTCCGGGCCCATGCCTTCACACGAGCCATAGCGGGAATGAGGCGTCCATTTCGCTGCAATAGAAATGCCCTGATTGCCGCCCAGATGGCTCACGCTGTTCACCATGACAACGAGGAAGTCCGCAGGATCATAGGGAACGCTCGCTCCGCCAATACCACAGGTCGAATTCCTTCGAACTGGGCCGATTCCTCAAGCTATAGAGGTCGGAATGCCGTACTACTGGTATAAGGAGTCAGTTGAACTGGTTGATTTCTCGCCCTTTAGCGGTTACACTATCATGTGGCCTTTCTGAGGGTAG
>CP070782.1:3164128-3175670 GCA_020346325.1 Phycisphaerales bacterium
ACATCTGGGGCACGGCCGATCAATTCCGCCTCGCCTACAAGAGCCTTACCGGCGACGGCACGCTGACCGCCCGCGTCGATGCCATCGACGGTTCGCCCGATGGATGGGTTAAGGGTGGCGTCATGATCCGCCAAAGCATCGAGGCCGGCGCGGTCAACGCGTTTACCGCCATCACCGGCGGCAGCGGCGACGGCGCCACTTTCCAGTGGCGACCTGACGTCGACACCGCTTCCGACTCGTCCCGTACGCTGACCGGCGTTGCGCCGCCGTACTATGTCCGTATCGTCCGCGAGGGTAACACCTTCACCGGGTACCTTTCGGCCGATGGCGAGAACTGGACGCAGCAGGGCGAGAGCTCTATTGACATCGCGATGACGGACCCAGTTCTCATCGGCCTGGCTCTGACCAGCCACAATGCTGCGGAGGCGACCGGCGCCGTCTTCTCGAACATCAGCACGACGGGCAGCGTCGTCGGCGAGTGGACAACGGCCGATATCGGCGTCGCCCAGCCGACCGTCGGCAATTTGCTGGAGGCGATATACGTGGCGATTGAAGACCCGGCGGGCAATGTTGCGGTGGTGAGTCGGCCCAACGCCACGGCCCTGCCGACCTGGCAGGAATGGCGGATCCCGTTGAGCGATTTCACGGGCGTCAACCTCAGCAGCGTGGCCAAGATGTACATCGGCGTCGGCGATCGCAACGCTCCGACCGCCGCAGGCAGCGGCCTGGTCTTCGTCGACGACGTCGGCGTCGGCCACCCGGCCTCAGACCAGTAGAAAGACCGAGTGATAGCCGGGAGCGGCCCCGCCGAGTCAGGGCGCCCACCAGCAAGTCCGCACGATCGGGGCCTGTACCACCACGGCGCAGGCCCCTTTATTTCTGATCGTTTCGCGCGGCAGGTCGCTGCGTCCACTCTAATTGCTACAATCCGAATGCCGATGCTGCCGCCGCATTTCCTGCCCTCAGGCCAACATAAGCATCGCTGATGTAGATACCACCACAGCTAATGACACGCAAATATAGGAGGGACATCACCGCCGAAATAACATTGACGTAAATAATTACAAAAAAAAAGCTTACATCTATTCACGCCAAACGACAGCGAGGATTTTCCCCGCATCTGCGCCCCATAATAGTTGACGAAAGGAATGCGATTTGCTAACATTGGCCGTTCATGGCAAAAACGAAGAAGAAAACCGGAAAGAAACGGGCAACACGAAACTCCTCCAAGGTCGGGTCAGTCAAAGCCAAGAAGGCTTTCAGCAATTACCGGCAGGCAATGGCCTATCTGTTTGAGAAGACGGATTATGAGAAGGAGGAGCGGCTGCGCTATAATGTAACGACGTTCAGTCTCGAACGGATGCGGAAGCTGCTATCGCTGCTGGGTAATCCTCAGACCAAGATCAGTACGGTCCATATCGCCGGCACCAAAGGGAAGGGTTCCACGGCCACGATGCTTGCCAAGATGCTGGAATCCAACGGCTACACCGTCGGGCTGTATACGTCTCCGCATTTGGTCCATCTCCACGAACGCATTGTCGTGAATTCGGAGATGATTGGCGACAGCGACATGCTCGGCTTGCTCAACCGGATTTACGCCCCGGTCGAGAAACTCTCGAAGACCGATGAGCCGACGTTCTTCGAGATCATGACGGCGTTGGCCTTCATGCACTTCGCCGACCGGAACGTGGATATTGCCATCATTGAGACCGGCCTCGGGGGTCGCCTCGACAGCACCAATGTCATTGAGCCCCAGGTGGTGGGCATTACGAGCCTGAGCATCGACCATAAGCTGCAATTGGGCGAGACACTCGATCGGATCGCGATGGAGAAGGCCGGCGTTCTGAAAAAAGGCATTCCCGCGATCACCGTTCAGCAAGAGCCGGCCGCGATGACGGTTCTGAAAGAACAGGCCCTGGCCGTCAAGGCCCCGCTGAGCGTTACGGGAACGGACATTGACTTTTCCTACCGCTTCGAGACCTCGCGCGAGCATGGGCCGCACACGCGAATTTGCCTCACGACGTCTACGAGCAAGTTCGAGCACCTCCGCGTGCCCCTGCATGGGCGACATCAGGCGATCAACTGCGGTCTGGCTTTGGCCCTACTGGACAAACTGCGGTCGACCGGATATGAAATCGACATCGACAAGGCCGCCGACGGGCTACACCAGGTTACGCTGGCCGGCCGGATGGAGATGATCTGCGATGATCCGCGCATCATGATCGATGGCGCCCATAACGCGGCCAGTGTTCGGGCCCTGATCCATGCAATCGGTCAGAACATCCCGTACGATTCCATGGTCGTTATTTTCGGCTGCAACTCCGACAAAGACATTGTTGGGATGCTCACCCAGCTGCAATACGGAGCGGACAAAGTCATCTTCACGCGGAGCAGCTCGCTCAAGGCCGTCTCGCCCCAGGACCTGGCGGATATGTACACCGAGATTTGCGGCAAGATGTACCAGACTTCCAGCAGTCTGGGTGAAGCCCTGCAACTGGCCCACAGCGCCGTCGGCCGTGAAGACCTGATCTGTATCACCGGCAGTTTCTATCTCATCGGACAGGCCAAGATGCGTCTCCAGCGCAATGTCGCGCTGGCGGCCTCCTAGGGGAACTGCCGGCCTGCCCGCGAGTTTAGGGTTGACGCTCCTTTTTCCTGCCTTTCTAATCTCTGTCCTAACTGGCCGCCTCTGGTGTGACGCTCAACGGCCTACGACACCATACGTCCCGTGCCGTCGCATGGGCACCGCGGCGTGACAGCGGTTGGGGCGATTCGGTGCCGGTGGTCCATCAGGAACGCAATGGGGGCAATGGCCTCAGTGCGAGATCAGCGGCATCCGCATTCGCCACGCCGGAAGAGCCACGCGGACAGATCGAAGGGGAGCATTGAGAAGGAGTCGCCGATGGCAGAGAAGAGCAACTACATCGCCGTGGATCTGGGGGCCGAAAGTGGACGCGTGATGCTGGGGACCATTGCGGACGGGCAATTGGGCCTCGAACAGATGCACCGTTTCGGCAACGGACCCATCGAGCATCAGGGCTCGCTGCGGTGGGATTTCGGCCGGCTCCTGACCGAGATCAAGACCGGGATCGGCAAGGCCGTCCGAGAAGCGGACGGCAAGGTCTTGGGAATCGGCGTCGACACCTGGGGAGTGGATTTCGGACTCCTCGGCGCCGATGGCCAACTCATCGAAGCCCCCTACCACTATCGCGACGGCCGTACCAATGGCATGATGGACCAGGCTTTCGCGCTAATGCCGAAAAGGGACATCTACCAGAACACCGGCATTCAGTTCATGCAGCTCAACTCGCTCTATCAGCTGCTCGCGATGCGCCAGGCCCACTCCGAAGTCCTGGCCAAGGCCGAGAAACTGATCTTCATGGCCGACCTGTTCTCGTACTTCCTCTGCGGCCAGGCCTTCGGTGAATACACCCTGGCCAGTACCTCACAGATGATGGACATGACGACCGGCCAATGGTCGGCCCCGATCTTCGAGAAGCTCGGCCTGCCTATGAATATCATGCCTCCCATCGTCATGCCGGGCACGGTGGTCGGCGAACTGACCGACGCGGTCGCGCAGGAGATCGGCTGCGGCAAGATTCCGGTCATCGCCGTCGGATCGCACGACACAGCTTCGGCCGTCCTGGGGGTCCCGGGCGGCGGGGGCCACTGGGCTTATCTATCGTCGGGCACCTGGAGTCTGATGGGCGTTGAGCTGCCCCAGGCCATCGTGGACGACAAGAGCTTCAAGTACGAATTTACCAACGAGGGTGGTGTGGAGAACACCATCCGCCTGCTGAAGAATATCATGGGCCTCTGGCTCGTTCAGGAATGCAAGCGGCAGTGGCAGCGCGAGGGCCAGGATCTGTCTTATGGGCAGCTCACCGACATGGCAGCTAAGGCCGAGCCGTTCTTCGGGCACGTCGAATGCGACTGCAGCGACTTCCTGGCACCGGGCGATATGCCGTCCCGGATCAACAAGCACCTCACGGAAACGGGCCAGGAATCCACCGATGACAAGGGTCAGATGGTGCGCCTCGTGCTGGAGAGCCTGGCGCTGAAGTACCGCTCCACGGTCGCGGCCATCGAGGACATCACCGGGCAATCGATCGACGTGCTGCACATCGTCGGCGGTGGCATTCAAAACGAGTTGCTTTGTCAGTTCGCCGCCAATGCCATCGGCAAGAAGGTCGTCACCGGCCCGATCGAAGCGACCGCCAGCGGCAACATTCTGATGCAGGCCAAGGCCGCCGGGCAGATCCAGAGCATCGCCGAAGCGCGAGAAGTCGTCCGCAACTCGTTCGACCTGAAAGAATACCAGGCGCAGGATTCGACCCTCTGGGCCCAGAAGTACGAGCAATACCGCGACCGTTAACCCCGACCCCAATGAAGGGCGAGACCGACCCAGAACAGGGTACGGCCTCAAGGAGACACGCACTTGATCGAGCAGCTTGAGCAGCAGTTGGATAGTTTCGACGCCACCGCACGTGAGGAGGCGCTGTCGACCTTATGTGACAGAATCAAATCGGGGCACCTCGATGTGCCCGAGCCGGGCAATTTCGTCAATCTCCACTGCCATACGTTCTTTTCGTATAACGCCTATGGTTATTCGCCCAGCAAGTTCGCCTGGCTGGCCCGCAAGGCGGGTTTGGCTGTCGTGGGAACGGTCGACTTCGACGTCCTGGACGCCCTGGACGAGTTCCGCCAGGCCTGTGCGATGCTGGGCCTGAAGGGCTGTTCAGGCCTGGAGACGCGCGTCTATGTCCCCGAGTTCGCCACGCGCGTGATCAACTCGCCGGGCGAGCCGGGCATTTCCTACCACATGGGCGTCGGTTTTCCCAGCGCCCGAGTCCCCGACTCGCAAACGGAGTTCCTCGGGACCCTCAAAGAAACCGCACAGGAACGGAACCGCGGCCTGATGGCGCGCGTGAACGAGTATCTGCGCCCGGTGGAGTTGGACTACGAGCGTGATGTGCTGAAGCTGACGCCGGCCGGCAATGCGACCGAACGGCACATGTGCCTGGCCTATGCCCGTAAAGCCGGGGAGCTCTTCGGCGAAGGCGACGAACTGGCGCTGTTCTGGACGGAAAAGCTGGGCGTCGACGCGACCTCCCTGGGATTGCCGGAAGGGCGCGATCTCCAGAATACCATTCGGGCCAAGACGATGAAACGCGGTGGCGTCGGCTACGTGCAGCCCGACGAAGGCTCGTTTCCGCTGATGGCTGATACCAATGCGTTCATCCTGGTCGCCGGCGGGATGCCCGTACACACCTGGCTGGATGGTTCCAGCGACGGCGAACAGGCCATCGAAGAGCTTCTCGATGTGGCGATGAGTACCGGGGCCGTGGCGATCAACGTGATCCCGGACCGCAACTACACGCCCGGTGCCCAGGACGAGAAGGTCAAGAACCTCTACGCCGTGATCGAGGTGGCCCAGCGGCGTGACCTCGTGATCGTGGGGGGCACGGAGATGAACAGCCCGGGGCAGAAGTTCGTCGATGATTTCAATACGGACGAACTGGCCCCCCTGCTGCCGGTGTTTTCGAAGGGGGCGCACATCGTGTACGCCCATTCGGTACTCCAGCAACAGTGCGGTTTGGGATACACCAGCGGCTGGGCCCAGCGCCAGTTCAAAAGTGCGGCCGAACGAAACGATTTCTTCGCGGAACTGGGCCAATCGATGCAGCCGGACCAGGAGACGAACCTGGCCGGTCTCATGGAGACCGCGACTCCCGAAGAAGTGTTGGAACAGGCAAGCGCGTGACACCTTCCCGGCCAAGGCCGGTGTCACAGAGCACGACGTGAGACAATGCATAGATCCATAGATGAAGGCTCGAACCATGAACATCCCCGAATCGCAGTGTGCCGTGCAGTTGGTGGGACCCGATCAACTCGTCCTCAATGCGTCCAAGGAGGTCTTTCGCCCGGGGGCGCACCAGATCCTCGCTCAGGTCGAGGTTGTCGGCCTGTGTTTTTCCGATCTGAAACTGCTCAAGCAGTTCACCGGTCACGTCCGCAAGGGCCCGGTCGTCGACGGTGTCGACCTGGGCATCCTCAAGGATATCCCCAGCTACGTGCCCGATGAGGCCCCGACCGTTCCAGGCCACGAGACCGTGGTGCGCATCGTCGAGGTCGGCCCGGGCGCCGAGAAACACAAACCCGGCGAACGCTACCTGGTCCAGACCGATTACCGCTGGCTGCACACGGCCAGTTCCAACGCGGCCTTCGGCTACAACTTCGAAGGCGCTTTGCAGGAATATGTCCTGATGGACGAGCGCGTCATCACCGCTCCCGATGGCGAATCGATGCTCATTCCCGCCGGCGAGACCTTTTCCGGTTCGGCGATTGCCCTGGCCGAACCGTGGGCCTGCGTCGAGGATGCCTACGTCACGAAGGAACGAACGACCCTCATGGCGGGCGGCCAAATGCTAATCGTGGTCGACGCCGAACTGCCCACGGGTCGGCTCAATGGTCTGTTCAAACGCTTTGGCACGCCCGCACGCATCACGTGGGTCTCCAAGTCATCACCGCCAAGCGACTTGGACATCGAGGTGATCCGCGCGCGCGATCCTGAGGACTTGGAAGACGCCGGCTATGATGATGTGATCTATTTCGGGGCCGAAGCTGGCACGGTAGAAGGCTTGTTCGCCAAGGTGGCCCCGCACGGGATATTGAACATTGTGCTGGAAGGCGAACGTTTCGGCCGTCCCGTGATGACGATGGTCGGCCGCGTCCATTACGGCGGCATTCGCATCATCGGCACCACCGATTCCGATCCGGCCGACTCCATGAAGCATCTGCCCAAGACGGGCGAAATCCGACACGGGGACAAAGTCAACGTCGTCGGCGCCGGCGGCCCCATGGGCATGATGCACGTGATCCGCAATCTCTGCCAAGGCATCGAGGGTGTCAGCGTGTTTGCCGGGGACCTGGACGACCACCGCCTGGCGGCGTTGACGAAGATCGCGGGCCCACTGGCCGAACAAAACGGTGTCGACTACCAGGCGTACAATGCCAAGGAGGGTCCGGGCGATGAGCAGTTCGGTTATTCCGTCTTGATGGCGCCGATTCCCGCGCTGGTCGCGCAGGCCGTGCAGGACGCCGCCCCACGGGGGATCATTAACATCTTCGCCGGTATCCCGGCCACCGTCAGCGGTCAGATCGATCTCGATACTTACATCGAGAAGCAGCTCTATTTCATCGGCACGAGCGGCTCGACGCTGGACGATATGAAGCGGATCTTGAGCAACGTCGAATCGAATCGGCTCGACACCAACGTCAGCGTGGCGGCCATCTCCGGCCTGGAAGGCGCACTCGATGGTATTCGTGCCGTCGAGAATCGCACCATCGCCGGCAAGATCGTCGTCTATCCGGCGTGCAAAGGACTCGGACTGACGCTATTGCATGAACTGAAGGAGAAGCTGCCCGAGGTCGCGGCCTGCTTGAAGGACGGGCTCTGGACCACCGAGGCGGAGAAGAAACTCCTGGAGACGCACGGCGCTTGATCGACAGCGCCTGCGCGCGGAATGTTGGTTTGAAGTAGAGCCGCGGCCGGCCGGACAGCGCCGCCGCGTTTGGTGTGCCAACTTGCGGTTCTTAAACTGGGAAAGGGGAAGAAATGAAACGAGACCGGTGCTACCCAACACGTCGATTCTCAAACGGAATGGTTATCGTTCTAGCTTGCACTGTCTTGCTCGTTCCGTCTATCGGTGAACTCCGAGCAGCCGATGAGGACTTCAACGGACTGGGCATGAGCCTCGACAACCTGCCCAGACTCTCCACGGCCAAGACACGCTCGATCAGTCCGGAGAACTTCACGGGCGAGAAAGGCAAAGGCGGCATGGCCACCGAAGGGACCGGCGCTCGCGCCGCGCGCGAGCTGGGCCAGGGCTGGAAGGTCTCACCTTCAGTGCGGATCGAGGCGGGGCAAACCTTCGTCATGGCCGATATCACCGGCCCCGGTGCGATCCAGCACATCTGGATGACGCCGACCGGCAACAACCGCCTGAACATCTTTCGCATCTACTGGGATGGCGAAAAGGAACCGTCGGTCGAGTGCCCGGTGGGTGATTTCTTCGCGTGCGGCATGGGGCAGTATACGCAGGTGACGTCGTCGGCCGTGTGCGTCAATCCAGGCAGCGGCTTCAACTGCTACTGGCTGATGCCCTTCCGCAAAGGCTGCAAGATCACCATGACCAACATCGATGACAAGGGCATGACGCTGTACTATCAGGTCGATTACACCCTGACGCACGTCCCCGACGACATGGCCTACTTCCACGCTCAGTTTCGCCGCGTCAATCCCCTGCCCGACAAGCAGGACTACACCATCGTCGACAACATCAAGGGCCGGGGCCACTACGTCGGGACGTACATGATCTGGGGCTCCAACAGTCCCGGCTGGTGGGGCGAGGGCGAGATCAAGTTCTTCATGGACGGCGATCAGAAGTTCCCCACCATCTGCGGCACGGGCACTGAGGACTATTTCTGCGGCTCCTATGGTTTCGTGACGCCAGGCACGAACGACTACCAGATTTTCAATACGCCCTACGCCGGGATGCCCCAGGTGATCCTGTCGGAAAAGCAGCCGCGCTTCGGGCTCTACCGCTGGCACATCATGGACCCGATCCGCTTTGAGAAGGACCTGCGCGTCACCATTCAGGCGTTGGGCTGGCAGAGCGAGGGACGCTACCTGCCTCTGAAAGACGATCTCTCGTCGGTCGCCTACTGGTATCAGACCGAGCCCCACAACCCGCACCCGAAGCTCCCGGAAAAGAAGGGCCTGCTGTACGTCGCGCCTTAGACAAATCCAATCGATACTCGAAAACAAAGAGGACTAAGATGAGTACCTCCAAAGCAATCGAGAAAGCCTATGAGCTCGCGCGTCAGCGCTATGGCGAGCTGGGCGTCGACACCGACCAGGCGATGGACCGGCTGAGCAAGATCGCGATCTCGCTGCATTGCTGGCAGGGAGACGATGTCGGCGGGTTCGAGAATCCCGACACCGGGCTCGATGGCGGCATCGCCGTGACCGGCAGCTACCCGGGCAAGGCCCGCGTCCCGGACCAATTGCGGGCGGATCTGGACAAAACACTGAGCCTGATCCCGGGCAAACACCGCCTGAACCTGCACGCGATCTATCTTGACACCAACCGCAAGGTCGAGCGCAACGCGCTGGAGCCCGAGCACTTCACGAGCTGGGTGCAATGGGCCAAGGCCAACGGCCTGGGCATGGACTTCAACGGCACCTACTTCTCGCACCCCAAGGCCGATTCGGGCTTCACGCTTTCCAGTGCCGACGAAGGCATTCGCAAGTTCTGGATCGAGCACGGGATCTGCTGCCGCAGGATCGGCGCGTACATGGGCGCCGAGCTTGGCACGCCCTGCGTGACCAATGTTTGGGTCCCCGATGGCTACAAGGACATCCCCATCGATCGTCTGGGGCCGCGCGAACGTCTGGCGAACTCATTGGACCAGATCTTCGCCGAGAAGCTCGATCCGCAGGTCCATCTCGACGCCGTCGAGTCCAAGCTGTTCGGCATCGGCGCCGAAAGCTATACGACCGGCTCGCACGAGTTCTACCTGGGCTACGCCGCCTCTCGCCAGACGCTGCTCTGTCTCGATGCAGGCCACTTCCATCCGACCGAAGTGATATCGGAGAAGATCTCGTCGGTGCTGATGTTCGTGCCGGAGCTGTTGCTGCACGTGAGCCGCCCGGTGCGGTGGGACAGCGACCATGTCGTCATTCTCGACGACGAACTGCGGGCCATCGCACAGCAGCTGGTGCGCAACAACTTCCTGGGTCGGACGCATATCGGCCTGGACTTCTTCGACGCCAGCATCAACCGCATCGCGGCCTGGGTCATCGGCACCCGCTGCATGATCAAGGCCTTGCTGATCGCCTTGCTGGAGCCGACGGAAAAGCTCCGCCAGGCAGAAGCCGAAGGGGACTTCACGTCGCGACTGGCCCTGCTGGAAGAGGCGAAAACACTACCCTATGGCGCCGTCTGGGATTATTATTGCACGAAATCCGACGTACCGGCCGGTGAGAGTTGGCTGGCCGAAGTCAAGGCGTACGAGAAGGATGTCCTCAGCCAGCGGGCCTAGGGTCGCAACGGATCGCAGTCATTGGGAAGGGCCAAACGCATGGAGACAGAACAACAGTCGCAACAGACGTCCTCCGGAGGAGAATTCGAGCGCGAGCCGGTGCCGAAGAGTGCCCTGCTCGGCTTCAAGAGCTTCGTCGG
This sequence comes from Phycisphaerales bacterium, assembly GCA_020346325.1. GTDB lineage: Bacteria > Planctomycetota > Phycisphaerae > Sedimentisphaerales > Anaerobacaceae > Anaerobaca. The sequence goes on from CP070782.1 coordinate 3,174,376, forward strand.
CATGTATGCGGGCGAGCACTGCGCCGGCACCGAATTGATGCTCGGGCCGCTGTTCGTCGCCGCCGGCGTCAGCGCGTTCGATCTGGTCATCGGCCTGCTCCTCGGCAACGCCCTGGCTGTGCTGAGTTGGATGGCCATGTGCGCGCCGATTGCCACCCGAGCGCGATTAACGCTCTACTTCCAACTGGAGAAGATCTGCGGCCGCAAGCTCGTGACCCTCTACAACCTGGCCAACGGCGTGATGTTCTGCTTCCTGGCCGGCGCGATGGTGACCGTCTCGGCCACAGCCGTCGGCGTCTGGTTCAAGTTTCCCATGCCCGCTCTGACCGACCGGTATCCCAACAGCGTCGGTTGGGTCGTCGCCGTGGCGGTGGTCGGCGGCCTGATCGCCGTCGTCGCAGCCTACGGATACAAGACGGTCGCCAAATTCGCCAACATAGCCTCACCCTGGATGGTCCTGGTCTTCCTGGCCTTCGGTCTGGTCGGCCTGCGCCAGTTCATCGACGCTACCGGCACCGAGGTCTATTCGCTGACCGATGTGTGGACCCTGGCCAAGACCCAAATCTGGAAAGGAGGCGAGCCACTGCCGGGTCAGGTCAAATTCACCTTCTGGCATGTCACGTTCTTCGCGTGGTTCTGCAACATGGCGATGCACGTCGGTATGAGCGATCTGTCGGTCTTCCGCTTCGCGCGCAAGAGTTGGTATGCCGTCGCTTCCGGCGCCGGCATGTACGTGGGCCACTTCATGGCCTGGATGAGCGCCGCCAGCCTGTACGCCTACCAGTTGCACCTGGACCCCAACGATACCGACGTGCTCCCTGGGCCACTGGCATTCCGCGCTGCGGGCCTGGCCGGTCTGCTATGCGTGATCATCGCCGGCTGGACCACGGCCAACCCAACCATCTACCGCGCCGGCCTGGCCTTTCAGGCACTGACACCCAAGACATCTCGGTTCGTGGTCACGCTGATCACCGGGGCGCTCGCGACGATAGCCGGCATGTTCCCCGCCATCGCGATGAAGCTGCTGGGCTTCGTTGCCCTCTACGGCCTGGTCCTGATGCCCATGGGGGCCGTGATTTTCGTGGACTTCTGGCTGATCCGCAAGTTCGGCCTGGAAAGCTCGTATGCCGAGAAGAGCGGGCGGGCCTTCAACTGGGCCGCCGGCCTCGCTTGGTTCGTCACCCTCACGGTTTGCATGATCCTCGTCCAGTTTGGGGCGATCATCGACAAGCTCGTTGATTGGGATGTCCTGACTATGAGCGACCGCGTGCAATGGCTCAAGGACACGTTTACGG
>CP070782.1:3175770-3200543 GCA_020346325.1 Phycisphaerales bacterium
GCAAACATTCTGTGCAGGACCTCTCGCTGTCGATTTGCCGTTTTCGGAGATATCCCGTCCTCACGAACGCGACGGGTGATGAAATGCGATATCATCCCGCTGCTGATCTCTTCCAGCAACCCAACTCGAACGTGTCGGCCTTTCATAGGCTGCTGTAGTTTGGGCTCCTCTTTGCGGAGAGTCTTGCTCGAATTGCAGGTATTGCCGGGGACGAGGGCAAGACAGATCGGGCCGAAAAATGTCCGCAGGTACGACAGGTCATTCTTCAGAGATTTGGGCGTACGGATAGTCCTGAGGTGCTCACAATAGTCCACTAAGAAGGGTGCAACGGGCGTCTCCGATGGCATGACCAGACCGTTGGTGGCCAAGTCGTATTCGAGTTTCGAACGCCGGGTTTTCGCCACCCTCTCGCTGGTGGTGTGGAGAGATCGCTGCACCCTGCTACCCTTGACATGGTATTTGATCCACCAGACTTTTCCTCTTTTGTAGATGCTTGCCATGAAGCTGGCCCCTTTCCGGCCTATAAGCCCCTAAGGATGCCAGCCCTGCTGGGATTCTCTCTGCGACGGCTACAATTTGGCTACAGTGACGCCAAATCTCACCGCGCAAAAAAGCAGCAGGGACCGACATAATTGTCTGTCCCTGCTAGGCTTATCCACAATAGCGGGGGGAGGATTCGAACCTCCGACCTCCGGGTTATGGGCCCGACGAGCTACCAGACTGCTCTACCCCGCGATCATCGCGTATTCACCACGTCTCAGCCATGCCGCGTTGTGGCGACGCCAACCTGAAACGCTATGTCCGCTCCATTCCGGAGCAACCAAACATTATCAAAAATCGTTCGCCCCATCAAGGGGCCAGTTCGAATTAAACCAAGCTTTTGCGGATCTTTTCCGCGAAATCCTCTATCTTCCCCTTCTCATACTGGTAGGCCGGCCATTGGGTGAAGACCCCGTCGCCCATCCAGCGCGGGATGATGTGAAAATGCAGATGGCTGACGACCTGGTTGGCCGCCCGGCCATTGTTGCACAGCACGTTGTAGCCATCAGCATCCAGCGCCGAAACCACCGCACCGGCGATCTTTCCCAGGCACGCCCCCACCTGGGCAAGGATGTCCGGAGCGCATTCGTGAACCTTCTCGAAATGCTGCTTCGGAATCACCAGCGTATGGCCATCGCTGACCGGCCCGATGTCGAGAAATGCCAGGACTTTCTCATTCTCATAGACCTTGGTCACCGGAATCTCGCCGGCTATCATCTTGCAGAATACGCAATCGTCCATGCTCGTCGTCTCGCTTGCCCCGCACGCGGCTATCGGCCGCTATTCCTTGCTTTCGTCCTCTTGCTCCGGCTCGGTTGCGGGCGCCTCCGTCTCCAACTCCTCGCTCGCCTCGCGTGCCGCATCCGTCGGCTCGGCCACCGCTTCGGCAACGGCCTCCTCCTCGGCCTCGGCCACCGGCTCAGCCTGCTTCTTAGCCTTCGCGGAAGTCTTGCCCTTCTTCCCGGCCTTTCTCTTCGTCGAGGGCTTGCTTTCCTTCTTGAGCGGCTCGTCCTCACCCAAAAGCTGGAGCAGCACGACTTCTCCATTATCACCCAGCCGTCTCAGCGACAGACGGATGATCCGCGTGTATCCGCCCGGCCGTTCGAGATAGCGCGGACCAAGCTCGCTGAAGAGCTTGCCGACGACCGTCCCCTGCGCCTTGGCCTGACCATCTTCGTAGTCCACAATCGCGCGATTGCCCAGCAGGGAAATAGCCCGCCGCCGATGTTCCAGCTTGCCCTTCTTCGCCAAGGTAATCAACTTTTCGACAAAGGGCTTGATCTCCTTGGCCTTCTCGATCGTGGTCGAGATGGTCTCATGCTCGATCAGCGACTGAGCCAAGTTCCGACGCATCGCAACCCGATGTTCGCTCGTCCTGCCTAACCGTCGTCCTGCAACTCGATGACGCATATGCCAAAAATCCTCTTCGCTAGTGCCCAACCGTTTTTCTATTTCTCCGCGGAGGCTATCGCGCCGGGTCCTTCATACCGAGCGACAACCCGACATCGGCCAGCTTCCGCTTGATCTCGCGCAACGACGTCTTGCCAAAGCTGCGAATCTTCAACAACTCGGCCTCGCTCAATTGCACCAGTTCACGAACCGTTTCGATCTTCGCCGACTCCAGGCAATTGCTGGCTCGGACCGACAACTCCAACTCCTGAATCGGTGTGTTGAGCTTGGCTTCCAACTCTTCATCGACCTCGGCCTCCGGTTCCTCTTGCGGGACCTCACCGGTGACCGTCTCTTCGCCCAGCTCGAAATACTGGACAAACGGATTGATGTGCTTGCGGAGGATCTTGGCGGCCTCCACCAGCGCCATCTCCGGCGCGATCGTCCCGTTGGTCCAGATCTCGAGGATCAGCCGGTCGTAATTCGTTCGCTGCCCGACACGAGTGTTCTCGGTCGTATAGCGGACGCGCGTCACCGGTGAATACACGGCGTCCAGATGGATCAGCCCGATTTCCTGATCGAATCGATCCGCATCGGCGATTCGTTCCGCAACCGGCACATACCCCCGGCCGTTCTCCACCGTCATTTCCAGCTCAAACTCGATGTCTTCCGTCAGAGTGGCCAGCACCGTATCTTTGCTGAAGACCTCAATAGCGGGATCGGCGACGATATCTGCGGCCGTGACGACGCCCACCTTGTTCTTCGAGACGGTCATCGTCTTCGGCCCTTCCCCCTGCAGGCGGATCACCAGACTCTTGACATTGAGTACGATGTCAGTAGCATCTTCCATCACCCCGGCCATGGACGTGAACTCATGGTCCACCCCGTTGATCTTGATCGAGGTGACCGCCGTACCTTCGAGTGAGGACAGTAATACGCGCCTGAGGCTGTTGCCAACGGACGTTCCAAAACCACGTTCGAACGGCTCCACGTAGAACCGCCCGTACTTCTCCGTCGAAATAACAGCGTCCTTTTCAACACGAGTCGGCAACTCTAAACCACGCCATGTCACTCGCATATATAGGCCTCCGATCTAAACTTTCATCCGTAAACTGCACAGCATTTGGCGAAACGCTCTCCGTCTCCACTGTCCGTTCCGCGTTCTTGATCTCCGAGCTTACCTCGAACAGAACTCCACCACCAACTGCTCTTCCACTGGGATCTGAATGTCTACTCTGACTGGGAAGGCAACAATCGTCGCGGCCGGTTTCTCACGATCCAGCTGCAGCCATGCCTGTGTCGTGAAGTTCGGGTTGCTCTCGAGCTGCTGCTTTACCTGCTTGAGGCTTTTTTCAGAGTCCTTGATCTCGATCTTGTCGCCCACTTTGATCGTGTAGTCGCTGACATCCACCTTGCGTCCGTTGACACGAATGTGCCCGTGGGCGATAAGTTGTCGAGCCCCCTTGCGCGACGGCGCGAAATTCAACTTGTAGACCACGTTGTCCAGTCGGCGTTCGAGGAGTTGCAGGAGATTCTCGCCGGTATTGCCCTTGAGGCGCGACGCCTCATGGAAATAGCGCATGAACTGCCGCTCGTAGACGCCGTAGTACCGTTTGACCTTCTGCTTCTCGCGAAGCCGTATCCCATATTCGCTCAACCGCGCCCGGCGCCAGCCGTGCATGCCGGGGGCCAGATTGCGCTGGCGCCGCTCAACCTGACACTTGGCGGTCTCACACTTAACGCCTTTGAGGAAAAGCTTCATTCCTTCACGGCGGCACTGTTTACACGATGGACCGAGATAGCGTCCCATATCAGTTGATCCCCTTAGTACCCTTGGAGTCTTTCAGTTACACCCGTCGGCGTTTCGGCGGCCGACACCCATTGTGCGGCAGCGGTGTCACATCTTCGATCGAGGCAATGCGAAGGCCCGCCCCCTGGAGCGCGGAAATCGCTGACTCCCGGCCGGAGCCCGGTCCTTTGACCTTGATTTCCACCTCACGCACGCCGTTGCGCATGGCCGTGCTGGCACATCGTTGCGCTGCCTGCTGTGCCGCAAAAGGCGTACTCTTGCGCGAGCCCTTGAAGCCGACACAACCGGCCGAACCCGAACAAATCGCATCGCCATCCATATCGGTGATCGTAATCAACGTGTTGTTGAACGTCGCCTTGATGTGCACGATCGCCCGAACAACATTCTTCCGAACTTTGCGTCTTCCGCTCTTCGCCATTTCTATCTCTTACCAAATAATTCGCTTGGTCTTGCGATCCTGCACCTGAACGCGGCTACATTTCCAACCCACCGCGGCCGGCGCTCAAGCAACTAGCGTTTTTCTTTCACACCCTTCTTCCCGGCAACCGTCTTGCGCGGGCCCTTGCGCGTCCGGGCATTGCTCTGCGTGCACTGGCCTCGCACGGGCAGCCCCCGTCGATGCCGAATCCCGCGATAGCACGCAATATCCCGCAGACGGGCGATGTTCTGCGCCACCTGCCGCCGCAACTGGCCCCCCACGATGTAGTTGCGATCGATGATCTGCGTGATCCGACTCAACTCATCTTCGCTCAGCTTGTTCGCCTTCGTCTGCCCTTCAATCCGAGCTTCCTTCAGAATCAGTTCCGACGTGTACTTCCCGATTCCAGGAATGTACGTCAGTGAGACCCAGATCGCTTTGTCATCCGGAATATCGACACCCACTATACGCGGCATTTTGACTCCCTATTAGCACCCAATCGCAATTGACGCCGTTCATCCACCTGGCTTCAGCATTGCAGCGTCCTTTACCCCTGACGCTGTTTGTGGCGCGGATTCGAGCAGATCACCCGTACAACGCCCTTACGGCGGACCACCTTGCAATTTTCACAAATGCGTTTTACCGAACTTCTTACCTTCATGATCAATTCCACGTTCCCCAGCGGCCAGACGCCCCATGGCTCACTCTGCCGACGGCCTACAATGTCAATGTCGCAGCACAATGCGACCCCGATTCAAGTCATACGGCGACATCTCCACCGTCACCATATCGCCCGGCAGAATGCGTATAAAATTCATCCGCATCTTCCCGGACACATGGGCCAACACCTTGTGGCCCCCTTCTAACTCGACCCTGAACACGGCGTTCGGCAAAGCTTCCACCACCTTTGCCTGCAGCCGTATCGCGTCTTTCTTAGCCATGGATATCTCTAACTCTATCTTACCAACAAGACGTCCGGTCCGTCCCGCACGTCATTATACTCACCCCATCGTCAAAGCCTCTCGGCTCGTAAGCACCTCACATCCCCCAGCAACGATCGCAATCGTGTGCTCGAAGTGCGCTGAACATTGTCCATCCCTGGTCACTACCGTCCATCCGTTCCCTAGCACCCGGACACCATGCCTACCAGCGTTCACCATCGGCTCCACGGCCAGAACCATGCCCTCGGTCAGCACAATGTCGTCCGCCAGCAACTCCTCGCTCACGAAGTTCGGCACCTTGGGATCTTCATGCATCTGCGTCCCGATGCCATGGCCCACGAACTCTCGAACTACGGAGAAGCCTGCCGCCTCGGCGTACTCCTGCATCTTCCCGGCGACCTGGCTCCAGCGGACGCCTGGTCTGGCCTCGGCGATCGCCACCTTCAGCGTCCCCTCGGTCGTTTCGAGCAGCTTGCGTTTCTTTCCAGAGATCCGCCCGATCGGCACGGTCACGGCCGAATCGCCACAATAGCCGTTGAGCCGCACGCCGAAATCGATGCTCAATATGTCCCCGTCGGCGAGAACGGTCTGTTTCGAGGGGATCCCATGGACCACCTCATCGTTAAGCGACGCACAAATCGCCCCCGGGAAGGGCCGTTTCGCCTGCGGGCTGCGCACCCCCTTGAAAAGGGCGTCCGCTCCCGCCTCGGCCGTCATCTGCAGGGCGATCTCATCCAACTGCCCCGTCGTCACTCCCGCCTTGGCGGACTCCTGCAGTTTTGAAAGAACGCCAGCTACAACAGCCCCTGCCTTGCGCATCAGCGCAATCTCTCTTCGGCTCCGAAGCGTTATAGCCATCTACTTAACTTCACACGCGTCGTACCGGCTGTTCCTTTCCATCACCATCGGCTCCCTCAATTGCTCAGAGCGTCCAGCTTCTCGAAAAGGAGCGCCGCGACTGCATCCGCGTCGCCGTTGGCATCCACATCGTGCACGGTACGTTTGGCTTTGTAATAGTCGACCACTGGCTTGGTCTGCTCGTAGTACGTTGCCAGGCGATTCTTCACCACATCAGCGGTATCATCAGGCCGCTGCACCAGTTCGGCACGATCATGATCGCAGATGCCTTCCTGCTTCGGCGGCATATTCTTAACATGGTAGACCGCGCCACATTTGGGGCAACTACGCCGCCCCGTGATGCGTTCCACCACCACATCGTCATCCACCTGAAGATTGATCACCACGTCAATGCCCGACTCGCCGTCGGCCAGGGACTGGTCCAAAGCCTCGGCCTGATTGACGGTTCGCGGAAACCCGTCCAGCACGTAGCCGGCTCCCGGAGCTGCCTTGACCGCTTTGCTCATCATCTCCACGATCAGACCGTCCGGAACCAGGGTCCCGCTGTCCATATAACTCTGCGCCTGCTTGCCCAGGTCTGTGCCTTCAGCCCGCTCGCGACGCAAAATGTCGCCACTGGACAAATGCAGCACGTCGTACTGACTGACGATACGCCTGCAATGCGTGCCTTTACCCGCCCCCGGAGCTCCCAACAACACTACTCTCATGAATAAGCTCCCTTTATTCTGCCGGCCGAGCTGAAGCCGTCGTAGCTGCGCATCAACAGGCTTGCCTCAATCTTCTGCACCAGGTCCAGCGAAACACTGACCACGATCAGTAGCCCCGTACCCCCGATGAACGTCGTAATGTTCCACGGAATGTCCAAGGCGTACGAGAGCACCTGCGGCACCACCGCGATCCCCGCGAGGAAGGCAGCACCGAAGTAGGTGATTCGCGTCATCACCGTTTCCAGATACTCGGCCGTTCGCCGACCAGGGCGCAGGCCCGGGATGAAACTGCCCGAATCCCGCAGGTTCTTCGCCATCTCCCGGGGCTGAAACTGCACCGTCACCCAGAAATAGGCAAACAGGAAAATCAGCAACATGTAGAGTACGTTGTAAGTGTACGCATCGTTGCGCAAGGCACCCAGGATCGTCTGCCACACCATCGAATCCGGAAACGCCCGGGCGATCTGCTCGACGATAATGGGCGGGAACATCATGAAGCTTGAGGCAAAAATGATCGGCATCACGCCACCATGGTTGACCCGTAAGGGCAGATAGTGCCGCTGGCCACCATACATCCGTCGACCTCGCATCTGTTTGGCCTGCTGAATCGGAATCCGCCGCTGCCCCTGCGTGATCAGAATCGCGCCGGCCACCACGAAGACAAACGCCGCCATCAGGAAGACGATACGTCCCGGCCCGATCGCGCCGGTCTGCGCCGTGACTCTGAAATCCACCTTTTCAATGAGCGACATCACCGCCCAGGGCATTCTCGAAACGATACCGGCCATAATGATCAGGCTGATGCCGTTGCCAATGCCGTACTCATCGATCTGCTCACCGAGCCACATCAGGAACATCGTTCCAGCCGTCATGCCGATGATGCCCATCAAGAAGGCTTGAGCCCGCATGCCCGCGTGGGTGTAGGCCCCCAACATCCTCATGTACATCAACGCCTGTATCACGCATATCAACACCGTCAGATAGCGCGTATACTCCTGGATCTTCTTATGCCCCGTCTGCCCTTCCTGCCGCAGCTTCTTCAGCGCCGGGATCACCTCGCCCAGCAGCATCAGAATAATCGAGGACGTAATATACGGCATGATGCCCAGCCCGAACAAACTGCTCTGGCTGAGCGTCCCACCGGTGAATATCTGCAAATACTCCGCGGCCCGGCCCAGAGGGCTCTCCGTATCCCGCGTCTCGACCGCATCCTTGATCCGCTGCTGGTCAAACCCCGGATTGGGAATGTGGAAGCCCACGCGGTAGATAATCAACAGCGCGACCGTAAACAGGATCTTGTTTCGCAAATCCTTGATGCGAAAGATATTGATTATCGTTCCAATCACTTACCTGTTCTCCGCTTCTCTGCAGGGATTCCTTTCGCCGCTGCTACGCACAGCCATCATCAGGCCTGCTTCCGACCCTTCTTCGCCGCGACACCGACGCGCGTCGCCGTCCCCCCACACCCGATGATCTTCTCTTCGGCCGCTTTGCTAAACTTGTGGGCGGCCACTTCCAGCCGCTTCGTCAACTCCCCGTCGCCCAGAATCTTGACCCGGCTTTGGACGCCCGGCACCAAACCCGCCTGCGAGAGTTGCTCGACGCCCACTTCGGCGCCATCCTCGAACCGCTCCAACTGGGAAACGTTGACGATCTCGAAACGCGTGGCAAACTGCTTGTTGTTGAACCCGCGTTTCGGCAACCGCCTGAACAAGGGCATCTGCCCGCCCTCGTAGAGCGACAGCCGGGTCGAGCCGGCACGGCTATGAGCCCCCTTATGGCCCCGGCCACAGGTCTTACCGACCCCCGTGCCGCGGCCTCGGCCAACGCGCTTGCGTGTCTTGTGCTTGCCTACGACAGAAGTTATCTCATGACTCAGCATTTAGATCACCCAATAGGTCATCGTTGTCGCTACGAAACGGCGACACCCCGTAACGCTTCAATCGTCTCTTTACTGCGAAGCTTCAGCAACCCGTTCAACGTCGCCTTCACCACGTTCTTGGCCGCCGTGCTTCCGTACACCTTGGTCAGGACGTCATGGACGCCTGCGTACTCGAGCACCGCACGGGCACTCGAGCCGGCAATAACACCCGTACCCGGACTGGCCGGCACCAGCACCACCTTGGTGGCCCGAAACCGCCCAATCACCTCGTGTGGGATCGTCCTGCCAACCAAGGGAATCGTATGCATGTTCTTCTTGGCGTCCTTCATTCCCTTCTCGACCGCCAGCGGGACTTCGCGTGCTTTGCCGTAGCCGGCGCCCACGTTGCCACTGCGGTCGCCTACGACCACCAGGGCCGCGAAGCTGAACCGACGCCCACCTTTGACCACTTTCGCGCACCGATAAATCTTGACGACCGTATCTTCCAACGGCTTCTCTTCGTGCTCTGCTTTTCTAACTGGTTCTGCAGCCAATTTCGTCTCCCAGTTTCCAACAGCCCCACTCAAAAGGCCAGTCCGGCCTTTCGTGCCGCATCGGCCAGAGACTTCACCCGCCCATGGTATTTGTAACGGTTCCGATCAAAGCAGACACACTTGATCCCGACATCGAGGGCTTTCTTCGCCAAGGCTTCGCCCACGGCTTCCGCCGCCTGGCAGTTGCCGGCCCGCGTCACCTGCTCGCGCAGGTCTTTGCCCACCGTACTGGTCGCCACCAGCGTCACACCGCCGGCATCATCGATGATCTGGGCGTAAATGTGTCTGTTGGACCGGAACACCGATAGGCGCGGCCTCTCCGGCACCCCGATGACCTTCTTTCGTACGTGACGCTTGCGTCGCAGCGCTGCCTTTTTATGCTTTTCCGTCTTCATAGACTTCTCTACTAGGCTCCGCCGGAAGCGAACGCCTTGCCCACCTTCCGCTGCACGTGCTCATCAGCGTAGCGGATACCTTTGCCCTTATACGGTTCCGGCGGCCGGACCTTCCGAATGTTCGCGGCGAACTGTCCCAACTCACGCTTGTCCACACCGGTCAGCGTGAACTTGGCCGGGATATCATTGCCGCGGGTGGCCGCAACATCAATGCCCACCTTGATTCCCTTCGGGATCGGCAACTCGACAGGATGACAGAACCCGATCTGGAGCACCAGCTTGCTGCCCTGCTCCTTCACGCTGTAGCCGGTTCCATACACCTCCATCTTGCACTCGAACCCCTTGCTGACTCCCGTCACCATGTTGGCGATCAAAGCCCGCATCGTTCCATGGAGCGCTTTGCTCCGCCGATCGTCAGGAGCGGGGTTCACGACCTCGATGTTCGTGCCAGAATCGTCCAGTGCCACCTTGATCAGCGGATGACACTCCATCTCCAGCGTACCCAAGGGCCCCGTGACCTTGACCTTCCGGCCTTTCTGGTCGACCTTCACGCCCTGTGGGATCGCAACCGGTTTTTTCCCAATCCGACTCATTTAGCTTACCGTACAGAGAATCTCGCCGCCGACTTTGTTCTCTCGGCAACCGCGATCACTGATTACCCCTTTGCTGGTGGATACAATGGCAATCCCCATCCCTCCGAGCACCATCGGAAGGTTGTCGACGCCGACATACACACGCCGACCAGGCTTGCTGGTTCTCGTTATTTCGGTGATAGCCGAACACCCCGTCTGATCGTACTTCAACGTGATGCGCAAAATGCCCTGTTTGCTATCATCGATACGGTCGTAATCTTCGATGTAGCCCTCGCTCTTGAGGACCGCCGCGATGCCTTCACAGATCTTCGACGCTTTGATGTCCACATGCGTCCTCTGCACGCGAGCCGCATTGCGAATCCGCGTCAGCATGTCAGCTATTGGGTCACTCCAACTCATAGTCCGTATCCTGCCCGTTCCGGCTCACTCGTCTCGGTCAAAACGCCTTACCAACTGGCCTTCTTGACCCCTGGTATCTTGCCTTCATTCGCCAGCGTCCGGAAACAGACGCGGCAGATTTTGAACTTGCGATAGACCGCCTTCGACCGACCACAGAGCTCGCACCGTGTGTACTGTCTGACCCGGAACTTCTGTTTCTTCTTAACCTTGTTTTCCAACGCTTTGGTTGACATTCACGCGCTCCACACTGCTGTTGCGGCCACCCCTTAGCCGGCTGCGGCTTCTGTCTGCCCTCGGAACGGCATCCCGAACAGCGCTAACATCTTCCGCGCCTCTTCGTCCGTCGTGGCCGTCGTCACAAACGTAATGTTCATCCCCTGCTGGGCCTCGACCTTCGCCGGGTTGATCTCCGGAAACACGCTCTGCTCGCCCAGCCCCATCGAGTAGTTCCCCCGGCCGTCAAACCCGTTCGGGTTCAGACCCCGGAAGTCGCGCACACGCGGAATCGCCAGGCTGATCAGGCGATCCATGAACTCGAACATGCGCACGCCCCGAAGTGTCACCTTCAGTCCCGTCTCCATCCCCGCCCGAACCTTGAAGTTCGACACGCTCTTGCGGGCTTTGCACACTGACGGTGCCTGCCCGGTAATCAGGGTCAGGTCCTTCTTGGCCAGTTCGAGGAACTTCTTGTCCACGCTCGCCTTGCCAATACCCATAGAGACCACGACCTTCTCCATCTTCGGGACCGCCATCACGTTCCCATAGCCGAACTCTCTCGTCAGCTCCGGAACTATCTTCGATTTGTACAAATCTCTCAAACGTGCCATGTCTTCTGCTCTGCGGTCCCTTGGGGCAATGCCTTCTCACCCAACCGGGACAGTAAGGTTCCTATTTCGCCTTCTTAACCGTACCGATTTCCGTACCGTCGAGCGCCACGCGTTTCTTGGCGCCGTTGCCGGCCACGCTGTACCGCACCCGACTGCCTCTGCCCGACTTCGGGTTCACCGGCAGGACGTTGCTGATATGAATCGGCTGCTCCACACTGATGCGTCCGCCCTGCGGGTTGCGCCGCGACGGCCGCACATGCCGCTTGGCAATGTTCTGGCCCTGAACCACCACGACCTGTTTATCCGGATAGACGTGCAACACGCGCCCCGTCGCCCCTTTGTGGTCGCCGGCCACGATCTGCACCATGTCACCTCGTTTTACGTGAAAGGCCATAGTCTTGCCTCGTATCCTATTACCAACAGCGCTTGCGCGATTCTTTAAACAACCTCACTGGCCAGCGAGATGATCTTCATATAGTTCTTCTCGCGCAGCTCACGGGCCACCGCCCCGAAGATTCTCGTCCCGATCGGGTTTCCATCGCCGTCGATCATGACCGCGGCGTTGCTGTCAAAGCGAACGTAGCTGCCGTCTGGCCGTCGCACCGGGCTCTTCGTGCGAATGATCACACACTTGTGCACCTTCTTGTCGTCCAGTTGGCACGTCGGCAGTGACTTCTTGATCGCCACACACACCACGTCGCCCACCCGCGCTACCGGACGCGTGTACTTGCCTCGCGATCCACCGCGACCCAACACCTTGATACACAGCGCCGCCTTGACCCCGGAGTTGTCCGCGACGTCCAACATTGTTTCTTGCTGAATCATGGTCTCTGCACTCGGAAAGGGTTCTAGGCCCCGATTGCCTTCTCAACGACGCGCACCACGCGCCAACTCTTGCTCTTGCTGTAAGGTCGGCACTCGGCAATCTCCACCAAGTCGCCTACCCCGGAGACGTTCAACTCGTCGTGCACCGCCAGTTTCGTCCGCCGACGCACGTACTTTCCGTACTTCGGATGCTTGACCTTGTACTCGATCGTCACCCGAATACTCTTGTCGCCACTGTTACTGGTGACAATTCCTGTCAGCGCTTTAGCTTCTTTCTGCGTTTCCATAAACACCACTCTCAGCCACGTGTCCGACCGACTGCGTTATCCTATTCAGACCGCTCACGTAACAGTGTCTTGACGCGTGCGACATCGCGACGCGTATTAATGATTGCCTTGGAGTTCTCCAGTTTTTCGGTAACCGACTGCGACCGCAAATCAAAGAGCCGCCTCGAGAGCTCGTCCAGCGTGCTCTGTAGTTCCTCGTTCGTCATTTCTCTGTACTGCTTGGCCTTCACCGTTGTGTCCTCTCTCAGACCGCGTGCCGACGCCGCACAAACCGACAGCGCACCGGCATCTTGTGGGCGACTCTCAACAGGGCTTCCTTCGCCACGTGCTCTTCAACGCCGCCAATCTCGAAGCAGACCTGCCCCGGCCTGACCCGGGCCACCCAGAATTCCGGCTCACCCTTGCCCTTACCCATCCGCGTTTCCAGGGGCTTCGAACTCACTGGCTTGTGCGGGAAGATCCGAATATACACCTTGCCCTCGCGGTGGAGGAAGTGCGTCGCGGCCACGCGCCCGGCCTCAATGTTCTTGCCGGTGATCCAGCTCGACTCCAGCACCTGCAACCCGTAGTCGCCGAACGCGACATAGTTGCACCGCATGGCGTTGCCCTTCATCCGCCCGCGTTGGCTCTTACGATGTTTGACTCGTTTCGGCATCAAAGCCATGTCTGACGACCTTTCTCAACTCTTACCACGGCCACCTTCTCGCGCAACCGATCTATCCTTCCGTCGATGTCCCAGCCTTGCCGCTCGGCGTCTGCTCTCCGGCACGTGGAGCGGGCGGTGTGGGCGGTGCGGCTGCCGGCGCCTGCGCCGGGGCAGCCGAACGTGGGGCTTCTCCACCAGGCCCCTCCGGGCGCGGTCCGCCCGTCCGTCGTGGCGGACGTCGCCGTGCCGGCCTGCGTACCGGCTGCACCTCCTCGCCAAACTTGCCCTTGTAGATCCACACCTTCACACCAATCGCACCATACGTCGTCCGGGCCGTGGCAATAGCATAGTCCACGTTCGCATCCAACGTATGCAGCGGAATACTCCCCATCTTCTGTGTTTCGCGGCGAGCCATTTCCGAGCCGGCCAGGCGACCCGAGCACATGATCTTGACGCCTTTCGCGCCGGCGTTCATCGCCCCTTCACACTGTTGTTTCATCGTCCGCCGGAACGAGGCCCGCTTGCCCAACTGCTCGGCAATCCCCTGCGCCACCAGCGTCGCGTTCAGTTCCGGATCCTTGATCTCGACGACGTTTACCGTCACTTTTCGACGGACCAAACCTTCGAGTTCCTCACGAACGCGGTCCACCTCGCCACCGCGCGGCCCAATCACCACACCCGGACGGCCGCTGTGCAGCGTCACGTTCACCTCGTTCCGCGTGCGAATGATCTCCACCTTCGCCACGGCCCCCTTCGGCATCCGCTGGTTGAACCGCTTGTCAACGTACGTGCGGATCCGCTGATCCTCCACCAAGCAGTCTCCGTAGCTGGCCTTCGGCGCAAACCACGTGCTCTGCCACCCCAGCGTCACACCCGTTCTAAAACCAATTGGCGATGTCTTCTGGCCCATAATCCGCTATCTCAACATTCGTTTCTGCCTTGCCCGTCTTACGCCTGCGTGACCGTCACATGGATATGGCAGGCTCTCTTGCGTATCGGATGCGCCCGACCGCGATCTTTCGGGATCCAGCGTTTCGTCCCCAGCCGAACCCCGGCGTCATCGACCCGCGCCTCACACACATACAGGCTATCCACGTCCGCCTGCTGCTCGTCCGCATCGGCCACCGCGGCCTTGAGCACCTTGTCCACCATCGGCGCCGCCCGTTTCCGCGTGAACTTCAGAATGTCCATCGCATCCTGCACGCTACGCCCGACGATCAACTGCGTCACCAACCGCACCTTCCGTGCCGACATTGGCGCGTAACGACACGACGAACGCCAATCTGCCAAGTCGCTGACCTCTACTCCCAGCGCTTCGGCCAGCCGTCGCACATCCTCGCTCCGCGGCAAAGGCTTGAACAACCCCTTCTTCCAGTTCCGGATCGCCGATGCCGCTTCCTTCTCTTCAAAGCCGCCCCGAGCAATCCGCTCTGCCAGTTCCTCGGCCGTCGTCTGGCGCTGCTCACATACCTCTTTAAGTTTTGTCGCGCTTAGCATACCTAATGTCCCGTACCCGGCGGATCAAAGTCCAACGCACCCGTACGTCCTATTTGATCTTCTTGCTCGAATGGCCCTTGAACGTTCGCGTGGGGGAGAACTCACCCAGCTTGTGGCCGACCATGTCTTCCGTCACCAACACCTTATGGAAGATCTTGCCGTTGTGAACCATGAAAGTGAAGCCGACGAACTCCGGCACGATGGTGCAGCGCCGCGCCCACGTCTTGATGGGATTGCGGCTTCCCTCGTTGACCTGCCGGCTCACCTTCGCAAACAGCTTCTCGTCAACAAACGGCCCTTTTTTAAGAGATCTACTCATTTTGGCTCTCTTCTTACACCTCACTGCCGCGACGCAACACAGCAATCAGGCGATCACCTCTTCGATTACAGGGTCAACTGCCCTTGCCGTACGTTCTTGCGTCGCCGAATAATTCGCTTGTTGCTCGTCTTGCGCGGATTGCGCGTCTTGCCGCCCTTGGCGGGCTTGCCCGTCGGGGAGCATGGATGCCGGCCACCGTTCGAGCGTCCTTCACCACCGCCCATCGGATGTGCCACCGGATTCATCGCCTTGCCGCGTACGTGCGGTCGCCGCCCCATATGGCGTTTCCGGCCCGCCTTGCCGATCCGAACGTTCTGGTGATCCGTGTTGCTCAAGCGTCCGATCGTCGCCCGGCATTCCCTTCGAACCATTCTCATCTCACCGCTCGGCAGCACCAGAGTGACCCAATCGCCCTCTTTGGCCACGATCCGCGCCCCGTTACCGGCACCGCGCACCATCTTGCCGCCTTGGCCAGCGGTCATCTCAACGTTGTGCACCTCCAGGCCCGCCGGAATCGCCCCCAAGGGCATCGCGTTGCCC
This sequence comes from Phycisphaerales bacterium, assembly GCA_020346325.1. GTDB lineage: Bacteria > Planctomycetota > Phycisphaerae > Sedimentisphaerales > Anaerobacaceae > Anaerobaca. The sequence continues at coordinate 3,191,177 of CP070782.1, forward strand.
GTCTTGGGCTCCACGCGCGGGCCGCTCTCGATCGTCTCACCCACTTTGATCCCAGCCGGGCAGAGAATGTAGCGTTTCTCACCATCCTCATACTCGACCAGCGAGATGAAACAGCTCCGGTTCGGATCGTACTCCACCGTCGCCACCCGGGCGGACATCCCGTCTTTGTTCCGCTTGAAGTCGATCATCCGATAGATGCGCCGCGCGCCACCGCCACGGAACCGCGTCGTCGTCACACCATGGTGATTGCGGCCGCCCCGCTTCTTGATCCGCTTGCACAGCGTCTTCTCGGGACGATTGGTCGTGAGCTCGGAATAGTCATTGACTGAACTGTTCCGTCGCCCCGCACTCGTTGGTCTGTAAATCCGAACACCCATAAAGACTATCTCTCTGCCACAGCCGTCTTAGAACAAATCGATGTGGTAATCAGGCTCCAGGTACACGATCGCCTTCTTCCAACTCGAGGTCACGCCAATCGTCCGGCCTCTGCGGCGATGCTTGCCTCGGCGATTGCACGTCCTGACCTTATCCACCTTCACGCCGTAGATGCGCTCCACGGCATTTTTGACCTGTATCTTGTTGGCCTTGCGATTCACCTCGAACGAATACGCCCCCTTCGTATTGGCGAAGTGCATCCCTTGTTCCGTGATCAAGGGCCGAATTACTATGTTAAAATCATCCATCGCGAAACCGAACTCTTCAATTCACAAACCGTTCCGGCGACACTTGCGGCCGCACCATGGCACCGTCAGCTTTCGCTGCCAGCCTCTCTATCCAAAAACGCGACCAACGCGTCCTTCGTGAACAACATCCTCTGATGGGTGCAGATATCACCGGCATTGAGGTCTGCCACCGGCAGCACCGCCACCTTCGGCACGTTGCGCGCTGACTTGTAGATGTTCTCGTCGTGCTGCGGGATCGCCACCAGGCAACTGCGGTCGATCTTCAGGTTCTTCAAGATCCCCGCAAAGTCCTTGGTCTGGGGCTTGTCGAACGCCAGTCCGTCAACCACCACGACGCTGTTCTTCCGCAGCTTGGCCAAAACCGCCGAATCGCGGGCCAGCCGTTTCTGCTTCCGCGGCATCCGCTGGCGGAAATCACGCGGGACCTTGCCGAAGATCATACCGCCGCCGACGCGAATGCCGGTCCGTCGATTACCCATGCGGGCATTGCCGGTACCCTTCTGGCGATAGAGCTTCTTGTCCGATCCGGCCACCATCCCTCTGCTCTTGGTCTGGACCGTGCCTACCCGCTGGTTAGCCTGGTGCATGACGATCGCCTGCTTGAGCAGCCCATACCGAACCGCGCCACCCAGGGCCGCCTCGTCGACGCTGATCTTGTCAACCTCTTTGCCGCTACGGTTATATACAGTCAATTCAATCATCGTTGACACACTTCTTCACTTACTGGGGCCGCTTTGCAGTTCGCACGATGCAGTACCCACCGGCCGGACCGGGCACCGCTCCCTTGACGATCAACAAGTTCTTTTCCTCGTCAATGCCCACCAAGCTGTGATTCTTCGTCGTGACCCGGCAATGACCCATGTGTCCGGCCATCCGCTTACCCTTCTTCGGGCCTGCTCCTAAACCGGCGTTGCTGGCAAAACTCGAAATGGAACCCGGGGCCCGGTGCTTCCGCTCGGTACCGTGCGAGGCCGGGAAGCCGCCGAAGCCATGTCGCTTCATGACGCCGGCATACCCCTTACCCTTGCTGGTTCCCACCACATCGACAAACTTCGTCTTCGCAAAAACCGCTACGGTGACCGAATCGCCCAGCTGGTATTCTGGCTCGGCGCCTTCCGTCAAGCGGTACTCCCGGACGAACCGCTTGGGCGTCGCGTTCGCTTTCGCCGCATGGCCGATTTGGGGTTTTTTCTGCCGTGAGGCCTTAACATCATCATACCCGAGTTGGATGGCGTTGTAGCCATCACTCTCGGTCGTTTTGACCTGAGTGACTGCACAAGGGCCTGCCTCAATGACGGTTACGGGGATCAAACGCCCCTTCTCGTCGTAGACCCGCGTCATCCCAACTTTCTTTCCAAGCAACATGGCCATAATCGGACGTTCCTTGCTCTTACGCCTTGATCTTCACAAAAACACCCGCCGGAACCACCAGACGGTTCAATACCTCGGCCGTACGGGCGTTGGCTTCGTGGATGTCGATAAGCCGCTTGTGGGTTCGCAACTCGAACTGCTCGCGCGACTTCTTGTCGATATGCGGGCTTCGCAGAACCGTATATCGCTCGATACGCGTCGGCAGCGGTATCGGGCCGCTGACACGGGCGTTCGTACGCCGGGCATGCTCGACGATCTCTCGGGCAGAGGCGTCAAGAGTCCGGTGGTCGTACGCCTCCATTCGAATTCGAATTCTCTCTGTTTCAGTAGCCATCGCGATCCTCTGGACCACCCACTTTTCTACACCCGCCCAAAACCCCTCAGGTACGGGCGACAACCATTGACCATCAACTCGCCCTTGCGTAAACCCCCAGCCGCCCAGAGCAGTGTCTAGTGACTCTGCCCCGATCAATCACCATTCCGGCAAGCTAAAGGCAGGAAAAGCTTGCGGCGTCTTGCTCCTGGCTCCCCTGAGCTGGGGAGCAAAGGCACAACGGCCCGCGTGGCCTTCCTTAAAGGGCCTGAGGCTGTGCGGCCGACTCGCGACCACGGCGGAAGCTGCCATATGCTGCCGCCAGCGACCCCAGAAAAAATAGAACACCTATTGAGCCATCCCTGATGGCATTACAAGATATGCCACAGCGTAACTACGTATTCGCAAAGTCATCCTGACGATGCTCGCTACAGCTGAAAAATGCTAAACTTACCACGAACTTCGCATTGCGTCAACAGGTCAGCCACCAAATCTCGAAAAAAACCGAAAAAATCGCCCCTGCACCTCAAAAAGGATCGCCTTGGCGACCGGGTCGGGCACCCGCTCGTAGCTCAGCGGTACCATAGTGAAGTTTCCCCGGCCGGCGGTCAAGCTGCGAATGTCGCTCGAGTAGCCAAAGAGCTCCACCAACGGCACCGTGGCATCGACGACGCGCATGTTGCCGTGTAGGCGGCAATCCGTAATCAGGCCCCGCTTCGCGAGCAAATCGGCCTGCACGGCACCAAACGCCGATTCCGGTACCACCGCCTGGACGCGCATCACCGGCTCCAGCAACACCGGGCCCGCTTCTCTGATCGCCTTCTCCAGGGCCATGGTCGCCGCCTGCTCGAAGGCCAGGTCCGACGAGTCAACGGAGTGAGACGATCCGCCTATCAAGGTGGCCCGCAACCCCACGACGGGGTAGCCGGCCAACATGCCGCTGCCCGCCGCCTCCCGAACGCCCTGTTCGACGGATGAGACATACTCCTTCGGCACCTTGTCCGGCGTCACATTGGCAACAAACTCAATGTCCGTCTGGTAGTGGCCGTCGTCGGCCAACAGCGGCTCAACGGCCAGGACCACGTGCCCATACTGTCCGTGGCCGCCCGACTGATGGACGAATTTGCCCTCGCCTTCGGCCGACTGCGTAATCGCCTCCCGGTAGGCGACCCGGGGCTTGCCCACTCGGACATCGACCTTCTTCTCCCGGGTCAGCTTGTGCTGGAGCACCTCAAGGTGGAGCTCGCCCATGCCGCTGATAACCGTCTGCCCCGTTTCCGGATCGGTCTTGCAGGTGAACGTCGGGTCTTCCCGGCGCAGCGCATCGAGCGCCGTGGCCAGTTTCGCTCTTTCTGCAGCCGTTCTCGGCTCGATCGACATGGTGATGACGGTTTGCGGAAACGTGATGCTGGGCAGGACGGCCGGTTTCTTCGCATCGCAGATCGTGTCGCCCGTGAGGGTCTGCTTGAGCCCCACGACCGCGACGATATCCCCGGCCTTGGCCGAGTCCAGAATCTTGCGCTCGTTGGCATGCATCTCAAAAACGCGGGTGATGTTCTCACGCTTGTTCCGATTCGGATTCAGCACCCGCGTGCCCGACTTGAGCGTGCCCTGGTAGATCCGCAAGAAACTCAGGTCTCCGTGCGAATCACTGGTGATCTTGAACGCCAGCGCCACCAGGGAGCCGTTTGGGTCGCACTTGACAGTGATCTCTTTCTTCTCGTCGCCGGGCTTGTGTCCGATAAGGTCGGGCTTCTCAATAGGGGAAGGCAAGTAGGCCACGACCGCGTCGAGCAGACGCTGCACGCCAATGTATTTCAGCGCCGAGCCAACGAGCACCGGATGGAGCCTGTTCTGGAGCGTTCCCTTGCGGATCGCGCGACGGATCATCTCCGCCGTCACGGCCTGATCATCGACAAAAGCCTCCATCAGTTCTTCGTCATACTCGGCGGCCGTCTCGATCATTTCCGCTCGATGCTGGCTGGCCTGCTCGATCAGATCGTCCGTGATGTCGGTCTCCCGGAACGTCGCCCCCATCTTCTCCGTTTCATAGAAGACCGCCTGCATAGTAATTAGATCGACGATTCCTCGAAACGAGTCGCCAGCCCCGATGGGGATCTGCAGAATCACCGGATGGGCCAGTAGCTTGTCGTGAATGCTCTCGACGCTCATCTCGAAGTCCGCGCCGATCTTGTCCATCTTGTTCACGAAGCACAGGCACGGCAGATCGTACTTCTGGCCCTGACGCCAGACCGTCTCACTCTGGGCCTGGACCCCCTCGCTGCCATCGAAGACCGCCACGGCACCATCCAGCACCCGCAACGACCTCTCCACTTCGGCAGTGAAATCGATGTGGCCCGGCGTGTCGATCAGATTGATTTCCGCGCCCTTCCAGGGGCACTTCGTGGCTGCCGAGGTGATCGTGATCCCGCGCTTCTGCTCTTCCTCCATGAAGTCCATAACCGCCGTACCTTCATGGACTTCACCCATTTTATAGGTCTTTCCGGCGTAGTACAGAATGCGCTCGGTCACCGTCGTCTTGCCGGCATCGATATGGGCCATAATGCCTATATTTCGTGTATTCGCCAGCTTTCCCATTTCTCAGAGCACCCCGGTCCAGTGCCTACTGGTCCGACCCTTATCAATGGACAAAAAAATGCCACGGTTTCCTCTGGGGTCCACCGTGGCATAGTACGTCGGAGTTTTTACCAGGCGAAATGCGCAAACGCCTTATTCGCCTCGGCCATACGATGCACGTTCTCCCGCGTGGTCATCGCACCGCCCTGCTTGTTGTAGGCATCCATCAGCTCAGCCGCCAGCCGCTGACACATCGGCTTACCCTTCTTGCCCCGGGCCGAAGCCAGAATCCAGCGGAAAGCCAGTGACTGCTGTCGCTTCGGCTTGACCTGCATCGGCACCTGATAGCTGGCACCGCCCACTCGCTTGCTGCGCACCTCCAGCAGCGGCTTGACGTGGTTGATCGCCGCTTCAAACACCTCGACAGGCGGAACGTCCTTGATCTTGCCCGAGATGATGTCCATCGCATCGTAGAAAATCTGCTGTGACGTGCTCTTCTTGCCATCCCACATCATGCAGTTGACAAACTTCGAAACCAGCTTGCTGTTGTACTTGGGATCTGGTTTCAGTTGGACGCTCGAAGCGGTAAACTTCTTGGCCATAACGTATCCTATGCCTCAAATGCCTGTCAGTGGTCTTCCTGCTATTTTGCCTTCTTGGCACCGTACTTGCTGCGGCCCTGCTGGCGTCCGGAAACGCCGGCGCAGTCGAGCACGCCGCGCACAATGTGGTACCGCACACCGGGCAAGTCGCGAACGCGGCCGCCGCGAATCATCACCGTGCTGTGCTCCTGGAGGTTATGGTCGACGCCCGGGATATAGGCCGTCACTTCCTTCCCGTTGGTCAGCCTGACACGGGCCACCTTCCGCAGCGCCGAGTTCGGCTTCTTGGGGGTCTGCGTCCTGACGATCAGACAGACCCCGCGTTTCTGCGGCGAGCCACTGATATCGGAGACGCGCTTTCGCCCTTTGGACTTCGCTCTCGGCTTTCGTACTAACTGATGAATCGTCGGCATAACCCATCTCGATTCAAAACCGTACTTGCTCAATCAATGCCAAGGATTTCCTTGACCCGCGATTCGGCTTTCGCCTCGGCTTCCTGCTCTTCTCGAACACCGGCCAGTTCCTTCGGCACAGGCGCTTCGACCAAATGCTTCACTCTCATCTCCAGGTGCGGCTTGAACGCCGTCCCGGCCGGGATGAGGTGACCTAGAATCACGTTCTCCTTCAGACCGTGCAATTCATCAACTTTACCAGCCAGCGCCGCCTCCGTCAACACTTTTGTTGTTTCCTGGAAGCTCGCGGCCGCAATAAAGCTGTCGGACCACAGCGAGGCCTTGGTGATGCCCAGCAGCAGCGTGTTAGCCGTGGCCGGCCTCGGCTTGCGTCCCTTGGCCGCGGCGCCGCCCAACAGGTCCACCTTCTCGTTCAGCTTCGCTAGTTCCTTCTTCTCCACAATCTGGCCCACCTCGACATCAGCAACATCCCCCTTGTCGCTGATCTTGAGACTGTTGCTGAGGCGCTCGTTTTCCTTGCGGAAGACGAACTTGTCCGTCACTTCGCCAGGCAGGAAGGTGCTGTCGCCGACCGACTCAATCTCGACCTTGCGCATCATCTGAGAGATGATGATTTCCATGTGCTTGTCGTTGATATTGACGTTCTGCGAACGATAGACGTTCTGGATTTCGCCGATCAGATAGCGCTGCAGGGCTTCCTCACCCTTGATCCGCAGAATGTCGTGCGGCACCAGAGGACCGTCGGTCAGGGCGTCACCGGCTTCGACCATGTCGCCCGTATGCACATTGAGGTGCCGGTCGCGCGGGACATGGTGCTCCTTCTCCATGCCGCTCTCGCTGCGGATGATGATGGTCATTTTGCCCTTGCGCTTGTCGCTGCGCAGCTCGACGCGACCGCTGATTTCTGCCATGGCGGCCGGATCCTTGGGCTTGCGGGCCTCAAAAACTTCCGTGACACGAGGCAGACCGCCGGTGATGTCCTGCGTTCCGCCCGTCGCTCGCGGCTGATGGGCCAGCAACTGCCCGGCCTGCACCTGCTGACCTTCGACCACCTCGATGCGGGCCCCGGCCGGCAGATAATGCACATCCAGGATCTTGCCTGAATCGTCCTCAATGATGATCTGCGGGTGCTTATCGCCCTTATGCTCAATGACAACCGGGCGCTCCTGGACCTTCACATCGGCCTCAGACGACTTGAGTTTGGAGCTCCGAACCCTCATTTCCTCGGTCTGGACCGTCTCGCCTTCGATAATGTCCACGAAACGAATGAGGCCCGCCACCTCGGCCAGAATCGGCGTTCGGTGCGGGTCCCACTGGAACAACGTCGCTCCGGACTTGACCTTCTGACCGTCCTCGACGAGGATAATGCCGCCGTAGGGCACTTTGAACCGATCGAGTTCGCGTTCCTTCTGATCCAGGAGGGTGATTTCGCCATTGCGCTTCAGGGCTACGACGATCCCCGTCCCGTCGTCCCGCTTCAGCGAAACCGCTTTGATATCTCGATACTGGATCGTTCCGGAATGGGTGGCCTTCTGCTCCCTTTCGAGGATCGCACGCGAGGCCACACCGCCGGTATGGAACGTCCGCAGCGTCAGCTGGGTCCCCGGCTCGCCGATCGACTGGGCCGCGACGATACCGACGGCCGCCCCTTCCTCGACGAGTTGCCCCGTACTCATATCCCAACCGTGGCACTTCGCGCAGATCCCAAACGGACTGTCGCACGTCAACGGGCTGCGAACACGGATCGCGTCGAGCCCCAGCGCCTCGATCTTGCCCGCGATTTCCGGCGTAATCACCTCGTTCTCGCGGACGATCATCTCGTCCGTAATCGGATTACGGATGTTATCGCGGGCCGTTCTGCCGATGACCAGTTGCGACAGCGGCACGTCGACTTGATCGCCGCGGCTGACCGTGCTCTTCGTAATGCCCTGGAGGGTCTGGCAGTCGCGCTCGATGATGATGACGTTCTGGGCCACGTCGATGAGCTTGCGAGTCAGATAACCCGAGTTGGCCGTCTTCAACGCCGTGTCCGCCAAGCCTTTGCGGGCCCCGTGCGTGGAACTGAAGTATTCCAGAACCGTCAGGCCCTCACGGAAGTTCGACTTGATCGGCGTCTCGATAATCTCACCGCTGGGCTTGGCCATCAGGGCTCGCATACCGGCCAACTGCTGAATCTGGTCGATGCTGCCTCGAGCACCGGAGTCCGACATCAGATAGATCGGGTTCAGATAAGGCGTCCCGTCCGGCTTCGTGTCTTCTCGCAGGCCGCGGATCATCTCGTTCGTCACCGCGACACGGGCGTTGGTCCACGCATCAATCACCTGGTTGTACCGCTCGCGCTCGGTCAGCACACCGTCATGGTAGTTCTTCCGGATCTTGTTGACGCGTTTCTCCGTCTCGGTGATAATCTCCGCCTTCTTGGGCGGGATCTTCATGTCGGTCAACCCGAAACTCAGACCCGCCAAAGTCGCATGACGGAAGCCGATGTCCTTGATCTTGTCCAGAAGTCCCACCGTCTCAGCATTGCCCTCGAACTCGAAGCAGTCGCTGATGACCTGGCTGAGCTTCTTCTGAGACATCGTCAGATTGTAGAAAGGCATGCCCTCGGGCAGGATATCGTTGAAGATGCAGCGTCCGACGGTCGTCTCGATCACCCGCGGCTTCACTACTTCCTCACCATCAACCGTTTCCGGACCGAAGCGCTGCAGACCGGATTTGTCCCGCACCATCTTGCGGCGAAGCCGAACGCGAATCTTGTCATGCAGCCCAATCTTGCCCATCTCGTAGGCCATCATGGCCTCAAAGACATCGCGGAACAGCGGCAGCTGCGCCGGGTCCGTACTCGGTGCCCTGCCCGGCTTCAGTTCATCCAGCGTCACGGTCAGGTAGTAGTTCCCCATGACCATGTCCTGCGACGGCCCCACCATAGGCGAGCCGTTGGCCGGGGAGAAGATGTTACCCGTCGTCATCATCAGCAGGTGCACTTCCGCTTGGGCCTCGACGCTCAGCGGCAGGTGGACCGCCATCTGGTCGCCATCGAAGTCGGCATTGAAGCCCTTGCACGCCAGCGGGTGCAGCATGATGGCGTTGCCCTCGACGAGAACGGGCTCAAAGGCCTGAATACCCATGCGGTGCAACGTCGGAGCACGGTTCAGCAACACCGGATGCTGGTGAATCACCTCTTCGAGAATATCCCAGACCTGATCGTCGCGACGCTCGATCATGCGCTTGGCGCTTTTGATGGTGTCGGCGAATCCGTGCTGTTTGAGCTTGCGAATGATGAAGGGCTGATACAGTTCCAGGGCAATCTTCTTGGGAAGCCTGCACTGGTACAGCTTGAGGCTGGGCCCGACGACAATCACCGAGCGCGCCGAATAGTCCACGCGCTTGCCCAGCAGGTTCTCGCGG
>CP070782.1:3200643-3226008 GCA_020346325.1 Phycisphaerales bacterium
GCCGACGCCAGAGCACTGATCCCGACCGACGGGTCGCTGGGCATGGACTGGATCTTGCCTGGGTTCGATGGCTCGGCGTGGCTGGCCGGCCCGACGGGTGTCGGATATGACTATGGCGACCTCGTCGGGCTCGACATCAGCGCGATGCGCAACGTGAACGAGACCGTCTATGTCCGCATCCCGTTTCAGGTCGACGATGTCGCCGCGGTGGGACAGTTGACCCTGTACATGAAGTATGAAGACGGCTTCGTCGCCTACCTGAACGGCTTCGAGGTGGCCCGGGGCAACGCGCCGCCTGCCGACGAGTTGACGTGGAATTCGGGCTCGCTGGGCCGGCTGGCGCGCGGCGACGAGTACGCCGTGGTCTTCGAGGACTTCGACATCACCGCGCCTCGTGAGAGGCTCGTCGAGGGTGAGAACGTCCTGGCCATTCACGGGCTCAACGCCGGTCTGTATAGTTCTGATCTGCTGGTGCTTCCCGAGTTGGTCGCGGTCAGCTTCGAGCCGGCAGACCTGTCGGATGTGGTCGAGGGCTATCTGCTCCAGCCGACGCCCGGGGCGCCGAACCAGACGGCGCTGGCGCAGATCGGGCCGGCGATTCGTGATGTCACGGAGAATCCGCCTCCGCCGCTGGCGGGCGAGGATTTGGCCGTCACGGCGCGTGTCAGCGAAACGCTGGCGCCCGTACTGGGGGTTAGCCTGAGTTGGACGGTCGGCTTTGAGGTGGCGAGTCGCGTACCGGTAGCCGGTATGGTCCTGATGGTCGATGATGGCACCGAAGGCGACGCGGTGGCAAATGATGGCGTCTACACGGCGGTCATTCCTGGTGTATCGCTCATGGCCGGCCACATGGTAAGGTGGAACGTCGATGCCGTGGACGCGACGGGCGAGTATTCACGGGCGCCGCTATTTCCCCATCGCGCCGATTCGCCCGAGTTCTACGGCACAGTGGTGCAAGATCCGCTGCTCAACTCGGAGTTGCCCGTGTTGCAGTGGTTCGTCGAGAACGTGCCTGCCTCCGAGTCGCGCGGCGGGACGCGCTGTTCGGTCTTCTTCCTCGATCAGTTCTACGATAATGTCAACATCCACATTCGCGGCGGCAGCACGTCCGGCGCGGCGAAAAAGCATTTCAAATTCCGCTTCAATCACGGCTACAAGTTCCAGTACAACCGCGACGCACCGCGCGTCAACGAATTCAATCTCAACAGTACGTTCAGTGACAAGGCCTACCTGCGGCAGAACCTGGCATTCAATGCCTACGACTGGTGTGGCTGCCCGGGCAGCGAGTCGTTTCCGGTGCGCGCCCAGCGCAACGGCGAGTTCTTCGGCGTGCAGATCTTCATCGAGGAGCCCGAAGAAGAGCTGTTGGAACGCGAGGGACTCGATCCGGATGGGGCGCTCTACAAGATCTACGATACGTTCAACGTGGGCGCCTGGGCCGAGAAGAAGACGCGCCGGTGGGAAGGGCAGCAAGATTTGAACGACTTCCGCCGGGCCATCAACAATGCCTCCGGCACCACGCTGCACAATAACATCCTCGACTATGTCGACCTGCCCCGCACGCTGAACTACCTGGCGGCTACGATCTTATGTCATCAGAACGACCATCCGCACAAGAACCACTATCTCTACTGCGATTCGGACGGTTCGGGCCAATGGTGCTTCCTGCCCTGGGACCACGATCTGACCTGGGGGTCCAATTGGATCGGCAGCCAGGGCGGCTCCTACGGCGACGTGATCTACGCCGCCGACGACCGCGTTCCGGGTCGGTCCAGTGATGTCAAGCCTTCCCACCCGTTCGTCGGGAAGCGGGATTGTCAGGAATGGAATCGGCACTGGAACCATCTGATCGACGCACTGTTTAACGACGACGTGGTGCGGGAAATGTACCTGCGGCGCCTGCGGACGGTGATGGACGATTTCCTGAAACCTCCGGGAACTCCGTACGAAGACTTGTTTATCGAGAACCGAATCGACGAACTCGTCCTGGCGATGCGGCGCGATGTCGCGCTCGACTATGCGAAATGGGCCAACCCGTGGCCCTGGGGCGGGCAGGACGGCTACCCGCGCGATCAGTCGTTCCAGTATGCGATCGACGTGATCAAAGAGGATTACCTGGCCGTACGGCGAACGCACCTGTTCATAACGCACAACGTCGATCGCGTGGCCAGCTACAATATCCCGGGCTCTTATTCAGCCGCCATCCCCAACGCCCAGCCGGCCGATGCCAAGCTGGACTTTGGCACGTATGAATTCAACCCGCCCTCCGGGAACCAGGAGGAAGAGTATATCGAGCTGGTCAATCCGAATGCTTATGCAGTGGATATCTCGGATTGGCAGTTGACCGGAGGTGTGGAGCACACGTTTCTGCCCGGTACGGTGATCGTCGCCGGAGGAAGCCTCTATGTCTCGCCCAGCGCTCGCGCGTTTCTCAATCGCACGGCCAGCCCGACCGGTACGGAAGGGCGGTTCGTTCAGGGCAACTACCGTGGGCATCTGTCCAGTTGGGGCGAGGCGGTCGAGTTGACAGATCGCCATGGCCGACTCGTGGCGACTCTGACCTATCCGGGTGAGCCCAGCGATCAACAGCGCTATCTGCGCATCACCGAGATTATGTACAATCCGGGCGACTCCGGATCGTTGGGCAGCGACGAGTACGAGTTCATCGAGTTGCAGAATATCGGCACGGTCGCTCTGCCCCTGGCAGGGGTGAAGCTAACCGACGGGGTAACCTACGCGTTCGCGGATGATGCATCTGTGACACTCGCACCCGGTAGTTGTATCGTGATCGTCAAGAACCGCGATGCTTTTGCAGAACGCTACGACGCCAGCACGGTCGACCTGGCGCCGGGAACGTATGCCGGCAGTTTGAGCAACGGTGGTGAGACGATCAAGCTGGAGGACCGTACCAACAGCACCATCCTCGAATTCGAGTACCAGGACGACTGGTTCGACGAGACCGACGGCCTGGGATACTCTCTGACCCTCAAGCACTCCGCCAATCCTGACCCGGCCGGTTGGGATGATGCGGACGTCTGGCAGGCTAGTACGAATGAGGGTGGTTCTCCGGGAACGGATTAGGAGGGAGTGAGTTATGAGATTCTCGCTATGGTTTGTCGCTGCGCTGTTGCTGTCGTCTTTGCAGTACGCCGCGGCTCAGGAGACGCCGGTCATCAGCGAGTTCGTCGCCGCCAATACCAGCCGGGAACCACTCTCGGCAGGTGAACTCCTCGATCAGGACGGCGAGTCTTCCGACTGGATCGAAATCTGGAATCCATCGTTTGAAGCGATAAACCTCGCGGGCTGGTTTCTCACCGACGATCTGGATGATCCGACGAAGTGGGAATTCCCGGCGGTCAAATTGGCGCCGAACGACTTTCTCGTCGTCTTCGCCTCGGGCAAAAACCGGCGCGACCCGACAGGCGAGCTACATACGAGCTTCGCCCTGGCGGCCGGCGGCGAGTCGGTGGCCTTGGTGGGGCCCGACGAGATGGTGGTCCATGCCTATTCGGACTACCCGATCCAGTTCGCCGACATCCCCTATGGCTTGAGTGCCGGAGATTCGGGACTTCAGACCGAGACGGTCCTCGTGGCCGAGGGCGCGGCGGCCCGGGCGCTGATCCCCACCGATGGGTCGCTGGGCCTGGCCTGGACGCGGGCGGATTTCGATGACAGCGCGTGGCTGAGCGGTACGACCGGCGTCGGCTTCGATTACCCCGGCCTGGTCGGCCTCGACGTGACCGCCATGCGGGGCGTCAACGAGACGGTGTATGTCCGCATCCCGTTTCAGGTTAAGGACGCTGCCTCGGTCAGGCGACTGACCTTACGCATGAAATACGAAGATGGCTTCGTCGCCTTTCTGAACGGGGTCGAGGCAGCGCGATCCAACGCGCCGGACGTGGCTGAACCGACCTGGAACACGGCGGCTGCGGCGATTCGTCCGGACGAGGACGCCGTGACGTTCGAAGACTTCGACATTTCCGCTCATGCCGATCGACTGGTGACGGGCGACAATATCCTCGCCATCCAGGGCCTGAACATCGACCTGATCAGTTCCGATTTGCTGGTGCTGCCCGAGTTGGTGGCGGTTAGCTTCCATCCGATCGATTGGTCGGAGGTCTTTGAAGGGTTTCTCGCCGAGCCGACCCCCGGTGCATCCAACCGGGGCATCCTGACCGAGATGGGCCCGGCGATTCACGATGTCACCGAGAATCCGCCTCCGCCGGCGCCGGGCGCGGAGATTACGATCACCGCGCAGATTGCCGAGACGCTGGCGCCGGTTCTCGGCGCGCAGTTAACCTGGGAGGTCAACTTCTATGCCGCGAGCCGTGTGCAGACGCGCGACACGGTGCCGATGGTCGACGACGGCACCGCCGGTGACGCCATGGCCGGCGACGGTGTCTATACCGCGGTTGTTCCAGGATACGTGTCTGAGGCGGGCAACATGGTCCGTTGGCGCGTCGACGCCGTGGATACCGAGGGCCGAATGTCACGCAATCCACTCTTTCTGCGGCCCGACGATTCTCCGGAATTCTACGGGACAGTCGTCCAGGACCCGGCCCTCAATACGGAACTGCCCGTTCTGTATTGGTTCTCGCAGGAGCCGAGTCGCACGCGGACGCGCGGCGGAGGGCGAGCCTGTGTGTTTTTCGATGGCGAATTCTACGACAATGTCTTCGTTCGGCAGCGCGGCGGCTACACGGCCCGGAATTCCCAGAAATTCGTCTTCAATCGAGGACACCGGTTTCGCTTCTCGCCCGACCACGCGCGGGTCCGGGAATTCAATCTGAACGAGAATGGCTCGGATTCCACCTATCTGCGTCAGCCTCTGGCGTTCGAAACCATGCGCAACGCGGGGTGTCCGGCCTCGCTGTCCTTTCTGATGTTGTCAGTGCTCAACGGCGACGTGGATCGCCTAGGCATTTTCATCGAACAGGTGGACGAGGAGTTCCTGGAACGTAACGGCCTGCCCTCGGATGGCGCGCTCTACAAATTCGTACAGCGATCGTCTTCGGCGCCGGTATTCAACGACGTTAGTTCGGGCATCGAGAAAAAGATGCGTGAATACGAGGGATACGACGATATCGAGGCGGTGGTGGCCGGTCTGAACGGGTCGAGCGAGGAACGACGCCGTACATTCGTGTTCGACAACTTCGATCTGCCACAGATGATGAACTACCTGGCAGCGCGGTGCCTGCTTCAGGACACTGACGACATCCGCAAGAATTTCTATTTCTATCGCGATACCGAGGGAAGCGGCGAGTGGTCAATCTTTCCGTGGGACAAGGACTGGACCTTCGGCTTCGTCGGCGACGGCGGCGTCTACACGACCCATCCCTTCCTCGGCGCCGATTCCCACCCGAAAGCGGGCGGTTCGCAGTGGAGCGTGTATCTCAGCGTGATGTATCATCTTCCGGAGACGCAGGAGATGTTCCTGAGGCGGCTGCGCACCGTGATGGACCAGTGGCTACAACCGCCCGGAGTGCCGGATGGGTCGCTATGGTTTGAGAATCGGATCGATGAGATGGTCGCCCAAGCCCGGGGGAGGCTTCCCTCCTCCCCCCGTTCGTTGCAGGACTATTTTCCTCCCCGTCGTACCCAGTTGTACATCGAGCACAGCATCAAAAACACAACGGACCCGCCGGCCGGAGGCTGTGCGGGGATCCCGGACTACCAGCCCGGGGATGCGACCCTGGCGTTCGGTACGTACGACGCCAATCCCGTCTCGGGCAACCAGGACGAGGAATACATCGAGCTGGTCAATCCGAACACATACGCTGTCGATATCTCAGACTGGACGCTGACCGGAGGGATCGAACACACCTTTCGACTCGGCACGGTCATCATCGCTGGCGGCAGTCTCTGCGTTTCGCCCAACGTGCGAGCCTTCAGACAGAGAGCCCTTAGCCCGACCGGGGGGGAAGGGCGGTTCGTGCAGGGCAACTACCGCGAGCATTTGTCCAGTTGGGGTGAGACCATCGATCTTCAAGACCAGCATGGACGACTCGTCGCACGCCTGACCTATCCGGGCGATCCCAGCGACCAGCAGCGTTTTCTGCGCGTGGCCGAAATCATGTACAACCCTCCCGCGGGAGGAGCTTTTGACAACGAGGAATACGAGTTTCTCGAACTGACGAACGTCGGCTCGGCGCCGCTGTCACTGGCGGGCGTCAAGTTGACCGATGGAATCTCCTACACGTTTGCGGATGATTCGTCGGTGACGCTCGCGCCCGGCGGCTATGTCGTCATCGTCAGGAACCGCGAGGCGTTCGCCGCTCGTTACGACGCGAGCGCGGTCGATCTGGCACCGGGGGTTTTCACCGGCAATCTCAGCAACGCCGGTGAGACGATCAAGTTGGAGGACCACACCAACAGCACCATCCTCGAATTCGACTACCAGGACGGCTGGTTCGACGAGACCGACGGTCGCGGCCTCTCGCTGGTCATCAGAGGCCCCGACGGCCCCGATCGCGCTGAGTGGGATCGCGCCGAGGCGTGGTGCCAGAGTGCCGAGGAGGGAGGTTCGCCGGGATATGAGGGTGGCCAGAGTTGCCCCGATTCGCTATAATCGCATTGCCATCGGTCGGGTACGACCCGGTCGTACATGGCAAACGTTTCGCGATTTGGCAGAGGTGCAGACTTGCTGACAAGATGCTCATCGATCCACATCATGGTCCTGGCGGTTCTGCCTATTTTAGCGATTTCTTTTCCCGACGCCGGATATGGCAGGACGGGTGCGTCCGCTGACGGCGTGACTCCATACCGGCTGCGGACCTTGCGCCCGGCCATCGAGGACCTGATGCGGACATTCGGCGCAGACTATCCGCATGGCGCTGCGTTTCTGCGCCGCCTGGACGAACTGGAGGCCGCGTTCGCTCGGAATGATCCATCCGTCAGGAAGCGACTGGGACAACTGCGACGCGATGCCTTGCTGGCCAGTCCGCTGCTGGATTTCGACAAGGTCCTGGTCGTCAAGCGCAAGAGCATGCGTTATGTCCCATCGGCCCAAGACAAGAAGATCTGGTTCTCCAACGAAGCCGGCGCCGACCTGGGGTTTCCTTCCAACCACGAGTGCAACTCATCTTTGCCGCGCGAGGGCTATGACAACGAGATCGCCGTCTTGTCGTTGAAACATCCGGACCGGGATCTGGCGGCGCTGCATCGTCCGGATGCCGAGGTCTATGTGGGGGAACTGGACCTGCATTGGAACGCCGACCGGCTGTTGTTCACCCAGTCCGACCCGACGAACTGGAAAGTCTGGGAGATTGGCGTTGACGGTGCGGGCCTGCGCCAAGTGTCGCGGATGCCTGACGACGTCGATAGCTTCGATGCCTGCTATCTACCCAACGGCAAGATCGTCTTCGGATCGACCGCTTCGTATCAGGCGGTCCCGTGCTGGCACGGCCAGAAACTCGTCAGTAACCTTTATGTGATGAGTGCGGATGGTTCCGGCGTGCGCCAACTGTGCTGCGACCAGGATCACGATTTCCATCCGTGTGTGCTGCCCAATGGGCAGGTGCTCTACCATCGCTGGGACTACACGGGGATCAATCACATCTTCATGCGCCAGTTGATGGTGATGAACCCGGACGGGACCGGGCAACGGGCGGTTTACGGGAGCAATTCGTGGTTTCCCAACGCGCTGTATTTTCCTCAGCCGCTGCCGGGCCGGAGCAATCATCTCGTCAGCATTCTTTCGGGCTATCACGGGGTCCACCGGATGGGCCAGCTCGTCGTGTTGGATACGAATCAAGGGTGGTACGATGCCGATGGTCTTGTGACGCGGATCTCGGGCCACGGCGATCCCATCAAGCCCCTCGTGCGCGACCGGCTGGTGGATCGCGATTGGCCCAAGTTTCTACATCCCTATCCGTTGAGTGACAAGTATTTCCTTGTTGCTTGCTGGCCGAGCCGAGAGGCCGACTGGGGGATCTATCTGGCGGATGTCTTCGATAATCTCGTGCTGTTGCGCCAAGAGCCTGGCTTCGCGCTGTTCGAGCCGATCCCTGTCAAGAAACGGCCCATACCACCGGTGATTCCGGATCGGATCGACCCGACCACCGAAACGGGCGTGGTGTATCTGCACGATGTGTACGCCGGGCCGGGACTGGCCGGCGTGCCGCGCGGAACGGCCAAGAAGTTGCGGCTCCTGGCCTATCACTTTGGCTATCGTGGCCTGGCCGGCCCCGACAAGATCGGTTACGGCGGGCCATGGGAAGCGATGCGAATCCTCGGCACAGTGGCTCTGGCCGACGATGGCTCGGCCATGTTTCGAGTCCCCGCCAATACGCCGCTTGCGGTCCAGCCGCTGGATGCCGAGGGTAAGGCGATCCAATTGATGCGGAGTTGGCTCACGGTGATGCCGGGCGAACGACTTTCATGTGTCGGATGTCACGAAAGCCCGGCCGACGCGGCGCCGGGGAAACTGGCCCAGGCCGCACGACAGCCGGTGCAGTCGATCGAGCCTTGGTACGGGCCGGCACGCGGATTCGATTTTGCACGGGAGGTCCAACCCGTCCTGAACAAACACTGCGTATCCTGTCACGACGGCCGTGCGGGCCGGCCTGACTTGCGGCCTGAGGATCTGGTGCCCGATTACCGGGGGCGCCGACTGGCCAAACTCGGCATCGACCGGCTCCACCCGCAGATGCGCAAGGATACCGATGGCTATGTGAAGTACACGCCGGCCTACGACGCGCTGTTGCCGTTTGTACGCCGCGTGGGTATTGAAGACGATGTCAACATGCTGGTCCCGGGCGAGTACCATGCCGACACCAGCCCGCTGGTCCAGATACTGCGCGCGGGGCATCAGGGCGTGACGCTTGATTCGGAGGCCTGGGACCGAATCGTCACCTGGATCGATCTCAATGCGCCGTGCCATGGGACCTGGGGGGACGTCTATCCGGTCCCGGACGGGGCGCACGAACGGCGCATGGAACTGCGCCGTGCCTTTGGCGGTCCGGGCACCGATCCGGAATGGATACCAGCGACGTCAACATATGACGATGCGCCCGCAGCCGTAGCAGCGCTGATCGAGACGGTGACATGTTCCAAGCCTTCACTGCCGAGTGGTGCCGAGGTTGCCGCCGTGACCTGGCAGGGCGGCCGCCAGCGGACCATCGATTTGGGCGAGGGTGTCACACTGACACTGGTTCAGATTCCGGCCGGGCCCGGCGTGGCAGACCAGCCATTTTGGATGGGGGCGTTCGAGGTGACGAACGAACAATTCCGGCGCTTCGACCCGGGGCACGATAGTCGGTATTATCAGAAAAGGCACGCGCGCAGTGACGACCGTGGGTTGTCTCTGAACGACGCCCAGCAGCCGGCGGTGCGAGTATCCTGGGAGCAGGCGGTGGCGTTCTGTCGCTGGCTTTCGGTACGCACCGGCATGCACTTTGCCTTGCCGACCGAAGCGCAGTGGGAATACGCCTGCCGAGCCGGCGCGGATTCGTCATCGGGCCTGGGCGATGCCGACGGTGACTTTTCTGCCTGGGCCAACCTGGCGGACCTGGCTTTCGCCGGCCGTGCGACCGAGCAGCAGCGTCTGGCCTGGGAAAAGGGCAGGGCTCCACAAGTGACCGGTGGGCTGGAACATCTAGCTATGGAAGGGGCGGCGTTGGCCGATACACGCTGCAACGACGGCGCCGTGGTAACGGCGCCCGTCGGCAGCTACCGGCCCAACGCGTGGGGTCTTTGCGATATGCATGGCAACGCGGCAGAGTGGACCTTCAGCAGCGCGGACGCCGATTGGAATAGCGCGGCGAGCCGGGCGGATGGGCCGCAACGTGTCGAGCGCAAGGTGGTGCGGGGAAGTTCGTTTTTCGATCCGCCGCGGCATGGTCAGAGTTCAGCGCGCGTGGCCTATCCTGTCTGGCAGCGCGTTTTCAACGTGGGTTTTCGTGTGATCTGTGAAGATACCGGCGCTACCGAAGTGGCGGTGAATCTGGACGAGAAGAGGGCAGTCGAATGAAGCAGACGATGGCAAGGAAGATCGGTTGGCAGGTGATGATTCTCGGGGTTCTGGCCTTGGCCGGGTCGGCATGGGCCGGGCAGTCGATGCCTCTGTCCCCGCAGGCGATGGCCGCGGCCGCCAATGGCGCGCAGCTTTACATTGCTTTCGGGACGGCTCGGCAGGTGGGCGTGTTCGACGTGGCGCAGGAGAAGGTCGTGCGCATGATCGCGGTGCCCGGTGAGCCGACGAGCCTGGCGCTCAGTGGGGGAGGTCGGCGGCTGTATGTCAGTTGTGGTGACGCCGACGGGCGCATCTGCGTGGTCGATCTGCGCTCCGGCGAGGTCGCACGCCAGATTCCGGTGGGATACGGCCCCAACGCACTGACCCTGGATTCACGTCGCAACGTGCTCTACGTGTGCAATCGCTTCGCCGGTGACGTCTGGGCGATCGATCTGACGGACGGCAGCGTGGGAGGGAAGGTGTCGGTCGGACGCGAACCCATCGCGGCGGCGTTGACGCCGGACGGTCGATGGCTCTACGTGGCGAACCATCTGCCGGCCGGAGCGGCCAACGCCGGCGTCGTGGCGGCCGAGGTCTCGGTCGTCGATACGCAGGCGATGGAGCTGCGCACCTCTTTGAAACTGCCCAACGGCAGCACCAGTGTGCGGGGCGTGGCGGCGTCTCCGGACGGCAAGTACGTTTTCGTCTCTCACATCCTGAGTCGCTACACGATGCCGACGACGCAACTGGATCGGGGGTGGATGAATACGAACGCCCTGACCGTGATTGATGCGGTCAAGCATGAACCGATCGATACGGTTCTGTTGGACGATGTGGATGAGGGCGCGGCCAATCCCTGGGCGGTTGCCTGTTCGGCTGACAGTAAGACGGTGTTCGTCACGCATGCGGGTACGGATGAGGTGAGCGTGATCGATGTGGACGCGATGATGGCCAAGATCGAGGCTCATCAAGCGCAGCAGTCGGGCACGGGTGGCGGCGGCTACGCTTCATACGCCGGCGATGTCACGTCCACGGTCCCGAACCAACTCAGCTTCCTCAAGGACATTCGTCAGCGGGTCCGCCTGAAAGGCAAGGGGCCACGAGCGCTGGCGGTGTTGGGCTCGAAAGCTTATGTCGCGGAGTACTATACGGATAGTTTCTCGGTTGTCGACGTGGGCGCAGAGCGGGTCGAAGTTGCGGCAGTGGCCTTGGGACCGAGACGCGCCTTGACGGACCGGCGGCGAGGAGAGATGTTATTCAACGACGCTCATTTGTGTTTCCAGAAATGGCAGAGCTGTGCGAGCTGTCATCCGGACGGGCGCGTCGATGCCTTGAACTGGGACCTGCTCAACGATGGGATCGGCAACCCGAAGAACACCAAGAGCATGCTGCTGGCGCACCAAACCCCGCCGGCGATGATTACGGGGGCGCGGCCCAACGCCGAATCGGCCGTGCGGGCCGGCTTCCGACACATCCTGTTCGCGGTACCGAAGGAAGAGGATGCTGCCGCAATCGACCGGTATCTCAGCGGTCTAAAGCCGCTGCCGAGTCCGCATCTGGTGGACGGCCAGTTGAATGCCGCGGCGGCACGGGGCAAAGCACTGTTCGCCCGAGCACAGTGTACTTCGTGTCATACAGGCAAGCTGCTGACGGACAAACAGAGGTATGATGTCGGTACGGGCGATAGTTTGGATGAGGGTATCCTGTTCGATACGCCGTCTTTGGT
Organism: Phycisphaerales bacterium; assembly: GCA_020346325.1. Classification (GTDB taxonomy): domain Bacteria; phylum Planctomycetota; class Phycisphaerae; order Sedimentisphaerales; family Anaerobacaceae; genus Anaerobaca. The sequence goes on from CP070782.1 coordinate 3,212,322, forward strand.
GGAGGCCTGGCGCACGGGGCCGTACCTGTACGATGGTCGGGCCGCCACCCTTCGTGAGGCTGTGACGAAATACAATCGCAACGACGAGCACGGCGCGACATCGAATCTGAGCGACCGCGAGATCGACGATCTGGTCGAATACATCCTGTCGCAGTGAACCCGATTCCGTCCGAATCACGTGAGGCATGTCATCCTGAACGCAGCATGGCGCAGTGAAGGATCTGGCTTTCGCATACGGGGGCGCGTCTCGATCTGAGCCCATATCCTTCACCTCCGGCTCAGGAAGACAATTCCCGGGGCGTGGAAATCCTCTCGGTCAGCGTTGCTCTTCCGGGGGCTCGAATTTGTAGCCGATCTCGCGGATGGTGTGGATGTAGACGGGGTGGTGCGGGTTCGGCTCGATCTTGTTGCGCAGGGTCGTGACGAAGCGGTCGATGGTGCGCGAGCCGACGTACGCGTCGTAGCCCCAGACCTGATTGAGGATCTCATCGCGAGACAGGGCCCGGCCCGGTCGCTTGACGAACAGTTCGAGCAGGCCGAATTCCTTGGGCGACAGTTTGATCTCTTGCCCGTCGCGCGTCAGCTTACGGGCGGGCAGATCCAGAGTGCAGTTGCCGAAATGGTAGATCTCCGCCTCAGGCTGTTGTGTTCGACGCAGAAGAGCTTCGGCCCGGGCCAGTAGTTCTTTGATACTGAAGGGTTTGGTGACGTAGTCATCGGCCCCGAGGTTCAATCCCAGCACGATGTCCGATTCCTCTCCCTTGGCAGTGAGCATGATGATGGCCGTGTCGAGCCCTTCCTTGCGGATCAGGCGGCAGACTTCGTAGCCATTGATCTTGGGCAACATCAGGTCGAGCAGGACGAGATCGGGCTTGGCGTTCAGGACGGTATCCAGACCGGCTTCGCCATCCTCGGCCGTCAGGACGCGGTAGCCCTGAAACTCGAAGTTGTCCTTGAGTCCCCTGAGCATGGTGGGATCGTCTTCAACGATCAGTACGGTTTCCATGGGCTTGTGGCACTTCAAACTGATAGTCCTCGTTCCCCATCATCCGAATGTACGGCGGCCGGCTCGGGTCCGGCTCGATCTTACGTTGCAGCCGCGCGATGGTCTGGTCGACGTCCCGAACGGTCACAAAACGCGCATGACCCCAGACGGCGGCACGAATCTCTTCCCGTGTCAGCGGGCAGCCGGGCCTCTTGAGAAACAGGTGGAGCATCTTCAATTCGCCTGGCGTCAACGCGACATCTTCTCCTTGTCGCAAAAGCGTGCCGTTGCGGAGGTCCAGCCGGCAACCGCCGAATTCATATACCAGCGGCTCGCATGCTCCCCGTCGTCGCATGAAGGCATTGGCCCGCGCCAACAGTTCCTTGATACTGAACGGCTTGCTCACGTAATCATCGGCACCCGTGTTGAGGCCCAGCACGACATCGGACTCTTCGTGACGAGCCGTCAACATGATGATCGGCATATCGAGATTCTTCGCGCGAATGTGCGAGCAGACCTCGTAGCCATCAATTCCCGGTAGCATGATGTCCAGTATAATCAGGTCGGGCCGTTCTTTCAATGCGTTGGCCAGGCCCTCGTTGCCGTCGCAGGCGGTGAGGGTGTCGTAGCCTTTGACCCGGAAATTGTCTTCCAGACCCCGCCGCAGGACGGGATCGTCTTCTACGATGAGCACGGTTCCCATCTTACAGTCCTCTCTCTAGATGTTGCCGTGTACGGGCAGTCTAACGGTAAAGACGCTTCCCTGGCCCGGCTTGCTCTCGACGCCGATAGTGCCTCCATGGGCGTCAATGATGAACTTGGCGATACTCAGGCCCAGGCCGCAACCTTCAGCTCGTCGGGCCAGGCTGCGATCCGTCTGATAGAACCGCTTGAAAATGCGTTTGACGGCACGGCGCGGGATGCCGACGCCGTTGTCTGAGACCGCAAAGCAGACCGAGTGGTTCTCAGATGTGACGCGCAGGGCGATTCGCTTGTCGTCATAGGAATATTTGCAGGCATTGTCGAGCAGGTTGACCAGGACCGTTATCATGGCATCGACGTCCGCCCGCACCTCGGGAAGATCATCGTCGATCTCTACATCGAGATGACACGCGGCCCGATCGAACTTGGTTTTGACGGCTTCGGTGGCGGCCTGCGCGATGGCCTCCGGCCGGGCGGCGCGGATGCGGAAGGCCTGCTTGTTGCGTTCCATGCGCGAAAACGTCAGAAAGTTGTCTATCAGCCGGCTGAGGCGACCGTTCTCGCGCGAGATCAGCTCCAGGTACTCCGTCACCTGCTGTTGGTCTCGGTAGTGACCCTCCAGCAGCGTGTCCACCAGGACGCGCATCGATGCCAGCGGGGTCTTGAGTTCATGCGTGACGGTAGCGATGAAGTCGTTCTTGAGGCGATTGAGCTTGACCTGCCGGCCGATGGCCTTGGCGGCCACGGCACCAAAGGCCAGAATGACCATGATCACGAGTGTGCCGGTCCAGGTGTACATGGCGATGCGCTGGCCCGCCGCCCGATCGAGCTCATCGCCTTCCTTGAAGAACAGCTCGATCTTCCAGTTGGGAAAATACGTTCCGATGGCTCCAGTCGTGAATGGTTCCTTTTCAGGCTCGGCGATGCCCATGACCGGTCGCCCGGCCTCATCCAGGATACGGCAGTCCAGGTACTCATTCTGGAACATGCCGGCGAATTCGGCGAGCACGGAGCGAATCGTCTCTTCCGAGATCAGGGCAAAGTAGGTGCGCTGTTGGGACCGGTGCACCAGCCCGTAGGCCGTCGGCTCCTCATCGGTCAGGGGCTGAAGCTTATCCGAGAGCCACGTTTGAAACGCCGCCGTGTCGGGAAAGCGACTGAGCAGTTCGATCGAGCGCTCTTCCGCCGCGATCAACTTGCTCAACGACGTTTTGTGAATGCTGCGCCACTGGGCCTCGAGTCTGGGCGTTGCGCGGATCAGATCGAAGGCCTTCTGAGCCACGAACAGATTCTGATCGGTTGTCAGTGACGCACCGGCTTGGTTGGGCTGATACAACACGGTCATGAGCCTGGTGAATGTCACTTCAAGCAGGTATTCGTATTGTGCCCGGTCACGCACCCAACTCAACATCAGCAGTTGGGCATTGGCGATCAGTGACAGGATGCTCGCATCTCCCGTCTCGGCCAGCGGCGTGAAGACGGCCGGCTGGCATGTCTCCACGGCCTCGTCGATTCGGTCGAGTTTGCCCAGTGACCGGCTCTGTCCGATCAGGGCGGCCAGATAGCGTCGGTCGTAGGCCAGATCGGCCTGCGGGTCCTGGCTGGGCCAGGCCAATCCCTTCTTAAGCAGGTTGGCCAAGCGGCGCGGATCGGTGAGCGCCGATCGGGCGTGCTTCTCATAGCACTGGGCGGCTTGAGCATAGTCGCGATCGACGAACTCCAGTTGCCAGGCATCCGCGAACATTTCGGGACTTTCACCGGCCCCTCCGGCGTCGTGCGTCAATGCCGGATAGAGCGGCTCGCCCGATGGGGCATAGATCAGAAGCCCGTCGCAGCCGTTCTGTCCCGCCGCGGCCACGAATTCCCGGTAGGCGTGAACGGCGTCGTCTTGGCCCAACCGCCGGCAGCGCGCCACCCAATCCTGGTCGACCTTTCGGATCGTCGCGTCGAGTCGGCTCTTGCAGACAGTGACCAGCTTCTGTCGGATCACGAGGCGCTCATTGTCGATGGCCTCGTTCATGAACCACAACAGGCAGACGGTGGGCAGTATCACCACCACGAGGAGCAGCAATACCACCCACCGAAACTGACCATAGCCTGTATTGGCTTTCAACTTGCTTCGCACCAGCTACCTCGCAGCGGTTTCCGTTACCGCCGTTACCTGCCGGCCAACGCCGCGACCGCCTCGGCGTCGAGAACGTAGTTGTAGAGGCGGACATCGTCAATGGTACCGGCAAAGAACGTTCCCAGCAGGGCGTGTGCCCCCAGTTTCAGTGTGGCATCCTCAGCGATCGAGTTTCCGGAAGGGTCCGGGTTGTCGGTGACCAGAAGGCCATTGCGATACGCCTTGAGGTTCTCGCCGTCGTAGGTGGCCGCCAGGTGATACCACGTGTTGCCCTCGAGTTGTCCAAAACTGGCGCCATGCCAGCCGCTCTCCACACAAACGCCGGCTCCGCCGCGGAACTCGTCTTCGTCGTGGTTCCAGTTGATCTGATAGTTCTTCTCGCGATGGACCACGCCAGTGGGCGCTCCGGGCGCCGGCGCCGCAGCACCCTTGACCCAGGCTACAACGGTCCAGGTGGGCGAATCGGTTTTGTATCCTGTGTCGCCGTAGTCATCCTGGCCGTCAAATTGCAGGGCGCCGCCGACCTTGCCGCCGGACGGTTTCCAGGTCGGGCTGCCGATGAGTTCGCCTGTACGGCTATTGCCCGAGGCATCGGCGGTCTCATCACCGGTTGTCTCGTCGAGCTTCCACCAGGCCACTAGGCCGAGCGGTTGGGCCGTCCCGAAGACGCGCGGATGGAGGTACGCATCATCCTGCGGCGCGTGCCAGGCGACCTTGGAGTCACGCTCGCCACCGCCGTCATCGTCGTTGACTTGCACGTCGAGCCCGATGGGCGTGCCGGCCATCGGCTTCGTGCCCAGCGTGCTCCAGGGCAGCCTGATCTCAGCGCGGTAGCCCGCATCAGTTCTGGCAAAGGCCGCCTCAACGCCGGCCATGTTCCCGTGCTGTGATTCGCCCAGCGCCGGGGAGCTCGCGTCCCAGCCGAAATGGTACTGGAAATCGTTGTCGTCGTAGCTTCCCCGTTTGCTGTTGTCGGCATCAATGAAGATCTCGACCGCATCGTCCAGCCAAAACTCTTCGGAATCGTTCTGGAGATCATCGTCGGTGACGTCGACCAGTACGTACAGGTTGTCCTCGTCGTAGAGGGCCCTGAACGAGGCCGAACAGTCGGCCTCAGACGCCGGCGCGTCGTAGTAGCTGTTCCTGAGATCATAGGTGTGAGCAGCGGCCCAGGGATCGTCTGCCTTGCCGTCGATTGTCGGTGCCGTTTTGGCCGGCGCGATGCCAGCGGCGGGGGCGTGCCCCTCGGACCAGGGCGCTGCCTGGCCCTCGATCTGCGCCATGGCCTGCTGGATCTGCATGATCGAACCGAAGACCTGGCCGACTGGCGGGAGATCTTCGATACTCAGCCGGATACCGAAGCTGTTGTCCTCTTCACTGGTCTGCAGACGGATCGTGGTCTTTTCGCTGGCCTTGGCCAGTTGAGTCATGGCCTGACGCACCTGATCGCCCAGTTCATCGTCCGGCAGGTCGGCATTCTGAAGACCGAATCGAATCGCCCCGGCCAGGTTGACCATCACGAGTTTGCTCGTCGTCTCCGGCAGGGCATCCAAGGCGCCGTGCAATGCACCACTGCCTGAACCCTGCTTCAGCGCGGCTACGGAGGTCGTGATAACATCCGGATTGAGCGACAGGACGGTGGTCTTGTTAGTCTGGTCCATGTAGCCGTAGACGTTCTGGTTGTTCGCCAGCGTGATCTCGTAGCGGCCATCGACAGGTTCGGTCTCACTGGCGACCATATTGGCCGAGCGCAGCACACTTGTCAGAATGCTGCGTGTTTGCTGCGGGTTGGCGCTGGTGATAGTCAGGCCGAACATCTTGGCCTGCGGCGGGATCTCGCCTTCTTGTGCTTCCATGCCACCCGACATCGGTACGGCGAACAGGGTGATTTGCTCAATGTTGGCAAACAGTTCCCGGCCGATGTCGAGACTCGTGGCGTTGAGAATTTGCTCGCTGACCGCTTCGGCCTGAGCCGTGCCCGGTTCTCCCAGCGCCACGGACACCAGGGCGATGGCCTCCGAGGGCACGGCCTGGAGGGCCGCCTTGGTCAGGTGAGGCGTGCGAATCAGGTTGTAGGCGACGCAGTTGTGTCCGGACTTCAGGTGGGCGTTGGCCTCCAAGGCAAGGCCGGTCTCCTCGATGGATAGCGAGGCGATGATGTCATCGACGTTCTTGAAATCGACAAGGCCGTTGGCTATGTGGATTTGTTGCGGGATCGCCTCCGGGGGCATGATTTTCATCAGACCCTGATAGGTCTCATTGACGTTGAGCCACAGGGTCAGCGCGTTGTCCTGCCGGGCGCGTTTGCTGATCTTGGCAAAGGACGCGTTGGAGGAGGCCAGAGAAGGGCCGCCCAGCAGGCCTTTGTACCGCTTGACCGCGTCGGTCAATTGCTCGATGGCCTGGGCCGACGGGCTGGCCAGAATGACGACGGTGTCGTCATAAGAGGCACCGCCACCGTCGGGGAAGTGGAGCGTCGTCATGCCCTCGATCGCCTCGGCCGGACGACCGATCATGCCGAGCCCGGCCAGGAGCAGACCACGCAGTGCATCGCTCTGCCCCGGGAACAGCACGACGATCGCGGGCGGATTGTTCTGGGCCAGCCCGGTAATGCCGACCCCCATGCCGCGGATCTTCTTGAATTCAGCCATCATGCTCGGGTTCATCAAGGCACCGAGCATATTGGCCGGTCCCATGTCCTCGCCGGCCCATTGGCTCTCATTGCCGCCGATCATGGCCAGTGGGTTTTCGAAGGGCGTGCCCTTGAGCATATTGAGGATCGTCTCGACCTGCTTCCCAGGACTGCCGATCTCCAGGTACATAATCGTTTCGGGCGGCATCAGGCTGGCCGGGTCGGCGTTGCCCAGCTCTTCCAGCAACGGCTTGACCTTCTCGATCAGTTGGGTTTGATCGCCGTATTGGGCCACCAGCTTGCTGAAAGCCGCCTTGGCCTCGAGCTCCTTCTTGAGCTTCGTGTAGCACATGCCCTGGCGATAGAGGGCCTGGGCCACGAGGCTGTCCTGGGCGGACTCGTCCTCGATGACCTGTTGGTAGACCTTGATTGCCGCTTGCAGGTCGCCTTCGACCTCCTCGGCGTAGAGGCCTTCGCGCAGCAGCGCCGATGCCGACTGGGCCAGAATGGTCGAACTGGACAAGGTCAGCAACAGCAACACGATTCTGGGTAGCGACATTCGCTTGATCATGGTGTACTCCTTTCGAAACAGAGTAGCAAAGACCGTTTGTTTCAGACAAGCGCAATATGCCGCATGCGTGTTACCGATTTGTTACCGGTGTGTCCTTTTTCGATGAATTTGAATCGTTCGGGAGGGACGCGTGATGACGGCCGCGCAACGGCCGGTGCGAGCCTTCGCAGCGATATTCGGTGGCTGAAGGCCCGAGGCGCAGGCGTGTTGAACGCCGAGCGACCATGACGAGCCGAGGTCATGGTCGCTGCGTAGCTTGTTCGGCGTCTATGCTACGCGTCTCTTTTCTGCGGCGGTGTCTGATCCTGGGCCGGCGGTTGTGCTTCTGTTTCGGAGGCACCGTCCGCGGCTGATTTTTCGGTCGCATCGCCCAGGTACTGGGGCAGTTCCACCCCCGCCATGCCGGCCACCTCATGCAGCGGGGGAATCGACCGGATCAGGCCGGAAAGGAAATTCGCGGTTGACGACGTGCCTTTCTCGTTGTTGCCCGAGTCCCAGACCGTAACCTTGTCGATCTTGATGTTCTTGATGGCTTCCACCTGACGGTCTACGATGTCCTCGATCTTCTCGATCATCAGCAGCGTGGAGGCCGAACGTGCGTCACCATTACAGCTCCGGACCAGGGCTTCATAGCCGGCCGCTTTGCTGTCCAGCACCTGGCGGATACCCTTGGCCTCCGCCTCGTATCTGGCCAGCGTCGCATCGGCCTGGCCCTGCGCTTCGCGCCGGTACTTCTCCGCCTGGGCCTCGGCGGCAATTTCGACCTTGCGCCGCTCCGTTTCCTGACGAACCACTTCCTCGGCATTCAGGCGTTCCTGCTCGGCCAGATACTGGGCCTTCTGGATAGCCACTTCCGCCTTGCGCTTGGCCACTTCGCCTTTCTCGAAAGCCTCGGCCTGCTTACTCGCCAGTTCGGCGTTGTAGTCGGCGATTTCGGCCAGAGATTTGTTCTCGCCTTCGACGGCCAGGGCCTCCTGTTGTTTGACGTACACCCGCTGACTGGCCTCGGCCTGCTTTTCGCCTTTGACCGCTTCGGCCTCCTGTTGCTGCACGAAGATGCGTCGGTCGGCTTCGGCTTTCTTCTGGCCCTTATCCGCCTCAGCGACATTCTCGGCGACCCGGATCGTCCGGTCCCGATCTGCCTCCGCCTCACCGATCCTGGCAACGGTTTCCTGCTGCTGCACAAAGACCCGCCGGTCGGCCTCGGCGGTCTTCTGACCCTTCTCCGACTCGGCCGTGTGCTGGGCCACGCGAATCGCGCGCTCGCGATTGGCCTGGGCTTCACCGATGTCGCCGAGTTTGACCTGCTCGGCCACGTCGATCTTGGCTTTGTTGATGGCCTCGGCGGCCGCCTTCTTACCGATGGATTCGATATAGTCCGATTCGTCGGTGATGTCGGTGATGTTGACGTTGATCAGATAGAGGCCGATTTTGTTCAGTTCGGGCTCGACGTTCTTGCGGATGGAATCCAGGAAGCTCTCGCGGTCCTGGTTGATCTGTTCGATCGTCAGGGACGCCACCGTCAGACGCAGTTGGCCAAAGATGATTTCCTTAGCCATGTCCTCGATCTCACGTGGCTGCAAACGCAGCAGACGTTCGGCCGCGTTATTCATGATGGCCTTGTCCGTACTGACACCGACTGTGAACGTACTCGGCACGTTGATACGGATGTTCTGCAGCGACAGCGCACCCTGTAGCGGAATACTGATGGTCATGGGCGTCAGGCTCATATAGGAGTAGTCCTGGATCAGCGGCCAGACGAAAGCGCCGCCGCCATGGACGCACCGGGCCGATTGGTCGTGTCCGACCTTACCGTAGATCACCAGGATGCGGTCCGAAGGGCAGCGCTTATAGCGGGACGCCAGGAACAGGATTGTCGAGACCAGCAGCAGCACGAAGCCAATGATCGCTATCAGCCACAGGCTCTGCCCCAGCACACTCTGCGCCAGGATTCCTTCAAGCATCATTTCCATGTCTCCACTCCTAACGTCGGCGTATCGGATTCATCAGTGAAGTTCGTAAAAGCGGTCTTTATTCGACCTTCTCGACAACCAGCACATCCTGCGGCGTTACCTCGACCACGCGCACACGCTGTCCTGTCTTTATCTCTGTCTTATCGTTCGAGATGGCGTTGTAGATACGGAGCCGATCCTGGACCGTAACCTTGGCCTTGCCGGTCCCCGCGTTTGGGATCGTCAAATAGACTTCTCCTTCTTGTCCGATCGCATTGCGCAGATTGATGTTGCCGCTGGCCTGGAGCGCCGCGGCCTTGCGGAAGATCAGGCCAATGATCCAGACGGTCCCCAGTCCGGCACCGGTGGCGACCACCAGACAGGTCGTGGCGTTGTGTTGGGTTTGGCGCGCCATGGCCAGGCCCACGAGGCCGAACATCATGAAGAAGGCGGTCAGGCCCTGGAACGACAGGATCTTAAAGCTCAGATACGCATCGTCAACATCGCCGCCCACATCTTCAGCAAAGCCCCCATCGATCTCGCCACCTGCCACGTCGGCGGCTCCCGCGTCGTAGTCGCCGCCCCCGTCGCCGCCGACGAACTGGAGAACGAGGCGAACCACGAAAAGGACGCCTCCGATAACGGCGCAGACCAGATACAGCTTTTCGGTGCCACTGAAATCGCTGGCAAATGTTGGCATCGTCCGACCCTTTCAAACCCGCTGTTGGCTCATTATACCGGTCCTTCGGCCGATGACCAGTCAGCAGTGTCTGAAATCTTTCGTCTCATACATGGACGTGCACGGCGACCGCGTCTTGCGCCCAAAGCGAAGATTTCTTCTGCGCCGGGGCTCCTTGCGCGCCGCGGTCGCCAGACACCGCTCGATCCGTCTCAGGGGTCGAGGCGTTTGAAGTGTACGAACGTCGCTCGACTGTCCGGGGCGTCGAATACGAATGTTCCGGAGACCTCTCGTCCCAGCTGCTCGCGGCTCTTGGCGAGGGCATCGTAACACGCCACTCGCCATCGGCCGCGCGGTAGTTCCACTCGAATACCTGTCCGGGCCCGATTGGTTCCGAGGACGAATTCGTGCTCGGGCCAGGCCAGCGCGCGGAAGCCGGGATGGACGTTGTCGAAGATGGCAATGGCGTTGTCGCCGGGATCCGAGTCGTCGACCGGCGCCATCCTCCAGAAGGTGATGTGTTCGTCGATCATCTGCCGAAGCCAGAGCAGATTGTCGGCGGCCTTGTGCTCGCTGGCCTGGAAGCGACCCCAGAAGTAGTGGCCCTGCTTGTTGGCGGGCTTGTGGCCGGTGGTGCCGTAGCCGCCGCCCAGGAAGGCGCCGAGGTGCGCTTCGATCACGTCGGCCTCGCTCCAGCCGTCGCCGTCGCCTTCGTAGGCCAGTTCGTCGTCGATGACTGGGACATTCCCGCCCATGGCGTGGTTGCGCGACACCCAATCGGCCGCGATGGGCAGCTTCTTGATCTTCTTCTGGATGATGACATGATCGTGCCACGGCGGGTTCGTGTTCAACTTGGTGTACCAGTCGCGGGGCTTGGCGTGCACACTCATTGGGGCGGGGTAGGGGAGAAACCGCCGCATGGCCTGCCCGAAGCGGTTGATCTCATCACAGGTGTACTTGGGCGTCTTGATATCGAACTCGTTGCTCAAGCAGAACCAGACATTTGGGTAGCCGCCGTACCGGGCGGCAACATAGCGGAGGATCGGCGTGGGGTCATCCGCGTTCGCGGAGGCCCTGAGAATCGCCCGATTCTCCTGCGTGTCGGGGCCATTGATAATCAGATCGGCGATCAGATCGTGTTCATAGGCGATGCGCACGGCCAGGTCGACGCGCTGATGGAACCAAGCCGGGTTGGGCCGATGGGAGAAATTGCCGTCGTCGGTCGGCCGGCCCTCATTGTCGAGGAAGGGTTTGGCGGTCGGGTGCGGATAGCGACCGCCGGTGATGGAAAAACGCACCTTCTTGAAGTATTCAGCGTTGCCCCGCATGTCGTCAGCGATGTTGCCGCTGCTCGGACCGGTGTTGTTCCGCTCGGAGAGGAACGTGTACATCGTGTTGCCAAAGATGTAAGGATGGGAACCGTCGGAGCGCTGATACCAGCGGCCGGCCATTTGGGTACGATCCACCTCCCAGAAACCTGGACGGTGGGAGGCCGTGCAGGCGATCGCCAGCCCTTCCTTCTGGCCGTTTAACTCCGCTGCGTTGGAGGTTGTCCTGACGAGCCTCCAGTGGCCTGGGGACGTAGGGCAGAAACGGACCTTGAAGACGTTGCCGCGGATGCCGCCCGTACCATCGCCATCCCAGAAACCGTGGATCGTGTAGGTGCCCCCTGACTCGTGTCGCCATTGCGTGACCAACTCCACGTCACGAGCCGGCGTGTCGGCCGGTCCGCAGGTAGGCCCTTCGAAGTCGACCTCGTGGACGCCGTAGCAGGGCACTTCGGTTGCGGCGCTGCTACTGGTGGAGCCGGACGTGATAAGTGCGAGCAGAACACACGAGAATACCCTGAGCAGATTGCCACCCATGATCGCTTCTCCTTGCACAACAGCATCGGTTCTGAGTCTGAGGTCGCAGACTTTGCCTATGGTAGCGCGAATGCTGTCTGTGTGCAACGAGGAACGTCAACAGTGCTCGGCCGCAGCGCCGCGGCCTGCCATGGCCTCGGGAGGCTATCCTTCCGTTGGATCCGGAGCGTCCACGTCCTCGGCGTCGGCCGATTCTGATTCCAGCGTGGGACAGAACATCAGCGAGGCGATACGCTCTTCGGAGTACCCCAAGGCCTCGAAATCCAGCACGCCGTTGGGGCTGTGGCAGGAGACACAGGTCAAGGCCTCCTCGGCCGGCGAGACCTGGTGCGTCAGCGGCCACCGCATGACGGTGACGGCGAAACCGTGTTCGCCGCTGAATTCGCGGCCCACTGAGGCTTGTCCGGCGCCGATGGCCTTGACCCAGTCCCAGTTCTTCCAGTAGGCCGTCTCCGGATTGGTGGGGAAGAGATTCGGCACGACGAGGCGATTGGCACCGGCGTCGTAGGGCTGCATGCCGTAGAAGGAATGCACCGGGAAGATCAGGGCGTTCGGGTCGTCGATATCGCCGTGCAGGGAATTGATGGCGACGATTTCATTGGGATCGAAGGTGTCGTCCAGCGTGATGTAGGTCGCGTTGCCGTTGTACCAGACGTATTCCGGCGTCATCTTCTTGCCCCATTCGAAGCTGCCCTTCGGGGACATGTAGGTCTTGTTGCCGTTTTCGTCCTTGCGAACGATCCACACCTTGCGGCCTTCGAAGTCGCCTTCACCGTCTTTCAACTCGCCGGCGGTGCTCCAATCCCACCAAGTCTTAACATATCGCTCCTTAGCGTAGACGGGGATGTGACACGTCTGGCAGGCGATGCGATCGGTATGGTCATCGAGGGCGACCGTTTTGTGCTTGTGGTTGGCGTGGCAGGTCCTGCAACTGTTCAAGTCCGTCGTGCCGTGGAGGTCCATCTCATAGCGGCTGCCGGCGATCTGATGCTTGTGAGTGGTATGGCACGACTGACAACTGAAGTCCAGCCCTTCGTCGGCCATATGGACGTCGACGGCGAAGTTGGGGTCGTTCATCGAGGTGTCCAGGTCGCCGTGCTTGACATTGGGACCACCGCCGCCGTTGAAGTGGCAGGCGCCACAATTCTTGCGGGTGGGCAGGCCTACGCTCTGGGCGGCTGCCGTCAGGTTGACCGGTGACCAGACTTTGCCGTAGGGTTCACCCGGACCGGCCGGGAAGACCTTCTCTTGGTACGTCGGCTCGCCGGCGCCGGCCGGGAATTTCTTGTACGTCCCCGACCGGTCGTGGCAGATCAGACAATCCACCTTGCTCTCATCCATCGCGGTGTGGGTCTCATTGTTCTTGTACCCATACCCGACGTGACAACTGGTGCAGCGTGGCTCGTTGGAGGAGACGGCCACACAGTAGTTATTGATAACGTTTTTCTTGCCCAGTTTCTGGCCATCCTGGGTGGTGTATTCCCAGGTCCAGTGGGTCGTGCCCATGACCTCTTGGCCGGCCTCCGGGTGGCACATCAGGCAGGTCTCAGTCACTTCAGAGGCGGTCTGGAACTGTCGCATCAGGAACGTGATCTTGGAGTGGTCGACGCGGATTTCATCCTCGGCATCAGCGATTCCGACGGGGCCGAACGCAAAGCCAAGCGCCAGCAAAAAGGCGAGGAGAGTGGGATAAGTAGTCGTCGTTCTCATGATTGTCGGCTCCAAACGCAAGATTCCTGTTAGATTCTGGGTTGTATTGCCTATTCACCAAGTATAACAGTTGCTAAGGAAAAATGGCGTAAATGGACAAGTTTTGCTAATGAAATATTCTGATGGAGTACCATAAGTTGAGCTAATCAGTTATAATGCTTTGCAGGATATTTACTTGGGACAAATGCCGGAGAGTTAGGGCTCGGCCGCAACGTAAAAGAGGCGTGCAAAAATGTTGAATTCTCATCAGCTCAACGTGTTTGTCACAGCGGTAGAAACGCTGAGTTTCACGAAAACGGCCAAGCGGTTGCACCTGACACAGTCCGGCGTCAGCCAGCAGATAAAGGCGCTCGAAGGGCACCTGGGCGTGGAGCTGTTCTTACGGAAGGGACGCCAATTGGCGGTCACCGACGCCGGCAACGTACTGTTGCCCATGGCGCGTGAGATTGTGGAAGGCTCCATTCGG
>CP070782.1:3226108-3236873 GCA_020346325.1 Phycisphaerales bacterium
ATCTCGAGGCCGGCGCCGACCGCGTGGCGCGTTTGGAGGCCACGCTCAGCGATCTCCGCTTGCAGTCACAGTTGTCTGAACGGCGGCAACGACACACAGAAGCTATCATCTATAGTCTGCGCGACGCGGTGGTGGTCGTCGATGCCTCGGATCGACTGGTCATGGCTAACGAGGCCGCGGCACGACTTTTTGAGTTTGAGGCTGAAAGTGCGGCGGGCCGACCCTTGGTGGAGCTCGCCGGCGACCAGCACCAGGATTTCGTGGAACTATTGCAGCAAAGTCGAAAAAGTGGAATCGAAGGAACACGAAGAGAAATGCAGTTTATCCGCTCGGACGGCCCACATACGTTCGATGCCATTGTCTCATGTGTTCACGAAGATGAGACGGTTTCCGGCGTGGTGGCGGTGCTACACGACATCACGCGTGAGAAAGAAATCTCTCAGATGAAGAGCGATTTCGTGAGCCATGTGTCGCACGAATTGAAGACACCTTTGGCCTCGATCACGGCCTATTCCGAGATGCTGGCTGATGGCGAAGCCCATGACGAACAGACCCGTAAGGAGTTCTACACCGTCATTCAGAACCAGGCGCAGCGGCTCAACCGCCTGATCGAGGACATTCTGAACGTCTCACGTATCGAATCCGGTCTGATCAAAATATCGAAGGAACCGGTGAGCTTGGCCATTCTGATCGAGCAGCAGCTGAAGATGATCAGAGGCTTTGCCGAAGAGAAGAATATTACCGTGACGGGCCAGATCCCGATCATTTTCGATCAGGTCTACGCGGATAAGGATATGATCTCGCAGGTTGTCGTGAACCTGCTGAGCAACGCCGTCAAGTATACCCCTCCAGGGGGAAAGGTTTGCATCGAAACTCAGGTCGATGAGGTAGAACGCCTTGCCCGTGTCATCGTTCAGGATACGGGCGTTGGCATCCCGGCCGACGAGGTGGAACACGTTTTCGACAAGTTCTATCGGGTCGGCGCGAACAAGAAACAGGCCAAGGGAACCGGCCTCGGTTTGAACCTGGTCAAACAGATTGTTGAGAAAGTACATGGGGGGCGCGTCTTCGTGACCAGCGAGGTGAACGTCGGCAGCACGTTTGGTTTTGAGCTGCCGCTGGCAGCGGTGGAAGCCGCAAAGGTAACCTAGCATTGGATGACGAACGACAGGTCACAGAGGACGAGTCCCCATAACCCCGTTCTCGGAGAGGGTGAAGATGACAGGCAACAAGGTACTGATTGCAGACGATGAAATTCACATCATTCATGTGGTTGCGATAAAGCTGCGTAACAATGGGTATGAAGTCATTGCGGCCAATAACGGGGCCGAAGCCTATGATCTCGCCTGCCGCGAGCAACCCGACATCGTGGTGACCGACTATCAAATGCCGTTCGTCACGGGTATCGAACTGATCGAAAAGCTGCGCGCCAACGAGCAGACGAAGAACATGCCCGTGATTCTCTTGACGGCTCGCAGCTTCGCGATTTCCGAAGAGTTGCAACAGTCACTGGGGGTGGAAGAATGTCTGAGCAAGCCTTTCAGTCCAAAGGAACTGCTCAAGAGCATTCAGGATATTCTGCACGAGAGACTGGTGGCGTTGAAGGGGTAATGACGCCGCACGCGTCTCGACCGAGGTCCCTCGGACAATGGGCCTATGGAAGTGGTCATGCTCAAAACGACAACACGAGAACTGACTTGCCTACAGCGACGGGAACTGGAGCGTTTCGGCGAACGCGTCAGCCGCTTTGGCGTGAATTTTGCCGTGGTCGATGCCCAGGGCCAGATTGCGGTGTTGCTGAACGCCGGCGAGTCCGAGAGTGATACGCAGGAGCTTATCACCGCGGGACGCCAGGTGCTCGAAGCTGCGCCCTCACCAACGGAAGACCCTCAGGACAGCGTTGTGTGGCAGTTTGCCGATGGTCAGCTTCTGTTGGCGGTGCCGTTGTGCCTGCCGTTGGTGGCGGCCGGACATCGGGCGCCGGTGGGGACTGCCATCATTGATCTGGGCCCCGCCGCAAAACAGGTGAGATCGAGCGAGACAGGACCGACGGCCGACCGAAGTGCATATCTCGCCGAGATGCTGAAACTGCTCGCCCAGAATTTCCAGACGTCCGTCCGAACCGACGAGCAAATGGAAATGGTAGGGACCGAACTGTCCCTCGTGTATGAAGAACTGGTCCTGCTCCATAAGATCAGCATGAACATGCGAGTCACCGAGTCGGATACGAACTTTCTGCAACTGGCCTGCGATAGCCTGACGGAGATCGTTGCGGTCGACGGCATCGCGGTGCTGTTGGAGCGAGTCGTGGACGGCGACCGGCAGTTCGTGGTGGCCGCCGGATCGGGACTGATCGATCTGAACAGCCGGATGGCGCACGTCCTGCACGGTCGACTGGTGGATGAGCTCCGTCGCGGCCAGGAGGCCCTGTTGGACAGCGACGTGGATACACCGTGGCGGTTCGAGTGGCCGGGACACATTCGCAATATTATTTGTGTCCCCTTGTACGCCAAAGGGGCGAGCGATCCGGCCGCCGCCAAAGCCGGCAGCCAGACAAGCTTTTCGATTATAGGCTACATGGTGGCCGTCAATCACGCGGAGAAGCCTGATTTTGATAGTACCGACATCAAGCTCTTCACCTCGGTGGCCAGTGGTTGCGCCGTCTTCATTGAGAACGGACGCCTCTTCAATGACCTGAAAGAGTTGTTTGTCGGTTCGCTCAGAGCGCTGACCAACAGCATCGACGCCAAGGATCAATACACGCGCGGTCATTCCGAGCGCGTGGCAATCATTTCCCGCTGGCTCGGCGAACGCATCGCTGAGCAGGAACCCTTCGACGAGGAAGAAATTCATCGGCTGTATCTCGCGGGCCTTCTGCATGATATCGGCAAAATTGGTGTTGACGAGAGCGTGCTGTGCAAGAACGGCAAACTCACGGACAAAGAGCGGGCCTGCATTCAGCGCCATCCGGCTATCGGCGCCGGCATCTTGAATGGGATCAAGCAGATGCGCGACATTGTCCCGGGGGTGCTCTGTCATCATGAGCGCGTCGACGGAAAGGGCTATCCCAAGGGCTTACGTGGGGATGAGATCCCGTTATCCGCGCGCATCATCGGCCTAGCCGACAGCTTCGATGCGATGACCTCCAAGCGCGTCTATCGCAATGCCATGACGATCGAGCATGCCTTGGCGGAAATCCGAAAAGGGCTGGGGACGCAGTTCGATGAGAAGATTGGCACGATCTTCCTCAACAGCGACATCGGGAAGTTGTGGGAGCTTATTCAGGGGACGAGTCCTTCGTTGTACGGACGCGAGCATCTGGCCGATTACGGAACGGCCGCAGTGGGAACCTTGTTACGATGAGAATCCAGACCCAAAACTATAACGATGTGACGGTGATCGAACTCCAGGGGGAGCTGGACGGGGACGTCGGTGATCCGCTGAAAGATACCGTGACATCGACCGTGGCCGGTAGTCGCACGCGCATTGTTCTGGACATGAGCAATGTCACGTTCATTGACAGCCAAGGGCTGGAGTTGCTGCTTTGGGTTCGGCAGTATTGCCGCCAGAACAAGGCGCAGCTCAAACTGGCCGGTCTGGATGAGAACAGCGACAAGATTCTGGAAATCACCGGACTCCGGGCCGAGTTCGACCGGCATACGGAACTGGCCGAGGCGGTGCGCAGCTTTGCGTAGTCCCGGCCCAGGTTGGGTGATGTGAGATAGGCGATGAGCCAGATTCTGCTCGAAAACAAAACTCAGTTGGGACAACTGCTCCTGGCCCGCGGTGTGGTCACTCAGGAGCAGATCGATGCCGCTCTTGCTGAGCAGAAAGACAAAGGGCACCGCAAGCTGCTGGGCGAACTGCTCGTCGAGATGGGCCACTGTACGGACAATCAGATCGCGGCGGCCCTGGCGGAGGCTTACGGGGTCCCTTATGCCCAGGTGAACCCGAAACTCTGCGATCCGAAGGCGGTTGAAATCCTGCCCCGTGAATTCCTGGAAGCGCACATCGTCTTGCCGTTGTTCCGAGTCCACGATGTGCTGACGGTGGCGGTCAACGAGCCGACCAACGTCTTTCTCATCGACGAGATCGAGCGCGTCAGCGGCTGTCGCGTCCGCGTGGTCTGCTCGACGACCAAGGATATCAAAGCGACGCTGCAGACCTATCTGCCGGCGGCCAACGTCTTTGTGATCGACGACATCATCGATGAGGAAGGGCTGGAAGAGTTCACGCTGATCGAAAGCATCACGCAGGACATCAGCAATCTCGAGGAAGTGGCGGGGCAGTCGCCCGTCGTCAAGCTGGTGAACTACCTGCTCTACAACGCGGTGCGCGAAAACGCCAGTGACATTCACATTGAAGCGGACGAGAAGCGGCTGCGCGTGCGGTACCGCGTAGACGGCAGGCTGTATGAGAAGATGCGGCCGCCTCACCAGATGCACGCGGCCGTTGTCTCGCGCATCAAGATCATGGCCGAGTTGGACATCGCCCAGCGCCGCCTGCCCCAGGACGGCGGCATTCACGTTCTGGTTGAAGGACGCCCCATCGACCTGCGCGTTTCGGTCATGCCCGGAAACTTCGGCGAAAAGGTCGTCATCCGTGTCATCGACCCGCAGAAAATTCTCTACAACCTCGAATCGCTGGGCTTTACCTATGACAACCTGTTGCGGTTCCGGGAAATCCTCCAGGTGCCCAACGGGATCATCCTGGTGACGGGCCCGACCGGATCGGGCAAGAACACCACGCTCTACGCGGCGCTGTCCGAATTGAACAGCGAAGAGGTGAACATCTGCACGGTCGAAGATCCGGTGGAGTGTAACATCTCGGGGATCAACCAGTTTCAGGTCAACCCGGGAGTCGGATTCGAGTTCTCGACGGCCCTGCGCAGTCTGTTGCGACAAGACCCGGACATCATCATGGTGGGTGAGATTCGCGATAAGGCCACGGCCAACATCGCCGTCCAGGCGGCTCTGACCGGCCATCTGGTCCTCTCCACCCTCCATACGAACGACGCCCCTGGTGCCGTGACGCGTCTGCTCGACCTGGACGTCGCGCCCTATCTGGTCAGTGCCTCGCTCAAGGGCGTCCTGGCGCAACGACTCGTACGGAAGATCTGTCCGAACTGCAAGACGGAATACGACCCGCCGGCCAGTCTGAAAAAGAGCATTCAGACGGAGAATGAAAAACTCGGCAAATTCTATCGGGGCGTGGGCTGCAAGAAATGCCGCAATACTGGATACGCCGGCCGAATTGCGATTCACGAACTCTTCGTCCCGGATGACGAACTCATCGAGATGATTAGCGATCGTGTGAGCACCAAGGCGTTGCGCAACGCCGCGTTGGCCCAGGGCATGCTTCCGTTGCAGCGCGACGGCATCGAGAAGGTCAAGGCCGGGATCGTCTCCATCGAGGAGATCCTGCGCACCGCGGGCTCCGATCTTCCGGCGAGCAGTGATATTTGACAAACAGAGCATAGCGAATCTGACGATGACAACCTTATTGGGAGAGAAAGAAGAAACTCGTCACAACGGCGCCCCGCATCCCGAGGCGATTCTCGAGCAGCGCGTGGGCTGTGCCCAGGGTACGCGCAGTATCGAATGGTCCGAGCACCTCTACAACGCGCGAGTCAAGAGCGGCGATCTCATTCTCTTCACGACCCAACTGGCGGTGATGCTCGATAGCGGCGTGATTCTTAGCGACGCCCTCGATGCGATTGCCGAACAGGCAGGTGATGCACGCTTCAAAGCGGTCATTCTCGACGTCTCGGAGCGCGTCAAAGGCGGGGACACCTTCTCGCGAGCCTTGACCTATTACCCGTACATCTTCGATTCGATGTTCATCAGCATGGTTCAGGCCTCGGAGGCGTCGGGCAAAATGGTCGAGATGCTCGGCGTCTTGACCAGCTACCTCAATTTCGAGGCGGACACGCGCAAACGCGTTCTGGGCGCGCTGACGTATCCGCTGATTATGGTCTTGATGGCCATCGCGGCTACCGGCACGCTGATGTTCTTCGTCCTGCCTCGTTTCATGCGCATCTACGAGAGCCGGGGAGCGGCGCTGCCAAAACTGACGCGGGTCCTCGTCCATGTTAGCCAGATCATCGGCGATTTCGAGATGCTGACGGGAATCGTCACCACGATCATCGTCCTTGGCGTGTTCGTCTACTACTGGGCGCACAGCGCCGCCGGGCGCAGGGTCCTCGACGCCGTCAAGATACGTATGCCCGTTATCGGAACGATGTTCACCGATATGGTGGTGACGCGCAGCATGCGCATCATGGCCACGATGGTCAACACCGGGGTTCGACTGCTCGACGCGATCCGTGTGATAGAGGGGTGCATCGACAACTACTACTTCCAGCAACTCTGGAGTCAGGTCGACGAGAAGATTCAGGACGGCTACCAACTCTCGGAATCCATCCTGGTAGCCGAAGACGGCGATCTCATCGCACCGGGCATCATTCAAATGCTCCGCGCCGGCGAAAAGAGCGGCAAGCTCGGCGAAGTCTGTGACAAGATTTCGCTCTTCTACGAGAAGAAGCTCGAAGCCTCGATTCGCAGTGTGATGACCGTCATCGAGCCCCTGATGATCACCATCCTGGGCGCGATCATCGGCACCATCGCCATCGCGTTGCTGCTGCCGGTCTTCAAGGTTTCGAGCGTGATGGCCCATTAGGCGGCTACTCCGTCGAGACTGACTTCGCCAGTGGCACCGTGGTGAGGACGTGACGGCACGTGCAACAGTTCCCGAGATGGCAGGTGGCCAGCTTAGGTGCGGTGAACCGGATCGGGAAGCTCATCACCTCTTCGACCGTCCCGTAGCCGATCGTGATGTGGGGAAAGAACGCGGCAAACGCCGCTTTGTCTCGGAAGTTGCGAATCCAGGCCAGCGTCACCGCGGCAACCGCCTCATCGCCGTAGAGCATCTCCTCGGTCACGTCCCACGTCGCATGCGGCTGCAGTACTTCCACGACGCACTCGTGCAACTCCTGAACCTCCCGGGTCTTGGCGAGGGCAAAGGCGGAGACCGATTCACCCCGGGCGTCCAGCGATGTCACGACGCCCGTGAGGACGAGTTCGCCAACGGGATGCTGGCGTCCAACGGTCTCGAGAAGACCCCGCAGCGTCTCGACGGCGTCGGGCTCGATACATCCCATCGCCAGAGAAATATGAGGCAGGCAGTTCTCGGGATGGAGGGCAATCGCACTGCCACAACGCCCGACCAGGTCGGCGTTCGCCCGGAGGGCCAGCGTGGTTACGGCTTCGTCAGGCAACAACACGATATCGACAGCGATTCGACTCATGACATCCTCCCGTGCACTTCCGTCAGCACCTGATCGTATTGCTGCAATACGGTCGGATCATTCTGACGGACGAATCGGTTCGTTACCAGGATGGCGATATAATTGGCGGCGAAGCCCGGAACGATCTCATACAGACGCTCGCTCAAGCCGACCTGCTTCCACACCACCAGAACCACCGTCCCCGTGATCATCCCGGCCAGGGCAGCCTGCCAACTCGTGCGCCTGGAGTACAAGGCAAAGAGCACCAACGGGCCGAATGCCGCCCCCAATCCGGCCCAGGCCAACGCGACGACGTCCAGGATAGTCTGCCCTCTGACACCGAGGGCCAGGGCCAGTGCGACGAGCGAGGTGAGAAGGACGCAGACTCGTCCGGCCAGGACCACCTCGCGCGGGGCGGCGTCGCGCTTGATGACTTTCTGATAGAAATCCTCCGTCATCGCGGACGACAGGACCAACAGTTGGGAATCGATAGTGGACATGATCGCCGAGAGGATCGCCGCCAGCATGATGCCCCCGATCCACGGATGGGTGACCTCGGCGATCATATAGATGAAGACCTTCTCGTGGTCGCCGCCCGGCACGGTCTTGAACAGGCCGACACCGATCCAACCGATCGCGACCGCTCCGGCCAGTGAGACAAACACCCAGGCGATGGCGATCACCATCGACCGGGAAAGCTTGGCCAGCGACTTGGCACTCATGAAGCGTGTGAGGATATGAGGCTGGCCGAAGTAGCCGAGGCCCCAGGCCAGCGCCGAGACGGTTGCCAGCAGGGCGGTTGCCCCTTCCGGACCACTGTAGCTGCGCGCGAAATCCTTGAGCATCGTGCCGTCTCGGATACCAGCAATCCCCCCGGCCCGGGTATAGGCCAGGGCCGGCACGACCACCAGGGCGATCACCATCAGCGAGCCCTGGAATAGATCGGTCCAACAGACGGCGAGAAAACCACCGAGAAACGTGTAGAGGATGATAATAGCGCCGCCGATCAGCACGGCCGCCTGGTAGGAGACCCCGAAGCTCGACTCGAAGAGTTTCCCCGCGGCAATCAGGCCGCTGGAAGCGTAGATCGTGAAGAAGATCAGGATGACGAAGGCTCCGACGATGCGGAGCAATCCCGTCGGATCGGCGAAGCGATCCTCGAGGAAACACGGCAGGGTGATCGAGTTGGTCTTCTGCGTGTACGCGCGCAGCCGTCGCGAGACCAGGATCCAATTCAGAGCCGTGCCCACGAAGA
This sequence comes from Phycisphaerales bacterium, assembly GCA_020346325.1. Lineage (GTDB taxonomy): Bacteria > Planctomycetota > Phycisphaerae > Sedimentisphaerales > Anaerobacaceae > Anaerobaca. The sequence goes on from CP070782.1 coordinate 3,234,649, forward strand.
GCCCGATCGCGATCCACGCATTCGCCAGGCCGCCCAAATAGATCGCTCCGGGCAACCCCATCAGCAGCCAGCCGCTCATGTCACTGGCCTGAGCCGACAGGGCCGTCACCCACGCCCCCATCCCACGACCGCCCAGCAGATACTCCTCGATACTCTCGTTACGCCGGTAGAAGTAGAACCCAATTCCCAGCAACACAATGAAGTACGCAACAAACGTGATCAGCGTCGGTGTGGTCATGGACTAAATCCCGTCTCGCGAGTATAGATATTGGGTTTGATTGGCTTTGCCCTCGACGTGGACCCCCGTTTTTGGCCCAGAAATGGGGGAAATTGGGTTTGTTTGGCGCGAATGATTACACCTGGAAAGCCTACTCTCAAGCCAGGAGATGATGGTGAAATCGCACGGCCCGGCGGAGCTCTTGGCTGCGAGGCCCCTGGGCCACCGGGCTGTCGGCGTGACGGTTTTTGATTGATCGCCCTTCATATTGTTATGTATTGTACTAACGACTTGCGCGGCGTCAAGTGAAATTCCGAGTCCCGTGCACACGGCAAATCGTCATTTATCGAGAATCTCCTCGTCTTGCGGTTGCCAGGCCGGGTCGACGATGCAGAGGAACACCAGCTCCTCGGCGCCGGTATTGGCGATGGATTGCACGGCGCCGGGCGGGATGTAAACGGTGTCACCCGCGTGGACCGGTTCGGATTGCTCATCGATGATCATCTCGCCCGTGCCCTGGATGACATAGTAGACTTCGGCCGTGGCCAAGCGATGGCGTCTCGTGGTTTGTCCGGGCAAGACCGTCGCGTGGGCGAGGCTGTAGCGAATGTCCAGAACGGCTTTATCCGGATGCAGGATTTCGCGCAAGAGCGAGTCATCACCGGCGACGAACTCGTGGCAATCGTCGAGTGACCTGACGAACATTACGATCCTCCGAGCAAGATGGATTCATTCGTGAAGAACGTCCCCGCCACACATCCGGTCATCAGACAGGCCAGGGTTGCTGCGATCAAGGCCCGCACCGCAACGGGGCCGATATCCTTGGCGCGCTGCGGCGCCAACGCACACAGGCTCCCCACGAAGATCGCCATCGAGGCGATGTGGGCGAAGCCGCATAAGGCGTAGGTCGTGATGACGGCCGAGCGAGGGTGCACGAGCAAGCCGTCTTTCATCGCCAGCGCCAGGTCGTTGTAGGCCGCGACCTCCGTCACGATGGTTCGTTCGCCCACGATGCGCGCGACGTGCCCGGCGTCCTCCGGCGGAACGCCCAGCGCCAGGCCAACGGGATAGAAGGCGTAGCCGAACAGGGCCCGCAAAGACCACTGGCCCTCCCAACCGAACCAGGGGTTGATCAGGTCACCGAGGCTGCCCAGGCCCAGATCCAGCAGGGCGACCAGGCCCAGCACGGCGATTAGCAGGGCGGCGATGCCCACGATCATCCGCACGCCGGCGTTGGCCCCGTTGATGATCGCCTCGAACAGATTCGCATCCTTCTCATAGTGGGGCTCGACCACCATGCCCAGCGTCTCTGGTGCTTCGCTCTCGGGCAGCAGGAGCTTGGACATGACCAAAGCCGCCGGTGCCGACAGCAGCGAGGCGGAGATTAAATGGCCGGCGATGGTCGGGAATTGATCGCGCAGACTGAACACGTAAAGGGCCAGGACGTTGGAGGCGACGGTGGCCATGCCGGCCGTAAGAATCGTGCAGGTCTCGGAGCGCGTCATGCGGGGCAGATAGGGTTTGGCCGTCAGCATGGATTCGACGCCGACGAAGATGTTGCTGGCCGCGACGAGGGATTCGGCTCCGGAAATCCGCATCAGCCGGGTGAAGACCCAGGCGAAGGCCTTGATCAGCAGCGGCATGACCCGCACGTAGTAGAGAATGGCGATCAGGGCCGAGAAGAAGATGATCGTGGGAAAGCCCTGGAAGGCCAAGATAAAGCCGAGTGACTCCTCACCGCCATCGCCGATCTGGCCGGGCCCAAGCGCCAGTGGGCCAAATACAAACCTCGCGCCGGCTCCGGCCGAATCCAAGACCTTCACCACCGCGTCGTTGACGACGAGAAACAGCTTTGCCCCGGCCGGAACGAGGAAGATGAATGCGCCAACTAATAGCTGCAGCCCAATCCCCCAGCCGATGACCCTGAAGTTGATCCGCGCTCTATCCCGCGACAGAACCCACGCGAAGCCAATCAGAATGAAGATCCCCGCAAAGCTGACAAGGTTGT
>CP070782.1:3236973-3260333 GCA_020346325.1 Phycisphaerales bacterium
GTGGAAAGCGGGGACAGGTACAACCCGCTTCGCGGAACGTACCAGTCCCCGTTTTCGCTCACCCAGTACCCAATCGCAAATACTCAATCGCTGGGCCGGAACGGCGCGGGGCGGTGTCATCATTTGTGCAAAGCAAACCCAATTCTCGCGGGACGGAATGAGCCGTAACTACTTTCAATTAAGAAGGTTAACCATAGCATGTCCGATTACGGGCGCGCGAGGCAAAGCCAATTTCACAGGCTGGAGGCGGGAGGCCGGAGACCGGAGGGAATCGGAACGGGCCGCGTTTCATGCGATACGCTGTCCGAGCCACGAGCGACGGGTCACGGGCGACGAGTTATGTCAAACAAAGCCAATTTGTGGCGTTCTTGGGTCGAGAACGCCGGTGGGGTGGAGAAACAAAGCCAATTCGGATGGCCCAATAGCCGCGGGGCTGCGTGGGGCGAGCGTCCCGTTCGGCAAGCTCAGGGTAGGCTCCGTTTGCCCGCTGGAGTCATGCGGGACGCATGACCTACGCTCCGATGGTGGCGGATCACGAAAAAGCGTTGCGTGGCGGCCGTTTTGGGGCCTTAATAGGAGGCGAAAGGCTGGCTTTGGGCATGATGGGGCCGGCCGGGGAACGGATTTGTGGCTGAGAAGATAAGGGGGCAATGCTCATGAATACGGCGAAAAGCGCGGTTCTGATCCTGCTGGTGGCATCGATTTGCTGGCTGGCCGGCTGCGCGGAAGTGGGGATCACGGGTCGGCGGCAGTTGAATTTCATGCCGGACTCGATCATCAACTCGATGAGCCTCCAGCAATACAGCGCGTTCATCTCGGAAAACGAAGTCGTCACCGGGGCCGAGCAGAGCGCCATGGTCAAACGTTGCGGCGAGCGCATCCGCAAGGCGGTCGATGAATATTGCCAGCAGTATTGCGACGAGGACCCATTCGAAGGCTACGAGTGGGAGTTCAATCTCGTCCAGGACGATGCCGTCAACGCCTTTGCCATGCCGGGCGGCAAGGTCGTCGTCTATACGGGGCTGTTGCCCGTGGCCGAGAACGAGGCGGGGCTGGCCGTGGTCATGGGCCACGAGATCGCCCACGTCTTCGCCGACCACGGGGCCGAGCGCATGTCACAGAGCTTGCTCATGCAAGGTGGGCAGATCGCGCTGAGCGAACTGCTGAAAGAAAAGCCCGAAGAGACCAGGAATCTGTTCATCACCTCCTATGGCCTGGGAGCGCAGATAGGCGTGATGTTGCCGTTCAGCCGCCTGCACGAGAATGAGGCTGACCGCCTGGGCCTGATCTTCATGGCGATGGCCGGCTATGACCCGCATGTGGCGGTTACGTTCTGGCAGCGCATGGCCGCCAAGTCGGAAGGCAGCTCACAGCCGCCGGAGATTCTCAGTACGCACCCCGTCTACGACACCCGTATCCAGAACATCAAGGACCTCATGTCCGAGGCGATGGAGTACTACAAACCCGTCAATTGACGGACGCGGCATCGGCGCGTATCGGGTCGCCGATCAGTGTGAATTGGCAAGTGCATCAGTGGCAGCGCGGCCGGGGGCCCTCATCTGGACCTGAGGCTCATAAGGCGCGGATCGTCCTCGCGGATCTTCACGGTGACTTTCCGCCCGGTATCGACACCCAGATACTCGATGCAGCCGATGAGCAGGTAATCGACGGTCTCGCGCAGTTCCGCCCGGTCGGTGCTCAGCATGGCTTCGCCGATCCAGACCGGATTCGGCGTCGCGGCTGGGGGCGAACCAGCCTTGAAGAGTTTCAGCACCAGCCACTGGTCGTAGACCGTGTCGAAGTACGGGGTCTGCACGCTGTAGCCGAATCGGAATCTGCCGGGATAGCCGCCCCGAGGCCCGTAGTAGGCGTGGTAGGACGGGGTATAGCCCATGACCGTTTCCGACTCCATGCCGGCTTGGAAGGTGGCCCGATAGTCGGCGGCCTCCGGCGTCTCGGCGATGGTGTAGCCGTAATCGCGCAGCAGCGCCGCGGCGCTGTCCTTGATCTGCTTCTGAAAGATCGGGTTGGGCGAGTTCGGATCGATCGCGACGTACAGCGCGGCGCTGCGTGCAATGGATTCAGATAGTTCCGTGTAGCCGTTGACGTGCACGCGGTAGCTGGGCGTGCAGCCGGCGACGGCCCAGGTCGCCGCTGTCAGAATGATGATCTGTTTCCACATGTCGCATTCCTTTCGCATGCATCTGGTACGATCACATCACAACCCTATTCTCGCAGGCGTCGCAGGCGAAAGCAAGCGGTTCGATGCCGAAAAGGCGCGCGTTGCGGCCCAGGCGTTGACAAGGTCCGGAGGCGGCCCGTATATTTCGACGGCGTGCTGCATGTGAACGTGTGGTAGAAAGGGAAAGCACGATGCCAAACGAGCAGATGCTTCTGCGAATTCTGTTGGCCGTGCTGGTTCTGCTGGGCCTGCATCACTGGCCCCAGCGCTCGAGCCACTGCGAGACGCGATCCCCGACCGATTGATCCGGTCTTATCCCCACGGTACCGACTTTGCGTTCGCTACTCCTTGGCGAGGTCCGGAGGTTTCGCCTGTCTCACCGCGCGCCCGGCTTGCCCTAACACAAAACTAACATCCACCTGACAATTCGAAAGCGCCTCATGCCGAAGGTCAACGTGAGCTGGGCCTATCACGAAGTGACATCTGTCCGGCGAAGGAAAAGATCTGAAGCCGCTAAAGATGTCTGTCTCATTGATCGAAAAGAAGGGCGAGACGAAAACTTGGCAAGAAACGCAGTAGAAAGGGCATCGTGAGTCATAGTCCTGTCATCAAGGGTATTATCGACCTGGGCACGGCGCTCTGTCGCACCGGCGCCACGCCTACTTCGGCGATCTGGCGGGCGATGCCCAGCGTTGCGTGGCCAAGCTGGCGGCGCTGCTGCGTCCGGCGGATGGTTTGGACAAGGGGCATTCGAGCTTGGTGGGCGACGTCCGTGCTTAGATTCATCCCCGGTGCGTGTTGCTTCATGTGGTCAGCCCCGATCTGCTGGCGGTCGACAGGGTCTTGCACGAAGTCAATCTTTTCGAGGCGGTCTTCGGCCGCAGAATCGCGGTGAGGGCCGGGATTGCCCCTTGGCCTTCCGAGTTGTACCTTGATTCGGCCCCCGATTTCGCCTATGCTAAGGGCGTGTGAGCCAAGTGAAGCGCATCCAAAGAGTTGAGAATCGTTGTGGGACGCCTCGTTATCCTTTCCGGTCCATCCTGTGTTGGCAAGGGCCCGCTTCTCGCGGCCTTGCGGAAGTTCCATCCCCGGGTGGCGGGTCGTTTGACCAAGTTCGTCCTCTACGACAGCCGCGCGCCGCGCCCAGGCGAGCTCGACGGCGTCGATTACCATTTCCGCCAGCGCGCGGAGATCGAATCCCTGCGAAGTCTAGAGGAATTCCGTGTGTTTGAAGTGCGCAGCGATCTCCAGGCGCTGGACACCCGCGACTTGGAACGGAAGCTGCAGACCTCGGATGTGTTTTTCGAGGGCAATCCTTTCATCGCTTCCCGCGTGCTTGATTTCGTGGCGGCGCAGGGAGCCGAATGCCTCAGTGTCTTCCTCTCGCCTCTGACGGCCGACGAGATCATAGAGTTGAAAGCAGAGCAGCCCCGTGTTTGTCTGCCGGATTTCGTTGCCGACGTGATGCGGCGCAAGCTGCTGCGGCGCACCGGCCGACAGAAGGGCTCGCTATCGCTGCGCGATCTGGAGAACATCGAAATCCGCGCGGCGAGCGCCTACGGCGAATTGCAGCTAGGCTACCGCTTCGACTATGTGATTCCCAATCATGACGGCGAAGACAGCGAGCACTGGGATGCCTTCTACCATCCGATCGGGGATGCACGCCGGACCCTGCAGGCATTTGCGAATCTTCTCGCCGGTCGCTCGCCGGACCACGTGGAGAAATGGGAACCTGATTTGCTCGGGGCGCCCAAAGGGTGTTGACGCGAACCATCGAAGGGAACGTTTGAGATTAGACCGTGCCCATGGCGACGATCGATCCAAGTTATCAGCTACTCGCGTGTCAGTACTTGCGTAAGCAGCTCGATGCGCTGATCAAGGAGGTGCGCGGCGTCCGCGAAAACCAGGACATTGAGCCCGTGCACCAGGCCCGTGTGGCCTCGCGTCGCCTGCGCGCGGCCCTGGGCATGTTCGACGACTGCTTCGAGAGCAAGAAGGTTGACAAGTGGCGCAAGCGCATTCGCAAGGTGACCAAGGGACTCGGGGCTGCTCGCGATCTGGACGTGCAAATCCAGTTTCTGGAGCAGTTCCTGGCTCATTTGGACGCCGCGGGCAAGCGGCATCGTCCCGGCGTGGAACGGCTCGTGCTGCGCCTGCGGCAGAACCGCGCCGCGGTGCAGCCCAAGGTGGTCAAGGCTCTCGATGCCCTGGAAAAGGGCAACGCCATGGCCCAGATGCACGGCGAACTGGAGAAGGCGCACTTCTTGCTGCGGCACCGCGCCGTCTCGGTGCAAAGCCCGTATGCCTTCGAGCGGACGGCGGCGCACATTCGTGATCGCGTGCAGACGCTCTTGGCTCACGAGCAGACGCTGGCCGACCCGTCGGATGCTCCCGGTCACCATCAGTTGCGCATCGATGCCAAGCGGCTGCGCTACACGATGGAGATTTGCGACCCGGTCTATGACGGGCAACTCGGACCCGTGATCAAAGCGGTCAAGAAGGCGCAGACGTTGCTCGGTGACATTCACGATTGCGATGTTTGGGCCCAGGACGTGGAGTCCTTCACCGATGAGGAACGCCTGCGAACGATTGCATACTTCGGCCATGACGGGCCTTTCAGCCCTCTCAAGCCCGGCCTTCAACTACTCCTGGACGAGCGCCGGCGGTGTCGCGCTGAGATCTTTGACCGCGCAGTCGAACATTGGACGGCCTTGAACGAAGACCATCTTTGGGAAACGCTGGACGCCGTATTGCGTTCTCCTGTTGCAGTCGCGGCCCAGCCGGATGTTGAAACAAAGGATCCCACCACGAATGGCCCGCAAGAAGACACAGACGACAATAGCCCTGATTAGCGATATCCACGGCAACCTGCCCGCTTTGGAGGCGGTGTTGGAGGATGCCGCGCGTCACGAGATCGACCAGATATGGAACCTGGGGGACATGCTGGGCTACGCGCCCTTTCCCAACGAAGTGCTCCAGAAATTGCAGGAGGTCGGCGCTGTCAATCTCATCGGCAACTACGATCGCAAGGTGCTCGCCTTCCAGGATAAGCGGGAAAAGTGGAAACACAAAAAATCTCAGGCGAAATACCTAGGGTTCCGCTGGAACGATGCCCAGCTTCTGGAGAGCCATCGCGTCTTTCTCGAATCGCTGCCGGAACAAGCGCGCCGGCGCGTCAACGGCCTTGAGACGTTGCTCGTTCATGGCAGTCCGGCCTCGATCGACGAGTTGTTGAACTCCGACACGCCCGAGGCTCGTTTCGAGGAACTGGCCGAGATGGCCCAGGCTGATATTGTGGTCTGCGGTCATTCGCACGAGCCTTTTGTCCAGCGCGTGGGAGAAATATCGTTCGTCAATCCGGGTAGTGTCGGTCGTCCGGAAGGGGACGACGGCCGCGCCTCGTACGCACTGCTCGCTTTTGGCGACGGCGCGATGAAGGTCGGGCATCGCCGGGTGGCGTACGACATCGAACGCGTGGTGCGTGCGATCCACGCGGCCGGTTTGCCCGCCGACTACGTGGAAGTATTTCGCCAGGCTAAGAGCCTGGATCAGCTTTGGCACGAGGCCAAAGGCGCCAGACGTCCGGGACGGGGCAAGTCCCAGAAGGTGCTGGAAGCGGCCCTGGCGCTGGCCACCCGCTGCCGCTACGAGCGCGAGCACACCCATCAGGTGACGAGGCTGGCGCTGGAGTTGTTCGATCAACTGCGAGACCTCCACCAATTGGGGGCGGGCGATCGATTCTGGCTGGAATGCGGGGCCCTCCTGCATGATATCGGCTGGACCGAAGGTCAGCAGGGCCATCACAAAACGGCGCTGCGGTTGATCGTGGCCGACCCGCGCCTGCCGCTGGAACGGCGCGAACGGGAGATTGTCGGGCTCATCGCACGCTATCATCGCAAATCGCTGCCGAGCGAGCAGCACAAACACTATGGGAACCTGCACCCATCCGACCAGCACCGCGTCGCCGTCCTGGGCGGCATTCTCCGCCTGGCCGACGGTCTGGACCGCACGCACGCCAGCGTCGTGCAGAGGCTGGCGTGCAAGGTTTCGCCACGGAAGATCACCATTGACTGCCAAGTCCGAGAACCCGCTGACATTGAGTTCATGGCGGCTAAGAAAAAGGCCGATCTATTAGAAAGCGTCTTTCGACGGACGGTTACGATCGGCCCGCGCCGAAAGGCCACGTAGTGCCATGGGGGCGCCGGTGGCGATAGGGGAACCTGGGCAACGGACGGCGACCCGATCCACAGGATGTTTCTTTCATTGAGTAGCGTGGTTATGGCAAAGGCAGGCAAGAAGAAGGACCAATCGGAAATCGCCGAGGCGATGGCGGTGATTGATATTGGCTCCAATTCCATCCGCATGGCGATCGGTCAGATCTTACCTGACGGCAAGCTGGAGATCCTCGAGCGACTGCGTCGGGCCGTCCGCCTGGGCCAGGACACGTTCTGTGGCGGCCGGCTCCGCGCCGAGACCATGCGCAGCGCCGTAGCCATCCTGCGGGATTACCGCCACGTGCTGAACACCTACGGCATCAATCGCATGCGCGCGGTCGCCACCAGCGCCGTGCGCGAGGCCACCAACGGCGATACCTTCATCGATCGGATCTTCATGGCCACCGGCCTGGAGGTCGCGGTGATCAGCGTGACGGAAGAGGGCCGCTTGACGGTTTCAGCCGTCCGCGAGGCGGCCGGCGAGAAGTTGCTCGCACGCGGCAAGGCGCTGGTCGTCGAAGTCGGTGGTGGCAGCACCACCTTGAACCTGCTCCATCGCGGCGAGATCACGGTTTCGCAAAGCCTGCCCATTGGCTCGATTCGCTTGCAGGAAATGCTGGTGACCACGGCCGAACGGGCCGACCAGGCGGCCAAGCTGATTCAGCAGCAGATCACGAGCGCCTTTTCCGAATTCAAAGGGCTCTTGCCGCTCAAGAGCGTGCAGTGTTTTGTGGCGGTTGGCGGCGACGCTCGCTGGGCGGCCGGGCAGGTGGGCCAGACGCCGGGGGCCAGTCAACTCGCAGCGGTGTCGCAAAACGCCCTGGACAAGCTGCTGGAGAAGTGCCGGCTCCTGACGGCCGATGAACTGGCCCGAGCTTACAGCTTGCCCTTTACCGACGCCGAGACGATCACGCCGGCATTGCTCGTGTACCAAACACTGCTGAAAGGGACACGCGCCAAAGAGATGGTCGTCACCGACGTCTCGTTGCGGGATGGACTGCTGCTGGATTTGGCGCGCAGCGCCAGCGGCGAAGCCGACGAATCGGCCAGCAAGGAAGCGATTCAGTCGGCCCTGGCCATCGCCCAGAAGTTCCGGGTGGACATGACCCACGCCGAACGCACGCGGTCGCTAGCGGCGCAGCTTTTCGACCAACTCGTCAATGAGCATCGATTGGGCCCCCGACACCGTCTGTTGCTGGAAGTGGCGGCGATCCTGCACGAGGTGGGCACGTTCGTTTCGAGTCGGGCACACCACAAGCACAGCCAGTATCTCATCGCCAACTCTGAGGTTCTGGGGCTCACCCAGGATGAACTCGCGCTGGTGGCCAACGTCGCCCGCTACCACCGGCGCAGCCGTCCCAAACCCTCGCATCCGGACTACATCACGTTGCCCCGGGAGCGGCGGATGATTGTGAACAAGCTGGCGGCCTTGCTGCGGGTGGCCGATGCCATGGACATCAGCCGGACGCAGCAGATCGACCGCTTCGAGTCCCGGATCGACAACAACGGCCTGATCCTCTCCGTGCGTACCGGCGGCGACCTGACGCTGGAGTATCGTTCGGTGGCTGAGAAGGGAGACATGTTCCAGGATATCTACGGTCTCGACGTGCGGCTGGAGGAAGTCGGCAACTCCCGTTGAGATCGTCGGCAGCCCACCGCCCGAAACCGCAGGGGCCCGATGGCATCGGAGGCAACAGGATGCGAATAGCGACAGACGAGAGAATGTAAAGGCAGCTATGGCGAAGAAGAAACGAAGTGCATCGGACAACTACCTCAACCGCGAATTGAGTTGGCTGGAGTTCAACGAACGCGTCCTCCAGGAAGGTTGCGCCCCGCAGGTTCCTCTGGCGGAACGGCTGAAGTTCCTGGCCATCGTCAGCTCCAACCTGGACGAGTTTTTCATGATCCGCGTGGCCGGCCTGAAGCAGCAAAAGGCCGCCGGTGTGCGGAAACGCGACGCCAGCGGACTCACCCCATCTCAGCAACTCTTCTTCATCACTGCCAAAGTCCAGGACATGGTTGCCGAGCAGTCGACGGCGATCGCCGAAGTATTCAACCTGTTGGCCGAGCACGACTTTCACCTCGTGCGCCGAGATGAATGGACGCCCAAGCAGCGGCAGTTCCTGGCCGGTTTCTTTTCCACCGACCTGCTACCGGTCCTGACGCCGCTCGCGGTCGAGAGCCTCACGCCGTGTCCGCTGCTGACCGGTTTGCAGTTGTTCGTGGCTCTCCAGGTGTGTACCTCGCGCACCCATGCCTCGGCGCGCAAATTGGTGGTCATTCCCGTGCCGAGTTCGTTCCCGCGTTTCGTGAAGGTTCCGTCCGAGCAGGGCGTCCAGATGACGCCGCTGGAGGAAGTCATTCTCGACAATGCCCGTGCGCTTTTCGACGGGCACGCCATCGACAGCGAAGCGGTATTTCGCATCACGCGCGACGCTGACGTGGCCATTCAGGAAGATGAGGCCGGTGATCTGCTTCATACCGTTCAAGATGCGGTCTCTGCGCGGAAACGGCGTGGGACCGTGCGGCTGGAAATCAGTGCGCGGCCTGATTCCCGCACGCGCAAATGGCTCACCACGACGTTGGACCTGGGCCGGGAAGACATCTACGAGATTGACGGTCTGCTCGACGCCAAGGGGTTGATGCAGATTTCCGGAATGCCCCTGGTGCAGGGTTTGAGAGCGCCGGACTGGGCGCCACAGGCGCCGCAGGACTTGCTGGGGGCGGACGAGCTTTGGCCGGCGCTACAGGACCGTGACGTGATGCTCTTTCATCCCTATGAGACCTTCGATCCGGTCGTCGAGATGGTGGAGAAAGCGGCCGAGGATCCGTCCGTGCTGGCCATCAAGCAGACGCTTTACCGTACGAGCGGGGACTCACCGATTGTTCACGCACTGGCCCAGGCGGCCGAGAACGGCAAGGAAGTGACCGTCCTGGTGGAATTGAAGGCGCGCTTCGACGAGGCCAACAACGTCAACTGGGCGAGGCAGTTGGAGGACGCCGGCTGTCACGTGATCTATGGCATCGCCGGCTTCAAGACGCACGCCAAGGCCCTGCTGGTCATCCGGCGCGAGGCAACACGGATTCGTCGTTACGTCCACCTGGCCACCGGCAACTACAACGACAAGACGGCCCGCTTGTACTCGGACATGGGCCTGATGACCTGCGACGACGAACTGGCCTGCGACGTGGCGGCCTTCTTCAACCTGCTGACGGGATTGTCCGAGGCGGTCGAGTGGCAGCAATTGGTCATCGCGCCGACGGATCTCCGCCAGAAGTTCCTCGACCTGATTGAACGAGAGATTCAGGTCTCGACGCCGGACCGGCCGGGGCTGATCATGGCCAAGGTCAATTCGCTGGAGGACCGGGGCATCTGCGATGCGCTGTACGAGGCCAGTCAGGCCGGCGTGGAGATCCGGCTCAACGTCCGCGGGATCTGCTGTCTCAAGCCCGGCGTCAAGGGCCTGTCCGACCATATCAGCGTGCGCTCCATCGTGGACCGCTATCTCGAGCACGCCCGCATCTTCTACTTCGCCAATGGCGGACACGAAGAGATCTATTTCAGCAGTGCCGACTGGATGAGGCGCAATCTGGATCGCCGGCTGGAACTGCTATTCCCCATTCGGGCTCCCAAGATCCGCCGCCGGCTCGTGGGCATTCTCAAGACGTACTTCAAGGACAACGTCAAGGCCTGGGAGCTGGGCAGCGATGGGACGTACCGACGCGTGGCCCAGAAGGGCCGGCCGGTGCGGGCCCAGGAGGCGTTTCACGATGCGGCGGTGGCCGCCGTGCGGTCGGCCGAGCACGCCGGGCACCAGTTTCGCCCGCTAACACGGCCGAAGTAGCAACGGACGAGGCCTTTTTTCGACACGAGAGAACCGCACGCGGCGATCGACGTACGATGTTGTGGCGCTCTACCGGAGTGGTCGGTGAGCCGAAACAGGACGTCATGGAGTCAGACCCACATGCCGGCAAAGAAGTTGTGTTCATTGGTCAAGAACGGTTTTCACAAAGAGGACACGAAGGCCTACAAGGAATTCCTGCGCGACGCCAAGTATATGTGCAAGAAGTGCGGCCGGGCCGCCGCCAAGGCGAAGTGTCTCTGCAAGTCGTCCAAGATCTGAGCCGGTTATCGGTCGGTTCTTGCTTTATTTTCCTTTCCCCGTGCACTCCGCACCGCCGAACGGATCCGCCGATAACTGCGCCCGTCCTTACTCGCGGTGATGAGTCGGTGAGTCACTCGCCCCCGTTAGCCCGCGCCATCTTGATGACGGCAGGATGAATCTCCGCGCGAGAGGATCTCTGATAAAGTCGGCACCCGAATTGGACGACGTCATACGATGAAAGCCAACCAACTTGGAGAACACAACCATGGATCAACAGAATGATCGCCGGCAACAGAAGAGACTCGATTACCAATGGCCCGTTTGGTACAGTGAGGACTTCACCGAGTCGATGTCTCAAGGTCTGATGATCGATATCTCCAGTGGTGGCATCGCCTTCGACTGCCCGTCCGATGACATGTGTCCGCAAGCAAATCAGCACCTGACGGTTCGCTTCAGCATTCCCCGTTTCGAGGGGGACGACCCGACTGCGACGGTCAGCATCACTCGGACCGGTCATGTCTGCCGGATCGAAGACGGCGCGCCGGGCGTGAATCGCGTGGTCATTCTATTTGACACGCCTCTGCCCCTGCGGCCGGCTGAGGTGACGACCCTCAATTCTATATGTGGCGGCCGCACGCAGTCATAGAGTCGCCCTCCGACCCGGTTGCCCCTCTAACAGCGCAGGCGCTGGACTGCAACCTTCTTGCGGGCGGTTCCTTCTTCGACATGGTTGGCTAGACAGCCTGCGGTGCGGCCTCACCAAGCGTTTGGTGTGGATCATCCGTGCTGTCGGTACGCTGGCGGTCGCAGGCTTCCAGGAAGTCCCCCAGTACGCCGTCGGCGCACTTCTTCTTGTATGCGGTGAACGGCCTTCTTCCGAAGATGTTTGTCATGATGCGTTGCACCTCCGATGCCTTCCACGCCAGGTCTTGCTGCAATTGCTTGAGAGACAGTGGATCGCCACAGACCTGTCCGTCGGGGAGACGGTGGTGTTCGAGCAGTCGATCCAGGAGTCGATGATACATCTCGGTCCGCTCCGGGCCCTTCGGATCCGTATCACCTCCGGTGTTCATAGCCTCCGTGCTCGTCGCGCTGCTCCCTCCCGACTGCTGGGAGATGTGCTCACAGAACAGCCGGTCCGAGGTTGCTATTGCCACCAGGGTAGATGAGCGAGAGTCGTCAGACGAGCCTTCATGGGATTCCGCTTGCGCGTTGGCGGAAGCTTCCAGGAAGGCACAGACCGTTTTATCTCCGCATTTCTCTCTGTAGACGGTGAACGGTCTCCTCCCGAAGATCGTTGTCATCATGCGTTGGATCTCGGATCGAGTGCATTCGAGGCCCTGGCGCAACTGCTTTAGAGAAAGAGGTTCATAGTTGATCGGACCCTCGGCGGGTTGATGCCACTGTAGCAACTTCTCTCTCAGCACGAGGTGGCTGACCTCGGCTTGGGACATTCCGGCACGACTCGGCGGATCTTGCGTGTCGTCCTGCTGCTGATCGGATGATTGCCCAGCCGTCGAGGCGATCTCTCGGTCATCTTCTGCATGCGATTCACAGGGGTCCCCCTGCGATTGGCATGGCGACTGGTCGCTGGTCAGGCACGGCTGGCTCTCACTGTGGTCCGCTCGACATTCTGTCGGGGAGGACGCTTCGACGGTTTCTTCTCTCGCCTGTACCTCTTCCTCAAGGTGGGCGACCGCCTCCTCAACTTCCTGCTCCCCCGCGGCTCGACCGGTTTCGCCTTCCGGCTCCTCCGCGGAGAGTTCTTGAGCCACCGGTTCCGGGGGAGCTGGCGTTTGGGCGCGGCATTCTTCGGGTTCCCATGTTTCGCTCAACTCATCCGTGGGAGATTCTTCAGCGGCAGGTTCGGCTGGGGCCGGCTCGGCGTCATCCGACATCGGATCGCCGAGGAGCGGCGTGCCGTTCCCTTCCTCGGTTTCGGCAGCGCCGGACGGTTCATCAAAGCCCTGCTCTTCGGTGGCCTCGCCGTCGCGCTCAGCGACCGGTTCTGCACCGTCCTGTGTTTCCGTGGCTGAATCGGCTTCGCCTTCCGGCTCCTCGGTGGCGAAGTCGTCGGTGGTTGGTTCCGCCGGAGTCGATCCCTGGCTGCAAGATTCCTCCGGCTGCCACGACTCGATCGAGTCGTCTGCAGATGCCTGCCCTTTCTCCTCGCCCCGATCCTCGGGCGGCTGCACCTCGACCCGCGTCTCCTCTTCCGGCAAGGCCGGCTCCGGGGAACTCGACGCCGTTGGAGACGGCGATTCCTCCGATCGCTCCGTGACGTGAGACTCGCGCCATACGGGCTGCTCACCGGGTTTGCAGGCGGATGGCCTCGGAGGCCACAAATCTGAGACGACTTCCGCCCCCGGATTGTCGCCACCCAGTACTCTCGCCTCGCGATAGGCGAATTTGACTTTGTTCAACAACTGGTCCAGTTCCTTGATGTATGTCCATGTCAGCCCGGTGTTGCACCAGTCATCCGGATCGTCCTTCGTCAGGCGGGCGATATCAGCCGTCAGACCGGTACAGAGGGGGTTGCGGACGAGGGCTTTCGATACGGTCTCAATGTGCCGGAAGATGATCTGCAGGCGTCCGGCTTCGGCACTCTGGACCAGCCAGCGTGCTTGCGAATCGGCGGATGGCTCCGGGTGGTTCAAGGGCTCGCCGGTATCATAAGACCACGTCTTGAACAGCAGCTCCTCATAGGGGCGTGTCAGCGCCGAGAAGTCCCGCATCCAGGACCGGCGTTTCGATTCGGCCCCCGACGTCCACGTGCAGGCGCACACAATACTGCCGCCATCTCGTTTCGGGACGACTTTAAGTCTGCCGCGCGTACGGCCGCCATACACGAGGACCAGCGCTGAAGGAATCCCCCAGTCCTTGTTGGACAGCAGGATGTACGGTCCCTCCGCGGGCACGCGGCTGACAATCGTCCGCCGAACCTGGTGCAACATACAGATCAGAGACACCAACTGCTCCTTGGTATGGCGGCTCTGATCAAGCCTTGTGAACCAGGAAACGATCGCCGCAGTCAACTCCTCCAGGACCGACATCGATTGCTGAAAGATCCAGGCTACGGTATCGGTCTTTAAGAGGTCGGCCAGGCCTTTCCGAGCCTTTTTCGGAACCTTTCCTTCCAGAAAATCTGGATAATTGACAAACGTCAGGATGGTTTGAGAGAACCGGCGACAGTCCAGAGGTCGGCGCCCGTCCTGATTCTCCAGCACCTTTACCCAGAACCTGAACCACTTGGGTTCATTCTTGACGTGTTCCTGCAACGCGTCTGCGTGCACCGTTCGACGGACGTAATCCGTGTAGCGGAGCGCTCCAAAGTCTACGTTGGCGTTTAAGGCATTGAGAGACGGACTATACTGGAATAACCCACTGGGGGCCTCACTTTCGGCCAGCCATACGGAGAACAACAGGTGAGCGCAGTGAGAGAGAAGGAAGTAGGGTTTCTCTACAAATTTCCCCTCGTGGCGACCGACCTGGTAGTATCGGTGCAACTCATCCAGGGCCGCTTCGCTCTTCAGGAGGAGGTCGGCCATGTGCGTTTCGAGATCGACTTGCCGGGTAGGGACCATTTTCCATCCTTTGTGAAATCGACAGATTTTCAGATTGCCCTTCTTCAATATCTGTATCTGTCGGCAAGGAACGGCAGCAAGTCGATCCAAAAAGCGCGACCGTTGCGGACCTTCCCAAAAATACGCGTTTACCACGATATAGGGGTTCTCGAAAAGCCGCCGCACGAACATGTGCCGTCCCTTTATCGGGCCTATGGCCCGATCGAAAAGGGCCTTTCTCACCGCAGGCGCCGGATGGCGGCGATCCGCCGTTTATCGGAACCAGGGGGCGCCTTGCTGGGGGTGGTTCGACTCTGTCGTCACTTTGGGATCCGGCATCCGCAGGGTATACGCGGTTTGATTCGCGACCTGATGCTAATGCTCTGTTCTGTTTGGCCTTCGATATCACCAAGGCCGCCGAAGGCATCAAGTTTCTGGGATTGCTGAATCGAACCGGAAAGTCTGGCAACAAGTTGACTGGACTCTTCGACTGGCAATGCCACGGCTGCGCCACGCTCGACCGGGATGCCACGGTCGTCGAGTCCGCCCCGTCTGAAATTCTGCAAGAACTAACGCACTTTTAACACCCGCCTGGCAATTCGCTCGTAGTATCCAATGTAGTGATGAGTGCTTCGCCATGAAAAAGGCCCTGGTGAAGGGCGGGCAGGTGAAGACGGCATGAGGGGCTTGCCGCAGCCGGCCCTGAAGGAGTAGATCACATGGATCTGTGCTTTAGCGTTTTCGATGTGATGGAGATTGCCGAAGAGGTCGAGCACAAGGCAGCGCGGTTCTGCCTGAAGGCGGCCGAGCGGTTTGCCGATTGGGAACGGCGCAATATGTACTACAATCTGGCCTCCTGGCGGGCCAAACACCAGCAGGCCTGGGCTCGCATTCGGCAGGAATATTCGGAAAAGACTGGGGAACTCGGCACGTTCGACCCGGATAACTACGTGGTATCGAATCCCCAGGTGATGGCCGGTCTGAGCTGTTTCGGCACCGACGCGAATCCCCACGGTCAGCCGACGGGACGTGAAACCCGGTCGCAGATTGTCCGAGACGCTATCAGGCGATCAGAAGGCGTGGTGATTTTCTATCACGGCCTGAAGGAGTTTGCCTGCGATCCGGCCAGCCGCGGCATGATCGATACTATGGTCGATGAGGAAAACCGGCACGTTCGTTTGCTGAACCGGTTGCTGGATCGTGTGCAAGGCTCCGCCGGGGGCTATGCCGGCCCCGCTCTCGCGCACCGGGCGGGGGAGGCCGGCGCAGGCGGTTCGGCTGTTTCGCACGCTCTCCAGCACCACTAGGGATCCAGTGGCAGCGCGATTATCCGGATATCCCGGTCGAGGTCCTTGCCAAGGGCGAGGACCCGGCCTGTTTTGTCGGCCGCCACGCTGTGCCCGCCGTAGGTCATGCCGCGCCACGGGCCGTGCGTGATCTGTCCGATAAGATTGGTGCCGATAGTCCCAGCACCGATCGTTTTGGCGGTGTTGATCACCACGTTTTCCAGCGCCTTGCCATGCCCGGGCCAGGCTTCTTCTCGAGCGGCGTAGCCATAGGGCACCAGTACCAGCTTGGGCTCCAGTTCGGCCATCCTAGCCAGGATCTCTGATTCGTGGGTATCGGCACAAATCAGCAGGCCGATGCGCCCGAGCCTCGTTTCTGCCACGCGGACTTCCTGGCCCGCCATATACGGGGGCGTCATCAGTTCCGCCAGAAGGTTGATCTTGCGGTGTTTCAGGAGGATCTGACCTGCGTCGTCGATAAGCAGGGCCGTGTCATACAGGCAGTCGGCCACCTTCTCCGCCAGTCCGACGCAGAGGTGGATCTTGTGATCGCGGGCCAGCGTGCACAACGCTTGCGAATCCTCTCCCGGGATGGGGTGGGCCCGCTGATGGGCGTCGGGGTTCACCCAGCCCAGCAGGGCCATCTCCGGCAGGCAGACGATATCGGCATCGGCGCGTTTGGCCTCCTCCACGGCATTGGCAATGCGGGCGAGGTTTCCCACCCGGTCTCCATCCAGGCACACGATTTGGCCGATGGCGATCCGTACTGTCGGCATGAGCATACTCCCCGTTATCAGCGTCCAGGGCCCTTGTTCGTGCGGGCCGATCCGATCTCCAGGCGTCGGCCCGATTGTAGTGCCGGGAGCGGCTTCTGTCACGAAGCCAAGAAAATGTGAATATTTCGTAATTTCAGTATATACTGAAATGCCCGGCCTTGGTATGCTGCGGTGGTTCTGGAGAAACGCTATGGCTAAAGACATACATACCGCGAGGCTGGAATTTGCCGAAGAGATGGGCATTTTCTTCGAGAAGACGGGTTTCCCCCGGATGGCCGGACGCATCTGGGGCTGGCTGCTGATCTGTGATCCGCCCGAGCAGACAGCGGGCCAGATCGCTGAGGCCCTGCGTGCCAGTCGGGGGTCAATCAGTACGATGACGCGGCTGCTCCAGATCTGGGGTGTCGAGCGCGTCGGCATTCCGGGTCAGCGGGGCGGATGTTATCGCATTCGGTCGGGCAGTTTCGCCAACTTGCTGCACACGGAAATCCAGATGTTCTCCGAGATCCGGGGCCTGGCCGGACGCGGATTAGGGATCCTGCAAAATGAACCAGCCCGGGTCCGCGAGCGACTAAGGGAAGGACACGACCTGTTCACGTTCGTCGAAAAGGAGTATCCGGCGCTGATCGAGAAATGGCTGCGACAGAGACAGGTGGCCCCGGAAGATTGAAGAACGCGGGACCTGACGCGTCTGGTTGAGAAGACGGCCGTGCGCGCCGCGAGCCGATAAGAACGAAGGCCAAAGAGGATGCAGCGATGAGAGCCATCAGTGAGATTCGTTCGGTTGGAAGGGTGGTTGTGATGGTGGCACTCAGCGTGCTGGTGGCCGGTGCCGCTTGGGCCCGGAGCCGGACGACCGATCCTAACGGTGCGCCCAACGAGCCCTCGTTCGTCAAGGACGGCGAAGTCGATGTCGATGCGGTCGTGAAGTACTTCGAGGATCTCTATCGCTCCGACAGCAGCATTTCGGAGGCGAAGCTGATCGTGACCAAGCCGCGCCGGCAGCGCACGCTGGAGATGAAGATGTGGACCCGGGGCGAGGAGCGCGCCCTCGTGCTCATCCAATCGCCGGCGCGGGAGAAGGGGACTGCCACCCTGAAGGTCGAGAAGAACCTGTGGAACTATCTTCCGCGCATCAAGCGGACGATTCGCATTCCGCCTTCGATGATGCTGGCCTCCTGGATGGGCAGTGACTTCACCAACGACGATCTGGTCAAGGAGTCGTCGTATTCGAAGGACTACGTGTACGAACTCGTGGGACCGTCTGCGGACCCCAAGGGCTGGCGGGTCCGCTTTAACGCCAAGCCCGACATTGTCGGTCTGTGGAACCGATTCGAGCTGGTCCTCTCCGAAGATGCCCGCATCCCGCTGCAAGCTGAGTACTACGATCGCAAGGACCGCCTGGCGCGGAGGATGCGCTGGTCCGACGTGAAGGTCTTTGACGGCAAGCGCATCCCCGCCCACATGACCCTGATCCCCGAGGACAAGGATGGGCACAAGACGGAGATGATCTACCTCGACATCAAGTTCGACGTAGACGTGCCGGAGTCGACGTTCAGTCTGGCGAACCTGGAACAGAAACGGTAGGGGACGAAGAGGCGATGCAATTCAGCACGCTCAAAATCGGCTGGCGCAATCTCGGCCGCAACAAGAAGCGCACGGCGCTGGCCCTGCTGGCCATCGGCGTGGGCCAGTTCGCGCTGCTGGCCAGTAACGGCCTGATGCGCGGCTACGCCGACAACATCCGCCTGGCCATCACCGGGCCGATGATCGGCCATGCCCAGGTCCATGCCCCGCAGTGGCGCGAAGAGCGGGCCCTGGACCTCTTCATCGAGGAGGTCACGAGCATCGTCGGTGAAATCCAGGCCGACCAGGGAGTCGGCAGCGCCGCCGCCCGCATCTACGCCCCGGCGCTGGTCGCGCCGCAGCAGGATGCGTTCATCGCGATGGTGGTCGGGCTGGATATGGAGGTCGAGTCCGAGCCCTACGGCATGCTCTCAGGGCTCGACGAGCCACTCAAGGAAAGACACGTTCTCCTGGGGCATCGGCTGGCGAAGAAGGCCGGGGCCGAGCCTGGGATGGAGATTGCGGTCGTGGGCCAGGCGGCCGATGGCTCGCTGGCCAACGATCTGTTCATCGTTCAGGACATCATCAGCTCGCCCGCCGATCTGGTCAACCAGTCGGGCGTGGTCATGTCCCTGGCCGATGCCCAGACCTTGTTGGTGATGCCCGATCAGGCCCACGAGATTGTCATCCGCGCGACCCAGGCAGGCCAGGCCGAAGGCATCGTCGAGCGCCTCGGCCGCAGTCCGGCCCTGGCCGGCACCGAGATCAACTCGTGGATGGAGATCGTTCCGGAGCTGGTGATCATTCTGAAGACCTCCGACTACGTGGGCTACTTCGTGGTGGTCATCGTGTTCATCGCGGCGGTGGCCGGCATTGCCAATACGCTGATGATGGCGACGTTTGAGCGGATGCACGAGTTCGGCATGTTGCTGGCGTTGGGCAGTCGGCCGCGGCGTCTGGTCCATATGATCGTGATCGAGGCCGTGCTGACGGGCATCCTCGGCGTCATCATCGGTACCGCCCTGGGCTATCTGTTCGTCTTCGCCACGGCCGATTCGGGGATCGACATGGCCTCGTGGGGCGGTAGCGGCGAAGTCAAGGACATGGCGTACAAAGGGCTCAACCTGCCGCTGCACGTCTTCCCCAGGCTGGAGCCCTCGGATACGCTGCTGGGACTGGTCGCCGTACTGTTCACGTCGCTGGTGGCCTCGGTCTGGCCCGCCTGGACGGCCGCTCGATTGGAACCGATGGAGGCGATGCGCGCATGAGGGTCTCGATTTCGACACGCTATGCCATATGCAGCCTCCGCCGGCACCTGCGCCGGACGATTCTGGCCATTCTGGGCATCGGGCTCGGTTCGGCCGTCTGCCTGTTCATGATCGCGTTCGTGCGGGGCGAAGGCAAGATGATGCTCAAAGCGGCAGCCGAAAGTGGAGCCGGCCATTTGCGCATCGTCCCGGCCGCCTGGCCCGAGACGCGTGAGAACGATCTGCGGCTGGCCGACTGGCAAAGCATTGATGAGATTTTACAGGCTACGGAAGGGATCGGCGTTGTTACGCCGCACGCCCGGACGGAAGGGCTGCTGGCCTTCGGAACGCGCGTCGCGGGCGTGGAGATCGTGGGCGTCGATCCGAACACGGAGCGGACGATCAATCGGCTCGTGCGCAATGTTGTCGAGGGGCAGTATCTCCGTCCCGATGAGCCGGGTACAACGGTTGTCGGCCGGGCCCTGGCCAGGCGTCTGGACGTGACACTGGACGATCCGCTCATGGTCACGGTCGCCAACGCCGAGAACGAAATGAGCAGCGCCATGCTGCGCATCGTCGGCATCGTGGAGACCGGCAGCCAGGAGTTGGACGGGATCATCTGTCACGTAAACCTGCCAGACGTAGAGCATCTCACCGGCCGAGCGGGCGCCGCCGATCTGACCGCGCTAGTGGACAATCCCAAGCATCTCGCCCGTCACGTGCGCGACCTGCAAAGCAGGCTGCCCGACGACTACGCCGTGGTGACGTGGAAGGAGATTATGCCCGAACTGGCTTCCGGCACCGAAGTGGATGAAACCTGGACGCGCCTGACGGTGGGTCTGCTGATGACGGTGGTCTTTCTCGGGATCATGAGCGCGCAACTGGCGGCGGTGCTGGAGCGACGTCGTGAGTTCGCGGTGCTCTCGGCCCTGGGGATGAAGAGCGGCCGGTTGATACGCGTCATGGTGGCCGAGGGTGTGATCCTGGGCCTGCTCGGTTCGGTGCTGGGGCTGGCGTTCGGCCTGCCCGCGGCCTATTACGTGGCCACGCACGGCATCGACTTCACCAAGATGTACGGCACCTCGGATCTGGCCGTGTCGAACGTCCTGTTCGATCCAGTGTTCAAAGGCGATTTTGGCTGGTGGCTGATTCCGCTGGCGTTCGAGTTGGCGCTGACGGCGACGGTGCTCAGTTCGTTCTACCCGGCGTGGTTCGCGATTCGCACCGACCCGGCCGCCGCGCTGCGGGTGGAGCAATAGCGCGGCCCGGAATCGGCGGGCCAAGGAGTAACCGATGACAAATGAAGTCCTGGTAACGGCACGCGATGTCACCAAGGTCTACGATACCGGCAAGATCGAGGTCCATGCCCTGACCGGTGTCACACTCGATGTCCACAAGGGCGATCTCGTCGCCATCGTCGGACCCAGCGGCAGCGGCAAGACGACGTTTCTCAATCTCGTCGGCGCCCTCGATGTCCCCACGGCCGGACAACTGACCGTACTGGGCCACGATGTTGCGGAGTTGAGCAAGCGCCGCCGCGCCGACCTGCGCCTGCACGAACTGGGCTTCGTCTTCCAGGCGTACAATCTCGTCCCCGTCCTGACGGCGCGGGAGAACGTCGAATTCGTGCTCGAACTCCAGGGCGTCGGCGCCGCGCGGGCCACCCGGGCGATGGAGATCCTTGACCAGTTGGGCCTCAGCGAGTTGGCGGACCGCCGGCCCAATGCGCTCTCCGGCGGTCAGCAGCAGCGCGTCGCCGTCGCGCGGGCGGTGGCGTCGAAACCACAGCTCGTACTGGCCGACGAACCGACGGCGAACCTCGACGGCGAAAACGCCGAGATCCTGTTGGCCATGATGCGGCGGCTCAACACCGAATACGGCATCACCTTCGTCTTCTCGACCCATGATCCGCGTGTGGTCGCGCACGCCCGCCGTGTGGTGACCCTGGTCGATGGCCGGGTGGCGAAAGACGAGACCAAGACGCCCGCGCCTTTGGCCGATACGCCGAAAGAAACTCAGGAGACCTAAACGGATTTGCACATGCGTAATGCCATAACGACCGAGGCAAACGCACAGTTGTCATGCTGAGCGGAGTGAAGCATCTGGCTCCAGACTGGGATTGACGGTGGTTCTCAGACCGAGCCCAGATCCTTCACCTCCGGCTCAGGATGACAAACAGCGCGGTGTGCTGTCATCATATCGATGCAAGGGGATTTAGCAGTGTTTCGCACACGCGGCCGACAACGCAAGCAATTCGTTCTGCTTGTCCTGCTGGCGGCGCGCTGGGCCCCGGGGGTGGAACTGTGGTCCGACGACGAGCGGGGCAGCCGCGGTGACCTGGATGTGGCCGGCAAGGTGACGTCGCTCGCCTCTAATGCGCCGAGTGATCCGCTTCTGTTCCCCGAGGATTTCAGCCGCACGACGCTGACGCGCCTGCGGCTGGGCCTGGACGTGCGCCACAACGACTGGATGGATTCCGAACTGGCCTACGAACAGCGGGCCCGCTGGATCTCGGGCGGCACCGGACTGGGCGCCGGGGGCAGCGTTCTGCCGGCCGACGCGAAAGCCCCATTTCGTATCACGCAACTCGATTGGGAGATCGCGGCCGACGATGATTTCTCCTACCGCCATGAAATCGATCGCGCCCTGGTAGCGCTGCATCCGGCCTGGGGCGATGTCACCATCGGGCGCCAGGCCATCGGTCTCGGGCGCGGCACGCTGTTCAGTGCGGTCGACGTGTTCAGTCCGTTTTCACCGCTGGAGGTGGACCGCGAATGGCGGCGGGGCGTCGATGCCTTCCGCGCTGAGTATCGCCTTTCGACCACGAGCTCGGCCGAGAGCATCACGGCCTTCGGCGAAACCTGGGAGCAGTCCGCCTGGCTGGGACGCTTCCGCGGCTACCTCGGTGACATCGACGGGTCGCTGATCTTCGGCCAGCGCGCCGAGGATTTCATGGTGGGCACCACGTTTTCCGCGATCGTGGGCGAGGCCGAGGTGCACGGTGAACTGGCGCTTTTCGACACGCCCGAAGCCCAGCCGGACGGCACGCTGTGGGGAGGCGACCATCTGGCGACGAAGCTGGTTATGGGCAGTTCGTACACGTTCAATGTCGGCAACGGCCTGACCCTGCTGGGCGAATACCACTACTGCGATTTCGGGGTCAAGGATGCCGAGGATATCCTGTTGCGGCTGCAAGACCCTGACTTTCAGAAGCGGTATCTGCGGGGTGACACGCAGATCCTCGGACGCGAGGCGCTCGCGGCGCAATTGAGCTATCCCTTCAACGAGGCCGTCAACGGTGGCTTTCTCGTCCTGGCCAATCCCACCGACGGTTCCGGCGTCCTGAGCCCGTCGCTGCGCCTCGACCTCGACCGCAACATCACGCTGACCACCAACACCTTTATCCCCTGGGGCGCCGAGCCCAAGAACGGCCAACTCCGCAGCGTATACGGCGCCTCCCCCGTCAGCCTCTTCATCCAAGCCGCGGTCTACTATTGAGCCCAGCCCGGGCAGCCACGGTGGGCTGCCCCTACAGGCGCACCTGTCTTCCCGGCTGGCGAAAAAGCGTTGTTCCCACCGGCAGGGCCGGGTACACTCGGATAGTCGTGTCCCCGAAGCGGGGCGAGCGCAGAAGGCGAGAGTCGTGACAATGTGCGAGGGACCCTTGTGAAGGCGAAACGACGCGTCGTCATTGTTGTCCTGGCCGCTGTGCTGGGGCTGACCACACTTATCGTGCTCCGTGCCGATCGACAGCCCAAACTCTACCGCGTCACGGTCCTCCCTTCGCTCGGGGGCGCGTTCACCGTCCCCTTTGCGCTCAACGATCGCGGCCAGGTCGTTGGATACAGCCAAACCGCTGGCGGCGATTTTCATCTGTTCCTGTGGGATCGCGCGCGGGGCATTGAGGATCTGGGCGACCTGAACAACGGACAACCGGGCGGGCGGGCCGACATCAACAATGCCGGTCAGATTGCCGGCACGCTACGCGCTGCGGATGGGAGCGGGCAGGCGTTCATCCGGGACCCCAACAGTGCCATACATCTACTCGGAGACTTGGGGGGCGGCTCGAGTGAGGCGGCGGCGCTGAACAACCACGGTCAGGTCGCGGGCACCTCGGTAACCGCCGATGCCTCGCGGCATGCCTTCGTCTGGGACAGGGCCACCGGCATGCGCGACATAATGACGCTTTCGAGCTCAAACGATGACCTGCGAACCATCAACGATGCCGGGCTGGTTTGCGGATACGTCGGCACGCCGAGCCAGCCGGCGCGATTGTTCATCTGGGACCCGAACGCGGCGCTGCTGGCACCCAGTGAACTGCCGCCGGACACGTATTCCCTGTACGATCTCAACAATCATTCCTGCTTTCTCACGATGCATCGTTTCAAACGCACCGAGAGGCGCTACGCCGTCCTGTGGC
>CP070782.1:3260433-3280980 GCA_020346325.1 Phycisphaerales bacterium
GGACTGCCTGCCACCGTGCACGATCGTGCGCTCGGCGAAGGGGCCGTCGTCGTAACCGACCTGCGAGCCATTGCCGGCCACGTCCAGGCCGTCGATCCAGTTCTGGTAGATGCGGTTGCCCTCGTCGTCGTTGTAACGCTCGAAATCATCCACGACCAGGTAGTCACTGACTGAGAAGCTCCAGAGACTGCCCTCCCAGACAGAGGGGGTCTCTGCCTCATTGACCTCGTCGACTTTCCAGTAGTAGGTTTCTCCCAACTGGAGGTCGAGGCCGGCCAGGCTGTACCGCTCGGCATCGACGGTCTCGACCAGAGCCGTGCCATCGGCGACTGCCTGTTGGTCGGCGCTGAGATAGACCTCATGGGTGGCGGCCTCCCGGCCCGCGCGCCAGTTCAGCATCGCGCCGGGATGAACACCGACGTCTCCGGAGGCCGGCCGCGGAGCGCGGGCGTGCGCGGGGCTTTGCAGGAATCGGACTTCACTGAGGCCGTATTGGGGCAGGGCACCCCAGCCGGAATTGACGGTCAGCTTGACGAACTTGGCCGCGGCGCCGGCAAAATCGACCGTCGTGTTGGCGACGTAACCCGAGCGCGCCGTCCCCTGAGCCAGCTCCATATCGCCCAGCGTCGTCCAGGTGTCACCGTCGGCGGAATACTCGATGGTGACGTCCTTGAGGCCGAAACCGAGGATCAGCTCGAACTCGACGTTGTAGTTCCAGACGACCATCTCGCGCAACTGATAGACCCTGTCGAATTCGTACTGAATCCATGCCGGTTCGTCGGCCGGCGCGCTGCCCAGCCACATCTCCGAGGCCCTGGTCGAATGCTCGTCCGCAGCGTTCAGGCCGGAGCCGTTAACCGTGTTCTCCGGTCCCGCGTCCGGATCGGAGGTCGTATTGCTCGTGGCGATGATGTTGTCGATCGGGTAGACAAAAGCTTCGGTGGTGAAGCTCCAGACATCGCCCTTGAAGATGGAGAAGTCCGGCGCGCCGTTGACCTCGTCGATGCGCCAGTAATAGGTCTGTCCGAATTCGAGATGGCCGGCCGGATCGTAAGTAGCGGCGTCAACGTTCTGCCCGATCAGCACGTCCATCGGGTTGGCACGGCTGGCATTGTTGACATCTTCGAAGACGGTCCCCAGGTAGACATCATGTTTGTTGGCATAGCGACCCGGAATCCAGATCAGATCCGTGTCACGATAGACATCGGTTTCGCCATTGGTGGGCGCCACTGGTGCATAGGCCTTGCCCGTCACGGGGGCCACGGCGATCACGGTGGTTAAGCCTGCGTTGGTCAGGTCGTAGTCGATCTCGAAGCTACCATCGCCGCCGTAGGCGGTGATCAGGCCGACGTCGATATAGTCCTGGACAGTCTCGCGCAGGTCACCTTCCAGCGTCATGATGCCCTCGGTGATATCGATCAGACCGACTTCCGTCATCGACAAGCCGCCGTCACCGACATTGATAATGCCGCCGTGCAGATACATCTGTCCGGCCCGACCGGTGGCGGTCGGCACGACGAATTCCTGGGCATTGATCGTGCCGCCGGTCATGTACCAGGTGCCTTCCCCGCCGCCCCAGCCGAGCTCGAACTCCGAGCCCGTGGTGATGGTGCCGCCGCTCATGTAGAACGTGCCGTGGCAGTTGGCCCCGTCACCCCACCAGATCCAGGAGCCGACATCGAGGGTGCCGCCGGTCATCGTCATGACCGGCTCGCCCGCGACTTCACACGCCAGCCCCGAGATCGCTGCCTCCATACCCTCCGAGATCACCGGGCCATTGGGCGCGCGGGCGGCCGGGACATCGATGTACGCGTTGTCACCGCCCGTGGGGACCTGGCCGGTTTCCCAGTTGGCGGGATTGTCCCACCGA
The DNA here is from genome assembly GCA_020346325.1 of Phycisphaerales bacterium. GTDB lineage: Bacteria > Planctomycetota > Phycisphaerae > Sedimentisphaerales > Anaerobacaceae > Anaerobaca. Next base: position 3,262,304 of record CP070782.1, read on the forward strand.
GTGTCGCCACCGGCCCCGGTCCAGTGAATGTCCGCCGCCCCGGCCACCGAGACAAGCAAGAGAGCCAAACACATCGAACGCATCGCATCTCGAAACATGACGATCCTCCTTCACAAACAGTGTCACGGCGCAGATTATTCGACGAAAACTATCCGGATAAACGGGGAACAAGAGCGATTTGAACCGCTGGCGTTGCAGCTTGTGATGTGTGCATGGCGTTTTCCCTCTCTCTCAGGTCCCTGGACGTGAAACCCGCGCGAAGCAGCCAACCGCACAGCCTTGACTCGATCTGAGCGCAAACCGAAGCAAACATTAAACATTATACTATCTGCGAGGAGCCAGGTCGAGTCAATTGTGGAGACTACGCGTTCCACCGTGGGGAATGCGTTAAGTCCTTGGCAAGAAAGAAGATCGGAGGATGTATCTCGCAGAATGCTCTACCGTCGCTGGCTGCGGATGTAGGCAAGCGGGGGAGGGAAGGTCTCGGTGCGACCTGGCGACGCGTTCGATCTGTGCGAGATATGTCTGCACGTCTTCGCGCGGTTTGACGTCCCAGGCTCGGCGCAGATTAAGAAAGGGCTGCGAACGACGCTCGCAGCCCCATGCGATTTCATGGTCTCCGGCCCTGGAACGGACGCCCAGAGTGAAACCCCGCAAAGACCCCTCTATTCGACCCCAGCGGGATGGCCGAAGGCGATATCATCGATGAAGATCAGGCCGCTGCCTCCGGCGCTGGGGTTGTCGCGATTTCCCAGGCCGATGTACATCATGCGAACGCTGTTGAGGTTGACGCCGGTCAAATCGCTATACGGAATCAACCATTCCGTCCAGCCCGAGCGGACCGCCGCGTCGGGATGCGTCGCGACCGCAACGTTGCCGGCGCTATCCTCGATGGCTACGTAGAGCGTCTCCGCGTCGTTGCCACCGGTAGGCTGCTCGACGCCGATCTCGGCGACTTGCCACGAACCACTGACGTTGCCCGTCGTGCTGACGTTGCTGAACGTGGCGCTGGTGGCCACGCCGGCGTCGTGGCTTGTCAGCGCCAAACCGATCAGGACCGAATCGGTCAGCGCGACGGTCGCCGTGTCGCCGGCCTGCTGCCAGGTCTGGCCATCGGGGGAGATAAACGCGGAGACGGCACTGCCGGCCCGCTCCAGCTTGACCCAGTACGGCGGGGCAAACGGGTTGCCCTCATAGGTGTGTTGCGACACCGAACTCGCGTCGGCCTCAAGACGCTGCTGGAAGGTCGCGCCGCGCCCGCCACCGGTCATCGCGACAAAGGCATTGATCGCGCCGGCCTCGGTATTCTGCCGCACCATCACGCCGCCTTTGGCCCAGGTGCTGGGCGTCCCGTCGAGATAGTCGACGCGGACCGTCATCGAGCCGGCGCCGGTCAATTGTTTATAGACATAGCGACCTTGATCGGCGGTGTTCCAGATATCGTCGCCGATGGCGTTCATGACAATGGTACCGTCGGTGCTCTCGAAGAAGTCCGGCGCTTGGCCCGAGACGAAGAGCCGGAGCGTATCGGCGCCGTGGATGTCCCAATCCATGCCGCCCACGTCGTATTCGGCCTCGGAGTAGAACGGTGCCGCAGTATTGTCATAGGTCAGCGGCATCGACTGACTACCGCCGTGGACGATCGACCGCTCGGCAAACGGCGCCTCCAGATAGCCGACCGTCGAGCCGGTCTCGTTGACCCAGCCGTCGAGCCACGTATCGTAGATGGTGTTATCCTCATCGTTGTAGCTTTCCATATCGTCGATCGTCGCATACTCCTGCGTCATGAAGTCCCAGACGGGGCCTTCCCACGTCGCGATCGCTTCGGCCTCATTGACCTCGCTGACCTTCCAGTAGTACGTCTGTCCGAACAGCAGATCGCCCGGCGTCAGGGACGCCCGCGTTACCGTGTCTGCGAGCTCCAACGCCTCTGGATCGGTGCCGAGGTAGACCTCATGAGAAGCCGCTTCGCGACCCGCGCGCCAGGCGAGCCCGGCAGCCGGGCTGACGTCGGTCGCACCGGCGGCCGGCTGGGGCTCACGCGGCTGAACGGGGATCGAGAGAAAACGCACTTCGCTCAAGCCATGCTGGCCCAGCATGCCCCAGCCGCTGTTGACCGTCAGCCGCACATAACGCGCCGCGACGCCTTGCAGGTCCACCGTTGTATTGGCGGTGTAGCCCGCGGTCGCGGTCGCCTTGGCGAATTCCACCGCCCCCAGCGACATCCATTCGGCGCCGTCCTGGGAGTACTCGATCGTAACATCCTTGAGCCCGAAGCCCAGTACCAGCTCGAACTGCACGTTGTAGTTCCACACCAGCATCTCGTGCAGTTTGTAGACGCCGTCGAATTCATACTGGATGTAGACGGGCTCGGCGCCGCTCGGCGTGGCCAGCCACATGTCGGTGGCGGCGATGGAATGTTCGTCCTCGGCGTTCAGGCCCGAGCCGTTGACCGTGTTCTCCGGCCCGGCCCCGGCATCCGACGACGCGTTGGTCGTAGCGACGATGTTCGCGATCGGATAGGCAAAGGGCTCGACCGTGAAGCTCCAGAGCGCGCCTTTGAAGATGGCACGGTCCGGCGTCGCATTGACTTCATCGACGCGCCAGTAATAGGTCTGTCCGAATTCCAGCACCGTGGGCGGTTCGTACGTCGTGGCGGTCTGGCCCTGGCCGACCAGCACGCCCAGCGGATTCGCGCGCTCGGCCGCTTCAACGTCCGCCGCAGCGGCGCCGAAATAGACATCGTGCGTCCCGGCCAATTCGCCCGCCGTCCAACGGAGAGCCGTATCACGCGGCACATCCGTTTGCCCATCCCCCGGCGCCGGTGCAGAGGCCAACTCTGTGTTCGCCCCTGGTCCGCCTCCCAGCATGACTTCCGCAAGTTCCTCCATCGTCAGGGCGCGATTGTAGACCCGGACATCGTCGATCAGACCATCCCAGGCGCGCGGGCCGTCTCCAGCCGTAGCGGGCTGGTTGCCAATGGCCACGGGTACGCTCGCATCCGTCGCCACCGCGGTTCCTCCTTTGGCGGCACTGCCGGTTTCCACGGTGTTGACGTACGTCGAGGCCGTCGTCCCATCCCACCTGGCCGTGACAAACTGCCACTCCCCCGTTACGAGCACGCCGGCCGTGTCGATGAGCGTCAGCGTGGTGTTGCTCTCGTTGGTCTTGAGACGAAATCGAACGTTGACTCCGTTCAACGTACTCAACATCCACCAGTGTCCGTCCCCCGTGGCCCCCGTGGAGGACTTGGAGATCACCCGCGCGTCATTCTGAGTGAAGGTGTAAGGGGTGACCCATCCGGTGATCGTGATACCCTCTCCCACGACATCCATCGTGCCCAGATCGACGAGGTCGCTCTCGTCGTCTGCGTAAAGGAATTCGAGACAGTAGCCTTTCTGGTCCCAGCCGGGAGCGACCCATTCAGCCCCAACTACCGTCCCGTCGTTGCCGCTGCCGCTGGAATCGGCGGCCCCCGTTCCGGTCCCTTCGTCGAACCTCCACCAACCAACCAAGCCGGAGTCGTCGGCGTAGGTGAGGCCGGCGGCAATCAGCAGTGAAATGGAAACGAGTGAAACGATGAAGCGCTGTCTCGTGCACATGACAATCCTCCTTCGAAAAAGGTCATGTCAACCACACTCTGGCCGCACACCAGAGACCCTCTTTCTCCTGCGTCACGATTCGACGTGATCGCTCGCTGTATGGGCACTCCCTTCGACACCATTATAGCCCAAATCCCACGGCTTAGTCGAGAGCTAAATCACGAGGCGTTGATCGGATCACTCGACGACAACAGGCTTGCCGAAGCCGATATCGTCGATGAAGCCGATACCGGTGCCTCCGGCGCTCGGGCTGCCCCGGTCGCCGACGCCCATATACACTGTTCGGACGCTATCGAGGTTGATACCGCTCAGATCGCTGTACGGAATCAGCCATGGCTGCCACGCCGAGGGGTCCAGGGTCTCCGGAGCCGCGTGCGTCGCAATCGCCACGTTTCCGGCCGTGTCTTCCAGAGCCACATAGAGTAGTTCCGTCGGCCCCTCGCCGGCAACGAACAGTCTGAGGATCTCGGCCCCGTTCGTATCGAGGTCCATGCCGCCCAGATCACGCTCGGCTTCGGAATAGAAGGGGGCCGCGCTGTTGTCGTATTGCAGGGCATGGACTGCCGACCGCTGTTGACAGTCGATCTCTCCGGAAACGGTTCCTCCAGATAGCCGACGGTAGAACCGGTCTCATTGACCCAGCCGTCGAGCCAGGTGTCATAGATCCGGTTTTCGTCGTCGTAGCTCTCCATATCATCGATCGCCGTAAACTCCTGCGTGGCAAACCTCCAGACAGCGCCTTCCCAGAGACGCGGAACGCTGGCGTCGTTAACTTCGTCCACTTTCCAGTAGTAGGTGGTTCCGAATTCGAGTGCATCCGGTGTCACGGGTTGCTCGGAACTGGTGCCGAACAACGCCAGATCGCTCGAGTCGGTCCCGAAGTAGACCTCGTGCAAGGTCGCGTCCCGGCCGGCACGCCAGTTCAAAGCGGTATACACCCTCGGTCCATTCGAGGGTCCCGTTGAACGTGCCATGGTTCTCATGGCCCGAGCTGTCGCAGGCCATTTCACCCGCCCCCTCGTCGAAAAGCCAAAACCCCACCACATCCCTCATGTTGAGGTCGGCCGACGTTGGGGCGGCGAAAATGGCCGGGAACATGAGGCCAACACCTATGAAGCAGAAGTGTCTCATCGCAACATCCTCCTTCTCACCCAGAAATCCCGGATGCGTTACGCTGCCGGTTCTGACAATCCTCCCTCACGGAAAGGCGCGTATATTCGACCTCCGGTGCACCGTCTCTTTCATTCCACGGGCCGAACAGACATTCGCACGGTGTTGCCCCTGAGGAACCGCTCCGCCTCCGCGAATGACGGTACGCCGTTGGTACATCCCAATGCCGTCGCTCCGAGCGCCCCGATCGCACTGCCAAATTCAAGCATGGGCACCGTATCCCACCCGCGCCGCAGCGCGGCCAACAGTCCGGCGGTGAAGCAATCACCGCAGCCCGAGGGGTCCATCATCGGCACCTGAAAGGCATCCATAGTCACCGTACACTTGCCATCCTCGGCGTAAAGACCTTGCCGGCCCTGCGTGATCACCGCCACACGCGCTCCGGCCTCGCGCAGAACCGTCGCCTGGCGCGCCGGTTCAGTCTCACCGGTCAGCGCACCGGCTTCGTCTTCATTGGGTACGAACACATCGACGTATTCGAGCAGCCGCAGGCATCGCTCCGGGGCTACACCGCTGTCCCGCACGATACAGACATTGAGCACAACTATACTGTTTCGCTCGCGAGTCCGCCGCAGAAGGCCAATCAAAATATCGTCATTCCAGGCGGGTAACTTCAGGTAACCGCCTATCAGTACAACGCCATCCTCGGGGATCAGATCGGGAGAAACATGCTCGCCGGTGAAACCGGCGCCCACGCCCAGAGCACTGATGAAGCAACGATCCTCGCCCTCGACGCGGAGAATGAAGGTTGAAGCCGTCGCACCACCGGGCTCTCGGCGTACGCCACGCGTGTCCAGGCCGTACGTCTGCAACTGATCCAGCAGCAGCGTTCCCAAGGCATCGTCTCCCACGCTGCCGGCCATGGTCACCGGGTCTCCCAGACGACACGTGGCCACGGCCATGTTCAAAGCATTGCCCCCGGGATAGATGGCGATCCGGTCGGTCAGCACCGACTCGCCCGGCGTCGGTGGCTGGGAAAGGGGACTGGCGACGATGTCCGCCACCATATCGCCGATACAGAGCAGCGGTCTTACTTTCTGAGACCTCTCCATGAGCTGCCTCCGGATATTACCATCGACCTAGACCCGTCCGTACTTGTCTTCATATCGTACCTTGTCGTTGTCCTGGACATCGCCATAGGCCACTTCGAGCATACGGAATAGCGTCTTGCCGCGGTTGGCCAGACGGTGCTTCGTTTGCCGAGGGATGAAGATTTCATCGCCGGCGTGGGTCTCTTTGATTTCGTCTCCGACCTGGACTTCCCCTCCGTCCGTGAGCATGATCCACAGTTCGTCGAAGTTCTCATGAGACTGCAGGCTGCCCTGTTCTCCCGGTTTCATCTCGACGATCCACACGGTGCAGGGCTCGTTGCGGGCGTACTCGCGGTACCGTCCCCAGGGACGTTCTATGATGCGCGGGCGTGTTGCCATCTTCTACTCCTCTTGTCGATTCAGGCGGTCGGAACGTCCACCCAGGTCTTCTCTGCAGCCGCCAGTTGCATCGCATCGAGAACCTGCTGATTGCACAGTCCGTCATAGAAACTGGGCTCGACCGGCTTGCCGGTCGCAACCGCTGTCATCAGGTCGGCGATCTCGTGGATGAACGTGTGCTCCCAGCCAATGATATGCCCGGGGGGCCACCACCTGCTGATGTAGGGACGGTCGGATTCGGTGGCCAGGATCGTACGAAACCCTTGTTCATACCCCGACTCAAGCCGCGAATGGTACTGGAATTCGTTGAGCCGCTCCAAGTTGAACGACAGGCTGCCTTCGCTGCCAGGTTCGACCGTGGCTACTTTGCGTTCTTCCCAGCCGGCGGTAGCGGCGCCTCCGGGATTGGCGTACCAGAAAACGTGGGCCTCACCATCATTGCCCTTGGCGGTGACCACATCGTTGTCGCCGTCCGCGTCGAGATCCGCGGGGACGATGCCGACGCCAAAGATGTGGCCCTGCTCAAGGATACTGTGACGTTTCCAAGTGGGGTATTCGTACCCGCTTATCTTGCCATCGTTCTCTACGCCGCGGTTGGCAGACCAGGTGTGGACGGCGATATCGTTGTACCCGTCACCGTCAATGTCTCCGATGGCAGTTCTGCCCCCCAGGTTCTCGTCGACGACGACACGAGTGAAGTCAAACTGTCGGGCGACGCAGCCGCTCGCGAGGGCCAGAAGGATGGTCGTGACAGCACAGCGGTACTTGCTGATTCTAACGGACACGAGCATCTCCATTTCAATCGAGGCCCAGCATCTTCTTGTTCAGGGCGTCGTCGCTCTTGCCGCCGGCAAAATCATCGAAAGCCACTTCGGTTGCCTCAATGATACGCTCGGCAATGAAGGGAGCACCTTCGGCCGCGCCTTGCTCCGGGCTCTTGATGCAGCACTCCCATTCCAGGACGGCCCAGCCGCAGTACCCGGCTTCCGTCAGCAAAGTGAATACCCGACTGAAATCCACTTGGCCGTCACCGAGGGAACGGAAGCGTCCGGCTCGCCCGGGCCAAGGCTGATAGCCACCGTAAACACCGACTCGACCGCTGGGACGGAATTCGGCATCTTTGACGTGGAACGCGGTGATGCGCTCGCCGTAGAGCCGGATGAATTCGCAATAGTCCAGTTGCTGGAGCAGGAAATGGCTGGGATCGTAATTCAGGCAGGCGGCCGGGTGACTATCGGAGACATCAAGAAACCTTTCAAATGTAGCGCCGTCGTAGATATCCGAGCCCGGATGGAGCTCATAGGCGACGGTGATGCCATTGTCTCGGGCCACATCCAGCACGGGTTGCCAGCGACGGTAAAGCTCTGAGAAGGCCATCTCGATCAGTCCGGCCGGCCGTTGAGGCCAGGGGTACATCAGGTGCCAGGCGAATCCGCCGGACAAGACGGGGACGCTGGTGGTACCCAGATTGACGGAGGCCCGGACCGCTTTCTTCAATTGCTCCGTCGCCCACGCTGTTCGCTCTTTGTCCGACAGGCCCTCAGGATGGAAGGGCTGGATGCCGACTTCATAGGCCGGGTGCACGGCCAGGACCTGCCCCTGCAAATGGGCCGCCAACTCCGTCACTTCCAGTCCGCAGTCGGCCAACGTGGCCTTGAGATCGTCACAATAGGCTTTGGATTCGGCGGCCTGATCGAGGTCGATCACCCGGCCATCCCAGGTGGGAATCTGCACGCCTCTGTAGCCGAGCGGGGCCACCCAACGCCCGATGTTCTTCAGACTATCGTAGGGAGGATTGTCGCGCAGGAACTGCGCCAGAAAGATCCCAGGGCCTTTCATACTTGCCATCGCCGCGCTCCTTTCCTGACATCTCGCTACGGCGTTGAGACAACGCCGCCAGGGTCGGTCATTTCGGCACCTTCTCCCAGTCCTTGGCGAAGCCCGCCAGTCCCAGGTCGGTCAGCGGGTGCTTGAACATCTGGAAGAACAGATCGGGATTGACGGTGACGATGTCCACGCCGCAGCGCAGACAGCTCAAGACGTGGTTTTGGGTCTTCATACTGCCCGCGATGATCTCGGAGGCGTAGCCATAGTTGTCGCGAATCTGGACGGCATCCGCCACGAGAATTTCGCTTTCGTTGGCGACTGCGTCGAGGCGACTGAGGACAATACTGACGAAGGTCGCACCCGCCTTCATCGCCAGGAAGGCTTGCGTCGAACTGAAGATCATCGTCACGTTCGTCCTGATCTCCTTCTCCTCCTCCAGTACCGCCACCGCCTTCATGCCTTCGACCGTCATGGGGATCTTGATGGCGAGGTTGGGGGCCACCTCCGCAATCTCCACCGCCTCGGCTACCATCCCAGCCGCCTCTTCGGCCATCACTTCGGCACTGACCGGCCCCGGCACGATGGCACAGATTTCCTTGACCACCTCTCGGAACCGGCGTCCCGTCTTGGCAATGTGGCTGGGATTGGTGGTGACGCCGTCCAGGAGGCCGGTATCGTGGGCCGCACGAACGGCCTCGACGTCCCCGGTGTCGAGGAATATCTTCATCGCGAATCTCCGATGGTCTTCTAGTCTGCCAAGTGCTTGAGTGTTTCCAGTGTCACGTTGATGTGGGGCGGGTCACCCAACTCGGGCACAACCAGGTCGGCCGTTGCGAAATTTTCGTTCAGGGTGTATCCGTTGGTCGTCACTACGCAGTAGGCGCCCGCGGATTTGGCGGCCTGCAGTCCGTTCTGGCTGTCTTCGATCACGACACATTCGCCGGGGCGCAGATCCAGGCGCTCCAGCGCCAGGTTGTAGATCTCCGGATCGGGTTTCTTCTGCGAGACCACGTCTCCCGCCAAAATGGCGTCGAAGTGGGTCTTACGCTGTGGGCCAAGCATCGTTTCGACCACCAGATTCACCGCACGCTCGTTGGAGGTCGAGCAGACCGCCAGCAGCAGCTCGGCATCGATGATTTCGTCTACGAGGCGAGCCACACCAGGACGCAAGGGCAATTCGCCGCTGGCAATGATCTTCATGAATAGATCCGTCTTGAGCTTGTGCATTTCTTTGATGAAGCTGTCACGGTCGGCAACGTCAGTCGGCCAGCCCCGCTGGTCGAAGTAATGTCTCATGCGTTCCTTGCCGCCGGCGACCTTGAGTAGTTCGGCGTACTCGTCGACACTCCATTCGAAATCAAAACCTTTCGCGGCGAACGCGCGATTGAACGCAACGCGGTGGCCATCCCGCTCCGTATCCACCAGCACACCGTCGCAATCAAAGATTACCGCTCTAAGCATTTATGTTCTCCGTCAGTCTGAGAAGTGTTCCAAAATCTGCTTAAGTTCATCGAGAAAAGCTGCCGCGTACGTACCATCAACGGCACGATGGTCGCAGGCCAGCGCCAGGGTCACGACCTCGGCGACACGCAGTTCGGTAGCGTCGGTGACATATGGACGTTTGGTGACGGCACCGACGCCCAGAATCGCGCACTCGGGCGGATTGATGATCGGCAGGAACATGCCGACGCCATGCATGCCCAGGTTACTGATCGTGAACGTTCCGGTCGCCTGTGGTCTGAGAACACCCCCGCGGGCTCCCTCGGCATTTTCGCGCACCTGCTGGCTGATCTGCTCCAGCGAAAGGGTGTCGGCGCGCGCCAGCACCGGCACGACCAGCCCGTCCTCCACTGAGACGGCTATGCCAATGTTGATGTCCTGGTGGAGGATCATCTTGTCGTCAGCCACGTGCGCGTTGAGCTTCGGAAACCGGGTGAGGCTCCGTCCGACTGCCTGCACGATCATGTCCGTTATCGTGGCCTTGACCGCTGCCTCCTGATTGTAGTTGCGACGCCATTTCAGCGCCTCGCTCATGTTCACATCGACGTATAGATAAAAATGCGGAATGTTCCGCTGGCTGTACGTCAGACGCTCGGCGACTTTGCGGCGCAGCTTCGAGAAGACAACTCCTTCAGAGCTGGGACGCTGGGCGGCAGCAGCGAGTACGTCTTCTTTGAGGATCCGGCCTCCCGGCCCCGTACCGGTCACGGTGGACAGGTCCACACCTCGTTCACGTGCGATTCGCCGTGCCGCCGGTGCCACCGCGACGTGCTCTCCTTCTGACGGCATGGATGCAGCAGGCGCGACAGATTCAATTTGAGGAGCTTCAGGTTTCGGCGAAGATTCGTCCGCGCCAATATCGGGCTCGATCTGCTCACCGGGCTGGCCGATCCAGGCGATCGGCTCCAGGACCTTGCCTTCCTCACCTTCACCGAGCAATTGCTTCAACAGCACGCCTGCCTCCAACGCCTGGACCTCGAACGTGGCCTTGTCCGATTCGACCAGGGCGATCACATCATCCGGTTTCACGGCATCACCCACCTGGGCCGTCCACTCCACCAGGATGGCGGTTTCGATGTCCTGTCCTACCTGGGGCATGAGAACCGCTTGCGCCATACTCTGTTCCCTTCTATACCTTACCCGCACTGCCGAACAACTGAATGTCACGAGCGATCCCCTCCCTGAGCCGCTCATATTGAGCGGCCAACACCTTCAACGGATCGTATTGTGTCGAATGCCCGGTGTGATAATCCACAAAACCGTCGATGTGGGCGTATTTGAGCTGGGTTGAAATATTGACTTTCGCGCAGCCCAGCGCGATGCAGCGTCGAAAAACCTCGTCGCTCAGTCCTGTGCCACCGTGCAATGCCAAGGGCAGACCCGTCCGCCGGGCAATCGTTTCAATCCGGTCGAACGCGATGACCGGCTCGCCCTTGTAGACGCCATGGGCCGTACCGATGGCAGGGGCGAAGCAATCCAGCGAAACCGCCTCACAGAACCGCTGAGCCTCATCCGGATCGGCCAAGTGGGCATCCTGTTCCCTAACATGAATGTCATCTTCGACCCCGACGATCGCCCCCATCTCGGCTTCCACCGTGATGTCTTTGGGTGTGGCCATTTCCGCCGCCTGCTGTGTCAGTGTCAGATTCTCCTCGAACGGCTTGGACGAAGCATCGATCATCACGCTGGTCCAGCCGTGCGCGATGCACTGGCGGATCACGTCGAGGTCCTTGCAGTGGTCCAGGTGAATCGCCACCGGTACCGACACCGCGTCGGCCAGTTGACGATACCACTGAATGATCGGCTCGTAGCCCCAGAACACCACTGTCTTGACCGAGGTCTGAATGATCACGGGCGCCTTTAGTTCGGCGGCCGCGTCGACGACCGCCCGCATCGAGTTGTAGTCCAGAATGTTGAACGCGCCCACAGCATAACGGCCGGCCTTGGCCTCCTGGAGCATCTGTCTCATGTTCACGATCGCCATCGATTCTCCTCATATCCAGCGTGCGTACCCGCCGCCGGAGTGATTTATGTGAACGCTCCCAAATTCTATCGCGCTGCGCCTTCGTTTAGCCAGATGTCGATATTAACCTTGGGCTCATCAAGCTCGAAGGGCTTCTGGAGAATGTCGAGATCGCCGTCACCATCCAGATCGCCCAGCTTGGATTCATGATTGCCAAGCCCTTGGGTGGCTGTGAGTTCGGTAATGTCAAACTGTCCCCGGCCATTGCCATAGAGGAACCACATCCTGGCGTCCGGATTCGCGCCGTTGTGCCAGTGGGCCATTTCGGCCGTGAAAATGTCGAGGTGGCCATCGCCATCGACGTCCGCCAGTTGCAGCGTGTGACCGTGATCGACCACTTCGATCAGCGTAGTCTTGGACCACCGGCCATCGCGATACTGATATAGATTCAGCGGCCCGACCGTATCGCCCGACCCGAGGACAATCTCCACTCGTCCCCCTTCGATTAGATCGCCCGCGGCTGAGCGACTGCTCCCGTACTCAGAGTCGACTGCGTGAGAGGCAAAGGTCCCATCGCCGCGACGCTGGAACCACATGCCTCCGCCGATCAGATCCACCGTGCGGTCGCCGTCAATATCGGCCTGAGCGAGACCTTCGTACTTGAACGTCCTGGGCCAGGACCAGATTTCCTTCAACCGCCAGTTCTCCTTTTTCTGCGGCTCGTCCGGAATGTCGGCAATCCAGAGTCTCTGAGCCTGCTGATTCCAGAAGGCCAACTCGAGGCGCCCGTTGCCGTCGAAGTCGCCGAAGATCTGATCATGATGCTGCTTGGCGCCGCTATCCTTGATCGTATAGCGTTCCCAGGGCTTTGCCGGATCGAAGTCGGGATGAGGATTCTCCCACCACCAGACGGCGTTGGTCGCCCAGGAGCCGCCTTGCAGGATATCGAGATCCCCGTCGCCATCGATGTCGGCATAGGTTCCGCCGGCTTCGATATGGCTCTGCCGCTGGTCGATCAGATGGCGTTTCCACCTGGCGCCTTGTTTCTTGAGCCAGACCATACTGGTCTGTTTGCTCCAACCGGCTATGACGATGTCGTCCGTGCCGTCCTTGTCGATGTCGAGAATGAGCGAGGCGGCCTGGCGGCCCACGTCCGGGAAATCGATCTGGCCCGTTCGCGTGGAGACGTGTCGCCAGCGGACGCGGGGTATGGCACGAGCACCGGCCGCGACCGCGTCGTTGCGCCACAAATGCAGAAACTCCGGATAATCCCAGGCGGCACTGACGATATCGTAGTCTCCGTCGCCGTCCATGTCCGCAACGCGGGCTCCCAGATGTGACTCCTTGCCCCGGTCGATTATGTGTTCGGTGAAACGCCCCCGGCCATCGTTTTCGAAGATTTGCAGCTTTTGCCGGCCCTTGGGGCCCTTGTGCTCGCACGTGACGATATCCATATCCCCATCGCCATCCATATCGGCCAGATCGAGGTTGTTCAGGGAGTATTCGGTGATCACGACGTGGCACAGGAACGCATCACCGGGCAGTTGCTCATACCAGGATAGATTCGCATCGGGCTCTTTGCCAGGGTAGCGTTCCTCGGAAACGACGACATCGAGCCGCTCGTCGGCATTCATATCGGCCAAAACGATTCTATCCGGCGCATGCTCACTGGGCCCGACCAGACGCGCAGGCCAATCGCTGCTGCCGTCTCCCGGATTGAGGAAACACACGACACTGTACTTCTCGTCCTCATTGCGACCGCAGACGATGTCGATATCACCGTCCGCGTCGAGATCTCCGACACCGATCCCTTCATCCATGGTCTCATGGGCGATGCGTGTCTTGGGCCAGTTGCCCTGGCCGGGCTCTGCGGGAATCTCGAAGGCATACACGCCGTCTTCGCACGCCAGCAGAATCTCCGGGCGACCGCCCGGGACAATCTGGGCCAGCATGTACCCCTGGCCGTTGACATGACCGGTCTTCTTGAGCGTGCCGATCGAGGTGCGTTTCCAGCGCGTGGCCTGTTCATCCTCGGCCTCGAGCCAGTAGACATCCGGCAGGGCCGTCGCAATCACATCACCGTAGGCATCGCCATCGACGTCGACGAACAGCATGCCATCCACATTGAAACCCAAGTCGATCCGCGGCCACTTGCCGCTCATATCACCACCCGGATTGCGGTAGAAATACCGGCCGGCCACGATATCCCGGTAGCCGTCGCCGGTCACGTCCGCCATCGCCAGCCCGAAGTATTTCAGCCAACTCGGCTCGTTCCAGTTGCCCCATTGCTGGCGACTGTTATCTACCTGAACATACGTCCACGCGTCCAACGCAGGTCTGGCTTCCGCCATCGGGCTGAGCGCCGAGCACACGGTCAGCAGGCATGAAACCCATCCGGTCTTCATATCGTTGCTCTCCTTCACACAGCTTGGTCACAACACTGGGAGCGGACTGAGGCTTTCTCACGCGCAAACACTACACCCATCAACAGCCCCACGACACAGAGGACAGCCGCCACCACCGCGGCGACCGGCATCGCCTTCTGAATGGAGCCGGCCTCGCTGGCTTTGCCGATCACGTAGGGCAGGAACGCGGGCCCGAGCAGCCCGATGGCGAAGATCGTGCCGAATACGCTGCCGTAAAGGCTCGGCTCGAACTTGGAGAACGTCACGCCGACGATGGTTGGGAACATCGGCGCAAAGGCCAATCCCGTGATGAATACCGCCCCGATGGCCACGGTAGGACTGCCGGCGACGCACATCACGCCAATCGTCACGAACGCCAGCGCCGCCATCGCCGCGATGACCACGGTGCCTATGGCCGTGAGGTTCTTGATCGCCGACGTACCGAATCGGCCGATCGCCATGGCCAGAGCAAACGCCGTGAGGACCAAGCCGGCGTTCCGGGCGATCCCTGCCTCATCGCTGCCTGCTTTCTCGTACAGTTCCACCATCAGCAGCCGGATCCAGGTGTTCATGGCGAATTCCAAACCAATGTAGCAGACCAGGGCCAAGGCTGCCATGAGCACCACCGGACTGCGCAGCAGCGCGATCGCGCGGGACATTTCAAAACCCGTCGATACTTGTGGATAGCTCGACAGGACGGCGAAAACCGTGAAGGCCAGCACGAAGACGGCGATCAGTGACAAGGTCGCTTCATAGCTCATGCCCACGTCGGTTTGCAGCACGCCAATCAATAGCGGCGGCAGCGCGAAACCGAGCCCCACGAAGGCGTTGCCGAAATTGCTCGCCCGCGCCGGCTCCTTCCCATCAAACAGGACCACGGGCAGCAACGTGTTGCCCACGGTATTGCAGCAGATGGCCCCGATCCCCAGCAGGATGGCCGCGAGCACCGCCAGAACATAATTGCCCGCGAAGGCCAGCAGGAAGATGCTGGCTCCCGCCACCAGGAATCCGGTGACGGCCAAAGGCTTGTGCCCGATACGGTCCACCAGGGGTCCGGCCGCCAACTGAGCCACGATGCACGTCAACGAGAACAGCAGGACCATCATCCCGATCTGTCCCTTGGTCAGTCCGAGTTTCGCCTCCAATTCCACCGAAGCGGCGCCAATCATCACGAAGCAGACCGCCAGGGTAAAGACGGCCATGATAGCCACGATTGAGGTCATCTTCTTCATGACATTCCCCTGCCAGCAAGAAACGTCCATGGAACGGTCCGACCGTTGCGGACCCTATTGCACGTAGCGAACCTGTTTGACCGCTTGGATGATGTCTTGCTCCTGCGGAACACAGAGACGCTCCAGGTTCAGATTGAACGGTATCGGCGTATTCTTACCCGCCAGGACCCGGATCGGTGCATTGAGATAGTCGAACGCCTCTTCCTGAATGATCGAGCAGATATCCGAGGCCACGCCGCCACGCCGGACCGCCTCCTGCACGATCACGACGTGCTCCGTCTTGCGCACCGACGCCAGAATGGTCTCTTTGTCGAGGGGTACCAGCGTGCGCGGGTCGACAACCTCGACGTCGATCCCTTCGGCCGCCAGCGATTCGGCTGCAGCCAGGGCCCGTGGCACCATGCCCGACCAGGCAACTAACGTCACATCCTTGCCGGTCCGCTTGACATCCGCCTGCCCAAACGGAATCGTGTATCCTTCAGCCGGCACGTGCCCTTTGGACATGTACAGCAGCTTGTGTTCGATGAAGATAACCGGATCGTCGTCACGAATGGCGCTCTTCAGGAGCCCCTTCGCGTCGTACGCCGTGGCGGGCATGACGACCTTCAAGCCGGGGACGTGGTAGTACCAGGCCTCGAGACTCTGCGAATGCTGGGCCGCCAGTCCATTGCCGCTGCCGCCCTGGGTGCGCAGCACCATGGGCACCCGACCGCGCCCGCCGGTCATGAAGCGGTACTTGGCAGCCTGGTTAACGATCTGATCGATGGCCAGCGAGGTGAAATCGATGAACAGGATCTCCACCACCGGACGCATGCCCGTGGCCGCCGCACCGACGCCGCAGCTGGTAAAACTGGCCTCTGAAATAGGGGTGTCAATGACCCGGCGCGGGCCAAACGCGTCGAGCAGACCGACCGTAACCTTGTACGAGCCGCCTCGCTGGGCGATGCCTTCACCCATGAGAAACACCGTCGAATCACGCTCCATTTCTTCGCGCAGCGCTTCGTTGAGGGCCTCTCGATACATGATGACTCGCTCTTCGCAACTCGATGTCTCCTGCTCTGCTGTCATGATTTGCGTACTCAATTCTGCTCCACCTCTGCCAGAAAGGCTTCCACCGATGGTTCGGGACTGCTCTTGGCATATTCGATTGCCTCTTCCATCCGTTGCTCGACGTCCTTCTCGATGCGTTCGATGTCGGCTTCGCTGCACAGTCCGCCCCGGTACATATGCTCCTTGCACAGCGTCAGGGGTTCATGCGTGCTATAGTACTCCAGCCGCTCCTTGGTCATGTACAGGCCCGGATCGTTGACGTGGTGGCCGCCTTGCCGATA
Source organism: Phycisphaerales bacterium (assembly GCA_020346325.1). Lineage (GTDB taxonomy): Bacteria > Planctomycetota > Phycisphaerae > Sedimentisphaerales > Anaerobacaceae > Anaerobaca. Next base: position 3,278,764 of record CP070782.1, read on the forward strand.
GGTCTTGCAGCACATCAACACGGGGCCCTTGCCCGCACGACACAACGCGGCCGCTTTGACCGTCCGCTCGTGCACGACCAGGACATCGTTGCCATCCACCGGCCACGACTCCACTTTATAGCCCTTGCCCCGCCCGAACAGATCAGGGTCCCGGCTGCTCTCTTCGATCGGAGTCGATACCGCGTACTGGTTATTCTCCAGCACGAAGATGGCGGGCAGATTCCAGATGGCTGCCAGATTGAGCGACTCGGCAAAGACACCGTTGTTTGATGCACCGTCTGAGAAGAAGATCGCGATGACCTGGCCCGTTTCACGCAGGCTGATGCTCAGGGCTGCTCCGACACCAATCGGAATTCCGCCGCCGACAATGCCGTTGGCACCGAGATTCCCGGTATCGAGGTCGGCGATGTGCATCGACCCCCCTCGGCCGTGGCAGTAACCCGTCTCCCTGCCCAGGACCTCGGCAACCATCCTCTTGAGGTCGGCACCCTTGGCAATGCAGTGACCATGCCCGCGGTGCGTGCTGATAATCAGGTCATCCTTGCCCAGGGCGGCACAGACACCGGTCGCGATGGCTTCCTCACCGAGATAGGGATGAAAATAGCCCTTGATAAGCCCTTGCCGATACAACTGGATGCATCGCGTTTCGAACACGCGGATGGTGTACAAGGTTCGATATAGGTCCTGCAGAAACTCTTTTGAGGCCACTTCGTTCACTCCCGCCCAGTGTTCCAACTCACTGAGCCTGCGACCAGAATCTCCACTACTTAACGCACTAACACGAAGCAAATGTCATGTCGCACGTACGGAAAAGCGATACTTGTCACCCCGGTAGATGGATCTCTCCATCTCCAGAATCAGCTCTTTACCGCAGAAGGTCACACCATCAACCATCAACGCACAAATCGGCTCGGTAATCTGAAACAGCGCCATCGTGCTTTCGTCGCGAATCGACAGGGCGCTGAGCATCTGATTGACCTCCGTCAGTGCCAATCCATACTGGCGTTCATACAAATCATAAAGGGATTGCTCCAAATCCCTCTTGTCGATGTCTGGGCATAACTTCAGAGAGATGAAACGCTCCTCCAACATCATCGGAATCCCGTCGGCCAGTCGCAGTCGCCTGATCCTGAAAACAGGGCCTTTCATGACGTAGAAACGCCCATTGACCACCGCGGAGTAGCCCTTCTTATGAATATCGGCCTCCAGCAATTGCGTGCGAGGGTGATGCCCGGCCTCGAGCATGTTCCGGGTGAAGCCGAGAATCCGCGTGGCCGAGCGCTGCACATTTTGTGTTTGCACAAACGTGCCGCGTCCTTTGATTCGAATCGCCCAACCGGCTCGCTCAATCTCGTGCAACGCCTTTCGCGCGGTGGTGTTGCTGACGCGATGACGCTGAATGATCTCATTCTCCGAGGGAACGCGCATACCCGGACGGAGCTTGCCGCTCTGGATACGGGCAGTGATATCCTGCACGATACGGTAGTACTTGGGCAACGTCGAGTACGTCATATGGGCCACCGCATAGCTTAAACTTAACGCGTTAAGCAGCAAATTAGCATTGTCTTGCTCCTGTGTCAATTGCCATTTATCCGGAACTCATCAACCCCGCAGGCCCGACCGGGTCTGCCTCCACGATCTTCGCCGAGTGGTGCTCAGGCATGGCCCCCCTCAAGGCTAATCTGCCGGGCAAAAATGGGCCAACGAGTCTGGCTTCCCGACCACCGGATTGGCGAATCTGCGTTCTTCTCGCTCAGCAAGGGGTGCAAACATGGCCGTCTTCGCCGAATTGAGCAACGGTGGCGACAAAACGGAGAGCTACGGCGACAGCAGCATGGTGCTGGGGCTCTATCAGCGTTTCTACAGCAACTTCGCGAATGCAGCCTGTGCGTTGGTGTATGTACCAAGCCATCCGGCCCGCGAACTGGACGAGGACCCTAAAGCGGCCGGAATCCCGAAAGTGACCAAAGACGGCAAGATGGACTTTGCTGCGTTGCGAAATTCCTATGCGACGCCAGCCGTGCAGGCGCGCAAACGCTAAGGAATTGCAGACACTGGCCCGGCATTCAACGCCGAATCCGACATGAACGCGTACGCAAAGAACCGGAATGAACGGCGGTCGGAAGTGGCCCAGAACATTGGCGAAAACGTGCTTTTCGAGCCCAAGTGTGCCAAGAGCGTGCCACGCAGGTCCGTGGAGGCGCGCACCGTTTCCCC
>CP070782.1:3281080-3295767 GCA_020346325.1 Phycisphaerales bacterium
CGCATCCTCCGCATTCACGGCAAGCTGCTGGGGATTTCGCCCGACTTTACGATCCTCGACCGCGAGGACGCCCGCGATCTGTTGGCCTCGTGCGTGGACGAGTCGGGTGTCGACATCCGCCAGCGACGTTTTCCGCAGAAGGCGGTACTGGCCGCGATTTCCAGCTTCATTCAGAATACGCTGGAGCCGCTCGATGAGGTCTTGAGCCGCCGCTATCCGATGTTCGTCGAGGAGATCGCGGGCATCGAGAAGGTGCTGTCGCTGTACATCGAGAAGAAACGCCAGCGGCAACTGCTGGATTTCGACGATCTGCTCAGCGCGTGGGTGCGGCTGATGACTGAATACGAAGATGTCCGCAAGGCGCTGGCGGGGCAGTTTTTGCACATCCTCGTCGACGAGTATCAGGACACGAACAAGATCCAGGGCGCGATCATCGACCTGCTGGCCTCGAAGCATCGCAACCTGACCGTGGTCGGGGACGATTCGCAGTCGATCTACAGCTTTCGCGGCGCCAACTTCGAGAACATCATCACGTTCAAGGACCGCTATCCGGACGCCAAAGAATACAAGCTCGAGACGAACTACCGTTCGGTGCCCGAGATCCTGACGCTGGCCAACGCGAGTATTGCCCAGAACGCGCGCCGGCTGCCGAAGAACCTTCAGGCGATCCGATCGTCGGGCCTCAAGCCCGCGATCGTGCCGTGCCAGGATCATTACACGCAGTCGCGCTTCATTGCCGAGTACGTACTGCACCTGCTCGACGAGGGCCGCGTTCTCAACGACATCGCGGTACTGTACCGCAGTCATTGGCATTCCCTGGAGATCCAGCTCGAATTCCAGCGGCGCAACATCCCGTTCCACATCCGGGGCGGCCTGCGCTTCTTCGAGCAGGCGCATATGAAGGACATCCTGTGCTACCTGCGCGTAATGCAGAACCCGACGGACGAGCTGGCCTGGCTGCGACTGCTCAAGATGTTGCCCCGCGTGGGCAGCGCGCTGTCGCGCCGCGTCTGGCGGCACATCAGTGACACGGCCGATCCGATGAAGGAGGTCTTTACGGTCGAGACGGCCAGTTTGTTGCCCTCCAGTGCACGGCCTTTCTACGAGGATTTCGCGAACTTGATCAGAGACGCGAGCGAGATCGACTCGCCCGCCGAGATCATCGACCTGGTGCTGAAGCGCTCCTACGAGGACTATCTCGTCTCGCATTACGACGGCGCCTCGCTGCGCAAAGAAGACATCAACGGACTGGCGAACTTCGCGTCGCAATACAAGAGCGTCGAGGCGTTCCTGGCGGACGTGGCGCTGGCGGGGGAGTTCTCGGGCGAGAACGTCGTCTCCGGTCCCGATGAACAGGAGTTCGTGATCCTCAGCACGGTGCACCAGGCCAAAGGCCTGGAATGGCCCATCGTCTTTATCCCCTGGCTGGCCGACGGGCGCTTCCCTTCTGATATGGCGATGAACCGCAAGGAGGAGATCGAAGAGGAACGGCGGATCTTTCACGTGGCCGTCACGCGGGCACGCGATGAACTGTACCTGATCGTGCCCGAAGTCTATCGCAATCGCGGCGGCAATCTCGTCATGATGAAACCCAGCCGCTTTTTGACCGAGCTTTCGCGCGAGCTGACCGAGCAGATGGAACTCGAAGAGGGCCTCCCACACCTCATCGGCGGCGACGACCAAAACCTCCTGCCCCCAGGTTCGCAAGCACCATAACTCGGAACCAGCAGCTGCCCGCGTAAAACCCTGACCCTTTCCTTACTTCGGACTCCATCATGCCTGTATGGCAGCCTCGAGACGCAGCGTAGCGGAGGCTTGGGGATGGTCGACTCGTACGCTGTACGGGCTACAGGGCGCACCTATTCCAACCATCCCCGAGTCCTTCGGCCTTGAGGCTGCCACCCGGGCTGCGTTTCTTCGCTTCATCGCTTGACGACCTCGACTTAAGATGCTTAAAATAGAGTTGAGGTTGTGAAGGGAGAACGCATGAGCAGGCGGGAGGTACTGCGGCGCTTCCAACGTCGGGCGGGGGGATGCGGGGAGGCGTTTACCCTCATCGAACTGTTGGTGGTGATCTCCATTGTTGTTCTGTTGACGGCGTTGCTGATGCCCTGTCTAAGGCGAGTGCGGAAGATGGCCAGGAGCACTGTCTGTCGGGCCCATCTCCGTCAATATGGCTTCGCCTTCGCAGAATACGCCAGCGGGCATGACGCCAAGATGCTTACGGCTCCCCGGGTCATTCGACAACGCCTACGTGGAAAACAAGATATGGTGGCAGGTCGTGCTGCGTTCGCGAAAGCCGCATGACAAGGATGATCTTGTCGGTCAGCAATGGGGATGTCCGGAAAGAACGATTCTAGATGACAAGGTAGTGGGTGCACTTTCGGGAGGGCCCGTTAACTCAGGCTATGGGTTGAATGCCTGGGTGATGGATGCGCTGCCGGGCTGGGCGGCAGGGTATGAAGGGCCTCATGAATCGGATGGTCTCTTCTGGAGAACCACGCTCAGGGCCAGAAACCCCGGCCATGTCCCCGTGGTGTTAGACTGTGTGATGGCTAAATATGCCCTGCCGGACCAATCGGATCCACCACCGCCGCATGACCCTGAAACCACTGATTCGTTCGGATCAGTCATGGGGTCCTTCTGCGTCCCGCGCCACGGTTCTTACGTCAACGCGTTATTCATGGACTGGTCGGTTCGTCCGGTGGGTCTGAAGGAGTTGTGGACGTTGAAATGGCATCGACAGTACAACCCGTGCGGCAAGTGGACGAAAACGGGCGGCGTGCAGTCCGAAGACTGGCCGCCGTGGATGCGTGGATTCAGAGACTATTAGCGGGGCCGGTGATCGCGCTGGGGCAGTGCTTCTCGACGCGGTTCCAGAGGGGCGGTTCCGCCATCACGACTTAGGGAATTCTCTCGGCGTGGATTTCTCTGATCTGTCCGGCTGTGAGGGCCAGTCCGGTGACTGCTCCCGTCGCGTCCTTGAGGAAGGTGATTTTGATGCCGGGCATTTGCGAGAAGAAGCGCGTTTCGGATTCGGCGCGCAGCTGTCCGATCCCCGCGTTTTCAATGACGAGCCGATTATCTTTGAGGATGACCTCGACGGTTTCACCCAGGACACTCGTGACCTCCTTAGGCGCGTTGACGACCTGATACTTGCCGGCATAGGCCTCGATAATCTCGGTGGCAACTTCGATCTCTTGGGGCGTTTGGGGTTCCTCCTCCTGCATGAGATCTGCCAAGTAGATCCCGGCGATCTTGTGCCCGAGGTCGCCCGCACTGCTCAGAGGATTGGACGGCCCCATGTCGATGTTGGAAAGCACGATCACCGTGAACTGCTGGTTCGGGAAGCGGGATATCCACGCGTTGAAACCCGAGATGGTGCCACCGTGGCAGATTTCCTCCAGGCCTCGGTACTGGCCGATCATCCAGCCAAAACCGTAGCCCATTTCTCTCCCGTCCTTCAGGGTCGCCTTTCGGAATGCCTGCCGTAGGGTCTCAGGTCTGACGAGTTCGCTGCCTTGCAGCGCCTGGTCCCATCGGCACAGGTCTTCTACCGTGGAGTACATGGCGCCGGCGGCCGAGGCGGCGGCGACGTCATCGCCGTTTGCGTGGACGAACCCCCCGTCCGGCGTCACCGAATAGCCCGAGGCGCGGTTCTTGAGAATCTTGCTGCGGCGATCACAGCCGGTGTTGAGCATGCCAAGGGGCTTGAGAACGTTCTCGGTCAGGTACTGCTCATAGGAAACGCCCGCCGCCTTCTCGACGATGTCTCCGAGCAGGCAATAACCCGCGTTGCTGTAGTTCAGTCGCTCTCCCGGCTCGAATTCCAGAGGGGAGTCCAGTTTGTCTGTGATACCGGAAGTATGCGTCAACAGGTGCCTGACCGTGATCTGTTGGGCGTTCGGCGAGTCCGGGAAGTATCGGGCAATCGTCCCGTCGATATGGAGGAAGCCTCTTTCGGACAGTTGAAGAATGCACAGGGCGGTGAACTGTTTCGTCATGGACCCGATGCGGAATTTCGTCGTGGGCGTAATCGGAATGTCGTACTCGAGATTGGCCATCCCGTAGCCCCTCTCATACAAGACCTTGCCCCGGTGTATGGCCACGGCGGCGGCTCCGGGCATGGGGCTCTTGAGCGTGCACTCGAAGAGTCGATCCACCCGTGCTGACTTATCCCTAGGACCATTGTCAGCAGCCTCGGCCGGGCCGTGGCCGGCAAGAGCAAGGGGCAGCAACAGGAGTACTACGGCCTGTCTCGATGGTCTCATGTTCTCTCCTTTGACAGATGGCCTGAGGGGCACTCTACTTCAGCAATAACGGCAGCATGAGCAGCATGCCGGTAGTATTGAGCAGGCAGTGCGGGATCATGCCCAAGTAGATGTTCTTCTTCCATTGAATCAAATGCGCGCCGGGCAGCAAAGCCAGAATTCGTGCCGGGTTCTGCCACGGCGTGAAGAAGTGGTACACGGAGAACAGCACGACATTCCAAATGGGGGCCCACCCTTTCAGGCGAGAGACGCGGGGCAGAAGATAGCCTCGGAAGTAGAGTTCTTCCACCATCGGCCCGGCCAGGCCGTTGAACAGGACGCCCACAAACCAGGTCAGCCAGAGAGCCCCCTTCGAATACGCTCCAGGCTCGATATAGAGGAAGAACCAGTCGGGAAGCCAGGAGAAGTAGCTCTCGATCAGGACCTTGTCGATGGGAGGGGAGATGAGAATGAAGCAGACCAGGGCCCAGGCCAGCAGAGGCGGGATGAAAGCGACGTACTGCCAGTTCGGGATCTTCTCGCGATACAGGACAATTCCTTTCAGCGACCATGTCCTGTTTTGCCTCTTGGCCTGATAGAGGATGCAGCCCAGTTCAAACGGGATCAGCGCGAACGTGACAGCGAGAAATTGGGCGAGCAAAGAGGGGAAGCCCAGGGAGCGTAGAACCGGGGCCAGGGCGGCGAAGAAGAGTAGGATCAGCACGCCGGGCAAGAGGTGGAGCACGAGTGATCTCGAGAGTGAATGCTGCTCGTTGTCTGTAGGGGGATTCTTCGTCATCGCGCTGGCTCCGCGCATCTGGCGGGTGCTCTAACTGACTCTGGTTAGGGGCGCCGATTGAGGAGGCGGTGCCTACCCGTTCCCGGATGTTTCGGCTGGTTCCATGACCGAGACCGTCACTTGCTCGGGGGATTCCTGGGAAGCGGGCGCGGTGTTCTCGGGCCCTGCCCAGACGCGCAATTCGGTGATCTCGATTTCGGGCTTGATGGTGTCGAGGGGGCCGACTTCGTAGGGGCAACTGCGGTGGCAGACGAAGCGGCGCTTCGAGCCTGGCATCAGGGGTCCACGCCATTCGTCTTCGATGGCCACCGGGGTCGCGGCCCATTCCTGGGATTCGGTGATCAGCTGGTCGTTCTCGTCCAGCAGGACGACACGCAGCGCCAGCAGCGAGACGACTTCGTCACCGTTATTGACGACCTCGATGGCGGTGCGGGTCCGTCCGTGCGAGCCCGGGCGGGAAACGACCTTGGCCGTGATGGCCAACTTGCCGGCGTAGCTCGGTTCGCGGCGGTCGTTGAGCATGTCGGCCAGGGCCGGCGGCAGCGACCGCTGAAACTCGGGCAGACCCCGCACGGCGCTCTGGGCCAGGGTGATGAGGTGCTCGGACTTGTCGCTGGCCAGATGGACCGTATAGAGCAGGGCCAGGGTGCCACAGACGATAACGGTGATGACGATGGCGCTGATCCCGGAGGCGGCGCTGGAGAGAAACGAATGCTTGCGTACCATGATATGTGAGGGCGCGTTCATGATCGTATACTCCCAAACCAGGTTTTCCGTTGACCTCTGTGGGGTCAGTCGCCAGGGGGGTAGAAACATTTCAGGGAATTTCTCGATTTCTTCAAGGCAGGGGGTGCGGTACGCTCCGGCCCGTCGGGTCAAAAACTTCAGCGTTCGTCCCATATAACTGGGCAAAGAGAAAGCCAGGGCGGGTCGGCTGAAAAAGTTCGGCCTCCGTTCGGTTTTTGTTCGCTTTTTGTTTGGGTTGGAAAGGGCGTATGGTCGATAGATCATAACGCTGGAAAAGGTAAGATCAAATTAACGCGAATGTATGAGGATGCAAGGATGGACGCGTACAGGAACAGAGGGATCGACCCTGTGTGCAAACTCGGGACGGGGGGGGAGTATTTCTCCACTTGGCCGCCCCTGGACATGAAGTTCCCCGACCCGTCGGCTGGAGCACTGACCAAGGTGCTGATGTGCCTGGCGGAGATCGCCGGGGTAGTCTCCGGCGTACGGTGCAAGCGGGAAAGCCTGCTGACCGGCCCCGTGGCCAAGTCAATTCAGCCCAGGAAGGAGAAGCACGACGATGCGGCTCGAACTCGGCGAACCCATCGACGGGCTCACGCCCCGTCAAATCGAGGTCCTCAGACTCATCGCCTGTTTCTGCGACAGGCAACGCTATTCCCCGACGATGGCCGAGCTGGCGGGCGAACTGGGCTTAAGCCGAAGCACCGTGTTCGAGCACCTCGGCGAACTGCAAAGAAAAGGACTCCTTTCGACCTCCCCGGGCAAGGCTCGCTCTTTGAAGGTGACTTCAAGAGGGCGCAGACTGCTTGAGCAAACCGGCGGGGTCGAGCCGGACGTCGACGATGAACCGCGGGGCGATGTGCCTTTGCTCGGCCGCATCGCAGCCGGTCTGCCCCGCGAGGCGGTGGAGAACACCGAGTCGATTTCGCTCGAGTCGTGCTTCGGGTTGGGAGACGATCTGTTTGCCCTGGAGGTCTCGGGCGACAGCATGATCGAGGAGAACATCGAGCCGGGCGATTACGTGATCTGCCGCCGGACCAACACCGCCGACAACGGCGAACTCGTCGTGGCCCTGGTCGATGACGGCGAGGCAACGCTCAAGCGTTTCTACAAAGAATCGCACCGCATCCGTCTTCAGCCGGCCAACGGCAACTACGAGCCCATCTACACCAACAACTGCCACATCGAAGGCGTCGTCGTCGGTCTGGTCCGTCGCCTGTGAGCCCGCGCCGCCGCGAACAACACTCACCTGGCCCACGGAGGAGGGTGTTTTCAAGCAGCGGCACTTCACCAGAGGATGGTCCTTGAATGCGCCGGAGAAGATGGTACGATGACGGGCCGAACCATTACCGCGCAGGGAGATACGAGGACGCGGCGGGAGGTAACCGATGCTGAGAGACAACACGTGGATGAGGCAACGGGGGTATAGATGGGCGGTGGCGCTGGGCTGCATTCTTCTGGTCTGCGGCGCGCGGGCGGAGAACTGGCCACGTTTTCGCGGGCCGAACGGCCAGGGTCTCAGCGAGGCGCAGGGCATTCCGACGAAATGGTCCGAACAGGACTACAACTGGAAGATTACCCTTCCGGGCACGGGACATTCATCCCCTGTGATCTGGGATGGAAAGATATTCGTTACCTGCGCTGATGAGACATCGCGGCGTGGTTTCCTGCTTTGCCTGGACGGGGCCAGTGGCAAGGAGTTGTGGCGGCGCGAGCAGGACTTGGCGAAGTATCCGATCAACAGGCTGAACAGCTATGCCAGCCCGACGCCGGCCGTGGATGCGGATCATGTGTACGTGCTGTGGCCCGCCAGTGACGAGACGACGCTCGCGGCTGTGACGCACGGGGGCGAGGACGTATGGGCGGTTAAGTTGGACGGTGTCCATGCCCGGCACGGCAAAGGCAGTTCGCCCATCGTGTACGGCGATTACGTGATCGTTTCGCACGAGCAGGAGAAAAACAACGAAGGGGCTAAGAGCCAGTGGGTGGCCTTTGCGCGCAAGACGGGAGAGGTTCAGTGGCGCATGGAGGAGCCACCGGTGTCGAACGCGTCGTACTCCACGCCGTGCATCCGCCGTGATGGTGCGAGCGGTGCGGAGGTTGTATTCGCGAGCAATGCCCACGGGATCACCGGGGTCGATCTGAAAACGGGACGGATCGTCTGGAATGTCGACGGCGTGCTTCCGGATCGCGTGGTTAGTTCACCGGTGCTGGCGGGCGAGATGATCCTTGCCACGTGCGGTGCGGGCGGACGGGGTAAACGATTCACGGCCGTGCGGGCGGCGCAAAGCCGTGCCGCGGCTGAAGTGTACCATCTGGAGACGCGGGTGGTGCCGTACGTGCCGACGTCGGTCGTCTACGAAGGGTGGGTGTTCGCGTTTCACGACAGTGGTTTGGTATCCTGCCTGGCTCGCGACAGTGGCGAGGTCCTGTGGAGTGAAAAGCCGGCAGGGCGGTTCTTCGGCTCGCCGATCTGTGTCAGCGGGATCCTCTACGCCGTGACGGTCGATGGCGCTGTCGTGGTGTTGCGGGCCGGGCCCGCCTACGAATTACTGGGGATCAATCCGCTGGGTGAAACGAGTCACTCGACGGCGGCGGTGGGCGGCGGGCGCTTGGTCTTGCGCACCATCTCTCACGTGTTCTCAATTGGCAGCGGGGCACAATAAGTAGTTGCTGGGAGGATAGACCGTGTCGAACGCAAAGGCAGTTTCGCGACGTCAGTTCGTGCAGCGAACGTCCTTTTCCCTGGGAGTGCCGCTGGTGGCGGCTGCGGATTCGGCCCAGGCGGGGCCGGGACCGATGGGCCCGATGCCCAGGACGCAGCGTTTGCCCCGCGAGGTATGGATCGCGAGCATCTCGCAGAACGGGCTGAAGGCCGGCAGCGTCAAAGAGATGACGCGGAAAATCCTGGCGCGGATGGAGGAGGTGGTTCCCTTCGAACCGGACGTCATTTGTTTGCCCGAGGTGTTCCCGTTTGCCAATCTTTCCAGCGGCCGGCCGGCTCTGGAAGATGCAGCGGAAACGCCCATTGGTCCGTATTCACGTCCCTTTGCCGAGTTTGCGGAAAAGCACAAGTGTCACGTGGTCTGCCCGATCTATACGGCGGCCAACGGCCGCTACTACAACTCGGCGGTCTTCATCGATCGCCACGGCCAGTGTATCGGCGAGTACCACAAGATGCACCCGACGGTGGGCGAGTTGGATGAGGGCATTATGCCGGGAGAGGCGAAGCCGCCCGTCTTCAAGACGGACATCGGCGTCCTCGGCGCCCAGATCTGCTTCGATATCGAGTGGTACGATGGATGGCGCCAGCTCCGTGCGGCCGGCGCCGAGTTGGTGTTCTGGCCGTCCGCATTTGCCGGCGGATCGATGGTCAACACGCACGCTTGGCAAAACAAGTTTTGCGTCGTTTCCAGCACGCGCAAGGGAACGACGAAAATCTGTGACATCGATGGCCGGGCGCTGGCCTGTACGGGGCAATACGCCAACTGGGTCTGTGCTTCGGTGAATCTGGAAAAGGCGCTGCTGCACTCCTGGCCCTACTGTCGACGGTTCGGAGAGATCCAGGCCAAGTACGGCCGCAAAGTTTCGATCCGCACCTTCCACGAAGAGGAATGGACGGTTATCGAGAGCCTGTCACCGGAGGTGCGCGTCGCGGATATCCTGAAGGAGTTCGAGCTCATGACGCATGAGGAGCACATCGGAGAAGCGGACGCAGCGCAGCGCCGGTGGCGCGAGAAGCTGGGTTGACCCGGCGTACAAACAGCGGCGGCTACGTGGAGAGGAAACGCGACTCATCGTCGGCGTCGGCGGACAGCAGGGCATCGTAATACACGTAGGTGCTGGTGCGCGAGGGTCCGAGAGAGACGATGTCCCCGTGCTCGAGAAGTACACCGGGGCCGTCAGGATTGACCCGGACCTGATTGATGAATGTTCCGCAGGTGCTGCCCAGGTCAACGAGGAGATGACAGATGCCATCCGGGCAGGGCTGGGCGATAATCTTGACGTGAGCACGCGACACTTCGCGCGGGACGAAGTAGAGGGTGTCCGTCGCCCAGTAGTCGGCCACGGATTGTTGGGGTCGCTCGAGGACGGTAGGTGGGCGGCCGAGCACGATTTCACGCCGGTTTAGCGGAACGATCCCTACGGTGGAGGGGCCGGTTCCCAGGAGGTACTGCCCCGGCGGGAGGCGTCGGAGGGCGGTCTGGATCTCGCGTACGCGATCGGCTTGATCGCTGTTCATGATGAACTCGATCTCTTTGAGTCGCGACAGGCAAATGAGTCGGTCGATGGACAGTAGTAAGGGATCAATGTCGCCCACGGAATTGTCACTTTCTCCTGGCGTCCGCACTGAAGTATGCCTCATCTGCAATCCGGCCGGGGGCAGGACGGTCTGCCTACGGTGACTCAACAATAATGGGATTCTAACTTCCGGTCAAGCAATAGCGTGCTAAAATGTGCGGGCAGTCAGTGCCACTGGGCCAGGACCAGGGCATTGGTGGGCCGGAGGTTGCGGCTGGGCGATCCGTGTGCTAGGGTACCAGTCGCAGTTGACAATAACAGGTCCGCGATCTTCGTTCGGTGTTGAGGTGTACTAGGAAAGGGATACTCCATGACGACAGCACGATTCAGACTGGTTGTGACAGGTGTTCTGGCGGTTTTGTTGGTGGCGGCCCCCCTCTGGGGACAGGTGCGCCAGGAGATTCGCATCCCCGAGATCCTGGGGTACAAGACGCTCAAGTGTGATTTCCATATGCATACGGTCTTCTCCGATGGTCAGGTCTGGCCCACGGTACGAGTGGATGAGGCCTGGCGGGAAGGACTGGACGTGATTTCGATCACCGATCATATCGAGTACCAGCCGCACAAGGACGACGTGCCGACGAACCACAACCGGCCCTATGAGATCGCGCTGCCCAGGGCCAAAGCGCGCGGGATTCTGCTGGTCAGAGGCGCGGAGATTACGCGCGAGACGCCGCCCGGCCATTTCAATGCCATCTTCCTGGATGATGTCACGCCGCTCGACACGAAGGACTTACTGGATTGCATGGCGGCCGCCGCCAAGCAGGGAGCGTTCATTTTCTGGAACCATCCGGGATGGAAACCGGATAAGAAGGGTTGGTTCGATACGCACACCACTCTGTATGAGAAGAAGTACATGCGCGGGATCGAAATGGTCAATGGCAAGTCCTACTATCCGGACGCGCACAAATGGGCGATCGAGAAGGATTTGGTGTTTATCGGCAATTCCGACATCCACGGACCTTCGATGATCCAGCGGACGACGAAAAACGAGCATCGCACGATGACGCTGGTATTTGCCAAAAGGAAGAGCCTGGCAGCGGTGAAGGAGGCGGTTTTCGCGGGGCGTACGGTGGCCTGGTACCAGAATCAACTCATCGGTCCGGCGGAATACCTGGAGGCCATTTTCGAGGCCGCCGTGTCCCTTACCGATATCCAGTACGGACCGGAGAACACCATCCGGTTCCGCCTGACGAACAGCTCCGACCTCGACCTTGAGCTGGCTCGAACGGGCAAGGTGGGCCCGAGGACGCTAGCCCTGCCGGCCGGCGCGTCGGCGCTGGTGTCGATCAAGGTGGACGATCTGGAGGCGCCGGTGGAGCTGGAATACACGGTCGAGAATTTCCTCTCCGGGCTGGGCAGGGGTGTGCCGGTGAGTTTATCGTTCGCCGGACAGATGACGATCGAACTTGACGCCGAGATCTAGGCCCGAGCAGGTCCGATCGAAGCGCCGCTGTGAGCGGGACAGTTTTGCCCCAGGGACTCGATGGCATGCGGCACACCACCGATGCCAAGCCCCACCTCGGGCGAGGTGGGGCTTGACTGGTGGAGGCAGGTGATAGAGAGCTGCTACCGTAAGAGAGGCGATAGCGGATGTGATGTGGCTTGTTGGTCTGGGTCGGACCTGGGTTTACTTCGGGTTACGTTAGAGGCCGTGAAAGCCTGTTTGGGTTCCGCGTGATTATTGAAGAAGGGGACCTGATGGGCCGGGCTCTGGCCGAGCGGTCGGCGCTGCCAACCGCCTGCAAAACAGTCTGTCCTCGCTAGTCTGTCGAACTCCATCGCTATGACCACCTTCCTCAAATCCTGTCAACATCGTGTTTGCTGTCAATGTTCACCCCTTTAGTGCCACCGACGTTCCCATTCGTAACGCTATTTATTTGAATTGGATCCAGGTATTTTCGGACGTTGTCGAAAATCCTTGTCAGGGAAGGATTTACGCCACGCCGATTAGGGTGTTTTTTTTCTGGGAACGCCAAATTGGGCCTGTAAACAGGGCCAGCGAGCGGCCGGCCATGACCGGGTTCGGCCGTTGACAGAATTGGGCCGGTACGGTAGCCTCGGAGGAACGAGCATCCGTAGCGGTGCCCGTAGACGCACAGACAAGGCGATTGAGGGAGGCGAGGATGCGCAAGGCCTTCGTGACCGGAATCACGGGCCAGGATGGGTCCTACCTGGCGGAATTGCTGCTGGAGAAGGGGTACGAGGTCTGGGGCCTAATCCGGCGCAGTTCCTCGTTCAATACGGGGCGACTCGACCATTTGTATCGGGACCCGCATGAGCAACCGCGTTTGCGGCTGGTGCATGGGGATATGACCGACGGGAGCAATCTGGCGTCACTGATCGCGGAGATCCGGCCGGACGAGGTGTACAATCTGGCGGCCCAGAGCCACGTAAGGGTCAGTTTCGATCAGCCCATTTACAGCGTGAATGTGGCCGGCTTGGGGACCCTTCGCCTGCTGGAGGCCATTCGCTCGTGTAGCCTGCCGGTCCGATTCTACCAGGCTTCCAGCAGTGAGATGTACGGTCGGGTGGTTGAAACGCCGCAGACGGAAAAGACACTGTTCTATCCCCGCAGCCCCTACGCCTGCGCGAAGGTCTATGGGTACTGGCAGACGGTCAATTACCGGGAGGCCTACGGGCTGTTCGCCTGCAATGGGATTCTGTTCAACCACGAGTCGCCCCGACGCGGGGAGACCTTCGTGACGCGTAAGATCACCCGGGCCGCGACGCGCATCAAATGCGGTCTCCAGGAGAAACTCTACCTGGGCAATCTCGATGCCAAGCGAGACTGGGGCTTTGCGGGCGATTATGTCGAGGCCATGTGGCGAATGCTCCAGCAGGAGCACGCCGATGACTACGTCGTAGCGACGGGCCGGACCCACGCGGTGCGCGAATTCCTCGATGAGGTCTTCGGGTACCTGGATCTGGATTGGTCGCAGTACGTAGAAATCGATCCGCGGTATTTTCGGCCCAGCGAGGTCGATCTCCTCCAGGGTGACGCGAGCAAGGCCCGAGAGGTGCTCGGATGGGAACCGCGCGTGCGCCTGCGGGAATTGGCCCGTATGATGACAGATGCGGACATGGAACTGGCGCAACAGGAACTGGCGATTAGCAGACACACGGGGGTTGCTGGAGGATCATCTCGGGCATGAGCGACTATTTCAGGGACAGACGCGTCGTGGTCACGGGTGGGGCGGGCTTCCTGGGCCGGTTCGTGACCGAGGGGCTGCGCCGGCGCGGCTGCCGCGGGATCGAGATTCCTCTGGTCGAACAGTACGACCTCGTCAAAGCAGCGGACATCGTGCGAATGTACGAGACGATGCAGCCGGATGTTGTCATCCATCTGGCGGCCGTCGTGGGAGGAATCGGGGCCAACCGCGAGCGACCCGCGGAGTTCTTCTATCAGAATCTCATGATGGGCGTCCAACTCATTGAGCAGGCCCGCCTGTACGGCGTCGAGAAGTTCGTGGCGATCGGCACCGTCTGTGCCTATCCGAAGTTCACCGAAGTGCCGTTCAAGGAGGAGGATCTGTGGGCAGGATATCCCGAGGAGACCAATGCGCCGTACGGGCTGGCGAAGAAGATGCTGCTGGTGCAGTCGCAGGCCTATCGCCGGCAATACGGTTTCAACTCAGTCTTTTTGCTGCCGGTGAATCTGTACGGGCCCGGCGACAACTTCGACCCGGCGACGAGCCACGTGATCCCGGCCCTGATCAAGAAATGCGTCGATGCCCTGGATGTCGGCCGCGATCATATCGTCTGCTGGGGGACGGGCGAGGCGTCGCGGGAGTTCATCTATGCCGCCGACGCGGCCGAGGGAATACTCCTGGCGACCGAGCACTACAACGGTGTTGAGCCGGTCAACATCGGGGCCGGATCGGAGGTTCGGATCAAGGATCTGGCCCATAAGATCGCGGAACTGACCGGCTTTGCAGGCGAGATTCGCTGGGACGCCTCCAAGCCCGACGGCCAGCCTCGACGCTGTCTCGACGTCTCGAAGGCCAAAGCCCAGTTTGGCTTCGAGGCCAAGACCCCCCTGGATGTGGGCTTGAAGGAGACGGTAGACTGGTACAAAGCGACGCGCCGGGCAGGGCCGGTCTGATACCTCAAACGCGGCGTTTTTTGCGATTTTTGACCTCGATGCTTGACAGCATCGCGCACAACCGGCTATAGTGCCACTACTTAAGCAGTGCCGCGCCTGTAGCTCAATTGGATAGAGCGTCGGTCTACGGAACCGAAGGTTAGGGGTTCGAATCCTCTCAGGCGTATTAGAATCCCCATTTTTCATAGCGCCAGTGCAGTCACTGCCTGCGCCCTGTTGTAATCCGTAGCACGGGAAAGCGCCGAGCGCGGCGCCAAGTCAGAATCGCGCGTGACACTATTCCCGTCCGCCCCTGTCGCCTTTTCGGTTTGGGCTTGCGGCGCGTTCAGATCCGGCAACTTGGCAACGGCTTCATGTGCGCCTGTCAAGCGGGGATCGGACCGCCTTGTGGCGGTACAATTCGGTGGAAATGCTCTTTGAAAACGACGGCATTCAGGACAGGGGTGGCGCGGGCAAGTGGTCTGGCGGCGTCTGCCCGGCCACC
>CP070782.1:3295867-3308744 GCA_020346325.1 Phycisphaerales bacterium
GGGAATCCAGACTGCCTCGATAGAGTCTGGACCCCTGCCTGCGCAGGGGTGACAGAGTCGGCTTGCCAGGGCCTGATCTTAGGTCGCCAGGATATTTTCACAGACACCATCGTGAATTCGGTAGCGGTCAGTTCGCTGGTGCACAGGTCACGGTGCGAGTCTGCCCCGCCGGGACGGACACCTGGGTCAAGATCAGCGGCCGTCCCATGTGATCCGTGCTCCGGTGTGTTTCCACGGGAGTGCCGTCCAGCGTAAGCCGACCACTTGAGCCATAGAATCGGGCGAACCAAGTGACGGTTGTGCCCGCGCGATTCGTCAATACGGTTTCCTTGGCGCCGTTGTGTCGAACGTCGATGACGTTACCGTGGACCGGGAGGTTGCTAATCTTCGCCCAGGCCGTCGCATCTGTCAGCCGGGCCAGTGTCCAAAGCCGGCCCTCCGCGTTCAACGGCTCGATACCCATCAGGCCGCCGACGATGGCTCCGATCACGGCAAACGAAACCTCCGGGTATTCGCGCCGCCGCGTGCCCGGATCACTGAGTTGCAGCAGCCAGCGATAGGCTTCCTCGTGAGCACCGTAACGATAGAAAACCTCCGGATAATGGCTGCCCAATTCAATGTTGATGCGTTGCCCCTCGATCAATGACTGGAGAGTTCTTTCGATCTTCTCGGGCGATCTAAGCGCGTCCGCATAAAGCGCGTAGACCCGCATACCCCCGCCAACGACATGGCGGCCGTCCGTTAACAACAGCTCGTTGAAGCACCGCTCGGTCTCGTTCCAGAAGTGCTCTTCGATAAACCGCATGATCTCAACCGCCCTCATGAGATAGACAACCGCACCGGCGTCATCTCCGCGCGAACGAAGCATCAAGCCATACGAACGACACGCGGCCGCCTGAAAGGCCAACAGGTCGATGCCCAGCCGGGTCTGGCCCGGAGTGCCTTCGTGGTAGCTCGGAATACCGCGACACGACTGATGCGATTTTCGGCGGTCGAAGCTGTCCCGATTCATGAAGCGCGCCCGTTCGAGCACCTTGTCGAGCCCCAGGGCCCAGCGCTCGACGTAGTCGGTTAGCGTATGCTCGTAGAACGCCACGAAGGCGGGGTCCTCCAGGTAGGTGCGGTCGTGCGTCCAGAGGTACATGCGGTAGCAGGCGTCGAGCACGTCGAAATTGGCCGGCAGGTTGTACCAGAACTCTTTATCGCTGGTGTAGTCGACCGGGGCCGGCTTGTCGTAGCGATTGATCTCCCAATAGCTGCACCAGTCCTTGGACTCGGAGATGTTGACCGCGAACTTGCGCAGCATGTTGCGCGTGTGGGCCGCCAGACCCAACGCGTGCGCGCCGGCCGCCTGGTGCGACACGTCCCGCATGCAGAAAGCCTCGCGCCCCGGCAGCGCCGCTTCATACCACAGCCCCACCGGGTCTCCGGCCCGAACGTAGTGCAGCGCCTGGCCTTTGGCCCAATCGAAACACGTCACCAACTGCGCATCTGAAGAGGACAGCGTCAGCGGGCTGTCCGGTCCCTCGCTCGCCGCCGTGCCCACGGGCAAAAGCATGCACGCTAGAAAAAGGACGACGAAACTCCCTCGTAGCATTCCGGACGATTGAATCATCAATACTCTCCTCACTACTCAAAACGGTTCCGCGCCACGAAGTGTTCGAGCAACCAGAAGAGATCCTCATTGGCGGGCGAGGTGAGCGTGATGCCGGAATGAGAGGATGGATCGTCGCTGTTGGTCGTGATGAACTGCAGCGTGCGCTTGTCCCTCCACTTATGGCGTTCGGCGTGGCCATCGGCGAAGCCGAAGGTGCTGGATTTGACATGGTAAGACGCCAGCGGATCGTAGAAGGTCCAACTGCTCGGGTTGTCCAGGTCGTTCAGTCCTCCCGCACAGGGCAGGTGCCAGCCGCCTTCGTTCTCGCCATAGCGACTGCCGTTGTGCTCCTCTTCAACATAGACAAAGTACTCCGGCGCGCCTTTGACCTCAGACATCTTCTTGTAGGGAAGATACCCATGGTTGCCCGTGCGCACGTGACCGAACGCGTAGGAGATCGAGTAGCTGCGAAAGCAATCGCGCGGCGGCTTCTGCGTGCTGCGCCGATTGTCGCCCGGACAATGATAGACATCCACATCGTTGACGTAAGGCCACAGCGTTCCGGCCTGGATGCCCCGGAAGCGGTCCTGGTCGGTGATGGTTGCCGGCGCCGGGTTGTCCGCCAGGTTACTGCCGTCGGCATGCTTGGGACGGTGGACCCACGCGCTTCTTTCATCGGGTGAATCGTAGCAGGCCCGGTTGTTGATGAGCCAGCCGTCGTAGTCGTCGGCATACAGAATCCAGCCGGTCAGCAGGCTGCGATGGTTACTGACGCACACAGCCCCGGCGGCCAGCTTCTTGGCGGCGTTGAGGGCCGGCAGCAAAACCCCCATCAGGATGGCAATGATCGCAATAACCACGAGCAATTCAATCAGGGTGAAGCCGCTTCGCCTCTTCATGCCGAGTCTCCTGTCCGCCTTCTCCTGGCCCGGATGAGCAAAGAATCGCACTACCGCAACATACAATCGCCGCGTGCTGTTTGCCATGAAAAACCAGAGGCCCTGCCGGAATTTGGTACAGGTCCGGCCGGTGCGTGCTTTTTCCGGTTGACGAACCGCCGCCGAGCAAAGACCATGGGTCCGAGTCACCGACTGTGGGTGGCGCTACGGATTCGGAGGTTCGGTTGCCATGAGAGAGATTTCCAGACGACAGTTGCTCGGGCAGGCCGCCGGCGCGGTGGCTATGCCGTATCTTGTCACCCCCCTGCGTCGCGCTCGCGGCGCCGCGCCGGCCAGCGAGCGGATCACGATGGGGGCTATCGGACTGGGCGGCCAGGGGATGCACAATCTCAAGAATTTCCTGACGTTCACTGATCTGCGCGTGGTTGCGGTCTGCGATGTCGACGCCAATCATCTCAAACGCGCCAAAGACACCGTCGATACCGCCTACGGCAATACCGATTGTGCCGCCTACAATGACTTCCGCGCGATTCTGGCACGGGACGATATCGACACAGTGCTGATCGCCACACCCGACCACTGGCATGCCATCCTCGCCATCGAGGCGGCCAAGGCCGGCAAGGACATCTACTGCGAGAAGCCGATCTCCCTGACGATCGCGGAAGGCCGAGCGGTGGCCGACACCATGAAACGTTACGGGACCGTGTACCAGAGCGGCACGCAGCGGCGCAGCAACGCCTGCTTTCGCTTCGGCGTGGACATCGCCCGCAGTGGCATGCTGGGCCAGTTACAGACCCTGCACTGCTACTATCACAATGGCCCGACCTGTCCGCCCCAGCCACCCCAGCCGGTTCCGGCAGGTTTCGATTATGACATGTGGCTCGGGCCGGCCCCCTACGAACCGTATACCCCCCGCCGCTGTCACGGCTCGTTCCGCTGGCTCTACGACTACTCCGGCGGTCAATTGACCGACCTCGGCGCCCATTTCATCGACCTGGCCCAATGGGCTCACGGCGACGAGGAGTTGGCTCCCATCGAATACGAAGGCTGGGGCACGTTCCCCCAAGACGGCCTTTTTAACACGCCGGTCCGGTTCGAGATCACCGCGACGTATGCCGATGGCGTCAAGCTGATCTGCCACGACGAGACCGAACCCGGTCGCGGCCCGCGCGGCAACAAATTCGTCGGCAGCGAAGGCTGGGTCAGCGTCGACGACACGGGCAAGATCACCGCCTCCAGTAAGGCCATCCTCCAGAAGATCAACACGACTCAGCGCGGCTACGAATACATGCAGGGCCATCATCGCGACTTCCTCAACTGCGTCAAGACGCGGGCCCGCACCATCGCGCCGCCGGAAGTGGCCCACCGCTCGACGACCGTCTGCCACATCACGAACATCTGCCTGCGCCTCGGTTGCAAGCTGACCTGGAACCCGCAGATCGAGCGCTTCGTCAACAATCCGCAGGCCGATCGCATGATGGCGCGCACCAGGCGCAGCCCCTGGACTTTGTGATAGCAACTCCACCAGACCTACGAGAAAGGCACGTCCGTATAACCAGATTACGCCCTGGTCCTGCACCGGCGCGGGCGAAACAATCCTTGACCCGCCTGGGCGATTGTGGTAGAATATCACAATTGAATGGGGGTGTACCAACACCATCTGTGCTGCGGGCACAGGAATCTCCACGGATGGAACACGGTGCTGGAAGTTTCTCAGCCCGAGGCGAGAAGGGACCGATGGAGGCAGGCCCCGATAAAATCGCTCGCGGGGTTGAGAATGGAGCATTTTGGGGCCGCGTAGAACAGCGGCGCCACGTGGCTATTGCGGCGTTTGGCAGGTCGCGAAACCTGGTGAATGGCATCGGGAGAGCGGCCGTTGGAGATGGGGGCGATGAAAATGGGCGGTACATATCGGCAGAGCCAGCACAGCCCTGGCCACCGACTGGTAGGCTTCGGCCTGACCGGATTCGGCTGGATTATCTGGGCGCTCGGCAAAATATTTCTCACGCCACGACCGGTGCGAATCGGACTTTCCGGGCTCTTGCTCTGGGTGGGCCTGCCGGGGGTAACTCTGGCACAACAGGCGTCGAGCCAGACTCAAAGTTCGGCCCAGTCCAGCCAGGGCGCCATCAAGGACCCCTTCAATCCGCAAGGGTATATGTTGGAGATGGCGGCGAAGATGCGCGAGGCCAAACCCAGTGGAGCCGTCTTCGGCGAGACGGGAATCGCGCGCTGGCGTCGGAAGTCCGAGAAGGCGGTATCCTTGACGCCCTCGAGCAGCAACGTCACCTGGCTATCGGATTCGAATCAAAAGGGGCAGACCAAAGCGACGGCGGCGCCCTCCGACAGTTCCGTGAAATGGTTGACACCAAGCGGCCAAATCGTCCGAGGTCCGGTTCCTTCAGAGCCGACCCCGGAGCGGATGGGGTGGCGGCCTTCCGGCGAGCAGACCACTTCAGGGCCCGCCACCCAGCCCAACCTTGGTCTGACACGGTGGTTGACGGGCGCCCCTGAAACCGCGCGCAAGACACCGTCCGAGCCGGTCACGGGCCAGAGAGCCGGACGCCCCACCCTCGACCAGGGGAGGTCCGGGACCCTGGCGCCCCAACCCTCGATCGGACATACGAAGTGGCTGACGCCCAGCGCTCGGCCGACCCGGCAGCCAACCGCAGCGGTACCGACCGCGCCGGCGGCGCCGGCGACACCGACGACGAACCAGCAGACCTGGTCGCCGCCCGTCTATCAGGGGCCGCCAAGGTCGGCTCTGCCCGAGACCCCATTGACGCAGATGCACTGGCTCACACCCGCGGCCAAAGCGCCGCGGCCGCCGATGACGGCCACACGGATCAACGATCAGACGAGGGAACCTCTGACTCAAGGGGCGACGGGATCGGTCCAGCGCAGGCATTCTCCCGTGCAGGCCCGTTGGCTGGAGCCGGCCGCTAAGGCCGCTCCCCAGGCGAGCGCGCCCGGAGCAGGTCAGACAGCCCAGCGGCCGACCGATAGTCCCGCGGTTCAGGGGTCGACGCCTACCGAACCAAGCATGGATAAGGAAACGTGGTTGTCACGGGACAATCGGGCGGCCCAGCGGGCCCTCGACACGATCCGTCGGCGCGATTCCAGCATAGGAGAAGATCAGGCGGCGCCGGCGGCCAAGGACGCGGTCGCCTCGGGCCCGACCTATCGCTTCGGAGATATAAGTCAGCATACGCCGGAGTCACTGGATCGTCTCGGCAGCCAACCTGCGTCGCAGATGCTCCGACTCTCGGGAGGCGCGGCGGTTCCGTCAACGGCTCCGCTGGCGGATGATCCGACGTCGTATGCCGCCACGGACCTGTCACAGGCCAAGAACTTCTACGAACGGGAACGCCGGCCGTGGTCGTTGGGAGCCGATCTGGATCAATACCGTGCCCACGCCGTTCGCGAGGGAACACGAGACTCCGGCGCCAGCCTGGCAAAGGCCCTGGAGCGGATCGGCCTGGCGATCGAGGACTCCACCAACATCATCACCTTGGGGTACGCCTCCGATCGCGGCGAGCCGTTCCGAGGCAACGACGGCAAGGGCCTGTTCGAAGCGCCGGAACGCGTGCCCATGGAAGTGGGCGCGACGGCCGCCAGCTTCGGCAGTGGGCTGTATTCGTTCGCCGATCTCATCACATTCGATGGCCTGCCCGACGTCGAGGCGAGCGTCTACCAGGATAACCATCCCATCGTTCGACCGATGATCTTCACGGGCCGTACTATTGGTGGCGTCTGGAAGACCACGGAGGAAATCGGCAACGCCGTGACGTGGGGGTACTTCGACAACGTCACCGGATCGATCGGGATGGTGATCGAGGATCTGATTGAGGTTCTCAAACATGCCGGCCAGGCGGTGACGAATCTGGCGCGTGTGCCCGTGCACCTGATCGCCGGCGAAGACCGTGAAGGAGCCGACAGAGCGCTCGACTGGGTCCTGCTGGTCCCCCTGGAATTCGCGAGCAATGTGCTCGAGATGAAGGGCATCTCCAACACGGGCGATTACAAGACGGCCTTCGCCGACAAAGGTGTGATCGGCTCGATGCTCGAGTTCGGCGGCTCGACGTTCATCGTCTACCGTGTGGTGGACGAGCTGGTCGACGAGCTGAAGGACGACGGAAACAGCCGGCACACGGACAGCTCCGGTGACAGTGCGGTCGAACCGGAGCCAGAACCGGAGGTCCCCGTCGACACCACCACTCCTCCCGGCACCTGGACCGATTTCGTCTTTACGGAGGACGGTGTCTGGATAGGAACGCGAACGCCTTGATCCTGACAGGGGGCGTTCTCGGGGAACGCCGATCGGCAGCCCGGTGACAGCATGCCGGGCCGCCAGAATCGAAACAAGAACGGCAATCTGTGATCAATGCGAAAACACGATCACAGCCAGGCAAGACCGGGTGCTCCCCTACCGGTCTTGCTTCACTTGTGGGCTCGACAGGAACCTGACCAGCGCCATCGAGAGAGCATCCTGTGAACTGACGGGCCGACTCTGGGCGTGAAGCAATCGCACTCGGCTCGGCAAGCAACCATGCCCGCACTCTGCCTGCGGAGACCGCCGCTAGTTTGGGCTTGAATCGCCTGACTGTCCTTGTCAGAATGACGGCACGCAATGGCCGTACCGGGTGACTTTTCCAAGGCATCCCGCAAAACGACAAGGAGTGTGAAAATTGGTGACAGCACAGAGCGAACTGACGCGACGTGACTTTGTCAAGGTCGCCGGCGCGGGAGCGGCGACGTGGGCCTGGTCCCCTCTGACGCAACCCAGCCGCGCCGCAGAAGACAGGGGTGGATTCTGCTTCTTCCTCATGGCCGATCCGCAACTGTTTTGGGGCTCGAAAGCCAGTTGGGAAAAGGCGATCGGCTACGCCAACAGGCTTAAACCGGATTTCGCGATTGTCTGCGGCGACATGGTCAATCACGCCGGCAACGAAGAGGAAGTGAAGGCCTACCTCGACGGCGCCGCCCAACTGGACAAGGCCATCCCTCTCTATCACGTCTGCGGCAATCACGACTACGACGTGTCCCGCCCCGAATCGCTGGGCTGGTAGCAGGCGCGCTTCGGACATCCGTGGTACAGCTTCACACACAAGAACTGTCTCTTCGTCGTCTTCGAATCGACAATGGTCAAGTACGGAGCAGAGGGCCAGCCTCCGTACCAATGGCAGATGCGCTGGCTGGAACAGACGCTGGCGGCCGCCCGAGGCAAGGGCTATGACCACATCATCGTCTGCACGCATTATCCGCTGGCTCTGCGGAAGGCGGACGAGGCCGATGAGTATTTCAACCTGCCCAGGAGCCGCCGGATGAAACTGCTGGAACTGTTCCATCGCTGCAATGTCACGGCCGTCTTTTCTGGCCATTTCCATCACAACGCCCACGTCAAAGACGGCGATCTGGAACTGATCACCACCAGTTCCACCGGCATCGCGCTGGAGCAGATGGGCCAGCCCAAGGACCCCCTCGGTTTCCGCATCGTCAAGGTCTACCCCGATCGCATCCAGCACAAATACCACGGCTACGACGATCTGCCCAAGTCTCTGACGCTCTAGCTCGGAGGCAATGACGTCGCAGAGGTGGACCTTGCACCGCCTGGACAGACATGGTACTGTTGCGCGTGAACGTCGGAGACAGGCAGACACCGCAATCGAAAGGGAGACACATGATGCGCATTGGGCCACTGACACTGAGGCTTCTGGGAGCGACGCTGTTCGTCCTATCGGCGCTCGCGGTCCCCACACAGGCCGACGAAGGTATCAAGATCACGCCGGACGTGGTCTATGGGCACAAGCACGGCATGGCGCTGACGATGGATGTGTACCAGCCGACCAGCGGCAACGGTGTAGGCATTCTCTTCATGGTCAGCGGGGGCTGGTACTCGATGTGGGCGCCGCCTGAGCAGACGATGGGATTGTTTCGCCCGCTGCTGGACAAGGGTTTCACCGTCTTCGCGGTCCGGCATGGCAGTAGTCCGAAGTATGTCGTCCCTGAGGTTGTCGTCGACGTGCGTCGCAGCGTGCGGTTTGTGCGTCTGCACGCACAGCGATTTGGCGTCGATCCCGAACGACTCGGTGTCTGTGGCTGGAGCGCGGGCGGTCATCTGTCTCTCGTATTGGGTACGATGTCCGATGCGGGTGATCCCGAGGCCAAGGACGAAGTGCTGCGCGTCACTGACCGCGTCGCAGCCGTGGTGGCCTATTTCCCGCCAACCGATCTGCGTCCCTACGTCAAGATCGACGGCCCCTACCGCGAGCGCTTCCCGGCCCTGAAGTTCGATCCGAACCAGGCGGACAGTGTCTCGCCTCTGCGTCACGTTAGCCCGGACGATCCACCGACTTTGCTCGTCCATGGCGACAAGGACATGCTGGTTCCCATCTGGCACAGCGAGAAGATACGCGACGCGTTCAGAGAGAACGACGTTGACTGTGAGCTGCTGGTCATCGAGGGGGCCGCTCACGGCTTTGCGGGCGACGACGCGGAACGAGCCAACGCCGCCTGGGTGGCCTGGTTCGAGAAGCACCTGCTGGGAGCCAAAACGGGTTCGGCGCTCAGCTCATCTGTACGTCTGATCCCCGGGCCGGTCAACGGCGTGATGATCGAGCGCAGCGGGCACCGCCTCGTCGTCTACGGCGATCCGTCCGGGACCGTTCCACGGGCGGACATGGTACTCTTCACGCACGGCCGGCGCGACGTGAGCTGGGCCGGACGCGGACTCGTCGAGCGTCAAGCCAAGGCAGTCATGCCGGAAGCCGAGGCGTCCACGTTTGCCGGGGCGACGGACTTCTGGCAGGCCCTGGTCACGGCTCGCTTTCACGACTATCAGCAGCAGACCACCAAATTGCGCGCGACACCGTTGCGCGTCGATCGCACGGTGGCCGATGGCGACACCATCGAATGGCAGGACGTGTCACTAAAGGTTATCGCCACGCCGGGCTATACGCGCGGCGCCGTCAGCTATGTTGCGGAAATCGACGACATCACGTACGCCTTCGTCGGCGACACCATCTACGGCGACGGGCTCCTGCTCGACCTGTACAGCCTCCAGGACGCAATCGCCGAGGCCAAGATCGGTGGTTACCACGGCTACGCCGGGCGGATCGGTGAACTGATTAGAAGCCTGCGAATCATCCGCGCTTGCGACCCCGACATCCTCGTGCCTGCGCGTGGACCGGTCGTGCGCGATCCTAAGACGTCACTCACGCGATTGATCGGCAGACTCCAGGCCGCTTACAGCAACTACCTGTCGATCAACGCGGGCCGCTGGTATTTCAAGGAACGTTATGACGCCCTCGTTCAGCGAGCGCTGGACACCGCGTCGGAAGTGCGCTGGATGGACTGGGCAACGACCATCGAAGAAAATCCACCGGGCTGGGTGGTCCCCATCCAAAACTCTCGGCTGCTCCTCTCTGAGAGCGGCGCGGGCTGGCTCATCGATTGCGGCTCGCAGGCCATCATCGACGAAATCAAGAAGCTCCGCCACGCAGGCCGATTAACCTCGCTCGAGGGCCTCTTCATCACGCACTACCACGACGATCACACCGACAAGGTCAATGAGCTGCGCGAGGCCTTCCCCTGCCCCGTCTATGTCACGCCGCTCATGGAGGATATCCTCAGACACCCCGCAGCTTACCGGCTGCCTGCGATGACGAGCCACGCGATCGCGGATCTGACCGTGGTCCCCGATAGACACACGCAGCGCTGGCGCGAGTTCCAACTGACCTTCTACGACTATCCGGGGCAGACACTGTACCACGATGCCTTGCTGGTTGAGCACGACAATGGTGAGACGCTCTTCTTTCTCGGAGACTCGTTTACCCCCTCGGGCATCGACGATTACTGCCTGCTGAACCGCAACCTGATGCACGAAGGCGACGGTTATCTGTACTGTCTGGACGTGTTGGAAACGCTGCCGGCCGATTGCCTGCTTGTCAACGAGCACGTCGGCCCGGCCTTCCGCTTCGACAAACCGCAACTGGCCCACATGCGCAGCGTTTTGCAACAGCGCAAAGAACTGCTGGCGGAGCTGTTTCCGTGGGACGAGGCGAACTATGGCATCGATGAACGCTGGGCCCGGCTCTATCCGTACGGCCAGACGGCTCGCCCCGGCGAGATTGTGGAGATCGAGGTGCGAATCCTGAATCACTCCGATCGCGCACACGAGTACACAGTAACACCCCACGTTCCCGAGGGGTTCCGCGTGCAGCCAGACCAGACTCGTCTGACCATCGATCCACGCGAAGAGAGGGCCGCCATCTTTGAGGTCAGCATCCCTGCGTCGACCGGTATGCCCGTAGCCGTCGTCACCGCGGATGTCGCCTTCAACCAATGGGATCTGCGTCAGTGGTGCGAAGGCATTCTGCAACTGGAGCCCTGACACGACTTCAGCTAACGAGCGTTTTCGATGCGATACAGGTGCGTCTTGGTGCGCAGGATGAGCGCCCGGCCCGCCACGGCCGGCGAGGCCATGAACCCCCCGTCCAGCACGTTGGTCGCAACCGGTTCGTACCGGCGCGCCGCCTTGAAAACGGTTGCCTTGCCATCCTGGTTGAAGCAGTAGATATGCCCGTCGTTGTAGAGCAGTGAGGCCGCGTAGTGCCCGCGAACGTGATCTCGCCAAATACGCTTACCGGTCGCGGCTTCCAGACACGTCGCGGTCCCCGTATCGCTGATCGTAAATAGTAGATCGTCCACCAACACCGGCGAGGGCGTGCGCGGCATCGAGCTGGACGTCCGCCAGAGCACGGTGTCCTCCGTGACAGCGCCCGAACCATCGACGCGCACGGCCAGCAGTTCGGTGCGCCCGAACCCGCTGATCATGTACGCAACGCCCTTGCCATAGACGGGTCGCGCGGCGCCCGAAAAACCCCGCGTGGGAATCTTCCAGAGTTCGCGACCGTCGGTCGGATCGTAGCCATAGATGGCCTTGGCTCCCACCGTCAACATGTGCTTGGTTCCGTTGACGTCGACGATGAGTGGAGTCGAATACGCCTTTCGCAGATCACCTTCGTCGCGGGGCTTGCCGTCGGCGTCGAGGTCGTCGTAATCGGCCGTGCGGTCGGTCTTCCATACCGTCCTCCCCGTCGCCTTGTCGAGCGCCACCAGATACTGAACGTCCACGCCATCCATCGTCAGGATCAGCAGATCGTCAAACAGAATGGGCGACGACCCGGGGCCGCGATAATGCCGACAAGGCAGGTCCGTGCGCTGCCACAAGACATTGCCATCGGTCGTGTCCAGACAGGCGGTCCCGTAGCTGCCGAAGTGCACGTACACCCGCCCGGTCTCGATCACGGGCGAGGGTGAAGCGTAGCCGTTCATGTCGTTGCCAAGTGGTTCGGGGTCGTCGCAGTGAAACAACTTCTTGTTGAGGCGAATCTTCCCGGAAGCCGCATCGACACAGATCACGAAGAAATCGTGCCCTTCCAGAGTCGCCGTGGTCAGCCAGATCTGCCCATCCGTCACGACCGGCGTCGACCAGCCTCGGTACGGAATGGCCGTCTTCCACGTGACATTCTCCGTTTCGCTCCAATGCAGAGGCAACCGGACCGACTCGGCCGACGTCGCGCCCGTGACGTGGCCGGCACCGATCGGCCCGCGAAACTCGGGCCAGTTCCCATGGGCGATCGAAACGCAGAGAAGCGAGCAGAGAAAAACGAGGTGTCTATACAGCGATTTTGCGGTTGTCATAATTCGAGTTCGTCACTCCAGTACACGTGATTACCACCCTCCCCACCATACGTGCCTTCTCTTCGGCGGTTCGGATATTCCTTCCATCAAGCTCGCGGCGGGCCGCATTCGGACGGCTCGACATGATACCTTCGTCTTGCGCTCGGTTCAAGCCCGCGTCCCCGCCGGCATGGAGGTATTTTTGTCTTGCCTTCCAGGGCCTGACGAGATAGAGTCGCCGCCATGGAAAATCGCGTACGCTTCATCTTCGCTGCCGTGTTGATTTCCGTCGCGCCGCTGCCGGCGGCCCAATGGGAGTCACTCCCTGCCAATGCCTACTTCGCCCGCTACCAGCCACTCAAGGCACTGCCCACCGAGGGCTTGCTGCTCAAACCCGGTGACCGGTTGGCCATTTGCGGCGATTCGATCACCGAGCAGAAGATGTATTCGCGCATCATGGAGACCTATCTGACAGTCTGCGTGCCACAGTTGGATGTCACCGTGCGACAGTTCGGCTGGAGTGGCGAGAAGGCCCCCGGGTTCCTCGCCCGCATGGAGAACGACGTGCTGCGTTTCGAGCCGACGATCGCCACGACGTGCTATGCGATGAACGACCATAACTACCAGCCTTACCCGGAAGAATACGGACGCACCTATCGGGACGCGTCGCGCTCGATCATCCGGATCTTCAAGGAGC
>CP070782.1:3308844-3325355 GCA_020346325.1 Phycisphaerales bacterium
AGAAGGCCGCCACGTACCGCCAGGCCCGCGATCTGGAAGCGGCGGAGAAAGAGCTTCAGGCCTGCGCCAACTTCGAGAACGTCAGCGCCGAATACCACTACCAACTGGGGCGTCTCCAGGAGGCGCTAGGGCTCTACGACCGGGCGGTGGAGAACTACAAGACCGTCCTGGAGCTGGCCCCTGATCACCATCGAGCACTGTTCCATCTGGCCTATCGGCATGACCTGTCCGCCTACGAATCGGCCGCCATCGATTACTATAAACAGGCAGTCGCCAGCTCGCCCGCGTATGTCAGCGCTCTGCTGAACTTGGCTGTCCTTTACGAGGATCGCGGTGAATTCGACAAAGCCAGTTTCTGCGTCGACAAGGTACTCGAATGCCACCCCAATCACCCGCGGGCCAACCTCTTCAAGAAGGACGTCGAGAGTTCCAAGACCATGTACTACGACGAGGAGCGGGAGAAGAAGAGAAGCCGCAAGAACCAGATCCTCGATACGCCGATTTCGGATTTCGAGCTTTCCGTGCGCAGCCGCAACTGCCTGCGAAAGATGAACATTCGGACCCTGGGCGATCTGCTGAACATCACCGAGGCCGAGTTGCTTTCCTACAAGAATTTCGGCGAGACCTCACTCCGCGAGATCAAGGCCATCCTGGAAACGAAGAACCTCCGCCTGGGCATGGCGTTGGAGGACAAGGCCATCCCGGCCGGAGATACCGCCGGGCCGGGTGTGCAGGAAGATCAGGGCCTGCTGAACAAGCCCGTCGATGACCTGCAACTGTCCGTCCGGGCCCGTAAGTGCCTCCAGAAGCTGAACCTTCATAGCGTCGGGGAACTGACACGAACGACCGAAGCGGAGCTTCTCGGCTGCAAGAATTTCGGCGTAACCAGTCTCAACGAGATCAAGAAAGCCCTGGCCGGCCTCGGTCTATCCCTGCGAAGTCTGGACTAGCTGAGGCTGCAAATCCTGGATGCCCTTGCCATCGCGTGACAAACCGTTGCTCAGCCTCACGGCCAAGAAGATCGTGAACCGGGCGGTTTGCCACACAGCACGCGGCTATGCCCTTCTGGCCACAGGCCTGATCGCGTGGGCCTTTCTGCTGACCGGATGCGAGCGGCGCGAAATCGTGCGGCCGACACCGCAGATGGAGGCCGAGACGCGCTTCTGGGTGCGCGTCTTGCTCCTGTCCGACGCCACCGAGTGCACTCTGGCTGCATCCTCCGGGCTGCACATGAGCCGGCACGAGTCGGGAACTCCAATGGGAGCAGACAACGCAATGGCCATGGAGATCCCGACCCCAACTCGCGTCACCGTGGCGAAGGGCCAGCTTTGCCTCGGCAGTTTCCCCCAGTCTAGCCACAGTATCGTCGTTGGCACACCACCGCCTTACGTCTTCAGCTTGAACGGTAAAGACTACCGAGGCAGGGTCAGATTGACGATCAATCCCGGCGGCCAGACGTTCAGCGTAATCAACCTGGTCCCGCTGGAGCCCTATCTAGCCGGTGTCGTCGGCGCCGAGATGCCCAGCTACTGGGAAATGGAAGCCCTGAAGGCCCAAGCCATCGCGGCACGAACCTATTGCCTGTACACGAAAGACCGCTTCGGTGCCAAACGGGCCTGGGACGTAAGCAGCACGCAGACCAGCCAGGTCTATCGCGGCATCGAGGCGGAGTCGGCCCGAATATGGAAGGCGGTCACCAGCACAAACGGCCAGATCCTGACCGCCAGAGATGGATCGACGGGCCCCATGAAGCTCTTCCCGGCCTATTTCAGTTCCATCTGTGGCGGCCATACGGAAGATTGTCGGCACGTCTTCGGCGAATCCTTTGGCCCGCTCCAGAGTGTGCCGTGCCCCTACTGCAAGGACGCGGCGCGTCTGGGACTGTTCTTCTGGCCGATGGCTCAATTCGACCGGCAGACGGTCGCGCGTCAACTCACCGCGAGGTACGCCACCCTGGAAGCCCTGGGCGAAATCAAAGACATCATTGTCCTCGACAAGAGCGACTACGGGCCCTTCTCGCGGATGACCCGGATCCGGCTGGTGGGCTCGACCGGCAAGACCGACACCCTGCGCGGAGAGGATCTTCGCCTGGCGCTCGATCCTTCCGGTCGCAAGATCCAGAGCACGATCTGCCAGATCGTCCCCTGGGGCGACGGCTGGGCCTTTCTCTCGGGGCGAGGATGGGGCCACGGCGTCGGTTTATGCCAATACGGAGCCGAAGGCATGGCCCGTCTCGGGCGGACGGCCGAGACGATTATCCAGCACTACTACCCGGGCTCCACAATTGAGAACATCTACGAATAGGAGGACGCCGGGAGCTTTGCAGAGGACAGGCGTGGGATTACCCCTGGCGAACAAATATGTCCCATTTCAGTGTGACTAATACAGACCCCGGTTGCGCGGCCCGGCGCGGCGTACTGACGACCGCCCACGGGGCCGTGCAGACCCCTGCGTTCATGCCGGTGGGCACGGCCGGGACCGTCAAAGGTCTGACGCCCGAACAGCTCGAGGCGACGGGAGCCGGGATGATCCTGGCCAACACTTACCATCTTATGCTCCGGCCCGGCGTCGAGGTCATCGAGAAGCTCGGCAGCTTACACCGCTTCATGGCCTGGAATCAGCCGATTCTCACCGACTCCGGCGGCTACCAGGTCTTCTCGCTCAGCGCCCTGACCCGTATCAACGACGAAGGCGTCGAATTCGCCAGCCACGTCGACGGCGCGCGGGTGCATTTGAACGCCGAGAGCGCCACCGACATTCAGAGCCGGCTCGGCGCCGACGTGATCATGTGCTTCGATGAATGCCCCCCCTACCCGGCCGAGCCGGGGCTTCTGGAGACGGCAGTCGCCCGAACTATTGCCTGGGCCCGACGCTGTAAAGATGCCCACCAACGCCCCGGACAACTGCTCTTCGGCATCGTTCAGGGCGGTATCGATCTTGCACTTCGCGAGCATTGTGCCCAGGAGATCGTTGGTATCGGTTTTGACGGCTACGCCATCGGCGGCCTCAGCGTCGGAGAAGGACACGAGCACATGGCCCGGACCGTCGAGCACACGGCGGCGCTGCTGCCGGCCGACCGGCCGCGCTACCTGATGGGTGTCGGCCTGCCGATCGACATCATCGCGGCCGTCCGCGCTGGGGTGGACATGTTCGACTGCGTTCTGCCAACTCGAAACGGGCGCAACGCCCTCGCCTTTACGGCACAGGGGCCTCTGCGGCTGCGCAACAGCATCCACGCCGACGCAACTGCCCCCGTCGAGGCCGGATGTGACTGCTATGGCTGCCGCCACTTCACCCGGGGTGCCATCCGCCACTTCTTCAACTGCGGCGAGATGCTGGGCCCCATTCTCCTGTCGCTGCACAACCTGCGCTTCTACCAGCGGCTCATGTCCGACATTAGGGAGCACATTGAGCGTGGCGATTTTGCCGACTGGGCAGACGGCCAACTCGCCCGGCACGCGCGTCCGATAAGTTGACTCGAAATCTCGGTTTTCCACGCGTCGACGCCATTTGAATTTGACAATCGGCCCCGGCCTGTATAGGCTATCGCGAATATGCTCTAGCCCTTGAAAGGACACCTACTATGGATCATACGTGGATACTGGCACAGGCGGATATCAACGAGGCACCGGCTCGGATCGGCTCGGAGCCGATGACCAGCGAGGGGGAGGCAACGGTCGTCGTGCCGGACTCGAATAACGTCCCCCCGGTCGACAGCGCCAAGAGACCCGTCTCCCCGCTGATGCAGTTCCTGCCGTTGATCCTGATCTTCGTGGTCATCTACATGTTCATGTTGCGGGGGCCGCGAAAACAGCAGCAGAAGCACAAGCAGATGGTCCAGGCCTTGAGCAAGAATGACCGTGTCCGCACCATCGGGGGCATTCTCGGAACGGTCGTCGACGTCCGCGGGGACGAGGTGACGCTCAAGGTGGACGAGACGAACAACACGAAGATAAGAATCAGCACATCGGCGATTGGCAAGAACCTCTCACAGGAGGGCAAAGATTAAGCCTCCGTCGCAGATGGTCGAAGAAGGACTAACTCTGAAGACTCACTGAGCAGGAAAACTTTCTATGAACAAGAATCTGGTGCCGAAAACCGTTCTGATCGTCGTCCTCATCGCCGCCGCCATCTGGACCCTCTATCCCCCGAGCCAGACGCTCAAGCCGGGCATCGACCTAGCCGGTGGAACGAGTCTCATCTACGCCATCGACACCGAGGGACTGTCGGCCGACGAGCAGACCGATCTGGCCCAGCGGATGATCACTGTCCTGCGGCGGCGTATCGACCCGGCCAATATCCAGAATCTCATCTGGCGGCCGCAGGGCAACACGCGCTTCGAGATCCAGATGCCGCTGGCGAGCGAAGAGACTCGGGAGAAACGGCAAGCCTACGAAACGGCACTGAATAACCTCTTGGCCAAGAACATCAACCCCGCGACGATTATGCGTTCGCTCCAGACGCCGCCGACCGAACGCAGCGCAGACCTGCAAACCTTCGCGCAAGGCGATCCCAATCGCCTGGCAATCCTGGAAGGGTTGGTTTCTGTCTATGATGAGCGTCAGCAAGTGCAGAACCAGCGCGATACACTGAAGGCGGCGGTCGAGACCACGGAAACCGCTCTGTCGAGCGCCGGCGTCGCCCTCGACCGCGTCGAGGCCAACCGGAGCGACTGGGCCAAGCTCAGCGATACCGCGCTGGCGGAAACGCTGAAGGACTTCGCCGATTCTGAGGAGCAGGTGGCCCCGCTGACGGAGTACGTCACGACGTACAGACAATACGTGGACGTCCTGAACCAACTGACGGCCGAAGCTGGCCTGAACGATCGGTACACCGATGCCAAACTGAAACTGGACCGCCTGAATCTGACCCAGGAACGAATCACATCTGTGTTGGACCTGGAGGAAGGCCCAACACGAGCCGCGGTTATCGAGCAATTGAAAGCCGATTTCCACGATCGGATCGACCTGATTGCCAAGGCCGTGGACGCGTTCAATGCCTACCGTCCGTTTCAGGGACAACTGGATGATCCCCGCGATCTTCAGCGCATGCTCAAGGGCGCCGGCATCCTGGAATGGCGCATTCTGCCGACCACCGATCGAACGGAGTTGAGCGATGCCGAGATCGAGCGTTACATGCAGGCGCTGAAGGAACGGGGCCCCTCGGACGCGTCCGACAGCCGTTACGTCTGGCGGGAAATCGAGGACATTGAGAAATGGGGCGCCCCCAACACCATCAGAGGTCAATTCGGCGAAAAGGAGTACGTCTTGGCCAGCAATCGTCAGGAGGATGAAACGATCCTGCACTCGGCCAGCGGCAAGGACTGGAAGCTTCAGAAATCCTATCCCACCACGGACCAGATGGGTCGCCGTGCGATCGGCTTCCAACTCGACGACAAAGGCGGCGCCCTCTTCTACAACGTCACGCGGAAGAATCCGGGACGCCCGCTGTGTATTCTCCTCGATGACATTGCAATTTCCGCTCCGGCTATCAGCCAGGATCGCCCTATCGGCAGTTCCGGTATCATCACCGGCAGCTTCACACCGACGGTCATCACGGACATGGTCAACAAGCTCAATGCCGGTTCGCTGCCGGCCCGCCTGATCGAACAGCCGATCTCCGAGAAAACCATCGGTCCGTCGATCGGTGCCGACAACCGCGACCAGGGCATCAAGGCCGGCCTGATTGGCCTCGTAGCGGTCATCGTGGTCATGCTGGTCTATTACCTGGCAGCCGGAACCATTGCCGACGTAGCTTTGTTGCTGAATATCGTTTTCGTCCTGGCCATCATGGCGGGACTCCGAGCGACGTTTACGTTGCCCGGTATCGCTGGTATCATCTTGACCATCGGTATGAGCGTCGACGCGAACGTGCTGATCTTCGAGCGTATTCGAGAGGAGCAACGCAAAGGTTCCGGCCTGGGCACGGCGATCCGGAACGGATACGAACGAGCCTTCCGAGCCATCTTCGATGCCAACCTGACCACCTTCATCACCGCCGCCATTCTGTACTACGTTGCCTCGGAAGAAATCAAGGGCTTCGCCATCGTGCTGATGCTCGGTATCGCCTCGAGTATGTTCACTGCTCTATTTGTCACCCGGGTGATTTTCGACTTCCTCGTCTCAAAGCGTATCATCAAAGAGCAGATCGTGATGCTCCGTCTCATCCATGAGCCTAACGTCAACTGGATGAGCTTGCGCAAGGTGTTTTTCACGATCTCGGTGATTCTCATCGCAGGCGGGCTGGCGGTCTTCTTCACCCGGAATGACGCGAGGAACAACAAGTACGATATTGAATTCACCGGCGGTACCAGCGTCCAGATCAATCTGAAAGAGGAGGTGTCGCTGTCACGGCAGGATGTGCAGGACCGCATCCAAGCCATCGGCAACGAACTGGACAATCCTGCGCTGCGTGCCGCGAACGTTTACAGCGTCGGCGAATCAGGCCAGCAGTACGAAATCACCACCACTGCCACCAACATGACGCGTGCCATGGTCAGCTTTCCCGCCGGTGCGGCCCAGACCGTTGAAGGCGTTATCGCGGCAATCAGGGACGTCCAGTCGGAGCAGGGACGGAAACTGGCCAATCTCGGCGTCGCGACCGACGATGAAGGCAGCAACACGTTTGTCGTTACGACCAGCCGGGTCAATCCATCCATTCTCCAGGGCATGCTGGAAAAGGCCTTCCCTACCGCGGAAATCCCGGAGCCCGAGATCGACGAGGTCGTCAGCGACGCCGTCCGCCAGGCGTTCGAGGGGCAGTTGGAGATTCAACAGAATCTGGAGCCGACCATCACGTCCGAGACCAAGGTCGCGGAGGGCGTGGTCGAGTCGTACCCCGAACTGGCCGGCTATATTGGTGGTTTGAAGATCGAATGTACTCTGGGCAGACCAGCCTCCCTCGAAGCCATCGACCGCCGGCTGAAAGACCTGCGCTTCAAGCCTGACACGCAGAATCTGATGTTCTATACCTATCAGCTCTTCGGGCCGGGCCTCAAGCCGGTCGACAGCAACACGCCGCTCGACGCGTTCATGTACGTCAGCACCGAGCCTGAAGCCGGCCTGCGAGAACTCAGCGAGGACGAGTGGAATCGTTTCGTGGAAAATGAGCGGGCCCGCGTGCTGGCTGCGACCCAGCTTGAGACGTCACTGCCCCGGGTCACTCAGATCGATCCGTCCGTCGGTGGCGAGCAGAAAACACGGGCTTTGATCGCCATCGTACTCTCGTTGTCGGCGATCGTTGCCTATGTCTGGGTGCGATTCGGTAACGTGCGTTACGGCCTAGCCGCCATTGCCGCCCTCGTACATGATGTGACCATCACCGTGGGCGCGGTAACCGCTTGTACATACCTGGCCAGCACCGCCCTCGGCCATGGTCTGTTACTCGGTGACTTCAAGATCGACCTGGCGATGATCGCCGCCTTCTTAACCCTGATCGGTTACTCGCTCAATGATACGATCGTCGTTTTCGACCGTATCCGTGAAAACCGGCACAAAGCGCAACTGACCCCTCAGACAATCACGAACAGCATCAACCAGACGATCTCACGAACGATCATGACCTCATTGACCACGTTCGTCGTCATCTTGGTGATGTACATCTTCGGAGGTCAGGGCCTCCGCGGCTTCACGTTCGCGATTGGGCTGGGCGTGATCATCGGTACGTATTCGTCAGTTGCCATTGCCGCGCCGCTGCTGCTGATCGGCGTTAAGATCCAGCAGGATACGAAGAAGAAGTAAAACGTATCTCCGCCGAGAGTCTTTGCGGGGAGATGATTGCGGGCTCCGAGGGAAGTGCGAGTCCGCAATCGAGGTTCTGTGACGTGGGTAGAGATTTCAAGATAGGTTTGATGTCCGGTGTCGTCCTGGGCTTTGTCGCGCTGATCTGGGTGGCCACGCGCCCCAGCCAGAGTCCGCAGGCCCGCCTCCAGGGTCCCTCGATGGCCCCGGGGCAAGAAGATCGGACACAGGGAAGCACCCCGCCTCTTCCCGCTGCGCGCGAGTCAGAGAGCCCGATGAGGACGGAATCCCGGCCCGACAACGCCTTGCCACCGGGCCTCGTCGCAGCCAGGCCGCAAACCACGGACGAACTGTTCCCGCCGCAGGAATCCCCCGCGACCCGGCCATCCGCTCCGCGTCCGTCGGAAGCGCCGGATACGGCACGCGACGAATCGCGGGAGAAGATCACCACCACCCGGTTTCACATCGTGCAGAACGGTGAAACACTCTCCGGAATCGCGCAGCAATACTACGGTTCGGCCAGCCGATGGCGCAGCATCGTGGAGGCAAACCGGGACACGATCAAAGACCCGGACAGAATCTCCCCTGGAACGAAGCTGATCATCCCTTAGTAGCCCCCCGGTGGTAGCCCACGTGGTGCCGACCGCCCCTTGCCCGTTCGGACCCCGGGCAGACACCGGGGCCTGCCCCTGCCGCCTCTACGGCATCAACGTCCCCGCCGCATCGCGATCCACCAGCCAGACGATCTTGTCCAAGACAGGCCACAAGACATGGATCGGATATCGCACTTCGTCGGGCTCACCGGTCAAGACATCGTTTAGAACCTGAGCCTTCTCCGACCCCGAAACCAGCACCGCCAATCGGCGGGCGGCCTGTAGAACAGGATGGGTCAGCGTGATGCGGCAGAGTGTGTCTCCTAGCGCGTAAACCACGGAAACCAGCGCATCCACGTCAAACGGTGCATAGGAATTCGGCAGCAGCGACCCAGTATGCCCGTCGGGCCCCATTCCCAACACCATCAGATCGAACTGCGGCATTTCATCCGAGGCGACGCCAAACGCATCCTGAATCATGGCTCTGTACACCTCGGCCGCTTCATGGATGTCGTCGTATTCGGTGGGAATGCGGTGAATGTTGTCCGGCGGAATGGGGACCTTGCTCAGAAACGTCCCTGCCGCCAGTCGGTAGTTGCTGTACGGCGAATCGGGCGGAACATAACGTTCGTCCACCCAGAAGACCTGGATCCTCGACCAGGGCAGCGCCCTAGCCTCCGCACTGGCTCCGAGTAACTCAAAGGTCCGCTGCGGGGTCTGGCCCCCGGACAGGGCCGCGTAGAACCGCTCACGCGACGTTAACGCCTCGCGGGCCGTCGCGATGAAAAACTCAACCGTGCGCTGCGCGAGGTCTTCGGCGTCCGAGGCAACCTCAATATTCGGTCGGAATTTTGCGGTAGTCTCCATACCTTGCCGCTCCAAGAAATGCAAAGAGCAAAATGTAAAATGCAAAACCACGGTAGGGGCGAATGGTTATTCCCCCATATAGATCACCGTGCAACGGTGATTCCGCTATTTTGATTTTTCAACTTTGATCTTTGGTTTTTGGCTCGCCCAGTATCTCGGTGTGAAACAGCAGTCTTTTCGCACGTCTATGACGATCGCCGCTTTCACTCCTGGACAGCCAATGGTCGTATTGTCTCACCACGAACCCGCAATTGCCAGCAAAATCCGTCCGAAAGCTGCAAAACTCTCCTCACGCGAACGCATCGCGGCTGAACCGCAGCCTCTACTGCCTACGTGCCGTCAGCAGACAGATCCTCTACCGGCCTCAGTAGACTCCGCTTTACATCCTCCAGAATCATGTAGAGCGACGGCACCAGTAGGAGCGTAATGCACGTAGCGAACATCACGCCGAACGCCAGACTAATGGCCATGGGAATGAGGAAACGCGCCTGCAGACTCTTCTCCGTAATCATCGGGAGCAAACCCAGAAACGTCGTCAGCGTAGTGAGCATGATCGGGCGAAAGCGCCGCGTCGCACAATCACGGAGGATCTGCGGCAGCGGCACACCTGCCGTGCGCTCGCGGTTGATCAGGTCGATCATGATTAGCGAATCGTTCACGACCACGCCGGCCAGCGCCACGATCCCAAACATCGAGAGAATGCTCAGGTTGAATCCCATCACCAAATGGCCCAGCGTCGCTCCGACCAGCCCGAAAGGAATGGCCGACATGACGATGGCGGGCTGGGCGTAGCTACGAAACTGTACCGCCAGCAACCCGTAGATCGCCAACATCGCAATAGCAAAATTCACCCACAGACTGCCGAGCGACTCGTTACGTTCGCGCTGTTCACCACCGAAGCGAAACTGAAGCCCAGGGTGCTCGCCCGCCAAGCGAGGCAGCACGGAACTGTTGAGTTCCGCATTGATCTCACCCGCGTTGGCGACCGCGTCATCCACATCGGCTGATACACTGACCACGCGCCGGCGATCGATACGCTTGATCGTGGCATATCCCTGGCCGTGCTCAATCTCCGCCACCGTCCGGAACGGAATCTCCGTGCCGTCGGGCAGGCGAATTCGCATGTTCTCCACGTCCGCCAGACTGCGCCTCTCGCACTGTGGATAGCGCACCATCACGCGGATATCATCCCGACCGCGCTGAAGTCGCTGGGCTTCATCGCCGTAGAACCCCTGGCGGACCTGCCGCGCCAGATCGGAAAGCGTTAGGCCCAGCGTTCGACCCGTTTCTTTGAGCTTGAGCTTCAGTTCGGCTTTGCCCGCTTCGAAATCGTCGGCGATATCACGGACGCCGGTATAGTCGCGCAGGATCGACTTGAGTTTCTCCGAAGCCACGAGCAGCGTATCGAAATCCTCGTGCGACAATTCGACCTCGATCGCGTTGCCCATGTCGAGAAACTCGGAATAGTACTCCAGCGATGACACGCCCGCGATCTCGCCTACCCGCTCGCGCCAGGCGTTCTTGATCTGGACGCTGGAGATATCGCGCTGTTCGGCGCCGAGCAGTTCGACGTTGACCTCCGCCAGATGCGATTGGGCGATCTGCCCCGTATCCACCTGCACCGGGCCACCCCGGCCCAGAGTGGGCTGAGCTCCGACCGTCAACGCGATGTGCTTCATCAGCGCGGGTTGATCCGGTCGCTTCCGATCGTACTCCTCGACCACCTCGACCGCCGCCTGCTCCACCCGTTCGATGATGGCCCGGGTCTGCTCGACGGGCGTTCCTTGCGGCATCGCCAGAAACGCGACCATGTTGTCCGCTTCTACCGCGTCGAAGAAAACGAACTTGATATACCCACCGGCCACCACACCGACTACCGCCAGGAAGACCGCCACGCCGCAGCCCAGTGTAACATAGCGCCACCGCACGGCCAGTTCTACGAAACGGGCGAACGGGCCGTGGATAAACGCCCGCACCACGCGCTCCGTCCACTGGTTGACCTTGTCCGTAAAGCGTCGGAGAATTCCGCGTTGGGCCGGATTGCCTCCGGACAGATGCGCTGGCAGAATGAGCAGCGCTTCCACCAGCGAGATGGATAGTACGCTGACCACCACGATCGGCAATACGCGCAGGATCTTGCCCATAATGCCGGCGGTATACGCCAACGGCACGAACGCGAAGACCGTCGTCAAAACCGCCAGGGTCACCGGCATCGCCATCTCTCGCACGCCGCGGATCGCCGCGTCGACACGAGCCAGGCCCTGCTGGCGATACGCGAAAATATTCTCGCCCACCACGATGGCGTCATCCACCACTAGGCCGAGCACCATGATGAAGGCAAAGAGGCTCATCATGTTGATCGTGACATCGAAATGCTGGATGAGCCAGAAGGCCCCGAGAAACGAGATGGGAATCCCCATCGTGGTCCAGAACGCCAGACGAATGTTCAAAAAGAATGTCAGGCACAAGAAGACCAGAATCAGCCCGATGTAGCCGTTACGTTTGAGGAGATTGAGACGGTCTCTCAGAACCTGCGAATCGTCTTCCCACAAGGCCAGCGACACTCCCTCGGGCAGCGAATGCCTCTTCCTCT
This sequence comes from Phycisphaerales bacterium, assembly GCA_020346325.1. Classification (GTDB taxonomy): domain Bacteria; phylum Planctomycetota; class Phycisphaerae; order Sedimentisphaerales; family Anaerobacaceae; genus Anaerobaca. Next base: position 3,320,637 of record CP070782.1, read on the forward strand.
CGACGTAGCGTTTGACCGTATTGGCGATGTCGACGGCATCCTGTTCCCCGATCCGCGACACCTGCACGGAGGCGGCGCGCTGGCCGTCGAATTTGGCATACAGATCCACGTCTTCGAACGCATCGTACACCGTGGCAATGTCACCAAGGTGAACCTGGGTCCCATCGTTCTTCGTCAGGACGACAATGTTTTCGAACTCGCGTCCCCGATACTTCTGGCCCTTGGTCCGGATGAGGATCTCACCGCCGCTGGTCTTGACTGATCCGCCCGGGATGTCCAGCGAGGAACGACTGACCGCCTGTGATACGGCGTCGAAACTCAGATTGTGCCGGCGCAAATTCTCTTCCGGAATCTCGATGGAAATCTCCAGGGGGCGTACCCCTGAAACACTGACCTGGCTGATATTCTCCAGGGCCGTCAGGTCGTCGCGCACCTGGTCAGCCAGCGTCTTGAGGGTCTTCTCCGAAACATCGCCGTACAGCACGATAGAGATCACCTTATGACGTGTCTTGATCTCCGCAATAACAGGTTTCTCCGTCTCTTCCGGAAAGGTGATGATCGTGTCCACCTCGGCCTTGACGTCATCGAGCACACGTGTCGCGTTGGCGTACTCCTCGACCTCGACCAGCGTCGAACCACCGCCTTCGGAAGCGGTAGACGTCATGCGCTTGATCCCATCCACACCCGCGATCGCCTCCTCGACCCGAACGCACACACCCTCTTCCACGTCGTCCGGAGAGGCCCCCAGATAGGGGATGAAGATGTTGATCATATCCAGGCTGAACTCGGGGAAAACCTCCATCTTGGCGGTGAAGATCGAGAGCAGGCCGGCCGTGACGATGAGCAGCATCAACAAATTGGCCGCCACGTGATTGGAGGCGAACCACGCCAGAACGCCTTTTCGTTCCGTCGGCTCTTCCACTTACTCTTCCCCCGCAGTTCCCCCCGTTGGGATCGCGGTACTGCCCGATGCTTCAGGTACCGTCTCGTCCAGGAGTCGCACCGTCATCCCGTCGACGACCGCATCCAGGGCGCTGGTAACAATCGTGGCCCCCTCCGGCAGCCCCGAGGTGACATAGGCGAATTCCCTGTCGGTCCGGACGACGTCAAGCTCGGTGACGTGCAGACGACCGTTATTGACCAGCCACACGTTGTTCTGGCCACGAATCGCATCGCGAGGCACGGCGACGGCGTTCTCCAGCGTCTTTCCCGCAATGAGGACCTTGACGAAAGCACCCGGGAGCAGAGGTGGCTTTCCCTCGGAGATATCGAGGGGCCTCGGCACTTCGATCACGACCGGCACCATGCGCGACAGGGGATCGACCTGTCCGGTCGTACGCGTGACATGCCCCGTCCAGACATGCTCCTGGCCGGCGAAATCAGCGTGCACCCTGGCCCTGACTCGATCCGTCTGGCCCGTGTTGCTCGCCAACGCCGTGGAGCCCTGGAAGACATTGAACCAGGCCAGATCCCGGTCTTCGAGAGGCACCTCGATTTCAAAGGCATCGATCCCAAAAGCCGACGCCAAAGCCTGCCCGATACCGATATACTGGCCGAGATCAACCGTCTCGCTGGCGATCAACACATCGAAAGGCAACGAAATCGTCGTCCGCTCCAGATGCAGTTCGGCGGTCGCCAATTGTGCCTTCGCTGACTCCAAGGTGGCCCGAGCCTGTCGGATCTGGGGCTCGCGCAGTACCAAAGGCGAACTGGGCTCCGTTTCCGGGTGCAACTGTTGCCACTCGCGACGGGCCACCGCCGCCTCGGCAGTTTCCGTATCGAGTCGAACCTGAGCCTCTGCCACGGCCGCCTCCGCCTGCCGTACGGCCAATTCGTAATCACGCGGATCGATCTGGACGATCTGTTCATGGGCCGGGATGATCCCGCCGGCCTTGAGTTCGGAGTGCACGAACACGACTTTACCGGCCACCTCCGGAATGATCTCCACCCGCACCTTGGGACTGACGGTCCCGTATCCCTCAACCACCATCTGCACATCGGCGGCTTTCAGCGGGCGGACTTGCACCAGCGGCGCCGGCAGCGATTGTTCAGCGCGTTCGGGGGATTTGCGAAATTTGAGGAACAGCATGAGAATCGCGATCCCCACCGCCAAAACGAAGAAGGTCAGCACCGCCTGTGTGATCCTGTAGGGGCGTCCCACTCTCTCTTTCACGCCGTCTCTCCTGAGATGGGTCCAAGAGAACCGATAGGACCTATTCCCTTACGACCTGCTCTTCGGTCGGCCCCGCCCAATCGCCTCCCAGCGCCAAATGCAGACTGATGCGCGTAGCCCAGATCTGGCTTCTCAGGATCGTCAACTGCTCTTCCGCGATCCGGCGATTCCGCTCCGCCTCCAGTACCGTCAACAGGCTCTCGACACCACGTTCATAGCGCCGCCGGGACAACTCTTCGGCCGCCTCGGATTCCTCAAACTGGAGCTTTCGGTGTTCGACCTGAACCAGGAGCAACTTCTCGCCGGCCAACGCATCTTCCACTTCCTGCATGGCCTTGAGCACCGTTCCTACGTATTCGGACGCCAGTTCCTCGTAGCGGGCCTTAGCCGCTCTGATCTGAGCGCGAATCTGCCCCCCCTTCCAGATCGGGGCGGCCAGGTTCGTGATCGCCGAGTACACCTCGAACTCGCGATTCCAGATGTTCTCCCACTCCGAACTGCTGGCGCCATAGCTACCGGTCAGCGTCAAATCCGGATAGAGTTGGGCGAGGCTGGCTCCCACACGCTCGTTGGCGGCCCACAGCGAGAACTCCGCCGCCTTGACATCCGGGCGGCGATCCAGCAGCGCCGCCGGTACCCCCACCGGGATTGGAGTCAGGTCGGGCAAATCGGGCAGCGTCTCCGGCAGGTTCTCCGAGGCCCCGGGCCGCCGGCCCAGCAGGACGTCCAGGGCGCTGCGGGTCATGGCCAGCGTCAACTCCACTCCCGGTTCCTGGGCTCGGGCCTGCTCCAGGTTGGCCCGCGCCAGTCGTACCTCGACCGGCCCTACCAAGCCACCACGATACCGCCGTTCTGTAATGTCATACGTTCGCTGGCGACTCTCGGTGTTTGCCCTGGCGATCGCGAGCCGGCGCTGGGCCGTAGCGATATCGACGCGCGCTTGGATCACGGTGGCCACGACGGAGTTGACCAGTGCCTGCCGACTCGCCTCAGCCACCAGCATGTCCGCCCATGCGCCGCGTCTGGCCCGCCGCAACTTGCCCCAGAAGTCCACCAGATAGGAAATAGAGACGTTCTGCGACCACGTCGTGGTTATGAAGCTGAACCCCCCACCTCCGCCGCCCCCCGCCATCTCGCCGAAGTCACCGAGGTCGATGTACGTCTTGCCTCGCGTCCGGGTCAGATCGTATGAAACCTCAGGCCAGAGTCGGCCGCGGGCCTCCGCCAGACTCGCCTGGGCCTGAAGCACGCGCGCAGCCATCGCCTGGAGATCATAATTGTTCTCCAATGCCTCACGAACCAGATCAGCGGTGACAGGATCGCCAAAGCGCTCCCACCACCGATCCCTCTCTATGACCTCATCGACGTCCAGTGCGCGGGACTCACTGTGCACGAAACGAGGCGCCATCTCAGCCACCGTCTCCGGCCGTTCATAGCCCGGCCCTATCATACATCCGCTTATCAACAACCCGGCCCCCAAGCTCACCACCAGCCCCCAGCGCTTCACCAGACTCATTTTCACCCTCCTGTCCTGTCCCCATAGCCACGAATCCCCGCCGCCGAGAACGTAACGATATGCTCTACCATCTCGTTCAAATCCAGCGGGGGCAATTCCAAGTCTGCACTGTTCTCGAACAAATGAATCGCGCAGACGGTGTAAACCAGTTGCCCGACGATCGACAGGATGATCGGGCGAGCGCTGGGACGCTGCAAATCGGGGCTGACCTCACAAACTGCATCGCCCAAAGCCGCCATGACCGGGCCAATCATCTCGGCAATGAGCATCCCCTGCGGAAGATGCGGATCGATCATCTCGCGGGCCATCAGGTGCACAAACCGGCAACTGTGATCGCCGTCCGCCAGCGGGCTAAGAAATGAGTTCGCATAGGATCTCAGCAAGTCCTCCAACCGTGGTTCGCCACCTGCAGACATGACGCCGTCGATGCTGGCCAGGCGAGCCTCTCGTATGGCGGCCAGCATGCGATGCCAGACCTCCACATACAGATTGTCTTTGCCACCGAAATAATAGTTGACCGACGCGACGTTGCAGCCGGCGACTGCGGCGATATCGCGTACGCTGGTTTCATTGAAGCCGCGCTCGCAGAAAAGCACTTCCGCAGCTTCGACCAGTCTATCCTGGGCGCTTCTGGCATCCAGACTGCGCTGCACTTCTGATTCCGTCATGGCGAACTCGTACCCCACAAACAGACGTTTAATACATTAGTTTAAAACGCGCGTTTTAAAAATCAACAGAATTCGCCCGGATTTGCGTAGAATTGCGGGAAAAACGATTGACACGGCCAGGACAAAATCGCTATAGTACCGCTTCTTGTTAGATCAGGGGCCGTAGCTCAATTGGTTAGAGCATCGGACTGTCGATCCGAAGGTTGAGGGTTCGAGTCCCTTCGGCCTCGCTACGTAAGTTGAGGGCTGTCAAGTGTTTACGCATGGCAGCCCTCGCTCTTGCGCCCTCCCGGAACCCTGCTGCAACACTTGTGCAACAGTTCCGGACTGACGGTATGACGCGTTGCCTTCCTGGCACGATC
>CP070782.1:3325455-3347829 GCA_020346325.1 Phycisphaerales bacterium
ACTCAACAACGAAGCCCGCGCTATGAACTGTGCCATCTATCATGTTGAGACGACCATGACCGACCGGCTCAAGGCCATGCCGTACACGTCCGAATTGTGGAAAGAACGGTATCCGAGGCTGGTGAACATCCTGGCCGACGAGCCGGCCGCCACCAAAGGCAATCTCGTCGCCCGCAACCTCTCCGGCGGCGGCCGCTGGGACGACGTGACCAAAGTGGCTAGGCCCTATGTCACCTTCGAGAACAACCACGTCGCCCAGGACGGCGTCCACCTCGAGGCCATGCCCGACGCGGCGCGCCTACAGGCGGACGCCCTCGCCAATGTCCCGGCCTTCCAGCCCATCCCCCTCACCAAGATCGGCCTCTACCCCGACCAGCACCGCACCACCCTGCCCCCAACATGACGCCGCACAGAGGCGACGGACGTAGGGTGTGCAGCGCACACCGCTTTGTTCGAACGGGGGCATGGTGTATCATGCACACCCTATCTGGCGCTCCTCATCCCTTCTTCGTTGACTGGTTAGGAAACCAGTCTTCTACCGTCTCCGCACTGTAAGCCATTCTGTCCTCCGACTTCATGAACTGATGCCATTCATCTGGCGTTCTCCACTCAATTGAGGTGATGCGCTCCTCGGATTTCAAGATGACGGCAAGTTCCTTGCATACATCGAGCAAGCCTTCTCCCGAAAGAAGGGAATCGTGCCTGGGGCGTTTGAGTGGCCAAATCCACCATGGCACGTGGTTTATGCATCCGATCCAGCAGCACACATGCGAGTCACCTCTTCTCCCGTCTGTCAGCAGACCTATGTTGACGGCAGATCCCTTGACCGTGCAGCGAGTGTTGACGCTAAGAAAACCTGCGCGAAGCGGTTTGCACTCTATTCCTCTCGCGCAGAGCTTCTCTCTTATGCTTCGCATCAAATCGTACTCCAGACCCCGTGGTCCCAGTCTTTCCAAGCTATGGATTTCAAGACGGGCGTAACACTTTGCCACCATATCAACTATCCTCTCGCTCAACGTCAGCTGATAACCAGTAGGATGGGCAACTCGTTGCCCATGTGGCTTCTAGCCGAGGCGATGCTTCCAGTAGTCGGGGTCCCGGTGGAGGTGCATCACGGCCAGGATCAGGATGCCATCCGCTTCCTGGGCATAAAGCACGCCGTAAGGAAGCCGCCGCGTCTAGCACCTCCGCACGTCTCCCTGCAGAACGGGCCAGGTCTTCGGATGCTCGGCGGCGCGATCGATCATGGCATAGACCCCACCGCGAAGCTGAAGCCCAGATCTTTCTCCCGCTGCTCGTAGTAGTCGATGGCTGCCAGAAACTCCGCCTCGGCCTCCGGATGAAAGGCACATCTCATGATCCGAATCGCTTCCAGGCTCGGGCGAAGACCTCCTCGCCGCCGATCGGCGTGACCTGCCCCGATCGCACCTCCGCCAGGCGCCGCTGCGCTGCCTCGGCCCATTTGCGGTCAACATCGGAATCGGGAGCGTTGAGGCTGCGGAGAATCATATCCGCCACGGCCGCCCGCTCCTCCACCGGCAGGGAAACCACCTCTTCTATGAGTTCTTTCATCGTCACGGGCCGATATCTCCTTTCCAGAGTTGATGATAGCCCATGGGGCGAAAGCAAGTCAAGAACGCCATAAGATTTGTACAGGCCGTAGCTTACGTCTGGTAGGTTTCTTCTTGACATCGGCGGTTGTTGTTAGTAATTTGGAAAACATATATAGCCCGACTTGGCCCGGTGCGGCTGGCGGGCGTCTGGAAAGGTGGTTTTGGATGGCTACGGCCGCTCAAATCCTGTTCGACTGCGCCGGGGGCAGGCCCTCGGTCCGGCCCGAGGGGGCTCGGGAGGTTTCGTCATCGGAAGAGCGGGTCTCGGTGTCATCAGTCGCGCCAAACAAAGCCAATTGTCCGCGTTTCTGGGCTGAGAATGAGGTTTCGGCGGGAAAGCAAAGCCAATCAAAGCCAATTGGGCCGGGGCTCAGGCGATCCCGGCGGGCGGTGCGGCGCGTTGACAGGGCCCGCCTGGGATCCTATCCTGGAAGGCAGGAGAAGAGTCAGTCTGTGTGCCGCCGGGGGCGGCGTGAGGAGATGGCCATGGCCGTGAGTCGTTTGCATCGTATCTGGTTGCTGTCTGTTTTGCTGGCCGTGGCTCCGTCGTGCCTGGGCGCGGGTTTGGCCCCGGCCGAGGGCTTCCGAGCGGGGCGGGGGCTGGCCCGCCTGGCCGAGTTGGGTGTTGAGCAGGTCGTTTTCGTCACGCGGCTGACCTACGACGATCCGCATTGGTACGCCAATATCGCCTACTACTGCGACGACGAGAGCCAAAAGGCCTACGCCGGCAACGGCCAGCCCGACGAGAGCAAGCTGTATCGGCTCGATACCGCCAGTGGTGACGTTCGCGTCCTGTTCGACGCCAAAGGCGGGGGCGTCCGCGATCCGCACGTTCACTATGACGGTACGACCGTCCTGTTTTCCTACCGCCCGGCTGGCACCGACCACTACAACCTCTACGAGATCCAGACCGACGGCTCCGACCTGCGCCGAATCACCGATGTCCCGTACGACGATTATGAGGCGGCCTATCTGCCCGACGACGACATCGTCTTCGTCTCGACGCGCAGCATGCGCTGGGTCGGCTGCTGGAAAACGCAGGTCGGCACGCTCTTTCGCTGCGACCGCCACGGCGGCAATGTCCGTCCGCTGTCGTTCAACCTCGAACACGACAACACGCCCGCCGTTCTGCCCGATGGTCGGATCCTCTACACACGCTGGGAATACGTGGACCGCTCCCAGGTCGGTTATCATCAGCTCTGGACGATGAACCCCGACGGCACCAACGTCGCGGCCTACTTCGGCAATCAGGAGCACTACCCGCTGTACATCGACGCCAAGCCGATTCCCGGCACGAACGAGTTGCTGGCGATCGATTCGCCCGGCCACGGAGCCAGCGACCATCGCGGGCATGTCTGCACGATGACCGCCCACTATGGGCCGGACGATGAGCGCGGTTGTCGTCGGATCAAGCCCAGGAACATCCGCGAGTGGGCGCCTTTCAACGACCCGGCCCCGATCGACGAAACATCCTTCCTGGTTGCCAGGCGCAAGCATCTCCTGCTCGGAACGCGGGCGGGCGATGTCACGCCCGTGATGATCAATGAGGGCAACGCCATGGTGCACGAGCCGGTGCTGGTCCGTCCGCGTCCGCGCGAGCGGGTCATTATCGATCACACCGATCGCGAGCGCGCGACCGGCCGGATGTTCCTGGCCGACATCTACGCGGGTCGGAACATGGAAGGCATCGCGCCGGGGCAGATCAAGAAACTGCTTGTGCTCGAAATCCTGCCCAAGCCCGTGAACTTCAGTGGCGGCATGGACCTGACCTCGTACCTCGGGACGTTTACGCTCGAGCGCGTGCTCGGGACGGTCCCGGTGGAAGCGGATGGTTCGGCCTACTTCGAAGTGCCCGCGGGTCGGCCCGTTTTCTTCGTCGCGCTCGACGCCGACGACATGTCCATCAAGCGGATGCAGAGCTTCACCAATGTCATGCCGGGCGAGACATTGGGCTGCGTCGGCTGTCACGAGCAGCGCGTCCAGACGCCCACGCTGATAGGCGGCGCGATGCCGGCGGCCGTGCAGCGCGACCCCAGCAAGATCGAGCCGTTCGCCGGATTACCCGACGTGATCGACTTCCGGCGGGACATCCAGCCGATCCTCGATGCGCGGTGCGTCAGTTGTCACAGCTACGAGAAACACGAAGGCCGCGTCGCCCTGACGGATGATCTGGGCCCGTGCTGGTCGATCAGCTACTACACGCTCCTGGCTACAGGGCAGGTGGCGGACGGGCGTAACGGACTGGGCAATCAGAAACCGCGTTCGATCGGCTCTTGTGCCAGCGAACTGATGGCCAAGATCGACGGGTCGCACTACGATGTCACGCTGACGGCCGACGAGTGGCGCACCGTCTGGCTGTGGCTGGAAAGCGGCGCGCCGTACGCCGGCACGTACGCCGCCCTGCGCAACGCCGAGGACCAGGCCCGGCAGGGTCTGGCCCATTCGATCTTCTGGTCGCCCGTTCTCAATCAGCGCTGCCGATCCTGTCACGCGCCCGATAAGCAGGCGCCGCCGCTGCCCGTGCATATGTCCGAAGAGGAGCGGCGCGCGTTGGTGAAGGAGTTGGGCACGGCGCCGCACGAGCGCATCGTGCGCGAGCACGATAGCCGCTTCTCGCCGCACGTGCTGCTGAATATGTCGCAACCGGAATTATCGCCGCTGTTGCTCGGCCCGCTGCCGGAAGCAGCCGGTGGTTGGGGAACCTGTCCGTACAAGTTCCAGGGCACCGAGGATCCGGACTACTGCGCCTTGCTGGCGTTGATGCACGAACGAAAGCAACAATACGACCAGGTGCCGCGCTTCGGCACGGCCGGCTTCAAGCCGAACGCTCAGTATGTGCGCGAGATGAAGCGCTTCGGCGTCCTGCCGGCGTCGTTCGACCTAGCGCGGGATGAGATCGATGTCTTCGAGACGGATCAGCGCTACTGGGAGCTGTTCTGGTACCAGCCGCACAGCGAGCCGCCGTGGCCTTTCTTGGAGGGACGCCGGGCCGGCCCCTACGTCAGTTCGAGGAGATAAGCCTGGTCGCAGCGAGAGGAGAGGTGATCGGGTTGATAGGGAGCGAAGCCGTAGCGTTCGTAAAGGGCGATGGCCTCCTTGAGGACCGAGGCGGTTTCCAGGACGACGCGCCTAAAACCGAGCCGTCGCGCCTCGGCCAGCGCGTCGTCGAGCAGACGCCGGCCCAGCCCCTGGCCGCGGCACTCACGTCGCAAATACATCTTCCGCAGTTCGCAGGCGCGATCCTCCATGGGATAGAGACCATAGGCACCGATAACCGAGCCGTCCGAGCTTTCGAGTATGCGGAAGGTTCCGCCCCGCGCGAGGTAGGATTGTTCGATGTCACTGAGATCGGCGTCGGTGCTGCCCGGATCGGGCTTGAGCCCGTACTCGGCCAGCACGGTGAAGACCAAATCCCGGACCGCTTCGCAATCGGCGTTGGTTGCTTCCCTCAGTCTCGGCTCCGCGTCCATAGACATCGGCTGCTACTTGCTCTTTGACAATCTGTTCTCCAGGTCGGCGTGGAACGTGCCCTGGAACGTGCCCTCCACGGGCCCGGTCATAAAGACTTCGCCGTCGTCGGCGATCTCGATGTGCAGTGTCCCGCCGGGCATGTGGACGGTGATGTCGTTGTCGACCAGACCGAGCTTGTGCGCGGCGCAGGCGGCGGCGCACGAACTGCTGCCCGAGGCGAGCGTGTAGCCGGCCCCGCGCTCCCAGATGCGGATGTCGATGTTGGCCCGGTCGATCACCTTGAGGATCTGGAGGTTGATGCGGTTGGGGAAGCGCTCGTGGTTCTCGACGTAGGGACCGATCGCGCGGGCCCGCGTCTCGTCGACCTCCTCCATCGGGATCACGCAGTGCGGATTGCCGATGGACAGGCACGTGACCTGGAAGTCGACGCCGTTGACGTCGAGGACTTCGTTGACGACCTCGCGCGGCTCGCCCACGACGGGGATCTCGTTGCTGATGAACGTCACCTTGCCCATGTTGATGCGGATCAGGCCGGCGACGTCGTCCTTGACCTGCACCGTAACGAGCCCGCCCAGCGTCTGGATCTGGAACTCCTTGCCCTGGACGTACTGCTTCTCGAAGAGGTACTTGGCGAAGATGCGCAGGCCGTTGCCACTCTTCTCGGCCTCGCTGCCGTCCGGATTCAGGATCCGCAGCCGCGGGATATCGCCGTCCAAGATCGGTCCGTAGAGAATCCCGTCGGAGCCGACGCCGAAATTGCGATCGCAGATCAGCCGGATATTCGCCTCCGTCATCGCCACGTCCCGCACGTTTGGATCGATCACCAGATAGTCATTGCCCAACCCATGATACTTCTTAAAATCCAAACTCATCGTCACCTGCCCTGCAAATGCCATATGTTCGATTGCACCCAACGACGCGCCTTTATACCCGATTCCCGGGCTTGTTTCAACGACCGCTTCGGACCCTGTCGTTCTCGTGCGGGCCGGGCCGGCGCCTTGGGCTCCGAGAATGTCATCTCGACCGAAGCGCAGCGAAGTGGAGAGATCTCCTCCCGGACGAGCCGGACTTTTGCTCCGGAGGCAAGTGTCGCGATTTCTGTATGCCCGGAAGTTCTCGACGGCGGATTCCCTTTGAACGAGACAGGGCTACTATTCGCAAGCAGATCTCTCCACTGCGGTCGAGATGACAATCGCGCGGGTGCCACGCGACAGGCAGTTTTCCATTGCTGCGCATGCGCGCAGGCAACTATAATAGCATCGCAGCACAGGAAGTGACAACGCGGGAGAAGCCGACAGAAACACGTGAAGCGTGCCCTCATTGGGCGGGAGTGGACATGGGAAAATACAAATTCGACGATCCCAAGGAAGCCTTTGCCGAAGCCGAGAAACGCATTCAGAAAGCGCTCGAGACTGGCTCGCCACATTTGAACTTGCGTCGCCTCGGTCTGACCGAAGTGCCCGAGTCACTTGCCAAACTAGTCCAGCTTCAGTGGCTTGGACTCGACCGTAATCGGTTGGCGCAACTCCCCGAGTGGCTCGGACAGTTGTCTTGGCTTCAGTTACTTCGGCTCACCGAGAATCAACTGACGGCGGCGCCCGAGTCACTTGGACAGTTGATCCGGCTTCGAACGCTTCATCTTCATAGGAATCAGCTTACGTCCGTGCCCAAGTGGCTTCGTCAATTGGCGCAGTTGGAGACGCTCAGCCTCTCTGACAACCAACTGACAGTGCTGCCTAAATGGCTCTGCCAATTGACCAAGCTTCGATTACTTCTCCTCTCTGGCAATCACCTCACGGCGCTGCCCAAATCGTTGCGGACACTCCCAGAGTTGGAGGCTGTGTATCTGCATGGCAATGACGCGCTTGGGTTGCCAGCCGAGGTCTTGGGCCCTACTTGGGAAGATGTTATTAGAAGGAACGCAAAGGCGGCCAAGGCCAGCGATATTCTCGATTACTACTTCCGAACGCGGGGGGGAAAGCGACCGCTGAACGAAGCGAAGCTGATTCTCTTGGGCCGGGGCGAGGTGGGGAAGACGTGTCTGGTCAACAGGTTGGTGCATGATAAATACGTGTCGACATCGATGACCAAAGGGATCAACATCACAGCTTGGCCGGTGAAGCTCCGCAACGACACGGTGCGCCTACACGTGTGGGACTTCGGCGGCCAGGAGATCCAGCATGCGACCCACCAGTTCTTTCTCACGGAACGGAGTCTATACTTGGTCATGTTGAACGGCCGAGCAGGGGCCGAGGACGAGGATGCAGAGTATTGGCTGAAGTTCGTCAAAACCTTCGGCGCCGGGTCACCTACCATCGTGGTCCTGAACAAGTGCAAGGTCAATCCTTTCGTGGTGAACCGGCGGGCATTACAGGAGAAATATCCCTTCATTTGTGCCTTTGTGGAAACCGACTGCAAACCCCAGAGGGGTAACGGCATGCCTCAGTTGAAACGCGAGATTGCTGCCGCGCTGGCCGACATGGAGCACGTGCGGACGGCGTTTCCTGCTGATTGGTTTGCCATCAAGGACAAGCTGGCGGAGATGAAGAAGCCGTTCATCTCGTTCAAGGAGTATCGTAAGTTCTGTGCCGGTTTGGGCGAGAAAGACACGGAAGCCCAGGAACGACTCGCGGGATTCCTCAATGCGCTGGGCATCGCGCTGAACTATCGCACCGACCCACGACTGCGCGATGAGACCGTGCTCAATCCCCATTGGATCACAAAGGGCGTGTACCAGATCATCACTAACAAGGGTTTGCGGGAGCGACAGGGGGAACTGCGTTTGTCGGATCTGGCAGACATTCTGCCCAAGCGCGCCTATCCGGCTCGGATGCACGGATTTCTCATCGAGTTGATGCGCAAATTCGAACTGTGTTTTCCTTATCACGACGATCCGAAAGAGCATCGGTATCTCGTGCCCGAACTGCTGGGTAAGGAGCAGCCGGCGTTGAAGGATGCATTCGCGCCGGATGAGTGTCTGAATTTCCGCTACGAGTACAAGCTGATGCCTGAAGGTTTGCTGCCTCGTTTCATCACACGCACGCACACGATGAGCCGGCCTGCCGAACGTTGGCTGACCGGTGTCGTGCTGCGCTGGGAAGGCTGTCGGGCGCTCGTCAAGGCGGACAAGGATGATCGTCAAGTACTCGTCCGCGTACATGGGAGTCCCGAGAGGAGACGTCGCCTACTGGCGGTGATCCGGGAAAACTTCGACCATATCCATTCCGAGATGCGCGAATTCAAACCCCAAGAGTGGGTAGCTCTGCAGAAACATCCGGAAGGGTGGATGGGTCACGCTGAACTGGAAGTCCTTGAGAAGCAGGGAGAGAGGGAGGTGCGTAAGGTCGTGGGGCAGGAAGTGGTCCCTGTCGATGTGACTGAACTCTTGGACGAGACCGATGTGCCCGGAGCACGGCAGCGCCGCGAATTCGGTGGAGAGCGGGAACGACAATTGAAACTGTTCATCAGCTACGCGCACGAAGATGAGAAATGGCGGGCCAAGCTGGCGCCGAATCTGGGGCTGCTCGAACGAGAAGGCTTGGTCGAGGTTTGGTGCGACCTCCAGATCGCGCCGGGCGATAAGTGGGACGATGAGATCAAGCGGAAGCTGGAGGAAGCGGATCTGTACTTGTTTCTCTTGAGTACGGACCTGCTCAACTCAGACTACGTTCAGGAGGTGGAATTGCCCATTGCTCGAGGACGGCACGAACAGGGCCAGGCCCGACTGATTCCGGTGGTGGTGCGAAAATGCAGTTGGAAGGGCTATGTAGGCGATATCCAGGCTTTGCCTGCCAAGGCAAAGCCCGTCAAGCAGTGGCGTGACAAGGACGACGCGTGCTTCGACGTCGAGGAGGGACTGCGCAAGACCATCGCCGAACTGCGCGCCATGCTGGATTGAGAGTCAGTGGACGGGGTGCATGTGCAACACCGTTGGCGAAGGCGGCATGGTTGCGTACAATGGGTTCTCGTGACATTCAGATGTATCGATTGACTCAAGGAGTGGATTCTATGAAACGATTTGTGGGTGTTGCGATTTTGTTGGCGTTGGTGGTCTGGCTGGCGCCGGTGGAGGGGGCGGTGTATAAGCTGTATTATTTGGGTGGGCAGTCGAATATGGATGGGTATGGGGCTGTTAGTGAGCTGCCTGAGGAACTCAAGCAGCCGGCCGGTGGGGTGCGGATTTATCAGAGCAGTGCGGAGGCCGACAACACGCCGATCGATGGGGCGGGGAAATGGTCGCCGCTGCTGCCCGGGCATGGGCGCAGTTTCAAATCCGACGGTGTGACGAACACCTACTCCGACCGGTTCGGTGTGGAGCTGACGCTGGCCCGGCGGCTGCGCGAGTTGGACCCCACTTCCTATATCGCCTTCATCAAGTACTCCAAGGGCGGGACGTCCATCTACGCCGATGCGGCCGGCGATTTCGGCTGCTGGGAGCCAGATTTCGATAAAGGCAACGGCATCAATCAATACGATCACTTCCTCGCCACCTTGCGTCGGGCACTGGAAGTGCGGGACATTGACGGCGACGGCACCGAGGACACGCTGATCCCGGCCGGGATCGTCTGGATGCAGGGCGAGAGTGACGCTAATGACGAAGCGATCGCGAAGCAGTACGAGGCGAATCTCAAGCGTCTGATGGATCTGGTGCGTGCGGCGCTGCGCGTCGACGACCTGCCGGTGGTGATCGGCCGCATTTCCGATTCCGGTCAGGATGCCGACGGGAAGGTGTGGGACTACGGCCGGACCGTGCGGCGGGCGCAGGCAGACTTCTGCGCGAAAGATGCCTGCGCGGCCCTGGTTACCAGCACGGACAAGTACGGCTATTCCGACAAGTGGCACTACGATACGGCCGGGTACATCGATCTCGGCATTCAATTCGCCGAAGCCTTGCATGCCCTGCAAGAGAAGCGGTAAGCCACCGCGTGTCCTGAAAGCCTTTACGCCAGCTTTAATTCCATGAAGACAACGCCTTCGATGGGCACCTCCTGGTACGGCGGGATTTCGGTGAAGCCGAGGGAGCGGTAGAGGTTCTTCGCCGGTTCCATGACGGTGTCGAGCCACATGCGTTGGTAGCCGATCTGGCGGGCCTCCTCGATGATCGCCTGGGCCAGCGCGCGGCCGATACCCTGGCCCTGGAAGGCGGGCTGGACGTAGAGACGCTTCATCTCACAGAGGCCCTCATCGAGTTGGCGCAGGGCGACGGTGCCGACGATGCGTCCATCGCAGCGGGCCAGCAGGAGCGCCCCGGTCGGCAGGGCGTAGCGGCCCGGCAGGTTGTCGGCCTCGCGCTCGAAGTGCTGGAACGATAAATCGAACGGCAGAAACGCCTCGTATTCGCGGAAGAGGTCCTTCACGGTCGGCAGGTCCTCTAGAGTGGCCGGGGCGATGTCGACCTGCCGGCGGCCCAACGCGCGAGTCAAGTAACGCTGGGTCCAGGGGCAGGCATTGATGCAGACGCCGCAGATGGCGGCCTCGAACCCCGCCTGGGCCGAGAGCCGCATGGCCGTCATTCGGCACGTCGGCGCATCGTAGATCGCCTCACGGGGCATGCCTACCCTCCAGTTATCCCCGACGATCGCTTGGGCGGGACAGCGGTCGACACAGTTGCGGCACGAACCACAGTGCGATGCGTTCACGGGCACGCCCGTCTTCAAATCGGCGTCGGTCAGGACCGAGCCCAGCCGGATGGCGGGCCCGTATGGCCTCGTGATGAGCAGGGCGGATTTGCCGATCCAGCCCAGCCCGGCCCGTGTGGCGATGGTCTTATGCTGGACGCGCATCGACAGTGTCACGGGGTCGAAATGCTCGGTGGTTGCCTGGATGGGATCTGCTCGGTGTCCCGCTGCCTTGAGCATTGCGGCCGTTTGCTCGCTCAGTTGCGCGAGTAACGCATTGATACGATTGTATTCGGCGAAATAGCGGGGCGTCGGCCCGTGCGCGATCTCGCGCACGATCGCCGGGTTCAGCGGCACACCCATCGAAATCGCACGGGGCAGCCCGCCCGTCATGGTCTCGGGCAGTTCGCTCACATCGGCACAGCCCACCAGGCCCGCTCCGCCGTCGATCAGTCGCTGTCGCAGTCGGTCGTTGAGTAGAGCCATTGGTATCGTTATCCGAACAGTGGCCGTTCGTCAGACGAACTGACCTGTGGCGACCATGACGACTTTGCCGCCGACGTTGACGTCGATCGCTTTCTCCTGCGCTTCGGCGCACAGTCGCAGCAGGGAGGGGCGGTCGATCTCGTAGCCCTGCTCGACGCGCACGTCGATCCTGGTACCCCCGAAGTAGCGGTGTCGGACAAGGTAGCCGGCCAGACAGCCGTTGCCGCTACCGGTGGCGGGGTCTTCCTCGATCCCGTAGAACGGGACGAACACGCGGGCATTCAAGTCGTTCTGCTGCTGGTAGGTCTCCGGGCTGAAGACGAGAATGCCCTTGCTCTGCCGGCTCTCGAAGAAGGCGGAGCTTTTGTCCCGCGCGACCTTCGCGCGCTGGACGGCCTCCAGGTTCGCCAGGGGCGCGATGACGAACCACATGCCGGTAGAGACCTCCTGGGCAGGGAAGCTGCCGTCGAAGTCCGTCTCGGCCAGCCCCAGGATCTCGGCGATCTCCGCCTGCTCAATGAGCGGGCCGAAATCAGGGGACTTCTGTTTCATCCACAAAACATCGCGGTCCGTCTCGTCTCCAAACGTGACCGGGATCGGCTTGAGTTTCAGGTTCAAGTTCACTTGCTCGACGGCCCGTTGGATGATTTCGCGCCGAATTATGTGGGCGGTGCCCAGGGTCGGATGCCCGGCAAACGGGATCTCGGTCGCCGGCGTGAAAATCCGCACGTCGTACCCCCCGTCGCGCTCGGCATCCGACAGGATGAAGGTCGTCTCCGAGAAGTTGGTCTCGCGGGCGATTCTCTGCATCGTCTCGTCGGAGAGTCCTTGGGCGTTGCGGAACACGGCCAGTTGATTCCCGGCGTACTTCTCCTCGGCAAATACATCCACGATGTAGAAGGGCAGCGGATTCATAGCATCTCCACTCGCTCTCTCTGAAATCTTGCAGCGATCCTATTGAGGGCGCGCGAGCATCTGCTTCATGATGTCTCCCAGCCGACGAATGCCTTCGGTGATGCGATCCGCATCGGCATTGGAGAAGTTCAGTCGCATGTTGTGGTCACCGCCGCCGTCGACGAAGAAGGGCGTGCCGGGCACGAAGGCGACGCGCTTGCCGACGGCCCGCTCGAACAGCTCAATCGCGGCCAAGTGCGGCGGCAGGGTCATCCACAGGAACATGCCGCCCTGGGGCCGGGTAAACTTCACTTCGGCCGGACAGTGCGCTTCGATGGCGTCGATCATGGTCTTCCGCTGGTTTCCATAGGCGGTGCTGATGGTGGCGATATGGCGATCGACGTCGTTGTTGATCAGGTAGTGGTGCAACATGCGCTGGCACAGCGAATTCGAGTGCAGGTCGCTGGCCTGCTTGGCGACGATGAGCTTGCTCATGATCTCGCGCTTCGCGCAGACCCAGCCCAGACGCAGACCCGGCGCGACGATCTTCGAGAACGAGCCCAGCAGGATGACGCGCCCGTCCAACCACGTGCGCATCGACGGCGCGGCGGTGCCCTCGAAGCGCAGTTCGGCGTACGGGTCGTCTTCGAGGACGAGCGTGTCGTATGATGACAGAAGCTCGGCCAGTTGCGCGCGCTTGTCCTGCGAGTAGCTGATCCCCGACGGATTCTGAAAGTTGATCACGGTGTGGAAGAACTTGAGCCGGTGCCGGTCGAGCACGGCCTTGAGTTGGCCGAGGTCCACGCCGTCATCGAGCAGAGGCACCGGGTAGAGTTGCGGTTCATACACCGAAAAGGACTGGATCGCACCGAGGTAGGCGGGCCGTTCGATGGCGATGGCATCGCCTTTGCCGACGAAGACCTTGCAGATCAGATCGAGCGCCTGCTGCGAGCCGTTGGTGATCAGCACCTCGTCGGGCGAGAGGTCCACACCGCGCTTGTCCCGGTAGCGCTGGGCGATGTATTCGCGCAACGGCCCGTACCCTTCAGTCGTGCTGTACTGGAGCGGGGCGCCATCGGCGCCGGTCAGGACCGCGGCGGCCGCCTGGGCGATCTCCTGTGTGGGGAAGAAGCGCGGGTTGGGCAGGCCCCCCGCGAAGGAGATGATCTGCGGGTCTTCCGTGACCTTGAGGATTTCCCGGATAAAGGACTTCGGAATCGTGTTCATTCGCGTTGCGTACAGGGAATCTGCCACGTCTGTCTCCGTCGATTATAGTTCCTTGGCCATGAATGCCACCAGAAACGGCAAATGATCGAAGGTCTTGGTGCCGGTCTGGACGAAACCGAACCGGCCGTACCAGTCTTTCAGTCGCGTGTCTTCGGAGATAATGCCGATCTCGACGCGCGTGACGCCGATCGCGCGGGCTTGCTCCAGGGCGTGGCGCACCAGCGCCGTCCCAAAACCCCGCGACCGGTGCTCGGGCAGCACGGCCAGTCTTCCCAGATAGCACATGTCCGCCCTGGCCTGCTCCAGTGCCACGCACCCACAGACCTCGGCGCCGTCCTCGAGGAAGTAGTAACGGAGGCCGCGTTCAAGATCGTCCTTGATGCGATCCTCCGTACAGAAAGCCAGGTTCTTGGGGCAGTTCTCGGGGGTCAGGCCGAAACGCTCGGCGACGGTCGCGAAAGCGCGGCGCAGAACGCTCACCACCGTCTGTATCTCGTCGTTGTCGATTGGTCTGATCGTCATCGTCGGTTTCCTCATGTCCCCACGTCCTTGCTGCGCCGTTCCATGAGGATGACGTCGCGCCAACAGCCGTTCATCTGTCCCATCCGTTCGCGGATGCCGACCGTGCGGAAGCCGCACTGCTGGTGCAGAGCGAGAGACGCCGTGTTTTCCGGGAAGATGCCGGCCTGGAGCGTCCAGATCCCGGCCTCTTCGGAGGCGGCGATTCCCGCCTCCAGCAGGGTACGACCGACGCCCTGGCCCCGCGCCGAGGCCCGGACGTAGATACTCACTTCGGCTACGCCGGCGTAGACCTTCCGGGGCGATACGGCGCCGAGGACGAACCAGGCGACGACCTCCTCGCGCGATTTGGCGACCAGCCGGCATGGATCCAGGTGACTGCGGTCGAACTCCTCCCAGCTCGGCACGGTGTTCTCGAAGCGGGCGTCACCGGTAGCGATGCCCTCGCGCAGGATCAAGGCCACAGCCGTCCAATCGGCGTCTTGCATGGCCTCCACGGCGATATTCACGTCGTCACCCCTTTTCAATGTTTCGCTCGGACTACGGATCGATTTCCAGGCCCATAAGATAGGCGTCATGGAACCGGCCCGCCACTGCAAATTGCCTGGTTACGACACCTTCCCGGACAAATCCGAAGCGATCGTACAGGCTCAAGGCCCGCTCGTTGTCGGTCCGCACCCGCATGCCGATCTTGCGCACGATGCCCGAGGTCCGGGCCCACGCGATCATACGCTGCATCAGCGCGGTGCCCAATCCGAGCCCCCAGAAGGCGCGGGAGATCGTGATGCCGAACTCACCTGTGTGGCGCAGACGCGGGCGATCATCGCCTGTGTACCCGAGAATGCCGGCGATCTGTCCCTCGATCTCGGCGACGAGCAATAGCTTGTTGTCTGCCCGGTGATGATCCTCAATAAACTGACGTTCCTTTTCTTCGGGCCAGTTGAGCTCACCCGGACCCATCGCCAGAAAGTCCGTCTCGCCGGTCACTTCGTCGAGATAGTGCAACAGCCTGACGGCGTCGTCGGGCACCGCTTCCCTGATCATGGCAGTCCGGCGGTCTCTCAGTTGTGTTTCTGTGCTTTGCATGATCAGATCTCCTGATACTTGTAGGAGACGAGGACCTCGTGCGGGGCCGGGCCGATCGGGCAGGCGCGCAGGCACTGCTCGCACTCGTAGATGGTCGGGGCTTTCCCGAGCGCATTGCGGAGCCCGCGCATACCATCCCGGCACTTAAGTCCATCGAAGTCGCCTTCCATGATGGCGCCGGAAGGGCAGGCCTGGAGGCACGCGCCACAGTGGGTGCAGGCTTGCGGGGTGGGCCGGGGTTCGCAGTCGATCTGCGCCTCGGTCAGGATCACGCGCAGGTGAATCCAGGGGCCCCAGTCGGCGTTCATGAACAGGAAGCTGTCACCGAGATGCCCCAAGCCGGTCTTGACAGCCAGCGTCTTGAACATCACGCCGCACTCGCCTGGATAGGGCAGCAGAACGTTCCTGTGTCCCTTGGTCTCCAACGCATGACATATTCTCTTGCCCATCGACTTGGCATGCAGATCGGCGGCACAGGTTTCGCCGCCCGGCTCGCCATCGAACGCAAACCAGGTCCATTCCAGCGAGTGCATCACGTGGTGCGCCACGACGATAACCGTCTGCACGTCGGGTAAGAAGGCTTCCATCGCCTTCCGTTCATCGGTATCGTATCGGTCTATCGAGGCGAAGCCGACCCGACAGCAGGCAGGCAACAACCCCGAGAAATCGTCCTGTCTCATGATTTGCTCCTGTGTTCATCTTTCACTGAGATTCTTGTTCTTTCGCAACGCCACGACGCTGGCTCCCAGGACCGCCGCTGAGCCGATGAGTGAGCGGGCCGATATTGGCTCTCCGAACATGGTGACACCCGCGGCGTAGTTCAACACGGGCACGAGCATGCCCAGCAACGAGCCCGTCATGACCGGCAGATAGCGATACCCTTCGGTCGACAAGAGTTGACCCACCGCGGACGTGACGCCAATGGCCACCAGCAGAAGGCCTCCGGTCCAGCCGATCGCGCAGGGCACGACATTGGCCGGGACCACGACGACCCACAGGCCGATCACACATTGGGCGAAGAAGATCGCGTACGACGAATCGGTATCGTGCAGCTTCTTCACCAGGACGAGGGCGATGCCGCCGAGCATCGCGCCGACGATGGTCACGAGTTCATGCCGACCGGGCAGACTCCACAGCGCTGCGGCTCGGCCGTGGTCGGAAGCCAGCAGGCCAACGCCGCCGAAAGCCACGAGCATCGCGGCCACTTGCGCCAGACCGACGCGCTCGTTCAAGAAGATCGCACTGAACAAACTGCCGAAGATCGGGAACGAGTAGATCAGGACGGTGGCCTTACCGACGCCGAGCTTGGGGATCGACCAGAAGAAGATCAGGATCGCCGTGCCTCCGAACAGACCGCGCAGAAACAGCAGGGGCCCATGGGTGAACCTGAGCTTGATCCTTCCGAACAGCGCCGCCGTGCCCAGGATGCCCAGGCCGATTACGAATCGAAACAGCGTCGTTTTGTACGGATCGATATCGGAGGCATACCGAACCAACGCGGACATCACACAGAACGCCGCGGTCGAGGCCAGGATCAGCATGGCTCCTTTGCTTTCCTGTGTTGTCGCTCCCAGTCGGTCGCGCATTTTCATCCGTCCTTTTTCGTACATACGTAGGTCGCGAGGAAATCGTCCTTGTGGTCCGCTAGCTCCACGTTGAATCCCGCCTTGTCGAGCAACCCTTCCATGATCCAGTCGCAGGTACTGTACTCGTCGCGCAGGTGCGTTTCCGATTCGATCTGGCCGGTCGAGCCCAGGTGGGCGCTCATCGCCTTGACAAAGCGTTTGCAGCCTGATTCGTAGCGGGCGACATCGAACGAGAAAACGACGTCGAACAAATGCAGCTTACCGTGCGGCTTCAGCATCGAGGCCATTCGGCGCAAGCCCACCAACTTCCAGAAGTCGGGCAGATGGTGCAGCACGGCAACCGAGTTGATCGCGTCGACCGGTTCGCCGCGGTGCTCATAGGTCAGGAAGCCACCGCGGTGGAACTCGATATTGCCGAGCCGGGCCTTTCTTGCTTTCTTGCGCGCGCGGCGCAGCATGGCCTTCGAGACGTCCACCGCGTGGACCTTACGGAAGTGCGGTGCCGCGTGCAAGGCAAAGGCACCCGTGCCGCAACCCATGTCGATGACGGTGGCGTCGGAACTCAGCGCCAACAGGGCGACGATTTGTTCGGCTTCCCGTTTGAAGTCCCTGAACAGACGGTGACAACTGTCGTACATCCAGGCCAGGATTATGTTGTTGTAGTTGAGGCCGCAAGGCTTCATCTCATTGTACCGCCAGGCAGGCTGTCGCGCGGCCTCGAGAGAATTGGCGTAGTGTCGATAGGATTCGATGTCCATTTCTCTGACCCTTATCATTTGACATACCTTTCACGTCCTCGCAAACCTGTACGTTTTGCTGGCCCGACAGAAACGAAAAGAGCCTTTCAGGGTCTCGTGCTCCCTGAAAGGCTCGTCACATTCAACGGTATTGTGTCAGATCCTTTTAGGGAGCGGCCTCCTTAATCGCGGCCATGTGCGTGCGCACGACACCGGTCCTGGTCGTACCGGCCGGGACCCAGGCGCGCACAAAGGGCAGCGCGGCGTCGCTGGCTAGCTGCTTCTGCTTGTTGTCCCTGATCTGACTCATGAAAACATTCCGCACACAGATAGTGTAAAACATAACTTTACCTCTAGGGTCGGCTGATGTCAACTTCTATATCAACAAAATGTCCACAATTACCGTAATTTTCTTCGCGGAGCGCTGTGCGGAGGCGTGTCGCTGCATCGCTCGTACGTCGTGCGCGCCGAACGTCAGCAGTGCCGCCGTCGGTCATGTGAGAAACGTGCGGATGACCCGCTTGAACACA
The DNA here is from genome assembly GCA_020346325.1 of Phycisphaerales bacterium. Classification (GTDB taxonomy): domain Bacteria; phylum Planctomycetota; class Phycisphaerae; order Sedimentisphaerales; family Anaerobacaceae; genus Anaerobaca. The sequence goes on from CP070782.1 coordinate 3,343,223, forward strand.
TCCACTCCCTGCTCGAGGTCGGCAACGCTGATGTGCTCGTTGACCTGATGACACTGGTTGGGCTGGCCCGGACCGTAGATCACGATCGGGGCGCCGAGGGACGCAAGGTGCGGTGCATCGGTGGTGAAGCCGATCGCGTCGGTCAGATCCACATCGGCGGCCGAACAGAACGTCCGCACGAACGGGCAGTCGGCGTCGGTCTCCATCGCGCCCACGGATCGGTCGACCGCGAGGCTGCCGTCGAACTGGGGATGCTCGGTCCGGAGCTGCGCCAGGAGCCGCTCGATGTCGCATTGGATGGCGTCGTGGTTTTGTCCGGGCAGGGTGCGGACGTCGACAGAGATACAGCAATGATCCGGGACGATGTTCCGGCCTTGGCCACCGGCAATGGTGTTGACGCTCAGCGAACACTCGCCGAGCAGCGGATGCGGCTGGCAAGCGATGTCGTAACGTTCCAGGGCGTCGAGCACCAGCTTCATCGACATGATGGCGTTGATGCCACGTTGGGGCATGGAGCTGTGCACGGCTTTGCCCCGCGTGGTGATTTCCAGCCAGAGCAGGCCACGATGCGCGGTGATGACCGCAAAATCCGTCGGCTCCGGGATGACGATGCCGACCGGCGCGGGCAGCGACATCCCACTCTGCATGAGCCGGATGACTCCCTCGCTGTAGGTCTCTTCGCCGGCTGTCGCAGCGAAAAAGATGTCGCCCTTGAGGTCCACACCGGAGGCGAGCGTTTCGCAGATCGCGGCGATGGCAGCAGTGGTCCCGCCCTTCATATCCGCCGCACCCCGGCCGTAGATCTTTCCGTTCACCTCCTGAGCCTCGAACGGGCCGTGGTGCCAGGGCTCTTCGCCCGGACTGACCACATCCAGGTGACAGACGAAGAACAGGGCGGGCCGTTCTCCGCTCGATTTGACCTGTGCGGTGACGTTGGCGCGGTTGCCTTCCCAGCGGTCCACTTGGCAATCGATGCCGCACCGGTCGAAGTGGACGGCGATCACTTCGGCCGCTGCGGCCTCTCCCACGTCGGGAGTCGAGCGAGCCTGAATCAGTTGTTTGAGCAGAGCTTTCATAGGACGGCGATTATACCGTGTTCTTCGGCCGAAGCAATGACCGCGGCGGTGTCGCCCGCAGCCGGGTCTTTCCGCCTGCGCCAACCCTGTCTCCGGGGACGTGGGCCAGATCCTGTAACGGGGCTCGGTTCCAAGGTTGGAGAAAAATATCTCAGAAACAGATCAGGTTTTTGTTGCGAAGGGCGCGTTAGCAGGACATAATCAAGGGCTCAAAGGTTGTCGCCTCAACCAAGAGGAGCATACATGGGTCCTGTATTAGATGGATTGGTAAAACTTCAAAGTGTTGAAAACCGACTGCGTGCTGCCAAGGCGAAACTCGCTCGTTGCCGTCGGAGTGTCATCATCCAGGAAAACCAAGTCCGAAGCCTTCAGAGTGCCCTGGAAGCGAAGAAGGAAGAGACACAGTTGACCAAGGTCCAAAGCGACCGGCTGGAGCTGGAGCTCAAGACCCGGGATGCTGAGGTCAACAAGTTGCGGGCCTCGCTGAACAACGCCAAGACGAACAAAGAATATGCCGCGGTTCTAACGCAACTGAACACGACGAAGGCGGACAACTCCAAGATCGAGACCCAGATTCTGGAACTGATGAAGGCGATCGAAACGGACGAGGAGGAGTGTGCGGCGATCCGGACGCAGATCGACGAGCAGAAGCAGCTACTCGAAGAGACGCGGAAGAAGGCCGAGACGGCCGCGGCCGGGCACGAGGAGGAGATCGGCAAGATCCAGGCTGAGTGGAATGAGGTGGCCAAGGGTATGCCGCCGGCGACGCTCGAGACGTTCAATCGCGTCGCCGATACCTACGACGGCGAGGCGGTGGTGAGGGTCGACCAGCAAGAGGGCAAGTCGGGGGCGTACAGTTGTGGCGGCTGCTTCATGGGCATCACGGCCGAATCGGTGAATCTGCTCATGACGCGGGACGAGATCATTCGCTGTCCGAACTGCACCCGGATTCTCGTCCTCGGCGACTCCTCGGACTAGTCCATCCCAAGGCCGGTCTCGCATCTTTCACGGAGGGACGTCATTGTCTGCGAAGCTGATTGTTCACACTGATGGCGGCAGTCGTGGCAATCCGGGTCCTGCCGCGGCGGGCTTTGTGATTGACAACGCCGACGGGCGGCGCCTGGTCGCACGCGCCTTCTTCCTGGGCGAGTCGACCAACAATGTGGCCGAGTACACCGCTCTGGTCAAAGCGCTCGAGGTCGCCGAGGACATGGGCGGCGATCAGCTCACGGTTTTCACCGACAGTGAACTGATGGTCCGGCAGATGGCGGGCCGGTACAAGGTCAAGAGCGACCTGATCCGGCCTCTGTTCGAGCATGCTCAGCGTCTCAAGAAGGGCTTCGCCCGTTGTGACATCATCCACGTGCGTCGCGAGAAGAACAAAGACGCGGATCGGCTCGTGAACCAGGCCCTGGACACTGGTGAAGATCTCGATGAGACGCCCGCATCGGTCGAGCCCTCGACTGTGAGTGGCAGGTGCTTGCGGCTGGGCGTGCTCCTCAGCGGAGGCGGCCGGACCATGCTGAACATCCTCGAAGAGATCAGGCAGCACCGTCTCAACGCCGAAATCGTCTCCGTCATCAGTTCGCGCTCGACGGTGGCCGGGGTCAAGCGCGCCCAGGACGCTGGGCTCAGTGTGGAGATCATTCGCAAGAAAGACTATCCGGACATTGATGCCTTCAGCCGACGTCTGGCAGAGCAACTTGAGGCCGCTCAGGTCGATCTGATCATACAAGCCGGCTGGCTGTGTCTCTGGAAGATCCCCGCGACCTACGAGAATCGGGTCATGAACATTCATCCGGCCCTGCTGCCCAGTTTTGGCGGTCAGGGCATGTGGGGCCATCACGTGCACGAGGCCGTGCTCGCCGCCGGCTGCAAGGTCAGTGGGTGCACGGTCCATTTCTGTACGAATGAATACGACAGGGGGCCCATCATCGTCCAGCGGACCTGCCCGGTCCAGGACGACGACACCGCCGATACGCTGGCCGCGCGCGTCTTCGAGCAGGAGTGCATTGCCTATCCGCAGGCGATCAAGTGGTTCGCGGAACATCGATTGTACGTGGAAGGCAACAAGGTGAAGGTCAAAGCGTAGCTGCGGCCGAAGCGATGGGGGGATGACGTGACCGCCCGGAAGAGAGCCCTGTTGATTGAATCTTCACTGGTCCTGGGGGCCACCGTCGCTGCCGTCGTCGGTATGATCCATCTGAAAGACCATGTCAATCGCTCCGAGGCCATGCGCGCGATGACCCAACTCGGCCGGCTCATCCTCGACCACCGACAGGAGCACGGCTCGCTGCCGCCGCAGTCCTTCGTCGACCAGGCCAAAGGGAATTTGGAAGGCGCTGTCCGTATGGGCCGCGTCCGCTACCGCGCCCTGTGGATTGGCCCGGACGCACCGGATGAGACGATTCTCGCCTACTCGCTCAAGCGACATCCATCGTCGCTCTTGAAGGATGGCTATGTCGTTCTGTACCTCGATGGTCGTGTCGAATGGCTGCCCGTGGCGTCGTTCGAGCCCCTCCTGGCCGCTCAACAGAGCCCGGCCGAGCGTCGCGCCGCAGAAAAGTAAAGCCGCGTGGTCGTTTGGGCGACGCACGCGGCTTTTGGAAGCGATGGATGAAGCGGAGGCTACTCGGATTGAGTGGCCCCGACTTTGTCGGATTCTTCCTTCTCGGGCGCTTTCATTTCTTCGCCCTCGAAGTTCAGGTGCTCCTCGTCCTGGACGTCGATCTTGATGAGATTCTTGCCCTTGAACTGCCCGGCCAGCACCGCTTCGGAGAGCGGGTCCTCGATGTAGTGCTCGATGGCGCGGCGCAGCGGCCGGGCACCGAACTCGGGGTTGTAGCCCTTCTCGATGAGGAATTCCTTGGCCTGGGGCGTCAGTTCGAGATGCAGGCCGTGCTCGGTGAGCCGTTTGAAGACCTTGGCCAGTTCGTACTCGACGATGGTTTGCAGATCTTCCTTGCTCAGCGGCCGGAACACGATCATATCGTCGACGCGGTTGATGAACTCGGGTCGGAAATGACGTTCCACCTCTTTGTGCAGCACGTCCTTCATCTTCTCGAAGTTCGACTCGGGCGTCTTCTTGCCGAAGCCGAACCCGGACTGGTTCTTGATCAGTTCGGCGCCGATGTTGCTGGTCATGATCAGGATCACGTTCTTGAAGTCGATGCTGCGACCGAAACTGTCGGTCAGGCGGCCTTCGTCCATGATCTGGAGCAACATGTTGTAGACGTCGGGATGCGCCTTCTCGATTTCGTCGAGCAGCAGCACCGAATACGGGCGGCGTCGCACGCGCTCGGTCAACTGGCCACCTTCTTCGTAGCCGACGTATCCGGGAGGGGCACCCACCAGCCGGCTGACATTGTGCTTCTCCATGAACTCGCTCATGTCGAGCCGGATCAGAGCGTTGCGATCGCTGAACAGGAACTCGGCCAAAGCCTGGGCCAGCAGGGTCTTGCCGACGCCGCTGGGGCCGAGGAAAATGAAGCAGCCCATCGGCCGGTTCGGGTCCTTCATGCCGCTGCGGCT
>CP070782.1:3347929-3367149 GCA_020346325.1 Phycisphaerales bacterium
GAGTGTGTAGGTCTGATTGCCGCCGGGGACCGTCTCGATGGCGAAGATACCCTGTGGGTTGGTGTCTCCACTGGCGATGGGGGCCCAGCACTTGAGCTTGACGGGCAGGGAGAGCATTGCCGCGGCCTTGTGGATCGGCTGTCCGTTGGGATCGAACACATGGCCCTTGAGGGTCAGGGCCGGCGCCAGCGTGATGGTGACCGGCTCGGCCGGGTCGTCAACGGTGACCAGGCGGGCCAGGTTCCTCTCGCCATCCCGGGCGACGAGATAGGCAGGCAGGCCCGGATCGATCCATGCAGGGGACCACGGCGCTTCGAAGTGCCCATTGCCATCGGTTCTGATACTCTGCGCTGTGACAGGCATGACCACGATGCCGGGGCCGGGGTCAAGACTCGATGCCGGTCGGCCGTTCGGATCGAGCACGATGCCTTTGAAGGTGCCGGTCGAGGCGAGTTGTTCGATCACCGCGCCGTGGGCGAGTGTGGTTTTCGTCGTGCCGGTAGGCTCGGCAGGTCGGGTCTGGGCGACGGCGATGCCGAGGGTCACAGCGCCGGCCAGTGCCATGGCGGCCAGGCTCCAGCGCCGGCCGGACCGGGGGCTGGTACACTGACCGGTCAGGATGCGCCGCACGCGGCTGGCCAAGCCTTTCTTGCTACTGACCACGGCGGGTATCAGAGCGGCGCGGCCTTGCGGCGTCAGACCCAGCAGCGTGCGGGCATAGCGCGTGCCGACCTGCCCCGAAGCGATCACCCAGTCGTCGCAGGCTTCTTCGCTGAGGCGTACAAGCCTGCGCTGCGCCCACCACGACAAGGGATTCCAGGGCAGCAGGCATACGACGAGCTCGGCCCACAGGCCACCAAGATGGTCCCGCCGTTTCCAGTGTGCCAGTTCGTGGCAGACGACGCTCTCCCAGTCGATACAGTCACTGTCCTGCGTCTCTGAGGGCACGATCAGGATGGGACGCTTACTCCAACACCAGATCAAGGGGCTGCGCGTATCGGCGCTGCGCCGAACTTCTACATTGCTGGAAACGCCGAGCTTGAGCTTGGCGCTCTGAACGGCACGGGTGATTTCTTTCACCTCCAGCGCCAAGGATCGTCTCGCCCAACGATAGCCCAGGAAGAATCGGATTGCCAACCGGACCAGCAGCGCGGTGCTGAGGGCAAGCCACACTGGGGCCACAAATCGGGTCCATTCAATACTCGCAGTAGCCCGCGCGGGTGCCGTCACAGGCGGCGTCAATGCAGTTGCGGCGCCGCTCGCATCTTCACGCGGTTGTGTTCGCGCAAATCCTGCGGGCTCATCGGCCGTGAAGATGGGGCTACGTTCGACCGTGGTGACCGTCGGCGTGGCGCGCAACAATCCCCAGCGGCGCTGTTTCACCACGCCGCTCAGGAGCGGCACGGCCAGCGCCGCAACCAGCGCCAGCAGCAAGAGTTGGTGGGCGCGGACGGCACGGCGACGCAGGACGAAGCTCCCCAGCAACCCCAAGACCAGGATGATGGTACTCTGCCATACAACAGGCCAGAGCCAAGTGTGTTGTGTCAGAATTTCGCTGATCATGATTTCCCCTCCGACTGTTCTTTCTCTTTCTTTTCGATCATCCTCCGCAACTCGCTCAGTTCGTCACTGCTCAAGTTGCCCTCCTGGATCAGGTGCTGAAACATCGCGAGGGCATCGCCGGCGAAGATGCGTTTGACGATCCGCCGGACAGATCCGGTGCCAGCCTGTTCGCGCGTCTGGGTTGCGAAGTAGATGTAGCTCTTGCCCTCGGCGCGGTGGTCCAGCCAGCCGGCCTTTTCCAGCTTCTGCATGGCCGAGAGAACCGTGGTGTAGGCCAGTTGTTTCGTGCGGTTCAGACGCTCCCGTACCTGGTGCACGCTGGCCTCGCCCAGGTCCCAGACGCTTTCCAGAACGCTGCGCTGAAGCTCGCCCAGATCATCCAGTGGTTTGCGCTTCATGATGATTTCTCCTCCTGCACGAGACTCGTTTTCCTGTAGTACTCCATTACAAAGTACTCCGATGCGTAGTAGATGTCAAGCGGGAAAATCGAAAAAATCTGATTTGTTCAGATCGCAGCGGTGGAATGCTCCTTCCGGATGCGTTTGGGAGCTGTCTGGAATGCACGTTGACGGCGACGCGGCGGGGTCGTATCTTAGGGCTACCTAAAAATGAGCGATCAGAACGCACAACTCAGCGCCAGCCTTGAGGACTACCTCGAAGCGATCTTCCGGATCGTGTCCAAGAAGAGCGCCGCACGGGGTAGGGATATCGCCAAGGCCCTGGGGGTGCGCGCCGCCTCAGTGACCGGAGCGCTGCGTCTGCTGGCTGAGCGCAAGCTGATTCACTACGCCCCCTACGAGGTCATCACGCTGACGCCCGAGGGTCGCAAAGAGGCCGAGAAGATCATCCAGAAGCATGAGGTGCTCAAAGGGTTCTTCACGACGCTACTTGGCCTGGATGAGGATATGGCAGAAGAGGGTGCCTGTCGTCTCGAACATGGCTTGGCCCAGCCAATCATGGAAAGGTTGCTGGCCTTCACTGAGTTTGTGCAGGCGTGCCCGCGATGCGGCGAGGACTGGCGCAGCCAGTTTCTGGATCGCTGCACGGCGCGCAGCAAACCGCCCTGTGCGGAGTGTCTGACAGGTTGCCAGGAGCGTTTGCGACGGGCTGCAACCGAGGTGAAGGACGCCGTGCCACAGCCGCTGACGGAGATCCAGCCCGGGGTCAAATGCGTCGTCAAGAGCATCAAGAATCGCCGCACGGTGGCCAGACGGCTGATCGAGATGGGCGTGCAGCGCGGCACGCTGGTCGAAATCAAGCGGGTGGCGCCCCTGGGCGATCCGATTGCGGTGAAGGTTCGCGGGTATCATTTGTCCCTGCGTCTCGAGGAAGCGAAAAGCATCGAAGTCGTCCCGGCGTGATTTTTTGGGATTTTTTTCTTGCCTGAAAGTTAGCGGCGACTAACATTATGTGTGGTTGCTAATTTAAGTGGGGTGGCAGAGGTTGATGGTCTGGATCTTTTTAGGAGATGTCATGAGAAACAATCGCGCAAGTACCGTGCTCGTTGGGGCTGTGATCGGGGCAATGTTGCTGGTTTGTTCGGCGCAAGCCGACCGGCGGGCCTACGTGTGGACCTATGAGTACATGACGATGCCGCAGGGGGCGGCCGAGTTGGAGTACTATCTGACACTCAAGGTCCCCGACTGGGATGACTTCGATGACCAGAACACCTGGGAGCACCAGTTGGAGCTTGAATACGGCCTGACCGACCACTGGGATGTCGCCGTCTATCAGAGATGGCAGCATACGAATACGGATGCCGACGACAAGTTCGAGTACACCGGGACGAAACTGCGGACGCGGTATCGCTTCGCCGAAAAGGACGTCTATCCGGTGGACGTGCTGGCGTACCTGGAATACAAACGTCCGGATGGGTCGAACCCGGATGACGAGATAGAGGCCAAGCTTATCCTCGCCAAGGATATCGGCAAGTTCAACGTCGCTTACAACCAGATCGTCGAGCATAGCTTGCGGCATGGAGGAAAGGCCGAGCACGAGTTCACTTCGGGCGTGAGCTATGAGTTCGATCCGACGCTGAAGGTCGGACTGGAATCGACGGGCAACTACAGTGAAGACAAGTTCTATGTCGGGCCGACGCTGTCACTGGCCGGGAAACGGTTTTGGCTGGCCGCCGGCGCCCTTGGAGGTCTCAATGACCGCAGTGATGATCTGCGTGCCCGGCTGATTTTCGGCATTCCGTTCTAACAGGGATGATTGCGCCTGGGAGGCATGCTGCAGTGCGTGGAACGGGCCAAAGAGAGAGCATACGCGTGACTTACCAAAAGAAATTGATGGTGTGTTTGGGGGTAGCCGTCCTGATCACGGCGATGATTCACGGCTGTGTCAGTGTCACGGCACAGATGAGTTCCGGCGAAAGACTCTATCGTGCCAACTGCGCCTCGTGCCACCGGCTGATCGGGCCTGAAGAGCACGACGCCGCCATGTGGAGTCATTATGTCGATGAGTATGGCACCGGTCTTGACGAGGTCCAAAAACGCGAGGTTCTGGTCTATCTGACGCAGGGCAAGTGATAGCCAGTAGACAACATGCAGGCCATGAACGAAGACATACGCATTATTCTTGGGCGAATGTCTGGAAGTAGGCCAGGCAGGTGTCGCGCCAGAGGGTGGCGTCCTGGAGCTGGGTTTCCAGTTTGGTCTGGACGTGCGAGAAGATCTCGGGATCGACCCGGCCCTTCAGTGTTTCCCACGTCTCCTGCATCTGTTTGACGTACTCGATGCCGGCGTCATAGTGGCGCCGGATCTCCTGCCAGAGGGTGCGTCCCGAGGCCATTTTGTGGTCCCACGGAACGTGATGGAACCAGAGCAGATACTTCTCGGGGCAGGTCGCGACATCGTCGAATCGCTCCCGCACGGGGGAGAAGTACTGGCTGGTGGCGTTGCTGCCGGTGGAACTGCGGTCGAAACCGACGCCATTGCTGTCGGCGCGGTGGTAGTAGACGCTGGTCCAATCCTCGCGTGGGGCGCGGGCGTAGCTGGGCTGCGGGCCGTAGTGGAAACCGGCCTGCATGATGTGATGCAGACCGAGCGGCGTCATGTAGCTGATGCACGCCTCCCATGAGCCCATCATCATCAAGCGGACGGTTTGCCCGGCCTGCTCGTCACGACTGAGTGTCATGCGAATCCATTCGTCGGCGATGGTCTCGGCCGAGAGCTGGTGGTCCCAGGCTAAGCGACCGAAGGCGTACCAGTTGGCCTGGGCGAAGAGATGGCCGCACCAGTTGGCGTCGGAGCCGGTGTTGGCGACGCCTGCGATGCCGGTCATTGCGTAATCGTGCAGCGAACCGTCGGTAACTTTGGCGACGGAGGAGCCGGGACCTTCGGCATGGGTGTCGAAGTCGAGATACTCCTTCCACATCGGTGCCAGGTAGACCAGATGCTTCGAATGGCCCAGGTATTCCTGTGTGATTTGCAGCTCTAGCATCAGCGGTGTTTTGGGCATGGCGCCGAAGAGCGGATGGACAGGCTCACGGGGCTGAAAATCGATCGGCCCGTTCTTCGCTTGCACGAAAACGTTGGGGGCGAAGACCCCGTCAAGCGGGACGAATTCCTTGTAGGCGCGCTTGGCTCGGTCAGGGTCGGTCTTGGCGTCGTAGACGAAGGCCCGCCACATGACGATGCCGCCGTAGGGCGCGAGCGCCTCGGCGAGCACGTTGGCGCCGTCGGCGTGGTGACGCCCGTAGTCTTGCGGCCCCGGCATGCCCTCGGAGTTGGCCTTGACGAGAAAGCCGCCGAAATCGGGAATGACCTCGTAGATCTCCTTGGCCTTGTCCTTCCACCACTGCCTCACCTCGGGATCCAACGGGTCGGCGGTCTCCAGGTTGCCGATGCCGCCGCGCCGACTGCCGGCCTGCCGGGCCGGACGCAGGGGAGATGAGAACCGGATCGAGAGGAACAGCTTGAGGCCATAGGGCCGGAAGACCTCCGCCAGCGCCCGCAGCTTCTCCAGGTATGCGGGTTGAAGGATGATCGGATTGGCGTTGACGCTGTTGACCACGGTGCCGTTGATGCCGAGCGAGGCGTTGGCGCGGGCGTAGTCTCGGTAGCGCGGATCGATTCTCGCGGGCAACGCGTCCCACTGCCACAGGGACCGGCCCGCATAGCCGCGCTCGATCGAGCCGTCCATGTTGTCCCAGTGGTTGAGCAGTCGATACTGAATGCGCGGATGCGACGTCACATTCAGCTTGTCCAGCGCCGCTTGGGTCTGGACGCGTCTCAACAAGTCGAACGTGCCATAGAGCAGTCCGATCTCTTCGTTGGCGGCAATCACTGTGGCGCGATGGCCATTGACCTGGCTCGATCGAATCAGAAAGCCCTCAGGGCCCAGTTTTTCCAGATCTGTATCCCAACCCAGCGATCTGATGGGGGCGGAGGTCTGGACGGTTCCGACAATGATGGTGCCGTCCTGCCTGATCGCTTCCCCGAAGGACAGATTGGCATCCAGGAGCCCGTCCAGTCCGCGCTTGATTTCCTCACGCACGATTCGCAAGGTCGCGGAGTCGCCCTGGACCACCGCGGTGGAAAAGGACTGGCGACATGTCCGAAGTCTCGCTTCGTCGGCGATTCGGTGGTATTTCAACCAAAGGCCGGAGCCGTCATCGGCACAGGCCACGGACCCGGTGAGAAGGAATACGCTTGCGATGCAGAGCAGGATGTGTGAGGTGGAGTTCATGGCCGTCTCCTAACCGCGAGTCAGTCCCACTGGAATCAGCCGGTCGTCCGCCTGATGCAGACTGAAACCTCAGTCTATCACGCGGATGGTTCGGTGGGAAATGAAAACGGGCCCTGAACCGCGAGGGTCCAGGGCCCGCTGAGACTTCGAACGTATGACGTGGTTACTCGGTCTCTTGCGCCTTCTTATGGGCAGCGACAATTTGCTGCTGCACGTTCGGCGGGACCGGCTCGTAATGGCTCAGGGCCATCGAGTAACTGCCCCGACCACCAGTGACGCTCTTGAGCTGGCCGGTATATTGGGTTACTTCCGCCAGCGGGACCTGGGCCTTGATAACGATGAAGTTACCCGGCAGCATCTCCTGGCCCATCACGCGTCCGCGTTTGGAGGACAGATCGCCCGTGATATCCCCGACGTTGTCGGCCGGGATGGTCACTTCCATGTCGACGATCGGTTCGAGCAGAGCGGGCTTGGCCTTCTGGACGGCATCGATAAAGGCGCCCTTGCCGGCGGCGCGGAAGGCGACTTCCTTGGAGTCGACAGGGTGGTGCTTGCCGTCGTAGATCGAAACCTTGATATCCTGGAGCGGATAGCCGGCAACGACGCCCGACTGCATCACATCGTTGACGCCCTTGAGGATGGCCGGTTCGAATTGCCCCGGAATCGTCCCGCCGTAGATGTCCCAACTAAACTCGAGCGGCGGATCACTATTCCGTTCGGCCGGCTCGACGCGGAGATAGACTTCTCCAAATTGCCCGGCACCACCGGTCTGCTTCTTATGGCGATAGTGGCCTTCGGCCTTGCCCGTGATGGTCTCGCGGTAGGGGATTTTCGGTTCTTTGGTGTTGACCGTTAGTTTGAACCGGCTTTCCATCTTCTCGAGCATGACGCGCAGGTGCAGTTCACCGAGACCATTGGCGACCAACTCCTTGGTTTGCGCATCGCGGCTGATCCTGAAACACAGATCCTCCTCGCACAGTTTTTCGAGGGCGCCGCCGATCTTCTGCTCGTCGCCCCGAGAAGCCGGCTCCAGCGCCAGCGAGAACATCGGTGCCGGAACCGGTGGCATCGTGAACTTGCCGGCAACGCGACCGTCATGCACGAGATCGCCCACCTTCAGTTCGTCGACCTTGGCCAGCGTGACGATATCGCCCGCCACTCCGGCGGGAATCTCGCCGTGCTCGCTGCCCTGTTCCTTGAGGATGTGACCGGGTCGCAGGCCCTTCTTCTCGTCGTTGTGCATCAGGTTCGTGTCGGACTTGAGTGTGCCGCTGAAGATGCGGATGGCGGAATACTTCATGTTCGACTTCGGGTCGAACGCGACGCGGAACACCAGGCCGGCCAGTGGGCCGCCGGCGTCGGCCTTGAGCTCTGTGGCGGTCTCACCATCGATCAACTGGGTCGGCGTGGCCTCGGCCGGAGAGGGACTACACTTGGCAATTAGGTCCAGCAACTCCTTCACGCCCACCTCCTGTCTGGCTTCCGTGAAGACGATGGGCATCAACGTGCCGGACTGAAGGGCTTTGACAAAGACCGAGGCCACCTCATCGGCCGAAATCTCCTCACCGCCCAGGTAGCGTTCCATCAAGGCGTCGTCGGCCTCGATGACGCTTTCGATCAGATCGGTGTGGGCCTGGCCCACATCCATCAGAGGCGAATCGCCGCTGTCGTTGGCGATGCAATCGACCACGGACGCCTTGTCGCCGCCCGGCAGATTGGCACAGCGGCACTGGGCTCCGAAAGTGTCCTGCACGGTCTTGACCAACTCGCCCATGTCGACGTTGTCGGCGGCCATCTTGTTGATGACGACGATGACCGGCTTGTTCGCATCCCGGGCCAGTTGGAACATCTTGCGGGTGTTGGTTTCAATCCCGGCCGTCGCGCTGATCACGACGATGGCGGTTTCGGCCGCCGGGATGGAGGTGATGGCCGGGCCGGTGAAATCAGGATAGCCCGGGGTGTCGATCAGGTTGATCAGCTTGCCGGCGTGCTCGACGTGAACGAGGGCCGACAAGATGGAGTGCTGATGCTCCTTTTCTTCGTCATAGTAGTCGCAGACGCTGGTTTTGTCGTCAACGCCCCCCAATCGGCTCACCGCGCCGGTCTTGTGGAGTATCGCCTCGGCCAGCGAAGTCTTGCCGCTGCCGCCATGTCCCAGGAGGACCACGTTCCGAATGTCGCCCGTTGCTGCCACTGTACAACCTCCAAAAAGGTTCCAGATCGCTTGTATCTTCCTCCCTCCGAAACTCGCCATCTTATAATCAGTGCGGCCCCGGTCACAAGAGGTTTTTCGTCAAATTGGCGAGTTCGGCTAATCTTGTGGATGAAAACCGCCTGGATGTCGTTCCTGATACGGGGTGGGGCAGGCTGGGCGGTTCAATACTGCTGGGTGAGTTGGTGAATTCTTTCGTAGAGCGGCATCAGCAGCGGGGTGAGAATACAGCCTTCACAGGTCCAGTGGAACAGGATTTCCTGCTTGTGGCCCGGGAATTCGTTGGGGGCATACGGGTGCTTGATGTACTGGGCGACGCAGCAGGGAGGGTAGCCGAAGAGGAACCCTTCGACACGAATGGTCTCGGCAGATTTGTCCACCGGCAGATTCTCGAAGTGCTGGGCGTAGACCTCGAGATACGCCGGTGACTTGCCGAAAATCGTTTCTGTGAACGCCAGACCCGTCCTAACCCTGCGGCGCACGGGGCGCGTCAGCAGGCCGATTTCCCGGAGGGCCTCGAGCGCCGGTTCGTCCAGGGTCTTCTCCCAGCGGCTTATCGGCTTGAGCCCTTCGCGCGTCAGCAAAGCCAGGTAGGCTAACTCGAAGTCAAGGCCCTTGAGGTGTTGGATCGCGGCCCGCGTCGTGGGATCCGCTTCGATTTGTATCGTGCTATTTACCATGGATCGAAATCACTCGTCTGTCGGCTCGATCGCGTCCAGCCATCGCTCGGCGAATTCCGTGAAATCTTCGATGTCGATCCGGCAATCCTGATTGAGATCGGCCGGATCATAAGGAATACCCAGGTCGCCACAGGCGGCGGGCAATCCGAGGACTTCCAGCAGGGCGGCCACCTCGGTGCGGCCCCGGCCGTGGACGTCCCCCAGATAGTCGAACGAACCATGCTCCATGAAATGCCGGGCGATCTCGGAGACCTCCAGCGAGGTCCCCGCCTCAGTATTGACGATCTGCCAGTATCCCATGTTCACTGATTCGCCGCAAATTTCACACCACTCCAGACCGCGCATCATGTAGGAGACCTTGTAGATGCCTTTGGCCTCGCCGACGGTCGGATCGATGGTGGGCAGATTTTCGATGGCCTCGGCACAACGTTGGGCCAGTTGGATACCGTCGGCCACGAGATTGTTGTCCTGATCCGCATCGTAGAGGTTCAGCTCCGCGGCCAATTCTTCCCCGTTGGTCAGCAGGTCGCCGTCCAGGTCGTTGGCGTCCGCGGCGAACTCATCCACGGCTGCGACCGTCTTCCGCAAGCATGCTCGATGATCGTCGGGCTCATGCGGGAACCTCAACCCCAGCACCAATGCCAATCGGGCAATCGCGGTCCGCCCCCGGTTTACCTCGCCGGCGTAGCTGAAGGCGCCGTGTTCCATGTAATGCGTGGCGAGAACCGGAATCTGAACGTCGAGTCCTAATCTCGGATTAACGATCCGGATCGCCCCCATGTTGACGACCTCGCCGCAGACGTCACATGTCTCCAGGCCGAACATCAGCAATTCTTCCTTGTAGATCTGATGAGGGCCCGTCACCTCTGTGTTTAGAGGCAGTCCCGCGATCACCTGCGCGAAGCGAGACGCCAATTCCGCACCGTCCAGGCTCGCGTTGCGATTCTGATCGTTGCGAAACGGGAGATACCCCAGTGCCATTTCCTCGCGGTCGGTGAGCAGGTCCCCGTCCGTGTCTTCACCTATGACAGCCTGGTGCTTGTCGGCGGGAGGCACCGGTGGATTGCCCAGCCCCGCCGGAGTCACCAATGAAACCACGGCTGCGGCCCCGGCCGTGACGGCACGATATCTGAGCCGCCGGTTGGTCCGGATCTGCCTCGTCCTTGTTCTTCTGAGCTTTCTCATTGCCATCTTCCCACCACTCATCTTCGACCAATCTCGTTAGCTACTGAAATATACCACAGGGGTAATCTCTAATCCAGGGGGTGCAACCAGAGCACTGAACGGCTCCGGGATTTCGGCCATGGCAACCGGTTGTCTCTTGAAACAAACGTTGAGATAAAAAGTCGCAACCCGGCCGAAATTTTCTGCCGCGTTGGCAACTTATGGCACGTTTGATTTTATTGGACAGTTAGGATGCCCGTTCCGTGTCTGCAACAGGGTGGCCTATATGTTGTGGTTTAGCTGAGGTGGATCTCTTATGTCGTGCGTTTCGTTATGGGGCGTTGCATGGCCGTGTGACGAGGTGACTAAAGAAAAGGGGAGGGTCCTGCCGATAAGCCACAAGTCTTTTCGGCAGAGTTTATTGGGCTATTTAGGATGCATAAAGATGGATAAGAAGGAACTGATTGACCGCATCTGCGAAATTAACAAGAGCGCCAAGATCGAGTTCCTCGCCAGGTTCTCAGAAGAGGATTTGGCCGCCTATCTCAACCACCTGCTGGAATTGGATCTGGAGGAATTGGCGCTTTGCAGCTGACCGCGCGGACCTTGTTCGCGGCCTCGTGTCTTCCACGTTTGGGGTGACACGATGTCGCGGCGTACGGGAAGTGTCGGCAGTATTCTCGCCGGGTGACATTCCTGGTATGTATGCGAAGCCGAAGTGCCCCCCTTTCGTCGGCTTCATCCTCTCCAAAGCACGCCGCTACCGGCGCCAGGCCTCTCGTGTCAGTTCTCTTCGAGGGCGCCGCCTGTCAGGGCTTGGCCCACCGGGCTGAGCCCACTGCCGCGTCGTTCCTCGTCGGCCGATGACGACCGAGAGCCACCTTCCGGCCGTCTGCTCCGAGCCTCCGGCTCGCCCCGATTCTCGGATGCCGGCGACGATCCGCCGAAGAAGACGGGGGAGGGAATGTCCTCGCCGGACACGGGAGCAGACACCTTTTCCAGATTGTTGCCCTTGAAGCCGATCAAGGCTGGTGTCAGGCCGGTCGGCACGTAGAAGGCAAAATCGATCTCTTGGCTTGTGTCCGGAACCTGTGAGGCCTGGATGGTAATCAACTCGGTCAGGGACTTCTTCTCCAGCCGGCCGCCGGAACCGATGTAGCCAATGGGGTACACCGCCTGCCCCTGGCCCGCGAGTGCGTCAGCGCCGCTGCCCTTCGCAGCGCAGATCAATCGCAGTTGCGAGAGGGTGAACTTGCCCGCATCCTTCAAAGCCCTCTTTTTGATTCCGACGCGAACCAGCATGAGGGTCTCGCCGCTGCGGGCCGTCACGGCCTGGCCGTCGGAGTCACGCAAGGTGGCGGGGGCTTCCCACACGCCGGCCTTGGTGGGGATACTCAGGGCGGCGGCCGATGTCATCAGCGGCACATCCTGTGCGACGGGATGGCGGTTCAGATAAAGTTGATTCAGGAAATCCGCGTGGAGTACCGCAAAGCTCTTCGGGGTCCCTATCGCCGCGAAGCTGCCCTTGCTGACCGTTTCGAACAATCCCGTGACAAAACCATCCGGGCTGAGCATGGGCTTGTTCGGTTTGGTTGGGTCCGGGCTCCTCTCAGGGAAGCGCGCGTAGGGCAGGTTGTTTGGCAAGGGGGCCAGAGCCAGGGCCGTCAGCAGATAGCCGGTGGTGAGGTAGCCGAGGATGATGCCGGAAACGACTCTGCCGACGCGCTCCGGCCATTCACCCAGATCCGTCTTCTCTTTACCCAATTGCATGGTGACGGTCTGCAGCACCGCCAGGGCCAGGAGGAAAAGCAGCAGGAAGCAGATCATCTGGGCCCACAGAGCGATGCCGGCAGCGTACTTGACCAACAGTCCGCCCATCATCTCGTAAAAGGCGAACGCCACGAAACCGGCGAGCAAGGCGTTAAAGACCAGAGTGAGCCCCTGGATGAAAGTTCCCTTGAGGTAGAGGGCCACCGCACAGCCGGCGATGATTGCAAGCATGACTAAGCTGACCATTCCACGTTCTCCGTTTCTCTAGAAGGATGCCGAGATTTCCCGCCTGGCACCGATACGTTCCTATTGCGACGCCGAGTTCCCTTGTTTCTTGGCCGAGGAGAGTACCCGGAGCACTTCGTTGATCGCCGTTTTGCCCGCGATCACCTTCCTCAGGGCCTGCTCCTGTAAATACAGCATCCTCGCACGCCGGAAGTGCATGCCGAGTTCCGGCAACTGCTTAATCTGACGAATGGCCTTGCGCAACTCATCGGTAAGCGTGACCATCTCGAAAACGCCGGCCCGGCCGACGTAGCCGGTGCCTTGGCAATGCTCGCAGACGGACGGCTTGCCGCGCTTGTCGTAGACCTCTTTGCCGGGGCGGTACAGGACCTTGGCCTTCTCGGCCGGGAGGTTGAATTTCTTCAGCAGTTCCTTGTTGGGGGCATAGCCTTGTTTGCATTCCTCGCACAGAGTACGCATCATGCGCTGGTTGCTGATACCGACGAGGGTTTCGGCGATCAGTTTCTTGTCGCCCACCATTTTGATCCATCTGCCCATCGCCTGAAGCACGCTGTCGGCTCGCACAACGACGTACACGAGTTTGCCGTCTCTGGCGGCGGC
The DNA here is from genome assembly GCA_020346325.1 of Phycisphaerales bacterium. Classification (GTDB taxonomy): domain Bacteria; phylum Planctomycetota; class Phycisphaerae; order Sedimentisphaerales; family Anaerobacaceae; genus Anaerobaca. The sequence continues at coordinate 3,360,857 of CP070782.1, forward strand.
GCTGGCGACCTTGGCGGTGTCGCTGTCTTCGCATTCTCCGATCCCGACGACGTCCGGCCCCATCCTCACCATGGACTGCAACTTCTGGGCGTACGTACTCGTGCCGGTGTCCGTGGGGGTAAACGTATGCTGCGTAATGTTGAGTAGTTCGGCCGCCGGTTGTTTCTCCAGCGTGTTGATGTTGTTCAGAAAGGCATCGTGGTTGCGGATCAAGGCATACAGCGTCGTGGTGACGCCGCTCTTACGCGGACCGGTGACCAGGAAAAGCCCCTGCGACACCTCGGGCAAGCGTTCCATATGATTCAGTTGGTCCGGGGCCAACCCCAGTTCGCCAAGGCGCAGGTCGTGTTCCTTGGCGAGCTGTTTGAGACGAACCTGTTCCCCGGCGGTCGAGCCGGCGGTTGTCACCTCCCAGTCCACGTTGACCTTCTTGTGGGTCGTGCGAAACTTGCCTTTCTGGGGCTTGCGTTTCTCGTTCGCGTCCAGCGCCGCCAGCTCCTTGACGAAGTGAATGAAGTATTCCATCTGCTCGCGGGGCACGGTCGGTTGCTTGGTCGCGGCCCCGTCAATGTAGTAGGTGACTTCGTAGCTGTCTCCCTTGGGTGCGAAGGTGATAGTGCTGGAGCGGCGCCACATGGCATCGGTGAGCACGTCGTAGGCCGTGCGATAACCGAAGAACATCGGGGTCCGGGGTTCCGGGGAAGGCACTTCGTTGTTGTTGGCGGTGATAAAGAGGAAGCTCTCCATCGCTTCGAGCTTTTCCGAGTGGGCGAAGAGACTCTTGATGTGCTCGAACGTCAGCACCCGGTCGAAATCGAGCACCCGCGTATTGCGATGTCTGACGTAGGCCAGGCCGGTACCGCCGACGGCCAGGAGAAAGGCCAGCAAGCCGACGATGAAGACCGGAATCAGCCACCAGAAGAGCATGCCCAGCGCTCCGGCACCGACGAGCAGGCCAATCCAGAGGCCGATATTCGTGTCCACCGCTTTGGCGTCTTTGTGGGCCCAGCTAACCAGCTGGAACCAGAGGAGATAAAGAATGAGAAAGACAATCAGTTTGACGATTGAGACGTAGCCACCATATTCGATGGACATCAACAGAAAACCTGGCATTGAACGCTCCGTTACCGTAAAGTTATGAGCCAGCGACCGGCCGTACAAAAGGCCTTCGCCCCATTGGTTAAAGAATTCCCCCTGCCGTGGTCCGAATTCCCTTGAGCGCCATCTTCAACTCCTCGGTGTTGGGGGCCATGGGATAGGCATCCTTGGGATCGACCCATCCGTCTTCAATGAGTTTGCAGAGGCTGTCCGTCAGATCTATCATCCCTTCGCGCTGCGATCCGCGAATCACGTTGGGCAGGTCAGCCTCGCGGCCCTCGGAGATGAGCTTCCGCACGGAAGGATTGGCCAGCATGACTTCGACCGCCGGAATGCGGCTGATCCCCTCGCGGATGCAAGGCAGCAGGGCTTGGCTGACGATGGCCTTGAGGGCCAGCGACAACGTCTGACGCACCAGTTCCCGCTCTTCCTGGGGAAACAAGTCCAACAGTCGGTGGACCGCCTGGGAGGCATTGGAGGAGTGCATGGTTCCCATGACGAGGTGACCCGTTTCGGCCGCTCGCATCCCGGCCGTTACCGTTCGGGCATCGCGCATTTCGCCCACGAAGACGACATCCGGATCCTGTCGCATGAGATAGGTCAGTGCCTCTTCGAAGTCCGGGACATCGATGCCGATTTCACGCTGGGACACAATGGCTTTATTGTCGTTGTAGAGATACTCAATCGGATCTTCCACCGTGACGATATGGCAGGCCCGCGTTCGGGTGACGTGGTCCAGCATGGAGGCGATGGTAGTGGTCTTGCCCGAACCCGTGGCTCCGACGACCAGGACCAGACCCTGATGGGCTTCAGCGATCTTCTCCAGCACTGGAGGCAGATGCAGGCTTTCGAACGACGGCACGTGCGCACTGACCCGTCGGGCCACCAGGCTGATCAGGCCGCGCTGACGAAAGACGTTGATCCGGAATCGATGCTCCTTGCCGATTTCGTGGGCGAAGTCGAGAGTTCCGTTCTTGGCGAAGAAGTCCCTCTGGGTCGGGCTCATGATTTCGAAGACCAATTCTTCCATGCGCTCCGGGGTCAGGATCTCCCCCGTGGTGTTCTTCAGGTTGCCGCGCAGACGCAGTTTGGGCGGCTGCCCCACTTTCAGGTGGATATCGTTGGCTTCGGTCTTGATGGCGACCTTGAAGTACTTATTCAACTGCGGCTCGTGGTCGAGCGTCTGGTGGGCGTCCAAGGGTTGATCCGGTGTCATAGTCCTAGTAACTCCAATAGTGAAACGACCGGCAGCGCCGGTTGACATACCACGAGCCGAAAACAACCCGGCCCTTGTGCGTAAGATTTGCAGTAACAAACCCTTGCCGTATTATTTTATAAGACAGTGCCCGGGTCTGTCAAGCTTGATACTTTCGGGATTTGCCCGGATTGCCACCCCTCTTAACACGGTCGTTTCCGGGGTCCGTTGCCGAGGTTGCCTGATCCGTTCAAATGGCTCGGTGGGGTCCCATAAATCGTGCTGTAAGGCGTATCCTGCAGGGTGGGTCGGCCTTTTGCTTTGCCTGTCACCCGGTGTCACGGTATAGTCGGCTCCCGGGATCGGTGCGGAGGACGCACGTAGCGGCTGGGGAAACAATGATGAGTCGAAGGTGACGCAGGCATATGGCTGGCAGCTTGTTTTACAATCTGGGGCGCAAGGTCGGACCGAAGGTCCGCAAGGCCCGATGGGTCTGGACATCCGTGACGGGCACCGAAGCCGAGACCATCCGGCTGGAGCGTGGCGTCGGGGCCGATCTGGCTGAAGAGGCCCGCCTGCAGCTTGAGCCGGACACCGATCCCCGGGCCAGGCGCATCCTGGATGAGACGGGGCATCGACTCGCTGGTCGAGTGGCCAACAAGCTGCGGACCTTCCGTTTCGAGCCCTTCCTGGCGGGCGAACCGAACGCCTTCGCTCTGCCGGGCGGTTATATTTTCGTGAGCCGTCCCATCATGGAGCTCTGCCGGTGGGACGAAGGCGAAGTGGCCTTTGTCCTGGGACACGAGATGAGTCACGTGATCAAGGGGCACGCCATCGAGCGCATTGTCATGAATTCGGCGATCTCGACAGCGTCGCGGGCGGCTCCGGCACGCGGTGTCCTCGGCCCCTGGCTCAAACGTGTGGGCGTTCAGTTTCTCGAGACCGCCTATTCGCGGGACCACGAGTTGGAGGCCGACCGGCTCGCGGTCCGCCTGACCGCGGCAGCCGGTTACGATCCCCGGTCCTCCGTGAAACTTCTGGCACGCCTGGCTGAGTTGAAGGCGGCTCCCGATCCGCTCAATCTGGGGGAGTACTTCTCGACCCATCCCACATTCGATCTCCGGATACGGAGCATTTGCCGGTTTCTCAAGAAACGCTGAGATGGCCGAGAGTGGGGGGCGGTGCCGTTACGCTGCGAGAGCGACAGCCAGGGCCATGTAGATCGCGACGCTGATGGAGTCATTGGCGGTAGTCACCAGGGGGCCGGAACTGATGGCCGGGTCGATGCCGATCCTCCGAAAAACGAAGGGCAGAAGCAGGCCCAAGGTCGTCGCGACCATGATGGCCGAGAACATCGCCGTGCCGAACGCGAACACCAAACGCGCCGGTTCAACCGTTCCCTCAGAGATCTCTTTGCCAATCAGGACAGTGCAGGCGATGGCGCCCAAGAGGCCGCAACACGAGGCCACCACGAGCGCAATGCGCACTTCTCGACTGAACACCGTACGAAACTTCAGGGCCGCCAGGTGTCCCGTGGCCAAGCCGGAGACAACGATGGCGGAGGTCTGGAGCCCGGCGTTGCCGCTGATGGCCGCGATCATTGGGACAAAGGCGACGGCAGCCACGTACACCGTATGGCTGCGCGCATCGAAAAACGTCAGGACCATCGCCGTCACCGCGGTGCCGATCAGGCACGGCAGCAACCACGTCATGCGAATGCGGGCGGCGTGAAAGGCCGAGAAGCTCTCGAGCTCGTCCGGGTCCGTACCGGCCATGACATACAAGTCCTCGGCCGCCTCTTCCTCGGCCACCTCGATCACCCGGTCAGCCGTAATACGACCGACGAGTCGGCAATCCGCATCGAGCACGGGCACGACGATCAGGTCGTTCTTGCTGAAGATATTCCGGACTTCCTCCTGGTCCATGTCTGTTTGTACGGTGATCGTGTCCGGGTCGGTGAGATCGCCGATTCGCGTGTGCTCCGGACGCGTCAGCAGCAGACGCAGACGCACGTCACCGACGAAACGTCCGTTCTCATTGACGACGTAGACGGAGTAGAAGTCCTCGTCGATCTCCGCCGCCCGAATCTTGTTGATGGCTTGGGCGACGGTGGCATTTTCCGGGACGCTGATGACCACCGGGTCCATAATGCCGCCGGCCGAGTCCTCCGAGTACCGCATCAGCTTGTTGATCTGGAGGCGGTCAATGGGCGAGAGCTTGGCCAGGACCTTGTCGGCGACCTCGTCAGGCATCTCGCCCAACAGGTCGGCGGCGTCGTCATAGTCTAGCTCGGAGATGATCGTGGGAATCTCCTGATCGGTGAGCACTTCGAAGAGCTGCTCGCGCGTGGCTTCGTTGACCTTCTCCAGAACCTCGGCGGCCGCCGTGGTTTCCAGGACGTCGAAGATCAACCGGCGCCAGTCGTTGTCGACCAGTTCCACCACCTCGGCGATGTCACTGCCGCGCTGGTCCTCCAGGAGCGCGCGCAGAGCGTCCTTGTTCTCTGCTTCGAGCAGGGGCTCCATTTCTTCCAGCAGTTTCTTCTGTTCTTCCGGCATTTGTAGGCGCACCGTTTCCCGTTGCTCAAGCCGTGAATGCTCTGTCACCGTACCCGGGTTGCGAAAGACAAACGCAACTGCCCTGCAAAGTAATCGAATTGCGGGGGGGGAGCAACTGTTTTGTCCTGAGTATGGGCTGCTCCGGTGACTTCGGCGGAAGTCTCTCGATTTTTCGACGCCGATCTGCTATACTTCATTTTAGCCCAGTTTATCCGTAGGGAGTGATGATGACAGGACGAGGGTAGATAGGGGGTGTGCCAGGTCGTCATTTTGTCGCTTCTTCAGAGAGGTTTCGGAAGTTGCGTGAACGTGATACTGTTGATGCCGGAATCCGGACGGCATAAGGGAGACGTGATGCGAAAGACAGCGGTCTTATGTCTGGCCTGTGGATTGATCGTTTCGGCCGCCGTCGGCGCGGTCTGGGCGGCGTGCCCGCCTGAAGACTTGACCGGGGACTGCCGAGTCGATCCACTGGATCTCGAGGTGTTGGCGGAGGCGTGGTTGACCGAGACCGAGACCGAAGCCGATTTCGACGCCAATGGTAACGTGGGCCTGGGAGACCTGCAGATTCTGGCCCGGGCGTGGGGCTCGGCGCAGATTCCGCTGGTGATCAACGAGGTGATGGCGGCCAACAGCACGTTCGTGAAGGACCTGAGCGGGGATTTCGACGACTGGATCGAGATTCACAACGCCGGCCACACGGCGATCGACCTGGCCGGGATGTATCTGACGGACGACCCGACTGAGCCGACCAAGTGGCAGTTTCCCACCGACGATCCTGGGTTGACTACGATTGGGCCCAAAGGCTACCTCATCGTCTGGGCCGACGAGGACGTCTCCGGCGTCTGGCTGCACGCGAGTTTCAAACTGAGTGCCGATGGCGAGGAAGTTCACCTGTTTGCGGCCGACGGGGTGACTCGCATCGACAGTCTGGTCTTTGCCGAGCAGACGCCTGATATCTCTTTCGGACGTCACCCGGATGCCGGCAACACACTGCGGTTCTTCGGCATTCCGACACCGGGCCAGCCCAACAACGAGGGTTACCTGGGTGAAATCGAGCCATTGCGCTTCAGCCACGAGCGTGGCTTCCATGACACGCCGTTCGATCTGACGATCCTCTGCCCCACGGAGGGAGCTGAGATCATCTATACCACCAATGGCAAGCGACCCGACGACGAGAGCGGTCGCTTCCGGGCCGGCCGGACGTACACCAATCCCCTTGGGATCAAGGGGACCGTCGTTTTGCGAGCGATGGCGGTCAAGCCCGGCTGGAAGCCCACGGCGGTTTTCACGCGCAGCTATATCTTCAATGCCTCCCAGCGTGTTCGCTCGTTGCCCGTGATCTCACTCGTGGGCGATGCCGGCAAGACGTTCTACGAGCCCGACGGCGTCATGGCGATCGTTGGTGGCACCTATCAGGGCGGCGTCTGGACCTCGACCGG
>CP070782.1:3367249-3383187 GCA_020346325.1 Phycisphaerales bacterium
TTCACGCTGGTCGAGCTCTTGGTCGTGATCGCTGTTATCGCCCTGCTGATGGGAATTCTGCTGCCCGCCCTGAACCGTGCCCGTCAGCAGGCGCGCAAGATCGCGTGCCTGAGCAACATGCGACAGATGGGATTGGCCGCCACGGCTTATCTGACGGATTCAGAGTATCGACTGCCTCCGAGTTCGTGTCATATTGACGATCCGAACGACCATTGGCTGCGGATCCTCGCCGGCTATACGCGCGAACAACTGCTGTTTCACTGTCCCAGTGACACAGCCAAAGACTTCGTGGACTGGGATCGGCCCCTCGACGAGCAGAAGGAGGCACGGTACTCCAGCTTCGCCGTCAACGCCCTGCTGGATCCGATCCATTTCCGCTATGGGGCCCGCCGCAATCGCTACAACGACACGAACCAGATCAAACATCCGAGGGCCACCATCTGGATCAGCGAAGCCCCCGACACGGAGAATTTCAATCTGGCCGACCACATTCATCCGGAGACGTGGGAAGGCTCGGTCGAATACGCCCAGCAATTCATCGCCTGGGACCGGCACAAAGGCACGTCGAATTACCTCTTCGCTGACGGGCATGCTGAGAACATGAAATTCGAAGAGACCTATGCCTGGCCGCACACCTGCTACTGGTATCCCGAAGCAGCCCCGACGTGGCCGGAGATACCGTAGATGAAATGAGCCTGCCAATGATCGACGAGAAGGAGCGCCAAATATGAGAACTCTGATCAGGATACAACTCGCGGCCACACTGGCCTTGGCCGCGAGCACTACCACCTGGGCGGAGTGTCCCCTGGACCACTTCATCATCGGGTGCAATCGAGACGGTATCGAAGGCACCGCCGATGACCGTACGTTGTTCGTAGACTGTTCGCACAAGTACCGCGACTCTGGCCCGACCGAATATGTCAACTGGTTCTATCCCCTGAACCAGAGCATCTTCCCCAGCTATAGCTACCGTATCGGCGAACCCGGCTTCGATACCTTCCAGAACACCAACACACACACCGGCCGGACCCACGACCCCAACCGAGCGCTCGATGGAGCACCGGACATCGACTACAGCATCGTTGTTGAATGCGTCGCCATCTCGCCTGGCCTGCGCGCGGTACACAAAGAATACCCCCAGTTCACCCTGGATGCTGTCGGCGATTGCTTCAACCACAGTTATATCTACAGTCTTCGTGGGGGCGGGCACATCCACATGTCGTATCAGGCCACCGACGGCGAAACCTTGCACTGGATGACATTCCGCCTCTACGACGAATTGGACGACCCAAACTCATATGAGCCATCACAGCCGTTCACCGTCGTGTTCAACACCGCCCCGCTGGCGGGCGATCTCGTCGTGGACGGCATTGTGAATATAGAGGATCTGGTGCGAATGGCAGATTCCTGGCTGGTGGCCGACAGCGCGCGGCAGAACGATTATTGCGAACGGGCCGATGCCAATCGAGACGGTGTTGTGAATATGCTCGATTTTTCGCTGCTGGCCTCGAACTGGCTGACACTGGGAGAGGAGTGCATCTGAATCATATAGCGAGGAGGCTTTTTTCTCGGCTCGCGCACGAGAATCTGGCTGGAAATCTAAACGTCTCGTGCCTGAATACCCGATAACAACAGTGCCATGACTACAAGAAAGCCTATATCTGCTATCGCGGCCGTCTTGATTCTGGCCTTCAGCGGTTGTCAAAGTCGTCAGGACTTCCTCAGTGGCAGTCCAAGTCCCGTTCGCGACAGTCGCACGCTGACAATCCAGGAGCTGGCCACTCGTCTGAACCTGCGCATCGACGAGCAGGACGAGACCTTTGTGGTCCTCAGGGACGGCACCAACACCGTTTTGATCTTCACTCATGATGACGCGCGTTTCTTCGTCAACGGCAGACCCGCTGGCTCCGCAGGCCCCGTTCGCAAGACCGGCGGCACCGTCTATGTCTCGGAAACACTGGTCGATCAGATCCGCGCGCGTTTGGGTACGGCTCCTCCCGCGCGTCCTGGGCGTCCAACTCAGCGGGCCCGGATCGTGGTCGATCCGGGACACGGCGGGCACGACCCGGGCACCATCGCCACTAACGGAGGCTATGAGAAGGATGTCAACCTCGGCGTGGCTTCGAAACTAGCCGGGATTCTCCAGCGCCGGGGCCATCAGGTCACCATGACGCGACAGGGCGACCGCTTCATCGAGTTGGAATCTCGGGCAGCCATCGCCAACCGGCGTGACGCCGATCTCTTCGTCAGCATCCATGCCGATTCTGCCCCGGACCCGAGCGCCCAAGGCTTCACGGTCTACATCGCCAACAGCGCCGCCAGAGAATCCCAGCAAGTCGCGCAGGCCATTATCCGTGCCATGAAGACGACCGGGCTGCGCAGTCGCGGCGTCCGCCGGGAGGATTATCGCGTTCTGGTCAAGACCAGCGGCCCAGCTGTCCTGGTCGAACTGGGCTATATGTCCAACGCTCGCGAGGCACGGAAGCTACAGGATAGCACCTTCCAGAACCGTCTGGCGGTCGCCATCGCCGCCGGAATCGGCGATTATCTCCGCTAGAAGCCTGGGCAGAAGTCAACGATTTCATGGTCCACGCCGCTAGACAGGCATCTGCCCCACGGTTAGAATGCCGCCATGAAACCGTATCCACTGAAAACCGTGCCGATCTTCAAACAGCGCATCTGGGGGGGACAGAAGCTGAAGAAAACATTCGGCAAAGATCTGCCACTCGACAGCAGGATCGGCGAAAGTTGGGAACTGGCGGATCTGCCCCAGGATAAATCTCTTATCGCCAACGGGGAATTCGCCGGCCAGACACTCGCTGCTCTCGCCGAGAGTCACCCTGAGGCTATCACAGGGAGGAAGAGCTTCCCAAAGCCGTTCCCACTGCTAATCAAGCTGCTTGACGCCGAGGACGTGCTCAGTGTCCAGGTCCATCCCGATCCCGAAACGTGTCGGCGAATGGGACGCGGCGATCCCAAAACCGAGTGTTGGTATGTGATCGATGCCGAACCTGGCGCCGTGATCTACAAGGGGCTCAAACACCCGGTCACAAAAGAGCGATTCGCCCAGGCAATCGAAAACGGGACCACTGCTGATCTTCTGGCCAAAATTCCCGTCAAACCGGGAGAGTGTCACTTCCTGCCGGCCGGCACTGTTCACGCCATCGGCACGGGGCTGCTCATCGCGGAGATTCAGACCCCCTCCGACACTACCTATCGCGTCTTCGACTGGAACCGGGTGGACAAAGCGGGCCAGTCCAGGCAACTCCACATCGATGAAGCTCTGGAGAGCATTCACTTCGATGTGACTGCTGAGTCGCTGCCGGTCGCCAAGGGAGGTCGTCTAGTCGATTGTGAGTACTTCAGAGTGGACAAGGGGCACCGCATGGCGGACCGGCAACTGCTGCTCAGACAGGGTCAGATGCAAACGCTAATCATCCTGTCGGGAGAAGGGGGCATTCTGTCAGCTCAGATCGAGCCGGTGGAATTCACGGCGGGAGACTGCGTGGTCATTCCCGCGTCCTACGAGGGCGCGGTCATGTTCACCGCCGAGACAGAGTACTTGACGGTCACGCTTTAGGAATCGGATCTGCATCATCTCGGCCGCGGAGCACCGCGCAGTCCCGCCATGGCGAGATAGCCGGCGCGCCAGACGAGCACCCCGGAGACAACAAAGGTGCCGAGACAAACGAGGGCGCCATAGCGCGTTCGGATCTGGCTCACGAGTAATCCGACAAGGGCATAGATCCCGGCCAGTCCGTAACAAATCGCCACCGTCTTCCGCAATGACAGCCCGCGATCGATCATCTGGTCGTAGATGTGGCCTCGATCGGAGACCAGGATCGGCCGGCGATTCAACGCGCGTCTCAGGACCGCGACGGACGTATCCAGAATCGGCAGGCCAAAAACCACCACAGAGGCCATCCACCAGCGTGGCACCTTTTCGGCAAACATGATCATCAGGGCCGCGATCACGAATCCCAGGAGCGTGCTGCCGGCATCACCCATGAAGATCTTGGCTGGGTGGCGATTGAACGGGAGAAACCCACAGAGGCCACCGGCCAAACTCAAGCAGATGACGATCCGCACGGGATCGCCAAAGTCACTGAATCCCCAGGTCGCCAGATGGACGGCCAGCAAAAGCATCGCACCGGTGATGATGGCCGTGACGCCGGCGCAGAGACCATCCAGACCGTCAAGGAGATTCAGGGAATTCGTCGCACCGAGCACGAAGAACGTCACCACCAGCACATCGAGAATCGTCTCCAACCGCGTCGACAGCGTCCAACCGAATGGCTCGACGGCCCGCTGCAGATTGGGATCGATACCCACCAGCAGCAAAAGTGCGGCGGCCAGAATCTGTCCCAGAAACTTGTGTCGGGGCCGTAAGTCCAGAAGATCGTCGGCCAGCCCGACAAGGCAGGCGATAGACGCCCCCGCCAAAACGCCGAGAAACCACGGGAGCGTATGCCGAAATGCTGCATCCATGCGACAAATATAGATGCCCGCGAAAACACCGACAACCAGGCCTGCCAGTACGCCAAGGCCTCCCAGGTAAGCCACCGGCTCGGCGTGAGTCTTGACCCGGTGATCGGGACGGTCCACGATCCCGAATCGCAGCGCAATCTTCTTGCACAGCGCTGTGGTCGCCAGCGTACTGAGGAACGCCGCGACGAAGACGGGCCAGAAGCGAACGGCCCAACGCAGCGGTCTCTCGTCACCGATCAGCGTGTCCAGCATCAGACCTTCGTACCCCTCAAGTCAGCGCCCTCGATCCACACTTCGGCATCATAACGCAACATCATCAGACCGTCCTGGAACGCATCAAAGCCAATGCACAGTCGCCTGCCGGCCAGTTCCTGCAAGATCCATTTCGGAAAATCCGCACCGGCCTTGATAGACAAAGGCACGCCACCGCCAAAACGCGGGTTGACCTCAAGGAACTTGATCTCGTTTCGATTCGTGAGGAACAGTTGCAGCGTGATCACACCGGGCCCGACGCCAAGCTGCCGGGCCAGCCGGGCGGCTTCCGCCATGATGCGCTCATTCTTGACGACCTGCCCCTTACTGATTTCACCCCACCGCACCTCCAGGCGTCGGCGCGGCACCACACTCCGCACACGCTTCTCGAAGTCCACATAAACGTCGCAGGTATATTCCGCCCCCTTGATCAACTCCTGGCAGATTGCGTTTGGCACCCTCTTGGCATAGAAGAGCAGTTCTTTGCGGTCGTGGACCACCATGCTGTCCTTGCCGGCATGGCCGTCCCAAGGCTTGAGAAAACACGGCCAGACAAGCGATCCCTTGCGATCGGCCTTCAATGCCGAATCGACGCTCTGGGTCAGAGGGCAGTCGAAACCGTTTCGTCTGAGAAAATCGTAGGTCCGCCTCTTGTCCTGACAGAGATCGATCACCTCCGGATCGGAGACCAGCACCCGACAGCCACACGCCTCGAACCGTCGCCTGTGCTCGGCAAGCACACGAAGATCCAGATCAACCGTGGGCACCAACAGTCCCACGGCGTGGCGGCGGACGATGGACAGCAATTGGCCAACGTACCGGGCATGGGATGTAGGCCGGACGAGAAAGGCCTCATCGCACGATTGCAGGGCGGGACTGAGCGAGCTCGTGTCGGTCCCATAGAATCTCATGGGGCGCCGCAGCCGTCGGGCGGCCCGGCGAAAAGCCTGGAGCAGGGAAACGCGGCGACCGATACAGGTGAACAGGACGGCCGACGCCTTCGCCGCCGCAGCATGGTCAGCGCCCCCTCGCCCTTTGGGCGAACGAGCCGTGTTCCTCCCGGATTTGCTCATCGTCGCTCCTACAGATACCACCGGCCCTGACGGCGTGTATCTTTCCCACGATACCATGCCTTTCCGAGGTCAGGGCTCGGATGTGTCGGTCCTAAATGCTAATTGGTTTGACAACTACTATACCTATCACTAGACTCTCACTATGTCGACCAGAAACGGGTGCCGATTTAGGTATCGCCGGGTCGCCAGATAGCCTCCAGAAGCCCTTTTCACGGTTTTGGGAAGCGTTGGCTCGGTATAGTCCCAGGAGGACAGAATTGCTGAAAATACATGAGAATCCACCGATTCTGTGGCCCCAGACGGAGTCCATTCAACGTTTCGAGGGACAGTGGTGGGTCGCGCACACCAAGAGCAGAAACGAGAAGGCCTTGGCCCACGACCTGATGGCCAAGAATATCAGTTATTTTCTGCCGATGACGATGAAGGTGAGCCGGCGCAGTCGTCGCACCATCAAATCGATGCTCCCGCTGTTCACCGGGTATTTGTTCTTCTGCGGACACGACAATGACCGGATCGAATTGCTCAAGACCAATCGGGTGGCCAACCTGCTGGAAGTGACGGACCAGGAGGCCTTGCTCCGCGAGTTGCTGCGCATCGAACAGGCCGTCCGCACGGGCCTGCCGTTGACTCCGCATAAATACCTTAAGGCCGGGCAATGGTGCCGAGTCATCGCCGGCCCCCTGCTGGGACTGGAGGGCATCGTCGTTCAGCATAAGGGGAGCACGCGGCTGGTACTCCAGGTTGACATGCTGGGACAGGCCGCCAGTGTCGAGGTGGACATTGATATGATCGAACCTATTGAGGAGCGTCGTTCCCCGTAGGATTCTCTCTCTTGGCAGGCGACAAGGTCCGAGAACCACGAATGATCGTCTAGCGCATCTCCGGGCCGAACTGCCGAACCGGACGCTGGAGGGGAGATCCCGAACAAGAACGGCGCAAGAGAGACTGTGGAGGCTACAACATGAAAGTGAGCGTAGGTGGTATAGGGTATGTAGGCTTGGTGACAGCCGCGTGCTTGGCTGAGGCGGGAAATGACGTGGTCTGTATCGACAAGGACGAAGACAAGATTCGTGAATTGCGCGGCGGTTCGATTCCCATCTATGAAGCAGGACTGGCGGAACTCGTGGTCCGCAGCAATAAGCTCGGCCGCCTGTATTTCACGACGGACCTCAAGGAGGGAGTCGATCGCTCTGAGGTCATCTTCATCGCCGTGGGCACGCCACCGGCAAACGATGGATCGGTGGATATGACGGCCGTGGAAGGAGTGGCCCGGGAGATTGCCGAACACCTGACCGATTATCGCATCATCGTGACCAAAAGTACCGTGCCGGTCGGGACGCATCAAGTCATATCCGACCTGATTCGGTCACGGACCGACGTTCCATTCGACTATGTGAGCAACCCCGAGTTCCTGAAACAAGGGGCAGCGGTTGACGACTTCACAAGTCCCAACCGCATCATCATCGGCACCACCAGCCCGCGGGCGCGCGAAATGATGGAGCACCTGTACGGCCCCTTTATGCGCCGGAGCAACCGAATCATCTTCATGGACCCGGCTTCAGCAGAGATGACCAAGTACGCGGCCAACACGATGCTCGCCGCCAGGATCTCGCTCATGAATGAGATTTCCACCGTCTGCGAAAAGGTCGGTGCGAATGTGGAGTTGGTGCGCCGTGGGGTAGGCAGCGACGCACGCCTCGGCTCGGCCTTCCTGTTTCCCGGGGTGGGCTTCGGCGGCAGTTGCTTTCCCAAAGATATTCGCGCCCTCATTCATGTCGGTGCCAGCCACGGCCTGGACATGACGCTAACCCGGTCGGTGCAGAGCGTGAACGCCGCCCAACAGCAGCGTTTCGCCCAACGCGTCATTGACTACTTCGCCGCGCGTAAGGACCCGGTGCGTCTGGCCGTCTGGGGCCTGGCCTTCAAGGCCAAAACCGACGATGTCCGGGAGTCACCCGCCATTGCCTGCGTCGAGAGGTTCCTGGACGCCGGGCTGACGATCCGGGCCCATGACCCCGAAGCCAATGCCAAAGCACGCCAAGTCCTGGGCGAACGCATCGAGACGGCGAGTAACAGTTACGAGGCTCTTGACGGCGCGGACGCGCTGGTCGTGCTCACGGACTGGCAGGAATTCCGAAACCCGGACTTTGAGATGATCGCGGCTAAACTCAAGCGGCCCGTGATCTTCGACGGACGCAATTTGTATGACCCTGCGTACCTCAAGCAGGCCAACTTCGAATACTACAGTGTTGGACGGGCATAAGCTCGCGCTTGGGGTGGCAGCGTGGTCACCCCGTGTGCAGGAGGGCACACGGCACAGACAATGCTCAACATGATCAACTTGGCAAACGATTAGGCGGAGGCGTCAATGAAGGTTCTTGTGACAGGGGCTGCAGGATTCATCGGTTCCCACCTGTGCGACCGTTTGCTTGCCTTGGGCTGGGAGATTGCCGGCGTTGACAATTTCGATGACTTCTACGATCCTCAGATCAAACGAGACAACATCGCCTCATGCATTACACAGGATAACTTTCGCCTGCTGGAAGCGGACATCCGGGACAAATCTGCCATGGACGAGGCGATTGCCAAGGATGTTGACGTCATCGTCCACCTGGCCGCACGGGCCGGAGTACGACCATCTATCGAACAGCCCGCACTCTATGCCGACGTCAACATCAACGGGACCGTCGTTCTGTTGGAGATCGCCCGAGAGCGCAACTTGAGGAAGTTCATTTTCGCGTCAAGTTCCAGCGTCTACGGCAACAACAAGAAGGTCCCCTTCTCGGAGGACGACAACGTCGACTATCCGATTTCACCCTACGCCGCTACCAAGAAAGCGGGAGAGCTGATCTGTCACACGTACCACCATCTGTACGGCATCGGCATGACCTGCCTGCGTTTCTTCACGGTCTACGGACCAAGGCAACGACCTGACCTCGCCATTCACAAGTTCGCCCGGCTCATTGAGGCGGGCCAGCCCATCCCGATCTACGGGGACGGGACGATGCGGCGTGACTTCACGTATATCGACGACATCATCGACGGTGTCGTGGCCGCGATCGACACCTGTGCCGGATACGAAATCTACAACCTCGGTGAGTCCCGTCCCATCACGGTCAACGACCTGATCGCCGAGATCGAGCGTGCCCTCGGTAAGAAGGCCGCCAGAGAATACCTTCCCCCTCAGCCCGGCGACGTCGACCAAACGTACGCCGACGTCACCAAAGCCCAGCGTGATCTCGGTTACCAGCCTTCAACGCAAATTGCCGCGGGTCTACCGAAGTTTGTGACATGGCTTCGGCGAGTCTGAGGTTGTTCTCTCGGGACAGGTACGGCAGATCACCGCGTTATTCCAGATCGATCTGGAGGCGCAGGCCTAGGACCAGAGCATCCTTGCCGCCATGGTCGCCTCCGGGATCGATGATGTATTGCACACTGGGGCTCAGCACTATCTCGGACGTGATCGGCATGTTGTAGTAGAGTTCCCACACCGTCTCGCTCCCGACCGGCGCATCCGGATCGGAAGCGTGAACGAAGTTGCCTCGTGCCAGCCCAATCCCAAGCACGTCAGAGCCGTCAGGGTTCCACAGCCCCTGGTACTGCGCTCCGAAGCTCCAGAAGTCCGCCAATTCCGCACCCGGTCCGTCGGTCCAGCCCGCTCGCGCGAACAGACTTAACGCCCGGCTATCCTCAGAATTGCCCTCTCGGCACCAGACCGGCTGGCTTGCGCTGAGATAGACGCCCCGCTGGTCGCCACCGACGGCATCGTTGTTCCGATCCGCGCTATACCATACGCCGGCGCGGTACTGGCCCTCTGCCATCGGGCCAACCCATTCATATCGGGGCAGGAAGGTTCCCTCAAGAATGGCGAAGACACCGTCGTTAGCCGAACCCCATGAGGTGTCTTCGTCATCCCGTGCAGCGACCGCCAGGCCGAGGTGCCAGGCTTCTGCCGGACTGCCGAACAGGGCCAGACCTAACGTGCGGTCCGGAAACGGAATGGTCGGATTGTTGACCAGAGCCCCGTTGAGGAACTGGGTCGTTTCGTCGTTGGCGTATTTGTTCCCGTCGAAAGCCGCTTCGCACCCCCGGCACTCGAAGCCTCCCGCCAGATCGATCTTGCCGAAGCGAAATAGAAGGGTCCGATCGAATAGGGCTTGCTCAAACCATAGTTCGGACAGTTCGCCCCACTCGCCCTCAATGGCGTCGGCGTTTACGCCGAAGTAGTTACCTACTGCGGGCGCATCGATGCCACCGACGTCGGGCCAACCTCCCTCGACAAGAGCATAGAGTTCGGCCCCTGCGATGCCAGCCAGCGTCCCCAGGTCCACCTGCGATTCGAACGCGTAGCTGCCGGCGTAACGACCATCCTTGGCGGCCGTACTTGTGCCACCGTGCACGTTCTGCTGGTAGATTTGCGTCAAGCCGGATCCAACCGTCAAAGCCTCAGCCAGCCCCGGTTGCTGAGGCCTCATAGTTTCGTGACACACGCCGCTACCGGCGCAAAGAACGGTCACAAAGAACGGTCACAAAGAACGAGTACATCAATCCTCTTGTCATCGTCAGAACCTCGTCTGGAATCTCTTCAGCCCTAGCCAGCCGCCCAGCTAAAAAGAAAGCCAGGGAACACACAGTGACGTCTGGTACGTCCTGTCTGCTCCCTGGCTGGCGTGCGGCTGGCTGGGTCGCGTTTCTTACCGGGTTGTCCTGCGCCTCACTTGTTCAGTATCAGTTTTCCACGCCGTGTCTTTCTCAACCGGTAGATCTGGTCGCCGTGCTGGATCAGAATTTCGGCTCGAGTACCGAAGATCTGCTGCGAATCGAGACAGTTTGCCTGTCTCTTCTCCGTTACACCCAACGCTTCCGAGTCATGTTTTGGCCCGTTCGGTCCATGTTTCTCCATGATCTTCAAATCTCCTGCGGGAACACCCGTGTCGCGTCTTCATTGTCAGAGGCAGCTAACTCGCGTCTAAAAAGAGAAGACGCTCTGCTACCGCCCCACCACCAAGATCGCAGCCGCCTCACTGCGTCGCAGCGACAGTCGATAGCGTCGAATCCTGACCCGAATCGGATCACCCATCGGCGCCACCCCTTCGACCTCGATCAGCGCTCCGCGTCCCAATCCCATATCGGCCAGCCGCCGGGAAATCGCCCCTTCGCGCCGGACCGAAACGATTACGCCCTTCTGCCCGGACTTCAAATCCGCCACCGTTTGCGAACCGCTAGGCAACATCGCCCGCTGCGCCGCCGGACCCTCGCGCTGCGCGAGAAACGCGGCCAACTCCTGCCGCATACCATCCCGACCCTGAACGTACTCCAGTAGCGCCGCCATGCGCGCGGCAACCTCGTCCCCCACGTCGTGCTCCAGCCGACGGGCCCGCTGTTCTGCCACGGCCTCGTCCACCCCAAGCACCTGTGCGAAAAACTCCCGCAGGATGCGGTGTCTCTGTACAACACGCGCCGCTTTCTCGAAACCTTCCCGCGTCAGCGTCACCGCCTCATAAGGGCGATAGTGGATGTACTCCTTTTCCGCCAACGTTTGCAGGGCGCCGGTCACCGAGGAGGCTTTGACCTTCAACTGCCTGGCAATGTCCTTCGCGCGGGCCGCCCCTTCGGCCGCTACCACCCAGAATATCGTCTCCAGGTAGTCCTCCAAACTGGCACTCAGTGAACTGCCGGGCTTGGAATCCATAAACATCCTAATCCGCAATTTAGGTTAACCTAAATATATGCGTCTAGCCAAACACTGTCAACTCCAGAATCGAGAGAACTCACGTCGGCCATCATGTTCCTAGCCCCACAGAGAGCCGATCTGGTACACGAGAAAGGTGATGCCATAGGCCAGGCCCGTCAGGGCCAGGAACTGGAACGTCGCCCAGCGCCACGAGTTGGTTTCCTGTCGCGTCATGGCTACGGTTCCCACACAGGGCGCCGAAATCAGGCAGAAGAGCATGATGCAGAACCCCACCAGAGGTGTGTAGTCGGCCTGGAGCCTGCGGCGTAACACCTCAGCTCCGCCCTCCTCGCTGCCCACGGCATAGACGATGCCCAACTGCGAGACAAAGACTTCCTTGGCCGCAGTCGCTCCGATCAAAGCAGTGCCCACCTTCCAATCGAACCCCAGAGGCCGAATGACAGGCTCGATGATATGTCCCACACGCCCAATGATCGAGCGCTCCAGGATCGTCTGATGCCGCTGTTGTTCATTTAGTTCCGCCAGCTCCTCCGCCGACGGCTTGGGGAAGCTGGCCAACGCCCACAGTACGATCGAAATCCCCAGGATGACGGTTCCAGCCTTCTTGAGGAACAGCCAACCACGTTGCCACATGTGGATCAGAACCGATTTCAGTGTCGGAACGCGATACGGCGGCAATTCCATCACAAACGGCATGGTCTCGCCCCGAAAGATTGTCAGACGCAGTACTTTGGCACACACCACAGCCAGCACGATCCCGATCAGGTAGATCAGCCACATCACCGGACCTCGCCATTGGTGCGGGAAGAAGGCAGGAATGATCAGGGCATAGATCGTCAGCCGCGCCCCGCAGCTCATCAGGGGGATGACCATGATCGTCGTGAAGCGGCTGCGACGGTTCTCGAGAATGCGCGTCGCCATGATCGCCGGCACCGAGCAGCCGAAGCCAATCAGCATGGGAATGAAGCTCTTGCCGTGCAGACCGATCTTGTGCATGATCCGGTCCATCACGAAGGCGGCACGGGCCATGTAGCCTGAGTCTTCGAGAATCGCTATGGCCAAAAACAGCAGGAGGATGTTGGGCAGGAAGACCACCACGCCACCGACGCCGCCGAGAATCCCGTCGATCAACAGCGACTTGACCCAGCTGTCGCTGCCCGCAGGCCAGAAGCCTGCCACCGTCGCCCCGGCCCACTCGAAGAACCATTCCAGCGCCATCATGGGATACTCGCCCAGGGTGAAGGTCAGCCAGAAGACCATGTACATCAGCAATAGGAAGATCGGTAGCCCCAGGACACGGTTGGTCACCACGGCGTCGATCGTGTCGCTGGTGTCGTGCCGGCGTTCAACGGAACTGGCGATCGTCTCCTGGCACGCTCCGGAAATGAACCCATACCGGCGGTCGGCCATCACGATCTCGGGCTCGTCGCCGAAGATGCCGCGGAGGTGCTCGACACTTCTGGCGACGGCATCACGGATCTCGGGATGGACGGCCTTGGCGGTAACCGCATCATCTTGCTCGAGCAGCTTGACGGCCACCCATCGCAGACCGCTTCTGGGGACCCATTCCACGTTCTGCTCCACCAAGACCGCCTCGATCTTGGCCAGTTCTTCCTCGATCTCATCGCCATAGTTGAGTCGATGCGCCCGCGGCGTCTCGGCCTGGCGAACAGTCGCGACGATGGCTTCCAGCAATGGCTCCCGCCCCTGGGCCTTGTTGCCTACGGTGGGCACGATCCGTGCCTCCAGAAGACGCGAGAGCTGCTCCAGATCGAATTCGATGCCGCGCCGCTTGGCGAGATCACTCATGTTGAAGGCCAGCACCAGCGGCACGTTCATCTCGATCAACTGTGTCGCCAAGTACAGATTGCGCTCCAGATTGGAGGCATCGACGACATCCACCACCACATCCGGCGTCTCGTCCAGAACGTAGTCTCGCGCAATCAACTCCTCCGTGGAGTAGGCGGTCAGGCTGTAGGTGCCCGGCAGATCGATGATTTCAATCTGATACCCGTCGTAGGTGCAGACGCCCTCCTTCTTTTCGACCGTCACACCAGGATAATTGCCCACGTGCTGATGTGCGCCGGTGAGCATGTTGAAGACACTGCTCTTGCCACTGTTGGGATTGCCTGCCAACGCCACTCTGATTCGCTTCATCAACGTACCACCTGCATCCTGGAACCTGCGAGAAAAAAGTTAGTCTCAGCGAACATTGATTTCAAAAAAAGAGAAGGGCCCACAACGGGCCTATCGCACCATGATTTTCTGGGCCACACCCCTGCCAAGCACTACCTTCGCATCTTTGACGATCAGAACGAAGGGGCCGGGATGCCCGTTGCTGACGACGCGCAGCTCGGTGCTGGCCACCAGCCCCATAGCCGCGAGACGACTGTTCAGACCCCGTCCGGCGTCAATCCCGACCACGCGGACGCAATCGCCGGCCTGGGTCGTCGAAAGGGGCCGAACTTGCTGGTCGTGCACGTGGGTTTCCTGGATCATTGCGTCACCATTTGCGCCTGCCGCGTCGCGTGTTTCTTGTGGAACCGCCGAAACTCATCGGCCACATCATGGCCGTTCTTGTTGCTCTCTGTCACGTACTCGATAAAACTCAACAACCTGCCGATAATCTCCGATCCCAAAGCGTGTTCCGCTCGGCAGGCTGCCTGCTGGGCGGTGTCGTTATCCACGCCGAGGACACTGATGAAGAAGGACTTGAGGATATTGTGCTTTCGCACCACCTCGGCCGCCACGGCCCGTCCCGACCTAGTCAGTGTCACGCAGCCGTACGGCCGGTAATTCGCCAACCCCTTCTCACTCAAGGCCTGCATCGCCCCGGTGACCGAACTTCGGGCCACACCCAGCGCCTCAGCAACATCCTTGCTTCGAGCTCCTTCAGCCTCGTCAGCCAAGTTAAAGATCGCTTCGAGATAATCCTCCAAAGAAGCACTGAGTTTCTGCCTGCCAACTGTGCCCATAATCCCATCCACTGCTTCACCAGCGTTCCTATATAGAATAGTTAGGCCACCCTAACTTCGTCAAGTGCTCTACCAAGAATTCACAGAAATTCTTCGTATACCGTTGTTTTCGAACCAGAGATGGGTTCTTACAGGCTTCTCGGCCCAGGGGATTTCAGAAAAAAACGCTTGTTCCGCGGCACCGGTCGCACTACAATGACCGCCGTTGATCGGGGCGTGGCGCAGTTTGGCTAGCGCGCATGACTGGGGGTCATGAGGTCGCAGGTTCAAGTCCTGTCGCCCCGAGTTGCAGGAGGCGGCCTTCGGCGGCTGCGAGCCACAGTCTCTCCACTTCTTTGCAGCGGCCCTGCTCTTCATGCAGCATGGTCGGGGCGTTCTCAGATTCCAGCGTGTCCGGAGGAATACTGCGGATCCCATAGGTCGGAATCCCTTCAGGTTTCGGGTTCTGCCTTCGAGGACATTGTCTGCGTCATGGGGATGGTTCGCCCTTCAACCTTCTTTCCTCCGCATCAATCTCCTCCCAGGACGGGGCGTGCCAGAGGTGGAGCGTGCCTTCCCTGTTGCAAGCTGCCAGCCAGCTGCTATCGGGAGAAAAGGCCACTTCTCGTAAGATACTCTCGCCAGGCAGTGTTATAAGCTCGCGGTGACTTAACGAATCCCAGAGCTTGACGGCGTCAAGGCCGGTCCCACTGCTGACCAGCCGGCGACCATCGGGGGAGAACGCCGCGCCGCACGCTCCAAGTAGGTGTCCCCTGAAAGCGGTCTCTAGTCCAAACGAGGATGCGTCCCACAGCGCTACTGTACCGTAGTTGTACGTGCTGGCGACCCGCAGACCATCATTGGAAAAGACAACTCTAGTCGCGGCGACCATGTGGGTGCCTGTGCTTGTCGCCAGCAGTTCTCCGGTCTCGGCGCTGAGCCATTGCAGAGCTCCCCGGGCCCCGAACGCCAGGAGGCGACCATCGGGCGAAACATCCACCCGGTGCCCCATCCCTCCGCTAAGGAGTCGCGCCACAAAGGTCCGGTCAGGTTGCCACATCAGCGCATCCCACCAGATCGCCTCTCCTGTTGCATCAAGAGAGAACAACCGCTTGCCATCCGCCTGAAAGCGGAGCAAGATAATCTGGGCTTTATGGTCATCCAACTCCTTCAGCAGGCGACGTTCGGTGCAGGACCACACGCGGATTCTTCCATTCGCGCCTCCGCTCACCAGCAAAATCCCGTCCGGTGAATAGGCGACCATCGAAACATCGGTGCCCAATTCGGAGAGTTCGGTCTCGCTGAACGTTGCCAGATCGAAGAGGCTGACGGTCCCTTCTCGCGGCACCGTCAATACCCGGCTCTTCGGAGCAAAGACGGGTTGAGCGCGATTGGAAGGACCTAACGGGATTAACCTTGGCATCTCTTCTTTTGGCTGGGGGATAGCACTCCAAAAGGCGACGACGCCGTCCTTGC
>CP070782.1:3383287-3403582 GCA_020346325.1 Phycisphaerales bacterium
GTGGAGAACCCGAACCGCCTCTGCATCCAGGGCGCCAGCACCAGAACGGAGAAGAACCCAAAGGCCACCGACGGAATGGCGGCCAGAATTTCGACGATCGGCTTGACCACGTTGCGAATCTTCCAAGAGACGATATCGCTGAGGAAGACCGCCGCCATGATCCCCAGGGGCACGGCGAAAACCAGCGCCGCCAGCGAGACATAGAGCGAACCCACAATGAGTGTCAGCGCGCCAAATGCCGGCGTGTCCGAGGTGGGATGCCAGGCCTGACTCGACAGGAAATCACCGACGTCATGGGAACTGAGAAACGGCACGGCCCGGACGATCACGAAGATCAGGATCAGCAGCACGGCCAGAACCGAACTGCACGTGATCAGGAACAACAGGGCGCGTCCCAGATGGGAAGCGGCATACCCCCAAAGATCCTGACCGGGAGTCAGCGCCAGCGGCTGGCTCCGCTCGGCCGCCGGCCCCAGTGTGAGAGTTAGACTGTGATTGCCCATGCGTCCTTTTCCAGGTCTCTTCACCACATCGTGCGGTCGGTCTCAATAGACCGTCAACGGGACGAATCCCTTGGCTTCGACCAGCTCCTGCCCCTTTTCCGTCAGGTAAAAGGTGCAGAACTTGTGAACCATGGTCCCCAGCTTCGGATACCCATTGGTGAACAGAAACAGAGGACGCGCCACAGGATAGACGCCGCTGGCGATCGTCTGGCGGCTCGGGAGAATCCCGTCGACTTTGACCGCCTTGACACTGCGATCCAGAAAACCGATTCCCACGTATCCGATGGCTCCCTGGGTTGTCTTCACACGAGCGTGGGCCTGGGGGTTCGAGTTGACGTACTCAACGCTGGAGCCCATCTCTTTCTTCTCCATGACCAGACCACGAAACGTCTCATAGGTGCCCGACGACGTATCGCGACTGATCACGACGATCGGCACGTTGGGGCCACCCACCCGGCTCCAGTTGGTGATCTTACCCATGTAGATGTCGCGAATCTGGGCTTTGGTGAGCCCCTTGACGGGATTGGACGGATGCACGACGACGCAGACGCCGTCCATCGCCACCACATGAGCCACGGGGTAGACGCCACTCCCGACGGCGTCCTTGAATTCCTTGCCCTTCATGAAACGGCTCATGGTCGCGACGTCGCAGCGTGAATCGACCAGGGCCGCCGCCCCATCCCCACTGCCGGTTTTCTTGACCGTGATGTCGAGGTCGGGATAGACCTGCTTGAAATATCCCGCGAAGGCGTCCGCGATGGGCCCCACGGTCGTCGAGCCCTCGATCTGAAGTGTCTCTGCCCGGACCGTCACAGCCATGACCACGCCCAATACTGCCATGCCAACAATAGCATTTCTCATAAACAGGCCTCCATCTTTAGGTGAACCAACCTATTCGTGCTTCATCTGTGTTTACGGCAGTAGTGTTAGGGCTTTATTAGCATCGCATTAGAAGGTTGTGAATCCAAGACCCCCGCGATCGCCTCTAGAACTTCAGCTTGACGTCCGCCTGCAGTCTTCTGTAATCGAGTTCAGGATCGGTGTCGGTGATTTCGCTGTGGAAATACGTCAGGGCGAATTGCACGTTCTTAAACGCCTGATAGGCGAACCGCAGGACATGGCCCTCGCCCCCGGTGCGACCAGCGTTGAAATCTGAGTCGTTCCAAGCCGCCAATACGGCGTCTCGCTCCACATCGCGGTAGTCGTAACCGAACTGGTAGGAACCTGGGTTCTTGGCCTTTCCAGCCGTGGCACCGACCAGCCAACCCGTGTCTTCACCGTTGCCAGCGGCGCAGTTCTTCACCCATGTCCCGAAGATTGAAACCGGCACCTTGCCAATTTGGGTTCCGTATTCGGCCAGGAGTTCGAAGATGTCGTAGTCATATACCCAGGCGCCGGTATCCGGGTCGATCGTGTTGCCGAACCCGATGCCGAACTCGTCCTCCAGACCCTGCAGATTGCCGTAGTCATACCAGCCGGCGCCAGCGAGGGCGTAATCAGAGTCGCTCAGATCCGTTCTGGCATGGGCTTGAATGCCCCACAGAGAAGTATCGGCACCTGAGGATTCTTCGTTCAGCCAGAAACCACCGCCGCTGAGGCCAACCGTAACCGACTCACCAAACGGCATACTATAGGTCACCCCCACACCCTCCGGGTTCAGATCGCTGTCCCACATGAGCTGATTCTTGCCCACCATGAGGAATGGATTCTTGATCTTTCCGCCAAGCACGTTTAACCCTTCGATCCCCGCGGGATGGTAGTCAAAGTAGCCCAAGTCGAGCCAGAAGTCCTTCCGCGAGCCGAATTCTCCCAACGTTTGGTTCGTGGACACGGGGTCAGCAATGATCGTATCGTCAATGATATCTGTTTCGCCGGTTGCCATGCGGAATACGAGGTCCCATTCGCCGTTGACAATAGCGCTAACCATCAGGCGGGCGCGGATGCGGTTTCGATTTCGAGTCGGCTGATCCTCCAAGTCAGTGTACTCGTAGCGGTAGCGAAAATCCCCGGAAACCTTGATCTTCTCAAGCCATTTCAGATTGTCGGGGAGCCCCTTGGGAGTGTCCCCCGTCTGTTCCGTCTTTGCCTCCACCGCGTCGATCTCGTCATTGAGCGATCGCTGTTCGAGTCTCTGCCGGGCTTCAAGTTGGTTGATTCGGTTTTCGAGCTCCGCCGATCGCGCTTTCTGGTCTTGTAGCTCCCGTTTCAGATCACTCAGCTCGTCGGCCCCGGCCGCTACCGGCCGCCACAGAACCGCCATGCTCAGGACCAACAAAAAGGCACGCCATCCCTTCGCTTCTTCCTTGTTCATTTCAGCATCTCCAAAAAGTCACGTCGGTGCCTTCAACATCCTCGGGCCAGTCCGAGGACGTTGCGCTCGATATTCGCAGGCCGTAAATATCGTCACCATGTTAAAATCGGGGCAGAATTGCGCTAGAATCGTGTTAGGCGACACAGAAATCGGCCTTGTCAACACTGAAGAACGGCGGCGCGAACCCCAGGGCGGGGAAACCGGGATGAAGGAGCGCCCCCAAGGCACATCCTATATTATCCACACGGCAAGTGTATCGTGAAGGCGGCGCCTTCCCCCGGGTTGCTTTCGACGTCCACGTGCCCACCGTGAACCAAGGCAATATGCTTGACGATGGCCAGGCCGAGGCCGGTCCCCCCCAATTTTCGGCTTCTGCTCTTGTCCACCACGTAGAACCGTTCGAAGATACGGGCCAAGTGCTCTTGCGGTATGCCGCAGCCATTGTCCGTAACACTCAAAAGAACCTCTTTGCCCTGCTGCTGAACGGCAATCTGGACCACGCCTCCCTCGTCGCTGTATTTGACCGCGTTGTCGACCAGATTGACGACCGCTTGCTCCAATAAAGGGGCGTTGATCTTCGCCTCGATCGAGTCGGCGCACGACAGATCGAGTTTGACACCTCTCTGTTCGGCTCGGACGCTGGACAGTTCCAGGGCCGCCTCCAGCACGGGGCGCAGCGCCATTTTCTCGAACAGGAGGGCTCGCTGCTCGCCGGACTCTTCCAGCCGTGAGAGGGTCAGCAGGTCATCGATGATCGCGTTCAGCCGCTCGGCGTGTCTGGCGATGATCCCCAGGTAGCGCTGGCTCTGCTCCGATTCGTCCAGGCCGCCTTCCAGCAACGCTTCCACAAAGCCTTGAATGGAAGTCACGGGAGTCTTCAGCTCATGTGAGACGTTGGCGACGAAGTCGCGACGCAGATTCTCAAGGCGATGGATGCGCGTCATGTCGCTGAGAACAACCACCGCGCCGGCACATTCGGCTTGTGGATCGGCCAGGCTGGCGCCGTGCACGCGGAAGAAACGCCCCCCTTCCTCCGGGAAAGAGACGTCGCCTTCGCTGGGCCGATCACTGCTGAGCGTGTCGCGGACGAACTGCTGCAATCCCACGTTGCGGACGACCTCTTCGACGTTGCGGCCGAGGGCGTGGACCGGGTCGATATTCAGCAGCCGCGCCGCCGCTTTGTTGACACTGACGATGTGGCCGCGCGGATCCACTGCCAGAACGCCTTCGGCCAGACTCGAGAGAATGGCCTTCAGTTCGTTCCGCTGGCGGGTAATCGTCAAGATTCGGTCTTGAAGCTGGGTGGCCATTTCGTTTAGCGCTCTGGCCAACTCATCCAATTCCGCCGCTCCGGCGGTCGGCACGCGAATGTTAAGTTGACCATTGGCAAAGAGTTGCGCGATTCGTTTCATGCGCGTGATAGGCAGACTGATGCGACGAGAGAGCAACAGGCTCAGGAATGCGGCGCAGAGAACCACAATCAATCCGGCGTACAGTATGTTTATGTAGATACTGTTCAGGGCCCGATCAATATCCGTCACGAAGACCGCGGTGCGGACGACCGCCACCGGCTGGTCATCCTCCAACAGGGGGACCGCCACGTACATCATGTTCTTGCCCAGCGTCGGACTGGAACGCAGGGACTGACCGTATCCTTCCCGCAGCGCGCTGGCGATCTCGATTCGGTTGGAGTGATCCTCCATGTCCGCAGGGTTTTCATTCGAATCGCCTAGAACTTTGCCCAATGTGTCGATCACCGTCAGACGCATCTGACCGTCGCCGGATTCCCCCAGTTTCTTGCACAGCGCGTCGACGTCGACAGGCGTCCCGCTCTTTAGGGTCAGCGCAATCTGAGACGCGGCGACGTCCGTTGCCAGATGGAGTTCCCGTTCCACCTGCTCCATGTGGAAGCCGTGGAGCGTGTAGGAGCAATACGCCGTGGCGACGACCAGAGCCAACAGAGTAATGGCCAGGAAGGACGGATAAAGCTGCCAAATAAGTCGTTTTCTGAGCATCGGTTTGTCTCGGAATCGCCAAACAGTTCTGCCTGGCCCGGTTCGGGCCGACTTATCCTCAGTCCGATCGCGGCACCACCGCGCTATGGGATACCTTACTGGATCGTGCGCTTTTCGTCAAAGTAGTCCAGATCGCTCAGCGGCAGAACCACGGACGTCGCAATATTGACCAGGTGCGCGACGAT
This sequence comes from Phycisphaerales bacterium, assembly GCA_020346325.1. GTDB lineage: Bacteria > Planctomycetota > Phycisphaerae > Sedimentisphaerales > Anaerobacaceae > Anaerobaca. Next base: position 3,388,302 of record CP070782.1, read on the forward strand.
CCGCTTGAGGTACCTGGCAATCAGGCTGAAACAGACCGCTTCGTTCACCGATAGATCGCTGTTGGCCAGTTCCCGGACCACGTTGTCACACCACTTGGCGACCTTGTTTTCGTAGCCCCAAGCCATCTGGGCCTTGGTCTCGTCGGAGTCGACAAATGCTTCACGCGTCAATTGAAAGAGTGTCGAGACGTCCTTGTCCAGGTCATCGAAGTACCGTCGAAACAGCTCGATGTCCATGGGTCTGTCCTGGAGCTGTGTCACTTCGTACAGATTCTTGGCGTAGTCGCCCAGCCGCTCTGCGTCTTTGACGACGCTCATCAGCAGCAGACAGGCATTGACATCCACGGTCGGTTGAAGGGACAAATGCTCGATAATGCGCCTGCGAATATCCCTCTGCGCATCGTTGACGCCTTTGTCAATCTTGCGAATCCTCTCCTCTAGGTTCGGTTCCTGGGCCTCCTCCAGCAGACGGCCCCGAGCGAGCGCGTACATGACCTCGGTGCTGTCGAGCATCTCTTTGAACTCTTCCAGGGCCTTGGCCACGAAGGCGCCGCCCTTCCAGAAACGGGACAGATTGGCGAACATGACAGACTCTCCTATGTCAAGAGCTTGTAAACCAGTACGAGCAATCCAGGCACGACGAAGAACACGCCCAGGACGTACATGATGGCATAGTGTCGCTTCTCGTGTGCCAAATCGCCCAGGGCTTTCGCCAGGTTGATGGGAATCGTTCGGAACGGTTTGATCGGATAGATTACGAGCACACCGATCAGGTTGAAGAGGAAATGCACGAAGGCAATGACAATCGCCGAGGGGTTACCGGTCGCGAACGAGGCCAGGATGGACGTGCCCGTGGTTCCGATGTTGGCGCCGATAACGATGGGAAAGGCTGCGTCAATGCTCAGGATCCCGGCCGCAATCATCGGCACGAGCAGGGATGTCGTGATGGAACTGCTCTGGATGATGAACGTCAGGATCATGCCGCTGAGGATGGCCAGCAGCGCGTTCGTGCCCAGGACGTCATCCAGAACGGACTCCACCTTCTCGATGACCAGTGACCGCATCGTCCTGACAATGTAGACCAAGGCAAAAAACAGAATCACCACGGAAATGGCCACCATCACAATGTAAGCCACGCGGTCGGCCAGATGCAGCCAGTGTGTCAGGACGTGTTCGATGCCGTGAATAGTCGGTTTGGTGATCGTCTTGATCGGACTGGTGAACTTGATGCCGCCGACCCCGGCGAAGAGCCCCTCCATGTACCAGGCCAACTTCTCAAGAAACCCCGTCGCCAGATTCAGCGGAAACATGATCAGAACGCAAATCAAATTGAAGAAATCATGCACCGTCGCACCGGCAATGGCGCGGCGGAATTCCTCCCGGCGGCTGACGTGCCCCAGTGAGACGATGGTGTTGGTCACGGTCGTGCCGATGTTGGCGCCCATGACGATCGGGATGGCGTTGCTGACGGTCAGGACGCCGGAACCCACCATGCCCACCACGATCGAAGTCGTGGTCGACGAACTCTGAACCAAGCTGGTCGCCAGAACCCCGATGAACAAGCCGACGAACGGGTTGGAGGTGGTACTGATCAAGCTCTCGGCAAAGCCCTTGCCAAACCCCTTGAAGGCCGCGCCCATCAGGCCGATGCTGACGAGAAAGCAATAGACCAGTACCACTATAAAGATGATCTTTGCTGCAACGGTGACCCTATGCCCCATCAGATCTTTCCCCATCCAGTTCGTTCGTCACAACCGATGCACCGCTGGCAGAGGTCGGCAGAGCAAGAGATGTGCGGGCGCGCGGCGTCTATCACGCTTCCGCCACCAGCCTGTCCGAGGCCGCGTCCGCTTCGACGCGGGGCTCCACCCCGGCCCACTGCAATCCCCCGATCACAGCCTGGGCAATATTCGTCAGGTGGTCGCCGATTTTCTCGACGTTGTCCACCAGATCGCAGAAGATCAGCCCCGCCTCGGCTGAACAAACGCCATCGCCCATGCGTTTGACATGGCTGCGCCGAAAATCCAACTGCATCCGGTTGAGATTATTCTCGTTGGCCAGCGCTGCTTTGGCGGCCTCCTTGTCGTTGCTCTCCAGCGCTTTCCGGACATGGCCAAACATCGTACCGACTTCAGCCTTCAGCACCCCGGCCTCGGCCAACGCTGAATGGCTGAAGACAATGCGCTGCTCGACCTTCCGGCGCGCCACTTCGACAATGTTGACGGCGTGGTCTCCAATCCGTTCCAGATCGTTCACCGTGTGCAACAGCACGGGCAGACGGTTCGAGACATCTTCCGACAGTTGTTCCTGCGACAGCGCGACGAGATAGGACGTGATCTCAAGCTGGAAATCGTCGATGATATCCTCCTGGATCATCACCTTCTCGAGACTGCGACCGTTCCCGTCGACGATGCCTTCGACCGCCTGCTGCACCGCTTCTTCGGCGCCTTCAGCCATGCGGACGATTTCCCGCTTGGCCTGCTCCAACGCAATGACGGGCGTATTGAACAGATGGCGTTCGAGCACCACCGGCTTTTGGACCAGTTCGATCTGCCGCAGCGGAAGGACCTTCAGCACGATCGCTTCCAGCCAACCGATCACGGGAAGAAACAGCAGCGTGTTGAAAACGTTAAACGTGCTGTGCGCCACCGCCAGATGCAGCATGATCGTGCTGCGTGACAATTCCACCGGAGTGACGAACGTGACGATCTTATCGAAAACGCCAAGCCAAACGAGCGGGAGTATGTAGAGTACACCGATGGCATTGAAGATCGTGTGCCCCATGGCTGTACGTTTCGAATTACGGGAGGTCGGCAAGGCGGCCAGTTGCGCCGTGATGGTCGTACCGATGTTGTCGCCCAGAATATAAGGAATCGCCACGCGCAGCGCCACGTCCCAGTCGGTCCCAAACGCGCCTTGCAGGGCCAGAATCTGGATCATGGCAATCGAGGCCGAACTGCTCTGGAGGAGCATCGTCACAATGGTGCCGGCCAGCACCGCCAAAAGTGGATTGTGCCCCATCGCGATGAGGACCTCCTGCACGCGGGGCGAATCATTCAGCGGCCCGAAGGCGTCCTTCATGAAATCGAGTCCCAGGAACAGAAGTCCGAGTGCCAGCAGTACCTGGCCAAAGCTTCGCACCTTGGGCTTTCTCGGCCCGATCTTCAGCAAGAATCCCAGGCCAATGGCCGGCAGGGTATACAGCGTGATCTTCACGCCGCCAATGCCCAGCGTCGAGACCAGCCACGCGGTGAACGTGGTGCCTACGTTGGCTCCCAGGACGACACACAAGGCCTGCTTGAGGCTCAGCAGGCCCGCGTTGACAAAGCCAACCGTCATGACTGTCGTGGCCGAACTCGATTGGATCAGACAGGTGGTCAAGGCGCCGATCAGCACCGCCACCAGACGATGCTTGGTCAGCGACTCCAGCAGGCTCTTGAGCCGCTGCCCGGCCATCCCTTTGAGGCCTTCAGACATCAGGCCCATCGCGAACAGGAACAGGCCTAACCCGCCTACCAGACCGAAAACCATCTCTTTGATCATGTGGAGCCTCTGCCAAACCGTCGAAAAATGTCCTGGGAACCCGCCCGGGGCGCCCCTTTTATTAGATTTGTGTCAAATGGTCAAGGGACTTCTTGCCACGGTTCCTTTCTCCACATCCCGCTAGTCCAAAAATCGATATCCTACCCCTCTGACCGTGTCGACGTACTTCGCACAGGGCCCCAGCTTCTTGCGCAGCGAGACGATCTGGACGTCCACCGCACGATCGGTCACGAGATAGTCGCTGCCGTGGATGGAATCCACGATCTGATAGCGGGTAAAGACCCGGCCAGGCCTCCGGGCCAGCGTGTGAAGGATGTTGAACTCCGTCAGAGTCAAAGCGACAACCTCAGTTCCCACGAGGACCTCGTGGCGGGTCGGATCGATCGTCAACTCGTGGATCTTAACCACCGCATTCTCGTCGTCCGTGTCTCGTTGTCTGCGCAGGAGCCTGCGCACGCGGGCCACCAAGACTTTGCCGCGAAAGGGTTTGGTGACGTAGTCATCGGCGCCCAGCTCCAATCCGGCAACGATGTCCGCCTCTTCGCCCTTGGCCGTCAGCATCACCACCGCCACCTGCGGCGTCTTCGGATCGGCCTTGAGCTGTCGGCAGACTTCCAGACCGTCAATCCCTGGCAACATCAAGTCCAGGACGATCGCGTCGGGCGTTTTCGCGGAGACCTGTTTGAGGGCCTGCTCGCCTGTTTCACACGCGACGACACTATACCCTTCGCGCCGCAGGTTCAACGTGACGAGCTCTCGGATGTCTTCTTCGTCGTCAACGACAAGAATCGTTGGCTTCGCCATCACCGTGTTCCCAACTCTGGGCCGAGCCGCGCCTTCTCCACTCTCCGTGCGCCATGGCCCCAGGCGCCTCAGGAGGACCCCGCCAATGCTTGGCGGTGACGATTATACGGGACAATGGCCCTCCCGAGAAACAACTGCATCAAAGAGGGGAATTAACACAGCTCAAAGGCCAAAGAAGGCCGATCCTAACACAATCCTAACATAATTCTAACATTCCTCTAGTCTCCCTCTAACGAATGTTCCGTATTTTCGACGGCTTGGATAGGGTTGCGCTCGGCTTTCTCGACCACGGTGCCAGGCGGGATAGACGGCTCAACAGCGGCTCGCCGAGAGGTCGCAATACGAAAGAGCGACAATGGACGAACTACTGAAACATGCCGTCCGTAGCCTCGGAATCACGTACCTTGTGGTCCGCATCGGCCAATCCGCCACGTCCCTGATTGCCGCCATCGTCAGCCGACGTACGTCCATCGACGCGAGTTCCGCTGACTCGGACCGGCTATAACCCCGGGTCTCGAGCCGAGCCACCCCGAGGGAATCGATGTGGCTCGGCGCCCTCCGGTCACGCCTGGCGAATGTTCTCGTCGATTGCCTTGAGCAGGACCTCGGGCTTGACCGGTTTCTCGAGGACCGTCCTGACCGGGAGCCAGGTATTGTCCGGCTCGAATCCGAACGGAAGATTCATTTCCTTGCGAATCCCCGTCATCATGATGATGGGCGTGTCTTTGGCCTTCGGATCCTCGTGCAGTTCCCGAGCCACGTCGAAGCCCTCGTGTTTGGTCGTCATCATCACGTCGAGCAATATGATATCCGGGTCTTCCGCCCTGACCTTTGCCACGCCGTCCTTGCCGTTTGAAGCGGTATGCACATCATAGCCCTTGGCGTCCAACAAGTTTGAGATCGCATCCACGAATTCTGGATCGTCATCAATCATCAGCACCTTTTTTCCCATTGTCTGCTTCTCCTTGACTTCCAAAAACACTAATCACGTTGTGCCTGCACCAGATCGGCGTCAGACCTCTTGAGTGAATCTCCCCGCCCGTAGTCGACCCAGCGTCCCAGAGCGGCCACCATGCCGGCCATGCACATGGGGCACGCGCCGGCGTTTTCATCCACGCACCGCTTGTTCGGATAGATCTCGTACTGCCGACGATACGGCGTCGGGGTGAAGTTGGGCATCAGGACATTGGCCCCGGCCCGCAAAGCTTTCGGTCGTTCATCCCGGCCGGCCAGCGAACCGATCGCGGTCGTGGCCGGGATGTGTGCGTTTCCGCTGACGATACGTGTCAGCGCCGTCATCTTCAACGTCATTTCCAGGTCGCCCGTCGGCTCGGCCGCCAGAGGCGTCTGGGCATGAGGAATGAAGGGACTGACACTGAGCATATCGAAATCCCCCTCTTTGAAGAACAGGATATCCTCGGCGAGGCTTTCGACCGTCTGCCCTTTGAGGCCAACGAGATTGCCCGTACCGGTCTGATACCCCAGTTCGCCTAGATCCCGCAGGCATCGCATCCTGTTCTCAAAGCTCATTCCCGGGTGCAGAGATTCATAGAGCGCCGCGTCAGAGGTCTCCATCTTGAGCAGATACCGGTCGGCACCGGCCTCTCTCCACAACGCGTATTCGTCACGACGGCGCTCACCCACGGATAGCGTGATCGCTACATCGAAGCGTGCTTTAACCTCCGCGATCATCTGCGACAGCCAGTCGGCGTCGAGATTATCTTCTTCACCGCTCTGCAAGACAATGGTTCTTATGCCCGCTTCGCAGATATTCTCGGCGGCTGCCAGGATTTCCGCGTCGGTCAGCCGATAGCGCCGAAGCTGCGTATTGGTCCGGCTCAAGCCACAGTAGGCACACGCATTACGGCAGAAACTGGAGAATTCGATGATCCCACGCAGGAGTACGCCGGCGCCAACGAAACGCCGGCGCACGTCGTCTGCAAAATCGAAAAGCAGCGACGTATCTCGCTCGTCGTCGAGGCGTAGCAGAGTCTCAACATCCCCGCGCTGCGGTCTCTTCGCCGCGAAAACGCGTTCCAGAACGGCCTGTGTGTGCAAAACGGACATCTATTTCTTGGCCTGCTTGCGGTACTGGTTGATGAGCTGGACCATCCTCTTGGGCGTCAGCTCGCCGTGTATCTTGTCGTCGATCATGACAACCGGAGCCAATCCGCAGGCGCCGAGACAGCGGGCCGGCTGCAGCGAGAACATCCCATCCGGTGTCACTTCACCAACATCGATTTTCAGTTCGTCTTTGAGGGCCTGAAGAATCTGCCCGGCGCCACGCACATAACAGGCCGTCCCCAGGCAAATCGAAATGACGTGCTGTCCCGGCGGTGTCAGGCTGAAATAATGGTAGAACGTCGCGACGCCCCAGATATGCGCCGTTGGAATCCCCATCTGCTCGGCGACTTCGTCCATCACCTCGACGGGCAGATAGCCATAGAGTTCCTGGGCCTTGTGCAGCACCGCGATCAGGAAGGAATCAGGGTGCTCGTTCTCCTGGGTCTCAGCAATATAGGTCTTGAGCTGGGCCAGCCGCTCGGCGGCGGTGGCAGACGTGGTCTTCGCAGTGGTTTCAGTGGTTGCCATCTAGCATGTCCTCGTCAAATCTCTTCTAGAAATACAGGTCTCGGGCACCGGCTTCGGTCTTCAGGTAGGCACCGACGAACTGATCGTAGAATCCCGGCATCTTCTCTTTGATCTGTGCCATCTCCATCGCTATGAGCTTCTCGCCCACCGCCGTGGTCTCCGGACCGGCGAAATCGTCGAGCCATTCTTTGAACGTGATCACGGCGTTGAGCTTGCAGAACTGGCCTTCCTTGCCGCTGCGCAGCAGACCCATGATCTTCTTTCCCGTTCGCCCACAACGATAGCCCGCGGTGCAGAACGAAGTGATATAGCCTGCCTCGGCCAACTCCCGTATCACCTCTTCCAGGCTGCGCGTGTCGCCAAGCAGAAACTGCTGACGATCGCTTTGCTGGTCGCCCTCCGGCTGATCGTTCGCGTACGCGCCGATCCCGATCTTACTGGAGGCATCCAGTTGCGTGCAACCGAGCGGCAAGACCTCACGGCGCAGCGCCGCGCTCTCGCGCGCCGTGATGATCATGCCGGAGTACGGAACGGCCAGCCGGATCACAGTGACCAGCCGCTTGAATTCCTCATCACTGACCTGGTGCTCCGGGTGCTGCGCCAGCGGCGTGTTGTGCGCCGGCTCGATCCGCGGGAACGAAATCGTGTGCGGCCCGATGCCGAACTTCCGCTCCAGTTCGATGGCGTGGCACAGCAGCCCCATGACCTCGAACTTCCAGTCATACAGACCGAGCAACGCGCCCAGGCCGACATCGTCCACATCCGCCTCCATCGAACGGTGCATCGCGTAGAGACGCCAGAGGTAGTCGCCCTTGATCGTCCCGCGCGGGTGCAGCCGCTCGTAGGTGGGCCGGTGGTAGGTCTCCTGGAAGACCTGGAAGGTCCCGATGCCGACCTCGTGCAGCCGCTTCAGCTCCTCGACCGACATGGGCGCGGCGTTGACGTTGCAGCGGCGGATCTGGCCCCAGCCTTTGCGCGTCTTGACTCGGACGTCACCGATGGCCTGGAGCGTCGAGGCGATATAGTCGACACCGGTCTTGGGATGCTCACCATAGACGACGATGAGCCGCTTGTGACCGATCAGTCCGGCCAGCACTTCGGTTTCCCTGCGGACCTCGTCCAGCGTGAGCACCTGTCGCTGTTCTGTGACGTTGCTGCATCGAAACCCGCAATAGGCACAGTTGTTGACACACAGGTTGCCCAGGTAGAGCGGTGCAAAGGTCACGATCCGATTATCGTAAACCTTCCGCTTCACTTCGGCCGCAGCCTGCTGCATCTCGGCCAGCAGCTCGGGGTCCTGCACGTGAATCAGGCAGGCCGTCTCGTCGGGCGTCAGCGTCTCGACGGCCAGCGATTTCTGGAGGATCTCCCGGATCCGAACCGGGTCCGGCCGGGTATTAGCCGCCAGCGCCTGTTCGATCGCTACGCAATCGATGAAGCAACGACCGCTGTCGAGATACCTTTCGATCTGATCGGGCTTGATCCGCGCGCGGACCCACGCCTCGACGTTGGTCTTGCGCTTCGCGCCCGCGTTGTAGGTCACAGTCGTCATGTAGCCACCCCCTTAGACGACTTTCAGATTAGGCGACACGATCCCCTTGGGCAAGTGCGCCTCGTAATGCGTATGAAGCAACTCATGCGCCTTCTCGCTGAGCGGACGGCCGAGGAATTCCTTGTACAGCCGCTGGATGTCCGGGTTGTCGTGGCTGCGCCGAATGGTCTTGCCCCGATCCAGGTCGTACAGCGCCTGGGCTCGCAGTCTGAGTGCCTCCTCGTCGAGCGGAATGGAGTTGGCCGTCGCGTAGGGCTGGCCGCCGCCACCGATGCAGCCGCCGGGACAGCCCATGATCTCCACGAAATGGAACCGACTGGGGTCCTCACGCACCATTTCCATCACCTGGTGCGCATTGCCCAGGCCGTGGGCCACCACCAGGCGCAGGTCTTTGCCATCGATGGTGACCGTGGCTTCCTTGATGCCCTGGAAGCCGCGGATGGCCGCCATTTCGATATCCACGAGAGTCTCGCCCGTATAAAGCTCATAGGCCGTGCGCACCGCCGCCTCCATCACACCACCGGTGACACCGAAGATGGCGCCGGCGCCGGAGGACAGGCCCAACGGCGTATCGGGCTTCTCGGGCTCGATATTCACGAAATCAATGCCGGCTGACTTGATCATCCAGGCCATCTCTCGCGTCGTGACGACGATGTCTGTGGCGCGCATGCCGTTGACATCAAGCTCCGGCCGAGCCGCCTCGTACTTCTTGGCGGTGCAGCACATCGCGGCGACGCTGAGGATCTTCTTCGGGGCGATATCCATCTTCTCGGCCCAGTAGGTCTTGAACAGCGCCGAAGCCATAGACATTGGCGACTTGGCCGTCGAAATGTTGTCGATCAGGTCCGGATAGAACTGCTCCATGTACTTCATCCACGCGCTGGAGCAGGAGGTAATCAACGGCAATGGCCCACCACTTTGAATTCTCTCCAGGAACTCGCTGCCCTCTTCCATGATCGTCAGGTCGGCCGCGAACTGCGTGTCGAAGACGTAGTCGAATCCCATCTTTCGCATCGCCGCGATCAATTCGCCCTCCATGTTCCGCCCGGCCGCCAGGCCAAACGCCTCACCGATAGCCGCCCGCACGGACGGGGCGAACTGGGCAACCTTGACCAGGCTCTTGTCGCTGAGCGTCTCGAACAACTCCTGGGTGTGATTCTTCTCGACGAAGGAGGCCGTCGGACAGACGTTGATGCACTGGCCACAGCCGCTACAGACGGTCTCGGCAAACGGCAGGTTGTACGCCGGCATGACAACCGTATTGAAGCCACGGTGGGCCTGAGTTAGACAGTGCACGCCCTGAATCTCCGAGCACATGCGCACGCACCGCCCGCAGAGGATGCACTTGTCGGGATCGCGGATGACACTGGCGCCGGAAAGGTCTTTCTCGTAGTGCTTGCGCTCACCGGTGAAGTGCCGGTGGCGAATACCCATCGAGTAGGCCAGCCGTTGGAGCTCGCAGTTGCCGTCGCGCTCACACGTATGGCAATCCTCCGGATGGTTGTCGAGCAGCAGTTCGACGATGTCACGCCGGGCCTGGCGCAGCTCCTTGGTATTCGTATGGATCTTCATGCCGTCGGCGACCGGACAGGCACAGGAAGCCACATGATTCTTGGCGCCCTCAACCTGGACGATACAGACCCGACAGGCCCCCTCGATGGAGAGCTTGGGATGATAGCATAGACGAGGGATGTGGTACCCGCACTGATCGGCCGCCTGCATGATCGTCTGGCCGGCCACCACCTGGTAGTCTCTGTCGTTTATCGTGATCGTGATCTTGTTGTTGTCCATGTTGAATCCTCAAACCTTGGCAATGGCGTCGAACTTACAGGTATTGAAGCACATGCCGCACTTAACGCATTTCTCCTGGTCGATCACGTGCTCCTTCTTCGGACTGCCGGAGATGGCCGCCACCGGACACACCTTGCGGCAGGCACCGCAGCCGACGCACGTGTCGATGATCTCGTAGGTGAGCAGATTCGAGCATGCCCTGGCCCGGCATTTGCCTTCGGTGATATGCTCTTCGTATTCGACACGGAAGTTCTTAATCGTGCTCAGGACCGGGTTCGGCGCCGACTGCCCCAGACCGCAAAGTGAGGACTTGATGATCATATGGCCGAGTCGTTCGAGTTTCTCGATATCGCCGTTCTGGCCCTTACCCTCGGTGATACGGGTGAGGATCTCGAGCATGCGCTTGGTACCCTCGCGACACGGGGTACACTTGCCACACGATTCGTTCTGCGTGAACTCCAGGAAGAACTTGGCGATGTCCACCATGCAGGAATCCTCGTCGATGACGATCATGCCGCCGGAGCCCATGATCGAGCCGGCCTTGGCCAGCGAATCATAGTCGATCGGTGTATCGAGATACTCTTCCGGCAGGCAACCTCCGGAGGGACCGCCGGTCTGCACGGCCTTGAATGTCTTGCCCTGCGGAATCCCGCCCCCGATATCGTAAATGATCTCGCGCAGTGTCGTGCCCATCGGCACTTCGATCAGACCCGTGTTGACGACCTTACCCGCCAGCGCGAAGACTTTCGTGCCTTTGCTGGTCTCGGTGCCGACGGTTTTGAACCAGTTGGCTCCGTCGAGGATGATCACGGGAATATTGGCCCAGGTCTCGACGTTGTTGATCAGCGTCGGCTGGCCAAACAAGCCACGGACGGACGGATAGGGCGGCCTGGGCCGCGGCATGCCCCGCGCCCCTTCGATGGAGTGGATCAAGGCCGTCTCTTCGCCGCAGACGAAAGCACCGGCACCCAGCCGGATCTCGATATCGAAGGAGAAATCTGAACCCAGGACGTTGTCGCCCAGCAGGCCGTGCGCCCGGGCATCCTCAATGGCCTTCGTGATGCGCCGGATGGCCAGCGGATACTCGGCGCGAATATAAACGATGCCCTTGTCCGCACCAACGGCATAGCCGGCAATGGCCATCCCCTCGACGATGGTGTGAGGATCGCCTTCGATGGCGCTGCGATCCATGAACGCGCCCGGGTCGCCCTCGTCGGCATTACAGATGACGTATTTGGGCGTCGCTTCCTGGGCCGCGGTGAATTTCCACTTCGTCCCCGTGGAAAAGCCGGCGCCGCCCCGCCCACGCAACCCGGAAGACTCGACCTCCGCGACCACCTGCTCGGGTGTCATATCCGTGATGGCCTTGGCCAGGGCCTCGTAACCCCGCAGCGAGAGGTAATCGTCGATGCTCTCCGGATCGATGATGCCGCAGTTGCGCAGCGTGATTCGCATCTGGTGGCCGAAGAACTTGTCGTCGCCGAAGACGCGGAAGAACCGGTTGTAGAGGTGATCTTCCTGGATGGCGAGCCGGGCGATCGGCTGGCCCTTGATCAAATGCTCCTCGACGATCTTGGGAATGTCGGCTTCGCTCAGGCCGCCGTAAATCGTGTAGCCCGGATTGACCACCATGATCGGGCCCTTGTCGCACATGCCGAGGCAACCGGACAGACCAATCGTCACCGTCTCGGTCAGGTCGTGCTTGTCCAGATGCTCTTTCAAGAGGGCCGTCAGCCGCCGCGCGCCGCTGTTGATGCAGGTGGTGCCGTCGCAAACAATGATTCGATACGTCGCAGTCACAGCGTATTTCCTTTCTAATCGATGAGCCACTCTTGAATGACCTGGCCCTTCTTGAGGTGTTGCTCGATAATCTGCTGGGCCTTCTCAGTGTCCACTTTGCCGTACTTGACGGGATTCTTGCCCGCTTCGATCACCTCAACGGTCGGTTCGAGATTGCAGCGCCCGGCACAGCCCTTCTGGCTGAGGTAAACATCCGTCAGGCCGCGACTAATGGCCTTCCGAAATACATCCATGACATCCTTGGAACCGGCGGCGATCTCGCAGGTGGCCATCCCTACGTACACCCGCTTCGTGGAGAGATACCCCTTGCCGATAATCCGGCTGACGGCCTCCGCCCTCTTCTTCTTGATCAGGTCCAATGGGGTTGGCATCTTTCCAGTTCCTTTCTATCGAGAAAACAAACGAGTTGCCGTGTTCACGGGGTTCGACACGGATCGTCCCGCCGTGTCGTTCGATGATCTGCTTGGTGATATACAGGCCCAGCCCGGTGCCTTTGACCCGTTTGGTCTCGGCACTGTCGAGTCGAGAGAACTTCTGGAAGAGTCGGGCCCGCTGTTCCTCGGTGATCGGCGTCGAATCGTTGTAGACGTCGATCTCCACCTTGCCGTTGGCTGGGCTGGCGGTAACGCGGATATTCCCCGTATCCGGGCTGTACTTCATGGCGTTGCCTACGAGGTTGTTGGCCACGATCTGCATCAGGTCCGCATCCGCCTGGACGTTCAAATCGGGACTGATCTCGTTGACAATCTTCAGGTGCTTGCGAAACGCCACCGCCTCCAGCGAGTTGAGGGACACATCGAACACATCCTTCTTCAGGTTCAGCATCGTCTTGTGAACCTCCAGTTCGCCGCGCTCGACCCGACCGAGATTCAGGAATTTCTTGACCGTGGCATCGAGGTAGTCCAGGTTCCGACAGACCGAATCCAGGGCCTTGCGCTGCTTGAAGTTCACCATCCCGAGAAAACCGTCCCGAACCGCGTAGGCATTCATCACCGCCGAAGCCAGGATGCCTTTGAGTTCATGGGCCACGAAGCCAATCAGGTCCACGTAGCTCTTGTTCATGGCCGCCAGCTTCTCGTTGGAGACTTTCAGACTCTCCTGCCGTTCTTTGAGTCCTTGGGCCATCGCGTTGAACGCTTCGCCCATGCTGTTGATCTCCTTGATGGAGGTGCCCGTGTTGATCTGATAACCCCAGTCGCCCGACGCCAGAGATTCGCTGGCATGCACCACCTGCGTCAGGGGTCGCGAAATCGCCCCGGCCAGAACCACCGAGAAGAACACCGCAATCAAAGTCACCGCACCGACCGACATCAGAAAGAAAACCAGGATCTGTCGCGCCATGTCATTGAACGGCTGCTCCAACGTGCCCACGTAGAGGATCCCAATGACGTTGCCGTCGATATCCTCAATCGGCTCATAGGCCGTCTTGTACCAATCCGTCACGACAAAGGCGCGATCATGCCAAATCTGCCCTTCCTCGACGACCTTTTCGTACACCTGCGCCGAGACTCTTGTCCCCACGGCTCGCTGCCCCTGCTCGTTGAGCACGTTCGTGGAAACACGGACATCATCCTGGAAGATCGTCACGGTGCCCACGGGTTTCGAATGGTACAGTTCTTCGCCATAGACCATCTCTCGGATGCGGTCGACAAAAGTGTAGTCCCGGTTGATCACCCGGCCTCCGTAATAGACCGCTTCCACATTACCGGCAGCGTCGCGAACGGGGATGGCATATTCCTTGGCCATGACTTCGGTCAGTATCTCTCGTTCCGTAGGCCTGGCCATGGGCGTAGGCTTGATGCCAATCGGTTGTCTGCCCGCCAAATCGCCCCCCATCGCCTCGAATTCCTCCTGCGCGATAATGCGAGTCCCTCCCTGCGGGCGGCCCTGCATCGCCGCGACCCGCGCGATCGCGCTGCCGAGCGCGCCGAACTGCGACGCCGGAACACGTCGCAGGTAATGCAGACCAAGCTTGTTCCGCAACTCATCCAAATCGCCGCCGGGAGAGATCAACTGCAGCCCTTGCCCGATGCGCTCGATCTCCGTCGTATACACCATCCGTGCGGCCGTCAGGTCATTCAGCACCTTGCCCTCGGCACGCTCGATGATGTCCTTTTTCGTCACATAGTAGCCCAGCAGCGCGCACGAAGCCGACAGTACGAAGATCACCATCAGAAACGACAGCAGGATTCTCGTCTTGACAGAGACCGGCGGCAGCAGAGCACTATTTTTCATTGTTGGCGGCATTGACGAAATAGATCAGATTCTCAAGTTCACTCTCGAGATTGATGTTGTTGACAATACATCCTTCCGGCGCCTTCAGACAGATCGGTGCAAAATTCAAGACCCCCTTGATCCCCGCTGATAGCATCAACTCGAGAACCTGCTGGGCCGCGTAGTCCGGCACGGCCAGCACACCTAGAACAAGACCACGTTTCTGCACCACGGACAGCAGATCGTCCAGTGGCAACACCGGCGGTTGCCCGTCGGGATCAAACTTGGCCGGATCGATGTCGAAACCAGCAGCGATCTTGATCCCGCTCTTCTCCAGGCCGCCGTAGTGTAGTAGGGCCTTGCCAATATTGCCCATCCCGATCACGATGACTTCCTGAAGTTGGTCCTTGCCCAGAATCTTGTTGAGTTGGTCACTCAACTCGTCTACTTTGTACCCACCGCGGCGGTTGCCCGTGATGCCGAAGAGCGAGAAATCCTTCCGGACCTGCGCCGCCGTTACACCAGCAGCGTCCGCCAAGTTGTCGGAGAAAACCCGCACAAAATTCAGGGCCTTAAGCCGATTCAGGGCGTTCTTGTACCTTGACAACCTTATGACACAGCTTCTGTTTGCCATACACTTATGAACCTTTTCGCGTTCGCTACCTGTATCACATCACCTAAACTCAGACACAGACAAATATTACAGCTGCCACCAACGCGTAAATTATGGCAACACAGAAACGCACTGTCAATACATTTATTGTGAGAAATGTCACATTTATAGCCAGCGAGAGAACACAAACTGCCTAATTACGCACACTGAAAGAAGTTGCAAGACACAAAACAATGAACACATGATGCAGTTAAGAGCACAAGGGCCTTCAACAAACAACACGCTTGGTGCATTAGGGGATTCAGGAAATTAGGCCAACAGCAGACCAAGAAGGTGCGAGGAATCAAGGACAGAAGCGTGCTTCCTGACCGG
>CP070782.1:3403682-3411999 GCA_020346325.1 Phycisphaerales bacterium
AAAAAGACGGCCGTCTGACTCCGCTTCAGACGGCCGCTCAGTTCGGGATACTCTTGCTGAATATCCCCGGGGCTGCGTGCTTCTGGTAGGCACAAGCAGTTGTCAAGTGGGCTGGTGGTTCTTCGATCAGAATCCGTAGACAACGCGAAGTTGCTCGTTGGTCGGAATGCTCGTGTAGTATTCGCCGCGGGGGCCCACGTACCAGGGACCATCCTTAACCAGCTCGACTGAGATTCTCGCGCCGTTCGAGCAGGTGACCCAAAGTGTCAGCCGGGCGGGCTGGACGCGGACGGTCGGCACCGTCACCGTGATCGGCGGAATGGGATTGATTACAACCCGTCTGACGATCGGTCTGGGTACGACCACAGGCGGAGGGCAGGGCGGCCCGATCCGAACGAAGCGGCGGTGCCGAGGGCGACCAACGACCACTTTGCGGTGGTGCGGCCCCACCCAGTGGCCCACGCGCGCCCGGGATGCTGCCACCACTCTCGTGTGCCTCCGGGGATGCGCCAGGGCCGTGGTCCCGGACAGTTCGCTCAGCAGCGCCGTCAGTGCTACTGTGACAACTATCATCGCTGTCCATCTCTGCCGTGTCATGGTCGTACCCTTTCACTGATTCGTTGCCACCTTCAGTCATGGTGCCGTGTCTCAAAGAGCCCAACGGCTTAGCTCCTGCCGTCTACTCAATAGAGGCACCAAGCTGAGAACAAGTAACGCGGCGAGGGCACCGCTGGAGGTCTTTCGATAGGGCAGAAAAGGAAGAAGGGCCTCGCCAGGGAGCGTAAATTCCCATGGCAAGGCCCCTTATCGTCGCTGGGAGTCGAGTGCGGCCGGCCGGGCAAGACTGCCCGCCTCCGCGCCGGGTTTATTTCTTGGCCTGGCGTTTCATGTTCAGCGTACCTTGGCTCGACCCACGGTAGCCATAGCTGTCCACCCCGTACACGGCGATCTTCATGGTATCTTTGTCGACCTTGGCGTGGACCATCTCCGTCTTTTCCCGGGTGCCGTCGGCCTTGACATTCTCCATACTGTGGGCCGCGCCGGTATAGTCATCGCTCCAGGTCCCGTTGTACATGCCGCCCTGGTTGTCGGCACCCATCTGGACTACCTCCTGACGGGCCGGGACGAACAGGATCATACCATGATACTTGAAATTACCCATCTTGAAGTCCACCAGGATGACGTGCCGGTCCAGGCCCCACTTATATTCGAGTTCGACGCTCTGGCCTTCATCCGTGGTGGCGGCCCATTTGCCGAGCAGCCAATCGTAGCCGTATTCCATCACGAGATCGCCAAGATTCTGTTGAGCGGCCGCGGGAACTGCGCTGACGGCCAGCAGACCCAATCCGATTAGACACAGGCTTTTGATGTTCATGTGTTCTCCTTTCCTAAGGTAGAGTTTTTCACACAGGTTGTCTCCCCGGCATCGACCAGCCGAGACTTTGACTGAGATTCACTAATATAACAATCGGGGTTGCCATCCGTCTTTGCACGCTTGGATTTTTTTCTCGGGAGAACCGCCTCTCGACGGAGGGAGGCTTCAGACTTGTATTGCGGCGGGACGAAACCTATGATCGTTGCTGTTGACGGAGGCCACGGCGATAATGGAGCACAACGGATGACAAACGCGACATTCTCCCAACAGAGTCCGGTGGCAGCGGTTCTCTGGATCTTCCTCTCGAGTATCGTGCAAGGTCAGGTCAGCGCCGCCGGGGTTTGGCCCGGGACCGCATGGGAGCCGGTTGCGCCGTCAGAGGTGGGAATGAACGGCTCGTTGTTGGAAGAAGCCCGCGATTACGCCCTGGCCGGCCACGGTTCCGGAATGATCATGCGCCACGGCCGCGTTGTGATGCAGTGGGGCGATCAGCAGCAGACCTATGACCTGAAGTCGTCTACGAAGGCCATTGGAGTGACAGCGCTGGGCCTGGCCCTGGCCGACGGCAAGATCGCCGGCCTGCACGACTCGGCAGCAACGTACCACCCGGAGTTTGGCGTTCGGCCCGAGGCCAATCGAGAAAAGGGCTGGCTACCGCGTATCACGCTCTTCCATCTGGCGACGCAGACGGCCGGCTTCGACAAGAACGGCGGTTACACCGAGTTGCTCTTTGCGCCGGGAATGAAGTGGTCTTACAGCGACGGGGGTCCGAACTGGCTGGCCGAGTGTGTCACGCTCGTCTACCAGCGTGATCTCCAGGAACTGATGTTCGAGCGGGTCTTCAGACCGATCGGAATCAGGCGTGCGGGTTTGCGTTGGCGAGCCAACGCGTATCGCCCGAAACAAATCGGAGGGGTAGCACGCCGCGAGTTCGGCTCAGGTATCCATGCCAACGTCGAGGCCATGGCACGAATCGGCTATCTCTACCTGCGCCAGGGGCAATGGCGAGGCCGGCAGATCATTCCTTCGTGGTTCGTAGACGCGGCCCGGACCGTCCCTTACGGCATACGCGGATTACCCGTCGTCAAGCCCGAAGACTATGGCAACGCTTCCGACCACTATGGGCTGCTCTGGTGGAACAACGCTGACGGGACGATGAAGCACGTACCGCGTGACGCGTACTGGTCGTGGGGACTTTACGACAGCCTGATCGTTGTCATCCCTTCGCTCGATATCGTGGCCGCGCGGGCAGGCAAGTCCATCGGCACGACGCGCAATCCGCACTACGCGCCGATCGCGCCGTTCATCGAGCCTATTGCTCAATCGGTAACGGATCGAGGCCGATGGCCCGGGGCGCCGTACCCAGCCAGCGCCGCCATCCGAAAGATCGAGTGGACCCCGGTCGAATCCATTTCACGTAAGGCCAGCGGTAGCGACAACTGGCCGGTCACCTGGGCTGACGATGGCAATTTGTATAGTGCCTACGGAGATGGCTGGGGCTTCGAGCCCAAGACGGAGGAGAAACTGAGTCTGGGCCTGGCCCGAGTCTCGGGCGGCCCCGAGAATTTCACGGGCCAGAACGTGCGCAGCGAAACGGGCGAACGGACAGGGCAGGGGGCGGCCGGCGCCAAAGCCAGTGGCATGCTCTGTGTCGACGGCGTTCTCTACATGCTCGTGCGCAACACGGGCAATGCGCAGATCGTCTGGTCCGACGATCATGCCCAAACGTGGCATTGGTGCGACTGGAAGCTTGAGACGAGCTTCGGAGCACCGACGTTTCTGAACTTCGGAAAGGACTACGCAGGCGCCCGCGAGGACTACGTCTACATCTATTCGACCGACAGTGACAGCGCGTATGAACCCTCCGATCGCATGGTCCTGGCCCGCGTGCCGAAACATGAGATCCGCACGCAAGCCGCATACGAGTTCTTCAAAGGACTCGATGGGGCCGGGCAGCCCCTGTGGACCGCTGACATCCACGAGCGGGGGGCCGTGTTCGTGCATCCAGGCTCCTGCTATCGCTCGGGAATCAGCTACAATGTCGGTCTGGGCCGCTACTTGTGGTGCCAGATCCTCCCGTTCAGCACGGACGACCGGGGGCCGCGCTTCCAGGGCGGATTCGGCATCTACGAGGCCCCCGAGCCCTGGGGCCCCTGGCGCACCGTCTTCTACACTACGGACTGGGATGTCGGCCCGGGCGAAACGGCCAGTTTCCCCACCAAATGGATCAGCCCCGATGGCCGCACCTGTTATCTACTCTTCTCGGGCGATGACTGTTTCTCAGTCCGCGAGGTCACATTGCGTTGATCCGGAATGGCCATTCCGACTGTCAGCGCATCGTCTTCTGGTAGACGCGGACATAGTCGACCTCGAAGCGGGCGGGGAATTTCGTATTTGATGGATCGCCGCCGTTGGTGCCGCCGATGGCGAGGTTGAGCAGGATATAGTGTGGTTCGCGGAAGGGGTTGGCACCATCGCGCGTCCGGTTGATCGTCTTCTCAAGCTCGATCGTATTGAGCAGCTGGTCGTCGACATAGAGCTTGATGTTGTCCTTGCCCCACTCCATGCGCCAGACGTGGAACCTGGACGACCATTGGGGATCTCCGAACTCGGTGATGGGTTTCTTCAGATCGTCCCAGACGCCAACCCAGCGTCTGGGGCTGGCCCAGCAGGCGTTGGCCAGGAGCATGCCCCGGTAATATTCCATGATATCGATCTCGCCGCAGCCGGGCCAGGGTCGCGCCGAACCGAGTGTCCAGAAAGCGGGCCACAAGCCGGGCCGCGTGTCAATTCGGCCGCGCATCTCGAAGCGACCGTAAGTCCAGCTATGGAGTCCTGGCGTCTTGAGACAGGCCGAGGTGTATTCGATGTATTGCCGGTTGCGCCGCCAGCTACGGCTGTCCGGGTCGTAGTTCGGATTGGGCTTGCGCTCGCGCCGACCCTCAATGACGAGCAGACCATTTTCGCAGCGTGCGTTCTCGGGCTGGTACCACTGCAGTTCCTCGTTGCGGACGAACCCATGCTCGTAAGTCCAGTTGTTGGGATCGGGACGCCCGTCGCGGTTGAACTCGTCGGACCAGACGAGTTGGTAATCACTCGGTTGGTCTGCGGCGTTCGTCGGCGCGACGAGAGCAAGAACGGTCAGGATAGCAGCAGCCAGAGTGGCCAACTTCATATCATTCCTTTCAGCGCCAGGTTCAAAAGGGAATGTCGCACCCGGCCAACTCGTCATCGACGAGCACATCTGTTTCCGGACTCGGGATTAAAAAGTAGGTCCATTCGCAGCCGGGGTCGGCGTATTCGCTCAGTGTTAGTTTCACGTTTGCCGGCCCGGCGGCATTATAGTCCTCCGGTTTCCAGAACGAGGCTTCGCATCTCAGCCCGTCGGGGCGGATCGCATCATTGGTCCCGGCGAGTTTCATAGAAGCGGGGTCGAGGCGTAGTAGCTTCAGTGTTTCACGATTGAGATCTTCCTGACGCTGCGGATTCAGGCAGAACAGCAGCGGGCCGCGCATCACGGCCGCCCGTCCTGCCTGGCTCTGGCGTCCGCGGATGGCGCGCCAACGCATAGGCATGTGCAGCGAAATCCTATCGCCGGCCCGCCAGGTGCGCGTCACAGCGTGAAATGAGCCGCCGGCGGCTGTCGTCGCCACTTCATCGTCGTTGATGGCGAGCCGGGCTTGCCGACACCAGCGCGGGATTCGCAGCGCCACCGGGAAGGTGGCTGCAGTTGAGGGTTTCAGACGAATCGTTACATCGCCCGTGTTCGGATAGTCTGTTTCCTGAGACACCTCAACGGACAGTCCTTCGCGCAAGCTTACCGTAGCCGTGGATTGGCTGTAGAGATTGATCGCCAGGCCACCATCGCGCACGTAGTAGATCATGCCGGGCAATTCGGCGATGATTCGTCGGAAGTTACAGGGACAGCAATAGGTGTCGCCGCGAAAGAATTCGCGCCGTCCCTCAAACGGCGCATAGTAGCGCAAACGCCGACCATCAGGCGACTGAGCTGCGAAGAGCCCGTTGTAGATCGCCCGCTCCATGATATCGCCGTAGAGCGAACTGCCATCGATCTGGAGCAGGGCGTCCAACCAGCGGAGCAGATAGGCCGTGGCACAAGTTTCGCCCAGTTTGTAAAAACCCTGCTGGTTGCTATGCCAACATTCGTGATAGCCGCAGAGCCCGGGTGCCAGGAGACCATTCTGGCGCAGCAGAAAGTCGAGTGTCCGCCGCGACTGATTCAACAGTGCCGCTACGGGCCGGATCTGGTACAGCCGCAACTGTGAGAGGCAGTGACACAGATGATAATAGGCGTGGCCTTCGAGGTTGCCCCAACGGCCTTGAATCAGCGGCGTGTCCCAGTCGGCCAGCTTTCGGTGCCGGACGCAGAAATCCAGATACTGCGGATCGCCGCTTTCCTCGTGCAGGGCCAACATGGCCTCTTCCAGACCGGTGGTCGCCACGTAGGTCGAAACCCAGCCGTCGGTCTGCCTCGCCGGATCAACCGACCAGCGATCGATGATATAGTCGGCCAGTTTGCGAGCGGCTTCGAGGGAATCTTTCTCCCCGAAATACCTGTGATCGGCGGTCAGCCCCAAAACGAGATAGCCCATCTCGTGGATATCCCAGAGACGCCACATGCGCCGCTGTGGGATACAAATGCCGATATAGCCATCCGCTTCCTGGGTCGCGATCGTTTCGCGCACCACGTGCCGCTTCAAGGCCAGCACCTTCTCGTCGCCGGAGTACGCGGCGAAGCGAACCAGGCTGTCGATGAACTTACCCAGGCCGATGTAGCCGCCTTCCCGCGAACGCTGACGGAACGGAGCAATGAAGTCCTTCTCTACGTCAATGACCAGGACATTGTTGTCGATCGTGATGTCGATGCGTCGACCGATCTCGCCCTGGACCTTAACTTGATCGATCTCAACGGGGCTCATCGGAGTTGCAGAAGCAAGTCGACCGCCGCCAGCACACACGAAAACCAGAAGAACACCGCAAAACAGCATCTCACGCCTCACCTGGACCATCACTTGCATCCTAGTCTATCTCGTCTCTCACGTGGTGGATAAATCGACCCAACGAATGCCAATCTTGCGGGCCGCGTACCCGATCTCCTTCAGGCAGTCACCATAGACCATCATCCAGTGCGAATCACGAACCTCGCTCTGGAGCTTCTTCCAGTCGCCCTGGAGTTCGATGTCCTGTTGAGATCGACAGACCTCGTAGAACGGATTGCTCTTGACGATACCGGTGAAGCCCAGCCAGCGGCCCGTGCTGTATTCGGGGTCGATGAAAGTCACCTGCTGGCCTACGGGGATCTCGACCTTGGGCGCCGCACCGTACTCGGATTCGTAATGCGTCATGATCCGCGCGGGCTCGTAGCGCACGCCGCTTAGCCGACGCGGGGCGCTGCAATGGGCTGCCGTCATCACACCGTTGTGCGGGAAGGTCGAATTGTGCAGGAAGACAGGCTTGCCCGCGATATAATGCAAGAGGATGCCGGCCGGGATGATGACAAAGTCCGACTCGCAGAACGCCATCACGCCTTCGTCGTTCATCAGACCCAGGGTCAGGCACGGCGTCGTCTTGGCGATGGGCAAAATCGTGCTCATGCAGCCGCGGATGGTAAAGGCCGGGGCATGGTTCTCGCGCATCAGTTGCCTGAAGATGTCGTAGAGCAGGAACGCGTTCGTCACGAACGCCTTATCCGTATCCAGAGTCGTCCCGGGAAGCCTCAGATACCTGTCAGCCCGGCGTTCAGCGGTTCGAACCAGACGGGCATCTTTGGTCGCCTCCTCAATTTGTCCAGAGACCTGGTCGTAAGGGACGTCGATGATGTTGAGCTTGTACCGTTCGCGCGCGACCTGCGGAGCATCGGGGGCATACTTGCCCCACGGACCACCTAACGCCACGATGTGGGCCCCGGTGAAATTCTTGAGGGCATACAGGGAACGGAGCCGCCAGAGCAGTTCATCGGTGTCATCGACCACGACGTCGTCGACGTGCACGTTGCCATGATCGAGACACGAGTTCTGCGAGAACCCGGCGTCGCCCGTTGCCAAATATCGCGTGCTCAGCGCCTCATACCAGTAGTAAGCGGGGCCGGAACGGTGGCGCACGAAGACCAATGTATCACGGTCCTTCTTCGGGGCGAAGCAGGCACGCAGTGTCTCGCCCGATCCGGTGGCCGCGTAGACGATCACACAATCGTAGTCGTTCGCATGTACTCGGGCAGCTTCCTCGGGCGATCGAGCCTTCGTCACGGGCAAGACTTCCATCGGAAAGCCAGTTCTGTCTGCCAAGGTATGCAGTTCACCGGCGATACGCTTGCTCTCCTCGGTCGCTGCGCGATCATCCTGCACACCACCCCACGACTTCCAGGAAGTCGCCGGCCGCCGCTGGGCGACGCGGTACATGAGGATGGGCTGGACCCTCAGCGCCTTGCCTGTCACCAGGAGCGGCTTGCCCGGGTCCCACGAACTGCCCCGGGAACCGGCACCGGCGCCTGACGTGAGCCCCAGTACGCTGCCGGTGACACTCGCGGCCGACAATCCCACAAATTCCCTGCGATTCATCCCGTTTGAAGGCATGTCTGTCTCCCGCATACCATCGATCTTGACTGTGGCAACGTCCATACCAATGGTACCGCCTGCCGGCCGGTCTATCAACCCTTGAACCGGACAGGCTTGACGAGCACGTACAGCCTCTGGCCCACGGGCCCTGGGCAGAACAACGCAACCAAGTGTTCCGAGTGTCTGTGAAAACATCCTGGCGACCTAAGATCAGGCCCTGTGGCAAGCCCGCTCTGTCACCCCAGCGCAGAGCCTGCCCTCGACCCCGATCGGGGGCAGGGGTCCAGACTCTATCGAGGCAGTCTGGATTCGGAGCCTGCGCGGGAATGACAACAGGAGCGGGCTCCCAAGGACGTTAGCATGGCAG
>CP070782.1:3412099-3417712 GCA_020346325.1 Phycisphaerales bacterium
AGACGGCCTCCACCTTGATGATCATTCTCTTCACCTTGGTCAACGCCAGTGTCATCATCATGCGCGAGAGCAAGATCCAGAGCTATCGCCCACTGTTTCGCTCGCCGCTGTATCCATACGGGCATATCTTCGCGATCGTGGCTTATGTGGCCCTGATTGTCGATATGGGCGTTGTGCCGCTGTCGATTTCCGCGGGTTTTGTGGTGCTCAGCGTCGCCTGGTACTTGCTGTACGTCTCGAAGCGCGTCAAACGCGCCTCGGCCGTGATGCATATCGTCGAACGGGTAACGGATAAGGCGATCAAGACGGTCACGCTGGAAAACGAGCTGCGGGATATTCTGATCGAAAGGGACAACATCATCGAGGACCGCTTCGATCAGTTGATTCACAACTGCGAGATCCTGGATGTCGACGGCGCGCAGAAGTCGGAGACGGTCCTGCGCCAAGCGGCGGCCCTGGTGGCCGAGCGGCTGGGACTCGATGAGTACGTCCTCTTTGAGAAGTTCCTGCATCGCGAACGGGAGAGCAGCACGGTGGTCCAGCCGGGCCTGGCGATTCCGCATATCATCGTGGAGGGCGAAAACAAATTCGACGTGTTGCTCGTCCGCGCCAAAGAGGGAATCCGGTTCTCGCAGGCGCCGGACCCGGTGCGGATCATGTTCATCCTGGCCGGCAGCAAGGACCAGCGCAACTACCATCTGCGGGCCCTGATGGCGATCGCCCAGATCGTCCAGGAGAAGTCGTTCGAAGAGCGATGGCTGGCCGCCCGGGGCACGGAGGGGCTGCGCAACCTGATCCTGCTGTCCGGCCGCCAGCGCGACGCGGGCCCGGAGGCACAGGCGTAGGGGCGGACCACCGTGTCCGCCCGATGCCGGGACGGCAATTCGGCGGGGGATCGCTCAACGCGGTGCCACTGCACCGATTCTATGCCCGGGCAACCCCGGTGGGTTGCCCCTACATCGGTCGGAAGATGGGGTTGTATTGGCGTCAGGACGGCGTATAATGGTTTCGGTCGCTAGGGGTGATCTGCCACGCGGCGGATCTGAGAGAAAACCCTCTGAACCTGATCAGGATAGTCGCGCGATTCGCCCGCGTCGGTGAACCGAGCAGACAGGCCTGCGTAGGAAAGCGATGGACCCGGTCATTTGAATATGACGTTGCCAATCGCTTCGAGCAGGAGCGATTTTTTTATTGGCACAAGGAGCCTTGATACGATGACAACGCAGTTGAAACAGGCCCGCGCCGGAATCGTCACGGCGGCCATGGAACGGATAGCGGCGACGGAGGCGATTGGCGCTGAGACGATCCGCACGGAGGTGGCCGCGGGGCGTCTGGTCATACCGGCCAACATGCTCCATCTCAAGAACAACCTGCAGCCGATGGGAATCGGCCGCGCGGTGACGACCAAGGTCAACGCCAACATCGGCACCAGCAGTGTCCGCTGTTCGATCGAAGGCGAGATCGAGAAGATGGAAGCGGCCCTGGCCGTAGGCGCTGACACGATCATGGACCTCAGTACCGGGGGTAATCTCGACGAGATCCGCCGGGAGATGCTGGCCCGCTGCCCCGTGCCGTTCGGGACGGTGCCGATCTACCAGGTTATCCAGGGCCGCAACGTCGAGGACATCACCAACGATCTGCTCCTGGAAACGATCGAGAAGCAGGCGAAACAAGGCGTGGATTTCTTCACGATCCATGCCGGGCTGCTGCGCGAGCATCTGCCGCTGCTGAGCAGCCGCGTTGCCGGTATCGTCAGTCGCGGCGGGGCACTGCTGGCCAAATGGATGATCCATCACGATAAGCAGAATCCGCTGTACGAACTGTTCGACGATCTGTGCGACATCCTGGCCGAGTACGACGTCTGTTTCTCGCTCGGTGACGGGCTGCGCCCCGGCGCCATCGCCGACGCGACGGACGAGGCACAACTGGCCGAGTTGAGGACGTTGGGCGCGCTGACCCTGCGGGCTCAGGAGAAGGGATGCCAGGTCATGGTCGAAGGGCCCGGTCACGTTCCGTTCGACCAGATCCAATACAACATGGAAATCCAGCAGCAGATCTGTCACGGGGCCCCCTTCTACGTGTTGGGTCCGCTGGTCACCGATATCGCGCCCGGATACGACCACATCACCTCGGCCATCGGTGGTTGTGCCGCGGCCTTTTACGGGGCGTCGTACCTGTGCTATGTCACGCCGCGAGAACACCTGGGGCTGCCCGACGCCAACGACGTTCGCGCCGGCGTCGTCGCGTCCAAGATCGCCGCTCATGGCGCCGACGTGGCCCGCGGCCTCAAGGGCGCTGCCGAGCGCGATCGACAGCTCAGCATCGCCCGGGCGAATCTCGACTGGCCGACGCATCTGTCCGAATCGCTGGATCCGGAGACGGCCGACCGGATGCACAACGAAGCCTGCCAGGGCATCGACGCGGGCACCCCGGACTCGGCCGATTTCTGCTCCATGTGCGAGCAGCACTGGTGCAGCGTCCGCATCAACAGGGAAGTGCGCGAAGTAACCAGAGAACAGAAGACGGAGGTCTGAGGACGTCCGGTTCAAGTGCGCATCGAATCCAGCTCGATGAAGGCGATGGGCACGAAGATGAACAGGGGCACCCAGGGCCAGAACTCGGGCATCAAACGGGAAAAGACGACTTCCGTAGCGAGCATCTTACAGACAAAGGTCATGACAAAGCAGGCCGCCGTCAGGACGAAGCTGACCAGGATCGCCGACTTCATGGTCTTGGGATCGCGACAGATCAGCACGGGCAGACTGACCATGAGCATGGTCAGGTTGATGAGGGGATCGGTGATCCGGAAATGCTTCTGGCTGGTCAGTTGAGCCACATCCTTGATCTTGGCCTTCTGAGCGGCCAGGGTCGCCAGTTGGCGCGAGCTGAGCAACATATTGAACCCGGACATCTGTCGGACCGGGATATCCTTGGGCAGCAGGTCCGAGCCCTGATAGGACGCGACCGGCTGCGGCTTCATGGCATTGACCCCGATGAACACGCCGTCGACCAGGTCCCAGTTTCCGGTTCGGGCGTTGTAGGTAGCCGCCTTAGCGGAAATGCGCCCGGTGACTTCCCAGATCCCCAGCCGCCCCTGGGCCGGCCGGCGGGTGATGATGGTGGGCTGTTCGAACGTCTGGGTACGGACCACGTATCGGCGCGAGCAGATCATTGACCCTTTGGCATCCGTCATAAACCAAACGTCGTAGGACTCTTCGCCCGCGAATTCGTCCTCGTCGCGGACCAGTTTGTCGCTGATCGATGGGATCAGGAGTTCCTGATTGGCTACCCCCAGTCCGGTGAAGAAGATCGCCAATACCAAAATAGGACCGACAATACGCTTGGCACTGACGCCGGAAGCAATGATCGCGACCAGTTCGTTGGCCCGCACCATACGCCCCAGAGAGAAGGCCGCCGCGACGACCGTAATCACCCCGGCGATATCCCGGAAGTAAAGGGTCGTACGCATCGTATAGTATGTTACCACGTGACCGGCGATCACCCATATGCCACGCTCGGCATCCTCGGCGAACTCATCGAGATTGACAAACAGCTCAATGATGATGCGCAGGCCGATGAGTACGCAGAACGCAATGACATAGCCCACCATGAAATTCTTTGCGATATAGCGATCAAGTATCTTCATCGTCTCGTGCCCCGCACCCGTTCGGCTACTCCGGTCGCCATCTCCTCTCAACTCCTCGACAGCCGGGCGTAGATTGCCGTCGCCAAGACTAGCAGAGCCGCCAACCCCGCCCACATGACAACGATTCCGGAGACTCCCTGGGCCGTCATGTTCTCGGTGACATGTTTACCGCTGATGATGGCAACGATCAACACGGCGGCCGGAATGCAACTGGCGCCAAAGGCGCTGAGCAGGTGCCCGCCGCGATTGATGATGCCCAGACCGATGCCGATCATGATCATGGGGATACAGCCGATGCCGAAGACGAGCCGCGAGTTCATCTCGGCTTTGAGGTCCAGCAGGGTCCGCTGGATGGTTCGCACGAGTTGCCTTTGCAGCCCTGTCAGCGTGGTACTGGGGGGACCGCTCAGCACGGAGGAGGTCTGGTCCGGCTGCACCGTCTCCAGCGGGCTCGCACGGTGCAGCCGCTGTGCCAGCGGATCGGGCAGGGCCAACCCGCCGATGATATGGTGCACCATGATCTGCCCGGTCGCATCCACTCGGGCATTGGAGAGATGCAGACTCAAACCCGGTCCGGCCGGGTCCTCATCCAGAAGAATGAGCGCCCGGTTGCAGCGCAGGGTACGCAGCAGCCGGCGGGAAACGCTGTCGTATTCCTCCACGACCACCGGTCGGCCTTCCAGGCTGATCTCCTTCTGTTCCTCCAACGCGCACGAGGTGGCGGAGAATTTGACGGAGCGGGTATGGCCCCGCAGCTCGTAGGACTCCGCGTCGGCAGCCGCCATCCTGGTGCTGATGTCCTGCGCGAGCAATTCCGTCGCCAGTTGGGCGAATCCGGTCAGCGCGATCTCCGCGATGGGATCGAACCGCATCAGATCGGCGCGAATCTGCTTCATCTCGTTGACGCGCTTGAACTTGATGTCATCGCCCAGCAGGGAGCCGAACTTGGAGGTCAGAGACGCACTGCCGATTACGAACCAGAAATCATCCGCAGCGCCCATGCGTCGGGCGCCCAATACATCCAGCCGGACCTCATTGAAACTCTCATGGGGATCGAAGTGAACACTCGCGGCATCGGCCGTAGTGATCTTTTTGATACTGCCCTTATCGTTTTGGATCACCACAATACCGGAGAGCGTATCGTTCTTCGCGTCGGCGTGATCGGCATAGATCATGTAGCGCCCGTCGGGAGGCAATTCGTAGAAACCGCGCCGCTCGATGTTACGAAAGACGATCTGTTTGGCATCGGCCTTGAGGGATTTCTCCGCCAGGTGCACAAAATAGGGCATGACGTGAAAGCTGAGGATCAGATTGGCGATGGCCACCAGAATCGCCAGGATCCATCCGGGATAGACCATGGTGAACAGACTTACGCCGCTGGCGCGACAGGCGTCGAGCTCGTTGTCACTGGCAAAACGCCCGTACGTCAGGGCCGAGGCAAAAAGGGCCGCCATGGGCAAGACGAAGGTCAGCGTGATCGGCATGAAATAGATCAGAATGTGGACCACTTGCTGAGGTCCCACCCCGTATTCCTGCACGGGCTGCAAGATCCCGCCCAGGCTCAAAACCAGCGTCAGCCCGATCGTCGCCAGCGCAAAGACCTTGAAGAGCTCGCGAAATATGTACCTCTGTAGCGTAAAGACCATAATCAGAACCGCCTGTCCACCAATCCATTCGTGGTCATGGTCCCCAGATACTATTCGACCGCCCCAGCTTTGCAACTTAAATCCTGGAACCGATCGTTCGGTGTGTGGGCAGATTTTCGGGCAGCGGAATGCTGCCATGCTAACATCCTTGGGAGCCCGCTCCGGTTGTCATTCCCGCGCAGGCTCCGAATCCAGACGGCCTCGATAGCGTCTGGACCCCGCCCCCGATCGGGGTCGAGGGCAGGCTCTGCGCAGGGGTGACAGAGTCGGCTTGCCAGGGCCTGATCTTAGGTCGCCAGGATGTTTTCACAGACGCATCGT
>CP070782.1:3417812-3438391 GCA_020346325.1 Phycisphaerales bacterium
ACCCGACTCCGACGGGAACCGTGCCATGAACTCATTCTCGGCCATCACCAAGCTGCCCTGCCAGATGGAGCTTTCCCGCATGCCGACGATGCGGACGCGCACCACGCGTCCCTTTTCGTCAGTATACTCCAACTCATCGCCGATGTTCTTGCCCAGGGCCCAGTACACCGTCGGGTAGTCGCCAATCGCTGGCACTGAGCCATTGTCCAGATCGGCCCGCAGCAGTTCCCAACCTTCTTCGTCACCACTGACATCGATCGTATCGGCAAACTTGAACGCCTTGCGACGCGCCAGTTCCTTGGCATCGACGGCCAGCAAGCGCGGCCGCTGAGCGCGATTCAGATTCAGGCAACTGGCATCGTCCCCTTCGTGCACGCGGAACTGAACCACCTCAACCCCTTCCAGATCGACGCCGTCCAACCCGAGGGCACTGCGTCCCTCCTCCGTATTCAGATCGTGCAGCACGGCGACGGACGATTCGCCATAGAAGGCAAAGCCGCCCGTTCCCGATTGCCTGCTGTCCGCTGCGGCCATGGGATCGTGCCGATTCGCGCCCACCGCGACGACCATGAAGACTCCACAGGCCAGCAATCCGACGATCGCGAGACTTCGACCGCCGCGCCTGGTCGTGTTGCGAAAACCAAGTCCACCCAGGGACACCATGGGTTTGCTCCAGCCGCCTCCGACGATTCGCAGAATGGCTTGCGCCAGACCGATCCCGCCCAGCAGCAGCAGCACGCCGGCCCCGAAGAACGCTCCGGAAGCGCTGCGACTGTTGCCGTTGCCCATGACGGCCAGAAAAACAATCACGCTGAGAAATGACACCACCGCCGCCCCCAGGCCCAGCCGACCTCGTGCCCAGGCCCCCTGCCGCAAATGAAACGACTCGAGGTGCCCTTCCATGAGTTCGCGGGCCGATCGCGTGACATGCTTGCGCAACGTGACCCAGATGGCGAGCAGGGCCACGACGAAACCTCCCAGGGCACCGAACACGAGCGTCTCGGGTTCGGCGTGGAAGTAGATTCTTGTCCCGGCCACTGCACCGCGCCACAGCGTCGAAAGGCCATGGACCAACAACTGGGTATAGAGCAGGCCGGCGCCGACCCCCATCACCGTACCCGCCAGGGCGACCAGCCCCCCTTCCATCACCAGCAGGCGTTTGACACGACGGCCGGAGAGCCCCACCGCCATCAACAGCCCCACCTGACTGCAGCGGCTCTCGACCCCGAAGACAAACAACAGGCCCGTGAGAATCACCGCCGCGGCAATGAGGAACATGCTCAGCCCCAGAAAGAGCTGACCGAAATCCGTCCCCTCGCGACCGGCCTGGAGTCCCCGCTGCCGCACCGGCTGGAAGAACAGCCCCACGGCCGCCGGATCGGTTTGCCCGGTCAGCGATGCCGTGACCTGTCCATCAAGCCCCTCTCGCCAGGGATAGCGGACGGCCGTCAGGTTACCGTAGCGATTGCGCCACAGGCCCTGTCCGGCCGGCAACGTAATGAAGGCCTTCGGTGTGCCCCGATAGTCGTCCCAATACGCCTCGTCTTCGGGGCGTATTTTGTCCAGATCAACAGGAATGCCGGGCTCCCAATCGCGGCAGTTCTCCGCATCGGCCAGTCCCGGGAAGTCGGGCATCAGCGACGGATCGGCCGCGAGCCCCGCGAGCGGGATGATCTTGGCGACTCGAAAGCGCGAGACCCGTTCGAATAAATCACGCTTGGGTCCCACAAGATAGTACGTCAGGTCGAGCGAATCCCCAACCTGAGCTCCGAGATCGTCGGCCAGCCACTGATTGATCACAATCTCATCCGACTGCATGTCAGGCGGGATCAGCGCATCGGGGTCGTCCCCCGCCGCCATGGCCGTGACCATCGAATACGGAGTGGCCTTCTCTCCAAGCCGAATCTCGTTGACGAAATAGGTCAGTACTCCGACTGCGTCTTCGTCCGCTTTCAACGCCTCCTCGCCAAGAACCTCATCGACGAAAATGCGTCGGCTCTGCAGTTCGAGCATGCCCTGCGGTTCAAGCTGCCTCAGTTGCAGATCTGCATCCGCAAGGTTCCAGACCGCTTCCAACGCACTGTTCAACTCGTCAAACGTCCCGCCGCCCTCGGCCCCCGTGGCCAGCAGTGAATTGGCCCGCCCGGGCTGCTCGATCTGCGCGCCCAACCAGGTCAGAGGAACGAACACGTTGAGCGGTGCGGTCTGGTTGGCCTTCAGATCGAAACGCCCGCAGGCCGTATCGTCCGCCACGGCCTGCACCAGCAAACGAAAGGCAATGGTGCGATCCGCATCGGAGGCCATGGGCACATCACGCGGCATCAGACCGGGCTTCTCGACACGCAGCAGGATCTCGTCCCCGGCAGTCACTCCGAGTCGCTGAGCCACCGCATCGCTGACCACCACCGCACCGACCTCAGGAGGCGACATATCGCCCCCAGGCCCAATGGCATAGAATCGTTCATCCACGCCGAGGACCTGCACGCGATTGATACGGCGTGAATCGGAATCGTTGGCGACAATGCCAGTGATCTGCAACACGGGAACCACGGCACCTGCGAACTCCTTGTCGAGATCGTCTGCCAGTGCCGCCCGGAAGTAGCGATTCTGAGGAACAACGGCAAACTCGGCCCGGCCCAGACGAGCTTCGACGGTCCGGCGCAGGGTGTACTGAACGGAATCGCCCACAACCAAGGCGCCCGTGAGCACTCCAGTAGCCACCGCCACGGCCAGGAGCACCGCAGCGTGCGTCCGCCAGTAGAATCGTAGACTTCGAACCACGAGCAACCACAAACTCATGATACGTCCCCGTCCTTGAGCAACCCGTTGCGAAGCTCCACCACGTTCCCCACGCGCGACGCCAGCTTCGTCGAGTGAGTCACCACCACCAATGTCACTCCCTCCTCGCGATTGAGCTGGATCAGCAGCCCGGCAATGCCCTCCGACGTGGCTTCATCGAGCGATCCCGTCGGTTCATCAGCCAGGAGCAGCTTGGGTTCGTTGATCAGCGCGCGGGCCACCGCGACGCGCTGCCGCTGACCGCCGGACAGTTCCCCGGGACGATGCGACATGTGGTCCTTCAGACCGACCCGCTCCAGCAAGGCCTCTGCACGATTCCGGGCCCCCTTGCCGGCCAGCCCTTCCTGGCCGGCCAGCGTCGGCACCAGTACGTTCTCCAGCACCGTGCACTGCGGCAGAAGATGATGCAACTGGAAGACGAAACCGATGTCACGATTGCGAATTCGCGCCAGCTTGCGGTCGTCAACCACGGCCAGATCCTGACCATCGAAGAGCACCTGCCCGCTCGTCGGATGATCGAGCCCGCCAATGATATTGAGCAGCGTGCTCTTGCCGCATCCGGAGGGACCGACGATCACCAGTGACTGTCCGGCATCAATCTTCAGGTTGATGCCTTTGAGTACGCTGAGACTCGTGGCCGCTCCGGCCTCTCCATAGTCCTTCGTCACTTCAACCAGCTCAACCATGCTTGCCTCACTTGGGTTGTTGGGCGATTCGCTCACAGACCTGGATTATCCTGGCCGCGGCGTGTTCGACGCGAAATGTCTTGCTCATCCCTTCCCGGCCCGCGGCGCCGAGCTTCCGCGCCTCGGCGGCATCCAGCAGCAACGGCGCCAGCATCTCCGCCAGTTTCTCGGCCGTGTTGGGTTCGTACAGCAGGCCGCCACCGGTCATCTCGATCGTCTCGGGAAAACATCCGATGCCCGGCGCCACCACGGGCACGCTCGTCGCCAGCGCTTCCAGAACATACAAGCCGTAGGCCACCGGGCCCTTCTCGGGCACCGAAAGCACTGAAAGGCTCCGAAGGAAATCCAGCTTGGCGGCGCCGTCGAAGGCGCCGAGAAACTCGACGTCGTCCAGCGCGCCGGCCTTGGTCAGTTTGCGTCGGAGGCTGTCAATGAACGGGGCATCCGCCTGGCTGCGTCCCCCGGAGATGCGTAGCTTCGCGTTCTTAAGTCCGTCGTTCTTTTTGAGCAGGATGAACGCGTCGATCAGCGTGTCCAGGCCGCGCTCGAAACACATGCGCGAGAGAAAACCGATCGTGGGGATCGTCGGGGCGCTGGAAGCCGGGGTGTAGGCGTCAAAATCGATCCCCATATGCACCACGTGCATCCGACTGCTATCGACGGCCAGTCGCTCCTGCATCGTGCGGGCGAAGTACGTACTCACGGCGATGAATCCGTCAACGTCGCTCGCCCGCCGACGCACGATCTCCCAGGCCTGCTCCGCGTGAGGACTCGTCAGACCGTCAAGAAAACCGTCCTCGTCCTGGAGCAGGCACACCACAGGAACACGCAATCGCTCCTTGATGCGACGGGCCAAGCCTCCAAGCAGGATATTCGACAGACACACCACGTCCGGACCATGCTCCGTCTCCAGGAGCCAGTTGACGAGACGATCCAGTTCCTTGACCTGATGACCGTGTTCGCCTTCCAGCATGGAGATGGTCGTCTCGGCCAGGTCTTTCGCACGGGTCATCCCTGCCTTGCGTCCCGCCCATTCGAGGAGGCGACGCGAATCGAACAGCTTGTCGACCCAGCGCGGCGTCTTGCGAAACAGTGCCAGTTTCTGCTGAAGGAACACGTTTACGCCACCGAAGAAGATCGGCGCGTTACTGACCTGTTCGGTCTTGTCCGCCTGCAGGGGCAGGTAAAGCGGCACCATCAATACGTCGTGCCCGAGTTTGCGCGTCGCCTTGACCAGGGCCGCGTCCCGCAGGCAGTTTTCGCAGTAGAAGTTGTCGCCCGAGCCCGGGCTGATCTGAACGATTTTCATTTCGCGTTCCCCCCGTTGGCACGCACGGAGCCAAAGGCGTATACGTTGCCATCGTCACAGCCGACCACCACGGCCCCCTGGGCAACGGCCGGCGAAGAGAGAATCGGCTGGCCAATCTCATACGACCAGAGCTGCTTACCATCCGCGAGATTCAGCAGGTAGAGACGGCCATCTCCGGAACCAACCACAACCTTGTCGCCACAGATCGCCGGCGAACTGTCCACTTCTCCGAGTGTCTTGAACGTCCAGACGAGTTTGCCATCCTCGCGGCGCAGAGCCCGGACGAGGTTGTCACGGCTGCCGAACACAACGATATCGTCCGTCACGGCCGGCGAGGAAAAGATCGCCCCTTTGCTCTCGGCGTACTCCCAAACGATTTGATTCGCATCGATGTCGGCCCGGAGGAAGACGTCGTCGTAGTTGCCCAGGTACACTTGGCCGTCGATGAACGCAGCCGACCCGGCGATGTATGAACCGCTGTCGATCCCGGCGATCCGGGAGCCGTCGGCCACTGAGACCGCGTGAATGATGGCATCGCACCCTCCAAAGACGCACATGCCGTCGGCGACCGCGGGCGAGCCATTGACATAGTTGTCCGTTTCGTACGTCCAGACCGCCCGGCCACTCTCGGAATCCACACAGTGAACTCGATTGTCATAGCTGCCGATCAGGATCCAGGTCTTCTGCCCGTCCGGCGCGCGGACCCAATTGGGCGACCCGAGAATCTCGCCGTCCGTCTCGTACTTCCATTTCAACTGTCCGGTATCAGCCGCCAGGGCGTAGAGAAAACCATCGCCCGAACCGACGAACACCGTGCCGTCGACGACACAGGGCGCCCCCTCAATCACATCTTCCGTCTTGTAGGCCCAGCGTTCCGCGCCGCTGTTCAGTTCGACACCGTAGACGTTGCCATCTGAGGAGCCAATGAAGACCAGCCCGTCGGAAATGACAGGCGACGATTTGACCTCGCCGGCGGTTGTGAACTTCCACAGTACAGCCAGTAATTCACCCAATGTCCCCGAGGCGCGGCCCAGCAGCCCCGGACCACCCCCAAACATAGGCCAGGCGCTGCCGTCTTCAACGACGGCCGGCTTCGGCGGCTCCGCCTGCGCCTCCTGATCGGATTCCGGCCGCAATTGCACCGATCCCACACCGGCCCGCAAGGCAAAGAACACCGCCAGGACAAAAGCGAGGACACCCACGAAGAAGAGCCAGATTGTCGCCCGCGTCGTCATCAGCGCCATCCACATGTATCACAGAACGGTCCGATCCCGCGATCGGCCCGACGTTGAAATATCTTACGGCGTCGAGGCTATCATAGTTCGCTGATCCGTGGAATGCAATCGATGCCTATGCGCGACGACGCTGGCAGAGGTGATTGGCGCAGGTGCGGAAACGCGGCTATCATGGCGGACCGTCCCCTCTCCGTGACATCCAATGATGTCCTCTGCCTCAACCTACGCCTCAGGTATCACCTCGCCTACCGTCTATCTGCCGCTGACATCAAGCTCCGCGAGGCGCTCCTTCACATTCCCCTCAGCGTCCGCCCGGAAGATCTCGACCTTCGATGGGACGCGGAGCACACCGGGCTCTTCCGGCGGGTAGTCGTATCCGCGCACCATGATATACTCCTGTCGAGTCTCGCTGCCCAGCCAGATCATGTCGATCAGACCGGCCCCGCGATTCAGGAAGTACACCCCGTCGGTCCAGCCAAACTCGGCCGGACCAAGTCGCTCGCCTCCCCGATCCTTCGAGGCCGTGCGGGCCGGATAAAACTTGGCCACGATGCGCTGGTACCACTGCCCCCTAATGTGTATGGGCGCAGGCTCGCGATACAGCTCGGCCTCCTCATCCAACAGCCGCACGGGCACGGTGACGATGTGGAGAACGGCATCGGCGTACGTCCCGTAAGATCCTGCCAGCGGGGAGACATCCAGAGGTGCCTGGCCCTCCAACGTCTGGTAGCGTCCTTCGGCCAGTTGCCAGACGAACCGAGCACGCGGTTCGTTGGCCTCGATGCGAACAGCATTGGACCAGGGGTACACATCGAGGTCGTGCTCACTCAGATAGAAGCTGCCATCCGGTTGATACAGCTTCACGACACCGTCGGCGCGGAGCCGGGTCTGCCGCCTCCAGAGGTCCAGTCCCCCGGAAGACGCCAGGATTTCCGACACATACTCCGGCGGCTCGGCCATGGCCTCGCTTGCCGGGCCCATGACCAGCAGGTGGTCGTCGCCTGACGGCGTCTCGACCGCCTGCTGGCCACACCCGGCGCAGGTCAAAGCCACTAGTCCAATGACTACCGCGTGCCTAACTGCCGTCTTGAACATGTCACTTCCTTATCCCATGTAGTTGGCCTTTAGGACTCATGCCAGCGGGTCCTCGCTAGTCTTGCCCACACTTGAGGTTGGCAAGCTGCTCCATCAAAGCATATCGATTCGCCGCGTCCTCGCTTGCCAGCTTCATCAACTCGGCAGCCGTCTCCGGCTTGGACTGCTTCAGCGACCGGTAGCGGTTCTCGCCGTAGGCGTAGTCCTCGAACGTCATCGTAGGCGTCTTCGAATCGAGTTGCAACGGATTCTTGCCGGCTTGCCTCAGGCGCGGATCGAAGCGGTACAATGGCCAATGGCCACAGGCCACGGCTTTCTTCTGGTTTTCGGTGCCGGTGGTCATACTGATACCGTGCGCGATGCAGTGCGCATAAGCCAGGATCAGTGACGGTCCCGGATATGCCTCGGCCTCGACAAAGGCCTTGACGACCTGTGCCGGATTGGCTCCTAGTGCCACCTTGGCAACGTAAATGTTGCCATAGGTCATCGCCAGCAGGCCCATATCCTTCTTGGGGGCCGGCTTGCCCCCGGCGGCAAACTTCGCCACGGCGGCCCGCGGCGTCGACTTGGACATTTGACCGCCGGTATTGGAATACACTTCCGTATCGAGCACGAGCACGTTGACGTTGGCCCCACTGGCCAGGACGTGATCCAGACCACCGTAGCCGATGTCGTAGGCCCAACCGTCGCCACCGAGCGCCCAGATGCTCTTGCGCACCAGGTAGTCGGTCACCGTCAGCAGGCGCTTGCACTCGGGGCAATCACTCTTGGTGGCCTGAGCCTTGAGCTGGTCGACACGAGCACGCTGTGCCTCGATGGCGTCCTGCTCCGGATCGTCGGCCAGCGTCGCCGTGCGGATCTCCGCGGCCAACGCCTTGTCCACACAACCCTTCTCGGCCACCTGGTCCAGCAATTCCAAAGCCAACTGGCGGAACTTATCAACGGACAGTCGCATCCCCATGGCGAACTCAGCGTTGTCCTCGAAGAGGCTGTTGCTCCAGGTTGGCCCCCGGCCGTCGGCCCGGGTAGTGTAAGGCGTCGTGGGCAGGTTGCCACCGTAAATCGAGGAACACCCCGTCGCATTGCCGATCATGGCCCGGTCGCCGAAGAGCTGGCTGAGCAGCTTGACGTACGCCGTCTCACCGCAGCCAGCACAGGCCCCCGAATACTCGAACAGCGGCTCGAGCAACTGGCTGCCCTTGACCGTATTGCGCTTGAACAGCGCCGGGTCCGTCCGCGGAATCGAAAGGAAGTGGTCATAGTTGGCCCGCTCGGTGTCACGAATCGGCTCCTGCAATTCCATGTTGATGGCCTTGCGTCCAGTCGGCTGCTTATTGGCATCCCGCTCCTTCCCGGGGCACGTTTGCACACAGGCACCGCAACCGGTGCAGTCTTCCGGGGCAACCTGCACGGTGTACTTCATCCCTTCAAACCCTTTGCCCTTGGCGTCGATGCTCTTGAAGGTTTTCGGAGCCTCGCCATCGGCATACTTGGTGTCGTAGTTCTTGACACGAATCGCCGCGTGGGGGCAGACCAACGAGCACATGCCGCACTGGAGACACACATCCGGTTCCCAGACGGGAATGTGGACCGCGATGTTGCGCTTTTCGTACTTGGTCGTCCCGGTGGGATACTTGCCATCGACCGGCATCTTGCTGACCGGCACCGCGTCGCCCCGCATCGCCATGAGCTCACCGGTGACCTCCTTGACGAACGTCGGAGCGTCAGCCGGCACCACGGGCGGGCGGCTCCAGGAGCTGCTAACTGCGCTGGGCACCTTGACCTCGAAGATACGATCCAACGCCTTGTCGACCGCCCCGTTGTTCATGCTAACGATCTTCTCGCCCTTCTTGCCGTAGGTTTTGTAGATCGCGTCCTTGATCGCCTTAACCGCATCGGCCTCCGGAATGATGTCGCTGATTTTGAAGAAGGCCGTCTGCATGATCACGTTGATGCGGGCCCCCAGTCCCAGTTCTTCGGCCAAAGAAATCGCATCAATGACATAGAACTTCATCTTCTTGTCGATCATCTGCTGCTGCATTTCTTTCGGCAGCGTATCCCAGGCCTCTTCCGGCTTGTGGCTGGTGGTCAGCAGGAACGTCGCGCCTTCCTTAGCCGAAGCGAGCATGTCATACTTCTCGAGGAAGCTGGGATTGTGACAGGCAATGAAGTCGGCCTTATCGACCAAGTAAGGCCGGCGAATCAGGTTCTTTCCGAAACGCAGGTGGGAGATCGTCACCGCCCCGGCCTTCTTGGAGTCATACACAAAGTAGCCCTGGGCAT
Organism: Phycisphaerales bacterium; assembly: GCA_020346325.1. Taxonomy (GTDB): domain Bacteria; phylum Planctomycetota; class Phycisphaerae; order Sedimentisphaerales; family Anaerobacaceae; genus Anaerobaca. The sequence continues at coordinate 3,427,220 of CP070782.1, forward strand.
AGTTGTCGGTGTTCTCGCCAATGATCTTGATCGAGTTCTTGTTGGCACCGACCGTACCATCGGAACCAAGACCGTAGAACATGGCGGCGAACTGCCCGTCCGTGGGAAGCTCGAACGAGCGGTCAACGTCCAGGCTCGTGTTCGTCACGTCGTCGACAATACCGACCGTGAAGCTGCGCTTGGGCTTGGCCTGATCCAGATTGTCGTATACGGCTTTGACCATGGCCGGCGTGAACTCCTTCGAGCCCAGGCCGTAGCGTCCGCCCACGATGACCGGGTAGCCGTCGTACGACAGCAGGCCGTCAGCCATGGCCTCGCCCACCGCCGTGCGAATGTCCAAATACAGGGGCTCGCCGATCGCGCCCGGCTCCTTCGTCCGATCCAGCACGGCGAATTTGGTAGCCGTCTTCGGGAGAGCCGCAACAAAATGCTCGATGCTGAAGGGACGATACAAGCGCACCTTCATGACGCCGACCTTCTCGCCCTTCGAGGCCAAGTACTCGGCCGTCTCATGCGCCGTGTCGGCACCGCTACCCATGATGATAATCACCTTCTCGGCATCCGGCGCCCCGAAGTAATCGAACAGCTTGTACTGTCGACCCACAACCTGGGCAAACTTGTCCATCGTATCCTGAACGATTTTCGGTGTGGCCAGGTAGAACTTGTTGACCGTCTCGCGTCCCTGGAAATACACGTCCGGGTTCTGGGCCGTACCGCCGATCAGCGGATGGTCGGGCGAAAGGGCGCGCGCCTTGTGGGCCGCCACCAGTTCTTCGTCGATTATTGCCCGCATGTCATCGTAGGTCAATTCCTCAACCTTCTGGACCTCATGGCTGCTGCGGAAACCGTCGAAGAAGTGCAGAAACGGCACGCGCGACGCCAGCGTCGACTGCTGGGCAATCAACGCGAAGTCCATGATCTCCTGAATGCTGCTGGAACAGAGCATCGCAAAACCGGTCTCGCGACAGGTGGTGACATCGGAGTGGTCGCCAAAAATGGACAAAGCCTGGCAGGCCAGCGAACGCGCCGAGATATGGAAGACGGCCGGCAGTAATTCGCCAGCAATCTTGTACATATTCGGAATCATCAGAAGCAAGCCCTGCGAAGCGGTGAAGGTCGTCGTCAAGGCCCCGGCCGCCAACGCCCCGTGAACGGCGCCGGCCGCTCCACCTTCGGACTGCATTTCCGTCACGGAAGGAACGGTCCCCCAGATGTTCGGCTCACTCTTGGCGGTCTTGGCATCGGACATCTCACCCATCGGTGAACTCGGCGTGATCGGGTAAATGGCGATCACTTCATTGGTCGCATGGGCCACATGCGCCACTGCCGTGTTTCCGTCAATCGTTACCATTCTACGCGTCATAGCTTCTCCACTTTCGGTAAAAGATGATTAGAACACAACTTAGCTCAAAACCCCCGTGCAGGCGGCTTTCAAACCACGCCCTCTACACTCCGGAGGAGTCAGCCCCTCGAAGAAAAGGAGCCCTCCGGCGCAGCGAAAATGTGGTCATACTAAAGGGAGGCGCTTATACACATTTTTGACGCGTCCGGCAAGACAAAATTTCGGGCAGCAGGTATCAACGGAGCTTAACCACCTTTGCCTACATTCTCAATACCGCCTAGTCCTCCAGCCCAAAAAGATCCAGCCACTGTTTCGTCTCGCCTTCGGTCAAACCGTCGCGTTTTTCCTCGGGTTCTTTCTCGGCCGGTTTCTTGCGACTCAACTCCTTGAGGACTTGGTTCCAGAACAGTTCCGACTTCAAGGCGGTCGCCTTGCGCTCGCCCGCGGCCTTGCGCAACCGCCGGTCGCTGCTGACCACCGTCAGGCGGCGCGGGGCGGTGTTCGCCAGGACCTTTTCCTCGATCACCGAGTCCGCATCGCTGCTGAAGCCGGAGAAGATCACATCGAGATGCGCCACCGCGTCGAAGATACTCTTGTCCGGCGGACCGGCCCCGTCGAAGACAATCTCGCCCGCGTCGCCGACCAGCGCGAAATACCGGTCCAGCGTCAGACAAAGCTGCACCTCGCCGGCAATCTCACACTCTTCGTGTGACTCCTGGATCGCCCACAGCAAATTCGTTCCATCAATGACATATGGCATCGCGATGCGACTCCCCGTCTGGTTTCGCAGGCCGCCGGCCCCCTGCCGTCTGACAGCGACCTTTCGGTATAGCAATTCTCTCCCTTGTTCCCGAATGGCCAGAGGCTCCCACGATCGGAAGCCGGTTCGGGCGAAGCGATCCGACGCGCGTTCCCGAGGCCACCTAGGCTTCGAAGCGAACCTCGCCCCCGACGATGGTTGTCTCGACCTTGCCTTTGACTTTCCAGCCATGATAGGGACAGTTGCGACTCTTGGAGGCGAACTTGTTAATGTCGACCTCCCAGTCGGCTTCAGGGTCGATGATGGTGACATCCCCCTGCTTGCCTCGTCCCAATGTGCCTTTGTCAATCCCAATGACGTTGGCGGGTTTCACGGTCATCATCCGGATCAGACCGGGCCAGTCCAGAATCTTCGGCTCCAGCAAGGCTTTGATGTACAGCCCCAACGCACACTCCAGACTGGCGATCCCGAAGGGAGCGGTCAGGAACTCCAACTCCTTTTCACTCTGCAAGTGCGGCGCGTGATCGGTGGCCAGGGCATCCACCAGGCCCTCGGCGATGGCTTCCTTCAAGGCCTCCACATCCTTCTGCCGCCGCACCGGCGGATTGACCTTGTAGTTGGTGTCGTATTCGGCACACGCCTCTTCGGTGAGCAGTAGATGATGCGGGGTCACCTCGCACGTCACGGGCAGCGAGTCCTTCTTCGCCTGCCGGATCAGTTCCACCGAGCCAGCCGTCGAGATGTGTTGGGCGTGGTAGCGCACTTCGGTCTTCTTGATCAGTTGGATGTCACGCCACAGCATGGCCTCCTCGGCTAGGGCATCCATGCCGGGCAGGCCCAGAATTGTGGCATAATACCCCGAGTTCATGACACCGTTGCCGGCGATCCGGTCGTCCTGGCAATGTTGGGCCACCACGCAGTCGAACATCTTGGCGTACTTCAGGGCTCGCAGCATGACGGAGACATCCTGGACACCGTGGCCGTCGTCGGTGAAGCCCCGCGCCCCCGCTTCCGCCATCAAGCCCATCTCCGCCAGTTCCACCCCTTCGCGGTTCTTAGTGATCGCACCCATCACGTAGACGTGGGTCTTTCGCGCCTGTCGGCCCTTGCGATGGACATACTCGATGTCGGTCTCGTTCTCGATCGTGGGGTTCGTATTGGGCATGCAGACCACCGAGGTGAAGCCGGCCGCCACCGCCGCGGCCGAACCGCTGGCGATCGTCTCCTCTTCTTCGTCCCCCGGCTCGCGAAAGTGAACGTGGATATCGATCAGGCCCGGCGTCACGACCTTGCCTGTGGCATCGATGACTCGATCCACCGCCTTGGCGGCCGCCCCGTTGACTCGGCCAACCTCCGCGACCTTGCCATCCAGAATGAGAACGTCACACACCTTGTCGAGATGGTTCGCCGGGTCAATCACCCGGCCGTTCCTGATAAGCACCTGGTCTGTCATAGCGCACCTACGCTTTCAAAAATCCGGAAGAAACGATGCCCTCTCCCCGCGCTGGGCCGTTCGCCCCCAGATCTGCCTGGGGGTTGCTCTCTTGCCGTCCTGATTGCCCATACCAATGATTCCCAACGTCCGTGTAGTTGCCGCATTTGTACCAGAAACCAGAGACGAGGAAAAGGAGGTTTTTACGGAGGTGTTGATTTGAGGCTGGCGGTCGACCCGGGCCGACTCGACTACTGGAAGAAACCACAGGCCGGATCGAGGGGATTGCCACACGTCAGCCATTCGCTCATCAGGATGGCCAGATCCGCAAAGTCGACATAACAGTCGCCGTTCAGATCGCCTGCCAGTTTGGCCTGGCACTCGAACACGGAGAACGGCCCATCACTGATGTCCTGGCTCGCCGGCTCCGCGGCATCACTGACGCGAAAAAGGCAACTGGCGGAGTTCGCCGCGGGGACGAACCACTCATACGAGCCCGTGTTGTCCACGGTCTCGATCAGTTGCCAATTCGCTCCTCCATCGAGGGAGTATTCGAGGACGGCGCGGGCGACCGTGCCGCTGGGAACCGTTTTCCACTGTACCATATAGGGCTGGGATGCCACCACCCGCTCGAAACCACGGGGCCGCAGAAGCGTCAAGCCGAGGTCGACGTGATACCGCCACCAATCTCGGGCCACGTAGAGCACTGGCGCCAACGCGCCCGTGTCCCATCGTTCCATCCAGGTCACAGTGACGTCCAGACCCTCGACATCCACCAGCATGTATCCGTGCTGCTTGGCGTGGTAGCGTGGCCGAACGGTGAAGGCTCCGTTGTCTCCATCGTACGGAGGGGCCCACGTGTAGAAAGAGCCCCCGCCGGTACCGGCGATGATCTGATGAATGTTGTTGTCGGGATCGCTGTCCCCATCCTCGACCACCGCGTGATCGTAATAGTGGTCGTGCCCACAGAAGTAGACCCGCGCGCCGGCCCGTTCGAGACTTATCCAGAACGCATCCCGCCGGTCCGGATAGGCGTCGAGGCAATCCTCGTGATAGGTTCTGAACGCCGGCTCGTGACCGAACACGAACACATGCGGTCTCGTGTTCGATACCAGCACCGAATCGAGCCAGCTCTGGTTCAAGGTGTGCGCCAGGCGGTGCCTCGCCCCCGCGTAGAGATCGAGCCCGGCGATCAACGCATTCTTGTGCTCAACCGCATAGGTCATAAACCGCTCGCCGACGGGGCCATTGTCGGGCAGCATGAGTTTCGGATAGGCACCGTTGCCAAACACGGCCAGCCAGCGCAAGGCACAGTTGTCGACCGGGTTGAAGGTATCGATAAGCTCGGCGCCCCAAATATCCTTGACTTCGTGATTGCCCCGGCACACGTAGACATCGATCCCGGCCTCGTACACCGGCTCCATCACACGCACCCATTCCCACAACTGGGCCTCGAACAGATCGGGAGCCGCCCGCACACCCGAGACGAGATCGCCGGTGAAGATGACCAGGTCCACATCGTGGCGCAGAATCTCGCGGACCAATTCAGAGAGGATGGGGGTGTTGACGGCTGTAAGAGCACCCTGCGTGTCGCCCACCACGAGGAAGCGCCAGCGTTCGGTTGTCGAGGCCGTCGAGACGGCGACAACGCCCAGAACGATCAGGATGTTGTACCATCGGTTGCCACGCATAGCTTACGTCAGGGGAATGGGTCCTCGAGCCCACCGTATGCCCGTGCTCCGACACGGAGCGCGACTAGTTCGCCACGACCGTTGTCCGCCAGTCCGCCGTGCGATTGCGGTTGGCAAAGATCCTCTCCAGGTCCGTCCCATCGATAATCCCGTCGTCGTTGATATCTCCGATCACGTAGGCATCCGGGGAGGTCAAACCCAGGTTGCGGTTGTCCAGGAAGATCGTGAAATCGGCCTCATCGACGATGCCGTCGACATTCAGGTCGTGCCACAGAATGTTGTCGCTGTCCGGCTCCTCGCCGACGGTCCACGCCACCGCATAGCGCTCGGAGATCCCAGAGGCCGCGGCAGCGTCCAGGTCACTGTACGAGACCACGAGTTCGTAGACACTGTATTCCGGCAACAGCCGCGTATAGAGATGCTCGACGTTGTCCAGTTTGCTGTCGCAGGAATCGAGCCACAGGTCATTGCTGGAGTTGTCCGGATCAATGGCCCGAAGTTCGATCCGCAAGTCGCTATCGGTCCCCTCCAACCGCTCGAATGGATACTCTCTGCTGTAATGCCGGTTCCAGACCAGTGTGGCCGTGAGAACCTTGCCGGTCGGTTCCGCCACGCTCATGCGATACACCTGGGGCAACCCGCTCTCAGCATCCAACTCGTTGAGGTCCCATCCGGTCGACGCCCCATCGCCCGGCTCGATCCGTCCAGCCGTCAACAGGCGATGCGCCTCCACGGCATTGACCATCCCGGCACCCTGAATCAGATCCAACGGCGCTTCGCGATCGTCCTCGGTGCTCAGCCGGCCCTTATGCCAGAACGGCAGTTTCGTCGCCGAACTCATGAGAATCGCCTTGATGGCACAGGCGCCCGCGCGGGGCGAGAGCACCGGACTCAGCGCCTCGTATTGCCTGGCCGTCTGCACCAGCAGGCCCACCACGCCCGCCGTCACGGGCGTGGCGAAGCTCGACCAGTCACCCGACATGATGTAGGCGCTATCGTCGTCGGCGCCGGCCACCAGGCAGTTGCCCGGCGCGATCAGATCGGGCTTGCACCGGCCGTCGTCGGTTGGCCCCAGCGTGGACCGCTCCGGATAGGCCAGCGTGAAATGCATCAAATCGGTGGCGGGATCGCCGGTCCTAACGGAACTGACCACGCCCACCCCAATCGCGTTGGAACCGGCTCCCGGATACAGTGGCGGGTCAGAGGCATTCGTGCCGTTACCGACGCTGGCCAGCACGGGCAGCCCCTCGTGCTCGGCCAGGGATTCGACCCCCCGCGTCCACCAGTTCTCGAACTGGAAGCCGAAGCTGGCCGTGATCACGTCCACGTCAGGTCGCGTCTGGGGAAAGATATACTGCTCGCCGAAGCGAAGGTATTCAAAGATACGGCCTTCCGCTGCCGGCGCCGCCCCCTGGTACAGAAACGAGCCGAAATACGGCGTAGCTCCAGCCGGGTCGTCGCCGAACAGAATAGAGCAGACCGCCGTCGAATGGGCCGAGATCCCGTTGCCGCCTTCCGAACGGAGCCGGGCCCCCGCCAGACAGGCGTGCTTGGTGTTGGGCAGGTAATCCTCCTGGGCCTGGTCATCCTGATGGGCAAGGCTGCGGCAGAGAACGCCGAAACGCACGCCCTCTCCCGTCAGGTTCGGAGCCACCTCCCGCAAGGCGTAAATTCCCACGCGGTCGAGGCCCTGGGGCTGAACCAGCGGTGTATTCTGCGCCGCCGCTCTTCCGGCCATCGCCAGAAGCCCGGCCAGAATTGCAACGCCCCATAATCTTGAGGCCTTGATCGCTGGCTTCTCGTACCCGTTTCGCATCACTGAACCCCGGACATGGCCGAAACCGCTTCTCGGCACGCCTTACACCCCCCAAAAAACTCACCCTCTGTGCTTGGATCGTGTCCTCCAAACGACTGTGCTTATGATAGCAGAAACAAGCCATCGTTTCAAGCAAATTCCGCCGCTCCAGGTAGTATAACGGGCTTCTCAGGACTGTAAAGGCCGATTCTGAAAACTCTGCCGCGAAACCTTGCCTTACCGGAGGCATGCTGATATACTCACCGCAACGAGCGTGCAGAATCGCATTTAGAGGTAGACGGCAGCTATGGAAATCATCCTGGATGGCGAGCAGATAGAGGAGACCCTCCGTTCCCTGGCCGAGACGATTGCCGCCGACGCAGCGGGCGCCAATGACCTGACCATTATCGGAGTCCGCAGCCGGGGCGAGATTCTCGCCCAGCGTCTGGCCGGCCACCTGTCCCAGCAGTTCGGCCACGCCGTCCCTTGTGGCACGCTTGACATCACGCTGTACCGCGACGACCTCAACTCACCCCGTGGCATCGGTCAGCCGCAAGTGCGAACCACCGAAATCGGCTTCGACATCGGTGACAAAACTGTCATCCTGGTCGATGACGTGCTCTATACCGGCCGTTCGGCCCGGGCGGCGATGGCCGCCCTGATCGATCTCGGCCGACCCAAGGCGATCAGACTCGCCGTCCTCGTGGAACGAGCGGGCAGGGAAGTCCCGATCCAGGCCGATTATGTCGGTCATAGGGCCGAGGTGCAGCCGGGCCAGTCGGTCCAGGTCAGCCTCATTGAGTCGGACGGGAAGAACGAGGTTGTAGTCGGGTAAGGACAAATGAACCGCATCCTCAATATCGTGGAGCGACACACCCATCACGGCTCCAAACGACGGCACGGAACGAACATGGCGATCATGCGAAAGAGCAAGCAGTTCAGGTGGCAGCACAAGCACCTCATCGGCCTCCGCGACCTCACGGCCGAAGAGATCAACTACATCCTTGACACGGCCCAGGGCTTCGAGCAGGTCAGCACGCGCTCGGTCAAGAAGGCCCCCCCTCTGCGTGGCAAAGTGGTCGTGAATCTCTTCTTCGAGGACAGCACGCGGACGCGCAACAGCTTCGCCCTGGCCGCCAGCCGCCTCAGCGCCGACACCATTGAGTTTACCAAAAAAAGTAGCGCCGTCAGCAAAGGCGAGACCCTGCTCGATACCGCCCGCAACCTCGAGGCGATGGGCATCGACATCGTGGTCATCCGCCACAACGCCGCCGGGGCACCGAAACTGCTGAGCAAGAATATCAACGCCTGCGTCGTCAACGCCGGCGACGGCTACTGCGAGCACCCCACCCAGGCCCTGCTCGACGTCTACACGATTCGCCAGATGAAGGGCTCGCTCGAAGGGCTCAAGGTCGCCATCGTCGGTGACATCGCCCACTCACGCGTGGCCCGTAGCGACATGTGGGCCATGACCAAACTCGGCGCCGAGGTCACCTTCGTCGCCCCACCCACGCTCATGCCGGGCAATGTCGATCAACTGCCGGTCCGCGTCAGCTACTCACTCGATGAGGTGATCGAGAAAGTCGACGTGGTGAACATGCTCCGCATCCAGTTCGAGCGGCTGGGCGGCAATCCCTTTCCGTCGATTCGCGAGTACTCGCGCTATTTCGGCCTGACCGTCGAGCGCATGAAACGCGCCAAGTCCGATATCGTCGTGATGCACCCGGGCCCGATCAATCGCGGCCTGGAAATGGAAAGCGAAGTCGCCGACGGCAAGAACAGCGTCATCCTCCAGCAAGTCAAGAACGGCCTGGCCGTCCGCATGGCTGTCCTCTTCCTCGTCAACCAAGCCGCCGCCCAAACCACCGCCTGACGCGGCCCCACCCTGTCGCCAGAGACACAGGGTGGGCACCTCTTGTGCTTAGGCTCAGGCATCAAATTCGATACGGCCTTGACCGGAGACAACCGAGCAGGACGACAATCTCCTCGTGAGCGAACGGAATCTAGGTGCTTTTGTATTTCTTCCAGTAATCCGGCAAAAGTTCCTTGGCTTTGGCCTCCAATTCCTGATCGCTGATCGCCGTCAGACGACCTTCCTGATCATACTGGTCGATGACCCAACGGGCGAGCTTATGCACCTTGATCTTGTTGATGCGCTCGTCTCCCCTGAGACCGAAGAACTCATTGAGCCAGTGGGCCACGCCGTCGGCACCACTCTTGTCCGTGATGGCGACCCGCGGCGGGCGGCCCAGCAACGTCTCCGTGTCGAAGATATTGTAGATTCGCTCGTCCTGACGCAGTCCGCCGGCGTGGATTCCGGCACGCGTCGTGTTGAAGGCCCGCCCGGCAAAGGGGTAGTTGTCGGGAATGGGCAGGCCGATGGATCGCATATACTTCGCCAGTTCGGTGATGGCCATCGTGTCGATGCCGCAGGTGTCCCCTTTCAAAGCGATGTATTCGATGATGGCGCCTTCCAGTGGAGGATTGCCCGTCCGCTCGCCGAAGCCAAACAGGGTGGTGTTGACCACATCGCAACCATACAGCCAGGCCGTGGCGCCGTTGACGTGGACCTTATGGAAATCGTTGTGCCCGTGCCATTCGAGCCGATCGCTCGGCACCCCACACTCGCGATTGAGTTTGTAGATGAGTTTAGGAATGCTGCGCGGCAGTTCCGCTCCCGGATAACTGATCCCGAAACCCATCGTGTCACACAGACGGATCTTCACGCGGAGTTCCTCGGGCACCTGTTCGCTCATCTCCACGAGACGGTCGACGAACGGCAGGACGAATCCCTCGATGTCGGCGCGGGTGACGTCTTCCAGGTGACAACGGGGACGAACCCCGGCCTCGAACGCGGCCGCCACCACCTCGCAGTAGCTGTCGATACACGCTTGGCGCGTGCGAAACTTGAGCTTGTGGAAGACATGGTAATCGGAGCAACTGGTCAGCATGCCCGTTTCTTTGAGCCCCACCTCCTTGACGAGACGGAAGTCGCCTTTGACGGCGCGGATCCACCCAGTGCACTCCGGGTACGTGTGCCCCAGCTCACGGCATTTGTCCAGCGTCTCCCGGTCGTTCTTCGTATACAGGAAGAACTCCGTCTGCCGGACAATCCCGTTCGGGCCACCCAGACGGGCCAGTAGGTCGTAGATGCGCACCATCTGATCGACGGTGTAGGGCGGGCGGGACTGTTGGCCGTCCCGGAAGGTGGTGTCGCTGATGAAGATCGGCCTGGTCTCGAGGTCGGAAATATCGAATTCCACCGGTTGGCCGTCGATGTACTCGATCAACGGTCCGTGAAGCTTGATCCGCGGCGGCAGCGTATACGGAAACGTATCTTCCAGCAGATTGGGCCGGTCGGTATCTACCAGGCGGTGGTGCTTTTTGGCATTGCCCATGTGAGCTCCTTTCGTCGTGGTAGTGACGGTCTATTCCTCTACGTCCACTCCTTGTTCCTTGCATACGTTCCTGATGAACTCGACCGCGGCCCCGACGGTCTCGACCGCTAGCGCCGAATCCTCATCCATCTCGATGCCGAACTCCTCTTCGAACATCGCCACCAGTTCAATCGACTGAACGCTCTCCGCCCCCAGATCTTCCGCGAAACTCTGTTCCGGACGAATCTCTTCCGGGGGAACCTTCAACACTCGCGCGGTGACTGCCTTGACACGTTCTGCTACTGTCGCCATAGATATACCTCCTGTTCTGAACGTCACTTCATCATCATTGCTCTGCGACTCTTCTTGATAGCCTCGTTGCGAATGGGGGCGGTCATATCGAAGATCGCGTCCCACATGGCCTGTTCCGCCTCTGTCCATTGGCATCCGCGCCGGCTCATGGCCATCGCGGCCGTCTCATACAATTTGCCCCGGCCGAACCCCTTGGTGACCATCCCCTCGACATACCACGCGAAGCTCGGGATGGACTTCGGCAGGGGTTTGCCCGTGGCCATAATAATCGTCATGGCTCCGACGTAGGACCCCGTGTTGAACAGCGTGCCGATCGAGGTCTTGGTATGATCGCCGATCAGCGAGCCCACCTTCGTCGAGCCCGTGCTGATCGCGTGCTTTCCATCCAGCATGACCGAGACGGCCGAGTAGTCGTTCTTGAGATCGCTGTTGGTCGTCAGCGCCCCGAGGTTGACCCACTCGC
>CP070782.1:3438491-3482694 GCA_020346325.1 Phycisphaerales bacterium
CGTAGGATAAACAGACCGCGGGTATACTGGACTCTTCGTATCACGGCGCAGGATGTCGTTCCGGACCCAATATGCATAGGGGGGCCTGGTGGGCTAACTGCTACCGTGTCGATCATAACGAGGGCCGGACCACGAGCTGGAGTTGGGCCCAAGTCGGATCGAGCTTTCATGAATTCGAGAAGGTTGGGACGCTTGTTTTCGAGTAGATTTCTTCTGAGTGAAGGTGGACGAACCTGGACAGCATGCGCCCTCTTTGATAAGGTGGCCTGCAGCCGAAAGCGAAGGGGCGGAAGTTCTGAGGCCGTGATGGGAGTCATTGAGATGAAACGCCGCCAGGCATATTCGCAAACCTCCACACCGGATGCGTCGAGTTATAGTCGCCGCGCGTTCTTGCAGAAGACCGCTCTCACCGGGGCCGGGTTGGCCATGGGCGTAGCAGGGAGTCACGCCGCCTCGGCTGGTTCCGATCTGCCGAGGCGCGTGCTGGGCCGTACCGGAGCCAGGGTCACGATCCTGGGCCTGGGCACAGCTCCCATCGGCGAGGCCCGGGGCGACATCGACGAGGCGGCGAAGATCTTTGCCGAGGTCATCGATCGCGGCGTCAACTACGTCGATACCGCCCGTATCTACGGCATTGCCGAGGAGGCTCTCGGTCAGATCCTGCCGACACGGCGCGACAGGGTTTTTCTCGTCACCAAGTGCTGGACCGATTCGGGCGCGCGGGCGCAGGAGTCCTTCGAGACGTCGCTGCGCACACTCAAGACAGATCACGTAGACCTGGTACACATCCACCATGTCGGCGGCAAGGACATTGAGAAGGTTCTCGCCAAGGACGGCATCCTGGAATACCTGCTCAAGCAGAAAGAGGCGGGCAAGACGCGTTTCATCGGTATCTCGGGCCACGCGCGGCCGCCACGTTTCGTGCAGATGCTCGAGACGGACCAGATCGACGTGGTGATGCCGGTGATGAATTACGCCGATCGGAACATCTACGACTTCGAAAGCAAGGTCTTGCCCGAATGCCGCAAGCGCAACGTGGGTGTGGTGGCGATGAAGGTCTACGCGGGGATCAAAGGCGGCTTTCCCAATCATCGCCGGGGCTGGGTGGGTTGCAGCACGCCGGCCGCAATGTTGTCGCAGGCGCTGGCATACGCGCTGGACCTCGACGGGGTCAGTGTCGCCAATGTCGGTCCCTTCACCATGGAACAGGCAATTCAGAACGTGGAACTAGCCCGGCAGTACAAACCATTGACGGACAGCCAGCGCGAAGAACTGCTCGCCTTCGGTGAAGAACTGGCGCCGACCCTGGGGCCACGCTACGGCCCCGTCGCTTGACTGCGTTCGCCATCCAGGCGTATTCGGAGTATCTGCTTGCCGGCATCGTAGGCAGGATCGACAGCCTTTCCGTTGAGACTCACAGCACGTGGCTTGGCCTGCGTCCGAATCGATGCTCGGATGATAGGCTGGCCCTGCAATGCGACCTGCATCTCGGGGCTCCGGCAGGTGAAGACCGTGTAGACCTTCGAAAGCGACTGGAGAGCGACCTTCCCATCCTTGCGCAGATAGCTGCCACACGCGACGAAACAACGGGTAAGCGTGTCCGGGTCGCTGTCGGTGGCATCCGCCGGTCGGGTCAAGCCCACCAGATACGCATCCGTGTCCCAGCCATCGATCACGTTGTTACTGTTGCGGTGCATGCGCCGGCCGTCTGCCATCAGATTCAGCCACACGTCCGTGACGGTTTCATCATTCTCGATGCGCACGCCCAATGCGTTTTGGGATTTCAACGAGGTGATGCGCGGGATGCCTTTTTCGCCGTTGCCCGGCAGCGGTATGAGGGCCGTGACAAACTTGGCCTCGCGCCTATCGCCTTCCGGCGTGAGGGCCAGGTACGGCACTGTCGTATCAGGGTCATGATCCTTCAAGCCCATCTTCTCCACCATCTGCATGTCTTCTGGAAACAACGGGCGCATTTCGAGTGTGGCATCTTCGTTTGTGAGGAGCACGATTGAGCCGTCCTGGCGGAGGTCTCCTTCGTAGTGTAGCAGCCATTCAAGCCGGCCCGGTTCGTGGGCCCGGACATCGTCGAAGATCAGGATGACGTCGTCAATCCACAAGAAATGACGATAGTTGCGTGAGAACTTCCAGGCCGTGGGCCCGGTGGCGTCGGCAAAGACATACTTGATCCCTGCCGCATCCAGCAGGTGGTGGAGTTGCCCGGGCGTTTTGACACCGCGGTCGCCCCGGCTGCACGCCTCCGGGTTTTGGGCCTCGCCATCAATCAGGATCACGTTGTGCGCCTTGCTCTGGCGGTAATAGCTCGAGTACTCCCGTCGGCTATAGGAGCAGTTGCCCGAATCGATGAGCAGAGGTTTGCCGGCGTGAAACAGGATGAACGACCCCGCGTCCGGATGGGCGTGATTCCAGGTGAATCCCGACTTGGCCGCCAGCATGGTGGCGTTGTCGTCCCAGGACGATCTCAGAACGGCCCATCCTATGTCCGGATAGAGCACCGAGGTGGGCAGCGATTGCGGCCGAGCCGCGACGGATCGTGTTCTGTCGTAGATCAGCCCGATGGGATCGTCGAGCCCTGGATCCGTTCGACCGAGGTACCACTGGTAGGCTTCCGTGTCGTAGCCATTGGCCAGGAGCAGGCGCAGGGTTCGTGCTCCGGATTTGTGTAAGCTGCTGTCTCCGAAATTGACGGACAGCAGGGCTTCGTCGGTTGGATAAGCCGTGTGCAGGAAGAAGTTGCCTGCGGTCTTCAGCAGCGGAATATCCGGCAGGGCCGACGGGCCCAGAGCATTTGCCGCCGCCAGGCGAAACAGCAAATATTCAGACAGGGCGTAGTCGGCATAGCCCACGCTTTCGTAGAAGGCCCCGTCGCGGTCGAAATTGGGCGATTTGTTTTGAAGGATGTTGCCCTGGTAGCAAAACCACTCGGGAAAGGCCTCGGAGACCTCCTCGACCCAGGCTTCTGCCTGTGGCTCATCACCGGCCAGCGACAGCGCGGCCAGACCCGCCATGGAAACGCAGACGCTCCACCAGTTGTGCCCCATCGAGTCCAGCGCGTGAATGCGCCGATCACCCAGGACCCAGTCGTTCAGGGTCGGGAGGATGCCCAGCCGGATCATGGATTGCGCTAGAGACGCGCGCTCTGCTTCGTCCAGGAAATCATGGATCGAGTCATATGCCACGGCGTAGCCGAAGCAGAAGCGGGCCGTATTGAGTTCGGAATGCCACGGAGGCGTGTGGTGGGCATCGCCGGCCCAGCGTGCGAATCGCCCGTAATGGATCATTGCCTCTCTCAGTTTCCGGGCGTAGTCTTCGCTGCCGGTCATGCGATAGGCCAGGCCCAGGGCCGAACCCATACCGGCCATCTGGTTGCTCGGTCGGCCGTAGTTGCCATGCTGGCCGGTCCCGCCCTCGGCGTATTCCTTCGAGACCAGATCTTCTCCGAGCTGACGGTCGGCACGCTCCTTGATCCGTTGCCATCCTGCTCGGGCTCGCTCGTCACGCTCGAGGCGCTGCTGGAGGCGCTGGACCTTCTCCGGCGTGAAGAACAGACGGGGGCGTCTGTTATCATTCGCCCGGGCGAAAGCCGGTCCGGTCGCCCCGAGCGAAATGAGGAAAGCGAAGGTTGCCATCGCAATCGAATAAGGAGATGATATTTCAGTCTGTCTCATCCGGAGGTCTCCTCAAGATGCGGTACCGAGATTGTGTCTGATAGTTTCGAGCACTAATTCTAACGATGCCTTGGGCGCATCGTAAGGGAATTCTACCAGAGGCGAGGACACGCACAAATGTTTTGCTTCCGCCCTTGTGAATCCGACGTAGGCCGGAGTACAATCGGTGATGTGGCACGAAGGGTAACCGTCAAGTTCCTGAGATACTCGGATGAAGGAGGTTTGCAGATGGCTGTGAAACAGATCGTGACAATGCTGGCGCTGGCAATGGCACTCTGCGGCTCGGGCGTGACGGCCGGCCAGGAGAAGGACAACGTGGCGCCGCCCGGATTTCGGGCCTTGTTCAACGGCAAGGACTTCACCGGCTGGAAAGTGCCCGCAGGCGACAACGGACATTGGAAGGTCATTGATGGGGTGATCGACTACGACGCTGAGAGCGAGGCTTCAGGTGACAAGAACCTGTGGCACACGGAGGACTTCAAGGATTTCATCCTGCGTGTGGACTGGCGGATCAAGGCGACACCCTACACCAATCCGCGCATTCCGTACATTCTACCTGACGGTACCCACGCGCGCGACATTCACGGCGAGGAGCTAAAGTTGGCTTTGCCTGACTCGGACAGCGGCGTCTTCCTGCGCGGCGCCGGCAAGAATCAGGTCAATATATGGTGCTGGCCCATCGGGTCGGGTGAGTTCTACGGGTATCGCATGGACCGCAGCATGCCGCCGGAAGTCCGGGCCGGCGTGACACCTCGTCACCAGGCCGACAAGCCCGTGGGGCAGTGGAATCGTTTCGAGATCACTCTCAAAGGAGACCGGGTCACCGTCGTGCTCAACGACATCAAGGTTATCGACAAGGCCCAACTCCCGGGTATCGCCGCGAGCGGCCCCATCGCGCTGCAGCACCACGGCGGCAAACGCAACGGGCAGTGGAACAGCCCACCCAGCCTGCTCCAGTTCAAGAATATCTTCATCAAGGAGTTGAAATAAAGAACGCGCCACGGCAATGCGAAACGGGACACTTGGGCCACCGCTCCTGTCCTCCAATATAGGCTTGCATCGGCTCGATTCGGCGAGTAGAGTTATCCTTGAGAACACGCATTCTGGCAGGTTTCGTCTATTGAAGGAGGCCTTCAATGACCGCTCACATCAGCCGCCGAGAATTCATGGGGTCCGCCGTAGCGTCTGGCGTTTTCACGATCGTTCCCCGTCATGTGCTGGGCGGAAGTGGATACGTCGCTCCCAGTGAGAGGATCACGCTGGCCCACATCGGTATGGGGACACAGGGGTTCAATGAACTCGGAGGGTTGCTCGAAGACCCAGGCATCCAGATCGTCGCGGTGTGCGACCCCAACACTGATAGCAGCGACTACGTCGAGTGGGGCAAGAACAGTGTTCGCAACCGGATACGAACGTATCTCGGGAATTCCACGTGGCGAGAAGGCCAGAGCGGCTGCCCCGGCGGGCGCGAGGTGGGCCGCGAAGTGGTCGATACCTACTACGCCAAGCGCCGAGTCGGCCAGAACCTCAAGAGCTGCTCTGCCTGTGCCGACTTCCGGGAACTGCTGGAGAACGAGAAGGATCTGGACGCCGTTAAGATCATGACGCCGGACCACTTGCACGCGACCATTTCGATCGCGGCGATGAAGAAGGGCAAGCACGTCCTGATGCACAAGCCCATTGCCAACCGGCTGCACGAAGGTCGACTGGTTCTCGAGACCGCTCGAGAAACCAAGGTGGCCACCCACCTGCTGGCCTATGGCAGTGGCACCGGCAACGGGCGGATTGTCGAACGGATCAAGGAAGGAGTCATCGGTCCATTGCGTGAGGTGCACAACTGGACGAATCGGCCGGTGTGGCCGCAATACACGGAGACTCCCACCGACACGCCACCCATTCCCAAGGGCTTTGACTGGGATCTGTGGCTGGGTCCGGCGCTGCATCGCCCGTACCATCCGCACTATACGCATACGGTGTTCCGCGGCTGGTACGATTTCGGGGGCGGGTCGATGGCCGATATGGGGATCTACAGTCTGTGGCCCGTGTTCGTCGGGCTGGGCCTGGAGGCCCCGCTGAGCGCTCAGGCATGGGCGACTCACACTTGTACGATCAGTGATAATGTCAGCCGGACGGTGAAGAACGACTTCTCGTATCCGACCGCCTGCAACCTGCGTTTCCAATTCGCTCCACGCTCAGGTATGCCTGCTCTGGATCTGTTCTGGTACGACGGTGGCATGAAGCCACGTTTGCCTCGGGAGGTGGAAGCGCACGGTACCGAGATGGACCGGGAGGGCATTCTGTTCGTGGGTGATCAGGGCTCCATCATGGCTGGCTTTAATGGGCAGGAGCCCCGACTGTTTGCCAAGGGTCTGAGCCAGCCGCTCGAATTGGACCTGGCCACTTCGGAAACTACCAGACGCGGTGGTCGACACAGTCCGTGGCTCGATGCCTGCAGAGGGGGCGAGCCTTCCCCTGGCAGTTTCCTGAACGCGGCGGCCATTACCGACGCCGTCAACCTGGGAACCGTAGCGCTGCGCGCCGGGCAGAAGGTGCTGTTCGACAGTGAGGCCATGAAGATCACCAACGCTCCCGAGGCAGATAAATACTTGCGTCGCCAATATCGGGAAGGCTGGGCACTATGAAGTCGTAGCGGCCAACTCGGCATGGGCGCCCAGGGTCTGTTCGAGGTGACTCAGGATTAGCAGCAAACGCGCGCTTCTCATGCGAAATCTCCTCGTTCATCTCGCGCTCGCGTTGTTTTCTTCCAAAAGAGGCGGGCACGATACATAATCCTAACGAGTATAACTGACCAAGCCGGACCCCATCGCCATGGCGTCCGCCACGGTCTCTCGGCGGCCAGGAATCGTTGCATGAAATTCAGAAGTGTTGAAAGGATGTGTTGATGAAGAAGCACGCGTGGATATGGGCAACTCTCATGATACTTTCGCTCGGAGTCGCGCACGCCCAGGGCTGGCAGCCGGCCGCGGGGCCGTTGGAGACCGTTTGGACAGGCGACGTCTCGCCCGAACAGGTGTGGCCGGAATATCCGCGTCCGCAAATGGCTCGGCCGCACTGGACCAACCTGAACGGCCTGTGGGATTACGCCATTGTCGCCAAGGACGCGAGCAAGCCCGCCTCGTGGGAGGGCAAGATCCTGGTCCCGTTCGCGGCCGAATCCGCGCTGAGCGGTGTCAGGAAACCGGTCCTGCCCGGCCAGCGGCTGTGGTACCGCCGCTCGTTTACCCGGCCGGCCTTGACGTCAGGCGAGCGTCTGCTGCTGCACTTCGGCGCCGTGGACTGGCAGTGCACGCTCTGGGTCAATGGCGAAGAAGCGGGTACGCACACCGGTGGCTATGATCCCTTCACCTTCGATATTACCGAGGAGGTCAAGGCCGGGGACAACGAACTGGTCCTGGCCGTGTGGGACCCGACCGACCAGGGCTATCAACCGCGCGGCAAGCAGGTTCTCAAGCCGGGTGGCATCATGTACACCGCCGTCACCGGGATCTGGCAGACGGTCTGGTTGGAGGTTGTGCCTCAGAATCATATCGAATCTCTCAAGATCGTCCCCGACATCGATCGCGGTATCGTCGCCGTGACGGTCAAGACCGCCAGCCCCGCGGCGGTCGAGGTCAAGGCTCTAGATCAGGGCCTGGTCGTCGCCGGCGAGCAGGGCCAAGCGGGCCAGACGATCAAGCTGGCGATCCCATCGGCGAAGCTGTGGTCGCCCGATACGCCGCACCTGTACGACCTGAAGGTCTCGCTGCTCCAGCAGGGCCAGCCCGTCGACGCCGTCACTAGCTACTTCGGCATGCGCAAGATCGAGGTTGCCCCTGACGCCGACGGCCTTCTGCGACTGAAGCTCAACAACGAGGTGCTCTTTCAGTACGGCCCGCTCGATCAGGGCTGGTGGCCCGATGGGTTGTATACGCCCGCGACCGACGAGGCGATGCAATATGACGTCGCCATGACCAAGATGTTCGGCATGAACATGGCCCGCAAGCACGTCAAGTACGAGTGTGCCCGCTGGTACTACTGGTGCGACAAGCTGGGTCTGCTGGTCTGGCAGGACATGCCGGCCGGTGATTCGCCGCGCAACGACGAGAGCAAGGCCAACTTCCGCCGTGAGTTGAAGGCTATGATCAATGCCCTGCACAATTTCCCCTGTATCGTGATGTGGGTGCCGTTCAACGAGGGTTGGGGCCAGTACGATACCCCGGAGATTATCAAGTGGGTCCAGGACTACGATCCGACCCGTCCGGTGAACGAGGCCAGCGGTTGGCACGACCGGGGCAGCGGCGACGTCTCCGACATGCACAGCTATCCGGGCCCAGGCACGCGACCGGCCGAAAAGGATCGCGTCGTCGTATTGGGCGAATTCGGTGGGTTGGGTATGCCGGTCAAGGGACACACCTGGCAGGCCGAGAGGAACTGGGGTTACGTCTCTTACCAGAGCAAAGACGACCTCACCGATGCCTACGTGAGTCTGCTGACGCAGATGCGACCTCTGATCGGTCAGGGCCTCTCCGCGGCGGTCTATACCCAGACCTCCGACGTGGAAATCGAAGTCAACGGCCTGATGACCTACGATCGGAAGCTGATCAAGATGAACCTGGATAGCTGTGTGGCCGCGGCCGAGGAGCTGTATTTGCCGCCGCCCAAGGTCACGCTGCTGGTCCCGACCAGTCAGCACCAGGCGCAGACTTGGCGCTATACCACGACCGAGCCGGCCGGCAACTGGGCCGCTCCCAGCTTTGACGACAGCTCCTGGTCCCGGGGCCCCGGTGGTTTTGGCACGAAGGAGACGCCTGGTGCGGTCGTCGGTACCACCTGGGACAGCTCCGACATCTGGCTGCGTCGGACGGTGACGCTGGCGAGCCTGCCGCGCGACGGTGAGTTGGGCCTGACCATCCATCACGACGAGGACGCCGAGGTCTACGTCAACGGCACTCTGGTTGCGAGCCTCAAAGGCTATGTGGGTGGCTACAAGGCCGTCGCGCTGACTGAGAACGCGACCAAGGCCTTCAAGGCAGGGGCCAATACCGTTGCCGTCCACTGCCATCAAACCCGTGGTGGTCAGTTTATCGACGCCGGACTGATCTTGATTCAAGAACGCCACGCGCAGTAGAATCCCAGAACCGTTAGTAGGGGCGAATCATGATTCGCCCTTACGGACTGCCTGGAAACCTCTGTATGTCGCTGCAAGGAGTGCGCCATGAGAATGCGGTATCTGTCTGTCTTGGTTTTTGCGGGGCTGCCTTTGCTGGCAGGATGCCCCGGATCTGGCCCAAAGGCAATGACACTCACCTATGAAAACCCGCTGTGGTCCGGGTATCTGGCCGATCCGTTCGTACTGGAGGTCGACGGCGAGTACTATGCCTATGGCACGGGACGAGCGCCGGACGGCTGCCAGTTTCCCATCCTGCACTCCCGCGACTTCGTGCATTGGGAGTTTGTCGCCGGTGCCTTGGCGCCCTTGGACGATCCAAAGCTGAAGGACTACTGGGCACCGGAGGTGGCCGAGCGGGACGGCAAGTACTATCTCTACTATGCCGGCGACATGAAGATGCGGGTCGCCGTGGCGGACCATCCGGCCGGCCCCTTCCGTGACAGTGGCAAGCTGATGTTCCCCGACCTGCCGTTCAGTATCGACGGCCACGCGTTCCGGGACCCGAAGAGTGGACAGTGGTATTTCTACTTTGCCAAGGATTTCTTTGATCAGAGACCGGGTACGGCTCTGGCGATGGTTCGGCTGGCGGACGACATGATCACGCCGGTCGGACCGGTCACGACGGTCTTGCGTGCCTTCGCTGACTGGCAGATCTACGAGCGCAATCGTCCCCTCTACGACAAGATCTGGGATGCCTGGCATACCATTGAGGGTGCGGCGGTGATCTACAAAGACGAAAAGTACTATTGCTTCTATTCCGGCGGAAACTGGCAAACGCCGGGCTACGGCGTCGGCTGTGCCGTGGCGGACCATATCCTCGGACCCTATGTGGATGACCACAGTCCCGAGGCGGCCGGCGTCCTCAAGTCTGTCCCGGGCAAACTGATCGGGCCGGGGCATAACTCTGTGATTCTGGGCCCGGATGGACAGACCTATTTCATCGTGTATCATTCGTGGAACAACGAGCGATCTGCCCGGCAGATCTGCATGGACCCGCTGATCTGGACCGAGCAGGGGCCCAAGGCCTATCGTCCTGCACGAGGACACAAACGCGTGACGCTGCCTTTGGGAGAAGAGTAATGAAAGCGTTTGCCACGATCGTTTCTTGGCTGGGACTGATATCAGTTACATACGGAGCCTCTGTGCAAGATGTCGTTCCCTTGCGGGCCGAACCGTTTGAGCTGAAGGACGTGCGTCTGCTGGACGGGCCGTTCAAACACGCCCAGGATTTGCAGCAGCAGTGGCTGCTGGAACTGGAGCCGGATCGTCTGCTGGCCTGGTTCCGCAAAGAGGCGGGTCTGGAGCCCAAGGCGCCGGTCTATGGCGGGTGGGAAAGTCGCGGTGTCGCCGGCCACTGTCTGGGCCACTATCTGTCCGGCTGCGCGCTGATGTATCAGTCCACGGGCGACGGACGTTTTCGTCAGCGGGTCGACTACATCGTCAACGAATTAGCGGTTTGCCAGGAGGCCAATGGCGATGGCTACGTCGCCGCCATTCCCGGAGGCAAGAAGGTTTTCGACGAGGTCTCGCGCGGCGAGATTCGTTCGGCCGGCTTCGATCTGAACGGCTCGTGGGTGCCGTTTTATACGCTGCACAAGCTGTTCGCCGGCCTCGTGGATGCCTATCGCCTGTGTGATAACGACCGGGCCCTGACGGTGAACCGCAAATTGGCGGATTGGCTGGACAAGACTCTCAGCGGGCTCAACCACGAGCAGATGCAGCAGGTCCTGGCCTGTGAGCATGGCGGCATGAATGAGGCCCTGGCGGATCTGTATGCCGACACGGGCCAAGAACGCTATCTGAAACTCTCCCGCCGATTCCATCATGAGTTCGTACTGGACCCGCTGACACAACAGGTAGACCGACTCAACGGCCTGCACGCCAACACGCAGATCCCCAAGCTCGTCGGTCTGGCCCGGCGCTATGAACTGACGGGCGATGAAAACGATCGCAAAGCGGCGGCCTTCTTTTGGGACCGCGTGGTGAATCATCATTCCTATTGCACAGGCGGCCACTGTATCAACGAGCACTTTGGCCCGCCCGATACGCTCAACGACCGGCTCGGTGTCAACACCACTGAGACCTGTAACGTCTACAACATGCTCAAGCTCACCCGCCATCTGTTCATGTGGGAGGCGGACGCCAAGGTGGCAGACTTCTACGAGCGGGCTCTGTATAACCACATCCTCTCCTCTCACCATCCGGGCGACGGTCGCGTGATCTACAACCTGACCTTGGAGATGGGCGGGTACAAGCGCTATCAGACCAAGTTCGACAGTTTCACCTGCTGCGTCGGGACAAATATGGAAAACCACGCCAAGTATGGTGCCAATATCTACTTCCACACCGATGATCGGCTCTACGTGAATCTGTTCATGGCTTCGGAACTGAACTGGCGGGAAAAGGGACTGACGCTGCGGCAGGAAACCCGGTTCCCGGATGAGCCATCGACCACATTGACGGTCGCGTGCGAGGAGGCCGTCGAATTGGCCTTGTGCATTCGGCATCCCTACTGGATCGAAGAGGGACTGGCCATTACGGTGAATGGCCGGCCCGTTTCCGTGACGTCCACGCCGTCATCGTATGCCGTGGTGCGGCGGACCTGGAAAGACGGTGATCGGATCGATGTCAAGCTGCCGATGAGCCTGCGCCTCGAGTCCATGCCCGACAATCCCAATCGCGCCGCTGTGCTCTATGGCCCGGTCGTCCTGGCGGGCGATCTGGGACCGGTCGACAACCCGGCCGCCACGCGTCCCGATTTCGTACCGGTTCTGATCACGGGAGGCCGGTCTGTCGACGAATGGATGGTGCCGGTGCTCGATCAGCCCTGTGTTTTCGGTACCCAGGATGTCGGTCGTCCGTGCGATGTGACGATGAAGCCTTTCTTCCGCACGCACGAGCGCCGCTACAGCATCTTCTGGGATCTGTTCACCGAAGAGCAGTGGCGGGCCAGACAGGCCGAGTACCAGGCCGCACTGGAACGCCGCCGCCTCATGGAACTGGCCACAGTCGACTTCTTCCAACCCGGTGAGATGCAGCCGGAACGCGATCACAACTTGCAAGGCCAGCGCACCGAAGCAGGCCGCGCTCTCGGCCGCAAGTGGCGTCACGCCGTCGATGGTGGGTGGTTCTCGCTCACCATGAAGGTTCTGCCCGACAGGCCGATGCAATTGGTGTGCACCTTCTGGGGCAGCGATGCGGGCGGGCGGACCTTCGACATTCTGATCGATGGCCAAAAGCTCGTCACCCAGACCCTGGAGAACAACAAGCCGGGTGTGTTCTACGACGAAACCTATGCGATTGGCGTCTCACTGACGCAGGGGAAATCCCGGGTCACGGTGACGTTCCAGGCGCATCCCGGACGAATGGCCGGCGGCCTCTTCGGCGCCCGCATGATGAAGCAATGAGGTCGATGCGGTCGGGTCTCTATCGCCCCCGCCACTCGCCCAGCATGCGCTTGAGGCGATGGAGAATTCCATCGCGGGCCAGCACGGGCGGAACTACCGCCGAGGCACGCAGTTTCTCCAGGGATTCGGCGTTCTCGGCCGCGCGTGCGGCTGCCAGGTCCGAGAGTACGTGCGGGATTTCCTCGCGAAGGGAAAGGAGACGGGTGAACGCCCGCCGATCGAATTCGAGCAGTTCGCAGTCCGTCGTGGCGGTCATCGTTGCGCTGCGCGGTAGACCAGTGAGAAGGCTCATCTCGCCGAACAGGGCGCCGGCCTGTAGGTCGAACTCGATGGGCTTGTCCGTCTCGGAATTGCTGATGCTGCCGTGCAGCTGCCCCTGGACGAGAACGTAGAACGATTCTCCCGTATCATTCTGGCGCATCAAGGTCTCACCGTGCGTGAAATGGGTGCGTCTGATGTCTCGGGCGACGCCCTTGAGTTCGTCCCGGCTGAGCATGCAAACACCCTCGGCGTCGGCCATGAGCTTGCGTCCGAAGTCACTGGCCAGCAGATCGTCCACGATACTCTCGAGCTCCGAGGCCAGGGGTTTTTCGAACTTCTGCGCGTGCACCGCCTCCAGGAAATTGCCCAGCAGCCGACCGCTCATAGGGAAGGGGATCTCGATGCCTCGGCGGTTGAACTTGTACCAGATCATCCGCATCACGTGGCCTTCAATCACCGCACGCTGCTCGTATTGCCTCGACCAGAAGCGCAGCACGTATTCGATGCAGAAATCCTTGAAGCCGGTGACATAGGCGTCGGGTGCAGGCAATTTCTCAACGGTAGACACGCTTTGCGCCGCCTCCAGAAGGGCCTCGATCACGTCGCCGGGCGCATCGCCATAACTGGCCGCCACGGGTACCTCGTGGCGACGCAAGCTGGTGGGGGAGGAGAAATTCCGAATTGTCAGATCCGCGAGTTTGCCGTTGGGGATGATCACGACGTGGCCGCCGATGGTGCGCATGCGCGTCTCGCGCCAGTTGACGAGGAACACCTTTCCGATCTCGCCGTCTACCTCGATCCAATCACCGACCGACATGGACCGACTGGCGTGCAGCGACATGCCGGCCAGGAGATTGCCCAGCACGCCTTGCATGGCGAAGCCGATAACACCGGTGACGATCGCGGTCGAGGTGAGCAGCACGCTGATGTTGAATCCCAGTTGATACTTGACCAGCATAAAGGTGGCGCCCAGCATGATTGCCAGACGCAGGATGCCGCGACTGAGCCGAGTGAGCGGACAGGCGCGGCCCAGTTGGGCAAATGTCTCGACGAGCAGCCCTTCGGCCAATCGAACGATGGCGTAGATCCCCCAGAACGTCAGCCAGACTTGATGGTAGGGACGGGGAAGCACCACCCCCCGGGTCCGGAACCAGGAGGTCAGCGGAACCGAAAACGCCAGCACCAGAATCGAGAAGGCGACGTGACTGAGCAATGCCCTGAGAAAGTGCCGATGGGAGCGTCGTGTTGGCTCGATACTGTCTGAAATGCCGTATCGCCGGCGCAGCGGCAGCGACAGCAGATACGCGACAAACACCACTAAGAATGCCAGTCCAACATTCTGGATGTACGGCAATGCGGGCTCAAGCCATGTCAGCATGATTGCGGTTTCCCTTTATCGTTAGCCATTGGCCCGATCGCGCCAGCGCGGCGCCGGGCACGCATTTCTTAACTTGCTGCTCCAGGGCGTTGAGTGCTTGGTCCGTCGCCTCCGGGGCGTGATGACCCAACAGCACGCGTTCGACGCCCACCGACCCTGCGATTCCCACGCCGTCCTCCCAACACGTGTGTCCCCATCCGACGAACGCATCCGCATTCGCCTCCGCAAAATGCGCGTCGATAACGAGCAAATCCGCAGGTTTGGGCTCGCCACACATTGTGACGAACGCTGTTTCCTGCGCTTTCGTCCGGTTGCGCCACTCGATATCGGTAGCATACACCAGCGCGGCGCCGCTCGCATCATCGATGCGATAAGCGCGGCAGCCCCCGGGATGGGGCACCGGACACTGGCGCACGCGCAGGTTGCCGATTCCGATTTCCTCGGCATCGAACGTGGCGAATTCGAAGCGAGCTTCCATCTGCTCCCACGAGACTGGCCAATAAGGTGGTGCCAACACCCGCGTCACGACCTCGCGAACATCCCCATCAGCCAGTGCCGGTCCCATGAACTTGAAAGACCAGCCCGACTCATAGAACAGAGGATTCATGGTCAATCCGACCATATGGTCAAGATGATAGTGTGAGAACAGTACGGCTACCTCGCCAGGTCCCATCGTCGCCAGTTCCCTGGCGATAGTGTGCATACCGGTTCCGGCGTCGAACACGAGGCGCTCACCTTCTGAGCTGACGAGCAGCAGCGACGTTGTGTCGCCGCCGAACTGCTCGAAAGCAGTGCCGGTGGCCGGCTGGCTGCCGCGCATTCCGCCAATGAACAGTTGCATACTCATTTCTGCGTTAGCTCCCACACTCCATCCCATTGAGCGGGCGGATCGGTGGCCAATTCAGCGCAGCGCCGGGCGTACTGCTGTGCAGCCGGATCGTCCGGCAGTTGTTTGAACGCCGTGGCTGCCTCGGCAAAGGCGCCTGCGCGAAAATGCGTCAATCCGCTCTCAAACGTTTCCCCGGTGGTTGGCTGAGCTTCGCCTGCCAATCCCACAAGTTCGTACACCGCCACAGCGCTCTGGCGACCGACCACGCGCAAGTCCGCCAGTTTGCGGCCCTGGAATTCGGCCGAGGCCAGCCGCCACGTGCTCTCGGCGACCATCGTCTCGGTGCCGAAGGCCTTGTTGGCGCCCTCCAGACGCGCGGCCAGGTTAGCGGCATCGCCCAGGATCGTATAGTTGAAACGTTTCCGCGAGCCCATGTTGCCGACGACAACCGGGCCCGTGTTGAGCCCCACCCGCATGTGCAGCGCTGCTCCCGTGCGCTGCTGATACGCCGGGCGCAATTCGTTGAGTCGCCGCTGGCAACGCAATGCCGCCCGGCACGCCCGGACTGCGTGATCCGCCTGTTCCAGCGGCGCATTCCAGAAGGCGATGATTGCATCGCCTTCGTATTTGTCCAGCGTGCCACCCTCTTCCAGGATGATGTCGGTCATCTCGCTGAGGTAATCGTTGAGCAGGGCGGTCAACTCCACCGGCCCCAGCTTCTCAGAAAACGTTGAGAAGCCGGCCAAATCAGTGAACATGATCGTCAACTCGCGTTTCTCGCCCCCCAGTTGGAGATGCTTCGGATCGCGCAAGATCTTTTCAATCACCTCGCCGCTCAGGTAGTGCCGGAAGGCCTGTTTGAGAAACGCCTTTTGACGTCCCTCGGCCCAGTAATTCATCGCCAGTGTGCCGACGAGTCCGAGTCCCACCGCGGTCTCCTGGGGCACGATCGGCCACCACCAGCCCTTGTCATAGGCGGCAAAGCCGATAAGCATGGGTAGCCCCAGCCACGCCGCGGTGAGTGGCCCCGCCTGCCACCATCGTCCGGCGTAGGTCAGGCACAGGCTTGCGAGGATGGCCGTGGCCATCACGCCCGGGATGACCGTTGCCGAATTTGCCTCAGAGATAAACGAGTCGGTGAGCAGATTGTCGACAAACGTCGTGTGCAAGACGACACCCGGACACTTCGGATTGACCGGAACCGGTCGCAAATCCAGCAGCGACGGAGCGCTACAGCCCATGAACACGTAGCAATCCTTGAAGGTTTCCGGCGACAGCGTTGGAGTCTCTTCTTCACGCAACCGTAACTCAGACTGGACGATGGCCGCCGCGGAGATGGCTTCGGGCAGCCCGTTTTCACCGCGAAATCGCAGAATGGCGTGGCCCTTGCGGTCGAGAGGCACAACTTTGCTCCCGACGCGCAACCCGTCAGGTGCAGCAGCGACGGCATTCGGTTCCGAGAACGTGGCCATCCAGGCGGCCAGTCCCAGCGCTGGAATCTCGACGCCACCAAAGCGGCAGAACGGCGCCAGTCGCCTGAATATACCGTCTGCATCCGGCCGTCCCGTAGCGTGCCCGGCCGCAGCGGCGCCGGCCGCAATCTCCGCCACCGGGAACAACAGATGGGGCGACTCTATCGCGAGGGACATATCGATGGCTACGTCGGGACGCGCCATATACGCCGGCCAGGTGGTCTGGCCGCCTCCGGGAAGCACAGGCAAAATCGCTGGCGGACCGCCCCGTAGCGCCTCGCCCATCGCTTCGTCGTCCGGCACGCCGTAAACGGACGGTTCAGTGAAGAGCAGATCCAGAGCCAGGGCTCGAGCTCCGCCACGCTGGCAAAACGCTGCGACGGCTCCATAGACTTCACGAGGCCAGGGCCAACCCCAACCGTTTTCGCGTTGGGCCCAGTCCAAGCTGGCCTGGTCCAGTAGAATCAGCTTGACCTGCGGCGATGGGATCTCACGCCGCGCGAAGAAATGGGCCCGCCACGTCCACGTCGGGGCTTCCCACGATTCGAGCCAGCCCAGGTGCCATGCCGCCAGCGCCGTCGCTCCCGTGACCAGGCCGATCATCAATCCTCGCAAACATCTTCTACCGTGCTTGGACATGTCGTTCTCTTGTGTGCGAGGTTCTAGTGGCTGGCTACGATCGGTTGAATGGCCGCTGAGAAGCGTTCCTGCCTGGCGGCATCGGACACCAATTCAGTTTGTCGGGCCGTGGAGGCAAGGGCACCAACGCGGCTCTGGGCCGAAGGGTGCGTCTTGGCGAATCCGAGTCCGCCCGCATCTGCTAGTCGCTCATCCATGCGTTGGAGCATGGTGATGATCGAGGCTTCCGGGTAACCGGCTCGTCGCAACAGTTGCACGGCAGCGGCATCGGCGTCGCGTTCTTGCGTTCGCGAGTAGCCGCTGGTGGTCAGCGTCATTACGACATCGCTCACCGACGCCTCGAACTCGCGCGTCAGCGAGGCCAGTTCTTCGCTACCCAGTTGCTTGGCCGATTCGGCCGCGATGATCGTGAACGCTTCGGTCAAGCGTCCCTGTTTGATCGCACTGAGGCCGTGCTTCTTCTCCACGTGGCAAATCTCGTGGGCCAATACGGCGGCCAGTTCATCCTCGCTCTCACAGCAGCGTAGCATGCCCCGCGTGACCAGGATCAGTCCGCCCGGGGCGGCGAAGGCGTTGATCTCGTCGGAGTCCAGCAAGAGGAAGTGGTACCCGCCGAACGTTTCGGGACGATTAGAGAAGACGGCCAGCGACTGACCGAGCAAGTTCAGGTACGCGTTCGCCTCTGGCTGATCAAGCGGCGGATAGCTCTGGAACACCTGCGCTGCCACGGCCCGTCCGGTGTAATACTCCTGCTCCGGCGTCAGATCCTGATACGTCTTTTCGATGGCCTTGACGCCGCGATTGAGCGATTCGGCTTCATCGGCTGAAATCACGCCGGCTTCCCAGGCCAACTGCGTACCGATCTCAGTGACCTCTGCGCAACCGAAGAAGAGTGCCGCGATCAGCAGGGCAAAACATGCCATGGTCAGGAATGAGGGTCTCGCCTTCATTGGGCGCCTCCCGGCAGGTTGCCTTGAGCGCGGAATTCCTTGATCTGTTCCTCGCTGATCACAAACGCTGCCATCCGATCCACCCAGGTATAGTCCAGTGTCCCCTCGGCTTTGAGTTTGGCCTCGACCTGTTCGTTGAAGCCCTTGCCAGCCAGGGCCACTTCGTCATCCGAGACCCCCGTGGCGGCGTCGGAGGTTCCGGCTCGCATCGCGATCGGCTTGGTTGACAACGCCGATTCGTGTAACCAGCCCTTCTTACCATCCGCAGTGGTCACGGGATACCAACCCCGCTGCAATGCTCCGGTTTGAACCTTGGCGCCGTATTCTACCGTGGCGATGACACGTCCCAGTTGTGAAGGCGTCGCACGCACCTTGACATTGCGCACCTGGACGCTCATCGACGTGGCCAGTGCCACACTGGCAGAGACCGCCAGCAGCACCGCCAGAGCCCTGATCTTCATGGCAACTGTCTCCTGTCAAACTGAATTCCATTTCTGCTGCCCGAGCTCCCGAGCCCGCTTCGGACTACACAGGGTACAATAGTACCGGGTACTGCCCCAAAAGCAAGCGGTCGCATATCGTTGTCCCGCGGAGCCGTTCAACATTCTGCGCTATGTTTCCGAATCCTCTCTGTGGTATTATGATAGCTTCCTGAAGGAGAAAGACGATTTGGGGCCAGAGAAATTCGAACCTGATGTGATGGTCTCGATAGACAGGTTCAAGATCATGGCTGGAACGACTGTGTTTTTCGTTCTGTTGATGCTTGCCGGCTCGCTGACCGGCAGCGCCGCCTCAGGCGGCGCAGGGATCGCAGAAAGCGGCGACCGAAGGACAGCGTACGAACTGTACCTGAGCGGCAATGTTCTTTGCCACAATGGGGACTACCGCGGGGCTGTTTCCGTTTTTCGCCAATCCATTGTCCTGGATACTGATTACTGCTATGGCCACGCCAACCTTGGAGTCGCGCTGGCGAAGCTGCAGCGATTCCAGGAAGCCATCGACGCGTTTACCTTCTGCATCGATGGGAAGTATGGTTCGGGTGCCGATCGGTTCGTCTTCCACTTCAACCGGGCTCTCGCCCTGCTAGAAAATGGACAATTGGAGGCCGCACAGCGAGATCAGACGATCCTGAGACAGCTCGATCCGGCGCGAGCCGAGAAGTCCGGGGACACGCATGACTATATTCTGATGGATACAGCCTACGTTGAAGCGCGCAATGAGTTGGCCAAGAACCGCTTGTTCGAAGAACACCGGGCATCGATCACCAGAGGAAAGATCATCGTGCGGAGGGTGCCGGGAGCCGGGAAGAACACGGAAGAAGTCGAGGCCATGGGCCTCATCGGAGGTACGCTCGATGAGGTATCCGGCGTCCTGGCGGATTACGCGAAATACTCGGAATTCATGCCCAATGTGAAGAAGGTGATTATCAAGAGCTCGAACAACGGCGTGGTCGTCGTTGATTGGCAGCTTAAGCTGCCGATGGGGTATGTCAAGAAGTATCGATTGAAGTGCTGGGCGAAGGACGAAGGCAATCGCGTGCAGCACTTTTGGAAGAAACTCCCTTGGCCCGGACTGAAGCCAAAGGAGACCATTGTGGACACCTACGGGCAATGGATTCTCGAAGTGTTCCCAGGGCATACCCCTAAGGTCCTGGCCTATTATCGTGTGTATACCGATCCGGGCAAAATCCCTCTGGGAACCGGATGGATCGTGGATTTCCTCAGCGAGCAGAGTGTGTCTAATATAATCAAATGTACACGACAGCGAGTGAAGGATCTCTTCTATTAGTTGAATAAGGGTGGTGCAGGAGCAGGAACAGCCAGGCATCCCGTGCCGTCACGTGCCGTTCGGCTCCTTGATCGTTTCGTAGACGCGCGCGATTTCTACCAGCAGAGTTTCCAGTCTTGAGAAGTACGTCTCCTCGGGGATCTGCGCCTGCGCATCCCGCAGTTTCATCACCTCCAGTTCAAGTTGATTGCGTTTCGCTCGTAGACTTACCGGAATGCGCGCCTCGGCTTCGCTGTGGCGCAGGTGAAACTGGTGGGCCCGGTATCCGTCGAGCGAGGCATTGTCGCTGGCTCTCTGTACGGGTCGGATGCCACGAAACCAATCCGCCGGCGTGCCCAGGGCATCGCCGTTGTCGTCCAGCAGGGCGTGCTCGGTAGCCAATCGCCCGGCGGTCGCGTAGAACTGGTTCGTTCGATGGGAAGCCGTCAAGAAAGCCTCCAGCAAAGAGGTCTGTCCGTCCTTATCCAGGTCCGCCTCGGGTGCGATGATCGCTTCTGCCAGGTATTGCCCGAACCGTGCGTAGTTTTGCTCGAATCCGCTTTTCGTGGCCGTGATGATCACCCGCTCCGGTGCCGATAGTTGCTTGAGAAACGGCGCGCTGGATGAGGCGGTATTGATAACCGCAACGGGTCTTGATATCGGCTTGAGCCAGCGGGTCAGATCGTTGGCTGAGATGTCAGGCCCTCGAAGGTTGAACTTGGCCGTCCTGCCGTCGAAGGTTCCGTGTCCGATCAGTACCAGCCAGAAAGCGGCGGTCTGCTGGGACTGTTCGCTGAGTATCTTCTCCAAACGCACTCGGTCAGAGAGATCTTCCTCGTCATCCAGGCCGATGGCCAGGAAAGCCGCTTCGCTTTTCGAACATGCCTGCTCCCAGTCGCCGGCCCATTTAGCGAATTGGGCTGCGTATTCAGTGTTTCCCGGCGCACCGACCACGACGATTACGGTTTGTACCTGTGCGCTTGCCAGCGCCGGCAAGACAATGGCAGATACCAGTGCCGTGATCAGTAGTATCGCCGTTCGCATCACGGCATCCCCTTTCGTCGACGCAGGGCCCATTCGGCGATGAAGCAGGTCGCCACGAAGACAAAGAGCGCCGGGAGAACGCCAGGCAAATCCCAGAGTGGTCTGGTCCAGGCTTCCGTGATTGGGACCTCCTGGTGGGGCAGGCTGCGCGCGAAGTGGTCCAACTGATCGGTCTCGACGAGTCGACCGCCAGTCTGCCGGGCGATTCGCTCCAGCAGGGGGCGATTGGTCTTGACGGACTGAAACTCGAGGGCCTCCAGATCGACCGCCCACCCGGCCGTCGCCTGGTCCAGTTCGGTTCCGTTGGCATCTGTCACCGTGGCTTGTGCGACGTAGCCGCCACTTCGACGCGGGACATAAGATGTCTCGAACAGGCCGCTCTCGGTCATCACCGGCTCGGCGGTTAGCTGCACCGATTCTCCTCCCGGTTCTCGCACCTTTATCGAGACGGAGACGTTGTCGAGGGGCTCGAAACACTTGTTGTGGGCTCGAACCTGAAGCTTTGTCGGCCGCCCGATTTCGTCCGGCCGGTGCTTGGCCAGGAGCGATATTCGGTCGGGCACGTCCGCGATCAACCAGCGCAGTGTCTGACGCCAGAATTTGTCCATGTCGTCATGCGTTTCCGGATCGCGCAGGCCCCAGCGCCATACGTCGCCGATCGTCAGGGCCGCCGTCCGCCCGTTACCCAGCCGCTGCACGATCAGGGCAGGAAACTGCTGGCCCTCTTCGTCTCCCAGGGTGGCGACAACTCGGGCGCCGGGCTTGGCCGCACGGATACGGTTGAGGACACGGAACTCGGGCATCTCCGCCAGCCGCTGCCGTTCCTCGTCTTCATTGTCACGCAGACGCGTCCACGGTTGCAGCCAGCCTTCTCGGGTCAGATGCAGGCGCATCTGGAGCGTCAGTCGGTCGGCTGGCAGGCGGTCCAGATAGACCGGCAAGATGCCGGCAATCGGGGTGTGCTGAAGATTGCCCTGTCGAAACGATTCTCGGCCGCCCAGCATGAGGAACCCGCCGCCACGCTCGGTAACGAAACGCCGCAACAGATCCATTTGGTCGTGCGTGAAGAACTCGGCCTCCACATCGTCAAGAACAACCGCGTGATACTCGAATAGTTCTTCCCGGGTCGTCGGAAACCCATCCCGCAGCTCACGTTCATCCCGCGTGTTCAAGCGCACGAGGACCGGTTGATCGTATTGTTCCGCTTCATCCTCTTCCGTCGGTTCGAAGCCTCGATAGAGTGGGTTGCTCTGTTCGCCTGCCCGGCCCCGCCAGTCGTATTTCGGCTCACGTTTCGCGACGCGGATCAGGCCCACCAGGTGAACTTGTTCATCTTCGCTGATGGACCGCTGGAGGAACTTGTATTCCCAGTTGGGCCGGCCGGTAACGTAGAGAATGCGGTAGGGGCCTCTTCCTCGATCCACGGCGAGGGTGCGCACGTTGTTGGCCAGCGTGGCCTCGGCATCGGAGTCAATCTTGCTCGGCGGTGTCTTCTGTGACATCTCAGCCACTCGGACTTGATAGAACAGTACACCCGTTCGCTCCGGCCGCACGCGGAAGCGAACCACATGTTCTGCGTCACCCTGGCGAACGCTCCATTGCTGCCGTTCGACCAGATGGCCTGAATCTTCCATGAGGTCGATCGAGACAGTTTGCCCTGCGCATCCGGTGGCCTCCACCTTGGCCTGGATCGTGACCGGGGCATCTTCGAACGAGGTTTGGCTGACTGAGACATTCGTCACGGCAATATCGCGCGGGGGCCGGGCCCGGCCCATCAAAACGGGGTAAACCGGGGGCAGCCCCGACAGATCGGAAGATTGCTCCCCCATGTCGGTGGCGTTACCGTCCGTCATCAGCAGCACGCCGGCCAGCGGTCGGCATTCGTACCGTTTGCCTAGTGTCTGCAACGCTGTGCCCATGTCGGTGGCGGTGCCGTCGAAAACCAGTTCGGAGAAATCAGTAGTCCGGCGCAGGCGAGAATCGAAAAGGTATTGACGGAGCTGGAAGTCCTCCGAAAGAGACGCCAACCACTCGGAGGTGCCGGATTGCAGCGTCGCCTGTAGAATCTCTGCACGACTCTGCTCGCTGCCGCGGTCACGAATGTTCATGCCGCTGCTGTTATCGGCGACGACCACGAACAAGTTCGCGCCCGATTTGGCTTGTTGGCCGCTCCAGAGTGGCTCGATCAGGCACCAGGCCAGGGCCAGGAGGCCCAGCAGTTTGAGACCGAACGCGATCGCGCGGGCGGGTCCGATTTGAGGCGCCCGCCGATAGGCCCAAACCATCAGGACCCCGGCTGCCAGCAGCAAAATCCCGGCCGGCCAGACCCAGTGACTCCCGGGGATTGTGATGGTACCCAACCCAGGCATCAATCGCTGTCCCCCAGATTCTCGAAGTACCTGCGGACGAGTTCAGCGTAGCGGTCCGGCACCGGATCGCGATCGATCGGCACCAGCGCCTCGTCCGATTGAAGCTGCGCCAGTCTTTCGTCAATCTGTTGTCGCAATTCGGTCAGCGGCTGCATGATCTGCGAGCGAACGAGGTCCCACTGGGGCTCTTTCCCGTGACGGACGAACTCGGCGCGCATAGTCTGGGCGCGGTCGCGGACCCGAGCCACCTCCTCGCGCAATTCGCGCTCCGTCAGCATCTCCTCGACGTCGCGTAGACTGTCCGACCATTCGCGATAGCCCTGGCCCGTTAGTGGCCCCCGTTCTCCTATCTCTTCCCACCGTCCGGAATCTGCCGGACCGCCACCAAAGCCTGTTGGATCGCCCTGATTCCTTTGGCCGCCGGCGCGGGCCGTGCGTGTGCGCGCATCTGGTAGAGGTGTCTCGTCGCGAGACGAGCCCGGCTGGCCCGCCTCATCTTGATCTTCGACTTGTCTGTCCCCCTGGGATTGACGGGAAGGCTGCCGGCCCGGATTCTCACGCGGGCGGCCGTCGTCTCGGCGGTTGGCCTGGGACACTTCCTCATCAACTTGTCGCGTCAATTCGTCGATCTGCTGTCGTGCCAGGCGCAGTGCCTCCGTTTCGTCGCCGAGCACGTTTTCCGCCGCCTCCTCGACGCCTCTCCGCATCGCTTCGATCCCTTCAGCAGCTTGGCGCTCTACCTCCTGAGCTTGCGGCAGAAAGTTACGACGCAGCAGTTCGCTGGTCGTTTCCAGGGCGCGGTCCACATTTCCGGTGCTCGCCTGGCGCAGCGTGTCGTATAGCGTTCTCGACGCAAGTGGCTCGGAGGCCTCCGACTGTTCGCTCAGGTCGCGCATCTGATCGATCAGCTCTTCCATGTGTTCCTGCTGCTGTTCGATCTGCTCGGCCAGTTCGAGGTAACCCTCAGAGTCTCTCAGTGTCTTCTGGCGCGAATCGATCTGCTCTCGTATCTCTTCCGCGATCTCCTGCTCTCGCTCATCGAGTTGTTGCGCCTGGTCCCGCAGGTCACGCATCGCCTCGCTGAGTTGACTCGAGGTACGCCGGCGAAATTCATCACGCATCTCGTCGAGTTGTCGCCCGGCGCGGGTGGTCGAGGTGATAGCCCGCGAGACCATTCCTCGCTCCAGTTCCTCCGTCGACCGACGCATTTCTGAACGGGAATCATTGAGTCGTTGACTGGCCTCGGCCATGCGCTGACGATTCTCGGGGCCTTCCATACGCTGCTGGAGCTCATCGATATCGCTCATCGCTTCGAGCTGCTCATCGCGCAGACGCCGCAATTCCCGCAACACTTCTTCACGCTGCTGTTCGTCCTCTGCCTCGCGCAGTGCTGCCTGGGCCTCTCGCAGACGTTTGGCCATCTCGTTCTGCCGCCGGGCTAGGTCGCGGAGCCGGTTGAGGACCTGAAGGTCCTCGCGCTGTGTTTGTTGTTCACGCGACTGAGCCGTGCGCTGCGTTTCGTAGCGATTCTCCTCCTGTGTCAGCTCTAGTTGTTGGAGCTGTTGTTGTGAACGCGAGGAAGCCGAGTTGGCACTGGCGGACCGGCCGGCATTTCGCCCGCGGGCGACCTGGTGCTCGCGCTGTCTGAGCTTGAGCAACTCCTGATAAGCCGACTGCTCAGCCCCCAGAGCCGGCATCAACTCGCCGATCGACGACGACTCGTTCGCCTGGGCCAAACGGTCCACGGCCGTTTCCATGTGGCCGGCCGCCGCGTCCAGGGCTCCGGCCGAGGCCGGGTCCTCCGCCTCAGCCAATGCTGCATGGGCTTGCTCCAGCGCCTCACTTTGAGACTGGCGGACGACCTCCAGGTCTTCTTTCTGGTCCTCGGTGCCACCGGCGACATCAACCTGCTGTTTGATGTTCCAGGTCGCACTGATGATCTGCTTCTGGAGGCGAGCCAACTGCTCCCCGGGCCTTTCCTGCTGTTGCTGGCCCTGGTTTTCATTCTGATTTTGTTGGTTGGCCTGAGACTGGCTCTCGCGAAAGATTTCCTCGAATGGACGGACTTCCGCGAAATAGATGTCACTAACGGAGCGGCGTGGCTGCCCGCCGGGTCCCAAATCATTGGCCCAGAAGTAATAGGTCAAAAGCTGATCGGGCTCGGCGCCGAGTTCTTCCAGCGCCAAGACGTGCTGAATCTGTGGTTTGCGATCTGTTGCCTCACCCCGCGCCAGCGTAACGCTCTGACTATCCGCGCCGGCCAGCGTGTACGTGAGCCCGTAACCGGTCGCGCCGTAGTCATCCGTGACCTCGGCCTCCAGCGTCAATTCCTCCAGCGGTGAGACGACCACGTCGCGATTGGGAAACACGGGCGTAATGGCCGGCGGGAGGTTCTTATGAACGTTGACGGCAAAGCGGGGCGGCATCTTGTTGGATCGGCCCTCGGCATCCGCCAAGTGCAGTTCGTAGCGTTCACTTTCGGTCGCCGTAAACGAAGTGAACAGTATCTGCGAACGCTCCTTCTCGGCGCTCAGTCCCAAGGCGATGCCAGAGCGCGGGACGAGCCGGCCCGACGTGACGGGCTTGTTGAGGGTGAAGGTCAGGGTGACGTCGGAACCTTCGGCGACGCTGATGCGCCGGGTATCCTCAACGATCTTTTCGGGTAGCCCTGTGTAGGCCGGAAAGACGATTCTTGCGTCGATTTTGGCCAACTTCGGAAGTTCGTAGACTTCGATCGAATAGTCGCGGGTACGCTTGCCGGCGTATTCGATATGATACCGCAAGTCCGACGTGACGTTGCGAATAATGCCCCCGAACACGGGGTCGTCCAGACTCCGAACGAGCCTCCGTTTTTCGGGTTCCTCACCCGGGGGCCCCACAATCAGGCTGACCTCGGCGGGCATGGTACCGTCGAAACGGGCCAAGACCACCACGGGCGACCCCGATTCGACGGTGGCATCCCCCGGCGTGACGCTGATCTCCTCGCCGCGCGTCAGAAGTCCGCCCGGGCGACTGCGGGGCAGCAGAGATGTTGGCGCCAGGATCTGCGACAGAGCGACCACCAGAAACAGCAGGGCGGCGATCCGACCGATGTCGGCCAGCACGAGCTTCTGCGTCGATATGCTGCGAAGCCAGTCGTGGTCCGTTGCGTGTACGAGAGCCTCCTTGAGAACCTGCTTCTGGAGATAGCCGAGCTGTCCGTCCGGACCTTGCGGCTTCTGTTCCACCGCCGCCAGCAACAGTGCACGCAGATCGGGGTGACGCTGCTCGATATGTCGTGCCACGACGCGATAGTCGGGCTCCCTGCGGCGAGATTTGTAGAACACGTTCACGGTTACTGCGATCGTGGCCAGCGACAGAAGACCGGCGGCCCAAGGCGATCTCCATCCCCAAAGCCAATCGATGCCGATCAGGCCCAGCGCGACCAGTCCGGCCAGGGACCAGCAGAGCGCCAAACGTGTCGCCACGTCCACGCGCTGGCGACGTTTGACGATCGGCTCCAGTTGTCTGCGAAGGGCTCTTTCAATCATATCTGTTCCCCCTCAGGTGCCGGATCAGTCGGGGTGAGCCAGCCGCCCAGCCAAGTCTCGACGAGCAGCGCGGCCAGCGCCGCGACGATGACCCATCGCCAGAGCTTCTGTTCCGATTCCATCTCGGAGAAGCTGCTCTGGGCCGTGGCTTGTTCGGTCCTCTCGATAGCGATGTTGGAGGGGGCCATGGAAACGCCCAATCTCTCGAGATCTTCGATGGGCATCGGGTCGGTCCGCGATTCTTTCGGCGGCAGGTTGATCGCGAACCGCCTCGTATTGGCTGACGACTCGCTGGTATAGATCCCCGGAAGATTCGTCTGAGCGAATGTCTGCTGGTCCGCCTCCAGGTTTATCACTGATCCATCCGGCTTGCGCATGCGCCGGTTGCCTCGGCTCGACATGGTTCGGATCGGTAGAGGTACCGGGTCTCCCACGGCGTACTGTGCTTGTCGGAGCGCGAGTGTCCCGCCATATTCGAGAGCCGAGTACAGCAGGGGGGCGAATTTGGACGACAACGCCAAGTCGCTATCGGCCGGGTGCCAGCCGCAGGTCCACACCAGCAGCGAACCTCTGCCCACGGGGATCTCGAACCAGGCCGGATCGCCGCTGTCGAAATGCGCCAAGATCTGGGCCTCGGGACAATTAGCCAAATCAACGCGACGGTACTTCCAGAAGTGAATTCGCGTGAAGTCA
The DNA here is from genome assembly GCA_020346325.1 of Phycisphaerales bacterium. Lineage (GTDB taxonomy): Bacteria > Planctomycetota > Phycisphaerae > Sedimentisphaerales > Anaerobacaceae > Anaerobaca. Next base: position 3,465,687 of record CP070782.1, read on the forward strand.
CCAAAGCGAGGGTCGGCAAAGGAAACCAGCAAGGGGTGGTCGAACTCAATCTGAGCCAACATGGCATATTGGTCGACGTCGGCTTCCTGGGAATCGACGTTTTCTGTGCCTGCCAAGTCGGACAAAACCCTGACAGCTTCAGGGGATCTCAGCACCAGCATGACCGTACGGCCTGATTCCAGGTATTGACGCAGGGGCGCCACGCTCTGCCCGATCACTCCATCGGCGACGACGACCAGATGTGCCATTTCGATGTCTTCACGGCCAACAGTTTCGTCGGGTACGCGACGCAAAACCCGCGCGTTCAACACATCATCGATGTCGAAGGCCTGGCGAAGGTAAAACAGCATGTCCGTAGGGTCGTTCGGATCGTCATTGCCAACGTAGAGGACGTTGACCGGGCCCGGCGTGGACGGTGCCACATACAGCGTGTTATCGAAGTCGTGGTCATCACCGGTGAGCACGAGCCGTTGGCCCGCTGACGGCTGTGTCCGTGTCGGAACGCGCACGACGACGCTGCGACCGGGTGCGACGTATACGTCCACTGTCGAGCTTTCGTCAGCCCAGCCCAGTTGGAAACGTTCTGCGGTGGCGTCGGCCGAGTTGGTGATGCGGACCCGGGGAAGGGTATCGCGGTCAGAAGAGGCGAGCCGGTTGCGATCTGCCATTAGCTGCAGCGCTGCGTTGGTTGTCCCGCGCGGCCGAATCAGCTTGACCGTCAGTTTCATTCCTTCGGGCCATTCATAGGCTTGAAGGGCTTCAACACCGCTACCCTGCTGGAGGTCACTGATGAGCAATATTTCCCGCTGACCGCCGGCTCGGCCTTCTTCATTGATCTCGTCGTCTTCCATCGTCTCGGCTGTGGTCACGAGGGCGCGACCCAGTTCAGTGCGGGCCCAGCTTGGCGACAGTTCCGACATCTGCTGATCGGCGACCGAGGCACGCCGCTCTGGCGGTATCTCCGCCCATTGCTCGAATCCTAGAAGTGTCTGCGCGTCCTGATCGAAACTCATAATGCTCACGCGATCGTCCGGACCCGCATCTTCCAGCGCCGTTCTTGCCGCGTTGACGGCTTGATCCCACATTCCCTCACGCCGCATCGACGCGCTGGTATCGATGAGTATGGCCAAGCGCTTCCCGACACGCTCCGGACGTTTCGAAACGGCGCGCGGGATGAAGGGCCGGGCGAAGGCCAGCGCCAGCAGACACAAGATGAGGCACCGCAGGATCAGCAGCGGCAAATGCTCCAGACGCCGCCGATTTCGCAGACGCGGCGCGGTCGTGCGCAGAAACATCAGCGTGCTGAAGGCCACGCGCTGCCGCGTGTGGCGGCGGATCATATGGAGCAGGATCGGCAGCCCCACCGCAGCGATACCAGTCAGAGCCAGCGGATACAGAAAACTCATGTTCGGCCTCCGCTTCCTGGGCTTGCCACGCGCCGGACCTGTTTTCGCAGCCGCATGCGGTGCTGGAGGAAATCCAACAGGGCCAGATCGAACGGGCGATCCGTGGCGAACAGATGGTAGTCGACGCCGCGAGTCTGGCAGATGGACTTGGTCTGAGCCAGATGCTTGCTCAACAGACGCTGATACCCTCTCTGGGCGGCCGACGGATCGACGTAGATGTCACGCTCCGATTCGATGTCCCGAAACAGGGCTGGAGCGTCGAAGTCGAAACTCAGCTCCGTCGGGTCCAGGATTTGGAACAGCACCACGTCGTGACCGCCGGCGGCCAAATAACCCAAGTCGCGTTCGAGCCGGTCGATCGACGCCAACAGGTCTGAAATCAGCACGACGAGTCCGCGCCTGGTCAGCATCTGAGCCAGTCGTTGTAGCGGTGGTCCCAGATCAGTGGCACGGCCGTGGGGCTGAGCCTCCAGGGCCAGAATCAGGCGGCGGAGATAGCTGGGCCGATTGCGCGGGGGCATGTACTGTCGAATTTCGGTGTCAAACGTAGCCAGTCCGACGGCATCACCCTGCGTGAAGAGAAAATAGGCCAGCGTGGCCGCGAGCGTGCCTGCATATTGGGCCTTGGTGTAACTGCCCGAACCATAACCCATCGAGCGGCTGTGATCGATCAGTAGGTGACATCGCAGATTGGTTTCGTCCTGGAACCTCTTGATATAGAATCGATCGCTGCGGGCATAGACGCGCCAATCGATGGTGCGCGGATCGTCGCCGTAAGTGTACTGGCGATATTCGGTGAATTCGGCTGAGAAGCCATGATAGGGACTGCGGTGGATACCCTTCCAGAATCCGTGCACGATGGCACGGGCGCGCAGCTCCATCGACCTGATCTTCATCAGGGCGGCCGGGTCGACCATCCCGGAGCCGGGGTGGCTGCCGGGACGCGGATTGGAGGCTGCTGCCTGACCCATCATCGGATGCCACTTTCCTTAACTGATTTCAGGAGGCGATCAACGAGACTGTCGACGATCACGCCCTCGGCTTCGGCGCGATAGTTGATCAATACGCGATGGCGCAGCACTGGATGGGCCAGGGCCCGGATATCATCGAAGCTGACGTGGGCTCGCCCTTCCAGCAGGGCGCGCGCTTTGCCACCCAGAACCATGTATTGCGAGGCCCGCAAGCCGGCACCCCACGTGACCCATTCGTTGACGAAGTCCAGCGGGTTCTTCGGGCCGGGCCGGGAGGCGGCTGCCAGCCGCACGGCGTAACGCACCACGTCTTCGGCGATCGGCACTCGGCGGACAACGTCCTGGAAACGCAGCAGGTCCTCTCCCGAGAAGATCGACTCGATCGCTTCCGAATCTGTTGTGGTGGTCTGACGCACGACGGCGACCTCATCGTCCTCCTGTAAGTAGTTGATCGAGACATTGAACATGAAGCGGTCGAGCTGGGCCTCGGGCAGGGGATAAGTCCCTTCCATCTCGATTGGATTCTGCGTCGCAAAGACGAAGAAGGGCTCGCTGAGCCGGTACCCGACCCCGGCGGCCGTCACGTGATGTTCCTGCATGGCTTCAAGCATCGCTGCCTGGGTTTTGGGAGGTGTCCGGTTGATCTCGTCGGCCAGGATCATGTTGGCAAAGATCGGGCCCTTCACGAACACCATCTTGCGCTCGTGATCGGTCTGTTGCAGAATTTCCGTCCCGGTGATGTCCGCGGGCATGAGGTCTGGGGTGAACTGAATGCGCTGAAACGTCACGTTGAACAACTGAGCCAGCGATTTGACCAGCAGAGTTTTGGCCAGCCCCGGCGCGCCGGTCACCAGGCAGTGTCCGCCGGAGAGCACCGCGATGAGCAGGTGCTCGATGACATCCTGTTGGCCAACGATAACCTTCGAGAGCTCGGCGCCGATGCGCTCCCGGGCTCCCTTGATCTGCTCGACTGCCAATCGCTCGGATTCATAAGTCGTGTCAGTCAAAATGGTCTCCCTTTCCTGTTTCCAGTGTCCCAGTCGCTGCATCGCTGGCGTTCTATTGACATCGTGTCAGTGTGTCATGGCGTAAAACACGATGTTGATTCCCAGTGGATACGCCTTCTTCTCCGAAAACTCATGAAAATACCATTCGTTCTCTCCCTCGCGTTCCCAGCCATCGCCGAGGTCAGTGTTGTGGCAAATAATGGCCATCATCCGGCCCTTGTCATCATACAAGGCCTTGTAGTGCACTTCCTGGGCATCGTCACGTTCCCAGGTGATGCCATAACGGCGTCCTTGCAGGGCGTGCCCGATGCTCGGGATCTGAGGCTTTTCCTTCAGATCGAATACAGCATGAAAGATCGGATGGCTCAACGGCAACTCCCGTGGCTCGCGCTCCGGGAACACGCGCTTGATCTCATAGTAGAAATTGTACCATTCGTCCTCACCCCAGAAATCGTCGACCATCAGAAACCCGCCGTTGAGCAGGTACCGGCGCAGGGCTTGGACTTCATCCTCCGTGAACACCAGCGCCCCGGGTTCGACGATATAGATGAAAGGATAGTCGAAAAGTTCCGGGTCCGTCAGGCGCAGGACGACGCCGTCCGGATTGACCTCCATGGCCGTCAACTGATGCAGACGATAGGAGAAATTGAGGTCGCTGTCGGGGTAATCCGTCGCCCAGCCTCCACCGCCTCGACCGCCCCATCCGCGTCCACCGCGCCGGCCGCCGCGGCGTCTCCGGCCGTAGCCGCCGCCATACCCGCCTCCACCCCATCCCGAGGAGTATTCGATCCGCACGAAGGTGAAGACGTCCTCAGCGAACTCGCTGTCAGGTTCCCAATAGGGCACGTCGTTCCGGTCGTAGTAGCGCTGAGCCAATGTTACGCCGGCCGCAACGACCGTCACGGCCATCAGCGCAGCGAGCCATTTCCAGGCTGTCATTGGGTGCTCTCCTGTACTGCCAGTGATTCGTCACGGTCCTGCGATGTCTCCGCTGGAAGTGTACCGCTCTCGGCGAGGATTTGCAGCAACAATCGGTGGCCCTGGCGAAAACGGGGCGCGTCGGCCAGGGCCTGGAGAACGTGCTTTTTGGCCGCTGCGGCGTCACGCGGTCGCAACAAGCGCGCCAGACGATAGTGGACCTCGACGGGATCGGACGGTTTCAGCCAGAGCAGACGCCGGTAGGATTCGATCGCTTGCTCGTCCTGGCCAAGTGCCTCGTGGGCCTGGCCCAGCCGCCAATGAACGGTGCCGAGCATGGGGTAGACGGCCAGGTACTTATCGCCATTCTCGACGACCTGGGGCCATTGCTCGCGTTCGGCGCCAACTTCTGTGAGGCGTTCATAGGCTTCGCCGGCGTCGGCCGACCGCGTGGCCAATTCGGTCAGCACTTCAATTTCGTGCTCGGTCTCTCCCAGGCCGCGGTGCACCCTGGCCAGGAGCTCGTAGGCGTTGCCCTCGTCGACGTACTCGGGGTAAAGCGCGATCAGCTTCCGCAGCGGCTCTTTCGCCGATTCCCACTGCTCCCTGGCCAGGAGGCTCAGCGCTTGCTGTTGCAGTGCCCAGAAACTGTTCGGATGCTCGGCCAGCCACCGAGACAGTGTCTCTTCATTGGCCGGACTGATCGCCTCCCTCTCCGGCTGTTCCCAGTCTACCCGCGGCGCCAAGCTTTTAGCTCGCTCTCGGGCAAAGGCCTCAAACTCCTGCTCGATCTTCTTGAGTGGTCCGGCGTGCGCGGTGATGGCCGCATTGATGTCCACGCCCTGACCCAGGTCGACGAGAATGGCTTTCAGGGCGTCGAAGCCAAACCGATCGACGAGGTACTCGACGACCAGCGCGGATTCATAATAGGCGAATTGCAGATGCAGGGGCGTGGGCGGATTCAGGAAGGCCGAACTGAGGCTGCCGACCGGTGTCAATTCCCCCGCCAGAATCATCCGGCGGTACTGCGGACTCATACGCTGGCCCCACTTCGGATTCCGCTGCAATTCTTCGTAAACCGAGATGCCTTCACTGAGCCACCGGGGCATTTTGTTACGGGTCATATTCAGTGTCACCACGTGGCAGAATTCATGCCACAGGGTTGCTTTCCAGTTGGCAGGGCGTTCGACGCGGGGGCTGTTGGCGGTGATGACGTTGCCGAAGCATACGCCCAGAAAGCCGTCGCCGCCGGGCATGCCGAACGTGCGAACGGCGAAATCCTGCTGATTCGTGAACAGCTCGACCGTCACGGGCCCATCCAACTCCAGGCCATACTTGGCGCACAGATTCGCTTTGGCCTGCTGCAAGAGCTGTGCGACCTCGTCCCCGTAGACCTCGGCTTCCAGTTTGTCCATGCGGATGATGAAATCATCGGATCTCAGCGTCTGGAATTCGCGATACTTGTCGTGCAGGCTGACGAGATTGTAGGCTTCGATGTTATATGGGTCCTTACCGTTGACCTCGTCAGCCAGGGTCCAGCCCTCCTGTTCGTCGCCGAGGCGGAGCAGGTCTTGGGCCAGTTGGATCTTAGCCGGCAGATAGTCGGGATCGAATTTCAGGGCCCGGCGCTGATACGCCGCCCCTTCGGTGAAACGATACTTCATGGACAGCTTCCTGCCGATGAGGTAATCGACCTCTGGATTGGTAGACCAGAACTTAAGAGCGTTAGCGCGGCAGCGATCAACCTCGTTCGGATCGGCGTCGAGCTGCGCCAGGACGGCACGATACGCCCAGGCCTGTGGTTGCCATGGGTTCACCGCGAGCACGCGATCCAGCGACTTGGCGGCCGCGTCGTGGCTTTCGCAGTCAATCTGGTGTTCGGCCAGCAGGATCAGGGCCGGGGCGTGGCGGGGGTTTACCAGGAGGGCCGCGTTCAACGACTGAATCATGGCATTGCGGTCACTGTGATAGAATGCCTGGGCCAATCCGTGATGCATGTCCGGATCGTCCGCAAACCGCGTCAAGGCCTCGTGGTATTGTTCGGCGGCCAACTCAAAGTCCTGCTTGGCCAACGCCAAGGCCCCGGCGGCCAGGTACGCGCTGCGGCAGTTCGGATCATTGTGCAGCGCCCGGTTGTAGAAATCATCCAGGACCAAGCGAGGTTCGACGCCCATCACAAGCAAGGCTTCGCCCAGAGCGACGGCGTCATCACTGCTCATGTACTCGGCGCGCCGGGTTGTGGCGATGCGATAGATGATCCCAAGCATGGTCTCGCCCTGCTCGTCCTGGCCATTGTGCTGATAGGCGGCGTGAGCCAGCGTCAGCATGCGGATGCTGGGCCGCATCTCTCTGAGCATAGTGTCGATGCGTTCGGCCGCCTCATCGTAGCGTCCGAGCGCCATCAGGGATCGGACCGTCAGGAGTCGCCATTCGGTCTGATAGGCGCCCTCGTCGATGGCTTTTTGGGCCGAGGCTAGAGACGCTTCGTACCGGCCCGTTTTGAATTGCTCGCGCGCCTCCTCGATGTTAGCCGCGTACGCGAAGGGGCTCCAGACCGTGGTCCAGATGGTCAGGGCAAATACCGTGATCAGGTGGTTGCGACCCGACATGTCTTGGATCGAGCAAGTCATCGTATGTCCGCCAAAATGGTTGCCGGTCCGGGCGTTTCATTGATCCAGCCTGATCATGCCTATCGATTCGCGTGGGGGGCTATGGCCCCGTGCACGGCCCGCACGTGGTCTAAGAGCCACAGCGTCCACAGAGTGTCAAAGACAAAACATTCGGCTTCGGGTCCCAAAGGGCAGGATGGAGCAGCCCCAGAACGACCAGACGCAACAGATGCCATACCAAAATTCGACAGTGAGCTATACGACCGGTGCCTATTGTAGTTCATACCGCGCCGGGCTACAACACGGTCCAAGCACTATCCAGCGGGTAAGACGTTCGAATCCTGGCCTTTATTGCGTCTGCCCCTCTCCAGGGGCTGGAGAGCGGCCGGTCATTGGACGGCGGATACACCGGTTTGCTCGGGTAGATCAACCGGTTCCAGGAACACCTGACCATAGCCGAGCAGCGTACCCGTGGCGCGCGCCAGGTTGACTTGGGCGATTTCGTAATCGGAGAAAGCGCGAATCTGGCTCAGTTGCGCGTCAGCCAGTTGGGTGGCGGAATACAGCACGTCCGTGCTCGTGCTGGCGCCGAGCTGAAATTGCGACTGTTTCACCCGATAGTCCCGGAAGGCAGCGACCACGCCCTGTTCGGTGGCCAGGATGCGACGCCAGTTCCGCTCCAAATCGCTGACGGTCTCGTACACCTCCTGCCGGATGGTCTGGCGGAGTCTGTCCCGCCAGGCCTCGTTCTGGATCTTGACCAGACGCGCCTGTTGCAGCCGGGCCTGGGCTGCCCGGTTGCCCAGCGGGATGCTGGCCGAGAGGCCGATTACATGGTCGTCCGAGGCGTTGCCTGTCAGATCTTCAAAGGCGCTGCCTACGGACCCGGCCTCGGACTGTGTGCTGTACCTGTAGGTCAATGCCAGATCGGGGCGGGTAGCATCGCGTGCCAGCTCGATGTCCAGATCATCGATGCGCAGCAACTGCTCCAGTTCGATCATTTCCATGCGTAGAGTCAAGGCCTTTTCGGCCAGTTGCTGCACATCCAGATCCAGTCCGAGCGGGCTCGGATTGGTCTTCGGTACGATGTCAACCGCCGCTTCAAAGGGGACGTCGTTCCGATTCATGATGCGCAAGAGTTCGCGTCGGTAGCTCTGTACCGTTGTTTCGGCATTGATCACCGCCTCCAGTCGACTGGCCAGACCGGCTTCAGCCAGGACAATCTCGATTTTAGGAGCTGACCCGGCGGCCACCTTCTTCTTGGCGTGACTGAGTTGGTTTTGGGCCAGCTTGTATTGTTCCCGCCGCACATCCAGAGCCTTGCGCGCGGCGTACAGACGCCAATAGACAATGTCGGCATTTGCCAGCAGCGCGATAGCAGTCCGCTTCGTCCGGGCGCTGACGATGTTCCATTCGTGTTCCGCAATCCGAATGGACTGTGTGTTGATTCGGGTTCCGGATCCGCGCAGCAATGACTGGACGTAGGAAACACTCGCCGCGGCGGTAGCCAGCCCGCCTGAATCTGTGTCGCCAAAGGGCAGCCCTATCTCAAGGGTCCCACCCGTCGGCAACGGTTTGGCTACCCCGACTTCCGATGACCATGCCTTGGAAACGTCGCCGGTCCCCAAGGCCTCGCTGCGGGCATAGCTGGCCGAGCCGAAGAACACCGATTCAAATTTCGCACGCTCTGCATCCAGGCTGCGCTGGGCGATGGCCGGGTCGACGAGTTCCACCTTCAGGTCCAGGTTATTCGCCAACGTCGCCTGACGCACTTGCTCAAGAGTCAATTCCAGCGTCTTCGACGGGGCATTGGGCTCGGTTACCTGCTGGGCGATTTGTTCGGTGGCCTCCTCCACGCTCACAGGTGGCGAAACGGATTGTTCCGCCAGTTGCACCGTGTCAATCGTGGTCAGATTATCCCTCAAGGTCTCGCGCGGAGTCGTCCGTTTCGGAGAGGAGGCCGTACATCCTGCCACAAAAGCCAAAGCCGACAATGCCGCAATCGTTCTGTAGAACATTACATATCTCCAAAGCTGTCGCTCGACTGTTCTTGCCGTATCAATCAATATTCTCATTCGTACCTTAGAGCTTCCATGGGATCGATCTTTGCCGCCCACCGGGCCGGCAGGTAACTGGCCAACAGCGCCACCGAGGTCAGAAGTAGCGCCACACACGCAAACGTCAATGGATCGGTGGGGCTGACATCATATAAGAGGGTGCGAATGATCCTTGTCACAGCCATGGCGCCGGCCAAGCCAATGGCCAGGCCGAGAAGTGTAAGCCTGAGGCCCTGGCGAAGCACGGCGTTCAGCACGTCGTTGCGGCGGGCGCCCAGGGCCATACGGATACCGATCTCGTGCGTCCGGCGCGACACTGTGTAGGCGGTGGTGCCGTACACGCCGATGCCGGCCAGGAACAGTGCCACGCTTGCAAACGCCCCGAGAGACAGCATGTTGAAACGCTGTGGTGCGATGAACTCGGCAATGTCCTCGCCTAGAGGTATCATGCGGCGAATGTCGGTGTTCGCATCAACAGCGAGCACCTCGCTGCGCAAGGCTTTCATCAAGCCTCGCGGATCGGATTCGGTGCGAAGCAGCAGACTCATATAGCCTCCCCACTCGGTCTGTGCATAGGACGTATACACCAGAGGTTCCGGTGGACCAGGCTTTAGATTGTTGAACTCGCGTACGTCACCGACCACCCCCACGATCCGAAACTCGCGACGAACGGTCTCCTCTTTGCCTTGTTCGGTCCGCCGCGTCCTGACCTCTGTGAGATATTTGTCTAGGGGGCTCTCTGTGGGCCAGAAGCGTCGTGCCATCGATTCGCTGACAATGGCTACCCGCGAGGCGCCCGCCCTGTCCGCATCCGTGAAGGACCGACCTTTCACGAGCGGGATATCGAGGGCATGAAAGTAGTCTGGCGAGATTTGACGGAATAGAAGAGCAGGAAACCTTCCCTCGTCTCTGAGGTCGTACTCGGTTGGCGAGTATCCCTCGATCTGGCAACGGGGGTAGTTGCCTCCTCTTCTTCCGGGCGACTGATCCGCAACCGCCGCAAACTGAATTCCAGGCAAGTGCCTGACGCGCTCCTGGATTCGCTCGAAGAATGCCAGACGCTGCTCGAATTGCGAATAGGGCGGCTGGTCTTCATCGGGACGGAGTGTCACGGCCAGCACATTGTCGGTCTCGAACCCGATGCCCGTGTTCAGACGCGCATAACTGTTGACGAGCAAGCCGGCGCCAACGAGAAGTAAGAAGGCAACGGCCACATCACCAACCACAAGCGCGGACCGCATGCGATAGAAGCGCATTCCTTGGTTGGGCGTTCCTCCTGCTGATCGCGACCGATTCGGATCGATGTTGGACCCTTGTATCGCGGGCAGCGCACCAGAGAGGATGCACGTCAGGAGTGAAACTCCCATGGCATAGAGAAGCGTCCGCGCATTCAGATGGAGATCGATGAACCAGGGGATCAGCGTCTGAATCTGCTGTGCCGCGTACCAGGAATTCGACCCCGATCGAAGCACCGAAATCAAGATCATTCCCCAGTAGGTGAGCAGCAGACCCAGCCCGCCCCCGAGCAGAGCCAGAAGGATGCCTTCCGTCAGCAACTGCCGGATCAAGTGCGAACGGCGAGCCCCCAGAGTCGCGCGAATGGCGATCTCCTTCTCGCGTGCCCCGGATCGGATCAGCAACAGACTTGCCACATGGAGGCAGGCCATGAGTAGCACGGAGGCAACGATTGCCTGCGCAATAAAGAAGACTCGGCGGTCACGCCCAACCCTCTCGCTGTACTCTTTGGCAACGGAAACGACCGATACGGTTGTCTCCGCATTCGCGCCTGGATAGGCCTGTGCGAGCCGTCTGCCGATCAGATCCATCTCGACCTGAGCCTCCGTCGTTGTCATGCCCGGCTTTAGTCGCGCCATCACAAGCATGTAGCCGTGCCCTCGTGTTTCTTCGGTATTTGCCTCCGCTCCGAGAAACGGTGTCAAGGGCATGTACACATCCAGTTCTCTGTAGTTGGCGTAGCGAAAGTCTGCTGGTAACACTCCGATGACGCTATAGATCTTTTCGTCGAGAACCACCGCCCTGCCCACGACATCAGGATCGCCGCCGAACCAATCGTGCCAGAAGTTATGGCTGATTAGGACGACAGGCTCTCCGTTCAGCTTGTCGTCTTCGGGGATGAAGAGTCGGCCCAGCGCCGGTTTGACGCGTAACGCCAAGAAGTATTCAGAAGAAACCGCTCGGCCGAAAATCCATTCCCGTTTGGTGGCTGTTGTGGCCGTGAAACGCGAGTTGGCGTACCCTGCGACCTGTTCAAAAACGGCGCTCTGATCCCTCCAGTCGGCAAAATTCGGGTAGGAGGTAGTGCCGCGATCCGAATCGTTGTCAATCTTGCTTCTGTAGAGATGGACGAGGCTGCCGGGGTCTTCGTAGGGCGGGGGTCGCAGGAGAATGGCGTCGATGACGTTGAGCATCGTCGTCGTGGCACCGATGCCGATTCCCAGGATGATCACGACGATGATCGTGAAGCCAGGATTCCTCGCGAGCATCCGGGCTCCGTGCCTGATGTCTTGCCCCAGCGTTATCATTTGTCTCTCCTATTCATAGCGCAAGGCCGTCATCGGATCGATCTTGGCCGCGCGACGGGCCGGGAGCCAGCAGGCCACCAGCATGACTGACGCGACGAGGAGGACGACGCAGAGGTAAGTCAATGGGTCCCACATGTGCACGCCGTAGAGGGCGTACTCGTCGACGAAGCGAACGGGTGGAAGCAGGAGCGTCAAGATCCACAAGGGGATACAACTGAACCCGAGCCCGAGTCCCAAGCCAATACCTGTGAGGACGGCGCCCTTGCGCAGGACGAAGTACAGCACATCTCTCCATCTGGCTCCCAAGGCCATCCGTATGCCGATCTCTCGCGTCCGTTGGCTGACTTCGAAAGCCATCACACCGGCAATCCCGGTCGCCACAAACAGAAGTCCCACCGCTCCAATCACACTCAAGAGAGCGGTGATGACACGTTGTCCGGTGTGTAACCCACTGGCGCGCTCGGCAAGGGTGCTTATTTTGTACGTTGCCGGCGTCAAACCCGCAGACCCCAATTCCTCCTCCAATAAGGACACCAGTGACTGCTGATCGCCCCGGGTCCGTATCAGCAGGTCCCATCGGTTCACCGGCGGCGACGCCATACTCTCTGCGTTCATTTGCTGTTCGAGTGGCAAGAACGACAACGGTTTGGGCTCTTCTCGGATGTTAAGGAGCTTAACCGCCTTGACCACGCCTATCACTTCCCGCGGTCCACCCCCGACATCAACGTGCTTGCCGATCGGGTCCTGGCCGGGCCAGAAGCGCTGCGCCATCAGTTCGTTGATAATCATAACCCTGGACGTGTCCGGGCCGTCCTGTGGGAAGAAGTCCCGTCCTCGCAGCAGAGGAACGCCCAGCGTCTGAAAGTACCCCGGACTGACCACCACGGAATCCCAGGGGACATAGTCCCTGTCCGCAGGCATCTGGAAGCCCTCAATGTATTTCACACCCGTTCTATGCCGTCCACCTCCCGTTAGTGGCACGCCCGATGCCAGACTGACGGTCTGTACCCCGGGAAGCGGAGTCACTCGTTTCTGCAAATGCGCGAACAGTTCCTCAAAGTCAATGTTGACGGGCAATTCGTCTGTGACGTCGAAGGATACGGCCAGCACTCTTCTATGGTCGTAACCGGGATCCGCCACGTGCAGCGCGCGCAAACTCAGCAAGCACAACACGCCAAATGACAAAACGATCACGGAAAAAGCCACCTGGATGACGACCAGGGCATTGCGCAAGCTTAAGCGTCGGGAAAATAGAGTGACCGCTCCGGCGCCATCCTTGAGGACACTCATCACATTGGGGCGTGACACCTGCAAGGCTGGCACCAGACCGAAAAGAAACACGGAGCCCAAGGATCCCAGCAGTGTCAGACACAGAATGCGTCCGTCCACGCCTACCGGCAAGCCGATCTGTTGAATTACGGGAAGGGCCGAGCGAAGTGTGAGCGTCAACCAATGAGCCAAAAGGGCGCCACAGACACCACTCAATAGCGCCAGAATCGCGCTTTCGACCAGTAACTGCCGAATGATGTCACGCCGATTCGCCCCGATGGCACGCCGGATGGCAATCTCCCGCTGGCGCATCATCCCCCGAGCCAACAATATGTTCGCCACATTGGCACAGGCGACCAGAAGGATCAGCATCGTGGGGGTCTGAAACAGAACGACGACCAGCCCATAGTAGTCTTCGTGGGCAACAGGATTGGTGCCCCGGCTTCCATTCTTGATCATAAAATCAGTATAGGCGGTTCTATAAGAACCCGCTCGATTGATCTGCTCTGTCAGAACCAGGAGCTTGGCCTCGGCCTGGGCGCGGCTCACTCCCGGTTTGAGACGTCCCAGGCAGTAGAATGAAAAGTTGCCGGGATTGTCCCAAGGAAAGTTGTCCATTTGGCCCAGCGTGCCCAGCGTGACATACACTCCGGGATTCATAGCCGCCACGGTTCCGGTGAACTCGGGTGGCGTCACACCAACGACCGTGAGGGGATAGTTGCTGATAGAAATGGTTTGACCCAGAACTGCCGGGTCGCCGTCGAAAAAACGACGCCAAAGCCCATGACTGATTACAGCAACGGACTGAGCACCGCGCCCGCTTTCCTCTTCCGGAAGAAAGAAACGCCCAATCGCAGGCTGAATGCCGAGAACGGAGAAATAGTTGCCCGAGACCGCTAATGATGCAACGCGCTCGACCGAATCACCCACGTGCACACCGGACGACAACTTGCCAGACGTATAAGCTATCAGGCCGGAGAACACTTCAGACTGGTCACGATAACTCACGTAGAGTGGGTAAGTGAATTTATTGTCCTCACCTACACCGGAATGATCACCATATTGATATCGGTAGTGATATTCCAGCTTGACCAGTTCTTGTGGTTTCTTCACTGAGAGGGGCCGCAGCACCGCACGATCGAGAAAGCTGAAGATGGTGGTGTTGGCACCAATACCCAAAGCGAGGGTCAGAACGATCACGGCTGTAAAACCCGGATGGCTTCGTAGCATGTGAAGGCCATATCGAATGTCGCGCCAGAGCGTTTCCATTTCTCTCTCTCCTATTCGTATCTCAACGCCACCATCGGATCGATCTTTGTCGCCCGCCGGGCTGGGAGGTAGCTGGCTGCCAGGGTGGCTCCAGCTAGCAGGAACATGACAAGGAGGAACGTCGCAGGATCGGTCGGACTGACGTCATGGAGCATGCCTGGGATGCTCGCGAGCAGCCGACTCAGGGCAAATCCCCCCAGCCCGCCGACGGCCAGGCCGATGAGAGCTAGCCGCAGTCCTTGGCTGATGACCATCAACAGGACATTGGGCATCCCGGCGCCCAGGGCCACGCGAATGCCGATCTCCTGGGTGCGCTGGCTCACCGCATAGCTCGTGACGCCGTAAATCCCCGCGAAAGCGAGAATCCCGGCAACGACGGCGGGCAGCCCGTACAGCCACAGGGCCAGACGTCGAGGCCATGTGGATTCCTGCACGCGTTCGGACATGCTTTGGACGTTCTCGATAGGGACTCCGGAATCCTGCGATCGAACGATTCCGCGAACAGCGGGCACGAGCGCAAGCGGGTCGCCGGTGGTCCGGATGACGGCATACATGCCAAAGGCCGCGTCCGTCACACGGGGCAGATAGACCCCTGGTTGTGGTGATTGCTCCAGATTGATCTGCGTGATATCTCCGACGATGCCGATGACACGGAACCAGCCCTCCGAGCCTTGCTGGCGGATGCGCTTGTCCAGCGGATTTTCGCCGGGCCAGAATCGCTCTGCCAGGGTCTTGTTGACGATCACGGTCGGTTCGCTGTCCAAGCGGTTATCGTTCGCCATGAAGCCGCGACCTCCGAGCAGCGGTATGCCGAGCGTCTTGAAATAATCCGGCGTGATCCTGCGTACCAACACCGGCGTATCCTGCTCGTCGCTCGTGCTCGGTTGGCCCTCGCTTTCAAAGGCCCGGACCGCAGGCATACTCATGGGTGGGTTATTGATCAGGGCGGCATGCACCGCACCGGGTAAGGCCTGGATCGCCTCGAGATGTCGCTCCCAGAATGCGTGCCGCTTGTTTTCGTCGATGTAAGCCCCGATGGACAGAGGCACGTGATACGTGAGAACGCCAGTTGTGCGAAATCCCGAGTCTGTGTTCTGCACCCTGAGAAACGTGCGCAGCATCAGCCCGGCGCCGGTCAATAGCATCGCCGCCACGGCAATTTGGGCGACGACGATGGCGCCGAGTGTCCGATGTCGGGCGCCGGAGGCGGTTGCCCACGTGCCCGACGCGTGTAGCACGGCGTACAAACGCTTGGGGAAGGCCGCGTGCAGAGCCGGCAGCAATCCGGACAGCAGAGTCGTCAACGAAAGAATCAGCGCGATGAACGGCACGAACCGGAAGTCCGGCGTAAAACGCATCCATGTAGGGACCGCATCGGCCAGCAGGATCAGCAGAAGGCGCAATCCGGGAAGGCTCAGAAACGCGCCCGCGAGACCTCCGACCAGGGACAGGACAAGGCTCTCAGCAAGTACTTGTTGAATGAGACGTCCGCTTGTAGCGCCGAGGGCCGCCCGCATGGCGATCTCCCGCTTGCGATAGACCCCACGTGCCAACATGGTGCTGCTTACATTGCAGCAGGCGACCAACAGGACGAGTGTCACCACGGCCAGGACGATGGTCAGAGCCAGGCGGACATCGTGCACTTGGCGCAAGTAGGCATCGCGCAACGGCATGATCCGCGGCACGGTTGTGACATTCTTCTCCGGATGTTGCTGGGCCCAACCTCTCTGAATGTGCGTTAGATCATCCCGGGCCTGTTCGGCGGTCACTTCACGTTTGAGGCGTCCGACCGCCATCGGGCCCAGCCCCCCGTGCCCCTTGTCCGGATCGGCGCGCAGTGGGCACCACACGTCCTTGTGATCGGGAAACGTGTCGTCGGGCAGAATCCCGACCACGGTATGCGAGGGATCGCCATCGAGGCAAATGGTCCGGCCGATAACGTTCGGATCGCGACCGAACAAGCGCGTCCACAGGCCGGCGCTCAGCAGCACCACGTTCGGCCCGCCCGGGCGGTCCTCGTCGGCGGTGAAACATCTTCCCAGGATCGGCCGGATGCCCAATACGTCAAAGAACTCACGGTCTGCCAGACGCGTGCCGATGCGCTCGGCCGTGCTGTTCGCTGAGACATTGGCGACCCATACGGTGGAGAACCCCATCGACTCGAACGTCCGATTGTGTTCCCGCCAGGCGTGGAACCGCCCATAGGAGGGGCCACGTTCCTTGCTGGAGACTGTGTCGAGCTCGTGTAGATTCATGACCCGCGCCTCGTTGGGGATAGGCAGTGGGCGCAGGAACAGACCGTTGAACAGACTGAAGATCGTTGTCGTCCCCGCGATTCCGATCGCCAGGATGAACACGATCATTACCGAGAACGTCGGTTGTTTCGCGAGACTACGATAGGCGATTCGAATGTCCTGCCAGAGGGTCCCCATGTCTGTCTCCTACTCGTATCGTAATGCTACCATCGGATTGGTCTTGGCCGCGCGGCGAGCCGGGAGCCAGCACGCTGCGAGCGTGATGGTGGCGATCGCCAATGCCGCACCGACGTAGGTCAGGGCATTCGACGCAGCGGGGCCGGACAAGAAGAACTTGTCCCACTTCTGGATCATCGAGAGTTGGCTGGTCAACAATTGGACCCCGGCCCAGCTTAACCCCAAGCCCAGAACCAGGCCGATGACCAGCAGCAGGGCCCCCCGGAGCAGAACCGGCATCAGGACGTGACGGTCCTGCGCTCCCAGGGCGATGCGGATACCAATATCGCGCGTTCGCTGCCGGACTGCATAGGCTATCACAGCATAGATACCGGTGGCCGACAAGAACAAGCCGACCAGCGCGAAGCTGTTGAGGATGCCCGTCAGAATCCGTTGCGGCAGGAGCAGACCCCAGACACGCTCAGCCACCGTGCGAATGTCACAAGGCGGCGCTGGCTGGATCGTTGCTGCCTCCTTGCGGATGGTCG
>CP070782.1:3482794-3510919 GCA_020346325.1 Phycisphaerales bacterium
CCAGTTGAATCCACGGATAATTGATCTGGCCCCAGAAAGTCATGCCGCTCCCGGAGGCCCATTCGCCTTGATCGGGAATGTGTATGGTTCCGTCAGTCGCGTTTGCGGGGCTATAGTCGCTACCGGCAGAGGATGACGCCGTTGCCTGTGCCAGCGGGGCGATGTTGCGGGGCCCGGCCTGGACGCCATGGCGCCCCAGCAGGCAGAAGCAGATCGTCAAAACCACATTCCACGGAGCGTTGTGGTGCAGAGAACCGTGTCTCGGTCGGGTAGCGCTTTTGTTCATAACAGGCCTCGGGTATTGACAGTGATCATCCTATGACCGGCAGGGGCGCACTTTCGGCTCTTGTTCAAGTCCGCGCGATGAAGCCGCGCTGTCACGAGGCGGCGAACCAGGAGGTGGCAGGTAGATCTGCCATGGTCTTGAGTCCCGGGCCGACGCCCAGGATCGAGCGGGCGGTGTTGAGCGTCACGGCGCAGGTGGCGACGTCGCCGTGAATGCCGCCGTCGATTCTCGAATGGAAAGCGGGCGTCCCTTCGATCTGCACCTCTTCGTACGATTCGGGCTCGGCCACGGCGGCCGTGAACGTCAGCGTGATCACTTCGTTGTCGCCCACGAAGCCACGTCCGACCTGGTGGACGCCGCGACACATGCCCTGGGCGATAGGTTTGTAGCCGGCGTCGGTCGCTTCGGTCGCCATCACGGGATCGATGCTCTCGCTCTTGCGATCCAGTGTCCAGCCCATCCGTGCGGCGATGAAGTCGACCGACTCGGGCAACCCGACGTGACGCAGGGAGCCATCGGCACGCTTGACTTCGAATTCCGCCACGGTCAGACCGGCGCCGATCTTTTGCTGGAACGGAATCCGCCGGACCGACGCATCCTGTACGCGCGACACGCGGATGCCCGTGACCTTCTCGCAGGCGGCGGTCAGGACCGTCGGCAGCAGGTCCATCAGATAACCTGGATTGATCCCGGTCCCGACGCAGGCGATCCCGTATTGACGGCAGACCGCATCGATTTTCTGCGCCAGTTCCGGCTGAATCCGCCAGGGGAAGGACAACTCTTCGCAGGTCGAGACGATGTGGAGCTGGGCTCGAGCCAGTGGCGCGACCTGGGCCTCGAATGCCCTCAGACAGCTGACCGTCGTGACCACCGCCGCCTGGGCCGATTTTCCGGCCAGCGCCTGTTCGACGCGGCCCGCGACGGTCAGACCGAGCGGTTCCATTCCGCAGAGGACCCCCAGGTCCTGGCCGACCTTGGCCGGGTCGGTGTCCACGGCGCCGACAATGTGGAAGCTGCCTCGCCGCACCGCCGAGCTGACCATCTTCTGCCCCAGCGGGCCGATCCCTACCTGGATGATGTCGATCATCGATGTGCTCCTTCCGGTCTCGATTCCATATGGCATTGGGCTCAATCGTACGGGTCCCGATCGACCCGACGTTCGCAACAGAGGGGATTCTACCAGCAGTGCCCCCTCCGGGGCAATGCCGCAGATCAAGCGGTGTGGGGCTTCTCGTCGTCCGTCAGCAGGGACTGAAGCACCGCCTTGACCTTGTGATATCGGGGGCGAAACAGCTTGAAGACCCAGGATGAGCGGTACTTCTCCACGTGCAGGGTGTACAGGTAATCCGCTTGATTGCAGGCGTTCAGGAGGCTCCGGTAGACCAGGACGCCGTAGGGAAACGCGATCAGACGCAGCGGAAAGGGGGTCGACTGCCAGACCACGAGGCACAGTCCCCGCCATCCGATCCTCTCGAACAGACTGTCGCCGCGCGTGGGTCTCCCCCGATGGCCGCTGTCGGCGCGCGGATCCGCGTTCACCTGCATCTCTCTATCTTCTGCCTGAAACGCTGCTCTCGGCGTGCTGAGGAGTGCTTCGCATAAGCCTCTCAGGTCCATTTGTTTTGCCCACAGCCACCGGCCTTCTGCAAGGACACGGCGGCGCCCTCTCCCGGGCTGGCCCGAGCCTACCCGGGCAACAGCCGGGCGTCAATTGTGGTAACTACGTATTCTGGCGGCATTTGGGTGTTCATCGCTTTTTTTTTGCCAGCACTTGCCTTCCGAGGTCCCCATAGGGTAATATAAAGTCGGTGGCTCCTGGAAGCATAGACCAGGATGCCGGTGGTGCGGGGGCGGAGAGGCGCGTATGAGAACGTGGCACATGGTGAACCGATATGAAGGGGCTCTAACCATGCGGAAGCGCAGTGCATTCACTCTGATCGAATTGCTCGTCGTTATCGCCGTGATTGCCATTTTAATGGCGATTCTGATGCCTGCCCTCAAGATTGCCCGCGAACAGGCCCGGGCCATCAACTGTCTGGCCAACCAGCGGTCATTGACTCAGGCCTACATCATGTACGCCGATGAAAACGATGGCTCCATCTGTGGCGGGTGGGCGAGCCCTAACGCTACCAACGGTGTGCCGCCGTGGGTGAGGCCGCCGGGAGAGCTCGCGCCCGACGGGAGTTATACTCAGGTGAGCGGCGCCGTGTCGTTCGAACAGCGGATGAACGGTCTGCG
Source organism: Phycisphaerales bacterium (assembly GCA_020346325.1). Classification (GTDB taxonomy): domain Bacteria; phylum Planctomycetota; class Phycisphaerae; order Sedimentisphaerales; family Anaerobacaceae; genus Anaerobaca. Next base: position 3,485,319 of record CP070782.1, read on the forward strand.
GGCGGGCGCCCTGTATCGTTACGTCAATGAGACGGACGTCTATCATTGCCCCGGCGATATGCGTAAGAACCTCGGTACGAGTCTGGGCGACGAGCTGGAGTATCTGCTGTTTCGCAGCTACTCGCTGAGCGATTACATGCGCGGCGTAAATGCCGACGATGCCAAGAAACTGTTCAGCTTCAAAGACCAGGCCAACAAGATGCTCTTTGTCGAGGAGATCTACGACGGATCGGCCGGCAACTTTAATCACGACGGGTGGTCGTACATTCCCTTTAGCAACACTCTGTGGGACCCGCTGGGCAATTTCCACAGCGATGCCTGCACGTTCAGCTTCATGGATGGCCACGCCGAACGCCATAAGTGGCAGGACAAGCGGAGCGTGATCTACTTCAACAGTCGCGGCGAAGCAGCCGCGCTGGGCTTTGGCAAGGGCGACCAGTTCAATCCGCCCAACGTCGATCTGGAGTGGCTCGACGATCACTACCCGGGCAAGACCCGCACGGCGGGTGGCAACTAACCTGTTGCAGTCTTGATCTCACCGGCGAGCGCGGATCTTGTGCAGTCGGGTTTCCGGTGCGCGCCTTGGTCGAAGGCTTGGCGATGTCACACGAGTTCCAGGTCGAAGCCGACGACGCGACTGAGGTTCTGCATCTGGTCGACGTAATCGCCGTACGCCATCACAAAATGGGCCCCGTAGTCGGCGGCGTGGCGGTACAGTTTGCGTGCATCCTGGATCTTGACGCGCACGCCGAGCGAGCAGCCGATTTGATCCACGCCGAAACCATCCACGATCTCACCGGTGGTCATGAGGATCTTCGTCTGGCCCGGATTGGCCCGGGCGATGGTCACCGCCTGACCGGCATCCGCACCGAAGTCGTAGCGGAACGTCACGCCCCAGCCGCTGACGGTGAAGTTGCGGAGTTCATAAGCAGATGCGCCGGCGTCGAATCCCTTCATCTGTAAGCCAGGCACGTCGTGGAAGATGGTCAGCATGTTGTCCTTCGCATCGAACACGGGATTGCCCATGTATACCGACCTCCGGCCCAGATACGACAAAGCCATCATGGGAATCAGTGCATTGATGTCGGTCTGACACACAGCCGGATACCCTCGGTCCTTCAGGAGTGACAGCGTCATGCAGGGCGTGAACTGGTATTTCGCGGCCATCTCCAGCGGGCAGATTTCGCGACATTCGATGGTAAACGCGTTGCAACCGTGTCGCTGCATCAGTTGCGTCACCGCCAGGTAGAAGTTGACCGAATTGACCACGTGCGCCTCGGTCATGTGGACGGCTTTGGCATGGGCCATCAGATCTCTGGCGATTCGCTCGGCTCGCTTCTGTTCCTGCTCCGAGCCGAGGACCGCATCCATCTCCTGTGCCAGTCGGCCGTTGGACACACAGTGGTAACCCATGCCGTAGAGGGCACGAAGTTGGTCGAAATCGTGGATTGCGCTGGAGAGCCCGAATGGCGCTTGTCCCAGTCGGTCCGTGACGATCAGGAGCTTGGTCGCGGCGAAGGCCTTGCGCACCCACAGGGTCCGCGCCAGGTGGTTGAAGTCGTCCCAGTCCAGCGCCGCGTAGCTCTCGTGTCCCTGGTGTCGCAGCGCCGCCGGCACGTCCACAATCCAGTCCTGGCCGATGGTCGCGACCGGCTTGCCGAAGCGCTCCGCCAGCTTCATCGCGATGTCGGAAGCGAAGCCCTGGAGCACTACGAGCAGGTCCGTTTTGGCAATATCCGCTTCGATTTCGGCGAAGCATTCCTCCGGGAATTTGAAATCGATGTCCTTCTCTTTCACCAGCATCTGAAAGCCAACCGGTTTGAGAATCTCCACTTCCGGCGGGAATTCCCTCTGCTCGAGCTCCGCGACGAAGCGGCGGAGTCGCCCCTGGAAACCGCGCGTCTCGGCCTCTTGCGTCAGGTCTTCCAGCCTGCCCACGCGGCAAGGCCCTTCGTGGGCCGTCTCGTGCACCATGCCGCCTAGGACAAACTTGATGCCTAGCTTCGTCTCGAAGAGCGGATTCATGGGCATGGCCGCGGGCGCGGCCGATGCCAAGCCGCTCGGCAGCAGCGCGCCGAGCACGCTCACTGACGAATAACCGAGAAAATCACGCCGGGACAGGCTGGTGAGCCCTGCATTTCCGCTGGCTTCCATGGGTCTTCCTTTCATCAGAAGCGATCCGAAGTGAATTGGCGTCCTCAACCGCTTGGCGATGGTCGATGGACCGTCCAACCAAGATACAATGCATCGCGCTGATGTGCCAAAGGCATTTCGGGAGGATTCCCGGCGGCCCCAGCCTGGAAGGCCTGCGCCGGCGTACCCGCTTCGACCGTGCAGCAAGCAGGTTTGGGTGTGAGTCAACACACGGTCAGCGCCTGGTCGGTGATCGTCTCCTCCAGGTCGTCGGGGAAGTTGTCGTCGCAGAACATTTCGGCGGTGTCGACGTGCGGAGATTCGGGGTGGGGATAGCGGCGCAGGGCATCGCACAGGGAATCGGCGACGTACTTGCACCGGACGTCTTTGTCGACGACACCCCACGCTTGGCGGTTGGGCCAGACCACCTGCCACCAGGTCCCGCGAAACCGCTCGCGCAATGTCTCGACCGAATACGGTTCGGCCCGCGCCGAGACCGAGAGACCCAGGAGCCGACACAGCGAGATCTCGTCACTCCCGGCCTGCGACAGTTGAATCAGTTGTTCGAATTCCAGAATAGACGATCTTCTCATGCCATCCCTCACGACTATCTCTATCACCGTGCGGTCCCGAACCGCGACCGCGCCTCAGGCCCGCCAACACTATGCGTCACTGTACGTGGTGGTTGTTAGGCGGGTATTAGAATTACCGTCGAGTGACTTTTTCTCAGCGGGCACAGACGAGAATATCGGGCTTAGGACGCCGTCAGCGCAGCCCTAGCTGGGGATTAACCAAACACTGATGTCGAATCTCACAGCCGATCTGTGAAGATATGGTGCCACTGCTGCGCTCCAACCGCAATGAGGTCGCGGGGGACATCACCAATCTCCCAGGAGTCGCCATCGTAATACACCACGGCTCGTCATCCCCAGATTGCATCGCCTCCGTAATCGAAGACGATAAAATAGGCTTGTTCTAGTGTGGCATTGAAGATCAAGACTTGAATATCAGGGTTATCCCAATCTTTGTCGCGCTGAGACAGAGCATAGACCTCAACATCGTCCCAGGAGGGAAGATCAAACCATGACGGTTTCGGGCCCGGGCCGAAGAAGGTGAAGCTGTACCCGTCGAACGAGACCGGAGGACCCTTCCATTGCCAGGAGAGACTGCCGGTGTTGAGGTCATTGGTAATGTAAGCCTCCCTGAAGGGGACGGGTTGTGACTTCAGGATCTGTTCGTAATCTACCCCGTTGACACCGAACCGAAACACGTACCCATAGCCGCCTCTCTCTTTGGGCTGAACGACTTCTATGTCGGTCACAGAAGCCGGGATGGGATCCAGCACGTACTCGCGAAAGAGGTCAGAAGCTCGTGAATGGCGCAAAACGCGGTGCCCGCAAGTCAGTAGTAAGGCGATACAAAGACATAGTCCCGCAACAGCGAACGCCGCCTTCGCGGATTTTGGCAGTACTATGTGTGCGAGTCTTCCGTTCCTCTTCATGTTCGCTTCCTTCCAAGCTGTCACATCATCGTATTGTCACGGCTAGGAGACGGACGAGCAGGGGGGCTTGCAGGCCGCTCGGCCTCCTCCGCTAAGGGCCGTTCTATCGCATTTCGGGCCCCTTTCCCAGCATTTTCGCCGGAACCCGCCCTTGACGCCGGACGTATATGTTAGTACGATGATGAACGAAAAATGAAATGTCTGAGCATTTTGCACGTAGCGAGACTCAACCAGTGCCCACGGGTGAAGTAGGTGACTGTGCGACATTTCAGGTGCCGAGATGCCCTCATGCTGCCATCATTCGCGCCAAACAAAGCCAATTATCGGCGTTTTTGGGCCGAAAACGGGGGTGCGGCGGAAAAACAGACCCAATCGAAGCCAAACGGGGCCGGCGGGCCTCAGTGGGTGGTTCGGGTGTCATCATTTGTGCAAAACAAAGCCAATTTTCTCGGTTTTTGGGTCAAAAACGCCGGTGGGGCGAAAAAACAAAGCCAATCAAAGCCAATTTGGCCGATATCCGTGTGGGCGGGGAATCTCTATTTTGGGGATGCCACCAGGCCCCCGCGATCTCTATACTTTCCGATAGGTGGGTAGAGTGCCGTCTATGGGTCAGAAGAAGAATCAGTTCAGTACGTTTGCCGGGGTGTTCACGCCGTCGATCTTGACGATTCTGGGCGTGATCATGTTCCTGCGCGCCGGGTACGTGATTGGCCAGGCCGGCATCGTCAATACGATCCTGATCCTGGTGGCCGCCCAGGCGATCAGTCTGCTGACGGCGATCTCGCTCAGTGCCGTGGCGACGAACACGCCCGTGGCCGGCGGGGGGGCGTACTTCCTGATTTCCCGCGCCCTGGGCCCGCAGTTCGGCGGGGCCATCGGCCTGGCCCTGTTTCTGGCCCAGGCGCTGTCGGTGCCGTTTTACATCCTGGGTTTCACCAATGCGGTTGTCACCGACATTCCCAGCCTGGTCCCCTGGTTTGGAATCATCGCCCTCGGTTCGGCGGCGGTCCTCTTCCTCATCAACTGGATCAGCTCGGGTGCGGCCATTCGCTTTCAGTACCTGGTCATGGCGCTGCTGGCCCTGGCGATCACCGCCTTTCTGGGCGGGGCCCTGTCCCGGTTCGACCCGGCGACGTTCCGCGCCAACCTGGGCCCGTCCTATACGGAACCGAGCATCGGCTTCTGGGTCGTCTTTGCGATCTACTTCCCGGCTGTCACCGGCATCCTGGCGGGCGTGAATATGTCGGGCGACCTCAAAGACCCGGCCCGCTCGCTGGTGCGCGGCACCATGGCCGCCATCGCCGTGGGCTTCATCATTTACCTGCTGGAAATCATTTTCTGTGGCGGCTCGACATCCCGCGCCGATCTGGTCGAGCAGCCTTATGCCATGCTCAAGAGCCATGCCTTACTCGGCGCCGGCTTCCTGGTCAGCGGTGGGGTCTTCGCCGCGACGATTTCCAGTGCCGTCGGGTCGTTCCTCGGCGCCCCGCGCGTCTTGCAGGCCTTGGCGCGCGATCGGATCTTTCCGATTCTCGGTCCCTTCGCTCGCGGCTCGAAAGACAGTGACGAGCCACGTCTGGGACTGGCGCTGACGCTGGGGCTGACGATTGTGGTCATTGCCCTGGTGAGTGGCCAGGAATCGCTGGCGGCCTTCGACATGATCGCTTCGATCATCAGCATGTTCTTCCTCTGCACCTACGGCATGGTCAATCTGGCGGCCTTTGTCGAGTCCTTCGGCGCCAACCCCTCGTTTCGGCCGCGCTTTCGGTTCTACCACTGGACCACGTCCCTGCTCGGTTTTCTCGCCTGTTTTGTGGCGATGGTGTTGATCGATCCGCTGGCGGCCACCGTCGCGGTGTTGGTGGTCGCCGGCATCTATGTGTACCTGAGTCGGCGCGTGTTCCGCTCGACCTTCGGCGATGCGCGGCGCGGCTTCCAGTATGCCCTGGCAGTAAGGGTCCTCCAGAAACTGCGCGGCATGACGTCCCATCCGAAGAACTGGCGCCCGACCTTCCTCGTCATGGCGGGCAACACGCAAACGCATATGACGCTGATCAAATACGCCACCTGGATGGAAGGAGGGCGCGGGCTGGTGACGGCGGCCCAGGTGATCTCAGGCGATCTGGAGACCTTCGCGGCGCACGTCGAGAGCCTGCGGCTGGCGATGGAGAAGCTGCTCAAGAACAATGAGCTGGCGGTCTTTCCGGAGGTGATCTTCGCCGAGGATGTGGACGAGGGCATCCGGATCCTGGCCCAGACGCACTCGATCGGTCCGCTCAAGCCGAACACCGTGCTGTTCGGCTGGCCGCGCAGTGCCGAGCGGGCCGAGGCGATGTTCCGGCACGTTTGGAGTATCGCCGCCCTGGGCAAGAGCGTGGTGGTTGTCGTGGACAAAGGGTTGCCCCCGGTCGTTCGCAACACGCGGCAGATCGATATCTGGTGGCGCGGCCGGCAGAACGGCTCGTTGATGGCGACGCTGGCCCACCTGCTGACGCAGAACTGGGAATGGCGCAACAGCCAGGTTCGGGTACTGCGGGTGGTCCGCGATGCCGCGGGGCACAGGTCGTCCATGCAGGCGGTCAACTCTCTCATCGAGGCCGCTCGCATCAGGGCCGAGGCCTGTGTCATTGTTTCGACGGATCCGTTCAGCGAATTGCTGCGGCGCCATTCCGGCGAAGCGGACGCGGTCTTCCTGGGCCTGCAAGCGACGGAGGGTGAGTCATCCGTGGAGCTGTACGATCGGTTGACGACGTTGTTGGAGCCGATCCCGACGACGATCCTGGTGCACTCCAGCGGCGAGGCGGATCTCTTCGCGTAGCTCGTTGAGAAACGATTGTGGTGGGTGTGTTTAGGGCCGGGTCGGCGTTCGGCTTATCGGCACAGGCCGGTCAGGTCGTCCATGGTCAAGTCACTGAGCCGATGGACGACGCGCTGAGCGGCGGCGAGTTGCTCGGCGTCGTACGTGTTTGTCACGGCGATCGTGTGCATGCCTGCGGCGCGGGCGGCCTTGAGCCCCCAGTGCGAATCCTCGATGACGATGCATTGTCCCGGCGTAATCGGCGTGACCCCCGTCTCGTTGAGTCGCTGCAAGGTCAGCAGAAACCCTTCCGGATCGGGCTTGCCTCGCGTCACTTCCTCGGCCGAGACGATCACGTCGAAGAGACGGCGCAGGCCGGCATCCTCGAGGATCAATTCGATCTCGGCCCGCAGGGCCCCGGAGCAGATGGCGATCGGGATACGGGCGCCCGTGAGCATGTCCAGGAACTCGCGCACGCCCTCGATGATCTTGCCGTCGGTGCGGGCCAGTTGCTCGAAGACGCGGGTCTTTTGCTGGATGAGGTCCTTGATCTGGACTCTCTTGACGCCGAGCCGATTCTCGTCGATCAGCGTGCCGAAGCAATCGACGTCACTGAGTCCGAGGTAGTTGGTGTAGTACTCTTTCTTGGTCAGCTCCAGGCCGTGCTGGGCCAGCACCTTGTTGAAGGCGCGGAAGTGCAGGATTTCGGAATCGGTGATGACCCCGTCAAAGTCGAATATCACGGCTTCCAGCATGGCGGTGTGTCTCTCTGCTACAATTCCGGGACCGGCCCGATCAAGGCTTCGTAGTCGCTGAACGTGGATCTGTCTCCCTGGCAAATCAGTTCGGTCAGCGCCTTGATCTTCGGCGCGTTCTTCTCGACGTAGCGCCGGGCCATCATAGCCTTGCGCTGCTTCATGGGGATGGTGGGGCCGTTGTCGGGCGAGCCGTTCGGCGCCACAGGGACCTCCAGCGTGACCTTCGTGCTGGCTTGCCCGCAGAAGAGGTAGCCGATGATCAGGTCGATGGCGACGTCGGTCAGGGCCCGGCCGTAGAGGTCCATGTAGTCGTTGCCCTTGTCCTTGGTGAACTCGATGGCGGCTTTGAGTTGTTCGGTCCCTTCGGCCAGCGTGTCGAGCAGGTCCTTCACGTCGGCGTCGTACTCCAGCGCCGTCAACTCGGCCAGGTATTTTTCGAGGGTTCCGCTGCACACGCCGCGGACGGCCGCGACGATCTGCAACTGGCTGGTCCCTTCGTAAATCGTCGTGATGCGGGCGTCACGGGCGTACCGTTCGCTGGCGTAGTCGCGCATGTAGCCGCTGCCGCCAAGGACCTGGATCGCATCGTAGGCTACCGTGTTGCACATCTCGGAGCAGAAGTACTTGCTCATCGGGGTCAGCAGACCGGCGTAGCGCTTATAGGTGCGGGCGAGATTCTTGAGTTCTTTCAGCTCCGCCTTGTCCTCCGGCGGGTTCTCTTCGACGCGCTTGTTGTATCCGACGGCCAGGTCGACCACGCGGGACGTGTCGTAGAGCAGGGCGCGTCCCGCCTCGATAGCGATCTTCATGTCGATGAGCATGTCGCGCACGGCCGGCAACTTCTCGATGGCGACACCGAACTGCCTGCGGCTGGCCGCGTAGTCGCGGGCGATACGGTGGGCGGCTTCGGCGATGCCCATCGACTGAGCGGCGATCCCGATACGTGCCCCGTTCATCAAGGTCGCGACGTAAGGGGCCAGGCCGCGCTTGCGCTCGCCAATGAGCCGGCAGGGCGTGTTGTCGAAGAAGATCTCGCACGTGGGCGAGCCGTGGATGCCGAGCTTATCTTCCAGCCGGCGGATGTGCACCGTCGGCCCCGGTTCGCAGACGAACAGGCTCAGTCCCAGCCCGCCGGCACGGTCTGGTTCGCTGCGCGACAGCACGAGCAGCACGTCGCCGCAGCCGTTGGTGATGAAGCGCTTGACGCCGTGCAGGAACCAGTTGCCCTCGTCGTCCTGGAAGGCTTTGAGCTTGACCGCCTGGAGGTCCGAGCCGGCGTCCGGCTCGGTCAGGACCATGGCCCCGGTGACCTTGCCTTCGGCGAACGGCGGCAGGTACTCCTGCTTGATCTCTTCCGAGGCAAACGAGTTGATCGTCTCGGCGATGCCCTGGAGCCCAAAGACGTTCATGAGTGATGCATCGGCGCGGGAGATGATTTCGGTGGCGATCGAATAGGTCAGATTGGGGAAGTTCAACCCACCGAACCGGTAAGGCAGGGTAAAGCCCATTACCTGGGCCTGCGCCAGTTTCTCCAGCGCCTCGGCCATGCCCTGGGCCCGCGTGACGGTCCCGTCTTCGTTCAGCGTGTTGCCCTCGCGGTCGACGTCTTCGGCCCGCGGCGCGATGAAGTCGGCGCTGAGTTCGCCCAGCGCCTCGAGTACCATGTCGTAGTTCTGCACGGCCTCTTCGGCGTTGTCCGGGGCGTAGTCGAACCGACCACCGAAGCGGAAGTCTTCCTCGATCACGGAGGCCAACTGTCCCAGATTGATGTGCTGGAAGAGAAACTGGATATCGTCGTTGTCTCGGTAAAAATTGCCCATGGCTGATCCTAATGTCCTACTGCATATGAGTCATTCGCTTGCCTCTCTGTCATCCTGAACCGAACGCAGTGACGTGAAGGATCTGGGCCGCGAATCGGAAACTCCTTCAGGCTCAAAGCCAGATCCTTCGCTGCGCTGAGGATGACAAGCGCGGGCATCCGGGGAATTCTCTCTATTTGCTGAGCAGTCAGTCCTTTATACTTTTCTCTTTGATCGCCTTGATCATGCGCGGCACGACCTCGTTCAAATCGCCTACGATCTTGTAGTGGGCGATGCTGAAGATCGGCGCATCCGGATCGTTGTTGATGGCGACGATTTTCTGGCTCTGGGCCATACCTGCCTGGTGCTGGATCGCGCCGCTGATCCCGACAGCGATGTACAGGCTCGGGCGCACGGTCGTGCCGGTCTGGCCAACCTGGTGGTCGTGGTCGATGAAGCCGAGATCGACCGCCGGACGCGTGGCGGCCGGCGCCGCGCCCAGGCAGTTGGCCAGGTCCCAGATCAGCTTGAAGTTCTCCTTGCTGCCGACGCCGGCCCCGCCGGCGACGATGAGCCGGGCGGCTTTCAAGTCGACCTTCTTGGCCCGTCGGTGCTCCTCAAGGATCTCCAGCGGCAGATCGTCCTGGCCGATCGCGGCCGTTTCGGTGACGATCACGCCGTGATGGTTGACGTTGGGCTCAGGCATGGGCATCACGCCTTCGCGGACCGTCGCCATCTGGGGCCAGCGATCGTAATTGATGATCGTCGCGATGATGTTGCCTCCGAACGCCGGCCGGATCTGGAACAGCAGGTTCTCGTGGACCTTTTTGGTCTTGGCGATCTCGTGGTCGCCGATTTGCAGGTCGGTGCAGTCGGCGGTCAGGCCGGCTTTGGCGGCACTGGCGATGCGGGGCGCGAGGTCGCGACCGCAAACGGTCGCTCCGTAGAGCACGATCTGTGGTTTGTGTTTATGGATCAGATCGAGAATGACCTTGGCGTAGCTGTTGGTCTGAAACGTCTCCAGCAGCGGATTCTCGACCAGGTACACCTTGTCGGCACCGTACTGGATCAGTCGCTGACAGAGGTCTTTGACCCCGTCGCCCAGCAGCAGGACGCCCAGCTTCGCGCCCAGCGTCTCGGCCAGGTGCCGGGCCTTGCTCATCAGCTCGATCGGTGTCTCTTCCAGTGTGCCGCCGTGCTGCTCGGCGAACACCCATACTTCGCCTTCTCTGTTCACATCAATCATGGAATACCCGAATTCGCAAAGTGAATCTTGTGATCTCAGAGATTATCCATCTGTCGCAGGATCTGCGGGATGCATTTGCCCCCCCCACGCGATACCTACGCGATGATCTTATCCTGAATCAATTCGTGGATCATGCCGGCCAACCCAGCGTCGGTGGGCTCGACGTCCTTGCTCTCCTTGGCCGCGAGGATCACGCTTTGGATCCGATGGACCTTTGTGGGCGAGCCGTTGCGCCCGCACCAGGACAGATCCGCCTCCAGATGGTCCAGGTCCCAGTGCTTGATGAGCAGGCCCTTCGCCTCCAGGGCCTCGCAGCGCGTCGCGATCAGTTCGGCCATTTCCGCCTCGACCGCGTCCGGATTCATCGCCCGAATCTCGTCGGCGGCCTCGAGGCGCGTGCGGGCCTTCTTGTATTTCATCAGTTGCTTGGCGGCCGCGACCCGGGGGGCATTGGCGTCACCGACGACGGTCAGCAGCACGGGCAGCTTGGCCTTGACGCGCTGCCAGCCGTTACCGATGTTGCGACGGGCCGTGATCTCTTTTCCTTCAAGGGCTTCCAGCGCCTCGACGTAGGTGATCTGCGGCAGGTCAAGCTTCTCGGCCAGTTGCGGGCCCACCTGTGCCGTGTCGCCGTCGATGGCCTGACGGCCGCAGAGCACGAGGTCGTAGTCCAGCTTCTTGACCGCGCAGCTGAGGATGTAACTGGTCGCCAGCGTGTCACTGGCAGCGCACCGCCGGTCGGTGACGAGGATGGCCTCGTCGGCCCCGCGGTAGAGGGATTCGCGCAGGATGCGGGTCGCTCCGGGCAAGCCCATGGTGACGACCGTCACGCGACCGCCGAAGCGATCCTTGATCTCCAGCGCCAATTCCAACGCATTCAGATCCTCGGGATTGAAAATCGCCGGCAACGCTGCACGGTTCACCGTGCCGTCGTCGTTCATTACCTGGCCGGTAATCCGTTGCGTATCCGGCACTTGTTTGGCCAGCACGACGCAATGATATGCCACGTGAAATCTCCTAGCAGTCCTTCCTTGCCTGACGTTCGTTTCTGCAAACGAGTAAGTTTACCGGCCTTCACCGTCAGGTCAACCCTAAAAGTAAAGTGCAAGAAGGTACGATATTTCCGGGCCTGGCGCAGAAACCGTTAAATCCGTGTGGCAAAACCGCCGATTGAGTTCCTGATAGGCCCGTCCCAGGGGCAAAATGCGTAGTTTTTTTTTGACACAGGCTCTCAGAAATTGATAATGGATACCGGCGGTGGTGTTATCGGATGTGACCACCGGAGCCGGCACTCAGGCTTCTCGGCGTATGGATACGGCCCCCGGGGCACCTGGGGGATTCCCAATGACAAGCGAAACCAGCTACGATACAGTATTTGGCAAAATGGCGGTCGACCAAGGGCTCTGCACGAACAAAGAGCTGCGCGATTCCGTCAAGGAGTTGCAGGAACGCCGCAAGGTCAACCCCGTCATGCTCCAAGAACTGCTGATCGAACTGGGCTACATCACGGCCACGCAAGCCGAGCGGCTCAAGCGGAGTATACGCGACAACAAGGCGGCGGTACATCAGATCCCGGGCTATAAGATCCTCGGCAAGGTCGGGGCCGGGGCGATGGCCTTCGTCTACAAGGCCAAGCAACTCAGCCTCAACCGTACGGTCGCGATCAAGGTCCTGCCGCGGCGCTTCACCGAGAACCCCGAGTACGTGCAGCGGTTCTATAAGGAAGGGCAGGCCGCCGGCAAGCTCAACCATCCGAACATCGTCCAGGCCATCGACGTCGGTGAGGCCGGCGGCTACCACTATTTCGTGATGGAGTACGTCGAGGGCAAAACCATCGCCGATGACATCGCCGAAGGGGCGTTCAGCGAGAAGGATGCCATCGAGATCATCATCCAGGTTGCCCACGCCTTGGCGCATGCTCACTCGCATGGTCTGGTCCACCGCGACGTCAAGCCCAAGAACATCATGGTCAACCAGCAGAACGTGGTGAAGCTGGCGGATATGGGTCTGGCCCGCGAGACGACAGATATCGAGGCGGCCCAGAGCGAGGCCGGTAAGGCCTACGGGACGCCGTACTATATCGCGCCGGAACAGATTCGCGGCAAGATCGATATCGACGGACGGGCGGATATCTACGGGCTCGGCGCCACGTTCTATCACATGGTCACCGGACAGGTTCCCTTCACGGGCGATGATTCCTCGGAGATCATGAAGAAGCACCTGCGCGAGAAGCTGATTCCGCCGGATCATATCAACACGGCGCTGTCGGCCGGGGTCTCGGAAGTGATCGAGATCATGATGGCCAAGCGGCGCGAAGACCGCTACAACAGCGTCGAGGAGCTGCTGGTGGACCTGGAGGCCTTGCGCGAGGGACACCCGCCGCTCCAGGCGCATAAACGCTTCGACGTGTCCGTGCTGGAGCGACTGGAGGAAGGGGACACGGTCGAGGCCGAAGACATGGCGGAGACCGAGGAGCGGATCAATCGCTACCGGATGGCGGTGATGATCCTGGGGACGGTTTCGGCCGTAGCCGTTCTGATCATTGTCCTGATGCTGGCGCTCTAGCGCCGCAGCGCGATCCTCCCGGGTCCCGTCATGTGCTGCTGATCTGCATCTGAGAAATAGGCAAATGCCCAGAGGAGGTGCCAATTTTTCGTCCGAGGAACTGGTCCGCGTCCTGAGTCACTACGACGTGGGCATCGTCCACCGCGTCAAACCCCTGGCGGCAGGTAATCGACGGGCCCCGAAAGTCATCGTGCGGGCGGACAAGGGCACCTTTCTGCTGAAACGTCGGCCTCGCGGGCGTGATGATCTACTCTGTGTGACGTTTGCCCATGCTGTGCAAAAGCATCTGGCCCATCGGGAGTTTCCGGTCACATCTTTGTTAATGACCAGCGACGAACGCAAGACGGTCCTCAATGTCGACAATCATATCTACGAGTTGTTTCGCTTCGTCAGTGGCTCGCGCTGCGACGCCTCGCCGGAGGCCACCGAGGACGCGGGCCGGCAACTGGCGAACCTCCACCAGCGCCTGGGTGACTTTGCCCACGACTACGAGCCGTTTCGAGGCAGTTTCCACGATTCGGCCACCGTCCGACAGCATTTGAAAATGATCCGCAACGACAAGCGCGCCGGTTCGGCGGCGCGCACGACCGCGGTGACGGAATCGCTGCTCGTCCGCTACGACCGCTCGGCTGCACGCGTCGGCAAGCTGGGCTACGATTCCTGGCGGCGGCAGGTCGTTCACGGCGATTGGCATCCGGGCAACCTGCTCTTCTCCAGTCGGAAAGTGGTGGGGGTGTTGGATTTCGATTCGATTCGGATCGCGCCGCCCGTGACCGACCTCGCCAACGGAATGTTGCAGTTCTCTATCATCGGCGACCATCCCGACCCGGCGCAGTGGCCCGACGCCTTCGACGAGACGAGGTTGTTCCAGTTCCTCGCCGGCTATCGGGGGGTGGCTAAGGTCAGCCAGCGCAAGCTCGCCGGTCTCGTCGATCTGATGATCGAGGCGATGATCGCCGAGGCGGTTTTGCCGGTCGCCGCCACGGGCTACTTCGGCTATCACTCCGGCGTCGATTTCCTCCAGATGATCGTCCGCAAGACCAAGTGGCTGCGCCGACATCGCAAGGCCTTGACCGAAACCATGCTGGCGTAGACCGCCCAGGTACGGGCGACGCATGCGTCGCCCCTGCGAGCCGCGATCTGTCCGGCGCTTCGCCCCCTAGTTTGTGGGCCACGGGGGTGAACCTGGGGCGAAGGCGCCCATGCCGGGGTCGCCCGGACGCCGGCTGTCCATCATTAGGGGCGCCGATTCTGGCGGGGTAGCGCTGCTCCTGGCGGGCGTGACGAGAATGAGCAGCGGCCGGGCCGGGCGATCTTTCTCTGGCGGCGCCCTGCCCGGAGAGCGCATCTCGCCGCCATCGACCATGGCCGTCTGCCCGTCCGGAACGACGATTTCTGTGTGCACCGTGACCGTCTCGAAACTGGGGACGTCGTACTCATACTTGCCCTCGTACAGGGCTTTGTGCATCTCGACCAGGACAGTGATCTCGGTTTGGAACTGAAGTCGGATACTGTCGTGGCTCTCCAGAAGATGCGGTGTCACGTCGAACGTCAGGCCAAGAGTCTTGGACTTGTGTTGCGGGATCGCTTCCTGAGCGGCGTCGTTCGGTTCGCCGTAGCCACCGACGTAGTCCAGCTTCTCCGTGAGGCTGAGCGTAGCTGCTTCGCCGTCCGGCACTGTCACTCGGGGAGCTGCCAGTGCCCGACTGTCGGTATACGAGCGGATCGCCTTCAGGAGGAGCCCGACTTGCGCCTCCTCCAGCAGAGGAGTTTCGCCCGCGGCGATCTCGCCGCCGATCACATGCAGCGCATTGGCGTCGCCCGGGCTTGTCACCCCCTTGATTGGCAGACCGTCGCGCAACGCCTTCATGAGCGCGTTATCCACCAGCACAAACCGCGCTTCCACCTGGACGGCGTTCTCCTTCTGGCTTGAAGGCTCAGCCGGTGGTTCCTCTCCTTTCGTGATGGCGTAGCCGTACGGCATCTTCTTCGCGATGTAAGGGCTGCCGGCCAGGACGATTTCCAAGGCCTTCTCTACAGGCACGTCTTGGAGTTTGGCCCATACCTTTCCATCCACGTTCGCGTCGTACATAATGTTTGCGCCGCCTTGCATGGCGACTTCTTCCAGAGCACGACGCAGATCCTCGCCGAGAAACGTTGCCGTAACGGAATCGTACGCACGTGTCGCAGGCGTCTCCTCGCCTGTCGCTGGCTTGGGTGGGACAATGTGCGGCCGGACCAGGAGGTAGAGGACGTCGCTACCCTGTACTTCGCCTTCTGTGGTGGGTTCCAGGCGAAGGACGAGGGTCTTGCCTTTACTCACGACTGCGTTGGTGTTGAGGCTGTACTTGCCAATGCGCGGCCTCTCCCCCGTGCCGTTGCTCGGTATCAGGTCCGTGATCTCTGCCGCGACGTCCAGGGCCATGCGGCCGGCGTTGTCGGCCTGGGGCGTGACCTTCAGAATAGTGCTGCATTCGACCATCTCAGACGTCCCGAGCTCTGCTGTCGGATCCGGCACGTGCTGCGTGCTCCTGATTTCCGCCCGCTGGCCATTCACGACCTCTACGCGGGGATTCAGCGCGACGTGCACATATTCCAACGACGCCAGCAGATCGGTCATAGTCTCCAGGGCATCCGAGTCTCTCTGCCCATCCTCGGCGCAGCGGTCGAGCAACTCCCGAGCCGGGATCTGCAGTTCCTTGGCGCCCGGAAGCGCTGCTCGCTCAGGCCGTTCGGTTCCTCGCTTTGCAGCCATCTGGTCCCAGAGACTCGACAGCCTCGCCGCGGCCTCCGGCGTCAGCGGCCGGTCCGTCGGAACCGTGAGTACCGAAAGATCCACGATGATCTGCGTTTCTGCGTCCAGCAAGGACGCCGTGTCATCCGTCGTTTCAGTCAGCACGCGGAGCTGTGTCGACTCGCCGGGTTCGGATCGCTCCGGCTGGCCGTTGCTCAATGCCACGACGAACGAGTTGGAGGGCCCCAGATACAGTTCGACGCCCTCGATGGTCTTGACGCGGTCGCCTGTGGGCCGGGTCGGTGCCGGGCCGCTGTACAGTTCCAGACCGCGGCCCACAAACTCGGTGCCGCCGCAGACGGACCGTGCGGGACCGGAACTGGCCAGGCGGCCCTTCTCCCGGTCATAGGTCAGTTCATCCACATACAGCACGCATGCGTCAGCGCCGTTGGGCTCCAAGGGCGTGATGTTGACAACCACGTGGCCCCAGAACGTCATGTCACTGGGAAAAGGCGGGCTCAGCTCTAGGTCAAGCTTGACGTCGGCCTGGTCGGCAGTGATATGGCAGCGCATCTCTCCGGTGACCAGGGTCATCCACGGATTCGCGAGGATCCAATGGCCGTCCTCGGAACCGATCAGCTCGCTAAAACCGAACCTGCGATCGGTGCTACCGTTCGCATCGGTATGCCAGAAGAACACACGCTCGGCCTCCCTCGCCTCCAGATTCGAAGGCTCTGTCTGATATCCGCCATCGGCAGCGACCTGCTCGTCCACCAGCCGTGCGATCTCCTCGCACTGTTTCTTGAGTGTTTCCTGGAATCGTATCAGCCTCTCCAACTGGCGTGCTCGGGCCGCTTCTTCCTTCTCCGGATACCACGCGGCGCGTGTCTCTCGGATGCCCTCTTCGATCCGTGCCAATTCCTCGCGCAGTATCTCAAGCACCTTCTCCGCGTCGGCCCGCCTCTGCGCGGGATCGCCCGGCGTCGCAGTCGGGGTGGTGCCGGCGTCATATTGTTGTTCCAGTTCCCGCCGCCTCTGTGCCAGACGGTCGTTGAGTGACTCCAGTAATTGTTTCTTCTGGACGATCTCCGGGTGCTCCGGCCCGAACTTTGGCTGGGCCATGATAACGTCAATCTCAATCTGGGCCATTGTCTGTAGCATCGCGCGCACGATCGGATCGTTATTGACGAACTCCAATCGAGTAACAGCCGCCGGCTCGCTGCTCTCCTGAGCTGGCATCGGGGCGCTGATGGTTGTCGGTTCCGTCGCCGACAGCGCGAGGGATG
This sequence comes from Phycisphaerales bacterium, assembly GCA_020346325.1. Taxonomy (GTDB): domain Bacteria; phylum Planctomycetota; class Phycisphaerae; order Sedimentisphaerales; family Anaerobacaceae; genus Anaerobaca. Next base: position 3,502,138 of record CP070782.1, read on the forward strand.
CCTCGCGGGGGCGGGACGCGGCGCTGATCTCCGGGGCCAGCGACGCGGTCACGAGGATGACGATCTGCTCTTGCGCATTGGCATTCTGGGCGCTGAGTCCGGCCAGGGCGACGGTGCCGCCGTCCTGGATCGTCACGACGTTCCGGGAGGTGCGGCGCGTCACCACGGGCAGTTCTGCGGGCACGTCTGGTGGAATGGTGTCACTGTATTCAACGGCTATTTCAAGCGTGATTTCGTCGTTGTCGTTGATCCTCGGCGTGGCCGACAGAATCTTCCCGGAGGCAACGCGTACCAGCTCGGGCTGTGTTTCCGGATCATCTGCGGTGGCCTGGGGTCGAATCGAGAACCACTCCTCGGTGCCGATCGTGAGGCGGGCCTGCCGGCCGTCCAGGGCGGCTATCTGCGGCTGCGACAGCAACTTGGCCCGACCTTCGTTGCGTAGCTGCCGCAGCGCGGCGTGTATGGCTGCCGTGTAGGCCCGATCGGGCGTGTAGCCGATCTGAACGCCTGCGGGCCAGTTACTCGTCTCGGCGGTGCCGAATGAGCCGGCGCTGATCTGGGGGGCACCCCATTCGAGGCTCAGATCGGTGAGATTGGCCTGGTCCATTTCCACAATCTGGACATCCAACAGGACCTGCCGTGGGTGGCGTTCGCTCTGTGGGGCAGGTGCAGCAGATGTCCTGGGCTGCTCGGCCGGGGGCTCATCGCAGTCAGCCCGGAACAGGATGAGCTTGGATTCGCGATCTGTCGACGGCGTGCCGCCTGTGTCGTCGGGCTCGATCAGCAGCGCGAAGAAGCGGTCGCGCGGCAGGGTCACCGTCGAGGCGATCTCCGTCGTGTGGACGGCAGGAGGTTCGCCCGCCTGCGTCTCTCCAACCGACTCGGTCCACTTGGCTGCAATCTCCAGCCTGATGCGATCGGCGGCTGCCGGAGAGAAATGGGGCGTGGTCTGCACGAAGGTCCCCAGTTCGATCGCCTGGGCTGATGCGGAAGGATCTTCTGAGAGTATAAAGTATTCCTCCGACATCACGATGATCTCGGCCGGGTTGTTGTTGGGCGTCAGAACCTGCGGCCTGGACTCCACGGTCAAGTATCCGCGCGCTGCGAGCAGGTCGACGAGCGCTTCGATCGTCGCCGGCGTCAGAGGCTGGCGGACGACATACGCGCGCAGGAGCTCGCCCAGCGTCACACTGTGCTCTGAGTTGATGGTAACGGCCTCGTCCAGGCCCTGCCGCTCGGCCTCTAAGAGGACCTGAATGACCAGGGCCGTCTCATGGTCCAACACCTTCTCCGCCAGCACCGTGGCGAACATACAATCGATGACAATCTTGGTTTCGTCCCGGCTGTCCGCCTCCGTCCGCGTCTGAGCCGTAGCAGAAGTGACCAGCCTGTCGCTTGTCGGTTCCAGATCGCTGAACGTGCTGCCGACTACTGGCGAAACATCCGGTGCGGCCAGGACGAGGGCGGTGGGGATGATTGCCGCGGCCACGAGGAGTAGGGCGATCAGGCCGGGCAGCCAGGTGAAGCGGCTTCTGGTCGGTGCCGGTCGGCCCAGCAGGCGGCCGATGCGGGCGACGAGACTGCCTCCGCTGGCGGCCACCGCCAACTCGCTGCGGTGATGACGCATCTCTTCCAGACACGTCAGCGCCCGCGCGTAGCGCACCGAATCGCCGCAGACCTGCACGGCCAGGTCGTCGCAACAGTTCTCGCGCTCGGCGCGGATCTTGTGCGAGACCCACCAGAGGGCCGGGTGGTAGAAACCGAGGATCTCGATCACGGTTTGCGCGATGTTGACCAGATAATCGTAACGGCGGATGTGCGCCAGTTCGTGCGCCAGGATGGCTTCGAGCTGCTCGGCGCTTAGACCCGAGAGGGCACTGGCGGGCAGCAGGATCACAGGCTTGATCCATCCCACCACCGTCGGCACCTCGACCAAGGCCGATTCCAGCAGCGCCACCGCGCGTTTGATCCCCAGTGCGGCGGCCAAATCCGTCAGCTTGGCCTGAAGCGGGGCGGCTAACTCACCGACCATGCGGCGCTTCAAGCGCAGCAATTGCGCCCAGCCGCCTAGGTGCCAGGCCGAGAGGCCGAAGACGCCAAGCAGCCAGCCCAGCACCAGGTAGGGCAGCGCAGGCTCCAGCGCCGCGGCCGCGCGCTGCGTCCAGGGCACGTGCACCGTCACGTCCGCCATCTCCACAGGCGATGCGTCGAAAGACATGGCCGGCAGTTCCGCCACCTCGATCACCTCGGCGGGTGTGGCTTCCAGGGCGGGCAGCGGGACCGAGCCGGGGCCCGCCTCCGCGGCGGGCTCCGAGACCTCGACCAGCGCCATCGTTACCAGTGGCAGCGCCGCAATCAGTACCAGGGCTAGGCACGCGACAAGGTAGCGCACGTTGGCACTGCGTCTATGCAGCGTTCTGAAGAGAAGTGTCAGCAGCAGGGCGACGGCGGCCGCCTGCCAGACGAAGTGGATCAGCGTCCAGCCCAGCCGCTCGACGAGCGCCGGTGATAGCAGGTTTTCCAGCGTTGCCATGACTATGTTCCCTCAATCTTATCCAGCATCGCGCGAATGCGCTTGAGTTCCTGGGCAGAGACCTGCTTGGCGGAAAGGGCCCGCATGACGAGCTTTTCCGCCGAGCCGGCGAAGACCTTTTCCAGCATCTCGCCCACCACCTGCTTCTGGGTGCGCTCCTGGGAGATCGCGGGTGTATAGATGTGGCTGCGTCCCGCACCTTCGCGCGAGAGCAGGCCCTTCTCGGCCATGATCTGCATCAGCTTAAGCGTGGTGGTGTAGCCCGTCTCGCTGTCGTCCTGCAAGGCCTCATGGACTGCGCGGACCGTGCTGGGCCCGTGTTGCCACAGGACGCTCAGTATCGCCAATTCTCGATCGGTCGGGCCGGGGCTCTTGTGTCGTGCCATGTCGTTCTCCTATGCGGTACGCTCATCCGTGCTGCTGTCTCTATCGGCAAATATACGAACGAATTCGTAGTAAATCCACGAAAAAATTCGTAGACGCGAGAAAAAATCTTTGTTGGGGCAGGCGAAGAACAACGCTGGGACGCAAAAAAAAAAGCCCCTGCGCCCAGATCGGCGGCAGGGGCCTGGAAGCTCAAGCGGAGCTGATTTCGTCTAAACTTGCATCAATGTGATGCCAGGCGTACGGTCGAATGGTTATTCGCCCCAACCCTCGTTTGTCATGCTGAGCCGGAGGCGAAGCATCTGGGCTTGGTCTGAGAATAAGCGTCAATCCCAGTCGAAAACCAGATGCTTCACTGCGTTCAGCATGACAACGCTGGGCTGGCTTGGGGCACTTTGGCACCCTATGGATACGAATCCGTTCAGTACTCCTTGAGTTCCTGGATCTCTTCCTCTTGTTTCTCGACTTGGCGGCGTTGGAGGAGTTGCTGGAGCATCGCCCGGATCTGGGCCATCTCTTCGTGCATGCCGTCGACCTTGCCGCGCAGCTCCTCGACCTGTCTTTCCATATCAGGATTGACCTGCGACCTGCCGCGCGCCGCATCGCTCAGAGCTTGGGCTGCACGCTCTGCCTCGGCGCGGGCGGCCGCGACGCGGAGCTGCGACAGTTCCCGCTGGAGTTGGCCTTGGAGCCTCTCGGCTCCGGGGCGGTCCTCTTCTTCCCGGGCGGCCTTGAGCTTTTGCTCGGTCAGGCGAATCTGCGCCATCAGGCTTTCATGGGCTTGTCTGAGAGTCCCTTCTCGACGTGGGGCCTCTGCAGGCGCTCGTCGGCTTCGCGATGCAGCCCGCGCAGTCGCTGACCGGGTTGCACGCTCTGCCTCGGCGCGGGCGGCCGCGACGCGGAGCCGCGACAGTTCCTGCTCAATCTGGGCCATCTCTTCGTGAGTTGTGTCGAGGCTGGCACGCAGTTCCTGGGCCTCAATGCTGTCCTCGTCGGGGATGCGTTCGAGACGAAGTTCGGTTTCCCGGGCGCGTGCCTGGAGTTCTCTCAACTGTCGGTTGGGATTCCGCATTGATTCGGCTTCTGCTCGGGCCCGTTCGCGGGTCTCTCGGGCTCGCAGCCGCTCGGCTTCGGCGCGGCGCGCTTCGGTCCGCGCCCTGTCGTGGTCGAGGTTGGCCTCCTCCTCGGCGACGGCCTTGATTTGGTCATGGAGCGCGCGGAGTTCCATTTCGATCCGTTCGCGGGCTTCGGGCCGGCCCTCTCCCAGTTCTTCATACTCCAGTTCCATGCGCCGCGCCCTCTCGGTCAACTCCTCTCGGTGACGCGCCAGCTTCTCGGCGGGCGCGTCGAACTCCATCATCCGCTCTCTCCGGACACGTTCCTCTTCGGGCTCGGGCCAGGGACGCTCGCGCTGCTCCAGCCGGCCGAGCTGTCGTTCGACGAGGCCGATGTGCTCCCGCAGTGCCTCCAGTTCGGCACGCAGGACGTGACTGTCCTCGCCGGCGTCATCGCCGCGTTCGCGCAGCTCGGCCTCGATCTCGCGGGTCTGGGCGACGAGTTGATCGAGCAACCGTTCCAGCACGTTACGACGTCCGGCCACCATCAACTCACGCTGGCGTTCGTATTGCTCGCGCCGCTCCTGACGTTCGGCCCGAGGCCGCTCCATGGGGCGGCGCTGGGCGAATGCCACGCCCATGGCCAGGCAGACGGTCACGACGCACACCACGAGCACCCATAGCCTGCCGATTCTCGGGTTGCTGCACTGATCTTTCACGATTCGGTATATCCTTGCCTTCATGGTTTTTTCCTTTCCGACAACGGTTGGTACGAAAGCCAACTCCCTCTGAGGTGAGAGTTTCAGTAGTGATTCAGCGTAGTCCACACCGATCTGCCCGGTGGCCAGGACCCAATCGTCACAGGCCTCTTCACTGAATCGGAGCAGTTGTTTCCTGGACCACCACAGCAAGGGATGCCAGGGGGCCAGACAGATCAGCAGTTCCGCCAGCAATCCGGTGACGTGGTCGCGGCGTTTCAGATGCGCCAGTTCGTGGCAGAACACACCCACCCAGTCGCGCGGGCGGGTATCTTCTGTGGCATCGGTCTGCACGAGCAGCGTGGGCGTGCGACCCCAGCACCAGATGGCGGGACTGCATACTTTGCGATTGGCACGGATGTCTACCGGACCGGTGATGTTGATGCGTTCGCAGGCCTCGTCCAGAGCCCGGCGCGTGTGCGGCGCCTCGACGGGTCGGGCGTTTCGCAACAGGAAGACGCCCAGGACGAAGCGAAGGGCCAGGCGCGCCGTCAGTACCAGCGTGGCGGTTGCCCAGCAGACGAACAGGATGACGCGCCAGGGTACCCGGGCGGTTTGCGCGTGCTCGACGAAGGGTACTGGGAGCGGCACCGCCGCCGTCTCGACAGTGGCCAGGGCTGGCTCGGTCTGCGTAGCGGAGACCTCGGTCCATACCACGGCCTCGACCGGTTGCGGATCAAGAAGCTTCTCCGGTTCCGAAGCAATCGGAACGGGAGCGGCAAGCACACCCAACTCGAAATGCCTGACGCCCAGGTAGGAAGCCGGCATTAACACCGAAGCCAGCAGGGCGATCAGCAGGACCTGATGAGCGCGCGCGGCGTGGTGCTTCAGTGCGTAGCTCCCAGTCAGACCCAATGCCACGCAGGCAGTGCCCTGCGTCAACAGCAAGAGCCACAGGTGATACCCGGAGACTATCTCGCCCATCATTTCCGCATCTCCTTCCGTTTGCCCTCGATCATCTTGCGCACTTCGCGCAGATCGTCTTCGCTGAGATCACCTTCGCGAATCAGGTGCTGGAACATCGCAACGGCGTCGCCATCGAAGACGCGTGTGAGGAAGCGCTTGACCGATCCAGCGCCCGCCTGCTCGCGACTGCGCGTGGGGAAGTAGACGTAGCTCTTTCCCTCGGCACGATGGTCGAGCCAACCGAGTTTCTCCAGCTTCTGGAGCGTGGTCAAGATAGTGGTGTAGGCGAGTTTCTTTCTGTCCCCCAGGCTGTCACGCACCTGGTGGACACTGGCCTCGCCGCGTTCCCACAAGGTCTCCATGACCGCCCGTTGTAGGTCGCCCAGATCGTCGATTGAGATCCTGCTCATGTGTCGAACCTCCGTCTGTTAAGAGTAACCGGCAGTACTACCATGGAGTATCGTACTATGGTACGTAGTAGATATTCAAGGAAAAAAAGAAAAAAAGTCTGTCGGCGGTCATTCGGGGGCTTGGTACACGAAAAAGGGCCCCGCCGGGTATGCCCCAGGGGGCCCCAAGTGTTTCAAGAGCGATGCGGCGTGGTTTAGTGCCAGTACCAGCACTGTCCCACGCTGCCGACGGTGCTGGGGTGGTCCTGCGAGTGCAGACGCTCCAGTTGTGCGTCGATTTCCTGCGCCGCCTCGCGCAGGGCCTCCAGTTCCAGTTTGGCCGCCTCGATTTGCTCGGTCAGTTCCTCGCAGGCGTCGTCTAGTTCGGGCGGCGGGGCCGTCGGCCAGCGTCGGGGCGGGCGGGGCAGAGGCCCGCGGCGTTCGCCCAGCTGCCGTTCGATGAGGCGGATCTGCTCGCGTGTCTCGGCCAGAGCGCGGCGCAGCTCCTCGGCTTCGGCGTCGTCGTCGCCCAGCTCATCCAGCGCCCGCTGCATGCGCTCGGCCCGCTCTTCCAGCATTCGCAATTGCTCGCGCAGTTCCTGGGTCTGGCCCCGCACCTCGTCCAGCAGGCGACGCCGGCGCTCCTGACGCTCGCGCTCGATGCGCGCCAGTTCTTCTTCGATGCCACGCATCTGCTCGTGAATCTCGCGCAGCTCCATGCTGAGCTCGTCCTGGCGTCGCTCCGTGTTGGCACGCAACTCCTCCAGTTCCATCTCTCGCTGGTGGGCGCGCTCGGCCAGTTCGTCGCGCCGCCGCATCAGTTCCTCCATTTCCTCCTGAATACCGCGGAGTTCGTTGTCGATGTCACGCCCGCGGTTCTCCAGGTGCTGATGCAGTTCTTCCAGTTCCATTTCCATCTGGCGCGCCCGCTCGGCGAGTTCCTCCCGGCGCCGGTTCAACTCGTCGATGCGCGGATCCGGCTCGGGTCCTCTCGGCCTGGGCGGCTCGACCCAGACGCGCCGGCGCCGCTTGGCTTGGTCCAGTTCGGCGAGGCGGCGTTCCACCGCAGCCATCTCATCGTGCAGCCGGTCGAGTTCGGATTGCAACTCACGCTGCCTCGGGACCATAGCAACCCGCTGCACACGCGGCGGCTTCTGCATTTGCAGCGCGGCCCAGTCGTGCTCGGGGCGATGATATTGGACGTAGGTCGCGGTTGGGTCGGGCGCCGAACCGATCTGGCCCGGCGCGGGCAGGGGAGGCTGGCCGTAAGCGGCGCCGGCGAGGGCGAACAGCAGGGCGATGACAAGTGTCCACGGTATTCCCGTACGCCGGGAGACGCACATTCGTCTTGCGATCCTTCGAATCTCTGCATTCATGACTCTCTCCTTTACTCCGATAGTGGGTGGGGCCCCCTGTGCCGCTTTCCGATGACAGACTCAACGTCCTCTCTCACCTGGACGTTGGGTGCGGAAAAGCTCGGGGTGGTTGGGGGATTAGGGCGGGGGCCGCGATCGTCCCGATCTCTTTGGCGTTCTCACATCCATGGCGCTCCTCCTGAGCGAGTCCATGCCCAACCCCTCCTTGGGGCAACGCTGGTCCAAGACCAACGGCAATCTTACCCGTGTCTGTGCCGGGCGTCTACTACGGAGACTACGTATTTTTTGCCATCCGGTGCGGCGGATCTGAAAGGATACGAAAACGGGCCCCTGCCTCCGCGTGCAGGGGGCCCGTTGCAACTCCTTGTTAGGAATTGAGTTAATGTGGAACCGCGGCTAGGGTTGTTCGGCCGCCATCGCCGTTTCTTCCTTTTCTTCGGTGATAAACCAAACGTCGGCGGGCCGCTTCTCGACCTTGAACGTCAGCCCCGTCTGTCTAGCCAGATTGTCCAGCAGCAGCGGCAAGGTCTTTTCTCTATCGATGGGGTTCACGACCAGAGGTGGGTTCAGCAGGTCCAGGTCATGTGAGAAGAGGATCTTCCTGTTTTCGGTCGGCTCAGTCTGGTCGTCAACGGCGATCTTAATCCCGTTGGCAAGCCAAGTGAGCAGTCGTGGCAGAGACTCGGCTTCGTCATTGCCCAAACGCTCTATCTCATCGACCATGACATAGAGCCGGTTCGGGTCAGCTCCGGGCAGGGGAGCAAACGCGTACCGGCCGGTCACGACGATGGTGTCACGTTTCACTTGGCGCTTCTCGAAGTGAATTGGGCGCTGCAATTCCGCGTGAATGATCTCCTCCAGGGCAAGAATCTTCTCTTCCGTCGTGGCGTCCTTGCGGACAATCCAGTCGCCACGTGCCACATGAGTGTGCGCTAATTCCTCCGGCAGCTCGAATTCGTAACTGGGTATGTCCAGGAACGTGTGCATGACCCGGTGGAGTGCCATGTGCCCTGAATGGTGAGCGTACCACCACCCGTCTTCCAAATGTCCGTCCCAGCGGTACTGGTGGTAGACGGCGTACTCGGGATCGAGCATGTCGGCCGACTGGCCCGAATCGTGGGTGCTGTCGATCATGTAGTCCTGCCGCGCCAGCGAGAACGGGGGTTTGATGAGTTTGAACACCTCACTATCGTCCAGACGATAGGTCCTGTCGAAGTCCTCCTGCCAGTTTGCGTTGGGACTGCCGTGGATAGGCTCAGGTTGCGCCGGATCCTGGGGGCGCAACGTGATCGAACCCAGGTCCATTTCACTGGTGTTCTCGTCCGTCACGGTTATGGCGGTCTGCCTGCTCTGGAAGCCGTTGGCATAAACGTTGAGTGTG
>CP070782.1:3511019-3533918 GCA_020346325.1 Phycisphaerales bacterium
AAAAGGCGTGACCACCAGTGACAGTGAGCCCTTCCAGAACCGCTGTGAATTCTCCCACGACCACGTCGTCTTCGTCTCCACTGACCACATGATAGCTGTTGTCTTCGCGCGTCGGCTCGCCACTCGCATCGAGCGGGCTCGCCAATACGATATCATTGCGCGCCAGGTCGCCGCTCAACACTGTCTCGTACATCTCGGACTCACGGGCATTAGGATCACTCGCCCCCAAGCCTGCATACCCTCCCCGCAGCGTCAGTTGATGGGCCAAGCGAAACGTCGCTGCCCGGTCCCCTGTTCCCTCTGGAGCAACCGCGCTTTGATCAGGTCGGTAGATTCCCTGGGCCACGCGAACCTCAACGGGCTCTCCTACCGCAGCGGCGTCGACGAAGGCGTCCTGGAGGAAGCGATAGGCGGTGGCCCAGGAGGTGCCATTTCCCGGGGTCGGGGCGTCGTCATCAACGTAGATCACCTTACCCCAGGAACTACAGACTGTGAACAGGACCACCGTCGCCGTCACCGCGAGGATACGCCCTCTTTTCCGCGTCTCGCGATTCATGATCACTCTCCCCAAAAGGACTTGTGCGCCGGATCTTCCCGCCTGCTCGCAGGCCAGGTTCGGCTTGTTGCTGTGAAGGGACTCATAGCGCTGGTCGCTTCCACTCCCACGACATAACTCTTCTTCGTGGTCCTCCCTGACCGTTTGTCACGCTCTATACCTAAGTATAGCAGGTATGGGCCGGGTGTGGCAAGGAATGTCCGGCTATTTGCTGGTCTTTTGAGGTCCGTAGCCGGCTTGGAGCTGGCCGCAGGCGGCTTTGATCCGGCGGCCCAGCTTGAAACGCGTCACCGTCTCAATGCCCGCTTCCTTCAGCAGCGAGGCAAATTGTGCGATGCGGTCCCGGCTGCTTCCGGCCAGGTGACAGCCGGCGTAGGGATTGTGCTCGATGAGGTTGACGTTGCAGGAGATGCCCCGCAGCCGCCGGATCAGCGCGCGGGCGTGCGTCTCGGAATCGTTCCGGCCATCGATCAGGACGTATTCGAAGGTCACCCGCTGGCCGGTCTTGTCCTGATAGAGACCGATCGCCGCGAACAGCTTGCTGAGCGGATAGGTGCGATTGATCGGCATGAGGCGCGCCCGCAGAGCGTCGTCAGGCGCGTTGAGCGAGATCGCCAGGCGGGGCTTGATGTCCTCGCCGGCCAACCGGCTGATCGCCGGCGCGATGCCGCAGGTGCTGACGGTAATATGCCTGATACCGATGTTTTTACCGGACTTATCGTTCAGGATGCGAACCGATTTCAGCACCGCGTCATAGTTTTCCAGTGGCTCGCCCATTCCCATATACACGATGTTGTTGACCTTGCCCGCGTCCGCCTCAACCTGATTCACTTCGTCGGCGATCTCACCAGCGGTGAGGCTGCGGCGCAGCTTGATCCGGCCCGTCGCGCAGAACGCGCACCGCATCGCGCAGCCCACCTGCGTCGAGATGCACAGCGTCTGGCGCTGCCCGTCGCGCAGCAGCACCGCCTCGATCCGCTCCCCATCACCCAGCTCGAACAGGTACTTCCGCGAGCCGTCCGGGTCGGCGAGAACCTCGACCGTCTTCAGTTGCGAAACGAAATAGCCCTGCGCGCCGAGCTGCTCCCGAAACGCCTTGCTCAACGGTGTGATATCGGCAATCGCGGGGGCGTTCTTGGTATGGATGAAGCTGAAGATATAGCCGGCCAGATACTCCTTACCCCCCAGATCCGTCACGATCTGTTCCAGCTCGGCGGGCGTCTTGTCTTTGAGGTCCTTGCTCATCACCCAAGTCTATCACATCTGCCCGACCAGAGCGAATTCCCCCTGTCGTTACCCGGGCAGGCACGGGGGCCTGCCCCTACACGGTCCCGAATTAGTCCTCGTCGTCGGCAGTGCTGGAAATGTACTCCTGCTGGCCCTGGCTGGCGTACGCGGTGGCGTGATCCTCCTCGTCGTCCAGCATATCCGCAAACCCGGCCTCGGCGTCCGCGTCCATCTGGTCGCGAATGGCCTCGTACTCCTCCAACGTCATCAGGACCTCCCGGGCCTGGCTGCCCTTGTATTCGCCCAAAATCCCAGCGCCGGCCATCATTTCGATCATGCGCGACGCCCGGGCGTAACCGACGCTCAGCTTGCGCTGCAACAATGAGACACTGCCCCGCTTGCTCTGCAAAACCACCCGCACCGCGTCGTCGAACAGCTCATCACGCGGCATCGCCGAGGCATCGACGCGTTTCAGTTGCGTCAGTTCCGGATGGAACTGCGGCTCGGCCACCTCCTTGAGGTGCTTGATGATGCCGCGAATCTCCCCATCGTCCAGGAACGTGCCCTGGGCCCGGATCAAGTCGCTGGTCCCGGGCTTGAGGAAGAGCATATCGCCTTCGCCCAACAGGGTCTCGGCGCCATTCTGGTCGAGAATGATCCGGCTATCCATCCGGGCCGCCACGCGGAACCCGATCCGACAGGGCATGTTCGACTTGATCAGACCCGTAACCACCGTAGCTTGCGGGCGTTGCGTCGCCAGGACGATGTGGATACCGACCGCCCGGCTCTTCTGGGCCAGACGCACGATATACGACTCGATCTCTTTGGCCGCCGTCATCATCAGGTCGGCCAGCTCGTCAATCACGATGAGAATGTAAGGCAGCTTCTTCGGGATCTTGGCCTCTTCATCGGGCGTGCTCGGGTTGAACCGCGCGATGATCTCTTCGGCCCCGAGCTTGTTGTAATCGGCGATGTTCTTCACGTGCGCCTCAGCCAGCAAGGCGTAGCGCTCGTCCATCTTCACGGTGGCCCATTCAAGGATCTGCACGGCCATCTGCGTCTCGGTCACGATCGGGCACATCAGGTGCGGCACGGTGCTGTAGGCGGTCATTTCGACCATCTTCGGATCGACCAGGATCAGCTTGACATCGTCGGGACGCTTGGTCATCAGCACGCTGACGATGATGCTGTTGATGCAGACGCTCTTGCCCGACCCCGTCGTGCCGGCGATCAGCAAGTGCGGCATCTTCGTCAGATCCGAAACCAGCGCCTCGCCCGATGAATCCTTGCCCAGGAACAACGGGACTTGCATCTTGCCTGCCTTTTTGCCTCCCAGGTCCATCATGCTCTTGATGCGAACCTTTTCCTTCTCGCTGTTGGGCACTTCGATGCCGATAGTGTGCTTGCCCGGCAGGGGGGCCACGACGCGTACGGCACCGGCACTGAGGGCCCGGGCCATGTCGTTGGACAGATTCGTGATGCGGCTGACCTTGATCCCCGCGGCCAGTTCCAGTTCGAACATCGTGACCACCGGTCCGGTTTCCGCGGCGACGACCCGGGCATTGATATTGAACTCGCTGAGCAGTTGCTCCAGCGCTGCCGCTTTTGACTTGACCACCTTTTCCTGAACGGCGGCATAACCGTATTCGGGTTCGGCCAGCAGATCCAGCGGAGGCAACGTGTAGTCATCGTAGGAAGGCTGGACGAAGGCCGGCTGAGCGCGTTTCTGTTTCTGCTGGCGCACCTGCATGGCCGCCAGGCGCTTGGCCGCTGCGGCCTGGGGACTCTCTACCCCGTCCTCTTCCTCGGCGTCCTCCTCAGGCTCTTCTTCCTCGTATTCCTCATCGTCTTCGTCTACATACTCGTACTCATCGTCGTCTTCGTACTCCTCATACTCTTCTTCACCCTCATCCTCGCCGGCCTCTTCGACTTCAGCCACTTCACCGCCGGCCAGCGCCAGAGATTTCTGGCGGGCACTGAGCCGCTGCCAGATCTCTGTCAGGGCCTCAGACTGCTCGCGGGCGACCGACCAGGCCGGGATCACCAAGCCTACCACACGCCGCACGGCGATGCCAAACGCGGCCAGCGCTCCCATGATCACGCTGTCAGCCAGTAACGCCAGGCCGACGATCCACGTCGCCGCGACCAGGATGAAAGTCCCCAGCGCCGCGAAGTGGCTGCGCAGGAACGTCGCAGCCGAGACACCCAGCACTCCGCCGGAACCCATCGGAAACGCATACAGCTTGTGCGGCCAGAGAAAGTAGAACGTGCACGAAGCCGCCACCGTCAACAACACCAGTCCGACCGACCGGAACACCATCTGATCGAATGCACGTTTCGCCAAGCGGGCGAGCATATAGAGGATGGCCCAGCCCAGAACTATAAATACCCCCGGCCCAATGTAGTATAGCAGGTAGTACGCCGCAAACGCGCCCACGGAACCACACCAGTTCATCGGCGGGTCGTTGGCTGGATGAACAAACCTGCTGGGCTCGTCACCGATGTCGAAACTCAGACAGCTTAGAAACATAACCAGGCACAGACCGACCGTCAGACACGACAGCGCCAGCCGGGCCCCCGTGCCGATGACGCCATGCGCGTCCTTTTTCGAGCGTGACTTCTTCCGCGTCGCCACAATAAACACCCCTGTACGAGTCCTATAAAAAATGGATTCTATGAATCCGTACGCCCTCCACCCGGCGCGCACCTGGGTCTTATATCGGCCAGTGACGGGCGTTTTCTCTACTATTGCCTCTCCCGAAGCACAGATCGCCGGCCGCTAGCGGCTTCCGAGGAAAAGGGGGCGGATGTGACGCTCGTAGATGTTGGCTGTGACGTGTTCGGCAATCGTCTCTTCGTACGCCTGGAGGGCGTCGAGAAAACGCGGGCCCATTTCGGCGGCGACTTTGTACCCGACGTGTAAGAGTTGCCGAAGGCTGGCGTTATAGCTCGCAGCGCTCTGGTCGTGGCGCAGCGCCGAGGCGAATGTTTCTCCGTCCCAACTGGCCACCTCGTCGGCGCTGGGCAACTGGCCCCGATCGATGTCGATCACGCTGGCGTACGGGCCGCACAGCTCGTCCATGCGCCCCAGCGCGGTCGCGTAGACCTCCTGGGCGATCCCCAGCCCTTCGCCGCCGGCCGAGGCCAGGCCGATCAATTCCTCCAGCCACGTCGTCCCGGCCGTTTTAAGGTGCACACCTGCGTCGAATTTGCGCAGCGCAGCGCGAATCGGCCTGTAGATGGAGAATTTGTCACTTCCTGAATGGACGCTCAGTTTCAAATCGGCAGGCAGGCCCAATTTCTCAACTGCATAAGCGATCACGGCCAAGTCTTGCTGGAACTCCTGGCTGAAGCCCTCGACGCTGCCGACGTAATCGACACCCTTATTGAAGCGGCCGCTGAACTTCGGAGCCACGGTCTGCGCGGGAATCCCCTCGTCGGCAATCGCGGCCAGGATGATAAGCATCTCGACCGGGGTCTGGGGCGCATCCGTTTCGTCCATCGACACTTCCGTCACGAACGTTCCCGCACCCTTGCGGTCAGCGATGTGGCGATAGATGCGGCCGGCCTCTTGCACGGCGGCCAAATACTTCGATGCGATCGCTCTCAGCTCCGATGTCTGCACGTCAAAAGGCTCGGCAATTCCGTCGATCTCGAGAGTTTCCATCAGCAGCTCGTGCCTGGCCGCAAATGCGTCCACCGCCTCCGCCTCCGCAGGGCGACCGATGAAGTCCGCCACATCGAGCGTGAAGAAGTCACTGGCCTCGACAAACGCGTCCACATTCGAGATACCAATGTGGTCGGCGTCCACGAAGTAGGGCCCGTTCCAGCCGCAGGCCGCTACTGCGGCGTCTGCTTCGTAGCGTACGTCACCCGGCGCCGTGCCGATGATGCTGTGCTCGCGGTGCGACTTGTTCCATACCGGGGTGATTTCCGCACCGGCCGCTCTGGCCTTTATCAACCCGGCCAACTGTGCCTTTCCCTGATGGCCAAAACGATCCCCGATCCCGAACGAGTATTTCCCCAGCAACATCTGAGCCCTTTCAGTTCGTCTCCGTATCCCATCGGACAGTCCCGTGCGCCTATCACGTGCATAGCGATGATACTATGCGGGCCGTAAGCGGGAAATAAAAAACCCCGCAGCGCATCCGTTCGCCACGGGGCAATGAAAAACCAATTTATGTCATACGTTGCACAGCGCGAAGAACCACTCCGCAGGTGCCGCTATGGCTGTTTCTCCATGGTCATCGGTGGCGACTCCGGCGACTCCACCACCACTCCCAGCCGGCCCAATTCGCCGGCTACATCCGGCTGCCTCGGGTTCAACTCGAAACTGCGCTGCAAGTATTGCTTCGCTTTGGCCGTGTCACCCTTTCCCAGGTGGTAAAAACCGATCTGCTTGTTAACTTCGTACGAGTCCGGCGCCGCCGCCAAGGCCTGGGCGAAGCACCGCAGGGCATACGTGCCCAAGCCAACCTTATCGAACTCCCACGCCAGACGCGTCGATTCAACACCAGTGCGCCCTGCCTGCCCGATATAGCTGTTGGCGTACTGCTCGGCTTTGGCGGTCTCACCGCGGTCGACATACATCTTCACCATGCCAGCCTGTGCGCCGCGCTGGGCCGGATCAAGGCTGATCGCCCAGTTATAGTGCTGCTCGGCCCGCGTCCATTGCTGCTGCCGATGATAGAAACGGGCCAACTCATAGTGAGCCTGGGGATTCTCAAACTTCTTCTCAAGCTCAAGAAGAAGCTCCGCTTCGGTTTTCTCTGCAGGTACGCCGCTGCTGGCACCGACCTCGGAAGCGCCTGACGAGCCCCCGTTGCACCCCGTCAGACCGAGAAGCATGACCGCCAGAAGCACAAACACAGGCACCCCCGAGATCGCCAGTGGCTTCATGCTTGTGCGTTTACCGAGCATCCAGCGACTCCAAATCCCAGCCTTCCCGCATCCAACATCTACCGCATCGTAGAATCAACAGACGCATTGTCTCAGCCCCTTCGGCAGAATGCAAGCAAAAAAGCACGGACGCGTCCGAGAAAGTCGGACTTTTTTACGGGCGTGACATGGAGGTTTTACTTCGCCGTCGCGCTGCGTTCGTGCTGTAATAAAAGCACCGTCCGCAACGACGTATAAGAGGAACGCGCAAGTGATTGAAGGTTGTGACGCGCCGGACATGAAGGTCCGGTGCTCGAAAGGGATCGCAAGCTGAGCGAGGAACATACTTGCAAGTATATGACTGGCAGGCAATTGTAACTGAGCATGGTCCAGCGGTATGGCAAACAGCGTATCGGCTCTTAGGCAATCACTCTGATGCGGCCGACTGTTTCCAGGAGACCTTTCTGGCGGCGTTCGAGTTTTCTCGCCGCCAGCCCGTGCGGCATATTCCCGGCCTCCTCGTCCGCTTCGCGACCAGGCGTGCGATCGACCGCTTGCGGCAGCGGACGCGCCAAGAGCAATACCGGCAATGCGGCTCAGACGCAGCCTGTTCGGCCAGCGCATGCGATCCGGCCAGCGAGGCCCAGACGAGGGAGTTGTCGCACCAACTGCGACGGGCCCTCGCCGAGCTGCCGCCGCGCGAAGCTAAAGCATTTTGCCTCAGATACTTCAGCGAATTGAGCTACCGCGACGTGGCCCGCGAGTTGAACATTGGAACCAGTGCCGCAGGCGTTCTCCTGCACCGCGCCAAAGTCAGACTGCGAGAGATCCTGAACGCTGAAGAGTTGGAAACAAACGAGGTGTCACCATGAAAAAGCAGAAGAAAGACATACTGGGCAGGGCCATCGATGAGTTGAAGGAGCAGGGGCGTTCGGCCGAGCCGCCTCAAGAAGTTGTCAATGAGACACTTACGCGTCTGGCCCAGGCTCAGGCGACGTGCGATCCTGCCGACCGGCGCTACACGAAGCCAGTGTCCGGATCGAAGATAAGCCAGCGCCTCTGGCCCACAGGGCGCTGGGCCGTCGCGGCTGCTGTCCTCCTGACCGCTGGCTATGCTGTGGGACGCATCTCAGCGCCAGCCGAGCCTGATATCGACCAATTGCGCGCCGCCTTGCTGCCCTCACTGGCTGCCTCTCTCGAACCGGCAATCCGCCAGCGTGTCCTCGAAGAAACAAGGCAAGACTATCAACAGGCCATGGTGGCCGGCTACATCCGCATGAAGGACGAGTTGACCGAGCAATACAGGGCTGACCTGAATCGCTTCGCTGTCCAGACATTCGCCGCCTCGAACACGGCGACCAATGAACTGCTTGGACAGCTCGTGCAGGCCGTCCAATTGAGCCATCGTCAGGACCGCGAAAGGGTCGCCGCGGCCCTCGCCCAGCTTGAGGCCAGTCGGCGCGAAGACACCGCCGAATTCAGGACCGCCCTGGCTGCTTTGGCCGCCCAGACAGAAAGCGAGATACAGCATACCAAGGAGGAGATCGTGTACTTATTGGCCAATGTGCAGACGGACGCGTCTGTTCACCCCCCGGAAGAATCAAGTGAGATCAATTAGAGGAGAATACCATGAAGGTGATACTACGAATCTTTGTTGCGATGAGCCTGATCGGAACCCCGAGCGTCCTCGCGCAGGGCGCCAGCCAGCCTTCGGGTTCCAGTAGCGTGGCGACGAGCGTAGGGACTACGGCGGGATACTACCGCCGCAACGTGGGCCCCTCCTCTTACGGCGACGTGCTGGGCTTATTTCGAAGTGGCGGCAGTTCTGCGTTTGTCGTCCCGGCAGGCGAGACATCTGTCGAGGAGCTCTTGGCCGCCAATGAAGACATGACCGTGATGACACGCATCTTCAGTCGGGCGTTAGGGCAAGCCAACCTGGCGGGCCACGCTCGCAATCCTTTCGTGTCCTTCTTAGGCCAGAACGGGCAGCCAGCGCCTAGTGTTTACCTCGACGGGTATGGCGCGCTTTTTACGTTGAGCGTCGATTTCCCGCTCGTGCCACCAAGCAAGGACGAGCAGCCAGCGCCACAGGAAGAGCAAGCGGAGACCGATCCGCTCTGGGAAGAAATGCGTGCCGACATCTTCGACCCAGCACCGTCGCAACGGCGGCCGGAGCTGTTTGCCGAAGGCGTTCCCGAATACAGTGCGCAGAAGGTCGAAAGTCTCAAGGCAACGCTGATTGCCAC
The DNA here is from genome assembly GCA_020346325.1 of Phycisphaerales bacterium. Classification (GTDB taxonomy): domain Bacteria; phylum Planctomycetota; class Phycisphaerae; order Sedimentisphaerales; family Anaerobacaceae; genus Anaerobaca. Next base: position 3,519,927 of record CP070782.1, read on the forward strand.
CCTCAAGCATGCTGCCAACATCCGCGCGCTGGGGCCCGACGAGGTGGTGGTGGTCACCGTTGTCGGCGCGACCCTTCCGGGCCAGTTGCACAGCATCAGGAGCGTCCCCGGAAGCAACGAGTATGAATTCACTGGCGGCCAAGGCCGAACGCGGATTACGGCAGATCACCTCGCAGATGCAGCCCGGGCGGCACCAACCGTTTTGATGATCCGCGCGACGGCGTCGGCCATTAGCGCTTTCGCCAAGGGACAGTCGGCTCTCGAAGAGTTTCGCGACCAAGTGAGTGTGGTTGAATACCCTCACCTCGGACAGATGGTGGAGTCCGGCCCGACAATTCCGGGGGCGCGACGCAGGAGCCAACGCTAGGCACGGACGTCCGCAACGAACGAGGAGCCCCCGGCGGTCGCGTACGGCGGGGGCTCATCGTCTGCCCGTCAGACGTCGAGGTTCTGAACTTCCAGGGCGTGGTCCTGGATAAAGCGGCGCCGTTTCTCGACGTCGTCGCCCATTAAGATACTGAAAAGCCGGTCGGCTTCGCCCGCGTCGTCCAGACGGACGCTCAACAGCATGCGCGTCGCCGGGTTCATCGTCGTGTCCCACAGTTGGTCGGCATTCATCTCGCCCAGTCCTTTGAAGCGCTTGATGTCGACGCCCTTGCCACCGATCTGGCGTATGGAAGGACAGATACCGCCCAGCGACGGGATCTCATAGGTATCCTCGCCGTGCACCAATTGGAACTTCGTCGGCAACGACTCGCCTGATTCGGTCTTCTCCTCCTTCAAGAGGAAATCGGCCAAATCGAGTTGGAACTCGGTGCGAAGCTTGTCGTTGATCTGGTTGATCCGCCCAACCTCGTGCAGTTCTTCGGCCACGATATCGAGTTCAGCGCCTTCCTCCTCCTCGCCCGCTGGGCCGACCCCTCGTAGCTCGTCGAGGCGCTTTTCATACTCGGCGCTGGTGAAGAACACCTCCTCGCGATCATCGTGACGGATGACGAAGCTGGGGAGCTTCTCGCCATTGTAATGCTCTTCGACAAACTCGGCGAACGCGATCCCGCGGCGATCGAGAACGCCCACAATTCGTTCCATGTCCGCCAAGGCCTTGACGAGACCACGAACCTCATCGGCCGAGATTTCCCGCTGCGCCGCCTTCTTGTCGCTCCCGCGGCCATTGCCGCCATTGCGGATGACCAAACTGGTGCCATCGAGTCCGCGGCGGATCATGCGGCGGCGCATCTCATTTTCGCTAAGGATGTACTCGGATTTCTTCTTACCCTTGATCCGAATCTCGTACAGGGGCGGTTGGGCGATATAAACCATGCGCTTGTCGAAGAGAATGGGCATCTGCCGAAACAGGAAGGTCAGCAGCAGCGTGCGGATGTGGGCACCGTCGACATCGGCATCGGTCATGAGAATGATCTTGCCGTACCGGCACTTCTCGACGTCGAATTCGTCGGTGCCGATTCCGGTCCCCAAGGCGCTGATCATCGTGCGAATCTCATCGTGCCCGAGCATTTTCTCGAGCCGGGCCTTTTCCACATTGAGGATCTTACCCTTCAAAGGCAGGATCGCCTGGATATTGCGGTCGCGGCCGGCCTTGGCCGAACCACCAGCCGAGTCGCCCTCAACGATAAAGATCTCGGTCGTCGCCTTTTCCTTGCTCGCGCAGTCCCACAGTTTACCTGGCAGGTTGGCACTTCCCAAAGCCCCCTTGCGCCGCGTCAACTCGCGGGCCTTCCGTGCCGCTTCCCGTGCGGCCGCCGCCTGAATCGCCTTGTTGACGATGCGCTTGGCATCGGCCGGATGCTCCTCCAGGTAGTGCCCCAACTGCTCGTTAACCGCCGTCTCGACGAAGCTGCCCACTTCCGGATTCGTCAGCCGGACTTTCGTCTGCGCTTCGAAATGCGGATCCGCCAGCTTCACAGCCACCACCGCCGTCAACCCCTCGCGCAGGTCATCTCCGGTCGCGCCCTGACCCTCTTTCGTTAGACTATTGCTGCGCGCGTAGTAGTTCATCGTCCGCGTCAGCGCCGTGCGGAAACCGGAAAGATGCGTACCCCCGTCGATATTACGAATGTTGTTCGCGAAGACGAGCACGTTTTCGTTGTACCCGTCGTTGTACTGCATGGCCACCTCGCAACTGAGCATCGCCTCCGGGTCTTCCTTGCTCATGTAGACCACCTCGTTATGCAGCGTGTTCTTGCCTTCATTGAGGTGTTGGACAAACGACTTGATGCCCTCGGCGAATTTGAACTCTTCCTTCTTCCTGACGCGGTCGTCCCGGAAGACGATCTTCAAACCGGCATTGAGATATGCCAATTCCCGTATGCGCTTGCGAAGCGTGTCGTAGGCGAATTCGAGATCGCCAAAGATCTGGTCGTCCGGGCGGAACGTAATCTTCGTGCCACGCTTGCTGGTCGGTCCGAGCGCTTCCATCGGCCTGCGTCCCTGCCCCCGTTCGCATTCGAAATGGTAGTGCTGGCCATCGCGGTAGACATCGGCCTCCAGCCATTCACTCAAGGCGTTGACGACGCTGACGCCAACGCCGTGCAACCCGCCGGAGACTTTGTAACTGTCGCTGTCGAATTTGCCGCCAGCGTGTAGCGTTGTCAGCACGACCTCCAACGCGCTGACCTTCGCCTCCTTGTGCATCTCGACCGGAATCCCACGGCCGTTGTCCTCGACGCTAGAGGTGCCATCGGCATGGATGCGCACGGTGATCTCAGTGCAGTAGCCGCCCATGGCCTCGTCGATCGAGTTATCGAGAACCTCATACACGAGATGATGCAGGCCTCCGAGTCCGCGATCACCGATGTACATGTCCGGCCGCTTGCGCACCGCCTCAACACCACCCAACACCTTTATGTTACTTGCATCATACTTATGGGCATCCATATCCGTCCTCGAATGCGAATGTCGTATCCTGCTTTGAGATTGTTCCAAACGAGCAGCAGAGCCGCTTGCTCGGCTTGAATTCTCTTCTCACCGCGGCGCCGCATGTGCCGCGCTACCGTCGCTGCCCCGCCATCGCCACCTGGATCCGCCGCACGTGAGCGCTCGGGCACATGCGCTGTAACTGACTTAATAGCTCGGATTTACACAGCTGCAGCTCATACATGTACGACGCGCCGTCCACGAGCAGCTTGACGCTCCCGCCCGAGACCCCCGCAAACCGGCAGTGCTCGCGCAGCGTCGCAGGCAAAAGCCCCTCCAGCGCCGCGCCGACCGAATCGCACCGCGCATGCACCGGCGCGACGCGTTGGACGAAACTACCAACGAGTTCTGCCATGCTGCACGGATCCGCCATGCGATCGCGGCGCGCCATCGGAAACTCCTAATTTGTCAACACGGATAGCCAGCTATCCCCAAGACTCGGTCTCATACGCCGCCGGTTGCTCTGCGGGACGGGCCCGCTAGAGCTCGGTAAACGCGTCAAGGAAGGAACTAACCGAGGTTAATCGGCATCAAGACATACAGGAAGTCGGCCCCACTGCGGATCAACCCCGGACGATCGGACTGCCCAAGCTCGAGGTCGAAGTCTGAGGCCTTGATGACCCGCAAGACATCAACCAGAAACTGGGGATTGAAACCGATATCAATAGGCTCATCACCATACTCGATCGGCATACTGACTTCAGCCGCCCCGGCCTCCGCTGAACTCCCGGAAAAGACCAGCGCATCCTTGCCGACCGACAGCTTGATCCCCTTCGATTCCTCACTCGTCAGCAGCGCCGCCCGGCGCACGGCGCTGAGCGCCACAGCCGTCGAAAGCTTGAGCTTCTTGTCGTAATCCGTGGGGATAATATCTTCGTACTTGGGGAAATTCCCCTCCACCAGGTTGGAGCTGATAACCACATTCGCGCAACTAATGAGAACCTGACTGCCCATCAACTTGACCGCAACCGTTTCCTCGTCATGCGAGGCGACTTTGTCCAGCAAAGCCATGGTCTTGGCCGGTACGATCATCTTCTGTTTGGCCGTTTCGCCGGCCGGGGCTTTGGCCAGGGCCACTCGGCATCGCGCCAGCCTCCTCCCGTCCGTTGCCACCAACAGCAGCTTCTTGCCAGAGACCTCCCACAGAACGCCATTGATTGCGTAACGGCTGCTCTCTTTGGCCGTGGCAAACAGGCACTGTTCGATACCGGCCTGCAAGCCGGCGAGGCTGATGGTCAGGTCGGCGTCACCCTCTTCCAGAGAAGGTACTTTCGGGTATTGTTTCGGATCCTGGCCGTAAATGGTAAAACGGCTGTCAGCCCCGCGAATCTCACACGTGCTGTCTTTGGCTTCCAGAACCAGCACATCTTCTGAACTCTCGCGGACAATGTCGGCCAGATGGGCAGCTTCGACAACAACTTCGCCCTCTCGTGCAACTTCCACCTCGGAAACGAGGTAGTTGAGCCCCACCTCGAGGTTCGTTGCACAGATTCTCACCTGCTTATCGCTGGCCACCACCCGCACACACCGTAGAACGGGTTTCGGTGTCCGAGTCGGAACCACCGAAGTGACCAGCCCGAGGGCTTCGGCCAATACGGAACGGTTGAAAGTGACCTTCATGATAGACCTCTAAGTAAACTATGGGTCGCGCTGCCCATCGAATAGGGCCAACACCACTAGCCAGCCCCACAGTTTAATCCGAGACCCTTGGCGGGACAACCTTTTTCCACAAAAAGCGTCCTGTGGGAGGGCCCTGGGCCCAGGCGGGCCGCCAAACGCCAAGAGGGAACTGCACGTGATTCTTTTGCGATCGAACCGGGCAGGGCTTCGCAGAGTACAGGAATCGCACGTGTGGACATCGCCTGCTGTTAATATGAATATAAGAGAAAAGAAATAGTAGTAGTAATCATATGGCCGGTCATATTGTTAGTACTGGCAAGGGCGGTTTTATAAGCCTTTGGCGGGCCTGTAGATGGGAGGTTTTTCGAGCTTAGCCGCGTGTGGAAAAACTGTTAGGTCTTTTGTGGGCAGACTTGACAAAGTGACGTTGTGAGAGTAACTAACGGCCTGGATTATCTTCTTCTCACAGGAAAATAGCAGAAACTAACAGTCTGTGTTTGGCCCTTGATTCTGCCGTGGCGACCTGGTCCCGCAGGGTGGGACAGATATGGTCGTGAGCCGTTTTTGGTGTGTCCCAGCGTTCGCGCATCCCTGGCAGGGAGCGGGCACGGGGCGTAGCATAAAGCAGCGATGCGTGTGCTTTCGGGGGCTGGCGGACGAGACAGGTGGACGACGATGCAGAGAAAGACAGACTCGGAGCCTGGCCGCGAGGGAGACAGCGGCGGCGTCTTCATAGGAATTGATATCGGCAGCAGTGCGCTGCACTATGCGGCGCTCGACTCAGAAGGGGCTGTGCTGTACTCCCCTGAGCCAATTACTCATTTTGCCAACCCTTTAGGGGCCTTGCGCGAAGCTTGGCAGGAGATTCTGCTGCGCTTTGACGGGCAGAGCATTCGTAGTACGGCTCTGACCGGCAGTGCGGCTGAGATCTTCCCGCGGGTGATGGATGGCGTCCTGTACGTCTATGACAGCGTGGCCATCCCGAAGGGGGCTGAAGTGATCGCGCCGGGAGCCGAGTATGTCTTTCACATCGGGGCCAAGGATGCCTATTTCTTCAGCGTTGGGCCTGCCGGGGATCGGCAGATCATTCGTGAGTGGCGCACCGGCACCAAGTGCGGAGGTGGCTCGGGCATGCTGCTGGAGAAGCAGTGCCGGCGACTCTTTCAGGGCGATGTCCCCAGCCCTGAACTGGAAGACAGCGCGGGCGTCGACGAGCAGAAAGAACGCCAGAAGGTCGGCACGCGCAATCGCCGGCGCCTCCAGGAGCGGCTGGAGGAGATGTTCCGCCGGGCGGAGGAAGAAGCGGTCCGTTCGGCTGAACCGAGCGAATTCCTGGCTCGCTGCGGCGTGGTCGTCCAATCCGATTTGATCCACAAGCAGAACGAAGGCGCCACCCGCGTCGATAACCTCGCCGGCCTGTTCCGCACCGTCGCTCGGAATTACGTCATCGATGTGCTGGGCGCCAGAGAGTTCGGGTCCGGCACGAAGGCAGGCCAGGCGATTTCCACCGGTGGTGTGTTTTCGAACGATCTCGTGCGCGCCAATCTCGCCGAACTGCTCGAAGCGCCGATCGAGAGGCCCGAGCACCATCACAATATCGCCGCGGTGGGAGCGGCCATGAAGGCGATTGAGGAAGGCAATGCGTACGTGCTCCGCCTGGAGCAGCTCGAACACGTTGCCGAATATAGTCGCCAGAGCAGGGCGTTCGCGCCGCCGCTCTTGGACAGCCTCAGACTAGTCCACGACAAGAGCGAGGACCTGGAAGGCGAGATCGCGCCGCGGACCGAGGTGGTTCTGGGGATCGACGGGGGCAGCACGACGACCAAGGGCGCGCTGGTTGAGTTGAGCACGGGTCGGCTGCTCGACAAACTGTACATCAAAACGCATGGCAACCCCGAGGAGTCACTCAAACGCGTCCTGAAGTATCTAAGCCGACACAAAGACAACGTGATCATCAAAGGCGTCGGTGCCACGGGTTCGGCGCGCAAGTTGTACGAGAAGATTCTGCTCAATAAGAAGAAAGCGCGCGAGTTGAGCGAGGCGGGTGTCACGCTAACGGACCGCATCACCGATGAGATCACCTGCCACGCTTTGGGCGTCAAGCACTGTAACCCCGAGATCGACACCATTTTCGAGGTCGGCGGCCAGGACATGAAGTTCACGAGCTTTGCCAAGGACGGGACCGTCAAAGAGGCGAAGATGAACTATAGCTGCCAGGCGGGCTCGGGTCAGACGCTGGAGAATATGGCCGACGTGATCAATCTCGACGTCGAGAACACGCTTCAGGAAGCGGCCCTGCGGGCCAAACGCGTGCCGATAATTGACTCGACCTGCGGCGTGTTCATGGAGATGGACGAGAACCGGTTGATCTCCGAGGGCTTCAGTCGCGAGGAGATTGCCGCGGCCATCATTCGCGGTACGGCCGCCAGCTACTACTACAAATTCGTCGGCGGTGCCCAACATGCAGGCGAGAAGTGCTCGGCCCAGGGCGGACCGGCCCTCGGCAAGGCGTTCCTGGCCGCCCTGGCCCAGGTGGCGGAAAAGCCTGTCGAAGCGTATCCGCACCGCGAGATGTTTGGTGCGTGGGGGCAGGCCCTGGACATCATCAAGCATATCACCGAACTCGATGAGCGGGGAACCAGGCACGAGACGGCTTGGCGGGGCTGGGAGATCATCGACATGCCGTTTGCGAAGCGCAAGGTTTCCTGCCGCGATCTGTTCGACCAGCGCTCCTGCGGCGTCCGTGATTGCGAACTCGAGGTCTTCAGCATCGAGGACGACGAGATCATCACTGGAGGCTTCTGCCCGCTGGGCAACTCCGAGGCTGTCAAGAAGCCCAAGACCAATTACGTGGATCGGTACCACAAGATTTACGAGAAGCATTTCAGGATCCAGGGCTGCGTCCAGACGGAACTCGGTAAGGCGCAGGCGGACGGTCCCACGGTGGGCATCAAGCGCAGCATGGCCACCGTCGGGGAGAAGGGCATCTGGAGTGCAGCGTTCTTGCGTAAGCTGGGCTTCTACCCGGTGGTTTCGCCCCGCAGCAATCCGGACATTGCGAAGATCGGCGTGGACAATTCACGCACAGAATTCTGTATCGCTCGCAAGCTGGCGACCGGCCATGCGGCCGTGCTCAACGAGGACCCGGCGATCGAGTATCTTTTCAATCCGAGCTTCATCGAGCAGCGCAAGCCCGAGCCGCCGGACCTGAAGTACTGCATCTATACCGAGTCGGAAGGCTATGTCCTCAACGATGTTCTCTCGCTCGATAAGAACAAGCAGATCAATCCGATCCTCCACTTCGGCGATCGGCCTCTGCTGGTCAGCGAGATTAGGAAGGAATTCACGCGCTTGGGCTTTTCGTTCGGCGACAAGCGGATCAGGGAGGCGATCGACGCGGCCGAAGAGGCCGAGCAGCAATTCAAGGCCGAGTTGCATGCCGAAGGGAACAAGTTCCTGGCCCGCGTCGAGCGCGGCGACCTGAAGGCCTACGTCGGCATCGGTCGCGACTACGTTTTGCTCGACCCCGAGGCCAGTTCCAACTCGGGTGCCATGTTCTCGCAAGTCCGCGGCCTGGATTATATCCCGCAACAATTCCTCGAACACAAATTCCGCGACCTGTCGCTCGACGGCTTCGTGGAGAACGAGTTCTGGGTGCAGAGCGTCAAGATCCTCAAGGCGAACCTGTACGTCGCCGACCATCCGAGTCTCTTCCCGATTCGCATGATCAACTTCGCCTGCGGTCCGGACAGTCTGAAGATCTACCAGGAGGAGAAGATCTTCCACGTCGCGGCCAAGCCGCTGCTGGTCCTGGTTACGGACGCTCAGACGAACAACGCACCGTTCGTCACCCGCACCGAGGCGCACGAGCGCGTCGTCAACGAGAGCCGGCCGGTGGGGCTCGACGTGAAGAAACTCCAGGGCTATTCGACCGACAGTTACGAGCGGCGCACGTGGCTGATCCCGTACATGGGCGACGCAAGCCATATGGGCGCGGCGGGCCTGAACTTTTTCGGCATCAGCAGCAAGGTGCTCCCGACCAATACGGACCGTGGCTACGAAGTCGCGCGCAAGCATATCTACACCGAGGTCTGCTACCCGCTCAAGGGCGTGGTGGGCGACGCCATCGCTTTCTTGCAGGAGGAAATCGAAAAGACCGACCGCAAGGTGGTCGAGGAGAAATACCTCGTGATGCTGCCGACGACGAGTGGGCCGTGTCGGTTTGGCAAGTACACCGAGCTGCTGCGCGAATTCATGCGGCTTGAAGGCCTGGAGAAGATCCCCGTGGTCGGGCCGTCCTCGAAAACGGACTACATCGACATTCCACTGCCCGAGGGCCTCAAGCCTTCGGACCGGATGAAGATGCAGCAGATCCTCTTCAAGGGCATCAACAGCTCCGATCTGCTGGAGGACATCTTCCGGCGCTTCCGGCCCTATGCGGCGGATAAGGCTGAGGCCGAGGCCCTGAAACAGGAGCGACTGGAAACCCTCACGGCGGTCGTCGGCGATGGCGCCGAGACCGACGAACTGGTGCGCTGGGGACACGAGACGGTGGCACGCTTCCAGGCGCTCAAGCTGAGCCAGCAGCAGCGCTTCCCCCTGGTGCTCTACATCGGGGAAATCTACATGCGAATGCACGACCCGTACACGGGCAATATCATTCGCCATCTGGAAGACAACCAGTTGGAAGTGGTCCGAGATCCGGTGACCGACTGGCTGCTCTACGTCAACAAAATGAACGTGCGCAACAACAAGCGTGACACTCGCTTGGGGTTGAAGACGTTAGACCTGCCCCGGGCCTGGGAGTCGGCACGGCAACTGGGCCGGTCGGTCCTCAAAGGGCGGTATATGGGCCGCGTCGCCGAGAAGCTGGCGGCGCCGTTCCACGAGGTGCTCGCCGGCAGGCACGCGCTGCCCCATCCGATGGACATCATAGAGAAGCTCGAGCAGGAGCACGAGTGTCACGGTAATATCGAAGGCGAATCGCCCCTCAGTTCCGGGATCGCCTATTACCTGATGCACGATCTGATCCAGCCGCACGGCGACGCCCACATTTCCGGTATCTTCCACGTTGGCCCCTTCACGTGTATGCAAGAGGGTGTCGCCACGGCCAAGATCGAAGGCATGATGAAGGAACTGCGCAAGACCAAGCCGGATCTGGTCTTCCCGATCATCCACGCGTTCTTTGGCGATTCGCCCGACGCGAATCTGGCCGCGGAGATCGCGGTCTTCCGCGAGCAGTGCTACCAGAAGCGCGACCTCCTGCGCGAGAAACAAGGCGCTGCGACAGCGCCGCAGGAGATTCGTGATTGTTCAGTGAAGGGCACATCCGTACCGCAACAAAGTCCCGCCAAATCGTAGGGCAGCCGCGAGCTGCTTGCGTCAGTGAGTTACTTGACTGCCTGTGCGTGCGTGATCTTCACCACGATGGGATTGGGCCAGCGGGTGTTGTTGTAGATGCGCTGGGCCCGCATGACGGAGAGGTGCAAGCCGTCGTCCTGCTGCTCCCAGCGCGTTTCCGGGATCACCTTGGTATTGTATTCCAGCACGCGCCCCGACTGGCCCAGCACGGACACTTCCGTCTGCTGGGTGGCGCGGACGCTCTTGAGTACGAATTCCTTCCTTTGGCCTTTCTTCCAATCGGGCAGTCTCGTCAGGATCGCGTACGCAGTGTCGGTGTCCTTGGCTTTGGTGAACCAGATGTTGCCCTCGCGGATGACGTGCCACGGCCTGATCTCGTAGATCGCTTCGCGATTGATAAAGAGCCACAGCGCCAACTCGCGCGTGCGCCGATCCTGCTCGAAGGGAATGATCCCGTCGGGCTGCGGGCCGATATTGAGCAGGAAGTTGCCTCCTTTGGCGCGGATCTCGATGAGCATCTCGATCAGTTGGATGCCCGATTTGTAATCTTCATTGGTGGGCTTGAACTGCCATTGGGTGCCGAGCGTGTAGCAGGCCTCCCACGGGCCGGGCATGGGCTCGTCCGGCGTGTTCTGTTCGGGTGTCTCCATCGCCCCGCGCGTCACGACGCAGTTCGGCTGTAGCTCCCACGCCAGCTCTTTGAGCCCAGCGGGCTCGCCATCGATGAAGAGCACATCGATTGGCCCGTAGTTCTTGAACAGCTCGCGGAGCTGGGCCTCGTTGTGCGCCATCAACTCGGGGTTGTTACTCGGCAGCGCTTCGAACCGACGCCGGCTGACGTCCTTGCCCTGTTTGTGCAACATCCAGAAGTCGTCGGGCGAAAAGTAGAACCCGACCGCGATTCCAAACTTGCGCAGGCTCTTGACGAGTAGCTTGGTGATGTCCTTCTTGTACGGCGTGTTCTTGATGTTGAAGTCCGTCGTCTTGGTGTGGAACATGCAGAAGCCACTGTGGTGCTTGGTGGTGAAGACCACGTATTTCATCCCCGCCAGCTTCGCCAGGCGCGCCCATTCGTCCGGGTTGAAGCGCTCCGGATAGAACGTCCGGGGCAATTCGTTGATGAAGCGGTCCAGATAGTCGTCCGACGCGCCAACCATCGAATGACTGATCACCGAACCCAACTGCGAATCCACGCTCCAGTGCACGAACATCCCCAGCGCCTGGTCCATGAACCACTGTTCGCGGTCGGGCTTGTTCGCGGCGGAAACGGCCGTCGCAGTCAGCGTCAACAACAATACCGTGCATCTACGAATTATCATTGAAATCATCTCCCAAGGTACGGGCGACGCATGCCTTGCCCCTACGGCTCTTGTTTCAGTCGTTCCTTGCGTTGCTGCACGCGTCGCCGGGCACTTTCATAGCGCTGTTTCTCCTCCGGCGTCTCGGGCACGATCGCGGGCACGGGCGTGGGCTTCTTGTCCGCGTCCAGGGCCACGAACGTCAGATGGGCCGTGGTGGCGATCGCTTTCTCGCCCGTACATGGTGCCTCGCGCGTCACCTGCACGCCCACCTCCATCGACGAGCGGCTCACATAGTTGACCGAGGCCTTCAGCACGACCTGGTCGCCGATGCGCACGGGGGCCTTGAAGGCCAGCGAGTCGATGCCCGCTGTGACGACCTCGGTCCGGCAATGGCGCTCGGCCGCCATGGCCGCGACCATGTCGATCCAGCCCATGATCGCGCCGCCAAAGGCCGTGCCCTGCGGATTGGCCTGCTCGGGCATCACGAGATACCGCGTCTCCACGGCGCTTTCACTTGGCGTTCTTCCCTTGTCCGTTGTCATGAACACCAGAGTGTCGCGATCCGAAGCGGCAAGTCAACTCTGAGCTCGTGGAAAACGCAGGCGGCGCCAGGCCCGGCCTGGCACCTGCCCGCCGTCTTGACCGGTAGGGAAGGGCATCTATAATGGCCGCGATGGCGCAACGGACCGTGGACATCGCACGCGACGAGCTTCATCGAAGGATGCTGAAGATCGCCGATCCAGACGACCGCGGCCGCAGTTCGTGGCGGCACGGGCGCCCCCGCTACCTCAACAGATTCCGCCTGCTGAAGCTGAAGTTCATGATCATGCAGCGCCGCTTCCCAGGGCGGGCGCTGAATTGGCTCCTCTACCTTCTCGAAAGAGGGCGCGCCAGCAGCGTCCATTATCTGCCGACCGTGGTCCCCATCGAAGCAGTCAATGGGTGCAATCTGCGCTGTCCGGAATGCCCGACAGGCACGAATGCACCATCGGCGCGGAAGAAGGGGAAAGCATCGCTGTCTGACATGAAAGCGATCGTCGATCAGGTCTACCAGCGGAGTCTGCAGATCAGCTTTCATCATTTTGGCGAGCCTCTGCTCAACGACGATTTCTACGCTGCCTGCCGGTACGCCGTCGAGAAAGGACTGTGGACGGTCATCCACAGCAACCTGAGCATCCAGGCCGGTGACCTTGCGCAGCGCCTGGTGGCGTCGCGCCTGTGTAACCTCGTGGCTTCGTGCGATGGTGTGACACAGGAAGTCTACGAGCAGTACCGCGCCGGGGGCGAGGTGGAACTGGTCTTTCGGAACATCGAGGCGATAGTTGCCGAGAAGCGCAGGCGAGGCACACCATTTCCGTGGATCACGGCTCAGTTCCTGATCTTCGACCACAACTGGCACGAGATGCAGGGCTTTCAGCAGCGCGCCCTGGCGGCCGGCGCCGACGAAGTGCTGTTCTTGCCGGCGTGCCGCAACGGGACGTCCAAATCGGGTCACGTGGGCTGCGAAGAAGTCTTCCGTCTCGCGCAGCTTGCGTGGATCCCGCGTGAAACGCCGCGGGTCTGTCAGCTCCTGTGGGACAGCCCTATCATCACCTACGATGGCGGTCTCTATCCGTGCTGTTTCTCCTACCGCGACGAGGACCTGTTCGTCACGCCTGCGGAGGCCCAAACGGGCACCCTCCTGGGTCACTGGAACGCTCCGGCCTACCGCCAGGCCCGCCGCTTTTTCACCGGCAAGACCACCTCACGGCCCGATCTTCCGCTTCCCTGCAAGCATTGCGAACGCACCGCCAACCGCCGTTGACAAGCGGCACAGCAGCCAAAATAGTTGCCATCGGATATATAAAACGCCCGGCTCGGGTGTGTGATAGATAGAACGATGGAAGATAAGCTGCTTATCTGGAAATGCAAGCGGGGCGATCGCGACGCGTTGCGGCGGATCTACGAGAAGTATCACGCGGATCTGCTCAAGCTGGCGATCATCTTGACGGACCAGGCCCACAGTGCCGACGACATCGTGCATGACGTGTTCGTACAGTTCGCTCGATCCGTTCCTCGTATCTCGCTGACCGGTTCGCTGAAAGGGTACCTGATCGCGAGCACGGTCAATCGCGTCCGTAATCTGCATCGGGATCGCTGTCGACGGAACAAATGCGGCCTGGGACAGGCGACCGCCCAGCCGGCAGCCAGCGCCGGACCGGACCATTGGGCGATTATGGGCGAGCAACTGGAACGCCTCAGCGGCGCCATGGCCCAACTGCCTTACGAGCAGAGAGAAGTCATCACGCTCCGTATGCAGGCGGGGCTGACGTTCCGCAACATCGCACGCTGGCAGAAGACCTCGATCAGCACGGTGCAAGGCCGATACCGGTACGGCCTCGACAAACTGCGGTCCCTGATAGATGGAGAGCGCTCGAAATGAAACCCGCAGACGACATAAGAAAGCTTTTTGATGACGCTGAGCTCACCACTGATCCGCGAACGCACGAGAAGGTCTTTCAGGATATGCTCGACGCTCAGCAGACCAACATTGCACCTTCACCGGCTCGGCCGGAGAGATGGAGATTAGTAATGAAAAACCCAATCACGAAATACGCCGCAGCGGCCCTGATCGTCCTCGCCACCATCGATACGGCCGCTCCGGCCACCGGGGTGCTGCGCGAGGCATAAGTCCCCAGGCCAAACGGCGCGGTGTCGGTGTCCCCCTCTTCGACGATCACGTCGTCGGCCGGTATTCCGAGCTCGTGGGCCACGATCTGGGCCCAGGTTGTCTCAT
>CP070782.1:3534018-3547364 GCA_020346325.1 Phycisphaerales bacterium
CGAACTACCCGGGCAATATGTTTCTTCAAACCTTGATATCAGTCCCATCGCCTTCAAGCTCAACATCATCGGCGCCCTGAAGTGGGGATTTTTCGGCAGTATTTTCACATTCATGTTCATCGACATGTTCGACAGCATCGGGACGCTGGTGGCCTGCTGCCATCAGGCGAAGATGCTCGATGAGCGAGGCAAGATCAAGGGGCTGGACCGCCTGCTGGGCGTCGATGCGGCCGCCACGATGATCGGATCGTTGCTGGGGACTTCGACGACGACGTCGTTTGCCGAATCGGCCTCGGGGATAGAACAGGGTGGGCGTTCCGGCCTGACGGCCGTCGTTACCGGCCTCTTCTTTCTGCTGGCGCTGCTGTTCATCCCCGTGGTCGAGGTCGTCCCGAAATACGCCACCGCGCCGGCACTGGTCATGGTGGGGCTGTTCATGATGAAAGAGGTCAAACGGATCGATTTCGGCAACCTGGCCGAGGCGTTTCCTTCCTTCATCATCATGGTGATGATCGCGCTGAGCTACAGCATCAGTACGGGGCTGGCGTTCGGTTTCGTTTCTTTTGTCGTGATCAACGTGGTTTCGGGCAAAGTCCGCCAGGTCAAGCCGGCGATGTGGGTGATCGCGGCCCTGTCGCTTGTGTTCCTGAGCCTGGAGCAATTGCCGAGTCTGGCCGAACGCATACGTGGACTTTTCTGAACCGGATGCAGACGGTATGATACTTCTGCGTCGGGCACAGGCACCGAGCAGACGTTCGTTGAGTCGCACACATATCAGCAAGGAGATGCAAAATGGGCAAGGTATCCATCGGCGTGAATTTGGAGTACGTTCGTCACGAGGATAAGCCGTTCGAGTGGGGCGTGGCCAAGGCGGCCGAACTGGGCTACGAATACGTCGAGCCCTGGGTGCACCTGGGGCGCGAACTGATCAGTGAGGCGGGCTACTTTGCGACGATTTCCATGTGGGAGGACCCGTGTCGGATCGCCAAGCTCTGCGAGAAGGCGGGCGTGAAGCTCTCGGGCCTCTCGGCGCATACGCCGCTGTGCAAGCCTGACATCAGTGGCAACTATCTCAAGCAGGCGATCCGGTTTGCCTCCGAATGCGGCGCGCCGGTGGTCAATACCGACGAAGGCCCCAAGCCGAACTGGACGACCGAGGACGAGGACTTCGTGCTCATGCGCTACGTGCTGGCCGAGGCAGCGTCGTTTGCCGAAAACCGTGGCGTCCTGATCGGCTTGGAGCCGCACCAACAGTACAGCAAGACGCCTGAGGGCTTGGATCGTATCTATGGCCTCGTGGATTCGCCTGCCATCGGGATCAACTTCGATACGGGCAACAGCTACCTCTGCGGCAAGGACCCACTCGTCTGGCTCGAACACGTCAAAGACCGGCTCGTCCACCTGCACGCCAAGGACATCTCCATCCAGCAGTCTGAGGACGAACGGGGCAAGGTCACCGGCACGCCCGCCGGCTGCGCCTGCGGCGACGGCGTCAACGACTGGCAGAAAGTGATTGAAATCTGCAAAACGTGCGAACGAGACATCGTCCTCAGCGTCGAGTGCGGCACGGTCGAGCAGGCCGAACGCAGCGTCAAGCACCTCAAGCAGTTTGTGTGAAAAACCTGTGTGTGCATACTGCCGTAGCTCTTGCGCGGACATATGATTGTCATGCTGAACGAAGTGAAGCATCTGGGTACTGAGTCTTGATCAGATGCTAAGTGAATGCGAGGCCCAGATCCTTCGCCTCTAGCTCAGGATGACAGAGTCGGTCTAGCTGATTGAAAGGCGTTGGGAGAAATAGGGATATGGGCAAGCGAAGCGTTGTGTGGAACATTGTTCCGGGCCTGATCGCACTGTCGGCGATGACAGTCAGCGCGTCGGCCGGTGAGCCGATACGCGCGACCGTCGACGCCAACAGTCTGTCCGTAGCCGCCGATAGCGTCAAGATTGCCGAGTATCGCTTCGGTGATGTTCCCTTCAAGCCGTATGTCAAGGAACTGTTCACGCCGAATGGTCTGAACGTGCTGCTCGACGCGCCGCACGATCACCTGCACCACCACGCGCTGATGTTCGCCGTGGCTGTCGACGGCGTCAACTTCTGGGAAGAGACCCCGACAGCCGGACGGCAGGAGCACGTCAGGTTTGCCGATATTGTCGAAGCTGGCGACGGAGGCGAGCCTCGCGTCGGTTTCATGGAGAGGCTGAATTGGACCGACCCTTCCGGCGCGACGCTGCTGGCGGAACAGCGCTCGATCGTAGTGCCCCCGAGCAGGCCGGACGGGAGGACGACGTTGATATGGGAGAGTCGTCTGGCGGTACCTACACGCAAGAAGTCGGTCACCTTGACGGGATCGCACTACTTCGGCCTGGGAATGCGATTCATCCGCGACATGGACGGACGGGGGAAGTTCCGCAACGCCGACAACAAGCCGGGCACGGTCTTCCGAGGGGAAGAGCGTCTTGTACGCTCCAATTGGTGTGCGTACATCGCCCACGTCGATGGCGACGAGGTTACCATCGCTATGTTTGGCCATCCGGATAACCCCAGAGGCCCCACCACGTGGTTCACGATGGCCCAGCCTTTCGCGTACCTTTCCGCGACATTGGGGTTGCACGAGAAGTCCCTGGAGATCGTCGAAGGTAAGCCGCTGAAGCTTCGGTATGCGGTTGTCTTATGGGATCGACCGGTCGAATCCGAAGAGATAGAGCGTTTGTATCAACAGTGGCAGAGGTGAATGTGGGAACAACCCGGGAGACACAACGATGAAAGCCAGCAATATCACGCGGCGCGCATTCCTGAAGACAACGGCAGCGACTGTTGCTCCGACCATTGTCCCGGCCAGCGTGTTCGGTCAGAATGCGCCGAGCAATCGGGTTCATATCGCGGCCATCGGCGTGGGCGGCCGGGGCAGTGGCAACGTTATGAATGGTTTCGTCCAGGCGCAGCCGGACGTGCGCGTGGTGGTTGCATGTGACTGTTTCAAGAGTCGGCGCGAAGGCTTTGCAGCCAAGGTCAACGAGCACTATGGCGGCACGGTCTGTAAGGCCATGGCGGACTGGCGGGACGTGCTGGCCCGTGACGACGTCGATGGTGTCGTGATCAGTACGCCGGACCATTGGCATGTGCCGTTGGCCTACCATGCAGCGGTGGCGAGGAAGGATATGTACGTCGAGAAGCCGCTGGGTGTGGCCATGGCCTGGGCGTGGAAGCTGCGTGATGTGGTCGCGAAGAACAACGTCGTCTTCCAGTATGGCACGCAACAGCGCTCGGAAGAATCGTTCACGCGGACGGTCGAACTGGTGCGCAATGGCTACATTGGCAAAGTCCAGCGCATCGACGCCTGGTGCTGTGGGATGCGGTCGCCTGGCTGGTACGCCCAGACATTTGCCGAGCACTACAAGAACGTCCAGCCGGCCGAAGTTCCGGCGGACCTGGACTATGAGACGTGGGTCGGTCCGGCGCCGATGAAGCCGTACACCAAGTCCCGCTGCACCGAGTGGGGCGCGTATCACATCTATGATTACGCGTTAGGTTTCATCGCCGGCTGGGGCGCTCATCCACTGGACATCGCCCAGTGGGGACTCGATATGGACCACACCAGCCCGGTCAAGTACGAGGGTACGGGCGAGATGCCGCCGAAAGGGCTCTTCGATACGATCGACAGTTGGGACGTGCACTGCGAATACGCCAATGGTGTTCCGCTCCATTTCATGTGCACGCGCGTGGCCGAGAAGGTTGCGGGCAAGATGGACCAGCGCAAGCGCCCGTTCTCCGATCATGGTACCACCTTCTGGGGCGAGGATGGCTGGATCAGCGTCAAACGAGGCGGGCTGTACGCCAGCACCAAGGAATTGCAGCGGGCCAAGATCAAGGATAGCGAGACGCCTATCTATCGCAGCACCAGCCAGGCGCGCAACTTCGTCGAGTGCATGCGGACCCGCAGGCCGACCATCAACCCGCTCGAGACGGCCATTCGCTCCGATACCATCAGCCACATGTCGGACATCTGCATTCGCCTGGGTCGGCCGATTCAGTGGGACCCGAAAACCGAGCAAATCGTTGGCGACGCCGAGGCGACGAAAATGCTCGATCGTCCGATGCGCGATCCCTACGCGATCTAGCCGGTGGCAGGGCGGCACAAGGGCAGACGTTTGCTCCGGTCCCTCGACTTGGACGGCCGCTCTATGCCCGTTTTCGGACCCATCAGGGGGGTAAATAGCAAGATAGTGATAAAAATCAGCGCGGCAATATTACCCATTTTAACGGGATTCTGGTATAATATCTTCTGTAGGCCCGATCTGGCCGGGTCACCTCGATTCGGTTCGCGTCTCGATTGGGAGCTATGGAACTCGATCCACGGAACATGCAAGACTGGGAGATCGCCGAGGCGGCCGAGGCGCGGATGAAACCCATTGGTCGGCTGGCGGCCGAGCTCGGATTGCAGGACGAGGAACTGGTGCCCTACGGCGCGAAGCTCGCCAAAGTCGACTACCAGAAGGTCCTGGGCCGGTTGGACGGCCAGGCTCGTGGTAAGTACATCGACGTGACCGCGATTACGCCCACACCGCTGGGTGAGGGCAAGACCACCACCACGCTGGGGCTCATCCAGGGCCTGGGCAAGCTGGGCCAACGCGTCTGCGGCGCGATTCGCCAGCCCAGCGGCGGTCCGACGTTCAATATCAAGGGCTCCGCAGCCGGCGGTGGCCTGGCCCAGTGCATTCCGCTGACGCCCATCTCGATCCGTTTCACCGGGGACATCGATTGCGTCACCAATGCGCACAACCTGGCCATGGTCGCGCTGACGGCGCGGATGCAGCACGAGCGGAACTATGACGATGCCCGACTGGCTCAGAGCAATCTCAGACGGCTCGATATCGACCCGAACCGTGTCCAGATCGGCTGGGCCATGGACTTCTGCGCCCAGGGCCTGCGAGACATCCGCATCGGCCGGGGCGGCAAGATGGACGGCTTCGAGATGGACTCGGGCTTCCAAATGGCCGTGGCCAGCGAGGTGATGGCGATTCTGTCCGTGGCGCGGGATCTCAAGGATCTGCGTGAACGGATCAGTCGGATGGTGCTGGCCTACGACAAGCAGGGCAACGAAGTCACGACGGGCGATCTCGAAGTTGACGGTGCGATGACAGCCTGGTTGACCGATGCGATCAACCCGAACCTCGTGCAAACGCTGGAAGGCCAGCCTGTCTTCGTACACGCCGGGCCATTTGCCAATATCGCTATCGGGCAGAGCTCGATCATCGCCGACCGGCTGGGCACGAAGCTGGCAGATTTCCACATCACCGAGAGCGGTTTCGGTTCGGATATCGGTTTCGAGAAATTCTGGAATCTGAAGTGCCGGACGTCAGGATTGGCTCCTGATGCAGTTGTGATCGTCGCGACGATTCGCGCCCTGAAAATGCACGGCGGAGGCCCGCGCGTCAAAGCGGGACTGCCCCTGGCGCCGGAGTACGTCACGGAGAATCTCGCCCTGGTGGAGAAGGGATGCGAGAATCTACTCGCTCATATCGATATCGTCACCAGGAGCGGCGCCCGACCGATTGTCTGCGTCAATGGCTTTCACACCGATACCGAAGCGGAGATCGAGCTCGTGCGGAAGATTGCCGAAGCACGGGGCGCCCGAGCCGTCAGCTCTCAGCATTGGCTCAAGGGCGGAACCGGTGCGATCGAATTGGCAGAAGCCGTTGTCGAGACGTGCAGCGAGAAGAACGATTTCCATTTCCTCTACGATTTGAAGCTGCCTTTGCGACAGCGGATCGAACTGATCGCCAAGGAGGTCTACGGGGCCAGCGGCGTGACCTATACCGACGAGGCCCTGGCCAAGGCCAAGCGGATGGAAGAGGAGTCCTTCGGGGCGCGGCTGGGGACTTGTATGGCCAAGACGCAGTTGAGCCTGTCGCACGATCCGGAACTGAAAGGGCGGCCTACCGACTGGGTCCTGCCGATCAACGACATTCTGTTCTTCAAAGGGGCGGGCTTCGTCGTTCCCGTGGCCGGCTCGATCAAGCTGATGCCCGGCACCGCTTCGAATCCGGCCTTTCGTCGCATCGACGTTGACACCGACAGCGGCAAGGTCCGCGGCCTGTTCTAAAGGCAGCCGGGCCCGCCATTTCGCAGAACATCCTTGACATTGCCTGGCCTGCGGTGAAAATCGTCTTGTTCGGTAGGATCGGAACGAATTGACGAGGCGAACCATAGAGTAGGTGAAGGAGTGTCGATGACGGCGAAGATCATTGATGGCAAGCAGGTGGCGGCCGACATTCGCGCGGAACTGAAGGCGGAGGTGGCCCAACTCAAGGAACAAGGTATTGTCCCCGGTCTGGGCGTGATTCTCGTTGGCGACGATCCGGCCAGCAACTCGTATGTAACCGCCAAGGAACGGACCTGCGAGGAGCTGGGCATCTATTCGGATGACAATCGCCTGCCCGCCGAGACCTCGCAAGATGAGCTGATGCAATTGATCGACAGGATGAACGCCGATCCGAAGATCAACGGTATCCTGGTGCAGTTGCCATTGCCCAAGCACATGAACGAATCGGAGGTTCTTTTCGCCATCGATCCGGCCAAGGACGTCGACGGTTTTCATCCGGTCAGCGTGGGCAAGATGGTGGTGGGGGAGAAGACGTTCCTCTCGTGTACACCGCACGGCGTACTGCACTTGCTGCTCCGCAGTGGCGTGACCATCGAGGGGGCGCGCGTCGTCATCGTCGGGCGCAGCAACATCGTCGGTAAGCCACTGGCCAACATGCTGATCCAGAAGAACCCAACCGGTAATGCCACAGTGACGGTCTGCCACACGCGCACGAAGAACCTGGCCGATCACACGCGGCAGGCGGACATTCTCGTCGCGGCGGCCGGCCGGCCGAACACGATCACAGCCGACATGGTCAAGGACAGCGCCGTGGTCATCGACGTGGGCGTCAATCGCGTGGAGGACGCGACCAAGAAACGCGGCTACCGGCTGGTCGGCGACGTCGACTTCGAGGCGGTCAAGGAAAAGGCCTCACTGATCACGCCCGTCCCCGGCGGCGTCGGCCCGATGACCATCACCATGCTGATGTACAACACGGTCGAGTCGGCCAAACGGGCCGCCGGTCTTATGTCGGAGTGAGTTTGGCCTTCATGTGTCGGTGGCGGATCCCCACCTCTTCTGGAGGACAATGCCGGTGACGATCAGGACCAGACCGATGAGGGTCGAGGGGAAGATCCGCTCCTTGAGCACGGCGGCGATCCAGAACAGTGACAGAAACGGGACGAGGTAGATCAGGTTCACGACGTGGGCCGTGGTCGGGGCGCCCTTGAGGGCCTTGAGCCAGAGCAGAAAGGTGATGCCCATCTCGAACAGGCCGACGTAAATCCCGCCGACCAAGCCCTGGATCGGAGGTAGTGTTGCTTGCCCCCATCCGAGCAAGGCGATCAGAATCAAAAGCGTCGCGAACGCGAAGTTCAGTAGCAGCCGGACCGTCTCTTCCTGCTTGTCCTTTGTGTTGAAGATCCAGAACAGCGACCAGACGATCGTCGTGCTCAGCGCCAGCAGGACGCCGGTCGGATTCGAGAAGCGAAAGCCCAGCACGTCGCCGCGGGTGCCGATAACGACGACACCACTGAAACTGATGCAGATGGCGACGATACTGCCGAGCTTGATGCGCTGGCCGAGCAGAGGAATCGACAGCAACACCAAGGTCAGAGGCCAGACGAAATTGATCGGTTGCGCCTCCTGGGCCAGGAGCAGGGAGTAGGCCTTGAACAGAATCACGTAGTAGAGAAAGGGATTCAGGAAGCCCATTGCGGCTGAGAACAGATAGTCTCGTCTCGTGAAGGTTCGCAGAATCGCCAGCTTGCGCGTCAGGATCAGGTAGACCAGGAGAGCAACTGTTGAGGTCAGAGATGCGAAAAAGAGCAGGCCCAGCGTGTCGACGTGACGTAGCGAGAGTTTGAACGCCGTGGCGGACGTGGACCAGAAGGCGACGGCCGCGAGGGCATAGAGATAGGCAATTCTGTGTCTGGGCTCTTGCGTGCTCATCGCGGTGCCAGCTTGGTCAGGGTCTGGCAGGCCTCGAAGGTCAAATCGACCAGCTCCTTCTCGAACGGCGGTGCCTGCCCCTTCCAGACCCAGTGCAGCAGCCGGCCGAGGCCGTCTCGGTCCAGGTTGCGCCAATCCGCCAGCCGCAGGTCAGTGGGAACAGCGTATTCATCGCCTCCGGCCAATAGCACCGCTACACCGGCCAAGGCGCCGATAGCCATATTCTGTGGCTCCATGCCGTATTCCAGCGCCAAGCTCATGGTGCCGAAAATGCGGTCGCTCGCGCCGAGCTTGCGGAGGGCATCGCGCCCGGCACGGGCCGTCGTATCGGCCAAGTACGGATTGGTCATGCGCTCCAGGAGGTCCTCAGCAAAGTGACGATAACCCGCTTCGGTGAACAAGTCGTCGTTCAGGGTCGAGTATTTAGCGATCAGGGCGCCGCCCGATTCAGCGAGGAAGGCGTCGTGGGCGATGCGCATGAGGGCATCATCGCTCTGAAGCTCGGTCATCTTGTCGTAGCCTTTGAGCGTGCCGACGAAGCCGAGCAGGGCGTGGATGGCGTTGTGCCCGTAGAGTTTGGCCTCTTCGAAAGGCAGCAGATCATTCTTCTCGACGAACACGTCGATGCCCGGCGTGAAGCCCGGGATGGTGGGCTTGGTGACGAGGATGTGATTGAAGGCTTCAACCAGGAAGGCGCGATCTATGCCCGGCGCGATGGGCGTCAGGTTCAGTTCTGTAATCTCGTGCGCATCGGTGACGACACGGCTCATCTTGCCGATGACTGTGTTGAGGAACTGCACTCTCGGTAGGTCGTGCGTCCGCGCACGACCATTTGTGGCAGGCGGGGACGCTCGCCCTACGTGGAGCCTTTGGGTCACGGCCTGCTGAAGGATTTCGGCCGCGTGGTTGTTGTTCTCGGCGGCATAGACGATGGTCGCTTGAGTCTGGCCGGCGCTCACGGCCTCGGCGATCAAGGCCGCGACGCTGCTGTCCTGGCCCGCGTGGTAGAAATCGACTGAAGGCAGGCTGGTGACGATCTCCGTCGCTTCGGCCAGCGCCGCTCGGAAGACGCCGCCATCTTCGGGTCGTGTCGGATTGAGCAGTTCAACGTTGTCGATCTTCAGCGTCTCGATACCATCGGCCTGGGCAACATTGACGAAGTACGTCCCGCCATTGGCGCGGACGGCCTCGACGAGGGGCTGGGCGATCTCCGCGACGACGATGCGCCCGAAATGGCCCGACTCGAAGGCCTCTTTGGCGAACAGTCCGGCCTGAATCGGCCCGAATCCAAAACCTGCAAAGGTGTGATCGCTCATGGTGTCAACGCGCCGCCTTGAGAAATTTCTGGATGGTCTGGGGCTCGGTGAGCACGCTGATTTCGAGGTTGACCGTGCGACTCTGGCCCGGTTTCAGGTGGATCAACTTCTTCTGAGCGCGGGCACCGCCCTGGCCGACGGGAGGATTGGTGGCCGGCTCCAGGCCGGTGACGTACTCGCCCGGGCCCCAGTGTTGCCAGTTGGCCAGGCAGGGCAGTTGCTTCCTCTTGTATCGCGTTGACACGGCCAGACCGAGCTTGGGGTTGTGCAGCCCTATGGTACACATCCCGTCCTTGTCCGGGGTGACGTCGATGAAGCCGCAGGCTTCGCCCGTACCCCGATGGCCTTCCATCGGTCGCTGGCAGGTGCGGAAATCGTGCTTGTCGTTGAAGATGGCATTGTCCATGTCCAGGCCGCGCGACCGGCACGAGCCCTTCCAGACGATTTCGGTGCCTGCATCCACCAGCGGCCAGCCATAGTTGCAGTGATAGAGCAGCATGTGGGGCGTGGTCGTGTTACTGACGTTGGTGACGACGTCGTGAATGCGAATCGTTGCCTCGCCCAGTGTACTGGAGATGGTACGGCGCAGCTCGAGATTCGGCCCGAAAACGCGCGACTGTTTGGTCACGGCCGTGATGCTCATGTTCAGCTTGCCCGCGCGCAGATTGGGCTGCACGATGGATTCGACCTCGGCAGGCAGGTTGCTGATCCGCCCGTGTAGACCACGTTCGCCGAATTCGTCGTTCTCCGGACCGCCGGCATGGGTCAGGCCGCAGGTGGTCAGGAGCCCGCCCGGGAAAGTCCAGAGCCATTCCAGCCCCGTGTTGGCGTCAGGACGCGGAGCGGTGACGCCCGCGTGGCTGAGCCAGGCCAGACTATGCTGACCGTGGAACGCATCAACAACGTCGAGCGCGCGATCGATCACGACCTTGTAGCGCAATCCCGAGCCGGTATTAATCCAGGCAATCCGCGTGCCCCGACCCAGGCCGTTGTCCAGCACCGATGTTTCAATGCCGCCAATCTGCGCGTGGTTGCCGACTTTGTCCTGCCAGTCAAACAGCTTTTTCTTTGCCATCCGTTATGCTCCGTCTCAATCCAATGCTTTGCGCAGGGCTTCAAAGTTGGGGAAGCCTCCCTTTTTCTGGAGGACTTGCAACATCTTGCTGTAGGCCCGGATGTTCCCGTAGCGGTCGTCGAGTGGGGCCTTGATATAGAGCGAGGCGAACAGGTTGCCCGCCTGGACCGCCTCCTCGAAGTCGATGATGCCTTTCTTGAAGTTTTCCAGGTTGGCGGCTACGTAGGTGATCAGCCCGGCCCGGAATGAATCCCCGGCTCCGACGAGATCCACGACCTCTCCCGCCATGAAGCGCGAGGTCACCTGGTTGGGGCCACCGATCCGGCCATTGGGATGCAGGTGCTTTTCGTAGGCCCCGTTGCTGACGGTCACACCGTAGAGCTTTGTGCGTCCATCATCGCGCCAGTAGCACTGGCTGAGGAATTCCAGGAAATGAATGTTGTTGTCTTGTTCGTCGCACTCGGCCCAGACACGCGGCTGGCCCAGCGTGTTCTCGATCAGCTTCGCCTCGTCCGAAGAGGTGAAGAACAGATCCAGCTCGGGCAGCAGCGGCTCCAGCAGTTTGTATTCGGCAACGGCCTGGCTTTCGGCGATGAGTTTTTGTGGGTCGCCCGTGAGCGTGTGGCTGTCGGCAATGGTGATCGCGCCTTCCTCGCGGCACCATTTGATGAACTCGGCCAGGTCACGCCCGTCGTTGGCGTCACCACGATCGGACAGGCCCGAGTACATGTAATAGACGATTTTGGGTTGGAGCCGCTCGACGGCCTTCTTGTAGATGCTGAAGTCAAAATCGTTGTTGGCGTTGGGGAAATACGCGATGCCCCCGCGGTCGTCCCCGGAGGGGTTGTGGATGAACGTAGTGCCGGTCGACAGTGTCGAGTGAATGTGAGTGGCCGACATGTCGATCCCGTTGGCGATCATGACATCGAAGAAGTATCGACCTTGAGCGTCGAGCCCATCGTAATCGCCCTTTCCCAGGTTGACGCCCACGGCCACCTTCAAACCGGTGCGGGCGATGAGCGGGGCGGTGTTGCCCGGACCGCCGGCGGTGGCGGTGCCCTCATCGATCCACGTCTTGATCTGTTCCTGGGAATAGTCGGGCATGTCCTCGGTCTTGCACTTGGCCAGGCCGCCCTTGCCGACCAGCTTGTCGGCGAATTCGAAGTCCGGCCGGCGCAGATCGGTTACGGCCG
Source organism: Phycisphaerales bacterium (assembly GCA_020346325.1). Taxonomy (GTDB): domain Bacteria; phylum Planctomycetota; class Phycisphaerae; order Sedimentisphaerales; family Anaerobacaceae; genus Anaerobaca. The sequence continues at coordinate 3,545,642 of CP070782.1, forward strand.
TGTTGAGGATCAGGATGTCAACTGCCATCGATACGAGTCTCCTGGTTGTTGCTCTTAATGCATCTCGGCCGCGCACGTGCCGATCGCGGGCCGGTAAAAATTGAACTGGACGCTGGGATGACCGGCCAGCAGCGACATCGGCACGGCGCTGTCCGCGATTCGCTTGCCGATCATCAGCGTGGTCAGTCGCATACCGAACGGGTTGTCGTGGGTGCCCGCCTGCCAGATCGAGACCTTCTCAGCTTGCCAGGTCTGCACGGGGCCGACCGTGATCGCCTGGCTGGGAACGCCCGTGACCACGCCGCCTCCGCTGGTGCGGGCGTTCTGCATCACCGTAACCGGATGCAGGTCCACCACGCGGGTCGTCAGCTTGCGGTATTCCTCGGGCGTAGGCGGCGCGTCGGCGTACGGGCCCTCTCGCCGGACCGGATCGTTGAAGGCCCAATGCTTGATGTCACCCTGACCGCCCTGCATGACGGCGCAGCGCACGCCTTCCCAACTCTTGATGTAGGCGGACGTGTCCGCCTTCGGGAAGTGAATGTTGCTGTCTGGCATTCTCAGTCTGGGCTCGATTCGGTGGAAGCATAATTCGCGATCGGCCTTGGCGAAAGAGAGCGGATGGCTCTCGGGGACCTCTTTGCCGTCGAGGACCCATTCATCCATGCCCCAGAAATGGGCGTGGCCCAGATCCAGTTCCAACGCGTTGACGAGCCGTGCGATGAGCGGAAGCTGTTCGGTCGGGCCGATGGGGCCGCAGATGCCGACGGGATTGTCGGGCGTCGCCTGCTTCCAGGCCGTGATATACTCCAGGGCTTCGGCTAGGTAGAAATCTTCCAGCGTATCGTAGAAGACCACGTCAAATCCATCTCGGCTCAGGGCCAGCATGTCCTCGGCCGTCAAGCCGGCGGCATCGTTGAGGATTTCGTCGTCCAGCGTGGTGAAGTCCCACCAGTCCGGAGCCAGAATACTCTGCTTTCTCGCCATGATCGCTCTCCCTATTGCGTGTGCACCAGATCACCGAGTTCGACTTTGAGAATGTCGTCCTGCGGGTAGGCATGGCCGAGATGTTGCCTGAATCCTTCGGCGAACTCGACACCGATCGCGCGGCCACGTTCCTTGCCAAGCTTCTTCATCTGTTCGGTATACTCGTCCATGCCGTGATGGGCCAGCAGCCAGTTCCGCTGGCTCTCATGGCAACAGAGCATCTGCTCCTTGATCTCCATGGCCTCACTGATGTCGACGATGATCGACGGCTCGATCGGCGTTCCGAAGTTGTCCTTGCCCTCGACGGCGTCGACATAGTACAGGTGAGGGATGGGCTCAAACGGCTCGGCGCCGGGAGTTTCGAGATTGACGACGCCGCAACTGAAGCAGGCCGTCCGAGCCAGCTTGCTGGCCATCTCGTGGTCCACCATGTAGTCCGTGGGATTCAGGGTCAACACGATCTTGGGCTTCACCCGGCGCACCAGTGCCACGGTCTTGAGCAGCGTCGGGCGATCATACATGATCAGGACGTCATCGCATTCGAGGCAATGGTAGGTGCCGTCGAGAAGGGCTACGGCCTTGGCGGCTTCGGCTTTGCGAATGCGGCTGATTTCCTCGCGCGTGTACTCGATGGTGCCGCAATCGCCCGGCGTCATTGTCGCGATGTGAATCTGCCAGCCACGAGCGCGAAGCAGGGCCAGCGTGCCGGCGCAGAGAAACTCGGCATCGTCGGGATGAG
>CP070782.1:3547464-3580882 GCA_020346325.1 Phycisphaerales bacterium
GCAGGTCATCAAACAGGTGATCACGCCCGTGCTACCTAAGAGACTGGTGGACAGGAAACTCGTCATCCACGTCAATCCCACCGGCCGATTCGTGGTTGGCGGGCCGAAGGGCGACTGTGGGCTGACCGGGCGAAAGATCATCGTCGACACCTATGGCGGTCGCGGCAGCCACGGGGGCGGTGCCTTCAGCGGCAAAGACCCCTCAAAGGTCGACCGGACGGCCAGCTACATGGCCCGCTACGTGGCTAAGAATATCGTCGCAGCCGGACTAGCCGACGCGTGCGAGGTGCAATTGGCCTATGCGATCGGCGTGGCCAAGCCTCTCTCAGTCCTGGTTGACACCGAAGGTACGGCCAAGGTGGACGAGCGATTGATCGAGAGGATCGTAAAGGAGATGTTCCCGCTGACACCGAAGGGGATGATCGATCATCTCAAGCTGCGGCGGCCCGTCTTCCAGCGAACGGCGCGGAACGGGCATTTCGGCGGCAACCACCCGGACTTCACCTGGGAGAAGACGGACATGGTGGCCAAGCTGCGAAAGGCCGCCGGGCTCAAGCCAAAGAAGAAATAGAGGCTTACACAGCTCAACTCATGTCAAGAAGGCCCGGCACTATGCCGGGCCTTTTTTGTTGCGCCTGGCCTGCCCGCTTCGTCATTCTGCCGGTGACGAATTTCTGTAAGTTCCGAGTGCCAAGCGGGTCTAATATAGCAGCCATGGCGAAGAAACCTGAGGAGCAGATGCTGGTGGAGCGGTTCCGCCAGGGAGACGATTCGGCGTTTGACAGGATCGTGGAGAGGCACGCGGCCGAGGTAGCGGCCCTGGCCAACCGTTTGCTCGGATGGCCTCAGGATGTGGACGATGTCGTCCAGGAGGTCTTTCTGGCGGCTTTGACCGGGCTCAAGACGTTTCGCGGGGACTGCCGCCTGCGCAGCTGGCTCTTTACCATCACGCTTAATAAGTGTCGCCATCATCGCCGCCGGCTCAGTCGGCGACGGTCGTTTCGAATCGACGAGACGGCTGCGAGTCTGTGTTTGGACGAGAACGCTGAGATGATGGCGATTGATGCGGAATCATTGGCACGAGTCCGCCAGACCGTGCGGGCCCTGCCTCCGAAATACCGCGAAGTCGTGGTACTGCGTTATCTCCAGGGCCTTGAGACCGCCGAGATATGCTGGCTTCTGGGCGTCACGACGAACACGTTGAACGTGCGTCTGACTCGTGCCAGAAAGAAGCTCAAGGACGAGCTCAACGGACTGATGAAGGAAACGACATGAGCGAAGAGCGTATCAGAGAACTGCTTCAGAATGCGGATCGCGCCGCGGGGCCCCCTCTGTTTGGCCCGATCAGGGCGGTGGACCTTCACCAGCGGCTTCGCCGGCGCAGGTTCGTGTGGGTAGGGATACCGGCGGCCGCGGCGGCGGTCCTGCTCTTGGGTTTCGGGGCGTGGACGCTCCGCTTCAGGCTCGGAGTGCCCGCATCCCCACACCCGGATAGAATCGCTTCTCTGGAAGAGCAGGTCAGACAATTGCACGCTCAGACGGATGCGGCGTTGAAACTCGTTCAAGAGGTCCTGGCCCAGGAACGGCAGCAGCAGCGATTGGAGGCACTTGAAGCGAAGCTGGCGAGCATTCCGGACCCGACGGCAGAGATTGAGCGACAGGTCGACAGGACGGCCTTCATGCTGTTCTACGAGGCGGACAAACTCTATCGGGAGTTGAACCAGACCGAATCGGCCGTCGAGGCGTACGAACAGGTTATCCGCCTGTTCCCGGATAATCAGTGGGCCCACGTCGCGCGGGAGCGACTGGCTGAAATCAAGCAAGTACGTATCAACAAATCCAATACGGAAGGAGACGCAAAATGCGGACCGCAAAGTGTCTAGTTATTGTTCTGGTCTCGGCGGTGGTTTTCGGAGCCGAACGTCGCGTCTCGAACACGAGACAAGCCAGTTGCATCGTGAGGATCACGGCCGATCGTGAAATCATCCCACTGAACCCGCAGACCGTCAGCCATCTGATACACAGTTCGGCCGTGGTCGGCAAGGCCGCCCGCGAAGTGTTGGGGCTTGGTGTCGATGCTACTGCCCAACTTGGCAACGGCATTGAGATCGAATGGCTCGCACAAGCAGTTGGCCCCATCGTGCATCCACCCGAGCCACGCATATACGGGGGGAAAACCACGGGTTCGACCGGCCAGTCCCGTCGCGAAGGGCATTCCGAGATGGCGAGGCAATTGGCAGAACTTCATGACGATCGTTATGTGGAGAAGCTGCCCTCTGAAGACTCCGACCCGACGAAGGCGGACGCTCAGACAGATGCCCCAGGAATGATGATGGGTGGCATGGGAGGCATGATGGGTGGAGGCGGTATGAGTGGTGGCATGGGAGGCATGATGGGCGGAGGCGGCATGGGGGGCGGCATGGGAGGCATGATGGGCGGAGGCGGCATGGGCGGGGGCATGGGAGGTATGAGCAGCATGGGCGGCATGGGGGGAATGATGGGTGGCATGGGAGGTATGAGCGGGATGGGAGGCATCGGCGGCATGGGGGGCATGATGGGCGGAATGTACGGCGGCCCAGTTCGGGCAGCGCCGGCCGGCGGTGCCCAGCAGAATGCCACGCTCAGATTCTCGGTCCGGCTGCCCGAGGATGCACAGCCGGCGGCAAAAGAGTTTCTCGCAGCGCTGGTGGAAAACCTCAGAGTGACATTGAGCAGTGGGTACCAGGAACATGTCAGCCAACTCGAGACCCTGACAGATCTGGCCGAAGCACGGCGGCGAGATGCCGAGACCAGTGTCGAGATCGTAATGGGCATCCGCTCACCGGAACGGCAGCTCATCGAAGGGCACCTTAACACGATCGTTGATCTATCCATACTGTCGCCGGAGATGCCGTTCTCAGAGGCCATTGAACACCTCAGAAATGCGGTGGAGCCACCGCTGCAGATCGTCGTACTCTGGAAGGAACTGCTCGAGAGTTGTGAGATTGAGCCCACCACGCCGATCGATATGGACGGTCTGCCCCAGGTCAAGCTCGAGACGGCTCTGAAGGTACTCATTGAGGCGGTCAGTGGCGGATTCAGTGACATCTCCTACCAGATCGAGGACGATGTCATCGTCATCCGAGAAGAGGAATTACAGGAGCCACAGGCGGTATCGACCGGGCTAGGCGCTGAGGCTGATGTCAGAGGCTTGGCGGCTCGACGACGTGAGTTGGCGCGCCGCCTGCAACAATTGGATATGGGCTTCGCCATGACAGAAGCCCGCCGCGCGGCGATTGAGAGGCAAATCATCGCAACTCGCGAAGAGACGGCGCAGAGGATGGAGGCAGATTCCGTTATCCGTGAAATGCAGAATCTGGTAGAGATGAGCCAGGCTCACCTGGAGACACTCACCAAAAGGTTCCAGGCAGGGAGTCTGGGCGCAACGGAAGTCGCTACGGCCAGAGAGAACTTGACACGAGCCAAGATCGAACTGGCGCGTCGTCGGGAAGAGTTGGCTAATGCCGCTGGGGGTGGCCAACTCAAGGAGTTCAACAGCGAGTTGAGCCGCATGGCCATCGATACGGCCGAGAAAAGGGCTGAACTGGAATTCCTGCGCCGACAACTCGCGGAGACAGAAGATCAGTTGGCCCAGGCCTCGACCTTTGACCCCCGAGCCGCACGAATTCGAACCGCCCGCGAGGCTCTGGATCTCGCCGAGGCTCACGTGACCCGGCTGAGAGCCCGACTGGCCAGTCTCCAGCCGCCAACGGTCACGGTGATCGGGGCCGACTGAATCGGGAGCAATCCGTTGCGACAGCCAAGCGGCACTTGCGGCACGTGCTGACCAGCGCCGCTTGTTCTGCGCGCCGGGCGTCAGGTCTTGAGTCTCTTCCGGACTTTGTCCGAGGCCAGCTCGCGCAGGGCATCGGCGGCGATCCACCGCGCCGAACTGGAATCGAGCTTGTGGATCTGCTGCGCTGTCCGAATCGCCAGTTCGTTCAGATGGCAATTGCGTTTTCCGATCTGGCGCAGCGCCCAGTTGATGCCCTTCTTGACGAAATTGCGCTCGTCGATGGCGTGCCGGACAAGGTATGGCAGAAACTGCTCGAAGCGCTCGTCCGGCGCCTCCTTATCGTGGACGGCCAGCGTCGCCATGAGCACGAAGCCGGCCCGCTTGACGTATTCGGCCTCGCGCTCGGGCCACTCGAGCGCCTTGTCCCAGCCATAGGGTGTCTTGTCGAACAGACAGCCACAGGCCGCATCACACAGGGCCCACGAATTGAAATCCTGGGCCCATCGTTCCATCTGGCGCCGCGTGACCTCGGCGGGGTCGTCCACCAGTGTGGCGAGAAGGCGAGCATCATGCACGCCGCTCCGCCAGAGTTGATCGGCGAGCTTGTGGTCCTTCCCGACCTCTTTGGCCAGGGCCCGCAACTTGGGGGCGGATACCCCCCAAGCATCCGGGACATGGACCCCGAACCGTGCCATCCCTGCGACGGCCTGCGGATTGCCTAAAGTCTTCAGTCGTCTAAGAACCTCACGATACCTGCATTCATCCGCTGTCATCGCATGTCTCCTTCCCATCGCACAAGATCCACTGCCCCTTATACTTCAGAGACAACAACCTGCCAATGAAGCAGAAAAACGATTGTGCACTCCGATCCAGGCGGTTCTGATGGGGAGGATGTCGCCACGACCGGCGGCCATCGGCCCGCAGCGTAGGCCAGCGGCCGTCAGAGAACTATCCTGTCGCAAGGAGGTTGTTATGAACACGGTGACCGAGATCGCCCCCGACGGATATCGCATATCCACGTTCGTCTCGCAGGCGAATCTTCAGTTCAACCAGTTCCTCGTCCGAGACGACGAACCGCTGCTGTTTCATACGGGAATGAGGCGTTTGTTCCCAACCGTTCGCGAAGCCGTTGCCAAGCTAATCGATCCCGGTATGATACGCTGGATTGGCTTCAGCCATTTCGAGGCCGACGAGTGTGGCGCGTTGACCGAATGGCAGAATCTGGCACCGAATGCCACCGCAGTGTGCAGCCTGGTCGCCAAGTCGGTTAGCGTCGACGATGTGGTCGCCGTTCGGCCCGCTCAGGCGCTCTGCGACGGCGAGGTTCTCACGACGGGAAAACATCGCTTCCAGTTCCTCCAGACGCCGCAGGTCCCTCATGCATGGGATGCGGGTCTGCTTTTCGAAGAGACGCAACGCCTGCTCTTGTGCTCGGATCTCTTCCACCAGAACGGCGACGTTGAGGCCGTGACGGAATCCGACGTCGTCGGTCGATTCAAAGACATGCTTATCGAGTATCAGCAAGGACCATTTGCCAACTAGCTGCCTTATGCCAGCCACACGGAACAAACGCTCCAGCGTCTGGCGTCGCTCCGGCCCGGGATTCTGGCCGCCATGCATGGCTCGACGTTCGTTGGTGATGGAGACAAAGCGCTTCACGACCTCTCTGAAGCGATGCAAGAAGTCCTCGGCGATTGTCACTAGTGAGATCCGGTCTGGGCCTCCGTTTGAGTCCGGCGCCGCTATGTCCGGGATTCGTTCACACCAGGGCAGGAGATTCGAGACGACCTCCGCGCAACTGCCACACTGTGGTCAACAGGACGCGCAACAACTGCATGTTGGTCTATGACGTTGCTGGTTCATACACCGGCTCCTGGTGGTGCGCAAGGATCTCGTCAATCTCCTTCAAGGAGAACTTGTTCAACTGGACAATCTTGGCCTGAGGCCGGTAGACAGGCGGAAGAATGAACAGGGCATCCTTTTTGCTGTCCACCTCGACAATGATCCAGGCCTTGTGCTCGCCGTCGAGGCACCCGAAGTCGGCATGCGTCAGGTAATGGGAACCGGTACTGAGCAGGACTTTGACGGCGAGGGCACACTCATTCGTTTCCGGCCCGTGCGGAACTTCAATCAGGAACCTTGCCATGGTATGAGACCTCCCTATAGATGTTTCACAGGCAAAACGCAGCCAGAGTCATGCGCAGAAACTGACCGCAATAGCGAGACCTTGGCCGCCTGTCAATTCCCCATCGAGCACTGCGGGTAGCCCCCTAAGTATGCTTGCCCGCACTATTTCCGTGACTTAACCTCTTCGTCCAAGGAGGTCAAATCGTCGCCCCTCAAGCCCGCGGCCGGATATTCTGGTTCACGCGAAAGAAATTCGTCGGATCGTACTTCGTCTTGACCTCGACCAGGCGATCGTAATTGGCGCCGTAGGTGGCCCGGATCCGATCATCGCCCTCTTCCATCATGAAGTTGATGTACGCCCCGCCGGCCGCATGTGGATGCAGAGCGTGCCAGTAATCGCGCGTCCAGGATTTGAGCCGCTCGGCTTTGGCAGGGTCAGGATCGACACCCACAATCACCATGGACCACTGCGCATCGCGGCAACGCCAAGCGGTGTCGGCCGACTTAACATCATGCACGGCACCATCGATAGGGTACAGATGCATCGTCGATTGCGGCGTCGGAAGCTGGGCACCGTGTTGCAGATGCAGTTCAATAGCCTCGTCGGTAAGCTGGTTGACGAAATCGCCCTTCCAATACCACTGATGGCCCGAGGGATAGAGCGGATCGAACATGCTCTGCAGTTGTGGGAAAGGCATCGGGCCGAGGTGCTTAAAGATCGGTTCAGCGAAATCCCATACGGGCTCGAACGCCTTCTCAGCGTCATCCAGAGGTCCAGTGTAACACCAGACGATTCCGCACACCTTTTTCAGGTGAAGCTCCTCCGGGAATGGGGGCCCAGGCGGAACGGTCAGCAAAGCAAAGAACCCGTACAGTTCTCGCGGCATCTGCTGCATGAAGTCCCGGTACCATCTCATGACGTCCCCCGCCTGCTCCAGAGACCAGAACGTCACGCCCGCATGGACCGTATGGACCGGATGCGCCTTGAACAAGAAGGAAGTGACGATGCCGAAATTGCCACCGCCGCCGCGCAGGGCCCAGAAGAGATCTTGGTTTTCCTTGGGGCTGGCGATGACCAGACGTCCGTCCGCAAGCACAACATCGGCCTCAAGCAGGTTGTCGATCGTCAGGCCGTACTTACGGGTGAGATAGCCATGACCACCTCCCAGTGTCAGCCCAGGAACTCCGGTGGTGGAGATGACCCCGGCGGGCACGGCTAAGCCAAATGCGTGGGCGGCATGGTCTACATCGCCCCAGCGACAGCCCGGCCCGACGCGCACGGTGCGGTCCACCGGGTTCACGCGAACGCCTGTCATGAGGCTCAGATCGATCACCAGGCCGCCGTCGCAGAGGGCCAGTCCCGGACCGTTATGCCCGCCACCGCGCACAGCCACCAGCAAGTCTCTCTCTCTGGCGAAATCGACTGCCGCGATAACATCAGCCGCATCCACACACTGGACGATCAGCGCCGGACGCTTATCGATCATCGCATTGTAGAGCGATCGTGCCTCATCGTACCCAGGGTCGTCAGGATGAATGAGATTTCCGCGAATCGACGCTGCGAAGTCGGTCACGGTGGCTTCATCAAGATTCACTGCTCCATTCGAGATTGTTTTGACAGCAGCGGCGGTCATAATGCTTCCCCTTCAAAAGGCGTGTCCAAATGCCGATTGCGAACCTCCTGTAACAACCAGCAGGTTTCAGAATCACATGAACGATGCGCAAACAACCCCTCTATAGGCTGCGCACGCGACCACGACATCCCTTACCGGCCCGGCCCATTGCGGTCGTCCGCGCGCCGAACTCGGAACATCGCGGCATTCGCCAGAACCGATACCCTGCGCAAACCGTCTACTTTGGCTCCACCGAAACATCCACCTTGGTACCGGCGATCAAGGTATTGAAGGTGGGTGAATACTCCGCGAGCCGCTTTAACCTCTCCATGTTCTCCACGTCGGCCTTGACTTTGAATTTCACGCGAATATTTGTGTAGCCCTTCGGAACATCTTCAGCCAGCCCCAGGAAACCACGGAGATCGATGTCGCCTTCAACCTGTGATTCCAACTCCTGGATATGAATGTCGCGAACGGCGGCGTGAGCGACCATGCTCGTTGTCAGGCAACCTGCCAGCGAATTCAACAAGTGCTCGACTGGATTGGCGCCCCCGTCCTCTCCCGCCAGAATGGCCGGTTCGTCACAGTCGATTTCAAAGGGATGCTTGTGCGGCTGCTCCTCTTTGGCGCCATAGAAACTGGTGATCGTAGTGCGGTTGTGGTTGCCGTCAATCCACTTGTTATGCACGTGAAACCTGCACTTGGCGAGTCCAGGATCGTTCTTGATAGCACTGATAGTGCCCTGGAGGGTTTCTATATCGATGCCATTGACCGCATGAAGCGTCTGCTGCGCTGCCATAGTTGAATCTCCTTTTTGTAGGCGGCTTATATGCCGTAACTGAACTGCCGGCCGAATTGACGAACAAGGGCGACACCAACAAAGAGCGACGTTTGAATGTCGGGGTCGACAGTCCCCAGTACTGGCTCTCAGGAATCACCGTACGAGGCCGTTTTCACGTCGGTTTCAACAAAACAAATAGCCCGATCTAAATTGTATGGTTTTGTCCTGCTCCTAGACTAGAGCCCCATCGAGATTATGGATTTCAAACCCAAATGTCCGCGGTCGAGTCCCCATTCGGAAAACGAATCTCATGGCCTCGCGCCGGACCACCCGGTTCGGCTCCCAAATCCACACAGAACTCTTTGTTCCAAGACATGCCGCCATTGTCGGGGTCGCAATCCAGTTGAAGCATCAGGGAACCGTGCCTGGCGATGTCCGGGTAGAACTGATTGTCCCAACTGCTGTAGAGCGAACTGGTGAAGTAGAGACGTTTGCCATCCAGGCTAAGTTGAAGCATCTGGGGCCCGCCCGCCGGCTTCTTTCCGTTGATCGTTCCACCTTTGCCCAACAGGCCGTTGATCCAGACCTGCCCGGTCAGCTTGGGGTGACTCGGATCGGTGATATCATACTGACGAATGTCTCCATGGAGCCAATTCGCCAGATACAGGAAGCGGTCGTCCAAAGACAACAGGATGTCAGTGACCAACCCGGGTACGGGGTCGGCCTGGCCTTCAACCTGCACCGGCTCCACCTGAATGACCTTTTCGGCAGTCCACTTTCCGTCCTTCTTGCAGAAGTGCCAGATGGAGCTGCTCAACGCCGCGCAAACGAACCCGTGGTGACTGTCCGGGTTGTGGTGAAACCGGACTTCCAAGGGCACCATGCCTTCGACCCCCAAGTCGATGGTCTGGATGCGCTCGCGTGTCGTCCAATCCCAGAAGTGCAGGCGCTGGCCGTACTTGCCTGCTTTTGCGTCCTCCATGCGGAATCCGGGACCATAAGTCGTCGGCGCGGCAAATTCGCTACTGACCATCACATTGTGTCGTGGCTGATACCAGAAATCATAGTTGTAGGGCATTCCTTCGGTGCTCTTCTCCCACCGGCCGGCAATCCTAAACTTCTCGTCCACAATGAGGAAGCCGCCAGGCGAGTTTCCCTGACCATCCCCCAGTGCCGAAATGATGATCCTTCCGTCAGGAGCGCAATGTACCGTGTGGAGAGCTGACAGATTCACCTTGCGTCGCACTTCCTGACCTTCGATGACCTTGTGCAGCCTCGGCTTAGACGGTGTGCTCACATCCACAAAGTGGATATTTGCGGAGTTCAAACCCGGAATAACCAGGTATTGACGCACCTTTCCGGGCTTCCCATGACAACTGCTGCACACATTCCAACCATAGTGATGGAGCTCATCGGCCAAGAACGGCATAGGTAGTCGGTCGATGACCTGACTGTACGTTTTGGATCCCGGGTCCAAGTCCACCGTCAGGAGGGAGTCGGGCAGGGGTCGCCCGGTTGCCGTATAGATCGCTGGCACATACCCCAGAACCTCGCGTTCGGATTGCATGGCAGCCCTCGGCGATGGGTATGTCGCACAACCTTCCGGGTGATGTAAATGAGAATCCTCTGCCGTGCCCGTGCTTGGCCGAGCGAAAACCGCGCCAGGCAGCGCCACGAAGGCACCGCCGGCAGCTAGGAACTTGCGGCGATCCACTGGGGTTCCAGGATCGTCGCTCGTACAACGTGTCTGCTGTTCCGCCATGATCGTCACCTCCCTTTCTCTTGAAAGGTGGGTGCCGACCTCGAGGTCGGCCCATTCTTTGAGTACCTTAGACGCGCCAAGGGTGCACGAAGTCACCACCGATGGTGTCCACTCTCAGAAACGGTGCTGTCTCAAGGTGTAATTAGCCTTCGTCCATCATTGTTCCAAGCCCACACCGATAAAGGCGCTCAACTCAATAGCGGGAACTGTTACGGATCGAGGCGGGGCGGGTTCCCAGGAAATTAAAGAAAACCTATAGGTTTATTGCGGTTGCCAGACAAACAAAGGGCGGGCCATGGGCCGACCTGTCCGGGTATTGCTTGTCAGCGCAGTAGATCTCGGAGTCAGCACTCGCAGCGGATCAGTGTTTGAAGTGGCGTTTGCCCGTGAAGACCATGGCGATACCGTATTTGTCGGCGGCGGCGATGACGTCAGGATCCTTCTTCGAGCCGCCAGGCTGAACGATGGCAGCGATACCAACCTTGGCCGCATTTTCCACGTTGTCGGGGAACGGGAAGAAGGCATCGGACGCGATCACGGCGCCCTTGGCCTCATCGCCTGCCTGCTTCATCGCCAGCAGACCGGATTCGACGCGATTCATCTGTCCGGCACCGACTCCGAGGATTCTCTTGTTCTTGGCAATGATGATGGTGTTGCTCTTGGTGTGCTTGGCCACGAGCCATGCCATGCGCAGATCGTCAAGCTGCTCCGGCGTGGGCTGGGCCTTGGTCGGGAAGGTCAGGACTTCAGGCTCCCAACCCACCAGATCGCGCTTCTGCAGCAACAGGCCACCGACAACGCACCGGACGTCGTACTCGGAGGTGTCGATCTTGCTGCGGTCTATCGCGCCCGTCTCGATCAGGCGGACACGACTCCCCCAGGTTTTCAGCGTGCGAATGATCTCCACCGCATCGGCATCGAACTTCGGCGCGATGATGACCTCGGCGAAGAAACCGCTGGCCCCAAGCGCCTTACCGAACCGACTGTAGGACTCCATGACGGTGCGAGCCAGCTCGACATCCACATTTCGATTCAGAGCGATGATCCCACCGAACGCACTGACAACATCTCCCTCATACGCCTTCCGGTAGGCCACACAGATGTCTTCGTCGACAGCACAGCCGCACGGGTTAAGGTGCTTGACGACCACGGCGGCGGGCTCGTCGAATTCCTTGACCAGTTCGAAGGCAGCGTTCGCATCCAGCAAGTTGTTAAAGCTGATTTCCGTACCGCCTTCCAGGAGTTTCCCGTTGCAAACCGACGGCTCGGAGCTCGGTGGAAGCTTGTAGAGGGCGGCGGTTTGATGGGGGTTCTCGCCATAACGGAGACCCTTCTCGCGCGTCAACGCGACAGAAACCTCGGTCGGATACTCGAGGCCCGCCTTGGCGCCGAAATACCGGGAGATCGCAGCGTCGTAGGCCGCTGTCCGAGCAAATGCAGCCAGCGCCAGGTCGCTCCGCAGACTCCCCGTCACAGCACCGTCGCCGTTCCGCATCTGATCGATGACCTGGGCGTACTGACCGGAGCTGGTGACCACGGTAACGAATTTATGATTCTTGGCAGCCGAGCGAATCATGCTGGGCCCGCCAATGTCGATGTTCTCAACGGCTTCTTCAAACGAACAGTCCGGCCTGGCAACGGTCGCCTCGAAGGGATAGAGATTGACGCAGACCAGATCGATCGGCTCAATGCCGTGCTCAGCCATCGCATCCGTGTGTTCTTTCTTGTCGCGAAGCCCCAGCAGCGCCCCGTGAATCCTGGGGTGAAGCGTCTTGACTCTGCCGTCCATCATCTCCGGAAAACCGGTGACGGAATCGATACTCAAGACCTCCACTCCCGCCTCGGCCAGCGTGCGGGCCGTGCCTCCCGTACTGATGATCTTGACTCCCAGTTGGGACAGCGCCTTGGCGAAATCGACCACACCGGTTTTGTCGGATACGCTGATCAGAGCGGTTTTGATTGTGACGTCCATTTCAACTCCTTCTCCCTTGCCTCTTGATTGGCAGGCCTGATACTTCATTGATTCGCATCTTCTGTCTCACTATCGAACCGGCTGCAGGCACACGATCCGTCCACGGTTGTCCGCGATGTAGATCATGCCGTCGACCGTGTTGGCCGCGTGCGCGATCACCGCGGCGAGGTTCATTGAGTAGAGCAACTTGCCCTGGCGATTGTCCATAACAGCCAGCGTATTAGACTTGGTGATGACATACGCCCTTCCGCCCGTTTCGGCCAACAGATCGACGCCCTCAGGCAGAAACCAGATCGCCTCTCCGGATGGCTTGTCAATGGCTGTTAAACCGCGACCCAGAGCGTACTGATAGACCGCCCCCGGAGTGACGCGTGGCGGACGATCCAGGATGGCCTCGGTTTGGTGTCTCCAAACGAGCGTGGCGGCGCCGACCCCAGTCGCGTCGACCCGGTAGACGTTGGTATCCTTGTTCGCGAAATAGAACGAGCGGCCGTCCCGAACAACCGGGCCGGCCATTGCTTCTGCCGCGTCAAACTGCCACAACTTGGTCGGAGCATCGGCCTTCATGGCGATCAGATTACCGGCATCCGTGCCAAACACGACCTCGTCCTCGTTCGCCAGGATGGAACTGATCGCCGACTCATTCCAGGCGGAGACCTCAAAGATCTGGACCATGTCCCGCGCTCGCAGTACGTGTAGACGTCGATCAGCTGCGCTGACATAATAGAATCGGCTGTTACGCACGGGCGGAGCGACAACGCTCAGCTCCAAATCACTGACGCGCTCCCGGAGGCCACTGTCCTGATCGAATTCGACGAGTCGGTTGTCGATCACCGAGATCAGTTGATTGTCATAGGCACTCCACCCCAGCAACGGGAAACCCGGCCGAGCGAGAGGCTGGCTGAACACGGCGCGTCCGTTGTCTCGATCGAACGACCACGCGTAGTTCTGGCTGGAGCGTACGTACAGCCGCCTTCCCAGCACCGCCATGGCCTCAAGACTCTCGCCTTTCTTCATGGGGAGGCTCGCCTGCCAGACTCTGGTCAGTTGGGCGTACTCCAGCAACTGATCGCTGACGACGCACGGCGCGACCTCGCCGCCAACGCCCGCAGCGGGCACCATCAAGAAGAGCCCGCCAACCAGAAGCCCCCACGCCTTCGGTCGTGACGTTGTCTGCATCTTCGGTATCCTCAGGAAAACAGCCGTCTTCAGCAGTCCTTGCCTCCTCTGCTGACGGCCGCCGTATTGTCCTCGACTCCTATCGGGGGAAAGCGTCGACTTGCACACCTCACGGCAACTCAACACAGTCGGCCAAGTCGATATCATGCTCAGCCTCAAACTTCTGCATCTGTTCGATGCGCTCAATATCATCCTGGATTCGGTTGGCCAGTTTGAAAATGTACGGCTTGCCCGCCAGACGATTTCGTAAGTCGTCGAGCATGGGCTCCCAGGAGCCACCGTACAAGTGTGCCTTTAAAGCCACCAGCATCTTGTGCTCGTCACCGAGACGATCGATGTACTCGGCCACCACCTTGTCCATCTTCGCGTTTGTGCTTTCCTTGCCACCTCGGGCTGGTTTAGCCATGGGCTGTAACCTCGCCATCTCAGCCGATATCAAGCCAGGGCACGTCACGCGAATCCTACCGCTCGGCGCCGGAGAATTCAATAGATTTTCCCAAATTGACCGAGATAATCCGAGCCGACCTTGTCCATCTTGAGTTCGTCGCGTCCTGCGGAACAGCCCAGAGTGGTGAGCCACTCTGCGGAACGATCTTGTTCGAAGGAATTGCCCACGCATCGGTTTGACAAAGGCGCGATCGGCCGGTTCAATGGTCGCCGGACACCATGATCAGACAACGAATCCCGTGGACGGAGACCGGCGTATGAACAGGAGAACAACCGCCGCCTTGGCGATCTCGATGCTCGCAACCACTTTTCCCTTTGGTTGCGGCCAGATCTCAGCCACCCGAACCGAACGTCGCCGGCCGGTCTATCCCAAGGCCCGCAGGGACGCTGCCGTCGATGTCTACCATGGCGTCGAAGTCGCAGATCCCTACCGATGGCTGGAAGACGCCGATTCGGCTGCGACCCAGGCTTGGGTGGCTCAGCAGAACGCTCTGACCGAGGAATTCCTGAGCGGCGTTTCTGCCCGGGCGCGGATCGCGGCCCGACTGAAGGAATTGATGGACTATCCGCGCTACTCGTCCCTTTCCAAGCACGGGGGGCGCTACTTCTTCTGGAAGAACAGCGGCCTTCAGAATCAGTCTGTCTTCTACACTCAGAAGACTCTGGACGGCGAGCCGCGCGTCGTCATCAACCCTAACACCCTGAGCACTGACGGCACTGTGGCGGTGTCAACAGCCGCGGTGAGCTGGGACGGGAAGCTCCTGGCCTATGGACTGTCGCGCAGTGGCAGCGACGAACAGCAGGTGAGAATCCGAAACATCGACACCGGACAGGAGTACGACGAGACCTTGCAGTGGTGCCGTTTCACCACGATTGCCTGGGCACACGACGGCAGCGGATTCTTCTACAGTCGTTTCCCGGACCCTAACACCGTTGCCGCCGAGGATCGGATGAACTACAACCGGCTTTACTGGCACACGCTCGGAACTCCTCAAGCCGATGACAAGCTGGTCTATGAACGCCCGGACAATAAGGAACTCGGCTTCGCTCCAACCGTCACCGAGGATGGCAAGTACCTCGTCGTCTACGTCTATCATGGAACCGACCCGAAGAATCGCGTCTATTACAGGCCACTGCATGGTGACGGTCCTTTCGTGAAACTACTGGACGAGGCGGATGCCAAGTATGAGTTCCTTGGTAACCAGGGAAAGACCTTCTACTTTCTGACAGACCTGGAGGCACCGCGCGGCCGAATCGTGGTGATCGACCTCGATCAGCCGCAACAACACGATTGGGAAACGGTGATTCCGGAGAGCGGCGATGTAGTCGACTATGCCGGCTTGATCGGCAACCATTTGATCGTAGCCTACATGCACGATGTACATCACCAGCTCAAGGTGTGCCGCCTCGACGGCGATTATGTCCGTGACATTCCCCTGCCCAGCCTGGGAACGGTCGGCGCTCTCTCAGGCAGAGAAGACGACAGCGAGATGTTCTTCACCTTCACCTCGTTTCTCTATCCCAGCACGAGCTTTCGCTATGACCTGCGCGCGAACGACCTCCGTGTCCTGCATGAACCGGAGATTGATTTCGATACGTCCGACTACGAGACCGAGCAGGTGTTCTGCACGTCCAAGGACGGGACGCGCGTCCCCGTGTTCATCACGCGCAAGAAGGATCTGGCGCGGAACGGGGATCACCCCACCCTGCTCTACGGCTACGGCGGGTTCAACATCAATATCAAGCCCCGCTTCTCCACAGCCACGCTCGCCTGGTTGGAGGCCGGCGGCATTTACGCTCAGGCCAATATGAGAGGAGGCAACGAGTACGGCGAGACCTGGCATCAGGCGGGTATGCTGGAGAAGAAGCAGAATGTCTTCGATGATTTCATCGCGGCCGCCGAGTGGCTCATGGAAAACGACTACACGCGGCCGGAGAAGCTGGCCATTCGCGGGGGAAGCAACGGTGGGCTGCTTGTCGCCGCCTGTATGCTTCAGCGACCGGATCTGTATGGAGCGGTGGTGTGTCAGGTGCCCGTGATCGACATGCTGCGCTACCACAAGTTCACCGTGGGCCGCTATTGGGTCCCCGAGTATGGCAACGCCGAAGCCAGCAAAGAGGAGTTCGATTTCCTGTACGCCTATTCCCCCTTGCACAACGTCAGGGCCGGCGTGAATTATCCGCCCATTCTGATCACCTCGGCCGACACGGACGATCGCGTGGTCCCATCCCACTCCAAGAAGTTCGCGGCGACCCTCCAGGAAAAGGCAACCGGCACCAATCCCATCCTGCTACGAGTCGAAACCAAGGCGGGCCACGGAGGCGGAAAACCCATCTCCAAGAGCATCGAGGAACAGGCTGATATCTACGGGTTTCTGTTCGAGATCTTTGGAATGGAGGACCACGAGAGCGCTCGATAACTACGCGTTTGAGGGCGTCTCGCGACAGCGATCAAAGAACGGAGTAGCCCGCGCCCTCACGCAGTGGGCGGCATAGAGGTACATGGCCGCCGACCAGGTCTGCCAATCCTGGCCCTGGGGCGTGCCGTCCTGGGCCCGGTGCCATTCGTTGAAGCCAAACTCGACATCGGCAATCCGACACGCACGAATCAGGCTCGTCAGGACCATCAGTTTTCTTTCAGCCAATCGATACCGCTGAGCGGCCACAAGGGCGGCGATGTAGAAACCACAGACGAACGGCCAGATCCCGCCGTTGTGGTATTCCCCCGGCTGATTGTACTTCTCGTAGCGCGGGATCCAATCCGGGTCTCCCGGCCTGATATAGGGAAAAAAATTCGGGGGCAGGGAGATCGCCAGGTCGTCGTTCTTCTGCAACTCTTCACACTCAGTTTCAATCCACGTCACCAGATGGCCGGCTCGCGTAGGAGAGGCCAGTCCCGAGAGCAGCGCCAGGCTGTTACCCAGCAGATCGAAGCGCTCGCTGCGATAGACCTTGTACGACCACATGGCATAATACGGCTTGCGGCGCAGAACGAGTCCCTCATGCACGTGCCGCTGCTGCCGTTCGCCTTTGACGGTGAAGTGCGTCATCATCTCACGCAGGGCATCGGCACGCTCGTGTTGCCCGAGCAGGCACAGGGCCGCATAGAGAACGGTATTGACGTACAGGCCGTACCCCAGAACCCATTGCTCGTCGCGCCAGTCACTAGTCGGAAGCTGCGCGACCAGGACGCGGTCGCATGGCCCCTGGTATTCCATCCAGGTCAAGGCACGGTCTGTCGCCTCCCGAAGAAATTCCGGGTTCCCGGTCACTTGGCGAAAAAGCCCCACCGCCAAAAGGAACAGCGGCGTGGTATCACTGGCTCCCCGGTCATCGGGATCGTGTACGAGCGAGGGGATGTGCCCGAGCGGGGTCTGGTTCCTGGCCTGGACTTCCAGTACGTGTCGCCAAGCCTTGACGAGTCTCTCCTGGCCGGATACGAGTACTCCGAGCGACGCAATCATCAAATCGCGCGTGTAGGGTTCGGGATAGCCCCAGCCGGCCGTGCGGGGAAGTCCCTGATAGGGACCACGCAGATTGTGCGAGAGAACTTCGACCGCCGCTGCTTCGGCCCGTTCAATGAGCTTCCAATCGGGCGCCGCCATGTCAGGATATCCCAAGATTCTTTTGGACAATCTCGACAAATCGTCGCGCGACAACACGATAGTCGAAGTTCTCCACAGCGCGTTCTCGCCCGGCTCGCCCTATCCTCTTTCTCAGTTCCGCGTCTCGCATCAATTCCAGAAGGTAGTCGGAAATATCATACACACTGGCACGATAGTCGACGGTGCGCGGATTCTTGAAGACGACACGATGACCGGCCTCATAACCCGATTCGCCTCCGACAATCGTCTCGCGCAGCCTGATCTCCTGAGCGATCCCGGCCAGGCAGGCCGTCTTGCCATGCACCATGGTATCGAGCATTCCCATGGCCTTGATGCCAATGACCGGCTTGCCACAGGCGTTGGCCTCAACCTGGATCATGCCGAACCCCTCAAGGCGCGACGGGGCGGCATAGATGTCGCAGGCCGCGATCAGGTACGGCATGAAGTTGCGCGAAATCACGTTGGTGGTGTAGGCCACATTCTTCTCGATGCCAAGCTGCGTGGCCAGCTGTAGGTCGACGAGATTCTGCTGCTCGGTGCGCGGCTGCGGCCAAACCTTGCAGACGTACTTCCAGTCCGGCGCCTTGGTGTCGATCATCGCCAGCGCCTGCATGACCTCCTGGGCCCCCTTGCTCGTGGCGTCGCCGCCAATGGTGAGGATCATGATCTGGTCCGGGGCAATCCCGAGTGTTTCGCGAACGGCGGTCACTTTCGGGTCGTGCGGGTCACGCGGAATGAAGGCATCCGTATCGCAACCGACGGGCAGCACCTTGATGTTTTTGCCACTGAGCCCATCCCGAACATAAACCTGTTTGACCCATTTGGAGGTGACGAGAATCAGAGGCAGTGATTCGAGCACCTCATGGTAGTTGGCCATGTATCCGTCGGCCACCAGCCAGGGCACAGGCTGGACGCCGTAACGCTGAGGGTGCAACACCAGATAGGGCGTGTGCCCCCAATAGCCAACGCCAAGCACGATATCCGGCTCGAACCACCGGTAGTACCATTCCTTCTCCTGGGCCGACTCGAAATGCACCGAATGAACTTCCACCCCGAGTTCCACCAGGCCCCGGTGCAACAGGTGCCCCTGCGTGGCGAGCCCTGCCGGCGACGGAGGGTAGTCATACAAAGCCAGGACTTTCATGCCGTCGGCTCCCACGGAGATGACGTGTCTCACTTGCCCTTTCCGAGGATCCAGAACGCCTCTTCTCTGGGAGTCGTTTGCGCCTCGAAACTGTCGGCATCAAAACCGTAGATGTCTTGGATGATACGATGTTTCTCGTCCCAGACATCCAGCGGCAGACGAAAATAGACATCGGCATCAGCCATGGGCCTGGGCAGGTATTTCTTTTCGCCGTCTTCGTAGGCAAACATCCACAACTCCTGGACAGAGAGCCGTCCGCTTTCGCGCAGCGCCATGACTGACTTGGCGACTTCTTCATGCCGCCGGTGCGAGGTATACTCCCCCCATAAGCCGTGTGTCAAGACCAGATCGTAACGGTCGGAAGGCAACAGGTCGGCAATGGCGTCTTCGACCGCGACCATACGCAGCGGCCGCTGGTCAGGTTCGTCGTCAAGGTCGCCCATCACACCTCTGGCCCCGAAGCATTCCATCGCCTTGTGAAACCGCGGAGCCCGGTCGGCATCGCTCCCTCGACACAGCGTCACTACGGTCCAGCAGTTATCCGGGTGCATCAATATGGTCCCGCCAGCCCACAGGGTCTCGTCATCCGGATGGGCCACAATGACACAGCAATTCGTGTGCTCGTAGGTCAGTCGGCCAATGTGGTCGTGCGCCATCGTTCGTGTCCTCCCAGGCTCGCACCGTGTTTCTCAAGTGCCCTGGCTCGTCACCACCCGCCTGACGCCACGTGAGGACGCCGCGGCCAGACGCGTCGGCCCCACGGCTGCAAACGTGGAACCAATGGTAGTACATCAACGATGAAAAGCAAGACTATTGTCGTCTCCAGGAGACGATCCGGAAATCCGCCTGGCCCCGACGGAGCGGCCGGCATAGCGTGGCGAGTATCCGCCACCTTATATTGGTGCGGCGGCACCAGTGACTGAGGGAATGGGCTGGTTACCTGGTGGTGACGGCTGTTTCCAGTCTAGGCCTTAACCAAACGGGAGTTGGCGGCCGTGTCGGCACCGATCGCCTTGAGAAACTTCTGTTCGATGTGTCTTTCGAGTTCCTGTCGCTCGATCTTCGTACCTTTCTTCAAAGGAATTTGGCCACCGGCATAGGTGAGATGCCCACCGCCGGTTCCCTTGCGGAAAACCATGCGTTTCATGACTGTCTCGGCCACCTTGTTTTCCTCAGCGGTACGGATGGAGATCAAAATCTTGTCATTCCAGAGCCCGGTACACATGGTCCAGGTCGTCTCGTCCTCCCGCAGCAGGAGATCGGCGACCTCGCCAATCATGTCGGGATTGTCAATCTCGCCCAGATCGGTGATGATGGCCGGCCCTTGAACCCGGGCGTTTCGCAGAGCATCAGCCAACATCTGATAGTAGACCCTCGGAACCTTACCCCTCTGAATGACGCTAAGCATGCGTTTGTTGGCGAACGGGTACAGAAACTCAATAGCTTCGATGTCGGCGCGCGCCGCTTCGCGACCCAGGTCCTGGGTGTCGGAACGAATTCCATACAGCAGCGCCGTGGCCAGAGGGACTTCCGGCGTGATGCCGGCTTCGATGAGATACTCCACGAAGATCGTGGAGGTCGAGCCGTAGCCGCTGCGGATATCGGTGAAAGGGGCCGTGCGCGTCATGCGACGAATCGGATGGTGATCGATGACAACGTGGCATGGGATGTCCTTGGGCAGCGAGTTGTTCCCTGTCCCCGGCTGGGTATCCACCGCGGCGACCAAATCAAACTTGCCAAAGTCGATCTCGTCACAGGCGCGGAGATTCAGGCCCAGGTACTTGACCAGAGCCCGGTTCTCGCCCCGGCCGACCGTCCCGCCGCAGGAAATAGAACATTGCAGGTTGGCCAGACTGTTGGCCAATTTCCGCAGTGCCACTGCCGCAGCAATGCAGTCGGGATCGGGATTATCCTGGATGACGATGAGCAAGTAAGCCTTGCCCGCAAACAATTCGGTCAGCTTCTGGAGTTTCGAACCGGTCTTCTCGGCAGCTCTCATGCAACAAACCCATTACACAGCGGCTTCAGGGTACAGCGCATGCCCCGCGCACGTCGAGACCCCGAACCTACCACAAAGATGGGCATTGTACACCTACCGAGAGCCCGTGCAAAGACCCATGTTGCCCCATTTGACCCTGCGAAACGGCCTCAAAGACCATCCCCGACCCGTTACACGCCAGTTCCGATGGAGAGGAAGAACGCCTTTTTCCGCAAAACCGAGCTCTTCGATGAAGTAAAAGGCCCGGGGATTGAATGCTCTGATCAATTCGACGATGGCGTCGGCTACTCGGCGCGGGACAATGGTGAAAATGATCTGGACCGCGCCACCGGCCCCCCGGCCCTCCACGCTGGTGACGCCGTGATCCCGTCCTCTGAGGTGACTCACCAACGAACCGGCTTCCTTCTGCGTGACAACCTGGATGAGGACGACACCGAGAGAGAGTCGCTCGACAGTCAAAATCCAACATAGTTGCCCATGGCAAAACCACCGGCATAGGCGAGGTAACACACGGGATTCGACAGATTCTTCATGATCTCACCAATCGTGAGGATCCAGATGAGCACCTCGAAGAAGCCGATCAGCGGCATCATGAGTACGGAAATGGACCCCTTTCCGTTCCGGTATAGACGAGAGACGATTCGTCCGAATCGAAGTCTCTACAAACCCATCAGAATTCGAGCCCGGATATCACCCAGTCTGCCAGAACAAGTCAACTCACCCCGCGAGAGGATCTTCATGGCCGTACTCACAGCCATTTCTTGCGCCGAAAAAATACCAACATGAGAATGGCAGTGACGAGCATCACGGCCCACACCCCAGCATAGCCGTAGCGCCACTTGAGCTCCGGCATGTGCTCGAAGTTCATCCCGTAGATGCCCGCGACGAACGTCAACGGGATGAACAGAGTGGCGATGATCGTCAGCACTTTCATCACAGCGTTCATCCGATTGCTGATGCTGGAGAGGTAGGTATCCAGCATGCCACCCACCACGTCACGAAAGCTTTCGATGGTGTCGATGATCTGGATCGTGTGATCGTAGACATCCCGTAGATAGACACCGGTCGACTCGCCGATCAAATCCGATTCGCTCCGCTGAATACCGTTGATCAGTTCACGAAGCGGCCAGATCGACCGACGCAGGAAGATCATCTCGCGCTTGAGCCGGTAAATCGCCTGGAGCGTCCTCTCTTCCGGATCGGAAACCAGCTCGTCCTCCAGCAGTTCGATTTTGTCTCCCACGTTCTCAAGGATTCCGAAATAGCTGTCGACGATCGCGTCCAGCAAAGCATAGGCTAAATAGTCGGCTCCCAATTTCCGAATGCGCCCTCTGGAGTTCCGCAGTCGATCGCGAACCGATTCGAACACATCACCGACGCGTTCCTGAAAGGAAATGACAACGTTAGCCCGCAGGATCAGACTGACCTGCTCAGCCTCGACGCTTTGCTGCTCGTCGCTATAGCTGAGCATCTTGAGTACGATGAAGACGTCCTTTTCATAGTCTTCGAACTTTGGACGCTGTCTCGTACTGAGGATGTCTTCCAGAATGAGCGGATGGAAATCAAAAGCCCGACCCAGTTTCTCGATCACCCCGACGTCGTGAAGCCCATCGATATTGACCCACGTAACAGTGGGTGTGGCTATGAAGGAAGCGCACTCTTCGACCGAACGGATCTGCTTCTCGTCGTAATGCTGTTGGTCGTAGTCGATCACCGTGATACGGACCGATTCGACCTTCTTCTCCCCGGTGTAGATAAGCGTTCCGGGAGGCAAACCTGCCTTTTTGGCACGTGTACGCCCCTTCCGCGCCGTCCGCGGCGTCTTGGCACCCATGGCTCTATCTCCCTTCAAACGTCGCTTTGAAGACCTATGCCTCGGCATCCTTCTTTTTTCTGAGAACGTTCGTGGTCAGGAGCACGCCCGTCAGTAGTCCCAGGAGAAACGTTAATATCAGGAGCAAAGCTCGTGACATTTCAAACCGCAGGAACAAGATGCGTGTCTCTACCGTCTGCGTGTTCTGGAAAAAGATGATGACGGCCAGAACCACGGCGACAATCAAAGTAACAAGCTTGAACTTGCTCTTCTTATCGATCTTCATTGGGGGACTCCTATTGACGTGCAGGCATGAGCATGACGAAATCGCAGCAGGACGGAGACAGCCTCCTTAGTTGCGCATCCTGGACTCTGCCTTTTGCTTCTCATCGGCGACATCCCGCAACGGGTTCAGCTCAGCGCGAAGCCTGGGTAGTGCCTGCGGATAGTTCGTGCGGACAAACTCGACGAGTTTTTCCCGCACGTGGCAGCGGAGATTCCAGGCCAGCGACGCATCCTCGGCGCTCATCAAGGCCCGAAGCTCGACGGCGCGTTCGGAGGTGTTGGTGACCTGGAGGACACAGACCTTTCGATCCCACCACTCCGAACCCTCCAGAATCCGCTGCAACTCCGCCCGAATTGCGTCAATGGGAACCGTGTGGTCCACGTACAGGAATACGGTCCCCAAGATATCGGCCGAAACGCGCGTCCAATTCTGGAATGGACTTTCAATAAAGTACGTAATGGGAACAATGAGCCGGCGGAGGTCCCAGATCCGAACCACAACGTAGGTCAGTGCGATCTCCTCGATCCGACCCCATTCGCCTTCGACGATGACCACGTCATCCAGACGAATCGGTTGTGTGAACGCAATCTGGAGCCCCGCGATGAACGTGCCGATGGTCTTCTGGGCGGCCAGACCGACCACGATACCAATGATGCCGGCCGACGCCAGAATGGCCGTCCCGAGTTGTCTGATTCTCGGAAATGTCATCAAGATAGAGGCCGAGGCAATGACGACGATCACGATAATGATAATGCGGCGCAGCACTCTGAGCTGCGTGTGGATCTTACGGGCCCGCAAGTTGTCCTTGACGTCGACCTTGAAATGAAGAACGATGATATCGCTGAGCAGAAACGTCAGCCTGATCAGCAGCCAGGATACGAGAGCGATCAGAACGATACCGAAGGCCGTCTTGGCAGAAACTTCCAGTCCTGCCGGTAGTCCCAGCGGGTCGAGGCTCAATCGCACGGCGACCGCGACCATGATCCAGCGCGTCGGACGGCGAAAATGCCTGACGATCAATTCATCCGTCGCGGAGGGGGTCCGTTTGGCGAATTCGGTCAGGAGACGAAAGATCACATGGTGACCCACCAAGGTAAGGCCTGCAACAACAGCCATGCCCCCCAGAAACACCGCCCAGCCCTGCCAATTACTCGCATTCAGAATGTCCAGCATGCCGTTGCCCTCCCTGACAAGGATAGCCCATGCCACGAACACTGTCGTTGCGACTGCGATTGCTGTCGCGATCACGTACCCTCCTCATGCTACAGAGGCCCCGAGCACTTGCAAGAGGAATCTGTTCCGGCGGCCAACCTGGAGCAATCGACCATAAACCGGTCGAATCTTGCTGGAACCAGCGAAGCGGCCAACGTCAAATGCAGGCTGAATCCAGGAGATTCCTGCTTGGCATAAGATGACGAGAGATGTTTTCTATGCGTACGGCTTTCGTCGTTACCATTGGCCTCGCCGGTCTGGCCGTCACTGCCTGCGCGGAGGCGACAGAGGACGCGCCGAGTCCGACGATCATAGGGGATGAGCAGCGCCGGGCCGTCTCGGTTTCACTGACAGGCGAATGGAGTTGCGAAGGCGGGTCAACGCGGCGCCGGCTGGAGCTCCGCGACAATGGACAGTTCGAGATCGGTTCGAAGCGAGGATCGTACCAGATTGACGGCAATACGCTCGCGCTCGAAACCGACGAGAGCCAGGGGGGGCGACCGGCGAACGCTTTCTGCGACTCCATCTGGCCAACCGGCCGCAACAGCAGTGGATCATCGATCAGGAAATGGTGCCGCGCATCCGAGCCGCGCTGAAATCAGAAGGCCTTGAGATTCCCAGCGACAGAATCGTCGTCTTCTACCTTCAGCGGGAAAGCCGTTCCGTCGGCCGTCCCGGCGGAAGCACAGACGGAGTCTGAATCCGCTCCCTGCCCAGCGGGATAGACTGCCCTAGAGATCGGCGTTGGGATCAGCGTTGGGATCGGCAATCGGCGGTTCATCTTCGAGAGGCACGTCCGCCAGATCGGGCTCTTCTATACCGCCCTTCTGGAGTTCTTCAATGAGGGCCGCCTGGTCGGCAACCAGGGCCTTTAACTGATCGACTTCTTTCTGTAGGCTCACCGTCGCACTCGTCTGGCCTTCGGCTCGCGCGCTCAGGTTGGTGATTACCTGTTCAGCCTGTCGGGCGAGAACCAGGGCTTCGTCCCGTTCCGGGATCAACTGATCAACCTGCTTCTGGAGTTCGTCCCGGGTCTCCCGCACGACATTGAGCTCTTCTTTCAGGTCCGTTATCTGCTGCTGGGCCTGGGCCAGACTGAATTCGAGCGTGCTGACCCTCTTCTTGGCCTCGCGGGCTTCCTGCCTTGCCTCTTCCGCATCACCGTCTCCGCAACCGGCCAAGCTTACCAGACCCAGTATCAGCACTGAAAACGCACCAGCCGACACTGCCCATGCTACTGTGCCCTTCATTGTCACTCTCCCGCAGGAATCAGGCCAAGACTGCGGCCCCACGGGCCGCCCAGCGGCATATTACTGATATACCACTCTCTGACTCTGTTATCGTCCACGGAGGGGGTCCATCTGTAGCCCGTAGACCCTTTCGACGTAAAAAAATCGCCGTCGATGTCAACCGTGGAACTTGTAGCTCAGGAATTGATAGATGAGTTTGGCCGCCAGGAAGTCGGAGGCCCAGTTGCCTGCGACCGGGCAGAGTTCGACCACGTCGAAGCCGACCACGGTTCGCTCACAGCACACGCGTCTGAGCAATTCGATCACCTCATACCAAAGTAATCCGCCCGGTTCAGGGGTCCCCGTAGCCGGCAGCGCCGCCGGGTCGAAAACATCCACGTCGATGGTCACATACACCTGCTCGGTCAGCCGGCCAATCGCCCGATCGGCCCATTCCGTTCGTCCCACGATGTCCTTGGCGAAGAAGATGCGGTCCCTGTCGACGGATGGTTTCTCGGAGATATCCATGCTCCGGATGCCGACTTGAACGATCGGGCAGCACTCCTTGATCCGAGCCATCACGCAGGCATGGTTGAACCGGGACCCTTCGTACTCGTCCCTCAGGTCGGAATGGGCATCAAGCTGGAGGACTGTGACGCCGGGGAAATGAGCCGCGTGGGCCCGGGCCGCACCAACGCTGACCGAATGCTCCCCACCGATGACTACGGTGAACTTCTCACGATCCAGATGCTGGGAAACGCGCTGCTCGACAGCCGTGACCATGCGTTCGGGACAGGGCCCTGCATCAATGGTCGCGTCGGTGAAGATCCCTTGGCGGAAGACTTCCGAATCCGTTTCAATATCGTAAAACTCAAGGTTGGCGGAAGCCTCGAGTATCGCTTCTGGCCCTTTATCAGCCCCCTTGACCCAGGTGCTCGTTCCGTCGTAAGGAACGGGAATCACCACAATCCGCGCGTCGTCGGCACTGGAATACTCGGGCGGCAGCGCCCCAAAATTCGCGGTCTCTGTCATGGGTCAATCGAACAGGAACATGGCAATCGCCACGGTGGTCGTCCAAAGATCCTTCTGACCGCGGGCCGCCTGTGTGACGTTAGAGGTACGAATGATCAGGCCACTGGACTTATAGACCTGTTCCTTCTCCGACCACGCTTTATCGGGATCGACGTCCAGCCCCAGCGTGGTCCCCAGCATGCCAGCCGCCAAGTCTTCTGACAAATCCGCGGCTTCCGTCTGATTCATTCCGTGGCCGTGCACTTCGCTGAGATAGCCCCATTTCCGGGCGTCCTTGGGAACCGCGATCCCCACCGAAGATGCAACGAGACGACCGTGCTCGTTCGTGTCTGACCGCGCCATGACGCAGAAGCAAATTCCCCCCGGCGTCAGCTCCGCCAGTCCCTTTTCCCGGCTGATGATCTTACATTTCGGCGGCAAAATAGACGACACCTGCACCAGGTTCTGCTGAGCAACGCCTGCCTTGCGCAGGGCTTCCTCAAAGGACTTGAGCTGGTACTTGTGCCGGCCGACCCCCTTGGTCAGAAAAACCCGCTTGGGGACCATGCTTTGCATCTTCACCTCCGTTTCTTCATGAGGACATCAGTGTGTGTCAGCGTAACCTTCGATCAGGCAGCGAATTATAAGGAGCAGAGCCGCCCTGGCAACGAAAATATTCAGAAGGCCAGATAGGCACCGGCCTTGCTGAGCCGAACCCCGGGTCGGCCGAGATCCTCCAGGCGCCGCATCCGCTGGCCGCGCCGTCCCTTAAGGATCCAATCGACGGTGATCGGGCCCAATCCGGGAACACGGAGCAACTCCAGGCGCGAAGCACGATTCACGTTCAACGGAAAGAACTCCGGATGATTCCGGGCCCAAACCTCCTTGGGATCGGCCTCCAGCACTAAACGGCCTTGGGAATCGAATATGATGTCGGCATCTTTGAAACCGTACTTACGCATCAGAAAATCCACCTGGTAGAGACGGTGCTCGCGCGTAAAGGTTTGAGCCGGATCGGAAGCATCGCTGTGCTCGGCCGCCAAGGAGGCGTCGCCGGAACCCTTTTGATAGGCGCTGAAGTAGATGCGCTGCAGCTTGAGCCTTTCGTAGAGCCCCCCCATGTACTTGACGATCTCGTCATCGGCCTCACCGGCCGCTCCCACGATGAATTGCGTCGTCTGCTTGACCCGGGCAAACCGCGTCCCCCTGGCCGTCAGGCGACTGATCAACTTGATAGGCTCGATGATATCGCGGATGTAGTCCTTACGATTCGAAAGCCGAGCCAGATTCGCCGCCCCCGGTGTCTCGATATTCAAAGACACGGCACTGGCCAGTGAAACGGCTTCTTCGATCGCCGCATCGCTGGCTCCGGGAATCACCTTCAAATGAATGTAGCCCCGAAAGTGGCGCTTGCGGCGCAGCAGCCGGGCTGTCGCGGTGAGCCGGTCCATGGTCGCATCGGGCGAACCGATGACACCGGAACTGAGAAACAGGCCGAAGACCTTCTTCTGCTGGTAGTAGTCCAGGAACACCCGGGCCGTCTCTTCCGGCCCCAGACTGCACCGGCGAACATCCTGCTGCTCGCGCAGCGGACAGTATTTGCAGTCGTTACAACAGACGTTGGAAATCAACGTCTTCAGCAGAACACTCCTGCCTCCGTTGGGCAGGATCACAGGGTAGATCCATCGACCGTCCTGGCCCCGTCGGCGTCCTTCGTCCTGACTCGTCCCGCACGCACAGGCTAAGTCGTATTGCGCATCAGCGCTGAGGATTTCGAGCTTCCGCTGCGTGTCCGGCTTGGAAATGACTGCAACCATATTCACCCTGCTTGTGCGTCCCTGCCCGGTCGGGCGACCATCAGAACATCGACAAAGATCGAGGCTCCGCCAATATTCTACAGGGAAGCCGAGGACGCGAAAAGACCAAAAAAGATGGTGGATCATCACTCTGGAACCCTACTGTCAACCTTGACGACAAGGGTGATCTCGATATCATCTTCGTTGGCTCGTACAATCCAAGGATCTCGGTCTTCGAGAATCTCTGAAGGTTCACAGCAGAAGCTATGGGGAAAGGATGTGCCCATGTACAGGCGGAAGGCGGGTCCACTGGCATGCCTCGTCGTGATGGCGTCTCTCGCCTTGCTGGGCGCGGGCCAGGCAGCGGATTGGAGCTTCGTAGAGACCATCGTGGACGAGAATCCTCCGCAGCCCGACCGCGTCACCGACATTGAAATCGTAGACATTGACAACGATGGCCAACCGGATCTGTGGTGCAGCGGGACGAAGATCGCGGCCGATCAGCGGTTGTCCACGTGGTACACGCGAGAGAACGACACTTGGCGCCGGCATACGCCTTTCCTGGGTCCTTCCCTCGGTGGTAATTGGGGCGACGTCGATGGCGATGGGGACCTGGACCTGATCACCGGCCAGGATCGCAATTCAGCTCGAACGGGCAACCACGCCCTAGTATGGATGGAGAATCCACTGTGTGATGGTGGCGATCCCGCTGAAGACGTCTGGGCCATTCACACGATTCACAGGGATCCGACCGATCCGGCCGAACTGCACACGGACTACATCGACACCCAGGGAAACCGCCTGCGAAAACTTGACCTGGACGGTGACGGCCGACTCGATCTGGTCATCGCCGCGTTTAAGCAGACGCTCTGGTACCTGCCGGGGCCGGCCGATCCCAAGGCAGGCCCGTGGCGATTCTACAAGATCGCCGAGAGCCGATACAGCCAGGGCGGCGCCTGCATCGCCGACCTCGACGCGGATCGCGATCTGGACATCGTGTGGGGGCGTTGCTGGTATGAGAACCCGGGCCGCCCTACGATCATTCCCTGGGAGCAGCACTTGATCGCCCCCGGCTGGCCCGATGAATCCCAGGTCGCCGTCGGTGACTTGGACTCCGATGGCTGGATGGACGTCGTGCTGGCGGCCCACGTCACCGGGCATGGGCTCACCTGGTATCGCAATCCCGCGCGTGATCGAAGGCAGCAGTGGCTGAGGTTCCGAGTCCTCTCAGGCTGGAGGGGGCTACACTCCTGTCAGGTGGCTGATTTCGATGGCGACGGCGATCTGGACATCTTCGCTGCCCAGACCGCCAAGCAACCGGAGAAGCGTGTGGCTGTCATCGAGAATCGGGATGGCCACGGGAGGCAATGGCAGGTGCACATCCTTTCGACCGTTGGCTCACACCATGCCAAGGTCGGGGACATTGACAACGACGGGGACATGGACATCGCCGGCACGAACGACGAGATCGACACGAGACCCAGGGTCTGGATCAACCCGCTCAAGGGAGTTGCACCTTCGGCCGAGCCATAGGCGCACTGTCGACTCCTGCTTAGAACTTGCTCGGGTCCAGAATCACGTGCTTGATGCTCTGGCGCCAGTACGTGTAGGTGGTATGAACCAGACCATCGTCGCTCTGAATGACGGCCGGGTAGGAGTATTCGCCCGGCTGATCCTCCAGTGTCAGCACCACGTCCCAATGCTTACCATCCCTGGAGATCGCCACATTCAGCGGAGTACGACCCTTGGGCGTATTATTGAACACGAGCAATTGGCGACCGTCCTGCAGTGTAACCGCATCGATGCCCGAACTCGGATTGGGCAACGTCGTAGCCTCGAATGGGCTCCACGTCTTGCCGCCGTCGGTCGACCAAGTCTGGGCAATGAATCCCTGCCGTCGCGTGCGGCAAAGCATTTGCAGTCGACCATTGGGGTAGGTCAGAATGGTGGGCTGGATCACGCCGATATCCTTGCCGTCATTCAAAGGCCCGATGACCTGCCATTCCTTCAGATCCCGCGTTATCTCCACATGCGCTTGCCAGCCCTGATGCTCGCTGCTGGAAGGACATAGAATGCGACCATCGTCCAGTTGGACGGGTTTGTTTTTGATCGGCCCCATCACCTCAGGAGGCAGACGACGCTGCGGCGTCCACGTCTTACCTGAATCATTCGAGACCGTCCATTCCCCCCACCAGCCGCGCGGGGTGGGCCCGACTTTGAAGAACAGCAACAAAGGCCCCTCCTTGGGCTGAAACAGCACGGGATTCCAGCAGGGATAGCGCATCTGGACCGACATCACACCGTTGGCCACTTCCACAGGCCTCGACCACCGGCCATTCTCGAGCCGCGCCACCCAGATGCCAACGTCATCTTCCCCCTCGTCGGTACCGGCGAACCACGCCGCGACGATTTGCCCATCCCGCGTCTGCTCGATGGTCGAAGCGTGACAACCCGGTGTCGGTCGGTCCTCCAAAGGGAAAATTAGTCCACCACTAACCCATCCAGCCTGCGCTGACATCTCGCTGCTCCTGACCAGGCCCGGTCCCAAAGTCGTGCAAACGACCGTGAACAAAACCGCCCATCGTCCTCGCTTCATTGTAGCCTCCTTGTAGGTCCATCGCACCTTGTCGTGGGCTGGCCACTGATGGAATTGCCTCTGAGGATATCCGCAGCCGATCCCAGCAATCATTGCCCATATCCTACCGGCTGGGCGCCCGCACGTAAAGCAGACTCGTATCACCGCTACCGTCCGATAGTCATACAATGGTTGCGGAAACCGAGTTGGAGATGGGGCATGAAGTATGGCTATGCCACTAGCCGAAGGGAACCAGGACCAACTCCATCTTTCTGTTATCCCGCTCGACCACCACGGGTATCTCTGGCATGTCCCGGCCGTATTGGCGGTACTTCCTCGTGATCTGTAGGAGTTTCTGCTTGGGAGACTTCGTGTGGAGCGACTGGCCGGCAACGTGCGTAACGCGGTCGCCCTCGCGCAATCCCATGATGTCCTGAGTCAGGCGCAACCCCGTGACCCGACCATCCTCCACATCAGTAACGAGAGGAAGCTCTCTGGCCAAATGCCTGATCTGGCTCGCCTGGATGGGCACGCGTCGCCCGGACCGTGCTGCAACAGCAACCCGGGCCGGCGCCGGCTCGGGAGTCGGCCTGTGACGTCTCGGCGCCGTGAGGCGATCCGACAGGACGCCGGGCTGGATCTTCGCGATCTGCGTTCCCTCGGGGGACTCGAAGAAGACCTCAGAAGTTCGTATCTCGGTGATGACCATGTCCCCGATCCTATCGCCTACCCGACACGGCACGTGCCTTCCATGATCCTTGACGATCACGACAGAAGACAACACGTCACTGGTCTTGACGATGCCAATAACCTCGATGCCCTCCGGCACGGCGACTGGAGGCTTGCGCGTGTTCTTCTGCCCCGCTCTGCTCGCCTGCCTCCGAGAGTTGAACATGTTGCGCTCAGATATGATGAGGTACTCGTCGAAAGCGGGCACCTCCTCTTCATCCTGGCCCAGCCCCTGCCCCACGAGAGATACGACCAGAAGCGCCAAGCCAACGATAACCATTCCCCTGAAATTCCTGCCGGAGCAGGTGCATGCGCGCGCCGATTCCGATCTCTCTGGCCTGATTTGCTGAGTTGTAGCCACACCATATCTTGCCCGACTTCTGTGTACCTCGGTGATTCCTTGCCGATCTGTCGCCTTCTCCTTGCCCATGAACACCCCATAGCCGCTGCGAGGTAGTTGAAGACTCCATTCGACATGCCTCACTCCATTGTCTGGGAAATAAACGCCATTGTTGCGTCTGGTTAACCAGCTTTACTTAGTGCCATCAGGATGACCTTTCGTAACGGCATTTATGGAAATTATGCCAAGTTATTTCCGGACGTTGCAGAAAATCTTTGTCACTATTCTCGACCTTTTCCCGGCCATAAATGCCGCTCCTGCAATCCGAAATGGAGCTTAATTGCCTGTGACACGGAGACTTGCAGCTTCCAGCCAGCGGCAGGCATGTTTGAGCGCATACCGCTAAACCTGCGTGACACTCGGTCTCTGACGGTCGCGCCGGCAGGCGGAAGGCGGGGTGGTCAGGAGGCCACGGCCAGAGGCCCGACCAAATCCTGGCCGGAAAACGGGTCGCAACTGCCAGACGGCTTGTATCCAAACACCTGTTAAAGTATCCTCATATTATGGATAAGGCGTCTGGTGGACTGCAAGCGATTGTCGGTGATGAAGGTGGAAGAAGAACATCCAGTCGGCAAAACAGCCCCTCCCGGGGCTAATGGTGGCACCGGCATGTCGGGATGCATATTTGACATCAAGAAATATGCCATCCACGACGGCCCCGGAATCCGGACAACCGTTTTCTTCAAAGGCTGCCCACTCCAGTGTCGTTGGTGCCACAATCCTGAGAGTTGGAAGACGAACCGGGAGCCCGGTTTCCGATCAGGCCGGTGCGTTCGATGTGGTCGTTGCGAAACAGTCTGCCAAGGTCAGGCCATTACCTTCCCGGACGGATACCCTGTGACGGATGCCCAGAGGTGTGTTCTATGTGGCCGGTGCACGGCCGAATGCCCGGCTGAGGCCAGGGAGATCATCGGACGCCAGATGACCGTTTCCGAAGTGATGGCCGAGATCCGCAAGGACGTGATCTTTTACGACGAATCGGGGGGCGGGGCTACGTTTTCCGGCGGAGAACCCCTAATGCAGCCGGACTTTCTGCTGGCGTTGCTGAACCGATGCCGGGCCGAGAGCATACATACAGCAGTCGACACGACGTGCCACGCCAAGGGCGAACTGATGCAGCGTGTCGCCGCGGCGGCCGATCACCTGCTTTGCGACATCAAGCACATGGATTCCGGCACGCACGAGCGCTACACGGGTGTGCCTAACGACCTGATCCTGGATAACATCCGGGCAATGGCCGAGATCGGTGAGCGAATAATCATTCGAATCCCTGTTGTCCCGGGGTTCAACGATGACGACACGAACATAGCAGACACGGCCCGATTCGTGCGGTCGTTGCCGGCGATCCGCAGGATTGATATCCTGCCCTATAACCGTGGTGGCCTGGAGAAATCGGTGCGGCTGACAGACCGGGTTGATCTCTTACGCACTGAGGCACCGGATGATGAAAAGATGGCCCATATTGCCAGCACCCTCCATGGGTATGGGTTTGACGTCAAGATAGGTGGATAGAAACATGAACGAACGCGTCCGAAGACTACGACAACAGAGCGTCGATACGCCGCCCCATATCTCGGCCGAACGAGCCGAGCTTGTCACGCAATTCTACCAGAGCGATGTGCCCTTGCGCGAGTCCATCCCCGTCACGCGGGCCCTGGCGTTCAAACACATCATGGAGAACAAGACGATCTGCATCAATGAGGGTGAACTGATCGTCGGCGAGCGCGGTCCGGCGCCCAAGGCCGTTCCAACGTACCCGGAAATATGTATCCATTCAATGGAAGATCTCGATATTCTGAATTCCCGCGAAAAAACCGCCTACCGCGTCGATGACGAAACGAAGGAACTATATAATAGCACAATCATTCCCTATTGGAAAGGTAAGTCGCAGCGCGAACGCATATTCGCGGAAATGTCGGAAGAATGGAAGGCCGCCTACGAGGCCGGGATGTTCACAGAATTC
>CP070782.1:3580982-3599468 GCA_020346325.1 Phycisphaerales bacterium
GCCTCACGCATGATCTCCTCGAGGGCCTGGAGCTCCGACTGCAGCGAGTCCACCTGTCCGGTGAGCTCTTCTTGATCTTCCAGGGCCGAGCGAAGCCTCTCCCTTTCCTCGAATCCCAGATCCGCCTCCGTGTCGGGTCGCCCGGGTCGACGTTCCTCCTCGCTCCGTGCAGCGTTCTCCCTCTGGAGATTGCGGTTCTCGTCCGCCTGCTGGGCCGCTTCCTCAGCGAGCTCCGCCAGACGGGACGCCATGGCCTCCAGCCGGGCCTCCGCGCTTCTGCGCAACTCCTCCGCGTCTGGCATGCGGAGCACGTACTGTCTCGAGGTGGAGGTCTGGCCCGCCGGGGCGTTGTCCACCACCCGGGCGAAGTACCGCACTTCGTCCCCTGGCAGCAGGCCCCAGCCCGTCAGGTCCAGCAGGGGTCTCGCCAACGCCGCGCGGGTTCCCGCCTGATCGATCCCCTGCATTCTCGGCTCCCCCGCCTCCCCGTACGACGATACCCGGAATGCCACCAGCTCCAGGCGTCGAAGTCCGTAGTCGTCCTGTGCCCGGATGACGAGGGGCTGGCGCAGGTTCAGCGGTACAAGCGTGTCCTGACCGGGCAGAGGGATGTCGACCACGGGCGCCGAATCGTCCAGCAAGGTGAGGTCGAGAGGCTCCGGGTGGAGCGCCGCGGGCTGACCGTCAGCGTCCAGGAACGACCACGTGAAGACTCCCGACGTCCCAGGTCTCCATGTGCCGACGAAGGCGCCGCCGTTCAGGCGGAACTGGAATACCGAGGTCCCCGACGCGTCTTCCAGCGCGGCACGCGACAGCGTCCGACTCGCGGTGCCCTCCACCGTGAGACGGGTGCCCGCCGGAATGCGCAGGCCGAGCGGCACGAGCAGGCGGTCCTGGAGGTCCTCCGTACCGGGCAGATGTCGGGCCTGGATGTCACGAAGGACTTCGAGCGCAAGTATGCTCAGATGCTCGGGCGTAAGTATGCACTCGCTGCCCCCAATGGAACGGGGGCGATTCTCGATGCGATGTACAGCCTGGGCCTCGGTCCGGGCGACGAGGTGATCTGTCCGAGCGTGACCTACTGGGCCTCGATTGTGCAGGCCTATGTGCTGGGCGCAACACCGGTCTTTGCTGATATCGACCCGGAGACGATTTGCCTCGATCCGCCGGATTTCGAGCGGCGCATCACGCCACGGACCAAAGCCGTGGTGGTCGTCCACTACGCGGGCATGCCCGCGGAGATGGATGCGATCATGGCCATCGCGCGCAAGCATCGCGTCAAGGTTCTGGAAGACTGTTCCCACGCCCATGGGGCTTTGTACAAAGGCAAAGAGATCGGTACGTTCGGCGAAGTCGCGGCTTTTTCGCTGATGACGGGCAAGTCCTTGCCGATCGGCGAAGGCGGTATCCTGCTGACCGACGACCGGGAGGTGTATGAACGTGCGCTGCTCTATAGCCACTACACGCGCCACGGCGAGATAACGTTGCCCGAGTTGAAACGGTTCGCCGGAATCCCTTGCGGGGGATTCAAGCACCGCATGCACCAGGTCAGTGCTGCCTTCGGGCTCGTGCAACTCGATCTGTTCCCGCAACAGATGGCCGAGATCGATGACGCGATGAATCGCTTCTGCGATCTGTTGGAAGGCATCCCTGGAATTCGACCGATACGTCCCCAGCCGGGCGGCGATACGACCAAGGGCGGCTGGTACTACCCGCACTTTCGATACGTCCGCGAGGAGTTGGGCGGACTGTCACTGTCGCGGTTCGCTGACGCGGTGCGGGCGGAGGGCTCGGTTTGCAATCCGGGTTGCAACAAGCCGCTGCATCACCACCCGTTGTTCACCGGGATGGACGTCTACGGACACGGCCGGCCCACGCGTATCGCCAATTTGGGGCCGGAGGCCAATGTCGAATCCTACGTCCAGTCACTTCCCGTGGCCGAGGGGATCATGCAGCGCGTTTTCGAAGTGCCTTGGTTCAAACACGACCAGCCTGCGATCATCGCCGAGCATGCCGGGGCGTATAAGAAGGTCGTGGCAGACCACAAGGCACTACTGGCAGACGACCCGGGCGACCCGACCGAGCTCGGTGGCTACAGCAGCTTTTTCACAGATCGCAGGGACAAGCAATAGAGCGTCAATAGGCCGAGACCCTCTCCGGCGGCGTGTACCACAGCGAGCGCCAGTATTCACGGTCGGTTTGATAACAATCGATGGCCGTCGTATCTGCGGTCTCAGGCGGCAGAATGCCATAGCGGCGCATCTCTCGCACGTAAGGCGCGGGCGGTGCGAAACCGGGCATGTCGAAACGCTTGATTTCCGCCAGATGCGCTTGCCCGGCCCGGCACATCGCCAGGATCCTCTGATAATCTGGGTCGTCCTGGCTGGCGAAGATCGTACCGTCGCATGCTCCGTACCCACCGGCCTCCTGCGCCAGGGGCGCCAGTAGCATCAGCGAGTTCTCCGGGCGCGTCAGGTTGAACACGAGATGCCGACTCAGCCGCAGACGCGGATCGTCCGGATCGGGCCGCCAGAACGACACCTCCCGCTCGTCGGAGAGGTTCCGAGGCACGATGGTGTCACCGGTGTGACAGCCGATGCAACGCCGCTCGATCGCGTCGGCCGCCGCTTTCGTCGCGGGCCAGTCCCAGTCGGTATTGACCTGCTTGTTCTCGTAATACCCCCCGATCATGCCGTTGCCCAACGCCCCGTACGTGCCAGGATAAGGAGCGCCGGATTCGATCCAGTAGCGGATCATCTTGATTTCAGCCGGCGAAACCTTCACGTCGTAATGTGCTCCGGTGATCTTCTTCATCAGCGGGCTGGCGCCGGCCCCGATAGAGCGCGGGGCCAGATTGCTCTTGGGATCGTTGCGGCCGTCAACGAATTCCTTGCGATAGGTCAGCGTATAGTAACTGTGACTGAACATGGGCCCGTGGTCGCCCGTCAGAATCACACCTCCGTCACGTTTGTCGTAGTCGTGACATTCGACGCAGTGCTTGTCCAGGATCGGTTGAATGTCACGCGGGAAATCGAACACGTCCGGAATATCGGCGATCGGTGTGACTTTGCTGGGGCTGCGCTCCAGCGAGAGCAGATTTCCCGTGCTGCCGCTGGCCGGCGCGTTGGTCCGTTGCTCGTGGCACCCCACGCAACTGGTTGTCTCACCCGGCATTACCGTCAGGAAACTCTGCATTCGTTTGACCGAATCGTCGTTCTCGTCCAGCGCCACGAAGAAGAAACTGCGCAAGGCCGGAAGTTCCATATAGGCCGATCCATCAGGCTCCACCGGGACCGTACCGACCACGCGTTCCAGGGTGAACGTCCCACCGAAGCTGATCGGGTCCATGCCGCCGGTGTAATGGATGGGCATGGGCAGGCTCTCCAGGACGAGCAGTTTCTTGATCTCGCCCGGCCTGATACCTTCCATGTTGCGCCCGTTGTAGATGTCACTTACGACGAGCCGGCCCGTGGTCTCTCGCGGCGCGACTCGCGGCGGGATCGTCCTTTCGGTCTTCCTGGGTCGCAACGGTCGCGGTTCGTGCAATGTCACTTCCTGCCGGGCCAGGGCCGCCGGAAGACGGTAGATTGGCCAGGACTGGCCGCGCGTGCTCATCAGGACGAGGCGATCTTTTTGCGCCACCAGGAAGACATCCTTGGATAGTGGATACGGATCACGGTAATCGTCGGTCTTGCTGATTCGATGGGCGGCCGCCGGTTCGTCCGGGCCCGTCTTCGGACTGACAATCGTCACCGCACCGGCGTGTTCCCGCTGGCCATGCCCGGGCGAGAAGATCGCCAGAACGTTCTTCGTATCGGGAATGGGCTTGGCGTCGATCATCAGTGTCCCGGGATGCATGTTCCCATAGAACACCATCTGTCCGGTCCCGTCGGGGTTCATGGTCCAGAGGTGATGATAATGCACTTGGCTGCGGTCGATGTATTCCCAGCGCTGATAGAGGATGCGACCGTCGGGCAACGGCCACGGCGTGTTCTCGTGCTCGTTGTTGCTGGAGAGAGGACACAGATTACTCCCATCCGCGTCGCATCGGTACATGACCGCGACCTGGGTCAGCCAGCAGTTGACCCAGCGGTTACACCGGTCCGAACAGAATACGATGTCGCCGTTTGGCAAATAGGTCGGCTCGATATCATTGTGCGGGCCGTCCGTCAGTTGCCGCAGGCCCGTGCCGTCGGCATTGACCTCGTATAGGTGGAAATGCTCCGTTCCGCTCTTGCGGTAGGAGAAGAGGATCTTGCGCCCGTCGTAATGGACCTGGGGATCGCGCACGGTGCCTTCCGGTGCGTCGACCAGCACGGTGACCGCTCCGGTTCGCACGTTGAGCTTGCAGAGCTGCCCGCGATTTCGGTAGGCCTTCCGTTCGACTCCTTCGGCGTAGTAACCGAAGTTGGCGTACCAGTGCCCGTCGTGTCCTTCCTGCCGGCAGGCAAAGACGATTTCCTCGCTGTCGCGCATCGTCTCGAGCAAGATCTGCGTCGGCTCGACGGTCCGATCGTTTCCCAGAACGGCCGACGTCATGGTGAGCATCAATGTGCAGACCATCGTGGCAAAGATGATCCCATGGGATCTCATGCGCATGAACAGGGCATCTCTCACAGCTTTTGCTCCTCTTCGATTTCGATTGGGTCAGTTAGGCAAGACGCGGTTCAGACGCGCCAGAATGTCGGCCAGTCGCGCCCGGTCGCCACCACCCACCTCGGCGGTACACCAGCCGGTGAAGCCGACCTCGTCGAGGGCCAGGCGAACGGCGGGCCAGTCGATGGTCCCTTCGCCGATAGGCGACCACTTGTTGCCGTCCCGGCTGAAGCCCTTGACGTCCAGCTTGACAATCCGCTTGCCCAACGTCCGAATCCAATCCTGGGGCTGGCCGTACTTGTGATGATTGCCGATGTCGTAATAGGCACCGACCCACGGGCTGTTGCAGGCGTCGATGAATGTGGCGTAACGGCCGGCGCTCTGCTCGGGTGGGCCGTCGTGATCGTAGAACATCTGGTTCCACACGTTCTCGATCAGAATCCGGATACCCAGCCTGGCGGCGGTCGGCAGCGCTTGCTGAATGACTTCGAGCGAACGCGGGATGATGACGTTCTCGGGTCCGTCTTTGCCATGGCCCGGAACGAAGAGCACCGACGAAGCGCCGCAATAATGCGATTCTTTGATGGCGGTCAGCAGATCGTTGAGGCATTCGGCGCGCCGTTTCGGATCGGCCTCTGTCGCGCGCACGCTCCAGTGACGCGAGTCGACCACGCCGTGGATGGGCAGACCGGTTTGCCGACTGGCCTCCAGGCACTGCTTCTTGTCCTGCCCGCCGGGCGAATCCAGTTCGACGCCGTCGTAACCGAGGTCCTGGACAAGCTTGAACTTGTCGAGAATGGACATGTTGCCCTTGATCATGCCGAACTTGAGTGATTTGAAGATCGGTTTTCGGCCGGGTCTTTCCGAACGGACTTCTCCGGCCGTGGCGCGCCTGTCGCGCCACGTCGCAGCGCCCAGCGCAACCCCCAGTGCTGCTGTTTGACGAATCATCGTGCGCCGCGTGATTCGCGATGAATTTGACGATCGACTGTTCTGCCCATTAGCCATGATCGAGCCTCCACAAAAAAGGCGTTACCTTCGCGTTGCGCCGTTCGGATGCCCCGAACAGCGTAAACCTATTCTATTCATGTCGTCGGCAGATTTCCAGGGCCTGTTCGCCACCGGCAGGGGGAGCGGCCGCCGGGGGCGAGCCTCCTCGTTCGGCTGTCCGTCCGCCCGCCAACGTCCACCCAGCAACGCCCCTGGGCTCGTAGGAGACATCCATAATAGGACCTTCGCATCCATTCTCCGTGGCGTGAGCGATATTTCCGACGCCGTCAAGGCTGCCGTCGAGCCTTCTGAGCCGCGTCTGCGCCTCCTGTGACGCGGTGCCCTGCGGCTGGCCCTAATTTCCGGGGGCGGAACTGTCGATAGACCCACGATGATGTAGATGATGGGGGAGTTGGCGAGTGACACATAGGGGAATGGTACCTGCAGTCAACAACTGGGGAGTGAGTCAATGAGGCAAATGGATCACGGCGCTGAAGCCCCCGCAATTGAGCATCCTGTCAGCGAGGCTCTTGTTTCACCTGAGACCCGGCTTACCGTAGCAAATGTTATGAACAGGGAAGTTGTCTCTGTCCGACCTTGTGACACGGTACGATCGGTCATCCAGGCATTGCATCGCAATAACGTCTCCTGTGTGGCGGTACTGGATGAGGCGACCGTTGTGGGCATTATCACCGAAAGGGATATCTTAGTCAGTATCGCACGAGATGGGGGGGCGTTCACCTGTCTATTGGTCGTCCACGGTGGCAAGCCGGTGGGAATGCTGACCGAAAAGGATATTCTCAAGAGAGTGGTGGTCCTTGGAAAAGCTCCGAAACGTACCCAGGTGGCGGATGTGATGTCCTTCCCGATTCTGAGCGTGCCACCGACGTATTCGGTCTTCAGTGCCGGCAAGAAGATGGACGAGATGCACATTCACAGGCTCGTGGTTATGACAGGGCGGGATGTCTGTGGTATCGTCACCAAGACGGACGTGATGAAAGCTGTGAGGAAGAAGGTGCGGCACGACCAGACCGAGCGCTTACAGCAACTGGATCGGTCCGATAACCCAGCCTGCGTTCTCGACGGCACAGGAACCATTATCCACGTGAATTCTGCCTTTCTCGATCTCTTCGAGAGCGACCGAAGCGACGACTTTATTGGTCAGTCTTTCCTGCCGGACCGGTTCTGGGCCTGTCTTGAGGGCACGGGTACCGCCCTCAGCAGTCTGGGCCGGGAGGATCTTACTGTTCGACAGTTCGCGCTACGGACGGCGAGGAACCAAGAGATCAGGGTCGTGCTGTTCTCCACGCTTACGAAGGGCTTTGATGGAAAGGTCAAGGGCCGGCAGGTGGTGTTCTACGATCTGACGGCCCTCATGTCGGGCGCGTCGGCACCGGCGGGGGCGACAGCGACCGTGAAATCGTAAACATGAATGCAGCCTGCCTGTTATGAGACGTATGGCGCCCGCGTACAGTCCACGTCCTTACACGCGGCGAGTCCGCGTGTTCCTCCGTGTTAAGCCCTCACGTATGAATGCCGAAGGAAGGTAGGTAGTCGCAACCAATATGTGAGGAGTATAGCGATGCGGACCGATGGGCCGATAACCAGGAGGCTGTTCGCTGCCCGGCGCGACATCCTGCGCGGAGACTCCGTGCTGGCCGTTCTGATTTTTGTCGTGGTGAGCATCTTCCTTGTCAATCTGATCGCTTCCATCTGGCACAATGTGCATTTCCAGAAGGATCTTCAACAGGAGGCATCGCTGGAGAACGCCAAGGTGGTTGGTGGCATGCTCGCCAAAACGGGCGAGGTTCTATTGATTGCCGATGAACTGTCGATGCTCCGTCGCACGGTGACGGAAGCCGGTCTTGAACACCACTTGCACTCTTGCCGTGTCGTTTTTCCCGACGGCGGCGTTGTCGCCCACTCCGATCCGGCGGCCATCGATGTGCTTGACTTGCC
The DNA here is from genome assembly GCA_020346325.1 of Phycisphaerales bacterium. GTDB lineage: Bacteria > Planctomycetota > Phycisphaerae > Sedimentisphaerales > Anaerobacaceae > Anaerobaca. Next base: position 3,588,528 of record CP070782.1, read on the forward strand.
AGAGTCGTGGGGAGGAGACGCTCGCGGTTATTCCGAGACGCGTGACGGCGACACGGTGACTTTCAGATTCCCTTTAGCGGTGCCCGGCCGAGGTCATGCGTTCATGGAGATCACCGCCGGTCTGAACAGCAAACCATTGGCTCAACTCGAGCCCCAAACCGCCCAGATGGCTATCGCTTGCCTGGCGCTGGCCACCATGCTGCTGGTGCAGCGGCACGCACGATTTCGTCTCAAGGCCATCGGAGCCATCCACGATGCCCTGTCTGCGGTCACGGAGGGTACCGATGACGTTTCAGCCCTTGAGCTGGATCCAGAACTCGGCACCGAAGCCGTGGCATGGAACAGGCTGCTCGGGGAGAAACACGGGCAGCAGGTCCGCGAGGCGATCGAGCACATCAAGGTGTCGATGTGCGAGGAATCGGAGGCGCGGATTGAGCTGACGCGAATGTGCGATGTTCTGCCCCAGGGCCTGATGCTGGTGAACGAAAAGCTCTGCATCGAGTACGCCAACGGTGCGGCTGCCGTGCTGCTGCAAGCGGGTCGCGACGATCTGGCTGACCGGGAACTGGCGCATGTGATCGACGACCCGGACGTCCTGCAGGCGGCGCAGGACGTGCTGGGTGGCGCAGCCAGACCCTCTGTTGTCGAGCGACCGTGTGACGGAGGAACGACGGCCGGTGTGCTGCGTTTCACCGTCCGACCCATTTGTGGCGACGATTCTCGCTCTGCCATGGTACTGATCGAGGACGTTACCCAGCAGCGGATTGCCGAGGCGGCGCGCAACAGTTTTCTCGCCAAGGCCGCTCATGAACTCCGGACGCCTTTGACCAATATCAGGCTCTATGTCGAGAATGCCGTCGATCATTGCGGCAGCGATCCCCAAGCCGTCGCTCGATCGCTCAATGTGATCAATGATGAATCACGGCGGTTGGAGCGCACGGTCTCCGAGGTCCTTTCCGTATCTGAGATCGAGGCCGGTTCGTTCGATCTGCAGCGTGACGATGTGCGCTTTGACAGTCTGATGGAGCACGTTCGCGCCGATCACGAAGCGACCGCTCAGAAGAAGAACATCACGCTACAATTCGATATGCCGCCCAAGCTTCCCGTCGTTTCCGCCGACCGCGACAAGATTTCGCTGGCCATCCACAACCTGGTGGGAAACGCGCTGAAATACACGCCGGACAACGGTCGCGTGACTGTTAGCGCGACGGTTGAGAGCGGACGGATCATCCTGGATGTGACGGATACGGGTATTGGGATCAGCAAGGATGACCTATCACGCGTATTTGACAAATTCTACCGAGCGACAGACCGGCGCGTCGCTGATATTACCGGCTCCGGATTGGGCCTGGCCATCGCTCGCGAGATCGTCGGTCTGCACGGCGGGTTCATCTCGGTCGAATCAGAAATCAATAGCGGCAGCACGTTCACCCTCGTCCTGCCGGTGGCTGAGGAGGATGCTCAGAATGAAGGTCCAAACGCAACAGCGCGGCGCAGTGACGGTCATTAGGCCGGACGGCCCCCTTGTCGCGGCCGACGCGGAAGAGTTTAGACAGCGATTGACAGACGAAATACGTCAGAATCTCGGTCGGGTGGTCTTGGATGCCTCGGCGGTGCCCTTCGTCGACAGCAAGGGGCTTGAATCGCTCGTGGATGTTACCAGTGAATTGGCCCAGAGTGGAAAGACTCTGAAGATCTGTTCCCTCAGCGACACGCTCAGTGAAGTCATGGAATTGGCAGGTGTTTCTTCTGAGTTTGAACATTTCGAGGATGTCCTCGGTGCGGTCAGGAGCTTTCTATGACAGAAGCGACGCCGATAACCCGCCTTGGCGGCATCCTTGTCGATGAGGGCATGATCTCTGAGGACCAGCTCCAGCGGGCGCTTTCCGACCAGAAGATCAATGGTGTCCTGCTTGGCGAGATGCTCGTGGAACAGGGCCTCATCAGCCATACGACCATGTTGCGCGTACTGGCCCGGCAACTCGGCGTTCCCTGCTGTCAACTGCGTCATGGCCTGGTCGATTTTTCCCTGCTGAAATTGATTGGCCCGGAGGAGGCCGAGCGGTTGAAGGCCCTCCCCATGTTCAAGATACACAACACCTTGACGGTGGCCATGGCCGAGCCTCAGTCGCTCCCGAAAATAGACCGGTTGCGTCAGTTGACGGGCTGTCGCATTCGGCCGGTCCTGGCCACGGCGTCGAACATTTCGGAGTTCGTCAAGAAGTACTCCTCCGGCGACACCAACATTGACTCGTTTCTCTCTTCTCTCTCCGAGGCCAACCTTGAAGTGGTCGACAAGGAATCAGTCGACGACGGGCCCACCACCGATCTTGACCGTCTGGTGGATGGCAGTCCCATTGTCAATCTGGTGAACATGTCTTTGCTGACCGCGATCAAGGATGGAGCCAGCGACATTCACATCGAGCCGGACAGGAAGGGGACCCATATTCGGTATCGTATCGACGGGGTTCTGCGCGAGCTGATGAAGCCTCCCACGGGTCTACATGCCTCGATTGTGTCACGGGTCAAAGTCATCGGGAAGATGGACATCGCCGAGAAACGGCTGCCCCAGGAAGGTCGGGTACGGATCGTGGCCGAAGGTCGTGAAATCGACCTGCGCGTCTCCAGCATGCCCACCCTGCTGGGCGAAAAGATCGTGGTCCGTGTCCTGGACAAATCGAATCTTAAGATACGCATGGAGGATCTCGGTTTTCGGGCAGAGACGCTCGCTGCCTTCGACCGGATGTTGCGTCAGCCCTATGGCTTGGTCCTCGTCACCGGCCCGACCGGCAGCGGCAAGACCACGACTCTGTACTCGGCGCTGGATCTTCTGCGAAGCCCGGAACGCAATATTGTCACGGTCGAGGATCCCGTCGAGTACCAGTTGGACATGGTCAATCAGATCCAGGTTCACGAGAGCATCGGGATGACCTTCGCCCGGGCCCTGCGCAGCATCCTGAGGCAGGACCCCGACGTCATCATGGTCGGGGAGATCCGGGACGAGGAGACCGCGCGCGTCGCGGTACAAGCGGCCCTGACGGGGCATGTTGTCCTTGCCACTTTACATACGAATGACGCCCCCGGGGCGGTGGCCCGCCTGATCGACATGGGCATCGAACCCTATCTGCTGTCCAGTGCTTTGAATGGTGTCGTGGCTCAGCGTCTGGCTCGCACCGTGTGTCCGAGCTGTGTGACGAAATATTTCCCATCGGAGAATGTCTTGAGCGATGCCGGACTGTCCAGCGCGCCCCGGCGGCCCTTCCGGCGCGGCGATGGGTGCAAAGATTGTCACAACTCTGGGTTCCGCGGTCGCGCGGGCATCTATGCCGTGATGGAAGTGACGCCGGAGATCCGGCGTCTTATTCACAAGGCCGCCCCGACACATGAGCTGCGCCAAGTACTCCACAATCACGGCGTTCTCTCCCTGCGGGAGGAAGGGGTACTCCTGGCCCAGGATGGCAAGAGCTGTCTGGAAGAGATCCTGGCCGTGACGCATAGCGAAGACACCGCGGCCGATGCATCCTCCGGCACAAACGAAACAGTGGAGGTGGCACAGGTACGATGAAGCTGGCCTACAAAGCCTATGACCACCTCGGCAAAGCCATCGACGGGACGATCGAGTCTCCGGATGTAATGGCGGCCGCGGAGGCCTTGCGCCGCAAGGGGCTCTTCGTCGCCCAGGTCGAACCGTCGGTGGCCAGGGCTGCTCCCAAACGCCAAGGCCGCTTGGGGCTGCCCTTTGGACGAGGCCGGAGAATCAAGAATGTGGCGGTTTTCACACGTCAACTCTATGTCCTTCTCTGTTCCGGCACGCAACTCATGGAGGCCATCGCCGCCCTGGAGCGGCAGACGAAACCCGGACCCTGGCGCGACGCCGTCGCGACCGTGCGCGACCGGATTGAAGAAGGAGCCTCGCTTTCCGAAGCATTGAAGAACTACCCGGAATACTTCGACTCCGTCTATCGCAGTTGTGTCGCAGCTGGTGAGTCCAGTGGCTATCTGGCGGAGATGCTCGATCGCCTGGCCACATTGAAGCAGAAGCAACTGCGCATTCGAAACGCGGTCATGGGCGCCCTGATCTATCCGAGTCTCCTGGCGCTTGTCGCGCTGACCATCTTCCCGATGCTGCTCGTCTTCGTCGTCCCGCGCTTTGCTTCGCTGTTCGCCAGTCTGGATGTGCCGCTACCTTCCAGCACCGCGTTCCTCGTCGGCGTCAGCGCTCTGCTGCGCCACTATTGGTGGGCGGCGCTGTCGCTTCCGGTGATGGCTGTTGGGGCCCTGGCGATGTTCGTCCGCACCCCCCGAGGGCAACGTTGGCGCGACACGGTGATGTTACGACTTCCTTCCGTGGGCGGCATCACCAGGAACCTGGCGACCGCGCGCATCGTGCGCCTGATGGCGGTACTCATGGAAGGTCATGTCCCGGTACTGGAATCCCTGCAATTCGTTCGGCAGGCCGCGGGAAACGTCCACTACGCCGAGCTGATCTCACGGGCTGAAGACCACGTGCTGAAAGGCGAGCCCATCAGTCTAGCCTTTGCCGACAGCAATCTGATCAGTCCCTCCGTTCACGAAGCCATCCGCAGTGGCGAACAGAGCGGACGTCTGGACAGCCTGCTCTCGAACGTGGCCGACTTTCTGGACGAAGAAAACGAAGTGGTCGTCCGCTCGCTGGCCAGCATTGTGGAACCCTGCATTCTCATTATCATGGGCGTTCTGGTCGGGTTCATTGCCGTCAGCATGTTCATGCCGCTGTTTGATTTGACATCGATGACCCAGGGAGGTCGGCCATGATAGGCTTGCACAAGACGCGTACCGCCATCGGCATTGATGTGGGGGCCCGCAGTATCAAAGCGGTGCAGTTGCACCAGTCGAGTGGCCGCTATCGCACGGCGGCCATCTCGGCCATCCCGCGCCCGGTGGCGGACCAGGAATTGAGCGGTGATGAGCTGCGCGAGTTGCGGCGCGTGCTGAAGCGGCAAGGTTTCCAGGGTCGTGACGTCGTTCTGGCGGCGCCGGACAAGGCCTTGCTGCGGGGTGTCTTCGATCTGCCGCGTCAGGTCTCCGGAGCCCCCGTCGCGCAGATTGCGCGTATGGAACTGGCCCGCATGCATCAGGTCGCTCCGGACTCTTTTGAGATGATCTGTTGGGAGCCACCCAGTTCGGACCAACCTCAATCGAAGATGCAGGCCATTGCGGTTGGTTGCCCGCATACCACTGCGAATGCGTTCCTGGATCAGTTCGAGGAAAACGGATTCAACGTTTGTGGTTTGGACATTCGCAGTGCTGCCGCGGCGCGGGCCTGTGCGCCGTTGATTCTGGCCCCACCGACGATCACGGCCATTCTTGACGTGGGCTGGAGTGCGACGAAGCTGCTGCTCGTTTGTGGCGGCAGTATCATCTACGAGCGACTGCTCATGGACCAATGCCTCTCCAAGCTGATTTCGCGTTTAGGCGAGAAGTTTGGCTTGACGATGACCGCAGCCTGCCAAGTTCTGGATACGATCGGTCTCTCTGCCGCGGCGGACGTCCAGGAACTCGATGAACAATCATTGGCGGTCATCCACAAGATCGCGCGCACTCATTTCGACGGGGTACTGGAAGAACTACAGGCACCGTTCGCCTATGTGAACCACCAGTATCCAGGTGACGGCATCCAGCGCCTCCTGTTGATTGGTGGCGGCGCGAGCATTGCCGGTCTCGCCCCGTATCTGCACGAACGTTTGCGCATCGAGGCCGCCACGGCAACCACCAGCGATGTGCTGGAGAGCGCCCCGCACCTGTTGGCCAAGGCCAACCATCCGGCGGCGACCGTTGCACTGGGATTGGCCAAGTTTACTGGAACATGACCTATGGGTGACGTTAATCTTATTCCGGGTCAGAGACTCGCCAGGAAACACCGGCAGCACAGGCTGCGGACCTGGATGGGCATATGTGGCGCCTATCCTCTGTTTCTCGCCGGCGGCCTGTTGCTGACGCATTTCTTGTGGCATGGCGAGGGCAGTTCGGTAGGGCGTGAAAACCGCACGGTCGAACAAGCGATTCACCAGCACAACGTTCGGGTTGAACACCTGCGCGCCGCGCTGGCTGAAGTGACACGCGAACTCGAGGTCAGCCGAGCGATCGGCGCACAGCCCGACTGGAGCAAGCTCCTGGTGCTTCTCGGCCACGAACTGGGAGAAGAGGTCGTCCTGAGTCAGTGTGGACTGGCGACGACCGACGCAAAGGCTGCCGACATCACGGGCAACCTGAAAGCATGGCTTTCGTCTTCTCCGTTGGAGGATCTGCTGGCCACCAGACGATATCGGGTGAAACTGGCCGGTTTCGGCCGGACGCAGAGCTCGGTATCTCAGTTCGTGCTTGGTCTGGAACAAATGGGAATCTTTGATTCTGTCAGACTCATCACCAGTTACCGCCAGGCGTTTCTGGATGGCCAGGCTATCGCATTCAGTATCGAGTGTTGGATCTAGATGGGAACACAGATGGGACGAACAACCGACATGCGACGCGCATCATGGATTATTGATGGGGCAGGCATTGCCCTCTGCGTGGCGCTTACCATGGTCGCCTATTTCTTCGGTGTCGGTCCTCGGCTCGAACAGAAGGCGGCGTTGGCCGCTCAGCGCCAGCAACTGCGCGAGCGGCGTCGGGAATGCCGCGAGCTCGAAGCCTCCGTGACAGATCTCGAAGCCCGTCTCGCGGTCGCCCAGGAACAACTTGCCGCCGGGCAGATTCAACTGGAACCTTTCAGTCAGACCAACGGACGTGTGGCTCGATTGGCTGCGCTGCTGACCGAGCACGGCTTGGAAATCGACGACGTCCGCATCGGGAACGTGCTCCCGTCTGACCGGTGCACTGTCGTGCCCATCAACATCGCCGGGCGGGGCGACTATCACGAATCGGTCACCCTGTTGCGCGAGTTTACTCGGACCTTTGCTGACACCAGCGTGGCAAAACTTGAATTTGTTGGAAATCCCGCGGACGCGGACACCTCGCACCGGTTCCGCCTGGAATTGTTGTGGTATACAGCGCCTGCCCTGCAAGCCTCCGGGCGTTAGATTGTGCGTCTGAAGTCATGGCATAGAGCTTTGGAGCGGTTGTCGATGGCATTGAATAAGCGACAGAGAATGAGCATGGGAGTCCTGGCGATCGGGTTGGTGGCTTTGGTCGTGGATCGGATGTTCGTCCTTCCGCACAGCGCCCCGGCCGGACAAGCGGTTATGACCGACGATTACACGGTAACGGCAACATCGGACAGGGCAGTTGTGCCGCCCCCGGTTTCCACGCCTCCGGATCTGACGGTGGCGGCCAAACTCGAGGCCGTGTGGTCAGATAACGATCTACGCCTCAATGGGCCGCGCGATCCTTTCTCTTTGCCCCCGTCATGGCCCAGAAAGCGCGGGTCCGAGAAACCGCCCCGTCCGACCATGACCGCCGGGATGATATTTGCGACGAACCACAAGCTCGAGGCCATTACCGTGGACCCACAGGGCAGACGTGCCTTGATTGATGACAAGCTGTTGCGTCTGGGAGAGACGCTCGAAGGGTTCAAGCTCGTGGCCATAGACGGGGAATCCGTCACCTTTGAGCGGGGCGGGCAGCAAATTCAGCTCGAACTGGTCAAGGATCAGTAGCGCGGTGGCAAAACATGGATTTGTTCTCGGACTTCTTGGCGGTTTTGTCCATTGGCGTGCTTAAGTCTGATCTCGATCATGACGATATTGGAGTGAAGTCTCGTTGCGTTAACATCCACATTCGACGGTTAGGGCAGGAGGTTGAAAACGATGAGTGATACCAGAGCACGAAGCACGAGAGGTTTCAGCTTGCTGGAAGTGGTGATTGTGGTGGCCATCATTGCCATTCTGGCGGCCATTGGGATTCCGCGGATGAGCCGCGGCTCGGCCGGTGCCAACGATGCGGCCGTCAGCGGCAATCTGTCGGTCCTGCGCAGCGCAATCGATCTCTTTGCAGCCGAGCACGGGGGCGCCTTTCCGACGGCTGCCACCTGCGCAGATCAGTTGACCCTGTACACGGATGTTTCCGGAACGACCAGCGCCACGAAGACCGGTGGGTACATCTACGGTCCCTACCTGTGTAGCGTCCCGCCTCTGACCGTCGGCGCCCGCAGGGGGCAAAGCGGTATCGCGGCTGCCGACGCCAACGATGTCGGCTGGATCTACGACGACACCACGGGAGACATTCGGGCCAACACGACCACTGAGACGGATGACGCGGGCGTGCTGTACAGCGACTATTAGCGGTCGCCGCCAGCCCGAGATCAGAGTAGCCTGCCAGGCTATGCGACCTTGTCCGGCATCCGGAAGAATTCGATGCGGGCCACGGCCGGAGGACACCGGACGTGGCCCCGCTTTCGTTCCGGCACGGACAAGCCCGGGCAGCCCGGCTGACTGGTAGCGTTCTTCACGAGGCAAGTCATGAACGGCAAAGGGACGCCTAGAACGACAGGTTTCAGCCTGCTGGAACTGCTCCTCGTGTTGGGGATTCTGGTTACGTTCGCAGGTCTGGCGATTCCGCGCTACGGCAACGCCGTGTTTCGTCATCAGGCCGACGTGGCAGCCCGCCGCGTGGCGGCCGATCTGCGTCAGGCTCAGTCTTATGCCAAGCTGGCTTCAACGGCCTGCACCGTATCCTTCTCCGTCGACACGGAGCAGTATCAACTGGCCAACGTCCCATCGTTTGATGGCCAACCGGGTGACTACATCGTCGATCTTTCGGCCGATCCATACAACGCCAAGCTCATCTCTGCTGATTTCGGCGGGGCCACCCAGATGGTTTTCGATGGTTGGGGCTTGCCCAACAGCGCCGGCACGGTCGTGATAGAGGTGGGCTCTGAGCAACGAACCATTGCGGTTGACGGCGAGACGGGGGAGGCGAGGATACTATGATCTCACCGACGCTATCATCCGAGCGATTGCGGGTATCCGTCCGGCGTGACGGGTTTACCCTGATCGAGATGGTTATGACTGTGGCGATCATGGCGGTGATCATGCTGGGCCTGGGCTCAGCCATGATTATCGCCGGGCACGCCGTACCCGGTGCCGACAACCCCGCTGTCGCCGGCATCGCGGCGGCCGAGGCCGCCGAACAGATCGCTACCGAACTGCAGTACGCCGTGTCCGTTGTGGACAGCAATGCGACAGTGATCGAATTCACCCTGGCCGACCGCGATGGTGACGACGTGGCGGAAACGATCCGTTATGCCTGGTCTGGCAATCCGGGCGACCCGCTCACACGCCAGTACAATGCGGGGCCCGTGCAGACACTCCTCACGGACGTCAGCGCATTTGATTTCTCTTACGATTTGGCGACAACCACAACCGAGAAACCCCAGGGAAACGAAAGTGGTGAGACGCTGCTGGTCGAACACGCCTCCGTACAGGACCTGCACGACTACCCGATTAAGGATACGGAGCGGTACGCCCAGTACTTCTTCCCATCGCTGCCGGCTGACGCTGTGAGCTGGAAGGTGACGCGGGTCAGATTCTACGCCAAGGTCGATGGTACAAATGACGGGCAATACAGCGTCCAGCTTCAGTTGTCGACGACCGGAGATACCCCGAGTAGCCTGGTGTTGGAGGCCAGACCGGCCCTTGAGTCCTCGCTGCTGGACGGATACGCCCAGCAGGAAATCCTGGTCTCGAATGTTTCTGGGCTCTCCCCCCAGGAGGGCCTCTGCCTGGTCTTTCACTGGACTGCCAACGGGACGGCCTGCAAGATCCAGGGCCAGGACCGCAACGTGGCCACGGCCAACAGCTATCTGGCAAAGTCGACCGACCGTGGGGCCTCGTGGTCTCTGCTTTCGAATCAGTCTCTTCTGTATCAAGTCTATGGGACCGTCACAACAGCGGGTGAGCCTGTGCTCCAGAACACGTACCATCTGGATCGGATGGACATTGCGCTGAAACCAGGGGGAGCCTTGACGGCCGTCCAGACCGGTGTGAGGCTTCTCAATCGGCCGGAGGTGGTCCAATGACGCGGTTGACCGGACCAGGGGCACATCGGCTTCCATGCGGCCGAGCCTTCACGATCGTCGAAGCGGTCATCTCGACGGTCATTGTCAGCGTCATGCTGGTCGCCGCCCTGACTACCGTCGGGGCCTCGCGGCTCATCCAGCAGAAGGTGGCCATGCGTAATCGCGGGCGACTCCTGGCCGAGTCGCTCCTGGCGGAGATCGTGCAGCAGGCGTATGACGATCCGAGTGATCCTGCGGTGTTCGGTCCGGAATCCGGCGAGCAGACCGGTGACAGGAGCGATTTTGACGACGTGGATGACTACCACAATTGGTCGCAGTCGCCACCCGAGGACAAGAATGGAGTTGCGATCCCGGAGGCCGACGGTTGGCAACGGACCGTCACGGTGCAGTGGGTCGATCCGCTGGACCCAACGCAAAGCAAGTCCGGTGAGACCAAGGCCAAGCGTATCACCGTAACCGCTAGGCACAACAACATGTCGCATGCCACGCTCGTGGCCATACGTGCGGCTCACCAGTAACGTGGAGCGCTCGCGATGAGAATCGGCAGGCAGGAACGGCACAGATCGAGCGGCAGCATCTACCTGCACGTCCTGGGCGCCTCGCTGCTGGTCACGATTATTGGCCTGGCGGCGTTGTCGGCCGTGCGTCTCCAGACGCGCGCGACGCAGTGGGCGGGCGATGCCGCCGAGGCGCGAGCCTGTGCGGTCTCGGCCGTCGAATTGGGCCTGCTGCACGTCGCACAAGACCCGAACTGGCGCACGACTTGGCCCCACGGCGCCTGGCTGACCGACAAGATCCTGGGCAGTGGGCTGTTCGCCCTGGAGGGGATGGACCCCCGGGATGGTGATCTGACCGACTCCGAGTATGAGCCCCTCATTCTGACGGGGACCGGGAGCAAAGGCATTGCTCGCCACAGAACACAAGTGACCCTGGTTCCGGTCCTCAGA
>CP070782.1:3599568-3606445 GCA_020346325.1 Phycisphaerales bacterium
CGGGTGCTGATTCAAAGGCTGGCGCCGATCGATGAAATACGGAATCACATAGTCGTCGAAGTAGGCGCTGACGTAATGCTCGTACTGCCCCAGGTCGGAAGCCACAACGGCAATGTCACGATAGCGGTAGCCCTTTTCTCGGACCAGGTGGCGTATCTGACCGGCGACGAATTGCACCTCGGCCCGCAAGTTCGGTGCCGCGACCAAACGAAGCGCATCGGCGGCTTTGGCACGCTTGGCGCGGAGACGAAAGAGATTCTTCTCGACGTGAGCCAAAGGTTCGCAGTCGCCAAAGCGCAACGCCTTCTTGAGCAGGATGGGCCGGCGCAGCTCGATCTTCGCGTCGCGAATCATCTCGGACAAATCCTGATACGTCCGCTCGGTCGGTTCGAAGAGACCGTCGGCGGCCGTCGCCTTCGGACCGAGCCCGGCCGGATCGAGACACAGCGCGATGTGCGCCTCGTCGACGACTTTGAGCAATTCGATCAGCAGCGCCGTCTCGGCGCCGGTGAAACTGGCGAACCCGTCGACCCAGAGCCGAGCGTTCTGGAGAAACGCCGTGCCCGCCACCGCCTGGCACGCTTTGCTCGCCTGGGCCTCGGGATCGACGAAGCGGTCGCCCAGGGCCTCGGCGTAGCACTGGAAAACGCGGCTGATATCGGCAAACTTCAGCGCCGCCAGACGATTACCAGCATCGGTCCGGATCTGAGCCTCCAACTTCGCCAGGTCCTCAGAATCCCTGGCGTAGCGATGCAATTCAGTGATCGTGTTGGCGATTTCGCGGGCGAAGCCGGGCAGCAAGGCCGAAGAGCGGAAGACGTGCAGATCATCGCGGCTGTCGCGGAGGATCTTGTGCACAATCATCTGGCGGCCGATGTTCGAGATCCGGGGAGCCGCCGTGCTGCGCCCGGCCAGGAAGAACTGAAGGCGGTTGAAGGACACGATCTGCAGTCGGTGGTAGCCGCAGATGTGCGGGTCGGAGAGAATGGCCCGCTCGGCCTGATACGTGGCCTGCTCGGGGACCAGCAACACCAACGGCTGCTCCGAATCGGCCTGCAAGGCCTCGACGATCGCGCCGAGGCAATGCGTCGTCTTGCCCGTACCACTTCTGCCCAGAATAAACTGAACCGCCATCCTAGCCTTTCCTGAACACCGCCCGGAAATCCAGCCCCCTTCTACCACACGCGACCCGATTCTGCAAGATCAGGACGCATCGCCGAACGCCAATGGCGTTCGGAATAGGACCTACTGGTCCTATTGCAGACGACTGGTGGCAGCTTCCAGCACGGCGACTCGGGCTCAGGCAACGCCAAGCATCTCGAGGTCGGTGGCCGGGCGGAGCAGGGGCAGGCGGGCGACGTCAGCCAGACGCTGGGCGTAGGACGGATCTTCGTTGCCGATGGTGCCCCGCACGGTCTCGTCGGCCGCTTCGTCCCGCAGCCGGCGCAGGACCGCGCCGGCGACCCAGAGGAAGGGGTTGAAGAAGTACAGCACGTGGCCGATATTTTGGATGAGGTTCACCCAGAGATCGCGCCGTTTGATATGGGCCAGTTCGTGGAAGAGCACGTCCCGCAGGTGACGCGAACCCAGCGTGGGCACCAGATTGCGGGGCACGACGATCACGGGGCGCAGCAAACCGCAGACGACCGGCCGCGTCCCCTCTTCTGAGATCCGCAGGGCCACTTTGCCTTTGATGCCCATGCGTTTACGGCAGTACTGCAAGATATCGGTCATCAAAAAGTTGGCGTCGGGCGCCCGCTCGACATGCCGGCACGCCAGGGCCGTCCGTCGTACCAAGACACCGCTCATGACGGCCACGCCGGCCAGCCAGAGTAAGAAAGCACCTCCTTGCCACGTCAGCAAGTGTGGCGGCTCCCCTATCCCAGCCGAGGTGGTCTGGGACTGTCCGGTGGTGGGCCGGGATAGGGGAGCACGCAGGTGTTCCGCTGCCAGGTGTGTGGTCGGGTCTGCGTAGGCAGCGTTGCCGGATGGCAAGAAGTTAGAAGGAGGCCAGGTAGGCAGAAAAGGCGTCAGCAGCAGATAGGCCAGGACCAGCACGACCAACCAGTAACGCAAGGCCGCCCGGACCTTATGACGAAAAACGTATTCGACCAGCAAGACCAAGCCCATCAGGACTGCCGATTCGATCAACATCAGCGAGGCGAATTCCACGAACGCTCCGCCGATCGTATTCAGTTGTTGAAGCATCCATTCCATCGCTGAGATCCTCACGCTCTTCACTCTCTAAAGACGCCCCAAATCGAAATGTATTACAGGAAAAAAATGAATTTCTGCCCGGACCGTGTTTTGATGCAGAAACAGCGAAAAAGCAGACCGGCGGCGCCCCAAACAAGACAATGCGAGACCAGTTTACTACGGCGGGATTACGGTTATGTTACGGTTTTGTTACCGTCGGCGCGGCGCGTGAGCCAGGCGGCGCCCCGCGCGCCGCGTGCGGCTACGGTTCGATCATCGTAACGACCAACGGCTCGAAAATCTCCTGCCGCGTCCGCCCCTCGATCGCTCTCAATTCGACAGCATGGTGCACGGGTTCGTAGCCCGCGTATTGCGCGCGGAGCGTATAGATCCCGGGCGGACCGGTGAACGACTTTCCATCGTCGGCATCAGCGTACGGCTCGATGATTTGTTCGCCGCGTTCGAGCCAAACGTCCGGTGTCGCCAGGGGCAGGCCCTCGGGCGTGACCATCAGGACGGCCAGATAGCCGCGATCGCCTTCGCGCTCCGCCTGCGCACGAACCGTCTCGTGCTCGCCCGGATCGAGGTGCACCCGCGCCAGCGCTGCGGTGCTACTGCGAGCGTCCGCTGGATGTGTGAAACGATAGTCCCCAGGCGGCAGGTGCGCCAGTTCAAACGTGCCGTCGGCGCGGGGCGTGACCAACGCCTCCAGATGTCCGTCGGCGCTCTGCAACAGCACGGGCAACGGCCGCGCCCCTTCGGCAGAGACGACGGTCCCGGAGATGCGGCCCGTCCCGCAAGGAATGGTCACCGCCACGTCACTGTGCTGCTGCCCCGGCACGATCTCCAGGGATTGGCGCACGGTCGGATAGCCCTTCCGGCTGACCAGCACCTCGTAGTGCCCCACGCCAAGGCCCGAGAAGATAAACGGGTCGGAGTCGTCGCGGCGGATTTGGAGTCGTCCGACCCGTCGACCTGCCGAGCCTGGCGTGCGGCGTTCGCGAATGGTGACATGGCGTGGATCGGGCAACACGGTGTCGTCCGAAACGACCAAGGTGACTGTCACCTCGGCGGTGACGGCCTCCAGATCCCCCAGGTCCAGACCGCCTCCCCGTTCGAAGTCGACCGTGGTCAGCCTGACCCACTTTTCCCCACCGCGTGCTCCGGGGACGGCCCAGTAGAGGTGCCGCTGCCCCGCAGGTAGCCCACAGAAACTGAAGTGTCCGAGCGCGTCGCTGAGCGCATAAGCCTTGAACCCTTGCGCCTCGCCGGCCGCATAGCTCACCAGCAGCGGCGTATTTGCCAGTGGCTCACCGGCGCGAACCAAGCGTCCGCTGACCTTCCATGTCCCTCCCAGGTCGAGACGCATCGTTTGGCCGGCGCGCGGCACAACGGCACTGAGAACGACGCCGAACTGGTTGTCGGGATCGTCTCGAAAGGCGTAACAGCGCTCCTCGGGAAGATGGTCGATGCGGTAGTACCCCGCCCCGTCGGTCGTGACCTTGCCCAACCGGCCCCGATTCTGTTCCCAAAGAGGGAAGTGTTTCTCGTCCATGAAATACACGTCCGTCTCTGGCAGCGGTCGGCCCTGACGGTCGTAGACATAGCCTTCGACCGCGCCGCCTTCGCCCAGGACAACGGACGTCTCGGTAACACCTTTGTCGGCCATCTCGATGTATCTGAGGCCCCGGGCATGGTCGGGGTGACGGAAGACAAACCAATGATAGGTGTCACTCGCGGGAACGTCCGTCACGGCGAAGCAGCCTTCGGCGTCGGTTACAGCGACCTCCTTGCCTGCAGAAACTTCGTCGGTGCTGCGCTGGTGGCGGTAGCTGACGGTCACTCCCGCGATGGGCAGACCAGTCTCATCGACAACCGTGCCGGTAAGTACCAACGGCGCCGCCATCGCCACGACGGTGAGCGTGTTGGTATCGGGAGACAACTGGACCGTCTGGTCGTCGTACCCTTCGGCGCGGATGGTGACGCGCGCATCTTGTGACATGCGGCTTTCAATCTCGAATCGACCGTCCGGATCACTGATGCGCTGCCACTGGCGCTCGCCGGCAATCTTGAGCTCAAACTCCGTCAGGGGCCGGCGCGTCGTGCCATCCACCACCTGCCCACTCAGCGGTACCGGTGCGGCGATGGCAATTTCCAGGACGACTCCCTTGCAGGGTGCCTGGATATTGTCAAACAGGTGCCGCTGCCCTGCCAGGGTGACATCGATCGCGTACCGCCCCGGGACGAGATCGGTCAGTGTGAACTCATTCCCGCCGCGACGCAGATACGTGCTGCCGTAATGGCCAGCATCACTGCGGGCATAGATCCAAAATCCTTCTTCATAGTCACCCCCCGTGAAGCGGACCGTCCCGGAGATACTCACCCGTCCGTGGGGCGAGGGCTTCGGAATGCGCAGATCGAACACGTCGGTCTGCGGAGGCAGGCTGGCGTCGATAGAACAAATGCCGCGGGATCCCCCCTCTTCGGGAATCTGGATGCCCAACTGGTAGTCACCCGGCAAGATGTGTTCCAGCACGAACGTCCCATCCTCAGCGATAGCGTAGTCAAAGGGGCAGTAGACGCCGTGCCACCATCTGGGCCTGGCCTCGATCTGCCACCCGCTGGCGGGCAGATCGTCCGAACAGGTGGCCACGCCCACGATATCGATTCCTCTTTGGAGCGTGAAGGTCACCGTTTCGAACTGGTGCCGGTCTTCAATCAAGACCTTCTGCCCCGCCACGGCGTAGTCCCGGTGCGCCGCAGTAATCAGATATTCGGTCGGTGGCAACCCCCCAATGACAGCCGTTCCGTCGGTATCCGAGCGAATCGGATCCCGAGGGCCCCGGCCCATGCTGTCGGAGACATAGGCCGCGTAGAAACGTACCCCCTCGACCGGGCGGCCCTCCTCGTCGACCACCGCGATGACCACTTTCGCCCCGGCTTCCAGCGCGTAGTCTCTCACCATCGCGGCGTCCCGACGCAACTCGACCGTCTCATGCGGCGTCCGCCATCCCTCGGGAACAATGTGGTCCAGTGCCTTCAGACGGACGTTATAAACCCCCTCGCTGCCGACGCTCTCGAAGGCGTAGCGACCCACATCGTCACTGGTCGCGGTATAGACCCGCCCGCCCCCCCGGGGGGAGATGTGGACCTCCACCCCCTTGACAGGCTGGCCTGTGTCGCGGTCGGTGATCGTCCCGCTCAGGACGGAGACCGATCGGGTCTCCGGGACGAGCACCCCGCGCGGTTCCTGGCTGGCGCCCGGGACATCGGGTTCAACATCCTCTTGGTTTTCTCTGCTTCTGATCTGTTCGGTGGCGCGGGTGAACGGGTTCTCAGTCGGATCGCCCTGCCACTGCTCGGCCAGGCGTGATAACGCCGGAAGCGCTCGGGCGTCACCGATCTCGCCCAGGTAGGCGGCGGCCAGCAACTGGCTTTCGAGACTCACCTCTTCGAGAGCCCGGACCAGGCCCCCAACGTCCCGAGCGACGTACAGCGCCTCGAGATGGGGACGCTCGTCGGCCACTGGTCTATCCGGACCCGGTGTCTCGGTCGGTCGGTTCGGTCCGGTATGTTCCTTTGGGTCTGTGGCCACTTGCCGAGATTCGTCGGCGGTACGATTCCAGAGCACAATGGCCACGATGGCCACCGCGCCGACCAATGCCACGCCCGCCGCCACGCGCAAGAACCGCAGGGCCACTCTTTCCCAAGGGGCGATGATCGGCACGCTCGGACGCGAAGTCGCCTGATTCAACGCAGCTCGGGCATCGTCGAGGATGCGCGCGTCCAGCGTGACGTGCGTGGTCACGCGAAGTTGCCTCACTGCCCCCTCGATGCCCGATGTGCGCTTCATTCCCATGCCCCTCCTCGCAGAAGTGCCCGCAGTTTCTCGATGCCATAGCGATATCGCGCCTGGACAGTGGGGACCGACGTCTCCTGCATCCGGGCGATCTCCTTGAACCTCAGGCCGGCGTTCAGACGCAACGTCACGGCCTCCCGTTGCTCGACCGGCAGCTCGGCCAGTGCCGCCGTCAACTGCTGCGTTTGCTCGGCCAGAACGACGGCCTCTTCGGGCGCATTGGTGGCGGGCTCGGCCCGGTCGTCCGCCTCCGTGCCGGCCGCCCGGATCTTCTTACGCCGGAAATGGTCGCGGGCCCGGTTGAGCACGCTCGTGCTGAGGTACCGGTGCAGGCTCGTGCGCAATTTCAACTCCTCGGCCGCCGCGGCGAAGGAAACGAATACGTCGTGCAGAATGTCTTCAGCCGTGCTCATGTCATGCACCAGTGAGTAGGCGAGCGTCAGTAAACCATCCTTATGGGTCAAATAAATCTCACGCAGGGCCTCGGTGTCCCCTTGCCGGAGTCGTCGAATAAGATACCGCTCGCTCAAGATCCTTCTCCGCTCGACTGCTTGCACGAAACCACGCGTTCATAGGACAGGACGCAGGATCTGGCATTTTAATGTAGGCGAGCGGCCGGAAGAGGTAAATTTTCCTGATTGAGGGCGAAAACGCCGTGTCGACCATGGATATTGGGCCGTAATCGTGGTCAAATAGCCCCAGTGGTGGCGGGCCAAGCCACCTCGAATCGACCGTCATAAGCGGTAGGCTGCAATGTTTTACACACGAGCAATCGGGTTGCTGGGCCTGTTTCTCATGAGCCCGCGTGAGGTCCTGGTGATC
>CP070782.1:3606545-3610551 GCA_020346325.1 Phycisphaerales bacterium
CGGGATCACTGTCCTGGTCGGATTGCCCACGGCCAGAATCGTCCCGGCCGGCAAAGGCACGATGCCCAGGAACGTATCGACGCCGTACGCCCCGAGATTGCTCAAGGCGATCGTCTCGCCTTCGATCTCTTCCAGTGTCAGTTTGTTACTGCGCGACTTGCGGATCAGGATCTTCTCCTCGGCCGCAATCTCGGCCATCGTCTTGCGGTCGGCGTGTTTGATCACCGGCACGACCAGGCCCTGCGGACTGTTGACGGCAAAGCCGACGTTGATCGCGTCCGGGATGTGCACGACCGGGGTCTCCAAGGGGCTGTCCGTGTCCTCTTCCACGTACCGGCCCAGCATCAGCGGATAGCGCCGCGCCGCCAGGGCCAGGGCCCGCACGAGAAACGTGTTGCTGGTGATTTTGACGCCCAGCGCCTTGCTGATCTTGTGCCGTCGGCTCAAGAGCTCCGTCACGTCAGCCTTGCGCTCGAGATAGAAACAGGGCTTGGTCCGCTTGGAGGCGAGCATGCGCTTGCCGATCAGCTTCTGAATCCGCGTCAGCGGGACCTGCGTTGTCGTCGTGCTCTCCAATCGTACCTCGTGGCTTGGAAACGTACCCACATACCGTGGTGGCTCGGCTGCCATAATAGCCGGATCGCCTTATTTTGCAAGCATCGCACTGGACCGCATGGACGATCGGGAGCGCTGCCTCATCGTTCCAGATGGCCGGTCCTGGTAGCTTCATACAGGAAATGCGGCGATATCTGAACGTGCCCCGGGGAGAGACACCCATGACAGATGTGCTCAAAATCAGCTTCGTACGCCGGCTGAGCTTCGCCCTCGTCGCGGGCCTGCTCGGGTCCGCCGCCCGCGGCGCCGGACCCAACGTCGTGATCATCACCGCCACGAAACTGGAGATCACCGACAAAACCCTCGAACTGTGCTACGAGATCACCAACGGTTCCCAGAGTGATATCTGGGTATGCGAGGGCGTCGGTGTGAAGCGGCTGGCCTTGAGCTCTATGCCACTATGCGATGAACCCGAGCTGCGGGCCGGAATCCCTGGGGGATATGGTGTTGCTGTTTGAGACGGAGGCAGACCGGAACCAGCATGGCGGGGCGGAGCTGTTCACGTTCGGCAACCACGATCCGAAAGGTGGGTGCGTCCTGCTCAACGATGGCACCGTCAAGTTCACCCGCACCGAAGCCGAACTCGCTGCCCTCTGCTGGGAGTAACCCGGGCCTGAACGGCCTTGCACGCCTATGATACCACGGTGACCCAGGTGAAAGCGAAAGTGTCATGCTGAACCCATTCGACTGCGCTCAGGGCGGGCTACGTGAAGCATCTGGCTTCAGACTGTGAGCGACGGTTGATCTCCTGCCTGACCGAGATCCTTCGCCTTTGGCTCAGGATGACAACCTAATCGGGGGGGCTCGCACCACGGTGGCGCACGCTGATCAAGATCGTCCGTTCAGAGCGAACGTCAGCACCACGCCGCCAGGCCCCACCTCGTCACGCGCCGGCCAGGGGGAATCTCTGGCGGAAGGGCGGCCGATGTGGCATAATCGGCTCACGATCCCAGAAGGGCCGTTCTCGGATTCGGGCGTGCAGATATTCATGGGAGCCGGCTATGACCAGACGAGTTCTATTGCCTGTCCTTGCCCTAGTTGTCCCTGCGATGTTGGCCAGTGACGTGCGCGGTACGATTCAGGCCGGTTGCGCCAAGATCGATATCACGCCCCCTGTTGGGGTCTGGCTCTCTGGCTATGGCGCGCGGGACAAACCCAGTGACGACATCCAGGACGATCTCTACGCCCGAGCATTGGTTGTCAGCGATGGCAACGATGCGATCGCTCTGATTGCGGTCGATTTGCTCTGGGTCCCGCTGCATATGACATGCGAGATTCGCGACCTCGTGCAGACGAAGACGGGCATCGCGGCCCAGAACGTCATGATTTGCGCCAGCCATACGCATTTCGGCCCGAAGATCTACGGCAAGACGAAACTCGGCCCGGAGGTACAGGACAATAGCGTTGACGACGCCTATGTGCAGACGCTCAGGAAGAAAATCGCCGACGCCGTCTTCCTGGCACACAAGGACATGCAGCCGGCGCGGTTGGGCGCCAAGTGCACCGAATTGGCGGAGGTTACGTTCCATCGTCGACCGCGGAGCGC
Source organism: Phycisphaerales bacterium (assembly GCA_020346325.1). Classification (GTDB taxonomy): domain Bacteria; phylum Planctomycetota; class Phycisphaerae; order Sedimentisphaerales; family Anaerobacaceae; genus Anaerobaca. Next base: position 3,608,707 of record CP070782.1, read on the forward strand.
CGACGAGTCTGTCACGACGACTTTCAGTTTGCCCGATGAGATCCTCGCGACGCGACAGATCGTGCGCGATACAGATGGGACGAGGCGGGTGACGTTCCGCTATCCTGAAGATCAGCCGCAACTGACGTTTGGCCCGATAGATCCACAGGTCTGGACGATTCGCGTCGAAGATGCCAATGGGGTGTTGCTCGGATCGATGGTGAACTTTGCTTGCCATGCCGTCAGTGGCAGTCGGTATCCCGAGTGGTTCTACTCCATCTCGGGCGACTACCCGGGTGAGACGGCGCGGGTGGTTGAGCGTGTCGAAGGTGGTGTGTGCCTGTTCACCTCCGGAACTGCCGGCGACATCGTCCCGCTCAAGCGGGGCAAGGCGCCGCGCTATCAGATCGGCCGAGCGGTAGCCGGGGCGGCGGTGCGCGGATTGCAATTCGTCTCGATGGCCGACAACGCGACCGTCGCAGGCAAAACGATGGCGCTCGAAATCCCGCTGCGCGAAGACCTTGCGGACAATAGGATCGTCGATGCCGAGACGGACCAGGGGCCTCTCAGAACCGAGATCCAGGTTCTGCGCCTCGGTGACGTCTACCTGCTTGGCTTACCGGGCGAGATCCTGGTCGAACTCGGTCTGGAACTGAAGCAGAAGGCACCTGTCGAGCGCTTGGTCGTGGCGTCGCTGGCCAACGACGTCATCGGTTACGTCTGCCACGCCGCTGCCTACGATGAAGGAGGGTATGAATCCGAGCAGGGAACCAACCTCGCCAAGGGCGCCGGGGAACTGATCGTCACGCGCGCCCTCGAACTCATCGAACAGATGAAACACACACCGCCAGCCGGTTCCTAGTGCCGCATTTCATAAGTTCCATGACTACGCTGCCTTCCTGCTCGTAGCCAGGGGCTTGCCGGTATAGGTCCAGGCGTAGGGTCGGGCCAGGTGCGCGTTGTGATATTCGATGAAGGCGATGATCTTATCCTCCAAGTCTTCCACAGAAGCGAAGTCCCCGCGACGGAGGGCCTTGCGGCTCAGGGTGGAGAACCAGATTTCGATCTGGTTCAACCAAGAGGCGTGGGAGGGAGTAAAGTGGAACACCACACGCTTGGCCGGGGCCGTCAGAAATGCTTTCCGCTGAGAGCCCGTCCTGAGCGGGCCGGGATCGCAATGGCAAACCGTCGCCACCACTTGGCAAGTCAAGGCGTGATAGTGCGTATTGAGGTTATCCAGAACCAAGTGAAGACGTCGGGCCTGCTCATAGTAGTCACAGACCCATTGGATGAACTCGGCAAAGACCTCAGCCGGCCGGTTGGGTGTCAACATCCCCATCACCGCACCGGTGGCCACCTCGAAGCCGGCGGTCAGGCAACAGGTCCCGTGACGAATGTATTCATGCTCCATCAAGGCTGCCGAACCCGTGTGGATGGTCGGATGCTTACGCTGCAAGGCTTGGATCGAGGTCTTTTCGTCAACCGAGAGCACGATTTCGTCTGTGCGGTACATCTTGAGGGCCTGCAAATACAGGGCGACGATCTCCTGCATCTTGGCATCGAAGTCTGGATCGTGACTGTTGAGCCAGTAGTGCCAGCGATGGGGCTTGATCGTCGCCTGATCCAGTAAACGCCAGATGGTCGCTGAACTGATGGCCCCAACGATTCCCTTTTCCACCGCCGCCCGAGACAGCTCCGTCATACTCCATTGCGTCAGCGGATGGCCTTGCTCTTGGGGCACCTGCGTGGCCAATGCCATCAGACGATGCTGTTGCTCAGGGGGAAAAACGCGGCGGTCTGCCCGAGCGGGGTCGGTCCTGTAAACCGTCGAGACCTTCCTGTTCATAGCGGCTGCGCCAACGGACC
>CP070782.1:3610651-3622230 GCA_020346325.1 Phycisphaerales bacterium
CATCCACGCACCCCCATCTGGGACTCCCATCATCGCTAGCACTGCCTCGCAACTCTACCAGCTCCGAACCAACTCCATGATACGCTCTTTGATGGCCTCGGACAGGTCCGGCCAGCGGGCAATGATGAAGGCCAAATCGCCGTCAGATGGGGTCTGGCGCGCAGACGGTGTGCTGTCTCGTGTGCGCGCGTCTGCTGAAATCACGGTTTTTGGGGTCGTCAGTGCGGGGTGTTCGAATCCAGCCGGGCCCAGTGTCCAACTGGGACGAGACAGGGAGAGATGGAGGACAACATATCTGCCTGCCAAATGCCGATCCTCTCATTACCACGCCAGCCTGAAAACGGTCGACTCTCCTGGGGGATCGCGATAGCGCGACTCAAGGACGTACTTCAGCGACAGAAAACGGCCGCGACGGAGATTGCTATGCTATATTATGATTGGCAGTTCGCCGAGCGCATTCAGTGCAGCCTGGAAGATAAGAGGGAGTGCTTTGACCTGATTGTCAGGCTGCGCAAATATGCGTCCATCATACGCGACGAAGGCTTTTTGGCCCTTGAAGACGAGCTCCAGAGTATCGACGACGAATTCCTGGCGACCAGCATTAAGATGGGAATTGACGGTGTCAATTCGGATCTTTTCCGGGAAATCCAGGAACGCCGTATCCTCGTCGACAACTGCCGAGGCAAGGAACTCCTCAAGCGGGTCATCATCACCGAGGCCATGTCGTCGATCCTGAGTGAGGACACGTTCAAGGTCTTTCACTACAAGCTTCTGTCTTATCTGGGTGAGCACGGTCCCCAGTGGGCCAAGGAACAGCAACTGGACCTGATTGGGAAGAGCGGCTAGGCGCGACAACTGATCTCCGTCTCATGCCGTGAACCTCCTCCCAGATTACGTGATCATCCCCATTGACATTCCCGCTGTTCGGCGTTACTCGGTAAGGTCGTGGATGCCGACGAAGTCAGAAAACCGGAAGACGCTGGCGCTGCGGCCTCCGAGCCCCAGGAATGTCTGCATTGCGGCGCGTGCTGCTCCAACCCGGGGCGACCACCGTTCCGTCCGGAAGAAATGGCCGATCTACCGGCGGAGATTCAACACTTGGTAGCCTCGCTCGACGCGCGCGATCCGGAGCGTGCTACCTATGCCACCCTGTGTTACTTCTTCAATGTGGCGACGCGCAAATGTCTCATCTACGAACATCGCCCGCAAGCATGCCGGGATTTCAAACCCGGTGGCCAGGTATGCCAAGAGCTGCGCCGGGCCTTTGCGTCGTGCCTCGACAGATTCAACGACGACATGCGAAGCCGTCACTAACCGTCACCTTCGAGGACACTGGGCCGGGGCAGGTCCGCAAGATCTCCTGCTATTGTTGTTTTGGCCTTGTGTTGAAATTCAGCGCTCGACCAACATGATTGCTCCAATTCCGTCCAGGAAAAGCGTCTTTGTCTGAGGCAATATCCATCTCGCCCCGCATGTCACCCGACCGGAACCCAGCTTTTCTCGGACGTCCCACAAAACCTGTTCAAGAGGCTTGGCTGGCGCTTGCCCGCCCTGTCGCGTTCGAGTAAACTACCTGGCTCGATATGGTAGACGGGAAAGCTGTCGTTCGCGCGTACCTACGGCGTGCGAATACGGCGGGCATTGCGGCACGTGTCGGAGTCAAGGATGGTCGGCATTCATAAGCAACGGAACACATCGTCCTGCCCGGGATCTTTGCGAGGTGTTCGGGAGCGCGGGAGTGCCGGCTGATGCCACTGGTCGCTTTGTGTTTTCGCCTGCATGAGCCTTTCCGCCTGTCGCCCGACGGGGCAACCTTCCTCTGGGATGAGAAGAACCAGGCAGTCTTCGCGCGGCGCGCGGAGCGCTGCTACATTCCCCTCACGCGACTACTCACGGAGTTGGTGCGAACCCATCTCGATTTCAAGGTCAGCTATTGCCTCTCCGGTATGTTTCTTGAGCAGGCGGAGTTGTATCAGCCTGACGTCATCACCGCCCTGAAAGACTTGTTTGATGCAGGCCGACACACACGGCAGGTCGAGATGCTGGAACAAACCTACTACCATTCCATGACATCCTTCTTCTCCGACCCTCGCAAAGCCGAATTCAAAGAGCAGGTGGCCCTGCACCGGCAAAAAATGAACGATCTCTTCGACGTTCGCCCCAAGGCCTTCGCTAATACCGACCTGATCTACAACAATGACATCGCCAACATCGTGGCGGACATGGGCTACAAGGCCATGCTGTGTGATCCTCGCGAGACCATGATCAACAGTCGAACGGGCAATCGCATCGCCAGCAACAAGGTCTTTCGCGCACGGGGTCGTAAAGGACGGGCTCGCAAGCTGGCCGTTCTGCCACGCGATGCCGGGTTGAGCCGAGCGCTCAGCCCGCAGACGGATCAGTGGACACTCACCGCCGAGGACTACGCGCGGCGCGTGCACGAAACCGGTGGCGAGATTGCGCTGATCGCTGGTGAGTTTCCGCTGATTGAGGAGGGAACCTCCGGCTACGAGTCCATGGCCGGTTTCTGGCGGGCCCTGCGCGATGCCTTTGCCGAGCAGCCAGATGTGGTTCCGGCCAATCCCAGCGAGGTTGCCGAGTGGTTCCAGATCACGGACTGCCCGACGATCCAAGCCGCTGTTCCGGAAGCACCGGATGCAGACGGAGCCGACGGTGCTGTCCCTACGATCTCGGGCCTGCTGGAGACCCAGGCCCAGCGGATGCTACTCAAGAACGTCGAGAGCCAAGAAGCCGAGGCCCTGCTGGCCGGCGGTGAGTTGCTCCGGCGCTTTCGCTATCTGACCGCCTCGGACCACTGGCGTTATTTGCAGGAACCCGAGTCGCGGGATTCCTCGTTTGGCGGCGAGGATGTCAGTCCGTATGATTCGCCCACGACGGCTACCTACGCGCTGACGCACGCGACCGATGAGCTGTTCCACGCCATCAAGAGCTTCAATATTCTCAAGAAGAGCGATCAGACCCCGGTGATCATCCTGACTCCGGAGACGGCCCGCCTGCCCTCGGAGGGCATGGGGCAGTTCGCCAAGTACGTCTCAGGCAAGAGCGGCGGGCTCGGCGAGGTCGTCTCGGCGCTTTGCCAGGGCTTGCTCGCCCGCCACATCCCGGTCCACTTGATCACCATCAATCTGACGAAGCGCTTTCGCGAAGAAGCAGGCCTGACCGAGGCAGAGTGGATTCAGAAACGCCAGCGGCTTAATCCCGAGAACGTCCACCTGGTCAGTTCCGCGATTTTCGAAGGCTATCGCAGTGCCTATGACGGCTGGCCCTTGGCCAACGCGGCCGAGTTCCAGAGACAGATCGTCAACACATACATCAAAGAGATACGTAGCAAATACGAAGGCCGAGGCATCCTGCACACCAATGACTGGATGGCCGGTGGGGTTGCCGTCGCTTATGCGAAGCTGCGGCGCATCCCGATCCTGCACACCGTGCACAACACCCACACCGGTCACATCCCGCTCGATATGTTCTACGGCGTCAACCTCGAAAAACTCTGGGACGCGCTCTATATCTCCCGCGAGTATCGGGACCAGCGTCTCGACGCCCACGCCACGGCGATCAAGAACGCCACCAAGATTAGCTACGTGGGCGAGAAATTCCTCAAGGAGGTCGTCGAAGATTATTTCCTGGATCGCTCCATTGTCCCCTGGAGTGTCCGCGAAGAGACCAAGGTCAAGTTCCATAACCGAGACGCGCTGGTCATTCCCAACGGCATCTCACCGGGTGTCTTCCCGGAAAGCCAGCCGGAGGACCCCGACCCCGACAAGCCTGGTCTGGCCAAACGCTTTGGCCCCTACGACAACATCCTGGCGGCTAAGCGCGCCAACCTGCTGAAATTCCAGCATAAGATGGGGCTGGCCCAGGACCCCCAGGCCATCCTGCTCTACTGGCCCTCGCGGCTCGATCCCGTGCAGAAGGGAATCGAGCTGTTTGAGGCCATCGCGCAGCGCTTCGTCGACCGCCATCCGGGCGTTCAGATCGCCGTGGTGGCCGATCCGGTCGGAGGCGACAACACCCACGCCGAGATCATGGGACGCATCGCGTGTGCTTCGGGAGGCCGGATTGCCTATCGCCGTTTCAGCCAAGACCTCAGCATGCTCGGGTACGCCGCGGCCGGCGACGTCTTCGGCGCCTCGCTCTACGAACCCTTTGGCCAGATCGATGTCGTCGGCAACATTCACGGGGCGACGACCACCAACCGGGATACGGGCGGCTACACGGACAAGATCGCGCCGCTGAACCTCCGGGCCTGGGGGGCCCCGATCGACAGCGGTAACGGTGTACTGTTCCGCACCTACGACACAGGTGGCCTCTGGTGGGGACTGTCCAAGACCGTCGAGCATCACCGTTATTTCCACAAGCATCCCAAGGAGTGGGAGAAGCAGATGCGGCGCATCATGATGCAGGCGCGTAAGACGTGGAGCCTGGACAACATGGTCGCCCGCTATATTACTGCCTACGAAGAACTCAACGAAGGCAAGCCGCTCGTCTAGCCCGGCCGCCTGCGGCGTCGGCCGTCACGACACGTCCTCCAGGACGATCAGGGAGAGGCCAAAACGTGGGAGCGCGAAGTCGAGCACCACGTTGCCATTCGCCACGTCCATACGTCTGGGCGATTCCAGCGTCTCAAGCTGCATGGCGGCTCTAAGCTCATCCCGCTGCGCGGCGCTGGGATTCTGCGGACGGCCCAACTCCAGCCACTTCGTGTACGCGTTGCTGTGCGCATCATCAATGCGATAGTGTGTCAGGCGGACGGCCCTGAAAGCGGCGGGCAAGGTCACACCCAACTGAATCGCGGCCGGTTCGGCCTCGACGAGGGCGTCATGGTAGTTCCAGAGCAGAACCTTGACGCGTCCGTCGTCGGCAACTGCCATTCCGTTGATGTCCGGCCGATCTCGCACGCTATCACTGAGAATCGCATCCAACGCCAGCGCCCCCTCGCTGACCACGGGGATCTCGTCGCCGGTCATCTGCCCCAACATCTTGAAGGCGTTAAGCACGGGCTTGTGGATGCCGTTGGTGGCGAGGGTCCGAAAGCCCTCAAAATACGGCTGTCCATCGAACATGAACGCCCACGTGAGAACGCCGCGCAGATTCACGGCCTGCCTTTTGGCCAAATCCAACGAGTACTTCATCGTGGCAACCTCGTAGGCCCCGTAGGCGGGCACGTTGCGATACGCCCGCTCCGGGAACTTGCTGGAAGGGCAGCCGGCACAGCCATCCGGATCGGCTTCGCCAATGATGATCGGCGTGTTACGATACTGGGGAAACTCGGCGACGATGCCAAACCCACGTCGGTGGATGCGCAACTGATTGCCCAGGTTCATCCGGACGTGGCCATCATCTAACCTGACACCGCCCTTGGCGTGAAAACCGATGTAGTCCAGGCGTGCCCCGGTCTGGCCGGAGACGTGATTCGTCCCCGTGGCACAATGTGCCAGGAATCTGCGCAAGAAATCCGGCGCACCGGCCGTATGCGGTCCGCCCAGCACGGCGCCCGGCAGCACGTCGTGCACCGCCTTCTCCGTGTAGTCGAAGAGCTTGCAGTATTCCTCGAACTTGCCCCGCCAGTAATTGATGTTGGGTTCGTTCCACAGTTCCCAGAGCCACTCTGTCTCCACGTTCTCGTAGCGTGCCGCGCTGTGGCGGACCCACTGGCGCATCAGTTCGGCCCATTTGTCGTAGTCCCTGGGAGGATAGAAACAACCGCCGTCCAGGCGATACGTACCGGAATTGCGGTACGGTTGCGGCCGACTGGACAGGGCCTGGGGCATGAACCCGATTTCCACCAGGGGCCGACAGCCCGACGCCACCACCGCATCCATGATCCCATCCATCAGATCCCAGGAATAAACGGGCGTGCCGTTCTCATCCTCGGTATAGGTGTTGGTCGAGCCCCACTTCAACGCCGCCGTGCCATCGCCGCTGTTGAGCAGGAAATGCTGGCGCAGGTATACCGGCTCAGCGTTCATCCGGGCCGCCGCTTCCATCAGGGCGATACAGTCAGGCGTGGTCGTGTAGTTGCACTCGTCATAGCCATAATAGGACCAGACATGCTTGAGAGGCTCGCCGCGCTGTGTGGCATCGACGTGGATCGAAATGGGTTGGCCCGCCCTGCCCAGGCCAACAGAAAAGACCAGCAACAACACAAAGATCAATCGAGCGTGAGCCCGCTGCCCATCGTGGTCCATGATCAGCCCTTTCGCTACAATAAGAAGGCCGGGCTCGACGGTCTTCGACGGACCCGGCCTAAAGGTTGCACTATGACATCTCGACGTAAATCGTCATCCTCATCTTCTTCGGCCCCGGATGATCCCATCGGCACGGCGATTCACCTCGTCCGAGATGTTCAAGGCGCGAATCTTCTCGGCCAACTCGCGGGCCGCCTGCCTGTCGCGCCGCAACGACCGGCCGGCCAGTTCCACCGCCGCCAGGGCGGCTTCGACCTTCAAATCTTCCTCTCGGGCCAGACTCAAGAGTCGCTCGGCCACTTTCGGACTGGGCAGCGACCCCATCACGGCAATAGCCTGTCGTCTTTCGTCGTCGCGCCGCGCACAGTCGAACGCTACGAAGCACAACCTCGCTCGTTCGTCGAGCGACGCCGAATCGCTGGTCCCGATCAGACGCAGGGCCCCGCGTAAGGCCAGGACATAGTGCGTCAGCGAGGTCTCCGATTTCGAAGCGATGCCCAGCAACGTCGGGGCTGCCGCGAAATCGGGCCAGTTGCTTAGTGTGCGGATTCCGGCGTCGCGCAACGCCTCGCCCGAGGCCTGAGTCGCATCGACGACCGCGCGGAGAGCCCTCGGACCACCAACCGCATCGAGACACGACAACAGGGCGATCTTGGCATCTGCATCTGCCGTCTTTATCTCGTTGATAACGATTTGGGCAGCCGAGTTCTTGTTCGAAGCTTGGGCCAAAGCCGCCTCCAGAGCCGCGATTCCGCTGCGCCGAACGGAGTCGGCCTTCGTCTCGGCGACGAGCCCGGCCAGGGTCTCGAGATCGACTAGATCGGCGACATCGACCAACGCGTCGAAAGCGGCCGATCGAATGGCTTCATCACCTTCACTGGCATAACCCAACAGGGCCTCAGTCGCTCCGGGTACGCGCCGTTTGCTCAGCAGTCCAAGTGCCACCGCGCGAACCTTGGCATCTCCCGAGGCCGCCTGGTCCGTGATCATCTCGTCGACGCGCGGCCCGGCCATCAGCGCCAGACCCCGCTCGGCCGCACGCCGCGTCGCGCCCCGGCCGTTGATCGCGACCTCCATCAGCAGTTCTGCACCCTCATCGACCCCGACGCGCGTCAGGACATCGATCGCGGCCAATTGGACGCCCTCATCGTCGCTGGCCAAGGCCTCTTTGGCGTACTTGGTTGAGCTCAAATCGCCACGATCCGCGATCAGACCGAGAACCTGGATCTGTTCATAAGGCTCCAGATCGAGCAACATGTCACAGAGGATTTGCATGGGGGCCTTGGTCGGCGCCAGGCGTGCGGCCCCCACTGCGACCACACGAATCTTCGGGTCGTCATCCTGAATGATCTCGGCCATTCGCGCTGCCAGCTTGTCCGGTCCAGACACAGCCAGCCCATTCAGAGCCGCAGCGCGAATGCTGAAGGGATTGAACGCATTGTCCTCCTGGGCCTTCTGCGTCGCACCGACGTAGAGAAACTCGTAGATCTGGGCCGCGTCGGCATGATTGCTCTGCCGGGCCAGTTCCTGAGCGATGTCAGTCAACCCCTGGGCGGCCTTGAGACTGATCGGGCCGACGGGCTTGTTAAGCTCCCCAACCAGGGCGCGCCCGCTCTCGGGGCCACCAATGCCGGCCAGCGCCGTCACTGCTGCGGCGCCAACCTTAGGATCGGGATCGGCCAGAGCCGCCGCAATCGGGGCAATGGCGTCCTGAGCTTGGCGACGTCCAAGCGAGTTGATCAAGCCGATCTTCCAGGTCGACCCCTGGGCCGTACCTAGTGCTTTCAGCAGAGTTGCGGTCGCATTCTCGGCCGGATTCTTCTCCAACGCCCGGCGGGCATAGTCCGCCAGATGCCGATCCTCACTTGAAAGCAGTTTCGCCAGCGCCGGCACGGCTTCCCCTTTGCCAATCCGTTCCAGTTGCAGGACGAACCAGTGACGCACGGTCGCGGGCATCTCCGCCTGCTCCAGGTTGTTGACGATCACCTTGGCCAGCGTTTCGCGCTCGGCTTCCGCCCCCGGGCGTGCCGCGTGCGAGCCCAGATCCTGGAACATGATTTGGTAGCTATAACGGGACTCTACATCCTCGGCCGACATCCGCGGCAGCAGGTAATCGATTGCTTTCTGATAGGCGTTCACCAACTGGGCCCCGCTGCGAGCCGGTGCCTCGGCCTTACCCGACAACTGCCGAACCAGCGTCTCGGTGTCCTGCGCCCAGGCCACCGACCCCAGCACCAGAACCGCCATAAGGCCCAGGATCGTGGTTATGTTTTGCTTGCTCCTCATTCTCGTATTCCTTTCAAACAACGCGCGTCTGCATGCCAGAAAACCGTTCGGTCGCCGTGCCTAGAGTACGTACGGCGCCCTGCGGGGACGATCGTACCACCGCGCCGCTGCGGCATCGTCCAGGATCTTCTCCTCGACCGGATCCCAGTGGATCGGCCGGCCCAGGCGTTCGGCGATGCCGCTGAGGTGGCAGATCGTCGCCGTGCGGTGACCGATTTCCGCATCGCAGATCGTTTTCTTGCGTGTTCGAATGCAATCGATCCAATTGCCTTCGTGGTTGTTCGAGTTGTACAGGTGGGTCTCACTCGGCAGCAGAGGCTTCTGCGCCAACTCCACAGGGTCGGTGTCGAGCCGGCCGCCCCGGCTGACCATGACCTCGCCGTCGGTACCGATGAACTGAATCATATGCCCACCCCAGGTGTCGTGGTCGCGCAGGACGCGAGTGCCGTCGGCGTAGTAATGCGTCTGGTACTCGTACCCGTTCCAGCCCTTGGGAACGAACTTGACCGGGCCCGAATCGTCCATGCCCAGCGCCCATTGGATGATATCGAAGTGGTGGGCGCCCCAGTCGCCGTTTTTGCGCGAGCCGTATTCCCAGAAGCGCCGCCAGCCGCCACCGTAGTTACCCTTGACGCGCTCTTCGTTGTAGGGGAACCAGGGGGTCGGGCCGAGCCAGCGGTCGTAGTCGAACGCTTCAGGTATCGGCTGCTCGGGCAGCGTCCTGGGTGGCGCGAACTGCCCCAGCCGGGCATAGATCGTATGAACCTTGCCGATCCACCCGTTGCGAACGATTTCGCTGGCCTTGCGGAAAGCCCATTCGGAGCGCTGTTGCGAACCGACCTGGAAGATTGTGCCGTATTGCTTGCAGGCGTCGCTCATCAACCGTCCTTCGCGAATCGTCAGCGTCATGGGCTTCTGGCAGTAGACGTCTTTGCCCGCCTTGATGGCCGCCAGCGAAGGCAAGGCATGCCAATGGTCCGGCGTGACCACGAAGACCGCGTCGATGTCGGGTCGGGCGCAAAGTTCCTCGTATTCCAGATAGGCAGCGCAACCCTTGTACTGGCCGCCGGCCATCTTGTCGGCGTAGGCACGTTCGGCTTGGGCCTTGGAGCTTTCCCGTCTGCGCTGGTCCACGTCACAGACGGCCAGCACCTGGACATCACTGCGTCCCAGCATACTGCGGAAATGCCCGCCCATCATCAGGCCCATGCCGATCATACCCATAGTGATCCGGTTGCTCGGGGCATTGGCGCCGAAGACCGTCGCGGGCACGATGGCCGGAACCGCCGCGACGGCACCAAGAGCAGCCGCCCCTCTGCGTAGAAACTCCCGGCGGTTTAGATCCTGTGCTTTCTTCATCAATCGTTTCTCCTATCTGTATGAACACTTCATGCTCGGGTCGGCTCCAAAGCCACGCCACCGACGCCGGATCCCTTTAGAAATACCGCGCCCCGCCCCCACAATCAAGCTTCCACCCTGAGGACCTCCTCGCAACGCAAGCCGTCAGCCACGCTAACCTCCTGCCCGAACCACAACGCTAGCGCTGAATCGAAGATAAGTCAGCCCCAGAATACCCGAAGGCTCGGCCTGTCCCGTGCCCCGCGTGCCCCAGACATCCCACGCAAAACGGTTCGCAATTGAATTCGAGACAACCAACGCAATTTCATTCTTGCCGGAGACCACATGCTCGGTGATCTCCAACTCGTACGGAGGCCAGAGGAGCGTGTCCACGAGAGCCCCATTAACATAGACTTCGACCTAGTGCTGAACTTCGCCCAGATCGAGCCGCACCCGCGCGACAGTGCCGTCGATCCGGACGGACTCCTGCTACAGCACGCGTCCACTGTAATAGCCGAACCCAAGGTCTTCCCAGGACCGCAACTGTGCGATAGGCGCGGGTCCGCAGGTTACGTCGATTGGCTCGGTCAGACCGGTCTCGGTGTGATGCGCATAGGTCTCGATCGCCAGCACATTGCCGGTCGGTTCGGGAAACGACGGCAGCGCAATGTCCTCCTCGTCTGTTCGTTGCGGCCCCAGGCTCTTAGCCAGTAGACGGCCGTTGCCCCAAATCGCATATTCACCCGTCACCGGCAACGGCACAGCAATAGATTTTGCGCCGGGCGGCAGTACCGCCCGCAGCAGGATCGAGGCATCGTCGGCCGAGAGCGCATTGCCGCGCAGGGCATGCACCTGCTTCCAGCCGCTGTCATCGTAGTCACGCTGCGTCCATCCGGCTACGCGCTCGTACGGACCTCTGCCTTTCATGCGGAAGACAGGCAATTCCACGTTCGCGTCACCAAGCGTGCATTGCCCCTTATCATCGAATTGCCCTGCGGCCAGTTGAATCGTCCAGTCATTCGACATGTCAACCTTCTCACCGGCAGGACGATCACATGTCCAGACGGGCAGTTGCGCCGCAGGCGTGCCAAAGACCGCACACACCGACTGGTGCGGACGCAATACGATGTGTAGCCCCGACGCATCGGTCGTCCCTTGAAAAGCGTGGCCTTTGTCCATGTCGATCAACAGCGCCTCACCATCGCCGCTAAGTTGTGCCTGACCACGAGCGAATTGATCCGAATCGTTGAACAGCAGAAACAGGTCCATATCGGAAGCCCGCCGATGCGTCACGCGTAGCGCCTCAAGGCCGTCGGAGACGACCACTTCGGGATTTGACTCGCGGTCCAAATAGTCGCACACCGTCCGGCCTTCCCCTGGAAGAAAAGACAGCCTGCCTCGGCCCACGGTAACTGTCTGCCCCAAGCGAGGCCTGGCACTGCCGAACCAGCGTTGCAGCGTGCGCTGCGGCTCGTTCTCATCGAGCGGCCACGTCACTCGCGGCAAACGCTCGATCCAAGCGACATGGCCGCTCTGTTCTAGGAAGCCGTCGATAGCGCGAAGGCTTTCCTGCCCGATAGCTGTCACCGGCGGGACCACCAGGACACGGAACTGCTCCGGCCCAACCGACAGCTTCGTCCCCCCTCGCTCGACGTGAACCGAGCTATCGGGCAGGAAGGCGTCATCGACGATATTCATGTCCCACCGATGCTCGAACAGGGTATCGACGACCTCATTGAAGAC
>CP070782.1:3622330-3641180 GCA_020346325.1 Phycisphaerales bacterium
TGATGAGGGAACGGCCTGGGCGAAGGGCGAGACCTCGGCAATGCGCCACTTCACCGCGCCGAAGGTGTTGCTTCCCTGGGGGTCGTGGAAGGCTGAGCACTGGAAATGCAGGCCATTAGCCGGGAAGTTCGGTTCACCCACGTAGAAAATCGCAGGTCGGTCGGGAATGAGCCGTCCCTCTTCAGCATCGGCAAGGTCATCGAGGAATGCCGCCCGTCCGCCGGGGCCCACGCCGCCACCGGGCCAGTTGCCTCCTTCGAAAGCAAAATTCGTCATGTCCTCAATCAAGGCCGCCAGGCCGTTTTTGCCCGCCCCGCCGAGGCCGCGATAGTTGCCCGCATCCGACGGTGCGTTGAGCCAGCGAACCCGATCGGCCTCCACGAATTCGGCAATCGGCGCTGCCATCTCCGCCAGCAGCCCTTCGATCTGGTCGCGCTGCCAGAGTAGGTCGCGAACCTCACGCACGGCGTTGCGGTAGTCAGTGCGCAGCGCGCCGCGGGAACTTCCACCGCCGTTGAAAATACTGTCGTAGACCGCGTCCTCTCCGTTGTTCCACGTCGGCCCCCACGAGGCGTCCGTATCCCAGGGCAGCGTCCACATCAAACCGAGATAGCTGTTCTCGGGCGTGTAGACCGGCTCGAAGTACCACGCCGCGTTCTTGTTCGCGCTGGGCCAGTAGTCATAATGCCGGATGGCCTGGGCCAGCGCGTGGTAGGTATACCATTTGTCCAGCCGGACATGGGCCCGAATGAAATCGGGCGTGCTGGAGCCGCTCAGACGGTTCTCGATGTTGTCATGGTCGGAACCATCCATCACCGCCTGCGGCGCCTGGTACCGCTGCTGCTGCTTGGCATCGCGGGTGGAGTTGATCAGCTTGTAGAGATTGCCCTTTTCCAGGCCATGGGCCTCCATGAAACGGCTGTCATAGGTTTCCTGGGCAAAGCCCAATCCCCAGAAATCGCCGTGCCAGGGATCGGGGGCCTCCTCAGCCTCATCGATGACCCGGAAGTGGAAGTAGTAGGAGTACGGAGCCGGTACACCCATCTTGTTGGACAGAAAGAAGTTGACATGCTCGTTCAACGCATACGTCAACGTCAGGCGGTTGTCAAACCCCTTGGCCGTCGTGAGCGTGCGCCACTTCGTCGGATAAGGCTCACCGTTGGCGTCTTTAGCCTGGAAGTAATGACCGCGGTTGAAGCGGAAGCGCATGCTGCGCTTGGTGTTGCCCCCGAGATAGCGACCGTTGGCGCCGCGCAGGCGATAGCGAATGTTGTCGTAGACGACGCCGTCATAGACGAAGGTCCCGTACCACTTGTAGTCGAAGCGATCCGGGTTGGACCCGGCGGCGGAATACTGCGGAATCTGATCGGCGCCGTCGAAGCCCAGCGCCTCGTGCATATCCTCGGCCCGCGTGACCAGATGATAGACGGGCAAGCGCTGGAGCATTTCGGCCGAGAAACCTTCGTAGTCAGGCACGCCATCGTAGACGAAGTACGCGAAGTTCAGAGACGGATCATCGGCGAGCGGCGCCACCGTGTAAGCCCCCAGGGTGTCGACCGCCTGGATGCGATAGCGGACGAGGCTGCGGTGCGGCTGAGCCGGGAGGATCGCCGTATAGACGTCATCGCCCGCGATTGCGTCCGGCCCCGCGCCGTCGTCGTACATCAAGGCCTGCGTCCATCCGGGTGAATTCCCACCCAGCGCGACGCGCCCGGGAACGTACTGCCCGGGCAGTACGACCAGATATTCCAGGCCGACCAGGATGATCCCGTCGGCATCGGTGACCTTCACAGTCACCGTCACCGTCTCGTTCGACAGTGGTTGTCGAGGGGTATGCTGGACCTCGCGCAGAAAGGGATGCATATTCTCGCTACGCACTTCCCTGTTGTCGCGCAGCGGCGTCGGCAGGGCCGAGCGCCAACTCATGGGATGATCGTTGTCGAAGCTCGGATTGACCAATTGCATCGAAGCCCCGGTGCCTGCCCGGCCGTTCTCGATGGCGTCGCCCACGGTCGGCCAGGGGAACCCGAGCTCATACTCCACTTCGTCGATCAACTGCCCGGCGGTGTTGCACAGAGCAATGCGTTCCCCTTCGTTGCTGAGTCGGCCTTCGTAAGGCCCCAGCACTCGGCTCGGGTCGAGCGGGAGGCGAACGGGACTCCACTTGGCGTGGATATGATCCGGATTCTCGGACACGATCAGATATTCGCCTGCCGGCAGGATCGTTCCCGGGGCAAAGGTATAGGTCAGACCGTCCGCGAAATACCAGCCGGAAAGTTCCACGTCTGCCGTGCCGGCATTGTACAGTTCCACGAACTCCACCAACTCCATCTCGTCGTCGGGATTGCTGTGGATCTCATTGATGACGATCCCGAGATCCGCCTCCGACGGACCATCGGCACAGGCCGGTGCCGCCCAGGCCGTGACCATCAGCACGACCAGGAAGATGCATGCCGTGGGGCAATGCGAGATGTCAGTCTCAGGAATCCACGACCAGGGACGCCCCCCGTCGTGACACCTGATGCTTGCTGTATTCATAGACGTACGAATTGGAATTACACCCTCACCACGTGATCCCCAAGGCCCGTAGCCGCCACGCCACGCATCCGCCCTATCTCGTCAGGAAGAACTCAATTCTACTATTTTTGACCATTATACCATTTCCTACCAGGAATGGCCAGACACCGCGGAAATCGTCATCGTTCCAGGCATTGTCGTGTAGCTTGATGGGTCGGGGGCCTGTGTGGCTTGGGCCCCGGGATGGCCCGGCGCCGGGCCAGCGCACGCCGGTGCGGCCTATCCCCACCTCTGCTGGGAAGCGGCGACCCCCTGACGTCCCCGCCTCCCCTGATAAGCCTGGCCAAGCCTTCCGGGCGCAGAGCGTCTCTGCCCGGCTATTCCGCCGGCAGCAGTGCGAAATAACCGTTCCGCTCGCGATTCCGCCCTTGTCGTAACCGGGTGCCTGCGGTATAGTGCGGGGCGTGAATACTTGGATGCAACAGAGGTACAGACAGCGATGGCGTGCCACCGCCGCTCAGGGCGGCACTGGTGCGAGACAACGTGGCCAATCATCAATCAGGTTGAAAGGGGTCACCGATGGCGAGCGAAGGTAGAGACGAACACCTCATGCGAACGACTTGCTGCCCCTGCGGAGGCGGACACGGGCACGCGAAAGAGGCTATCAGCCGGCGCTGCTTCATCCAGGGGATAGGCGGCGCGACGGTTTTCGGAGCAGCGCTGACAGGGCTGACCTGGGCCTCGGTCGCGGCGGCCGAAGCCGAAGGCCCGGCCGGCCCCGTACGCAAGCCATTGGTGGTCAAGCCGATCCTCACCTATGACACCCCGCAACCCCGGCCGCAGACGAGCTGGCGCAATTGGGGCGGCATCCACACGCAGGAGGCCGCGGAGAAGGAACTGCAACTGATCAAGAAGGAGTTGGCCCAGATCGAGCAGAAGGCCGACTTCCCCGTCGAGTTCCTCGCCCCCACCGGTGTGCGAAACGGGAACGAGCTGGCCCGGGTCTCCGACCTCGACCAGGCCGACACCGATATCATCTACGCGGCCGGCGGCGGCATGAACCTCTTCGACATCCTCAGCAAGCGCGGCAAAGACATCATCCTGTTCTGCCGCCACAAATCGGGCCCCGTCTACCTCTGGTACGAGATCATCAGCCCACGCTATCTGAGGCAACACACCGACTCGCTCAAAGTCAAAGGGATGGACGATGGGGACGTCGTCGTCGACAGCACCGACGAGATTCTCTGGCGACTGCGGGCCCTGTGCGGCCTGAAGAACACGCTGGGCACGCGCATCGTCGCCGTCGGCGGGCCCGGCGCCTGGGCCCAGCCGCGCGACGTGGTCCCGAACCTCGTCCGCAAGGTCTGGAAGTTCGACATGCAGACGCTGCCGTATGACGAACTCGGCGCCCTGATCAAGGCGGCGCGGGCCGACAGCGCCGCGGTCAAGCGGGCCAAGGACCGAGCCGCGACCTATCTCAAGGACAACAGCCTGACCCTCGAAACCAAGCGTAGCTATGTGGAGAATGCGTTCCTCCTGGAGCAGGTCTTCCGCGGGGTGATGAAGAAGGCCGATTGCCAAGCCCTCACGGTCAACAGTTGCATGGGCACGATTATGCCCCTGGCAGAGACCTCGGCGTGTTTGGCCCTGAGTCTCCTGAATGATGCCGGCTATATGGCCTTCTGCGAATCGGACTTCGTCGTGATCCCGTCGGGCGTGCTCCTGGTGAACATCTCCGGCAAGCCCATGTTCCTCAACGATCCGACCTATCCGCATGACGGCATCATCACGCTGGCCCACTGCACCGCCCCGCGCAGGATGAACGGCAAGGACCTCGAGCCGGCCCGCCTTCTGACGCACTTCGAGTCGGACTACGGTGCCTCCCCGAAGGTTGAGATGTCCAAGGGGCAGGTTGTCACCAATATCGCCCCGGACTTCAAACTCGAACGCTGGGTCGGCCTCAAGGGCGAGATCGTCGACGCCCCGTTCATGCCAATTTGCCGCTCGCAGATCGATATCAGCTTCACATGCGACAGCCAGAAACTGGCCCAACGCATGCCCGGCTTCCACTGGATGACCGGCTACGGTGACTACATGAAGGAAATCGGCTACGCCTGCAAGAAGGTCGGTATCCAATGGGAAGACCTGACGGCATAGGCCTTTGCCGACCAGGGCGGGTTTGTCGTGGCATGACGCAGCGCTCTGGCACAAGATAGGGGATGGGAGCCGGATCGAACGTGGTCCGGCTCTCGATACTTGCGCAACACAGGAGGTAAGTAGTATGAGGCAGTCAAACAGGATGAAAACGCTAATCGCTGGGACGATCGTCACCGTGGCGCTGATACCGGCGCTGGCCCAAGGCCTGACGATTCACGTCGCACCCGACGGCCTGGTCGCCACGCTGGAAGAAGCCCGCGACGCGATTCGCCAGCTCAAAGGCGACGATGGCAAGCTCAGCGAACCGGTTCGCGTCATCATCACGGCCGGACGGTACACGCTGGACGAACCCTTCGTCCTGACCCCGGCCGACAGCGGTACCGCCGACTGCCCCATCACCTACGAAGCCGCACCAGGGGCTCGGCCTGTCTTCAGCGGCGGCAAGCGCATCGGGGGATTCAAGCAAGCCGACGACGGCGTTTGGGTCGCTCAGGTCCCCGAAGTCAAGGCGGGCCACTGGTACTTCGAACAGTTGTTCGTCAACGGCCGGCGCGCCGTCCGCGCCCGTATGCCGAACAAATGGTACCACTACATGGGCGAAACGTATGAAGCCCCCGCGGAGGGTCAGGAAGGCCAGTTCGTGCGCACCACCGCCGTCCGCTCCAATGCCTTGAGTCCCTTGCAGAGCCTCAGCGAAGCCGAGTTGCGTGACGTCACGCTGGTCGCCTACCACAAGTGGTGCATCAGTCGTCGCTTCCTGACCGCGATCGATATCGAGGACAACACCATCACCACCGTGGGCGAACAACTCAAAAGCTACTCCGGATGGCCCGCTAACACGCGCTTCCACCTGGAGAATTTCAAGACCGCGCTCGACGCACCGGGCGAGTGGTTCCTCAGCCGCAACGGCACCCTCTATTACAAGCCCCTGCCCGGCGAAGACATGAACGAGGCCGAGGTGATCGCCCCCTACGCCCGTAAGCTCGTCGTCTTCGCCGGCCAGAGCGAGCAAGCCAAGTTTGTCGAACATGTCACGTTTAAGGGCCTGACCTTCGAGCACAGCCGCGAGCTCTTGCCGCGCCGAGGCTATGCACCGTATCAGGCGGCCTATGCCACCGAAGCCGCCCTCATGGTCGACGGCGCCCGGCACGTAACGATCCAGAACTGCGAAGTGGGCCGCATCGCGACCTACGGCGTCTGGTTCCGCCGTGGCTGCCGCGACTGCAAACTGCAACACTCCTATCTCCATGACATGGGCGCCGGCGGCGTCCGTATCGGTGAAGGCCAGATCCGCTCCGACCCGAACGATTGGACTGGTCACATCACCGTCGACAACAACATCATTCGCTCCGGTGGCCGCATCTACACCTCGGCTGTCGGCGTCTGGATCGGCCAGAGCGGTGACAACGTCGTAACCCACAACGAAATCGCCGACTTCTACTACACCGGACTGTCCGTCGGCTGGCGCTGGGGCTATTCCGACAGCCTCGCCAAGCGCAACAACCTCAGCTTCAACCATGTCCACCACATCGGCTGGTGGGTCCTCAGTGACATGGGCGGCATCTACACCCTCGGGCCGTCCCAAGGCACCGTCGTCCGCAACAATATCTTCCACGACATTTACGCCTACTCCTACGGTGGCTGGGGTCTCTACACCGACGAAGGCAGCACCGGCATCGTCATGGAGAACAACCTCGTCTATAACACCAAGACCGGCAGCTTCCATCAGCACTACGGCAAGGAGAATATCATCCGCAATAACATCCTGGTCGACAGCATGCTCCACCAAGTCCAGGCGACGCGCGTCGAGGACCACCTGTCTTTCACCTTCGCCAACAACATCGTCTCGTGGAAGACGGGGCCGCTGCTGGCCGGACGGTGGAAAGAGGTCCGCGTGGCGATGGACAAGAATTGCTATTGGAATGCCGCCGGCAAAGGCGTCGACTTCGTCGGCCTGTCCCTGGATCAGTGGCGCAGTGACTTGGGGCGCGATGTGAATTCCGTCATCGCCGACCCTCTGTTTGTCGATCCGGAGAACCACGACTTCCATCTGAGACCCGACTCCCCCGCTCTCAAGGTGGGCTTCAGGGAGTTCGATTACACCCAGGCGGGCGTCTACGGCGATGCGGCCTGGATCGCCAAAGCCAATGAAGTCGAGTATCCCCCGCTGGAGATGCCGCCCGGGCCGCCCCCTAAAGCCGTCAACGACACGTTCGAGAAGACCGCCGTCGGCCAGAAACCCCGCGCCGACCAAGTCCACGTCGAGGGCAAGGGCGACGCCATCGCCGTGACCGACGAGACCGCCGCGACCGGCTCCCACAGTCTCAAGTTCACCGACGCCGAGGGCCTGCGCTATTCGTGGAATCCGCACCTGGTCTATTCGCCCAACCACAAGTCCGGCACGACCACCTGCGCCTTTGATATCCGCGTCGAAGAAGGCACTCTGCTTTATCACGAATGGCGCGACTGGCGAGTCACGGAGTATAGCGTGGGGCCCAGCTTCTGGATCCGGGGCAATAAGCTTGAGATTGGCGAGCGAACGGCGCTGGAACTGCCGTACGGCCAATGGGTGCATATCGTGGTCGCCGCCGACCTCGGCAAGAACAACAGTGGGCTCTGGACCCTCGTCGTCACTCTGCCAGGCCAGGAGCCCAGAACGTTCTCGCGCCTGCGGAACGAGAACGCCGCGACCTTCGAGCAGATCACCTGGCTCGGCTTTGTCTCCAACGCCACCGCCCCCACCACCTTCTACATCGACAACCTCAAAATCGACTACGAACCCTGAGGCCGGAGACACAAGGGGTCAGGCCGTAGGTGCGTGTGAAAACATCCCGGTGTCGGTGTGGCAGCCCCAAAGCGTAGCGAAACGAAGCTTTGGGGATGGCGCTTCGGCTTGGCAAACGCCCGGGGGATGGGTCCGCTAGCTGTGAACCATCCCCAAGTCCTGCGGACTTGAAGCTGCCACCCGTCCGCCCGGTGCTAAGAGGCGCTTCATAGCCAGCAGACTTCTCTGCGCCGGCGCGGGATCCGCTTCCCATATCTGTGCTTGGGATATCCCGCCATGATCGCGCCGTAGATCTTGCGATCAGGGGGAACGCCAAGACACTTGCCTATCCGCCTGGAAATGTGAGCTGCTGAAGTCAGAAATCCCACCCAGCACGTCCCTAGGCCCAGGGTCGGTGCCATGATCTCCATGTTTCTAGTGGCAATCGCGCAATTCGTATGAGCCAGGAAATTCGTCTTCAGACCGTGACTGATAACAACAACAGGAGCATTCCGGAAGATCATGCCCCTGAGTTGGCCCTGGCGCTTTCGGTTTGCCATGATGTGATGATACGCTACGTATTGGCGGACCATCCGACGGCCGTACTTCAACTCCACGAGTGTCCGACCCAGCCTGCTGCCGAGGTATTTCAGTCCCGCCTTCCACAAGATTTCGATCACGAGTTCTTCAAGTTCCGACAGCAGGTGGCGATTCTGGATGACAATAAAATCCTCGGTTTGGGCGTTTGATGCAGTCCCGGCATGAGTGGCTGTCTCGATCAGCTGTTCCAGGAGTTCTCGCGGGACGGGCTTCTCCTGAAAAGCCCGAATCGACCGTCGAGAAAGCAGGATGTCTCTCATGTCAGCGCCGGAAACTCGAGGATGGGGAACCTCCCGGAACTCCTCCGGGGGCATTCCCCCGTGACGGATCGCGCCTTCAGGACACACGGCGACGCAGTGGCCGCAAAGGCAGCACTGCTCAGGATGCGCGATTTCTACTTCCGCAGCTCCACCAGCGTGGCAGGCAAAAACATAATTCGGGCATACCTCGATACAAGCTTTACACTGGATGCACTTCACGGCGTCTATGGTCATCATCCTGTTGGCCTCATTCCCGAATCCCGGCGCGTTTCACTCCGCTCGCGCTACAGCGATGGAAACGCCGATCACGCCATCGATACGAACATACATAGGCGGCTGTCACCGTGCCCCTCTTCAGCCTTACGGCTCGTAGCCAAGCTTGCCCCAGCAGGCCTTTTGGATCTCCTCGAGGTCCTGGTTACCGGGCTGGGTGGTCAGGGCCCCGCCGCGTTGGGCCTCGGCTTCGGCCCAGGTCAACTGGGCCCACTCAATGGTGCGCGGGTCGGTCCAGCTGTAGAACTCGGCGTGTCCGTCAGCGTGCGAGGCGACGGTTCCCTTGCCGTGGCGCATCGGGATCGGGTTCCACCATTTGGCCAGGTCGTAATGCACGGCCCAGGCCGCGTCGTAATCCTCCCCGTAGTCGTCGATGAAGACGATTCGCGTCCCAGGCTGCTTGATGTCCTGGACTCGTCTGCACAGCGGCGCAATCCCCCCGAAGTCATAGCCGTTCATGGCGTGGACGATGCTGTAGGTCCGCATCTCGTTCCGGGCCGCGACCGGACAGCGATACGCCTTGACATTCCGCACGTAGGGAAAGAGCACGCCGTCTTCCAGTGCCTCCAGTTGGACCTCCACCGGCGACTCGACCGGCAGCGTCCCGGCCGGCTTGCGGATCCAGCAATCCGTGATCGTCGGGTCCTCGCTCGCCTGGGCCCGGGGCAGCTTGCCCTCGTTCTCGTCGGCGTACATCAGCCAGGCCAGCACGAGACTCTTGACGTTGTTCAGGCACACCGCCCGCTTGCCCTGCTCCCGCGCCCGCTGCAGCGCCGGCATCAGAATCGCCATGAGAATCGCGATGATCGCAATCACCACCAGCAATTCAATCAGCGTGAAGCCCCAGCCCACAGCCTCTCGCCCTGCCTTCGCCTTGGCCATCGCCGTCGCCTCCCAAAAGCCGGTTTCGCAATCATGCCCGATACGCTGCCAACGTCTCTTCAGTCCGCCTCCAGCCTCCAGCGCCCTTCGATCAGGGCGTCAATCTCCTCAGCGTCCCTCCTCCGCCGAGCCTGGTGTTTCTCCTCCAGCTCGCGCCGCGATGCCAGCCGCAAGCGCCGCTTGTCCTCCTCCGACAGGCACAACTCCTCGGGAAGCACCCGCTCGCAATACAAGCAACGGTCCACCATGCGATTGACCAGCGCCCGCTGGCAGTATGGACATTTCACCTTCATGCCAGACATCAGCATCGCCCAAACATCACTTTTTGCTCGTCTTTCATTCGCAGCACCCGTCACTTCTGCCGGCACCATTATACGCTTTCGGCCGGGCTCTGGGCAATGGCCCCGGCCCCTGCCTGCTGAATCAGGGCCGGGTCAGGCGGTAGCTGACGAAGGCGATACTACGGCTGTCGGGCGACCAGGAGGGGACGTTGATCGTGCCCTGGCCGCCGAAGAGCCGGGCCAGGACCTGGATCTCGCCGCCGGCGGTGGGCATCAGCCGCAACATCACGTCCTTGTTGGCCGGGTGCCCTTCCACGTCCTTTTCGTACGAGACGAAAACGATCCACCGCCCGTCCGGCGACGGGTGCGGGAACCAGTCGTTGTACTCATCGAAGGTCACCTGGTGTTGGTCGCTACCATCGGCGTTCATGCGCCAGATCTGCATCGTGCCGGTGCGGACCGAGTTGAAGTAGATGGTTTGACCGTCGGGCGCATAGTCGGGTCCATCGTCTAGGCCCGCCGCGGTGGTCAGGCGCCTCTCTGCGCCGCCTTCGGCCGGGATGGTGTAGACATCGTACTCCCCATCGCGCTCGGCGCAGTAGGCCAGGGTCTTGCCATCGGGCGACCAGCCGTGCCAGTAGGACGGTCCCAGCGCCGTGACACGGCGCGGCGTACCGCCGAAAGCCGGCACGATGTAGATCAGGGACTTGCCTCCTTCCTGGGATTGGTCGCTGATCGCCAGTTGCCTGCCGTCGGGCGAGAGGCCATGGTCGTTGTTGCAGCGCGTGGCGAATCCGGTATCGATAAGCTTTGGCATGCCACCTTCAACCGGAATCCGATAGATGCGGCCGCCGCTGTTGAACAGCAGATACTTCCCATCGCGCGACCAGTTCGGTGCCTCGATATGGTCCCGCGTGTGGTAGACGACGCGGCGATCCCCCGACGCGATCGGGACGATCTCCAGCGTGCTCTCCAGCACGGGCTCGACGGCGGGCTTGGCCTGGCCACGAGTGATTTCGACGTTCGAGAAGACCGCCTGCTCCGAGACGGCGTTGTCGTGAGCGCAGACGCCCAACCCGACGTAGAAGGGCTCGGCAAACTCGATCTTGAACGAGCCACCCGCGGCATGCAGCGCCTCGCCTTCGTGTGCGATCGACATGGAGACGAAATCACCTTGCTTCTCGATGCGCAGGCGGCGCGGGGCCGTCACGTTAGACTGAATCTCGCGGGTCGTTCCACCCCGCACCTGGCGATACTGAAGCGAAGTCAGGCCGTCGCCATGCACGACGGCGTCGGCATAGGCGGCGTTGGGATCGAGACTCTGGCGGATCAACAGACACGCCTTGCGATGCGCGTTGCCCCCGTCGCCAATCCACTGAATGTCGGCCGCCAGCGTGACGTCGCCCGTCATCCGCTTCCAGACGAAGTGCAGAGCATCGGTATCGAACCACATGTTCTCGCCGCCGCCGGTCACCACGTAACTCTGCTGCCCGCCATCGTAGCGCACCGCGCCCGGCACGCCCACGTCACCGATGTCGCCATGGCCTTCGAACAGGCCGAGCGAGGTATTCTGGGACAAGGCGCACCCCACAGGAAAGACAAGGCCCAGGCAACAAAGGGCCACGAACGTTGGAACCAAACGCGTCATCGATATCGATCCTCACATGGCAGTCAGGTCTGTGCCGCCAGCGATCCGTGCGGGCAGCCGCTGAGTTGCAGATACTATGCGAAACGATTGAGGCCAAAGCAAGGGAAATCAAGTCGGCCGGGCCAATGCGCGCGATGTGAGGCTGGCCATCGCGACGCCGGGAAACCACAGTGGGTTGCCCCTACATACACCTACGACCTACGGCGGTCTTCGAGGTTTCTTTGACACAACGGGGCCTCTGGAGATATAATTAATGGGTTGTAAACTCATGAAGGATAACCTAATACGGTGAGGGATATTTCCCGCTGGGTGATATCGTCTTTCCTACTCTGATGCTGGCGAAGAATCCATTCTTACAATCGAGCGCACGCCCCTTCGTCGCGGTGGCCCACGGCCAAGGTGCCTATGCCAACACACGGGCGGCCCTGCAAGCGCTGGACCTGACACCCGTCGCCGGTAAGCGCATCTTGATCAAGCCCAACGCGGGCCGGGTTGCGCTGCCGGGCGAGGGGATCACGACGCACCCCGAGGTCGCCGCGGCTACGATTGACGCGCTGCGCGCCGCCGGCGCCGAAGTCGCCATCGGTGAGAGTCCGATTACAGGCGTCGACGCAACCGAGGCCTTCGAGGCAACCGGGATCGCCACGGTCGCCAGGCAGCGCGATTGCCCGCTGATCGACCTGGACCGCCGTCCGCCCGTTGACGTGGCGCTCGGCGAGGGCCAGGTCCTGCACCGGATCAAGGTCTGCGCCGAGGTGCTCGAACACGACCTGGTCGTCTCGGTCCCGGTGATGAAGATGCACATGCACACGGGCGTGACGCTGTCGGTCAAGAACATGAAGGGCTGTCTCTGGCGACGCAGTAAGGTGAAGCTGCACATGCTGCCGGCTGTCGAAGGCGATGCGAACAAGCCGATCAACATTGCGATTGCCGATATGGCCTCGGCCCTGCGGCCGCACCTGGCGATCATCGATGGTACCGTGGGCATGGAAGGGCTGGGCCCCAGCGCGGGCGACCCGAAAACGGTGGACATCGTGGTCGCCGGTGCCGATACCTTCGCCGCCGACGCCGTGGCGTGCCGGTTGATGGGCACATCGGCCGAGGCGGTGCCTCACCTGGCCCTCGGTGCGGCACGCGGCTACGGCGTGATCGATCTGGACGCCATCGATGTGACGCCGGACAACTGGCACGACTGGGCCGTGACCTTTGCCGGGCCGCCCGCCAACCTGAGTATCCAGTTCCCCAACGTCACGGTGCTGGACAACAACTCGTGCAGTGCGTGCCAGTCCACCGTCCTGCTCTTTCTGAAACGCTACCGCGACCAGTTGTTCGACTACTTCCCCGACATGGAGCACCTGACCCTGGCCATCGGCAAGGGCCACCAGGAACTGCCCGAGCAGACACTCTGCGTGGGCAACTGCACCGCCCGCCCCAAGGACCAGCGGCCTTTCGTCAAAGGCTGCCCGCCCGTCGCCAGCGAAATCCTCCGGGTCCTGACCGGCAAACCCTCTATCGACACCAAAGACGGCCGCAGCCCCCAAGCCGATCAGACAGACGCAAGCTGAGCAAGCCGTTCGCATCGCACCGTTGCCCCTTCGCTGTCATCCCGACCGCAGTCGAGGGATCTGGCGGCGAACGAAACGCGCGTCCCGGTCTCGCGCAGATTTCTCCGCTCGGGCCAGGGCCCTCGGTCCAAATGACAGAAGGCGACGAGTTGCTCGGCCGGATCGCACGGATGTCACGGCGCGCAGAGGCACTATGGACACATCGGTCAGGGGGCGGAGCCGTCGAAGTCGGAGGGGTTGACCCAGCCGGCGGCTTTTTTGTCGAGTTCGCCACTGCGGTAGCGCTCATAGAAGTGACCGGTCTTGCCGTCGGCGTAGGGGTAGGCGTCGAAGATGTGGCCCCGGCCGAACATGCGCGGGTCGCCCTGGGCGCGCAGCTCTTCGAAGAGTTGCTCCTTCAGCGCGGCCTTACGTGCTTGGAGTTCCGGCCGCTCGGCTAGGTTTTCCAGACAATCAGAGTCCTTGCGGATGTCGTAGAGTTCTTCCGTGGGACGCTTGCCGAAAGACCAGGTCCAATAGCGCCGGGTTTCGGGCATGCGACGGGCTTCAAGACACTCGGTCTTGGTCGGGCTGCCGTCGGTGTTGAGATAGCCGGTCTCAGGGTTCCCGGCCGGCCAGCGGTCGGGCTCGAAGTTGTGCAGATAAAGGAAGCCATCCTTGACGATCCCGCGAATGGGATAGCCCAGATCGTTGGGTCGGCCCACATCGTGACGTTCCTTGCCGATCAATACATGATCGCGCCGGGCGATGCATTGCCCCGATTTGGTCGACTGGAAAATCTCAGTCAGACTGCGGCCTGTGATCGGCGCCATCCCGGCCTGCGCGCCATCGACGCCGGCGCTTTCGAGAAAGGTTGGAGCGAAATCGATGAAACAGACGTAATCGTCGACCTTGCGACCCGGATTGCGAATGCCCTGCTTCCACATCATCGCCAGAGGCAGGTGGTTGGAGTATTCGTATTCCTGACCTTTGACGTGCGGGAAGGGCATGCCATTGTCGGCCGTAACGACCACGAGCGTGTTGTCCAGCAGGTTCTGCTCTTCCAGCCGCGTCAGCATGGCCTGCAAGTGCTTGTCGAAATGTTCGATCTCGAAGGCATAGTCGAGCAGATCGGCTCGGACGGTCTCATTGTCGGGCCATTGGCCTGGGACGCGATTGACCTGATCGAGTTGCTTGCCCCCCTTCTTGCGGCCCGAATCGAACTCGTAGGCCCGGTGCGGCTCGTGACCACCATACCAAAAGCAGAAGGGCTTGTCTTCGGGCCGGGCGGCCAGGAAGTCAGCGAAGTTCGCAGCGTAGTCTTTGTTGCTGATGGCCCGCGTCGGAGGCGTGAGCTTGCGGGCCTGGTAGGGCTTGCCTGCCAGGTGGCGAGGCTGGCCGTCAGCCGTACGCGCGACACCCGGCGCCCAGCCTTTGCCCGTGAAGCCCACGTGGTAACCTTGCTCGGACAATACCTCGGCGTAGGTCTTGAACTTCACGGGGAAATAGCACCAGTGGTTGGCCGCCGCTTCGAGCTGCCAGGAATTGCGACCGGTCAGGATGCAGGAGCGGGACGGCGCGCACTTGGCGTTGGGCGTGTAAGCGTTGGTGGAGAGCACACCCTCGCGCGCGACACGATCGAACCCGGGCGTCTGCACCCAGGAACAGCCGTATGCCCCCATGTGCACCCACGAGGCATCGTCAGCAATGCAGAAGAGAATGTTGGGTCGCCTCGGCGCTGGCTCGGCCGCCGGCGTGATTGTTGACCAGGCCGGGCCGGCCAGCGCTACCCCTGCCGCTTTCAAGAAAGCACGCCGCGATATTCCTGTACATCTCATCGATGTCGTCTCCTGCCTCGGTCCGGCATTCGTTTACGTGGGCCGGATCACGAGCCGAAGATATCCCGTACCAGCCACGCATCGTACCCATGATAACGAAATCCAGCCCGTCGGCAAGCCGGCGCTGTGCGCTACGAGGTTGAGGCACGAACGCCAGAGGACAGAGACATGGAAAAGACATGGGCCTGCAATGGCGTTCATCACAGGCCCAGAGACAGGATTGAAAATGCCCTGGAAGACTTGTCAATCCCATGCACTAGTGGTCAGTCTGTGGGGACCGTCGCAGGTTCTCCCCACTGCATGGCACCTGCGGCCCACGGTCCGACACAGACGCTCAGGGTCAAAACAAAAAGGGAGACATGACGGCGTGCAAAACAGCCCTCTTCATCGCCCCTGCCTCCCTGCTACACAGTGCCATCATTTCAGCTAAATCCATTTCGATTAAGAAAATCGCACTTGTAGCACCTGCTATTATGACCAGCCGGTGCGCCGTGTCAATTGTGGGAACTACGTATTTCCTGTCACGAGTCGTGGTGACGCCAGATGATCTTCATGTCGCCGGATTCAACCGGCTCTATGCACCTGAGCATCCATGTCGCCCCGTTCCGGTCCCGTGACGAGGTGCAGAGGCCCCCATTTCCAGGTGTAACCGACGGTCGGAATGATGAGCACGATGACCTGCGCCGGAATGACGAGATAGGGAAGGAACAGCCCCAGCAGCATTCGGACCGCCTTGTCCGTTCGCGAATCGATGGAGCCCGACATGACGGGCGAGGTGTAGACGCAACTGGCGAGAGGGCCCCAGCGTGGCAAAGCAAAGATACCGCGTCAGCACACCGGCCCTCAGGGTCGCGCTACACGAGCGACAGCTGCACGTCTCAAAAGGATTGTAATAAAGGAACTGGGCAAATCCGAGCTCCTTCTCGGTGCACAAGGAGCAAGTCATGACTGCTTGCCTCAGTGCGGACTCGGACACGGCTGATAGAGTATCAGCCCAGGCACCATTAACGTCCCGACCGGTCTATTCCTAGTCCTCAAAGTCCAGACCCTGCTGGACGAGCTTAGCCTCCGTGACCAGATAGCAGCACGTATCGTCCTGGGTCGTGAGCGGTATTTCCTCACCGCCGTGCGCGACCTTGCGGTCCATGATCTCCAACGGCGCGAACGTCATCGCAATGACCGGATCCTTGCCGGCCAGCGCCAGCTTGTTGACTTTCTGGAGCGTCCGCTCCACCTGACCGTCATTGGCATAGAGGGCCATCGAGATCACGCTGTCCATTCCGGCTCTGGCACCGGGCGAGCTGCAACGGCGGAAATTGCCGTAGCGCTGGGCCAGTTGCTCAGCCGTATCCAGCGGGATCACCGACAGCAGCGTGCTGAAATACAGATTGCCCTGCCGGATGCCGCCGATGACCAGAAATGAATCGCGGAACTCTTCCCCCTCCAGCCTCGCCTCAAGCCGATACTGACCGATGACAATCGACAGGGAATCCCCCGTCCGGGTGATCTCGGTCGCACCGCCGCGCTGCGAGACGAAGTAGACAGCCGCCAGGGCCAGGATAATTACCACCAAGACATGCGTCAGTTTCATCGGTCACCGTCCTTCCTATGTCGGGTTGTGTGATCTTTGACTGCTCCGGAACCCGACCCTACGCGAGCCCCGTCAATCGATTGATCGGCTGCTCAAACCGGCCACTTCGCCAGGATGGTCGCTGCCCGACGATATCGGGGCTCATTTCGTCGAAACAGCGATCAAATCTCTGCTACTGACCTGTATCGGCCGATAACACTGCCTCAAGATCGACTCGGGCGACTCCGGTAAATTCGTTGACGGTGGCCATACTGACGATACAATGCCCGGTCTTATGGACGAATCGAAGAAAGATGTCACGATCTATACCGACGGTGGCTGCCTGGGTAATCCTGGTCCGGGCGGCTACGGCGTCATGCTGCGCTACGGCCGACACGAGAAATGCCTCTCCGGCGGCTTTGCCCGCACCACCAACAATCGCATGGAGATCATGGCCGCCATCGCCGGGCTCGAAGCGCTCAAAGATCCCTGTCGCGTCACGCTGCACAGCGATTCGAAGTACCTCGTCGATGCCATGACGCAGGGCTGGGTGCGGCGTTGGCGGGCCAACGGCTGGAAACGCAACAAGAAGGACAAGGCGGTGAACGTGGACCTGTGGCAACGCCTCCTAACGGTCTGCGCGCGGCACGAAGTGGCGTTCAAGTGGGTCAAAGGCCATGCCGGCCATCCGGACAACGAAGCGTGCGACCGCCTGGCCAACGCCGCCGCCGCCCGCGACGACCTGCCGATCGACGAAGGCTACGAGCAACCCTCGACCGGACCCGACGCGACGGCGCTGTTCTAGCGGGTCCCCGCGCCGTCACCACAGCAAGCCGACGACCAGGATCGCCATCGCCAGGATGAAGAGGACGACTGCCGAGACGAGCACGCCGGGCTTGAGGAGCACCGACTCAATCTTGATATGCTCAAGCT
Organism: Phycisphaerales bacterium; assembly: GCA_020346325.1. Lineage (GTDB taxonomy): Bacteria > Planctomycetota > Phycisphaerae > Sedimentisphaerales > Anaerobacaceae > Anaerobaca. The sequence continues at coordinate 3,639,598 of CP070782.1, forward strand.
GCAATGTGATGGGCTCAGCCCCTTTTCCGTTAAGTGACGCCCACTCTCGCGCGTACACGGTTTGGACCATTCAGCATACAGACGGGCAATAAGAGGACAAATCATTCGCCGCCGGTCTGAGCGTATCGCAACGAGTACCAGAGCAAGCCAAGCCATTCGTGCAATGCGCGTGTGCTGTTGTGGAAGGCCTCGACAGAGGGCACGACCGTTTCCGCCCGAAACGATGGCTTCGCACATCGGCGGCCTACGGGAATTGGAACAACCGTGTCATGGGGAAACAGTTCTTTGAAGGCCCATTTGGCGCGCGGCATATGTAGCGCGCAGGTCACAAGCCCAATCCGGCGTTCGCTCTCCGTAGGAATTAGCCGTCTTGCTTCGATGGCGTCTTCCATCGTGTTGTGGGTAAGGGCCTGAACAATGATCTGAGTCTGCGGAACACCCATTTGCTCTGCTACTGTTTTGGGGTTCTGCGCGGCGCATTCACTCTCCGGCTGTGAGCGTGCGACGGGTAAGGCGAGCATCCGAGCGCTGCTTTGCTGGAACGTCCTAATGCCGTTCAGCAAGCGCAACGATTGACACCTGGAGTTGGCAGGCAGGACGACAACGGTGTCAAGCGTAAGCAAGACCTCCGCCGAAGGAGGCGTGTGCCTGCATTCGAGAGAGTAGAGGAGCAGGTCTGCAACCAATGGGATGCTAAGAGTAAGCAGAAGCAGTGTCCCAACAACCGCACACGTCCAACCCAGCCTAACCATCCATCTCTTCCGTCGCCAGGCCAGGAATGCCAAGCCAAGGATCAACAATCCTACGATCCAAATGAGCGGCACGGCAATTGATTTCACTAAATAAGCCATAACCGTCCTCCGGAGATGTTGGATGCCCTGAAATGCTTCACACGCGTGGCAATCTTCATGACCACGTGTTCCGGCCTTTGGATTTCCAGGGCAACTGTGTGAGTACAGTATGACACGGGACCGAAAAAAGGTCAATTGTGGAAACTACGTATTTCTTGGCAGTGATGTGACCCCTGCGGTGCGAGGCGGGGGAGGAAAGAACCTGTCTCCTCGCCCCGGAGTCATAGAGCTGTGTAAGCCGGGATTAGCCATTTAACTTCATAATCAGTGCTCCTGCACGCCACGTAATCTGGAAATCCCGCGACAACATCCCGCCACCGTCTTGACAACGGCTTGCTCATAGATGTCCCCGGATTCCAGCGCATCAGGACGCCCGGCAGGGAGAGGAGGAAAGGACGAGCTAAGAAATTGTATCGCAGACCACACATTTCACAAATTCTTCGCACTGGGCCGGCGTCCGGCCGTATATGGGCGGCAGTCTTTGAAAGTGTGGCGAAGCTGAAAGGACGTCGCGCTGCCGGGAATTTAGCGAGAACTTGACACCGGGACGACACCGAGGCGGCGCAGGCGAGTGTCAATGGGGCTTCATGAACAGCAGACGCTGGTGGCGTTGCTATGGGGGTACGAGCCATGAACCTCGGAAAGCGATATCTGGGAGCGGCTCTACTGATCGCATCGATTCTCCTGTCCGGCTGCCTGGAATTCGAGTCCATCGAGCAGCCCTCGTCCGTC
>CP070782.1:3641280-3648097 GCA_020346325.1 Phycisphaerales bacterium
AGCCCTTGCGCCCGGGCGATGGCGCGCAGGGATAGCCCGCTGTACACGTGGAGCATCAGGGTCTCCCGTTGCTCGTAGGGCAACTGATCCAACGCTTCCGCCAGACGGCCAAGCTGTTCGCTGCAAACGAGACGTTCGCTCGGTTCCAGTCCGCCGGCGCTGTCCCGGGACGTACCGGCAGCGACAACCTCGCTCGGACGTTTGGCCTTGTTGTGATTGCGGGCCCGGTTGGCGACGCAGGTCATCAGATAGGCGCGCAGGCGACCCGTCAGAGAAAAATCGGGCAGGCCTTCCGCGAAGGCCACGAAGACATCGTGCACGATATCCTCGGCCGCCGCCTTGTCATTGAGCAGAGCCAGCGCCAGAATGAGCAGATCTCTGCGATACTTCCCATAGATCTGCGCCATGGCTGCCGCACTGCCCCGCTTGCATCGCCATACCAGCAATCGGTCTTCCATCGGCCCCATAGTCCAGTCTGGAAAAGACGTCTTTCATGAGTATAACAACTAAACGTAGGCGCTGCGTCTACCCGAATTGCCGCCGGCGATCAGATGAGCAGGTTCAAGCAAAAGGTGAGAAAATCCCTCCGCGGCGGCCGCACCAGAAACGTTCCTGCCATGTCCCCGGGGACACGCGCCGGGCGTCCCGAAGAGGCACAAGCGTCTCGGACGCCGACGGTCCGGACAATTCTGTGAGTGCTCCGGGTGAACTTGGAGAAGGCCCGGACACGGCCCAAACGGGCTGAAAATTTCTTTTTCATTTCCCTGAACTAGGTCAGAACACCCGGTCTGCGCCTACGTATCTAGGCACTCGACAATGCCAGGTAGCTGCTGGAGGTGTACGACAATGACGGATACGAAAACACGACTGGAAATCATTTGTGACGCAGAGCTGCACGAAGAGCATCTGTGTTACATCGTGTCGCAAGGTCTGCACCTGTCGGACGCACTGGCGTATGAGGCGCTCATCGACGAACCCCGCTTCCGATGCGACCATTGCGGCCGTCACGCGCGGAACCGCAGCAACCTCTGTGTGCCGCAAGAGTTGGAGCCCCCGTCGGAATGACCGATCTGGCGATCGATCTTCCTTCTTGCATTGCCCGATAATCCAGGCGATAGTAACATCATGTGAATCGATGCTGCGATGCTGGAACCACGTCCCAGGCAACGTAGTACGCTCGAATGATGTGCGCATGGTGACGAGGCTGACATGAAGACGATTTCCACTCTAGTACTACTGGTATGCGTGCTGGCCCAGCCGGCGGCTGGATACGACCGCATCACAGGCAAACCGTTCGCCAGTCGATCCCGCGTGATCGCCCAGCACGGCATGGCGGCCACCAGCCAGCCGCTGGCGACGCAGGTGGCGCTGGACATTTTGAAACAGGGAGGCAGCGCCGTCGATGCTGCGATTGCCGCCAACGCTGCGCTCGGCCTGATGGAGCCGACCGGCAACGGTATCGGGGGCGATCTGTTCGCCATCGTCTGGGACGCCCGGACGAAGGAACTCTACGGCCTCAACGCCAGCGGACGGTCCCCCTATGCGCTGACACTGCAACATTTCAAGGACCTGGGCCTGAAGCAGATTCCGGCCCGGGGCCCACTACCGGTCAGCGTGCCGGGCTGTGTCGACGGCTGGTTCGAACTGCACGAGCGCTTCGGCACGCTGCCGATGACGACGATTCTCCAGCCCGCCATCGCCTACGCGCGGCAGGGATTTCCCGTCTCGGATGTGATCGCCCGCGACTGGCAGATCAGCATCCCGATACTGAAGGACTATGAAGGCTTCGCCGAGACGTTCATGCCCGCACCGAAGGCAGGCGAAATCTTCAAGAATCCCTATCTGGCCAACACGCTGGAAAAGATCGCCCAGGGAGGTCGCGACGTCTTCTATCGGGGCGAGATCGCCCGCACCATCGACGCCTTTATGAAGCGTGTCGGTGGTTTCCTGTCGTATCGTGACATGGCCGGGCACAGCTCCGAGTGGGTCGAGCCTGTCTCGACCGACTACCGCGGCTTTCGTATCTGGGAGCTGCCCCCCAACGGCCAGGGCATTGCGGCCCTGCAAATCCTCAACATCCTGGAAGGATTCGATATCAAGGGCATGGGATTCGGGAGCCGGGACTACGTGCACTGCTTCATCGAGGCCAAGAAGCTGGCCTTCGAGGACCGGGCCAAGTTCTACGCCGACCCGGCCTTCAATGACATTCCCGTTCAGGAGCTGATCTCGAAAGAATACGCCGCCAAGCGAAGAAAGCTCATCGATCCACAGCGCGCCGCCCGGCGCTACGAAGCGGGCAACCCGGCGCTGAACGAAGGGGACACGATTTACCTGACCGTCGCGGACAAAGACGGCAACATAGTCTCGCTGATCCAAAGCAACTTCCGCGGCATGGGCAGCGGCCTGGCCCCGGACGGCCTCGGTTTCATCTTCCAGGATCGGGGCGAACTGTTCACGCTGGAGGAAGGCCACTTCAACACCTACGCGCCGCACAAGCGACCCTTCCATACGATCATCCCGGCCTTCATCACCAAGGACGGAAAGCCCTTCATGAGTTTCGGCGTCATGGGCGGACCGACCCAGCCGCAGGGCCACGTCCAGGTCGTCGTGAACATCGTCGATTTCGGTATGGACGTCCAGGAGGCGGGCGATGCCCCCCGCGTGGTCCACTTCGGATCGTCCCAACCCACCGGCACCACAATGAAGGACGGAGGAACAGTCCATCTCGAAACGGGATTTCCCTATGAGACCGCCCGCGAACTGGTCAAAATGGGACACCGAATCCAGGTCAATGTGGGCGGCTTTGGCGGCTATCAGGCTATCCGTTACGACTGGAAGACGAAGGTCTACTTCGGAGCCTCCGAATCACGCAAGGACGGCCAGGCGGCCGGCTACTAGAGCGCCTCGTCTGCCAGGTTCTCGACGGGAGTTGCATCAATGAAACAACGCTGCCAATGGTGCCAAGGGCACGAGATCTACCTCGCCTATCACGACGAGGAATGGGGCGTTCCCGTCCATGACGACCGCACGTTGTTCGAGATGGTCGTGCTCGATGGCGCCCAGGCCGGACTGAGTTGGCTGACCATTCTGAAGAAGCGCGACAACTACCGTGCCGCGTTCGACAATTTCGATCCGCAGAAGGTGGCGAAGTACAGTCCCAAGAAGATCGAACAGCTCCTCAGGAATCCAGGCATCGTGCGCAATCGGCTCAAAGTCGAATCAGCGGTGCACAACGCCCGCGCCTTCCTCGAAATCCAGGCGGAGTTGGGCTCGTTCGATGCCTTCCTCTGGCGCCACGTGGACGGAGCACCGATACAGAATGCCTGGACGTCAGTGGCGCAAATCCCGACCCGCACGAAGGAGTCAGACGCGCTGAGCAAAGACCTCAAGCGGCGCGGCTTCAACTTCGTCGGCTCGACGATCTGTTACGCCTTCATGCAGGCGGCCGGCCTGGTCAACGACCACGTCGTCGACTGCTTCCGCCACGCGCAGCTCGGATCAGCCTAAATCCAACTGCAGCGCTATGATACCGCTCCTCTGCCCTTTTTGTCATCCTGAGCCAGAGGCGAAGAGCCCGCCCTGAGCGCAGTCGAACGGGATCTGGGCCAAGCCCGGGAATGACCGTCAAGCCCGGTCCGGAGCCAGATGCTTCACTGCGTTCAGCATGACAAGGCTGCGCTTTCCCGCGGCGTTCCGGCATCATGCGCGTGCAAGCCTGCCTACACACGCTTGGGATCAGGCACCTGGAATCCGGGGCGATTGGCGTCCTTCAGCAGCTCGTTGGCCTCGGTGGCAAAGGCTCCCGTACACCGTTCGGTCTCGGGATCGAAGGTCAGCCATGGCCCGACGATGTACTCCGTTCCGTCTTCGGGCAGCCCGACGCCGTCCCTCATGATCTCGTGGAGCTTCATGAAATGCTCGTAGGCATCGGTGTTGTCCCCGAAGCGTCCGGCGGCCTCGTTGAAGGGAACGGCCCGGCCCAGGCGATAGGAGTTGTTCATGAGGTGACCGAGCACACAACCGCGGTGGGCGTCAACGGCATTGCCGTTGGCCATGCTCGGATCGCCGGCGCGGCAGGCGGCGATGAAACTGCCCCAGTTGCCGCCGGGAGTGACGTGGCCGGCCGGGACGTCGATATCTTCGCCCTGATCGCTGCCGGCGGGATAGTATTTTCCGCGAATGATCTTGCCGCCATCCTCGAAGTAGTATTCGTTCTCGACCTGGCGCTGGTAGCCGTCGTAGTTGACGTTGCGCACATTGAAGAACACATACTGTCCATTGGGATACTCGGCCATGCCGAACATGGTGTTGGGCGTCTCGCCCTGATCGTTCCAGAGGAAGCGCCCGCCCAGCGCCATGGCGCGGATCGGATGCGTCAGGCCCTTGTCCAGCGCCCAGTAGGCCATGTCGAGCTGGTGGGTACCCTGGTTGTTCATATCGCCATTGCCCGTCTCCCAGAACCAATGCCAGTCATAGTGTACATAGTTGGCATGGTACTGATCGATGATCGCGGGGCCGCGCCATAGGTTCCAGTCCAAATGGGCCGGCGGCGCCGTGGGGCACTCAAAGCCGATGCCGCTGCGGGGTTTGCAGCAGTAGCCGTAGGAGATCTTCATTTTGCCGAACTTGCCCGCGCGGATGAGATCGTGCAGGCCGGCGTTCCTGGCACTGCTGCGGCTTTGCGTCCCATGTTGAATGACGACGCCGTATTTCTTCTGCGCCTCGACGGCCACGCGCCCCTCCGCAATGTCGTGACTCATTGGCTTTTCCACGTAAACATGCTTGCCGGCCTGGGCCGCCCAGATCGTCATGAGCGAATGCCAATGATTGGGGGTGGCGATCGAGATGGCGTCGAGGTTCTTGTCTTCGAGCGCTTTGCGCACATCCGCAACGCCCTTGCAGGTGGATTTGCCCTCGGTCTTTCTCTTGACGTAGTCGAGTTTGCCTGCCAGGACCCGCTCGTCGGGATCGATGAGGTAGGCGATTTCCACGTTGTCCTGCTCGAGCCAGCCATTGATGTGACTGCCGCCGCGACTGTTGAGGCCGGCCACCGCGATGCGCAGGCGGTTGTTGGCGCCCAAGACCTGGGCCGTGGCGCGGGTGCCACAAACGGTGAAGGCCGTCCCGAGGGCGAGTGAACTCTTTAGAAATGTGCGTCTGGTCGTCGTTGACATGTCAGCTACTCCCATGGAATGAACGGTTAAACGATTGGCTTATTGGGCGTATTCCCGGAATGCATCGTCGAGTTGTTGTTTCGATCGGGCGCCGTCATAGATGACCACGCGGAACTTGAAGGGGACACTTTCGCCCTTCTTGAGGGCCAGGCCGAAGGGCTTCGCGTTTTCGACTCTGTGTGACCGTTGAAACGCGTACTGGCCCAGCGGATTGGCTGAGAAGGCGCCATAGCCCCGGGCGTGCCAGTAGGTCGGATAATTCGTGCTGGTCGGATGGTTCAGGATGGCGATGCCGGCGGTCGCCCCTTCCTTGTTGCCCTCGATCCGGACCCACGCGGCCCGCTTGCCCCAGACGCCCGCCTCTTTCTCGTCGCCGTTGGAGCTAAGGTAGCTGCCGGTTCCGAGCTGGTAGCGCGAGTCGGTATTCTCGGTGAGCCATTGGGCCAGGCGGATGGCGAACATCCCTTCTTTCGTGTCACCGAATTCGACCTCGTCGGCGACGGCCTCCAACTCAATATCGAGGTCGATGATGTGCTGATCGTCCCCAGGGATAAAGCTCGTCCGGCGGCGCTCGGTCAGGAGCGTCACCTCGCCTTTGCCGATCCAGTGCGCAACGGTCGCCAAGGCCGGGTGGCCGTCGGCGTCGGTGGTCAACTCGGTGCGGAGGTGCCTGATGGCGGGCAGAGGTTGCCTGCTGTTGTTCCAGAAGTTGTTCCCGTTGATCTCGTCGTACGTGAAATACAGACCGATGTGGTGCGGGTGATCCCGTCTTTCCCCTTCGATCTCCGTGAAGGGCCAGCCGCGTGTCACGGTGGTGCCCGACGGCGTGCGCAGCGGATAGAGGACGGGCTTGGTGAGCAAGACATTTTCCGCAGCCAGCGGCTGAGCCGGATCGATCTCATGGATGTAGCGGGCGAAAAGCGCGCCATCGACGAGGACGTCAACCGCGCCGACCGTCGGGCGGAACACGACCTGCGGTTTGCCAACGGCCGGGATGGCCAAGATGAGTGTTGAAAGGGTCAGAAGGGTGAGAAATGCTTTGGGCTTCATATGGAGGACCTCCGTCTATGGTACAGTGACATCTCCGTTTACTGAGGCGCGTGATTGCACGTCGTCTCCGGTTTAGCCGGCGCAACACATGGTCGGGGCCGTACGATCACCAGCCATTGTAACATTCTTGATCGATCTGTGGCTCCTAATCAGGGAAAACACTGCAAAATCCGTCGGGCCGGCACTCTACTGGCGCGGGCCGACGGTCGACGTGTCGATGGGCTCGAAGCCCATTGCCAGAGCCGGTGACTCGGGCCGGAGGCGGAAATCGTAGTTGTCGGCATCGACGAAGAGTGGATCGGCGTAAACGGAATGCCTGTCTTTGCCGGTTTCGTGCCACTTTTCCCAGGTCAACCCATTGAAGTCTACGTCGTCGAGGTCGAGCCTCGGGTTGAAGTAGACATTCCAATCCATGTCGAAGGTGCTGGTGATCTCGCGCGAGCCGCTGGCATTCTTGGGATGGAAGTAGAACGTGTAGGGCTTGTCCCGCCATTTGTTGTCGAGCAACTTGCCCTCTTTCCAATAGACGATGTTGTTCTCGAAGAACACACTCTTGTGCGGCTCGACCCGGCTGCGACTGAGTTGCTGGAGCC
>CP070782.1:3648197-3679358 GCA_020346325.1 Phycisphaerales bacterium
ACGCCGTAGTCGGGCAGATGGACCGCCGCTCCATAGGCTGTCAATGTCACGACCACACCGTCGAATTCCCGGCCCACCCGCTGGCGCAGCAAGTGAAGAATGAGGATCGTCTTGAGTTCCTGCTCGGCATCTTCGGCCACCTGCTCGGTCTCGGAGATGTGCTCACCAATCTCGGTCAGCTCCGGAAACGTGTACTGACGCCGGGCGTGGTCGGCGTGACCGGTGAGATAGGCCTGGAGGACGCGATGCACCATGAGGTCCGCGTAGCGACGGATGGGACTGGTGAAATGACAGTACTTCGAGGCCGCGAGGGCGTAGTGCCCGACATTGACCGGATCGTAGGTCGCCTTGGCCAGACTGCGCAGGACCAGCAGGTGCACGGGCCGCGCGGCCTGCGTGCTCCGTACGCTGTCCAGCAGAGTCTGTAGATGCGACCGCTGCGGCTGGCGCGACAAGGTAATACCCAAAAGCCTGAGTGTTTCCGAGAGCCGGCGCAGGGTCTTCCGAGCGGGCTCCGGATGAATTCGCCGCATGAACGGGATACAGTAGCGATCCAGCAGAGACGCCACGGCAACATTTGCCTCCACCATGAACATCTCGATGACGGTGTGCGGATAGCTGGCATCGGCGGGCTGGACGTCCACGACGCGCCCATCGTCGTCCAGTACCACATCTTTCTCACCCATCTTCAGTTGCAGCATCCCGGCCTGCCGTCGCCGCTTCTCGATCGCATGGGCGAGCGTCTCCATGTCATGCAACAAAGCCGTGACCTCTTCGGAGAAACCGCCCGTGTGTCCCTTCAGCACGGCATCGGCCTGCCGGTAGGACAGGCGCGCTTTGGATTCGATCAGCGTGTTGGCGAAGCGCGTCGACTGGGGGAAACCGTCCTTGCTATAGCTCAGGTAGACGCTCTTGGTATAACGGCGTTTCCCCGGCTGGAGCGAACAGACATCGTTGCTGAGCATCTCGGGCAACATGGGCAGGGTCCGGCCGGGCAGGTAGACGCTGTTGCCCCGCTGTTGGGCGGCGCGATCCAGGGCCGAGCCGGCCGGTACGAAGTGGCTGACATCAGCGATGTGGACACCGAGCGTCCAGCCTCCTTTGCGGTTGCGCCTCAGGCTGATGGCATCGTCGAAATCCTGAGCGTCCGGCGGATCGATGGTAATCACCAGAGTATCGCTGATATCGTGACGACCGCGAGCCTCGTCCGGATTGAAGGCTTCCCGCGCGTTGCTGGCCTCGACCAAGGCAGATGGCTCGAACTCTTCACGCAACCGATGACGCTTGATGATAGCGGAGGTCTCGCTATCGAAGCGACCGGGCCGACCGAGGATCTCGGTAAGCACGCCGCGCGCCGGTTCCGAGCGGGTCGGGTAAGAGCGAATCTTCACGGTGACTTTGTCGCCGTGCCGGGCCACGCGCGCGTCAACGCTGTCGAGTTCGATGGGACGGGAAAAATCACCGCCGTCAGGTTGGACGAGCCAACGCTCCTGTTCCAGACGCAGTGTCCCGACGGCGTCACTGTGGGCGCGATCGAGAATCTTGACGATCTTGCCGTTGAGCCGGCCGGAATCTTTGCCGGAACCAGCACGTGTGAGTTTCGCCACCACGCGATCGCCTGTCATAGCGCTGCCGGTCGCCTTGGCGGGGATGAATATATCGCCTTCCACAGTGACCTGTTGAGGCGTGACGAAGCCATAGCCGCGGGCATTGGCATGGAAGATGCCCGTGACTTCACTGGAAAGCGAAGGCAGGCTCACTAGATTTCGCGGCCCCACGATAACGCTGCCCTCGGAACACAAGGCGTCAAGAGCCTCCCGGAAGGCCGGTCGCAACTGATCACTAACGCCCAGCTCTTCTTCCAGATGCCCCCGCCTGCGCGGCGTGGCGTCCTTGTGCAACAGATGCAGAATATGGCTTTTCAAAACTTCGTGCATGGCCTTATCATACCATCCAATCGCTAGGCGTGCAGCGGACAACTGAGAGGTCTCGACGCGGAAGGACCGGGCATATGACCGAATCGAGGGCAGATGGTACGAAGAAGCAGACCACGCGGGGAATACTCAGGCGCTCGATCATGAAGCTGGCGATCGCGGCCGTTGCCCTGCCCGCGCTCACGGTATTGGCCGGGATGGCGTATCAAGCCCTGGCGACGGCACGTGATGCCAGACAATATCCTCTGCCCGGGAAGCTGGTCGATGTGGGTGGTCACCGCTTGCACATCAAGTGCATGGGAGAAGGAACACCGACCGTGGTCCTGGACGCCGGCGTGTGTGATTGCTCGTTGAACTGGTGCCTCGTCCAACCCGAGGCGGCCAAATTCACCCACGTCTGTTCCTACGATCGCGCGGGGATGGGCTGGAGCGAGGCCGGTCCGATGCCCCGGACCAGCAAGCGGATCGTTGCAGAGCTGCACACGCTGCTGAAGAATGCAGAGATTCCCGGCCCGTATGTCCTCGTGGGGCACTCATTCGGCGGGTACAATGTCCGCCTTTTCGCCCACGAGTATCCGGATGAGGTGGCTGGCCTGATTTTGGTGGATACCGCCCACGAAGATCAGTGGCCCAAGCTGCCGGAGAGCGTCAAGGAGCTCTACGCCGGATGGACGGAATACCTCAAGACCGAACGACACCGGGGTCGGCTCGGCATCGTCCGGCTCGTTGGTCGAGTGGGAATCAATCCAAAGCTACCCACGGAATGGCAAGCGACCGATCAGATATTGAAACTGCGTACGGCATATCACGACACGCTGTACAGCGAGTGGAGCGAGATTGACAAGGCAAGTGCGGCCCAGGTCCGAGCGGCGGCATCTCTGCCTCAGGTGCCGATGATGGTCCTCACGGCTGAGAAGCACGGCGACGAGCCGCCCCCCGGAGTGACGGCCGAGGATTTCGCACGCTGGAATGCACTGCTGCATGAAATGCAGGCGGATTTGGCACACCGCTGCTCCGACAGCATCCAAGTCAAGGTGGTCAACAGCGCTCACGTGATTCCGCTCGATCAGCCCGCGACCGTGGTGGAGGCAATCCAGCAGGTCGTCGAAGCTGTCAGAGAGCAGCGACCACTCCGGCCTGAGAGCCCATAGAGCGAGGCTTGTTATTCGCCGGGCCATGAGGTATCTTCGTAAGCCGGTAAATCGGTGATTGGGAATTGCCCACCGAACGGTTTCCCATGCCGAACTCAACGTGGAGGATAAGACATGCGTACGCCAGAGATGAACCGCCGGGAGTTCTTGAAAGCCGCCGGTGTCGGTGCTGCGGCCATGGTTACCACCGGCCACGTGTCACAGGCCGCGGAAGAATCCAAACCCGCCCAAACCACGATTCCACGCTGGCGCGGGTTCAATCTTCTCGATTACTTTGCGCCGATCTCCCGAGGCCGGCGCGGCCGCAACAGCACTACGGAAGATGATTTCCGCTGGATGTCCGACTGGGGTTTCGATTTCGTGCGTGTCCCCATGGCCTATCCGCGCTGGATTGATTTCGATCCGTCCCAGCGCATCACGCCGGACGATATGTACAATATCAAGGAAAGTGCGGTCGAGTATATCGACGGCCTCGTGGAAATGGCGCACAAATATGGCTTGCACGTCAGCTTGAACCTCCATCGTGCGCCCGGGTTCTGTGTGAACGCCGGATTCCACGAGCCGTTCAATCTCTGGAAGGATCATGAGGCCTTGGACGCCTTCTGCTTCCACTGGGACATGTGGGCCGAACGCTACAAGGGTATTCCCGCCTCCAAGATCAGCTTCGATCTGGTGAACGAGCCCTGCATGCGCGAGGATATGAACGATCAGCATTCCAAACGTGGGCCCGTACCGGGTGACGTATATCGGCGCGTGGCCGAGGCGGCCGCCAAAGCGATACGCAAGGCCAATCCGAATCACTTGATCATCGCCGATGGCAACAACGTGGGCAATGATGTGATTCCGGAGATCATCGACTTGAACATCGCCCAGAGCTGTCGCGGTTACAGACCGGGGTACATCTCCCACTACAAGGCTCCCTGGGCCTTCGCCGACGTCGACAACCTTCCCGAGCCGGCCTGGCCCGGCCAGATGGGCGATGAGTACTGGGATCGGGCCCGACTGGAGAAATACTACGAGCCCTGGATCGAGTTGGCGCGCCAAGGGGTCGGCGTGCACTGCGGCGAATGCGGCTGCTGGATCAAGACGCCGCATAAGGTCTTCCTGGCTTGGTTCGGTGATGTGTTGGATATCCTAACCCAGAACGGCATCGGCTACGCCCTGTGGAATTTCCGCGGCTCGTTCGGCATCCTCGACTCGGGTCGCGAGGACATCGAATACGAAGACTGGCACGGCCATAAGCTCGACCGCAAGATGCTGGACCTGTTGCGAAAATATTGAGTGTCAGCCGATCGGCGCGTCTGTGATGGTCGAAAGAGACCGTATCTGCGAGAATCACGACAAGGAGAATTCGCCATGAGAACAAGAGGATGCGTCAGTCTGGTAGCCGCCCTGCTCAGTGTCGTCAGCGTGAACGTCCTGGCTCAGCCATCGTCGGGGGGCGGCAAGGCTCGGATCAAGATCGATATCGACCGGACCATCGGCCAGATCAACGAGAACCTGTACGGCAATTTCGTCGAGCACCTGGGACGGTGCGTCTATGGCGGCGTCTACGATCCTGACTCGCCGCAGGCCGGCGAGAAGGGCCTGCGCCAAGACGTCCTGGCCGCCGCCAAAGAGCTGGGCGTCTCCATCACGCGCTATCCCGGAGGCAATTTCGTCTCGAACTACCATTGGCTGGACGGCGTCGGGCCGGAGCGTATTCCGAGGATGGAACTGGCCTGGGCCCGACTGGAAACCAACCAGTTCGGTACCAACGAGTTCATGGAGTTCGCCAAAGCGATCGGGACCAAGCCCTATTTCGCCGTGAACATGGGGACCGGGACCATCGAAGAGGCGCAGCGTTGGGTGGAATACTGCAATGTCAAGGAAGGCCCCTATTTCGCGGAATTGCGCCGTAAGCACGGCTACCCGGAGCCCCACAACATCAAGTACTGGAGCCTGGGCAACGAGATGGATGGGTTTTGGCAAATGGGCCACCTCAACGCCGAGGATTACAGCAAGAAGGCACGCGAGGCAGCCAAACTGATGCGGCTCACGTCGCCGGACATCAAGCTGATCGCCGCCGGTTCGTCGAACTACCGGCCCAACGCCGACCCGGACGCCTGGAACAGTACCGTGCTGCACGAGTTGAGGGACGTGGTCGACTACATCGCCCTGCACATCTACGTGGGTAATCCGGAGAACAATTACTACAACTTCCTGGCCACGCCCCTGGTGCTGGAGCAGCGTACGCAAGTCGTCAAGGGCATGATTGCCCGTGAGATGGTTGTCGCTGATCGCGGTGACCGCGACCCGATCTACATCGCCTGGGACGAATATAACGTCTGGTACCGGGCCCGGACCGGCGATTCCATGCGCGGCACGCGGGCCCTCGAGGAACGCTACAACCTGGAAGACGCCCTGGTCGTCGCAGGTTTCCTCAACGCCTTCGTCCGCAACGCCGACGTGGTGAAGATGGCCAATATGGCCCAACTCGTCAACGTGATCGCGCCCATCTTCACGAACGAGACAACTCTCTTCAAACAGACCATCTATTACCCGCTGCAATTGTTCTCTCGGAACGTGCGCGGGACATCCCTCGATGTGTTCGTCGACTGCGACACTTACGACACCGAGCGTTTCTTCCTGGGACTGGGCGAGACGACGACGGTGCAAGAGGATGTCCCTTACCTGGATGTTTCCGCGGCTTACGATAACGGGCGCGTGACGCTTTGTGTGGTCAATCGGCATAAGGATCGTGCCATAGCTACGGACATCATCTGTCAGGAAGGTCGATTTGCCGGTCCGTTCGAAGTCTACGAAGTCAACGGCCCCAACATCAAGACCGTCAACGATTTTGGCAGCGAACCCGTCAAGACAGCGAAGAAGGCGGAGGCAAATACTTCCGGAACGAGCTTCACGTATTCATTTCCGCCGCATTCCTTCACGCTTATGCAAGGCGCGGTCAGGCGGTAGTGCCAACGGAGACAGCAAGTCGCGTCATGATGTCGTCGATGCTGGCGAACACCTCGTCCGGGGCGTGGGCCCGCAGGGATTCGGGTGTGGTGTAGCCCCAGGAGGCGCCACCGAAGGCGATCCCCACTTTTCGGGCGGCCTCGCTGTCCCGGATCTCGTCGCCGATGTAGATCGCCTCGGCCGGCGCGACGCCACTGTGCTTGAGGACTTTCCGCAGCTTGGCCTCTTTGCCGAAGATCGACACACCGCACTCGTAATAGGCAATCAAGGCTGCCATCTCTTCACCGAGCACGTGACGGATATTCTCGTATGAATTCGAGCTGACCACCGCCAACGTCAGCCCCACACTCGACAGACGCCGCAGGAGCCCCTCAATGCCCTGGAACAAGGCGATCTTCTGAATATCATGCGTCATCAACGTGCGCATATAGTTCGCAATCAGAGGCATCTTCCAGAGAGGCACCCCGAGATACTTCAGCACGCCCCGGGCATCGAACCGCCGGATGGTCTCATGCTCGCCGGGTTCGATCTTCTTGAAGTGGTATTCTTCCGCCACCCTGTTGATGACGTTCGCGAACCAAGGAAAGGTGTCAGCCAACGTTCCATCGAAATCGAAGATGACCAGCCGGTATTTCTCTGCCATGCAGCGTGTTCCTTCACATCCCCACAAGAGACGCTCGTCCACAACAAGGGTCGGACAAATGCAGTACCATGCCATCGTACGCACGAATCACCCGCTGGGCAACAGAAATACGCGTGATGTGCAGGGTCTTGGATGACGTCGAAGGATTGCATTTGCCATCCAATAGCCTACAATGGCCTCGGATATCGGCCCGAGGCCGCCAGGAATCGGCCTCTGGGGCAGATCACCTTTCGGAGCACCAAGACTGATGACAGGAGAAGAACCGATGAATGCCAGACATGTCCGGAATCTCCCCGGCCTCTATGTCGCCCGCATATCGCGAGTCGCCTCGATCGGCGTTGCCCTGGCGATGCTCTGCCTAGCGAACCTCACGCGTGCCCAGCAGGAGGCCAAAGCCGCTACGGCTGGAATCACGAATCCTCTGATCGAGCAGCGGGCTGATCCCTGGTGCATGCGCCACACAGATGGATTCTACTATTTCACTGCCACGGTTCCCGAATACGACCGCATCGAACTGCGCCGCGCGAAGACGGTCGCCGGACTGGCTGATGCCGAGGTCAAGGTGGTCTGGCGCAAGCACGACAGCGGTCCCATGAGCTACCACATCTGGGCGCCGGAGATCCATCACGTCGACGGCACATGGTACATCTATTTCGCGGCCTCCCGCGCCGACGACATCTGGGCCATCCGCATGTACGCCCTCGAGTGCGCCGCGGCCAATCCGCTCGCGGGCGAATGGATCGAGAAAGGCCAGCTCAAAACCGACTGGGAATCCTTCTCGCTCGATGCCACCACATTTACCCATCGGGGCAGCCGCTACCTCGTCTGGGCCCAGAAGGACCCCAACATCCGGGGCAACACCAATCTCTATATCGCCAAGATGGACAGCCCATGGTCCATTGCCAGCCCTCAGGTGATGATAACCAAGCCCGAGTATCCTTGGGAGCAGATTCTCTTCTGGGTCAATGAGGGACCGGCCGCTCTGATTCGCAACGGCCGGGTCTTTCTCAGCTATTCGGCCAGCGGTACCAATCATAACTATTGCATGGGTCTGCTCACGGCCGATGCCGACGCCGATTTGCTCGATGCCGCGTCGTGGAAGAAATCTCCGGTGCCGGTCTTCAAGAGCTGCGAAGTCAACAGCCAGTACGGCCCGGGGCACAACAGCTTCACCGTGACGCCGGACGGCAAGACCGATCTGCTGGTTTACCACGCCCGTAACTACAAGGAAATCCAGGGCGATCCGTTGAACAATCCCGACCGTCACACGCGCGTTCAGCCCTTCGGCTGGAACGTGGATGGCACACCCGATTTTGATGAGCCTGTGCCCGACGGCCCTCTGCCCTAACAGCCTTGACATTATTTTGCTGGAGAATCGCAACATGTCGAATCTGCTGAGAGGCGCGCATACCGCATGGGTAATCCTATTGGGATGGGTTCTGCTGGTACGCGCCGCCGAGCCTCAGCAAATCAGCGATGCCTGGGCGGCAACTGATGCCCTGGGTCGCAAGCTGCCCGGCCACGCGGTGGTGGACGATCCCCGACCGGGCCGGCACGTCGCCATGTTCTACTGGACCTGGCACGTCGACGGCAAGACCGATTTGGGGCCGGTGAACGTCAACGAGATCGTCACGCAGCATTCGGAAGCCGTCAATGACTACGATCATCCCGTGTGGCAAGAGATCGGCCGCGTCGTCGGACATCACTGGAACGAACCGCTGTTCGGCTTCTATCACGGCACCGATCCCTGGGTCTACCGCAAGCACGCCGAAATGCTGGCCGATGCGGGAGTGGACGTCGTCGTCTTCGACTGCACCAATGGAACCTTCACGTGGAAGGAGGCCTATGACGTCCTGGGTGAGGTCTGGATGGCCGCCCGCCAGGACGGCGTCCGCACGCCGCAGTTCGCCTTCCTCTGTCCCTTCGCTCCTCATGACGACAGCCGGGTAAACATCACCAAGATCTACGAAGACGTTTACAAACCGGGGCGTTTCAAGGACCTGTGGTTCTACTGGAAGGGCAAGCCCCTGCTGATGGGGTATCCGGACAATCTGCCCGAGCCCATCAAATCGTTCTTCACCTTCCGCCCCGGGCAGCCCGACTATCGCAAGGGCCCTTCCCGGCCCGACCACTGGGGCTGGCTGGAGGTGTACCCACAACATGGCTATGTCGAATACGAACCCGGACGGTTCGAGCAGACCACGGTGGGCGTGGCGCAGAATGCCACTGACGTGCTCGCACCCGCGGCGATGAACGACCCGAAAGGCTCTTACGGGCGCAGCTACACCAAAGCTCATGGCTTCAGTACCGATCCGAAGGCCACGGGCCGGGGTCTGAACTTCCAGGAGCAATGGGACTACGCGCTGAAGCTGGACCCCGAACTGATCTTTGTCACCGGGTGGAACGAGTGGATCGCCGGTCGCTACAAGAATTGGCAAGGCACGGAGAACGCCTTTCCCGACGAGTACAGCAATGAATACAGTCGTGACATCGAGCCGATGAAAGGGGGCTTCGCCGACAACTACTACTACCAGCTCGTCGCCAATATTCGTCGCTACAAAGGCGTTTCGGCCGCCCCGCTACCATCGGAGCCGGTCACGATCGACATCGATGGACGTTTCGAGGAATGGGCCAGTGTTCAGCCTGAGTTCCAACACCACAAAGGCAGTACCATGCACCGCCGCCGTCGCGGTTACGGCAAGACGCTCTACGAGAACACCTCGGGTCGCAACGATTTCGTCACGGCCAAAGTCGCGCGAGACGAGGAGAACCTGTACTTCTACGCTCAAACCGCCGAGCCCATCACGGCCCCCTCCGGACCGGGCTGGATGATGCTGCTAATCGATATCGATCGGAACAAGCACACCGGTTGGGAGGGTTATGACTACGCGGTCAACCGTACCGAGCCGGTGGGCGGGCAAGCACGCCTGGCGAAGAGCCTGAAAGGATGGACTTGGACGGATGTCGCTATGGTTGCCTTCCGGGTGGCGGGCAGACAGATGGAACTGTGCGTCCCAAAGGCTCTCGTAGGTCCGGCCGAGAAGGCGCCGGTGGACTTCGAATTCAAATGGGCTGACAATGTGCCGCCCTCTGGAGACATTCTGGACTTCTACCTCTTCGGCGACGCGGCCCCCGGGGGGCGATTCAACTATCACTATCAGGCGCAGTGATGAACGGACCGGAGTGGGTGGCACAAACTCAGTGAAGATGCTATATTGCCGCTGACAGGTCGGCATATGATTCTGCCGGAAAACCTATGAGAAATTTTGACAAGACAAAACGAGTGGTGATCAAGATCGGCACCAGCACCTTGACGAAGGAGTCGGGGATCGACGCCGCCTATGTCCGGCGTATCGCCGGCCAGGTCGCCGCCCTGCTGGAGGCAGGCAAACAGGTACTCATCATCACCTCCGGGGCGATCGGCATGGGCGCCGGCCAGCTTGATCTCACCGACAAGGTCAAAGGCACCAAGCTGCGCCAGGCGTGCGCCGCCATCGGTCAGCCACTTCTGATGCACGAATATCGCAAGGCTTTTCTCCGTCACGGTGTTACCGTCGCCCAAGTCCTGATGACAGCCGAAGTGCTCAGCAACCGCAAGACCTACCTGAATCTGCGCAACGCCATCGAAACGCTGCTCGAGCTCGGCGTCGTTCCCATTCTGAACGAGAACGACAGTGTCAGCACGGCCGAGATCGGCACGGCCTTTGGCGACAATGACAAGCTCAGTGCGTTGGTCGCCAGCAAAATCGACGCGGACCTGTTGATCATGCTGACCGACATCGACGCCCTGTACGACAAGAATCCTGCCAGAGACACCGGCGCCCGACCGATCTCCACGGTCTTCGAAATCACCGACGAAATCGTGCGCAACGCCGGTGGCTCGGGCTCGCGCCATGCCACTGGAGGGATGAAGACCAAGCTGGAGGCGGCCCGGATCGCGGCCCACGCGGGCTGCCGCCTCGTCCTGGCTAACGGGCGTGTTCCGGACGTGGTGGGCCGGATTATGGCGGGCGACGAGATCGGCACGATCTTCCTACCTAGGCGCAAGCTGAGCAACCGCGCCCGCTGGATCCTCAACAGCAAACCGGCCGGAACGATTCATATCGACCAAGGCGCAGTGAACGCCCTGCGCCAGCGCAAGAGCCTGCTGCCCTCGGGCGTAACGGCCGTCGAAGGCTCATTCAATGTGGGCGATGTCGTCCTGCTCAACGACGCCGCCAAGGCCGTCGTCAGCATTCCCAGCGTTCAGCTTAAGGAGTTGGCCGGCAAGCATAGCACCGAGATCAAGAAGCTGTTGGGCCCTGACCATCGCGACGTCGTCGCCATCCCCGAAGATATCGTCTTTCTGGACTACTGAAATCAGTCAATTCAGGAGAGATGAACATGAGAACTGGCAAACGACACGCGCTAATCGTCCTCGCGAGCTTCTGCGCGCTGACGTACGCGGTGGAAGCCGCTCCAACGAACGGGCCTTTGCGTCGCTGTTCGGACAATCCTCGGTATTTTGCCGACCGCGACGGTAAGGCCATTCTGCTGACGGGCTCGCACGTCTGGTACAACCTGGTCGACATGGGCCCACAGGACCCGCCGCAGCCTTTCGACTACACGGCCTATCTCGACTGGATGATCCGGTATAACCATAACTTCATGCGCATGTGGGCCTGGGAAATGGTCCAGTGGGATACGCGAGGCAACAGTCCGAACAATCGCAACGAGATCACGACCTTCTACGTCCAGCCGCATCCCTGGCTGCGCAACGGCCCTGGCAACGCCTTGGATGGCAAACCCAAGTTCGATCTGACACGCTTTAACCCCCAGTATTTCGACCGGCTCAAGACGCGCGTGACGGCCGCCCGCGACCGCGGCATCTACGTCGCGATCATGCTGTTTGAAGGCTGGGCCATGCAACACGTCGAAGATGGCTGGAAGCTGCATCCGTTCCATCCGGCCAACAACGTCAACGACGTGAACGACGATGTGAACGGAGACGGTAAGGGTCTGGAAGTCCATCAACTGGTCAACGAGAAGGTGACCCAAATCCAAAAGGCCTACATCCGCAAGGTCATCGAGACGGTCAACGCGCTGGACAACGTTCTGTATGAGATCTCCAACGAGAACCATCCGGACTCGACCGCATGGCAATACGCGATGATCGACTACATCCGGCAGTGCGAGAAGGATATGCCCTTCCAGCATCCGGTCGGTATGACATTCCAGTACAAGGGCGGGGCGAACCAGACCTTGTTCGACAGTCCGGCCGACTGGATCTCGCCCAATCCCGAGGGAGGCTACCGCGATAATCCACCAGGCGGAGACGGACGCAAGGTGATCGTCAGCGACACCGACCACCTGTGGGGCATCGGGGGCAACGAGATCTGGCTTTGGAAGAGTGTCACGCGCGGCCTCAACGCCATCTTCATGGACCCTTACGACGGGGTCGTTCTCGGCAGGCGCTTCGATCCGAAATTCGAGACGCTCCGCCGAGACATGGGCCTGGCACTGCACCTCAGCCGGTGGATGAATCTCAACCGCTGCCGCCCGCTTGGCGACCTCGCCAATACGGGCTATTGCCTGGCTGATCCCGGGAAGGAGTATCTGGTTTTTCAGCCCTCAACAGGTCAGCCCGTCACGCTGAAACTCCAGGCAGGCAAGTACAACGTCGAATGGTTCGCGCCGGGCAACGGCCAAGCCGTCGCCAAAGACACAATGGAGGTCAGCGGAGGTGAGAAGACGCTGCCCTGCCCCGTCGATGGTGCGGCGGCTCTCTATCTCCGTTCGACCGAGCTCGACTGACCGGATTTGGCGGGTCCCGGACCTGCCAGGATGGCAGAATAAGCGCGACCGGCGTTCTCTTCGCAATCGTTGTATGTCCGCTTGAAAGCGATACTTATGCGATGCGCCCACCAAGTGGCACGTCCTTTGCACGCATTCAGGATGACGCATGGCCCAAACCAAAAACCACAGCTTTCGTATATAGGATCCGTAATGACTCGAAGCATCTAGATGGGGATGAGAACGATGCATAAGGTTTGGAACAATTTCAAGACAACGTTGCTGCTATCAGGCCTGATGGGATTGTGTCTGGCGATCGGTTACCTGCTGGGCGGCCCCGCGGCGTTGTTGCCTGCTCTGCTTATCGGAGCCGGCATGAACCTCGTCGCCTTCTTCTTCAGCGACAGGATCGCCCTGGCGACCGTTCGCGCTGTCGAGATCGGCCCGGATGACGATCCCGCTCTCTGGCAGATCGTGCAGAAGCTGGCCGGGCGGGCACGCCTGCCCATGCCCAAGGTCTATCTCTCGCCGGCGGCCGCACCCAACGCCTTCGCCACGGGCCGCAGTCCCCGTCACAGCGCCGTATGCATCACCGCAGGACTGCGACAGATGCTGAGCCGCGACGAGCTCGAGGGTGTGATCGCCCATGAGCTATCGCATATCGAACACCGGGACATTTTGATCGGTACCGTGGCCGCCATCGTCGCCGGGGCCGTTTCCTGGGTGACGTACCTAGTCTTCTGGGGTGGTGGTAATCGCCGCGCGAACCCGCTGGTTGCGTTGCTGCTGCTGATTCTCGCCCCCGTGGCCGCGACCGTGCTGCAAATGGCCATCAGCCGCTCGCGGGAATTCGAAGCCGACCGCCGCGGCGCAGAACTGGCCGGCAGCGGACAAGGTCTGGCCAGCGCCCTTCAGCGACTGGAAATGGCCAACCGGCGCATTCCGCTGCGCGTGCCCGACGCCCAAAGTAATATGTTCATCGTAGCACCCCTGACCGGCAGCGATGTGGCCCGGCTGTTCATGACCCATCCGCCCACCGAGCAGCGCATCGCCCGGTTGGCCCAGTATGGTCGCTAGGCCGAAGCGACCAACTCGGTGATGCCTCACAATCAGGCGTTCAACGCCTTGTTCATCCGGGCGACGGTGTCGTCGATCTGCTCGGTGCTCAACATCCCAACGGTGATGGCATCCACCAGCTCGTTCTCGAAGACGAATTTCAGCGATGCGTCCTTCTGTTCGGGGCTGGTAAGTCGGCCGGCGCCGAAAATCTTCATGCCAATGACCACCTTGCCGTTGGCGCGCGCCTGCTTAAGCACGGGCACGACCTCCTCGACCGAGGCATCCATCGAGGCCTCGCGCCCAGCGTTGTTGATACGGGCCAGGATCACGTCCACCCACGGATGCGTCGCAGACACCTTCAGAGCGCCGAAGTCGTGGCACGAAACACCGACGGCCTTTACCGCACCTTTCTCTTTCAACTCGTCCAGCTCGTCCCGCACCCGCTTGTGCTGCTCGGGCCACTGGCTGTTTCGCATGCAATGCATCAGGCAGATATCGATCACGTCGGTATCCAGCTCCCGGCGAAAACGGTCCACCTCGGCCTTGGCTCCGCCGGAAAAAGCATTCCAGTACTGCGTCTCGGGCCAAATCTTGGTCAGATAGGCGATATTGTCCCGCGACTTGCTGTCGAGGGCATGCCGCACATAGCGGTGCGAGCCGTACAGGTCGGCCATGTCCATGAAGGTGATTCCGCGTTCGAGGTCGTGATGGATCAGCTTGTCGAAGGCCTTTTCGCCCAGCCGGGTATGGGCGGAGGAGCGACCACTGCCGTTGAAGCCGGTCCCCTGGGCCAGCCGCGAGACCTTGATGCCGGTCTTGCCCAGCGTCACAATGTCGCTGGCCGCCCGCTTACCGGCCGCCCGCGCCGAGCCCGTGGCCAGCCACTCGGGCCGTGCCGCCAACGCTCCCGCGCCGGCCAGCGCCGCGCCAAGGAACTGCCGACGGCTGCAATCATGATGTGTATCTCCCAGGTGCGTTGCATGCTGATCCATGATCCGTTCCTTTCACGCTCTGTCTGTCAAATCTCCGCCCTTGAGCCTCATCGGCGGGCCGCCGCTGGTAGCGCCGACTTCGCAAAATCGTATTGTACTTCCCAGCGGGCCGCCATCCAAGTCCCATTACGCTCAAGCTGGCCGCATAGATCGCGTACAGGCCGATTAATCCAGCGGAAATGCAACTGGATATTGCACGGGGCACGCGGAATCGCTAGGCTGGATGGCATGAAATCAGCAGGTCCAGACCTGCACTACAGAATTCGGGCGGGGCTGGTCAGGCAGCGACTAACAGAGGGCTGGTCGGTCCCGCCTCTTTTCATCCCGGAATCGTGTGTATCTCCGCTTGGGCCCGCGCGCAAGGGGACTCCGGCGAGATCGTCTCCGGCCCGCCTATTGCGGGCTCTTGGTCGCCAGGATGTAGTCCAGCCCGAACATGTGGTTCTTCGCAGCCTTCGGATTGGCCCCCAGAACCGTGACCTCCAGGGTGTTTTTGCCCTGACGGAGTCGACATGTGGGCAGCTTCACATCGACTGCCACAACGGACGGATTGTAGAGATCCAGCGATTCTATCTTCGTTGCCCCATTCACTGCCAGACGCACGATGCCATAGTCGTGAGCCTTGGTCGTGCCCAGCGTTACCTCGTAATCCCCTTCTTCATCTGCGGAAAACTCGACGATCAGACGGTCCTGCTCATCCGCGTCGCGCCACCACAGTTGCCGATTGTTGCTCCAGCCAAACTGGGGAAGATTCTGAATGTCCGTGATCCCGCCGGTGTATTCGGCCACCTTTAGCATCTCGCCTTCCATCGCGTTCTCCACGCGGCGGGGTTTGACGATGTCTTCCGCCGACCTCGGAATGGCAAGCTTAGCCTCCTTTGGGTTCGGCTCGACGTCGCACGTCGCACCGGGCCGGGCATACCAGAACGTGGTCGGCGCGTAGTTCATTTTCGTCCGCGCCCAGTGCCATAGTTCCATGTCGAACTTGATGGACTTGTCAAAGGGAATGGCATCCAGTCCACGGTAGCGAACGTTGACGGTGAAACCCGGGACCAGGTTGCCGTCGCCGCTGGGCTGGGCGTGAAACGCCGACTGGAAATATTCGGGCTTGCACCAGGCGTAGCCGTAGTAGTCTTCCGAGCCCGTGCCGATATGCGAGGGGAAGGATTCACCATCGACGTAGATCTTTTCATCGCCCTCACCCCACCAGGTGTAGGCGGTATTGAACAGCGTCAGGGCATCACCGACGTAGGTGCCCTCGCCTTTGACGGTGACCCAATTCAAATCGAGAGCGCCGAGATCGCGTGCCTTCTCGTTGGACTGTGTCTCGATGTGGGTCCATTGCTTCCAGGCGGCGTGGAAATGGCACGAACGCTCCTCCCAATCCCAGGGTCCGCTGAAGATGCGCCCGGAGGTCACTTGGACCGGCTGAGAGCCGAGATTTGCGATCGTGATCCTCGCCTGCCGGCGGAACGGCATCACCCAGTAGCACGAGAGCGTTTCGTCGGTGACATCCGTATACCACGTCGCGTGCGGCCGCAGGTGGTAGCCGGTCCCGAAGAAATCACCGATCGGGCACCAGACCGTATCTGCGCCGTCGAATGTGATCTTGAGGATAGTGGACCGCAACGCCTGGGGCAGATCATCCGCTTTCAGCTGGAATTGCAGCGAGCGAATGGCCCTTTCTCCATCGACCGTCACAGACCGTTCCTGGCCAGACTGAATGCGCCCCGTCAAGGTGTCCTCCGTGACGCGCTCCAGACCGAGGCGTGTGTTCTGCGCCAGCATCTTCTGCACGCGGGTCAACACGGATGCCGCTCGCTCCAGGGTCGCCATCGCAAAAGATTCCACCTTCGTGCCGGGTTCATAGGTGCGATAATTGATCTGGTAGTAGAGTGCTTCGCCCTTGCGCGCGCCCAGATCCATCAGCACGTCGGTCTCATAGGTAATCTTGCAGTGGCTCGCATATGGAATCGGCAGGTAGAGATTATGGCCCCGATGCCGATAGGCCGTTTCGGGCGAGACGCTGTGTGACAACGGTTCACCCACCAGCCGCCCCCCGCTGATGAGATCGGCCATGGGCCCCTCGATAACTGGCTCGGCCTGACCGTCGAGGTAGACGCGCATCGTACCGTTGCTGAATTCGCCTCCGCCGGGCCCGTGCCAAGTCGCCCAGAAACGCACCACCGCGCCGGGACCGTCGACATCCATCAGCACATGTTCTTTGCGACCCCCGTTTTCTTCCACCCGTACGAAGTAACTGCGATCCGCGTTGGCCCACCACGTGGCCGAACCGGGCTCGGTTGAGTTGCGGTCATAACTGCTGGCCTGCTTGCACGTGTAGGCCGGGCTGGGCAGCCGGGCGATGGTGTCGCGATTCACCATTTCCTCCAGCAGTGATTCCAGCGTGATCGCGCCGGAGGCCGTATTCAGGGCGATCAGAAAGACGGACAGTCCGATGAGCGTTGTCTTGCGGTTCACGATGTCACCTCTCCTAATGCATGTGCTGTCGTTGCCGGTTCACAGACGATCACTCGGGCGAATCATACCAGAATCGTTAACGACAGGCCAGAGGACAAATTCGTGAAATCTCCCCATCGTACCCCTGACAACCGACCTGGATCATATCGCCTAGGCATAACCCAACCTATCTGGGTGGAACCACAGGGGCGTTGACTTCTACCGGGCAGATGAGCACCGTGTCTCGCAGCAACTCTACGATTCGATGTTCGAGCGGCGGATTGCTGAAAAGTTGTTCGTGGGAAGCGGCCTTACTTTGGTTCTACGCGAGTTTCTCGGCCTCGGCCTTGCGCTTCTGCCGCGTATCGATATAGTCACGGAAAAGTTCACAGTAGCGAGCCGCCAGATCACGGGCTTGCCGCCGTGTTGAGAGAGACGCCGGTCAGGGCGGCGATCGCCCCAAATGTCTGGCCCTCGTATACCTTCAGATGCAGTACCTCGCGCTGCTCGGCCGGAAGGCGGCGGATCGCTCTCTCCAGCCGCTTCCTCTCACCGCCCCGAGACACGCCATGATCGGTCTGTTCGAGAATCGGACAGGCCGGCAGTCGCTTCAGCAGACCGGCAAAGACACGGCGTCTGCCGGGCACGCGGTAGCATTCATTGCGTACGGTGGTCCGCAGGTATACGGCCAGACAATCGATTCGCGTTGCTGCCGATTCCCTTTCCACGAGTTTCGCAGACGCCTGATGAACCGCATCCTCGGCAGCCTCCGGATCGGCCACGATCATCAACGCATAGCGGTATAAGCTCTCGGCATGTGCGTCGTAAGCCACCTGTAATGGCTCGTCGCTCATAGGGACATGCCTGGGACGATCCGCTCGTTGACTGCTGCAAACGTCTCTCGACTTCACATCTATTAAATTGTTAGGAGTAAGATGTTTGTCTAAGAAAATCCGTATTTACTGCCGGGCGCGTCCCAAAGTCACGATGGGAGCATATTCTCTCGGGAATGCAGTCGTCTGCCCCGGAAACGAATGGATCGGCGTCCTGTTCCTGGAAGGCCCTGGATTCGACAACGCCGATGTTGTATGATGGGGTCCGTGGCTTTGGGCGTTGGGTCAGGTGCCCGAAAGGAGACGACAGGATCATGCAAAGTGAAGACACGTCCTTTTCTTGTCCCAAAGGTAAGCAGTCTGTCCGATGGCAAGGAAGCCATCGCTGGGTCCGCTGGATATACCCGATCACGGGGCTGGCGGCGCTGATCTGGTTTTTGATTCGGGTCGTGCCCAAACCGTCTCGGGCTTCCTATCCATGTCAACGTACGGCCATGCCGTTGGCGTCGGGCTTCGTCGTATGGCTGGCCGGACTGATCGGTTCAGTCACCGTGTTCAAGAAGGCTCGGCGCCTGCTGCGAGACTCTCGCCTCGTGTGGGCATGCGTGTGCCTGGCCATCGCAGCGGTGATGGGCCTCGTCTCGCTGGCCCATCTGCCGGAGCGCCTGGCCCGAGCGGGTGAGCCCTGGGGACCCCACGAGCCTCTCGGTCAGGCCAGGGGAATTCACCCCGGGCGCGTCGTCTGGGTCCACGATCCGGACGCCACCGACTGGGAGGGCTACGATTCACCAAGGCACTGGTGGGAGCCTGACTGCACCGATCTGGGGATCGTGGAGAAGATGGTTTCGCAGGCGGTACGTGGCGTGGCGGGCATCAACAACGACGCGGCCGCCTGGGATGCTATCTTCAGACACTTCAACGCCGAGCGAGGCCGTGAGACAGAAGGCTATCAGGCAGGCGAAAGGATCGGGATCAAGATCAACCTCACGACGTGCAATGCCGCCGGCGAGCAGGTTGACCCGATCACGTACAACAAGAAGTCCAGCATCATGAATCGCATCGACAACTCGCCGCAGATCATTCTCGCACTGCTGCGGCAACTGGTAAACGCCGTGGGGGTCGATCAGAACGATATTACCATTGGTGATCCGACCGGGCTGATACCGAACTTCTACTGGGACATGCTGCACCCGGAGTTTCCGCATGTGCACTATCTTGACAACTATGGTGGTTCCGGCCGGACGCGCGCCGAGTTCTCCGACGTGCCTTTCTATTGGAGCACCCCCGATGCGAATCGCAAGGTGCAGGACTATCTGCCCGTCTCATTCGCCGAAGCCGATTACATCATCAACTTCGCCATCCTCAAAGGCCACTCCTCCGGCGTGACCTTGTGCGCTAAGAATCATTATGGCTCGCTGATCAGAACGCCCAGCCGGTATCTTCGCCCGGAACTGCCTGGCCTGCCCGGCGACGGCGCATCCTTGAGCTACTACAACATGCACTATAGCCTGCCGAACGCCAACCAGAACCCACCGTGGAGTCCGGGGACAGCCCAGTACCGATCTCTGGTCGATCTGATGGGCCGTTCGCAACTGGGCGGCAAGACCGTGCTCTACCTGATCGACGGCCTTTATGGCGGTTACTACTGGGAGGCTCATCCGTACAAGTGGGAGAGCTGGCCTTTCAACGGCGATTGGCCCTCCAGTATCCTGGCCTCGCAAGACCCGGTGGCCATCGACTCGGTCGGGTACGATTTCGTCAACGCGGAATGGCCCGACGTAGTGCGATATGGGCATGCCCCGGCGGCCAGGTATGACATGCAGGGCGGCGCCGAGGATTACCTGCACGAGGCCGCCCTGGCTCACGATCCACCCTCGGGCACCTTCTACGATCCCGACCACAAGGGCGAAGTAACACCCTTGAAGAGCCTGGGCGTTCACGAACACTGGAACAACCCGATCGACAAGCAGTACTCACGCAACCTCGGCACCGAAGAAGGCATTGAACTCGTCCTGCTGCACAGTGACGCGATCGCCGGGGACATCGACAGTGACGGGGACGTAGATGAGAATGATCTGTCTCTGCTATGCGACGCCTGGCTCCAGCCCGCCAAGCCGAACCGTCCAGACGCCGACCTCAATGCAGATGGCATCGTGGATGCGCGAGACCTGATGATCCTGACCAACAACTGGGGAACCGTCACCACCCAATAACCCAGGACAACGCCTCGTCTGTATGCGTAAAGGCGCATGTTCTTCCCGTCTGCTGCTGTTTCGCTACGACACGCCGTGGAGTCGGCGGCCGACGGGACCGTCGAAGTTGGGGGCGGTTTTGAAGGGTTCGAAGTCGCCGGTCAGGGCGGCCTCCTTGGTCTTCTCGAGGAGGTCGGCCTGGGCTTGAGCGCTCATCGGCGCGAAGGCCCGCGCCGAAACGACGTTGGCCTCGAGCAGTTCTTCGGATTCCATGCCTGAGACAATGGTCGAGACGGGCTGGCTCCAGATGTAGTTCAACGCCTCCCTGGGCGTGGTGACATCTGCGCGCAGTACGTGACCGCTGGCCATCGTCTTCATCGTGATCACACCGATGTTGCGTTGCACGAGAATGGGCAGAACGTGCTGCTGGAAACTCTTGTAGTGTGGATCGAACACGTTCATCGGCATCTGCGCCGCATCCCACGGGTAGCCGTAAGCCAGCATCTTAAGATGCAGCATCGGATCGCGGTGCCCCGTGAAACCGATGAAGCGCACCTTGCCCTGCTTCTTGGCCAGTTCGGCCGCCTCAATGCCCCCGTCAGGCGCGAAGATCATCTCGGGATCGTCCGCGTAGACAATCTCGTGGAACTGCCACAGGTCGATCACATCCGTATGCAGTCGGCGCAGGCTGTCTTCCAGGTGCTGCATGGCCGTCTTCTTATCGCGGCCATGATGCTTCGTCATCAGAAATACCTTGGCGCGATAGCCGTCCAGCAGGGCCTTGCCCATGTACTCCTCGGCCCGGCCATTGTGATACTCCCAGGCGTTGTCCATGAAGGTGACACCCATATCGATGGCCTTACGGATCAGCCGCACAGCCCGACTCTCGTCCCGACCGCGCCCCGCGTGATGGCCTCCAAGCCCCAGTATCGAAATCTGCACGCCCGTATCCCCCAGAGGCCGCGTGGGGACGCCGTCACTGCTGGAACCCGCCCAGACCCGCGACAGCAGGCCCGTGGCGCAGAGGCCACAAGCTGTACTGCACAGAAAACCTCGCCTTGTCACACTGCGCTCTGCCATCAGTTCACTCCTTAACCGTCTGTGACAGTTGGTTCCTGGCTACGACCGGGCCATTCCATCGCCCGGCAGATCAAAATCGTCCTCCGTCCGGCGGCACCACTGAGCGAGATAATCGCGGTGCTGCTGAAGAACATTTGCCAGTTCGGCCCGGTCGGCGACGTTTTCCATTTCACCCGGGTCCGCCTCCATATCGATCAACTGCTCGCGGCGCTGCCCTTTGTCATACGCAATGTACTTATAGCGGTTCGTCCGCACCATGCGGGCCTTCGGAAAATCGGCGTTGCCCACCTCGGCCCAGTTGCCGAAACTCGTCTCCGAGACGACATACTCGCGCCACGCGGCCTGGACACGCCCTTCCGCCAGCCGCCGCACGCTGCGCCCCAGACAGCCGTCCGGCACCTTCGCCCCGGCATAGTCGCAGATTGTTGGCAACAGGTCCAAACCCGATGAGACCAGATGGCGATCGACCCGACCTGCCAGCGTGCGCCCTTTCCAGGCTACGATGAATGGCACGCGGGCAGATTCATCGTACAACGACCACTTCTGGTTCCAGCGATGCCGGCTGTGCCCGTCGCCATGGTCGCTCGAGAAGATCACCACGGTGTTTTCTTCCTGACCCGATTCGTGCAGGGCCTTCAAAACTTTGCCGACTTCGGCATCGACTTTCTCGACGAGGCGATAGTAGCCCCAAAGGTATTCGCGAAACTGTGTCTCATCCCAGAAATGAGACCGATAGACGCGCGCCGAGTTCTCCTGCTGCCAGGCACGAAGCTGGTCGGGCTCACCTTCCGGAATCTCGAAATTGTCGGGCAGCGGGGGCAATTCCGCTTCCGGCGGCGTCGGGCCAATCCCACCTTCGAACCGGGTGAGGTCCTCACCGCGTGCCAGTTGACAACAGTCGTGTGGATTCAGCAGAGAAACGACGAGGAAGAAGGGTCTGTCGTGGCTGTCACGAAAGAATCGCGCGGCGCGTTCGGCGCGCTCGGCATCGTGCCCATGACCGCCACCCAGTACCACCTCGGAGAACCCGTGCACTTTCGTACACGACGTCGGAATCGTCAAATGCCATTTGCCGATGTAGTGGCAATCGTACGCTGCGTCGGCTACCACGCGACCGAGTGTCACGAAGGGAAATGCCTCTTGGCTGACATTGCAGTTGACGTAAACACCTGCCTCATGGGGCATCCGACTGGAAAACATGGACACGCGCGACGGTACACAGAGGGGAAACGAACAATAGGCCTTCTCAAAACGCACGCCCAGCGCCGCCAGGCGATCCAGCGCAGGCGTGTGGAGATATGGATTGCCCGCGCAGCTCATCGCACCACCAAACTGCTGGTCGGTCATGATATAAACGATATTGGGCCGCCGCTCGCGACCGGCGGTGACCGCTCGACCTCCCGTGGCCAGCGCCGCCAGCGTCAGGGCGGACGCCTTCAGAAATTCCCGCCGCGTAGTCATTCGATGCATAGGCACACCTCCCGCAAGATTCCACTGTCCAGGCGCCGTGATAGCCCGCGTCGGCAAGTGGTCCGAGCCCAAAGATCAGCACGTGATGTGGAAAAGGCCGATGACGGCGCCTTGCGCCTCATTCCAGCGCTCGATTGCCTTGGGCGTCGGCCACAGATCGACTTTGCACCCTTTCTTCTCGAAGTAGGTGGTCGCCTCGTCCGACAGTTCCACCATGCCCTGCTGACCCGCACCGACGATCAGACGTTGCGCCCCTTCCTCGTATACGTGCCTGGCCTCATCCAGGCTGATGGTGTGCGACGTGCCGTAGACGGCTTTCGAGAGCTTCTTCCTGCGCTTCTTGACTTGGCCCGAAAGACGAATCACGATGTCATGCTCGATCAAGTCGCTGCCGACCGTAATCGTCCCGAAACTCGTGTCGGTAATAGCAGGTTTCATCATGTCACCTCCTATCTTACCACCGATCGTCGCTACAGCAGATGTACCCATTGCGTGGTCCACGCTCCTACCCGTAGTCCTTGCCGTTGAGGCTCCGGGCGACAGAGGCGAGCCACGCTTCGAGTTGAGTTTTCATCGTGTTGGCCCGCTCCGGCTGGACATCGCACACATTGCGGCTCTCCTGCGGATCGTCCGCGAGGTTGTACAGCTCGAATTTCACGTCGTTCTTCTCGATGCGGTGCAGCTTCCAAGGCCAGTCGAGCCAGGCGGCGTGGCCGGGGAAGCGGTCTTCCGGATACTGCTCGGAGATCTCGCCCGCATCCCGCCGCAGCCGCGAAGGATCGTCCACGTCTCTGCCCGCCTGCTGGGCCTTCATAAGCGAACCCATCCATTCCTTGCTCGGGGTCCGAATGCCGCGTGCTGGGTGATCCCAGAAGCCCATCGGCTGGGGTCGGCTGCCCATCTGGCCTTCAATTAGAGGAACGAGGCTGACGCCATCGAGCGGAGGCTGCTGGGGCATTCGCACGCCTGCGATTTCCAGCAGCGTCGGGTAGATGTCCGAGGTGTTGCACGGAATGTTTGTGACGCGGTGGTGCGAAATGCGAGCGGGCCATTCGAGCAGTGCCGGGACGCGCAGACCCCCTTCGTAGACCTGGCCTTTGCGACCGCGACCACCCGTGGTGCCTACGTTGGGAAGCCCCCCGTTGTCGCTGCAATACCACAGAATCGTGTTGTCACGAAGGCCCAGCGTCTGCAGTTCGCGGCGGAGTCTGCCAACGGCACGGTCCATGCCAGTGATTTCGCCGTAGAAGTGCTGGTGCGCTCTGTCCTGATTCTCATAGAGCGCGCGGTCTCGTTCAATCGCTTCGTGGGGCAGGTGCGGCGAGCCAAACCAGACCACCGCCAGGAACGGATGTGACGATTTCGCATGCTTGCGGATGAATTCCAGGGCCGCATTGACCGTCACCTCTGAACTTTCGCCTTGCGTCTGAACTGCTTTCCCCTCTCGGCTGAGTATGGGGTGGTTGTCGAAAAAGTTCGGCGCCGAGAGCCATTCATCGAAGCCGCACGCCCCGGGATTGACGGGACTGCCCTTGACGACCGAACCCAGATGCCACTTGCCGAAATGGCCCGTGACGTAGCCGGCCGTCTTGAGGGCCTCGGCCACCGTGATCTCCTGGGGGCGCAGTGCATGGCCCCATTTGAAAACCGCAGAGCGGTTGGGATGGCGACCGGTCATGACGCTGGCGCGCGTGGGTGAGCAAACCGGCGCGGCCGCGTAGAAACGGTCGAACCGCAAGGCCTCGGCCGCCATGGCATCGAAGTGCGGCGTCTGTAAAACCGGATGGCCATGGTAGGCCATGTCACCCCAGCCCTGATCGTCGGCCATGCACAGAATGATGTTGGGCTTCGGCCCGGATGACTGTCCCCATGTAGGCAGATCCCGCGCCACTGACCAAACCACGCCCGCGCCGAGAACCTTCAGGAACTCGCGTCTATTCAGTCGCATGAATCTCTCCTTTCCGATCCTCTGCCCTGTCCCCGTGCCGACTCAATTCCACAATCAAAACATCATCTTCGGCCGGCCCCTTGCGAAAACGCTGCACCTCACGCAGCAAATCCTCTGAGACGGCCTCGCGCGAGGCTACCGACGCTTTGCCCTGGAGAACCCGCTGGAAACCGTCAATCCCGAGCATCTCGTTACGGCTATCGTGCGCCTCAATCACACCATCGGTATAGAGGACGATGCGATCTCCATCGGCGAAGGTCTGGACCTGCGTGGAGCACTCGTATAGCGGATCGTCAAGCACACCCAGCATGACGGCGTTAGAGTCCAGGGCCACGCATGGGCTCTCCCCGCACAGTACAAAGGGCGGCGGATGGCCCGCGTTGGCCCATTCGAGCTGATCGCCCTGCCGGTCGATGCGTACAGCCACCGCCGTAGCATAGACGCCGTGCCGTGCCATGGAAACACAGAAATACCGATTCAGAGCCTTGAGCACGTCCCCCGGGCGACGATCGTCATTCTCCCCGAAGAGCCGGTCAAGCTCGCCGTGGATGCGGTTGACCGTTAGCGCTGCCGTAATGCCATGGCCGGTGACATCGAGCACCACAATGTTCAGACGGTCGCCTTGGTCGCGGTGGACGTAGACATAGTCGCCACCCAATTGTTGCATCGGTTCGTAACGATAGCGCAGTTGAAAAGGACCTTCCGTGATCTCGTTGGGAAAGAGCATCTCATGAACGCTGCGCGCCTGCTCCAGTTCGCGTTGAAGCTGGCCATAGCGGCCGAGTACGTGGTCCAGCGTGAACCTGCTGTGAAAGCGGCTGTACCGAAACCAGCACCACAGCAAACCGGGCAGGCCCATCGCCGGCAGAATGAAGACTTCGAAGACGCGATGGCCGAGCGTCCCTTCCACGAACAGAAAGTCAGAGATCAGCGCCAAGCCGCACAAGCCCAGCAGAATCTTGAAGGCTTCGCGCACCGTCCAGGGGATGAACAGCGCCCCAACCAGATGGATTACCAGGACCCGCCCGACCAGCGGCACCGGCGCGTCGGCGAAGAGCGGGCGAATGACAAAGCCCATGATGCCGACCAGAAAGATCATCCGAAAGCTGTAGCGAATCACCGCCACTCGGTCGAGGGGACGGTTCTTGGCATATTTGTAGCCACTGAGGAAGATGATGACGCCGACCACCGGCGGCAACAGGTCGCTCGTCGCACTGGCGAGGAAGTTCTGGACGAACGAGCCGTGGCGAAAGACGAGGATGGTCAGGCGGATGACGGTCTCCAGAGTGAACTGAAAGATCGAGAACTTGCAGTAGATCAGCAGGCGCCGATGGATCCACTCCCCGCGCTTCTGCTCCGAAGCAACCGAGATCTCTTCATCGAAGGGCGACGTCGCAGGACGATTCTTCATGTCAACCCGGTTCTTTCTCTAATGTGGTGCGCGTCCAATAAGCCTGCTCGGCAACAATGCCGAGGCCGGACTCCCAAAGAGATACCATGCCCGGGCCCAAGATTCAATCGTTTGGACACCACCGGACGGCGTTCCCGATACCCACGCAGGCAGAGAGTGCTCGTGCTACCTCGTCTCGGAGATTTCTCCCTTCGTGGGGCGCTGATAGACGCGGACGTAGTCGACGTAGAGGTGGTCGGGCAAAATCGCGTTGGCGATGTCACCAGCCCAGGGGCCGACCTCCAGGCTCAGGATGAGGTACTCGTCCCGTTGGGAGACACCGTCGGCGCTGCGCCAGGTTTCCTGGCCGTCGATGTAGAAGACATACTGGTCTGGGGTCCAGAGCAGGCCGACCGTATGCCAACCCGCTGACAGACCCGGGACGGTCACGGTCTTGCCACTGTGCTTGTGGTGCTCGCCGTATCCGTCCCAGTGCAGATTGTGGTGCACGCGGTCGCCATCTTTGCGGAGATACTCGAAGATATCTATCTCCGTCCCGGCTTTGGCCGGGTCCCCCAGGGGCTGGCCCAGGCTGGGGCTCTGGAGCCAGAACGCGGACCAGTGCCCGATCTGCTCCTGCAACTTGACGCGGACTTCGAAATAGCCGAACGTCGTCTCGAACTTGCCCTGTGTGGCGATCATTGCCGTATGACATTCGGCGCCGCTGCGCTTTGTGGTCAGGATCAGATGCCCCTTGCCATCCAGAGCAACCGTGTCCTTGACGTTGATCGCATCCCGGCGCGGGCCCAATGCACGATAGTCCCATTTACCCAGGTCCAATGCGTCGCCATCGAACTCGTCCGACCAGATGAGCTTGTACTCAGCGCTTACCGGCAGGCCAGTCGCTCTCTCGTCAAGGAACATGCTCCGCGCCAGTGCCTTTCCTTTGGCGGTCTTGAAGATCTCATCGATCAGCTTCTGTTTCTCTCCGTTGGACTTGTCGCCATAGCGACCGGGGAAGTTGACCAGCCAATCGGCGTCCCAGACCGCCTTGAACTCCGGCCTCGCGACCGTTGCGCGATCAGCCGCACTGTGATGGTTCGCAATAATGCGGCAGACCAGGTCGATCTGGTCGGGTTTCATGTCCAGTTTCGTCATGATCGTTCGCGCGATAGGCGGGCCCTCGATTTCCTGATACTTGCCCGCACTGGAGCCGTGCACCTCCCGGGCTCTCGGGATG
This sequence comes from Phycisphaerales bacterium, assembly GCA_020346325.1. Taxonomy (GTDB): domain Bacteria; phylum Planctomycetota; class Phycisphaerae; order Sedimentisphaerales; family Anaerobacaceae; genus Anaerobaca. Next base: position 3,675,320 of record CP070782.1, read on the forward strand.
CCGATGTCGTGCAGCAGAGCGCCCGCCTGGACAGTCAGCGCATCACCACCCTCGTCGCGTTGTATCTGCATGGCATAGCCGCGGACCCTCACGGTGTGTCCGATCATGCCTGGGTTTTCCGCAAACACCTTTTCCATCGCCTCAGCGAGACGGTCGGGCAGCGTGGCGCCAGCGGGCGCACCGCGTCGCTTCCAGGCCCGGGCGTATTCGATACTGTACGTAGAGGGCAGATCACGGTCTTCGGGCAAGCCAAACCATTTCGGCATCGTCTCACTGTCGAAGTTCAGGGTCAATTCCTGATGCCAATGCGTGTTCTCGACCCAGCGGACCAGCACGCCATCGAAGTACCACTTGATCTTGCCCTCGTCCCACTCCAGGCCGTAGACGTGATAGTCGTCGGCCAAGTTCGAAGCCGCTACCCACTCACCATGGCTCGACCAATGCTCCTTCTCCGTGGGTGTCCGGAAGACGTGAACGTTCATATTGTACTTCCGCTCGAAACCCGGCGCGCCACCGCCGATCTCGAAGACGTCGATCTCGGTCCACTGCTCGGGCGTGCTGTCGTAGAACCAAAACGAGCTGGAGCCGTGCGACTTCATCGGCTTGGCCTTGATTTCGAAGTAGCCGTACCTGACCCTGGTCTTGCTCTTGACGGCAGCCGAGGTGTACGTATGGTACCCCTTGTCCTTAGGCATTTCGGCTACCTCCTCCTGGCGCATGGTCAGATGCAGCTTGCCCTCGGAGACCGTGACATTGCCCGGCCAGAAATACGCGGGCTGGCGTCCCAGCCAACCGGGGTTCCGGGGCCACCATTTGCCCGAATCGAGCGCAGCGCCGTCGAACTCGTCGCTCATCGGTTCGTACCTGACCCAGCCTCCGGCATTGCCCTGGTCGGAAAGAGGAAGATCGTCCGTCACCCGCTGCGGCGTCGGCCCCAGCGTGCCGGGCCGCACCCAGGTCTCAGGCCGCGTATTCTGGCCGGAGCAAACACCCATCAGCGCCGCTGTCAACAACAGAATGGCCCGTCCCCTCACTGCGATTCTCAGTCGTGTCATGATTCCACCTCAAAAGCAAGCCAAACCGATACAGGATCCTCAGAACCACACTATCGTGCCTGTGTCGCCGTGTCCAGCTAGTTCAAGATCCGGCGCAGCCAGGGAATCTGCGACTCGAAGACACCCACGTACACGACATGCGATTCGTCGTCCACCGCCAACCAGACGCTCGTGCGGTCCAGCGTCCAATGGTATATGCGTCCTTCGGCGGTCGTCTCCCATACCATCCATTGCGGGCACCGCGGCCCGAAGCTGAGGCTTGCCATCGGCGCCGGACCGTCGGCGGTCGCCATGGAACTGTCCCGAAGGAACTGGGCAATGCTGTCCGCGGGGGCTTCGAACCGAAGGTAGGTAGCTCGTGTCGTAAGGAACCGTTTTCGTCTGTGGGCGAGCAAGTTCTCGGCCGTCAACGGCATGCGGCTCAGTCCTGCGCCGGTCAACAGGCGGTTGACCCGGGCCGCCGGACGCATGTAGACCGCCCCACCTACGACCAGCAGCACGACAGCGATGAGGGAACCGAGAACGAGCCACCCGGTGCGGCGTGAGAGGACGCTTCGGCGCTGTTCAGACTTGCCGGATTGGGACACGGGGGTTGGCATATGTCACAGGTCGTCTATCGCTCGACGATGAAGGTCACATCCCAGATGGTTTGGCCCTCGGCGTTGCGCTTGCGCTCGTCCCTCGTCGTGCCGCCGTTATCACTGCCGTCATCGCCGATACTGTAGACGACATAACCGCGCTCGCGCAGGCGGTACTTGAGATCTTTTCCATCGAAGGGATCCTGCGGAACGGCTTCGAGATAGGTCGGAACCAGATCGGACAGCGCCAGGGGCATCACATCCTCGGCCAGACGATACCGTTCGATCGCCAGCGCCGTCCGCACGACGCGCTCATCGGCGACGCGCCGGATGTCGAGCTGGGAGATCCGCAGCAACGCAGGCATGAGGATGCGCGTCAGCAGGCCCGGCCGCTTCGGCCCCAGCCAGGCCTGGTCCAGAGCTTCGGCTTGCGCCAGCCGCCGGCCCGGCGGCAGATCGGCCACATCGATATAGTCCTGCATCAGATTCAGATAGCTCAGCATATCCCGGTCGTGCAGCCCCAGGAGCTTGCGGGGCACCACCACCAGCGTCATGAGCTTGCCAGAGCCACTGATATGGTCGGCCAGTTGCTTCGTGGAACCACTGAAGGCGTCCGCTCCGAAACAGCGCTCCCCGACCAGAGCTTGTCGGTGGCCTTCGTCGTTGTCCGAGGACTTCAGCCAGACCGACAGAGCCTGCAACTGTTCGTCCGTCAACGCCACTCTATTGACGACGTGTTCGGCAGTGCGATAGGCCTGCGCCTGCACCGCGATGCTGACGAGGTGGTGGATGAGGATGGGCGTATTCAGTGACGTGCCCAGGGCCGAAATCGCCCGCACGGACGCCAGGGCCTGGTTCGGGTCGCCCCGCTCGCAGGCCACCAAGGCCTCGAGCGAAAGCAAACGGCTATGCTTGCGCACCTCACCCAGCCAGGAAACGCCGGCGCCGATCTCTTCCTCGAAGTCGATAGGATAGCAACTCGTTTCGATGGCGACTGCCTCGTGCAGCAGTGACAGCGTCCTCTCGTTGTCGGCCAGGAATCGTTCGGCCCGCTCTCTGATCTCAGGCTCCATCGTTGCCGTGCGCGCGGGCGGCTTGCCTTGGCCGACCCAGGGCAACCCTTCCCGAGCCTCGCTGTCCCATGCGACATAATGCGAAAACGCCGTCGTGTAATGATCGGCCGCGTTGTCCGTGCCATCGGCAAGACGGTACGATTCGCCCAGTTCGCGCAGGCTCAGGGGATAGCCCTGCGCCCGCAGCTCGGTGATGCGCCGGTTCAGTTTCAGCGACACCGAGACCCGGAAGAAGACGAAACAGCCCAGGAGAAGTACCAGCAGGGCCAAAAGGATGTGTCGTATTTTCAAGCGTCTCGGTTCCGGTGCGTCCTGTTGAGCCATCATCGTATCCTAATTTTCCGGGAGCGATTGTTCTCCAGCCGTGCCGCGTCGCGGGCGCGCAGGGCTACGCTACTGAACAGACGCGCCGGCAGGGCCCAGGTTAATCGAAAAGCCACGATGGGTACAGCACCTTGGCAAACTCTCGGTGCCGAGGGGACTCGCGCTACTCGGGGCTTCACGTTTGCTTGCTGAACAGTTTCTCGGCCGGGCAGCCGAGTTCCCTCTGTTTGCAGTATCGGCACGCAAAGGACCCTCGCACCACGGCGTTACCCCCCAGACACAGAACCAGCAGAATCACCAGCAGGCCCAGCGTGACCCAGCTGAACGCCCTGACCAAACTGACGATCGCGCCGATGGCAGGAAGAACGAGGACGCCGAAGTCCGGGATCAGATCGCGCCAGGAGAAGGTCCCCGCGCCGAACTTCTGGGGATCTCCTTGCTTTAGCAGCAGGGAACACAGCTTGCCCTTGCCGAAACCGCACACCTTCCCATAGTAGTAGCAGTTCACGCAGCTCTTGGTCAACAGGCGCCGCTCCATCCAGCCGCAGTAGAGCAGGTACAGCACGCCCCACCAGAGGCCAAGACCCCACAACAGATAAGTGCCGACGGCATAAATCGACAGCGTCACGACGTTGGCCAGCAACACGATAGGCCAGGGAAAACGTTCGTAACAGGCATGCTCTTCCATAGAATCCCCTTTCCAGTCTTTCTGGACCATTGCGCCGACCGCAATGCTGCCGATCCCGGATGCGTCTCTACCACCGGATCGCTTCGCACGGAAAGGCCTCGATCACCAATGCTCCGGCCATTCCACCCGGGTTCATTGTGCTAGGAACCGCGGCCGCAGGCAAGACGAAACGCCAGGTTATTACTCGCACGGCGGCCTCGCGTGAAAAATTGAAGGTTGACAAGGAAGCCTCCATGGCGGATAATTACCGGTTGATTCCACCGCCGGAGTGGCGGAATTGGCAGACGCGCGGGATTCAAAATCCCGTCCTGGCAACAGGGT
>CP070782.1:3679458-3703845 GCA_020346325.1 Phycisphaerales bacterium
CTTCTTGCTCGAATTCAAGAGCGCTTCCGCAACCTTATCGCGCTGCCGAGATGACTCCGCACACTCGCTCAAGCGAAGCAGGTTCAGCGGACATCTTTCTCCTCTCCGGATCTGTTCGGTTGCGGCCAAGTCTGGCAGAAACCACGAATAGGGCCGACAGTGCCTGCATTCCCACTCGACAAAGGCGCGACTCATCGAACAGTAGTACGCACCAGCCTTGATAATGTCCTCGTATCCGCGCAGCAGATGCTTCAGGGGCTGTCTTGTAGCGGTTCCACACTCATACAACAGTGTGTCAGATAAAAGCAATAGGCGGCTCTGAGCAAAACTACGTGGATCGTCGAACTTGATCCCTGTGAACGCATCCTTGTCGATGACGATTTGCTTTGGGACGTTGCTCATCGCAAGCTGTCGAGGACAACTTGTCGCATGAGGGTGGGGTTGCCTGGCGCGCCGGTGAAGAGGTGGAATTGGGCCATGGCTTGGTTGACGAACATGGCGATGCCGTCGATGGTCTGAGCGCCGGCGGCCCTGGCCTGCTTCAGCAGAAGCGTCTCGGCGGGATTGTAGACGGTGTCGAAAACGGCCATGTCGGGCTTGAGCACCTCTTGTGGCACGGGCGAATGGTCCACGTCCGGGTGCATCCCGATACTGGTGCAGTTGACGACCAGCCTGGCATCGAGACTCGCCAAGGCGTCCAGTCCGGCGTGAGCACAACCGAAATCGGCTGCCAGTTGCTCGGCCCGTTCGACGGTGCGGTTGTAGATCGTCACCTGCGCGCCGGCATCGGTGAAGCCCGCGACCAAAGCCCGAGATACCCCCCCAGCCCCCACCACGGCAATGGACATATCGCAGAAGCCGTCGCGGGTGATGCCCATAGCGGCGGTGATAGCGTCCAGCGCGCCAGCATAGTCGGTGTTGTACGCGGCCGGCTGTGACTCGTGACTCGTAGCCGGTGACCCGAGAATGAGGGTATTGGCAGCGCCGATCTGCTCGGCGAGAGGCTCGACGTTACCGCCCTGGGTTCGCACGTATTCGAGCAAACTGTGCTTGTGCGGGATCGTGATGCTAAAGCCCCGAAAAGCCAGCCAGGGCCGGGCCTGCAAACCGTCGAGAAACGCGAACAGCTCGTCCCGCCCGCCCTGAACGAGCAAGGGTAGATAGAGCCGGTTCATCAGCTGCTCGGCGAAACAGGCGTTGTGGATCACCGGGCTGAGCGAATGCCCCACGGGATCGGCAATGACGCCGAACAGTTCCGTCTCCGCATCGATACTGTCGTGCCGATACAAGTCTTTGAACTGGCCGATGGTCACCTGCCCCGGCGCCGTGCCGCTGGCCTCATCGAGACTGGCAAAGGTCACCAGGCCACCGAGCTTTCTGGCCAGGAGCCGGCTGATCAGGCCCGCTTCTCCCATGCAAAGAACGATGGCATCACCTTCACAGCCATGCAGTAAGTCCAAGGCAGCGAAACAGTCGTTGATATGCCGGGCGGTGTACACCAGCTTGGGCACCGCCTGAGGATGTGCTGCTCTGATCTCGCGATAGAGCCGGTCGAGGTCATCGAAGGTCCCATTGAAGTCATGGGCCGAGAGGACCAGCCGACAGGTGGCGTTCCATGCCAGTTGCACCTCGATCTTGTGCCGAACGTCCGGCTTGACAAAATTGGCGTATTCCACATCGACGAACTGGGCCCCCGCTCCCAGCGCGGCCAGCAGCACAGCGATCCGGAGGGTCTCAGGGTAGTCAATCGCCCCGCCTTCACGTCCGTCCCGGCAGGTGACAATCACAGGAACCTCCGCCCCGGCGGCTTCGCGAACGTCCTTCAGCACGCTGATAGCCATTTCCGGCGTCAGATCCTCCAGATAATCCGTCCGCAATTCGAACATCTCAGCGCCTTGCGCCAGCGCCCGTCCTGCCTGCTCTCGGGCCTGGGCCACGTTCCTAGCCGATATGGGAACCGCTAAGTATGTCATGATGTCCCCAGATATAGCACGCCGGCCGCTCCAAGGCAAGAGACAAGCTATTCCTGTTTCCATTGCGGGGCTTGGCACTGGACCGATCGTCACCTAATCGGGTATATTTTAGGTTGTGCGGCGGTGACAGCGAGTGGACAGGAGGGATTCCAATGCTGGTTCGTCGAGGCTGTCTCCAGAATCTATCAGCTTCTGAAGCGGAACAGGACGCATCCAGCCTATGAAAGCGATAAAGAACATCATCATGGTCACGTTCGCTGCCACATCGGTTCTGTGGCAGACCGATTCACGGCCGGCCCAGGCCCGCTCCGTGTCGGCCGCAGAAGCCGAGCGAGCCGTCGCGGGCTGGCTCGCGGGCAACGCCACCCCTTTGGACGCTCCTCTGGGACGTCAGACCGCCGGCGTCGAGAGTATCGCCAACGGCGCGGGACACATCATCTGCTATGTCGTCCATACTGAGCCGGCCGGCTACGTCGTCGCCGACAGCAACGCACTCTATCATCATATGAACATGGGCTGGGCGGGTCAGTACGACCTGTGATACAACATGCCCGAGATACTCGACTTCGATGCCGTCACCGCCTGCATCTACAATGTCTACGTCGCCGGCGCGGGGGAAATCATCAGTGGACGTGTCACCGATGCCTCTGGAGCGCCCATCAAGGGCGCCGCCGTCAGTGCGGTTACGGAAGAACAGGACACGTACCAAGTAACGACCAACAGCCGCGGTATCTACGCGCTGACAAAGCTACCGCCTCTGACCATCTTCCACATCACGGTCGACAAGTTGGGATACGCGTTCCGTCCCCGCAGCATCTACGCCGGCGCGTCCCGCGACTATCACGTGTCCTCAGGCAACAGGTGGGGCATCGATTTTGCGGGCAGCGCGATCGCGGACGCGGACGATGATGGCGACGTTGACCTCTGCGACTTCGCCCTGCTGGCCCGCAGGTGGGGGATCGGCCGCGAGGCCACGGCCGAAGAAGGAGACGAGGCGATCGTGGATTTCCACACATTGATGGACCTCATCGACCAGTGGTTGCTGGGCGTTGCCTTGGACGTACCGGTGCCCGTCGAAGACTGACGCCGAAACGTTCTTGAGCCCGCTCCGGTCTCACTCGATTGTGGCTTGCCCTGCCCCGCCGAATAGGTTATCTTCACGGACCGCAATTGGCCAACATCGTGAGCAGCATTTCCAGAACAGAGCGGATAGATTGAGGTGAATTGAACCATGCAGGAATTGCAGATCAAGGTCCCGGCCACCGTGCCGCAGGACTATACCATCACCATCGGCACGGGACTTCTGCCCTCGTTGTGGCCGAAGGTCGAAAGCACGTTTGCCAGGCACAGCAAGTTCGTGGTCACCGATGCGAACGTCGCCTCGGCCGGACACCTTGACACCCTGCTGGCCGGCCAGACGGTTCCCCATTTCGTCATCGAGCCGGCCGGCGAGGCATCGAAGAACATTGAAACGACCGTTGCCATCATCGAAGCGATGGAGAAGGCTTATCTGGGCAGAGACACCGTCGTGGTTGCCCTGGGAGGGGGCACTGTGGGCGACATGGCGGGTTTTGCCGCCGCGATCTTCAAACGCGGCGTCCCGGTCATTCAGATCCCCACGACCACGCTGGCCCAGGCCGACTCAGCGGTTGGGGGCAAGACCGGGGTCGACTCCAGCGTCAGCAAGAACGCCTTCGGAGCCTTCTGGCACCCGGCGGCCGTCTACGTCGACGTCGCCACCCTACAAACGCTCGACGACCGCCAGTACCGGGCCGGACTGGTCGAGTCGATCAAGCATGCTCTGATCGCCGACCGCGAGTATTTCGACTTCCTGGAGAGCCGCTTGGACGCCATCCTGGCCCGGGAACCGGAGGTGCTGGAGGCAATCGCGGGGTACAACTGCCGGATCAAGGGCGATGTCGTGGAGGCCGACCCCCACGAACGCAACCAGCGACGCATGCTGAACTACGGCCACACTATCGGACACGCGGCCGAGTCGGTCAGCAACTACGAGTTGTTGCACGGCGAGGCCATCGCCATCGGGATCGTCGCGGCCGGTCTCATCGAGGTCGAAATGGGCCTTTCCGAACCCCAGCGGCTCGATCGCGTACGAAGAATCCTGGAAAAACTGAGCGTTCCGGTGAAACTACCCGCCCATTTGGACGAAAAGAAACTGATTGACATCCTGAAACACGACAAAAAAGCGGTTGATAAATGGCCTAAATTCGTTTTAATAAGCGACCTTGGCCAGGTCCACTGCCCCGACGGGAAATACGCCGTGGACGTGAGCCGCGACACTGTGGAGAAGGTGTTGAGGAAACTAAGCTGATGTGAGTCAAGGGGAACCCATGTACCGAGAACAAATCAAAGTGCTGGACTGCACCGTTCGAGACGGTGGATTGATCAACAATCACTACTTCACGGACGAGTTCGTCCGCGAAGCGTACAGGGCGCTGTCCAAGAGCGGCATCGACTACATGGAGTTCGGCTATCGCAACAGCAAGGAGCTGTTTCCCACCAAAGATTACGGGGCCTGGAAATACTGCGACGACGAGAAGATCCGCGAGGTCATCGACGGCATCGAGTCCAACCTGAAAATCAGCATCATGGTCGACGCCCATCGCGTGAAAGAGCAGACGTTCGCCCCGGCCCACGAGAGCCCGGTCGATATGATCCGCGTAGCGACCTACGTCAAGGACATGGACAAAGCCATCGACCTGTCCAAGCGCGTCAAGGACCTGGGCTACGAGGTCAGTGTCAATATCATGGCCGTTTCAAGGGAGAACGAGTTCGGCCTGATCGAGGCGCTCGACCAGCTCGCCCAGACGAACGTCGACGTCGTCTGCGTCGTCGACAGCTTCGGCGCCCTGTATTGCGAGCAGATCGAATACCTCGTCAAGCTCTACCAGGAGCATCTGCCGGGCAAGGAGATTGGGATTCACGCTCACAACAACCAGCAGCTGGCGTTCTCCAATACGATCGAAGGCATCATTCACAATGCCAACCGCCTCGATGCCTCGCTCTTCGGCATCGGCCGCGGCCCGGGTAATTGCTGCCTCGAACTGCTGGTCGGTTTCCTGAAGAACCCGAAATTCAATCTCAGCCCGATCCTCAAGTTTATCGAGCAGTACATGCTGCCGCTGCGCAAGGAGATCGAGTGGGGCTATATCCTCCCCTACATGGTCACCGGCATGCTCAACGAGCACCCGCGAGCGGCCATCGCCTATCGTCAAACCGAAGACAAGGACAAGTACGCCGAGTTCTACGAGCAGTTGCTCGAAGGCATCGAGTAGTTCGGTTCGGCCTTCCAGGGACGCAGCACGGCGTCCCCCGCCCTCGTTGCTACCACAAGGTAGTGCCTAACGGTCGGGTCGGACCAACGCAGCGACAAGGTTGTTTCAGGGCAACACGTGAATCCAAGGAAGGAGAACGACCATGGTACGACGCATCGTCCTAACCGCATTGTTGGCTGTCTCGCTGATCGGAAGCGGCTGCACAACCACCATGATCAACCCGGGAACCGACAGCAGTGCCACTTACCGGTTCGGAGTGCTCACGGCCGAGGAGAGCCGGGACATCGCCACCGTCTACCAGGCAGCTGAGTCATCGATAGCGGACCTGGGCTTGAGCGTCATTCAGAAGGTCAAAGACGAGCTGGAGGCCAAAATCGTGGCCCGCGATGCCCAGGACAAGAAGATCATCATTGAACTCGTCTCGATGACCGCAAGCACGACACAGGTCAAAATCCGCGTGGGATCGCCCGACAAGGCCAGACGCATCTATCAGACCATCCACGACAAGCTGTGACGATCCGTACCGGCAGTGGGCCTGCGATGTCACGGCACCGCGTCATTTGGCGTCGGGAGGATTGCGACGCCGGTTGACGTAGTGTTCGATCAGCTTGCGGGCTTCGCCGTGCTGCGGCGTCTCCGCCTCGTTCAGCGCCTGGGTGGCGCGATCGAAACGGCCCGGCTCTGTCTCATAGACACGCCGCAGCAGAGCGAGACTTTCGCGTCGTATCTGGGGGACATGCATGTCGATCATCAAATCCGCATTCTCACCGCTGCCATATACATGTTCGAGAGAATGGCGCTTCGCAAACGTCTGAAGAAATGCTTTCTCCAGAATGATGATCTCCTGGATGGTGAGCAGTCTGTTCTCGACGCGCTGCTGCAAATCGTCGGCGGTCTCGACGCCGAGCACATACAGCACGTGTGGCCATGTCCGGCACGGGAGCATTCGGTTCCTCGTGATCTTGGGCCAGGCGTTTCGTTCGCTGCTCAAGAAGACCACCAACATGCGCTGCGCCTCGTCCCGCTGATGGAGCTGGCGCTGCCGCCGTACGAATTCAAACTGCCATCCGGAGTCCTCGTCCGACGGCCTTCCCGTCTGCACCAGAGTGATGAGATTCTTCGCCTCCGCCGTTGCGGCCCGCTGGATGACCGGCAGGGTTTCCTCACTCAGACGTCTCGGAATCGCGGACGCTTGCGGACTGGCCGCCACGGCGGTGTCCGCGAGGGTGTCGTAGGCCGGCGCTGACTCCACCAGCGGCCGCCCCGCCTTGAGGTGGCGCACAAACACCAGAAACGTGTCAGCGATTTCCTGGTTCTCTCCCCCCACCCTCACGTGGCTCAACAGCTTCGTCCACGCCTTGTATCGGCGTTCATCCTGAAAGTATTCCTCCACGTCCACGGCCAAACTCGAGGGGACCCCGGCACTGACACATTCCTCCGTGATGGTCTTAATGCCCTTGAGCACCGAGAACATATAGTTGCGATATCGCTCGGCGTGGCCCTCCCTGAAGCGCCGCAGCCGTTTGAGCGTAACCCGGATGTTGTCCAGCATCCGGTCGTTGACCGTTGTCACATACGATGGCACTTCCTCCGCCTGGGCAAACTCGGCCATCTCCGCCATGCCGGCCAGCACCCCACCGTCGGCCGGCTCCTCCTCGGGATCGGCGCTGGTCGTCTCTTCAGCCTCCTTCTCAATCCTCCTGACCAGTTCGTCGACCCCGCGCATGGCACGTCGGAGAAGTCGCTCACTGGCATTGTAGTAGAGACGCCACGGACTGATGATCTTCAAGAGGACAATGCCCGCCAGAACGGCACCGACCTTGAGGAAGATCTTGCCATACCGATGCAATGCCTCATTAATGCGATCGAGCTGATCGAGGCCCCGGCGATTGATGTCGTACCGCTCATCATCCGCCTCATCCTGAGCCAGCGTTACCACCGATAAAGCCAACACCACAAGGCCAATCAGAATCAACGCGCGCGCCGGGGTAGGATTCGAGCGTCGAGGGCACAGGAGCCGTGGCAGCGTCAGAGGTCGCCGACAGGCACAGGAACGCGTTGCAGTTTGCGGAAAGAGCATCAGACCACCTTTCCAAACGAATGCCGATACGCCATCACCCTCGATTCTAACGCATTCAGCGCACGTGCAGCTTCATGGCAAGAGACGGTGAACCGTCGAACCTGCCCGGCCAATGAGTTCGTCCCGTGCAGGGGCAAACAGCACGTCAATCAGTTTATTCTACCATGCGAGGGGGACGAACGGCTAGCCCCATGTCGGCGCCGTGACGAGCTCTCCAGAGGGCACGAAATCACCCCCGGAAGGCCTCTGTGAGGTTCATCCGGCGCTTTTTGTCTCCGGAGGCGGCGTTTTCTATATTTTAGGTAGGAGCCTACTATGAAGAGTTTTTGGCAACATACAAATGGCAAGGTTTATGCACTGCGCAGCGATTCGTTTGGGAATCTTACCGGTGCGGCCGGCCCGTTCGAACTTGAGGACCTCAAGGGCCTCGACGACTATCATTACGGGTCAGCTATCCTCGACTGGGTCAGACAGGCCGTCGCAGAGCACAAACTTCACCGCATCAATCCTACGCCGGTGGGTTGACCACACAGCGTCACCGCCACCTGGTCGATTCCGGCCTGGCGGGATGCCCGCGACCGCTGCGCAGGTGGCGCGCCCACCTCACCGCCGGACGGGACCTCGATGCCGCAAGCGGTGACATCACGGTAGCTGGGCAACGGCTCCGTGATTTTTCCCACAATTTTGCCCCGCACTGTATTGCATTTCGGTATGGACTTCTCTATAACATCTGCAACAGAAAAGGTTTGAAGGATCAACGCGATGCCCAAGAAGAAACTGGTCCCGTTTCGCATCGAGGAAGAGTGGCTCCAGGATCTGCGTGCCCTGGCGGGCACGTTCGACGTCTCGCCGGAGGACGTGATTCGGCAATCACTACCCGAAGCTGGTGTGGTGAGACTGTTCTTCCAATGCAAGAGCTACCTCACCGAGTTGCGCTGGGATGAAGTGGCGGCGGTAGGTCGCGAGGCGATCCGCGAGCATCTGCGTACCAAGTACCTGGAAGGACTCAAGCAACACCTGGCCCGACTGGGCGTCAGCATTGACGCTTCGGGGGACGAAGTCGAGGCGGCCAAGAAACGCGTCCTTGACGAGATGAAGGCCGATACCGACCGTCTGATCGAACGTCAACTCCATCAGGCCGAGACCGACTCGGTCTATCTGGGCTATCTCTATGAGGCCTGGAAACGCGCCTTGGCCGGAGAAGACGGATACACCATCACCCAAGTCCACATCCCCAGTTCCGGCAGCCGCGACAGTGAGGACCCGCAGACGGTTTGGGCCGTTCTCAAAGACAATCATGTGGTCTGACCGCACTGGGCGTTGGCACGCCGGGTAACACAGGGGTTTGTCCACCCGTACCCCACCTATCGCATCGAGTACTCCAGTGAAAACGCGCTCTCTGGTGTCTTCACATACTCGCTCAACACGGGAGAGAAGGTCTCAACATCAATTCGATCTTCCCGGGGAACAAACCTCATGATCCGCAGGTAGCCATCCCCTCCGTTGTGCCAGCCCTGGTAGTCGCTAAGGATCTGGTGGACCTCGTTTCCGTGTCGGCCTCTGCTCGTGAGCCGTCCCACATTTGTGTGGCCGCAAAGCACCATGAAGACACTCTCATGCCAGCCGATGAATTTCTCCCACAGGGCCTGGCCGTTGTGCCCCTGTACTCCATAGCCATCCCCGGCAATGCGCTCGTTGCCCCTGAGATAACTGTGTGTCAGCACGATCACGGTGAAGGGCTCCGCCGAATGACACGCACCGGAGAGAAAACACAACGCTGAAACAACCAGCGCAATCGCACACGAAATAACCGCACGTCTGTTCATAAGCCGGCATGTGACCCTACCCATGACAACTCGAACATCTCCACATGCGTGCCAGGCCCATTCTAGCGTAACCGAGACAGACTGTCACGCCGGACTACGGCGAGGAGCGCCACGGATAGGTTGCTGAAGGGCAGCATGCAACAGAGAAACGTGGTTTCAACTGTGGGGAGAGACGGGCGCTAAGCCTCCGTGCTCGGCGCCGTCCTCGTTCTATAGGCGAATCTGGAGCGCGTCTTGTGGGCGCGGAAATCGTGGAAGTATGAGAAATACTCATCTTGCCCCTATCCGAGCAATCAGCCCATGCGCGAATTGGCGAACAAAAAACACAATCTTGGCTTGCTCACAGCGCGCCGTTTCGCCGATAATAGCGGTAGCCGAACACCGAGACGGTCCCGCAGTAGCCACACTCGTGTGGGATCTCGTGCAGCGCCAAGCAACACGATCTGATAAGGAGCAGGACTCATGAAAAGATCGCGTGCCTTCACACTTATCGAGCTCCTCGTGGTCATCGCCATTATCGCCATTCTCATGGGGATACTGATGCCGGCCTTGAAAAAGGCGAAGAACCAAGCCCAGAGCTCGGCCTGCCAGGGCAATCTGAAGAATTTCGGCTTCGCGGTGCAAATGTACATCCAGGACAACGATGACAAATTCCCTCATCCGGCGAGCTGCTACTTTAACCAGTTGACCCCCTACCCCAACGAGGACGGCGATCGCTGGAAACGCCGGTGTAATGGCAACGTCTATCTGCGGGAACACCCGGAATACGCCAGCGAGTTCTTCACGTACCTGGCCGAGGCGCGGGCCCTGATCTGCCCGACGTTCAAGCGACTGGCCAAGAGCACGCGCTTTCATTCGGATTTCGCGGACGAGAGCGACGGTGTGGTAAACTATATGCCCTGGTACAACTACAGCATGAATGCCTATCTGGGTATGAAAGAGGGCGGCTATGGCGTCCTTCGGTCGCTGGACGTCAGGACGCCAGCCCAGGTCTTTACCTTTGCCGACGAGAGCTGCATGGTCAAACCCGGCTACTTCCGGCAAGGTCTCAACGACACTGCCCTCTATCCGATCCATCCGACCAGTGAGGCGCCGGACTGGATCAAGCGCGCCGGCAGCAAGTGGAACGTCCGCCCGGGACCGGCTTCCGAAGGTGGGCATGGGGAGTTCTGCGATGTCATCGCCGGTTTTCACAATGCCCCTTCCGGCGATCCCATCGGAGGCAAAGGCAATGTGGTCTTCCTGGACGGTCACGTCGCGGCACACGCCACCGAAGAGTCATTTGCCCTAGCCTGGCCCTATTAGGAAGCACGGGGACGGCCCTCTCGGGAGGCCTGCTTTCCCCACGGCCTGTCCGAGGGGTCGCCGGCTCTGACGACATTTGCTTTTTTTCCTTGGCCAAGCCGGCGCGAATGACTACAATGGATGTGTCGGGTGGCCAGGGGCCACTTAGCTACAGCGAGACGAACTTCCCAGAGACAGGCCCGGCATCATTGACGCTTGCGCCTTACGATCGCGAACTTGCCCGGGAACTCTGAGAGGAGGGCTATGTCAGGATAACCCCGCATCCATATTATTACTCTAAGAGGAGGGATAGAATCCATGGATACCACACGCCTTCTTTGCACGCTCATCCTGTGCACCACGGGGCTGGCGACCGCCGATGAATTCCAGGCCAATGTGCGCACCACCGGAAACCAGTGCAATCCAGCGCTGGCGGTGGCTGCCGACGGCGAGATCGTCCTCGTCTGGACCAGCTACTACTCCAGCAGCGGTCGATCCAACGAAATCATCGGTCGCTATATCGATCCCAACGGCGACCCCATCTCGGACGAGTTCCAGATCAATGCGGTCCGCGCCGGCAACCAGACCGAGCCGGCTATCGCGATCAATGATGCGGGCTTTCTGTTCGCAGCTTGGCAGGGTCCGGGGGCCGATGGCGAAGAGGACATTTTCGCCCGCATCCTGGACCCGAACGGGGTTCCCGTCACAGAAGAGATCGCCGTCAACGCAGAGGCTGCAGGCCGTCAGACGTGCCCCAGTGTGGCCGCCGGTTTCGCCGGGACCTTTGTCGTTGTCTGGGAGAGCCGGCTGCCTGAAGAGGTAAGTGACAGCATAGCCGTCTACGGACGGCGCTTCGATGTAAACGGCGCGCCGATCGGACAGGAGTTCTGGACAGACGAGAGCGTGTATGACTGCCGCTATCCAGACGTCGCGGCAGATGCGGCGGGAAACTTCACGGTGACTTGGCTCCAGGACCGAACGAGCAACACGATATGCGCCTGTCAGTTCGATGCCAACGGCGTGCCTGTCGCCGAGCCGTTCGACGTTAGCACGGCGGACATCGCCTCGACCACCCACCCTTCCATCGCCATGGCCCTCAACGGCGACTTTGTCGTTGTCTGGGATGGTGACCCAAATCGTGCCAGTCTCGACGACATTCACGTCCGCTGCTTCGCATGGGATGGCACGCCCCGATCCGATCCGTTCGTGGCTAACTCACTCCGTGAAGGGCCCCAGCAATGGCCGCAGGTGGCGATGAGCGATGTAAATGAATTCACCGTCGTCTGGCAGCACGAGCACGATGATCCCAATCTGGCCACGGACATCTCCGCATGCCGTTTTGACCTCGACGGTCACCCGGTCGATGTGGAGACAAAGCTCAACGGCTACGTTGCAGACAAGCAACGCTATCCTGAGGTCGCCACGGGTCTGGACGGTTCGCTGATCGCGGCCTGGGAGAGCGACGACCAGGATGGCTCGGGCTACGGAATCTTCGCCCTCGTCCAACCACCTGGGCAGATTGTCGATCCAAACACCAACGAAACCTCGGACTAGCGTGAGAAGACCGGGTCAGGCGGACACCGTCTGTCTCAGGTCAGCGTGCGAAAGATGTTGCAGCAGTTGTCGCAGATCGAACCAGCGGGCACACTGCCGGTCAACATCTGCAAACGCAGTTGTCGATAGTGGTTGTTGAACCAGATATCCCGGAAAGGACTCTCGTTGACGTGACCCAGCGGCATCTGCCCGTCGACGTCCATACAGCATGGCACGACGGTCCCATCGGCCAGAATGCAGCCATGCTGAAACGGGGCCGCGCAGGGGTTATAGCCTGCGCCATCGGCAGGCGCTCCGACCCGACGATCCTCTACCGAATGGGGCCACATCATGTAGTCGGCCACGTGGATATCATCGACGCCACCGTCGCTCCATTCTTCGATGAAGCGGTCGATGAAAGGCTCAGTTTCCCGCATGCGGATTATTTCGATAGTGGTGTGGGGTCCCCGGTTGCCGTTGCAGCCACGAAGCTCCAGATAACGGCGAATATTAGAGCGGACGCGCTCGAACTTTGCCGGCGGACGCAGCTTCTCATACACCTCCCGTGTGCACCCATCAAACGAAAACGACAGAAACGCCAGGGAGGAAACCAGGATGCGCTTCGCCACGGCTTCCGTCAAAACCGTGGCATTCGTGTGCAGCATCGTCCGGCATCCCTTGACGGCCGCGTAGTCGATCATATCAAAAAGCCGGTCGTGGAGTAAGGGCTCCCCGGACAGGTAAAGCTTGACAAGCGGACCGTTTTCACACACTTCGTCGACGATGCGCCGGAACATCGCCATGGGCATCATCTCCGTCCGTTTTCTCACGCCGCGCGATTGCGGGCACATAACGCACCGCAGATTGCACTTGCGGGTGATGTCGATCCAGTAGAGCAATGGCATCGGAGGGATGTAGTAATCCATCAACTCCCCGATATTGTGCCACAGTGGCATGTCCTGCCCTCGCAGCCCCCATACCGCACGATCATCAGGCGCCTGTCTCGGCGTCACGCCATCTCGGTCTCGCGGCCCTATCCTCTCACCGTCAGAGCCACTATACAGCGTAAGGTTCTGTTTGCCCTGTGTCAAGGCCAGATTGGTCCGTTTCCGGATCGAACACATCGCCAGGAACGCGCGTCCGCCGCAGCCAGGTATTCACGGAGTGTGCCGCTCGGTGAACCCTGATGGCCAAGGCTCTTGCTCCTAGCGGATGGGGCGCAGGTGAATGACTTGTCCGCCGCCGGGGGCGAGGGTGGCCTGGATTTGATCCGTCTTGGTCACGGCGTGAGTCGTCCGGGTCAACGAGGCGGGCTTCTCGTCGGTATCGTCTCCATCGATCCAGATCGTGGCCTCGTACTTGTTGTTGCCAAGGAATTGCAGCGGGATCGTCAACTCGCGTGCGGTCCAGTCGTTCATGGAGCCGACATACCAGTCGAATCCTGAGCGTCGGGCTACCGTGATGAAATCGCCCACTTGGGCGTTGAGCACCTCGGTCTGGTCCCACGTCGTCGGAACGATCCTGAGGAAATCCAGCCCGGCCGGACTCTGGCGATACTCGTAAGGCGTATCACAGAGCACTTGCAGCGGACTCTCGTAGACCACCAGCATCGCCAACTGGAAGGCCCGCGTTCCAAACACCATCGGCGCCGGGGCATCACCCCCAACGACTTTAAAGGTCTCTCTGGTGCCGTGCCGGAACCCGCCCGGCGTGAAGTCCATCGGTCCCGCCAGCATGCGCGTAAACGGCAGCGTCAGACAATGATCCGGCGTAACACGGTCGGACCACTTATTGTACTCGTTGCCCAGCACCCCCTCACGCGTCAGCAGATTCGGATAGGTTCGGCTCAAGCCCGTCGGTTTGTAGGCCCCATGGAAATCGACGACCAAGTGGTGTTTGGCCGCTTTCTTGACCACGCGCTCGTAGAAATCGACCATCTCCTGGTCGTCCCGCGTCATGAAATCGATCTTCACTCCGGCCACGCCCCACCGCTCGTACAGGGGGAAGGCCCTGTCCATCTGTTTGTCCGCATGTGCCCAATGTAGCCAGACCAGCAAGCGCACGCCTTTGCTCTCGGCGTACTCTACGAGCGTGGGAATATCGATCCCGGGGATCGGTGTCGTGATATCACTCGTGGGATGCGCCGGCCCGCCGATTTCTTCGGCAAAAGGTGGACCGTACCACTGCCAATCCACGAGTTGGTACTCCCACCCCATCTCGGCTGCGAAATCGATGAAATACTTCATCGTCTCGTCGTTGGCTCCTAACGGGAATTCGGCATCTGGAGCATATCGACCGGGCCACCACCCGTCCCACGCACATCGCCCGGGCTCAATCCATGAGGTGTCCTTCAACTTGCACGGCTCGTTCAGATTCGCGATGAGATCCGATTCGATCAGATCGCCCGGATTCGATCCGATCATCAGCACGCGCCACGGACTGTAGCGCGGCGTCCGTGACGTCACACAGACACCGGGATCGTCCGGATGCGGCGACAGCAACGTACGGACCGTGTTCGGCACGCCGGCAACGCCGGTAACATACATGCCGGCCCAGTCGGTCAGACTCGCCTCCGTGATCGCCACCCATGCCGCGTTGCCGGCGCGCACCAGCAGCGGCAACCCGTAGATCCCGCCCGGCCGGAGATCGGAAAGCCGTCGTTCGGCAAATTCGGATTCCTGGTGCGTGGTAAATTGACCGTAGTCGGCCACCCAAACGGCGTGGTTGTCCGTAAAACGAAACCAGGAGCTTTCGCCCGTCAGTTTGAACTTCTTGACATCATGCTGCCGCGGCAGGAAGAGACGGAAGGCCAAGCCATCGTTGTAGACGCGCCAGATCACGTCGACGGTGCGCTCCGGGTCGGTCCGACACTGAAGTGTCACCCGCAACTCGTTGCAGTTGTGGTGCACGATCTCAGATTTGCCCCAGAGACGATGCCAGACATCGTTGTACACCCGGCGCTGAGTCCGGAAGATCATCACGTCGTCCGACAGCCCCGAGACTCCCTCAACGTCAAATCCTACGGGGCAGTCCCGCAGTATGGCGTGCTTGCCATACGTAACCGAATAGTACAGGCGATGCCCGTGCGGGTGAGCGCCGCCCTTTTCAGCCACATACAGGGTAACTCGGATCTTTCCATCCGGAGAAGCCATCCAAGCGCCTTGCTGGGCGTCGACCACACCGACCAGCAGCCCCACGAACAGGGCCGTGATGGCCGCTGCTCTTCTGATATTCATGAGATTTCCCATCGCCACACTCCCGTGAGAGAAACGTTCGGCCGTCAGTTCCCCCTCCGATACCAGAAGCTGACACCACAGGGCAAGACGCCCGGCCACACCGCCTAGACTATAGCACATTCTGCGCTGGGGGCAACCGGTTCTCCGCCGGCAAGACGTGCTCTGCGGAAAGTGCCACACGTTTGGCCCATGTTGATCCAGAGGCCCTACCGGGAACCGGCCTCCAGCAGATCGATGTAGGCCTCGCCGACAAGGCCGCGCTCGGAAATGCCAAGCTTGTCCATCAGGGTCCGGGCCGTGGCAGTTGCCTCAGTGACATGCTGATCGGGCTCAAGGACGACCTCCAACTCCACGAATTCGCCCAATTCCTCGACCTGATCGAGATGCACTCGGGTAGCACCGATCAAATAGAGAATGCGGCGTTTGCGAACCACCGCCCGTACGCCCAGGGCCGCCGACAGTAACGCCCGAAGTCCCGACGGATCGACGGTTCGATGGATTGCGTATCGACTCTCTTTGGGCTCGCTCTCATCGGAACGCTCATAGTAGATCAGCTCTGCCTCCGCCCCACTGGTGAACTGACGCAGCTTGAGTCGACCGCGCGGGCACTGAAAGAAGGTATCCTCTTGCACCAACACGACCGGCCCCTCATCGGCCAGCTCTCGCGCCCGCGATGCAATCACCTCGAGCGACTCGACCCTCACCTTGATTTCGACGTTTCGATTCATACAAGTCAACCACTGATGGATCCCATTCGGTCTGACAGGACTGCCAGAGGCCCTTGCGTTCGCTCCGGAGAATGTCATGCCAGCGGATGCCTTGAATGGCTCCCTCCAGCGCACAGAGCATGTTCATACATGGCACGCGAACCTGGGGCATGTCTCGAACGCGGCGTAGCGCCTCGACACTGCCCAACCGCTTCAACTCCGAGGGGGTTTCAATTCCAGCCGCGATCAACTTCCGTGCCAATGCCTCCCCAATGTTCGGCAGATCTGTCAACTTCTTCACACGTTTTCCTCCCATGACTCCGCAAATCTCTTCTCAGAGCGAACCCTATCATATCCGAGTCCGTACAATGTCATCAACCTTAAAAGCGGTGCAGATTCGCACTGGGCGGAATTCGAGCGGTCTGAGAATATGAACAGTCACAACGGTGACTACGAGGATATGGAAAAGCAACATGTCACGAGCGTTCGGAAAATCGAGATGTACTCCCACTATGATCGCCCTACTCCTTCTCGTCGCTGCGATAGGCCGAGCGAACACCGCTGTTCCAGAGTTGGTCACAGACCGGCCGGATCAGACCGAGTCCAGCGAAACCGTCCGACCCGGATTCATCCAGTTTGAATTCGGCTGGACACACAGTGAGGATGATGAAGGCCTGGATGCCACCTCCGATTCCTTGCCCGAGACACTCATCCGCCTTGGCGTCACCAACGATCTCGAACTACGCTTTGGATTCGACGGGTATGTCTGGGAGGATACGGACGGTGTCGGTACGGACGAGGGGGCGGGCGACACAGAGATCGGCGTTAAGTGGAAGCTATGGGAGGAGACCGGTCGGCGACCGCAGGCGGCCATACTGGCTGGCACGAGCCTACCCACGGGGCAAGCACGCATCTCGAGCGAGCGTTTCGATCCCTCCATCCGCCTGGCTTGTTCGCACACGCTCACCGAGACCATGAGCCTCGGCTACAACCTCGTGGGCCTCTGGACCACCGAAGAGGACGAAAGGGGCGACCGCGACACGACCGCTTTTCTTGCCTACTCCATTGTCCTCGGCATCGCACTCTCCGAACAGGTAGGAACGTTCGTCGAGTTCTTCGGTGACGCCCCTACCCACTCCGGCAAGCCCGCCAATTCCTTCGACGCCGGCCTGACCTATCTGCTCGCCAACAACCTACAGCTTGACTTGCTCGGCGGTGTGGGCCTTTCCGAGGCAGCCGATGATTGGTTCATCGGCGCCGGCGTCGCCTGGCGTCTGCCCCGGTAGCCGACATCCACCCTACACAAGAGTCTTGGCATAGACCACCGTCGAAGAACCATCCGGTAAATAGTCGGAAATCTGACCGGTGCGGTGAAAACCATTGCGCTCGTAGAACCGACGGGCCTTATCGAAATCCGCGTGCTCGTAGGTTTCCACTAGGAGTTTGCGAAAGCCTTGCGCGGCAGCGATCCGCTCGATCTCGGTCAGCAACATCCGGCCCACGCCCTTGCCCCTGATGACCGGGATCAACGGCAAACCACGCGAGCCAGACATTCTCCTCCGGGCCTCACACAGCATGGTGCAGGCCAACCAGAGCCCGGAGCCTGCCGTCCTGCTTCCAGACATAGTAGCGGCGTCCGTCATCGAGACCATGAGAACAGCAACCGAAATGAAACTGCATCGTCCGCGCCGCCCACCGTTCTTCGTCGTCGTTCATCGCCCGGCCAACGAGCGCCGTCTCAGTGTCGATGTCGCTCTCCGTCATGCAGACCAAGTCACTATGTGTTTCATCCATTGCCGTTCCGATTCAGTCCTGCATATACCCGATTTTGCGGAGTTGCTCTTTGGTGTCAAGGCAGATGCGGGCGTCATTCTTGTGTGAAACTTCCTTCAGCATAACCGACACGAAGATGGGTTGTCAGCGGTAATCTTCCACCGGCCAGAAGACCTGATCGCCACCCTGCGGGCCCTTTCCCCAATTGCTGGGCGTGCCATTGTCGTCGTCGAGGTCACGCTCAGGAGAGTCGGGCGGTCACTTCGTCACGGATTAGCTGCTTGGCGTGGGCGATCGGACCCGGCAGGAAGGTGCCGGCGGCCATCTTGTGTCCCCCGCCGCCGAACTTCGCAGCGATTTCGCTGACGTCGATGGCACCACGACTGCGCAGCGAGCAGCGCACGCGTCCGTCGTGCAGTTCGACCAGCAGGGCCGAAACGATGACCGAGCCGATGCGATGGCACTCGTTGATCAGGTTCTCGGTGTCCTGGTAGGTCGCCCCGGCCCGGGCGAAATCCTCCTGGAGAATGTGCTGGACGGCATAGCGCCCGTCGAGAAGCAGTTCGAGTCGATCGAGCATCCTCAGCATCAGTTGGAACCGGGGATAGGAGAAATTGTGATACAACTTGTCGTACACCTGGGCCGGCTTGACGCCCAGGTCGATCAACTCGGCCGCGCTCTGATAGGTGCGACTGTCGGCATTGTTGAACTGGAACCAGCCGGTATCGGTCGCAATCGCGACGAACAATGCCTCGGCCATTTTCTCGGTGATGGGCCAGCCGGCATGACGGAGAAAATCATAGGTCACCAGACCGGCCGCCGCGGCCGTGGTGTCCACAAGCTGCGCCTGTCCCAACCCATCGGACGTGGCGTGGTGGTCGATGACGAGAATCGGTGCCGTGGCTTGTCGCAGATAACGCTCGAAGCGAGGCAACTGACTGTAGCTGTTGGTGTCCGCAATCACAATCAGATCGAAGACACCGAGCGCGCCGGCAGTCAACTCGTCGACCTGGGACTCAGTCGCCAGAACCGGAAGCTCTTCGTCGAAGAGAAACCCGTACCAGTCAGGTGCGGCCGAGAGAAGCACCGGCTGAACGGTCTTTCCATGCGCCCGGAGCACTTCGGTCAGCACGGCTACGCAGCCACAGGCATCGCCGTCGGGTTTGGCGTGCGTTGTAATGAGAACGTTGGTCGCCCTATCGATCAGCTCTAGCGCCTGCTGATACGCATCCGTCATTGCCATCAAGTGCCTTTCGCTTCGTTACCAGAACAAGAGAATCCTACCGAACCTGCCCCCCAGGCAGACCACGAAGGGATTATAGAGCACCGAGGCTGGCTCCGCAACCGCCGACGGATTCGAAATGCCCTCGGAATGTCGCACGCGTGTTCGGGACAGGAAGGCCGGCGAGGCCAAGCCACGAACGTACGGTCGACCTCGCAGCGTGCGTGGGGCACTGATGATAACGATCAATCGTGCTCAAAGATCATCTTCTGGATGCCTACGCCTTCGACACCATCGAGCTTCTCGGCCAATTCAAAGATGGGCTCTTCATCGCCAGCCATTTCGAGCAGAACCAGGCCATTGGGCGAACAGAACTTCTCTGAGACCTCGTGGAGGCCGATGCGCGTCTTGATGCTGCAACCGTACTCTGTGAGCAGGTCCTGCACGACATGTGCATGATGCACACGATCGGTGATATGAACACCCAAAATGATATGCCGGGGCTTATCCATCTCTGTCTCCTTGTTTAAGTCCGTTCAGTACGGCCCTGGCCTGCTGACAGTCTTTCTCAATCTGTTTCACCAGCGCTTCCGAACTGCCGAATTTGTGCTGATGGCGCAGATGGCGAACGAAATCCATCGCCATCCAGTGCCCCTCCATGCTCGGCACGGTCCTATCGAGCAGATGAGCCTCAATCAGCAGCGGGTGCTGGTCGCCGAACGTTCGCGCCTCACCAATACTGAACACCGCCGGCAGGCACTCGGCCTGGGCGAGCAGGGTCTCCTGATCCTCAGCCAACTCCGCATACCCCACGTAGACCCCCTCGGCCGGAATGATCTGGTCGGGCTTGCCCATGTTCAGTGTAGGGAACCCAAGCTTTCGGCCGCGTCCCCAGCCTGAGACGATCGGCCCTATGAGACGATAAGGGCGCGACAGCGCCGTAGCCGCCTCGGCCACGTGCCCTCCCTCGAGCATGTACCGAACCATCGTACTGGAAACGCGCAGCATCTGACCGGTCGGCAACTCGACCTGCTTCGGTGGCACCACCACCACCTCAAAGCCCTTGCGAGCGCCGAGCTCGCGCAGCGTTTCCACGTCCCCGGCCCGTCGAGCGCCGAAGTGGAAATCGTCGCCCTCGACAATCACGCGCGGCGCGATACTAGCCATCAGAAACTTGTCGACAAAATCCTCGGGCGCTAGATTCAGAAGTCCCTGGTCATCCCGTAAAACGATGATGCAGTCGTCGGCATACCTCCGCAGCAGGCGCAGTTTCAGAGGCAGCGGGGTCAACACCCCCGGTGCCTTCTCTGGATGCAGGACGGCCACCGGATGCGGTTCGAACGTCATTACGACCATCTCGGCCCTGCGATCCTGCGCGAGCTTCCGCGCTGTCTGGAAGATTTCCCGATGGCCCGCATGCACGCCATCAAAATTGCCAATCGTCAGCACACTGCCTTCACGCACCTGCCCAAGCTCCGACAGCGTTGTGAGAACCTTCATCGCCAAACGTCCTTTCTAAACCGTTCGCCGCTCAGCCTTTTCTGCACCGGCCACGAACCGACCGTGCTGCCGTTAGGGCGCAATCCTAGGGCAGAGTCTATCCGCCACCGATATGGACGCAACGGCTTTTAGGACAAATTTGGCGGAATCACGGAGCGATACGGGCCCCCACGGCGTGTTTGCGGGTCACCGTCAGGAAGGGACAGCGTCACAAGTCTCGGTTGCGTTGAGCGAGCGAATCGCTCGATGGGGTGCTAATTCGATTCGGTCGCCTCACCTTCGGATGGGGCGTGATGGGGATAGAATACCCGCATCTCCTCTCGTGTGAACTCCGCCTTGTCGGTGTCGCCAACCTTCTCATAGCACCCCAGCAGCATATCCAGGGACGATTTGTGGTAGGGGAAGTCCCCCTTTGCCGGCCGGTATGTTTTGTCCGAGCTGCAGCGACGTACCTGATCGAAGTGCGGGATCGCCTGCTGGTGTCGACCGTCCTGCACGTACATCATGCCCAGTTCGAACTGGGCCGGAACGTTGCCGGGGTCCGTCTCGGTGGCCTTCTGGTAGGCTCCGAGGGCCAGGTCGAGATGCTCCTGGGTCTTGTGGATATGGGCAAGGTTGTACCACACCTGACTATTGTCACTATCCAGCAAGAGGGCTTTGTCGCATTGGCGTTTGGATTCCTCATAGAGCCCGAAGGCCGAATACGCGTCAGCGCGATTGAGCAGTTGCCTGACCATCAACGGTCGCAGTGCAATCAAAGCCACGACCACGATGATGACGCTGTATGAGCCTTTGGCCACGAAATCTTTGACCGCATGCTCACGCTCGCGCCGTTTCGAGTAGACAATCTGTCCTTCCTCCATAGAGCACCCGTCAACCAACGACAATAAGATAAACACCGAGGACCATCAGCACGTTGCCAGCGATCAATTGGATTCGCTGCTCGATCGAACAGATGCGCGTGCGCACGCGTCGCACGAAATCAGGTTTCACCAAGCCGGTCAGGACTCCGACCGCCAGAACGGGTACACTCTGCCCAAGGGCGAAGCTGGCAAACACCAGTAGCCCGAAGGACGACAACTCCTTGGAAACCACGACTCCCGCAAGGACGAGGAGCCCCGCTCCACAACAGGGACAGGCCGGGGTTTCCAGGAGACCAAACAGCCCCCCCAGCAGGAACGTTCCCAACGCCCCTCCCCTCCGTAATCGGCCTCCGTTGGTCTGCCACTGATCCGGCAAAGAGCGCAGACTCAGTAGGCCCGAGATCCATACCCCCGCGCCAAACAGGACCACGCCGAGGAACCAGAAGACATACTTGTTCAGGGCCAGGACTTTGTGAACGACCTCGCCCGCGAACGCGGTGATCCATCCCAACAGAACGTAGCTGACGACCAATCCAAGACAAAACAGGGCGGTCAGGACAACGCCACGTTTCTTCGACGTCCCAGGGCCGGCCATACACCCCATCACCACCGGCAGGCGAATCACCGTACACGAACTTAGCGACGCGATCGCCCCGATCCAGAACACGGTTAACAGAGCCCACGCCGGAGACTCACTGACTGCCTTATCAAGCGTCGAGATCACGATACGTCTCTCTCAATTGTCCCGCCTTCGATTGCATGCTTGTGTGAACTTCGGTGGACAAGTCCTTTCTCACCGCGGCGGGCCCCCGCCACGTACCGGACGCCGTCCCGCCCTACTAAAAGCTTACGAAACAAAGGCTCGGGGAAAAATATGCAACTTAGTTGCATTTTGCTCCCCGTCGCCTTATAATGGCCCTTGTCGATACAAAAAGCCAAAGGTAGTTTGTCAGGGAGTTTTGAAAAATATGCGACAGAAGTTCGGTGCCATCTTATCAGAACTCAAGCACCACGCACCATTTACGTCGATTGGGGCCGCGACCGGAGTCATCTGCATGCTCTTGTTCAAGCATGCCGGCCCGGAGGTCAACCATCGGCTGTTTCAGGTATTTCACCCAGGCCACGTGGTTCTCTCGGCCATCGTCACGGCCTCGCTGTTCAAACTGTACGACAAAAAAGCCAGCCTGTTGAAGATCGTGGTGATCGGATACTTGGGGGCCATTGGGGTCGCTACGGTGAGCGATTGCGTACTGCCCTTCTTTGGCGAGACTATCCTGGGCGTTGCCGTGCCCACCCATGGAGCGCTGCATGAACACGAGGGCGCGCACGAGCACAATGCAGAAGCCCCAATAGACACTCACACCCCCTATGTGGAACTCGACGAGCACGACCACGAGGCCGAATCGCACGAGGCGCATGCAGCCGAGGATGAACCAGAGGCGGAAACCGAGAGCCTTCGAGATAGACTTCACCTGGGCTTTATTGAGGATTGGTACCTGGTCAACCCAGCCGCGCTTCTTGGCATCATCATCGCCTGGTTCTGGCCGCGCACGAAATTCCCACACGCCGGACACGTTCTGATCAGCACCTGGGCTTCTTCCTTCCACGTTCTGATGAACACGCATCGAGAGCTGACCCCAACGATGTTCGTCGGCGTCTTCGTGGTGCTGTTCATCGCGGTCTGGCTGCCCTGCTGTATCAGCGATATTGTTTTCCCGCTTCTGTTTGTCGAGTCCGCGCCGCTCTGCACACACCATCCACACCACGCGGAGGTTCCGTCATGAAAACGGAACTCGACACTAAAGCACGCCAAATGCTCAAGGCGGCGAAACTGTACCGTACCGAGGCGCGCATTGCGGTCTTGAAGGTGCTGATGCAGACACGTTCCCCCCTGCGCCAGAACCAGATCGCCAAGCGCCTGCCGGCCAAGCACCTGAACAAAGTCACAATTTATCGAACGCTTGAATCGCTGGTGGACGTGGGTTTGGTACACCGTGCCTTCATGCAGGAGCGAGCCTGGCACTTTGAGCTGGCTCATCATTGCAGCGCGACCCAATGTCACCCGCATTTCACCTGTCTAAGCTGCGGGCAGACACACTGTCTAACGGGCATTTCGATGCCCATGGCCGAAAGTCCCTATAAAGGTTTTGTCATCAGTCGGCAGCAGGTCCGACTCGAAGGTGTCTGCCCGGCGTGCCATGACACCGCGGGCCATTAGACGTAAACGGATACCATCAGAGGCAAACGGCGTGAGTCAACGTATACGCAACGCGTTTCTGAGCCTGGGGGCCATCTGCATCCTAGCGATGATCTCCGGGCTCACGGTACACGCACACCTGGCTCACGTCGACGAACCCGCCGAACACGACGGAGCCCATTGCTCGTTGTGCCAGCAACTTGCTATCTCCAGGCAGGCCTACACGGCCAACCTTGAATGCGCCAATGTCGAGATCGCTCTGGTGGAGCGCCTGGCTTCCGCCTACCCGATTCGGCGCTTTCAGCAAACCTTGCCCAGCCAATCTCATCCGCGCGCGCCCCCCGCCTAGCCTGCCTTGAAATCAGCATTGCAGACCGCATGCGCTAATCTAAGCCGTACGGCACCCTCCTGACGCTGGTACAGCGTAATGAAACGCGCATGAACACGACTGATCGTTCGAGCGCAGGAGGTTCTTCCTGGCGCGAAGTTGGAGAGATAATTCCGATGAAGGCAAAACGCATCTTACCAATCCTCGGGTTGGCCGCGTGCGCGACCCTCCTGTGTGCGGAAGCACCTGCCGCGAAGGCAGCTCACTCCGTCGCGCACACACACATTGGTGTCAACCCCACGTGGCGCCCGACCGACTGGAACCGGCCAACCGAAGGAGCCATCGATCCCGACCCGACTGACAACAGCCAACTCTGGTTCTTCTCCGTACCTGCAACGAGCGCTGGCGCCACGCCAGGGTGGCCCAACTGGGAACAGACCGACGGACGGGCATTCTTGGTCTTGATGCCCGTGATGGAAGGAGAAGAGCCTCTCGCCAAACCAGGCGATCCCAATAAGGTGCTGTACACGTGCAGTTTTACGTACAGCAAAGCTGACGGCTATGGCGATCCC
>CP070782.1:3703945-3727683 GCA_020346325.1 Phycisphaerales bacterium
CCCGGCCCAGGCCGGAAAGCACGCGTTTCTTTTCCGCCGCGTTGGGCGCCAGATCCATCGCCTGGGCAAATAGCTCGATCGTCTCTTGTGCGGGCCGGTCGCTCTCCAACGCCAGGAGCCGCACCAGACCACGCAGCGCCAGGATTTTGTGCACGGGGCTGTCGGCACTCTGAGCAATCTTGAGCAGATCCGGCACCGGCTCCGGCGCGGGCCAATCGGCCAGGGCCCGCAGCGCCGCGTCCTGGACGGCCTTCTCCGGGTCGTTCAGAGCAGCGCGCAGAGCGGGCAAAGCGCTGGGGTCACCGATCCGACCGAGGATGCGCAACAGCGACGCCCGGTCCTTCACGTCCTTGACCTTGGGCAGCACCGTCAGCACCGCAGCGGCCTGTGCCTGGGGGTCTTCGATCTTGTGCGCCACCGCCGCGACGGTCTTCTCAGCCTCATTGCGATCCGACTCACTGGCCAGATTCAGCACGAGATCGACCAACGACGGCAATTGGTCGGGCCCGGCCACCACCTTCAGAACCTTCAAGGATTCCCGCCGCACTTTGCGATCCTCGTCCTTGGTGGCCTGCCGTAAGGCTTCCACCCCTTGCGTGATGTTGCGTTCGCCGATGGCGCGAATCAACTCGACTTTCACGTTGGCCTGAGCCGAAGCCAGACTCTCCAGAATGGCCGTTCCGATCTCTGTGCCCCGGAGGCGATACAGACTGTCACGCGCCGCCTTTTGTTCGGCGCCGCGCGTCTGAGCCGCGCGCTGCGCGAGCAAAGGAACACTCGATACATCGCCCAGTTGGCCAATGGTCTTCAAGGCGGCCACGCGGACGGATTCGTCCTGCGCCGTGCTCGCCTCCATCACCGCCGGCAAGGCCGTCGCGTCGCCTCGGTCGGCCAGCGCCGAGAGCACCTGGACTTGAACGGCCGGCGCTAGATTCGGCATCTCATCGGCCAGGGCCTTGGTGATGGTCTCGCCCGGAATGTCACGCACGATGGCAATCGCACCGGTCTGCCGTTCGGGATCACCGCTCTTGAGTTCGTCGATCACCAGCTTGATGATCTCATCCTGCGCCGTAGCCCGCTCCACGATCGGGCCTAGTTGTCCCAGGACCAATACGACTGTCAATACCCGGCAGAACCTGTTCAGCGACAAAGACATGTGTACCATCCCGAATCGCACTCCGAATCCTTTGAACATCCGCACGTCGACCTCGTCCCTGTCTTACTTGTTGTCACTACTGGCCGCGTTGAGCATGCCACGCAGGGCCGCGGCACGAACCAGTTGCGGTACGCCGGGCGTGGTGTAGAGCGATTGATACATCTTGCGCGCTGCGGCCCTATCGCCGTCGACCACCATCTGATCGGCGCATTTGAGGGAGGCATCGTAAACCACCATCTTGAGATCGTCCGGAACGCTGTCTTTGGCCTGGCTCAGCGCTACGGCGGCATCGGGACCACCGATCTTCCCCAGCGCGCTGATCGCCGCACTGGCCAGCAACTTGTCCGAACTGCCCACGAGCTTGCCAATCTCCCCGGCGGCGGGTCTGTGCCCGCGCTCGCCCAGGGTGTTGATGATCCCGACCTTGGCCTTGCCCGTGGCCCTCAGCATCGCTGCGAGCAGCACCGGGTCCACCGTCTTATCCGGAATTCGTTCCAGCGCGTAGCGGGCCATGTCGGAAAGCTCTTCGTCGGTCAACATCTTACCCAACACGGGCACTGACTGGCCGGTCCCGATGATACTCAGCTCGCGACAGACATACTGCTTGCCCGCGTATTTCGCATCGGATTCCAGGACGCTCAGCAGCGCCTTCTCGAGGGCCTCCAGTTTGTCCGCGTTGCCGTACGCCTGACGAATCATGTCACCGAGTTTCGTCAGGGCTTCACGGCTGTCGCCGAAATCGTACGCCTTGACCTGCGCAAGGAGCTGCTCCAATTCCGAAACCTTCTTCGCCCCCACGGCCGGCTTCGGAGTCGTATCGACCTTCAGATCGCCCATGGCAAACTGAATCCCGCGCAGATAGTGCTCCAGAATCGGCGGGGTCCAGGTGATATCATGGTTGTGCCCGAGCGAGCAGTAAAACATGCGTCCCTTGCCCCAGGTCTTTATCCAACTGATCCCGGTATCCTCGTCGCCTTCGCGCACGCCCCGGGCGTTCTTGGTGGCCTCATCATTGAGGTCCAGGCTCATCAGTACCAGTGCCTTTTCCCGCGAGTAGAGCGGCGGGTCCGTTCGGTAGATCTCGTCGCTAATCTTGAAGCCCTGCCCCTCAAACGGCACCATGAGCGGGTGGTCGGGCTGGTCGATCTTGAAGGCCCACGTCCCGCCGCTGGTCCAGGGGTGGCCGGTGAATTTGCCACCCATCATCTCCATGGCCTCGGGCCAATCGTAGAAATTGTCCGTCGCGGCGTGAATGCCCACGAGCCCTTTTCCCCCTTTGACGAAGTCCATGAGGCTTTTGCACAGTTCCGGTGTGTTCTCCGGGCTCAGCTTGAGTTGCGTCGTGTTGTTGAAACATACCGCGTCGAACTGACCGAGCGTGTCGGCCTTGAGCATGTTCAGA
Source organism: Phycisphaerales bacterium (assembly GCA_020346325.1). Taxonomy (GTDB): domain Bacteria; phylum Planctomycetota; class Phycisphaerae; order Sedimentisphaerales; family Anaerobacaceae; genus Anaerobaca. The sequence goes on from CP070782.1 coordinate 3,706,504, forward strand.
TCGTCGGTGATCACCACCGAAAAGGCGCCGGTCTTCTCGCCCATGACCTGGAGCGCCTTGTCCCAGAAGGGAACGCTGCTGTGCTTGAAGCCTTCGCAGCGGTCGATCACCAGCATCCGGCGCGGCTGAGCGGGTTTGACCACCGCTTCATTGGGCATGGCCGCCTCCATCTTCTGGACCTCTTCGGCCGTCGGATACTTGAAGTCCTGGGCCACCACGGGGCAGGCCATCAGTACCCCACAGAGAAGCGATGCTACGCACACGGCTTTCAGTTTCTCAATCATCTTGGCTCCTTTCGTTCGTTTCACTCCCCCACCTTCTGCTGCTCGCAGAGCGGGCGCCATTGTTTTGTCTAAAGTGTCCACGGGCTGCGCATCGACCTCGAGCGGAGGCGATTGGCCGCGTCATCGTTCTTGAATTCCATCTGGTCCGGGTCCCAGTGGACCTTGCGTCCCAGGAGCATCGCGATCTCGCCCAGGTGTCCGACGCTGATGGACCGATACGCAACATCAATGGGCGTAATGGTCTCTTCCCGGCTCTTGACGCAGTCCAGAAAGTTCTGCTGATGGTCGCGACTTTCGTAGAGCCTGGTTTCGTTGGGCCCGATCACCTCGTCGAGAATCTTCGGATCGCTGGCGTGAAGGCCGCCGCGATTGACGTGAATCCAGCCCTTGTCGCCGTACCAGCAGGTCCCCATGCCCTTCGGCACCTGCCTGTCGTTGGCGACGGTCATCACGATGCCGTTGGCGTACTTGCAGACGAACTTGTATTGCGTGGGCGCGTCGTAGATGCCATCGCTGGGATACGCACCTTGGCCCTCGATCTCCACGGGGCCGGTGCGGTCCAGGCCAAGGCCCCAATGGGCGATGTCGATATGATGCCCGGCCCAGTCGGTGAGCTGGCCGCCGGAATAGTCCATGATCCAGCGCCAATCCCAATGCGGGGCGCGCCCGCTGTACTTCACGAAGGGTCGCCAAGGGGCCGGTCCCAGCCAGAAGTCCCAATCCAGGCCCTCCGGAACGGGAGAAACGGGCGGATTACCCGTGCCGCCTCCGGTGGGCAGGCCCACCTCGACCGTGCTGACCTTGCCGATCCGGCCGTTGATCACCAGTTCGCAGGCCTTGCGAAAATGGCCCACCGAACGCTGCCAACTGCCGGTCTGCCAGATGCGATCGTAATGCTGGACCGCTTCCACCATGGCCTTGCCCTCGTGAATCGTGCGGGCCAGCGGCTTCTCGCCGTACATGTCCTTGCCGGCGCGGGCGGCCATGGTCACCGGAATGGCATGCCAATGGTCGGGCAGCGCCAGTGATAAAGCATCAATGTCGTCGCGCGCGATCAACTCGCGGAAATCGTGATATGTAGCGCAGTCGGAGTTGTCGTATTTGTCGTCGACCCGCTTCTTGGCGGCGTCGCGATGGCGCTTGTCCACGTCGCAGACGGCCAGGACGCGGGCATCGCTCTTGCTGAGGAACCCGTTCATGTTGCCCGTGCCTTGCGAGCCGACCCCGATGCAGCCCATTGTGATCTTCCCGCTCGGCGCACCGGCGCCCAGTACGGACGAGGGCACGATAGAAGGGAACGCTACCGCCCCGGCGGCTATGCCGGACGCAGTCTTCAGAAATCCACGCCTGTTCATCTTGTTACTCTCGATCATGGCTATTGCCCTTTCCGTCCATCACCCTGTTCCCGCACCTCCTAGATCCGCCACGGACTGCGATAGGCCCGGGACAGCAAACGGTTTGCTTCGTCGTCGCCGACAAATGCCTCGCGCTCAGGGTCCCACTTCAGGGGCCTCTGGAGCTTGTAGGCGATGTTGCCCAGGTGACAGACCGTCACCGAGCGGCACCCGGTCTCGATGTCACAGACCGGTTTGGTTCGCTTGCGAATCGCATCCAGCCAGTCGACGTAGTGGTTCTTGCTTTCGTAGAGATGGATCTCGTCGGGACCGAGCTTGACGTCTTTCAATTCGTCGGGCCAGGTTTTCAGGTGGCCGCGATTGGCCTCGACCTTGCCCTTGGTTCCGGTAAACAACACGCCGTTGGCACTGTCGCGGGTCATCGTGACGCCCGTGGCGTACTTGTAGGTAAGCACCTTGACGTCCTTGCCATCGGGCGGGACGATCTCGACGGGCCCGCTTTCGTCCATGCCCATGCCCCACTGGGCGATGTCGAAATGGTGGGCACCCCAGTCGGTCATGCCGCCGCCGCCGAACTCGCTATGATGGCGCCAGTGCGGGAAGATGTCCTTGCTGATATGCGGCGACAGCTCGGCGTTGTATGGGCGCCACATGACGGGGCCCAGCCACCCGTCCCAGTCGAGGTAGTCCGGCACCGGCTGTGCGGGCAGCGGATTGTCGGCGGGCGGGCCGCCAATGCCGACGGTGACATGCTTGAGTTCGCCGATGTACCCATTGCGAACGAACTCGCAGCCCAAGCGGAAATGCCAGTCGCTGCGCTGCACACTGCCGGTCTGGAAGACGCGGTCGTACTTCCGCACGGCGTTGACCATCGCCCTTGCTTCGGCGATCGTCTGCGACAGGGGTTTCTCACAATAGATGTCCTTGCCGGCCTTGGCCGATTCGATCACCATGGCCGCATGCCAATGATCGGGTGTCGAGATCACCACCGCGTCGACATCGTCGCGAGCCAGGATTTCGCGAAAATCACCGGTGGTATCGCAGCCCTTATAGGACCCACTACTCTTGCGGGCGTAATGATCTTCGACAAGCTTCTGGTTGCGCTGGAGTTTGAGGCGATCGACGTCACAGGCCACGACCACGCGCGTCCCGGGCGAATTCAGGAACGAACGCGTCAAGTGCTGGCTCTGCTTGCCGCAGCCGATGAAACCCAGCGTAATGCGTTCGCTTGGTGGCATCCGCCCGCCCTGGGCGAATACCGAGGACGGGACGATATAGGGAAATCCCACCACAGCCGTTGCCATCCCTGCAGCCGTCTTGATGAAATCGCGTCGATTGATGCTCTTCGGTGTCATTCGTTTGGCCTTTTCTTCATGTTTCATGGGTGCAGCGGGGCTCTCCATCACGTTTCCCCCTCCGCACGGCGCTGCGATTCTCAAGGGTCGCCTCGATCCTGGAAATGGAATGAACTGGGTGTCCTCTCCGCCCTCCTCCGGAAATGGCGCCGCGCTACGTTGCGCCTGGTGCTCATGTTGCATCTCCTGGAGCCGAGAAGGCCTGGACGCTTGCGGGCGTCCAGGCCCCTCGAAAATCTGCTCTGCTCATCTGTCGAACTGCGCGTCGAAGGCGATTTCGGAAGGCTTGAAATCGGCCTTCTTGATCGCGGCACAGGCCTCTTCGGCTCCATGCTCGCGATCCATCCGGCTGTCTTCCCACTCGATCGAGAGCGGGCCCTGATAGCCAATATCGTTGAGGGCCACGATGATCTCCTCGAAATTGATATCGCCGTGCCCGATCGAACGGAAATCCCAGTACCGGCGCGGATCGGCGAATTCCGTATGGCCGCCGAAGACGCCCACCGTGCCATCCCCGTGTCCCCACCAGACGTCCTTCATGTGGCAGTGGAAGATCCGATCGGAGAAGGTGCGGATAAACTTGACGTAGTCGACGCCCTGATAGCCCAGGTGGCTCGGGTCGTAGTTGAAGCCGAAGCACTCATGGCCCTTGACGGCATCGATGGCCCGCTGGGCCGAGGCGATATCAAAGGCGATCTCCGTGGGATGCACTTCCAGGCCAAACTTGATCCCTTCGGCCTTGAACGCATCAAGGATCGGCGTGAAACGCTTGGCGAAGTCATCGTAGCCGGCCTGAATCATCTCGGGCGAGGCCGGCGGGAACGAGTACAGCAGGTGCCAGATGGAACTGCCGGTAAAGCCGTTGACGACCTTGATGCCAAGCTTCTTGGCGGCTTTGGCCGCGTTGATCACGCTTTGAGCGGCCCGTTTCTTGACGCCCTCAGGTTCCCCATCACCCCAGACATCGGCCGGAACGATGGCTTTGTGGCGCTCGTCGATATTGTCGCACACCGCCTGGCCGGTCAGGTGGGTCGAGATGGCATACACTTCCAGGCCGTGCTTCTTGAGCAGCTCGCGCTTGGCCTTGCAGTAGCCGTCGTCGGCCAGCGCCTTATCGACTTCGAAATGGTCCCCCCAGCACGCCAGCTCCAGCCCATCGTACCCCCAGCCGGCCGCTTTCTTCGCCAGCGTCTCCAGCGGCAGGTCCGCCCATTGTCCGGTGAAAAGTGTGACAGGTCTAGCCATCTCAGTTACCTCCTTATGCATTCCTATTTGAAGCTCTTGCCAAAGCGATTCCTTTCTCCAGGAGAAAACGCTTACGATCGGCTCTTCATTGCCTCCGGCGCCGATGCAACACGGGCTCAGGTCTACACTTCTTGCTCTGAGTGAACTCGCACCGCAAGGCAAGAAATGCGCCCTCCCTGGCCACATCCAAAGAGTGCCATTATACCGGCTCGAAGGGCACTGGCAACGCAATTTCCGTCCAAATCCCGTCGCCCGGTCGCCACTGTCGCCTACTTGACGTGCGCTATCTTGAACGTGTAGGCGTATTTACAGGGCACCTCGTCCACGGACAGTTCGGGGACCTGAATCACCACTTTGCGGCCAGACCGCTGCCAGGAAACCGATTGCGCGACGCCCAGCATCGTTACATCCGCCTGGGGCGAAACTTCAATATCTTCGATCACCAGCTCTTTTCCGGGCCAGCGCGGTGTGATGGCGTACAACGTGTCGCCTTTGGCGGTGAAAAAGACCTCGATAACGGCCTTCTCGCCCGTCGGTGGGGCCGTCAAGGCGGCAATGTCGTATTTCACCTGGTCCCCTTTGCCATAGCCGACGTTGGGCCGCTTTCCCTCGGTCCACTGGATCATCTTCCGCCACGGCCTGGTGCCGTAGATCGCCTCGCCATTGACCTCGAGCCAGTTGCCGATCTGGAGCAGGCGCTCCTCCATGATCACTGGGATGCGTCCGTCGCCCGTCGGACCGATGTCCAGCAGCAGATTCCCGCCTCGGCTGACCAGGTCAATCAGCATCAGGATCAGCTCGCGGGCCGATTTGTAGTCGCTGAGCGCCTCGGTCCGGCTGTACCCGAACGAATGGCCCATGCCGCGATTTTCCTCCCAAGGATGGCTCGCGCCGGCCAGGCCCGCCCCGTATTCGGTGGTGTAGTATCCGCCGTGCTTGTGCCGGATACCCTTGCCCCACCGGTCGTTGATCACGACATCATCGCGGCAGGGCGATTCGTTGAACAGCCAGGCGAGCAGTTCCTCGCTGCGCCAGTCTTCGGCGGGCATGTCCCACTCCCCGTCGGAGAAGATCACCGACGGTTTGTATCGCGTCACCACGTCTTTGAACTGCGGGATCATGTGCTTCTCAACGTAGAGCTGGCGATCCGACAGCCAGAGCGGGTTGTACCATTCGTACAGCGAATAATAGAAACCCATCTTCAGGCCCTTGTCGCGCACGGCCTCGGTCAGATCGCCCAGCAGATCGCGCTGCGGGCCGATGTCCACCGAGTTCCAGGGCCGGCCCCAGCTCTGGTTCGCCTCGGCGCTGGGCCAAAGACAAAAGCCATCGTGGTGTTTCGAGGTCAGCACGACATATTTGGCCCCGGATCTGCGGAAGACCTCCGCCCACTGATCGGGATCGAACAGCTCGGCCTTGAACATCGGCGCGAAGGCCGCATAGGGAAAGTCGGTCCCATAAGTAGTCGCGTGGTACTGCCACCAGGGGCCGTTCTCGTCCTTGTCACCCGTGATGCGATTCCAGTACCACTCCGAGTACTGCCCGCGCACCGACCAGGCCGGGACTGAATACGCGCCCCAATGAATAAAGATCCCAAACTTCGCATCCGTCCACCATTGCGGCGTCGGCCGCCGATCCAGCGACTCCCACGTCGCCTCGTACTTCTGCGCCGCTTCGCAAATCCCCGGCACCAGCAACGCCAAGCCGATCAAACACACCACCCACAGACAAACCCATCTGCTCATCCAAACATCCCCTTTCTGAGTGCCTACACAAACCACAGGCCGCACCGCCCTGCCGTAGTGCGCCCCTCAAATCATAAACCCAAACCACCCCAGTTTCCAACAAAACCAACACATACCCGCCTATTCTCGCGTCCGGTAACGCCTTTCCGCCGCGAGTCTGACATCCGACACCATCTTCTTCCGCTTTTGTAATTATGTCCCCACCCCTGTTACCCGATATGACGGATGGCAGCGAACTACCTTTGATGAGATCACCACCGCGTTGACTGTCGATTCGTACCGGCTGACTGAGACTGGTCGCGTATGAGAGGAACCAAAGCATGTGCACAGATTCAGGACTCGATGAGGCAACATGTCGATCTCTGTTTGGGTACCTGGGGAAACATCCCGGACCTTGGTGGCTCTCTTCTCTCCGGCTTAAGGAAGCCGCAGACACACTGCGCGACAACTGCTGGCCCAATGAGCGGAAACACCATGACATAGAAGCCGCGACGGCCGATTTCCTTATCGGACCCGTCTAACATGCTCCTGATGGGTATGGCAGTAGAGGCTGCCCTGAAAGCCATTCTTGTGGCCAAGGACCGCGACCTAGTCGGACAGCAAAGAATCTCGAACGCCATCGGAAACCACCACCTGAGAAGACTGTGGGATCTCGCGGGCTTGGGCAAGGTGCATTGTCGACAGGAGGACTCGCTGTTGGATCGCCTTGAGAATTGCGCTGTCATCTTTGGGCGGTACCCCGTGTCGATGAGGGCCAGTGACATGGCGAAAATGAGGAGGTCTTCTTTTCAAGGACAACTGCACTTCGAACAGATTGCTCGTCTGTGGGCTCGCATAGAGAAGCATGTGAAGCAGATCCTCCCAGAACAGGTCAACGCAACTGCAGAGGCTTGAAAGGAACTTGAAATTTCAGCCAAGGACAGGGGTCGATACAAATTGGGGTTTCACCCGATGAAGACAGAGGACTCATGTTTTCCATGCAATCGAAAGGCTTAAACATGACCATCATGGCTACAATGCTGAACCTGCTACTACTGGTCTTCACAAGCGTTTTTTTGGTGGTGGATGGTTTACCGGAGGAGACGACGGAGTGGTTAGGGTACCTGCTTTGCGTGTGCTGTCCAGTGCTGAATCTCGTGGTAATCGTGTCTCGCTGGCGCCGCACATGGCTCTCAGTCTTCTTTGAAAGGAAGAAGCTAGAGGAGCATAAGAGAATTGCGGCTCTAAGAGCCGAGCTAGGCGACAAGACACCGGCGTGACTTGGGCTTGTCGCAATCCCGAGTTTGGCCTTATTGCCATCATGTATAGCAACCGCGTGAGGACACCATGAGAGTATCCAGACTATTTGAGGGAGAAGCCAGTGCATGGTGACACCTGATCCGGACACCTTCACCTACACAGCAGAGGAGTTGTGCAGCCGAATCGCTACGCTGACCCATAGCATCATGGACTTCTGGAATTCGTCTGGCGGCTGGGCTCCTGCGGAGGCTTATGAACTCCTGAATAGGTCGATGCTTGAGTGGCAGAAATCGTTGTCATCAAGCCTGCGACGGTGGATCCGCGCTGTGTCGCCAGGTGACTTGATTCTCGCTTGGGCAAACCTCGGAGCCCTTGTAGAGGGTCAACTCAAGCTGTTCCTCTCCGTGCGCTACCTCGACTACAAATCGGATGCTAGTCCGATTCAGCGCCGGGGAAAGCAGCTCGATCCAGATGTTTGCGCGCCTGAGGAGCTTCGCCAGTTCTTCGTCAAGCGGATATGGAACGTCGGCACAAACTGGAACCCATACGTGGAAATGGTCCAGCAGCGAAGAAATGCAATTCACGCCTATCAACCCCAGGACATCGGAACATTCCCTGAATGGCAGGACGCCCTGCGCCTACAATTGTCGTTTGTTCGGGACGTTGGGGGAGGGCTTCCGTATCCAGACAGCCATTTCTGTGGGCTAAGGGAAGTGTGATACCTAACAGTCGGTGGGAGAGTTGGCATATACTTACCTCAGTAACGATGCTCTTGGCTTTTCGGGGGCTTTTCGGGGACAGCATAGAATGGCGGTCCGTTAAGCATCATCCTCGCGTTTTTCAGGTAATACTGGAGGTTTCGCATTGCGATTGACGAAATCACTTCTAAAGAGACTGTGGCCACTATTTAACCGCATGAGTCGGGCGTCACGATTCATACGCGTCCCCTTGGCGGGAAGGGAGATTTCTATTCACAATTTCCTTAACGGACCGCCATTCGGGACAGCATATTCAATTCGAGAGCTAAATTGGGCGAACTGCCCCGGGGATTTATGCGGATCGAATGACTCGGGAGGTCACAAGTCTACTTGACAGGCTATATGGCGTATTGTATCATGTACATGTATGTATGTGTATCTTCAAAAGGGGCGACACGGTGGCGACGAAGACGATTAGTATTGATTTGGAGGCGTACGACCGGCTCAAGGCGGTGCAGCGGGAGACCGAGTCGTTCAGCCAGGTCATCAAGCGGGTAGTGGGCAAACCGTTGGACGTGCAGGGGTTCCTCAAGGCGATCAGCAAGCGGTCGCTCAGCGACGAGGCGGCGGCGGCCGTTGAGTCGCAGATCGAGAAGCGATGGCGTCCTTTGAGCCGGAAGCGCTGATGGCCTGCCTGGATACAACTATCCTGATCGATCTGGTCGGCCGGGCTTCGCCGCGCAAACGACAGGCGGTTCGCAAGATCAAGCAACTGGCTGACGAGGGGCAGACGCTCGCGACCACCCGTTTCAACATGGCCGAACTCTACGTCGGTCTGGCACGCTCCAATCATCCCGAAGCCGATGACAAGGTCATCGCCACCCTCTTGCGCGATTTCGAGATACTGGAGTTCACCGATGCGGCCGCCCGCGTCTTCGGCTCGATCACCGGCTTCCTCCAGCAAATCGGTAGGCCCGCCGGGGATATGGACGTTCTGATCGCCGCAACAGTCTTGCTGCACGGTCACACACTGGTCACCCGCAACGCCAAGCACTTCCAGCACATTCCTCAACTGATCGTGGAGCAATACTGACTCGTACGGGCGAACGAGCGAGCCTGAGCACCGTGATAGGTTCCGTATTCGGCAGTCGATCCTTCTTCGTCAATCCAGCGGGACGATCCAGATGTTGCGGAAGGTCACAGCATTGCCGTGGTCCTGGAGCCGAATCGGCCGCGGGTCGGGCCCTTCCGGCTTGCCGGCGCCGGTCTTATCGGGAATTTCGACGTCGTCGTGGACCAGCACCCCGTTGTGGTAGAGCGTCAGGCGGGCATTGGCGACTTTCTTACGACCCTCGAAGCGTGCCGCCTGGAAGCGCATGTCGTAGGTTTGCCACTGCCCCGGCTTCCTGCAAACGTTTTTATCGGGCGCTTTGAATTTATAGATGCCGGCGCATTCGTTGTTCTTGGGTTCGAGCCCGTAGGAATCGAGGATCTGCACTTCGTAGCGCTGCTGGATGTAGACGCCGCTGTTGCCCCGGCCCTGGCCTGTCACGCTAGGCGGCAGTTGCGGGATCTTGAACTCGACGTGCAGCGCGAAATCCTTGACCGGTTCTTTCGTGATGATGCTGCCCGTCTTGGGCACGATCTGCATCGCCCCGTCGGCCATCTGCCACTCGATCTCGCCACCACCTTCGCGCTCCCAGCGGGAGAAGTCACGCCCATCGAACAGCGCCACGGCGCCCGCCGGTCGGGCAAAGGTCGCTTCCACAGCGGGCGGGTTGGCGTAGTCGTTCCAGAGGCGCTCGGCGACATCGACGTCGACCTTGCCCTCATGGACGTACATGCGATAACGGAACACATGATCCTCGCCCGGCTTCATCTCCCACTCAGTCGCTTGGGACGGACAGAAGTTGAAGAAGATGTTGTCGTCGTACCCGGGCCAGATCCGCATGGGCTCGGGGTGCTGGAAGTTCTGCGGATGGCTGTAGAAAGTGACACCCTCCCATTCGTCGATTCTTCCGGACGCGTCGCACCAGCGGGCCCGGGTCGCGTGGCCATCTTGGCGGGTCTTGCCTTCGCTGGTCAGATAGGCGGCATTCTCGCTCTTCCACTGGCGCGCGCCGCGATAGCCGAACCCGCCGTAGCGGTACTGCTCCTGCACCAGCGGTGTGTCCGCCACACAGCGCTGGGTCGATTTGAAATCGATCAGCCAATAGCCATCCTTGGGCCCGCCCACGTTGTAGGCCCGCACATCCCAGACTTCCTTGAGGACCACCTGCTCGCCTTTCGAGGTCTGTCGGGCAATGTGCTCCTGCTCGACCTGGAACCCGCCGTATACCGGGCCTTCGGTCGTGGAGAGGTACTTCGCAAAACGCACCGTTCCCGTCCCGTCGCCCACGTTCCAGAAATCCACGCGTTTGCCCTCGAACTGCGTATGCGTCCAGGGCATCCAGAGTCCCATGTGATGGAAATGGTCCGGGGGGTGGATGTCCGTCATGACCGTCCCCTTGGGAGACCACAGGGGATGGATGAACCCACTGCGGTCGTATAGCCGGCGCTTGGCCTCGGGCATATTTCCCAAGTCGGCCGGGAGCGGCACGACGGCATGATGATAGCGCAGGATATTGGCAGAATCCTTGCCGAGTTCGAGGAACTTGTCGTTCTTCGTGACGTTAATCCCGTCTGCCGAGGGGCCTGCCCCGGAAACCAGCTCGAAAACGCGCGTCGCGCCCGCCTCGGTCGTCCCCGAGAGCACCCACCAGAGCTTAGGGGTCGGGCCCGGCTCGATCTGGGCCGGTACGGGAACGCGTTGGGACCCCTTGACCTCCTCCAGCCGCAACTGCGTCCCGTCGGGCACGTCCACCAGAGGCGCCGAAACGGGGGTCTCGATACGAGTGGAGTCACCCGCGTGCACAGTGAAGGTCGCCAGCGGCTCGGCAGCCAGCGAGGCTGAGAATATCAGGAGAAAGGGGATTATCAATACTGTCAGGCGTGTCCGCATGGCGATGCTCCTTTCCTTCAAAGTAGGGGCGACGCATGCGTCACCCCTACACCATCAATGGTGTGAGCATGGATTCTAACGCGCCCTGGGGACCACATCAAGGCTAACAAGGAATTCGGCCGGGACGCCGTGCCCAGAAACGCAGGGGCGAATCATCATTCGCCCCAGCATCGGTTCCCTCTGACGTGACACATGAAGTGATCAACCCTTGACACAGATCAGCGGTTCAAGACGCGCAACCTTCCGCGCCAGACCCGCCTTCTCGGTGGCGTCGACGACGACCGTGACGTCCTTATAGGCGCCGGGGGCTTCCTCGGCGACGCCGCGGAGCGATGTCCCTTTGATGACGATGCCCTTCTGGGAGAGGTGCCGGACGATGTCGTTGCCATGCCAGCGTTTGGCCGCCTGCTTGCGGCTCATGGCCCGGCCGGCCCCGTGACAGCACGAGCCGAAAGACAGATCCATCCCCTTCTCAGTGCCGGCCAGAATGTACGACGCGGTCCCCATGGTCCCGCCGATGAGGACGGGCTGGCCGGTTTTCTGAAGATCGGCAGGCAGCGCCGGATGGCCCGGGCCGAACGCTCGTGTGGCCCCTTTGCGATGGACGTAGAGCTTCACGGCCTTGCCGTCGACGGTGTGTTCCTCGACCTTGCACGTGTTGTGCGAGACGTCGTAGATCACCTTCAACTCGGCCTTAGGCAGCAGATCGGCGAAGACCTGCCTGACCAGGTGCGTCAACACCTGTCGATTGGCCACGGCACAGTTGATCCCCGCGTTCATGGCGCTGTAGTAGCGTTTGCCCAGGTCGGATCGAATCGGGGCGCAGGCCAGTTCCTTCTCGGGAAGCTCGATGCCCTCGCTCCGGGCCGCCTTGACCATGCGGGGCAGGAAATCGGTCGCCACTTGATGGCCCAGCCCGCGCGAGCCACAGTGAATGCTCACGACGATGTCGTTCAGCGCCAGATCGAATGCCTTGGCGATCCCCTCGTCGTAAAGCGCCGAGACTCGCTGCACCTCAAGATAGTGGTTGCCCGAACCGAGCGTACCCACTTGGTCTTTCTGCCGCTGTTTGGCATGTTCCGAAACGAATCTGGGCTCGGCACCGGCCATCTTACCGCGTTCTTCAATGCGCGCGAGATCCGCCTGGCTGCCATAGCCGCGGGAGACGGCCCACTCGGCGCCGCCGCTGAGCATGTCGTCCATCTCGCTCGGTGACAGCTCCAGCTTGCCTCGACTGCCGACACCGGCGGGGATGCGCTTGGACAGCAGGGAGGCCAGGGACTCCTTGCAGCGCTCGATGTCGTCGCAGGAAACACCGGTGGTCAGAGCGCGGACGCCGCAGGCGATGTCGAAACCCACCCCGCCGGCCGAGATGACACCCCCCTCGTTCGGATCGAAGCCGGCGACACCCCCAATCGGAAAGCCGTAGCCCCAATGGGCGTCGGGCATGGCGCAGGAGGCTTTGACCACGCCGGGCAGGGCCGCCACGTTGGCCGCCTGTCGATAGACCTGCTCGTCCATGTCCTTGACGAGCGTCTCGTCGGCGAAGACGTTGATCGGCACCCGCATGGCGCCGAACGGCTCGATGATCCACCGGCACACTGACTTCCGTTTCAGCTTCTCGGCATACATGCCGCACACTCCTTGCTTAGACGTCTACCACGCACTGAGCCATCCACATGCCGGCGCCGTCGCGGGTAACCTTCAGATCTGCAAACGTTGCCGCCTTGACCTCGACGGCCGGCTGGTGCTTGTCTACATCCACTGGCTCGCCCCAGGCGGTCGCTTTCAACCCGCCTTTGAATGCCTGGATTTCGAAACGGCTGAACACCATATTGCGCAGCCCCATCTCGAAGAGCACGGCGCTGAGCCAATACCAGAAGAGCATCTCGTCGTCATCATCCTCGCAGACGATCTGGACTGCTTTGCTGGCCTGCACCTTCTCCAGATCCACGACGATGGCGGTCATCGCCAGCGCCGCCTGGGCAAACGCTTCCTCGCGCGTCGCCCCAAACCCGCGAATGCCCATGTCCGCCGGATGCGAGTAGTGTTCCCAATGTCCTGCGTTCATGGATATGAACCGCCTCACTATTGTGCTGCTATCTCGGTCGACCAGTCCGTCTCGTTGTGACTGGGCGATGTGTCACGGGCCTTGACCCGAAAGCGATGCCGCTGGCCACGACGGCCCACGAGCACCGTGTATTCCCGTTCGCTCTGCCAGCCGCTGCTGAAACCCGACTCGGTCGTGCACTGGAAGAAGTACTCGACATCTTCCTGGCGGTCGGTCGCCTCAGCGGCAGTCATCGTGGCCCCGTACTGTAAATCGTTGCCCAGTCTGACCTCGTAAGGTTCGACTTCCCACTCCATCGGGCTCGGCGTCGGCGCCTCCAGGTCGGACGTGGCCTGCAGTGAAGCCACCGTAGTGTTCTGGACGGGCGATTTGTCTCGCGCCTGTACCTTGAACGAATAGAGTCCCGGCGGAACCGAGTAGACTTCGTAGGTTCGACTGTCCTGCCAATCGCTGGAGTACTGCGGATGCGACGTGCACTCGAACCGGTACTCGACGCCGCTGGGATCGACCGCGGCCGTGGCCACCATGCGGAGGGTGCCGGGAGCGGAACCGTAGGGCTCGGTCTCCCAGGTCGTCGGGTTCGGGGTCGGGGCCACAAAGTCCTCGGCCTGGGTAGTACCACTGATTCGTTCCGACCAATCGGTTTCCAGCAGATTGGCTCGATTCCGAGCCTTGACGTGGAACCAGTAGGCGGTGCGCGGCGAAAGCTCTGCGACTTCCCACCGCGGCTCCTGGCCCGCGACGAAGGTCAGCCAGCCACTGTTCATGCTCGGATCGAAGGTGTTTTCGAAATAGTACTCGACCCCGGTGCCATCCGTCGACTCAGCGGCCGTGGCCACCATGGCCACCGAGAACGGGCCTGTCCCATAGGGCTCGGTCGCCCAGGTCATCGGATTAGGATTCGGCGGCGTCGGCTCCGGCGGGGCCGCGCGCCAAACCAGCGCGAGGCGCGCAAAGTCGAAGAAATCCACCGAGCCATTGCGGTCCAGATCTGACGCCTCCAGATTCCCCGACACGAGCCAATCCGCGGCCAATCGTTCCAGATCGCCCGGGCCAATGTCCCCGTCGGCGTTCAGGTCCTCCACCGACCCCACCTCGGACGATGACCAACTTGCCTGGGGCGTGCCTCCGTAAGCCCCCACGTTGATGCGCCGGCCATGGGGCCACAACTCGTTGATCCAGCTCGACCCCGGATCGCCCGCATCAATACCCGGACTGGTCAGATCGTCCACGACCCACTGCCTGGCCCTGGAGTCCCAGCGTCCGACCTCGGATTTCAGATGGTAGTCGCCATCGACCCAGACATCGCCGCTCCAAACCCCGTCTTCGACAAAACGCGGATTGGCGACCAGATCACCCTGGCCCGAGACGGCCCCCCCACCGAAGTTTCCGCCTTCATTGATCCAGAACACGTTGTAAGTACTGTCGGACGGTCCAAAGATGCCCCCGGCCAGCGTCGCTTCGTTGTAGGCAATGATGTTGTTGCAGACCATGCCGGGACATTGGCTCAAGCCCCCGCCCCGGGTGGCTGCCACATTGCCTACGATCGTGTTATTGCAGACCATCTGATCGCACTCGTATAGACCGCCGCCGTCCCCTTCGGCGCGGTTGCCGGCAATGACATTGTTCATAATCGTGGCGCCGCAGCTAAAGAGCCCGCCGCCCCGCGCCGCTGCCACATTACCCACGATCGTGTTGCCAATAATCTGGCCATTGCAGAAGTACATCCCACCGGCATCGCCATTGTCGGCGATTCGATTGTTCTGGACCAGGCCGCTGCAGTAGGCCAGGCCCGCACTGTTCCGCGTGATCATGTTTCTTTCGATGACACCATTGCCAACATAGATGCCTTCCAGGCTGTTGTCCGAGATCACGTTGTCGCGAATCGGACCGTGGCAGTGCGCCAGTCCGCCACCGTTGAGGGAAATGGTATTGCCCTGAATCAGACCGTCGCAGCCATTGATCCCCTCCTGTTCGCTGCCGATGATGGTGTTGCTCACAATCGTGGGGGCGGCGGCGCTTTCCCCGGCAATGCCCACCCCGGCACAATCACGTATCACGTTCTTGGAGATCGTCGGCGACGTCCCAGCGCAGAAGATGCCGCGTCCGGTGATCGTGAACCCTTCGAGCACAGACGTAGCGCCCTCACCAAAATCGAAGAACACGCTGTGTCCGGAATCTGCGGCAATGATCGTCGCCTCGACCACCGTCGGATCGTCCGGGGCCTCGCTCCGCACCGTGACTCGTCTGCCATTGAAACCCACCTGCTCCGGATACGTCCCCGGCTTGACCACGATGGTGTCGCCATCCTGCGATTCATTCAGAGCCTGTTGGATGGTTCGATAGTCCCCCGACCCGGCTTTATCAACTGTGATCACGGCGGCCGAACAGGGAATAACCAGAACAGAAACAATCAAAACGGCAATGAGTCTGTCCATACTGAAATCCTTCCTCCTATGCCTTTATCTCGATCAGATATCTATGATAGCAGAAACCGCTGCTTCGTTCAATCGTCGCCGCTGGCACCCACCCCAGGAAAACCGCCCCAGAAACGCTTGATCACCCATCTTCATACCTCTCCCTACCCTCCAACGAACCTCGTTATTATAGCATTTCCTGGGCCCCGATTCCAGTCGAATTGGCCTCTTTGGGCCGCGGGATTCCGATAATCCAGGCTGGATTCCCCCAACGTCAGCGGGGATACGGGACCGCCGGCGGGACGGCCTTCGGAGAATCGCCGGGAAAGGTGCCGTCGGTGCGTGATTTAGGGCATCGGAGAGGCGTCAAGACCGCTATACGTGGGGCGTGGACCGACGCAACACTATAGTGCTTGTGGCAATCCAATGCTACCATCTCCATGACGTGCCTCCTTTCTACGGTGGACCGCTGTCCTATGTCCAGCAGCATTCTACCGTCCTGAGAGGCACGCTTTCATACCGTCATCTTGAGCATTGTCTGTCCCTCCCGAGCTTTCACGAGACTCGAATGTGACCTGTTGTCATCGGTTTCCTGTGGTGCATAACAACGGCACGCGCCTTGCCCCCGCCATGTCCATAGGTCTTCTGTCATTTTTGAGAATCGTCGACGATGGACCTGAAACGCGGCGCTCCCAAACAGAAGCATTGCCCACCGTCGGCTTGTCAGCCGCCAAAGTTCTGCGGCCACAGGGTGTTTTCAAGCCCCAGTTTTCTCTGTTTCTGGGTCAAGCCAGCGATTAGACTTGACCGATGCAAACCACAGCGGCAACGTGGTCTCGCGAGGGGCGTGATGCGTACATCAACGGGTAGCAATACCCGCGTGAGGATCCCGGAGATCAACAATGCGTCATTCGGTAACGGGCAGAACCAGGATACCAGTGATCCTGTCGGCAGTGATCGGCCTTTGGACCCTCTTGGCATGTCCATGTAGCTTATTCGGGCAACCCTCGCAGGCCACTGTCGCAGGCAATACGGCCGAGCCCAACGATCCCAACGCCATCAAACCGACGGCCCTGGTGCCCGCGGCGAACGCCGAGGCGGTGGCCCAACTGACCGTAGAACAGTTGCAGACCCGCAAGAAGCAGGCGACGGAATCGCCCGATCTGACCGACGACGT
This sequence comes from Phycisphaerales bacterium, assembly GCA_020346325.1. Classification (GTDB taxonomy): domain Bacteria; phylum Planctomycetota; class Phycisphaerae; order Sedimentisphaerales; family Anaerobacaceae; genus Anaerobaca. The sequence goes on from CP070782.1 coordinate 3,723,091, forward strand.
GAAGGCCAAACTGGCCGAAGCATATGACAGAGCCATCGCGCAACTGAAGCTGGCCGAAGAACTGGCCGCCCGCCGGAAGCAGTACAATCAGACGGCCAAGACCGCGCCGACCGCCCTGGCGGAGACCAAGGACACCCTCGCCCAGCCGGCCGCGACGGCCTTGCCCGAGGTGCCATCGGACCTGACACTGGCCCAGGCCGAACAGATACTCGCACAGGCAACGGTAGCCCTCGAAGATGCGCGCAAGAAGGCGACGGAGTTGGAGAACGAGCCGAAGCGACGGGCCGACCGTCGCACGAAGATTCCGGAGGAATCCAACGCTGCCCGACGGCAATTGGAGGAGATCCAGAAGAAGCTCGACGCGGCGCCGGCCCAGGAGCAAGCGTCGGCCCTGACGGAGATCAATCGCATCGCCTCGTTGCTCCAGCAGCGTGCTACGGAAGCGCGCCTGGCCGCCAACACCGAGGAGTTGCTCTTCTATGACGCCACCAACGATCTGCTCGCGGGCCAGAGGGACATGGCCGCCCGCCGAGTGGCGAATCAAGACAAGTTGGTGGCGTTCTGGCAGGAGAAGGTCAGCGCCTTACGGCAGCAGGCCGCACAGGCCGCCAAGGAGGAAGCGGCGCGGGTTCAGAAGCAGGCACAAGACGCCCACCCGGCCATTCAGGAAGCGGCCCAGACCAACGCTGATCTGGCGCGCGAGCAGGCCGCTCTGGTCAATAAGATCGAGAAGACCTCCCAGTATGCCGCCAAGATCGATGAGCAGTTGACTGCCTTGGACAAGAGCTTCGCCGAGATTAAGGACCAGGTGGGAAAGGCAGGCGGTGTCACCAACGTCGTGGGGGTGCGCCTGTTGGGCAAACGCAGTGCGTTACCCAAGACCGGCGACAATCGGCGCCGCATCAAAGAGCGCCCCTCAGAAATCTCCCAGGCGCAATTCGAATGGATCGAATACGACGGCAAATGGTCTGACCTCAGTGACATCGAACAACGTGCCGACAGCCTCCTCGAGCAAGCCGGCGCCTTGACGGAGGCCAACCGTGACGCGATTCGGGAGCAGTTGATTGAGTATCTGCAAACACGCCGCAAAATACTCAAGGCGCTTTCCGATCATTCGCTGGACTACACAGCCAAACTGGCCAATCTCGACACGAAAGAACGCGCCCTGGTCAAGACCACTGAGGCATTTGCCAACTTCATCGATGCCAACGTCCTCTGGGTCAAGAGTAGTGACAATCTGGCCCTCGCCGACCTGCGTCAAACGGTTGCAGCCCTGGCCTGGCTGGCTTCGCCGACGAACTGGCGCACAGCCGGCGCCGCACTCTGGGGTGATCTCAAGCGGGGACCATCGGTCTACCTGCTAACCGCCCTGCTGGTCGTGGCTGCGTTTGTCTTGCACGCGCGGCTGCACCACCGGCTCGAGACCATCTCCGAGAACGTGCGCCAGATTCAAACCGACAGCTTCCTGCTCACGGTGCAGGCCTTCCTCGTGACGCTCGCGCTGGCCGCCACGTGGCCGGTCTTTCTGCTCCTGGCGGCCTGGCGCTTGAACGCGGTGGCGGCCGACGACTTTGCCCGAGCCCTAGCGGCCGCTCTGTTCCGAGTGGCCCTTGTCCTATTCTTTCTGAGTTTCCTGCAACACTTGGCCGTGCCCCACGGGTTGGCTCAGGACCATTTCCGACTGCGACAGGAACCACTGGCCTTTCTCCGGCGACACTTGCGCTGGTTTCTCATCCTGGCGGTTCCTGTCGTGTTCGTCCTCGAAGCCATGGAGGTCCAGCAGGTTAATGACGTTTGGTACGGCACGGTTGGCCGGCTGTTCTTCGTTGTTGGCCTCGTCGGCCTAGCCGTGTTTTTGTCAATCGTCCTGCGGCCGACGGCCGCCCCGATGGATACCTATCTGAAGCAGCGGCGCGGGGGCTGGCTCGATCGCCTACGCTATTTCTGGTATCCCTTGTGCCAGCTGGTCCCCCTGTCCCTGGTGATCCTGGCAGGAATGGGTTATGTTTACGCCGCCCGACACCTGCACGAGAAGTGGCTGATCACGATCGGACTGATCCTGGTCGTGATTTTGATCCGTGCCTTGTTCGTGCGCGGATTGACGATCGCCCAACGGCGTCTGGCGTTGCTGGAACGTCAGAAGCGCATGGCTGCGGCCGAACAAAAGAGCCAGGAAAATCAGGACGCCTCGGCGCCCCCGCCGTCGGCCGAAACCACCGAAGCCAAAGCCAAGCCCGAGCCGACCATCTTCGAGATGTCCCAGCAGACGCGACGTCTGATCGGCGCCGGCACGACCATCCTGCTCGTCCTCGGGATGTGGGCCATCTGGAACAACGTTCTGCCGGCCTTTGCCAAGCTGGGCCAATATAGTCCGTATGCGATCGGTGAGAACCCCATCACCCTGGGCGAGGTCGTTACGGCCCTGGTCGTTACGATCCTGACGGTGATCGTGGCGCGGAACGTTCCGGGTCTGCTGGAGATCATCATTCTGCGGCGCCTACCGCTTGATCGCGGTATCCGCTTTGCGATCATCACCATCTGCCGCTACGTCCTGGTCGTCATCGGTGTCGTATGGGCCTTCACGGAAATCGGTATCGGGTGGTCCAAGGTCCAGTGGCTGATCGCGGCCATGACCGTGGGACTGGGCTTCGGCCTGCAGGAGATCTTCGCCAACTTTGTCAGCGGTCTGATCATCCTGTTCGAACAACCGATCCGTGTCGACGACATCGTCACCGTCGGTGACGTCACCGGGCGCGTCAGCATGATCAAGATTCGCGCGACCACAATCCGCCGGTGGGACCAGCGCGAGTTGATCGTCCCGAACAAAGAATTCATCACAGGCCAATTGATCAACTGGACGTTGTCGGACAGCATTCTGCGACGCGACTTCGCCGTTGGCATCGCCTATGGGTCGGATATCCGCCAAGCCGAGCGACTGCTCTATGAGATCGCCGAGAATGACGCGCGTGTCCTGAAAGACCCGGCGCCGATCGTGCTGTTCAAGGGCTTTGGCGACAACAGTCTCGATTTCGAGCTGCGCGTCAACTATGCGGGGATCGAGAACAATCTCCCTCTCTGGCACGACATCAATGTGGCAATCGATGACAGATTCCGCGAAGCCGGCATCGAGATCGCCTTCCCGCAGCGTGACGTCCACGTACGCTCGGTCGATCTGGATATTCCGCTGCACCTGGAGCAACCGTCGCCGTTGGCAAGCCAGCCGGACGGAGAACCGCTGCGCTAGCGGCAAGCAACCTCCCTGAAGCTGAACGAGCGATTGACAGAGTCCGCGTGACCAGCTATAATACGGATCAGGAAAAATTCTTGCGCGCCTGTTAAAATAGGGTGGCGCGATTGCCACGCCTCTGACATACTCTCGGAAAAACGGGAGGAACTGTCGGATGCAAGTCGAACTCCATCATCCAGAGGACCTGACGTTACTGCGTCAGCAGAGTCACCAGCAACGGGATGCCAAGCAACGAGACCGCTATCGCGCTATTCTTCTGGCCCTCGAAGGCCGCGGTGCCCCGGCGATCGCCAAGACCCTGGCACGCAGCCGGCGGTTCGTACAGCGATGGGTCTACACGTATCGGGATCACGGCTTGGCCGCGGTCGCCCCCGAGCGACAAACCGGGCGGCCTCCCAACTTACCGGCGACGGAGGAAGAATCCTTTAAGGAGCGTTTCCTGGCGGATCCCACGGAGGCCGACGGTGTCTGCACGCTACGGGGTAAAGAGGCTCAGCGTATCCTCCAAGAGGAATTCGGGGTCGAGTATACGCTGGCGGGTGTCTACGACTTGCTGCATCGCTTGGGTCTTTCCTGCCTGGCCCCGCGACCGCGTCATCGAAAAAATGACCCCGAGCAGATGCGGAAGTGGGTCGCAGATGCCCCCCTTTTGTCCAGAAAGTCGCCGAAATGCACCCCAAGCAAAGAGTCGAGGTCTGGCTTCAGGACGAAACGCGGGTCGGCCAGCAAGGCACCTTGACGCGGCGTTGGGCCCCCAAAGGGTCACGTCCCACGGCCGTCAAGCAGACCGAGTATGAATGGGTGTACCTGTTCGGGGCGGTCAACCCGGTCACCGGTGACTCCTCCGCCTTGTTGGCCCCAACGGTCAACACCGAGTACATGAATCATCATCTGCGCTTCATCAGCGAACGGGTGGAACCCGACGTGCATGTGGTGTTGGTACTGGACCAGGCCGGCTGGCATCGGTCCAAAGGATTACGGGTGCCCGAGAATGTCACGCTACTGCACCTGCCGCCGTACAGCCCCGAACTGAATGCCGTCGAGCGACTGTGGGCCTTCCTGAAGAGCCACTACTTGAGCAATCGCGCCTACGACAACTACGACCATCTGTTCCAGGCGTGCGGGAAAGCCTGGAATCAACTAACGCCCGAGCGACTCCGTTCGATCTGCCGCACGCAATGGATACCGCGCACGAACTAATCATAATCCGTATGAGAGACGAGTTACACTTGGCTGTTTCGATGCGCTCGTTCCGAGCCGAGAACGTGTCGCTGCTGGTCAAGCAACTGCTTGATCTTGAGGCGGACAGAGCTCGCCAGACGCTGGCCCAGATTGCCGGCAGCTAC
>CP070782.1:3727783-3744017 GCA_020346325.1 Phycisphaerales bacterium
GTGAGTTGTAGGCCGCCGACTCTCTGCTTCTCACCGATCGAACATCCGAAAACCACTGGTACCCTTGCCCCTGGTTCCGCGCGCTGTCCTCTTCAACGAACGTTTGGCGACGGGGAAAGCCGCCACAAGGCGGTCTCATCCTCCCTTGACAGGTACACCCTGTCCTAAATGTCGTCGTTTTCAAAGAGCATTTCCATCGAATTGTACCGCCACAAGGCGGTGCGATCCCCGCTTGACAGGCGCAAAATGTCCCAAAACCTAGATACCGAGAACTAGGCCCGCACGGATTGGCGAGTCGATCGGCCAAGGCTAGAGTCGAAGTGCGTGGGCTGTCGGTAGGGGCTGACCGGAAGAAGGGCCTTCTTGACAGGAACGCGCAGCGTGTTATGCGACTGTGCAACGGGATCGACTGCCTGATTCTCGCCGCGCTACATCGTTGACTTGACAGATTGCCACGGGGAGCAAGGGGCGGTCTTGTCAACTTCATTGACACATCGCACCCAGCTTCCAAACGTGCCCCCTACAGGCATTCCGTTCTGCTGGGGTGAACGGATAGAGTCGAGACGTGGCGCGGTGGTGTAGGCGAAGCCTATGGTGGCAACATCCCACCGAACTGACACCGTCAACAAGAAATACGACTCCCGATGTGACGTCCTGGGATCCCCCCTCCCCCCTGAATTGAACTAAAGATATGAGATAGTCGGGGCCAAAGGGGCTGGGCCCAAAGAAGCGGGGCTCCGACCGATGGTCGTAGCCCCACGTTCTTTTGGCCCCGCCGAAAGCAGTCCTTTCATGTGGAAGTCTACCTGCCGCGGTCGTACCAGGTCAATTGTGGAGACTACGTATTCTGATTGCGACAAAACAGCGACGGCCACGGCAAGGAATGTACCTCGCAGGGAGGCAGACGCGGCTCTGCCGGGAGCGATACGGCCCTGTGTGAGGTTTCTCCATGACTCCCGAACGAGGCGTCGTCACGTAATCCCCTTTGCTTGTGAAGAAACCGAATCGTAGCCCAGAGGGCAAGAAAGGTCATGGGGAGCAATCATCATCCCCAAGCAAATCGCCAGAGACCCACAGGGATCGACGCCTCGGGAAACGATCGACCATCTGCCAGAATTTCCTTGACTGGTGCTCACTTGACCGTCAAGATAAGTATGGTGCGAGTGCAGACTGAGATCCGTTGGTCTCGTGGCGCTATCCGCGGTAAAGCGTGTACCGGCATATCGCATCAGGGAGACGAGCCCATAATCTGTTCAGCAGCATTTGCGCGCGTCTCCTTTTTCATGCGCTTCGCTGCACACGGGAAAGCTGTCGATGCAATTGCAGGATAGACGCCTATATGGGATACCGTCGGTGAGTTGAGGAGGGTCAGAAGCCGCAAGACTCTCGCGGCCTGGCTTGAGACGAGCTGTGAGCCAGGAGTTAGGCAAGACATCCGCCGCTCGGAGCCTGGCCTAGGAATTCAGATGCTGCCCCAGCACGGCTGCCGTGTGAATCGCCACCAGCATCAGGTAGTCTAAGTCGCTGAGGCTGTAGTGCTCGTGCACCATCGCGTTATCAATGTAGATGACGCCGTAGCAACCACCGGGACGCATAACCGTCGCGATCATCGCCGAGCGGATCCGCTCCTTGGCCTCTCCCTGGGTCAGGACCCGCGGCAAGACCAGAGACTGATGTCTTTCTACCGCCTGGGTGATCTTGTCGTGGAGCTGGATTTGATCGAACTCGACTTTCTGTCCATCCAAACGCCGGCCGGCATTGTACATCATCGGCCCCGAAGGCTGCTCCCGCAGGGCGCACCAGACGTGAAAAGCATTGAACTGCTTCATGGCCATTGCCACGACGGTCAGTAGGAGTCGTTCAATACCATCCGCCTGGCAGATGGTCTCGGAGATCTGGACGTAGTCAGAGAGCCGCTTGGCTGGCAGCCGCAGGGCAGGAGCATGGGCGGCATCCGGTTCCCGCACAACCGTCTCCTGGAGAGGTAGCGCCAGTGTCTCCTCCACCAGGGTCTCTTCGCCCCACGACGGTTGTTCCTCAACAGTTTCGCCTTCCAGGTCGATCTCCATCTCGAAGTCCACGATGCGCAGGCGATCGCCCGACTTGATCCCAGTCCGGCGGACCGCATTGCCGTTCACGTAGGTCTTGTTGGCCGAGTCCAGATCCTCAACGACCCAGCTGCCATTGCCGTCGATGCTTAGAACCGCGTGTTGCCTGGAGACACCGCGACTGGACAAAAGGATATCGCTGTTGGCGGCGCGGCCAATACGGATGGGGCCTTGTTCGAAACTCAGAACCTTGCTGCTGCCGTCGACCTGTCGGAGAATGAGACGCATCGTGTTCTTTGCCTCCACAGACGCATTCGTCTTGGAATCCGTGGCTGTTTGCGCGACTTCCCACATCGTGTCAAGTGTTCCGCGTAGCGTTGGACCACGATTCTACGGAAGCCCCCTAGGCGATGCCGCACCCCAGGAAGGAGTTGAGCCGGTGTCTGTACCGCTGTTCAGCGTTCTTGCTCTTCCTCGAGCATACCAAGCTTCCCTAGGCGGCTGCCTTCCTCGATTGCTCTTATCTTGTCTATCCGTCTTTGATGTCGACCCCCAATGAATTCCGTGTCGAGCCACACTTCGACAATCTTTCGAAGCAGTACTCTTCCGGTCATTTCACCGGATACGCATAGCACATTGGCATCCTTCTGCTCGCGAGCTATGCGGGCTGCCGTTTCATCATGACATGTGGCAGCTCTAATACCCTTTATCTTGTTCGCTGCTATGCTCATGCCCAGGCCCGTGGCACACACTAAGATAGCGACGTCGGCTCTTCCCTCTGTGACCGCTGTGGCAGCTGAATACGCCAGGTCGGGGTAATCAACCGGATCACGGTCGCACGTGCCAAAATCTATACACTCATGGCCTCGCTCGGTTGCGATAGCCTTAATCTGTTCTTTCGAGTCTACACCGCGATGGTCACTTGCCAGTGCAATCTTCATCCCATGTGCCCCCATTTGCTAATGGCCATTTGACATTTGATGTTGCATCCTCTTCCGCGAGGCCCGTCTTGCCCCGTTTCTTGTTCGACATGGTTTCATCCCTTCTGGCGCAGACAACAACTCAGTTCCCCCACAGATCACCATCACGCTTTAACCCTGCGACAGTCCGCCCAGAAACAACAATACACGTTCGTACACTGACCATCCTGTGTGCCAAAGCAGGGGCTATTGCCCTCCGCGATCTGAATCGCACGAACCAACTCCATCTTTCTCATCTTGGCCGGAATCACCCCTAACGGTTTGGCCTTTTCCCTCAGTTGCGTCATGTTCATAGATGTATTCTCTCTCGTAGTTGAATCTTGTCGCATAGACCGCCTGCCCCGTCAGTTCTACGCCGCGTGAGCCGAACTCAATGACTCGCGCTTTCGAGACAAGGCCTGAGAGCAGCGTCTCCGTACGTGATCCAGAACATTCACGTAGTTGATGTAGGCCTCATAAGGTGAGTCGTAAGGGCTGAAGTACTTGTGAACATCACCATCTTGGAAGTACTTCGTGCACATGTAGTAGAAGTGGTCGGAGGTCTGTAGCCGCCTCCAGTCCTCCAGCAGATGAGAGTCCCCGCATGCCTTGATCTCGTCCTCCAGACCGTAGACATTGTCCGCGGCGCTCGCCTGCATTGGGTTTCCCAGCCAGGCGGACAGATCACGTTCCCTGTCGGCCCAGCTGACGGCGTGCGGAACATCAAAGATCCCCACCGGGGCATAGGAGCGCAGCACCTCGCTCGGCATCTTGAAGTCGTTGTCCGGATGCTTGAGCACCTCTGCCGGCAGGTGCCTGAGAAACTCAAAGATGCCCGTATCGTGCCATTGATGCTCGCCAAAGGTCTCGTAGTCCATGAACAGATTGGCGACATACCCATTGCCATTGATTTGGCTTATCCAATGACCAAACCTGTCCGCGCGCAAGGGCCATTCGGACCAGTAGCGATTCGAGAATCGAAAGGCGATATCGTCGCTGAGCCGGTAGTTCTTCAGCAGCAGCTTGACGCGACGACATCGCGGCGGCTGGTAGACGAAGTTGGGGCTGCGGTAGCCGAGGAGGTGGTCCACCCCTTCGGTTATGATCCCGTCGAACCTCCCTGTGCCCTCAATCACCTCAGCCAGGGCATTACAGTAGATGAGCTCCGTGTTGCGAAAGACCCGGGGCGTCTGCCCGAAGAGCGTCTCAACCGTCTCAACATGCCGGTCTACCTGTTCCAGGAACTCGCTATGGCTGTGCAAGAAACTGAGGCTGTGGTAGTAGGTCTCCGCCAGGAATTCCACGCACCCGGTCTGAGCCAGCTCTTGGAACGTGCCCAATACCTCCGGGCAATACCGCTGAAGTTGCTCCAGAAGCACGCCCGTCATACTGTATGCCACCTTGAAGCCCCCACCGTGTTCTCGAACCAGATCGAGCATGAGGCGGTTGGCCGGGAGGTAGCACTTCTCGGCCACCTTGCGGCAGATGGTGGCGTTCTTCTGCTCATCAAAGTAGGCCGCGTGATCGTCAAAAACCGTGTAGTGTCCCAAGCGGTATGGTTGGTGCACTTGAAAGTAAAAGCATACCGAAGCCATCGCGTCCTTCTCCTATTAGAAACCTAGATACCGACCACCATCTCTGCGTAGATCTTCACACATCTCTCGGCCGCTCCGTCCCAACCGAGCCGTCGGACCTCCATGTTCCCGTGCTCTCGCAACGTCGACCGCAGGGGCGGATTCCTGAGAACCGTCACGATCTTGTTGGCCATCTGGTCGGTATCCCAGAAATCGACCTTCAGCACATGCCGCAGAACCTCCGAAGCACCACTTTGCTTGCTCATCAGCACGGGCACGCCGTGGGCCAAGGCCTCCAGCGCCACGATCCCAAACGGCTCCGAAACCGAAGGCATCACGTACAAGTCCGCCATCTGGTAGGCCTTCTTCACATCATCCCCCCGCAAGAAGCCGGTAAACAGCACCTTGCTGCCGATTCCCATCTCGGCGGCCATTTCAATCACCCGGTGCATCATGTCGCCCGATCCCGCCATGACGAACTTGACGTTCTCCACGCAGGCAAGCACCTTTCTGGCGGCCTGCAGAAAGTACTCCGGCCCCTTCTGCATCGTGATACGTCCCAAGAACAAAACGATCTTGTCCTCCTGGTCGATGCGGGGATGGCAAGATGCGACAATGGCCTCATCCTGGGGTTCGACGCCGTTGTACACGACGTCCACCTTCTCTCCGGCGACACCGTATCGAGCAGTAATGATGTTGCGCGTCAGGCAACTAACTGCGATAATCCGGTCCGCCGCGTGCATGCCCGCGCGCTCGACCTCATAGATCATCTGGTGGACATGTTCGCCACTGCGGTCAAACTCCGTGGAGTGCACGTGCGCCACCAGGGGCTTGCCGCTGCGCTGCTGGACCAGCATCCCTGCCGGGTACGTCATCCAGTCGTGGGCATGAATGAGGTCAAACGGCTGACCCTGGGCCAACTTCGCCGCCGCCTCCGCATAGCGATGGATTTCCACGGACATATCACCGGAATAATCCATCCCATCCTCGGACGGCTTTGTCGAACCTTCACGGTCTTCAGCAACGCGCTGTTCCTGGGCCGTGGGTTGCTCAGTAGGCTCTTGGGGCTCGCTTTCCACTGGCGCATAAGGTCGGAGCACCGACGGGATGTGACGGAAGGCCAAGTGTTGGAACGCGCCGAATTCGGCTGGCGCCTTGGATCGTGGAGAGGTCGGACTCAATAGCTGCACGTGAGTGGCATGCTCGCTCTCGATCATCTTGGGCAATACAAAGGTGATTTCGATGCCGAGCCGGTCCATGGCCTTGGTCAGGCCATAGCAGGCCGTGCCGAGCCCACCACTGATGAACGGAGGAAATTCCCAACCCAACATAAAGACCTTCACGTGCTGCTCCCTTGCCTTGCGTCCTACATTGCGCCTTGTCAGTACCCGAGTCAAAGCGACCGTTAGCTACGGGCCGGGCCATACCCCTGTGCAGGCCGACGCGGAACTTCCCGCGGGGTAGTACACCAACGCGCTACCAGCAGTCGCCCCCAGAAGAGTGACTCAACCACCCTCGCACCATGGGAACGGTGGCCCCGCTCAGCCGTGTCACAGTCCGTGAAAGGCTGCAGCAGACCTCTTGAACTTCTCCACGGTCTCGCGCACCGAACCGGTCATCCCGAGCAATACCCTTATTCCCGCGTGACTGAGTAGCTTCAGATCATTACAACCGAAGCCACCCACCAAGACAACTCCGACCCCATATTCTTTGAGTTGGGCCACCAGGAACTTACCGGCCCCCGGGCCGCTCACTGTCGCGAAGGGATTCCGAATCGCCTCATATTCCATGGTCACCGGATCGACCACCAGCCAGGAGTGACATTTGCCCGCCCCGGGGCCAACCGGCTGTTCCAACGTGTCTCCCATCGATGTCACCGCCACGCGCATACGCTCAGCATCCTCCGTAAGATAACAGTGTCGCCCATTCAACTGCCGCTAGCGCTCCCTATCGGCCAGCACCTGCCGGACCTGACAATCGCATGCAGAACCACCTTGCCTCTGCACCGCCACATCCTCCTGCCTCAGAGAGGCAACCTGCGTTTGCCCTTCCATCCATTCGAGAGGGCCGGCTCCGGAGCATCGCATCCGCCTGGGCGCTGGAGTTACCCTCGGGGTGGCGACTCCTATGGCCCGGCGGAGGCGCCTGCTTCAGGCAGCACCCGCACATCCAGGGGGAAATGAGGCAACGCCAAGGCAGGCAGTATCTGACCTGAATCGGCCGGCGCACGCAATCCCCAGAGGCGGGTAAACAGTGCACAAAAAGTCGGTAGTGCGGTGGCGCAGGCCTGGACCAGGCGGTCGGCCGGAGACCGCCGTACGCGCCTGTTGGGGCAACACGCAGGTCTCTCTCCGCCGGGACGACCGTGGCCCGTCCGATTTCGCCAGACAAAGGCGCGGTTGAAGTCCCTCCGGTGGCTGCAACCTTGGTAGCCGGCACTTTCGCTCCGGCCACATGTCTGACCTGCGCAGGGCATCGAGCCCCAGGAGCGAAAGCTCGGGACAAAATTGGGCGTTGTAGACCGGGGCCCCCGCCTGACTCGGTCCTGGAGGCACGAACGCAGCCAAAAGCTGATGAACCGCTCGGCTACTGATCGATGTCGGTGAGCCCCTCGCGGACGGCGTACTTGGTCAGTTCGGCGACACTGTGAAGGTCCAGCTTCTTCATGATGTTCCGTCGATGCGTCTCCACGGTCGCCGCAGACACGTTCAGTTGGGCGGCGATCTCCTTGGACGTCTTCCCCTCGGCCAACAGCTGCAGGACCTCCCGCTCACGCTGGCCCAGCGCCGAGTAGGCCGAGCCGTCCGTTGGGAAATCCCGGTCTACGTAGCAACTCACGACGACATCGGTGATCTCCGCACTAAGGTATTTGCCGCCCTGCTCGGCGGCCTGGATGGCCCGGATCAGCTCGGCCCCTGCGGATCCTTTGAGCACGTAGCCCGAGACACCGGCTTCCAACATGCCCAAAACGTACCGCTTGTCCGAATACATCGACAGGCCGATGACCTTGGTCTTGGGATGACGGGCTTTGATCTGGCGGGTCGCCTCGATCCCGTTGAGGTCCTGCATGCCGATGTCCATGACCACGACATCCGGGCGAAGCTGGTCCGTCATCTCCACGGCCAGCCGGCCGTTCTCAACCTCCCCTACGACCTCGACGCCGGGGGCCCGCTCCAGGATGAGCCGCACCCCCTCGCGCATCATGCGATGGTCATCGGCAAGCAGCACCCGGACCGTCATGACGCGCCCTCCGCCGCGACTTGCGCGGTAGGAGAAAGCGGAACGGTCAGTATGACCGTCGTCCCCTTGCCCGGCGCCGACCGGACTTTCACGTGGCCGCGAAGGTGCTGCAGCCGCTCGCGGATGCTGAACAGCCCGAAGCCGTGCGTGGAGCGATTGTCGAGGACCGCGGGGTCGAAACCCACGCCGCGGTCCCGTACCGTAACGCGAACCGAATCGTCGTGGCGGCGTTCGATGCGGACCCGCACGTTGTCAACCTGAGCATGCTTGCTGGCATTGATCAGCACTTCCCGCAGGCATTGGAAGAGCACGACCCGAATCCGCTCCTCGAGGGGCTTCGGATGCCCATCGTCCTTCACAGACACCTTGAGACCATACAGGGCCTGCACGTCTTCGGCTAACCACTCGGCCCCGGCGACGAACCCCAAGTCATAGAGCACGGGGTGGCTCAACTGAAGCGTCAGAGATCGGGAAGACGCAATCGACCGCCCCACCAGCTCCTCAATCTCCTTTAGCGCGGCTTGACGTTCGACCTCGTTGGGGGTCTGCCGCAGCAGCGAGAGCTTGATCTGGATCAGCCCGAGGTGCTGAACGAGGTTATCGTGCAGGTTCGCCGCCAGCCGTCGGCGTTCCCTTTCCTCGGCCAGGGACAACTCCATCGCCAGCGATTGGAGCCGTTCCTGATACCACTTGGTCTGCTCCTCCGCGCGCTTACGCTCGGTGATGTCCTGAACTGTACCGACGAAGCTCGTGGCGCGTCGCGCGTCCCTCTCGCCTTCGAACGCGGCCACGCCGTGGGCCTCCACCCAGCGTACCGTTCCATCTGGGCGGTTTACCCGGTACTCGACCGCGTACGGCTGGGGGTTAGTGGGGTCCAGCGCTGCCTCTACCGCCCCCCGTACGCGCGGCACGTCGTCGGGGTCCAGGCGGGCCAGGATTTCCTCGTTGAGACGCTCGTACCCGGAGATTTCGAAGATCTCCTTGTACCGGTTATCCCACCGTGCCAGCTTGGTCGCCGGGTCATAATGCCACCAACCCATCTCAGCAGCGTCCAGCGCGAGCTGTCGTTGCTGGGCAAGCCAGTCCCGTTCGGCTTCCAGCCGCTTTCGCTCCGTGATGTCGCGCAGGATGCCGGTAACACCCACGATGCGACCGGTCTCATCATGCAGGAGCTTGCCACGCTCTTCCAACCAGTGTGTGCGTCCCTCTCCGTCCCGGAGGCGGAGCTCCGTAGGGAACTCGGTACCCGTGGCGAGGGCTCTCTCAAAATCCATCCCCACTCGCTCTCGGTCCTGCGGCAGGATGAATTCCTGGAAGTCTCGGCCAATCATCTCTCCCGGGCACAACCCATAGGCGGCTATCTGCGGACTGACATAGGTCAAATGTCCCTGGGCGTCGATCGCATAGACGATGTCGCTGACGTTCTCGGCCAGCGCCCGGTACTTCGCCTCGCTCTCGTGCAGGGCCCGCTGGGCGAGCCGCTGGTCCGTAATATCGAGCACCGTGCCCACGGTTCGAGTGGCCCGGCCGTCGTCATCGAAGAAGAATCGGCCCTGCTCTTGCACGATGCGCTCGGTCCCGTCCCCCCGGATGATCCGGTGCTCTACGCTATAAGGGACCCTCTCGTACATGGATCGATCAATAGCCTTCTGCACACGCTCCAGATCGTCCGGGTGGATCACCGCCAAGAACCCTCTGGATGTCGGTGTGAAGCTTTGCTCGTCCACGCCGAAGATCTTGTACGTCTCCGAAGACCATCTCAGCACGTCGTTGACGACGTCCCAATCCCAACTTCCCAGCCGGGCGATCCGCTGGGCCTCCACCAGCATGCTCTCCTTCCTGCGAAGCTCCTCCTGTGCTTCCGCCCATTCGGTGATGTCGCGGGTCATCTCAATCGCTCCCACGACCTCGCCCGTTTCATCCCGAAGAGGATATCCCCGGACGTACCACCATCGTCCGTCCGACGTCTGCTTCTCGATCTCCCGGGGTCCTCCCGCCTTCATCGCCAGCGCCACGGGGCAGTCGGGGCAAACCGACGTCCCGTCGCCCCAGATTTCGTAGCACTTCCTCCCGGTCAGCGCCTCACGGCTCAGGCCAGCGGATTCACATGCCGCGCGATTCGGCCAGCGAATCGTCAGCGAGCGATCCAGCAACATCATGTGCTCTTTCGGGGTATCCAGGATTGCCTGCTTCTCTCGTTCGGAGGCCCGCAGGGCTTCCAGGGCCTCCTTGCGGTGGGTGATGTCCTCCAGGCTTCCCTCGTAGTACAACACGCGGCCGGCCTCATCCCGCACGACGCGTGCCGTGTCGCGGGCCCATATCAACGAGCCGTCCGCACGTCGCAGCTGCACTTCGTAATCTCGAACGACGCCGCGGGCCTCCAGCAGTTCCCTCCAGGCGCGGCGGTCGTCCCGATTGGCATATGTCTCGGCCACACTGACCTGCGGAAGATCCGCCTGCGTATAGCCGAGCATTCGCTTCAGGGCGGGATTCGCCTGGAGGATCCGGCCGTCCGGCGTGGTGCGGTACACGCCCACGGGGACCCTGTCGAACAGGCTGCGGTATTCCTCCTCCCGGCGACGCAGGGCCGCTTCGGCCTCCCGGCGTTCCGTAACGTCGCACGCGATGACCAGCGCACAGCATACCTGGCCACGGCCGTCGCGCAGGGGCTGGACGCTGGTGTGATAGCAGTGCCACTCGCCCTGCAACGGCTCGCGCGAGTCCGTGACCAGCCCCTCGCCCGTTTCGATCACCTGCCGGACGACAGCGACATGGCGATCGGCAATCTCCTTGGGAAACACATCCCAGGAGGTCTTGCCGACGTAGTCTACCGGTCGGCCTCCCAGCCACTCGGCAGCAGTGCCGTTCATGAACCGAAAGACACCATCGGCATCGATGACGCAGATGGCCTCGGCGGCGCCCTCGACGAGGACCCTACAGATCTCTTCACTGCCACATAACGCATCTTGCCGCTTTGACATGCCAAGACTCCCGGACGATGCCGAACCCCGCCGGCTGCCCAACCCTGTTCGCCAACGGTAGTCGGACGCTGCAAACCCATGACACAGACACGAAGATCCCGCCCAGGCCTCGCATCCCTGCGAAAGGCGGGACGCCATCATACCCGCAACCGCAGCGAGTTACAAGGGAGTTCACCCGGTTGAGCAGGGCAATCGCATTCACCGGTCTCTTCGGTGATCAGTCTGGATGGGTAGCGATCAGAACCGGCTTTCTTGAGCTTTTGTCCTCTATCGTACGGCTCCACTATCGATCTGAGAACACAGGCGATCTCTGCGTTCTGGCGAAAGGGATCGGGATGGCCGATGCAGCCCACTCCGATCTCGAATTCCGACATTTCTGGCGTGAGTATCAGTCTTCGTAGATCTCATAACAGCGCGAGTCGTCGGCCGCCGGGCGACGCAGTTCCACCGTGATGACGCCATCGGAATCGCAACGGTATATCTCGCATACCGTATCGGCCGCGAAACGATCCGTGGAGATGATATCACTCTGGGAGAACGAGCCCGACAACGGCAGGGCCGGATCGTACGGAAACAAGATGTCGGACCAGTTTCGCACACCTTCGGCCGGCATACCGTCGGGTCCGACGTCGGTGCACTCCAGGTATCGCAGGTGCCCGATGCTGTGGACGGGGTGGTACCAGGTGACCTTCTCCAGGGGCGGCTCGCTCTTTCTCGGGATGGGTGTACCGCAGGGGAAAATCGTGTCGAAGGTTTCCATCTGCCCATGATCCTGCAGCCTGATCAGGCCGAAATGCCGCGCGAAGACGTCACGATAGCTGACCTGATCCATAGCACAGATGGCCGCCCCCATGGCCACCGACCGGAATGGCTTGTCGGTCAGCACAACCCGACTTCTTGGCAACGCTTCGGAGACCAGTTCCGCAACCAACGGCAGCTTTGACGACCCGCCAACCAGATATACCAGCAATGACGGGTCGTCTTTGATCCGTTTCTGAATCCCCGACGCAGAACGAATCGTCTTACGCAAGAGATCGATAGCCGGTGCCAGCATGGGCCGAGCACGCTCATTGAAGGCCTCCACGGAGATAGAAGTCGGCTGTCCTCTTAGGCCGAAATCCGGCGGATTGATGAATAGACTCTCGACCAGGCCGGTGGAGATGGTTTCTTTCTGCAGGCGAGCCTGCCGGAGTAGGGCGCAGCGGGTCAGCGTTCCGACCGAGTCTGACGCAATTCCCAGCTTCTCCAAGAACATCTCGAGAAGCAGGTCGTCGAAATCATCGCCGCCGAGATTCTGAATGCCCGCCGAGGTGAGAACGCGGAAGTGTCGGCCATCGATACAGACCACCGAAGCGTCGAATGTGCCGCCCCCAAGATCGAACACCGCGACAGCCGACTGGAAGGTTGTCTTTCTCCTATCCTGCCCAGCCGTCAGGCAGTCGGCCAGCTCAATCGCCGAAGCGGTGGGCTCGTTGAGCGTGTCGATGACCTCAAAACCAGCCTCACGAAAGCACTTCCGGGTGATATGTCGCCGGGCGCCATTGGCATTGGCCGGCCAGGTGATAACCGTTTCAAGTGGTTCATCGCCTGCAAGAGATAGCGACCGGCGGATCGACTCGGCAAGGGCCTGGAGGTACGCGGTGAGATGATCGGCGATCTCGAAGTCGGCGGCAGCCGAGCTCTCGGCATAGTCACGGAGTTTCCTTTTGAGCGAAGGTACGAACACACAGCCGTCGGCTGGCCCGAGTTGGGCGAAGCGGCGGTCTGCATCCAGACCGAACCACCTCTGTCTGTTGGCTTTGTCGATCAGAATCGCCGATGGAAAGGTCTCCTGGGTAACAGTGCCGGCGCGGGTCAAGGCCTGATGGAGCACGGTCGTGAAGATGCCCCGGTCGTGGATCGTGGCCACCGTATTGGTCGTACCGAAATCGATTCCGAGTCGGGCCATCGGGCTACCTCCTGTTCACCAGGACTTTGGCTGGCACGATCACCTTACCCGTGGGCCGAGCGGAAGCCAGGTGCAATCTGCTCGGCCACCGCACCATTGTCGAGATCGTTGCGTTCGGCTTCGCCAACAGCTAGATGAATGAGCGGATCCAACGGGTCACCGATCCGCGCCTGGTAGGATTGGACATTGGCCAAGGCCAGAACATGGTCGAGCGTTTCGGAGGCCCGTTGGCAGAAATCACTGCCGGGGCAATCGTGACTACCGTGTACCGTGCAATACTGGGACAACTCGTTGCGCAAGGCCACTAACGGGGGCAACATCTCAGCCAGCTGGTCGTCCACCACCTCCGCGACCAGACGCTGGAACACGGCCGTCGCCCGGTCGATGGGTGCGGTCCGGACCGCGACCTTGCGCCGATCGCTGTGAGCGACGGCCACTTCAGTAAGCCCAGCCAATGCGGCGTTCATCTGGTTGTTAAGCGTATCGATGGCGGTCGCGATGTCGGTTTCCACCCGGTTCAGGATCTGTTCGTCGGAGAGCTCAGCGCTGGTGGATCTAGCCGGGCGACGAGCCCTTGTCTTACCGGTGGCAGTGCTGCTCGATTTGCTGGCTTGACGGGTAGTTTTCTTCTTGGCGGCAGATTGGGATGCGCCCCCTTGGTCGTTGTTGTCGCAGCCTTCTTGGGGGCGGTTTGTGGGGCGCGCGCCCCTGACGTCTTCCTTGGCATATTCATGCCTCCCCTAAAAGGAGTTTTTCGGCCTGGTTGCCTCTCCCTGTCTGAACCCAGGTAACCTGAAACATTTGGGGTATTATGTGCCCTTGCCTAATGTTGTCCACCCCTTTTTGGGCGAGGTCATCAGAACCGATTCCCAGGGGTAGGGTGCAAACCGGAGCCAGGATGTGTCGCTGGGGTCCTCCCCAAGATGTGGTCCAACCCAACTGAAAGTGTATTTCCTCTTGACCTCCTCCCCATTTCTGATCCGGCCGCCATGCAACTTTTTTGGCTCATATGGCCTCATGGTATTTCGGAGGTCGAGGCGTAGTCGAGGCTGGAGGAATAGCACGGCGCGCTACTTCTGGCCTACCAGCTTGAAGGGGGGAAGTCCAACAAGTCTAATGACCACAAGTTCTACCCTCGGCGACGACGCCCCAGAAGCCCCTTCGTCAGAAAGAGTTACGGAAACGCCGCCGAGAGTTGATGTCACGACCTCTGCGGAGTTTAGTATTAGTCTACGCGCCGATGCGGAATTGAAGGCCCTTCTGAAGGCTTGGGCTTACCTTGATGAACCCACAACGGCGGCCGTTGTGGCGATAGTCAAGAATGCGGTGGCCGGGGCGCACACGTGAACAACGCTTGACTCCGCGTCAGGCGCCTTTGCGGCGAGAGCCCCATAGAGCTCCTGGCAGCAGATTCCGCGAGCATTTCATGCTTCAGGCCGTCCTCCGAGGCGGCCCCTTACTCTACGGCCTCACCGCCCGTTTGTAGATGCGGACGTCGTCGATAAGGCCGGAGAAGAAGGTGCCGGGAGCCATGTCTTTGCCACAGCCAATGTACAGACGGCCACGAGATTCTTCCAGATTGGGCTGCTCGTCCTGAGCCACAAGCGTGGCATCCACATAGAGGCTGCGACTGAGCGACAAAGGCAGTAAAACGCTCCTAACCCGAAATGAATTGCCGGAGTGATGTCCGCATTGTCTTTTGCTCAGGAGCAGTACTGAGTCTCAGGGGGAGACCCGCAGGACTGCTGCGCCGTGTATCTTCCCGCGTTTGAGCAAGGTCAGTGCATCATTTGCATTTTCAAGCCCGAATTCTTGGACCTTAGGAATGATCGGGATCTCCGCAGCCAAGGGCAGGAACTCTTCTGCGTCCCGTCGCGTGATATTGGCGACGCTCTTGAGCTCCTTCTCCTGCCAGAGGTGTGTTGAGTAATCCAGCCGAAGCAGGGATTCCCGATCTTTGACTTCCTTTCGAATGGCATTGACCACGACCCGTCCGCCTTTCTCGAGGATCCCCAGGGCCTCCACAATCGGGGTCCATACCGGAGTGAAATCAATCGCACAGTGGACGCTGCGCGGCGGTGTATCACCGGTCGCTCCAACCCAGTCTGCGCCCAGTTCTCGGGCCAAGTCCTGATGGTCTTTCTGGCCCGGCCGCGTGAAGACATAGATACGAGACCGTGGCAACTTGTGCCTGACGATCTGGATGACAATGTGAGCTGACGCACCGAAGCCAAACAGGCCGAGAACCTGGCCGTCCCTGACGCCTGTCGGTCTCAATGCCCTGTATCCGATGGCCCCCGCACACAGAAGCGGTGCGGCGTGCGCATCCGAGAAAGTCTCGGGAATCGCGTAGGCAAAATCCTCCGGCACCACGGTATACTCCGCGTAGCCCGCGTGGGCATGGCAGCCGGTTCCACGAAACTCCGGGCACAGATTCTCGTGGCCAGATGTGCAGAAACCACAGGCTCCGCAGGCGGAATTGATCCAGGCAATTCCCACGCGGTCGCCTGGCTTGAACTTGGCAGCTCCAGCACCCAGACTGTCAACGGTTCCGACGATTTCATGACCCAGGATGATGGGCAGTGCGGACCGGAGCCGCCCCTCGATTTCGTCCAATTCCGTATGGCAGACTCCACAGACGGCAACCTTGACCCTGATCTGCCTAGGACCGGGCTTCGGGACAGGAAGAGTCTGCAACTTCAGCGGTTCATCTTCAACCCGTGATACCGCATCGAGCACCATTGCCTTCATTGTCTGGTCCTTTCCCCGCAATGGCCAGATTGGGTGGCCACTCACCCGAGCAGATCGGGCATGGCGGGGGGAGCACCCTGAAATTCCCGGGTTGTGGGCCTCTCAAAAGCCACGTCCTGACGGCCCAGGTCGTTTCAATCTCACGCTTGGCACTTGGATCAATACTCTGCCGACCGGGCCATAATAGTCTACCAGCAAGTGGCTCTCGCCTTCAACTAACTCCAGAGACCGGCTCGCATGAAACTTCACATAGGCCAAGTGAGTGCAGGGTTCACGTATCAAGTCGATCGGTATGGGCCATCGTGTTGTTTGTTATGTTTGGTGGAACATACCGCCAGCTACTTCAATCGCTCGTGCCATGTTCCGGCGATCCACACAGAACGTCTTTATAAGCTTTTCCCACCACTTCAAAGTGAGGACACACCGCATAATGCACCAAAGCCCTCAGGGCCCGCCACGTGTAAACCGCACGCATACTTATACCTTTGGTACGGATCAGTATCGCCCCAGATGACGTTGCATAAATACTGTAAACAGGGTATCTTGAGTCCCAACAGCCCATGCATTGGGATGCCAGAGGAAGATCGTGGTGGACCTTTCACATGGCTGTACGCAGGGCAGTATGCTGTCATTAGATTGGGTCCATACAGTTGCAGAGGAGTTGACCACTGACGGCAAAAACCTAACTGGCATCTGCCTGATTCTGGGCGCATCTGACACCTGCAAGACAACG
>CP070782.1:3744117-3774653 GCA_020346325.1 Phycisphaerales bacterium
ACTCAGCTCGCACTTGGCCTTCTCCGCTGCCTCTTTGAGGCGCTGATGGGCCATCGGGTCTTGCCGCAGGTCGATGCCCTCGGTCTTCTTGAACTCGTCGGCCAAGTAGTTGATCAGGACCGCGTCAAGGTCGTCACCGCCGAGATGGGTATCGCCGTTGGTGCTGAGGACCTCGAAGACGTTATCACCGATATCCAGGATGGAGATGTCAAACGTGCCGCCGCCGAAGTCGAAGACAGCTACCTTTTCATTCTTCTTCTTCTCCAGACCATAGGCGAGGGCAGCGGCCGTTGGCTCGTTAATGATGCGGTCGACCTCGAGCCCCGCGATCTTTCCCGCGTCCTTTGTGGCCTGGCGCTGAGCGTCGTTGAAGTAAGCCGGCACGGTGATAACGGCCTTCTCGACCTTCTCACCCAGATAATCCTCGGCAGTCTTCTTCAGGTCCTGGAGGATCATAGCCGAAATCTCCGGCGGCGTGTACTCCTTGCCCCGCACGTTGACCTTGACCAGCTCATTGGGCCCGCCGGTGATGCCGTAGGGGACGATTTTTTCCTCAGAGGCCACCTCGTTGTGCCGGCGTCCCATGAAACGCTTGATGGAGAAGACCGTGTTTTCGGGGTTGGTTACCTGCTGGTGCTTGGCGATCTGTCCCACCAGTCGCTCGCCTTTGTCCGTGAAGCCGACGACGGAAGGGGTCAGGCGCGAACCGGAGGCGTTGACCAGCACTTTCGGTGCGGAACCTTCCATCACCGCCACCACGGAGTTCGTTGTACCGAGGTCTATTCCAATAATCTTAGCCATCGCAAATTTCCTTTCCTTGCTCCCGAATCGGCGCCTCACAGGTCCCGGCAAGTATCAGTATCGCGACCCAAGCGCATGGGGCGCGAGTTGACCGTGCAAAGTAATTGTGCAAAACCTGTGCCAACAGGCGTGATGTCGGACGGCATGGGTGTAAGTATTTGCCGCGAAGGAAGTTGCAGCCTCTTTGGTGGAATGTGGCGGCCCCGGTCGGACCCAACCGCCCCGCACATTGTCACGCCGGCGTGCCATTTTGGCAGGACATGGGCGTGCCGTCTTTTTCCATGGCCGGTCCGAGATTCGGCCGTTATAATAGCTCATTCGAAGGATCAGGCCGAGTGGCGGAATGGCAGACGCTGGGGACTTAAAATCCCCTGCCCGTTAGGGCGTGTGGGTTCAAATCCCACCTCGGCTACTGATATCAACGCAGAATAGCGGCGCTACGTGCTGGTCACCGTCGTCGCTCAGCTCACATAAGTCATAGGAGAGAGGGCAAACGAGGATAATCCGCGTCGTCCTGACTGGTTGGTCTTCCGGCAGGGACGCGGCCGCATCTGTGCTCATCGGTTTCGCCCCCCCGACTCAAGTCGGCGTCGCTTGCTGCCGAAGTACTGTTCTGCGTCAGAAGCTCTTTATCAGATCGGGGGTTCGCTCGACCACCCGGCCACGGAACGGAGGAGAACTCTGGGTGCCCCGATAAGACCTGCGAATCGCAGGCTCAGGCACCCTATACGGAGGAGGCTGATCCATAGAAAGGCTCGGCACAAGATACGCTGCATTCCGACGTGCGGCAGCAGCCCTTTTGTTGATTATCGGTCTTCATCTGACTGCCTGGACAGCGGCTGCGCACGCGGACCCGGCCGGACAGTGGCCCCAATGGCGCGGCCCGGACGGCCTCGGGATCTCCAGCGACGCCAATCTGCCTGAGCAATGGAACCACAACAGCGCCAACATCAAGTGGAAGACCGAGATCCCCGGCCGGGGATGCTCCTCGCCCGTCGTCAGTGGGGACAAAGTCTTTCTGACGACGGCCTATGAGAACCACACGCCTTTGATGGTTCGCCGCGTCGCCGTGTTTGCCGCATGTGCACTGACGGCCCTCTTCCTTCTTCTCGTCCTGGCCAGATGGGTGGGGCAATTCAGAAAACGCCCAGGCGATGACGTAGACGCCCAGCCCGAGTCGTGGGGTCGCACTGTCTGTGTCATCTTCGCTGCGATCAGCACCCTGGCCTTCTTCGTGCTCCTGATCGGGTTGTTCGTCTTCCCAAGGCGGTATGACGCCAGCGTCGGTAAGTTCCTGGCCGAGACGTTGGGCACCTATGACACCGAGCACGTGTTCTACATTGGCAAGGATGCGCTGGCCGCGACTTGGCTCAACACCGGTGCAGCAGCCCTGCTGGGATTAGCCGCGTCACTCCACTGGCTCAGGGCCCATTCGATCTGGCGGTTGCTGGGAGGATTAGCCTTCACAGCAGCGGCAGTCGCCTTCGTGGTATTCACACCCCTCGACGCGTGGAAGTACGAAGTCTTTCTCTGGAACCGACTGCTCTTCCTCATACCGGGAACCTTGGTCGCAATCTGGCACATCGTAGGTTATCTCGAGATCCGCTTCGAGGGAAACTCCGACGCCCCAGTTGTTGGCGCGGGCAAGCCCCCATTTCTGCCTCCGTTGAGCAACGTCGGTATCTCCTGGCACCACAAGCACCTGTTACGTTTCGGAGGCCTGACACGCCTGGGTCTGTTTCTCTCGCTGGTGGCAATTTCAGCCCTGGCCTTCGTGCCCATCAACCTTCTATTGCCCAAATTGGGCGTGTGCCGGGCCATCGTCTGCGTGGATTTCGCCACGGGAGAGTTGCTCTGGGAGACCGTGGTTTTCACTGCTCCTCCCGAACGCTCGCATCGGGACAGCTCCTACGCCACGCCCACGCCGGCAACCGACGGGCGCCACGTGGTGGCCAATTTCGGGATCGGCGTCGCTTGCGTCGACTTCGAGGGTCGCGTG
This sequence comes from Phycisphaerales bacterium, assembly GCA_020346325.1. GTDB lineage: Bacteria > Planctomycetota > Phycisphaerae > Sedimentisphaerales > Anaerobacaceae > Anaerobaca. Next base: position 3,746,918 of record CP070782.1, read on the forward strand.
CTCTGGAAAGCGACCGATCCGAAGTATCTCAACGACACCCTGTATGGCGCCGCTGCGTCGGTGCTGCTCTGGCAAGGTAAGACCATTATCGTGCAGGAAGATGAGGAGAAGACCGCGCGGCGCTCCTGGATGGCCGCTTTCGATACCGCCTCAGGCGATGTCGTCTGGAAGGTACAGCCAAACGATCTCGGTTGGACCTACACCACCGGGCTGCTTTACGACGACGGTACCGGCACCAAACTCTTCATCGCCTCCTTCCAGAAGATTCTCTGTTTCGACGTTGCATCGGGCCGCCAGTTGTGGAAATACGCGATACCGATGGAGCAAATCGTCGCCAGCCTCACGCGGACCGGCTCGCTCTTCTGCGTCGGCGGGGGCACTTGGGGCCCGCAAGGGTTACACGTCTTCGAACCGACTGGACAGGAGCCAGGCTGTCCGATCCGGGAGTTCTGGCACGTGACGAAGGAAACGCCGGGCTGTGCCTCCCCGGTCATCTACAACGGTATCCTGTTCACCGTCACCGACTCTGGCATTCTGCGGGCATACGATGCAGCTACCGGAACCCTGCACTGGCGGAAGCGCCTCAAAGGCCGATACTTGGCCTCCCTGGTGGCCGGCGACGGGAAGGTCTACGCCTGCAACACCAATGGCCTGACCACAGTCATCGTGGCCGAGCCCGACCTTCAGATGGTGGCCCAAAACCAGCTCCAGGGCGAGTGCCGAGCGTCATTTGCCATCGCGGACTCGCGTTTCCTAGTCCGAAGTTCGGATTTCCTGTACTGCATCGCCCCGGATGACGCCCCGCCCCCCACGGAGCCGGGGCAGAACTGAGGCCGGTCGAAGCCATGGGGCTTGTCCCAGCTGATCCCTATTTGCCGTCCGTCTGGCTTGTTTACACCTAGGCCGGTATCCAGTATCATGACAAGGCTCGGCGGACGCGAGAAAGGCCTCTGGCGTGCGCCGCAACGGCTCCCGGTGCTGACGACTGGGACATGCATCAGCATAGCAGCCCCGCGCCGGAGCCGGTTCACGTGACGATGTTTTTTGGGAGGCGATCATGGCAGATAAGAATATTCCACTGGCAGATGTCGACAAGCCGAACCTTTATCGCGAGACCTTCCCCTACAGCGAATTCCCGAAGGTCGTATTCGACAACGAACGGGTCGACTATGAGATTCCCGAAGAGATCTGGATCACCGACACGACGTTCCGCGATGGGCAGCAGGCCCGACCGCCGTACACACCCGAGCAAATCCTGCGGGTCTTCGACCTTCTGCACGAGATCGACGGAGGCACCGGACTGATTCGGCAGTGCGAGTTCTTCCTCTACTCCGAGCGTGACCGCAAGGCCGTCGAGCTGTGCCAGGCCCGCGGCTACAAGTACCCCGAAATCACCGGCTGGATCCGCGCCGTCGCGGCCGACTTCAAGCTGGTCTCCCAGATGGGACTGCAGGAGACCGGTATTCTGACCTCGGCCAGCGACTACCACATCTTTCTGAAACTGCGCAAGACGCGGTCCCAGGCGTTGAACGCGTATCTCGACATTGTCAAGGCCGCGCTGGATAGCGGCGTGCGCCCGCGCTGCCACTTCGAAGACGTCACGCGCGCGGACTTCGACGGCTTTGTCTTGCCATTTGCCGGCGAATTGCTGAGGGTTGGCGACGAGTACGGCCAACCCGTCAAGATCCGTCTGTGTGATACGCTGGGCTTTGGGATTCCGTGGCCCGGTGTCGCTCTGCCTCGCAGCGTTCCGAAACTGGTGCATGGCCTGCGCCGGATCGGCATCCAGCCGGAGCAGCTCGAGTGGCACGGGCACAATGACTTCCACAAAGTTCTCGTCGACGCTTCGACGGCCTGGCTCTACGGCTGCTGCGCCGCCAATGCCGCCATCTTCGGCTGCGGCGAGCGCACCGGCAATCCGCCGCTGGAGGCCTTGGTGGTCGAACATGCCCAATTGAAGGGAATCACCAAGGGTGTCAATTATGCCGCGATCACGGAACTGGCCGAATACGTACGCAAGGAGATGGGCTTCGAGATCGCTCGGAACTACCCGCTGGTGGGTCGCGATTTCAACGTGACGCGGGCCGGCATTCATGCTGACGGCCTACTCAAGAACGAAGAGATCTACAATTGCTTCGATACCAACAAGTTACTGAAGCGCCCGATCGGGGTGGCCATCACCGACAAGACCGGCGCGGCTGGCATCAAGCACTGGGTTGAAGCCCACTACCAGATCCAGATTGCCAAGCACGACCCGCGTATCGTCAAGATCAAAGACCAGATCGACGCCGAGTACGCGGCCAACCGGGTCTCGTCGATATCCGATGACGAGATGTTCCACTGGGTCCAGGAGGCGTTTGCGGCCGATCTGCCCCCATTGAAGCAGTGAGGGACTGGGCGAGGCAGGGCGTCGGCGTCGGACGGCGCTGGCGCGGTTCTGACCGTCTGATTGGGACTTTTGCGCTCGATGAATGAGATCAAAGCAGTACTCTTCGACCTCGGTGATACCCTCGTCAATTTCGGCAAAGTCAGTACGACCAAGCTGGTGTTGCAGGGAGCACGGTCATCCTACGACTACCTCAAGAGTCAGGGGCAGCCGGTCGGCAGCTTTGCAGGTTATTTTCTTCGTTATCTCGTGCGTCTACGCATCCGCTATTTCCTGTCGGAATACCGGGGCAAGGACTTCGATTCGCTGGCCCTCCTGGAGCGGGCCGGTCGCAAGGAGGGGCTGACCTGCTCGCGCGCCGAATGGGAGCAGGTGATTTGGCGCTGGTACGAGCCGCTGAGCAAACTGGCCGAGTTGGAGGATGATCTGGAAAAGACCCTGACCGACCTGCAAACGATGGGACTCAAGCTGGGTATTGTCTCCAATACGTTCGTGAATCGTGCCTCCCTGGAGAAGCACCTGGAGCAGCTTGGCATTCGAGATTTCTTCCCACTGCGGCTCTATTCCTACGAACTAGGTTTGCGCAAGCCGGACCGCCGGATCTTCGAGATTGCCGCCGAGAGAATCGGTGAGGCTCCGCCGAACATCCTGTTCGTGGGGGACCGAATCGACAAGGATATCGTACCTGCACTCGATGCTGGCATGAAAGCGGCGCTCAAGGATGCGTACACCAACGTCGCAAAGGACACCCCCGCAGGGGCCTGGAGGATTGGCCGGATCGCCGAACTGCCCGGCTTGATCGAACGGGCCAAATCTGAGGTTGCCCGGACGTCGCCGGCATAAGATCTCACCCGGCGGCGCAGATCGATCTCGACCGATTCGCAACCATCAGCGCACCCTGGCAAAATCAGCTTCGAGCACGCCGTTCTTGATCGGGAGCTCACGCGGACGTTCACGACGTTGATGGATATGGCAAGGATGCCTGACGAGGATTTGGCGACCTTTGCCGGCGCGGCGGTACGGTCAGGCCGCAACGTCCTCGAAGTCAAGGTGACGACGACACTGTTTAACTACTGTCAATCTTTGACGGATAATCCCACGGCCATCCGCTGGACCAAGGGCAAGGATCTCGTCCAGGCCGGCTTGGTAGGGCCTGTGCGGCTGTGCCGGCCTGAGTGAACGGGAGGAACCTCGCAAACACGCCTAAAGCTGATTGACACGGGGAAGTCTGCCCCATAGTATCGCCGTTCGGTTTTGCATTTGGAGACGCCCTCTGCTGCAAGGAGAAAAAGGATGGCTGAAGGAAACACAATTGACGTTACCGATGCCGATTTTCAGAGCGTTGTCCTGGAATCGGATACCCCCGTGCTGGTGGATTTCTGGGCTCCATGGTGTGGTCCGTGCAAGATGGCAGCGCCCGTGCTCGACAAGCTGGCGGGCGAATACGAAGGCCAAGTCAAGATTTGCAAGGTCAACGTGGACGACGAACGGCAGACGGCCATGCAGTACGGAATCATGAGCATCCCAGCGATGTTCCTGTTCAAGGACGGCCAGGTCACCGATCAGATCAACGGAGTGACGCCGAATTTCGAGTCGGATCTGAAGGCGAAGATTGAAGCCCAACTGGGTTGAGTTTGAGAAAGAGAAACGCGATGGCGGAGACGCTTTACGATTGCATCATCATCGGCGGCGGGCCGGCCGGCCTCGGCGCGGCCCTGTATACGGCCCGCGATCGGCTCAAGACGCTGATCCTCGAGAAGCTCATGCCGGGCGGTCAGATCAATAACACGAACCGGATCGAGAACTATCCCGGTTTCGAGCAGATCGACGGCCCAGCCCTGATCGAGCGCATGCAGAAGCAAGTGGAGAGCTTCGAGGCCGAGATCAAGAGCCTCTCGGAAGTGACGAAGCTGGAGAAACGCCAGGACGGCAACATCGCCGTCTACTGCGACGACACGGCCTACATCGGTCGAGCGGTCATCTTGGCGCCGGGCAGCAACTACCGCAACCTGGGCGTGCCGGGCGAAGGTGAATTCCGCGATGCCGGCGCGGGTGTCAGCTACTGTGGCACTTGCGATGCACCGTTCTTCCGAGACCGCGAGGTCGTCTCCGTTGGTGGAGGCAATACCGCCCTTGAGGAAGCGCTGCACTTGGCGAAGTACGCCAGCAAGGTCACCGTGATCCATCGCCGCGATGAATTCCGCGCCGACAAGATCCTGGTCGAAGAGCTTTTGGCCAAGGCCAACGAGCCTGACTCCAATCTCGTCATCAAGTACGACACGATCGCCACGGCCATTGAGGGCGACGGCAAGGTCCAATCCGTCAAGCTCAAGAATGTCAAGACCAATGCCGAGGAGGATTATCCCTGCGACGGCGTATTCATCTTCGTGGGCATGGTGCCGAACACGGATTTCCTCAAGGGCTTCGTGGAGTTGACCGAGCACGGCTTCATCAAGTGCGATTGCGCCTATCTGCGGACGAGTGTGCCCGGCGTGTTCGTCGCGGGCGACTGCCGCATCGGGGCGGCCATGCAGCTCGTTACCGCGGTGGCCGACGGGGTCAACGCGGCGCTAATGCTCAAGCAGTATTTCCGCGATCCCGCCTGGTGGAACACCCCTGTCGACGAGGCGCTCCAGCCGAGTGGCTGGTAAAGCGGCTGTCTACCAAAAGATGACATAAAAGGCCGCGACGGCCGCGAGTACCAGCGCGCCAACGATTTTCACCTCGGGTGTCGTTTTGGTATCTACGCCCTCGCGAACGGGTAGAACTCTCGGTTCCTCCAGGGGCTTGACGAACGTGATCAAGGCCATAATCGCCAGCACGATAGCGAAAGTCAGAGCCACCTGGATCAGGAAATGGAGTCTCTCACAACGCCATTGAAATAGCCCGTAGAGGATCGGCCCGGAGACGAGTGCAGCCACCCCTGTGGCAGCGGGCGCTGTCGGGACCATCATCCCGAAGAGAAAGGCGGCGACCACACCGGGCCAGATATAGCCCTGGAATTGCTGAATGTACTGGAAGACACCGCCAAACTTCGGGTCGGCCAGCCTGGGTGCCAGCAGACAGCCGGCCACCACGAACACGAGGGTTGCAGCCCGGCCCAAGAGCAGCAGTTGTCTCTGAGATGCGTTGCGGTTCAGCATCCGGTTGTACACGTCCATCGTGAAGATCGTGGAAGCGGAGTTCAGCATCGACGCCAGCGAACTGATGACGGCCCCGGCGATCGCCGCGAACATGAACCCGCGCAGGCCGGTTGGGATGAGGTTGCGAATCAGCGTGGGAAACGCCTCGTCGGGCTTTGCCATCTGGCTACCGTAGAGCTGGTGTGACATGATTCCGGGCAGCACAATCGCGAACGGGATCAGCAGCCACAGCGCGCCGGCAAAGATCACACCGAGTTGTCCATCGCGCAGCGTTCTGGCGGCCAGGTTCCGCTGGACAATGAACTGGTTCAAGCCGCAATAATAGATAATAACAATCGGCATGCCAGACATGACGCCGGGCCAGGGCAGTCCTTCGTGACCGGCCGGCAGGATCATGTGGAGCTTGTCGGCGTTCGTCGTCGAGAATTGCTGCCAGCCGCCGCAGGCCTTCAACCCCAGGAAAAAGGTCACGAGCCCTCCGGCCAGCAGCGCGCCGCCCTGGAAGAGGTCGGCCCACGCTACCGCCTTGAGCCCACCCCAGACGGTATAGATCGCGGCGATCGAGCCGATGAGCCAGACGCCCTTGGTCAGGCTCATGTCGAATATCTTGTGTAGCGTCAATCCCCCGGAATAGAGCACGGCCGTCAGCAACACGGCGACGTAGATCACCACGGTTGTCAGCGCCATGAGCGCCCGCGCCGTGGAGTTGTAGCGGTACTCCAGGTACTCGGGCATGGTATAGATACCCGCTTTGAGGAAGCGGGGCAGGAGGGTGAAGGCGATGATGACGATGCCGATGCTGCCGAACAATTGCCAGTTGCTCACCGCTAGGCCAACGCTGCCGGCGCCTTGTCCCGCCATACCGACGAACTGCTCGGTGGAGATGTTAGCTGCGATGATGGACAGGCCGATGAGAGGCCAGGTCAGACCACGACCGGCCAGGAAGTAATCTTCGCTGGTCTTCTCCCGCCGGCTCTTGAACATGCTGAAGACGACCACTCCCCCGATAAACACCAGGAACACGCCGATATCAAAGACATTCAAATCCACGGGCCGGCCCATCCAATCTAACGATGATAGAGGTCACAGTGTTCGCGGAGTCATTATAGTGACTACCCGCCTGGGCTCAATGACAAAGCCCCGACAGCCGCGGCAAGGACATTGCACGGGACGATGGTTTCTGGTAGAAGGGGACCGTCATAGAACCAACAATCGACAACCGTGGGAAAGGCGATGCGCGATGTCCAGGACGAGCAGTTTCAGAATGCACCGGCGACAGTTCCTCAAGACAGCAGCCGCTTTGACCGGTGGCGTTGCGCTACTGGGTTCGTGCCGAAGTTGGCAGAGCACGAAGAGCGATGGCGCGGCAGCACGCTGGGCCTTCCTATCGGACACGCACGTGCCGGCCGATCCCGAGAACAACTATCGGGGCTTCTATCCCTATCGGAATCTTGAGAAGGTCGTTCCTCAGATCGCGAGCGATATGCCTGAAGGCCTTATCGTCACGGGGGACCTGGCGCGACTCGAGGGATTGCCGGGCGACTATGCGAATGCTCGCGCGCTGTTGGCGCCGATTGTCGAACAGCGGCCGGTCTGCGTCGGATTGGGCAATCACGACCATCGGGAGAATTTCCTGGCCGCCTTCGCCAATGCCGGCACGGGCAAGCAGGCCGTTCAAGGCAAGCATGTTGTGGTCGTGGACGCTGGACCGGCCCGGTTAATCGTCCTGGATTCACTTCTGTACGTCAACAAGGTGGCGGGTCTGCTGGGGCGGGCGCAGCGCAACTGGCTGGCCGACTATCTGCAAGCCGCTGACGACAAGCCCACGCTGCTATTTTTCCATCACACCCTTGGCGATGGCGACGGGGACCTGCTCGACGTGCCCCGACTGTTCGAGATTGTCAAACCCGCCCGCGCCGTCAAGGCACTGGTCTTCGGTCATTCGCACGTCTACAACTTCGCCGAGCGCGAGGGCATTCATCTGATCAATTTGCCTGCCAGTGGTTACAATTTCAGCGATGCCCAGCCGGTGGGGTGGGTGGAAGCTCAACTGACGGCCGATGGCGGCGAATTCCTGCTGCATGCCGTGGCGGGCAACACCGACGCCGACGGACGGGCGACGACGCTGCGCTGGCGCTCGTAGCATCGGCGCTTTTGTGCCGAATTGTCTCGGTTCGGCCATTTTCTCTTCGCACTGGCTCTGACCGATAATACATGCCGGCAGCATCTCTACCTGCCAATTGCGCGGAGGCAATCGCCCTTCTTCTTGCGCTACCGCATCCTAATCCAGGGATAATTCAATCCTAGTGAAGAACCGGGGCTGCTCGTGCCGATACTCCCTCCTGAATCATGATACTCGGAGCAGGGCACTTGGGGGCAAGTGTTGATTCTCGTCGCGGACAGACGCGATGAACGGACTGGAGGGATCGACAGCCTGGGCGATCGCGGCCCCGCCCGTATCTGGCTGTGCTCTCAGGAAAGCAGATGTATCGAAGCCAATGAGGTAAGACCTTATGTCGAATATCGCGCAGCAGAGTTTGAATCGCCGACAGTTTCTCAAGAGCGCCATGGCCCTCGCTGGCGGCGTGGTCACCCTGGGCCCCACGCAGGTCCTTGGCGCCAACCGCTGGGAACCGGCGCATTGGGCGTTTCTGTCCGATACGCATATCTCGGCCAATCCGGACAATCACTATCGAGGCTTCTACCCTTATCAAAACCTTCAGGAAGTAACCGGACAGTTAGGGTCCGGTCTGCCCGACGGTCTCGTCGTGACGGGAGATCTGGCTCGTCTGAAAGGCCACAAAGGCGATTACTGGAACCTCCAGAAACTGCTGACACCCATCGCCGAGCAGCGGCCGGTCCACCTGGCCACCGGCAATCACGACAACCGCGAGAACTTCCTCAATGCGTTCACCCACTCCGGCGAGCGCGACTGGCTCGTCGATGGCAAACGCATCGTCACGGTCAAGACCGGTCAGGTCATGCTGATCCTCCTCGATTCGCTGCTGTTCGTCGACCTGCCCTGGGGTAGGCTGGGGCGCAGCCAGCTCGCTTGGCTCAGGACGTATCTCAACGCGCTGGACGATATTCCTACGATCCTTTGTCTGCACCACCCGATCAAAGGCCGCGGCGCCCTGCTGGATGGCCAGCGTCTTTTGAATCTGATTCGACCGATCGCCAAAGTCAAGGCGGTCGTGCATGGCCATTCGCACGAATTCGCCTTCCGGGAAACGGACGGCATCCACGTCATCAGTCTCCCGGCCACCGGATACAACCAGAACAATGCTGAGCCGGTAGGGTGGGTCGATGCCCATCTGACGGGTGAATACGGCGTCTTCACGCTGCGCGCCGTCGGTGGCAACACCAGGCTTAATAACCATACCGAGCAGCATCGTTGGCGAACCTAGGCTTGCGGATTTTCTTCTCCAGTGGTATATCTTGACTTCACGGACGCTGGTCGGCGCCAGTTCTCCTGGATGAGTCCGAGGACGGATGTGGGGCTCGGCCGGCGGTATACCACCAACCATCCTATTGCTAAGGAGAAGGACCACGATGTCGAAGCTGCCCAAAACCCGCCTGTGGTCGAGCACGCTTATGGCCTCGCTGCTCTCGGTGGCGGTTGCCAGTGTCCTGGCCGCAGGTGGTGAGCCGGCCCAAATTCCCAATTGGGAAGATCCCACCGTCATCGGTCTGAACAAAGAGCCGGGGCACTGTACGCTCATGCCGTACCCCGACGTCGAGAGTGCCCTGGAATGTCGGCGGGAAACGTCGCCCTTCTATCGCTCGCTCAACGGCAAGTGGAAGTTCAATTGGGTCAACAAGCCCGCCGACCGGCCGGTCGATTTCTACCAGACGGACTACGACGTCAGTAGCTGGGAGGAGATTCCCGTCCCGTCGAACTGGCAGATGCACGGCTACGGACGCCCGATCTACCTGAACATGACTTATCCGTTCCCGGCCAATCCGCCCCATATTCCCCACAGTTACAATCCCGTCGGCTCGTATCGACGGGAGTTCACAATTCCCGATTCCTGGGATGGCCGCGAAGTCTTTCTCCATTTCGACGGAGTCAAGAGCGCCTTTTATCTCTGGATCAATGGCGAAAGGATGGGCTACAGCCAGGGCAGCATGACACCCGCGGAATTCAATGTCACCAAGTATCTCAAGCCGGGCAAGAACATCGTCGCGGCCGAGGTCTATCGCTGGTCCGACGGCAGTTATCTCGAAGACCAGGACATGTGGCGCTTGAGCGGGATCTATCGTAGCGTCTATCTGTTTGCGACGCCGAAGGTGCACATGCGCGACTTCTTCGTCCGCGCCACTCTGGACGAGCAGTACAGCGACGGTATCCTGATGATCCGCCCGAAGTTGTCAACCTACGCGGATACCGACGTGCGCGGCTGGACCGTACAAGCCCAACTATACGATGAGCAGAACGCTAGGGTCCTCGCGCAGCCGCTGAGCGTCGGGGTGCAGCGCATCTTGAGCGAGCGGTACCCGCAGAGAGACAACGTCCCGTTTGCCTTGCTGCAAGCGAAGATCGACGACCCAAAGAAATGGTCGGCCGAGACGCCCAATCTGTACACTCTGGTGCTGACGCTGAGCGACGGCGAGGGCAACGTGGTCGAAGCCCAGAGCTGCAGGATCGGATTTCGCAAGGTCGAGATCGTGGAAGGGCAGTTGTTCGTCAACGGCCAGTCCATCAAGCTCTTTGGCGTCAACCGGCACGAGCACGATCCGGACCACGGGCGGGCGATTCCGCGGGGCCGAATGGTTCAGGATATCAAGCTGCTCAAGCAGAACAACATCAACGCCGTACGCACCTCGCATTATCCTGACGACCCGCGCTGGTACGAACTGTGCGATGAATACGGCATCTATCTCATCGACGAGACCAACCTCGAAACGCACGGACAAGGCGGGCTCCTTTCCAACACCCCGACCTGGAGCAATGCGTTCGTCGATCGCGCCATTCGCATGGTCGAGCGGGACAAGAACCATCCGTCCGTGATCATCTGGTCGCTCGGCAACGAAAGTGGCTGCGGGCCGAATCACGCCGCGATGGCCGCCTGGATTCACGACTACGATCCGACGCGGCCGGTTCACTATGAGGGTGCCGTGGGCAGGCCCAAGGACCCGTACTACGTCGACATGAGGAGTCGGATGTATGCGCGAATCCGTCAGATCGTTCGCATGGCGACCGATCCGGTCGAGGACCGTCCTATGGTCCTCTGTGAATACGCCCATGCCATGGGCAACTCGGTCGGCAATCTCAAGGAATACTGGGATGCGATTCGCAGCCACCGGCGATTGATCGGTGGGTTCATCTGGGATTGGGTCGACCAAGGCCTCCGCAAGTACACCGACGATGGGAAGATGTTCTGGGCCTACGGCGGTGACTACGGTGACAACCCCAACGATGGCAACTTCTGCTGTAATGGTCTCGTCCAGCCCGACCGCAAGCCCAACCCGTCACTGGCCGAGGTCAAGAAGGTTTACCAGCGCATCCATGTCACGCCCGTCGATGCGCTCAAGGGCGTGTTCTCCGTCGCCAACGAATACGACTTCATCAGTCTCGATTTTGCCGGCATCACGTGGGAGCTGATTGCCGATGGAGAAACGCTTCAGTCTGGCGAACTGACGCCCTTGTCGGTGGGGCCGAAGGCCCGGCGCGAGATCAAGCTCCCGCTAGCCAGAGCCGAACCGCCGGCCGGCGCCGAATGCTGGCTCAAGATCACGTTTGCCTTGGCTCACGAGACACCCTGGGCCGAGCGCGGTCATGTCATCGCCTGGGACCAGTTTCCCGTCGCGTTCGACACGCCGGAGCCCGTGGTGGCCGACCTCCGCCTGATGCCCGAGGTCGAACTGAGCCAGCAGGATGAGGTGTACGCGATTACCGGTGAAGGCTTCGAAGTGACCATTGGCGGTCGCAGCGGGGCGATCGAATCACTGGTTCTCGATGACACTGAGCTGATCGTGACCCCGCTGGTGCCCAATTTCTGGCGTGCTCCGATCGACAACGACAATGGCAACCAGATGCCGCGCCGCCAGGGTATTTGGCGCCAGGCCGGGGCCAAGCGTACGGTTGACGCCGTCCGCGCCGAGCAGATAGCACCCCAGATCGTGCGCGTCACAGTCGAGGCCACACTCCCGGTTGGCGAAGAGACGAGGTTTCTCGCAGCCTACGACGTCTACGGCACGGGTGACATCGTCATCGCGGCCGAAGTTTACCCAGCCGGCAACGACCTGCCTGATCTGCCCCGGTTCGGGATGCAGATGGCGATCCCTGGGCAGTTCTCCACGATGACTTGGCTGGGCCGTGGGCCCCAGGAGAACTACTGGGATCGCAAGACCGGGGCGGCTCTGGGACTCTACTCGGGACCGGTTGCGGAGCACGGCCACGTCTACGTCCGTCCCCAGGAGAACGGCAACCGGACCGACGTCCGCTTCCTGGCGCTGACCAACGACGATGGCGCCGGATTACTGGCGGTCGGCATGCCTTTGCTGAGCGTCAGCGCGTGGCCCTACAGCATGGACGATCTCGAGAAGGCCACCCATATCCACGAGTTGTCACACCGGGATTTTGTCACGGTGAATCTCGACTACAAGCAGATGGGTGTCGGAGGCGACGACAGTTGGGGTGCCCGGCCGCACCCGGAATATACGCTGCCGGCCAAGCCCTACGGCTACCGTTTCCGGATCAAACCTTACAGCTCAGACATGGGGCCCATGCGGTCGATTGCCCGCTACGAACTGCCTGGTGTCGACTGAGTGTAAACCTGGTAACAGTGATATTTCGAGGCGAGCCCTGCTAACGATCGGCAGGGCTCGCCTCGTTTCTTGGCTTTTCGCGAGGGATGGCCGAGAGCGCTTGCAGAATCCGGGGCAGTTCTGCTATAAGGGGTGTCGGGATGTTTACTTTTCGACGATGAGTTTTTTGAGCACGCGTGTCAGATGCTACTATCCGCAAGGACACAGAAGAACGAGTGGGTGATCCCCCCGGCCGACGACCGGGTCGGGTCGCTGGCCCAATCCCTCAAGATCTCTCCGCTCGTGGCTCAGGTCCTCATTAACCGGGGCATCACCGAGACGACTGAGGGCAATATGTTCTTGCGCCCGAAGCTCACCGCCCTGATCCGTCCGGATCAGATGCCCGGCATTGAACCGGCCGTGCGTCGGATCAGACAGGCCATCGACCAGAAAGAGAAAATCACCATCTACGGCGACTACGACGTGGACGGCATCACCGGCGTTTCAATTCTCTGGGAACTCCTGACTCTGCTCGGCGCCGAGGTCGATTTCTACATTCCGCACCGCATCGAGGAAGGTTACGGCCTGAACATCGACGCTGTGCGCGCGCTGGCCGAGGTGGGTACGAGATTGCTGGTGACCGTCGATTGTGGCATCACGGCCTGCACTGCGGGCGACGTGGCTCGAGAACTCGGCATGGACCTGATCATCACCGACCACCACCGGCCCGAGGCGGCCTTGCCCGAGGCTGTGGCGCTGGTCCACCCGATCCTGGACGAATCGTATCCCAACCAGGATTCGGCCGGCGCGATGGTGGCCTACAAACTGGCTTGGGCGATCGCGGACGAATTCAGCCATGGGCCTCGGTTGGAACCAGAGTTGCGCGATTTCATGCTCAACGCCACCAGTCTGGCTGCCATCGGCACCGTCGCCGACGTCGTGGACTTGCGGGGCGAGAACCGCATTCTGACCAGTTTCGGGTTGCGGGCTCTGCCCGAGAGCAAGCTGTGCGGTCTCCGGGCCCTGATCGCCACCGCCGGTCTGACCGGCAAAGGTCTGGATAGCTACGCGATTGGCTTTCGGCTGGCACCGATGCTCAACGCCGCCGGACGCATGGGCCACGCCCGTCTGGCGGTCGAACTGATGACCAGCACCAGCGAAGTGCGGGCCATGCAGATCGCAGAATACCTCAAGAACCAGAACACCCAGCGCCAGCAGTGCGAGCGCAAGATCGTCAAGCAGGCCTGTCAGATGGTCGTGGAGAATGGGCTCAACCATCCCGACCGGCGGAGCATCGTACTGGCCTCCGAAGGGTGGCACACGGGCGTAATCGGCATCGTCGCCTCCCGACTGGTCGACAAGTTTTATCGGCCGACCGTCGTGATCAACGTGGCACCGGGCGAAGATGGCATCGCCCAGGGTTCGGCCCGCTCGATCCCGGGATTCTGCCTACTCAGTGCGATCAAGGCCTGCTCGGGCCATCTGACCACGTTTGGTGGTCACGAGATGGCGGCCGGCCTGAAGATCGAGCCGGACAAGATCGACGACTTCGCAGCCGACTTCGAAGCTTATGCCACGGCCAATCTGCACGAGGCGGATGTGGTTGCCAAGCTGCACGTCGACGCCCTGGCGCCGTTGCAGCAGTTCACCCAGGAAGCGGTCGGTCAGCTTGAAATGCTCGGCCCTTTTGGACAGGGCAATCCCAAACCCGTCTTCGCAACGAAAGGTGTTCGTTTGGCATCCACACCGCGGCGTGTCGGGGCCAAGGGCGATCACCTCCAGTTCGCCATCACCGACAACACGGGCTCGGTCCGTTGCGTCGGTTTCCGCATGGGTCATCTCGAGAAGAAGATGCTCGAAAAGGACTGCTTCGACGTGGCGTACGAGGCCCAGATCAACCACTACAACGGCAACAGCAACGTCGAGTTCATCGCTGTTGACGTGCAGTTCGAGTGAATCTCATAGGCCCTATAGGGCCAATAGGACCTATTCCACTTCGAGCTTTTCGATCTTGAAGGCGCCGAGGGCGCTGGCCATGTTGAAGAAATCGCCCGGTTCGCCATTGCCGACGGCCAGGGCGATGTGCCCCGCGTCGTGGCCGCCGCGACCGCTGCCTTTGAAGGCAGCGTCCAGGCCGATCCATCGGTCTCCGACGTGGGCCTGCGTCCAGGCATGGCCTCCGAACCCTTCGTGACCCGCGAAGTCCTGCACGTAAGCGATCCCCACCACGACCTGGGCCGGAATGCCCACCGCCCGACACAGCGCCGCCGTCAGCACGGCAAACTCCGAGCAGTCGCCCTGCCGGCTCTCGAGCACCTCGGCCGCCGAGGCATAGCCCACCGACAGGCTCCGGTTCTCGATGTAGTCGGCGACGAACGCTTCGATGCGCTGGACCGCCTCGGCTGCGTCCTCGGTACTGCCGACCGCCTGGCGGGCCAGCTTAAGCACGTCCTCGTGGTCGCTCTGAAGAAAACGGGTCGACTCAAGGGCTTCCAACAGTTCGGGATCGTTGCCGTTGTAGGGAAACGTAGCGCCGCCCGCGGCTGATACGGGCCGGACGACGAGCTTGATCTTACCATCGGCCAACCGCTCGGCCTTCTGGTTGTCCGTCGTCGGCACGGCGAAATCTGCTCCGGGGTGGGGAGCGAGCCAGTAGGTAATTGACGACGCCAAGCGCGGGTTACCCAGCGACGTCGGGCTGTCGACGAACATCATGCCGATCAGTTCCAGGACGTCGTCGTCGCCCAGCGCGAACTCCTTCGCGCACTCGACGATCTCTACCTGCATCCCGGCAATCGCCGTCGTGGTCTTGAGGGTTTGCATTTCGTCGTCAACGTAGCTGGTGGTGGCCACTGATCCGGTCCCGGGCATGACCATCGTGGTGGTTACCTCCGTCAGCTTCACGACCCGCCCGAGCAGGTCGACGTTCTTCTTCTCGCCGATCGAGACATTCGCTTCGAGGGCGTTGGTAATCCCTGGATTGAAGACCTTGACGGTGTATTCGACGCCCGCGTTGAGGCCCTTCTCCAAGGTCAATAAGCGCAGCCCTTCGGCCATCACCGCTCCCTCAGGCCATGGCATTGTACTGTTCTGCACACTGCCCAACGAGGAGTTGGCCATCTCGATGATCCCGCGATCGTTGACCGTTCCCGTCACCTTCATGGTGACGAAACCAAGAAGCTGGATCGATTCGAAGGCCAGGGGCTTGCCCTCGGTGGTCTCGACGCTCGTCTCGGTCATCTTCACCGTCACCGGAACCCCGAGGCGGCTGATCGTAATACTCACCTGCTCGCTCGTGGTGACTTTGCCGCCCTCAACCTTTCGCGTGTGAATGGCGTAGCCCACCTTCTTGCCCTGCATGAACACCGCCGAATAATCCGTCTCCTCCGCGGCACGCCCGGGCAGGCAGATGGCCAGTAACAAGTAGATGATAGCGAAGCACTTCAATTTGGCCATGTCAGCCCTCCCGAGATCGTTGGGGGAATATTGGATGTCATACTGCATACCTTCCGTACCCGAGCCGGTTCGCTCCGCCCAGGTGATTATAGGGGGATTACAGCCGTTTTTCATCTCAAATCGCCCAGGGTGCCGATAGTACAGAACAGGCGATGGTCTGGGCACTGTCGCGTATGGGCATCATGTTGTTGCAGGCTCCCCGCCTCGGACGTAAAATAGTGCTCTCAAAGTAGTTAGACTCGTCTGCGCGGTCGCAGGCCCAGGATGGGAAAGAATGACCTTTGACGAACTGCTGACGCTGGTCGCTTCAGATGCGGGGCCCGAGGTCCGCACCGATTCGCGTCTCGTGCGCGCCGGGGACGTTTTCGTCGCGGTCCAAGGCGCGGCTGTCGACGGTCACGACTTCATCGAGCGTGCCCTCGCCAACGGCGCGCGATGGGTCGTCTGCCAGGAAGACCACGCCCGAGGCAATGTCGCCGACGCGCGGATTACGGTTGCCGATTCGGCGCGAGCGGTGGGCCTGCTGGCCCAGGCGAGCCGGGGCAACCCGGCTGCAAAACTGACCAACCTGGCGGTGACGGGCACGAACGGCAAGACCACCGTCGGCTTTCTGGTCCACGCCTGCATCAAGAACGCCGGGCAGGGCTGCGGCTTGCTTGGAACCGTCGTTTATGACACCGGTTCGGGAATCACGCCAGCGACCCTGACCACGCCTGATCCGCTGACCGTTGCCGAGATGCAGCAGCAGATGGTGGAAGCAGGCGCCCGGTACATGATCGGCGAAGCCAGCAGCCACGCGCTGAGCCAGGATCGCCTGGCCGGCATCGATTTTCGCGCGGCGGCCTTTACCAATCTGACGGGCGACCATCTGGATTACCACGAGACTAAGGAAAACTATCTGGCTGCCAAGACCAAGCTCTTCGCCTCCTTGTCGCCGGACGCCACGGCGGTCCTCAACAAACATGCTCCCGAATCGGAATTCATCGCGAACTCGACGAAGGCGAAGATCTGGTGGTACGCCGTGAACGAAGCCGCGGACATCATGGCCCATGTTGACTCGATGACTGTCGATGAGACGCATTTCACCCTGGCGCACGAGGGCCGGCAGGCCAAGGTCAAGACGCCGCTAATCGGGGACTACAACGTGGCGAATCATCTGGCTGCAGCCGGGCTCTGCCTGGCGGTCGGTTTCGACCTGGACATTGTCGCGGCCGGGTTGTCCTCGCTCCAGGCCATTCCGGGTCGACTTGAAAAAGTGGGCGAGGCCGACTTTGCGGTCATCATCGACTACGCCCATACGGACGATGCCCTCAAGAATGTCCTGAGCACGCTGAAGCCTCTGTGTCAGGGCAGGTTGATCGTTGTCTTCGGTTGCGGGGGAGATCGAGACCGGACCAAACGTCCGCGCATGGCCAGGGCCGCCGAGCGGTTGGGAGATCTGGTCATCGTGACTAGTGACAACCCGAGAACCGAATCTCCTGAAATTATTATCACGGATATTATCGGGGGTTTCTCCGGGCCCGATTCCCAAGCGATTGCGGTCGAGCCCGACCGCGAGCGCGCCATCTCGCTGGCGATTGAGGAGGCCCGGCCCGGTGACGTGGTCCTGATCGCCGGTAAGGGACACGAGGATTACCAGATCATCGGTGAGCGGAGGCTGCACTTCAGTGACAGAGAAGTGGCCTTGCGATACTTGGGGGAGCGGGTATGAAGTCGTTCTCAGGCGACGCGATAGCTCAGATCCTCGGCGCTCGCGTCACGGGTAGGCTGGCCACCGCCGCTGTCACGGGTGTCAGCACGGACTCGCGGGCGCTCGAATCGGGCGATTGCTTTTTCGCTATTGCCGGTGAGAACTTCGACGGACACGAATACGTCGCGCAAGCCTTTGCTCAGGGGGCAGCCTGCGCCGTGGTCAGACGCGCGGTACGCGCCGACGGACCCCTTCTGGAAGTCGAGGATACGATCAAGGCGCTGGGCGATTTGGCCCGCGCGTACCGCCGGAGCGGCGCCTTCAAGGTGGTTGCCATCACTGGTTCGGTAGGCAAGACCACGACCAGACAGATCGTTTATCACGTCCTGAGCCAACATTTTAGGACACATCAGGCGAAGAAGAACTTCAACAACACCATTGGATTGCCGCTGACGCTGCTGGAGGCGGAGCCCAGCGACGAGATCATCGTAGCGGAACTGGGTGCCAACGCGCCAGGCGAGATTGCCTATCTAACCGGGGTTGCCCAGCCCGATGTGGCTGTCGTAACCAACGCCCATCCCGCGCACCTGGCCGGCTTTGGCGATCTCCAGACCATCATCCGTGAGAAGATTTCCATTGCTCAGGGCTTGGCCAGCGGCGGCGTGCTCATTGTCAATGGAGACATCGAAGCTCTCGTCAGCGCCGGGCGGCAGACCGTAGGGGCAGGCAGCTGTGCCTGCCCGGGCAACGGTGACGCGTTGCCCTTACAGACCTTCGGGCGGACTCCCACATGTGATTATCGCGCGCAGCAGGTGAATTATGAAGGACTGACGAGCACGTTTGCAGTTGGCGGGCAGCGTATTCACTTGCCGCTGCCCGGACCGGGCAACGTGGACAATGCTCTGGCCGCCTGGGCGGTCTGCGCGCAGTTTGGCTTGTCGCTCGGGCAGTTTGCTGATGCTTTGGAGAGCCTGCCCAGTGTCTCGATGCGGGCCGAACCGGTCCAGATCGGGACACTGACTGTGCTGAACGACTGCTACAACGCCAACCCGGCTTCGATGAAGAATGCCTTGGCGATGCTGAGCAACCTGCGGGCCGCAGGGGATGCAGACGGTTCGTCGCCCGGGCAGGCACGGCTGCCTGCCCCTACGGCCGCCGGTCCGCGCCGGTTGGTCTTTATCTGCGGGGCGATGGCCGAACTGGGGGTGCAGACCGAGGCGCTGCACGCCGAACTGGGGCAAGCGATCGCGCAGGCGGGTGTCGATGTGCTGCTAACCGTGGGTGACGCGACGAAGAGGACCGCTGCGGCAGCCGCAGCGGCTGCGGATGGCCTTCTGGCCGAACATTTTGACGACACGAGGTCGCTCTGCGATAATCTGTCGGCTTTCGTCCGCCCGTGCGATATAATTCTCGTCAAGGCTTCACGGACGGCCCGATTGGAGAAGGTAGTCCAGCAATTGACTAAGGATTTTGGATGATCGATTATTGTTAGCGTTACCCAATAATCGACAATCATTCATCAATTGGAAATGATCTATCACCTGTTGCAGTATTTCAGCGATTTTCTCAGCGAGAAGCTGCACTTCTACGCCTATCAGTACGTCATGTTCCGCGCCGTCATGGCGATCCTGACGTCTCTGGCGATCGCGCTGGTGATCGGTCCGAAGATCATTCGCTGGTTGATGCGTAAGAAGATCGGCGACCGCCCCGAGTTCCACCACGCGGCCCTGAACGAGCTGACCAAGGAGAAGGCCAACACCCCGACCATGGGGGGGCTGATCATTCTCTCCGCCTCCATCCTCACCACCCTGCTTTGGGCCAAGCTGAACAACCCATTCGTGCAGAAGGGGATCGTCCTGCTGCTCTGGTTCGGGGTCCTGGGCGGGATCGACGACTGGCTTAAGCTGACCGCCGCGTCGCGCCAGCGGGACCGCGACGGACTGCGTCCCTGGGAGAAGCTCGTGTTCCAGATTGGTGGCGCGGTCCTGATTGCATCGTTTCTGTTCTTCGACTTCGAGAATATTCCCGACGCCAAGCTGCTGTGGGTGCCGTTCTACAAGAAGGGCCTGATGCTGGGCAACTGGACGTTCCTGTTTATCGCCATCTTCTACATCTCGGCCACGAGCAACGCGGTCAATCTGGCCGACGGCATGGATGGCCTGGCCGCCGGCTGCGTCGCCATGGTCAGTCTCGTTCTGGTGTTTCTCTGTTACGTAGCTTCCGAGATGATGTCTCGCACGACGCCCGTGACGTGGGCCAGCTACCTGTTACTGCCTCACATTCCGCAGGCGGGGGAGTTGAGCATCTTCTTTGCCGCGATCATGGGGGCCGTGCTGGGCTTTCTGTGGTTCAATTGCTATCCCGCGCAGACGTTCATGGGGGATGTCGGGTCGCTGCCGCTTGGAGCCGCAATGGGTTACGGCGCGCTGGTGACGCGCAATGAACTGCTGCTGCTGGTCATCGGCGGCGTCTTCGTTATTGAGCTGATGAGCGTGGTCCTCCAGGTCGGCTATTTCAAATACACCGGGGGCAAGCGCTTGTTCCGTTGTGCGCCGCTGCACCACCACTTCCACCTGGCCGGCTGGAGCGAGCCGCAAGTGGTAGTGCGCTTCTGGCTCATGGCGGCCGCCTTTGCCGCGATGGCTCTGGCGACGGTGAAACTCCGCTAGCTCAGATCGTGCGCAGCAGATGAGCCGCCGCTTTGGTGCCGCGGATGAACGAATCCAGACTAAAGTGTTCGTTCGGACTGTGCGGCCCGTCACTGTCCAGGCCGAAACCCATGAGAATGACGGGGCAGCCCAAGTGCTCGACGAACGTACTGACCACCGGGATCGACCCGCCGCAACGGATGAACGTCGATTCGCTGCCAAAGCCTCGGCGCAGCGCCTCCTGGGCGGCGGGGAAAGTCGGGTCTTTGACGTCGAACAGGACCGGCGGGCTCGTCG
The DNA here is from genome assembly GCA_020346325.1 of Phycisphaerales bacterium. Lineage (GTDB taxonomy): Bacteria > Planctomycetota > Phycisphaerae > Sedimentisphaerales > Anaerobacaceae > Anaerobaca. The sequence continues at coordinate 3,767,288 of CP070782.1, forward strand.
CGAAGTCGGACACTTCCAGCCGTACCGTGTCGGGGCAGACAGACCGAATATGCTCGGCGACCAGATCGCGAATACGCGCTGGGTCCTGGTGGGGAACGAGCCGGCAACTGATCTTCGCGGTGGCCGAGGCCGGGATGATGGTCTTGGAGCCATCCCCGGTATAGCCGCCAAACATGCCGTTGATCTCAAACGTGGGTCGCATCCAGATGCGCTCCAGTGTGCTGCGGCCGGCTTCGCCGTGCGGGCGCGGGGCCTTTACCTCGTCGACGAAGGCCTGCTCGTTGAATCCGAGCTGGGCCAGACTCCGGGCCTCCCAATCCTCCAGAGGCGCCACGTCGTCGTAGAAGTGCGGGATCAGGACCTTGCCGTCCGGGTCCACGCAGGCTGATAACATCTGGGCTAGAACCATGGCGGGGTTGGCGATGGCACCGCCGTAGGAACCGGAATGCACGTCCCGGGACGGTCCTTTCAGCGTGAGCTCGAACATGACCATGCCGCGCAGGCCATAGGTGATCGCCGGTGTGTTCTCGTCGTACATCGTGCTGTCCGAGACGATCACCGCGTCGGGCTTCAGCTCGTCCTTGGCCTCTCTGACGTAGTCGGCCAGGCTCTCGCCGCCACATTCCTCCTCGCCTTCCAGCAGAAAGAGGACGTCGCAGGGCAGCTCACCTTCGGTCTTGAGCAGGCTCTCGACGGCCTTGATATGCGTGAAGACCTGGCCTTTGTCGTCGGTGGAGCCGCGCCCATACAGGATGCCATCTCGGATCGTGGGCTCGAAGGGCGGCGTCTGCCATTGATCCAGCGGGTCCTCGGGCTGCACGTCGTAGTGCCCGTAGATCATGACGCGTCGCGCGTTCTGGCCCTTGCCCAGCGCGCGGACGATGGGGTGCCCGCCCCTTTCCACCAAGCAGGCTTCGAGACCCAGCCCCTGAAAGTGCGCGACCAGCCATTCGGCGCAGGCCCGCGTGTCAGAGTCATGGGCCCGCTGGGCGCTGACGGACGGAATCCGCATCCACTCTTTGAGTTCTTCGATGAAGCGTTCCCGGTTGGCGTCGATATAGGCTTCGGCCTTGTCTGACATGGTATTGGGTTCTCCTCTTGTCGGTCGACATCGCTGTGAAGGCGATGATTTCTTCTTCTCTTAGTTGCTGGTGTTCTTATTCCGGACCGTGACGACATAAAGCCAGAACGTCACTATCAACAAGAGCCCGACGCCGACGTAACCGCCGAAGGGCATGATGGCGCCGGTGTAGTGCTCGATGATCGGCAACTCGATTTCAACCTGCTTAAGGATGACGATGGGAATCGCCACGAGAATACCCATGAGGGCCTCGCCTGTGATGAGGCCGGAGGCCATCAGCAGGCCACGGCGATCAGATGCTTCCATCTCCTGGGCATCGCTCTGGCGCGCCTTGTGGTAGCGCCTGACTGCCAGACTGATGAGTCCGCCGATGAAGATCGGTACCGACAGCTGGAATGGCAGATAGAACCCAATCGCCACCGCCAGTACGGGCGTCCGGAACGGATACTGTCTCGCTTGGAGGTACAGATCCAGCACGATGATCAGTGCTGCTACACCCATGCCGATGAACAGATAGGCCCAAGGAAGATCACCTTGGAAGACCCCTCTGGCGACCGAGGCCATCAGGTTGGCCTGAGGCGAGGAGAGCGCTTTTTCGCCGGCCCCTTCCATGCCCCGGAAGCCATAGGCGTTTTGCAGCAGCATCAGAACCGGTCCGATGATCAGCGCCGCCGAGACCGTTCCGATCATCTCCATCGTCTGTTGCTTCCACGGCGTCGTTCCCACCAACCGGCCGCACTTGAGGTCCTGCATGACGTCCCCGGCAATGGCTGCGGCGCAGCAGACCACGGCGCCGATGATCACGGCCGCGGCCGGTCCCACCGCCGCCTCGGCCTCCGTCAGACCGTTCATGCGCATCAGAAGGAACAGCAACAGGGAAGCGATGAGTACCGTCGAGATCGTCACGCCCGAGATGGGATTGTTAGACGAACCGACGAGGCCGGCCATGTAGCCCGCCACCGCCGCAAAAAGGAAGCCCGTCACCAACATGACCAAGGCCATGACCATAGAGATATGAACCTGTTGGACGTAATGTTGATAGACCAGGAACAGCGGGGCGACGGAGAAAACGATCAGGGTGATGATCCACTTCATCGGCAGGTCCCTCTCCGTTCGATCGATCTGGCCCTGACCGTGCGTCATCTCCCGATAGGCCTTCAAGCCGCTCGTCATGCCACTGAGCAGGTTCTTGCGCATGTGGAAGATCGTCCACAGCCCGCCCAAAAGCATGGCACCGACGCCGAGAAAACGTGTTCGTTTGGACCACGTTCGATTGGCGTATTCCAGCGCCGGGACAGGTTCACCCAGCTTGGCCAGGACCGCATCAGCGTTGTTTACTCGAATCTCCTCAATCTCCTCGGCCGTGGTGTTGGGATCTGCCTTTTGGCACTCCAGCACGAAGGCATTCCATGTCTTGGGCTCATCCGCTTCGGCATCCCACGCTTCGGGGTCGTTCGGATCAACGATGACGTACGTCGGGCTCGCAAGATCCCAATCCTCCGGGACGTTGCGGTTCAGCAGTTGGTACTGCGGCCATTCGTCGCTACCGGCCACGACCGGGATGGCCACGAACCAGTTCATCCCCCCGCCAATGAAAATCAGCACGGCGATGTTCAGGCCGACAATATAGCCGACGGAAAGCAGGGCCGGGCTCAGGTTGGACCCGCAGTAGGCGATCGTGCCGCGCACGCGCGCTGCCCCCTGCATGACCTCAGGCCACAATCCGATGGCGTTGGCACCGACCTTGAATAGCCCGCCCGCCACGGCGGCCTTGACGATATACCAGATGCCGGAGGCGTCCCTGCGCCCGGTCTCGAGGACCTTGGCCGTGGCGACGCCTTCCGGGAACTTGAGATCGCCTTCCACGATCAGCGAACGACGCAGCGGAATCGTGAACAAGACGCCCAGCAGACCGCCGAACCCGGCAATGATTGCCACCCACAAGTAGTTGAACTGCTGCCAGAAGCCCAGGAACAGCAGGGCCGGCAGCGTGAAGATCACGCCGGCCGCCAGGGATTCACCGGCCGAGGCGCACGTGCCGACGAGGTTGCACTCCTGGATCGAACTGCCTCGAAAGAATCGCATGATCCCCAGCGCGATGACCGCTGCCGGGATGGCGGCCGAGACGGTCATGCCCGCGAAGAGGCCCAGGTAGGCATTGGCCGCCGACAGGACGATGGCCAGCAGGATGCCGAAGAGAATGACCCGGATGGTCAATTCCTGTGGTGCGTTGTTGTCGTCAGTCATAAGACATTCGTCTCCTGAAAGTCGTTCGGTAATAGGAGAAGCATCGCCAAATGTGTCCTCTTCCCTTTAGCAGTGACATGCTATCGGACAAATTCCTTGGCGAAGTATTTGGCGGTAAGCGGCTCGCCCGTGGCCCGCTCAATCATTTCGTTCCAATGGTAGACGCTGCCCGTGCGCAGCACTCTGGCCTCGATGAATTCGCCCGTCTTCTTCTGTTCGACGTAGCCGACGTTCTCATCTGAATCGAGCTTGAGCACCTCGCGGACGAGCGTGTCGTGTAATTGCGAGGCGAAGAGCTCACCGAGCATGTAATTGTGATAGTAGCAGGGCGCGGCACTGAAGTGAATCTTGGCGGCCCAATCGGGTTCATCCCGGCTGGCTGGACGCTGCACCATCTGATACTTCTCCACCATGTCCCACCATAAGCGGTTCAGATCCTGGTCGGGATCGGCGTACAGGGCCTTCTCGAAGTTGTACATGACCATGGCCCAGCGGGCGAAGACGAGTTGCTTGAGCTGAGCGTACCTGTCACTGACCTGGGCAATCTCGGCCCGCTGAGCATCGGAGAGATTCAGCATGGCCTGCATCCACGCCGGGTTGCGACTGAGCCGACCGAAGAACATCGCGATCCCCTCCGTCGTGAAGGCGTGGGCCGGCTCGCGCAGCAAGTACGGCACATCGGGATCGTGGTACTTGTCGTAGACGGCGTGGCCCAGCTCATGCAGGATCGTCTCCATCCAACCCTCGTTGTTCTTGAGGTTGCACAGGATGCGGACGTCGCCTTCGCGGTCGATGTCGGTACAGAACGCGTGCGGGTTCTTGCCTTCGCGCTCGTACAGGTCGCTGCTGGCCAGGACCGACTCGATGGGCAACCCGATGCCGGCGAAGAACTGGTCGGCCAGTTCCTTGACGTCCTTGTCCTCGTAGTAAACATCCAGGTCTAGCGCGTACACCATCGGGGCATCCTGGAAGAACGGGTCATGGTAATGCCAGGGCATCAGCTCGTCGGTTGAGATATTGCAGTTGGCCGCCAGCTTGCGATCCAGATCCGCCTTGAGTTGGGCGAAGGGTTCGTTCGTCAGTTCGTAGAGTTCGTTGAAGATCTTGTCCAACTCTTTGACGTCCTGCTCGCCCGTGGCCAGGCGCATGGTGTGGAAGCTGTCGAAGCCGAGCTTACGCGCCCCCTCGTTGCGCAGCTTGATCAGCCTGATCAAATCGCTCGCGACCGCCGCGCCCACCTGCTTGCTCGCCTGCCAGGCCTGCTTGCGCTTTGCCGAGTCCATTTCGTCCTTGAGGATCTCCTTGATCTCGTTGTCGGTAACTTTGCGACCGTCGATCATGCTACGGAACGTGCTGAAGTTCTTCTCGATCTCGGTGCTCAACTCGACGATCTGCTCCAGTAGATCCAGTTCGATCTGATTGGCCAGATATCCACGGTGGAGCACGGTCAACTGCCGCGCGAGCAGGGCGTCGTTGACCTGCCCCGATTTCTGAAATTCCTTGAGCTGCGCGAACTCGGCTGAATCGCTGTAGATCCTGCGGATCTTGAGCGTCAGTTCGCTGGAGCGGTCGTACGCTTGGGCCTCTCCCGTCGTAGCCGCATCCCACCAGGCCAGCGCCGCCTGCTTGTTCAGCGGCTTGACCTTTTCGACATGGCGCGTGACAAATTCCTGCAAGTCTTTCTCCTTGGCATTGTGCGTGGCACAACCACCCACAACAAGAGCGGTCGCGCACAGCGCATACACTGCGTAGAAATGTCTCATGGTCTCATACTCCCTTGGTTATCGTTCCGTCTCCCTGATATCCCACCCATCAGTTAGCTGTTCCCGCGCGGTTCGGATACGCCGGCCTCTGCGGGGGCGTTTGCGGCTCCTTTTCCAGCAGCTTTAACACCACAGCGATCGCCGTCTCCAGTTGCGGGTCGCGGCCAGCCGCCATCTCGTGCGGCGCATTCTCTACGTCGTAGTCCGGATCGACGCCGTAGCCTTCGACGTCGTAACCACTCTCCGGGAACCAGCAACCGGCATTGGGCGCGCTCATGTAACCGCCGTCGACGAAGCCCGGATTGCCGAAGATGCCGATCACGCCGCCCCAGGTGCGCTTGCCCACCAGCGGACCCAGTTTCGTTTTCCGGAACAGATAGGGGAACAGGTCGCCGCCCGAGCCGGCCCATTGATTGATCAGCATGACCTTCGGTCCCGGATTCGACACCATGGGCATCTGCCAGTCGCGATGGTCCCGGCGGGCCACGTAGCCCAGCGTCGGACGGTTCAGCAGTTCGATGAAACGGTCCGAGTATTGGCCGCCGCCGTTGAACCGCTCGTCGACAATCAATCCTTCTTTGTTCCACTGCGGATTGAATTGCCGCACCAGTTCGTTCTGCCCGTTCGTGCCCGTGTTCGGGACGTAAATATATCCGACTCGGCCTTGCGTTGCTTCTTCCACCTTCTTGCGGTTCTCTTCGACCCAGGCGAGGTTGCGCAGCCGCGATTCGCTCGACATGGGCTTGATTAAGACGTCGTTGGCATCGTTCGGGTCAGGCGTCCGTCCGATCGAGAGCGTTACGACCTGGCCGGCCAAGCCCTGGAAGGCCGCCCAGGGGTCCAGGGACGTATCCAGAAGCCGACCGTTGACGGTGTGCAGATAGTCGCCTTCCTGGACGTCGAGGCCTGGCGCTTGCAGGGGCGAGCGGGGCTCGGCGTCCCACCGGCTCGCCTCGTAGATCTTGCCGATGCGATATAGGTCGTTGTTCGCGTCCAACTCGAAATCACAGCCCAGCAGGCCCACATTCAAACGGTCGGGCCCCTCCATGTCACCGCCACCGACGTAGGCATGCGACGCGTTCATCTCGGCGATCATCTCGCCAATGACATAGTTCAGATCTCGGCGGTCCACGATGTAAGGCAACAACACGCCGTAGCGCTGCTTCATCGCCTCCCAATCGACGCCGTGCATGTACGGATCGTAGAAGAAATCGCGCTGGATGCGCCAGGCCTCGTCGAAGATCTGCTGCCACTCCTCGCGGGGATTGATCCAGGCCTTCAGATCGCCCGAAGCGACCTTGCCGTCGCCGGACTTCTTGTTCTCGCCCACGTCAACGATACCGTAGGTGGACCGGCTTCGATAGCCGATCTTCTTGCCATCACTCGAGAGGACGTAGCTGTCGATCCCCTCCATGACGGTCTTCTCCTCGCGCTCTTTCAAGTCGTAGAAGAGCAGGGTCCCACGTGGCTGACCGGGCTCGCGAGCACCCCGAGGCTGGTAACGGATGAACAGCAGCTTGCCTTCAACCGAGGCCAGGTTGCCATAGTTGCCCGCCCGGATCGGCAACTCCACGACGCGTTGCTCGAAACCGTCGAAATCAATCTTCACCGGTTCCGGCCCCTCCTCCTCTTTCTTCTTGTCCTTCTCATCTTCGTTTTTCTCGTCGTCAGCCGCTTCGTCGGCATTGTTGGGATCGGTGCCGCTTATCTCCGCATCACCGTTCTCGTCTTCTTCATCATCGTTGTCGGCGCCGTTCTCTTTCTTCTCCTCTTTCTCCTTGTCCTCCTCAATCTCCTCTTCATCGCTGCGCGGCGCCAAAGGCGAAGCCTCATCGGCCTGCAACGTCACGGCGTAGAGCTTTGTCGCATTCGGGTAGATCCACGTATCGTCCAGGTCACCGTAGAGGGGAGTCAAGGCGCGATTGGAGCGGAAGAACAGATACTTGCCCTTGACGTCGAAGACGGGCCGGCTGTCGTCATAGAAATCGCTCGTGACCTGCCGGACGGTACTGTCGTTGGTGTCGTAGATCATGATATTGCCCTGGCGATTCGCGCCGTTCTTGGCGTAGGTCAGCCACCGGCTGTCGGCTGACCAGGCGTACGACGAGAAATTCGTCCACTCGTCCTTGTCGACGAATTTCACCTCGCCATTGTTGGCGTCGGCGATATAGAGGCTGCCCGTCTTATCGCTGAAAGCGATCTGGTTGCTGTCGGGCGCCCAGACGGGATTGTAGCGAAAGGCCGATCCGCCTTCGGTGAGTTGTCTGGGTTTGCC
>CP070782.1:3774753-3802433 GCA_020346325.1 Phycisphaerales bacterium
ACTCTTTTTACATGCTTTTTACGTATCGTTTCGCGTCTCTGGCACGTCGTCCTTTTTACATTCTATTTACAAAACCGGACCTTCTTTGTGTAGTATAGTATGTATAGGAAGACGACTGGACTGGCGATCGAGATTGGAGGTGTTGAGATGAGCAGTGCGAAGCGGATCGTAATTCTTACAGCAGTGATCATTTCCTTTGGCGTGTACCAGCCGGGTTGGGCCCAGATACACCATGTCGACGTCGGGCCTCCTGCTCCCAATGTCATTGTGCCTCAGAGTTACGCGTGGGCCTTTGCGCCGCAACGACGAGAAGTGATTGAGCTTACCGACGTACAGGTGCGCATCGATATCGTCGAGACGGTGGCGACAACCACGATTGAGATGCGCCTGGTGAACAGGACACCTCGCAGGCAGGAAGCGGAGCTTGTGGTTCCGGTTCCCGACGGTGCCGTGGTGCGTGGTTTCGCCTATGATGGACCCAATGGCCAGATCACCGCGGAGGTTTTGCCGCGAGACGAAGCCAAACGCATCTACGAGAACCTGGTAGCGAAGATCCGCGACCCGGCTCTGGCGGAGTTCATCGGCTACAATTTGATACGCTCGAGTGTCTTTCCGATCGAGGCGCATGGCAAACAGAAGATCCGCCTGACCTATGAGCACCTGCTCGACGTCGATGGGGCCCGGGTGGACTATGTCCTGCCCCGGACGGAATCGCTCAAATACGTGGTGCCGTGGAAGGTGAAGGCCACGATCAAGGCCAAACAGGCCATATCCACGGTCTACTCACCCAGCCACAAGCTCCAGATCGAGCGGATCAGCGACAGCAAGCTGGCCGTGGAGATCGCGATCCAGGCCATGAGGGAGCCCGGTCCGTTCCGCCTCTCGTATCTGCTGGAGAAAGATGGCGTCACGGCGTCGCTCTTGGCGTATCCGGACGAGAGTGTGGGCGGAGGCTATTTTCTGCTGCTGGGCGGATTGCCTGCGCCGGGGCCCGATACGGAGAAACCGGCCATCAAGCGGGAGGTGACCGTTGTAATAGATCGCTCCGGAAGCATGCGCGACGAGAAGATAGAGCAGGTCAAAGAGGCAGCTCTACAGGTCATCGCGGGCCTGGAACCGGGCGAGGCGTTCAACGTCATCATCTACAACAACACCGTCCAGTGGTTTTCCGAGATGCCGGTCATCAAGACTACGGAAACGGCCAGTGCTGTGCGAGATTACATCGAAGGCATGACTGCTACGGGTGGGACCAACATCCACGACGCGCTGGCAGCAGCCCTGGAGCAGGCGCCAACGGAAGGGATGCTGCCGATTGTCTTATTCCTCACCGATGGGCTGCCGACGGTGGGGCAGACCTCCGAACTGGCAATCCGCGAACTCGTCCTCAAAGCGAATCCTCATAAGCGGCGTGTCCTTACGTTTGGCGTCGGCTTCGACGTCAACGCGCCCCTGTTGGAGAAGGTCGCTTCGGAATCGCGGGGTCGGGCCGAGTTCGTCCTGCCCAAGGAAGACGTTGAGGCTAAAGTGGGCAAGGTGTTCCAACAGCTCGCCGGTCCCACGCTGGCGGACCCGGAGCTACGCGTCCTGACTCAAGATGGTGGCGCGGCCTTGGGCCGCACGCGCGACTTGCTGCCCGAGAGGCTTCCTGATCTATTCGAAGGGGACCGTCTGGTGGTGCTGGGGCAGTACGTTGGTGGCCAACCGATCACATTCAAACTCCGAGGGAACTACTTCAGCAGGCCCCGCACGTTCACCTTTGCCTTTGATTTCGACAAGGCCAGTAAGAAGAACGGTTTCGTGCCGCGACTGTGGGCCAGCCGGAAGATTGCCGAACTCATCGACGCGGTGCGCCAGATGGGTGCCGACCCTGGGGCTTCCACGCACGACCCGAAGGTCAAGGAACTGGTCGATGAAATCGTTCGATTGTCCACGCAGTTCGGCATTCTGACCGAGTACACGGCCTTCCTGGCACGAGAAGGTACGGACCTCGAGGATGCGCGCAGCATACGGCGGGAGGCCGAAGCGGTGCTATCGAGCCGGGCGCTGGGGCCACGTTCCGGAATGGGCGCTGTCAATCAGAGTCTCAACAGTGCCCGCCAGAAAGGTCAGAGCCAATTGAATTATCGCAACTGGTTCTACGATGAGCAGCTTAACGAAGTGGCGATCAGTTCGGTCCAGCAGATTAACGACAAGGCTTACTACAACCAGCAAGGCCGCTGGATCGACAGCAACCTAGTCGGGCGGCAGCAGGCCAGGCCCGCCCGCGTCATCGCCTTCGGGTCGCGGGAATTCTTCGACCTGGCCCAACGGTTGGCACGCGAGAATCGGCAAGGCAGTATCGCCATGAGCGGCGACATTCTTCTCGAGGTGGACGGCCAGACCGTGCTGATCCAGGCACCGAGCCATAACTGAGAGGCAATGCTATTTGAGAAAGGGGCGAGAGCAATGAAGACCACCACTGTGATCATGTATGTGTTTGTTGCGGCAACTCTGATGTGCACGTCCGCCCTGTGGGCGGCTGAACCTGAAACAGTGCCCGTCGAGACCAAGCCCGTAAAAGAAATTTCGTCGGGAGGTGACAAGCCGTTGGTACAGATGGCGATTGTGCTGGATACCAGTGGCAGCATGTCCGGGCTCATCGATCAGGCCCGCACGGAGTTGTGGTCGATTGTCAACGAGTTTATCTTTGCACAGCGAAACGGTCGGCAACCGGAGGTGCAGGTGGCCCTTTACGAGTACGGTAAGAGCGCCCTGGCCCGGGAAGGGGGATACATCCGGCAGATCGTTCCTCTGACAACCGATCTGGACAAGGTCTCCGAGGAGCTTTTTGCGCTAACCACGAACGGGGGGGACGAGTATTGCGGCTGGGTCATCCGGGAGGCGACCCAGAAGCTTCTGTGGAGCGATTCCCCGGATGATCTGAAGGTGATCTTCATCGCGGGTAATGAGCCCTTCACGCAAGGACAGGTAGACTACAAGGAAGCTTGCAGCAAAGCGATCGCCCGCGGGATCGTCGTCAACACGATTCACTGTGGTCCCGACAAGCAGGGCATTGACGGCAAATGGAAAGATGGCGCCGTCTTGGCGGACGGTCGGTACCTAAATATCCACCACAATCGACAGGTAGTGCACATCGAGGCGCCGCAGGATAAGGAAATCGCCGAACTGGGGGTCCGGCTGAATCTCACGTACATTCCCTATGGTCACCACGGGGCGGTCGCCCAAGAAAGGCAGATGGCCCAGGACGGCAACGCCATGCAAGCCTCGCCCCAGGCCGTGGTGCAGCGCGCCGTGACCAAATCCTCCGCCAACTATGTCAACACGGCGTGGGATCTGGTCGACGCCGTGCAGGCCAAGCAGGTTGATCTCGAAAGCGCCAAACCCGAGGATTTGCCTGAGAATATGCGAGCTATGAGCGCAGAAGAACGCCAGGCGTATGTCGAGAGGCAGGCTGGCCAGCGGGCAGAAATACAAGCCCAAATCCAACGACTTAACGAGCAGCGAAACAAATTCGTCGCTCAGCAATTGAAGAAACACCGGGGAGAAGGCCAGACATTGGGAGCGGCCATCAAGGAAGCGATTCGCGAGCAGGCTCGGAAGAAGAACTACACGTTTCAGCCGCCGAACAGCCCCACTCCCGGGCGCGAGGGCGATACGCAGCAGCAACCTCGATAGCATCCCAATCCAATTGCGACCTGCGATAGGATCGGATCCGGGTGGGCCACCCGCGGAGGGTGGCCCACCTGCATCTGTCCGCATTTTTCGGGGCCTTCCGCACACCTCGCCAGGGCAGCGACGTTAGCCGAGTGTTAGAATCGGCCCGGAATCGAGGCCAGTCCCCGATCCGGGCTTTTTTTTGTAACAAAAGGCTCGCTTAGGCGTCCCCACTATAGGAAAATACCAAGATACAGGTAGCGAAAATGCGGTTCTTGGGTTCAGCAGGGCACCACCTGTTGAAAAGGGTGGTGAGGGGAGCGTCTAAGTGAGGCTCCTCGTCGAGCGGCAGTACAGATGGGCTCAAGGGGAGACTACGAGATGACGCAGCCACAGGCAAAGCGGGAAATGCAACCCGGCGATGCGGAGCTTCTGGCCAACTTCGCCAACCACTACGGGGCCCTACGTGACGAAATCCATAAGGTTGTCATTGGGCAGAAGAAGGTCGTCGATGAATTGCTGATTGCCCTGTTTTCTCGGGGCCATGTCCTTCTCGTCGGTGTCCCGGGCCTGGCAAAGACGCTGCTGGCCAAGACATTGGCGGCGGTGCTGGGCTGGGATTTCAAGCGCATCCAGTTCACGCCGGACATGATGCCCTCGGATATCACGGGCACGGATATCCTCCAGACGGATGCCGAGACCGGCCGGCGTTTCATGCAGTTTTCCCGTGGGCCCGTGTTCGCCAACCTGATCCTTGCTGATGAAATCAACCGCGCCCCACCAAAGACCCAGGCCGCCTTGTTGGAGGCAATGCAAGAATACGCGGTGACGGCCGCGGGAACGACTTATCAGCTCCAGCAGCCTTTTATGGTGGTGGCCACGCAGAATCCCATCGAGCACGAAGGGACGTATCCGCTTCCCGAGGCGCAGTTGGACCGATTCATGTTCAACATTCTGGTGGACTATCCACTGCGCGAGAATGAACTTCAGATTGTGGATGAAACGACGGCGCGCGAGACGCCTCCGGTCGATTGTGTGATGAGTCGAGAGCAGGTTCTGGCCTATCAGAAACTGGTACGCCGCGTGCCGGTCTCGAAGCACGTGCTGGCTTACGCCGTGGACTTAGCGGCGGCCAGCCGGCCTCTGCCGATCAGTCCACCGGTAGCGCGCGAATACGTCGAATGGGGCGCGGGTTTGCGGGCGTCGCAATACCTGATCCTGGGGGCCAAAAGCCTTTCCCTGCTGAGGGGATTGCCGGCGCCGTCGTGCAAGGAAGTGCGCGATGTGGCCGTGCCTGTCTTGCGGCATCGAATCTTGCGGAACTATAAGGCTGCGGGCAAAGGGATCACGACCGAGGCCATCATCAGCAATCTGCTTCAGCATGTGAAAGAGCCCGACTATACGGGCAAGAGGGTGCCTAAGAAGGCAGCCCGGATCGTGGATCCGCTGCTGTTGCAGAATGCCAGGCCGAGTGCCGCGCCGCATCAACGTATGGCAGAGGCCCTGAAGAAGGTGACTGGGACGTTCAAGCCCGAGTGAGTCGTGCCAGAGGCGCTGCGCCTTCGCCGACTCGCCCGGCTGGAGATGGCGGATTGTCGCCGGATGGTGTTCGAGGCATGGACGCGAACGCGGCGGCCGTTTGAGGCTGGTTCCCATGGGACAGGATGTGAACATCTCGTCTAGGAACGATTCTTACAAGTATCTCGACGAGAACGCCCTGGCCTATCTCCGGCATCTCTCCTTTGACGCCCGGGGGGCGGTCGATGGTGCGTACGCGGGCAAGCATAGGTCCGTGGTCAAAGGGCGTTCCCAGGAGTTCACCGACTACCGTGAGTATCTGCCCGGAGACGACGTGCGCAGTATAGACTGGCGTGTCTACGGTCGGACCGATCGCTACATGATCAAGCTGTGCGAACAGGAGACCCTGATGACCTGTCATCTCCTGCTCGATAGCAGCGCTTCCATGGCCTTCGGCGGTTCCTGGCACAAGGAGTTCTTCGGTGCCAACGATATCTCGAAGTACGACTACGCCTGTTACCTCGCGGCCGCGCTGAGCTATCTGTTGTTACGGCAGGGCGATGCGGTAAGCCTGACGGTCTTCAACTCTGCGATTCGTTATCACCTGCCGGCCGGCGGCACACTGTCGCATCTGCATCGTGTCGCTCGGGCCTTGGAAGGTCAGAAGGTGCATCGTGACACCTACATTCCCCATGTTCTGCGACAGGCCTTCCCGCTGCTCAAGCGCCGCGGGATCCTCATCGTAATATCGGATTTTCTCGAGGACTGCGATGGGATGTTCGAAGCTCTGGATATGTACCTGGGCCGGGGTTTTGAGGTGGCCCTGTTTCACGTCCTGCACCGGTACGAACTCGAACTGCCCAAGTTGGCCAGTGTGAATTTCGTGGATGCGGAATCCGGGGAGCGATTGACATCCGTCCCGGAGGATGTCCAGGAAGCTTACGGCCACGAACTCCAGGCGCATATCGACACGATCCGAGCCGGCGCGGAAGCCCGCAAGATTGACTATGATCTGATCAGCACCCAGACCTTCTACTCGGTTGCGGTACGGGACTATCTGGAACGACGGCGGAGACAATGCGGATACTCCTAGGATACATTTCGTTGGTGAACCCCGCGCTGTGGGTCGGCGTCGCGGCTCTGGCTGTGCCGCTGGCGATCCATCTTCTCACACGGCGCACGCCCAAGAACATGACTTTCCCCACGCTCCGCTTCTTGCGCGCCGCCCGGGCCCACCAGTCACGCCTTTACCACCTGCGCCATCTGCTGCTTCTGTTGACACGCATGGCTCTGCTGTTGCTCATTCTCCTGGCCTTCCTACGCCCCGTGCTCATGCAGGGTGCCCGGCGCAAAGCGACCTCACAAACGGGACGAACCATGTTGATTCTCATGGATGTCTCGGCGAGCATGGGTTACGTGCAGGCTGGCGTCAGTCCGCTGGCCGAGGCACGGGCTGCGGTACTGGAGATTCTCGACCATCACGAGGCGGGAGACCGTGTCAATCTCATTCTCATGAAGGTGGCACCGGATGCTTCGTTTGACGAGCCCAGCGACAATCTATTCCTCCTGAGACGGGACTTGGCCAATGCGGCAGCAGTGCCGGAGAGGCCGGACATCAACGCAGCCATCGCTGAAGCCGTCAGTCAGCTCAAAGGGGTGACCGAAGGTCGTCGGCAGATCTACTTCATTTCCGATTTCCAGAGAACGAATTGGTCATCCGTGAACTTCGACCAGGTCGATGCCGATACCGAGTTGCTGTTTGTGCCGGTGGGTCCTGAGCGCGGGGAGAACTGCGCGATCACCGACGTGGCGTTGCGACCGGCCGCTCCCACCGTTTCCGAGGATGTTGAGATTGTCTGCAAAGTGACGAACTATAGCGACCGGCCGCGTCGATTGCCCTTGCAGATGCGATTCCGGGACGGAGAGGATTTCCAGCAGGAGGTGCGACTTGAGCCGCGTGCGACTGTGTCGAGTAGTTTTCACCTCCGCATCCACGACGCCGGACAGTACGAAGGCCAGGTGTTTATTCCGGAAGATGGTTTGAAGGTTGACGATCGCAGGAGTTTCGTGCTCGACGTGGCTGAGAAGGTTCGCGTCCTGGTGGTGTCGGACGACGATCCGAGAGTCAAGGAAACGGGCGCGGCGTTTCTGCGCCGGGCGATCAATCCCTTCGCGCAGAAGCGCAATGCTGCGGTGGTTTCATCGGTCGTATCCTCCCGCGATGTGGATAAGAGCGACCTGGCGAGGGCGCAGGTGGTCATCCTCTCCGGAATCCATGAGCTGTCGCGACGCAGCGGCGAAGCGATCCTGGAGTACCTGGAGACCGGCGGCAGCGTGGCCTATTTTCACGTCGCCAGTGCGGCCAGCCAGAATCTGGAGCGCCTGGCGGCGTGGTCTGAGGGGAACTTCGTGTTGCCTTTCGAACTTAGCGGCCAGATCGACCTGTCACGGCAGGAGGGATACGCCACCTTGGCGCAAGCGAACTTCGACCACCGCATTCTCCGCAAGTTTCGGGACTCAGCCGACCTGGGCGATCTGCGTTTTCACCGATTCTTCAGCACCGAGCGCGTGAAAAACAAGGGACGCGTGCTGTTGCGCTACGATGACGGCAATATCGCCATGGCCGAGACCCTGGTGGGCCCCGGCGTGCTGTTGCTCTGCAATTTCGGCTGCTCGTTGCAGCATAGTGACATCGTTAGGCATCCCTTGTTCGTGCCGCTCGTTCATGAAATCATCAGAGGATTGCGGCCGAGCATGGGGCGCAAGAACACGTTTCTCGTGGGCCAGCCGTGCTTTACAACGCTCCGGCCGCTGACGGACAATGAAAAGGTTGTGCTCCGAGGTCCGGCCGGAGAGACCGTGGAGGGGAGTGTCGAAGCCAATGATGACGGGGTGGCCGTGCTCTTTCCGAAGACCAGTGCGTGCGGATTCTACCGCGCCTATGTGGGCGAGGAAATTGCCGCGTCCGCGGCGGTGAATCTTGATTCGCTGGAAAGCAATCTGGAGAGGCTGGACATGGCCCAATTGGAGGAACTGGCCCAGCAGCCACGTGCCACCTACCTTGCTGCGGGTGATGTGGCCGGTATTGAAGGGCTGCTGGAGGGCGAGCCACTTTGGCATTATTTCCTTCTGGCCGCTGTTGGCCTGCTGTTTGTCGAACAAGTCCTCGTGTTGCTGGTCCGGCACTGAACCGAACAAGATAAGTCAGACAACGATCTGAGAGCGATCGACTGAGATGAACTGGAACCTGATATTCGATCCGCCGGTTTCCGGGGCCGTTTTGCTGGGCCTGGCCCTGTTCGGAACGCTTGTGGTTATCGCGGGCTACAGCCGCGGTGCCCGGCCCGTGCGCGGGGGCGTCCGCTTCACTTTGATGGTGCTGCGCATCGGTGTGCTGGGGGCGCTGATCTTCATCCTCATGAGGCCCATGGTTCTCGTGACGCGAGAAGAGACGCGGAACAAACCGGTCTTCTCCATCCTCATCGACACATCGGAGAGCATGAACACCAAAGACGTAGGCAAGCAGAGCCGGTTCGAGGCCGTGACGTCGGCGCTGTGGCGGAATACGTCGGCATCCTTTCTGCGAAAACTCGCCCGGGACTACGAGATACAGGTGTATGGCTTCGATACCGAACTACGCCGGACGTCTCCGAGGTTTCTCGTCACGGGCGAGCGGGCCACGGGAAAAGCTACACACATTGCCTCGGCTCTGCTGGACGCGGTGCAGGGCGACCCGAGCCATCGAACGCGCGGCGTCCTGCTGCTCAGCGATGGCAGGAGCAGTGAAATTGACGCGCTGTCCGGCGTGCGCCATGCGGCACGTTATCTTCGCACTCTGCAAGTCCCGGTGTGGACGGTACCCGTCGGAACAGCGACGGAAGTCAAAGACCTGCGCGTCTTCGCTCGGCTCAACTCCAGTTTCTTCCTGGCAGATCAGCCTGGATCGCTGCATGTCTCTGTGACGGGGGCCGGGTATAAGGACTGGGCTGCCGACGTGCATCTCTATCGTGAAGACGAGTACGTCGTATCCAAGCAGGTGACGCTAAACGACGGTCACGCTGAGATTAGCTTCCCTGTTCGTGAAGAGCATCGAGGCGTGTTTCGCTATCGTGTCGAGGTTGAGCCGCTCCCCGGAGAGAACGACTCGGACAATAACAAGCGCAGCGTCATCGCGCGGGTCGTCGATGAGAAGACGCGGGTCCTGGTGGTCGAGGCGCGACCTCACTGGGATAGCAAGTTTCTACTTCGTGCCCTCCGCGCCGACAGAAACGTTGAGATCACATCGATCTTTCACATCAACGAAAAGAAATCATTTGCGGTCGTGGAGCGACTCTCCGGCGACGGCGCCTCGGACAGGACCACGATGCCAGGCGTCCGGCTGCCTCGGACGCGGGACGGGCTTCTGCGCTACGATTGCATCTTTCTGGGCAGGCACATGGATGATGTGTTCTCCAGTGCGGAATTGAAGCTGCTCCAGAGGTACGTGGCTGAGGACGGGGGCAGTCTGGTGTTCTTTCGGGGCAAGCCGTATTCACAGGTCACCTCGGAGCTATCCAAGATCGAGCCCGTGACCTGGGGCGGCGGGATCCTCAAGGACGTCCGGCTCGAATTGACGCCGCAGGGAGAAGCCAGCCCCTTGTTCGACTATGGCTCCCGGATCGGCAGTGGGGCGGCAGTCGTGCGGGAGTTGCCTTCCATGACGAGCGTGACACGGGTCACGGACGAGAAATCCCTGGCAATTGTCCTGGCACGTGTGGCCGACGGCCGGCGCGGCGAACCGATGGCGACCGTCGTCTACCATCGCTATGGGGCGGGCAAAGTCATGAGCATCGGAGCCTCCGGTCTCTGGCAGTGGGGATTCCTTCCGGAACGACTGGAGCATTACGATGAGATCTATGGACGGTTCTGGAGCCAGATGATTCGCTGGCTGATCTCCGGCTCCGACTTCCTGCCTGGCCGGGATATTTCTTTCCAAATCGACAAGAGCATCTATGCGCCCGGCGAGCCGGTTCGAATGTTGATCCGGGCAAAACTGATAGACCACACGCGATATCGGCCGCAGATTGAGCTGACATATCCGGACGGCCACCGGGAGCAACTCGTCCCCGAACGTCGGGCGTCGGACGAGAATCTGTACGAGGTTTCCTTCACGCCGCAGCGGGAAGGCGAATACGAGGCCGTTCTGCATAACAATACGGGCAAGCCCGAGAAGGATGTGGTGCGGTTCATCGTTTATGATGACTCCACCGAGTCGCGTTATGTTCAGGCTGACCGGGAAATGCTGGCGCTGTTGTCTCAGACTACGGGCGGAGAATCGCTGGAACTCGGACAGCTCGAGACGTTGCCCGAGCGCGTTGAGGTGTTTGAAAAGCTGGCTCAGGAGTGTGTCAAGCCTGAAGATGTGTGGGATCGTTCCTGGGTCTACGCAGCGTTGATCAGTGCACTGGGTATCGAATGGCTTCTGCGACGGATTGCGGGGTTGCTGTGAGTGTGTGAGGTGGCCGAGCTATGGAACGTGTGCAGGAAGAGAAGACATCGATAAGGCAGGCGGTCGCGCTGTTGATCGGCGCGCGGCGCCGACGCGTCTGGCAACTGGCCGGCGTGCGCGGTCTGTGGCTGGGACTGACCTTGCTGATCCTGTTCTTCTATCTGGACGCTGTGGCCCATTTGGACGGTCGGCTGCGCCTGGGGTTGAGCATGGTGGCTGGACTGGTGGTTGTCGGCACAGTGCTGTTGACTGCGTGGTGGCTGAACCGGACCATTTGTATGGAAAAGATGCTCGCCCGCCTGATCGAGCGGGACCATCCGGAGATTGGCAACGATCTGACGAATGCAATCGAGTTCGAAGAGCGGATCGGTCTACCGAGCCAGACCTTCTCACGCGTGCTGATGGGCCGGGGTATCGCGCGGGCCGTGAAGTCCTTCGATCTGCTGGAGGACCTGGAAAGTCTCAAGCCGCCTACCCTCCGCAAGGAGTCTTTCGCCTTGGCGAGCGTTCTGGGTGTGTGGCTGGTGTCCACCGTCCTGTTTTCCGGATGGGTGTTGGCCGAGGTGCCGCGCTTCGTATTTCCGTTCGGAGACCATCCCCCGTACAGTCCCACTAGGTTTGTGGTCGAGCCAGCCGGCGCCGTGGTGGACTACGGCAAGAATCTCACCGTGCATGTGGCAACTCAAGGGCGTGTACCGAAAGCGATTTCCCTGGTCGTCAAGGACCCGAGCGAGGGCGTGATCAGTCGGATACCGATGTTCCAGTCCCAGGATGGTAAATTCTTCCAGTCCATCGAAGACATCCGGGCACCATTGGTCTATTGGGCGAGTATCGAGCGGGGCAGGAGCAAATATTACCAGGTGACATTGTGTAAAGACCCGCGCATTGAAGCCGTCCGTGTCCGCTATCGCTATCCGGGCTACGCCCGGCTCGCCGAGCGAGCTGTACTTCTCAGCGCTGACCGGAGTGAACTAAAGGGCTACCGCGATACCGAAGTGACGATGACGGTGGCGTCGAATCGACCGCTGGAGAGTGGCGAAGTTGCGATAGGAGACAGCAGCTACCCGTGCCGGGGCAGGGGGAACAACACGGTCGAGGCGGTCTTTCCGCTGAAGGGCGAAGGCCCGTTCTCGGTGGCCGTGACAGACGTCGAAGGCAACACGTGCACTGAGCCGTTTGCCGGCGCTGTGACTATTGTCCCGGACGACCGACCTCTTGTTTCCATCGTCAGTCCGGGGATGAACTCGCTGGCCACCCCTACGGCCCAGGTCCCGATCGTGATCGAAGCACAGGATGATCTCGGGATCAAAGACGTGAGCCTCTTCCGAAGTCACAATGAGTCAGACGATGCGCGCAAGCGACTCTTCCTCAGTAAAACGGCGGAGACATTCGTCAGCGTGGCCGAAACGCTCGACCTGGCCGATCTCGGAGTTCGGCCGGGCGATGTCATCGACTACTACGCTACGGCCACCGACTCCTGGCCCGAGGCGCCGCAGACGGTTGCTTCCGCGGCATTCAATCTGCAAATCATTTCCGAGGACGAATACGCCCAGATGATGCGGAACCAAATGACCGCAAAAGACCTCCGGCTCAAGTACGACAACATCATCCAACAGTTGACCGAACTTATCGAGGCACAAGAACAGTTGGAAGGCGAAACCACGGCGCTGCTGGATGCCATGACGCGCAACAGCGATGGTTCCGCTTCGGAAGCGCTACGGGCACAACTCGGGGAACTTGAGCGCCGCCAAAACGAACTGCGTGAGCAGACGGATGCCCTGGCACAGAAACTGGAAGAGGAAGCGGGGAGCGCACCGGTCTTTGACATTGAGAAGGACTATAAGAAGTTTCTCGGTACCTTCGCGCAGAACCTGACGCAGGCGAGTGGTCATATGGCCGCTAGCGAGCAGAAGATGCAGGAAGGAGCGGCCAAGAGCGATGGTCGTCTGGCATGTGTCAGCCAGGCTGTGGTGCAGCAGAGAAAGGCTTTGGAGGCCCTTGGAACACAGACGGAGGAGATGAGAAAGAAGATTCAGCAGGCCAACAGGGACATCGAGCGAGTCATCAATCTCCTGGCAGATGTGGAGATGTTTAAGGCCCTTTATCTCGCCCAGCAACAGGTGACCCGACATACGCAGACGTTCCGGGAAATCGAAGACCCGGATTTCGATACGAAGATTCGTCTGAAGGAACTGGGTGAGCGGGAAACGTCGATCCAGGAGGATCTGGAACGCCTAGCGCAGCAGTTCCGCGAACACGCCGAAGAGATCAAGGCAGAATACCCTGTGGTAGCTGAAGACGCCAACCGCATTGCCGACGAGATTGCCGAGCGAAAGATCACGGAGCTGATGGGAGCGGGCGCCGACTGTCTGAATCGGGGCAGTGGCGTTTGTGGCTACCCAAACGTCCTCGAAGCGCTCAAGCAGATGGAAGAGATGATCAGGTTCTGCGAAAGCACCGGCGGCAGAGGGTGCCGGAATTGTCAACTCCGGCTCGCCATCCAGATGATGTTGAATCCTGGCAACACATTGGGGCAGCTGGCCCAGGGGATTGGCGCGGGCATGGGAACCGGGGTGACGGGGGCCTTCGGAAGCGGTGCTGCCGGTTACGCGGGAGGGCAGTCGAACCTCGCTATTTTCGGTGGTGACACCTTCGGGCAGAATGTGGTGAGGGATTCGGCGATGATCGCTGGTGCAAGAAGGGTCGAGGCCCAGGCCGTCAACATGCAATCCAGACGTGACTCATTAGCGGGGAATATTGAAGAACTCACGCCCCAGTCCAAACGCGACGCCGAATTCGAGGTCGAAGGCGATAGCCGGATGATGTCGGAATATCGACCGCTCATCGAAGCGTACTTCAGGCGTCTGGCTGAGGAGCAGTAATCGATCATGGGAGAGCCGTGCGATGCGTAAGATAGTTGTGGGCACGATCATAACGGCGGTCTGCGTGGTTCCATCGTTGGGACGAGACGATTCGCAGAATGCGGAAGAGCGGCTCAAGTGTGCCAATCTCATCTATGCGGTGTCCAAGAGTTCCGTCTGCTTCAGTGACCATTTCCTGGCCACCGTCAGCCGTGAGACCAATTGCCAGCCCGAGCGGAAGTTCACGGCGGTCAAGCTGGCCGAGGACGACGCGTTTCGATTTCCGTTTGCCATCATGACGGGCGAAGGCGGTTTCAGCCTGACCGGCCGGGAACGGCGCGTCCTGAAATCCTATCTGACGCGGGGCGGTTTTCTCCTGGCTTCAGCGGGGTGCTCCTCGACCCAATGGGATCGTTCCTTCCGCCAGGAGATTCGGCGGATCTTTCCGGAGCAGAAACTCGTCAAGATAAGCATGGATCATCCTCTCTTCCACACCGTCTTTGATATCAGAAGTATCCGGCTCAAGAAGGGTGGGACGACGCAACTCGAGGGGCTGGTCATCGAGGACAAGATCGTACTCATCTATTCGCCCGAAGGCCTGAACGACACCGCCAACGCGGGGCGCAATGGCAAACGCCGGTGCTGCTGCTGTGGCGGAAATGAAATCAAGAACAGTCACGAAATCAACGTGAATATCTTCACGTATGCCCTGACTCACTAGGAGCAGTCTTTATGGGTGCGAAGGACGGTAGAAGGTCACGCAGGGTGGCGGTGATTGCGACACTGGCGCTGCTCGTGCTGCTCCCGTTGATTTTCTTTGTCTCCGGGACGCACTGGATATCGAGTTCTGCCGCCGCGGCGCCCCCAGAGGTGTTCTCTATCTTTTTCACCTGCGACACTCAGGGCCATATCGAGCCGTGCGGCTGTGCCAGTGGCATGGCCGGTGGCATCAGTCGTCGCCAGACGTTCCTGGCCGCGAATCTGCCTTCGGACTACCTGCTCGTCGATGCCGGCGACGTGACTGCCGGTCGGCGCGAGTGGGAAATTCTCGAGATGGAATACATCCTCAAGGGCTATGCCCTGATGGGGTATCACGCCGTCAACCTGGGGCAGCGCGAGATTGCGCTCGACTTGGAAGAACTCTTGCGCATCAGGCAGCACTACGCACAGCTCGTCTCGGCCAACGTCGTCGATGGTGCCGCCCGGCCCGTGGTCGACCCATTCGTGATCGTGGAGCTGTCGAACGGCTACCGGTGTGGCATCATTGGAATCGTTGACGATCAACTGGAACCCGACGAAATCGGGGCGGGACTCCACCTGATCTCACCGGCCGAAGCTCTTGCCCGGTACCTGCCGCAACTCAAGGAAGAGGCCGACTTCATCGTCTTGCTGGCCTTCACGACAGAGGCCGAAATGCACGCGCTGGCCCGACAATTCTTCGAGCTCGACGTCATCGTGGGTGGCAAGGTTCGCCAGACGGTGGCAGAGCCGATACGAGAGAACCGGTCTGCCATTGTGTTCAATACGGACAAGGGCAAAAATCTCGGTCGCCTGGACATTCGTCATCCGAAGGACCAGGCGCGCGAATTCGCTGGCCAGGTGCATGTGCTCGAAGAATCTATGGAGAAAGATTCCGCGATCGTCGCTTTGGTTGAAGAGTACAAGGCACAGCTCAAAGCCCGTGATTTTCGGCCTGTCAAGGACGACGAAGAAGGCCTGTCCATGATCTCCACGGTACGCAGCAAGACGGCTAATCGCTACACAGGACCGGAAGATTGCCGAGAGTGTCACGCGAAAGCTTTTGAAATCTGGGCTCATTCGAAACACGCGCATGCCTTCGAAACCCTCGAACAGAAGGGACATCAATACAATCCGCGCTGTTTGAAATGTCACACGGTGGGTTACATGGCGTCGGATGGCTACGTCAGTCAATCTCTGACACCGACGCTGCAGAATGTGTCTTGTGACGCCTGTCATGGCCGCGGGAACTATCACGTGAAGGAGAAGTCCGGCGAGGACGTTCCTGGGGCCCGCGTGTTAATGAAAACACCAGACTGTCTGGTGTGTCACGATGAGGAAAACAGTCCGAACTTCGAGCCTGTTTCATACTGGGAGAAGATCGCTCATGGCACTGAATAGAGTGTGGATCTCGTGTGTCTTGTTGATACTGGCCGACGGGGTACTCGGAGCGGGCCAGCCCGCAACGAGTTCGTCTGGTGCCAGAACTGAAACCGGCATTGCCTGGGTCCGCTCTTACCAGGACGCGCGCGAAGTGGCGAAGGGTAAGAACCGTCCGATGCTCGTGTTCTTCACTGCGTCGTGGTGTCCCTGGTGTCACAAGATGGAGGATGAAACACTGAATCAGGAGGAAGTGGTCTCGAGTTTGCGTCGCTTCGCCTGCGTGAAGATTGACGTGGAAAAGCACCGCGACATGGCGTTGGCATACGCCGTTTCCTCGCTGCCCCGGACGATTGTGATCAACACGCACGACGAAATGGTTGGCGACTGGCTGGGCTACCGCGACGTCGAGCAATTCCTAGACCTCGTCGATCAGATTGAGCCTTACCTGGCGACCGCCGCAGGCGTGCGGAAGGTGCCGGAGATGGGTCGGACGCCGGCGGCTCCAGTCCCCTCGGGCCAACTGCCGAGCATTGAATCGGCAGACCCCAATCAGTACATCGATCTGATGGGTCACAAAGAGCGGGCCGTACGACAGCGTGCCGTAGCTGCCTTGAGCAAGAGCGGCTCTGCCTGCCTGCCCATTGTGCTTGGCGCGCTGGCGCACGAGTATCTCGGGGTCCGTATCGCCGCCTGGAAGATAGTTCGTGGCCTGAAGGTCACGGACTTGGAGTTCGATCCTTGGGCTCCTCAAGTTGAACGGGAGGAAGCCGTCAGGAAACTGCGGGAACAACTCAGCAATCCTCCAAAGCGTTCTGACTGATCCAAACCCCTGCCTCTTCTCCCTCTCCCTCATCGCTTCTGACTGAGTTACGTTCACAGAGAACGACCCACTTCCATTGAACGGGGCGGATCAGTATGCTATCATCGCCCCGTCGCGGGAAATCATGATTCTCACCGTTTGCGAGGGCGTGATATGCATCCGAAATCGATCTTGACCTGGCTGTTCTTCGCGAGTATTGTCCTGACGCCGCGTTTTTCCCAGGGAGCATCCTACTACCCGGTTCGCCTGGACGATCCCCAGGCGGTCTAT
Organism: Phycisphaerales bacterium; assembly: GCA_020346325.1. Taxonomy (GTDB): domain Bacteria; phylum Planctomycetota; class Phycisphaerae; order Sedimentisphaerales; family Anaerobacaceae; genus Anaerobaca. Next base: position 3,791,486 of record CP070782.1, read on the forward strand.
CTGACTCAGGACGAGTTCCCCGTCCATGGTGACGGCCTCGGGGATGATTCGGCGCCTTTGCAGCGGGCGATCGACAAAGTCGAGGCCACCACCGGCGCAGGCGTCCTGTTCGTTCCGGAAGGAACCTACCGTCTCGGCCGGACAGTCTACATATGGCCGGGCGTTCGTTTGATCGGCTATGGGGCCAGGCGTCCCGTGTTCGTGTTGGGTGAGAACACACCCGGGTTTCAGCAGGGAGAGGACAAGTACATGCTGTTCTTCTCCGGCGGGCGTCCATCGCGCGGGCGAGGTGGGCCTCCCAGGGACGGTGGCGCCGGCACGTTCTACAGTGCGATGAGCAACATTGACATCGAGATCAAGGCGGGCAATCCCGCGGCCGTCGGCGTGCGTTTTCATGTCGCGCAGCACTGCTATCTCGCCCATATGGACTTCCGCCTGGATTCGGCCCGAGCCGCGCTTGAAGACATTGGCAATGAAGTCGAAGACCTGCATTTCCATGGTGGTCAGTATGGCATCATCACCGGCAGATCGGCGCCGGGCTGGCCCATTTTGGCGATCGATTGTGTCTTCGAGGGCCAGAGCGTGGCCGCCATCAGCGCCGAGCAGGCCGGACTTACCCTGGTCCGTATTCACTTCAAGAACGTGCCTACGGCCGTTTCCATCGCGCCCGGCCATCCCGATGAACTCTGGCTCAGTGACGCGCATCTGGAGAACGTCACCGGTTCCGCGGTTGTCATCAGCAACGAGAACAACGCCCGAACCCAGATCAACCTGGAGAATCTTGCCTGTAAGAATGTGCCGACGCTCGCGTGCTTCCGTGGCAGTGGCAAGACCGTTGCGGGGGCTGGACCGATGTATGTTGTTGAACGGTTCTCGCATGGACTGCACTTGGCGCGTCTGGGCGCCGCACGGCAGATCAAGACGACGGTGGCTACCAAGGAGGCGGCTGTGCTACCGGCTCCGGTGGAGTCGGATATTCCGGATCTTCCTGCCCGGGACACTTGGGTCAACGTGCGAACTTTGGGTGTCATGGGTGACGGGCAGACTGACGACGCGGCCGCCCTCAAGGAAGCGATTGCCAAGCACCGAACGCTCTATTTTCCGATAGGATGGTACCACGTCAGTGACACCCTGACCCTCAGACCTGATACCGTGCTGATCGGGCTCAATCCTTCGGTGACTGTGATCAACGTGCCCGACGATACAGCCGCGTTCGCAGGGATCGGCGCGCCCAAGCCGGTGATCGAGGCGCCGAAAGGGGGGGCCAATATCGTCACCGGGATCGGTGTCTATACGGGCACGGCCAATCCGCGCGCGGTCGGTGTTAAGTGGATGGCCGGAGCGAAGTCCATGATGAACGACGTCCGCCTGCACGGCGGGCATGGCACGAGAATGCCCGGTGGTGGCAGTTGGTGGCGCGATCCTCACCGGGACAGGTGGAACAGCCAGCACGCCAGCCTGTGGGTCACCAATGGCGGCGGCGGAACTTTTAAGGACATCTGGACGCCCAGCCCCTATGCCAAGTCCGGGATGTACATCTCGGACACGTCCACCAGCGGTCGCCTGTATGCGATGTCCGCCGAGCATCACGTCGACAACGAGATTGTCATCCGCAACGCCTCCAACTGGCGGTTCCACGCGTTGCAGTTCGAGGAAGAGCGGGAGGAAGGCCCCAAGGCACTGCCTCTGGAGATCGACCGGTCGAGTAACATCCAATTTGCCAACACGTTCTTCTACCGAGTGGTCAGTTGTTTCGTGCCATTCCCTCACGCCGTGAAAGTCACGGACTCCAGCGACATCCGATTCCGCAATCTGCACTGCTATAGCAACAGCAAAGTCTCGTTTGACAGCACCGTCTTCGACGCGACGGCCGGCGCCGAAATACGCGACACCGAATTCGCCGTATTGGACATCTCTGGAAACCCGCTTCCCCCACGACCCGAATCACGTTCGGCGGTCCTCGGCCCCGGTGCCAAGGTCGAGAAGCTTGGCGACGGATTCCTCAATATCTGCGGTGCGGCGGTGGATGAGCAGGGAGTAATGTACTTCGCCGACGCGCGCCAGCGTCGTATCTACCGATGGTCGCAGGCCGAACGCGCGGCAGTACCTGTTCGCGACATCCCCCAGCAGCCCGTTCAATTGGCCCTTGACCGCTCCGGACATCTCCTGGTCGTGGCCTACGAGGGAAAGGGGACGGTGCTTACGTTCGATCCGGACGATAGCGACAGCGAGATTGTGGCGCTCAAGCCCGAACCGGCGGCTCCGCGTCCCTCCATGGTGCCAATCCTTCCCGTGAATCGTTGGATGGGCAATGCGGGATTCATGCGCGACTCGACCATGCAGAAGCCGTTCCACTACGTCTCCTCCGATCGCACCGCCTTCATCCCTGCCGGTGAAGACTTCACCAGCGGTGCCGTCCGCTGGGGCGTCAAGCTGGCCGATCTACTGCGTGCTTTCGGTCTGGCTCCTGCCGTCACAGGGCAGCCTTTCTATGTCACCAACGAGGCGGAACTGAAGACCTGGGCTTTCGACGTGGGGCCGGACGGAACGCTCTCCGGCCCGCGGTTGTTCGCCGAAGAAGGGGGTGAGGGCCTGGCCGTTGACGCGCAGGGCAATGTCTATATCGCCGCCGGTCAGATCCTCGTCTTCAATCCCGTCGGCGAGCAGATCGACACGATCAAAGTCCCCCGACGTCCCACCTGTCTCGCCTTCGGCGGCGCAGACCGCAAGACCCTGTTCATCACGGCGCGATCCTCGCTCTACAGCGTGTGCACTCGAACCGCTGGGCGATAGATCTTTCGTGTCTGTGGCGGAGAGGGCGCTAGAGAGTCGCTGTGATCCGCTGGGCCCATGCGGCAGCGCGTTCGAGTTCACCTTCTTTCAGAGGGCCCTCGGTGTCTTGGACGAAAAAGCCTTCGGGGGTGATGATGAGCTCGCCGCCTCTGTTCTGGAGCCGCTTGGCGATGGGGGCCGCAGCGTAGCCGAACAGTTTAACCATGACACTCAAGACGCGTGAGTTGATATCCGCCGTAGCGATCCGGGTGTCGAAGGCGGCGACTCTGACACCGTCCAAGCCGTTCTTGGGGATGGCTTTTAGGAGCTTGGTAAGCGCTGGTGTTGGACGAAAAGCTCGTGTCGGAGAACCGACGGCGAGCAGCTCCGAGTCGCTTAGTTGTTCCGGCTGTGCTGCGCCGACTGCCAGGATCTCGACCTCGTTCTGTACACCCAGGGCATTTCCAATCGACCGAGCAATCTGCTCTGTATTGCCGAAGACCGAATCGTAGACAACTCGCGCCTTCATTGACGCATACCCTCTCGCGCAGAGCTTCTCTGACGGACATAGCGATCCAGCAGTGCTTGGAGCCGGGGTTCTGAGGGATAGAGGGCCAGAGCGTTGCGAAGGGCGGTCTTCGTTTCTCGGGCTCTATCCGGTAGATGGAGCAAAGCCAGGACGTGGTCGTAGTGAACCTGAAGTCGCTTGTCGCCGGCCTGAAGGGCCCGGGCGAAGTGCGTCGCGGCTTCATTGCAGCGCTGTTGCTGCATTTCCAACCGGGCCAGAGCCAGAAGGGTTTCAGTCGAGGCCGGGGCCTTTGCCAGCGCTGCGCCGAAGTGCTCCTCAGCCTCCTGAAGCCGATCGGTCTCCACGGCGATGTGACCGAGGTAAAGATCGACCCGGGAATCCATCGGATCGTCTTCGTGCATTTTGTTCAACGCATCTGTGGCCGATACGAATTCCCTCGCCTGGAAGTAGGCCGTCGCCAGACGAAAGTAGTCGTCCGCGCGGGGTTGGTCCATCTGCCTGATAGCTCTGGCGTAGCACTGGGATGCTTCATAGGGCATTCGCTCGGCCAGGTACAGATCCGCCAGCAGATGATTGGCCTGCACTGTGACGCTGCGATCAATGCGCCAGGCAAGTTCGAGCGTATCGATGGCTTCCTGATTCTGCTCGGCAATTACCAGGGCATTGGCCAGGGCGATACGGTATCTTGTTCGATCGCCGTCGGCGGCGAGCAACCCTCGATAGACGTCGATCACGCCGGGCCAATCGTTTGTCTGTCCGAGCACGTGGGCGAGCAATTCCAGGGCCTCCAGGTCTTTTGGGTACGTACCAAGATGAGTCAATAGCACTGTCTTGGCGCGCAGCCACTGCTCCAGCTCGGTCAGGCATCGTGCAATCCATAGAGATACCTGCCCGTTGGTCCCCGATGAAGCCACTTCGAGAAGAACGTCCAGCGCCTCGTCGTATTGCCTGATCTGGTAATGAGCCTGGCCCAGAAAGAACCAGACGTCCGCACTTGCCGATGAGGGGTCCAGTTCGATCGCGGCCTGATAGCTTGCGATGGCATCAGTCCATCGTTCGAGTCTCGTATAAGCGTGGCCGAGGTTGACATTAACGGCGAACGTTGGCTCTTCGCTCAAGGCTTCCCGATAGTATGTCACAGCGTCCGCGTAGCGACCCTCCTCGAAGGCCGTGTTGGCGAGATGTACCGTGCTTTGTGATTCAGCGCTGCTGGCGACGCACAGGCTTATCGCAATGCTCATCAATATCATGCGCAGGACCATGCAAATCCTCTAATCGTCGAGTTCAAAGTCCACCTTCTGGAAGCACCAACACGCCACAGGTTTGCCCCGTTTGGTGGCCGGCTCAAACTGCCAGGCGGCAATCGCTCGCATTGCTTCACGGCCGAGACGTTCATCTCCCTCGAGGCGGTGGATGTTGATGTTGCTGACTTTGCCTTGCGATGTGACGACAAAACGTAGCGTCACCGTAGCCTCCAGCCGGGCCTGCCTAGCCCATTGAGGATACCGGGGGAGTGCCCCGGTCGTTCTTCGGGGCGCGCGGTCGACCATGGCCAGGGACAGCGGGCCTTTGATCGTGGAAGTCGGCACGCCGGGAAGCGACCTCAGATCGGATGTCTCGGGCAAGACAACCGGGAGGCCGGGCAGTTCCAGCGAATCGGCGACCATACGGCTGGGCAGATGCATCGTCAGGGCAGCGGTGGTTTCCGGAATAGCCTCCGCCAGGGTGGTCGATGTTTCACGAACGATCAGTGGTACGGTGTCAGGTTCGGCTTGCGAAACCTCGGGCTCTGTCGCATTCAGACTTGGCCAATCCATCACGGCGATACGGACCGAGACAATCTCCGAGATGCTTTGTTTGGACGGCTCCCTGCGCGCCCCAGCCAGCACGCAGAATAGCAGCGCGTTGGCCAGCAGAGCCACCGGCAGAGCGATCCAGTATCGCTTCGGCATCTGTCTCCGGAGTTCTGGACCCAGTGGATGGTCAGCCAGCATGATGGCCTACTCTCCCTTCTCGGTCGCCAGCGCGACATCAGTGGCACCGCCGGCTCGGATTTCATCCATAACTCGGACAATGCGGTCGACCGGCACGCTACGGTCAGCGACGATGACCACCGCCAGTGAAGGTTGATTCCGCATCCGTCGCTCGACATAGGGACGCACGGAGAACAGCCCGGTTTCCTGCCCACCGACGACAATTTGTCCGTCGGCACGGACGGCAACCCTGATGCTTTCGCGTGGCAACGATTCGGAGAGACTTGCCTGCGGTCTTTCGATGCCGATTCCCGTTTCACTGACAAAGCTCGTCGTCACGACAAAAAAGATCAGCAGGATGAAGACCATGTCGATCAGAGGTGTCATTTGTATTTCGGCCTGGCCGGTAAGCGTTCTTCGGGATCGCACGGACTTGAACATGGTTACTGCTTCCTTTCTCTGTCGCCCGTTGGGCCAGTTTGCGGAAGCATTTCCATCTCGCTGCGGATCAGACGCACGCGGTTGCGGATAACATGATGAAAGAACAGCACCGGCACGGCGGTGAACAATCCTGCCTGGGTGGTCATCAGGGCCTGGCCAATCCCACCGGCCAGGAGTCTGGGCTGGCCGGTGCCATGGATCTGGATGACCTCAAAACTGACGAGCATGCCCAGTACTGTCCCCAGCAGCCCCAAGAGTGGCAGCATGGTCGCGAATGCTCCCATGGCCCACACGGCGTGTTCCAGACGAGCAGCCTGGGCTCGGACGATGAACTGAACGTGCAGATCCGTGCTTGTGCCGGATGAAGCTACCCGAGCGTCAGACTTCATTCGTTCGAGCCACGCCAGCTGATACCGGCTCTGCCACCAGGTTCGCAGGGCCAGATACCACGCCAGGACTGAGACGCCCGCGATGGCGATCATCACGGGGCCGCCCTCTGAGAATAATTCAATCAAGGGTTTCGCGAACATCGCTCTGTCTGTTCCGATTGTTTGCGGTTGTATGCTGCTCCCGTTTGACGAGATTCGACAGGGTCGCGGCGAATCGTTCCGTATCGGCAATGATGCTGTCGACCTTGCCCGCCAGAACGCTGTGGGCGAGCAGCCCTGGAATGGCGATGGCCAGGCCCGTCGCGGTCGTGATCAGGGCTTCGGCGATACCGCCGGCCATCAGACGCGGCTGGCCCGTGCCGACAACGGTAATCACATCGAAGGTCGCAATGATTCCGGTCACAGTGCCCAACAGGCCCAGCATGGGGGCGACCGACGACAGCATACGAATCGATGGCAGGAAACGTTCCAGCTTGGGGAACTCCTGCAGTAGCGTTTCCTGGATGGCATCGTCGAGCAGGGCGGGAGGACTATTGCGATGGGTCAGGCACACCGCCAGGGTTCGTGAGAGAACGCTTTGTGAGTCTTGAGCCAGTTGTTGGGCTTGTTCGAATTGGCCCTGGCTGCAAAGTCTGAGGACGCGATCACAGAAGCGCAGGGAATGGCGGCCTTGTCGCATCAGGACCAGGAAGCGGTCCGCGATCAGCAGGGCCAGGCACACTGCGACCAGAGCCAGAGGGATCATGACCACGCCTCCCGAGCGCAAGCGGTCCACGAGCGTTCGGTTCGACAAAGTCGCGGTCATGGTCATTCGGCCTGTGACGTCGATGGGGACCCAGATGAGGCCATCAGGTGACTGGTTTTGCTCGATCACGGCGACCAATGAGCGCTGCATGTCTGCCGACAGCGCCTCCTGCCACCGGAAGCCCGACTCCTCATAAGGAGCGGATAGGGCAACAGCCGTCTGCCCCGTTGAAGGGATATGGTAGGCGAAAAGGCTCTGACCAACGCGCAACAGCTTGGCACGCTGACGCTTGCCATGAGCGTCCACGATCTCAGCCTCATAGATGGCCTTCGTCCGCGCCTCATGCAGAAAAGACGCCGTCAGCGCGACCGTTGAGGAGACGGCCTTCCTAATGTCGGCTTGGTCCAGAGCCTTCTCCAACTGCGCAAACTGATGGTCTTGTTCGTCACGAAGTTCGGAAGCCGGAAGCATACGGGCCAGCTCGCTCAACTCTCTATGCACGTCGCGGCAGATCGACGCGATCTCGGCCTCTTCCCTTTCCCACTGACGTTGCTCGGTCCACAGGGCTTCGCGCTGCTGCCGCAGATGGGCCAGTTCTTGCTGCTTCCGGGCAATGATGAGTCGGCGCTCGACCAACTCGCCCGAAAGGCCATAAGCGGCTGAGGTGGCCTTGGTGAGTTCCGTCTGTCGCGCCGTGTTTTCCCTGTCAATGCGCTCGCTCTCTTGCTGCAACTCCTGCTTGGTTTGTTCGATGGCGGCCTCCAGACGGTGCTGGAAGTCGCTCGCTTCCCCCCAGGCTTTGTGCGGCCAGACCGGGGTGGTTGTCAGCAGACAGCCGGCAAAGACTAAAAGGAAGGTGTTGGACCGGTGATTGCCTCGCCGCCTTGCCATCAGGGGCCCACCTTCTCTATGAGCCACGGTCCGGTTGTGATCGGCAGCGACACGAATCCCGGTGCCCGACGCCGATCCAGGATCTCTACAGCATCGCGCACCTGGGTCATTTGGCTGGACTCGAGAATTGGCTCCCACGTTCCGCCCGAGAATCGTGGCAGCCAAAGGGCCGTCCTGTTGCCGTCTTCGGTGACATAGCCAAGCATCCATTGACCGACACGAAAGTAGCGGGCGTAGGGCGTCAGATCGCCCTCGACGGTAGTCCGGTCGCTGTAGGTCTCGGACGAGTCGGCGAGTCGCAATTCCTCCTGGGCATAGCTCCACAGGTGCCCGAGCAATTCGGCTACAGAAGGTGGGTCGACTTCGTTGGCATCGGCTAATCCGGCCCTCAGCCGCGCAATGCGCTCACTCTGCTTGTAGGGGATTCCCTTTTCGATTTCGTTCTCTTGTTGAGCCGCAAAGGTGGCGGCCTTGCTCGCGATGATGCGGCGCACCTGCGTCCGCTGTATCTCCTGAACGGCCAGCGTTTCCACTTCGGCGCGGTGCTTGCGGATTTCCGCGTCCAAGTCCGCTTCTTGCTGGCGCAGTTCGGTTACCTGGGCCTGGAGCACCTGGACGTTCTCCTGCGCTTCTTGGATTCTCGCGTCGTCCTGAGCCTTCTGTTGGTAGTAGGCCTGCCGTTGGGTTCGCAACCGGCTCACCAGATCCTGCAACGTTCCGAGAAGATCCGTCTGGCTCTCAGTCGTCATGTTTGAGGTAGACGCCGCAAAAGCCTGATGCGTGATCATGCACGACACAACCACGCCCACGAACAACGCGCTCAGTTGCAGCCATCGTCTTGCCATGAACGAGTTTTCCCCTTTTGTCCGTACTCAGAAGCGCTTGACTACGCCGGCATATACCTGCGTTCCGTCGTGTGGATAGCCGGCGACCGTAGAGTACTCGTCGTCGGTGATGTTGTCTACCTTCACGTACAGATCGGTCATCGGATCGCAGTGGTAGGTGAACACACCGTTGATTTCCGTGAAATCGCCCAGCGGCACCGGGGCCGATCCGGCTGGCAGGAAGCGTTCGTTCTCGTATTCATTGAGGTGATTGGCAAACAACGCCATCTCGAAACGATCGATCAGGTAGGAAACTCCGCCACCCAGGATGAGATTTGGGACTTCCTCGTCGTCTTCCCAGTCCCCGTCGCGGGTGCGCTCGGTCTCCATCGCGGTGGCATTGAAGAAGAATTGGAGGCCATTTTCGAAGCGCCGGGAACGGAGGTCCAATTCCACGCCGTAGTTCTTGCGGTCGGCCTCTTCGAATAGTGCGACTTCCTCGTCGTTGACGGTTACGGTATTGTTGGTGACGATCGCGGTGTTATCCTGCCGGACGAAGAATCCAGTCAGGCTGGCCTGACCCCACCGTTCGAGTTCGCGTCTGGCCCCCAGATCAAATTTCCAGCGGTTCTCCGTATCCGGCATGCGGTAGTCGCTACCGTCCTGCGTGAGCATACCGGGTCGAGCGGCGATCTGTCCCCAACCGATGTTGCCAAAGAGGGATACATCAGTGGTTAGCTCATATGAGGCACCGAGATTCCCGGTATGGAGGGGATCGCTCCATTCGTCGTCTACCTGAACGTTGCGGAGACTTCCGGCGGTGCCTTCGACGTTGAAACCGCCGAATTCCTTCCAGTGCTCGCGCGTGTAGCGGTAGCCGATGCTGGTGTCCAACCGGCCGAAATCGTGGTCGTCAACGATCACACCGGAATAGGTGCGAATGTCAGCGGGATTGCCCCAATAGAAGCGCTTGCCAGTCGGCGTGATCCAGCGATTGAACAGGCCTCCGAGACGCAACGTGTTGTTCTCGGTCAGCTTCTGACTCTGGATGACGCTGGTGCCATACTCGTAGTCTTCCTCCAGACGCTCGAATGTGTTCTTGCGCTCCCACGAGAAGCGTCGTCCCCCGTAGTTAGCCAGTACTTCGGTAGCGCTTTCGCTAGTTGGCTCGTAGCGCAGCTTGGCGACGGTGACGTACGTCCGCATCGGATCGAACTGGTCTACCCGCGTTATGAACGGAGTATCCGCAGGAGGGACGGCCAGCATCAGTTCTCGATCCCCCAGTAGCCCGAACTGACTCCAGGAAAAGGCGACATCATCGGCCAACTGATACTCGAACCGGCCGAACAGATTCGTCATGTTCTCGGTGGCGTTCATGTTGCTGGGGCCGTCGGTGTGGAGGTAGCCGGCGCTGACGCCGTAGTTGTAGCCCACGCCGACATCGCCGTGTGTGAGGTCGCTGCGGAACGTGTTATGTGTGCCGTAGAGGCCCTCAAACCGTGTCTCACGCTCGTCATAGGTTCGGGGGACCAGGTTGATCATACCGGTCATCCCGCCGGGGCCGGCCAGCAGGGCGCTGCTGGAGCGCAGGACCTCGATGCGATCGAAATTGGCGGCGCTGAGGTAGTAGTTAATCTCGTGAAATTCGCGGAACCAGGCGCCGTCGATCAGGTAGCCTGGATAGGGATAGCGCTGGCCGCGAACCGAATAGAAGCTCTTGACCTTGCGCCCCCGCGTCTCGGTCCAGGCCCCGGGAAGGTACTTCATGGCGTCGACCACGGAATAAGCGTGCATCTCCTCGATCTCTTTGCGGCCGACGACGCTGGTGGCGGTCTCCAGACCGGGCGATTCCGTGTAGGGTCGGGCCATGAGGTCGCGCTGCGGCAGGGTGGTGAAGTCCGGCTCGGACGGGGCACTGACGGTCACGTCGGGCAGAACGTGGCCCTCCGCTTCATCAGGCAGATTGAGCTCGGCGCCCCACGCAGTGACGGCCAATAGCATCGAGAAAGCAACAACAACACGAACGGCACTGAGTCTCATCACGTTTCTTTCCTTTGACTATTCAACTCCCCTTGGGCTGCCGGCAACTCCGCGATGCCGGCTCAGACGATCCATTCGTATCGGACTATCCCTCTATATAAACCAATCGAGCCCACATCACAATAACTCAAGTGACGCACACTGGAGTGATGACGCATATTTTGGATTCGAGCGTATGTTTTGTGGCGGATTCGGGACGGGTGTTAAAATACCATTATTGACCTTTGAATAGTTAACGAAAGTTGTTCTCTCTGGTCGATATCACAATGTATGAGACCACAAGGAAAACCAGAGGAGCTCGAACGTCGACGGTTTCGGGCGATCGCCTTGCTGGAAACCGGACA
>CP070782.1:3802533-3812041 GCA_020346325.1 Phycisphaerales bacterium
GATGGTCTTCTACACACTGGCCAAGCCCGAAACCGTCCCGACCGAAGAACCCGCTGTTCCGTCAACCCCTGCGCCGCAGCCGAAACCGGCGAAGTCCGCCCAACGCGCCAGATAACACGCGTCACGCAGGCAGAAACATTTGCGAATCCCCTGCACAAAATGGTAGAATAATACGTAGCTGAGGAAAAGAAGGCGGGCGTCGCAGGTGTTCACAACCTAGCCGTCATCATACGTCGTTTCCTTGCTTTCATACCGCGCCAGCCTTCAGCCATCCAGGGACAGGATCCATTGCCTCCGCGCCCCGTCCGCGCGGCCCGGCCGGAGGTATGCAGCTATCATTCATTCATAAGAGAAGCGAATCATGGCCCCGAAACGAAGCATGCAAATCACGCTCTTGCTCTGTTCATTCGTCATCCCTGCCGTGGGCTCAGCCCAAGTCAAATACGACGGCGGAACCGGCGACCCTAACGACCCCTATCTGATCTACACGGCCGAACAGATGAACGCCATCGGCGCCTGCCGCGATGACTGGGACAAACATCTCAGACTCATGGCCGACATCGACCTGTCCGCCTACACCGGCACCGAGTCCAATATCCTCGGCGTCTCGTGGGAGCAGCCATTTGTTGGCATCTTCGACGGAGGTGGATACACCATCTCGAACTCCACCTGGAGTTCTTCGGGCAGGGACTACTTGGGGCTGTTTGGATGCGTGGGAGACGAGACTGCGCAAATCAAGGGTCTGAGCCTGATCTGCCCCCGGATAGAAGTCGACCCCGACGAGGCGGTCGGTGCGTTGGTAGGCGATCTTTCTGGGGGCTCGATCACCAACTGCTATGTGCAAGATGCCTCTGTCTCCGCAAACTGCTATGCTGGAGGACTGATCGGGTACGTGTACAGTGGCAAGCTTGCCTAATGCTACGCAACCGGTAGCGTGCACGCTGAGAAGTCCGCCGGAGGGTTGGTGGGGCGGAGTCGTGGCTTGGTCCTGTGCTGCTACGCGACCGCCAGGGTGACTGGCGAATGGTACACGGGAGGGCTGGTGGGGGGGACCGGGTAGACGACGAGCCAGATGATGACGGCCGGGCCGTTCCTGGCGGCGGGGTGGGATTTTGTGGGGGAGGATGGAAACGGGGCGGAGGAGATCTGGTGGATTGACGAGGGGCGGGGCTATCCGCGGTTGTGCTGGGAACTGCTGGAGGACGAGGCGGCAGAGTAGGTGGCCGCGTGGCGTGCTGGCCCGACACAGCTGGGCTGTCCGGCGTGCGAGGGGGCGATAAGCATTGGCGTTGGGAGCTGGGGGATGGGGACCGCGTGAGGTTCATCTGAGGTAGGGATTGCTCTGGTGACGCTGGCAGGCCGAGAAGAAAGGTCTTTTTCAGGGCTTTGTGGCCTGCTGCGGCGCGTTTTCGGGGGCATTTTGCTTTGAACATTGCATGAAATTGCCGATAGTATATATAGTACCGATAGGATGCACACCAATCGCGGCTGACGTTGGTTTTAGAAGACAGTTATGGGGCTATACGACAGAGACTACACGCAATCGGGCTCGCGCCAGCAGTATTATGGAGCCCCACAGATGCGGTTTAACCTGCCACGGATCACGCCAGTGGTTAAGTGGTTGCTGATCACCAATATCAGCGTTTTTCTGGCGAGCGTTTTCATCCCGGCCTTGGGGGCGTTTCTGGAGGAGTGGTTCGCCGTTGGCGCACAGTCGTGGTTAACGAAGTTGCAGCTCTGGCGGGTCCTCAGCTACCAGTTTCTCCACGACCGGAGGTGGATCTGGCATATTTTCATGAACATGATCGGCCTGTACTTCCTGGGCCCGCCGCTGGAGCGGCACTGGGGCAGCCGGAAGTTTCTGCCGTTCTACCTGCTTTGCGGCGCTGCCGGCGCCATCTTCTACCTGATCCTGACTACCGTCAGATTTCTACCGGCTGGTTCAATGATCGGAGCGTCCGGGGCGATCCTGGGCCTGCTGTCGGCCTGCGCGATTCTGTTTCCGCACTTCATTATCTTCGTGTTTGTCTTTCCGGTGCCGATACGGGTCGCGGCGATCGGGTTCGGGTTGGTGTATTTCCTGATCGTGGTGACGAGAGATGGCAGCAACGTCGGCGGCCATGCGGCGCACTTGGCGGGCATGGTGGCCGGGGCGGGGTACGTGTTGCTTGGGCCGCGCCTCGGCCGATACAAGCTCAAGGTCCGGGCGGGGTCGTGGGAAAAGAAGGCCGAGGCCGATCGGATGCTGCAGATCGAGGTCGACCGCATCCTGGCCAAGGTCCACGATTCCGGCCTGCACAGCCTCACGAGTAGGGAAAAGAAGACCCTCAAGCGGGCCACGCAGGAGGAGTTGCGACGCAGTAACGTCCGTTAGAAACGGCCCCGCGAACAGGTCGCAAGGCCGTACTGTCATGTCCACTGTGAAATGTCTCGGCGGCGTCCCTAGTCCCACTTGAACCGCATCTTACCCTCAGTCAGTGCCTCCACCCGGCGGCGGATGTTCTCCAGTCTCGTCTCAGCATCTTGCCATCGAACGATCTCGTTCTTGCTGCCCTTGATCTGCTTCTGGATATCTTCCAGCTTCTTCTGCAGTTCCTCGTAGGCGATTTCCTTGCGGCGTACGATCAGATCGTAGCGTCGGGCCACGACTTCCTGCAGTTCGCTGCCGATGGCCTGCCTCTTGGCGCCGGAGCGTTCGTGGCGGAACCGGCGGATGAGTTCGTCCCGCCTCTCCTTGAGCAGGAGGTCCTCTTTGAGCACAGCACCGAGCTCGGGATTGGCGTTGTCGGCGTCGAAAATCCGCCCGTACTTGCCCTCGAGATTCTCGTAACTCTTGACGTAGAGCTGCGGGTCCTTTTCCTTGAGCTTGGCCAGTTCTTTCTCTTGCTCGGGGTAGTTGGTCTCGAGCCAGGCGATGAATTCTGCCTGTCTGCGCCGGCGCCACGCCTCGAATCGCTCGCGACTGATCTGCTCAATCTCTTTGCGCCCGTGCCTGCCCAACTCGGACTTGAATTGCTCGAAGTCCTTCTTCCGCAGCTCGGCCAGTTCCTTGGCCTTCTCCGGATCGCGCTGCCGGATGCCCTTCATAATGCGTTCGATCATTTCGTCGGAGAACCAGCGATGCCACCTCGGCCGGCGCGATGGCCCAGAGGTGTCCTCCCAGATATCATCCGTTGCGCCCCCTTGAGAGCTGCCCGCCAGGGCCAGGGAGACGCCGGCGGCCAACAGTATCAGGCCGACGAGCAGGGCGGTTTGGCGTCGCTTCATTGCGGCTATTCCTTCCAGAATTCGGCATTGATCTGCATCAGTTCCATCTCGACCTCATCCAGGGCGCCGGCCCCGGTGTTCTCCCCCTCGCCGGCCTCCAAGGCCCGCACCTGGGCCTCAATTTGCTGGATTTCGGAGGCAAAGTAGGCAATATCGAAGTCGTCGGACGCAATGTCATCGCTTTCCCATATGGCGGTGGGAATCAAGGCGGCGCGGCTCAAATTGGACCGCGATTGGGGGGCCCGCCCGAGGTAGCCGATCAGCGCGACGACGATCACCGCGGCTGCGGCGGCCGCGATCCGATAGAGAGAATGCGAGGTTCGATGCCGCCCGGCCAGCTTGTCGTTGATCTGGAGCTTGATACCGACAATGATCTCAGGACGCGGCTGGGGGGCCGGGTGGTCCCGCAGGACGTCCTCGCCGGCGTGCACTTCGCCAGCGGCCGTTTCGGCATCCGAAGGCGGCATAAAACGCTCGAAAAGCTCTTTCAGATTGTCTGGGTCCGGGTTCTTCACGAGTTCAACCCTCCATGAGTTCGCGCAGCTTCCTGAGCCCACGGTGCAGCTTGGACAACGCCGTGCCCAGCGGTTCGGATCGCAGCTTGGCGATTTCCTTGAAACTCAATTCCGAGTAGAAACGCAACATGATCAACTCTCGGGTGTCGTCATCCAGGCGGTTGAGCTGAATCTGGAGTCGATCGAGCTTGTCATCCTTATCATCACACCGCGGCGACCCCGTCGGCGCCGCCTCCAATTCGGTTCGCTTGGCATCCAGCAGCTTCTTTCGACGCTGGCGGGCCCGCAGGTGGTCGTGAAAGATGTTGGCGGCGATCCGGAAGAGCCAACTCTCGAAAGCCCCACCTTTATAAGACCCGATCTTCTCGACCAATTTCACAAAGAGCTCGCTGAGCAGCTCTTCGCTGAGGTTACGGTCACCCGTCAGCCGATAAAAATAGCCATAGCAGCGCGCCGCGTAGATATCAACGATCTGCGCAAAGCTGTCGGCGTTCCCCGATTTGCAGCCTTCTATGACGCGGGTTAGCTCGGCACCTTCAGCCATCTATTCCATTCACTGACAACCAGCAAGACGCTATTGATAAAGAGTTTATTGCAGGAATCCGCTGGAACCGATGCCGGGAAATCGACCTGCAGAATCGCCCCTGTCAGCTCCTGGCCGACGGGAAAAGCCCACGTGTAGGGAGGTGTATCGCCGCAGGACCTCGGCGTGGCAGCGCGGTGGCGAGGGCGGCCGGCCCCGCAACTAGACGGACCAGGGGGTGTCCTGACTGTCGCCTTCGTCTTCTTCCTCGTCCAGCTTCCAGCTCTCCGATTCTTCCATCTCATTGATTTCGCGCTGCACGTACTTGAAGATCTTGTCCTGGAGGGGGGCCAGCCGACCGTACGACCGCAACATGCTCTGGTAGCTGGCCAGGAGCATGTCGAGCCGGATTAGCTGCCACTTTCCGATACATTCCGGCTCTTTGATGGTCGAGAAGGGATCACATTTGAACGTCTTATGTCCGTCCGGCCCGATCTCGCAAAGCTCGCACTGATCGCACTGTAGCATTTTCGCACCCCGTTTGCCGGCACCACGGAGCGATCGAGCGCCGGCTCAGGCACCCCGGACTGTCACAGGGGCACTCTGTCGCGCCACGCGTGCCCTCTGGTCGAACTCACGCGCCGGCGACAATTGCGGTTTTTATCTCTTTACAGGAGGACATCTCTACGGTAGCATCATATTATACGCGGTCGAGAGTCAGAGGAACAAAGATTTTCCGTTTTGTTAGAGGATTCTATGAGCAAACCACGACGTCGAAGGAAGATTGGGAGCAAAAAGAGACGCACGCGCTGGAAGATCCGACATAAGATCAGCTAGGCGTCCTTGTTATATGCATATTATCACCCTGTAGCGAATCCTCTCGCCGGGCGGAATGGGTCGTGCTGGTGGGGCGATCAGAGAGATGAAGCACTTCCGTGTAGTGTTCCAGCCTGACGACAGAGAGGTGTCAATTCATCAGGGTGCGACCCTCCTTGAAGCGGCCGGTCAGGCCGGCATCGTGTTGAGCACGCCCTGTGGAGGCAAAGGGACGTGCGGCAAGTGCCTCGTCCAACTGCCCCCCTCCGGTCAGGAGGTGTGCGCCTGCCAACACACGGTGCAGCAGGATCTGGTCGTGACCGTGCCAGCGGCCTCGCGTTTCTACGAGCACAAGATTCTCACCGACGGCAGCGCCAGTGCAATCTCTGTTCAACCGACGGTTGTCGAGAAATACCGCGCCGCCGGTGCGGCCGGTGCCATTCTGGGCCTGGCGGTTGATATCGGAACCACGACGGTGGTGGCCAAACTCCTGGACATGGCGGATGGCCGGTGTCTGGCCACGGAAGCGACGCTCAATCCGCAGACGCGTTACGGTGACGACGTGATCAGCCGGATTCACTACGGCCAGTCCGATGTAGCGCTGAGCGAGATGCAGCGCGTCATCGTCGACGCGATCAACGATCTGGTCGACCGGTTGTGCCAGGCAACGGGCGTCGAGGCTGAATCGATCCACGAGGCTTGTGTTGTTGGCAACACGACGATGAACCACATCCTGCTGGGGTTTCCGGTCACGCAGTTAGGCCAGGCCCCATATCGGGCCCATTCCGTTGCGGCGCATGACGTGCCTGCAAGCGAACTGGGCTTGAACATGAATCCAGGCGGCAATATCCACGCCGTTGAGAATATCGCGGGTTTCGTGGGTTCCGATACCACGGCGGTGGCGCTGGCGGTGGATATGGACCGCGTGGCGGGGACGACTCTGGCGGTCGATATCGGGACCAATGGCGAACTCGTGCTGGGCGTCGGGGGGCGGTTGTACGCCGCTAGTTGTGCTGCTGGCCCAGCTCTGGAAGGGGCACGAATCAGGCACGGGAGCCGCGCGGCTGAGGGGGCGATCGAGGCGGTGGTGAGCGACGATGGTGATATTGCCTTGGATGTGATCGGCCGGGCGCCGCCGCGATCGATTTGCGGCAGTGGCCTGATTGACGCCGTGGCAGTTCTGCTCGAATTGGGCATTGTTGACCCCACGGGACGTTTCCTGGGCCCGGAAGAGGCCAGGGAGCGCTGTGGCGAAGCGGCGGCCGCCAGGCTCCTGGAGGTCGACGGACAAGGAGCTTTCTGCCTGGCTGTGGACGAACGTACGGGGCAGCCTGCGGTGGTTCTGACCCAGAAGGATATTCGCGAGTTCCAACTGGCTAAGGGGGCGATCGGGGCGGGGATTCAACTCCTGCTGCGCAAGAGCGGCATCCAAGCCGACCAGCTCGACAGTCTGCTACTCGCCGGGGCGTTCGGCAACTACATCCGGCCCCGCAGCGCCGTGCGCGTGGGTCTGTTGCCCGATGTGCCGCTGGATCGCATCCATTTCGTTGGCAACGCGGCGGCCTGTTGTGCCGAGATGATCTTGCTTAGCCAGAAGTGTCGCGACCGGTCTGCGGCACTTGCCGACAGGATGGACTACGTGGAGATTGCCCACGAAGGGCAGTTCAGCGAGGTCTTTGCCGAGCAGATGCTCTTGGCGCCCCAGCCTGGCAAGTGAGAACCTAAGCAGCGGACGTAAAGGTCAGCAGGTAGACAAGGTAGCCCACGTACGCGGCCAGCAGGAGGACGCCACTGAAGCGGCCCACGACCCTTCGGCCCGCGATGGCGGCCAGCGCGAAGCCCCCACTGACGGCGACCATGATCCAGAAATCGATCCCTCCGGCAAAGCGCGGCCCGACGAGGAACGGGCGGACAATGCCGGCCGTCCCCGTCACGAGAAGGGTATTGAAGATATTCGATCCGACCAGATTGCCGACCGAGATGTCATGGTGGCCCTTGAGGGCTGCGACCACGCATGTGATCAGTTCGGGTAGTGAAGTGCCCACTGCCATGATGGTTGAGCCGATGACGGCGTCGCTGAGGCCAATCGCCACACCGATCGTGACAGCGCCGCTAACGGCCATCCGTGCCCCGAGAGACAGTCCAATGAGGCCCAGGGCTGCGAAGATGATGTTCTTGGCGATTCCCCCATGGTGTGTGTCGGGGGGCGGCGGCTTGGCGACCGAGTTGTCGCGGATCTGGCCCTGGGCCGTTCGTACGGTATAGACGACCATCGCCACGAAGATGCCGATCAGTAGGAAGGCTTCCGGTCTTGACAGCGCGAGGTTACACAGGATGGGCCACAAGAGCACGGCCACGAAAAGCATCGCGGGGACCTCACGCTTGAGCGTGCGGGCCCGCACCTGCAGGGGACTGATCAACGCTACGAGACCACCGACCAGGGCGAGATTGGCAATGTTCGATCCGTAGACATTGCCGATGGCAATATCGCCGCGGGCATTGAGCACGGCGGCGATACTGGCGGCGGCCTCCGGGGCCGAGGTGCCCATGGCGACGACGGTCAGGCCGACCACCAACTGGCTGACGCCCAGCCGTTCGGCAATCCCCACGGCCCCCTGGACCAGAACATCGGCGCCTTTCCACAGCAGGAGCAAGCCACCGATTAGCAATGCTGTCGCCAAAGGCATCATATCTCCATCTGTCTCGCACACAGTTGCACCAGCCGGGCGCACAGACACTTGCGGTGCGTCATGGGCTGGAGGGGAGCCTCCCTCGGACGAATGCCGCTAGACCTTGCCGACCACGAGACAGGCGTTGTGACCGCCGAAACCAAAGGAATTGCTAATCGCGATGTCGACCTTGGTTTCGCGTGCGTTCAAGGGAACGTAGTCCATCTTCAGATCGCATCGTTCGTCCTGATTGTCCAGGTTGATCGTTGGCGGAACGACGGACTCGTTAATCGCCTTGATAGCGGCAATCAGCTCCACAGCCGCTGTGGCCCCCAGCATATGTCCGAGGCAACCCTTGGTGGAACTGACGGGTATCTTATAGGCCTGCTCGCCGAAGACCGTGCGAATCGCGGTGCTCTCGGCGATGTCGTTCAGCTCCGTGCTGGTGCCATGGGCGTTGATGTAGTGGACATCCTCCGGATTGATCTTGGCATCGGCCAGTGCGAGCTTCATGGCCATCGCCGCACCGGCGCCATCCGGCAACGGGGCAGTGATGTGATGACCATCGTCGGTGGCGCCGTAGCCGAGCAATTCGGCGTAAATCTTGGCCCCACGCTGCTTGGCGTGCTCGTAGTCTTCCAGGATCAGGATGCCGGCGCCCTCGGCCAGGACAAAACCATCACGATCGCGATCGAACGGTCGTGACGCCATGGGGGGATTATCGTTGCGCAAGCTCAGCGAGCGGGCGGCGCAAAACGAGCCGAGTCCAATCGGGGTCACAGCGGCTTCCGAGCCGCCCGTGATGGCGACGTCACTACGACCGCTGGCGATGTTCCAGAAGGCCTCGCCGATCGTGTGATTACCCGACGCGCAGGCGCTCGTGACCGAAAAGCACGGTCCCCGGGCGCCGAACTGGATGGCGATATTGCCACTGGCGGCGTTGGCCATCAGGCGGGGCACACAGAAGGGGGACACCTTGCTCGGGCCCTTCTCAATCAGGCGAACGTGCTGTTCTTCGATCTCCTTGATGCCACCGATGCCGGTCCCCACAATGACACCCATGCGGTACGGATCTTCCTTCGAGAAGTCGAGACCGCTGTCCTCGACCGCGCGGATCGAGGCCGCAACGGCATACTGGGCAAAACGGTCCATGCGCTTCGCGTCACGCTTGTCCAGGTACTGCCCGACATCGAAGTGCTTAATCTCGCCGGCGAAATGGACCGTAAAGGCGGAAGCATCAAACGACTCAATGGCCGAGACACCGCTTCGCCCTTCACACAGCGCAGTAAACAACTCATCGACGGACTCGGACAGCGCAGTGACACACCCCAAGCCCGTTATGACAACTCGACGTCTATTCATAGCGAACTTATGTGCTTTCTTTCTTCTTGGTTTGGGCTATGTTGACGATGTACTCGACTGCGGCGCCAACGGTCTGGATTTTCTCAGCCTCTTCGTCGGGAATGCTCATGTCGAACTCGTCTTCAAATTCCATGACCAGCTCAACCGTATCCAGTGAGTCGGCATTCAAATCATTGATAAAGGACGTCTCGCGGCTGATTTCAGATTTGTCAACGCCCATCTGTTCGCTGATTATGTCGATCACTTTATTTTCGATCGCCTGGACATCCACTTCGTCGATGCTCACTTGTTGATCCTCCCTAATGCAAACGGACTTCTTAAGTACAACCAGAGGTTGTCGTTCCCAATACGAGTAA
>CP070782.1:3812141-3828826 GCA_020346325.1 Phycisphaerales bacterium
AGGCGATCCCGATCGTCGAGACCTTCCGGGGACGCGAACCGCGCAACTGGATCGAACGCCGTGCGCAGCGCGCCTTCGAAGTCCTGCGCGAGCAGAAGGAACTCGTCCCCGAAGAGATCACCGAGCTGCGCCGGATCGTCGACGAGTTGAAAGAAGAGACCGAAAAGCTCAGAGAAGAGCTCGAAGAAATGAAAAAGCGCGACGACGCCAAAGCCCCGGCCGAAGCGGACGCCCCGTCCGACTGACACCAATTCTACGATACGCGCAATGTGACACCATCCGGATATGTCTCCGCCCTGGAGACACTCGTAGGGGCAGGCCACCGTGCCTGCCCTGACAGCAACGAGGGAACGCGACATTCGTGCACTGCGTCGGTGCTGTGAAACACGCATAAGACCTCTCTGTGCTGCCCGTTGATTTCCGCTTGCTCCGATGGGCTCCCATCGCCATAATGGAAGTGACAGGAGCGGGGCTTCGCGGCGGGGCCCCACATGATATGAATCCTGATCTCATTCTTTGGGCAGGCTGCGCGAGGAATGGGAGGCGCACGATCGAGGGCCGCAGAGGAAACGAGCGATGCTTTCAGCCAATGTGATGGTCGAAACCGTCATGCTTGCGGCGTTGTGCTTACCAGCGTTTGTAGTCTGGCGGATACGTCGCCAATACGTGTCGGTGCCCGTCGCGCTCTTGTTGTCGGGGTGGTTGATGTTCGTTGCCGGCGCGATTCCGCTGACACTCTTCCCCGACTATGATGGCATCGGGGTGGCCATGACGATCGGCTTGGCGCCGATCTTCGCCGTTGGGTATACGTCTTTCCTGGTCGCTACTCGCAAGGGCACGAGACGTCGCGCGCCGACACGGTCCGGGCGTCGCCGGACGATGGCGGGACTGGCTGTCTGGACAGGCTTGGGCCTGTTCTGCATGATCGCTCCGTTCATCGGGGCAGACCGCATACGGAAGGGTGATCCTCCACTCCTGATCGAGTGCGTTATCTTCTGTGGTCCGATTCTCCTGCTGGCTGTGACAATGTCACTCGCATATTTGTGGAGACTTGTCTTTTCAGCGCGACAGCCAACCCAATGCGTCGCCGATCAGGCGGAGGTTATGCCGTGAAAGATGAGAACAGCGAGGCAAGACCAAAGGAAACCACGGGTGTGCCAACCGCGCTGAAGGGCAGTGGAACTGTCGGCGAACGGCGCTGTCCTCTGTGCGGCGGGCTGGTGAAAGAGATGTGGCGCGGCGTGTCGACATTTGTGTCTGTAGCGTTTTGCATCTGTCTCTTTCTCACGCCGGTCTTGTTGTTCACTTGCCTGTCGGGCGCCGGGACCATTTTCCTCATTCCTTTTCTGCTCTGTGCTGGCATCGCGGTACTGTCGTTCTGGGCGATGCCGGCCGCCGGCGCGATGGCCGTCGTGGCCCGGCCGTGTTGCCGCTCCTGTGGACATCTGTTTCCGACAGCGTCTGCTGATTCGCATCAGCCGACGGAGGCACCTTTCCCCCGGTGGCCCGCCGTCGGCGGGAGCCTTGTCCTGCTGGCGACGCTGGTGGCCTGCCTGGTCTGGCTGCGGACGGCGCCGGGGCTGGAGACCGGGAGAGGGGGACTGAGGTATGCCTCGCGGGTCGTTGTCGCCGGGTTCGTCCTGAACTTTGGCCTGCTTGCCCAGACGCTGCTCTGGCGACGCATGGGGACGCGCATCGGTAGCACAGTGCAGCGCGGCCTGTTGCTCCTGGTCCCGGCGATCGTGCTGTGCGCCGCCTGGCTGGGGCTGACCGGCTACGATCACTGGGCTCTCAGTCGCAAATACGACCCGGTCAAGCGGGCGCCGCAGGTACTCGACCGAGCTGGCCTGGCGGCGTTGCCGCCGTCCGCACGCAACGTAAAGGTACATAGCTGGGCTTTCATGCTGTCGGGGCAATTCGATCTGCGGTTTACTGCCGAACCGAACGAGATCGAACAGTTCCTGGCCGACTCGCCCAGCCTCAAGACAGTCACATGCAAGACCTATTCGCGCCAGTGCATGTTGCTGCGGGGCGGCGCGTATGTGACCCCCTTCGACGCTGGCGGATATGAGGTCTTACCGCTGGAACCCCATATGCCGAGTTGGTATCGTCAGGAACTTCGCGGCCCGGGCCGACGCTACGAGGTCAGTTGGCACGATGATATGTATCAAGGCGAACTGCTCGTCGACGACGAAACGGACACGGTCTACGTCCACGTCGACCGTTACTGAGCAGGCCCTGTAACAAGAGAGATTATATGAGCGACAAGAACGACGAAGCACAAGAGCAAGCGCCAGCCAGTGTGGGGGCCGTGTTGGAGAAAGGCCAGGGGCTCGCGGCCAGCCTGAGTTGGCGTTCCGGCCTGCTGGGGGCATGGGGTATGACTGTCGGCCCCGCGACGATGGGAGCGCCGCCGTCGGACTTGTCGGGCTGGCCCGACTACAGCCTCGACGTGTCTTCAGGCGTTTGCATCTGGCACGATCGCGAGTGAAACGGTGCATGCGGACGCCGACAAAAAATGAACCTGGGGAGTTCTCAGAGAGAAGGAGATGCCGGCATGGATGCGGTCACGGTGAGATATACACGGGATATGATGTTGCGGGCGACGACGTGCTTCTGGAAACGGCACTTCGGACTCCATGGTCTCGCTGCCCTTGTCCTGTTGTGGGTGGGCATAGCCGTGCTTTGGCTTATGGCGGCGCGGGCTTGGCATACGGTGGCCCTGTCAACCGGTGCCGTGATCGTTCTGATTCTGTTGGTCGGTGTGTATTTTTTCCATCGGCATCGAGCACTGGCCCGTCTGGCCCGGCTCGAAGACGGCGCTGTGGAGTTTCGCTTCGAGGAGGAAGGGCTGGGTATCGCCAGCAGCCTGGGCACGTCGATGCTGAAATGGTCCGCCTTCGAGCGATTGTGGAAATTCCCCGACCTCTGGCTGCTCTTCATCTCGAAACAGCAGTACCTTGTGTTGCCGGTCGATGAATTACCACCCGAGGCCCTGGAACTGGTCGATGCACGCGTGGATGCTGCCGGTACGTGATGTTCGCTTGAGGAGTATCACTGGAACGAGGATGGAAGGCGGAACCGTACGTGCGACGGCAGCTCTCGGGCAGGAAGATGGCGGAAGCAGGGATTTCTCAATGGCGACCGAAGAAGACAAGAAGATCATGGCGCCGATTGTTCTGGGGCTGATCGCGCTGGCTGCTGGGTGGGCTGCGCTCCGGCTGCTCTGGTTGATCTCTACTACAATATCGGGCTCTCTTGCGTCGGCTGGGGCTGTTCGTCCCCGGTGCCCTGGCGTGTGGGCTCTTCGGCGTGATCACCAGCCTGACGTGCGTCGACAAGAGCAAGACGACACTCGTGGTAGCGGCTCTGGTGTTCAACGCATTGACGCCGTTCGTGATGGTCGGGTCCCTGGTATGGCTCGCGATCGGTTTCAGAGTGTAAGCGTGGATGTAACGTCGTGACTCGCAGCGCGATCTTGGAACGGAGATCGATGAAAGGTCGAGCCCAGCCGGCGCGAGGTGAGCGGGAGAACAGGATGACGGACAACATTGGCATTCTCAGAGGTCGGATCAGGATTCTTCTGGGGCTGTTCGTCGTAGGGTTGATGCTCAGCGGCCTGACAGCCTTTCCCCTCCGCATCGAGGTTGATCTTCTCCAGAGAATCGTCGGGGAAGGCTCGCCCACGGAGCCCTGGTGGCCCGGGCTGGCCCGCTGGATCTCGTTCGTTCATCGCGGCGTTACCGAGGCGTCGGATCTGTACCCGTTTCTGCTCTACGGTACGGACTGGCTGGCCTTCGCCCATCTGGTAATCGCCATCGCCTTTATCGGCCCCTTGCGCGATCCGGTGCGCAACATCTGGGTCGTCGAGTTCGGGATCATCGCGTGCCTCCTGGTGATCCCGTGCGCGTTGATCTGCGGCCTCATCCGCGGCATTCCCTTCTTCTGGCGCCTGATCGACTGCTCCTTCGGCCTCGTCGGCATCATCCCGCTATACCTCGCTTGGCGCCTCATTCGCCGTGTCACCGGGCTTGAGAGCAGTGCCGGGGCGATGCCGGCGGCCGTCGAGAAGTGGGCGACATAAGCCTGTTGCCTGAACCGGTTCGGTTTGCTATCCTACTCAGCTTCTCGATGGTTGGCATTTTGGGAGATATGTATGGTTGATGACACGACAGCGCGCAAGGGCACGCTGGCCGTCTGGTTGCAGGCGGTACGGGCCTTTTCGTTTCCGGCCTCGATCGTGCCCGTAGCGGTCGGAACGGTCCTGGCGGCGCATTTCGAAGGTTCCGTGGCCTGGTGGCTGGTTCCCTTCATTGCCACTGCCTCGGTGGTGATGCACGCCGCGACGAATTTGGTCAGCGACTATTTCGATTACGAGAAGGGCGTCGACAAAGACGACACGTACGGGGGCAGTCGGGTCCTGGTCAGTGAGCTGCTCACGCCGCGTCAGGTCTTCATCGGTGGCATGGCCCTCTTTGCGGTCTCCTGCGGCATCGGCTTGCTGTTCGTTGCCGTGCGGGGCTGGCCCATCCTGGCCCTGGGCGTCGCCGGCGTACTGGGGGGCATCTTCTACACGGCTCGGCCCGTCGGTTACAAGTACTTCGCGCTGGGCGATGCGCTGGTGTTCCTGTTGATGGGGCCGCTGATGGTGATCGGCTCGTACTTTGTGTTGACCGGGTCCTATCGCCATGCGGTCCTGATTGCCAGTCTGCCTGTCGGCTGCCTCGTCGCGGCCATCCTGCACGCCAACAACATGCGTGACATCCAGCACGATCGCGACGCTCACGTGCGCACCGTTGCCAACCTGCTGGGTCACGACCGCGCGCGCCTGGAGTATTACGTCCTGGTGGGTGGGGCCTACGTTGCGGTGGTGGGCATGATCTTCGGGGGACTGGTCAGCCCGTGGGGATTGCTGGTCTTTGTCACGGTGCCGCTGGCGGTCAAGAATCTTCAACGCGTGATCCACAGTCAGCCGCAACAGCCTGAAACCATTGCGACCCTCGACGTGCAGACCGCGCAACTGCATCTTGCCTTTGGTTTGCTTCTCTCGCTGGGCATTCTGCTGGGAGCCTTGCTCTGATGCGAACAGTCTGGACCTTGACCGTGATTGCGGCCGGCCTCTGGCTGATGATGTTCTCCCCCTGGACGCGCGCGGCAGTGCCGTTCTGGCCCGCCATGGCCTTTTCTTCCGGGGCCCTGGCGCTGAGTGGTCTCTGGCTCGGCCGCAAGTCGTTGCGTGAGGTCTTCGCCTTTCACTGGTGGCATGTCCCGGTCGGATTGGCCTCGGCGCTCATTCTGTATCTGATGTTCTTCATCGGGCATAAGATCGCGGCTGCGATTCTTCCCTTTGCCTCGAATCAGGTGCACCTGGTCTATCGCACGCGCAGCCAGGCGGATCTCTGGCTGATCGGCGTCCTGCTATTCGCCTGGGTCGGGCCGGCTGAGGAGATCTTCTGGCGGGGCACCGTGCAGCGCCACTTCGGCCGGCGCTACGGACGATTCACCGCTCTGATCGTAACGGCCGCGATCTACACGCTCGTACACATCTGGTCGTTCAATCTCATGCTGCTGGCGGCCGCGGGCCTGTGCGGCGTCTTCTGGGGCGCGATGTAGTGGCCCTGTCGCTCCGTCTGGCCCGCGTTGATCAGCCACGCCGTCTGGGACGTGGTCATCTTCGTCCTGCTGCCGATAGGTGCGGGCGAATGATTACTCACCCCCGCGCCGCGTGGGCAGCGTTACCTCGGGCATCTTGTAGCAATAGGCCCAGTAGCGGGACTCACTCCAGGCGGATTCTACCGGGAATGGATGACCCGGGAACAGTTGCTTTTCGCTGGGGACGAATTCGATCTGGATCTCCAGCCTGCTTACGCCCTCGGTCGAATGGCGGGGAATGAGGAACTCTTCCTCACGCCAGCGGCGGTTGCCCGTGATCACCGTGTGTTGCGTTTGGCCCAGTTCGCCTTCGGCGCGAGGGTAGCTATAGACGCACGTATTGCTGCCGGGCGTGTACCACTGGCCGACGTATCGCCAGGCCGAACCTTCCCGGTCCGGGCGGACCGACACGTTGGCACGCTGGTTCGGATATTGATAGTCGAACTTGCGGCGCAGCAGGACACCCAGGTTGTTCGGATCGAGCCGCATCTTGAATCGTGATGTTCCTTTCATCGTACGGACCTGGTCCTCTTCGGCCGGGAAGTGCAGACGCGCCCCGCGATGGTCAGGCCCCCATTCGTACCGTGAAACCAGCGTGTAGGGCGAGCCGGCCGTGGGCGACCGGTATTCGTGCTCACGCTGTTCGATCTTCGTGTCGCAGGTGTGGAAATGGTCCGTGAGCACCAGGGTCGGAGCATCGGTGCCGTACCAGTAGACGACGCCTTCATAGTGCTCGGTCGAATCGTTCAGGCCCCCGTGTTCGAGTCTTACCACGGCCCGCTTGCCAAACGGAAACATGTCGGCGATCAGGAAGCGGTAGGCGGAGTTGATCAGGTCCAGATCGTTCTTGGCCAACTTCTTCTCCGCACCGACGGGATGGCCGGCGAAAGGCAGCGTCATGTTGCGCCCGCCCCAATAGTCGCCGCCACCGCCCCATTCTTCGGTTCCCGTACCCCAGGCCTGGGGCGTCCAGCTGCCGTCGAAGAAGAAGCGCGGATCGCCTTCGAGCGTGGGCAGGAAGCCGTCATGGCTGAAGATCCAGCTCATGCCGACGAAATTGCCACTCCAGGAGCCACCGCCTTCGACGCGCGACGTATCGAGGAACGTGATGTCCCGACCCAGTTCCGGTTCCGGATGATCCGAATACGTGGCGTGGAAGTAGCTCGCATGATTGATCGGGCCGGTAAAGGGCACGGTGCGAACTTCCCAGGTGACGTCGTTGAGGGGCAGACCGCGCCGGTCCTGGAGTTCGATTTTGGCGTGTCGGAAGAAGGGCATGGGCCAGTAGCACGCGAGGTGGACGTGATCATCGTCGTAACGAACCACGAGCGGAAAGCCCTTGACCAGGTACTCGCGATCGTCGCTGTTGTACAAATGCCCCGTGCCAAAGAACAGATCGACCGGTGCGTCGATCGAGGCGTGCCAGCGCCGGTCCCAGGTGACGCGCAAGCGGCACTTGCCAAAATCGTAGGCCCTGTCGCGTGGGACGGTGAACTTCAGCGCCCGAACAGCCGCCGGAGCGTCGGTCAGTTCGCAGACGGTGGCCCATTCGTGCCGCTTGAGGGTCAACGTGCCTGTCACGGTCTCGACGTTTTCGCCTTTGGGCGCGATGTCGGTGCCGGCCCGCGCGATCAGATCCAACACCTCCTGGTCCGGCGGCCTCCGGTCCCACGATGCGATCGGTTGCGAGAGATTCGTCATGCCCGGAGAGAACAGGTGGTAGATGTAGTAGCCTGTCCCGTAAAACGTGCGCGTATAGGCGATGCGGAGACTGTCTTCGAAAGGCAGGGGCACCCACATCAGATCGGCACCCTTGGTGATCGACCATGTCCAGGTCAGCGGATTGGGAAAGAGCTTTGCCGGGATGAACTGTGTCTCGGACAATCTCTTCTTGGCGTTGACCGGATCTTGCGTAGCCGTTTCCTGGACGACGAAGTCTTTGCCATCGATCTCATAGTGCCAGGGGCTGCCATGCCAGTGGTTGGTCCGCTTGAAGTAGAGCACGCCCGGGCCCCGGGTATCCAGCGTCACGTTGAAATCATCCGATTCCTGGTACAGATAGTGACTGGCGTCGGCGCTGCGGTTGTTGCCCTCGCGGTCGTAGGTGCTCCGCATGTAGGCGCGAACGCCAATCCGATGATAGGGCACCTTGTCCCACATGCGATAAGCATCGAGTCCAACGGGGATGGTTGGAGGTTCGGCGGACTGAGCCAGCATGGCTGGCGATGGCCTATGCGAGGATTCGGCTGTTCCCTGCACGCTTAAGAAGAGGGCAAGCACGAGGGAGAGAATCGGTGTCACTTTCATCGTGGTTCCTTTCATGATGCGACCGCCGGGCCGCGGCGTGATCTGTCCCACCTGTTACCCAGCGTGCCAGCAGGGTAGCAGAAAGGCTGGGGGTGTCAAGAATCGTGGCGAAGATGGGAACTCGGCCCGTCAGAAAGTTGGGTAACACCGCCCGGGTTGCACTTAAGCGGCCCTGCTGATTTGCCGATAAAGGGATGGATTCTTTTTGAGAGGACTTTTGGAGACCCAGCGTATGTATAACGAGGAGATGCCTCAGACCGTTCAGCAGGATCGTCCGATATCCGGACTGCCCGTCAACACCGATCTTCTCTTCGCCGACAAGAATGGCAACTACAAGCCGAGCATTGAGAAGAAACGTACCAAGCTGTTGCGTAAGCTCGGCTTTCTGGACAATTTCCTCGACGAAGATGAGCAGATTGTCTTCGTGACCACGGGCTGCTCGCCGGCTTCCTTCTTTGAACAGTACACGATCGGCTATCTGTGGATTATGCTGATCAAACGAGCCTTTTTCGTCTTCACGAACAAGCGGATTCTACACATCCCGACGACGATGAAGTTCGAGTATCGCGGCTCGATCGCTCAAATCCTGTACCAGGATTGTCAGCAACTCTTTGTCAAAGGGTCGACGCTGCACGCGCAATATCGGACAGGGAAGAAGGAGTCGTTCTTCGGCATCCCGCGGAGCGACGGCGCCATCATCCGGCGCATGAATATCGCCGCGCCCGAACCGGCCGTGCCTAGCGCGCGTCCTGAGCGAAGCCACCTGTGCCCGAATTGCGCCCAGGTGCAGGATGCGAAGCCAAGCACATGCCCGTGCTGTGGACTGGCCTTCAAGACCAGCGCCGAAGCGCTGAAGTACTCGATCCTGTTTCCGGGTGGAGGGTATTTCTACGTCAAGCGCCCGGGTCTGGGGGCCCTCGATGCGGTCGGAGAGTGCTACTTGTCGGTGATCACCCTGATTGCCCTGGTCGGCACCGCCTTGGGTAATCCCGAGGCGCCTGCCATCTTCGTCGCCTTTGGTGTCGTCCTGGCGCTCGAGAAACTGCTGACCATCTATCACGCCCAGAAGTTCGTGGACGAGTTCATCCCCAAGGCCTCAGCGCCGTTTGCGACGCGCCGCGAGGCGCCGCCGGGACAACCGTCTGCGCCCGCACCGCAGCCCGAGCGCAAGCAGACACTTGAACAGGTGCTCTCGCTCCGCTAGACGCACGTCGTCTGCCAATCTCGACCCACACAAGCGGTGCCGGCAAGACGCCGTGAGGATTTGTCTTGCGTTCGGCGCTGATCTTCCCAACAATACGCCGGTCGGCGGCGGAATGCTTGGGCTCGGTTTTCCGTGGCTGGTGGATGATTGATGAAGGTGCCGAGCCCCATGAATGGAGACCGTAATGAGCAGCGCAGCAGCACGTCATATCCTGGTGGAAACGCAAGAGAAGTGTGAAGACCTCAAGCGGCAGATCGAAGGCGGCGCGGATTTCGCCGAACTGGCCCAGCAGCATTCCAAGTGTCCCTCAGGCCGACAGGGGGGCGATCTGGGCACTTTTTCACCCGGGCAGATGGTCAAGGAGTTCGACGAGGTCGTCTTCAGCGCCGAGGTCGGTAGGGTCCAGGGCCCGGTCCAGACCCAGTTTGGCTACCATCTGATCGAAATCACCCAGCGCACCGAATAGGGACGCACATACGAAGTTGAAGCAAAATGGGCTCAGGGCACGGGCGGACTGTGGGAGACGGTTTCTATGGCTGAAGGACCCAAGCAGCGGTATTTCTCACTGGAACCCAGCGAGCGGGCCGTTTACGAGGCGGCCGCGCGCATCTACGCCGCCTACATTGCATCGGGTCAAAGAAGCGATGCAAACAAAGGCGACCTCATGCGTCTGTCTATCCAGGAGGCCATCGAGATCGGATTGGCCGTGGAAGATCGCATCCAGAGCGATAACGAACTGGAAGAGATCTGAGAGCAGGCGGAGCGAGGTGCTGGCAACGGTATGCCTACGCTTGAGGTCAAATCACTGACGAAACGCTATGGTTCGACGGTGGCGGTCGATGATGTGACTTTTGCCATCGAGCCGGGCGAGATCTTCGGTTATCTCGGGCCCAACGGTTCGGGCAAGACCACCACGATCCGCTGCATCATGGGGTTGTTACGGCCGACGCGGGGCCAGGTGCACGTGCTGGGCCGGCGGGTTCGATCCGGGCGGGCCACCGAACACGCCCGTATCGGCTATCTGCCCGGTGAGTTTCGCTTGTGGAAATTCCCGCGCGGCCGACGTTCGCTGCATCTCCTGGCGGCCCTGGGGGGGCGCGACCACGCCAGGAAGCGACGTATGGAGTTGGCCGAGAGGCTCGATCTGGATTTGAACCGCCGCGTGGGGGAATTATCCAAAGGCAATCGTCAGAAGGTCGGTGTGCTCTTTGCCTTTCAGCATGAGCCCGAGGTGTTGGTCCTCGACGAACCGACCGGCGGGCTGGACCCGTTGTTGCGCCAGATCGTTCTCGATCTGATCCGCGAAGCGGCCGACGCGGGTGCGGCGGTTCTGCTGTCCTCGCACGATTTGAGCGAAGTATCCGCCATCTGTGGTCGGGCCGGCATCTTGCGTCAGGGGAAACTGGTGGAATTGGCCCCGATCTCCCAGATCGTCCAGCAGGGTCGGCGCCGCCTGAAGGTTTGGTTTGCCGATGGGACACCGGTGCCGCCCATACCGGCTGAGCAGTTTCGCGATGTGCACCTCATCCAGCGTGGGCCGGGCCTGCTCGATCTGGCCTACCACGGATCGGCCGATCCACTCTTGAAATGGCTGGCCCAGTTCCCGGTCGAGCGTATTGCCACGCCCCAGACGTCGCTGGAGGAGGCCTTCATGCAATACTACCAGGTCGGCTCGGCGCCTGCCGGTGTCGTAGCGCGGACGCTTGTATCCGAAGGAGGCCCCTCATGACGCGCCCGTCACGCGTACCGTTCCCCTGGACGCTGCTGGCCTTCTGGTTTCGGCGTACGGTGTTCGTCTGGATCGCGATTGCCCTGGCGATCTTCCTCATGCAGATCGCCATCTGTGGCATCGTCCACGACAATCAGAGTGTCAAGGCCTTCATGCAGGTCCTCGACTACTTCCCTTCGGTGGTCAAGATCGCCTTGGGGGGCAAGACGCTCCAGGTGGGCAACACGCCGGGCCTGCTGGCCGTCGGCTATCAGCACCCGTTTCTCCTGTTCCTGCTGATGCTCTTCGCCATCGGCGTGCCCACAGGCATGCTGGCGGGCGAGGTGCAGCGGGGGACCATGGAACTGATTCTCAGCCGACCGGTCAAGAAGCTGCACGTCTATGTCTGCGCGGGCCTGCTGACCGTCACGGGCATGTTCGGCCTGGTCATGATGATGTTCCTGGGAACGACGACGGGCACCAGGATCTACGAATTCCAGGACCCGGTTCCGCTTGATCTGTTCTTCCGTATTGCGATCAACGGCGGGCTCCTGGCCAGTGCCGTCGGAGCGGTGGCCCTGGTGGCGGCCAGCTTCTTCCGTAGTCGCGCGATAGCAGTCGGTGTCACTGCCGGATTTCTTTTGATCAACTATTTCGTCTCGGTGCTGTCGCAGTTGTGGCCCCGCATGTACTTTCTCTTTCGCTACACGATGTTCAACTACGTCAGCGCGCCGAAGCTCTGGCGTGGCTGGCCGCTCGACGATATGGGGGTGCTGGCGGCCGTGATGGTCATAGCGGCGCTGGCCGGCGCCATCATCTGGCAACGCCGCGATTTGCCTCTGTGATCCGGACGTGCGACAATGGCAACGATCAATGCCGATCAATTCACAATCCGCTCCTTTCGTTCTGAGGACGAAGTGTCCGTCGTGGCTCTGTGGTCCGCCTGTGGCCTGGTCGTGCCGCAAAACGATCCCCGGCGGGACATCCAGCGCAAGCTGAAGGTCAATCCGGAGTGGTTCTTCGTCGGGGAAATCGCCGGTGAGATCGTCGCCACCTGCATGGCGGGCTACGAGGGCCATCGTGGCTGGATCAATTACCTGGCCGTCGCGCCGTCGCATCGGCGCCGGGGCTTGGCCACGCGCCTCGTGCGCGAAGCTGAAAGGCAACTGCGCCGGGCTGGCTGCCCCAAGATCAACCTCCAGGTCAGAACCTCTAACACCGACGTGATCGCCTTCTATGAGGCCCTTGGCTTTCGCGTCGACGATGTCGTCAGCATGGGCAAGCGCCTCGAGCCGGACCAGCCCTGACCGGCTCAGACCCTCGCATCCGCCTGAGTCCTCTCGCCTGGCAGTTCTCGAAATTGGCTTGCCTTGCCCTCCTGTCCGGGTCACAATAACCTGGCAATAGCGTTCGTGACGTCGTCCCGTCTGTGCTGTGCAAATAGCGTTGGAGAGTGAAGATGAAGCAGAGACGAAAATGGGTGGTGGTACTGGTTGTTGCCAGCCTGCTGGCCTCAGCGCTGGTCGCGAAAGAGATTCCTGTCGTCCAGCCCGAAGCGGTCGGGCTTTCGTCGGCCAAACTGACCGAGATGCAGGCGGCGGCGCGGAAGATGGTGGACGACGAGAAGGTGGCCGGCATTATCACGATGGTGGCGCGGAAGGGCAAGATCTGCCATTTCGAGGCGCACGGCAACCGTGACCTCGAAGCGGGCAAACCGATGGAACGCGACACGATCGTGCGCATCTACTCGATGAGCAAGCCGATCACGAGCGTGGCCGTCATGATCCTGCACGAGCAGGGCAAGATCCTGCTCGATGAACCGGTCGAAACGTACATCCCCGAACTGAAGGGCGTGAAGGTCTACCACGAGAACACCCAGGGCGAGCCGGCCCCGGTTGAGCCCAAGCGCAAGGTCACGGCGCGCGATCTGTTGCGACACACCTCGGGCCTGACCTATGGCATCCTCGGGGACACGGCCGTCGATAAGATGTACCGCGCGCAGGGCATTCTGGGTGACGAGGACCTTCAAGACATGGTGGAGAAACTCGGAAAGATCCCGTTGTTGCATCAGCCCGGCACAACATGGCATTACAGCGTCTCGACCGATATGCTGGGCTACCTCGTCGAGCGGGTCTCGGGCCGGACGCTGGACGGCTTCTTCGCCGAGCACATCTTCAAGCCGTTGGACATGAAGGACACCGGTTTCTATGTCCCGCAAGACAAGCGCGAGCGCTTCTCGAAGTGCTACGGCGCCGATCCCAATGGCGGACTCAAGCCGTCCGAGGAAATCACCGGCTACGCCTTTCTTCAGCCGCCCACACTCCTCTCCGGCGGGGGGGGACTCGTCTCCACGGCGCGCGATTATCTGCGCTTCTGTACCATGCTGCTGAACAAGGGCGACCTCGACGATGTGCGCATTCTGGAGCCTGAGACGGTCGAGATGATGACGCGCGACCAGTTGCCGCCGGGTGTCTCGGTGGGTAAGGGTGTGGGCTTCGGACTGGGCTTCTCCGTGCAAAGGCAGCCCGGTCCCAACGGTCAGATGCGCGTGGGCGAATACGGCTGGGCCGGCGCCGCCAGCACGTTCTTTGGGATCTCGCCCGAGGACGAATCCATCGTGATTCTGCTGACTCAGTACATGCCCTATACAGACACTGTCCCAAAGACTCTTAAACCTATGGTCTACGCGGCCTTCGCCGATGAAAAGTAGAGCGACAATTGTAGACACGTGGCTGGTAGTGACTTGGCTCGTCACACTGGGGTGTGACAGAAAGGAGGCATCACATGAAACGCACGTATTTGCTGATCGCGATGTTGTTGGCGTGTGCGCTGGGATGCGCGTCCATCAAGTCGATCTTCGAGCGTGATGATGAGAAGGAGATTGCGCTCTCCGACGTGCCGGTCGAGGCCGTCCAGGCGGCCCAAGCGGCTGTTGTCGGGATTACGCTGACCGAAGCCAGCGTGGAAGAGGAGGACGGCAAGACGATTTACGATCTCGAAGGAACGGCCGACGGGACCGAGTACGAGATCGAGGTCACAGCCGACGGCGAGGTCCTCGAGGTGGAAAAGGAAGGCCAGGACACCGACGATGACGACGACCATGATGAGGCCGAGCAAGAAGACGACGATTAGCCTGGGCGGACGCAGCCGGGTGATTCAAGACAGCAAGGAGATGAGCATGGATCGACGTGAGTTTTCGAAGCGGATGTTGATGGCGGGAGCGGGCGCCGGGCTGGCGTTAGGCGCGGCGCCGGCGGCGCTAGCCAGTGGTGACTATTACGAAGAGCCGGCTCGGAAACTACCTGTTCGCAGGTTCGACGTCGTGGTGGCGGGAGCTGGTACGGCCGGCGTGGTCGCGGCGCTGGCGGCGGCGCGGCAGGGGGCGAAAACGGCCTTGATCGAGGGCAAGGGCTATCCGGGCGGCACCGTCACCGAAGGTGGCACGGCGCTGCACAGCTTTTACAATCTCTGGAAAGCATTCGACGTCGAGAAGCGGCTGGTCGTCCAAGGCATCCCCCAGGAGCTCATCGACCGCCTGATGAAGGTGGGGGCCTGCTCGGGCCATGCCGAGATGTCTCAGGGCTTCAACTACGATTCGGTCTGCACCTGCATCGATACGGAGATGTACAAGCTGGTGACCTTCGAAATGCTCGTCGAAGCGGGCGTCTCGGTCTTTGTCAACACGCTGTTGACCGGCGCGATCGTGGACGGTGGGCGGGTGCGCGGGGTGATCGTCGAGAGCCGTTCGGGCCGTGAGGCGTTCTACGCCAAATCCTTCGTCGACTGCACCGCCTATGGCGACCTGGCCGCCTATGCCGGCGCCGAGTATACCGAGCCCAACGACTATCCCGTCTGCAACAGTGTCGGCATGGGCAACGTTTGCATCGACACCTACCACGCCTTCCTCCAGGCCAACAACGCTGTGGGGCAGTTGGCCAAGGGCATGCGCAGCGGGCAGCCCGACCAGATCGTCCGGGCCGGGGCCGAGCGACTCGACGTGCCCGGGCTGACCGAAGGCGCATGGGCGATTGGCATGAGCATGGTCACGACCACCGTGCACGACAACTATCTGATGTTCATCAAGTGCAATTTCAAGATGTCGGTCAGCCCGACCGACCGTGACGCGGTGGCCCAGGCGGAGTTAGAGATCCGCAAACGCATGGCCCAGGCGGTCGAACTGTTCCGCCGGTATGTGCCCGGCTGCGAGAAGGCATTCATGGCCCGCACCAGCCCGAAGCTGTGCATTCGACGGGCGCGCCTGATCAAGTGCGACTACGACATCACGCACGAAGATGTGATCGAAGGCCGGCACTTCGAGGACGAGATCATGGTCTATGGCTTCCACGACAGTGCCCCGCGCCTCCAGATCAAGGACGGTGGCACCTACGGTTTCCCGTACCGGGCGCAGCGCGTCGCGGGTATTGAGAATCTGCTCGCGGCCGGCATGCTGATTACGTCGAACCACGACGCCCACATGTCGACGCGCAACACGGTCTGCTCCATGGGCCAGGGCCAGGGCGCCGGCACGGCTGCCGCCCTCTGCGCCGCCCGCAACTGCGGCACGCGCGACCTGCCCTACGGTGTGCTGCGCGACGCCTTGAACCAGGCTGGCGTCTATTTCGAGAGCTAGGAACGCAGAGGGTCGATGCCGCGATGACGAGCTTCCACGACATCGAGCAAAGACACGAAGATCGGCAGGACTAAACCGAGTTTCGACTCAGGTGCCCACACCCCGGCTCGCATGGTGCGCCGTCGCGCGTATCGTTGTTTACAGCCCTTTAGAACGCTGATTTTCGGCGATTTCTCATGCTGAGAGGCCTATTTTGCCGACGGGCATAGTGGTGACGCGAAGATAGACAATTTCAATATGCAAGGAGGTAGACCATGGAATGTCCGGCATGCGGCAGGGAACTGAAACAGACAGAGGTGGGGGAGATCGTTGTGGATGTGTGTGAAAACGGGTGCGGCGGGATCTGGTTCGACAATTACGAGCTTCAGAAGGTCGACGAGAAACATGAAGCGGCCGGAGAGGAACTTCTGAATATCGCCCGCGACCCGAGCGTCAAGGTTGAGCGTGGCCAGCAACGCTCGTGCCCCAAATGCCCCAGCCAGCTCATGATCCAGCGGTTCGCCAGCGTCAAGCACGAGGTGGAGGTGGATGAATGTGTGGGCTGTGGCGGGATCTGGCTCGACTACGGTGAATTAGGCCAGATCCGCGATCAGTATGAGAATGAGGCCGAGCGTAAGGAAGCCGCCCGTGCGTATTTCCACGAGGCCTTCGGCTCGGAGTTTGAGAAGATGCGACAGGAGAACGAGCAGGAACTCCAGGGGGCCCGCAAGGTCGCCCGCATGTTCCGCTTCCTTTGCCCGTCCTATTACATTCCGGGCGAGCAGAGTTGGGGGGCCTTCTGATTCTTCAGGAGTCTCCGCGGGAGGAGTGACAGAGCGTATGGGCAAGCGCAACGATGGCGGCCTGGTCTACTCGACAGAACACGGTCGCATGTGCCCGGGGTGCGGCAGGGCCGCGGCTGAATGCATATGCCGCGAGTTGCAGGCTCGCGCGATCCCGGCTGGCGATGGCATCGTGCGCGTCAGCCGCGAGACCAAGGGCCGCAAAGGTAAGGGTGTAACGCTGATTACAGGCGTCCCCGTCGGTGAGAGCGAACTGCGCAACCTCGGCAAGCAGCTCAAACGCCGGTGTGGCGCCGGCGGAACGGTCAAGGACCGCGTCATCGAAATCCAGGGCGATCATCGCGACCTGCTCGTCACAGAGCTGACCAGACTGGGCTACACCGTCAAGCGGGTGGGGGGATA
>CP070782.1:3828926-3840542 GCA_020346325.1 Phycisphaerales bacterium
GATGAGCAACGATGGATTCCAGATCGCAGATTTCAAATCGGCAATGTCAAATCCCGATGCGGTCTACGACAGTGAATGGGTCGACATTGCCGGCCAGCTCATGCCCAAGAAGCGCTTGGCGGACCTCGAGGATGCCATCGAGGCTGGCAAGGTTGATTCCGTCGAGGCTCTCAGCACTCGCACGAAGACTATCCACGAATGCTACCAAGCCGATGAGTGGGCGTGGGTGTGCCGTGCCTACGAACAGGTGTTCGGAGAGAAACTGGAGGCGTTGGATGCCGCGAAGCTCTGCCAGGTTGCGGCGGCACTGGGGAAAGTGAGGACGAAATTCCTGAACCTCGTCGCGGCCGACGCCAAGAAGGAGTTCTCCGAACTGAGCCACATCGGCTTCGGTCAGGATGGCAACCAGGAGGACGTGGCCGCCGACTTCCGCGCGGTCCGAGGGACCTACGAGGAGAACCCATTCGTCCAGGAAATCCGCCAGAACATTGAGCGACTCCAGCAGCGCGTCGAAGGAATGAGAGCGGAAATCAAGAACGAAGGATCGAAGTAGACGTGTAGGGGCGAATAATCATTCGCCCCTATTTCATGTTGCAGTCTGTTGTTTACATTTTGCTTTTCGAAGGAGCTTCGTATGAGAGTCATTGTGCAGAAGGATTACGCCCGAGCCAGCGCCTGGGCCGCCGCGTATGTGGCCCGCACCATCAACCGCTTCAAGCCGACGCCCAGCCGCCCCTTCGTCCTGGGCCTGCCCACCGGCTCGTCGCCCCTGGGCATGTACAAGGAGCTGATCAAGCTCAACAAGGCCAAGAAGGTCAGTTTCGCCAACGTGGTGACCTTCAACATGGATGAATATGTGGGGTTGCCCAAAACACACCCGCAGAGCTACTATTCCTTCATGTGGGACAATTTCTTCAGCCACATCAATATCAAGAAGTCCAACGCCAATATCCTCAACGGCAACGCCAAGAACCTCGAAGGCGAGTGCGCGCGGTATGAGAAGAAGATCAAGAGCTACGGTGGCATCCAATTGTTCGTCGGCGGTATCGGGCCGGACGGGCACATCGCGTTCAATGAGCCGGGCTCGTCGCTGTCCAGCCGGACACGCGTCAAGACCCTGACCCAGGACACCATCATCGCTAATTCCCGCTTCTTCGATGGCGATGTCAACAAGGTCCCCAAGACGGCGCTTACCGTCGGCGTGGGTA
This sequence comes from Phycisphaerales bacterium, assembly GCA_020346325.1. Lineage (GTDB taxonomy): Bacteria > Planctomycetota > Phycisphaerae > Sedimentisphaerales > Anaerobacaceae > Anaerobaca. The sequence continues at coordinate 3,830,135 of CP070782.1, forward strand.
CCGTGATGGATGCCAAGACCGTTCTGATCATTGTCTCGGGCCACAGCAAGGCGCGGGCCTTGCAGCAGACCGTCGAATTCGGCGTCAATCACATGTGGACCGTCTCCTGTCTACAGCTCCATCCCCACGGGATGATTGTCTGTGACGACGCCGCCACCGTCGAGATGAAGGTTGGAACGGTCAACTACTTCAAGGATATCGAGAAGGAAAACCTGGACCCGAAGAAGATACTCAAATAGGTTCTCTTGGTCGAATAGGACCCAGGAAACCTATTGTAGGAGTGGGATCATGTCTGATGTGGAAAAACGAGTGAAGGAAGTGACCGCGCGAACCTTGAAAATCAATGTGGGCCGCATCGCCAACGATGCGCGCTTCGTCGAGGATCTGGGGGCCGAATCGATCCAAAGCGTGGAACTCGTCGCCGCCTTCGAAGAGGAATTCGATATCGAGATGGACGAGGAAGAGGCCCTCGAAGTCAAGACGGTTGGCAAGGCCATTGAATTCATTGAAAAAATGCTCTGACAACCACCTGTGACTTCTGACGTTCCCACCGACGAGCGGTAGCGACCTGCCGCTCGTCGGTCTTGCCCTATCGTAAGGAGCGCCGACCCATGCTGAGTCCATTCCGACACCACTTCCCCCTGCTCCTGCTCGGTTTGTTCCCTCTGGTCTTCCCGACGGAAGCCCTCAGCGCCGAAGTCACGGAGGAAAACGGAACATGGATCATTCGCGGCCAGACGAACCGTGTGGAACTCCAGACGGAAGACCTTCGGATGACCATCCGCACAAAGGGCAAGAAATGGACCATATCGAATTCCGCACCGGGCGATCTGGTTGTCGAAGTGTCGGGTAAGACTCATTCCCTGCGCTTGGCCGATGCGGTCGAAAAGTCGATCACGCCCTACCAGACAGGCTTTAAGACAGGCCTGAAGGTCGCTCTGAAGAACTTCCAAGCCGAGACGACTGGAACCGATCTACAGATCGATCTATTCATCTGCCTGGAAGGCCCGCAGGAAGAGCTTGTCTGCGAATTGGCCGCCCGGGAAGAGAAGGCGCAGATTCTCGAATGTCTCTGGCCGGCCGGTCTGAGCAGCGAGTCATTCGATGCGACCGTGGTCCCGTTCATGCAGGGCATGTTCCTGCCCAAGGACTGGCCCGAGAAGGTCTGGCTCTACGACACGATGAGCTACGGTCGCGGCTTGTACATGCCGTGGTGGGGCCATCAGCAAGGCGACGCAGTGTTGCTCGTTCTGTTGGAGACGCCCAACGATGGCGGCTGCCGCTTCGCGCATCCGCCTGGAGGTCCAACGAAGATTCAGCCGCGTTGGGTCCATTCACTTGGCCAGTTGCAGTACCCGCGACGCGTGCGCTTCTGCTTCTTCGACAAAGGGAACTACGTCACGCTGGCCAAGCGCTATCGCCAGTACGTCAGGGAGACGGGACACTTCGTTTCCCTGGCCGAGAAGATCGGGCGCAGCCCGCTGGTCGAGAAACTCATCGGCAGTCCCGTCGTCCACACCAGCATTCTTTATCATATCCAACCTGAATCGCAGTACTACCACCAGGACGACCCGGCCAAGAACCACCAGTTGGTCCGCTTCGACGAGCGTGCCGGGCACCTGCGTAAACTGGCAGCCAAGGGGGTGCCGCGCGCCTACGTCCATCTGGATGGATGGGGGGCCCGTGGATATGACAATCTGCACCCGGATATCATACCCCCCAGCCCGGACGCCGGCGGGTGGGAAGGCATGAAGCGACTGGCCGAGACGTGTGACAAATTGGGCTACATCTTCGCCATTCACGATCAGTATCGGGATTACTACCTCGATGCCGAGTCGTACGATCCGCGTCACACGATCCTCGACCGCCACGGAAAGCGCCCGCTGCACAGCATCTGGTACGGCGGCAAGCAATCGATCCTGTGTCCCCGGCTGGCCCTCGGACACGTCAAGAAGAACTACCGGTGGCTGCTGGACCACGGCATCAAGGTGCGCGGGGCCTATCTGGATGTCTTTGCCGTCGTGCCTCCCGACGAGTGTTATCAGCCCGAACATCCCGCGACCCGTACCGACTGCCTGAGCTACCGTGGGAGGTGTCTGGACTTCATCCGGGCCTGCGGGGGCGTCGTCAGTTCAGAAGAGCCCGCCGATTGGGCCATCCCGCACCTCGACCTCGTCCATCACGGCCCGCACGCGCTCGTGCCCAATCCAGGCAAGGGTCCGGCCATGGGCATCCCCATCCCGCTGTTCAATCTGGTTTATCACGACGCCCTGTTGTTGCCCTGGTCGCTGGGCCGAGGCAGTTGGGGCATTCCCGAGAAGGATCTGGGCTATCTGCATGGCCTGGCCAATGCGGGGCTGCCTTATATCTCGTTATCTCCGAGCCCTGAGGAATTGGCGCGGGTGCGCACCATGTGTACCCTGCACGAGCGCGTCGGACTGCTGGAAATGACGAGCCATGAATTCCTCGACGATTCGTATCGCCAGTGGCGCACCACCTTCGCTGATGGGACGAACGTCACCATCGATCTGGACGAAGACACTTTCGAGATCACGCCGCCCCTGCCCCATATCGGCAAGCTTCGCGCGATGAAGTACACCAGCCGCTCAGCTAAAGAGACGCGAGCCTGGCAAGCCGCGGTCCGCTCGCGCTTGTCGGCGCTGCTGAAGATGGACGACCTTCTCCGGAGTAAGGATCCGATTCCGCTCGCGCCGAAACGACTGTCTACCGCTGAGAAGGACGGGTACAAGGTGGAAGAACTGGAGATCAATTCCACGTCCACCCGGCGGATTCGCATCATCGTCACAACTCCGACGTCACACGAGGACTCCTGCCCTGCTGTCGTGTGCATCGGTGGACACGGCAGCACCTTGTACAGCCCTTATGACGAAACAACAATCTCGCGAGATCCGGACAAACTCAAGTCCGACCTCTTTCATTACCAAGGATTCGGCACGGCCTTGGCAAAGAAAGGAGTGGTGACTATCTCCACCACCGTCAGCCAACATGAGATCTATGAAGACGGTCGGCTGCTGATGGGCGAGCGACTTTGGGACCTGATGCGCTGCGTGGACTATCTCGAATCGTTGCCCGAGGTGGATAGTTCGCGCATCGGCTGCGCGGGGCTGTCGCTGGGGGGCGAGATGGCGATGTGGCTGGGCGCCATGGACGAGAGAATCGCGGCCACCGTCAGTGCCGGCTTCCTGACCACGATGGACCACATGGAACAGGACCATTGCATGTGTTGGAAGTTCGACGGACTCCGCGAACTGGTCGACTATGCCGACCTCTATTGCCTGATCGCGCCGCGTCCCTTGCAGTGCCAGAACGGATTGCAGGAGCCGCCCAGCCAATTCTACGTGCCTCTGGCCCGCGAGGCCATGCGGGAGATCAAGCCGATTTACGAGGACCTGAATCGGCCCGAGAACGTGACGCTGGACGTACACGAAGGAGGGCACGTCATCGACTTGCCCGGCCTACTCTATTTCACTAGCAAACACTTGCGCATCCGTACCGAACCTAAGTGAGGTCAGCCATGAAGACAACGATACTATGTATAGGACTTGCGGTCGTCGGGTATCCGGCCGCGATCGCAGAAGCCGCTTCTCGCGTTCACGTAGATCGCCCGTTCGTTCAGGACTACAGCGAGAAGATCCCGCTCGCAACTGATCTGCGCGGCGCCAAATTGCTGAAGGTCCGCGCCGACCGCAATGGCCGCATCCTGGTGCTTTCAGACAAAGGGCTTCTCCAAGTCCACGAAGGCCGACTCAAGCCGGACCGACTCCACCGGCCCCTGTCGGATATGAACATCGAAGATATGGACATCCATCAGGGCCAGTTCGTGTATCTGACCGACGAATCCGTCCTGAGCAACGCCTGGGCCGGGCGCTTGCTCGAAGACCGTGACGCATGGCCCGTGAGCCGGGGGACGGGGGACGGAAGACAGAAGACGGAAGGCAGAGAACGGAAAACAAAGCTGCCCTGCGCGGATATTCGTTGCACCGCAACGTTCGCCGGCAAGACCTGGTTTGGGACGCCGCGTGGGGCGTTCGCTGTGAATTCTGAGGGCCGAATCGACTACTACGCTTCCAGGCGCTGGCTCGTGGATGACAACGTTGTCGATATCGCGCCGGGGCCGAATGGTTCGGTGTTGATTCTCTCGGAAACCGGCTTGAGTATCATCCACTTCGAAGAGATGACCCTCGCCGAGAAGGCAGCCCACTATGACAGGCTTACGCGCCTGCGACACATTCGCTACGGGTTCAACAGCGCGTTCGTCATGGACAAACCGGGTGACTTCTCGACGGGAACCCTGATCGACCAGGACAACGACGGACTGTGGACCGCGATGTACCTGGCGGGCGAGTTGTTTCGCTACGCCGTTACGAAATCGGATGAAGTGCTGCGCAATTGCTACGAATCTTTCGAAGCCATGGAGCGACTCACCGAGATCACGTCCATGGAGGGTTTTCCCGCCCGCTCGTTCGATCGGGCCGGCTACCAGGTGGCGGACAAGTCGCGCTGGCAGCCCGCAGAGGACAAGCACTGGGTCTGGAAAGCGACCACCAGCAGCGACGAAATCGTCGGGCATTTCTTCGTCTACGCGATCTTCGCCGAGATCGTTCCGGATAAGGCCTGGCGTGACCGCGCCGTGGCCCTGATCGACGCCATCATGGACCACATCGTGCGGAACGACTGGTATTTGATCGACTACGATGGTAAGCCTACGCTGTGGGGCAAATGGAGCCCGGACTATGTCAACGGGTTCCCGCGCCAGGTGGGCGACCGGCGTCTGAACTCGGTCGAGATCATTTCCTTCCTCCAAGCGGCCTACCACTTCACAGGTAAGGAGATCTACAAACAGAAGGCGTTCGAGTTGTTCGAGGAGCATGGCTATCTCGACAACATCATGATCCCGATCAGCGAGATCGGCCGCGTCCCGGGGATTGACCTGACGACCGAGTGGAACCACTCCGACGATGAGCTGGCGTTTCTGAGCTACTGGATTCTGTATCGCTACGCCTTCGATGACGAGCTGCGGGCCAAGTACCGCCAGACTATCGAGGGCCACTGGCAAGCCGAACGTCCGGAGAAGAATCCACTGTGGAACTTCATCTACGCCGACACGGGCGCCGAGGAATTTGACCTGGCCGAATCGATCTGGACCCTGAGGGAATTCCCACTCGACATGATAAGCTGGACCGTGCGCAACAGCGACCGGCAGGACCTCCAGTTTCTCAAACCCAACTTCCGGGAGCAGACGACCAAGGATGTCTTGCCTCCGGACGAGCGCCCGATGAGCAAGCACAATGGCAACGCGTTCCGGCTCGACGGCGGCAGCGGTGGACGCCGCGAATACAGCGGAGACATCTACCTGCTACCCTACTGGATGGGCCGCTACCTCGGCGTCATTCAATAGCGACCCTCTTCAATATTGCAGCCGCGAACGATGAGAGTCGGTTTCTCTACCGCGCCCCAGAAGTGCCCTGTGAGTGTCCTCGTCTCGTGTGGCAGAAGGCTCACGAAGTTGTCCTGCCAGAAGACAGGCACCAGCGGCTCGCCTGCATCGGCGATAAGAAGCAACTCAACGAAGAACGCGATCGCATCGCTGCGATTCTCAAGTGCGACAGAGACCTCTGTCTCTGAACTCGACACCCGCACTTCGACCTCGGCCGTTGGCAGGTCATTGAGTGAGGTGAAATCGGCGTATTCCTTGCTGGGCGTGTAGTACTCCCACGGCTCGACCTTGGCCTCGTAGTCCAGAACATCGGCCTTCGTGGACAGCCAGTAGAAGTTGTTCGCCACGATCTGACGTTGCTCGTCGCGCAGTCGGAGGTCGAGGAAGTGCGCCGTGCTGATCTTGTCAAACGTCGGCAACGTGAAGATCCTGGCAGCGCTTTCGGGCCTCGCTTCAACCGGCAGGTGCGCACTGAGAAACAGTTTCGAGTTGATATCGAAGAGACGAATTTCAGCCCGCAGACCGGCAAACTCGGCGCGTCGATCGTTGACCAGATAGACGCCCCGGTTGCCGTAATGGCAGACCAATTGCGGTGACCTGCAAGCCTGGCGGGCGGCGTAGAACGCCCCCGTCGGCATCAGGTACCAGTCGTAGAGCTGCCAATACATCTTGGGCCAGGCGGCGTTGAGCATCCACTGCACGACGCCGGTCGCACGGCCTTTGTTGACGCGGAAGGCCTCGAACATCGGCCGCATCAGTTCATAGTTCAGTACCTGGGCCTTGCGGGCGAACACTTCGAGACTCTCCGCTTCTCCATAGCGTCGTCGCATGGCCGCGCGGAAGCGGTCCAGTGTATCGAACTCGTTCAGGGCGCAGTGAAAGTCCCAACACTCATCGATGGGCCAGCGATGATCGGCCGGGAGCATCTTCCGGAGGCTCTCGAGCGTGGGAACCACCGCCCCGGGACAGGTCTCGGTGTTGAAGCCGTAGGCCCCGCCCCGCTGGGTGTCCGTGTACCAGTAGACCGGCGGCGTATAGGCATAGGGCCCAAGCATTTTGACGCCCGATTCACCGCTGACATCACTGACGATGTCCTCACTGCCGATGATATGTTGATCGCTGCCGAACCCACCCGTCGAGGCCAGATAGGGCCGCGTCGGGTCGTGCCTGCGAAACGTCTCCAGATAGCGGCGCTCCAGATCCGGCGCGGGCACCTTGTCACTGGCCACGGCCCAGACGACGATGCTCGGATGATGCCGCAGCCACAGGAGTTGATCGTGCCAGGATTTGGCGATTAACTCGATATCCTCCGGTGTGAAGATCCCGCCGTAGCGCTCATCGACGCGTTTGCCCAGATACTGTTCGTGCTCCCAGTGACAGCTCCAGCCTACCATCATGAGAATGCCGTATTCGTCGCAGAGATCGTACAGCGTCTGGTCGGTCCCCCAGATCCCCTCGCAGCGAATGCAGTTGAGGTTCATGTGTTTGACGTACTGCAACTGCGCGGCAATGCGTTCGCGTGTATCGGCCAGCAGCAGATCGTCCGTCCAGCCTGCACTCTTGATGAGGACGTCATGCCCATTGACGCGAAAGCCACGATGTCCTTCCGCTGTCCAGTAGTCCGCCACGTCTCGAATGCCGAATCGAATCGAACGCCTGTCGGAAATCCGCCCGTCGGCGGCGAACTGCAGGTCCAGTTGATACAGTTCCGGCGTCCCGAGTTCATACGGCCACCAGACGCGCGGAGATGTCATATGCAGTTGCTCATGACCCTGAGGGCCGAAGACAATCGTCCTGGTTTCGTGCGGCTCCAGGTGCACTTCGGCGCTGAAACGGATCGATTCGATCTGACCTTCGAGGACACCGGAGACCGCTGCGCCGCTGTGGTTCACCACGTCGGCCGACACGGTCAGATCCGCCTCGGCCAGGGTTTCCAGATTCAGGCGCGTCTGGACGAAGGGATTCTCAATCGACACGCCGTGGCAGAAACGCAGCGTCACCGGTCGGAACAATCCCATGTTGCGATCGGGCGGCGGCGGGTTCCAGTCGACGAAACCCGTGGAGAAATCTCCAGGCTCAGGCGGGATGACCTCAATCGCAATGATGTTCTGACCGACCGTTACAGCGCCTGAGACGTCAAACTGAAACCGTCGATACGTCCCCCTTGCATCGTCGGCGGTGGCCACATGCCGCCCGTTGAGCCAGATACTAGCCGCATGGTTGATACCGTCGAACTGAAGCAATGTGGTCCCTGCCGCTTCGTTGTCAGACACCAAGAGCTCCACGCGATACCACCACGGTCCTGCAAATGGCTCGGTTGGGATCTGTTTCAGGTTCATCCCGAAATACGGGTCTTCGCAGCGGCCATTGGCGACCAGCGCCGCCAGAACGGTTGAGGGCACGGTCGTAGGCAGCCAGCCGGTCGTGTCGAAGCCCGGCGCCGAGATGGCATCGCCTGGGGCTGCCACCTCAGCCGAAGTCTGGATCAACCAGTTCTGATCCAGAGTCTTTCGAAAGTCGGAATCGCGTGTCACTGTTTCTCCTTACCGCCGTTCGGCGGCTGACAAAGTATGGCTTGCTTGTTGAGCCAGATACTATAGAATTCCGGCAAGGTATTCAACGCCCAGCCCCATTCATTGAAAAGGTGCGATGATGAGCAAATTGGCTGTCAAAGGCGGCGCTGCGGTCCGGGACGTCAAGACCAACCCCTGGCCGACATGGCCGGTCTGGGACGAGACCGAGGCCACAGCCCTGCTGGAGGTCCTGCACAGTGGCGTCTGGTCGTACAGCGGCCCGAAGGAGACGCAGTTCAACCGCGCCTTTGCCGAGTTCATCGGATCGAAATATGCCTTGTCAGCCGCCAACGGCACCGTCACGCTGCAACTGGCGCTGGAAGCGTGCGGGATCGGGTACGGCGACGAGGTCATCGTGCCCGGCCTGACGTGGCAAGCCACCGCTGCGGCAGCGCTCGACATCAACGCGATCCCGGTCCTGGTTGACGTCACTGAGGACACTTGGTGCCTCGACTTGACCAAGGTTGAAGAAGCCATCACGCCGCGTACCAAGGCCATCATCCCGGTCCACCTGTACGGCAGCTTCGTCGATATGGACGCGCTGATGCCTCTCGCCGAAAAGCACGGCTTGTGGGTGATCGAGGACTGCGCCCACAAGCACGGGGGACAGTGGAAGGATCGGAAGGCCGGCAGCATCGGGCACATCGGCAGCTTCAGCTTCCAACTCTCCAAGCTGATGACGGCCGGCGAAGGCGGCGCCCTGACCACCAGCGATCCGCAGCTCTGGGAGAAACTGGACGCCTTGCGCAACTGCGGCCGTCGGCCGGAAGAGAGCCCTGATGCCGACAAGGGGACGGGGCTCTACGGCGACGAGGGCAATTTCATCCAATCGGGCAACTACCGCATAACGGACTTCCAGGCGGCCGTGCTCATCGAGCAGATGAAGCGGCTGCCCCAGCAGAACCGGACGCGCGACGACAACGCGATCTACTTCAACACTCAGCTCGCGTCGCTCCCGGGCGTCCAACCGATGCGACGTGACGAGCGTGAGACCACCGAGGCGTATTTTAACTTCGCCTTCCGCTATGACCGGGACGGATTCAAGGCCTTGCCAACCGAGATCTTCCGGAAGGCCCTGGCGGCTGAATTAGGCTGTTCGGTGGAGGCCTGCTACGAGCCGCTGAACGCCTGTGCCTTGTATGTCCCGCACACGAAACCCTGGCGGCACAGACTGGACGATGAGCATTTCCGACAGGTCGATCCGAAGCGGTTCGAGTTGCCTGTCTGCACCCGCGCCTACGAGCGGGAATCAGTCTGCTTCCACCACAACGTCCTGATGGGCACGCATGCGGACATGGATCTGATCCTGGAAGCGATTCGCAAAATCTACGACCACGCCGACGAACTGAAGTGAGTGAGGATTCCCGGTGAAGCAGGTCAGAGTGGCATTAATCGGTGCCGGCTACATCGCCCACTATCACGCCCGCGCCCTGCGCGAACTGGACGGCGCGGAGATCGCGGTGGTCTGCGACCGGAAAGAGGAAATCGCCAAGAAGTTCGCCGACGAGCACCAGGTGCCGGAAGTCTGCACCATCGCGCTGGAACTGGCCAAGCGGGACGATGTCGACGCGATCGTGCTGGGAGTGCCGAACAAATACCACGCGGACTATGCCAAGGTCTTTCTGGAATTCGGCAAGGATGTTCTGATCGAAAAACCGATGGCGATCAACGCGGCTGAAGGGAAGGAGATCGCCGCCACGAGTCAGAAATTCCACCGGCTCGTCATGGTCGGTCACATGTGGCGCTTCGATGAAGAGGCGAGGTACATACGAGAAATCGTGCAATCGGGCCAGATTGGGCGCATCGTGAAGACGCGCGGTTATGGCATTCACGAGAACTGGGGCCCTGCCGGCTGGTTCGTGCGCAGGGATTTGGCTGGGGGCGGCGCGCTGGCCGATATGGGGGTCCACGCGATCGATACCGTCCGATATGTCTTGGGCGATCCGAGGGCGGTCCGCGTCTATGCCCGGATCGGCACGTTCTACGGCGACTACGACGTCGACGATACCGGCATCATCGTCATCACCTGGGACAACGGTGTCACGTCCGTGATCGAGAGCGGTTGGTGGCATCCGCACGTCGAAGGGCCCGAGGCGGCCAGTCGCCTCTGGGGCACCAAAGGCTACGCCAGCATCTTTCCGACGACCGTTGAGACCGTCGATGGCGAGAAAGTCAACAGGACCGTCCCTACTTTTCCCGAACGACAGGAACACTGCGATCAGGTGATCTACACACGCCAGATGGCCCATAGGGTTTACCAAGTTGTTTTTTTGCCCATGAAACAGCAGCATTAAGTGTATTTTGATTGATATTTACATATCCAAAAGTAATATTTGTTGCCCATAATTTTATTAACCAATATGGTGTAATCACAACT
>CP070782.1:3840642-3844971 GCA_020346325.1 Phycisphaerales bacterium
GTGAAACGTTGGTCTCGTTCGCGGAGAATACGCGGTATGCTTGCCGCCTCGTTCGGGCGAAAGTGGGTCGTGCTCCCGGCAGGGCGACCGGGCAGCTTCCTGATTCTGTGATAGCGTAACGAGGCGGGCCTGTGCCTCCGAGGCACAGGCTCGCCCCCGGGTATGATCATAACGTCGCGCCGGCAGAACGCCTCGATGGCAGCCAATCCGTATCTTGGTGCGTGACCTTGATACGATTATGGAAACACTATTTGAGGGAGGACGATCATGTGCAGGAAACTGGTATGTTCAGTCGTATTGATGGTCTTGGCTCTGGTGGCGGTCATGCCTGTGGCACAGGCGCAGCAGGTCGAAAACCTGGTCCTCAATCACAGTTTCGAGGAGGATGAAGTCATCCAGGACGACGGGGCGTACGAAGGTTGGTGGACCTGGAATCCCGCCGAGGGTGCCGGCAGTGTGGCTACGGTGGACGAGGCCGACTCTATTGACGGCGCCAGAAGCATTCGAGTCGATCCCCTGGGTTCGGCCAACTGGCATTTCATTGTGGCTTATTCCACGATGACGATGGACATGAGCAAGGACTACACGGTCAGCTTCTGGGCCAAGGCCGAAGAACCACGCCCCCTCACCGTCGCCATGAAAGCCGCGGACAACAGTGTGGGGGCCTGGAACGCGACTCCCTTTGATCTGACGACGGAGTGGGCCGAGTACACCTACACGTCGGATGTCCTACACACCGGGGTGAAGCTCGAGATCTGGTGCGCCGCCACCGATGTTCCTCTGTGGCTGGATTTCGTCTACGTCTATGAAGGGGACTACGTCGCTGGGATCGAACCGTCGGGCAAGGTGGTGCCGGTGCAAGCGGCCGATCCAGATCCTGCCACTGAGGCCGGCGATGTGCCGCGGGATCTGACGTTGTCCTGGACCCCGGGTACGTTTGCGGCCGCGCACGACGTCTACTTCGGAACGGCGTTCGCTGATGTCAACGGCGCGGACCGGTCGAATCCATCGGATGTCCTGGTGAGCGAGGGCCAGACCGCCGCTGCCTATGACACCGGCCGTCTCGAATTCGGCCAGACCTACTACTGGCGCGTCGATGAGGTCAACGCGGCGCCCGACAGCACGATCTACAAGGGCGATGTCTGGAGTTTCGCAGTCGAGCCGTTCGCGTATCCGGTTGAAAACATCATCGCCTCCAGCAATGCATCCTCGGATGCCGGGGCGGGGCCGGACAACACGGTCAATGGCTCCGGGCTCAATGCCAATGACGAGCACTCGACCGCGGCCACGGACATGTGGCTGGGCACTGCGACCGATGAACCGATCTGGATTCAATATGAGTTCGACCGGGTCTATAAGCTGCATGAGATGTTGGTCTGGAACTACAACGTCCAGTTCGAGTTGATCCTCGGCTTTGGACTGAAAGACGTCACGGTCGCATATTCGAGCGACGGCGCCGATTGGACGACTCTCGGCGATGTGGTGTTGGCCCAGGCTACCGCACGGGCGGACTATGCGGCTAACACGACTATGGACCTGGGCGGCGTCGCGGCTCGGTACGTTCGCCTCACGGTCAACAGTGGCTACGGGACGACAGGTCAGCTCGGACTCAGCGAAGTGCGTTTCCTGTACATCCCGGCCCAGGCCCGCCAGCCACAGCCGGCCGACGGGCAGGGCGACGTGCCGCCTGATACGGTCCTGAGCTGGCGTGCGGGTCGAGAAGCCACTTCGCACGAGGTCTATTTGAGCACCGATTCGCAGGCGGTGGCCGGTGAGACAGCTCTGGTTGATACGGTCGTCGACGCGGCCTACGCCCCCCAAGACTTGGCGTTTGGCACCGACTACTACTGGAAGATCAACGAGGTCAACGAAAGCGAAACCGTCAGCGTCTGGGAAGGCGATCTCTGGAGCTTCGCCACCCAGGAATACGGCGTTATCGATGATTTCGAGAGCTACGATGACGAGGAAAACCTGATCTACGAAGCGTGGATCGATGGGTGGGTCAACGAGACCGGCTCGACTGTAGGGTATCTGGAGGCGCCGTTTGCCGAACGGTCGATTGTCAACAGTGGCCGGCAATCCATGCCGCTGGAGTACGACAACTCCGCGGCGCCGTTCTACTCCGAGGCCGAGCGGGACCTGGGTGGCGCCGACTGGAACGCCCGCGGCGCCGATACTCTGCGTCTCTACGTCACAGGCCAGGCAGACAACGATCCCGCGGCCCTCTATGTCGCCGTGGAAGATACGGCGGGCCAGGCGGCCGTCGTGACCCATGAGGACCCTCAGATTGTGCTGAGCACGACGTGGCAGGAATGGCTGATTCCGTTTGGCGAGTTCGATGGCGTCAATCTCAGTAGTGTCAGGACGATGTATATCGGTCTGGGCGATCGCGACAATCCCAGTGCCGGCGGTGCGGGCCTGATCTTCATCGACGATATCGGCGTGGGCCATCCGGCATCCGGCCAGTAGTGCCGCCATTCCCTGTCAGTGTTGTAAGGCCATGTTCCGTGGCCCCGGACTTGCGAAACCCGGGGCCATGGCTCGTTTTGGGAGGCGCTGCAAACCGCCGCCCCACAGAGGCTCGCGGCACCAATCCGGGACCGTTCTCCCCAAGCCCTTTGACAACCGGCGTAAGGGCCGCTATACTCCGGGCAGCTTGCAGGGCGATCTACGTGGCTGTCTTCCCACGACGGTGATGTCTTACCCGGCGGCGAGCGAACCTTTCGCCGCTTCGATGGCCCAGGCGACCGGAGTCTACGGCGGACGCTGCAGGCACAATCGAATGATATTGAGAACAGCCAGCGAAGGAGCTATACCTATGAACGCGCATAAGGAACCATTTGGGCAAACCACCGACGGCCAGGAGGTCTTGATCTACACGCTCACCAGCTCGAAGGGGTTCCGGGCCCGCATCACGAATTTCGGGGCCACGTTGGTTTCCTTGCACGTACCCGATCGGGACGGCAGTCTGGGCGATGTCGTCCTGGGCTTCGATACGCTGGAAGGTTATATCAACCAAACCGCTTACCTCGGCTCGACGGTCGGGCGCTACGGCAACCGCATCGCCAAGGGCAAGTTCACCCTGGACGGCACCGAGTACACCCTGGCGACCAACAACGGGCCCAACCATCTGCACGGCGGTCTCCAAGGCTTCGACAAGAAGGTCTGGGAGACGCAGGAGGCGGTGGCGACCGAGGACGAGGCCTGGGTCAAGATGACCTACCTCAGCCCCGACGGCGAAGAAGGCTATCCGGGCAATCTCCAGTGTACCGTCACCTACACGCTGACCAATTCCGACGAGCTGCGCATCAGCTACGAGGCCGAGACGGACAAGAAAACCGTGCTGAACCTGACCAACCACAGCTACTGGAACCTGGCCGGGCAGGGCAGCGGCGACATTCTGGGCCACGAGTTGATGATCAACGCCGAGAAGTTCACGTTGATCGACCAGGAATTGATTCCGAACGGGGTTATCGCCAGCGTGCACGACATGCCCCTGGATTTCACCCGGCCGCGGACGATCGGCTCACGGTTGCGCCAGACGGCCAGCGGCTTCGACCACAACTACGTGCTCAGCGGGCCAGTCGGGGAGATGAAGCTCTGTGCCCGGGTGCGCGAGCCAGGCAGTGGCCGGGTGATGGAGATCCACACGACCGAACCGGGCGTGCAGCTCTACACGGGCAACTTCCTCGATGGCTCAATCGTGGGCAAAGGCGGGGCGAAGTACGACAAGCACGCGGCCTTCTGCCTGGAGACGCAGCACTACCCCGATTCGCCCAACAAGCCGCAATTCCCGTCCGTGGTGCTCGAACCGGGACAGAAATTCGCCAGTCAGACCGTGCACAAGTTCTCCACGAAATAATCCCGGGAAAGCAAGATCCAAGAATCAAAGATCAAAAAGGGCGGAATCCCGGCGCGCCGGTATGACTTCCACAATTCTGCATTCTCGTCTTTGATGTTTACATTTCGTCGAGGTAGACCTCGTCACCGGCGCCGATTTGGGGGATCTGGTCCAGCTTGGCCTTGATGTCGGCCGGCTCCAGCGCGAAGCTTGGGGCGATCTCGATCAGGCAGTCAGGCGATCCGTCCGCTCGGCGGGGGACTGTTACACCGGCGGTTTCCAGCCAATGCGCGGCGCGGGCTACCATCATCGCCCGGCACGATTCAGCGCTATCGACCCCCGTGGCATTCTTCGTGGGCGCGAACTGCTCGCTCCGCTCGATGTCGAGGATAATCGAGTGCCGGCCCATCGGCAGAGCATCGAAGATGAACGATTCGAACTTGACGCCGTTGGGTTCGGCCGGATCGACGGGATGGCCCTGTGCGTCG
>CP070782.1:3845071-3856703 GCA_020346325.1 Phycisphaerales bacterium
GCATTGGACCAACTGGACCCATTGTTGTTCCCGGTCGCATGCGCGTCGACGTAGTGAATCGTGGCTGCCGACGTCGCGGTTGCTTCATAGGCCCCCATGTCGACGGTGCCGTTAATGATGCGAGGGCCCCCATCAAGGTCGGCGACGGCTGATTCCGGGACGGCAAGGTTCTCGCCGGCGTCGATACAGGGAGAGCCCGGCAATAGATGCAGGTCATCGTCGTCCGTGCCTATCACGCCGTCGGCTCCCTCGACGTTCACAAACAGCGGGTCGGCATCAATGTTCCCCTCTCCAGGCCAGCCGTCTTGAACGTCGCAATAACTCACATCGATGCTACTGTACTTGAGGTAGATCTCGTCCGGACCATTCTCCCATAGGATCGTGTTCACCGCTGTCGGCGAGGCATTGCCGCAGTAAATGCCGCCCCCGCCATAGCCGGTGGCCGAATTGCCCACGATGGTGCTGTTCAAGATCGTAGGGGAAGAAGAGTAGCAGTAGGTCCCGCCACCATACATGGCCGAATTGCCGGCAATGACACTGTTGACAACCTGCACGGAAGTGTCGCAATAGATGCCGCCGCCATAGTGTTGGGCGGAATTCCCTATCATGCTACTTCTTTCGATATCCATCCCGGAATTGTGGCAGTGAATGGCGCCGCCGTCAGAACGTGCCGAGTTCCCGCGAAAAGTGCAGTTAGTCAATGTTGGCCGGCAATCATTCCAGTTGAGTATGCCACCTCCGTCGGTGGCTGAGTTGCCGATGAATTCGCAGTCCGTCAGGAGCGGGCTGCTGCCCAGGTTGTAGATCGCGCCGCCATAGTTATCTGCGGAGTTACCGATGAAGGTACAGTTCATCAAGACCGCGTTGCCCGGCCCGTCGTTGGCCATCGCGCCGCCGGCATTTCCCCGGTTGGCGCTGAACGTGCAATGGATTAGTGTCGGGCTACTGGACAGGCTACCAGACAGACTGTATATCCCACCTCCGGCGTGATATGGCTTCACGCCATTGGCATTGCCCCCGGTGATGGTGACACCTTCCAGCACTGCCGTCGTATCGCTTTCGCTACCGGTAACCACATGGTAGCTGTTCTCGGCGTTGTTTGTGAAGTCCGGCCCGTCATCGCCGCTCAAATCCCCACTGAGGATAGTCTCATAGAGCTCGATATCGCGTGCGTCCGCATCTGGTCCGCCAGAGCCGGCGTAGCCACCCCTGACTGCTACACCGTTGATGAGGTGAAACGTAGCGGCGCGGTCACCTGATGCCACGATCGCGGAAAACCTCCCCGTTCCGAGAGACCGATCAGGTTTGTATATGCCCTTCGCTACGCGAATTTCATCGCCTGATTGGGCTACGGCCAGGGCAGCCTGCAAGCACGGGTAGGCATTGGCCCAGTTCGAGCCATCATGAGCCCCGGCGGCATCGTCGTCCACGTAGATGACCTTACCGTATGCAGCCGAGATAACGAGAGGAAGGATAAAGGATGCTGCCAAAGGCATGCGAAAGCGGTTCTCGATCGACATAGCTTCCCTCCAGATCACAGGGCACCGGTCTCGAAACTGACGCTGAAGAACCGGACCGATAGGGACACCAGGACTTGCCACTGATGCCATTGTAGGAAATCGAAGGCCATGGCCTCAATTGCGGGAAATACGTATTTTGGCTCGCCTCGCCCAATTCCAGCCCCGTCCCCGGATTTGCCTTGACGCCACGGCTCGCGACGTGTATCATGAATAATGAATAACAAGTAGTTGTTAACCCCCAATGCAATACTGCGAATGTTCCAGCCAGAGGGTGGGTGCCGTATGAGAACGTGCCCAATCAGCCCCAATTCAGCCCGACGTGCCTATTGCCCAATACTCAATCGCCGAGCAGGAAAGGGTCGGTCCGGTGTCATCATTCGTGCAAAACAAAGCCAATTTTCGCGGTTTCTGGGCCCAAAACGCCGGTCGGCTGAAAAGCAAAGCCAATTTCCGACGTCGCGATAGGCGTTCTTTTCCACCGTTTTGCGGTTGCCTGGCCGGGGGCGGGGCGGTATGGTCGGGTGACGATGTGACACTGCTAGAAGGGAGGTTCTGATGATGCGATTGGGTGCGGCTTTGTTGGTGGCAGGGGTGGTGGTGCTGGGTCTGGCCGCCGGAGTGGATGCGGGTGAACCGAGTGTGATTCCGCAGCCGGTCTCGGTCCAGCGGCGGGAGGGGGCCTTTCGGCTGACGCCGCAGACGCGGATTGTGGCACGCGGGCCGGCCTGGGCCGAGGCTTCGAAACTGATCGATTTCCTGACGCCTGCGACCGGTTTTGTTCTGCGCGGTGCTACGTCCCGGCAGGGCGATGAGCCCGCGATCGAATTAACGCTGGACCGGAACCTGTCCGATCTGGGGGACGAAGGCTACACGCTCGACGTGACGCGCGGCGGGATCACGATCGCGGCGCGCCGACCGCCGGGTCTGTTCTACGGCATCCAGACGTTGCGGCAACTGCTGCCGGCCGCGATCTTCAGCAAGGCGAAGGCCGATGATGTCACCTGGGACGTGCCCTGTGTGTACATTACCGACACGCCGCGCTTTCAGTGGCGGGGGCTGCTGCTCGACCCGGCCCGGCACTTCATTTCAGTGCCGGACGTCAAACGGTTCATCGATGTCATGGCGTTGCACAAGTTCAACCACCTGCAAGTCCACCTGACGGACAACGAGGGTTGGCGGATCGAGATCAGGAAGTATCCGCAGTTGGCACAACTCGGCTCGCAGATGGACTGGAACCTCCGCCGGCGAGGCGGGACGGGGCCGCGCCGCTTCGGCTTCTACACGCAGGAGGATATTCGCGAACTCGTGCGCTACGCCGCCGAGCGTTATATCACGATCGTGCCGGAGATTGAAATGCCGTTCCATACCGGCGCGGCGATTGTGGTCCATCCAGAGCTGGGCATCACCCCGGGCCCGCTCGGCGCATTGCCGCTCGAACAGCGGTGGTACAAGACTAGGGGCCTGATCGCACCGCGCCCGAGGGCGGTGGCGTTTTTCCAGGACGTGCTGACCGAGGTGATGGAGCTTTTCCCGAGCGCGCACATCCATATCGGCGGCGACGAAGCCAACACGGAGCACTGGGCCAACGACCCTGAGATGCAGGAACAGATGAAACGCCTGGAACTGGCCGACGCGCACGAGTTGCACAGTTGGTTCATCGCGCGGATGGACGTATTCCTGGCCCAGTACGAGCGGCGTCTGGTCGGCTGGGACGAGATTCTCCAGGGGGGCCTGGCCCCCGGCGCGACGGTGATGAGCTGGCGGGGCGAGCAGGGCGGGATCGCGGCCGCCAACGCCGGGCACGATGTCGTCATGGCGCCGACGTCACACACCTATTTCGATTACTACCAGGGCCCGCCCGAATCCGAACCGCTGGCCATTGGCGGAAACCTGCCGCTGGCGCGGGTCTATTCGTACGATCCGATTCCGGAGGCGATTGCCGCCGAGAACGCCCGGCACGTGCTGGGTGTGCAGGGTCAGTTATGGGGTGAGTACATCGCCACGGCCGAGCATCTGGACTACATGGCCTACCCGCGGGCGGCGGCGCTGGCCGAGGTGGGCTGGTCGCCGCGGGAGCGCAAGGACTACGACGATTTCGTGGGTCGGCTCGAACGCCATCTCCAGCGGCTGAAGACGATAGGCGTTCACTTTCGCGCTCTCGATTGAGCACGGCGCGACTACGGCGCGTTGGAACGATGCGGCACCAATTCGATCTCAAAGAGTTTGGGCCAGAGCTTGCCGGTGACCAGCAGATGCTTGGTCTCGGGGACGTAGGCGATGCCGTTGAGGATGCTGTTGGACGGTGCCTCCGGCGGATCGTAGAGCCCGCGGAGGTCGATCCACGCGGTGACGCGCCCGGTGTCGGGTGCGATGATCGCGATGTAGTCGGTTGGCAGGACGTTGGCGTAGATCTTGCCGTCGATGAATTCGAGCTCGTTGATCTCGCGCAGCGATCGGCCGTTGTAACGCACTCTGATCCGGCCCGTCTCGGTGCAGGTGTTGGGATCCAGAAACCGCAAGGTGTCGGTCCCGTCGCTGAGGATCAAATGTGTGCCATCATGGGTCAGGCCCCAACCTTCGGTGTCGTAGTGGAACTGGCCCAGCAGGCGGAACGTCTTCTCGTCGTAGCGAAACCCCGTGCGCGACTTCCACGTCAGTTGGATGAGCTGGTCGTTGAAAAGCGAGATGCCTTCGCCGAAATACCGGCGCGGCAGGCGGTACTTCTTGACGATCTTATTCGTCGCCAGCTCGCGCTTGATCAGGACCGACTGCCCGTAGAGTCCGGTGCCTTCGTAGAGGAATCCGTCTCGGTAGATGAGCCCCTGGGTGAAGTGGCGCGGGTCGTGTGGAAACGTCCTAATGACCTTGTAGCCGTAGAGGGCGACCGGCGCCTCAGCCGGGGCGCTGGCGCGATCCGCGGTCGATGGTGGCGGGGGCGTCTCTTCCTGGGGTTGCGTGTCAGGACAGGCGACAACCCACGTGGTGGCGAACAGGGCGAGGCCCCAAGTGAGGATTCGGCGCAGCCGTCGGTACCGGGCCCAGCGGCGGGTCTTCGCGGTGACGTCATCACAACCGTACATCGCCGGCAATCATAGCGTTCGGGTCCACCATCGTCAAGCGGATCGCCGGCCTGAAACGGCCCTGGAATAGGCTTGACGCCGTATGGACGTCCCGGTACGCTGACTTCCATGGGTTCCGTTGGGTGTATCTTCCGAAGCTCGGGTGACGATGCGATGACACATCAGATGGTCTCTTGCGGTCGTGGAGGACGAATCCGCCGTCGGATTGGGAGGTGTGAAATGGAAAAGACAAAAGCAGGCGGGCTGGTGGTTCTGCTCTGTGTGACTTTGGGCCTCGGCTCATGCGCTCGCGTCAGTCGCAGCGTGGGGATAGGAGGCGAGGACCTGCTGGCCACCGGCCTGGTGGGCTGGCAGCAGATCGGGGGCGAGCAGGGCAATTGGCAGGTCGAAGACGGTATCCTCTCGGCCCAGGGGCAGGGCGGGTGGCTTTCGACGGTGCGCCAGTACGACGACTTCGAGTTGTCGCTCGAGTTCCGCGTGGCACGGGAAGGCAACAGCGGCGTCTTTCTGCGAACACCCCATCGCGGTGACCCGGCCTACGTCGGCATGGAGATCCAGATCATTCACGACCGCGCCGAGCAGTGGCGCGACCTGAACCCGAACCAGTACACCGGCAGTATCTACGGCATCCAGGCTCCTTCGGAACGCGCCAGCAAACGGGCCAACGAGTGGCAGACGATGACCATTCGCTGCAAGGGGCCGCGGGTGCAAGTGGGGCTGAACGGCCAGGAGGTCGTCGATACGAACACGACGTACTTCCGCTATAGACACGAGGCCCATCCGGGCTTGACGCGGCGCCGCGGCTACATCGGCCTGCAGGATCACGGCGGGGGCGTGGAGTTTCGCAACATTCGCGTCAAGCCGTTGACGAACTAGCAGCCCGGCTCGGGAGACTCGGTCGCGGGCACGTTTCGAAAGGGAGGCATCATGAGCGTTACGACAGCAGGCGGGCCGCCGCAACTGACGCGGAGAGAATTCGTGAGAAGGTCGGCCGCTTCTGTAGGCGCTTTGGGGTTAGCGGCCAGCAAGCTCCACGCGGCCGGTTCCGATAGCATCAAGGTCGGACTCATCGGCTGCGGGGGACGCGGCACGGGCGCGGCCACGCAAGTGCTCATGAGCACGAGGACCCCGGTCAAGCTGTGGGCCATGGGCGATCTGTTTGCCGATCAACTCGACAAATCGTACAAGATGCTCAGCGAAGGGGCCGAGGGGCGATACGATCGCGACGCGTTCGAATCGTTGGCGCCGCAGATGGACGTGCCGCAGTCGCGTCGCTTTATTGGCTTCGATGCGTACCAGGGCGTGCTGAACAGCGGCGTGGACCTGGTGCTGCTAACGACCCCGCCGCACTTTCGACCCGGGCACCTCATGGCGGCGGTCCAGGCGGGCAAGCACGTGTTTATGGAAAAACCGGCGGCGGTCGATCCCGTCGGCGTTCGGACGATCCTGGCGGCGGGCAAGGTCGCTCAGGAGAAAGGGCTGTCTGTTGTGGCCGGCACACAGCGGCGTCATCAGAATCACTACGTGGACATTCTCAAACGCGTGCGCGACGGCGCGATCGGCGAGATCATGTCCGGCCAGTGCTACTGGAACATGGGGCTGGCCTGGGACCAGTTCAAGGTGGCGAAGACCGCGGCGATGAGCGATATGGAGTGGCAGTGCCGCAACTGGTTCTACACCACCTGGCTCAGCGGCGACCACATCTGCGAGCAGCACGTGCACAACCTCGATGTCATCAATTGGGGGATCGGCGCGCACCCGATCCAGGTCCTGGGCATGGGAGGGCGACAGGCACGCACAGGCCCGGAGTATGGCAACGTCTTCGATCATTTTGCCTGTGAATTCGAATATCCCAACGGCGTCCGCGTGGCGAGCATGTGTAAGCAGAACGCCGGTTCGGCCTACCACGTGTGCGAGCGGTTGGTGGGTACCCAAGGGCAGATGTACACCGACCAGGCGGTGGGTTTTCTCAAAGACAGACGCGGCAACACGGTCTACCAGTACGACGGGCCGAACGAGAATCCCTATTACGAAGAGCACCGCGTTCTGATCGACAGCATCCGCAACAGCAAGGCGATCAACGAGGCGCAGAACATCGCCGAGAGCACGATGAATGCGATCATCGGGCGTATGAGTGCATACACCGGTCGGGCCTTGAAGTGGGATTGGGCGATGAAGGCCTCGAAGCTGGACTTGCGGCCGGAGAAATACGAGTTCGGCGATCTGCCCCTGGCCCCGGTGGCCATTCCGGGCGAGACCCCGCTAGTGTAGCCGATGGTATGTATGAAGAAATTCTGGCAACCGTGGATAATGCCGCACGGGCCCGACTCTGTCACCCCTGCGCAGGCAGGGGTCCAGACTGTATCGAAGCAGTCTGGATTCCCGCCCCTGGTCGGGGCCGAGGGCAGGCTCCGCGCGGGAATGACAAGCGAGGCGGACTCCCAGAGACGTTCTGCAGGGTAGAATTGTCTTACCCGAAGATGTCCACGAGCGTAGCCGACGGATGGATAAGGATTACGGTCGACACTCAGGAGAAAGGATGCCATGATAAGAGCAATGATACGGTGCCTGCTGGTTGCGGTACTGCCGGCTGCGGCAGGATGTCAGGGCATACGCGGCGGTGGCAGTCAGGATACAAAGGTGGCCTTGTGGAACGGCAAGGACTTCGAGGGGTGGAAGCTCTTCATTCCCGATGAGAACGTCGATGTCGAGGATGTCTGGAGCATCCGGGACGGGGTCATTCACTGCAAGGGCGCCCCGAACGGTTACATGCGGACGGTCAAGGAGTACGCCGACTATCATCTGCACGTGGAATGGCGCTGGCCCGAGAAGCCGACGAACAGCGGCGTTCTGCTGCACGTCCAGTTGCCCGACCAGGTCTGGCCCAAGTGCATCGAGAGCCAGTTGATGTCGGGCCAGGCCGGTGACTTCTGGATCCTGAGTCACTCGGGCATCACCGTGGGCGGGAAGCGCTATGAGGATCCGAACAACAAGTACGTCCACGTCAAACGAAAGCACGACAGCAGCGAGAACCCGCCGGGACAGTGGAATACATACGACATTACTTGCCAGGGCGGCACGGTGCGCTGCGTTGTCAACGGCGTCGAGCAGAACTACGGAACGGCGGCCGCACCGGCCAGGGGCTATATCGCGCTGCAGAGTGAAGGCAGTCCGATCGAGTTTCGCAACATAACCATCGAATCGCTGAAGTAGCGGTCAAAAGGCTCAGACCAGATTGGGGTATGGAAATGGATGATCAGAGCAGACAAGAGCGGTTGTCGAGACGGGATTTTGTAAGGAGGGCAGCAGCCGGCGCGTTTTCCACGGCGGCGCTTTCGGGGCTGAGCCCACGGGCGTTCGCGGCTGGCAGTGACAAGGTGCGTCTGGGAGTTATCGGTTGCGGCGGACGCGGAACGCACGATTCCTTGCGGTGTCTGGCGTCGTCCGGGAACGTCGAATTGATCGCCATGGGTGACATGTTCCAGGACCGACTGGATCGCTGCCGGAAGCGTTTGACGAGCCGTCCGGTCGACGATAGCGGTAACCCAACCCAGTTCAACGTCGCCGACAAAGTCAAAGTCACCGATGATACCTGTTTCGTTGGGTGGGACGCGCACGAGAAAGTGCTAGCGACGAACGTGGACATGGTCATCCTGACGACCCCGCCACACTTTCGCCCGATGACGCTCAAGGCTGCCATCGAGGCGGGCAAGCACGTGTTCATGGAAAAGCCGGTGGCGGTCGACCCGGTGGGAGTGCGGTCGGTGATCGCCTCGTCGGAACTGGCCGACCAGAAGGGGCTGACCATCGTGGCCGGCACGCAGATGCGGCGGATCTCGCATCTCGTCGAGGCGACGCAGCGCGTTCATGATGGCGCAATCGGCACGATTCTCGCCGGCCAGTGCTTCCGCTTGGGCGGAGGCATGCGCAGTTGGGGCCCCCAGCAGCGCGACCCCAAGTGGTCGGACATGGAATGGCAGTTGCGTCGCTGGCTGTTCATGACCTGGCTCAGCGGCGACTTCATCGTCGAGATGCACGTGCACAACCTGGACGTGATGAACTGGGCCCTCGGTTCGCCTCCGATCCAGTGCGTCGCCCTGGGCGGTCGCCAGCAGCGGACCGAGCCCGAGTACGGCGATTCCTATGACCATTTCGCGGTCGAGTACGAGTACCCGAACGGCGTGCGCGTCTCCTATAAGGGTGCCCAGCAGGACGGCATTTCGAATCCGCACTATCAGCGGGTCGTCGGGACCAAGGGCACGGCCCAGTTAGACTTCGGACGCGCCGTGATTACCGGTGCCAATGCCGCCGAGATGGGCTGGGACGAGCACGATCCGTGCCTGACCCAGCACGCCGATCAGATCGCGGCCATTCGTTCCGGCACGCGCCTGAACGAGGGCAAGCGGATCGCCGAGAGCACCTTGACGTCGATTATGGGTCGGATGAGTGCTTACACGGGCCGGGCGTTGAAATGGGATTGGGTCATGAAGGCGTCGAAGCTGGACCTGAGTCCGCCGGCGTATGAGTTTGGTGACCTGCCGATGCCGGAGGTGGCGATTCCAGGCAAGACGAGACTGACCTGACCGGATTGGCACGCGTGATGTCATAGGCGCGCAGGTGGACACACAATTGTCATGCTGAACGAAGTGAAGCATCTGGCGTTGGACTGCAGATGACACTCGTTTTCATGCCCGGCCCAGATCCTTCGCCTTGGGCCCAGGATGACACATTTGGGTGTGTATTTGCCCGGGAAGATGGACAAGGCTCGATGCAGAAGGAAGGAGACATGCGATGCGAACTGCCACGATCATCACTGTGCTGCTAGGGGTAACCTCGTTCATGCCTTCGCCTGCTGTCGCGGCTGAGTCGGCGCCGGTGGTGCCGCAGGAGAAGATCGTGCTCTGGAACGGCGCGGACTTTGCGGGCTGGAAGCTCTTCCTCTCCGATGCGGCCGCCGACGTAGCCCAGACCTGGTCGATCGACAAGGGCGTGCTGCGCTGCGCAGGCCGGCCGCGGGGCTACATGCGGACCGAGACGCCCTATGCCGACTACCATCTGCACGTCGAATGGCGCTGGCCTGGGAAACCGGGCAATAACGGTGTGCTCGTGCACATGACGGGCGACGACAAGGTCTGGCCCAAGAGTCTCGAATGCCAACTGCACTCTGGCAACGCCGGGGATTTCTGGGTGATCGGCGGCGTCGAGACTGCCGAACATGCCAAAGGGGGCAGCCGCGTCAAGGGGCGTCGCACCATCAAGCTGCACGACAGCAGCGAGAAGCCCATCGGCCAGTGGAATGCCTACGACATCATCTGCAAGGACGACTGGGTCGTCGTAATGGTCAACGGCGTGCTCCAGAACGTCGCCACCGGGTGCTCGGAAAAAGCGGGCAAGATCTGCCTCCAAAGCGAAGGCGCCCTCATCGAATACCGCAACCTCTATATCGAACCGCTGGAATGACGCTTCGTAGCGGATGGTCTCGACTCCACAGAGTGGGCACCGTTTGATGAAAGGACATCGATCCTGCGATGAAGGTATTGGTAGCAGCAAAGTGCGGGTTCTGCCCGGGGGTGCGTAATGCGATCAGTACGGCCGAGCAGATTCTGGCGGAGGCCGAATCCGACGAGCCGGTCTACAGTCTCGGTCCGGTAATCCACAACGAAGATGAAGTGGAGCGGCTCCGCAAGGCGGGGCTCCAGACGGTCGATTCCGTCGACGCGACGGATTCGGGTACCGTGCTGATCCGTTCGCATGGCGTGGCACCGAGCGAGTTGGATCGGCTCAAGCAGCAGGGCTTCCAGATTGTCGATGCCACATGCGTGCTCGTCAAACGGCTCCAGCAGATCGTCAAGCAGCTCGAAGCCGAGGGCTATGAGGTCGTCATCATTGGCGAAGAAAACCACCCGGAGGTCCAGGGGGTGGTCGGTTGCGTCAAGGATGTCGTGGTTGTCGCGGGCGAGGAGGATTTGCACCGACTGCCTCGTGATGGCAAGCTCGGCATCGTCTGCCAGACGACGCAGAGTCCGGAGCGGCTCGGCCGGATGCTGGGGGCCATCGGGCGGGGCAGTTTCCGCGAATTGAAGGTCATCAATACCCTCTGTAAGGAGGCGATCAAGCGGCAGGAGTCGGCCATCGAGCTGTGTCAGAAGGTCGATGTCATGTTCGTGCTGGGCGGCCTGCACAGCGCCAACACCCGCCGACTGGCCGACTTGTGCAAAAAACACAACGAAGCCACCTTTCACTTGCAAAATTGGGACGAGCTTGATAGAAGTGTGGTTTTTGGCAAAAAAGTGGCCGGGGTAACGGCCGGAGCGTCGACCCCAAACTGGGTCATTGAGGAATTTGTCAAGCATCTCGAAGGATTTGGCGAAAATCAATGATGGGGCCCAGTTCTCGGGCATCAGCGTAATTCAGTCCCTGCTGCGTGAGCAGGGGTTTTCCAATATCAACTTGGATTGGTGCAACGTGGCGTAAGGGCTTGGCGGCGTGTATGTGGGGCGTCGGCAGGTCGCACAGAGAAACTCCACAGGGGAATCGGGATTCATGGTAGATCGAAATATTGTCAATAAGTTGGGATTGTCCACGGAAAAGCTGGAAGAACAGGTCACCGAGATGTTCGGCAGTGGGGAGAACGAATATCTCGAGCAGATTCTGCAGAGGAAGGTGGATTCGCGCCTGCCGGGGAGCATTCTCAAAGGGACTATCGTCTCTCTGATCGGTAACGATGTGATCGTCGAAGTCGGCCTCAAGAGCGAGGGCGTCGTGGATGCTGGCGAATTCGGCAGTCCCGACGAGATCGTGCCGGGCAAGGAGATCGAGGTTCTGTTGGAAGACACGGACTCGGACGGCGGGCTGATCTTGCTCAGCAAGCGCAAGGCCGATACCATCCGGGGCTGGGAGCACATCATCAACACCAAACAGGAGGGCGATGTCGTCAGCGGCAAGGTGATCCGGCGGATCAAGGGTGGCCTGCTCGTCGATATCGGTGTGCCTGTCTTCTTGCCGGCTTCGCAGGTGGACATCCGCAAGCCG
>CP070782.1:3856803-3871928 GCA_020346325.1 Phycisphaerales bacterium
CCGTGTTTCTTGACGAGATTCAAATCGCTGCCCCGTTCGCCCGCGCCGTGCAGGAACAGCATCAGGGGCCACTTCTGGTCGTTCTCGCCGTAGCCTTTCGGCAGTGAAAGCAGGTATTCACACTTAGCCGGCTTGACGATTTGCTTGTTCAGCGCTTCGGCGCTCTGCTTGGCTCCCATGACGGTGTTCTCTCCCCAACAGAACAGCCCGAGCACGAGAATCAGGGAAATCCATCTTGCGCTTCTCACGATCGGTACCTCCAAAGACAATCGCTTCTCCCCACACCGCGGGCAGGTGTCAAGCCCCCGAATTGTCGTCCAGGATCTTCGGCACCTTGAAAAACGGCGTCTCCCGCTCCGGCGCGTTGGCCAGGACCTTCTCCGTCCCCAGCGACGGCTTGACTTCATCGGCGCGGAAGACGTTGCTGATGGGCAGGCAGTGCGCCAAAGGCTCGACCTCGGTCGTGTCCAGTTCATTCATCTTCTCGACGTATTCGAGAATGGCTCCCAGTTGGTCCGTGAACTCCGCGATCTCCGCGTCGCTCAGATCGAGCCGGCTGAGCTTGGCCACTTTGCGAACCTGCTCGGCGTCGATTTTCCGTGGCATCGCCAACTCCACTTACAAAAAAAGCGAGGCAGACCTCGCCTCGCTTGATTGATGCACCACAAAGAGAAGCCTGCGTTCAGCTGGCCGCTTTTTCCGCGGGCTTGTAATTGCGCTTCGGGGGCTTCTCGATCAGGCCCATGCGAATGGCCTTGGCCGAAACCCTGATGCGGCAGACCTTCCCATCGACTACCGCCCGCACTTTCTGGATGTTCGGCTTGAATTTGCGCTTGGTGATGCCGGTGACCTTCTTACCCACACCGCCGTGCCGCTTGGCCTTACCACGCCGGCTAATACTCCTGCCGGCGACCGTTCGCTTGCCCGTAAAATGACATACTCTCGACATATGTTACTCCTGCATCACCAACTGCAATGATTCCCACAACAACCTACAATCACCCTCGAGAGGGCGCGGAAACAAGGATTTTACCGAATCGCCGCAATTTTGCAACCCCGTACATGCCTTTTCCGAGCAGAAAATCTGCCCTTACGCGGAGACAGACGCGGAAGCGCATCGACATGCGGTGGCCCGGGAGGCTCCGGGGACGGCCGTTACTTGGCTCTCACGGCGTCGACTTCGAGCTCGAACAGAAGATTATCCCGACAAACGTCGTTTTCAGCGACGATAATCGGGAACGGCGGCAAGTCGTTCTCTTGCTGGTAGGCGACCAGGAGCGGAGCGTCCTCGGCCCGCTTGAAATAGGCCAAAGCACGGGTCACATCCGCCCAGCCCATCCGCCGCGACTCCAGAATAGCCTGGACCACCTCCATGGTCCTGGCGACCTGGGCCCGGCAATCATCCAGGAAGATGGTGTTGCCGGCCTTGTCGATACTGGCCGTCCCGGAAACATACAGCCGGCGGTGGTCCGGACAATCCATTTCCACGGCCCGACTGAAGGAACTGCCGTAGTCATGGGCCGATGACTGAAGAGGCGACGAGACCTGGAAAACGCGCACCTCCGGACTCCTGGGCTCCAGAGCCACCAATCCCGCTACCAGGGCCGCGTCGATGGCATTGCCACCGCCGATGCCCGTACTGGCGGGGACCACACCGTCGTAGATGTTCCGGTCCCTGAAGAAATCGTTGCGAACGGTATTGAACTCGTCGTACCAGTCGAGGATATCGTGGTTGTAGAACCACGTTCGGAACACGTTGGCGAACGTCATGCCAACCTTGGCCAAGGCGGTTTCCATCTGCTCGAAGATCTCGCCGGTCTGCTTCTCGCGCGTGCCGGAGGCTTCCGTCGGCAGCAGGCCCACCAGCCGGCAGTAACGGCCACAATCGTTATCAAACAGGCTCCCCACCACACCGTCGCCCAATTCCACCCGCGTCACGGGCGTCCCGGCCAACAGCCAGATGTGAATCCCGCAGAGATTATCAGCCCGGGTGTTTTCGACCCAGCCGACAGCCAGCCCCGACCCGTCCACGGCCTGCATCAGATCAGGCAGATCCTTCCGGTCAGCGGCCGACATCCCCAGCACCTCGACCGAAACCACCTGGCCACCAATCTGGTGGACGACCTCGCCGGCCCTGCGAAAGAGCGATTCCGGCAGTTCATCACCTTCGGGAGTCAACGTTATGAAATGCTCCTGGACCGGACCCCGATCCAACGTGATCACGTCAGCACCTGCTAAGCTTTGTTTCCGGATGCCTGCCAAAACCGCAACTCCTTCACGACCCCAAACAGCTTTTGAACGCGAAATCTTCATTATACCATTAACGGCCGTCTTACGCAATGACTTCACCATCCCCGTCCGGGCGCCGGCCTGGATCGTCTGCCAGTTCGCTCCCCCGGCGAAAGGACCGATCAAAACTCCAGCCCCGGCCCTGAAATGCCGGTCGATCCGGCCCGACAGCACCGTCGTGTTCCCTCCTGGCCCCGTGCCGACCGAGCGCGCACAACCGATTATGGGACGCCGAGCAACAAAAGCCTACCGGCCTACAGAGTTTTTTCCGCGGCCCGATGTTCGTTCCGTTCTCGCCCGGACCTGTCGCCCACTTCGTTCGGCCGCAGCCTTGAACTGGCCCATTTTCCGGTCGCCCGGCTCGTTTGTTCGCTACAGGCCCTCAGTGCCAGCGAGAGCGGCAACGGAACGCTGGAGGCCGTCGGACTTTGCATCTTCGCAGAGTTGTTCAATCAGGTGGATGCCAGCGGTGACGGCCGGCTCGCCTCCGAGGAACTCATCCAAGGCGCCAATCAGATCCGCGCAGCCATGGGCCCGCCTCCCGGAATGCCCCCGCTGGGCCTGTCTGGAGACGAATCGGGTGACAGCGAGGAGACCCTCCTGGATTACATTAACCAGGATGACGAGGACGGCACCGCCCAGACGCGTCTGGATCTGTTGTTCTGGTGACGCGCGGGATCAGGGGGCTGGCTCTTTCCGTCAGCCCTTCCGGCGGCCGTCTGAAGCACGCGGCTTCGTCGGTAGACGGCCGCCTCTTGCCTGCGCCTTCGGGGCCCGTCGCAGAGAAGCCACCTCGGCCGGTGTCAGTTCACGGTACCTGCCTGTACCCAGCTTCCGCAGCTTGAGGTTGCCGATGCTCACGCGCTTGAGCGATTTGACCGGGACCCCGACGCGGGCGAGCATCCGACGCACCTGGCGATTGAGTCCCTGGCTGATCGTGATCTCGAGCAGCGACTCCTGGTGGCCCGCCTTGAGCACCTTCACGGCGGTCTTGCCCGTCTTGCCTTCGGCCAGCCAGATCCCTTTCTTCAGTTGTTCCACCGCCTTGGCATCGACACGGCCCTTAACCGTAGCGACATAGGTTTTCGGCACTTTGTAGCGCGGATGGGTCAACTGGTTGGTCAATTCCGCATCGTTGGTCAGAATGATCAGTCCGGTGGTATCCGCGTCGAGCCGGCCGATGCAGAAGACGCGTTGCGAACACTGGACCAGGTCGATCGCGCGCCGACGCCCCTGTGGGTCGCGATTCGTACAGATGACCCCCTTGGGCTTGTTGAGGACAAAATACACCCGCTCCGCAAGCCGCAGGCGTTTCCCTTCGACCACGATCTTGTCGACCCGGGTATCGACGAAGACGGGAAGTTCATCGACGATCTTGCCGTTGACGCGTACCACGCCGGCCAGGATCAGTTCCTCGCATTGCCGACGCGACGCCACACCGGCCGCCGCCATCACTTTTTGAAGTCGGTCTTTCGCCATCGCCGGCCGTCGGCCTCAATCATCTTTACTGTCCATACCTGCCGTTTCACCTCGTCGGCACCTGCGCTAGCCATAGAGGCCGTTCCTTATGCCGTAGACAATCACGACACTCAGGAACCCCCACAGCACGATCCCAATCTGAAACGGCCGGTCGCGCAGAATCAGTCGGACCGGATCGGAATACACCCCCTTCTGCGTCAAGGCGCTGAACCGGAAGATACAATACAGTACGAACGGCGTCGTGTAAACCAGATCGGTCGTGCCCAAGAGCTCTTCCGTGCGCCGGTCCATGGCGTAGAGAAGAAAACACACCACGGCCAGCACGCTCGTCACATTCAACATGTGGGCCAGCAGTTCGGGCGTGTATTCGCCCAGCGTCTTGCGAAAAGCCTCGCTGTTAGCCTGAAGCTGGGCGATTTCGCCCCGCCGCTTGCTGAACGCCAGGAACAGGCACAGCGCAAACGTGCAGATGACCAGCCAGGGAGAAATCGAGACCTCGATCACCACCGCCCCGGCCGCCGCCCGCAGGCAGAACCCCAGGGCAATGACGACGCAGTCCAGGATCATCACCCGTTTGAACACGAGTGAATAGAGCACCGTCTGGACGATGTAGGCCACGAGGATCGCCCCCAACAAGGGGGTCATGAGCGTTCCTGCGACCAGGGCCGCCGCCCCACAAACCACCGCCAACACGACGGCCCCCGGCACCTTCGCCCGGCCGGCTGCCAGAGGCCGATGCCGGCGCTCCGGATGAATGCTGTCGGTTCGGCGGTCCATCAGATCGTTAACGATATAGACCGTCGAGGCGGCCAGCGAGAAACAGGCGAATGCCCCTAGAGTCTTGGCCAGGGCCAGTAGCGATTCATCCAGCGGTCTCTGGAACTGTCGGGCGAAGATCAACGCCGCAAAGACGAAGATATTCTTGATCCAGTGTACCGGCCGCATCAAGAGGAGGTAATTCTTCATGTCGTTTTCCGCCGCACCATTCCAACGTCCGATGTTGAATACCCTTATATCAGCTTGGCTCCGCTTTCAGGCCACTGAATTATACACGAAAATCGCAAAAAGATTAGGCAGAATAAAGGCCCCGGCCAGCAACCCCAACGACCCTCGTCGAGACCGTGACGGCCTCCCCTGCACGCCGACGCGAGATCTTGCCACTTCGATCGGCACCTGCTAAGATGGGGCAATGAGCAAGATGCGGCGAAGGGCCAGGCAGAAGAGACAAGCTAAGGTCGCCAACACGGCGCCTGGCGCTGGTGGGGCAACTCATTCCCGGACGTCGGCCCCGGCCGACCATCGCTCGAGAACCAGACTGATCCTGGGCAGCATCCTGCTGCTGGGACTGGCACTGCGCATCTCGTATCTGCGAGAGATCGTGCACAATCCCGATTTCGACTGCCCGCTCGTCGATGCGGCTTACCATGATTATTGGGCCCGAGCCCTCGCCTCCGGCGATTGGTCCATCCCCGAGAACGTCAGTTATTCGGACGATCCGGAGATCCGCACGACACCCTATTTTCGTCCGCCAGGGTACCCCTTCTTCCTGGCGGCCGTGTACCGCATGTTCCAGGGCAGCTACCTGGCCGCCCGCATCGTTCAAATGGCGTTCGGCTTGGCCGGCGGCCTACTGGCCTATCTCCTGGGCAAGAGCGTGTTCGATCGCCGGACCGGACTGGTATTTGCGGCGCTGACTTCCACCTACTGGGCGTTCATCTACTTCGAAGGCGAACTCCTGAGCACGGCCCTGCTGGGCACGCTCGGATTAGCGGTTGTCTACGTCCTCTGCCTCTGGCATGGTAAACGCGCCTTGCGGTATGCGCTGGCCGGCGGAATCCTGTTCGGCATCTTCGCGGTGGTGCGCCCAAATATTCTTCCGTTCGGACCGGCCGTTCTCCTCTGGTGCTGGTGGGTCCACCGACGCCGAGAACCGAAGAGCCACGTCGGGCTGACTTGGCTGGGATTCTCACTCGGCGCCATGGCGATAATTCTCCCGGTGACCATCCGCAACTATGTCGTCGCCCACGACGTCGTCCTGATAACCTCCAACCTCGGCATCAATCTCTATACCGGCAACAGCGAGAACTCCACGGGCAAGTACACCGTTTTCCCCAGCGTCGGAACGCTTACCGAACAGACCGACTGGAACTGTTTCCACTATCCCCAGATCGTGCGGGGCGTGGAGGCGTTGCACGGCCGCGAGATGAAACACTCCGAAGTGTCGTCCTACTTCACCGGGAAAGCCCTCGACTACATCCGGACGCACAAGGCCAGGACGTTGAAGCTGGCATTGATCAAAACGCTGCTGTTCTGGGGGCCGACGGAATTGCCCAGTAACAAAGAAATCTACCTGGAGAAGTTGAACTCCGGTACCCTCCGTTACCTGCCCGGCTTTCCTCTGGTCCTGTCGCTCGGGCTCCTCGGCCTGGCACAACTGGGTCTCGGTTGCCGCAAAGGGCAAGCGTCACAAGGCGGTGACGTCGAAGTCTCAGACCGGCAGTTCGAGCGGTCCGTTCTAGCCCTACTCTTTGTCCTGACGTACTTCCTCTCGGTATTGCCGTTTTTCATAGTTGGCCGCTATCGCGTTCCGGTGATCCCGTTCCTGTTGTTGTTCGCAGCCTATGCGCTGGGCCACATCGGCCAATGGATCGCCGCCCGTGACCGGAAACGATCATTGATCTGGGCGGGTGCCGCCGTCGCGACCTATATCATCGCCAGTGTCCCGATCATCCCACACGAACACGATCAGGCCAGCGCCCATCTACTGCGTGCCAGTTGCTATCGTCTGTCCGGCCAGATCGACCTGGCCGTTCAGGAGTGCCGCAAGGCGGTCCAGCTCAACCCGGCCGAAGAGAAGGGCCATCGCCGATTAGCCGACCTGCTGATGCGGCAAAAGCAGTATCCCGAGGCCATCGAGCAGTACACCCAGGCGAGACGATTGGGGCCGCCCCGCTTCGACATGGAATGTAATCTCGCTCTGGCCTATCGTTCGCTCGGTGCCCTCGACCGCGCCATCGCGCACCTGCAGGTCGCGATACGGCTCAAACCGGAAGTGCCCGAGGTGCGCTATCGATTGGGCACCCTGCTCAAGCGAACCCAGCAATTCGAGGGGGCGATCGAACAGTTCCGACAGGCCGCCGCGCTGGCGCCGGACTATCTGCCGGCCCATCGCGATCTGGCTACCACCCTCCTGACCCAAGGCCGGTTCGACGAGGCCATCGCGCAGCTACGTCAGATTCTCACCCACTACCCCAATGAGCCCAATCTGCACAACCTCTTGGGTATCGCGCTGAAGTCGGCCGGCGATCTCGACGGCGCCATCACTCATTATCGACGGGCCCTCGAACTGAAGCCCAGCCACTATCAGGCCCACAATAATCTCGCTAACGCCCTGCTCGTTCAAGGCCACATCACCGAGGCCCTGGCCCACTATCAGCAGGCGCTGCAGATCAGACCCGATTACGACGAAGCCAAACGTAACATGGAAGCCGTCTTGCGTTCGCGTCCCCCAGCACGTTAAGCCCGCCAAGCCAAACCGATAAGAATCGAACCGAGGTCCGAGCGTACCAGAGTCACCCCAGCTCAGGTTGTGACGTCCCACCATCACTGAGAACCTTGTTGCCGGCCCAGCCGTATGGTAAAATAATGCTATGGTGAGTGTGCGTCGAACGCATAAATCCGAGAGACGGCGGAGTATTGATAAGGCAGCCCCGAACACCACAGAAGGTGTCCGTTCGAAACGGGCCGGCGCCGCGAAGACCCGCCTAATAACAGGACTGGCCTTAGGCGGCATTCTCCTGATCGCTCTGGGTTTACGCCTCTCGTACCTGCGCGAAGTCGTTCATGCGCCGGACTTCGCCTTGCCCCAGGTCGATGCGGGGTATTACGACTACTGGGCGCGGGCGATGGTCACGAAGGACTGGAGCATCCCGAAGAACCTTATCGACTTCCCCGACCCGGAGATCCCGCGCCGTCCCTACTTCCACCCTCCGGGCTATCCGTTCTTCCTGGCAGCGGTCTATTGGTTGACCGATGGCAGCTACCTGGCGGCGCGTATCGTCCAGATCGGTCTCGGACTGGCCAACTGTCTACTTGCTTACGTCCTGGGCCGGACGCTATTCGGTCGCGGCGTCGGGCTACTCTTCGCCCTGTTCATGTCGATCTACTGGGTCTTCATCTATTTCGAAGGGGAATTGCTCTCGCCGGTGTTGCTGGTCAGTTTGGGACTGCTGCTGTTGTGTATCCAGAGCCGATGGCCCGAACGCCCAACGTGGGGCTGGGGCCTCGCGGCCGGCGTGGTATTTGGAATCTATGCCCTGGTGCGAACGAATATCCTGTTGTTCGGGCCGCTCGTCGTGATCTGGGCTCTCTGGCGGGCACGGCGACATCGAAATATCCGATCACTGATTTGCACGGGCGGCGGGTTCTGCATCGGAGCCGTCCTCGCAATCGCGCCGGTGACGATCCGCAACTACGTGGCGGGAAACGATCTCGTTTTGATTACCACCAATGCCGGCATCAATCTCTACGTGGGCAACAACGAGACCTCGACCGGCACCTATTCCGGAGTCCCCAACCTCAGGGAACTCGGCATCGAGAACGAATACCATCCCACCATCATCGAGGGCGTCCAGCGATTCGTCGGCAGGGACATGAAAGATTCCGAGGTCTCCTCCTGGTTCGTCGGCAAGGCGGTCGCCTACATACGTACTCATCCCTGGCGAACGCTCAAGCTCCTGGCGATCAAGGCCGCATTGTTCTGGGGCCCCGAGGAAGTGGCCAATAACAAAATGATCGGCAGTGAAAAAGCGTATTCACCCACGTTGCGCTATCTGCCAAGCTTTCCGCTCGTCCTGGCGGCGGCGCTCTTCGGACTTTTCCAACTGGTCGTCGGCATCCGAAAACGCGCGGTCCAATCAGAAACAGAACCCGCCGTGTCCCTGCTCACCGACAGGCAGATCGAAATGTCCGTTCTGATCGTATGCTTCATCCTGGCCAGCTTCGTTTCCTATCTGCCGTTCTTCATCGCCGGGCGGTACCGGGTCCCCATCATCCCGGCTCTGCTGCTGTTCGGCGCTTATGGACTGCACCGTCTCTGGTGTCTGGCCATCGGCAGGCAGTATCGGGCCGTGGTATTGCATGGGGCCCTGCTCGTCGGACTTGCTGTCGCGACCCACGTGCATCTGGTCCCCTACCGCGCCCAGGGCCCTCAACGGCATCTGCTGCGTGCCACGTGTTACCGCCTGGCCGACAAGATCGACCTGGCCATCGAGGAATGTCGGCAAGCCATCAAGGTCGCTCCCGAAGCGGAGAAAGGGCATCGGCGCCTGGGTGACCTGCTCCTGCTACAGGGCAGGTATGCCGAAGCGATCGAGCACTACGAACGGGCAGCCCAGTTGGTGCCGGGGCGGTTTGACGTCCAGTGCAATCTCGCCTTGGCCTACACCGCCCAGGGCGATCTCGACCGCGCCATCGATCACTTCCGCGCCGGCCTGCGCCTCCGGCCCGAGATGGCCGAGATCCATTACCGGCTGGCCAGGTTGCTCCAGCAAAAGGGGCAAACCGATGACGCCATCGACCATCTCCACCAGGCGGTCACGCTGAAACCGGACTACATCCAGGCGCACCGCAGGCTGGCGCTGGCGTTGATGTCGCGCCGCCAGTTTGCCGAAGCACAGACTCAGCTTCGTCAACTGCTGGCGCGCCATCCGAACGATCCCACCTTGCACAACCTGCTCGGTGCGGCGTTGAAATCTTCCGGCCAGATCGAACAGGCCATCGCGTGCTATCGTAAAGCCCTCGAACTCAAACCGGATCACTATCAGGCGCATAATAACCTCGCCAACGCCTTCCTGGCTCAAGGCCGACTCGACGAAGCCATCGCGCACTATCGCAAGGCGTTGGAGATCCAGCCTGGCTATGCCGAAGCGACGCGTAACCTGGAACATGCGCTGCATTTGAAGAGTCAGACGAAGTAGCGAATCAACCGGAGTATTGGAGACATTATCGTGAGTGCCAACACGCAGACCGCTACCGTCGCCGTGCTTCGAACCACGCCGGAAACAGTCCTCGACACCTACGGCGAAATCATGCATCTGGTCAACTACCAGGATGCCATCTCCTCCGATATCGAGACCCTGATCAAGCTCAATCTCTCCTGGACCAAGTACTTTCCCGCCTGCTCATCACAGCCGTGGCAGGTCGAAGGCGTGGTCCGGACCTTGCTGGCCGACAGCTTTGCGAAAGACAAACTGCTACCCATCGAGAACAAGACGGTGGTCACCGATCCGATCAAGGGAGCACACAACAACAAGTGGATGCCGGTGCTGAACGAGTACGGCCTGACGTTCACCGCCCTGCCCGAGGTCGAATGGATCACGTATCCCTTCAAGGGCAAGCTGCTCAAGCTCAATGACATCTTCCCCGAGGGCATCGAGATCCCGAAGATGTTTCCGGGCAAGAACGTGATCCATCTGCCCACGCTGAAGACGCACGGCCACTCCCAGACCACCGGCGCGATCAAGAACGCCTTTGGCGGCCTGCTCAAGGAGGTGCGACACTACGCCCACAAATACATCCACGAAGTGCTGGTGGATTTGATGATCATGCAGAAGGAATTGCACCCGGGGATACTGGCCGTGATGGATGGCACCGTCTGTGGCGACGGCGCCGGGCCCCGGACCATGGTCCCGAAGATCAAGAACTTCGTCCTGGCCAGTACGGATTCGGTGGCCATCGACGCGATCGCCGCCAAGATGATGGGGTTCGATCCCATGAGTATTCCCTATCTACGGATGTGTGACGAGATGGGCCTGGGGGCCGCCGATCCCGGACGCATTGAGATCGCTGGCGAGGACATCTCGCGAGAGAACTTCGGCTTCCAGACCAGGAAGAGTCTGGTCATCTGGGGCGACCAGATGCTCCGCAAGGGCCCCCTGCGCTTTCTCGAAAAGCCCCTGCTGCACTCGCCGCTGGTGGTCTGGGCGCCGTTTGCCTCGAATCTCTATCATGACTATCTCTGGTACCCGACGGTCGGCAAGCGAATCATCAGACAATTCATGAAAACCGAGTGGGGCCGCCTGTTCCAAAGCTATTGAGTACTACATGATCACAACCGTCATATTCGACCTGGACGACACACTGTACGACGAGATCGACTACTGCCGCAGCGGGTTCCACGCCGTGTCGCGTGTGCTTGCCAGGCTCTCGAACCTCTCGTGCACGGCCGATGCGTTTGCGTGCCTGTGGAAGCAGTTCACCGCGGGCAATCACACCGCCACGTTCAACGCGGCCCTCGACGAACTGGGCCTGGCCTGTGACGACGCGTTGATCGCACAGCTTGTCGAGGTCTACCGCAGTCACCGTCCCGAGCTGACCCTGCCGTCCGAGAGTCGCCTGGCCCTCGACACGCTCAAGAAGAGCTACCGGCTCGCCCTGCTCACCGATGGCTATCTGCCCGCCCAGCGTCTCAAGGTGCTGGCCCTGGGCCTCGAATCCGACTTCGAGGCCATCGTGTACACCGAGGAACTGGGCCGGACCTGCTGGAAGCCGTCGCCGGTCGGGTTCGAGACCCTCATCAAGCAGCTCAATGTCACTCCCGAGACGATGGCCTACGTGGCGGACAACGAAACCAAGGATTTTGTCGCCCCCAACGCCTTGGGCATGCTCACCATTCAGCTCCGGCGTCCGGCTCGCCTGCACACCGGTGCAGCCCCCCGGCAGGGCGCCGCCCCCAGGCTCAGACTCGACAAAATCGCCGAACTGCCGACACTTCTGGACCGATATTAACAGCCGTTCTAGCCCAGCGAAACGCCCCGCCCTCCAGGGGTTCTTTTTTCTTGACTACAGGGCCAGTAAAGGCGATAATATGGTCAAATTGGTAGCTATGGGCGATTTTTTGTCTTCCAAGGAGTCTTGTTATGCCGCCAGGTAAACGACGTCAAAGCAACGCTATGCTCTATACGCTCATCACGTTCGTCGGACTTTTTATCGTCGCGACGACGGTGGCGGTTATCTATTACGTCAAGGCTGAAGAACTCCGGACGACAACCGCAGACGCCCAGAGCGAGCTGGCGGAGATGGCCTCGTCCAATGAGATCCGTCTGGTGGGCGAACTCGTCGGGGCGCAAATGTCTGGAGAGAGCAACCTCGGGACACTCTTGCGGTATTTCGACCAAGTGACCGGTCTCGTGCTGGGCCAGCCCGTGCAGACGACCTCGGCTGAGGTGAAGGCCAAGAACGCGGCCGATGCCGTGGCGGCACTGATGGTCAAGGCCCAACCTTACATCGCCCTGCCGGCCGCCGACGCCAACGATCCGAACGGTCCCGATCCCAACGACGCGGCTTTGACCACGATGATGGCGGACCTGCTGGCCGGGCTCGAGCAGACCATCGAACAGAAGGACGCCGTGGCGCTGCAACTGCAAAAGCTCCAGGAGCGTTTCGACGATGCGACCGCTGTCTGGCAGCAGACACGCGAAGACCTGACGGCCAGAGTCAACGAATACAAGACGCAGGTCGACCAGACTACGGCCGACTACGACGATCTCAAAGCGCTGATGGAACAGAGTTCCGAGCAGCGTGCCTCCAACCTCCTGAAGCAGTTGGAGGACGAGCGCGCGACGTCGCGGCAACTGAATCAGGATCTGCTGCGAACGCAGGCCGAGTTGCAGGTGGCACAGGAACGTTTGGACGATGCGCTGACCCAGGTTAGCAAGATTCAGCCGCAGCCCGATCAGGAAGCGGCCGCCCAAAATGCCGATGGTCAAATCATTCTGGTGGATGACGCCGCAGGCATCGTTCACATCAATCTCGGTTCGGACGACCGCGTCTATCGCGGCCTGACCTTCTCGGTCTACGACAAGGCCTCCGGCGTGCCGCGCGACGGCAAACCTAAAGCCGAGGTCGAGATCTTCTCCATTGCCAGGAAGACGTCCATCGCTCGCGTCCTGTCGTCGGAAGCGCGAAATCCGATCGCCACCAACGACATCGTGGCCAACCTGATCTGGGACACGGAGAAGGTCAACCAGTTCGTCATTACCGGCGACTACGATCTCAACAACGACGGCAAACCCGACTACAACGCCACGGGCAGCATCCAGGCGCTCATCGAGAAGTGGGGTGGCGCCGTGGCGGACGCCATCTCGGCCAAGACGGACTTCGTCATCATCGGGACCGAGCCGGTGGTACCGCCGGAGCCGACGCTGGAGATCCTGGCTGCCGATCCGACGGCACGTGAGAGATACAACGCGGCTCAGGCGCGACTGATGCAGTACAATGAGATCCAGCAGCAGGCGCAGTCCTTGTACATCCCCATCTTCACGTACGAGCGTTTCCTCCACGTCATCGGCTACCAAAGCCAGGTCGGCAAGGCAGGAGCGTTCTAACGGCGCGAACAGGACGTCACCGGAGTACACACTGCCAGAATCATCGCATGACACGCAACGTACGCGCCGGCTGCACCGCCGGACCTACGGCGCGCTGACTGGAGGCTCCACCCCGATTGAGGCGACATAGACCTCGCCCGTGTATTGGCCGGCCTGTGCCCCGGCGGCAAACCCGCGCTTGACGGCCACAAAGGTCACGGTGCAGGCCGCGCGGATGGCCGTGCCGAGAGGCTGGCCCGTATCGCAATCCAGGCCGGACGGAATATCCACTGCCAGAATCGGCCTTCCCAGCGCGTTAATCGCCTCCACCAAGGCTTGGTAGTCGCCTCGCAACGGGCCCTGCAATCCCGTGCCAAACAGGGCATCGACAATCATGTCGGCCTGGCCCGCCAGTCTCCGCACCCGTGCTTCGGCATCATCCGACGCCGGGTCCAGCAGATCGACCGCGTGCCCCAGCCGCTCCAGGCCATCGAGATTGACACGGGCATCCCCCGCCACCTTTTCCCGGCGCCCGCACAGGACGACGCGCACCTTGAAGCCCGCATTGAGCAGATGGCGCGCGATCACGTATCCATCGCCGCCGTTGTTGCCCATCCCGCAGAAGATACAGACCGCGGGGCCGTCAGCGTCAGCAAGCTTCTCGGTGATCAGCTCCGCGCAGCACCGTCCGGCGTTCTCCATCAGCACCACGCCCGGCACGCCGATCTCGTTGATCGCCCAGGCGTCGACCGCCCGCACCTCATCGCGGCTCATGATCCGACATGTCTTCGAAGGCAGATATCGTTCCATGAGCCTTTCTATACCGCGATCTCGCTCTGTTCGTCAAGCGGCCAACCGTAGAGGGCACCGCCGCGCTCCGCCGCGGTGCTGCGCAGCCGAATTGACAGGCCCCCTACCGCCCGCTACAATGTGCCCCGCTCTGCGGGGCCGCGCAGCCGGGCTTCGCAGCGAAACAGGCTCCACCGATTCGCGGTGGCGCTGCAATACAAACTGGAAGGGGCGTCTTGGCGGACGCGACACCATGCATATACTTCTGACCAACGACGACGGCATCTTCGCTCCAGGCCTGGCGGCCATCTACAGGCAACTCTGCCATCTGGGCGACGTGGTGGTCGTGGCTCCGACCGACAGCCAATCCGGCGCCAGCCACAGCGTCACGTTCTTCGAGCCCCTGGGCTGTACCAAAGTGGAGATCGAGGGCCTGTTCACCGGCTTTGGCGTTCATGGCTCGCCGGCCGACTGCGTGAAACTGGCCGTCATGCAGCTCCACGAAAAGCCGTTCGACCTGGTCGTCGCGGGCATCAACAACGGCGCCAACGTCGGCATCAACGTGTACTATTCGGGCACCGTCGCGGCGGCCATGGAAGCGGCCTTTCTCGGCATCCCGTCGGTGGCCCTGAGCCTGGCGGCCGAACGTGAGATGGACTTCGATCGCGCCGCCAAACACGGCCTAGCCGTGCTGAAGCAACTGGCCCCGCTGGAACCGGGCGACGTGATCAACGTCAACATCCCCCGCCTCTCACGCGGCAAACCCAAGAAGCCGCGGGTGGTCCCGCAGGCGACGGGCGGCTTCGAGGAGTATTACATCCCGCAGCAAGACGGGGCGAGCGAAACGGTCTTTCAATTGGCCGGCGGCGCGTTTCGACCGGAGGCCATCGCCACCGATACGTCCACCCTGAGCGAGGGGCACATTACCATCACCCCCCTGCGCGCCGACATGACCGATCACGAAAAAGCGGCCGCCCTCCAGGCGCGACTGGGCCAGAAGCAATCGTAAGGATTCGAGAGGCTTTTCCTATGACCGACAAGAAGCCACCCCAATTGTGCATCGTCACTATCATCGGCGAAGACCAGGTCGGCATCGTGGCCAAGCTGGCGACCCTTATGGCCCGCGCCGATATCAACATCCTGGATATCACCCAGAAGGTGTTCGAGGAGACCTTCGTGATGACCATGGCCGTTGATGTCGCT
>CP070782.1:3872028-3882388 GCA_020346325.1 Phycisphaerales bacterium
CCATCTGTCCGAGTGGGTGCCTGGCTCTCGGAGTGTGTCGCCTATTGGGATGCGGAGATTCGATGTCAGATCACGGAGAAGCTGGTTCGGAAGCGGCGGCCCCGAGGAAGAAGTGGTGCCGACGCGTCAAACGCGTGTGGCGGGCGCCGGCGTTTGTGCCGGCGGTGGTGGTGCTTGCGGTCACATTTGCCTCAATTCCTGGTTATTCGGCCCCGCAAGATTCGGGACGCCCGGAAGCACTGAAGATTCTTCCTTATCCTTCCAAAGAGGAGGTCGGCAAGAGTTTCTTCTCGTCTGAAGGCTTTCGCGTCTCGCCCTTGCAGACCGACGACATCAATCAGGACTTCTCGAATATTGACGATCTGGCCTGGCTGCCGCCACTGGTCAAGGATTGTCGCGTCGTCCTGGTAGGCGAAACCCATTATTTCAAGTACATCCACCACCTTCGCAACCGGCTCGTGTTTGCCCTCAATACCTTCGATCGATACCCCTTTGTGGTGGTCGAACGGCAGTATTCGCTCACGCCATTCCTGAATCACTATGTGGGATTGCCCGACGAGGAGGCGCGGGAGTTTGAAGAGGCGAACCGGGAGCTTTTTCTCAATGGCTTCACTGCCGATTTTGAATTCTTGCAGCACGTGCGGCGGTGGAATTCAATGTATCCAGAGAAACGTATTCAGGTGGGATGCCATGATATCGAGCATGACGCCTCCTTGGCCATCCAGCAGGTTCTGCGGCCCTACTTTGCCGACGTGAACCAGGCGCTTGAGACGAACGGGCAGACGATTGATCCGAATGTGCAGGCGGCTCTGGGTACCGTCGCTCGAATCTTCGAATATCGAGAAACGTGCTCGCCGGACGACCTGAGGGACGCCTTTGGGCCAATGAGAGATGTGCTCACTGCGGCCAATGACAAGGGCCTTGTTGGCAGATACCCTTTCCTCACCACCGACTACATTGAGCGGGTGATTGTCAACCTGGAGTCAACCTATGCGACCTATACACAAGATCTCAACCAGCATCGTCAACAGGCGATGATCAGGAACCTCACGGATTCGCGTTATCTTGGAGCGTCGTTCACGTCGGGGAAGGTTCTGCTTCATGCCGGCGCAGCTCATACCGCTACCGGCCCTCCCAACGCCACGGCAGACGCGACTCTCTGGGAAGGTCGATGTCTAGCCCATGAATTCGAACCGACCCGAGGAAAGACCTTTTCGCTCTACGTATCAGGGTTCGCATTCTCATCCCTTCTGGGGTTGGAGCAGATCGACCTCCACAGCTATGGACTCCTCAAGGATACGGCCTACGGGCACATGGTCGCGCAGGTTCAACAGGAAGCCGCCCGTGGGGCACTCGCCCCGGACGCGGCTTATTCTATCGATTATGAAGAGGAGCTAGAAGGTATGACGCCGGCGTGGTGGGCGTTCGCTCATTGCCTGCTGCGTCTGGCCTATCAGCATCAGAACTGCCCGTTGGTGTTCCATCACATTCCCTGGGCGAGTCTGACCGAACAAGCCACGCACGTATCCCCTGAGTATGCTCAGACCGTTGCCACGATTCAGGAAATGGTGCAGACGCACGATCTGGGCATTCTGGTTCCCATCTCGCCGCCGACGGTCCTCAGAGGACGAGGAGCGTCGTCAACATCAGACCAGCGTATGCTGTCGCACGTACCGTGAGGAGGATGAAAGGGTCCCTCGGGATCGGCGCAGACGTGGCGGCGCTGTTGACATTGCGGTAGAATCAACCGGAAGAGTGAGTCGGTCGGTCGACGAAGGAAATGAGGCCTGCCCATCAGACTTGAGGCGGAGTGCCGATGTCGGATTCGAAGGAAGTCAGAGGCGAAGCGACGCCGCGTGGTGGGAAGCGGCGTGGCCGTCTGAGAAGGGTGCTCCGGGTTCTGGCGGTTCTGCTGGTCCTGATCGTGCTGGCCGTGGCCATGCTGCTGTGCAATCCCGTGCGGACGCTGGCGACGCTGGAAAAGGTCGATGATTTTCCCCTGTACGTGATGCACTATCGGGGCACCTACCTCTTCGATAGCTTTGTCGAAGAGGGCATCGAGTGGGCCCCTTACCAGAAGCTCTATAAGGCAGTGAATCCCGATGCCTGCACGAGCTTCGCGGCGCCAACGCCCGATGGCGACGTGGTGTTTGGTCGCAACCTGGATTGGAACCACCGGTCATCGTTGTTGCTGTTCACCGATCCGCCTGGTGGGTACGCCTCGGTTTCCCTGGTCGATCTCTACTATCTCGGGCTGGAGGGGTTGCAGGAAATCCCATGGTCGCAGCGCTTCGTTCTGCTGGCGGCGCCCTACGCGACCATCGACGGCATGAACGAGTGCGGCGTGGCCATCGCCCAGAACGCCGTGCCCGAGAGGAATACGCCGAGAGACCCCAACCGACCGACGCTGCTCAACAGCCAGATCATGCGCCTCGTCCTGGATTATGCCAAAGACGTGGAGGAA
Organism: Phycisphaerales bacterium; assembly: GCA_020346325.1. Classification (GTDB taxonomy): domain Bacteria; phylum Planctomycetota; class Phycisphaerae; order Sedimentisphaerales; family Anaerobacaceae; genus Anaerobaca. The sequence continues at coordinate 3,874,493 of CP070782.1, forward strand.
GCCCTGACGCTGATCCAGCAGTACAACGTCGAGTTCGTGGGGCCGCGGGGCCATTTCCACCTCGCCGACGCCTCCGGGGCCTCGGCCATCGTCGAGTATGTCGATGGCGGGATCGCTATCGTACGCGATGACGGGCCCTGGCAGATCTCGACGAACTTCCTGCTTTCCGAAGAGATCAAGCCCGAATGCTGGCGGTACAGAATCGCCTGCCAGACACTCAAAGCGGCGCAGGGAAGCATGTCCCAAGAGCAGGCGATGGATCTGCTGAAGGCTGTCAAGCAAAACCACACGGTCTGGTCGGTCGTGTACGGCCTCAGCACGGGCCAGATCCGCCTGGCCATGGGACAAGATTACGAGAACGTGCACGCTTTTCGATTGGGCATGCAAGCTGGTCCGTAGCGGCGCGCAGGGCCCGGAGGCTCGTGGGCAAGCCGTTGACTCGGTCTGGCTCCGCACTCCTCCGGCATTCTGTGTTACTTGTAATGGCACCTTATGCCTCTTCTCTGAAATGGAGATATCGATTCGGTTCTCCGAATGAATTGCGGGTTCAACGTGTTTGTTTGATGAAAGGAGAAGGCATGACCACTACGCGCACCGAGGAGAGTTGCGTTGTCCGGGTTCTGTTTGTCGTCGGCTGCGTCACTCTGCTGCTGGCCGAGACGTCAATTGCCTGTACGTGTTTCTGCCTGCGCGACGGCGAGCGTCTGGTCTTCGGCCGGAACTACGATTGGCACCTCGATGACGGTCTGATCGTGGTGAACAAGCGAGGTGTGGCCAAGCGCGCTTTGCTGCTGGATTTTCTGGACCGACCCGCGCAGTGGATCGCCAAGTACGGCAGCGTGACGTTCAACCAGTACGGCCGGGAGATGCCCAACGGTGGGATCAACGAGGCCGGGCTGGTCCTGGAGGTCATGATGTTGCCCGGGACGCAGTACCCGGGGCGCGACAAGCGGCCCGCGGTGATGGCCTGGGTGCAGTACCAGCTGGACAATTGCGCGACCGTCGAGGAGGTCATCGCCAGCGACGAGAAGGTGCGCGTCGGGAAGGGGACGCCGATGCCGCTCCATTTCCTCGCCTGTGACCGCCGGGGCAACGTCGCGACCTTTGAATGGCTCGACGGCAAACTTGTGGTCCACGCCGGCCGGACGCTGCCGGTGCCCGTGCTGACCAACGACACCTACGCCCATTCCTTGGCATACCTCAGGCAGCACGCCGGGCATGGCGGGTCGAGAGAGATCCCCCATGGCTCCTGGGGCTCGTTGGATCGTTTTGTCTGTGCGACCGATCGGGTCAAGAAGTACACCCCCGCCCAGGGGGACATGGTCGCGTACGCGTTCGCTACGCTCGCTTCGGTTCGCCAAGGCGACGCGACCCAGTGGATGATCGTCTACAATCTCGAGACGATGGAGATTCACTACCAGACAGTCACGTGCAATCAGACGCGAACGATTCGCGTGGGCGATTGCGATTTCGATCCGAGTACGCCCGTGAAAATGATCGGGATCAACACGCCCCGCACGGGCCTGCTGAACCCCCATCTCTACGACTACGATCCCGATGTGAATCGCTGGCTCATCCACTACGGCATGGCGAGCACGGGCGAACTGGCCACCATTCCCAAAATGCTGTTGGACATGCTGGCGCTGTACCCCGACGCCCCGGCCGTCACCTATCTGTCCCACTGGGAGGTGGCCGGGCCCTACACCCAGGAGGATACCTCCTACGTGCAACTGTTCCATATCCCGCTTGGGCCCGAGCAATCAGACGCCGAGGTGCAATGGAAGTCAGTTCCGACGCTGTTGTGGAACCTGCATCCAGCATACGTAGATCTCGCCCAGGCTCTCGACGGCGGGAGTCAGCGGGCCGCGTATCTGAGGACGCGGATCGAATCGAAGGAGTCCAGAACGGTCCAACTGGAGATCTACACCGACGACGGTGTCAAGGCCTGGCTCAACGGAAAACTTGTCCACGGCAACAACCTGGGCCGTGTGCTGCCCACCACGCCGGACAAGGTGACGGTCACACTCAACGAGGGCACTAACGACCTAATGCTCAAAGTCACTCAAAACGTCGGACCCTGGGGCGCGACCGTGCGGTACCAGCCGGTCTATTGAGCGCCAGGCCCACAGGTTCATCTGGAGGGCAGAGTCGTGAGACACCCGAGATATGGATCAAGCAGTGCGGGCATCCGTATGCGAGCAACCGCGTTCGCAATGCTTCTGGTCCTGGCGGTCGTCTTAGGTACGACGCCGTGCGGCGCGGCTCCGAAGACGAGACATTACCAACGCCCGGGGTTGGACCCGAAGGTTGACTCGGCGATTGAGGCGTTTCGGGATTCCGTGCCGAAGCTCATGAAGAAGGGGGGTGTGCCGGGCTATGCGGTGGCCCTGGTCAACGAGCGCGGGATACTCTATACGGAGGGATTCGGCGTCACAGGGGGCAAGTCCAAGGGCCGTGTGACGCCCGATACGCCGTTTCTGATTTGTGGCATGTCCAAGGCGATCACGGCCACGGCGGTAATGCTGGCCGCCCAGGATGGCCTGGTGGATCTTGATGAGCCGATCACGACCTATCTGCCTGATTTCAAAGTCTACAGTCGCTTCGAAGAGAATCCGGAACGAAAGATCACGTTGAGGCATTTGCTCAGCTATACGGCCGGCTTGGCGGGCGAAGCCCCTCTGGGAAACTATTTCGAGCCGGCCTCAAAGGCCTCCTTCGAAGACCACGCCAAGAGTGTCTTCGGTACGTGGCTGCGCTTTCCCGTAGGCCGTGGGTTCTTCTACAGCAGCGCCAGTTCGGATCTGGCCGCCTATACGATCCAGGTTGTCTCCGGCAGGTCGTTCGAGCAATACATCAAGGACAGGCTCTTCGCGCCGCTGGGCATGTCAAATAGCACGGCTGACCGAGAAGAGATCCTCAAGACCACAGGCAGAGCGGTGGGAAAGATGATAGGCATGTCGCGCGTGCCCGCCGTGTATCCCGCCCTGGGGGCCGGCGGTGTCTATAGCAGCGCCAGGGACATGGGCCGATTCCTCCAGTTCCAGATCGGCAAAGGAATGGTTGACGGCAAACCGTTGTTGGCTGCGTCCCTGGCCGAGACGATGCAACGGCCCGCCGGCATCGTCAGAACGGACCCCAACGTGTATTACGGCATGGGGATCTTCGTTGACAAGCGCTCGCCGGAGAGGACCGAACGCGTTCTGCATCACGATGGGTGGGGCTTCGGGTTCATGTCATTCATGCATTGGTATCCGGAATACGGCATCGGCGCGGTCGCGCTGATAAACAAGTTGCCCGCCCCTGTCTTTGGCGACCTGGCCCTGTCCCTGACGGACCGGCTGGTCAAGGGCGGGATCGTCGCCAAGCGTTTCCCGCAGGCCGAGCCCGACACCAGCACGTGCCTCGGCCCCTTTCGTGGTGGACCCGGCCATCATGTCCCGACTCCCTACAATCGCCGCTGGAAGCCGTACTGTGGCACCCACAATCTGGTATTCAACGAGTACAAGCTCCAATGGTATGCTGAACTGGCGGTTCTGATCCTCGGTCGCGATGAATGCACGCCGCGTATCAGAGTTCACGAGAAGGATGGATTCCTCTGTCTGACGGAGTCGAAGTTCTTCACCCAGGTCAATGGCTTCCGGCACGTCGACGTGCCGCTGCAAGAGGTCAAGCCGGGGCTGTTCTTCACATCAGGTGGGGATGTGATCGACTTCACCCGTGCTGCTCCCACTTACGTGAATTACCGGCTCGAAGAACGGTGAACACTGGTGGAGAGGCCTCAGCCCTCTGAGGACTGAACGCCAGGCAAAAGGGGCAGCGCGGGTGGCGTATCGACGCAGTGTAGGCTCGTGTCAGTCTGCGCATCGTATGCTATAATCAGAAGGGGGACGTATGAGTAAGAGGAACGTGGTTGCCGCAGCAACGGCTCTGGCCGTCTTGCTCATCGTAGGCTTCTGTGTGTTCCAAGTGGTTTTCAGGGCCGAATCTCCGGCCAGCATCGATGCTGCCTCCAAGCTCTATCTCAGCATGGATCTGAAAGGGACCGAACGGGTCCTGCAACGTATCCTGGCAGCGCCTGAAGGCGCTCCCGAGTCAAAGGCCGAGGCACTCATCGCGCAGGCGCGGATTGCCTGGAAGTTCTATAAGGAGCCGCAGCGGGCTAGGGAACTGCTTGGGCGGGCGGCGGAGTTGAAGGTCAAGGAATATGAAGTCCAGACCGTGCTCAGTCGGGTCGAGCGCCAATCCGGCCGATTCGAACAGGCTCTGGCCAGCGCGGCCCGGGCGATCGACCTGGCGAATTCCCGGAGGCGATGGGTGGAAGCCAGAAGCCTCTGGGCGCAGGCCGTTTGGGAACAGTCGCGGGCGAGAATTGAGAAGGACCAGCCCTTTGATGCGCGTCTGGTTGAACAGAGTGTCACGGTATTGAAAGAGGTCTTGCAGGAAGTCGCGGGCTATCCGGGGCCCTCTCGCGTCCTGCTGGCTCTGGCGCTGTTGGCGAAGGATGGTGAGGCGGCCTGGCTTGCCTGGAAATCATATTTCAACATTTCGGAGGACGATCCCCCCGAAGGGGTACTGGAAGGTCCGTACGATCTCCTGAGAGATGTGTTGCCTCGCTGGCGCCGCGGGCGCCCAAGTCGTGCCGAGGGGCTCACGTTGATCCGAGGGTTGGGAGATTCTCGGTTCTATGAATATGGCGGACTTGTCAGGCAACTGTTCTTCAAGAACGATCCCTTCGACGATGCGCCCGACGTGCGGGACATGCTGCTCTATGCGGACGCCATTGACGCGTTCGGAGAGACCGCCGATGAGTACTACCGCATGCTCGCGTTGGGTCAGAAGGATGAGGTCGCTTTCGAGAACGCCCTCTTGGAGGAAGCCGAACGTCTGTGGCTGGCCCTGTCGTTTGAAGATGAGAGACCGGCCTTTTCCTTTGGGAGCTTCTGCGCGGAGATGAAGAGTCGGTTCGGCGCCCATATCATCCTGGGAGGGACCGGAAACTACCGGGGCAAAGTGCTGATCATGGGGCACCTGATTGATCGACAGTCACGGACCGTCGAACAGTACGGCTTCCAGAGTGAATTCAGCCACCTGCGCTACGACATGATGATGTCCAACGGATACTCCAGTTGGTTCTGGGACGGGAGAGCGGCCATCGGCGGGTGGGCCACCGCCGACGAGATGGCGTCCATCGGGGCGGGAAGCACCGGAAAGTTCTACAAGATGTGGTGGCGCGTCACTGACGACGCCGAGCGCGAGAAGACGGAGCGGTACATGGCGGATCGTCTCGAGGACGAGGAACGGGCGGTCCGCAAGAGCATTGCAGCGCCGCTGTACGGCTTGAGCTGCCGGATGCAGTTCAAAGCAAGCGAGGCGATGGTGGACGAGCTCAAGGGAAGCGGCCTGGAGGCCGAAGCCTTGGCGCTGGCCTTCGTTCGTCGCTACGCTCGATTCCAGGTGGGCAAGAACATCTTCGCCCATGAGGGACGTCACTCCATCGATCAGAAGTTCTTTGCCGACGACTGGAACCATTGGAAGGGTTCAGAGAAGGAGTTTCGGGCCAAGCTCTCGGAAGTGGTCTTCTCTTCCGATCCCTATCTGGCCTTGGCTGACCTCTTGGCGCAGTCGGTGAATCGTTCGGAACATGGCAAGGCCAATCTGAAGATCCGCAAGGTGCTCGTGAAATGGATGAAGGCGCATCGGGATGAGATCAGGGGTATAGATGCCGGCCAACCGCTTCTGGTTCAGGCTCATCTGCTGACGGCCGATCAGATCAGACAGTGTTTCACCGACGCCGATCCCCTGGCGAGGCGATCCAGGTAGGCACGATGGGCCACAGGCCGTCCCACAGGTTCACGGGTAGGCCGCCGTCGCGGAGGTGTTCTTTCAGACTCACAACAAGGAGAGCGAAGCAGTGAAAACGAAGCCGCGTACTTCTGGGGTAGAGCGTTCATTCGTCATCCCCATGTTTGTGTTTGTCCTGTCGGTCGTATCCGCCCTGGCCGGTTGTTCGGGTCCACCGAAGCTGACGGCCGAAGACCGGCGCCGCGACATCCAGTTCCTGGCCGACTGGGCGCGTGATTACAGTCCCTTCGCTGAGCTGAATGAGAAGTACAAGAACACGCCGAGCTACGAGGCTTTGCTGCCGCGATATCTGGAATTCGCTGAGCAGGCCGAGACTCACGAGGAGTTCTATCAGGTCGCAAGCGGCTACTTCAGGGTGATCGGTGCTACCGGCCACTTCAATCTCTACGGAGAAGAGGCTTTGAAATGGGGCAAAATCGCCTCCTTGCTGGGAATTGTCAATCTGGGGGTCACGCCCGGCCAGTTCGACCGGGGTCGGTATTGGGCCAGGCTCTCTGCAAAGATCTCTACCCGCGCCCATCCCCCTTTCCACGTCGAGTTTAGGGAGGGCAAGTACTTTACCGGCGACGATTGGGAATATGAGGGAACGGCCATTCCCAAGGGATCGGAGATACTCAAGGTCGACGGGAAGACCTGCTCGTCGTATCTGGACTACGTCAAGTCCGAGACGCTGTTGAAGTATGATGCCTATCCCAAGGGCTGGGTCGACAACTGGCTGATGATCATTGACGAAGGACCTTCTTTTCAAGGGTGGCAGGTCGAGTTTGGTCTGCCCGACGGCCGTGTGATGGCAGCTTTCGCTCCGAAGGTCAGCGGTTGGCCTGCCCCGAAGGAAGAGCCAGTCCGGACGGACGAGCCCAAAGCCAATTGCACTTGCCTGGAACTGGCCGACGACATGGGCTACGTTCGCATCAAATCGCTTGCGGGACAATCAATCATTGAGAATCTGTTCGAGGGATTTGTCGCAAGAGATCGGAAGAAGATCGAAGCATTCCTCCGTCGCTCCGAAGGGAAGTACAGCAAACTGATCATCGACCTCAGGAACAACGGCGGGGGCCTCCCCCGATACGGCTATGATGCGCTCATTCGTCCCTTCCTGGATGAGCCCGTGACATATAGCCAGGTCGTTGGCATCAAGACGAAATTCCTTACCGATACGGACCAGCGCCTCCTGGGTTACTTTCGGCGATATGTGTCCACCAAGAAAGAACATGTGATATGTACGAAAGAAATCCAGTCTCCCGAAGGCTTCGATCCGAATCAATGGACCTTCTATGAAGTTACGCGGACAATCGAGCCGCGCAATCGCTACAACTTCAACGGCAAGCTTTATTTCCTGATCAACGGAGGTTGTTTTTCCGCCGCTGATGACACTCTCGGTGCGGTCAAGCGGATTGGCATGGCAACCCTCGTCGGCCGCGGCACCGGAGGAGGTGCGGCGGGTTATTTTGCTCCATTTTTTATCGTGCTGCCGGCCAGCAGTATGGCATTCAGAGTGGAGACCGATCTGGTGATCAATCCGGACGGGAGCTGCAACGAAATCAGCGGCACACCCCCCGATATCGAACTGCCCGCGGCCGATCCCCCCAAATCCATCACCAAGGAGGACCTGCTAAAGGGCGAATGGATCCAGTGGATCCTCGCCGATGGGCAGGATCGGACGGATCGAGAGTGAGTCGACAGAGGGAATTTTGGCCAGAAGGAGAACGAACGATGAAACGACGTGATTTCTTCAAGGGTATTGGCGGCGTAGTAACGTCGGCCGGGATGTCGCTACTCGCAGGAAAGGCCGAGGCGGCCGGACCGTATGACCATCTCGAAGATACGGATTCTCGCGCCGGATTTGACCTTGCGCCGCCCAGCGTATATTTGTTTCTGGACAGGCGGTATATCGACCCGGGCGAGCTGACCTGGCGCCGTCCGGAAGGCGAAATTCTTGACCTGTACAAGCCCGAAGGTAAACCTGTGGAAGCCCGCACCGATCTGGACATTACTCCCCGCGGTCACCTCCGCATCGAGGCCATGCCCACTACC
>CP070782.1:3882488-3901355 GCA_020346325.1 Phycisphaerales bacterium
CGAAGGCACGTCCGCCTGGCCCACGCTTTGCGAGAACTGGATGAGAGTCTCGGGCTTCCTGGGGCAATAGTCGAGAGAGCTGACGACGATCAGAATCCGATCTGTTCCGGCTCGTCGTGGGACTGGTGTGGCTCATTTGGGGCCTCGTCATGATGGGCCGGGGCCGGCTCGGGCGGCGAGGCGGGCGAGGCGGGTTCATCCTGGAAGGGCCGGGGCGAGTACGTCTGCGGCGCCGGCAACTGGAACTCCTGAATCTGGATCGGGGGATGCTCGGGAGTTTCCTGCCGGGCCTCGGCATTGTGTTCGTCCGCCGACTCCAGTTCGTGGTGAGATTCCGAAGGTGCTTGTTCGGGCACTGGTCCGCGCTCGATCGCAGATCCGGCACCGAACTCCGATTCCGGTCTGTGCTGAAGATCCCAGGGCGCCGGCACCGTATCGCGCTGGGGCGCAGGATCGGGATTCGACAGCAACTCCGGTTCATGATGCGCGTCCGGACTTGGCGCCTCCGATACGGTTTCGTTCTCCATCACTGGATCGGCACCACCCGTCGGCTCCGGATCGTGATGGATTTCCTGTGGCTCGTGCTCGACCACAGGGTCGGGTGCGGCCGCAGTCTCGGGCTCCGACTCGACCTCCGATTCAGTCTCGTCCTGGCCGTCCAGTCTGGGCTCAATGCCCAGGAAGAACCGGGCGACGTTGCGGTAGTCGGCCGCCCCGTTGCAGGTGGGATCGTATTCGAAAATCGTCTGACCATAACTCGGCGCTTCGGCCAGCTTGATATTGCGCCGGATGAACGTCGGCAGAATCTGGGCATCCGCCCAGGCGCTGTTCGAGCCCCGGGCGTTGGTCAGGAAACGATCGATATCGGCCCGGACCTCGTTGGGCAGCGAAGCGCGGGTGTCGAACATGCAGAGCAGCACGCCCGTGACTTTGAGGTCACGATTGATACGCTTGTTGACCAAGTCGATCGTCTGAAGGAGCTTGCCAAATCCCTGGAGCGCCAAAAAGTGTGGCTGAAGCGGAATCAGCACCTCCTGCGAAGCAGCCAGCGCATTGAGCGAGAGCAGCCCGAGCGATGGGGCGCAGTCGATCAGACAGAAATCAAACTGTTCGTGGCAACGGTGCATTGCTTCGCGAAGAATGATCTCCCGCCCGACCACACTGACCAGTTCCGTTTCGGCACCGACGAGATTGATGTTCGCACCCAGTAGCCACAGGTTGGGGCGGGTCAGCATGAGGCTCTGCTCGAACTCGGCCGACTGCGTCATGACGTCATAGGCCCCGGCCGGCATCGTCTGCGGTTCGACGCCCAGGTGAATGGTCAGATGCGCCTGTGGATCGAGATCGATGACGATGACCTTCAGACCCATGGCCGCCAGCGCCGCAGCCGTGTTCACCGTCGTCGTCGTCTTGCCCACCCCACCTTTCTGATTCAGAACTGCGATCGTTCTCAAGCCATCAACCTCGACTCTCTCCGGCACTCGGCTCTTCCGTTCGAAGTTTCCTTAAGACCGCATCCAGCACACCGTTGACAAAGGGACCGGATTTCTCCGTGCTGAACTTCTTGGCCAGTTCAATCGCTTCGTTGATCACCACCTTGGGAGGAATGTCCGGACAGCACTTCAACTGATACACGGACAAGCGCAGGATGCTCTTATCGACGGGAGACAGCCGCGAAAACTGCCAGCGAATGGTCGCGGCCACGATGAGTTCGTCGCAGTCCGCCAGAGACGCCCAGGTGCCACTGGTCCACTCCCAAGCCAGCCGACGGGTGCGCTCATCACTCTCGGTCGGGATGAAGAACTCCCCCCGAAGACGGTCCAGCAGGTCGGATCCCTGGACGTCCAATTGATAGAGCGCCTGGATGGCAAGCTCCCTGGCCCGTGTTCGCTTGTCAATATGCATTCGAATGCACGCGTCCCTGCAAATACTCACTGCTGTGCTTGTGATCCCCTGATGGCCCCTTGCCCGACCGTGCAGACCAGGGGATGAGGCCCTCCGCTGCAATGCCGTCGCCTGGGCAGCATCAGGCCAGGCGAGGCATCCTAAATCTGTCCCATGACATCGGCCATTTCCATCGCGGTCGTCGCGGCATCGGCGCCGGCGTTGCCCATCTTGGTGCCGGCCCGCTCGACGGCCTGCTCCAGCGTCTCGCAGGTCAGGACGCCGAAGACCGTCGGCACGCCGGTATCGTAGTTGATCTGGCCGATGCCCCGCACCACCTGCTGAAAGACAGCGTCGTAATGACCGGTCTGGCCGCGAATCACCGCGCCGAGACAAATGACGGCACCGTACGTACCGGTGGCGGCGAGTTTCTTGGCCGCGATGGGAATCTCGCAGGCGCCCGGGACCCAGACCACGGATATCTGCTCGTCGGCCGCACCATGCCGCTGGAGGCAGTCGATCGCACCGCCCAACAGCTTCGAGGTGATAAACTCGTTGAACCGGCTGACAACAATCCCATACTTGCTCTTACCGGCTGTGATCTGGCCGTTGATTTCCTGGATCATAATCTGGACACTCCACGCGACAACCGACCCGCCGGCCGGACATCCAAAACCCATTCGCCATCTTATCACGAGAAAGACACATTATAAGACGGTCACCCCCGCGTTTCCAGAAAAACAGCCGGCCGAATTGAAGCACCGCCCCCAAAGCGGCCGCAATTCAGCCCTAAGCCCTTGTTGAAAAACGCCTTACACCCTTAGCCAAAGGCTCGCCCGCGTCCACGACAAAACCCCGCCGCTCGGGCTGAAAAACCGCTAACGACAGCCGACGCGATGGGCGATAACTCCGGTGGGTAATGATTTCGTGCCGACCGAGTAGCTGGAGGTGTGCGACGGAGATGCTGTTTGATGAGATGGAATTCGGCTCGTATGACAGAGCTGAGCGTAACGCCCGCAAGGCCCATGAACTCTACGAAGACGGATTCATGACCCAGGCCCTCACTGAGTTGGAGCAGGCCCTGGAAATCAACCCCACCAACAGCGCCTGGCATTTCAACAAGGGTTTGACCCTCGATGCGATCAATCGTTTCGAGGAGGCCATCGTGGAATACGAAGCGGCCTCGGACCTGAGCCCGGGAGACATGGAGATTCTCAACTCGCTGGCCGTCGACTATACCCGCACGGGCCAGTACGATCGCGCCATCGCGACGTTTGAACATATCCAGCAACTGGACCCGCGGTTCGAGCCCTGCTATTGCAACCGCATCATCACCTACACGGAAATGGGGCTGCACGATCAGGCCGAACAGATGTTCTACCTGGCCCAGCAAATCGAGCCGGACTGTGCTCTCTGCTATTACAACATCGGCAACAGCCTCTTCGTTCGCGGGCTGTACCAGAAAGCGATTCGGTGCTGGCTCAAGACGGCCGAACTGGAACCGGCCCATCCCCAGATCAACTATCGCATCGCTCAGGCCTATTGGTCGGATGGCGACCCCGCCCGGGCCCACGAGCACTTCTTGGCGGAGTTGCGTCTCAATCCCGGTGATATTGAGGTCATTTTGGATTTCGCTCTGTTTCTCCTGGAGCAGGGAGAAATCGATTCGGCTCGCGAGAAGTTCCATCGCATCCTGGAATTCGATCCGGAACATGCCCCCGCCTCGTTCTACCTCGGTGAAATCGCCTTCGATGAGAATGATCTGGTCGGCGCTGAGGGTCTCTTCGAGGAAGCGCTCAAGCGCGATCCGGGCTTGCCCGGTCCGCACTACCGCCTGGCCCAGTGTGCCCTGGCAGGTGGACGGCCCAAGGAAGCCCGCGCGTTTCTCATCACCGAGCTGGAACTAGACATCGAGGACGCGGGGACCCTGATCTCCATGGGATCGATGTTCCTGACCATCGGGGACGTCGACCACGCCGTCCACTGCCTGCTGCGGGCCACCAACCTGGACCCGAGCAATGCCGAGGCCCTTTACTACCTCGGTGTCACGGCGGCCAACAAGGGACACCTCGACGACGCCGCGGAATTCTTCGCGCACACTCTCGACCTGGATAGCCATCACCTCAGCGCCTTGCGGGATTCGGCGTTCACCTATCTAGCCGCTCGTCGACTGGACAGAGCGACCGAGCGCGTCGGCCGGGCCCGCGCCATCGCGCCGACCGATTGCGGACTGCGCATGCTCGACTACAGCATCCGCATGATGCGGATGATCGACCGCCTGGGACAGTTGGCCCGCCGGCTCGATCCACGCCGCCTGCTGCGCCGTAGACGCTAATCCATCGGCTCTTCCCGTGCCCGCTTCAACCGACAGCGCTTCGCCTTCGGCGCCCTTTTTCTGCGCTGGACCCGATCGCCCGGGAACTTTCGCGGCGCCGCGTTCGACTTTACAATGGACGCAACGCTATGGCACAGCGGTTCGAACGAGAATTCCGACGGTTCTGGGAACAGACCCGCGAGCGGGTCAGGGCGTACATGTTCTGCGCTTGCAGTAACGCGACCGATGCCGACGATCTGGCCCAGGAATGCTACTTGCGGGCGTTGCGAAGCTGGGATTGTTTCGACGGCAAAGGCACCCGGCAGGCATGGCTCTTCGCGATCGCGCGCAATACCCGGGTCGACTGGTTTCGCAAGCGCGGGCGCGAGGCACGCCTGGTCGCCGCGGACGAGGTGACCCACGTCCGAGAGATATCCGAACCGGTTGCCGACGAGGTTGAGATGATTTGGAGGGCCGTCGGCAATCTGGGACCGGAGTGTCAAGAGACCATCCACCTGCGCTTCGCAGCCGACCTGAGTTACGCGGAGATCGCCGAGCTGTTGGGCGTGCCGGTCGGAACGGTTCGATCGAGACTGCATCGCGGCCTGAAGGCCGTCAGAGAACGAATTGAGGAACAGGATCATGGAACGTGAGACTATAGAGCGGCTCGCCATGGATCACGCCTTGGGTGAGTTGGACGCCGACACGGCAGCCCTGTTCGAGGCCTATCTGGCCGAGCATGCCGAGGCTCAGAACTGGGCCCGGGCAATGGCTCAGACCTGCACCCGGACCCAAGAGGCCCTTCGTCAGAAGGTACAGTCGACTGACAAGCATCAGCGCCGTGAGCAGGTCCACACGCCGTGGCTCCGCACGGTTGCCTGGCAGACGTTCGGACGGTGGGCCGCGGTGATTCTGGTCTCGCTGGCCATCGGAGGGGCGCTGGGCCGACGATCCAGACCCCAAGTCTCAGCGCCCGAGACTGTCATTGTGCAGGCCCAATCGACTGCAACACAGCAGGGTTGGAGACGGGTCCTGAGCAAGCCCGAACGCGGCTTCTGGGAGACCAAGGCGGTAGCCATGCTGCAGCCCAGAGCGAATGAGATTCCCAGTGCCCATCCCGGTCGCCGGGGTCTGTGGGACCGATACCGACAGCAGAGAAAGGGGCGAAGCTATGAGTAAGAACATCCGAACCTATCTCCTCCTGGCCTTCTGGTGCGTTTCGATGCTGCTGGCTGGTTGCTTCCCGGATGATTCGCTCGTCTGGTCGAGCGATGGTGCGTTCGGGCTGTTCCGGGCGCAGGGCAAGCTCTTCGTGGTCGACGGCGCTACCGGAGCGCTGACGCCGGTGGAGCCAGACGGCGGTGTGAGCCTCATGCCGGGCATCTCGGCCGATGGCCGCCACATCACGTACGTAAAAGGCGTTGGTTGTACAGACGTAGACGAAGGCCTGCAGCTATTCCCGCCTGCGACCAGAGCGATGCTCCGGCGCGACGCCGAGCAACTGGGCCAGAAGGTCATGGCCGGGCTGGTGCTACCCAGCGCGCTTGTGCCGGGCGACGACAAGACGCTCGAGTTCTCCGAATCCTATCATCGGTGGGTGCTACAGATCATGTGCCAAGCCCCGGAGGCAGCGCTGGCCGAGAAGTTGGGCCCTGACATCCTGGAGGAATGCCGACAATGTGAGATTGGTTACAACCGTTTGATGGTGGCGCCGCGCAGCGACCCGCACGACAGCCGGGCGCTGGTTACGTTGCCAGTGACAGCGATGTCGTGCCGATTCTCACCCAATGGCCGGTACGTCGCTTATGTCATGCCCGACCGACAAGATGAGGAGGTGGGAACGCTGCTGGTCGCCTCCGTCGACGGTAAGGTCGGCATGCTGGAGGTCGCAAAGGGCGTGGCCCTCAGTTTTGACTGGCGCCCGGACGGTCGAGCGCTGGCGTATGTCAAGCGGGAAGGGGGCGACCTGTTCGGTGTCGTGGAAGAGAGAATCGTCGCGGACGACACGAATGCCTTGCTGATGGAATTGGCCTCGGATTCAGCCAGCGCCCCTGTCGGCGTCTACCGTTGTTCGGGTGAGAGCCGACACCTGGCCGGAACGTTCTTCCAGCCGTTCATGAAAGTCCAGTATGGTCCCATGGGGCGCCTGTTCTTCTCGAGTCCGGCTGTAAAGGTTCCGACCAGCGACCTGGATGAACCGACCTACTCGCTCTTCTGCTACGACTCCGTGACCGGCACGGTGGTCGATGTGCTACCGCCTTCGGTGTCGAGTTTGGCAGGTGACATGGTGAATTTCTTCGCGCTGGCTCCCGACGGCACCAAGGTGCTGCTGCCCATGGAGAACTACCGTTTTGCCATCGTCACGCTGGGCGACAAGACCCCCGTCCTGCCGATCGAAGAAGAGGAGAAGTTCGGGGACAGCATGCCGCAATTACTCCCGGCCTGGAAGGGCAGCACACAGATCTCCTGCCTGGTGTCCGAGCGCAGTCGATTCCTGAGTGACAGCACCAGTGACAGCGACGATCGTCATGAAATCGTTGTGCTGAATGTTGATGGCAGCTTCGCCACTCATCTGAGCCAGGACTGGCCCGACGACCTGATACCTTAGCGCCGCTATGGAGAGATCGCGGCCTTGAGCCGCTTGATGGGCACGGACGTCGACAGAATTCCCTGGGCGGTCTCGATCGCGGCCCGGGCTTCCACGGGGCGGTCCATCTGGTAGCAGATGTAGGCCAGCAGAAACTGCAGCATCGGAGCCTCGCGTTTCTGGAGAGCCTCGTCCAGACCGTTGAAACGAGCGATGAACGCATCGGGGCCGCCGACGAGGTCGACCATATCGACCTTCCTCAGAGCGTACTGCGCGTCAAGCTCCAGCGCCTTGGCCAGGGACGCAGCGCTGGCATCGTACTGGCCGGCCGCCAGCAGCGCATGGCTTTGTCCCAGATGGGCACGCGGTTCGTTCGGGCGGTACGCGACCGCGAGGGCATACGTCTCGGCCGCGTGCCGATATGCCCCCTTCTGGAAGTATCGCTCCGCCAGTTGCATATGACGCGCGAATTCCTGCAAGGAAGTGCTGGCAAGCTCGATGTCCGCCTCCTTGATGGGACTCTCGACCGAAGTCTGGACGACTGTCGTCTCGGGAGCGACCGGCGCAGGCGATGCGTTGCGGTCGCCAGGTCGATAGGAGCGGGCGCTCGGCACTGGTACAGCCACAGTGCGCGGTGTGAGGCTGGACACACCGGTTCGCTCGGAGTCATATGCATTTCTCGGTGGGGCAAGCCCCACCCTGGATGGAATCGGTTGAGGTGTGACGCGGCTCGTCTGGGCCAGGATTCGGCTCGGATCGTAGAGCTGCAAGCGCTGTTCGCTGTTGGTCTGCGTCTCGGAGGCCACGTCCGTCTGGCTCTCCGACGGCGTGATGTCGTCGTAGCGCCATGGCTGACCGGGCGCGCTTTTGGCGCCGGTCAGCAGCCGCGCCGTTTCCTGCAAGAGTCGTTCCCGGCGCGAGGCGTTAGGAGTTGACGACGGCAAATCGCGCACGGTGGATTCGCTTTCTTGGCTCGGCGCGCTAGTCGTCATCGTCCAATCGCGCTGCGAGCCGTCGGCCCTGGGCGGCGCCGGATCGTTGCGAACCGCCAAGCTCTGCTCCAACTGGACCACCTCGGTTTTGACCTCGCCCAGACGCTGCTGGAGCGCCTCCATTTGCTGGCGGTAGTCGTCGTGCGTGAGGGAATCCGTTCGAGACAACGTCCGGCGTTCGAGGAACGGCTCACTCGTCCCACTGGGAAGACCATCGGTCGGCACGCCCCGCCCCTGCGATGAAGGCCACAGCCGCAACCGCGGCACAGTCCCCAGACCGTCGTCGCTGGTGGCGGCGCCCGCCTCGCCAGGCGATGTCACGCGCGGCGAAACATCCGGGTAGCGTATCTGCCGAGTCCTGTCGTCCAGACGCTGCGCGACCCCGGATGTCACGCCGGAGGCACGGCTTGAGAACACGGAACCTGTCCCGGGCCGCATCACCGCCGCGGTTCCGCTGGGCGAGTAAAACGGACTGTAAGGGCTCGTCGACGCGGTGGACGTTTCGGGTACCGCACTGTAGCGCATGAACGAGTCGAGCGACGTCGAGCCCAGCGGCGCGTACATGCTCGTGGTGGAACGGTAAGGAACCGTGTCGCGGAAATGCTTGCCCGCACCGACGTTGCCGGTGACGACGAGGTTGCTGCTGCTATCGACCGGATTGGGTCGGTTGACCAGCCCGCTCTGATAGCCGGTCAGCGGGGTGGTCGCCGAACGAACGGGACTGGCGACCGAATGGTTGCTATAAGCGGTCGTCGCGCCCGCCAGCGAACATACCGTCAGCACGAACAGCGCCACGAATATCGCCGCGAGGAACCCACTGCCGCATCGTGGCGATTTCTCTATCCCGATCCTGGATGTCTGCTCTTCACGTTTCATCAATGCACCATTTGGCAGATGAGTCAATGCTTTCCGTACTTCGGCCTCTCCGCCCAGCCCAGTTTCGACGCCAGCGTTTGCCAGCGCGTACGCAAGGGATTGTTCACCACGAGAAAGCTGCTCGCTTCCCGCGCGACGCGGACGACGTCGTCGGTCGACAACTCACGGGAGACCTGCCCGTCGACCGAAACCGTCGTGCCCTCGTTGACGCGGGTGCACTGCACCTCGACCTGACTGCTTGCGTCGATCACGATGGGCCGAAAGCTCAGTGAGTGCGGACAGATGGGCGTAATGACCATCGCCTCCATGGAGCCGTCCAGGATGGGGCCGCCGGACGAAAGGTTGTAAGCCGTCGATCCGGTCGGCGTCGAGATGATCAGGCCGTCGCTAACACAACCGGCCACATGCTGCCCGTCGACAGCGACCGTCAGTTCGATCATCCGATACGGAGGCCCGGCCGTGACGAAGACTTCGTTGACCGCCGTCGAGCGGAACACCTCGTGGCTCCCGTCGGCCGCCCGCGAGACCCCGCAGCCGAGCAACATGCGTCGTTCGATGGGTGCCTTGCCCGCAACAATGTTGTCAAACAGCGCCTTGAGCTCGCTCACACTGAATTCCGCCAGGAATCCGAGCTTGCCCAGGTTGACACCGATGACGGGAACGTTGGCCTGGCTGAGATCTCGGGCCGCCGAGATGATGCTGCCGTCGCCGCCGAAGACAATGGCGAAATCGCTCTTGCCCAGGACGTCGATCGTGCACTTCTCGATGTAGCAACTGGCCACGATCTCGGCTTTGCCCCGCAGGAAGCGAGAGAACTCCTCGATGGCCTCGACCACCGGCCCTTTCGCGGGGTCGCCGAAGATGACCAGCTTGGGCAGAGATCTGCTTTGGCTCATTTCTGTTTGCGTTTACCGCCTCGGTTTATCAGCATTTCCTTTGCCGTCTTGACTATCTCATCGGCCGTTATCCCGGCCTGCATGAGTTGGACCCTACGGGCATCATGTCTGATAAACTCTCGCGGGGCTCCGAGGACGCGAATCTGGCCCGCGTTGATCCCTTGGGCCGCGGCCCGCTCCAGCACGGCCGAGCCGAAACCGCACGCCAAATGGTGGTCTTCGGCCGTTATCAGGGGTCTGCCCTTGGACAGGCCGGACAGGACTTTCTCGTCAACCGGTGCCGCGAAGCGCCCATTGATGACGTCGACGCCGATGCCTTCGTCGCCAAGCGCCTGCGCCGCTTCGAGCGCCTCGGCCAGGATCGTCCCATAAGTGGCAATGGTCAGCTCGGATTTGCGGCTGCGTTTGACCAGCACGCTCTTGCCCAATTCGAACGGTTTCTCCGACGCCGCCCGGACCAGTTCCGCCGCCGGCACGGTGTCCTTGGGATAGCGGATCACGACCGGCTGCTCCTGGCTCAGGGCAAACTCCAGGGCCCCCTGCATCTCCACCGCGTCAGCCGGGGCCAGCAGAACCATGTTGGGCATCATCCGCAGATAGCCGATGTCCATCAGCCCGTGGTGGGTCGGACCGTCGGACCCGACCATACCGGCCCGGTCCACACAGAAAACGACGGGCAGGTTCTGCAGTGCCACTTCCTGGAAGATCTGATCGAAGCTGCGCTGGAGGAACGTCGAGTAGATGCAGACCACCGGTCGCATCCCGCTCTTGGCCATGCCGGCGGCAATGTCCACCGCGGCACTCTCAGCGATACCCACATCGTAGAAGCGCTCCGGATGTTTCTCGCGAAAGCCGAAGAGGCCGGTGCCGTCACACATGGCCGAGGTGATGGCCACGATGCGATCGTCTTTTTCGGCCAGGGCGGCCAGGGCCTCGCCAAAGGCCTGCGTGAACGTCTGGTGCCTGGAAACCGTGGTCGATTCGACGCAATCCCCGTTGATCTTGAACGGTCCGGTCGAATGGAACCGGGTCGGGCCTTCGTCGGCCGGATCGAATCCTTTGCCCTTCTTCGTGTGAACGTGCAGAAGAACCGGATGGTCCACCGCCCCTAGGGCCTCAAACAGGCGCACGAGCGATTCGATGTCGTGACCATCCACCGGGCCAAAGTAGGGAATGTTGAGACTTTCGAACAACTGACTGGGCGGGACCACCATGCGGATACTCTTCTTGATCTTCTCCACCGCCTCCTCGACGCTGCGGCCGATACCGGGCAGATGTTCGAGGATGTTCTTCGTGGTTCGCCGCAGATCTTCATACGTCTGGCTGAGGCGGACACGGGAGAAATACTTGGCCACGGCGCCAACGGTGGCATCGATAGCCATGCTGTTGTCGTTGAGCACCACCAGGAGCTGACGCTTGACCAGCCCCATGTTGTTGAGGCCTTCGAAGGACACGCCGTTGACGATGCTGGCGTCCCCCACGACCGCGACGATCGCCGGCACGGTTCGTCTGTGTTTCTTCTCGTGGGCGTGGTGACGGGGTTCGGGTTCAGGTGCGGCCTGCCGGGCCTTCAACTGCTCGCCCAACGCCACTCCGATCGCCGTGGGTACCGACGTGCCGGCATGGCCCACCGTGAACTGGTCGTACTCGCTCTCGGCCGGATTGGGAAAGCCACTAATGCCCTCGACCTGCCGCAGACGCTTGAAACCATCCCTGCGACCCGTGATGATTTTGTGCGTATAGCACTGGTGGCCCACATCCCACAGCAGCTTGTCTTGCTTGAAATCAAAGACGTAGTGCAGCGCCAGAGTCATCTCGACGGCCCCGAGATTGCTGGCCAGGTGCCCCCCGGTCTTGCTGATCGAATGCAGCATAAACTGGCGAATCTCTTCGGCCAGCGGTTCCAACTGCGAAACCGGCAACTTCTTCAGGTCCGCCGGGCTGTTGATCTTCTCCAACAGATTGCTCATAGGTGAAAGAGTCCCTTATCAAGATTCCGATCCCCATATTCTAATCGAAAGGCAACGCGCATGGAGCGAAATCGCGATTTTGCCCAAAAAAACGATAAACCACTTCCCTGGAACAAGTTAGATACCTCTGTGGAGGGCACTCCTTTGCCCCGCGGGAAACCCTGGAGGTGGGCTCACCGAGCGGTGTTGATCCTCTCATGACAACGTCCGACAGCCACGGGGGCACGTTGTCATCGTCGGCCCAAACGCTGATGAGCCGGTTCAGTCAAAACGATAGCCGCAGGTCTCAGGCGTGATGAATTCCGATGCAGTGCGCGGATACTTGCGGCAGTTCAGGGGACGAATCGGATAGATGGCGCAGTAGATTTTGCGGTCTCCATTGGTCTTGATGAATTTGCAGACATTGGGCAGTTCGCAACAGGCACCACAGTTGACGCACTGGCCTCTGCGGTTCTGGGATACGGGCAGCACAGATGTGAAGGTCCTCTTGATCTTGGCGGCCCAGGTATTTCTATGCTTGTCGGCCATCAGCATTGCTCCGGTCGTTTCATTTCTGTTACGGAGCCCTCTTATACCGGTTCGGGTGATTCCGGTCAATGGCCAAGCTTGCGCCTGCGAAGTCCGGGGGGGCGGAGGATTCGGATGACGTGTTGCCCGGTCTGGATGGCCCGGGGGCCACACCCCAGAGAGGCTTGCCTGGCCGGGTGTCTCTAGCCGCAGGCGATCGTGTCTTCGAGGTGGGCGACGATGGCTTGGGCTCGGGCCACCTTATTGCCCTGCGGGCCCTGCCAGTGCACCTCTTCGTTGCGTTCGAGCAAGCCCTCGATCTTCTTGCAGGCCACCAGCACGGTCGCATGGTTCTTGTTGCCCATCGCCCGGCCGACCTCCGAGGAAGACATGTTGGTATGCTTTCGCGTCAGGTACATGCTGAAGTGCCTGGCCAGCGCGACCGTGCGGTCTTTCTTGGCCGAATGAATCGTGCTGGGAGTGGTGCCGAAGTAACTGGCCACGGCCGTCTCGATATCGCAGACGTGCACGATCGGATCGCAGCGCTCGATGTGCTCGGCCAATACCGTTTGAGCTGCCGAAAGGGTGATCTTCTCGTTCTGCAATGCCGCGAAGGCCACCAGCTTCAGCAAGGCACCTTCGAGCTCTCGCACGTTTGTGCGTACCCGCTCGGCCACGAATCGGATGACGCTTTCAGACATCTGCCCGGCCTGCGGAGCTTTCCCCTCACCCAGTGCGGTCGTCATCATCCGCCGGGCGAACTGCCGGCAAATCTCGCAACGGGTGTGGAAGTCCGGCGGCTCGATCTTGACGACCATCCCCGAAACGAAGCGGTTGACGAGCTTCTCCGACAACTGCCCGATCATCTTGGGATGCGCATCGGACACCAGGACCACCTGCTTGCCGGCCAGGCTGATCGTGTTGAAGGTGTGCAGGAACTCTTCCTGGGTGGAAGGCTTGCTGGCCAGGAAGTGAATGTCGTCGATGGCCAGCAAATCCGTTTGTCTCATCCGATTCCGAAACGCCTCCAACTTCTTCGTCTTCAACGCCATCACAAACTGATTGGCAAAATCCTCTGCCGATAGATAAAGCCGGTTGGTATGGGGTCTCAATTGAGCGATGCCGTTACAGATGCCCTGGAGCAAGTGGGTCTTGCCGACTCCGTATCCGCCGTGGATGAACAATGGATTGAAGGGGCTCTGTTCCTCGCGGACGACGGCCTTAGCCGCACTATGGGCCAGCTCGTTCGACGGACCCACGACAAAGGTATCCAGCGTGAGTCTCAGGCGATTGACGGGCTGCTGGGCGACTGATCCTTGAGGCGGCGTCGGACGTTTTGGCCGTCCGGCCTCAAGCTGATCCGACACCTGGACGGCGCCGCGGCGGCGATCCCCGCTAAGACCCGAATCTACCGCAAAAGCAATCTTCGGATGAGTGCCGGTAGCCGTATGCGCAGCGGCCTTGATATCACGCAGGAAGTGGCTCTCCAGCCAGTTGGCCATGAACGGATTCGGAACACCTATCTTCAGGTACCCCTCGGCCAGAGTAAACTTGGCGCAGCTCTGGAACCAGATCCTGAACTTCTGCGATCCAATCCGTTCTGCCAGCGCTTCGGCGACCGCCTCAGCGTCGGACCCTACCGTGCGGGACCCCTCATCCATGACTGTGCCCTGCATCGACGTCTCCCTAATAGTACAGATAACAACGCCTTTATCGCGCGGCGTCGCAGCAGTTCCAGACGCAGTTCAATCCCTTAACACAAACGAAACAGAAACCGAACACTTATCCCGCTATTATTTAGGAGAGCGGCGGCAAATCAATGGGTTTCCGGCTCATTTCTTTTCCACGTGACAAAGCAACTTGAAGACACTGACTTTGCGCTCCAAAAAAAAATGTTGTCAACACGTTTTGCACGTCGCAAACCGGCTTTGTGGATAACCTGTGTATTCCGTCGCGGCCGCGCTTGTAAAACGACCGAAAAAGCGCCGCCCGAGCATACTGACAAGTCGTTTTTCACCGCCTCGGCCGAGAGGGTGACTTTCGGTGGAGCGTTTGTGATCTGGCCACCGGAGCATAGCCGTCAGCCCTCCCATGCGAAGGGAACGGGCAACCATCGAACGGAGCTTGGGAAATGACTATCCCCCCGGAGCGGGCTGTCCTCGAACCATCTCGGTACAGACCCCGGGGGGATCCCTTCGGTGAAGCAATAACAGGTTTTGCGCCAGGCGAAGGCAGAACCGAACGAAGCTCACTCTTCGTCCTTCTTCTCCTCGCCTTCCTGCTCCGACGCCTCTTCGCCTTCGACCTTCTCCGGCACCACCACGACGTTCACCGTCGCCCTGACGTCGTCGGCAAACTTCAAAGCCACTTCGTGCGTGCCTACCTGCTTGATGTGTTCGGGCAGTTTGACCACGTCGTCAGCCACTTCGAAGCCCTGTTCTCTCAGGTTGGCCCCGATCATCTTCTCGTTGATCGAGCCGAACAGAACACCATGCTCGTTGGCTTTGGCCGCCAGCACGGCCTCGGCGCCGTTGACCGCCTCGGCCGCCACTTCCAGCCGCTTACGCTCTTTCAACCGTTGCTCGGCCCGCTGAGACTTCTCCTGGGCGATCGCCCGGATGTTCCCCTCGCTGGCCACTTTGGCCAGCCCCTGCGGGAGCAGGTAGTTCCTCGCATACCCTTCGGCGACGTCAACAACATCGCCGAGCCACCCCAGTTTTCTGATATCTTCGCAAAGCAAGACTTTCATTTTTCGTACCTCGTAACCGTTCTGGCGAAATCACTCGTCCTCAAGCGCAGCGTTTCCGGCCGGCCTAGGTGGAATAGGGCAGCAGGGCCATGAATCGCGCCCGTTTGATCGCCCGTTTAGCCTTCCGCTGGCAGCCCGCACAATTGCCGCTGCGTTTGCGCGAGTATATCTTGCCGCGATTCGTCAGCAGCTTCTGCAGCGTGTCGATGTCCTTGTAATCCACGTACTTGATCCCGCCGCGGCAGAAGCGGCACTGGGTCTGATCACGCGCTCCGGCAAACCCCGGTCGTCGTCGTCGTCCTTTTTGTGGTTGTCGTGGTGCCATGTTTTACCTCATAAGCAGCAATGGTAGCTGTAACCGTAATATGTAATCACTAGAAGGGTATATCGTCGTCAGGGACACGGTTATCGGGCATTCCCTGTGGTGCCCCGCGGTCGCCCGGATAGCCGCCCTGGTCTCTCCCTCCCGAGCCTCCACCCGTGCCCGGCAGGAACTGGAAGTTCTCCACCGTCACCCGGTGTCGACTGCGCTTGGTCCCGTCCTGGGCCGTCCACGTGTCATAGGTCAGCCGTCCTTCAAGAAAGATAGGCTTGCCCTTGGAGAAATATTTGTTGATGTTCTCGGCCATGCGTCCAAAGGCCCGGCAGTCCACAAAACACGTTTCGTCGCGCTGACTTCCGTCCTGGGCGTTCCATTTGCGGTTGGTCGCCACGCCGAAGTCAACCACGGCGGTCTGACTCGGCGTATACGAAAGCTGAGGGTCACGAGTCAAATTACCCAGCAGCAGCACTTTATTGAAGCCAGCCATTGTCACACTCTCCGTAAAGTTCCGGCCTTTGTCGTTCATCCTGCCCTGTCCGCACGACCCGGCATGGCCCCGTCCGGACAGGCAACGCCCGCCTATTCAGCGGGCTTCTCTGTTTCTTCAGCGTCGCTCTCCGCCGCGGCCGGCGCCACGGCTTCGGCCGCCGGCGCGGCAGTTTCATCATCCGCTTTCTCGGGCTCGCCGGCTTCTTCCACAGCGGGAGCCGGCGCAGCCTCGGGCGTCGCCTCCTCTGCCTCGGCAGCCTTAACCTCCTCGCCCTTGATGTCCGCCTCGATCATCTCGGCCGGGCGCTTTTCCGTCCCGAGAATCAGGACGCGCATTACCTTTTCCGACAGCAATACGTCTTTCTCGATGCCGGCAATGCGCTCCCCGGAGGCGTTGAAGTAGCATAGGATGTACGTGCCGCGGCTCTTGTGATCGATGTCGTAGGCGAGCTTGCGCTCCTGCCATTTCCGCATCGAGACGACCTCGGCATCCGCGCGTTGCAGGATGTTGTTGATGACGGAGAGCGTACCCTCCCAATCCGCCGCGGCTTGGGCGGAGTCCACCAGGAACATCCCTTCATATAACCGCTTCGCAACCGTTTCCAAACCTGTTACCTCCTGATCACAAACAGCAATCTTCGAAATCTCTGATCCGTTCAAATCGCGGCAACCATTCCGTTTCTTCACGTCTGGCTGCTGTTGAAATCGTTCATCGTCTTCGTGATGCCGGCTTCGAGCCAGCAGAGCACGGCGTCGCGGGCCCGCAGGATCGCGTCGTTCAACAGCGGCCTTTCCCCTTCCCGAGGCCGGTCCAACACGTAATCCACCGTCTGCGGCCCTGGACACGGGCCAATGCCCACCCGACAGCGGGCGAACGCATTACTGCCCAGCTTGGCAATGATATCCGCCAACCCATTGTGGCCGCCGGCCGAGCCCTTCGCCCGCACGCGAATCGTGCCGGGCTCCAGGGCCAGATCATCGGTCACCACGATCACATCCTCAAGGTCGAGCTTGTAGAATCCGACCGCCGTCGCGACGGCCTGACCACTGCGATTCATGAACTGCCAGGGCTTCATCAACATCACTTTGCGCCCCTGGCAGAATCCTTCACCAACGCGGGCGCCGAACTTCTGCTGCCTCACCGCGATCCCGAGCGCGTCATCCAGGGCTTCAATCACCTTGAACCCAAGATTGTGCCGCGTCTCGGCGTACTCGGGCCCTGGGTTGCCCAGGCCGACGACAAGTTTCATCTCAGCCATCAGCTACGGTCCGGCACGGCGCTAACCATCGTATTCCTAACCAGCCTCACCCTCGCCCTCACTTTCGCCCTCGGCTTCTTCCTTCTTCTCACCAATGACCTCGGGCGCCGTCGGGGCCTCTTCCTCCATCTGCTCGGTCGTCTTGGCCGCCGCCACCAGATGGCAGGTCACCAAAATGGTATCGGGGGAGCTCACCAGGGTCACACCTTCGGGCAGCGGGATGTCGCCGGCGTGCAGGACATCGCCGACGCCGACCGCCTTAACCGAAACCGGGATCACCTCCGGCATGTTGGTCACGACGCACTTGACCTCGATCCGATCGGCGTGTTCCTCGATAATGCCGCCCTCGTGGGTGCCCTGAGCGGTTCCTTTGAGCTCGATCGGAATCGTGATGTGTACGGTTTCAGTGACATCGACACGCATCAAGTCGACATGAACGATATCTCGGCCCAGGTAATCGTACTGCAGGTCCTTGAGAATCATCTTCTCGGTCTTCCCCTGGACCTTGATATCCATCAGGCGATGCCCGTGGTGCAGCCCCTGGACGAAATCATGAGCATCCTGGGAAATAGCGACCGGTTCTTGCTTGTGGCCGTACACAATCGCCGGGACACGCCCCTCTTTGCGGAGCCGGGCCGCGGCTTTCGAGCCCGTATGCTCTCTGATCTGTGCCTCTAGTAACAACGTCTTGTCCATAATCTCTTCACCCGAAAAAATGCTATATCCAGACCGTTCAATCTGATCGAATGCTCAACGTGACACAGGAGCGTCCTAACCTCCCCGGCCGAACAGGCTACTGACGGATTCATCTCTATGAATTCTCTTGATCGCCTCCCCCAGCATGGCGTCAGCACTGAGGACCTTGATCTTCTTGAGTTTCTGGGCGTCCTCGTTCAGCGGAATAGTGTCCGTGGCCACCACTTCATCGATAGGCGCGGCTTTGAGCCGCTCCAGGGCCTGCCCGACGAAGACGCCGTGCGTGGCCCCAACGTAAACCTTCTTGGCCCCGCGCTGTTTCACGAGTTCGGCGGCGCTGCACACCGTCCCGGCCGTGGCGATGATATCGTCACACATCAGGATATTGCGGTCTTCCACCTGACCGATCAACTCGTCGGCCTTGACATGATCGCCGCTGAGACGGCGCTTGTGAATGATCGCCAGTTCACCGCCCAAGTGCGAGGCATAACGGGCGGCCGTCTTGATGTTGCCCACATCCGGCGAGACGACCGTCAGCTTATCGATCTTCTTGTCCCGGAAGTAACGGCTCAATACCAGCTCTCCCGTCAGATGATCCACTGGGATGTCAAAGAAGCCCTGCAACTGGTGGGCATGCAGATCGATGCCCAGAACGCGATCGGCGCCGGCCGTGACGATGATGTTCGCTACGAGCTTGGCCGTGATCGGCACGCGCCCTTCGTCCTTGCGGTCCTGCCGGGCGTAGCCGAAATACGGGACGACCGCCGTGATGCGCTTGGCGCTGGCACGCCGCAGGCAATCCAGATAGATCAGCAGTTCCATCAAATGCTCGTCCACCGGCTGGCAGGTCGACTGCAAAACGAAGCAGTCGCGCCCTCGGACGTCATCCTCGATCCGGATCATCTTCTCGCCATCCGGGAACCGAGTGATCTTGGCTCCGCCGATGGGAATCCCCAGGTATTTGCACACGGCCCCGGCCAGTGCAGGATTGCTCGTGCCGGAGAATATCTTCAGACTGTCGTTTAGAAACATCTTGCCCTGGCCTCTTGGCGTTGCCCCAAATGACTCTCAACGTTTCGTTCGTACCGCTACTGCTGCTCGTCGAGCTTGCCGATGCTCCCGTGTGAAACCACCGTGCCGGCACCAAAAAGCCCGATTTCCCGTTCAATATAACAATCAACCCGGCCAGGACTCGAACCTGGAATATGGGCACCAAAAGCCCATGTGTTGCCAATTACACCACCGGGTTAACTCAATAACTGACCGCTCCGAAGCAAAACGACACAATCTGCCCCGGACGTCAGATTATCCTTCTTCCGTGCTGTC
>CP070782.1:3901455-3919486 GCA_020346325.1 Phycisphaerales bacterium
CGTACGGCATGAACAAAGCTGATCCGCAAGGGGGCCACTCCGCTCAAGGTGGAAGCCTCCGGGAAAACGGGGGAAAACGGGGACAGTCACCTATTAAGGCGCGTGACATCGAGAAGAAATGGGTGACTGTCCCCATTAAAAAACGCCACAGCCTTTAAGCCCCTCGTAGAGAAGTACTTCCAGCGTTCAGAAACGGAGCTCTCTCCGATGGAGTAGGAAAGCCACGAGCCCGTAGGTGGTCCGGAACCGCCCCCAGAGGACCAGAATGGGCTGTGAAGGCCGGTTTTCTGCGGCAGATTTCGAACAACGCCGTGAGGATTGTCCTTGAGATCAGGACGGCACATGTATTGGATTTAAGATTTAGGGACACGTGAGCCGATAGCGTGGAGCAAGGGGAGGATCAGGGCATGGCCGTGGACACAAAGGTGATTCTCAGAAAACTTGTGGATGTGTTCGGTTTGGGCAGAGCCGACACGGAGGAACGTCTAAGATTGCAGAAGACAATCTACCTGCTCCAGGCGCATGGAGTGCGCCTCGGATATGGCTTCAGTTGGTACAAGTATGGACCCTATTCGCAGGAGCTGGTCTATGACGCCTATCGGGCGCTATGCGCCGAAGAAGCGGAGTACAAGCGGAAAGCGGGGACTATTACATTCAATGAGTCCACAAGACAGCGTTTTGAGAAGTTTCGATCGGCCTTGGGTGACGTTCTAAAAGACCCCAAAGAATTGGAACTACTCGCATCGTTGAGTTTCGTATGCAAAGTCTGGCATCCTGATGCGCAGCGGCCAGACGTGGCGCGTCTCTTCAAGACGCATAAGAAGTGCTTCTACGACCGCAGTCCGATTTCGGATGAAGCCGTTCGGAAAGCCTACGACAAGCTCGGTGAACTGAAGAAAGCCCTAGCCAACTGAGGGATCAAACTGCGCCGCGACGGCGGGCGGCCTCTGGGGCTTCGGTCCGGGCACAGGAACAGATCTACCGCGGGGCTGGCGCATTCAGCATCAAATAGAATTAGTCGGGGACTTCGACGTCGTAGACGGCTTCGTAGCCGCGATGCCAGTATTGCTGCCACAACTCCTCCAGGTCGACGACGGCGACGTGGGTGTCGACATAGCTCATGTTGATGGCACGGCCGTGGCGAGCGATACAAAACCGGTGCATACTGGCGACTGACCCACCATCGCCATCGAAGGAGTTGGACGGCGGCGGATCGTCACTGCGGGGCCAGGCGTCGACCCACATGCCATCGCCAAACAAAGGCACATCCGGCCGGGCATCGGCGAGGTTCTGGTAATAATAGTCGTGGGCCGGATCGCTCAGCTCCACTTGATAATAGCCGGTGGGCTGCAGCCAGGAATTGATCGTGTAGCTGCCTTCGGCATAGCTCTCACCGACGCCACCCCACCAGAAAGCCCAGGATCGGTTGGCGGTGCCCCGCTGCAACGATTGGCCATCGGCTCGTTCTGTCACGGACGGGCAGATGATCACTTGCATGACGCCTTCGAAGGCGGCCTGGGGATCCGTCTCGTATTGCTTGTCCCCGAGAAAGGGGGCAATCAAGTGGAACCAATACGGCCTGCCCGGCCCGCCCACGCCCATCACCTTGCCCTCGTAGTTCTCCGTGTAATAGACCAGGGCCAGCGTCTGCTGCCGCAGTTGCGAGGAGCAGACCACGCGCTTGGCCTGTTTCCGCACCTTGCCTAAGGCGGGCAGCAGAATGGCCAGCAGCACGGCAATGACGGAAATGACCACCAAGAGCTCAATGAGGGTGAAACCATATCGCTTCTTCATCGCGTGCTAACTCCTTCCATCGTCCAACCTGCCGATTTTGGCTAGCTACGGCCTCATCTACCAATTCTCGCCTCGTATCGGAAAATGTCAAGTATTGTTGGGAGGATCGGCGCGTAGCGGAGCGGGGAAATCAGCGGTGCGCGGCGCCGTTCTCGGGGGCGCCTTCTTCCAACAAGGGCAAAAAGAGGTTCGGGGCCGCCGGTTTTGCAGGGGGCGGCGTGGCAGATGTTGTGCCGGAAGTGTTATAGGGGGGGGAGCCGTACACTATGGCGTCTCTGAGACATTGGAATCGGTGGGCACGGCACACCTGACCCGACTCGCTTGGCGTGGGAGGACGTGGGCGCAAGGAGGGGGGCTGAGCGCGGTCGGCGCGCTCAGCCCGTTGGACGGAATCGTAAGACGCTAACTGGTTTCTTCCGGCAGGATCACGGTATCGATCACGTGAATCACGCCGTTACGACAGTAGATGTTCTTGATCTCCAGGCCCGCCTGATCCACTTGCAGGGAGGGATAGATCGGCTTGCCGTTGAGGGTTTTGACGGTATGGGCGGCGACGATGTCGTGGGAGCCCAGTTGGGCCGGGATCACGTGGTATTTCAGAATGGCCTGGAGTTTGGCCTTGTTCTCGGGCTGGACCAAGCTCTCGACGGTGCCGTCCGGCAGCTTCGCAAAGGCGGCATCGGTCGGGGCAAAGACCGTAAACGGTCCGTCACCGCTCAGGGCGTCGGCCAGACCGGCCGCCTGTAGAGCGGTCACCAGGGTATTGAACTGCCCGGACTCCACGGCGGTCTCGACGATGGTCTTGTCAACCTGAGCCGGGGCTTTGTTCGTGTCATAGCCGGCAATGGGCTTCGCATTGCTGGGAAGTATCACGCGGTCGATGACGTGGATCACCCCGTTGGTCGTTTTGATGTCCGCCTTGATCACGCGGGCGTCGTTGATCCGAAGGGTCAGATCGACCTTGTTGCCGTGCAGAGTCTTGGCGTTAGTATACTTCATCAGGTCCGAGGACATTACCTTTCCGGGCACCACGTGGTACTTGAGGATGGCCTGAAGCTTGGCTTTGTTCTCGGCCTTCAGCAGGGACTCCAACGTGCCCTTGGGCAGAGCGGCAAAGGCCTTGTCCGTGGGGGCAAAGACCGTATAAGGCCCCGGCGCCTGCAAGGCGTCCACGAGATCGGCCGCTTGCAGGGCCGTCACCAGCGTCTTGAATTGCCCGGCGTGCTGCGCCGTATGCACGATGTCGGTAAGTTCGGCGTGGTGCTTCTCGCTGGATGTGGCGGCGGTTTGGGCCGCACAGCCGCAGCCGCTGCATGCGAAGGCACTGGAGGCTCCAAAAACAAGGGAAACGATCGTAATGGCTAAGATTCTAGTCTTCATGGTGGTTCCTTTCGATTTGCGGTGCATGTCGTCCGTTGCTTGATTCCGATTCTGAGTGTCCGGTTGCGTTGAATGAACTTCTTGTTGGTCTAGCTGGTTCTCTTCAACAGGGCGAAGGCTTCGGCCCTGGTTGTGGTGTTGTCCTTGAATACGCCCCGTACCGCTGAGGTCACCATGGCGGCGTTGGCTTTCTGCACGCCGCGGATCTTCATGCAGAGGTGTTCGGCTTCGATGACCACCAGAGCCCCCCGGGCATCCAAATGCGACATCAGGGCGTCGGCGATCTGGGTGGTCAGTTGTTCCTGTAACTGAGGGCGGCG
The DNA here is from genome assembly GCA_020346325.1 of Phycisphaerales bacterium. Classification (GTDB taxonomy): domain Bacteria; phylum Planctomycetota; class Phycisphaerae; order Sedimentisphaerales; family Anaerobacaceae; genus Anaerobaca. Next base: position 3,904,950 of record CP070782.1, read on the forward strand.
GGCAAACGTGTCAACCGTGCGCGCCAATTTGGATAGCCCCACGACTTTGTCCTGAGGCAGGTAAGCCACGTGAGCCCGGCCATAGAACGGCAGCAGGTGGTGTTCGCACAGGCTGTAGAAATCGATATCTCGGACCAGCACGATCTCGTCGTAACGTGCCTCGAAGACCCGTTCGAGGTGCGTGCCCGGGTTGGCAGCGACGCCGACAAACAGCTCTTTGTACATCCGGGCGACGCGGGCCGGAGTATCCCGCAACCCTTCGCGGTCGGGATCTTCCCCTACCGCCTCAAGCATGCGTCGTACGCTTCGAGCCACTTCCGATTCATCAATCTGCGGGCGAACCCGATCGTGCGGGGTAATCAGTTCTGCGAATTCTGACGTGGCTGCTATCATGGCAATCTCTCTCTGATAAAATTCGTTCAAAACATTCATACCTGCTCTAGTCCTTTTGTGCCCGGTGCGTTCGTGCAAATTTTCCACTTTTTGCGATATTTTTGTGCGGTGCGCCATATAGTCTTTGCTATCATGAACATAGTGGCTTGGAGGACGTAAAAAGAAGAGTGCTGGAAACAGTCAAAACGCTCACATTTGAAGCCTGGCATAATGGACCGTAGACGCAACGAAACATTCAGTCCCAACCAAGTGGCCCGTTCCCTCGGGGTCAGTGAGGCCTCCATCAAGCGGTGGTGCGACAAAGGGATTCTGTCTTTCACGAAAACGGCCGGCGGGCACCGTCGCATCCCTGTGCACGTGGTCCTGGACTTCGTCAGAGAGAATGATTTCACACTGGCTCAGCCGGAGGTGCTGGGTTTGCCACCTTCCGTCGGGTTGGGCTCGCGCACCCTGCGTCAGGCCTGTCGGCTCTACGGGCAAGCTCTGGAGCAGGGCGACGAATTGCAGTGTTTGCAGTTGACTCTTGACCTACGCCTGGCCGGGCACGATATGGCCGTTATTGGTGATCGCGTCATCGCTCCGGCCTTCTATGAACTGGGCCAGCGCTGGCAGCACGGCGAAGCAGAAGTCTATCAGGAACGGCGCGGCGTGGAGATTACTCGTCATGTCTTGTCGCGTCTGAAGGATAGCCTGGCCCCACCCGTTTCAGCGGCGCCAACGGCGATCGGTGCCACGCCGCTTGGCGATCCATACAGTCTGCCGGGCCAGTTGTGCGAGTTGGTGCTGCTCGAACTGGGGTGGCAGGCACGCTTTCTGGGCAGCGAGTTACCGATGGAAACGGTGACGACGGCTGTTGAGGACCTCCATCCCCGTGTGTTGTGGTTGAGCGTATCGGTCTTGGAAGACCCTGAGGGTTTTGTCCTCGACTACCGCCCCTTGTACGAACTATGTTTGAAACGGCAGTGTGCCGTCGTGGTTGGCGGGCGCGCCTTGACGGGGTCTCTGCGCCGGCAACTGAAGTATGCGTCATATTGCGACAATCTCTCACACCTGCGAGGCTTCGCTCATAGTTTGTGGGGAGCGAAGTAAGGCAGAAGACCGAGGGCGGAGGACACGAGGTCGGCCGCGCTAAGGTCGGTCGCCGGTGTACCAGCGGAGTTCTACGTCGTCGCCGGTGGTTTCTTCCAGGGCAGTGACGTGGCCATCCAGCCAGAGCAGGTTGGCTCGGCCACCGGTCTTGTAGGGGTCGGAGTAGCGCATGTTGTGTCGGAAGATTTGTCGGTAAGTATGCGCCCGATTGCCTCCTTGTCGATAGGCGGTCAGGTTCATGGCGCCGGGCGTATCATTGTTGTGGAAGCAGTCATCCGTGCCACCATCCGGCCTGGGTTCGGCATGATCGCTGCAAAAGAGGAACTCTGACAGACGGTAGATATCGTTCGTATTGCGACCCCTGGCTTCCGAGTGATGATTCAAACCATACGCCGCGTGTTGAATCACCGCGGCTGGGTCGGGATAACCTGTATAGGAGTATATCAATCCCTCGGGAACGCGTTGCAGGCTGGGACATCCAAAGACTTTCGTCTCTTTCAAATAGTGTCGGTAGAAGGTACCCCAATAGGTTCCCCCGCCGGAACCAGGCTGCCGCGGGTTCCCCGCCGCATCATCCCACAGAAATCCGTTTGAACTACCGGTGTCGGGAATCTTGCGTTCGAAGTCGTCCAGGTACATGGTCACGGCCAGCCCGATGTTCCTTAAGTTCGATTTGCAGGCCGTATCGCGCGCCATCTCCTTAATCTTCCGCATCGCCGGCATGATGATGGCCAACAGCACGGCGATGATGGAGATCACCACCAGCAATTCTATCAAAGTGAACCCTTCTGCTCTGTCACCAGATGATCGTCTTTCGAAATGAGCCATAACTCCATCCTTCAACGTGCAGCCGTCACAGGTGATTCGTCCTGATGCCATCCCCCAACTTACCCGGATTCACTGCCGAAATCGACAGATATTTTGCCACAGGGAATCGTCTGTCGTCGGTGGCCTGCGAGAATTCGGGCTTGAAGTCGCCGGGCAGGCGCGCTATCGTGACGCGCATGAAAACTTACGCGACGTGTTGGAAGGAGAAGATTATGTCTACTCGTCGAATGCATATGCATGCATCTCTGGTGGTGGTGATAGCTCTGGGGACGGTCGCGCCGTTGGCGGCCCGCCAGGGGGCGAGTGCCCAGGACGGATACGACGACCACCGGCACATGATGGACCAACTGGGCATCAAGAGGCTGCGTCCCGGGGCGAATCCGAACAATCAGGGCATTTTCGACGAGGCCACTGCCAACCCCTACGCCGACAGCATGCCGGACGTGCTGACGATGAGGGATGGGACGAAGGTGACCAGCGCGGCGCAATGGCCCAAGCGTCGCGCGGAAATCCTCGAGGACTTCGAGCGCGAGGTCTACGGCCGCATCCCGGCGAACGTGCCGAAAGTCACTTGGGACGTGACGGAGACGACCGAGGGCGATAGCGAGGGAATCGCGACGGTCACCAAGACGCTGGTGGGCCACGTCGATAATTCGGCGTATCCTGATATCACGGTGGATATTCAGGCCAAGTTCACCGTCCCGGCCGAGGCTGCGGCCGCCGTGCCAATCATGATCGAGTTTGGCGGCTTCGGTTGGTTTGGCCGCCGGTCCGGCCAGCGATCCTGGCAACAGCAGGCGATCGCCCAGGGCTGGGGCTACGGCAGCATTACCCCGAACAGCATCCAGCCGGACAGGGGTGGCATGAATCTGCGCCGGGGCATCATTGGCCTGGCTAACAAAGGCGAGCCGCGCAAGCCGGATCAGTGGGGTGCGCTGCGGGCCTGGGGCTGGGGTGTCAGCCGGTTGATCGATTTCTTCGAGGCCAACCCCGGCGCCAAAGTCGACCCGAAGAAGGTCGGCATCGAGGGCGTGTCCCGCTATGGCAAGGCCGCGCTGGTGACAGCCGCCTTCGACGAGCGGGTCGCAGTCGCCTTCGTCGCCTCCTCCGGCGAGGGCGGTGCGAAACTGCACCGGCACATCTTCGGCGAGGCGGTCGAGAACCTCACCGGCCGCGGTGGCTATCACTGGATGGCGGGCAATTTTCTAAAGTACGGTGCCGCCGATCCCTGCATGACGGCGGCCGACCTGCCGGTCGATTCGCATGAACTCATCGCGTTATGCGCCCCGCGCCCGTGCTTTATCAGCTATGGCGTCCTGCCCGGTGATCCTCCGTGGGTGGACGCCCACGGCAGCTTCATGGCCGGCGTGTTGGCGAGTCCCGTGTACGAACTGCTGGGTAAGGAAGGCTTTGGCACGGCGGGCAATTACCTGACGGACCCGATGCCGCCGGTGGGGACTCTGATCGGCGGCGAACTCGCCTGGCGTCAGCACGGAGGCGGCCACACGGCCGGACCGAACTGGCCGGCCTTCTTCGAATGGGTGAGCCAGTACATCAAAGCGCCGCCGCTGCCGGCGTCCCGCGCGCCGGTCTCGATACGGCCCATTGCCCGGATAGACCGCAATTCCCAGATCGCCCATGCCCAGTTGCTCGAAAAGGCGCGGCAAGGTCGCATCGACGTCTATTTCGAAGGCGATTCCATCATGCGCCGCTGGGGCGCGCTGGACTATCCCGAGCTACTGGCCAACTGGAAGGAGAATTTCTTCGGCTGGAATGCTGCGGATTTTGCCTGGGGTGGTGACACGGTGCAGAACATCCTCTGGCGCCTCGAGAACGGCGAGTTGGACGACGTCCACCCCAAGGTCATCGTTCTCCAGGCCGGCACCAACAACATCGGCAAGCGGCCCTCTCGAGGTGATAACGATCCGAGGATCGCCGAGGTGACCGCCGGGATCGAGGCCATCCTGGATGTCTTCCGGGCCAAGGCCCCCGAGGCGACGATCATTCTGACCGGCATTTTCCCCCGCAACGACAACGCTGGCGACCCCACCGGTGTCATGCCCGTGATCGACAGCATCAACGAGAATCTAGCCGGGCTGGCCGACGGAAAGAAGATTCGCTATATCCACATTAATGACAAGCTCGCGGACGCGGACGGCAAATTGCGCGAAGGCATGACGGTTGACGGGCTGCATCTGGCGCGCAAGGGCTGCCAGGTGTGGGCCGACGCTTTGAAACCGATCCTGACGGAACTGCTCGGTCCGCCGGCCGATGAGGACCACGCCCCACCGCCGACCGGGGATCCCAGTGCAGTGAGGTAACACCTACTCAGCGCTGACTGTATCGTCGGCCAAGGAATTCTCACCGGGATGGGTATTATATTCCCTGGGCCGCTCGGCGTTTTAAGTCTTCCTCGGAGTAGTCACGCCTGGACTGGTACCCAGCCAGGGGAATGATGTGCTGGTGCACCACATCGAGAATATCGGCGGGATACGGGAAGAACGCGTCCTCGATCTCATCCGGCGGCGTGATCCAGTTGCGCGCCCCCAGCACCACGGGCGGCGCATCCAGTTCCCAGAAGCCAAGCTGCGTGATCTTGGCCGCCATGGTCTGTAGACAGCTTCCCCGTTCGCACGCATCGGAGGTCAGCAGAAGCCGGCCGGTCTTCTTGAGCGATTCGAGCACGACCTCATAGTTGAACGGCACGATGCTGCGGGCATCGATAATCTCACAGCTCACCCTGTACTTTTCCTCCAGTTCCTGGGCGGCCTCGAGCGCCCGGTAGAGCGTCGCGCCGACCGTCAGAATGGTCAGGTCGTCACCTGTTTTGCGCACGACGGGCTCGCCAAACGGCACTTCGTAGAACTCATTGGGAACACCGCCCGGCACGAATTCTTCCGGATGACCGTAAAGCCGTTGGCTTTCAAAGAAGATGACCGGATCCGTCCCGCGCAAAGCGCTGTACATCAGGCCTTTCGCGTCGTAGGGCGTCGCCGGGAACACGACTTTCAGTCCGGGGATGTGGGCCGCGATCGACGTCCAGTCCTGGCTGTGCTGGGCGCCGTATTTGTTGCCCACGGAAACACGCACCACCACCGGCATCTTCAGCAATCCGCCGCTCATCGACTGCCATTTGGAGAGCTGATTGAACAGTTCGTCGCCGGCCCGGCCCATGAAGTCACAGTACATCAGTTCCACGAGCGCGCGACCTCCCTCCAGCGCGTAGCCGACCGCCGATCCCACGATGGCGCCCTCCGAAATCGAAGCGTTGAAGAGCCGGTGATAAGGCAAGGCCTCGGTCAGGCCGCGATAGACGGCAAAGGCGCCGCCCCAGTCGCGATTCTCCTCACCATAGGCGATCAACGTCGGGTCCACATAGAAGCGATCCAGGATCGCCTCGAAGAGCGCATCGCGAATGCCGATGCACTGGGAATCCTTGAGCCGCTGGCCGCTCGCGTCGAAGGCCGACCGGTTGCGCTTGGCCAAGGCCTTGACCCGTGGATTCTCTTCCTTGGGCATCAGCGTTTCCGGCGCTCTTTCCGGTTCCATGGAATCGACCTTCAGATCGGAATACATGGTGCATTCCAGGAGGCAGGATGGCTTCTTGAGATCGGTCCGGGGCGACAGCGAGAGATCTGAGGCTTTCTTGCACGCCGCCCGCATGGAGGCATTGACTGTCTTTTCGATCTTGTCCAGTGCGTCCTGGTCACAGACCCCGGCTTCCACCAGTCCGGCGGCAAAATGAACGATCGGGTCCTGTTCCTGCCAGGCCGCGATTTCGGATCGCTCGCGATAGCTGCTCTGATCCGAAGGGGAATGGCCACTATAACGATACGTGAGGGTATCGAGCAGGACCGGTCCGTCGCCGTTTTCCAAGGTTTCCTTTTTTCTCAGAATGGCATCGGCCACGGCCAAAGGATTGTATCCGTCAACGCGCTCGGCGTGCATCTGTTGCGGATTCAAGGCCACGCCGATGCGGGCGAGGACCTCAAATCCCATGGTTTCCCCGTACGTCTGTCCGCCCATGCCGTAGAAGTTGTCATAGAAATTGATGATCAAAGGTAGACCGCCTCGATGTTTCTCTTCCCACAACTGCTGGTACTGCCCCATCGTGGCCAGGCACAGCCCTTCCCACACAGGGCCGCAGGCGGATGCGGCGTCACCGATATTGCCGATGACGATGCCGGGCTTGCTGTTGACCTTCTTATACAGTGCGGCTCCAACGGAGATATCCGCAGAGCCTCCGACGATGGCGTTGTTCGGATAGATCCCGAAGGGCGGGAAGAACGCGTGCATCGATCCTCCCATGCCCTTGTTGAAGCCCGTTTCCCGGCCGAGGATCTCGGCCAATGTCCCATACAGCAGAAAGGCAACGGCTAAGTCTTTAACTGTACCTGCTGCGTCTTTTTCCACAATTCGCAGCGTTTGGCCGTCGAAATAGCTCTGCATGATATGCATTAAGGAGTTGTCGTCGAGTTTGTCGATCGCCGACAAGCCCTTGGCCAGAATCTCCCCGTGACTGCGATGGCTGCCATAGATGTGGTCATCGATCCCGAGATGAAAGGCCTGACCGACCGCGGCCGCCTCCTGCCCGATCGACAGATGGGCCGGCCCGTTGTGAACGCACTCGATTCCCTCGTACGAGCGGCGCAGTTTGATATCGTTCAGCATCGTCTCAAAGGCACGAATCACGACCATGTCTCGATGCATCCGCAACAAATCGTCGCCAGTGTATCGCTGCAACTCCTCTCTGATGGTCTTGCGGTATTGATTGATTGGGATCGGGGCAAACTCAATGAAACCCGGCTTGCGTAGCTGGACCGGATCAAGCATCTGGGATTTTGGCATTATGGTTCTCCTGTAACTCTGGCAAGCATCACGGGAAACGGCCCCCTGGCAAGGCAGCCTTCCCTTTGTGCCGCTTTCTGCTGATTTGAGTATCTTGTGACCGTACCTCTGTGCCTCGTCACGAAGCTTGAGACAAGGAGGTCTCCGGCTCGGGAGGCGATTTCGGCTCCCCTGGTTATTGTACTGTCGCCTCGCCTTCGTTCAAGGACCGTCTGCTGCGTCACTCCATGGCCCCCGGTCCGACGGTCCTGGGCGGAAGCTTGAGGAAAGCTCACGGCATCGGCGCGTTGGGAGAAATGCCCTAAAGGGCGACGGGCCATTTTCATTACTTGCCACACGAGACTCTTCTGGTAGTATTGTCACCGTAGAACAGCTACGGTTTTCCGACGTTGAGGGTCGTTGACATGAAGAGAATAACTTGCAGGCACGCGGTTATCTGTGCCTTTCTGGGCCAGACGCGCGACCGGTTTCATCAATACAATGAGGTGCGTGACCTGGCAGCGAAACTGGAACTGGCCGGTCAGATCGACGGCGTTTCAGGTGTCGAAGTCGTGTTTCCCTATGAGGTTAACGATGCTCCGGGGCTGGTGAGTCTGTTGAAGAAGAACGACTTGTCGGTAGCGGCGATCAACGTCAACGTCAAAGCCGAGCCGGAGTTTCGGGATGGCGGTTTGACGTCGACGGACGGAGCGGTGCGCGAGAAGGCCGTGCGCTTCATCAAAGAAGCCAAAGATTTCGTAAAGTCTGCGGGTGCCAACAAGGTGACCTGCTGTCCTCTCGGTGACGGCTACGAGTTCAGCTTTCACTGCGATTATGCCAGGATGTGGAAGCACCTCGTCGAGTCGCTGCGCCAAGCCGGTGAGTATCTTCCGGAGATACCGCTGTTCATCGAATACAAACCGAGTGAAACACGTGGTCGGTGTTTTGTCGATACCGCCGCCAAAGCGCTGGTGTTGTTGAATGACATCGGACTGGAACAGATGGGCGTGACCGTCGATTTCGGCCACTCTATTTACGGCAATGAGAATCCCGCCGAAGTGGTCGCCATGCTGGCGGAGAGTCGATATCCCTACTACGTCCATATCAACGACAACGATGGCAAGTGGGATTGGGACTATATGGTCGGCACCCAACATCTGTTGGCCTATATCGAATTCCTCTACTACTTGCAGGAGTATGAATACGAGGATTTTCTGACTTCCGATACGTCACCCACGCGCTGGGACGTCCGGGGCACCTTCGAAGTCAATACGCGGTTGACCAACAAAATCTGGAATCGGCTGTACGATCTGGATCGGGACACGCTCCGCGCGCTGGTCTCGGAGCGGGACTACCTCAAGACGTGGGCTTTCATCGAGAATGAAATCCTCACCATGAGATAGAGGTCCGGGCTGGGAAGCGGCGCGGTTCAGAGTCCTGTCTGGCGGTGAGTTGCGGTTTCTTGACGTGCGACGTCAGTCGACCGATGCCGAGGAGAGCATGAACGCATCTGGGCAACCAATGACACATCGGCGTCACCTGCTCGTGGGCCTGCTCTTCCTGCACGCCATGAACACCTTCATGGATCGCATCTGCATCTCCACGGCCAGCGACCTGATCATGTCGGATCTCGATATTTCCCAGCAGATGATGGGTTATGTCTTTGGCGTCTTCGCCGTCAGTTACGCCCTGCTGCAAGTCCCCGCAGGCTGGTTCGCCGACCGATACGGCCCCAAGAAGGCATTGCTCATCGTCGTAGGGTTCTGGAGCAGCTTCACCGCCCTGACGGGGGCCGCCTGGAATTGGGTCAGCATGTTGATCGTCCGCTTCTTCTTCGGGGCCGGTGAGGCCGGCGCGTTTCCCGGCGCCACGCGAGCGGTATTCAACTGGGTGCCGTCGAAGGAGCGTGGCCTGGCCAACGGCATCTTCCATTCCGGCGGGCGGGTCGGCGCCGCGCTGTCTCTGTTCTTGATGCCCTTGCTTATCCGTGTGGTGGGATGGCGCTGGACGTTTGTCATCAACGGCGCTATCGGGATCGTCTGGGCGACTGTCTGGCTCGTGTGGTTTCGCAACCATCCGAAAGATCATCCCGGAGTAAACGAGGCCGAATGCGAATACATCGAGAGCGGCATCCAGGATGAATTGACAGTCGATGAGAAGGTCCCCTTCGGCCTGATCATCACCTCGCCGAACATGGTGCTGGCGATGGTCCAGTATATTGCCAGCAATATGACGTTCTTCATCAGCCTTACCTGGCTGTTTCCCTACATGAAGAGCCAGTGGGGTGAGGGGGCCGAGGTGTACACTCCCATTCCTCTCATTCTGGGCATGATTGCCCATTGGTCCGCCGGTGGCCTCGTCAATTTTCTGTATGGCAAAGGGTTTCACGTTGCCTCGCGGCGCGTGCCGGCCATCATGGGCTTCTCTCTGGGCGTCATCGGCCTCTTGCTCAGCACGCAGATGGCCGAGTCAACGCCTGTGGCCTTCATCCTCAGTTTCAGTATGGCCATATTCGGCGTGGAGATGACCATCGCGCCGAGCTGGACGTTCTGTATGGACATCGGTGGGCGCAAGACGGGCGCCGTTTCCGGGACGATGAACATGCTCGGCAATCTCGGCTCGGCGGCCAGCGCCGTGCTGTTTCCCTATTTCGTCGCCCACATCACCATACCGTTCCTGGCGGAAACGACGGGGAACGCGAATTCCTTCTTCGTCTTCGCGGCGTTCCTGAATCTGGTCGCCATACTCTGCTGGATATTCATGGACCCACGCAAGCCGATCGACACGTCCGTGCCCAAAGAGAAGGTTCGGTTGCGGGTAATTTTTATGCTGGGCACCATCGCCGTGTTGTTCGTGTTACTGACGATCTACAAGACGTTCTTCTTGAAGTGAGTGATCTACGCCGGTCAGGTGTTCTCTCCGGTGTACTGGCGTCAGGATTGGAGTTTGCATGATAACCCGAATCGAGAAATCCAAGGCCCAGCAACGCGCAGCCGAGATGATGCGCCAGGCCGGCATCCAGATTGGCGACCATGAAATCGATCTGATCGAAGTGGTCGATTTCGGGCTGAGTCATCTCGAGACCGAAGGCGTTCAGGTCTTCACGATGGTGAGCACCCAGCGCATCGCGGCCAAGGTCCTGGTTCTTTTTCCGAATCAGACGGAACCGGAGCATTGGCATCCCCAGGTGGGCGACGATCCCGGCAAGCAGGAAACCGTGCGCCACATCTGGGGCGATCTGCGCTTCTACGTGGCCGGAGACGACAACATGAAGGAGGGGTTCATCGCTCAGGACAAGGAGAGTGCCTATACGCTGCGTCATGAGCGTGTCCTGAAGCCGGGGGATCAGCTCACTTTCGAGCCCTATGAGAAGCACTGGTTCCAGGCCGGACCGCGCGGCGCCGTGCTCTACAGTTTTTCCACAACCGTTCGGGATGGTCTGGACGGATTCACCGATCCGGATATCCAACGCATCACCGTAGTCAAAGACGAGGATTAGGATGAAACGAAAAGTCGTGATCGCTGTGGCTCCAGTGAAGAACCCGGGCACGCCGCTTCCCGAGCACTGCGTCAACCCCCTGACGCCCGAGCAGGTAGCCGAGCAGACCCTCGCCTGCGCCCGCGCCGGGGCGGCCATGGTGCATTTACACGTCCGTGATGAGAAGGGCGAACAGACGGGTGACTTGGCGCATTTCTCCCGAACACTCGATCTGATCCGGCAGGAATCGGAGATCGTCATTCAAGGGTCGACCGGCGGCCTTTCCACCCTGACGTTGGAAGAACGATGCGTTGCCTTGAACGACGAACGTGTCCAGATGGCTTCACTCAACATGGGCTCGACCAACTTCGGTGATCACGTCTACATCAACACCTTGCCGGACATCCGGTACTGGGCCCAGCGCATGCTCGACACCAACGTGATACCGGAGTGTGAAATCTTCGCTTTGAGCATGATTGACACGATCAGTCGCGTGGCAAAAGAAGGATTGCTGCACGATCCGATTCACTATAATTTCGCCTTGGGGTTTGCCAGTTCGCTGGCCGCCACGCCGGACAATCTGTATTGCCTGAAATCCGCGCTGCCGGTCGGCGCGACCTGGGGGCTGGTGCACGATGGGATGAGGGATTTCTCCCTCCTGGCAACAGCCTTGGCGTTCGGAGCCACCATCATCCGCGTGGGCTTTGAGGATGGCTGTTGTTACCAAGGGGACTTGGTGGCGAGATCGAATGAGGAACTGGTGAAGCAGTGCTGCGAGTTGGTGGAGCGCTTGGGATTCGAAGTGGCAACGCTTGAAGAGGCGAAAGAGATACTGCTCACCTGACTCGGAAAAAGCCACAGGTCCGAGGGCCCAGGCGCCGGGCCCAGGGAACAGAAAACCCGGGGCCCAGCACTGATTGCCACAGCGGCAGGCTGGAAACCGTAGGCAAACGGCCATAGAAACAGGCGGGGCTGTCAGCCATGCTCACAGCCCCACTCGATTATCACTGCTACTGACGTTTCCCCGGCGACGGCACAGGCTAGAAGGGTCTGTGCAGAGGCGCGGTTCGGCCGGCCAAGTAGGCGATTTCTCCATCTGAGAGGGCTCGGTCATAGACGCGCACCGCGTCGACGGAACCCGGGAAAAAGTTCTCATTGTCCTGGCGTTTACCTACGTGGAAGGTACCCGGCGTGTTGACGTTGTCGGCGCCGGCGCTGCCGATGGGGATGCCGTCGCCGTACCACCGCACGGTGGTTCCGTCGAACGTCGCGGCCAGATGGTGCCACTCCAAGTCGATCGGGAGAATATTCTGCTCCCAGCCGTGGCGATGCAAGCCGTAATAGCCCAGCGTCGTTGTGCCGGTATCACCCACGGCCTCGATGTCGAAATGCTGGCCGTTGGTGGACGGGCCCGTGAAGCCGAAGACGTTGGTCCAGGCCAGGATCGTCGTCGTCTCGGCCTTGACCCAGCCCGAAATGGTCCGGGCAGCGGCGCCGCTGATCCCGACGCCGGCGATGGACACATAGTCCTGGATGCCATCGAGGACGAGGGCCTGGCCGTCGTTTCCAGGACCGTAGGTGGGGGCGCCGTTGGCTATGCCGTCGAAGCCACTGCCTGAATTGTCGTCGAGGCTGCCATCGAACGCGTAATGAGCGACGAGATTCGCATCGTCCGGGGCTACCGGTGTCACCAGTTCCGGGGCCCTTGCGTAGAGGCGAATATCGTCGATGTAAACGACGCCCGTCGCACCGGTCCCCTCGATGCCAATCGTCAGTGACCGGACGTTACTGACATTGCCCGCACCGGCCAGATCGATATTCCACGCCTGCCACGCCCCTCGGCCGAGATCGGCGAGGTCGCCGTCGTAGGCGATCTTCGTGGTGTTTATTTTGACATACAATTGGGCAGGGGTGTTGGCCGGGTCGCCGTGGAAGGACAGCGACAGGCTCAGGATGCCACTGGTCGTCCAGTCCTGAGCCAGCTCGAAGTCGGCCTCGGACGTATTGACAGCATCGTTGTCGTAGAACAGCGGCATGGACTGACGGCCGCTCTTGACAATCGTTCTTTCCGCAAACGGCGCTTCGAGATACCCGACCGTGGAGCCGGTCTGGTTGACCCAGCCGTCAATCCACGTTTCGTAGATGAGGTCGTCTTCATCATTGTAGCTCTCGAAGTCGTCGACGACGAGATACGCCTGCGTGGCGAAGCTCCAGACGTCGCCCGTCCAGGCTTCGACCTCCTGGATTTCATTGATCTGCCAGTAATACGTCGTATCCAGATCCAGCGGCCCGGGGTCGTAACCGCTCGTGCTGACGGTATCGACCAGGGTCAAAGCGTCGGGATCGATGCCCAGAGACACTTCATGCGAGATGGCGTCACGACCACTGCGCCAAGCCAAGGTTGTGTCCACAGCGATATCCACGGCGCCGTCGGTCGGCTGGGGCTCGCGGGGGTGGGTCGGGATGTACAGGAACTGCACTTCGCTGAGCCCGAACTGGCCCAGGGGGCCATAGCCACTGCCAACCCTGAGGCGGACGAACCGGGCGGCGACGCCTCCGAAGTCAACCGTCGTGTTGGCGGCGTAGCCCGTCTGGGCCGGGGCCTGGGCAAATACCGCGTCGGTCAGAACTGTCCATTCGACGCCGTCGGTCGAATATTCCACGGTCACGTCCTTGAGCCCGAAGCCCAAGACCAGTTCGAATTGCACATTATAGTTCCAGACCAGCATCTGGTGCAGTTGGTAGAGGCGATCGAACTCATACTGAATCCAGAGCGGCTCGGCGCCGGGGGTGGCCAGCCACATGTCCATGGCGTTGATGGAGTGTTCGCCGTTGGCATTTAGGCCGGATCCGTTGACGGTATTCTCCGGACCCTGTCCTGCGCTGGAATCGCCGTTGCTCGTGGCCATCACGCCTGCGATCGGGTAGGCAAACGGCTCGACGGTGAAGCTCCAGATGTCGCCTGTGAAGATCGTGTTGTCCGGGGCTGCATTGACTTCATCGACGCGCCAATAGTAGGTCGTCGCGAATTCCAGACGCCCGGGAGTGACACTGGCCTCTGCAATGCCCTCAGCGATCAAGGTACCAGGGGCTCCACTGTTGACGTCCTCGAAATTGTCACCGAGGTAGACGTTGTGCGTGGCCGCGAACTCGCCCGGTGTCCAACTGAGGACCGGATCTCTGGGAACATCCGTTTGTCCGCTCGCCGGCTGAGGCTTAACCGCGATCGGCGGGCCGCCGATGATTTCCACGAGCCCCCGGTCCATGATCAATTGAATGTCATCAATTTCCAGAGCGACATCGAACAGGGCAACCTCATCGAGGAAACCATCGAAAGCCGCACCGGTATCCTGAGAATGCACCCCTATCCGAACAGGTTGATCATCGTACATGATGTCACCCTGTCCGGCGCCGGTGGCGACCAGTTCACCATCCAGATACAGCGTGGCCGTCGTTCCGTCGAAGGTCAGCGCCATGTGATACCATCTATCGGCCTCCAGCGACGGCCCCGTGACAAAGGTCGTGAGATTCCCTGGTCCAAATGCCAAACCCGCTTGCGCGGTCCCGCTTTGATGCACTCTGAGCACATATCCGGCCATGTCGTTCCAATCGGTCCCCGTCTGGAAGATGTGGCCGTATCCATTGAGCTTTCTCGTGCTGAACCAGGCCATGATCGTGAAGTTGGGGGTTTTCAGGTTCTCGCCGGTGGCGAACTCGATATAGACGCCCGTGCCGTCAAATTCCAGAGCGCCCCCGAACTGGCTCTCGGCTGTCCACTGCGGGCCATTGTCCGATGGGAACAACGTGCCGTCGTTGCCGTTGCCGGACGCATCGGTTGCTACGCCTCCTCCCCCGTCATCAAAGAGCCAGACTCCGACAGCCGTTTGGGGGTCGATACTGGCTCGACTCGAACCGGCGACCA
>CP070782.1:3919586-3941261 GCA_020346325.1 Phycisphaerales bacterium
GATTGCGTCCGGACTCGAAAGCAACCCGTTCCCGGATTGGCGGAGGGACAGGCGGTGCTGGACATTGTCGATGCCGCTTACGAATCGGCCCGCACGGGACAGGCCGTCATGCTTGCCGACTGAGTCACCCGCCTCGGATCAGGGCGAATCCGCTTTGCCCCCGGACTTGAGGATCATCACCGCGCCGATCGCGGCCAGGAGCAGGCCAGCGACCAGGTTTGTCATCTTACCTATCGAGGTATCCGTGTAGAACACCGCCACCAGGACCACGCCGGCAAAGCACAGCAGAAACAGCCCCAGGGCCTTGTTGATTTTGCCGATCTGGATGTGTTGACCATTCTGTTCCGTCATGATTCGAACTCGCCGGCTAGAAGATATAGTAGGTCGCGAAGATGGAGGCCAACGTGGCAACAGCCCAGAGCCGCAGATCGAGCCACCAGTGACGCTTTTTAACGCCTTCGAAAACATAGTCGCTGGGAATGAGACAAACCAGCACGCCGATGGCCACGAACAGCAAGAGGAAGACCCACTTGGCCGTCTCCATGGAGACACCTGAGAGCCAGTCGAAATTCAGCATCGTCTTATCTCCGCCTGCATTGCCCTAGCCCTTCTTCGCCAGACCAAACACTAATCCCTCCAAGCGCTGGTAGGGATGTGGCTGAGTGAGCAAACTCACGGTAACTGTCAGGATCAGTCCGGCCACGAACGACCACCACGAAACGTACAGGAACGGGTCATGTATCGTGAACAACGCCCCCTTGAACGCATAGAGCAGCCCCGATACCGTAATCCCACCGACGAGGCCGACCAGGCCGCCCCATTGGGTCGCGCGTTTCCAGAAGATGCCCAGCAGCAGGATCGAAAAGATCGGGCCTTGGAAGAACGACAGGAAGGTCTGGATGGCAACGTAGAGCCCCGCAAAATACTTGCTCACCCCGGAGGTCAGCACGCCGAACAGCAACAGAGCCACCGTCGCGATCTTCCCCACGAACAGATAGTGGGCGTCGGTCGCATCGCTGCGCATGTATTTCTGGTAAATGTCCTTGGTCCAGAGCGTCGCCGTGGAGTTAACCATCGAGTCGATGCTGGACATCAGCCCGGCCAACAACGCGGCGAACATCAGCCCCCCCAAGCCAGGCGGAAGCAGGGACGTAATCAGCGTGGGAAATGCCATGTCGCCATCTTCAAGCGCCGGATGGAAGGCGATCGCCATCAGCCCCGGGAATAAGACGAGGACGGGAATGAACATCTTGAGAAAGGCGGCCCAGATCATACTGGCCTTGGCGTGCCATTCATTCTTGGCGGCCAGGCAGCGCTGCACGACCGCCTGGTTGCCGATCATGTAGGCGTTGGCCATGACGAAGGTCAAACCGAACAGGATTCCCGTCCAGGGATACGGCGTCTGCGTGTCCACCGGCTGCATCAACTCGAGGTAGCTTTGGTGATTCTCGCGCACCAGCGCGAGCTTATCGACCATACCGGTCCAGCCGCCTACCTCGTGAAAGCCCAGGAACACCACTGCGGCCCCGCCGATGAACATGATCACCATCTGGATCACGTCGGTCATCACCACCGCCGCCAATCCGCCCATCAAGGTGTACAGGCCCACCACGGCGGCGGTCAGGATGATCGAGAGCCACTCAGGCCAGCCCATCAGTGTTTTGAGCAACACGGCGCTAGCCCAGAACACAATCCCCAGGTTGAAGGCGAAAAACACGATCCAGGTCAGTGAGGCCAGAGCGCGGACACCATCGTTGTAACGCCGGCCCAGGCATTCGGGGATCGTGTAGACGCCCGCTTTCCAGAAGTAGGGGACAAAGATGAACGCCGCCAGGAGCATGGCCGGCACCGACCCGATCCAGTCGAAGTTCCCCACCGCGATGCCGTGGCGGTAGGCCTGCCCCGATATCCCGACGAAATCCTGGGCCCCGATGTCCGAGACCACGATCGACATGCCAATGGCCCAGAAGGGCAACGCCTTGCCGGCGAGGAAGAAGTCTTTGGACGAGCGGACGAACTGACGAAAGTAGAGACCCAGGAGCATGATGCCCACGAGATAAGCCACGACGACGAAATAGTCGATTCCACTCAGCACTGCGCTTCACCTCGCAACGTATTCCCGCGTTTGCCTGCCGTACTATACAGTGTCTGTCCATTCGACCGCAGAGGGCCAGAGGCCGCCTCGGGGTCGCGTTATCTTAACGAACTGACCACCCCGCCGCAACAAAAAGCCGGGGTCGTCAATGTCCCGGGATACCGGTATAATAGCTGCCATGCGTAGGAGCCATTACGACATCGATTGAAAGGCATTGTGATGAAGTTCGAGATGACCTACTGCCTGACGGTTTCGCTCGCACTCGCCATGTTCGTCGGTCCAGCCGGTGCCCAGCCGACGATCCAAGGGTGGATTTCCTCGAGCGACATGAGCAAAAGACTGGCCCCTCAGGAGCCTTTAGAATTCGCCGCAGGCGGCAGCAGCGCCCGGACGGTCATCCGGGTGGATTCGAGCCGAACGTTTCAGTCCATTCTCGGCTTGGGCTCTTCGCTGGACCATAGCACCTGCTACAACCTCAGCCGACTGCCGGAAGACGCTCGGGCCAAGGTTATCGCAGACCTCGTCGACCCCGAGAAAGGGATCGGGATGAGCCTCATGCGCATCTGCATGGGCACGCCGGACTTCACCGCCTCGGCATGGTATAGCTACGATGATATGCCGCCGCGGCAAACCGATCCGGACATGAAGCATTTCGCCATCGAGAAGGACCGGGAGTACGTGCTGCCCATTTTGAAACTCGCGCTGCAGAAGAATCCGGATCTGGTGTTCTTCGCGTCACCCTGGAGTCCGCCCGGCTGGATGAAAACTAACGACAATCTCTGCGGCGGACGCATCGACCCGCGACACTTCGCCGCGCTGGCCCGTTATTTCGTCAAGTTCATCCAAGCGTATGAGGCCGAAGGGATCAAGATCCACGCCGTGACACCGCAGAATGAGCCGGGCTATTTCCCGAGCAGCTACCCTACCTGCGGCTGGACCCCCAGCCAACAGCGCGATTTCATTCGCGATCATCTCGGCCCGACGTTCGAAAAGGAAGGCATCACCGCCCAGATCTGGTGTTTCGATCACAACTTCAACAATTTGGAGTTCCCCACGACCATTCTCAGCGATCCCCAGGCGGCCCGCTACGTCGATGGAACGGGTTTCCATCACTATGAGGGCAAACCCACGGCAATGACCACACTGCATGAACAGTTCCCTGACAAACACATCTACTTCACCGAAGGTTCGGTCTTCGACGTCGGAGGAGCAATCGAGATTGTCGCCTTCCTGCGCCATTGGGCGCGGAGCTACAACGCCTGGGTGACTGTCATCGACCACCGGCGCCAGCCCAACCCCGGCCCGCATGACTGCTCGCCCACCTGTATCGTGCTCAACAGCGACACCCTCGAACTGGACTACCGGTTTGACTACTACATGTATGGACAATTCATGAAATTCATTCGCCCCGGTGCAGTCCGCATCGATTCGAATTCCCCCACGCGGTCGCTCCCCAACGTGGCCTTTCGGAATCGTGACGGGACCGTGACACTCGTGGTGGCAAATCCGAAGGCGTCCGAACAGTCACTCGACATCGAGTGGCAGCGCAAGCACGCGACCGCCCGGATCGACGGCCAGGCCGTGGCCACCTACTGCTGGCGCTAACCCCGACATTCTGCGTAGCCGGCACAACCGGCACCATCGGAAAACCGGCTGTATCATGTCGACAATGCGCTTGCTTCTCCGGGTCGCATATGCTAGAATCAGGTTTTGATGACCGCGTGGTCTGGAGGACGGTGGGGATGAATCCCTGGTTGGAAACGGCAGCTGTGGCCCTGATCGCCGTGCTGGGCATGGCTTTAGGCGTCGCCTCGCGGCAGTTCCGGCGGCCTTACTGGACCCTCGGCTACGGGTTATCCCTCTCCCTGATTGCGATACTCCTGTTGGGCCGCTCGGCAACCCTGCACTTTACACCCCCGGTCTCCTGGTTGGTCGCAACCCGCGTACGGTTCATCCTGGTCGCTCTGGCGACCACACTGGGCCTGACCACGCCGCTGTCACGCTTGCCCCGCCGCTGGGAGAAGGTGAGCGTCCGCCTGTTGATGGCGGGGGTGCTGATCCGTTTTTCGCTCATGCCATTCCTGATGCCGGCCCTGTTGGAGGGCAAATTGGCTCGGCTGCAGACCACCATCGACGACAGCGGCGTCTGCCGGCAAACCACAAAATTCACCTGCGGACCGGCGGCAGCCGTTACCGCGCTGTTGCGACTGGGCCTGCCGGCCAGCGAAGGCCAGCTCGCGGTACTCGCCCACGCCAGTCCGACCGTCGGCACCCTGCCCGCGTGCCTGAGCAAAGCGCTTCGAGAACTTTATGGGGCCGAGGGGCTGAGGTGTCACTGTCGCACGTTCGACTCGATCGCGCAACTCGGCAGGTCCGGTATTACGCTGGCCATAGTGAGAACCGCCCTGCTGCGAGACCACTGCGTGACCATTCTGGGCGTGTCCGACAACGCCGTCATCGTCGCCGACCCCGTGACCGGCATTGCCGCGATGCCCCGTGAGGAATTCCGGGCCATTTGGCGCTTTTCCGGTATCGTTCTAAGCCGGGACCGCACATTCAGCCAACCGGCTGGCTCGGCACAGAACATCTAGAATCACATGGCCTCTCTCAGTCGGCCCCACGCCACTTTTTATCGGCCCCTTCCGGGCTCGACACGGTTCAGCCCTTTCGCAATCTGCGTCATGAGAAAACTCAGAAGCTGAACGACTCAAGAACTCCTCACACAGCATCTCAGCCCGGGCCGGCGAGCCGTTCGGACGGGGTCTGCCGCCTCTGGAGAATAAACTCACACAGGGAAATCGCCGATACCGCTCTGAGAAGTACCGGGCGGTATGCGCGCCGCGGCGCAGGGTCCGTTGGAAGCGGCCTTCTGTCGAAGCCACGGCCCATACGATCGCCCGACCCGAACAGCAACGGTAGGGGGTGTGATTATTCGCCCCTGCTTATGGGCGTTTGCAGGATATGAATGAAAGGGCGGGTTCGAGCATGACATCGACTTCTGAAACCGCGCCACTCAGTACCGAGTCAGGCCGCCAATTGGGAGACCTGCTACTCGACAAAGATCTGGTCACGGCCGAAGATCTGCAAATGGCCCTCGACGACCAGCGCGAACACGGCGGCCGTCTGGGCGAGGTCTTGCTCCGACTGCAACTCATCGAGGACTCCATCCTCACCAACGCGCTGGCCGAGCATCTGTCCGCCGAATACGTGAATCTGGAAGACATATCGCGGATCAACGCGCAGGTAGCCCGTCTACTGCCCGAGACAATCGCCAGGCGGTTCTGTCTCATCGTGATCGACGAAGAAGAGGACGGCCGGCTGATCGTCGCCATGGCAGATCCGGTGGACATCTTTGCCATCGATACCGTCATGCTGAAGCTGCAGCGGTCGATCAAGCCCTTGATCAGCTCGCACCGTGAAATCAATCGGGCCATCGACCTGATCTATCACAACTCCGAGGCTGAAGAACGCCAACTCCGTGATCTGTTTGCGTTCGATGCCGACGGTGGAGAAGACCAGGGCGAACACGTTCAGATCGAGGAGAGTCCTGAGGTCGAGGCCGGCGGCGAAGAGGCGGCCAACCAGGCCCCGGTCATCCGGTTCGTCGGACTGCTGCTGAAGCAGGCAGTCAAGAATCGGGCCAGTGACGTTCATATCGAGCCCCAGGCCCATACCGCCAGCGTCCGCATGCGCGTAGACGGGCTCTTGCGTGATATGGTACCTCCGCCCAAGAAGATGCAGGCAGCGGTGGTGGCTCGGATCAAAATCCTGGCCCAAATGAACATCGCCGAACGGCGGCTGCCTCAGGATGGGCGCATGCGCATCAAGGCCGCCGACCGCAACATCGACATTCGCGTCTCCACCATACCGACCATCTACGGCGAAAAGGTGGTCCTGCGCATCCTGGACACGGCCGCGGTGAACCACGACCTCTACCGCCTGGGTCTCGAACCGGAAGCGCTGCTGGAGTTTCAATCCATGCTCGCACGGCCGCACGGTATCATCGTCGTCACCGGTCCCACCGGCAGCGGCAAGAGCACGACCTTGTACTCTGCCCTGAACCATCTCAAGGATCCAACCATTAATATTACAACGGTGGAGGACCCGGTCGAGTACCGTTTGAGGGGCATCAATCAGATCCAGGTCAAACCCGAGATCGGGCTGGACTTCGCCCGCTGCCTGCGCGCGATTCTACGGCAGGACCCGGACGTCGTCCTCATCGGCGAGATCCGAGACAAGGAGACCGTAGATATCGCAATCAAGGCGTCACTAACCGGTCACCTGGTCCTCAGCACGTTTCATACCAATGACGCCCCGAGCGCGATCAGCCGACTAACCTACATGGGTATCGAACGGTATTTGCTGGCATCGACGCTGAATTTGATCATGGCCCAGCGGCTGGTCCGGAGGATCTGCGAGTACTGCAAGGAGCCGGTGCAAATAGGCGAGGAGATGTTGAAACGCTTGCAGGTCCCCCCTGAGGAGATTCAGGACGCGGTGTTCTACGAAGGCAAGGGTTGTCCGGCCTGTGGCAATACCGGCTATTCCGGCCGACTGCCGATCTTCGAGTTCCTGGTGGTGGACGAGGACATCGCCGAACGAATCGTCTCGAATCAAAGTGAGGCGGAAATCAGAGCGGCCGCCCGGCAAAAAGGATACGGCGGTATTCTGCAGAGCGGCATGCGCGCCGTCCTGCGCGGCCAGACAACCGCCGAAGAAGTGTTACGCGTCGCATCCACCGTCGAAAAATAGTGGATCGGAAACTATCAGGGCGACAAGGAGACGGGCCGGAGTGCTTCTGGTTCGGGCCACCGCCTTGAGCGACTTTGCTGAGAATCGTTTATGGCTAGCTATGCCTATACAGCCCGGGACGCCGGAGGCTTACGCCGCGAAGGGTACTTGCAGGCCGATTCGTCGGTCGACGCCATCGAGGCGCTGCGTCAGCGGGGTCTGACGCCAACCTCGGTCCAGGAGACCGATATCCGGAAGCGGGCCAAGCACGAGCCCCTTGTGAAGGGGCGCACCACGTCGGCGGAACTGGCAGCACTCTGCTGGCAACTCAGCGCAATGCTAGACGGTGGCGTCGCGGTCACCGCGGCGCTGGCGGTGGTAGCGGAAGACACAGAGAACCGTCGACTGAGGTCGATTCTCGATCGGACGTTCGTGAAAGTGAGCGAAGGTCAGCCTCTCTCAGACGGGTTCAAGGCGTTTCCGCAAGTGTTCTCCAATCTGACCATTGCCACGATCGTGGCGGGGGAAACGAGCGGCAATCTGGGCCACGCGCTGCATAAGCTGGCGGAATACTTCGATCATCGAGACAAACTGGCTAAACAGATCAAAACGGCGCTGGCGTACCCGGTCTTCGTGCTCGTGCTGATCAGTGTAATCGTGCTGGCGATCATGGTATTCGTGGTGCCGCGCTTTCGCCAGATCTTCGATCAGTTGGGCAACAAGCTGCCGGCCTTTACCCAGGCGTTCATGAACGTTCACGAAACGCTCTCCAGCAATGCTCTCCACCTCATGGGGGCCGCGGTTGTTGTGATCTGCGGTATCGTTCTGTCGGCACGAACAAAACAAGGGCACGCGATTTTCAGTCGCCTTATCCTGCGGCTGCCCATCTTCGGCAGACTGGTGTCAGAACTGTTCATCGCGACGTTTTGCACGACGACGGCGACGCTCCTGGAGGCGGGGGTACCGGTTCTGGATGTTTTTGACATTCTGGCGAACATGACCCGCAATGACGTTATCGCCAAGGCGATCACCAAGACCAAGAAACATCTGGCGGACGGGTCCAACATTGCCATGAGCATGGCGTCAGCGGGTTTCTTCCCCAACATGGTGGTGAAGATGACCCAAGTGGGCGAGGAGAGCGGCTCGCTCACCGAGATCCTGCGCAAGACCAGCGAGCACTACGTGCGCAGAGTCGGCGCGACCATCGACGCCGTCATTAGCCTGCTGGAGCCCCTGATGATCGTCTTCATCGGGGCCATCGTGCTGGTGGCGGTCATCGCGTTGTATCTGCCCATCTTCTCGATATCGGACGTCGCAGGGTAAAGGCCAATAAGCAACCGAGCAACCGAGCAAGCGGGCCGCGGGCGAAAGCGAGCTGGATTTTGAATATCCGTAAAGTCACGCGGCGTTTCTGCCGATAGGTGGAGACGGAACGAAGAAGTGGTAGACGAGGATGCACGTCAACGCAGGTGCGGAGCGTTCCGCGCTGCGACATCTCCAGGAGGAGGCAGGAGGCCTGTCGAATAGGTAAGCTTTGTGGGAGGTATAGCATGGATCACAAGCGCGGTTTCACAATGGTCGAATTGATGGTAGTAGTGTTGATCGTGGGTATTCTGGCCGCAGTAGCGGTGCCGTTGATGAGCGGTCGCATCGACGCGTCGAAGTGGTCGGAAGGGAAGGCGGCCATGGGCACCATCGCGTCAGGTCTGCGTGCCTATGCAGCCGAGAAGGGCACCTTCGCGGCCGCTCCAACGCTGTTGGAGATCGGTATCTCGAACAATGATCTGGACGGCACATATTTCTCGAACGAAGCCTACGAGATCACCTCGGCTTCGGCCAGTGCCGGTCAGGTATCGTTCGTGATTACCTGCACGGCTGCAAATTCCACGCGGCCCGACAAGCCGAGCAGCCCTTCGGTGGTGACCCTGACTTCCAACGCTGCGAACAGCTATGTTGCGACCTTCGCGGAAACTCCCTAGCCGGAACGGAACCGGCTCGCGGGCACCGGCCGCATGGTCTCCATTCCCTGGACGGACGGAACATCGGCGGTTGGGGGTCCAGCGGCCCCCCAAGCACGTTGCCCTGCCAGTACTATACGGCAAGACACACACAGCGCCGCGTTTGCTGGCGAAGATTGGAAGAGAACCGATGGCCCGACGGGATACGACCTTTCCCGTCTGGGCCTCGGTCTTTCAGACGCACATGCCATCCGATCAGGATTCCCCACGAAGAGGAAACTGGGGTGACACCGAGCAATACCGCGTGTAAGAACCTCTTGGTGTTGGTGATGATCCAGTGCCGCACTTCCAGGATGTCAGTGAGCCCCGTCGCGCCAGAGCAGAACTCCGACAACGGCCTTCGGTGATGCGACTCGGAATCGGTGAAAGAAGCCACGAACGGTATTCGCCTGACCGGCTTGGGATCCATGGCGTCGGTGGAGCCGATGGTCCCAGGCGCCCTGGCCGCAGTTCTGGTCCTGGCGGCCGGTGTTCCGTCTGACGGCGGCCACCACGTGGGTCCTGATATCTCTCCGTACCACCACATTCGGCACTAAAGTGCCGCTTCTGTCATGCCGATAAAACTATGGCGATTTAGTAACGAGGTCGAGGTACGGATAAGCCGCGCGGAACGGAAGACCGTCAGAGCAGGCGTTGGTCGACCTCCTTCGGTAAGGACGGCCCCAGATGGGCGACAGAAGGTTCCTGGATTTCTCAGGAAGACATCTCGTTGGCCTGGACATCGACTCAGCCGGTGTGCGGATGATCCAGTTGCGTCGCCGAAACGGCCAATACGTCGTCACCGGGGCCGCGGCCAGCGACGTGGCGCCCTGGGACGACGACCCCGACCTGCACCGGAAGAACACGCAGCAGGCGGTGCGACAGTGCCTGAGCACGCTAGGTGCGCGCGGCAAGCTGGCCGTGTGCGGGCTGAGAGGCACGGAGGTGGTGGTGCGTGGTTTCGAGTTTCCTGCCCTGCCGGAGGAAGAAATCAAAGGCGCGGTGGAACTGGAGGCGGAGCAGCTCTGCCCGTTCGGAGCGGACGAGCGCGCGCTCGACTATCAAGTGACGTTGAACGACGAGAAGAGGACACGCGGATACTGGGTGGCGGCTACCACGAGCCTGATTGCCAGCCGTAGGCAAATGGTCTACGAGGCCGGTCTGAAGTGCGCACTGATGGATGTGGACGGTCTGGCCTTGCTGAACTGCCTGGAAGGTCAGCCGAATCGCGCGTCCGAAGCGACAACCATTAGTAATGACGACAGCCAGGATGAAGCGCGGCCGGTCGTGCTGGACGTGGGCGAGCATTACGCCAGCATCGCCCTCGTGGATCGCGCGCACCGCCCCATCGTTCGAGACGTGCCCTCGGGCGATCAAGAAATCAGGCACCGGATGAGCTTGACAGCCGAAGCATGGATCGACCTCTTCAGCGGCAAAGTCGATACGGACGAGGTCATTCGAAGGGCTCTTGAAAAGGCGTGCGCCCCGCTGGTCGAGGACATCGCATCAACCCTGCGATATTACGTCGCCGAGAATTGCGGCACGCACATCAGCCAGGTCCTGTTGTGCGGGCGTCTGGCTTTGTCTGAAGACTTCGTCGAAATACTGCGGGCGAAACTCTCCGTGGGCGTGACACCCTGGAATCCCGTGGCGGAGATGCCCTGTGAGATGGATGAGCAGCAGGAGGCGCGGCTGCGCGCGAACGGACCTCTGATGGCAGTGGCGGCTGGTTTGGCCATGAGGACGATCTGACATGTACAAGGTTGACCTACTAAAAGGGGAGGGCCTCCCCATCCGCAGCCGGCCCGGAGGCACCGCCTTCGCGTGCCTGGTCATCGCTGTGCCGATGATCGTCGGCACCACGATGGTCAGCGTCTATATCGAGCATCGCGTAGCAGCGTCGGTGCAGCAAGAACAACTGGCGCGATTGCGCCGGGCAATTACAGCGTTGGCACCGGCACTCCAGGAAGAAAGAACGCTCCAGGAACACCGGGCGCTGGGCATCGACTTCCTCGGCAATGTAAAGACGGCACTGGATCGGCGAATGCAGTGGTCGCCGATCGTAGTCACGGTGGTTGAGAACCTGCCCGAGACGTTGATCCTGACGAAGGTGGAAACATACCAGAGCCTGGCGCAGCGCCGCGTCCCTTCCCCGGGCGATCCGGGGCGGACGATCTCTGTCAGCGTGCCGGTTCGGTCGCTGGAGATCGGCGTGTGCGGTGAGGACGGCTATGCGGCCTCCCATGCCGTACGGAACTTCCAGGACCGGCTGCGATCTTCGCCGGTGTTGGAGCCCTGGCTGGATGCCGTGACGGTTTCGCAGGAAGCGCAAACACTCGATGGCCAGGCAGTGGTCAGTTACGAATTGAATTGTGTTTTCAAACCAGTGATTGAGTGAATCGAGCATGAAGGTCCGGAACAAATACGTTCTAAGTGTGGTGGTCGTGTGGAGTCCGTGCCTGTTGTTGGCCATGGGGTTCCACCTGCTCGTGTTGGGTCCGAAGATGCGGCGTGTCAACGCCCTGGAGGCGGAACTGGCCGACGCAAGGGTGATTCATGGCCGGGCCATGGAAGCGGCGAAGGAGGAGAACCGGGTCGCCCTGAGAGAGGCTGTCGCAGAAGTGGACAGTCGGGTTTCGGACTTTGTGCTGCGTCTGGAAGCAGCTCACGACCTGGCCTTTGAGATTGGCAGACTCGCAAATCGAACGGCGGTTGAATCGTTCGCCATGAAGCCCCGGGGCCGGCAAAAGCTGGAAGCGGTGGCGGGCTGCGATCTCCTCGGCGAGGAGCGCATTGATGTCGGTTTCCGGTCGCGATTCCACGACTTTGCGGCACTACTCAACGCCGTGGAACGCCACCGTCCAATCCTGTTCGTGGAGACCTTTGCCATCGACCGCCCCCGAATGCAATCCTCAAAACCTCGGGCCAGCATGGAGTTGGCGGTCCTGGTAGAGAAACCGCGCGGCGACTAAAGAGGCGAAACCAGGCCGGGTGCCTGGGTCGAGCTTTTCGTGGTCGACGATGACGCCGGATATAAAAGATGGAAAACGAAATGAGGACAACAGGGGAAAAGGCACAGAGCAAAAGCCGGAAACCTGTCTGCACTCGGCAGAGGGTAATGACGCTGCTGGTCCCGGTTCTCGCGGTGACTCTGGTGATGCTCATGCGCAAGCCCCTGCGATCGCCGCAGCCGGCCTCGGCCGATAACCTCGACTGGGCATTCACGATCGCCGATGACGCCAACGCGGTTCAGATCGACTGGGAGATCCCCCCGCTGTATCAACCCAGTGAGAGCGATCCCATGCGCCTGACGGCACCGACCTACGTGATCGAGGACGATACCCTGCCGCGAACAGAAGTGCGACAGCACCTGACGCTGCGCGGGGTCCTCTATAGCGAGGATAATGCCGCGGCCATGGTCGGCACGCAGCTCATGCACGAGGGAGATCAAATCGCAGGCGTGATCGTGAGAGAGATTGAGAAGAATGGGGTGGTTTTCGAACTGAATGGGGAGCGCTGGAAGCAGATGGTTTCGGCCCCGCTGAAGCGGCCCGATTCGGATGAGAAAGACAACAGGACGGAGTCCACGGGACTCCAGGGGAACGACGATGAGACACCGCATTGAGCCGATATGGAGAAGGTCAAAGTGCAAAACGCGAAGGTCAAAATTGCGGAATCGCCGCCCTGCAGCGATGACTTCCTCCATTTTGCATTTTGATGTTTGCTCTTTGGCTCTGATCGCGATGGTCTGGGCAATGGTGGCCACACCGGGCGCCCTCGGTACGGAACAACCGACCGGCACGAGCCTGCGCGAGCGACTCGACAAGAATATCTGTGTCGAAGTCCGAAAGATGCCCATCGAGGACGTCATTCGACTGATCACGGAACAAGCGGAGGTAGATGTCGTCATGAGTCCCAGCGTCTCCGGTGAAGCCACCGTCAAGCTCACCGACGTGACGCTGGAGGAAGCCCTGCGCAGTATCCTGGAAGTACACGGCTACGACTACGTGGTCGGCGACAACATCATCCGCATTCTGCCCCGCGATGAGATGCCGACGGTCCCGGAGCGGGAAACAACACAGGTGCTGGAGATCACCTATGCGGATGTAGCCGAGGTCGTGAAATCGCTCGATAAGATCAAGTCGGATTCAGGATCCGTTTCCCACATCCAGGGTACGAGCCACATCCTCATCAGCGACCGTGAGAAGAAGGTCCAGGCCATGAGGAAATTCATCAGTGAGGTGGATCGTATGACGCCGCAGGTGCTCGTCGAGGCGCGCATCTACGACGTCACCAGCAAGGACCGTTTCGACCTGGGGGTCCAGTGGGAAGCCGGGACGGGGACGATTTACGATGAGTTCGGAGAACCCGATATTACCTCGCGCACCGAGCCG
This sequence comes from Phycisphaerales bacterium, assembly GCA_020346325.1. Classification (GTDB taxonomy): domain Bacteria; phylum Planctomycetota; class Phycisphaerae; order Sedimentisphaerales; family Anaerobacaceae; genus Anaerobaca. The sequence goes on from CP070782.1 coordinate 3,932,804, forward strand.
TTCGCCACCGGCGGATTCAGCGGGACGATCTCCAAAGCGGAGAGCACCACGGGCGGCGTGCGGCTGGGCTGGCTCAGTACCAGCGTGGATATCGACGTCCTGCTCCGGGCTCAGCAGGAAGAAGTGAATGCCAAGCTGCTCGCCAACCCGCGCATTCTGGTGCTCGACAACGAAACCGCCGACATGAAGATTGTCTCGGAGATTCCGTATCAGGAGCTTCAGGAATCATCCTTGGGCGGCGCCATCGGTACCACGGCGTTCCGCGAGGTCGGCGTGGAGCTTCAGGTGACACCCCACCTGGCTCGGCGCGACCAGATGATTCGCCTGCACCTGCGACCGGTCTTCAGCGTGGTCACCGGAGAGGTGCAGGTGGCCGGCATTGGCGTGACCTATCCGCAGCCGGTCGTCGACCGACGTGAGGCCGACACCAAGCTGCTGGTCAGGAACGGCCAGACCGTGGTCCTGGGCGGACTGCGCAAGAAGGAAGTGACCAAACAGCTCAACAAGATTCCGCTGCTGGGCGATCTGCCTCTCCTCGGCAATGTGTTCCGGTTCAAAGGTGAAGAGACGATCAACAGCGAGATGTTGGTGTTCATCACGCCCTGGATCATCGAGGAACCGGCGCTGTCGGAGGCCGAGACCGAGTCGCTCAAGGAGACGGAACTGGCACCGGTCGAGCCGGTTTATACGGAAGCGGAACTCGGCAAGCGCTAAGGCCCAACAGGTTGGCACGTGGGGCAGAAGTGCGTCCCGCGACCGGCGACCACGATCTTCTCGATCGTCGCTCCGCACCTCCGGCAGGGCTCGCCCTGGCGCCCGTAAACCCGGAGCCGGCGCCGGAACCGTCCCATGTCACCGTAGGGACTGCGATAGTCGCTGAACGTCGTCCCGCCGGCGCGAATAGCCCGCCTCAGCACGGACTTGATCGCACGCAATAGATCCTGGCCCACCTCATCGCTAATCGCGCCGCAGCGCCGGGTGGGATGAATCCCGGCGGCAAAGAGGGCCTCATCCGCATAGATGTTTCCCAGCCCGGCGATGCGCGTTTGATCGAGCAGCAGCGTCTTGACCGATCGCTCGGTTTGCAGGAGTCGCCGAAAGGCGTCGGTGCGCATCGCCAGCGCTTCGGGGCCCAACGGCCCCATGCGCGCGGCGTTCATGGCCTCGTCGGGCTCGTCCGGGTCCAGCCCATCCAGCAGCCACAGTCGCCCGAACCGCCGGGCATCGATGAAACGCACGAGCCGACGGTCGCCCACGTGGAGCACCACATGTGTGTGCTTGGCAAATTCGTCCGCCTCGACCGGCTTCGTCCCCAGGAGGAACTTGCCCGTCATGCCCAGTTGAAAGAGCAATGTCAGACGGTTGTCAGTCACGATGATCAGACGCTTGGCCCGCCGGGTGACGCGTGCCACCCGGCGCCCGGCAACCTGTGCGAGAAAACGGCGCCAGCGCCGCCGATGCGGCCCTTGAATGATGCCGGGCCGGCGTACCTCCACGCGTTCGAGATACTCACCTCTGATGGCCTCGCGAAGGCCCGCCGCGATGTTCTCAACCTCTGGCAATTCAGGCAAAGCAAGACTCCGTTCAACTAGGGCAGCCGCGAGACAAACGTATAGCTTCCCGATCCCACTTCGAGAACCGCGCAGTCGCCATCGGTGCGTACCAGGCGCACGTGCGGCGTCGTATCGATCGGCCGACCGCTTTCCGTGATCGCAGAGGCCCCCACCGTCGGCACGTAGATCGTCGCCGTCGTGTTAACCGGAACAACGATACGCATCGTCACAGCCCGGTCGTCTCTCTTCCATTCACTGACGATCTTCCCTGGGACGCAAACACGACTGGCCTTGACCCAGGTCAGACCGTCCACCAGCTGCGGACGGATGACGATCTTCTTGAACCCCGCCGCGTCCGGATCGCGTTGAATGCCCGCCAGATCGCCATAGAACCACTGCTGAATGTGCCCCAGCATGCAATGATTCATCGACGCGCTCGTGTTGGCGTCCCAGGCCTCGGGCAACGAGGTCCAGCCATGATCGCGAATGTAGCCGTAGCTGCCGAGCTCGCGGCGCCGCGCGATGTCATACAGCACCTCGTGCCGGCCATACCGGGCCAGCGCCTGGACGAGATAGGAGAAGCCCACGTCGCCGGCCGTCTGCTGATTGTCGCGTGACCGAATGTCCGCCACGAGCCGCGCGACCGTCGCCTCCGCCGCATCGATAGGAACCAGTCCCGTCATCACAGCCATGGCGTTGGCGGTCTGCGGGCTGCCATGATTGGCGTATTCGTCCTGGCCGTTGAAATACGTCGCGTTGAACTTGCGCTCGATCTGTTCCGCCAGAGTGGCGTAGGTGCCGTGGTCGCTCTCGTTGCCGAGCAGAGCGGCCGTGTCCGCGACAATGCGCGTGCAGCGATAGAAGGTGGCCATCGCCGTCAGTTCGGGCGACGTGAAGCGTGCCGGTCCGCTGCCCTGACCGTGCCCGTAGTCGTACCAATCGCCCAGACCCGCAGCGGGGATCAAGTCCCTGGATGTGTCGCGCAGGTAATCCACGAAGCGCTTCATCGCTACGTAGTTTTCCGCCAGGACGAGTCGATCGCCATAGCGCTGATAGATCTGCCAGGGCAAGATGACGCCCGCAGCGCCCCATTCCGGCGTATAACGAAACCCGCCATCGAAGCGCGGATAGTCGGGCGCGACAGTGTAGATCGCGCCGTTATCGTCCTGCGAATTGCGAATGTCATTGGTCACCTTGCGATAGAAGCTCGCGACATCGTAGCGGCACGCGATCGAAGGCTCCATCAAGTAGCTGACCTCCAGCCAGCCGAGCTTCTCCCGATGCGGGCAGTCCGTCAGCACGTGCCCCAGGTTGCTGCGCACCGCCCAGTCGATCAGCCGATGGATATCGTTGAACAGCGGATCGGAACACTCGAACGATCCGACGGTCGGTGCGGCGTTGCGCACGTGACAGGAAGCCAGCGTCTCAACCACGGGAAGGCTTTCCGGATTGGGCCGACCGGCCGGCACGGCACCGGTCAGCTCGATGTACTGGAATCCGCCATACGTGAACTGCGGCGTCCACGTCTCAACCGCGTCGCCCCGCAAGGTATAGGCCCAGTAGTTGGGCTTGCCCACGCCGGCCTGATTGACGCGCCCGTGACCGTCGTTGCTGCGCTCGCTCTGGCCGAAGCGTTGCTCGGCGGGCGTAAGTTTGACGACCTGGCCCGCCTGGCCCCGCACGCGCAGGCGTGGTACGGCTGAGGCGTTCTGCCCGAAATCGTAAACGAACACACCGGGCTCGGGCTCGTCGATCCGCACCGGCTCGAACACCTGCATCACTTTCATGGGCGGTGCCGAACTGGCGCGAAGCGTTCCGCCGGGGCCTTCGGTGACAGCTGCCGCTGACCAGGATGAATCCTCGAAATCTGGCTCGGACCATCCGGAAGGCAGGCGCCGCGCATCGTAATCGCTGCCACCCAGGATAGCGCAGTGTGTAATCGGCCCGTCCGTCACCCGCCACGAATCATCCGTGACGACCCTCTGTCGCGTACCATCAGCCAATTCGATATGGGCCTGGAGGATGAGCTTCAGAGGCCGCTCGACCCGCACGCCATGCACGCGGCGGTCGCCGGCCGTGTTGTAGAAGCCCTTGCCCAGCATCACACTGAACGCGTTGTCGCCCTGTCGGAGAGCGGACGTGATGTCATAGGTCGTGTAGCAGGCGGTCTTCTCATAGACCGACCAGGCCGGATCGAGAAAACGATCACCCACCTTGTCACCATTGAGGAACAACTCGTAATGCCCCAGACCACATACATGAACCAGCGCCCGCCGCACCGGTCGATCCACGTTGAATCTCTTGCGAAAGATCGGCAATCCTGGCGCATCACCGCCCGATGGACCGCTGATCCAATGACCACGCCAGTCTTTCTTCCTCAACACGCCCATTATCCAACTGGCCGGCGCGCTCCAGGCTGACGGTACCCCGTCCCGATCCCAAACGCGCACCTTCCAGAAAACGCGTTGCGAGGACCCCAGCGGCTTACCTCGATAGGCAACCAGATGCGTCTGCGCCGAAGCGACTTTGCCCGAATCCCACAGATCACCCTGGTCATCGGTTAGTTTCTCAGCCGAGGAGGCAGCCAGGACCCGATACGCCGTCTGAACCTGTCCCCGCCGAGATGACTGCAGCAACCAGCTCAGGCGCGGCTGTGCCGCATCGATGCCCAAGGGATCGACATCGTACTCGCACCGCAGGTAATCGACCGCCAGATCAGCAGATGCGGTCTCGACGGCGCCGAGACAACAGACCACGAGAATAGCCGCCAGCGCTCCACGAAATGCGTTCATCATAGCTCCTTCCGGTCAACGTGATCGAGCTGGACGTCGGGCACGGGGCCACAGCGATGCGTGCTGAGATCCTCGACCTGTTTCAGCACGAAAGTCGGGACGTCGCTCGCGGTTTGGGCGTCGACATTGTTGAACTCAGCGTCTTTGAGGACGCAGATCTCCAGGACATAGTCGATGAACGACAAGCCGTGCTGCAAGAAGAGACGCGCGACATTGCCATGGTCCTCGGCCACCCTCTTCGCCCCCCGCCATTGGCAGATGGTGCGGCGTTCGTGCCGCCTCACGTGCCCCAGGACGATGCCGGCCGACAGATCGTAGCCGTCGACCTTCATGACAATCGTCGAAGGATCGAGCACGGTGGTGCCCTGCGAGGTCACGGTGAAAACCAGCCGTTCAGGGTTGCGAAGGATGGTGATCCTGATGTTCCCGTCCGGGCTGACCACCTGGACCTCTTCCATGTGCCCCCGCTGGGATCGCCTCGACCGCGGCTGGCGATTCCGTTGCTGGGCCGATGCCGGAACCATCGGCGTCAAGCACAGCACAATGACGAAGACAATCATGGCGTATTTCCTCGCGGCTGGCTGCATGGCGCTCACCTCCCACGAACGTGAAGACAGTCTATGCGGCACTACCTGGCACCGCATATCCAATATCACAGCGCGCGTTCAGCGTCAACCTTCCCAGCAGGGCCGCAATACGGTAGAATTGGGGCAGAATCGTAGGTAGGGGTGAATCATCATTCGCTCCTACGCCGCCGTTGTCCACCGTCTTGAGGAACCAGCTATGATAATAGCATCGTGTACGCCCAACCACCAAGACCATCAACGCCACCGGATTCTCTATGCGGCCGTATTCGTCCTGTTGACCCTGGCCATGGCTGTCCCCTGCCCCGGCGCCGAGGCCGAGCAGGACCGTTCGCTGCTAACGGTGGAGCGCATCTTCGACTCGAACGATTTCAAGACCGAATCGTTCGGTCCGGCCCGCTGGCTGACGGATCGGGCGCAATACGCGACCCTGGAGGAGTCCGAGACGGATGAGGACGTCAAGGACATGGTCTATTACGATCCGCAATCCGGCGAGCGCACCGTGGTGGTGCCGGCCGCCAAGTTGATTCCACCAAGTGTAGAGGCGAATGATCCTTCGCCCTTACAAATCAACGACTACGCCTGGTCCGAAGATGCGACCAGGCTGTTGATCTTCACCAACTCCAAACGCGTTTGGCGCCGCAATACGCGCGGCGACTACTGGGTCTATGACACCATCGACGAGACGCTGACGAGGCTGGGCGGCAACGCCGAGCCGTCGCGCATGATGTTCGCCAAGTTCTCGCCCGACGGCACGCGTGTCGCCTACGTCTACCAGAACGACATCTACGTGCAGCACCTGCATAGTCTGCGCATCAAGCAACTGACCCGCGACGGATCGGACCTGATCATCAACGGCACCTCGGACTGGGTCAACGAGGAGGAACTCTACATTCGCGACGGCTTCCGCTGGAGTCCGGACGGGCGCTTCATCGCCTACTGGCAATTCAACACCGAAGGTGTCAAGGAGTTCACGCTGATCGATTACACCTCGGAGCTTTATCCGAAGCTCAAGACGTTCCAGTACCCCAAGGCCGGCCAGCAGAATTCGGCCGTTCGGATCGGGGTCGTCAGCGCCGCCGGTGGCAAGACCCGCTGGCTCAAGCTCCCGGGCGACCCGCGCGAGCACTACGTCCACGCCCTTCAGTGGCGGCCCGATTCGTCGGACCTCGTGCTCCAGCAACTCAACCGCCTCCAGAACACCAACTGCGTGTTCGTTGCCACCGTGGACAAGCTCATGCTAGGCGGCACGCGGGTGCGTGGCCCCGAATTGGTCTTCACCGATACGGACGAGGCCTGGGTCGAGGTCGACAAGATCTCGTTCTGGCTGGACGAAGGCGACAGCTTTCTGTATCTAAGCGAGCGCGACGGCTGGAGCCACCTCTATCGCGTCCATCGTGTCACCGGTGACACTGAATTGCTGACGCCGGGCGAGTACGACGTCGTCAGTGTGGTCGCCGTGGACGAGCAGCGCGGCTGGATTTACTTCATGGCCTCGCCCGAGAACCCAACTCAGCGCTACCTGTATCGCGTCCCACTGACGGGCGGTGCGGCCGAGCGCGTGACACCGCTGGACCAGCCCGGAACGCACCGCTACCAGGTATCCGAGGACGCGACCTGGGCGATTCATACATACTCGGCGTTCGGCCGGGCTCCCACCATCGACATGGTCCGCCTGCCCGAGTACACCGTCGCCCGCACGCTCGAAACCAACGACAAGCTGCGCGAGAATCTCGCGGCGCTCCAGCCGTGCCCGCGCGAATTCTTCCGCGTCGACGCTAACGGCGTGGCCCTGGACGGCTGGTGTATCAGGCCACCCGACTTCGACCCGCAGCGACAATATCCGCTGTTCCTCCACGTCTACGGCGAGCCGGCCGGCCAGACTGTGCTCGACCGCTGGACGGGCAACAACTACCTCTGGCACACGATGCTGGCCCAGCAGGGTTACCTCGTCGCCAGCGTCGACAACCGGGGCACGCCCGCGCCGCGCGGCCGCCGGTGGCGCAAATCCATCTATCGCCAAATCGGTATCCTCGCCTCGGCCGACCAAGCTGCTGCTACTCGCCAGCTCACCGAGCAATGGCCCTTCGTCGACCCCAATCGCATCGGCATCTGGGGCTGGAGCGGCGGCGGCTCGATGACCCTCAACGCGATCCTCCGCTATCCCGGACTGTATCAGACAGGCATCGCGGTGGCCTTCGTCAGCAATCAGCGCTTCTATGACACCATCTACCAGGAGCGCTACATGGGCCTGCCCAGTGACAACGAAGAGGGCTACACTAAAGGCTCGGTGGTCAACTTCGCCGATCAGCTCGAAGGCAACCTGCTGCTGGTCTACGGCACGGGCGACGACAACTGCCACTACCAGAACTGCCAGGTGCTGATCAACAAACTGATCGAACACAATAAGCCATTCGCGATGATGGCCTACCCCAACCGCACGCACGGCATCAGCGAAGGCAAGAACACCCGACGACATCTCTATGAGATGATGACGCGCTACCTGCACGAGCATCTGCCGGTCGACACCGACAGCAGCCCGGCCGAAACGAGCGCCAACTAGACGGCTCAAACGAGGTTCCGGATGGTTCCCAGCATTCTTAACGACGTGATTGGCCCGGTCATGCGAGGACCATCCAGTTCGCACTGCGCCGCGGCGCTGCGCATCGGACGACTGGCGCGAGACCTGATGGACGGACGGCTCCAGCGGGTCGTGGTTGAGTTCGATCGTCACGGTTCCCTGGCGACAACCCATGAAAGCCAGGGATCGGACATGGGCCTGTTCGCCGGCCTGATGGGCTGGGACGCGACCGACGACCGCTTGCCGCGCTCGGCACAGGCCTTGGTCGAGGCCGGCGTCAAGATCGACATGCGCATCGTTGACCTGGACGCGACGCATCCGAACACCTATCGCCTGACGCTGACTGACGGCCAGGAGCAGCATACGCTGACCGCACTGTCCATCGGGGGCGGCATGATCGAGATCGTCGACCTCGACGGCTTTCGTCTCTCGGCGGCCGGTGACTACTGGGAGACCCTGATCTTCGCCCAAGCCGACGGCCCGGCCCTCCAGCGCCAGCTCACCGACAATGTCACGGCCGATGCCGTCCTCCTGCACCAGGCCGAGCACGCCTGTCTGGTCGAGGTCAAGGCCCAGGAGTTCGTGGCGGATGCACTTGTGAAGTTATTGAAAGAGCAATTCGATATCCGGGCGATACGGAGACTCCACCCCGTTCTGCCCATTCTTTCGCGGGCGGACCTGGACGTGCCGTTCACGACGTGTGAACAAATGCTGGGCGGCGCGCCACAGCGCGACCTGCCCCTGTGGCAGTTGGCTGTCGCATACGAATCGGCGCGGGGCAGCCTCAGCGAGCACGAGGTTCTGCAACGGATGATCGAGACCGTTCGTATCCTGCGCCGCTCCGTCGCGGAAGGTCTGAACGGAACGGAATATGAGGACCGCATTCTGGGGTGCCAGTCGAGGCATTTCGCCCGCTGCATGGAAAGCAAGGCCCTGCTCGATGGCGGC
>CP070782.1:3941361-3958538 GCA_020346325.1 Phycisphaerales bacterium
CTGCTCCTCGACTGCGATCGCGCAACAGAGATCCATCGTGATTGAGAACGCCCACCTGAGATATACCGTATCGGCGGATGGACAGAACCTTGAGTTCGTCGACCGTGCGACAGGCATCGACTACCTTAAGAACGACGCGCCCTCAACATGTGCATTGGTGCGTTGCGGGGGCGTAGAATACCCCGCAACTTCAGCCCGATTCGCAGATGGTCAGTTGACCATCGAGTTTGGCCAAGCGAAGGCCAAAGCAGTTCTCCGTGTCGCACCTCGCGACTCGTACATTCAGCTTACTGTGAATGCGGTGAGCGGCGACAACGTCGAATCGATCGCCTTTCTCAACGTTCCACTTACGCTGCAAGGCCAGCCCACCGAGTCCTTTGCTGCATGTGCCATGTCCCTCAACCTGATCACCCGCGTAGATCAACTACCGGCCCTTCAGACAAGTCTGCGGGCATCATGCTATGACAAATTCGGCACAGAAGGAGCCAAGGTCGCCATCGTAGGAATGCCTATGGGCAGAATGCTGGAGGCCCTCAAGGAAGTGTTGACCGATGCGGATGAGATGCCCCCCTCTCCGGTCGCAGGACCCTGGGCCGATGAGATCGCCTTCAATCATGGTTCCTACCTGTTCAATTTTGGGTCGATCACCGAATCCAACGTGGACGAATGGATCGCCATGGGGAGGAATCTCGGGGCCACGCAGATCGATCATCATGGGGGCGGGAGGTTCTTCCGATTCGGGGACTTCGTCTTGAACGATCAGAAATGGCCCGAAGGATGGGACACCTACGGGCGGATTGTCAAACGCCTGCATGACGCCGGAATTGGATCGATTTTCCACACGTATGCCTTCTTCATCGACAAGCAATCGAAGTATGTCCGTCCGGTTCCAGATAACCGGCTTGACGCCTTTCGCGTCTTCACGCTCGCCGAAGGCGTCGATGCCAATGCCACCGAGATCAAGGTCAACGAGCCAACAAAGGGCATGACGACCGTCACCGGTTTCTTCGAGCACAATAGCGTCATCCTCCATATCGGTGACGAGCTTGTTACATTCGGTGCCGTCAGTCAGGAATCACCATGGCGGTTCGTGAAAGTGCAGCGAGGCGCACTCGGAACCAAGGCCGCCGCGCACGACAAGGGGGCGACGGCTCGGCACCTCAAAGAGTGCTTCGGCCTTCTCGTGCCCAATCCCGAGTCAACACTCTTCAAGGAGATCGCCAGTAATCACGCCGAGATCGTCAACTCGTGCGGTTTCGATGGCATCTACCTCGACGCGATCGACGGCAGCAGCATTCTGCGCGGTCCGGACGAGTGCTGGTACTGGGCCGACAGGTTCGTTTTCGAGATCCAGAGACATCTCGACAAGCCAGTGGGCATGGAAATGAGTGCCATGTGGCATCACTTCTGGCAGTATCGCACTCGCTGGCAGGCATGGGACTATCCGCAGCGCGGCCACAAACGCTTCATCGACATCCATGCTGCGTCTGTCAATGGCGGCCTTCTGCTGCCGCTGCATCTCGGCTGGTGGAACTTCCAACACTTCAATCCGCCGCAGGTCGAACCGACCTATCCGGATGTGATCGAGTACCTGGGTGCCAAGCTCATCGGTTGGAATGCGGGAATCTCGCTTACAGGCGGTATAGACCATGCCCGGCTTTCCGCGGTTCCGCTCTTCCGTCGGGCCGTGGATATCCTCCGCACCTGCGAGGAAATCCGCCGAGGCAATACCCTTGACGAGGCAGTCAAGGCACAGTTGCGCCAGCCGGGAAAGGAGTTTTTGTTGGTCCGCGACAGCACCGGAAACTGGCGGTTCCGCCCCAGCGTCTACGAATCGCATACAGCCTCATGTGCGGAGCCCTGGAGCCTCTCCTGGACGGTAGAGAACCCTTTTGAGGAGCAGCCGGTGAGATTTCGCCTGGAAGCCCTCATGGCTGTGGGGTCGTATGATGATCCGAACAATATCGTGCTGGCCGACCTTTCGGACCCAAACCAGTTGGCGGGGCCGCCGCGCGCTGCGGCTGGAGTGACCGCATCACTGGCCAGCGCGCCGGATGCAGCCGGCCAGGCGGGTGAGTTCACGGCGACCAATTCCGGCCAGGTTCCCCGCAATGCGGCATGGGCCAGACTGGACCGCAAGTTCGAACCTTGCCTCAACCTGAAGGGACGCGAGGCCCTCGGCCTCTGGATCGAAGGCGATGGCCAAGGGCAGATCGTCGCCCTCCGACTGGAGAGCCCTCGTCACGTCTCCTACGGTGCCGTGGCAGACCGGTATATCACCGTCGACTTCACCGGCCGACGGCAGTTCACGCTCATCGAAACGGAATCAACTCGCTGGAGCGACTATGTCTGGAATGACGGCAAGGGGCTCTACAACGTCTACCGTGAGACCGTTGACTTCGGCACGGTTGAATCCGTGAGCATCTGGTACAACAATCTGCCCAACGGCCAGGAAGCCCAGTGTGCCATCGGACCGGTCAAAGCACTACCTATGGTGGCTTGTACCGTGAGGAATCCCACCGTGTCGGTAAATGGCGCGAGGGTGGTCGTGCCGGTGGAAATGCCCTCAGGCAGCTATCTCGAATTCAACGCAGATGGTGCCTGCATGCTCTACGGGTCAAAAGGCGAAGCGATCATCCAGGTGGTGCCAGAAGGTGAGATTCCGCGACTATTGACAGGAGAGAACCAGATCGGATTCGCATGCGACGCAGTCGATGGAGCGGCCCCACGTGTGAAACTCACCGTCATCTCACATGGGCAACCTCTCTGATTCACCCACTTGGCTACTCGTGGATCATGCAAGAAGCATGGGCGCATTGACCATACCGTCTCGCTCATTCCCAGTGCGGGCCGAAGCGGAGCCGCAGGCGAGACGAATCCCCTTGTGGCGCGCCTGTTGCGCGCTTTGGGGCTTGGGCTGGTCCCTCTCCTACGTTGAGACTTGGAAAAACCAGTCAGTGGGACTGGCTCAGTGTTAACTCGTCGGGTTACGGGTGCAATGGAGGCCAGAACCCCAAGCCAATGTCAATATCATCAACATCGAGATGCCCACACACGGGTTTGTCCCCTTCTCCAGATATCCTCGAAGGAACGCAAGGTTGAAAACGCTACGCAGCGTTCTCAGGTCCTTGTCCGCGGGTCTCCGCGTTCGAACTCACTCCGTGCTGTAGTTGATCTCCATCCTGCGGGACAGGCGCGCGGCGACCACGAGAACCACGAGTGTCAGCAGCACAATGCTGATGACGGCCATGGGTCTGGTGGCAGGCTGGACCGGTGCGATCAAGAGGTGGACAAAGCCGGGCACGTCGTTGGCTGGGGCCGCAGTCAACGGGCACAGGGACTGCAGATAGTAGATCATGCTGACCTTCTTGAGCGCGGCGGGCAGGAAGGGGTTGACACCTTCCCACAACAGGATCACGGCGGTGGGAACGACAGGATTGCGGAAGAGCAGCCCCACAGCCACGAACACGCTGCCATATCCGACGCAAGCCAGGGCCGTGACCACCAGGTAGGACGAGAACTGGCTCCAGCCCGTCGTCGTCAAGAAGGCGGCCACAGTCGCATCATCGAACTGCCAGAGCAGGGCCAGCCATTGCAGGGCCGTGCTCGAGGTGAAGATGACGATGGTGGCCAGCAGTCCGGCGGCGTACTTGCCGGCCAGTAAGACCTCGCGCCGGACCGGTGTCAGCAGGTAAAAGTGAAGGCTCTTGTCGAGCATCTCGCCCCGGAAGAGGTTGATGAAGATCCCAACGCAGCCAAAGAAGACCGCCAGGCGGAGGTAATAGGATTGGAACACGCCCGCAAAGATCTGCGAAAACAGGGGCAGGTTGTCGAACTCGCGTCTATCGATCCCGGCCAGTTTGCCGTCTCTGAAGAAGAGGTAGACGTCAACCGTCCCGTCGGTGTATTTGCAGTGGGCTTGCTCGCTCTGCCCGTGGCGTCCACGCCATTGATAGTAGGGTTCGCCGAGTTTCTGCGTGACCTCGTCACGGTTTATCCCGGTCCGGAGGGTGCTGAGGTCCTCGCTGGAGATGGGGTGCTCGCTGGCAATTCGCTGGAGTTCGTCCCGACGGTGGGCGGTGGAGATCGACTGGCCCATGAAGAGCAGCACAGGAGCGAAAGCCAGGAGGTAGATCCAAAGGCCTCGCCGCGAGAGGAAGGTCTTTTTCATCTCCAGGCGGATGATCGCCAGGACTTGGATGCACCACAGCCGTATCATTGGGTGGCCTCCTCTCCGCCAATGAGGTATTCGTATACGGAATGGACATTGTCGTCGACCGGGATCACGCCTTCGATGTCGATGCCATTCAAGGCGAGATGATTGAGGGCGCGGCAAAACCGGTCCGCATCCCGGGTCTTGACGAGCACGCCCTCACCCTCTCCCAGCAATCGAGCCTCTACCACGTGGTCCTGCTCGAACGCTTTAGAGGCCATCAGATTCGGCTGTCTGCACCGAATGAGGAATTGCATGGGCCGCTCTTCCTGAATCTCGCTGCGGACGCCCCGGATGCCCCCTTCTGCAACGATGTAACCGCCGCTCATGAGAACGACCTGGTCCGAGATCATGTCCACCTCGTGCAGCACGTGGCTGGAGATGACGACATGACGGCCCTCTGCCGCGTATTGCTTGAAAAGGGCGATCGTCTTGGATCGCACCAGGGGATCCAGGCCGTTGAGCGGTTCGTCGAGAATCAGGACGCGCGGGTCGTGGGCGATCGCCTGGGCGAGTCGGATCCGCTGACGCATTCCCTTGCTGTAGGCGGCGACTTTGCGGTCCGCCGCCTCCACCAGGCCGACCTGCTCGATAGCCCGGGCCGTAACCTCCCGGCACTCAGCGGCGGGCCGGCCGGACAGACGGAGATAGGAAAAGATAAACTTCGACCCGCTCAGGCCTTTAGGGAAGGTATCGAACTGAGTCGAGTAGCCCACGAGGCGAAAGAGTTTCTGGGGCTGCGAAGGATCGACGCCCAGAACGCTAATCCGGCCCCGACTCGGTCGGACCAAGCCGGTGATCAGGTTCATCAGGGTCGTTTTGCCCGAGCCGTTGGGACCGACCAGGCTCGTGATCCCGGGCGGAATGGAGAGAGTCACGCGGTTGACGCCCAGGACTTCACCGTAGAAGCGTGAGACGTTGTCGAGGATGATCCGATCATCGCTCATTTGATCACCTCGAATCCACGGATCCGCTTGGCCAATAGCCGCAGGCACAGGGCGCACGTCACGCCCAGCACGATCCATGCTTGCGTCACGGACAAATCCGTATTGTGGCTGTAGTCAAAGAGGGTGCCCCAAATCGTCTGCATGACCTTCCCAAGGTTGATTAGCGAGCCGTTGCGGGTCCGCAGGATTTCGTTGATGGCTTCCGCGAAACCTGCGCCGACGAAGAAGAGGCCCAGGACACACGCCCCTGCGGCGATCCGCCACTTGACCCAGGCCGAGAGTGCCAGGGCGATAAGGGACAGAACGACGATCCAGATCACCGGCCCCAGCATGATGGAGCCGGCCAGCCAGAGGTTGGGCCTCACCCAGATCCATCCGGCGCAACTGCCCTGGATCATGTAAAGCAGCAGGCCCGGCACCCAGGTGACCAGGGACAGCAGTACGAACAGGACGCTCATCTTCCCGAGCACGTACTCGGTCCTGGAGAAGGGCCGGCTCAGATGCAGGGCCAGCCCCCCGTTGGCCAGGTCCGGGGAAACCAGACTGGGTCCCACAAAGGCTGTCAGTAGAAAAGCCAATACTCCCTGAACCGTGCAGAAGACGTAGAAGAATTCCCCGTCGATTGCCGGCAAGGCATCGGACTGGAGTTTCAGCATCGCCAGCGCCGGGCTGTTGTGGGAGAGGTAGATCAGCGCGGCGCAGGCGATCGGATAAAAGGTGCACAGTGCCAGGAAGAGCACAAGGAATCTGGATTGGAAGATCCTGGCATAGGAGTATCGCATCAGAATCAGAAAACGAGACCACGCTGATGTCCACGGGCCCCGGTAGTGTTTGTACACGTGCTTGTATACCGCCACGTCAGACCTCCATCGCCTTCAGAAAGATGTCTTCGAGCGTATTTCGACGGTAGCTCAAACGCCGTAGCGGCAGGTCGCGATCCGCCGCCGCTCGGTAGATCTCACGGAGGTCGAAGCCCTTGGGCAGAGTCATCTTGTATCGTCCCGTACCCAACGCCGCCCACTCGCACCCGAGTTCGGCCAAGGCTTCTGCCAGGAGGGCCTCATCGCCTGAGGTCTCAAGCTCGACGAATCGTCGGTTGGCACTGCGTTCCGCCTCCAGATTCGAGTAGTGGACGATCTGACCCTGCCTGAGGATCAGCACCTCCTCGCAGGTCTCCTCTACGTCGCGGAGAAGATGCGAACACAGGAGAATGTGCGTCTGGCCCGCGTCTCTAATGTCGCGAATGAGTCGGATCATTCGTTGGCGGGCGGCCGGATCGAGGCCGTTGGTCGGTTCATCGAGGATGAGCAGGCGAGGCCCGTGTACAAGGGCTTGGGCCAACTTGGCCATCTGTTTCATCCCCAGAGAGTAGGTTCCCAGTTTGCGGTAGCGGGCCTCTCCGAGCCCCACGTAGAACAAGACCTCGTGGGCCCGTTCGAGCGCGGTTTCGGCAGGTAGGCCCGACAGCTCGCCCATCATGCGGACAAAGGTTACCGCGGTCATGTCCGCGATGAAGGCGTCGTTCTCCGGCATGTAGCCGATCAGGGCCCGAATCTGTCGGATCTGATGGCGGATATCATGGCCGAAGACCTTGGCTGTGCCCGCGGCCACCGGGCAGAAACCCAGCAGGGTCTGGATCAGGGTGGATTTGCCGGCCCCGTTGGGTCCGAGCAGTCCGAGGGTGCGTCCCGAAAGGGTAACGCTCAGATCCTTCAAGATCTCGCGCTTGCCAAAACGCACCCCCAATGCGGCTAACTCAACAACCGCCTGCATGAAATCCGTCTCCCCAAAACACTTTGGCTAAAGCCGATCAAACGTTCACCCCCGATCAGCCTACCGCTATATCTTTTCGGCGGCAATATCGGCCGCAATGTATTGGTCGCATACATCTGTTATTTATTGCTATGAGGTGCATAAACTCATCGGGGCCTGATACAAACGATTTTGGAGGTGTCGGCCTCCGAATCCTCGTTTTGTGAGTTGTTTGGCAATATCTTGGTTTCAAGAACGACCAATGATAAGGTGGCGCGGTTTGATGCGAATCTACCCCCAAGCACGTGGGGCCGGCCAACTGGGGCAGCTGTCAAAATCGGAGCCTCGGATGAACGCGCGGACGATGGCTGGGAATGGCGCCGGGTGGAAGAGACGAGTCGTGGTTCTGGCGCTCCCACTCCTTATTGTGACAGTGTTTATAGTGATGTGGCGTCGCACCGTACTGATGGTTCCGGGTAACATTGTTCCTAGCGGGCCCCCCAGGGCCGAGTTCATCCTGGCCGGTTCAGTCTATGATTTGGGTTATAATTACCGCCACTATTTGGGACACCGAGCGATATCAGCTCGTCTCATGAGCAAGATCGATAGCCGCGTCCATCAGGGAATATCCCCTGCCACCTTCCAAGAGAAAGTGCAGAGCCTCTGCCAATCGGGGGCCAGTCTGATCTTCTCGACTGACGAGTTGTACAAGCGTTCTTGCCGACAGTTGGCCCAGGAGAATCCTGACGTGGTGTTTCTACAATTCACGGCGAGTCCCAAGTGGATGGCTCCCCAGAGACTAGCCAATCTCTCGACCTATGGGATTAGAGATTGGGAGGGTGCGTATGTCTGTGGTGTCATCGCTGGGCACGCGATACCTGGGGCATCAGCATTCGGGTTTGTCGCTCCGCACCCGGGTCCGCCAACGCCTTGGGTAGCCAATGCGTTTGCGCTGGGTTGCCAGCGCGCCAATCCCCACGTGCGTGTTGAGATTTTCTACACCGGTAGTTGGCATGATCCGGACAAAGAGATTGAAGCTCTAAAGGAGATGAGCAGTCGGCAGATCAGCGCGGTGTACTTCCTTACGAACTTTCCCGCAACCGCCTTCAAAGTCGCTGAAGAATCTGGAATGCGCGTTCTCTCGCACTACTCCGACCTGTCCAGCTTTGCGCCGTCAAGTTGGATAACCGGCTGTCTGTGGCATTGGTCATCGTTGTACGAGCAGGTGACGCATCAGGCTTTGAGTGGCGAAAGGAAGAGTGGCTCCTACTGGGGCGGACTCAGAGAACGATATATTAGTCTGGGGCCGTTCGGACCAGATGTCCCAGGGTCGGCCATGCAAAAGGCCAAGGACATCATTGAACAGATCATCTCTGGAAGGTTGTCTGTGTTCTCAGGCCCTGTCTACGACAACAGAGGAGGTTTGCGGATTGGCCAGGGGGAAATTCTCTCAGACAGTGAGACCCTATCTTGCGATTGGCTCGTAGGAGTTGTTAGCGAGTACAAAGTCATCGATGGAGCGGCAGAACCGTTGGATTGACGCATGGGCTGGGCAAACTGATCATCTACAGACTGATGTCCGGCGACGGGGTGAATCGACCTACAGGATTTACATCGACAGTGGTCGACGGTCCGACTTCTCAAGAGCGTTCATGCTGGACTTGCGGTTTGTAGCCTTCTCCAGCCGGCTCGTTTCACGATCTTTTACGCACCGAGCAGAGTTCCCCAAGAACTACGACCACCAGTCTTGCGGCAGCACGCCTCCCGACAGGGCCGCGTAGGAATCCACCATGCCAGATGAAGGCCTTGTGCCGGCAAGAACAAGCTGGCCATATTTGAGATGTGTGCGGACTGCCAAGTCATTCCTGCCCTATAGATGTCCCAGCAGGCAATTATCAAGCTGGCAAACGATCCTCCGTTGCCAGATACCCAAAGGTTTAGAAACACCAGATGCTTGCTATTGCCACTATCGAGCTACGAAAATGAAGCCGAACAAGACCTCCGAACGGAGACGCTATTACTTTCAGCAGAATCGCCACAAGGGCCAGCGCAGGCCTCATTGGAGCACAATGGGGTACTTGGATAGCACTTACGTGACGGTTGGTCACAGGCCTTGATGATCCACAACACTGGGCGTTCATACGCTCATCGACCAAGAGACTGACCACGTCTTTCAGGGCATCACGGCCGGGCGACCTCACGCAGTGACAGGCACGAAGTAGCACGCGGACTTGCGATTGGCGCACAGTTTTGTGTTTGTCTCACGCGGAACATCGTGCATACTTACCATTTTAGCGAGTATAGGAGAATGCCCTGTGAAAGGTTTCATCGCGGCAATTCAGATCGGGCAGATCGACCTGGCAATCACCGTCTTCTATCTCCTTGGCATTGTTCTCATGGGCTGCCTGGCCGGTCTGAGACTTCGGCATGGGAGAAGGCACCAGCACAGGTACAGGCAGAAGGGAGGCTCAATGGGCAGGAAACGAACCGTCGTTCTCACCGTGGTTTTCGTCCTGGCGGCCGTGTCGACGGCAGTCTCAGCAAAGGAAACGATACCGTTTGTTGAGGCCCTGAACGATGCGTTGATCTCGGTCGACAGGCTGGATGACATCCTGGAGTATGCGCTGCTAATTGGCAACGGAGACATCAACGCGCTGGTGTACACCGACTCGGGCAACGTCGAGCTCGTGCTGACCAAGAACGATGTGTGGGACGCGCGCCTCGACACGGCGCTCGATCCGCCGCTGCCCACGCTCAAGCGCATCAAGGAGCTGAACCGCGGCACCTGGGCCAATCGTGGGGTGATCCTACCGGAAGGCTCGACCTGGGAAGGGCCGGACAGCTACCACGCGCATCCCTATCCGTGCCCGCGGGCGTGCGCCCGTCTGATCCTGGGAACGCGGCCTACACTTCCCCGCTGGCGCAACATCCGCTCGCAGGGCACGCGCAATCAGTGGGAGGCCCGCAAGAGCGGCGCTGCTATGATCATCGCTGGCAATGCCGGGGCCTCGAACGGCTGGCGCTGTGCGCCTTTTGAATTCTCGACCGATGACTATCACACGATGCGCTTGACCGTGTCCGGCTCGAAAAACGCTCAGTATTACGTAGATGTGATGGACGCCGCCGGCAGCGTCGTCTTTGCCACGAAATGGCAGACGAGCCCGGTAGAAACACAGACACGTCTTTTCCGACTGCCGGCCGGAAAGGCCGTGGGCAGCGTGATCCTGTATACGATGACTCTTGACGGGAAGCGGGCGGAGAACCGATTCGAGAAAATGCACTTTGACGGTCGCGAGGGAACGCTTCCCGTGAATTTGCACGTGCCGTCGCTGCCAACCACACGAGCACGGTTGGATCTTGGTCGGGCTATGGCGCAGATCGACGGCGCCTCCGGCGGTCCGCCGCGAGCAGTGATCCGCGCCCTGGCGCAGCGGAACACGTTCCTTATCGAAGCGGACGTGGCCGCGCGGCTCGAGCAATTCCATACGACCGACACACCGGACGCCGTGAGCGGGCAGGCCCATGGCATCCGGTGGTTGCATCAGACGATCCCCGGCGACCTGGATTGGCCCGGCATGGAGTTTGCTGTGGCCCTAGCCGACGTCGGAGAGCGCAAGGCCGTGACGATCGTGACGTCTCTGGAATCGGACGACGTGGTCGCCGCTGCCGTGACGGAGGCGCGGGCAGTGGCGCAGGCGAACGCAACCTGGTTGATCCGGGATCACGAGGCCGTCTGGAGCGAATTCTGGTCCGCCAGCGGTCTGGAGGTCGATGACGAGCTGATGGAGCAGACGTGGTATCGCGGGCTGTATTTCCTACGATGTGTTAGCAAGCCGGGGGTGGTGGCTCCGGGCCTGTTCGCCAGCCTGACGACGGGCAGTCCCGCCTGGCACGGTGACTACCACACGAATTACAACATTCAACAGACGTTCTGGCACTGTTACGCGGCCAACCACCCGGAACTGGCCGAGCCGTACGACCGGTTGATCCGCAGCTACTTTCCACGGGCTCGGTGGCTGGCCCGGACGATCTTCGATATGGGCGGCGCGTTTTATCCCCACGTGCTGTTTGCCTACGAGCCCCCCGATCCGTCGAAGGTGAAGAGCCCGGTAGGACGGCAGTACATTCACCACGTGTGGGGCCTTACCCTTGGTGTATCTGGATTCACCGTTCAGCCTTTGTGGTGGCATTACAAGTACGAACCCGATCGTTACTTCCTGGAGCACACCGCATATCCGGCCGTTCGTGACGTCGCGGTCTTTTATGCCGATTTCATCGATCAGTGCGCCCACCAGGACGGCCGCGCCGTGCTGGCGCCGTCGGTCTCACCCGAACACTGGGGCTGGACCGGCGACTTCGAGCGCAACCGCAATTGCACGTTTGACATTGCCATGGCACGCTATATGTTCAACGTGGCCATCGAAGGAGCGATGACATTGCAGCGCGACGCCGAACTCGTAACACGTTTCAGGCGGGCTCTGACCCTGTTGCCCGATTATCCCTCTGTGCAGGCCGAGCCGCCCGTCGTCGTCGATGTCGAGGGTGCGCCGCCGATCAATTACAACATCGTTGTGCCCACGACGCCGGTCTTCCCGGGCGACGTCGTTACGTGGCAATCGCCGGCCGGGCAGCGCGAGTTGTTTCGCCATACGATCGAGTCGATTCAGTGGAACGGGAACAACTCGATGGTGATGCTCGGCGTCGCCCGCGCCAGGCTGGACGTGCCCGGAACGCTCGATTGGATGCGGGAGGAAGTCCGGGCCCGGCTGCGACCCAACGGGACGTTGACGCTGAATCGCCTCGGCCATCACTTCAACAGCTTCGGTCACTATACGGAACAGTTCGCCGCCTCGATGGTTTTGTCCGAGCTGCTGATCCAGAGTGTCAATGACGTGATTCGTGTCTTTCCGGCGTGGACCGGGCCGGGGGATGCCCGCTTCCGGCGCCTTCGCACGCAAGGCGGGTTCCTGGTGTCTTCGAGTTTCGTCGACGGCAAGATCGATTCAGTCGAAGTGGAGTCCACCGCCGGAGGTCCGCTGCGGCTCGTCAGTCCATGGCCAAAGATCGCTGTTCGCTCTCCTGCAGAGATGCCGTCCCGACCCCTTGCGCCGGACGCCTGGGGTGCAGTCGAAGTGTCTACCCGTCCGGGTGACCGTTTGATTTTCAAACCGGACCTGAAAACGCGATGAACGACTACGCGGTGAGGTTCGTTGATTCGGTTAGCCGGTTGAGCTCCATGAGGCGAGGCGGGCTTCACCCAGCATGGAGTCGCTGGCGATCGATCCACGCCGTCCGGAGCGCTGACGCTGAAGGATTTGATCGCGCAGCGACCGTCTTGGCAATCAAGCGGTCTTTGGCTTCCAGGGGTCATTCCTCCTGAGCATGATATTCAGAATGGTCAGGCGCTTTCTCATAGCAGTGATTACGGCGATCGTCTTCATCCTTCCCTGCCGAAGAAGCCATTGGTAGAACGCGCGAATCGTGCGGTCGTGTCGCAAGGCCACGAGCGTCAGCATGAACAGTCTCGCCCGTGGATGTCCTCTATCAGCGTAGAATTGGCCAAGATCACGGCCAGAATCTCCGAAATTGAGCTGCATGTGCAGTCATTTTGACGTATCATGGAACCTGCGACGTGCGGGAGGATCACTTATGGAGTTGAATCGGATATCTCAGCTCATCGGATGGCGGAGGTTGTCCTCCTCATATCTGGGGATTTATCATCCTCGGGAAGGAGACCCACAGGTTTATGAAATAAGACTATGAGAGGACACGCCAATCACAGCCTGTCGCCGACGGGTCGTATAGGTCGCGGGAGAACGTCTAGCTCGGCGCAGAGTCAAGGCACAATCATATCGGCGCGATGCTTTGGAAGGAGGACAAGACCATGTGTGAAAAGTCGGTGTATCTGCTTGGCATTTGCCTGATTCTGGGCGTAGCCAGCCATGCTTCGGCCGATCTGGTCGGGCACTGGGCGTTCGATGAGGGCCAGGGCACAACTGCGTATGACTCAAGTGGCAACGGCCACCATGGTACCCTTCAGGGGGACCCCCAATGGGCGGTTGGGAAAATCAATGGGGCACTGGAGTTCGACGGCGACGGCGATTACGTTGAAGTGCCCGACCATGAGAGCTTGCAACTCTGGGAGCGATTCACGTTAGCCGCATGGATCTACCAGATGGAGTCACGCAGTAGTAGAATCATAGACAAGATTGGCGCAGGCACGGCGAATGGTCCTCACCTGGATACCCATCCCGGAACAACGTTGAGATCCTGTTCGGGCACGTGCATTTCTTCCACCGCTGATTACACATTGGGAGAATGGCATCACGTAGCAGTCACTTTTGACGATGGAGATATGACGCTCTATATCGACGGGATTATCGCGGGCGAAGGAAGTGTCCCGTCGCCCCTGGCTGGCAATACCTTGCCTCTCAGGATCGGAGCGGCCAGCGATGGAGGGAGCCTCTTCCACGGCCTCATCGACGATGCGGCCGTCTTCAGCCACGCCTTGACGAATACCGAGATCCAGGCGGCGATGGCGGGTATCGGCAGCGCTGAGTTGGCCGCCAATCCCAACCCTAAAGATGCGGCCTTCGATATGCCTCGTGACGTGGTCCTGAACTGGGAAGCCGGCGAGTTCGCTGCCACACACGACGTGTATTTCGGGACGGTGTTCGATGACGTCAACGACGCCAGCCGGGCCGAACCGATAGATGTGCTGGTCAGCCAGGGCCAAGCCGGTACGACATATGCGCCGCCGGCGGTGCTCGAATACGGTCAGACCTACTACTGGCGCGTCGATGAAGTCAACGCCGCGCCCGACAACACGATCTTCAAGGGCGAGACCTGGAGCTTCACCGTCGAGCCGCTCGCTTATCCGGTCGAGGGCGTCATGGCGACGAGCAACGGCATCTCCGAACCGGGAACCGGCCCCGAGAATACGGTCAACGGGTCCGGGCTCAATGAGAACGACGAGCATTCAGTTGCCAGTGGTGACATGTGGCTGGCCGTCCCGGGCGACCATCCTCTGCAGGTCCAGTACGAATTCGGCAATGTTTTGAAGCTCCACGAAATGCTGATCTGGAACTACAACGTGCAGTTCGAGTTGATGCTCGGCTTCGGGGTCAAAGATGTGACGGTCGAGTACTCCGAAGACGGCGAGAACTGGGCGGCTCTGGGCGATGTGACGCTTAACCAGGCCACGGCGAAGGCGGACTACGCCGCCAACACCACGGTCGATTTCGGCGGTGTGGCGGCCCAGTACGTCCGACTGACCATCAACAGCGGCTATGGGCCCATGGGCCAGTTCGGGCTGGCTGAAGTCCGCTTCCTCTCCATTCCGGTCCAGGCCCGCGAGCCCGACCCGGCAGACGGCGCGGTGCAGGTGGCGGTCGACGCCGATCTGAGCTGGCGGGCCGGGCGCGAAGCGGTCTCGCGCGAGATCTATCTCAGTGGCGATCCCAATGCCTTAGCGCTGATCGACACGAGCGATGCAACCACCATCGATCCGGGCCCGCTGGACTTGGCGGCCACCTATTACTGGAAGGTCGATGAGGTCAATGAGGCCGAAGCGGTCAGCACGTGGGAAGGGGCCATCTGGAGCTTCTCCACCGAAGAGCATATGGTCGTGGAGGACTTCGAAGACTACGACGACGAAGACAACCGCATCTACGAGTCGTGGCTCGACGGCTGGGTCAACGAGACCGGCTCGACGGTCGGCCATCTCCAGTCGCCGTTTGCCGAGCAAACCATCGTCCACGGCGGTAATCAGTCTATGCCCCTGTTCTATGACAACACTCAGGGGATCACCGTGTCGGAGGCCGAGCGGAACCTTGAAGTCCCGATGGACTGGACGGTCCACGGTATCAAGACGCTGTCTGTGGCCTTCGCCGGGGCGGCAGACAACGTGCCCGGGCAGTTGTACATCAAGGTCAACGGCACCCGGGTGGATTACGACGGCGCGGTGGCTGATTTACGGGTCTCCGGGTGGTTGGCCTGGGTGATCGATGTCTCCGCATTGGGAAACATTGGCAATGTCTCTTCCGTGGCGATAGGCGTCGAGGGCGCCGGCGCTTCGGGCGTGCTGTATATCGATGATATCCGGCTGTACCCGCTGGAAGCGGAGATGGTCGAACCGGTGGAGCCGGACCCGGCCGGTTTGACGGCACACTATGAACTCGACAGCGACTTCCAAGACAGTAGCGGCAACGGCAACCATGCCACGCCGGTGGGAGATGCGTCCATAGTCAGTGATCCGACGCGGGGCGGTGTAGCCAGTCTGGATGGTCTCGGTGATGGCATTACCGTTCCGGCATTCGGCGATGGAACCGCGGCAGCAGTGACCATCTCACTGTGGATGAACACGGACATTGCCTGGACCGGAGGGTATTTCAGTCTCTTCCACAGCGATAGCTGGGCCGCCGGCGACATCCACATGCACGTCAGCAGCGGCGGCTATTTCACCGCCGGCGTCAATGGTCTGGACGGTGGCAATTTGCAGAGTGCAACGATGCCGGTCGTGGACGAGTGGTACAACGTCACTGTCGCTGTGTCGGCTGCTGAGGCGAGTCTGTACGTCAATGGTATTCAGGAAGAGTCGCGCGTACCGACGACGGTCCCAGAAGCCTTCGTCTTCGGCGAGGGGCATCTGGGTGTCTGGCTCAATGGTGCGAACCTGGAACGGGGGCTGACCGGTCAGATCGATGACGTGCGTTTCTACAATCGGGTCCTGTCCTACGGTGAAGTAATGGGCTTGGCAGGCCGAACGACGTTCCTGTACAAGCCGTTCTAACGCATCTGCGAAGAAACAACCCAGGCATGTGGTAACTGCGCACGCGCTGAGCTTATGCCCTCGACGATGTGACTAAGCGCCGGATCAGCCTTTGGTGGATGAAAGGCTCGCTTTCGAACTCGGCTCCTTCAAGCCAGCGATCTTTATAATCCAATAGGAGTAAAGAAGTCGCTTGAATCGTACTATCCAGGGCTATAGCCGTGGCCTTACGCCCGATTCATGGCTCCGCCACCGCGATTTCGAGAGTATCTTCGGGGAGAGTCAAATGCCTATAACCACGCCAAAGGACGTGGGTTTTCGGGCCTTACGAAACACATTCGGTATGCCCCACGAGTAATCAGCAGTAGGTCAATCGGTGTGAAAAACCTCTTCCATGGCGGCCCACCATTGACCCTCGGCGCGGTCCTTCAGAGGTTCCTGACAGGGCATGCAGACCGCCCACCACTTCTGCGTTGTCGGGTCGGCCGCCATCACAGCCATGTCCGCATCGAAATCGCGGCCGGTGTACTCGAAGTAGCTGAAGAGGTAATGACACCCGTCGGGCAAACGGCGAAGGTAGATGGAGTAGTTGCGAATGTTGCATTGAGCGATCATCTCCAGCACGTCAGGCCAGACCGCAGCGTGCAGCTTCTTGTACTCCTCAATCTTTTCGGGCTTTAGGCCGATGACCATCCCATATCGTTTCATAGCGCCCACCTGTAGGTCGTGCGTTTTTCAAGAAACCCTGGGGCGAGCAGGCTACCGGCTTCACGTCATTGTCCGGTCGCGTCCGGGCCCAGGTAATTGCCATAGGTCAGGGCCAGCACAGCGGCGCCCACGATCAGCAGCGCCATAACCATGGCCCCCTTCGTACGTCGGCTCCGGCCGTGCCATTCCTTCATGGCTACGCCCGCTAGAGAGCTAAAGAGGATAAGCATCAGCATATGAATGGCCCAACTGGAGAACTTGAATTGCCCCATGCGAACGTGAGCAATGCCATAGAAGAGGAACTGGGCATACCACATGCAGCCGGTCAAAAGAGCCATCAGATAGTTGACTGGCAGCGCTGGCCGCGGCGCCGTTCGGCCGGTGGAACTCAGCAAACGTCCCTTGCGAGCAGGCCAGAAACAGGCAATAAGTGGCCGTTGTCACAAACGCGCCGGTATTCGAAAAGATGTAGACCGCGTTGGTTTGCCAGTGACCGGCCCCGAGTTCGGCGGCTGTCTCGGCAATCGGCGCACCGCCGTCGTTGACGGCAATGCCGTAGACCGCAGAGAACACCCCTGCGATCCCACATATCAACAGGCCCTTGCCCAAGGCGAAGGGTTGGTTGCTGGCGACGGTCTTCTGCTGTAACTCGCGTTCCTTGAGCCGGCCAGCCAGGCCGCACATCAGCGTCCCTAGCAGACCGACAAACACGCCGCCTATCACCCAGCCCGAACCGGGCTTGTCCAGAATGCCAGCCAAGGACCCTTCTAGTACTACAACGCTATGA
>CP070782.1:3958638-3979152 GCA_020346325.1 Phycisphaerales bacterium
CGGCTGGCCGTTCCCTGGTTGCCCATCTGAGTCGCGACGCCGTGCTGGTGGGCCAGCGTGCGGAGCGTGCGGGCCTCATAGATGTCGTGGGTCAGCGGCTTCTCGCAGAACACGTGCTTGCCGCGCCGAATCGCCGCGGCCGAGATGACCGCATGCGTATTGTCGGGCGTCGCCACCGTGATCGCGTCGATTTCGCTGTCCATCTCGTCCAGCATCCGTCGGAAGTCGTGATAGGTTTTCGCCTGTGGGATCGCCTGGTAATACGGCTCGGCCCGACGGTCGTTGACGTCGCACATGGCCACAACGTTCGACAAGTTCGGTATCGTCTTCGAGAACCAACTGCCCCGGCCCGAAACGCCCACAATCGCCACGTTGACCTTCTCGTTGGCCTCGTAGCTGCCCAGCGACCGGCTGTCCTTCAGGATCACCAGTCCCGTACCGGCCAGCACCCCGTCGCGCAAAAACGCGCGACGACTGCTTTGTCTTGACATCATCAATCTCCCGTACTGACGTTTCTGACTTCTGGTGGCGTTTATTCCGCGGCCAGATCCGCGCAGACCAGTTCCACATCGTTGCGGGCATAGACGCGCTTATAGGCAAAGGCCGGATGGGACCAGCAGACCCCGCCCCGCTGGCCCAACTGCTCTTTGGTTGGTTCGATGAGCCTGGTCCGGCTGATTTCGTGGAAGCCCTTGGGCGAGAGTGTGCTGATGATCAGTTCGCCGCGTTCATTGAACATCCAGATCTTCGCGCCGTGACGGACCATATGAATGTTGGACCAGCGGGCTTTGGGCGTCGCAGTCAGGTCTTCCCAGATGCGGTCACCCGTCTTGATATCCAGACAGCGCAACTCACCGTAGCTGTCCACCCCGTAGATGTAGTCGCCTTCGATGATGGGCGTGGAAATACAGCAATGCAGCGCGTCGGTGTTTCGCTCGTTGGGCCCCAGGCGCCGCCACACTTCTTCGACGACCAGCTCGTCCGGATCGAGCTTCAACGCCAGCATTCCATCGTAGAAGCTGGTCGCCAGCAGAGTGCCGTTATTGAAAACCGGTGTGGCGATCGTGATCGTCATGCGCGACGGCGGGAAAGGGTGGTGCCAGTAGAGCTTGCCCGTTTGCGGATTAAGCCCGACGACGCGCTCTCCGGTGATACAGACCAGAACACGTTTGCCGGCCTGGCGAACGATGACGGGGGCCGAATACGAAGCGGTGTCTTTCAGGGCTCGCCAGCGTTCCCGGCCATCGGCTTTGCTGAAAGCGACGAGACCCGCGCCGTCTTCGCCGCCGATCATCACAATGACCAGATCGTCCTCAATCAGCGGCGCCGCGGCGATGCCCCAGACGGGCATCCGGATCTTGTATTCTTTGAAGAGGTCGCACTTCCAGACGACGTTCCCCGTTGCCGCCGCGAAACAATGCACATGGCCCATCGTCCCCAACGCGTAAGCCCGATCACCATCGATGGTCACGGCCGCCCGCGGGCCGGCCTCATAGCCTACCTTCTGGTAGTCGCACGCGTAGGTGTAGGACCATAACGGCTTGCCCGTGTCGGCATCGAAGCAATGCACCCGCTCGACCTCATCCGGCCTGGTCAGTCTGTCGGTAACGAAGACCCGGCCATCGGCCACGGTCGGCCCGCTGTACCCGCTGGCGATCTCGGCGCGCCAGCGAATGGGAAGTTGCGCGTGCTCAAAGCGTTCGCGGATACCCGTTTCGATCCAAATGCCATCCCGGTTTGGCCCGCGCCACTGAGGCCACTCGGCGGCCTCCCCGACGGCGCCAACGGCGCAGATGATCATGGCAACAGCCAGCGAGGAAAGCTCGCGCGCCGCGCGGCCGCCGACCGCCGCAGGATGGGTACGAGACTGACGCGGGGTATTGGCCGATCTGTTCTCAGAAAGCATTGCCGTCCACTCCTAACTAACCGTCTGCCGAACACGCCAGAGCCACCTCCTTGGCCTCACGCGAACTACACAGCCACTTTAGCACAAATGCGGCCCTTGGGCAACGCCAGCACATACCTTCATTCTGCAGTTGGCGACCGGTGGCGGGTCCGGGTATAATCAGCGCGGTGTCTACGTCACCGTCGTGGTCCGTGGCGCAGAGGAACCGTCGTACTTTAATGAAAGGCATGACGATGAGACCTCCACGAGGACTGAGAGACCTGCAGATTTCGCGGCGTATGTTCCTGCAAGCGGCCGGCGGCACAGCGGCCAGTCTATCGTTCGGCTCCCATTGCTGGCTGGGCAGTCTGGCGCTGGCTACGCCGGCCGGTCAGATGAAAAGCCCCGCCGTGGTCCGAACGGCCTTCATCTACCCGCCCACCAAGGCCCTGGACAAAGTGGGCTACTATAGCTGGCCCGGATCGACGTTCGACGCCGAGGGTCGTCAACTTCAGTACATGGGCCGTTTGCAGGGATTCGAGAGAAAGCTCGGCATGCGGATCGTTGCCGGAGGCGATCATCTGGACGAGGCCGACAGCGTCACGCGTTTCATCAGCGAGGTGAAGGCGGACCGGCCGGATGGGCTGCTCCTGGTGCCCTTCAAAAAGGGACACTGGCCCCATGTCACGCGGATCGTGGAGGAAACCGGTGTTCCGACAGTGATTCTGGCTACGCTGGGCATATTGCTCGTGGGTCACGTTCGGCAGATGTACCGACAGCCCGGCGTCTATATGATCAACTCGCTCGACAATCTCGACGCGGTCGAGCAGGGCTTGCGGATGATCCGCGCGGCGTCATGGATGAAGCAGAGCTGCATCCTGAATATCGCCCGCTCCGGCTCGGGCGAAACCACCGTCCCTCACCTGGGGACACGGGTGCGCAGGGTACCGAATACGGGATTCATCGAGGAATTCCAGCGAACCGGACCGACCGCCGAGGTCAAGGAGCTAGCGGCAGCGTATAAGAGCAACGCCACGACGGTCGTTCAACCGAGTGACGACGACATCCTTGACGCCGCCCGGGCCTGCGTCGCATTGAAGCGGGTGGTCCAGGCAGCGAGCGTCGATGCCGTCATGATGGATTGTCTGCCCGGGCTCCAGCATCCCCATCAGCATGTGCCTCCCTGCATGGGATTCATGGACCTGCGGGATCGGGGGATTCCGGCCGGCTGCGAGTCGGATCTCGATGCGACGCTGACGCTGATGTTGTTTCAATACCTGTTTGACAAGCCGGGCTTCCAGCACAACCCGACGGTGGAAACCGAGAAGAACCACTATTTCTGCGCTCATTGCACGAGTGCCTCCCGAATGCGCGGCGCGGACGCGGCGCCCGAGCCTTATATACTGATGAATCACGCGGAAGCGGGCTGGGGATGCGTGCCCAGGGTGCTGTTCACGCCGGGCCAGAAAGTTACCATCGCGAAGTATCTGTCCGTGCGGACTGGAGCAGAGACACCACAGATGCTCGTCTACTCCGGTGACCTGGTCGGTTGTCCGCCCGTTCCGCAGACCGGCGGCTGCCGGACCAACGCCGAGACCACCATCAACGAGTTGGAGCACGTTGCCGACTTGAAGGGGCATCACCTGACCATGGTCTATGGCGACTACGCCAGGCAACTGCGAACGTTCTGTCAGCTGCAGGGCGTGGAGGCCGTGGTCTGAAGGGATGCGTCCCGGAAGAGAGAGATCTGGAATATCGAAACTAAGACCATGAGGGCACTATACAAGAAGGAGAAGCCATGGCTCCGCAACCGTCCATTTCACGTCGAAGCTTCGTCAAGCAGTCTCTGGGCACCACGGCCGGTGCCGTCGTTGGTCTGAGCCTCTGGGGCACGGGCCAATCGTGGGCCGGGGCGAACGACCGCGTGCGCATCGCGGTTGTCGGCATTCGGGGCCACGGGTTCGGCAGCCATATCCGCAACTATCCGGCCCTATCCAACGTCGAGGTGGCGGCCCTATGCGACATCGACGAGAATCTCTTTCCCAGCCGGCTCAAGTGGTTCGAGGAGAACAACAAGCCTGTCCCGAAGACCTATACCGATATCCGCAAGCTGCTGGAAGACAAGACCATCGACGCCATCAGCGTCGCGACGCCCAACCACTGGCATGCTTTAGCGGGGATCTGGGCCTGCCAGGCAGGCAAGCATGCCCACATCGAAAAGCCCTTCACGCACAATATCTTCGAGGGCAAGCAACTGATCGCCGCGGCCAGGAAGTACAAGCGCATCGTGCATCACGGCACCGAGAGTCGCAGTGCCAAGACCTACCAGGAAGCGATGCAATTCATGCGCAACGGCGGACTGGGTGAGGTCTATCTGGCCAAAGGCACGTGCTACAAATGGCGGGACACGATCAAGCACACGCCGGAAGAACCGGTCCCGGCCGGCGTCCATTACGACCTGTGGCTCGGGCCGGCTCCGAAACGCCCCTACTGCCGCAACCGCTTTCACTACAATTGGCATTGGAACTTTGACTATGGCAATGGTGACATCGGCAACCAGGGCGTCCACGAGATGGACATCGCCCGCTGGGGTCTGGGGGTCACGCTGCCGACGAAGGTCATGTCCATGGGTGCCCATGTCATGTTCGACGACGACCAGCAGACGCCTAACGTGCAGATGGCCATGTTCGAATTCCCCAATCCGCACGGGGGCGGGGACAAAAAACGATTCCTGCAATTCGAGGTGCGGCACTGGATCACCAATTACGAAGGCGGATTCGGTGCCCCGCCGAGCAACAACATCGGTAACCTCTTCTATGGTTCCGAAGGCTACATGGTCATGCACGGGCGACAGTGGAAGACCTACCTCGGCAAGAAACGCGAGCCCGGCCCCTCGGGCAGCCAAACCGAGAACGCCGATCGCGTGCACTACCAGAACTTCATCGATGCCGTCCGGGCCAACGACCCGTCGATTCTGCATGGTAACGTGCAGGAAGGCCACTACAGTTGTTCGCTGATCCACCTGGCCAACGCCTCGTGCCGGCTCGGCCGGTCCCTGGAATACGATCCGGAGGCGCAGCAGTGCATCGGCGACGCAGAGGCCAACCGCATGCTGACGCGGCAGTACCGCGAGCCGTTCGTGGTGCCGGAGAAGATCTAGTCACGTCTAGGAAGTGACCTTCGCCCGACGACGGGCCTTCAGCGCCGACTCCAGTTCCGCCAGGAGTTTCTGCCGATTCCATTCGCCGTAGCGGCAGGTCCAGTCGGAGACCAGATGTCGGAGATGGTCTTTGATAAGCTGCTGGCGTCTCTCAGGCGGTAAGCGTTTCATCGGGCTTGCGTCTTCTCCATTGACAGTTTCATTCCATTGCGGCGCCGCGGGCGACGAGCGGTGCAGGGTAATCGAGTTGCGCGGGTCGATCAAGCATAATCATCACGGCTAGCGAAGGGTGTAAGCCAGCTTGACGAAGATGCTGTGGCCCGTCTCGGTGTCGTCCTCCTCACGGATCCCGTTGTAGACCAGATATAAGTGGGCATCCTTGATGAACTCCCACCCGTAAATCACGCTGATGTTGTGCACCTCCGTGCTGCGGTGCTGGATGGCGCTCTTGATCCACATCAGATCACTGAAGAAATAGTCGAACACCACGCGGTTGAGCCAGATGGTGTCCTCGTCGCCGTCGGGCTCCTCCTCGAAACGGACGACGTACTCATACCGAATGGGCCAGCGGTCAATAGGCTTGAGGCGTTTGCCGAAGACGAGCTCGTCATATTCCGTCTCCTCGAAGACGCCAAAGGCCCAGCCAAGATCCATGGAACGCCAGTAGTCCGACTCATCCAAGGTGACGTTGAGGGCCGTGCGGCGGTTGTTGTAGGGCCGATGGAAATCGTCATCGTAACCGAGTCGGAACTCCATGTCGTTGCGCAGCGTGACCCCCAGATCACCGGAATAGTCTCGTAGCGAGGCGTTATGGTCGCCATCCTGATAGTACTGGGCCCCAAAGTGGGCGAACATGCTCTTGTACCACTTCTCCGACGAGCGGACACGGTAGATCGAACGAAAGGAGGGACCGAAGATATCCTGCCGCCGAATGAACCCCAAGACAGGATTGAACTCCTCGCTGATGCCCCGATAGTCCACACTGAATTCCCAGGGATATTTCTCATAGGTGATGGAACTGTAGCCGTAATAGTCCTGCCGGTCCTTGTCTTCTTCGCCAGGATCCCGCTCCAGTTGGTCGTCGGCGCCGGCCACCTGGTAGTGAAAGCGCCAGTCATCATTCAGATAGAGCGTCCCGTCGTTGGCATAGACCCGCGAGTGGCCCTCCTTGAAATCCGAGTTGCTCAGGTGAAGCCCCACGCTGGATTTCTCGCCCACGTTGCGGAGCAGGCGGACGACGGACGAATTGCCGTAGTAGGCATCGTCGTGCACGGTATCGCCGTAGACGTCGATCACCGCGAACTTGTAGCCGTTCGACTCGCCGCTGACCCGGGCGCCGGCATCGATATCGGTGAACCGGCGGCTGTAGTAGAGCCGGTCCCGACCCGAATTGAAGAGTTCCTCGCCTTCGCGAAAGAAAAGCCGCTTTTCGGGCAGGAACCGCTCGGTGTCGCGCAATTCGATCGTGTCAGCATCCGCCTCCACCTGGGCAAAATCCGGGTTAACCGTCCAGGAACTGGTGATCGAGGGCGTCAGGCGGAAGTTGACATCGCCGCCGGTCTCGAGTTCCGTGTTGTTCTCGCCGTTGAAATCGCTGCGCGAGGTGACATACGGGGTCACCTCCAGATTACGGTTGAGTTCAGTGTCGGCCAAGTCCAGCCCCGTAAGGTGACCGAAGTTGTGCGGCTTGAAGTAATCCGTCTCGTTGAAGCTCCAAAAACTGGTCACATCCGTACGTACCAGATTTCGAGTGAAGTTGATCCCCCACGTCTGCCCATCTTCCTGCCGATAGTTCAGGGCGGCCAGCGGAATGCTCATCTCAAACGTCCAGCGGTCCTCGTAGATCTTGGCGGCCAAATCCCACTCGACGGACCAACTCGTATTGAACTGCGCGCTCGGCCCTTCAGCGGCGTCGACACGGGTGCCCAGCGGATTGGAGAAGAAGGCGTACTTGGCATTGTGCGTATGCATGGCATCCAGGTGGACCTCCACCCAGTCGTCGCCGCGGAAAAAGCGGTCTTCGCGCAATTCCGTGGCATGAAGCTCTTCGATTCGGTCGTCGAAGCACTCGACGGCGATATACAGATGCGTGCGGGTGTAGGCCATGCGGACGGCGGTTTGCTGGTCTGCGGGCAGGCCGGACCGCGTGTCGACAAAATCGGTGCCGACCATCGCCTCAGTCCAGAACGATTCGTCCAGAATCCCATCAACAACCAACGGGGCATCGACTTTCAGAGCGCGGAGGGCCGGGATGGCGGCATTGGGATCGTCGTGGGCGGAGCCGAGCCGTGGAAAGGCGAGCAACGAGAAGGCAGAGAGCATATACCAAAAGATGCGTGATCCCAGAACCGCTGCTCTCATTCAGGCCTTCCATTGAGATACGTGTTTGTCGTTTACCCCGATCAACGTGTCGGGGAAACGCCCCAACAACCGAGATGTCGCGACGACTTTAACCGCTTCAGTGCCAAAAGGCAACGAGTTTCTCGCTGTCTTTTCCGCATCAGGCGGGCGGCCCGACCTCCCGTCAAGGCGACTCTAAGCCCGGGAAACTGCGGAGCTTGTAAAGAGAAAGAGCCCGTTGTCAGCATGGGACAACAGGCTCTTGAATGGGCGATACTGGACTTGAACCAGTGACCTCCTGCGTGTCGAGCAGGCGCTCTAGCCGTCTGAGCTAATCGCCCTTGCGTTACCGCATTTGGCTAGTATGACGAGACGATGCAAAAAAAGCAAGTTTTTTTGCACAAGTTCTGTGAAATGTCGAACGGGAACCGGTGAACCGATACGGCACTTCGGCGTGCCTGCCCCGCTCAAGCCGTCGCAGACGGGGCTAGTCTACGAGAGCCCGCCGGACCACGGCGGCAGCCGCAAGGGTCCGTTCTTGATCTCCGGTCTTCACGGTCATGGAGATCAGAACACTCTTGGAGTCGAGCCCGTTGGGGTCACCGTCGGCTTGAGTCTTGGTGAAACTGGCCGCGGTGACATCGTCGCATAAGGTGTACGCGGTGCCGTTTTTGATCAACACCAGCGTTTCGGGATCGTTGGGGTCGGTGGCGTCGCGATATTCGTAGGTGATGAGCGTACTCGGCTCGGCCGCACCGAAGAAGACGCACCGGTTGCTTGGCTCGAAGAAAGAGACGCTATCCGCGGTGCGCAACTCACTGGTCATGCGTGTTAGCGCCTGTCGGGCGTTGTTCACCGACTCGAACATCTTCTCATTCTCGCGGAAGTTGATGATCGAGGCATTGAAAGCCACGGTCAGCGCCGTCAACAACATGGCGGAGATGGCTAGGCCGATGAGGCATTCCACCATCGTGAAGCCGGCATTGCCCACAGTTCTATCATGGCGTTTCACTTGGTGTCGCATCGCTCCGTTGCTCCTTTGAAAACCCGCCTCGGAGGGGAGGCATCCCCTTTCTGTCAGTAGTTGGCGCGAATCCAACTGGCCGAGGTGATTTCGCGGCCGTTGAGGGAGACCGTCACCGTGACCCGAATGAACGCAGTGTCAGTGCTGCTGGCTGCCTTGACAAGGTTGAAATCGCCCTGGCTGACTTTCTGCACGACCACCGACTGGCTGAACGCCGACAGAGCCGTCACGGGGTTCCTATTGGCGTCAATGGGAGCGCCTAAGGAAGTGCTGTCGAACCCATTGAAGTCATCGACGTCATCATAGTCGTACACAGTCGGTTCGTCGCCGCCTGCGGTCAGCGAGGTCCACTGGTCGAAGGTGATCGCCGGGTCCATCACCGGCAGCAGCGCGGTCAGTTCGCGGATCTGCTCGACGAGAAACTCGGCCGTTGACAGGTCCGCGCCGGCGCCATTGGCCATCGTGAAGCTGGTGCTGGCAGAAAGCAGCGCCGTGATGGACAATCCAACCAGGATGATCGAGATTAGAATCTCGACAAAGGAAAAACCCTTGTCACGTCTCAAAACACGCATGCTGCACCCCCCCTCGTGGGCTCCCGGCGAGCCTATTTGCCCGAGACCACACTCGACATCTTGAAGATCGGCAGAATGATACTCATGGCGATGAAACCCACCAAGAGACCCATGAGCACGATCATGATCGGCTCGATCATCGAGGTAACCGCCTTGATCACGGCCTTTAACTCTCGGGCGTAGAAGTCAGCGATGTCACGGAGGACATCCGCCATGTTACCGGAATCCTCGCCACTTCGAATCATCTGCACGACGCTGTTGGGCATCAGTTTGTATTGGCTGAGACTCGAGGCGATCTTCTTGCCTTGCCGAACCTCTTCGTGGATGCCTAACCACATTCTCTTGTACAAGACGTTCCCGGAAATGTGGGCGGTGATGGACAAAGTGTTCAGAATAGGCACGCCGGCTCGCGTCAGCACACCCATGGTGTGCAGACCGCGAGTGATATAAAGGCTGCGACACAGCGTACGAACCAAGGGCAAGACCAGCTTGGTCTTGTCCCACCACAACCGACCCGTCGTAGTGCCAATGAAGTAATGGAACGCCCAGAACGCCGCTCCGATCGCAGGAATGATGGCATACCACCAGGAGCGCAGAAAGGCGCTGGTCGCCATCAGTAGTTTGGTCGGCGCGGGCAGGAGGTGCTCCTTGCCGGCAAAGATGGCCGTGAAACGCGGCAATACGAAGCACAGCAGAAAGGTCGTAACGACCACGGCCATGAAGGCAATGATAACCGGATAGACCATCGCACTCTTGACTTGAGAGCGCGTTTCCGCCTCCTGGTCCAGATACTCGGCCAGCTTCTGGAGCATGTCACTGAGGGAGCCGGAGGCTTCCGCGGCAGCGATCATGTTGACGTACAGGTTCGTGAAAACCTGTGGATGCTCGGCCAGAGCCTGAGAAAAGCTATTGCCCTCTTCGATGCGCAGCTTCAGGTCAAGGAGGATCTGGCGGAATTTCAGGTTTTCCGCCTGGTCCGCCGTGGACTCCAGAGCCTCTTGAAGACTGATGCCGGCGCGAATCATCACCGCCAACTGGCTGGTGAAGTGGAGGATATCCTTGCGGCTGGGCCCGAATTCTACCCGGAACCCCCTCATCTTCCCCAGAATATTTGCCTCCTGGCCCCCTCCTGAGCCTGAGGAGAAGCCTCGCCAATTCTCGGAGGCCGTGGTATGAGCCTCGTGTTCCTGTAAGGTCTGCGTCGCCATGTCACCCTCACTCATCTGCACCAGCAGCCACGGGTTCCGGTACGACCTCGATCTTACCCGCGGCGGCCAGCATCTTCTCCATCTTACCGGGATTGCTCGAGCGAACGATCGCTTCATCTCGGTCGATGAATCCTTTGAAATACATGTCGGCAATACTGTTGTCCATGCTCTGCATGCCCAGCCGCCGTGAGGTTTCAATGATATTGGGGATTTCGTAAATGCGGTTCTCGCGAATGCAGTTACGGGTAGCCGAGGTGCACAGCAGGACTTCCGTACAGGGCACCATTCCCGGTTCATCGATCCGACGGAAGAGGGTCTGCGAGATGACCGCCTGCAACGTATTGGCCAGCATCGTACGAATCTGGTTCTGCTGGCCGGCCGGATAGATATCGACGATACGCTCGATACTCTGCGCGGCGTTGATCGTGTGTAACGTGCTGAACACCAGGTGTCCGGTTTCCGCGGCTGTGATGGTGTAACTGGTCGTTTCCAGATCACGCATTTCACCAACCATGATAATATCCGGGTCCTGACGCAGCGCGTGCCGCAGTCCGGAGGCGAAATTCGGACAGTCCGAGCCGATTTCCCGCTGCTCGATCATGCACCTGTCGTTCTCCATCAAGTATTCGACGGGGTCTTCCAATGTGATGATACGCTTGCTGTAGCGCGAGTTGATCAGGCCGATCATGGCCGCGAGTGTGGTGCTCTTGCCCGAACCAGTATGTCCGGTGACCAGCACCAGGCCACGGGGAAGGTCGGTCAGTTCCTTGATGATCGGAGCCAGGTGCAAGTCGTCGATGTCGTGCACCTGATTGGGGATGACACGGAACGAGATGGCAATCGTGTCGCGCTGGAAATGCGCGTTGACACGGAATCGATGCCCTCCCGTAATCTCTGCCGAGAAATCCAGGTCCCGTTGCTCCTCGAATTTCTTCATCTTCTCGGAACCGACCATGGCCAACACCATCGCCCGCGCATCCTCGTCCGTCACGGGAGGGAAGTCCATGTCGATCAGCTCGGTGTCCCGTCGCAACACCGGCGGCATGCCGACATTGATGTGTATGTCACTGGCGTGGTTCTCTATCGTTGTTGCCAGAATTGCCTTGATGTCCACCATAAACAAATCCTATCCGAAAAGTCTGAGGCCAGGAGGCTTCAGTCCAAGTTCTCGACAAACACTTCATCCGCGCTTTGTCCATAGACCTCAGTCACGCGCAGCACTTCGTCCACCGTGGTCAATCCCTTCACGACCTTCTTCATCCCGTCGTCGAACAGCGAATCGCGTCCGCTCTGGTGGAACGCGCGCCGCATGTTGGCCACGGAGGAATCCTGGTTGATGATGTCCCGGAACTTATCATCAACCACCAGCATCTCGAAAATACCCACACGACCGGCATATCCGGAATTGCGGCAGGCGTCGCAGCCAGCGCCGTGGACCAGGTCGCGCGGATTGGCTCCGCTCCGCTCGACGTACCGCCGCAGACGATCGGGTACCTTGTAGGGCTCGGTGCACTTCGGGCAGACCCGCCGCACCAGTCGCTGGGCCACCGCGGCGTTGAGCGACGCCGCGATCAAGTAGGCATCGATCCCAATGTTGACCAACCGCGTGACACTGCTGGCCGCGTCGTTGGTGTGCAACGTGGAAAGCACCAAGTGTCCTGTCAGTGCCGCTTGTACTGCGATACGCGCGGTTTCGTTGTCACGAATTTCACCCACCATGATCACGTCCGGGTCCTGTCGCAACAGGCTCCTCAGCGCCGCCGCAAAGGTCATGCCCACGCGCTCGCTGACTTGTACCTGGTTGCAGAACGCCAACTCGTACTCGACCGGGTCCTCGACCGTAGAGACATTTAATCGTTCGCCATCCATCTGGGCCAGAGCTGAATAGAGCGTGGTACTCTTACCCGAACCGGTCGGACCCGTGACCAGCAGAATGCCGTGGGGCATCGCTATCTGCTCGGCAAATTCCTGACACACGTTCGGCTCCATGCCGACGTGTTCGAGGCCGCGACAAATCGAATTGCTGTCCAGCACACGAATGACGCACTTCTCGCCCCGGTTCGTCGGGAGCGTGGAGATACGCAGGTCGATGGCCCGACCGCCGATCAGCGCTGAGACTTTGCCGTCTTGAGGCAGGCGCCGCTCGGAAATGTCCAGGTTGGCCATGATCTTGATGCGGGAGACGATGGCAGGGTGCATCTTGTTGGGCGCCTGCATCGCTTCGAACAACACCCCATCAATGCGATACCGAATCCTGGTCCGTTTCTCTTTAGGTTCGATGTGAATATCGCTGGCCCCTTCGCGGACGGCATTGCTGATGAGGTAGTTGACGAACTTGATAACCGGTGACTGGCCGGCCATGGATTCGAGATCTTCGGAATCCTCCTCCTCGTCCTGAACCACTTCCACCTCGGTCATATCATTGATGATTTCGTCGAGATTGTAGTCCGTTTTTTCCTCTTCGCCCTTGAAGGTCTCGCACACGGCCGCAATGTCGCCCGGACTACAGACCACGACCCGAACGGCCATTCCCGTCTGCCGCTTCACATCCTCCACCGCGAAGATATTGGCCGGTTCACTCGTCGCCACGAGCAGCTCGTTGTCCTCCACCGCAACGGGGACAATGTTGCTCCTCTCGATGAACGCCACATCCAGCTTCTCGAAGGCCGTCTGGTCTACCTCTTGTGGGGTAATCCGCCGAAACTCCATACCGCCCAGTTGGGCCTTGGCTTGGAGCACGTCATCGGAATTGACCATGCCCTCTTTGAGCAGCCACGTCGTGGCGTCAATACCCGGTCGATTTGTCAGTTCCCGGCGCAGACGCCCATACTGTTCGTCCGTGATCTTGTCCATTTCCAGCAGAATATCGGCCGCATCGCGAACGTGCGCCTGGCTGGTGGGCTCGGGCGAGTACAGGTCGCTGAGACCACGTACCTCCCCCACATCCGAGCAGATCACGGTGGCATCTGACGACGACGCTCCGGTCGGGGTCAGCCCCGAGGGAGCACTCTGTTTGGAATGTGATAGGAAACGTAACATCATTGCGCCAGCTTTAGCATAATGGTCAAATCTTCAGTTTCCGCGGCAGAGACGGCCCCCTCGGGTTGCCAAGTGAGCAGGACCGAATCGCCCCCGATCTCGGTGATCACAAGCCCCTCGATGGTATCGCCCTGATGGAGAATCCGGTCGTTGATCATGCAGGCGTTGCCATCTTCGGAGCGCATCACGCTGAGCAGTTTCAGCGACTTGGCCCGCTGTCTGAGACGCTCGCGTCTGATCAGCGCCGCCCTGGCGGCACTGTCCTGCGAGGAGGAAACTTCTTCCTTGATCGCCCCCATGAACGATTCAGTCTCGAACGGGTTCTTCACCAGTTCACCGACTCCAACCTGAGAGACATCAGAGAACTCGTAGAACTTGTTGACAATCTCATCCATGCGACTGACCATCTCCGAGCTGACGCCTGTGAGCCGACTGATCGCCACCTCAATCTCGTTCTGTTCCTCCTTGGCCGCCTCGCCGTAGGCTGCCTGGGGTCGGCTCTTGCGAATCATATACCCCAGCCCCGCCAGCCCCACGGCCACCAGGACCACGACGAGAATGGTGCTACGACGCACGTTGTGGGTCGTGGCAGCCACCGTCAGGAACTCCTGACTCTCTTTTTCCGGCGCGGCACCCTGTTGTTGACTCACCCCCGCACCGTGTTCCCCGGGAAGACTCTCGCCCCCCTGTTCACGCATAAAAGACAACATAATCCGGCTCCATCAATATCCTGCGCTGAATGTGAGTATGAACAACCGCCATCACGCGTCTTAGCCGCTCAGGCCGCCTTATTCTGGAAGAAAATACTCACGATGAACGCCACTCCGACTTCTCCTTCCCCACCCATGTCTTTGTGCAGCTTCAATTCTCTTAGCTTCATGATGCGGGGGAGTTTCTCGATCTCCAGCAGGAACGAGTAGAACGAATTGAAGTTGCCCACCAGTTCCATGCTCAGGGGCTGTTCCACGTACCCGCTGTTGTCCTTGCGCGACAGTGTGCGAATGGTCTTGGGCTGCAACCCTTGTTTCTGGGCGATAACCGTAACCTGCTCCAAGACCTTGTGAATCTCGCTGGTCGACGGAAGCTTGCTCTCGAAGAAAGTAATGGCCTCCTCGAGCTGCCCGAGTTGTTTGTTCAAGTCTTCGGCCTTGGCCGTCGCTTCCTCGAAGTCCGCCAGTTTGGCCCGCTTGCCGTCCACCCGTTGCCTGACGACTGACAAATGCTGATTGGCCGGCTTGACCATGAACTGATAGCCTGCTCCCGCCACGCCAACCAACAGAACAAAGAATATCGCTCTTCTAAAGCCACTGGTCATAATCTCACTCCCACCCGAGGGTGTCACGGGGCCGTTTTGCCCCAGTCGTTTGTTGAGTCCTTCTGAGACTAGAACTGATACACGGAGTTCTCGGCCTTGGACCGAATCTCATCAACGTCTTCCTTGGTCAGATGGACTTCCCGAGCAAGCTGTGCCGTGAGCTTGAAATGTCGGAAAGTCTTGTCGTCCACCACCTTCTCTACCGATTGCACGAGTGCAATGTCATCCAGCAGGATGGAATCACCGAGACGTTCGATGTACTCGGCAACCTGAAGATCACTGGGGGCCATCCCCTCAATGTCCATGTGGGTCTCCAGCCGCTGCTCAGGCGACAATTTTTCACCTGCCTGGTCGTTGCCGCGCGCCTGGGCAGCTCTGTACTTGTTCCCGCGACGCGCGCTCCGAGAGCCCCGGTTGCCCGCAGGATCCTTCTGAATCATATTAAGGTCCACCAGGGAGACTCCGGCCGGCAAATTGTTCGTCAGGGAAGCTAACAGCACGCTTCTCGGCACCGGCTCGAGCAGTTCAGCCGTAGTCAGCGCTGTTTTCATCATTTCTTTGCGCCGCGTCTGCAACTCCTCGAACTTGTCGATCGCTTCCTGCATCTGAGCCATCTTGCCGTTTACTATCGCCTCTTCGGTACGACAGGCTTTCTGCCGTATCTTGATGGTCACAAAGGACCCGCCCAGGGCGGCCATCACCACGGAAAACAACACCAGACACATCAGGTTGGCCCTGCGTGATTCGTTGCTCTGAACGTAATCATCCGGCACAAAATTTATGTTCGACATTTTCTCTATTTACCTCCGTCTACGGAGCCTGCCAGTGTCAGCGGATATCCCTCACGACAAACTCAGGCCAAACGCCAGAGCCCAGCTCACCTTGCCGTTTCTCCTGTCCAGGCCAAAGTCATCCGGATCGGTCACTTCGGTGGCCGCCATGCAATCGCCCATCTGCGCTTGAACTTCCAGTTGGCGGGCGATCATCCGATAGACGTCGGGCTCCACTGCCAAACCAGAAAGGAAAATGAGACGCTCGATCTGGGTGTTCTTGTAGATGGACAGAAACTGCCGGCGGTTGGCTGTCAGTTCCATTACCAGCCTGCCCACTTGCGGCTCCTCTTTGAATTGCCTGGCCCCCAGCGGGACCGAGCAGGCATACAAGGGATGCTTGTGCCGGCAAATCACCATGTTGGTGCACTCCGGCTGAATGTCCAGCAACATCACAACGGCATCCAAGTCGGTCTTGCGTCGCCCGAAGAAATACGCGTAGCAGGTGGCCAACGCCACCGGCCAGACGCCGATCGACTTGATTGTCAGGCCGGCACGCTCATAAATGGCGAGGTGATGGTCGATGGCCGTTCGTTCCGTGGCCAGCACCATGACATTGTCTTGTTCGGTCGCGATGTACTTGATGAGCGTGTTCTTTTGGATCGGCTCGAACGGCAGCTTCTGTTTGATCTTGGCAAAGATCGCGTCTTCGATCTTGCCGTCGAACTTCTTGGGCCAGCGAATGTGATCGATGAAAACCTCGTTGGCCGGTAGGGCCGCCACCACCTCTTTGCCCTTGAAGTTTCCGTTGGCCGTCGCCTTGCTCATGACCTCCACGGCCCATCGCTGCCAGCGCGCCGTCCCAGCGGTGATATCGGTCGGACGATTGACATACTGACCGGCCATGAGGACTGCCTCCTCAGAACCGTTGGCCAACTGTGCCAGCTTGAGGCAATCGCTGCCCAGGTCGACCCCAATCAGATGCGAGCGTTTTTTCATTAATCCAAACATACCAGTTCAGCCCACCTTAGAATGAAGGTTGATCGTGCCTGCTCCCATCATGGCGTCCAGTTGGTAGTCTCCCTCACCGTACTCCATGTGTC
This sequence comes from Phycisphaerales bacterium, assembly GCA_020346325.1. GTDB lineage: Bacteria > Planctomycetota > Phycisphaerae > Sedimentisphaerales > Anaerobacaceae > Anaerobaca. Next base: position 3,975,055 of record CP070782.1, read on the forward strand.
CCTTCTTCTCTTCACCTAATCCAGCCATTGTGCCTCCTGGACCCAATCGCCCGGCAGTACTATTTCGACCTTCCGTGCCGCGCCAATTAAAATATATGAACAGAACAGAGACAGGCCAAAAACCACCCCGGATATTGGCCCATCACGCTGGTATGACAAAAATCGGCGTCAAGGGGACTTCCGATAATGCAGGGTCGCGGGCGCGTCGGCGATCTGGAGAATGGGACCTTGGACGCCGCCACCGACGGGTCGGCATCAAGGCAACAGCATCGGACGGGCGGTACCTTCGGTACCCCCAAGACGACGATCAGAAGACTGGCCGCGTTCCAACGGCGGGGACGCGTCTCGAAGCAGCCGAGCGCCCCAGACTCACTCGGCCCTGAGGCGCCGGCTCATCAGATCCTCAATCGCCAGCCGTACGGGTTTGCCCGCGAAGAGCACTTCGTAGACGGCGCGGGTGATGGGCATCTCAACCTGGTACCGAGCCGCCAACGCCGCGACGGACTCGCAGGTGGCGATGCCCTCGACGACTGATTCGGTCGCGTGCATGGCTTGTTCGAGCGTCTGGCCCTGGCCGATGCGCTCTCCGAAGGAACGGTTGCGTCCCGAGGGTGAGATGCACGTCGTCACTAGATCGCCCAGGCCGGTCAGACCGGCAAAGGTCTGTTCGCAGGCGCCCATGGCCAGGCCCAGGCGCGTGATCTCCGCCAGACCTCTCGCCAGCAGCGCTGCCTTGGCGTTATCTCCGGCCCGCACGCCGTCGATGATGCCGGCCGCGATAGCGATCACGTTCTTCATCGCGCCGGCTAACTCAACGCCCACCAAGTCCGTGTTGGTGTAGACACGCAGCCAGGAACACGTAAACGTGTGCTGAATGCGCGTCGCCAGCGCTTCGTCTTCGGCCGCCGCACAGGCGGTGGCCGGCAGTTTCCGCGCCAGCTCGTCGGCAATCGTCGGTCCGCTCAGAGTAGCCAGGGGCACGCCACTGCCCAGCACCGCGGCCAGGATCTCGGTGGGACGCCGCAACGTGTTATTTTCAACCCCCTTGGTAACCGAGACAATGGGGATGCTCTCCGGGACGTGTGGCTGGAGGCGTTTCCATACCGGCTGCATGTATTGGCACGGGACCGCCGAGACGATCAGATCGGCCCCCACCATGGCCTGGACATCGCGCGGGTCGAAGACGAGAGATTCGGGTACCGGATAGCCCGGCAAAAACTTACGGTTCTCGCGATGACGCTCGATCTCGGCGAGTTGCTCGGCGTCGTGGCCCCACATCCGCGTGGTGATCCCCTTCTCGCACAACAACATGGCCAGGACGGTACCCATCCCGCCGTCGCCGATAATGGAAACGTTGCTGAATTCTTGCTCTGACATTGTCGATCCTGTTCTGGCAGCCTATTGCAAACCGTACTTCGAAGCGAATTAGACCGTCGAACCGACAAACTGTCAATTCTCGCCTTCAACTTGGGCTACGGGCGCGATTTTAACGCGATTTTGACCTGGTCTTAACAATGCAGTAATGCACCGCCATTATACTGCCGATCATCGCAATCAGGAGTGGTGATACTCATAAGGTGGGCGGTCCGTTTCGACGCTCGCCTGTTTTTTTGCGCTCACCGAACGCAGGTGTCTATAACGGTCCTTGAATCCCAGGACTTTGCTTGGTGATGGGTGTTGAGGGCCGCCTCCATTTGTCATTCCCGCGCAGGCGGGAATCCAGACCGCCTCGCTGGAGTCCCGGCCCCAAACGCGATTCAGGCTTACGGGGACACTCTCACACACGTGGACCGAAGGGTTTACTCGCGATACTTCCATTCGAAGTTGCAGATGTCGTCGGCGGTCCCATACAGGCCGTCATAGCCTGCACTAATAAGGATGAACTTATCCGGGTTGTATGGCCTGAGGGGGCCGAAGGGCTTATCGTTCTGCGTATTTATATAGAAGCGTCGCGCATCGGCGAGCGGATGCACGGCGTTCGGCTCGTCTGGCACACCTAGATTGAGGAGCATCCGGTTGTCCCGAAAGTCGTAGATATTCGCCGGACTGTCGGGATCGTTCACATCGTGGGCCGTCCCCTTGGGGTTGGCCCGATAATAGAGAATCGGCATCCCGGTCTTCGCGCCGCCGGGGCGCTTCCTTATATAGGTATCGCAGAGCACGAACAGATTCTCGTCGAAGGCCCCCGTCTGGCCCTTGCCGTAGATGTCTGCCAACCGATACGTATTGGCATTCTCCAGCTGAACATACGGACCTTTGCGCGCCTCAAGATTCGCATCGCGCTCGGCTGCACTCAGACGGTCCACGTCCGGATACAGGTCTATTGCTCCCATCGCATCGCGACCATCAGCACGGAAAGCCGAATTAGAGTGGAACCCGAAGAAATCCTGCCCCATCACAGCCTCACACAGTTTCAACGCCCCGCAATAGGGAACGCCGGTCGGATCGTTCGCCTCCGAAGGCGGATAGTCGCCAAGTTCATTCGAGTGAAGTTCCAGTGCCGTACTCACGGAATGCAACTGAGCAACCTGCTTTACCTGATAGGCGTAATGTCGGTGCGGGCGCGGATGAATCATGAAGACAGCAACAATAATGAAGATAAGAGCCAAAATGAACAGGATTTCTCTGACGGAGCCTCTATAACGTGAGAACGATTTCTGTCTCATGGCCGTCTCCCTCCTATTTGGTTGTCTGGCTCGCTTGTCTCGCGATGACGCTCAAGTGCCGACTGCCGCTCCTAGTGCCCGACGATTTCTAGGGTGTCGGGTTTGAGGCGTTGGAGTTCGGGCAGTTGGTTCTGGCCCATCTTGACCTCGATGATGACCGAGCTGTCGCCGTACTGTTCGTCGAGGATCCGACCATGCGCGCGCAGGAAGCTCTGGACCTTGCCGTTGGATTGATGGCTGCGGACGCGCAGCACCACTTCACTGCCACGATAACACTCCGTGACCTTCTGGCACAATTCATCGAGGCCCAGGCCGCTCTTGGCCGAGATAGCCACGGCGTCGGGATAGACCGTCTCGATCATCTCCAACTGACTGAGGTTGGTGATGGCGTCGACCTTGTTGAGCACGAGCAGCGTAGGCTTGCGCGCGCAATCGATCTCATCAAGCACGGCGTTGACCGATTCCATCTGACTGAGCGCATCGGCGCTGGACACGTCGATCACGTGCAGCAGCAGATCGGCGTTGACCGTCTCTTCCAGCGTCGCTTTGAACGAGGCGACGAGCTGGTGCGGCAGTTTCCGCACGAAGCCGACCGTGTCACTGAGCAGGACCTCGACGCTTTTGGCGGGCGACCACTTCCGCGTCCGTGTATCGAGCGTCGCAAAGAGCCGGTCCTCGACAAACGCGCCCGCGTCGGTCAGAGTGTTGAGCAAGGTACTCTTGCCCGCATTGGTGTAGCCGACCAGGCTGATCTTGAACAGGCCGTGCCGACCCTGGATCTCGCGCAGCTTGCGTCGGTCGATCCCCGCCAGTTCGCGCTTCAACTCGCTGATGCGCTTGTTGACCAGGCGCCGGTCGATTTCCAACTGCTGCTCGCCCGGGCCGCGCGTCCCGATGCCGCCGACCGCACCGGCCGCACCAGCCCCGCCGGCACCGGCCACGGTGTCGAGGTGGGACCACATCCGCGTCAGCCGCGGATAGGTATACTCCAACTGGGCCAGCTCGACCTGGAGCTTGGCCTGCTTGGTCTTGGCCCGGGTGGCGAAAATATCCAGAATCAACTCGCTGCGGTCCAGTACCTTGGCTTCGGCCAGCTTCTCCAACTCGCGGATCTGGCCCGGGGACAGGTCGTTGTCGAAGATGATCACGTCGGCTTGATGCCGCTTGACACGGGCGGCCAACTGGAGGGCCTTGCCCTTGCCGATGTAGGTCGAGGGATTGACCTTGCGGATCTGCTGCTGAAAACGGTCGACCACCAGCGCCCCGGCACTCTTAGCCAAGGCCGTCAACTCGGCCAGATCATCCGAGCCGTTCGACCTCGATAACAGCGCGGCCACCAGGATGGCCCGCTCCTTTTTGACCTTCAGGGTCTGACGAAACTTTTCCAACTACAACCAAACCTCCCAAAACAGCCTCATAATACCACATTTGC
>CP070782.1:3979252-3996337 GCA_020346325.1 Phycisphaerales bacterium
CAGGCCGACGCGGGACGGCGGGAGGATCGGTAAGGATTTGCCTTGACGCCGCGCGTCGGTGTTCGTACTGTATACAACAAGAATAGCCCATAAGTTGTGTAAGTGGGATTGTCCATTGGAATGGTGGGTGATGGCCGCAAAAGGGCAGAGAATGATGGGTCGGCGGGGGGCCTTGAGGGGGCAGCGTCGAGGCCCGGGCGGGCCGGGCGCGATGTCATCATTCGTGCAAAACAAACCCACTTTTCGCCGATTCTGTCTCAAAAACGAGGGTTGGGCGAAAAAGCAAACCCAATCAAAGCCAATTGGACAAGGCCGTCGGGGCAATAGGTCAGCTATCGTCGCGGGGCGAAGGGGTTCCGGCCGGTTGACTTGGTCTTGCCTTGGCCTGCGGCCGCGGGGGGGCGGCGCTGGCCGCGTCGTACACAGGGACGAGACGCCTGATGGTCTGGGCGACTGTCTCGCGATCCTGCTGCTGGGCGATCTCGACCAGATGTGCAATGCCTGCCCGCAATTGCTCGCGGTCCATCGGGATGTTCTGCCAGATGCTAATCTTCGGGTGGCGCGTGCGCTGCATGTTCTCGCCTTCGATACGCAGTTCCTCGAAGAGCTTCTCGCCGGGGCGGGGGGCGGTGAAGACGATGTCGATATCCTGGCCTGGCCGGAAACCGCTGAGGATGATCAATTCCTTGGCCAAATCGACGATCTTGACGGGATCGCCCATGTCGAGCACGAAGATCTCGCCGCCTTTGCCCATAGTGGCCGCCTGGAGGACGAGTTGACTGGCCTCGGGGATGGTCATGAAGTAGCGCTTCATCTCGGGATGGGTCACGGTGACGGGTCCACCTTCGGCGATCTGTTTCTTGAAGATCGGCACGACCGAACCCTCGGATCCGAGGACGTTGCCGAAGCGAACGGTGATGAAGTGCGTCTTACTGGTGCGGCTGAGGTCCTGGATGTACATCTCGGCCACGCGTTTCGACGAACCCATGATACTGGCGGGATTGACCGCCTTGTCGGTACTGATCATGACGAAGTGCGTGCCGCCGTATTGGTCGGTCGCGTCGGCCACGATCTGCGTGCCCACGATGTTGTTCTTCACAGCCTCGCCCGGATTCAGTTCCATCAGCGGCACGTGCTTGTGAGCGGCCGCGTGAATGACCACCGCCGGACGATAGTGTGCGAACATCTGCTCGACGCGAACCCGGTCGGTAATGTTGCAGACGACGGGCTCGATGGTGACATTAGGGAACTGCCGGTGCAGGTCACGCTCGATATGAAAGAGCGGGTTCTCTGCCTGCTCGACCAACAGCAACAGCTTCGGGCCAAAGTGGCAGATCTGCCGGCACATTTCCGAACCGATCGAGCCGCCGGCGCCGGTGACGAGAATGGTCTTATCCTTGGCGAAGGCTTCGATGAGATCGAGATCGAGCTGAACGACGGCGCGGCCGAGCAGGTCATTGATGTCCACATCGCGGATGTGGCTGACCCGCAGCTTGCCCGACGCGATGTCGGTGAGCGACGGCACCGTGCGGAAGCGAACCTTGGCTCCTTCACAAACCTGAATGACGCGGCGCAGCTGCTGGTGCGTCGCCGAGGGCATGGCAATGGCAATTTCTTCGATGTTGCGGTCCGTACAGATCTGCGGCAACTGGTCCACGGGGCCGAGCACGGATATGCCGTGAATGCTGATTCCCCGCTTGGCCGGGTCGTCGTCGATGAAGCCGATCACGTCGTACCGCGTCACGGCCATGCGATGGATCTCGCGCAGCAGGGTTTCCCCGGCGTTGCCGGCGCCGACGATGAGGAAGCGTCTGAGCAGGCGACCTTCCGTTGTGCGAAACTCCTCGTGATAGAGCCGAATGATCATACGCAGCCCGGCCGGCAGGAGAATCGTGCCGAAGAGATCGGCCATGAAGACACCCTGGCTGATGGTGGTCAGCCCCAGAGGCAGATGGCGGCGAACCGCCGGGATTTGGAGTATCACCGCGAACCAGATGGTTACGATGATGAGCGTACTGGCCAGGGCAGCGCGCACGATACCCAGAAGGTCCGAAATGCCAACGTAGCGCCACCAGCCGCAGTACTGGTTGAAGAGTCCGAATATCGGCAGCTTGACCGCGAGGAAGAACAGCAGGAGAAACGGATACTGCTCGACCACCCAACTCCGCTGAAACTGCATGTTGTTGGCGACCAGGAACGAGAAGACCAGCGAGGCGGCAAAGGCCAGCGCGTGGGCCAGGATCACCAGGGGCCGCCGTACGGTCAACAGGAAGCCGCCCGCAGAGACGAACGCACCGCCGGCAGTCTGGTCCTGGGTAGCGACCTTGGGTTCTGGATTATGATCAGGCATACGTTCCCGTACTCTCTCTTGATGCCGCCACTCCACAAGCGGTTGACGGTGCGAAGACGGCGGTCTCCGGGCGGCTACGCCTATATCATCGGCATAGAAGGCAGGCGGGTTGAGTTGGACGATGGGATTCGCTGCGGCGGATTATTCGGACGTTGCGGGTGGTTTCTCCGTGGCATCTGCAGGCTCGGCCTCGGTGGCCTTGTCAACGGGGGCAGGTGGAGGCGACAATTCGGCCGCCATCTCATCAGTGCCGGTGTAGATCTCGTCCAGCGCGGTCTTGTCGACGCGATTCCGCATCAGAGCGTAGATGATCGTGTTGGCGCAGAAGTAGAAGCTGATCACGAAGGCGACCATCAGCGCCACCACGACCAGTACCCACACATGAATGAGAAACGCGCCGGCCGAGGTCGACCAGTTCGTCGGGGTCGCGGCGTGGGAGCCGAGGAAATCGGTGAAGTCAGGACGCGGCCACAAATTGGCCAGTTTCTCGTTGTGGTTGACGAAACCGAATTCGAGAAACTGGCGCGTGATCCAAAGGAGCAGATAAGCGAAGAAACGGACAAAGGCGTAGCAGATCGCCCCGTACACTGCGGCGATGGCCGTGTAGAAGCCCATGCGCCAGGGCATGGCGTAAACGTAGCTGAACGAGCGGCTGATCGCGTCGAAGCAGTCGGAATCCTCGTAGGCAATCGCGGGGAACATCAGGTTGAAGCCGGCCAGCGCGCCGATAGCGATCACGGCCGTCAGGGCGGCCGCCAGCAGCGCCAGCGGCAGAAACAGCCCGACCGACAACTCGCCTGCCACGGGGATATTGCCGCCGAGTCCGAGCAGGACGACAAAGATACCAATCACGGCGATGATGGCCACGGGCGTGATCGGGGCGCTGAGAAAGCTGTAGAATTTCCGGAGGCCGAATTGCAGGGCCTCGGTGAGCCCCGGTTTTTCGCCTTGGGCGAATTGCAGCGCGGCGATGCGACAGATGGCGCCGCCGGCCAGCGACATCACGGCCAACGTCACGGCGAAGAAGATGGCGCTATAGATGGTGTGATATCGAAAGGCCCACAGCAGGGCGGTAAAACAGGCCGCGACATTCTGCGTGATGCCCAGGACGTTACCTTCGGCGAGCGAGGTCAAAGCGTCGTGGAAGCGCCGGGCACCGAAATTCCAGAGCGTGGTAAAGACGCCGTCCTTCTCTTCGACATCCGCGAACGTACTGAGGTAATCGTCAGCCGACATCGCACCCGAGACGTAGGCGTCGAGTTCGGTCGTGCCGTTGGGCACGACACCGACCGTCTTGTTGAAGTCCATCACGCGGCCGGTCACACAGACGGCAGTGATGGCCAGGAAGGCCAGAATCAGCTTCGTCGGCTGAATCGACATGCGAAAGGCGCGAAAGACTCGGGGGAAAAGAAAGCTCCCGAAGGGCAACACGGGCTCTCTGTCCTCAACCATCTTGCTTCCTTTCAAAACCGGGCGTCACTTCATCTTCGTTTCAGTGCACCACCAATCTCGTCCCCATGTTACTGCGTGACCCGGACGACGTCCACAGGATTTCGCGCGGGCCAGGGATTTCTAGGCGGTGGCTTCAGAGTCGCCGAAATCGCCGTACAGAGCGTCCTCGGACTCTTCATCGGGGCGGGCCGGGATGCGATATTCTGCATCCAGCCACGCTCCGAGATCGATGAGCTTGCATCGTTCGCTGCAGAAGGGAAGAGAGCCATATCGGCCGATTTTCGCGCCGGGAGGGACCAGGAAGGGGCGATGGCAGGTGGGGCAGGTGCGTTGTTGCGTCGACTGCGGCTGTTTCGCTTTGACCCGTCTCTGGCGTTTCATATGAATGTTCCAGGAAACCCGCGCCGGATGAGACGCAGCCACACGCACAAAAGGGCTCATCCGGCCGGAACGATCACGCTCATGGGCACCCGTCCTCACGCCAGAGGCGCCGGGTGCGATTCCATGGCGTCTCTGATTCTACGAATGCTACAGATGTCCTTCGGCTCGCCCCTCTTCCACCATCCTGGCGTATTCGACGCAATACCGAGCCCAGGGCTGGGCCTTGAGTCTCGCTTTGGGTATGGGTTGTCCCGTCCCTTCACAAATGCCGTACGTACCTTCCTCAAGCCGCTGCAATGCTTCGTCGATTTCTTGCAGGATTCTGCGCTCGCCGTCCATCAGATCCAGCGCGAATTCCTGTTCGTAGTTGTCGGTGCCGATATCAGCCATGTGAATGGGCATGCTGGACAGATCGCCGGTGGCGTCGAGCCGCGATTTCTTGAGCGCCTCACCCTCGATCTCGAAAACGTTCTGGAATATCTCCCGCCGCTTGAGCAGAAGAGCCTCTCTGAAGAATTTGCGATCGGCCGCGGTGAGGGACCGCTTCGAATTCTTTTTGGTGGTCTTCTTTTTCGTCCTGGTCGCCTTCTTGCGTTTCTGTGCCACTTCTGCATCTACCTTTCATATACAGAGGCAATAGCCTCATACCTATAGAAACCTATATTTTACCATATTACCCTCCTCCCGCATAGCGCGATTTTGTAGGCAAAAATCTTCTGTCGGCCCTGTGGAAGCCACGGCTTGGATGGTAGGATTTTATCGGGGCTTTACGAGGATGGTGTTTTGTAACATGTTGCTAAGCAATGAGTTAGGTTTTAGTTGACTGGCGGAGGGGAGGGGTTCTCGGGTGCCGGTTGAAGGTCCATTTTTCCGGCATCTCTGGCCAGGCGGCCCAAGGGCAGGAAGACCGATTCCCGCCCTATGGGAGCGGCGAAAACGCGGACTCCAAAGGCCTCCTCAATCCCGGCCGACGTGAACACCGCGCCGGGAGGGCCGATGCGACACTGGCCGGTCGAAGCGCGGCTCCCGACGGGCTTTGCGGAAGCTTCGGGGCCCTGGTACCGCTGGAGCATGAGAGCCCGATCGCAGTACTGGGCGGCTAGGTTGATATCGTGGGTGATGGCGATGATGGTCCTGCCTCTGTCGCGCTGAACAGACTTGAGCAGGTCGTAGATCTCGACCTGATGCTTCAGATCCAGGAAACTGGTCGGTTCGTCGAGCAGGAGGATGGGGGTATCCTGGGCCAGCGCGCGCGCGATAAACACACGCTGTCGCTCGCCGCCGCTGAGGTCGGCCAGCGGTCGCCATGCGAACGGGGCGGTGTCGGTGGCGTCCAGCGCTTCGGCGACGAGCTCTCGGTCGGCCTGCGTTTCGAAACCCCAGTGTCCGTAGTGGGGCGTGCGGGCCATCATGACGGTTTCGGCCACGGAGAACCCGAAGGGCGGAATGGACTCCTGGCGCACCACGGCGACCTTGCGGGCCAAGTCCCGCTGCCTATAGGAGCGAATGTTGGCGGCCTCTATCGAGATGGTGCCGGATTGTGGCACGAGCAGACCGGCCAGCAGATTCAGCAACGTGCTCTTGCCGGCGCCGTTGGGGCCCGCAACGGCCAGGAAAGTCCCTCGCTCCACCGTGAGACTGACGCCACCGAGCACGGGATGCCCCGATCGATAAGCGAATGTCACGTCTTGGAGTTGTACGGATGCAGTCATGTCAGACGGTACACCTTTCTGTTGTAACGCATCAGCAGGACCAAGAAGAACGGCCCGCCGATCATGGCGGTGATGACGCCGACGGGCAACTGGGCCGGCGCGACGACCACACGGGCCAGCGTATCCGCCAGCAGCAGAAAGACGGCGCCAACGAGACTGCTGAGGGGGAGCAACTGGCGGTGATCGGGTCCGAGCACCAGTCGGACGCCGTGCGGCACAATGAGCCCGACGAACCCGATCAACCCGCTGAGGCTGACTGCCACAGCCGTGATGAATGCTGCGACGGCAAAGGCCACGAACTGGGTTCGGCGCACATTGATGCCCATGCTCTGCGCCTCGACGGGGCCGAAACTGAGGGCGTTCAACTGCGGGCTAATGAAGAACAGCGCGACCAACCCGGCCAGGACGCTGCCGCCGCTGACCCACAAAACAAGGAAATCTTCCTCGGCCATGTTGCCCATGAGCCAGAAGATCGTCGCGTGCACCTCCTGGCTACGAGCGATGGAGGTCAGGAACATGATCACGGCTGAGAAGCAGGCGTTGACGACCACGCCCGCCAGCAGCAGGCCCGTGACGTGAAACTTGCCGGTGACGCGGCCGACCATCCAGACTAGCCACACGGTGCTCAGCGCGCCGGCGAAGGCGAAGGCCGCGATGGGAGAGCGTCCGAACAGGGTCCAGTTGAGGCCACCGATTACTGCCAGGATGGCACCGAGCCCGGCGCCGCTGGAGATGCCGAGGATGTAGGGATCGGCCAGGGGGTTGCGCAGGACGGCTTGAAGAGTGACGCCGGCACCGGCCAGGGCGGCGCCTACGATGGCGGCCAGGACGATACGAGGTACCCGGACGTGCATGAGAATCTCGAAGTCGGGATTGGGAGACGCCGGATCGCTGCCGCTCAAGGCGCTGGCGAGAGAAATGCGTTCGGTGCCTACGAGCGCGCAGGCGAGCATGACTGCCGCGAGCACGACAGCAGCCAACGCTACTCTAAGCAACAACGTTCGAGGGGACAGAGTCCGGTGCACGGTCCTATTCTCCCGGGGCTTCCGCTCGTAAGCAATGCGCGATGGTCTCAATGCCCTGGTAAAGTCGCGGACCCAGGCGCGAGACGATATCGCCGTCGATTACATGGATGCGTCCAGCCTGCACGGCCGGCACGTGGGGCCAGCGACTCCAGTATTCCAGAGCTGTCTTCCGTTGGTGCTCGAAGTCGCCTTTGACCATCGCCGGCTCGATAATGACCTCGGCATCGCAGGCGATGACCTGCTCGGCGCCGATGGGCGGATACTTGTGTAGCGTCGGGCCGATGGCGTTCTCCCCGCCGGCCAGTTCGATCAGTTCGTTGATGAACGTGTCGCGGCCCGCCACGCGCAGCGGTTCTCTCTGAACGACCCAAAGGGCGCGGGGGCGTGTTTGGCCCGCGATGGCATCATGAAGTCGCTGAATGTCCTCTTGGATGTCTGCCACGAGTGCCTCGGCCTGCTGCTCGCGCCCGGTGACCTGGCCCATGGTCCCGACGGCGCGAAAGAAGTCGTCCACGGTCCAGATATCAGTCATCAGGCAGCGGCATCCGAGGCGTTCCAGCCGATGCACCACACTCTTTTGCTGCTGGAAGTCCAGAGCTACGACGAGGTCGGGCTTGAGGGCCACGACCGCCTCGACGTTGGGCTGCCAGAACGTGCCCACCTTGGGTCTGTCGGCGGCGGCAGCCGGGTAGTCGCTGTCTAGAGTGACACCGACGATGGCCTCCTCCAGTCCGAGCGCATAGAGGATCTCCGTGAGGTTGGGGGCTAACGATACGATACGTGTCGGAGTCGATGCCGCGGGCGGTGCGTCGACGCGAGCGGTCCCCGGGGGGCGGGCCAGGCAATACCCCAGGATATTCCACAGGGCCAACGACGCCAGGAGCAGCCACCATTTTCGCATCACGTCCTCTTGAACTGTTTCTCCAATTCACTCATGGAGAAGGTAATCGTTGTAGGGCGCCCGTGTGGGCAGCGCGTGGTCGATTCGTATTTCTCGCGATCGGCCAGGAGTTGCTCGATCTCGGTGTCGGCCAGTTTCTGGCCGGCTTTGATGGCGGCTTTGCAGGCGGCCATGCTCAACACCTCGTCGAGGAGGTCCTCGGGATTCAGTGCCGCGCTCTTGGTCGCCAGGAGGTCGATGACATCCTGCACGAATGCGACCGGTTCGCTCTTGGCCAACAAGGTGGGGAAGGCTTGAATGGCGTATGTCTTCGGGCCGAAGGCGGTCAGCTCGATGCCGAGTTTGGCGATCAACTCGGCGTTGCTCTCGATCGTGTCAGCCTGTGCCTCGGTGACCTCGAAGGTCTCAGGCAGGAGCAGACGTTGCGACTCGAGATGATCGCGGCGCACGCGCTGGCGCAGGATGTGGTGCATCATGCGCTCGTGCAACGCATGCTGGTCGATGATGACAAAGCCTTCCTGTGTTTGCTCGATGATGTAGCTGTCATGGATCTGAATGAAGTTTCTTTCACTCATCTCCGGCGCAGCGACAACCTCCGCCGGTTGGGCCGGCGGCGCTACCCGGTCGGCTGGGGTCTCATGCACGGTCCGGCCCGGCCGGAGATCGAATTGCCCCTGATGTGCGGGAGGGCGATGCTGCTTGAAGAAATCGGCCATGGCATCGGCGATTTCCTGCCGCCGGGCGCGCTGTGCTACGCCGGAGCCGGTACCCGATGTCACCGGGGCGGCAGGCAGCTTGGCCGGCATATGCAGGTCCGTGCCGAGCAGCTTCTCCCGCAGGGTGCTGAGGATCTGCGAGTGCACCAGATTGGAATTGTAGAAACGAACCTCCGTCTTCGTCGGGTGCACATTGACGTCGTAGTCGGTGCAAGGCATCTCAATGAAGAGAAAGGCCACGGGAAACCGGTTCGCTTCGAGCAGGCCGCGATATGCCTCCTTGACGGCGTGCGAGATGAACTTGTCCCGGATGAACCGGTTGTTCAGAAAAGTATACTGAAAACGATTGTTGGTGCGCGAGGCCATAGGATGGCCCAGCAGGGCGCGGATGCGGATACCTTTCTCGCGGGTCTCCGTGGGGATCAGCTCGTCGACCGGCAGCATGGAAAAGAGCTGGCCAATACGCCGAGCCAGGTCCTGGTCCTTGGGCAGGCGATGCACCTCGCGCTTGTTGTGGATCAGCGTCAGGGCCAGTGGCAGGTGGGCCAGGGCGATGCGCGTAAACTGCTCGCTGATGTGTCCCATCTCGGTGTTGGCGGTGCGCAGGAACTTGCGACGGGCCGGCGTCTTGTAGAAGATGTCGCGGATCTGGATCGTGGTGCCCAGGTCGCCACTGCAAGGGCTGACCGGGCTCTTGGTACCACAATCGATCTCGATGCAGTGGGCCTGATCGGTATCGGGCGTGCGGCTGACGGTTCGCACGTGGGCGATCGACGCGACACTCGCCAACGCTTCGCCGCGAAAGCCGAGAGTGGCGATACCGTGCAGATCGTCGGTGTCCTTGATCTTGCTGGTGGCGTGGGAAGCGAAGGCGGCGTCGAGATCGTCGGCGTCCATGCCACAACCATTGTCGGCGATGGCGATCAGCTTGCGGCCCCCGTCTTCGACCGTCACCGTGATATCGGTCGCACCGGCGTCGATGCTGTTCTCCATCAGTTCCTTGACCACGCTGGCCGGGCGCTCGATGACCTCGCCGGCCGCGATCATGTTTATCATGTTCTGGTCAAGGTGGACGATTCGCCCCATGGCTCTGGTCCGCTTCTCATTCGGAGATGAGCATCATCGTGATGGCGTCCGTGCCATTCGGATATCACGGCGACAACAGGCTTTGACCTGTCATCTCCTCCGGCTGCGAGAGCCCCATCATTTCCAGTAAGGTCGGTCCAATGTCGGCCAACGTGCCCCCCTCGCGGAGCGTCTTACCTTTGTAGCGATCGTCGAACACGATCAGCGGCACGTCGCCGACCGTATGGGCGGTGTGCGGGCTGTCGGGGGATCCATCGATCATCTTCTCGAAATTGCCGTGATCGGCGGTAATCACCGCGATGCCCCCCATGCTCTTGATCTTGTCCAGAACCTTCCCGACGCATTCGTCGACGGCCTCAGCCGCTGCGATCGCCGCGGCCAGGTCGCCGGTATGCCCCACCATGTCGGGATTGGCGAAGTTGATGACCATCACATCGTATTTGTCGGAATCCAACCGTTCGAGCACAACATCGGCCACTTCGTAAGCGCTCATCTCAGGTTTGAGATCGTAGGTTCGTACCTTGGGCGAGGGAACAATCTGACGGTCCTCACCCTTGAAGGGCGTTTCCGTGTAGTCGTTGAAGAAGAACGTGACATGGGCGTATTTCTCCGTCTCGGCACAACGAAACTGTTTGAGGCCCAGGTCGCTCCAATAGGCGGCCAGAATATTGTTCATCTTGGGTCGCTTGGGAAAAGCCACGGCCGCCGCGATACTCGCATCGTACTCGGTCATGCACACGAAGGCCACGTCGGGCAGGGTCGTACGCACGAACTCCTTGAAGTCCGGGTCGACGAACGCCCGGGTCAGTTCGCGCGGCCGGTCACCCCGGAAATTGAAGAAGATGACCCCGTCGCCATCGTCAATGGTCGCCACGGGCACGCCGTCCTCGTTGACGATGCACGTCGGCTCGACGAATTCATCGGTCACGTCATTTTCATAGCTGGCCTTAATCGCCTCCTGGGCGCTGGTCGCCTTGGCACCCTTGCCGGTTCGGAGGCAGTCGTAGGCTTTCTCGACGCGGTCCCAACGACTGTCGCGGTCCATGGCATAGAATCGTCCCATGACGCTGGCGATCGTGCCGACGCCGATTTCCGCCGCCTTCTTCTCCACCTCGGCGATATATCCCAGCCCGCTGTCCGGCGGTGAATCACGTCCGTCCATGAACGCGTGAATGGAGGCATCCTTCAGGCCGTTTCGCTTGGCCAGTTCCAGCAGGCCGTAAAGATGTCCTAGCAGCGAGTGAACGCCGATATCGCTCAGCAGGCCCATGACGTGCAGCTTGCCGTTGCGTTCCTTGACGAACTTGATGAGCTTGAGGAATTCCTTGTTCTCGAAGAAGGAGCCATCCCGGATGGCGTGCGTCAGACGCACGGATTCCTGGGGCACCACGCGTCCGGCTCCGATGTTCTGATGGCCCACTTCGCTGTTGCCCATCGTCCCGTTGGGCAGGCCGACGTATTCGCCGTAGGTGTGGATGAGGCAGTGGGGATGCTCCGCCATCAGCATATCGTCGGTCGGTGTATGGGCCTGCTTGATGGCATTGTACTCGTCCTCCTGAGCGTCGGGATTGTGGCCCCAGCCATCGCGTATAATCAAGACGCACGGTCTTTTCGCCGGTTTAGCTTTCTCTTTTGCCATGTGAAACGTGCCTTTCAATCAATAGCAACAGAGACGAGGCGATGCCTCGTCCCATTGGACAGCCTGCGTATGTAAGGCCGATATAATAGTCGTGATGCCCGGCAGTGTCAAACATATACCGTCTGGCGGCCCGTGGGCGGCAAGCCAGGCCGATTCCGGAGAGTGGCGGACTTTGACAGATGCCGGGGCTTTGGTATAATCCGCCCGTCGTCGACAGTTACGATGGAATTCTTGGAGGGCCTGTAAAGGCCGTGTGCCGGTGCCTAAGGGAGGCTACAAGGCCATTCTGGTTCGCTGGAGCGTTGTCGTGCTGATTTCGTCTGCGGTGCCGGGCTGTTCCGTGCGGCCGGAGGCGCTGCAGGCCTATTTGGACTCCACGCGGCTGCGCGACCAAGGTCAAAACGACCTGGCGATCGAGAAACTCAAACAGGCCCTCGAGGCCGACCAGGCGTTTGCCCTGGCCTATTCCGGACTGGGCCGAGCGTATCTGGGGACAGGCGATTTCGCAGAGGCCGAGGCGGCTTTTCGGCGGGCCACTGTGCTTGACCCGTGGTCGCTTCCCGACCATGTGGATCTGGCGCGGGTTCGTCAGATGCGGGAAAGATTCGCCGACGCGGCGCAGGCCTATGCGCGGGCGGCTGAACTGGCTCCCGAGAGCGCCGAGATACAGTTGGAGGCTGCTGCATGTTGTTTGCAGGCAGGCGTGCCGGCCCGGGCGTTGGCTCACGTCGAGTCGGCGATTCAGATCAAGGGCCGGTCGCCCGAGGTTCTACGCTTGCTCGGGAAGCTTCACGAAGCCCGGGGGGACTACGAACAAGCCCTGGCTGTGTATCGTGAATGGTCGGAGTCGACCCCGGATATGCCTGATGGCATGCTGGCGATGGCCCTCGCGCAGAGCCGCAACGGTGAGTATGACGAGGCCCGGCAGGTCCTGGTTGCGGTGCTCCGGAAGTGGCCCGGTGAGGCCGCTGCCTTTCGCCACTTGGCCTATTGCCTGCTCAAGCTTGGCGATACGGATGGGGCGATCGAGATGTATGAGAATGCGATCGCCCGGGATGCCGATAGTTGGCAGGCCCATCGGGGGTTGGGCGTCGCCTACATGGTCAAGGCGCGACAGACGAGGGACGACCGGTTTCAGGGCATGGCTCTGCAACATTGGCGGTGGGCGCTGTCGCTCGACCCCGACCAGCCGCGGCACGATGTGTTGCAGCGGTTGATTAGAGAGCATTCGACAACAGGGAATCCGTTACAGGGATTGGAATACTGAGCCTATGACAACAACGCAAGAACAGCCTATCGAGCAGACCGCGACCTGCGGCTGCTTCTTGAGTCGGTGCAGAGAAGCACTGCCTGACAAGGCGGCCCACTTGATCTTCTGGCCCATCGCGCTGTTGGGGTTGGCCCTGGACCTCTGGACGAAACAAGCGGTATTTGCGGCTCTACGGGACCGACCCGATCAAAGCCTGACGATCATCAAGGGGTTTCTGACCTTTCGCATGGCGCTGAACGACGGCGCCGCGTTCGGCATTGCAGGCGGCAGACAGGCGCTGCTGATCGCCGTTTCGGCCGTAGCGCTGGTCGTGATCCTGGGCGTCTTTCTGTTCGGCGCGGCGCGGCAGCGCGTGATGCAGGTGGCCCTGGGTCTGTTCACCGCCGGGGTATGCGGGAACCTGTGGGATCGCATGTTCAACGGAGGGCGGGTCCGCGATTTCATTGACGTGGTCTATTGGCCCGGCCGGCACTGGCACACATTCAATGTGGCCGATGCCATGCTGTGCATCGCGGTCGGATTACTCGTGGTGATGACGCTGTTTACTGACTCGTCTTGTCAAAAACCTGATCCGCCACAAAAATAGGCGCATCGATCGCCGCGCACAGGGCGATGGCATCCGACGGGCGGGAATCGACCTTCACGGTGCGGCCATCCACGGTCAGGTAGATTTTGGCGAAGAACGTGTGGTTCCGCAGGTCGTCGATCACGATCCGTTCCACTTTGGCGCCGAGGTGATCGATCACGCTGGCGAGCAGGTCGTGGGTCATGGGGCGGGGCGGCTCGATCCCTTTGAGCCGGCGGTCGATCGCGAAAATCTCGACGATGCCGATCACGATGGGAAACGCCCGCGAACCGTGGCGCTCCTTCAAGACGATGATCTGCTGGTCGGACGTCTCATTGATGATGATGCGTGACAGTTCAACTTCCACGTCCATTTCACGTCTCCCTGCGGCAGATCAGTCACTGAGCTCAGCCAGATGCATCTCCACGGCCTGCAACTGCTCGATGAGTTGCTGGAGTCTTTCCCGGGCCTGAGCCACGACTTCGGGCTTGGCTCGGGTCACGAAGTTTTCGTTGGCCAGTTTGGCTTCTACCCCGGTTTTCGCTCGCTCGATTTCGAGTTTCTGTTTGCTCAGGCGGGCCAGCTCGGCATCGCGATCGATCACATCGTGCACGTACAATTGCGTTTCTACTACTATCGTGGTGGCCGCATTGTTCGGCTTTATAACGTCTTCGGCCGCCTGGAAGTTCTCCAGAGCCGCCAATTGGCAGACGAGTGCGGCATTGGCGTTGAGAATGTTCGCCACCGGGCCCGGGGCGGCGGCCGATGCGATCAGCTTCTCGCTGGGCTTGTTGTATTTGTTGCGGATATCGCGCACCGCACGCACCATGTCCTGCACGACCCGGATCTGCTCCTCCACCTCGGCGCTGATCAGCTCATCCAGACCGGAAGGCCAGTTGGCCACGGCCAGGGCTCCCGTGCCGTCCGCCTCTGCAATGCCGGTCATGCCGCGCGCCGGGGCTACTTCGTTGAGTTTCTGGTAGATACCCTCCGTGATGAAGGGCACGAACGGATGCAGCAAACGCAAGACGCGGTCCAGGACGAAGGCCAATACGTTCTGCGCGGTGGCTCTTTGTTCTTCGTCGGGCATGCGGAACTTGGCCCACTCCAGGTACCAGTCGCACAGATCGTTCCAGAAGAAGCGATACAGTTGCGACAGGGGCTCGCTGAACTTGAACGCGTTCAACGCGTCGCTGACTTCCGCTTGCGTGGCGGCCAAGCGGGACAGAATCCACCGGTCGGTGATGTCCATCTTGCTCGCATCAAACCCGGCTGGGTCGAACCCTTCGAGATTCATCATCGCAAACCGCGAGGCGTTCCACAGCTTGTTGCAGAAGTTGCGGCCGATGTCGAATTTCGGCGACGTGTTAACCTGACGCCCATCGGGCAGCGTCATCGGCGCCACAGGCATGCGAATGTCCTGCGTGTCCGTCGTCATGCTGGCGAGGGTGAAGCGCATCGCATCCGCCCCGTGGCTATCGATGGCGACGAGCGGATCGATGCCGTTGCCGAGACTCTTCGACATCTTGCGGCCTTCGCCGTCCTGGATCATGGCGTGGATATACACGTCGCGGAAGGGAATGTCGCTGACGCAGTATTGCCCCATCATCACCATGCGCGAGACCCAGAGCGTGATGATCTCACGTGCCGTGCACAACACGTCGCCCGGATAGAACGCCTGCAACTCCGGTGTTTCGTCCGGCCAGCCCATCGTACTGAACGGCCACAGCGCCGAACTGAACCAGGTGTCCAGCACGTCGTTGTCACGCGTCCAGCCGGCCGCTTCCAGTTGCTCCTCAAGGCCTTCGTTGCCGGGGGCCGGGCAGAGAAAGGTCACGGGGCCTTCATCCGACTGGCCGCGGGCCAGATGTATCTGCTCGGGAGTCGCGCTGATTTCCGCGGGCAGACTCGCGTCCTGACCGGGCTTCGACCAGATCGGGATGCGGTGTCCCCACCAGAGCTGGCGGCTGATGGGCCAGTCACGGAGGTTCTCCAGCCAGGTCTGATACGTCTTGGCATAACGTTCCGGGATGAAGCGCAATCGGCCATCGAGCAGGGGCTTCAGCGCCAGTCCAGCGAGAGAATTGATCGGGACATCGGTGCTCTCGATGAGCCCCTCGCCAAACTTTGATGCGCGATGCGGAATCGGTTTTTTGACCGCGATATACCACTGATCGGACAAGTACGGCTCGATCGGTACATGGCTGCGATAGCTGTGGCCTACCTCATGCGCGTAGTCGCGGACGCTCTCCAGGAGATTCTCCTGACGGAACCATTCGACGATGGCCTCGCGTGCTTCGAACCGATCCATGCCCAGCAGGTTCTGAGCCTCCGGTTCGGTGGCGTCGTCCCAGCCGTACCTATCGCTGATGGAACCGTCGGGCGCCATCACGTTGATGACCTCGAGATCGTGGCGCAGGCCGATCTGCCAGTCGTCGGGATCGTGGGCCGGCGTGACTTTTAGGAAGCCCGTGGAGAAACGCGCCTTTTCGTCATCGCTGTCGGGGTTGGGGAGAACGACGTGTTCGTCGGCAATAATGGGAATCACGCGCCCGACGATGGGCAGACGGACCGTCCTTCCGACTAACCGGGCCGCACGGCGGTCGCTGGGATTCATCGCCACCGCTGTGTCACCCAGCATCGTCTCGGGTCGCGTGGTGGCAACGGTCACGTGCTCGATACGCTGGCCCTCGATCTCTACGGGCTCGATGAGCGGATAGCGCAGATACCAGAAGTGACCCTGGACCGTCTCGTGCTCGACCTCGTCGTCGGCCAGAACGGTCTGGGTGGCTGGATCCCAGTTGACCAAGCGCTTGCCCCGGTAGATGAGCCCGTCCCTGAAGAGGTTGAAGAAGTTGGCCCGTACGGCTTTCGCACAGATGTCATCCATCGTGAAGCGCGTGCGCTGCCAGTCACAGGAACAACCCATTGCGCGAAGCTGGCCGATGATCGTTGCTTCGTATTCGTCCTTCCTCGCCTGTACGCGCGCGACGAAGGCGTCCCGCTCGAAGTCGGTGCGCCGCTTGCCCTCTTCGGCGAGAATGCGTTTCTCGACGACCGTCTGCGTGGCGATGCCGGCGTGGTCCGTGCCCGGCATCCAGAGCGTGCGATATTGCTGCATCCGCCGGAAGCGGATGAGAATGTCCTGGAGGGTGTTGTTGAGGGCGTGCCCCAGGTGCAGGGCGGCCGTCACGTTCGGAGGTGGAATGACAATCGTATAGCTTCTGCGATCCGCGCCGCCGGCCGCAGGGTCGGGATGAAAATAGGGCGCTGACAGCCACAGTTCGTTGACTTGCCTCTCGACAGCCTGGGGATCGTAGACTTTCGCCAACTGCTCGGTCATGACACTCCCAACTCAAAGGTTCAACAAAGAAAAGATCCGGCAGACGCGCGCCTACCGGATCTCATGGTATCTCTCAATGGTCACCGTGTAAAGTGTTGACCTTGTGCCGGTCCGCTGTGCGCGGCTTGGCCCGGCATCGCGCCTGGCCCGGCGCTGGCGGCAGGGTCCTAATCGAGATTCATCGTCATCAGGAATTCGGCGTTGCTCCGCGTCTTGCTCAGTCTGTTCTTGAGCAGTTCCACTGCTTCAACCGGGTTCAGATCGCTGAGGACACGCCGCAGCCGGTAGACCAACTCGAGTTCCTTCGGATCGAGCAGGAGTTCCTCGCGCCGCGTGCCACTGCGACTGATATCGATGGCCGGATACACCCGCCGCTCGACGAGTCGCCGGTCCAGGTGAAGTTCCATGTTACCAGTGGCCTTGAACTCTTCGAAAATCACCTCGTCCATCTTGGACCCGGTGTCGATCAGGGCCGTAGCGAAAATACTGAGCGAGCCGCCTTCCTCGACGTTACGGGCGGCACCGAAGAATTTCTTCGGCATCTGCATGGCGCCGGCGTCCACACCACCGGTCAGGATTCGACCGGAGTGTGGTGTTTCGTTATTGTAGGCGCGGGCCAAACGGGTGATCGAGTCTAGCAGGATG
>CP070782.1:3996437-4002657 GCA_020346325.1 Phycisphaerales bacterium
CGCTGGAATCGGCTCAGGCCGCGTTGCAGAAGGCCGAACTCGATTTGGCACGCTGCACGATCAGCGTTCCTTTCAACGCGATCATCCAGGAGAAACTCGTAGACCTGGGCGCGACCGTTTCGCTCAATACGCCGCTGGCGACGCTCACCGCCACGGACGAGGCCTGGATCGAATTGAAGGTGCCGACGAGCGAACTCCAATGGCTTACGATCCCGCAAAAGAATGGCGAGGCCGGCTCGAGTGTCAAGATCTATAACACGCTGGCCTGGGGCTCGGATCGCTTCCGCACCGGCCGGGTCGTGCGTCTCTACGGTGAGCTCGAGGCCGGCGGCAAGCTGGCTCAGCTCCTGGTCGCAGTCGACGATCCCTTTTGTCTCAAGCCGGAGAATCATGACAAGCCCAAACTCCTGATTGGATCGTTCGTTAGCGCCAAGATCGAAGGCCGGATGCTGGAGGACGTCTTCCCGATCGAATGGCCATACCTGCGCGACAACAACACCGCGGTCTGGGTCATGGACGATGCGAACCAACTCGACATCCGACCGGTGGAGGTCGTCTTCACCGGACCTGAGCGAGCCTTCGTCAGTGAAGGTATAACCGAGGGTGAGCTACTGGTCGTGACGGATATCGCCGCCCCCGTGGCGGGGATGCCGCTGCGCGTCGCGGAGGCCGAAAGCGAAGGCTCCGAGCAGGGAATGCAATTAGCAGCCGATGAAGGGGAAGGCCAATGAGCGGTCGCAAACTCCACGGAGATCCCCAGGAAAACCACGGACTCATCGCCTGGATGGTCCACAATCGCATTACGCCTAACCTGCTGATGATCATCTTCCTGGTCGGCGGCTTCTTCATGGCCACCCGCGTCAAGCAGGAGGTGTTCCCGGAATTCGATCTGGGCCTGGTCACCATTCAGGTCGCGTATCCGGGGTCGAGTCCGGAAGAGGTCGAGCAGGGTATCATTCTCGTGATCGAGGAAGCCATCCGCGGTCTGGACGGCATCAAGGAGATCACCGCCACCGCTTCCGAAAGCATGGGCATGGTCATGGCCGAACTGGAAGAAGGCGCCGAGCAGCAACGGATCTATCAGGACATCAAGCAGCAGATCGACCGCATCGTTACCTTCCCGCTGGACGCGGAAGAGCCGGAGGTCAGTCTGCGGATCATCCGGCGGGAGGTGCTCCAGATCCAGCTCTACGGCGACACCACCGAGTGGGTCCTGCGCGAACTGGCCGAGCAGGTGCGCGATCGACTGCTGCAAGACCCGCTGATCACCCAGGTCGATCTCGTCGGTGCCCGGCGTTACGAGGTGGCCATTGAGATCGACCAGGACGCCTTGCGCACGTACGATCTCATGCTGGACGAGGTGGCCCAGCGGGTGCGCCAGACCTCGGTCGAGATCCCGGGCGGCACGCTGGAGACCCAGGCCGGGGATATCCTGCTGCGCGTCAGCGAACGACGCGACTGGGCCCGTGAGTTCGCCACCATCCCGCTGATCACGACAGCCGAAGGCGCCGTGGTGACCCTCGGGGACGTCGCCCACATCACGGATACGTTTGAGGAAAGAGACCGCTACGCCACCTACAACGGCTGTCCGGCCGTGGGCCTGGGCGTTTCGCGCGTGGGCGAACAGACCCCAATCGGCATCTCCGACGCCACCCGGGCTGCCATGGCTGAGATCGAGAAGGACCTGCCTCCGGGCGTCGACTGGACCATCAATCGAGACCGTTCGGAAATCTACCGCCAGCGTCTGACTCTGCTGCTGAAGAACGCCTTCTACGGCCTGACGCTGGTATTGTTGTTGCTGGGTTTGACGCTGGAGCTGCGACTGGCCTTTTGGGTGACGATGGGCATTCCCATTTCGTTTCTCGGCTGCTTCCTGTTCATCCCCGGCTTCGATGTCACGATCAACATGATCTCCATGTTTGCCTTCATCGTCGCATTGGGCATCGTCGTGGACGACGCCATCGTGGTCGGCGAGAACATTTACGAGCATCGCCTCCAGGGCATGAGTTTCATGCGAGCCGCAATCCTGGGCACGCGTGAGGTGCTGCTGCCCGTGACGTTCAGTATCCTGACCAACATCGTGGCCTTCCTGCCGCTCAGCTTCGTCCCGGGCTTCATGGGCAAGATCTGGCGGACGATTCCCTTCGTGGTGATTACGGTCTTCGCCATTTCCTGGGTCGAGGCACTGCTGATTCTGCCCTGCCACCTGGCCCATGGCCACCCCCGGAAGTCGCAGCGGAGGGGGATCATCGGCACGCTGCAACACGGGTTCAGCAGTGGCCTGGACTGGGTGATCAACAAGGTGTACGCGCCGGCCTTGGACTTCTGCATTCGCATGCGCGTGGTGACGATCGCGGTGAGCGTTGCGGTTCTCATCATCGTGCTCGGACACGTCAACGGCGGACATATCGGCGTGACCCTGATGCCGCGTGTCGAATCGGACCGGGCCGTCGTGACGGCTCTGCTGCCCTACGGTTCGCCCATATCGAAGGCTGAGGAAATCCGACAAACGCTGCTGAGGGCGGCCCAGGAAACGGTCGAAGCCCACGGCGGCGCCACGCTCGCCGAGGGCATCTTTGCCTTGATCGACGAGAACGAAATCGAAGTTACGGTCTACCTGACTCCCGCCGGCGTCCGGCCTATCAGCACAACCGAATTGACGAAGTTGTGGCGCGACCGCACGGGGCCCATTGCCGGGCTCGAAAGTTTGCGCTTCGAATCCGATCGCGGCGGCCCGGGGCGCGGTGCGTCGCTGACGGTGGAACTGAGCCATCGGAACATCGACGTGCTGGACCGTGCCAGCGAGGCGCTGGCCGAACGACTGGCCGACTTCGCCAACGTCAAGGACATCGACGACGGCTTCACACCAGGCAAGAAGCAACTGGACTTTAGCCTGACCGAGGAAGGCCACAGCCTGGGCCTGACCCAGCGGGGCCTGGCCCGGCAACTGCGCAATTCGTTCTACGGCGCCGAAGCCGTCCGGCAGCAGCGCGGACGCAATGAGATCCGCGTCAAGGTACGGTTGCCCCGCGAACAGCGCACACGCCAGTACGACTTGCAGCATCTTTTGGTGCGTACACCGCGCGGCAAGGACGTCCCGCTGTCGCAGATCGCCGAGATCAAACGCGGTCGGGCCTATACCGCGATCACGCGCCGCAACGGCCGCCGCACCGTGACCGTCACGGCCAACGTCGAGCCCATGTCGCAGACCAGCCAGGTGCAGGCGACGCTCGCCGATGAAGTGATGCCGCAACTGGTCCAGGACTTCCCTGGTTTGACCTATGCCTGGGAAGGTCGCCAGCAGGACATGACCGAGAGCACCACGAGCCTCTTCCAGGGCCTTGTGCTGGCGCTGTTCGCCATCTATGCGTTGCTGGCCATTCCGTTCCGCAGTTACTACCAGCCGCTGATCGTGATGATCGCCATTCCGTTCGGCATCGTCGGCGCCGTGCTGGGGCACATCATCATGGGCTATATGCTCAGCCTGCTGAGCCTGATGGGCGTCGTGGCGCTGTCGGGCGTGGTGGTCAACGACTCGCTGGTGCTGATCGACTACGCCAATCGCCTGACGCGCAAGGGGACCTGTGCCTTCGACGCGATTCACCAGGCCGGGGTGCGGCGTTTCCGGCCGATCCTGTTGACGACGCTGACCACCTTCGGCGGCCTGGCCCCGATGATCTTCGAGACCTCGCGCCAGGCGCGTTTCATGATTCCCATGGCCATCTCGCTGGGCTTCGGTATTCTCTTCGCCACGAGCATCACGCTGGTGATCGTGCCATGCCTCTATTCGATCGCCGAGGACATCCGCCGGTTCCTGTTCAACGTGCCTCCGGCCGAAGAAGACACCGACGTCACCGAGAGTTCTGCCGCCGCGTGATAGGAAGCTTATTCGCCTGATGAAGCCAGCACGGAAGTCGTCTTCTAACGCCATGACCGCCACGCTGACGGTCGGCCCGGTCGGGCCGTTGCTGCTACGCATGAGCCTGTCGATGCTGATCGGCTTCATTGCTGGCGCAGCGTACAACGTAACCGACACGTATTTCGTCAGCCGGCTCGGCACGGCCGAACTGGCGGCCATGGGATTCACCTTTCCCATCGTCATGACCACCTTCGGCCTGGTGGTGGGTATCGGCGTCGGCACCTCGTCGGTGCTCTCACGTCTGATCGGCCAGGCCGACGAGACCGGCACGCGCCTCCTGACCTTGCACGCGCTGCTTCTGGGCCTGGTTGTCACGGTCGTTTTCATCACCGCCGGCTGGCTCGCCTTGCCGAAGACCCTCGCCCTGCTCGGCGCCGACAGCGAAACCCTACCGCTGGCGCTCGGGTACCTGCGCATCTGGCTGGCGGGCATGGTGTTTCTGGTCATTCCGATCATCGGCAAGAACGCCATTCGCGCCACCGGTGACACACTGACACCGAGCCTGATCTTGGTGGCCGATATGGGCTTGAACATCGTGCTGGATCCCATCTTCATCTTCGGGTTCGGTCCTGTTCCCGCGATGGGCATTCGCGGTGCGGCGCTGGCGACCGTCCTGGCCCGCGCCGCGGCGCTGGTCGCCTCGCTG
This sequence comes from Phycisphaerales bacterium, assembly GCA_020346325.1. Classification (GTDB taxonomy): domain Bacteria; phylum Planctomycetota; class Phycisphaerae; order Sedimentisphaerales; family Anaerobacaceae; genus Anaerobaca. Next base: position 4,001,003 of record CP070782.1, read on the forward strand.
ATTGTCCTGCGTAGGGCCAAGCATCTGCTGGTCTTCGAGCGTTTCGCCTGGCGAGCCCTGCTGAGATCGTGGGGCCGGATTCTGTATATCGGCTTGCCGGCCGCGACCACGAATCTACTGATGCCCATCGCCGGCGGTCTGCTGACCCGCATGATCAGTGCCTATGGTGTGACGCGCGTGGCCGCCTTCAGTGCGGGCATTCGCATCGAGCATTGCGTCGTGATTCCCCTCTTCGCCTTGGGTGCGTCGCTCATCCCCTTCCTCGGCCAGAACTGGGGGGCCGGGCGCTACGATCGCGTGCGCCAGGGTCTGCGCATCGCCTTCGCTGCCTGTCTGTCATGGGGCGCTGTCTGCGCCCTCGCGCTCGCTTCCTTTTCAGGCATACTGGCGCCGCTGTTCTCGCGGGATGACTCCGTCGTCCGCATGCTCATTCTGTATCTCAGCATCGTCCCGGTCGCCCTGGCCTTTCGCGGCATCAGCCACAGCATTTGCAGCAGCCTCAACGCCATGGGCCACTCGCTGCACAGTACGGCCGCGACCGCCCTGCGTCTGTTCGGTCTCCAACTGCCGCTGGCCCTACTCGGCTCGCACCTGGCCGGCTTCCCTGGGTTGTTGGTTGGCGTCGTCTGCGGCGAGGTCCTGGCCGCCGGCGTGATCTTCGCCTGGCTGCGTCGCCTGCTGCGTCCCGCGCGCGACCGGCCGCAAGCCGCCGACACCGTCCCGACCGTCACCGAACCGCAGCGGGTCGAAGAGCCCTGTCGCGTTTGACACACCACGGCGCAGCCGCCGGCGCAGTTGGTCCAGCAGATACGTGCTCACCCGCGAGCCGACCATTTCCGCCGACCCCCGAACCGATTGGCGCCAGCGGTCAACGCGCCCGTCCGAGCGCCGCAGCGCCACGTCCAGGTAACGGCCCTGGCCCTGCTCCTGTTCAACCGGCCCCGTGACAAGGACCCAGGCGCTGCCCGTGATAGCGGCCGCGTGACGCGCGATGTCCGTTATGTCGGAGGATGGCTCGTCACGACCGAAGAGCAGGTGCTGCAGCGCCGCCTTGGTCGGCGCCACGTAGGCGCCGGTGATGACCTGATGCGCCTCGGCCGCACCGTTCAGCGCCGCGATCAACGCGCCATCGGTGCCGATCTCGACCAGCGCCAGCGTCTCGCCCCGCGCTTTGAGCAGCGCAATCACATGCTCTTCCAGCGTCGTGTCACCCTCGCCGTAGATGTTCTCGCCCAGGCATTTCACGATCACCTGCTTCAACTGTTCCAGGCGCTTCCGATTCGCGGGCGTGTCGTCGGGCAGCGAGAAGGTGAAATCGACGCGCCCGCCGCCAAACTGCGAGTTGACGATCACGTCGGCCGGCATCACGACATGGTCGGATAGCTTGTGATCGATCTGCGACTGGCCCAGGCCCACGAAGCGGAGCGTCAGCGCGCAGCCGGGCAGGCGCGTGCCGAAGCGTGACTCAGGAAGGGCACCAGTTCGTCGCGCACCATCGTCTGCAATTCGCGGGGCGGGCCGGGCAGTGCCACAATCACCTTGCCCTTCGCTTCAAAGACCAAGCCGACGGCGGTCCCGTTGGTGTTTTTCAGATAGGTCCCGCCGACCGGGACCTTGGTCTGGCGTCGCAGGTTGGCGCCGAGCTTCTCGGGCGT
>CP070782.1:4002757-4009758 GCA_020346325.1 Phycisphaerales bacterium
AATACCCGATTGGAAGGGTGGGTTTTTATGGTTGGGTTTGCGATCCTGGGTGTTGGTGGGGGCCGGGGTGGAGGATCTTTCCGGGCGGAGTGGGGCGGCGGGGTGTCATCATTGTTTGCAAAACAAAGCCAATTTTGTGGGTTTTTGGGCTGGAAACGGGGGTGCGGGAGAAAGCAAAGCCAATTTGGGCGGCCGCGGAGGCCGGAATCTCAGATTGCGCCTCGCTCCGAGGCGACGGCGCCAAACAAAGCCAATTTTGCGGTTTTTTGGGCTCAGAATGGGGGTGGGACCGGAAAAACAAAGCCAATGGGCCGGCCGGGACGGCCGGGATCTCAGATCAGGTCCGTTCGACTGCGCTCAGGACGGCTGCGCCGATTTCAGATCTCAAATTCGGCCTTCCAGGCCGGGGGGCGGCCTGCGGGGCCGGTCGGGCCAACTTTCGCCTTTACAAGGGGTCTGGGGCCACTAGAATCGGCTGTTTACGCCCGAGGCGGGCGGAGAAGACTGCAGAATTCGGCCTGCGGGCCGCAGAGAATAGTAGCGGGAGTTATCATGAGCAGTATCGCGATCTACGACACGACGCTTCGCGACGGCATGCAGGCCGAGGGGGTGAGCTTCTCGCTGGAGGACAAACTGTCCATCGCCCGGTGCCTGGACAACCTGGGTGTGCACTATATCGAGGGGGGCTACGCCGCGTCGAACCAGAAAGAGATGCAGTTCTTCGAGGAGGTGGCCAAGCTGGGCCTGAGCCACGCGAAGATCGCCGCTTTCGGCAGCACGCGGCGGGCCGACCGGACCGTCCAGGACGACGCCTCGCTGAACTCCATCCTGGCCTGCAAGACCCCCGCGGCCACGCTGGTCGGCAAGACCTGGGATTTGCACGTCACGACCGTGCTGGGCTGCTCGCTCGACGACAATCTGACGATCTGCGCCGATTCGATTCGGTACCTCAAGGGCAAGGGGATGGAGGCGATCTTCGACGCCGAGCATTTCTTCGACGGCTACAAGGAGAATCCGGAATATGCGTTGAAGGTGTTGGCCGCGGCCGCGGAAGCCGGCGCCGACGCCCTGGTGCTCTGCGATACCAACGGCGGGTCGCTGCCCGAGCAGGTCTTCGAGATCACCGGTGCGGTGTGCAAGGCGCTGGGCCCGGTCACGATCGGCATCCACACGCACAACGACGTCGACTGCGCCACGGCCAGCTCTCTGGCGGCGATCCGGGCCGGCGCGCGCCACGTGCAGGGCACAATCAACGGCATCGGCGAGCGGACCGGCAACGCCAACCTTTGCGCCGTGGTCCCCAACCTGACGTTGAAGATGGGTTATGAGACACTGACGCCGGAGAAGATCAAAATGCTGACTGAGGTGTCACGCTTTGTCTTCGAGGTGGCCAACATGGCGCCGGTGATGAATCTGCCGTACGTAGGCGAAAGCGCGTTCGCGCACAAGGCGGGGCTGCACGTCGACGCGCTGCGTAAGAGCAAGCGCACGTACGAGCACATCGACCCGGCCCTGGTCGGCAACGAGCGGCGCTTCCTGATCTCGGAGCTCAGCGGCAAGTCGAACATCCTGGCCGAGTTGGAGAAGGCCAAGATCGGCCAGGACAAGGCGCTGGCCAAGAAGGTCCTGGCCCGCGTGCAGGAACTGGAAAACGAAGGCTATCAGTTCGAGGCGGCCACGGCGAGTTTCGACCTGCTGGTCAAGAAGATCATGGGGACGTTCAAGCCGTCGTTCGAACTGATCAAGTATCACGTGGACGTCGAGAAGCGCAAGACGGGCGAACTCGTCACGGAGGCGACGGTCAAGCTGAAGGTCGGCGAGGAGATAGAGCACGTCGTGGGCGAAGGCGACGGCCCGGTGAACGCCCTGGATGCGGCGCTACGAAAATCGCTGGAGATCTTCTACCCGAGTATCCGGGACGTGCATCTGTTCGACTACAAGGTCCGCGTTGTCAACGCCAAAGAAGGCACGGCGGCCCGGGTGCGCGTCGTGATCGAGTCGCGCGACAAACACGCGATCTGGGGCACGGTCGGCGTGTCGGAGAACGTGATCGAAGCCAGTTGGCTGGCCCTGGTCGACAGTGTCGAGTACAAGCTACAGCAGTTGCAGATCTAGCGCTCTTTTTCAAGTGCAGAGGTTGCCGGAGCGACAGATGCGCCGTGCGGGTTCATACCGGCGGCGGTGCATTCGAGAACAGCGGGCGGATTCCGAGGCGCCCTGTGGGCTCAGCTTATGGGACGCTTGGGGGGGAGGCCCTGGACCGGTGCGTCAGCGGCGCCAATCGGGCTTCCGCACCATCAGAGGAGGCATCTGGTGGGTCGGGGGCGTGCGTCGTCCGACGCGGATGCAGCTTCTGCCGCTGGGATACCAACGGAGGGTGAAGAGCTTGGTCTTCAGCAGGAATTTGTTTTTTTTCAGCTTGGCGAACATAGACGTTTCAGGGCGTTCCCGGTCTTGCACGATACACCATCACCCTCCCCCTATCGACCAATCGCCGGGGCGACTTTGGCCCAAAAAGGAGCAGGGCAGGCCGTTTTACACTGCGCTGCCCTGCGTTTCCGGGCGGAGGTGGTGAGCAAGCGTCTACCGACTTACTGGAATCCCACGCTCGGCGAGGTAGCTCTTCATCTCTTCGATGCTGAAGGTCCCGAAATGAGCGATGGAAGCGACGAGGACGGCGTCGGCATGCCCCTCGGTAATGGCCTGGTAGAGATGTTCGAGCGTGCCGGCGCCGCCGGAGGCAATGACCGGAAGCGATACGGTGTCGGCGATGGCGCGCGTCATGGGGATGTCGTAACCGGTCTGTTTGCCGTCGGTGTCCATGCTGGTCGGGAGGATGGCGCCGGCGCCGAGCGATTCGACTTCTCTGGCCCATTCGATGGCATCCCGGCCGGTTCCTTGCGTGCCACCGCTGACCATGACTTCGAAGCCGGAGGGCAGTTCGGCCTTGGCGGCCGTGTCGATGGCAACGGTGATCTTCTCGCTGCCGAACTCCTGAGCGGCTTCCTGGACCAGACCGGGGTTGCGCACGGCCGCCGTGTTGATCGAGACTTTGGAGACGCCTAGGTTCAGCAGCGCCTCGATGTCCTGGCAACTGCCGATGCCTCCGCCGACGGTCAGAGGCACGGCGATGCGTTCCACGGTCTGTTGGACGGCATCCAGCAAGGTCTTGCGCTTCTCCAGCGTGGCGGTGATGTCGAGAAAGACCAGTTCGTCGGCACCGGCGTCGCTGTAGGCGGCGGCGTTCTCGGCCGGGTCACCCACGTCCTTGAGGTTGACAAAGTTGACACCTTTGACGAGGCGACCATGCTTGACGTCGAGACAGGGGATGATTCTGCGGTAGTCCATGTGGCTTCTCCGTTCACTGTGTTGATTCTGCTGGGCTCCATCAGTGATTCCACGTTTCCGCAAGTGTACCACCGAGCCACCGAGGTGTCGAGCCCGCGCTGAGCCCCGCAGCGAAGGACACCGAGAAGGCACCGGCCGGCGCCGAGACGACGCCCTGGGGACGGGGGCGAACAAAGCGGCAACCGGCCGGGTACATAGGGTACCAGGTCACGGGGAAATCGGTTGACAAGGCAGGGTTTCGGCCATCCTAATGTGAGCCTGATACGGATGTTTTGCTGTTTAGAAAGGAGACGTCATGGCAAAAGCAGATATGCCGCACGCAGGTCACGATAAACATCTGTGCTATTTGAACAACCTTGGTTTTCAGATCAGCAATCCCAAGGCGTATAAGGAACTGGTCAAGGACGGCAAGTTCATGTGCAAGGTGTGCGGGCGAGTGGCGGCTGACGAGAACAATCTCTGCAAGCCCGTGAAACTCTAGCCGACGCGTCGTCTTTCGGTGTCACCGGCCCCGAAGGGCGTTGCCCCCATGTTGGGGACCGATAGAGATGAACCCAACGCTTCGAGTTGCTTGCGTGGCATACGGTCTTCTTGTCTTTCTCTCTGCCCCCGCGTGTGACGGCGCCCGCGCCGTGTCGGCCCAAGACGTGCTCGACATCTCCACGGTGTGGTCCGGTCATCCGGTGGGGTTCTCCCTGTTGACGGATGGAGACGGTCAATACGTTGCGTTCTACGACCAGGAACGGCGCATGACGGTCGCGCGGCGGCGCCTGGACGAGAGACGCTGGCAGTTCAAGCAGCTCGATTCAGTGCTGGGCTGGGATAGTCACAACTATGTCACCATGGCGCTGGACGAACAGGGCCATCTGCACATCAGCGGGAACATGCACGTGGGACCGCTGGTATACTTTCGCACGGAGCACGCCGGTGACATTCAGAGCCTGCAAGGCATCCCGGCGATGGTCGGGGTGCTGGAGAACCGCTGCACCTATCCGCGCTTCATGAAGGGTGCGGCCGGCGAACTGATCTTTACCTATCGGGACGGGGCCAGCGGCCGCGGCAACCAGATCTACAACGTCTACGACTGGCGGCGCCGCACCTGGCGACGGCTACTGGATACGCCGCTGTTGGACGGCCGAGGCGCGATGAACGCTTACCCGGTCGGCCCGACGCGCGGTCCCGACGGGTTTTTCCACCTGTGCTGGGTCTGGCGGGACACGCCGGACTGTAGCACCAATCACGATGTCTCTTACGCGCGCAGCAGAGACCTGGTGCATTGGGAAACCGCGGGCGGCTTGCCTGTCGATCTACCGATGACGATCGAGACGAAGGGCGTGGTGGTGGACCCGGTGCCGGCCGGTGGCGGATCGATCAACGGCAACACCCGCGTCGGGTTCGACAGTGAAAAGCGTCCCATCGTGACGTATCACAAATTCGATGCCCAGGGCAATACGCAGATCTACAATGCGCGTTATGAGGGAACCGACTGGCACATCTACCAGGTAAGCGACTGGGACTATCGCTGGGACTTCCAGGGTGGCGGCAGCATTGAGTTCGAGGTGCGCGTCTCCGCCGTGCGGGCCCATACCGACGGTTCGCTGACTCAGAAGTACAGCCGCAAGGAGTATCGGGCAGGCGTTTGGACCCTGGATGAAGCGACCTTGCGTCCCGTTGCGGAGACCGCACAGAGACCGCGATGGCCGGCGGCACTGGCCCGCCCGGAGTCGGGCTTTCCCGGTATGACCGTTCGTTGGTGCCACGATTCCGGTGGCAGTAGCGAACCGGGCGTTCGTTATGTCTTGCGCTGGGAGACTCTGGGGCCGAACCGCGACCGGGCGCGAGACGTAGCACCTCCGGCGAGCATGCTGAGGCTCTACCGACTGAGCGACTGATATCGCGGCCTCGGCGCCGCCATGCCAACAACTCAGAGCAGACAGGGCGAAGGAGTGTTGCGATGACGAAGTTGGTCTTGATATGACGCGGGCAAAGCACGTGGAACCTGGAAAACCGCTTCACGGGCTGGACGGACGTGGATCTGTCCGAGCAGGGCATCCGCGAGGCGGACGAGGGGCCGAAGAGCTGCCGAAGATGACCAACGCCATCCGTGTCACGACCGCCGCTATGCGAACGTGCCCCGTGACCTCCTGCCGGCGACCGAGTCGCTCAAGACCACGCTCGACTACGTGCTGCCTTATTGGTGCGAGGCGATTGTCCCCAGATCAAGCAGGCCAAGCGGGTGTTGATCTGCGCCCATGGCAACAGCTTGCGTGCCCTGGTCAAGTATCTCGAGGGGGTCTCCGAAGAGGCCATCACGCAGTTGTACATTTCGACGGGCATTCCACCCGTGTACGAACTGGATGAGAGTCTCGCGGCGCAGAAGCACTATTATCTGGGCGATCCGGCGACGGTTGCGGCGGCCACGGCTTCGGTGGCCTCGCAGTTGACGGCCGGCGCCAAAGCGGGCGGATGACATTGGAGTTCAGGCCTATGGCGCGTCGACGAAGCGCTGCGGGAAACCACTGAGCATGAAGCGCTGATCCTCTCCCTCTTCCGTCGGGACGGGTTGGAAGAATTCCTGCTTGCGTGACATCTCGACGGTGCTGCTGTCTACCCACTGGTGAATCTCGGCGTGCCCATCGGCGTAGCCCAGCGAACTGCGGCTGCGACTGTGCCAGATCGCCAGTGGGTCGACCCAGGTCTTGTCCCGCGGGTTCACGACCCACGACCCTTTGTTCCATCCGCGCGGGTCCGCCTCCTCGACGAAGATGTATTTCGTGGCCGGCTGCTGGATGTGGGAATACTTCTCGGCCTGGACGTAGGTGTCCTGCCAGCCCTCGCCATTGGCGCCGCCGGCAACGGAGTAGCTGCGAAAGGCGATCTCGCCGGGCCCGAGCTTTCTCATATCCGCCGGACAGCGATAGACGTCGATCATATCCCCAACATAGCGATACAGGGCGCCGCGCCGGATGCCTTCCTTCTTGCATTCGATGATCGTGCCGGCGCCGGAAGGGCCCTGGACCCAGTCGTACGAAGTCTTGCCGACCTGGCCGCCGACGAGATTGTCGTCGTTGTCATCTTTGTACAGGAGCCAGGCGAGAGAAAGGGTCTTGAGGTTTTGAACGCAGACGGCCCCTTGCGCCTGATTGCGCACGCGCACGAGCGCGGGTAGAGACAGGCCCACCAGCAACCCGATGATTGCCACGACAACCAGCAGCTCGACGAGTGTCAGCCCTCTCCTTGTCATCCGCGCTCTCCATCTTGGGCAGTCCGGACGGCGTAGCCCCCGACCGGGCCACCACCATCCCTGTAAATTACAGTATACCGCTGAGCCCTGGCAACTGTCAAAAAAAACCGCTTTTCGAACGTTTCAAGGCTGATTTTCGAGGGTCAATTCCGCAAGGCCCGGATTGGGGACGGTACGCGTCCGCGGCGCTGGATGAATTTGGACGGTGAAGCCCCCGTGACGCGCATGACCGGGGCCGAGCCGAGCAGTCCGCCGAAATGCACGATATCGCCCGGCTTTTTGCCGGGGACGGGGATCACACGGACGCTGGTGGTCTTGTTGTTGGCGACGCCAATGGCCAGTTCGTCGGCGATGATGGAGGAGATGACGTCGGGCGGCGTATCGCCCGGCACCGCCAACATGTCCAGCC
>CP070782.1:4009858-4032693 GCA_020346325.1 Phycisphaerales bacterium
GCGCGCGGCTGGTCAAATGCTAACGGACAATTGGTTTGCATGGGATTTTGGTTGTATGAAAATAAGGGGGTGAGATCAGGGGGCTCTTCTGTCAGATACACTTGCGTGTTTACGCAAAAAGGGGTAGCTTCATAAGTAAAGAAAATAAGCGCACGATATCTACTATTGTGGCTTGATGCGGCGCAAGTCCCCAGCAGAACGGAACCGTCAAATCTAGGGGGCTGGCGATATGCCTGCGGAACTGCCCTTGGTCGGCGTGTGTTCTTGGATGTTTCACATGTGGACCATGATCTAACCTGTCAGGCTCCGTGTCTTCTTGATGGATACTGTGATGAGAGGGACAGGTATGAGGGGCTTCAGGACTGCAACCATGTTGTTGGTGTTTGCGTTCCTGTGTGGATGCGACAGGGATGGTGCGCATGAGCAGGACATAGCTATGAATCTCCGCATGTTGGCGCCCGGCGGCAGTGGTGCTTTGGTCGCAGAGATTACCGTGGAATCGTCCAGGCCCTTTCGCATGGTTATTGAAGACAAGCAGGGGAATGCTCGTGATGCCGTATGGGTGTCGGAGATGCGTGATAGCGCTGGCGAAAGCGTCAGGAAGCGGCTGGCACGCGGTCGTATTCTAATCGTTGCCAGCCTTGTTGCATGCGACGAAAGCCCGCATGACCATCTGCTGTGGAACGCTCAACTTTCCAGTCTGTCTACGACTTCTGGTGGGGCTTCAGTCATTCCCGTCGTAAAACACGCGAAGCTTGACGAGATAGTGGAAGTCCTGGCGACCGGCCATCCGATACCGCGCGGAGGCTATCAGCCATGTCTGAGGATTCAAGATCGCATATTCAATGTTCGCGTTGAATGAAAGTTGGAGGAAACGGGAACGGAACGGGGTGAGGCACCTATTCTGCTAAATTCTTCTTAGCACGGCGAAGGCCGAGAGGCGCGTGCGGCCGGAGGGACTGTTGAATTGCTGCGGTCTACGGTCTCCGGCCTTTGGAGCTGACCATTGACGATTTGGGGGTGGCGGGCATCCGGCGCCGTGATGGCGGAGGAGTCAACGTCTCAGAAGCAGTTCCATTTTGATGTTGGCGCGCTCGTTGTGGTAGTCGTTTTTGGGGATGACGCGGAAGCCTTTTTGGAAGTAGAGGTTGATCGCCGGGGCCAGGCGCGTGTTGGAATAGAGGATCAGCCGGCCGGCGCCGAGGGCCCGCGCTTGCGCGAGGGCGTGATCCAGCAGGGCCGTGCCGATGCCGCGTTGTTGATGCGTAGCTGTGACGGCCATCTTGGCAATTTCGTAGGTCTGGGCGTCGACCCGCAATAGCGCGTAGGTTCCCACAATGTCACTGCCTGCCTGAGCGAAGTAGATGAACCCGCCCTGTTCGAGGACATATTTCTGCGGGTTGGATAGGACGCGTTCGTCCGAAGGCTCGACGGTGAAGTGCGTCTCGATCCATTCGCAGTTCAGGCGTTTGAAGGCCTCTTTCAGCGATTCGTCGTAGGGGACAATACTGATCTGGGTCCTGTCGCGCTGCGCGAGTTGTTGGAGGACTCTCTCGCTCAGCGGCTTCCGTGCATACTGTTCTTCAAAGGCCTCCAGTGCGCACAGGAGGTTGTCGTCGGCTCCCTCCATCATTTGCGCCACTGCCTTCTCGATCTCTTGCCAGATGGGGGCCAGGGCAGCCGCGAGTTCTCTGCCCTCAGGAAGCAGGGCGATTTGGCGTATCCGGTGGTCCTCGGAATGCTGGTGCACCGTGATCAGGCCGCGCTTCTTGAGCTTGTTGCACATCTGCGTTACGGCCGGCTGGGAGACCCCCAGGCCAGTGGCAATTTCGTTGGCCTGTAGCGTGCCTTTCGCTTCCAGCAGCCGGGTGATGGGCATGAGAAGCGGTTCGAAAGCAATCGCCTGCTCGGCATAGATCGCTTTGACATCCTGGTTCAGCCTGCCGACCAGCCGTTTCATGCGGGAAGCCAAGGCCAGGGCCCCCAGGTCTCGAATGTAGTCCATCTGCCCGCGCCTCCAGTCAATGGAAGGTGGTTAATATATTGATTAAGTCCTTAAGTATATTGGTGCGTGCTCCAGACGGCAAGACTTTTCGTCGAATATCGCAGGACAGCGGCCGGAAGATTCGCTAAGATGCAGGGCCATTCGGGCTGCGCGTGCGGACTAGGGTGTCTGAGCAGTCCACCAGGGATAGTGGGCAACGACTTGGAAGGGCATTGGGATGATGCACCTGAACGGTTCCAGGGCGATGGTGGCGCGGTTGTTGTTCTTGATTGTCTCGTTACTGCCGGCCGGGGGGCGGGCTGTGGCTTACGAGGTCGGGCAGCGCTGGGTCTATCAGCACCAAGGGCCTCGGTTCGGCAGTACCGAGCCCAACGCCATTGACGGGCAGCGGATCCTGTTGGTCATCGGTGGTCCTGATCAGGGGCATCCCCACTGGTTGCTCGAGGAACGCTACACGGCAGACGAGGCAGTCGTGGGCCGGCTTCATGTAACGCAAGAGCAACAACTGACCGGTTTTGACATCGAGAACGACAAGGGCGAAGTCGCGACCCTGACGTATGACACGCCGATGGCCTATCCCATTCCGCAGTTGGAGGTGGGGCAGGAGCAGACCATCGTGAATGTATTGCGGACGGAATCACCGAAGTTCGTGATGCCGGTCGAGATCGTGATCCGCCGGCTGGCCGACGAGACGATCATCACCCCGGCCGGAGAGTTTGCCGATTGTGTCCACTACCGGACCACGACCCATTCAACCTTCGATGTCAAGGTTGCCAGCGTCCCCGTCAGCGAGCAGCGCGATCGCTGGTATCACAAGAGTGTCAGCGGCGTGGTCAAAGAGGTTTACCGTAAGGACCCGGTCAAGTTTCTGGCCTGGACGCAGGAAGGCTACACGGCTACGAGTGTTTTGGCGGCCTTCGATATTCAGGATATCGAGCCGGTGACCCGGGGCGACGCGAACGGCTCGTCCGTGACGTCGGCGGCGAAAGGCCCGTCGCCGGCGGCTCCCTCGACCACACCGGCCCCGGGATTTCCAGTTTGGATGCCCGCAGCGGTAGCTGTCGTCTTCGGGGCAGCCATTCTGATTCTGCTCAAACGGCCTCGCCGCAACTAGTCACAGCGCTGTCCCACAAGAAGAGCCTCAGACCAACGGCCATATGGGTGGTCTGAGGCTATGCAGCGATTGTCGGCTGTCGTTCGGTGACGGCATTTACCGAATGCGATCCAGCGTCTGCCGGGCCCTACGCTTGGTTCCATCGTTCTCCGATTTCTCGAGTACGGTTTGCAGGGCTTGCCGGCATTGTTGCTTGGGCAGTCCCCGGCGGTTCCTGCCGGTGAGGTTGACGATGGCCGAGTAGGCCTCCTCGGCTACGGTCGGATCCTGGGCGAAGCGAACCAGCATCTCCAGGGCGCCCGTTGTCGGGATGCCGCCAAGGACGGCAATCGCCAGCCGTTCTTCCTCGGGCCGCTCGATCTCCGATAGCAGGTCCTTGATCCTCGCGACCTTGTCCTCGTTGCTCAGCTTACCGTTGCCACGGACGTATTGCAGGTAGCCCCGCAGGCCGAGCACCTTGTGTGACAGCTTCGCATTCGACCGAGCCAGCGCGAGCAGGGTTTGCCCCGCCTCGGCGTCTTCGGGCCAGTTGTTGGGCCAGGTCGAAAGGATACGCACCGCCTCGTTTTGGATGGCCGAGTCAGGGCTCTCCATCGCAGATTTCACTTCCGCCAGCGCGTCAGGCCCGCCGACGATAGCCAGGGCGTGCAGCCCGATCATGTGCAACGCGTTGTCGCGACTTTGCGTCAGGGGCAGCAGGTGCGGGATACATGTCACGCCGCAACGACCGCTGACAGCCAGCAGGGCCTTCTCAATGCTCGCGCGTTCTTTGGAAGCGGTCGTCTTCTGCAGGAGTTTCACGAGGTCGGCCGCTTGTTGCTCGTGCCCGAGGATGCCGACGGCTTCGACAGCCGCACCGCGAATTCCCGCGTCGGAATCCTGAAGGCTCGATACCAGGGCAGGAAGTGCTGCGCTGATCTGTCTCTGGCCCGCCAACTCGATGAGCGTCTGGCGCATCTTTCCTTTCGCTTGGGGCAGGCGACCGAGCAGATCCGCATCCACCTTCTTGTCGGGCAGCCTGACCAGGGTCTCCGCGGCCGCGGCTTCCAGTTCCGCGTCACCGGTGGTGGCGGCCTCCAGCAGGGCCGGGACACAGGAGACATCGCCGAGACGGATCAGGATGCCGATGGCGGTGATACGCAAGTCCTTCGATCCACTCCGGGCCGCTTTGAGCACGGCCGGCAGTACGGCCGCGTCGTGCCGGTCGGCCAAAGCCAGCAGCAGCAAGGGACGGCGGTTCGCATCCAGGCGGTTCAGTTCGGCCGCCAGGGCTTCGGTCACGTCGCGACCGGGAAGCTCGCGGGCCGCCCGCAGCCCGATGCCGAGCCTTTCCTTGTCTGCCGATTCCAGTTGCTCGATCAGCAGCGGAATCCCGTCCGACTGTCGGGCCAGGATCGCCCCGCGAATGGCTTCGAGATGTCGCTGGTTAGGAATGTCTGCCTGACGGACCTCGTCATACAACGTCACGGCCTCAGCGGACTTCCCGTCGGCCAGATACTTCTCCGCGCAGAGGATGCAGCCTATCGCGACGGCCGAACGAACGTTGGCGGGCGCCTGGCCCAGCGCCTGCTCCAACGCCTTGGCGGCCCGATCGCCTCCGATGTGGCCCAGGGCTACGGCGGCCGCCGAGGCGACATCGGCGTCGGCGGCGCTGAGCTTCTGCGTCAGCGCGTCGATGGCCTGGGCATCACGCCGGACACCGATCGAATTGATGGTCCCGATCAGCAGACGACCTTGCAGGCTGGCCAACGCGTTGCGGAACGCGGCGTCAGGGGCCGAGCCGGGAATGACTTCGAGCGGGATGCGGGCCCACGACGCCAGTTCCATATCGGCCAGCAGTGGCGCCAAGGCTGGGACGGCCTCCTCGGTGCCATAGATAGCCAGGCGCTTGCAGGCGATGGCCTTATCGGCTTTCGGGGCATCCGATTGGAGCACGGCGATCAGCTCGCGCTGCTTCGCGTCGGCTGCGGCTCGATCCTGACCGACGACCACTGTAGAGGCAGCGACCGCAATGAGAAGTACACAGCAGGTAACATGTCGTTTCAGAAGTATCATGATTATCCTCGTCGTATAGATGGACTTTTTCGCAAGGTCGGATGCTAGATCCGCCACGGGGCACGCAGCGCCTCGGAACGAAGGCGGTTGGCTTCGTCGTCGCCGATGAACTCGCAGGTCTCCGGATTGAACCTGACCTTCCGGTCCAGGAACAGCGCGACGTTGGCCGCGTGGCAGGCGATGTGCGCCCAGCAGGCGCACTCGGCGTTGGCTCGCGTCAGCGCCCGTGTCTTGACGCAGTCGAGGAAGTCGCGCACGTGGAAGTCCGCCGGATAGCCCGGGATCTTCTTGCCGCGTCGCAACAGCAGAGAATCGGAACTGGCTTCGATTTCAGCGTCATCGCCCGTCTCCACCCAGCCGGTCGTGCCTTCGAAGCGGACCGGACACGAGCCCAGCGGCAGCCATCCGTCGTTGCGCATTACGAGCTTGACGCCGTTGGCGTAGCGGGCGTGCAACTGGTCGCCGACCGGTTCGTACTCGACCGGGGCCGTCTGATCGGCGTCATTGGCCCACTGGCAGAGATCCACACAATGCGAGCCCCATTCGAGGCAGCCACCACCGACGAGACCGCCACCTTTTTCGAAGTGGAAGGCGTTCATCAGCCTGCGGTTGAAGGGGCGCCAGGCGGTGGGGCCCAGGTACATGTCCCAGTCCACCTGCTCACGCGGCGGCTCGGACTCGCCCGGCAGCCAGCCGCTCATCTGGGTTCCCAGCCCGCCCGGATGGGCGTGCAGCGTTTGAAGCTGGCCCAGCTTTCCGGTGCGCGCCAGTTCGATCGCGTAGGCAAAGTTGGGCAGGCTGCGGCGCTGCGTCCCGGCCTGGAACACCCGGCCGGTGCGAGCGAAAATGTCCCGCAGTTGCAGGCTCTGGGCGATGTTCTTCGTACAGGGCTTTTCGCAGTAGACGTCCTTGCCTGCTTTGGCGGCCATCGTTGCGGCCGTCGCATGCCAGTTGGGACCGGTCGCGATCAGCACCGCATCGATATCGTCGCGAGCCAATAACTCGCGCATGTCGATGTACGTGGCGCAGTCTTTGTTGCCATTGCGGTCGTCCACCATGGCCTTGGCCCGCTGGCGATTGTCGCGGCGGACGTCACAGACGGCGATACAATGTAGGTCGGGTTCGTGCAAAAAGCAGCCCAGATCGTAGCGGCCGCGATTGCCGATTCCGATGGCGCCCAGCGTGATGCGCTCGCTGGGCGCGACGCTGTCGGCCTTGCCGAGAGCGCTACTGGGGATCACGTGCGGGATCGCCAGCAGGGCGCCGGTTTTCATCGCCGTCTTGAGAAATCGCCGCCGGCCCTGACGGGCGCTGTCTTCGGCCAGGCGGTCACGAGTTGTCGTTGTCACGCTCTTCATGGTACTCCCTTCTTTCTTTCCAGGCCCAAACGATTTGTCGCTTCGACGTGCATCGACTCAGGAGGCCGATCACGACCCCCAAGATCATCCATCTCGAAGCCGGTCCCTTATCATAGCCGCCGCTCGCACCGGTCGCAAGCGACAATCGTGTTCAGCATGTCCCGGCCCCGGCTGACGAAGTATGGACGGATCGCATCGTCGCATTTCCACGAATTGCCAGTTGACGGGGGTGGCGGGGCGACGGTATAGTCGGCCCATATAGATTGTACGTACACGTATGATTTATTCGAGAGGTGCGCATGACCAGCGGACACGAGATTGCGATGGGGTTGCGAGCCGCGTATTGGTCCATGCATCGGCAAACCAATGCCCACCTGGCGTCGCTGGGCGCCACGGCCGAGCAATTCGTGGTCCTGGCGCTGCTGGTGGAAGAAGACGGGATTACCCAGCAGGAACTGGGACGCCGGGCAACTTCGGACCCGAACACGATTCGTGCCGTGCTGGTGCTATTGGAGAAGCGCGGCCTGGTATCACGCCGTCCACATCCTACCGATGGCCGGGCTCACTGTGTCACCTTGACGCGCAAGGGAAGGCAAGCCTACGAAAAGTGGCAGGCCCGAATCGAGCCACTCCAGAACCGGCTCCGGGATCTCTTTCTGAGCGATGAAGCGGCGGAGTTGGTGGGATTTCTGCATGGTATTTCCGAGTCGATGGCAGAACTGAACAAACGCGGCGGTTCGGATCGGCCCGTGACCTCTGATCCTGCCGTCGACGGCTGAAACGGAACCGTGGCTAGTAGGAGAAGAATGATGAACACTCAGAGACAGACCTTCTTGATCGTAATGATGGCGGTGCTGGCGCTGACTTCTCTGGCCATGGCACAACCGCGCTTCGGCAGACAGGGGCCCCGGGTGGTTTCGCCCGAAGTGGCCGCTGACCGGCACGTGACGTTTCGCATTTTGGCGCCCAAAGCCGAAGCAGTGCGACTCAGCGGCAGCGACATTCCGGGCGTGGGCCAGGGCGCGGAGATGACGAAGGACCCGAACGGTGTCTGGGAAGTGACGCTCGGGCCGATCGATGCGGGCGCCTATCGCTACAACTTCAACGTCGACGGCGTCTCCGTCATCGATCCGCGCAATCCTTCCACGAGCGAGTCCAACGCCAACACTTGGAGCCTGGTCTACGTCCCCGGGTCGGACTTCATGGACACCAAAGACGTGCCCCACGGCGCGGTGGCGGAGGTGACCTACTATTCCAAGTCCCTTCAGCGTTTTCGTCGCATGCACGTTTACACGCCGCCCGGTTACGAAGCGGGCCGGGGCAAGTTTCCCATCTTCTATCTCCTGCACGGCGCTTTCGATTGCGATGATTCGTGGACGTCGGTGGGTCGGGCCGGTTTCATCCTGGACAACCTGATCGCGGCGGGCAAGGCCAAGCCCATGGTGGTGGTCATGCCGGCCGGTCATACGGGGCCGTTCACATTCGGTCGGCGCTTGCCTATCGATGAGTTCACACAGGATTTCATCAAGGACATCATGCCTTACGCCGAGACGCACTATCGCGTGTACGCCGATCGACAGCACCGGGCCATTGCGGGCCTCTCCATGGGCGGTAGCCAAACGCTCAACCTTGCCATTCCCTATCCGGACAAATTCGCCTATGTGGGTGTATTCAGCTCGGGCATCTTCGGCATCACCGGCCGTGGCTTCGGCAGCAACCCGGATGGCCCTTCGTGGGAAGAGCAGCACAAAGACATTCTCGATGGCGCTACGCTGAAGGACGGGCTCGAGCTCGTCTGGTTCGGCACGGGCAAGGACGACTTCCTCGTCCAGACCTCCCGTGCCACCGTCGAGATGCTCAAGAAGCACGGTCTGGACGTCGTCTACCGGGAAACGGAAGGGGCTCATACGTGGATCGTCTGGCGTCAGTACCTGCACGAGTTCGCGCCGCAGTTGTTTCGGTAGGCAGGGATTGGGCAGACGCTGATCACAAAGTAGACGAGGGAGTCATCATGAAGACGGCAATGCGTTTCACCGCCCGAGGCCTCGCGGCGCTCGTTCTGGGGCTGATCGCGGTTGGCACCACTTGGGCCGCCGATGTCGCTGGGACGTGGCACGCTGAATTCGATACACAGATCGGCCTCCAGAAGTATGTCTTTGTGTTCAAGCAGGATGGCAGCGCCGCCACGGGCCGGGCCGAGGCCGACATCGCAGGCCATAAGCGTACGGTCGAACTGGACGAGGTCAAACTGGCTGAAGATGCGATCACGTTCGTTGAGATCTTTGCGTTTCAAGGCAGCGAGATTCGCATCGAGTACACGGGTCAGGTAGCGGGGGACGAAATCCAGTTCACGCGCGAAGTAGGCAGCTTCGCGACCGAGATGTTTGTCGCGAAACGTGGCGCGCCAGGGACCGCTCCGAGTGACAATGACGAGGCACCCGCGCGGCCGACACGTCGCGGGCCGCCGAATTTCGGGCCGCCTCCGGAACTGGGGCCTGACGACAAACCTGCGTTCCCTCCAGCCCCGGAAGGCTTCGACGTCCGTCGTAACAAGATTGCGCGCGGGAAGGTGGAGACCGTCGAATACGATTCGAAGAGTGTGGGAATCGTGAGAAAACTGTCGGTCTATGCGCCGCCGGGCTACTCGAAGGACGAGAAGTATCCCGTACTCTATCTATTGCACGGTCTGGGTGGCAATCATCGGCAATGGCTCCAGCCCGGACAGGCCGACGTCATCATGGACAACCTGTATGCAGACAGCAAAGCGGTTCCGATGATTGTCGTCATGCCCAACGGTCGCGCGTCGGCCGATCCGCCCGGCCCCAACCCGTTCGAGGACCGTCCGTTCGAGACCTACGCGGCCTTCGAGGCCGACCTGCTAAACGATGTGATTCCTTTCGTCGAATCACATTATTCGGTACGGGCCGACCGTCAGTATCGTGCGATCGCGGGACTGTCCATGGGCGGGGGCCAGTCACTGAATTTCGGTCTGAACAACCTGGACACCTTCGCCTGGGTCGGGGGATTCTCCTCGGCCCCCAACACCAAGTCGGCCAAAGAACTCATCGCCGATCCGACCAAGGCCAACGAGCAACTGCGCCTTCTGTGGGTATCCTGTGGCGATCAAGATGGGCTGATGCGTATCAGCCAGTCGTTCCGCCGTGATTTGAAGCAGATGAACGTCGTCCACATCTGGCATGTGGATTCCGGCGGGCATACGTTTCCGGTCTGGAAGAACGATCTGTACCTCTTGGCGCAGTTGCTTTTCAAGAATGAGAAAGGCCCGTCATCGTAGTGGGTATTGGCGCCGCACCACGCTCGCACCCGAGTTGCGTGCGTGGCGAGGCAGCGCTTTGAAGATCCGGAGACTGGACTTGCCCCGGGGTTTTGGTGTACAGTGGTCTTCATGCCCAATCTCGATCGCTATCGCATGAAGATGCACTACAAGGGTTTTGAGGGCCTTTCAGAGATCGGCTTCAAGAAGCGGGATGTCCTGCTGGGCGATCTATTTCCCACGGCCGATGAAGTCGTGCTCTCCATCGCCGGGTGCTTCTACCGCTTGGACGACTCAGCGGCGCTGATCTATGAGGTTCCGAACCTGAGGTTCGAGGTGGTGGAAACCGACCACGTCCTGGAACTGGCCATGGAGGATCCCAAGGGCGACTACGTCGGACTGATCATCGACATCCTGGCCCGCGATGCCAGAGACGCCGAGTGGATGATGGCGGATATCGAAACCACCTGTGGCTTCGTCAGGGCCCATTTGGCAGAGGCGATGCGCATCACGGAGACTCCTGAAACCGATTACCTCCAGAGGCTGCGCGACAGTTTGCGGCTGCTGGCCCATGAACTGGGGCCGCGCCGTGGCTGAATCCCGCGCTTGAGTCTTCGTGACGCGCGCCGACGAAGGTTAGCTCACGAACTCTACTTTGGCCCAATCCTTGACGCTGTGCTCATAGACCGCTTCGAGTCTTGCGTAGGTCCTCGCATAAGCGAAGGTGCGTTTGCCAGCATGACGGCCGCCAACATACAGTGCAGGCAGTCCGTATGGACCTCTTTGGCCGATCGCAACATCTTGAAGAAGAAGGGAACCGTGTGACGGGCAATGTCACAGACCTTCAGATTGCCATGGGCGGCGCTGATTCTGTCGGTCTGCTGGCCCAGATCGGCCGGCACGCGGCGCCACAGCTCACATTCAGAGCCGTCGGGCCGGGCCATCGTTGCGGCAACAGTGATTTGCCCTTTGGCTTCAACCCAGTCTTTTAGCCAAAGTTCTGTGTTCGCTGCGCTGCTGTCCTTGACTCCCGTCCAGCGTCGCTGTTGTCACGTGATTTCTGCTCCCGTCGCTGAAA
Source organism: Phycisphaerales bacterium (assembly GCA_020346325.1). Lineage (GTDB taxonomy): Bacteria > Planctomycetota > Phycisphaerae > Sedimentisphaerales > Anaerobacaceae > Anaerobaca. Next base: position 4,020,743 of record CP070782.1, read on the forward strand.
AGATAGGGTCCTTTATCTTAAGTTTCGAATGTGTCTATCCTAGCCGAGGTTTCAGAGCGGTGGTTTCTCAATCAAGTGAAGATGTCCCTCATGTCTTCGGGCTGGAATCTCCGTTTCCCGGCGGTTCGCTCCTTCTTGCATCCGAGAAGGCAAGGGCATTGAATCCTCCCAGACCATGACGTACTATGAGATCCACCAAGAGGCGTCGGGCGAGTGTGACGCGTCAGAAGCCGAAGCCAGGGTCACAAGTTGGAGCGTTCGGTCATGAAGAGCGTAAGTGAATTGTTCCGGTCGGTTTTGTCTCTCGTGCTCTTGTGGAGTACGATGCTTCTGGGCAGTGGAACGTCAACTGGGCCGCGCGAGCAGGCGGAGACGATCCTGAGCGAGGCTGGGGTGAAAGGCGGTGTGGTCATCCACCTCGGCTGTGGCGACGGACGCCTCACTGCGGCGCTGCACGCCAATGACGCCTTTCTGGTCCAGGGGCTGGATACCGACCGGGCCAACGTGCAGCGGGCTCGGGACCATATCCGGGCGCGAGGGCTCTACGGCCCGGTCTCGGTCGACCAACTTACTGGCGACCGGTTGCCGTACATCAACAACCTGGCGAATCTCATCGTTGTCGAGGAGCGAGTTCGCATCCCACAACGTGAGATCCTCCGCGTGCTCTGTCCGGGTGGTGTGGCGTGCATCAGAAAGGGGGCGGGATGGACGAAGACAACCAAGTCACGTCCGGAGGCGATCGACGAATGGACGCACTACCTGCACGATGCTTCTAACAATGCCGTCTCGCATGACGACGTCGTCGGTCCGCCCAAACGCTTGCAGTGGCTGGGCAGCCCCCGCTGGACGCGTCATCACGACCGGATGTCGAGTGTCAGCGCCGTCGTTTCAACAGGCGGTCGCGTCTTCTACATCCTCGATGAAGCGTCCCGCGCATCGATTCTGCTGCCACCCAAGTGGACGCTGATCGCGCGCGATGCATTTAACGGCGTGGTCCTTTGGAAACGGAGAATCGGCACGTGGCACACGCATCTCTGGCCGCTCAAGAGCGGCCCGGCCCAATTGCCGCGACGCCTGGTGGCGGCCGGCGACCGCGTGTATGTGACACTGGGCTACGACGCGCCACTAACGGCGCTGGACGCGGCAACGGGTGGAGTGGTTCGCACATATGCGGCGACGAAGGCGACAGAAGAAGTCATCTTCTCGGAGGGCCTACTCTTGGCCCTGGTGAGTAAGGCGCCCCCCGAACCGAAGTTTGTCGACATGGCCGCTGTCAAGCATGCCTACGGCGGACCTTTCTGGGCAGAGACGCCGCAGTACGATATTATGGCCGTCCGGCCTGAGAACGGTGAGATTCTATGGACTTCCACGCGACCCGTACTGCCGGTCACGTTGTCGGCCAGCGCCGACGGGGTCTTCTTTCACGATGGCCGTAGCGTCGTGTGCCTCGATCGGCAGACGGGCGACGAAAAGTGGCGTTCGGAGCCCGTGGCACGCACACCTGCGCTCAATTCGTTTTTCGCCCCGACGCTGCTCATCTATCAGGGCATCGTATTGTTCGCCGGTGGAGAGACAGCCGGCGGGCAGACGGGATCTTGGTACATGAAGGGCGAAGACACCATGACGGCGCTGTCGGCCCGGACGGGCGAGGTGCTGTGGAAAGCCTATCATCCGCCGTCGGGATATCGCTCGCCGGAAGATCTTCTCGTGGCCAACGGGCTCGTGTGGACGGGTGAGACCACCAGCGGCAGGGCGGTGGGTGTCTTCACTGGTCGCGATCCGTTCACCGGTGAGGTCAAACAGGAGTTTCCGCCGAACGTGGGGACGTATTGGTTTCACCATCGATGCTACCGGGGCAAGGCGACCGACAACTATCTGCTCATGGCCCGGACCGGAACCGAGTTTATCGATGTCGAGAAGGAGACCTGGACTCCCAACCACTGGGTACGCGGTGCTTGCTCGTACGGCGTCATGCCCGCCAACGGCCTGCTCTACGCGCCGCCTCATCCCTGCGCGTGCTACCTGGAGGCGAAGCTGTTCGGCTTCAACGCTCTGGCGCCGGGTTCGGACGTGCCACGCGTCCCGAAAGTACGGGATGATGCATCCTGTCTCGTGAAGGGCCCGGCCTATGGTTCGGAAATCACGGGACGCGCCGGGGACGTCGATTGGCCTACCTATCGCGGCAGCGTCGAGCGCACCGGCCGGACGGCCGAACCTGTGCCGCTGGGGCTTGAGTCGGCCTGGGAGACCCGCCTGGGCGAGAACCTGAGCAGCCCGGTGGTGGCCCAAGGCAATGTCTTCGTCGCCGCGCCGGAAAGCCACGCGGTGTACGCCCTGGATGCTCAGTCCGGCGCCCAGCGCTGGCGTTTCGTGGCGGGGGGCCGCGTCGATTCGCCTCCGACGATTTGTGACGGACGCGTGCTGTTTGGCTCGGCGGACGGCTGGCTCTACTGCCTCCGCGCCGCTGACGGTGCGTTGATCTGGCGTTTCCGCGCGGCGCCTGTCGACGAACGGACGGTGGCCTTCGAACAGATCGAATCGGTTTGGCCCGTCCACGGCAGTGTCCTGGTTCGCGACGGCATCGTCTACGCCGTGGCGGGGCGCTCGATGTTCCTGGATGGTGGACTGCGTCTTCTGCGTCTCGATGTCGAAACCGGTCGCAAGCTCTCCGAGACTGTTATGGACGATACCGATCTGCAGACGGGTCAGAACCTGCACGCGTATGTGAGTTGGCTCAATATGCCGACGGCGATGCCCGACATTCTTTCGTGCGTTGGCGATCTGGTTTACATGAGGTCCCAGCCGTTCCATCTGGATGGGACGCGTCTACCTCTGGAAGCCTTCCCGGCCGGCGCCGACGCCGACCAGGGGGCGCCGCCTCCGATCCAGAAGGCCGAATATGCCCATCTGTTCTGTCCGACCGGTTTCCTCGACGACAGTTGGTGGCACCGCACATATTGGATGTACGGCAGCCGTTTTATCAGCGGTTGGTGCGGCTACTATCTGGCCGGCAAGGCCGCGCCGGCCGGACGCATTCTCGTGTCCGATGAGAAGACCGTCTACGGTTTTGGCCGCAAGCCGCAGTACTACCGCTGGACCACGCCGATCGAGCACCATCTCTTCGCGGCTGACAAGGCGTCTCTGCGCACGGAAGCGTTTGTCGAAAGTGAGGCTGATGGCTCGCGCGTCCGTGTTGCCGCGTCACCGAGTTTGGATCCGAAGGATAAGCCTTTGACGGTCGAGGCCTGGGTGAAGGCGGACAATGCCGGCGGGGTGATCCTGGCTCGCGGTGGTAGCTCTCATGGCTATGTCCTGTATCTCCAGAACGGCCGACCCCGTTTCGGTGTTCGCGTGAACCAGGAATTCGAGTCGGTGGCAGCCGCAGAGAGAATCGTCGGGCGTTGGGTGCACCTGGCGGGGATCCTGACGGCCGATCGGGATTTGCTGATCTACGTGGATGGCAAGTGCGCTGGCAAGTCACGGGCGCCGGGCTTGCTCGGTGCCAACCCGGCCGAGGCGATGGAGATTGCCGCAGACGAGAGCTCGACGGTCGGTGACTATCCCGGCCCATTCGCCCTCAAAGGAACGATTGATGAGGTGCGTCTCTACCATCGAGCGCTCGGTGACTCGGATATCGCCCGACACGCATCGCGACCCGAGCCGGAGGACATCGAAAAGGCCGATCTGACCCTGTGGTATTCCTTTGACGACGGACGAGCCGGTGATATCTCGGGTCGGCAGAACCATGGCATTGTCGTCGGCGCCAAAGTCGTTCGGCGGGAAACCGGCAGCGCGCTGGAGTTCAGCGGCAAGACCGGCGCCACGGCCGACTTCACGGTCGAGCACCACTGGACGAAAGAAGTTCCGCTGCTGGTTCGGGCGATGGTCCTGGCGGACGAGACGCTGTTCGTGGCCGGTCCGCCGGACTTGATCGACGAGGAGCGGACCTTCAGACAAATGGAGGAGCCGCAGGTCCGACCCCGGCTCGAGGCGCAAGCGGCGGCTTTGGCCGGAGCCAAAGGTGCTTTGCTGATGGCGGTTTCGAAGCGTGATGGGGAAGAGCTGGCTCGCTGGGAACTACCTCATCCGCCCGTCTTCGATGGCATGGCGGCCGCCGGTAGAAGGTTGTATCTTACCGCCATGGATGGCTCCGTCCGCTGTTTCGGCCCACAGAAGAATCCGGCGGCGACCCTTCCTCAATAGGTGAACAGTTCGGACAGGGCGTATTGCTTCTCGGTCGCGGCGTTGAGGGCGTTGCGGATCTTGGCCTGCACTTTGAATGTCAGACGCCGGCCTTTGCACGCGCGGGCGACCATCTTGTGTGTGATCTGCTCGGTCGAGGCGGCGACCAGGTCGTGCGGTTTCAGGCCGTGGGAGACCATGATCTGTGCGATCGGTTGGACACCCAGGTTTCTTTCGATGTCTTCTTTCATGGTCTGCCTTGCTCGGAGGGTGCTTGATGCCTGCTACAGTACGATCACGCTGACGATCCAGACCGTTAGTGCCGCGATGGCCCCTTCGATGAGCGTACCGAGCGTTTGCAGGCGGTACCCTTGCGGCACGCTCATGCCCGAGAGCTGCGTGACAATCCAGAAGTAGCTGTCGTTGGCGTGGCTGACCACCATGGCGCCGGCGCCAATCGCCACGACAGCTAGCGCCCGACCGGTCGGAGCCGCCAAGCCCAGCGGTTCGAGCATGGGAGCGACGATCCCGGCGGTGGTGATGATCGCCACGGTCGACGATCCCTGGGCGGTCTTGATGGCAGCGGCCAAAAGGAAGGGCAGCCAGACGCCCCAGGCGGCGCCGTCGCCCAGGTAGCGCGAGACGACATCGGCGATCTGCGAATTCTGGAGCACCTTGCCGAAGGCCCCACCACAGCCGGTGATGACGATGATCGTAGCCGCGGCCATGACCGCTTCCCCGATCCACCCGGACGGTGAGAGCATCTGAGCGGTCAGCTTGCGGGGCAGGAGAAAGGCGAGAAAGACGCCGATGAGTAACGCCACCGCCGGCTGGCCCATGAATTGGATGATCTCGGCCAGCCTCCCTTCGCCCAGAGGATGGTTCGGGGCGTTGCTCACGGACCGCGCGAGGATCAGCACGATCGGTAGGAGGATGGGGACGAGCGACTTGCCGGCCGAAGGAGCATCGGCGGCGGGGGCCGGCACTAATTCGGATGCTGCGGCTGAATCGGAGTCCAGGACAATTCGACTGGCGAACTTGACGCTGAACAGCCAGGAGCCCAGCAGAGCCGGGATGCTGACGAGCAGTCCGAGCAGGATGACCTTGCCGAGATCGGCGCCCAGCAGGCCGGCCGCGGCGACCGGACCGGGCGTGGGCGGGACCATGGTATGCGTGGCGTAGAGACCGAGGCTCAAGGCCATCACCGCCGTCGCCAGAGGAACCTTGGCTTTGGACGCGAGCGACTTGCCAAGAGGTGACAGCAAAATGAAGGCCGAGTCGCAGAAGACCGGGATACTGACGATGTACCCGATGATGCCCATGGCCAGGGAGACGTTCTTGCGCCCGACGAGTTGCACGGTACGCTCGGCGAGCCTGAGGGCGCCCCCGGACTTATCGAGGAACGTGCCGATGACCGACCCGGCCAGGATCACGATGCCGATGTGACCTACCGTGCCACCGAAGCCATCGTTGATTGACTCGATGACGTCCGCCAAAGCCATCTGGCCGCAGAGAATGCCATAACCGAACGCCGCGAGCAACAAGGCCAGGAACGGATGCAGTTTCAGCTTACTCGTGGCGGCGACGATGAACGCAATGGTCAGCAACAGCAGGGCGATGGGCCACATGGCCGACAGGCCTCCAAGTGTTCGGGACGGAATACTCCAGTGGTCACAGGCGCTGGTCGTCCTGGAGCAAACGGGCGCGCAGCTTCTCGTAATCGACGTCCTGCACGGCACAGCCAGCGTCGATCGCCTGGACGGCAGCAGTAGCGGCGCTTTGGCCCAGGATCATGAACACCGGCTCCATACGGATCGACCCGAAGGCGATATGCGAGCTGCTCACGCACACGGGCACGAGCAGGTTTTCACATTCGTTTCGCTTGGGGCACAGTGCACCGTAGGCAATCCGATAGGGCTTGGGTGGGCTGACGCCGACATCACCTTCGTTTTGCACGAAGCCATCAGGCTTGACGTAGCGCTGCACGTTGTGCGAGTCCATCGTGTAGGAGCCCATCCCGACCGGCTGCGGCACTTCGCGCCTGCCCAAGGCATCGTGTTCGGTCATGACGTATCGGCCGATCATGCGGCGGGCCTCGCGAACGTAGATCTGGTGCGGCCAATGTCCATTGTCGGTGAACTCGTCTTTCGCCAGCCCCCAAGTGCCCATCTTCTCCCGCACTTCGCTCGGCACCCGCGGATCGTTGGCGATGAAATACATCAGACCCTTCTGATAGGTCTCGTGCTCGGCGATGATCTGCCGGCGGCGCTCGTAGGAGGCTTCCGGGTAGTCGTAGTTGTAGCCTATGTTGTCGGTGCTGAAAGGCCCGTGGTTGTTGGTGTCGGTCTTGAGATTGGGGATTGGATCGAACTTGTGAAAGGTCTCGCGCCAACCGGTGGCGAAAACGCGCAGCAGCAGTTCGTACTGTTTCGGATCGTAGCCCTCGGGTTTCGGGAAGGGGACGCGATTCTTGGGCACGTTGGTCAGGCACATGCGGAAGCAATAGGCCTGGAGGCGCCGGTCGCCCTGACCCTTTTCGCCCGGGGCTTCGCCTGAGACGCGGGGCAGCACGCCACTCGACGGATCACCCGGCACGACGTACGGATCGACCGGCTTCATGAACCAGTGGCGATGATGCAGGACGCCAACCTGGACACCGTTCCAGTGCTCGCCGTAGACGCTGCTTGCCTCGCGTCCCACATGATAGGACACACCGGCGGCAGCCATCAGGTCTCCTTCGTAAGTGGCATCGATGAACATTTTGCCTCGGTAGGTTTGGCCGCCGAGCATGGTGATGGCGAGGATGCGCCCGCTGTTTTTGTGCACGCCGTATGCTCGGTCGAGCCACTGGTCGCGATGGACGGGGATGTCGCCCTCGGCGATGAAGTCTTCGAATGCCTGTTCCGCCACGTGCGGCTCGAAGATCCACATCGTTCGCTCGGCACCGTCGATGGCGGCCGTCCCCTGGCCGCGATTGCCATATTCAGATCGCTTCTGCCATCGCCAGGCATCATCGTTCTGATAGTGCTTCCAGATGCGATGGTAAAACTGTCGGGCCAGCCCCCCGATGACCTCCTTGCGGCCGGTATCGGTCCAGCCGAGCCCACCGGCCGACAGGCCGCCGAGATGCGTCTCGGGGCAGACGATAATGACCGACTTGCCCATCTGGACGGCCTGCATCGCCGCGCTCACGCCGGCGGATGTGCCTCCGTAAACGATGACGTCAGCGGCATGCGACGGCACAGCGGGCGCCTGGCTCGCACTGACCCAAGAGCCCAGTGACACCGCGAACAATGTGACAAGCAGACGTTTCATCCGAATATCTCCTTCTGCGCAAACATCTGGCGATACGCCTATCTTACCAGGGCGGCTCCCCGGGATTGTACCGTGCAGAAGCGACAATAGCGAGAGATTGCGGCCCGACGTCTACGCATCAAAGGACCTTTTGCAATGGCCCGGAGAGAGAGCTTTACCGCGACTCAGCCGTTTGGTACGCTGGCAGCCTCGACAGGCGAAGGTTAAGTCTCTTCTGGGAGATTGACGTGAAATACGTTGCCTTGTTTTGGATAGCAGTAGCGCTGGGCCCACTGAGTTGCCGGGGGCCAGCCGATTGATCAGTCTGTCTCTAAGGATGTCGACGACACCTAACTACATGTTTCACAGGGGATGGCGACACTGCAATCTGGGCATTTTGAACGACACCTTTGCGGGCTTCATCCCCGGGGCCGAGACCATCGCGTCACCTGTATTGACGGACTCGGTTTCAACGAGGATGGCACCATCAAGCCGGTGACGATGACCTTCGAAGGTGTCGCCAGCCGGCCGTTGCAACGTTCAGCGGGGGCATTCGGTTACGAGACGAGCGGGGCAGCGCCGCGGTTTTTGAACGAACAGATTCGTGTCGGGTATGGTATGAACAGTCCGGTACTATCCGGTTTTCTGGAGTCGAGCAGGCGATCTGGAGACGCCGGAATGCCTCCAGGTGATCGTCGCTCACTGGGTCCGAAAACTTGCTGAAGGGACAAATTATGAAGAGACGGCTTGCGATTGTTATCATAACATTGGTTGCGTTGCTGCTGGGAGGCTGCCCGAAGGAGGAGCCCAGTCAGGTGAACAACCCGGCGCCCGCTGCGCAGGAGACTACGCCGTCCTCAGCAGCTGATGATGCGGTGATGCCGGCGGCGGAGGCTGCCGTGGCGGCTATGCCCACAAAACTGGGGGATGCGGCGTATCCGCTGACGGGATTGACATGGGTCAAAGGTGAGCCCGTGACGCTTTCGCCCGGGAAGGTATACGTGGTGGAGTTCTGGGCGACGTGGTGTCCGCCTTGTCGCAAGAGCATTCCTCATCTGACAGAACTGCAAAAGAAATACAAGGATCGCGTTACCTTTGTGGGGATTAGCGGGGAGGAGCCAGGAGTCGTCAAGACGTTTGTCGGCAAGCAGGGCGACAACATGGATTACACCGTGGCGACCGATGCCGTGGGGAGTGTGAGCAAGGGCTACATGACGGCTTTCAGGCAGGGTGGCATCCCGACCGCGTTCGTGGTCGATGCCAAAGGCAGGGTTGTCTGGCATGGTCATCCGCTGGGCGATCTCGAGGCTGTGCTGGACCAGGTCGTGGCCGGCACGTACAATGTTCCCGGATAGAACCGGGGGGTATCTAATCTGAACCAACGTCAGCTTGATTGATTGAGCCATTGCGGACGGCGTATCCTAACTCTTGGGGTGTGTCGTCCGCGATGTGTTTTCTGGGTCTGATAAAACCGCTGGTGACAGCCTCGCCGATGCTCTCCGGGATCGACACCGATCCTGTCGGTACCAATCACACCGCCCCGAACGGCCCGGCCGATGGCGTGAATTCCCGTATGTCGTTGAGCTATTTGCTTGTGTCTCCCAGGATTATGCCCCTGGACGGCGCCGGGGTTTTTTGCCGATATTGGCCCTGACTTGCCTTACCAGCGACGGCGACGTGCCCCGGTACGTGTCGTGAATGAATTCAACAGTGACGCAAGGATTGACACGTTGCTGTGGATGCGTCGCCTGTTGCTACGAGGGAGGACGGGTAGGGAGTCGGCGATGCCAGGATGTCTGGCCGGATTCGGAGATTCCGCCGGGAGCGATGCGGTCAGGTCTGTTGGCGTCTCAAAGTCCGGCTCGATGGTGGGGATATTTCTTACGGGGTGCCCGTTTGTTTCTATCCTTGTAATGGGGCGGGTAGGCGGGACGCCGCGACGTGTCCGTCGGGCACGTGTATGGCTGAGGACCACCCATATCCCCGGAAAGGGACGCGACGGCGTTTCCACGGGACCCGTTGGGACTGGGATAATGGGCAGGATATAGGTCGTTTCTGTCGACTGCTTGACATAGGGGGAACGGGAATTATGAACTGGAAGCAAGCCACGCTGGAACTGGTTCTGTTCTGCTGCGGAGTTCTGCAGGCGGGCTCCTTCCGCCAAGACGTCGACGTTGACGGGACTGCGGTCCGCGAGCGGCAGTTGGTCTTGCGCGTTGTCGGGCCGAACGGTCGACCGGTAGTGGGGGCCCAGGTAGGGACGGGCCTGAACATCTTCGAGGACAGCCAGGGGCACCCGCCCCAGACGATCACGATGTGGCTGCGTGGTCAGAAACGTTTGTGGCCTTTCCGTTCTGATGCCGAGGGGCAGGTTGTCCTCACCGGCGAGGATACGGAATTCCGTCATTTCTATGCCCAGTACCTGCCGGCCGGATGGGTTGGGTACCGTCGACTTCTCGAGGGGAGTTCGTCCGGGCGGGTTGTACTTCGCGTGGAGCCGGCCTGTCACGTCCATGGACAGTTGACCAGCACCGGCCTGGATCGCCTGGGCTGTCCGGTGGCCAAGACGGTGGCCTTCCTCTACGATTCGCGCGACCGACTGTTGATGTACTTCGTCTCGGAACAGGGACGGTACGAATTCCTGTTGCCGGGGGGGCGGTACGAACTGGAATGTGTTGGCGAAGGGCCTGCTGGTATTGAGACCGAGCGCGTCCGGGTGAATCTGGATATTGAAAAGGGACAACCGGCGCTCGACGTCGGAGCCATCGACCTCGCGGCTACCCGACTGGCGGAACTGTTCGGCGAGCAGGCGCCTGACCTAGCCGCCATTGACCATTGGCGGGGACAGAAGCCGGCTCGGCTGTCGCGCCTCCAAGGCAATGTCGTAGTCCTGGTGTTCTGGGGAGGGTGGAGTCGGCCCTGTCTCCAGACCATGCCGCAACTGATCGAGCTACATGATCTGTACGCCGAGCAAGGCGTGGTGATCATTGGCATACACGATAATTCGGTCAAGACGGTTCCGGAGTTGGAGGCCGAGTTGACCGAAGCGCGCCAACTCTACTGGGGACGGCGCGACGTACCTTTCGCCGTTGGCATCGACAGTGGTCCCGGGCGAGGCGCTGTGCACGAGGACTACGGTGTCGATCAATGGCCGACGACGATCGTCATCGACCGGGCAGGCCACGTGGCGGGCAAGTTCAAGCCCTGGGGGGAATTGCAGGCCGAGCTACCGAGACTCCTTTCGGACCCGTTGGATCGCGGTTTCACTCCTTGACTCAGATCGAGAGGCCGCAAGAGGCAACACGAGGCCGTGCGGTCAAGCACCGGGGGATCTTCCTGCGGACTATCCGGGGGGATTGGTTCGTGGGCCTTGCGGCCGTAAACCTTTTCGTAGGCTTTGCAGGCAGGACAGATACTGCTCTCCACTCGCTTGACAAACTAGAAGCAGAGGCCCTTCTGGTTTGTCCTGGCCCTACGGCAGATAGGACACGCCAGGCATTGGGCCGCCAGCTTCCGGTCGGCATCGGTTATCTGTCCGTCTGTCATACTCCAACGATTCCCTTTGGGCTATCGGTGTCCCCAAAGGACGCCGTGCCTGTCTCCGGAAGGGGTGGCAGAGGCGCCGCGACTGGACGCCTCCGGGCGTGGTAGTGCAGGTGCAGCGTGGCTAACGACCCCCTCGCCCTCCGGGCCGTCTGCCAGGACGCCGGCTGCCGAAGCCGGGCGAAACGGTGCCACTGCGACCCGGTTCAACCTTCAGTGCCTGCCCCTTGACCTCGCGGCCGTTCATCTCTTTGACGGCGGTCCGGGCCGCTGACTCAGACGGCATTCCCACGAAGCCAAAGCCCCTCGACTCACCCGTTGACCCGTCCCGGACAATCTTCACAGTGGCTACGTCACCGAAGGCAGCAAACGCCTCGCGCAGTTCATCTTCTGTCGTTTCAAGAGGAAGATTGCCCACATAGATGTTCATGCCGCGGTCCTTTCTGACAGAGTTCCAGGGTCCGTTGGGGCACTCCGGCCAACGGTTGCCTCTCTGGTACATGGATCGATTCGGCCCGAGATGCCCATCGTCGCGTACTCACCTATATCAGAAAACGGATGGTATAGAAACAGATCTCTCAGATATTCTCACTTGAACAGGATCTCTTGAATCAAATAGGACTCGACCCACGACTCCAGAGCGTCGACGCCCGTAGGCACGGGCTGTTCGATGATCACCGGCGACGTTTGTTGGCGCAATGGTCCGTGCACGCCAAGGATATAGAGGCCGCCCGTCACGGCATAGAGCAAAGCGACCGGAAGGAAGAATGTTGCGGCGTACTCGTCTGCTTGCGTGCACAATCGCGCCATCGTCGTCTGTGGCATGAAGATGTCCTTTCCCGGTATTGGGTGATGTCGGACCGTGACCCGAACGAGTGTTCCCGTGCTTCAACGAGCCGGTGGCTTGAGTCACAAATTGGCTACCGGCATGA
>CP070782.1:4032793-4045864 GCA_020346325.1 Phycisphaerales bacterium
GGATGACACGCATTCCGCGGAACCCACGGATATGTGGCTCGGTGTTTCAGATGGAAGCGATCCGGTCTGGCTCGAGTACGGGTTCGATACCGTCTACAGGCTGCACGAGATGCTGATCTGGAACTATAACGCGCCGTCCGCATTGAGCGAGGGTTTCGGATTGAAGGACGTGACGGTCGAATACTCCACCGACGGTGCCGCGTGGAGCGCCCTGCGCGATGTCGAATTGGCCCAGGGCACGGAGGCCCCTGATTATGCGGCTAACACGGTCGTCCACCTGGGGGGCGTGGCGGCCAAATACGTCCGGCTGGTCGTTCATTCGAACTGGGGCACGACGGCTCAATACGGCCTCAGCGAGGTCCGCTTCTTCTACATTCCTACCCGGGCCCGCTACCCGCGACCGGCCGACGGGGAATCCGGGATCGACGTGGACCTGATTTTAGGCTGGAGCGCGGGCCGGGAGGCGGTCGTGCACGAGGTCCACCACAGCCATAGTGCTCCGCTGGTCGCGACCGGTGTGGCGCGGGTCGGTTCGGTGACGACCAACCGCTACGCCCTCAGGCCGCTGGACTTCGGCACGACCTACTACTGGCGAGTTGATGAGATCAACCAGACGAAGAGTCCCAGTTCGTGGGCGGGAAGGATCTGGACTTACACAACCCGTGAATATGCGATGATTGATGACTTCGAGGTCTACACCGACGATTCCGGGCGGCGCATCTACCAGATCTGGAGGGATGGAGAATCCAACGGCTCCGGCTCCTACGTAGGCTACCTTGATGCTCCCTTTGCCGAACAGACCATCGTGCACGGCGGAGGCCAATCGATGCCTTTTGAATATAACAATGCCGACGCACCGTTCTACTCCGAGGCGGTGCGGAGTCTGGCGATTGAGCAGAACTGGCAAGGTCATGGGGCCGACACGCTGCGACTCTTCGTCCGTGGGCAGGCGGGCAACGATCCCGGTTCTCTCTATATTGCGATTGAGGACAGGCTCGGGCGCCTCGCGGTAGCGACGCACCCGAATCCGGCTGCGCTTACCTCCGCTGTCTGGCAGGAGTGGACGATTCCGTATTCTGCCTTCGGAGACGTGAGACTGTCCGCCGTCCAGAAGATATATCTCGGTGTAGGGGATCGGGACAATCCTGTTCCCGGCGGTTCCGGACTGATCTTCATCGACGACCTCGAGTATGGTCACCCCTCGGGTGGGACGGCCCCATCCCGGGGGACGCGCGACTGACGTCGTCGATTGTATGGCGTCCGTCCCTCCGCAACCCCGTAGTGTTGCGAGAGAATATCGTCATGGTTCAACAAGGAATTCGTACCGGTGGTGGAACGAATATCGAATGCCAGGGACATCTTTGCAGGAGGACAACCATGTGTAGGAAATTGTCGTGTTGGATTGCGGTGGTGTTGCTGGTCTGGGCCGGCAGCGCTGCGGCTGAGTTGGTAGGCCACTGGCGGCTGGACGACGGCGCCGGAACGACGGCGGTAGACAGTACGGGCAACGGGCATGACGGTGAGCTGATCGGCAATCCGCAGTGGGTCGAAGGAGTCTACGGCGGCGCGCTGCAATTCGCGGGCTCCCCCGACAAGGTCGACGTCCCTTACAGCGACCAGCTTAATCCCGAGGGCGAATTCAGCGCCAGCGTGTGGGCCAACGTGGACCCTGGGGGAAGCGGGCATCGGTCACCCATTACCTCGCGTGACGATTACCCTCAGCGGGGCTATATCATCTACTGTGAGCCGGGCAACACGTGGCAGTTCTGGACCGGCAGTGCCGCCGGAGGCTGGAACAATGCCGCGGGTCCTGCCGTCAACTTGGGCGAGTGGACTCACTTGGCCGCGACCTATTCCGGTGGAGAGAAGAAGCTCTATATCAACGGTGAAGTGGGTGCGGAGAGCACGGACGAAATGGCCTTGAATACGGCGCAAGTACTGCGCATCGGCGCCGGTGCCACCGAAGGCGATGGCAACTACTTCTTCGTCGGTACAGTCGACGACGTGGCTGTCTTCGATCATGCGTTGACACCAGCCGAGGTCCTCAGCGTAATGGCGGGGATCGCCTCGGACGAGATCGCGGCCAAACCCAGTCCCACGGATACCGCGGTGGACGTTCCCCGTGACGTTGTCCTCGGATGGGACCCGGGTTCGTACGCCGCGACGCACGATGTGTACCTGGGGACCTCGTTCGACGACGTGAACGACGCCAGTCGGGCCAACGCACTGGATGTGCTGATCAGCCAGGGGCAGGCCGATACGACGTACGACGCCGGTCGGCTGGAATTCGGCCAGACCTATTTCTGGCGGATCGACGAGGTCAACGCCGCCCCGGACAACACCATCTTCAAGGGCGATGTGTGGAGCTTCACGGTCGAGCCACTGGCGTATCCGGTGGCGAACGTCACGGCCGCGAGCAACGCGGTTTCGGATCCGGGCGTGGGGGCGGAGAACACCGTCAATGGCTCCGGCCTGAATGCCGACGATCAGCACTCGACGGAAAGCACCGACATGTGGCTGGCCGTTCCGGGCGCCGACCCCATCACAATCGAATACGCCTTCGACCGCGTGTATAAGCTGCACGAGATGCTCGTCTGGAACTACAACGTGCAGTTCGAACTGCTGCTTGGCTTTGGCATTAAGAATGTCACGGTCGAGTACTCTCAGGACGGCGCGACCTGGATGTCGCTCGGTGACGTCGAACTGGCCCAGGCGACCGCCAGGGCGGACTATACGGCCAACACGACCATCGGTTTTGATGGTGTGGCGGCCCAATACGTGCGGCTGACCGTCAACAGTGGTTTCGGCATGATGGGTCAGTACGGCCTCAGCGAAGTGCGCTTCCTGTATATCCCGGCCCACGCCCGCGAACCGCAACCGGCCGACGAGGCCGCCGACGTGAGTGTCGATACCGCGTTGAACTGGCGTGCGGGCCGCGAAGCTGCCGCGCACGAGGTGTATTTAGGCACCGACCCGAACGCGCTGGCTCTGGCCGACACTGTCGAGACCCCTGGCTACACGCCGGGGCCGCTCGATCTGGCGACGACCTATTCCTGGCGTATCGATGAGGTCAACGAGGCCGAAGCGATCGCTTCCTGGCCAGGCAGTCTGTGGAGTTTCTCCACCCAGGAGTACATCGTGGTCGACGATTTCGAGAGCTACGACGACGAGGACAACCGCATCTACGACACTTGGCTCGACGGCTGGGTCAATGAGACCGGCTCGACGGTCGGTCATCTGGAAGCCCCGTTCGCGGAGACCGTGATCGTCCGCAGCGGCAGCCAGTCCATGCCCCTGTTCTACGACAACGCCGGCGTCGCGACGGCGGAAGCCGAGTTTGACCTGGCCCAAGACTGGACGGCCAGCGGTATCCAGAGCCTGTCACTGTACTTCCGCGGGGCCGCGGACAACACGGGACAACTGTATGTCAAGATCAACGGGACGAAAGTCACCTATGACGGTACCGACGAGGATATCACGGCCTCCATGTGGCAGCCGTGGAACATCGATCTGGCGGCCGTTGGTGGGAACCTGGCCAACGTCACAGAGTTGGTGGTCGGTATCGAAGGTGCCGGTGCGACCGGTGTCGTCTACATCGACGACATTCGACTGTATCCACTGGCGCCGGAGTTCGTTACTCCGGTTGAACCCGACGCCGCCAACTTGGTGGCCCACTACGCGCTCGACGGCAACGCCACCGACAGTTCCGGCAACGGCCGTGACGGCGTGGAAACAGGCAGCCCGACCTATGGCGCGGGCCGGGATGGTCAGGCCGTTCAACTCGATGGTGTGGACGATCACATCGCGATTGCCGATGTCGGAATCAGCGGCGCTGCCCCCCGCACGATCTCCGGTTGGGCCAAGGCCAGTCAGACCGACATCTTTGCCTGGACGGACGTCTTTGGATTCACCGGTCCCAGCGGTAACGGCGGCCACTTCGACATCGAGGCGGTCGGCGATACCGGTAACACCACGCTGGGCTACTACGGCCTGCACTGCTACGGTTGGGAACGGGACCTGATCCCGATCGATCTGGAGTGGCACCATCTGGCGGCCACCTACGACGGCACGGCGGCGACCTGGTACGCCGACGGCCGGCGCGTCGGCAGCGCCGAGGTGGTTCTGGACACGCCGGAGACTGTGAACATCGGCAAACGTGAAGATAACACGAACCTCTTCCCCGGCATGGTCGATGAGGTCCGTATCTATAACGTCGCGCTTTCCGATGGCGAGATCGCCTGGCTGGCGGGCCGAACGGAATCGCTGTACAAACCGTTCTGAAACACATGTGCAGGCGCTGCCGTCACGGCCCACCGGCCGCGACGGCATCCGTGTGCAGCGCTCGCGAAACGGCAGAGAGACCAAAGGCAGGGCGACGATACATCGCCCTGCCTTCTTCTGTATCAGCCTGATCTTCGAATGGGGAAAGATCCCTTCGTCCCGGTGGCAACGCCGACGCTCCCGGAGACTGACACCCGTTACAGCGACGTGCCTCGTGCGGGTGAATTCGATTGACCGGGGACCCCGAATCTGCGATGATGCGTCTCATTTGCATGAGTGGGGTCCAAGAAGCCGATTTATCGGTCGTCGTACAGCAGTGAGAGGTCTATGGTGTACTTGAGAGCGGCAAGCATCAACATCGATGATTCCGTCCTGGTTCAGCAATCCCAGAACGGCAGTACCGTGGCCATGGAGAGGCTCATCCTCAAGTACCAGAACCGCATTTTCAACGTGATCATGAAAATGTGCGGCAATACCGACGATGCGGCGGAACTTACCCAGGAGACGTTTGTCAAAGTCATAGAGAGCATCAATAAGTTCAAAGGCCGCAGCAGCTTCTACACATGGCTGTTCCGGATTGCCGTCAATCTGACGCTGAACTACTGCCAAAGGAACGCCAAAATGGCGACGCGCTCTCTGGATGCCGAGGAAACCGAGCCCGGCAGTTCGATCGGGCAGATGCTGAAGGATTTCCTCAGCGATGACCGCGCGATTGATCCGTCCGTACTGGCCCAGCGTCGGGAGTTGTGTGATCTGGCAATGCAGGCCATCCTGAAGCTCGAAGAGCCTCAGCGGGCGGTCATGGTGCTCCGTGATATCGAGGGGATGAACTATGCCCAGATCGCGGATGTTCTGAATATCGAACTCGGAACGGTCCGTAGTCGGCTTAGTCGGGCCAGGAGCCATCTGAGAGAGATTTTGGAGGCCATGCAAACATGAAGGCGAACCGAGAGACCGATGAACTGCTGTGCAGCTTCATT
Organism: Phycisphaerales bacterium; assembly: GCA_020346325.1. Classification (GTDB taxonomy): domain Bacteria; phylum Planctomycetota; class Phycisphaerae; order Sedimentisphaerales; family Anaerobacaceae; genus Anaerobaca. The sequence goes on from CP070782.1 coordinate 4,038,055, forward strand.
GACGGAGAACTGCCGCTCCGACAGCAGACGGAGGTGCAGCGCCTGGCGGCTCGCGATCCGGAGGTGGCCGAGCGTCTTCGGGAACTTCAGAATTGCAGGAATCTCGTGAGTGCTTTGCCGAGGGCCGAGGCTCCCGGCTTGATGTTGGAGCAAATCAAGCAGTCGCTGGAACGCCAGACTTTGCTGGAAGAGCGCCCCGTGCTGACCGGGACTCGGGCTGGCACGCGACATCTGAGAGTACGCCGCTTCGTGGCCGCGGCGGCCATGATCGCCTTGCTCGGGGGGCTGGGCGCGGTGATCTATCAGATTGTGGCGCCGGTTTCGCCGACTGCAGCGCCGGGACCGCTGGCAAGAACGGGGGGGCGGCCCGGATCGTTCACGATGGCGCCGGCGGCCACGGCAGGATTCTCCGGGCGGCTCGAATTGCGAACGGCAGCCTTTGCCCAGGCCGATGCGTTTATCAAGAGAGCGATCGAATACAACGGGCTTGCCGGCCTCTCGCACGCGCAGTCGCTGGACGGGGGGCGCGTGTATCGCATCGAGTCGAGTCGCGAAGGGCTCAACCGCCTGGTGGCGGATCTGGGGGGCATTTGGCAGAACTTCGATTCAGCCGCGCTGACGGTGAATTCCGATCAGTTCGCCCAGGCCGTCGTCGTTGCGCCGGTGACGTTGCAGCAGACGGCAAAGATTGTCAATCAGGATAGCACACAGGCGTCTGTGGCGGTGGCCCAGGATATCGCCGTGTTGAATAGCTTCGCCGAGGCCATGCCGGGACGGGATATCTTGTCGAGACCGGGGGACAAGCTGGGGACGATGGTGCCGGCGATCCCCAGACCGGTGTTGACATCCGACGACCCGGATACCAAGCAGATCGCCACGGTCCCGGAAGGGACAGTGAAAGTGAGCTTGACAATAGTCCTCCTTAACACCCAATGACCGGCGATGGCGCAGGGAGGCGCTTTCTCCCGGCCGGGCCAGTTCGGAGCGCAAGGGAATGCTGGACATCTCTCGTTGTTGTCTCGTCGTTGTCGACGTCCAGGGCAAACTCGCCCAGTTGATGGTCGACAAAGAGACGCTGTTCAAGAACCTCCGCATCCTCATCCAGGCCGCCAAAATCCTGGAGATTCCCATTCTCTGGTGCCAGCAAGTTCCGGCCTCACTCGGTCCGACCGTGCCCGAGATTGCCGAACTGCTGGCGGGTTCCGAGCCGATCGACAAGGCCAGCTTCAGTTGCGCCGGCGATGCCTCGTTCAACGCCAAGCTGGAGGCCCTGGGTCGCAAGCAGGTATTGCTCTGTGGGATCGAGACCCACGTTTGCATCTATCAGACCGCGATGGACCTGCTGCGACAAGGCTTCCGCGTAACGGTTCTTGCTGATGCCGTCTCTTCGCGAACCGCCGAGAACAAACAGACCGCTCTGACGCGTCTTGCGACTGCGGGCGCAATTATTGCCGGCACGGAAATGGTCCTCTTCGAACTGCTCCGCACCGCCAAGCACCCTCAATTCAAGCCCATCGCCAAACTCGTCAAATGACGTACCGTTCGTAGTGTCGATCTGTAGTGCGCCCGTAAGGGCATAGAACGGCACAATCAGGATAGCGTCTTACGACGCCACCACGAGCGAACGCCTTACGGCGTCACTGCGAGCAGGGCACACGCAGAAAAAAAGTTGCGAACATCGGATTTTCTTCTTGCGTATTCTATTTATGTCGAATATCCTCGGTGCGTGTAGAATAAGGAGCGACGCAATGACCAAATCGAAAAAGGCGGGGAAGGGCAGGCGGGCGAAGTTGCCCGAAGAGCTAACCGAGGCCGAATGGGCGATCATGAAGGTGGTCTGGGAGCAGGAGCCGTGCACGGCCGGGACGGTCCAGGAGACGCTGGCCGACACGAGAGCCTGGGCCTACAGCACGGTCAAGACCACGATGGATCGTATGGCCGAGAAAGGGTTTCTGGCCATCGAGAAGATCCGGAATCTGCAACTGTTTCGCGCCCGCATCAGCGAAGTGGACGCCAAACGGGCGGAGCTTCGCAAGACGCTCAAGCGCGCCTTTGATGGAGCGCTAACCCCCATGATGCAGTTCCTGATCGAGCACGAGGGACTGTCGGCCGAGGATGCGTCGCACCTACGCGAACTGGTGGAGAGGGCCACACGCAAGAAACCATAGAAGAAAGGCGAACCAGGCGGTGTATTGGGAGGTCGTACCGATGAGCGAGATCGTTTATGCCTGCATCATCAGCCTCAACCGTATCGGCCAGGGGTTTTGCGAACATGCCGCCGGCATGTTCATTCAGGCCAGTCTGCTGGTGATCATTTTGTTGAGTGTCGACGTCATTCTGCGCAAGCACGCACGAGCGACGCTGCGCTACTGGATATGGATGCTGCTGGTGGTCAAGCTACTGCTGCCCGTGAGCTTCTCGATCCCCACCGGTATCGGTTCCTGGTCGCAGCCGTATGTTCGCTCGGCCCTCCAGACCATCCAGCGGGCGGTGGCCAGCCGCGACAGAGCCGCACAAGAGCCAGCCGGTGTATTGTCAACGGCGTCCTCCATTCCGTCGTTGCCGGAGCCGGATTCTCTGGCCTCGACCACCAAGCCGGTCGAAGTCGCTGCGGTCGGTCCGGAGGACCTGACGTGGCAGGGCGGTGTCTTTCTGCTCTGGTGCGCCGGTGTGTTGATTCTCTCTGGACGAATGCTGCAGCGGTGGCGCTTCGTAAAGAGGCTTGGCAGCCGAGGGCAGCCGGCGCCGGACGAACTGGTTGAGGCATTGGATCGGTGTCTGCCACTGGCGGGCATGAGTCGGAGGATAGAAATCAGGATATTGCCCAACACTGGCAGTCCCGCCGTCTGCGGGCTCCTCAGGCCCGTGATTCTCATGCCCAAGGGGCTGCTGAGCAGACTGTCGGCGGAGAATCTGAAGGCGGTCCTGCTGCATGAATTGGTCCATATCCAACGGGGGGACCTGTGGCTCAGTTGCCTCCAGACGGTTCTCCAGATTGTCTATTTCTATAACCCACTGGTCTGGCTCGCCAACGCGAGCGTACGGCGCATCCGCGAGCAGGCGGTGGATGAGACGGTGCTGGTGGCGCTCGGGGCGCAGGCCGAGAGCTACGGCAACACACTGATTGACATTGCGGAAATGGCTTTCTCGCGTGTGAGCCCGGCCCTGCGCCTCGTCGGTGTGGCCGAATCGAGGAAGTCATTAGAAGGGAGGATTAAGCACATGGTTACCAGACCGATACCGAGAAATGCGAGAATGAGAGTTAGAGATGTACTTGTCGTCGTGGCCATCGGGGCGATCCTGCTGCCCATGGCCGCGGCAGGAGCCGGGACGCCGCAGGGCGTTCCGGAGCTTCCACCGGAGATCGCGGAGCTGTTTGCGATGTCCAAGGACGACCTCGTAGCCGAGTTCGGCCCCCCCAACCAGATCTTCTTTGGCGACGCTCAGTATGAGTTGGATAACCTGCCCGAGCAGTACTTCATGGTCTATGGCGACCTGGCGCTCTCGTTCCGCGTGAAGAACAATGGTGTGGTAGAGATCACTCTGCTGGGCCCGGCCTACGTCTTTGGCAACGGGGTCCGCGTCGGAGACTCCGAAGCCAAGGTCACGCAGGCGTTTGGGCCAGACTTCACCTTTGAGGAAACGCCGGGGAAGGATTTCCTCATGTATGAGGGCTTGGGTCTGGGTTTCGAGGTCGACAAGTCCGATCGCACTGTGATGGAGATCAACATCAGCCAAGACTATGGCGATGCCGATCGGCAGTATGCCGTGGCGCAGGCGGCCGTCTTTGTTGAACAGTTGCCCGAGAAGATCGCCCGACTGGACATCGATTCGGCGGACCTGAAACGCGTCAAGGAAGTCTTCGGCGAGCCGCTGAAGTACATCTGGGGTAAGGAGACCTTGGCGGCCGACGATCTCCCGGGCTTCTTCGTCATGGTCTATCCTGCCGGCTTTCATGTCTTCATGGGCGGAGACGAAGTCATTGAGCTGCGTCATGAAGGCGGCCGCTCCCTCTACGTCCTCGAGGGCGGAATCTGCGTCGGCAGCACAGTGGAAGAGGTGCTGGCGGTCATGGGGGCGCCCAAGAAGACGGTCCAAGGCAAGGCGATTGACTGGTCGGATTCGGACACCGTGCTGTTCCGGGACATCAAGGGGACAAAAGGTCACTGTTACTACCACTGTCCCGATCAGCATCTCCGGCTGTGGTTCTGGAACGATAAGCTCATGGCGATCTACATGACGCGCAGCGACTACGGCAAGGACAAGGATGAGGATAAGGATAGGGACGAGCCGTTTGACCCGGAATTCGCCCGCCTGCTGGCCCAACGGGTCGCGCAATTGGACATCGATTCCGCCGATCCGGCGGGCGTTAAGGCGATCTTCGGCGAGCCGCTGAAGTACCTCTGGGGCAACAAGACCTTCAACACGGACGCGCTTCCCGAGAACTACATCATGGACTATCCGTGCGGATTCAGGGTATGGATCGGGCATGGTCGTATCAGGGAGCTCCGTCATTCCGACAATTCGCCGTACCTCTACGCGGGTGTGCTGGGTATCGGGGCACCGATAGACGAAGCTGTCGCACTCCTGGGATCGCCGGACGAGGTGGTGCAGGGCCAAGAGAACACCTTCAAAGATCGGGTCCTGTACCGGGATATCGACGGTCGCGCAGGCCATGGTTACTACCGCCGCGCCGATCAGAATGTGCGCCTCTGGTTCTGGAACGACAAGGTCAAATCGATCTACATGACGCGCAGCGACTTCGACTGATAACGTCTCTGGAGCAAGGTATGGGAGCGGTCCTGGGTATGGATCATGTCGCTGCCAGTGGGATTGACCTGTTGAATGCCTGGGGCAGAGCGTTCTGTGCGTATGCCTGGAACGCTCTGCTTCAGTCGAGTGTACTCATCGTGGTGCTTCTGGTGCTGGATCTTCTCCTGCGCCGGCGGGTCAGGGCGGTGGTTCGCTACGCGATCTGGTTGCTGGTCTTCGTCAAGCTCTTGTTGCCTCCGACGCTGGCGCTGCCGACGGGTATCGCGTACTACTGGCCACGCCATACGGCGGCACCTCGGGAGACGTCTGAGTCTGTCGCCGCGAAGGCAGGGCCTGCTCCGGCCTTCCGAAAGACTGAGCCAGAGCTGGCTCTCACTGCTGCCCAGACAGAGCAGGTGACCCCGGTCGGAGATGCCGAGGCTTTGGCTCTCGACGCGATTTCTGGATCGGGACAAACAGCGGCTGTGCAGGCCGCCATCGTGTGGCAAGCGCGGGTGTTTCTAGCCTGGCTTGGCGGCCTGCTGGCCCTTGGCATCTGTCTGGTGCGACGGTTCCGGTACGTTAGCAGGCTGGTCCGTGAGAGTACCTCCGCACCGGCGTCGTTGCAGGACATCGCAGCCGACTGCGCGCCGATACTGGGACTGCGCCGTTGTCCTCAGTTGCGCCTGTCGGAACACGTTCCGGGGCCAGTGGTGTGTAGATTGATACGGCCTGTGGTACTGATCCCGGTGACGTTTCCGGTCAGAGTGAGCGAGGATCGTCTGCGGACCGTATTGGTTCACGAACTGGCCCATATCAAACGCGCGGATTTGTGGGTGAACTTCGTTCAGACAATGCTGCTGGTCGCGTATTTCTATCACCCTCTATTGTGGCTGGTCAATGCGATCGTACGACGGCTGCGCGAGCAGGCCGTAGACGAGACGGTGCTGGTAGCCCTGGATGCGGAGGCCGAGGGCTACAGCACCACCCTAATCGACCTGGCGGAAATGACCTTTGCTAGGCCCATCCTCGGCCTGCGCCTAATCGGGATTGCGGAGTCCAGAAGAGCGCTCGAAGGGAGGATTAGACACATGATGACACGAACGAAACCGAAAACCGCCAACGTAGGCTGGATCGGGCTGCTGGCGCTTGCCCTCGTCGCTGCCGTCCTGCTACCCATGGCCAGGGGGCAACGACAGGAGGATCGCGCGGTAATTGGCGTCGACGAGGAAGATCTCATCGGTTCAGCGGCACAGGAGCCGATCGCGGCCCAGAACAAAGGTCACCGCGTATTCGCGACCCCACTGACGGATTTCGAACGCACGCTGATACAACAACTGTTGGAACAAGTCGAGCAGGTTGAGCAGGAGTATCCTCAACAGGCGACGCACTGGCCGGCCGGACCGGGCTTGTACCACGTCAATGCGCAGGGCCAAGTGACCGTCTGGCACTATCGGCAACTCTGGCGGCGTAGCGATGATTGTGCGGAAGATGAAGTTGGCTGGGGATCGAGTCAGTTGGCCGACGCGACGGGCATGTTCTATCTTCCGGATGGCACGCCCCTTTCGTCGCGCTGGTACGAACGGGGTGGCGGGATGAAGAATATCCGTGTGAAGGTGGGCCGGGCTGTCGCGGAAGGCCAGCGCATGCCGCTCATCCACCGGCACAGTCTCTCGAGTATGTACGATCTGTGGTCGCGTGATAACCGTGAGAGGACCATTGTGCTCCAAGCGTCCAGCCGCGTGCCGCTGAGCATCAGCGTCCGGATCGACCGGCCGGTGCGCCTGCGTTCCTGGTGGGCTGCAGACATCCCCGCTAAGATCCGACACCTCGACGACCGTGACCAGATGCTGGTGACCGGACCGCCGCGCGAAGATCGCGGGCCCATGCTTGTCACGGTGGGATCGCTGCCGGGAGGGACTCTGGGCCGAGAGGTCACGGAGACGCCCGATTCTACGGGAGATGGCACAGGGGGCGTGGTCGACTCCTTCGACGAGAGGCCAGACTATGCTTCCGCCGTGATTGAGGAAGGCGTCGGGTTCGATGGCCTTGTCGTGGGCGATACCAAGTGCACAGCCGCGTTTATCAAGGCCAAATTGGGAGAGCCCGAGGAAGAACAAAAGCGACGCAGAACAGGATGGTGGCTCAACTACAGAGACACCTACGGCCTGGATTTCTGGCTGCGCCTCCAAACTGGTGTGCTGGCCGAAATACGCTGCAACAGAGGATTCAAGGGCTGCCTGCGTTCCGGCATATCCATGGCCTCGACCCGGGCCGACGTTTTTGACGTCTACGGCCAGCCCCACGAGGAGAGGATGGTCTTCGATCTGAAAAAGCAGTTCGATAACCAGGTGCTCTACCGACGGGTGGAATGGCTCAGTGGGCGAGAGAGGAGCAAGATCTTCTATACCCAGTACGGCCTCTTGTTCTGGTTCGAGGGCCAGAAGATCTCGCAGATCGTCATCCATCCGAAACAACTCCCAGTCCCTGGGGAATCGGGCGCCCTTCGGCCAGGCGACGCAGCCGATATGGATGCGCGGGCCGAATCAGGGACGCGCCTGATAGATCTGAGCCGGGCGCTGCGGATTTACGCCGACGATCATGACGACCGGTACCCGGACCAGATGGCCGATGCCGTCGACTGCTATCCAATCAACCTGCCCTGGCTGCAGCAACACGCCGCCTATCTCGGCAAGGGCAAGACGATGGCCGCTCCCCCCCAGACCGTCCTGGCCTATGACAAGACCCTGCTGTCCCAAGGAGCAGGGACGCTGGTCCTGTTCGCCGACAGCCATGTTGACTTCAAAAGCAGGCGAGAACTTGAAGCCCTCGGCCTCGAAATCGAGCCCTAGAAGGATCATGTCCTAACGCGTCGGCTGCTTCGTGCGGGCGATGGTGTCGAGGAGGTAATGGTAGAGGGGGGCGGTCAGGCCGAAGCCGGCTTTGAGATCGTCGACGAGTTGCGGGCTGCGGATGGCCTCATCATTCTTGCGGTTGCAGCAGAGATAAAAGCTCTTGTGGTTGTACCAGGTGCGGATGGGCTCCGGTTTGTCCGGGC
>CP070782.1:4045964-4060589 GCA_020346325.1 Phycisphaerales bacterium
CGACACTCCGACGGCAAAACTGAACTTGATGAAGAAACCGTTGCGGCTGATCGAACTCGCAACGCTCAAGAAGCTGTTACCTGAAGAGTTCGTCCAAGCCAAGAGTAAGAGCGATCACTTCCTCACCGGGCCGCAGGCCGACGCGATTCTGACGATGCAGTTGCAGCGGCTGACCGGTCTGGAAATCGAGAAACTGGCCAAGGAATACGCCGGTCTGGTCGAGCAGATCAAGGGCTACGAGGCCATCTTATCCGATGAGAACGTCCTGCTGGATATCATTCGCGAGGACTTGCACGAGATCAAAGAGAAATACGGCGATGCCCGGCGGACTCAGATCACCGGTGCGGTGGAGACCCTGGATGTTCAGGATCTGATCGCCGAGGAAGACGTCATCGTGACCGTTAGCCATATTGGCTACATCAAGCGGATGCCGACCGACACCTATCGGCGCCAGGGACGCGGCGGTCGCGGAATCATCGGTTACGATACGAAGGAAGGCGATTTCATCAAGCACTTGTTCATCGCCTCGACGCACGATTACCTGCTGGTCTTCACCGACCGGGGCAAGTGCTACTGGCTGCGCGTTTATGATGTGCCCGCCATGTCCCGACAGAGCAAGGGCCGCAGTATCGCCAATCTACTGAACCTCGGTAGTCAGAAGATTGCCTCGATCATCGCCGTCAGCAATTTCGAGGACGAGGAAGGCGGGCCGGAACGGCAGCTCGTGATGGCCACCAAGAATGGGGTCGTTAAGAAAACGCGCCTCAGCGCTTATGGCAACCCACGTTCCACCGGGGTCATCGCGATCAATCTCGATCCCAACGATGCTTTGATCGGCGTGGACCAGACGACGGGAGAAGACCATATCATTCTCGGCACCGCCGAGGGGATGACCATTCGCTTCGACGAGCAACAGGTCCGCTCAATGGGGCGGGCCTCGCGCGGCGTCCGTGGCATCAATTTGCGGACCGGGGACGCAGTGGTGGGCATGGTGATCGTCGAAGAGAAGTCGGCGTTGTTTACCGTTTGCGAGAACGGCTACGGCAAACGTACCGGCATCGACAACTACCGTTCGCAAACCCGTGGTGGTGTCGGGCTCAAGAACATCAAGACCTCCGCCCGCAACGGCAAAGTCGTGGCGCTCAAGGCGGTTCAAAACGACGACGACCTCATGTTGATCACGGCCAATGGCATGATCATCCGCACCGGCCTCGACGAGATCCGGTCCATCGGCCGCAATACACAAGGTGTTCGCCTGATCAACCTGAAAGAGGGGGACAAGTTGGTGGCGGCCGAGAAGATTGCCGCCGAGGACCTGGAGGAGAATGAGGCATAAGTTCCCTGGGGCCGCAGGACCAATAGGACCTGTTCATGAACGAGCGCGTTTACGTCATCGCCGGTAAGGAAGCATCGCGCGTCAATGCCCGGTGCCAGGAACTGCAGGATCAGTTGCTGGATCCCGAACAGCGCATGACGGGGCTGCTGTCGGTGGAGGGAGCCCAGATCTCCATTGCTGAGGTCCTGGACGAATTGCGAACGCTCCCCTTCCTCGCGGATCGGCGGGTGGTCGTCGTTCGTGAGGCCGATAGTTTTGTGACGCGCTATCGGCCCGCCCTGGAGAAATACTTCGAAAAGCCCGCCTCGACCGGCATCCTCGTCCTGACGGTGGGTAGCTGGCCCAAGAACACGAAGCTGGCCAAGAAGCTGCCCAAGGTAGGCCAGCTCATTGAGATCATCCCGCCCAAGCGCCACGAACTGCCCAAGTATCTGATACAGTATATGCGCCAGGCCCATGGCAAAACGCTGGACCGAGGAGCCGGCGAGTTGCTCGTCGAGCTGGCGGGCGAGGATCTGACCCAACTCCACAATGAGGCGGACAAGCTGGCCCTCTTCGCGCGGGACGAGAAGGCAGTTACGGTCCGGCACGTCGAGGCCTTGGCCGGACACAACCGCGTCTTCGGGGCCTTCGAGGTGATCGACGCGATGATCGCCGGCCAGCCCATGCAGGCAATCACGCGCCTGCGCAACATGTTCGCTGAAGACAAGAACGCCGAATACACGGTCGTCGGTGCGTTCGCTTATCATCTGCGGCGCATGTTCGGCGCCCGGGCGCTGCTCCAGAAAGGCCAGACGCCCGCGACGGTGGCCCAGAAGCTGCGCATCTGGCACAACAAGGACCGTTTCTTCGCGCAGTTGCGGCGCACGTCGCTGGAGCAGCTCGGGGGGTACATTGAGCAGTTGGCCGCGATCGACCATGCCGTGAAAACTGGCCAAGCGAAGACCCAGGTAGCCATGGAGCAACTTGTTCTGAAGCTCGCCGGGTAGTATGGGTCCAATAGGTCCTATTCGACCTGTAGGACATATCCTTTAGCCAAGCCATGTTGCTGATTGTTCCTTGCCGAAGCCCAAAAAAGCTGAATCCACCTCGTGCTGTTCGAATGCCTTCCGGGCTGAGGCTTTGTTTGTATTGGCGTAGCAGTAGACACAGCCGTGCGGGCAGGTGTTGTAGGTGCCGATGTCCGAACTCTCGCTGCAGCCGCACTCGAGGCGCGTGCCCTTGCTCCTGTACGCGAAGCCTTCCGGATAGAACAGCCGCTCGATCAAGGGGCCGTCGATACAATGGGCCTTGCCGATGCGCTCACCCAGCAGATAATCGCCGCAGCAGGAGTGCATCGTGATGCCACGTTCGGCGGCAATGATCGCCAGCCGATTGGCCAGGTCGATCTTCGCCTCCGCGCCTGGTTCGATCACCTGCACCCCTGTGGTCCGCTCCAACTCCTGGAAGTTGCGCAGGACCTTCCCATAGCGGGTCACGAAGCTGAAATAGCAGCGTTCGACGACGCCTTCCAGGGCCTGCGCCAACTTCGCGAAGGCCTGCAGATAGAATGCCTCGTCGCTGATGGTCGAGAGGATGATCGGATCGAAGCGCCAGTTGATGTGCGCAGGGCTGTAGCGTTGGCTGAGATGCTTGAGCGTCTCCAGGGCCGTGGCCCGGTCCACATGGCTCTCGAAGACCGCCGGCAGGGCGGTCATCGTGTAGTTGAGGTAGAATCGATAGCCCAGGCGATCGAGTGTCTCCAGATGGTCCAGGAAAGGCGTGAAATCCTTGGACCAGAAGACCAGGCAAGCTACATCGTCAGCAGCCAGGGAGACGCGGTAGCGCTGGCCGCCGAAGGGATTGACGACGCCCGCGAAGCCCGCACGGATCCGGCCCATGAGCCAATCGCCATAGAAGGCCGGGATGTCCGTTCGTCGCGAGGCCGAGATAATTCGCTTCATCGTACTCTCTCCCAACGTGCCAGGTTGTGACCGTCTTCGATCCATCCTACCGGATCCGGCGCGTCACGACAAGGGTGCCACGGGCCTTCGTCACGCTTCCCTTTTGCTGCCCAAAAATACGCAGTTTCCACAATTGTTTGAATCTGCTTGGATATCTAAACCAATGGTTTCGTGGCTTCTGAGGGAGCAAGTAGCGGACCTCGCATCAGGGCTTGGGTGGGCGCGCCGCCAAAGCTCCTATGAAATAAGAAACACGGGATAAGGTCGACTTCTGTCGCATTGTCCTCGGTGGCGGCAGACTCGTTCTGATGTTTTCCCAAGTGTTCCTGTCCGTATGGCCTCGCTGGGGCTTGATGTCACCGCGAGGGCGCACCGTCTTCAGTCAGTACAGAGCCGGCTCAGGTATGGTCTGGGTATGAGACGCTGGCGTTTGTTTCGACGCTGAAACGTCCGAGAACGCCGGCTTCCTGGGCTCGCCAATCCGCCCCACGCGCGATCGTCGGTGCGCGCCTCTGACGACTGAAACAGCCCCACCTGTAATAAGGGACTGTTTATGGGGCGGCCGGCAAACCACATTTCCGGGCGCTTTTTCGTTTAAGCACATGCCAGCCCCGGCCGAATTGTACGCGTAGGGGTTTGCCCGAGGGTACGACCTTTGTACACGGAGATTTATGAGCCAGAGCCAACGACAAAAACGACTGCGTCTGCTCGTTAAGAAGCTCAACAAAGAGCGGAAACGACAGGCGAGCCAGATCGATATACTCTGCAACGACCTCATCGCTGCTCACCGCAGCTTCGTGAACCGGCTCAATGCTGTCAGTTTCGCGGCCTCTTTCTACAAGAACCTGCTGGGCGAAAGCGATTTACGCCGCCTCCTCATGCGGGCGGGCCAATTGCTGGGAAAGGAACTGCCGGGGGCCAACATCACGTTTTTCCTGCGGCAGCCGGAGGGCTGCCGGGTCCCCACGTTCGAGAGCCACGAGGCCCTGCTGATCGACAATCGGCCCCTCGAAGACCACTTCCAGTCGCTGCTCGTGGACAACATCTGCAAGGCGAATCGGCCGTGCACTTTCGACGATCTTCTCGAGATGGGCCTGGAAGGCGATCTCACGGACCTTAACGAGGTCTCGATGGCCACATTACCGCTGAGCGATCTCGGACGGGCCTTGGGATTCGTGCTCATGTATCGGCCAGTGCCCTGTCGGCTGAGGACCGATGAGCTGCGCAAGGCCAGTCTGATCACGTGCGGTCTCTCGCACGCCATCGCGGGCTGCCGTGTGCCCCTGCATTGCGGCGACTAGGCCGCGCATCGCCAGCCCCAGGGCAGGGATAAAGCTGCGACGCCATCCCGTCCGGGCCTCGGCACTGAAACATCACTCCAACAGGAATTCACTTGTATTTTCCGTCGTCATCACGGATAATAAGTTGGCCCACGAGGTGATCGATCATCGGGTTTGAAGCGGCTGAGTTTCTGATGGTGGCTGCCTTCGGGCTGTTGATCGGGTGCGTTGGGATTCCGTCTCCGAAGAGCCGATAGTGGACATTATCAGTTGGAGAGATCAGATATGAACGAAGGGCCGGTCAGCCAAAGTCATATGATCGAAACCACCGACTGTCTGGAAGCGGTGGGGGTCTTCCGCGGCTGGAAGAACTTCTTCTTTCTGACAGTCGTGATCTGTCTGGTACTGGCTCAGGTGTCGTTTTGGCTCGTCGATCTGGGGTTCGTTTCAATCCCGGTCGACTCGGCTGAGGTCCCGGCCGTTCCGGAAGCCGTCGAGACACCGGTGGTAGCCGATTCCAATGCCCCCGCCCAACCGTCGGAGGCGGACGGCGGCATATTCGGGCTAGGCTCTCTCGGCAAGCTCAGCTTCGGGCATCTGGCGCGCACGATCGACGTGGTGGACGGGATTCTCATCGTCACCGCCGCTCTGTATTGTATGGCCATGTTCTTCAGCCTGATGGTATCTCTCATCGGGCGCCTCGGTGGGATCAACCACATCTCTCGGGCCTTCTTCCTCTCGCTGATCATGCTCGTCTTGGTCGTCCCTTGGCAGCGGTTGCTGGAATCCAGCGTTATCGGTGTGATTTACACGCCCAGCGACCTCGTCACCTGGTTCTCGGCCCAGAGTGAGAGTGACAGCATCGTCCAAACGGTGCTCTACTATCTGCGCTTCACCGGCTACTGGCTGGTGGTCATGATGCTCATGATCATGTCCCAGACCCGCAGCGCCCGCTGGACCAAGAGCATTCTCCGCCGCCTCGAAATCATCTAGACCCTGCGCGGCCCATAGAAGAGACACGAGCGCAAAGACACGTGAATTGTGCGTGATGCGTCGGGTCTTCATTCCTGCGGGGCGGTCAACGTTATCTTCCCGCGGACAAAGCAGAGGACTGGAGGTATCGGGTCTCAGAGGCGCGGGTGAGATCGGGGGCGAGGCGATGGTGTCTTGGGTCTGGAGGAAGGTGGCGGTCTGGCGAAGGCTGGCCAACCTCACCGCCGTGCTCCACGGTGAGGGGAAATACACCCCGCGCGTGTACCAGACACCGAGCGCCAGCGCAATCAGCGCCGGGAGCAGAGAGATTGGGATTCGTCTTCTCATCTCACCACACCAACATCATTTGCCAGCGCAGGTAGGTGGCGGTGTCGTCGTAGGGGGCTTCGTAATAGTCGCCCGGGAAGAAAACTTCGCCCAGCACGTCGGTACTGGCGTGGCGGCTGATTTGGTAGCTGGCCGAGCCGGTCACGAGGTGGCCGCGGACGGTGCCGTCGTCGCTGAAACCGGTGGTGTCGGCCCAGGGATTCTCGTCACGGAACATCGGGCCGTAGTCGCAGGCCAGGCGGAGGTTGTCGGTGAGATCGCCGGTCCAGCCGACCCGGAGGCGATGGAAGTTCGACAGGTGGCTGACCTGGCCCTCCAGGGCAGCGGCGCCTCCGAAAAGATTGGCGACGTTGCTCCCGTACCGGCCCCAGAGGATATCGAAGGCGCCGTTTGGATCGTGGTCACCGCTGCGGTACTCGTAGCCGACGCGCAGTTCGCTTTGGCAGGCGTCATTGAGGGCATACGAAAGCAATCCCGTGAAGCCCAGAGCGCACAGGTCGGTGCCATTCTTGTGCCCGAACTGCGGGGCCAGTTCCGCGCGGCAGCTCCAGCCCGAACTCAGCGGACCGGCGGTGCGAAGGCCCAACGTGTAGATGTCCGCGTCGTTGCCCTCGACGGCCACGCGGTCGTCATGTTTGTAGATGAAATAGGCATCCAGCTCGGTGTTCGGCACGCGGCGATAGCGGCCGTAGACGATGACGCCGGTGGCGTCCTGCTCGCTCAGATCGAGATCGGCGTCGTTGAACGGGCGGGCCAGCCAGGAACTGTTGGCGTGATTGCGCAGATAGATCAGATCGAGGTCACTGTGGTGATTGTCGAGGATCAACGTGGTGCGCAGTGCGTCGAAGAAGTTCGTGCGCGACGAGTCCCGCGGTGTCCCCCGGCGGACCAGCCAGCCGTCACCCAGGCGAATGTCCTGGCGGCCGGCCGTGATTTGGAGCGGGCGTGTCCCCTGGTTCTGCCAGTTGACAAAGAGCTGGTCGATCAGCGCCTCGTCACGCGTGAACTGTTCGTCCAGGCTGTCGGGCTCGGAGAAATACCACGGCTCGGCGGTCAGACGGCAAGCCAACGTGACATTGTCCATCGGCTGGGCTTTGGTCCAGACGCGGGTACGGACGCGCTGGCGCCAAACGTCTGCGCTACGCTCTTCCTCCTCATCAAGCTTGCCATTGTCGAGATGCTCCGAGCGCAGGCGCAGATCAGCGCCCCAGGTAAGGCCGGGCACCGGGGTGTTGGCTTTCTCTTTGAGCGCGCAGACGTTACATCCTGGGGGACAATCATCCGGATCGGCCGGTGCGATGGCATGGCTCAGGAGTATCAGGATCAGGCTTATCCTGATCGATAGGCAGCGGCGGTCGTCCGGTTGTTGTGGTTGCACGTGTGTCTCCTGTTTCTCTGTCGAATAGGAGGATCGCGGGGATCTCCGTCAGCGTCTTCGGCCCTTTCCGCAGGCATGCTGGGGTCCTTGGCCGGAACGACCGTGACAGCCGGCTGGAGGAGTCAGGGCAGGAATTGACCGCAAGAGGCACACGCGCTGCAATCCGTTTGAAGACCTGCCCTACCCTGGACGAGTTCGTTATAGGGGTCGTGCCTTCTTCGTCAGGCGATGAATGGCAACCGCCACGGGGGTGACTGCCGTCGGCGCGTGCGAACTTTGACCACTGGTTAGCATAAGAGTTCGATTGAGCATCGCTTCCCGGCCGGCTCGGCCATGGTTCAGCGACTTTACAGCAGCGGTAGTTTGACTATACTGATACACCTATGGCAACGAACGAAACTAATTCGGTGGGTCTGGTGGAGACGCAGGTGGTGCGCGTGGTGGAGGCCGCAGCGCCGTTGGAGTTGGCATGCGGCAAGACGCTGGGCCCGATCGACGTGGCTTACGAAACCTACGGGCAGCTCAACGAGGCCAAGGACAACGCGATCCTGATCTGCCATGCCCTGAGCGGCAACGCCCACGCGGCCGGCTACAACGGGCCGGACGACGCCAAGCCCGGCTGGTGGGAGGGCATGATCGGCCCGGGCAAAGGGATCGATACCAACAGGTATTTCGTGATCTGCTCGAATTTTCTGGGCGGTTGCAGCGGCACGACCGGGCCTTCGTCGGTCAATCCCGCCACGGGCAAACCTTACGGTCTGGACTTTCCCATCATCACCATTGCCGATATGGTGAAGGTGCAGAAGCTCTTACTGGACAAGCTCGGCATCGAGCATCTGTTGGCCGTGGTCGGCGGTTCCATCGGCGGCATGCAGGTGCTGCAATGGGCGATCGCCTATCCCGACATGATGGACGCGGCGCTGCCCATTGCGACGACGGCTCATCTGGGGGCTCAGTCGATCGCCTTCGACGCTGTGGGGCGAAACGCCATCTTGGGTGACGCCAATTTTGCCAACGGCCAATATCACCGTGGTGAATTGCCGGCGCGCGGTCTGGGAATCGCCCGGATGATCGGCCACATCACGTATCTGTCCGAAGAGGGCATGCGGCAGAAGTTCGGACGCCAATTGCGTCGCGCCGACGAATACAGCTACGATTTCAACTCGGAGTTCTCGGTCGAGACCTATCTCGACCACCAGGGCCAGACCTTCGTCGACCGGTTCGATGCCAACAGCTATCTGTACATCACCAAGGCGGCCGACTACTTCGATCTCGTGCGCGATCACGGATCGCTCAAGCAGGCCTTCGCGGGCGCGCAGGCGCGGTTTCTGATCGTCAGCTTCAGCAGTGACTGGCTGTTCACGCCCGCGCAATCGGAGGCGATGGTCGAAGCGCTGGTCGCCAACGGCAAGGATGTGAGCTTCTGTAACATCGCGTCGTCGTACGGGCACGACGCGTTCCTGTTAGAGAAGGAAACGCTCGGTGCCTTCATCTGTTGCTTTCTGGCCGCGACTCACAAGCGGCGTGCCGTCGGTGACGGCGGCTTCTGCTGCGATCGGCCCAGGCTGGCGCCAACGCATTACGATCAGGCGCATCGAGCCCGCGTCGATTACGACCTCGTCGAATCACTGATCGCCCCCGACAGTACGGTGCTGGACGTCGGTTGCGGGGACGGCGAACTACTTGCCAATCTCCGGCGGGACAAGCACATCGAGGGGCGGGGGATCGAACTGCAACAGGACCTGGTGCTCGGGTGCGTCTGTCGGAAGCTGTCCATCATCCAATATGACATCGAACGCGGTCTGAGCAGTTATGCTGACAAGAGCTTCGACTACGTGATCATGTCGCAGACCGTGCAGACCATCAAGCATCCCGAGAGGGTGCTGAAGGAACTGCTGCGCGTCGGGCGCAAGGTGATTGTCAGCTTTCCGAATTTCGGGCATTGGCGCTGCCGAGTGCAGTTGCTGCTCTCAGGCCGGGCGCCCGTGACGCGGCAACTCCCGTTCGGCTGGTACGATACGCCCAACATCCACTGTCTGTCTTTGAAAGACTTCGACGCGTTCTGCCGGAAGTTGGGGGCGACGGTCGAAAGAAGGATTCCGTTGGTCAAGACCAGCACGAACCCCGTTCGTGTTGCCCCGAATCTGCGGGCCGAACAGGTGATCTACATGACGAGCAAGGATTAGTGATTGCAGGGAACCGTGCCGTGGCAGACCTTGAACGCATCGGTGTTTCGTTGGACAGCGCCTTGCTGGCCGACTTCGACAAGCTCATCGCGCAGCAGGGTTATCAGAGCCGTTCGGAGGCGCTGCGCGATCTGGTACGGCAGCGGTTGAGCCAGGAGCGGCTCAGCGACCCCAAGGCCAAAGCCGTCGCGGCCGTATTCCTGGTCTACGATCACCATGCGACCAGACTCACCGAGAAGCTGGTCGGCCTACAGCACTCGCACCTCTTGCACGCCATTTCGTCACTGCATGTCCACCTGGACGAGCATGATTGCCTGGAGATCATCGTGCTGCGCGGCCAGGTTGGCGAGATCAACCGCGTGGGCGAGCAGATCCTGAGCATGAAGGGCGTTAAGCTCGGGCGCGTCAACCTCGTCGCGACCTAAGACCTGTGTCTCTACCGCAACGTTGAGCTCGTGGGCGGCGCGGCCTCAGTCTTCTTTCTGGTCGTCGTCGGCGTCTTTGACGTCATCGTCCGGCTCGGTTCCCAGATATTCGCCCGTCGCAGAAATGCGGATGTCGAATTCCTTGCCGTCGCGGACGATTTCAGCCTCGTAGACCACCGTGCCGGCGACGATCTCCTTTTCGATCTCGACGACCTTCCCGCCGGCCAGATGTCTCCGCAGGGCGCGGCGCACCGCGGGCGGCAAGTCACGAGGAGCGACCTTCTCTTCCCTTTCGGCGACACGATAGCTCACCAGCAGCAGGTCCTCGTCCTGGATGAGACCGATTCCGGGCGCGTAGGTTTTGTAGCATTTCTCGTCGGGGTCCAGGCCGGAGGTCTCCTCCACACGGACGCAGTGATGGAAGATGCCCGCCGGTGTCGCGAGGGTCACGTCGTTGGCGATGATCTCGGCTCGGTCCATGGCGTTCGGCGCGATCTCCTGGTAATGCCGCGCTCCCAGCAGGATCGTCCCGGGCATGAGGATGCCGGCTTTGGAACCGGGCTCGTCGGCACGCCAGGCCCCCCCGTGCCCGACGATCTTGCCTTGGTCATAGTCGTCGACTTCCTCACCGAAATAGAACACGTCCCCGTGCTCGCGGCAGGTGGCGAAGAAGTTGCGCGAGACCTCCTTCAGTTCGCCGTTCTCTTCCTCACGCTCTTCGACCACGCGCGTCTCGACATTGCCGATCATCTTGGTCTCGTTCAGGACGGTGATCACAACTTTCTCTTCCGGACTTTCCAGCGTCAACTGATGGCCGGGGATGAGAATAGAGTAGGAGTTGCGGCCGAGCGATGAGAAACTGCACGCCTCCTGACCGAAGGAATCGGTCCATTTCTTTCCGGCCTCAGTGTTCGTGCCTCCCTGGGCGATCGCTCTCTCCTTGGTCTCGATGATCCGACCGTCGGGGGCGATCTCGACTTCGTACTGCTTGTCGCCGGACTGGATGACTACGTCATACTGACCCGGGTCCTCGCCCTCAACCTCCTTCTCGATGATCAGAATTCGATCACCTGGAAAAGCCTTCTGGATGGCTTCCCTGATTACCTCCGGCAGGTCCGAGGCAGCCACGGTGATCTTGCGTTCCTGGGCCCACGTTCCAGGCAATCCGGCGGCCAGCCCCAGGGCCAGCAGCGCGACAACGGTAGCTTCGCACCGACGTGATCTCCGTTTCATAATGCACCTCCTTACCTCCCGATGTTTAGTGCACTGTTGGTCGCCGAACACAGCCGACATGTTCTCGTGCCGGCATCGCGGGGCGCTCAAGATGATTCTATTGCGACCGATCCCGTAAAACCAATCAAAAACGTCCGGTGGCCGCCATGGAAGTCTGGCCGGTGGCGTCGTCTCTTACCGGCGTGGTCTGCGATCCTGCTTGCGTGGTAAAGGGTCGTCTGCTTGATGTTATGCCGAGATCAGCCGATCGGCGTTTGGTCCGCTGGAGACTTCGCGACGATTGACACGAGCTTGGCCTACAAGGCAAGATAATCATGTGCTGTCTGTGGGAGTGCTGTTTGAAATCCTGTGGTTAACACCAATCCACATTGCAAGGGTCCTGAGTTGCAGCTGGTGCGTTGTGTCAATTCAAAGGAGGAGCAGAATCATGATTAAGACGATTGTGGTTTCATCGGTTGTAGCTCTTGTTTTCGCCGCCGCGCCGGTACACGGCGCGTTGATTCACGATTGGACGCTCGATGTCGACGCCACCGATACTGTGGGGGGCTGCACGGAACGGTCCAGGGGCCCATTCCGGTGCCAGCCCAGATCGAGAACGGGTTGTTCTTCGACGGCCAGGACGACACGGTGGAGTCCAGTGGTTTCGTGCCAGCGAACCAGGGCACGATCGTCCTCTGGTTCAACGGTGCCACGGTGGGCGCGCGGGGGCAGTTCCTCGGTTCGGTCGACCAGTTCGAGGCTTACGTGGAGAACGGTGTGATCGCCAATTAGTTGTTTGCGGCCGGTAGCCTCCCGAATTACGTTATCACCACGACTCCTATTGAGGCTGATACCTGGTACCATGTCGCGCTGATCTACGACGGGGCCTCGACCCTACAGCAGATCTACATCAACGGCACACTCGATGCGGAAGGTCCGACGGCCGACGATCCCTGGGGCGGCGGCGCCTCCCCGTTCGGCCATCGGGCGGGACAGAACCAGCAGTACTACCATGGCATCCTGGATGATGTACGCTGCTACGATGAAGTCCTCGACGCTGAGGCGAACGCCGAGTTGATGAAGGGCGAGCCGGAATTAGCGGGTGACCCGAGTTCGGCCGACGGCGCGGTCGATGTGGCGCCGGAAGCTCTCTTGAGCTGGCGCGCCGGTCTATTCCGAAGCGGAGTACGAGCTCAGCGGCATCAACCTGGGCAGCATCCGAACGATGTATATTGGCGTTGGTGACCGAAGCAACCCTGTCGCCGGCGATACGGGCCTGATCTTCATCGACGACATTGGGTTCGGTCATCCGGCTGCTCTTGTCGAGTAATACTCGCCGCGCGGCAGGGCGCGGGCAGATGCCTGGCATTCGGCGAAAGCGAGTATCGAGTGTGGCTCTGATGAGGCGCCATCGGAACCACGCTCTTCTTATCAGCGAAACCACAGCTTTTCAGAGCGAATCGGTATTTTTTTGCGCTTACTTTCGCGCGAAAACCAGACAATAAGGTAGAGACGGGGCATCGCGGGCTCAATTAGGAGCATGGCCATCGAAGCGCAGAGCGAATGGGTTCAAGCCGCCTTGAGTGGCGATATCGACAGCTTTGGCAGGCTGTGTGAGTGGTATTATTCCGCACAGGTAGCCGTCGCGTACAGTGTGCTCGGAGACCATCAACTGGCCGAGGACGCCACCCAGGAGGCGTTTGCCCGGGCCCTGGTGAACCTGCGCAAGCTGAAAGATCCGGGGCGGTTCGGACCGTGGCTGGCCCAGATTTGTCGAAACGTGGCGATCGACATGGCCCGCGTCCGACTGCGGCAACGTCGGAAGGATGACGGCGCGGTGGCATATGACGGTGATAGCGATGAGGAAACCCTTCGCACTGTGCGCCAGGGGATTGACACGCTGCCGGCGGCAATGAAAGAAGTCGTCATTCTGCGCTACTACGACCACCGCTCTTACGAACAGATTGCCGACGTCCTCGACCTGTCACGGACGACCGTCAACGGTCGGCTGACGCGGGCCAAACGAAAACTAGCCAAATACCTGCGCCGACAGGGCGTCTTGGAGAGTGAGCCATGAAGGCCGACGATAATGACAAGAAGCTTGACGACCTGATCCACACGGCGATTGGTCACGACGGTCCGACGTTCGACTTCCAGCGCTGGAAGGGCCAGTATCAAACCCAGGTGAACCAGTTCCACACCGAACTCACTCAGACGCGGGCTTCGGGCACGCGGAATGTGCGTTTTATCGAGTTGATTCGAAGAGACCCCATTGTCAGGTGGACTATCGCCGTAGCGGTCGTAGTTGCCTGCCTCCTGATCGTAGCGCACCTCATGGGTTCCTTCGATGTCACGGCTCCTGTCTACGCCGTCACCGACGCCCCCGGTATTCTCGCCCAGGCGGCCACCATCCACGCCACGGGCTGGCACTATTTTCCCGAGGACACCATGCCCGATGGCAGCGAGATTCCTCCCGTACCGATCGAGCTGTGGGTCGATCTCATCGGCGGACGCGATCGGCGAAGTACGTGCAGTCTCACGAGCCGTAAGGACTATCTCCATATCAGCGTGGGCGAAGTGATCCGGGATTCGCAGTATCGGGTCCGCCTGAACCATACGGAGAAGACAGCGTATTTCTATCGGTCCAGACGACGAAACGAGGCGGCGGAATCATCGGAGACTGCCGACCGCTGGGTGCGGCTTCTGCTGGGAGATTTCACGGATTTGGCCAGTTCCGTCAGAATCGGCGCCGAAGAAGTCGACGGCCAGTGGTGTGAGATTTGGCAGTGGCAGCGCGTCAATCAGGTTGTAGGGTCGGGGTACCGCACGCGCTTCTGGTTTTCACCCGAAACCGGCCAGACGAAACGCGTTCAATCCTGGACGAAATGGAGTAACACGGATTGGATGCTTCGCCAGGAGTACACGAGGATCGAACTCGATGTGGATGTCCCGCCAGATGTCTTTGCGATGGAGGTTCCCGCCGGGTATGAGGCCAGGAATACGAAAGAGACGATGGGCTCTCTCAATGAATACGCTCCGAGCGCAGGAGGCTACGGTGATGACAGGTGCAGTCTTTCGCATGGCGTGGCGCGGAGCTTCACTTTGCTGGACGGCAGCGTCATCTGGGGTTGGTGGAGTATTGACGAGATGTCTCCGATGCCACGCGAGGCGTACTTCGCGGGCCTCGAATTCGGGGGCGCCTTGCCTAAGCTGCCCATCGAATTCAATGCCCTCAAGCCTGGAGGCGAACCCAGCGAGGTTACGTACTGGGGTTATCATCTGGCCTATACCCGCACGTCCTATGTCGACAAAGGAGAGATACTGACCGAGTGGGCGCTTTACGTTCCTGACGGCACGCCTCCGGAGACAGTCGCCGAGTATGACTATGACGCGCTGTATGTCTTCAATCTCGACCATACGCCGCGATTGCGGCTCGGCTTGCCCGTGCCCTACGGCCGGCGCATAGAAACGGCCGAAGATTTCGAGCGCTGGGTGCTTCCTGAGATCGCCGAGACGAGCGAGGACGGTGAACCTCCGGAAGGGCT
>CP070782.1:4060689-4067377 GCA_020346325.1 Phycisphaerales bacterium
GGGTTTGCCGGCGCCGAATTGTGGCATTCGTAATTCGACAGGCATGAACGTCAGGGGAGTCTGCGGAGCATCCCTGGACCGACGGTATCTGTGCTCAGGGCAGACGGAGTAGCCAGGGCACCAATCGAGGAAGAGACCTTATGAACAGCAGGTCAGTATCCAATGAGGCCAAGGGCAAGAGTGGTGTGGCACCCGTTGTGAAGCTTGAGACGCTGAGACCGCCCGAGGGGGCCCGGACGAGTCCGGCGCCCGTGCGGCGTCATACGAGGGCCACTTTTCAGGTTGGCACGGCGGCATCACTGAGGGGCAGACCCATACTGGCGGGCACCAGCAGGCCGACTCTCGATCCGGTGACCATGAAAGACTGGCAGATTGCCGAGTCGGCCGAAGCGTTCATGAAGCCGCCGCTGGTGCTGGGACGGGAACTTGGGCTGTACGATCACGAGTTGATTCCCATGGGGCGGCAGCTCGCCAAGGTCGATTACGCCCAGGCAATGCGGCGCGTCGAGAAGAACGCGACGGCCAAGTACATCGATGTCACGGCGATAACGCCGACTCCTTTGGGAGAAGGCAAGACCACGACAGTCATCGGTCTCATCGAAGGGCTGGGCAAGCTGGACAAACGGGTCACGGGCGCCATACGTCAGCCCAGTGGCGGGCCCACGTTTAACATAAAGGGTTCGGCCGCCGGCGGGGGGCTGGCGCAGTGCGTTCCCCTGACGCCGTTTTCGATCCACTTCACCGGCGACATCGATTGCATTACCAACGCGCACAATCTGGCCATGGTCGCGCTCACCGCTCGCATGCAGCACGAGAGAAACTACGACGACGAACGTTTGGCGGCACGCAACCTGAGACGACTGGACATCGATCCGGAGCGGGTGGAATTGCGCTGGCTGATGGATTTCTGCGCGCAGTCGCTGCGCCACATCACCATTGGCAAAGGCGGCAAGATGGACGGCTTCGAGATGGACTCGGGTTTCGACATTTCCGTGTCCAGCGAACTGATGGCCATTCTGGCGGTCGCACAGGATCTCAAAGACTTACGCCAGCGAATCAGCAGGATCGTCGTGGCGTACGACAAGCAGGGCAACGAAATCACCACGGCCGACCTCGAAGTGGACGGCGCGATGACGGCCTGGATGGTTGAGACGCTGAATCCAAGTTTGATGCAGACTATCGAGGGGCAGCCGGTCTTTGTCCACGCGGGACCTTTTGCCAACATTGCCATCGGGCAGAGCTCGGTGATTGCGGATCGGCTGGCGACGAAGCTGTCGGACTATCACGTGACCGAGAGCGGTTTTGGTGCCGACATTGGCTTCGAGAAATTCTGGAATCTGAAGTGCCGGTTCTCGGGCCTGAAGCCCGACGCCGTGGTTGTCGTGGCGACCATTCGCGCGCTGAAGATGCATGGGGGCGGTCCGGCGGTCAAACCGGGCGTCCCTCTGAGCGAGGAGTATACGCACGAAAACCTGGAATTGCTGGAGAAAGGCTGCGAGAATCTGATCGCTCATATCGACATCGTCAAGAAGAGCGGCGTTCGTCCCGTTGTGTGTGTCAACAGCTTTCATACCGATACCAAGGCGGAGATCAACCTGGTGCGGAAGATCGCCGAGCGGCATGGCGCATTGGCCGCCGTTTCCGAGCACTGGCTCAAAGGCGGCGACGGCGCCATTGAACTGGCGGAAGCCGTCGTGGAGGCTTGCAGCGAAGAACACGAATTCAAGTTCTTGTATCCGCACGGCATGCTACTACGAAAACAGATCGAGATGATCGCCCGGGAGGTGTACGGGGCTTCGGGTGTGACCTATAGCCCCCAGGCCCGGGCCAAGGCCGAGGTGCTGGAACGCTCCAACGGAGTGCTGGCGGACTTTGGGGTGTGCATGGTCAAAACCCATTTGAGCCTGTCACATGACCCCGCTTTGAAAGGCCGACCGACGAACTGGGAACTGCCGATCCGTGATTTCCGCATTTACAAAGGGGCCGGTCTCATTGTGCCCATCGCCGGAGATATCAAGCTGATGCCCGGCACGGCGTCCAATCCTGCCTTCCGGCACATTGACGTCGACGTCGAGACGGGCAAGGTCCAAGGACTGTTCTGAATTCGCCGTATTGTCGCTGGCTTTCCTCGGGAGGCAAGCGTCCCATCCGGGATCACTTCGGCGAGTATTCGCGGGGAGCGCTTGTATGCCGGTACCTTCCGTACGCGCCATGCGAGTCAGCTATCGAGTGGGTTGCAGTTGGTCTAGTGAGGCGATCAAATGACACCTGTCAGCGATCGGAAGCATACGCAATCGGCGGCCGTCGGCCATGTGACTCACATGACGTCGGCTCGGCAATCGAAAACCACGAACATTAGACGCCGGCGCACGCGACTATCCGGGAACACCACGGATCGCTGTCTGGACGCACTGCTCCATCCGTCCTCAGTGGCGGTGATCGGCGCTTCGCGCTCGCCTGGCAAAGTAGGTCACGAGATCTTTGCCAACATCCGCGAAGGCGGCTTTGAGGGAACCGTCGTTCCGGTCAATCCGTCGGCTACGGAAATCCTGGGAGTCGAATGTATCTCGGATCTCGCCACCTTCGGTGGCCCGGTCGATCTGTGTGTTGTGGCCGTTCCCGCGCCGGCGGTGGCGGAAGCTGTCGACAGTGCCATCAAGGCCAAAGCCAGGGCGATTGTTGTCGTTGCCGCCGGTTTTGGGGAAACCGGTTCGGAGGGGGCCCTTGCGGAATCCCGGCTGGCGGAGCGCTGTGCTCAGGCTGACGTCAGGCTCCTGGGGCCCAATTGCCTGGGACTGATTAATACGGGACATCGCCTGAACGCGACCTTCGCCCGGGGCATGCCCCAGCCCGGCGGCATATCGGTGCTGTCGCAGTCGGGAGCGCTGTGTACGGCCATTTTGGACTGGGCTCAGATGAGCGGGCTGGGTCTGGCCAAGGTGATCAGTATTGGCAACAAAGCCGACATCGACGAGGCGGATATCCTCGAAACACTCGCGGCCGATGAGCAAACGAAGATAGTGGTAGGATATCTGGAAAACATCAGTTCGGGCGAGCGCTTCCTTCGGGCCGCGTGCGCGGTCACTTCGTCGAAACCGTTCGTCCTTTTCCGGGCGGGTGTGACGAAAGCCGGGATGTGGACGGCCTCCGCCCACACCGGGTATCTGGCCGGTGCCGACCCGGCGTATGCGGCTGCTTTCAAACGCGCCGGTATCATCAGGGCCGACAGCCTCGATGCGCTGTGGGATTTTGCCTCGGGCCTCTCGCGACAACCGCTTCCTCGGGGCAACCGCCTCAGTGTTATCACCAATTCCGGAGGCCCTGGTGTCATTGCTGCCGATGCCATCGAACGAGCCGGGATGAAATTGGCTCATCTCGACGGTAGTACGGTGGAGGCCCTTAAGGCGCGGCTGCCCCTCAGGGGCACGGTCCACAATCCGATCGACGTACTGGGCGACGCGAATCCCCAGCGGTACGCCGACACCGTCAGCGCCGTCCTCCAAGAAGAATCCGTCGACGGCGCGATCGTGATCCTGACGTCTCACGCCATGACCAAGCCCGTCGAGACGGTCGAGGCCATTGCGGCGAGAGCTCCGGAAGAGAAGCCTCTGCTGCTCGTCTGTCTGGGCGCGACGAACACGGTACCGCTGGCTGGGGGCAGAGTCCCAGTCTATCCGTCTCCGGAGCGAGCGGTGGCAACGCTCCGCGCCATGCATGACTATCGGGTTTGGCTGAATCGCCCGGAACAGGTCATCGTGCGATTTCCTGTGAATCGCCGTCGAGTAGAGCGGATTATCAAGCGCCATCGCCGGGCCGGCCGCTTGCGCATGTCGGAGGTCGACACCAAGAAGATCCTGCAAGCTTACGATCTGAAAGTTCCGGATGGAGCGGTGGCCCATTCGCCTCAGGAAGCCGTCGACGTTGCCGAGCGCATCGGATTCCCGGTGGCGATGAAGATTGTTTCGGCCGACGTCCTGCACAAATCTGACGTCGGTGGTGTGAAACTGAACGTGAGCAGTGCGGCCGATGTACGCGACACCTTTGACCTGCTCGTGCTGCGGGCCGATCGCGGGAAACCCGCCGTGCATCTGGACGGGGTGTATGTGGAGAAGATGTGTGGCCAGGGGGTACAGGTGGTCCTGGGGACGACCTACGATCCTAGATTCGGGCCCCTGTTGATGTTCGGCCTCGGCGGTACCCTTGTTGATCGCCTGGACAGTCTTTCCTACCATATGGCCCCCGTCACGGCGGAAGAGGCGGTGCAGATGCTGTCGGAGACGCGTTCATATGCACTCCTGAGCGGCCTGAGCGACGGAGACAGGATTGACTTCGCCGCCATCGTCGGCGCCCTGCAACGGATCAGCCAATTGGCGACAGACTTCCCCGAGGTCAAAGAATTGAACATCGATCCATACCTCGTGGGAACCGTCGGCGTTGAACCCGTGGTCGTTGATGCGCGGATCACCTTGTTTGCCGGTATGGACCAATGAGCCCTCGACGTCGTGCTGAGCAGATCGGGGAGGTTCCCCACTGGCTGGCGCGTTTTTCGCACATGGTCGTCTCGCCGGAGGAAGCCATCGGACGCATCCGCCCGGGCCACCGCGTGTTTCTGGGCAGTGCGTGTGGGCAGCCGCAGGCCTTGGTGCGCGCCTTGTTGAATCGTGCCCGCGAGCTGGACGACCTCGAGATCATCCATTTGGTAACACTGGGAGAGCCTGCCGCCCTTCATACGGAATTGGCCGAGCGTTTCCGTCTCCGCCCGTTCTTCATCGAAGGAGGCGCGGAGAACTCGACCCACGGGTGCGTGGGGGATCACACGCCTGTCCTTCTCAGTGACATCCCGGGTCTGTTCATGTCCGGGCGTGTGCCGATCGATGTGGCGCTTGTCCAGGTAACCGAACCGGATGAAGATGATCGCTGCTCTCTCGGCGTGTCGGTCGATGTGACGCGCAGTGCCATGGAGAATGCCGGATTGGTCATTGCCCAGGTGAATCGTCAGATGCCGCGGACGCTGGGTGACAGTTTCGTGCCGGTTTATGACCTGGACGTTCTGGTAGCGCACGATGAACCGCTCCTGGAGATCAATCTTCCTACTCCCAGCGAGACCGAACGCTCTCTGGCAAGCAATGCCGCTGCGCTCATCCCCGACGGTTCCACGGTTGGCTTCGGAACCGACGGCGTATCGATGGCCTTGCCCGAATTCCTCCAGCAGAAACGCGATCTGGGTGTTCACGCCGAGGTCATCAGCAACGCGATTATGGAACTCGTCGACACCGGAGCTGTCACCGGAGTGCGGAAGACCAATGACCGGGGCAAGGTCGTGGGCAGTATGTGTCTGGGCACGCGGAAGCTCTACGACTGCGTCGACCACAATCCCCTGTTCTGTTTTCGACCTAGCGAGCAGGTCAGCGATCCGATGACTATCAGTCGTCAGCGCGATATGGTGACTGTGAGTCGCGCGGCCGAGATGGACCTGATGGGGCAGATCGCCGCCAACTCGTCGCAGGCGGGGTCGGCCGACATGGGGGGACATGCCAACTACGTACACGGGGTCACGCGCGCCGACGGGGGCAGGATGATCGTCGTCCTCGAATCCATCGCCGCCGACGGCACTGTCTCGCGCATTGTACCGCACCTGAGCCGCGGGGCCCGAGTCGTTGCCACGTGTTTCGAGGTCCATTACGTGGTGACCGAATACGGTGTCGCCTACCTCCGCGGCAAGAGCCTGCAAGAGCGTGCCCTTGCCCTGATCAGCATCGCCCATCCACAGTTCCGCGGCCAGTTGCTGCGCCAAGCCGTCGAGCACAACTATGTCAGTTCGGATCTGATCGGCATCGAGGGGCGCATTCACATCGAGCCCCCGGCGCTGAAGAGGTCGATGGTTCTCGACAACGGTTCGCTCGTGACCTTTCGTCCGTTGCACCTGACCGACGAGGCGCGGATGCAGGAACTCTTCCAGTCGCTGTCGCGACAGACGATCTATTATCGTTTCATGGCGCAGATCCCGCGCGTTCCGCGACGACAGATCCAGAATTTCGTGTACATTGACTATCGCGACGAAATGGCGATCGTCGGAACGGTCCCGGAGGCGCAGGGCGAGGAGATCGTCGCCGTCGGGCGCTACTATCTGATTCCCGGGGACAATCGCGCCGAGGTGGCCTTCGTCGTGCGGGACGAATGGCAGGGCCATGGCATCGGAAGTTTCCTGCTGAGCTGTCTGGCTGGCGTCGCCAGAGCGCAAGGTCTCGCCGGCTTCTCGGCGGAGGTCTTGGCGGAGAACAAGGCGATGCTGGCCGTGCTCCAGAAGAGTGGTTTTGCGGTCCGCCGCCGACTGGAGGGCAGCACTTGCAGTGTGGAACTGGACTTCTGAGAGGCACGTCGCAAAGCCTGTGACAGTGGATACCACCGGCGCGCGACGACCTGGTGGCTCTGTGGAAGAGACCAACGTGGCTGTGGGGCGGGTCAAACGCGCACCGCCGCGGTCGAAGAGCCGGACATGCGTTCCGACAAGCACTTCGACATGCATTTGGCCCAAAACCGCGTTCTTGAGGCCAAGAAGTGAGTTTGGGGCCGCCTCTGGATCAGTTAGTCGAGGTTCGAATCCTCGTTCCCTGGTTTTCCCTTCTCTGTGCGCTTGATCGCCATCGCTCGGCTCTGCCCCGAATTGGCTTTGTTTTTTCTCGCCACC
>CP070782.1:4067477-4081703 GCA_020346325.1 Phycisphaerales bacterium
CCTGAACTTCCCGGAGGATTTCGCCCGATGAGCACGCGACACGGCGACACAGGCATTCCCGGGACGTGAGAAGGACGAGATCGCCATAGCATCCCATCACCGAAGCAAAACGAAGTGTGGCAGCGTCAAGGCCGTAGGCCTTGGCGATGGTTAATAGGGATGCGTGAGAATCCATCGCCAAGCTGCGCTTGACGCTGCCACACGCCTGGGTAGTGGCGGCATCACGTCGATGCAAATTCACTTAGACCACCGAGGGCAGCAGGACGTGCAGGACGATGTCGGTGGTGAAGTGGGCGATCATGGCCGCCTCCAAACCGCGGCGCCAGTAGAGCCAGCCAAACAGGACGCCGGCGATGCCGTTGAGCACCAGCGCCCGGGCCACGACGACGGGCGTCAGCGCCGTGAGCCGGGCTATCATGGGCAGGTGCCCCAGCCCGAACACGATACTGACGGCAATAATCGCGACCCATATCGTCAGCGCCGCAGGCACCGTGCGACGGGTCAGCTTCGCCCCCAGCCAGATGAGAAACGTCATCAGAAACAGCCGCAGAAAGATCTCCTCATTGATACCGCCATAGAACGAAACGAGGACGCGCTGCCACAGCGGCGGGGTCTCCTGCATGGCAGTGATCGGCTCGGCCAGCAGCGCGAAGGCAAAGCGATCCAGCACGAAAATGGCCGCTCCCGCAATCGCACCCAGTCCAATCGAGAGTATGACCGTGCGTCCGAACCGCGCGCGGTCGAGCCGATGGTCCAGCCAATCTTGCGCGAACGGCAGTCCCAACCCGAGGCCCTTTGCCATCCGCAGGCCCAGCAGAATCGCCACGGCTGACAGGACGGTCCCCTGCACGATCTGAACCAACACCGCCACCGCCAACGGCACGGGCAAGGAGAGGCGGCTGGTCTCGAACAGAGTAAGTACATAGGGTAGCGCCGCGGCCTGGCCGGCGACAGCCACCGCCAGCAAACCGCCAAAGAGGCGCCAGTCAAGGGGCTTGCTGCGCTCGATTCGAACCATGTTCCACTCCTTCTGTCGCGTCAGATACGCCTGCCGAAGAGATGGACGCCCCAGGGATGAGGTTCTCGCAGTCTTTTTTGTCCAATCTGGACTGAAACCTGAGACGGTGACGTAAACGCCCTTCTATGTCGAAGCGCAGCAGAGGTCGAAACCCTCACGTCTTCGATCGCCGGGGAAATCTTGCACTGCGTGCCGATCTCAGAAATGTAATACGGCCTCAAGAGGATGCAGGTCGCGTCCCCTCGAGACCGTACAGGGTCACAGTCAGATCAAAGAACACGTTGATGATTAGCTTTTGGCCTGGTCGAGAATCAGCTCTTTGACCTTCTGGCTGGGCAGATTCAGCGCCCCGTAGGCGGCCGCGGCGGCTGCCCGCAAATCTGCGTCGGTCTGTTCGGAACTGATCAGGCTGTAGATCTGATCGACCGTCGCATCGGACAGTAAGTTCGCATTCATCTTCGCCGAACTGGCCAGCGACGCGAAGGCCGCGATCCGCACCTCCATCACCTTGCCCGCGTCCAGCGCCACCTCGGCAAGAGCACGCTGGGCCTCGGCACTGCCCACGTAAGCCAGAATCTCACCGGCCAACACCTGAATCTCCTGCTGGGGATTGCCCTTGCTGGCCGTGATCAGCGCGGATTGAGCCAGCGAGAGATCGATCACGGGATTGCGGCTGATCGCCACGTTCAGCAAGGCGTGGGCCGCCCGCAAGGCGTAGCTTTCCGCCAGTTCAGCGGTCCAGGTCTCGGCGCCGTTGGAGCCTCCCTGGTCATTGCCCGGCAGGGCCTCGGCCAGGTTCTGCACGACGAGACGGCTCTCGTTGAAGGCGGCGCGCGGTCCGGCGTTGGCGATGGCGATGGCCGCGCTATAGCGGACCGCCCGGTCGCCAAACGACAGGGCCTGCAGCAACGGCTGGGCCGGTCCCATCGTGTACATCAGCGACCGTTCACCGGCGTTGGTGGCCAAGGCTTCCACCGCCCCCAGGGCCACGGCCGCATTGCGATCGTTGACGGCGCGAGCCAGGGTCTGGTGCAAGTATTCGGGGCCCGCCGTCGTGGCGTAAACCAACGCGGCGGCGTGACTGTCGTCAAAGTATTGCGGCATAGGGACACCGGTCGCTTCGGCCTTGAAGAACGCCGCCAGCCACAGCCCGATGGCCAAACCGAACTGCTCTTCAGATTTCAGCGACCACTCGCTACAGCGCATCGCCATCAGCTCGTGAAAATACGCGCGGTCCACTTCGGCGCGAACCAGGCGGCCGGCGTTGGCATCCCAGAACCAGATATTGGCAATCGGCGCCCCCTCTTGCGGGGCCAGCGATTCGTCGTGGTAGTAGTACTTCTCGCCCAACTGGAAGAACAGGGCCGCGGCCGGAGCACTGCCCGCCCGCGGGTCGATCTGACGGATGCTCTGAACGGCCAGATCGCGAAGCTCCGTCGACGCGTCCTTCTCGCTGACGAACTTCAGATAAGCCAAAGACTGCGGATAACCGATCTTGCCCAGGGCCCGGATGATCTCGGCCTTGACCGCGATGTCATTCATTTGCAGCGCCGCGACCAGGGGCCGAATCGCCGGCCGACCGATCTTCGGCAGCGCCTCGATGATGTTCTTCAACTCGCCCTGCCGGGCCGGATCGCCCATGGCATCGAGCATGTAGGGAATGGCGTACTCACCCGCGTTCTTCAGGCGGGTGGTCGCGTTCATCTTGCCACGAATGGTGCCGCTGAGCCGTTTGATCTCCTCCACGATGATCCGCGGATCGGACCGTCGGGCGAAACGCCCCTGCTCGATGACGGCGAGAAGCTCCTCGGTCAGATCGGCCAGTTCGGCGTCATGGGAGGTATCGACCACACGCATCGCCAGGTCGTAACCCTGCGGGTTATCCTGGCTCAGTTCCAGCAGCATCACCGGGTCGGGGCTGCTCTGCAAGATCGCGCGGGCATAGCCTTTGGCCAGATCGAAGCGTCCAATCTTCGTGAAGTGCAGGAAGTCGTTCCAATCGTCCGCGAGGCTGCGGTCACGCGCTAAACCGGCCCCGACGACAAAACATCCAATAAAAAGAACCAGCGTAACGGTTCGTCCCTTTAACATTGAAACGTCTCCCATATACCCCTTTGTCCAGTTATAGGACCGGACCCGGTTGCAAACAACGGATGGAAGCGGTAAGACACCCCCTACCTCGCGGCGTTTGCAGTCGAGCGGTCCGTCCCTTTCATAGGCGGTTAAAAACAACAAGCCGTTGTAAGTATTCGGCCTTAGCCCATCAATACTAAAGCCAAATCCCCCCTCTGTCAACAAAAAACCCCTATCTTAACCTGCCCCGTTTCCACCGTCTTCCCGGCCCATCTCCCACCGGCTTTCCCATCCGGCTCAACTTGCCCGGCCCCCGATGCTGCCGCCCAGGCTCGCCCGGCTGCCGCGTCGGCGGCATGAAGAACCCGTTGATCCCATAATGCAGACGGACGCGTCGCGTCGCCGAACCAGAAAGGTGATGAAGAAATCTGGCCCACTTGCGCCGACCGACCGAATTCGCCAAGATTTCCCTTGATTGCCGGGCCCAGGAGCGGATGATAGGAGGCAGGCGTACATCACAGTTTCATCGGCATTTGTTAAGGAGGCGACAGATGCGAGTCATGGAATTCCTCGACCAAGCCGGCGTCAAGTACGAAACCACAGAGCATAGCCCCGTCTTCAGTGCCCAGGGCCTGGCGGCCGCCGAGCACGAGCATGGGAAAAACGTGGCCAAACCGGTCATTGTCAGGGCCGACGGCCGTTATCTCATGTGCGTTCTTCCGGCTCCGAACAAGATCGATCTGGGCAAACTGAAAGGCCAGGTAGACGCCGAGTCGGTGGAACTGGCGGACGAGGAAGAGATCGGTAAGTTGTTCCCTGACTGTGAGTTGGGAGCCGAGCCGCCGTTTGGCAACCTGTACGACCTTCCGACTGTGATCGAGAAGAGCCTGGAAGCCGACGACCATATTCTCTTCCAGGGTGGCACGCACGGCAAGGCGATCCGGATGGCCATGGCCGACTACCGTCGGCTGGTCGAGCCCAAAGTGCTGGAATTCAGGTTCTAGGTGTTGGTTCGGCCCGTCCTGCTTCGACGGGCAAACGGACGTCCGAAACCAGGCCGGTCAGGCCCTCGCCGAGCTGCACGACAGGAGCGCCTGGGCCTTTGCACGCCGAGCCTGGGGGCGCGTCCAGCGTAAGTGGCGATATCCGCCTCACAAGCAGAAAATCGACTGTGAGGACGCAAGACCGCCGCACTTGCGGCTGCACCGCCGTTTGCGCCCACTCCGGAGCGTCGGTGCCCCGAAAAAGACCGCCGAGATCCCGGAGGGGCGAAACCAGCGTTTTTTCTTGAACGCGCTGGGAAGCTGTTGTATAAATGAGTTTTGGAGCAGCGTGCGGCCGTCTCATAAATAGAACAACCTGAAAGCGGTTGGCGTTCAGGGCGAAGGTGGTGATAGCAGAAAACTGCGGACAACGGAGGGGGGAAGAATACTCCATAGAGCGGGTCGCGAAGCGGGTTCGTGGATAGTTTTCGTTATGCGCGGAGAGAGAGAGAAAAAGGAGGTGGTCCATCAGCAGATCGCAAGACGATCATCATTTCTCGAGACAGGATCAGATAACTCAAGACATCAATTGATCTAGCGGCGCCGCAGCGGTGATGGAACAACGTGACGTGTCGCGGGGGGGATGATGTTGTGGCGTGTCGCCACGACGCGGATGAGGTGATTTTGTTTGAAGGAGGACCGTTATGTTCAGAAAGCTTGCTTTTCTTTTCCTGGTGCTGGGCTTCTGCCTAAGCCCCACTCTCCAAGCGGCCAACATTGTCTGGGTGTCCCAGGCTTACGACAACAACGGTGACGGCGTCCTGGACGACCAGGGCTGGGTTGACCTGTTGGTGGCCGAGGGATACGAGGTGGACTACCAACCGGACAACTGGCTGGAACTCGACGCCGACAAGATCGCGACGCTCAACGCCGCGGACCTGGTCATCGTCAGCCGTGCCAGTGGCAGCGGCAGCTAC
This sequence comes from Phycisphaerales bacterium, assembly GCA_020346325.1. GTDB lineage: Bacteria > Planctomycetota > Phycisphaerae > Sedimentisphaerales > Anaerobacaceae > Anaerobaca. Next base: position 4,072,529 of record CP070782.1, read on the forward strand.
GATGACGGCGACGAGCCGACCCAGTGGAATGCCGTGACGACGCCGCTGCTGCTGAAGAACCTCTACATCACTCGGAGCAGTCGCTGGAGATGGGTCGATTCCACATCGATCACGAACCTGGTGGGCGTCACCTCGGAAGTGTTAGATACGACGCACCCAATCTTCGAAGGCGTGCCCCTCAGCCCCCCGGCGGTTGATCCCAACGCGCCGATTGATCCGAATGCACCGGAGCCCGTTGCCAACCTGGTCTTGATCACCGATCCGAACGTCGGCACGGGGCAGACCTCGCACATCGGTTCGCTGGATATGGGCAACGGCGTTGCCCTCGCCCAGGCCCTGGGCGAAAGCGCCATGGCGATCGCCGAATGGGACAAGGGCGTGGAGTACTATCCCGGCTCTGGCCAGTTCGCCGGTGGTCCGCGGATGCTCTTCGCGGCCGGGACGCAGGAAACATCCGGCACCACCCAAGGCGAATTGAACCTTACCGCCGAGGGCCTGCAAATCTTCCTCAACGCGGTCGACTACATGATCAGCATTCCCTATCGCTACGCATCGGCCCCCATACCGGCCAACGGCGCCAGCGATCTGCTGCGTGACGAGATCGTCCTCGGCTGGACGGCGGGCGTCTCTTCGAGCACGCGCGACGTGTACCTGGGCACCAGCATGGAAGACGTGGCCGCCGCCACGGTCGAGAATCCGCTGGACGTCCTGGTCAGCGCCGGTCAGGAAGCGACCAGCTCCGATCCCGGCAGGCTCGAATTCGGTACGACCTACTACTGGCGTGTCGATGAAATCGATCCGGCACCGAGTTCCAAGGTCTATGCCGGGCCGATCTGGAGCTTCACCGTCGAGCCTTATATCCTGCCCATCGAAGACGTCACGGCGGTCGCCTCCAGTGCCTACAGCGAGGCCTTGAGTGCCGAGAGAACTGTTGACGGCTCGGGGTTGGATGAGAACGATCTGCATTCGGCCAATGGCACGACCATGTGGCTCAGTGATATCACCATGATGGACGTGCTGGAACCGGACCCCAACGATCCGAATGCGCCGCTCGTGGTGTATGAGCCGGTCTGGCTGCTGTATGAATTCGACAAGGCCTACAAGGTCGATCAGATGTGGGTCTGGAACTCGAACACGGCCATCGAGGCCTTCTACGGCTACGGTTTGAAAGACGTCACGATCGAGTACTCGACCGACGGCGACAACTGGATGTCCCTCGGTGATTTCGAATTGGCTCAGGCACCCGGTACGTATGACTACGCCCACGAGACGATCGATTTCGGTGGTGTCGTGGCCAAGTACGTCCGTATCGACGCCCACAGCAACTGGGGTGGTGGAGCCAAGTTCGGTCTGAGTGAAGTCCGATTCTACTCGGTTCCGATCCGCGCCCGCGAACCGCAACCGGCCGATGGTGCCACGGGCATCGCCGTCACCGATACCCTCAGTTGGCGCGCCGGACTCCAAGCAGACGTGCATGAAGTGTATGTCAGCAGTAGTGAGGACGCCGTCGCCAGCGGCGCGGCCCTGGTCGACGTCGTAGACGATACGAGCTTCGATCTCGGCAGTATGGCCCTGAACATCGGGACCACGTACTACTGGAAGGTCAATGAAGTCAACGACGCCGAGACCCCCAGCTTCCTGGACGGGGACATCTGGAGCTTTGCGACGCAGGACTACTTCGTGGTCGATGACTTCGAGAGCTACAACGGCGAGCTCGGCGACACCTGGAAGGACGGCTGGAAGCTCAACACCGGCGTCCGGACCGGCCACACCGGCTCCGCGACGATCGACAATGTGGTCGCCAACAGTGGCACCCAGTCGATGATGCTGAGCTACGATAACGCCAAGTCGCCGTACATCATCGAGGTCGAACGCGGCATCTCTTCCCGCAAGAACTGGACGAATAACGGCGTCCGCAAACTGGTCGTCTTCTTCCATGGAGATCCGGGCAACAACTCGTCCCGCGATAAACTCTATGTGACGATCAACGGCAAGAAGGTGACCTACGGTGGCAGTACCACCAATCCCTGGTGGCAGTCCTGGAGTATCGACCTTCGCTCGCTGGGTATCAACATCCGCAACATCGTCGAGATCGGCGTCGGTGTCGGTGACGTCCCGCTACCGTCCGGTGGCAAGGGCAAAGTATACATCGACGACATTCGGCTGTATCGCTCGGCGCCGTCGGTGCCCACCATCCTCGAGGCCGCCATGGCGCTGAACAAGAGCGGTGATCTCAAGGGTCAGTTCGACACGCTGCTGGCTGCGGTGATGGCCGGCGATCCAGCGATCCTCGAAGAGCTGTCCAGTGAAGGCGCTTACACGGTCTTCGCGCCGACGGATGATGCGTTCGCTGAGTTCGGTATCGATGCCGGCAACGTCGCGTCTCTGGATGCGGCCACGCTGAACGACATCCTGATGTACCACGTGGCGGCCGGGAAGCTGATGGCCGACGACGTCCTGGCGGCCGCTCAGATCGAGATGATCGCCGGTGGTTCACTCGCGCAAGCGGACGGCATGCTCACCGACAACGTCGGACGGCAGGCGGGCTTTGTCGCCACCGACGGCGAAGCCTCGAACGGTGTGATCCACGTCATCGACGCGGTCGTCCTGCCGTACGAGATCCGCAACATCGTGGAGATGATGGTCGAAGCCAACAGCGCCGGCGATCTGGCCGGTCAGCTTGACGAGCTGGTCGCTATCGTGCAGGACAATCCGGCCCTGCTCGGCCTGCTGAGCGGCGACGACGAGTACACGGTCTTGGCACCCACGGACGACGCCGTTGCCGCCCTGCGGGTGGACGCCGATCAGAACCTGCTGATGTATCACATTGCCGCGGGCAAGCTGCTGGCTGCCGATGTGCTGGCCGCCGAAGAACTGCAGATGCTCAACGGTGGAACCGTCGGCCAGGCCGGCGGCGTCCTGACGGATGCGGCGGGACGGCAGGTGATGATTGTCGTTACCGACATCATCGCGTCCAACGGTGTCATCCATGTCATCGACGCGGTGCTGTTGCCGGTGCCGCTGGTCGAGAACGCCAGCTTCGAGCTTCCCGGTACCGAGAAGCAGAGGGGTTTTGACGCGGTGCCCGGCTGGGCTACCGACGCCGACGTCGTCGACTCCGGCGTCGAGACAGGCTGGACCCCGACCGACGGCGAGTGGACCGCGTATCTGATGGGGGGCGATCCAGCCGTCTACCAGATGACCTCCATGACGCTGGCCGAAGGGGACCTGGTGACGCTGAAGGTCGACGCCCGTATCACCTGGGCGGCCACGACGCTGCGTATGACGCTGTACTATGAGGACGCCAACGGTGTCCGCGTTCCGGCCGCGACTGCTGATGTGGCACTGACCGAAGAGATGCAGGAGTACGCCCTCGAACTGAACGCCTATCTGGCGCCCGAGGCGATCGGCAAGACGATCGGCATCGAGTTCGAGAACGTCAGCGGCGCGAACACCTGGATCGGCCTGGATAACGTACGCCTCGAAGGTCCGACGGAAGCCCCGGAACCCGTGCCCTTCGTGAACCTGCTGGCTAACGGCGGTTTTGAGGATGGCGTAACGGCGCCGTGGAGCACCTATGGTGACGCCACCATGGAAGTGGTCGGCGAGGGTGCGATCGAGGGCACCTCTTGTCTGCACGTGACGGTGAATTCGGCCGGCGCGAACTTCTGGGATGCCGGCTTGCAGCACACCGGGCACGTTTTCGAAGCGGGCAAGCAGTACACGCTTTCCGCGTACCTGCGGTGCAGCGAAGGGACGCTGGACATCAACTTCAAGCCGGAAAAGGCGGCCGACCCGTGGACGGGTTACGGCGACCAGATCTTCACCATGACGGATGTCTGGACGGAGTACACGGTGACGACCCCCGTCCTCGAAGAAGACGTCGATCCGGCAGCAATCACGTTCCACATCGCTTTCGCGCCTGGTGATTTCTACGTCGACGACGTAAAGTTCTACGAAGGTGAATACGTGCCGGCTCAGTAAGGTCAATGATAACCGCCGGAAGAACGCTGTGCAGCGTTTCCTACGGCCATCGCAAACCACGGGGCCCGTGTCGTTAAGACGCGGGCCCCGTTTTCTACGCGCACCGGTAGCCGCAGAAAGAACGCGAAGAGGATCTCCTCTCGACGTGCACGGCGCATCTCCACTGCCCGCTGCCTCAGACCGACAGTCCCAAGGCCATCAACAAAGCGCGCCGGGCCCTGCCGGTCAATGTTTGTAGCGCTGGGGCATATCCGCAGCGAGCCCTTTGCCCATGGCCGCCAGCAGCAGTAGCTCGGCCGCGATCAGCAGGTAGACAGGCCCCAGCAGCACGCTGCACACGATGGCGAACTCCCGCGTCACCCGGTCCCACGAACCCTTGGCGTAGCACAGCGCCGCCCCTTCGGTGCAAAAATAGGCCAGCACCGCCGAGAGGCCCCAGACGAGCACGCACACCATAACCATAGTCTCATCCCTTCGAGCAGGACCGCGACAGCTTCTCCTGGTGTCGGACAGAGATGCACGCGCGAAATGCCAAAGATGATTTCAGCTACTTTTATTATACCACGCCGGGCTGCCCAAAACTGGCTGGAACTCTTTTTTTCTGGGCAAAGAGCAAATCCGCCCCTACGAGCGATAGCGACCGAACTGGAACCGCTCGACGGCCGGGCGCGTCCGCGCTTCCAGCATGATCGCCTCGATCCGCGCGGCCACCTCCGGGTGCTCGTCGGCCACGTTTCGCTGCTCGCCGATGTCGTTTTCCAGATCGTACAACTCGAGGGGCGCGTCGGGGTCCTTCCGCAAACCTTGCTTGACGCCCTTCCACTTGCCCATCCGAACCGCAAGCTGCCCCCCGTAGCCGGAGAAATCCCAGAACAGGTACTCATGCTGCTTCTGATCTGCCGACCGAGAAAGCAGGGTGGGTAAGAAGCTGACGCTGTCGATTCCGGCGGGCGCATCGGCTCCCGCCAAATCCATGAGCGTGGCCAGCACATCGTAGTGCGCCGCTGCGTGATTCGTCTCCGCCCCGGCCGCGATCTTCCCGGGCCACCGCGCGATCATCGGCACGCGAATCCCGCCTTCATAGAGCTCCCCTTTCAGACCCCGCAAGGCCCCCACACTCTCGAAGAACTCATAATCGACCTGGGCTTTCAGCATGGTGGTGCCGTTGTCAGAGGTGAAGAACACGATGGTCTTGTCGTCCAGGCCCTCGCGCCGGAGCAGATCCATCACGCGTCCGACCTGCCGATCGAGAAAGCTGATCATCGCCGCGTAGCACGATCTCGGCGTCGGGTGCGGCAGATACGACTTGCCCTCGTAAGGCGTCTCGGGCCACTGCCCTTTGTATTCGTCGATCGCCTCTTGCGGCGCCTGCAGCGCCAGGTGCGGGATGACGGTCGGATAGTAAGCGAAGAACGGCTTGTCTTTATTGGCGCGGATGAACTTCAGCAGTTCATCGGCGATTGCCTGCGGTGCATAGCGCTGCCCTGTCAGGCCGCGGGTGTTGCCTTCGAGCGGCAACTCCTCACGGTCGCTGATGAGAAACCTTGGATACAGGTTGTGCGCGTGCCGCTGGCAGTTGTAGCCAAAGAAGCGGTCGAAACCCTGATCCAGCGGATCGCCCGTCGAGCCGACGGCGCCGAGGCCCCACTTGCCGAAAGCTCCGGTAGCGTAGCCCTGCGCCTTGAGCAATTCGGCGACGGTGACGGTCTCGGCCGGCAGAGGCAGTTGCCCTTTGAACGTCTCCCAGCCCCCCACCTCCATATTGCTGCGCACGTAGGCATGCCCGCCGTGCAGGCCTGTCATGAGCGTACAGCGGGCCGGGGCGCAGACGGCCGAACCGGTGTAGTAATCGGTGAAGCGCATGCCTTCGCGGGCCAGACGGTCGATATGGGGCGTCTTGATCTTCTTCTGCCCATAGCAGCCCAGTTCCGCATAGCCCAGGTCGTCGGCCATGATAAAGATGATATTCGGCTTCCGCGCCGCCCGTTCCGAGTCTGCTGCCAGGGCCCTGCCCCCCAAAGCCGCCAACCCCATCGCCTTGAGGAAATCCCGCCGTGTCAATCCATCGCTCACAGCGCACCACCTTTCTGCCCAACTTCGATTTCAGGAAACCACAACGCCGCCTATTGTAGCGATCTCGACCCCACGCGACAACGCCACCCTTCCAGCATCCCTGATCTGCCCGTTCCCCGGCCCAACCGTGCTCTTGCCGGTAGCCGGGCGGCAATGCGCAGTTGGCGCCGGCGGTCGCGATGCGGTATAATAAGTTTTTGTCTTCGACGGTTCAGCGCGTGCCGGGGGCGAGTCGAATCACAGACAAGGTCTTTGAGGTCAAGGGAGAAGCGAACCATGCGCATCAGAAGAGCCTTTACACTGATCGAACTGCTGGTCGTCATCGCGATCATTGCCCTGCTGATGGCCATTCTCATGCCGGCCCTGGCCCGGGTGCGCAAGCAGACCAAGAACGTCATGTGCCGGGCCAATCTGAAACAGTGGGGCCTCGTCTGGGCGATGTACGCCGAAGATAACAACGCCAGGTTCCCGGGCTACCTGGCCGGCAACTGGATGCAGACGCTGGTAGAATACTACGCGGACACCGACGCGATGCTGTACTGCCCGATGACGACACGGACGGAGGCAGAAGGGGCTCCGGTGAGATATGCGGTGATCGTGATGAACAACGAACCTCGGGGCAGCTACGCGTTGAACGAATGGATCTACGACAGCCAGGACACCGGCGGCGGGCGCAGTCTCGAGGACTACTGGCGCAAACTCGGTCACCGGGGCTTGAACAACGTGCCGATCATGGGCGATGGCGCCTGGCGCTCCGATGGGCAGCCTTATCCGGTGGATGAGCCCCCCGCCTACGAGGGCGAACCGCGCTTGGGCGTCGGTACGGCCGGCAGCGAAATGCGCATCTTCTGTATCCCCCGGCACGACGACGGCATCAACGTGCTGTTTATGGATTGGAGCGTGCGTGACGTGGGCCTCAAAGAACTGTGGACCCTGAAGTGGCATCGCAACTTCGAGACAAACGGTGCGTGGACCCGCGCCGGCGGCGCCCTCCAATCCGACTGGCCCCAATGGATGAGGCACTTCCCCGAGTACTGAAGCGTACCACCGGGTCGCAAGTGAACCAGATCATTGACGCGCGCATAGTAGCCATGGTACAAACGTGTCGTCAATTCCGTGCACTATGAGGAGCCCAGCATGAGGAGATTTCGTTGGTATCGATGTCACCCGATCGTGGTTCTTCTCCTGCTGGTCGGCGGCGGACCTGCGTTGGCGGGCAACTATGTATTTAGCGTCCGAGGAGAAAAGACGTATCTCAGCGGCACGCCGCTGCTGGTCAAGGGGCTGCGCTGCTCGAACGCTCTGATCTCGGACGCCGCAGCGCAGGAACTGATCGATAACCTGGACACGTTCGCCTCGTACGGCATCAACACGGTCAGCGTGTTCTTCATGGGCTCGCGCTTCGGGGACGTCAAAGGCTATCGCGCCGACGCTTCTCTGGACCCGGTCTATGCGAAGCGGATGGGGCGAATCATCGAGGCAGCCGATAAGCGTGGCATGATTGTCCTGGTCGGGTGCCTCTACTGGAGCACCTCCAAAGCCAAGCACGAGAGTTGGACGCAGGCCGAGGCCAATGCGGCAATTGCTAACACCGTTGCGTGGCTCAAAGAACATGACTACCGCAACGTCTTCGTCGACGTGGACAACGAGGGCATGGCTAAGCGGGCCAAGGGTTTCGACACGCGGCAGATGGTCCTGGCGGGCAAGGCGGTCGATCCGGCTTGTGTGATCGCGACGAACTTTCACGGCCCGCCGCCGGCCGAGGCGGACCTGGGCATCCATTTTGCCAAGCCGGTCGCAGGCAAGCCCTACATACAGAGCGAGGCCACGCCCGGCAACGCACCGGGCGGCTACTGGGGCAAGTACAGCAAGCGCGACGGCACCTACAACTACATCAACATCGGGCTCTACAACGACGCGATGAAGGCCAACCAGATCGCCGAGACCCGGGCCCATCTCGACAAGGGCCAGGGCTACATGCTGGCTTCGACCTGGCTGCAATGCGTCCCGTCCTACGGGCCGAACCACCGCCCCGGGGGCGATGGAACGGAAGACGATCCGGGCATCCGATGGTGGCTCGAATTCCTGCGGGCCGAATACGGGCCGTACACACCACCGGCCAAAGACACGAAATAGGAGAACCAGCATCATGAGCGTACAGACCAGGCGGGATTTCCTCAGAACCTTGGGCGTGGCCGCGGGTGCGGCTTTGATGCCGCGGGTCCTTCGCGGCCAGGGGCGGAGGCGCCGGCCCAACGTGCTGCTGATTTTCACGGATGATCAGGGCAGTATTGATGTCAACTGCTACGGCGCCAAGGACCTGATCACGCCCAACCTGGACCGTCTGGCGCGGGAAGGGACGCGCTTCAGCCAGTTCTACGTCGCGGCGCCGGTCTGCTCGCCTTCGCGGGCGGCGCTGATGACGGGCCGCTATCCGCAGCGGGCAGGCGTGCCGGGCAATGTCTCGTCGCAACCGGGGCACAAAGGCATGCCGACGGAGCAGGTGACGATCGCCGAGATGATGAAGGCGGCCGGCTACGCCACGGGGCACGTGGGCAAGTGGCACCTGGGCTACACGCCGGAAACCATGCCCAACGGCCAGGGCTACGATCATTCGTTCGGGCACATGGGCGGCTGCATCGACAACTACTCACACTTGTTCTACTGGTCCGGGCCGAACCGACACGACCTCTGGAAGAATGGCGAGGAGGTCTGGCGCGACGGCGATTTCTTCGTCGATCTGATTGTGGACGAGTGCAAGCAGTTCATCGACCGTAACAAGGATCGGCCCTTCTTCCTCTACTGGGCGATCAACATGCCGCACTATCCGCTACAGGGCACCGAGAAATGGCGCAAGAAATACACGCATCTCGACGCTCCGCGGAGGATGTATGCTGAGTTCATGAGCACAGTTGACGAAATGGTCGGTGACGTGGTCGCACACATCGACAGGCTCGGCGTGCGCGATGACACTATCATCATCTACCTCAGTGATCACGGACATTCCGTGGAGTCGCGGACCTTCAGCGGCGGTGGCGACTCAGGTGACTATCGAGGCCACAAGTTCACGTTGTGGGAGGGCGGCATCCGCGTGCCGTGTATCGTTTCCTGGCCCGGC
>CP070782.1:4081803-4089758 GCA_020346325.1 Phycisphaerales bacterium
GATGCCATCGGCGAAGTCCCCGTTGGAACTGGAGCCAGGCCCAAGGAGCCGGTGCGCATCATCTCCATCCGCGTGCTCAAGCCGGAGAAGTAGGGGCCCCGGCAATGCGGGCATTTGCTGAGTTGGACTCGTCAGACGCCGCCAGACCAGCGGCGTGCTACCGGTCGCGCTCGGCGCTGATCTCCTCGTATATCGTCCCGGTTAGCCGGCGTTGGCTTTCGTCGAACTGCTGCTGTGTCTCCTCGAGGCTCTTGCCCTCTTCGACCAGCGCCCTGACTGTTGCCTGTCGCTCTTTCATCTGTTCGATATGGCGCTTCACCCCGGCCCGGTCGGTGATGTCACTGTGCCCGCTACAGAACCGCTCGGCCTCGATCGTCACGAGCATGCGGCTGAGCGTCTTGACGTGTTCGAACGAATTGCCGCCTTTGTGGGCATGGATGAGCTGGGCCCGGGTCAGGAAGATCTGGTCGCCGAGAAAGGCGATTCTCTCCTCGGGAAAGTAAACCACGGTGTCACCGGTGGTGTGTCCGACGCCGAAGTGCCACAGCTCGACCTTCTTCGAGCCGAGGTAGAGGTCCATCTTGTTCCGAAAGGTGACCGAGGGAACGAAAGGGGCCAGTTCCGGTGTGCTCCATGGGGACGGACCGCCATCTCTGCCGGGCCGAAAGAAGTCCCGGCGGCAGTTCTCGTGGGCAACGAAGGTCGTCGCTTTGGAAAAGTATCGATTGCCCGCGATATGATCTCCATCGCTGTGCGTGCTGACCAGGTAGCGAGTGGGCTTGTCGGTGAGCTTGGCGATCCCCGCGGTCACCTGCCTGACCGATTCCTCATCCATTTTTGCGTCGATCACGAGGACGCCGTTGTCACCGATGTAGACGCCGCCGTGGGCACCGCGACCGCCGGTGATCTGAAAGAGTCTGTCGGACAGCCTCTGGAACTCGACGGGTGCCGTCGGTCGCGGCTGGCCGAACGCGTGGGACGCGGACAGAAGAGCAACCAGCGTGATGATGAGTCTGACGTTTTTCATATCGATATCTCCTTAGTGGCTACGAAACGTTCTCCCGGGCTAGGTCAGCTCCGCCCGGGGGACTTCGCGAACGGCCGGATCGACGTTGAAATAGTCCTGGGGCTGGAAACCGAACGAGCCGGCGATGAGGCTGCTCGGAAACGTCTCGCATTTGTTGCGGTAGTCGCGCACGTTGCCGTTGAAAAAGCGGCGGGCCGCCTGGATGCGGTCCTCGGTATTGACCAATTCCTTCTGGAGTTCGAGAAAGTTTCGGTCGGCCTTCAGTTGCGGGTAGTTCTCCACCACGAGCAGCATCCTCTGCAACGCTGCAACCAATTGGTTCTCGTCGGCCGCCTGCTGGCTCGGATTGCCCTGGTTGCCCATGCACTGGGCCCGCAGTTGCGTGATGCGTTCGAAGATCTCCTTCTCATGGGCGGCGTAGCCCTTGACGGTGGCGACGAGGTTGGGAATCAGTTCATAGCGGCGCTTCAGCTCCGTGTCGATGTTCGCCCAGGCGTCGCGGATGTGATTGCGCAGCGCGACAAGGGTATTGTACGTCAGGACCACATAGAGAATTGGCAGTAAAACGACGGCCGCAATGGCAACAAAGGGCAACCACATAATCAACTCCGTGCAAACAGGTAGTCAGGCATCAGGGATCGGACCGCGACGAGTCTTTGCAGGTTCGGTTCGATCTGTTCGGGCTTGAGCCGACGATTGAAGGCGATGGCCAGCGAATCCAGCTCGATTTCGATCACCAGGTCCGGGTTGGCCAGGAGGTATTCGATCATCCGGGCGTTGCACACATCGTAGGCGAACTTCTTGTCTTTCGAACGCACGCAGAACTTGCGGCTGAACTCGTGCGATTCGAAATCGATATCGTCGTAGCCGACGGCCTGGGCGATCTTCGAGAAAAACCCCTCCGGGCCGATCGTCAATTCGGGAAAGGTCGTCGGCAGGCGCAGGACGAAGAACGAGAAATAATGATGGTGCGTTTGGCGGCGTCCCTTGGAGTCGCTGGAATGCGTCTCGTAGTGATAGTCGAAGGCGGTGACATCATGATCCTGGTAGGACCCGGAAAGCGTGTTGAAGGCATAGCGATTCGATCCCTGGCGCAGCTTGTCGAGGAACTGGAACCGGCGGGCCAGATCGCGATCCTTGCTCTGGTCGAAGCGCAGGCCCAGTCGATGGGCCAGGGCAAACATCGCCTCGCGTCGCTTCTGGGCGGCGATATGGCCCATGATTGCTCCGACGATGATGAGTGCGACAATGGCAACGATGATAACAACCTGCATTTGTCGTACCTCCCGCTTTTTCCCGCCGCGTCACTCGCTGACATCCATGCCAGCGCCACCGCACGGCCTCTCGATTTCGCCCGCAGACTAACATATTTGACGAGCGGTCGAAAGGTTATTTGGGTGGTACCGAGGCGGCGTCAGCGTTAGACTGATCGCCGTCAGTCAGGAAGAACCCAGAGAGGCAGAAAGGAGCTTCGCGAAGATGCCCAAGACTCAAATCGTCGCCACCATCGGTCCGGCCAGCAGCAACTATACCGTATTGCGCAAGATGTTCGTCGCCGGCCTCGATGTGGTCCGGCTGAACTTCTCCCATGGTACGCACGCCCAGCACGCCGAGGTCATGGCGCTGGTGCGCCGGCTGAACCAGAAGTACCGGCGGCGCATTCGCATCATGCAGGACCTGGAAGGCTTCCGCATTCGGGTCGGGCGGTTCCAAGGCGCCAAGACGCGGGAGCTAAAGCCACAGGCTACGCTCTGGCTAACGAACGACGAGGCCGCCTCCGGGCCCAAGACGATCCCCTTCGACTACACGGGCGACCTGACGCGCATCAAGCGCGGCCAGTTGATTTTCATCGACGATGGCAACCTGATTCTGCGCGTCAAGGAAAGCTCGACCACCAGTTTGAAGGCTGTGGTGGTGGAGGGGGGCGTCCTGAAGGAGCGCAAGGGGATCAACATGCCCGGGGCCAACCTCCAGTTCGATGCCATGACAGACAAGGATAAGAAAGACCTGCGTTTCGGGATCGAGCAGAAGGTCGACTACGTGGCGCTGTCGTTCGTGCGCGATGCGGCCGATGTCCGCGAAGTGGCGGAGATGGTCAAGCCGCACCTGCCCCAGTGTGGCATCGTCCCGAAGATCGAGAATCGCCAGGCCATCGACAACATCGATTCGATCATCGAGGTCGCTGACGGGATCATGATCGCGCGGGGCGACATGGGGGTGGCGATCCCTATCTACGAAGTCCCTATCGTCCAGAAGCACATCATCCGCAAATGCAATGCCGCGGGCAAGTTCGTCATCACCGCCACGCAGATGCTCGAACACATGACCACGCACAGCCGGCCCACCCGGGCCGAGGTCACCGACGTGGCCAACGCCATTCTCGATGGGACCGACTACGTCATGCTCTCCGGTGAGACCGCCGCCGGCAGATACCCCTGCGAATCCGTGGTGATGATGAACGAAATCATCAAGTTCACGGAGAAATCCCGGCCCGGCTTGCAGTGACATTAGGCATGATGCCACTGGTCTGTCGACTACGAGGCCACGAATGTTGTCGTGCTGTACTCCCGTAACCAGGCGTCTCCCTCAGCGAGATGATCGAGGTCTGCCCGTGCGATGGTGTTGTCGCGGAAGCGGATTTTGGAGCTATGGTTCCAACGGGTCCAGACTCCATTGTCACGGGGCCGTTGGGTTTCGGCTTGCGCGACGGTGGTGACGACGAGCCCGAGTGTCACGATGCTGAGCGCGGCGATCGAGACCAATGCCGGCAAAGACGGCACGAGGCTGCGGACAGGCCGCAAGGTGCCCGCGCCGATTAATCCAATACCCTGGGCAATCTCAACGAAACCTCGCCCGATCTGCCTCAGTGCCGTCCGGAAGATACCCATCTCGTGCTGAGAGGCGATGTGTGCACTCGTGTCTGGCCGGGCGCGATAGCTCATGGTCGTACTCCCAATGGTGCTCTATCTAAAGCATGCGCGCTTTTTGAGCGACATGGGGAGGATTTCAGGTCGAAAAGCACATTTTTCTTGCGAAGAGGTTGCCGGACGCACGATGGTCTGAATCGGGATGTCTGCATCCTAACCGGCCCGGCGCTCGTAGGCGCGGTAGAGCAGGTCGAGCTCCGCGACGTTGGCGTCGTAGTCGCGCTGAAGCTCGGCGAGTTGGGCAGGATCCTTATAGATCGCCTCGTCGCCAAAACGCTCCTTCATTCCTTCGATCTCTTCTTCGAGGGCCATGATCATCTCTTCGATCTGCTCGACGGAATACTTGTTGAATCGCTTCAATTCCTCGGGCGTCGTGGTGCGCGGCTTGCCCTGATCACCGGTGCCGCCGCGACGTTTGCGCGAACCATTCGCTTGGGCCTGTTGTTTGTCTCTCTCGGCTTCGGTGCGTTTGCGCACGAGTGATGCGTAGACGGTGTAGGCGGGCCGGCCTCCGACGAATTCGGCCCGACCCAGACAGCGGCGTCCCAGTTCGTCTGTGCCGACCACGAGCAGCTTGTCCACGATGCGGTCGAGGAAGTACCGATCGTGACTGACCGCGATGATCGTCCCGGTGTAGTCGCGCAGCGCCGCCTCGAGCATCTCCCGGCTGGCGATGTCCAGGTGGTTCGTCGGTTCGTCCATCACCAGTACGTCGGGCTCCCTTAGGACGAGCCGGCAGAGCATCAGGCGATTGCGCTGGCCCCCGCTGAGGTCGCCGCATTGTTTGAAGACGTCGTCGCCTGTGAACAGAAAGGCGCCCAGGCGATTGCGCACCTGCTCGGCTGAGAGCTCGGGCCGAATCCGGCGGGCCTCCTCCAGGACGGTCTTTTCGGAATCGAGCACCTCGCCGTGCTGGTCCAGGTAGCCCACGCGCAGACTGGCGCCCATGCGGACGGTGCCGCTCGACGGTTCCAGCGTGCCGAGGGCCAGTTTCAACAGAGTACTCTTGCCCGTGCCATTGGGCCCGGTGATGCCGAGCCGCTCGCCGTGCAGGATGTCGAACGTCAGGTCCTCGAAAAGAGTCAGATCGTCGAACGATTTGCCCAGCCCTTCGCAGCGCAGCACGAGGTCGCTGGTCCGTTCGGTCTTGCCAAAGGAAAAACTGATCGTCCGGGCGTCGACGGGGTTGTCCAGGAAGTCGGGATTCTCTTTGAGCAGGCGATTGAGGCGGGTCTTGCGGCCCCGCGCGGTCCCGCGCATGCCATCCTGGTCCATGTTACGGGCGATGAAGTCCAGGGTCTTCTCGACCATCTCGGTCCGCTTGGCATGTTCGCGCTCCTGCCGGAGCCGGACGGTCTCTTTGGCCTCGACGTAGCTGTGATAGTTGCCGTTCCAGACCTGGGCCTGGCGATTCTCCACCTCGATGATCTTGCACACGACTTTGTCGAGCAGGTAACGGTCGTGGCTGATGATCACGGCGGCTCCGCGGTAGTTGCCCAGGAAACGCTCCAGCCATTCGGTGGCCTGCAAGTCCAGATGGTTGGTCGGCTCATCCAGGAGCAGCAGGTCGGTCTCCAGCATGAGAACCTGAGCCAGGCCCAGGCGAGAGAGCTGCCCACCACTGAGGGCCGAGGTCTTGACGTCGTGCAGTTCCGGGGCAAAATCCATCGCGGCCAGCGTTGTCTTGATCCGGATTTCGAATTCGTACCCGCCGGCGATCTCGAAATCGTGGCACAGGCGATCGTACTGCTTCATCTTGGCCCGGAGCGCCGAGCCGCTGACGTGCTCCATCTCGTGCGAGGTGTCATGAATCGCCTGCTGGAGTCTGAGCAGATGGTCGAGGCCCGCGTGCATCTCCTCCAGGACCGTATGCTGCCCGCTGAAGGTCGCTTCCTGGGGCAGATACCCGATCCGCAGCCCTTTCTGCCTGACCACACGCCCCATCTCCGGCTCGACCTGGCCCGTGATGAGCTTGAGGATCGTGCTCTTGCCCGAGCCGTTGGGCCCGACCATGCCGACCTTCTCGGCGGTGTGAAGCTGGAGATTCAGCCCATCGAGGACCACTTCCGAGCCGAACGCCCGGTGAACGTCGTGTAGTGTGACTATAGCCACGTGCTGTACGCTTTCCCGATGTCGCGGATGCCGCTAAGATCATTGTCTGCAATCGCTTGCAAAACGAATCGCCCATCATACCCGTTGGGGCGAATCGGTTCAAGCCTCGCGATTCGATCTGACCATATCCCGTCAAAAGGGCTTGCAATTCGGTGACGAACGTGGTTAAGTGTCAATAATCTATTGTTAGACCACGTCTTAGAGTGTGTATGGCTGATGGCAATCGTATCATCGTGAAGGAAGGGGCACCCACACGCCCGAACCCATTTCGGATGCCGCCTGATGTATGGGGCGCCTGGACCGGTCAGGGGCCGTCCTGAGGGACATGGTGCGGCAAGGTGGGCCGTGCCGGGCTCAGCACGAAACATCGAGTTGGAGAGCTGAACATGACGCAAAGACAGAAGTTGACACGACGAGAACTCCTTAAGAGTTCGGCGATGGCCGCCGGAACTCTGGTATTGACGGGGCCGGTGAGTTCCCTGGCGGCGGCGCAAGGCAGCGATACGATTCGTGTCGGTGTCATAGGGTGCGGCGGCCGCGGCTCCGGTGCGGCGCACGACTGCGTCAATTCTTCTCCCGGCGTAAAGATCGTCGCGCTGGCCGATGCCTTCGCCGACCGTCTTGGCAAGCTCAAGCAGGATTTCGAGATTCCGGAAGACCGCTGCTTCATCGGTCTCGACGCCTATAAGCAGCTCCTGGCCCTGGACGACATCAACCTGGTTATCCTGGCGACGCCTCCGGGCTTTAGGCCCATGCAGTTGAAGGCCGCGATCGACGCGGGCAAGCACGTGTTTATGGAAAAGCCCGTGGCGGTTTGTCCGGCCGGCGTCAAGATGGTGATCGAGGCCTCGGAGCAGGCCGAGCAGAAAGGTCTGGGCATCGTGGCCGGCACGCAGCGCCGCCACCAGGCCGAATACGTCGAGACGATGAAGCGCGTGCTCGATGGTGCCATCGGCGAGATCGTCTCGGCCCAGTGCTACTGGAACATGGGCGGGCTGTGGTGCCACGAACGCCA
This sequence comes from Phycisphaerales bacterium, assembly GCA_020346325.1. GTDB lineage: Bacteria > Planctomycetota > Phycisphaerae > Sedimentisphaerales > Anaerobacaceae > Anaerobaca. The sequence continues at coordinate 4,088,885 of CP070782.1, forward strand.
GGCGGGCGAAAGCGACGTCGAATGGCAGCTTCGCAACTGGCTCTACTTCACCTGGCTCTCCGGCGATCACATCACCGAGCAGCACGTGCACAACATCGACGTGGTCAACTGGGCCTTTGGCGATGTCCTGCCCGAGACCGTGCACGGCATCGGCGGCCGGCAATACCGCACCGACCCCAAGTACGGTCACATCTTCGACCACTTCGGTGTCGAATTCAGCTATCCGGGCGACGTGCGGACGATCAGCACCTGCCGCCAGATCGAAGGGACGGCCGGCAACGTCAGCGAGCGCGTCGTGGGCACCAAAGGCTGGACCAACTGTAGCGGTGTCATCGAAGGCGAGAATCGATGGCGCTATCGTGGCCCCCGCGCCAATCCTTACGTGCAGGAGCACACCGACCTGATCAAGAGCATCCGCGACGGCGAGCCACTCAACGAAGGCAAGCGCATCGCCGGCAGCACGCTCTGTGCGATCATGGGACGCGAATCGGCCTACTCCCGTCAGCAGTTCAAGACCTCGTGGTTCACCAGCCGTTGCACGCTGGACCTGCTCCCACCGGCCGACCTGAAGCTCAGTGACTCCAAGCCGGTCCCGGCGGTCGCGATTCCGGGCCAGTACGAATTGCCTGGGTGGGTATCGCAGAGAGGCAGGCGGCGTGGATAAACGGCACGGCGATGGTTGACTTGGACCACGAGATGGCTAGAAGATACTCTACAAAGGAGATTGCTGATATGGCATCGTCAGATAGAGATAAGAGCACCATGAAGAGCATCGCCACGGCCGGTGTGGCTGCGGCGGCCGCGTCACTGGGCCAAAGGGCCCACGCCCAGGGCTCGGGTAAGATCAAGGTCGGGCTGCTCGGTTGCGGCGGAC
>CP070782.1:4089858-4101501 GCA_020346325.1 Phycisphaerales bacterium
AGAGCTCGGGCATGGTTGTGAATCAAACGGCGTTGATAGTGATAGGCATAGAAAGCGGCCCCCACCGAAACGAACACGTTGACCACCAGCAATCCGGCCAGAGTCGCGAAGCGGCCCTGCTCGAAAAACTCGAATGAGAGAATCGCGGTGCAGGCCACCACGAACAGCAGCCACAGCAACAGTGAGACAATCACGTCGGCGTTGAGCAGGGAGGAGATCTTGACAGAGCGTCCAGTCGTAACTTTGCGCCGGACCTGGTTGCGCCGTGGATTGGTCTTCTTGAAAAGTCCCATACCATCTAGCCCATCATGAGGAAACCGCACGCCACGCCAAGTGCGTCTCGGAAACCTGGTCGTCGCACGACCGTAATATCAGCCTCTCGCACGCTCATGCGTCTCCCCTCGTTTCTGTGCTTCGTGCGTCTTCTTGTAGGCCCGCACGATGTTCTGCACGAGCCGGTGGCGCACGATATCGCGCTGATTCAGTTCAACGACGCCAATACCCTTGACCCGGCGCAGCGTCTCAATGGCCTCGATCAGCCCACTTTTCTGATTGGTTTCCAGATCGATCTGGGTCACATCGCCCGTGACGATCATTTTCGATCCGTGACCCAACCGCGTCAGGACCATCAACATCTGCAGACCCGAGGTGTTCTGCGCCTCGTCGCAGATGATGGCCGATTCGTTCAGCGTACGGCCGCGCATGAACGCCAGGGGAATGATCTCGATGATGTCGAGGTCCATGAATTTGCGCATCTGGGCGAAATCCATCATATCCTCGAGAGCGTCGAAGAGCGGACGCAGATAAGGATTGACCTTGGCCTGGATATCACCGGGCAGAAAGCCCAGTTTCTCACCGGCCTCGACGGCCGGGCGGGCCAGCACAATCCGACGAATCTGGCGTTTCTTGAGCATCGAGACCGCCACCGCCACGGCCAGATAGGTCTTGCCCGTCCCGGCCGGTCCCGTGCAGAACGTCACATCGTTGTTCAGCATGGTCTCGATGTACTTGAGCTGCCCCTTGGTCGACGGCTCGACGACCTTCTTAGAGTACACGCTGACAGCCTGGCCACCGTTGGGCCCGGCCGCAGAAGCGCCCTGCTGGATCAGGCCCGCCACGTCCTCGTCGGTCAGTTGGCCGTGCTTGAGCAGATGCTTCTGCATCCGGTCCACGGTCTCGGCCGTACGATTCACGTCGTTCTCGGCCCCGCTGATGATGAGGTTCGACTGACGCGCGGTGATGCTTACTCCCAGAGATCGACGCAGCAGGCGCAGATGACTGTCGGCCGGACCGAACAGGTCAAGCTGCTTGCTGTTTGGATCGAGTTGTACGGTAAGCTCCAAATCGCTCCTCGTCAAAGGACTCCGGCCCACTTCTCAGCAACCTCTAGCCCCCCAGGGCTACCAGCCGGAAAAACAGGTAGCCAAACGGTGCCGCCACCAACGGCGAATCGATAACGTCCAGTATACCACCAAACCCGGGCACACGGTTCGACGAATCCTTCTGTCCGGCATCCCGCTTCATCATCGACTCGGCCAGATCACCCATCTGACCGATCACCGCGAAGGCCGGCCCGAAGATCATGGCCTGCCACCACGACATTGTACCAAAAAGCGCCGCAAATGCGAGGCTCACTCCCAGCGCCACGCCCATCGCCCCGGCCAATCCCTCCCAGGTCTTGCCCGGACTGACGCGGGGGGAGAACTTGTGCTTCCCGAACAGCTTGCCAAAGGTGTAAGCCCCTATGTCAGAAGCTTTTACAACACACATCAGCATTAGAACCTGCCAGAGCCCGAACTCCACGCGAACGGCCAGGACGAAGGCTCCCAGCCCCCCAAGATAGGCCACTGCCAGCGACGTGGCCCCGCAATTGGCCAGGGCCCCGCCGACACCGCAGCGGCGATAATGGCCCACCATGGCCCCCAGGAGCGATAGCGCCAGGGAAAGCAACAGGTAGACATGGGGCTCTACGCCCAGCACCTGAGGCCAATACCAGGTGGTGGAGACCAGCACGACGCCGACCACGGCGGCCGGGAGCACCACGACCAGATCCTTCGACGCCACCAGCCGCGAAAATTCAACGACCGCCAGCCCCAAAACCAGAACCAGCAAGATGGCCAGCAGCGTTCCCTGAATCGGCTTGTCGTCCGCAGCCGTAACGGTGGCCGAGCCGTCGAGCCAACCGTCAAGGACGGTCATCCCCCCGAAGAACACGGCCATCAAAACCCCAGAGCCTATTCTGTGTTTGAGCATAGTCGAGGATGAGCTTCTATTGCGATCGTGTTCGGCCCAGCCGGGGAGCCTTCGGCCCTGCCGGCCCCGTTGCGATCACCCCTGGGATTTCGAGCCCGTGTCGATGGCCCCGAAACGCCGATTCCGCTCCGCGTACGCCAGGATGGCCTTCTCCAGATCCGATGCATCGAAATCCGGCCACAGCGTCTCAGTCACAAAGAACTCACTGTAGGAAATCTGCCACAGCAGAAAGTTGCTCACCCGCAGTTCGTCGGCCGTGCGAATCAGGAGATCCGGATCGGGTAGTCCCTTCGTGTAGAGATGCTGGCTAACGACGCGCTCGTCGATCTCCTCAGCACGAAGCTCTCCCCGCTGGACCTTCTCGGCAATGGCCTGCGTGGCATCGACGATCTCGGCCCGACCGCTGTAATTCAAGGCCATGGCAAGCACCATGCCCGTGTTGTCGCGTGTGACCTCCATCGTTCCCAGCAGCGCCTCCTGCACGGCCAGGGGGAGCCCCTCCATGCGCCCCAAATGAACGAACCGGACGTTGTTGTCGATCAGCGTTCCACGAATGCTCACCAGGTAAGCACTGTACAGGTGCATCAGGGCGTCGACCTCCTCCTGGGGCCGTCTCCAGTTCTCAGTGCTGAACACGTACAACGTCACGGATTGGATACCGAGATCGACACAGCGCAGGGAGATCATTTCGGCCGTCCGGGCCCCTTGCCCGTGCCCCTCATAGCGCGGCAGGCCCTGCTGCTGGGCCCAACGCCCGTTGCCGTCCATGATCACCGCGATGTGACGCGGCATCTGCTCGGGCTGCAACCCTAGGCGTTCGGCCGTAGCGGCCAGTTTTTGCTCCATGCTGTTCATCTGTCTGGACCTATCAGCAAAGAATCCACTTGAGCCGGACCCTGTCGCACCCGCACGGGACGTCGACTCACGCGCGGACAATCGTCTGGCTGCGTTTGGGCCCGACGCCAACCATCTCCACCGGCTTGCCGACGATCTCCTCGATCCGACGGACATAGTCCCGGGCGTGGGCGGGCAAATCATCGAAAGAGGAAATCCCGGTGAGATCATCGTCCCAACCGGGCAGGGTTTCGTAGATCGGCTTGGCTCGGGCCAAACGGTCGATATTGGCCGGGAAGAAGGTCTTTTCCTGCCCGTCGATCTCATAGGCCCGGCACACCTTCAACTCTTCCAGACCGGTCAACGTGTCGAGGTGCAACAGCACCAGTGCGTCGATCGAACCGATCTTGACGCCGTAGGCCGCCGCCACACCATCGAACCACCCGCAGCGGCGCGGCCGGCCCGTCGTCGTGCCGTATTCGTTGCCCGCCTCGCGGATGAAATCTCCCACTTCGTTATCCTGCTCGGTCGGGAACGGCCCGGCTCCGACACGGGTGGTATAGGCCTTGATCACACCGATATACTTGTCCACCATGCGGGCCGGTACGCCGCAACCCGAAGGCAGACCGAGCGAGCTGGAATTGGAACTGGTGACGAAAGGAAACGTGCCGTGGTCCAGATCCAGCAGCGACCCTTGGGCGCCTTCGAAGAGCACCGACTTACCCTGCCCGATCGCGGTATGCAGTAATTCCGTCGTATCGGTCGTGAACGGCACCAGCCGTGGGGCATAAGACCGGCACTTCTCGAAGATCGCCTCGGCGTCCATCGGCTCGGCCTGGTACAGCGCACTGAAGAGTTTGTTCTTGTAGGCCAGGATGACCCGAAGCTTGTCCTTCAGGGCATCGGGATCACGGAAGTCGCCCACGCGCACGGCGTAACTGCGGCCCACTTTGTCGGCATAGCAGGGACCGATGCCGCGAATCGTGGTGCCGATCTTGCGCTTGCCGAGCGCTTCTTCGCGCAGTTGGTCTTCCCACTTGTGGTAATCCAGAACCACGTGCGCGTTCTCACTAATGAAGAAGCGGCCGTCCAGGGAGATCCCCCGCTCGGCCAAACCGTCGATCTCACCGATCAACACTTCCGGATCGAGCACAACCGCGTTGGCGATCACACAGGTCACATCCTGCCGAATGGAACCACTGGGCAACAGGTGCAGTGCGAAGCGACTATCCCCGATGACGACGGTATGCCCGGCGTTCGAGCCGCCCCCGTACCGTACCACGACATCACTGCGCTCGGCGAGGATATCGACGACCTTCCCCTTGCCTTCATCGCCCCACTGTAACCCGACCACACAGATATTCATTGAACTCGTACGTCCCAAAGCCTGTCCTTGTCCGATTTCAAAAGCAAACCGCAATAGCCTACAGAGGTAACCTATTGCGGTCAATACAATATTCGCGTGCCGGGCCCGATCGGTCCTCAGGTGATTTTCTCCACCAGAAGCTCGAGAATGGGCTTGAGATTGTCGTACTGCCGGTCGCTCAGCCGTCGTTTGGCCTCCGTGCCGTTGCCTTTCCGGTAGACAATGGTGAAGAATCCCTTGTCGCCGAAGTACGTCTTGTCGATTTTTTCGATCTCGCTATAGGGGATTCGTTCCTTCCCGGCCACGATCAATTCGTTCTCGTCGGCCACGAGCTTGCGCTGGCGGATCGCGTAGAGATAGCCTCCCAGTAGCAGCGCCGCGACGACGAACGCCGGTGGACTCTTCTGATTGAAGACTAGAACGCCGTTCGGATTTCCCTCCTCAGTCGTGTGTTCGCTGATGAAGCTCTGGTTGAGGTAGCCGTCGTAGGCAAACCAGCCCGCCAGCCCCAGACAAACGGCAATGTAGATCAGAATGTTGTTTCGCTTGTATTTGCTCAGTGGCGCCTCAATCGCCATCGGGACTCCTTTCACACCTACGTCGACCGTCGCTGGGCAATGACCTCCGTCAAAGGCTGCACGAAATGGCGTACGATCTTCTCGGCCATCAGATTCTCGGCCAGTTCGCACTGCCGTTCGAACGACGCCACGGCATCGAAGCGTTCATCCACCGCCGGGTACTGCCTGACCGTCACCGACAGGCTGATCGCCTCATCGCGGTTCTGCTCCTTCTCCGCAGGTTCGTAGACACTGGTCTTGGACTCAATGCTCACGCGAGCTTGCGTGCGGTGGTCTTCCGAGAGCGAAACGACCATGGCCGGCGAAAAGACGATCGGCCTGCTGTGGGGCCAATCACACAGGCTGTTGAACGCACTCATTCCGAACAGCGCCTCGGCGATCACTTCATCGTGACTGCCGGCACAATCGAAATCCATCGAGAAGGCCAGATCGAGCGAATCAACGTCGAGCGGGGTAACGCCCAGCATGTACGGCATCAGTTCCAGAACCAGGCGGTCCTGGCGATAAGCCTCTTCGAAACTCGACGGATTGGTCATCCCCGAACCGATGCGGTCGACTTCCAGGCTGACCCATCGGTAATGTCCGGCTGCGTGATCCTCTTCGAGATAATAATCGTTGTTATCTCGTCGAAAGAACCGCCCCATCGTCGGGAATTGCTTTTGGATCCGGTCGAAAAATGTCAACAACGTATCCCGCTCCGTCGGCAGATCCAGCTCCGTGTTGACGTACATATCCACGAAGAAATCATCGCACAGCGAGCTGTAACTATTTGCAGACATGGGGGTTAGACCCTCCATTTAAATGGCGTTCAAAAAACAGCGGGCCTGGAGGCTATAACCACTGCGGAACCTCCACCGGCCCAACCCTAATTATACGCTCAACGATGGATTTTCCCATTTTTTTTCGAGTGAACCGGTCAATTCCGCCTTTGGCACTGCCGCCGGGAGGAATTTTCACGAGGTTTTTTGCGAATGTCCCCATCCGCCTTCGGGCACTTCTCAGCCCGTTTGCCGGCTCGACCGACGCCGAGAAAACGCGGGGAACCGCAAGCCGGCTACGCCCCACGCGGTTCGGGCAGATTCAACTCCGTCAGAAGCGCCCCGACGACGGAGAGAATGGTGAAGATGAAGACCCGCCAGACGCCCAGGGCCAGGAGGCCCGCGTCGGGCGACCCGTTGATCCGGACAATCGCCAACGAGGCAGCCGTGGCTAGCAGTGCCGCCAGGATACCCGCGGCGATACTGGCCAGGATCCGATGGCTCAGGGCCGCCCCGCCACAAAGCAGGGTGACCGCCGCTCCGCACAGCAGCGGCATCGACAGGACCAACTCGCGGAACTGACCCAACGAAGGCAATTCCCCGGCGATCGCAAAGGAACGGTCGTCGAGGAAGCCGAAGACCAGCGCGACCCCCAGGGCACAGAGCGGCACGTGCCAGTATCGCGGCCGCAACGAGGCTCGGAACCTGGCGCGGCGCCCCATCCGACGTCGGATCGTCAGCGGCCAGTTGTAAAACAGGTTGAAGATCCAGTGCTCCATCAACGCCCCGCCCTCGCCGAACACGGGGACGATATGCACCGCCTCGGTCGCCCAGTGAGCCGCCATGAAGCGCGCCAGCGCCGGGTATCGGTAGGTCATCTGGATCGGAAAGGCCAGGTAGCCCACGTACTTGAAGAAGCCCAGGAAGACCGCGATGTTGTAGTCCTTGAAATTCCGGTCGCGAATCACCAGATACACGACGTAGAGGCCGCGTGTCAGAGAACCGGGCGAGAGCGGGACCACCTGGAACAGAGCAATGATCCCCAGTCCGATGGCCCACGCCTGCGCCCGCGGCATCTCCGGATGCATCGCGATGTAGATCAAGGCAATCGCCACGGAAACGACCTGGGTGACAGGTAGCGTGCAGACGTGCACGGCCAGGCTCTTGAGGTATTTCTGGATGAAGGGCTCATTCAACTGCGAAAGAATCGTCCGCGCATCGTCGCCGCTGAGCATGTTCTTGTTCTGGCCCTCGGCCAACATGTCGCGCAGCCACTGCTCGCGCATCTGGGCATTGAAATACAGGCGGACCGGCCGGATCAATATGTAGGCCAGTTTTTCCTTGGCGAACCGCGCGTCGGTGCAGAAGCGATGCAGACCCGCCGGGAGAATCGAGATCGGCCAGTGGGCCAGGAACCGCCAGGGTTGCTCGGCCAGTCTCAGCGCGCGGTTGGCCTCGGCCCGGCCGGCGCGATGCCAGACAATCACCTTCTCGGCCACTCGGGCTCGGAAGGCCTGACACAGATACGGCGGGCTCGTGAGCATCCGCCCGTAATGGGCGCGCCACTCCGGCCGACCCCAGATCCGGCGGACGACCTTGCCCAGCAGCGGGATACAGCCGATCAAGAAGAACAGGAAGGTCAGGACTCGACTGTACCGCAGGCGAACCTGGCACTCGGACCCGATAATATTGCGCACCTTCCAACTCTTAACGGCGCTATCGAAGATCGTGGACCACAGACGGCCGCTGTAGAGAAGGCGAACGTGATTGTGGGTGATGTCGGGAATCGAGTTGCGATAGACCTCCTCGCAGGCCTTCAACTCGGCCAGCGCCGAGCGCAGATCCTCGAATTCGCTGGCGTGTGCCTCGACGAAACGCTCCAGGGTCTCGACGCTGCCCCGGTCGAACTGGACCAGCGATCCCCGGGCGATGCCCTTGACGATGAGCTTGAAATCGCCCGGGCTCATCGGCAGAAACGGCAGCAGCGCCAGGCCGGCCCGGAAGTCGACGGCCGTCAGGCCGGCCGCCGGATCGTCATCGAAGCCCCGGCGCTTGAGACAGTTCGGCTGGCTCTTACACGTGCTCCACTCGTATTGCCGGGCGAATTCCGGCGCCCCCATCTCGTGGAGCAATTCCACGAAGCGCCGCATGAAGACGCGTTTGGCTCGATACTCGGGCGAGCCCAGCCTGGTCTGATCGACGCTCTTTCCCTTGGCCCAGCGTCTCAGGAGATCGAGCCGGTCGTCGACTTCGAGTTGCCACGTGCGGCCCTCGACCCACTCTCGCAACTCGCCGCAACTGCCGATCTGCTCGTCGACAAACGTCCCGTAAACGTCCACGACGGCACGCTCGTCGCCAAACCGGATCGCAGCCCCGCGCTGAATCAGCTTCTGCCACAGCGCCCCGGCTTGGTTGGCGGCCGGGTTGACCTGGAGTTGAAACGGGCCCTGAAAACCGATCCAGTAGAGAAGATTGCGAAACAGACAGGAGAAGCCGGAAGGCGGGATGAGGATCTTCACGGCCCGCATACTGCCGACCTCAATGCCGGGTATGGCATCGCCCTCGACATCGAGGATCTTGACACGGTAGACCTGGCCGGCGAAGCCCCCGCCGACGAACTTCTCGATCTGGAGCCGGACCTGGGCCGTGGCGTCGCTGCCGACCTGGCGGATCTGGTAGCTCAGTTCGGTCCCGGCATCGTAACGCGCCACCCGCATAGGCCGCAGAACCCCGGCGCGACGAAACCCTTCTTCAAGCTGTTTGCAGACCTCAACGCTGTATTCTGCCGCCATCCGTGCTTCCTGATCCTGCTCAGGCCGTGATCCAGACCTTCACGCAAATCGACAGGAGGACCGCCGCAAACACGCCGGCCAACAAATCATCGGCCAGCACCCCCCAGCCTGCCGGCAGCGCCTCCAACTTCTTTATCGGCCAGGGCTTGCTGATATCGAGCACGCGAAACAGCAAAAAACCCAGCCCCGTCACGAAACAACACTGTTTCATCGATAAATCCCCGGGCAGGATCAACGGGATAATGAGAAAGGCCGCCGCCTGGCCCGCCACCTCGTCCACGACGACCTCGCCCGGATCGGTCTTGCCCACCAGGGCCGCCACGGCCGGGACACAGGCCACGCACGCGGCCGACGCCGCGACAATGAAGACCACCATCACGCCGACAATCGCCGCCGCGGGAGCATGGAAATGCGCCATGATGGCGAACGCCATCACCGGCGGCAGCGACCCCCACGTCCCCGGGGCAATCGGCAGCCACCCCAACCCAAAACACGATGCAATCAATCGTCTCATAGTGCAGGAACCATAACCCAGCGACAACGGGAAGTAAAGGGCATAATCCTCGTGACAATCGCGCGACAACTCCGGCCCTAATAGGGATTCGACGGCATCATCTCCCAGGCCTTGATGCTGGAGAACTTGGCGGTGCCGCCTTCGGCGAACAGAGCCATGCCCAGGCTGTCATCTCGGCCTGGGTATACCCGGCGGCAAATCGCCTGGCGCTCGTTGGCGTAGACCTCAACCACCGATTTGTCCACAAAGACACGGAGTCTTAGCGCTTCGCCGTCCATCAACTCTAGGGGCGCTCGCTCGACCACTCGGTGCCCATCCATCCCGCTTTTCGTCGCGTCGAACACAAGCTGACTCGTTGGCGCGTCATAGTAGAGCAGCGTCTGCTCTTCGCCTCGCGCTGAAGCGCGCACCATCACGCCGAATCTGCCGGTCCTCGTCGTCGGTTCGACGGTGACTTCCAACTCGCACGAATCACCGACCACCCCTTGAAGGGGCGTTCTCCCGCGATCGGCCAGGGTGATGCCGCTCCAAGTCTTCTCGTTGCAGCGGAGCATTTCGAGTTCCCTAACCGGGCGCATACGCAGCGTACCGTCATCGCCCACCCACACCGAACGGGGCAGGCCGTAGACGCCGGACCAGCCTTTCGCTTCTTCACCTTCCGGGTTGTCGGTCAGCCAGACCCACATGATCTGGCGTCCCCTGCCGTCGACCAATGCCTCGGGCGCAAAATAGGTGTTGTCCACCCATGTCATGCGCCCGTGGTTGTTCGGGATGAATCGGTCGTTCTTCCGGTCGTAGTCGCCGATGTAGTACTGGCAGCCTTTGTTGTGGCTGATGAAGAGCAGCAGGTGCTTGCCGCTGGGCGCGCCGCCGTCGCCGCTTCTCGGCAAGGGCAGGAAGCTCGGGCACATGTTGTCTTCGCTGTCGTCGGTCCACTCGGGGTTTCGTTCGTAGAAAACGCCCTTGTACGCCCAATCCTGAAGGTCTTCGGATTCAAACAGGTAGAGGCGATCGCCTCTGGCGTCCTGCGGCGCGTCCGGCTGGCGACCGTACTTGTTCAGCACCAGCAGGTTACCGGTAAGCACGTAGTACTTGCCCTGCTTCTTCCAGATGTTGCTCGGGTCGGCCGAACCGTAGATCAGCGTATTGCCCTGTGCATCTGTCGTCTCGGTGATGCCCCATTCGGTCGATTTGATGACCGGGTTGGCGTCGAGTTTCTGCCAACGGTCATAATGTGGATCGCGACTTCTGGCGAGCCCAATCCCTTTGTCCCCCCAGAGCATCCAGTAGGAAAGGTAGGCGGTTCCGTCGTCGTCGAGGAATCCGCCGCCACTGAAGCAGCCTTCGTCGCCGTGGCCGGGCCCGATCGAGTCGGGATGATGCCGCCAGTGGACCAGGTCTTTGCTGGAGATGTGTCCCCAGCAAAATCCCACGTCCTGGCGATTATAGAGGTACATCAGGTGGTAGCGCCCCTTGGCCCAGAAACAGCCATTCGAGTCGCCCGGTCGGCCGTTGCCTTCGGGAACGCGGAAATGGTAGCCCGGGCGATATGGATCGCTCAGCAACCGCTCACGGAACAGCCGCGTCGATTGCACAACCGCCGAGGGAACGGTCGGATCGGTGATCGACCAAGTGGTCGGGACAGCGCCGGCCCCTGGAGCGCTCTCGCGAACCATCGTGGCGACCATGAGGGGCTTGTTCCCCTCCAATACCAGGCACCCGTCTTCGATTCTTGCGCCGTCGCTGACCTTGACCTGATTGAAACGTCCGGCTTTGTCGTACGTTCCGGTCTTGGCGAAGTCCCACCAGGCCCAGGGCTCGATACCAGGGGTGGGCGCGCCGGCTTCCATAGCGGCAATCGTCATCTGATCCAGCGGCTGGGCATAGACGCGTGCATCCCTGATACGACCCACGAAGTAATCGTCGTTGCCGAAGTGACGCTGCCCAAACAGAAGGGCCGTGCGCGGGCCAAACGCATAGGGATCGCCCGGCATCCGGTATTGGGCGTACACCTTGCCGTTGCGATAGACGATGATCTTTTTGCCTCGGTAGACTATCGCCAACTGCACGAATTCATCGGGCCGCGCGGTTTCTTTGGGCCAATCCGACTGCTCTTGATGCGTCCGACTGTAGTTGTTGCTCCCCGGCATCCAAACGGACTCCTCCAACTCGCCGAAGACCACCCCGTCGAAGCGGTCGATCGTCGTGTCGTTGATCGTCAGTGCCGATCCGCCCCGCTGGGTGAGGTTCCCGGGCGCGACCCAGACGACGAGCGTCTTATCCGTGAGACTTGTCTGTTCGGTGGCAGCCACCACTGGGATCGACAAGACAAACGCTGGCCCCATGGCCCACCAGAGAATCGAAAAACCCGTCGTCCACTGCGCCTTGCGTTTCATGACCATTCCTTTCAGCGAAGGGGCAATCCTCAGCCCCCCATCTCGGTCTCCCGCCAAGCTGTCCTGAGCCGTTTCAGTTCACCGACTACTCTCCAGCAGCTTGAGGCAGTAGCGGTCGGTCATGCCGGCGATGTAGTCGCAGACGGCGCGCT
>CP070782.1:4101601-4114948 GCA_020346325.1 Phycisphaerales bacterium
ACAACGGATTATAAGAAGGATTGATGATGAGTACAGTACTTCAGACGAATATAGCCGGAACGCAGCCGAACCGAGGGAAAGTCCGCGACATCTACGATCTGGGCGACAAGCTGCTGATCGCGGCCACCGACCGGATCAGTGCGTTCGACGTGATCATGACCAACGGCATCCCCTCCAAGGGCGTTGTGCTGACCCAGATCTCGAAGTTCTGGTTCGAGTTCTTCGCTGGGTCCGTCGAGCACCACCTGATCAGTGACGACGTGGCCGACTTCCCGGCGCCGTTCTGCGAGCACGCCGACCAGCTGGCCGGGCGCAGCATGCTGGTCAAGAAGGTCGAGGTCCTGCCCATCGAGTGCGTGGTGCGGGGCTACCTGGCCGGCTCCGGCTGGAAGGAGTACCAGGCCAGCCAGACGGTTTGCGGCGTCAAGCTGCCGGCCGGACTCAAGCAGTGCGCCAAGCTGCCCGAGCTGATTTTCACGCCGGCCACCAAGGCCGAGATTGGCGAACACGATGAGAACATCAGCTTCGAGCGGGCTGCCGAGATCGTCGGCTCCGACAAGGCCAGCTACGTGCGCGATCGCAGTGTCGAGATCTTCGCCAAGGCCAGCGAATACGCCGAGAGCAAGGGGCTGATCCTGGCCGATACGAAGTTCGAGTGGGGCTTGGTCGACGGGAAGATCATCCTGATCGACGAGGTGCTCACGCCGGACTCGTCGCGCTTCTGGCCGGCCGACAAATACGAGGCGGGCCGTGACCAGGAGAGCTTCGACAAGCAGTTCGTCCGCAACTACCTAGAAGAGATCAAGTTCGACAAGTCGGGCCCCGGCGTCGAGCTGCCGCCGGACATCGTCAAGAAAACCAGTGCCAAGTACATCGACGCCTACGAGCGCCTCACCGGCAGCAATTTCGCCTGGTAGGCCTGGGCCCCGACCGGCAGGTTTTTGACAATTCATTTTACACACGCGGAGGACATCGCGGTTACTCTACGGTGAGCGTCGAACATGTTCAGCCTCAACGTAAAGGGTAGCTATGACGCACGCGGAGCGAGTCGCGGCCTTCGACCGGCTCAGGGAAAAGCATCTTCGTTTTCTCACGGCGGTGCTCTGGAAGCTCACGGGCGATCGCGAGCTGTTTGCCGAGGCGATGCAGTATGCCCTGCTGGCCCTGTGGCGGCACGTCGAGAAGCTCGACACTGAGAAGGCCGCGAGCTACATCTACCGGATCGCCCTGAGCGCCAATGCCAAAGCCTGGCGGCAGCGGATCGGCCGCAACGGTGACATCCGCCCCCAACCGGCCGGCGCAGACGACAGTCCCGAGACCAGGACGGACCGGGCCGATCTCGTCGCCCAGATTCGGCGGACGATCACCCGGCTGCCTGACAGGCAAAGTCGAGCCCTCGTGATGCGCTACTTCGAGCAGAAAGACTACGCGGCCATCGCCGCCCATCTGGGCTGCTCCGAAGCGGCCGCTCGCTCGCACGTGTCGAAGGCGGTGGCGACCCTCAGACGCAAGTTGGCAGCAAGACAGGAACGAGACCATGGCGCAGCGTGATCTGGACGACATTCTGAACGATCTCGGTCGCAACGCAACCCCGCCCGATGTCGAGCGGCTGGCTGAAGACATCGCCGAGCGCCTCCGCCGGGACCTCGTTCGAACCCATCAATCCGAACATTCCAAGTGGAAGGCATACATCATGCGAAATCGAAAGACACAACTGACGGCGGCGGCGGTGATCGTGGTCGCTGTCCTGATCGGCCTGCACCGGCTGGGCGCCCCGCTCGACGGCACGAGCATTGTCTGGGCTGACGTACTGGAGCAAGTCGACAGCGTTCCTGCCGTCACGTACAAAGCGACGATGAAGATCACGTATCCCAACGACCAGGTGTTCGAGGATGAATCCGACATCTACCTGGCCGGCGACCAGGGGACCCGCATCGACACCTATCGAGACGGCGATCTCTTCATGGTCAAGTATTGGCTTCCCCCGCGCAAGCTCTACCTCATCGTCCACCCACAGCTCAAGCGCTACATGCAGCAAACCTTGTCGGACGAGCAGATCGCCGGCGGTCTGCAACAGCAAGACCCGAGGCAGTTTCTCAAGTGGGTCCTCACCTTGGACTACCATGAACTGGGCCGCCGCGAGATCGACGGTATCGAGGTCGAAGGCATCGAGGCGACGCGGGAGGACATCGAGACGCTGCGCATCTGGGTCGATGTGGAAACCAAATGGCCCGTCCGCATCGAGTCGGACGGCAAGATGCGGGAGGCCGGCCAGATGGTGCCGGTTGGTACGGTCATGCAAGGCTTCCAGTGGCATGACGAGATCGATCCGAGTCTGCTCGATCCCAACATTCCCGAGGACTACACCCTCAGCCCTCCCCGATAGCTCCACGACCACAAGGGTCGCGGCAGCGAGCCGCGCCTCCACATGCACGTCTCCGGCCGGCCCACCCAGGGCCGGCCTTTTCCATTCTGCCGGAGCCGCCACGGGATAATCGGAAAAGAATCCCATTTTCGTTGCAATCGGGAGGTCGTTGCGTGTCTTTATAATGAAATCGGAAGGTGGAGCACTTTTTGGAGCAGCGTAGCGACACAGATTTGGTCAGGGCGACTCGCCAGGGGGACCGCTCGGCGTACGCCCAGTTGATCCGGCGGCATTACCAGGCGGTCTTTCTGGTCTGTCTGGGTGTTCTCGGCAACGTCCACGATGCTGAAGACATGGCGCAGGAGACGGTGATCACAGGATTTGAGAAGATCCGACAGCTTCGGGAGCCCGGGCAGTTCCGCGGTTGGATGATCCGGATCGCGCGGAACTCGAGTATCAACCTCGTGCGCCGCAAGACGACGGCTGAGAAGGCGCTGGATCGCAAAGCCGATACGCCGATGCGGCACAGCGACGCTGGCCCGGACCTGCAACAGGCCGTGGCCCAATTGCCCTGGGATCTGCGCCTACCCCTGGTGATGTACTACTTCGACGGCCGCAGTGTCAAATCCGTCGCCCAAGCGCTCGAGATCTCCACCTCGGGCGTCTACCTGAAATTGAGAACCGCGCTCAAGGAGTTACACGAACTCCTGACCGCGCCAGGAGAAACACCATGAACGGCCCATGCCCAGAGATGCAGGAGAGAATCATCGACTACGTGCTAGGAGCCCTGGACGAGCTTCAGACTGAAGCGGTCCACGAGCACCTGGACGGATGTGCCCACTGCCGGCAGTACCTCCAAACCTTGGACCGACAGCACCGCGCGCTGGCAGCGCTGGGCGACGAGGTCCAGGCCGGCATGGCTGCCCGACGCGAGCAAGCGATAGACGCCTTCCACGCCGTGGCGCCCGAGCAGGAACCGGCGCCCGGGGCGCGGCCCTGGGCCAGTCGGCTGGCTCCGTTGGCGGTTGCAGCCCTGGTGGTGTTGGGCGTCGGGATCGTTATCGGCCGGCTCACGGCGCCGAAACCGGTGGATGTCGAGCAGCTCCGGGCCGAGTTGCAGTCTTCAATCGCCGCGTCGCTGCAGCAGGCCGTGCACGCCAGCGTGCTGGCCGAGATGAACCAGCGACTGGAGTTTGCCGTCGCGGCCGGTGAGGCGCGGATCAGAGTCGATGTTGTCAACGAGATGCGCCGGGACCTGCACCAGTTCGCCACCGACGTGGTGTCCAACTCAGAAGCAATGATGGACCAGCGGCTCGCAGAACTCGTGCAACTGATCGAAGCGGCCCGCTTGAAGGACCGCCAGCGGGTGGTCCAGGCCTTCGAGCAGGTGGAGCTGAATCGGCGCCGCGACCGCACGCAGTTCGGCCGGGGCCTCAAGTCGCTGGTCGCGCTGACCAGCGCCTCTCCGACTCCGACGAACAACTGAGCCGGCGCGTGACCGGGAATACAGCCAGGCAGAGTAGAGCCTTTGAAAGGATAACGTCATGAGATCCCGCAGTCATACATTCGTTGTGGTGACGATTCTCGCCGTGCTATCGTCGGCATGGGCGACCGAGACATCTCCAGGACCAACGGTCACCATCTCCGGTGTTGCAGGCGTCCCCGGCGTGATGATGCGCGGCTTGCCGGGGGCTCCGACGACCGATGAGAACGGCTGCTACACGGCCCGCGTCCCGCGGGGCTGGTCCGGGACGGTCATTCCGACGAAAAAGGGTTATAGCTTTGAGCCGGCCCGGAGGACGTACAGCAATCTCCAAGAGGGCTTGCAAACCGAAGACTACGAGTCGGTGGTGCTGGCCTATGTCATCTCCGGAAACGTCGGTTTGCCCGGCGTGACGCTGAAGGGCCTGCCCGGTGAGCCGATCTCCGACGCAAAGGGCCTCTACAGCGCGCAGGTATCGTATGGCTGGTCTGGTGCGGCTATGCCCGTAAAGGAGGGTTATCGCTTCGACCCTCCCTCGCTGCACTACCATCGCATCGCTAGAGACTGTGTGAGCAATGACTATAAGGCCCGGATCATCGAGTACACCATCTCGGGCAACGTCTCGTTGCCCGGTGTGACACTGCAAGGTCTGCCGGGCGAACCCATCGCCGACGAGAACGGTCGCTACGCGGCCAAAGTACCGTACGGCTGGCGCGGCGCCGTTGCACCGAAAAAGCTCGGCTACGAATTCACGCCGCCACAGAAAGTGTACGACGTGGTCAAACAGAGCTTTGATCGTGAGGACTTTGAAGCTTCGGCCCTCCTCCTCACAATTTCCGGGAACGTGGGTCTCGACGGCGTGGCGATAGTAGGTCTGCCTGGCCAAGTGGTCAGTGATGCCAGAGGCTACTACGTCGCCCGGGTACCGTACGGCTGGTCCGGCAAGGTCACTCCAGTGAAGCAGGGGTGCGAATTTGCGCCCGACAGCAAACTGTACCGGAAGACCGCGTCCGATCACACAAATGAAAACTATACCGTGAGAGGCCTGGCCGTCTCCCCACCGGCCTCTGCCGCCCCCAGCGGTACGGAGGTCCTGGTCATTCCCGCGTCTCAGATCGATCCGAAGGGGCTGGCAGAGATCAAAGAAGACATGCAGGTGATGGTGCACATCCTGCGCGAGATGTTGAGCGAGCCGCGGACGATTCTCGGCATTCTGTACGACTACGGTGATATCTTCGGTAACAGCGACCGAAGGACCCAGGCGTTCTACCTCGAAGGCTACGGGGCCTTGTTCGTGATGAAGGTAGATTTTCCGTTTTCGTTTCCCGCCGCGGGCGAGCCCAAGGATGAGTCAGAACAGGCGGTGGACCCGGTTTGGCAACGGGCGCGCCAGCGATTGCGCTCGCCCGGGACGCGGCGCGCGTATGGCCTGGCAGCGGACGAGGAGATGAGTTTCGAGCAGTTCAAAGCGGACCTGCTCCAGACACTCAAGCACGCCGCCAATATCCGTCATATCGATCCGAACGAGAACGTTATCCTGACCATCATCGGGCAAGACGCCGGTGGACGCTCTGATTTCAGTGGCGCGGGTGGAGCATTTCCCGGCGCCACCGGTGGTGCGTTCGGGGGCAGCAGCTATAGCGTCAGCGGCGGCTCGTTCGGCCTCGGCGGCGGCAGCACGTACGCGACCAGCCGCACCTACGCCAGCAGTTCGGCCGCCCCCGGCGCGCAGACCCCGGCGCGCGATCCCTACGGAAATGTGAAGGGCGAACCGCTGGGCGACGTCATTTATCAGAGCCAGCCGGCGCCGATCGCCACAACCGTCTTGACGATCCGGGCGAAGAAGAGCGATATCGACGCATTTTCCCAGGGTGACATCGATTTCGAAACGTTCCAGCAGCGGGTGAAGGTGTTGAGCTACTGAGCAGGACCGAAGGAGTTCGTCATGAAGAGACAAATGGTCATGTACAGCACCGTGGCGTCCCTTCTCTTCTGGGCCCCGCTCTGTCCCTGTCTGTCGCAGACCCGTCAGCCCCGGGTGAGGCCACGCCCGTCTCAGGTGCGTGACATGCAGCGGCGCAGCGAACAGCGGCGTTTGGAGAGCCAGAAGCGAGCGGAGGAGTTCGCCAGGATTCGTGCCGAGTACACGGCCGAGGCCTCTCAGGAGGCCCTGGGCGCCGATGCGGAACAATGGAAGCGTATTGAATCGAAAATGCGGCGCATCGAGGAGTTGCGTGTGCAGCCTTCGCTGAACTTCTCCATCTACGGTTCTGCCGGTGGGCGTAGTGAGAGTTCCACCCACTCTTCGCAGTCCGGCCCCCTTCCCAGCAGCGGACGTAGCAGAATGCGTTACGGCTCGGGCAGCGGCAGTGCCGGCGGGACCGCGGGCGGGATGGGCCAATCGGGCGCGTCGGTGCGATACGGGGCCAGCGGTGGCGCAGCCGGTTCAGCCGGAGGCGGCAGTTACGGCTTCAGTTCCGGGGGTTCCAGTGGTTCCAGCTACGGATATGGCTTCGGCCCCCGTGTCGGCCCCAACGGGGAACGACCGATCAAGAAGCAGGTCGGCGCATTGAGCCTGGGCTGGACGTGGCCCCGGCCCTCGGAAGACAAGAAGCCCGACGAGTTGACCGATGGCGACAAGATGTGCGAGCAACTGCTCGACGCGCTCACCGCCGAGACGCCGGAGCCCGAGCTCGTCCAGCAGCGCGTCGAACAGCTGCGCCGATGTCGCCAGGAACAGCTGCGCCAGTTGCGCCGAACCCAGCAGGAACTCCGCGCACTCGTCACCGGCGAACAGGAAGCCAAGCTCATTCTCATGGGCTACCTCGATTTCTCATGGGATGTCTCAACCGGGTCAGACACAATCAGGTGATGTCGAGGGAAATCCGCAATATGAGACTACCGCACATCACCGTCGTCACGTTGGGAGCCATCTTATACCTGGCGGTCATGGCGCCGTTGTCACGCTCCCAGCCGCCGAACCGGCAGCTCCCCCGCGAGGGCCTCGATCCGAACACAGGGAAACGGGCTACGGTCCAGGAATGGATGGAGAGGAACCGACGGGAGCGGAGACAACGCCTAGAGAAGTGGAAAAAGGAACAGTTACAGCAGATAAAGCAACAGAAAGCGCAAATGGAGGCCGATCGCCCCAGGGCCATGGACGAGGCGTATCGCCGGGCTGTCGGCGCCACACCGGCACAATGGCGCGTTGTGAAACCGAGATTGGAAGCCGTCCGGGCCCTCCAAGCTGACGCGTACGCGCGCCTCTGGCCCGCGATATCCTCCGGCGGCGTTGGGACCTCAGGGTTTATCACGGATTGCGGGTGGAATTGGAACCGGCCTGGGAACAAGAGGCCCGGCGAGGCACTGAGTTCGGCGGAGACCACTTGCGAGACGTTGTGTGAGATGTTGTCGGACGAGCAGACGCCCGTCGAGAAGATCTGGGCGCAGGTCGAACTGTTGCGCCGACAGCGAAGGCTGGCGGCCGAGCAGGTGCCGGACGCCCAGGCGGAACTCCGCAAGGTCCTGACCCTTCGTCAGGAAGCCGCCGCGACCGCTCACGCCTGGCTGCCATGAGAGGCGTCAAACCAAGAGAATAGGGAAGTGAATGATGAAGACGCACGCATCCATGAAGACGATCCTGATCGGTGTCGCGGCGTTAGCTCTGGTCCTTTGTACCATGGCGGGGCTGCCACGAGTCAGCGCGTCCGACTCGCCAGCGCTTCGGTCAGATCCGAATCTAGGTTCGACTGAGTTTCCGGAAGCACTCCGCTCATTGTCCGGTGAGCGAAAGCGGCCGCACATCGTTGAAGGGCAGTTCCGCGACCCGAGTGAATGTGTGACCGCCGTCATGCGCGACCTGCTCCAGGCGACCGACGAACAATGGCAACAGATTGAGCCGAGATTCAATGAACTGGAGGCCATACGTCAGCGGACACTCTCGGCCGTGGGCGTCTTCGTCGTCGGCGCGTCCTCTTACAGCGCCAGCTCTGGAGGCGGCTCCAGTGGACCGCCAGGAAACCCGCAGCGCGGCACGAACGACCCGCGTCGTTCAGGACGCGGGTCCTACCGCGCGCAGGGTCGAGCCAGTCACGCGGGGTCTACAGGATCCAACGGCCCTTCCATGCGGCCTCCCGCGCGCGGTAAGAGTGAGCCACTGACCGAAGGCATGCGGCGTTGCAGAGAACTGCTCGGCATGGCCGAGGACAGAACCGTCAGTCCCGGGCAAATCCGAGAGAAGATGGCGCAACTGACAGCCTATAGACAGCAGGCCAAGAAGGAAATCCAAGCGGCGCAGGAAGCACTGCGCCAGGTCGTGACCCGACGCCAGGAGGCGATGCTGATTCTGATGGGTTATCTCGACTGATGAGCGGGACCCGAAGTAGCCGGCTGGGTCTGAAAAAGCGTGGTATTCTCGAAGATTTTTGTAACAGAGGGGTCCCGCAGGGGACTCTAGAGTGAAGGGGCCGAGAGGTCCGGGACATGAGTGCAGGCAACGTCGGTTGCACTTGGAGATTCCATCAATGCGAAGCGACCTTTTTTAGGAGGGAGAGCCATGAGAAGCGAGTTGCTCAGCCGCTGGGCTTCCGTAGTGCTGTGGATATGTTTGGCGAGTGCTGCTGGGGCCGCTGAACACGTCATCTACGTCGATGGGGCGGCAACCGGAGCCCAGGACGGCACCTCCTGGACCGATGCCTATGTCCGCCTCCAGGACGCCTTCACGGAGGTCGCGGCGATGTCGGCACCGGTGGAAATCCGGATCGCCCGGGGCACGTATCGGCCGAGCGACGGTGGCCCATGGAACGGTCGCACGATCGCCACCTTCGAATTGCGTAACCATCTCACTCTCGCGGGAGGGTACGCCGGCGTGACAGGCAGCGACCCGGACGCGCGGGATGTGGATCGCCACGAGACCGTCCTGACCGGCGCCCTCACTGACGACGACGGTCTCGACGATAGCACAGAGGCACCGAATCGACATGACAACTGTCGGGTTATCCTGACGGGCAGAGGGATCGACGAGACCGCCGTGCTGGACGGCCTGACCATTACTCGTGCAGCCAATTATGGGACGGAACTGCACCAGGCCAGTCCATCTCTCCGCCGCTGCCGGTTTGTCGATAACGGATTTGCCGGGATCTACGCTTGGGACTGCGACAGCGTCCTGGCGGACTGCGCCTTTGAGCGGAACGGTTCCGGCACTATCTCCAAAGGTGGGATTAACAGCATGCGCGGCAATCTCACGTTGACCGACTGCGCGTTCGTCGAGAACGATGGTGGCGGAATCGAGAACGACGGGACGCTGGACCTGTTGCGTTGCTCGTTTGTGGCCAACATCGACGGGGCCGCGATCGCGCATTCGAAGGCTCTCACGGCGCGGCAGTGTGTCTTTCAATCCAATCAGGGCGGGATCGCGGGAGCGGTCGAGTGCTACAAAACGGCGACGTTCGTCGACTGCGCGTTCACGGACAATTCGGGCAGGTGGGGAGGCGTCATTTACGCGGCGGCCGACCTGACACTTGTCGACTGCCAGTTCATAGGCAACTCCGGCGAATCTGTGGCAGGTGCCGTGATGATGGTGGGTGACGTGTTAAGGGCCGAAGGATGTCTCTTCGCAGGCAACCGGGCTCTGTCGTTCGGCGCCGGCGCAATCTCCAACCATTCGGCGCCGATCATGCGTCTGTCACGCTGCACCTTCGTGGGCAATCGCGGCTGGCCCAATGCCGTCGCCCACGCTCCGTGGCCCAGCGCCATCGCGGAGATGAGCCAGTGTATCGTTTGGAATGGGCCGGAGCCATTCGCAGATTTTTCCTATCTTGACCCCCCGGTTCCTGACATCGTGGTGACGTATAGTAACGTGCAGGGAGGCTACGCCGGGGAAGGCAACACCGACGTCGACCCTGGCTTCGTCGATCCAGGGTATTGGGACCCGAACGATACGCCGGACGATCCCAATGACGATGTCTATGTCACGGGCGATTATCATCTCAAATCCCAGGCGGGTCACTGGGACCGGGAGAGCGAGAGCTGGGTCTTCGATGATGTTACCAGTCCGTGCATCGACGCCGGGGATCCGAACGCGCCGCTGGGCCTCGAACCGTTCCCGAATGGCGGTTTCGTCAATCTCGGGGCTTACGCCGGCACCTCCGAGGCCAGCCGGTCGTATTTCGGCGGTCCCGTTTGCGAGACCAAAATCGCCGGCGACATCAATGGCGACTGCCGGGTCGACGACCTGGATATGGACATTCTCATGTCGCATTGGCTGGTAGACGCGACCAAGCTGACCAATATCCCGCCCAGCATCACGCTCATCAGCCCCCAGGAGGGGGACGAGTTCGCCCTGGGCGCCCCGATCGTGTTCCAGGCTGAAGCGTCGGACCCGGAGGGCACCGTCATCCGAGTGAGCTACCATTTCGCAGCGCGATGGGAGAACGGCAGTGCGTCAACCGGCGCCACGGCAGCCGACCCGACGGACAACTGGAAGGCGACGTTGGAGTGGCAACCGCCGGTGACGATACCTCCCGACGCCACCTTCACGATCCAGGCCGAGGCCATGGACGACCAGGGTGCCAAAACGCTGACGCCCGAGGTGGAGATCAAGCTGAATCCGTAACCTTATCTGGCCGCCTCCAGCAGGAACGGCGGAGCGCTCAGAGAGAAGAAGAGCAGCGCGACCGGTGATACTGGGGCAAACAAGACGGGATTTTGGAAAAAGAGCGCAACGCCGGGCCCGCACGCGGAACTATATGTAGAGGTCCGGTCCTCCGCAGAGGCAATGGGGCAGTCGACGCGGGCTGCACTCCATATTTCAGTGAATGCGAGGCGATCTTTTTAGGAGGGAAAGCCATGCGAAAGGGAATCTGCAATAGTCTACTGGTGGTCGCGGTCACCGTGTGCGCCCTGACGGCAGCCGCAGCCGGCCAAGATGTCTGGGACCCGGCCGAACACTTCGCGCCCGTCTGGGAGTCGGTGGCCATGGAAAGGCGGATCGAGAACCCGGCGCGCAATCCCGAGGCCGACCCGGAGGGACAGCGCAAGATGACGGTACAAGGGGTCGTCGAAATGAGCGACTATGAGGCAGTGCTCGGGATCGACACGAGGCCGAAGGCCATTCTGGTGCAGGGTCTGAGCGGAACCGAGATATACCGAAGCGAGGACCACCTCATCGGCCGGTCGTATCGGTCCACAGAGCTCGTGCGGCGCCTGGCGGGCCCCGGAGAATCGGTGGACGAGTTCCGGTTTTCCATAGATATCCCCCTGTATCCCGATCAGGGCTATCCCAGGTCGTTCGGCCGCGTTGAATGGTCGATGAACGCCCTGATTGGCGAGACGTTAACGACGGTCGACATTCCTTTTGAGGCCGGCGAAGAGTGGGTCGAAGTAGTGCCTGGGCTGGAGGTTCTGGTGGCAGAGGCCTCAGCGACGGAAGGCAGCTATATCTACAAGATCGAGGCCATCTACGATCCCAATCTGGTGTCCTACGGAACCACCAGGCATTGGCACTTCTGGTCCGACGAGGAGCTGCCGGCGACGCTGATGGTGGACATGGAAATGCTCAATGCCGCCGGTGAGCCCGTGCGCGGGCCTAACACCTCGGGCGGCTCCGGCGGTGGCACAAGTGCGCATTCGATCGAGGGAGGGCTGATAGAGGCCACGAGCAACGGTTACGGCAGGTGCAACGCCTGTGGTGACGTGGCGACGATCCGCTACACCTTCGCGCTCGGCGCGTACGAACTGGAACTGCCGCTCGTCCTGGAGGACATCCCGTTCCCTGGATTCTAAAGACTGCTCAGGGCATCACAAACCATCCTGCCGGGGCGGTGTGCGGAGGCCGCTGCCCCGGATTTCATTTCCTTTCCGACATTTCCTGGAGAAAAGCTGTAACAAGGCGGGTGCGGGCGGGACATTCTGCACTGGATGACGCGGCGGGCGACCGCCCTGCCGGGCAGGGACAGCGCCAGAGGAGCAGGAGCAACCCAAAGCACGCAGACGGACAATGCGAACCCATGCGAGGCGGTCTGGGAGTAGGAGGCGAAGCCATGAGAGACAAACCAGTGTGTCAACTGCTTGCCGTCGCCTTGTGCCTGTGCCTCGCCGGGGCGAGTTGGTCGGCAGCGGGGGCCATCTACGTCGATGGTGCGGCAGAGGGGGCGAACGACGGTTCGTCGTGGGCGAATGCGTACGTTTTCCTGCAGGACGCGCTGGCCCAGGCGGGACCGGCGGCCAAGCCCATTGAGATCCGCGTCGCCCAGGGCGTCTATACGCCGCCGAATCGGAGAACGCCGTTTGAACTGCTCGACGGCGTTACGCTCAAGGGTGGCTACACCGGAGGTACGGGGGATGATCCCAATAGTCGAGACGTGGATCGGCACACCACTACACTGACCGGCGATCCCAGCGCCCATCAAATCATCACAGGGGGCGATACCGATCCCACCGCCGTGCTCGACGGTTTCGTCATCAGCGCGGCGGGCCGCTGGTCCGCCGTCACCATCACAGACGGAAGTCCCACCTTCATCGATTGTCGGTTCGTCGGCGGCACCCGGAACGATGTGCTTGAGGTCTCCAACTGCGATTCCACTCTGATTGGCTGTCGGTTTGAAGGCAACGCGGGTGGTGGGATTTCCTGCTTGAAGGGTCATCTGACGTTGAGAGACTGTACGTTCGTTCACAATGGCAGTAGTGCGATCGACTGCTACGGTGCGCTCGACCTGCTCGGATGCTCCTTTCTGGACAACGGGGGCGATGTCTCCTGCACAGGAACGCTCATGGCGCGCGGCTGCAAGTTCATCGGCCATCGTCATCGTGGTTATGGGGAAGCTGTCCAAAGCTCCGGCAAGAACACGTTTGTTGACTGCACCTTCATCAATAATAGAAGCACCAGCGGCGCTGGAGCCGTAGTGGTGAGTGGGGACAGCGCGACTATGACCCGGTGTCTGTTCATAGGCAATGCCACGTCGGAGTTCGGGGGCGGAGCGATTCAAAGCTTTGCTCTGGTGTTGAAGCTATCCAACTGCCTCTTTGCCGGCAACACGGGCGGTGAGACACTGGCCAGCTCGGGAGCGGTCTTCCATCAAGGCTTTGCCATGGAAATGTCCAATTGCACGTTTGTCGACAATCGCGGCGTACCCAGCGCCCTCTGGCTGGGCCCGCTTTCCGGCGCCGTGGGCGAAGTGACGCAGTGCATTGTCCGGGGCAACTCGGAGCCGTTCGCACCGTTGGTCGACTTCGGGGCCCAGCTCTCGGTAAGCCACAGTAACGTGCAGGGGGGATTTGTCGGCGAAGGCAACTTCGACGCGGACCCCTGCTTCGTATCGCCGGGGCATTGGGACCCGAATGGCACGCCGGACGATCCCAATGACGATGTCTATGTCACGGGCGATTATCATCTCAAATCCCAGGCGGGTCACTGGGACCGGGCCAGCGAGAGCTGGGTCTTCGATGATGTTACCAGTCCGTGCATCGACGCCGGGGATCCGAACGCGCCGCTGGGCCTCGA
>CP070782.1:4115048-4141613 GCA_020346325.1 Phycisphaerales bacterium
AAAGAGGACAGAAGATGAGTAAGGCACATGTATACCAACGCGACCACATCAATACGGACGAGATCATTCCAGCGCGGTATTTGAATACCGATGCCGAGGAAGAGTTGGCCCAGCATTGCCTGGAGGATCTGGACGTCGATTTTGTGAAGAAGGTTCAGCCCGGCGACGTGGTCGTTGCCGGCGACGATTTCGGCTGCGGGTCGAGTCGGGAGCACGCGGTGTGGGCCTTTCGCGGAGCGAAGGTGCAGGCGGTCATCGCCCATTCGTTCGCCCGCATTTTCTACCGCAACGCGATCAACTGCGGGTTCCACGTGATCGAATCGCCCGACGCGACCGAGAGAATCAAGGACGGCGACGAGATCGAGATCGACTACGAGGCCGGCGTGATCCACGATAAGACCAACGGCGAGGAGATCAAGTTCCAGCCGCTGCCCCAGTTCGCCCAGGAGATCATCGCCGCCGGGGGTCTGCTCAACAAGATCGCCGCGGAACTGAAGGGCTAGGATTGATGCGATGCAGATGTAGACGACATGCTCGGCGCGCCGTCATTGTCGGTGCAGTGCTGGTGATGGGCTTAGCGAGTCAGGTGCGCGCGGGCGTGGTGACCTATCCGGCCCCTGACGGAGCGGCCCGCGCTGCCGACTTCCGGGTACGTGTCGATGGTCAGGCGCAGTTCGTCTACGACTCCGAGATCGCGGCCTTTGTCTCCTTCTCTTTCTCGAAGAGCGTTCACGTCGCGGTGACGCCCCAGAAAGCGTTCTCCCGGGTGGACATCCGGCCAAAACACCGGAACGTGGCCTTTACCATTGAGAACGGAACCATCCAGTTCGATCTGGATGAGCCTTGCCAGTTGAGTATCGAACTGGACGGCGACATCGAGCGACCGCTGTTTCTATTTGCCAATCCGGTCGAGAAGAAGGTGCCCAAGCCCGATGACAAACGCGTGCGCTATTTCGGACCGGGCCGGATTCACGAAGCCGGGGAAATCGTGCTCGAGAGCGGCCAGACGCTCTACATCGCCGGCGGCGCCGTCGTACGGGGCCGCGTACGGGCCGAAGGTGCCAAGAACGTGAAGGTGCGAGGGCGCGGCATTTTGGACGGCAGCCACCGCGACTACAAAACGCAGATGTTGAAGTTCTCCGAGTGCACCAATGTCGACCTGGAAGGTATTACCATCCTGAACAGCTACGGCTGGACCGTCGTGCCGGTCAAATCGGACAACGTCAAGATCGACAACGTCAAGATTGTCGGCTGGCGTGACAACGACGGCGATTGGGCCACGGTCGAGAACATCCGATTCGAAGACATTCGCGTTGAGGATTCGCGCGAGAAGCTGATCGAGTTTCGCATCGGCCTGTCCATCTACAGTGGCGATTGTCCGCAGGAATATCATCGGCAGAATCCGAATCGCAAGCGCAGCCCGCTCGGACAGTGGATGCCGGTTCCAGATGACGAGTTGGAGACGTACGCCGGCAAGCGCGGACGCATCCGCAACGTCCACTTTAAAGACATCGAAGTGACGGGCGCGGAACCACCGAAGTCGTTCCTGATCGGCTACGACGAGGGCGAGCACAGCGTGCAGAACGTCATCATCGAGAACCTGCGCATCAACGGCGTCCACGTCGACGGTGCCGACGGCGGCCATATGGTCATCGAAAGAGCCAAGAGCGTTCGATTCAAGTGAAGAGACGAAGGGCAATTATGAACCGGCGCGACTTTCTGAAAGCGGCAGGTGCGGCAGCATTCGCCTGGGGGCAAGGCGTTTCTCAACTCCTGGCAAGAGATGATGCGCCGGCGCGGCCGAATTTCGTGTTCTTCTTGATCGACGATCTGGGCTGGGCGGACCTGGGCTGCTACGGCAGCACGTTCTACGAGACGCCCAACATCGACCGACTCGCCAGCGAAGGAACACGTTTTACGAATGCGTACGCTGCCTGTCCGGTCTGCTCACCTACGCGGGCCAGTATCGTCACGGGCAAGTATCCAGCCCGACTCGGCATCACACAATGGATCGGCGGGCCCAACGAGCCGACGCCGTATCGACACTATCTGCCCCTGCAAGAGGTGACGATTGCCGAGGCATTGAAGCAAGCGGAGTACGCCACAGGCTTCGTCGGCAAATGGCATCTATCGACACGCGGGGAAGACCGGTTCGAGTACTATCCCGACCGACAGGGCTTCGATGTCAACATCGGTGGGGACTGGTCCGGGGCGCCGCCGACCTATTTCCATCCCTACGAGAAACGCGGGCGCAAGTTGGAGACGATGCCGCCGGGAGGCAAAGAAGGCGAATACCTGACCGATCGGCTGACGGATGAATCGCTCAGGTTCCTTGAGGCGAACAAGGATAAGCCGTTTCTGTTGTATCTCTCGCACTATGCGGTGCACACACCCATTGAGTCGAAACAGGCGCTGACGGAAAAGTACCAGGCGAAGGCCAAGACACTGCCGGCGCTGGAGGGGCCGCACGCACAACCGGTCTACGGACGCTACCAGACCCGCATGGTGCAGGATAACGCGCCGTACGCCGGCATGGTGCAGAGCGTCGACGAAAGCGTTGGTCGCGTGATGGATAAGCTGGAAGAACTCGGCCTGGAAGAGAATACCGTCGTGATCTTCATGTCCGACAACGGTGGGTTGTCCACGGTGCCTCGGGAAGGGCCGACCTGTAACCTGCCTTTGCGGGCGGGTAAGGGCTGGTTATATGAAGGTGGCATTCGCGAGCCGATGTTGATCAAATGGCCCGGAGCGGCCAAGCCAGGCAGCGTGTGCGACGAGACCGTGACAAGCACGGACTTCTATCCGACCATGCTGGAGATGGCGGGGCTGCCACTGCGGCCCGCGCAGCACGTTGACGGCGTTAGCCTCGTGCCACTGTTGAAGAAAACAGGCACACTCCAGCGCGACGCGATCTACTGGCATTATCCGCACTACCACGGCAGCGGCAACCGCCCCAGTGGCGCGGTGCGAGCCGGCGACTACAAACTCATTGAGTGGTACGAGGACGGACACGTCGAACTCTATAATCTCAGGGACGATCTGAGCGAGCAAAAGGACCTGGCGGCGGCAGAGCCTGCAAAGACGGCCGAGCTGCGCCAAATGCTGCACGCCTGGCGCAACCGCATGAACGGAAAGATGCCGGCGGGCGCACCTCGAAATGACTACCAAACGTGGCTCGAAGCGAAACGAGGATAAATGTAGGATGGGCAACGTATTGCCCTTCTTGATGGAACTTCGGAGTATTGTAAACGACAATTTGTCATCCTGAGCGCAGCGAAGGATCTGGCCTCGGATCGGGGAAGACTCCCAGATGCGCGACCCGGATCCTTCCCTCCACGGTGTTCCGTTCAGGATGACAAACGATGTGTGCTGGTTTTCTTTTGGAAAGAAGGAGAATTGACGGTGTACAAGATTGCAGTGATGCCCGGCGACGGGACGGGGCCGGAAGTAACGGTCGAAGCAGTTAAAGTGCTCAAGACCGCGGCCGACAAGTTCGGTTTCAAGATCGATCTGACCGAGTTCGATTTCGGCGGCGAGCGCTATAAACGTACGGGCGAAACCCTGCCCGACAGCGCCCTCGAGGAATTACGGCAGTTCGACGCGATTTTGCTGGGCGCCATCGGCCATCCGGACGTGGCGCCGGGTATCCTGGAAAAGGGTATTCTGCTCAAGGCCCGCTTTGCGCTGGACCAGTACATCAACCTGCGCCCGGTCAAGCTCTTTCCGGGCGTCGAGACGCCGCTGAAGGACAAGGGCCCGGACGAGATCGATTACGTGGTGGTCCGCGAGAACACGGGCGATCTGTACACCGGCACCGGCGGCTTCACGATGAAGGGCACACCCCAGGAAGTGGCGGTGCAGTCGGCCGTCTACAATCGCTTCCAGGTCGACCGTTGCCTCAAGTACGCCTTTGAGTACGCCAAGAAGCATGGCAAAAAGGCGCGGGGCAAGGGCGAGGAGAACACGCTGGCCCTCTGTGGCAAGACGAACGTCCTGACGTACGTCTACGATCTGTGGGAGCGGGCCTTCAACGAGATGGGCGCGGCCGAATATCCCGACATCCGGCGCGACTACTATCACGTCGACGCGACGTGCATGTGGATGGTCAAGAACCCCGAGTGGTTCGACGTGATCGTCACGGGCAATATGTTCGGCGATATCATCACCGACCTCGGCGCCATCACGCAGGGCGGGATGGGCATCGCCGCCGGCGGCAACATCAACCCCGAAGGTGTCAGCATGTTCGAGCCGATCGGTGGTAGCGCTCCGAAGTATACGGGCCAGGGCGTGATCAACCCGCTGGCCGCGATCTGCTCGGCCCAGATGATGCTCGACACCTTGGGTGAAGAGAAAGCGGCCGCCGCGATCGAGCAGGCCGTGACGTATGTGACTGGCAGCAAGCTCAAGAGTCTGGCCGCCGGACGCATGGGCTACTCAACCGCTGAGGTCGGCGACCTGGTGGCCGAGAAAGTCGCTGAGTAGAAACACGATTGCACGGATTGGGTGGCAGCCTCAAACGCGGCTTGGGAATGGCTTCGCCTCGATATGGAACCATCGCCGAGGCTTGCAGCCTTGACGCTGCCACCCAGTCGAATAGAACCGTCAGGTCAACACAGGGTGATCCATGCGTCGAACCTTTCTCTCCCGCAACCTGATAGTCTTTGTTCTCATGTCACTGGGCCCGGCGTTCGGCGCGGGAGAGAGAGACTGCCCCCTACCCAATGCGCGGCAGTTGGCCTGGCAAGAGGCCGAGTTGGGCGTGGTCTTTCACTATGACCTGCACGTTTTCGACGGGCAGAAATATGGGCAAAGCGGCAACCGGATCACACCGATTTCCGACTACAACATCTTCAATCCGCAGCGGCTCGACACGGATCAATGGATTCGGGCGGCTCGAGACGCCGGGGCGCGCTTTGCCATTCTGACAGCGACGCATGAAACGGGTTTTGCGCTCTATCAGTCGGACGTCAATCCCTATTGTCTCAAGGCCGTGCAGTGGCGCGATGGCAAAGGCGATATCGTGCGCGAGTTCGTCGATTCGTGCCGCAAGTACGGTCTCAAACCGGGCATCTACGTGGGCGTCCGCTGGAATTCGTTCTTCGGCGTCCACGATTTCCAGGTCAATGGAGAAGGGCCCTTCCGGGACAATCGCCAGGCCTATTACCGAGCCATGTGCGAAGGAATGGTGCGCGAGTTGTGCACGCGCTACGGCGAGCTGTTCGAGATCTGGTTCGACGGCGGCGCCAGCCATCCCGACAAGGGCGCACCGGATGTCCTGCCGATCGTCAAGAAACATCAACCGAATTGCCTGTTCTATCACAACGAACAACTGGCCGAGGCCCGTTGGGGCGGGTCCGAATCGGGCACCGTTCCTTACCCTTGCTGGGCCACGTTTCCGAACTTCTACTCGCACGGCAGCGACAGTCCGCGGGAGCACCTGAGATTACTCCGGACGGGCGATCCGAACGGCGCGTATTGGATGCCGGCCATGTCGGATGCGCCGCTGCGCGGCTACAACGGTCGGCACGAATGGTTCTGGGAGCCGGGCGACGAAGCGCACATCTACCCGGTCGATAGGCTCGTTGAGATGTACTACAAGTCGGTCGGCCGCAACTCGACCCTGATCCTGGGCCTGACGCCGGATCCCAACGGCTTGATGCCGGCGCCGGACGTGGTGAGGCTGAAGCAATTCGGCGACGAGATTCGCCGGCGCTTCGGCAAACCTATCGCCACGGCTGGCAGCGTAGGATGGCCTTCAGCCCATCCTACTTCTGGATCTCAAAGAACCCGCGCCAATCAACCACGCCATCCTCATGGAGGACATCCGCAAGGGAGAACGGGTGCGCGAATACGTGTTGGAAGGCCTCTCCGACGGAAGCTGGATCACGCTCAGCCAAGGCACCTGCATCGGGCACAAGCGCATCGAGCAATTCGAGAATGTGACGGTGACTGAGGTTCGGCTGCGAGTAACACAAGCCGTTGCCAAACCGATCATCCGCAGCCTGTCCGTGTTCCACGTCGAATGAAGGCGCGGTCCGGACATCTACGGCAAAGCGCTTGCCTTTATTCGGTGAACTCGGCCCGGACCCGGAGGATGTCGCCGGTAGCCGGGGGCAACTCCCCTCGGCTCGAACAGCCGAGACCAAAGTAGAAATCGCCATCGAGAATTTCAAACGACCGCGCAAAGGTCGGCACTTCGAAATACAGCACCTCTTCGTATGAAGAAAGCCATTTATCATGGAATCGGACGACTCTGACTTGCGCACCATCTGGTTGTTCTGCCTCCAGAAGCACGTAGAGACGATTGTCGCGAACGAGCCAGCCCCACGGTCGACAACGGTCAGGCAATGTGATGGGCCGGACAGATGGGTTGCCCTTCCCAAGTGATGAGGCAAGGAATAACCCGAATGGAAGGGATTGATGGTCTGTGTGGCAATAGGCACCAATGTACAGGGTCTTAGATCCAGGCGCCTGGGCGTGGATGGCCTTCATCCAACGGTTCGACTCAAAATGGGTTCCTGGGAAGAGTGTCTCAGCCGTGATGTCTCGTCGGGGAACGAATTGATCCGGGGTCTGGAATTCGGATACACAGAAGAACTCGATGCGCAGTCTGTCGGGCCAGCTTTCGACCTTCTTAGGGGTCGGTATCATTTCCGCTGCGTACAGACAACCTGTCATAACAAGGAATTCGTAGACGCGGCGCCCACCGGTTTGCAGGACATTCCATGTGCGGCCTTGGTCGAGTGATACGGAGACGGCGGCACTGTTGCGGATTCCCAAACCGCCGAACAGTCGCCCTTCGTGCCAGGCCATGGCATACAGATGAATGGCACCGGGGATCGTCCTATGCTTCTGCCACCGCCCGTTGTCCCGCCGACGGTAGAAGTTGCCGAGACGCCAACTTTCTATGGGGTCATGACCGGGAATGTATAGCTGCCCGTCATGAGTGTAATACCGGTCTATCTGTTCGTCATCGACGGTACCTTCTCTCAAGAATTCGTCCTTGACCGGATCGTAGCAGACGATGGGCACTCGCCCGGCGTTGGTTGCGGGAGCCGAGTTGTTGCTGTTTCTGGCGCCGAGATACAAACGGCCACCAAATACATGCATGTCCCATACGTTCCTGGCATAGACCCATTCTCCCCCACAACGCTTCCGCCGCGCCAGCCCCCGATACAGCGCCATCGGACCCGAGGCTTTGATCTGGGAAAAGGGATTACCGAGATTCTCAACACTCGGGGTGACATCGTTGCCCCACCCAGATTAGCGCGGGCGAGCCCCGCCGTTACGCCCAGGAAGGACAAGACCACGCCTATGCTCAGCACGGCGCAACCTATCCGTCTCAGTCGCCTCGATGGCATTTCTGTCATTGCCCCTCGATCCATGCTTCGCGAACGCCGTGGTCTATCGATCCAGAAACACACCTGCCAGCCTCGTGAGCCTCGACCGGAAGGTGTATGGTTCAGAGCGGACGGAAACTTCTGTCGGCCCCGTCGTCATTGCTCCTTGATCTGGGCGATGTATTCGCGGGCCTCCTTAACCGGGAACTGATCCGGGGCGCGTTTGCCTGCGGCGTCCGCCAGACAGGCCTCGAATGCTTTCAGCGCCTCTTGCGTTTGTCCATTGTCCATGTGCGCCGCACCCAGATAGAACTGGATGACGCCCTCCCAGCCCGTGGGAAACTCGCGGAGGGCCTTCTGGTAGAATTCGATGGCCTTCGCATTGTCTCCAAGCCAGGTATAGCATATCCCCATCATCATGAGCGACGTCGAGCCCCGACCGACACGCGGATATTTGTCGTAGACCTGCTGGTAGAGTTCGAGGGCCCCGGCATAGTCCTTGTCCTGGTGGAACCGCTGCTCGGCGCGTTCGAACAGGGCTTCGACCTCGTTTGTCTCCTCTTCGGCTATAACCGTCGCTCCGGCCGGGACCTGGAATTCGAAGAACGCGTCGGCGATTTCTGGATTGTACGTTATCACCTGGGCATCGAAGTGCAGATTGCCTTTACGCTCGGGATTCTTCCAGAGTTTCGCCTTGAGAACCAGCTTGCTCTGCGGGTCCACGACCAGGAGGGCAGAGATGTTGGACTTTGCATGGCTACAAGTGACGAGCATCCGTTCCTGGCCCGTGTCCGGATCGACCTCGACCTTCTGCTCCCAGCCCCGTCCGACCAGCTTCAGGGTTTCGAGGAGCTTTCCCGTCAGCCAGGGACTGATCGTGGCCCCTTCGTACCAGTACTGCAAGTCCTCAATCTTTGAGCCGTCCAATATGCGGACGCGATTCTCTTTGGGCCGGTATTGATACACGGTGTTACCCCGGACGACAACGGTGGTCTCTCTTTCGCACCCACATTGATACCGAAGCCTCAGAAAATCCGCGTCCTCAGTGGGGGCGTGGACCCAACACTCGAAATCGACCATTTTTCCCCCACAAAGGTTCTGGCCTGTGATATGCACCGTCTCAATTTTCTTCATCGCGGCGATGGTCTGGTCCAGCGACCAGGCCTTGTGGGTCCCTCTCCCTAGAAAGATCACGCCCAACAGCACAGATGCCGCGATAGCACCGAATCGTGCTCGTCTCCTTTTCATGATGGTTCTCCCTAGTCTTATGACCGACGCGATGGATCGGTCGTGGTCTGCGCTTGTCCCGATATCGCCTTGAGTTGCACGCCAGGCCTCGGGGTATTTCTGCTGCCAATCGGCAAAATCCGGTTGCGGCCGACCGCCCGGCGTCGTGCGGCGGAGCGCCTGCTCCAGATCAGCTTCAGTGTATTTGTGTTCCATGGTCACTGCTCCCGACGGAAGCCCTCTCTTTCCAAGTGGGCCTGCATCTGCCTGCGGGCACGGGCGAGCCGGCCTTTGACCACGTCGCGCGAGAGCCCCAGCACCGATTCGATCTCTCGATAGCTCATCTGGTTGTAGTAGTGCAGGACGATAACCTCGCGGTACATGGCCGGCAGACTGTCCACTGCGTCTCTGACGGCTCGGTTGAACCCGTTGCTGCTGGTCTGGGCCGGCGTATCGGCCGCCACAGCCTGGTGCAGCAACGTATCGCGTCTTCTGGCCCGCATCATGTCCTGAGCACCGTTGCGACAGATGGTGGTCAGCCAGGGGCCGAATCGGCCGGGTTGTTTGAGGCTGCGCAGCTTCACACACGCCTTGGCAAAGGCCTGCTGAGCCGCATCTTCGGCCAGAGCCCGATCCAGCAGCACCGAATAGGCCACCCACACTATTGTCGTGTAGTACCGTTCGTACAGGGTGGCTAGCGCCGCCTTGTCGCCCTGGCAAGCGGCCTCGACCGTGGCCCTCTCATTGTCTTCGCCAGCTCTCAACAGTTCTCATCCGTTGTCAAACCACTGATCAGTGTTCCCCAGATAGACGAATCACAGGGGGCAGAAGTGCGCCGTAAATCTCGGAACTCACGCCGTCACTTCGCGATACCAGCGTAGAGCTCTGCATGCAGCCCCCGAGACCAATCATTCGGAACCCGCCCATGTTACATGTCGAGCAAAGGCGTAGGCAGAACCTCTACCGCAAGATGGTCACGGTTCCCCGGTCGGCGTCGACGCGGATCTCCTGACCGGTGTGAATGATCCTGGTGGCCGGTCCCACATTGACCACGGCGGGAATCCCGTATTCGCGGGCGATGATCGCACCGTGTGACAGGACACCTCCCATGTCCATGACGACGCCGGCCGCAGGCAGAAAATATGGCGTCCAGGCAGGGTCGGTGAAGGGCGCCACGAGGATCTCTCCGGCCTCGACGTGCTGATTATCGTCGGTTCTCAGAATGACCCGAGCCCGGCCTGTGACGAGGCCGGGAGAAACAGCAATGCCATGGAGCACGTCCACATCAGTGTCAACCTCCGGCGCGACGTGCGTGTCCGAATCGAAGCGCCCCACCACGACGGGAGGCGGTGTTACGCGGCAGTTCCTCTCGTATTCGGCCCGACGGGTCGCGATGCACTCAGCCACGTCGAAGTCGACGGCACCGCTGACAACAGGCTGGACCTCGGGGATCTTCAGGAAGAAGATGTCGTCGCGATGCGCCAGGGTCCCCTTTTCTTGCAGGCGCTCACCCAACGCCAGGAGGATGCGCCGGAAAGCAGCGACCTGCCGGACCGCTTCGTTCTTCCAATTCTCGCGGTCGCGCGCCACCTTCTGGGTGCGCTTCAGCGACCAGTTGAAGACCCTGCGCTTGATGCGGCCTTTGAGCCTCTGTCGGCATTGCTCGGCCAGTTCGGCACCCTCCCGCGCCAACCGTGCCTGCTTCTGGACGGGATCGATCTGCCCAACGGAACGGAGGTAATTGCGTACAAGGTTTAAGACATAATCCGGTGTCTCGGCCCAGCGGGCGTTGATGAACTCCAGCTCGCCCCGGCAATGATGCCCGTGTTGGGCCATGAATCGATCCCAAGCAGCGAGAAACTGCGGGCCGGATTCCGTGTCGCAGAGCCTGGGCCGGATGTTGTCCCAGTTGGCGTCGGATAGGACGAGGTGTTCGATCTCCGGATCGTCATGCGCCAGGGCGGCGAGGCGCCACAGGTCGAGCCCCGCTTCGGTATCGGCGATGCCGCCCTGAGCGGCCTGGAGTTTGTAGGCCGATGTCATATCCTTGTCGCCAAGCCAGTGCTGACAGACCCTCTGGAACAGGCCGATGGCCAAGGCGCCAGGCAGGAGGAAGAGGAGATTCATGTCTTTGAGGTTGTCACGGAGCGTTTCATCTACCATCCGAGCCAGTTCGTCGGTTCCGGTGGCGTCGATGTCGAGACGATCCAACTCGTCGTTGCGAGCCTTGAATCGAGCTAGAAAGGCGTCGCCTTTCGAGGTTCGGTTGGAGTAGATTTCGTACATGTTGCGGGGCCAGGAGAGGATGTATTTGGGCCAACTGAAGCCCACATCGGGCAGGTCTTCCTCGGTTATGTCCAACTGGCCCAGTTCGTCCATCCTGGCCTGATCGCCGCCAAACATGCTATTTAGCCGAACGAGTTTGGACAGTGGTATGACTCGGTGGATCGCGGCCATTCCTGGGTTGGCGTGCCAGTAGAGGCGTCCGGCGACGAGTCCGGCCGGGGGATGCTTCGCTGCGTCCCAACCGACAAGATGCGCAAAGCCACCCATCAGCGGTATGAGCATCCCCTGCATCATCGACCAGGTCACAGGCGTCAAGACATCAGGCGCGACTTCGCCCAGGTTGGAGTTGATCCAGACCTGCCGGTCCTCCCAGCTTTTCGGTTCGGGGACGACGGTAATGGGTCGGGCCTGGAGGAACCAGAGGTGGCCGTCCCGGACGGCCCACTCAATGTCCTGAGGGCATCCGAGCTTCTTCTCGACTTTTCTGACGCGGCGGGCCAGTCGCCTGGCCGTTTTGAGATCCAGGGATGGCTCGGAGGTACTCGCTGAACCGTTCACGGTATAACTGCGCCGGCCCTCGGGAGAATCCCAGTAGATCAGGGACAGCTTCTTCTTGTGGATCACCAGCCGATCGGGTCGGACTCTGCCGGAGACCAAGGCATCGCCCAGACCACGACACGACTCGATGACGATCCTGCCGGGGCTGCCCGTGATCGGATCGAGTGTGAACGCGACGCCGGCGGCGTCCGCATCGACCTGCCGCTGGACGATGACCGCCATCTCAACCTGCTGGTGGTCGATGCCGTTGCGACACCGGTACTCGTACGCCCGTTCGGTCCACAGCGAGGCCCAGCACTGCTCGATCGCGTCGAGACAGCCTTCCAGAGACGTCACGTTCAGAATTGTCTCATACTGCCCGGCAAAGGAATGTCCAGGCAGGTCCTCGGCAGTCGCCGACGAGCGCACGGCCATGGCGGGTGCCCTCAGGCGACCGTAGGCGGCGGCCACTTGCTCGCGCAGCTCCTCCGCCAGCGGCGCGCCGACCACAAGCTGACGGATCTCCTCCAACGCCGACGCCGCCTCCGGCGCGTTCAGCAACGACACTATCTGCGCGCCTAGGCCGTGCGCATCCAGGCGTTCTCTGAACGCAACGGTCGTCAGGCAGAAGCCCGACGGAACGGCAAGTCCGAGTCCGCGCAACGTGCACAGACCAGCCGCTTTCGGACCGACCAGGCTCATCTGGGACAGAGGTAACCTAGAGTCCAGCCAAATAACAGCCTTGTCAGTCATGCGCGTCTCCCGAGAGCAACTACGTACCGTCATGGCTGAACGGCTCCGCCTCCGCCAAGGGGCCTTTCCGAAGACTCATTGTACATCAGCGGGTGACGCGTGCATACCGAAAAGCCGGATTGCGCCGCCGGGCTCGGTGGCGTCTCCTGTGGATGATGATGCCAATGACGGGTAGAGCGCCGAGGCCCACAAGGCCGACCTTGGCTTCTGCCGGGATGAAATCGGTGACTTTCAATTCTGTATAGTCGTCGGGGATATTCGGATCGAATGTCCCTGGCGGGATCTCGGCGTTCCACCGAAAGTCGTAGGCTCTGCACTCACAGTGTAGCTTCTCGAATCCCGTCAGTAACCCGCGATCCGTGTTGAATTCAGCCTCGACACCCACGGGTAAAGACGTTTGCACGTCAATCCAGAGTCGGGCGATGATGTCAGTGACTGGAAACAACGACCGAAGTGGTTCGGGAACCGGGAAAAGAACATTGGGATCGGCGGTCTCGAATCCCTCCACGTCGAAGTTACCAAATCTGGCGGGTCCCAGCGACGTGTAGTGACCCGATGTGAAATACTCCACCAAACCACGAGGGGTGAGCGGCGCTTCTGCTCGGTTGTATATATTCCCAGGCAGTGACACTTTGCCATACTTCTTTTCGGTATGAGAGACAATCATACCCTGTTGGGTCTCCGCGAGAAAATAGACTTGTGCAATCAGTGTCCCTTTATCATCGAACACGTCTTGAGCAACGCCGTATTCTTCCGAAGCATACTTTAGGACATCAAACGTCACAGTAGCGGCCTCATGACCGGGCTCTTCCTGGCCTATCTCCGAAAAGACGTATTCTTCCCTATGAACGACAGTGGGCATCTGACGGACTTTTTCGACAACGTCGGCCAAAGCGATGCTGCCATTCTTCGATGATCCAAAGGGACTCAGCAAGACCAGTACGGCTGCCAGCATCACGACGGCCGCGGCGGAATATCTTGTCATTTTACTTTCCATGATAAACCTCCATAGCGTTGAACCGGGGCGTAAGGCCGGCGGTCTGCTCTCGGCGGATTCGGCAAGGATCTGGCCGGCATCACGCAGTATGCGCGCGTCGGTCGTCTTGTCCGCCTCAAGGCGGGCCTGCCCGACAATCCGTTCAACTTCATCTGAGGATTTCATAAGTCTCGATTCTCACAACAGGGCTCGCAGTTTCTCGATGCCATAACGATAACGACTCTGGACGGTATTGATCGAAAGGTTCAGCGCCTCGGCGATCTCACGGAATGTCATCTGTCCGTGGAGGTGCAGGCTGATCACTTCGCGCTGTTCGGCCGGCAGTTGCGCCAGGGCCTCGAAGACCTGAGCCGATTGCTCGGCGACGGCTAGTCGACGAGCCGGGTTGTCACACTGACGGCACCGGCCCTGCTCATCGGCTCGCGGTTGGGGCCGGGCGCGCTCCCGACTGAGCCAATTTCTGGCGCCGTTGGCCACGGATCGCATGAGATAGCCGCGCAGGTTTCTGTTGGCCCGCAGATCCGACGGGGTCGTGGCAAAGTGAACGAATACATCATGCACGCAGTCTTCGGCCGCATAGGGATCGCATAATACGGCCATGGCCACCGTCAGCAGATCATTCTTGTACCGATGATAGACCTGATGCAGCGCGTCCACATCCCCTCGACGCAAGCGATGGACCAAACGCGCATCTTTCAAAACGATCCTTTCAGCACAGAGCAGCAGTCAAACGTTCGACCACATTCCAGACAAGTGGGCGAGCGACTTTAGTCTATTGCGCTGACCGTGGAGACGCCAATTTTCTTCATCCGGGCCCGTTCACGGCCTAGCCGGGCTAGAAAAAAGGGGCAGAAGACCGGATTTCCGGCCGGATTTCCCGCGTTCAGCGACAAGAACAGGCGGATGGGGACCCAGACCATTGAAACTCAAGGGAACATAGTGGTACCATAAGGTATCCAGCGTGCAGGAGCACCATTGGCCGGGGCAGACGAGGAATCGCGGGTTGCAGGGCGCACGTCTGCCGGGCAACACAGGATCGGGGCATCGTTGCGGACCAGAACATCGCACCGGGAGTGGAAGAATGCCTTTTCGACGGCACAAGGCCGCCTTCACCTTGATCGAGCTGCTCGTGGTCATTGCTGTGATAGCCCTTCTGGCGGGTCTGCTGGTGCCCGCACTGAGCCGAGCTCGCGAACAAGGCAGACGCGCCGTCTGCATGGGGAACATTCGACAGTTCATCATCGGCATCCAGGCCTACGCCAGCGACCACGGGGAGCATCTTCCCAGCGGCTTGTCGGATTTTCTGGACCCGGAAGATGAACACACCCCTATCCTTTCCCGAGCCATGCGTAATGCGCTGGTGAAGAACATCGGCGATGAACGCAGTCTTTCCTGCCCCTGGCTTCGTAAGCCCTTCGATCAGCCCGGCGGATGGTACTATGTGTTCCAAGGCCAGGATTACGGTTATGTGATTGGGTATAACTATCTGGGTGGACACCAGGGCACTCCCTGGCCCTTGGTGGGGCTGGCCAACGCCGAGTGGGTGTCCCCGCAGAGGACCTTTGAGGCCCCGTCGACCCCCCTGGTGACGGAGTTGAATGCCTGGTCGGCCGATGAAATGATGACCTTTGCCCCGCATGGGCCCAGAGGAGCGATTCTGGAATCCGGTCATTCGGGAAATGCCAGCTTTGAGGGGGCACCGTCGGAGCAGATCGGGGCGGCCGGCGGCCATGTGGGTTGCCTGGATGGATCGGTCTCGTGGAAGCATATACGAGACATGAAGATCTATCGCGGATCGCGGCGCTGGGATGAGGGCGGCTGCTTCACAACGTGGTAGTGATGAACAGGAGGGTCAGGTATGCGTGCTAACAGGTTCACCACGATCGGCGTTCTGATTTTATCGATGGCCTTTATGACGGTCGGTGCGATGGCCGACGACTGGCCCAATTGGCGCGGCCCCCAACACAACGGCATCTCCTCTGAGCCCAACTGGATCGGTGATTGGCCGGCGTGTGAACCCGTCATACTTTGGGAGCAGCAGGTGGGCACGGGCTTCTCATCGATCACCGTGGCCGATGGTCGGCTCTACACGATGGGCAGCAACGAGCGCATGGTGGAGGTCCTGGATCCCGACAGTAGGACGGGCGTGGTTCAGAGACTCGAAGAAATGGATGAAGTCCTCTGCCTGGACCCCAACACCGGAGAAATCCTTTG
Source organism: Phycisphaerales bacterium (assembly GCA_020346325.1). Classification (GTDB taxonomy): domain Bacteria; phylum Planctomycetota; class Phycisphaerae; order Sedimentisphaerales; family Anaerobacaceae; genus Anaerobaca. The sequence continues at coordinate 4,130,403 of CP070782.1, forward strand.
GATTCATGCGTATCCGTCCCCCTTGACAGCCCATCTCTACGAGGGCGGTCCCAGTGCGACGCCCACGATTGCCGACGGCAGCGTGTACACCTTCAGCAAAGAGGGAATGGCCTACTGCCTGGATGCCAATGACGGCGCCGTCCTGTGGCAAAGCGACCTGGTCACCGACTACGGCGTGCGGGCACCCACCTATGGATTTGCGGGGTCCCCCTATGTGGACGCGAACCTGGTGGTTTACAACGCCGGCACCCATGGTCTCGCCCTGCACGCTGCGGACGGGACGCTGGCGTGGGAAACCGGCACGAGTCGCGCCGGCTATTCGACGCCGGTGCCCTTTGATGTGGATGGAGAGCGTTTCCTGGTCCTCATGGGAGAAAGGACCTTTGCCGCCGTCGCTGCCCAAACCGGAGAGGTGTTATGGGAACATCGGTGGGTCACTCAATACAATGCCAACATCCCCGATCCTATCGTCGACAGCAATCTGGTCTTTGTCTCCACGGGCTACAACGAGGGATCGGCTTTGTTCGAGATGGCGACGGACCACGTCACGGAACTCTGGTTCGAGAAGAAGATGCAGACGTGGCTCAACAGTTCCGTGCTCTGGGAAGGATTTCTGTACGGCCCCAACGATTACGGGAAGGCCCTGACCTGCGTGGAGCGCGATACCGGCTGGATCATGTGGACGCAGGGAGGCTTTGGCAACGGCAGTGTGATGTTGGCCGACGGCAAACTAATCGCCCTCAGTGAGGATGGAGAATTGTGCATCGCCGAGGCATCACCCGCAGGCTACCGGGAGCTGGGCCGAGGCCGGATCCTCACGGGCCGGTGCTGGACGGTGCCGGTTCTGGCCAACCGAAAGATCTACGCCCGAAACGCCGCAGGTCGCCTGGTATGCGTGGAACTGATGCCCGCAGAACCGGAACCGGTGCGTTCCCGGTAGAGAGAAACCTCGTCCAAGGACAAGAACAGGGCTCCGTATACGAGCGCGAACCAGTTTCTCAGGCGCCCCGCTGGGGGGGGGCACCCACTCTTCAAGCGGCCCAGATGGCGACGTCTGGAACGCCAGCGATGGGCGACGAATCCGATCAGGGGCAGGGCGCCCACACCGAGCCAGGCGCCGTCCTGGGCCAGGGATCCGAGGTCGATTTGGGTGTAGTCCTCGGGAATGTTGGGCTCGAAGATCCCCTCCGGCAGTTCCGCGTTCCACTGAAAATCGTACGCCGTGAAGACACCGCGTATCTTCCGAAAGCCGGTCATCAGGCCTCGACCGGTCGTGAGATCCATTTCGATCCCTACCGGCAGAGAGGTTTCCACGTCGATCCAGAGTCGACCGGTCAGGTTCTCGACCGGAAATACGAATCTCATCTGGTCAGGGAGAGGAGAGAGGTCGATGGCGTTGGTCTCAAATCCCTCCGCCTCGATGCCGTCAAAATGAGACCGGCCCAGCTTCGTATGATCGCGCGAGACGAAATAGTTGACAAAGCCCCCCGGAGCCATCAGCTCGGCTAACTGATCGTAGAAACCGCCCTTGGCAGGCATCTCGACGTACTTCTTGGAGGAGGGAAACACAACAATGATCTTCTGCGTTTCCTTGAGGAAGTAGCCCCGGTGCATGAGAGCCCCGTTGGGATCGTACTGTTCCTCAACGAAGCCGATGTCATCAGAGACATATTTCTGGACCTCAGCCCGTCGGAAGGGCTCGGCTTCTCCGATCCGGTAGGCCACGCGCGTCTCTCGATGCATCACGGTGCGTGCCGCGCTGGTCTTCTGCGCCACCTCGGCAAGGACGATACTCTGTCGGCCGAGCAGGCCAAACGGATCGAACAGAACCAGTGACGCGGCGACCAGGATCGTCGCGGCGGCCGAATACTTCGTGATTTTGCTTTCCATAATCGTTCTCCATATCTTTCGGTGTGATCTGGGCTTCGCGGAGCGAGTTCGTGGACTGGACACATCCGACCCTTGGGGGTTGGCGGCAAGCGTATCCAGCCATTTTCGGCGATCGAATGCGACCTTGCCAATGTCGGCAGCGCGAGCGATCATCTCGTCCAGCCAGTCTTCGTCGTTTCTGTGATTCATGGCTTTGTCTCCGTCGCTGCCTGCCGCCGCAACTCCTGGCGGATCCTGTCTCTGGCCCGGCGGAGCCGACCATTGACAGCCTCTTCGCTGATGCCGAGCATCTGAGCGATCCGGCCATAGCTCATCCGGCTGTGATATCTCAGATAGATGATGTCCCTCATGGTCGGCTCCAGCCGCAGGAGGATCTCTCGCACAAGGGCGACGGCATCGCTCTCGTGGCGGGAGAGACTCCCAGGGGGACTGCAATCCACCGATTCAGCATGCTTTTCACGAGCCCGGGCCCGGGCCATATCGATGGCGATGTTGCGACAGATGGCCGTCAACCATTTGGCGAATCGATCGGGCTGCTTCAATCTCGCGATGTCGCGATAGGCGGCCAGCAGCGCCTCCTGGGCCGCATCTTCCGCCAAGTTCCGGTCGGTCAGTTGAGTATAGGCAATCGCCACCAGCGCCGGGTAGTATTGTCCACACAGCCGGCTGAAGCTCTCAGCGTCGCCCTTCAAAGCCGCCGCAACCAGATTGGCATCCGTATCCTCTGTCACATCTCTGAAGATAAGTCTCTCTGGCCGGTCCCCAGCGGGCGCAAGAAAACGTCGAAAGGACAGTTTTTCTCTCGACCGGATTCCGTGCCAGCCGTATCCGGGTCCATGTTCACACCGTAAAGCCTCCTGGACAAATGAAAAAGCGCCCCGCGGGACGCCGCGGAGCGCTTCCATTGACGAGTGCGGTCGGTTTGGCCCTTCTATTGACCTTTGATTTGCCTGATCTGCTCCCGGGCATGCTTGAGCGGGTATTCGTCCGGCTCGCGCCGTCCGGTCCCGAGGGCCAGGCATTCCTCGAAGGCTTCCAGGGCCTTCTCTTTCTCTCCCATATCCACGTAGGCACATCCGAGGCTATAGTATGTGGACTCACATCCCTCCAGATACCCGTATTCCGTGAGCTGTTTCTGGAGGACCTCGACCGCCTTCTGTGGCTCGCCGAGCTTGCGATAACCACTGCCCATCATACACAGAGCCGTGGAGGCCGGTACACCGTTAGTCAGGTCGGGAAACCCATCGTAGACCTGTTGGTACACGTCGATCGATTCGGCGAATTTGCCCTCCATGAACAAGCGTTCCGCCTGGTCGGACAGAACCCGCGCCTCCTGCTCCTGCTTTCTGGTTTTCGCCTTGTCGATGACTTTGACACCCGCCGGCATCTGGAATTCGAAGATTCCGTCGTGCAGGTCTTCGTTGTAGACAAAGCTCGTGGCGTGGCAGGCCGGTGGCCCTTCCGGATCGGGGCTGCTCCAGTTCCAGTACTTGGCCTCGACGATCAGTTTGGTCTCGAGGTCGCAGACAAACCAGAACGTCGATTCTGCCCCATAGGCGCACGTGACGAAGACACAGTCCCGCCCGGTGCGCTCGTCGTAGCCATAGATCTCTTCCCAGTCTTCGGCGACGTGCTTGGCGGCTGCCAGGACTTTGCCCGTAATCCAGGGATTGAGGGCGGCCAAGTCGTACCACCACTGAAGGTCTCGCATCATCCCGTAGGATTTCGTGACATCGTCGAAGATCATGACCAGATTCTTGTCAGCCAAATGCACCCAAGCCTTCTTGCCGCGAACGACAACGAGTTGATCCTCACATTCGAATCGCATGTCGAACCCTTCGCCATCATCCTGAGAGGGTCTGATCCAAAGTGTGGAGGCAGCGGCGATCCCGTCGTCATAACCAACGCCACGAATCACGATGCTGCGAACCCCCTTGAGCGCTTTGACGGTCTGCCCAATGGCCCATGCCGGGGGGGCCAGCCAATCCATGACAACGGACGATAAAACCACGGCTGCAGCAATCGCCGCCGCCGTGGCCAGTCTTGTTCTTCTATTCTTCATGATCGTTCTCCATATGGAAATGCGGGAGGCCCGCCGGCTGCTGGCGTGTGTCTGCTTCATCGCCGTCGAAGCATCGGCAACAATGCGCTCATCCGCCTGACTCCAGCCGGGCTTCTCCAGACCTGCGGGGAAGGCCGCTCGTATCTGTTTCTTGATTGTCCTGATTCGATTCATCGTTCCACCTGGCCATTCAACAGGAACCTCAATCTCTGAATGCCACAGCGATATCGGCTCTTGACGGTGTTGACGGATTCACCGGTTTGACGAGCGATCTCACGAAAGCGTAGAGAACCAAGCACATGCAGGACGATCGCCTGGCGCTGTTGCGGAGCCAACTGGCCCAGCGCCGTTCTGACCGTCCGATTCAACTCCATGTCCGAGGCCACTCTGGAGGCATCTGGCTCCGGCCTGACGTGATGGAGACGCTCGGGATCGACCTGCCGGCACTGACGAGACACGTTCCGGGCCCGGTTGGCCACGCAAATCGCCAGATAGCCTTTGAGCGTGCCCTTCAACTCAAAGCGACCCGCGCGTGAGGCGAAGACGACGAAGACGTCGTGCACCACGTCCTCGACGGCCGCGGGATCGGACAGCAAGGCACCCGCGACCCGCCACAGATCGGATCGGTACTTCTCATAGATGCGACGCAGGGCCTGCGGATCCCCTGCGTTGAACCTTCGGACTAGGAGGCTGTCTTCTAACACGCTCGGTCTGCCCTTGCCTGCACAAGCATTCGCCCGCTACTATTGGAAACACGCCAATTCCCGGTTTGGGTGTAGAAATGCGGTATTTTCACCGGCGTCTCATCATAATATAATGACCGGGACGTGGCACAGGGAAAAGGCTAGTTTTCGAGTGTGGCTTCTATGCCTGCGAATTTGACACCGGACTATTTCAAGGCCGAGGAGTGGTTTCGCAACGCCGGGACCAATGAGGAGAAGATCCTCGCGCTGGAAGAGATGCTTAAGGTCATCCCCAAGCACAAGGGGACGGATCATCTGCGGGCCGACCTGCGGCGTAAGCTCAGCAAGCTCAAGGACACCGCCACCCAGAAGGGCAAAGCAGGCAAGCAGGTCGATATCTTTCACGTCCCCCACACCGGCGCCGGTCAGGTGGTCCTGCTCGGCACGCCGAACTCAGGCAAGAGTGCCATCGTCGGCGCCTTGAGCAAGGCCAAGGTCAACGTCGCAGACTTCCCCTTCGCCACGCATGCCCCGGTCCCGGGGATGGCCAAATACGAAGACGTCCAGATCCAACTCGTGGATATGCCGCCGATCACCGCCGACTACATGGCGCCGGGCCAGGTGGGGACCTACCGCAACTGCGATCTGATCGCTATGGTGATCGATTTGTCCGACGACGTCGAGGAGCAACTGCTGATCCTGCTGGATTTCCTGGAGACGCGCAAGCTGCTGATCGACGATGCGACCCCGGCTACCGACGCCCAGGGCAACACGCTGGGGCGCAGGATCTTCTGCCTGTGCACCAAGGCCGACATCGCGCCGGCCGGGGCGTTCGAATTGGCGCAGAAGTCATGCGACCATCTGATGCCGTTCGTGAAGGTCTCGACCGAGACGGGTGAGGGCATGGACACGCTGCCGGCGTTTCTGTTCGACCAACTGGAGATCATTCGGATCTACGCCAAACCGCCCGGCAGGCCGGCGGACATGGACGACCCATTCACGCTTCCGATCGGCGCGACGGTCCACGACTTGGCCCGCGCGATCCACCGCGAGCTGGCCGAGAAGCTCAAGAGCGCTAAGTGTTGGGGCACCGGCGTCTACGACGGCCAGAACGTCCACCTCACCCACGTCCTGCACGACAAAGACATCGTCGAACTCCACTTCGGTTAGCTTTGGTTGCCGTCGGAAGGCTGCGACGCTTTTCTGGAGCCGCCCAGGAGGCGTTGGAAGAAAGTCTCCGTCTCGGCAATGATCAGGGTGTTGAGCACATCCGCCTCCCTGCAGGGATCGATCTGATCGGGAGCGATGACTGTCAAGCGGTCCCGTTCCCGTTCGAGACGTTCGGCGTTGACCACCATATCGCGCCAGGCGGCGCCCCATTGAAAGGTCTGAGAGAAACCACTGACAATGGTGAGAATGGCCGCCAGGACCGGCGCAGCGATCTTGAACCCAGTGCTCCACACCGGACTAGCGGCTATGAAGTCGGCCGATGCCAGTGAGGCCACGAGAGTGACCGAAGCGCCCAGAACGATCACCAACATGCGAGTCAACTTGTAGGCCCGTTTGTTGTAACGGCTCGCTTTCCAGTAGTAACGAATGGCGTCCTTGTAGCGTCCGAGGATGTAGTCGGTACCCGTTTCTTCGCTCATCTGTGTTCTCCCAAAAACAGCTCCAATACGGCTCATCCCCACGGCAAGGCGCGTTTCGTGGAAACATCGCACGCCCCACGTGCTCATCGATGCCGAGACTCGCTGCTGCACGGATGATTCTGCGGCCGGTCTCAGGGAATGTCAAGCACCAACTCATCTCAGCGGCGTCGATCATCATATCGGAACCCTGAAGATTCTGGACTCACACGCGTCTCATTCAGTAGAAGAGCGGTAGGACCGTAATCGCTGAGAACCGATTGGGAGGTTGTGACGATGGTGACAGGCAATGAACTGCATTTGTACGAAGAGATTATGCTGCTGGCGCTGCGGGATGAGGAAGGGACGGTGGCTTCCGGGGCGACGTACAACTATGCGGCGGGCGGGGCTGTTCTGGCCGAACTGCTGCTCGAGCAACGGCTGCGCATCGAGGAGCCCAGGAGAAAGAAGAAACTCGTGACTCTGGCCAATGCTGCGCCGGTGGGTGACGAGCTACTCGATGAGTGTCTGGGCAAGATCAGCGCCGCGGCGAGGCGCAAGCGGCCCGAGGGCTGGGTCCCGCACTTCGCGCCCATCAAGCAGCTCAAACATCGCGTCGCCAACCAGCTTTGCCGGCGCCGCATTTTGAAAGCCGACGAGGACAAGGTTCTGCTGATCTTCACGCGCACCGTATACCCGGAGGTCAATCCCGAACCGGAGCGGCGTGTGATCGAGCGACTGGGGCAGGCGATTTTCACCGAGGTCGAAGCGGTCGATCCGCGCACCGTCGTGCTGGTGTCACTGGCTGACGCTACGAGTATCCTGTCGGTCATCTTCTCCAAGCAGGATCTCAAGATGCGCAAAGAGCGTATCAAGCAGATCGCCAATGGCGAGGTCACGGGCAAAGCCGCCCAGGACGCCATCGACGCCATGCAGGGGGCGGTCATGGTCGCCTGTATGACTCTCGTCATCGCGAGTTGTGCCACGCATTGGCAGCGACAGCCTCGCCATCCCCAAGCCTGATTCTCACCGCGATATCGCACTGCGACTCCAGCGCCAGACGGGGCCGTCCTCCGGGTGAATTACCTTGCCGAAACGTTCCATACCAACCTTCTCCAGTACGCGAGTCGAGGCATTCCGCTCGGGCAGCGTGTGGGCCACAACCTCGCGCACCTCGTGCGAGGACCGGGCCAATTCGATCAGGAGGCCGGCCATTGCCGTGGCAATGCCGCAGCCTTCAAACGACGGAAAAGTGAAGTAAGCCATCTCGATCACACCATCGGAATCAGGCCCAGCTTTGAGCCCACACGTACCGACGACGTTTTTCGTATCCTCGTCGACCGCCAGGTAACCGCCCCACGGCGTACTTCTGGGCACGGCCTTGAAGAGGACCAGCGTCTGCTCAATGACCTGGCGTATCAATTCGGCATTCTCACCCAGACAAACCCCGTACCGCGATTCGCAGGCTCGCGGGTCCTCGGCCAGGGTCTGGGCGAGGTCATTGTCGATTTCCAGAAGACTCACTTCCATCTCGATGGGTCCCTAACCGTCTCCCCGATCTCAGCGGGTCGGTGGCAAATCGTGTCGGAGCCGACGGCAGTCAACTCTTCCAGGCTGCCGAAGCCGTAGGTCACGGCGAGCGTGCGTGTGCCGTTGGCCTGGCCCGCGGCGATATCACTGGCGCGGTCGCCAATCATCACGGTACGTCCCGGCTGAAGATCGCGTTCGCAGAGAATATGCGCGACCAATTCGGTCTTGTCGTCGAACCGTCCATTCAACTCCGGGCCGAACGTCGCATCGAAGTACGGGTCCAAACCGAAATGGCGTACGATCCGCTCGGCATAGATCGTCGGCTTGGAAGTCACAACATAGAGCTTGAAACCATCGCCGTGCAAAGCACTTAACAACTCCGGAATGCCGTCGTAGATCACGTTCTCGAAGAGCCCGACGTCGGCGTAGCGCTGCCGGTAGTGCCTGATCGCAGCATCGACAAGTTCGGCGTCGTCGGTTCCTAGCAGATCGGGGAAGGTCCACCGCAGAGGCGGACCGATGTACTTGACCAGTTTCTCCTGCCGCGGAAAGGGGCGGCCGACTTGTTCCAGGCCGTACTGGATGCAGCGGGTGATTCCCTCGCGCGGATCGGTCAGGGTGCCGTCCAGATCGAAGAACAACGTCGAAATCGTGTTATCAGATAGATTCATCAAAAGCCATATCGTAAGAACATCAGGGTCAGTCAGAGTCCGGCCATTATCCCCATATCGAGGGAAAGATCAAGGACGGTTGCAGCCGCCGTGGGGAATGTACCCAACTCCCTGGCTTATCGTTCGGACGCCGGGTTATCGCAGCGGGACGTCCACTTCGGCCGCCGACGTGAAGTCCTGGCCGTTTACTTCACTGACTGCGAGGAGCTTGAGGTAGCGCGCTGTGACGAGTGACTCGAAGTAAACGGTCTTCAGATCGGGACTGTTGGGCCACTCGCCGGCCGCGGCCTTCTCCCAGTTCATGCCGTCCGTACTCACATGGATTTCATATTGAGCGATCCGCCCATTCATCATGTCCTGTCGGGGCAGATACGTCAGGCCGCGGACGGGCAGGTTGCCCTTCAGATCGATCGTAAGGTAGTGGGGCAACGGGACCACCGGGTCCCAGGCCGTGTGCCATATCGTAGCCGGATCGTCATCGATGGCCAGCCGCGCTTCGTATCCGGCCTGCGCGCTGTCGGCTGTCGCGGTCGCTCCCAGTCGCTCCAATACGCTGGGTTCGCGATGCAGAGCTCGAAGTTGATTCATTGTCACTTCGACTTCCGGATCGAATGCCTTGGAGGTCATGTAATCGAGCAGGCTGCGACGTAGCTGCCGGGCGGCCGGCCGCGCGCGAATATTCGTCTCCAGGTCCGCCGAACAGACCAGCAACTTGCCCTCGCGCAGGCGACACTCGAAGATCAGGCCCAGCTTGCGATTCGTGTTCCAATCATCGATATACTGAACGATCGGCTGCAAATCCCGCGGCAGATCGTCCATCACAATAGCCCGGGATTGTGAGACGATATCTTCCCATTGCCACGCGCTGTGCGCATCGGTCGCGAATTGCTCGAGCGCCGGATGTTTGGGATCGCACAGCAAGCCCAGCGTCTGTCGCTCCTGCGTGTTGAACATGTAGCGGTTCCAGAAGATCGGGGAAAACGATCCCTTGGGAAAGCTGACAGGGACATGGGTCAGCAATAGCAGAACTTTGCCCCCTTCAGCCAGACGAGCGCGCGTGCGCTGGCCGAGCAAGGAACTGACGAGCACGTCCTTTGGCGCTTCGGTGTCGACGACCGTCGGGAACAGCCAGAGCACCCAATCGTTCTCGATGCGCATGTCCTTGAGCCGAACGGTGAGTCGGTACTTGCCCGGAGCGTGGAGTTCAGACCAATTGAAGGCCGCCGTGCCCAACTCGATGCCCCGGTCGACCGCAATGGTGCGTGCCGGAAAGTCACCCTCCCTGACCACTGTGCCCTTGGCGTTGGTCAGTTCCCAGACGAATTCCGCGTCCTTCAGTGGGGCCGGGCCAAAGTGCGCCACGGTTATGAGTGCCCGGAAGGTCTCATCGGCGGTCCACACACGCTTTTCCATATGTGCCAGGGGCACGGTGATATCGTAGAAGCGGCGAAACTCCGCCGGCTCGACGTAGCCCTTCTCATCCCAGAAAGCATCGAGAATACCGACCAGGGCCGTGCCCTGACCGGGGAAATCATGCAGATCGAGTAACTGAATCCCGCTGATCCCAGGCGTGCGCAGGGCCGCCTCGATCTCTTCCTTGTAGCAGAGCACCTGCAGCTTGCCTGAAGCGCGCAAGAAGTCGCGCCACTGATCGAACATGCCGTGTCGAGTGAGTGAGTCGCGAAAGATCTCGAAATTCTTGGGCTTCAGCGGTCCACGATATTTCTTGATCTCGTCGAAGTTCGGATAGACACACCACTGGCCCATTTCGTGAACGATAACCGGGACCTCGTGGGCGGCGACCTGGTCGGCATAGTCCTTGCCGTTCCAGCCTTTCGGGCCACGCGGATGATAGTCGACGTGGTAGTCGTTGACAGGCAACAACGGGTAGGCCGAGGCGGTCGTATAGAGGCGGCGTGGGTCCTTGGCCTGCCAATGTTCAACCCATTTGCTCAGGTATTCTTCGCGCTTGGGCCCATGCGGCTCGTTGCCACTGGCCAGCAGGACGAACGAGGGATGATTGCCATAGGCGCGCACGATCCGCTCGCTCTCGTTCCAGAGCCACTTGTCGAGCGGGGTGCCGTTGCCCGGGTTGGTCCAGACGCCGCACTCGACCTGGTAGTAGAAACCGAGTTCATCGGCGGCCACGAACGCCGCTTCTGGCGGACACCATGAATGGAAGCGAATGTGATTCAGGCCATGCTCTTTGCAGATACGGATGATGCGATTCCAGGACTTGACATCGGTGGGCGGATAGCCGGTCAAGGGGAAGATACAGCATTCGAGGGTCCCGCGCAGGAAGGTCTTGCGCCCGTTGATCGCAAAGAGTTTGTCGGGTGTCGTCGTGATCTGGCGAACGCCGAACGTGGTAACCTTCTCGGCACCGTTGTCCAGCGAGGCGGTGAGCCGATAGAGCGCCGGGGTGAATTCATCCCAGAGTTGCAGGCGACCCTCTTCGGGAAAACTGAACTCGAACGCCTGCCCATCGGGACCCCATGAGATCGTCTTTGTCACTGCAGGCGGCGTGTCTGCCTTAGGTCCCGCGATCTGTTGAACCGACAGTTCCAGCGTACCTTCTCCGGCCTGCCGGCGGTCGGTAGCCACGCGCCCTTTGATTGTAACGGATTTCGTCCGGATGTGAGGATAGACTTGCAGGTCCGAGATCGAGGCGGCGGAGCGCGCCGCCAGTTCCAGGCGGCCGATGATGCCATTCCAGTTGCCCTGCGTGTGGTCGGTGACACTATGCGACC
>CP070782.1:4141713-4157181 GCA_020346325.1 Phycisphaerales bacterium
AAGGGGGCTGGAAGCCCTCTTGGGGCCGCTAGCAGCAGTCGATGACCGCGTAGCCGGCAGTTCACGCTCTGGTCTGGCCGCTGGGAGAACGCCGTTGGACCAGGAACGCGAGGAGGCGCTACACGAACTGGAGGTGGAGCTGATCTCTCCGAATCCGTACCAAGCCAGGACGGTTTGGAATGAGGAGGATCTGGCGGAACTCACTGAGTCGATCCGTGCCAACGGCATCATCCAACCTGTAGTCGTAAGACCATTCCAGGGACGCTACCAACTGATCGCGGGCGAACGCCGCTATCGAGCTGCGCGGCTGGCTTCCCTCGGCAGGATACCTGCTCTTGTGCGTGAGGTCACCGACGAGCAGCTCTTTGAATGGTCGCTGGTTGAGAACATCCACCGGCGGGACCTTAACGCGATTGAGCGGGCCAAGGCCTACCACCGATACTTGGCGGCCTTCTCGTTGACGCAAGCGGAAGCGGCGGAACGGCTGGGCGAGGACCGCTCCGTCATCGCTAACCATTTGCGACTGCTCGACTTACCGGAGGAGCTGAAGCAAATGCTGGCCGATGGGCGCCTGAGTATGGGCCATGCACGGGCGATTCTGGGCTTGCCCACCGATGATTTGCGGCGGAAACTAGCGAATCGGGCACTGGCGGGCCGCCTGAGCGTGCGCGAGGTAGAGCGCCTCGTGCGCAAATACCTAACTGAAGAGAAGGGTAGCAGGGAGAGAGTCCGGGCCAAGGCGAGCCATATCTTGGCCCTTGAGGATCGGCTCAAGAAGTATCTCGGAACGAATGTGGCGATTGAAACGCGACGCAATGGGCAGCGGGGGAGAATTGTGATTGATTTCGACTCGCTGGACACTTTTGAGCGAATCACCGACGCGCTCGGTATCGACTGTAGAGAAGAAGTCTAAGATGTGGAAAAAAGGGCGTGGCGGACGCGCAGGAAATCGCGTGCCTGGCTGAGATTGTGTTATAATAGTGCTGATGTGGTCAAGGTATCGGAACATGGCGTTCGTAAACTTAACTGGCTGCTTTTGAAAAGGGATTCCGGTGAAACGGCTTGCAACTTCTTTGGCTTGCGTTGTGATGTGTGTTGTGCTGGCTACGGGTGTCGTTCTGGGGGCTGAACAGCCGATGCCGACGAAGACGCTCCACCAAGCGGCTATGCAGGGAGATATCGAGCAACTGAACCTCCATATCGCCCGCGGGGCCGATCTGAACAAGGCTGACAAGGGCAACATGACTGCGTTGGCGCGGGCGACGATGACTGGGCGTCTCGAGGCGGTCAAAGTGCTGGTTGCTGCGGGCGCCGACATTAACGGGCCGAGCTTCATGGGGCCGCCTATTGTCGTAGCTGTGTCGCGGATGCAGCGGGAGATTGTCGAGTTCCTGGTGGCAGAGGGTGCAGACGTCAACGCGAAGGGGCGTGGCGGTCAAACCGCCCTGATCGCTGCGGCATCGGTCGGGCAGCAGGAGGTCGTGGAGTTGCTGGTGGCCAAGGGAGCGGACGTCAACGCGGCGAATGACCAGGGGCAAACAGCGCTGATGGCGGCACGCGGGTTTCCCGCGATCGCAGAGTTCCTGCGCCAGAATGGCGCTCAGGCGCCGACCATCGCGTACGGTGAGGGGCCATATGGGCGACCGGGCATGGGAGGTGGAATGGTGGCCGGAGGCGAGCCAGGTTATCGGGCCATGCAGGAACGCCCGGACGTCCTCGCCGACCCGAATGCGTTACGGGCGAAGATCGCGGCGATTCCGGGCCTTGCGAAGCGGATTGAGTCTGTTGACGCTAACGCGGCAAGCGAGGAACGCAGTTGGGCCTCGCGCCGGAGCGACAACCGGGCAACGCTTATCCGTAGTGCTGGGAAACAGTTCGCGGAGGAGTTGGCGTTCTTAAAGAGTGTGGCTACGGAAGATAAGGCCGCCAAGACGAGCGCGGCAATCGACGAGCTGGCGGCAAAACGGCGGGAGCGAGACGCGGCGATTGGGAGTGAATTGCGCGAGGCGCGGCGCCTGGCGCTACAGCAAGCGCGAGCGGCGGCTGGACGAGGCCGGGGACGTGGGGCCTCGCGTGGACGCAGCGCGCGGGGCGGCTCGATACAAGGCTACGATGATCCAACGGGTATGGCCAATGCTGGACCGTACGGCCAAGCGGAGCCGGGTCGGATGGCTGGGCGTGCCCGTCGGACGGAGGACGTGGAAGAGCCCCCACTTGACCCAGACACGGCGATGATGTTGGAGGCATGGCTCAGCGCGAATCCGGAAGACAAGCGTACATTGCTGGCTAGCGTCCACGACATGGATCTCTTCGAGCTGGAAGGGCTGCAGCAGATAGCGACAGAAGAAGACGCGAAAAAGACGACGGCGGCGATTGAAGGCTTGATGCTGGCACGGCAGACGCGAGTGGAACGCATTAGGGAGAAGATGGCCGAGGAGGATGCGCGTCTGGAACGACTGGCGGAACGCGCCGGCGGGGCGGCTGGAATGCGCAGTCGTCGGGGACGCGACACGCTCCAGGCGGAGCAGCCCCAGGGGCAGGTGCCGACAACGTCGCGCCGCGGGCGGCGCAGCCGGTAGAGAGGGAGTGGGCCGGGGGCGGTGGCCGCGCGTGAGGACGAGCGTGGCAAAGCGGGGGACCTATAGCCACTATGTCGCGTATATATAAGGACGGCAGCGTCCTGGGCTGGCAGTCAGTTCAAGTTGCACCGGCTTGAGGAGGGGGGTCTAACGTGGAGGCCGTGAGGGAGGCGCGGGGAGCGTGGCCTGCTTGGGGCGAGGAGGTACGGTTCACACGAGGTCCGAGAACGCACTGTAGAACAGGACTATAGAGCGTCTGGGGGCGAGATCTGCGCTGTAAAACTAAACAGGGCTGGGGTGCGGAGGGAGAGGAAAAGCGAGATTACCCCAGCCCTGTGCGATTCTGGTGTTCTCTCGCGTATGCCGAGCCTTAATGTATAGGTTAACCGATGGGCAGCGGGGCCGCAAGGGAAATCTTGGAGGAGGCGGCGAGAATCCCGAGCGTCGCGGGGCGTCGATCGTAAGGGTTGCATCAGGTGCTGGTGATGGCATACTGCAGCGGCGTTCTGGGAATAGTGGGGGTTTTCTCTGATCCGGCCGACGCGGTATGGGTTCGGGGGGCTTTGACAGGTGGAGGATGTCGACAGATACCATTCTTGATCTTGTGGGCAGCACGCCATTGCTGCAGCTCAATCAAGGGCGAAGGGGTGTTCGCCAGGGCGGACTATCTCAATCCGGGAGGGAGTATCAAGGATCGGGTAGCCTTGGCAATGCTGGAGGCGGCGCAGGTGGATGGAAAGCTCTCAGAGGATTCGATCATTGCTGAGCCCACGAGCGGGAACATCGCGACGGTTCTGCCGGACCGTGCGGATGGCTATTTCAGCACTGCCTTGTTCTGATTGTCTGCGGGCCTCAGCATTCCAGGTATCGGCGAAATTATCTGTGGAGTCTCCGGCTGCGGTGTCGACCTGTCAGCAAGGGTCCTAAAGCCCCTAATACCCCCACGTATTTTTCTGGCGAGGCTCTGCGGTCTCCAGGAACCCCCATGGGTCTAATTCCTTTTTATTTGACAGGACTGAAGGGGCTCTGTATTAGGGCAATTCTAAATTCCTCGATGGAAATGGCCGATAAGGAACTCAAGTGTCTGCAGATGCGGGACGAACCCGGCCGGAGAAGGACGTGTATGTAGGCTGGATTGGAGGTCCGAAGCTCGGTTTCAGGGCAGGACCGATAAAAAGCCTGTGAATCAGTCAATTCACGACGAAAGCAAAGTTGACGCATGACAAAATCTAACGGAAGCAAAGCGCTGGTTATCGTGGAGTCGCCGGCCAAGGCGAAGACGATCAACAGGTATCTGGGGCCGGGCTTCGAGGTCAAGGCCTCCATGGGGCACGTCCGCGATCTCCCTTCGAAGGGGATGAACGTGGATATCGAGAACGATTTCGAGCCTACATATGACATCATGCCGGGCAAGAAACGCGTGGTCACGGCCTTGAAGGCGGCTGCTAAGAAGTGCGACACCCTGTATCTGGCAACCGACCTTGACCGTGAAGGGGAGGCGATCGCCTGGCACCTGGGCGAGATCCTTGGCTTCTCAAAGGAGCGCACCTATCGGGTGATCTTTAACGCGATCACGAAATCGGCTATCCAGGAGGCGTTCGCCTCGCCTGGTCGGATTGACGGGGACAAAGTGATGGCGCAACAGGCGCGGCGCATCCTTGACCGGATCGTCGGTTATCAAATCAGCCCGTTGCTCTGGAAGAAGGTGACGCGGGGGTTGTCGGCGGGCCGCGTGCAATCGGTGGCGGTGAAGATGATCGTGGGGAAGGAGCACGAGATTCGCGCCTTCCAGCCGGAGGAATACTGGCTGATCCCGGCGGTGTTCACGACGGAGCTGGAGAGTGACTATCGCCAGGAGTGGATCGACTTCATGACGCCGAAGTCGGATGACGACAAGGGCCCCACGCTCATACAACAGGGGGAATGGCTCGCCAACCATCAGGCGTTCAAGGCCGAACTGCACAGGATCGGTGATACGAAGTTCAAGGCCACGAGCGAGGCGGAGGCACGCCAGGTATTCGATGACCTCCAGACCGCGGAGTTCAAGATCGCGGACATCGAGACAAAGGAATCGAAGTCGCGGCCTTCCGCGCCGTTCATCACCTCAACCCTGCAACAAGCGGCCGCCAATCGACTCGGCTTCAGTGCCAAGCGCACGATGTCAATCGCTCAGCAACTGTATGAAGGAATTGATCTTGGGTCGATGGGCTCGCTGGGTCTGATCACGTACATGCGAACCGACAGCACGCATCTGTCGAAGGAGGCGATCGGAGAGGCACGCGGCTATATTGAGCACCATTTCGGGCGGGAGTATTTGCCGGAGAAGGCCAATATCTACACGTCCAAGAAGAGCGCGCAGCAGGCTCACGAGGCCATTCGTCCGACGGACGTGGATCTGACGCCGGGCGAAATCAAGGAGTTTCTGAGCACCGAACAGTACAAGCTGTACGATCTGATCTGGCGGCGCTTCTTGGCTTGCCAGATGCAGCCGGCCAAGTGGAACGTGACGACGCTGAACATTGCGGCCGAAACCACGCTGGGGACCGCGAGCTACAAAGCCAGCGGTCGTATTCTGGTTTTCGATGGATTCACGAAGGTCTGGTCGACGTCATCTAATGAACAGCAGCTTCCGGCCGTGGAGATCGGGCGCAGGCTGGGGGTGGTGGATATGAAGGCCGAGCAGCATTTTACCAAAGCCCCGGCCCGTTACACCGAAGCGTCGCTGATCAAGGCTTTAGAGAAGGAAGGAATCGGTCGCCCGAGTACATATGCCCCGATCATCAGCACGATCCAGGATCGTGGCTATGTCGAGCAGATCGAGCGGAAGTTTCATTCGACCGATCTCGGGGAGGTGGTCACCGCCAAGCTCAGCGAGTATTTCCCGAGGATTATGGATATCGCTTTCACGCGGCACATGGAAGAGCAGCTCGACAAGATCGAGGAGCAGCACCTGGGCTGGCAGGGTGTCCTGCGCGACTTTTATGGGCCGTTCAAGAAGAACCTGGAGACGGCGCAGGAGGAGATGACACATGCGAAAGCGGAGTCGACCCCGAGCGAATACGACTGCCCCGACTGTGGCAAGCAGTTGGTCTATCGATTCGGAAAGAACGGTCGCTTCCTGAGCTGTTCGGCGTATCCGGACTGCAAGTTCGCCTGCCCGTGCGACCGGGAAGGCAAGATGATGCAGGAAGAGGTAACCGAGCATAAGTGTCCCAATTGCGGCAAGCCGATGGTTCGCAAGAGCGGTCGCTATGGTGTCTTTCTTGGGTGCAGTGATTATCCGGAGTGCAAGACGACATTAAAGCTCGACAAGGAAGGCAATGTCCTGCCGCCGAAACCGCCGGCGGAACCGACAGGTGTTAAATGTTACAAGTGCAAGCAGGGCGAACTCGTGATCCGGCAAAGTAAGCGCGGTCCGTTCATGGGCTGCAATCGCTTTCCGCGATGCCGGACCATTGTCAGCATCAAACAGCTGGACCATCTCAAAGAGCTCCAGGCGGCAGGCGAATGGCCGCCCGACAGCAGAGAGAAGGCCGACGAACTGCTCGGACGCACCAAGGGCAAGAAGGCCAAGGCTGTGGCCGCAGGCAAATAGCACGGCTACGAGAGGTCGTTCCGGTGTGGCGAAGGAGCGCTGGTGTCTGAGCCGGCAGGCGGGCACGAAAAAGAGGGAACCTGGAGGTTCCCTCTTCGGAGTGAACAACGCACGACGGGGTTTCTTCTGCTCCCGGCCGGTCTGCTGCCGGGA
This sequence comes from Phycisphaerales bacterium, assembly GCA_020346325.1. Classification (GTDB taxonomy): domain Bacteria; phylum Planctomycetota; class Phycisphaerae; order Sedimentisphaerales; family Anaerobacaceae; genus Anaerobaca. The sequence continues at coordinate 4,148,041 of CP070782.1, forward strand.
TACGGCATCGGACCGGTTGGTGACAGACTGGCTCTGCGACACGTCTGCGAACATCGTGGTGCCGGCGATGCCGACGCCCTGAATGTTGACGATCGGTCCGGCTTGACCGGTCGTCGCCCGCGCGTTCGGGCCGGCGTCCAGGATGATGTTCTCGGCCAAGCCGATATCCGTCGTCTGACGCTCCACAATGCCGCCGAAGAAACTGGCGCCCAGCAAGCATACAAGCATTATTGAAGCTGCAATTGTCTTTACTATGGTAGACTCCTTTCTTCGGGTGCTTCTCGCTTGTCTCCCCATTGTCAGCCAATCCGGCACGAGCCATTGAGGCGAAAAGCCATAGATGTCTTTTACGGTGCACGACCTCTTTTCTCTCCGCGCGGCCTCGACCGATTCGAGCTATGCCGTCTCTCCACCTTGTTCGAGGGACTTACACGTGACACTGCTGCGCCGTCTCTCGCTCAGAAGACAGGATGGTAGGATGAGCAGGTTTCCTGCCCATGTCGTCTTTCTACAAGTCTGTCCGTGGGACAGCCCGGGCTCTGGAAAGCGATGCTCGAAGGGGCGCGCAAGGTCCGGCCGGGTGAGCGCATTTGGATCGAATCACGCAGGGTGAGTTCCGCCCAGCAACTCTCACCAGATAGAAGAACCGATGTGCCGTGCACACCCTATGCGGCCTGTGCAAAATGCATCGCCGTGGTATAATGGATTGTTGGCATTAGATCCTGATATTGTGAGGTTTAGTACAGATGGCGACGAAAGAGACATCCGAGGCCCAGGCCTTTGAAACCGTCGAGCCGATCGGCAAACGGGTCCTCATCCGCAAGGACGAGGACAAGAAGGAAACCAAGGGGGGGATCAAGCTCCCGGACAACATCGAGATCCCGACGATTACGGGACGGATCGTGGCCGTCTCGGCCGAGATCGAGACGATGCCCGAGATCCCCCTGGTGCAGTATGACAAAGTCCTGTTCAATCCCAAGGGGGCCATTCCCGTCGATTTCGAGGGAGACAATCGTCTCTTCGTGGTCGAAGTGGAAAACGTCGTGGCGGTCTTTCGCAAGGCTTGAACCTGGGGGCAGTGACATTGGTCTTTGCCAGTACTGGAGGTGCCCGCCCGGGTGGAACGTCTACCCGCCGAGATTGAGACTGAGGGGCGCCAGTGACCCGAGCGATAGGAATTTGAACACGAAAGGGTATGCGAGAACATGCACTGTAGTGACGTCGCTATGGGCTGTCGAGTTTCGGCCGGACGGGTCCTTCTCCTCGCATTCTTTGCGGTGAGCGCTTCGTGTGGCGCCGCCGGAACACTGAATCTTTCGGAGGTTTCGCATGAATGGGTAGAGGCCGCGCCACTCGAGGAGATTGAGAAGGACTGGATGATGCAGGACCACGGTCTCGACACCTCGGCCTGCTTTCACAGTCCTGAGAGTGCCGCGCTGGAATCAGCGATGCTGGAAAAGGTCTTGCTCGAATTGGACCGGGCCGAGCCCAGGCTCGTGCAGAGTTTCCGTGAGGCATTGGCGCGACTTCAGGCGCAAGCCGTGCCCGGAAGCGATCCGGCCTGGCGCCGTCTCTATCTGCGGGCCTGTCGACGCCGCCGAGCCCTGCGTTTGCAACACCTCGTCGCGACCTATCCCAGAATCATCTACACTAAACACTACAATCTCGGAGGTAGCCATTACGCCTATACGGAGAACCCCACTGATTCACAGTTTCCCGAGCGGGAGAGAGGCAACTCGGATTGGCGCATGGGGGCTGCGCTTTGCCTGCTGGAAGTGTCGGCCGATGGCTCCGTGAGAAGTCGGATCCTGCTGGAAGAGCCCGACGGTCTCATCCGCGATCCGGACGTGTCCTATGACGGGCAACGCATCCTTTTCTCGCGGCGTGACACGGCTTACAAGGATGATCTGCATGTCTATGAGTTGGACTTGTCGGCCGGCGACGTCAGGCAGTTGACCTTCGGCCCTGGGTTTGCTGACGATGAGCCGGTCTATCTTCCTGACGGAAACATCCTGTTCAATTCGACGCGCTGCACGCAGATCGTAGACTGCTGGTGGACCGACGTGACGAACCTTTACGTGTGCGATGGTGACGGCCGCTTCCTGCGCCGCCTCACCTTCGATCAGGTCCATACGAACTATCCCAAGGTTCTCGCGGATGGGCGTGTGATCTATACGCGCTGGGACTACAACGATCGCGGGCAGATCTATCCGCAGCCACTGTTCGTGATGAATTCCGACGGCACCGCGCAGACTGAGTTCTATGGCAACAACTCGTGGTTCCCCACCACGATCATGCACGCCCGAGGGATTCCGGGCAGCCGCAAAGTCATCGCGGTCGCCTCCGGACATCATTCCCATCAGCGAGGCAAGCTCATTCTCATCGACACCGAACGAGGCCGACAGGAAGCGACCGGTGTGCAACTGATCTGCCCCGTGCGGGAGACGCGATCGGATCGGATCGACGCCTACGGTCAGCAGGGCGATCAGTTCCAGTATCCTTACCCGATTGACGAAGAGCACTTTCTCGTAACGTATGATCCGGTCGGTAGTCCCGTTCGGGCGTACCGCCGTCCGTATGGCATCTACTTCATGGACATCGATGGCCACCGCGAATTGCTGGCATGGGACAAGACGATTTCGTGCAATCAACCTGTTCCATTTGTCAGACGTCCTGTACCGCACGCGCAGCCGAGCGCGGTTGACTACACTCAAGACGAGGGGGTCTACTACCTCCAGGATATCTATCGCGGCCCCGGTCTGGTCGGTATCCCGCGGGGGACGATCAAGAGGCTGCGTGTCGTGGCGCTGGAATTCCGGGCGGCTGGTTTTGGGCGCAACACCAGTGGGGGCGTTGCAGGTGGAGCGCTATCCAGCACGCCGGTATCGGTCGGCAACGGTTGCTGGGACGTGAAAGTCGTGCTGGGGCAGGCCAGGGTCCAGGAAGACGGTTCGGCCTGTTTCAAAATCCCAGCGCGAACGCCCGTCTACTTCCAGGCTCTCGACGAGCAGAACCGTGTCGTGCAAACCATGCGCTCCTGGTCGACTCTCCAGCCGGGGGAGCGATTCTCTTGTGTCGGTTGCCACGAGCCGAAGCGCCAGACCCCTGGCCCGAGCGGCTTGACCCTGGCGATGAAATCCAAACCGCAGGATCTGGAGCCATTCTATGGACCGGCCCGCGGGTTCAGCTTCGCCCGAGAGATCCAGCCCATTCTCGACCGGCGCTGCGTCTCGTGCCACGACGATCGAGATCAGGTGCTCGACTGGAGCACCCCTTCTGTGGCAAACAAAGCCCATCCCGTCGAAGGCCACGCGTTCAGCCTGTTGGCCACGCCGAACCACGATCTGACTGCCATGCGGTACTGGTCCGACAGCTATCTGGCCTTGACGCGGGCCGCTCCTTTGGAACGGCACAAGGGCAATCTCCAGGGGCACCCCAACCGCTTGGTCTCCTGGATCACCGCGCAATCGGAGCCGTCAATGTTGCCCCCGATGTCGGCCGGTTCGACCAAAAGCGGACTCTTTGATCTGCTCGCTCAAGGTCACGCCGGCCTCGAACTGACGCGTGAGGAACTCGACAAGATCGCCTGCTGGATCGATCTGGGGGTTCCCTTCTGCGGCGACTATCGCGAGGCGTGTGCCTGGCCTCCAAGCGCACAGGCTGAGTACGCGTATTATCAGCACAAACGCAATCGCATGGCTGCCATTGAGTGGCAGAATATTGAGGCACTTTTGCGCTTCCAGCGAGACGGGACGACACCGGTCCACTGGACGACGTTCGACGCCGGGGGGCCGGCCGCAAAGAGTAGGTTCATCGAAGACTATCTTCGCGATCATCCACAAGGCAAATAGATGGCGCCGCTACTGGCGCTTCACCAAAATGGCAGCGTAAGCGCCGTCGTGGTCGAAGGTGGCGGCTGAAGGCAAGATGAGTTCCTCGCGCACCAGCTCGAATTGCTGATTGGCCTCCAGGAAGGCACGGACCAGGTCGCCATTCTCGGCTTGCTGAATACTGCACGTGCTGTAGCAGATTCTGCCTCCCGGTTTGACGAGGGGGACCGCCTTTTCCAGCAAATCTCGCTGCGTTTGTGTCAGCCTCTTCACCGAGGCCGGCGTGATTCGGAGACGCACCTCGATACGCTTGGCCAGGACACCCGTGTTCGAACATGGAACGTCGAGCAGGACGGCGTCGAACCCGGACAGGTTGTAGGCTGTAGGTCGCAGGCTGGAGGAGTGCCTGCGGTCTCCGGCCTCCCGTCTCCGGCCTGCATCGTAGGGGACGACGGTCACGCTACGGAGACCGAGTCGAGTGAGGTTCTCATCCAGCTTCGCCAGGCGCTTCCTATCGATATCGGTTGCCACAATCGGCGCCTCATCGTGGGTCCACTCAGCCAGTTGCGTCGTCTTCGTGCCGGGTGCAGCGCACAGGTCCAAAATCGTCCAGCCTGGCTGCGGATCGAGCAGTCGCACGGCGTTGGACGCCGAAATGTCTTGAACGGTGAACCAGCCCTCGGCGAAACCCGGGAGTTGAGCCACGGCTTGCGGCGCCCTGACCTGTAGGGGCAGGCCTTTGAGCCTGCCCAGGCAACCACAGAGGGTTGCCTCTACGGGTACCGGGGTTGCCTGAACGCCTCCAGCGGCAAGACGCTCCAGTAGTGCCGTTTCGTTTGTCTTCAGCGAATTGGCTCTAACGTAGACGCTGGGCCTGCGATTGCACCCGAAGCAGATGTCCCGGGTGTGCTCGGGCCCGAATTCATCCAGCCACGCTTCTATCAGCCAAAGCGGTAGCGAGAAAGACTTGCTCAGATGCGATGCGAGATCGGTCTCTGGATCGTCCAGAAAGTCGGTGTCAAAGGCACATCCGCTCCTGGGGTTTTGGGGCAACGTTCGCGTTGCAGTAGCCACGGCCAGTTCTATTTGGCGCTCGGTTATGTGTCTGAGGACCGCGCGCAAGACCGCATTGACGAACCCGGTCTGTTTCCTGCCGCCAGTGCGCTTGGCGGTATTGACCGCCTCATTGACGATGGAGTAAGGAGGGTTGTCCGGACTATAGATCAACTCGTAAGCACCGATGCGGATCACCGCCAGCAGAGATTTGGTGATGCGCTCGATGCGCCGGCCCGAGAATTGCGTTATGACGGTATCGATGGCCGGCAGATTACGAATCGTGCCAAAAACCAGATCGGTCGCTCGCTGCTTTTCGCTTGTCTTGCTGAGCAGGCGATTGAGGATTGGCCCGGCATAAGCGTGCTGCGGATCGAACTGACGCAACACCTCAGCGGCCACGGCACGAGCCGACAGAGAGGACGAGTGCGGGCGCACCATGATTCGCCCCCTACTCTTCCATTTTTACAAACCGGTCGCCTGGTTGAACCCGCCATCCGTTGACGAAGTCGCCCAGCGTCATCAGCCCGGCTCCGGCCGGCTTGAGCTTCCTGATGGATAGCCTGCCGTCACCGCAGACGACGTTCAGATCGCCGTCGAATGTCCCGGGTGGAGACGAAGCGGCCGTCGTACCCCAGATCACCTCCGCCAGGGCCAGCGTCACTCTGGTGGTCTTGCCGGTCCTGGTCGAGACAAAGCGGGCAGACGCTCCCGGCCAGGGCCAGAACCCCCTGATCTGATCGGCCAGCACATAGGCCGGGTGGCTGAAGTCCAGGAACCCGTCCGATTTCTTCAACTTCGGTGCGCGCGAGGCCTGGCGTTCGTCCTGTTTGGTGTAGGTGGCTTGGCCCGCGTCGATCTTCTCCAGTGTTTCCAGTAGGAGTGGCGCCGCCATGTGAGCGAGCCGGTCGTGCAGTTCGCCTGCCGTTTCGAGAACATCGATTGTGGTGGAGCATTGGGCGAGTATGTCACCGGCATCCATGCGCTCGGCCAACGTGATAATGCTCAGCCCCGTCTCCGTCTCGCCTCGGATGATGGCCCAATTGATGGGAGCGGCACCGCGGAGTTTCGGCAGGAGGGAGGCGTGCACGTTGATTGCGCCCTTAGGGGGCAGGTCGACCAGAGTCTTCCCGATCTTCTGTCCGAACGCGATCACGACCGTCACGTCGGGCTCACTGTCGGCGATCTTTTCGATCACTTCGGGCGCGTTGACGTTGGCGGTTTCCAGGAATGGCTCGGCGTGGGTCTCGGCCCAGTGCGCCACACGGGTCGGTCGGGGCTTACGGCCTCGCCCCGAAGGCTGCGCCGGCTGTGTCACCACCAATGAGAGGTCATGCCGCGATGCCTTCAGGGCTTCCAGACATGGAACGCCGAATTCACCGCTGCCGAGATAAGCAATTTTCATCGTCTTCCTGAGGTTCTGGACTGTGGATCTCAGATCGAACGCCTGATTACCATGCCGCAATCGCCGGTCCGTCCCTTACTTGCGTTCCTGTTTTTCCGTCAACTTCTTCAGTTGGCGCCGGTGCGCGATCCTGGCCGCGGCGCCCATCCGATTGACGATCGTCATCCCCTCCAGGTGGTCACTTTCATGCTGCAGGGCCCGGGCGTAGAGGCCATCGCCTTCCTCGGTGAATTCGTGCCCATCGAGGTTCGTGGCCGTGACTGTGGCCCGCTTGTAGCGTCGCACCTTCGTCCAGACGCCCGGCACCGAAAGACAGCCTTCCTCCAATTCCTCCAGGTCGCCGGCCGGCGTGACAGTCGGATTGACGTAGGCCCTGACGCTCTCGCGGGATCCGTCGAGCGAGATAATGAAAAGGCGCAGTCCCACACCGGCCTGTGGCGCCGCCAGTCCTACCCCTTTGTTCTCAATCATGATATCCGTCATCTTGACGACCAACTGGCGGATGGTGTCATCGATCTCGGCCACTGGCTCGGCGGGTCGCCCCAGCACGGTGGCCGGATAGTGCGTGATCCTGCATTTGTCAACGTCGATCATGATGCAATCCTCGTATCTACAACCCGCGTGGCGTCGCCATGCCAACCATCGGCATCAACTGTCAAACTCGTCGCCGGAAAACGTGTTGCCAAGATAGGTCTTCCTGATAAGCTCATCGCGGATGATCTCGGCGGGGGAACCGGCTCCAATGACTTTGCCGTGGTCGATAATATAGGCCTTGTCCACCACCTCCAGAGTTCTCTCGACGTTATGGTCGGTGATCAGCACGCTGACACCCGCGGCGTGCAGCTGTCGAATCTCCTCCTGCAGATCCTCCACCGCAATCGGATCGACGCCGCTGAAGGGTTCATCGAGGAGAATCAGCGAAGGATCCGTCACCATGGCCCGGGCGATCTCGAGCTTGCGTCGCTCGCCCCCGGAAAGGAATCGGCCGTGGCTTTTCGCTACCTCGCGCAAACCGAAACGGTCGATCAGCATGTCCGCCTTGCGTTTGCGCTCGGCCCGCGTGATCGACATCGTCTCCAGGATGGCATACAGGTTGTCGCGGACGCTGAGTCGCTGAAAGATGCTGGGTTCCTGAGAGAGATACCCGATCCCGAGGCGAGCCCGCTTGTACATGGGCAGTTTGGTGATCTCTCGGCCCTCGAAGATGACCTTCCCCTTGTCCGGAGTGATCATCCCCATGATCATCCTGAAGCTGGTCGTCTTACCGGCCCCATTTCGACCCAGCAGGCCGACGATGCTGCGCTGATCGATCGTGATGGAAACCTCATTCACGACCACTCGGCCAGAGTAACGCTTCACCAAGTCTCGCGCTTCCAGAAGGGTTATGCCTACCAAAACTGCACCTCGCATCTGCGTTTTTGTTCAGAAAGCCGCATTATATCACCCGGAAACGAGCAGGCAAGCCGCATTTGTCGCCAACGGATTTCAGTGAGCCCGGTGTCGGGCTCGGGCCGGGAGCGGCTCAAGCGATAAATCTTCTGGTAATTCAGGGCCCGTTTTGCTATTAGATAGGTTTTTCTCGCGTAATCGCGCTTGTTTGGGAGTCTTTTGGTAAGAGAGCCTATGTTCGCGGTCCTGAGTGATATACATTCGAATATCGAAGCCCTGAGCGCTGTCTTCGCGGACATCGAGAAGCGGGGCATCGAGACAATATACTGTCTGGGCGACGTCGTCGGGTACGGCCCGAATCCCAAAGAGTGTCTCGATCTCATTATCGAGCGCAGCGAATTCTGCGTTCTGGGAAACCATGACTACGCCGTGTTCTACGAGCCCACGAACTTCAACTACGGTGCCGAGCAGGCCAGCTTCTGGACGCGGGACGTCATGGAAACCGACGACGACAAGCCCAGCTCCGACGAACACTGGCGGTTTCTGGGTGAGTTGCCCATGCGCCGGACCGTGGAGATGCAACTGGGGCCCACGAAGACGACGATCGACTTTGTCCATGCCTCCCCGCGCCGGCCGATCAACGAGTACATCTTTCCGGATGATGTGTACACCAACCCGGCTAAGGTGCGGACCCTCTTCGAGCGCATCCCCCACATCTGCTTCGTGGGCCATACGCACATGCCGGGCGTGTTTCTGGATGAGCCTGATTTCTATTTGCCCGATGAGCTGGGCGACGCTTACCCGATCATCGAGGACGAAAAGGCGATCATCAACATCGGTTCGGTCGGGCAGCCCAGAGACAAGGACAACCGCGCCAGCTACGTTTACGTCGAAGAGAACAAAGTGCGCTTCGTCCGGGTGGAGTACGATTTCGAGAAGACGATGAAGAAGATCTTCGCGATCGACCGTCTGGACAACTTCCACGCCGAACGGCTGCGCGACGGACGATAGAGGAACACAGGATCGGTGTCGACCTGGTTGGCCAATCAAAGCGAGGCTGAAACCGCCGGAACCGGATTGTCCGGCAGCCAACCTGTGGTTTTCGCCGCCTAAATAAATGTGAAGGATAGTATGACTTTCAAAAGAGTTCTAGCTTTCGTGCTTGTCGGTTTCTGCCTGTTGTGCGCCTGGCTTGTCGTTCGGTCGGGGGCCACTCGTCCCCTTCCCGGTTTCAACCAGCGCGCCTTGCTCTTGTTGCAGCAGACCACCGATGTCAGCCGTCCGCAGGCGGCTGTTGCGGCGCCGGCCGCCGTCGATCGCCCGCAACTCCAGGCGGCCACGGACGAGTCCTATAACGCCGTCGGTGGGCCGGCTGAAACACTCACTCTGGGCTCAGACGATCCGGAGAGCGGCTTCAAGTTCCGGCTGGAGTTGGACTCGCGGGGAGCGGCTATTCGAGAGGCC
>CP070782.1:4157281-4170700 GCA_020346325.1 Phycisphaerales bacterium
GTCATCATTGCCGGCCGGGCCTTCGAGAACCTCGATAACGCGAACATGGTTCACCTGTAACACGGTTAACACGTCGAACGTATCCTGTGTTTCGCGAGCGCCATTTGGATGCAGCCTTCTTTGTTCGGGAATGCGGGCGTCGGCTGCAAAATACGTAGTTACCACAATGGGCGCGGGGGGTGTGGGGGTGGTAGGATGAGGGCGCTTAAGGATGGGCGTTGGGGGCGCCGTGCCGGCGTGTTGCTTGCGCATTAGCCCAGGTGGGGGCGGATAAAGCGAGGTGCGGTGCCCCGGGGCGCTCCCAGGGTCTGAGCCGCTGCCATCCTTACTCTTATTTCCCTACCCAACGTGCGTCATTCTCTGCGGCAGTGTGACGTCAATAAATCCCTGTCAAACGTGCGTTTTTCCGGATGTTCAGGGGCGGGCGTCCGCGCCTCCGGCGGGGCCGGTTCGTCGCACGAAGCATCGGTTTCTCGGTACAGTCTTTCTCGTTTCGGGCCGATAGAAGAACGTGTGTGGCGACAAAGAGAATACGGTTGTGCGTACGGGCCGCATCTGCTATAAAGAAGAAAGAGATCGGAGTCCATTATGTCGGGCTTTGCGACCCCCGGGTGATCGTGCCGATCGAGACGTGGCACTGGCATCGCGGCGGGTCGAAAGCAACACATCGAGCGTTTCGGGGGGTGGGGCGCTAAGACATGTATTGCGAACCGAACCGGGGACGAGAGGGCGGGCGAGCGAGCAACTCTGTCGCGAGGCGGATTCACCATACCCATTCAGCCGGTGATTTCTCAGCTTTGGAAAGGAGGTGATCGGATGGACAACCCGCTCAGGGTGCGCGCCCGCGTGTGCCTTCGAGCCCTCGACGTGTCGAGGAGGCGTTTGCGCGGCGGCGTGGGCGCAGAGGGATCGTGCGGAGGGATTACTGGGGCAATACATATCGAACGATGCTGATTGTATTTCTTCGTGAAGGAGGACTGTCATGGCTAATCAGTCGAAAGTGACAACAAGGAACGCAGGAGGTGGATTGACTCGTGCGGTCAGTCCGGGTAGACGTCGCGGTCGTGCACTCCCGTGCGCTGTGGTTGCACTGGCGGTGTTGGTGATGCTTCCATCGGCCTCGGCGCAGGTTTTGTTCTTCGCCGATTTTGAAGATGGCGTTGGCGTCAACGACCCCGCCCAATGGGTGCCCGACAATGCCGGGCAAGCATGGGGCGTCGCTGCCTTCCCCGGTAGTGGACAGGGATTAAGTCAACTCAACGAAGGGTGTGGAAATTCCGGCAACACGCCCCTGCCCGGTGTGACCAACTTCACCGACGGCATCATCCAATTGGACATGTCCTGGAATGACGACGATAGCTGGGGCGTGATTTTTCGCAAGACCGCCGATGACGCGGGTTACATCGTCTTCTTCGGCTACATCGAAACGCCGTACGTCATCATTGGCGACCTCGCTAATGGCTGCGCCCCTGACGGTACTTGCCTCGACTCTACGACCTGTGAAGGTGGCGGAGGGGAAATCATTCAGGTTGACCACGGCCTCGGGGCCGGTTTGACCCAGGATCTGAGCGTTTCGTATACCGGGCGGGTCGAGGTGCAGGGGGATACGATCAAGGTGTGGTACCTGCCGACGGCCGATATTGCCGATCCCCTGGGCGATTTCGGGCCGCCGCTCGTTGAGATCCAGGATTCAGCGCACGGTGGGCCGGGTTCCGTCGGCATCTGGCATGAGAGCCAAGGGGGCTCGATGATCGACAATGTCATGATTTTCGGGGTCAGCCCCGGGCTGGCTTCCGATCCCCATCCGGCCGACGGGGCCACGGATGTGATCCGCGATAGCATCCTGAGTTGGCAGCCGGGTGAATTCGCGGCCACGCATGATGTCTATCTGGGTACGGCCTTCGACGATGTCAACGACGCCAGTCGGGCCAATCCCGGGGATGTGCTGGCCAGTCAGGGCCAGACGGGCACGAGTTACGACGCCGGCCGTCTCGAATTAGGTCAGACCTACTACTGGCGCGTCGACGAAGTCAACGCGGCCCCGGACAACACCATTTTCAAAGGCAACGTCTGGAGCTTCACCGTCGAACCGCTCGCCTATCCGGTCACGGGCATTGCGGTCCAGACCAATGCGATCTCGGATGAAGGTTCCGGCCCCGAGAAGACGATCGACGGGTCGGGGCTCAACAGTCTCGATCAGCATTCGACCGAGGCCACCGATATGTGGTCGGGCGCTGCGAGCGGTGCGGATCCTGTCTACCTCGAGTACGAGTTTGACCGGGTCTACAAACTGCACGAGTTGCTGGTCTGGAACTACAATGTGCAGTTCGAATTGTTATTGGGCTACGGGGTCAAGGATGTCACGGTCGAGTACTCCGAAGACGGCGAGAACTGGACCACCTTGGGAGACGTCGAATTTGCCCAGGCCACAGCCACCTCGGACTACACCGCTAACACAACCGTCGATTTCGGCGGCGTCCCGGTGCGGTTTGTTAGGCTTACGATCAATGCCGGCCACGGCATCTTCCCGCGATTCGGCCTGAGCGAAGTGCGCTTCACGTACATCCCGGCGCACGCCCGTGAGCCCCAGCCGGATGACGGTGCAACCGGCGTGGACGTAGGCACCGCTCTGGCCTGGCGCGCCGGCCGGGAGGCCGATAGGCACGAGGTCTATCTGGGGACCGATCCCAATGACCTGGCACTCATCGAGACAACGGAGGCGCCGAGCGCGGTGGCCCCGGGCCTCGAGTTCGGCAGCGATTACTTCTGGAAGGTCGACGAAGTCAACGAGGCGGAGGCGATCAGCGTTTGGGAAGGCAGCCTCTGGAGTTTCGCCACCCAGGACTTCGCCCTGATCGATGGCTTCGAGAGCTACGACGACGAGGAGAATCGGATCTACGACACCTGGCTCGATGGCTGGGTCAATGAAACCGGATCGACCGTCGGCTATCTGGAAGCGCCGTTCGCCGAAACGACGATCGTCAACAGTGGTCGCCAATCGATGCCGCTGCAGTACGACAACTCCGCGGCACCGTTCTACTCCGAGGCCGAGTACGATCTCGGCGGGATGAACCTCGCGGGTAACGGGGCCGACAGATTGCAGCTGTTTGTATCCGGTCTGGCACCGGGCTTCTACGAGGCTGGTGACGACGTGATTCTCATGAACGCGATCGGTACCGACATCTGGAACACCGGCGACCAGTTCCGCTTTGCCTACAAGAGCCTGACCGGTAACGGCTCGTTGGTCGCCCGCGTCGACGACCTGGACGTCACACCCGACGTGTGGGTCAAGGCCGGCGTGATGATTCGCCAGGACACCGGCACCGGGTCACAGCATTCGTTCATGCCGATCACCGGCAGCGGTGGTAACGGTGCCTCGTGGCAGGGTCGTGTCGACGAGGGCCTGGCCTCGGAAAATCAGGATAATAGCGGCGATCCCGTGGCTGCCCCGTACTGGGTTCGCATCGATCGCTCGGGCAACAGCTTCACCGGTTTCATCTCGCCCGACGGCGAGACCTGGACGCAGATTGGCGATCCGCGCGACGTCGTGATGAACGACCCAGTGCTGATCGGTCTGGCTTTGACCAGCCACAATGCCAACCAAGCGACCAGTGCTCAATTCTCGAACGTCACCTTCACGGGCAACGTGACCGGCGCCTGGGAAGTCGCCGAGATCGGCGCGACGCAGCCCGAGGGTAATGACCCCGAGCCGGTCTACCTGGCGATCGAGGATACCAGTGGCAACGTGGCTGTTGTCACCTGTCCGGCCGATCCGCCCGCCAGCGCCTGGTCCGCTTGGTACGAGTGGGTTATCCCCTACAGCGAGTTGGGTGGCGTTAATCTCAACAGCGCCGCAACGATGTACATCGGTGTGGGTGACCGTGACAATCCGACGTCTGGTGGCGAGGGTCTGATCGTGGTCGACGACATTGGCTACGGGCGGCCGTACGGGGCGCAGTAGTCCAGCCCACTGCCAGATCGGAATATTGTTCTGCAACATCGCGGGGCCCGTGTCGGAGACGGCACGGGCCCCGTTTCTATCGTACAGACGCGTCGTCTTGCCACCGCCAAGCGTATCTCAGCAACTCCGCCACGCTTCCCACATGGAGCCGCTGGTTCAGACTACAGAAACTGGGAGGATAATCCTCCATTTGCGGAACGCGACACGGATCATGAGCCACGAGCGGCGCGGTCCAGGTGTGCCCTGAGGTTGGCGGAGAACTGCGTTCTCCAGCGGAACGCTCGGAAGGCGAGAACAGCCAGGCCCACGCCGATCAGCGCGACGATCAACGGGTGGAAACCGGTCTGCTGCACGAACGTGGTGGCATCGTGCCGCACCGGCTCCTCGAGCACGTGCAAGACAGGGAAAACAACCCATTCCAACGACTGGGCCAGCAGCGGCACAAAAAAGGCGGCCAGGGTCAGCCCAGCCCAGGTGCCCAGCTTCCGGAAGGGAACTACCAGGAGCCCCAGCAACCCGACCGAGACACTGACCAGGAGCCCGGCGAGCGTAATCAGAGCCTCTCGACCAGCACTGAGCCCCTCTTCGTAACTGCAGTGCGGACGACCGAGGAACACGAACGGCTGTATTTCGGTCACCGTCGCACCGACAAGCTTGGCGCCAAGGGCGTGTCCATACTGATTGATCATCTCGGAGAAGCCCCATCCGATCGCACCGACCAACACGACGACGCCGGCCAATTTCAGGCCGGCTTTGAACCTCCTCTGGGCTTCCTCGTTGCCCACCAGACTGGCCAGAACCATGCCGAGCTCATAGAGGGCAAACAAAGGAATAGCCAGGGCGACCTGTGATATCACGTCCGGCGGGGTGGCGATCGCGGCGAGAACGAAAATTCCCAAAATGACGAACTTGCGGGCCCCGCGCAGTGCCTCAATCGAAGTCAAACCGGTACGCACCAGGATGAAGATGGCAATGGGCGTCTGGAACCCAACGCCGAAAACCAGCATCAGCAGGGTAACGAACGAGATGTAGCGCTGGAGAGTCCAATTCGAGGCGACCCCCAGGGCATCGCCGAAAAACAGGAAAAATTTCAGCGACAGCGGCGCAATCACGAAGAGAAAGAACATCGCCCCCGCGACAAAGAGGCCGGCCGAGAATGGTACGGCGGTGCGCACGTAGCGTTGCTCGTGTTCGTACAACCCAGCCGCTACGAACATCCAGAGTTGGTAGAACACCCACGGGCAGGTCAGGATCAGGCCGGCGATGAACGAGACCTTCATATAGGCAATGAAGGCCTCAGCCGGCGCCAGCACCTGCAGGCGATCCCATGGAGACAGTGCATCGTCCTCCGCCTGGCTCACACCCCGCCAAGTGCGCACCGCATCGAGCGACACCTCGCGAAAGAATGCGACCTCGTCAGGATCGAGCGCCGGCGCATTCGGGTCGGCATTCATGGCTGCCGCCATCTTGGCGAAAAACAGTTCCACAAAAGCGACCTCGTTCGGCTCGACAACCTTCTGTTTGATCTTGGTACTGTGTTGTTTCATCGCGCTGACGTAGGGCCGCTTGATGAATCGGATGATGTGCGTGCCAACGATCAGAGCGACGACTGCCCCCAGTGTCAGACCGAAGAGAGCGAGAATGAGCCGGGCGCGCAACTCTTCGAGATGGTCACCCAAACTCATCGTGCAGTTCAGGGGATTGTGCTTCTTTTCGGTCTCGCCCATCGTGGTCGACAAGGTGAAATGAAGTCGCTGGTGTGAAGAAACCCTAGCCCTTCAGGTCCGCGTCGTCTATGCCGGAGGCATCTTTGGCCTCCTTGACCACCTCGTCTTTGACCTTTGTCACGTCGTCGACCAACTCATCGGTGGATTCCTTGGCCTCGTTGATACCCCTCTTGAACTCGGTCATGCTCTTGCCGACGCTGCGGGCGATCTCCGGCAGCCGGCGCCCGAAGATCAGCAGGGCCACAACGAGAATGATGATCCATTCCCATCCGCCGGGCATCGCTATTGCTGGAATGATCTGGCTGTTGTCAAACATCGCGTTCTCCTACATACACTGCCGCGCCCCACGAGGCGCGATCGGCCACTTCCCAATGATTTTACCATTACCTCAAGATTTGTCATCCGCGGGATTCGACACTTCGCGTGCCTAGGGGATGTTGAAACGCCAGAAAAACAATATAGTCCCCGCTCTGGTCATCGTCAACAGAATATTCACAAAACTGCGACATTGCGCGGCCGCCCCGCCAGCCACTGCCTCCAAGGGCCGATAAAGACGCCCAGGATGCGTTTCTGCGCTGCGGCCCCGGCTCGCGGCGGAAAACGGGCATCCGGAAGAACTCGAACACAACTGCTGTACTTGAATGAAGTTACAGAAGAGAAGGCGATTTTTCCTTGCATCGCGAACCCGGTTCTGAGTATAATACGATTGTTGGATTTGATGGCCTTTGGGGGGGCAGAAAATGGTCGTTATGCGAAGCTTCTACTACGAAACCTGGCTGCCGTTTGTTATTACCAAGAGGCGTATCCTCGTCCTGGCGATCGCCAGCTATATCGCCCTCTGCTAAGCGCGCCGCAGCCTCTTGGCCTGCCGCTGTCGCCGGCCAAGCCCCTCACGCCTACGGTGCAGCGCCTGCGGTAGCATCGTCGACTGCAACGTTGGGTATATCTCACTCAAGCACATCTCAGACCACAGAATACCCGCTTTGAGCCACTGAGAGGCCCTTCAGGCCGAGTCCACACGTCGTCGCCGTTACGGATTCTCCTTGGCTTTCGCCCCGCAATCTGATATAGAATCCCCTCTCCATAGCAAGCATTGACAAACTGAGAGGCAGGTTTATGGCGGAAAACGCACCGAGAGCCGTAGAGTCGTTGAAGCGCGGCACCGTAGAAATCTATACCGAATCGGAGCTAGCAACGCGGCTGGCAGAGGCCGCCGGCGCGGGTCGGCAGATGCGCATCAAACTGGGCCTGGACCCGACCAGCCCGGATATCCATCTCGGCCATACGGTCGTCCTGCGCAAGATGCGCCAATTCCAGGACATGGGGCATAAGGCCGTACTGATCATCGGCGATTACACCGCCCGGATCGGCGATCCCACCGGCCAGAATACCACCCGCCCTATGCTTTCACCCGAACAGATCAATCAGAATGCCCAGACCTACTTCGAGCAGGCCGGACACATCCTCGACACCTCCCAAAGCAAGCTCGAAGTCCGCTACAACAGCGAATGGCTCTCAGATCTCAACCTTGCCGACCTGATCAAGCTGACCTCTGCCATGACCGTCGCCCGCATGCTCGAGCGCGACACGTTCGAGCTGCGCCACAAGGCCGGTGATCCCATCGGCATCCACGAGTTTCTCTACCCCCTCATGCAGGGCTACGACTCCGTCATGATCGGCAGCGACGTCGAACTGGGCGGGACCGACCAGACCTTCAACAATCTTGTCGGGCGTGATCTCCAGCGCCTGCACGACCAGCCGCCCCAAATCGTCATCACCATGCCCATCCTTGTCGGTCTCGACGGCAAGGAAAAGATGAGCAAGTCCAAGAACAATTACGTCGGCGTTACCGACGCCCCCGGCGAGATGTTCGGCAAGATCATGAGCATCTCAGACGAGATGATGGAAAACTATTACACGCTCCTGACCGACCTGCCGGCCGACCAAATCGCCACGCTGACCGATCCCGATCAGACCCATCCGAAGGAGGCCAAGGTCCTGCTCGGCAGGACCATCGTCGCGCAGTTTCACGGCTCTGACTCGGCCGTGGCGGCCGCGGCGGAATTCGACAAGGTATTCGCACAGGGACAATTGCCCGATGAAATGCCTGAGATCGTATTGGCGGCCGAGCCGATTTCCGTCAAGCAGCTCCTGACGGCGTGCAAGCTCGTCGGTTCCGGCGGCGAAGCCAAACGCATGGTAACCCAGGGTGGTGTCAGCATTGACGGACAGAAAGCCACCGATCCCAACACCCAGATTACTCCGACCGACGGCACGATCATCCAAGTCGGCAAGCGCCGTTTCGCGCGGCTCGCTGTCCGGTGACGGTCCCCTTCTCAGCCGCTTTGAATCTCAGGCTCGCAGGGTCCGCAGCGCCTCTTTGATGCGCTTCTTGTCGCCTCGCTCGAGGATCGAATGCTCGATCTTGATCTTGCTCAGCCGCTCGAGGATCCCTCCCAACTCCACCGGTAAGCCGCGCTCATCCTGGCCCAAGGTCGCCAGTAGCCAGCGGCCCAGATTGCGTACCTCCTCGGGTGGCAATATGATGGCGGCTCCAACGTCGCCGTCGTGGCCCAATTCCATCTTCACTCCCCCACCGCCGAGGTCGAAGGCCGTGAGGGAATAGCCGTTGCCGAATGCAAAGGGGGCGAGCGATGATGACCTACGATGTGCCGGGCTGCGAGCGTCTTGTCCGCTGTACACGTTCCGTTCTCCTGTTCTCGAAGCTCTATCGACCCCTCCAACCAAGTGCGATGGGGAAACCCCCATCCGTAGGTAGACATTTCGGCACCGCCAGCGCCTGTCGATACCCCATGCCTAAAGGATAGACGCTCCGGCCGGGAGGATTGTTGCACAGAAATCACCGGGCGAGCCGGGCCGCCGGACTGTCGCCCTACTGCCTACGGCTCGTCCCTATCGGGCAATTTCGTCAGGAAGATGTTCCGAACAGCCCCTGTCGTCACCCAGGTGGCAATCCCCAGTGGCTGGCAGAGGTCCATCTCAGGTCGGATATCGATCCTTTTCCCGGTTATCTCGACATCCACAAGCCCCTCGCCGTCCAGCCAGGCCTGAATGCGGTCCGGCTCCACGCGCAAACGCACGTGATACCACACCTTGTTCTCGAAAGAGTAGAAGGTCGTCGTCTCGTTCTCAGACGCATCGTAGAAGCCGATATTGGACAGACCGCACAGGGTGCCGCCCCAGCCGCCCAGAACCAGCGTACAAGGGTGCTCGCCCACCGGAAACGTTAGCGCGCAGAAGAAATCCGAGCCGTCGACACGCATGGCCTCGAGCATAATCTCATAGCCCATGCGGACGACGGGACCGCTCCAGGTGATTCCCGTCGTGTAGCTGCCCATCTCCATGTAGATGGCCCCATCCTTGACGTAGACGTTACCCTGCCCCCCGAAGTCCGTGATCTTCCAGGCCCCCAGGGTCGCGCCATCAAAAAGGCTGACCTCCTTGCCCGGGCGAAAATCCAGCGTCTCCTCGGCTTCGGGTTCCGCCTCCGGTTCAGCCTCCATCGGCACTTCCGTGGGCGTCAGGGTCACGGCCGGAGCGACGGGCCCGTCCGCGGGCGCGGCCGCGGAAAGCTCCTCTTCACTGCCACTGCCGCAGCCGGTCCACAGTGTCGCCAGGATCAGCAGAAGAATCACGAGCGCGCGGCGCAGGCAGCGCCGCCGGAATTGCCCCCATCTCCACAGTCGGCTCTCAGAAACGGTCCATCGGCCATCGGCGTTCATATTGTCCTCCTGACAACTCAAATTCGCTTGGAATACGGCCTTGAGATGGCTACAATTATACCGGCGGCAAGGAATTGGACCAGCGGATTTCTCCACGAACCACGAAACGCTCAAGGCCGGAGAACCTGGGGTCGATAAGGAACGTATGAGCAAACACTTACCCTAATTTCGGACGTACCGGTGCACACCTGGCATCCCGTGGAACTCTGGGGGCCACACCCGCCGGCAACAGCAGAGAAGGGCCAATGAAGAAAACTTTTGTTACGATTACCGTCCTCATCGGATCACTCGTCTGCCCCACCTTTGCCCAGAGTACCCGGCTAGCTAATCAGGGCAAGGCCGGCCTTTATGTCCGCACGCCCGAGGAAGTCCTGCGCTTGCGCGACGACGAGATCGACCTCGCCACGGCCACCCTGATCGCCTCCGAATACTGGAGTGACATGGTGTACGGCCGGCGCTATCTGGAACAACTCGATGCCATGGCATTGGAGATTCGTCGGCGGCTCCAGCAGCAGCGACAGCGGATCAACCATGGTGCCATCCCTGTCATCAACGACTATCTCTTCAACGAGCTTGGATTCAAGACCATCTCCCACGCTGACGACCCGGACGATCTGTTTCTCCATTCCGTCCTGGACCGGCGTCAGGGATATTGCCTGAGTCTGTCCATCCTTTACCTGGCCCTGGCCGAGCGCCTGGGCCTCAAGGTGTACGGGGTCGTCGTCCCGGGACACTTCTTCGTGCGTTACGAGAGTGGCCGGGTCCGTTTCAACATCGAGACCACCGGCAAAGGAGCCAGCCCGCCGGACGAACACTATATCCAGAAGTTCGGTGTCCCCGACGGCAGTCGGGGGACAATCTACATGCAGAACCTGACCAAACGCCAGGCTATCGGCTGCTTCTACAACAACCTGGGCAACGTCTACAACGACATTGGCGATACCGACACCGCTCAGCTCATGCTGGAAGACGCCGTCGCGATCAACCCCACCCTGTCCGAGTCAAGGGCCAACCTGGGCAATATTTATCTGGACAAAGGACGCGTGGAGGATGCGATTCGCCAGTATCAAGCCGCCCTCCAACTCAACCCCAGCGATCCGAAGACGCACAACAATCTCGGCAACGCCTACACGGAACTGGATCGCCTGAGTTCGGCGGTCTGGTCCTATCGACGGTCCATCGCGCTGGATCCGAATTTCGTAGACGCGTATCGAAACCTCGCGCTCGTCTACGCTCGACACGAGCGCTATGGCGAAGCCTTCAGCGAGTTGCGGCAGGCGGTCAGCATCGCCCCCGAAGACGCCTCTATACACAGTCAACTCGGTGACGTGTACTACGCCATGGGCAACCACCACAAAGCGATGGGACAGTTTCGCGAGGCTTTACGGCTGAAGCGCGATTTGGCGGAAGCTCACTACGGCCTGGCCCGTTGCTATCGACAGCTCGGTCAGACCGCCAGCGAGATTCAGGCGTATCAGAACGCACTGGCCATCGACCCCGAGATGCTGCCGGCGGTGGTCAATCTTGGCAACGCCTATTTCTCGCATGGCGAGTACGACTCCGCGATCCAATATTACCGCCGCGCCCTCGAACTGAAAGGCAACGATGCCTGGATCTACTACAACCTCGGGTCCGCCTACTCCAATCAAAGTGACTTCGCGCAGGCAGTTCAGGCCTATCAGCAAGCACTGGAAATCGATCCGGAGATCGGAGAGGCACACCATGGCCTCGCGTACGGTCTCTACATGCTCGACCAGTTCGATCTGGCGTGGAAGCATATCAACCTGGCCAAGAAATTCGGCGCCAAAGTGTCGAACGACCAGTTGCGCGCCATCGAGAGCCGCTTGAAACAATCGAAAGGTCATGGTTCATGATCTAGGGCGCCGGAGGCGACATGCCGAGATGCTCGATCGACGAGGGGCCGGAATCTGACGTCAAAGCCTTGACAGGGCCGGGTCAGCGCGATACGACGAGTACGTGATTTGGAAGTGGGCGTGCCAGATATCCAAGTGGGTGAACGAAAGAGAAAACCGTTGATTGGTATCGTTGGGGGGATCGCCTCTGGCAAGAGCAGCGTAGCCGCGGGATTCGGCAAGCTGGGGTGCGCCCTGATCGACGCCGACGCCATCGTGCACGAGCTGCTGGAAACCGACGCCGTGCGCGATGACATCGTCACTGAGTTCGGGCCGGACGTTCTCGACGGTAGCGGTCGGGTGGACCGGCAGGAGCTGGGGAAAATCGCCTTTGCCGATGGCGAGAAACTGGCCGCCCTCAATGGTATCCTCCATCCCCGCGTATTGGAGGAAACCGAGGTGTTGCTGAAGCGGTACGAGCGCGACGGTTCCGTAAAGGCCGTCGTACTCGACATGCCCCTGCTGCTGGAAGTCGGCTGGGCCCAACGCTGTGACAAGGTGATATTCGTCGACTGTGCCGATGAACGTCGATTCGAGCGGGCCAGACGGACGCGTTCGCTGACCGAACAAGAGGTCAAAAAACGTGAAAATTTTCAGATTTCTCTGGACACCAAGAAAACCCTGGCCGATAATACCATAGACAACAATTCTGAGTTCTCGACGTTAGTCAGGCAAATCAACGATATCTTCTCTGACATAGCTAAGTTAGGTTAGCGTGGTTCGTTAGACGTTGCGCGTTTGACTGTTGTCTCCTCGAGCGGAGAGCACGAGGCGGCTCGATCCGAGACTCAAATCCCGTCGAACCACGAAGAGAAGGTGGTCCACGTTGACAACAGGCATGTTGCCCGCACCTGTGGGGGACTGGTTCCCACCTGCCCAACCCGGGGCAAAGGTGACTGCGGAACTCGTGTGATGTGCAAAAGGAGCAATTATGGCGAAGGCCAAAACGACCAAGAAGAAGAAAAAGACCAAACGTAAGGCCGCAGCCCCACGACCGGCTCCCGCCAAAGAGGCGGAGGAAATCCAAGAAGCTTCGGTCGCGACGGCCACCGCCGAGGCGGTTGAAGGTGCCAACGGCGAGGAGATGAGCGAGGAGGAGTCCACGCACGCCAAGTACGAGCGTATCAAGAAGGGCAACTTGTATTTGACCGATCTCCAGAAGCTCACGGTAGCCGAGCTACACGAGATCGCCAAGAACGAAGGCCTTTCCGAGTACAGCGCTCTGAAGAAACAGGATCTGATCTTCCGCATCCTCAAAGAGCGCATTCGCCAGAGCGGATTGATGTACGGCGAAGGCGTCCTGGAGGTGCTCCCGGACGGGTACGGGTTCCTGCGCAATCCGGACTACAACTACCTCTCTTCGTCCGATGACATTTACGTGTCCCCGTCCCAGATCCGCCGCTTCGGGCTGCGGACCGGCAACGTGGTTTCGGGGCAGATCAGACCGCCGAAGGATTCGGAGAAGTACTTTGCGCTATTGCGCGTCGAGGCGATCAACTTCGAGAACCCCGATGCCCTAGCCGACAAGATCGTCTTCAGCGATCTGACGCCGCTGCATCCGGAGAATCGTCTGATCCTCGAGACGGTCGGCGACGAGTTGAACATGCGGATCATCGACCTGGTCACCCCAGTGGGCAAGGGCCAGCGTGGCCTGATCGTCGCGCCACCGCGTACCGGCAAGACGATTCTGCTCCAGAAGATGGCCAACGCCATCACCGAGAACCACCCGGAAGTCAAGCTCATCGTGTTGCTGATCGACGAGCGACCGGAAGAAGTGACGGAAATGGCGCGCAAGACGGCCGACAATGTCGAGGTCATCAGTTCGACGTTCGACGAGCCGGCGGCGCGTCACTGCCAGGTCGCCGAGATCGTGATCGACAAGGCCAAGCGTCTGGTCGAGTACGGCGAAGACGTCGTCATCCTGCTCGACTCGATCACGCGGCTGGCTCGCGCCCACAACACCGTGGTGCCCCACTCGGGCAAGATCCTCTCGGGTGGCGTCGACTCGAATGCGCTCCACAAGCCGAAGCGCTTCTTCGGGGCGGCGCGCAACGTGGAGGAAGGCGGCAGCCTCA
>CP070782.1:4170800-4177227 GCA_020346325.1 Phycisphaerales bacterium
CAGCGTTATCCGCGATCCGGTATACGCCGGATCGCTCCGAAGCTCTACGGGTCACACGGCCAGAGGCCGTGGTTTAATTGCCATTAATTAGAGAAAAGACCTAGTGATGCAGAATAGTACATCGGCACACGAAGCGGGGGCAGGTCAGCCTTGGGACCGACCTTCGACTCATCTGGTGAGTCCCTGAAAGGGCACAATCTATGGCGGCGCGTCGAAACCATATGTTTCAATTCTTGATTGGCTTCCGTTGCCTTGATTGTCTACGACGAGATGAACCAGCCGGATATTCAGATCGGTCAGTTGACCCACGAGATCCGTAGGCAGTTCCGGCTCAAGCCTCGGTTCGAACAGGAAGCTCTCAATCTGGTTATGGTGTTCCGGTCGGTATGTCTGGGAGTAGTATCCCTCAAGAACGATGGGCTCAGTGGTCAGTCCCTCGATGACCGTCTGTCCCCAACGTAGTAAAGGTGCGGTGTGTGCGCGCCAATCGGGGAAGCCAATCGGCGGCGGCGGAAAATAGAAAGAGGTTCGGATTGAGACGCCTTCGAGTGCTACAGACCGTTCTTGAAAAACGTCTCTAGTGCTCGGCGCGGGAGGAGACCACAAGTGAACCGTATTACTCACCGTAGTACGCAGGCCGGAAGGTGGGCCCGGGGACCAAAGCTGTTGATGCCACGAACAGACGGGATGCTCATAGTCAACATGAAGTGTCAGACATCTGTAGGGAAGATTGAAGGCGTAGGCGCCGAAGTCTGCTGGGATGAAGATAGGGTTCTGAGCTGCCGTGACAACCGACGGTATGCCCGCAGTCTCTAGTTGGCAGGTGCGCGGATTCTCCAGGTCAAACCAGTGCCAGGTGTCCACGGAAGTGCCGTCCTCGTAGCTATGTGTCACGGCCGGCAGCAAAGTCATTGGACCGGCTATTTCGTCGATGCGGTCTTCATCCAGGATTTCGATCTGCACCTCACTGTAGAGCCCGGCGCGAAGGTGGTCCCTGTCCAAGGGCATGTTCCCGGTCTCCAGTGTCCAACGCGATTTGAGGCGATGATCGGCGAAAACATCCGTCTGGTCAAACAACTCAAATTCACCGGTGAACACCGTCAGGTCCAGGGGTTGATTAATCACAAAAGCCGCTACATTCGCCGTCTGGTTGGGCTCAGGAATCTCGCGAATCTGTTTAACAACCAGCCCTCCTTCCGGCAACACCGCACCGCCGGGAGCCACCTTTTTGTATTCTGCGTCGAGCACATACTCCGTCTTACCTGTCACTTGTGAGAATTCATGGCTGATTCGCAGCAGCAAGTCCACGAGTTTGTGGTAGTCGTCACGCCAAGTCATGACCGTGCCGCCCAGCGGAACGAGACTGGACGAACGTTGAAGCCTGGCTGGTACGACGCTACCCGACGACAAGACGGTGACTGTCACTTCCTCTGGAATAGCCACACCCTCGGGATTGGTTACCGAGACAGCGCCTTGCTGGCTGACGAAAGTCAGCAGGACACTGGCACGCTCTCCCCTCACTTCGATCGTGGCCACGCCGTTGGCCAACTCAATCTCATCGGGAAACGAGTGGTGAACGAGCACCGCCATTCCCACCTCGGCCTCATTCACATCGTGGCGCACTCGTTCGAGGTAGGCATTGTCGTTATAAAAGCTGGCGAAAACTTGCCTGATGGCACGGAATACGCTGCGGCCAGAGTTTCTGTTTGGATCGCAGGCACAAGCGCTGTCGCTATTGAGAGCAAGGTCATCTGCCAGACAGCCACTGAAGCTATCGTAGAGACCGGCCCCCACGAACTCCTCACTATCCTCAACATTGGTGGAACTACGAAAACGCAACCGCGCGTAGGCATCGAAGCCATGATTCGGATCGGTCAACAGCGCCAAGACAGCAGAACGGAGCGTGGCGCCGAAGTCAATGGCCGGTGAATCGGAAAGCAGCCGGCGCACCAATGCCAGATCGCGAGACAGCATCTGCATGTCTTTGGGCGGATAGGAATGGTGGGGTGATAGCCGCTGGTCAAGTTCCTGACGTAGCGTCTTCGCCTCTGTAACCTGTGGAATCTGCCATCGGGTCGGTTCGTTCACATCATCCGTAAGATACATACCGTTCAGAGTGATCGATGTGTTGGAAGCATTGTACAACTCGATCCAATCGGGATACTGCCCCGCCTCATCCGGATCTTCAATTGTTTCCCGATTACCAGCCATGAACTCATTGATGACGATCCCAGGCCCCACGGCGGCCGGATGGCTCGAATTCGCCGCACCGGGGCTTGGTTCGGCGAAGGCCTGCCACTGATCACCGCCATCGGTCTGACGACCGTAAGAGAAATCGTCCGCCTGGGAGGCGAAGTGAACGGAGTCGATGAGCGTGTGACCATCGACGTCATAAAGGGCGATAGACTCTCCCGCCTTGTTCAATCGGAAACTGACATGGGTCGGTCCTTGGTCATCGTCACCATCGGCCCAAAATACCATGCGCTCTCCCGGAGCAAGCTCCAGAAGCGGGACGGAAGTCAGCGGCTGATCCAGAAACGCGTTCCATAGATCGAAGGTCAGTGCTATGGCCCTAGGACTGTTTTCCGGAATGACCTCACGCAGCAGGCTGAAGTTCGAGGCTTTGCCCCCCACATAGACAACATCAGCGAGTTGCAACTCCTCCGTTGAAACACCATAGGCTCCGCGCTCTGCCATCGGCGCGATCTGCAGTGCGCTGGGCTCTTTGAGTTCAAGGATTTGACCCAACAGAGCATCATCCAGTGTCTCTTCTATGTCAATCAATCGGACATCGGCCGAACCGTAGTCATCCATGCAGGCGCTGAAGATTGTCCGGTGTCCCACCAACGCTCGAGCCCGATCAGCATCGCCCGTGAGCGCCAAATGTACGAACGGCACGCCGTACGTCCGAGCCAGAATGGCAACATGGGAATTGGGCGTTGAGGGAACCAGTGAGATAATGCCGGCCACGAAAGGCAGTTCCGCAGGAATGCCATCGGTCAGCAGGATATCGGCCGGTTCCAGCAGCCCGTCGCGATAGGCCGCGTCGATGTCCGACGCAGGGAAGTATTTCAGAGCCCCCAAGGTCCAACCTTCCGCATAGCAAGTATTGCCCTGCGCCCAGCGCGCTGGGGAGCCCAGGGGTATGCCCTCGGATGCGAACCATGCACGGTGCATCTCCGCAATTGACCGTTGCTCATAGGTCGGGAAATAGAACGCCTCGACATTGAGTCCTGCCTCAACATGAGCTTTGACCAGAAAGAACAGATCGCGGAGTTGCTCTCGACTGTATGTATCTTGACGAACGAATTGAATGCCATACTCGTTAAATTCCGAAGCAGCGAACCGCCCACGTTCCGGCGGCAAGATCACTGTACCCAGGATGGCTTGCTGATTCTCCTCGAACAGTGTCGCGGCATTGAATTGTTGGACCGTCATCCCGACAAACGGAGCAAGATGCTCACTGGCGAAGTTGAAGTGAAAGACGTATTCTCGACTGTCCTGGAAATACACCACGTTGGGGTCATATGGCTCCATCAGGATTGTGAACTTCACCCATCTCGCGCTCGTAGGCGAAACGCCACGGGAACAGAATGAGTCGTCGGGAAAGACGATTCGATTCTTCCAGTAAGGTGACGGCTCAACCGTCTGGCCCATCGCCGGGATCGGAGAAATCAGCGCAAGCCAGGCAATCGCCTGAAGAAACAACTTTCGCCAACAGCGGTGTAATCTTGCGTTACGCATTTCTATATGTCACAAGCTGGCTCCGGCGGTCCCACTGTACGCTCCCATGTTGATGATGCTCCCCTTGGAATCTGGCCAGGTTCATTCGGCAGAGGTGACGAGAATCATCGCCGGACACATGGGGAGTTGTGAAAAG
Organism: Phycisphaerales bacterium; assembly: GCA_020346325.1. GTDB lineage: Bacteria > Planctomycetota > Phycisphaerae > Sedimentisphaerales > Anaerobacaceae > Anaerobaca. Next base: position 4,174,681 of record CP070782.1, read on the forward strand.
GACCGGCAGGATGAACACAGGCAACACGCTTCGCATCACTCTCTCCTTCAGGGAGAGCAACCTTGGCGCGTCCGAGGGCCTCTCCCGAGAACCACACAACTGCCCTGACTCTTAATTATAGAAGATACTCAACTTATGTCAACTGTGGGGGGACTGTTTCGCCAATAGACCGTCGCTTGCTGCACATATAGGGCACAACCCTAAAGCTTTTGCGGAAAGAAACTTAGGCAGTATACGGCCAGACCCGAATCGTTTTAGCCCACTTGTCCATGTCCCCCCAGGATTCGTGAGACATCGACCGGGCCCGATCGAGATGATCGCGGCTCCAGATCGGATCACACCAGCGTTGACCGACGCGGCAACAAGATATTTTGTTTGCATAACGTGACGTCAAGCCCTATAATACAAAATAGAGGTGCCCTCCCCTTTCCGCGTGACTCCGTGGGCTCGTTTTGAATGTTGACAGGAAGGAGTGAGTGATGAATCGATTAGCTTTGTCCTTGTCGTTGTCTTTCTTCCTCTTCACCCCCTTGTTTGCCGAAGACCCCGTCTATTTTCCAGATCCTAACATGAAGAGCGCCGTGGAGAACGCGCTCTGGATCTCCGATCCGACACCGACGGACATGCTGGCGTTGACATCGCTGAGCGCCCGAAGCTGGGGCATCAGTGACCTGACAGGCCTGGGATATGCTGCGAATCTCGAATACCTTAATCTGCGCCATAATGAAATAAGTGACATATCCGTGTTGTGTGGTCTGGAAAACCTGGATATGGTTGTCCTTGACAATAACCGTATAAGTAACATCTCCCCACTGGCATGCCTGAGTCGCCTCGATAGCTTGGACGTACACGACAACCCCATCAGCGACATCTCTCCTCTGTCTTCTTTAACCACTCTTACCAGTCTTTCGCTGCGAAGCACTGAAACAAGCGATATTTCAGCGCTTTCAGGTCTAACGGGCCTGACCACGCTGATTCTTCGGTACAACCAGGTATCCGATGTGTCTCCTCTGGCCGGGCTGACCAATCTGCGGACCCTGGATCTTTGTTACAATGAGATCAGCGATATTGGCCCGCTTTCCGGCCTGACAAACCTGGTCAAGCTCGATCTTGGCACCAACGACATCTCTAATGTCTCGCCCCTGTCCGGTCTGACCAATCTCGAAACTCTTTATCTGAACTTCAATGACATCTGGAATGTTTCCTCGCTCGCTGGGCTGGACAATCTCGGGTTTCTTGATCTGGAAGATAATGACGGGTTTGGAGAGGGCGCCTACTGCACAGACCTATACACGTTGTACAGTTCCATCCCGGGTCTGCGGCTGGAGTATTCACCCAATTCGAATCCGCCTGGCGGGTTTCGGGCCAGCGACGCTATTTACAGCGACCGCGTGGAGGTGACCTGGAACCACGTCTGCGGTGGTCCTCTTTACGACACCTACTATCGCGTTTATCGCGCGCCAGATGCAGGAAGTGCAAGGGTTCCGGTCAGTGAGTGGCAGACATCCAGTACCTTTCACGATACAACCGCCGAACCGGGAGTGGAATACACATACTGGGTCCAAACGGCCACGTCCAGCGAAGGGCACAACGGAGGCAGCTACAGCCTGCCGGACAGGGGCATGCGACGGGAAGGCTACCAAGTGACGCTTTCGTCAACGGCCGGTGGTTCTGTCACGTCGCCAGGCGAGGGCGTGTTTTACTATGATGGCGAGACGATTGTGAATCTCTATGCCCGGCCGGATGATACGGGCCTGTTCGTCTTCGCCGGGTGGTCCGGAGGGGCCGCACAGGCGGGAAAGGTCTCCGATATCGGCGATCCGCGCGCCAGCGTCACCGTTGACAGCGTCTACACACTGAAGGCCCATTTCACCAGCACACTGAGCACGCTGTACGTGGACGATGATGCCTCGAACGATCCGGGAGCAGGCGACCCCGCCGTCAGCGACCCGGCGGAAAACGGGACGGCCGCCCACCCCTTCGACCGGATCCAGGAGGCCATCGAGGTGGCCGCCCCCGAAACCACCATTCGGATCGCCTCCGGGACCTATCACGAGAACCTCGATCTGCTGGGAAAATCGATCACGCTGACGGGCCTGGATCCCGACCCTGCCAACATCGCGGCGTACCCCATTCTCAGCGGCCCCGACGATGGGCCGGTCCTGCAATGTGTCCAGAACGAGGACCCCAACTGCCTGATCATGGGCCTGGTCATCACACGCCAGCGTCCGCAGGCTGGCCCCGCGGTGCTATTGAGGCAAAGCAGCCCCAGTCTGGCGCACTGCCTGATCGTCGGACATCGGTTGCTCGATGCCGACATCGGTGTGGTGACCTGTGTCGACAGTCAGGCGCTGCTGGCCCATTGTACGATCGCCGACAACCACGGCCGGGGTCTGGCCCTGGAGGCCAGCGACGTGGTCTTGACCGAATCGATCCTGTGGGGCAACCACCCGGAGGAGATACGCATCCGCGGTGACAGCGTCCCGTCGATCACGTACTGTGACCTCGCCGGAGGCTGGCCGGATACGGGCAACATCGATGCGGACC
>CP070782.1:4177327-4189422 GCA_020346325.1 Phycisphaerales bacterium
AGTTGTAGCCATGGTCTTTGAAGATATCCAGGCCCGGCTTGGCCTGTCCATTGTCCTTGAACACGGTACCTCGATCCTCGGCCATCTTGAGGAACGAAAGGTCGGCGCCGATGGCATACTCGAACGCATGCGACACCGCGGGTAGCACCAGTTCCAGCCCCACGAGCAGGAGTATGAACAGCCGGATCATTCGGAGTTGACGGTTCCATCTCATGAGGCCACAGCTCCTTTCTTTTTTCGAACGGGAACTCTTGGACGAATTCCTATCACTTTCCAGCCTCAGGCACAAGTACCTTTCCCAGAGCGCATAAGACAGGCCGGGTCAAACGACCCGGCCCGGCATGTTATTGTGGGCAGTAGGACGGTTGTTCAATCTGCTGCCGGACTGAAATCGGGCGGGATCTGAGGCGTGAAGAAATCTTCGGGCAGCACGGGGTTCCATTCGAACTGGTCCTTGACTTGGACGGATTTGCGCCCGGAGCTTTCGGAGACAGACTCGAATTCCATTCGCACGGGCAGATATGTCTTGCTGTCGAACCAGAGTCGATGGATCATATCGTCGGGATTGCTGCCGTACTTCCTGGCGCTGAGTTCCAAACCGAAGCACTCGATTCCGTCGATGATCTTGTTCTCCAGAATGCGGTCCGCGCGATCGATATAGCCGATGGGGTGGCGGATGCCATCCAGCGGATGCCTCGGCCGATCTTCGCGGCCATGCGTGACCGCCTTGTACGTTCGGGCCTGATAGTCCACGGTAGTGTGCACCAAACGGAAGGTCTCGTCGTTGAAGTCCAGATTGGTTGCAGTGGCATCCTCCTGCTCAATGACATACCACTCAGTGCTCTGAAGATGATCGCCGTCGAGACGGTCTCGGCGCCAGGCATATCGTGACAGGTACACCCGCGTCTGCCCCCATTCTCCGTAGGTAACGATCTCGGCTTGGTCCAGGGCGGCTACGATCCTGTCCTTGAGTTCCGCGGGGACATCGGCGAACACCATTTCGCCCTTTTCCTCCAGTTCTCGGGCCGCGCGGATGTTGTCCGGATGCGTATTGGCGAAGCCCTCCGGGATCTGTGGCTCAAATTTCTCCGCCGGCACGTCCACGTAGTATTCGAATTCATCTTTGACGAAAGTGAACGTCTGCTCGGGGTGACCGGTGACCGGCCTGCCGTGGAGTTCGATGCGAACCGGCAAGCTCGTTTCCGTGTCGAACCAGATGCGATCGATCCAGTCTTCTGGGTTGCTGCCGTACTTGCTGGCACTGACCTCGAACCCGACACATTCCTTGTTCTCGAAGGTCTTGGTCCCGAGAACGCGGTCGGCCTGGTCCAGGAGACCGACGTAGAGTCGAAGCATTTCAACCGGATCGGACGGGGTCGGACTCGTTTCATACGTTTCCGCGGTGTAGCATTCGTATTCGAACGAGACGTCGTAGCGGAGCACGTAACCGACGTCCTCCGGCACTTCCCACATGGTACTGACCAGGGTCTCGTCGTAGAACTTGTCTCGGCGTCGCCTCTCAGCCGTCTTGTACCAGCGACTCCAATTGCCTGAGACGTGAGTGGTTCCATAGTCGCCGACGAAGACATAGCCTTCGCGATAGACGAGCGCCTGGACCTTGTTCAAAGACTCAGCGATCAGTTGCCCCCAGGCGGCCGGCGGGCCCAGCCACCACTGGCCGGTCTCCGCATCACGAGCGGGCCAGAGGGTGATACCGCCCAGCACGATCAGTATGGCCGCCGCGGCCACAGCGAGTTTTCCAGTTTTCGTGTTCATCGTCATTCTCCATATGCGCGGTTCGCCCGGAGGCGGCGCCGATGTCGTCATTTCGTCCATGGCCCCACTGGCCTTGCCCAGGATGCGTTCGCGTGCCTCGGGGCTGGATTGGTAACGCAGTTGTTTTAGGATGTCTTCCATTGGATCAGTCACGCTCATCTCGAACCTCACCGTTTAGCATCGCGCGAAGTTTGTCGAGGCCGTAGCGGTATCGACTCAGGGCCGTCTTGACCGATACGTGCTGAACCTTCGCGATCTCTCTGAACTTCATGTCCGCGTGCAGACGCAATACGATGGCTTCGCGCTGCTCGTAGGGCAGTTCCACCATGGCGGCCCGGGCTTTCTCTACCTGCTCGCTGCGGATCACCATCTGGAACGGTCCTTCCTCGCTGGCGGCCAAATACCCGGCCTGGTCGATCGAGACGAACTGTTGCCGGGGCTTGCGGCGATAGTAGTCGCGGGCCCGATTCGCCACGGCGGTTGCCAGGTACCCTTTGAGACTGCGGCGGATTCTCAGCCGGTGCACCGACTGAACCAGTGTAACCAGCACGTCCTGAAGCACATCTTCAGCCAGCGCGGGCTCGTCGAGCAGGTTGGCCGCCAACGCGAGCAAGGTCGCCTCGTACTTGGCATAGATCGCCTGCAGGGCGTCTTGATCGCCCTGTTGCAGCCTTCTCAACAACACCTTGTCGTCTGCCATGGCCGGCGTTCCCGCACACGATTTGACCATTGATCGTCACCTATACGACGAGGCCTGCGGCCATTTTACCTTAGCCAGCCGGTTTTTTCCGTGTGGGAACCATCGGAAAAGGCGCACGAGAAAGGGCCGAGCTTGTTGGGCCCGGCCCTGGGAGGTGCGTAGGGCGGTCTTACTGGAGAGGTGAGGTGTAATCGGACGGGATGTTGGGGTCGAAGACGCTCGGATCGACGGCTTCGGACCATTTGAAGTCCATCAGCCACTGCGCGGTCTGTACGCCGGCCTTTCCCTCGATCTCGATGCGAACGGGCAGTTCCGTTTCCACATCGACCCACATCCGGCCCACGGCGTCTTCGAGTTCCTCGCCGTCGGTGGGCGGGTCGGTCACTTCGATTCCTTCGACCGCGACGCCATCGATCACGGAGCGGCCCAACTCCTTGTGCGGCCGGTCCAGAAAGCGGCGGACGTAGTCGGACGGATCTTTGTATTCCTCGGGCATGTTACCGCGCTGATCGGCCGGGATGGGCGATTTGAACCATGTCTTTGCATCCGGGATGACCGTGATCACCGTCTCGGACTCCGGGGCGACATAGTACGAGACAAACTTGCCGTTACCGCCCATGTCCATACGGAAGCCGTATTCCTCGGACAGATAGAAGATCCACTGGGCTGTGGTTGACTCGGGGGTCGTGGTGGCCTGGTCTTCTGCGACGTGAATCGTCAGACTGAAGATGAAGGCATCGACGTTCGCGATGCGGTTGGGAATCTGCGCCCAGGCGATATTGCTGCCGCCGGGCGTATCGATGACATTCAAACCGAGCATCACGGCCAGAACTGCCGCCGCTGCCACGGCCAATTTTGCGAAAGGACCGATCATAGTTCTTCTCCCGGTATCTGGGGTTGTGGTTGTTTGTTCATCCGCTAGGGCCTGCTCGATGTCACCGTGGACACGGTCGTCCAGACGACCACTGGCCTTGACCTGCAACTGTTTGACCAACCTGTCGATATCGTGCTCTGATTTCATGACTGTGCCTCAACATCAAGTAACGACCGCAGCTTCTGAATTGCATACCGGTACCGGCCTTGCACCGTGTTGATAGAGACGGCTTGGGCTTTGGCGATCGCGGCAAACCGCATCTGAGCGCGACAGCGAAGCAGAAGAACCTCCCGCTGCTCGTAGGGCAGTTGCTGTAGTGCCTGGCCCAGATGGTCGAGCTGCTCGCCGAAGATCGCGGCCTGATCCGGTCGGAGGGCGCCAGAGGCCGCAGGTGGCGCGTCCTCCAGCGTGGGCCCCTGACGTCGCCGGGCCGCTTTGCGGTGGTTGCGGGCGCGGTTCGCCACGCACGTCAGGAGATATCCCTTCAAGCTGCTGGTCAGCCGGAACCGACCGGCCGAGCCGAGAAATGAGAGAAAGATATCGTGGACCACGTCCTCAGCCGCACTGACATCCAGCGGCAGGGCGGTCGCCAGAGTCACCAAGTCGTCTTTGTACTTGTCATAGAGCCGGTGCAGAGCGGCCTTGTCACCACGGTTGAATCTCAAAATGAGCAATCTGTCTTCCAGCATGAAACGGCCGACCTCAAGGGACAATCGATTGTCGTATATATAACAACGGATGCCCTAGCCTTCGTATACTACCCGTGACATTTTTTCCGAAGAAGTGGGGAATCCGGCCGCGAGGGCTGTGCGGGGCGCAGGAAAGAAGGCCGGGGTGTGTGGACCCGGCCTTGATGTGGAGCGATGCCGCAACCCAACAGGGCAGCAGGGGCTGCCTGGGCACGTTTAGCGCGTCTCGACCTTGACCCGTTCATCGGCCGAGCCCCTCGATCGGACGGAGATCGAACCGACGTTGGATTTCAGCTTCACTGTCCCTTCGCCGGTGCCGAGCGTACCGGCGGCGCTGCCGCCCATGGAGACGCCGAAGCCGCCGGCGTTGGGCTGGCCCTTACCCGTGATCTCGATAGGCAGATTGCTCTTGATCGTGCCGATGTTCGCCGCGGCCGTCAATTTGGCTGAGATGTTGTCCGGGGCGATGAACTGGATGTCGCCCACATTGGTTTCCAGATCGATCTCGCCGCGCACGTTCTCGGTTAAGATCGCGCCGACGTTCGTCTTGACCTTGACCTGCCCCTGAACATCATGAAGATGCACCGGGCCGACCTCAGCAGCGAGCTGGAGATCGACGTGATGAGGGACCGTGATCTCGAAAGCCACATCGATATCGCTCCACTCGTCATCAGACTTGACAGGTTTGGCGAAAATGCGGCGCTCGCTGCTGTCGTACTCCATGTTCACGCTCTCGGCCAGCGCCTGCGCCTCAGCTTGGGTCTCGGCCTTGGCCGTGACTGTGATACCGATGTGACATTCATCGGTCGCGGCGCCGCGCACGGTGATCGCGCCGATGCGGTTTTCCACGATCAACTGCCCGCCGTCGATCAGCGGCGAAGTAAAGTTCATCGTCGCCTCGGCTTTGAGTTTCTTGTCGTCGTCGGACTTGTCCTTCACTTTCGGCATGGGCATAGGCATGGGCGTCGGCATAGGCATGGGCACGGCCGGCGGGGCGACGTTGGGCGCCGGCATGGCCGGCATGGCCGGCATGCTGGGCATAGGAGGCATCGGTGGCATGGGTGCCACAGGCGCGACAGGCGCCACGGGTGCCACATGGGCCGAGCCCGCGTGGGCGTCCGCGTGGGCGTCGGCATGGGCATCCGCGTCGGCATGGGCCTGCTCGTAATGCTCGGCAAACTGCTGGCTCCATGTCTCCATGTCCTTGTGCCACTGCTGGAACGCGTCGCTGTGCTGCCATTGCTCCATGCGCTGTTGCCATTGCTGCATCTCCGGGCTGTCGTGCCAATGCTGCATCTGTTCGGCCCAGGCCTGCATGTCTTTGACCCACTGCTCGTCCATGCCCGGGTGGACGTGCGTCGAGTGCGGAATAACTAGTTGCTGCCCGACGCGAAGTCCATTGGCGCCGTCGAGTTGATTGGCCTCGACGAGGCGCGCGACGTTATCACTCTGCGCATCCTTGTCGGCGCCATAGAACTTCTCCGCGATGGCCCGCAACGTGTCACCCGGCTGGGCAGTATAGGTCGTCACGTGCCCGGTCTTATCCGCCTTGGCTTTGGCTTCCTTCGCTTTGATCTTGGCCTGTGTCGCGGCGTTCTGGGCTTCTTCGGCTTTTGCCTTCGCCTGGACGCTTTGCGTCTTGGCAGCGGCGGCTGCCTGGCGGGCCTGGGCCAGCGCTTGGAGTTCTATCTGGAGTTTCTGTCTTTCGAGCTCCAGCTTCTGCAGCTTGAACTGCAACTCCTGGAGTTGCGGATCTTCGGTTTGCTTCTGATCGGGTGCTTTGGCTTCGGCGACCGCCGGCGTCTGGTCCTGGCCTTGAGCCATCGGCAACACGCAGGCGAACATCAACGCCGCGAGGGCGAGTACAGTTACACGTTTCATATTCCTATACCTCCAGGTTGGCCTTTGCAGCCAACGTAAACGGACCGCTAAACGATTGGAATCTTCGAACAGGCCCAGCAGGCCCAGGCCCGGCTCGGTCGAGCGGGCGAGGAAGCGCCGGGCAGTCTCCAAAAGCGTCTGGCGATAGGCACCTGTCCGCTCCCGCAACAGATCAGCGACCGTCGCATCGCACGACAGCTCGCGCAGATGGTGCAGTTGCCGACGGACCAGCCACAACAGCGGGTTGTACCAGTGGATGATCTGGAGCAGCATGTAGAGACCATGCATGTGCAGATCGCCCCGCTTGATGTGGGCCAGTTCGTGCAGGAGCATGTGCTCGGTGTCCCGACGGCTCAATTTGAGCAGGTAACCCTTGGGCATGAGCAGGACCGGCCGAAAGACACCGAAGACGGCAGGGGTGGCGAGTTTCTTCACCACGACGACTCGGGGAACACGCCGCAGTCCCAGACGCGCTGCGCAACCGGCCATTTGGTTGTAGAAGGATTGCGGCAGTGAAGCGGCTGCCGCTCGGTTGGCACCTCGGCCGGCCAACGCATGCACTCTCAGGAGAAGCCATATTCCTAGAATCAAGGTCCCTGCAAGCCATATCACCATGGCATGGAACGACCATGCCAATTGTGGATTGGGGATTTCGGATGGCGAATCAGCGGGAGGAGCAGTCGCAAATGCTGCCTGTGACTGGCGCTGCCGGTTCAGACCGGCGAGCTTCTTGAAGTGCTTGGTTTCAACAGGAACACGCTTCGTCCACGGCGGTGTTATGATCGGCGCGGATGCATCGATATTACGTGTCGAATCCGTACTCCGCACTCCGCTGTCCGCTATGGCAACCCGTTTCTTGGGCTGGAACGCACGCCAGGCTTGCTGCGCGGCCGGTCGCAACGCCGGCACGACACTGCTCGGCAACGACATCGTCGGCGGCAGAATCAGCTTGATCAGCACCAGCGACCACAGCGCGTACCGCAACTGCGGCCAGGCCCACCGGCGTATAAGACGATCGATGCTGGCGATCAGTACGATCAACAGGCCCACCTGCCAGAACATGGCTGATATCCAGCTCCACCAGGCCTCGGCGACGGCATTGAGCTGCTCGATCATTTTGTCTCTCCCTTGCCTTCTGTCTCATCCTGCAACAGCTCGATCAGTTCGGCCTGCTGCCTGGGCGTCAGCTGCTTTTCTTCGACGAGAAAATGGACCAGCGGGCCCATCGCCCCGTCGAAGGCCTGGTCCAGCAGCGAGCGAAACGCACTGATCCGGGCCTTGCGCTGGCTGACGAGCGGGTCGTACACGCTGGTGTTGCCCTGCTTGGTCTCACTGACCGCCTTCTTCTCTACCAGTCGCGTGAGCATGGTCTTTATTGTGGTGTAGGCCCATTTGACCCCCGTCGGGAGCCGGTCCATGACCTCCCGGGCCGTGGCGGGATGCTCTTCCCACAACGCATTCATGATCTGCCATTCCGCTTTCGTCAGCTTCATTTCTCTGTCTCCTTCTACAACCGTAGAAGTATTTTACTACATCTGTAGAAGGCGCCCAGGGGAAAAATGAAAATTCTCGAAAAAAAATCTCTGGGCCGCAGCGCAGAGAACGAGGCAGCGACCTCCGCCGGCCGCCGCCACTGTCCAGATTGCCCATCGATCCCGGGGATGGGGCGGTGTAGGGCTAAATCGTCGCGGTAGTACCTGGTTCTGTGGATGCAGCGTGATCGTAACCAGGGCAAGCACGGCACCGGCCGTACGACCTGCTCGGAGTATGCCGAATGCATGGCTGCGAAGATGCACTGGGGCAGCCGCATCGCCTTGGCCCCACTGGTGTGTTCCTCTGCCTTTCTCTCACAGACCCGGCGTGGGGACATCCTCCAGCACCAGCCGCACTTCCTGCCGGTAGGGCTTAAAGGCAATGACATAGCGAATGAAGGCGGCCGCGTCGCGGCCCGAGCCGAAGCTAATGACAGTCTCGGTTCTTCGACCTTCCGCGATATCCCCGCTCCCGTGGGTCGCCAGGCCTCGTCCGCCTTCACCGTAGTTCTGGATGGAGTTCCCTTCGGCGTTGAGAACGTCTATCTCCAGCACAATCACATCCGGAAGGCCCCGCTTCGGCCACAAATACCCCTGGAGACCCTCTTCTTCGCCCAAGGGTCGAGGCCCCCTGTGCGGGTATGAGATTCTATTGGGATCGAGGATGATCGTGCTTTCGTGCTCGTACCTGTCCTCTTCGATGGAGGTCTTCTCCACGAGTATTTCCAGCCCGGGCGCCAGCTCGACCCAGTCTTCGCTGGGGGCAAAGGGCAGATCGATCGCCTTGATCGAATCGCTGAGCAGCACGAACATCGACCACTCGATTCGGCTCAAAACGGATGGATAGCTTGTATCGGCATTGACCGACATCTTTACGCTGAACACATAGGGCTCAACATCCCAGGTTGTTTCACCGGAAGGATACCACCGTGTGCTAGCGTACTGAACCGGCTCGTAGGAAATGGGATTGGGCCAAGTGCCCCGTGTGTTGATCGGCTCGCCCACCTCGTCCAGAACGAGATTATCCATGGTCTCGGTGCACAGGCCAATCAGGCCGTTCGGATCGGTTACCGCAATCCGGCCCGCGAATTCCATCGTCATCACACTGGTTGGAGTCCATGGCAACTCAGGCCCCTCGCGGTAGGCGAAATGGGTGGTCCTTGCCATCGCCCAAGGGTAGGGTGCGAGATGGGTGTTGGGGTCCCACGGGGTATTGGCATCGACCTGGGCCCATAGCGCGACTGGCATCAGGCACACGCAAACGACAATGAATAACGCGTCAGCCATTCCACTTCGCATGATTCATCCTCCTGTCTGAGACAGCCTCTATATGGGTTAGCAGTCTTTGCCTGAGTCGGATCGGCCGCTCTGGTTGCTTCGGCGCCGTCGCGGTACGGCGTAGCGTCCGCCCATGCGGCAATCCTGATCCCTTTGCGATAGAGAAGTCCCTCTCGGAGCGCTGCCGTTCTCGATAGAGATGCCCATGCGGGCCGCACCGGCGAGGGTGAAACCCTCGATCGTCACGGTGGCATCGGTCTCGCTGCAGATGACGATTTGGAGGCTGTCATCCAGCCGCAGCCAGGAGCCTGTCTCGTCGTCGTCGTTGAGATCTCCGTTCAGAACGCTCCTATAGCGTTTCGGATCGCGGGCCTCGGGATCACCGGCCGTGATTCCGGCGTAGCTGCCCTTGAGCGAAATGCCGTCGACAAGTTCAAAGGGAGTGTGCCGGTCGATAGGTGCATAGACGCCCTGGGCGAGGCGGATCTCGATGGGCTTGGCCGCCCGTTCCGCTTCAGACAGCGCGTCCTGAAGGTGAACGTACGCGCCCGTCCAGGACGAGCCCTCATTGCCTCCCGTCGCGGCCGCGTCGACGTAGATGATGGGCTGGGCCGCCCAGCTCGTGCCTGTCAGGCACAGGCACAGCGCGATGGCAAGTCGTTGACGCAAGTCTTCACTTCGCGTGGCTCTTCCTCCTAAATGACACTCTCGCCAAGAGTTAAGATACGTTCTGCGCCAACGCCGGCGGAGGCCCGCTCCGCGCACGAGGCGTCGTCCATCGCCCGTCCGTCCAGTCTCTCTATCCGCATTCAGTCCCATTCGGACCGACCGCGTTACACTTTTTCCGGGAGAAGCAGAACGGAGTCCTGACGACCACAGAGATGTGTCACGGAGATGAGAGGGGGAGGGCTTGTGTGGGGCGATTCCCGCCCGGAGGGCGGCGGCCTCCGCGCCCCGCCGCCCCGTGTGAATTGTCGGTCACACCGATCGGTCCCGAGCCTCAGAATCCCGGAACCGGGATATCCTCGAGGACAAACGGAGCCACCAGTTCATAGGGGTTCACGGCAAAGGTGTAGCGGATCGTTGTTACGTCGCCACAGGCGTCACAGCGGCCCGTGCCGTGGCTGTTGGCCTCCATCAGGCCGCCCTCAATGCCGTGCGCACTCGAACCGCTGCTGTAGCCACCGCCCGAGCTCAAATCGAATACCGATTCGCCGTCGGCGTTGAGCATGTCCATCTCCAGCATGAGCGAATCAGGCAACCTCTCGTCCCCCCGGAAGTGCCAGTGCCCCGTGGCTCCGTAGGAGACCAGGTTGGGCTCATAGATCGCCTTGATCCGGTACGCGTACCGACCCTCCGTCACCGTCGCTTCTTCCACCAGAACCTCCAGCCCCGGCACCACTTCGATCCAGGTCTCATTGGGCTCGAAGGGAATGTCGACCGTCATGAACGTCTCGCCGATGATCAGGTTCGTCGACCACTCGAGGCGGCCGATCGATCTGGGGTAGCCCTGATTGGGATCCAGTGGGACAGACAGCGAGAACGAGAACTCGTCGGCCCATTCGCCGATTCCGATCCTGGGCAGGATGCCTTCAGGGGCCCGGTATGAGCGACTGATGCCCGTGTTGTCGGCACGGTAGATCTCCACGCCGTCCCGATCCTGCACGACAATGTTCCGTTCTCTGCGGTCGATGCCGATCAGATTCTCGTAGTCGATCAGCTCGACGCCGGCCCGGATAGCCAATTGGCGCCGCCCGTTGGGATCGGCCTGCGGATTGCGGGCTGGATTCTCGATCCGGTTCTCCAGTTCCACCGAGTCCCAGAAAGGCGTGAAATGCTCGGCCGGGTCCCAGACGCCGTCGGCGCCTCCCTGAGCCGATGCCACCGCCCTCAGGGCGCACACTCCCAGAACGACCACCCACAAATTGTCACGGATTCCCTTTTGCATGGCTTTCCCTCCTAAAAGATCGCCTCGCTTTCACCTCGAAATCTCATATACAGACCAGCAGACCGCTCTACAATTAAGTACCCGGTGCCGGCCTGGCATTGCTCACTTTTTCTGTAAATCCTGCTTTCTTTGCGCCAATATCACGGTCGCGCTGCTCTTCTTCTCTCTGAGCGCTCCGCCGTTCCTGCTGGAGGCGGCCAGATAAGGTTACGGATTCAGCTTGATCTCCACCTCGGGCGTCAGCGTTTTGGCACCCTGGTCGTCCAGGGCCTCGGCCTGGATCGTGAAGGTGGCGTCGGGAGGTATCGTCACCGGCGGTTGCCACTCCAACGTCGCCTTCCAGTTGTCCGTCGGGTCGGCTGCCGTGGCGCCGGTTGACGCACTGCCGTTCTCCCATCGCGCTGCGAAATGGTAGCTCACTCGGATGACGGTGCCCTCCGGGTCCGACGCTTCAGCCTGGAACACGATCGGGGCGCCCAGGGCGAACTCGTCCCCCTCCTGGGGGCTGATGAGCGTGATGCTGGGCGGGAGATTGGTCAGCTTGGTCGCGTCTACCAGCCAATGCGACATGAGAATGTCCATATCCAGGTCGTCGACCCGGCAGTCGCCATTGATGTCGCCGGCGATTTTGGTCTCGCAAACGGGACCGCCGAAATACGACCGGCTGGCCTCGGAGGTGCCGGCGTAAGCCCCGAGATTGACGAAACCGCCATTCGGGAACGGTTCGAGGCCCAGCGGCGCGTTCGGATCCCCGGCGTCGATGCACGGACTGGTAACATCATCGAAGACCCAGCTCTCGCTCTCCCGGTCCCAGTGACCCGCCTGGGATTTGAGATGATAATCGCCCGTGACATAGACATCGTCATTGGGATCGTCCGGCGTATCGTTCGGGTCCCAATACCCTGGATCGACGAACCCAGGGTCGATATCGATATTGCCTTCGCTGGCATAGCCTCCCTGCACGTTACTATACGTCACCACGATGTCAGGAACCGGGGGGTCAAGATAGGAAAAATCTGCGAATGGCTCCGGCCCATTCCAAACGATACACTGGCTCATCTCGGCGACGGTACTCGGGTGTGGCGGATGGAGGATCGCATCGGGCCAGCCGCGGTTGCCGACGAAGGTGCAGCGCGACAGACGCATGATCGGTGCCGAGTAGTTCGAGATCGCGCCGGCGCCGCGCAAGCACCGGTTGCCCGCGAAGAGACAGCCTTCGGCCCTTAACACGTCACCCTGCATCATCACGGCACCCGCAACAGAATCGCCGGAGTTGCCTATGAACTGGCAGTCGACAAGTGTCAGGTCGGCCGCTGCGTAAATGACGCCTCCCCACCTGCCCGAATTGTCCGTGAACGCGCAGTCGACGAACGTCGCCGTTTTGTAGCACTCGACCGCTCCCGCGATCCCGCCCTGA
>CP070782.1:4189522-4206905 GCA_020346325.1 Phycisphaerales bacterium
TTCGAAATAGAGCTTATCCAATCCTCAAGGAGGCCAGCCTCTTTCTGCTCGACTGGCTCGTTGAAGATCCGAAGACGCGCCGGCTCGTCTCGGGTCCGTCGAACTCGCCTGAGAATTCGTTCCTGGCCCCGGACGGCAACCGCGTGAACCTTTCGATGGGGCCTTCCATGGACCAGGAGATCATCTGGGACACGTTCACCAATTTCCTGGAGACCGCCGAGATCCTGGAAATCGACGATGATTTCGTCCGACAGATCCGCGCGGCTCGCGCCAAGCTGGCCATGCCCGAGATTGGTTCCGACGGCCGTCTGCTCGAATGGGCCGAGGAGTTCGAAGAGCCCGAACCGGGACATAGGCATATCTCGCATTTGTTCGGCGTGCATCCGGGCCGGCAGTACACATATCAGAATGCACCGGAGATGATCGCGGCCGCCCGCAAGAGCATCGAATACCGGCTGGCCCACGGCGGCGGGCACACGGGCTGGAGCCGGGCGTGGATCATCAATTTCTGGGCCCGCTTCAAAGAAGGCGACAAGGCACACGAGAACATCCAGGCCCTGCTCGTCAAATCGACGCATCCCAACCTGTTCGACAACCACCCACCCTTCCAGATCGACGGCAACTACGGTGGCACCGCGGGCGTCGCCGAGATGCTGCTCCAAAGCCATGCGGGAGAGATCGACCTGTTGCCCGCCCTGCCGGCCGCCTGGCCGACCGGCCATGTTCGCGGGCTGCGGGCTCGCGGTGGATTTGAGGTAGACATCGCCTGGAAGGACGGTAAACTGACGGAAGCGAGCCTCAGCGCCACAGGCGATGAGGTCTGCATCGTACGCTACGGGGTCCGCGTGGTGCGTGTCCAGCCTGGTGCGGGTGGGGCCGTCAAGCTCGATGGCAATCTCGCTCGGCTCTAGGTTGGGTTGGGAGAATGCGAACTGCATCGGCGTCCGGGCGTATATAGTGCGTGAAGGCCAAGTGAATTGGGACCCTTCACGAACGGAGTGGGTACACGGAAGCTTTGACACGGAGGTTGGATTCATTTCAGCGAAACGATCTGCCGTCCGGCAGACGGACAGCCTCCAATAATCAAAGCGAGAACGTAGACACACTCCAAACATAGAACGGCAGCGCAGCAGCCTGCTGCAACAGCCAAGGAAAGGAGGGCGGCAACAGACAACACAGCTTCTCACGCTTAGGAGAGGGTGATGATGAGGACCATCACGGAGGAACCTTCTTACTAAGGAAAGGAGAAGAAAATGAGACGGATTTCGCTCATCATCGCGCTGCTAGTACTCACACCGGCAGCGAGCCAGGCGCGGCACTCCCAGCTCTATCGAACCCGCTATCACCCTTACGCGTTCAACTACCACAACTCCGGCCTGATCCCGGGTGGCCTGCGGTACCATCCCTACGCGTTCAACTATCGCAACTCGGGATTGACCTTCGCCGGGGCGCGGTACCACCCGTACGCGTTCAACTACCACAGCTCCGGCCTGATCGTCGACTGCTATTGGCGGCCGACGCCGGTCTGTCCTTCCTATCAGAGTTGCAGTCCGTGCAGCATCCCGCGTGACCAGTGCACCATACGTTCGCCACTGGCGGCACGGCGTTCCGCGCGTCGGCACGCGATCTCTTCTGAGAAACTGCGGGAGATCAGGCAGGCCGACGGCATGCATGTCATTCGCCAGTACCTCAAAGCCCACGACCTTGACAACGTGGAGATCAGCCATCGCCTGAGCGTCAAGAATCGTACGGGCAGCGTCGTCTTCATCCTCCGAGACCAAGGGCTCATCATCCGCTACAACAACCCGGAGGTGATGGCAGCGTTGGAAACCGAATCAGGGGCCATGGAAAAAGCGATCGAACGACACGAAGCACGGTGGGAGGTGCTGGCGAAATCGTTCCAGGACAGTGGCGGCGCCACGTACTGCGTCAACACGGCCGAGAAGGATCGGATCGTCGCCGCATTGGATGATTGTCCGGAGCTGACCTCGGGCGATGCTGTGCCGAACCAGATGCCACTCTATGCCAAAAAGTGAGCCAGAAGTCATTACGGCCGACCGGGGCTGGGCAGGGCCGCATGCCAGTTTCCTGGATCGTTCCACATCACGGGCGCGGCGGTCAGCTCCTCGACAACCAGGGAGCGGCCGTCGCCGTCCGTGCTTGGGTGCCAGCAGTCTTCGTATGCGAAGCGCATGATCGCCATCTCCCAGGGCGACGGCAGTTTCAGTACGACATGTTCGCCACGATTGCTCAGGCGACCGGAGTATTCTCCGGCCAGCGGGACACCAGCCCCATAGATCGATTCGAACTGGGCCCTATCCTCGACGACGAGGGCATACTCCCCGGCCTCCAGCGCCATCGACGGAAAAACGAATTCGACGCCGTCCGTGAACCGCAGGCCCGTCAGGTCCAGTGCTACATCGCTGATGTTCTGCAGCTCGATGTAGTCACCGCTATCCCCCTGCGGCGCATGATACATCAGCTCGGTGATACGCAGGCCATCCAGCAATTGGAGTTCTCTTAGATGCGGATGCTCCTCTCCCGCGAACTCCACCACCGTCGCCTCCAGGGCCGCGGAGATCAAGAAGTCGCCGCTCGTCAGCGAGGCGTTGAGTCCATGGATGGCCAGGAGATTGTGACCTTCGTGGAGAAGGTCGCCATAGGACGTGAGGTCCAGTACCGCATCGAAAACACCCAAAAACGACTCGTGACTGCCTTGTGCACTCGAATTCCACCGAGGCGCATCCGAGAAATTGTAGCGAGCCACTTCCACGCCATTGAGGTAGACGATATACCCATCATCGTAACGAAGGCTCAGAATCAAGTCGCTCAGCTCATCGGGCGCAGCATCTTCGATGTTAAAGGGAATGCGCACATAACACGAGGTATTGATCTCGTACATCTGATCCCCAACGTCCAAGCCGATTATGTCCTCATAGCCGATGCTTCGCTCGTACCCGATGCCTCCCGGGGCTCCGGAAACACTGAGCCAGGCCGAATCGTCGAATAGAGGGTCCGACTTCCAGGTGTCATCGATGTGTTCTTCCGACAGCGGGATGATCACTCGCTTTTCGGCCTCCTCGTGTACCAGCGTCACGCGTGTTATCAAAGGTTGACGTACGAATGGATTTGCAGTGCCCGGCGTGGGCAGCGCAAACCATTCCAGCAAGTCGGCCCCGTCCGGGGCTCGTCCTTGGGACACATCCGGGGTCTGGGGGCCATAGATGATCTGGTTCACCATCCGTCTCTCGGGATCGAGAAGGCCCACCACTTCACCGTCCGTCGCGAGTCTGAGATTCGCCAGGCCCGGTTCGCCGACGCCATTGGCGTCGAACGCCACGAAGCCTTCGGCTCCAATGAAACTCAAGGGCCGTATCTCGTGTCTGGTGGGTCGGCTCGTTGGGTCATCCGTCAGATAGAACGCACCCACATCGACGGGCCAATCGCCTGGATTGTAGAGTTCGATGAAATCATGTGTGAAGAGCACTGCGGCACCGGTCAGCCACTCATTGATCTTGACCGCGTTGGGATCGCCCAGGGGCTGAGCCACGTTCATCTCACCCAGTGTCGGGAGCGTGAGATGCCAGTCGCCCTCCGAACCGATCCGCCCGAGCGGCAGGTCCGGCAATTGATGTCCAAACACCACGGAATCGAGCACGGTCCCATCCCGGTCGTAGAGAAAGACTCCATCTCCTTCGGCATCCAGGCCAAAGCCCAGGTCCAGGCCCGCGCCAGTGTTGTCGCCGCCCCAGAGGACCAGGTAGTCGCCCGGATTCATGGTGACGCCGGACGGAAACACAAACTTATCTGGCTCCGTGGGATCGTCGCTGAGACTCATACCGGCCAGATTGATCGCGGCGGGACCATCGTAGTACAATTCCAAGGCATCCGGGAAGGCGCCTCCCCGCTCGTATGCCGTTTCATTGGCCGCCATAATCTCGTTGAGTTGAAGCCGGCGGTAGGTCGCATCCACCGTCCACGTTCGCGACGCGTTGGCCTGCATCTGCCAAATTCCCGCGGAATTCTTACCGAGCACGTACACGGTGTAAGCATCTCCGTCGGACAGGTCGGTCAACGTGATCGGCACATCGATCGGGCGTTCGTCACTCCAAGGCCCATCAGGATCGTTGAGGCTGTACTTGTAGTGCGTCACTCCCGGCCCCCATACCTGCAGCGTCGCATCTCGGCGGTGCGTTCGTGCCGCAGGTTCTCCACCGACCGAGGCTCCCGTCGGCACGTAGGCACCCATATCCAGGCCGCATGCTCCCATCTGCCGCGCCGGGGAGATCGGCCGCAGATGAAAATCATCCGCGCCGACAAACAGTGGGTCCGCATCGACGTTGCCCTGGCCCCAATCATGCCAGTCGGCCGGCATGAGACAGCGATTCACGGTGATCTCCGTCGTTCCCCAATCGGGATCGTCGATGAAGAAATTCTCCAACAACACGGGGCAGTCACGGAACACGCACGAGTCCATCCACAAGCCGACGCCTGGCGAACGGGTGCGGCCCGGAATTTCGAAGTAGAAGGCCGACGCATTGGCGTCCACCACGGTATTGTTCTCGAAGATCATGAACGCTCGCTCTTTGATCTGAGCCACGTGCCCGATGTGATAGAAAACGTTTCGGACGACGACGTACTCTCTCCCGGCACCGGCGGAGATCACGTTGGATTCCCCCGCGGCATTGTTGAACTCGTCTTCGACGTAGTTCATGAAGAGATTGCCTTCGACGTGGGCGTCCGTTTCGAGATCGAGGGCATCGTCACCACCGCCGGTGAAGACGTTGTTGAGAATTTGAGGAATCGCCGCGGGACGGGTGGCCCCATCGAAATCGATGGCGTCGTTGTGACCGGGAGTGATCCCGAACATATTGCCCTCGATGATGAATTGCCCGTTTTCCGGGACGCCGGAACCCCAAATGTGCTCGCTATAATTGTCCGTCGTCGGAGGTTCTCCGGGTCCGACCACGTTGGTGAAGCGCGAGTCACGTACGACCAGAGATGAATCAATGGTGCGAATGCGCCGCAGGTCCGTGTGGTCGAAGGTGACGTGCTCCACATGGAGTCTGGAGTTCTCCAGGCCGATCATGCCGTTGTTGGTGCGCCCGTATTCGATCACGGCGTGGGCGATGCGATTGTCCTGGCTGGTGTCGACGAACTGGAGACCGCCCCATGTGCCCCCCAGATCCGGAGACCGCGTGAAACGCAAAAGCTCATAGTCTGACCCTTCGGCCACGAGTCGCCCTTGAATGGTCATCGTGACATTCGGATCGAAGAATACCGTCGTGCCCGGCCCAATCGTCAGCGTCACGCCGGGCGGAACGGTCAGATCCGCAGTGATTCGGTACGGGCCTTCATCGGCCGTCCAGGTCGTGCTCTCATTCAGTTCGGAAAGCAATGCCCCATCTCCAGCGATCTGCGGGTAGTCGTTGGTGAAACCGGTACGGTAGTAGACATCGGCATAGGCCTCGCCCAGCTTGCGGCCCGTGCCTTCGGGCCCGGCAAAAGCCTCCGCGACCATCCGGTTGATCCCTGGAAACAGATCCAATGTGGTCGCTCCCAGCATCCACTGCCCTTCGCGGGGCAGCCACGTAACCGTTTGTCCGTTGACCAGCACCGACTGGGTTTCGATGGCATTGGCCGTACCGCAAATTTCCCTGTCATAAACATGAGGGACCGTCTTGGCGGGATAGTCGCCAGCCAGGCGGATTTCGGCGGTGGCGGTGAAGGTCTGAGGAATCACAGAAAGAACGTACGCCCGGCGGGCGGCGGCGAAAGATTGGATCGCCTCGACCGTTTGCTGCGGGACCCAATCGCCCAGCAACTGCTCGACGAGGGGATTGAACTGCTCCGGCGCCAGGACCGTCTCGGCCAGGTCCTTCAATTGGGCGTAGTAGCGCGGCACGAATTCCGGATGCGTCAGGAACCGCTTGATCACCGGCAGGTTGTCGATTCGGTCGGCCAGCCAAATGGAGGTGTTCGGATCGGGGGAGATCAGGACGCTGTCGAGATCGTAGGGCAATAGCATGAAACGCTCGTCCTCGGCGCCCCGGTACATGCAATAGTCGTCGCCGTAGCCGTTGCTGAGATTCGTCTCCCGGTTGACCACCAAGGCCATCAAGGCAAACCAGCGCAGCCACTGATCGACGTTGACCACCGCTTCGACATCCCGAACGTACGTCCCGTCAGGCGACTCATCCAACGCATACGTCAACCCAGTCAGATCGGACCAATCGTTAGCCGCGGTATTCGTCTTCTTGCGATACCAGTCTGCCTGTCCGTAGCTCGCAGGGTCCTCGCCCTGATAGCGGAGATCGCAATACCGGGAGCGGCTGACACAGCGATAGAGATTGCCTCCGCTGTCGTCCGGAAAATGATGGTCGGCCCAATCGCCGTCATAGACCTCGAGATGGACGTACGATCCATACATGCGTTCGGGATCCAGCGGCGCCAGATCCTGACCGTTGACTCGAACCTGGACACGCTTGGCATCCAGAGCCGGCAGACCGGCCATGTGGAATACGGCCTGGCCCAGTAGTTGGATGTAGGTGTACTTGCTGTTGATGTTGATCGCGTCGACACCTTTCCACCTGCGATCATGCGGGAAGTTCACGCGGTAGTTGTTGGGGGGAGGCATGCGCGAACCATTGCCGCGATTGCGAATCCCCACGTTGTAGCGCAGGAGAATGTCCTGGCCGTCAACACTGATGAACGTTCCGTTCATCTGGGCGTGCGAGAGAGCCTGGTTCCGTCTCTCGCCCAGATAGGCCAGTCGGCCGCGTTCGGCTTCCGTCATCACCATATAGTAGAGCGGCTGACTGCCGATCTGCCAGTACGTGTAGGGATTGAACGCGGCATCCACCTGGTACAAGGCGTTGGTTACCTGCTGAACCTCTCCGTCTATGATGCTCGGAGCCGGCCATGTGCGAGCGTGCCCCGCTCCATCGGTGGCTTGTACGTAGAACTCGATCACCGTGCCATCCGGATGCGGCGGCACCTCGGCGCCGTAGAGGCCGTCCCGGGCCATGCCGTCACCGTGCGCGCCATCGTCGAACATTGCAAGGCTTGTGTAGCTGTCCGCATCGAATATCGGGTACGCAGCGCGACCGGTCTGATTCGTATATCTGGAGGTGTCGACGCGATAGCGCAGCAAGACCGTCAGGGCATCATTCGCCGCGCCGGCCACTCGCGCCGTGACCGTGACAGGATCGACGGGCCCCGGTACGACGGGAACGTGCCCCACGTCGGCAATCAGCGGCGTCGTATCGGTCGTCGCCACGGAATTGGCGATACCAGGCGTGCCACCGTTGGGATCGCTGGCGATCCAGTTCTGGCCGAACTCATTAGACAGAGTCAGATTGGCCAATTCCAGCGACTTGCCGCCACCGTCATGGTCGTCCCGCCAGGTCCAGCCGCGATGGCCGTACTGCGCGGGGCCGAGCTCGCGGACGGACCAGTCGCCGTTATCGGCGTAGGTCACACGGTCGACGACCACATCGGCAGTGTCATGCAACTCCACGGTCTCCCCCGAGTTGCTGAGACGACCATCCCACCCTCCGACCACGTTCTCCACCTCGGGATAGCGTGCGGCGAAGGCCTCGACGTCAGCCGCGACCACCAGATAGCCGCCGGACTCCAGGACCACGTCGGGAAAACCGAATCGCACTCCCTCAGTGATCGTCCAGCCTCCCAGAGAGACGGCCTCGGAACCGCGATTGAACAGCTCGATGTATTCCTCGTCGCGATTTTCCGCCTGCAACGCGTCGGCGTAAGGATGGTACATGATCTCGCTGATGATCACATCGGCGTGGTCCCGCTCGTTGGGCTGCCCCGGCGTCGGACAATTGAAACTCTGCCAGGCCCCCCTCCCGTCCGGGAACCGCCCGTACGATTTGTCGGGGTCTTGCGGGCCAAACGTCAGGCTGTCAAGCAGCACACCGGCGGCGTCATAAAGACCTACCGCCTCGCCCCCATCGCCAAGCTTGAACCCGGCGTGCAATGGCCCCTGGTCCTCTTCCCCATCGGCCCAGATCAGAAGAAAGCCGTTTGGTGCGATGGTCGTCTGCTCCGGGATGCCCGTGGGAATCCGCCATTTCGCGGGATTGGACAGGTTATCCGTGAGATGCATCCCGCCTACGTCGACAGACTGACTGTCCAGGTTGTAGATTTCGATCCAGTCGTCGTGATCGCCCGCCGAGTCCTGAAGGCCCGCGTTGTTCCTAGCCAGAAGCTCGTTGATGACGAGAGACGGATCGCCCGCAGTCGGTACGGCCCCGGCCAGAAAAGCAACCGTCAGTATGATCCACGATCGTTTCATCGCGATTGAGTTCTCCCGTCAGGCAATTTGCTTATGGCGTCCCGGGGGTGGGCTCGGCAGGCCGCCAGCCTTCCGGCTCGCCCCAAATCCCAGCCGCTGCGGCCTCGTCGTCGATGACGAGCGCCAGGCCACCGCCATCCGTAGCCGGATACCAGCCGTCATCATACCGAAAACGCGCCAGCGCCGCATCGAATGGTTCGGCCAATTTCAATACGAGTTCTTCGCCACCATCGTTCAATCGCCCGGAATAGGCACCCGCTAAAGCAACATCCGATCCGTACCTCGATGGAAAGGCCGCCACGTCGGCGACAACCACCGTCCGCTGACCGGGCGCCAACTCCAGAGCCGGGAATACGAACTCGATGCCCTTCGTGAATCGCAACCCCGTCAGATCCAAAGCCACATCGCCGATATTCGTCAACTCGACGTAATCGAGACTGTCACCTTCCTGGGCATGGTACATCAGTTCCGTGATTCGCAGCCCATCCAGCAACTGCAATTCATCCAGATAGGGATGGACCGTTTCTGTCAGGTCCACGAGAGTCGCGCCCAGCCCGGCGGAGATGAGAAAATCGCTGCTCGTCGTCGAGACATTCAGACCCTGAATCGCCAGGACGTTCATACCCTCCTGAAGCACAGGAATGTTACCAGAAATATCGATCACGGCATCGAAATCCTGTACGTTCGCCTCGTTGCTTCCATCGGCGTTCGAGTTCCACTGTGGCGTTCCGAGGGCATTGGCCCGGGCGACTTCGGTACCGTTGAGATAAGCGACGAAGCCATCGTCATAGCGAACGCTGAGCGTCAAGGCACCGAGCCTGTCTATCTCGTCGCCTCCAACGCTAAAAGGAATACGAACATAGCACGTCGCATTCTGATCGTACATCTGGCTCTCAACGTCCAGGCCGATCATATCCCTGTAGCCCGAGGTCCGTTCGTACCCCACGCCCCCCGGGGCGCCGGAGACACGCAGCCAGGCCGAATCGTCGAAAGCCGGATCGGTGTTCCAGATCGCCGCCACGTGATCCGCGGACATCGGGACGATGACACGCTTGTCTGCGCTCTCGGGCACGAGCGCGATTCGGGTGGTCACCGGCTCAATCAGCGCCGGATTGGGAACACCGGGCGTGGGTAGATAGAACCAGTCCCACTGGCTCGATCCATCCGGCGCCCGACCCTGGGAAACATCAGGAACCTGCGGCCCGTAGAACACCTTGTCCACTTCTCTCGGCCCGGGGCCGAACAGACCGATCCACTCTCCATGGATCGAAAGCCTGAAGTTCGCGTGCCCCGGCCCATCCTCCTCGTCCGCCCAGAACACGCTGAGACCTTGAGCCGCAATGAATGTCAGAGGCCGTAAGGCATACTCTTGCGGCTGCGTTATGGGATTGTCCGTCAGGTAGAATCCGCCAATGTCCACCGGAGCCCCCTGAGGATTATGAAGCTCGATGAAGTCACGCGCGAAGAGCAGTTCTCCCCGTGCCAGCCACTCGTTGATCCGGACGCAATCAGGGTCTCCCATCGGATGAGCTGCATTGGCCGTTCCGGGAGTTGGGACCGTTAACGCCCAGCGGCTCTCATACCCGACCCGGCCGATGGAAAGGTCAGTCAACTGGTACCCAAACGTCACCGAATCCAACAGGCTACCGTCGGCATCATAGAGACAGACCTCCTCACCGTCCCGGTCGAGACTAAAGCCCGTGTGAATTCCCGAGCCCGTCGCGTTCTCGTCTGCATACAGGACCAGATAGTCCCCGGGCCGTATCGTCGTGCCCGCCGGAAAGACAAATCTGTCCGGCCGATCCGAATTGTCACTGAGGCTCATACCCGCCAGCTTCAGCGGGCGCGGTCCATCGTAGAACAACTCGATCAGGTCGGGAAAGGCCCCTTCGTGTTCGTACGCGGATTCGTTGGCCGCCAGGATTTCGCTGATCACCAGATGGCCATACGAAGTATCCACCGCCCAAGTCCGCGAGGCGGTCGGCTCCTGCTGCCAGCGCCCTGCCGAGTTCTTCCCAAGCACATAAACCGTGTAGCTGCGACCATCCTGAAGGCCTGTCAACACGACGGGTTCATCGACCGAACGCTCTTCGCTCCACGCCCCCTCCGGTTCGCTGAGACTGTATCGGTAATGGGTGATCCCGGGTCCGCACACCGTCAGCGTCGCGTCGGTGTGGCAGGTCCGCTCTGCCGGCTCGCCGATGATCCAAGCCCCGCCCGGGACAAAGGCTCCCAGCTCCAGGTCGAATGGTCCCATCGTTCGCGCCGGAGACATGGCCTTGGGACGCAGATCGCCGGCCCCTGCAAACAAAGGGTCGGCGTCGATATTGCCGAGGCCCAGGTCGTGCCAGATTGCCGGTAGAATGGAATCGTCAATCGCCAGTTCGGCCGGCCCATAATCAGGGTGCGGCTCCTCGAAGTAGTGGGCAAACAATGCCGCGTTATCCCAGAAGATGTTCCGGGCCATATAGGCCCCGCGTCCGGGCGCTCTTGGGGGACTGCGATCGGGCTCACCAAAACTGAGCGCCGCCACCGCCGCGTCGACAAACGTGTTGTTCTCGGCATGCAGAAACGCGTCTTCCTTGAGGAGTACATCGTGGTCGTTGCCGATGAACACGTTCCTCACCACACAGATCTCAGCCGTATCGCGCCCGTTGCTGCCGGTGGCAATCGCGTTCGACGTGCTGTCACCTCCCTGGTTCCGGTTGAAATGCATGAACACGTTGCCTTCAAGATGGGCATCGGCTCCATCCATATCCGAACCGTCATCCCCCCCGCCCAGGAACACGCTGTCGTAGATCTGGAGGATCGGCCCGGGCCGTTGCCCGCCGGCGAAGTCGATGATGTCGTTGTAACCCATGGCGGAGCCGAAGAGGCAGCGCTCGAAAACCAGTCGTTCCTGTCCCGTCAGGCCGACGCCATGAATCGGTTCCGCGTCACCGATGGACGGGAAAACGGAATCACGGACCGTCACGGTGGGGTGGTCCAGGTTGAGGACCACCGTGTCCGTCTCGGCCCATGTCACGTGGTCCAGCTCGAGTCGCGCATGTTGCACGTCGATGGATTCGCCCTGGCCATCTCCGAACTCGAGATCCACGTAGGCGAGTCGATTGTCTTGGAGGGTGTGGTCGAATCTCAGGCCTTCCCAATGGGCCACGCCGTTCGGCGTCCGTGTCAGGCGAATGCGCTGGAACGGCGTCCCTTCCGCCAGCAGCCGTCCACCTTCCAAGACGTTGATGCCGGCGCCTTCTTCGAAGAACAGCGTCGTTCCCGGCTCGATCGTGAGCGTCACACCGGCCGGGACGATCAGGCTCGTCGGCACTTGCCACGGGCCGGACAATGCCTCCAGCGTCGTGTCGGATTCGATCGTGCCGTCGATGACGGCCATGTCACCGTCGTCATACCCGATGTCGATGGTTCCCCGCTCGGTCTCGTCGCCGGTGCCGGCCGGACCGTCAAAGGCCTGGACGACGATGCGATTGATGCCAGGACTGAGCGCAACGGCGTCGATCGACCAAGTGCCGTCCCGTTGCGACCAGTTGGAATCATCGACCAACATCCCATTGACGCGCAGCGAGCGGGTATCAATCGCACTGGCCGTACCGGTCAACCCAATGGTGTCACTGACGGTGTACGGATACGAACCAACAACCTCAGGGCCAATGATCACAAAATCCTGCGGAATCTGAGGCAGGCTGTCGTCGGCCGGATATCCTCCGTAGAGAACGCTGCGGACGCGGTCGTGGACAAACTGCTTTATACCCTGGGCCCCGTTGATCTCCGAATCAGGGACCCAGCCAACCAGCAGCCGATCGACCAGCGGATCGAACTTCTCCGGCATCAGAATCGTCTGAGCCAGGTCGCGACATTGCCGGTAATACATCCTGATCACATCGGGATGATCCAGCAGCCGACGCAGTCCGGTCACGCTCGCATACCCCCAGATGCTCCGATCCGGACGGTACGAATGATCGCCCTGCCCCAGCACGGTGTCCAGGTCATGGGGCACCAGCCAGAAACGCGGATCGACAGCACCACGGTACAGCGCGTAGTCATCACCGGAGCCGGAGGTCAGCCCGCCCTCCCAGTTGCCGATCAAAGCGTCGACCGCCAGAAACCGCGCCCATTTCTCCAGGTTGACGACTTGGCTCACTTCCGCCACGAAGTCCTCGTCCGCGATATTCCGGTCGTTCAGAACCTCGATCAGAGCGAACAGGTCCGACCAATCATCGGCCGCCTCCTTGGTCTTCTTGGGATAGTTGAGCCGGTAGTCATTCGGCTCGGGCGTCCGGTCGGACGCCTCCTTGAAGTTGAGATCCGCATAGGTCCGGGCATGGACGCCATCCTCGTAGTACGTGCAGCGATACAGGTTGCCGTTGTCGTCGTCGGGGAAATGACTCTCCGCCCAATCCCCATCGAGCACTTCGACGGCGCTGTAGAAGCCATAGGTACGGCCATAATCGCTCTGGGCCGGTTCGTCGTCATTGACTTTCAGCCGCACCACGGTGACATCGGCGGCCGGCAGGCCCGCCGTCTGAAACAGGACACTGCCCATCAACTCCAAATGCGGATACTTGCTGTTGAGGCTCAGAGCGCCGACGTCCTTCCAGGGACGGTCACCCGCAAAATTGACACGATACGACATGGGCGGATCGGCGCGCTTGCGATTGCCTCGATTGCGCACGCCGGCCTGATAGCGGACCTCCGTCCCACTGCCATCGATACTGATGAACGTCGCGTTCATTTGCGCGTCGCTCATAGGCTCGGCGGCAAATAGGTTGCCGGAATACTCCTCGTCGCCGATCTCCTCCAACTCCGCCCGATCACGAGCCAACATGACCACGTAGTACAGCGGGGGACTGCCCGGCTGCCGTGAGGTCTCCGCGTTGAATGCTCTGTCGACCACGTACAGCGCATTGGTCACCTGTGCCAATGCGCCGTCGACCAGACTCGGCGCGGGCCACGTCCGGGTCCGGCCGGTTGAGTCTGCGGCTTCAACGTAGAACTCGACAATCATGCCGCCGGGCCGAGGCCCGATCTCGACGCCGTAAATCGTGTCGTTCCCATCGCCGTCGCCGTGCTGCCCATCATCGAACATGGGCAGCGACGTAAAACCGGTTTGCCAGTCGAGGCGATAGTGCAGGGTCACGGTGGGAGAAAAAGACTTGGAAGCGACAATGCGAGCCGTGATCGTCACGCGCTCATTCGCCCTGGGAACGCCGGGCGAATGGATCACGTCCTGGATCAGCGGCGCGCTGCCGGAGGCCTGGACCGAGTTCGCCCGGCCGGGGGTCCCGCCCTCCCCAACACTGGCGGCCCAGTTCTGACCGTACTCATTCGAAACGTTGGTATCGACCAACTCGAGGGACTTGCCGCCCCCGTCGTGGTCGTCGCGCCAAATCCAGCCACGATGGCCATGATCGACGGGCCCCAGTTCGCGCTGGGCCCAGTCGCCTTCATCCGAGTATTCCAGCCGATCGACGATCGCGCCGGCCTCGTTCCGCAGTTCGACAATCTCGCCCGAATTGCTCAGCCAATCGGCCCAGCCCCCCACAACCGTGCTGACGTTCGGATGCTTCGTCCGGAAGAAGTCGACGTCGGCCGCCACGACCAGGTACGCACCGGCCTCGAGAACGATATTCGGGAAAGTGAAATAGACCCCGTCACTGAACTGCCACCCCCTCAGGTTGACGGCTTCGGTACCACTGTTGAACAGCTCAATCCATTCCCGACCGGTCTGCTCCGCACCGGAGAGAGAATGGTACGGATGGTACATGATCTCCGAGATGCAAACGCCACCCTCTTGGGCCCTGCTCGGGCGTGGGCAGAGGACCAGGCCGAGCAGCAGCAGAAGCTGCACCATACGCGTGATGGAGACTCGCATTACCAGCGGTATCCTCCCGGGCCGTGAGGCTGCCAGAGCCAGGCTCGCCTTGGTCATTCTGCAAAAACACCCTCATTCGGGATGCAAGTAGGTACAATAAGTACGATAGCAAAAATGGGGAGCAAAGTCAATGGCGTGCGGGACACTGAAGGTCCGAGAATGCGCAGCCTCGCGAGGCAGGCGAAAAGCTTCCGCAGCCCGACAGACATCCGGGCGACGGCCATGTGTACGCTGGGAAATCAAGCAAGCGGACGGCGCTATTTGATCAGGTAAGGCTCCTCAGACAGTTCGCGAATCCAGATGTTGCGGAAGCACATCGGATTGCCGTGGTCCTGGAGTTGGATCGGCCCTTCTCCGTGGGCGCTGTAGGCCGCCTTTCGCTTGTGGAAGGTCGTACCCTCGATCTCGAGGTTGTTGTGAATGCAGACGCCGTTGTGGAAGATGGTGACGCGCGCCTTGCGGATGCAGTTGCCGTTGCTATCGAAGAGTGGTCGCATGAAAGCAATATCATAGCTCTGCCACTGTCCCGCCGGACGAGAGGCATTGACCATGGGCGGGTGTTGTCCATAGAGTGCCCCGGCTTGGCCGTCGGCGTAGGTGTAGTTGCTCTGGTAGTTGTCATCAGTGTAGGAATCGAGCACCTGCACTTCATACCGTCCCATAAGAAACACACCGCTGTTGCTGCGGCTCTGGCCTTTCACCCGCGCCGGCACTCCCTCGGGCGTTCTCCACTCGATGTGCAACTGGCAGCTGCCAAACGATTTCCGCGTCTGAATGCCCCCGGCCTTCTTCGGCACGACCATGTAGTCGTTGTCTACGATCATCCAGTTCGCGTCGGCGCCGTTGCCCTTCTGCCACTGCGCGAGATCCGTGCCGTTAAAGAGGACGATGGCATCCGACGGCGGTTGTCCAATGCTGGCGGGCGGCGTAACCACGGTCGGCCGCGGCCGGTTCATATCGTGCACGCCGTACTTCGTCACCTCGGTCGCTGCGTAAGCACTTGCTCCGATAATCACCGCCGCCAACAACAAGAGACGCGCGGACTTCACTACCTTCGGTCTGCTTTCCATGATGTTCTCCTCAGTTCCTGATGCGCTTTGGATCGAGCGGCCCGGCCTTTGTCAGTGGCTGCTCGCGGCCTCATGATACTCCAGCCGACTGAGGAAATCCAAACGATTTCTGTCCCCTACCGGCGCTCCGGCTTGCGGCCACATATCACCTGTTCGATCGCTGAGGCGACGAGGTAATCGGGCAGTTTCTGAAGGGCCGGCTTTGCGAGATAGCCGGCAATGATGCTCCCATCGGGAAAGGCTCCGACCTGGCGAATGAGTTCGTCGGCCAGTTCAGTCAAACGTTCGTCCGGGGTATCCGTCTCGCCGGCGAGGGCCCGCGCGGCGGTCACCAGCGTCTGGAACTCGCGCCGGCTGTCGTACCAGTCGAGCTGAAGCTCCAGTTCCGCCGCCTGAGAACTCGCCCCACGATCGAACGTGTATTGAATACCAACGGGGTTGTAGGTCTCCAGACGTTCGTCAATAAATGCGTGACAGGCCTCGCGATACGCCTCGACCTGGTCGCCGCGCAGCGGCCCAAACTTCTGCCTGGCAATCTCCGCCGGCAACAACACGTCGATACAATCGATCAGACGTTCCCGGTCGGCTTCCATCCGCTCGTGAAGCCGCTCGTAGTAGGTTCTCACAATCAGACGTACCGGATTCATGGTATCGTTGCCTCATATTCCTCGTTGATTCTAACACGCCAGACGGATATAGCCGATCCGCAAGTATGAGTTTCCGGGGAGAGTGGATGGAACAGGCCCCAAAAAAGCGGGCGGTAGCAGAAAACTGCTACCGCTCTCAGGATGGTGAAAGATAATTTGGGAACGGTTGTACCCGGCCAGCCTCAACTCTCCGTAGGCATACGCTTCGGTCCGTCGCAAGCTCGCCGCACAATCCTTAGTTGGTCAACTGAACATCCCGATCTTCATAAGCCCTTATCGGACGGCGTCCTCCAGAAACTTGAGGAAAAATCCCCACAAAAAGGCTGCCCCGGTGAAAATTATCGCCCGTGCCGAAGGGGCTTGGCTGCCGACCGCGTGTTTCGTAAGCTTTACATGGGTTATCTCTTGGCAATACGACGTCATCGTAGGTCAGCGACTCACAGAACGCCCGCGACATCGAAGTATAGCTCCTGTCTGCCTCAGTCGAGAAACGTTACGCTTCGGGAATACGACACGCAGATTCGGCGACCGGTTCGCCGATGTCGGGTCTGCACACAACCGAGGAACTGGATGACTTTACATCTTTGCAGAATCAGGCGTCCTCCGAACGCGGCGGAAGAGACCGATGTGAAAGGCGAATTGGGCTACTTCGGTCTGGCGAGTTGGTGGTCCACCGTGTTCACCGCGGACCAGCGTGCCCATATCGAGAAGGAGTTTCAGCCGGCCGGTCTGCCACCTGGCTCCAGGCCGCTAACGACAGGGCAAAAGCGATTGAGTTTCCCCAGCGCCGCGACCCTCTTGACGGCGGTGGCCGGCTCGCTGAGGGGCAACCCGAAAGACAGAACGCTGGCGGCGGAGATGCTCCACAAGGCCGAACAGAGGGCGA
This sequence comes from Phycisphaerales bacterium, assembly GCA_020346325.1. Lineage (GTDB taxonomy): Bacteria > Planctomycetota > Phycisphaerae > Sedimentisphaerales > Anaerobacaceae > Anaerobaca. The sequence continues at coordinate 4,206,327 of CP070782.1, forward strand.
AAACCGAGGATGACAGACTCGGACTTCATTTCACCTACCAGGAAACGATCCACCTGTACTGCAAATGGCGCGATCACTTCTTCGACGCCCCTGACCTGATCTTCGGCGCCTGCCACAAGCAGATCGCCATGGCACCGGAGGTGGCTCAAATATTGCACGAGCAATACCCAAGGAACCCGTTGCCGATCCACGCGGGCTTCCAAATGATGGTCGTCCTGCTGGAGAAAGAAGAATCCTATGCCAAGGCTATCGAGGTCTGCAAGCAGGCTCGAACCCAGGGGTGGAAGGGCAATTGGACCTGGCGCATCGGGTGCTTGGCCAAGAAGCTGGGCCAGCAGGGCAATCCCGTACAAGCCATGTCGCCCTCCGGGCTGGGACCCGTATAGCCCGACCTCGCCCCGATCTCGGATGCTTCGCCCTCTTCGATTCCCGGCAGCGATCAGTGGGTTTCGGCGGCGAGGTGTTTGGGGAGGGTGAAGGTGAAGGTGGTGCCGGTGGTGGGGTTGCGGCGGGCGGCGATCTGGCCGCCGTGACGCTCGACCACTTCCTTGGCGAAGGCCAGCCCTAAGCCGGTGCCGT
>CP070782.1:4207005-4226215 GCA_020346325.1 Phycisphaerales bacterium
GAAGATTTCGCCACCGGCGTCGATCCCTGGCCGCTGCCGGCCGACGGCTTCGGCGCGTCGCTAACCCGCATCGACCCAACCGCCTACGGCAACGACCCCGTCAACTGGCAGGCCGTCACCCCCACACCTGGATTTGTCAATTGAGACACTCGGCTTGGATACCGCTATCCCAACGACCCTGTCATCCTGAACGCAGTGAAGGATCTGGGCTGACAGTCGGACAAACCTCCCCTGCGAGGGCCAGATCCTTCGGCTTCGCCTTCAGGATGACAAAACGCGGCAAAGGGATGACCACCGCTGCCCTTACAGGATGTTCTTGCCAGGGGGGGTGATCGGCAAGCGTTGAAAAACAGTACCTCCCGCGCAAAAAGGCTTGTCCATGAACCGGTCTTTCGCTACAGTGTGGCACTCATTGGAAGGTAGGTATACGGCAATGAGCGCGCGCGCAGAAGTGCCTTTACAGAGGCCAATCGACGCATGACCTCAATCGAAGATCGTCTGGGCAACTGGACCGTCAAATACCGCTGGTGGATTCTCCTTCTGACGCTGCCGGCCGTCGGTCTGCCTGCGCTGGGCATTCGCAATCTCACGATCGACAACAACACGCGCGTTTTTTTCGGCGAGCACAACCCTCAGTACCTGGCCCTGAAGGCCCTGGAGGAGACATTCAGCAAAGAGCAGAGTGTCGTCTTCGTCGTCGCGCCGGCCGACGGCAACGTCTTCACGCGCGCGACCCTGGCGGCCCTGACCGAGTTGACTGAAACCGGCTGGCATCTGCCCTACTCGAGCCGCGTGTTTTCGATCTGCAACTTCCAGTACAGCCACGGTGCAGGTGACGAGTTGATCGTCGAGGATCTCGTGCCCGACCCGAACGGTCTTACACCGGCCGATCTGGAGAAGATCCGCGCCGTCGCCCTGTCGGAGTGGACGCTCGTCGATCGACTGCTCTCTCCCTCGGGTCACGTCGCCGGGGTGCTCGTGGGTTTGACGATGCCGCAAACGGAGGCCGCGGCCACCTCCGAAGTCGCTCAGGCCGCCCGCGCCGTGGCCGAGGAGTTTCGACGCCAACACCCGCAGATCGATCTCTATGTCACCGGCTCGGTCATGGTGGATCAGACCTTTGGCGAGGCCAGCCGCAGAGATCTGACGACCCTGGCGCCGGCCATGTTTGTAACCATGCTGGTGCTGATCGGCCTGGCGCTCCGCTCGTTCCTCGGAGTGGTCGCAACAGTGATCGTCATCCTGCTGTCGATGATGGCCGGGCTCGGTCTGGCCGGCTGGCTGGGCATCTCGCTCTCGGCCGCTTCCGTCAGTGGCCCCGGCCTGATCCTGACCCTGGCCGTGGCGGACTGCGTCCATATCCTGAGCACCATGTTCCATCTGATGCGCGAAGGCCAGTCCAAACACCAGGCCATCGCCCAGGCGCTGGGGATCAATCTGCAGGCCGTATTCCTCACCAGCATCACCACCGTGATCGGCTTCCTCAGCATGAACTTCTCGGAATCGCCTCCGTTTCGCGATCTGGGCAATATCGTCGGCATCGGCGTGACCGTCGCCTTCTTCCTCTCCATCCTGCTGCTGCCGGCGCTGATGGCGGTCCTGCCCACGTCGGTCGGCCCGCAACAGGAGAGCCGCATTCGAACGCACTGCAACAGGCTGGCGGACTTCGTCATCCGTCGGCGATCCGCTCTGTTCCGGGGCACGTTGCTATTGGGCCTCGGCACGAGTCTCGGCGTGTTCCGAATCGAGCTGAACGACAATTTCCTGACCTATTTCGACAAGAGCTTCGCGTTTCGCCGGGCGACCGATTTCATGATCGAAAACCTGAGCGGCTGGGATATCATCGAGTACCCGCTCAGTGCCGGCGAATCAGGTGGCGTCGCCAATCCCGAATATCTGGCCACCATCGACCGTTTCGCGCAGTGGTATCGCCGGCAGCCGAAGGTCAGGCACGTCAATACCCTGGCCGAGACGATGAAGCGCCTCAATCGCGACATGCACGGCGGCGACGAGGATTTCTACTGCATCCCGGAGAGCCGGGAGCTGGCGGCTCAATACCTGCTCTTCTACGAAATGTCGCTACCGTTCGGCCAGGATCTCAACAACCGCATCGACGTCGACCGGTCCTCGGCTCGCTTCACCGTGACGTTCGAGAGCATGAGTGCCAGGGAACTGCGGCACGCCGACGAGACCGCCTCGGCCTGGCTGCGGGAGCACGCGCCGCCCGCGATGCACATCTCGGGCACGGGTCTGTCTCTGATCTGGGCCCACATCACCTACCGCAACATTCACAGCATGCTCAAAGGCACCTTCGGTGCGCTCTTTCTCATCTCGATCATCATGATGGTGGCCCTGCGCAGCGTCCGCCTGGGCCTGGTCAGTCTGGTGCCGAATCTGTTGCCCCCCGCGATGGCGTTCGGCATCTGGGGTCTGGTGCGGGGCCAGGTGGGGCTGGCCTTGTCGGTCGTGGTGGCCATGACCATCGGGATCGTGGTGGACGACACCGTGCACTTCCTGAGCAAGTACGAACGTGCCCGGCGTCGGGACGGGCTGGCCCCGGAACCGGCCGTGCGCTATGCCTTCGAAACGGTGGGAACCGCCATGTGGGTCACGACCGTGGCGCTGACCGCCGGCTTCCTGGTCCTGACCCTCTCGCGCTACCGCATGAGCTCGGAGATGGGACTGATGTGTGCGATCGTTATCGCCGTGGCGCTGCTGATGGACTTCCTGCTGTTGTCGACTTTGTTACTGAAAATGGAGCGCTAACCTGATAAGCTGGCCGGCGTGAATCCAATTGGGATTAACGAACGGGTAGCGCATTGATGGAATTGAAAACCACCATCTGGGTATGGGTGGCGCTCGCCCTTCCGGCAGCCCCCCTCTGGGGCGATCCGCTCACGCCTCAGCAGCGCGGGCGGGCCATTGCCGAGGAGGCCGACCGCCGCCACCGCGGATTCGTGGACACTACGGCGAATCTCCGCATGATTCTCCGCAACAAGCAGGGCCAGACCAGTGAACGCGAGCTGCGCATCCGCGCCCTGGAGGTCTCCGACGACGGAACCAAGAGCTTGTGCATCTTCGACACACCTCGTGACATCAAAGGCACCATCCTGCTGACCCATACGCACAAGAGTGCCGACGACGACCAATGGCTCTTCTTGCCGGCCTTGAGACGGGTCCGGCGCATCGCCGCCAGAAACAAATCAGGGTCGTTCATGGGTAGTGAATACGCCTACGAAGACATCGCGATTCAGGAGTTGGAGAAATACACCTACAAATGGGTTCGCGACGATCTCTACGACGGGAACGACTGCTTCGTCCTCGAGCGGCGTCCGGTGGACCAGGCTAATTCCGGCTACTCGCGCCAGGTCGTCTGGATCGGCAAGGCCGAATACCGAACCTGGAAGGTGGAGTACTACGACCGCAAAGGCGATCTGCTCAAGACATTGACCTGCCAAGGGTACCACAAGTATGCGGACCGCTTCTGGCGCGCCCGCGAAACGAACATGACGAATCACCAGACCGGCAAGAGCACGCAGTTGATCTGGTCCGACTTCGCCTTTGACACGGGGCAAAACAAACTGGACTTCGAGAGAAGCAGACTGACGCTACTGCGGTGAAAAGGATGTGCACGAGAACATTGGTGGTCTTCTCGGCGTGGATGCTGGGCGCCGTGGCGGCCGGCGCAGGGGAATGGTCGGGATACGTGTCGGTGGAGGGTCGGTTCTTCCCGCACGAGCCCATCTACTCCGGCCAGGAGGACCACAACGGCTCGATCGCCGCCCGGCCGGAGTATCGCCACGACTGGGAGGACGGTTCGAGCTTCACGTTCATTCCCTTTGCGCGCCTGGACAGCGCCGACTCCGAGCGAACCCACGCCGATATCCGCGAACTGAACTACCTCTACCGCGAGGACATCTGGTTCTTCCGACTGGGCATCGGCAAGGTCTTCTGGGGAGCCACCGAGTTCGTCCACCTGGTAGACATCATCAACCAGACCGATCTCGTCGAACACATCGACGGTGAGGACAAGCTGGGCCAGCCCATGCTGCAATTCGGGATTTCGCCGAACTGGGGCCACGTCGAGGTCTTCATCATGCCGTTTTTCCGCGAGCGCACTTTTCCAGGCCGCGATGGTCGTTTGCGGGATCGGCGTATCGTCGATGTGGACGACCCCGTCTACGAGAGCAGCTCGGAAGATCGCAACATCGATCTGGCCGTCCGCTACAGCAACACCATCGGTAGCGCCGACTTCGGGGTATACCTCTTCCGCGGCACCGACCGCGATCCTCTGCTGGCTCCGCCCAGTCGCATCGATCCGGCCGACACGGATGATTCGAGGCTGATCCCCTTCTATCAGCAGATCAACCAGTTCGGGGCCGATCTCCAGGTCGTCACCGGCAACTGGCTGTGGAAGTGGGAGGCCTATTTCCGCAGCGGCTACCTCCAGGATTACTGCGCCACCGTCGGCGGTTTCGAGTACACCTTCTTCGACGTCGCCGCCAGCGGCCACGACGTGGGGATTTTGAGCGAGTATGCCCACAACGATCGCGAGGACGGCGGCCTGACGCTCTTCCAGAACGATCTCTTCGTCGGCGCCCGTTGGACCCCGAACGACGCGGCCGGCACCCAGCTCCTGACGGGCTTCGCCCAGGATCTGGAACAATCCGAGAACCTGCTGACCATCGAGTCCAGTCGGCGCTGCGGCGCGAACTGGAGGTTGAGTCTCGAAGTCTGGCTCTTCCTCAATTCGACGCCGGGCAGCGTCCTGCACAGCCTCCGCCACGACGACTTCGCCCGACTCGAATTGTCGTACTACTTCTAGACCGTGTGAAACCGAGGCCTGACGAGCAGGTGACGTTAGGCGCTTGGTCGATGAAAGAGCACACCCGGGCGTGCGTACGTACTGATGGAAATCCGTTTCCTTGCCTTCAATCCATTTTCACTCGATAGGTTTCCTCGATAAAGGCTCGGGTCAAGGGATCGTGATAGCATCGCGACAAGTCCTGGCGAATCCAGTTGGCGTAGGTCAAAGCCAGACCCAGCGGCGCTTCCTGATGAAACCAGGCCCGTAAAATGCGACGGGTGTATAACTGAATCCAATCCTCTTTGGCCAGAACAGAATTGGGCGGGCCACTGGAGCCGTCACCGTTTCGATCCCGATCGGAACGGTCGTCACACATTCTGTTCGTTGCGGCATCCATCGGAGCACTCGCATCGGCCCTTTCCCGCCCTTTCCCGAGACAGGTTTTCAAATATCGTTCTCTATCAGTAAAGTGCCTCAGAGGCCCTCGAGGTAACGTTTCTTTTTGGCAATTCGCAGAGAATTTGCAGCGGCCTGTCACCTGGGGCCAGGAGGCAGCACGACACCAGAATCACGGCGCAAACAACGTGCGGCGGAGGAAGTGGTTTCTAGCGATGGAAGGGACTGTCGACCTCGGTCGAGCAACCTAATCCTCAGACACGGAGTAACTGGCATCGATCTCCGTGTACATGTCCCACGACGTGGGCATCCAGGACGAAATGGTCCCGCGCCCGGTAATCCCCTCGAAGCGCTTCGTGCCGGAAACGAAGACAATGGTCCCGACTTTTCTCTCGCGCGATTCGCCGGAGGCATCGACCTTGGCCAGAATGCTCGAACCGTCCTGGAAGTCATACATCACGAAGCCCTGATAGTATTCCTTCCCTTCCGGCGTGGTGGTGTGAACGACCCAGCCGGACAGCCGGGCGAACTCGCCGTCACCCAGGACCACGAAACCGCTGCGATTGACGGCGTCCAGAGCCGTCATGCGACCGCCGACCTCCTTGACGTCTTTGGCGTAGGAGAATTCCTTCCAGCGGGTCAGTTCCATAGACGTCTGGGCCGGACTGAAATCGCTGGCCAGCCCCAGCAGCAGGACCAGGCTCAAACAGGAAGCCACCACCCAGTGTCCCCTCGTCCGGCACGAACGGCCCTGGCTTGTCGAAGCGTCTGCTTTCCGATCGTTCATCAGTGTTCACCTCCCGTTCAGGGTCCAGGTTATCTCACTGGTTCATCGGCATTTGAGGGGCCTCAGATAAGCGCCCCTTGGACACGAAATCAAAAAACTATGCGTCCGAGAAACCCGTTCGCAGTGTGCTCGTCAGAGCATACCCGAACGCCTCATGGCGTCACGACAAACGATACCGCAAAAACGCTTGATGGGAGGATGGCCGTGGCGGTATGCTGACGCGTTGGAGCACGCACAAGGTTTTGAAAGGATCGGTCGTGAAATCGAGCCTCCGTGCAGCACGTCTGTTTTTCATCCTCTGCGCCACTTCCAGCTTTGTGGCGGTTTATCCGGCAACAACCGGAGCCGGCGAAAAGGTCTGGCTCTCCGATCTGGATATCAGCAAAACCATGCAGGGCTGGGGCCGGGCTCGGAAGGACCAATCCGTGGACGGCAATCCCCTCCGCATCGCGGGCAAGACCTTCGAGAAGGGCCTGGGGACCCACGCCGACAGCCGGCTGTATGTCAAATTGGACGGCGGTAGCCGGCGCTTCAGCGCCCTGGTGGGCATCGACGACGAGGCCGGGCGCTTCGGCTCCGTCGAATTCCGCGTCCTGGCCGACGGCGAAGAAGTCTACAAGAGCGGCACGATCAGGAGCGGACAGGCGGCCCGCCCGGTCGATGTCGAGGTTACCGGCGTGGACATGCTGGTGCTCATCGTCGACGCCGGCCCCGACGGAATGAACTTCGACCACGCCGATTGGGCCAACGCCGCCTTCGAGGTGGTCGGGGCCAGGCCCCTGACCGTCGATGCGCCGCGGGAAGAGGCCGTGATCCTGACACCGAAGCCCGGGCCCAAGCCGCGCATCAACAGCGCCCGCATCTTCGGTGTCCGCCCGGGGTCGCCCGTGCTGTACACCATTGCCGCGACCGGGCAGCGTCCCCTCGGTTTCAACGCCGAGAACCTGCCCGAGGGCTCTCGATCAGCAATGAGACGGGACGGATTACCGGACGCCTCACGAAACGCGGGGAGTATGAGATCACGCTGGAAGCCAGAAACGACGTGGGCCGGGACCGCCGCACGCTGAAGCTGGTCGTGGGCGATACGATCGCGCTGACCCCGCCGATGGGCTGGAACAGTTGGAACTGCTGGGGCTGTGCGATCGATGAAGACAAGATCAAAGAAGCCGCCGATGCCATGGTCCGCAACGGCCTGATCAACCACGGCTGGCAGTATATCAACATCGACGATTGCTGGATGAAGAAGCTCGACTCGGACGACCCCATCAGCGGGGGCCCGACCCGCGACGAATGCGGACGCATCCTGACGAACAAGCGCTTCCCCGACATGAAGGCGCTGACCGACGAAGTGCACAACCTCGGCCTGAAGATGGGCATCTACATCTCGCCCGGCCCCCGGACGTGCCAGCGCTACGAAGGAAGTTGGAAGCACGAACTGCACGACGCCCAGCGCTTCGCCGAGTGGGGCATCGACTATCTCAAGTACGACTGGTGCGGGTACGGGTCCATCGTCCGCCGGCCCGATCTGGAACAGATGAAGGCGCCTTACGTCTTCATGCGGATGTGCCTGGACCGTATCGATCGCGACATCGTCTACAGCCTCTGCCAGTACGGCATGGGCGACGTCTGGGAATGGGGCACGGAAGTCGGCGGCAACTGCTGGCGTACCACGGGCGACATCCCCGACACCTGGGGCAGCATGGCCGGTATCGGCTTCGCCCAGGACAAGTGCTCGCCCTATGCCTGCCCCGGCCACTGGAACGATCGCGACATGCTGGTCGTCGGCAAGGTCGGCTGGGGTCCCAACCTGCGGGACTCGCACCTGACGCCGAACGAACAGTACACCCACATGAGCCTGTGGTGCTTGCTCTGTTCGCCGCTGTTGATCGGCTGCGACCTGACGCAATTGGACGAGTTCACGCTGAACCTGCTGACCAACGACGAAGTACTGGAGGTCAACCAGGACCCGCTGGGCCGGCAGGCCCGCCGTGTGTCACAGGACGGCTATCTGGAGGTCTGGGCCAAGAAGATGGAAGACGGTTCGGCTGCCGTGGGATTGTTCAACCGCGATGAGACGCCCAAGACGGTCACGGCCCAGTGGTCCGACCTGGGCCTGACCGGGCCGCAACGGGTCAGAGATCTCTGGCGTCAGAAAGACCTCGGCACCTTCACCGGCCAGTTCGAAGCCGAGATTCCGCGCCACGGCTGCGTGCTCGTGCGCCTCTTCGCACCGAACGCCACGTAGAAAAGGGAGAATCGCAAGTATGCCTATAGGATCACGCATTTTCATAGCGGTTCTGATCGGCGCTCTCGGTGGCATCGTCAACTCCGCAGGAGTCGGCGATGGCTCACTCTCGGCGCCCCAGGCCCAAACGTTCACGCTAACGCAGACCCGCCTGCGCGATCCGTTCATTCTGCCCGACGTTGAGAGCGGCACGTATTATCTGCTCACCTCGATCATGCACCCGCCCGGCTCGAACCGCCACGGCGTGTCCGTCCTGACCAGCAAGGACCTCCAGACCTGGCAGGGTCCGTATCCGATCTTCGAGATCGAACCCGACTTCTGGGCCCAGGGTTCGGTCTGGGCTCCCGAAATGCACCGCTACCAGGGCCGCTACTACCTGTTTGCCACCATGAACGGCCGCGAGAAGCTGCCCGACGAACCCTGGCCCGACTGGCCCGACAAGACCAAGCGCGGCACGCAGGTGCTGGTCGCCGAGACGCCCCTGGGGCCGTTCAAGCCGTTCCGGAACCGTGCCCAAACCGATCCGAATCTGATGACCCTGGACGGAACGCTCTGGGTCGAGGATGGCGTTCCCTACATGGTCTACTGCCACGAATGGGTCCAGATCAAGGACGGCACGATCGACCTGATTCACCTCAAGAACGACCTCTCGGACGTTGAGGGCGGTCCCATCACGCTCCTCAGAGCGAGCGACGCGCCGTGGACGCCGCCGGATAAAGACCACTACGTCACCGACGGTCCTTGCCTGTACCGCACGGAGACCGACACCCTGATGATGATCTGGTCGAGCTTCACCGCCACCGGCTATACCACGGGCATCGCGATCTCGCAATCGGGCCGGGTCCACGGACCCTGGCGCCATCAGCGCGAGCCGTTGTTCACCGCCGACGGCGGTCACGGCTGCATCTTCCGCACCTTCGAGGGAACGCTGATGCTGACACTCCACAGCCCCAACCGCAGCGGGCGCGAAAGAGCGCTGCTGTTCGAACTCGAAGACACGGGAGCAACGATCCGCATCAAGAAGAAATGGTAGCACGCCGGAGACCTGGGGCTGGCCATGGGCGCAAAGGGCAAGATCCTTCTGACCGGAGCGACGGGATACATCGGGGGGCAACTGGCCCCGCGTCTGCTGGCGAAAGGATATGCCGTCCGCGCGATGGTCCGCACGTTGCCGGCTGAAGAATCTCGCCCTTGGCAGGACCAAGTTGAATTCGTTGAGGCCGATCCGCTACGGCCCGAGACTCTGCCCGCTGCCCTGAGAGACATCCAGACCGCCTTCTATCTGATCCACAGCCTGACGGGCGGGCCGGCTTTCCGCGAGCGCGACATCAGCGCGGCCCGCCGGTTCGGCCGCGCCGCGAAAGACGCCGGAGTCGAACGCATCATCTATCTCGGTGGGCTGGGTGATGACGATGCCGGTCTCTCCGAGCATTTGCGCTCACGCCACGAAAGCGGCGATGCCCTCCGTGAGGCCGGCGTCCCCGTTACGGAATTCCGCGCGGCCATCATCGTCGGCTCGGGCAGCATCTCGTTCGAGATGGTGCGGTATTTGACGGAACGCCTGCCCGTGATGATCTGCCCGCGGTGGGTCTTCACAAAAGTCCAGCCCATCGCCATCGACGACGTTCTGGCCTATCTCATCACGGCTCTGGAGGAACCGGAAACCGCCGGCCAGATCATCGAAATCGGCGGCAGCGATATTCTGACTTACGGCGACATGATGACCCGCTACGGGCAGGTGCGCCGCCTGCGTCGTTTTCTGATCCGCGTCCCGGTCCTGACGCCAAGACTGTCATCATACTGGATTCACTGGGTCACACCGATCCGGGCCGCGTATGCCCGACCCTTGATCGAAGGGCTGAGGAATGAGGTCATCGTCCGCGACGACAAGGCCCGTCGACTGATGCCCGAAATCCGTCCTGTCGACTACGCCACCGCCGTGCAACGGGCCCTGAGCAAGCTCAGTGCCGAGCACTGCGGGCAGACCCCGGATCACTTCGGCAGCCGACCCGAAATATCGACCCCGACGGTGGAATGCCGCGGTCACGAAGGCATGATCATCGAACGCAGGCGTTTGACGGCCCCGGCACCGGCCGCCACGGTCTATCGCGTCATTTCCAGCTTGGGAGGCGAGAAGGGCTGGCTCTGCTGCAACTGGCTCTGGCGACTGCGCGGCTGGATCGATCGTGTCTGTGGCGGCCCCGGCTTGCGCCGCAGGCGTCCCCAACGAAGTCGTCTGCGAGAAGGAGACATCGTCGATTGCTACCGCGTCGAAAAGGCTGAAGAAAACCGAGTCCTTCGCTTTCGTATCGAGATGCGGTTGCCGGGCGAAGGATGGCTCCAGTTCCAGGTTCAACCTCTGGAGGAAGAGCGATCCGAGCTGGCTTTGACCGTTTTCTTCGCGCCCAGGGGCCTGGCCGGACTGATCTACTGGCACGCCCTATATCCAATCCATTCACTCGTCTTTTCGCGCATGCTGCAGCGCCTGGCCCGGGAGGCCGAGACATCGCGCTGCACTCCGCCCTGACCAAGAACACCCGTCACGAGCCAGGGATTCTGCCAATCGCCCAGAACCGGGCCCGATCCTCAGCGTATTGCTGTACAACGGTGACATATCACACCGGGAATCGGCCCGGGCCCAACCACATGGCCGGCATGACCGCCGGGAAAGGAGAAGGCAATGGCACAATTGCAGGCAGGCGACAAAGCGCCGGCGTTTTCCCTGCTGGACCAGGAGGGCAACCGTACGTCGCTGGCCGACTTCAAGGGCCGTAAGCTGCTGCTCTACTTCTACCCCAAAGCGGACACGCCCGGCTGTACGAAGCAGGCGTGCAATGTTCGTGACGCGATGGCCCCGCTGGCCGAGGCAGGCGTCACGGCGGCCGGCATCAGCCCCGACGAACCGAAGAAGCAGAAGAAGTTCGACAACAAGTACGACCTCGGTTTCCCCCTGCTCTCCGATCCCGACCACCAGGTGGCCCAGGCCTACGGTGCGTGGGGCGAGAAATCCATGTATGGCAAAACCTATGAAGGGATCATCCGCTCGTCCTTCCTCATTGATGAGACTGGTGCGATTCTCCAGGTCTCCTACAAGGTCAAACCTCAGGACACCGTGCCCAACGCCCGGGAGGTCCTCTGCTGAAAAACCTCGCCCGGACTGTCGCGACAGGCGCGAACCGAGGTGCTGATTGTCCCGTACGGAAGTGTGACAGTAGGCCGGGACGCGGCTCCCGCCTATTTTTTGGGCCTGGGACAAGAAAATTTGTTTGCCCGCATCACACACGGGGGTACAATTCCATATACATGTCTCGCCCTGACAATGACGTCAGGTTCTAGTGAAAGGAGGCGCGAAATGGCAAGGCAGAAGAAGCTTGTCAAAGGATTGTGGTCGAAGGACGACATCAAGCAACTCCGGAAACTCTTCCCAAATCAGGCAACGGCGGATGTCGCCTCCAACCTCAGACGTCCCACGGAAGCGGTCAAGAAGAAGGCGTCGCGTATGGGGCTGAAGAAATCGAAGCGGTACATGAAATCGCTAGGAAGAACGTAGCCGCAGCGAAGAGTCCACTGCTCATGCCGTCCTGGCGTACGGCATGGCTGCCAGGGGAGACCGAGACGGGCGTGCGGGTGGGCTCTTGCTTCGCCATCCCCACAGAGGGTGGCTCGTGAGACCTCCTTAGGACGGAACGAGTGATGAAGCTTCTGTCCACGGCGATTTTGTTTACCTCTAAAACGTATTGATACCCTCTGGCGGCGTCCTTCGGTCCGGACCGAATCGGCGTGGCGCCGGGCTGCCTCCGTCGGTGCCCTAGCGGGGCGCTATTGTTGTGAACTGGTCCGGCAGCCCTGCTTGATGGGCTCCGGACGGGGTGTCGGTGCTTCGCACGGGCGGTTCTTCGGCCAGTGTCTGTGAAAACATCCTGGCGACCTAAGATCAGGCCCTGGCAAGCCGACTCTGTCACCCCTGCGCAGAGCCTGCCCTCGACCCCGATCGGGGGCAGGGGTCCAGACTCTATCGAGGCAGTCTGGATTCGGAGCCTGCGCGGGAATGACAACAGGAGCGGGCTCCCAAGGACGTTACATGGCAGGATTCCGCTGCCCGAAAATCTGCACACACACTTCGGCTGTGGCCCGGCCCAAAACGCTTGACACGCCCTCTTGTCCTGAGTATCCTGCGGTGTTGATCTTACCGGCTTGCGCTTGATTTTCTTTTGCTTTTTGGAGGCTCCGTTGAGAGTACTATCAGGCATCCAGCCCTCGGGACGGCTGCATATCGGCAACTACTTCGGCGCCATGCGCCAGCACCTGCAATTGCAGGCCGAACACGAGGGCTTCTACTTCATCGCGGACTACCACGCCCTGACCAGCAATCCTTCCGCCGAGGCCCTGACTCAGCATACTCTGGAGGTGGCTATGGATTATATGGCGCTGGGCCTCGACACTGAGAAAACCGTGTTCTGGCGCCAGTCCGACGTGCCGGAGGTGGTTGAGCTGGCCTGGCTGCTGTCCTGTGTGACGCCCCTCGGGCTGCTCCAGCGCTGCGTCAGTTACAAGGACAAGGTCGCCCAGGGGCTCAGCCCCAATCATGGGCTCTTCGCCTATCCGGTGCTCCAGGCAGCCGACATTCTGGCCTTCAAATCGAATCTGGTCCCCGTCGGGGCCGATCAGAAACAGCATATCGAGGTCACCCGCGACATCGCGATGCGTTTCAACAACACCTACGGCGAGATGCTGGTGATTCCTGAGGAGCACATCATCGAATCGGTCGCGGTCGTCCCCGGGACCGATGGCCGCAAGATGAGCAAGAGCTACGGCAACACGGTGGAGATCTTCGAGCCGGAGAAAAGCGTCAAGAAGAAGATCATGAGGATCGTTACCGACTCGACCCCGGTGGAAGAGCCGAAAGACCCGGACAAGTGCAATGTGTTCGCCTTGCTGAGGCTGGTGGCCTCGCCGGAGGAACTGGCTCAGTGGGACAGCCGCTACCGCAATGGGGGCATGGGCTACGGTGAAGCAAAGAAACGCCTGGCGGAGTTGGTCATCGACTATTTCCAGCCCTATCGCCAGAAAAGGGCCGAACTCGAAAACGACCTCGCCAGCGTCCGCGAGATGCTCAAGCGAGGGGCTCGGCGCGCCAGAGCGGTCGCCGCGGCGACCCTGGCGGAGGCCCGTCAGGCCGTCGGCCTCCGGGGCTGAGTTCTCCGTGTCCGTAAATGACCTTAGGAAAAGCTGGATTCGGACAGCAGGAGTGATCATTGGCTGATTATCGTGTCAATCTGGACATCTTCGCCGGGCCGCTGGATCTGCTCCTGTATCTGGTCCGCAAGGAGGAGGTCGATATCTACGACATCCCCCTGGCCAAGATCACCGACCAGTATCTGCACTATGTCGAGATGCTCAAGCAATTCGATGTCGACCTGGCCGGGGATTTCCTCGTCATGGCGGCGACCCTGATGGAGATCAAATCGGCCATGCTGCTGCCCAAGGCCGAACCGGAGGAGATGACGGCCGAGGAGGCCGCCGACCCGCGGGCCGAACTGATCCGTCAACTCCTGGAGTACAAGAAATTCAAGGACGCGGCAAACCTGCTGGAGGCCGCCGCCGAGCAACAAAAGGAACGTTTCGGCCGGCCCACCAGTCTGATTGACCGCCTCGAACCCGACGCCGAGCCCGAACTCGACATGGACCAGGTCAGCGTCTGGGACCTGCTCGAGGCCTTCGATACCGTCTGCAAGGCCATCGGCACCACCACCTACACGGGCCATATCAAGGACGACACGCCCATCGATCTCTACCAGATCGAGATCCTGCACCGCCTCCAGACCGAAGGCCCGCTGACCTTCGAACGCATCTTCGAATCGAGACCCAATCGCCTCGTCATGATCGGCCGCTTCCTGGCCATGCTGGAACTGATTCGCGACAAACTCATCTGGGCCGAGCAAGGCGAAGGCTTCCCGCACCAGATTTATCTGCGTGCCCTGACGGACGAACCAGCCGAGTTGGCCGTGCAGAAGGCGATTCTGACTGTTGACGAAGGCGCCGACGCCGGGCCGTCGCGTATGGAGGCCCCGCAGTATCCTCCGATCCCCATCAAGGAGATTCCCGCGTCGTCCCAGCCGCAGGCTCCGGAGCCACAGAGCGACGAACCTGAACGGCAAGAGGCGCACCAATCAGAATCGCTGGACGACACGGACCCGCAAGCCTCCGAGGACGCCCGGAGTGACTCTTCCACACCGGCCGTAACTCGCAACGAACCGCCGATCCCGATTGCCGAGCTGCCTCCCAAGGCCAAGCCGGAGGTCGACCAGCCGGATCAGGAAGAAGCCGCCCAGAAGCAGGCCGAAGCCTCCGAAGACAATTTGCCGTTTGACAATCCCCTGTCATCGCCTTAGAATACCCCCGGTTTTCGGACCGAGAGGCGGAATCCAGACAAGGCCCTGGTGACCCCGCCGAGTCCCTCAGACCGCGATACCAGGGACATTACTGTTGTCAGACCCGCCGCCAGAAACGCGATTCTCCTTGGCAGGGTCTGGATAAGGGAAGGATGACTCCATGGCAGGCAACGTGATCGAACTGACGGATGCCACATTCGACGAGATGGTCCACAACGCCGACGTGCCCGTCCTTGTGGATTTCTGGGCGCCCTGGTGCGGCCCGTGTAAGATGATAGCTCCGATCATCGAGGAGTTGGCCGGCGAATACGGCGAGAAGGCCAAGATCTGCAAGTTGAACACCGACGACGCGCGTGACAGCGCCGTCGAGTTCAGCATCAACGCCATCCCCACCATCATTCTGTTCAAAGGCGGGCAGATCCAGAAGAAGTGGGTTGGCCTAACCGGCAAGAAAGACTTGAAGGAGGCCATCGACGGTCTCATTTGAGACTATCGGCACCGCAAACCTGCTGAAGCTGGGCCTGGCTTCCATTTTGAGCCCCCGTCAAGAGGCCCGCTTGGCCCTGCCTTCGCCACCGCAGGGCCAGCAAGCGTCGAAAGGAAATCATCGGCTGAATGTCACACAAGATCGTAAGTAAGAGACAACTTGGCGAAGAGGTCTTCTGGGCCCGCATCGAAGCCCCCCTGATCGCCCGGGCTCGAAAACCGGGCCAATTCATCATTCTCAGTATCAATAACGACTATTCCGAACGTATCCCTTTGACGATTGCCGGCGCCGACGCAGCCGAGGGAATGATCGAGCTGATCTGGCAGAAGGTAGGCAAGACGACGGCCGAACTGGCCGATCTCCGGGAGGGCCAGAGCATTGCCAACATCTCGGGCCCGCTCGGCACCCCCACGCACATCGACAACTTCGGGACCTGCGTCTGCGTCGGAGGCGGCATCGGCGCCGCCCCCCTGCTGCCCATCGCCACGGCGCTGAAAGCCGCGGGCAACACGGTCCTGACCATCCTCGGGTTCCGTTCGAAAGACCGGCTCATCCTCGAAACCGAGTTCGCCGCGATCAGCGACGAGCTCATCGTCACCAGCGACGACGGCTCGTACGGACGCAAGGCCCTGGTCACCGAGCCGCTCAAGGAACTCTGCGAACGTGATCCCAAGCCTGCCCAGGCGTTTGTTATCGGCCCCACCGTTATGATGAAGTTCTGTTGCGAGGCGACGAGGCAATACGCCGTGCCGACCCAGGTCTCCTTGAACACGATCATGGTCGACGGAACGGGCATGTGCGGCGGGTGCCGCGTCGAGATTGACGGCAAACCCAAGTTCGTCTGCGTCGACGGGCCCGAATTCGACGGCCATCTCGTCAACTTCGACCTCATGATGAAACGCATGAACGCCTACAAGAAGCAGGAGCAGGCGGCACGTGCAGCTTACGAGAAGCACCGGTGCAAAATCGGGCTGGACGAATGACCGCAGCGACCGTTGCGCGCAGGGTGGGTTCTCAGCCCACGCGTTGCTCCCTTTCGACGCGCGATGGACCCGTGGGTTGAGAACCCACCCTACAGGAAGCCGTACCGTGAGAGATGAAGAAAGACAACAGCAACTCCAGGAGCTTCTGGCCAAGCAGGCCGCGGGCGAACTGAAGCCCAAGGACCGGTTCGCGATCGCGCCCCAGGCGATGCCCGAACAGGACCCGTCCGTCCGCCGGTGCAATGTCAGCGAAGTCGCGCTGGGCTACACCAAGATGCAGGCCCGCCTCGAAGCGATGCGCTGCCTCCAGTGCAAGACCGCCCCGTGCGTGCAGGGCTGCCCCGTGCAGATCCGAATCCGGGATTTCGTCACAGCCATCGCGCAAGGCAACTACCCCGAAGCCCTGGACATCATCAAGGAAAACTCGCTGCTGCCGGCCGTCTGCGGCCGCGTCTGCCCGCAAGAGGTCCAGTGTCAGGCCAAGTGCACCGTCGGGCTCAAATTCAAAGACGTCGAGAAGGCCGTCTCCATCGGTCGGCTCGAACGCTTCGTGGCCGACCTGGACCACGGCGAGGGGGCCGTGCCGTCTGTCGCCCCTGCCACGGGCAAAAAGGTCGCGATTATCGGATCTGGCCCCGGTGGCATCGTGGCCGCGGCCGATACGCGCCGGGCCGGACATGACGTGACCGTCTTCGAGGCCTTCCACAAACCGGGCGGCGTCATGGTCTACGGCATCCCCGAATTCCGGCTGCCCAAGGCCATCGTCGAGGAAGAGATCGAGACGCTGCGGAAGATGGGCGTCGAGATCGTCACGAACTTCATCGTCGGCCGCACCCGCACCGTCGACCAGCTCATGACCGAGGACGGGTTCGACGCCGTCTACATCGGCGTCGGCGCGGGCCTGCCCAGCTTCATGGGTATCGAAGGCGAATCCCTCGTCGGCGTCTACAGCGCCAACGAATACCTCACCCGCGCCAACCTGATGAAGGCCTATGAATTCGGCAAGGGCGCCGACACCCCGATCGCCGCCTCCAAGCGCGTCGCCGTCGTCGGCGGCGGCAACGTCGCCATGGACGCCGCCCGCACCGCCGTGCGCCTCGGCGCTGAGAAGGTCTACCTGATCTACCGGCGCACCGAGAAGGAGATGCCCGCCCGTGTCGAGGAGGTCCACCACGCCCAGCAGGAGGGAATCGAGTTCCACCTGCTCCAGAGCCCCAAGCGAGTCATCGGCGACGAAAACGAACATGTCAAGGCCGTCGAATGCCTTCGCTACGAGTTGGGCGAGCCCGACGATTCCGGCCGCCGCCGCCCCGTCGCCATCGAGGGTTCCGAGTTCGAGATCGAGCTCGATACCGTCATCATCGCCATCGGCAACCAGGCCAACCCGCTGATGCGCCAGACCACGCCGGGCCTGGAGTTCAACAAGTGGGGCAACATCGTCGTCGACGAGAACTGCAAGACTTCGATGGAAGGCGTCTACGCCGGCGGCGACATCGTCCTCGGCGCCGCCACCGTCATCTTAGCCATGGGCCAGGGCCGCATCGCCGCCGCCGGCATCAACACCTACCTCGCCGGCAAATAGCCAACGTCCTCGTCTGAACTGCGAACCATCTTGGCGGCAGAGCCGCACAATTGTTGAACGGATGCGGCAGAAGCGATAGAATGGGAGCATCGCAGGTCAGACCAGAGCGGCGGTTCTTTTGCAGGACAGGACCATGGAAAAGCTGGATCGCATCACCATTGACCCAAACGTCTGCCTCGGCCAGCCGACGCTGCGGGGCATGCGCATCACCGTCAGCGTTGTCCTGAAAATGCTCGCCGGTGGCAAGTCCGTCCAGGAGGTTCTCGCCGCTTACCCTGAGTTGGAGACCGAAGACATCCAGCAAGCCATGCGCTACGCCGCCTGGGTCGTCTCCGACCAAACCCCCGGCCTGTCGGCCTGACGCACGATGGAGACGATGGTGCGGTACTTGGCTGACATGAACATCTCCCCCCAAACCGTCGATGCCCTGGCGGCGGAGGGCACGGACATCGTCAGGGTATCGAGTCTCCTGCCGGCAAACGCTTCAGATCAGAGCGTTCTCTCCCTTGCACGCGAGCAAGAGCGCGTTGTCATCACCCAGGACACGGATTTCTCCGCTCTGTTAGCCCTGGGCGGATACGATCAGCCCAGTCTCGTAACCCTGCGGCTGCTCAACACCGACCCCGAGATCGTGACCCAAAGACTCCGACAGATCCTGCCACAAACAGAGGCCGCCTTGCGCACAGGATGTGCCGTCACCATCGAAGACCACACCGTGCGTGTCCGGCAACTGCCCATCCGCTAGCTGGATTGGTCCGACAGCCTCTCCGCCCGCGTCAGCCTACTCCGAACGCATGACGCACGCATCATTTGCCTCTCTGCCGGTTCCTCGCTAGAATACAGGTGTGTGCTCTGAGACTTTTGCGTCCTACTGAGATGGAGAGAAGGCACCATGTCCTTGTCGATTCCACGCATGCTGTTCGTTACCCTTCTTTGTGGCGTCGCAATTACTAGCATCCTAGCCCAGGAGATCGAGGGGGATTCCAGTGCTCCAGAGGAGGTCTATCTTGGCTTCCACACCGTCACCGACACGGACAAGGGCGTCACTTATGACGTCAAGCTTTACTACTGCGACTTCTACAACCGCCTTCGAGTGACCGTGTCAGTGGAAGGACGCCTTCTCACAGGCCTCTTCAATCGCCATTATGGTCTCAAACCGATTCCGGATACCGACGTTCAATTCTGGCCCACTCCAGACGGCAATCATCCCACGATCAGCATCATGCTAGGCCAGCTGCACGACAGCGGGCGAGTCAACCACACTCTCATACATATCGGCTTGAGCGAGTCGTCACTCGATACCGACACCATCTACGACGCTGTCGAGGAGTTTGTCGGCGAATCGCGACGCATGACGTTCTCTCGGCCGCCCGGTCTGCTCCGCAGGACGTGTGTGGTCAAGATTCTCAGGCGCGGAGACAGCAACTTCCTCGTCGATGAGAAGGGGCAGATAACCGTTCTGAGAGATGTGGAGGCCCTTCGACAGGCGTATTCCAACGAAGGCATCGTCGCCCAGACCAGTGACGACTAC
>CP070782.1:4226315-4233516 GCA_020346325.1 Phycisphaerales bacterium
CATCAGGCGCCAAGCCTTTTGGAGGAACCGGTGCACGCCCTGAACGCCCTGCATGCTCCAGGGCTTCATCGCTTCGAGAGGCCCCATGAACATCTCGTAAAGGCGCATCGAATCGGCACCGTAGTCCGCAACGACCTGGTCGGGATTGACCACGTTGCCGCGCGACTTGCTCATCTTCTGCCCGTCCTCACCCAGGATCATCCCCTGGTTGATGAGCTTCTTGAAGGGCTCTTTCGTACTGACGTAGCCCAGATCGTACAGGAATTTGTGCCAGAATCGCGAATACAGCAGGTGCAGGACGGCATGCTCGGCTCCGCCAATGTACAGATCGACCGGCATCCAATAACTCTCCTTCTCCGGGTCCCAGCCGCGTTCTGTGTTTTTCGGGTCCAGATAGCGCAGGTAGTACCAGCAGCTTCCGGCCCACTGGGGCATGGTGTTCGTCTCGCGCCGGCCTGATGTCCCGTCGGGCAAGGTTACGTTGACCCATTCGGTGGCTTTGGCCAGCGGCGGCTCGCCCGTCCCCATCGGCTTGTAGTCTTCGACTGTGGGCAGGCGCACGGGCAGATCGCTTTCGGAAAGTCCCACGACGCGGCCGTCGGCGGCGTGTACGATAGGGAACGGCTCGCCCCAGTAGCGCTGCCGACTGAAGAGCCAATCGCGGAGCTTGTAGTTGACCGCCTTGGCGCCCAGCCCTCTCTCGGCCAGCCAAGCCGTGATCTTCTCTTTGAACTGCGGCGTGGGCAGGCCGTCGAAGGAACCGCTATTGATCGCCTTGCCGTCGCCCGTAAAGCAAAGCTGGCCCTGTCGGACGCGTTCGGCATCCTCGGCGCTGGGAGGCTCCACCACCGGGATAATGGGCAACTCGAATTTCGTGGCGAATTCGAAGTCACGATCGTCGTGCGCCGGCACCGCCATGATAGCGCCGGTCCCGTAACTGATCAACACGTAGTCGCTGATCCAGATCGGGATCTTCTCGTTGTTGACCGGGTTGATCGCATAGGCGCCGGTGAAGACGCCCGTTTTGTCCTTGGCCAGATCGGTGCGATCCAGATCGCTCTTGCGGGCGGCCGTGGCGCAGTATTCTGTTACCGCCTCCTTCTGCTCGTCGGTGGTGATGACCTCAACGAGGCGATGCTCCGGCGCCATGACCATGTAGGTCGCGCCGAAGAGCGTGTCGGGCCGTGTCGTAAACACCCAGATGTCTTCCTCGCGGCCGTCGAGCTTGAAACACACGTCGGCCCCGACGCTTTTGCCAATCCAGTCTATCTGAAGCTTCTTGATCGACTCCGACCAGTCCACCTCTTTCAAATCGTCGAGCAGCCGCTCGGCGTACTTGGTGATACGCAGCATCCACTGCCGCATCGGTTTGCGGATCACAGGATGCCCCCCGCGCTCGCTGAGACCACCGACGACCTCCTCGTTGGCCAGTACCGTCCCAAGTTCCGGACACCAGTTCACCGGAATATCCGCCTGGTAGGCCAGCCGATGCGCATCGATGTACTGACGTTTCTGCTGTTCGTTCAGCCCGTCGGGAATGGGCAACTTCTCGATGGGGCGGGCCTTCTGCTGCGTCTCGTCGAAGTAACAACTGAACAGCTTCAGAAAAATCCACTGCGTCCACTGATAGTACTCCGGGTCCGTGGTCGCGATTTCACGGTCCCAGTCATAGCTGAATCCCAACGCCTTCGTCTGGCGTCGCATGTTGGCGATGTTGTTGCGGGTCGTCTCTTCGGGGTGCGTCCCGGTTTTGATGGCGTGCTGCTCGGCCGGCAGGCCAAACGCATCCCAACCGAACGGGTGGAGCACATTGAAGCCTTTCATGCGCTTGTAGCGCGAGACAATGTCACTGGCGGTATACCCTTCCGGGTGCCCCACGTGCAACCCCTGGCCGCTCGGATAGGGGAACATGTCCAGAACGTAGTACTTGGGCTTGGACTGATCGCCGTCGCCCGCAGCAAAGGTCTTGTTCTCCTGCCAGACCGCTTGCCATTTCTTCTCGATTTCCGCAACGTTGTACGTGCCGTCTGTCGTCCCCATCTACCTCAACAACCTTTCTCTAAAGCCACGGTACCGTCGCGGTTGAAACTCCACTCGAACCGCCTGACCCCAAGGATTTGATCGGCCCGGCGTCCTGCCGCCACGATCGGAGCCGTACTATACCCTATTTGGTGGTCCGTTTGTAGGGAAACTTCCCGGGCCCCCTGCTCCCGGAGAGGACAGGGCCCTGGAGACAGCTATAAGGCCGGCGGATCAGGCGACGTCGGGTGGATTGTTACGGCACATCGGCGGCCGTGCGGCCGGTGATGGCGATGCTGCCCGGCGCCCGTTCCCACATGCCGTCGGGGCGAACCTGGAGTGCTCCCGTGTCGCGATAGAAATCCAGGACCGCCACCGCATGATTCGTCACAGCGAGCGTCGCCGCGTTCTCGGCCGAGTAGAGGTCCTGCTGAGCGGCCAGCACCCGCCGACTGCTGACGCGTCCATACTGGAGTAGGGCCGCCGTCTTTTCCAGACGCTCGCGGGCCAACTCGCGCGCCTCGGACTGAACGCGGTAGCGCTCGGCCGCCTGCTGAAGCTTGCGATGAGCCTGACGGACCTCCAGGCGAACCGTGTCAGTCTTCAGGTCGTAATCGCGCCGGCGCTGCGCCAGGGCGATCAGGGCCTTGCGATAGACGTTCTGCGCGGCCACTCGATCCAGAGGCAGATCGAGGATTGCCTCGGCCGTCCCGGTGGCATCGCCGTCATCATTGATATCCAGCTTGCCACCAACCCTCAGGTCGGCCCGCAAACTGTCAGCCGCCACATGGACGGCCCGCTGAGCATCCAGTACCGCATCGGCACTGTTCGCCATGTCGAGGCGCCGCAGCAGAGCAGCATCCATCACCTCATCGACAGCGATCTCCGGAGCCGGAACTCCGGCCTCAGCCAAGGCCGCGAAGACCGTGTCGTCGAGCTGGAACTCGGTCGTCGTTGCCAGCCCCAGCGTGATCTTGAACCGATCCAGGAATCGGTCATGTGCTTTCTGCGCGAGGATCATCGTATCGCGCGTCTGGAGCATCTCTTGACCCAGACGATCCGCTTCCAGCATCGGCAGGCGTCCGACTGAGGTCAAAGTCACCACTTGATCATACAGCGTTTCCAGACCCCGGTGGTGCTCCTCGGCGTTCCGGGCTAGGTCCTGCAATTCCAGAGCCCGGTAGTACTGGGTGATGACCCAGACGACGAAAGTCTTGCGGAACCGGTTGAACGTGCGAATCCGGTAGAGCGTATCGCGTTCGGCCTGCGTGAGCTTCTCAACCACCACGGCCCGATCACTGCCGCGCAACAACGGCTGCATCACCGAAGCGGTGAAGACCGAAGACAGGCCGCTGTCGGCGGTCCCCAGCAAGACCTCCGTCCACGCTGTCGCCAGGCCCGCCGCGATCTGCGTCCCGGTGGTCAGGAGACGATTGAAGCCGACATTCGCCTCCAGCCCAATTTCTTCGCCCGCGCCGTCGTCTTCGTAGAACGCCCGGCCGATGCCGAAGAGAGACGTTTCGAAGTCGTGACGGACAAGACGCAGGTCCAGCGCCGTGGTATACAACAATTCCTTTTCGGTTTGATATTCGCGGTTGTGGGCGGTGGCAATGGCGACCGCCTGGGGCAAGGTCAGGACGCCCGAGCTTGGAACTGCCCTGTCGATCTGAATGTCACCGGGCGACGGGGCAACATCGCTAATGCGGTAGTTGGACTGGGAACCGAAATCGCTCTCCCACTTTTGATTGATGATGCCATAAACGCGGTCGTCGGCGTCTTTCTTGTAGTTCTTCGGGCCACACCCGGTGAGCATGACCAGAGACACCCAACACAACAGGCCTCGTATGATCCAACGTAGGTTGTGCGATGTGCTCGTCACGGCTTCATCCGATCTTAACTCGTCCGCGTCCCCCTCGATGCCTGCTCGTCCGCGCCAGAGCCACTACAATCCCCTGATTCCCACAACCTCACCGGGGATAACCGCCAATTCCGGCGGGAGCTTGACCTTGAACGGCCGCCCGTATTGGGGCATGGCCGGGTTCTGCCATAACTGCTCCGGCATCTGGACCACCGCCGGCCCCACGTAGGTGACGCGCGAGGTGGCCGCCTGCGCCGGCGCGTTGATCCGGGCAACCTCCACCACCATGTTCTCACGGACGCGCCCTAACTGGTCCTGCGTCGCATAGCCAATCACCTCGGTCGGTCGGGTCACCGTGATCGTCAGGATCGGCTCGCCGGCCGTCACTGCCTCGCCCGGGGCACGCCAAACCTGACTGACCATGCCGTCTACGGGTGACGTCAGCTCCAGGGCACGCTGCTGCTCGATGGCATTGAGCTGGGCCGAGACCTCCTGCATCAGACCTTCCTGCACCGCGATCTCCTTCCGGGTGGGCTCGAGCGCACTCTCGGCCGAAGGGTTGAACGTCTCGCGACTGGCATAGTCATCCAGACGTTCCTGCGCCTGGGCCAGGGTCGTCTCGGTCTCCTCCAGCAGATGGACGTTCTCGACGATGGTCTGGGCCAGCGCGTCGTGCTGGGCCTTGGCCCGCTCATATTCGAGTGGCGCGACGGCCTTCTTCTCAACCAGTTCCTCAGCTTCCTTCATGGCGCCGGCCAGATCCGCCAGGGCCATGCGGTCTTGGGCCAGTTGGGCCTTCAATTGGAGAATGCGCAGCCGGGCGGTTTCCACATCGAGCGTGAACTGCCGCAGATCGGCGATCCGATTGGTCTCCCGGTCGACCTGACTGGCCCTCAGCTCATCCTGGATCGGCACCAGTTGGGCCGCCAGTTGCGCGATCTTGGCGGAAATCGTGCTGAGCTGAGCACGCAATACCTCTTCCTGATGTTCGTTGTCCAGCACCGTATCGACGACGGCCACCACTTGGCCGGCCGCGACGCGATCGAACAACTGGGGCGATACGCTCATGATCCGTCCGGCACAGTTGGTGGCTACCTGCCGGACTTGTCCCTGCGCGATGCCGACGACCTGGAATCGCTGGGTGCGCTGACGGAACAGCCCAATGACGATCGCCACGGCTACTAACCACACACCCACCTGTAGCACGTGGTGCACAGTATTGCGTTTGCTCATGTGATCGCCTTTGGCGCGTTTGGCTTTCATCACGTTAGCTAAACCTCAAGCAGCCTTTCCTGCATGGTGAGGTTAATGTTCTCCATCCCCTCGATCTTTTCGAGTTCTGAGATCAACTCCTCATTCCGTGCCGTATTGCGAATCATCAGTTGGTAGGCGTATTCAGCAGGTCCGCCAAAACCCGTATCCTGCATGGAGATGAGTGTGAAATTCCCGCAGAACTGCCGCAACACGCGGGCCACCGGATGGTCCGGACCGATGGGACCGCGCAGGCTGAAACGCAGGAAGCCATTGTGCGGCTCGTGGGCACCGAAGTCACTAAAGAACAGGTACAGAATGATCACACAGAGTATGATCGTCCCCATGATCGCGGTCGCGTAACGGTGTGAACCGGCCGCCATCCCAACAACCAGGGAACAGAAGATGAAGGCAATGTCACGCGTGTCTTTGATGATATTCCGGAAACGGACAATGGCCAGCGCCCCCATCAGACCGACGGCCGTGATGATGTTGTTGCCGATCACTGTCATGACCATCGAGATGACCACGGTGATGAGAATCAGAGCCTGCACATACGAGCGTGAGTAAGACAACCCGCTGTGCGTGATGTAGTAGACCCATGCAATCACCTGTCCCAGCACGAAGGCCAGGATTAGCGAAAGCAGTACGCTTTCTGCACCGAAGACCCCCCCGCCCATGGGGGTCTCGTCCATTAGATGCCACAACTCATCCATACAAGGCGTTCCTTATGGTAGGGGCACAGAAACCCAGTGCACAGGCCTGCTCAATCGAGGTGGCGAACTTCGAAACCGAGCGTGCTTGCAGGTTGAAGTGTGCGGCCATGCGCGCAAGCCAGGCCGGGTATGTACCGGTGAACTTGATTTCCAGAATAACATGACCATTGGTCAGGGAATTGGGCTGCCAGCCCGAGCCGCCGAGGCGAACCTCGGGTTTGTCCGTCACTTTGTAGCAGAGTTCGCGGTCGAATGTCACTCTCACGCGGTTCTCATCGGTGTTCTCGAACGCCTGCCGCATGTAGCGAATGAGAACTTTGGGACCGGCACAGATGCTGGCCGTATAGAGCTGAAACTGATTCAGCGCCGTTTCGTCGGTAGAAAACCCCTGCGGGGGCAGCAGCCGCCCCGCCAGCAGAATCGGCACGTCCTGATCCGTCACGCGGGCGCGACTCTTGAGAATCACCCTGTTGAGCCGCCGCTTGATTTCGAAGAAACGGGGATACTCCGGCTCATCCGTATAACTGCGAATGCGCAGTTTGAAGCGGTTCTTCTGTCCGGTCAGCGTCTCCTTGCATAACTGCATATCGTCCGAATCGATATAGAGACTCACGATGGGATACATGCCCCCGCGCTGGAGCTTCGAATATCGATCATATTCCAGAAATGGACTAATGTACCGGTCAACGGCAGCCGCCTGAGCTTCACTGATCAGGTATTTCAGCTCATAACGACAGGCGAGCATCCGATCGGCGCTCTTCTTGACCTTCGAACTCGGGCGGACTTTGCCCCTTTGCACCCGCTCAGCGCGTTTCTCACCTGCCTGTTGTGCTGCCTGACCTATTGCCATACCACTATCTTCCCCCAAACCGTGCAGCGCCGCGCAGTTCAGAGATCCCGGATCCCCCTTCTCTCCT
This sequence comes from Phycisphaerales bacterium, assembly GCA_020346325.1. Lineage (GTDB taxonomy): Bacteria > Planctomycetota > Phycisphaerae > Sedimentisphaerales > Anaerobacaceae > Anaerobaca. The sequence continues at coordinate 4,233,077 of CP070782.1, forward strand.
CCGCAGCCGAAACACTCCGGCCGCCGCCTAATAGCTCAAAAACGAGGCGTCCCCTAAAAAAGGCAATCTGCTCTGCGGCTCTCTCCGCCTGCGAAGGATACAGCCCACTGCGATCTGGACCCAAATCCCTTCTCTATTTTAACAAAAGCCGCACGCTCCCGTCAATAGTCTGTTAAGATCAAGTTAGGGGACATTCTGGCATCTCCGGAGGGGGGCTTCGTCCTATAAGATTGCCGCGTCTCGCCCGGGTAGCAAGAACCGGATCTGCCTTAGCGGTGGGGTGCTCGCGACATTCCCTACCGGCCTGCCAGACCTGGCGCCGGTTCGGCGGCGTGCCAATTGGCCGGGTCGTTGCCGTAGGCCGTCGGGTCCAGACGCTCCAGCGCCAGGCCCTCGCCGTCCGCTTCGCGCGGCCACGGGTCCACCCCCTCCGGAAAATC
>CP070782.1:4233616-4238387 GCA_020346325.1 Phycisphaerales bacterium
CAATCGGCGTACGGATACCTGCCGCCCGAGGTGCTGATGGAACTGAGCCAGCGGACGGGTATTCCGGCCAGCCGGATCTACGGAGTGGCGACGTTCTACGAGCAGTTTCACCTCGAGCCGCACGGAAGACATACGGTTCGTTGCTGTCGGGGGACCGCCTGCCATGTCAGAGGTGGTCATGGGATGATCCAGGCCGTTAGTCGCATGTTGGGAGTCAGTGACGGCCAAACCACAGAGGATATGCGTTTCACATTCGAGACGGTCGCTTGTCTGGGCACATGCTTTCTGGCACCCGTGATTATGGTCGACAACGACTACTACGGGAACATGACCTCGACCAAGGTCAGGGACATACTCGAAAGGTACAAGTGACGGACATGGCACAGGGTAGGATCCGATCTCTGGAGGCTATCGAGCAACTGCGCCGGCAACTGCATGGCGAAGCGAAGAAGCAGAAAGCCAGAATCCTGATCTGCATGACCGGGTGCAGAGCCCTGGGGGCGCGGGACGTCGCGACGGAGTTTCGTGAAAGGCTCGATGCGCTATCGCTGACCGGCAAAGTGGCGGTTGTCGAAACCGGCTGTATCGGGATGTGCGCCAAGGCGCCCGTAGTTCTCGTGGAGCCCGAAAACTTCCTCTACGGCGGCGTTGGGCCGAATGATGTGGACGAAATCATCGAGCGGACCATAAAGCACCATCGACCTGTTGAGCGACTCGCTGTCGTGCAGGAAGGACAGCGGCAGCCCAAGATCGAAGGAACCAACTTTTACAAAAAGCAGAAGAGACTCGTACTGGAGAACTGCGGGCGGATCGACCCCAGAGAAATCACCCATGCCATCGAACGCGGTACGTATGTGACCGCCGTGAGAGTGCTGAGCCGGCAAACGCCCCAAGAGGTCATTGAAACCGTGCTCTCTTCCGGTCTGCGGGGGCGCGGAGGCGCGGGCTTCCCTACCGGGCTCAAGTGGAAGTTCTGCAGACAATCGACGGGTGATCCGAAATATCTAATATGCAACGCCGATGAGGGTGATCCGGGAGCCTTCATGGACCGGGCGCTCTTAGAGGGCGACCCGCACCGGGTCATTGAGGGGATGATCATTGCCGCGTATGCCGTTGGCGCCACGAACGGCTTCATCTACGTCAGGGCGGAGTATCCGATTGCCGTCGAGCACATCGGTATCGCGCTCAAGCAGGCCCGAGAGCACGGTCTCCTGGGCCCCGACATCGCTGGGACGGGCTTCGGTTTCGACATCGACGTGCGAATGGGGGCAGGCGCATTTGTGTGCGGTGAAGAGACCGCGCTGATCGCGGCTTTGGAGGGGCAGAGAGGGATGCCGAATCCGCGTCCCCCGTTCCCGGCGCAAAGTGGCTATATGGGCTTTCCGACCAGCATCAACAACGTCGAAACGTTCGCCAATGTGCCGATCGTGATGAGAGACGGGCCCCAGCGATACGGGGCTCTCGGGACGGAAAAAAGCAAAGGCACCAAGATATTTGCCTTAGCCGGTCGTGTGAACAATACCGGACTCGTGGAAGTGCCAATGGGCACAACCATGCGTGAAATTGTGTTCGATATCGGCGGCGGCATCGGTAAGGGGCGAAAATTCAAGGCCGCCCAGCTTGGTGGCCCATCCGGCGGATGCATACCAGCGGCCTATCTCGACTGCGAGATCGACTACGACAGCGTCCAGGAGATCGGTGCGATCATGGGCTCGGGCGGGCTGATCGTGATGGACGACAACACCTGCATGGTCGACGTCGCGAAGTATTTTCTCGAATTCGTCCAGGCCGAGTCCTGCGGAAAGTGCACGCCCTGCCGGGTCGGCACGAAGAAGATGCTCGAGATCCTCCGCGCTGTCTCGCGCGGCGAAGCGACCTTGGCCGATCTGGATCGGCTCGAAGTGCTTGCCGAGCATATCAAGAAGAGTTCGTTGTGCGGGCTTGGACAGACCGCCCCGAACCCGGTCCTGTCGACGCTGCGGCACTTCCGGGAGGAATACACCGAGCACATTGTTCTGAGGACATGTCGCGCCTCGGTCTGCGAAGGCTTGGTGCGCGTCCCCTGTCAACATGCCTGTCCGGCCGGCGTCAACGTGCCTGAGTACCTCGCGTTGGCGGGAGAGGGCAAGATCAGCGAGGCGGCCAATATCGTCCGGCGACGTAATCCGTTCCTCTCGGTGTGCGGACGCGTGTGCGACCATCCCTGCGAGAGAAGGTGTCGACGGAGCGAACTCGATCAGCCCCTGGCAATCCGGGCGCTGAAACGTTACATCGCCGACAACCTCGAGGATTACGACAGACCTCTCGTCTCTCCGGCCGCCGACGAGCCGACCGTGGCGATCATCGGTTCGGGGCCCGCCGGTCTGGCCTGCGGATATTTCCTGGCGCTGATGCGTCGACGTTCGGTCATATTCGAAGCCCAGCCCGTCCCTGGTGGGATGCTGGCGCTGGGGATACCCGAGTTCCGCCTGCCCAAGGAGACGCTACGACGGGAAATCCAATTCATACTCTCCCACGGCGTGGAACTCCGAACGTCGACTCCGATTGCCGACGCAAGCGAGTTGCTGGGACAAGGTTTCAAAGCCGTGTTCGTCGCCACGGGCGCTCAAACGGGCAAGTCAATCGATATGGAAGGAACCAAACAGGAGGGGGTGGTCGATGCGATAGGCTTCTTGAGCGATCGGGCCTTGGGGAAAGAGACCCACTGCGCGGGCAAACGAATCGTTGTGCTGGGCGGCGGCAATGCAGCGGTCGACGCCGCTCGGTCGGCGACTCGATTGGGGGCTGCGAAGGTAACAATATTGTATAGAAGGACGCGCGAAGAAATGCCCGCCTACGAGGAAGAAATCGAAGGGGCGCTTGCCGAAGGTATTGAACTGATTGTGCTGGGCATTCCCAAACGGCTTGTCGGCGCTGCGGGACGCGTCACCGGGCTGGAGTATCTTAGAGCTGAACTGGGAAAGGCAGAACAGGACGGCCGGCGCAGACCCGTGGCCATCGACGACAGCCCGGTCATGATCGAATGCGACATCGTCATACCGGCCATCGGGCAAGTGCCCTCGGCCGAGGCGGTCGGCTTTGAGGCAGGGCCGGAATTGACCGCCTGGGGAACGATAAAGGCTGATCCTGTGACGTGTAGGACGACCAGCCCGAAAGTCTTTGCCGGCGGAGATTGTGTCACGGGCGCGGCGTCGGTCATATCGGCCATTGCAGCCGGTCAGAAGGCCGCCGTCAACATCGACCAGATGCTCGGCGGCAAAGGTCTGCTGCCCCACGATATGGGTATGTCCCTTGCCGGACCTGCCCAGACGGCCTCTGATCTCGGGGAGCGGGTTCAGGAACAGGCCATTCCATTGAACAAGCGCGAACGTGGCTTCGCAGAAGTGGTGTTGGGCCTGGATCGGGAACAGGCCACGCTGGAGGCGGGCCGGTGCTTGCGATGTGATCTTGAACGAGTCTGACGGAGTGTTATGTCGGAATTCACGGTAACAATAAACGCAGAGCGACTCACCGGACGGGCCGGGCAGACCATTCTGGAGCTGGCCCAGGCCAACGGTATTGAGATACCGAACCTCTGCCATGATCCAAGACTCAAGCCCACCGGGGCGTGCAGATTATGCCTAGTGGACGTCGCCGGACAACTGGGACCGGTGCCGGCCTGTACATTCGAAGTCGCCGACGGGATGACCGTACAAACCGAGTCGGAGGAAATTCGTGCAATTCGAAAGACCATCCTCGAACTCCTGTTCGCCGAGCATCGCGGGGTGTGCACGACGTGCGACGAAAACGGCAATTGCCTGCTACAGAAGTACGGTTACGAGTATCAGATCCCAGACGCGGCCTTTGCCGCTCCCGAGCCCCTCGAGACAGCCGCCAACTACACAAGCGATAGCGAGGCGATTCGATATCGGCCCGAGAAGTGCATCCGCTGCGGCCGCTGCATCAGGATCTGCCAAGAGGTGCAGATGGATGATGCCCTGACGTTCAAGGAGCGAGCGGCGCGGGTGGAGGTTGCCACAGCGTTCAACATACCGCTGAACGATTCGACGTGTGAGTTATGCGGCCAGTGCATCTCGACCTGTCCGACGGCAGCGCTGTACGAGCGGGCTGCCGAAGGAAAAGGACAAGCCAAAGATCTCGTGCGGACCCGAACCACATGCGTCTATTGCGGCGTTGGGTGCCAGATCGACCTCAATGTGAACCACGGCAACGAGATCGTGCGCGTGACCAGCCCCACGGGGGTCATTCCCAACAACGGGAATCTCTGCGTCAAGGGTCGATTCGGCATGGAGTTCGTCGGCAGTGAGAAGCGACTGACAGCGCCGCTCATCCGTCGAAACGGACGGCTGCGCGAGGCCACGTGGAACGAGGCGATCGCATACGTGGTCGGTAGACTTAAGGAAATCAAGTCGGCTCACGGACCGGGCAGTATCGGGGGGCTCTCTTCCGCAAAGTGCACTAACGAAGAGAACTACGTCTTTCAGAAATTCATCAGAGCGGCCGTCGGGACGAACAACGTGGACCATTGCGCCAGGCTGTGTCACGCCTCTACGGTCGCAGGCCTGGCGCGGGCGTTCGGCTCAGGTGCCATGACCAATTCGATCGACGAGATAAGCCGCGCCGGGTGTATTTTCGTGATCGGCTCGAACACCACCGAGGCGCATCCCGTGATCGGCCTGACCGTCAAGGAAGCCGTCACTAGAAACGGAGCGAGGTTGATCGTGGCCGATCCGCGCGGCATCGACCTGGTGCGATTTGCCCGGCTGCATCT
>CP070782.1:4238487-4246220 GCA_020346325.1 Phycisphaerales bacterium
ATGCGCCAATAGTAGGTCTGGCCGAGTTCCAGCCGGCCCGGATCGTAGCTGCTGGCGGCTTGTCCCTCGCTGACCAAGGCGCCCATGGGATTGGTCCGGGTGGCCGAGTTCACGTCGTCGAAAGACGTTCCGAGGTACACATCGTGAGCGGCCGCGAAGCCACCGGGGGTCCAGCTCAAATCGATGTCGCGGTACACATCGATCGCTCCGTCTTCTGGCGCGAGGACCTGAGCGGCTGTGGCCTGCCCGCCGATTTCGCCGAGCAGACGTGTGCCGCCTTCCTCACCCATCTCGAGCGTGCGCAGAATCGCGCTGGCGCCGTCGACCGGGGCGAACACGAAGGCCACGAGCCTGTTGGTGTCGGCGTTCAGGAAGTCCGCCAGGGCCTCACTCGTCTCCGTGGCCTCCCGCACCCCGCGGGCCGGTGCGGCGAAGGTCAGCAGGACGTCGGTCAGATCGGCCGGGTCCAGGGCGATCGGGTCGTTGATCGCTGGGGCCGGGCTGTTCTGCACTCCCGGTGCCGTGTTCCAGGTCAGGCCCTCAATCACGAGGTCCTCCTGCGCTTCGAGCACCCCATAGACGGCCACCTGCCCGCCGTCGTGGCCGTAGTTGCTAAAGCCCACGTTGCTGAAATAGGCCCCCATCCCCTTGACCTCGGTCAGGTCGTACGTGACGTACGCCACGCGGCGGCGGTCCGGAATGTCGCGGGCATGCATACCTGAACCACCTTCATGGTTCGTGGTGGGGCCTTCGGAAGGATCGTTACTGACATAGGTGTCATAGGTTGGCAAGATGTCAAACGTGGCGGCCTGAAGGCCGGTGGCCAGGACCAGCAACAGCACACAGACAGTGGTCCAGATCGGGTGTCTCGACATGACGGTTACCCTCCCTTCACATATGAGGACACGCTTTCTCCATTGTCCCTGCCGGGACGTGACGAATCACTACGATTACATGAAGTTCTGACGCTAACGCAATCGGCTCAATGGCCCAGTGATCTGAGCCTGTGACACGGTCGAGCGATGACATGCTCCGTGGGCGCCGTGGTCTCGGGATGAAGCGGTTTTCCGAGAACGTCGTATTGTCGTCGCTTCAATCGTTGGCGCCGGCTGGCCTCCGTGACTAGGCCCCTCGCACTCTGGCTACAACAGACGACCGCACCTGACACCTCCATGATACTAATTCGGCGGCCGGCTCGTCAACGCCAATTTGGCCGGTCAACGCGTGCTGCCGGTGGCCACGAAAAACGGCCCCTCGGCAGATACCGAGGGGCCGGTGATGACGCGTTTCGCTGGAACCGACGGACTCCATGGTCCGGACGGCCCACTTCCGCGATCCGCCTATTTGGCCAATCCAATCGGGCTGAACAGCACGTAGAGGGCCAACGTGATGATCACCACGACGATGCCGGCCAGCTTGGCGCCGCCGGAGGAGGTCAGGTTCAGATCGGTCTTCGTATGGAACTCGATCGGCTGCGGCAGCGGTTTGAGCATGGTAATGAGTGCCATCGCCACTAGGCACAGTCCGAAGCAGATGGCCATGCGGTTGAGGAAGTTTCCGATCAAGGCAGCCATCATATCGTTGGCCATGATGCTGGGCACCGTCGACAGATACCAGAGCAGGCTGTAAGCCACGACGTTCAGGATCAGGCCGACGACGCCCGCGATCGGCGGGGCCTTGCGCACGAGAAGGCCGAAGGCGAAGACCGCCAAGATGCCGGGCGAGAGGAAGCCCTGGCCAGCCTGGATGATCGTGAAGATGCTGTTGCTGATCTTCGGGTTGCCCAACTGCGGTGCCAGGAAGATGGCGATGGCCGAGAAGACCACGACACAGACGCGACCTAACAGGACCATGGCCCTCTGCCCGGCGTTGGGGCTGAGGTATTTCTTGAAGATGTCCATGGTGAAGATCGTCGAGGCGGCGTTGAGCATGGCCGCCAGCGAACTGACGATGGCGCCCAGCAGGGCCGCCAGCACGAAGCCGACCAGACCGGTCCGCTGCGGCAGTACGCTGCTGAGCAACTGGCCCAGGGCGGTGTCGTATTTGTAGGCGATGAATTTCTCCGTGGTGACGTTGACACCGGCCGCCTGGGCGGCTTCCCGGACGGAGGCGTTGTAAACCTCCAGTTCCTTCTCAAGGGCGCCGAATACGGTCTTCCAGGCCTTGTCATCCGACTCAAAGACCGTGTACTCGGCGACCGCGATGGCATCGTAGCTGGCCTGAGTCAGCGGAAGAACGAAGGGATTCGTCACGGCCGCGGCCTTGACGGCATCAGCGTCGGGGTAGACGGCGATCATGAATTTTTCCTGCGGCCAGGCTGCAACCGTCTCGGCGCTCGGTGCCGTGGCCATCTCGACTACCTGCGTCTCCGGATTCGCCTGGGCGTACCTGGCGATGACGGCGGCGTTGTCACCGGCTGATTGGCCCTGCATATCCTTGGCAAACAGGTTAAAGGCGATGATCCCGGGAATGACCACGACGAACGGAATCAGGAGCTTCATGAAGGCGCTGAAGACGATACCTTTCTGGCCCTCGGCCAGCGACGAAGAGGCCAGTGTGCGCTGGGTGATATACTGGTTGAGACCCCAATAATAGAAGTTGGGAATCCACAGGCCGAGCATCAGCGCCGTCCACGGCAGGGTCTTGTCATCCTTGGGCAGGAACATATTCATGCGGACTTTGTTCAGTTCCCAGAAACGGTCCATGGCTCCGGTGTCCTGGGCAAAGGTTTTGAAGCCGACGGCGCCGGTCTTGACGTTTTCGACGAACGCCAGTTCCTCGGTGGATCCCCCGAGCTTGATGAATGCAAAGATCATGACGATGGCGCTGCCGACGATCAGGGCGCTACCCTGAATGAGGTCGGCCCAGGCACACGCCTTCAATCCGCCGGCCGTCACGTAAACCATCGCGATAAAGCCGATGACGATCGCTCCTCTGAAGATGGAGACGTCGTAGCCCATCTTCCCGGCCATCGTTCTGATGGTTAGGGCGCCGGAGTAGGTCACTGACCCGAGCAGGAGCAGGTAAATCAGGAGCGTCAGCACCGCCATGATCGTCCGTGCAGTGGCGTTGTAGCGGTACTCGAGGAACTCGGGCATGGTGTAGATGCCCGCCCGGAGGAAGTAGGGCAGAAACGCGAACGCGACCACGACTAACGTGATGGCCGCCATCCATTCATAGCTAGCGATCGCCAGGCCGATGTGGCTGGCCGCGTTGCCGCTCATGCCCACCAGTTGTTCCGAGGAGATGTTGGCCGCGATCAGCGAGAAGCCGATCAGCCACCATTTCAACCCGCGGCCGGCCAGGAAATAGTCTTCGCTGGTCTTCTCGTGACGGCTCTTGAGCAGGCCGATCGAGATGACCGCGACGACGAAGCCGACAAACACCGTAATGTCGAGCCAATTAAAGCTCATGGCAAATCCTTTCCTTGTATTTCTCCCCTAACTGTAAGCCACACACGGACTTGTGCATTATAGCGGCGGCCCTGTGGGTCGCAATAAAAACATCGGTTTCCGTCCGGCGTTTCGACGCCAGCCAAGCTTCAGTCGTGGTGAGAGCCACCGATGGTGTCGCGAGTTTGCTGTCTGAGTTGACCCATATGCCTCTGGAACGCTTCGGGCAACGCCTCGACAATATCGGTGGCCATGAGACTAATTTGGCCCCGCTCCCGGGCCGCGATATCTCCGGCCAAGCCGTGGAGGTAGACGCCCAGCACGGTCGCCTCAAAACCGGCCTGCCCCTGACCCATCAGGGCGACGATGAGGCCAGTCAGCACATCGCCGGAGCCGGCGGTGGCCATGCCGGGATTACCGCTGTCATTGACATAGACACGCTGGCCGTCAGTCACGACGGTCCCGGCGCCCTTGAGCGCGACAACGCTGCCCGTGGTCTGGGCCAAGTGTCCGGCTGCCTCTTGGCGGTCGGCGGGCATTGTTTCGCGAAACAGCCCCGACCACAGCCGCTGCATTTCGCCAGGGTGCGGCGTCAGGATGACATCGGCTTGGCAGCGGCGGGGCCAATCGAGAAGTTTGCTGAGATTGTTCAGCCCGTCCCCATCGATTAGCAAGCGCAGATGCTCCTGTTGTAGCAGTGTCGCGATCACCGAGCGCAGGCCGGCACTGGTGCCCAGGCCCGGACCAATGGCGACCGCGTCATTCTCGGCTGCCGCGGCGAGGAGGCTGTGAATGCCTTTGTCGCTGATACGGCCGGCAGTGTCTTCAGCCAGGGGGATCGTCGTGTAGCAGGGCTCCAGCGCTGCCACCGTGGGCAGGGCACTCTGTGCCGTGGCCACACGGACCAGACCGGCGCCAGATCGCAGGGCGGCTCGGCCGGCCAAGGCCGCCGCGCCGCTCATGCCGACGCTGCCGGCGATGACGCAAACCTTGCCAAACGTCCCCTTATGCCCGTCAACTGGCCTGGGCTCGAGTTTCGGTACCTCGCGTACAATCTCCATAGCCTATGCGCCCGCGTCGATCTTCCGGTTGATCAGGGTGGCCGTCACCGCGGCTGAGAAACCGTTGTCGATATTCACCACCGTGACCCCCGACGCACAACTGTTGAGCATGGTCAGCAGCGCCGAGAGGCCGTGGAGGCTGGCCCCGTAGCCGACGCTCGTCGGCACGGCGATCACCGGACAGCGGACCAGGCCGCCCAGAACGCTGGCCAGCGCGCCTTCCATGCCGGCCACGACCACGATGATGTTGGCCCCCTGAAGCTTGGGCAGATGGCCCAGCAAGCGATGCAGACCGGCCACGCCCACGTCGCAGATCAACTCGGTGCGCTGACCCATGATCTCGGCAGTGACCTTGGCCTCCATCGCCACCGGCAGATCTGCCGTCCCGGCCGTCAGAATCGGCAGCACGCTCTTCGAAGCGGGCATCTCTTTCTGTTTCAGAGCGATGGTGCGCGCCAGTTCGTTGTACTGGGCTTCGGGGAACTGACCCGTTGCGGCCAGTGCCTCGAACACAGCTGGCTCAGCCCGCGTGGCCAGGACATTGTTGCCACGCTCGGCTAGCGATCCAAAGATCTGAATGATCTGTTCGGTCGTCTTGCCTGGGCAATAAATCACTTCGGGGAAGCCACGCCGGATCTGGCGATGATGGTCGACGCGGGCGAAGCCGAGGTCTTCGAAGGGCAGGTGGCGCAGTTTCTCCATGGCCTCGTCGATTTCGACCCGGCCTGTCTTGACCTGTTGCAGTAGGTCTCTTAAGTGTCCGTCCTGGATAGGGCACCTCTCGATTCAGCGTCTTATTCTGGTGGCCTGCGGGCCGCTACGCTGGCGGCTGCTAGCCGGTAGGACTGGGCTCCAGCGAAAGGTCTGCAAACAGCCCGGCCTGGTACTTATGATAAGCCAATGAAGCTACCATAACTGCGTTGTCCGTGCAATATTGTTTCGGAGCCACCAGCAACCGGCGCGGCGGTCGGCCTCGTTCGCACATCGTTCGCAGTGCGTCGCGCAGCGTGCCGTTGGCGGCCACCCCGCCCCCCAGCAGGACCGTCTTGGCACCGATGCGGTCGGCGGCCCGCTTGCTCTTCTTGACGAGCACGTCAATGACGGCCGCCTGGAACGAAGCGGCGATATCGGCGACTTCCTGCTCGCTCATCTCGGCGACCCGGTCGGCTCCTTTCATGTCCTGGCCCCGACAATGGTAGAGCACGGCGGTCTTGAGCCCGCTGAACGAGAAATCCAGTGAGTCTTTTCCCAGCATCGAACGGGGGAAACGAATCGCCTTGGGATTGCCCTGTTTGGCCAAGCGCTCGATGCTGGGCCCGCCCGGATAGGGCAGTCTGAGAATCGTCGCGACCTTGTCAAAGGCCTCACCGGCCGCGTCGTCGGTGGTCGAACCCAAAAGCGTCAGTTCGAGCGGTGATTCGCAATCATAGAGCGACGTGTGCCCACCCGAGACGACGAGAGCCACCGCCGGCAGCTCGATCTGCTCCGCGCTGAGCATTGCCGATTGCAGATGGGCGTGTAGGTGATTGATCGCGATCAGAGGCTTGCCCCACGTGAAGGCCAGTGTTTTGGCGGTCGTGACGCCTACCACCAGCGCGATGGTCAGGCCTGGCTGATTGGCGATGGCGATTGCATCGAGGTCTTCGCCTCGCACGCCGGCCTGGTCTAGCGCCTCACGCAGGACGGGATAGATGTTCTCGATGTGGGCTCGCGAGGCAATTTCGGGGACGACGCCCCCGTATTTCTCGTGGAGCTCGGTCTGCGAGGCGACCACGGACGAGCGCACCTGGCGGCCGTTGGTCACCACCGCCGCGGCGGTCTCATCACAACTCGTCTCGATCCCGAGAATCGTAATGTCCTTTTGTTCCGATTGCATGAAGATCCGATCTTAGCTTGATGTCCTTGCTGTGTCAATCGCGGCCCTTGCGACCGCCGCGGGGCCGATCTATAATGCCGACGGCATCGCTGAGTGGAAACCAAGGCTTTCAGTGGTAAGGAGTGAGAGTATGAGCAGAGTCGACGAAGCGGTCGAGTGTTTCTGCGGTGGGCAGGCTTGTTCCCAGGCCATCGTGGGTACCTACGGCACCGAGTACGGCTTAACGCGCGAGCAGGCCATGAAACTGGCTTCCGGCTTCGCCGGCGGGATGCGCTTGGCCGAGACCTGCGGCGCCGTCACCGGTGCGTTCATGGTTCTGGGCCTCAAGCATGCGGGGGACAACTGCGACACGCGGGACGGTCGCGATGAGGTTTACGCCGCGTTGGCCGATTTCGTCGAGCGGTTCAAGCAACGGAACAACAGCGTGGTCTGCAAGGAATTGCTGGGCTGCGACATCAGCACGCCCGCGGGCGCCCAAAAGGCCACCCAGGAAGGGCTTTTCCGCACCATCTGTCCCAAGCTCGTCCAGGACGCAGCCGAAATCCTGGAAGCGATGGCCTGACCGTAGTCCTTGACGCCGGGCAGAGCATGCGCTTGCTTGCGGCATCATGTGGCTCTGATAGAATGGGCCTGATTCTTTGTTTCGGATTGAGTTGCGATGGATGAGTCACGCAATTCACTGGCAGGTAAGACAGCGCTGATCACCGGGGCGGCGAAACGCCTGGGCCGGGCCATGGCCCTCGCTCTGGCCAGCCGGACGACCAACGTCGTGGTGCACTTCAATACCTCCGAACAGGCCGCGATTGGCCTCTGCGAGGAACTGCGGCAGATGGGCGTCTCCGCTTGGCCCATTCAGGCGGATCTGTCCGAAGCGGCGCAGGCTGAGATGCTCTTTGAGCAGGCGATCGACCAGGCCGGTCCCGTCGACATTCTCATCAACAATGCCTCGGTCTTCGAGAAGGATACGCTCTGGGAAGCTGACGAGGCCTCGCTGCAGCGCAATATGCAGATTCACGCCGTGGCCCCGCTGACCCTCGCCCGGGCCCTGGCGCGGCAGGACAGGCCGGGACACATCATCAACCTGCTCGACACGCGCGTCACCGTATACGATCATCAGCACGTGTCGTACCATCTGAGCAAGCGCACGCTGCTGACCCTGACGCGCATACTGGCCATGGAACTGGCGCCGCAGGTAGCCGTCAACGCCGTGGCGCCGGGTTTGATTTTGCCACCGGCCGGGGAGGACGAGAGCTACCTGGAGAAGCTGGCCCACTGCAATCCGCTGAACCGATACGGCGCTCCGCAGGAGGTCGTCGACGCCGTGCTCTTTCTGCTGCGCGGCCGCTTCATTACGGGCCAGGTGATCTATATCGACGGCGGCTATCACATGAAGGGACACATGTA
>CP070782.1:4246320-4255798 GCA_020346325.1 Phycisphaerales bacterium
GAGGATAGTCAATCGAGCCGTTCCAGTACAGTTCGAGTCACGTTCGCTTTGGCCCCGGATCAGGTCAAAGCCCTGCAGCTTTCGCGAAGTCAGGGAGATATCTACGTTACGCTGCGCAATCCCAGAGATCTGGAGATTAGAGAGCCTAGCGAACTATACATCGCAGGAGGCGATATTGTTGGAACAGTAGCGACGACAGGACTTCCTTCAGAATCAGATAGTGATCATACAGTTGCCAACGCTGCGGCCGACGATCTCATAGCACCCTGGTTCGTTCAGGTAATCGAAGGTCAAGATAGCACCGTGGTCTCTTTCAAGACGAAATCAGGAGAACTAGCCAGAGCACTGGATGCGGGCCAACTGGAAAGTGGCGGACAATAGGCAGGTGTGCCGAGTTGCTACAACATTCTGATGCCTGCATCACTCGGTTTCCGGCTCTCCTCTGGTGGATAGTCACGACATCCAAGCGACAGATCGTGAACAACCGGACAGGCCAGGCCAGATGGCCTTAGACCCGGGGATTCTCAATCTCGACGGTCATCTTGGGGGGCCTTACGAAATCTCTGCCCGCCAATCCTATCCAGTTCGGCTCGTGTTTTCAGGTATGCTACCTCCAGCTGATCCTTCTGCTCTTTCACCGCTTTCAGGTCCGCCTTCAGTTCTGCGAGGCTCGCTTCCGCCTGTACAGTCCGTCTTCTGTAGTCCTCCACGAATAGGAACATGATGCTTACCGAAGTGATCAGGATCACGGCGAAAATCTCCGCGAGGATCACCAACTTTAGATGCTTCTTGATCAATTTGTCAAGACGGTAAGCCAGTGACTGAGGACCGGCGAGGAGGGGAACGCCATTGAGATAGTTCCTGATGTCCTGTGCGAGATCGGCAGCCGATTGATACCGCTGATCCGGTTCCTTCCGAATGGCCTTGAGGGGGATCCATTCGAGTTCTCTCTTGAAGCGCTTGGCTAACGCCCGAGGCTCAGTGCGCCGACCTCGGCAGATTCTCTCGGCCTTTTCACCCAAACGTGAGACGCAGACGCTCGGTCGCGGGGCCGCTCCTTCGCGCACCATCCTGAGCATCTCGTCGAGAGGGATCTTGCCCGGATTCGCGACATCCAGCGGTAACCTGCCTGTCAGGATTTCGTAAAGCAGCACGCCCAGCGAGTAGACATCCGAGCGAACGTCGACACCGATGCCGGTCATCTCGGCCTGTTCCGGGCTCATATAGGCCGGCGTGCCGACAAGTTGCCCCAGGCTCGTAATCAGAGTCCGGTCCGTCAAGGGCTGACTCGTCGCCTTGGCGATACCGAAATCAATGATGACAGGAATCGCCTCGCCCCCGCGCACACGCACGAGAATATTGGATGGTTTCAGATCTCGATGGATGATCCCGTGCTGATGAGCGTAATAAACCGCATCACAGATGGGCGTAAAAAGATTCAGGCGGTCCTTGATCGTCAATCGCTCGCGATCACAATAGTCGGTGATGAACAGGCCGGCTACGTATTCCATCACGAAGTAGGGCCGCCCATCCTCGGTTGTGCCCGTATCGTAAACATGCGCGATGTTTGGGTGGTCTAATAGCGCCAGCGCCTGCCTTTCGACCTCAAATCGCGCCACGACCTGTCTGGCGTCCACACCGAGCTTCATCACCTTCAACGCGACCCGGCGTCTAACCAGGTTGTTCTGCTCGGCGAGGTAGACTGTGCCACAACCGCCTTCCCCAAGCACCTTGATCAGTCTATATGAACCGATACAAGTGCCAACATCGTTGGCCGAACGCGCGTGGATCCCGTCAGGGTGACTCAAGTCTGGGAACGAGTCCCCCTCCGTTGAGAGACACAAGGAAGTGTCACATGCCGTACTCATATCCGCACCTCATCCCGAAAAGCCCCCCAATGAGCGCCTCATTGTAGCAAAACTGTGTGACGCTTGCCAGCGGTAACTGGGCAGATCCGATCTGACCCGAGATAGTCTACTTCGGTCAGTGACACCTTGGGCCGCGCCTCCGGCTGGTACTTCCACCTCATGCAGTAAATCCGCGGGGAATTTTCTGGACGGCGGGCGGATTTGTTAGTAATTTAGAGAACAATAGACGTGAGAATTGAAGCGAGACTCATGAGACACGAGCATGCCATGGCAAAGGCCAGATATTCAATGAGACCGGTAGGCTTTGCCGGCCCGGCCGGGGCGGGCCGGGATCTCAGATTGCCGGGCGAGGATCTCAGATTTCAGAGAGCGCCAAACAAAGCCAATCGGGGCGGGCCGGAGGCGGGAGACCGGAGGCCGGAGGGAGTCGGCGCGGCGGCGCGTCATCATGCGCGCCAAACAAAGCCAATTTGTGGTCGTTTTGGCCCAAAAACGGTGATCTGGCGGGAAAAAAAAGCCAATCCGGGCGGCTGGGGGCGGCTGGGATCCTAGATCTCCCACCTCGAATCTCAGATCTCAAATCTCAGATGGCCGGGGCCGGGAATCGGCCCGGAGGCGTGTCATCATGCGCGTCAAACAAAGCCAATTTTCCGCGTTTTTGGGCCAGAAACGCCGGTGCCGCGAAAAAAAAAGCCAATTCGGGGCGGAGACGAGCGATGGCGATCAAGCGCACAGAGAAGGGAAAACTGGGGAACGAGGATTCGAACCTCGACTAACTGATCCAGAGGCAGCCTCAAACCGGCCTCCTGATCCCAAAAACGCCGTTTTTGGCCGAATGCACGTCGAAGTGCTTGTCGTGCCGCCCAACAGGCGGCGGCCTGCCCCGCGGCGCTTGCCTACGACCAGCGCCGGGCCGCGCACGCCTGGCCAGCCGCCCACCGTTACGGATGCATGGCAGGCACGGACGGCTCTATCTGGCCTGTCGGGGAAAAGTCAGAACGAGTGCGCCCAGCAAAATCATCAGCCAGAGGATGCCCATGATAAACCCGACCGCCAAGCTCTGCCCGGCAGAATACGTCGCGAGCATCATCGCCAGGATTGGTATGCTGCAAAATCCCAGGACCACCACCATCACGAAGGGCCAGATGGGCTTCTTCTTCAACTCTCCTCGACGAGCCTGCCGAGGTTCTTCCGCAAGTGCTTGAACTATCGGTTCTTCGGCTGGAGGCGGCTCGGCGCGGTTGATTTGCCCGGTGGATTCCTCCGCGGGGACCGGGACTGGGGGCTGTTCAGTTCGAGAGAACTCCTGGAGATAAGCATCATAATGATGCAGGTCGTGCTGAAGGCTTCGACAGATCTTGTGATAGTCCCCGTTGAGATGGAAATCGACATTCTCGACCGGCGCTCTGCCTTGCTTGGCGAGGAACACGCGGTCAGCCTTCTCCAGGACGGCCCCATCAATCGCAGCCAGCCATATGAAACTGCAAGGTGCCTGGGCAAAACCACTCACCGCCGCTTCCAGTTGCTCGGGCGTAACGACGCCGCTTCGGAGCATGGCCCGCAGATGTCTGTCCCTCATGAAATGAGCCTTCCCGCGCGTAAGCACGCCTCGCTTCGGGTCGACTTTGCCAACGACCACAATCCGCTGTCTCATGCGGCCAAAGACCGGGTTGTCGGATGTAATCGCCATCCGTTTTTCACCGCCAAAACCCTGCCGCCACCTATTTTACCAAAACCCAGGGCCCGCCGTCAAGCTAGGGGTGTGCACGCTGACGACACTGGGCACTTGGAGATGATCTTCAAGCATCTCAAGACAATGCGCTTCTTCCGAACCGGTCGGACGCCCCATCCGCCCCCGCATACGACGAGTGTATCTCCTCACCCCGGCCGAACGCTGGGCAGCCCCGTGGAGGCCACATTTCAGCAGGGTGCGGTTCTCTTGTCTGCGCCCGTACGCGGGCTACTATTTGCCGGCCCATACGGCGAGGACGCCATTTACCCTGCCCTGTACCAGGGCACCCCACAGCAGGGCGAAAAGGGCCGAGCCAAACACACCGGCGAGGATCACGGCATAGAGGGCAATCTTGCGGTCGCTGACGAATGTGCGAAAGTGGGCAATTCGCTCTTTTTCAGATTGAACGATGGTGAGATCCGCCGTCTGCTCCCGCAGCAGCGTTTGGAGGTGCGTCAGGTCTTCCTGAAGGATCTGCCGGCGGCGCCAAAGCTCTTCCACGCGTGCCCGGCCCATATCCGACCACCGGGTGTCAGGACCCCAGATATGGCCTTGATCGCCCTCCTCCGAAAACACCTGCTCGGCCTCGGCGATCTCGAGCACTTCGCCTTCCAGGCTGGCAATGCTTTCCGTATCGCCGGCTATCTGCTGCCGCAAAGACTCAAGGGAAGACCCAAGCGCAGAGAGATGGCCGTTGAGCTGGATTTCCTTTGATTCAAGACACACGTTCGAGCTCAAGAGCCCGAACGGCAGCAGCACGAGCAAGATGAAGCACAGAAAGAACATCACTCGGTAGAAATTCGGCGTGCCATGCAGACTCGCGGGACCCGGTAATTCAGCATCTGTCATCGTTCTTCGCCCCTTTCCACTGAGAACACAACCATCTGCGTTCGCGTCTCCCCGGTTCAGGCCTCTTGAGAAACACGGCCACCGGTCGAGCCGGCCGTATAGGAGACTGCCATCATGTGAAGGCTGCCGTTGACTCCACGCCCCGTCTTAATTCAAG
The DNA here is from genome assembly GCA_020346325.1 of Phycisphaerales bacterium. Classification (GTDB taxonomy): domain Bacteria; phylum Planctomycetota; class Phycisphaerae; order Sedimentisphaerales; family Anaerobacaceae; genus Anaerobaca. Next base: position 4,250,927 of record CP070782.1, read on the forward strand.
GTGTCAGATGCGCTCACTGATCTCAGTCAGTCTATCCGCCATCGCGTCAAGCACATCTTCGAGCGCATGCTGGAACACGTGATCGCATCCAAAACATCGCATGAACAAAGCGGGACCACTCCCACAACCACGTTCTTCGATCGGCTCGGGAATGACCTCAAATGCCGAAACCCCACAATGGGGACACACGAAATCGATTGATGATTCCGACCTGGACAGCGTACTCAGCATAATCGACCCCACAATAATGGAATGGAAACAGGGACATACTCTTCCACTTTCCATTATCGGTCGGTGGCCACATACGCTTTAGCTATTCCCGCTCGAAACCTTCCATCGGCAGCGCCCTTTCCACGTCGATAGGGACGCTGACGACGCAACACTAACGTATCGCACCGCTGCCATCATTGGCCGTGCTGACTGACGCACGACTCGGCAAGGTCTGTATCAGCCTACCCCGGCGTGATATTTGCGGACGAACCAGCCGCCTTCTGTCGCGCCTTTCTTAACACATCGGCATTGTGTTCCGCCCTCTCTTCGGGGAGGATCTGTTTTAGCAAGGCCAAGGCCTCAGCATCTCGTCCGAGCATTCCCAAGCTTGTCGCCATATTGGCCCGATACTTCTTGCTCTTGGGGGCATACGCCGCAGCACGCGTGAAATACTCCAGCGCGGTCTCATAATCCTGACCAATCAGAGAACACATCCCCAAATTGTTCAGGAGCACAGGATCATTGGGCCAGCGGCGCAGGGCTCCTGACAACACCGTCGCCGCCTCGGCCATTCGTCCCTGACGCATCTGAAGCTCGGCAAGACTGTTGTAAGCCGGCGCGAAGCCAGGGTGCTGCCGAATGCAGGTCCAAAGCACGGATTCACATTCCTTGTCCTTGCCTTGGGCCGCCAGGATATCAGCCATCGAGAGCAGCGTCTTGGGCGTGGGAGGCTGATCGCCCCGTATCTCAGCGGCAGGGGCAGGGTTCGCGCCCCGGAAGCTACCCTCTGTGGTCTGCATAGATTCGGCGCAGCCAGGCATCATGACCAGACCGACAAGGCCAAGACATGCCGCCGCGCAAGACGCCACGCACGCCACTGGTCGCTTTTCCATATTCATCTCGTTAGCGTCCCGCTGTACGACGCCGTTTCGCCGGAACTCCTGGCTGCCACGGATTTCTCCATGATGGTGACCACACGCTCAGAAGCCATGCCATCGCCGCCGGGCATGCCGTCTGCAACGACCATGCGGTCGGTGTCGACTCCTGCTTCTGTGAGCTCCTCGATAACGTACGTCAGGCGTGCCTCATAGAGTTCCGGCGAGGTCTTCCCACGCCGCACGTTCAACGTGCCTTCATGTTCTCTGAAGTGGCGAGCCAGGACGGACAAGTCACGACGCCCCAATTCGTTGAGCTCTTCTGCGTCTAAAACAAAATGATAGGGGTACAGCGTGTGTTGAGCAACAATCGCGTTTTCCACCCCAAGGTTATTCAGCGTATTGACCAGCTCAACGTCCAGATTCCGATCGCTCTGACTCTCATGCAGGTTCTCCTGGCAGCCCACGCTCAAGCCGCATACCAGACAAACCGCCAGCACACCATACCATCTCATAAGCGTTCTCCTTGTATTGAAATAATCCCTTGTTCGCATCCTTTGAACGACCTTCCTTACATCCCCCCAAGCGCGCGAAACAGGGCAATCCAGGCGGGCCCCGTCGCGACCACGAGAATGGCAGGGAAAATGAAGAGGGTCATGGGAAAGATCAGCTTTACCGGCAATTTCTCCGCCTTTTCCTCTGCCGTCAGATTGCGTTCCTCGCGCATCCATCCGGCAAACTCCTGCAGGGCCGTCGCCACGCTGGTCCCAAATCGCTCACTCTGCACCAATATCGCCGCCAGCGAGGAGAGCGACTCGGCGCCGGTGCGGATCGACATGTTGCGCATGGCTTGGGTGCGACTGACGCCGAGATGAATCTCAAAATTGCTGAGGTCCATCGCATTGCCCAACACGGGGCTGACATGATGAAGCTCAGCGGACACCATGTTCCAGGCCATGTCCAGTCCAATTCCCGACGAGACACATATTTCGAGCAGATCGACGGCATCGGGGAGAAACTGTCGAATTTCCTCCTGCCGCTTCCTTTCCTGAAACCGCACGAACCAATTGGGCATAAAGAACGGAACGGCACCACCCAAGGTAATCAGCATGAACTTCCGTGTCATGTCCGCTTCCATGTCCCAGACCAGGACAACGGCGACCGTTATACCGACCGCAAAAAGGACTATCTTGGCGCCGGTATAGACGGCCGTTGCCCCGCGCCCCATGTAGCCGGCCCGAATCAACTGCTCCCAAAGACCAGTGCTGGCCCGACCATGGGATACGTAGTTCCCGATCCGCTCCAGGGACCTTAAGATACGCGACTCCCGGATCACCGGTTGCGGAGCTTCCGGCGCGCCGGTCGAGCGAAGCCTTTTGGCCGCTGCCTTGCGGCGCTGCTCGCGCCAGAACAAGACGGTCGCGCCGATGAAGATGACGGCGACAAAGGCCAGCACGCCAACAATCAGCTGCGGCCCCAATGTATCAAGATTAATTCTGTCCAAATATTCCCACATGTGCTTCCAAACGGCCTAATATTTTATTTGAGACATTTTTCCCATCACCACGGCGCCGAAAGCCATGCTGATCACGGTCCCAACCAGCATGCCGACGCCTACAGAAGTCGTGTACATCACCGCCACGTAGTCGGGCGATATGACGTTCAGCAGGAGAAACAGAACCACCGGGATCGCCAGCAGCGCGTTCTTGCTCGCCCTGCTTTGTGCGGTGAGAATTCGCACGCGACGATTCAGGCGCATACGCGACCGCATCACGTCGACCAGACGTTCCATGACGTCAGCCAGATTGCCTCCGGTGGTCATTTGGATACTGACGGCGGTCGCGAAGAGTTTCAAATCGGCGTTGCGTGCCGAATCCGCGACCTTTCGAATGGACTCCTGGAGATCGAGTCCAAGGGTCTGCTGCTGGCAAATGTCGCCGAAGAGGGGGCCCACCGGATCGCCGATTTCGTCTGAGATGGCCTGGAACGCGCCGACGAGCGGATGGCCCGCGCGCAGGGCCCGCGCCGCGATACGAAGGGAATCCACGAGCTGGGTTTCAAACAGCGTGATACGGTGCGCGATTCGCTGTTTGGTGATCACGTGGAAGCCTGCCACGATCGCCAGCCCCACAGACAGCGCCAGCCAAATCTGATAGCCTAATAAGGCCACGGCAACGCCAGCCAGCACGGCAAGCCCACCCACCGCCAACAGGACCAGGTGCGCGGGCGTCTTCCACCCGGCACTGGCGCGCAGACGTTCCAACTGATCGGCCAGTGTCTCCTTCGGGCGTTTGACCGACTTCCGGCGGGTCTCATAGTCATCACGCCAAAGCTGCAACGCCTGCGAGCGCTTACTCTCATCCTCCGGTAGCCCCATTCGCTGCCGGAAACGTTTGCGCCGCCGGGCATACTGCACCACCCATAATACGACACAGATGGTCCACCCCGAGAAGACCAGCACAAACACGGAGGCCATAATGATCGTGTTGAGTAGTTCCTGCTTGCTCACGTCTACTCTGTCCCTTTCACGGGCCCGTCACGGGCTGACTCGGCTACATGGGCAGAAGCCTCAGTGCCAGAGCCCTTTTCGCGGCCTAACTTCCGGCTCGCTGCTCTGCGGCGGCTCGGCTTCTTGCGGTTCCGGCTTGGGCTTCGGGAGAATGCGACTCTGGAACATATCCGGGGCCATCTCGATACCGTACGCTTTGAGTTTGTTCAACACCTGAGGCCGCACGCCACACACCTCGAAATCGCCATAGGCATTGCCGTTGACGTCCACGCCCTTCTGAACGAATCGAAAGAGATCGTGCAGACAGATCGTTTCGCCCTCCATGCCGGTGATCTCTACGACCTGGACGACCTTACGAGCCCCGCCGGCCAAGCGATCCAGATGGACAATCAAGTCCAGGGCCGAGCTAATCTGTTCCCGGATGGCGTGCACCGGGAAGTTGAGGCCTGCCATACTGACCATATTCTCCAGACGCCTCAGCGCATCGCGCGGATTGTTGGCGTGCACCGTGGTCATCGATCCCTCATGCCCGGTGTTCATCGCCTGCAGCATGTCCAGCGTTTCACTGCCCCGGACCTCACCGATGATGATCCGATCCGGACGCATACGGAGACTGTTGCGCAAGAGGTCACGCTGCGTCACCTGGCCCTTGCCTTCAATGTTCGGAGGACGCGTTTCCAGACGCACCACATGCTCCTGCTGAAGCTGCAATTCAGCGGCATCCTCAATCGTCACCAGGCGTTCACCGGAAGGAATCCACCGAGATACCGCGTTGAGAAAGGTCGTTTTACCCGATCCGGTACCGCCCGAGATCAAGACATTGAGCTTACACTGCACGCACGCCTCGGCGAACATCGCCATCTCTTCGCGCAGGGCCTCCAGTTCGATCAGGCGCTCCATATCCAACGGGTTGGTACCGAAGCGCCGGATACTCATGGCCGGACCATCAAGTGCCAAAGGAGGGACAATGGCGTTGACACGTGAGCCATCCGGCAAACGGGCATCGAGCATGGGCGTGCTTTCGTCGATTCGACGTCCCACATTGTCTGCGATACGGCGAATGACCCGCATGAGGTGATCGTTGTCCAAGAACGTCGCATCCGTGGATTCCAGACGCCCGCGGCGTTCGATGTACACTTTGTGGGGGCCGTTGACCAAAATATCACTGACTGTCGGATCGCGTAGAAACTCGTTTAGGGGGCCATACCCGAAGACCTCGTCCATCACCTCCCGGATCAACTGCTGCTTCTCCGGCCCAGACAGGGGGATCTTTTCCTC
>CP070782.1:4255898-4269430 GCA_020346325.1 Phycisphaerales bacterium
AACGGCGATGGCGACGGCACCATTCGCAAGGAAGGCGAAGAATTTGTCTTTGCCGAGATCGAGGGCCCCGGCGTGATCTGGCGGATCTGGTCGGCCCTGCCCAAAGAAGGACACGTCAAGATCTACCTCGACGGTGCCAAAGAACCGGCCGTGGACCTGCCCTTCATCGGCTACTTCGACTTAGAGAACGCCCCCTTCACCTATCCGGCCCTGGTGCATGAAACCGCGCGGGGTCAGAACAACTATGTCCCCATCCCCTTCCAGAAATCCTGCAAGATCACGGCCGAAAAGGACTGGGGTGCCTATTACCACTTCACCTACACGACTTACCCCGAAGGGACCGTTGTGCCGACATTCAAGCGCGAGCTTGCGGCCGACGCGATCCGGGCCCTCGACCGCGCCAACGCCGCGTTGGTTTCGACCGGCCCCGGTTCGCTGGTCCGCAGACGTCACCAGCAGCGCATCAGCAAAGAGATCACGATCGAACCGGGCGAAACCGCGACCGTCGTTGAACTGGACGGCGCACAGGCCATCACGGACATCCAGGTCGACACGGAGGTCCCGGCAGAGACGCCGGAAGACTTGAACGTTCTGCGCGAACTGACCGTGCACATGTACTGGGATGGCGAAGCGCAGCCCAGCGTGTGGACGCCGCTGGGCGATTTCTTCGGCACCGCCCCGGGCGTCAACAAGTATGGATCGCTGCCTCTGGGAATGACGGACCGCGGCTTCTACAGCCATTGGTATATGCCTTTCCGGGACGGGGCCACGGTCAAGCTGACCAACGACGGCGACACGGGGCGAACCGTTCGCTTTCTGTTCCGCTGCGCTCCGCTGTCTCAACCGATCGACAAACTCGGGCGCTTCCACGCCAAGTGGCACCGCGACACACTGCTACCCGATGACGCCGAGCGGCGCAAGATCGATTGGACCATGCTCAAGACGCAGGGCCGGGGGCGTTTCTGCGGCGTGATGCTGCACGTCTGGAATCCGCGCGGCAGTTGGTGGGGCGAGGGCGATGAGAAGTTCTTCGTCGACGGCGAGAAGTTCCCCTCCACCTTCGGGACCGGCTCGGAAGACTACTTCGGCTATGCCTGGTGCGATCCCGAGCTGTTCGAAAACTGCTACCACAACCAGACGATCAGCATGCAGAACCGGGGGCACATCTCCGTCAATCGCTGGCACATCGCCGACAACGTCCCGTTCCAGACGTCCTTCGAAGCCGCCATCGAAAAGTACTACTCCAACGAGCGTCCCACGCTGTACGCGAGTATCGCGTACTGGTACCAGGAGGCTGGACAGAGCGACCCGTACGAGCCCGTCGATGTCGAACAACGCATCGGCTACTGGCATCCCATCGAGGTGTTCAAGGTCGAGGGCGCCATCGAAGGTGAGGAGTTACCGGTCCTCTCCAGGACCGGAGGCAACACGACGCGGCAGGACATGTATGGTTTCGGCCCCGATTGGAGCAATGACAGCCACCTGTGGTGGACCGGCGCCCAGCCGGGGGACATGCTCGAACTGGCCCTGCCCGTGGAGAAGGACGGCACTTATCGCATCAAGGTGCAGTTGACCAAGGCCAGAGACTACGGGATCGTGCAGTTCCACCTCAACGGCGAGAAGTTGGGCGCGCCGATCGATCTCTACAACAACGGTGTCATCGCGACCGGTGCTCTCGATTTGGGCCCGCGCGAACTGCCGCGCGGCGCGCATCGGCTGAAAGTGGAGATCCTCGGCGCCAATGAACAGGCCGTCAAGAGCTACATGTTCGGCCTCGACTACATCAAGCTGGAGGACACCGCGTCCGGCTTCTACCTGCCCGAAGATCCCGACTACACGATTCTCGATTCGGTGCGCGATTCGATCCGGTTCACGACGCAGTACACACTCGTCGAGTACAAAGGCAACCTCTGCTGCAAATCGAGTTTCGTCGATAAGGACGGCAATATCATGGGCTGGCACGATTTCGGCAATCTCGAAGGCCCGGGCTGGGCGGCCAATGCGGTCGGCGGTGCGTACGAACTGTACGCCTTCGGCCTTTACAGCCGGGACACGGCCCTTCAAGAGCAGGCCCTGTCGCTGCTCGATCACGTCCTCGAAGCCGGCTTTATCGACTATGACACCGGTTTCATCACAGGCTACCGCGAGACCACCACCGACACGTTCTGCCTGAATTACCAGCACAAGAACAACTGGTTCTGCGCCGGGTCGATGGCCCGCATCGCCTATCAACTGCTGCTGTTCAGTGACCTGCTCGAAGGGCCGCGTCAGGAGACCGCCCGCGCGGTCGCGCTCAAGACGGCCCAATGGATCGACACCCACGTCAAGTCCACCGCCAACGGATGGTACCCCCGCCGCTGCAAGCCCTCGGGCGAACATTACCCGCAGAACGCCTATGGCGACGGGGACATCCTCTTCGAAAAGAGCGGTGACGGCTTGTTCATCATCCAACTCAATACCGCGCTGACCGAGCGCGGGCTCGCCGACTACACGGCGAAGGTGCGCGAGAAGGTCGACGTCTTCATGAAGGCCGGCGGCATCTTCGGCAGTATCAACCACGACACCTACGACGAACACGAGAGCGTCGCTTACGCCGTGGCGTTTCGCACACTGCGCGCGGCTGCTCGCCTCCTGAACGACGAGGCTGTGCGCCAGTTCGCCTACGAAAAATGCCTGGCGGGGCTGGACCAGTTCAAGATGGCTGAAGACCGTAACGGCGTGCAGACCCAGGGCCTGCTCTACATGGAAAAGAGCTGGGACACGGCCTATCTCTGGGAAAACGCCGAGGCGGCCGCGGCCTATTTCGAGGCCTACCAGGACACGAAGAACGACCAATGCCGGCGCGACGGCCTGACCATTCTCCGCGCCATCGCCAAGCACCATCAACGCGACACGGGCTTTCTCACCGAGGGCGTCGACTGGAACAACCACGTTGGCAAGCAACACCACTTCGACGAGGCCGAGTACGGGGACATCAAGTACACCGAGCCCCTCCTGAACAATCTGCACATCGCCGAACCGACGCTGCTGGCCATCAAGCTGGGCCTGGTTGACGATGCACGCTGACCGGCGTCATGGCCCGAAGGAGACCACCAAAATGTTATCTGACCTCGTCGCCCGGAACCGAAGCTGCCGTCGTTTCGACGAGACTGTCGCCATCGAACGGAGCACGCTCGAAGCGCTCGTCGATCTGGCACGGCTCTCGCCTTCAGCGGCCAACGTTCAGCCATTGAAGTACATCCTCTCGTGCGATCCCGAGACCAACGCAGCGATCTTTCCGCACCTGACCTGGGCCGGCTATCTGAAGGATTGGCTCGGCCCGGCTCGAGGCGAGCGACCTTCAGCATACATCATCATCCTGGGCGACACGAAGGTCAGCCGTAATTTTGGCTGCGACCACGGGATCGCCGCCCAAAGCATCCTTTTGGGTGCGCGGGAGAAAGACCTGGCCGGCTGCATGATCGGTCTGGTGGCGCGGGACGACCTGCGGGAGACGTTAAGCATCCCCGCGCGGTATGAGATTCTGCTCGTGCTCGCCCTGGGCAAGCCGGCCGAACAGGTGGTCATCGATCCCGTCGGAGAAAAGGGAGACGTCAGGTACTGGCGCGACGATGAAGGCGTTCATCACGTCCCCAAACGTTCGCTGCAGGACTTGATCCTCCACGTCGCCGTCTAGATAGGCTTACACGCGCATGTTGTCATTGCTCCAGGCAAACGTGGAATTGTCATGCTGAACGAAGTGAAGCATCTGGCTCTCGACTGAGATTAAAGGTCTTTCCTGTACTGAGCCCAGATCCCGTTCGGCTGCGCTCAGGGCAGGCTCTTCGCCTTTGGCTCAGGATGACAAGCGGACCGGAGTGGTGGCATCACCACAATATGGGTTAATGTAGTGGCGATTACCGGGCCGCAATCCTGACCACCTTCTCGTCTTGCGAAACGAGCAGATGCGGACGCTTCTCGATGCCCATGATGGTTGCGTGGGAATCGGCCATGCGCCGATACTTGAGCGTCGCCCGTAAGCGCACCGCGCGTCCGGCCCATTGCCTGGGCACCTGCCAGGAGTACTTCTCCACCCGCGTTTCGCCCGGCTCCAGACGATTGCCGATGATGCGCACGGCATACCACTGCCCGAACGTGACCTTACCGTTTGAATCGAGGAACACATCCTGGTAAATGCGGTCGCCCTCGGGCAGCGAATCACGGGCGAGCACGTCGCTGTGATCGCTGTGGCTGGGATAGGCTTCCAGGGCGTTCGACGTGATGAAATAGCGATCGTTCGGGTCCTGCGGATTGGGCTCAACGGGAATATGCTGCAATTCGTGCCCCTCGACATCCACCACCGCCAGGCGCAGCCAGACGTCGCGCTCTTCGGTGGAGCCGGTGGGGAAGAGATGACCGGTGGCGATGTCACTGATCGTAATCTCCAGGGGCACCGTGGTCCCGGGCGTTACGGTCTCCTGGGGTACGTGCAGCTTGGTGCGGGCCACCCCTTCGACGAATCCGGAGAACCCGCCACCGAACCAGTGGGCGTGGTTCCAGGGCCGCTCGGGGCCCATCTTGGCGGGCTTGCCCTCGCGCGGCGGCATGTGACACCACTGACAGACGATGTCGCGCTCGGCGTAATCGGTCTCGAGCCATTCCTGCTGCGTCGCCTTGACCCAGACTCCGAACGGATTCTGTTCGTTGTGGCAAATGCCACACAGGTCGGCACTCTCGAACAGTTCGGAGACCTGAGTCTTGTGATACGGCGCCCAAGGGAACTCCAGATCCGCGCGTTTGGTGTTGCGTCCGGGCCCGGCGTCAACAACATAGTTGTGATTGAACGGCTGACGGTCGGACGTGCTCACAGTCGAATGGCAGAAATCACAGAACACGCCGCGATCGGCGCCCTGCTTGGCCACCGGCAGGATGTTGCGATAGGTCTGTCTGGAGGGTTCGTTGAGCTGCTTGTCATCCAGGCCGGTCTTGAGTTGACCGGCAGTCCGGTAGGAATCGGGCCAGGGCCACGCCTGATTCCAGAAATTGTCCTTCAGCGCCGGTTCCGGGGGCGTCAGCACACCCGAGAGAAAGGCCGAGGGAGCATGACAACCAATGCAGTCGGCGGCGGCATCCTTGACGGCCGGATCGCGGGCCGCATCCTTCACGACGTACTTGAAGAACTGGGCTTGGAAGAAATCCCCCGTGTAGGAGCGCGACATTTGCGACGACGACCAGTCGGCAATACGCTCCCAGTGACAGCCGACGCAATCGTAGGGATCGTCCCAATGATCCATCGTATGCTTCGGCTCGGCGCGTCCGGCGCTGCCGGCCGGATTGGTGACGAAGAATGTCCCGCAACACGCGGACACGATCAAAATGATCTGGGCTGTTCGCTTCATGGCGGATCGACCTCTCATTCGAAGCTGCAAGGCGCTTTGCACAACGGCGTTTAGAAAATGAATTCGAACGTCACGATGCTCTTGAGCACCAGGTCGTCGGCCTGACCCCCGAGGCCGAACCCGGTGCCGAAATTCCAGTGGAATTTCGTGCTGCCGTAGCGGGGGCAATACAGATCAATCACCGGGAAGATATAGTGCTTGCGGTCACTGGACCCTTTCGGATCGGACAATTCGCCCATATCGCCATAGAACTCCACCCCCGGACGAAGGTGCGTTTCCGTCGTGTTCCAGAGCCCATCCCCACCGTTGTCGTAGTAGATCCCGGCCGCATAGGCAAACTCGACCCCCTCCTCAACGTCGTCTCCGCTGGTCTTCTTCTCCAGGATAGGATTCAAGGCCACACGCCAAGGCCCGATGTCTTTCTCGATCACCGTGCGAAACTCGAATTTCTCGGAGTCGGCGTAATCCTTGTCGGGGATGATGTACTCGCCGTAGAGGGCGATATCCACCGGCAATTCGTACTTCTCGAACAACCGGTAGCGGGCCAGGAGTTTTGACTGAATGAACTCGAAATTCCCGTCATCAGGACTCATAAAATCGGCGTAAAACCCCACCGTGAGCTTGTGAGACAGGCCGTACTCGACCTCGAAGGAGTGGGCCCAAAGCTTCTCACGGGACAGAACCCCTTCGTCGAAGTAGTTGATGGTCTCGTCCGAGTCGACCACGTACGTCGTCCAATAGCTGAACTCGACCGCGCCGGCATCGGCCGTCTTGTACTCGTAGACCCGGAAGAACTGCGCGTAACCGGCCCGGGGAAAAGCGACGCCGGCAACCATGCCGAGGCACAGCATCCATCCGACGACACAGATCCGGCGCCGACGATTCACGGTTGTCCCCCTGTTGACGCTGTACGATCCCACTGTCATGTCGCACTCCTTATCACGCCAAGAACCCTGCGCCTTCGTACACCGGGCGCATCACATTCACAGAATGGTCCCCTGGCCCGGCGAACAAAGTGAGGATCGTCTCGACTGTTGGACGTTCTAACAAAATCATAACAGCATCCCTGGCTACGACTGAGTGTCGTCCATAACGCCTTGGCTACCGCCGAGATACGGTGATGTCAACGGAAATCTGGTGGCAACCGCTTCGTCCTCGAGGGGACATGTCGAGCGTGGGCCCGATCACCTCGTGACTCACCGGTCAACGGATTTGAGAGTGGCCGAAATGGCGGCTGCCAAAGCCATCGCGGCGTTGCACTTTTTCCTGTTGACGCCCTATGGCAGGCCGTATACCTTGAACACCGTAGGAATAAGGTAAGTCAACATCGTAACAGGAAGCCCTTTCAGGAGGTATAGCGATGACACGATTCAGCGGTCCCACAAGAACATTCGTATTGTCCGCCCTGCTGCTCATGCTGGGTTTGGGCACCGCGGGCAGCGATACGGCCCGGGCCGATGACGCCCTGAAGATGGTCCCCAGCAGCAGCTTGTACTGCGTGCGGATCAACAACCTCGACAACGCGTTGGGCCAGGTGGAACTGTTTCTAACCGGCGTATTCCCCGCGCCGGTCTCAATGATGGTCAAGGGGCAGTTGGGCCAGGTCCTGGGCAGTCCACAGCCCCAGGGGCTCAACACCGCGGGCAGCTTCACCCTATTCGGTCCCTTGCCCGGCCCGGCCGGCCCTGATCCCACGGCCGTCGGTATTCTGATTCCGGTCAGCGACTATCAGCAATTCGTTTCGGGCAATCCCAACGTCAGTACCGCCGACGCGACGGGCATCTCGACGATCGGCCCGGCGGGCAGCGCGATGCTGGAGGTGACCCAGGTCGGCAACTTCGCGCTGGCGGGCAAGCCGGGTTCGGGTCTGGCCGAAGTCAAGAAACTGCTGACGGGCGGCGCTTCGGGACTGGCGGCGGGACTCGACGCCGCCGAATTGAAGCAGGCGTCCAGCGCCTCGGTCTGGGCCTACGCCAATATCGAGGCCGCCGCACAACTGTTCGGCCCCATGGTCCAGGCCAAGATCCAGGAGATCAAGCAGGGCATGGCGATGGCGCAAGAACAGGGCGCCCCCCAGATGGCGGCCGCCAGCGCCTCGATCGATATGTATGCCACCTTGATCGAAACCCTTATGAACGAGGCCAAGTATCTCAGCCTGTCCCTGAATCCAAGTGCCGATAGGGTCGGCGCCGCTGTCGTCCTGGCGGGCAAACCGGGCTCCGGTTTGGCGGCGATGTTCCAGGCCGGCACTGCCAAGTCGGGCAACAAGCTTCTCGGCTATCTCAGCAATGGGGCCGTCATGAACTTCACCGGCTCGCTCGATTCGCCCTTCTGGAAGAAGTACAATGAAATGGCCATGGGGATGCTGTCGCAGATGGTGGGCAGCGGTGCCACGCCCGACGCGAACATGGACGAGCTCAAGACGATGATGACCAACGCGATGGACTGTTTCAGCGGGTCGGTCGCCGGGTCGTTGTCGGCCAATCCAAGCGGCAAACCGCCGTTTTCAGTTCAGTACGTCGCGGGCTTGAAGGACACCGAGAAGTTCTACCAGCTCATGGATGCCGCTTCCAAGATGATGAATTCGGGGCCGATCGCCGAGTTTTACAAGAGCATGGGCGTGACGGTGTCGTTCGATGTGAAGCGCAAAGCAGACACCTACCAGGGGGTCGCCATCGACAGCGTCACGTTCAGCATGGCATCCACGGACACGACTTCGCCACAGGCCCAGATGATCAACGCCCTGTACGGGGGCGGACTGAATGTCCAATTGGCGACCCTCGATGGGATGCTGGTCTATGCGTTGTCGCCCGACGCAGGTGCGGCCGTGCGCAAACTGATCGATCAGGTCAAGGCCGGCGGCGCGGGCCAGGCCCCCAGCGAGGTCCAAACGGCGATGCAGTTGATCCCTGGAGCGGACAAGGCCGATTTCTTTACCACGCTCAACGTGCTGCGCATCATTCAGATGGTCTCTGCGATCGCCCCGATCCCGATTCCTGCGACCGGCATGCCCTCACAGAGCAATCTAGCCATTGCCGGCGGCACCGCCGATGGCAAGATGACCATCGAACTGGCCGTGCCCAAGCAGCACGTGCAGGAAATCATGGCTGTGGTGATGCAGATGCAACAACAAGGCATGCAACAGTAGAGCACGCAGCAGCCAGGGATGTAATCGAAGCCGAACCAACAGGTCTGGTTTGAATTGGCAGCACTCAAAGACGGACGGCGTCACGGTCCTTTGGCTCGTGGCCCCGTCCGTTTTCTTGCGCCCAGGGCAGGTCACTTCAGATCGGCCAGGCTGATCGTCTTGCCGACCCCGACCTCGAGATAGTGGGCCCCGAAGTGCTGCCGGAACAGCGCGCGAGCCTTGTCGCCCGAGCAGTGTGTGGGCGCGACGTATCGCACGCCCAGATTCTTGAGGGAACGGATGATCTGCTGGATCTCGGCCGCCTGGGCCCAGCCCAGATGGAAACCGCCCAGAACGAGGAGAATCTCTTCCTCGTGCAGCGCTCTGACCTTCTCGATCATCCGGACGACGCCGGGATGGGCACAGCCCGTCAGGACCACCGGCCCGCGTTCGGTACGAACGATCAGGGCCTGTTCGCGGATGCGGGTCCCCATCTGCCCGGCTGAGCAGACATTTGGGCAGATCGGTTGCGGGCGGCTCACCGCGACGAATCTCGCGCCGTAACCGCGCACGGCCCGCTGGAACCGCGTCGGAAACGATTCCAGGCCGCAGATCGTCATACTCGCGTTCTGCTTGAGAAGGCTCACCAGTCCCCCGGTATGATCGGCGTGATTGTGGGACAGGACCACCGTCTCGATGCGATTTGGATCGATGTCGAGCTCACCCATATTACCAAGCAGAAGCGCGCCGTCACTGCCGGTATCGAAGAGGATGTTTTCCTGCGGACCGATCAAATGGGCCGCGAATCCCCACGCCGCCTCCAGTCGATCGGCACTGCGATAGTTGTCCTGGACAATGCGTATGGTCAGGTCCTTCAGGGCAGGCCCTTCATCCGCACTGATCGCTTGCTTCGACACGTCTGCGCCTCCCTGTCCTGGCGACACCGGGGCTCCATGACAGAGAGTCCCGACGGCGCCGATCACGATGACCCATTTGCCAACGACATTCGCCCCAAACATCTCATGTCCCCGACCATGCTCGCTGACCGACCATTATACGGCCGCCGGCCTGGACGATGCAACGCGTCGGCCGAGGAATTGGCGCTTGCAGCGATTGCCTGAGCGGGTTAAGTTGGGAAGGCACTGTAAGAACTGCGGACAACCGGTACGCAGAACCCGCAGGAGAAGAATCGGGAGAAGCGTCAGATGGACTATCCACTCAACCGCCGCCGTTTCCTGGAATTGCTGGGGGCTGTGCTGGCCCTTCCCGGGTCGCGCGGCACCTGCGGTGTTGCCGATGATCAGGCCACCGCCGTCAAACCCTGGCCCCTGCGGCTTTCCACCTCCTCTATCCATTTCAAAGAGTTGCCCATCGAACAGGCGTGCCAGCGCACCGCGGACCTGGGCTTCGAAGCCATCGATATCTGGTCGGCCCATGAAGACTGTCCTCATCTCGATGACGTGGCCGAGCGTCTGGGCCCGGACGGGCTGCGGACCCTGTTGGCCAGGTGCAAGCTGAAACTGTTCGCGTTCTCGGTCTATCGTGGCGGCTATGCCCGTTACGCCAAGCTGCTCGGTGACGCCGGAGGTGGGGTCGCCATCCAGGGCAGCGCCGCCCCCTGCCCGCCCGAAGAACTGACCCAGCGCATGCGTCAATTCATCGATGGCCTTCAGCCTCTGGTCGAATTGGCCGAGCAGCACGATTCCTATCTGGCCATTGAGAACCATGGCAACGCCCTGCTCGATTCGCTGGACTCGCTCAAGGCGTTTGTCGATACGAATGCCTCGCCCCGACTGGGGATCGCTCTGGCTCCTTACCATATCCAGGCGCTTAAGGCCTCCGTTCCCGAGGCCATTCGGATCTGCGGCGCGCAGCTTTTCTTCTTCTACGCCTGGCAGCGTGCCGACGGCGCCGGACAGCTTCCCGGCGTTGGGCCAACGGATATGCGGCCATGGATTCAGGCCCTGGCGGAGATCCGCTATCGCGGCTACGTCAATCCGTTCATGCACGGGCACCCGCCGCTGGAGATCATGACGGCCAATCTGAGGACCGCACGGGACTATCTGAAAGACTGCCACGCGCGGCTTTCGCCGACCACGAAAGCCCAGACGCTTTGAAATGAGAACGTTCAGCACAAGGAGACGACCATGAGCGACCACAGCCAGCAGCCCGGCAACTCCGATCAACTGACGCGCCGCGAATTTATGCGCGATGGGGCCCTCACCGCAGCGGGATTCGCCGTCGGCCTGGCGGCCCTGGCCGAGCGACAGGCCAGCGCGGCCGACGAGATCAAGAAGACCCGCAGCTATAACCCCGAGATGGAGTATCGGCCGCTGGGAGAGACCGGCCTCTGGATCTCCGCCGTATGCCTGGGCGGGCACTGGAAGCGCGTCGACAAGATGGTCCCGGGCGTCTTCAAGAGCAGCAGTTGGCTCAGTGCCGACCTGGACAGCAAGGGCTTTCGCCAGAATCGTCACGAGGTGGTCAGCCGCTGCATCGAGCGCGGCATCAACTACATCGATGCTTGCACCCGCGAGGAGGTTATGGCCTATGCCGAGGCCCTGCGCGGGCGGCGTGACAAGATGTTCTTGGGCTTTTCCTGGTATCAGGAAGAAATGCGCCGCCCCGAATACCGCACGGCCAAGGCCTTGCTCGGGACGCTGGAGAAAGGCATGCGGGCCGCCAAGCTCGACTACGTGGACCTGTGGCGTCCGACCATGCACGAGCAGAGCGGCATGCACACCAAGGGCGAGGTCGAAGAGATGATGAAGGCGCTGGAAACCGCCCGCAAGCAGGGCAAGGCCCGCTTTACGGGGCTCTCTTCGCACGATCGCCCCCATATCAAATGGATGATCGAGATCTATCCCGAAAATGTCCAGGTGGTGGTCACGCCCTACACCGCCAAGAGCAAGGTGCTGCCGCGCGACAGCATGTTCGACTCGATGAAGTCCGGCGGCGTCGGCATGTTCGGCATCAAGCCCTTCTCCGGAACCCATCTGTTTAAGGGCGACAGTTCCCCGGACAGTCCGCATGCCGAGGAAGACGACCGCCTGGCCCGGATGGCCATCCGGTACATTCTCAACAACCCGGCCGTCACGGCACCGATTCCGGGCATGATCAACACACATCAGGTAGACAACATGGCCAAGGCCGTCCGAGAGCGTCGCGAACTCGACCTTCAGGAAGCCAAAGAGCTGGAGGCGGCCATGGATCAGGCCTGGGCCCAGTTGCCGGCCGGTTACCAGTGGCTGAAGAACTGGGAATACGTCTGATCGGCACGCGGCAGGGGTCGTGGCCGAGACGCTCCTATAACAGCTCTGGCAACGAGGAAATCCACCATGACGAACACCACGGACAGCCGCCGGACGGTAGCCGCAATCGCTTTGAGCTGCTTGCTGCTGGCTTTGGCAGCAAGCGGCTCTTTCGAGGCGACCGGTCGGAAGGCCGCGACGGAAACCACCGAAGAACAGGTCAACAGCGAGGCCCCAAAGACAGACGACTACTACGACAGGCCAGTTGAGACTTTCGTCGCCAATCCCTTCTGCAAGGCCTGCCACCTGGACTTCGACGAGGACGAATTGGCCCTCAACCACGAAATTGCCGGGATCGGCTGTGAACGGTGTCACGGAGAATCGCTGAAACACCGCTCCGACGAGGCCAATATCACGCCGCCGCAGTTGATGTATCCCAAGGAGCGCATCAATCCAAGCTGCATGATGTGCCATCCGCGCCACGAGATCCGGCACGTCGAAGATCACCAAACCATTCTGGAGGCCGGCCTGAGCGTCTTTGAGACGGAGGAGGCATCCTGTGACGACAAGGACGCCAAGAAATACTGTATCGATTGTCACGGCCCGCACCATCGCATGAAAGTCCGCACCATTCGCTGGAACAAGGCTACTGGAGAAGTGCTCAAATAGCCCGAACAGACAAGACCGCCGACTCAGGCAGACAGAATCCCTGCGCGACCCAACGCCGGTCCCTCAATGTCGGGGGCCCTCGTTGTCCCCCGGTGCCAAAGGGGATAAACCAGTTGCGTGTCCCGCGGCCCGCTGTCATCAAAAATAATGATAGCGAATACGTAGTTACCACAGTTGACCCGGCCCGGTCGCGTGCCGTAAAATAGCCGGTACACTGCGAGTGCAAAATGATTACATATGATCAGTTTTCAAAGGACTGAAATCACGGCACTGAGCAGTGGGGAGACAAGGGTGATGAAAAGATGTCGCTTCTTCACTCCTCTGTCTCCCATTTTCTTGCGGCTGCGCCCGAGGATGGCCTCTTCACACATCAGGCCGGCGTCCCCTCCGTGTCGCGATACCGGGCGCGCAGTCGCCCCAACTCCACTTTCAGTTCCTTGACCACGCCGGCGTACGTCGGATCGTCGTAGACGCTGTGCATTTCCCGCAGGTCTCTCTCGAGGTCGTACAGCTCCCATTCGTCGATGTCGTGGTAGAAGTGGATGAGCTTGTAGCGTTTCGTGCGTATGCCGTAGTGCCGCTTGACGCTGTGGACGGCCGGGTATTCGTAATAGTGATAGTACATCGAGGTGCGCCAGTCCTTCGGGGTCCGACCGCTCAGCACCGAGCGCAGGGAGCGGCCCTGCATGTCCGGCGGCACCGGTATGCCCGCATAGTCCAGGAACGTCTCGCCAAAATCGAGATTCAGCACGATGTCCTCGCTGACCGACCCGGCGCGCACCTCGCGCGGATAGCGCACCACCAGCGGCATGCGCAGCGACTCCTCGTACATGAAGCGCTTGTCGAACCAGCCGTGATCGCCCAGATAGAACCCCTGATCCGAAGTATAGACCACCACGGTGTCTTTAGCCAGGCCGGACTCGTCGAGATAGTCGAGCAACCGGCCGACGTTGTCGTCCACCGACGCGATGCAGCGCAGGTAATCCTTCATGTAGCGCTGGTACTTCCAGCGGACCAGGTCTTTGCCTTGCAGATTCGCCTTGTGGAAGGCGTCGTTCTTGGGTTCGTACGCCGCGTCCCAGCGTTTCTTCTGCTTAGGTGTGAGGT
>CP070782.1:4269530-4283027 GCA_020346325.1 Phycisphaerales bacterium
GGCGGGGGTGGGGGGGCCGGGGGGCGGCCGTGCGGGGGGGGGGGGGGGGGGGCGGGCGGGGGGGCCGCCCGGGGGGGGGGCGGCGCCGGCCCGCGCCCCCCGCCGCGCCGCCCCCCCCGCTACCCACCCTTCCCCTTCCCGTCGGTCGTCCGATCTGGGTTCGGGGTGGACGTCTTCGGGGCGGCGGCGGCCCTCGCCGTCCTCGCCTTCGGTGTGCTCGCCCTTGGGCCCAAAGCTCACCATGGACCGTTTGCCGTCGGGTTTGTAGAAGTTGGCCACGTAGTATCGGCCATCGTATCTGAGCTTCGGCGTCTTTTTCACACCCGCCATTAGCCACTCCTTTCTGCATAGAGCATTCTATGCACTGTTTATGCAGAAAGCAAGTTTTTAATGGGGTCCAGACGGGAGTGTACAGGACTAGCTGGGACTAAACGGGAAAGTTGGTGACATAAATTGCTATATTTCTTAATTTTATGACGGACTGTGTGTATTCTCGTTGGAGAATCGATGATGGCTTCTTAGACTGCCTTTTTGATCACACCCGTGAGGTCACAGGTTCGAGTCCTGTATCGCCCATTGGTGTAAGCCTCTTTCTGCAAACAGCCTGGAACAATCTCGGCATCATCCTAACCCATGACTTTACAGGAAAGGGCCGTCGGGCGAGTGGGCCGAAGAATCAATACAAGTCGCTTCTGTGCAGAAGTTTAGAAAACGATGTGTGTATTCTAACCAACGACTTCATTGAAACGAGCCGTGGGGTAAAGGGTAAGGCTCTTCCAGTCCACGCTTATTGGCGGGCCTCTCGCGGGGGCGATCCGATACCGCTCTATTTGCTACGGTCGAAGCCAACATCCTCGAAACGACCGGGTGACTAGCGAGCCTGTATCCGATTCGTGTAATGCGGATTCTCCGGCGCGAGGGCCGATGACTCCGTGGCCCAGCAGCAATAACTCGTTTGCGTGCTCAAAGGGAACGACGGTGTCGGGGAAGAAATCCTGGCTGTCCGTGCTGAAGCACTCGACGACCTTCGGGGGGTTCGCTTTCATTCCGGACCACCGGTAGAGCACAAAATCGCTTTCAGTGTCAGGGGGGGGCGCCACGAAGAAATAGGCTGCATGAAATTCAGAGTACTCAAAGCCCGCGATGCCCCGTCCCGCGAGATCCAGAAGAATCCCTTCGCCAAAGATCGGGTCCTCTCCTTTCTCAATGACCTCGTCAGCATTGTCCAGGGGCACGATGAGCGCGTGCGGTGTTCCTGTGATCACCCTGAGTGGTCGGGGATTGCGAAGAGCCATGAGAATCTCAGCATTGTGAGAAGCACACAAGGCGGCGATATTGAGCCCGCCCCGCGACGGGGCCAGTCTTCTTCGCTCCTCCTCTTTCAGTTCAAGGCCGAACCGGGTCGCCTTGTCCAGGCGCAGCGTCCGCATCGTGTGACGGTCTACCAGTCTATGAACCAGTGCTTTGGCGGGTCTTCCGACGGGCTGAATCTCGATCTGTCCGCCCTCGTTCACCATCGTGGTGGCGAAGAAGCGATAGCGTTCCGGCCTGATTCGGCCCTCCTCGTCCCGACCGTGCGACGTGATCCAATAGACACGATCGCCGACCCGCGTCGCTCCCTGAATGAGGCTTGGCAGCCCAGGACTTACTTCAAGATAATCTGACAGATCGAATGACACCAGAGGTTTGACGGACCCGGTCCTTGCGTATACTCTCAGTACATTGTCATTGGGGGAAGCGACAACAAACATCTCATCGTTAATAGCAACTGCCGCCGTCACGCCGTCACATCCTTCATACTGTACGACGGGTCCTGTGATTGTCGTCGCGAACACCGAAGATTGCGTGAGCATCAGCATCGAGCCCAGCACAACTGCCACTATCGTCTTCATGCCGTGCCTCTAAGAATTCTCTTATCTCTTTTTCACGACTGCGCACACAGCCGCTCATCGAGTGAGTACGAACTCAGCCAAGTCCTGAAGTTGCCCTGATGTCAGATTGGAGGTCCGGCCGTGTTTGTTGTCCGGATTGTATTTGGTCAGTACGTCGGAAATGGTCGCGGCCCTGCCATCGTGCAGATAGGGCGCTGTGCGCCAGACTTCGATGAGGGTCGGTGTGTCAAGAGCCTGCGCTTCGTCGAGACCGCTTCCCGTTCCCACATCGTACCGTCCAAGGTCGGTGTACAGCGGGCCACTATGGCAGTGGGCACATCCAGCTTGCGAAAAAGCCTTCTGCCCTCTCCTTGCTGCCGAACTCATCCGACCGTCAATCAGATGCGGGCTGGGGATCGGCTTGAGCGACTGTAGGTATGCATCAATAGCCACCGCGTCTTCTTCCGGTCTCACGGCAAACTGGATGTATCTTATACCAGCGCGAACAGCAACGTGCGCGTCTTCGCGGATGCCCAGACTCATGGCGGGAGGAGTCGCGTGGGCGAGCAGAAGGCTCTTGGTGTTCTTCGGATTGCCGATCCCGTCGTTGACCAGGTCCCAGTTCAGGGCATCCACCCGCCCGGAACCGGGGTGGCAACTGGCGCAACTCTGCCACTGTTGAAAACATAACGCCGCATCATGGAAGAGCATCTCGCCGCGCCGGGTATCACTCATGTGCAACGGCTTCTGCAACGGCGTGGATTCTGCCTTGGCATACTCTCCCTTGTCCAGGTCCAAGACGGCCAGACTGTCAGTGAAGTATTCGCTTGCGAACACACGTGATCCAACCACCGCCAAGGCGCGCGGGCCACTACCCGGCAGTGGTACTCGCCGCTTGGCCCCAACGAGAAAGGACAGATCGTCGCGGACCTCGTCAGTGCTTGACGTCACCGAAGAGACCTTCTCTCCTGCGGCAGCCTGTGCCAGACGGGAGTGCAACCTGCCCCGATTGATGATGCACAGTTCATGGGTGCCCGAGAGCGCGACGACCAGGTATTTGTTGTCTTCGGTGCACGCGACACCCCAGGGATTGGCAGCACCGCGGTCCACGTCATCCAGAAGTACCGTGTTGAGCCATTGCTTTCTGTCCAGATCAATGATGCTGAGGGCGTTGGTGTTGATCCAACCTCGTTCGATCTGGGTCGTGGGGAGGTGGTGACGCCCGAGAATGTGTGTCACGTAGGCATAATGCCCGTCGCAAGAGAGGCAGAGTCCCTGCAACCCCGTCGATCCGTTGGGAAGACGGATGGAGGCAACCACCTGCCCAGCTTTCGTGTCGATGATCGAGACGGTCGCGGCCACATCATCGACATCCGAAGCCTGTGCGGGCAGATGGTTGGCCACAATGAGCGTGCTTCCATCGAGTGTCAGGGCCGCCGCGATAGGCTCGCGCGGGACCTGGATCGTTTTCGCCAGGCTCCGTGAAGACAGATCGATGACAGAAACGCAGTTATCGTACCGATTGCAGACATAGAGCCACCTATTATCCTTGCTGAGAACGGGTGACAAGGGCGTGTGGCCCGCCCTAGCGATCAATTCGACTTGCCCCGCTGCCGTACCCACGGCATACACTGCTCCGTCGGCTCTTCCGCCTGTGATATAGAGTCTTGATGTCTGAAGCGACAGGGCCAAACCAGTGGCGGCGTACGGAAGCGCGATTTCCCCCGCCACTTTTCCTTCTGCGAGATCGACAACCAGCAGGCGAGGGGATATAGCAGCCGCCACGTACAGTTTCTCCGCGTCTTGATCGGCGACCAACCACTGAGGGGAGATGTACTCTTGCCGTTCTTTGTCCTCGCGCTGCGATTGCTGTGCCGCTCCTGTCAAAGAAACCAGCATTCCAACGATCGTGGCAACAAATAGAATCTTTTGCACGCGACTCTCCTTAGAACTGGCCTGTACGTCAGAGACCCGACCCCGTCCGACCTGCATTGAGAATCCGCTCCACAACTTCAAGGGTCAGCTCGTGCCCTTCAAGCAACGGATAGCCTTCCCAGACCACATGCCCACGCGGCTCGACGATGATCGCGTGAGGGATGCCCACGATACCGAGCGCCTTCTTCATACGGGCCTGAGTATCAATTGCGAGATGGTACTCGATCTTGGGCTCCTCCAGGGCCAGGACGGCATCCTTCGGCTCATCGGAAATCCCCACCACGGTCAACTGCTCTCCGAAGCGGCTATGAATTTCGTTGAGCACCGGAATGGAACGTCGACAGGGCGGACACCATGTCGCCCAATACTCAACCAGAAGATACCTGCCCTTCACATCAGGTTCAGGCGTAAGCCACTGCTCGACCACGAATTCCGGGGCCTTCTCCCACAAGAACGATTGGGCCCACAGACGTTTCTCTTCCTTCTCGCCAGGCAGATTGTAGTCTCGCACGAAGGGTGAATTGGCGGCAAAGCGCGGAATCTCCTTCTTGGCTGTGGCGGATTGCTGTTCAACCGCTTGCCCGGCCTCGACGTCTCCCTGCGCCAGCGATTCCTCTTCGTCGTGTCGCCGGCATCCGTCGAAAACAACGAGGGCAAACAACAAGAGGTCGATAGTGATGAGAACTTTCACATCGTGTAATTCGATGCGCACGGGAATCCTCCTCGCTGCTATTGGGCCGTGGCAAAGGCGCCGGAGTCTCTGATTTCGATGATGATGCGGAAGCCGACGTTGTACACTTTCTGCCAAGCTGGATAGCTCAGGCGGAAGGCCGAACGACAGCGCCGGGGCCGGTCGTACCAGGAGCCGCCTCGGACCACTTTCGGATCGGCCTCGCTTCCAACGTTGCGACCGTCGCGGGAGATGTAGGGATACGCGGCATAATTGGAACGCGTCCACTCCCACACGTTGCCGTGCATGTCGTGGAGACCCCACGCATTCGGACGATAGCTTCCGACCTGAGAGCTCACCAACATCCGATCGTTGAATCGATCATCGCGAGGTACGATATCGGGTATGTAGTGGTCCCGGGCATCGTAGGCCAAGTCGCGCAAGGTTGCGTCTCCCATGTTGGCGAACTCAGAAAAGTCGCTGTCGAGATCTCCGTACGAGAAGGCCGTGGCACTTCCCGCGCGGCACGCCCACTCCCATTGGGCTTCGGTGGGCAGCATGACTTTCTCGCCCGTCTGCTCGGACAACCACCGACAGAAGGCCACCGCTTCGCTCCAGGAGACACGCACGACGGGCTGTTCGGCCTGGTTCAGCGGCCAGCCCAGGTCCCACTCGTTGAACATCCAGCTGCCTTTGTGCTCATACTTGCTGTCATGTTCGGGATCAAACCGTGCATATTGCTGGTTCGTGACTTCAAATCGACCCATCCAGAAGGGCGAGTCAATCTTCACATGCGCGAGCGGCCTTTCATCGGCCTCTCCGTCTGCGTCGCCCATCACAAATTCACCTGCCGGGACGTAGACCAGATCCAACGCTACACCATCGCCCAGGTCCAGAGTTCGATGTGTCTTTCCCACATGTGACTGCCGTGCCCGCCCCTGTCGCGCGCCAAAGGGCCAGTCCGTCAGAGCGATGAATTGCGGTTTCGTCTCCGGTTGCGGTTGTGGAGCAACGGGCTCAACGGGTCGTGACGTTACGGCCGGATATACTTCCGGGTCCGTCAGGTCGCCTCCGTAGATGCGACGCAGTTCCATCCGGCGGCGATGGTCGTTACGTGTCTTGTCCACACCCACGACCTCGCGCCAGGTCCCGTGACAAGGTGCGTTCAGGTCGATCCAGGTATAGAGGCGTTGCCACGCGTCCGCATCCAGTTGGACGCCGTGGTGACCCTTTTCCAACATCTGGATCAGTTCGCTTGTCCGTGCGTGGAATTCCCCTGGCGCGAGGAGTCGCAGATCGCTTTCCAATCCGCCCACTCGCACGCGACCGCGCAGCGCGATGTAGGAGGGCTGAAAGACGCCGCCATATTTCTTCACCAGTTCCTCCCGTGGCACACCCGATACGATCTCGGGCTTGGGCTGACCGTTCTTGTATACGTAGAACCGTCCTTGGTTGCCGCGCAGATCGGGCTCGGCGCTGTCGTCGGCCCCGCCGTGACATGAAACGCAGTATTTGTCGAGAATGGGCTGTACTTCCCGCTCGAAGCTGAAACCGCGAACCGGGCCATGCCAAAGGCGGATCTCTGCCGGTGTCTGGCGGCTGGCGATCGTCCGACGGTTGGAGGGAGCAGAATTCTGCTTCTCGTGGCAGCCCACGCAGGAGACGATCTCGCCGGGCATGGCCGTCATCCAGCTTCGCATCAGTTGTAGAGCTCTACCCTCCGCGTCAAGCGGTTGGATAGAAATCGGCGTGTTAGCGGGCACGCGGAAGAATGCCGAGCCATCGTCCTCCACCGGTACTGTTCCCAGGATACGCTTCGGCTCCCACGGCCCATCGGTGCCGACCCGATGGTTGATGCCGGCCACTTTGTGATAGGCGAACTGGTAGGTGTAAAGGCGAAGGGCCTTGACCGATCCTTCCGGGACTCCCTTCAGACCAGGACCCTTGTAGATATTTTCCAGATAAACCAGAGCGTCTTTCTGATTCAGGTCCACTCTGTCTTCAATCACGGGAGGCCGCTTCGTCTTGCGAAAGGGAACCGGCTCGAGCAGCGCGTAGCCCTCGACTTCTTTGACGAGAACGATATTGTCGAAAACGTCCGCCAGATAGACCCCCCAGAGTGCATCGGGTCGGGGTTTGCACGCGACCAGGAAATAGTTCTCGTTCAAAGGCCAGGGATGCAGGAACTTGGGCCAACTGTCCAGCGTCAGCTTGTCTTCGATAATCGGGTGGACTTCCTTCCCGTATCCAGGAATGCGCTGCACCACGCCTTGCGTAGACGTGCGGCCCAACGCCGGATCGAAGACCATCAGCTCTCCCACTCGGCCGACGTGGTGCCCGGTCACAATACCAACGAATTTAGTCGGATGATCTGGTATGGGGCGCGCAAAGAAGATGGCGTTTGGCCAGTACCCGCCGCTGCCGTAGAACTCCCGCTGACTCGTGCCGTCGGGATTCATGGTAAATAAGAAGCGCGCCCAGACATGCGGAATGTCGGTATATTCCCAGCGCAGATAGAGAATTCGCCCGTCGTTCATCACGGTCGGGCAGAAGTTGTGGTCCTGCTCGAAGCAAAGCTGCCGGACGTTGGCTCTGTCGGCATCCATCAAATAGCTCATGCCCACATTGACCGATGCATTGCAAGGCACGCCCTGAAATGGGGCGGTGGAGATGAAGGCGATCTTCTCGTTCGGCAGATAGCACGAATCGAAGTTGTGAACGTCAGGCTGCTCGGCCGGGGAGACTTGGCGAGCCTTTCCAGTGGCAATGTTGAGTTCGAAGACTTGCCAGTTCTTCCGAACATCCGGCATCGAGAACATCAATCGATCGGCATCGAAGTGCAAGTCCATCTCATTAACGAGCCTCCCCTCCGGTGGCTGGTAGAGGGTGGTGAGCCGACCCGCGGGCTCGACGGGCGACAGGATGGCTATCTCGTTTTCCCATCCGTCCGTATTCGTCATCGTGTGCAATTGCCACGAACTTTGCTGCGGAAGCCCGAGAAACTTGCCTAGCCCCTTATCGTTCTCGCGATCACCTCTAGCCCGACGGGGATCGCCAAGCGGCTTGCGTTTGATCACCAGTAACTGCTCGAAGTCCAGCAGGGGATTAGCCAACAGGGCTTGGCGCTGCAATGCCACGAGCTGCCGCGCCGCTTCAAGAGCGGCTGCGTCCCCTGTCTGAATTCCTACGCGGATTTCCGGTAATTCCTGCTCGAATCGTTCGACGGCCTGGAGGTAGTCGCGACCATGGGCGTACTGTTGCGGAAACCGTTTGATCAAGTCAGCAATCGCCATCCTGAAACCGGGCAGGGCAATCCCTTCCAGATCCACACGGGCCTGTGCAAAGCGCTCTTGCTCAGGACTGCCTGACAATTGTTGCCTTTGTTCATTGGCTTGGGCGGGACAGGCAAGCAGGGACATCAGAAACGTGACGAGACATAGCCTGCATGAGATACGAGCCGTTTGGTGGTGTGACATCTTGGCCTGTGCCTCCTGGAAGTGTCATAATGACTGTCGTATAATAGCATTCACCGCCTTGGGACAGGTGATTGTTGGGCGCGCGGCCCTCAGATATCTCCTGAACCGCTGTTATGATAGCAGATTCCGCGTGCCTGTGCCAGCGATGCCATTCCGAATGTGGTCCCATCCCGCGGACTTTCTTCGACTTGTATTCTTCGCGTTCAACTGACATATTGACTGACCGACAGATAGGGTCACGGTCGTACCCGCGCCACTCAGCGCACTGTTGGGTTCGGCGGCACCGGCAGACACGGCAGAAAGGAGAACTCGCATGCGTTGGTTGAATCGCCCCTCCCTGGTCTCGGCAATCATCATCGTCACTATGCTTTCGGTGGGCAAATATTCCTCGGCGACGGCCCAGAACGTGGCTCTGGTCGTAGAGGGTCCTATGGCGCCACCGGCCGAACACGGTCTGGATGTACTCACGAAAGCCCTTCAGGCCCGGGGCCTTTTCGTTCAGCGTCTGACGCGTATCGAGCCAGATGCGGCCGAGTTCTGGATTGTCGCAGGTGTGGCTCCAGATCATCAAACCGTTGTGGACAGGCTTAGCGTATTGAATAGCCCGCGCCCCGCGGGACCGCAGGCCCTGGTGGTTCAGCGTGCGGCCATCGAGGGCAAGCCGGCCTTGATCATCTGCGGTTCAGATGCCTGCGGATTGATGTATGCGGGGTTGGATATCGCCGATCGGATCTCGTGGAGCGAAGACCCTGCCGATCCTTTTGCCCATGTGCAAAACGCCCGTGAGAAGCCCTACGTGCGGGAGCGAGCCGTATCGATGTACACGATGCAGCGTACCTATTTCGAGAGTCGTCTGTATGACGAATCCTACTGGCAGAAGTACTTCGATATGTTGGCACGAAACCGAATCAACGGTTTCGTCGTTATCTTCGGGTATGAAAATGGCGGCTTCATGGCTCCGCCGTATCCGTATTTCTTTGATGTGCCCGAATTCCCAGGGGTCAAGCTCATCGGCATCACGCCGGAGCAGCAGAAGAGAAACGTGAAGGCTTTCAAGAGAATGATAGAGATCGCCCACAGTCGCGGCATCGAGTTCACAGCGGGAATCTGGGATCACATCTATCGCGGCGGAGTACAGGGAGGCGGTATCGTAGGCGCCTCGGAGCAGGCCGGAAAGAAGGTGGAAGGCCTCGTCTGGGGCGTCACGGCTGAGAATCTAGCCTCGTATAACAAGGCCGCTTTGCGCCAGTTTCTCGAGGTGTTTCCTGAGATCGATGCGCTGCAATTGCGAATGCACGGCGAGTCAGGGTTGCGACGCGGTGAGATGGGCCGGTTCTGGCATGAAGTATTCGGGATGATCAAGCAGATGCGTCCGACCATTCGTGTCGACACGCGCGCCAAAGAGTTGCCCGACGCCATCATCGACGATGGATTAGCGCAGGGTCTCAGGCTTCGGGTGGCGACCAAGTACTGGATGGAGCAAATGGGCTTGCCCTTTCACCCGACACATGTCAATCCTCAGAATCAGCATGATCGACGGCACGGTTACGCCGATCTTCTGCGTTATCCTCAGCGCTATCGCGTGCATTGGCGTCTGTGGAATGGCGGCACAACGCGGTTTCTGCTCTGGGGTGATCCGGAATATGTCCGGCGTTTTGCCGAGAGCACACGCGTCTATGACAGTGACAGCTTCGAGGTCAATGAGATGCTGGCGACCAAGATGCTGGGAGAACCACACGAAACCAAGGTCTTTGATCTACTCACGCCAGCGTATCGATACTACGACCACGAATTCGAGCGATATTGGCACTTCTACCAAGTGTGGGGGCGGGTCGGATACAATCCTGATACGCCCCGCGAAATCTGGAAACGTGAATTCCAGCGTCGCTTTGGCCCCGAGGCCGGACCTGCCCTGATGAAAGCACTCCATTGTGCCAGCAAAGTCCTTCCCCGCATTGTGGCTGCCAGCTATCCGTATCGATACTTCCCGACCACGCGGGGATGGGCGGAGATGATGCGTATGAACGATCTATCCAGCTTCGCCGAGGCGGAAGGTAGTGACGTCCAACAGTTCATGAATATGCGGGACCACGCTCGCAGCATCATTGCGGGTACGGACACTGCCATGCGGCGGCCTACTGAGACCAGTACATGGCTTCAACGTACATCGGATGAGATCTTCAGTAATGTGAATCGCGCCGAGGGAGAGATCGGTCAAGCACGCAACGCTGAGTTCATCTCCACAATCACCGACCTGAGAATCCTCGCCAACCTTGCTGATTACCACGCTCACCGGCTTAATGCTGGCGTGCACTACAACCTGTTCAAATTGACCGGAGATCTGTTCGCGTTCGACGCTGCCCTTGCTTGTGAAAGCCAGGCGGTGGAGGCATGGCAGCGGATCGTCCAGGTCGCCTCCGACGTATACAGCGAGAACCTCGCGTTTGGCGTTCAACGCGTGGGATTCAGCCGACACTGGGAGGAAGAACTCGACAAGCTGAGAAACGACCTGGAAAAGCTGAGGCAGGAACGAGGGGGAGCACACCTACGACTTGAGGGCGAGGCTCCCCGCATCGCCCACGTTCCGTTACGCTATAGCAATCCACATCAGCCGCCTCCTATCTGCGCCACAGTCGACTCAGATGCACCGTTGATTGAAGTCCGCGTAGGGTTCTCAAGCGAGAAGGGAAAGTGGGACTTCGTCGAAATGCAGGAGACGGGGCAATGGCAATACCAGGCAGCAGTTCCGATGATGGAAGCCGGTGAGGTTCGGTACTTCATCGAGGCCAAAGATAGCCAAGGACGAGTCCAGTGTATACCCTCAACTGGAGAAGACCGCCCGTTCGTTGTGACGGTTACCGCTGACCATGAGCCTCCCCAAGTGGCACTCGGCCGGCCAGAACAAGCAAGCCCGGGGAAGGGTTTAGAGGTCACGGCCGATGTCTGGGATCCATCGGGGATCAAGTCGGTTCGATTACGTTATCGCCATATGACCCAATTCGAGGATTACCAGACCGAAGAGATGCTGCGCAATCCAGACACGGGTCTGTGGTCGGCAGTCATCCCTGAATCGTTCGTTGACCCTAAGTGGGACCTGATGTACTTCGTTGAAGCCATAGACAAGGTAGGCAACGGGAAAATGTATCCCGATATGGAGACCGAAATCCCATACGTGATTGTAGGTGTCGAGGGCCGTTAAGCCGCAACGCCGCCGGCACTGCGATGACGACGTAGTCACTCTTCAGGTAGCGTGGTTCTTACGAGGTCTCCTGTTATGGCATTGCGATCGGGTATCAGAAGGTATCAGTGATGCGCAATGGAGTGAAAACGGGCGCGATTGGGCGCCATAAATGCAAAGAACGCAAGACTTGCGATTTCGTAAGTCTATATATATTAACGTGTTACAGCTGGGGCCATTTTCGCTGGGCCTTGATCACACCCGTGAGGTCACAGGTTCAAGTCCTGCATCGCCCATTCCTGTCCGTAACTGACTGCAGAGACGCACGTTACAGACACTCGGTATCGCTCTTAGAGATGAGGCGAGGCAACGGCTCTGTGTCTGACGTCGTCTTGATATGGATCTTGGCTCGCCAGAAACCGACAGCGTTCTCATATCACTCTAACGCATGACCTCATTGAAGCGCGATGTGGGGCGATGGGTCCAGGCACCCTGCTGTTTCTTTGTATACGTCTTTTCTTTTGACTGGCCTGGACCTCCTCTGCGCCACTCTTACCCAGGATCTCATGAAGGCGCCACGGGCAGTAAAGAGGTCAGGTTCATCCACAGTCTTCGCACGGGCTTGAAACGCTTAGTCCGCGTGAAGTCAGGATTGAGATTCGAACAGAAGGCCAACAACACGACCCAACCCAGGTCCAGTGCGATGAAGGGGATCATCCTTCAGATCGCAATCGACACGCTGCGCCAACGCTGGTTATCGTACAAATCCTCCATAGACTGCTGCCCCGATGATCATAAAGGCGGGATGCAC
Organism: Phycisphaerales bacterium; assembly: GCA_020346325.1. GTDB lineage: Bacteria > Planctomycetota > Phycisphaerae > Sedimentisphaerales > Anaerobacaceae > Anaerobaca. The sequence continues at coordinate 4,281,472 of CP070782.1, forward strand.
TCTCGTCAGAGTCAGCAGTAAGAATGAAACGATAACGACAGAGAGGGTCTTCACATCAAGCAAGTGACTGGAATCCACCAACTTGACGGCCACCCCAATGATCATCGCGAAAACGGCGTAACGAACCATCCTCAGAGCCCCAGCCATCCATTCGGCGTTGCGATAGCGTGAGTAGAGCAAGGAAGCCGCCGTCATGAACAGGACAGGCGGCAGTAGATTCGCGATGTTGGCCAGGACGGCGCCGGGCACACCGCCGATCTTGTAACCCACATAGGTCGCAAACTTGATCGAAATCGCTCCGGGGAAGAGTTCCACCATTCCCGTGACTTCCAGAAACTCGGGCTTACTCAACCATGCGTGGTTTTGCACCACTTCCTTCTCGACGAGGGGAAGAAACGAATAGGCGCCGCCGACAGCAAAGAGTCCGATCTTGAAGAATGCCACGAAGAGCTTCAGAAGAATCATACTTTGTCGCCCCTTCCGTCAATGACCACCGCCGCGCATCATCTCGACGGCGTGTGGCAGCGTGTCAAGTATCACGTCCAAACATTCGCGCACCGCTTTCGGGCTGCCGGGGAGGTTGATGATTAGGGTGCTGCCGCGCAGGCCCGCCGTGCCGCGCGAAAGCACTGCGTTTTGCGTCCTTTTGAGACTCTCGGCCCTCATCAATTCGCCCAAGCCAGGCACAAGCCTGTCACAAACCGAGCAAGTGGCTTCCGGCGTGACGTCGCGCGGTCCCAATCCTGTGCCCCCTGTGGTGAACACCACATCGCATCGGCTCTCACCGCAAAGACGGACGAGTTCCCGGGCAATCACGTCCTGTTCGTCGGGCACGAGAGCTTGGCCAGCAATCTCGAATCCGTGCGCGGAAAGGATCTCCACCAGCACGGGGGCACTGCGGTCCTCCTGTTCTCCGTTAGCGCATCGGTCGCTGACCGTCAGTATCGCCGCTCTAATCATCGACAACCTCTACAATATCCCCTACCTGGATGTGCCCCGCATGCTTGACTCGCGCAAAGATGCCCTCATGTGGCATGATACAGTCTCCCAGCCGTTCGAAGATCGCACAGCGCCCATGGCATTGCTTGCCCCGCTGTGTCACTTCAAGCTCCACACTGTCGCCGACCCTCAGTCTGCTGCCCACCGGAATTGACGACAGGTCAAGGCCCTCGACCGTGAGGTTCTCGGCGAAATCTCCCGGTGCGATCTCCACGCCCTGGCGGCGCACCATCTCGATAGAGTCGAACGCCAACAGACTGACTTGCCGGTGCCCACTTCCCGCGTGCGCGTCACCGACGATCCCGTGGTCGACTTGCAAGTCCGCTGCGGGCACATTGAATTTCGGCGTGCCTTTCTGCTGCGAGATCGAGATGGCCCTAATCCGACCGCTGGTAGTGGCCACGGCGCCCTCCCGACTTTTCCATCAGTCTGATTCGTTCGATCGTCAACGCTTGGCCGACATACTTGAGCATGTCGTAAATCGTCAAACACGCCACCGAGACGCCGCACAGCGCCTCCATTTCGACACCGGTCTTGCCGGACGACTGTACGACAAC
>CP070782.1:4283127-4292526 GCA_020346325.1 Phycisphaerales bacterium
CGGTCTCACCTCGTCAAGTGGTACGATGCGAAGAGAAAGTCGTGGATATCGACAAGACAGGCCTCCACGCATCGGGACATGAACCTATGGAACACTGGTACGCAAATACCATTGAGCCCAGCGGGCTCAGCAGACGTGACAAGAACCATGGCTATGAGTTCTACACCGTGATGTATCGCCGTACTGCCTCGGAGGCCGGTCCAAGCTGTGCGTCGGTTCTGTACTTTCCCAATGTCGACCGCAACGTGTACGGCTTCATCGACTACGAGAAGTTCGCCACGTCACAGAACATCCGCGCCATCGCCGCCAAGCTGATCAAGGACACGCGCTTCCGCAGCCAGTTCTTGGCAGCCCCCGAGGACGATGAAATGCTCACGAGCAACTGGAAGTAGTCGCCGCATCACTCCTGCAGTCGTACAGCGTGCGCACGGCAGACATGACCCCCGATACAGACCTTGCAGGACGAGGGCCGAGTCGCTACGATGAATAGCGACAATGGCATGGTCCGTAGCAGGTGATCAAGGAGACGCTCATGAGATGGCACGGTCGTATCGTTGGCGTAGCGGGGCTGGTTCTGATGCTGGGACTCGGGGCAGAGGCGAAGGAGGCGCTGCGCGGGCGGTCGCCTTTGGAGGAATTGCCTTCGTATATCCGCCGGGTGACGCATTTCGGGCAGCGGGCGGACTTCTCGCATGACGGCCGGAAGATCCTGTTCCTGGAACGGACCTTTGGCGACGTGTTCGAGGTTGAGATCGCGACCGGGATCATCACGCCCGTGACGCACCACTTCTTTCACGAAGGATTCACGCGGGCGCTGTACCTCGCCAACGGCGATATTCTGCTTTCCGGCTCACGGACCTTCGACGCGACCGATCCGTGGCCCAGCCGGGGCGAGAAGCAGGCCGAGCTTTGGGTGCTGGATAAGTCTCTGACCAAGCCCCCGGTCCCGCTGGGCGCGCATTGTTCCGAAGGCCCCGCGGTGTCGCGCCGGCGCATGCACCTCGCCTGGACGCAAGGCGGCGCGTTCTGGGCGGGCGATATCGTCTACGACGAGGGCACGCCCAAACTGACGAACAAGAAGAAACTGCTCGACGGCAACGATCTGCCTTTCGAGTGCGGCCTGGAGACCCAGAACTTCCGCCCGCCGGACGAAGAGGAGCTGATCTTCTCGGCCTATGGCTATCAGGGCACCGACGTCTGCGGCCTGAACCTAAAGACCGGCAAGATCACCAACTATTCGAACGCGCCGAACCAGTACGACGAGCCCGAAGGCATCTTTCCCGATGGCAAGTACACGTTGGTCGAGTGCAACCGGCACATGGCCAAGCCCGAGGGCATTCAGGAAGTCGATATCTACAAACTGGCGCTCGATGGCTCGGGGACATTGGAGCGCATCACCAAGTTCGCCGACTATCCGGGCTACAAGGCCAGCAACCCCGTCGTCAGTGACGACGGCCGCGTCCTGGCCTTTCAGGTCGCTCGCAAGGGTGATCCCGCCGGCGTCGGTCGCGGCCTGCTGATCCTCGACCTGGTCGCCTACGAGAAGGCCCAGCCACAGTAGATGAAATAGCGTGTGACACACGCGTCGGACACCACGGGTCGAGGCAGGCTCCGTGGGCCAAGGTGGATGCACGCCGCCTGGCCCACACGTTTCTGAGGCCTTGCGGAGCCGTTGAATCCTACCGATCAGTTGATAGCCGCCAATTCGACCTCGACCGTCTTTCCCCTGTGCTCCTCGATATACACCAGCCCGACACCTGGGGCATAGTACTTGTGCTCGATCGTACGCGGCTCCAGCTCGGTCCACTCCATAGTCTTCAGGCAGCCTTCGAAATCACCGAATTCCACGGAGACGCGGGCATTGAGCTTCAAGACTCTGCCCATGTCCTCGGCCTCGCCCTCGTAGTACTCCTGGCGATAGGAGACGCCTGGTTGCGGTTCGGCCAACATGAGAATCCCCGGCTCGGCGCCGTCCACACCCGCCTCCCACGAACCTTCGTCGCTCGTGTCGATCAGGTTCCATTCATCGTCGTACAGATACTCCGTCGTAGCCTCGCCGAAGTACCAGACATTGCCGTCATTGTCCCAGGCAACCCAGTCGTCCGTTTCCTCCAGGATGACCTGCCCCTTCCCTTCAACCTCGATCCACTCGACATCGTAGACCACGGTACAGCGGATCTTGACACCGTCCACCTCGACCTTTTTGGTTTTGGAGGTATTGGTGATCTCGTTGATGATCAGCCCGTCCTCCTCCTCGGCCTCGTAGCGGTAGGTGTCGCCGATAGCCATGGGCAGGTACAGGTTGTCCTGGGGGGCATCGAAATTCCCTGCATCAAATTGTGGCACCGACGGTTTCCCCGCAGCGCTCAGCATGAGGTTTAACGTGACGACCAACGTGAGAAACCCGAAGTTCTGCAGTGTGCGTCTCATGACAACTGTCCTTTCAAAGAAGTTAACTCTGCTTTCCAGAAGTGACTCCACCTGCCTTGCTCCTTCGATTGAAATGTCAGTACTGGCTCGCCAATCCACCCACGACGGGAACTGCCGGCCATCGCGCATACCCCCAGCGTACGGCGGCGGGGATTAGAGGAAGCTTAGAGGCCGATTAAAGGGAGCTAATTTAGGAGATGATCTCGATGGTCCGCTGCCCGCCGTTCATGCAGAGCTGGGGGCAGAGCGCTTGGTATCGCCATCGGCCGACGGCAATGTGAAGGTGGCCAGCGTTCCGCCTGTCGCGGCCGGGCCGAGATTCACTTCCGTATGGTGTACGGTGGCGATGACCTGGGCGATCGACAGTCCCAGACCGACACCTCCGGTTTGTCGCGAGCGCGATGGCTCCAGGCGGTAAAAGCGGTTGAACGCCAGCGCAACCTGCTCGGGAGGAATTCCCGGCCCGGCGTCTTGGACCGCGACGTCGATCCGGCCATTCGCGCGGTGGATCCGCAGATCGACGGGACTCTGGGCCGGACTGTACCGCAGCGCGTTGTCGATCAAGTTACGCATCAGGACGGCGATCAGGTGCCGGTGACCCAGTGCCTCCATGGGGCCCGTGCTTTCGCCCAGTTCCAGGCGCAGGCGGCCGGCCGAATCGGCGGGGAACGTTCCGAGCAACTCCATGGCCAGGTCCGCCACGTCGAACGGCTTGACCTCCAGATTCTGTAGCTTGCCGTCCAGCCGGGCCAGGATAAGCAGAGACTCGGTGAGCTGCTGCATGCTCTGCGCGTAACGCTGCAGACGCTCCAGCGTGTCACGGTATTCCTGGGGAGCACGCTGCCGCGACAGCGCCCAATCGATTTCCCCGAGCATTTTCGCCAGTGGATTGCGCATCTCGTGAGAGGCGTCGCCCGTAAATTGCTGCTCGCGCCGATAGCCGTCCTGGATGCGGTCGAGCATGCGGTTGACGGTGCGCGCGATGCGGGACAGTTCGTCATCGGCCGCCCCTACCGGTAAGCGCTCCCCCAGATGGGGTGCATCGATGCGCGCGGTCCGCGTGACAATTTCGTCGACTGGCTTCAAAGCGCGCCGCGTGACCTGCCAGGCGAGCAAGATGATCAGCAGCCAGAGCAACGTGCCTCCGGCCACCGTCGCCCGGGCGAACAGACTCAAGCCGGCCAGATCCGCCGTCATGTCGTACGCGACGGCCACCCACAGGCGCGACTGCTCCAGCAACTGCACGATCCGCCCGTCGGCGACGATGTAGCGTTCGCCAAACCGGTTGACGGCCGTTTGTACCGTTTCTCCGTCGGGCGCACCTCCTTCGACGAGGGCAACTAGTTCACCGTTGTAGGCCCGCCATCCGGTGACCTGAATGTCTCTAAGCGGCGGTTCCAGTGATAGTGCAGCTATCTGACCTTGCGACAACCGGTCGGGCAGGCCCCGCTGCCGATTCTCCAGCAATTCGCCCGCGTCGGTCACTTCGACGGCCTGGACGTGATCGGGATAGAGAACCTTGATGTCGAACAAGATTCGCTGACCAAGGACGACACGTCGTAGCCCGATCAGGGTTCCCCCCGCAGTTAAGGACTCCACGGTGGTACGGGCGCGTGTTGGGATGTCATCCCATCCAAGCGGAGCCTCGACAGTCAGCGGTACCGACGCCACCGTGAAAGCGGTCCGACCAAACGACTGCATGGGCTGCGCCGGCACCCCCAGAGTCACAAGCGGGTTCTCGGCTAAGATCCCGCGCGCCACTTCTACCGCGCCGCCTTCCCGCATGATCAGCCAGTGAGCAAAGGGAACGCGTAGGGTCTCGAATTCAGCACGGCGGCCCATCGGCTCGATCAGAAAATCTTCATCGCGCTGCTGCCGGATGATGTCGGCGATGTCGGCCGCCGCTGCAGTGGCCTTGGTCCCGGCGTCGGCCTGGACACCGCGCTCCATCCATAAATTCAGCGCCGTGCCCGCCACGATCAGCGTCACGAGGCTCAGTAAAGCCACGGTCACTGTCAGCTTTTGCGTAATGCTAAGCGTCATCGGCATTCTTCTTGAGTATGTAGCCTCGACCGCGAACCGTTTCGATGACCCGGGGCTCGCCCTCCTCTTCGAGCTTGTTGCGCAGGTAGTTCACGTAGACGTCCACCACGTTGCCGAACCCGTCGTAGTTGGCGTCCCAGACATGCTCGAGGATCTCGGTTCGTGTCAGGACGCGCCCGGGATGCTGCATGAGATAGAGCATCAGGGCAAACTCCTTGGCGGTCAGCATGATCTCGCGCTGGCCCCGCCGGACGAAACTGCTGTGCGGGTCGAGCCGCAACGATCCCACAGACAGAACCTCATCCGTCTGGTGCTCGGCGCGCCGGACCACCGCGCGAATGCGCGCGCACAACTCGCCCATGCTAAAGGGTTTGACGAGGTAGTCGTCGGCGCCGGCATCCAACCCCAGAATCCGATCGTCCGTCTTGTCGCGCGCCGTCAACATAATCACCGGCGTGGTCTTGCCGGCGCGGCGCAGGTCGCGGCACACCGTGATCCCGTCGACCTTCGGCAGCATCAAGTCCAGGACGATCAGGTCGAGGTCCTCCGAGAGCGCCTGATACCGGGCGCTCTCGCCGTCGTGGGCAACTTCAACGTGATAAAGCTGCTCCGTCAGTGCCCGACGCAGGATGTCAGCCAGATCCACATCGTCTTCGACCACCAGAATTCGCATACCATCAAGCTCCCAACACGTCAAACATCGCACGGCTCATTGCCGGCCTCCCCACAGAAACAGAATGTCCGGGTCGCCCAGCGAGTACGTGCACGCCTCCAACTCGCCGAACTGATTGCGGCCATGGCCCTCCGCCCACTGACGATTCTCAGTAAAGCGCACGAACTCAACGGCCCCGTCGAGTCGAGCGTTATTCTGGCCGACTGGCTGGGCCGAGGTATCCTCGGCCGTGCCCGCCGACCGCGTATGACTGGCCACGGACCAGGCGCGATCGACCGACGTGAAATGGCGTTTTTCGAGCGGGTCGGAAAACAGTGGCGTGTAAGGGCTGGCCGTCGTGCGATAGACCGGGTCGGTCTCACTGTACCAATCCAAGCCAATGGCATCCAGATTCTCTTCATTGGCAGCCCAGTATGCGTAGCCGGTGACGTAGTGCCCCTGGCTCCAGCGCCTGGCGCCGGAGGCGAAACTGATGCGTCCGTCTTGCAGCGCCCGCTGCGGGCGCGCTGCGGGGCAGAACATCAGAGGCGACGGTCCGGCTGCCTTATCGAATCCGCTCAGGTAGCCCTGAAACAGGTCCCGCAAGTCGGGATAGCCCTTGTCGATCTCGAGTTGGAATCCCAGATCGAGCTGGTAGGGGTTCATGCCCTGCTCCTTGACAAGCAGATACTCGTCGTTGTCGCCGGCATACATCAGGGTCGCGAGTGTTAACGAGCGGAGATGGGTGGCACAGCGCGTCCGCCGCGCCAGGCGCCGCGCTGATTGCAGGCCGGGCAGCATGATCGCCAGCAGCAGGCTGATGATCGAGATCACCACGAGCAGTTCGATCAGCGTGAATGCAAGGTGCCGCCGCCGGGGCGCGCGGTACCCTCCCTCGGACGGAAGTGGCCTCATACGCAGGCCCGCCCTCTTCCAGCCGCCGCTCGCTGCATTAGACGATGGAAGGGCCGAGATCATGCCACTTATTATAGCAGAATCCCGCCCGCCGGTTCTCCGCCGCAACGCCTCGCCCCACTAATATTCGGCTAATTTTGCCCCGCCCTGCCTGGCCCGACGGCTTGATGTTGCCTGACGAGCCACCGCGGATGAGAGTTGGAAGCCTTCTCGCATTTTGTGGTTTTGTCCTCGACACGTGCGGCGGTAGGACTTAGAGGCTATATATTGGAGTCGAGCATTGAGGGATGGCGCCCCAAAGGATGAACGCGGTTTTAGTCCGGCCGTGGCGGGGTTTGCGGGTGCGCCGACCCGCCGGCCGGATGACGCTTCGAAGGGTTGGAGCAGCCGACATGAGCGGGAGGCGAACAAGCGAGCAGAAACGGGCGTTCACGCTGATCGAGCTCCTCGTCGTGATCTCCATCGTCGTCCTGCTGGTTGCCCTGTTGCTCCCCGCCTTGCATGGGGCCCGGCGGCAGTCCCAGACCGTGGCCTGCCAAGCCAATCTGCACCAGTGGGCCATGATCTTTCAACTGTACACCGGCGAGCACGAGGGCCGGTGGTTTCTTGTCGACAACGGGTCGAGATCCGTAGATTGGTGGCGTATGCTCGAACCATACTACGACCCACGAGGCTATCGCAAGACAGACGAGTCGAAGTCGCGGGAAGGCATTCACGGTATCCTCCGTTGCCCCGCCAAGACATTCTTCGCTGAGATGGGATATCGCTCTCCATCCCTCAATTATGCCCTAAACGATTGGGTTAATGACATTCGTCCGCCCGCCCTGGCACCTCCGTCGGCTGATAGGCGCCTGTGGCGCAGAGTCGACGCGGCCCGAAGCCCTGGGACGATTCCATTGTTTTTGGACGCCGATATTGGTGGCGGAGGCTATGCTTTTCCCGACTCAGGCGATCCGCCGCCCGTCTGCGACGGCGAGTTCAAAGGACCTATGGCCTACTTCTGTGTCCCTCGCCATGGTAGTTTCGTCAATAGTGTGTTCATGGACTGGTCGGTACGCAAAGTGGGGCTCAAGGAACTCTGGACGCTCAAGTGGCACCGCGAGTACAACACCGCCGGCCCCTGGACCAAAGCCGGAGGGGCACTGCCCCGCGACTGGCCCGAGTGGATGCGTAAGTTCAAGGATTACTGAGTCCCCTCGCTCCTCCGATCAACGTCGAGGGCAGGCACGCGCCGCGGGGGCTCACTGAATGGTGTTAGGCACTATTCGGAAGCGAAGCGGTAGAGCGAGACAATCAAGGATGTACGCCGCAGTGATGCGGCCGAGCGTACGTCAGGGATGACATCAACGGCCTACGCCCGTCGAGAAGATCCCGTGACATCACCGTGGGGGATTTGTGCGCGCATGGAATGCCAATTGCAGTCTCAGAACTGCCGCGAGAGCGGGAGAGATCGGAGGTGACAGCCGTGATCCGGGGACCTTGAGCCAGCCGAGAGTAATGAGGACAGAACTCCTGAGTAGCAAAGCGATGTTGAAGGCTAAGGAGATACAGACATGAATGCAAGGAAGTTTTCGTTGCTGTCGCTGGTAACCGGCTTGACTTTGGGCTTGGCTGTGCTGTGGAGCGCAGCAGCCCCGGCCGGTGAGACGTGGGTTGGCGCCTGATGCTCACCGGCCTACTTTTTGACTTTCCTGTTCGTTGTCTTAACAGCCACTTATTTGCATGGTTCGCCAGGTGCAGCAATCTGCTCCGGTCTTCTCGTTCGTCTGGGCATGACGCGGATTAATCGGCCTATCGATGAGTCGGCGTATAGCCCAGCCTTCCCCAGGTGCGCTCCTGCATCCAGTACAAATCCTCAAAGCCTTCGGGCGTCTCCGGTGTCCAGTTCCATGCCTCGTCTGTATAGAAGAGCAGGGCTTTGCCAGCAGCTACGGTTTCAGGGCCCCTCCACTTTCTGTATTCACAGTGCCCGTCGGCAAACGACACATCGGTCCCGTCGCCGTGGCGCACGGGAGGAGCCTCAAACCATCTTTCTATGTCATAGTGAACGGCAAACGCATCGGGTGACATCCAGCCTTCGTCAATGAAGACCAGCCTGTAGGCCGGCGCGGGGTTGCGAATCTCGCTCCTTCGCTTTATGAACACGCCAGGTTTCCCCAGGACGACGGGATAGGCGATGCCGTTCATGGAGAACATGATGGCGTAGGTCAGCATTTCTCCCCGGCTGCCGGTCGGACACCGGTAAAGCTTTATCTGCTCGACATACGGCCAGAGCGCGCCGCTCTCAATAGCATCTGTCTGCTGCTGTTCGGTCAACTGTCCTCCACTGGCCCAATCGGTGGCAACGGTGCTGGATACCCAAGGCGGTTCGTTTTCATGCACGTTACCTGTGACGCCTGCGGCGCCGTTGACGAGCTTATCATCGTTGTCATCGGCATACATGATCCATGCGAGGGTCAATTGCTTGAGGTTGCTGAGACAACTCGCCCGTTTGCCCAGTTCTCTGGCCCTTTTCAGGGCCGGCATCAACATGGCCATCAGCACCGCGATGATGGCGATCACCACCAGGAGCTCTATCAACGTAAACGCCTTCTGTCTCAAGATTCTGGTTTGGCATTTTGACTTTCTCATGGCGCTATTCCTTCAAACAGCCCAGACCCAAAGGCGGGCCAAACGGCGCAACTCACTTCGGGAGCCGTAAGGTGCATGTTTGGCCGCAAAGACCGACCTTTCCAGCTCCTCAAAATCTCAACCAGGCCTTCCCGCTACTCCGGCAGGAAGTTCTCCATGACCCACAGGGCCGAGCCACCCTGCTGGACGGTAAGGGCGATCTGTCTGCCGTCAGGGTGCATGGCCGCGTTGACCAAGTCTCCGGGCACCGTCCCGATCTGCTGCTGCGCGCCGGTGTCTACGTTTACTTGCCACAGTTCCTTTTGGCGTTTGGGAAAAAGCACGTGCTCGCCATCCGGGGTCCATCTCACAAACACATGACGCAGACCATCGTTCACTTCATCTTCATCCAGGTACGCTACTGCATGTGGGTCGCCCCCCGCCGAGGGCATCACGACCAGTGAATTCTCGCCCTGAAAGAAAGCCAGCCACCGGCCATCAGGCGAAACATCCAAACCAAATGCGGGCCCCCCGGCTCGGTGGAGTTCCGTCTCCTGGCCCATTGCAGGGTCCACCCGGCCGATCAACGTCGTCGCCGAGCGCGTGTATATTGCCGTGCCATCCGGTGACCATACGGCCAGTCTCATACGCCTGTCGGGGATGCTTGCGGTCAGCGCCGTGGCGCCCGTCTGCACATTCACAGTGTACAGGCCCATTCTGCCTTCCCAGAGTTCTCCAAATACCAGCAA
>CP070782.1:4292626-4305716 GCA_020346325.1 Phycisphaerales bacterium
GAAATACTTGTGCACATCGCCGTCGGCGAAATACTTCGTGCACATGTAGTAGAAATGATCGGAGACCTGGAGCTTGCGCCAGTCCGATAAGATTTGCTCGTCATTGACGCGCTTGATTTTCTTTTCGAGGCGGTACAATTCGTGAATCGCGTTCGATTGCATCGGGTTGCCGAGCCAGGCCGACAGATCGCGCTCGGTGTCGGCCCAACTGATCATGTGCGGCACATCCACCTCGTCCATGGGATCGTAGGTGGCCACAACCTCGCTGGGCGTCATGAAGCTATTGTCCGGATGCTTGAGCACTTCCTCGGGCAGGTGCTTCATGAACTCGAAGATGCCGGTGTCTTCCCACTGGTGCTCGCCCAGGGTCTCGTAGTCCATGAAGAGATTGACCACGTTGCCGTTGCCGTTGACGGCGCTGACCCACTGGCCGAATTTGGCGGCCGTTAAGGGCCATTCCACCCAGTGCCGATTGGAGAACCGAAAGGCAATATCATCGCTGAGTGAGTAGTTCTTCAGGAGCATCTTCAGATGCTGGCAGCCCTTGGGCCGATAGACGAAGTTCGGACTGCGCATGCCCAGAATGTGGTCGGCCCCCTCGGTGATAATCGCATCGAAGCAGCCCATCGCCTCAATCAGCAGGGCCAGGTCGTTGTTGTAGATCAGTTCGGTATTGCGGAAGACCTTGGGCGTTTGGCCGAACAGTTCTTCGATCGCATTGACATGCTTCTTGACCTGCTCGACGAACTCCTGCCGCGAGTACAGAAAGCTCAGGCTATGGTAGTACGTCTCGGCCAGGAACTCCACGCACCCGGTCTCTGCCAGGGCGTGGAACGTGCTGAGCACTTCGGGGCTGAACGACTGCAGTTGCTCCAGCAAAATTCCAGTGAGACTGTAGGCGATCTTGAATCGTCCCTGGTGCCTCTCGATCAGCTTCAGCAGCAGGCGGTTGGCCGGTAGATAGCACTTGTTGGCGACTTTGCGACAGATTGCCGCGTTCTTCCCGTCGTCGAAATACCGGTCATCGCTGTCAAACACCGTGTAATGCCGCAGTCGCATCGGCTGATGGACCTGGAAGTAGAAGCAAACCGAAGGCATGTCAGCACCCAATCCTTTTCAATTCAAGACGACACACTATTCCCTGTTCATCAGCCCTAGACCGTCACGAGCAATTGCCCGTACACATCTATGCATCGCTGCGCCGTATCCTTCCACCGCAGTTTCCGTACCTCGAAGTTGCCATGATTCCGCAACGTCATCTGTAGTGGGGGATACCTCAGTACCGCGACGATTTTGTTCGCCATCTCGTTCACGTCCCAGAAATCGACTTTCAACGCGTGCTTGAGAACTTCCGAGACACCGCTTTGCTTGCTGATAATCACCGGAACATCGTTGTCCAGCGCCTCCAGCGGCGCGATGCCGAAAGGCTCCGACACGGACGGCATGACGTATAGATCAGCCATCTGGTAGATCTTGCGCACGTCGTCCCCGCGCAAAAAGCCGGTAAAAAGGACCTTCTGGCCGATCCCAAGCTGAGCGGCCAGTTCGACCGAGCGGTACATCAGATCGCCGGAGCCGGCCATGACGAACTTGACGTTGTCCATCACATTGAGCACCTTTTTGGCCGCATGGAGGAAATACTCCGGGCCTTTCTGCATGGTGATCCGGCCCAGAAACAGTACCAGTTTCTCGTCACGCTGAATGCTGCCCTCGCCCACCGACCACTGGCCGTTGCGTTCGACGCCGTTATAGACGACCTCGACCTTCTCCGGGCTAATCCCATAGCGATCGATCACGATGCCGCGGGTAAACCCGCTCACCGCCAGGACCTTGTCGGCCCGCTCCATGCCCTCCCGCTCAATGTCGTAGACCACCTGGTTGACGTGCTCGCCGCTGCGATCGAATTCGGTCGAATGGATGTGCACCACGAGTGGCTTGCCGGTCATCGCGGCCACCGCCACCCCGGCCGGATAGGTCATCCAGTCGTGCGCGTGCACAACATCGAAATCCACCGATCGGGCCAGTTCCATGGCCATGGTCGCATAGCGGCGAACCTCCTCATACATGTTGCCGCCATAGTCGGACGCCTGATCCAGATCACGACCGCCCCCCCCCTGTGCCTCCCGCTGGAGCCGCAGCCATTCCTCCTTCCGCTCGTCGTACGTCTGCGGCGTTGCATAGGCCTGGAGCGGCGACGAAATCGTCTCGAAGGTCACGTTTTTCAGTTCGTACTCGCTTAACATCCGCGCCCCCTGCTCCGAACAGCAGCGCGGTGTCAGCAGATCGACATGAGTTACGTATGAGCTGTCCACCACCTTGGGGAGCACGAACGTGACTTTCACGCCCAGTTGGTCCATCGCCCGCGTCAGTCCGTAGCAGGCCGTCCCCAGCCCACCACTGATGAAGGGCGGAAACTCCCAACCCAGCATGAAGACACGAATCTGTCGCCCCGCTTCGTTCAGTCCCATAAGTCCTCACTTACCCTGCAGGCCACGGGAGCCCATCACTCCCTACGCTTTCTGCCAACAAATCCTGATCCGGCTTAGTTCGCTTGCCTCAACGCCGTCTACCACCCTCCCGACCATTCCAGCTATCGGCACCCACAGGCAGACGCTTAATCTGTCGGCGCAAAAAAATGCCATTTCTTACCGGAGTATGCATAGTAACTATTGTATTAATCGGGTGTTACCCGGCTGAGAGTTCAGAAAATCTTTGGAAAAACCGCATTTCGGGCCGTATTACCGCGAATTTTATAGGCTCTTCCGCCCACCCCCGATGCAAGGACGGCCCTGCGCCCGCCAGCCTCTCCCAGCTCCAGACTCCTAAGTCACCGTGAAATCACGACCGGAGTCGTCGGACGGAGCCCCGATGGGCTCCGCCCCACGACCATAAGATCGGGAAAAACAAAGCCGTTTCGAGCCTGGATCCCGAAACGGCTTATTCGCGACAGATCTATCGCAGCACCTCAGATACCCGGACCGGCTCGAAAAACACCAATCCGACTAGAGATCCTGCGCCTTCACGGTACTGCGACGGTTTGCTTTGGCCCGGGCAGCAGCCGCATCAAGAAGGTCATAGACGCGATCGCTGATCGCCTCGAGAGCCTCCGACGAGGTCATCATCTTCTGACCCTTGATGTAGGCCTTGACCTTGCTTGCCACTACCAAAGCTTCCCTTTTCTTTTTTGCCATCGCAATGGTCCTCCCTGCTAAAAAGCACAAAACTAATCATTCGACGGCCCTGGTGGCACCAGCGCCGCACAGCAATCGATGATCTTATTGCCTATCAAATGCCACTTTGCAACAAAAAAAACGCCAGAGCCCTAAATTTCTACCGCTGTGAGGCCGATAGGCAAAGATGAGTTTGGTGCCGGGCGTACCTGCAATCCGCGCGATAGGCCGCCGCTGGCCCGGACCAGATCGAGGGTCAACCGTTGTGGTGCGCTGCCGGCCACGACGCGGTGTCGGCCACTTCGCATCAGGGACCGCACCGTTTTCTTGTGGAGTATGGATATGGGAAAACCAATGAACAACAACGAAGAGGGACAGGCAAAACTCAAGGACCTGGTCGTCCTGACGGTGCTCAGCGACCTGGACCAGGCGCGGGAGTACGAGACGCTCTTGAAGCTCAACGACATCCCCGCCATGACCAAGGAGCAACTGGATCCGAACGGCGAAGACAAGGGAGTAGCCGTCCTGGTCCCGGAGGATTGCCTGGACGAAGCGCACGTCGTCATCGAATCCCAGGACGCGTACGATGATTTCTATGACTACGCGATGGAGGACGAGGACGACATGGATTTCGATCCGGACTATCTCGACGACGAGTTCTGATCCGTCGAAATCGATTTACCGAAAAACGCTCGGTCCCCGGTACGCCACTCGCCATGAACGCGAGCGGACGCCGTACAACGACAAAGGCCAGACCATTATGGCAGAGGCAAACGACAAGCAACCCAAGGAACGACGCAGCGGCAAAGAACGTCGCAGAACCGTCACCGACCGACGGCAGCACCAAGCCGACACGACCGCTCCCGGTTTCGTCGAGCATCGCAGCGGCCAGGACCGCCGCAAGAGCGTCGTGGATCGGCGTCTGGGTCTGGACCGCCGGCGCGGTCCCGGACGGCGGCGCGGCAGCGACCGCAAGGCGGCCGAAGAAGGTCACATGTCCGATGAGCAGTTCGAGTTCCTGATGGCCATCGACGAGTACAAACGGGCCAACAGCCGACCGTTTCCCACCTGGACCGAGGTGTTGGAGATCGTCAAGGCCCTCGGCTATCGTAAAGTCGCTGAACCACAGCCCCTGGCCGAGTCTCAAGCTCAAGCCGAGAACAACGATGCCCCCGTCGACTGGGCTGCGGAGGCCACGGAAGCCCAACTGACCAGGTAGCATCCCGGCCACCGGCCGATCTCACGCGGAACAAAGCCGAGCCGCGGCACGCAAACGGGCGGCGGCAACCGAGATTGCGACCCCGGCGCAGGAGCTCCGAAACCGGACACTCAGCTACTACCGGCCACGCACGCCGGTCGCGGCCGCTCGGCGGAGTCGCCGAACATTATTTTTTTCGCTGGACACGCACATTTGTCTTGCACCGGCGTACGTCAATCGATTATTATTCGAGTTTGCATTTCATGGGAGAGTCAGCACCCACTGCTCACCTGTAGTTCCACCGCGCACTTGGGAATATCGAGAGATCGCCAGGGGTGAATCGCACTGGCCGTGGTTGTCGGGGCCGTGGATGGTCCGGCAGCCAGACAAAATGTTGTGTTGTTTAGAACGACGGTTTTAGGGAAACATGGAAAAGATCAGCAAAATTCGGAACATTGGGATTTCGGCCCATATCGACTCCGGCAAGACCACGCTCAGCGAGCGCATTCTATACTACGCCGGTCGCATCCATCGCATGCAGGAGGTTCACGCTGGCGAGGGCGGTGCAACCATGGACTTCATGGACCTCGAGCGGGAGCGCGGCATCACGATCACCTCGGCCGCCACCCAGGTCGCCTGGAAGGACCAGAGCATCAACCTGATCGACACGCCCGGCCACGTCGACTTCACCGTAGAGGTCGAGCGATCGCTCCGCGTACTGGATGGCGCCATCATGGTGCTTTGTGCCGTGGGCGGCGTTCAGAGTCAATCGATCACGGTCGATCAGCAGATGAAGCGCTATCGCGTGCCGCGCATCGCCTTCATCAACAAGATGGACCGCACCGGCGCCGATCCGGACCGGGTACGGCAGGATCTGGTTGAGAAGCTCGGGCTCAACGTTGTCCCGATCCAGATTCCCATGGGCAGCGCCGACGATTTCGCCGGCGTGATCGACCTGGTCACGATGGAGGCCCTGCGCTTCGAAGGCAAGGACGGGGAAAGGGTCGCCCGCGAACCGATCCCGGCGGCCTACCAGCAAAAAGCTGAAAAGGCCCGCCATGATATGCTCGAAGCCCTGAGCATGTTCAACGACTGCATGCTCGAGATGCTGCTGGAAGACCAGCCGGTGGGCGAGAAACTGATTCGCCGCGTCCTCCGCGAAGCCACGATCAATCGCGACATTGTCCCATTGATGATGGGCTCGGCCTTCAAGAACAAGGGCGTCCAGCCGCTGGTCGATGCAGTCTGCGATTATCTGCCCAGCCCGATGGACCGCTCCAGCTTCGCCCGCGATCATGACAACGAAGGCACCGAAACGCCGCTGGCCAGCGACCCGGACGCACCGTTGGTCGCCATGGTCTTCAAGATCGCCGACGAATCGTTCGGGCAGCTCAGCTACGTCCGCGTCTATCAGGGCCGGCTGACCAAGGGCCAGCAGTACCGCAATGCCCGCACCAATCGAGTGGTCCGCGTCGGGCGCATGGTCCGCATGCACGCCAACGATCGCGAGGACATCACCGACGCCGGCCCGGGCGATATCGTCGCCTTGCTGGCCATCGATTGTGCCAGCGGCGACACCATCTGCGGCGAAGGCATTAACTACTCCCTCGAAAGCATCTTCGTGGCCGATCCGGTCATCAGCCTGTCCATCACGCCGGCCAGCTCAGGCGACCAGGAGCGGATGGCCAAGGCGCTGAACCGCTTCATGAAGGAAGACCCGACCTTCCGTGTCTCGACCGACCCCGAAACGGGCGAGACCGTCATCGCAGGTATGGGTGAGCTCCACCTCGACGTCTACGTCGAGCGGATGCGGCGGGAGTTCAAGGCCCAGGTCACCGTCGGCGCCCCGAATGTGAGCTACCGCGAGGCCCCGACGAAAGAGGCCGAGTTCAACTACCGGCACAAAAAGCAAACCGGGGGGTCCGGCCAATTCGCCCATGTCATCGGTCGCCTGATCCCGTTGGAGGCCGATGCCGAGTCGACCTATGAATTCGAAGACAACATCACCGGTGGTCGCATCCCGAGCGAATACATCCCGGCCGTGAATAAGGGCTTCCAGGCCGCCATGAAGAAGGGCCCGGTAGCCGGTTACGAGATCGTTGGCTGCAAGATGTGCCTCGACGACGGCTCCTTCCACGCTGTCGATTCCAGCGAGATGGCTTTCCGGACAGCCGGCCGCGATGCCTTCATCGAGGCCTTTAAAAAAGCCAAGCCCTGCCTGCAGGAGCCGATCATGACGGTCGAGGTTGAGACGCCCACCGAATTCCAGGGCGCCATCGTAGGCGACCTCAACAGCCGGCGTGGGATCATCATGGAGACTACCGTCCGCGACACCTACACCATCGTGCGGGCCGAGGTGCCGCTGGCCAACATGTTCGGTTACGCCACCGTCGTTCGCGGCCTGAGCAAGGGCATGGCCACCTTCTCCATGGAAATGTGCCGCTACGCCCGCGTCCCGCAAAAACTCGCCGAGGAAATCATCAGTCAACGCCGGGACAAAGAACAGCAGGCGGCCCGCAAATAGCCATACACGCCGGCCAATCCCGCCAGAAGAGCATCCCCGCCCGGTCAAGACGCCGGGCGTGCGGAAGCTTTCTGCGCGGCGCCGATCCCGTAACGCCAGACATCGCAAGCCCGGACCTTGGGGGGCTCCGGAAGCTTCGCGAACGGTCCATGGGCGGCCGGCGCGACCAGACAATCATGTTGCACTCATTTAGGACTATCACATGCCATTTAAGACCTTTGGTCTTTCCGATCCGCTGGTGCAGGGCATCCTGGCCACCGGCTATACCGCTCCCACTGAAATCCAATCCCAGGCCATTCCCGCCGCGTTGAGCGGTCAGGATATCATCGGCTGTGCCCAGACGGGCACAGGCAAGACGGCCGCCTTCGTGCTGCCGGTCCTCGATCGCCTTAGCCACGAGCACACGCGGCACAAACGCCGCGTCA
The DNA here is from genome assembly GCA_020346325.1 of Phycisphaerales bacterium. Lineage (GTDB taxonomy): Bacteria > Planctomycetota > Phycisphaerae > Sedimentisphaerales > Anaerobacaceae > Anaerobaca. Next base: position 4,299,944 of record CP070782.1, read on the forward strand.
AAGCCCTCATTTTGACACCAACCCGCGAGCTGGCCGTCCAGATCGAGCGATGTATCCTCAACTACGGCAGGTTCCTGCCGGTTCGCGCCCTGGCCGTCTATGGCGGCGTGAACATCGCCAGACAGATCACGGCTCTGAAAAGCGGCGTGGACATGCTCGTCGCCACGCCGGGACGATTGATGGACCACATGGAACACGGCACCGTTGACTTGGGCTCGATCGAGGTCCTCGTGCTCGACGAGGCCGACCGCATGCTGGACATGGGTTTCATCCGGGACGTGCGCAAGATCGTCGCGGCCCTGCCGAGAAAGCGCCAAACGATGCTCTTCTCGGCCACGATCTCGCCCGAGGTCAAGACGATCAGTGATGGTCTGCAGAAGGCCCCGAAGATGATCCAGATCGGGCGCCGGCAGAACCCGGTCGAGACCGTGACCCAGCACGTCTACCCCGTGGCCAGACAGCAGAAGGTCGCGTTGCTGCTCCACATGCTTCAGACCGATCCGATGTACAGCGTCCTGGTCTTCTCGCGCACCAAGCATGGCGCCGACAAGATCCGCCGCAAGCTGGCCCGCGCCGACATTGAAGCCGTAGCCATCCACTCCAATCGCAGCCAGTCGCAACGGCAAAAGGCCCTGGATGGTTTTCGCAATGGCAGATACCAAGTCATGGTTGCCACCGATATCGCCGCTCGAGGCATCGACGTGCAGGGCATCTCGCACGTAATCAACTTCGACGTACCGGCCTTTGCCGAGGACTATATCCATCGCATCGGCCGCACCGGCAGAGCCGCCGCCACCGGCGATGCGATCACGTTCGTCGCGCCGGAAGAGCAGGAACACCTCCGCAAGATCGAGAAGTTCATCGACCGCCGCTTCGCTCAGAAACAATGCCCGGGCTTCGCCTACGCCAAATCCCATCTCGCGCCGGGTCAGCCCTCCAGGAAGCAGCCGGCCAAACCCACGCGTCCCAGGCAACGTCCGGGCAAGAAATCCCAAACGACAGCGAAATCCGCCCCCTCGGCCCAGCCGGCATCCGCCGGCCAATCCCGTTCCTCACGCCAGCGCCGCCGAAAGCAGGCCAAGCGCCGGACCATGTAGCCGGGCGGAGAAGCGCTCGATAGGGGCAGCGGTCCCCGTTATCGCCCCCGCCCCCCGGATCACCAATGTCATCACCGCATCCGACAGAAGCGATGATTCACGCCGGATGACAGCCATGCTTGGCGTCCAGCCAAAGCTGGAAATCGCCCCGCCGGGTGCGTACCTCAATCACATGGCAGAGGGCCCCGTTGACAGTCTCAGGCTGCGGTCGCGCGGAGAGACGCGCCGCCTGCTTCAGAACCCGATCGAGCCGGGCCTTGGTCTGCACATAGCCCAGAGAAAGGTTGTTGTGCCCATTCCTCTCGAAATAGCCCCAGGTCTTTCGGTCCGGATCGTTCCAGCCTAGCGTCCCCTCCTTCCAGTAGCTGAGATGTCCCTTGTACTTCGAGCCCAGATGTCGGTTGTAGCGATAGGCAAACCGGTGCCCGATGACGTTCATCACGTACGCCGGCTGGTCCTCACGAGCGTTCGGGAAGAGACTGCCCGTGTATCCCCACTGAAAACTGCGTTCATACAAACGTCCGTTGTTATCCGTACGGTACTCGCCCCGGCTGAAGTCTTGCACGTTGTTGACCCGCATTCCCCAACTCGGGATGTCGTAGCTCTGCACCGACGATGCTTCCCATTGGCTGACGAAACTCGGCAAATTGTCTGGAACTCGCCGGTCGACAGGCCGGCAGCGACCGCCCCCGGCAAGTACTACCATCGGCTCGACGGCTTGACGCGGCACTCGGCGCCCCCATACAATGCCGGCGTCCCAAGGAGGGCGTCGCCCAGAATGACAAGGTTGCGGTTGGAGCCACTGCCATGCTCGAAGACAGGCCGGAAACCACCCGAGGATTCCTGCTTCGTTCGCGGCTGCAAGACCTCGCGCAGCACCGCCTCTTCCCTCTGGGGGTCATGGTCGTGGCCATGGCGCTGGTGCTGCCCTCTCTCGGAGCGGGCCTGCTGATCGACGATTATCACCACAAGTTGTTCTTTTCCGGCTCTGACAGCCCGGCAGGGCTGTTGGATTCGCCGCTGGACCTGTTCCGGTTTTTCGATGACGACCCGGGCCGGTCCCGGCAACTCCAGGATCTGGGTCTGCTACCGTGGTGGACCAGCGAGGGCGCCAAGGCCGCCTTCTGGCGACCGATCACATCGCTGACCCACTGGCTTGACTACACGCTCTGGCCCGACACACCCGCCCTCATGCACGCCCAGAGCATCCTGTGGTATGGGGTGCTGGCCCTGGTCACGGCGCTGCTCTATCGCCGCGTTTCCCCCACGGCAGCGATCGCGGGTGTCGCGGCGCTGCTGTTTGCCTTCGACCATACACACGCCACCCCTGTCAGCTTCCTCGCCAACCGCAACGCGGTGGTCGCGGCCACCTTCGGCGTCCTGGCCCTCCTCGGCCACGACCGATATCGACGTGAGCACTCCAAGCCCATGCTCCTGGGGGCCCTCGTGCTTCTGGCCGCCAGTCTGCTTTCGGCCGAAGCAGGCATCGCCACGGTCGCCTATCTCGCCGCCTACGCCTTGTTCCTCGATCGCGGCCCATGCAAGAGCCGCATGGGCTCGATGCTGCCCTACCTTGCAGTCGTCGTCCTCTGGCGACTGCTCTGGAACGGACTCGACTGCGGCGTCGAGAATCTCGGCGTCTATATCGACCCGCTCCGGGAGCCCGGCCGCTACGCCGCCGCCGTGAAGGACCGCGCCCCGCTCCTGCTGCTGGCCCAGCTCCTGGCCCCCCCCTCAGACATCACCTTGATGATGCCCCCCTCGGGCACGAGGATCCTCTGGCTCGGGGCTCTGGTCTTCCTGGCGCTCTTCACCGTCCTGCTGATACCGTTACTCCGGCAGGACCGCGTCGCGCGGTTCTGGGCGCTGGGGACGCTGCTCTCGATCCTGCCGATCAGCGCCACCTTCCCCTCCGACCGCCTGCTCACGTTCACGAGTATCGGCGCCATGGGGCTGATCGCGCAGTTTCTGGCCGCGACCTTCGCTTCGAATTCAGGGCTCCGGGACCTGCGGCCCTGGCGCCTCGGCGCGGTGCCACTGGCGTACGTTTTTGTCCTAGTCCATGCCGTCATTGCCCCGCCGGTCCTGATGGCGCGATCTTCACAACCCTTCGGACCGCAGTCATTCATCCAGCAGATGTCGCTCGAACCTCTCGACAAAGCGGTCGAAACCCAGGACCTGATCGTCGTCAATCCGCCCCTGGCATTCATCACGGGCACCAGTGTATTTGTCTGGGCCGACGAACAGACGCCCTTCCCCCGGCGCTTGCGCTTGCTTGCCTCCAGCCTCTTCCGGCCTGTTCGCGTCGCGCGACCCGATGTCCACACGCTTGTGGTCCGGCCGCATTACGGCTACTACGGCTGGGTGTTCGACGCCCTCTTTCGCGACCCCAAGGATACATTCCGGCCTGGCGATCGCGTGGAACTGGCCGGCATGACCGTCGAGATTATCGAGGTTACGGGCGACGGACGCGCTCTGGAGGCCGCCTTCATCTTCCCCGTGCCCCTGGAGGACCCATCCCTGCGCTGGCTGCAGTACGGCCCCAACGGCTTCGAGCCCTTCACCCCGCCGCCCATCGGCCAGACCGCCGTCCTACCCGCTCCCCCGCCGCCTTGGGACCGCTGAACGCTTAGCGACTGTCCGTCCCCGCGCCGTCACGCTGCCCTTGAGAATGTCTCCGCTTTTCTGCGAAGGATATACACCCTCGGCGCGGTATAAGGTGTGAAAGGTCAAGAAGGGAACGATCTGAGGTGTTGATGGGCACAGACGAAGAACGAGCCCTCGTTAAAAAGCTGGTCTCCATGGACGCGAACGCCTGGGAGACACTCTGCAGGGATATTGCCCCTATGTTATTAGCTTTCGTACAAGCCAGTTTCGTATGCGGCCCGGAAAGGGCTGAAGAGGTGGTCCAACGGACGCTCGTCCGGGCCGTGCGTTCCATACCGCGATACGATGCGGCACGCGGCCGGCTCCGCGACTGGCTCAAAGGGATCTGTCGCAACGAGGCCGTCACGCTACTGAACCAGGAGGCCAGACAGATTCGCTTCTCGGGCGTTGACGGCTCCGTGCGTTCGAGCCTGGAACGGATCGACGAAGCCCTGATCCCGGAGCATGTCCTGGCACGCCAGGAAGTGCAATGGCTGATCCATGAGACCGTCGGCGACCTGCGGCCCAGCCATCGGAGGGTGCTGACCCTGAAGTATCTCAGCGGCCGGAAGGTTTCCGAGATCGCCCAGGCAATGGGCCAATCGGAGAAGGCGACCGAGTCGTTGCTCTCCCGGGCGAGACAGGCATTCAGGAACGCCTTGCTGGCGCGGACGAAACGTCTGGGCGAGCGAGTGGATGAGGTGCTACTATGAACCGTGACGACAAGAAAGATGCGCTCGACCGGAATCTCACGAAGATGTTTCCGGTGGGCGGCGATGGAATCACGCCGGAATTTGAACAGCGCTTACTCCGGGCCGTGGGTCAGCAGGTGCAACACCAGCGCCGCCTGCGGATGCAGAAGCGTTGGTTCGTAAGAGTATCGGCGGCTGCAGCCATCTTGATTGCTGCAATTCTGATCGTGCCGATCCACGATGAGCCCATCGGTACCATCACCGATATCCGCGGCCTGGTCATCCTGCGCAACGGGGGGCAACTGCAAGCCGTTGCGGGTGAGAGGGCCGTTCATCCACGACAGTGGATCCAGACCCAGTCCGGGACAACGGCTGATGTAGTGCTGAGCGATCGGAGCCGGCTGACGCCGCATCCGCGCACCGCGCTGCAACTCGATCGACAGAAGCACGGCCACACCGTCCGGCTCGAAAAGGGCGCCGTTGCCATTGAGGCACACAAACAGCCTCCGGGACAGTACCTGAGGGTGGAAACACACGGCACGGCGATCAGGATCCTGGGCACCAGGCTCGATGTGCGCGTCGTCGAGAAACCGACCGGCATCAAGCAGACACACGTGCACTTACATTCCGGGTCGGTGGAGCTGGCCTCGGGTGGTACCTCGACCCTGCTCTTGCCCGGCATGGTCGGCATCGCGGAGGAAGGCCGAGCACCGCTGGGCATCTCGAGTGTCCTGGAGGTCAACGAGTTGCGCCGTTTGCTCCAGGACACTCGAACACGGGCCGCCCAGACCAAGGCACACGCAAACATGCCGACGATCATCGACTACGTCAACTCCACCGTGTGGACCGTTGTGCCCTTGGATGCATTCAAAGAGGAAACGCCGAACGTCTATTCCCTGCGACTGAAGTATCCGGCCTTCCGCGTGCAGGCCTATACGCTGGACGGTGCTGTGGCCGAAACACGCGCCGAAGGCAGAGTACTCCACGCGGATCTTTCGCGCAGGCCGCCCGCTGCGGGCGCCGTCAGCACGATCATCCTGCGGATACCGAGCGCCACGGGGCTGTTCCGCACCGCCGACGGCAAGACGCGCGAGTTCATCATGCCAGCCGCATCAGTCCCGTCGGTTACGTTGCTGCAATTGGCCTTGCCCAAAGCCACGACTGTACAGGCCGTTCAAGGCAAAATCATCGATCAGATCGTCGAAACGTCCGAGCGATTCGGCCGTCTGATCGTCACATTGGAGGCGGATTCGCAAGCACTGCAATTCTACGAATAAGAAACCGGATTGGAGTCCCAGCGCGCGCCAGTGACAGCAATCCCAAGTCATCCAGGTTGAA
>CP070782.1:4305816-4317226 GCA_020346325.1 Phycisphaerales bacterium
ATTATCCATTTGCTGGAGGATCCACACGATGTAGCACTCTTGCGGGTTCTTCGCCCTTTCCGGAAAGCCAAATAGGAAGGACAGACCGTGAGACGCCTTTCTTCAGCTGATCTTCACAGCTGTTCGTGGCCGGTGCCGCGAACACGAGCGCATCGGCCGTGTCGAGCGGAGACCATGCTGTTCGAAGCGTGTCAGAGGCTTTACTTCCTCTTGCGGAAGTCCTGTTTGTCGAGGTCGTGGAGTTTGAGTTTGTCGAAGAGGGTTCGGGGGTCGATTTGAGCTCGCGCGGCGGCCTGGCCGAGGTGGCCGTCGGTGGCCTGTAAGAGGCGCGTGAAGTAGTCGCGTTCAAAATCGTCGAGAATCTGTCTGCTGGCGTCTTTCAGCGGTTTTTCGAAGAGCTCGTCCGGAAAGGCCAAGGCGTTGGCCGTGGATTGATCGCCCACGGATTGAAGGGCCTCTGTTATGGACCGGGGGAGGTCTGCGCAAGTGATTTTGTCGTCATCACAGAGGAGCATGGCTCTCTCGATGACATTGATGAGCTCGCGCACGTTGCCCGGCCAGGCGTACCTGGTCAGAGCCTCCATCGCTTCGTCGGTGATGCCCGAGACCTCACAGCCGATGCGCGGGCCGAGGTACTCGATGTAGCTTTCGACAAGTTCGGGAATATCCTTAACCCTGTCGCGCAGTGGTGGGATGGTCAGCGATACGACGTTGAGTCGATGGTACAGATCGCGACGGAACTGTCTGACTCGGACCTCTTCCTCGAGATCGCGGTTGGTGGCGGCCAGGACGCGAACATCGACCGAAATCGACTTCTCACTCCCTACCCGTCGAATGACATGATCCTCCAAGACACGCAGCAGCTTACTTTGCAGGTGTAGCGGCATCTCGCCGATCTCATCGAGGAAGAGCGTGCCTTGATGGGCCAGTTCGAAACAACCCCGTCGGGCGCTGGTCGCTCCGGTAAAGGCTCCCTGCTCGTGGCCGAACAGCTCACTCTCCATAAGCGACTCCGGTAGTGCGCCGCAGTGTACGGCGACAAAGGGGCCTTCTGACCGTCGCCCTTCGGTGTGAAGAATGTGGGCTAGTCGTTCCTTCCCTACGCCGGTTTCGCCAAGAATGAGCACGGATGAATTGCCTCTGGCGATCTTGGGCACTATCTTCACGAGCGCTTGCATGGCTTGGCTCTTGGCCACGAAATCGCTGATTTCGGTGCGCGTGGGCTTGCCCGGCACAGAGACGATGCCGACCGCCGCCTCCCGTCGCCTGTCCAGAATCGTGTTGAGGGCGGCTCCGAGCTTTCTGGCCGATAGGCCTGTGTTAAGCACGGCGTGGCAGCCTGCGGCGATCAGGTGAGCTCTGTCGCCGGCGTCCTCTTCTTCGGAGAGGACGACGATTGCTGGCACGCCCGTCGTTTCGTGAAGGGTGTGAATCTCGTGCAGACCCCGGTCATCGACAAGTTCCCGACTGACAATGAGTAGGTCAGAGGTGCGTTTGCCGACGTCTTTCCAGAAAGCGCGTGGCTTGTGAACGGGCTCGAAGATCGCGTCTCTGCGATCCAGCAGCTTAGCGAGCTTTGCGGCAAGCCCCGGCCGATCCGTCGCTATCAGGATGTGCATGAGCATAGGACTGCAACCTGTCGAACATGCCTGAAAACCGGAATTATAGTTCCGCTCTCTTCGGGTGTCAAATTCCGATTTCTGCTTCCGGAATTGGGAGGTCATGGACTCGTGGAAAAATGTTCGATCGTAAAAGCTTCCTGGGTAATAGCTTGGGGAAATGTGGCGAGATTGTTTCTTGTGTGGCACATCTGTTGCTAGAGCTAAGAACAGATGTCTCCGGCTCAACGTGAGTGCCGGAGTGAGGCAGACAGACGACTGGCCTGACAAGGAGCAGACGATGGCAGGAAAGAAGAACAAAGAGCCTCGACCGAAGGCCAAGGGCCCGGGAAAGCGGGCCAAGGAAACCTGCGGCGAGAAGCGCCCGAAACGCTAGGCGACACTCGCGACCGCACATTGTTGTTGTGGGATCACGGTGGGCAGCGGCCCCACACAGAGAAACGAAAGGGAACAAGAAATGGCATTGTTACCTGTCAAGAGAATGGAGAGAGGTAGCGGTGAACTGGCAAGACTGCACCGGGACATGGACGACCTGCTCCGTGGTTTCTTCCCCAATTGGGAGTGGCCATCTTGGGGCGCTGCGCGGTGGCCGGTCATGGACATCGGTGAGCAGGACGACACGTACATCATCCAGGCCGAGGTCCCGGGCTGCAAAGCTGAAGACATCGATGTCTCAGTTCACGGCAACGCACTCGTCATCAGCGGCGAGAAGAAAGCAGAAGAAAAGAGGGAAGACCAAGGCTTCCATCACATCGAGCGTTCCTTTGGGAGTTTCCGACGGGAGCTGACCCTGGCAGGCGAAGTCGATGCGGGGAAGATCGAGGCTTCGTGCACCAATGGCGTCCTGACCATCAAGCTTCCCAAGAGCGAGAAGGCCAAGCCGGTCAAGATCAAGATCAAGAGCCAGTAGCAGATACATACGTTCTTTGGAGCCGTGTGCCGCTGATCGCCTCGTGGCAGGCGGCCCGGCTCCAGAACTTGAGCAGACCGGCCCCTAGGTGCACCGGTGGGTTGGTTATGAGGTGAAAGGTGTCTTGTTTTCTGGGAAAGGCAACGCTCTTCTTTTTGACGGCTCTTGCTGTCGCAGGCTCGCTGCAGCACAAGAACGCCGGCGAGTCCGATTAGCCCGCGGATGGCAGCGCTGGCTGCGGTGATTGAAGCTTCCCGCAAGAGTCTGCCGTTCGGCAGTCTATCCGAACGGCAGAGTTTTAGACCGTGATCGGTCGAAAAGGCAAAGGGCCTCTGAATCAGGAGGTATGGTATTTATGATTACAACACCAGTGAGGACAGGACCGCGACTGCATCTTGCCCTCGGCGGGCAGTGCTGCCCAGAATGTGGGGCTGCAATGATTGTGTCTGAATCCGTAGAGGAAGCAGGGGCACTTTTCACGTGGTACGCGTGCAGCGTGCAAGGCTGTGACGGACAGTGGCTTACCCGCTCCAGGAGTGAATCTGTTGAGCCCCGTCCGGCGTTGGCCCCGGTGAGGTAGGCATTGGCCCGACTGTGGGCGGACAACATACGCAAAGGATTGGCAATGATACTGAAGCCGCGAGAGAAGATACATGTGATCATCCGTCGTGCGTTTTGCGAGGACATACGGCGGCACTTCGCTGGCGAGTTGAGAGATGTGGAGAACAATATCGTGCGTGCCGAAGGGCACATGTTCGTTCACGACCCGAACACGAACCTGTTTGTCAGGAAACAGCACAGCCATACGCGTCTGTTCAGCCTGGCAGATGCGGGCAACATCGTAAGTGTCTTACCCGCGATGACAAACCTCAAGAAGCTCGCCTGTAGACTGGTCGAGAAGAACCGGATGGTATTGGCGGGTGGGGAGTCGGTTCTTATGGACGTCAATGAGTTTGGAGCGAACAGATAGCCAACAGGAATGCCTGGAGGCGCTACGCATGTGATCGTGCCAGCGGCATCCTGGTCGCAGTGAGGGAGTTTGGAGCCATGAGGATCAGACCGGTAGCAGATGGAATAGTGGTCCAGCGCTTTGATGCTGAGGATAGAACGTCAGGAGGCATCGTCCTCCCGGATACCGCCAAAGAGAAGCCTCAGCAAGGTAGGGTCATAGAGGTGGGTGACGGTAAGCTCCTGGAGGATGGCACTCGCAAGGAGATGGATGTTCGGAAAGGCGACCGAATCCTGTTCAAGAGCTACGCCGGTACAGAGGTCAAGGTCGCAGGCAAGGAATATCTGATTCTCAAGGAGGACGATGTCCTGGGAATCATTGAGGCATAGGTCGATCGTACTCTGGGTAGTCATTTCAACCATCCAGCGTCCGAGCGATCCATGAGGAGATACGCAATGGCGGCTAAGAAAGTGGCATATGGGTTAGACGCGCGTACAGCGGTCCGGGACGGCGTCAAGAAGCTCGCAGGAGCTGTCAAGATCACTCTCGGGCCATGCGGCAAGAACGTGATGTTGCAGAAGTCGTTTGGTTCACCGGTCATCACCAAAGATGGGGTGACCGTAGCCAAGGAGATCGAGTTGCCGGACCCCTGCGAGAACATCGGCGCCCAGCTGGTGAAGGAAGTGGCGTCGAAGACCTCAAAAGAAGCGGGGGATGGCACAACCACGGCGACGATTCTGGCCGAGAGCATCTTCCTGGAGGGCCTCAAGAACGTCACGGCGGGGGCCAACGCCATGCAAGTCAAACGGGGGATTGACATGGCCGTGGGCGCCATCGTGGACGCGCTCGCCAAGATGAGCATTCCGGTGGAGTCCAGCAAGCAGATTGAACAGGTGGCCACGTGCTCGGCGAATCAGGACGCGGAAATCGGGAGAAAGCTGGCCGAGGCCATGGACAAAGTCGGCAAGGACGGCGTTGTCATGGTCGAGGAGGGGCAATCCCTCGAGACTGTTGTCGACCTGGTCGAGGGGATGCAGTTCGACAAAGGATATCTGAGCCCGCATTTCGTGAACAAACTTGCAGATATGACATGCGTCTTGGAGAAGCCCTATGTCCTTATCCATGAGAAGAAGATCAGTTCGGTCAAGTCGCTGGTGCCGCTCTTGGAGAGGGTCGCTAAACAGGGCAAGCCTTTGCTGGTCATTGCGGAGGACGTAGAGGGCGAGGCGCTGGCGACGCTGGTGGTCTATAAGCTGCGTGGCGTGCTGCAGGTCGCGGCGGTCAAGGCGCCGGGCTTTGGCGATCGGCGCAAGGCGATGCTCAGCGACATCGCTGTTCTCACCGGAGGCGAGGCGGTCTTTGAGGATCTGGGCTTGGAACTGGAGAACATGGAGCTCAACCGGCTCGGTAGGGCGAAGGAGGTCCGGGTCGACAAGGAGACGACCACGATCATCGAAGGCGGCGGCAGTGCCGAGGCCATCCAGGCGCGGATCGAGCAGATCAAGAAGGAAATCGATGCTTCTACCAGTGACTACGACATTGAGAAGCTTCAGGAGCGGCTGGCCAAACTGGCCGGCGGTGTGGCCCAGATCAACATCGGCGCCGCGACGGAGACCGAGATGAAGGAGAAGAAGGCCCGGGTCGAGGACGCCCTGCACGCCTGTAGGGCAGCCATCGAAGAGGGTATTCTGCCCGGGGGCGGTGTGGCTATGTTGCGGGCGCTGCCCGCTCTGGACAAGGTCAAGGGTAAGGGCGACGCGAAGATCGGCGTGGACATCGTGCGCCGGGCGGTGGTCGCCCCGATCAAGCAGATTGTTGAGAACGCAGGCCTGGAAGGCTCGATTGTGGTGCAGAAGGTCATGGGGAACGGGGACAAGAACTTTGGCTATGACGCTCTGCGCAAGGCATACGGCGACATGATTGAGTTCGGCGTGATCGTGCCGACGAAGGTCGAAAGGGCCGCCTTGCAGAATGGTGCCTCGATCGCGTCGCTACTGTTGACGACAGATGCGATTGTCAGCCCCGTTCCGGAGAAGAAGAAACGCTCATCCTTCGTTCCCCCAGATGAGGATGAGGATTATTAGAGGGCTTGAGGGCGGAGCCCGTCCATGTACATAGTCCAGAAACAAAACGGTCAAGTTATCGACCGCCGCCATTTCGCCAGCGGCGTGGTCCATATTGGCAGAGGCGCCAACTGCCAGGTTCTGCTCAAGAGCGGCGAAGTCTCCAGGCAACATGCCGTTATCTTTGTCGGAAACGATGCCGCGTGGTGGCTGAAGGACTTGTCCTCGGCCAACGGCACCCAACTCAACGGTCGTCGGATCAGTCTTGCCAAGCTTCAGAATGGGGACTGCATTCGCATTGGAGACTTTTCCCTGGAGATCGATCTAAAGGATACGGGTGACTTGGCTCGGCAGCCCAGTCTCGACGATACGGTCGTCGACGAGTCTTGCGGCCCCCGGGTCATTGCACGACCCCTGGACATGGACGATGCCCCGCCTATCCGCATGCCCGCGCGGCGCACCGCGGACTTCATTCAGGCCGGCAGCGCTTTTGGCAAAGCCAGTGGCCCCGGGCCGATGCTCCAGGCCATTCTTGAGATACTTGAGAGGCAGTTCACAGCAGCACGTGTCTGGTGCGGATTGCGATATAGCGCGAGTGGCCCATGGACGATCCAGGATGGCAAGACGGATGAAGGTGAGTCCTTTCAACTGCGACACACCATGGTGAAGGAGGAGCTCAAGCAGGCACTGGAAAAACGTACTTGCTTGCTCATCCTCGGCGTAAAAGATCAGACCGCCGAGGGCTCCACACGGTCCGCTTTGATCGCGCCTCTGGCGGGTATGGCCGGTAACTACGGGGCACTTTACCTCGACAACCACCCACGTCGTGTCCCGTACCAGCTTAGCGACTTGGATTACCTCGCGTTCTTGGCCCTTCACCTGGGCGCGGTACTGGAAGACTACTGAGAAGGAGACGGCATGATGAGCCCTTACTGGTGTTTCAGATTGCCAGAGACTGCACAGGCTGCGGTTTACTCGGCGGCAGCGATTGGACCATGCTTGGGGAAAAATCTCACGCTGTCGGAGCAGACGACTGGGATGGTGCGGGTGCGCATGGATAAGGTGTGTGCGATACGCCAGCAACTCGCAGAGGGCACCTATGATGTCGAGGGGCGTCTGCAGGCGATTCTGGAAGAGCTATTGGCAGTTGTTCAGGGACAGGCCAAAAATGTGGGAAGCAAATTGTCAGCCCAGGAAGGGATGACCGAGGGGATCATGAAATCGCAGGCCGCTAGGGTGGGGCGTGCCCGGCCTCCAAGAATGGCGGTTTGAACGAATGATAGCGTTTGGCGAATGAATTCCGATCACGAGAGCCGGGGACGGCTCATTTTGTACGACAAGGAGAAGCTATGAAAGGCAAGAAGGCGGTCAAGGACGATGCGGTGCTGCCAGGCAACAGCACCCGATGTGGCGCGAGTGTGACGTCACTCCATGCGAAGGCTGGTAAGAAGAGCAAGCAAAAGCCGTCATCCTCTGAGGCAGGTGCCAGGATCCAGGCTCTTCGGCCAACGCACCAGCAAATCGCCGAGCGGGCCAGGGCCATCTGGCTCGGACGAGGATGTGTCGCGGGCGAGGATGAACACAACTGGCTCGACGCCGAAGCGCAATTGCGGCACGAAATGGGAATCGAGTAGGCGCCGACTTAGGGCAGTGATGACCGCGGATCGTAATAGGTCTGCACAAATAGAGAATCAGCGCAAGAGCATGCTGTAGCGGGCGCAACCCCATAGGTTGCGCGTGCGACAGCGCATGCGAAAAGGAAGGGCTATCCTTTCCCGTAAGCGGCGAGTGGGCCGAGGCTGCAATGTTAATCGCCATCCGACGTAGGTTGGCTGCTAAGTGGGGATCACGGCAGATGAGCGGTTTGTTGTACGAGCGAGTAGCGCACCCGTAGGTGAATAGAATGCACGGTAGGACGGACCACGAGCTATTTAGAAGGCACGCAGACAATCCGATCCTTTCCGTTCGGGATTGGCCGTACAGGGCCAACTCGGTGTTCAACGCGGCGACTGCAGAGATCGACGGGAAGACAGTGCTGCTGGTGCGCGTCGAAGATTTTCGCGGCCATTCGCATCTGACGCTGGCCCGCAGTGACGACGGGGTCAGTGACTGGAATATCGAGACGGCTCCGACGCTGCCCCCCGACCCGGAGGGACATCCGGAGGAGCTGTGGGACATTGAGGACGCGCGCATCACCCGGCTCGAAGCGATGGAGAAATGGGCAATCTGTTACACGGCGTACTCAAGGGGTGGCCCGCTCGTGGCGCTGGCCACAACCGTCGATTTCAGGAGATTCGACCGACTCGGACCGGTGATGCCTCCGGAGGACAAGGATGCAGCCCTGTTCCCGGTTCAGTTCAACGGTCTGTATGCCATGTTACACCGACCCGTTCCGCGGTCCGCCGAACTGGGCGCCCACATTTGGCTGTCATTCTCCCCCGATCTGAAGCACTGGGGAGACCACCGCGAGGTCATCCATGCGCGGGAAGGCGGTTGGTGGGACGCGGGCAAGATCGGCCTCTGCGCCCCACCGCTGGAGACGGATCGCGGGTGGCTGATTCTCTATCACGGCGTTCGCACCACGGCTTCCGGCTCGATCTACCGTCTCGGTCTTGCCTTGCTGGACCGCGAAGATCCGACGCAACTGACTCACCGGGGTGACGAGTGGGTCTTCGGGCCGAGGGCGCACTAGGAGAGAGATGGCGACGTCGATGACGTGGTATTTCCTTGCGGCTGGTTGGAGAGAAAGGGCACGGTGCACATGTACTACGGCGCGGCTGATTCTTGCATTGCCTACGCAACGGCGAACCTAGATGAGCTGCTGGATTACGTGAGGAGGTTTCCCTGCTGCGTGTGGGGATAAGCTCACCAGCGCTGAGATTCGGAAAGATGAGACATAACATACGCATCGTTAGCACATATCCTCCGCGCCGTTGCGGCATTGGCACCTTTGCGCGCGATCTGGCCACGGCGCTGGCTCATTTCACCGGTGAAGTGGGTACAATCCGAGTCGCCGCCATCGATCGAGAAGGGTTGCGCTATGATCTGCCGGTAGACGTCGTGATCAACCAGTACGATCCGGAGTCTTGGGCGGATGCGACACAAGCCATCATCGCGAGGGCCAGCGAAGGGGAGCACCCGACGGTGGTCCTGCTTCAGCATGAGTACGGCTTGGATCCCGACGCACAGGGGCGGGACGGCGAGGGCGATCATTTCGTGGAACTGGCCCAGGCGTGCGCCAAGGCCGGTCTGATGAGGTTGGTCTATTTACACACGGTCCTGGACGAGCCTGGTGACCTCCAGAGGGCGGTCCTCCAGCGGTTAGCGTGTTGCACTGACGGTCTGGTCGTCACAACGGAAAGCGCTATCGACACACTTGTGCGGGTCTATGGGATTGAGCGAGAGAAGCTCAAACACATCGACCATGGCATTCGCATGGAGCACCCGTCGCAGTACGACAGACTGACCATCAAGGAATCTCTGGGCCTAAAGAGGTTCTTCCTGGCCACGACGATCGGGATGCTCTCACCGGATAAGGGGATCCAATACAGTCTTGAGGGGTACGCCCAATTTGTCAGGGAAGCATTGACCGAGCGTCAAAGGGAGCATTTTGTCTATCTAATTGCCGGATGTTGCCATCCAGAGTTCGTGAAAGCGGACAATGGTATGCCGTATCGCGAATACTGGGATTTGCTGTCCGAGACGATGGAAAGAACGGGGTTGCAATGGTGCAGAATTAGAGCCCTCCACTCGGTCGATTTTGCTCGGCATGACGTTGTCTTCCTGGAGACCTTCCTCGACGAATCGACCTTGATTCAGCTCTACGCAGCCACCGATGTGATGCTGCTGCCCTATTTGAACCTGCAGCAGATATCTAGTGGCATTCTGGCTGACACCCTCGGCTCAGGAAGGGTGGCAGTTGCCACGAAATTCAAATACGCCGTCGAGCTTATTCACTCCAACAAGCGCTGGGGCCCTGGCATGGTCATCGGGCGTCACGCCAGGGGGGTCTTGGTCGATCCGGCCCAGCCCGCTCAGATTGCAGAGGCCCTCGACTTTTTGGTCTTCAACCGGCGCCGACGGCTGCAAATGGAAAGACAGGCTCACCAGCGGGGCTACCAGATGCGATGGCAAAACAGCGCCTGGGCGATTCTGCAACATGTTGGTTTCCTGCACCAGCAGAAGAGTCTGCTTATCGGTCGCGGGGTCGATTTCCGGAGAGAGCGCCCCTCGGTGCTTCAGAAGAAGAGGCCTGGGACTACCGTTTCAGAGAAGCCAGCCTCTCGGGTTCCCTACGACATCGGTGTCACCGACGTTCCTAGGCCGCATGAGCGATACGGCAGGACGCCAAAGGAGTAAACCCATGGAAACCGAACTACGACCCTATGCTTCAGAGCAACCCGCAAGCCGTAGGCTGCGCGGCGAGGTTGTATATGTCTACGCATTTGATATCGCCTTCGACATGCGGCGGGAAAGGGTCCGTGAGCTTCTGGTTCAGACGGCCCAGGAGTTTGCGCTGGGACCGAGCAAACGCAGCCCCAAGCAATGGTTCTTCTATCGCCCGGACTTGGTGTGCCTCCCAATCATCGAGAGACAAACATCATGGGGATCCGTGCAGGTGTCGCGAGCGATCAAGGTGTTCAATATCGGCGCCGTCAGCATTCAAGTGCGGATTCCCTTTGAGGTCGACGCACTCGAGGACCTGGTTCCGTTCCACGCGCTGGCTTTCGGGGATACGAGCCTGGAGACGGAGATCCGTGACCTGGCCGAGGCGGTGCGACAGCAGTTGGAGCCATTCTGTATTCGTCCCGTATCGCAGTTGGGGGAGGGGGAAGATTACACGGTGTTCTGTATCCACGAGGCCCCGGCTTTTTGTGACGGTGGCGAAAACAAGGCCGAGGACTGGTTCCTAGCCAACCGCCGACAGATCGGCGCGCTGCTGGCGCAGGAGGAGGATGCAACCCGACTGTCCGATCAGGAGATCGACGAATCCATCGAACGATATCTGACTTACTACAGCAGCGACCTGGCTGTTGTCGACTGGGATGCCGCGCTAGTCGTCGGGGAACGGGAGACTCTGGATGAGGTCCTGCATGTTGTCGAGCTGGCGAACGTCCAGCTGCTGGAATTGAGCGTGTACGATCGCGTCTTGGATACCTCGCTGGACCGGGCCTATCGCGATCTGGAACGGCGGGGTGTCAAGTTGCGGCGCGAGATTCAGCGCAATCTCCGCGAGATACGATTGGACTTGGCGCGCCTAAGTGACGAGCTATTGAACACGACGAAGTTCTTCGGCGACTGGCACCTGGCGCGGATCTATCAGGCTTTATCGAGCCGGTTTCATCTGTCGGACTGGCACAACATCATCAGAGTGAAACTGACAACCCTGGGTGAGCTTTATCAGCTTCTGCATCGGGACTGGATCAATTTCTGGATGGTCGTCTTGGAAGGGAGCATCGTGTTGTTGTTTGTGATCGATGTTCTTCTGCTGTTTGCCGGCTTGGGTTGATGGGAGCAGGGGATGTCCGCCTTTTGTTGAGTGGCACAAATAACGGTCTCCAACCAAGGAGTACGAATGATGCAACTACTACCAGCGAGAATGTTCCTGACCAAGGGGGTGGGGCGGCACAAGTACAAACTTAAGTCTTTCGAGGACGCACTGCGAAAGGCCGGGGTGGCTCAGCAGAACCTGGTTCAGGTCTCCAGCATATTGCCTCCGCAGTGCAAGGTCATCAGCAAGGAGAAAGGTCTGCAAGAGCTGACGCCTGGCGGGATCTGCTTTTGTGTGATGGCTCGTTCGGATACTGACGAGCATGGCCGTCTGGTCGCCTCGTCTGTTGGGATGGCCGTTCCCAAGGACAAGGCCAAG
>CP070782.1:4317326-4323892 GCA_020346325.1 Phycisphaerales bacterium
CCAGCATCGACAGGATCGTCGCAGAGGGCATGAGATTCACTCAGATGCTCGCCGGGGCGCCGGTATGCGCGCCGACGCGCAGCACTCTCATGACCGGCAAACACATGGGCCACACGTCGGTCCGCACGAATCCCGGACACGCTGCGCTTCGAGCCGAGGATGTTACCGTGGCGGACCTTCTCAAAAGGGCAGGCTATGCGACAGGCGGCTTCGGCAAATGGGGCTGTGGCGGACGAGGGACCACAGGTGTGCCGGAAAAGCACGGCTTCGATGTGTTCCTGGGCTACTACGATCAGGTTCACGCTCACACCTTCTTCCCGGCCTGGCTGGTCAGGAACAGCGAAGAAGTGCCGTTGAAGGGCAACACCGGCGCGCTCTACGAAGGTGAGACGTTCGCGCACCAGGTCATCTTCGAAGAGTCGATGAAGTTTATTCGCGACAACAAGGACAGGCCGTTCTTCTGCTATTGCCCCTGGACGCCGCCGCACGGGGCGTGGGGTCTGCCGGCCGACGAGCCCTCGTGGAAGAAATACAAGGACGAGCAGTGGGATGCCGGCTACTCGATCAGGAAAGACGAGGCGCAGCGCTACGCCGCTATGGTCAACATGATCGACAGACAAATCGGGCAGATCATGGACCTGCTCAAGGAGTTGAAGATAGACGACAACACGATAGTATTCGTCAGCGGCGACAACGGTGGCGCCCTCTATTTCAGGAACAACACACATCCTCACGGTTTCTTTGGGCCGAACGTCAATCCCAAGACCGGGAAGGTCTTTCGCGGCAACAAGGGTCTGCTTTATGAAGGTGGTTTGAGAGTACCTTTCATCGTTCGCTGGCCCGGCAGGATCGAACCCGGCTCGCTAAGCAGGCACTTGGGGTACTTTCCCGATATGATGCCGACGATGGCGGAACTGGCCGGGGTCCATTGCCCGAGTGACATCGACGGAATCTCAATAGTCCCCACCCTGCTTGGCAGAAGCGCGACAGGACAGGCGCAGAAGAAACACGAGTATCTCTATTGGGAGTATTCCGGCCAGACCGCGGTTCGATGGGGTGATTGGAAGGCCTACAAGCCTCGCAAGGGCGACTGGGAGCTGTACGACCTGAGCAAGGACATCGAGGAACAGGACAACGTCGCGCCACAGAACGCAGATACACTCGCCAAGATGATCAAATTTGCCGAGCAATCCCACACGCCGAACGTTCCCGGCAAGATTCTCGATAATGAACTTTGCATGAAGGACCACAGCAAGGCGAAGAATCCCAAGCCCTCCGAGCGACGCCGCAGGTAGCATGATGGTCGGACGGCCGTGGAGATTAGCGTGACACGCAGGAGCGACCCGGCCTGCTGCATGTCTTTCGCATGTGCAAGAAAAGGGCCCGGAGCTGCGTGTAGCGGCCCCGGGCCCTGATTACTTACTCAGCCAGGTCAAGGACATTCCTGGCCTTCTTTTCTGCTACGACAATCTCACTGTCACATGCAGGTCCTCGTCCGTCAAGGCGGCGCTTATAGCCCTGCAAGTTTGGCAACCTCTGCATCGGAGATTGCCCGGTCGTAGACACGCACATCGTCGAGTATCCCTGTGAAGAACTTCTCCAGGGTGGCGCCTGTGGGATCCTGGGCGTCGGTTATGGCCCCGAGAAGGGCGTTGGCCTGGGACGTTCCTGAAAGGTCATACCCTTCGGGCAGATCAATGCTGCCGTCCAGGACGCCATCGACATACACATGCGACATGTTACCGCTTCTCATTCCGACTACATGGTGCCATTCACCGTCATTGACAACGGTGTCGCCCCTGGCCTGCCTCTTACTGCTGTCGTCATCGGTAGTCAGGGTCATCTTGTTGTCATTGGCTTCGCCCATGGCCAGCGTGTAACGGATTCCGCCGCTGTTGTCGCCGCCCTTGGCGTAGACGGTGGCTCTCTCGGTCGTGGTCAGTTTGATCCATGCCGAGATTGTAAAATCGCCTGTGCCGAAGTCCAGCGCGGCGGGATTGCCACAGTCCACGTAGTCATCGACGCCATCGAGTTCCAGTGCCTCACCTATCGCGCCGGCTACCCACACGGGGTCACCAACCACCGTGCCGTCGGCGCCTAATGCGGCGCCGTCATCGGCGTTGCCGTCAAGGGCCCAGTGTGCCAAAGGTGGTTCGAATCCGAGCAACCTGACGTTGTTGATGGTTATCGATCCTGAGCCGCCGGGCGTCCCGTCACCGATGACCAGAGTAGCCTTGGCCACTGCGGTCAGGTCGATGGCGTAGTCAGCCAGATTGACGACGAAGTCCGTCGCGCTGGTCTGCTGCGTAGCGGCCGCGTCAGGATTGGTGACCGCCGCTGAGACGCCGGAAGCGTCTTCCAGAATCAGAGACATCGGAGCCGCTGCATTACCTGTCAGGCCGATTTCGACCGAGGTCAGCGGTCCGGGCGTAACGCCGCCGTCGGAGCTGAGTTCCGAGAACACGGCTGTGGCATAGGTCTCGGCACCGGAGTGCGATGTTACTGCCAGGCCGATTTGAATCGGAGCCGGGCTCATCGGGATGACCTGCGGATTCCACGACATCGGAACAAACGTCACGCCATCGGTCGAGTAGTACGCATTGACCATCGGGAACATCCGTTCGATCTTGATCCAGACCGGCGCCGTCAGCGCCGTCTGCTCAGCAGTTACCACGGAAGTGTCGCTTGTGGCGTCCTGATTGGCCATCGCTCTGGCCTGGAACCTTACGCCGTTGGTGCCGGTCGCATATACCGCCGCGAACGAAGAACCTGCATCCAGCGTCTCGCGGATCATAATGCCCGCCTTGGTCCAGTTGTCTGTGTGGTCCAGACTGTCGACCTTGACGGTCATCGAGCCGTTGCCGGTGATCGTCGTGTAGGCGTACTGGAACTCGTCAGAGGAGCCCCAAATGTCCGCGCCTCTGCCGACGATCATGGTCGTGCCGGCTGCCTCGTCCGCCGAAACGCTGCCGGGAGCTGGATTGCCGGTGTAATTAACTGCCACCCGGGCGATCGGATCGGTCAGGTTGAGTGCCGGATCCAGATCGAGTGAAACCTCAGAGGCGAACGGATCGGCGCTGGTGTCATAATCGAACGGCGTCACTTCGTCGTAGATGGTCAAGTCGGCGGCCGTGTTGAAGTGCCAGACCTTGCCGGCTGAGACAGTGCCATCAGCGGCGACTTCGTCAACACGCCAGTAATAGGTGCTGTCGAACTCGAGCACGGCGGCAATAGCGAGCGAGGTATCAGCCTGACGTCCGAGAGATACACTTGCGTCAGCGGCCGCGACTGCGGCAGCATCAGTGCCGAGGTACACATCGTGCTCAGCAGCGCCATCGCCTGCGGCCCACGACAGGGCCACGCCTGCTACATCAACGGTGTCCCCCAATGCGGGCTGCGGCTGCCATGCGATTGCCACGTCGCCGAAGACTTGCCTCATTTCATCTTCGCTGAACGCCTTGTCGTATATGCGGACGTCGTCGATCAGGCCATTGAATGGTCTGCTTCCCCAGGGAGCCTGACCGATTCGAACCACTCCGTCGGCCGTGTCGATCGGTTCGTCGAGACTGGCGCTGTTGTTCTCCAGGAAACCGTCCACATAGAGGCCTATTTCCGTGACATTGGGTGAGCCGTCATCTGCGAGCACGGCTGCGACATGATGCCACTCGTCGTCGCGTACGTCGATGGTGCCGACCTGATAGCCGCCGTTGACCTCGACTCGGATGGCGCCGGTTACTCCATTGTCGCCCTGAACGCGGAAGATCCATTTCTGACCGGCCACATTCTGACCCCAGGACGCGATTTCGCCCAGCGCGGCTGTCTTGATCCAGGCGCTCACCGTGCGTGCGCCGGTGCCTGTAACGCCCACGTGATTCGGCGCCTCGGCGTATTCTCCGTTGGAACCGTCGAATTGGAGACCTTCGCCCTCAATGCCGGCGACTATCTGAACATCGCCCACGAGTACGGCATGGCCCCCGTGGCCCGACTGATCAAGCACGACGCCGCCGGAATCACCGTCGAACGTCCACTGGCCGACAAGATTCGGATCGTCGGACAGAGGAATGTCCGGTACGGTACGGAAGCTCCAGACCAGACCTGTGACCGTCTCAAAACCGAAGAATTCATCAACGCGCCAGTAGTAAGTCGTGTCAGGCTCCAGCGCACCGGTATCATACGTCGCATCCATCTGCATAATCGAGACGGGCAGCATAGCAGCCGGAACGGTGCCGAAGTGGACGTTGTACATGATCGGATTCCAGCCTCCGATCCATGTGAGATTGGCCGATAAGTCGAGTATCTTATTCCCGTCTATTGGACTGGGATCGTACGCACGCCTCGGGGGAAGCGAGATGCTCATGACAGCGCTGCTCCACGGGCTGTCGGGGTTGACGTCGTTGACCGACTCGACCCGCCAGTAGTACGTTGTGTCGGGGAGCAGGCCATCGGGGATAGGCCCACCGGCAATACCGGCAGTCACTAAACCCAATGTGCTGGTCACCGCGGGCACTGTGCCTGCCGCAACTGCATCGGCGTCTGTACCCACGTACACGTTGTGTGACGTCGCGAGTTCTCCCAGCCGCCATTCGAGCATCACTGAGGTTTCTTCTATCTGGGTGCCGTCGACTGGCTTCAGATACAGCGGATCACCCACGGGCTGGGGGCCGACCATCAAAGGTGCCAGCTCAGCTTCGGTTAGCGCCTGATCCCCCTGATTCAGAATCCAAACTTCGGAAATGAGCCCCTCGAAATATCCCGCATCGCCAGCGAGATTACCACTGGGTAAGACAGTGGTTTGTTTCGAGTACCCGATTGAGTTGTCATTACCGTGGTTGCGCATCTCAGCGCCGGGGGCTTTGGCTATCAGCACGCCGTCCATCCACATCTCGAACTTGTCGTCTTCCTGTCCTGCAGCACCGTCTCGGAGCACACAAGCTACGGCGTGCCATTCGTTGGAGGCTATGGGCGCAGAGATCCACGACCCCGGACTCCATTGAGGGGTATAATCTGCCTTGTTCCAGCCGCCCACGATGACCTCACCTGCCTGGACATATATGTTGAATCCGCGAGTTCCGCCACCCTCTTGATAGACAACCTGCGGATCCGGCTTGTTCGCGTCCGCGCAGTTGAAGACAGCTATTATAGTCCGACTGTGCCAGGGACCGTTGGTTACGTTGATGTGCCTCGAGTCCGGACTGTGGACTCCGTCATCAACGCCATCGAACTGTAGTGCCCTGCCGCCCAGGATGTCCACGACCTGCGGGTCACCGATGATGTTGGCCGTGTGGCCAACTGCCGAGGAATCCGGCACTATCCCGCCACCGGCACCACCTGCCCGGTACACGTGACCATCCGTGACGGTGGCCGGATCGATCTGAGCCATGCCATTGCCGGCCAGCGCCAACACCAAAAGAAAAGACATTAAACATAACAATTTTCTGGACATGATCTGTCCTCCTTCAAAAAGATAATGGAAGAATATTGTTCAGCCGTGTTCCGGCCACACGCCAAAACACGGTCAGTCTCCGCCGGACACCATTGATCGCGCGAGTGTGTGTCCGTGTGAGACTACTTGAACGAAACGACTGATAGATGTACGCACCGTTAGACATGAAATCTTGCGCCCTGCCCTGGATCATCTCTGTAGAGTTTGCGTGACCTCCTTCCTCAACCAAGGGCCGATACAGGCTGTCAAACTGAGGTGCGGAGCCATCGGCTCGACAACTCATCCCCCCGGCCGTGAGCCGGCGCCAACCACCCGTCCTGCACAGGTCCGGCATAGAAACGCGGAAAAAGCGTCCTAAAACGCGAAACCAAAAACCTTCAAATAAACACCATATATATTTGTACCAAATTCGCATTTGTGACGTCAAGCGAAAAAAGTCAAAAAACACGCGACGTCCGGGCGTATTGGCGTTGGGGTCGTGGAGCGAGGTTTGAGGTTCCCGATGGGCCTTCGAGGCTGCGGCAGACGGCGGTCTTACCGGTGATGGTAGACTGCCGCCCCGCCGAATCAGATCTTTCCCAGACTCGCACTGAGCACTCCCGTGGCGCAGCACGCGGGAGAGATCTGCGATTTTCGCATACAGTTTTCGATGGTTCTGCATGACCTCCTTCTCCATCGAGCCCTCAGAACGGGTCGCGAAGATTCCCTCAGGAAGCATCCGTGATCGCATCGACGCTGCTCTGCCAAAAGGTACACAAGACCAAAAATGCGAAACCAGAAAAACCAAGAAGCTTCACCTTATTTATTTTACCGGACCAAGTGTGCCATGGTCAAGAGAAAAACGGTCGAGAAGGCAATTTATTGGACCTTGCACGGCCACACGGACCCGAGGGTATTCGACAATTTCGGACGGCTACTTTACCTGTTCTCAAGGTTTCCACGATCATTGCGGGGCGGCGCAAGAATATGCCATCGGTTCGCTGAGTGGGTAAGTGACCCGATACCGATAACCGGAGCATGAAAGAAGGGCCTGTACCGAGGCTAGTCGGCACAGGCCCCGAATTTGTGCAGAGACGTCTGTGATTCTTACGGGGCGGCCTGATACAGCCTGATATCGTCGAAG
>CP070782.1:4323992-4340095 GCA_020346325.1 Phycisphaerales bacterium
GGGGGGCAAGGTCTATGCCGAGACCGGCTTCGATCTAAACGTCTCCGCAGTGGCAGATGGCTACATCGTTCAAGCCGGTTCATCGAAGGGCAAGCGTTTTCTATCGGCGCACGCGGCGCTGTTCGGCGATGTGCCCGATGCCCTGCTGGTCGAGCGGGACAAGAGTCGCGACGCGGTGCAAGAGCAACTGGAACGGGCCAATGCCGATTTCGAACTGACGGCGCGGGCGCCGGAGGCGGTGGAGCAGGGTTACGAATCCGACGTGTTCGATGAGCGGGCCGAGACCTGTGTCGAGTGCCAGGCCTGCACGCGCGTGTGCCCGACCTGCCACTGCTTCTACCTGTACGACACGAAACAGCAGGACTACTTCGGCAAGATGAAGATGTGGGACAGTTGTATGCGCGTGGGATATGCCGCCGTGGCGGGGGGAGGCAACCCGCGTCAGCTGCTCGGCGATCGCCTGCGTCATCGCCTCATGCACAAGTTCGTCTATTTCATGGAGCGGTATGGGGTGGATATGTGTGTGGGTTGCGGCCGATGCGTGGATGCCGAGGCGGGGGATGTGGATATTCGCGTCGTCCTCAAGCGGTTGAGCGACGAGCTGACCGATAAGGGCAAAGCAGTAGCGAAAAGGGCAAAATGACGGCGAATCTGTACCAACCGATCAGGGGCGAGATCGTCGAGGTCATTGAGGAGTCTCCGACGATCAAGAGTTTCGTCATCGTGCCGGAAGGGGCGTTCAAATTCGATACCGGCCAGTTTGTGGAATTGACCCTGCCCGGGGAAGGGGAGGCGCCGTTCACGCCGTCGTCATCGCCGGCCGTGACCGATCAGATGGAGATCACCATCATGAAGGCCGGACGGGTCACGGCCCAGCTCCACGCCTGCCAGAAGGGCCAGCTGGTGGCCATTCGCGGGCCCTATGGGAAGGGCTACCCGGTCGACGAGTTCGTCGGCAAGCAGGTCTACATCGTCGGTGGCGGCGTGGGCCTGGCGCCGATTCGATCGCTGTTTCTGACGCTGGTCGATCGCATCGACGATTTCCCGTCCGTGGTGTGTCGGTTTGGTGCCAGGACGCCTGAGGACTTCATCTACAAAGCGACTCTGTTCGGCCAGTGGCCGCAGCTCAACGGTGTCGATATCAAGCTGACGGTCGATCACGCCAACGGCAATTGGGACGGCAACGTGGGCGTCGTCACCTCAATCCTGGATCCCACGGATGTCGACGTCAAGAACGCGGTGGCGGTCGTGTGCGGGCCGCCGATTATGATGAAGTTCGCGACGATCAATCTGCTGGAATACGGGTTCGACCCCAGCCAGATCTATCTCTCGATGGAGAAGAATATGAGTTGTGGTGTCGGCAAGTGCGGACACTGTATGTTGGGCAAATACTATGTCTGCAAGGACGGCCCGGTCTTTACCTATGCCCAGGTGCACAAGTACTCGAACATGTGGGAATGACAACGCAGGGGCAACCCCTGTGGTTGCCCTGGACGGGCACCGAGGCCCGGCCCTAGTACAAAGAGAGACGCAAGACCATGAGTGCAAAGCTGATCGTTGATTTGGCGAAAGCGGACTTGCAGGCGGCGCTGCACATCCAGTGCTCGTACAAGCATCATCCGGGCAACCAGGGTTTCGATGCGTTGCTGGAGATGACCCGCTTTGCCCTGATCTGTCGTCGCTGCGAGAGCGCTCCCTGTGTGAAGGCCTGTCCGCGCGGGGCGCTGGAAAAGGTTCCCAGCGACACCCACGACGCGGGCGTTCTGAAACGTGCCAACATGCTCTGCACGGGATGCGGCACGTGTGCGATTGCGTGCCCTTTTGGCACGATCTACACCGACCTGATTCCCTTCCCGAGCAGCGTCTGCGACGTGTGCCGTGATCGTCTGGCTCCGGGCGAGAAGCCGCTTTGTGTGCAGACCTGCGCCGATGGGTGTCTCGACTATGCCGAGGTTCAACCGGGCGAGGACCTGATCGAGGTCTTCCGCGGCATTGTCGCCCGGGTTGCCGGGGGCAGTACATGGGAGCCATTCCTGAAGAACGAGGAAGAGGCGAAGAGATGATTACAGAGGTGGCGACAAATCTGTTCTGGATTCTGATCTTTCCGGGCTTCGTCTTCACGCTGGCGGTGGGCTTGGTCGCGTCCTGGCTGGTGCGGAAGGTCAGTGCGCTGGTGCAGTACCGGGTGGGCCCACCGGTCTACCAGCCGGCGGTGGACGTGACGAAGCTGATGGGTAAGGAGATCCTCATTCCGCAGGACGCGCACCGGGCGGTGTTCGTGGTGGCGCCGCTGGTCGGGTTCTCCGGCGTGTTGTTGCTATCCACCATGCTCTGGCTGGTAGGCGTGCAGATCACTTTCGTAGGCGACATCATCGTGGCGCTGTATCTGATGGTGCTGCCGTCGCTGGCGCTGATCTTGGGCAGCAGTGCCAGTGGCAGCCCGCACGCGACCATCGGGGCGGCCCGGGAGATGAAGCTGGTCCTCAGTTATGAACTGCCGCTGGTTCTGGCGTTTGTGGTGGTGATCATCAAGACCGCCGGAGGGTTGGAGCCCGGTGAGCAATTGAGTCTGGTCGCGCTTTCTCAACAGGCGCCGGTCATGAGTATTTCGGGATTGCTGGCCTTTATCGTCGCGCTGTTATGCGTGCAGGCCAAGCTGGGATTCGTGCCGTTCGACATCGCCGAATCGGAGACCGAAGTCGCCAGCGGCGTCATGATCGAATATTCCGGGGCACTGCTGGCCGTTTGGAAGCTCATGCAGGCGATGATGCTGGTGGCGCTGCCTTTGTTTCTGGTGGTGGTCTTTCTGGGTGGCATCGGGATCTCGGTAGGGGGGCTGCTCGGTGGCATCGGCAAGTACCTCCTGGTCGTGGTGCTGGTGATCCTGATCAAGAATACGAACCCGCGGGTGCGCATCGATCAGGCGATGCGGTTCTTCTGGTTTTACTGTGGCGGTGCGCTGGTGGCGGCCGTGATTCTGGCGACGCTGGGCAACTACTACGGTCTGGCGTGGCTTTAAGGTGAGCCCATGAATTGGAAGATGTGGTCATTGAAGAAATCGGTTTGGGTCTTTCACGTCAATTGCGGTGCGTGCAACAACTGCGACATTGAGATCGTGAATCTGCTGACGCCGAAGTTCGATGTGGAGCGGTTCGGCATCAAACTGGTGGGCTCGCCGCGTCATGCCGATGCGTTGCTCGTGACCGGGGTGGGCACGAAACAGGCGGCCAGACGGTTACAGGAGGTGTACCGCCAGACGGCCAAGCCATGCGTGGTCTTCTGTATGGGTGCGTGCGCCTGTGGCACGGGCATTTTCGAGGGGGCCTACCACGTGGCCGGTCCGGTGGACGAGGTTGTCAAAGAGGTCGATCCCAACGCCATCATTGCATATGTGCCGGGCTGTCCGCCGAAACCTGAAGCGATGATTTCCGGCGTGGTAAAGGCGTTGGCCGCGATTTAGCCGAGACGAGAGATGATACGAGAAGAACTGGATAGACGTTTGGCGGAAGTGGAAGAGAAGCTCATCGGCATTGAACGCACGCGGGACAACCGTATCTACCTATTGTGCGACGCGGAGAACGTGTACAGCATTTGCCAGTTCCTGTTCGACGAACTGGCGCTGCGGTTCGTGATTTCGAGCGGTGTCGATGCCGAGCATTGCTTCGAAGTCTTGCACCATTTCTCCGCGGATGCGTGCGGCTGTGTGGTGACGGTCAAGGCGTTCATTCGCGACCGCGCGGCCCCGGAAATCGAGTCGATCACGCCGTTGATCCCAGGCGCCGAATGGATCGAGCGCGAGATGCATGACATCCTGGGGATTCACTTCAAGAACCATCCGAACTTGCAGCGGCTGATCTTGCATGACGACTGGCCCCAGGGCGTGTACCCCTTGCGGAAGGAAGTGCAGCTATGAGTGAGACGGTGCGAAAATCGGTTCTGGCGGTCGGCCCCTTTCATCCTCTGCAGGAAGAGATGGAGTTCTTCCAGTTGACCGTCGATGGCGAAACCGTTACCGATATCAATGTGCGGCTGTCGTACAACCATCGCGGTATCGAGAAGCTCAGCGAGACGCTCCAGTTCGATCAGATCCCGTTTCTGGTCTCGCGGATCTGCGGGATTTGCTCGGCCTCGCATCCGCTGGCCTATGTCCAGGCGGTGGAGGAAATCGCCCAGGTCGAGGTGCCCGAGCGGGCCCTGTATGTGCGGACGATTATCAACGAACTGGAACGCATCCACAGTCACTTACTCTGGGTGGGCCTGGCCGGGCATTTCATCGGCTACGACACGGTATTTATGTGGGCGTGGAAGTACCGCGAGCCCGTGCTCGATCTGCTCGAGGAAATCACGGGCAACCGGAACAACTATGGTAACGTCAAGGTCGGCGGCTGCCGCGAAGATGTCCCGGACGAACTGAAGCCGAAGATCCTGGCCGAGCTGGACGTGATCGAACAGAAGACGGAGATGCTCACGAAGGCGGTGCTGGATGACCCCGTGTTGCACGCGCGGCTCAAGGGCGTGGGCATCCTGAAGAAGGACGATGCGGTCAAATTCGCCGTGACCGGCCCGACGGCGCGGGGCAGCGGGGTCGATATCGATGTCCGGCACGACGATACGTACGCCGCCTATGGGGCGCTGGATTGGAAGGTCATCAGTCAGCCCGAAGGGGATGTCTTCGCCAAGGCGGTGGTGCGTTTGTTGGAGACGTTTGAGTCGATCAAGATGGTCCGAGAGGCGCTCCGGAAGCTGCCGAAGGGGCCGGTGGCCGCGGAGGTCAAAGAGATTCCGCCCGGCGAGGGTTGCGGTCACGCCGAAGCGCCGCGGGGCGAGACGTTCCACTATGTCCGCAGCGACGGAGGCAACCGGCCCGTTCGGCACAAGGTGCGGGCGCCGAGTTATGTCAACGTGCCCTCGTTCAAGGCGTCCTGCATTGGCGAGCACATCGCCGATGTCACGCTGACCCTGGCGGCCGTCGATCCGTGCTATAGCTGCACCGAGCGGGTGGCGGTGGTGGACGGGCGCCGGCAGGTCGTCCACAATTACGCAAGTCTTCTGCAACTGAGTCGGGAGAAGACGGCCCGCCTCCGGAAAGAGATCGGGGCGCCGGAAATGAAGCTGGAGGATCTCTAGATTGGATAAGATCTTGTTATATCCGGTTTTCGTGCCTTTGGCCGTGGGTTTCGTGCTGTTGTTTCTGCCGCGGTCATTGCGGCTGGCGTCGAAAACGGCGACGCTGGTCATTTCCATCGTCTCCTTCGTGCAGGCCGTGCGCATCTTCGGGCTCAACGAGGCGTCCTACGCGTGGTCGATCTTGACGCTCGGTGACTTTCGGCTCGATCTACTGCTGACGGCGCAGCCGCTGGGCGCATTCATCCTGCTGTTTGCGATGGGCTTCGGCGTCTTGATCACGTTGTACTCGCTGGCATCCAAGGCCCAGATCCATCGCATCAACGAATACTACGGTGCGATCCTGCTGGCCATCGGTGGCTCGGCGGGAATTCTGCTCTCCAATCATCTGCTGTTCCTGCTGATCTTCTGGGAGATCGTCACGGCCTCGCTCTATATCCTCGTTAGCACGGGCGGCAAGGATTCGAATTTCGCGGCGACCAAGAGTTTCGCCATGATCGGCGTCTCAGATGCGGGCCTGCTGTTGGGCATCGGTATGGTCTGGACACTGTCGGGAACCTTCGCGATTTCAAATATCAGTTTGCCGACCACAACGGCGCTGCCCATCGTTGCGTTCCTGCTGCTGATGTTGGCGGCGATCACCAAGGCCGGGGCGATGCCTCTCCACACGTGGGTGCCGACCAGCGGTCAGTACGCGCCGGCTTCGGTGATGGCCTTGCTGCCGGCGGCACTGGACAAGTTGCTGGGCATCTATCTGTTGGTATTGATTGTCACGCGGCTGTTCGTGCTCGCGCACGGGCCATTGACCATCGTGCTGGCGATCATCGGGGCGGCCACGATCGTCATCGCCGTAATGATCGCCATGGTGCAGCACAACCTCAAGCGGCTTTTGTCCTACCACGCCGTTAGCCAGGTGGGTTACATGATCCTCGGCATCGCCACGCTGACGCCCATAGGTATCGCCGGCGGCATCTTCCACATGCTCAACAACGCCATCTACAAATCCTGTCTCTTCCTCTGCGGCGGCGCGGTCGAGGAAGCGACCGGTACGGCCGAATTGGACGAACTCGGCGGACTGGGCAGAAAAATGCCACTGACCTTCCTGGCATGTATGATCGCGGCTCTGAGCATTTCGGGCGTCCCGCCGTTCAATGGATTCGCGTCCAAGTGGATGGTGTATCAGGGCGTGGTGCAGATGGGGCGGACTCCAGACGCGGCCGGCGTGGGCCTGTGGCCCATCTGGCTGGTGGCTGCCATGTTCGGCAGTGCCCTGACGCTGGCCTCGTTCGTCAAGATTCTGCATTCGATCTTCCTGTCCCGCCTGCCCGACCGTTTGCAGGCAACGAAGGAAGTGTCCTTCTTGCAGGTTCTCCCGATGTTGGTATTAGCGGCGCTGTGCGTGTTCTTCGGCGTCTTCTACCGGGTGCCTTTGCAGCGCTTCATCTTCCCGGCTCTGGCGGCTGGCGAGGGCGCCGAGATTGCCGTCGGTTCCTGGAACTCGGTTTTGGCCACGGCCCTGCTACTGATCGGCGTCGGCATCGGCTTCGGCGTGCTCGCGGTCGGTATGTATGCCAAGCAGACCCGAATCGTCCCGACCTGGACCTGTGGTGAGATTCAGCCCAACGACGAAATGATCATTCCCGGCACCCACTTCTACAAGACCGTTTCGTCCCTGGGTGGGCTCAAGCAGATGTACACCGGTCAGGAGCGCGGTTATTTTGATACGTACAACCACGGTGGCAAGATGGGATTCGTGGTCACGGGCCTGCTCCGCTGGCTCCACAGTGGCATTCTGCCGGCCTATCTGACCTGGGTGACATTGGGGTTGCTCCTGGTTGTGTTTGCGCTTTGTCGGATTTGGTGAGGGATGGCCGCGATGGCACTGTTCTACATTTACATCCTGTTGCTGTTCATGGTGATTGCGGCGATCATTGCCGTCGAGACGAAGGACCTGCTCAGTGCCGTGATCTGCGTCGGCGCGATCGGCTTCGGCGGATCGCTGATGTTTCTCTTTTTGCGCGCCCCCGATATCGCCATCACGCAGATCGTTGTGGAGGTGTTGGGCCTGATCATCCTGATTCGGGCCACCATCGCGCGCGATCTGACGTTCATCACGGGCGATCGAGAGTTCTTCGGCACGGTGGTCTCGGTGGTCATTCTCCTCGTGATTGTCGTGGCCGGCATCCGCGTCTTCAACACGATGCCGGAGTTCGGCGTGCCGGTGTTTGCCCGGATCCCGGAGACGGCGTCCCAGGTTTATATCAGCCGAGGACTGGCGGACACCGGAGCGACGAACGTGGTCACGTCGGTCTATCTGGATTACCGCGCTTATGACACGCTGGGCGAGGCGACGGTGCTCTTCACCGCGGTCATCGGCGCCACGGCCATCCTGCGCAGCAAGAGCCGCAAACGCCTGGAGGAATCCGAAGCATGAAAGGCATGACGGTTGTTGTCAAAACGGTGAGCAGTTGGGTCAAAGTGCTGATCTTCCTGTTCGGCATCTACATCATTCTGTTCGGACACCTGACGCCGGGCGGAGGCTTTGCCGGCGGTGTGATTCTGGCCTCGTCCTACGTTCTGCTCATGCTGGCCTTCGGACGCGACCTCGTCGAGGCAAACCTGCCGCTGCCCGTCGCATCGAAGCTGGATTGCCTCGGCGCGTTCCTGTTTGCCATGATCGGTGTCCTGGGATTGGTCTTTGGCGGGGTGTTCTTCGTGAACTTCCTGTACCAGAAGTATGTCCCGCAGGAGCCTTTCGATCTGGTCAGTGGCGGGGCGATCCCGCTATCGAACATGGCGATCGGGCTGAAAGTCGGTGCCTCGCTGTTCCTGGTGATCTTTGCCCTGACGGTGTTCCGCTATGACTTCCAGGACGGCGGCAGGAAGACCGCCGTGGCCGATGGAGCCGAGCAACAGAAGGAGTGAGAGCTATGCCGTATGCGTTATGCTTCCTTTTGTTTATGATCGGGCTGTACTGTGCCGTGGTCAAGAAGAACATGGTCAAGATCGTCCTCGGCATCATGATCATGGAGTACGCCGTCAATCTGTTCCTGATCATGTTGGGTTATCTTAGCGGCGGTGTGGCCCCGATCATCAACCGTGCCGACTACGATGGACAGACGCAGGCGATCGCCGCCCAATTCCTTAATGCCTCGGTCGATCCGCTGCCCCAGGCGCTGGTGCTCACGTCCATCGTCATCAGCCTCGGTTCCCTGGCCTTGATGATTTCGATCTGTATCCGAACGTACGCCAAGTACGGCACGTTCGATATCACCGAGATAAGGAGGTTGCGAGGATGAGCGTGCCACTGCCTGTCTTTGTTGCCATTCCGCTGGTGGCGGCCTTCGTGCTGCCCGTCCTCGGCAAAGGGCTCAAGCCCATAGCCACCTTGCTGGCCAATCTGGTGACGATCGCCTTACTCATCCTGGCGGTGACCTCCATCGGGGATTCGCGCACGTATGAAGTGGGCGATTGGTCGATTCCCCTGGGTATCAACCTCGTGCTCGACGGCCTCAGCTCTCTGTTGCTGTTGGCGATCAGCGTGGTCAGCACCGCGGCGATGCTGTTCAGCATTCGCTACATGGAGCAGTACACGGCCAAGCCGAAGTACCTGAGTCTGTTTCTGCTCATGGTCGCCGGCATGAACGGTGTCGTGCTGTCGGGCGACGTGTTCAACCTGTATGTCTTCCTCGAAATTGCCTCGATTGCCTCCTATGCCTTGGTCGGTTTCGGGTGCGAGCACGAAGAGCTGGAAGCTTCGTTCAAGTACATGGTGTTGGGCAGCATCGCCTCGACGTTTATCCTTTTCGGTGTCGCGATGGTGTACGCCAATACCGGTTCGCTCAATATGGCCTACATCTCCAGAGCTGTCCAGGCGATGGGAATGAACGCGGGACTGGCCTTTGCCCTGAGCTTGTTCGTTGCGGGCTTCGGTCTCAAGGCCGCTCTGGTTCCGTTCCATGCCTGGCTGCCCGATGCACACCCGTCGGCCCCGGCGCCGATCTCGGCCATGCTGTCGGGCGTGCTGATCAAGGCCCTGGGTGTCTACGCCCTGGCGCGACTGGTCTTCAACGTGTTCGGCGTCTCGCTGGAGGTAGGATGGGTCCTGGTCGCGCTCGGCCTGGCCAGCATGGTCGCGGGCGCATTCCTGGCGTTGGGCCAGTGGGATTTCAAGCGGCTCCTGGCATACTCCAGCATCAGCCAGATCGGCTATGTGGTCCTGGGGGTAGGTCTGGGCGCGGTGATCCTGGCCCGGGAAACCAACATAGCCTGGGCTTCGCTGGCCATTCTCGGTGGTCTGTTCCATCTGCTGAACCACTCGGTCTACAAGTCGCTGCTCTTCTTGACCAGTGGCTCAGTGGAGATGGCCACGGGGACACGGCAGATGACGGAGATGGGCGGTCTGGCGGCGCGTATGCCGGTGACGCGGGCCGCCTGCGCCGTAGCTTCGGCCTCCATTGCCGGTGTGCCTCCGTTCCCTGGATTCTGGAGCAAGCTCATTCTGGTTTTGGCGGCCGTGCAGGCCCAGATGTATTGGGTCGCGGCGGTCATCGTGGTGGTCAGTGTCTGCACGCTGATCATGTACCTGAAGGTGCACCGGTTTGTGTTCCTGGGCGAGTTGCCCGAGCGGCTCGCGAGCGTGCGCGAGAGTTGGGGCTCGATGACCGCGGCGATGGTGGGACTGACCTGCGTGTGTGCTTTGATGGGATTGCTCGTGCTGGTGCCGTCCCTGCGGGTGGGCATTCTGGATCCGGCGGTCTCCGTTTTGACCGATGGCCTGGCCTATTCGACACGACTAATTAGCCCTTAGAAGGGCGGAAAGGGCCGTCTCATGCGGCGACTGATTTACTTCGTGCTGACGTTTGTCGTCTGGATTCTGGCGGCCTGGCCGTTCGTGGACGGGCGGCTCGATCTCCAGGTCGTGGTGGCGGGACTGCTCGCCTCTTTTCTGGTGGCGATGCTGTTCCACGACATTCTGCCGAAAGAGCACCATGTCTTCATCTCACCGACCCGAGTGTTCTGGTTTCTGGTCTACGTCCCCGTCTTTCTCTACTACGTGGTGCGAGCCAATCTGGATGTGGTCTATCGCGCCCTCCACCCGGCGATGCCGATCAAGCCGGGCATCGTGAAGATCAAGACGAATCTCAAGACCGACTCGGCCATTACCGCCCTGGCCAATTCCATCACGCTGACCCCGGGCACGTTGACGGTCGATCTGACCGATGACGGCTATCTCTACGTGCACTGGATCAACGTGAAATCAGACGACGTCGAGCAGGCGACCCAGTTCATCTCCCGGCGCTTTGAGTGGTTCTTACATAAGATTTTCGAATAGTCCGAGGGACTTATGCAGGTGTTAACACAACTGTTCTATATCGGCTTGTGTGCGTGCTGCTTTCTCTGCCTCTATCGCATTGGGCGCGGGCCCAGTGCCCCGGACCGGACGGTGGCTATCGATATCCTGGGGATCGTCATCGTAGGATTCTGCGCGCTGATCGGTCTGGCGACCGGGCAGGATTTCTATCTGAACGTGGCTCTGGCCTGGGCCTTGCTGAGTTTCATCGGCACGATCGCCCTGGCCAAGTTTCTGGAAGGCAGGAGCTTTGATGAGTGATATCCTTGGCATCTTCATGATCGCGGTGGGCATCCTGTTCAACCTGTTCGGATGCATCGGCCTGGTGCGTTTTCCCGATGTGTACAACCGCTTGCAGGCGGCCACCAAGTGCGTGACGCTGGGTACGGTGATGCTGTTGGTGGGCGTGGCGCTGATCGCCGGTGTGGGGCCCACTGCGGCCAAGGCGATCATCTGCGCCGTGTTCGTCCTGGTCACTTCGCCGACGGCCGCGCACGCGATTGCCAAAGGGGCCTACGCCTCCGGGGTCGCGCTGTGGGAGAAGACGGTTGTGGACAAGTATGCCCAGCAGTGTGCCGAGGCCAAGTCGTGAGCCGTCCCGTTCGGGAGTCTCGGTCTTGAAGGAGCATCGACGTGCGTTTACCAAAACTGCGAGAACTGAAAGAGGCCGTGACAGCCGTGATGTCGCCGCGTTTCACGACGCGTTTTCCGGCCACGCCGTGCGTGGTACCCGAGCGCTACCGCGGTAAACCGGAATTCGACCTGGATTTGTGCGTTGGCTGCGGGGCCTGCGTCAACGTTTGCCCGACCAAGGCGCTGACACAGGTCGATGAGCTCGATGGCGATCGGCCCGTGCGGAAGATCACGCTTCGCTACGATACCTGCATCTTCTGCGGCAACTGTCAGGACGGTTGCACCACGGAGCGAGGCATCAAGCTGTCCAACGAATGGGACCTGGCGGGTCTGGACCGGGAGGCAATGGCCGAGACGCACGAGAACGAGCTTCAATTGTGCGAGAAGTGTGGCGCCCTGATCGGTACGAAGAAGCACCTCGTCTGGCTCTACGAGAAGCTGGGGCCGCTGGCCTACACGAATCCGTCGCTGCTGCTGGCCAAGAACGCAGAATTGCTCAAGGAGGCGATGGGCAACGGACAGGCCGTTCCTGCCGACGTACAGACCAGCGACTTCATGCGGATTCTCTGTCCCAAGTGCAAATGCGAACTGAACATTCGGTTATGATGCGATGATTCGTGGCGACGAGCTTCGGGAACGCCTCGGTGTGCTGGCCGGTTCGAGAGCCCTCATCCTCGGTGTCGGCAATGTCCTCAAGGGCGATGACGGCGTCGGCCCGCTGGTGTGTGAGGCGCTGGCCGGCAAGATCGCGGCCCGCGTCATGGATGCGGGGACCGTGCCGGAGAACTATCTTCGCCCCATCATTGAGGCGTCTCCGCAATTCCTCCTGGTGATCGATGCCGTGGATTTCGGGGGCACGCCGGGGGCCATCGGTCTCTTCACGCCCGACCAGATCAACGACGTGGCCTTTTCCACGCATGCTCTGTCACTGCGCTTGTTTATCGATGTGCTTCGTACGGACATCGAAGTCGACGTGCTCCTGCTCGGGGTCCAACCGGTCTGTACGCAATTGGGCCAACCGGTTTCGGCGCCGGTGCAGGAATCCATTCAGGAGGTGACGGCGGTGCTTGGCGCGATTTTTCCTGTCGTCGATCAGGTTGCGCAACGCGCTTCCCACTTGTCCTGACGACCGCGAGGTTTCCAGTGTGGCAGTGGCGTCGACTTCCAGCGCCGCGCGTCAGTATTCCTTATAGCTCTTCATCCACTGCGGCCAATCGCTTGCCTGGGCGCCGCCGGCCTTCGTCCACAGGCCGGCCGTATCGAATTCCCGGTGCCACTTCAACGTCCACAACTCCTTCAGATCCACCTTGCGGACCGTAGCGAAGTCGGCGAACACGCAGTTGATCGAGCCGGAATGACGGTCGATGCAGACGACGTTCCACTCGTTTCCGTTCGCCACGTCGAACCCTTTGATGTCGGGAGCGCCCTGCGTATGGAGTGGCCAGGCATCGATGTAAGCGCAATCGAAGAATAGCGGGACATTGTCGGGATTCTTGATTCTACGGAGATTTCTCCAGTAACGTTCATCCCCCTCGCGGTTGCAAATCCATTCGTTTTCACCATAGCTGCCCCGGTCGCGGAGGGTCGGGTCCTTGTCACGGATGTTGCCCCAGCCTGCGACGTCCCAATTCCAGGCGCGGTATTCGAAGGCGCCAGCCTTAGCGACCGGCAACGTGGCCGAGGGGCACAACGCCAGCTTACCTTTATCGCGGTAGTAGGGTAGCAGGGTGACCGGCCAGTCGTTTGCGGCGGCGCTGCCTTGGTAGGCGCCGACGTTAAACATGCCGCCGCTGTCTTCGGTGTAGAAGTACCAGATCAGGCCCCACTGCTTGAGATTGGACCGGCAGGTCACGGACCGGGCCTGCTTGCGGACCCGCTGGAGACTGGGCATCAAGATCCCCATCAGTACCGCGATGATGGCAATGACCACGAGCAACTCGATCAGCGTGAAGGCGCGTCGTTTCGTTCTCATGTTCCCACCCTCTTTTCAAAATGTCGCTTAGAGTGTCCACCCCGCGCGATAGGGGCGGCGCAGCAGCGGGTCGGCCTCAGGGCAGCCGACCGCTTTGAGGTTCTTCGCATCCCACATGAGTCTTCTGCCGGTGCGCAACGCGACGTTGCAGAGCAGCGCCGCCTCGGTCAGGGCGCCGGAATAATCGAAGTTGCACGTTGTTGGTCCGCCCGTTTTGCAGGCCTCGACCCATTCGGCGTGGTGGCCGATGGAATCGGGGATGAACGGATCGGGCGGGGTGAAATCGGCGAACTTCGCTTCGGGCAGGAGCTGGTGCCGATTGTAGTCGGCGATTAACATGCCGTCGGCGCCGATAAAGAGGACGGCGTTGCCCCACTGCGGAATGTTCCTCTCTTTCACCATAGCCGGATAACCGCCGCCGTTGTACCAGGTCAGGTGGACGGGGGGCAGATCCCCGCGGGCCGGGTACTGTTGGCGCGCGATGGTCCACTTGGCGGCGCTGTCCGGATGGACGGAGCCCTCGGCTTCTACAGTGATTGGATGGCGCAGCTTCAGGGCCCAGAAGGCCAGATCACAATAGTGACAGAAGAAATCGCCCAGTTGCCCGTTGGCGAAGTTCCACCAGTAGCGCCACTGGAAGGGCGCGTAGGCCGGGCTGTAGGGCCGATAGGGCGCCGGGCCCAGCCAGAGGTCCCAGTCGAGGCTTTCAGGGACGGGCGGGCTGTCGGTCGGTGCGTCCGGTTGGGTCATATCGGTTGGCGTGGGCGGGCCGTCGAAGTTGGCGCCCAGCCAGACGTGGACCTCCCGCACGGGGCCGATAGCACCGCTCTGAACCAGTTCCACCGCGCGGCGGTAGTTGGCCCCGGCGTGGATCTGGGTGCCCATCTGGGTCACGAGATTCTTCTCCTGCGCGAGGTTCGCCATGACACGGGCTTCGTAGACATGGTGCGTCAGGGGTTTCTCGCAGTAGCAGTGCTTACCCATCTTCATCGCCATGACGCTGGGCGCGGCATGGGTGTGGTCCGGCGTGCCGACGACCACCGCGTCGATCTTGTCTTCCACCTCGTCGAGCATCTGGCGAAAGTCGCGGTAGCGCTTGGCGTGGGGAAACTTCTCGGCGGTCGCCCCGGCGTGTTTCCAGTCGATGTCGCACAAGGCCACCAGGTTCTGGTCGGCAACCCCGTTGACGTTAGCCGCCCCGCGACCTCCCACCCCGATGCCGGCGATGTTCAGCTTGCTGTTGGCGGGCGTGCCTCGCACCGAGCCGCTGTTGGATAGGATCACCAGGCCGGAACCTGCCACGGCCATGTCATGGAGGAAAGTCCGACGTGTTACGTGCTGACGCATGGGCCAGAAGCTCCTTTCAACACCTACTTTAGAAGAAGTGCGGGCGAATGATCGTTCGCTCCTACTACCGTACCGTCGAGGTGCCGGCAAGTCAAGCGCGCCTCAGCGCCGGTTCTTGCGCTGATCCAGGCGCTCGCCCAGAGGGCGGCGCACGGGGATCTGGAGTCCGCCGCGGCGTTCGAGTTCGTCAAAAAGCTGCTTTTTCATGGTGGCGATCTGCTCCTGATAGATTGGAACGCGGATCAGGTTGTGCCGCTCGTGGGGGTCGGTCTTCAGGTCGTAGAAGCCGTCGTGGTCCCAGACGCCCTGATAGAAGATATACTTATACCGTTCCGTGCGCAGGGCGAATACGGTGGGCGTGGCCGGGAAGTTCCACTCCCAGTAGTATTCGTAAAGGATCGAGTCGCGCCAAGGGACGGATTGGCCTTGCAGCAGGGGCAGGAAGGATCGCCCGTCCACGGCGGCGCTGTCCGGCGGCTGCACGCCTGCCAGTTCCAGTAGCGTCGGTGCCACGTCGATATTCTGCACCATTTGTGTGACAGTGGTGCCCGGCGCAATCAGGCCCGGGGCGTAGGCCAGCATGGGCACGCGGATCGACTCCTCGAAGGCGTCGCGCTTGTCGTAGAAGCCGTGCTCGCCCAGGGCAAAACCATTGTCGCCCATGTACATCACCAGCGTCGAATCGCGCAAGCCGGCCTGATCGAGATAGTCCAGCACGGAGCCGATATTCTCGTCCAGCCCGAAGACGGTCTCGCAATACTGGCGATATAGATCATCGAACGAGGGCACCGGATCATTGTCGTACTGCCCGGTCTCCATGTGGTCGACGCCGTGAATGCTGTAGCGGCGTTCGCGCACCCAGTGCGGCTGCGTCTGGTAGTTGCGCTCGGTGTTGGCCATGGTCTCCGGACGTTGGATCGTTTCGTCGGCATAACGTCCTTTGTTGCGCGGAGCCGGCGTGAACGGATAGTGGACCGCCTTGAAGGATAGATAGAGAAAGAAGGGCCGGTCCGGGTCGCGTTCCTCTTCGAGCCAGGTCAGCGCCCGGTCGGTCAGGACGTCCGTCGTGTAGCCCTTGAAGGTTTGGTGCGCGCCGTTGATATTGAGGGTCGGATCGAAGTATGTACCCTGGCCCTTCAAACTGGCCCAGTAATCGAAACCGGGGCGCGGGTCGTCGTTGTCGTGGCCCATGTGCCACTTGCCGATGAAGGCCGTCTGGTAGCCCGCCTCCTGGAGGTATTGTGGGAAGAACACGGTGCCCTCGGGCTCGGGCCGCTGGTTGTCGACGATCCTGTGGTGGTGCATGTATTGCCCGGTCAGGATCGACGCCCGGCTGGGCGAGCACAGCGACGTGCTTACGAAAGCGTGGGCCAGATGCGCCCCCTGGCGGGCCATACGATCGAGGTTTGGGGTTTCCAGGAACGCCGGGGCGCCTTCCATGAAGCCCATGAAGTCGTAGCGGTGGTCGTCGCTGAGAATGAACACGATGTTCCGCGGGTGGGGCTTCTCCTGCGCTGAGGCCGCCAGACTCTGCCCGGCCCAACGCGCGCAGGCCAGTGCCGCGATGCCACGACCGGTCGTTTTGAGAAAGGCCCGTCGACTATGTGCTTGCGTCCGACTTCGTTTCGTCGTCATGGAGCGATGTCCCTTACTACCTCAGCTCTTCCCCGGATA
>CP070782.1:4340195-4360454 GCA_020346325.1 Phycisphaerales bacterium
CGTGGGCTCGGCGCCGAACCGTTGTTGGCGCATAGCTTCGAGCGCGTCATGCCCGGCCGGCACTATGTCTCGTCTATTCGCGATTTCTGGCGCGTCTGCTCGGGATGCAACGCCGAGGCGCGCGACCGCGTGGAGAAATTCCTGCGTGAGGTCCTCAACACCGAAGAGTTCCCGCTGACGGTGATGGACCGCCCCATCGAATCCGAGACGACCAAGATCGTCGAGAATTCGTATCGCGCGACCACCCTGGCGTTCCTGAACGAGTGGAGCCTGTTCGCCGAGCGCAACGGCGTCGATCTGATCAAAGTCATCAAGGCGATCAAGATGCGTCCCACGCACAGCAATATGATCTTCCCCGGACCCGGTATCGGCGGCTATTGCCTGCCCAAGGACGGCGGGCTGGGCTACTGGGCTTACAAGCACATCCTGGGCTTCGAAGACGGCGACGACATCTTCAAGATCACGCCGGCCGCGATCGACATCAACGATACCCGTGGGCTGCACGTGGCCCAGTTGACACGCGACGCCCTGCGCAACATGGGTCGCTATATTGCCGGCGCCGAAGTGTTGCTTTGTGGCGCCAGCTACCGTCAGGACGTCGGTGACACGCGCTACAGCGGCAGCGAGATGGTTGTACGGAAACTGACGGAGATGGGCGCCGAGATCCGGGTGCACGACCCGTATGTCGAACACTGGTACGAACTGGAGAGCCAGGACACCTATCCGGCCCCGGGCCATTCGTGGGCCCGCTTTTTCCGCAACCAGGACCACCTGACGAGCACGACCGTCCAGCAGGACATCGCGTCGGCGCTCAAAGGGACCGAAGCGTTGATTCTGGCGGTGCCGCACACGCCCTATCTGGAACTCGACCCGGACCAGGTCGTCGCGTGGGCCGGCAGTCCGCTGGCCGTGATCGATTGCTTCGGCATCCTGGACGATGATAGAATCCGGCGCTACTTCGAGCTGGACTGCGAAGTCAAGGCCCTCGGCCGCGGCCACATCCAACGCATCAAGAAGGAGGTCAAAGAAAAGCAAAGTCCAGCATAGGTCCTATAGGACCAATAGGACTTATAACGCCCAGGAGGCTGCACATGGAAGTGCGGGACAAACGCATCGCGATTCTGGCGCCCGTGGCGTGGCGCACGCCGCCGCGAGCGTACGGCGCGTGGGAAACCGTGGCCAGCAATATCACCGAAGGCCTCGCCGCCCGAGGCTGGCAGAACGTCACGCTGTTCGCCACGAAGGACTCGGTGACCAAAGCCAGGCTCATCGGTTTCGTCGAACAGGGCTACGAGGAGGACAAGTCCCAGGTTCCCCTCGTTTCAACGTGCCTGCATATCTCCAAGGCCCTGGCGATGGCCGGCCAGTTCGACCTGATCCACAATAACTTCGATTACCTGCCTCTGACGTACCTGCCGTTTGTCGAGACCCCGATGCTGACGACGATCCATGGGTTCTCCGAGCCGGACATTCTCCGCGTCTATCGGGATCACAAAGACGCCTACTACGTTTCGATCAGCGACGCCGACCGCGACGCCGACCTCCCTTACGTCGCCACCGTTTACAACGGGATCGATCTGTCTAACCTGACGTTTCGCGAGCAGCCCGGCGAGAATCTCGTCTTCTACGGACGCATCCACCCCGACAAAGGCTTGCACCTGGCTATCGAAACGGCGCAAAAAGTCCAGATGCCCCTCATCGTCGCGGGCATCATCCAGGACCAAGCCTATTTCGACGAGTGCGCCCGCCATTTCGACGATGAACAGATCCGCTACATCGGCCCAGTGAATCCCGAGCAGCGCGACGCTTTGCTCGGCCAGGCCCGCGCCGTCCTGCATCTGAATACCATTCCGGAGCGATTCGGCTTGGTCATGGCCGAATCCATGGCGGCCGGCGTCCCCGTGATCGCGATGGACCTAGGCTCCTGTCGGGAAGTCATCCAGGACCAGGAGACGGGCTTTCTGGTCAACAGTGTCGAACAGGCCGTCGAGGCTGTTCGTAATATCGGCCGGATAGAGCGGCACAAGTGCCGCCGGCGCGTGGAAGAGAATTTCACCATCGACTGCATGGTCGCCCACTACGAAAAGGTCTACGAAGAAATCTTCCGCCGCGAAGCGGAAAAGGGCAAGTGAACATCCCAGAGGACAAATGGATCATGGCCGAGAAGATCGTCACCCGCTATGAAGGTAACCCGATCCTGACCAAGGACGATATTCCGTATCCCGTGGCGACGGTCCACAACGCCGGCGTTGCGAAGTACGACGGGCGCTATATCATGCTCTTTCGCTCGCATCTGGATACGGGGCGGTCGATCATCGGGCTGGCTGAAAGTGACGACGGGTTCCATTTCACTGCGCGTCCCGAGCCATTCCTGGTCCCTGGAACCGAACCGCCCTTCTCGGAGTACGAGGCCTTTGGCGTCGAGGACCCGCGCATCACTTTCCTCGAAGAGGCGTACTACATCACGTACAGCGCGTACTCGAAGCACGGGGTCCGCATCGCCCTGGCCAAGACCCCCGACTTCCAGTCCGTCGAGCGCGTCGCGCTCATCACGCAGGCGGATTATCGCAACACCGTCATCTTCCCCGAGAAGATCGACGGTCGCTATGTGCGTCTGGACCGTCCCCATTCGGAGATCAGCCCCTGGTCGATCTGGATCAGCTATTCAACCGACCTGCGTCACTGGGGCGATTCCAAGGTCGTCATGAAGCCGGTGACCTACCATTGGGATGAGATGAAGATCGGCCCCGGCGCCCCGCCGATCAAGACCAACCGAGGCTGGCTCAATATCTATCACGGGGTCTTCCCGACCATGGATGGCAGCGTCTACCGACTGGGCGTCGCGTTGCACGACCTGGCCGACCCGGCCCAGATCATCGCGGTCGGCGACCGGTGGATCCTCCAGCCCGAGGACCCGTGGGAACTCGTCGGCTACGTGCACAACGTCGTCTTCACCTGCGCCGCAGTGCCCGAAGGTGACGGCACCCTGAAACTCTACTGGGGCGGTGCCGACAAAGTGATGTGCGCCGGCGCCGCCGTCATCGAAGACCTCGTCGATTTCTGCCTGGAGAACCCGCGTCCGGCAATGTAGCTGCCACCGCGCAGGTCAGGTAGTCGGTGTCTCACACCTACCGGCGCGGCTGGCGCCACTTGCGGTCCATCAGGATGATGATCTTGTCGTGGATGTCGGCGGGCAGAGACTTGTGGAGCATCTTACGGACCTCGCGCATCGGCGTGCGCTGGGTCAAATGGGAGATAATGATGTACTCGTTTTCCAGGCGCTCGACCAGCGAGGCGAACTCGTCGACGTGCATGTGCCGCCCCGCATTGGCCCGGCTGACGTGCTCATCCTCGTAGAACGTGCACTCGGCAATGAGAATCCTGCTCTTGACGACGTAGTCGAGTTGGGCAAAATCCACGTATTGCGTATCGCCGAAATAGGTGACAATCGGTACTTCCAGCGGGTTGTCGATTTGGATGCCCTGTTTCTTCAGCTCCACCAGCTGTGGCCCGGTCAGGCCGGCATATTCGGGTTTGAGCTTCTTGCGCTTCTCCAGGACCGTGAAGCCCACTGAGCCGGCGGTGTGCTTGGTCGGAAACGCGCGGGCGAACAGATTGGGCTTGATTTGATATTCATCGCCGGGCTTGACACCGACCAGCTTGGCGGGAATGCGATTGCCGTCCAGACGCCCCCACGAGTTGACAATCTCCTGCATGGGCCGAATCAGGTTGGGCGGCGCCAGGATCGTCCCGGCCGGCAGCCCGCAGAAGTTCCGTTGGGACAGGTAATAAGCGAATCCCGCCGCGTGGTCCATGTGCCCATGCGTCAGCAGAACGTGATTCACGGAAATGATCTGGTCCGGCGCCTTGCCGACGTCGAAACAGACATCAAGCTGCGGCAAGGCAATGACCGTCTCCTCCCCGGCCACCGAATAGCCGACGAGTTCGAGGTCATCGAGTTGGATCCGAGATAAGTTGTGACTGGGCATTGATTTATCCTATGGGAAATGCGATGAAAGACGCATCATAGAGATCGCTATCGATGCTGTCAATTTGTTTTTGACATGGGCGAGAGTGCCCCTAGACTTGTCGGTATGACCATGGCGGAGCAGCTTGGCATTCACAACTGTCCCGCCCCACGAAATCGAACGCTACGTTCGGGAGGCAAGTGGCAATGAAGAACCGTCGAATGCTGTTCGCATCTCTGATTGCACAGGTCGTGCTTGGCCCGGCTTCGGCCCTCTCTGCTGACACCGAGCGAATTGTCCCGCACCTCCAGCGCGAGAATCTACCGGGCCGGCAGGTCAAAGTCGCGGCCATCTGCATCGGCTTCGGAGGCGACCACGCCAGGAAACTGAAACTGGCCATCGATCACCTGCACACGGCCGGCCGGAACGGCGTCGACATCGCCTGCCTGCCTGAGGAATTCGCCGGGACCGAAGCCGAACCCATACCAGGGCGGACAACGCAGGCCGTCGCGCGTCTGGCCCGGCAGTACCGCATGTACATCATTTGTCCCATTCGTGAGCAAGCCGGTGATGAGCAATACAACACGGCCGTGCTGATCGACCGTCAGGGGCAGATCGTCGGACGGTATCGCAAGGTCTTCGTCTTCTGGGGAGAGGGCCTCCACTGCAGTCGAGACGGGGTAAAAGTACTCGAGACGGACGTTGGGAAAATCGGCATACTCACCTGTTTCGACCTGAACTTCCCCGAGTTGTGGCAGCAATGCGAGGCGCTGGACGCCGACGTCGTGTTCTGGCCCAGCGCCTACAGCGGCGGCGCGCCTCTGAACGCCTACGCGATTCTTTATCACTACTACATCGTTCCGGTTGGCGTCGGCAACATCATCGACATTACGGGCCAGACAGTGGAAGACATCGAGAGACCCCGCGACCAGCAGTTCATCGCCACACTCGATCTGGACCGCTGTTTCGTCCATCTCGACTTCCATCGCGAGAAGGTCAACAAGCTGTTGGCCGAACATGGCGACAAACTCCAGGCCGAACAGGTCCCGCCTACTTCCGGCACGGATCCGCGCGCCCCGTGGTGGCTGTTCCGCGCGACCAAACCGGGCGTACGCGTCCGCGCGCTGCTGAAGAAGTACGGGATCGAAA
Source organism: Phycisphaerales bacterium (assembly GCA_020346325.1). Lineage (GTDB taxonomy): Bacteria > Planctomycetota > Phycisphaerae > Sedimentisphaerales > Anaerobacaceae > Anaerobaca. Next base: position 4,345,313 of record CP070782.1, read on the forward strand.
CGCTGCATGACTATCAGAAACGCAGCCGAAGACAGATCAACGAACGACGCCAGAAGGGTGAACGCGTATAGCCTCCGTGCTGAGCCTTTGGAATGCCTGATAAGCGCACCCATCGCGGACCGCATCCTTCCGACGCGAAGCTTTTCGCGCCTGAGGTATCGGCCGACCTCCGCGCGGCGCTGATCGATTTCTCGCTGCTGCTAACCAAAGGCTACGCCGACAACAGCGCCTTGAAACTCGTGGGCGATCATTTCGCTCTGACGCAACGGCAGCGTTTGGCTGTCATGCGGTCGGCCTGCTCCGATCAACAGCAGCAATCGCGCGTGGCCCGACTTATCGAGATCGCTGATCTGGCCGGTCAGCCCCTCGCCATTGACGGATACAACCTGCTGATCACGATTGAGGCGGCGCTGAGCGGCGCCTTTCTCTTCCGCGGCCGCGACGGCTGTCTCCGCGACTTGGCCGGTATTCACGGCACCTACCGCAAGGTGAATGAGACCATGCCTGCATTGCTGTGCATCGGAAGGTTCCTCAAGGAGATCGGCGTGACCGACGTGCTGTGGCTGCTCGACAGCCCCGTCTCCAACAGCGGACGGCTCAAAACGCTCATGGGCGAACTGGCCCGCGAGAACCATTGGACCTGGGACATCCGTCTTTCGACCAATCCTGACACCGAACTGAAAGAAACCGACAGAATCGTCGTCAGCACCGACAGTGTGGTGCTGGATGGATGCGAAGGGTGGACGAATCTGGGGACCGAGATCATCCTGGCCTGTGTGCCGGAGGCTCGCCTTGTCGCTCTTGGCTCAGGAGGCTAATCGTGCTCGCAAAAGGCAGACACCGTGTCATACCGATTGTGCTGGCTTTCGTGGCCTCGGCCGCAGCCATGAGCCAAGGCGAGCGGGGCATTGTCGAGCGCATTGGGGGCCGTGAGTTCCCTTCGGTGTTTCAGGCCTGGAGCCGCGTCGAGAACCTGCCCGATGCAAACACGATTGAAGGCATCGCGCGGCACGATCTGGCGTGGAATGCGATTTCCCTCTGCGGGTTGCGTTGGGACACAGCACCGCGCGGACTTGCGAAGGAGTTTGAGCCCGACAGCATCGAAACGGCACTGAAGAGGCGGCGGAAACTGCTCGCACTCAATCCGAACCTGATTTTGATCGCCGAGATTCGTTACCGCGACGCCCACGGGAGTTTTTTGCCCGAGAACCATATGTGGTGGATGCGTGACGAGCAGGGACAGATCGTCAAGGGCTGGGCCGAAGGCGGCTTTCTTCGGCTGGACTACCGGAATCCCGCCTTCCGTCGTCATGTGGCGCAGCGTGCCCTAGCCGTGATCGAATCGGGCGTCGCCGACGGCATTCTGCTCGACTGGTGGCACGAGGACGACGATCGCCTGGCGCTGGTTCAGGAGATCCGGGGCGCTATCGGCGACGATCCACTGGTCATCGCCAACACGAACGACCGCACAGCTCCTCGGACAGGCGCCTACATCAATGGCTTCTTCATGGAGTGTTACCGCAGCGAGACGGCTGAGGATTGGCAGCGAATCGCCGAGACACTATCATGGGCGGAGCAGCACTTGCGACAGCCGCGCGTCAACTGCGTCGAGGTCTGGTATCACAATTCACGCCGCGACCTGAACCTCATGCGAGCTGTGACCGCTCTGACGCTAACACACTCGAATGGCTATTGCCTCTTCTCCGACCCTAATCCCCTGCCGAGTCCCGACCACCTGCACGACTGGTATCCGTTCTGGGACACAAGTCTGGGCAGGCCCGTCGGTCAAGCCATCCACCGGGATGATGGCGCCACCCAGCGTCAGTTCGAGCAAGGGACCATCGTCTACAATCCCATGGGAAACGATCCGGTCGAAATCACCTTCGACGAAATGCGCACCAGCCGAGCCACGGGCCAGCGAAGCCGCACGCACACGCTGCCGGCCTGCGACGGAGATATCTACCTCAAGGCCACCAGCCCCTGAGCTACACGACGTCGCCTTTGAACCGTCCATCGGCCGAACCGTCTTCGGCGTCGACCTCGTCGACCAGCTTGGCGAACTCTTCCAGGTCGATCTGCCCCTTGGCCGCCAGGTAGCGCACCAGCGCCGCCAGATACAGCTTCATCTCGTCGCTCTGCCTTTCCAGAATGTCCAGCCGCAACTCGATGTCCTGAGTCGACTGGCGCGACTCGGATCGCACCCGGCTCCTCAGTTCCTGGAGCTCTCGCCGCTGATCCTCGATATCGAGTTGCTGGCCGAGATTGCCCAACAACAACATTCTTCCCCATCCCATCTCGCTCTCCTTCAGTCTCATCTCGACGCTTCACCACGCGTCTTCTTCATGTGTCGAAAGGCTTTGGGCCACCGCCCGTCAACCAACATCTCGAGCGTCTGAAGTGTAATCGGTTCCAGCGAGTCGCAGATCAGGTCGGCCTGACTGAGCCCCTTGGCCGGCGTGGTGTTGGTCACGCCAATGCACTTCGTGCCCGCGGCCTTGGCCGCCTGGACCCCGTTAGGGGCGTCCTCAATCACGACGCACCTAGCCGGATCGAGGCCCATGCGCTGGGCCGCAATCAGGAACAGTTCGGGGTCGGGCTTCTTGTGCGTCACGTCGTTGCCATTGACATAGACCATCTTGGTGTAGGGAACCTGCGCTGCCTCCAGCGCCGCCCGCGATTTCTCCAGCGTGCCCGAGGTCGCAATCGCCACCTGGAATCGCTCATCGGCCAATCCCGCTTCAATCAATTCCAGCACGCCCGGATAGGCCGGCAGCGGTTCTGTCCTGAGGACCTCCAGGAAGAGATCCTGCCGATATTGGACCGCTTTCTCGAGTTGCTCAGGCGTCAAATCGAGGTTATGGACGCGAGCGGCCGCCTTGACGTATTCGTGGGCGCCCCGCCCCAGCCCTTCGGTGAAATCCTCATCCTTGACGCCCTTGACGCCGAACAGATCGTCGAACACCTGCACCGACACCCGCCGGTTCACCGACTCGGTGTCGGCAATCACCCCATCCACATCGAAAACCAAGCCATAGCTTGCATTCATGACATCAATCCCCACAATGGACCTAAGAGATGCGTATGATAGCATCTCCGATTTTTTCCGCCACGCTTTTCTCTCTGGCGCATCTGTAAGGGCGATGATACCCGGTACCGAAACAGAGCAGCGTTCCATGGACACTGGCGACGACCGGCAAGAAGCGGCTGCGAACGGGCTGATCGCTGAGGCCAGGCGCAGTCCCGAGGCCTTCGTGCAGCTCTATCGCAGGCACTACGATGCGGTCTTTCGCTACTGTGCCCACCGTCTGTTCGATCGTCACACGGCAGAAGATCTGACGTCAGATGTGTTTCTCAGCGTCGTGCAGCACCTGCGTCGCTTCGCAGGCAAGGATGAGCAGCAGTTCCGGAACTGGCTCTATCGCATTGCGACGAATGCGGTAAATGGCCACCTGAGAAAGACCGCCCGCCGCCAAGGGCTGTTCCGGCGCTTCGCCAGGCAGATGCACAGCGAAGGGGTCGACCCAGTCGAACCGACCGACGGAAAGATCGCAGACTTGAAGGAAGCCATACTCGCTCTGCGACCCCGGTACCAGACTATCATCACACTGCGTTTCTTTGAAGATTTGAAGGTAACCGAAATCGCCGAGGTGCTCGGCTGTACTCCCGGTACCGCCCGCAGCCAGCTGTCCCGCGCCACCGAGCGACTGCGCCGGAGGCTGGTCGCGGCCGCGGTTATCGACGAGACGGGGGGCGCTCAGAATGAATAGAACCGACGAACAACTCAGAGACTTCATCAGTCAGGTCCGCCTCGACGACGCGCCAGACGACAGGCACCGTGACAAACTCGAGCGGGCCCTGCTCTCCGAACTCGTCGGAGTGTCTCGGCGTCAATCTGCGCATGCAGAGAGATGGAGAACCATCATGAGAAGTAACCTTACCAAGGTCGCGGCTGTGGCGGCCATCTTCGTCGCCATTTCCGCCGTAACACTCTTCTCATCCAAGGACTCAGAAGGAGAGAACCTGACCTCATTCGTTTTGTTGTCGCGCGTGGCCGCTGCTGAGCGTGCCCTGTTCGCCGGCGATGAAGTCGTGCACATTGTCAACGAAATCACGGTCTGGCCAACCGCCAAAGAGGCCGACTCGAAAGCCCTGCTCGATCAACTGGCCAGTGGGGTAGACGAGAGATCGTTGTCTCATGCACAACTCGAGGCGCTCGACCACCAGCTCCTGAAATCCTGGCTCGTTGGGTCACTGCCAGTCTGTTCACTTCAGTCGGATGGAACCGTGGGGGCCAGTAGGATCGAACTGGCGGCCGGCCGGGACGATAGCTACACCCTTCTCGACCATGCCTGGTACGAGCCCGCCACGAGGCGGTTTGCGCGGGTCATGAAAGCCGGCGACAAGGCGGTGTTTGCCAATGCCTTCGATGGCGACTTCGTACACACGTCGCTGACGGCTCCCGATGGGACCCTGCGGCTGACCAGCCAACCGGTGACAGGGGACTTCCAGGCACCGGCCAACCCGGTGGAGTTCCTCGGCCTCAGTGCCGGCGTCCGCTTGACGATGTCAGAGGAGAATTTGTTCCAGCCCATTCAGGACATCCACACCGCTGTGCTTCACGACGGTTCCCCCGTGACCGTTTATCAGGTCGGTTTTGCCGATTTCTTGGGCAATGTCAGCACGTACTGCCTGTTCAAAGTTCTCGACCGTGATGAAACCGTCGCCGAGATCGAGTACATCCTGGCGGGGCGGCCCAAGCTCGTCATCCGGAGAATCCTGAGCGAGTCCGTGCCGGCGTCGGAACTGTCGTGGAATCTGGCCGAGTTGAATCAAGCCGACACATTGGCGGGCCCCGACACGGAGGTTTCCGTGGAATCGGATATCGCCATCGTCGACATCTCCGTGCGCCACATGGTCGAGACCGCCAGCTTCGAGACGTACATTTTCTCCCAGGATCCTCCCTGGACCCAGAAACGGATCATCACCGACATGCTCGATCAGGCCAGCCCTCCCCACCGAGCCTTCGCGATCATCTACTATGCCGAAGACGGACGCCATGTTATCTTCGGCCAGTCGCGAAGCCAGAACACATACTTCGCCTCCGGCCAGAAGTTCAGCGAGACCCAGAGCGACCAGCGCGAGTGGAAGGCACTGTATGTCTCGCCCGGCAGTGTCAAGATCTATCGCTCCGGCGGTGCTGAGTGGTGGACGGAGATTGGCATCAAGCAGGCGGGATTGGAACCGGCCGACGACCGGTGCGGGTACATCTTTGAAACGCCCTCCAAGACGTTCATCCCGATCGCGATCAACGGGCCTCTCACGGAAGCCGAACTGCACAGCCTGGCCGACGCCCTCATTCCCGCCCGCCAGCACGTTACCGAATAGAGTAGCAGCAAGGGCCACCGCGATGGAACAATCTTCGACGGCGGCCCTTGCTCCTTCCACCTCATGTCAGACCACCAGCCTCCTGGGAAAATGTGATTCTTCCTGGACGAAAGTCCGCATCAACGCTGTCTTAGTGGCGATATCGTTGGTTTCGAAACTGATGAGGCCGATTGGTTGATGCTGGAAGAGAAGCTGTTGCTGTGGCGGATCAGGCGCGGAGACGCTGAGGTGCTACGGCTGGTTTACGAGCGGTATAAACACGACCTGCTCGGCTTGGCCGTGATGCTGGCCCGCGACCCGGCGCGGGGCGAGGACATTGTGCACGATGTTTTCGTGTCGTTCGTCCGGTTCGCGCCGAAGCTGCGGGTGCGGACGAGCCTGCAGAGCTACCTGCTCACGTCGGTGGCCAACCGCGTGCGGACGCTCGGACGGACCAGATCCAACGGCCCCCGCGACTGGAAGAAGCGCCGGGCCGAATCGCCTCGGCGACGCCGGAGCAGACCGCCGTGGAGAACGAGCGGCCAACGCTCATCGAGCAGGCCATGTAGCAGCTTCCTTACGATCAGCGTGAGGCCATTGTCTTACACCTGCAGGTGGGCATGAAGTTCCGGGAGATCGCGGTCTCCCAAGACGTATCCATCAACACGGTCCGCAGCCGCTACCGGTACGGACTGGAAAGGCTCCGTTCCCTGCTGAACGGCACGGTGACACCGTGAGTGACGGACAAGAATTCGAAGAGACGATCCGCGGGTTCTGCCAAACGCGACAGAGCCAAACCCGGACCACGTCGGAGTTCGACCGGAGAACCATGGACGGTGCCCTAGCTGCTCAGCAGGAAATTCAACAGCAATCCTCCGCTCCGGCGGAATCAGATGTAAGGAGATTTGTGATGCAAACAAGATAACCGGACTGACGGCGGCTGCGATCGTCATCATCGCGATCCTCGTGGCCGTGACCGTCTCTCAGAAGAGGCAAGTCCGGATGGGTGAGCGCCCCTCACCCCTCCGGACTCGCTTTGCGCCGACATGAGCCCCCAGGAGATGATCCAAGATCCAAGCCGCCCTCCTTGGGCATCGGCGATGGTTTTTTTCGGGAGAATTTCATCCAATGGGCCCGCTTGCGTTCTATATTGGTGAAGGACGTCTTTTGAGCGGCATCTGTTCGAGGCTCGATGGAAGATCGATTTCTGGTATTTCAGTGTCAACGTGGCTGTAGACAGGCGCTTGCCCGGATCTATGAGAAGTACAAGCACGATCTGGTGCGTTTGGCGATGGCCCTGCTGAATGATGCGGGCACGGCGGAAGATGTGGTGCATGACGTATTCGTGCAGTTTGCGCAGGGGCTGGAGGGGTTTCGCCTTACCGGGAGCCTCAAAGGGTACCTCATGACCTGTGTGGCCAACCGGGCGCGGAACTGTAATCGCGCCAAGCGCGTCGTGGCGAGCGCATCAACAGAACCTGCGGGCTGCCGTGACATAGCGCCCTCGCCGGTGGAGCGTATCGAATGCAGTGAGCAACTGTTGCGCCTGGCCCACGCTCTGGACCAGCTTTCCTACGATCATAGGGAGGTGGCGGCTTTGCATCTGTATGGGCAGATGAGTTTCCGGGCCATTGGCAAGCAACTGAAGATTCCGGTGAGCACGGCCAAGAGTCGATATCAGCAAGGCTTGATCAAGTTGCGACGACTGGTAGGCAGTGAGGTCGACGTATGAAAAGGGACGAGAATATTAAGAAACTGGTTAACGAGTCGACTGTGCGTATCGACGCGCGCGTCGATGAGGTAATTCTCGGCGATGCGCTACCCTGTCTGGACGGCATCCGTCAAGGTTCAGCGGGAGACGCGCAGGCCATTGTACGGAGAATGATCATGAGACGTCCGATTACACGCGTGGTGGTCGCTGCGGTGATTGTGTTGGCGGTTGTTCTGGGGTTGATCAATCTAGGCACGCCGGGCGGAGGGGCCGGCGCTGTCTATGCGGCTGCCATGAATCGCGTCAAGGAGGCACGCACCTTTTCGTGCATAGTGATCTTCGATATGTTTTACGAACATGGCGAGGAACGCGGGACCTATGTGCTGAAGCAGAAGCTGATGTTCAGGGAGCCCGACCAAGAGCGTCGCGAGCAACTGACGGCGGCCCCCCCGTGGCCGGAGGAGGTGGGGAAAGTGACAATCTGTCACTACGGGACGCGTCAGCAGCTGGAGTATCGCCCCTTTGACAAGACCGCCAGATTTCATGATATGAGCTCCGATTACTTCATCGACGAAGAGACGGGAGAGCTGAAACTGACGGAGCTTGACACACGTATTCGCGATTCCGTGCTCGAAGTCAGTGCCGGTGCGGTGGAGGACCTGGGCGAGGCCGAGTTGGCGGGGCAAACGGTGCGACGACTACGGTCGTCCAAGGGCCAGCGCGTCACGACAATATGGGTCGATCCCAAGACCAGTTATCCGGTTCAGATTGAGCATACTTGGCCGGACGAAGACCGCGGGCGGGTGATGTTCACGTCGATTCAAATTGACAGTGAGTTAGACGATGACTTGTTTAGCCTTGGGGCGCCGGAGGGGTACACTCTCCGCGTGGACAAGCCGGGCTGGCCAGATGACAAGATGAAGGTGATGACCAAAGCAAAGTACCTAGGCCTGTGGTGTGTGATCTACGCGAATGATAACGATGACCGGTTTCCCGATGAGTTAGCAGATCTTGTGAGGGCAGGTGTCACCACGGAGGAAGTGCTCAACAGGGTGCTGGCCGCCCCGGATGATCCGAACGGGCCTCCGGCGATCCTATACCGTAAGCCAAACACGGTCGGCAGAGATTGGGGCACTGAGGTCATCTTGTACGAGGTGTACGACCAGTGGCCGGATGACGGTGTCGTGGCGTGCTTTGCCGACGGTCATTGCGAACGGATTGTCGGTCAGGGGCGTTTTGAGGCCTTGATAAGGTAGCTGCTCAGTGCCCGTCCGGAAACGAAGGTATGAGCCAGGCGCATCCGCTTCATTGCCGGAGCAACGGTATATCTGGGACCCCTTGGGCGGCAGGGTCGCAAAAGAATCGTGCACACAGAATCAAACCAGCAGAAGGAAGCCAATCGTGAAGATCCGTAACACCTTGGTCATGATTCCAACTATCGCGTTGTTGTTCGCTGGTTGCCAGAGCCCTTCCCAAGGCCGGTATGATGACAACATTTCGGCAATGCACCTGATCAAGCAGCTGGCGCTGGGCTGCTATATGCATGCCCAAGACAACGCCGGTACGTTGCCAAGCACCATGACGGATCTGAAACCCTACGTCGACGAGTCGTTCGACCCTGATGCCTACGATTTGGTGGTCTCTGGTCGTCTGAGTGACATTGAAAACCCGGGGGAAACAGTACTCATCCGCCGCAAGAGGTTACTGCGCGATGATCAGCAAGCAGTCGCCTTTGCCGACGGCCACGCCGCAATCATTCCGGCAAGGTAGGAGGCCGCCATGGAATAACCAGCCGACTTGCCCCCTGAGTGGACTCGGTCAAGCGCTAAGGGTCCAGCGTCCCGCCAAGGAAGATCTCGATTACCCTTGTCGCCGGACGAATCCGCCTCTCCAGAGCTGGCCCCACATAAGACAACGTGCGAGGCGATATTCTGAGCTGTTCGAGAGACAGAATCCTTGGCGTTGACCTGCTTTCATGCAGGCCCTATTATGGTCTCAGCGCAAGCCGTCGCCGTGCACGAGCACCGAGGGGCCGCTATGGACGAGGACAAGGGGTTCACGCTGATCGAGTTGCTGGTGGTGATCGCGATCATCGCGGTGCTGATGGCGATTCTCATGCCGGCATTGAACTACGTGCGCAAACAGGCGCGGGCGAATGCCTGCCAGAGCAATCTCCGCCAACTCTGCCTGGCCATGAATCTCTATGCGCTCGACCACGAGGACCGGACGATGCCGTTCTCCCATGAGCCCGGCGCCTACTGGTTCCATCAGATGGCCCCCTACCTCAGCGCCAAGGACTACAAGCACAACCCAGAGGCCCACATCGAAGGCGTCATGAAAGTGGCCTTCTGTCCGGTGACCAAGCGCCAGGAGCGGACAGAAAGCTCCTTCTACGGCGCGGCCTATCTTTCCTGGCGTTTCATGGGTGGCGAAGGCAGCTACGGCCTGAACCTCTGGCTCTTGCCCGACGATCCCGTCTACGCAGACGGATTCCCGGCCGGTTATCACTTCAAGAAGTCCTCCGAGGCCGGAGGAGCGGTCCCCCTGCTGGGCGATTCGATCTGGGTCGGCTCCTGGCCCTTCCGCGATGACGCGGTACCCGACGACCTGACGGGCGAGCAGGGCTACGCGGGCCGCGGCTATCCCCACGAGATCGGCTACTTCATGGGACGCTTCTGCGTGGACCGCCACAAGCAGGCCATCAACGTCGGCTTTGTCGACAGCCGCGTCTCCCGAGTACCCCTGAAAGAGCTCTGGTCACTCCCGTGGCATCAGGGCTTCGCCCCCAACCATGACATTACCCTGCCCTAGGGCCCAGTATCACCGGTCTGCTCCTCGTCGGGCAGGCATTCGAGCAAGTCACCCGGTGTACAGTTGAGGGCCTTGCAGATACTTTCCAGGGTCGTAAAGCGAATGGCGCGGGCCTTGTTGGTTTTGAGGATTGAGAGGTTGTTGACCGCCAGGCCGGTGGCCTCGGCCAGTTCCTTCAACTTCATGCGCCGGTCGAGAAGCAGGTAGTCGAGTCTGACGTTGATCATTCGTCCCCTCCCTGTCTCAAACCAATGTCTTGGACTCACCGATGACGGGCAGAATCCGCCCCAACACGTGGCCGAGCCCGATGCAGATGAGCACCTTCGCCATGAGCGGCACGAGTGATGGGCCCAAATAGAGCAGCCCGGCCCTGTCGGGGTCGGTCACTACAGGTAGCTCCCACCCCGCCAGTTTGAGAGCCGCCTGCGTTGCCAGGACGAGCGCACAGCCATAGAAGAACCAGGCGCCGTGGGCCAGCAACCAGCCGGTCTTGCCTTCCGTCTCGGACGTATACCGGATGAACTGAGCGATCAGCAGAGCAAAGCATCCCGGCGCCGCGAAGCTCAGCAGAAACGTCAAGGTGGCATACACGGCATTACGGGAGAGTCCCGGCCACCGCATCTCACCGGCCGCATCCACGGCTGCCAGAATCGAGAAGACAAAGACCAACAGCCACACCATGCCTCCGGCCAGCAGCGCCCATCCAACGACGCGGGCGGCGAGTTGATAGTACGCCGGAAGTGCTCGCTTGCGACCAATAGCCGATTCCATGGTCCACACGCTCCTTTCCAGGAAAAAACCAGGAAGTCAATCTGTATGATTTAGATATACATGTTTATCGTGTAATTCCAAGGGAAATTTCGGAGAATGATCGAGTTTTCTCGGGGCGATGTCAACCTCGCCCACCAGACAGGCCAACGCTAGCTACCCAACGCGATGAGCAGCTCGGCTAGGACGTCGAGACCGGTGGCTTCGGCGGTGCGAGCTTGTTTCAGGGCGTCGATGGCGGTCAGGGCCTGCCCGTCGACTTTGACGAAGGAGTCTTTGCCGTCTTGGTGGGGGTAGGCGTCGGAGATGGTCTTGAGGTTACGGGCGATCACCTCATATTGGGCGATGGCGCGATCGAAGAGCGAGTGGAGGTCGGATTCCAGCCGCTGCCTGGCCTCTCGAAGGAACTCGACGGCGAACTGACGTGACTCGGCCCAGACGGCAGCGTTGTAGCCCAGGCCGAAGCGGCCCGCTTTGCCTGCCTCCATCGTCTCGATCCACAGGTCGTAGCCCGCCAGGCCGCCCGCGCGGTCCGTCCATTTGCGGCGGTTGTGGCCCAGGTCCAAAGCATAGGTCAACGCACCGCGCACGGTCCGGCGCGCGTCGGCCGGTTCGGCGGGTCGGACGCCGGCGACCAGTACGACTCCGATCTCGGAGGTTCCGAGCTTCTGCCAGGGGATGGGGCCGGCGCCTTCATCACAGCCCGGGCCGGAGACGTAGTAGCCGGTCTCATCGTAGCCATAGATGACGAAGTAGTCGGGATGGACCAGTTCCCAGCCGTAGCACGGCGTCCCCTCGTCGATGCAGTTGCGCACATAATCCCAGGCCTCCTGTTGAATCTGGGTCAGATTGTCATCCTTCCTGGGACACCATTCGTCGATTCCCTTGACCTCGTATCCAATGTTGCGGCCCAGTTCCAGGAACCGGTCCGTGTTCCAGTCCGTCGGTCCGCTGGGACACAGGCCGTCTGAGATATTAATGACAAAGGCGTGTCCCGTCGCGCCGAAAAGCCACGCGTCCGAGACCTCGACGCCCAGATAATTGAGACATCCCTTGATGCAGCCCACGTGCGAGGCCCAGCGCGGAACCCAGCGAAGATCGGCGAGCGTCTTGGTTTCGCTCGATTCAGCGGGTTTGGCCCGGACGGTACCCCTGGCCTGATTGTGGTGCTCCAGATAGCTGCGGGCCGACAGGCGAAAGATATCGTAGACACGGAACTCATCCCGTTCGACAAACACGAATGATACGGGACACCCGGTCGCGCGAATCCGTTCGTAGATGGCGATGTAGGCATCGATATCACCCGGATCGGGCAGCAGGAAGAACTGCGCCTCCACGTGCCCTTGCGGATTGGCCCAGTGTGCCGCATGATCGCTCGCCGCCTGTACACACCCGTGCTGAGCCGCCAGCGCGGCAAGGTGATCGATCACAGCTGCGGCGGGGCCCGCCAGCAACTCCGCCCATTGCGCTCGGCCCGGCGCAGGAAACTCATGGTCACAGGCAAACAGCGTGTAGATGTCTTCCCGCAATTCAGGACCGCGCTGTTGGACCCTCTCAGTTCCGCAGATGCGATCGCAATGCTGCATGGCCCGGCGGGGCCCGATGGCGAACGCGTCCCAATTGCCCTCGCCATCGGTCCACTGATGTACGAACACGGCCACCAGGGCAGGCTGTAGCTCCTTGGCATGCTTGTACACATCCAGAACCGTATCCAGATCACGCGGATCGGGAACAACGCAGAACGCCAGCGCGACACGCCCATCGGCCCTCTTCCAGTGGATATAAGGCGCCGCGACTTCCTGGACGAATTCGAATGCGTCGGCGCCGCCATGCAGGATTTGGGCCACTGCATCGACGCCCTGTGCCAAAGCCACTCCGATACGCTCCTTGTTCTCGCTCCAGAACGCTCCCAGATCCGGGCCACTCATGGCAATTCTCCTCTATCGCTCGCTCAATCGATCTGCATCCATGCGCTGCGAACAACCCCACCGGAATTGTCATCCTGAGCCGAAGGCGAACGATCTGGGCCCGAGATGGATGTGGTCGTCAACCACCGTCCGGGGTCAGATGCTTCACCATGTTCAGCACGACGTTACTATATTTGTTTGGGCCATCATGGCATCACAGCTACGCAAGCCTGTTTAGACGCATACCTGCCATCAAACTCGATATGGCGAAAGGTCCCAGGCGGCGCATGTTTCCTCAGCAGGTGCAGCCATGTACTATACGACCCCGCTCCGCCGCAGGCAAGAGTCTTTCCCGTTAAACGAGCTGTACTGATTGGAATTGCTGGAAAAACCTCATTTCGTTTAGACTAAGGGGCACCCGGTAATCGTTTCCATGTCTGACAACCGGTTGCTGGAGTGCTGGGCCAACATCGTGCGAATGCTGGAAGACAGAATACTTGTTTGGCGCTTCAATCGCGGGGATACGGCGGCGCTGTGCCGTATCTACGAGAAGTACCGCGACGGTCTGCTCAAGGTCGCGGCCGCCCTGCTCAACGACAAGAGCGATATCGAGGACGTGCTGCACGATGTCTTCGTGGATTTCGCCCGGGCCGCTGGACGCTTCCAACTCAGGGGCAGCCTGAAGGGCTATCTGGCGATCTGCGTGGCGAATCGCGCCCGCGACAGAAACCGCGCGATGCAGCGTCGCAGCGCAGCCAGCCTCGACGAGGTCAAGCCGGGGCAGGCACAGCCAGAAGGCCCGGAAAGCACGGCTACGACGCGCGAGCTGACGGAGAAAATGGGCGAAGCGATGGCGCAGTTGCCCGACGAACAGCGGCAGACCATCGTCCTTCGTCTCCAGAGCAAGCTGCGGTTCCAGGAGATTGCCCAGCTCCAGGGCGTTTCGGTGAACACGGCCCAGAGTCGCTACCGGTACGGCCTGGACAAGTTGCGTGCGAGCTTCAATGGTGAGTTGAGCCATGAGTGATTCCGAAAAAATGGAGCGTCTCGTCAACGCCTATCTTGCGAACCTGCCGACGCCCGACGGCGCCGAGGTGGACGGGAAGGTTCTGAGCAATGCACTGACGACCATGCAACGAGCCAAAGACCAACGCGCGGCTGAAACGAGCCGCATCACCTGGAGAACGATTATGACCAGCAAAGTAAGCAAACTCGCTGCCGCGGCTGTCATCATGGCGGCCGTGTTGTGCCTCACCGTCTTCGATGGATTCACGCAACCGACCTGGGCGCTGGACGAAACCATTGAGGCCCTCAAGGATTTCGGGGCCGTCCACGTGGTCGGCGCCTTCCCAGGCGGCACGGCCGAAATCTGGATGCGGGCGAACGCGACCAAGACTCAGTCTACCGACGTCCTCGTCAAGGGTAGCCGTGGTGCCATCACTTGGACGAAAGACGGTTCCACGTACCACTACGAGCCCGGGCAAAACACGGTCTACTACGAGCACGCCCCGACCATCGGCATGGCCCAATGGCTCGGGCCGGGGCTGCTGGAGATGCTTCGCACGGCCGAGAACGCCGAAGTCGTGCGGGGCAGAGACCCCGCCACCGGTCGCGATCACGTCATGCTCCTGTGCAGCCTGATCGATGTCCACGGCGTCCAGTCGTGGATCATCGAGTTCGACGTCGCCAGCAAGCTGCCCGTCGCCTTCAAACAGTGGGAGAACCTGGACCGCAGTGGCCCGCCGAGCTTCGATGCGTTCAAGGTCACCTATTACGAGGACCTGCCCGCCGGCGTGTTCAAGGCCCAGATCCCGGGCAATCCGGCCTACGTCCAGAAGCCCCTGACCGTCCCCGACGAAAACATCGGCGTGCTCAGCAACCCGAAGCATGGCTTGGCCGCGGATGGGATGACACAGCAGCAAGCGGCCGAGCGCATTCTGCGGGCCATGTTCCAGGCCGTGATCGATGGCAATCTGGCAACGCTGAAGAAACTGTCTCCCGTCTGCGAGACCTGGGGCGACGAGTTCCTGCGCTCCGTCATCCTCCGCACGGACAAGGACGATCGTCTCGTGGAAGTTCTGGAGATCGGGAAGATCTCCGAGACAGGCCATTCCAAGCTTGGGCCCATCGTGGCCCTGCCCGTATCGGTCCGGCGGCACGACGGCGTCAAGGCTGTGCAGAAGATGATCGTCCAGTTCCGCGAACTGGGCGGCACACCCTCCTGCGTCGTCCACGGCCCCTACGGCCTGCCCCGCGAGATCGAATAGGCTGGTGCGAACCGGTTTTGCGGCTGGTTGCCGCTCGAGGACCAATTGGCCTTGATCGGCTTTGCTTTCCCCGGCGAAACGGCCACCGATTTTCCCGTAACTATAATCTGCGCAGTATCTTACCACCATCTTGGCCCTGGAGAAATTGGGTTTGTTTTGCACGAATGAGGACACGCATGTCGGTCGGCTCCCGACCGACAATCTGAGGTTTGAGATCTGAGACCGTGGCCGTCCCGGTCGCCCAGATTGGCTTTGTTTTTGCCCCGGAACCCCGTTTTCGGCCGGAAAACGGCGGAAATTGGCTTTGTTTGGCG
>CP070782.1:4360554-4374242 GCA_020346325.1 Phycisphaerales bacterium
GACCTGGAGCGAAAGCCGATGTACGCAGTGATTGAGCAGGGCGGAAAACAACACAGGGTCGCCGAAGGAGACCGCCTGAATATCGAGTTGATGGACGTGGCGCCGGACGCCAAGCAGATCAAGCTGGACAAGGTGCTGTTCGTTGGTGACGGCGCGAAGAGCCGGATCGGCAGCCCGTACGTGGAAGGGGCCAAGGTCATTGCCTCGTTCCAGGGCACGGCCGAAGAGGCGGTCGTCAAGGGGCAGAAACTGTACGTGACGCATTTCCGCCGGCGCAAGAACAGCAAGTGCCGCATCGGCCATCGCCAGAAGTACCTCGAGGTGACGATCGATAAGATCGAAGCCTAGCGTCTCCGCCTGGGCTTCGGCCCATTGAGACTTTATCCGGCCCGTCCGCATTTTGCAGGCGGGCCGTTTTTCTTAGGTGGCAGGTATATATCCATGCCGCAGGGCCCGCATTGAAAATGCACCTCGTATTGACGCCCATCTTCATCCTGCAACACCCAGGGCTCAGTCACTCCGCGCGCCTGCGTGCCCGAGCACAGGTCCAACTCTCGCCTCAGGCAAAGCTTGGTCGTCATAACCAGGCGACCCGCCATCTCCAGGCCCGATTCGGCGGCCGGCTCGATGGTCTCGACGCCGTGACGGCGATAGAACGCCTCAGCCCGGGCGTTGAGGACATTGCCTCGATAGTTGAGGCGTTTCCGAGGATAGGGGCAAGTGTTCTGCAGGACCTTGCCGGCCAGGCGGGGGCGGTTCCTTTCTCGCACGCATAAGAGCTGAGCGACGAGCTCACGCCGGGCGGCGTTCAGACGCGAGACGGGGAGAAAATAGACCTCCCGCGTCTCGAGGCGGACTTCGGTGCGGGCGAAGATCGTGTTGCCCAGCCTGGCCAGTTGCGTGAGGGTCGTACGGCGGGCGGCCTCTTCCTTCTCGGCCGGCTGCCACGGGCCCGGGATCACAACCGTTGCCTCATTGCCATCTTCATCGATGCCGAGTAGAGCCAAGCCATCCGGTGCGTCGCGCAGGACCAAGGTCAAGGCGATCGTGCGGCGGGCGGCGCGGTCTGCCAACTGGGCGCTGAAAAGGCGGTCGTTGTTGCGATAGATCTGCTGGCCGATCCGGATGTCACGCATCGTCTGCGGATAGACATGCGCGCCTTCGACGCGATTGACCACGGTCCCCGTCAAGCTTCGCTGCGCGTCGAAGAAGCAGATGCCGTCGGCGTTGTGCAGCGCGTGCGGAGGGGCGAGTGTGAAGCAAGGGCCGTCGACCTTGGCGACGGTGCCGATGAACTCGCCCATAGACTTGGGACTGTCCATGGCACTGATGCCAGAGGCTGAGCCGGTCAGGCCGTAGTCAGTAAATCCGCGGTTGAATGTCCGGGCCGGATCGGGCTGGAAGTTCAGTTGCACCGAGCCCGACGAGCTGCGCGCCAGGTGCTTCTTCGCCAGCAGGGTATCGAGCTTCTGGCGGTAGAATCCGACCGTGTTGGCCACGTAGGGGACGTCTTTGAGCCGTCCTTCGATCTTGAAGGAGGTGATGCCTGCGTCGATGAGCGCTTCGAGGTGATCCGAGAGGTTCAAGTCTTTCAAGGACAGCAGGTGGCGGCCCCGTGCGATGGTCTTGCCCCGCCTGTCTTTGAGGGTGTAGTGTTTGCGGCAGGGCTGCGCGCATTGGCCTCGGTTGCCACTGCGCCTACCGGTGGCGTAGCTCATGTAGCACTGCCCGCTGGCGCCGACGCACAGCGCGCCGTGCACGAAACACTCCAGCTCCATTGAGGTCTGACGGCGAATGTTTCGAATTTGCTCCAGCGTTAGCTCCCGGGCCAGGATCACTCGGCTAATGCCAACATCCTGCCAGAACTTCACCTTCTCGGGCGTCGCGTTGTCCATCTGCGTACTGGCAACCAGTGGCATCGGTGGCAGGTCAAGCTCCAGCAGCCCTGTGTCCTGGACGATCAATCCGTCGATCCCCGCTTGGTACAGCGCGTGGATCATCTTTTCGGCTTCCGGCAGCTCGTCGTCACGCAGCAGCGTGTTCAAAGCGACGTAGACGCGGGCGTAGTACGGATGCGCGAAAGCCACCACCTCTGTAATGGACGCGATGGAATTGCCGGCCGCTTCGCGGGCACTGAACCGGGGCGCGCCGATGTAGACCGCATCGGCCCCGCATTGAATCGCGGCGCGGGCGGTGGCCTCATCGCGCGCCGGTGCGAGCAACTCGATCCGCGTTTCTTTCGCTCTTGTGGCTGCCGGTCGGTCCGAAGCGTCAGCGCGGTGGTTGGACATGGATGCGTTCTGCCAGACTAGGTGAGCAGGTTCTAACGCGCCGCTAAATGCGCTTGTATCGTCTCCTCGGCCTTGGCGTGCCAGGCCTCGGAGCCTTCGGTGCGGAAGAGCTCGAATGAGTCGTCGTCCACGAGCTTGCCAAGCAGGGCCTTGCGGTCGGCGGGCTCGGCCACGTCCTTGATGATCAGTTGCCGGATGCACTCCAGTTCGGCCAGAAACTGCCCGTGCTGCTCCGTGATCATCTTCTCGAGCTTCTTGCGCAGATGGCCCGCGTAGGCGGGGCAGTTGCCTTCGGTGCCAATGGCGACCTGGAGGTCGCCGCGTTTGACCACGGCTGGCACGAAGAAGTCGCAGTGTGCCGGATCGTCGACCACGTTGCACAGGATGCTCAGGGTCTGGCAGTCCGCATAGACCTGGCGATTGATGCTGTCGTCGTCGGTGGCCGCGACCACGAGAACGGCCTCGCCGATGTACTGCTTGGCGTATTTGGCGCGGATCAATTCGGCGCCGTGCTGGGTGCAGAGGTTGGTCAGCACGTCGTCAGCGCGGTCGGCGACGACGACCAGCCGGGCCCCGGCATCGAGCAAGACGCGCGCTTTGCGCGTGGCCACGGCGCCGCCGCCGACAACCAGGACGCGTCTACCGCTCAGTTCGAGAAATATCGGATACTTTGCCATCGTGGATGCCATTATAACAGGGGGCTGTTAGGTCATGCACAAGTTTTCCCACGTTTCGCGAACAAATTCCACCGTCCGGGGCCACCCTGGGCGGCGGGGTCGCCGCCCTCGAAATCGAGGTGGCGTGTGTTTTTCCGTTCGCAACCGTGCGGAGATGCAGTACACTCGCACGATTCCAGACCGTTGCGTGAGGTGGGGAGATCGACCTGTGCGACAGGGGCGATGGCTCCGAAATAGGTTTGAAAGGTCCGATGGAATGAAGCGGTTATGTGCGCCTTTGACGGAGCAGGACGTTCGCCAGTTGAAAGCAGGCGACGAGGTGACGATCAACGGCACGGTCTACACGGCGCGGGACATGGCCCACAAGCGGCTGGTTGCGGCGTTGGATCGGGGCCAGGAGCTGCCGCTCGAGCTGGACGGGGCGCTGATCTATTTCGTCGGGCCCACGCCGGCTCGGGCGGGGATGGCGGTCGGAGCGGCCGGTCCCACGACGTCGTCGCGAATGGACCCGTTCAGTCCGCAACTGATCGCTCATGGCCTGCGGGCCACCATGGGCAAGGGCTATCGCAGCGAGGCGGTGCGACAGGCCTTGCGCGAGCACGGGGCGGTGCATCTGTCCACGATTGGTGGGGCCGGGGCCCTGCTGAGCAAGCACATCGTCAGCGCCGAGGTGGTTGCCTATGGGGATCTGGGCACGGAGGCGATCCGGCGGCTGGAGTTGGTTGATTTCCCGGCGGTGGTGGCGTATGATGCCGCCGGGGGCAGTGTGTACGATATGACTGGCGACAAATCCGGAGCATGATATGAAGGCAGCGTTGCTGGGACTGATGCAGTCCGGCAAGAGTACGATTTTCTCGGCCATCAGCGGCAAGGCCGTGCCGCCGATGGGAGCGACGGCGATTGAAGAAGCCATCGTCCCGGTGCCGGACGCCCGTCTGGACTGGCTCGAGACATTGTACAAGCCGAAGAAGAAGATGCGGGCGACGATCGATGTGCTGGATCTGC
Source organism: Phycisphaerales bacterium (assembly GCA_020346325.1). GTDB lineage: Bacteria > Planctomycetota > Phycisphaerae > Sedimentisphaerales > Anaerobacaceae > Anaerobaca. Next base: position 4,364,528 of record CP070782.1, read on the forward strand.
CGGGTTTTAGCTTTCTCGACGAGCACGGCCGGGCCGGGGCGCGGCGCCTGATCGGCCAGATCCGCACCGCAGACATGCTCGTGCTGGTCGTGCGGGCGTTCGACGATCCGGCGGTGCCGGCCTATCGCAACAGCGTGGACTGGAAACGCGATCTGGCGGAGCTGCAGACCGAACTGCTGCTCTCGGACCTGGAGTTGGTGACCACCCGGATCGAGAAGCTGGAAAAACAAGTACACAAACCCACGAAGACACAGGCCCACGACAAGGCTGAATTGGCGATCCAGAGGAGACTCCAGGACGCCATCGAAGCCGAGCAGCCGATCAGTTCCGTGATCGAAAACGAGCAGGAACTAGCGGTGATCAAGTCGCTCGGGTTCCTCACGCTCAAACCCATGGCAGTGGTCGTCAACGTGGGCGAGGACCGGGTCGGCGAACCGATCGCGTTCGAGGGGGCGATGCCGGCGGTGCCGGTCTGTGCCAAACTGGAACACGAGCTGGCCCAGTTGGATGCGGAGAGCCGCGCGGCGTTCATGGCCGATCTGGGCATCACCGACTCGGCGGCCGAGAAGTTCGTGCAGATGTGCTACTCGGCCCTGGGCCTGATCAGCTTTCTGACCGTGGGGCCCGATGAAGTGCGGGCTTGGCCGATCCGGGAGGGAACGGTGGCGGTCGATGCGGCCGGGAAGGTCCATACGGATATCAAACGCGGATTCATCCGCGCCGAGACCATGGCCTACGCCGATCTGAAGGAACTGGGTGGCGAGAAAGAGGTCAAGGCTGCCGGCAAGGCCCGGCTCGAAGGCAAGGAATACCCCGTCAAGGATGGGGATATCATTAACTTCCGGTTCAACGTTTAGGCATCCACTTCACGGGAGATTCAGATCAATGAGAGCGGCGGTGCTGACAGGTGTACGGCAGATGGAGGTGCGGGAAGTGCCCGATCCGGTGATCGAGCGGGACACCGACGTCCTGCTGAAGATCGAGAAGGTCGGGGTGTGCGGCTCCGATGTCCACTACTACGAAACGGGCCGCATCGGTTCCCAGGTCGTCCAGTTCCCGTTCATCGTTGGCCACGAGTGTGCCGCCACCGTGGCGAAGGTCGGGCCCGGCGTCAAGCACGTTAAGGTGGGCCAGGAAGTGGTGGTCGAACCAGCGGTCTCGTGCCACGCGTGCGAGCAGTGCAATCAGGGCCGGGAGAACACGTGTTTCAACTTACGGTTCCTGGGCACGCCCGGACAAGGCGAGGGGTGCCTGAGCGAATACCTCGTGATGCCCGAGGAGTGTTGCCTTCCCACCGAAGGGAGGATCAGCATCGAACAGGGCGTCCTCTGTGAGCCCTTGGCGATTGCGGTGTACGCGGTCAAGCAGTCCAAGCCGCCTGAGGATGCCGACGTGGCGATGCTGGGGGCCGGTCCGATCGGTCTGAGTTGCATGGTCAGCGCGCAGGCCGAAGGTGTGCGCGCCTGCTACCTGACCGAGAAGATCGACGAGCGGGTCGAGACGGCCGGCGAGGGCGGGGCCACCTGGGTGGGCAACCCGCTGAAGGAGGAGGTCGTCGCGGCGATTCTGAAGCAGCAGCCCCTGGGGATGGACGTGGTCTACGAGTGTGCCGGCCAGCAGGAGACGATCGATCAAGCGGTGGAGTTGCTCAAGCCCGGCGGCAAGCTGATGCTGATCGGGATCCCGCGTGAAGATCGAATCTCGTTTGCGATCGACAAGATCCGTCGCAAGGAGATCACGATCATCAACGTGCGCCGCCAGAACGCGTGCACCCAGGCGGCGATCGACTTGCTGGCCTCGGGTCGGGGCAGCGTAGACTTCATGGTCACGCATCGGTTCGGCCTGGAGCAGACGCGCGACGCCTTCGAGTTGGTGGCCGGCTATCGGGATGGCGTGGTCAAAGCGATGATCCAGATGTAGGCCGTGGTGAGCCGGTGGCGGAGGGCAACTTTCGGCGTGGGGGCGCAGGTCGTGGAGGTGGTTGAACATCCAATGGACAGTCAGATCAAGAGCGCAAGCATCGTGAGCGTCGGCAATGAGGTGCTCAGCGGGCGGACGGTGGACACCAACGCCGCGCATATCGGGCGCCAATTGAGGCGTATAGGGGTACCGGTGGTCAGCGCGCACACGGTCGGCGATCGGCGTGAGGTCATCGTGCGCGCTCTGGAGTTGGCGGCCAGCGAGGCCGATATCGTCATTGTTACCGGGGGCCTGGGCCCGACGGATGATGACCTGACCCGCCAGGCTTTTGGCGACTACCTTGGGTGCGAGTTGGAGCTGCGCGACGATCTTTTGGAGGCCATTAGAAACCGATTCGCGGCCCGTGGGATGGAGATGCCTCAGAGGAACAGAATCCAGGCCTGCATCCCGAAGGCCGCCGAGCCGATTGCCAACGAATGGGGCACGGCGCCGGGCGTTGCCGCCGAGCGGGGCGGCAAACTGTTCTTTGCCCTCCCCGGCGTGCCGCGCGAGATGGAGAAGATGCTGGACGCCTCGGTCCTGCCTCGCCTGGGGCAGTTGGCAGAGGGCCAGGCGGTGGCCGTTCAGCGGCTCAAATGTTTCGGAACGGGCGAGTCGGCGATGGCGGAGATGCTGGGCGATGCGATGGACCGCGACCGTAACCCCCTGGTCAACTGTACGGCCCGGATCGGCATCATTACGCTGGAGATCGTGGCCACGGCCGCCAGCCGGGATCTGGCCGAGGCGATGGTGGTGGACGAAGAGACGCGTCTGCGGAACATACTCGGCGACGTGATCTACGGGACGGGTGAGGAGACTCTGGCGGAGGTGGTCGGGCACAAGCTGGCGCGCGCGGGCCGGACCCTGGCGCTGGCGGAGTCCTGTACCGGCGGTCTGGCTGCTAAGCTCGTCACCGATGTTCCGGGAGCCAGTGCCTACTTCAACCGCGGCTGGGTGACGTACAGCAACGAGGCGAAAGTTGCCGAACTGGGCGTTCCGGCTGACCTCATCACGGCCCGCGGGGCTGTCAGTGCGGAGGTCGCCGCCGCGATGGCCCAAGGGGCCCGGCGGCGGGCGCAGGCAGACCATGCAATCGGCATAACCGGGATTGCCGGACCAGGCGGGGCCACTGAACAGAAACCGCTGGGGCTGGTATATATTAGCGTGGATGATGCGGATGGGACGATCACCTCAAGGCATGTGCTGTTCTCTCAGGAGAGAAGCTTCGTGCGTCTGAGGGCAGCGCAGACGGCTTTGAACGCGTTGCGGCTCAGATTGGGTGGTTGACTTCGGTCCGGGAACGTGCTAGAATAAATGGGGTCAGTTTTTAGCATCACATTGAGGTGTGTATGAGCAAAAAGCGCAGGCACCTAGGGGAAATCCTCTATAAAGCAGGGCTGGTTGAGAAACAGGCCCTCATTGACGCCATCAAGACGGGCAAATCGAGCAACAAGCGGCTTGGCCAGGTTCTGCTGGAGTTGGGGCTGATCGATGAGGAGACCCTGGCGAAGGCCTTAGCCAAACAGTTCGGTTTCAAATACGTCGATCTGAACCGGGTCACCATCCCTGACGACGCGACGAAAATCGTCCCGGAAGACCTGATCCGGCGGCACAATATCCTGCCTCTAAGCGTCGGCAATGGGCGGCTCAAGCTGGTGATCGGCGATCCACTGGACCTGGACATGATGGACTCGGTACGCCTGCGCCTGAACACGGAGATCGACTGCCACCTGGCCAGCCCGAAGAAGATCCGCTCCTACATCGAGGATTCGCTGCAGCAGGAGGTGGAAACCGAAGAAGATGACCGGCTTCGGCACAGTATCGACGCCACGGCGGCGGAATTGGCCGAGGTGGGCAGCGAACTGGCGGCCGAAGCGCTGCGAGCACAAGCGGCCGGTGAAGACGACGACGGGCCGATCATTCGACTCGTGAACCTGATCATCGATACCGCCTACCACATGCGGGCCAGCGATATCCATGTCGAGCCGATGGCGGACCGTGTCCGGATTCGATATCGCATCGACGGCGTCTGTCTGGAGAAGGACACCATCCCGAAGAACATGCAGGCACCTCTGATCACGCGTATGAAGATTCTCTCGGGCATGGATATCGCTGAGAAACGGCTGCCGCAGGACGGCCGTATCAAGCGGACTATCGACGGCTCCGATATCGACTTCCGTGTCTCTTCGCTGCCCGGAAACCACGGCCCCAGTGTGGTGTTGCGTATTCTACGCCCTGACGCGGTCAATATCGGTATCGAATCGCTAGGCTTCGAGCAGGACAATTATGAGGTCTTTCAGCGGATCATCAAGCGGCCGAACGGCATCTTTCTGGTGACTGGCCCGACCGGTAGCGGCAAGACGACCACGCTGTACGCGGCGTTGCAGGAACTCAACCGGCCTGACAAGAAGATCATCACGGCTGAGGACCCGGTCGAATATAACTTCGCCGGCATGAATCAGTGCCAGGTCAAGGAGGAGATCGGTCTGTCGTTTGACAAGATTCTCCGTGCTATGCTGCGTCAGGCCCCGAATATCATCCTGGTCGGTGAAATTCGTGATAGTGAGGTGGCCGATATTGCTATTCAGGCCGCTCTGACGGGACACTTGGTGTTCAGTACGCTGCACACGAACGATGCTTGCAGCGCCATCACGCGTCTGATCGATATGGGCGTCAAGCCGTTCCTGGTGGCCAGTTCGATTCAGGCGATCATGGCTCAGCGTCTTGTGCGAGTGATTTGTAAGAAGTGCAAGGTGGTCAACGAGAATCCCGACCTCCACCATATACGTTTGCTGGGTATCGATCCGGCGGAACTCGAGAAGCGGCCCGTGTACAAAGGGACCGGCTGTAACGTTTGCCAGAACACCGGCTACAAGGGGCGACTCGGCATCTTCGAGATGATCGAAATGAACGCTGAACTGCGGGAGTTGGCCTTCAAGCGGGCTCCGACTACCGAATTGCGCAAGGCGGCTCAAGCCAGCGGCATGCGTACGCTGACCGGTGACGGCATCCTCAAGATTTTCAAGGGAATCACGACCCCCGAGGAGGTCGCGCGAATTACGCAGACCGAGGGTGTGATAGCAGAATAGCACGTTTTTTTGGCAGAGGAATACCAGATGGCAACATTGAACATGGATCGCATCCTTCAGGCGTGCGTAACGCAGGGCGGATCTGACATTCACCTCACCGTGGGGCGACCTCCGGTTCTCCGTATTGACGGCGGCCTGCGCAGTCTGGAGACCAAGGTGCTTGATGCGGACGATACCAGTGCCTTGATGCGGAGTATCACGCCGGATCGGTGCCAGCAGGAACTCCAGGAAGAGGGGGGTACCGACTTCGGTTTCGCCTTTGGCGATGCATGTCGGTTTCGTGTTGCGGTTTTCATGCAGAAGGGCACGGTGGCCGTCGTTCTGCGCCTGATCCCGAACAAGATCATGACCTTCGAGCAGATTGGCCTGCCCAAGATTTGCGCGGCCCTGTGCCGACGCCCGCGCGGCATGTTCTTGGTGACCGGTCCGACCGGGAGTGGGAAGACCACGACCCTGGCCTGCATGATCAACTACATTAACGAGAACTTCGACCGCCACATCATAACGATCGAAGAGCCGATCGAGTATTACCACCCCCACAAGAAGGCGATCCTTAACCAGCGCGAGGTGGGCGTGGATGTGCCTAGCTTCGGCGAGGCCCTACGGCGTGTGCTTAGGCAAGACCCCGATATCATCCTCGTCGGCGAGTTACGTGACCTTGAGACGATCGAGTCGGCGGTGCGGGCGGCTGAAACGGGCCACTTGGTCTTCAGTACGCTCCACACCACGAGCGCCTCCGGAACGATCAGCCGTATCATCGATGTATTCCCCCCCAACCAGCAGGCCCAGATCCGCACCCAGTTGGCCGGTAACCTGATTTCCGTGCTGAGCCAGGCCCTGTGTCCGCTGGCCACCGGGCGGGGGCGGGTTGCGGCCTATGAATTCATGGTCGTCACGCCCGCCATTGCGAACCTGATCCGAGAGAACAAGGTCTACCGAATTGACTCCAGCATCCAGACCGGGAAGAAGTTGGGCATGCAGTTGCTGGATGAGCATCTCTGGGATCTCTATGACGCTGGCAGGATTAGCCTGGAAGAAATGTTGGATAAAGGCCGCGCGCCCGGAGCGCTCCAGGAAAAGGCCATGGCCAAGATCGCTGCCGCGCGGGGCAAGCACAAGAAGAAAGCGGTCGAGACGGCCCAGCAGATGGAAGATCTCGGGCCCATCCTCAAGACGTAATCCCCGGTTGGAGAGGCACGAAAAACCTGAGGGGAAGCCGCCCTTCGCACGCGGGGGAGGGCGGCAGCGCCATGCCCTGGAGTGGGGGGATACCATGGTGGACACGTGCTGGGCGGCTCAACTGGCCGGCCAGAGTGTCTCGTTAACCGTGTGTCTTATCTCTAATTTAATTAGAAATAACTATTTACTTTGCTATAATCAAGACGTAGAGGATTATAGGGTCTTTGAGGGTTTCGGACGATGGGCAAAACCAGAACAGCTAGCAAGCTTCCTCCTGTCGAGCAGTTGCGTGGCCGGCCACTGGGTCGAATCCTGATGAAGATGGGGGTCCTGAGTCGGGACAAGGTGCACGAATGTCTGAGTATCCAGAAGCAGCGGGGCGGGGGCATTCGCATCGGCGATATCTTCCTCGAGCTGGGGCTCGTTGACGAAACACAGCTGCAGGTGGCGCTGGCCGCCAAGCGCGGGATGGAGTATGTGCGGATTGAGGGGCTGGAAATCCCCGCGGAGGTCATCGAGAAGGTACCTGCTCAGACCGCCACGACGTACCACATCGTCCCCATCGAGTTCGACAAGGGCAGGAACGAGTTGACCGTTGCACTCGACAATGTGGACAACTTCCGGGCTACGGACGACCTGCGGACGCTGATGGGCTTTACCGTGACGGCAAAGATGACCGACCGGGATGCCTTGGAGGCGGCCCTGGCGAAGTACTACAGCGCCGAGGATGACAACATCGGCGAACTGATCGATGAGATTCAATCGGATGCGTTCCTGGCCGAGTTTGAGGGTCGCAATCAGAGTATCGACCTGGACGAACTGAAGGAACTGTCGGAGTCGAACCCGGTCAAGAAGCTGCTGAACCTGGTGCTGTTGCAGGCGATTCGCGACAAGGCGTCTGATATTCATTTTGAGCCGTTCGAAGATGAATACAAAATGCGTTATCGTATCGATGGCATTCTGTATGAGATGATTCCTCCGCCGAAATACATTGCCGCGGCCCTGAGTTCACGTATCAAGGTTATGGCGAATCTGGATATTGCGGAGCGGCGGCTGCCGCAGGACGGACGTATTTCGCTGGCCGTACAGGGCAATCCAGTGGATTTGCGTGTCAGCGTGCTGCCTACGATGTTCGGCGAAAGCGTCGTGTTGCGTGTGCTGGACCGAAGTCAGGTCAGTTTCGACCTCGAGAAGCTGGGATTCCAGCCGGAGGATCTGAAGGTGATGCACCAGTTGGTCCATAAGCCGAACGGGATTGTCGTCGTGACCGGGCCGACCGGTTGCGGCAAGACCACGACGCTCTATGCGGCCCTGAGCGAGTTGAACAGCATCGATACCAAGATCATTACCACGGAAGACCCGGTCGAGTATGACCTCGACGGCCTCCACCAGGTGCAGATGAAGCCGGACATCGGGCTGACCTTTGCCCGCTGCCTGCGATCCATTCTGCGTCAGGACCCGGACATCATCCTCGTCGGTGAGGTCCGCGACCTGGAGACGGCGGAGATTGCTGCCCAGGCCTCCCTGACTGGACACTTGGTGTTTACGACACTGCACACCAATGACGCACCGAGCTCCGTGGCTCGTCTTCTGGACCTGGGCGTCGAGCCGTTCCTGATTACCGCGACGGTCGAGGGCATTGTTGCCCAGCGTCTGGTGCGGCGGATTTGCCACAACTGCAAGACCGAGTTCGAGCCGGATGAGGCCCAACTGAGGGAACTGAGTCTGACCGAGGAGGAGATCGGAGGCCGGCCCATCTATTATGGTCGCGGCTGTAACAAGTGTAACGGTACTGGGTACAAAGGGCGAATCGCGCTGTTCGAGATCATGGTGTTCAACGAGGAGATTCGTGACCTGATCATGAACCGGGCCTCGACGAACGTCTTACGCGTCGCAGCCCAGAAGTCGGGCATGAGGCCCTTGCGAGAGAATGGCCTCAGGGCCATATTTGATGGGATCACCACCATCGATGAAGTCGTCAAGGAGACGATCACGGAAAGCTAGACGATGGGACGTTTACGTTTTGATAGGGATGCATTGAGAGTGAGGTAGGAAGATGCCTGTCTTTCAGTATGTAGCTTTGGATTCGCAGGGGGTAGAGATCAAGGATGAGGTCGATGCCCTTAGCGAGAAGGAAGCGATCAGTAAGATTCGCAACATGGGGTACTTCCCCACGAAGGTCCGGTCGAAGGCGGCTGCCAAAGCAAAGGGTAAGGCGGCGGTCAAGGCGACCAAGCGGCGCGGAGCCAACGCCAAGGTCAAGGTCAAGGTGGTGACCCAGTTTGCGCGGCAGTTGTCGACGCTGCAGGACGCCGGTCTGCCGATCTTGCGTTCGTTGCGAATTCTCGAGGAACAGCAGAAGGGGCCGTTCAAGCGCATCATCGGGTATGTGGGTGACGACATCGAAGGTGGCTCGACGCTTTCGGAGGCCTTGGGCAAATATCCCCGCTGTTTCGACCGCTTGTTCGTGAATATGGTGGCGGCCGGTGAGGCCGGTGGTGTGCTCGACCTGATTCTGGCTCGTGTGGCGGACTTTAAGGAGCAGGCCATCCGACTGCAGGGGCGCGTCAAGAGTGCGATGGTGTATCCGATCGTTGTGCTGTTGGCGGCGTTTCTGATTCTGTTGGGCTTGATGACCTTCGTGATTCCCCAGTTCAAAACCGTGCTGGAGGAGATGGTCGGTGGCGAACTGAACAAGATCACGCAGACCGTGCTGGGGATCAGTGGGTGGATCGCCTTTGAGTATGGTTGGGCCATTCTGTGCGCGATTCCGTTTGGATTTGTGTTCTTGACGCGTTTTGCGCGCAGATTCCGCCAAGGCCGGCTCGTCCTCGATTCCATCAGATTGCGCTTGCCGGTTCTGGGACAGTTGAGCAGTAAGGTATCGGTGGCGCGGTGGACGCGAACGCTGGGAACGCTGATCAGCGCCGGTGTTCCGATTCTCGACGCCATCAACGTGACGCGCGAGACGGCCGGTAACGAAGTCTACAGCAACCTGCTGGGCGCCATTCACAACTCGATTCGTCAAGGCGACACGTTCGCCGGACCGCTGCGGCAGTCGCGCAACGTCGACCTGCTCGTCAGCAACATGGTGGCGGTAGGCGAGGAGACCGGTGACCTGGACAAGATGCTCGGCCGCATCGCGGATAACTACGATGAACAGGTGGACGTGATGGTCGGCAGTCTGATGTCCATGCTGGAACCGATCATGAGTATTGGGCTTGGCAGCATCGTGATGTTGATCGTCGTGGCGGTCTTTCTGCCGATGATCCAGGTCATCACGAGTTTGAGTGCCGCGAGCTAATCCCCTAACAGACCAACGTTGTCGTGTGTTTGAAAGAAAGAAGGAGAACCAAAATGAAGTCAGTCGCTAACCCAGCCAGCCAGAGAAAGGCGTTCACGATCGTCGAACTGCTGACCGTGATGAGTATCATCGTGATTCTCATCGGTCTGCTCGTCCCGGCCCTGAACAAGGTCAAGCGGTTCGC
>CP070782.1:4374342-4382892 GCA_020346325.1 Phycisphaerales bacterium
ACTCCAGAGGGATAAGGAATACCAGTATTGGCAGTCCGAGGCAGGCCACCGATACTGCCCAGGTTCAGCACCTTTAGAATGAATCCGTCCTGATTTGTTTGGGCCACCAAGTCAGACGCGCTGATTACCATTACGACAATGACGACAAGCGTCCCCAGGATTCGTCTGTGATTCACGATGAAGTCCGAGCAGTTGACCTGCTCGCCGCAGGTGTCTGTCGTGTTCATTTCCTTTTGGCTCCGGTCAGCTTCCTTGCAGTGAGATCATGGTTTGCGGCACACTCTCCAATACTTGAAACCCACGGTCGGCAAACCGCCCGGCGCGGGTCGACAAGCTCCGGTCTTTGCTGCCAAGGCTTGCCGATCGGATCGCGCTAGGGCATACCGAGCAGGTTGACGATCTCCTGTGCCGCTGCGACGAAGGCCGTGGCCGCGGCGTCAGGGATTTCCTTGTCACGTTGGGCTTCGACCGCATTGATGAATGCTTGCATGGCGTTAGCTGCTGCGCTGTCGTTATCTTGATTGATGTCAGCCAGAGCCTGCGTCGCAGCGTCCAACTTAGCATCCAGACTGTTGTCGATGCCGTGCTGAAGGTTCTCTGCCTCGACACTCTGCAGGAGCCGCTCGATCAGCACCGCGGGTGTCGGCAGAGGTAGAGACGGCGGAGCCGCCTGCATCAGGGCCTGGGTGGCAGCCGCACTAAAGCCGGGATCGTTCATGGGCAGACCAATCAGTTCCTCGGCGTTGGTCCCCACCACGATGTTCCTCAAATACGCCACCGGAGGACCATCCGGATTGTCGATGGAATACAGACGCACTGCCGACCCATCGAATGGAGGGACCAGTACGAAGAAGGCCGTAGGTGGGAAGGCATTGATCTCGGGATCCAGACCGAGGCCTCCTATCGCATATGCAGCAAAGCCATCGCCACCGCCTCGTTCGAATACGAAATTCGCCGTGGCATAGGCGTTCGCCGGAAACGTGCCCGTGGGCGTCGTTGCCAGGCCCAGGGTCGGTGCGCTGCTACCGCCCTGGCCGAAACCTTGAAACACATCAACTGCCGACTGACCGGCCGATATGGAGAAGGAACTACTGGACGATCCAAGGACCATGTCAGAGATCTCGAAGGGCTGGAACGCCTGAACCGGAACCGTCGGAATGTTAATCGTGGCGTATGACTGGCCATATGGTACGGACGACAACGGTTCCTGGAAGGTGGAGGGCTGCTCGAAGACCGGGGCTCCCCGTTGGATATCGGCATACCCTGAAACGAAGGTCGTTGTGGAGTCACCCGCGGCGGTCATGTAGTCAATGGCTGCAATGAATACGGTTGTGTCGAATCCGGCCGGTGGAAGGGGCACCGCTTCGACTTCCACGGGCGCACCCAACAGACCGCGACTGACGTCTATTGCCTGGATGATATCGCCCGAGAGGAGTGCATTTCCCACATCGATACTCACCACGCCGGAACCATCTGCGACTCCTTCCCCGATCTTCACTATGGGCACTCCGGACTCGTCGACGACGTGCAAGTCAATCACGGCAAACGGTTCGCAGAGAATCTCTACGGCGTCGTCTCCTCCTCTGACGGGTCCAGGAATCATCGGCGGCCTGTCAACAGAGATTTGAAGCACATTTGGATCAATTGCCACCTGGCCGGCCCCGTCTTCCCACAAGCCAACGCGAGCATTCCAGGCTCCAATGCCCTGACTGAACGACCCATGGTATAGGGATGTGCCAGTTGGAATTTCTACCGACCAGAGATCCTGCACGGTGTCCGGGGGCGTAACGGGCGCGGTATAGTAGATGTAGGCAATCTCTAGGTCGTTCAGCCAATGAAGTGAGGCATCGTCGCTGGTAGCCCCAAAGAAAGCAATAATCGGTGCCGTCGTCAGATTCGTGAAGTAGACGAACAGGGAAACATTGACTTGTTCCCACGATCCATAGTGCCCCCCAAAATCCAGGAGATTGGGATCATACCAGGGCCCTGAGAAGGAGGTCCATTCAAGAGAGGTTTGGCTTTCCGGATTTCGGACAGAGATCGTATAGCCCCCGCCAGCCGTGACTGCTGCTCCCGCCAGGGCATTCCACACGGACGGGTCTTGCCCGTCGATGAGAATGTGGCCCGAAGGAACAGTGCCGAACGGTATGTAGCCGTATTGAAAGGAGTGCTCCAGCACGTCCACCGGGGCGAGGAACGAAGTGATCAAACCGGCGCGATTGACAGGAATCCCCTCGGGGTAAGCGGTCGAGAAGCTCCAAACCGGCCCCGGGTGCGCGGTTCCAGCGGCGTCGACCTCATCGATTTGCCAGTAGTAGGTCGTACCAGCGACCAGCGTTCCGGGATCGTATGTGGTCTCGGTCTGCCCCGCCGAGACCAGCGGGGGGGGCGACGTCGTACCGAGGTAGACATCATGCGTCACTGCTCCCAAGCCTGCGCTCCAGCTTAGCACAACTTCGTCACGAAGGAGATCACTCGCGCCATCGTTCGGATCCGGTACGGATGCCGTGAAATCGTCAAACACAACAGTATCCTGCGTGGCAAAGCTCCAGATGGGACCGGTAACGGTTTCACCGGGAGTAATCTCATCGACTTGCCAGTAATAGGTCGTGCCGAACTCCAGTTCCAGCGTACTGAGATCGAAGGTGGTTTCGGTTTGTCCCATGGAGACCAACGGCGGGGGTGACGTCTCGCCAAAATAGACATCGTGTGCAATCGCACCTGCACCTGCTGTCCAACTCAAATAGCCAAGGTTGGGGTCGACGTCGAAGGCGCCGTCGGTTGGAAATGGGTAGGACGCCTCGAGACGTAGCGTGGTGAAATTCCAAACCAGGCCCGGATGCACGACGTCATTGGGGGCGGTCGTATGGACTTGCCAGTAATAGGTCATGCCGAGCTCCAGTTCCACCGTACTGAGATCGAACGTGGTTTCGGTTTGTCCCATGGAGACCAACGGCGGGGGTGACGTCTCGCCAAAATAGACATCGTGCGCGATCGCACCTGCACCTGCTGTCCAACTCAAATAGCCAAGGTTGGGGTCGACGCCGACGGCGTCGTCAAACGGAAATGGGAAGGACGCCTCGAGAGGTAGCGTGGTGAAGACCCACACAGGCCCCTCGACCTCGGTTGCATCGTCCGTGATCGTATCCACCCGCCAGTAGTAAGTCGTTTCGGGACTCAGGTCAGGCAGGGGGACTTCGCTAAGGACCGTCTCGGCAATCCAATCGGTTTCGTCGATCAGTTCGTCGCTACTCAGATAGACCCTGTGAGAGACAGCCGTGGCCCCGGCCGTCCACTCCAGCACCGGATCGATTCCGTCGACGTCAACTGCGTCGTCGGCAGGGATCGGGAAGCGAGCCCCAAGCGGTTCAGGGGGCCATGGAGAGAGATACGCCCCCGCAATGACGGTTGTCTCCGCGATGTCCGGACCTTGCCAGGCTACGGCCAGATTGTCGCCACCGCCTCCCTCTTTGTAGAGAGCCTCAATGTAATATCGCTGACCGCCGACCAATGAAACGGGGGCCGATTGCTGCGAGGGGTACTTGTCCCACTGGCGTGAGGTGGTCCAACCGGTGTGACCAGCGATCTCGACCTTGTTGGCCGGGTCATCGTCGGTGCTCAGGTAGAGTTCGCAATTGTCGTCGGCGGCGATCCAGAACGTGTAGTCGCCGGAGGTCGTCAGATGGAGCCAGCCGTGGAGCCGGCTGCCGAAGTTGTCGGCGAAGTCCGTCGGCGCCTCGAACCTGGGGATCAGCTCAGTAAACGTGGGGTTATCGGGGTAGTCGGTGTTGTTCGTCAAATCCGCGACGCTCGTGCCCTCGATGCCTTCCCAGACCTCCCATGCGATCGTGCCGGTGTATTCCCCCGAGCATTCACGCGACCAGAATAGAGAGGCCCCTGCAAACACTACAGCAAGAATAGTCGCTCCATACTTGTCTGGCCTGTGCTTTGTTGTCCTCAACATGATCGCCACTCCTTAGCTTGTTTCCATTCTCGGTCCACGGAATCAATGAACGAAGCCCCACCCGGGCGTGCAGACCTACCGTCCGGACGGTATCGGATCAATGTAACCATCGGTTTGGCGCGGGTCTTCTCCGACCCGTTTCCCAGGCTGTTCGAGCTCCATTGGGCTGAAATCACCTCCCCTCTCTGTCAACTGGCGCGCGTTGCCGCTCATCCGCCCTTTTGCGTCAAGCAAGTAAGACTGTCTTCGTCCTAGTTTACGCCGTTTCTTCACCTCCTTGACCTACCCAGACTTCCTCACTTGTCAGGCTCAGGACTTGATGGCGTCGATCTTGTATAAGAGAACCTTCGTCCCTGCAGTACTCCCGGCGGCCGGCGAGCTTCCTGCGCACATTTTTGCGAAACTCGCACTTTCTTCCGACGTACCGATACAGAGCGGTGCCCTGAGATGGCATCCCGGACGAGGAAGAACAAGGCGGATGGCAGTTTCGCAAGTGGACGGAGCGATCGAGGCGTGAGATACGAGGCAGCGACCGACATTGGGGGCGTGCAAGGGGAATTTCTGACCACGCATTGGACGCTCGTGGAGGGCATCCAGGCCAAGAACACACAGCAACGCGCCTTGATTGATCTCCTTATCCGTCGGTATTGGAAGCCCGTCTACTGCTACCTGCGTCAAAAGGGCTACAGTAACGAACAGGCCAAGGACCTGACGCAGGGGTTCTTCCAGGAAGTGGTCCTGGGCCGTGAGCTGATCCTACGGGCCGACCCGTCTAAAGGCCGTTTCCGTTCATTCCTACTGCATGCCCTGAAGTACTACGCCCTCAATGAGCGGGCCAAGGAAACAGCTCAGATGCGGGCCCCCAAGAACGGCCTCACCTCGCTCGACAGCATCGATCCCCAGGACATACCGGAATCTGTTCTTAGCCGAGGGCCGGAAGCGTCCTACGACTACGCGTGGGTTTCGGCGTTGCTGGACGAAGTGCTCGCTGCCGTCGAGGCGAGCTGCCGGGAGAACGGACTGGACATACACTGGGAACTGTTCAACGCCCGGCTTGTCCAACCGATTCTCACAGGGCAGGTGCCGCCGCCCCTCCAGGAGATTGGCGAGGCATGGGGCGTCGACGACCCCAGTCGGGCGTCGAATATGATCATTGCGGCCAAACGCCGGTTCCGGGAGACATTGAGACGCTGCGTCCGACGCACTGTTGCCGATGAGGGCCTGACGGAAGGCGAGTTGGAGGAGATTGTCAAATTTTTGCCAGAATCGGCGCAGGATTACTTGGCGTGTCGGGAGTAATGTGGGGGCTGTGACTGCTACGGCCAGTGGAAGAACGAAAGAGTGATCCCTCAGGTAGAGATATCTCGCGATGAAGGAGAAGACGACATTTGGGGCCCAACCGGAGTGTCTCAAGCGTCTGCTGCTGCTCGGGCAGGATGAGCCCGGGGAGGAGAAGGAGTCGCCCATTTCCTGGGACGTCGTGGCCGAGAAGCCAGGTACACAGATCGGACGTTATCGTCTCGTGTCGGTTCTCGGTGAAGGTGGTATGGGCATTGTTTACTTGGCCGAGCAGACCCACTTGGTCAAACGCCAGGTCGCCCTGAAGATCATCAAGCTGGGGATGGACACGAGGCAGGTCGTCGCCCGCTTTGCAGCGGAGCGTCAGGTGCTGGCGATGATGGACCATCCGAACATCGCGAAGATCTTCGACGGCGGGACCACGGACACGGGACGTCCATATTTCGTGCTGGAACTGGCTCGCGGGGTGGCCATCACGGACTACTGCGATCGGCATGGGCTCAGCATCAGAGGTCGATTGAGCCTGTTCCTTCAAGTCTGCAAGGCCGTTGAGCACGCCCATGCCAAGGGTATCGTTCACCGAGATATCAAGCCCTCCAACATCATGGTCACGACGCGGGATGGTTCGCCGGTCCCCAAGGTCATTGACTTTGGGATTGCCAAGGCCACCCACCAGAGACTTACGGACCGGACTCTGTTCACGCGCTATGCGCAGATCGTCGGTACGCCGGACTACATGAGCCCCGAACAAGCGGAATTTGGCGACACGCCCATTGATGCTAGAACGGATGTCTACTCGCTGGGGGTCCTGCTCTATGAATTGCTCACGGGCACCACACCGTTTCGAGTCACAGAAGACCGAGGCAGACCCTACGATGTGATCTGCCGGACCATTCGTGAGACCGAGCCCCCGAAGCCTTCGACGCGTCTGGGCGCCTTAGGTGAGACCGCTGTCAAACTCGCCGAGCAGCGCGGGGTCACCTTCGATCAGTTGCACCGGACGATTCGCGGAGACCTGGACTGGATTGTTATGAAGGCTCTGGAGAAGGACCGAGCCTGCCGCTACCAGTCTGTCGGCGAGCTTGCTTCGGAGATCGGGCGCCATCTCAGCAATCAGCGTATCATGGCGGGGCCGCCCAGCACGGTGTACCGCATTTCAAAACTGGTGCGCCGGCATCGTCTGGCTGTGGCGTTTGCCGCCTTGGCTACTGCCGCCCTGGCTCTGGGCGCCACAACGGCCGGAATGCTCGGTTTGCCCTTCGGACACGGCCAGGCGGAACACGCCTCGGGCATGGTTCAGCGCCACATCTGGAACAGTGTGTCCATGTCGAGTCTTGGGCACGGCATCTCGCAGGACGGAAGATACCTGCCCTATATCGACTGGACTGCCGGAAACTTGGCGATTCGGGATCTCGAAACCGAAACAGACTGGCTGCTTACGAACCACACCGACACCACCTGGAAGACTATAGAGGGCTGGGCTGAGTCTGCCGTGATGTCTCCGGACGGCAGCCGGGTCGCCTACTCTTGGGTCTTGAACGACGGACTCGATTCCTATCAGCTTCGCGTGGCGGAACCAGACGGGAGCAAGGTCGGCACGTTGTACCATGATGCGGCAACGTTCTGGATCGGACCGCTCGCTTGGTCGCCAGATGGCGCGGACATTCTGATGTACCATTCTGATCGGGAAGGAACTGAACTTGACGACAGTGGGCAGCGCAGCGTCAGAGTCGGTCACTGGACGCTGGTCTCCGCCAGGGACGGCTCCGTAAGACCTCTCAAGACATGGCGTAGGAGGGCGACGCCGTGGACCACAGCCGCAGCCTTCTCCCCGGATGGTCGATTCGTGGCCTACGATGTCAACGTGGAGGGTGACCCCGTCAATCGCGATATCGTCGTGCTCGATCTGGAGACCGGCCTAGAGACACCCCTGGTCGAACATCCTGCAGAAGATCGGTTTGCCGCGTGGACGCCGGACGGCCAGAGAATCGTCTTTACGAGCGATCGCGGCACTCGCACCGGGCTGTGGATGCTCGGCGTCAGCGCGGGATCGCCAACCGACCCACCCCGGAGACTTCTCGGTGATTTCAACGGTAAGCCGATTGGGTTTGACACGGATGGCTCTCTATTCTATACGCTGCGCGCGACCACCACGGATGTCTATCTTGCCTATCTTAGCGTCGCGGGCAATCAGCTCGAGAACCAACCCAGACTCGCCAGTTCCAGATACGTTGGGTCTGCCACCATGGCCGACTGGTCCCCGGACGGCCAATGGCTCGCCTACCGATGTGGCCTGTCTGCGCATTACGACAACACACTGGGTCGAGGGGATTGGGCCGTTGTGCTCTATTCCGTCGAAACAGGTCGGGAGCGGGTGGTAAGCGCCTTGCCGGAATTCGTGGGGGGCACAAGAATGACCGGGCCCCGGTGGTCGCCAAGCGGTGACACCGTCCTGGTTGGCGCGACCTCCTCGGAAACCGGGCATGGATTGTACACTATCGACATCGACACCGGCAGGGTCACACTGGTCAAGCGTGTACCTGAGGGCCGTATCTTCGAAGCGTGCTGGTCACCGGACGGTGAATCCATCACCTACGCCGTGGCCCGCAAGGGCATCCTCAGGTTCGAGTTAGAAACGGGAGAAACCAAGACCCTCTTTAAGCGCAGCCACACCTTTGACTTGTCGCCCGATGGCCAATGGCTGGCGTTCTGGCAGGAGGGTGAGGCTGTAACGGTGATGCCGTCAAAGGGAGGGAGTCCTCGTGAAATCGTTCGGCCGAATCGCCCCAGATCCTCGACCGGGATCAGGTTCGTAACCTGGACCCCCGACGGTAAGTACCTGCTCTATCCGCACGGGGATCAACTGCGAAAAATCCACGTGGAAACAGGCCGACACTGGCAGATCGGTCAGACGATGCCGCATCTCATCGATGTGGCAATTCATCCCGATGGCATGCCAATGGCTCTGACCCTGGAGCAAGAGGGGTCTGAGTTGTGGATCATGGAGAACTTCCTGCCGGAATGAAATCAAAGCCCCGAGGGCATAGCTCCAATGGATAGGCAATGAACGTGAAGAAGAGAATCCGACGTCAGCGCACCACCATCAACTATCCACCTGTCACTGACTCGTCGCTACTATAGCAACTAAGCCCACGCGTATCCAGGCGTTCTTACACTGCCCCGCCTGTTGGCGCTTGGCTTTGGCTGGCAACTTGGGCCTATATGCGCTTGTCAAGCGGCGATGGGACCGGTTTGTCGGGGTGAAGTATGGAGTGCATGCTCTTTGA
>CP070782.1:4382992-4404870 GCA_020346325.1 Phycisphaerales bacterium
GCCGATTTCCCGGAATCGCTTTGTCGAGCTTACGCTTTAATGAAGCCGCGTGTTTGAACATATCGTCGCGCAGGCCCCAGGAACGAGGTTCTGCAAAGGATTTCACGTGCAGAAACAAAAGCGAATAGTCTTCGGCGCCGATCCGCACCGTCACCAATGCACCGGGGCGTAGCGTCGGCACCTTGCCGCGAAACTCTTCGCGTTGCGTCACGAACGCCGACAGGTTCCGCCGAATACCTACCAGCAATTCCATATCGTCATCCCGCGTGTTCTCCGTGATGAAAAAGGTGTGGGAAGACATCTTGCCCATCATCGCAGTGAACACTTGCTTGCCCTTCACCTCGTAAATGGCGAAGACATCCGGGTCTTCCTGTTGCAGGAGACCGACAACACGGTTCACCCGCGCCGAGTTTCCGTGGAAATTCTCAACATTCCAAGACGCAAATGACAGTACCTTGGCCATGGTAATCACCTCATGCTTTCCCAGCGTTCTCCATGACAACACGAGGGTGCGCAACCCATCCCTACTCGCTCATCTTGATATCTTCAGAGGATGGGCCCGTCTCTGCTGCGACGGCTGACGCATCCATCCTGGAAGGATCTCAGGGTCATCTTCCTCTGGGCCTTTCACGTGCAAACGCTCGCGAATCTGCACGGCCGCTTCCGGCCACATCGTTGCAGGAAG
The DNA here is from genome assembly GCA_020346325.1 of Phycisphaerales bacterium. Lineage (GTDB taxonomy): Bacteria > Planctomycetota > Phycisphaerae > Sedimentisphaerales > Anaerobacaceae > Anaerobaca. Next base: position 4,383,678 of record CP070782.1, read on the forward strand.
TCTACCGCGCGGCCCTGCTCTGTCCAAGGGAAAAACATCGGTGATCTTCTGCCTGGTGCGGCCTCAGCGCATCGGGCCGGACGCCGGCTGGACCCAGACCCGGCCCCGCGCCGGGACCCCAAAGGTGAGCCGCACCGCATCGTCCACGCGGCTGGCCCGGGCCGGAATTGGCGCGCCGGAGAAACGCTCGACCAAGTGAATCTGTTCGGGAGGCAGGATGAGGCTGATTTCGACGGCTTGGTCGTTGAAGTTCTGAATCACACAGGCACCGCTCGCCACGCCGGAAAAGGGATGATACGTCACACCGGCCGGGCCGTCGAACGTCGGTGGCATCCCGCCGGCAAACGCGGTGCGCAACGCCGTCAAGGCGGGCCCATCCAGGGCCAGCAAGCCCAGCGGACGCGGGCAGAGCAGCACTTCGCCCACGGCGTCGAAGTCCGCCTGGCTGTAAGTGTGAGTGTTGAGCAACGAGAGATGGTCGGCCGTGCGCAACAATAGCAGTTGTCGCGTCCCATCTTCACAGACAACATCGCGCGGTTGCGGCGTCACTTCGATAGGCACTTCGAGATCGATCTCAACCTCCCCCGCTTCGGTGCGACAGGTGGCGCGCGTGGGCCCCGACAGAAGGTCAGGATCGACACCGATGACCGTAGCCAGCTCTCGGCCCCGGGGCCACTCGATCAACAGATTCGCGGTCATAACCAAATGCGCCCCCCTGGCCCGTGCCTTGGCGACATGCGCGTCCAACTCGGGGTCGGCCGCCGCCTGCGCCGGCAGGAAGATCACCGGTGCGTTCTGCGGGAACCGGTGCACTGGGACCAACGGAATGCCCAGCATACCGAGGAAATCCATGAGGTACATATCGCCGACCGGATCGCTGTTGGGTGGTTTGTAGGCGGGCACACCCGTCACGGGATGCGCTCGGACGAAAGCGGCCAGATCGGCCAGTCGCTCGAACTGGGCCGCGACCTTCGCATGGTCCGGGTGACCCGCGACGACGTTACCCAGATTGAAGAAGATCAGTTCCGGCGCTCCGGCCAGCACGCTCGTATACGCTTGGTCGAGGAAGTCGTGCTCAGCGCAGTCGCCATGATCGAACCACGCCCCGCCGATCTTCTCGCCCGCGACGCCCGCCAGCCAGTGATAGTTGATGAAGCCCTCGTAAGGCTGCACGAAGCCGAACCGTTGTGTATTACGGCCCCGCGTCTCCGTGCCCACCCAAACCTGATCGAAGATGCGCGGAAACGTCTGCGTGTCGTACCCGAACAAATGGAACCGGTCATACCACTGCGGGTATTTAACGATCATCGTGATGTCGGGATTGACCTCCTTGGCCGGCCCGACAAAAATCGACTGCGCCAGCTCGGTGAGCAAGTCACGCCGATACTGACCCCATGAACGATCGCCCCTGGCTCGCTCGGATTCGGCGCTGACGTCGCCCGTACAAAGAAAATCATCGACGATGAACGTATCGAACACCGGCGCGCTGGCCCGCATGATCCGCTCCAGGTCGCGCTGCGTCTTGGCGTTCTGCCAGTTGAACCATCCCAGCGGCCCCTCCTGCCGCACCCCCACCTTGCCCCCGGGGACCGTCGCGATCCCGCCAACGACGGCGATGTCACGTTTTTGAAGCCAATCCCGCACCTGCACAAGTTGGGCTGGCGGCACGGTATGCCCGCCGCGATAGACCTCCAGGTAAAGCTTGGTAATCCCCACCCGCTCGATCGTCGCCCAGACGGCGTGGCGAAAACTCTCGTCGGTCGCCATCTGCTCGACCTGCCCCGACGTCGCATATGACCCCAGCCGCAAATCGCCCACGCGCTGCCGCGCCGCCTCCAGCAACGCCCCCTCCGCGACCCCACCGACCACTGTCACCAACGCCGCCACCCACAACTTCCACCTCAACACAATCGCACCTCCATTCCCGCAGAACTCCGTGCCGCTAGCCGCCGGATCTTCTCCGCTCGTCCATCGCCTCTAGTATTCTCAGCCCCAGCGTGGCGATGTTGAAACAACGCTTGGCGTCGTCAAGCGAGAAGCTGGCATCGCCCAAATGGAGCACGCGATTGCGCGGCCAGAAAAGGGCAGCCTGAAAGTCCTTTGACAGACTTTCCAGACTCAAGCTCGGAAAGCCCTCTGAAACGATCGCCCTGAACTCTGGTGATCCGTCCGCAAACCCTGCGAAGCCCCGTGGATCCATCAACTTTGCAGCTTCCTCAATCTTTCTGTCAATCGTTCTGTACTTGCGCAGCAAGGCCTCCAATTCCTCGTCCGATACATGGATGCCGAGGCCGAGTGCCCCAATTTGATTCCACTTAGAGTGAAGGCGCGTCAATTCACAATCAAATGCCATGGCCGAGAGGACGATCGAAAGTGGGTAGTCCTGTCGCTCCAACAACTCATAGTTGCTGCGCCACAGAACCTTGTAGCCGAGCGTGACATTACTCCCAAAGAAGCTGGGGATGACATCGCCGCACCTGCACTTGGTTTCAAACGACGACTGATCAAGGTTTACGAAGATGTAGTTCTCGCAACCACACCGATCACACCGAAAATGCAGAGGGACCTTCATGACATTCGAAAGACGGAATTCGCGACCTATGAAGCCTGGGTGTGCGGCGGTTCTTTGGGCTGGCGTCTCGTGAGGCGGTCGCCGTAGGCCTTCTGCCGCTGGCGCAGGTGCTCGTAGAATGCATCGGCGTCCGGGTACTGCTGCTCGATCTCCTTCCGCACGGAACGTACCTCTTGGACAATCGGGTCAGTGGACATATCAGATCTCCGTCAATTCCTCAGGCGTGCAAATCATCGGCGAAGCAATTCCTCGTCCAGCGTTCACCACCCGTACCATCAGCTTGACTTTCCCACCGGCAATATGCGTGCAGTTCCAGGTCACCAGATAGTCCATGCCGTGCCAGACGGCCAGGGCCAGATGGTAGGCGTCCGCCCGCGCCTTTTCGGGAAGATCGATCGCGGTGAAATGGTGTTCCGCCAGATCCCGAACTTCCGGGGACACCTCAAGGACCCCGAATGCACTCACGGCCTCCAGCCCACTCTGCGCAGCGCCGGGGTCGCCTTTGTCGATCTCCTCCAGAACCACAGGTGAAACGAAAGCTTCCAGCCTGGGCAGAGCCTGCTGCCACCATTCTGCCGTTAACTGCTGGTGGGCGGCGACGACCAGATCGCGGCTCGTCCGAGCAGTCAAATAGCTGATGACGGACGTTTCGACATAGACCGTGGGTTTCATGGCCTATAGGGTACCAGAACTGCCACCCTCCAGCAATACGGAATAGGGCACAGTGCAGCGGACGCCATTAGGCCTCTCCAACAGCAGGACCACCGCAATACGGTCGCACCTTCACTGACACGGCAAGATTAAGAAATCGATTCTCATCCGACAGTTTTCACCGCCTTCATCGGCGCGGGGGGCAGACCCCCAGGTCCGGTGCCAAATCTACCGTTTCGTCTCCGTATGCAATCCTTCCCACCAGCAGTTGACCGCCGTGGCTTTGCGCATATAGCCGCCAGCGGCGTTGAACGTGCTGATCACCCACAAGTCGCCCATGACCACCGCCAGATACAGTAGAAGCAGGTCCTTGTCGAAGTCCAGAAAAACAGGCAGGACAATCATCAGCGGGACAAGGATGCCATAGCTGATGACGAAGGCGGCCGCCAGCAGCTTGAGCGCCTCTATCTTGGCTTCGATCAGTTTCCGCAACTCGCGGGCAAAACCGGCAAAGCTCAGTTCCAGCTTGCCGCAGATCTCGTTGGCGTTGACATCGGCAATCATCCCCTCGGGTATGAACGATACGGCGGCCAGCGCATCGGCGAAGCTGTCGCCCCGTTCGACGGCCGCTTGGGCCTCGAGCAGGTCACGCCGCAAGAATCGGTTCCCGACCGCGTTGATGGAAGCGCGAAACATCTGGGGCACGGGCAGCGTGCTGTCGTAGCAGACCTCCAGGCAGGAGAAGAACTCCAGCAAGGCCACTTGCCGAATCCATGTGCCCACAAAGGGCATTTTCGCCAGCAGCGCGTCCCGGCCATAAGCCAGCGTCCCGATCCAGCGGGGCAATACGAAGAGACCTGCCAGTAGGGAGAGGGCCACGAAGGACGGTCGGCCACCAAAGGCGAGGGTGATGGTGATGCAGACCAGGTAGGCGACGAGCGCATACCGCCAGCACCGTCGCCACGTGTGCCGGACCGGCAGAACCTGGCGAATGTAATGGGCCGCGGCCGTCAGGGCCTGGGGGACCCGGCCGGTCAGAAGGCCACATTCCAGCACCGTCAGGTAGAACGGCGGCAGCACGCCGGAAAATGCCTGCGTAGGCAGATCCTCTCCCGTCAGCAGCGCCTGGCTCACCTGATCGGCAAAGCGCCGATTCTCCCCTGCGACCATACACTCCCCCGCCACGTACAACGCCCGCTTCAGCTCGATGCCGTTACCCAGCATCTTGCCCAGCCCCTCACTGTACTGAGCCAACTGCGGCAAATTCATGATCCTCGTCCCCGCGATGCCTCTCAGGAGAACACTGTCTCAATTCGCACCCTCAGAACCCTGTGGCACGACCGACCCGACAGACACAGGTTTTTGAGACACCTCCGCCGGCGTCATTGTAGCACGAGAAGATGGCATAAACAACGAAGATCGAGACGTGCCGTCAACCTGGTTTGGCCAGATGAACGGTTAAGGATCGCTCTGGCTCCAGGTGGGCTCCATGCTGCGTACAAGGCGACGTGCACTGTGGGGAGAAAACGGAGCGAAAGGCGTTTGGCGCCCGCACCGTCTAACTCGTAGGATGCTCTCCGCTCAGTTCTCCCTCGATCTGGCGGCGGTAGCGCCGGGCGTTGCGTTCCAGGGTCGCCAGATGGACCTTGGCGCGCAGACTGCCCGGGCCAAGCCGGGCGTGCATCAACCGTTGAATGATGCGGGACAGTTCCGCGAGCCGATCCGCCGGCGCTACGCCGTCATGGTCCGTGTCTAAACCCTGGCCCACGACGGCGAGAAAGCCCTGGATCGCTTTAAGCTCCTGTTTGTCCATTGCCCCGATTATACCACATCCAGCTCATATTGCCGCGCGCGAAGCGGAAGGCTCCGCTTGGCCAGCCACGCCACTTACCTGGCATTCTGTGTTATTTGCTTGACGCGGCGCATGTGTTGGTTTATTGTTTATCTATCATCACTGGCGGTGATGCGGCCCGGCCGGGAGGATTTTGGGCCGCCGCGAGACAAGGAAGAGAGAGATGGATAGTATCCCGATAGGCACCGTGGGATTCCGGGGCTTTTCGATCCGAAGCGAGTTGCCCGCCCCGGTGGATTTCGGGGTGAAAGGCGCGCTCGGGGTGTCATCATTCGTGCAAAACAAACCCAATTTTCGGCGTTTCTGGCCTGAAAACGCGGGGCGGGCAAAAAAACAAAGCCAATCAAAGCCAATTGGGCTCGGGCCTCGCCTAGGAGGGATCGGCCTCTTTCCGGTTGCCGACGAGGTAGCCGAGAGCCAAGGTGATGGCGGTGCCGATAGGAAAATGCCAGGGCCAGGCGAGGGTGATGTGGACCGGCTCCGAAACCGCGCCATCGGCAAGCGGCCCTGGAGGCTGCCACGCGGCCAGGCTGATGGTCAGCAGCAGGGCCACGGCCAGAGCGACGTAGAGAATCTTCACCGGCTCGGCGCGGAGGTGGCGGAAAGCCTGGACCAGCAGCACGACCGACGCGACCACGACGATGGCCTGCGGAACGCGCTGGTGCCAGTTCAACGCGAAGACGGTGAGCATCGACAGGGGCACGCCCCACATCAGGCCCAGGTCGTCACGCCGGGTCGGCAGGAAGGCCAGCAAAAAGACGCCCAGCAGCGCACCGTAGGTGTAGGCGGCCATCGCCAAAGCGAACTGGATCAGGTCGGCATACGACTGGGCGATCACGTCGCAATAGATCGCAAAGGCCGTCAGCAGAACGCCCCAGACCACCACGATTACCCGCGACGCACGGACATAGTGCTTATCCGAGGCGGCGGGCCTGATGAAGGGCTTGTAGAGCAGCGCGATGGTGGACTGCGACAGGGCTGCCAGCAGCGAGTCGAGCGTCGAGATCGCGGTCGCGAAAATCGCGGCCATCAGCAGGCCCGACAGGACCGGGGGCATCACGTCGACGATGTAGATGGCGAAGATCTTCATCGAATCGTCATCGACAACCACCTGCTCGGCGCCGGTGAGCGGGAAGTGTTGATAGTAGACGAAGACGGCCGCACCGACGAACAGCAGCAAATACGTCAGCACCTGCGAGAGCCCCGAAAAGATGATCGCTTTGCGGGCGTCACCGGCGCTGCGGCAGGTGAACATGCGCTGGACATTGAGCTGGTCGGTGCCGTGCGAGGCCAGGGTCAGGACGCCAAAACCGATCAGGCCACACCAGAGCGTATACGCTTCCTTGGGATCCAAGCTGAGATTGATCGCGCGCAGTTTGCCCGCGTGATACGCTTCGGAGACGAGGGTGGCCAGGCCGCCGTCGATCGTGGTCGCGGCGAAGATCAACGCCGCGATGGCACCGAGTGTGAACAGCAGGCACTGAATCGCATCGGTCCAGATAACCGTGGTGATCCCCCCCATGATGGTCCAGCCGATCGAGACGGCGCCGATGATGATAATCGAGGTAGCCACGTCGGTGCCCGTGATGACCTGGAGGGCCTTGGCCGCGATATAGACGCGGGCCCCCTGGGCCAGAATCCCGCCGACCATGAACAGGCCGGTCGTGATGTTCCGCACGCGCGGGCCGAGCTGGTTTCCCATGTATTCGTAGGGCGAGTAAATCTCACGGCGATAGTAGACGGGAATGAAGAGATAGCCGATAACGAACCGGGCGGCGATCGTGCCGAAGGCCAGTTGGATGTAGGTCATGTCACCGCCCTGCGCGAAGACAATCGCCGGGGCGATGAGGAAGGTCGCGGCCGAGAGCTCCGTGGCGATGATCGAGCCGCACACGGCCGGCCAGGGCAGCCGGCGGCCGCCCAGGAAGAAGTCTTTCATCGACGCCTGCTTGCCCGCCAAGGCCCCGCCCAGCACCGTGGTGAAGACGAGATAGAGCACGATGACGGCCCAGTCCCACAGCGTGAAATTTCGGGCGATCTCGTCGAGCGCGGCCTCGACGCTCTGGGTCGCCGCCATGCCGACCGTCGACAGGCTAAGCACCAGCAGTGCGGCGAAAAGAAGGAATCGTTTCTTGCTCGGCATCATGTCGGTTCCGGCGACTCCGCAATGGCAGGACGCAACAATTCGTTGTTCTCTTTGAGAATCTCCAGGGCCTCCGGCAGATGAACGCTGCGAAAATGCATGACGATCGCCGCTTTGAGACGCCCCTCGGCGCGCGCGAGCAGATTCTGCGCCCGCCGTCGCGACAGACCCGTGACATCCATGACGATGCGCACCGAGCGGTCGCGCAGCTTGTTGTTCACCGCCCGCAGATCGACCATCAGGTTGCCGTAGACCTTGCCCAGCTTGATCATGGCCGTGGTCGTCAGCGTGTTGAGCACGAGCTTGGTGGCGGTCCCGGCTTTCATGCGGGTCGAGCCGGTGACGACCTCGGGCCCGACGACGGGATTGATGATGATCTCGGCGGGAATGGAATCGACCGCCTCGGGCGCGCAGGTGACGAAGATGGTCGCCGCGCCGATGTCACGGGCCCGCTGCAAGGCCCCGCGCACGTAGGGCGTCAGGCCGCAGGCCGCCAAACCTACCACCGTATCCCTGGCCTTAACGTGTTTCTTGTCGATCGCGGCGGCGCCGTCTTCCGGATAATCCTCGGCGCCTTCGATCGACCGCACCAGGGCTCGGCGGCCTCCGGCGATGATACCCTGCACCAGTGTCGGCTCCACTCCGAACGTGGGGGGGCATTCGGAGGCATCCAGCACGCCGAGCCGACCGCTCGTCCCGGCCCCGACGTAGAACAGCCGCCCTCCCTGCCGGAAGCGCTCGACGATCACGTCCACCGCTTCGGCGATGCGCCGGCGCTCGCGGGCCACCGCCTGCGCAACCAGTCTGTCTTCCTGGTTGATCAGTGTGACAATCTCGAGCGTCGAACGCTCGTCGATGTTCTCACTGCGTGGGTTACGTTTCTCCGTCGTTGGCAGGCGTCTGTGTGTCGTCATCAGGCAGGCACGATCTTGCCCAGCACCACCGGGCCCTCGGCCCCGGTCGCACTGGGAATGTTGTTGGCCACTCCTTTGAAAGTCGCCAGCGCCAGGAGCGCGAACGAGATCGCCTCCTTGGCGTCGACATCGATTCCGAATTCGTCCGAGCTACAGATCTTAACGCCGTCCAGCTCCCGCCGCAACATCGACACGAGCGTGACGTTGTGGGCGCCGCCGCCGCAGAGGATCACTTCGTCGGGCATCTCGGGCAGGAACTTGCGGTATGCCTGGGCGATGGTCGCGGCGGTGAAGGCGGTGGTGGTGGCAATCATGTCTTCCGGGGTCAGGTTCAGGTTGAGGGCCTCACGATGGAACCACTCGCTGTAGAACTGTCCGAACGCTTCGCGACCGGTGGATTTCGGTGGCCGGCGCCGCAAAAACGGATGGCGCAGCATCTGCTTCAAGAGGTTCGGGTTCACCCTGCCGCGGGCCGCTATGCGACCGTCGCGGTCGTACGAGCGCCGGCCCAGCGTCACCTGCCGCAGCACGCCGTCAATCACCATGTTGCCCGGCCCCGTATCGAAGGCCACGACATCTTCAGTTCGCCCGCCGCGCGGCAGGAACGTCACATTGGCGATCCCGCCGATGTTCTGCACGGCTCGGGACAGCCTGCGGTGCTTGAACAGCACGTAGTCGGCATAAGGCACCAGCGGCGCGCCCTGGCCTCCGGCCGCCATGTCACGCGGGCGGAAATCGGCCACGGTCGTGATTCCCGTCCGCTGGGCGATCACCGAAGGTTCGCCAATCTGGAGCGTCGAGCGAATCGTGCGTCCCTCGTAGCGAGCGCCCCGGGGATGATGAAAGATCGTCTGCCCGTGCGAGCCGATCAGATCGATCGACCGCAGCGGTATTTTCCGTCGGCGACACAACTCGATCACGGCCTCGGCAAAAACCTCGCCCAACACATGGTTGTAGTGGCAGATATCTTCCAACGTGGCCGATTCGGGCCGGCACAGCGCGAGAATCGCCCTGCGCAGCGCCGGCTTGTACGGCATCACTTCGAACGCCACCAGCCTGACGTCCCGGCCCGCGATATCCACGGCCGCCACGTCGACCCCGTCGGCCGAGGTGCCCGACATCAGCCCCACCACCCGGCTCGTCTTCTTCGCCCGTTCTGCAATGTAGCGGCTCATGATTCTTTACTGACCTCAGAGCAACAACCGGACCGCACTGCCATATTAACGTCGTGGCGGCTCGAATCGCTCAATCACGAATTTCTGGTATCCGCACGACAAGACGGTCAGCGTCTCGGCGTCGACCACTGTCAGCCCGGCACCGTGGCGGAAGCTGGTGTTTTGCCCGTGCAGGATGTGTCGGTGGCGCTTTTCCAGACGCTTTGCCACGGGCACGGCCGGTTCCATATGCAGCTCGAAGACATCGGCGACATCGCTGCCGCGCGTGTGGGCAAATCCGATCAGGAGCACGCGGTCGCTGGTATCCACGACGAGATTAAGGTTCTGGTAGGAAGCGAAGTCGCCGTCGGACCAGTTCGACCGGTCGGCTTGTTTGGCGTCCCAGGTTTCGCGAGACGCGAAGGCACAGGCCGGATCGTCGAGGGCCTTGCCGTTGGAGACGTAGAGGTCAATTGTCGCCGAGTCCCAGGTGCCCACGCACAGCAAATGCCGACTGCCGACCTTGGCCATGCCGACCGCGCCGGCCGTGGCGCGCTTGTAGGCACCGTGCCGTTCGATTTCGATGATCGGTGTTGGCACCGCAGTCTGCAACAGATCGGACAGCTTCAGAATCCAGATGCGGGAGGCCATCTTGGTGTTGTCGTCCTCGATCCCCACGGCCAGATAATCACCGCAGACCTGGAAACCGCCGGCGTGCTTGAAGGGCCGGGGCAACAGAGGCTTGATCTTAACGACACGTCCGGCGTCCTCCTCCAGCGCGATCAGCGCCAGATAAGACTCCCGGGCACTGCCGCTGAGAATCGCGAATCGCTGCCCTGCGATCGTGGCCTGCTGAATCCCCTGCAAATGCCCTCCGGACGGAACGGCAAAATCACCCGCATCGCAGGGCACCGAGCGTGGTGTCGGCACGATGCTGGTCAGCGCAACCAGGACATCGTCTACGCGCGGATTGCTATCCGCTGCCCGCACAGCAGTCACCCTGCACGACAGCAGCAGAGATGTGACCAGCATCTTCGACAAGACACTGGCAGCGATTGCTTTGTCTGCATGTGTGCATTTCATCGCCAACAACGTAACACAATTGTCCCGGAGAATCGACCCTGGAAACCGGCGCGTGGCAGAACATCCTTGAAGGGCCTCCGGCGAACCGCTACCATGAGCGGGCTGTGCCCCGGCCCGGGGCGAAGGAGCCCGGGCGATTCGGTATCGGAAACTCCAGATGGAGGATTTCCTCATGACGGTGCGATTTATCGCTGTCACGTCACTCCTGGTTCTCCAATTGTCGAGCCCTCTGGCTTTCGGGGCATCGGCGGACGAACCCCAACCGGCGGCACCGCAGGCCAGCGCCGAGGCGCAGAAGGTGTTGGCCTATCTGAAATCGATCCAGGGCAAGAAGATGCTGGCCGGTCATCACGTCATGTACGGCCGGCTGAAGGAGCGTGACCTGAGCTATCTCGTCGAAACCACCGGCAAGCATCCGGCCCTGATCGAGTTCGAGGGCGGCATCTTCGCGCGAAAGTATCACGAGGACTACACCTCCATCCAGAAACAACTCGTCCAGGACGCCATCGCCTATTGGCAGGCCGGCGGCCTGGTGGCCATCTGCTGGCACTGGGGCAATCCGCTCAAACCTGTGAACACCTATCCCAACACCAAGGTCAAGTTCGACATTGAGGCCGCTCTGAAAGAGGGCACGCCGGAGCACGAGGCCATGATGAAGGATCTGGACGTCACCGCTGAACTGCTCAAGGAATTGCGCGATGCCCACGTCCCGGTGCTCTGGCGGCCTTTGCACGAGATCTGCGGGGGCTGGTTCTGGTGGAGCATGCAGGGCCAGGAGAATGCCGAGAAGCTCTGGCGTTTCATCCACACTTACTACGCCGAGCATCACCGGCTCAACAACCTGCTGTGGGTCTATTCCTTCTCCCATGATATGCACACCGACTGGTTCCCCGGGCTCGAGTATCTGGATGTGGTAGGCGTGGACATCTACCGCGAAGGCCAGCAGGGCCGGCGCACCAACTTCGACAAAATGGCCTCGATCGCCGGCGGCAGACCGGTGGCCCTGTCGGAATGCGACATCATTCCCGATCCCGACGCCATGAAGGAACAGGGATTCCTGTGGAGCTGGTTCTCCACGTGGCACAGTCGCTGGATGCGCAAGAACGATGCCACCAAATTGAAACACATCTACCATCACGAACTGGTCCTGACACGTGATGAATTACCTGACTGGAAATAGAGGAGAAATTGCCATGAAGAAGACGATTCGATGCACTGCCGTTGTGAGCCTGGTCGCTGGTGTGCTGATCCTGGGCGTTCTGATCTCCAGTACGCTGGCGCAACGCCGGCCCCGAGGCATGGGAGGCCGACAAGGGGATTCCGCGCTGGAGAAACCGCCCGTGCCCCAGGACGATAACGAACAAAAGGCCCTGGACATCCTGGCCGACATCCGTGCCCGGCAGAGCTATCGTAACGTCCCGCCGCAGGATGGGCGCCTGCTCCGCATCCTGGCCGAATCGATGAACGCCAAGCACATCGTCGAGATCGGCACGTCCACCGGCTATTCGGGCATCTGGTTCGGCCTGGGGCTCCAGAAAACGGGGGGCAAGCTGACGACGTACGAGATCGACGCTGGCCGTGCCGCTACCGCCCGGGCGAACTTAGAGCGGGCCGGAATGGCCGATATCATCACATTGGTCGAAGGGGACGCGCATGAGAAAGTCGCTGAACTGAAGGGCTCTATCGACATACTCTTTCTCGATGCCGATAAGGAGGGCTATATCGACTATCTCAATAAGCTTCGGCCTCTGGTCCGTTCGGGCGGACTCATCGTTGCCCACAACATCACGGCGGGCATGGCAGACCCCGACTACATGAAAGCCATCACGACCAATCCGGACCTGGAAACCATCGTCCGCAGCGGCGTGAGCATAACCCTCAAGAAGCATTGACAGGACGCCGGAACTCATTGCCTGGAGCGCTACAAAGATAGCTGGACAAAACCACCATATTTGTCATTCCCGCGCCGGCGGGAATCCAGACTGCCTCGCCAGGCTCCCGGCCCCCTGCTTGCGCAGGAGTCGCAGAGAGACGGCAGTCGACTTCCGTCAGTCAATGGCGGATCGGAATCGGGGTAAGACGATCGACAGACGCAACACACAAGTCGGCTCAGCACGAATCATGGTCATGCGCCTTGTGGTCCTCCTGTTGTGCGCAATGCCGTCTCGGCCGGCCGCCTCCTGGCCCCGAGTCGAGCCGGGCATCGAGTATCTCCACGAGCGCATCGGCGCAGCGCCCTGGTCAATCCACGTGGTGAAGATCGAGCGCAGCCGGCCCCATTTCCAACTCGTTAGCGCGTTGGCCCAGGAGCATATCTATGGGCTCGCGTCGGTGAGCGAGCAAGTCGAAAGCGTGACGGGTCCCGCGCGCCGACCGGTGGCCGCGATCAATGGCGACTTCTTCGAGATCCGGCCCGGCCCCTATCAGGGCGACCCCCGGGGCGTGCAGATCGTCAATGGCGAACTCGTCAGCGCGCCGACGGGCGAGAGCTTCTGGGTGAGCCCGGAGGGACAGCCCCACATGGGCGAGGTTCAGGCCGCGTTTCGCGCCACCGGTCGCAACGGCCTGGATCTCACGTTCGGCCTCAATGAAAAGTGCGATCCGAACGCGGCGATACTCTATACCCCGGCAGTGGGAGAATCTACCCGCACGACAGCGGCAGTGGAACTGGTCCTGGAGCGAGAAGGCGACGGCCCCTGGCTGCCCCTGCGAGCCGGAGAACACTATCAAGCCAAGATCACGGCGGTTCGTACGGAGGGCAACACAGCTCTGCGGCCGGAGACCATGGTCTTGTCTCTCGGACCGGGACTGGCCGCGGAACTGCCCGCCCTGACGACAGGAATGACTGTGTCACTGAATCTGGAGACAACGCCGGACCTGACCGGTGTCACGACCGCGCTCGGTGCCGGTCTGATCCTGGTGCGCGGAGGCCAGGCCTCGAACTTGAAGCACTACCCGCACCGGCATCCGCGCACGGCGCTCGGCTGGAACGCTAGGCACCTGTTCCTCGTCGTGGTAGATGGTCGCCAGGAAGGGCTCTCCAAGGGCATGAACTACACGGAGCTTTCCGCACTGCTGCTGCGTTTGGGCTGCACCGAGGCGATAAACCTCGACGGCGGTGGCTCGTCCACGCTCTGGCTGAGTGGCCAAGTGATGAATTCACCGTCCGACGGCCGGCAGCGCCGCGTGGCCAACAGCCTGATTGTCATAGCGACCGAACCAGAAGAGCAGCCGTAGATTTGAGAGAACCGATGACGAGAGAAGCCGCCGAGAAAGCCAAGGAGTTTGTGCAGCAGGAAAAGGCATTTCGCCTGGGCGAGTTGCTGACGGAATCGTCGCATCCAAAGACGCGCACGCTCTCGCAGACGACCCAGGCCGACCTGCGCGCGGGTCTGCGGCAGCTCTTATCGGTGGACGAGGACATCGTCGCCGCGTCAGAGAGGATTTTCGCCCAGGATTCATATCCGAAACTCATCGCGGCGCTGCTGGAAGCGATGCGCACGGGGCACCAGATCTTCTTCACTGGCTGCGGCGCCACCGGCCGACTCAGCATTCTGTTGGAGGCCGCCTGGCGAAGGTTTTGGGGCGAGCATGTAGGGTGGGGCTTGCCCCACCAAGACCAGGAAGAGGAATTGGCAGGGCAGGTTCCACCCGACGGTCTGGAGGATCTCTGTATCAGCGTCATGGCCGGAGGTGACTTCGCTTTGATCAAGTCGGTCGAAGGGTTTGAGGACTTCCCCGACTTCGGCCGATATCAACTGCGGCAAGCGGGCGTGCAGGCCGGTGACGTGGTCGTGGCCATTACCGAAGGGGGTGAAACGCCTTTTGTCATCGGCTCCGCCTGGCAGGGACTCGAGGCGGGCGCGACAGTGTTCTTCGTCTACAACAATCCGACCGACCTGCTGCGCCGGCACGTAAAACGGTCGCGGGAAGTTATCGACGAGCCGCGCATCCACAAGCTTGACCTGACCACGGGCCCGATGGCCATCGCCGGTTCGACACGCATGCAGGCGACCACGGTCGAACTGCTGGTCGTCGGCGCCGCCCTCGAGACCGCTCTGGCGCAATTCGTAGGGTGGGGCTTGCCCCACCAATTCGACCGCGCCCCGGGGGATCGGCCGGGCTTGCCCTACCCTACTACGTTTGCGAAGCTTATCGAGGCCTTGTCGGCGGACGAATCGGTCGAGGCGCTGGCCCGCCTCACGCAGTTCGAGGAGGACATCTACCGCCGGCACGGACTGGTGACGTATGCGGCCGATGCCGTCCTGCTGGACGTCCTGACCGACACGACGGAGCGTTCGCCCACGTTCATGGTGCCTCCCTTCCGCCAGGATGGGGACACGCGGTCGCCCGTGTCCTGGGCGTTCGTGAAGAATCCGTATCACGAGACGCGTGAAGCCTGGCGCGAAATGCTCCAGCGTCCGCCGCGTGGCCTCGACTGGGAGCCGGCAGTCTATGAAAAACTGAACGCTCCGGAGACACTGCGGGCAGAACCGCCGCGGCTCGACAACGATCGGATCCATCGCTTTCGGATCGGCAACGAGATCGATCCTTCGCGCACCGACGTGCCAGAGACCGCGCTGGTCACCATCGATATCGGCGGCAACTCTGAATTGCAGAAAGCTGCAACCGAGACGTTCGGAGCCGGCTTCGGCAAAACGGCAGCCATAACCATCGGCCCGGCGGCAAACACTGCTGTCGCAGGCCAACATTTCCACTTCCCATGCGAACTGCCCGCTTCACCGCTAAGACTTTGGGAACATCTGGCGGTCAAGCTCATCCTCAACACGATCTCCACTGCCACGATGGTCCGTCTGGAGCGTGTCATCGGCAACGCCATGGTCTGGGTCTCGCCCAGCAACAAGAAGCTCATCGACCGCGGCACGCGCCTGATCGTCCAGCAGACCGGGTGCAGCTACGAACGGGCCTGCGAAGTGCTGTTCGAGAGCATGGAAGCGGTGAGCCGCGACGCACAACAAGGCCGGGAACCGCCTTCGCCCGTCGCGCTGGCCATCCAGCGCATCAGCCACCGGAATAAGGAAACCACCGCATGAAATGGAATTTGGTGACAGAAGAATGCTTTACATCCTCAGCCAATTCGAGTCTTCACACACGTTGTCATGTCGAGCGAAGCACAGCGCAGTCGAGACATCTCGCTGCAAAGGCAAGGCGTGCCGAGTACGCTACCAGATTTCTCCGCGCGGGCTTTGCCCTTGGTCGAAATGACAGTGTCGATGCCAGGAGGCACGCCGGCCTCATTGCCGTCCTGCTCGCTCTGTTGGTTTGTCTGTCGCTCAGTTGCCGTGTGGATCGCGGGCGCGATCTGCATTTGGAGCAGATCGACGCGGTAGTCACCGAAGAAATCGCAGCGGGGCGCTTTCCTGGTGCGGTCGTCCTGGTGGGGCGAGCGAACCGGACGCTCTACTGCAAGGCGTTCGGCCTGGCGGTGGGCGAACCTTTTCAGCAATCGATGCAAAAGGACACCGTTTTCGATTTGGCGTCCCTGACCAAACCGATCGCCACGGCCACGTCGATTATGATCCTCATCGACCGCGACCGACTGGACCCGAACGATCTGGTCGGCGACTACCTGCCTGATTTTGCCTGCAGCGGCAAGGAAGACGTCCGGATCAAGCATCTGCTGACGCATACGTCCGGGCTACCCGCTTACACGAACGCTGCGGCCTTGGAAAGCCAGTACGGGAACCCCTGCCCCGACGAGGTGCTTGAGAAGATCTGCGGTCTCGAAGCGCAGTCGCAACCGGGCGAGACGTTCCAGTACAGTTGCCTGGGCTATATCACGCTGGCGGAAATCGTTCGCGTGATTTCAGGGCAGCACATCGCGGCTTTTAGCCAGGCGAATGTCTTCACTCCGCTGACAATGAAGGACACCCGGTTCAATCCGCCGGCCTCCTGGCAGAACCGAATCGCCGCGACGGAGATCGTCGACGACGAACTACTGCGCGGCACGGTGCACGATCCGCTGGCCCGGCTGCGCGCCGGCACCAGTGGCAATGCGGGGCTGTTCTCGACCGCATCCGATCTGGCCATCTATTGCCGCATGCTGCTAAACCACGGCAAATGGAGAGGTGGGCGCATTCTCAGTCCGACCGCGACTGAAATGCTGACCACGGCTCAGTCACACGGTCGCGCTTTCGGTTTCGACGTGCTGTCGAGCTACTCATGGATCAAGGGCCCGTCAGCCTCAGAGGAAACCTTCTGCCACAGCGGGTACACGGGCACCAGTCTAGTTTGCGATCCGGCCTCGAAAACCTATCTCATCATCTTGACCAACCGGGCTCATCCGAGCGACGAAGGCACGGTCCGGCCGGTCCGCCAAAGAATCGCCGAGATCGTCTTCCCGCCGAAAGTGACTTCACCGGAGTCCTGATCACCGGTAGAGGAGGTACGCTTGTCTGGCCTTCTCAAAACCACGACACTCAGCCGCGCAGCGATCTCGCAATGTCACGAGCGATTCGCCGGCGACGATGGCCGCGCGAATCGCGGCGGTGCCGCAGAGCCGATCGAAGTGGCTCGCGCGCCATTCGAAGTGGGTCGGATCGAGGCGATGGACTTCGTTGACGATCGCAACGCCGCTCCAGAAGGCATCGAGCTTCTCGCGATCGGTGACCGTCAGTCGCACGCCGTGACATTCGGTGCCCTGGTGTTTCGACGCGCTCGGCGTAAACGACATCGGCGCAAAACGAAGGCCCGACAGGTTTAGAGAATTGAGACGTCGGGCGAGCGTTTCCGGATCGAGCCAGGGCGCCCCGAATTGAAGGAATGGCCTGGGCGTGCCGCGCCCTTCAGAGAGGTTGGTCCCTTCGAAGAGGCACAGGCCCGGGTAAACCGTCGCGGTCGCCACATCCGGGATATTGGGCGAAGGCTTGATGAAAGCCAGGCCCGTCTGATCGAACCACAGACCGCGCTGCCAGCCCTGCATCGGCACCACCGCCAGTTCGGCCTGGACACCGTCAGCCAGCCAGCGCCGGCCGTTGAACATGCGCGCCAACTCGCCTACGGTCATACCATGCCGCACGGGAATCGGATGCAAACCAACGAAGCTGGAGAACTCGGACTCCAACACAGGCCCCTCGACGTGCAATCCCGTGATGGGATTGGGCCGATCCAAGACGACGAAGCGCTTGCCGCACTCGGCTGCGGCCTCCATCGCCAGCGACATCGTGGAGATGTACGTATAGAAGCGGGCCCCGATATCCTGGATATCGAATACGAGAACGTCCACGTCGCGCAGCATCTCGGCGGTAGGCTTGCGCGTCTGGCCGTACAAACTGCGCACCGACAAGCCATATATCGGATCGGTCATGCTGTCTACGGTATCGCCGGCCCCTTCCGTGCCGTAAAGACCGTGCTCGGGACTGAACAGCGCCGTGACCGTGACATCGTCCATCGCCTGGAAGACGTCGACGATGTGTCGACCCTGAACATCGCGGGCGGTATGGTTGGCAATGATCCCAATCCGCTTGCCTGCGAACAGACCCCGATGCACATCGACGCCGTCGAGACCTGTGCGCACTGCCGCACCGCAAACGGAGACACACAGCGCCGTCACCAGAAGCCACACTGCCTCGAAGAATCTCATCATGTTCCGCTCCGTTGTCATTGAATCAGGGAAGCTCGCCTTGCACCGGCCCCAGGCTGTCCGAGGCCGCGACCTGCCGCCCATCGGCGAAGACCCGCAGGCCCTTTCCCTTGCCATACTTGGCGCCGGTCCGGTCCCACAGAATGGTCAAGGTGTGCCCATGATACGGAACTCCGTCGAGACAGAACCAGTCCCAGGCGTCAGTCGGCAGCAGCGGATGCACGCGGACCGTATTGTCCACACGGGGCCCCAGTCCGACCAGACCGACAATCACCAAATCGCAAAACGTCGAGTGGTTGTAGTACCGACTGCGATCGGAATCGGGACGCAGCCACGTGCCGTCGATCTCGTCGAGATATTCGCCTATGTACGGCTTGCCTCGATAGCGATGCGACCGGGCGTACGCCCGCAGCGCCTCGAAATAGTCCGACACCGTGACAACCTCCTGGTCGTAATCGCGCAGCAAATGGGCCAGCCCCACGAGCGTCTGACTCGTCGCATAGGGCCAGACCGCCCCGTCCCACTCGCACGTTCCGACGCCGTGACTGCGAAAAGCCGGGTGCCGCCGTTCGGCGGTCGTGATACCCATCGGAGCGGAGAATCCCTGCGGGTCGGTGAGCTGTTTCCACGCCGCCGCGCAGCGCCGCTCGGGCAGATTGAAGTACCACGGGATATATCCGATCTCTTCACGCACGTCGGCCAGCGCGCCGTTCGGAAAACGCGCTTTGAAGAACTGCGCCTCGTCATCCCAGAGCAGTTCGTGCATGAGCGCTTTGAGCGTGGTTGCCTTGTCGGCATATTCTTGGGCCAAGGCCTCTCTGCCGGCCAAGGCCGCGACCTTCGCAATCGCCAAGGCGTTGGCGGCCATGTAGCTGTTCAGCGTCGGTCGAGCGTTGTGCGCTGTGCGCGACCCGCTGATCGATTCCTCCATGCCGTCGCGCACGTCGTATTGCCAGAACAAGCCATTGGGCAGTCCCCGCTCGGCCTCCCAGGCCTGGTAGTCTTTGATGAAAGCGTCGAGCAAACTCACAAGAAAGGCTCTGTCCTGATTCACCAGATATCGTCGGTACAGCGCCCAGGTCGCCCAATTGCTGTACTGGTGAAAATGGGGCTGCAAGGTGCCATCGTGCCCCGTGTACCAGAAGTGCACGTACTGATCGAGGTAGCGATCGTCGCGCAGCCACGTGCCTTCATAGATGTGATGGCCCAGGGCGCAACTGATGGTATTGTGCTTGCCACTGTGCCCGACCTTGTCGAGGAACTCCGTGAAGACATACCCGTCAGTGGTCCGCTTGATATGCTTGCGCAACGTCCACCAGCGGAAGTAGTAGATTTCCTCGAAGCTCTTGTCCGGACACTCGAAGAAGGGCACGTTGGCGACCATCCAGTCCCACGCGGCGCTGTTGGGAATAGCATTGACGATGTTCTCCGGCTCCATCGTGTTGAAGAAATCCACGTGATGCCGGAAGACGTCGGCCTCGAGCACGAACAGCGCAGCCGACTCCGTTGGCGCCGAGACGGCACCGGTCGTCGTCTCTATCAACACGATCGTCATCAGTACCAGCGATTTTCTGATCATAGACATCTCCCGCACCCGAGGGCCGTCCCGGTGGGCGTCGGCCATCCAACGAGTCCGCCTATCATAAAACCATGTTCCGGCGCGAATGTCCACAGGACATGGCGGAGGAAGCGGGGAATCATCTGTCAGAGATCGAGACGATCAGGGGGCGAGAACGATATCGCGGAGATCGGACGGGCGCTGGCGGCCGCCGCCCACGTCGCCATCGGTCATCGTGTAGATGTCATCGCCGGCGGCGCCGATGAAACGAGTGTGACTGTAGCCGACCGTGCCGTCGGCAAAGAGGATGTTCTGTCCCTGACCGCCGTGGTTGGGACTGTTCAGCCGGAGCATCTCCTCGTCCAGTCGGAGCGGCACGGCCCGCGTGGCGCCATCGGTCAGGCGCTCGAAATGCGGGTTCATGTCGGCCATCAGCGGGCCATGTCCCAGAGCCGCCAGCTTCACGAGCCCGGGGGGCATGAGTCGATAGCTATACGTGATGTAGTCGCGCGAGGGGAAGTCACTGCGCCCCGCAAGCTCGTCGCGCCTCAGGGGCGGAGCATCGTGACCAGTCTTGCCACAGCAGAGGAAATCAGAAGGTTTGCCGGCATATCCCAGTTTCAGAAGGAGGAAGGGGTTGCGCGTATTGGGGCAGCATCCGGCGTCCTGGCTGCCGATGGCATGCCAAGCCGCTCCGGCGGCATAGGCTACCGCCGGCAGCATGCCATCGTAGTCCGAGCTGTACAGGCTTGCAGCTCGATAGATCCCATTTAGATGGGCCCCGCATCGCTGCCGGTAGTAGCGCTGCCGGACCGCGCCGAACGATCTGGCCAGAACGGTGACAATCAGGACAATGCAGGCGGCCGTTACCACCACGCCGGCCGCACTGCTCAGATCGGGCCGCCCCAGTCTGACGATGGTCGGACTTCGCCTGCCCCGCGCTGCGTCTCGGCCGGACCGTTCGCGCAGACGACGCAAGGTGCGGTCCGCCAAATCAGGAGGGCAATACTCAGCCGGCAGATACGATAGCGGAGCCAGGGCGGCCTGAATGGAGCTTTGCAGTTCGGCCGCCCGCGCGTTCTGCGCGATCAGCGCTTCGGCGCGCGCCGATTCGGACGGACCCGACAAGCCCATGCAGTAGTCAAAGATCAGTTCGCGTTGTTCGCGATCGATTGGACACATACAACTGCTGTCGACCAAACACGGATTTCACACGTATCTACAGATGCAACGATCCCTGCTCCCACCGGTCCGACTCCTGCATGGACTCATATACCCCCGTTGCCGCCATCTTGTTTGCGGAAATCCGGGTCTGCAGGGCAGAATCCTGGCTCAGCAGCGGCGATCGGCCGCGATGACTCGGACATAGCCTTGCCATTTCGGCCCGCGATTCCATGGTGGGAGCACCGGTGGCACCGTCGCCGGCCGGCGAACACCTAGGATCGCAACAGGGAGCAATAGAATGGTCTCTCGGCGCCGTTTCTTGAGAATGTCGGTGGCAGGAGCCGCGTCGGCGGTCCTGCCGGCGTCCATGACCCGGTCGACGCAACCGGGGGGCCGGCGGCCTAACGTCCTGATCATCATCGCCGACGACATGAACGACTATGGTTTCTATGACACCCTGCCGGGCGTCAAAATGCCCTATCTGCGACGTTTCCAGCAA
>CP070782.1:4404970-4409268 GCA_020346325.1 Phycisphaerales bacterium
CCCGTGCAACCCCTTGCTCACTGCCTTTGTCGATCGAATCAACCGAGTATCGGCACGTTCATGATGGACGCGTTCGGCAGCCAGCCGGACCAACCAAGCCAATGCCAGATCCGCCTCGTCGTCTTTGCCGGCGTGCTTGAAGAGTCGCACAGCGGCCAGGACGCCGGCCAACTGCCCGTTCAGGCGCTCGGCTTCGTCATCCCTGCCCGTGTGATTGAACTGAAAATCTTGTTGGGCAAATCGCTTGACGATAGCACTGACCTTATCGATATCTCGCTCCACGCGGTCCCAACGGTCCGCGTAGCAGGCGTACGCCCAGACCGCATACAAATCCTCCACTCCTGCTTCATATCTGGGTAGTTGACCGGCGAAGTTCTTCATCTCCGGCCCAAGATCGAACGGCTCACGGCGCTTCCCGCCGTTGCCGTGAACCGGCTTCTGGAGCGGCACGCCACTGTCCCACAGTCGGTCGAGGAAGGCAACGGCCTGCTGTCTGACTCCTGGTTTCAAATAAGGCAGCGCCAGCGCCACGGTTTGCATCGTCTCGGCGGTGCGCCAGAAGTGTCGCTCTTCACCACTGATTCCCAACTGCACGATAAAGGGCGCCCAGGGACCACCCTCAATGAGTTCCAGAATCTGCCGTTCCAAGCGACTTCGCAGCGCCGCGGCCAAGGCGGAATCGTTTCGTCCGGTCCCGTGGAGCAGAGGCTGGTCTACGAGGCGACGCAGATCATCCGGTGTGAGGGCGACCTTCTCGACGCTCTCATCGAAGCGGCCGGGGCCGCGCGAGGCCATGTTACCACCCGCCACGCACCAAGGCAGTTCAGTCATCTTCAAGGCTGGCGGTTCGGTGCCTCCGCCAGCCACCTTTGGTACGTCAGGTCCGGCGATACAGACGACCTGCGAACCGACAACCCAGAGCAACCGTCCTTGTGCCACCGCGCAGATGGATCGGTCGGGCCCGTGCCACTCGTTGGGCATCCCGACCAGGTAACCCTGCGGCGCCAACTCCTGGGCCCGTTGGAAGCCCCCTTCCAAAGCCGCGGGACCGAAGATACCGCCGTAGGTGTCGCGTCCCGCCCAGATCGGCATCGCCTTCATACTGCGCAGATCCAACCCACCCAGCATGCCCTGATGGCTGCCGATGAGGACGTGGCCCATGAGGGACAACGATTGCGTCTCGTCTCCAATCATGGGAAACACATACCAGTTGTCGTCGTCACTCGAGGGCCAGTAAAGATTAAAGCGGCCCGTTCGGCGATCGATACGTCCGAGCACGTTATAGCGCCGCACGCCGCGCAGATAGTATGTCATCGCTGAACGGCCAAACGTGTAAAGCTCGCCTGTCTGCGGATTGAACGTCGGCGGGGTCGGTGGATTGTGCAGGCCGACCGTGTGCAGGACCAGCGCGATCCAGGGTTCAATGCCATCGGCGAGATCGAAGGCGTAGAAACACCGGTCGTATGGATGTCCCTGGAGGTATCGTACGATCGCATCCTGTTCAGTCTGGCGTCGCCTGGGCGTCGGGCGCATGACCAGGTCGCCCCACTTGTCCATCAGTACCTTATCCTCGGGTCCGTTCGGAATCGCTTGCTGGATCTGCTTCAGCAACGCACCGTTGCGATCCATAACGGTGTGGAACGAATCGGCGGGGTTGGTGCGCACGATCGCCAGCCCTTGCCATATCGTCGGCCCCTGATCGCGCAGCGACAGGCCTGCCAGCTTGGGCGATCTCCACAAGAGCTTCCCGTTCGGATCGAGACAGTACACATGCATATCTTCCGAGCCGAAGATGATCTTCTGGCCGTCGAGCGAAAACGACGCGGGCTTGAGAATCATACCCCGGGTTGCAAACGTCCAGAGCTCTTCCCCCGTCCGAGCGTCGACCGCGTGGAATACGCCCGCGCGGTCACCGAAATAGACGCGCTGGCCATCACAGGCAGGTGCCACCCAGATACCTGCGCCGGTATCACACCGCCAGACCAACGAACCATCGTCGGCATCCACACAGTACAAACGACCCCGATCGAATGCCTCGTCGATTCCGAAGTAGAGCCTGCCCTCCGCGTAACAGGGAGAAGCGCCGATAGGACCACGTGCCGCGAATGTCCATCGGGTCCGGCCATTGGTGACGTCGAGAGCATGCATGTTGCCGGCAAACGTCCCGACAAAGCACTTGCCATCCGCGACGATGGCTTCGACTCGGGTAGCGATCATCTCGCGGTGAAAGTCGCGGTACCACTTTCGCTCGTATGGCCCGCGCACGATTTCATCGGTAAACCCACTGCGCTGATAGTCGCGATGGAGAGTCGGCCAGTCATTGGCTCTGCTGGAATCCACACGACAAGCCGGCACGAGGAGAAAGCCGGCCAGGATCAATGACATGTCACGAATCTTCATCCCGCGGACCCCTCTCAAAGGAAATACAAATCACTGAGCCGATGGCCTTTGGTTTTCGAGATAGATGCGGTACAACTCGAAGAACGTCGGCGCATCCAGCAGTTCGATCTGGGGATTCATCGTCTCAATGGCCTCGTGCGTCTTGACGTACCACGTGGGCGTCTTGAGGATGTTGCGAAACCAATGGAACGGGGGCAGCCCTTCGACGCGTCGCCGTGCGACGCGGTCGACCACGTGTCGCGCCGCTGCGGCCGGGTCGCCTTCATTGACATCGTGATCGAAGCGCAAGACCGGCATGTTCTTGTGCAACAGCGATGCCGGCCCGCCGGACGGCACGATACCGTTGCCACTGAACGACGCGTAGCAATCCAACCCCGCCTCGTTCAACGCCGGGCCGTGTGCGTAGATAATGAACCCGGTGATGCTCAAGCCCCAGCGATCGTAGAACGTCCCGCAGTGTCGTGCCCAGGCGTCCAGTCCGCTGGGCAGGCCGGAA
Organism: Phycisphaerales bacterium; assembly: GCA_020346325.1. GTDB lineage: Bacteria > Planctomycetota > Phycisphaerae > Sedimentisphaerales > Anaerobacaceae > Anaerobaca. The sequence continues at coordinate 4,407,867 of CP070782.1, forward strand.
ATGCCGCGCGGTTCCTGGAGCATCCCCGGTTCGCAGTAGCCCGCGCCGTTGTCGGCCGAAGCGAAGTAGTCATTGGGCGTGGCGGTCCGCCGCATGTAGTCCATGGCCATTGGCGCACGGCGGTCCAGCACGGGACTGATGCACCACATCATCGGCACTTGGCCACGGGCCGGATCGTCCCAGATATCCATCATCCGCTGGTAGAGCCACGCCGCACAGTCGTAGTCACCCACGTAGAAGATCATGAATTCGCGACCGTCGACGATCACCTGGCCGTTCGCGTCCAGGTATCCCCGTTCGACCAACTCCTCCCGTGTCACCCAGGACTGCGGGTACTCGGGCCGCAGCGGAAAATGCTGGAAGAAAGAAGCGTTGGCCATGGCGCCGTAGGCAATCGCATCGGCATCCATGAACCCATTGTAGGCACTGATGATTTTGCCATACTCCCATTCCGTGGGGACCGGATCGCGGGTCCCTCCGGCGGCCCCATGCGCAGTGTACTTGTGCGCCCAGGGGACGAAACCTCCGATGTGGATCATGTTCTCCTTGCCGCCGTGATGGTAGGCACTGAGCAGTACTTCCTTCAAGGTCTCCACGTCCGTGCCCAATCTTTGCCCCGGATCGTCGACTGGCTGCTCGTCGCTCCATATTCCCAGATCGAAGAAGAATGCCCTCTTCGCTACAAAAAAATCATGATTGGTCAGGCAGTGATGATTCAACGGCGCATAGCGCGGCTTCGTCATCCAATACTGATCGAGGTAGTACGCCCCGTAGGCGCCGTTGCACTGGCCGGCATCGAGGTACTTGTGCTTCATCCACAGGTAGGCATCGCACTTGGCCGAACCGGTCGAGACGCGATCCGTATCGGGGATACGCCCCTGACCGGTGAACAAAGACAAGCCATCCGGCCGGATCAACCAGCATTTGACGGGCAATCGCAACCCACCCGCGACAAGAAGGCGATACAAGCTGCCCTCGTTCGGGTCGTATCGCACTGGCAGCAGGCTTTCGGCCCCCGCCACGGCCGAGGCCACATTGCTGGTCGCCGCCACGTTGGGGTCGTACACGACGGTACCCTGAAGGCACGAGCGGAACTGCGTCACGAGAGCGACGATCCCGTCCACCTGCTCCACCGCCTTGCCATGCAGCCACTGTCCGGGCCCGGACAAGTACTCGAACCAGAAGTCGTCGACATTGCGACGCTGATGTTGGGATTCGGTGAACCGGACATAGAGGGCCGGTTCGTGACGATTCGCCAGGCCCTGCAAGGCCGCCACGGCGTGACAATGATCCCACGCCATCTGGACCTGCGCGCGCCGGTCCGGATCGATCCGCAACGTATAGCGCAGATCGTAGAGTTTGATGGGAGCGTTCTCGGCGCCCAGTGCCGATGCCACAGACA
>CP070782.1:4409368-4432911 GCA_020346325.1 Phycisphaerales bacterium
ACGGTCGACGGCACGAAGGCCGAGTTGGATATCAACGGCATGCCCGCCTGGACCGCGGATGGCTTAACCGGCCCCGAGAAGGGGTACATCGCCCTTCAGGCGGAAGTGCCCGGTGGCGGCCAGTACCGCTTCCGCAACATCTACCTGACCGAGCTGGATTGATCGATCTCCATCGCAGGCGCGCACCGTACGGCAGAAAGCACGGCGGCCGCGCATCCAGGCGCCGTGGGGACGCCGAAGCAGGATTGAAGGTTGACCGAGGCGACGCTTCTGGGTACCATACGCCCTTTTCCAGCGAAATAGGAGTATGTAGAAATGACGAATGTGACACTGGTTACCGGAGACGGAATCGGCCCGGAAATCGCAGAAGCCACCCGCCGGTGCATCGATGCCACGGGCGCTGAGATCAAATGGGATATCGCTGAAGCAGGCGTTGACGTCATGGAGCGGGAAGGCACCCCCCTGCCCGACGCGACCGTCGAGTCCATTCGCCGCGACGGCGTGGCGCTGAAGGCCCCGATCACGACTCCTGTCGGGACGGGATTTCGCAGCATCAACGTCCATCTGCGTCAGAGTTTCGATCTCTACGCGTGTCTGCGCCCCTGTAAGAGCTACAAGGGCGTCCGCAGCCGCTATTCCGATATCGACCTGGTCGTTGTGCGCGAGAACACCGAAGACCTGTATGCGGGCATTGAATACGAGAAGGGCCGGGATGAGGCGCTGGAACTGATCGACTGGCTGAACAAACACAGCAAACGCAAGGTCACGCCGGACTCGGGCATCAGCATCAAACCGATCTCCGTGCAGGGAACCAAGCGAATCGTACGCTTTGCCTTCGATTACGCCCGTAAGATGAGCCGCAAGAAGGTCACCAGCGTGCACAAGGCCAATATCATGAAGTTCTCCGATGGGCTCTGGCTCGAGACGAGCCGCGAGGTGGCCAAAGACTACCCCGACATCGAGTTCGAGGATCGGATCGTCGACAACATGTGCATGCAGCTAATCCAGAAGCCCGAACTGTATGACGTCATCGTTCTGCCCAACCTCTACGGCGATATCGTCAGCGATCTCTGCGCCGGCCTGGTGGGCGGGCTCGGTGTCGCCCCCGGTGCCAATATCGGCGACGGCGCCGCCGTCTTCGAGGCCACGCACGGCAGCGCCCCGAAATACAAGGGCCAGAACAAGGTCAATCCCACGGCCCTGATCCTCAGTGGCGTGCTGATGTTGCGGCACCTCGATATGATGGCTGAGGCCGACAAGCTTGAGAATGCCGTCGCGGCGGTCATCGCCGAAGGTAAAGACGTCACCTACGACATGAAGCCGGACCGTGACGATCCGACCGCCGTCGGAACCAGCGAAATGGCCGACGCGATCATCGCGAAGATCAAAGGGTAGGGCTTCCGGACCCCCGGTGCGGCCTTAAGAGAATTGCTATTTGCGGAAGGAGTCTGAAATGGCCAAAAAAGTGCTTGTCCCCATCGCTGATGGAATAGAGGAGATAGAGGCGGTCTGCATCGTCGACACACTCAGGCGGGCCGGTGCGGAGGTCACCGTCGCCAGCGTCGGGCCTCTCCAGGTCACGGCCAGCCGCGGCGTCAAACTACTGGCCGATGCGAACATCGCCTATTGCGGCGATGAGACCTATGATGCCATCGTCCTGCCCGGCGGCATGCCCGGAGCCGAGCACCTGCGCGATTCTGCGAATCTGATCGCGATGCTCAAAGAGCAGAAAGCCGCCAACCGGCTCTACGCCGCCATCTGCGCCGCCCCGGCCGTTGTGCTGCAGCATCACGACCTCTTGAAAAATGTGCAGGCCACGTGCTATCCGGCCGTGCAGAGCCAATTGGACCCCAACCACGTCTCCAACGAGCGGGTGGTAGTGCATGGACAATGCGTCACGGGCCAGGGACCGGCCGTAGCAATCGAGTTTGCCCTCAAGCTCGTCGAGATACTCTTCGGACAAGCCAAGGCCAAGGAAGTCGGCGAGGCCATGCTGTTCCAGACATAGAAGATCTGTTCCAACACATCTTGCACGCAGATGGAATCGGGATATCGTCGGGGAGCCGTCAGTTGGACCAGCAGTTGTACCGCAAGCTGGTTTCCAGACAAGTGGCCCCGGTGATCGGCACGCCCGTGCGCGTCGTCCTGTTGCTGCTCTCCTGGCTGTACGGGGCGATTGTCCGCGTGCGTAACGGTCTGTATTCCCGCCGCTGGCTGAGCGTCCATTCGGTGGATGTACCGGTGCTGTGCGTGGGCAATCTGACGACGGGCGGAACGGGCAAGACCCCTTTGGTGGTCTGGCTGGCCCGTCTGTTCGACCGCAAAGACCTGCGCGTCGCCGTTCTGACACGAGGCTACAAGGCAAGGCAAGGCACCCTGTCCGACGAACCGGCGGAATTGGCGTCGGCTTGCCCAGGCGCTGCCGTGATTGTCAACGCGGACCGCGTGGCGGGAGCCGACGAAGCTGTTCGCAACCACGGCGCGCAGGTTCTGCTGATGGATGACGGGTTCCAGCACCGTCGCCTGGCCCGGAACCTCGACATCGTCGCGATCGATGCGACGCTCCCCTTTGGCTATGGACGGCTTCTGCCGGCCGGTTTGCTCCGAGAGCCTCTCCGCGGCCTCCAGCGGGCTCACGCCGTAGTGATCACGCGAAGCGATCAGGTCGCTGAGGAGCAGCTTGACCGGATCGAGACACGAATCCTCCAGATTCAGCCCGAACTGCCCATCGCCCGGGCCATCCACGCGCCGGTGGGTGCACGATGTCTCGACGGCTCGGAAATCGCCCTGGAGCAGTTGAAGGGCCGCAACGTGTTCGCCTTCTGCGGCCTCGGCAACCCAAACGCCTTCTTGCGGACCATCGAGGGCTGTGGCTGCGTTCTGGCGGGCTCTCAGGCCTTCAACGACCACCACGATTACACCAGCCGTTGCCTGGCAGATATCTATGACAAATCCTGGTCATGCGGGGCGGATCTGGTGCTGACGACCACCAAGGACTGGAGCAAAATCGTGCCGCTGATCCCTGCCGAGCCTCCTCTGCCCACGGCTTTTCTGGCCGTCGAGCTTCGGTTTGGGGGCGGAGACAAACCGCTAACAACCTTGATCGAACAGGCTGTCGCCGGTACAATACGGAACCTGTAGAAATTCCACAAACGAACGTGAGAACATGGTTTGCAGAGATGTATGAGCAGCTGTTAAAAGCGACAGGCAACCTGGGAGCGCCGAAGGTTCTCGTGGTCGGCGATTTCATGCTCGACATCTACGTCTACGGCGACGCTGTGCGGATCAGTCCCGAGGCGCCGGTGCCCGTGCTGAACGTTACAGGAACGGAATACCGCTGCGGAGGCGCCGCCTCCGTGGCAGCGGATCTGGCCGCCCTGGGCGCCGCGCCGATCTGTATCGGAACCGTGGGCGATGATGGCGACGGACAGATCCTCGCTAAGGCACTTGCTGATCAGGGCGTCGACGTCTCGTCGCTACGCCGACTGGCCGACCGCCCCACCATCACCAAGGAGCGGCTCATCGGCCTGGCCCAACACCGACACAAGCAGCAGTTGATGCGTATCGACCGCGAGGTGACTGAGCCACTGCCGATCGAAATCGGTGAGGAGATGCTCGGCCTTTACCGTGAGGTGCTGCCCGACGCCGACATCGTCTGCCTCCAAGACTACAACACAGGGCTCCTGACGGATTTGGTGTGCCAACAGATGATCCGGCTGGCCAGCGAGGCGGGAAAGCGAATCCTGGTTGACCCGACGCCGGGACACGACTACGTCAAGTACAGCGGCGCCACGGTGTTGACACCCAACCGCCACGAGGCCTCTAGAGCGGTAGGTTACGAGATCCGGACCGCCACCGATACGGCCCGGGCTGCCGAGCATCTGCTCAAGGATCTGATGCTCGAAGCGGTCGTGATCACCCTGGACAAAGAAGGGGCCTACCTGGCGACGAGGCAAACGAGTGAACTGCTGCCCATCAAGCCACGTTCGGTCTACGACGTGACGGGCGCCGGCGACGTCGTGCTGGCTACACTGGCCGTGAGCCTGGCCGCCGACAGTGATTACCTGACAGCCGTTCATCTGGCCAACATCGCCGGCGGCATTGAAGTTGAGAAGTTCGGGGCGGCCACCGTGACCCGCTCGGAGATGGTTCACGAGATCGCCCAACTGTATGGTCGCCGCAATGCCAAGGTGCGTCCTCTCGACGCCCTGCTGGACGAACTCGGTTGGCGTCGAGACCGAGGCCAGACGATCGTTTTCACCAATGGCTGCTTCGATGTGATCCACCGGGGCCACATCGAATACCTCGAGTCGTGCCGGGCTCAGGGAGACATCGTGGTAGTGGGCCTCAACAGCGACAACTCGATCCGAGCGTTGAAGGGGCCGGAACGACCCATCAACAACCAGCGAGACCGAGCCGACGTGCTCAGCAGCCTGGAAACGGTGGACTTCATCACCCTTTTTGACGATCCCAGCGTTCTGGAACTTGTCAAGAAGATTCGCCCGGATGTGCTTGTCAAAGGCGGTGATTACGGCAAGGAAGGCGTCGTGGGCTGGGAATTCGTGGAATCCTACGGGGGCCGGGTCGTGGTGGCCCCGCTGGTCGAGGGTAAGAGCTCAACTGCCACGATTGAGAAGATCAAGACCTTGCAGGCAGAGACACAATGAGCGAGACCCCGGAAAACATCGTCGAGAGGATCATCGATACCCACAGGGCCATGGTCGCGCAGTTCGAGCAGACGGGCGTCGGTGTCCTCACGGATATGGCCGAGGCAATTGTCAACAGCGTCAGGGCCGGGGGGACCTTGTACCTGTGCGGCAACGGGGGCTCGGCGGCCGACGCCCAGCACGTTGCCGGCGAGTTCATCGGGCGATTTCAAACCGAGCGACAGCCCCTACCCGCGGTCGCGCTGTCGACCGATAGTTCCGTGCTGACCTGCATCGGCAACGACTACGACTACGACAGCATCTTTGCCCGGCAGGTCGAGGCCCTTATCAGACCGGGCGATGTCCTTTGGGCCTTTTCCACCAGCGGCGCTTCGGCCAATGTTCTGAAGGCAGTGGATGCCGCCAAGAGCAAGGGAGCCCGTATCATCGCGTATACGGGCCGGGCGAACAGCCTCCTGGAGGCTCAGGCGGATCTCTGTTTGTGTGCCCACGCCACGGCTACCGCACGGAGCCAGGAGATTCACCAGTTGGCCTACCATATTGTATGCGACCTTGTCGAACGGAGTTTCGCGGAGTAATCCAATCTTTTTGCGGGATGCTATGGCAAACGCAGCGGTATTTTTTGATCGAGACGGGACCCTGATTGAGGACCCGGGCTATCTGAACCACCCCGACCAGGTGAAGTTGCTGGATGGGGTTGCCGAGGCCCTGAAAGAGTTGAAGCTTCTCGATTATCGGGCTATCGTCGTAACCAACCAGTCGGGCGTCGCCCGCGGCATCGTGTCCGAAGAGATGCTCGGGCGGATCCACGACCGTCTGGGTGAACTGCTCGCCCGCAAAGGCGCGGCTCTTGATGGGATCTACTACTGTCCCTATCACCCCGAAGGGGTGATTCCAAAATATCGTCAGGACAGTGATTGGCGCAAGCCCGCTCCTGGTATGCTGCTGGCGGCCGCCGAAGAGATGGAGATCGACCTGACGCGTTCCTGGGTGATCGGTGACAGTCTGCGCGATGTGGAGGCCGGACGCCGAGCTGGATGCCGGACCATCCTGCTCCAACCGGCCAACCAGGAAGAGACCGGAACGGACGGACCCGACTACGTGGCCGTCAATATCAGAGAGGCCGCCAACATGATCAAGAAGCTTCATCGTTCGGAACAGGATGACGCGTCCACCGAGGACGCCGGTGTCGAGGTGGAGTCGGCCGCGGATCAGGAGTATTCCGTAACCGCCATCGAGGCCGAAGAACTGAGGATTGAACCGGTCCAGACGGAGTCAGCACCGGGGGTACACGACCAGGGCCTGGCCGATCAGGACACGCCTCGCCTGCTGACCGAGATTCTCGAGCAACTCAAGCGTATGGAGAAGAGCCAGATGTTCGGCGAGTTCTCCATCATGCGTCTACTGGCCGGGATCGTGCAGGTCTTCGTCGTCTTCTGCCTGTTGATGGCGCTGTGGTCGTACATGCGGTCGGACGGGCAGATCACCGCGACGCATACGGCGCTGGGGTTTGGCGTTGTTCTGCAAACGATGGCACTGACCTTCTACATCATGCAGGGTCGTCGCTGATCGTTCCATCGCGGAAACGGCAGGAGTATTCAACGTTCGAACGATAGGATGAAAACAGGACCGACGCCTTGGAAACCGAAGAGCGGTCGCTGCAAGGTCGAAGTCCTGAGACCATAACGATGACATTAGATTTGACCCATGTTGAAGCACTCGTCGTCCGCTGTCCCACGTGGGTGGGAGACATCGCGATGGCAACACCGGTTTTTGAGTGCCTGCGGGCCAATCTGCCTCAGGCCAAGATCATCGCGATGCTCAAGAAGGGCGCTCAGGGAATCCTGCGGGATAGCCCATGGATTGACGGTTTCGTCGAGGCAGACGACAAGTCCTGGTCCGGCTTCTGCCAAATGCGCCGTCAACTGCGAGAGTGTCGTCCGGATGCCGCGATCCTCCTGACCAACTCGTTGCGGTCGGCCCTGACCATGCGACTCAGTGGCGTCAGAACCGTCTATGGCTACCGCCGCGAATGGCGCGGCCCCCTGCTGGCAGGCGGCCCGACCGTCTCTCGCAACGCTCAAGGGATCATTCCCGTTGCTATGGTGGACTACTACCTGCAAATCTGTCGCTGGCTGGATCTGGAGATTCCTTCCGTCGTCAAACCGAAGTTATTCATCAGTGAGGCATTGCGCCAGCGCGGGGGAATCCTCCTGCAACAATGCGGCATTGGCGATAGCGACTTCGTCGTTGGCCTGAACCCGGGTGCGAGCTTCGGGCCATCCAAGTGCTGGCCGGCCGAGTATTTCGCCCAGTTGGCCGAACTGTGCCAAGAACGTCTCAGCCCCAAGATCGTCATCTTCTCAGGCCCGGGGGAAGAAGCCATCGTGCGGGCGCTCCTGGACCACACCAAAGCCGATCTGATCGATCTGCGCGACAGAGGTGTGGACCTGGAACTGCTCAAACCTCTCATTCAACGCTGCAATCTTATGATCACCAACGACACGGGGCCCCGTCATTATGCCGTGGCCTTTGGTGTCCCGACCGTGGTGATCATGGGCCCGACCGACCCACGGTATACCGCTTCGAACCTGGAGCACACCGTCGTCGTAAGGAAGGAATTGCCTTGCTCACCCTGCCACAAGAAGACCTGTCCGCTGGAGCACCACAAGTGCATGAGAGAAATCACGCCCGCCGAGGTCTTTGCCGCGGCGGAAGCCCTTTTGAATACGTGTGTATAGTATGGAACCAGCAGTCTACCGACAGAGATGGCACAAGCTGCGCGAGAGCAAAGTGGACACGGATGCATTGCATCAACTCGCGCGGCAGATGGCCTTTTCCTTTACTGACCGATACTTCCAGCGCGGCTTGTATGAGCCGGCCTACATCGACCTGCTCTGTGAAATGGCCACCTTCCACGCCAAGCCCGAGCTGGACAACATTGCTTCGGCGGCGCTGTTCGGGCTGGTCGTCGAGAAGCTCTGCGATGATTTCGAAGAGTTGCCGATCGAACTGTACAGCCGGGTTATGTGCCAGGTAATCTCTTTCTGTCGTGGCTTGCCAGCTGGACAGGAACTAGATCGGGCCTTGGCCGACTTCGGCCTGACCTCCTCGGACCATCTTTACCAACGGGCCATCTCGACCCATACCAGACAATACCGCCACGATCCGAAGCAGGCTCCGGCGCGTATCATCTTCCTGTCGCGCGTCACCATCGGGGCCGATGTAGCCATCCTGGGTGTCATGGTCCAGCGGCTGCAAAAACTCTTCCCCAAAGCGGAGATCGTCCTGATCGGCAACGGCAAGCTGCGCGGCCTTTTCGATGATAATCCCCAGGTACGTCTGCGCGAATTGAATTATGCCCGTCGCGGCGGACTCTTCGAACGGTTCGCCAGTTGGCATGCCATGCTGGGGATTTTACGGGAAGAAATGCCTGAGGGAGGTGAAGAGGATATCCTGGTGATCGACCCTGATTCGCGGATCTCCCAACTCGGTATCCTGCCTCTGCTGCACACGGACAACTACCTCTTCTTCAATACGCGCAACCACACTCAATTGGCCGCCGGACGCTGCATGGCGGAACTGACTAACGACTGGATGGACGCCGTCTTTGGCGTCAGCGATTTCTGTTATCCGACGGTCTGGATCTCGCCGACGCTCACGGATGCGGCGCGGACGCGGATGGATTTGCTCCGCGCCTGCGGCGCCCGTCAGATCGTCACGGTGAATCTGGGCGTCGGGCAAAACCCGCGTAAACGGGTAGGCCTGGAATTCGAGAAGCGCCTCTTGCGGGCGCTGGCTGCCGTCCCGGAGACCGTCGTGATCCTTGACCGAGGCTTCGGGGCCGATGAAACCGAACGTTCCTGGCAACTGATGGCGGACGTGCGCCACTGCGGACTGGCGGGCCTCGAAACCCGTTTCGCGGATGCGAATTTCCCGGAACTTTCCCACGGGGTCATCGCCGTTGAGTGTAACATCGCGGAGATGGCTGCCTTGATCGCCCACAGCGACGAATACATCGGCTACGATTCCGCCTGCCAGCATCTGGCCGCGGCGGTGAAGACCCCGACGCTGACGGTGTTCGCCGGCAGCAACAACATGAACTTCGTCCACCGCTGGAGCGCTTGCGGCGACACCGAGTGCAGGATCGTCCACGTCAACACGCTGACGAATCCGCAGCATGTCGACATCGATGAAGTCATCGCCCGCATCATACAGGAACGAGCCAATCGCACGCTGCGCCATCCCCAGCAGCGAATCCACGAGATCCGCAAGAAGAGCCGCCAAGTCCAGCAAATGCAGAAACGCGTCGAGGAATAGGAGGCAGGCCCGGTCACGAGGACTAGAGCCCTTCAACGGCCATGAAAGTGCTTTTCATATATCCCTCGGCGGACTCCCAGCTCGGTTTCAACTACGGCGTTGCGCATATGGCCGCCATCCTGAAACAAGCCGGCTATGACGTTGCATTTTGGCAACTCTGCGAAGACCTCGCCCCTTTGCCAACGGAACCAGAGTTCGTCGAACGAATTGCCAGCGAACAACCCGACGTTCTGGCCTTTTCCGTGGTGACCAACCAGTGGGCTTACACACAGAGACTCGCACGCTGGGCCCGGGAGCGATTCTCGATTCCGTTCGTCGTCGGTGGGATTCACACGCTGATGAGCACGGAGGAAGTTTTAAAGAGCGGGCTGTTCGACTACGCGTTTCGCGGCGAATGTGAAAATGCGTTCCTGGAATTCATCGAGACGCTTGAGCGCCGCGCAGACGTCACCTCCCTGCCCAATCTGGCCTACCGCCGTAACGATCAAATCCATATCAATCCCGTGGGACCCCTGCCTGAACTGCGTGAACTGCCGCCGAAAGACTACACGTGTATGGACTTCCAGCGGATGATCGACGCGAAGAATGGATGGGTCGGGCTGATGGCTTCGCGGGGCTGCCCTTTTGCCTGCACGTATTGCTTCAACCACGTGATGGTGGATGCCTACAAGCAGGACCTCCAATGCAGCTTCAAGGGCCTCAACTACATCAGGCGTTTCACCGTCGGCCAGATGATCGACGAGATCGAATACCTGCTGAAGAACTACCAGAACATCCGAATGTTCATCTTCGACGACGATCTCTTCACGTTCGACAAAGCCTACGTCAAGGACTTCTGCCAGGCCTATCGCCAGGTCTGCGACATCCCCTTTGTGGTCAACGCCCACGTGGGGTTCTTCGACGACGAATGCGCCGCCGAACTGGCCCGGACGAACTGCAAGATCGTCAAGTTCGGCGTCGAATCGGGCAGCCCCAATGTCCGCCGGACTATTCTCAACCGGCACATGACCAATGAGAACATCATCGACGCCATCGCAACGGTCCGCCGTCACCATATGCACAGCTCGGTCTTCATCATCATTGGCTTTCCGCACGAGGAACGTGAGGATGTGTTCGACACGATCAAACTCCTGGGCCAGGCCCAGCCGGGTCGTTTCCGCTGGACATTCTTCTTCCCCTTCCCGGGCACCAAGTCGCACCAGATCAGCTTGGATGGCGGATATATCAATACCGAGAAAATGGAGCAACTCAAAAACTTCACCGACGAATCCTGCCTGGACTTCGATCCAAAACACAATTTCCTGCTGAAGAAGATCGGCCGGATCATGCCCTGGTTCGTCAACGCCTACTCTGATCTGCCGGTAGCGGATTTCTACCGCGGCAAGATCGAGGAGATTCTGGCCATGGACGAAGCCGAGTGGGATCGCCTCTCCGCCTCGTTGCTCGACAGAGACAAGGAGTATTCGAAGCGCCATTGCGAAAAGGGGCTCTCACACTATGCCATCAAATACAATCGGTTCATGGGCGTGATCTCCGACTATTTTCTCAACGATATGTAGCGGGAAAGCCTTGGTCACTGCCGAGGTGACCTGTTACCTTATCCATGATGACACCAGATGCAGCGGTCAAACACGACAAGCAGGACTCTCGCGAAGCCCTCCAGGCCTCGAGGGACATCCTCGTCGCGCGGGAGTTCCAGGCCCCACTTGCCGCGCTCGGCCTGACTTCGCTAGACACATTCTTTGCGTTCGACCAAGGCAGGGACCTGGCCAAGGGAAACATCGGCGCTCACCGCCGACGTTTCCAACTGAAGGCAACGCTCCCCAACGAGGAACAGGCAACCAAGCTGTATCTGAAGCGCTACGACCGCCCGCCGTGCCTGCCGCAGCTGGTTCATTGGCTGACACATCGCCGGCGCGTGAGCCTTGCCCGAATCGAACACGAAACTGCGTGCCGCCTGGCCGCCCAAGGCATTGGCACGCCGCACACTGCCGCCTGTGGAGAATCGTGGGGCGCACTGTTCGAGAAGCGAAGCTTCCTGATGACCCGCGCGGTCGCGAACGCGGAATCCCTGGAACGCAAACTGCCCCCCTGCTTTCACGGACCGGTCACACCAGACGTTCTCCGGCAGCGTCGTGATTTCATCCAACAACTGGCGACGTTCGTGAAGCGCTTCCATGAAACGGGGTATTGCCATCGCGATCTTTACTTTTCCCACATCTTCTATTCAACCACCGGATCGTTTTGTCTGATCGACCTGGCGCGAGCGTTCAAACCCCTCTGGCGGCGCCGCTTCAAGATCAAGGATCTCGCGCAGTTGCACTACTCGGCGCCGTGCGATCACTTTTCCCGCAGCGACCGACTGCGATTCTATCGCGCCTACTGCGGCCGGAAGTCGTTGAGTCCGGCCGACAAGTCATTGCTGGTTGCCGTACTGAAGAAGGCGGCGCGCATGGCCCGCCACAACAGGAAGCACGATGTGCCGGTGCCCTATTTGGACCGAACAAGCCGCGAGGACTGAATGCCGAGACGAATCGCCATCATCATTGAGCGTGCGGACATCGCCCTGGGCGGTGCCGAACGCTCCATGTCCGAGGTGGCGATCGCATTAACGGATCTCGGCCTGGAGGTCGACCTGCTGGCCGCCAAGGGAACCACGCACGCGGACAACGTCCGCATTCTCTGTTCCAACGTCCCCGGCAAACGCGTGACCTTGGAGGTCTTTGCCCAGGCCTTGAGACGGCGCCTGAGGGAGAACGATTACGACATCATTCACAGTGTGCTGCCCTTGGATTTTGCGGATGTTTATCAGCCCAGGGGTGGCGCCTATGCCGAAGCGGTGCTTCGCAATGCGGCCAGCTATCCGAACCGCTATTGGCGCTGGTGCAAGAGAACGATGGCATTCGCCAACCGGCGTCGAACCCGACTTCTCCGGGCCGAACAGAGGCTCTGCCAAGACCCGAAGGGCCCCATGATCGCCGCCTTGTCCCGCTATGTGGTCGATCAGTTTGAGAGACACTACCGGACCGACCCGCAGCGCATTGCCCTGATCCTCAACGGCGTGATGACGGACCAACGAACAGCCCCCGGGGCAACCGAGCAACTCCGATCCCAGGTCTTGCAGCGCTTGGCCCTCGCTGAGGCAGCCAACCCTGTGCTCCTGCTCTTCGCAGCCCACAATTTCCGCCTCAAAGGCCTGGGCAGTCTGATCAGGGCACTGCACGTCGCCCGGCAAGGTGTCACCGAGCGTCCGCCCTGTCTGCTCGTTCTGGGTGCCGGCAACGTGGGGCCCTACCGCCGTCTGGCACAGCGGTTCGGCGTCGAGCAACACGTCGTCTTCCTGGGGCCGGCGGAAAACGTTCAGAACGTGCTGTCCATCAGCCAAGTCGGCATCCTACCGACGTTCTACGACCCGTCCAGCCGCTTCATTTTGGAGGCACTGGCGGCCGGTAAGCCCGTCATCACCACCGCCTTCAACGGGGCAATCGATCATTTCGTGGATGGCCGACACGGGCGGGTGGTTGATACGCCGATCAACGTTCAGGCCTTGGCCGAAGCCATCACACATTTCGCCTGCACGGCCAATATCGAAAAGGCCGAGGCCGCCATTGCTGAAGACGATCTGAAGGCGCGGATCTCGACGCGTCGGGTGGCCCGTGAGTTGAGCGTGTTGTACGAGTCCCTACTCGAAAAGCGATCGTCGGCATGATATAATCACCTGGGCAACAGAGACAGTTCAAGGTGGCACTCTTGAGGATTCATGCGATTTCAGAAGGCCGGTGACATCGTATTCTGTAGCGCCGAAGAGCGGGACCTAGCCTTCGTCAAGGAGGCAGCCGAGACCGTGTATGCCCATTACCATGGCGAAGGTCCCCACTGGCTACTCCCACAGTCGGACCGGATGTGGAAGATTTCGTTCGGCGGTCGGGCCGGCGTTCTGGGCCTCCGGATCAACAATCGCGTCGGCTGTGTCAAACTCTTCTACGACGAGCGGCTGCGAACCAGGGTCAGGGCCGCATCGGGACTCTCCAAAGGCCGGCGTGCCTACCGCAACGGCGTACGGCTCAGCCAAGCCGGTGTAAGCTGCCCGCGCATGCTGGGCTACGCCGAGCGAAGACCTTTTGGCCCCGCGCTGATTGTCACCGAACTGGCCGAAGGGGCCATGCGTTTCGATCTCTGGGCGCTGGAGCATGGGGTTCCGCGTACGACGGCCATTGCCCTGGCCCACTTCGTTCGAGACCTGCACGATCGCGGTATCTCGCATACCGACCTGTCGCCCCGCAACATCCTGATACGCCGATCTGATCCCGCTGGTGGTTTCCTCCTGCTGGACTATGAGGATGCCCGCTTCGGCCCCCCGGTCAGCCGGCGCCGGCGATTGAAGAACCTGCACCATCTGCACGAGAGAGTCATCGGCTACGTACCCCTGCGCGACCGCTTGCGTTTTCTGCACACCTATGCTCCAGAGAACCACAAGGCCTTCAGGAACAAGCTGCGTCAGATGATCGAGGAAACCGATTTCCGCTGGTTGCGCACTCACCCCGACGCAATGCGACCTCGATCCCATCGCAGGGAATAACGTAGCACAGCATCTCCTCATACCACTCCTGAAACCAGGGGTGGAGATTGAACAGCACACCGAAGAGTTTCTTGAGACGTCGCCGGATCCAGAACGGCGATCGAAAAACGAGTCGCAGGGAAACCACTTCGAGCCGAATGTCGGAGTAGAATGTGGGCACCTTCCGTCTCAACTGACGATCGGCATCGACAAAATAATAGAAGCTATACAAGCCAAAGAATCGCTTGTGCGTGTGGTCCGAATAGTAGTAGGGATTCGAGAAATGGGGGACGAATACGTGCGCTGTTCCTTCCGGCTTGAGCACTCGCATCATCTCCCGCAGAAGTTGCTCGAAGTTCTCTATGTGCTCCAACACACTTCTACAGTGGATCGCATCGGCGCACTGATCCGGCAGAAACGACAACCCTTCTTCCAGGTCGGCGACGATATCGACCTGGGGAAGATCGACCTTGTCGATGGTGATTCGACCGCGCACATTCTTGCGCCCACATCCCAAATCGAGAATCACCGGCGCCGCATCCGCCAGGACCTTGTCGAGATCAATTCGAATCAACGGTTCCATAGTCAAGTACCTACACTCCGCCGCTCCGGGTCAACGACCTGTCGGCCGAACCTACCTGCACACAACTGCGAATGATCTCCTCGAGGCGGCGCCCGATCAGCTTCAGATCGAACTTGACAACCTCCTCCCGGCCGGCTCGGCCCATCGCGGCGCGTTGTTCGGCATCGCCCAGCAAACGACTGAGCGCACCGATCCACGCCTCGACGCCGCTGGCGTGGAGTCCGGAAACCCCGTCACGCACATACTCAGCGTTGACCCCCACAGGCGAAGTCACAACCGGCAAGGCAGCCGCCTGGTACTGGAGCACCTTGAACCCACATTTGCCGCGACTGAACGCGTCGTCGGGCAGAGGCGCCAACCCGATGTCACTCGTCAGCAGACTCATAGCCTCGGCCTGATGAGACCAAGTCACTTTCTCCACCGCCATGTTCTGCAGATCGAAGAACGCATCGGCCACTATTCTCAGTACGACGTCGCGGTGGCGCCGGCCGATTTCTTCCAGCGCCGCTTTCATACCGGCAAGGTACTTCAGCGTGCTCCTGCTGCCAATCCACACCAGACGCCGCTTCCGGTCACGGCTACCCGGCCGCGTGACGCTGTAGGGTCCGAGATCCAGAGCGGTCGGCAGAACGTGAACCTCACTACTGTAATGTCGAGCGTGCGCAGCAAGATAGTCGTTGCCGGCGATGACCACGTCCGACGTGGCGACCGTTCGTCGGAACCGCCGCAGTCGCCCGCGACACCGGCGCTCGGGGGAACGGTCGCTATACATGATGGCATCATCAAAATCGTAGATTAGCTTCGGACAGTACCGCCGCAGCCAAAAGGCATCCCACGGATTCACTGTTTTGCGCTGGAGGAACACCGCATCGAATGCCATGGCCTGTCTGTAGAGCTGCCTTCGGCCCATGGCGCCAGGCGGCATCCGATCGACCTGGCACGGTATACCATGCGACTCTAGCAACGGGATGTGCACGCCAATGCGCTGGCGGAAACTGGCACGGTCTAGCTTGTGCGTCAAAACGAGCAGGTTCATGGCTCAATGCGCATCATTACGACCACCCTGAAGCTTCCCCAGGGCGTGTGACATGGCCCTGAACACCGCGATCCGCAATAGCCCTCAATGGTTGAAACCAACGCTCTGTACCTTTCCTCAATGCGGATGTAGAACCGTATCCGCCACCGCGTCCTTCCGAGCCCGACAGGCGGAGAATTCGCTTTCATACAAGCGTGACAGTTTCGCGACGAGCACCTCGTGGGAATGATGGCGACGTGCATGGTCCTTGGCCTTCTCGACGCGCTCCTGCCGCTCCAGTTCCGACATGTTCAGCCAACCTGTCATCGCCGCAGCGAGCTTTTCCGGATCGCGCGGCGGCACCAGGACCCCCAACGTACCATCGCCAAACATCTCGGGAATGCCCCCGACAGCGGTGCTCACACAGGGAACGCCTGCCGCCATCGCCTCCAGAATCACTCTTGGCATCCCCTCCGCGACAGAAGACAGAACGAAAACGTCCATCCCTTTGAGGAGATGTTCGACATTGGGCTGGTATCCCAGAAAATGGATCGCGTCGCGGCAATGCATCTGTGCCACGTGTCGCTCTAATTCGCCCCGACACGGTCCATCACCCAAGACCACCAGATGCGCTGCGGGCACGTCTCGCCAGACAACAGAAAACGCCCGGATCAGATATGGCAGTCCCTTCGTCGGCGCCAGGCGACCAATGGTCCCGAAGACGACGGCCCCGAGCTCGATGCCGAGCAACCGGCGTGCTTCCGACCGGGAGATGGACGGATCTGCGAAACGAGCGTAATCCACCGAATTTTCCAGGACGAAGAGCTTCTCGCGTGGCACACGCCAGTTATTGGCAAGTACATCTTCCTGCACGGCGTCCGCCACCGCCACGATCCGACGGGCCTTGCGAAAGAGCAACAAGTTCGTAATCTTGCGCCGCAGATTGCGTGCCCGTTCCAACCCATGGATCTGAGCCAGGACAACCGGTGTTCGGGCCAGCGTTCCGGCGAGAACACCATAGACGTTGGCCTTGTGGTTGTGGCAGTGCAAAATATCGACACGATGCAGGCGCAGTATTCGAATCAGCTTCAGAATCTTCGCCGGGCTGAGCAAGCCGAGCCTTCTCTTGTCGGACAGATAGAAGACCTTGTGCCCGCCCTGCTCCATCCAGGTTGCCTTCTCGGCAGGTCCCCCGAGAAAGATGAACACGACGTCGAAACGATCTCCATCCAACGCCCCGGCCAGATCATTGACGGAGGTGACATTGCCTCCAGAGGCTTTCCAAAGCAGTGCTACAGTGATCTTGCCATCGTTTGCCATACTGAGATTTAGATCTCCTTCATCCGACATGGTAGCGCGCTGAACGGACACCACCGCACACGCGTAAACCTTCCCTGACTGCCCCAGAGCCAACGCAGACGACACGGAAACAGCGTTTCCCCTGTTAGTGCAGCCTCATGTCGCCCAATGCTGCGCGGGATAGCATAGCATGTCCACTTCAGGAATTCCAGCCCCAGGCCAAGTTCTTTGCCACGGAGGCACGCTCGGAAGGATCAACCCATCCTGCCGTTCAAGGAACTGCATCTGCGCCGCCAGCTTCCCATGATCGGAGTGGACGTGACTGGCCAAACCCGGTATTCTGTCTACACCAATCGACATGGTTGGAGCAACGAACGAATGGCCGGGATTCGATACTGCGAGCATCCGGTTCCCGGCGATGTGCTTAGTTGATGTGAGGCCTTGTGGAAGAGAACCGTCTCACAGAGAAACAGTACTGGGATGAACGTTGGGACCGAATCCGACTCCCCGAGATCGTCGAACCCACCACGAAGCACCCGATCGCACGAGAAATCATCCGTGTCTTTGACACCCATCTGCCCAAGGAGAATCTCTCGGTCGTGGAGATTGGCGGTGCTCCCGGGCAATTTGCCGCCTATCTGAGTCGCTACCATCACTACGAGGCCTCCATTATCGAGTATTCAGAAACCGGATGCCGCAAGACAGAGGAGAACTTCGACCTCCTGGGCCTCGACGTCGAAGTGTATCTCCAGGACTTCTTCGGCGACCTTTCTGCCCTTCCTCGTTTTGATGTCGTCCTATCGATGGGCTTTATCGAACACTTCGAAGATATCGAGGAGGTCCTCCAGCGTCATGTGGCCCTGGTCCGCAAAGGTGGTATCCTGATCCTCGGGGTACCCAATCTCCGGGGGATCGGCCGAAGGGTACTGGCTCGCACCGCCCCGGAGATGCTCTCTCGACACAACCTCGCCGCTATGGACCTGGAGAACTGGCGTATCCTGGAGGAAAAGTACGGCATGACGCCCCTGTTCAAAGGATACATTGGCGGTTTTCAGCCGAAGAACCTCAAACGTTGCGAACGCCGCACGCCAGTGAACCTGTGTCTGCGCTACTCTTTCAAGGCCCTCCAGGGTCTGATGGCCCCGTTTCCCTTTCTAAGCAAGTACAACTCCGCCTTCTGGAGCGCATACCTGCTGGGGATCTACCGAGCGCCTTGAGCAGCTTCTCTTCGGTGCGAAGACGGTCACTGCCCAAAAACAAAAAGTAGCAGCACAGGGATCTTGGGATACTAGGAAGAAGACGACGCCTGCCCCGACCGGCGGGCTGCTTCCTCTGCGTCGCGACGTTTGCACTTGGCCAGACGAATGATTGTTCGAGCATAGATCTGGCGTGCCCACCGTTTGTGCCGTTGCTGAAGTCGGGGGCACTCGGCAAGATAAGCCCGCCAAAAGCGGAACCGGTCGGTCCGGCTGACACCGCCCGGCACCATCCCCACCTGCACGAGATTTTTTCGACGCAGCCTGGCGGGGAGCCACGGGAGCCTCCATGTCCGCTCGTTGTCGAGGAAGTAGAACTGCCACTGCCCCTCCTTGTACCGGGCCAGGATGTTGCCCGGGCGCAGGTCCCCGTGCACGATGCCCCGCCGGTGCATCTGGCCGATCGTCCGCCCCAGCGTCCGAATGAGGTCGCGTTTGCGCCGCAGTTCAGCTAGATCCAGATCGGAGGAATTCCCACCCATGAGGATGTAGACCGGCTCGGAAGCCAACACGGCGACGGTTACGAGGAAACAGCGCTGGGGCATGAGAGCCCTGCGAACCTCACCGAGGACCAGAATCTCCGGCGCGCGAATTCCGTGCTCCGCCAGCATAATCGATGCTCTGAAGGCACGCCGGGCCCGACTGGCACGCACGACGTGCTTGACGGCATCCCACATGGACCGGCTGACATATTCCTTGTAGTACGCGACCCGGTCGGCGCCACCAAAGGAAATCGAAAATCTGAAAACGCGCGAGGTGGGAGCAGATTCGATCCGCTCCAGGGCATAACGCTTGCCGAGCTCCGCCTCGCCGCCCGGCAGCAGTTTCAGGAACTCGGCCTCCTGAAGATCGGACCGAACCCTTAGTGTGCACGCGCCTGAGCGAATCGTCACGAAACCGTGATTGACTTCCTGCCCACAATCGGTCTGGGCCGCCATCGACTGTACCACGCTATCCCCTGTGTTGTCCATCCTCTGCAACTTGCCAGCCCGACAACGTGTCTGTCTCTTTGTCGTTGCCGCCACGTCCGCATCATCTGATACTGCCGCGGGATTTCACCGGCGCCGGTATCCCGATGCAGGACGTGTCATAGCATCCCTTACCAGCCGGATCAAGAAGAATTCACACGCTCCCACCCATATCACAGCGTCACCACCGAGACAGGCTGTTCTCCCTTGACGTTCCCTGTCCCCGGAAATACCCTGCCTCAACGTTGAAGGTTGACGCTGGCCCTGGCGATAGGGTTGCCACAGGGTCTTGCCCCACGCCAAATGTCGCCCTCCCATCGCTGGGAGAACGGCTATGCCGAGTCCTTCAACAGTCGGATGTGTGATGAACTGCTGGACGGTGAGCTGTTCTCACATATCGATGAGATGAAATACGTGGTGGAGCGCTGGCGGATGCATTACAATCACTACCGGCCGCACAGCAGCCTGGGTTATATGACACCGGCAGGCTTCGCCGAACTGTGTCGCCGGGTCGGTTGCATCAGGCCGCAAACGCCAGTGTTAAGTGGGGTACAGGACTGTGGAACCCTCTCATAGACACGGGCCGACGAAAGGGGCAGGCCAATAGAGACCGGGACGTATACAGGACACATCGTCTTTGCCCACGAGGCCATCGGCGATTATGTCCTGCTTATCGACGACGCGCGCTGTTTCGACGGTACCCATGACTACCCCGATCTGCTTGGGCTCAAGGAATTTGTCTTGAAGAAGAAGCCGAACTGGGTGTTCGAAGTGAAAGATGATATCATCCGGATTCACGCCCCGAGAGACTAGCCGCAGGCAGATCCGGCACGGCAAGAACGCCCTTTGGACCGAAACCAAATCAGTGTGAGGTGTAGGTGGCAATGTCTGGTGTTTTTCTACCCGCAATCGTGGTGGCGTATTTCGTGGGTGCGATCCCATTCGGGCCGATCATCGCGCGGTTGCACGGCAAGAACCTGCGTACGATCGGCTCGGGCAATATCGGCGCGACGAACCTGGCGCGAGCCTGTGGGCGCAAGTGGGGTTACGTCTGTTTCGGGCTTGATGTCCTCAAAGGACTGATCCCCGTGATGGCTGTCAAGAGCGTGGCCCTGCACGTACTGGAGATCGAGAACAGCGCGATCGGGCCCGGGTTCCTGGCGTGGTGGCTGGCAGTGGGCGTGGCGGCCATCCTTGGACACATCTTCCCCATCTATCTGAAGTTCAAGGGAGGTAAAGGCGTTTCCACCAGCCTGGGCATAGGTCTGGGGTTGTGGCCCTACTTCACGTTCAGCGCCCTGATCGCCCTGCTGATTTGGATCGTACTCGTTTTGATCTGGCGCTATGTCTCGCTGGCTTCGATGGGCGGTGCCATCACGTTTCCTGTGACCCTGGCCGTCGCGATTGCGGTGAAGTCGGACTGGGAGTTGTCAAATCTGTGGCCCCTGGTCGTCGCCGCCACGATCATTCCCATCGTGGTCATCATCCTGCACCGCAGCAATATCAAGAGGCTGCTGGCCGGGACAGAAAACAAGATTCACAGCCGTAAGGATCGGGCGTAGGAAACACCTGCGCGCGTCGCCGTCTCAACAGGCGACGGCGGGAATCAGACAGAGGAAGCGCAGGACCGAATCGCCCGTGTTCTGGAAGTTGTGCTCGCAGCCGCCCGGGACGAGAATCGCGTCTTCCGGGCCGATCGGCCGCTCCTGCCCGTTGTCCATCACGACGCCCTTGCCTTCCAGAACGAAGACCTCGTGCTCGTGTGGATGGGTATGCAGCGGCGTGTGCCCGCCAGGCTGGAGTTCGAACAAACGCATGGCAAAAGTCGGAGCCCCGTCGTCCTTACCCAGCAGCCACTGAATCTCAACGTCCTTGGCCCCCTCCATCTCTACCGGGGTTTTGGCCACGTCACGACTATGAACGAGTTTCATCGGCGTCACTCCCTTACCTCAGTTGAACTTGCGAGCCAGGATCTCAGAAACCACCTTGGGGTTGGCCTGCCCTTTGGTCCGCTGCATGACCTGCCCGAGCAAGAAGCCCATCGCTTTCTTGCTCTTCTTGTCGCCACTCTTGATCTGCTCGACCACTTGCGGGTTCTCGGCCAATATCTGGTCGACGATGCCTTCCAACTCGCCCGCGTCGCTTTTCTGAACCAGATTCAGTTCGTCGGCCAAAATGTCCGGTGCTTTGCCGGTTTCGACCATGGCTTCCAGAATCGTACTGGCGGCCGTGGCGCTGATGGTCCCGGCGTCGGTCATCTTCGCCAAGTCGGCCACCGCCCCCGGTTCGATTCCCAGACTCGGCAGGTCGCCCCCGCGCTCGTTGGCCAGCTTTAGGCCAACCTGGGTCAGCAGGTTGCAGATCCGTTTCGGATCACCGCCAGCGGTCACCGTCTGCTCGAAGAAGTCGGCGGTCGAGCGCTCCGCCGTCAGGACGCCCGCATCGTAATCGCTGAGACCGTACTCGGCCACGTAGCGTCTCTGCCGCAGGAGAGGTAGTTCGCAGAGTTGTGCCCTGATCTGCTGCAATCCCTCGGGTGTCGTCGTCACCGGCACCAGGTCCGGATCGGGGAAATAGCGATAGTCGTGGGCCTCCTCTTTCTCGCGCTGGAGCACGGTGACCTGGTCGTCATCGTTCCAGCCGCGGGTGGATTTGTTGCCCATCTCCAAGGTCCGGCCTGTCTCCAGGAACTCGTCCAACTGCCGCTCGATCTCATAAGCGACGCTGCGCTCCAGAGCCCGGAAGCTGTTGAGGTTTTTGACCTCAACGATAGGCGTCTTGAATTCGCCGTCAGGCCTCGTGATGGCGAGGTTGATGTTGGGCTCGAATCGCATGTGCCCCTTTTGCATGTCCCCCTCGGAGACACCCAGGTAGCGCATGATCCGCTGCAACTCGACCGCCAGAGCCCGCACTTCTTCGGCGCTGTTTATGTCGGGTTCGGTCACGATCTCCAGTAGTGGCGTTCCCGCTCGGTTCAAATCGACCTGGGAGTAGTTGCCGGCCGTGTGCAGGTTCTTGCCTGCGTCTTCTTCCAGATGGGCGCGGATGATCCGAATCCGCTTGGTCTGCCCATTACCAAGAGGAATCTCAATGTAACCGTTGCTGCCCAGAGGCAGATCGTATTGGCTGATCTGGTAGTTCTTGGGCAGGTCGGGATAGTAGTAGCTCTTGCGGTCCCACTTCGTGAACGGCGCCACCTCGCAATTCAGCGCCATCGCCGCCAGCATGGAATACTCCACCGCCTGGCCATTCATCACGGGCAGCGAGCCGGGCATCCCCAGGCAAACCGGACAGACGCGACTGTTGGCCTCTTCGCCAAAGCCTAAGGCGCAGCTGCAGAACATCTTCGTCTTCGTGCAGAGCTGGACGTGAATCTCCAGACCGACGATGACCTTATATGATATATCGCTCATGGTGTTACTCATTCAACCAGCGCTGGTTTCTTCCTATGCCAATCCGTCGCCGCCTCGAACATGCGCGCGATCCGCAATAACTTTGCCTCGCTGAAGGCCGGCGCCAACACCTGCAAACCGATCGGCAGGTGGTCTTCGTCGAGACCGCACGGCACGCTGATCCCCGGGATGCCGGCCAGATTGGCGGAAATCGTGTAGATGTCCGACAGATACATCTGTAACGGATCATCCGTCTTCTCGCCTATCTTGAAGGCGGTCGTGGGGGCGACCGGCATGACAATCGCGTCGCATTGTTCGAAGGCCCGGACGAGGTCGCTCCGGATGAGGTTTCTGACCTTCAAGGCCTTGAGATAGTAGGCATCGCAATAGCCGCTCGACAGCGCATAGGTCCCGAGCATGATACGTCGTTTGACCTCTTGTCCCAGAGCCTCCTCGCGCGATCTCGAGTAGACCTGGATATAGTCGGCGGGGTTGGCGGTCCGGTGGCCATAGTGAACGCCATCGTAGCGGGCCAGGTTGCTCGAGGCCTCGGCGGTGGCAATCACATAGTAAGCCGCGATGGCGTAGTCGAAGTGCGGCAGGTCGATCTCGACGATCTCCGCACCCGCCTGGCGATAGACGTCGATGGCGACGTTCAGCGCCACCTGGACGGAGGCTTCCGATCCGGCGTTAAAGGCAGAGACCACACCCAGCCTGAGGCCCTCCACGGGTTCATCGATACCGGCCAGATAATCCGGCACCGGAGCGACGGTTTCATCAACGCTGGTGCTGTCGGACGGGTCGTGTCCGGCAATGACGTTCATCATCAGCGCCGCGTCGGCTACCGTGCGGCCGAACGGACCGATTTGGTCCAGGCTCGAACCGTAGGCCACCAGGCCATACCGCGAGACGCGTCCGTAGGTAGGCTTCAACCCCACGACGCCACAGAAGCTGGCCGGCTGGCGAATGGACCCGCCCGTATCGGAACCTAAGCTCACCGGGCACAGACGCGCCGCTACGGCCGCTGCCGAGCCCCCGCTACTGCCGCCTGGCACCCGGTCCGGCGCCCACGGATTGACCGTTTGCTTCAGACCGGAGTTCTCGGTGCTCGAGCCCATCGCGAACTCGTCCATGTTCGTCTTGCCGATCAGGACGGCATCCGCATCGAGCAGTTTGCGGATGGCTGTCGCGTCGTACGGCGCGCAAAAGTTTTCGAGAATCCGCGAGCCGCACGTGGTCGCGCCGAAACTCGTGCACATCACATCCTTGACCGCCACGGGCACACCCGCCAGGGCGCCAAGCGCTTCGCCTGTCGCGACGCGACGATCCACCTCTCGCGCCCGGGCCAGCGCTTCGTCGCGAAAGAGACTGATGAAAGCGCCGACCGTCGGTTCCAGGCGATCGATTTGCGCGAAAGCCGCCTCGACGGCCTCGACACTGCTGATCTGCCGGCTGGCAATCGTGTCGCGAAGTTCAATCGCTGTC
>CP070782.1:4433011-4435746 GCA_020346325.1 Phycisphaerales bacterium
GTCTTTGAGGCCGAAACCGAGGATCATCTCGAATTCGGCGTTATAGTTCCAGACCAGCATCTCGTGCAGTTTGTAGAGCCGGTCGAACTCGAACTGGATGTAGATGGGGTCGTCACCGGGAGAGCCCAGCCACATCGCTGATGTCGTGGTCGAGTGCAGATCGTTCTCGTCGAGCCCGGAACCGTCCACAGCGTTGACAGGCTGCTCAGTGGGGCTAGATAGCGCATTGCTCGTGGCCACCACGTTTGCAATCGGATAGACGAATGGCTCAGTGGTGAAGCTCCAGACAGGGCCCTTGATGACCGCGTTGTCCGGCGGCCCGTTCACTTCGTCCACCCGCCAGTAGTAGGTCTGGTCGTAGGCAAGCCTGCCGGCATCGTACGTGGCGGCTCCCTGGCCCTGACTGACCAGCAAGTCCATCGGATCCGCGCGCGAGGCGGTATTGACATCGTTGAAATCGCTTCCCAGATAGACGTCGTGCGCTTGGGCAAAGGCACCGGGTGTCCAGGCCAGATCCGCATCGCGCCAGACGTCGGTCGCTTCATCGGCCGGCTCCGGATTCGTCGGCAGATCGCGGCGTGGCAACGGCGGCTCGGCCCCGAAATAGAGCCGGTCGAGCCAGACCTTGACACTCAAATCATCCCCGCCCATCGGCCACCAGGCCCCCTTGAGCATGTAGTAGATGTCCACTTCCCAGTCGGGGTTCGTCGTCGTGGTCTCCGTCGTGTGTTCATAGTCGAAGACAAACGTCTGTGGTGTCTGCTTCAACTCTATCCTCTGTGTCCATATGTCCAGCCACTGTGGAACTTCCGGCTTGTAGAGTTGGACCAGTATGATCATTTCGCGTTCTTGCTCCGCCTTGGCCGTGATGCCGACTGGATAGGTTTCACCCTGAACAAACCCCAGTGGCAGGGGCTGCGCAATGCCGATGCTGGCCGTGGCGGCCGCATCGGTAACATCAATCAGCACGGCGTTCGTCCCCGAGAGGCCCGCGTCCTGCACCACCTCCACATCAAACCCCTGCGCCCCGTACCGAAACCACCCGTTGAGCCCATCCTCGAATTCGCTGTTGACAATCTGGTTCTCCTGGGCCCAGATGGCGGTCGTCGTCAAGGTCAGCACCCACGCAAAGCAAATGAAACGTGTCATTGTCTTGCCCATGATGATCCTCCCTTTCGCAATACTGCCGATCAGTAGTGCCGTACCCCGGTCCCGTGCCGGGGCACTCATCCCCCCTTCGCCAAGGCGCTACCGGCGCGGCGCACGCCGAAACACCGGCAACGAAACAGGTGTATAGGATGAAGCGGGCAGGCTGCAGAAACAGGCGCCGAACCTTCTTTCTGCCATGGACTTATCATCACGCGTTGCATCAAAGCCTCCGATCCGAGCCCTCACGGCCTGCCGCAATGAGCTATCCCTCACGCCCAGCGCCTAGTGCCCGATTTGCGGCGCACCGACGTCAGCCGAGCCATTTACTCCACTTATAGCAGAATTCGGCCTTCGCACCAAATGATTTTCGGACGCAGCTTCGACGGGCGAGGCCGCCCATGCGCTGCAAGCGGGCAAAATGGAGGTGGAAATGGACAGAGAAGCACGCAAAAAAACGTGGCTCCGGCGAAAACCACCGGAGCCACACATGATACAGAGCTTGCGGTCGCTGCCGGTTGTCCGGCAACGCCATCCTGAGTTTACGGGGCCAGCACGCCGATCAGTTCGATCTCAGCGACCTGCATGCTGTTGGCGCTGGTCGCATCGCGAACGGCCGTGACCAGGATCTGATAGTGGTCGTAGGCCATGTCGTTCTCGAACGAAATCGACGTCTCGTTCATCGTGAAGCGGGGCCACTGGGTCGCCAGGGCGAAGTCAGCAATCTCGCCACCGGCGATCAGCGTGTACGGGCCATCGATGCTGTCGTTCGAACCGTACAGTTCGAAGGCCACCGGATCGCGTTCCGGAGCATCGTTGGCCGTGGTGAAGGTCACTTCCGTGACAATCGTGGCACCGACCGACGGAGTGATCTGCAACCCGCTGGGCTCAGAGAACCCCTTGAAGTGCAGGAACTTCGTACTGGTGTCATCGTCGATAGCCAGATCGGGCGTTTCCGCCGCCGGCCAGTCACCATCGTTCGGGACGCCCTTGACGACGTCCCCGGCGCCGGTGACATCCACCATGGCATTGTGCGACAGCGGCGTGCCGAAGGCAATGTCGTCGATGTAGATCAGACCGGTGCCGCCGGCGGTCGGATTGTCCCGATCGCCCAGACCGATGTACATGGTCTGGACGCTGGCCATGTTCACGCCGGCAAACGCACTGAGCGGAATCTGCCACTGCCTCCAGCCCGTCGCCAGGGAAGCCTCGGGATCAGGATGCACCACGGTCGCGCTGCGTCCGGCCGTATCTTCCACGACCACGTACAGCGGCTCGGCATCGTTGCCCGGCTGGGCGTCGCCGATCTCCTCGGCCTGCCACGTCCCACTGACCGTGCCGGTCGTCGTGATGTTGGAGAACGCCGCGCTGGTCATGATGCCCGCGTCATGGCTCGTCACCGCCAAACCGACATAGACGGTCCCGCTCATGTCAATCTCCACATCCGAGGTCGGTGCCAGATCGGTCCAGGCGACGCCGTCGGCCGAATAGGCAGCCGTGAAGATATTGCCCGTCCGCGTCAACTTCACCCAATAGGGCGCGACGAAACCAGCCTCAGCAACATTGGCGCTGTCGCCCCCGGCGGTCGT
>CP070782.1:4435846-4441070 GCA_020346325.1 Phycisphaerales bacterium
GGCCTGGGTGAAGAGGTGCGTAAGCGCACCGATGCCCTGGACTCGCTGGGCAACACGACGGCCGCGACCGGTAAGGGCTTCGCTATCGGCTCGGCGGCACTGACCGCCATGGCCCTGCTGGCCGCCTACATCGAAGAGGTTCGCATCTGGATCAAGAAGCTAGCCGACGCCAGCGAAACCGGCACCTACGCCGTGGGCGATGTGATCTTCGCCGCCAAGGACGGCGTAGCCGACGCCATCAACGTGACCACCGCCGGCGTGATGGACTTCGTCAACGCCTACAACATGAGTCTGATGAACCCGAAGCTGATCGGCGGCCTCTTCATCGGTGGCATGATGGCGTTCGTGTTCTGTGCCATGACGATGAAAGCGGTCGGTCGTGCGGCCGGCGCGATGGTCAACGAAGTGCGTCGTCAGTTCAAGGAAATCCCAGGGATCATGGAAGGTACGGGCACGCCGGACTACGCCCGCTGCGTTTCGATCTCTACCGGCGGCGCCCAGAAGGAAATGGTCGTTCCGTCGCTGCTGGCGATCGTCGTTCCGGTGCTCGTCGGCCTATTCCTCGGCGTGGCTGGTGTCATGGGCCTGCTGGCCGGTGGTTTGGCGGCCGGCTTCTCCCTGGCGATCATGCTCAACAACGCGGGCGGTGCCTGGGACAACGCCAAGAAGTACATCGAGAAGGGGGCCCACGGCGGCAAGAAGCTCCCCGATGGCAGCAAGAACCCGGTCCACGGGGCCGCCGTCGTCGGTGACACCGTCGGCGACCCGTTCAAGGATACGTCGGGCCCGAGCCTGAACATCCTGATCAAGCTGATGACGATGGTCAGCGTGGTCTTCTCAGGCGTCGTCGTCAAGTTTGGGCCGATCATCACCTCGAAGCTGGGCATGGGCGACTTCTAGGCAAGTCCGGCCCTGTTGACGGTGGACGTCAAAGCAGGTAATCTACCGGGGTGGCCGATTTCGGCCACCCTTTTTTTATTCTGTGACCGGGAGTCAAGGATTGGTAGAACGACAGAACATTAAGGCCAGGCAGTTCGCCCAAGCGGCGGCCAAGCTCGCAGACGGCCGGCATTGCACGGACATCGCGGTCCTGGACCTCCAGGGCACCTCGCCGGCGACGGACTATTTCGTGATCGCCACGGGGACCAGCGGCCGGCAGATGCGCACGGTCGCCGATGAGATTTCCGAAGTCGGCCGGGAGTCCGGCTTTCAGCGATTCGGCAGAGCCGGCTACGATCAGGGCCGCTGGATCCTGCTCGATTTCGTAGACGTCGTAGTCCACCTCTTCGATGGGGAGTACCGCGAGTACTACGATCTCGAACTGCTCTGGGGCGACGCGAAGCGAATTGATTATTGATGAGTGATTATTGATTATTGGCGATTGATGAAGACAGCTCTGGATATACTCGATGAACGCATCTGCGCTGCCATGGCCAGCGCCACAGGGCAAGACGATTGCAGTGCGATTGTCCGCCCTACTGCTGACCCCAAGTTCGGCGACTATCAGGCCAACGGCATAATGGGACTGGCCAAGCAGTTCAAGACCAACCCGCGCCAGCTCGCCGAGCAAGTCGTCGCACAGCTCGATGTTGGCGATCTGTGCGAAGCGCCGGAGATCGCCGGGCCGGGCTTTATCAACCTGAGGCTCAAGCCCGACTACGTCGCCAGCCAGTTGCTGGGGATCAACGCCGACGAAACCGAACGCCTCGGCATCGCCCAGGAAAGTGAGCCGCAAACCGTCGTGGTGGATTTCTCCAGCCCCAATGTCGCCAAGCAGATGCACGTGGGCCATTTGAGGAGCACCATCATCGGTGACGCCATCTGCCGCATCGAAGAGTTTCTGGGCCACCAAGTCATCCGTCAGAACCACATCGGCGACTGGGGCACCCAGTTCGGCATGCTCATCAACTACATGTTTCACGTCCATACCGCATCAAGAATGGAGGAGGTTTTCGAGGCGAAGCCGCAAGATGCGTTTGTCCTTGAGGACATGGAACACTTGTATCGTCGCGCCAAGCAAGAGTTTGACTCGGATCCCGAGTTCGCGGAACGATCCAGAAGATATGTTGTAGACCTCCAGAAGGGTGTTCAGAACGTTGTTCGCCAATGGAGGGAAATCGTCGATCTCTCAATGGATGAGTGCCAAGAGGTCTATAACCGTCTCGGGGTCACACTGAAGAAGGAACATGTTTGCGGCGAGAGTTTCTACAATAACAAGCTCCCCGCTGTTGTCAGCGATCTGGAAGCGCTTGCGCTGGCAGAAGAATCGGACGGGGCGATGTGCGTGTTCCCGGAGGGGTTCAAGAACAAAGAGGGCCAGCCGCTCCCGTTTATCATCCGTAAAAGCGATGGGGCCTATCTCTACGCGACGACGGACCTGGCGGCGGTACGCTATCGCGTCAATGAGCTGAAGGTTGACCGCATCGTCTATGTTACGGACGCGCGCCAGGCACTGCATTTCCAGATGCTCTTCAAGGTGGGCGACATGGCCGGCTGGAACCGGCGCGACGGCCGCACGGTGGAACTGGCACACGTGACGTTCGGCAGCGTGCTGGGCGAGAATGGCAAGCCCCTCAAGACCCGTTCCGGCGAGAACGTCAAGCTCAAGGAACTGCTCGACGAAGCCGTGGAGCGGGCGAAATCGGTCGTGGAAGAGAAGAATCCTGACCTGCCCGCCGAGCGAAAGGCTGAGATTGCCAGAGCGGTAGGTATCGGCGCGGTCAAATACGCGGACTATTCCAACAATCGAGAGAGCGATTACGTGTTCAGCTTCAACAAGATGCTGGCGATGGATGGCAACACGGCGCCGTACATGCAATACGCCTACGCGCGTATCCGATCGATCGAACGCAAGGCCGAAAGCAAAGGCGTCAACATCGCACAGGAATTGCACGGCATCGATTCGCTCGATCTATCTGAACCGAGCGAGTTGGAGTTGGGCAAGCATTTGGCGCGCTATGGGGAGGCGATCGAGTCAGCCGCCACCGATTACCGACCCAACTACCTAACCTCGTACCTCTTCGAACTGGCGCAGAAGTTCAGCGCATTCTACACCAACTGCCCGGTCTTGGACGCCCCGCCGGAGAAGCGTCCGACGCGCCTGCTGCTCTGTGATCTGACCGCCCGTACCATTCGTCACGGCCTCAGTGAACTGCTGGGCATCGCCGTGGTCGAACAGATGTAAGGAATGGCTCATGAAATTCGTTCAGAAGGAATTCCCCATCAGCAGCCGCAATCGCAACGAGATGATCGACATCACTCGGCAGGTGCGCGAGGTCGTCCACGAATCCGGCATCGTCGATGGGGACGTCGTAGTCTTCTGCCCGCACACCACCGCGGCCATCACGATTAACGAGAACGCCGACCCGTCCGTACAACACGACATGCTCCTGACGTTTGAGGAGTTGATGCCGCACCATCGGCCCGGGTATCGGCACGCCGAAGGCAACTCTGATGCGCACTGCAAGAGTTCTTTCGTCGGCGCCAGCGAACAGATCCTCATTCACGACGGACGCCTCACGCTGGGGACCTGGCAAGGCGTATACTTCTGTGAGTTCGATGGGCCCCGCCACCGGAAGGTCATCGTCCAGGTACGCGGCGTCTAGGCGCTACAACTGCCCTGTCTCTTACAGACCACACTCACTCGGGATGCGCGCACAAAAATGGCGAGGTGGTGGTTCCGGCTGGGGGGGAGACCGGTGGACCACGCTGCCTCGCCGAGGTTTATTTAGCTGCAATACACAGCTCAATCCAAGAAAATCAAAGAGCAAGTGTAACGCCTGCACTCTACGTGTCAAGTGTAATCCACGAAAACCGATCAGGTACAAGGGTGTTACAACCACCCCGTTTCACTCCACCTAACGAACCGATTATACCTCGTTTGACACCCGGATGCAAGACAAAAACGCACTATTTGCAGATTTTACTCCAGGGCCGCGGATTAGCCAGAGGCACGATAACTCTATACAAAACAAGCTTTTATGGCCTCCCGAGCATGGCCGCACTCCAACCGCCCGGGCAACGAAGCCCAGGATTGCCTCTGAGCGGCGCGGTCGCAGCCCTTTGAAGCGCGTTCGGGTGCAAGCTCGAAATACCGGTACAACAGTGGCATTTCGCGTTCGGCATCACACTGCGCAGCATGGCCCGGGCCGACCACACCGCGAGCGGCCGCAGCGGCCCGTTAAGGACTATTCACATCCTCTATATCCTGTAACATATCACCCAAACTGCCGCAGCCACAGTCGCCTCTCTCCGCAAACAGCCCCCTTCCATGGGTCAACGACCTACGGTCGGAAACGCAAACAAACTTCCGCCGGGGGGCTGCACGCGCGCGACGACAACGCGAAGAAAATCCCGGGCAATTTTCCAGCTAATGACTTGTCGGACCCGTCAAACTCCCATAGACTAAGAAGCCCAGTGAGCATCCCACTGTGGGGTGGAAAAATGGTTCGTAGCGTCCACTCGTGGCCTCTGACATATGACGAAGATCGAAGACAGAATAAGGCGTGTGCAGGAAACTGTGGCCTCGGCGTGCGCCCGCGCCGGCCGAGAGCCGACTGATGTCAAACTCGTTATCGTCACGAAGTCGGCGGATCTCGATGCCATCAAGACCGTCATTCGCCTTGGATTCAACCACTTGGGTGAGAACCGCGTGCAACAACTCAAGAAAGTCGCGGCCCAGGTGGCGGAGTTCGTGCAACAAGAGGGAAGCGATTCCGAACTGCCGCGTCAAATCCACTGGCACATGATCGGACATTTGCAGAGAAACAAGGTCCGCCAGGTTTTGCCCATTGCCTCTCTGGTTCATTCGGTCGACACCTTGCGCCTGGCGGAGGAGATTAACGCCGCCGGAGCCAAACTGGATCTGTGTCCCCGCGTGCTCTTGCAGGTGAACGCCTCGCACGAACCTCAGAAATACGGGGCGCCTATCGGAGCCGCGACGCATCTGGCCGAACAGATCGAAACGCTGCCCAATCTTCAGCTTATTGGACTGATGACCATGGCCCCCCTGACGCGTGACAAGGACAGCATCCGAGCCGCGTTCGTGCGGGCCCGCGAATTGTTCTATGAAATGCGTGGCGAGAAAATCGTCGGACAGCAGTTCACCGAACTGAGTATGGGCATGAGCAGCGACTACGAGATCGCTATCGAGGAAGG
This sequence comes from Phycisphaerales bacterium, assembly GCA_020346325.1. Lineage (GTDB taxonomy): Bacteria > Planctomycetota > Phycisphaerae > Sedimentisphaerales > Anaerobacaceae > Anaerobaca. The sequence goes on from CP070782.1 coordinate 4,441,004, forward strand.
GGCGACCATTCTCCGTATCGGCTCGGCCATCTTCGCCCGTTGATCCCCGACCGAAAGCGGGCGAGCC
>CP070782.1:4441170-4450913 GCA_020346325.1 Phycisphaerales bacterium
AATGGTTTGGTCCTTGGTGCCGCGCACCGTGACGTTGGGCCGCAGGTGCAGCGAGTCATGCATTGTGTATTGGTCCGGACCGATCTCCACGAGGCCGCCGCCGAGATTAGCGATGTAATCGACTGCCGCCTGAAGGACGCGATTGTCGGTCCCGATCAGATCGGCGTCTGCCTGGCCCACCGTAATGCGTGGCCGCTCGCTCATCTGCGTATACATCTTGTCGGGCAATTGTTCGCCCGGACGGAGCGTCATCTCCTGGGCACTGGCCGCGCCGATGCACATCGCGGCCACGACGAAGGCGGATACAGAAAGAAATCGTGTCATAACTGGTCTCCACGAAAAGGTTGGCAATCAGTCAACGTCTGACGCGCACAAGATACCACGGCGTGGCGAGTTTTCCAATCGCCGTGCGGCAGCCATCGCTGGTGGTTTCGATCGGGATCGAGGGGAACAGAGGCCGGGCGGCGCTGTCGAGCGGAATGACCTCGATCCGCGCGAACGGCGTGAGGTTTTGCAGTGTCACGGTCCCGCGCACCGGCTCGATCGCGGTTGGTGCCGAGCCCCAGTCCTCCAGAGAAGTTCTGTCCTCATTCCATTTCATGTTCGTGTTGGCCGCACGGGCGGTGGTCGCCAACAGCAGCTCACTCGCCCGGGCGATGGCCTTGCCATCCAGAGACGTCAGGATGATCGAGCAGAACTCGTTTTCGATCTCAGCAGAAAGATGGGGAAGCGACCTGTTGGCCTGTTTGACGAAGCCGATCATGGCCTGGGACTTCTCCGTCTCTACCGTCACCAATCCCGTCTGTGGCCTGCCATGGTACCAGCGCAACTGCCCCGTGTCGGAGACGATCGGACTGCCTGCTTTGAACTCGGGATAGGCATTGCGGCTCCTCTCGAAGCTGAGAATCTGAGTGCCATGTCGCAGTGGAATGGATCGATCGAAGCCCGGCGTAAACAGAGGCCGCTGACTGGACGAGGCGCGAATGCTCTCACGCAGCTGTTCGGGCGAATAGGAGCGGGTGAGCGTTTCCTGCGCCGATCGGACGTCATGACGCAGGAATAGACCCGCGCCGGCCGCGATGTTCGTCATCTTCACCGGATCGGGCCGGATCTCGAAATGTCGGGGCTGCCGCTGCCCCCAGTCCGCCGGCGCCTGGTGCTCGAATGTGTAGAAGAAGATTCCGTCCCAGTCGAGAAAGGCCGCGTAGGCCGCCAGGATGGGAATGCCCTCACACGCGTACTCGTTGGGGAAGGGGTGGTTGGTCTCGGAAACCGTGTAGGGTTTACCTGCGACTGCCGAACGAGCCAGTTGCACCACGGTCGAATGGAGCGGATCGTCTACCATGGGTGTATTCGGGATCGAAAAAGTCTGCCGGCCGGTCGCCGTATCCCTGCCGTAGCTGGGATGTTGCCAGTACACGTGTCCGTCGACGACGTCGCACAAGGAGGCCGAGACCAGTAGAGGATAGCCACTGCGATAGTGGTTGTGGTCGCTCGTCGCGACGATCAGGGCCTTCACGCCCAATTCGTCTTTGAGCAGATCATACATCCGCTGGAAATAGGTTCGCTCCAGGTGCATGTAGAAGCGGGCCTCGGTATGGAAGCGCTTCGCGGGGGCGTCCCGAAACTGGCTGCTCGTTAGGCGCGGGATGGCGGCGCCTTCTGCTACGTTCGCCAGTCGGCGAAGTTTGGCCAATTCTGTGGCACTGAGAGTTTTCGCCAGCCAAACATTGTACTTGTCCGTCAGTTGCTGGGCGTACCACGCGGTGATGTCCGTCCAGGTGCCCGGGCGCTTGCTGGTGTTTTCGCCCAGGAGGCGATCGCTGAACCAGGCCTCGACGATGGAGTTCTCGTTGACCAGTTCGACGATCGCCACGGCCGGCTCATGGCGATATTCGCTCTCGGTGTAGGGGTTATAGTGGATCAGGAGCTGTTGGGCGTATTCCCGGTGCAACATCTGCACGTGGTCGTCGAAGTAGTTAATGACCTTGGCCAGGCCCAGGTATTCGTAGTCCCGGACGCCATCATCCTTGCGGTACGTGCGACCGACATTGAGATTGAGATTCGTGTAGATCCCGCGCTGCTTCAAGGCCCAGACAAAGTAATCGAGGCGGTCCAGTTGCGCTGGGTCAAGGGCTCGCGTATCGTCACGACCCTTGACGAAGAGACTGCCCGACCAGTTGGAATCGAGGAAGTGGAATCGCACTGCGTTGATCCCAAACCGGGCCAGGTGGTCCGCCACGATCCGGGCATCGTCCTTTGCAGGGAAGCACGCGCTGCCTGTGACGTTGGCGCCCCAGATGCGAAAGCGTGTGCCGTCAGGCCGGGCCAGATGTCCATCCTTAATGCGGACGGAGCCATCCTTGCCGGCCGGCGCGTCAAGCAGGAAGGACATATCGACGAGCGCCTCGGTGTTCTCGCGCCAATTCATGACGAACGGTTCCATTGGAATCGGGGCACCGACAGCCGTGCTGGCTGCCAGCGCGGTGCCGAACAGCGTCGCCAGCAGGAATCTCATGCCATGCCTCCTATCGCGTTCCGTAGCCATGTGCTGCGCGGGCCAGTGTGCCAGCCCGCCCACAGAGTAGCATGTCTGCTGCGCAGGGACAATGCCGTTGACAGATTCCGGACGGGCCGCTACTGTCGTCGAGGCACATGAGAGGTCTATGGAAGGGATGAAGATATGTCAGAGATTCAGGTAGCCGTGGTGGGGGCCGGCTTCATCGGCCCGGTGCATGTCGAGGCGATCCAGCGGCTGGGCATCAAAGTCGCCGGCATTCTGGGCGTTTCAGATGAGGAGTCGCGGGCGGCGGCGCATCAGCTCGGCCTGCCCCGGGCCTATCGAAGTTTCGAGGAGATCCTGGCCGACGAGGCCGTCCGGGCGGTGCACATCGCCACGCCGAACCGGTTGCACTATCCGATGGCCAAGGCGGCCCTGGAGGCGGGCAAACACGTGATGTGCGAGAAGCCCCTGGCGATGGATTCGACGGAGTCGGCTGAACTGGTCGCACTGGCCCGCAAGACCGGGCTGGTGGCCGGTGTCAACTACAACATTCGCTACTATCCCTTGTGCCTGGAAGCAGCGGACATGCGCCGGCGGGGCGATCTGGGCGACGTCTATTCGGTCTGTGGAAGTTACGTCCAGGACTGGCTGTTTCATCCAACCGACTACAACTGGCGCGTTCTGGCCGAGGAAGGGGGGGCGCTACGGGCGGTGGCCGACATCGGCACGCACTGGCTGGATCTGGTGCACGCGATCACGGGCCTGGAGGTCGAAGCGGTCTGTGCCGATCTGGCGACGGTTTATCCGGCCCGGCAGCGTCCGCTGGGCGAGGTCGAGACGTTCAAGGGCAAGGGGGCCGCTCCGACGAAGACCGAACCGGTGGAGATTGCGACGGAGGACTATGGCTGTGTCCTGATCCGCTTCGCCGGCGGCGCGCGGGGCTGCTTACAGGTCTCTCAAGTGACGGCCGGCCGCAAGAACTGCTTGCGCTATGAGATCGCCGGCTCGAAGTGTGCTCTGTCGTGGTGCAGCGAACAGCCCAACGAATTGTGGGTCGGGCATCGCGACCAGCCCAACGAGTTGCTGCTGCGCGATCCGGCTCTCGTCTCCGACAGCGCCCGGCGCTTCATCAACTATCCCGGCGGCCACAACGAAGGCTTCCCCGATACCTTCAAACAATGTTTCCGGGCGTTCTATGACTACATCAAAGCGGGGGACGTCTCGGCACCGGCTACCTTTCCGATGTTTGCCGATGGCCATCGCGAGATTCTCTTGTGCGAAGCGATCCTGCGCAGTCACCGCGAGAGAGGCTGGATCGAATTGAAAGGAGATCGTTCATGAAGCTGGGATTTGTCACTGCCATTCTGCCCGATCTGCCGTTTGAAGAGGTGGTTCTGTTCGCCGCCGAGACGGGCTATTCGTGCGTTGAAGTCATGTGTTGGCCCAAAGGCAAGGCCGAGCGACGGTACGCGGGCGTGACCCATATCGATGTGACGAGCTTCAAGCCATCCGACGCCGACCAGATCAATGCGCTGTTGAAAGACACAGGCATCGGTATCAGTTCGCTGGGGTATTACCCGAATTATCTGACGCCGGATGCCGCCGAAGCCAAGATGGTCACGGCCCATTTCAAGAAGGTGATCAAGGCTTCGGCCATGCTCGGGATTGGCTGCGTGACGACTTTCGTCGGGCGGGACTGGACCAAATCGGTCGACGACAACTGGCCGCAATTCAAGAAAGTGTGGAAGCCCCTGGTGAAGTTCGCCGAAGCGCAGCAGGTGCGTATCGGGATCGAGAACTGCCCCATGCTGTTTACGAACGACGAATGGCCCGGGGGCAAGAACCTGGCACACAGCCCTCACGTGTGGCGGCGCATGTTCGAGGAGATTCCCTCGGATTACTTCGGACTCAACTACGATCCGTCCCATCTTATCTGGCAGCACATCGACTACATCAAGCCCTTGTGGGAGTTCAAGGATCGGATCTTTCACGCCCACGCGAAAGACGTACGCCTGGACCAGGAGCGGCTCGACGAGGTCGGCATCCTGGCTACGCCCCTGCAATATCACAGTCCGAAGCTGCCCGGCCTGGGCGAAGTAAACTGGGGACGGTATTGTTCGGTGCTGGGCGAGATCGGTTATACCGGGCCTGTTTGCGTGGAAGTGGAGGACCGGGCGTACGAAGCCTCGTTGGAGACGCGCAAAGCGGCGCTACAGCAGAGCGCCCGTTATCTGAGTCAGTACATGCCTTGAGACCAAACACCGTAACCAGGAGTATTCCATGGACTACGCCTACCACGATATCGCCAAGATGATCGACCATTCCCTGCTGAATCCGACGCTGACCGTGCCGGAGCTTGAAAAGGGGTGCGAACTGGCGCTCGAGTACGACGTCGCCAGCGTCTGCATCATGCCATACTATCTGAAGCGCTGCGCCGAGATGCTCAAAGGCGGTACGGTCCAGGCCAGCACAACCATCGGATTCCCGCACGGTGGGCATACGACGGCAATCAAAGTGGCCGAGGCGAAACGGGCGCTTGACGATGGTGGTCAGGAGCTGGACATGGTCGTCAATATCAGCCAGGTCTTGAGCGGCAACTGGGACTACGTGCAGACCGACATCGGTGCCGTGATCGAGGTTACGCACGCGGCCGGCCAGAAGGTCAAAGTGATCTTTGAGAATTGCTACCTGAACGATGCGCAGAAGGTCAAACTCTGCGAGATCTGCGGAGTGGTCGGGGCCGACTGGGTCAAGACCTCCACGGGTTATGGTACCGGCGGCGCGACGATGGAGGATCTGAAACTGATGCGGGCCCACGCACCGGACCACGTGCAGGTCAAGGCGGCCGGGGGGGTGCGCGATCTGGACAAGTTGTTGGAGGTACGTAGCGTGGGTGTCACGCGCGTGGGTGCGACGCGCACCGCCGAGATGCTCGATGAGTGCAAGCGAAGACTCGAATAAAGGAGCCGATGCGATGAGGTTACGGATGCGTTCTACTGCGGTTTCATTGGTCGTTTGTCTTTACGTCATTGTCCTGCCCGCATCCGCGACGCTCCGGGTGGGCGTGGCGCGCGTGGATATCACACCGGAGAAACCCGTGCAGATGTCGGGATACGCCAGTCGTAAGGACCTCTCCACGGGTGTCCACGACCCGCTGTCGGCGCGCGTTCTCATGTTCGAGCAGGGCGGCGACAAGCTCGTTCTCGTCTCGGCCGACGTGATCGGCTATTACGCCGGCACGGCCGACTACCTCCGCCGGGCTATCCTCGAAGCCTGCGATCTGGAACCGCGCGAGCTGTTTCTCACGGCCATTCATACGCACGCGGCGCCGACCCTGACCTGCGACGTCGAACACGGCCATCCGAACAACGTCGCCTACACTGAGACGTTCAAGAGCAGGCTGATCGAAGCGATTCAAGAGGCCATAGAGAACGCCGAACCGGCGCAACTGGGCGTCGCGACCGGTTCCTGTCCCGTCGGCTCCAATCGGCGCGAGGTGCGCATCCGCGAAAGCGGCGAGAGCGATATCGTGTTGGGCCGCAATCCGTACGGCTCTATGGACAAGGAGGTGCTGGTGCTGAAGGTGGCGCGGCCGGATGACGAGTTGGTTGCCCTGGCTTTTGATTACGCCACGCACGCGACCAGCCTCGGGCCGAGAAACTACGTTATCAGTGGGGATGTGCTGGGCCTGGCCGAGCAGTTCGTCGAGAAGGTGATGGGGCCGGACGTGGTCGCGCCGGCCTTTGCCGGTGCGTCGGGCGATATCGATCCGTGGTTTCGCATATTGCCTGAGTTCAACACCGAGTCCGGCTGGATTCCCGAGCCCGTCCTGCTGGGAACGTTCCTGGGCGAAGAGGTCGTCCATGTCAGTCGCCGCGCCGAGGTTGCCGACTCGGATGGACCCATCAAGTCCGCCTTGGCGACCTTGACATTGCCGCCCAAACAGAGTGACGAATCCGACGGCGACCGGTCTTCGGTTTCGCTGAATGTCACCGTTGGACGCGTGGGTGACGTGGCCTTCGTCGGCCTGGGAGCTGAGGTGTTCAGCGAGATAGGTATGGCGATCAAGGCTGGCTCGCCCTGCAAGCACACGTTCGTCATCACGCACTGCAACGGCGCGGCCGGCTACCTGGCCCCGGGCAAATACTACGTGGAAGGGGGGTACGAGATTCGCAGCAGCCCCTTCGCGCCGCAGGCGGCCGAGATCGTCGTGCGCCGGTCGCTTCACATGCTGCACAATCTCTATCCGGCCGCCAAACGGTAGGCAGCGCCCTCTGTAGTCACCCTATGCCGTTGCTTGAGCAGGCACCGGCGCCTGCCCCTACGGCGAAATCATCGCCTCATGTAAGCTGGTCGAGGTTGCGGGCGACCTTGTTGACCGCCTCGACGATCTGGCCCATATCCCTGCGTTTGGCCAGGAAGGGGATCTTGCTGTCCATCCAGAGCATTTCCCGGCGCGGCGACGGGCCGTCGTCCATGATGGAGAAGTGCAGCGATTGGCGGTACTTCTCCAGCCGGGCTTTGGAGAAGGCCGCCTGGAATGCCCGGGAATTCAGGTGGGCCTCCAGCATCTTCTCTCTGTGACAGGCGCTGCCATAGCGTCGGGCCCCGCCCTCCAGCGGAATACCCTCGGCCTGAACTGCCTTGGCGAACTGGCTGGCCGGGACGCCCTGGAACTGTTCGCGGTCGTAGTCCATCTCGAAGCGGACGTACGTGATGCGTGTATCCTTCGTATAGCGCTTGCCGCGGCGTCAAGCCCGACAGCTTGGCCAGTTCCTTTTCGATGTAGCGGCCATTCTTTTGGCGCAGCGGGTCCTGCTTCTGGAAGCGTTTGAACTGTTCGGTCAGAACCGCCGCCTGGAATTCGGTCATGCGATGGTTCGAGCCGGGGAAGGGGTAACCCCGCTCCTCGCGTTTCGGGTCGCGCCCGTTGTTGATAAACGCGGCGCAGCGCCGCATGAGTTCCTCGTCATGGCCCAGGATCGCGCCACCTTCGCCGCAGACCAGCGATTTCCATTCCTGGAAGCTGATGCACCCGGTCGTGCCGAACGTGCCGATCTTCTTACCGCCTACTTCGGAAAAGACCGACTGGCACGCGTCCTCGACCACCGGGATCTTGTGCCGTTTAGAGATTGCCATGATCTTCTCGATGTCGGCCGGCAGTCCGTTCAGGTGGACCGGCAGGATGGCCCGCGTGTGCTCGGTGATGGCATCCTCGATGAGGTCGGCGTCGATCGAACCGGTATCCGCGTCCACATCGACGAACACGGGCAAAGCGTGGAGGTTTGTGATCGTATTGATGGTGGCGATGAACGTGTGCGGCGTCGTGATCACCTCGTCGCCCGGACCGACGTCCAGGACGGCCAGCGAGGTCCGCAAGGCGGTGGTGCCGCCGTTGGTCAGCACGCAGTGGGGCACGCCCATCTCCGCCGCAAACAGCTTCTCGAAGTCGTAGACCGCGTTGCCCCGCAGGCAGCACCAGTTACGGCTTTTGAGCGCCTTGACCAACGCCTTCTCTTCTCGCTCGTCGATGATGGGCCAGGTTTCGGAGAAGGGCTTGGCGCGGACGGGCGTGCCGCCGTGCAGCGCGAGTGTGTTGGCCTTTCCCGAGACACCGGCATACAGGGATCTTACGCCGGTTGAGAGAACGCCCACGGTGGCCAGGCCGGCGGAGGTGCTCTTGACGAAGGAACGACGGGTCAATGAAGGTCTCATGATCGGGTGCCTCCTATTGGACGTTAGTCAGCAATAACGGAGCATTCATTATGGATGATTGACGTCTCCAGGTCCAGACCTTTCATCCGCAATTCTCCGTCACCAACGACAGAGTGGATGGAGTGTGAGAATATCCTGGCGATCGCAAACTACCTCGTACGAGGCCGACTCTGTCACCCCTGCGGAGGCAGGGATCCAGACTGTATCGCGGCAGTCTGGATTCCCGCCTACGCCGGAATGACAGAAGGGGCAGTCTCCCGAGGGCGTTCCCCTGGGGAAATCCCGCTGCGGGAAAGTTTTCACACACGGGAACTGATCGCCTCAAGACTTTCAGTCTTGGCGGAAGTGGCGAGGTGCGTTATGATGTCCCGCGTCGCGTCGGAGGGGAATGTCAGGACAGTTTGATGGAGTCAGGCAAAGATGGGATCGAGCACTGATACACTGGCCAGGCCCTTGCGTGGCATTATCCCGCCCATGGTCACGCCGCTGCTGGAGGCCGATGCGCTCGATGGGGCCGGGCTGGAGCGGTTGATCGAGCACATTCTGGCCGGCGGGGTCCATGGCCTCTTCATTCTGGGCACCACGGGCGAGGCGCCCAGTTTGAGCCATCGCTTGCGGCACGAGTTCGTCGAGCGCGTCTGCAGTCAGGTCAAAGGCCGCGTGCCGGTCCTGGTGGGGATCACCGATACGTCATTTGTCGAATCGCTCAATCTCGCGCAGAAAGCGGCGGAAGTCGGCGCCGACGGCCTTGTCCTGGCCGCGCCGTACTATTTCTCAGCCGGTCAGGCGGAACTGCTCGAATACCTGCAACATCTCGTGCCGCGTCTTTCCCTGCCCGTCCTGCTGTACAACATGCCCGGTCGCCCGCAGGCGGTGTTCGAGGCCGACACGGTCAAAGCCGCCGCCGAGCTGCCCGGCCTTGTGGGCCTCAAAGACAGTTCCGCCAACATGATGTACTTCCGCCTGCTCCAGTCGGTGATGGCGGATCGTCCCGATTTCTCGCTGCTGATGGGGCCGGAGACGCTGCTGGCCGAGACGATCCTGCTGGGCGGCCACGGCGGGGTCTGCGGCGGCGCCAATCTGCTGCCCAGGCTATACGTCGATCTATACGATGCGGCCGTCGCAAAAGACCTGCCCAAGGTCGAAGCCCTGCACAGGCAAGTGGTGAAGATCAACGCGACGCTCTATCGCGTGGGCAAATACGCCTCGAGTTTTCTCAAAGGGCTCAAGTGCGCCTTGTCTTGTCTGGATATCTGTAGCGATTTCGTGGCCGAGCCGTTCCACCGCTTCCGCGAGCCCGAACGCGAGATCGTGCGCCGCTATGTCCACGAGTTCGGCATCACCGCCGATGGAATGTTGGATCTGAGATAAGGAGACGCCATGGAGGGGAGCCTCAGCGCGCTCGACATCGGAATTCTCGCTCTCTACTGTTTTGTCCTCATCGGTCTCGGTCTTTACTACCGCACCAAATGCCGCACCGCGCAGCAGTTCATGGTGGCCGATCGCACGATTCCCGCCTGGGCGG
>CP070782.1:4451013-4453533 GCA_020346325.1 Phycisphaerales bacterium
AGGAGTTGAAGGCCACGTTACCCGAACACTGTTCTGGCACGAAGGGTTACGTCAGCGTTCACCACGCCTCAACAGCTCACTGGCAGAGGATCGAAGAGACCGAGGAACAGATTGCGAAGCTGAAGGTGGAATTAGGTCGCTGACGTTGAGGCCAACTGAGTTGAATTAGCCAAGATTCGACCTGACACTTGGATGATTATGGAGGAGAGGCGAGGGGCGTGACACCCAAGGGCTACTGCCTGGGCGGCGCCTGTATTTCAGTCATACCCTGTGGCAAGACGCTGTGTGGTGGGTGCCAGAGGCGAACAGAAACACTCATCTGTCAAAGCCATAAGAAGCACTCGTGCCATCAAAGGCCTTAGGCTGAGCTAACCACTTAAGGCTGCGGCCCAGAGGGAAGGAACGCCGCATGGGCATGCAGAAACTCTAGGGGTTGTAGGAGCGGGGATGGTCAAGAACCCGTTGGACCAGATCGGTGACGTAGGGGCAAAGTGATTGTGTCGCGCCGCTGGTGCGAGTAGAATCTCTGTGGCAAACAGGAACGTACAACCGGAAAGCAAGACACATGGGCATCGGATTCCTCGCTATTCTCTCCTTGCTGCCTATTGCAGCGGTCGCCTTCTTCCTGGTGATCCTGCGTTGGCCGGCCAGCAGGGCGATGCCTATCTCGTACATCACGTCGGTCGCCCTGGCCTTGCTGGTCTGGCAAATTCCGGCATTGCAGGTGGCGGCGGCCTCGGTCAAAGGTCTCGTGATCGCCAGTGAACTGCTGTACATCATCTTCGGCGCTATCCTGCTGTTGAACACGCTCGAGGAAAGCGGTGCTCTGTGGAAGATTCGCCAGAGCTTTCGTGACATTACCCCAGACCGGCGGATACAAGTGATCATCATCGCCTGGCTGTTCGGCTCGTTCATCGAGGGTTCGGCTGGCTTTGGCACCCCGGCGGCGGTCGCGGTGCCCCTCATGGTGGGCCTGGGATTTCCCGCGATGGCGGCAGTAACGGCCGGTATGATCATTCAAAGCACGCCCGTGTCGTTCGGCGCCGCTGGGACGCCGATTCTCGTCGGTGTTAGAACGGGATTGTCCGGCAGCGGGGCGGTCGAGCAGGCAGCGCTGGCGCAGGAGAACATCAGCACTTTGGGATTGCAGTATCTGACCGCCGCCGGCCAAGTAGACTGGGACGCCTTCCTGGCCCTGATCGGTTTCAAAGTCGCGGTGCTACACGCCATCACCGGGACGCTTGTGCCGCTGTTCGTAGTGGCGATGATGACGCGTTTCTTTGGCAGCAACCGGTCGCTCCGCGAGGGCTTGCAGGTCTGGAGGTTCGCACTATTTGCAGCCGTGGCCATGACGGCGCCGTACCTGGCCGTCGCTTACTTCCTGGGGCCGGAGTTCCCGTCCATCATTGGGGGGCTAATCGGTCTGTTGATTGTGGTGCCAGCAGCCAGGCTCGGCTTCCTCGTGCCCTCCAAGACAGATCCGTGGGATTTTGAGAGCCCCGACAAATGGGAGCCGCAGTGGGCGGGACGGCTCTCGTTTGACGAGAAGCATCGCCATGAAAGCGACATCGGGCTGCTGCGCGCATGGTGTCCTTATTTGTTCGTGGCCGTTGTGTTGGTGCTGACGCGCCTCACCTCGCTTCCCCTAGGTGGCTGGCTAAAGTCCTGCATCGTTCCGGTCGAGGACATTTTCGGCACGGATGTCTCACGCACGGTCATGCCGCTCTACCTGCCGGGCACGGTTTTCATCGTCGTATCCCTGTTGACTTTTCTACTCCACCGGATGGACCTGCCCGCCTATGGCCGGGCCTGGCACCATTCGGCCCGGACGATGGTGGTGGCTTCGGTGGCGCTGGTTTTTACCGTGCCGATGGTGCAGGTGTTCATCCACAGCGGCGGAGGCTTACGGGACTACAGCCAGATGCCCATTACCTTGGCCGTGGGCGTCGAAGCGTTGGCGGGGAGCGCCTGGCCGATTTTTTCGCCGTTCGTCGGAGGCATCGGCGCGGCCGTGGCCGGGAGCAACACCGTCAGCAACATGATGTTCTCGCTGTTCCAATTTGATGTAGGCTCTCGAATCGGCGTGGATCCGACCTGGATCGTCGCGCTGCAGGCCGTCGGCGGCGCCGCCGGGAACACCATTTGCGTCCACAACGTTGTGGCCGCTTCGGCGGTTGTCGGAATGGTCGGCAGGGAAGGATTGGTGATTCGCAAGACATTGTTCGTCTTTATCTACTACGCCTTACTGCCGGGCGCGATCGGGTATTGGATTGTATGGCGCTCGGTCAAGGGATCGCTGAACGCCGGCTCGCTCCTGGCGGCGCTAACCGTGGCCGGCGCAGTGGTCCTGATTGTCAAGAGTCGGCGAAGCGACCGGGCGTGGAAGGTCTAACGTTCTTTCGGGCGGTGCGAATGCACTAGTTAAGAGAACGTATGCGCTTGTCAAGCACGCGTGGGATCGTCATGACATCTAATTAGCTTCTCAACAGAATCTTTTCCGCGCACTCGATGGATTAACTA
>CP070782.1:4453633-4458496 GCA_020346325.1 Phycisphaerales bacterium
GGCCAGGCATACTACTGGCGGGTCGACGAGGTCAACGAGGCCGAGGCGGTCACTTCCTGGGACGGGAATATCTGGAGTTTCACGACGCAGGAATACGCGACGATCGAAGACTTCGAGGCGTACGACGACGAAGACAATCGTATCTACGACACCTGGATCGACGGCTGGGTCAACGAGACCGGTTCGACCGTCGGGCATCTGGATGCTCCGTTTGCTGAGATCGGGATCGTCCATGGCGGGGCGCAGTCGATGCCGCTGGCATACGACAACGCCGCCCCACCGTTCTACTCCGAGGCATCGCGCACGTGGGCCGGTGCTCAGGACTGGACTGTCGGCGGGGCTGATTCCCTGCGGCTGTTTTTCCAGGGTCAGGCCGACAACGCACCCGAGACGCTCTACGTGGCGGTCGAAGACCGTGCCGGGAATGTCGCGGTGGCGACGCATGCAGACCCGCAGGCGGTCCTGACCACGGACTGGCAGGAATGGGTCGTTCCCTTCGCGGACCTGACCGCGGCAGGCGTGAACCTGGCCGATGTCACGACGGTCTACCTGGGATTGGGCGACCGGGACAATCCGGCTTCCGGCGGGACCGGCCAAATCTATGTCGACGATATCGAGTTCGGCAAGCCGCTGCCCTAGCATGGGAACGTGCCGACTTCGAGAGAAAGGGACTCCTAAGCTGCCTGAAGGGCCGTCCTGGCCGTCCGATAAGAGGGATTGACTTGGGCGGTTGACAGGCACGGGACCAAAAGGTGTCGGGCGTTTGTGACGGTTTCCACAGGTGCGCCGCGGCGCAGCCTGCCTTATGTGCGGTCGATGCGGACCGTGGCGCCGCCGGCGCCACGGCCCGGAACGGGAGATGCCGACACGGGGTGGAGCGATGGATGCCACTGAGACAGCGACGCGGGGGCGATCCAACCCGGACTTCGCATTCACAACCCGAGTGATTCCACCCCCAAGGCGAGATCTCGAACCTGCGGAAAGGAGGTGAGCGAGGCAATTCATGGCTGCCTGAGGTGATGCGTCACCCATGAAGAGACGATGTATCCCAAGGTGTGGCGGTTCGGCGATCACTCTTACAGCCACGTGATGTGTCAAGGGGGATGCGCTCCGGTATGGTGTCGGAGCACGGCGGTATGGACCCTTTTCAAAGGAGGCATATCATGGTCAAAAAGTTAATGTATCTGGTCTTCGTGGTCTCACTGTTGGGGTCGGCGGCGGCGCAGGCCCAGAGCAGTCCATACGATCGTGTCGCCTACTGGGATTCGGCCTATGGTACGGCCTGGGCCGGAGATGGCGGGCCCATACGCGACGCCTTGGAGGCGGCGGGCTATCGCGTGGTCGACGGCGACGAACTGAAAGATTGGATGGATGACCGGATCGCTGACGGGAAACTGAGCGTGGTCGTGATGTGCCGGGATGTCGTACCCAGCACCGTGGCCGAGACGCAGGATGAGAACTGTACGATCCGACGTTATCTGGACGCCGGCGGCAAGGTCGTGTGGTACTCGGACTGGCCCTTCTACTATCGAGGCGACACCGGTACCACGTGGGGTTCGAACGGGGCGACCAACGTATTGGGATTCAACGCCTCTACGGGCCCGAACGACTCTTATGATGAGGTGACTCTCACGGAAGCCGGTGTCGAATGGGGACTGACTGAGACGTGGATCTCGCGGCGCCCCACGGCCCCCGACGTGACGGACAACCTCACCGTGCTGGCCGTCGATGACGCCGGCAATGCCGCCGGGTGGGTCAAGCACTATCTCCCGGGCGACACCTTCCGCGGGTTCGTGCGCATCCACGACCATGGCAACGGCGATGGCACGTTCAGCGTCGACAACCTCATTGCGGTGGCCGAGTATATGGAAGTCTTTACCACGGCCATGGCTCCCGTCCCGGGAGACGGGGCGAATGATATCGTGCGGGACGTCGTGTTGAGTTGGACGCCGGGAGATTTCGCAGCCAGCCATGACATCTATTTCGGCACCACCTTCGAGGATGTCGACGCCGCCAGTCGCGGCAATCCGCTGGGCGTCCTGGTCAGTCAGGGGCAGACCGCGACCACTTACGACCCCGAAGGCTTGCTCGAATTCGGCCAGACCTACTATTGGCGGGTCGACGAGGTCAATGCGGCGCCCGACAACACTATCTTCAAAGGGGGCGTCTGGCGCTTCACGGCCGAACCGTTTGCCTACCCGCTCGCCAACGTGGTCGCCACCAGTAACCTGACGCCCGACCCGGGAGCCGGACCGGAGAACACCGTCAACGGCTCCGGACTCAACGCCAGCGACGAGCATTCAATCGCCAGTACCGATATGTGGCTCGGCAGTCCCAGCGGTGAAGAGCCCATGTATATTCAATTCGAATTTGACCGTGTCTACAAGCTGCACGAGATGCTGGTCTGGAACTACAACGTGCAGTTCGAATTGCTGCTTGGCTTTGGCATCAAGAACGTGACGGTCGAGTATTCTGAGGACGGCGCGAACTGGACGGCTCTGGGTGATGTCGAATTGGCTCAGGCCACCGCCAACGCCAGCTACACGGCGAACACGACGATCGCTTTCCAAGGGGCGGCGGCCCGGTACGTCCGCTTCATCATCAACAGTGGCTGGGGAGCGCTGCCTCAGTACGGCCTCAGCGAAGTCCGCTTCATGTACATCCCCGCCCACGCCCGCGAGCCGCAGCCGAACGACGGCGCGACGGGTGTCAGTGTGGACGCAGAACTGGCTTGGCGCGCCGGTCGTGATGCGGTCGCGCACGAGGTGTACGTCGGCACCGACCCGAACGCGCTGGGGTTAGCCGGGACGCCCAGCACGGCCAGCCACAGCCCCGGTGCACTGGACCTCGGCGCGACGTACTACTGGCAGGTCACTGAGATCCAGGACGCAGAGTCCTGGGCCGGTGACATCTGGAGCTTCGACACCCAGGAGTATCTCGTCGTCGACGACTTCGAGAGTTACAACGACGAAGATAATCTCATCTACGAGACCTGGATCGATGGCTGGGTCAACGAGACCGGTTCGACGGTAGGGTACCTCGAGTCGCCCTTCACGGAGCAGACGATCGTCCACGGCGGGCGCCAGTCGATGCCGCTGCAGTATGACAACGCCGGCGTCACCACGGCCGAGGCCGAGCTGAGCTTGGCGCAGAATTGGGCGGCCAATGGCATCCAGAGCCTGTCGCTGTACTTCCATGGCAACCTGGACAACAGCATCGCGCAACTGTATGTCAAGATCAACGGCACCAAGGTTGTCTATGACGGTCAGGCCGCGAGCATCAGGCGGACGGCTTGGCAGTTGTGGAGTATCGATCTGTCCGCCGTCGGCAATGTCAGCAACGTCAATTCCCTGGTCATCGGCATCGAGGGCGCCGGCGCGCAGGGGATTGTGTACATCGACGATGTCCGGCTCTATCCCGAGGTTCTAGAGGATAGTACGGCCGATTCGCCGGACGTGACCCGTGCCGGTGACATCGTCGTGGGCGTTCCCAATGACAACGACTGGCCGGCGGCCGAGTACCCGGATCTGGCGGTCGACGACAACACGGCCACGAAGTTCCTGCACTTCAAGGGCGCCACAGAACCGACCGGTGTTCAGATTACCCCGTTGGCAGGCGCGACGGTCGTCACGGAGATCACGTTCACCACGGCCAACGACGCGTCCGAGCGAGATCCAGCGTCTTTCGAATTGTATGGCTCCAACACCGGGATCGACGGGCCATATACGCTGATTGCCAGTGGCGACATCGTGGACTTCACCGGTGCGACGGCCTGGCCACGCTTCACCAAGAACGAGACCCCGATCACATTCGACAACGACGTGGCCTACGCCCACTATCAGGTGCTCTTCCCGACCGTCCGCGACGCGGCCAGCGCCAACAGTATGCAGATCGCGGAGATCGAGTTGATCGGCACGCCGGCACCGGAGTTGCGATCCCGAGGGATCGGGCGAGGTGTCCGCGTGCGACCTCAGGCACGGGCATGGACCGCGGCTCCGGCGGCAATCCGCCGGGGCCGCGGCTTGCGATCGAGCATGATAATTGTATTGGTGAAATCCGAGTTGAGGCAGGAGAAGGAGGATTGTGGGGAAGGACGCCGGCGTGGAGACATCTCGACGAACGGGGACGACGTCGGAAAGATCGAGGCACGCGTCCGTTATGTGAAACATCAAATCGTGGCAGCGCATCCTGCCGACAAGCAGAGTGTAGCCTGCCTGTGAGTTCCGTATGCTTTGGCGTGTGGCCGAAGTGAGATGGCTTCTGGCCTTGTGCGAAGGAGGACTCTTATGTGCCGGAAATTGACTTGGCTGTTCTGTGCGGCTGCCTTGTTTGCGGGGTACGCAACCCAGGCGAGGGCGGCCGGGCCCGAACCCATCGTGTACTACCCCTTTGACCAGCTTGGCGCCACCATCGTCGACGCCTCGGGCAACGGGAACGACGGAACGCCCAACGGGGGACTGCAATTCGATGCCGCGGGCTACGTCAAAGGCTGCTTCGCCTTTAACGGCAGCGATAGCTACGTGGAACTGGACCGGCCGGTCCAGGATGATTTCGCCATTATGGCCTGGATCAAGACGGATACCGAAGGGCTGGCCGGAACCCAGGCCTACCAGGGCAGCGGCATATTCTGGTCCGACGTCGGAGGCGTGGCGAACGACTTTGTCATTGCTGTCCTGGGGACGAAGTTCTCCTTCTTCTGCGGCAATCCGGATCTTTCCGTCAATTCGAACGGCGATATCGTCACCGGTGAGTGGGTGCACATCGCTGCGGTACGCGACACGACGGCGGAGATCAACAGCATCTACATCAACGGCGTTTTCGACAACAGCATCGACCACTCAAACACCGGTCCGCTGGACGCCC
>CP070782.1:4458596-4464230 GCA_020346325.1 Phycisphaerales bacterium
CCGAGACGCAGCCACTCATCCCGACCGCGTGACATGGGACGCAGCGCTCTTTGGCCCCATCAGGTCGGAACTGGAGGCAGGCAAACCGATTCGCATCACGTATCCGCGTTTTTGGCAGATGCCGGACGGTCGTCTCCAGTTCTGCTACCGACGTGGCGGATCGGGCAATGGCGATCGCATGTTGGTCGATTACGATGCCGCCACCGGGACATGGCGGAACACGCGTCAGATTGATTCACACAAAGGTCGCTTCCAGGATGCCATGGGGCGGAGCGATTCGCGCTGTTCGTATCCGAACGGGTACGGCTATGGGCCCGCAGGTAAACTCCACACCACCTGGGTCTGGCGCGAGGACAGCCAGGGCTCGAACCATGATCTGATGTACGCCTGTAGCGACGACCATGGCGTGACCTGGCGCAATAACGAGGGGAACGTGCTGACCGAACCGGCCCACGTCAACTCGCCTGGTATTACGGTTGCCCGGATCAGCCGGCAGCATGGCCTGATGAATACCCATGGCCAGGCCGTCGATTCGCGCGGCCGAGTCCATGTCGTGATGTGGCACTGCACGGATGAATCGCTGGAAGCGGCCGGCAGCAAACCCGGGGAGCACCGCTGGGGACCGCCGCCGGCCCGTCGCTATCACCACTATTGGCGCGACCGCGAGGGCCGCTGGCACCATACGGAATTGCCCTGGGTGGCGGGAAATCGTCCGAAGGTGTTTATGGATGTGGAAGATAATGCCTACGTGATCTACGGTGTGAGGAGGCAAGACGCCACTCTGTCGGACGGACATCTCCACCGACTGGGCGATCTGATCATTGCCGGCGCCACGGCCGCATCGAAGTGGGAAGACTGGAAGATCCTGCACCGAGAGCAGGGGCCCTTCGTCAATGAGATGCTCGGTGACGTTTATCGCTGGAAGCAGGATGGGGTGCTCTCGATTATGGTGCAGGAATCGCCGAGCACCGCGCACGAAGCGACGCCGTTGGGAATTCTGGACTATTCCATCACGGAGCAATAGCGCAATCGTCAAGCAACCTTGAAGAGGGATGACCGATGAAACGACGCACGTTTATCAAGACCACCGGAGCTTTGGGCCTCAGCGCCGCCATGCCGTGGGCCGATGTGCTGGCCGGGCAGAGTTCGGCTGAGTTTCTGACCCAGAAGACGTCCGACCAGATGCTCTTTCCGCGGCCGCTGGATGGTGCTGAACTGAAGATATCGCCCGTTGGCCTGGCCTGGCTGCCCTGTCCATCGGCTGTCGGCTATCGCGTCGACATATTCGTTGAGGCGGGCCATGCGGTTTACCGCAAGGACATTGGGGCCGATCCCGTCCACTGCCCCGACCGCGTTCTGACGGCAGGAAGGTATACCTGGGACGTTGTCGCACTCGACAAGCAGGGGCGCGAGCTGGGCCATCGCGGCAAACGCTCTTTCGTCATCCTGAAGGGTGCGGCCGAACTGCCCTGGGTCGAGCCGAAAGAATTGCTGCACCGGGTTCCCCGAGCGCATCCGCGCATTCTCTACCCGAAAGCACATCTGGAGCAGATTCGCTCGACGCTCACTACGACGCGGGCCCAATCATGGCAGGCCTGCAAAAGAGCCGCGGATCGGGCCCTGTCAAAAGGCCTTCCGGAGTTTCCGACCTATCATCACATTGAGGATGCCGGTACCCGCCGGCTGGAATATCAAAGGTACTTCGGCTATTTCCGAGGCTACGTGAACGGCGCGTTGATGGACTTGGCGCTGGCGTACCTCATGACGGAAGACAGCAAATATGCGAATGCCGCCAAGCAGATCCTGCTCGAAATTGCCTCCTGGCCCACCGCAGACGACGACGTGAGTTCCGTCAGCGCGAAGTGGGGCGATGAGGTGGGTCTGTCGTTCTCCAAATGTGCTCATGTTGCTTACGACTGGCTTTACGATGCTCTGAACGAGCGCGAGAAGCAACTGGTGTTCAAGATATGCAAGGCGCGGGCCCGGCAAACCTACCGGCGGTTGGCCCGGCGGAATTATCTCACCTATCCGGGCGAGAGCCACAATGGGCGTCTGATTGCCTATCTCACGGATATGTCATTGGCGATGGCCGGCGAGACGTCCGACGCCGAGACCTGGCTGACCTATTCACTGAAGGCCTTGTTGACATTCTATCCGCATTGGGCCGGCACAGATGGGGGCTGGGCCGAGGGAATTCCTTACGGTCTGTGGTACAACACGTTCTATATCCCCGCCTTCGAAGGCCTGCGCCAACTTGCAGGCTATGATCTTTGGCAGCGACCGTTCTTCAACAACGTGCGCTATTTCTTCTTCTACTGCACCGCCAATCACGGCGAGATCCGCCCCTTCGGCGATAGCGCCGAAGGCGGTGGTCCCGGGGTCGGGCGCGGCAGTGGCTACGCCGAGCTGATGGCCTTCCACGCCCAGCGCTATAACGATCCGTATATCGGCTGGTGGGTGCAGCAGATCCCGGGTTATCGCGGCGGATTGAGCGGGTCACTGTTGTACGAGGATGAGCTGCCAGCCAAGGCACCGACCGATCTGCCCAATTCCCGCGTCTTCAAAAGTGTAGGCTGGGCGGGGCTGCACAGCGATGTTGCCGATCCGGAAAACGACACGTGTCTGATCTTCAAGAGCAGTCCGTACGGCAGCGTGTCACACAGTCACGCGGATCAGAATGCGTTTGCGATCATGAAAGGCGGCGCGGCTCTGGCGATTCCGTCGGGTTATTACGGGCCTTCGTATGGCAAGCCCCACCACGCCCAATGGACGCGAGCCACCAAGGCGAACAATTGCATCCTGGTCAATGGCCAAGGCCAGAAGATTCGCTCGGCAGCGGCAAACGGGGCGATTGTCGATTTCAAGGACGCGGCCGGCTATTCCTACATCGCGGGCGATGCCACGCCCGCCTACATGGGCAAGCTGAAGAAATGGGTGCGGCACATTCTCTTCCTGCGACCGGGTCTCTTCCTGCTGCTGGACGAAATCGTTGCGCCGGCTCCCAGCCAGTACAAATGGATGCTCCACGCGTTTGAGAGGATGGAGATCGAGGGCAACAGGATTACGTCACGTCGCAAAGGGGCAACATTGGACGTCCACTTATCGGGCAGTCACAAACTGCTACTGACGCAGACGGATCAATTCGACACGCCCTACAATCATGGCATTCCGGAGGCTTATCACAAGGACAAGGCCAACCATTGGCATGTCAGCGCCGCGATTCCTGAAAAGGCGCGTGTCGTACGGATCGGGGCCGTGATGGCGGTCTCCGGCCCGAAGGAACGATTCGACGTTCAACTCCGCGAGATGGAGGGCTGGTTCGGCGCAACTGCCACGGGCGATTTCGGCCAAGTGGGAGGGTGGATTCGCACGGGCGAGGCGGACACGATTCCGACAGGATTCGCACCACAGGTGCCGGGACAGCGCATCAATCTCTGTGGTCGCAGCCGGGATGGAGATACTTTCATCGCGTAAGGGCGCCCGATTATTGCGGCGCCAGGTAGCGGCCGACGTTTTCCTTCGTGACCAACTCGAAGGGAATGAGGACCTTTTTCTCGTAAGGTTGGCCCTGGACGATCTGCACGGCCGTTTCCAGCGCTACCGCGGCCTGGCGCCTGGCGTTCTGGAACACCGTCGCGTCGAGCTGGCCCTGCTCGACGGCTTTGAGCGCATCGGCAATGGCGTCAACACTGACGAGCACGATCTTATCCTTCACGCCGGCCGCTTGCAGCGCGTTCAAAGCGCCGAGGCCCATCTCGTCGTTCTGCGCGAACACGGCGTCGATGCCATCGCGATAGGCCTGGAGCCAGTTCTCCATCAGGGCCATCGCTTCCTCGCGCGACCAGTTGGCGGTCTGCTCGGCGACGAGCTTCAGCTCCGGATATTGCTTCAGCGTCGCTTTCGCCCCTTCGGTGCGCTTGATCTCAGCGGCTTGGCCCGGGTAGCCGGCCATCATCATAATCCGCCCCGTGCCGTCCAGCCGCTGGGCGATGTAGCCGATAGCGATCTCCGCGGACTCTTCATCCCGCGAGCCTACGAACGCCGTCGGTTCCGAGCGCGTCTCGGAATTGACGTTGACGATGGGAATGTGAGCCGCCAGCGCCTTGTCGACGGCGGGGGAGCTCGCCTCGACCTCACAGGGATTCAGGATGATGGCATCGACCTGCTGGGCAATGAAGCTCTCGATCTGTTGAATCTGCCTTTCGGCGCTTCGTTCGGCGTCCGTGACGATCAGCTTGACGTTCAGTTCCGCCGCCTTCGCCTCCAGCGCTTCTCGGATGTCGACGATGAACTCGTTGGAGAGATTCAGCAGGCTCACGCCGACCACGAGCCTGTCGTCGGTGGAGGCATCGGGTTTGACGATCCACAACACGACCACCAGCGCGACAACGAGAAGGACCACGACGATTTTCTGCATGACCGTAGGCTCCGTCTACTGGGCGGGGTCTGTCTACTTCGAGGCCTTTTCTCGATCCAGGATGACGGCCCCGATGATGATCAACCCTTTGATCACCTGCTGATAGTACGAGGAAACGTTCAGCAGGTCCAGCCCGTTGTTCAACGTTCCGATCAGCAGAGCGCCCAGAACGGTCCCGGTGACGCCGCCAATGCCGCCGGAGAGGCTGGTCCCGCCGATGACGACGGCCGCAATGGCGTCCAGTTCGTAGGAGATGCCTGCATTGGGCTGTCCGGTGGTGATGCGCGAGGCCTGGACGATCCCCGCCAGGCCCGCCAGGCCCGCACAGATCGAATAGCATGCGATCTTGATCTTATGCGTGCCGATGCCCGAGGCCCGGGCTGCTTCTTCGTTGCCTCCGACGGCGTAAACGTAGCGGCCGAAGGTGGTCTGCCGCAGGAGGAAGTGCGAGACCAGGAAGACCCCGGCCAGGATCAGGACCGGAACCGGAATGCCCAGGACGCTGCCATTACCGATGAAGTTGAACGCGTCCGACAGATTTGAGACCGGTCGGCCCTTACTGAGAATCAAGGCGCCGCCGCGGGCGATCGTCATCATGCCCAGCGTTACGATGAACGGGGCGACCCGGAACCGAGTGATCACGAGCCCGTTGAGAGCGCCGATGAGCACGCCGACCAGGATGCCGGCGGCCACGGGAACGATCTGCGGAGAGGTGCCGGGATGGGCGAGCGTCGCGGCCAGAACCCCCGTGACTGCCACCACGGAGCCTAGCGACAGGTCGATGCCGCCCGTGAGGATCACGTAGGTGACGCCGAGGGCGAGAATCGCGTTGATGGAAATCTGGCGCAAGACGTTGATGCCGTTCTGCGCCGTCAGAAACGCGGGGGAGAGCAGGGACAGGATAATACATATGGCCGCGAAGGCGATCAACAGGCCGTATTTCTGCAAGGCACGATCGAAGTGCGATACGAGATTCCCTTGTGGCATTCTCAGCATATCTCCAAATGGTTCTCAGTCTGTCACTGTTCGATCCGCCATGGCATAGCGCATGATAGCCTCGGGACACGCTTGATCACGAGACAACTGCCCGGCCACGGCACCGTTGCTGAGGACGACGACGCGGTCGCTCAACCCGACGATCTCGGGCAGCTCGGAGGAGACCATGATGATCGCCTTGCCCTCGTCGGCGAGACGGCAGATCAGTCTGTAGATCTCGG
>CP070782.1:4464330-4475400 GCA_020346325.1 Phycisphaerales bacterium
AGGCCCCCAACAGATCCCTTGGACCGCCCCCCCTGCCACGTTGGCTGTCGGCCCTTAACGGGGTGGTGACACTCACCGTTCTCGCTATTGGCTGTCTCGGCCCTGAGTTTTGCGGCGGCCGCCGGTGTAACGACCTGTTCGTGCTGGGAACGCCTCTGCGATTTCCTCGCTCGTTACGGCATCGGGGGGGCAAACGCGTAGACAAGTTATCCCGTATGACCCTGGAGGCCCGGTGAAGGAGGCCAAGGAAGGCCCCCCATCCGGCACAAAGAACCAAGCTCTCGAGTCGGAAAGCCTTGACAGGGCAGCATTTTTCTGCGATCAAGAACTTGCTGGATGCGTCCGATATCGAAGACACGGTGCCCAGGAATTCCTGATGACACGTAGGGGATGCCCAACTTAAGGAAACACACATGGCAAACGAGGAGAATCGCACTAGCACGGAGTTGCCGGCCGACAAGAGCGCGGAAAGCAATCTGCTCAGTTCGATGATCTTGGAACCAGGCCGGATTGGGAAGATCATTGAGCGAGTCACAGAAGACGCCTTCTACTACCCCGCTCACAGAACGATCTACAGCGCCATCTTGGCCTGGTATACCAAGCCCGCCATGGACGATCAGGGGCAGATAGACATCCTCGCTATCCGGGGTGAGCTCGAACGCATGGGCAAGTTCGCGGACGATGACACAGGCGCCGAGGACGTCGCGGTCAGCCAGTCCTACCTGGAGCACATTGCAGGGTTGACTCCCTCGATCGCAGATGTCACCTACTATGCCGATCGTGTTCTCGAATGCAGGCGGGATCGCGAACTCCTGCACATCAGTGCCGAGATCGAGAAGGTGGCTCAAGAACCCGGACCGTCCGACGAGAAGATCCAACACCTTCAGGAACGGGTCCTGCAACTCAACGCCGCTAAGGCCGACATGGAGCTGGTCGGCTTGGGAGACGGCCTGACGCAACACGCCCGGGCTTTACACGACGAATCAGCGCGACGCGTTGACTCGGGTTTTATCGCCATAGACCATCACATCGGTGGCTTCTATCCTGGAGACTTGGTGGTCATTGGCGCGCGTCCCTCGATGGGCAAGACGTCACTAGCTCTGAACGTCGCGCTGAACGCTGCGCTGGCGGGTACCGGCGTTCTGTTCATCAGTCTGGAGATGACAGTGCCGCAACTGCGGAATCGAGCCTTGTGCATGCTGGCCGGACTGTCTCTGGCCGAGGTCAGGCATAATCCCAATCTCGACAGCGAAAAGCAGCGGGCCCTGTTCAATGCTGCGGAAAGATACGAAAAGGAGCCCCCCCCCTTGTTCATCACCAATGCCGGGCATACACCGGCAGAGCAGACGGCGCTCTTGAAGCAGTACGGACGGCGTCAGAAGATCGGGCTCGTCGTGATCGACTATTTCCAACTGATGATTACCGACCACCGGCAGCAGAACCTGAGGCACATGGCCACAGAACTGAGCCGAGGCGTGAAGCGGATGGCGCAAGCAGAGGATGTCCCCATCCTCCTGGCGAGTCAGTTGAGCCCCGAGCAAGAGGGAAGGGAGAACGTTAGCCCTCGCTTGTCCGACCTGCGCGAGTTCGGATCGCTCGACCAGGACGCCGACATCATCATGCTGCTGTTCCGAGAAGACTACTATCGCAGAAGAGACCTCACTTACGGACACACCGGAACCTTTGAGATCGACATCGCCAAGCATCGCAACGGCCCGACGGGCCACGTCAGCCTGATGTTCGACAAGCAGAAGATGATGTTCCGCGACTGCATCGGCGCCCTTTGAGCGTCTTTCCGGGGGACACAGACAAAGGCCGCAAGGCGCGAAAAGAATCGCTGCGCCTTGGCCATCCCTCGCCGCGCAGCCATGGGTCGCCATGATTCCACCGTCGGCGTCACGGGCCTATTCCACAAGGACCGACAGTCGGGCGACCACGGCGTTTCTGCCGTCGTAAGCGATACGCAGCGTCAGGTTGCCATGGCTCCGCAGGGCCCCCGCGATCAGTTGCGTCCCCATCTGGGCGGCATTTCCGCCCACCTCCATAGGATTATAGCCGCAGTAGATGACCCCTTGAATGAAAGAGCCGGGCGTGCCCAGGATGGTTGCCATCCGATCATTATCCCGGTCCTGCCAAAGTGCGATCCCGTCTCCGCCCGACAGGTTCGGCAAATAACCGGCATCGCCGCGCGAGGTCAGTTCGATCTGAGGATTGCCCCGCAACCGAATCTCTCCGTTCGGCGTCGGCACACCGGTCTTGCTGCCGTCGGGATCCCCCGTCACGTAGACCATAACGCCATCGCCAATCAAGGCACCGCCGTTGAAGGCCAGCCCAGCCCCCGCGAAGGCATACACAGCATCGGGGCCACCTGGCAGTACGATGGTCCCCCCGCCCGTCAGGTCGATTCCCCCGGGATAGTAACCCCGCTCCAGAGTTAACTCCCCCCCGGCGGCAGCGACCATCCCCCTGTCGATCGTGGCGGTGATGGGAACAGGCATGGTGGAAACATCCGGCGGCGCCACATCCACCAGCGGATCGATCATTGTCGGAGCCTCGGGGTTCACCGAGAAGGGAGCAGCGGGGTCGCCGTAGAGACTTTGCCAACTCGAGGTGTCCGGCACAGGGTCGGCCCAGCCAACCACGTTGATCTCGCCCGCCCAAATTTCACCCGCCTCGCCGTCGACGGAAAGGGCCGGTTCGTTCAAGCTCATCGAGGCACCGTTGACCTGGATATCGCCGATGATCGGCGCTTTCGTCCAGGCGTCGACGCCGCGCACATCGATAATGAATTTCCCGCTCGCTCGCATTTCCGTGTCTCCATCACGCCAATCCGGGTACACGCTGGGATCATCGGCCAGACAGATGATACCGGCCCCGCTGGATAATCGGGACCACGCGGTGGCGTATCGGTCGGCATCGACCGTATCAACCCCGGCCATGTGCCCGAACAGCAGGTTTAACGCCGGCGCCCGGGCGCCCAGCGCCTCCTGCCGCTTGGCGATCACTTTGACGGCGTTGGCTCCCGCGGTGGTGGGATAGAACCTTCGCTCCTGGCGCACCCAGCGCCCGAGGATGATCTCTTCATTGCCGCTCAGCGGATTCGTTTGCGGGGTCGTTGCCGCATCGACGGGCAGCTGATCGGCTACGTTCTCGAAGGCGATATCGTGGGCCAATTGAATGGCGCCGGCCTGGTCGTACTTGACCAATTGAGCCCCAGCCAAGGCACCCGCGTCAGCCGCGTTCTGGAGTTGGTGGACATTCCAGGCGATCTTGCCCCAGTCGATGCTTAGACCCAGCATCAGCACCATGACCCCCAGCACCACGGCGCTCCAAACCAGCGCGATGCCGCTACGGCACCTCTTCGGCGCGGGGGCTCTGTTTGGGTATCGGCGACGGTACGTCCTGAGAGAATTGACTTTGGTCTGCATGGTTCTCGCACCTCCCTGGCAAACAAGCAAACCTGAAAGGCCCCGGCAAAGTCCCCCGGGGCAACAGGTATTCTCAATGACTCTAGGGTCCAGTCTCTCCAGACTTGTTCCTCCCCGGCGCCGGCGCGTACGCTGAGCGGCAAAGCGCGTCCGCGCAGAAATCGTGCAGGGATAATGTCAGCGCCGCCACCCTGATGCAAGTGCATATCGGCGGCGAAAAGAGACGTTCAATGCGTTTGCAGGCTCGCCCGCGTGGAAACATCATGGCTCTTCCGTGCCCAGCTAGTTGCTCCAAAGGTACCGCCCCGTACGAAGCCTTCGCAGAGTTGTCAAAGCGCGAAAATGTTCAAGAGCTTATACCCGATCTTACCCCGCTCTGTCAAGCCCTAAAGCAGCGCGCCGGGCAAATCGTGTGCACGAGCGAGCACCCTCTTCAGGTTCGTTGTACACCGATCTATGGTGTTTATGCGGTGCACACAGGGCAACGCCGGCGCTCAAGCTGTCCAACATTGCGTTTTCAGCCTTTTCTGGGTGAGCCGGTGATTGCTGCGCCAGCGAAGAGGCCTGGGCCAACGTCGTGTGCGGGGCTCCGTGCCTGTACCGGACGGGGGCTCTCAAACATGCCGCCATTGCGGAAAACGACTGAAAGCTAAGGAAACGCTCGCGGGCAAGCAGGTGATCTGCCCAGCGCACAAGCAGCGTTTTACCGTTGGCGGATGGATTGCAATCACTACCGACCCCACAGTAGCCTGGGTTACATGACACCGGCAGGCTTCGCCGAACTGCATCGCCAAGCCGGTTGCCTCAGGCCCCAAACGCCAGCGCTAAGTGGAGTACAGGACTGTGGAATCCTCTCATAAGCGCTGGACCGACAAAAGGGGGCAGAGCACGGCACAAGCGGTCTACGAGTTAAGGCACGGCAGCAGCAATACCCGCTAAGCGCCGCCTCGCAGGACTTATGATGCGGGCCGAAGCGGAGCCGAAGCCGCGCCGCAGGCGAAACGAATGTGCTTGTGGCGCGCCTCGGGGCTTCTCTTTCACCGCCTCACCTTCTTACGAAGGCGGTGCCCGCCTTGACACTGCCGAATGGTCCTTGCTGGGGGGTCAGAGTAACGGTGACCCCTCGAATTGGATTCCCGGCCCGGTCTGTGAACCTCACGGAGCCCAGCCAATGGTTAACGCCGTTGACAACCTTGAAAACGACGACATTCAATCCGGCCCGCAGGGTTACATCCTTGACTACGCCGACGTCGGGCACATACGGAGAGTGAAAGTTGTTGCGGTATACAGGCTGGCCATTGAGGTAAACCTTGGACTCGTCGTCACTGCCGACCTTCATTTGGAGTTCGGTCTGTTCGGTTTCGCTGGTAATATAACAGACGGCATAGGCTACGGCGTACGTGGTGTATTCCCCTATCAACTCCTCGAAGTCAATCAGGTAGTCATCCATCTGCACAGTGCGCCAAGCGATTTCGTGCTCCCCGAAACGCACTCGCTGGCCGGGGCCGGGCTGAATACGGCCCTCTCCCTCAATCTGTTCCATATCCAGAGCGGTGGCGGTGGTCATTTCAGGGCTGAGGGGAATAGGCGCCAAGACCAGCCATTGCTTGATGGCACCGGGATCCCTCCCACGAAGCTCTCGCTTGCTGTCGAACGTAGCGCTTTGGTCGCGTTGCCGAGTTTCCCGAAGCCTTTTGCCGGCGTGTTCGGCCTCCCGCCACCTCAGAACTTGCTCCGGAGACGCCGCCTCCCACAGATCCGGAATGGCGGTTCCGCTGGCGGCCAGGATCCACCGTCCATCGGGCGAAAAGGCAAGCGATCGGACCCGGTCACCGTGAGCCTTGAAACCGAGCACTTCTCGCCCACTCGTTGCATCCCAGACTTTCACTGTTGCTGCGCGACTGCCGGCAATGATCCGTCGTCCGTCACCCGCAACTATCCGCTGTCCATCAGGCGAATACGCGACGGATTGGATGCCATGGGTGAGCCCACGAAGGGTGAGCAGAAGATCACCGGTGTTGGCATCCCACACCGAGCACGTTTTGTCGTGACTCCCGGTGAGAATTCGCCGGCCGTCCGGCGAAAAGGCCACAGCCGATACCCGATCGCGGTGTCCCTTGAGCGTTCGTTCCACCTGACCTGAGTCGGCATGCCAAACCTTGGCCGTTTGATCGTTGCTACCGGTCACAATCCGGGACCCGTCCGGGGAAACCGCCGCAGACCAGACCCTATCTCCGTGACCCACGAGCGTGTGGATTAGCGATCCGCTGGAGGCGTCCCAAACCCTGGCGGTCTTGTCTTCGCTGGCGGTAATGATCTTCGTACCATCAGCCCAATACGCGACAGATCGAATACCTCCCGTGTGGCCGATGAGTTCAAACATCTCTCGTCCGGTGGCCGCGTCCCAGACTTTGGCCGTTTGGTCCCAACTCCCGGTCACTACCCGTCGGCCATCCGGCGAGATGGTCACGGACCAGATTCGGTCCTTGTGCCCCGTCAAGGCATGCAATTCCTTGCCCGTCACGGCATCCCATATCCTGGCCGTGTCGTCCCATCCTCCGGAGACGATGTGAGATCCGTCTTTCGAATAGGCCACGGCAGAGACGATGAACGCCCCGTGTCCCGGGCCCACGAAATGTCTCGAGGGCTGAGACACCTCCCACACCTTGACGGTGTCGTCGAGACTTGCGGTGACGACTCGTCGGCCGTCTGGAGAAAAGGCAGCCGACCAGATTTCGTCGGCATGTCCCTTGAGTGTCAGACGTTCTTCGCCGCTGACCGCATCCCAAACCTTGGCGGTCAGGTCAGCGCTGCACGTCAGAATCTGCTGGCCGTCGGTGGAGAAACAAACGCTCTTTATGCGGTTGTCATGGACCAACGTCAGTAGGGGTTTGCCGCCTTCTTTTGCCTCCCATACCTTGGCCGTCCCATCGTGACTGCCGGTGATGATCCGCCCACCGTCCGGGGAAAAAGCCGCTGAATAGACCCAATTGTGGTGGCCGACCAAGGTGAACAACGATCGGCCGCTGCCGGCATCCCAGACCCGGGCGGTTCCGTCCGCACCACCGGTCAGTATCCGCGTGCCGTCGGGCGAGTAAGAGACGGACCACACGCCGTCGGGGTGTCTCAGTTCGAGCCGTTGACGCCCCTCGCTCGCCTCCCAAACCCGGGCGGTCCAATCCAAGCTGCCGGTAACGATCCGCCGTCCGTCAGGAGAGAAGGCCACGGACCAAAGGGGAGCGGCGTGCCCTGCGAGTGTCAGAAGGTGGCCACCGGTCTGGGAGTCCCAAACCGTGGCCGTACCATGAACGCTGGCGAGGGCGACGCGCTTGCCGCCAGGAGAGAAGGCGACCCACGTGACTCCATATGGGAGTGGCATTTCCAGGGCGCCGGGGCTTGGGTCGTTGATGGTGAAGAACTCTCGGCCAGTGGTCACCTCCCAGACCTTGGCGGTTTGATCGCTGCTGCCCGTGACAATTCGCTGTCCATCAGGTGAAAAGGCAAGGGCCACCACATCGCCAGTATGCCCGCGGAGGGTCTTCAGATCCAGGCGACTCTGTCGCTGCCAGAAGTACCATTCGAATCCTCGATACGGAGAGTCCGACGTTGCATCCAGCAACTGCTGAAAACGGTCCACATAGTTATGTTCCCATGCTTGCTGGGTTAAGATCATGTTCGCGGCATAGAGCGAATGCTGCGCATCGATCCGTTGGACGGCTTCCCTGGCCTGGGCCAGGCGCGCCTTGTCCCGCTCGTGCTGAGCCGCCAGGCGCTGCCTGCTTTCGGCAATCCGCGACACGTCCGCGTCGCGACGGGCCTGTTCTGCGGCCCAGGCCAGCCAAACACTGACAACGACGCCGACCATCAGTGTGGCTGCGACCACCGAGACCACGGTATAGGCCACCTTGTTTCGTCGCCACGCCTTTTGGATCTTGTAGACGGTACTCGGCGGGCGAGCCACGACCGGCTGGTCTTCAAGATGTCGCTTGAGATCGCTGGCGAGTCCATCGGCCGTATCGTAGCGACGCGTGCGGTCCTTCTCCAGACACTTCATCACAATCCAATCCAGGTCCCCGCGCAGCAGGTTCCGCAACTTGGGCGGATCAGTCTTACGCCGGCTGGAGATTGCGGTCAACTCCTCACCGATCAAGGTGCTCACACGCGTCGACGGACGAGAAGGTTCCTCCTCACGGATTCTGCGTCGGACCTCCTCAGGGCTCACGCTGAGGAGATCCTGAGTATCCAGTGGCGTCTTGCCGGTCAGCAGTTCATAGAGCAGAACGCCCAGGCTGTAGATGTCGCTGCGCGTGTCGATGTCCAAGCCGCTCATCTCGGCCTGTTCCGGACTCATATAGGCCGGTGTGCCGATGAACTCCTGGAGGTGTGTGTAGATCGTCTTGTCCGTTAATTCCTGCTGGGTCGCCTTGGCAATCCCGAAGTCGATGATCTTCGGCACCGGCACGCCGTCCTGGAGCGCGACCAGGATGTTCGAAGGCTTGAGATCGCGATGAATGATCCCCTTCTGATGCGCGTGCTGGATGGCGTGGCAAACCGAGATGAACAGATCCAACCGCTCTCGTGCGGGGAGTCTCTCCTGGTCGCAGTAACAGGTGATCGGAATCCCCCGGACCAGTTCCATCACGAAATACGGACGGCCCGAATCTGTAGTCCCGGCGTCTAGAACTTTGGCGATGTTCGCATGATCCATCATGGCCAAGGCCTGCCGTTCGGCTTCGAACCGGCCGATGACCTGTTTGGAGTCCATGCCGGGCTTGATGATCTTCAGGGCCACGCGGCGCACGACCGGCGATCGTTGCCGAGCCGCATAGACGACCCCGAAGCCACCCTCGCCGATCTTTTCGAGGAGTTTGTAACGCCCAATTGTTTGCCCCGGCTGTTCAATCAGGCTTCGCGGGCCAACGGCCCGGCCGGCAAGAAACCAACGTGGATTCGCCTGGTCGCCGTGGTCGGCTGCCGCTGGATAGCTGATCTCATCGGCGGCCCCCTCCGGGCCACCCCCGGGCTTCTCTGGCCGTTTCCCTTCCCGATCCGTGCCGAGAGACAGGATCCGATCCACTTGTTCGGGACTCAGGCCATGGACGGACTTCTTCGCCATCCTGGCTCTACGGGTTCTTACTCGCTCATGTGCGGCAGAAATCTCCTGATCTCGTTCAGTTCCGCTTCCGCCTCCTCGTCCGAGGTCACCGTATCTCGCAAGTACTGCCGAAGGACCGTTTGGAACCGACGCTTGACGGTCGCGATCATATTGGACGCCTGCTGGGTGCTGGAGAGGTGGTAGGTCTTGCACACCGATTCGAGACCAGGGGCCGCCGTGTTCTCCATGATGGGCGATAAAGTCCTCTCGTAGAAAACCTTCCAGTGCACGGATTTCCCGGTTCGGTCGCAGTATCGATCCACTTCGTCGATCACGTGCTCCAACAAAGTCGAGACCCACGAATATGTGAAGGCATCTTCAGGCGTCAGTGTGGTTACGGTCTCCGCGACGTTGGCCCACTCGAGATCATCCATTGATTTGAGTTTCGATTTCGGAATGCGCCTCTTGGCGGATTCCTTGTGGTAGACATCGATCAGATAAAAGTTCAAGGCATTCAACAGCAGTGAGCGAAAACGCCCCTTGTCGGGGTCGGCCTTCTCGATCAGATGCCTGCCCAGAACGACCTCATGGAAGAATCCCTGCGTGATGTCTTTGGCTTCTTCGTTGCCGCAGCCCTTGCGACGCAGGTAGCAATAGACCGGCTTCCAATACCGCTCGATCAAGAGATCGATCAATAATTGATCACGATCGTTCTCCGCGTCGGCGGCCTTCTCGATCATGGACCAGTGGGTCGTCATGAACTCCCTTCCAACGCCACCCATGTCCGTGTCGTTGTCGCTCATCCCAGCCATACAGTACCCATCAGAGATCTGAAAAGCCGCCCGTTCAATTAATGACCCAGTCATTGTACAAGGCGAGCGGGATTCTCATAAAAAAATGTTCCGCCCGCGCAAGATCAGCCACTTTGTCTCGCACTTGCCTGTAGGTGGGTGCTCGAGAGCAGCTACCCAGGAAACAACGAGAACAAGACTTCAGAATGGGAAAGGAGCAAACCATGTTGACCTCAAAGAAACTGTCCATGTTCACCGTGATCCTAACGTGTAGCCTGTCGGTCTTCGGTCCGAGCGCCATGGCCGTGACCGTACCGGCCGGCTCTGTCGATCAGTTGGCGGCGGCCATTGCCGAGGCCGGGCCGGGAGGCCAAGTCGTCCTGGAAGCCGGCGTTCACAAGGAATCAGGCACGGTTCTGGTGGACACCACCGTCTCAATCGTCGGCCAGGACGGTGCCGTTCTCGAAGCGGCGACGACCCCAGGAAGCGCCATCCCTGTGGCCGTCGAACCGGCCCTTCATATCAAAGCCGCCGGAGCCCGCGTCAGCAACCTCTCCATTCGGGCCCCCAAAGGCGCCACCGCCAATTGTGCCATACTGATCGAGGATGCCCCGGACGTCGAGATCTCCGACAACACGATCACGGACCACCAACTCGGCATCCTGATTCAGAACGGCCACCGCGCCCAAATTCAGGGCAATCGCATCCGGATCGTGTCGACCCCGGATTCCGGCCTGCCGGAAAACGGCATTGTCGTGATCAACGGCGACTACGTCACCATCCGGGACAACTGGGTCAGTCACGCCTTCGTCGGGATCTTCCTGTCCGGCAGCCAGGGCGATGCCTCGGGCAACACCACCACCGAGAGTTTCCTGGGCGTGATATTCTGCAACCCGACGGAGCTCTACGCGATCTCGGGCCAACCGGCCGTGGCCCACACCGCGGCCACCGGCTGGATCGTCTATCAGAATGCCTCCTTCGCCAACTCGTGGGGATACATCGTCATCGACGGCGCCAATAACAACACCCTCGTCAACAACTCGGCGGCACTGAACGCTATGTACGACATCGAACTGGCCGGCGATTCCATGCGATTTGGCTTCCTGACCCCTGCGTCCTACGACAACATGGTCGTCCAGGGCCTCGATTACCAGGGGCTGAAGGTGAAGGACTGCGGGACGAACAACGAGGTACGCGGGCACGTCAATCTGGTCGACACCAGCGAGGATACCTGTTTCTGAGAACCTCTGAGTCGATTCCAGCCGGGCTCAGTGCGGCCCACCTGCGTCGGGGCACGCAGAGCCCGGCTTCGTATGTCTCAACGCTTCTGCACGGACTGGTCTGCCGCGAGAATCGATGATGTGCTTCCTCCCACCTCAGCCTGGCCTCTGGCGCCCTTGCGTCAGAAGTGTCGTGACTTACCTCCCGGCATGAGCTCTCGGAGATGGAGCCCCCCGGCTCCGCAAGTGATCATTCCCGGCGGAGGTGGGGCCTGCCCGAAGATATACCTCCTCGCGGTGGCGGGATCGCAAGCTTGGACCACTGGCAAAAGCGTCTTTGCGTTTGACATCCATGCGCGCAACACTCGATTCCCGGCCCTGGCCGACGACCCCCAAAACGCGTGGCATCAGCCGCGCTGCTTTGTGGCTTCGGCTGCAAGGCCTTGTTAGGACGCGTTCCACGTTTGCAGCAACCAGTTGATGGTGGCCTCGATGGGCAACGTCTCTGCGAACTCGACCATATAGGGGATCTTCTT
>CP070782.1:4475500-4490330 GCA_020346325.1 Phycisphaerales bacterium
TTCGCCCGTTACGCGGTCCGCCAGGAATACTTTCCGCGCCACCTAACTGTAACGTCCGATAGTCTTGTGGCAGTACCGATCTTCATGTTTGAACAGGAATGCTGCGAATTAGCTCTGCAAGCAGCATCTCCTTCGCACGTTGATTTCCGCTGCGTAAGTCGTCAGACCTGGGCGTCGCTTCGTCAAGTCCAGGGGGGCAATCGCCGATACCGAGGGTATGAGCTGTTTCCCAGTGGTGTGAATCCAACTAGGTGATGTGCGTTTGGGTCGAGACCTGAGCTAAGTCACAGTGCAAGTGTTTTCGAGTCATTGTGATTGGCGCTGTTCCTAGCGACCGCACGAGGGAATAAGCAACAGCAGGGAAGCCACGAAAAGAATGAGGGACATCAAACCGGCGGACGTTGAGAAGGCGATATCGACATGAGGAGGTTACGGTTTGGCTTTGCGTTCTTCAAGGACGTGTCGATAGCGCGCAAGCTCCTCGGGATCATGATGCTTACGTGCGGATTGTCCCTATTGGTGGCTACTTCCGGCTTCGTTTTTTGGGGACGCACCACGTTACGGGCGCTATTGAGCACGACGAATCTGCGCACTGCTCAGATGACAGCCGGCGGTTGTCGCGAGGGACTCATCTCTCAGGATGTCTCCAAGGTAGGGGATATCCTTGCCACGCTCCGGGCCGAACCGTCCGTCGTGTACGCCTGTGTGTTCGGGTCTTCCTGGGAGGTGCTTGCTGAGTACCGTCGCGAGGAAGACTTCACCGACATTGTCTCGCCGGAGACACTGTCGGAATCCAAGTGCACTGCTACGGGACGCTATATGCTGGCGACCAAAGACGTGATGGTGGATGGCGTTCGACTGGGGACCGTTTACATCCAGTCAGACTTGGAGTTGCTGAACGCACTGGCCCAAGAGAGTATGCAGATTGTTGGAGCCGTGCTGCTCATGGCGTTGCTGGTGGCGTACGCCCTGTCCATGGGACTGCAGAAAGTGGTATCCACGCCCCTATTGAGATTAGCGGGTACAGCCAAGGCAATCGCATTGAAATCGGACTACACGCTACGGGCCGAGGGAAACAGACAAGACGAGATAGGCCTGCTCATTCGGCTATTCAATGAGATGTTGGACCAGATACAGAGTCGTGATCGGGCACTGTCGCGCCGCAAAGAGGATTTGGAGTCACAAGTTGAACGGCGGACCGCCGAGCTGAGCAGTACGGTTGTCAAACTGTACGAAGCCGTGGCGCAGCACCGACAAACCGAGGACGCTCTAAGGGAATCCCAGGAACGGTTCTGGGACGTCGCAATGAGTTCAGGCGATTGGATCTGGGAGGTTGATCAGAACTGGACGTACACCTTTGCTGCCGGGAAAGTGAGGGAGATTCTCGGTTATGATGGCGAGGAGATAGTCGGAAGAACGTGTTTTGACCTGATGCCTCCAGGGGAAGCCCACCAAATGCGAAAGGCTTTCGCAGAGTGCGCGCGTAACAAGCAAGCCATTGTCGATGTAGAGAACTGGAAACAGGCTCAAGATGGCAGAAGAGTCTGCATTCTGACAAATGGGGTACCTCTCAGTGATGAAAAGGGAGAGTTCGCGGGCTTTCGTGGTGTGGACAAGGACATCACCGAACGCAAGCGAACAGAAGTGGAAGCCAGGCGTGCGAAGGAAATGGCCGAGTCCGCCAACAAGGCAAAAAGCGAGTTTCTGGCCACAATGAGCCATGAAATCAGGACGCCCATGAATGGAGTCATCGGTATGCTTGAGTTGTTACGTGATACGAGGCTCACTTCGAAACAGGTCCGATATGTCGACGTGGCGAAGTCCTCCGCAGGAACACTGCTGGACATCATCAACGATATCCTGGACTTCTCAAAGATTGAAGCAGGCAAGTTCGAACTTGACTGCCAGGAATTCGATCTACCAGCCACAGGCGAAGATGTCATCGAAATGCTCGGACCGCAGGCCGAAGCCCGTCACAACAAGCTAGCGTTTCATGTTGATCCAGCACTCCCCCGACATGTGGTGGGAGACCCCACTCGCTTTCGGCAGATACTGATCAATCTCGTGGGTAACGCCGTCAAGTTTACCGAGGATGGTCAAGTCGCCCTGGATATCAGGCAGGAGGACGCCCAGGCCGATGAGGTCGTGATTCACGTCTCCGTTAGCGACACTGGAATTGGCATCCCCGCCCACCAGTTGCACCGTCTGTTCCGATTGTTCTCGCAGGCGGACCCCTCGATGAATCGTAAATTCAGCGGCACCGGGTTGGGGTTGGCGATCTCCAAACACCTAGCTGAGATGATGGGCGGAGAGATCGGTGTCGAAAGTGAAGAGGGCAAGGGATCTCGCTTCTGGTTCACAGCCAGATTCACTAGGGTACGGACGCCTGACTCGGAGAAGGATGAACCCCCGCGACTTCACGACGCTATGGGGGAACTGCCGCAGTCAGATTTGCAGGGCGGGCGACGACCTGGCAGGCGACTCACCTCTAGCACGGTGCGGCGGTACAAGAGAGTGCTACTCGCCGAAGATAACGAGATCAATCTGGAGTTCGCCCTGGAAGTTCTTGTCAAGGCTGGTTATCGGGTCGACACTGCGATGGACGGCAGATCGGCTCTGGAGGCGGCCACCAAGGGATCATACGACGTTATATTGATGGACTGCCAGATGCCAGAGATGGATGGCCTGGAGGCCACCCGGAAGATCCGAGAGATGGAGGAGGCAGCAACTTCAAACCATGGTCGCCACAAGCGAGTTCCGATCATCGCTTTGACCGCGAATGCGCTGAAGGGAGACCGCAAACGATGTCTCGATGGCGGCATGACGGATTACCTCAGCAAGCCGATCGATCCGGAGAAGCTGATAACGATGGTCGACCGCTACGCGGAATCCCCAGAAGCCCAGCCAGCACTCTCTCAATCAGTCGAAGAAAGTCTACCTTGCGAGGCAGCGCCATTGACCATTGAGGGCAACTCCGACGTATCTCCATTTGACATCGAGGCACTACTGCACCGATGTAATGGAAGCCGTGAGTTCATGGCGAGAATCCTCGCCAAGTTCATAGCCAAAACGCCCGGACTCCTGAAAGAGCTGGAGTGCGGTATACAAGCGGGGGACGCAGAGCAGGTGGGCTTACTGGCACACACTCTCAAAGGTATGGCCAGCAATCTGGCCGCCGAGTCACTGCGCGCAGCGGCCGTTGAATTGGAGCAACTGGCGAAGGACGGAGAACTCAGCAATGCCTTGACAAGCTTGGAGAAGGTCCAACGCGAGTTTATACGATGCGAGGAAAACGTACCGGAGCCGAAATCCCAGGAGTAAGCGAGCGATGAAGATACTGATCGTTGACGACGACGACATTGCCCTCGACATGCTGGGTGAATCGCTCACGGAAGCTGGCCACGAGGTGGAAGCCGTTACCAGCGGCCATCAAGCGCTGGCGGTACTCGACCGTGAGCCCATTCAGATGGTCATTACGGATTGGACCATGCCTCATATGAGCGGCCTCGAGTTGTGTAAGGTCATCCGCGAGCGTCGGATGGGTGCTTACGTCTATGTGATCATGTTGACGGCGCATGACGATCCCGAGGCGGTGGTCGAAGGGCTTTCTGTCGGCGCCGATGATTTCATCACCAAGCCGTTTAACCCTGCTGAACTCCATCTCCGCATTCGCGCCGGAGAGCGCGTGCTCGCCATCGAAACGAGGGATGTAGCTATCTTCGCTATGGCTAAGCTGGCCGAATCGCGCGACCCAGAAACGGGCTCTCATCTGGAGCGCGTGCAGCATTACTGCCTGGCGCTGACAGGATGGCTCGCCGAACACGGCCACCCTGAGTACCAAATGGATGCCGATTACCGTAGGACGATCTACCTGACGAGTCCCCTGCACGATATCGGTAAGATTGCCATCCCCGATTCGGTGCTCTTAAAGCCTGACAACTTCAACGACGATGAGTTCGAGGTCATGAAGCGACACACAATGCTGGGGGCTGAGACTCTCCGGGCGGCTGTACGCAGATATCCGGATGCCACGTTTCTGAACATGGCTGAGGAGATCGCTCGCACACACCACGAGCGATTCGACGGCAGCGGATACCCGGCAGGGCTCAGTGGACATGAGATTCCACTGTCTGGCCGGATTGTTGCGCTGGCAGATGTTTATGATGCGCTCGCCTCCAGGAGGGTGTACAAAGAAGCGTTCTCTCACGAGCTGGCCAAGTCCATCATCCAGGAGGAGGCCGGCCGCCAGTTTGACCCGGAGATTGTCAAGGCCTTTCGCGGAAGCGAAGATGCTTTCATCGAAATAATGAGACACTTTGGGACAGACGACCCCACGACTGTGGACACTCTGGCGGGTGTCTCGACCGAAGCAATGCTGATCAGCTTACGTTGTTAACTACTACGAAGGAGGGGGTTCGGCGAGTGACTCATCCTTGTAGTCTTCGCGCTGAGCTGCGGCATCCACTTCCAAGAGCAGTCGGAGTGAGAAAGAACGAAGGCCGCACAAGTTCGCCCGTTACGCGGCCCCGCCCGGAACGCCTTCCGCGGGGAGCCTGGAGGGTTGATCGCTGTTGCCGCCCCAAGGGCTCACGCCTTGAGACCACGTCTGTCGTCGATGGAGACAGTCGTCCTGCATCTTCTCTTAGAGCCCCTAATGAGAATGGCATAGTAGTTGCACTGGTTTGGCCAAAGGACCTTGTACAAGGAGGTGCCATTATGGCCAAACCGTTGCTTTCGGATAAGTTATGGAGCCCTATCGAGCTGCCTGCGCATTCGATACGAACGTCGCGCGGATATTCATCAGGCGTTTCTCAACATTGCGTGTGTTCTGATTTGCTACCGGGTTCTGGAGCATGCTTTTTGTTAGGGACTCTTGGTACGGTGCAGTATATTGTGACTCGCGAGCCAGGGCAGGATCCTCAACTTAATGCGGGCCTTCAAAAACTGACTTCGATAGCGGCGCGAGTAGGGGAATCTCTCCGTGATGGTTCGAGCAGCAGCGTAGTCCCCGTCATCCAAGCGACGCCAAAGAGAAGTTAAGGCATACTGATCCAGGAGACCTTTGAGGAGTCCGCGATATTGGGCCGGGCTACCATCTAGAATCTCCGTCGCATGTTTCACCAGCACATGAACCGGATGGGATGTGGGCCGGTTCCGCACGAGCGTCGATGCATCGTAGTGGATGCGCAGCAGCGGCTCTTCGCACATGTAGAGTGGGTAATGTAGAAGAACGCGCAGCCAAAGATAGGTGTCCTCTCCGTAGGTACAGCCATCCTCATAATATCCGCCAAGATGGTCCACGACCCCTCTGTGAATGACCACGGCTCCCTGGGCGAACATATTGACACAGGCCTTCGTTAACTCCGGGCTTATATCGACCGGCAGGCGATTGATCCCGGGCTCCAAGGGCACCTCCGGGTGGCATCCCAAATAAGTGTCCCTCTCCTTATCCAGAAAGTAGTTCGTCACGAAGACGAGGCAGTCGTCGTGATCCTTCAGTGTCCCCGCTGCCTTTTCCAAAAAGCCGGGTAACCATTCGTCGTCGGCATCCAGAAAGGCTAGATAAGGGGCGGTACTCGCCCGGATGCCATGATTGCGGGCGGCCCCCGGACCTTGGTTTGCCTGTTGAATCAGTCGGACCCGTGGATCGGGATACGCTCGGACAATGGCCGGGCCGTCATCGGTGGACCCATCGTCGACCACGACGATTTCGAAATCCTGCCAGGTTTGAGCAAGCACCGACTCCAGCGTCCGTCGAATGTACGGGCCCTTGTTGTAGAGCGGGATAATGACAGATACAGTCGCCATGGCCTTATTCCTCAGATCAACTGGAGCAGATACTGTCCTGCTTCGTGCGCACGCTCGACAACGGAAGGCAGGCTCTGCTGCAATCTGTGTCGGATGTCAACGCCTTGCTCGTGGAGCAGCTTGAATCGATCGATCAGTGTTTGAGCGTCCATCGACGTGACGTCCACCACAAACTGATCGTGCCCTAGCAGATCGTGGTTGATCCCCCAGGCTTTTACACTGTAGCCGATGGAAATCGTCGGAACTGCTGATGAGAGGCTGGCGATGGTTGAATGGGTTCTGGCGCCGATGAAGTAGTCGCATTTTGAGATAGCGTATTTCATCTCGCAGGCATTGAGTGTTTCGGGAAGCACGGCGCATTGATCCGCACGGGCCACTCGGCGAGCGACCTCCTCGCATATGGCTAGGTCATTGACATGTGCACTCCTTTTTATGACATGCGGCACGAACAGGATTTCAGCGTCGTGCGTGTCACACAGATAGGTGCAGA
Organism: Phycisphaerales bacterium; assembly: GCA_020346325.1. GTDB lineage: Bacteria > Planctomycetota > Phycisphaerae > Sedimentisphaerales > Anaerobacaceae > Anaerobaca. The sequence continues at coordinate 4,481,799 of CP070782.1, forward strand.
GCCTAACGAATGACTGAAGATACCCATCGGCGTCTTGATTCTGGTCCCAGTTCATGGCCAAATCACTCATCCCAATACCCACCCTCATCGTCGTTCCAGGCTCGGACAACGGAATTGCCGCCTTGGGCTTATGAGCTGGCAGGAGGAAGGCCGGATCGGAGACATGTTTCACATTCTTGCCGACACCGAGCCCCTCCAGATACTCAAAGGTCTTCGCTTCACGAACGGTGATCAGGTCCACTTGGCGTAGCTCCTCCGTCCATTTCTGTTCCTCCTCGGGGATTTTGAACGGGCCTATGGATGCACCCCAGATGACCGTCTTTGCGCCGCATGTTCGGGCGGCCCTAAGCGCATCGAAGAACTTCTTCGGACCACCGTAGTCATCGGAGAAGTTGTCCCCTCCTATACTAATCACGATATCGGCATCTCGGTAGTGTGAGTGAGACAGATAGTCGTGGAAGGAAAAGGTGCTGTAGAACAAGCGCCGATGTAAGGTCTGAAGTATCCAGGGAAATGAATATCGTCGCTCCCCGCAGGGCCGCGCCGGAATCACCTGGTTGACGGCAATGCCCTCCCGTTCGATCTGGGACCGATCTTGATCAGGCTCGTAAGATGTCAAGGAGATGATGCTGTCGGGCATGGCGTCCTTGATGATGTCGATTGTACCGCGGACGATCGCTTCACAGCCCCGGTTAAAAAAACCGCCATGACCGACAAGAAGAATATTGGTGGACATGCTCACGGACTCCCTAATAGATAATTTCTCCCGAATGCGGTAGTTCAGACCGCGCGTCCAGAGCATCGTGTGAGCGGACGCAGGCGTGAACGCTGTGGCAACAGTAACAACCACCGGTTAAAATGAAATCCTTCATGTCGTCACCACCGGACATATTTAGGCTGCTATGAACCTCGCCAACACAATCCGAAGTCGCTCGGGCAGCAGGTTGATCACTTGCCGACGGTCCTGTCTGGGTAGAACGGCCCATGCAACGGCGGCCCCAACAGCGCCTACTACCATCGCTATGCCCAGCAACTGAGACCACGACCGAGGATGGACGGTGCGATCCAAGGTGATCCCCAGGGTCGTCAGGCCTGCGAAGAAGAGCAAACCCAACACATACGAGCGCAGGAAATGATGCCAGGGCTGGCCGAGGATCAGCGCCGCATAAATCGGAGTGAACAAGGCGTTCTTCAGTGTCAGGACGATGGCACTGGCGACCGCCACACCGAGCACACCCCAGTGCAGATACCGGGCGAAGGAGATGGTCAATGCCAAGTTCAGGACACCCATCACGACGGTCACGAGGGCCGGCCATTTGACCTTGTTTAGCGCCGTCTGAATGCTGAACAAGGGTAGCACGCCTACATTAACGACGAGATGCGCTACCATGATCGTCATCAAAGGCGCCAGATGGGTGAACGATTCGCCCAGCCACAATTCCAGCAAAGGCTTGCTGAACGCACACAGCACACTGACGGGAATGGCAAGAACCAAGGCAAAGATCCGAACGGACAGACCGTTCAGGCGAATCAACTGTTCCATCTCCGAACGGGCGTAATAGATCACGATCATCGGACTGATGACCCCTGCCATGAGTTGCCCGCCCTGGCGGATGAGATTTGACCAGGGAAGCATCGCGGCGTAGTCGCCGGCCGCCTCAGCTCCGATGAAGCGGTTGCACACCCAGATGTCGACGCGTAAAAAGAGGAGGAAGCCGATGTAATTGATCACGAGCCATCCCCCCATCGTGGTCAACTGGCGGACTTTTTTCCAGTCGAAGGCATGTCGGTCGAGTCGCAGTGACGGAGCCAGCCATCTTCCAATCCCAATAGTAGCTAGGCATTCTGCCACGCTGAGAGTCAGATCTACATAGCCGACGTAGCGCAGCGCCGGATGGAGGATCAGAAATAGCCCCACGATTCCCATTAGACGAGCAATCTGGCGGACCACGTTGATGCCCCGCGAGATGTCCAAGCGATTGTTGGCGTAAATTGGCACGGCGAAGACACTGGTCACCAGGTTGACCAAGAAGGCCGTAGCACTGCACATCAGCAACAGAATCGCGTCGACATACAGCTCGTGCGGTATGGTGAAAATGTGGTTGGCCTGCCAGATGATCACGCCAAAAACAGGGATCTGCAGCAGAGCCAGCGCCAGGTACGAGTGCAGGGCGGTATTGAAAATCCGGTTCGCCTCTTCGGTGTCGCCGCGCTGTAGCGCCACCGTAAGGAAACGGCTCACCGCGCTGGAGACGGATTGCGAAATGATGCTGACGTATTGTGTCATGATCCCGGCAATGGGGATCAAGCCGTAGGCTGCCCGTCCGAGATGGTGCACTAGATAGGGGACAAGCCAGAGGCCGATGCCAACGCGAGCGATGAAGGACAGGACCTGGAAGAAGGCGTTGCGCGGCAACTGTCTCTTGAATTGTGCTGTCGTATCATCCACGCAATATTCTCGGACTAGGGTTCGTGCTTCTCCTTGCCCCAGCGGCCTCCGCCGCTCACCTTCGTGGTTATCGTCCGTTTTGACTACCGGGTTTAGGTCGAGCTTCAACGATGGCGTATAGAGGGTCAGCGGCACCAAGAACGCCGCTCCGCGGTCCAAAAAGAAGAACGATTCTTTTGATTTTGTCGCCTGAAGCACAGTCGGTTCTTGGCGATAATATGAAAGATCGGGCAAGGAGTGAGATCCTGTGCCGTTGTCATGGAAGCAAAGGTAACATCATCAGGATACTGACCACAGTCGGCTGGCATGGGGATCTGCAGTCTGGGAACGGGGGAGGGACCCTCACGGTGTTGGTAGAGAAAGAGCCTGCAGTTTTGGGCCGCCGCGCTACGGAGTCCCGAAATGCCGAAGTCACCTGGAAATCGACATGAAGATCCCACGTCGAAGAGCCAGCAACGCGAAGATGAGGGTTCGGACGTGACGGTGATCAAGCGTTCGACGTCAGCGGTGGTGCAGGACTTTCGTCTTTCTTCCGTTGGTGTCTGGGCCAAAATCGGCCTTGGGTTGATGGGGCTATCACTCGGGGGGGCGTTTATCTTTCTCTGTCTGCCCCTTTGGCTGGTGGGCGTTGTTACGGCGATTGTGACCACGATACTGTAGCTCTTCGTCACCCTCGAGGACTACGACCCCGAGGACCAGCCATTCATTCCGCGGCAGCAGCGCGACTCCTGATAGGTAGCCACACCATCATTCGTGGTTCTTGCAGTTAAAGCTAACGCAGGACATCAGTGCTTCTTCAAGTTTCGCAATCTGTTTCTTGACGTCAAATTCCTGGATCATACGCGTACGCCCTGCCATTCCCATGTCCATTCTCAAATTGGGGGACCGCGCGAGTTTCAACATAGCCTCGTGCATGGCACGCACATCTCGCATTGGAACTATCAACCCTGTCACCCCATCTACCACCTGTTCTGCAAGTCCGCCGCAATTGGTCACGACGACCGGCAGTCCCATTGCTGACGCTTCGGCGACGCTGACGGGCCAGCCCTCGGGGACCAGTGAATGCTGGACGAAAACATTGGAGCCCCGCAGTGCTCGTCTCACTTCGTCCTGGGAGAGCCATCCGGTAAAACACACGTTGTTCCTTAGACCAAGGTCGTCCACTAGCACTTCCAGTTCTTCACGTCTCGGTCCCTCACCAACAATCACGAGTTGTGCCTGTGGAACCTCGCTCACCACACGCTCAAAAGCCCGAATCGTAACATCCACACCTTTAAGCTGGACCAAGCGACCCACGGCGATGAACCGAGGGGGCATTTCGTCTCGCTCCGCCGCTGGAGGCGGTACACACTCGTCTGTGGGGACACCGCAGGGGATCACATGGATTTTCTCTGGTTTCACCTCCTGCTCGACCAGCCAGTCCCGTTGTTTCATGTTGACCACGATGATCGCATCAAATTGGTGAAGAGCAGACTTCAGGCTCCATCTATACCACGGGTTCGCCAGAGCACCGGCAAGGTCTGTGCCGTGAAAATGCACCGCCAGAGGTATTCCGAACTCGCGCGCAACGGGTAGCATTCGCAACCCCATCGGGCCGTGCTGACACAGTAGAACATCCGGGCGGATTGCACTGATGGTCTTGCCGATAGCCGCGTACTCACGCCGGGTCGTTGCGAAGAAGTTCCGACCGGGGAGATTTCGTAAACGATGGATGCGCCGCGTGAACCAAGCGGTCTTTTCCGGCCAGCATACCGCCTCCCGCTGTATTGTCACAGGCACGTCACCCAAAGGGAAGCGCTCTCTGTGTTTATAGCGCCACGTTAGAACATGAGTGCGGAAACGCCTGAAACCGATAATCTGACGCCACATCCACGTTTCGCTGAATTCACCCACCGAGCGGGTTGCAAAGCAAAGCGTTGGGCTAGACACGTCCCCCTCCCTTTCCCTGGTCTGGGGCAACCTCTGCCACCAGAGATCTTCTCATGTTCGCATGAGTTATTGCAGCGACCACCTCGATCTCCCGCTATTTTCCGCCAGAAATGCCCTGGACAGGGCGTCCTTCATTTATGGGACTATTGGCCACAGCGAATCCTCGCCTGGTCTTTGCGTCATTTCTCTCTCGCCAATGCGGCCCACGACCCGCACTGGCGGCCCTGAACATGTCCTTGCACACGAGATTCTCACGACTTCTGCCGGAGAAGCTGCCCATGGCCGGATCGAAGCGTGGCGCGCTCGCGCAGGCCGGAGGCCACTCGTATCTGTGCGACTATCGGCACAATTCCATCACGACTTCATCTGAACGGGCTCTGGTGGTCGATCCGAGTATCGGATGCTGTTTTCGCAAACCGCAAGTGTCCGGAAACATCCGGCAGTACGCGACGTCTGCCAAGGGAACTGGATTATCTGCATCGAACGCCAGCCACGATCGTGGAAAAACGCTTTGCAGGGCCTGTGGTACTGCCAGCCCGGGATTCGATCCTCTGAGGCCCTTACGTCTCTCGAACGTCCCCGGTGAGGTAGAGGTTCGGGCCACTGAGACAAGCGCCGCCTGCGCGCCGAGGCCCATGAGCATACCCGCGAGCAACTTTGATGTGACGGTTGCGTTACCAAGCTGTAACTGAAATAGGCGTTCTCAGGTTAGCGGTTTCGGTTGGCACGAAAGGTTCGGGGAGATATTGCCGATAAATGTCGCTGGCTGAGCTTAGCCAATACTCGTATTGGCACTGTGTCATGTCAGTTGTTCGAATGGATTCATGTTCCGTGAAGTGGCTTCTGTAGGCGTCCTGTATGATCGGTTGTACGCGAACGGCATCCTTGGGGTGCGTTATCTTGCTGGTTCCGTTCTTGTTCCTGACTGTTGCGTCCGGCGCGAATGCTCCCGACAGGCAAGTGCGGGTCGTCCTGCGCTATGACGACCCGTCAGCGATAACCGACACTGAGATGGAAACCAAGCTGATCGGGGCGTTCCGGGAGCACGCAGTGGCATGCACGTTTGGCATCGTCCCGTTCAGGTACGTCGGCCCGCCTACTGATACGCGATCCCAGGAGGAATTGCCTCTGCCGCCAAAGAAAGCTGAGCTGTTTGCCGTCGCCGCTCGGGAGGGACTGCTGGAAATTGCTCTGCACGGCTACTCTCATCGGGCCCACAATCCGCTGAGCCCACGGCCTTCCGAGTTTGCCGGTCTCGATTATGCCGAGCAAAGGCAAAAGATCCAGCGAGGTAAAGCATTCCTCGAAGCCGACATCGGGGTCGAGGTGAAAATCTTCATACCGCCCTGGAGCGCGTACGATTCGAACACTATTAAGGCCGCTGAAGAGAGTGGGATTGAGTACTTCTCGGCGGACATGCGCGGACCCGCTGATTCGTCATCCTCGATGGCATTTCTACCCTGCACGTGTTCCTTGACAAGGCTCAAGGAAGCCGTGGCTTCTGCAAGGACCGCGCCGGGGCCTGACCCCATCATTGTCGTGCTGTTTCACGCCTACGACTTTCTTGAAAGTGACCCTGCACGCGGCGTGATGACGTTTGACCAGTTTAAGGAGACACTGCGATGGCTCACGGACCAACCAGACGTGCGCGTCGTGCCGATGCGTAGCATACCTGGGGTCGACAGCCATCGCTACGCTCTCAATCAGCGACTCCTAACGACTCCTCGCCATCTGCCGAGAAGGTTGCGAGGGCCTGTGTATCCGCTGGTGCTCTTGTCACCAGAGGGGGTCCGAATCGCAGTGCACCGGCAGAAGCCTGTCGTTCGAGTGATCGTCTTCTATGGCGTCCTGACGCTGTTCGTCGGTTTCGCAAGCTTCTTGGCGGTTAGCCTCGCTCTCGCAAGAATGGCGCTGTCAGGATCGAAGTTCTTGTTGCTCTCGGGTCCCGCATTGGTGGCTGCCAGCATCGCCTGGACATTTCACGAAGGTTACTTTGGCGGCCGCATGCGCATGATCATGACTGCCGCAGGTGCTGCAGGGTACTGCATCGGAACCTGGGGCGCTCTCTTACGGCAGAAATGCCGATCAGACAAGGATGTCCCCGACTATCCATTTCGTCATGGCCATTCACCGAGCTGACCCCGTGAGGGGGTCAGGCTGCCGAGAATCTCGATCTCGAAGCGGTCCGTATTGTCCCCACGGGGCGCTTTCGACAACGCCGATTCCTGCCCACGTGGCGCATCAAAGCCCCATCGCGCCCTGACTTGGCCCTTACGGTAGACGTCTGACCGAGCCTGCCCGAGTGCATCAAGGTGGAGGCCATGGCCCTGGTCAGGGGCGGCTCGGGCTCGCAAGAGATTCTCTACTTGCAGTCGATTACGCATCGTAATAGAGATCAGAAAGAGAGTGTACGCGGCCCGTACCCGGAGAATCCGACGCAGGCGGAGCTGGTGGTCAACTACACGCAGTACCGCTACGATGCCCTCGGCCGGCCCTGGCAGGTCGAGGACGCCGAGGGGAACGTGACGATGAAGCGTTACTGTCCCGACGGCCGGGTCTGGAAGGTGATGGACGCCAACGACAACGCGACCGTAACGAATACGTATAACGGCGACGGCAGCCTGAAGAAGACACGAGACGCCAACGGCAATGTGACCAGTCAGGTCTATAACGGGTTCATGGCACCGGAAGGGACCATCTGCGAGGGCGGCACCTACACCGAAACGGACTACGACGCCTGCCGGCGCCTGGTCCAAAGGACCACGCGCGGGGGCCAGACCATCTCGATCACGTACGACGATGCACGCGTCGAGACCAAGACGGCCTCGAACAACACCATCAAGTACTACTACGACGCCCTGCGCTCGGTGGCGGCGCTTAGCGATTCCGATGGCGACACGGTCCAGGTCTGCGAATACGACGTTTACGGTCAGGTCGCCGCCTCCGACTCGAACCATCCCAACCCCTTCCTCTTCACCGGCCGCCGCTACGACACCGAGACCGGTCTCTACTGACTACCCCCGAGATGTTCTCTTGGTAGCTGACGAACTGAATACCTAGCTCGGTGGGTTTGACCGGTATGGCCGGGGGCGGGGTAGTGAGGCTGCCCATTGGCTGCAAATGCACGGTGCGCGAGGTCTGAAAATCAACCGAAAGACGGGCGCACCGAAGATGCTCTACATCCCCGTGTCGCTGTTGGTATCGTCGGCGGGATCCAACCGCAGACGTTGCGGCACGCGCTGGGAGCGGCAATGTCGAGCAAGCCGGAGGGGGGTGCTGCTCGTCCAGCCATGGTTGTGCGCCTCGTCCACTCGGCGACCGATGATCCGATTTTGTCGTCAGCCGAGGAGTATGCACGATCTGCCGCGAATACACCTACCAGTTCTATCTGCAGGTGAAGGATGGCCTGATGGATCGTGCCAGGAAGGCAACGCGTCATACCGTCAGTCCGGAACTGTTGCACAAGTGTTGCAGCAGGGTTCCGGGAGGGCGCAAGAGCGAGGGCTGCCATGCGTAAACACTTGACAGCCCTCAACTTATGAAGTGAGGCCGAAGGGACTCGAACGCTCAACCTTCGGATCGACAGTCCGGACAGGGGGGTTGTAAGTATTTGTGAGTAAATGCTTTATACTGGTGAAATAAGGACTTAGGATGCTGGCCGAAGCGCACCCGAAGCTCAACGGCAGCCCGGACGCGCATGTCTGTTGCAAATTCTGCTGCAAATCGGCCGGCTCGGATTGGCCCTGATTTCGATTCTGTACTCACCGGCAGGGGGGCAACGAGCTGTTGCATCATCCAGTCAGACCGCCCTCTTATGCTCGGACGACTCGGGGGCGAAGCGAACTACGGGGCTTCCGACAGACTGACATCATTTTGACACCGCATTGTCCACTCCGTATGGCTAGAACTTGGCCTCGCATCCCATTCTCAGAGGCAGCTCCTTCGCCGACTCGTACTGTATTCACGTGATATTGTTGGGGACGCGCTTTCGCCGAAGGGGGCATAGTTCTTCTTGTTCTGTACCTGCCCGCATATGCTTCTCGGACTTCGTCTCCTAATGCTCTGCGCAAGCAGTACTTACGCATGGCAATCTTCCATTCTTGTCCGATTCCGCAGAAGCGCGCAACGAGCGCGCCACAAAATGGCCCTTGCGT
>CP070782.1:4490430-4502909 GCA_020346325.1 Phycisphaerales bacterium
ACAGTTGTAAAAGACCTCGCTGTCGTTGTAGACAAAGGTGCAGTCCAGCAACTGGTTCGACAGCGTCGGTCGCGAGCGAAACGCACTGCGGACGTCGTTGGAGAACCAGACGCGGTAGGTAGCGAACCGGGAGCTGACGAGCGTGTCACCCACGCGCACCAGGCAGGTCCGGTCCGGCACCTCGGCCGAGGGGTTCAGGCGGGTGGGGAAGCGCGTGAAGGCTAGGCCGTCAAAGGCTTCGATGTAAAAAGCCCGCATTGTCCCACTCGAGGCTTCGGGGATCGTCGCTGTGAAGAGCCCGTCGCCGGCGACCATATCGTCGCCGGTCCCATCGTCGACCATCGGCTCGGAGGTGAAACCGCTCTGGCCTTCGGAGCGGTAGTTGAGGATGGCCATGGCCACGCCGTCGGTGTCCGTGATCCGGGCCGTGACGACGATCGGCTCACCGCCGCTAGGCAGGGCCGGTGCGTGCCTGACCTCACAGATATCGGGGGCACGATTGGCCACGAACGCCGTGTTCTGCCGGCCCGGCGTGCCCAGGTCCAGCGGCACGGTCAGTTCGAAAGCGTGTGCCGGTCGCGGCGGCTGTATGGGTGAGCGGTCCCGCGTCGTGCGTAGCAGCATGTAGCGGGTCCCACGCAGCCAGCGGGCCCAGCCCCGGAACGTCACGGTGCCGGCCCTGACACTGGAAAACGACTGGTTGATTCGGTTGGCTCCGGGATCGCCGTGGCCGCTGGAGATCACGTGCAGGGCGCGCGATCCGGAGTGCTTGTCGGCCGTCGTGACAAACGACTGGACGTGATTGCCCAGCGTGCGCCAGTCGGAGAGGTTGTTTTCGAAACCGTTGTTGTCCAGGCGGTCGGAGCCATCGATGATCAATTCGAGATCGTCGATCAGCACTTCGCCGCGATTGAGCATCAGCAAGCCGAAGGTCGAGACGTTGTCGTGCGTGTAGTTGCCGTTGCTGCTGTTGATGGTGAACGAGAACTGTTCCCACTCGGTCTTGCCGCTTTCGTCGCTGTCGGCCCAGGCATCGGGGAGGTTGTTGTTGCCGCGCGGATCGCGCAGCTCCAGGCTTGCCCCCTGGCCGTCCGCCCAGCTCGGCCACTGGCCGCCGTCAAAATACGTCACTTCGTCGGCGATGACCATGTGCGTCTCGGCCTCCCCCGAATCGGGGTCTGTCGCCACCAGCGGATACGACAGCTCAAGATGGTCACTGTGATCGTTCAGGCTTCCGGAGTACGGACCGAGCAGGTTGACGCCGACGGTCAACTGTTCGTAGGCGGCGTCGACGAAACTCGGATTCTGGGCCACGACCAGGTACGAACCCGGCGCCATCTCGACCCCGGGCGCGAATGTGTAGTCGATGCCGTCGGTGAAAGCCCAGCCGCCCAGCGAGACGGTGCTGGTTCCCTTGTTGTAGAGTTCGACGTACTCGAAGTGCTCGTCGCGCGTCGCGTGGTGATACATGATTTCGTTGATCACGATATCGCCATTGAGTTCCTGGGCGTTGGACGTGCCGAACGTGGCGGAGGCCAACAGGCCGATCCGATCGGACCCGTCCGGGGTGCGACCAAAGGTGACGTCCGGCGGGGCCGTTTCACAATCCAACGCATCGAGCACGCGCAGCGGCTGGGCCGGATCGCCCGTGGCGGTCGTCACGCAGACCGTCTCGCCGGCAAAATTCAGCCCGAACCCAAGCTCGTCTTCACTGACCGTCCAAAACTCGCCCGGTGCGAGCGTGACGCCGGCGGGGATCTTGTACTTGAGTAACTCGGCCGGATCGTCACTGAGATACGCGTTGCTCAGATCGACCGCGATGGGGCCCGGATTGTACAACTCGATCCAGTCCAGGCCGGAGTCGGCATCGCTGTTGGACAGAACCTCGTTGACGACCACGCGGCCGCGCGGGTCGTCTTCGACCTCCGGTGCCGCGATCACCGCCCGCAGGATCGGGCTGGCCATGCAGTCCGAACTGCCCGCCAGGCTCGCGTTGTGCGCCTGAATGGCCAGCACGTTCGTACCGGGAATCAGCAGATCCAGTTGGCTCATCAGGTCCACGGCCGCCGGTGGCGGGTCGGACGCCTGGCCTCCCCGCTGGTCGAAGGTAGGCGGGTTGCCGGGGATCTGCCCCGAGTCGCCCAGCCGCGTACCGTTCAGGTAGAGCACGAAATCGTCGTCGTAGTGCACCTCGGCCTGCAACTGGCTGAACGAGGCGATCTGCTCGGCCGTCAGCGTGAAGCGCAGCCGGGCATAGACGGAAAGATAGTTGCCGTTCATGTCGTTAAGCGGCGTACCGATGTACTGGAGTTCACCCGCGTCGTTGCTGTAGCCGTAGCCGCTCGGACCATCCATCCATCCGGTCGTCGCGGGATCGTCGTTGAATTCAACCTGCGTCCAGTCGATGGTGGCTTCTCCACCAGGTCCCGGGGAGGGCTCTTCGGTGCCTTTGAAATACCGCCCCGGATGACCGATATCGACGAGCGTCACGAGGGTCGGATCTTCGGGTTCGACCTGCATCTGGTCCGGCTGGCCTGGTGTGCCCTTGACCAGCATGCTCGGCGCCCAGGTGGTCCCTTTCTCCGGATCGCCCCGGAACTTGCTGAGGATGAGCGAGTGCCCCGTCCCGTCGGCCGCGACCGGCCAGGGCCGCGCGTCGTCGTAACGGAACGAGAGAATTGCCCCGCCGCTGGCGTTGGCCAGTGTCAGCCGCTCGCCGTCGTTGCTGAGCCGACCGATGAACGGCCCCAGCACACCCGTGATGCCGTAGGCCGCCTCCAGCGCCTCCGGGTCGCGGGCCACCACCAGGTAGCTCTTCGCTTCCAGGATCGCGTTCGGCTCGAACACGTACTCGATACCGTCGACGAACGCACAGCCGCCCAACTCTTCGAAGACCGCCCGCTCGTTGTACAGCTCCACGAACTCGAGCGTCTCGCCATCATCGGTGGGATGGTACATCACCTCGCTGACCACCAATGCCATACTCCGGTTGCTCGCCGACAGAACGATCGCTCCGATCATTGCCAAAAGAATGTACCGATGCCGTCTCCCATGCCTCATGGTTATTCGATCCTTTCTCCGAAGATGATTGTCAGGTCCCTCAGGCCGCCTCCGCGAGCGGGTTCATTCCATGCTCCGATTCCAGTCGACCAACACAGTATCCCCAAAATCTCCCATTGCACTATCTTACCAAATTGTCTTTTCCAATCGTACCCTCTATACGGCCTTTGTCAGGTTTTTCTCGGATGCGGAGGGACCGATACGAGGCGCGTGTGCCGCGGTCGTTTTCTAAGTCGTGCTTTATCAAGTGGTTGCGTGGATGTCCCTCGGGGTCGTTAGCGGGCGGGCTCGGGGTCGAAGAACCCGTCGAGCAGCGCGAAGAGCCGCCGGCACGTCTCCTCGGTCTGGGCCAGGTTCGCCGTGATCTGCGTCTGGTTCTGGATGAACGGGCCCTCGACCAGCTCGTTGTCACAATGGGCGAGCATCCGCCCGATACTCTCGGCCGAGTAGTCCAGATGGAACTGCAGTGCCAGCACGTTCCGGGCGTACACGAAGGCCTGATTGGCGCAGGCCTCGCTCTGGGCCAGATGCGTCGCGCCGGTCGGGATCTCGAACGTGTCACCGTGCCAACTGAACGCCAGGAAGCGCTCGGGCAAAGCCTGCGCGAGCGGCACATCGGCCGCGTCCGGCGTGAGCGTTATGTCGAACCAGCCGATCTCGATCTCCCGGTTCTGCGTCACCTTCGCGCCCAGCACGTCGGCGATAAGCTGCGCTCCCAGACACACGCCGACGGTAGGCACGCCCAGCCGGACCGCCCGCTCGATGAACCGCTTCTCCTCAATCAGCCAGGGATAGTCGCGGTACTGATAGACGTTCATCGGCCCGCCCATGATCGCCAGGGCGTCGATCTCGTCGAGATGGGGCAGCGCCTGGCCGGCGTAGAGACGCGTCGCCGTCACCTCGTGCCCGCGCTCGGCCGCCCAGACCCCAACATTCGCCGCATCCTCGAATGCTATATTCTGCAACCAGTGAAATCGCATCCTGCCCCTTCCTTGTCACAGCAAGGTCGAAAGGCGTTCCATCTGGCCCGGTTGTAACAGCACCGCCCGCGCCCTGCCAGGGGATTCAACAGCAAAGATCGGAATGCGAGAATGTGCGACGATGCTTGGCCTGTCGTCTTTCTCTGAGGGGCAGCGTGGCAGGTGAAACTTGCCCCACCGTTTCTCTGCTCCGGGTGGCACCCTCAAGCCCGGAGGGCCTGGGGATGGTGTGACCATATTCTCATCGGAGCGGATTGGGAATGGGCACGACCGGGTCGAGGGGTATTGGGTACGAAGTCATAGCGTGGGACTTGCCCGGCCGTAACGCTCAGGCGGCGTGCGGCCCGGGCTGCGGAACGCTCCCGGCCTTCTGCTTCTTCTCCTGCCGGATGCGCTCGTACACCTCCCGCCGATGGACCGAGACGTGCGCCGGCGCTTTGATACCCAGCTTGACCTTGTCCCCGCGAATGCCGACCACCTTGACCTCTATTTCATCGCCGATCATGATGGTCTGGTCGATTTGACGCGACAGAACCAGCATAGCTACCTTCCCCCGAATGTAATCTCCTCCATAATGGGCTACCCCGTGAGATAGCCGGGTTGTCCTATGTTCCCTAATTTAACAAGCCCCGCCCCCCATTGCAACAACCATTCTAGACCACCATTGCTGTTTTTACCCTTTCGCCGCCCCCATCACACCCGCCTAGCGGCCCGTAATCGCTACGATCCCTACAACCGGACCCGAAACCGCCCCCAATTGCCCCAAATCGAGACCAAAAATAAGGGCAGCCCGAGGCTCGTATTGGCTTGGCGGACTCTCCCGCAAGAAGAAAGGCGACGCGCCGGTACAACCGCGGCCGACGTGTCGCCCGGGACTGGCGTGCGGGCGACGATCAGGGGGCAGGTAGCTCTTGCAGCGCCTCGACCAGCTCTAGTGATCGTGTTTCCGCAATGGGTTGATTTGCACAGATACCCAGGACGATGCCGTTGGGCATCACGACCATCTGTGCGCTGCGGGATTCGCTCAGCGTGCTGGCGTCAAAGAGGTCGGGCATGGCTTTGGCCAGGCCTTCGAAGAACAGGCGGGCGTACATCGCGCCGCGTAGATGCGTCCGGACGGCCCGCCCCTTGGGTGTCTCCAGCACGACCTCTTGCTGGGCCAACCAGACCATGATCTCGTCGGTGTAGTCGTCGGCTTGGACGACGAGCAGGGTATTGGCGTCGTCGGTTTGGATAACCGTCACGAACACCTTGCCCCGGTGGGCCAAGGGGTCGAGCATTTGGAGCGTGGTTACGGTCTCCATCCAGGGACGCTTCGCCGGCGTATAGGCGGTGTGACTCAACTCGCTCCGTACCGTCTCTGGCGTGACCACCTTCGATTCCACCGGCCGGTAATCCCGAACCACCGTCTCCACTTCGTATCCTTCCGGCGCCTCCGTACTGAACGCCGAGGCGTCGAGGTCGAAGTCGAACTCGAATTGGTCCATGAAGATCGTCTGTCCTATCGTGGGATGTTTCAGTTCGATCTCCACCGGCAACTTGGTTTTCGGATCGACCCACACGGTGAAGTCGTTGTACTCATTCGGGGCGTAGTGGAAGCCGTACAGACTCTGGCCGTCCTGCTGTTTGGTGCCGAGTCGTTCGGTCGATGCCTGGTCGAAGCGCTTGACCATGTCGACAATATCCGGGTCCTTCTTCGGGCCGAACCCGATCAGCCGTGTTAGGACGGCCTTCTTCTTGGCCGGATCGAGTTGGAGTGTGACCGGGTCTGCGCTGCGCATGTCGATCACGTGGATTGTGCCGTCTTCCACTTCCTGGCGCCGCTGCGAGAGGTTCAGGTGATAGACGATCATAGTCGGCACGCTCGGACCTTCTTCGCGCACCACCCGCTGCCGGCATTTGTACCGGGTGTACTGGTTCATCTGCTCGACGACCTGGGCCCAGGCCACGCTGGTCCCGTCCAGGCTGCCGCCCAACCGGTCGATTGTCAGCAAGGCGGCCAGCAATATCACGGCCGCCGCTGCGTAACGTGTCATCTTACTGTTCATCATGGTTCTCCATTTGGAGCCCGAGGGCTCCGCCGCCGGACGCCGTGTCTCGGCCTGCACGCCGAACGCGTCTTCCAGCACCCGGCGGCGCAGCTCGGGCCGGGGTCGAATGTGGGTATTCGCCAACTGTTTTTCGATATCCTCAGGTGATTTCATGACACCACCTCGTGGTTCAATAGCGCGCTCATCTTCCGGATGCCGTACCGGTACTGGCTGCGGACCGTGTTGACGGATCGGCCGCGCTGCCGGGCGATCTGGGTGAACTTCATCCGCCCGTGGACGTGCAGGACGATCACTTCCTTCTGCTCGAAGGGCAGTTGTGACAGGGCCCAATTCAAGGCCACGGCCTGCTCCCGCTTGGATGCCTGCTGCTCGGGCGACGCCGTGTCCGCCTCGATTTCAATCTCGTCGTCGAGATATCCCGGGCCACGTCGCTCACGCCGCAGCCGATCGCGAGCCAGATTGGCCACGCAGATTGCCATGTACGCCCGCAGGTTGCCCTGCGCCTTGACCCGGCCGGCCGAGGCGACGAACGAAACGAAGAAGTCGTGTACTACGTCCTCGGCTGCGTCCAGGCGATGACACAGGGCCAGCGCCACCGTGAGCAGAAAGCTGGCGTACTTTTCGTAAAGCCGCTCCAGGGCTTCTCTCGACCCCCGCCGCATTGCCCGAATAAGCCGCCTGTCTTCCCGCACGCCAACCTCACGACACACAACCAGAATGATCATCCTTCTCCACTAGACACGTTCCAACGATCCCTTCCAGTGTACACCGTTTCGCAAAAATCCTGAAAGTCCCCTCCCGCCTGAAATCCTGCGAATGCGACGTACCGCGATTCTCCTGCATCGGATCTCCGTGGGCCGCCGGCAAATCACTTGACGATAGCCGTCCAAAGGAGGAAGCTTTAGGGGGGACGTCGAGATGGGCCGAAGCAGGTGGCCCGGTCGTTATATGAGCCTGGTGAGAGGCGATAAAGGCGATGACGCAGACAGAATTCAGCGAGGTCTATCACGAGTTCTATGGAAAGCTGCGTCGTTACCTCGAACGCATGGTCGGCAGGAACGATGCGGAAGATCTTACCCAGGAGGTGTTCGTAAAGATCAACAAGGGGCTGGCCGGTTTTGGAGGTCAGTCAAGCCTTTCCACCTGGGTATACCGGATCGCTACGAATGCTGCTCTGGACAAGATGAGGAGCCGGTCATTTCGACAAGACAACAAGGCGAGATCACTTGACACGGCAACCACGGAAGCGGAGTCGCCACAGGCCTGCGTGGAAGCGAAGAGCCTCTCCGCCGAGCGCGAAGCGATCCGGGATGAGATGACCGAGTGTATCCGCGAATTTGTGGACAGGTTGCCGGCTGATTTCCGAACGGTCGTCATCCTCAGCGAGATCAAAGAGCTGAAGAACCAGGAGATAGCGGATATCCTTGGCGTCAGTCTCGATACCGTCAAGATCCGGCTGCACCGCGCCCGAGTGCGCCTGAAAGCGGAGTTCGAAGCCGGATGTCATTTCTATCACGACGACAACGGCAACCTCGCCTGCGACCGCAAAGAATCTGAGAAAAACGATCGTTGAGTGTGTATCTCTTCCCGACTGACCCTCGTCTGTAAGGTCAGAAAGGAGATGATACGATGCACACGAACGAGAAAACAGAAGACACGCAGGAACCCACCGAGACGTTCCCCCCGAAATTCTGCCGCGGCATGCTGCCTCCGAAGGGGATACCTGATTGCTGCACGGGCATGACCGCGACAGATGATTGCTGCTCCATGATGAGCAAGGGCATGAAGGTGTGCCGGTGGTTTCCGTTGATCCCGATCTTGGCCGGGATCGGCCTGTTCGTCCTGGGCTACCATCTCAACGCGGAGGTCGCACGAGTCCTGTGCATGGTGGCTGGGGGGACTCTGGCCCTGTTCGGCCTTCTGGGTCTGATGATGGCCGGCAGGATGAAGAGGATGTGCTGTAGCTGATCGTGACAGCAAGAACCCGAAATGTAAACGGATGAGATGAAAGGCAAAGAGACATGGCAAAGGAGATAACGCTCAACTACGAAGGCTTTCTTCAGGCCAACGTTAAGTGGTCCGATGGCAGCAGCCAGGTCATAGGCGCCCCGCTGAGCTGTGGTGGCTCCGACGATGCGAACTCTTCTCCCAAGGACCTTTTCGCGGCCGGTTACGCCAGTTGCGTCGCGATGACGATGGACATGGCGGGAAGGAAGCATGGATTCGACATCGCCGGGGCAAGAGTCATCGTCTCGCCCGTGTGGGCCGAGGATAAGCCGGTATTGGCCCAGCTCAACACCACCGTCGTCCTGCCCGGCGAACTGGCCGAAGACCAACTGGATGTGCTGCGCCAAGGCGCCCACCGCTGCCCCATCCACAACTCCCTCCGCGAGACGACCGAGACGTCTCTGGACTTCAAAGTGGAACAAAAGGTCTGACCTTGTTCTCTTGATACTTCGAAACGTAGTTGATTCATTTCTCTGTCCGGGCAGGCCCGCGTGCCTGCCCGCATCATTTGGCGGGGGAGGGTCTTTGGGAAGGCGAAAGTCGGGGGATGCGTCGGATCGACGTGGGAAGAGCGACCACGGTGGGTCGCCCCTACGAGAGGCGGAGGAGGGCGGCTTTTTTCTCGGATATGGCTTGACGGTAGGTGGGGCGGGATGTATTCTAGATAAAGAACATTCTTGAATGTTCGTCGTATGATAGTGTTAGTGAACTATCAACGATCAATCATCCATAATCAATTCATAAGGGTTTCTGATGATGACCGGAAGAGGGAGAATCCCCGTAGCGAGCGGCCGGGACGGCCGCGATCTGAGGTCTCAGATTTCACATCTTCAGATGTTAGCGGGCGGGCTCAGGTGTCATCATTCGTGCAAAGCAAAGCCAATTTTCTCGGGGCGGAGGAAGCGGTAAATGCCTTGTGTGGAAGCAGTTAGACGGAAGTGCCTGGTTACGGGCGCGGCGAAGCAAAGCCAATTTCGGTCGGGCGAGAGACCGGAGGCCGGAGGCTGGAGCGACCGCGCCAAACAGAGCCAATTTTCGCTGGTCCTGGGCCGAAACCGAGGATTCGGTGAAAAAACAAACCCAATTTGGACGGCAGAGCAGGCCTGCGGTAAGATGCGTCTCTCGTGTTTGGCGCGACATCTGGAGATTCGTTTAAGGAAGGTTGGAGCATGAAGCAGAGGATCAGGAGCGCAGGCGTGTGGATCGCAATGTCGTTGGTATTGACCGGCTGTAACTCGAAGACCGAATTGATCGCCCATCGCGGGGCCTCCTATCTGGCGCCGGAGAACACGGTGGCCTCAGCGAAGCTGGCGTGGGACAAGAAGGCCGACGCGGTCGAGGTCGATATCTACCGTGCGCAGGACGGCAAGGTCGTCGTCATCCACGACAAGACGACCAAGCGCACCGGCGGCGAGGAACTGGAGGTCGCGACGAGTACGGCCGAGCAGTTGCGACAGCTCGACGTCGGCAGCTTCAAGAGCCAAACCTACGCGGGCGAGCGCATTCCGCTATTGGAGGAGATCATCGCGACCTTGCCGCCACAGCGCCGGCTGTTCGTCGAGATCAAGTGCGGGCCCGAGGTGCTCTGGCCTCTGCAAACCGTGATCGACGCCAGTGGCAAGCGCGACCAGATCGTGATCATCGGTTTCGGCCTGGACACGGTCAAGGCCTCGAAGAAGCTCATGCCCGACCTGCCGACGTACTGGCTGGTCGGTACGAAGAAGGACGAGGAGACCGAGGCGTGGATTCCGCACAGCGCCACCCTCATCGACGATATCACGGGCACGGGCCTGGACGGCTTGAACGTCCATTGGGCGGGCGTGACGAAGGACTTCGCCCAGGACGTGCGCGACGCGGGGCTGGGGCTGTACGTTTGGACGGTGAACGATCCCGTCGAGGCGGCCCGCCTGGCGAAGCTCGGGGTCGCCGGCATTACCACCGACCGGCCCGGCTGGCTGCGCAGCCAGCTCGGCGGCGCCGCGGGTCCGGTGCGCTGGGTGCAAGCGAGCCTGCGGGGCCAGCCCGCCGAGGAGTCTGGAAAGTGAAGATAAGGGCAGGGCTATGAAGAGATCTGTTGCAGGAAATACCCTCGTTTGTCATTCCCGCGCAGGCGGGAATCCAGACTGCTTCGACAGGGTCCTGGACCCCTGCCTGCGCAGGGGTGACAGACAGGCGGGTGAACACATGGAGTTGGCTGTGCGTTGGGCCGTCGTGCACGTGCTCTGTCTTGTCTCAATGACGGTGGCGACGCCGGCGCTGGCCGCCTCAGAACCGGCACGGCGGCCTAAGATCACGCGGTACATGGTTGTGGTCACGGGCGGCGAATTGTTGGCGGGTGCCTACGCCGATGGGCACACGTATTTCCTCACACGGACGCTGCGGCCTCTGGGCCTGGAATGTGCCGGCTCGATGGGCGTCGACGACAAGCGAGCGGACCTGGTCGCGGCGTTGGGCTTCGCGGCGGGGCGCGCCGATCTGATCCTCGTCACCGGCGGACTCGGACCGACCACCAACGACATCACGCGCGAGGCGCTGTCGGAGTTCACGGGCGTGGAACTGAAAGAGCACCCCGACGTATTGGGAGCTCTGGCTCGGCGCTTTGGCACGACGCCCGAGAAGCTCGGCGCCAACCTGCGACGCCAGACCAAGGTCCCGGTCGGCGGGACCTATCTGAAAAACGGTAATGGGACTGCTGTCGGCCTCGTGTTCGAAGCGAAGGACCATGTCATCGTGGCGCTGCCCGGTCCGCCCCGCGAATTACAGACGTTGGTGCGCAACGAGCTGGTGCCCTTCCTGAGTCGGCGTTTCGGCACGCGGTTGCCTGGCTGTGCGCTGACGCTGCGCTTCGTGGGTTTGGGCCAGTCGCAGATCGACCAGCAGCTCTCCGACCGTGTCACGATGCCGCCCGACGTGATCGTCAACTCGCAGTTCGGCGGCGGTCGGGTGGACTTCACGTTCTCGCTGCCCGACGATACGCCGGAGAATCGCCAGCGGCTGGAAGAGTTGAAGCAGGCGATTGTGAAATGCCTGGGTGACAACATTTACGGCGAGGGTGACACGACGCTGGAAGAATACGTCATTGCGCTACTGAAGAAACGCGGCGAGACGTTGGCTCTGGTCGAAATTGGCAGTGACGGAGCATTGATCGCCGCGCTCAACGGGGCAGGCGAAGCGCATCAGGTGATCACCGGCGCCTACGTGGCGCCGACCGAGACGGCGCTGCGGCGGTTGCTGTCGGGCCGTGAACGATGGTCGTCCGACATGACTGATATCGCTCAGCGAGCCGCCGATGTCACGGGCAGCGCCTGGGTGCTCGTCACCGGTCCGGTCCGGCAAGAAGAAGGGCGGGGCCGTTACCTGGAAGTTGCGCTGCGCCGCGCCGACGGGCGCGTGGATCGCTGGCGCCAATCGGTGTGGGGCTCGGCCGAGATGGCCGGCTCGCGCGTCAGCACGTATCTGCTGGATCAGTTGCGCCGGCGCCTGCGGGACGGTGTGTCAAATGCGGCAGGGCTCCTCGACCCGCTCGGGCTCCGGGACCACCGGCGTGGTATCGACCGCGGGCGGAAGGTGGCGCACGGGACGCAAAATGTGCCGCAGCCACGCGAAGATCGCACCGGCGGCGAGGACTTCGCCGCAGACGACGCCGACCAATAGCCCGAAGAAGCCGGCCAGGTGCGAGCCGAGCAGGGCCAGCGGCAGTTGCAGGCCGAACAGACGCAGGGCCGTCGCGGCCGTGCTGTGCAATGAGTGGCCCATGGCGTTGAGGCTGCTGCATATACTGTGGCTGATGCCGCGGAAGGCCAGGGCGACCGGGACGATGTTGAGATATAGAACGAGCATGCGGACCACAGAGTCGTCGCGCGAAAACAGCGGCGCCAGAGTGCCCGAGAAGGAAGCGAGCGCCAGGGCACAGAGCGCGCCCCATGACAGACAGGCACCGAAGGCGATGCGCAGACCCTGGCGCACGCGATCGTAGCGGCCGGCCCCCCAGTTCTGGCCGAGGAAGGGGATGAGCGAGGCTCCCAGGGCGAAGAGGGGAACCACAACGCAGTGCTCGATGCGGATGCCCGCGCTGAAACCGGCGACGTGTGTCACGCCATACGTGCTGATCATGCGCGTCAGCAGACCGCCGGCGACGAAGCCGATCAGCATCGACAGACTCATGCGCAACAGCAGCGGACCGACAGGGCCGACCGTCAGCGTGGCGGTCATGGCGTTGGGAGAGGACTTCCGTGCCTGCTTCATCAGGCGAAGGGGCTTTCCGTTACGCGGCGGCGGAACTCTCGGTGATATCGACGTCTTCCTCGACCGGACGCACGTTGTACAAGAACCGGCGGATGTCCTCGGCGATCGAGTACAAACACGGCACGATCACCAGCGT
>CP070782.1:4503009-4527420 GCA_020346325.1 Phycisphaerales bacterium
TTGTCGATCACTCGGATGGACACACGCCAGAAATGCCGCGTAGGTTGCATCGAACTGCCCCGTGGCAAACCCAAACATTGGTTCGATACAGTCCGACCAGAGCAACTTGCCGGTGCCGATGTTCCAATCCCAACTGCCGATATTCGCTGCCGCCTGAGCCAGGGCGTAACGTTCCTCACTCTTCTTGAGCGCGCGGCCACCACGCCAGCGCTGTACGGCCAAGGCGTAAAGCTTGGCGATGCGTCCCACCGCCTCGAGGTGTTGATCGCAATAGTCCTGGTCCGCATTTGCCAGCGCAATCTGACCGACGACCTCCTCGCCGACCAGCGCGGGGACCGTGAGAAAGTTCCGCAGCGCGATATGACCTTCCGGCAAACCTGTTGAAGCAGGGTGTGCACTCGGGTCGTTGCTGTAGAACCCCCGCGTGGTGTTGAGCGCATGGCCCCATAGCCCCGGATATCGGCCATTGGGCTCAAGGTGGAATATGATGTCTTGCTTCTCGGGCGCGACCTGGCATTGTCGGCCCATCATGTGGGTCAACGTGTGGCTGGTCATATCCCCTGTTTCTGGGTCTAGAGAGGAGACATAGCCATGTTCGCTATGCGTCAATTGCCGGGCTTGCTGCAGAACGATATCCGCGATTTCCTCAATCGAGGACGATGGATCGATCAAGGCATCAGCCAATTCCACGATGGCCCTGTTGACCGCCAGTTCCCACTCGTGCTGCTCCACAACACGCCTGTGGTCGGTGATGTCGATACAGGATTCGATGACTTGCACAATCCGGCCTGTCTCATCGCGGATCGGAAAGGCGTGGACCTCGACCGTCCGCTGGCCGCCATCCTGGTCGTAGTGAACGTGCTCCACGACCACCGGTTGGCCCGTTTCCTTGATTATCTCCACGGGGCAGGGATGGTCCGGTGCCGCACAGGGCCCATCATTGCCATGCACCAGGGCATGGCAGGTGGTTGCCCCAGCGGCGCGTATATCAAGAGCCGCCCGATTCGCCAACCGCACCTGATAACTCGCGACGTCGATAACGTAGAATGGGTGTGTCAGCGAATCCAGGACCGCCTGCAACAGGTCCTGCCGTTTCTGGAATTTCTCTTGACCGCCTCGAAAGGGCATGCCGAATCAATCCTCATTGCTAACCAAGGCAGGGCCTCGCAAAAGGGAGGCATCGGACACTGCCGACCTGTCAAACCTATTGAACGCTGAGGCATTCCCGCGACCACCACCAAAAACTGCCTGTGTCGCCAGCTGGCACGCGCTGACGCCCAGCTCCCTCTAGCCAATTCATCATAGGGCTTTACGTGCCAGAATCAACACAAATCATGGGGAAAGGCACGTTGCCGGATGTCCTTTTAACCCCTGAAATAGGGGGGTCTCCATAGGGGATTCCCCGATGCAGAAAACGCGGTCATGCCGGATAGCAGAACCAGCGAAAGCCCGATACCCCCAAAATTCCAGTCTGCTACTATACTTAAAATAGCAATTAATGGAAGGGGATAACTATGGATGATACGAAGCTCTTGAAACGATATGCGGCAGGGGAAGAGGACGCGTTCCAGGAATTGATGGTTCGCTACCGGGATAGCGTCTACGCTTTCTTGCGTCGCTTTATTAGTCGATCTGATCTCGTGGAAGACGTATTTCAGGAGACGTTTCTGCAGTTGTTCGTCAGTCGGGACACGTTCGATGTCTCGCGGCCGTTGCGGCCCTGGCTGTTCACCATCGCGGCGAACAAAGCCAAAGATGCCCTCCGACGCCTCCAGCGCACGGAGGCAACCCAGCTGGGGAACATGTTCGAAAGTGAGGAATCCACTATCGATGATGTGCTCAACGCGCTGGATCACGATCCTCGCATGCCGTATGACGATCTGATTCGAGATGAGCGGGCAGAATCGGTCAAACGTACTCTGGCCCGTATGCCGGACAAACTGCGGGAGATCATTCTCCTGGCCTATTTCCACAAGTTCTCCTACGCGGAGATTGCCGGGATTTTAGGAATTCCCATCGGCACGGTTAAGAGTCGGCTTCACACGGCTGTCGCACGTTTTGCTGATCATTGGCAGTCGTCGATGCTGTGCGAGGCTACGAACTGATGGAGATTCTGGCGCGGCGATGAGGAGATAGGCAGGAGCAAGGATAGACAGAAGGTTCCGGCGTCAGCCGGCGTGGGTCAGCCGTGAAATCAGGGGGCACGAACCGGAGGATGTTATGCTCGATTCGTGCCCCCTGTTTACGTCCAAGGTGTCAACCGGACAAACGCCGTAGAATCTCGGCTTTGTTTTCCCAGCGGTGGGTGTCCACATCCGCCATCCAGAGGCAATCGCAATCCCAAAGCTCGCACCACCATGCCCAAAGGCGTTTTAGCACTCTCATCGCTGATCCCTTCCTTCCCAAACCGCGAATCTGACACGTCGTCCGAACCATCGTCGGACCCTCGAGAGCGCTCTCTAGATACAAGAGGCAGCAAAAATGGGCAGGGTAACGCTAGATTCCTGGCACCGCGACAAATGGCGTCGAGTGTCCAGGGCAGAAGAGGGCTCCCGGTCCTCGCGCCAGCTACAACTGGCGTTTGATGGCCTGGGCGTGGATCAGTTCGAACAGCGCCTTGATGAAATCCGGGTCCAAACCGGCCATTTCCGCTTTGGCTAGGTGATCGCCGAGCAGGCTCTCCCAGCGGGTCAGCTGGAGCACGGGCACATTGTGCTCCTGCTTGAGCCGGCCTATCTCCTCGACCCATTTCATGCGCTCCGCCAGATTCTCAATGATCTGCGCGTCAACATGGCTGATTTCGGTGCGCAGACGGGCGATGTGCCGTTTCACTTCCCGATCTGTCAGCGTGGTATCCCGCGCGTGGAGACGATTAATCATGCGGCAGAGTTCCCGGGGAGTGATCTGCTGTCGGGCGTCACTGAGGGCCTCGCCCGGGTGGTTGTGGCACTCGATCATCAGCCCCTGGATGCCGAGGTCGAGCGCCATCTGTGAGACGGGCTCAATGAGCTGACGATTGCCGGTGATGTGGCTGGGATCGCAGATCAGCGGCAGATTCGGGAGCCGGCGCTTCAACTCGACGGGGATTTGCCAATTCGGTTGATTGCGAAACTCCGTCTCGACGTAGGTGGAGAAGCCGCGGTGGATCGCTGCGATCTTTCGGATGCCCGCGTCCAGCAGCCGTTCGATGGCTCCCAGCCAAAGCCCTAGATCGGCATTGATCGGGTTCTTGACCATGACAGGGATGTCCACGCCCAGCAAGGCATTGGCGATCTCCTGGACGGAGAACGGGCTGACCGTCGTGCGGGCCCCGATCCAGAGGATGTCGATGCCCCGCTTGAGGCACAGTTCGACGTGCTCGGTATTGGCCACCTCCGTAGCGGTCATCAGGCCGGTTTCGGCCTTGACGCGTCCCAGCCAATCGAGCCCTATCGCACCAACGCCCTCAAACGTGTTCGGGCGCGTTCGCGGCTTCCAGATCCCGGCTCGAAAGACCTTTACGTATGGGCACTTAACGAGGCCTTTGGCAGTTGCAAGCATTTGCCTCGGCGATTCGGCACTGCACGGCCCGGCGATCACCCACGGAATCTGCTCGTGCGGCAGCCACTTCGTGATGGAGGCCACCGAACGATTCAGCTTTTTCAGTGCGTCACTTGGATTCTTCAAAGCGATTCAGCCCTCAAGAAAGAGCAGTTCATTGTTGTTACCAGCACATGTTACGCGATATCCATTATAAGCGTTCGGCGTAGTTTCTTTCAACAACGAGCGTAGAACACATTTACGGGTGCTTTTGCAACAGGCAGGAAACTCAGGCAAGAAGCTGACACGATGGTTTGGAGTTCTCGCGCGACCTCGATACCGAGGTCACACGGTCCGCGTCAGGAGCCACGCGCGCAAACGCAGCATACTTCATGTCACTGGAATCGGAGGCGGCAGCCATCGGCGCGAACACTCCCAGCGAAATTCCGCGTTCGAACACGATTGCGGCGAAGCTGGGACTGGACGGCGGGCGTTCTGCTCGAGTATAATCCCCCGCGTTGAACGGCGTCGCTACGGAGAGTGACAGATGCGCTGCTCGGCAGTTCGCTGCTACTGATGCTGATGCAGCGTGACCGGTTCTGTGGGAGAAAACGGTATGGGTGTCCAGATCGAGGGTGTCACTGCAGGGGTCAGGGCCGGGGGTGCGCGACGTGTTCGAGCCAAGGGACTTTACGGCTTGATCACGCACGCCTTGGGCAAGGAGATCCTGGTATTAGGTCCGAGCACGGCCGGGAAGTCGAAGTTCACGGACTACCTGCGTCTGGGGACGCTCGACGAAGAAGGCGAACGGGAGATGACCTACCACGTCCGCAAGTCGCCAGCGTTCACGGTAGGGTTGGGCACGGACGGTGACTGCGTGCTGAAGGTCCGGCGGGCCGTGGATACCCCGGGGCAGGTCGGTCCCCTCCAGCATGCTACACTGGTGGGCCGGCGCAAGCCGCACGCCATTGTCGTCGTGCTTGATTGCGGCCGGTCCGCTTTGATGATGACCACCTGGCTGCATCTTTTCTGCGACAGACTCGATACCGTGCTGCGCAAAGGGTTTTATGCGCGGCGGAAACTGAGCGAAATCGTCGTGCTCCTGAACAAACGGGACAAGATCGGCACGCACCAATTCGAGCAGTTGCACTATCAGGTGCGCGGCGTGCTGAATCAGCATTTGACGGTGGCGCTGGGGGCCCAGCGGGTCGAATCCATTCCCATTCTCGGCTGTATCTCGGTCCAAACGGAGTATGGGACGGAGCTTGTCGACCATGCGATCGCGCATCTCGGCGAGCGGCTGGTGCGATAGATCCGCTCGAGCCCACTAGCCGAAGGTCTTGCCATTCCAGCCCCAGTGCGTGGGAGCCAGTTCCTCAAACGTCAGGTAGATGCGCTTCTGTGGGATCGCCAGCTCATTTTCGAGTGCCTCGGTAATCTGTTCGGTCAGAGTTTGGTTGACTGCCTGGCTCAAACCGCCGATGGCCTTGATCGTCACCAAGGCGCAGGAATCGGTATGACCGCTCAGCGTCATGGTGACCTTGTCACGAACGCTGGCCATCACATACCGCTCGGACTTGCCCGTTCCCTCCGCGGCCAGGCGGGACAGAGTCTTCACAATCAACTGCTTCTTGTCTTGGCCGGATAGGTCACACGAGGTCTCAAGCTGAATCAACGGCATCTCTAACTCCTTTCAACGCAATCAGCATATGACTGAATCTCCTGGGCCACGGGCAGCGTCTCTTTAGCATGATCTCGTCCATATCACAACAACAATCAGCAGGCCAGGCTGGAGGCAGACGGTCGTAACGCCGTTTTGAGTGTCTCTTGTCTGGAGATAGTGCTTCTGGTAGCATTGTGAACATCAATATCCGGTTGCGACCGATAGAAAGGAGTGGTTGGGCTATGTCACTACAACAACATGTATCCCTCGTGTTACTGATCGTTCTAACAGCGGCGATCCCTGTGCAAGCGGCTGTGAAGGTGTGGGAGGAGCCTATGACGATTCCCACGTATCAGCTTAACCCACCGGATCGAAACCCCCGATTTTACACTAACGAGTCGTATCAAGGGGCCCAGAAACGGGTGTATCCTTACCCCATGCAGGACGGCGTGACGGATATCCGCACCGAACGGACCTACAAGGCACTGTATCTCGAAAACGAGTACATCAAGCTCTGCATTCTGCCGGAAATTGGCGGGCGGCTGTTCTACGCCACCGACAAGACCAACAACTACGAGATCTTCTACCGCCAGCACGTGGTCAAGCCGGCGCTGATCGGCATGCTGGGAGCCTGGATCTCCGGCGGCATCGAATGGTGCGTCTTTCATCACCACCGCAATACCACGCATATGCCCGTGGATTACACCCTGGCCGAAAACGCCGACGGCAGCAAGACGATCTGGTTCGGCGAGACGGAGCGGCGTCACCGCATGAAATGGCTGATCGGCATCACGCTGTATCCGGGCAGTTCCCGCATCGAGGCAACGGTCAAACTGTTCAACCGCACGCCCCAGCCCCACTCGATTCTCTATTGGGCCAATGTCGCCGTCCATGTGGACGACAACTACCAGGTGATTTTCCCGCCCAGTGTCACGACCGCGACTTACCATTCCAAGAACGATTTCGCTCACTGGCCTATCTCCGACGAGCGCTACCGAGGCAACGACTATCACGGCGTGGATCTGAGCTGGTGGAAGAACCATCCCGAGCCGATTTCCTTTTTTGCTTGGAACCTTCAGGAAAATTTCATGGGCGGGTACGACCACGGCCGAGATGCGGGCGTGGTCCATGTGGGGAACCATCACGTGGTCTGCGGGGCTAAGCTGTGGGAGTGGAGCCCCGGGCCGCGCGGGCGGATGTGGGACAAGATTCTCACCGACGCGGACGGACCCTACGCCGAACTGATGGTCGGGGCGTTCTCCGACAACCAGCCTGACTACAGTTGGATCAAGCCGTACGAGGTCAAGACGTTCCAACAATGCTGGTATCCTATCCGCGCGATCGGAGGGTTCAAGAAGGCCAACCTCGAGGCCGCCGTCAACCTTGAACTGACAGACGACGGAAATGCCAGGGTCGGCTTCAATACAACGTCGGTCCACAAGAAAGCGACGGCGCGGGTGACGGCGAAGGGCCAGACCGTGCTGGAGCGAACCATCGCCATCGGGCCTGGCAAGTCATTCACAGCGACGGCAGTCCTGCCTCAGAACATCACGGCGACCGATCTGCGGGCCGCTCTCGTGGCGGACTCGGGACGCGAGTTGATTGCCTATCGACTGGTGGAGCGGAGGTACGATCCCGATCTGCCTGAAGTCGTCAAGAACCCGCCGGCACCGGAAGATATCGAGACCATTGAGGAGCTGTACTTAACCGGCCTGCGCCTCGAGCAGATCCACAATCCTCGTGTGAACCCCTTTGATTACTATGAAGAGGCGTTGCGGCGCGACCCCAACGACACGCGGACCAATACCATTGTCGGCGTCAACTACGCCCGGCGGGCGCTGTACGACAAGGCTGAGGAGCACCTGCGCCGCGCGGTGACGCGGCTGTCGGCCGAGTACACCAGGCCAGGCAATACTGAGGCACTGTATCACCTGGCCGTGGCGTTGCGGGCCCAGGGCAAACTCGATGAGGCCTACGAAATGTTCTATCGAGCCACCTGGGACCATGCCTTCCATGCGGCGGGACACTATCAGCTTGCCGAGCTGTCCTGCGGACGGGGCGACTTTGAGGTCGCTTTGGAGCATATCGACGAATCACTGTCGACCAACGCGCGCAGCAAGAAGGCGCAGAGTGTCAAGGCCGCCATTCTACGACACCTGGGAGCCCCCAAACAGGCGCGGGTTATCGCCACGGCCGTACTGGCAGAAGATCCTTTGGACTTCCTGGCGATGAACGAGTTGTACCTGGCTCAGGCGGATCTCAGAGCAAAGCGACGCAAGAGCCAAGCGCTGGAGCGGCTCGAGCGATTAATGCGGCGAGACGTCCAGAGTTATCTCGAATTGGCGACCGATTACATGAACTGTGGCCTCTGGGATGAGGCAGCCGCAGTGCTGGAGCGAACGAGCCGCACGAAGACGGATGCCGCCGGGGCTTACCCCCTCGTATGCTACTACCTGGGGTATCTGCACCAGCAAAAAGGCGACAGCGCGGCCGCCCAGGAGTTCTACGCGCTGGCAAGCAGAATGCCATCCGACTATTGCTTCCCGTTCCGGCCCGAATCCGTGAACGTTCTGACCGCAGCAATCACCGCGCGGCCCGATGATGCCCGAGCGCACCACTATCTGGGCAACGCGCTCTACGAACTCCAGCCCGAGCGAGCCATCAGCCATTGGCAACAGGCGGCGCGCCTCGATGACCGTTTTGCACAGAGCCATCGGAATCTCGGCTGGGCGTACTACCGCACCGCCGACGATATCCCCAAGGCCATTGCCAGCTACGAGAAGGCCGTTGCCTGCGACCCAGAAGACGCGCGGCTTTTTGCCGAACTCGATCGACTTTATGAACTGGGCAACACCGCACCGCAAGTGCGCCTAGATCTGCTGCGCGACCACCATGCGACAGTCGTCAAACGCAACGACAGTTTCGTGCGCGAGATCATGGCCTTGGTACTGACAGGACACTACGATCAGGCCATCGAATACCTGACGAACAATCACTTTCACGTGCGCGAAGGTGGCGGTGGGATTCACGATGTCTATGTTGATGCGTATCTGCTCCGTGGCATCCGACGGTTGCGCGCGGGCCAGCCGAAGTCCGCGTTGGGGGATTTCCTGGCCGCCTCCGAGTATCCTGAGAATCTCTCAGTGGGGCGACCTCGAAACGATGATCGGGCGGCTCAGATTGCCTACTACACCGCCCGGGCCTACGAGGCGCTCGGTGACGCACAGCGGGCCAAAGTCTACGACGAGAAGTCGGCCCAGCAGGAGGGCACCGGTCGCTGGCTCGAGGCGCGATACTACCAGGCGCTATCCTTGACTGAACTGGGCAAGGATGAGCAGGCCAAGACCATCTTCGAAGGGCTGATTGAGACGGGGACCCGAAGGATCGAACGCGACGAAGATACCGATTTCTTCGCCAAGTTCGGCGAGCAGCAGGCGCGGCAGGCCCGGCTTGCTTCGGCGCATTTTGTCCTGGGACTGGGGCATCTGGGGCTGGGCCAAGAAGATGCGGCCCGCGAGGAGTTCCAGCAGGCGACAAAGCTCAACGCCAGCCATGTCTGGGCCGGGGCACAACTGGCAGCATTCCAAAACTAGCAGCAGGGACCGGAAAATCCTACAATTGCGTGGCCGTTTCGATCCTCGATCGACACTTCTGTCGATCCTTTCGACGCGTAAGGAATACGGTCCTTCTGCAACTTTCTGCGACCACTGCTCTTAGGGCCACAATCGAAATTACATTCGTTGGCACGTCTCTTGCACAGGACCGGCTGCCAAGTGATGGCTCAAAGGGCAACGCTGCAGAAGGAGTCCGATACGTGCATCTTTTCACCTATGGTTCGCTCATGTTTGAGCAGGTGTGGTCGCGGCTCGCCCAGGGGCACTACGTCCGGCGTCCCGCCCGGCTGCATGGTTTCGCGCGTCGGAACGTTCGCCACGACGTCTATCCAGTGGTATTCCGATCGCAGGACTCGGATTGGGTCGATGGCATGATTTATCTCGATATCACCAAGGAAGATATCAATCGCCTGGATCATTTCGAAGGACAGTTCTACGATCGCCGGGAGCACATGATCATCGTCGAGGGCAGCGAGAGAATCACGGCGGCGGTCTACGTTCTGAAAGACCACTATGACCACATCATCAGCGGCGATGAGTGGGACCCTGCCAGGTTCACGCGGGAGGGGCTGGCGGTTTTTCTGGGCCAATACCAGGGCTTCTGACCGCGCCCGTGCCCCTCTACCGGTTCCGGATTCGCCTGCCAATCTCCGCAAATTTCTCTGGCGAGATGTCCAACACAATTGATATGGTCTCGCTGTCGTTGTAGGGCGTTCAGAATCGGCACACCACAAGACGGTCGGACGCAGATTATGAGGCCCTGGCCCAGATCGGATCCATTAGTTGAGGTGCATCGGCATGGCCAAGAGTAGTGCTGTAATTGCGGGGATAGTTCTCGGCGTGATCTTTGCCGGCCATCTTGTGGCGGCGGAGACTGAGGAAACCGTCGAATCACAGAAGTCGGAGATATCCGCCGGAGCTGGGGTCGTTGTCAGCTCGAAGCCTTTTGACGGAATCAGGTCCAAGACATACCCCGTTCCACTGTTCACCTACGAAGGAGAACGCCTCTATCTCCGCGGGATCGCAGGTGGGTATCGACTCCTCAAGGCTGGTGGGTGGTCGATAGGACCGACCCTGCGCCCGCGTTTCGAAGGCTATGAAGCCAGTGACAGCTCGGCCTTGGCGGGCATGAAGAACCGCAATCCGACGATAGATGCCGGCATTGATCTGGCCTGGCGAACAGACTGGGGCCTGATCAGCGCGGTGGTCGTGACAGACATACTCGGTACCCACGACGGACACGAGTCGGAACTCAGTTATACGGCGTTGGTTCCCTATGCCGGCTTCAACATCATCCCGAGCGTGGCGGTGCGGTGGCGGAGCAGCAATCTTACCAACTACTACTACGGCGTCCGCGAGAGCGAGGCCCGCACTGGACGGCCGGCCTACACGCCTAATGACTCAGTCACACCAGTGGTGCGAGTGGCCGTGCGACGCAAGTTATCGCATCGCTGGGGATTGCTGCTTGGTAGCCAGTACGAATGGCTGGGCAGCGAAATCCGTGACAGTCCCATCGTTGAGGACGATTACATCCTCTCGCTCCTTTTCGGGATCACGTACACGTTTTGACGCCCGGCGCCGCGGCGGTCATCCTCGGTAGGGGTGCTGCCAGGGAGCGCGGTAGTCGCGCTTCAGCAGCGCGTTGGCCTGAGGATTGTCGACGATGCGTTCGCTGGCCTCGTCCCAGGTGATTCGCGTGCCCATGTCGTAGGCAATCATGGCGAGCTTAACCGTAGTGGTGGACCGGTATCCCTCCAGCATCGTGCATCCACCCTGACCATCGCTGCGGACGGCGCCGAGGAATTCGGCCATGTGCTCGGCCCCCATGTCCGCACTGACCTTGTGTTCAATACGTTCTTTGCCTCTGTCTTTCGGGATGATCGCCCAGCGTCTGTCGGTGACGAAGATCGTCCCGTTGTCTCCGTAGAACAGAATACCGTTGGCGGTCTCAGGGGTGTACTCGGCCGCACCCCAGATCCGGTGCTTCCAAAAGACGGGGCATGAATCGAATTCGAAATGTACGCTGAGCACGTCCGGCGTGGTGATCTTTCCCTTGTGATAATAGATGCCGCCGGAAGCTTGTACGGCTTTGGGCGTCGTCTCACCGAGAATCCAGCGCGTCGCGTCGACCAGATGAATGCCCCAATCTACCAGGTGTCCATGTCCAGTCGTCTTCTCGAGGCGCCACGAGACGTGGCCGATCTGCGGACAGTAGGGCAACTTCGGCGCCGGGCCACACCAGAGATCCCAGTCCAGCGAGGCGGGCGGATCCTGCGGTGTTGTGTCCTTCGTACCGGCCGTGTAGTGAATCTGCGCCTCGGCCTGAATGATTCGCCCGAGATGACCCTGTCGAATATAATCCCGCGCCTGCTGGATAGCGGGACTTTGGCGCCGCTGAAAACCGACCTGAACCGTAACCCCCGCCTTCTCGGCCGCATCCACCATGGCCCGCGCTTCGCGGACGTCATAAGCCAGCGGCTTCTCGCAATACACATCGAGTCCCCTCTCGACGGCCGTGATGAAGGGCAGAGCGTGCCACTGGGGCGGCGTCGCGATGACCACGGCGTCGAGACCCGGCGTGTTGAGGAGATCTTCGTAGTGCTTGAACGTTTTCGGGCGCGAGTTCTGCATCTCAGCGATCTTGTCGGCGCTGTTTCCGAGATGCTGACTGTCGACGTCGCAGAGAGCAATGAATTCGACGCCGCCGACCTTCAAGGCAGCGCGTACGTTGGCCATGCCGTAGCCGCCGCAACCGATCAGGCCGAGTTTGAGTGGGCGTGGGGATTGATCGGCTCGGGCGGAGCCGCGCAACAGAGGATTCATCGCCAGTGTTCCGGCAACCGCGCTTCCGATGAACTTGCGTCGATTCATGCGTGTCATTCTCGATCCATCCTTTCTGCGCCGAAGAGCGCTGAACGTGTCCGCGTCTCAAGAGCCCCAAAATATCATATCCCGCCCGGCATCGCTGTCAATCACGCGAGGCCCTTTGTCGATCTATTGGCCGGGCACGGGGCGACGTAACCGATGTCGTCAATGGAGATCAGCCCCGCGCCGCCGCCAGCGAGATTATCCCGGTCACCGACGCCGATCTACATCGTCGTGATGCTGCCGAGATCGACTCCGGTCAACTCGCCATACGGGAACAACCATTCGGTCCAGCCGGTCATCGCGGCAGAGTTGGAGCCGGGGCCAGAACGAGTCGGACCGGAAGGAATAGCGTGCGGAACATGATCGTCGTCCTACGAGATAACTGACACGGTCCTTCAAACATGTGCAGCGATCAAATGCCGACGGCACGGAGTTGATACAATCTTACACTTCTCGCGCCTGTTATTGTGACAGATCCGTCGCTCCCAGACAACCGCATTATCGGACAGCGACGCCGGTCCGCGGAGTCCAAATGCTTTCCAGGGGCAGAAGGGAGATCAAGACGGGAGGGACCACGCCATGACGGAAAAAACCTGGCCAGGAGTGGGATATTTGAGCGAACACTCTGTTTTGCCTCTCGATTCAGCGTCAGAGGCGAAAACGCTCACAGACGGAGTTGTTGCGGTTCGTTGAAAGGCTACTTCGTCGCGGCGCCAAAAAGGAACAGAAGCATCACGAAAGTCGTCAGAAAGATCTCGTTCATAGCTTACACCACCCCAGATAGACCATTTTGGCACATTATACCAGAACGGGAGCACTAAGTCAATATCGGATGTGGACGATTTGGCTGGCCCGATGCTGCCAATCTCTCCTCAAAGGACTTGGCGGGCGGCTCCTACCACAGGATGCGCCCGGCCCGGTAGGAAGCAGGATTGGCTGGCGTTCCAGGACTCGGGCCCCGGCGCTGGTGAGCCACTTGCCAGCCACGCTGCAACAGGTTCGCCAGTATGGTGCGTTGGTTGCGGCAGCCATCGTCCCGGGCGACGTTTGTCTGTTCCCAGGGGTCCGAATCCAGGTCATAGAGTTCGAATTCGCGCAGCGAAGTCTCGCGCACTTGCCAATCCGTGTAACGCCACCGCTTGGTTCGAACAGAGCATCCGATGTAGCGGTCCGTCGAGCATACGGTAAAGGCCGCCAGCTTCCAGGGCTGACGAGGATCGGCGAGTAGTGGTGCGAGGCTTGTTCCCTCCAGGCGGTCCGGTGGTGGAATCACCAGGAGTTCACAAAGCGTTGGCAGCAGGTCGACCAACTCAACGATCTCGTCGCACGCGGTCCCTTTGGTGGTCACCCCGGGCACTCGGATCAGGAGCGGCACGCGCGTGCACTGCTCGAAAAGTGTCGAATTGCTCCAGAGACCGTGTTCGCCCAGTTGAATCCCATTAGCACCGAAGATGATGACAATGGTCTCGTTGCTGAGCCCCGCGTGCTCCAGAGCCTCCAGTACAACTCCAATCTGGGCGTCGATGAACGATACGCAGCCATAGTACGAGCGAATGGCCTGCCGGACATCCTCGTCCGTCCTCGCGCCTTCGTAACTGCCGTTCAGAGCCCTGTCGTCGCGACCGAAACGTTTCCCAACCGTTGGAACGCTGGCATCCTCCTCCGGGCGCGCCTGGGGAAGGGGGATAGTGTCGGGATCATACCGTCGGCGGTATTCGTCCGGACAGCGAGACGGTTCCCAGGGCGCGGTGAAGTCGAGGGAAAGGAAGAACTGCCTCTTCTGCCGGGCCAGCTGTTCGAGAACATGGGCAGTCAGCCTCGCCTTCTGTTTCTCGGACTCATGTGACTCCGGTTCGTCCTGAAGCTCCGGTGGAAGCCCCCGCGACTCGCCTGTATACTCCTCGGGCAAGGGGCTGAACTCCAGGCGATCGAAAGCATCGAGTCGTCGCGTGGCCCTGCCCGGAGTGCCGAACACATTGCCTATGTTAACAGTGTAGATTCCGTACTGGCCCAAGAGTTCCGGCAGTGACCGCGTTTCAGCGGGTAGACGCTGATCCAGCGGGTCTGTATCGTCGTAGATGCCGGTTGTTTCGGGGCGCAGCCCGGTCAGAAACGAACTACGCGAGGGATACCCGATGGGGACCTGACAATAGCATCTGGCGAAACGCATAGCCGTGCGCGAGAAGCGGTCCATGTGCGGCGTCTGCACGATCGTATGGCCATAGCAACCCAGCACATTGGCTGGCATGTCATCAATATTGATGCACAGCACGTTCATTCCCGAGGTGTGGGACAGTGCCAGGGAGGGCCCTGAGAGGTTTGCCTGGCATGCCGAGGCCAATAGGGCCGGGCCGGCGAGAACGCCCCTGAGGAAAGTACGCCGTTTCATCCCACATCCTCCTTCTTCACGCGAGAACGCTCGGAGTGGTCAAAGCAAACTCCGAGACACAATATAGCATACCCTCAATGGCCAAGTTGTTCAAGAAAGACTGGGGCCAAAGCTGGTTTCTGATCCACTGCGTTGCGCTCGCTGCCGACTCCGGTGGTGCTGCCCCAGTGCTCTTATCCCTTTCGATCGCTGCCAAGTCCAGCTGCCGACGTGAGAATGGTGGCCGAGGAGCGATTGCTCACCCAGACCGCCGTGCTAGCCGAAACAACCGGGAAAAAAGCCCCGTAAAATGCCAAGAACGTGGAAAAAAGGCCCTTGTCAGTCGTACAACCCAGCGTTAGAATTCCATGATTCTTGCCGAAGTTGTTAGCTTGAGCATGTTGTCCGCTTCAAAGGATTCGTGCGGATGGGGAAGCAAGCTGGCTCTGGCGGTATGGTGGCTTATTCGATACGGAGAAGGGATGCAATTGGAGGCGCAGTTATGGCGGATATGCTCACTAGACTGGAGTCACTTGCCCAGCCGATCAAGGTTGCTATCGTCGGGGCAGGTCACACCGGAAAGGCACTCCTCTACCAGTGCCACATCACGCCGGGCATGGAGTGTGTCGCGATTGCCGACATTGATGTGCCCAAGGCGGTAGACGCCTGCACGACGCTGGAGTGTAAGCATGAGGTCGCCAGCGACCAGGCCAGCTTGCAGGATGTCATCGCCCGCGGAGCCATTGGCGTCTGCGAAAACGGGGAGTTTCTAGCCCAGTGCGAGGGTGTGGACGTACTCATTGAGTCGTCTAGCGCGGTAGCAGCGGGGGGGCATTTTGCCGCTGTGGCCCTTGAGAGTGGCATTCACGTGGTCATGATGAATGCGGAGGCGGATCTGATCTTCGGCCCCCACCTGATGCATCTGGCCGAAAGAAACGGGGTTGTCTATACCAGTTCCGACGGTGATCAGCCCGGCGTGATGCAACGGTTGGTGCGGGAAATCCGCCTGTGGGGCTTTGAGTTGGTCATGGTCGGGAACATCAAGGGCTTTCTGGACCGGTATGCGAATCCAACCACGATTGTTCCCGAAGCCGACAAGCGATTTCTAGACTACAAGATGTGCACGGCTTACACCGATGGGACGAAGCTGTGCGTTGAGATGGCTTTGATGGCCAACGCCCTGAACCTCAAGGCTGATGTCCCGGGAATGCACGGCCCCCGAACGGATGATATCCTCAACGTCTTCGATCTTTTCGATTTCGAGAGGCTCCATCACGATGGCACGGCCGTGGTTGATTATGTCCTCGGCGCCAAGCCCTACGGCGGCGTGTTCGTGGTGGCGCGGACGGACAATCCTTTCCAACAAAAGATGATGAACTACTTCCCTTCGCGCCAGGGTAACGGTCCATTCTACGTATTCAGCCGACCTTACCATTTGTGCCACGTCGAAGCGATGCAGTGCGTGGCGGAGGCCTTTCTGGACCACGACGCATTACTGGTACCGACCCATGGTTTCAAGACCAACGTGTACGCCTATGCCAAGCGTGACCTCTGCCAGGGAGAGAAGCTGGACGGCATCGGCGGGTATGCGTGCTACGGCCTGATCGAGAACTGTTCGGAAAATGTGGATCTTCCAGGGCTCCCAATCTGCTTGGCAGATGATATCGTATTGAAACGAGACATAGCAAAGGACGAGAAGATCTTCCTGCGGGATGTTGCCTATGATGCCACGCGCGCGGATTATCGCCTGTACGCGTTGGCCGCTGGAGGCCCCGGAATGGTGACTCTCTAGAAGGTAGGGCTGTTTTCATCCATCTCACCGTGGGGATTAGCCCAGGGTGTGCCGCCGGGGCACAAAGGCAAGGAAAAACGCATCCAGACAACGCATTTTTCCCCAACCTCTTGCTTAGTGGGATCGTTTTCGGGTGGTAGGCTGCTTGCCTGTAACCTTCAGTCTCACTGACAAAGACGGGGAAGAGAAATGAGAAGTATGCTGACCAGGCTTCAGTCGTCGGATAAGCCTATTAGGCTCGCCATCATCGGTATCGGCTCCGTGGGTGAAGGTCTCCTCTATCAGAGCAGCATCACCGCCGGCATGCAATGCGTGGCGATCGCGGATATCAACGCGGACTACGATGCCAACCGTTTTCATTTCGAACCCTTTTCTCTCCCGATGAATGCGAACTAAGTGGTGACATCATGAAGCTAGGGATTGCTGTTGTCTACATGGTCAGTGAGAGGAATGAGAAGCTCCTTGACCTTCAGCTCAGCCAGATCGATGCCAACACGAAGGTTCCGTACAAAATCTACGCGTGCGTCAACGAGTTGTTGCCCCAGTTTCGGGAGAAGCTCGAGCGCAACCCAAACGTCAATATCTGCCCTTGCCAGAACTACGAGAAGGGGACTGGACTGCTCAGGCAGGACGCTGCCAAAGTGCCCACGCGCGGACTGGTTGCCGTGGGCAGCAAATATGAACATTCCTTCTACCTGGAACAGTTGATCAAAACGGCCGTCGAGGACGGCATGACACACGTAGCCATGCTGCACGCCGACTCGTTTCCGATTCGGCCCGGATGGGCGGAAGAACTGGCCGGCACGCTGACGGACCGATGCGTGTTAGCCGGTATCACGCGTGACCCCGAACGCGATCATAAGCCGCTGACGGCGTGCATCTTCTATCACCGCGACTTCTACCTCAAGTACCAGCCCCGACTTATTCTGTCCCAGGAGGACTTCGATTCGGAAGACTATCAGCGTTACTATCGCGCCTGTCCGCATGTCACGGATTCAGGGTTTGGCTACGGCTTCAAAATGTTCATGGAGAATCTGACGTGGCACCCCCTGGTGCGCTCCAACAAGGGAGGCAACCACATGCTGTTTGCCAGCATCTATGGGGACTTGATTTTCCATCTTCACGCTACCATGTTCATCGAACGAACGAAGAAGGCCGGCTTTACCAGCCAGTCCGACGGCGGAAGTCAGTTCCGCAAGTTCGGTCGGACGGTGGCCCGGGCCGTGCTGCCGACCCCCGTGCGCATGAAGGTGCGGAATTCTTTGCCCGAGCGGATTCGGGACCCTCAGGACTATCTGGATCGCAAGGCATGGGAATGCGAGCGTAAGCGTCTCTTCGACGATCCTGAGTCCTACTTGAGTTATCTCCGCACCGGCGTTCGCTGAGGCGACATCTCGCGGGCAGGTGTTGTCGTCGCGTCCCGGCTCGGCGGAGGTATTTGGTTCGTGAGGTAGACGCCGGAGACGACCATCGCTGCGCCTACGCCGAGAGACGCCGTGATGGGTTCTTTGAGCAGCAGGAACGCCAGGAGTACGGCAAAGATCGGCACCAGATTGATGAGCAGACCAGCCCTCGTCGCGCCGACGCGTTTGACCCCCTCGTAGAACCACACGAAGCCGATGACCGTGGCAAAAACGGCCATATAGAGAATTGCCAGCCAATCGAGAAGGGAGGCTCGGCTCACATTCTCACTGAGTCCTTCAAGACAGGTTGAGACAAACAGAGCTGCGGTTCCAACGACGACGGAATACGTCACGGCTACGAGGGGAGAAAGGCCGCGCATGACGATTTTACCGATGAGCGAATAGGCCACCCAACTCAAAACACAACCCAAGATGAGTAGTTCACCCACACCGAGCACGTCGCTCGAACCCCACTGGAAGCTGCCTCGCGATACGACAACAACGGCCCCGGCCACGGACAGGAAGATACCCGCGATTCTGACTGGCCCAAGCCTTTCTCTCAGGAACAGAGCCGAGGACAGCGCGATAAAGGCCGGGGTGGTGGCGATAATGAGCGACGCCCGTCCGGCTTCGATCAGACTCAAACCCTTGAAGAACATGATGTTGTAAGAGAAGATGCCGGTCGCCCCGAGAAGGGCGATCGAAACAGTCTGCGCCGCATTCAATCGGGGCCATCGGCCTTCTTGCCAGCGTGTCAAGACCAGGAGCAGAACGGAGGCGGTAGCGAACCGCAGGAACGCGATACCGCACGGTCCCAGATGCTGGGAGACGTGCTTGCCAGCGACGAAGGCGCCACCCCAGAAAAGGGCTGTCAACCAGAGTTTGACGTAGACCTTTCTCACGATGGTGAGCTTCCGTTCAACAGTACCAGGAAATCCTCGGCGGTTAGCTCCGCCAGGCTGTCGACCACCCGGTCCGCCAGCGACAGCTCCTCTCGGGTCCGGGTTGTCGTCACGGCAACAACGGGCATGCCGGCGGCCTGGCCCGCCTGGACCCCATGCACGGCATCCTCAACGACGACGCAGCGCTCCGGATGCAGGGCCAACTGTTCAGCCGCCTTCAGAAACGTCTCCGGGGCCGGTTTTCCCTCCCGCACCTGTTCCTTGGTCACCCGGACGTCAATGTAGTCGGCCAGGCCCAGGGAGATCCAGAACACGTCCAGGTTGGCCCGGGGGGCCGAAGAGCCAATCCCCAGTCTGAAGCCGTTGGCCTTGAGGTCGCGTAGCAGGGCCAGGGCACCGTCGGCAGGTTCCGGATGACTTTCGACGAGTTCTCGGTAGCGCTGTTCCTTCCAATCCGAAAGCAGGTCCAACTCTCGCTTGCTGATGCCCGGACGAAGCATGGGAATGATCGTATCGTTCTGCATGCCAAACGTCCGGCAAAAAAACTCGTCGGACATCTCCAGGCCCTCTTTCGCAGCCAGGTCGTACCACGCCTGGCGATGGGCCCAGCCGCTGTCGACGAGAACGCCGTCCATATCGAAAATCACACCGAATTGACCCCTGGATGACATCGCTTCAACAACTCCTTCATGGTTTCGCCGGCGACCCCTCCCCGGCCCACGCGGGCCGAGGATGGTGGCGCAAGAGCGTTCCATCCTATCGGCCTCTCGGGCTCGGTCAAGGGAAACAGCGACAACGATTGATGTGACTGTCGTTCGATAGTACACTGTTCCGTCAGCCAACCCGAATTGTGCGAGGAAAAAGACCGTGGGAAACAGATGCAGACCTGAAGTAAGCAAAGGTCCGGCGCATTTCTGTCAGAAAGGGCGCGTGCCGTCGAGGGCTCTGGCATGGTCGCTCGCCCTTATCGGTATGGTGGTGGGCCTCTCGGCAAGGGGCGTTCAGGCCGAGCCCGGGGGGCTGATCTATATCAACACCAATTTCGCGCACGCTTCGCCGCTCTACTGGGAAACGAAACCGGATGGTGCGGTCCACATCTATCTCGCCTACGACCAGGAGAGGGCCTCACCCAACCGAGCGAACGGACATTGGTTCTTCCAACTGCAGGCGGCACCTGGGGCAGAGCTGACGCTGGTCCTGCACAATTTCGATAATGTATGGAATGGCAAACCGGGTTCCCCCCTTGATGACCGGACGATCGGTTTCGCCTCGGTCGATGGCAAGTCCTGGCGTGTCTTTCGAGCCGAGACCACGCCCGACAATTGCCTGAAGTTCACCGTCACCGTCCGGGCGGGCTCGCTCTATCTGGCTCGCCTGGAACCTTACGGCCTCTCGGACTTGGAGGCACTCAAGGCCGAGATTCGCGCCCACGGCGACGTGGCGATCACGAATATCGGCCGGACGGTAGAGGGACGCGAGCTGGAGATCATTCGTATCGGTCGGCCCGATGCGCCCAATCGCGTTCTGCTACGGGGCCGCGCCCACCCTTGGGAACCGGGCGGAAACTGGGTCATACAGGGACTGATTCGGCGCCTCCTGCGCGGTGACGCAAAGACCCAGCGTTATCTGGATATATACTGCGTCTATATCATGCCCATCGCCAACAAGGACGGTGTCGCCCGGGGCCGCACGCGCTTCAATATGCTCGGGGCCGATCTGAATCGTAAGTGGGATAGACCGCCGGACCCGAACACGAATCCGGAGAACCATGCCCTGGAGACCTGGCTCCAAGCCATGATCGACAAAGGGCAGACGCCCGATCTGATGATCGATCTGCACAACGACAACGGTGGCAAACTGCACATCAGTCGGCCGGGCATTGATCTGGAAACCTATCTCGCGAAGATGCGAGAATTTGAAACAGCATTGCGGAAATACACCTGGTTCACCGAGGGCAGCACCACCGCCAGCTTCAGAAATCCCGGGAGCATCGGCGAGGGACTCTTGGATCGCTTCGGGATCAACGCCTGCGTGCTCGAACTCAATGCCAACTGGATCGCGGGCTTGAACGACTATCCGTCCGCACAGAACTGGGAACTGTTCGGAGCGCAATTGGGCGAGGCACTCTATCACTACTTCAAAGCCACGGCCGACGAACGGTAACGCTCTTCTCTGCCCGAGTCCTGTCTAGGGCTCATAACCCAGCTTCGTCCAGACGCCGCGCTGGACGCGATGCAGATCTTCGTTGCCCGGCTGCGTGGCCTCGGCGCTGTTGCGACCGCTGTTCTGCCACGCGTCATAGTCGGCCTTGGCCACATCGAGCGTTCGCGGGTCCTTCCACTTCCAGTATTCGCTGTGGCCGTCGCCGAAGGAGAAATTCGTCCCGTCCCCGTGCCGTGCCGTGACCTGATCCCACCAGCGCTCCTCCAGATAGTGGAGCGTCCAACTGTTGGGGCTGAGTCGGCCCTCGTCGAGGAAGATGATGCGCTCGCTCGGTCGCTTGATCTGTGACCGCCGGTACACCATCAGCTTCTCCGTCCCAGGAATGCCCTGGTAGCCATTCATGGAGTCGGGCAGGGCATAGGTGACCAGTTCACCGCGCACCCCGGTCGGACATTTGTACAACTGCACCTCCGGAACATAGCGATACAACGTCCCGGCCCGAATGCCGTCCAAATACTGTTCCCTCGTGGCGTTGGCCCCGGGATACACGACCCACGCGTCGTCCCGCCCTGTGTTGGCATAGGGGACCCTGTCGTCGTTGGCATCGGCGTACAGAATCCAGGCCATGGTCAATTGCTTGACGTTGCTCAGACAGGCGATCCGCTTGCCCTGCTCGCGGGCCCGGTTCAAAGCGGGCATCAGAATGGCCATGAGGACGGCGATAACGGCAATGACGACCAGGAGTTCGATCAGGGTAAAGGCTTTCTCGTCGCGGCGCATAGACACTTCTCCTTTCCCGCGAGAGTCGGCGCATACCGCATCCTCGCGGACAATCCCAGTGTTAACCACGACCTTATTCTAGCCGAACCTCTGAGGCGGAGCAACCCTGTATTCCAAGCCGCCAAGAAAACGATCTGGGGCCTGCGTCGGTCTGACGCAGGCCCCAAACGTAACGCCGTAAGTGCACTACCACCCCACCCTTAGAAGGGCATGACGACCGGCTCGGTCCTGCCGGCCAGCCCAGCCACCTCGGCGGCGGACAAGGCCCGCTGGTAGATGTAGATCTCGTCGATCTGCCCACTGAACCAGTTGCCGGTGGCGTCGAAAATCCCGCCCCCACCAACATTGACCGGGTAGGTGGACGAGCCGTAAGTGTCGGTAATGGCCGTTCCGCCCGAGATGGCGGGCTTCCCATCTAAGTAGATCGTCACGGTCTGCCCATCACCGACGGCGACGATGTGGTGCCAATCGGCATCACCATCGTAGGCCCACGCCAGGTCGACGGCGCCACTGCCGGCGCTCCAGATCTGCACGTTGTCGCTAGCGGAGATCCCGTACTCGATGCAATCGTTCTGGCCGATGAGCCCGCTGCGGTCGGTGAGGGAGAGGTCGCCCGTAAGCCAGCAGGCAATGGAGAACGCCTGCAGGTCGTTGAGCAGACTGGCGCCGGCGGTAACGTAGTCGCGGCTGCCGTCGAAACCGAGGGCACTGCCGCTAACACCGCTGATCCAGGCCGGGCTGCCATCGATGACGCCGTTGTTCCCGTTGCCGGATGAGTCGGCTACGGTCGCGCCGGCCCCCTCGTCCAGAGCGTAGTAGAGCACGAGACCCGCCGTATCCGGTTCCACCGGCGTAACAACTTCGATATCCTTGCGGTACAGCCGGATATCATCAATGTAGATGGTTCCTCCTGCACCGCTGCCTTCGACGCCAATCACCAGCTTGGTCACGCTTTGCAGATTGGCTCCGACAGAAGACAGATCGATCAGCCAGGGCTGCCACTGGGCTTTGTTGATATCAGAGGCATCGCTATTGTAGACGATCTTGGTGTTGTTGATCATGAGGTACAACTGGCCCGTGTTATCCTGCGCTCCATGAAACTGCACGGCCAGCGTCTTGATCCCATTGCGGGCCCAGTTCTGCGGAGCAATGAAGGTCCGCTCTGCTTCCGAGACGGTCGTACCCGAGTTGTCATAGAACAGCGGCATCGATTGGCCGCCGCTGTTGACGATGGACTGCTCGGCAAAGGGCGTCTCGAGGTATCCAACCGTCGATCCGGTCTCGTTGACCCAACCGTCGATCCAGGTTTCATAGATACGCTCGCCTTCGTCATCGCCATAGCTCTCGAAGTCCTCCACGACGAAGGACTCCTGTGTCGAGAAACTCCAGACGCGACCTTCCCAGGCACTGATTGCCTCGGCCTCGTTCACCTCGTCGACCTTCCAGTAGTACGTGCTGCCCAGTTGGAGGTCCAGGCCAGCGAGGGCGTAGTCCGTGTTGGCCACCGTGTCGACCACGGCGCTGCCATCGGCCACGGCCGCTTCATCGGTACTGAGGTAGACTTCATGGGTAGCCGCTTCGCGACCTGCCCGCCAACTCAGAGTGCCACTGGGATCGACGTCGATCTGCCCCTCGGCCGGCTGCGGCTCGCGGGCCTGAACGGGAATATACGTGAAGCGGACTTCGCTCAGCCCAAATTGCCCCAGCATGCCATAGCCGCTGTTGACGGTGAGCTTGACGTACTTGGCCGCCACGCCCGCGAAGTCGATGGTCGTGTTAGCAGCGTAGGCAGCCTGAGCAGTCGCCTGGGCCAACTGCACATCCCCCAGAGCGGTCCAATCGGTACCATTTTCCGAATACTCGACTGCGACATCCTTGAGTCCGAAACCGAGCATCACCTCAAACATCACATTGTAGTTCCAGACCATCATTTCGTGCAGCTTGTAGACGCCGTCGAACTCATACTGGATGGCCAGCGGATCGACGCCGTTAGAGACGGCCAGCCACATATCCGACGTTGCGGTTGAATGCTGATCGCCCGCGTTCAGACCCGACCCGTTGACCGTATTCTCAGGACCGGCATCGGCTTCGGAAACACCGTTCGTAGTGGCGATGACGTTCCGGACGGGATACGACAGGGGCTCAACCGTGAAGCTCCAGACGCTGCCGGCCAAGACGGCGCCGTCGCTGCCAACTTCATCGATACGCCAGTAGTAGGTTTGCCCGAAATCGAGCCGTCCCGCCTCGTAGATGGCTGCTGTCTGCCCCTGGCTGACCAGTAGGTCCATGGGATTGGCTCGACTGGCCGCTTCGACGTCCTCGAGACTGGTGCCAATATACACGTCGTGCGTCGCGGCCGATTCACCGGCCGTCCAGGCCAACGTCACATCGCGCGACACGTCCGTTGCCCCGTTCTCAGGACTCAGCAGTGCCGCGAGAGCCGGATCAGCAAGCCCTCCCATGATAGCCTCGATCTCCTCGGCGGTCAGGGCACGACTGAAGAACGAGACATCGTCCAGGGCACCCGTCATGCGGCGTCCGGACTGTCCATCCGTA
Organism: Phycisphaerales bacterium; assembly: GCA_020346325.1. GTDB lineage: Bacteria > Planctomycetota > Phycisphaerae > Sedimentisphaerales > Anaerobacaceae > Anaerobaca. The sequence goes on from CP070782.1 coordinate 4,526,638, forward strand.
CCGTCACCACCGAGATAGACGTTGCCATCCCAGGTGGCCGCGGGGTGGCTGGCCACATTGGCCGAAGCTTCGACACCGTTGACGTAAAACGTTGCCCGATCAGGCTCGATCGTTACCGCCGCAAATGTCCACTCATTGTCGACAACATAGGCGTCCCCACGATAGCTCCAACTCGCCGAATCGTCGTTCCAGTGGTAGGCCAGCCGATAGTCCGCGAGAACGTTAAAGCCATGGGCACTGCCTTCACGATGCATCATCAACGAAGCCCAATCGGGCTGGGTGCCGTAGGGCTTGATCCACCCGGCCATGGTGGCCTCCTCGAGCGTCAGGTCCATGACGGGAATCTCGATCAGCGTGGGAATCGTCAACTCGACCGCCGTGCCGTCGACACCCTCGACCCAGACGGGATCGCCATTGACGAAAGTCCCGTCGTTGCCATTGACCGAAGAGTCGGCGACCACGCTGCCTTCTCCTTCGTCACATGTCCACCAGCCGATCAGGGCTGGATCATCGAGGGGATAGTAACCGTAGGCTGATCCGCTCAGGACGGCGACCAACACCACCATTAGAAGAATTGAATGAACTGCACGCTTCGACATCAATACCGCTCCTTACACAAAGACTTCTCAGAGGCGCCCGGACCATGTGTCAGAGCCGCCATGCCCCAGACGAAGCGCGCAAAGAGGCATCCTCCGTACTGCGGGCAACAACACACCTTTCTCTCCCCGACAGACTGTTAGAAATAGACCCTGTGCATACCTCCTTCCAGCAGAGAGAACATCA
>CP070782.1:4527520-4533205 GCA_020346325.1 Phycisphaerales bacterium
CCGATCTCGCAGCCGGTGAACTGGAACGCATTTGGATCGGCACGCAGGGCATCGAGCCATTCGTCGAGCAGGTAGGCGTAGTTGGGCTGGCCCTTCAGGCCGCCGACCTCGAACGAGGTCCCTTCGATGGTCAGCCTGGCCTCGGGCTTGACGCCGCGCAGCATCGATTCGCCCGTCATGAGGTTGTCGAACGCAACCGTCGCGGCGTTGGGCGCAAGACGGAACGTACGGCGGATCAGGCCGTTGTCCATCGTGATCTCTCTGCCGTCTTTGGATTTGTCCACCGTGACAGGCTTTGTCCACGGTGTCACCAGCCAGTCGGCGTCGAGAGCACCCGCACAGGCCAAAGAAGCAAGCAGCAGTACGATCAGATGGGCCTTCGTCATGGTGGCGCGCATATTGAACCTTTCACATCGGGTTTCGATACCAGGTACACTGTTCTACCGGTTAGCCGAGCTTTTGTCCAGCGACGGCCAGGACGAGGGCGTAGACTTGTCCTGCGCCGGCCTCCCTGAGCGTCTTGGCACACTCGTTGAGCGTGGCGCCACTGGTCTTGATGTCGTCGACCAGACAGACCCTCTGGCCCGCGAAGCGGTGGTCGGGGCGGACGGCGAAGGCGCCTTTGACGTTCCTCGCTCGCGCCGCAGCCGTGGCGGCGGTGGGTTGGGGCGGCGTGCGGCGAATGCGAACCAAATCGGGAATGTTGCGGGCGCTTGGGTGCGTCAATCTGCGGGCCAGCAGATGAGACTGGTTGTAGCCCCGCCCGAGACGCCGAGTCCAGTGGAGCGGGACCGGGACGAGCAGATCGACGTCGTCATAGAAGGAACTGCCCTGAAGTGCTGCGTCGAGCAACATGCCCAGGACGTGCGCCAGTTCGGTGCGGTCGTGTTTGAACGACAGGATCATTTGCTGGAGGGCATCGCGATACACTCCGGCCCGAGCGATGGCATCGAAATGGATTTCGAGGCCCTGACAGGCCGGGCAGGTCCCGGCCACCAGACCGTAGCGGCTGGCGTCCCGCCCGCAACGCGGACAATACTCGCCGGCCGTGCACGCCAGAAGCTGGTCCCAGCACGTCGGGCAGAGTCCGTTGTCGTTGGTCGCGGTTTTCTGACGGCAGTTGGGACAAACGGCGGGCCAGAGCAGTTGGCTGAGGCCTTGCCAAGCCAGCAGAGATACGCGCTTGACGCCAGGCTGGAATCGTCCCGCTACCATGTCACCCATTATAGCGAGTGACCCAGGCGTGAGTCAAACCCGGCATGCCGCCCTGGCAACCGGCGGGTTGCCGTTTCTGCGGCGTGCTGGATCAGTCCAGATCGAAGAGGCTGTTGTTCACGGGATCGGGCCAGCCGAGCTGCATCGTCGCCGAGGCGGCGCCGTAGGCATTGGGAAGATCCAGATCGGCCATGGGTTTGGCCGTGGTGTGGCCGTCGACCCAGCCGATATTGACGGTGTCACGATGCCGGAAATGCAGGGAAGGGGACATGTAGAAATCGGAGATCAGGACGCCGCCAAAGACGGCAAACGGCGGTTCGGCGAATGAGTATTCGATCAGGGTGTCCGGGCCGGTGGCCATGGCGGTGTCAGCGAAGATCAAGGTTGCGGCTGGGTTGGCAATCTCCTCGATATGTGCGGTCTGCGTATAGGCCCGCTCGAACTGCTCGATGTTCTTGGTACTCGGGTCCCAGAGCCGACTGCCGAGGTAGGTCATGTTGTAGCCATACCCGCCGCAGCCCCGTTCGAAATTGGCGTCCCAGTTTCGTGCGTCGGTGTATGCCACTCGGATCGGACATTCCTTGGTTTGCCCTTCGGCCAGGTAGCCGGCCAGCGGTCCGCGGGCCGGGTCGAACGGCTCATTGAGACTGTCGCGGACGCCGTGCCAACGGTGCCGGCCGGCATCGTCGAGCATATCACTGGCAGCCGGGACGAAAGCGCCGTCATTCTCCGTGGCATACCCCAGACCAGCGACCGTGAGCTGCCGGAGGTTGGCGCGACAGACGAGATCGCGAGCCTGCGACCGGGCACCGGCCAGCGCCGGCACCAGCAGCGCCACCAGCAGGGTCACGGTAGAGATGACCACCAGCAGCTCGATCAGCGTAAACGCCGCCGCGCTGCGTCGATCATCCATCCTTGGCCAACGATGTTCCGTCGGTTTCATTCGTTGTCCTGTTCGTCGTCTGTGTATTCCTGTTCGTACAGCAGACCCACCGCCTCCAGATCGAACCCGCCCGAACCCCGGGTAGGCCAGGCGTCATAGATGGGATGGTCCTGTGGGTAATTCACCGTTTCCGGCTCCGTGCCGGGGACGACATAGGCGGTTGCCTCGTCGAAGAAATCTCCGGCCCCGGGCACGTCCACGAGGCGTACGTAGCGAACGTCGTTGATGTCGACCCGACCGTCGATCACGGCCGGCAACTCGGCCAGGTCATCGAGATCGAAAGGGGTCCCGATACAGATGCCGCCCGCATTCGGGTGCTTGCCGGCCAGATTATGGACGTCGGCGATGTCGATCGTGCCGTAGGCGCCGACGCGCTCGGGGGTCAGGGAGACCGAGGGGAAACGCACGAAGTCCGCGCCGTTGGAGGAGACCTCGACGTAGGCCAGTTCCGCCAGCATTTGGCCTTCCATGGAGCCTTCAGCCGTGGAGAACCGGGAGATGAGACCGTTCTCGAAGACGACGAAATCGTAGCCACGATTATTGTGAACGATGCCTTCGTCGTTAGGATCCCCGGGATCACCAAACGTCAGAGTGATCTGCCCTGGAATCGCTCCGTTGGCGATCTGCTCGTCATCCAGTTCGCCCAGACTGACGATGTCGAAATTATCGCCTGTCACCGGGCCGAGCGCTCGGTTGGGATCGGCCCACATGGCGTCGACGTCATCGGCGGGCCGGTACTCAACGACACTCGTAGCCCAGCCACGAAAGATCGGATTGACAACGGCGTTGGCATCCTGCGGTCCGGCCTCTTGCAGCGTGGCGGAATCGACGTAGCCGCTGATACCCGGTTGCGTATAAGCTCCGCGTGCCTCGGGCAGCGACTGGATGAGCGTGTCGAGACAGAAATAGGCTGGCGTGTTCATGCCGAAGTCGCCGGTATCGCTCGAGCTCAAGGCGAATTCCAGCGCCGCCACCTCGCCCAGTGGACTGAGGTCCACGAATGCCCACGAGTCCAGGACGTAGTCCAGGCTGTTGTCCTCGAAGCGGAAGTCAGCCAGGTAGAACTCGACGGATCCCGTGATTTCGCCCGCCGGGTCTTTGCCGGTGATGGTCAGCAGGAACCAGTCCTCGTCGTTGCTGGAAGGGCCGCCGAACTGCTTGGAGAACATACTGCCGACGAGCATGGAGTAGTACGCATAGTTGTTGTTCGTGACGTAGAGACCGGTGAGCGTCTGAGGGCTGCTCAGCGTGATAGTGGGCGGCTGTTCCCAGCCGATATAGGCGACGGCGTAGTTGGCCGAGCCGGCCTGACCGACGCCGGCGATGGCATGGTACTGGGCCGCGAAGCCCTCGGCATTGGGATCGGCGAGGTTGGCATAGGCGAACCCGTCCCAGGAGTCCCAGTCGGCGTTGTAGTTGGTGGCGAAGTGGACCTCGCCGCTAACGAATCCGCCCGTAAGGTCCGAGCCGTTCCAAAACGATCCGGGATCCAGCGACAGATCCTCGAACGTGACGACGGCGGCGCTGGATGCGCCGGCGGTCATCAGCAGCAGGATCAAGCCGATCCATTTCCATAGGCCCTGTGTGTCTCCCGTGTCCGCCAGGTTCAACCGGTAACTGTCGGTGCCATACCCTTCCATCTCTGTGACCTCCTGCAAATGCGGCCGATCCCAAGCGCGAGGCCGACCGCAGCCAAAAAAAACGCCGTTCCTGCGAAAAGGAACGGCGGTCGTGCCTGCGTCTGGCCTCCGACCACGAGACGAGACCCGCGTTCGGCACCATCGCACGTGCGTTCCATATCGCGAGAACATCAACTATGCGTGATCGACTACAGGCAGGTTTTCTGACTTACGTCTTACCGCAAGGCTCCTTCCCATCCCATATGAGACAGTGGACCACAGCCTTGACGGACTTCCGATTCGTTCCATCGGAGCAGACGCTTACAGCGGCGCGACCGTCGCGGATTTTCACCGCGTTCCCGTTTCTGAGTATCCCAAAGCCCAAGCTTCGAGACCCATAGTCGAGCTATGAACTTCCGAAAGAGCCAATGTGGGGAACTTACCGGGTGGTTCGGTTGTCGTCAAGACAAAAAAGAACGAATTCCGGCGGGCAGCAGGGGCCCTCTCTTTCAGGCTCGAGGAGGTTTCCTGGAGCCGGCGACCTATCCGGTCGCCCGTGTCGTCTGTGTTGCCATGTCGTTGATCTCCTGGAGAGAACCCGTATCCTGACGCGCTGACGGTTCTTCGGCATATGGCTGCGTTGGAGTCCCATGAGTGTCCGGTTCGCGACGGTTGCCGCTGACCGTTACAGAGGTGCTGCCGGCAACGTTGCCCCAGACAGAGAGAGGTGTGAGCCATGTTTAGTGCCTATGACTTCCGCGTGATGCGGGTCCTGCGTCGACGATTGAATCTGACTTTGAAAGCGCGCGCCGCTCAGGCCCGACGTATCCGACGGGATGCGTCGAGTTGCGAATCGAGGACAAGACGTATCGGCTGGAGCCTGACGACACCATTCTATTCGACGGTCTGCTCGATCGTTCTTATACCCTTATACCCAAATCGAATCGGGCGAATACGTCACGGTCCATCCCCCCAAGGACATCCGTGTGCTCGAGAAGCTTTTGGAGGGCAACACAGAGGGACCGGCCGAGGAGTAGGGCAACTTTCGGCGCGGTCCGGGCGTCAGCGCCTACGATGTGGCCGCGCCCGCGAGTTGCGTTTGGGGGCCACCCGGCGCCTTCTCTGGAAACCACGTCTGTGTCTTGAGGCAAACCTTCACCAGCATCAACATCACCGGGACCTCGATCAGGACACCGACGACGGTCGCCAGGGCGGCTCCGGACGACAGGCCGAAGAGCATGGTGGAAGTGGCGATGGCGACCTCGAAGTGATTCGAAGCGCCGATCATCGCCGACGGGGCGGCGTCGGCGTAGCGCAGCTTCAGCAGCCGGCTCAGGCCGTAGCCCAGGCCGAAGATCAGCACGGTCTGGAGGAACAGCGGGATCGCGATCCACAGGATGGTCAGCGGGTTGCTGAGGATCGTTTCACCTTTGAAGCTGAAGAGTAACACGAGCGTCACCAGCAGGGCGATGATGGTCACGGGCGTCAGCACGTGGAGGAACTTCTCCTTGAACCAGACCGGGCCCTTGTGATTGATGATCCACCGGCGCGAAAAGAATCCCGCCACCAGGGGCAGGGCGACGTAGATGGCGATCGACAGCAGCAGGGCTTGCCAGGGCACGGGCAGTTTCCCGACGCCGAGCAGGAAGCCGCCCAGCGGGCCGTAGAGAAACAGCATGGTCAGAGAGTTGATCGCGACCATCACGAGGGTGTGGCCGTCGTTGCCTTTGGCCAGGTAGCCCCAGACCAGGACCATCGCGGTGCACGGCGCGATACCCAGCAGGATGCAGCCGGCCAAGTAGCTGCGCCACAGGGGCACCTGCAACATCTTGACCCCCTCGACTTCGATGACCTGACCGACGCCGTACGTGGCGCCGACCGGCAGATCGAGTCCGAAAGGCATCTTGA
>CP070782.1:4533305-4548702 GCA_020346325.1 Phycisphaerales bacterium
CTGTTCGGCGGGGGGACGGTTTGGCCGGCGAGGTAGAGGGTGTCGTCCGCGACGGTCAGCGTCAGAAGGGCACTGCTGCCGTCGGCGGTTTGGCCCCGAAATACAATAGACCCATTGTGGCGAAAAGTGCCGGTCAGGCCGGCCAGATTAAAGGCCTCGTTGGGGTCCAAGGTGCGCGCCGGTTCGCTGTCGTCGATGGCGTTGGCGTCCACTTGCTCGAATCGAGCGGAGCCCGCCTCGGTATCGACGATCAGGCAGAACTGCCCCTCGACGGCATAGGTCCAGTGGACGCCCGCGATGCCTCCAGTCTGTACGATGGCGCTGGTGTTGGGATCGAGCACGTAACGACCCGTTCGAGCGAGCGGCTCATCGGCACGGACTGCCCCGACGAAGAGCAGAAAGCCCAAGCTTATACTCCGCCAGCGACTCGCTTCCATGGTTCTGCTATCCTCCTCTCGGTCGAGATTTCGACCAAGTCTGTATTCGGCGGACTGGAGTGCGCTTCTCCAGCCTATGCAATCCAGTATAGCAAAAGGGGACTGTCTGGGTCAAGCCCGGGAGCGCCAACCGCACGCGTGTGATATAGGTCCTATAGGTCGTATAGGACCTATCCACACGGCCAAATCGAAATGCTTGCTACGGGTTGCGGCGTTCGAAGTCTTTCATATAGGCGATGAACTTCTTCGCGGTGCGGTCGAGGTTCTCGATCGAGCCGCCGCCGTCGAGGACTTCGCACATCTCGTAGGTGATGTAGCCCTGGTAGCCGATCTCCTTGAGCGCCTTGAAGTAGGTCTCGTAGTCGACGATGCCCTCGCCGATGGGCACGGCGCGAATGGCGTCTTCCTGCTTCATGAAGTTCGTCAACGTGCTGTCGTAATGATAGCGCGGATGCCGGACGTAGTCGGCGGCGGTCATGTGCACGATGAAGGGCTTCATCTTCAGCACGGCCGCGCGCATCTGCTGGGCGGTGAAGTTCTGCAAGGTAGGCGTCCAGGGATCGAAGGCGGCCTTGACGTTGGGATGGTTCACCTCGCTAAGCAGCCAGAACATCGTGTCGTGATGCGACGCAATGTCGTGATGGTTCTGCACCGCCAGCGTGACGCCGTACCTGGCGGCCTGGTTGCCGGCCAGACGCAGGCCTTCGACCACCACGGCATACTGCTTGTCGTAAGGGAGGCCGGGCCGCTCGTACCCGGTGAAGATGCGCACCATATCGGTGCCCAGGTCGCGGGCCAGTTCGGCCAGTCGTCCCACGTAGCTGACCTGGATCTCCATGTTCGGAATACCCGCCTTGTCGATTCCGGCGGTGAAGTCGGTATAGCCGGCCAGGCAGACCAGTTCGAGGCCCAGCCCCTCGATCCGGCGTCGCAGCGCCTTGCGGGCGTCCGCATCATAATCCAGAATTGAGACGTGCGGACGTTTGGCCATCAGCATCACGCCGTCATAGCCGAGTTCCTTGGCCTTGAGAAGGAACTCGTCGATACTGAGTCGCGCCTGGCCCCGCCAGAAGCCGGCATAGCTGACCGAATGCAGGCAGGTCTTGATCTGGAAGTCCTTCGGATTGCCCGTCGGCAGTTTCTGGGCAAAGGTGGTTTCCGTGGCCAACGCGCTGATGATGAGCAGAACCGTCACTTGCTTGCGCATGGTAGCACTCCCTCAACAGAACCCATCGGTGAGATCTCCGATTCGAAATCTCAAATCTCTTCGTCCCAAGGGACTACTCGTCCTTCTTGGGTGCCAATATGCCTTTTAGGCCTTCGGTGATGCCTTGCCCAATACTCTCCACGCCTTTCTGGATACCCTCGCCCGCCTCCTGACCGGTGCCCAGAATGATGCGGCCCAGGTCGACGGCGGTGCCGAGGACCGAGGTCAAGCCGTTGATCATTTCCTTGGGCAGCACGTCGGTTCCCTGCTGGGCGATGCCGGCCGCGACGGCTAACATGATCTTGGCCGTCAGTGTGGCGGTGTCCAAGCGCTCGTTCTTGCCCAGGTCGGTCATCTTGATCGGCGCCAGTGCCAGCGTCACGGTATCGACCTTACCCGGGACGTGCAGCAGTTTGACGTTGACCGTGACGTCGGTCAGTTCGAGGTTGTCGACATACAGTTTCTTACCCGAGGGCTCTTTTTCGCCGCGTTGGGCGGCCTTGATCACATCCTGGAGATTGTTGCCCAGCCCCTTCTGTTCGATGACCAGGTCCATCCCGTTGAGCTGGATATCCTTGATCTGGATCTCGTCGCTCAACAACGTCTTGGTTTGGACCTGGATGTCGCCTTGATGTAGCTTCAGCAGCGTGTCGTGTTGATAGCCGGGAGGGTTGGTGACGGTCAGGTCATGCAGCGTCAGAGCGCCGCCGGTAATGGAGAGCTTGGCCGCCTCCAACTCTACCGCGACACTGAGCGCTTTGGTGCCGGCGGTCTCCACCGCCACGCGCACGGCACTCTCGGCCAGGAGATTGACGGCGAGGATTGCCACCAGCGCCAGGACGAGCACGATACCGACGATCAGCTTGAGTGACTTGAGCAGTTTACGCATTCAGGATTCCTCAAAGTCTCCCTGGATTCCGGGCTTGCCCTTCTACGGGGCCTTTTCACGCCGGATCTTGGCGCCGAGCGGATTGAGTCGCTCCTCGATCCGTTCATAACCCCGGTCGATATGGTAGACGCGATTGATCGTGGTCGTTCCCTCGGCTGCCATGCCGGCCAGGACCAGGGCCGCCGAAGCGCGCAGGTCGGAGGCCATGACCGGAGCGGCCACGAGTTTTTCAACGCCGGCGACGACGACCGCCGGGCCTTCTTTGCGCAGATCGGCCGCCATGCGGTTCAACTCTGCGACGTGCATGAAACGGTCGGGGAAGATCTTTTCAATGACCAGACTGTTGCCCTGGGCCAGGGCCAGCAGGGCCATGAACTGAGCCTGCAAGTCAGTGGGGAAACCCGGATAGGGCTGCGTGGTGATATCGGCCGGGATGATCTTGCCGGTGCCGACGACGGTGCAGCCGTCGCCCTTGGACTCCACCGCGATCCCGATGCTCCGCAGCTTGTCCACCACGGCCATCATGTCGTCGAGTCGACAATTGGTCAGTTCCAGTTCGCCGTTGGTGATGGCGGCCGCGACCATAAAGGTGCCGGCTTCGATGCGATCGGGGATCACCGTGTATCGCACGGGATTCAGTTGACCGACCCCCTCGATGACCAGGCGGGGCGACCCGATACCGCTGATACGGGCGCCCATGTCGTTGAGACAGTTGGCCAAGTCGGTAATCTCGGGTTCACATGCGGCTGATTCGATGACGGTCCGGCCCCGGGCCAGGGTGGCTGCCATCATGACGTTGGCGGTGCCCAGGACGGTGGAGCCGAAAGAGCCGCCCAGAAAGATGCTGGCTCCGGTCAGGCCGTGCGGCGCTTCAGCGATGACGTAGCCGTTCTTGAGATGGATCTCGGCGCCGAGCTGGCGCAAGCCGCGTACGTGCAGATTGATCGGACGGTCGCCGATGGCGCAGCCGCCCGGCATCGACACTTCCGCCCGGCCGCAGCGGGCCAGGAGCGGACCGAGAATGCAGATGCTGGCTCGCATCTTACGGACAATCTCATAGTCGCCCACCGGATTGTCGATGACTGTCGAGTCGATGAGCATGTCCCCTTGGGCTTGGCGCTCGACCCGACAACCCAGGGACTTGAGCAATTCCACAAACACCCTCACGTCGGAGAGATTCGGGACGCTTACCAGCGAAGACTGCCCCTCGGCCAGGATCGCAGCGGCCATGATCGGCAACGCCGCGTTCTTGGAGCCGTTGACGGGGACCCGACCCGACAGGCGGACCGGTCCTTCAATCCGAAATACATCCATCGTCTATTTTCCTTGAAAACGAGAGGGGCTTCTGCCATACTTCGCACGATCCAGACCCCGTGGGCGTAGTGTAGTGCAGCGAAGGGTGGTTTTCAACCCTCTTGACGGCCGCTTGCGGTCATAGTGTGAAAAACAGAGGTCGACGACGATTCCGGAGACGCTCAGACAACTGACCCGTTCCATCAACATCGACCACGTGATCGGTTTCGTTGGGATTGTCGTCTTCGCCACCTGGCTTCTCCGGACGTCCCTGGGACGCAGATCGCTAGCCGATTCGCAGGCGCGCCGCAACAGCATGGCACCTTACGTTCCGTTTGTCCCCTTCTTCGTATGGTTCTTCGGCGTCTTCCTCCTACAGTCCGCCATCGATTCGTTCGTGCGGCCGGTCGAAGGCGAACAGAAGGTCTTCCAGGATCAGGCGGTGTATTGCATCGCGGCCGTGCTGACCGTCGTCGGTTTGATCCTTCCTTTGGCGCAATTCCATTTCGCCCGCGGATTGCGTGGATTCGGGTTGCGAGTGCGAGCGCTTCCCAGGGACCTTTTCGCCGCCGCGGTGAATCTGCTGGCGGTCTGGCCCCTCGTGCTCGGAGCGATCATCGTCACCACGGTGGTGGCCCAACTGGTCAGTCAAATGTTCTGGGGTCAGGATTTCGAGATGCCTCAGCACGAGGCTCTCAAAGAGATCGACCAGCATCCCACCGCGCCGCTGCAGATTCTGCTTGTCGTCCTGGCGGTGGTCGTGGCTCCGCTTACTGAGGAGATGATCTTCCGCGGTCTGTTTCAGACGATGATTCGCTCGTACCTGGGGCGGCCCTGGCTGGCCATCGTGGTGACATCGGTGCTCTTTGCCATGGTCCACGGCGACCTGGCTCATTGGCCGGCCTTGTTTGTCCTGGCCCTGGGGTTGGGTTATGCGTATGAGAAGAGCGGATCGCTCTTTCGCCCCATCTTTATGCACGCGATGTTCAACGGCGTGGCGATTGCCTCCACTCTAGCCGGATAGTCCCGGGTGGAGTTTCTCGACTTTTTTCTTACCGATCGAGGCCGCAGCCCATACAATACGCGGGCGATGGATGCCAATCGTGGGCTTGGCTCCGGCAGGAAATGAAGACACTCTGAGGCGATTATGGAACCAAAGGAACCTAAAATCAGGGTCGAATACGGGACAGAGGTCAGCATTGTCACGTTCGAGGATGAGAATATCCTGGACGAAGCGCAGATCAAGAAGCTAGAGCAGGCCCTGATGCCGGTCATCAAAGAGAATCGGGAGCGTAAGCTCGTGTTGAACTTCGAGAACGTTCGATTCATGTCCTCTGCCTTCCTGGGCCTACTGGTGAAGGTGCACAAGCGAGTCGTCGAGATGGAGGGCCATCTGCAGCTGTTCAATCTCGATCCCAAGATCCGCAAAGTCTTCGAGATTACCCAACTGACGAAGGTCTTCGATATCGCTTGATATCGCGGCCAGACTCCTTCGCGGCCCATGAGGAACGGATCACGTGCTTTGCGACGAAGTCACTCGGGGCCGCGTGTCGCGTCTGCACGGCGACGGCCAAGGTGCGGTTCGGCGTCGCGTGCAAGAGCCTGGGTTCGCCGTGTCGCTCGGCGAGCCACTCCTGGGGATTCGGGGTGTCAAACATTTTTACGACTAGGTCCATGTTCGCACTAATTCCGGTTTCGGCTGACGCGGTAGCGGTGCCGGCGGCAAGTTGCATTACTTCATCGATGTCGCCGACGATGACGCCGATGCGAACACGTTGTGCCTCATATTCACGATCGATCACCACGATACAACTGCTGCTGATCTGAGTTTCTTCCGTAGCGAGTCCGGCCATGGCCTCGATCACGGGGACGGGTTGTCCGTCCAGCTCGATCCATCCCCTGAACTGACCGGACAGAGGGTTCGTGGGAACAACGATTTCTCGGCACCCTCGGCACCGCACATGTATCTCTCGACCGCTCCTCTTCATTAGGAATGTGATCAGCAGGGGATTGAAAGGCGTCTCGACGGGTGCCACCGGCCGGCCTCTGTTCCGTCTATGCTTTGTTTCATGGCTGGACCCCATATTTGTGCAATGTCTCGTTCCACGTAGAAACCGGCCATCCATTGCCGTTTTTCAGTGTCGACGAGAACGAAGTGGACAGCTCTGCAAATCGACCGTTCCGATAATATGCGGCGTCTGTTAGATGTTGGTGAGGGTTGCGTCAGAATTCTCTCAGATGGGCCTGGCAATGCGCACGAAAGAGGCAGAGGCCATCCAGTAGAAGCAGCGCGTAGCAGAAAGGCAGATACAGCGGAAGGGGTTGGCTTCTAACCCTACTCGACCGCGTCTCTCGGTATGAAGAAGATCCCGCCGCCGGTGCTGTCTGGATAGGGAGGGGTGCCTTCCGGTTCAAATGACACCTTCATCGGTGTCACTTCCGCAGCAGCAGAAGAAAAATAGGTTGCCACATGGCCATCCGTATAGGCGGCCCGAAGCTTGATCTCAGGCATAGCCCCATTCAGGTCGCCGTCGGTGGTCCAGTAGGACGACAGTAGCTGTGTCTCGGGAACGATATCCCCGCCAGCGAACTTCTCACAACTGCCAAAGGCCCCTGGGCTGCGCCAGTGGTCGTAGCCAAAGTAATCGGTCACGAGCAACTGGCTGTAACGTCCCATACTGGCCGGGCCGGTCGGACCGCGGAAGATGCTGTCGGTCTCGGCCAGATAGCCGGTGTAGTTCCAGTAGAAGCAATACGTCCCCGTGAACGGATCGGACCGGGGAGACGTATCGGGGTTGTCCCAGTCGTCGCCCGCGTCCCAGGCTTCTTGAAGGTACTTGTATTCCTGGGGGGCACTGGGACAGAACACGGTCTTGGCGTCCGGAATGTAGCTGCCTAGATAGGCGCTCATCGCGCGGTGCACCTGCGGGGTACGTTTTCGGATACCGATCATCTTGGTCGGATCCGTCCAGGAGAAACTGTCGTCGAAACCGATCGTCGCCACCGAGTCCGGATAGCGGTCTCGGTTATCCATGGCGAAAAGATTCAGAGCGGTGGCGATTTCGCGCTGATTGCGCATCCCGATCAACCCGCGCGCCTGCCTGCGGGCGAGGTTGAGGGCCGGAGCACCAATGGCCAACAGCGCCGAGACGATAGAAATGACCACCAGCACTTCGACGAGCGAAAATGCTCTGACCCTACCGGCCCGGACAGAGATGGGGAGGCATCTCTTGCCGATTTTGCTACCCTCCGAAACTTGGGTAATCCTATGGTCTAGTTGATCAACGTCCTATTATACGGTCCTTTATTAGTACTGACAAGCCCAATTATTCAATCTACGTTGCTAAATGACAAATCGTGCGTAAATTTATCGGCCCCTATATATAGGGCCTATTGTGCCAACGAGCACATTATGCTGGGCCCACAGCGGCTCTGTCAGAATCTTGGGCACCTGCGGGCCAGGATTTTTGTTCAACAAGGGAGAGCAGTTGCACGGCTCGGCCTGCGGACCTGAGAGTCGTGCCCTGCTCTCCGTTGACCCCCGCCGGCGTTGGCACCGGTCTTCGAATTCCCATCACCGTACTCAAATTCGCATGATTCATGCGGGAGTTACTCCTCGAACCTGCACAATCACCCCGCACTTTTCCGAAGCCAGGACTGGCTTTTTCGAGACTCACCAATACCGGTGTGGTCCAGATCGGGAGCGAGTGCATCGCCTTACCGGAGCGATGCTCCGACTGCAACACCCGATCCCGGCTGTTTCCAAGTAATCGATTGACAGTCTTTTGCTGGCAGATGTTCATCTGCTTGATCCCAATCTATGGTGGCGGCGATCCGCTCAGGCTTGCGTACGGCGTGCCGCCGTAAGCACCCATGTTCACGCGCGTGCCATTGTGCATCCGTTCCACGCGCGGGTATTCGTCCGGATCACCCCCGTCTATGCATGGACTCTGGACCGGATCCAGGGTCCACGTATCGAGGTCGGGGACGTATCGGCCATAGCGTGACTTCAGGTGGAAGTCACCGTTATCCGGATCGGCGAATTGAGGATCCGTACTGATATTGCCCGCGCTGGCGTCGGGCGGATCGTGCTCGACGCAACTGAAGTAAGCTTCGCAGTTGAACAGGTCGCCGTCGCTGTTGTTCCAGAAGATGCAGTTGACGATGTAGGGATCGGCGCCGTCGTAGGCGGAGATGCCAAGCACGCTGTTGACGATCGTCAGGTTCCTCAATGTAGGAGAGGCCCCCTGTGCGCAGAGGATGGCAGCTTCGGAGCCGCCCTGGATGACGAAGTTGCTCACGATGCTCTTGGAGCTCTCGGCGTGATAGAAGGAAAAGGCATAGGCATTTTCGGCCACGATGACGGCGGCATCGGCGGCGCTTTGAACGGTGATACCTTTTCCGTTCAAGTTGAGATCTTCTCGGTAGGTTCCTGGCCAGACCAGAATCGTGTCGCCGCTGCGGGCCGCATTGATGGCTCTTTGAATTGTCTTGAAGGCCGTCCCTGGGCTAAGACCGTTGTTCCCGTCGCGTCCGCTGCCGGCATCGACATGATAGGTCAGGTACTTGATCCCTTTGCTGGCCTCCCGCGTGCCGCCGTAGGCACCCATATTGATGCGCCCGCCGTTGGGGGTCGGCTCTTCGGTGCCCGGGTCGGAAGGATCACCTGCATCGATGCACGGGCTGGTTCGTCCGTCGGTGATCCAGCGGTTGTTCCGAGCATCGTAACGCCCGTGGCTTGATTGCAGGTGATAGTCCTCGTTCCACAACGAGACGAACAGTGGATCGGTCTTGATGTTGCCGGTGCCTGAGTAACCGCCCTGGATGTTCGAGTAGACGACGGGGGCCTGAGAGACCGCGCCGCTGAGCGCCAGGGCGGTCCCTTGATTGTTCCAGGCAATCGTGCTGTTGATGCCGATGTCCACGCGGTCCGATTTGATGCCGCCACCTTGGTTCTGAGCGATGGTGCAGTTGACAACGCTGACCAACGGGCGCTGCGACGAGGCCGCCCATTCGGCGAAGATGCCCGCTCCGGCGGTAGCGATGTTGTTCGAAAAGATGCAGTTTTGGAACAGGACATCGGTTCCAGCGCCGCCGCAATAGGCGCCGCCTCCGTCCACGGCACCTGAAGCGCTATTGCTAGTGATGCGGCAGCCGGAAATCACGGCCGCGCTCTGCCAGCAATAGACGCCGGCGCCGAAGCTGGCGTGGTGCGTCGCGTTGTCGCTGATGTCGCAATTGGCGATCATGGCGTTGGACTGTCCGATCAGCCCGATGGCTCCACCTCGACCGCCGGTCGTCGCGGCGCCGAAGCCACCGGCCGCACATTCGCTGATCACGCAACCGGTAATCACGGCCTCGGTCCCGACACCGCCGATGCCGCCGCCGATCTCGGCGTGGCAGTCGGTGATGATGCAGTCGGCAATGGTCGGACTGCTGAACTCGCAGTAGATGCCACCGCCGATGGGATGGCTCGGGCTATCCGGCCAGCTCGAAGTACTCGAGGGGATCGACGTGCCGGAAATGTGGCCTCCCTTGATCGTGAAGCCACAGACGAGCGTCCGGTTGGTTTCGCCTTGGTGGAAATAGAAGGCGCGGTGGTCCGCACCGGAGGCGGGCCAATCGCAATCGATGATCGTGCTTTCGGGACCGTTGGCGCCGCGGAGCGTGAGCGATTTGCCGTGAAACTCGAGGTCCCAATTGCCTTCTCCCGTATACGTCCCGGGGCCGACCTCGATCACGTCACCGTGCCCGGCGAAATCGAGCGCGGCCTGGATCGTGGGAAAGTTGCCGGGGACGCGGATCGTCGTGGTCGGCGACGAGAGAGACACGCGCAGATTGTCGATCACGGCCCGTATTCCGGAGAAGACGATGTAGCACGTTCCTCCGGTCGAGGAGATCGACACCGTCTGGCGTCCGGCGCCAAGTGAAATTGGGGCCGACCAGGCGGTCCCATCGCTGGAGACTTTATAGGTTAGACTGCCCGGGAAGAATTGTGAGATCGTCTCGTTGGTGGGAAACGAGACATCGACCTGAAGCGTTCCCCTGACTGTCTTTTGGCCTTGGGCCACTTCCAGAGGAAAGGAATAACCCAGCTCGGCCGGCCGGTCTTTGTAATCGAGGAAGCCGATGGCCTGACTCCCGCCGCTTTCCAGATAGTAGAGGTAAGGTTGGGGCAGCGGAGAAGTGCCGCTGGTCCAGAAGGGCGAGTGGGCGTAGCTATCGGTTTGGGCCTTGTCGGTCTCAAAGTTGTCGGCATACTCATACGCGCCAGCTGTACCGCTCGCCAGGGCCGCGACGAGCAGCCACGCGAGTCCGAATTGCACCAACCCGATTCTGTCCATGATATGTATCAATTCCAAGGCTGAGCGGGGGCTCGGGGACGGGCCCGGGGCCCATCCGAAAAAACGCCGCCAAACAGCCGGTAGCCACGAGTCCTGTTGCCCCATTCAAAGTTTGCCGGGATCTCCGTATCTCTTCCCCCCGTGGCAAGAAAGACTCCGGGGGCAGCGTGATGGGCTGCCCCGGAGTCTCTCGAGATATCGTGCAACTGGTTGGTGCCAGTCGTGGTTGACGGACAAGGGGCTACCTCCCCGGAGCCCCTCAGCCGGTTTATAACCACGTCTTCGGTGGTGAAGACGTCCCCCCACTTGTCCCTGGCATTGTCGTTGGCCGCGTCCTTGCCTGCATGGCATCGCGAAAATCCTGGCGATGCTCTCAGCGACTCAGTTGCACGATCGTGCCAAGCGTCCTCCGTTGCTCTGGCACGTATAAACATAGCGCGCGGCCCGACAGCTCTGCGAAGAGTCACAGGGCCGCGCGAGAAGCCTTCAGTCGCCCCAGTCAGCCGATTGCTGACAACGGTGTCGCATGGTGGGGCGCTTGTGAGCCAAGCCCTCGGCGAAGCTACCGCAGGAAGCGGTGTTGCTGGTGACGTTCCGGGGAACTCCTGTTGACAGGCGGGCACTGCCATACCCTGGGGCGTCGCTGCTGGCAGCAGCGCCAAACCCATGCCTATCAACCGTTTCCTTACCATGACAAACCCCCGTATTTCCCAAGAACGCGTTTCTCTCCAGATGCCAATTCCTGCAACCTATCTTTCTCTCTATCCTGCCTCCGACAAGCGCTTGTATCGTCCGCATCGATGGCTTTCTGAACGGATTATTTCACGAACATTCCCTCGGCCAGTTGAGTCAGCCAACCAATGCCCTGACTCTCCCGCAACGAGACCCGACGGTCCAACCCGGCCGGCGATTTGACTTCGTCGCGGCTCGCGTCGACCTCCTGGAGGTATTCGAACTCCAGCCGGCCCACTGACGTGTTGCCGCGGCGGAACTCGATCGCCAGGACGAGGTCGGCTTCCAGATCGATCGTGTAGACCAGGGTGATCGGATCGCCGAGAATGGTCACCTGAACCTCGTGACCACCCTCCAAAACCTGCGTTTCGAAGGGGATCCGTTGTTCGGCCGCATCGCGTCGAACCAGGTCCATCGTGTGCAATCCCATCCACGGTCGCGCCAGCCCTCGGAAGAAGCTGCCTTGCGGATACCGCATTGCAGTGCTTCCGTCGGGCTTGAGGACCATCGCACCGGCGCTGCTGTCGACCAGCGTGACACCCTCGCCGACTTGCAGTCGCAGCCAGGGGTTGTAACGCCTGCTGGTCCCGTACACGAAGGGAATCCTGCCTGTGCCGCTGAGCTCCTGGCCGTCGATCTGGCCATGGAGGCGGAAGAAGGTCCAGCCCCGCAGATGCATGGTGTCGCGGTTGTCCACGATTCTGGCATCGGCCGGCCAGTCGCTCTGGAAGTAGTCCTCCTCCAGCACATTCTGGTGACGCACAGTCAGCGGGCGAGCTTTGCCGGCGTCCGGATCGTCTTGGCCGGCGCGCTCGACCGTGACGAGCAGGCCTTTGCTGCTGGCCGCGACGCGCTCGGTCTTGCTGGCCTTGCCCTCGATTCTCGTCAGGAAGTTGGTCAGTGTGCGGCCGTCCGTGGGCAGTCTCATGACACTGAGGTCTTCCGACCAGATGCGGTAGTTGTTGATCGCCACGGAACTGCCCTGGTGGGCGTAGTTGGCCAGACTGTTCTGGAGGAACTGTCGGGCCGGCCCACTGGCAGTGGTTCCCAGTTCGGCCCTAAGCATTACCGGTCCTTCGGGCCCTTCCGGGAAATAGTAGCGGTAGCGTCCGGCCGCATTGGTCGGCGCTCCCAACGTGCTGACGATCTGCCTGTTCCCGCCCAGCTTGACCGCATGGGTCTGCCGGTGACTGGTGAACTGCGTGGTCGTCGCGACGCTTCCCACGGTCACCGCACCCACGGCCGCGATCGACACCAGAGTGGTCTTCGTGGTGGCCAGGCTCGCTAGCGAAGCCAGCACCCCCACCTGTGTCGCCGCCACCGGGACCGTAAGCTGGGCTGCAGCCGCTTCGCTGGGCGCTGTGATTTTGCCAAAGACAATCAGGGCCGCCAGCAGGGAACCTTTCCCAAACCCATTGCGGGACAGTTCCTTCTGTAGCGCCCTCTTGGCTCGGACAAACAGCATCCGGGTGCTGAATTCGGTACAACCCATCGAATCGGCAATTTCGGCATAGGTCATACCATCGTAACAACGCATGACCAGCACGGCCTTGTGACGGGTTCGCAGCTTCTGCATCGCCTTCGAGACAATCTGCTTCAATTCCTGACTCACCAGGTTCTCCAACCCTCCCTGTCGCTCTTTCATTGGCCCTCGACGCCTTTCCTCGGCCGCAGCGGCATTCCTCAACGCCTTCTCCGTCCGATGATGGCGATGCAGCTTGTTGGTGGCGATGCCGTACAGCCAGGACCAAAACCGATCGGTCTGTTTCAGTTTGCCCAGTACTCTGCACATTTCTAACAAGCTCTCCTGAACTATTTCTTGAGTCAAATCTTGGTTTTGGGTCAAACGGTAAACATACACGCGCAACCGTTCCCGGGCCATGGTCGCTAACTCATTGAGGCTCTGTCTATCCCCTTGACGAGCCCGCTCGACCAATTCTATGTACCCAGCCTTACTATCCATCTCAGGTTGCCTGACCCTGCTAATTCCCATTTTCACCGCTATCAAGTGCCATTATACCAGGGTTACGTAACGTTTTTTTTCATTTCGTGCGAGTTTTCTCCTTCCCAGAGCCGATTTGGGGCTCGTTCGTCATCCGGGCCCTGCCCCATTGTCCGATAACGCGTAGGGGATAGGCGCGTCCGGAGGGGCCGGTGTTCGCCTCAGGAGGGGGCCGTGGTCGGTGTCAACGTCAACGCACGAGCCAGATGCTAAAGTGACATCGTCCCCGGACCGATACACCTATTCCGAGGGATGAATGAGAACATGGAACAGGATTGTTGACAAGTGCTGACCGTATAGAGGGCCCAAAATGCTCGAATCTTCCGACCGTCCCGGCGCGATCGTTACCATTAGCCGCCAAGACACGATCCAGCACGCTGCCGCCACGATGCGTGCCCATAATGTCGGCTGCCTCATCGTCAGCGATGATGAGGGCCAGCTTGTCGGACTTGTCACCGAGCGAGATATTGCCCATCGCATCGCCGCGGCTTCGCAGAGTCTGGACGGGGCCGAGGTGGGGCAGATCATGACCGATCACGTCGTTTCCTGTGCCCCGGGCACGCCCACGGGCGAAGTCCGCAGGCTCATGACTGAACATCGCATTCGCCACGTCCCAATCGTCGATGACGGGACGGTGGTGGGCATTCTCTCGGCACGAGACGTCATGGGACGGCAACTGGCGGAAGATCGGGCCGCCGCGGAAGAAGTGGCGATGCTCTCCAACTGCCTCAAGAGCATCGATTTGAATGAAGCGGCCGAAATCGTGGCTGCTGAGGCCCCCAAGCTCTTCGGCGCCAAAAACTGCGTTCTCTGTCTTCGTCGCCGTGGTAGTGAGGCGGACGACCCGGAACTGATCAGTTCCAATCGCTGCCCCTGTCTCGACGGGCATATGCGAGCCACCGACGATGCTCTGGAGGCGCTGCCGAGCGACAGCTTCTGCGAAGATATGCTGCCGACCGAGTGCGAAGAATGCGGTGGTCCGGGCCCCCGCGTGTTAATTCCCCTGGAAATCCGCGGCTTGAAAGAGGCCGGCGCCGGCAGTGAAAGGCGCCTGCTGGGCTACCTGTGCATGTGCAGCCTGGCCCCGGACATCGCGGCCAACCGCGAGCTGATTTCCTACAAGGCCAAACTTACCCGCGAGATCGTCACGGCCCACCTGACCAACGCGACGCGTTACCAGCAAGCCAGGCTGACATCGCTTACGGACGCTCTGACGGGCGTGGGATCGCGAAAACTGCTCGAGGACAAGCTCCAAGCCGAATTCGACCGAGCCAAGCGCTACAAGCGTCCGTTTTCGGTTGCCATCATTGATCTCGACCATTTCAAGATGATCAACGACGTCTTGGGGCATGCCGTCGGGGACGAAGCGATTCGGAAGCTGGCCATGTGTATGAAGCAAGAGAAGCGGACTCCGGACGTGCTGGCGCGCTACGGTGGGGACGAATTCGTGATTCTCATGCCGGAAACGCGGGCCGCGAGTGCGCAGACCTTCCTGGAGAGAATCCGAGCCAAAGTCCGGGAGATTCGTCTGCCCCAGGATACGGCCCTCTCGATGAGTTGTGGTGTGGCTGAGAGTGATCCGGAGCAGGACGATCCCCGCGATGTGATGCGGCGGGCGGATCTGGCGTTATACGGGGCCAAGAGCGCCGGCCGGAACTGCGTCAAGCTCTGGGACGCTACGATGGCGCGGCTCATCGACGCCGACGACCTGGAAATCGAAAAAATCAAGACTCTCCAGCGGCGAGTGGCCGGCCTTTCGGAGAAGGCCGAGAAGATGTTTATGGAGAGCATCTGGGGGCTGGTGCAGGCCCTGGAAGCCAAAGACAGTTACGCCAAGACGCACACCGAAAGCGTGATGCACTACGCCGTGGGCATCGCCCACACGATGGAGTTGGGTCCCAAGCACGTCGACCTGATCCGACGGGCGGCCATGATCCACGACATCGGCAAGATCGGCATTCCCGACGCGATTCTGGCCAAACCAGGCGCCTTGACGCCCCACGAACGCACGGTGATCGAGCAGCATCCGCTGATTGCGGTCCGCATCCTCGAGAAGATGACCTTCCTGGAAAGAGAGGTCGCCATCGTCCGCCATCACCATGAGAAGTGGAACGGACAAGGCTATCCGGACGGCCTGGCCCGAACGGCCATTCCGCTTGGGTCGAGGGTCATTGCGGTGGCCGATACGTTCGACGCCTTGACGGCCATCCGCGCCTACCATGAAACACGCTCCATCGCCGAGGCCCTGCGCATCATGACCGACTCGGCCGGCTATGAGCTGGATCCTGATGTGGTCGCGGCGCTGACCACCTGGTTCACCAACATCAGTGCCCAGTGCGACAAAGAGGTGGATCAACTGACTCTGGAGGACCTGGAGCTATGGCCTCGCCCCGGGATTGAGGGAAGTGACGACTCGATGCGTCCGGTTTCTGCAACGATCGGAGCTTCAGACTAACCGGTCGGCAAATCCCCGCCGTCGGTTTTACTATCGAC
>CP070782.1:4548802-4586933 GCA_020346325.1 Phycisphaerales bacterium
AGTATGACCAGAGCCATGTCCCCGTCATCCAGCAGTATGAAGCGGTTGGCCACGCCGTACGGGCTTCGTATTCGTACGCGGGCATGTCCGATGTCGCCATGGAAACCGGTGACATCGACTACCAGAGCGCCGTGATGAGCCTCTGGGACAACAGTGTCAATCGCAAGTACTACGTCACGGGTGGCGTGGGCAGCGGTGAGACCTCCGAGGGCTTCGGGCCTGACTACTCGTTGCGTCACAACGCCTACTGCGAATCGTGCTCGAGCTGCGGCGAGATCTTCTTCCAGCACAAGCTCAACCTCGCGTACCGTGACGCCAAGTATGCGGATCTCTACGAGGAGACGCTCTACAACGCGCTGCTGGGATCCGTTGATCTGGAAGGCAAGAATTTCTACTACCAGAACCCGCTGGATACCTATCGACCGCGCTACGACTGGCACGTCTGCCCCTGTTGCGTGGGCAACATCCCTCGCGTGCTGCTCATGCTGCCCACCTGGATGTACGTCAAAGACACCGACAGTATCTACATCAATCTCTTCGTCGGTAGCACGGTGACGATCGAAGACGTGGCCGGCACGGATGTCGAGCTGGTGCAGAAGACCGATTACCCCTGGAGCGGTAAGGTCGCTATCACGGTCAATCCGGTGGTAGCGAAGCGGTTCAATGTCAGGATCCGCGTGCCGGACCGCGATGTGAGCGAACTCTATACGGCTACACCGAATTCCGACGGGATCACCTCGATCGCGGTCAACGGTGCGGAGGTGACGCCTACGATCGAGAAGGGCTATGCCACGATCACACGCCAGTGGCGGGCCGGCGACAAGATCGAAATGGTGCTTCCGATGAAGGTCCAGCGGGTCAAGGGCAGTGACAAGATCGAGGCGACCAGCGGGCGCGTGGCTCTGCGCCGTGGGCCTTTGGTCTACAATGTCGAACAGGTCGATCAAGATATCACCGAGGTTCTTGATCCTGGGGCGGTTTTGACTCCGCAATGGAAGGCCGATCTGCTGGGCGGTGTGACGGTCCTGGAGGGCGAGTGGGCGGATGGCTCGCCGCTGGTGGCGATCCCCAACTACGCCCGTGCCAATCGAGAACCCAGCAGTTCCGATCGTCGCGGCCGCGGTCCGCGGTCGGCGCGTTCCATCGTCTGGATGAAGGATCGGTGAGGTTCGGGCCGAACTGATTTGCAGGAGGGCGCCGTGATTCAATACACGGGAGGAACACGATATCCGTTGATGATGATCAGCGCCAGGCCCAGGATGGCCTCAAAGCCCATGAAGATATGAGCGCCCAGTCCGAATGAGGTCACCCCGAGGAGGCTCAGGACCCAGACACTAATGAAAGCCAGTGGGATCTTGGGGCCGTCGAGAACCCAGAGGCGAATGGTGTAGAGCCAAAAACCTACAAAGGCAATAGCCGCGAACAAGAGCATTTCTATGCCTCCGACGACTGGACGGCGAGAAGCGCCGCGCTGGCAGCGCCAGCGCACTCATCTGTACAGATGCGATGGTCGGACAAAAAATCACCGCCAATATAGACTGATTTACGAAAAGGATCGACCGGCATCGCGATCAGCGCATGGACTGGCGGTAGCGGGTGGGGGTGATACCCAGACGCTTCTTGAACTGGCGGTGGAAATAGTAGACGTTGGCATAGCCGACGCGCTGGGCAATCTCGTAACAGCGCAGGGACGTAAAGCGCAGCAGACGCTGGGCTGCCTCAAAGCGGAGATCCTGCTGGTACGCCAGGGGCGAGACGCGAAACGACTTCTTGAACGTACGAAACAGATGGCCCTTGGAGCAGTGGGACATCGCGGCGAGGTCTTCGGCGGTAATGGGCTCGGCGTAGTGTTCGTCGATGTACTGCTTGACCTGCAGAATAGGATTGTCCTGGGCGAGCGTCGCGCCGGCGAGCCTTTCGGTATAGCAGTGGGTGACAATCGTGTCGAACACGTCAGCCAGAGCCCGGTGGGCGTAGAAATCCGACATCGGAGACGGCCCCTGGAGATAGTCCATGATGCGGATCATAATCACGACCAACTCCTGGGTCGTGTCTCTGGACAGGTGCGGCTCGCTCAGGAGTCGGCCGCGGACCCCGGTGTAGATGTTCAGGATCTCCTCGAACGGCAGGGTGAGGGGCTTGCCGCTCTGCGTGTTGAAGGCGAAGGTGATTTCCGCATAGACGCTGGAGCGACGGTGGCTGACGAAGTCGTGGGATTGGCCTGGCGAGACGATGACCAACGTTCCGGGTTTGGCAGGGTGTTTCTTGCCTGATTTAATGTAGAACCCTGCTGATTGGGTGTAGAGCACGATGTGGTACAGGTCGTGCGTGTGCTCGCCAAAAGTTCTGGTGTCTCCGACGGGCCGGTCCTGATCCACCGCCGCGTGCACGAAACTTGGGAAATAGGCTTCGCGATCATGTAGAACCACGAGCGTCTTGGGCGTTGTGTGGCTTTGCTGGGCCTGTAGATAGCGAAGCATATGTCACTATTGTGCAACAGAATATCATTTTTATGCATTTTTTCGTCGTGTATCTATTACGATAATACAATATAGTCTATTTGGTGCGAGCAGACAACATGCTGGCCCGCCGGCCTGCATGAATCGGGTGTAACGTCGGGTCTTTGGGCAGAGAATCGAGGAGGAACAGGGGGGGCGGTTCTGCCCGAGACGAGGCCTCTTGAGGAGTGTCCGGCGCGGCGTATTTTGTGATGAGAAGGAGGATTCGGAGACGTTTATAGGCGCCTTTCCGGTTTCTTCATTCGGCAAGGCTTTACTCGGGCAAGGCAGAAATCTCAGTTCATCGAAGGAGGACGATCATGCGCAGAAAACTCTTTATGACGGTGATGGTCGCAGCGGTGTTATCAGGCGGGTGGAACGCGACACAAGCTGCCGATCCGAGTCTGGTTGGCTGGTGGAAGCTCGATGACGGCGCCGGGACGGTCGCCGCGGACGCCAGCGGCCGAAGTGTGGACGGAGAGCTATTCGGCGACCCCGTATGGGACACAGAGGGGATCTTCGGCGGTAGCCTGCTTTTCGATGGAGTAGATGACTATATTTTCATCGACGGGCATTTTGAACTCCCTGAGTATACGATGGCCGTATGGTTCCGAGTCGACGAACCGGGCCAGCGTGATATTCTGTCTGCCTACGCCGTGGGGGTCCAGCATGGCATTCTGCTGGAGCTTCAAGCGGCCGGGACGTTGCGTTTTCTTCATCGGTTCCCCTTGGGCACGGGGGGCGGAAACAATATCTACACGACGACCACCTATGATGACGGTGCTTGGTATCACGCGGCGTTCATGAAGTCCGCTGACGAAATCGCCCTCTACGTCAACGGGGAGGAGGTGGGTCGCATGGCTGACAACAGTACATTCGACCCCGGTGATTTCTTTGGGTTGGCCGTCGGCGTCCTCGACGATGAACGCGGCGCGGCCCGGCTCTTCCTGGGGGCGATGGATGATATCCGGGTTCACAACCGCGCGCTGACGCAGGCGGAGGTCCAGGGCATCATGCGCGGGGCTGGCTATGACACGGCAACGGATCCCGTTCCCGCTCACGAGACGACTGATGTCCCCCGCGACGTGGTTCTGGGGTGGAAAGCGAATGAGGCGGCCGTGGCCCACGACGTGTACTTTGGTGCCGCCTTCGACGACGTCAACGATGCTGATCGGGCCGATCCGAGAAGTGTCCTGTTGAGCGAGGGTCAGGTGGCGACGACCTTCGATCCTGGCCTGCTGGAATACGGCCAGACCTACTATTGGCGGGTCGACGAAGTCAATGCGCCACCGGAGAGCACCATCTTCAAGGGCGAGATCTGGAGCTTCACCGTCGAGCCTTTCGCCTATGCGATCGAGACCATTGTGGCCACCAGCAATGGCACGTCCAGCGAAGACGTTGGACCGGAGAATACGGTCAATGGTTCCGGCCTCAATGACGAGGACCAGCACTCCACCAATAGCAGTGACATGTGGCTGGTGAATCCGCCCGCCGACGGGTCGCTGTATATTCAGTTCGAGTTTGACAGGGTCTACAAGCTGCACGAGATGCTGGTCTGGAACTACAATGTGATGTTCGAAGCGGTGCTTGGTTTCGGTCTCAAAGACGTCACCGTGGAGTATTCCGTAGACGGCGCCGACTGGATGGCCTTAGGCGATGTCGAACTGGCTCAGGCAACGGCGACGCCTGCGTACACCGCTAACACGACCGTTGATTTCGGGGGCGTGGGGGCCAAATACGTTCGCTTGACGGTCAATAGCGGCTACGGCGTCATGGGGCAATTTGGGCTGAGCGAAGTACGTTTTCTGTATGTCCCGGTGCAGGCCCGCGAACCTCAACCGGCCGACGGCGCGACAGACGTTGACGTGCTTGATGGGACGCTGGCCTGGAGAGCCGGACGCGAGGCGGCCGCCCATGAGATCTACCTTAGCGCTGATGAACTGGCCGTCATTGATGGTACGGCCCTGGTCGACACCGTGGACGCACCCACGCTGAACGTCGGTGATACGCTCGAACTGGCGCGGACCTATTACTGGAAGGTCAACGAAGTTGGTGAAGGCGGGGCCGGCGATGTCTGGGAAGGGGACGTCTGGAGTTTCTCCACGCAGGCCGTGCTGGTGGTGGACGACTTCGAGAGCTACACCGACGATGAGGGCGATCGCATCTACGAAACCTGGGAAGATGGCTGGGTCAACGACACCGGATCGACGGTGGGGTATCTCGATGCGCCGTTTGCCGAGCAGACGATCGTTCATGGGGGCGGGCAGTCCATGCCACTGGCCTATGAGAACACCGGTGGCGTGACGATCTCGGAGGCTGTCCGCGCGTTCGCCGTGGCGCAGGATTGGACTGCTCACGGCATCAAGGGTCTGAATCTCTGGTTCTACGGCGATCCGTCCAATACCAGCGCAGAACTGTATGTGAAGGTCAATGGCAGCAAGGTGACCTTTGATGGCGACCCGGACAGCCTGTTCCAGGCGGCTTGGCAATTGTGGTATATCGACCTGGACGACCTGGCCGGCGCCAATCTTGCAAGCGTCACAGAGCTAACGATTGGACTGGAAGGCGGCGAGGGCCTCCTTCTCATCGACGACCTGGCGCTGTCGCCGCTCGAGCGACAGTCCGTGACGCCGGTCGAACCCGATCCAGCCGGCATGGTGGCTCACTACGCCCTGGACGGCAATGCTGACGACAGCGTCGGAATCCACTCCGGCACGCTCGTCGGCGAACCGACCTTCGAGGCAGGCCAGGAGGGCCAGGCGATCAAACTCGATGGCATTGCCGACTACGTGCAGGTCGAGAGCTCTTTCGACTTGCCGGTGTATTCGGCCTCGGTGTGGTTCCGGGTCGACGGTGGTACGGGGGAACGAGACGTTCTCTCGATTTACGACAACAACAGCGACCATGGCATTCTGCTGGAAGTCCGCAATAACGGCGAGCTGCGCTACCTGCATCGTGCGCCGCTCGGCACAACGGGCGGCACGGATATCTATAGTGGCGGTGTCTACACCGACGGGAGCTGGCACCACGTTGGTTTGGTTAAGTCGGCCGAGACTGTGACGCTGTATATCGGCGGGCGGATTGCCGGTTCCGCGGCCGACACGACCGAGTTCGGCCAGGCCCTGCAATACCTGCTGTTAGGGGTGCTGCGACACGACAGCCTGATCCGTTACCTGCCCGGCGCCATTGATGAGGTTTTTCTCTACGATCGCGCTTTGTCGCACGCGGAGATCGCCTGGCTTGCCGGGCGAAGGCTGCCTTTTGACAGCCAGTAAGACGACGGGGACTGCCCAGGACTCGCCTCCTTCCAGCGCGAGTCCTGGGACTGTAAAATCCCATCGGGGCGGTGGGGATATTGCACGGGCCGTACAAGGCGATACGGGCCAGGGTGATGCAGACGACGCCGGCTTTGCCGGGCAGGGAGCACCAACGGTATTTGGAAAGGCAGAAAGATGAAGAGCAAGGCGTTTACCTTGATCGAACTGCTGGTCGTCATTGCCATCATCGCCATTTTGATGGCCATCATCATGCCGGCGCTGAACCTGGTGAAGAAAAAGGCCGCGACCACCGCTTGCCTGAGCAATACCAAGAACCTTTCCCTGGGCTGGTATATGTATCATTCCGACAACGACGGTCGGATCATGAGTTGTGAAGATACAGCGACGGAACCCGGCGGCAACTTCGTCGGTTGGTGCGGCGTCCCGCGCGACGAGAGCGGCGCTACACTGAGCAACACTCAGACGAGCCCGGCGGTGACGGACGAGGATGAAATCCGAGGAATCCAGCAGGGGGTCCTGTTTCCCTATGTCAAGGATCCCGATCTCTACCATTGCCCGGCCGACAATCAGCGCAAAAGTCTGTACGATGGGACCACGGTGTTTGTCTCCTATGGCATGCCTTATTGTTTCTATCGAACGACGAACAGGGGCAGCGCCGACTACAACCTCCAAATTCGCCGTTTCGATGAGATTTCCCGCCCGTCGACGCGTTACGTCTTCGTCGAGAGCGCCGAGACGCGCAACTGGAATTCGAGCCACCATTTCGTCCTGGGGACGCCGGAACAGACCAACCTGGACGAATGGGGCTGGTGGGGGCCGATGGCGGTCAACCATGGGGACAGCAGCGTGCTGGGATTCTGTGACGGGCATTCCGAAGTCCGCAAGTGGCGGAACCGTTCCACGATCGACCGCGTCTACAAACTCATCGACCAGGGGGTGACGACTTACGGTATTGAATATCCTCCCGCCGGAGAGACGGAAGACATCGATTATATGGCTAAAGGCTGGGCCTATCGCCACAAGCGTGGCAGATAGAGCACTTTTCTGGTATAATGACCGAGGAGGCATCGTTCCAGGGGATAATCGGTGCGCGGATTGTCTGGCATGTCGAGATGAGACACGGCCCGCTCTGGGGCGGCGCCTCCTGAGGTGCCAAAACCCTGCCAATCTCTGTTCTTTGGATTGTTGCTGAATGCAGCTTCAAGTGATAGCTATCTTGTTCGGCGTGGTTTGCGTGTTGTCGCCGAGTGTGGCTGGGAACACTGCCCTGAAGATTGACTTCACGCCGATCGGCGGCTCTGTGGAGGCTGGTTTCGAGGCGTACTACGCGGATCATGAATCGGCCGCGACCTTTACCGAGCAGAGCTACAGCGCGTTCGGGACGACGGTCTGGATCGTGCCTATCTGGCCAGGTAATCCTGCGCAGCAAGCGATGCAGATGATCGAACGTTCCTCCGGATCCGACTTGGTCATCGACTGGATTGGAACCGATGCGCGCGTCGACAATGCCGATTCGTTGGTTCTAATCGTCGCCGGGCTTTCGGAAGGGACGTATACGTGGACGTCCTATCACCACGATCCGCAGGATCAGACGGGGCTGTTCAGCGTGACGATCACGGATGCGGCCGGTTCGGTGACGGTGACCGACATTGACATCTCCAACGGCCCTTTGGCGACCGATGACATGACGAGGTTCAGAACCATCATTGTGTCCGATGGGACCAATCCGGTCATGCTGTCCTTTGAGAACCAAGGATACCACCACGTCTCTGAAGCGTTCTTCGTGATGAATGCCCTGGTGCTGGAATCTCTCGATTCCGCCTCCGATGTGCCTCCCGGAGATGATGTTCCCGAGTGGCCCGCCGGAGACGTCGACGGCAGCGGACCGATGATTAGCGAATTCGTCGCCTCCAACCGCAAGGGCTTGGCCGACGGCGACGGAAACACACCCGATTGGATCGAGTTGTACAACCACGGCGCAGAACCTGTTTCCCTCGATGGCTGGTGCTTGACCGACGACGAAGACAACCTTCGAAAATGGCCTTTCCCGCCAGGTACGCTGTTAGGGGCGGGGGGATATCTGGTCGTTTTCGCCTCGTCGCAGCCTGAGGACGACTACGTGGATCAGCAGGGCTTCCTCCACACGAATTTCGCCCTCGACAAGGATGGCGAGTATCTTGCCCTGGTCGATGGCAGCGGGGGGGTCGTCCACGAGTTTGCCCCGGCCTTTCCGACTCAGGCAGCGGATACGTCCTACGGCATATGGCAGGGCCAGGAGCGATACTTCGAGCAGCCGACCCCGGGCAGCGCCAACCGCCAGCCATTCCTCGGCCTTGTGGCCCGGACGGTCCACAGCCAGGCCCGAGGCTTCTACGATCAGCCCTTCGAACTTGAGATATCTTGCGACACACCCGGCACCGTCATTCGCTATACGCTGGATGGATCGGAACCGACCGAGCAGACCCGACGACTGCACGATCCCAACGACCCCATTCTTATCACCACTACGACGCACGTTCGATCCCTGGCATCCAAGCCTGGCTGGCGCTCGGCGCCCGTGACGACGCACTCTTATATCTTCGTCGATGATGTGGCTCAGCAGCCCGCCGATCCTCCCGGCTGGCCGACGGACTGGGGCTATAGCTCCGACGCCGGAGCCATCGTTCCGGCTGACTACGAGATGGACCCGCGTGTGGTGAACAGCACGTTGCCCGGATACTCTATGCGTGAGGCGCTGCTCGATATCCCCACGATGTCGATCTCGATGCACCCCGATGATTTCATCAGTGATGCCACCGGGATTTACGCCAATCCGCAGAGCCGTTGGGAACGCAAGTGCTCGGTCGAATACATCTTCCCGGATGGTGACAAAGGGTTCCAGTACGACTGCAAGGTCGAGATCCATGGAAACGCAAGCCGCCGACCGTATCGTATGCAGAAGCATTCACTCCGTCTGACGTTTACGAGTCAGTACGGTCCATCGAAGTTGGAGTATCCGCTCTTTTCAGATTCCGATGTCGAGGAGTTCAACCAACTCGTGCTCCGGGCCAGCTTCACTGATTCCTGGGCGTTGGTGTCCTGGTCGTCGTCCACGCGGTATCGCCCGAACGATTCTCAGTACATCCGCGACGTCTGGATGAAGGACAGCCTGCGCGACATGGGGCAACCTTCGAGCCACGGCCGGTTCGTGCACCTTTACGTCAACGGTCTCTATTTCGGCATCCACAATTTGACCGAACGCGTGGGAGAGGATTTCTTTGCCTCTCATCTGGGCGGCGCGCCCGAGGACTGGGAAGTCAACGAGGATCTCTCCAGCCCGCGTTCCCGCTGGAATGCCATGCTGGCGATCGATCCATCCACGCCTGCCGGCTACGCTCAAATGCAGGAGTACCTCGATGTCGAGAATTTCGCTGACTACATGCTGCTGCATTTCTATGCCGATGCCGAGGACTGGCCGCACCACAATGGCTATGCCGCGGTCAACGCGATCAGTGGGGACGGCAAGTATCGTTTCTTCGTCTGGGACCAGGAGATTGTGCTCGATTACCATGGGCGGGCCGCTTCGCGCGTCGACAGCGCTGGCGGCGCCGGGGCCATCTTTCAGAAAATGCGCACCAGTACTGAGTTTCGCCTCTTGTTTGCGGATCGCGTGTACAAGCATTGCTTCAACGACGGCGCCCTCAGCATGACCGCCTCCCAGCAGCGGTATCTCACCCTGGCCAACGAGATTGACAGGGCCATCGTGGCCGAATCCGCACGCTGGGGTGACACGCAAATGAGCACGCCTTATGGCAACGCCATCGAACAGCCCAGGATTGCGACTGACATCAATGACAACCTCTATCCTCCCGCCCCGCACGGTCCGGACTATTACTTCACGCGGGAGGACTCATGGGTAGTCGAACGCGACAACGTTATCGACAATTACATCCCTGCGATCCACGACACGGCCAACTCATATGCTTTGCTCAACGTGCTACGCGCCCGCAATCTCTATCCCGATATCGATCCACCTCGGTTCCAGATTAACGGCGCATACCGGCACGGAGGGCTCGTCTCGGTTGGCGACCTGCTAACCATGGTCGATCCTGGCCAAACTGCAACTATCTACTACACGCTCGACGGCACCGATCCGCGCGCCCCCCAGACCGGCGGGACATTGAATGTACAGACCCTGGTTGCCGAAGATGCGGTCAAAGTCGTCTGGGTACCCACGACAGACATCGGCCTTTCCTGGACGGGCGGGGCCGAACCATTCGATGACTCGGGTTGGACCAGTGCGATCCCGGCGATCGGGGAGACTTCCGGCGGCGTTGGCTACGAACGCAACACCGGGTATGAATCGTTCATTGGCTACGATGTTGCATCAGAAATGTATGGCAACATGGAGGCGTGCTACATTCGCATTCCGTTTACGGTCGAGGCGCAGGACGTTGCGGGTTCCAACTTCATGCATCTGCGCATGCGCTTCGATGATGGTTTCGTCGCGTACCTCAACGGTACGCCTATCGCTTCGGCCAACGCTCCTGCCGCGCCGGCCTGGAACAGCGGGGCGACCGCCAGCCACAGCGATCTCTCCGCGCTTTCCTGGCAGACCTTCGACTGTTCCGCGGCCACCGGCAGCCTCCGAGCCGGCGACAATATCCTGGCGATCCACGGTATGAACGCAGGCCTGACGAGTTCCGATTTTCTGATCTCGGCCGAGTTGGTTGTTGGCGAGGATTTGCGCTCGGGTGAGCTGTCGCCCTCTGCGACGGCGTATACTGCCCCCATCCCTCTGACGGACAGCGCCCATGTCAAGGCACGCCTGTGGGGCAATGGCCAGTGGAGCGCCCTGAACGAGGCCGTGTACACGGTCAGTCCGTAGACGCCTGATTGGGCCAGGCGAGATGGTCCGGGGATTCCGAACTTTGTGCCGTGGACCCCGTACGGGTTCAGAACGAGCGTCGATGGATACCAGGGAACTAGAGGCAGGAGAAAGCCATGGAGATATTTTCGCTCGCGAACGAAAGAGCTATTGTCACCGGTGGGGGATCGGGCCTGGGAGAGGCGATGGCCCGATGTCTGATTTCGGCCGGGGCTCGAGTGGTGGTTTCCGGCCGCCGGGAGGACGTGCTGCGCGAAGCTGCCGCCAGGTTGGGCGAGCGGGCCTCGTACGTAGTGCATGATGTGACGGATGAATCCCAGGTCGACCGCCTGGTTGCCACGGCAGCCCAGAAGAACGAGGGACCTGCGACGATTCTCATCAACAATGCAGGGGTACATCTGAAAAAGCCTGCGATCGATGAGACTTCCGAAGAATGGCGAAGATTGCTGAATGTCCATGTGCTTGGCGCGATGGCTCTTACTCGGGCCGTGGCGTCTGAGATGCTCCAGCAGGGCAGAGGCTCGATCCTGTTTGTGACGTCGATGGCGGCGCTGTTCGGCGTTCCGGAGGTGGCCGCCTACTCGGCGGCCAAGTCCGCCATCCTGGGCCTCGTTCGAGGGCTGGCGTTAGAGTGGTCGGGACGCGGCGTGCGGGTCAACGCCATCGCCCCCGGCTGGATCGATACTGCCATGTCACGCCGGGCGCTGGAATCCGACCCCGACCGCAAGGACAGGATACTCATGCGCACGCCCATGCAGAAGCTGGGTGAGCCCGAGGATGTCGGGTGGGCGGCGGTCTATGTGTGCTCGCCGCAAGCGAAGTTTGTCACGGGCCAGCAATTGGTGGTCGACGGAGGAGCGAGTATAGGATTCTGATGAAGATTGGACTCGGACTCTACCGGCATCAGCTCGATCGAGCGCATTTTGACTTTGCGCGGCAGTGCGGCGCGACGCACCTCGTCGTACACTTGGTCGACTATTTCGGGCAGGGCGACAACCCGCGTGACAACCAGCCCACTGGAGGCTTAGCAGGGTGGGGACGTGCGGGCGACCCCAGCCGGCTTTGGACAGTCGAGGAACTGCGGTCGCTCAAGCAGGAAATCAACGCCGCGGGGCTGGAGTTGGAGGCGATTGAGAACTTCGATCCGGCCCACTGGTACGACGTTCTGCTGGATGGCCCGTGCAAGCAGCAACAACTCGAAAACCTCAAGACCATCGTCCGGCGTTTGGGGGGGGTCGGCATTCCGGTGATGGGCTACAACTTCAGCATTGCGGGGGTCGCCAGTCGTATCAAGGGACCTTTCGCGCGGGGCAACGCAGTCTCGGTGGGGATGGACGGGGTCGACGAGACACCGGTGCCTTTAGGGATGGTCTGGAACATGGTCTACGACCGGGACGCGCCGGGAGGAACGCTGCCGGAGATCAGCCATGCCGAACTGTGGCGCCGATTGGAAGATTTCCTGGCAGCTCTGCTGCCGGTGGCGGAGGAGGTGGACGTCAAACTCGCCGCCCATCCGGACGATCCGCCCGTGCCGCGCGTGCGCCGCCAGCCGCGCCTCGTCTATCAGCCGGATATGTACCAGCGTATGATCGATCTGAATCCCAGTCCTGCCAATACGCTCGAATTCTGCGTGGGGACGTTGGCCGAGATGATCGAAGGCGATGTCTACGAGACTGCAGAGAGGCACAGCAAAGCGGGACGGATCGCCTATGTGCACTTGCGAAACATCACGGGCAAAGCGCCGCGTTATCGTGAGACCTTCATCGATGATGGGGATGTAGACATCGCACGGGTCCTGAGCATACTCCTGCGAAATGGGTTTGACGGCGTCGTCATCCCCGACCATACACCCCAGATGGCGTGTCAGGCTCCGTGGCACGCAGGCATGGCTCACGCGCTGGGCTTCATCCAAGGCGTACTGCGAGTAATGTGAACGAGGTTCACATTTGTGCTTGTCCAGCCGCAGGGGGCGGGTTGGTGACGACGACCTCGATCACGGGCGCCACGCCGGCGGCGTTTGCGGCCCACGAACCTTCACGCTCGAACAGTGCCCAGATCGCGCAAGACTACCTGACACAAACCCGGCCGAACGTCCTGTTCGGTGGCGATGGGCTCATGTCCGGCGCTGCCCCTGCCGGATATACCGTGGTCAGCAGTGCGGCGGGGCTTCGGGCACTCGACACCGACAGCAGCGCCTTCGTTTCCGGTCAGTTCACCAGGGCTAACATGGCATACGAATTGGCTCGCACGTCGGTGACGAGCGAGCCGCATCTGTCCGAGATGACCGCCGTGGCGCTGGATATCCTCGACAACGATTCCGACGGCTTCTTTCTCATGGTCGGGGGAGGGCGGATCGACCATGCCGCTCACGCCAACGATCTCGAACGTACGGTTCAGGAGGTGCTGGAGTTCTCCCGAGCCGTGCAGACAGCCATGGATTAGATTACCAGCTCGGCGGCGCTCGACACGTTGGTGCTGGTTACGGCCGATCACGAGACTGGCGAGTTGTCTGTCACGCTTGATAACGGCGCTGGTTCGTACCCGGACGTCACCTGGGCGACTACCGGACATACCGGCGCCAGCGTGCCGATCTATGGATGGGGCTCGCTGTAATCGGGGCCGGCTTCGTGATCCTGTGCAGGCGGCGCCACAGTGTCGGCTGAGACCCTCTATCGATTGGTCTGCTGCACGGCGTACAGCGTCTTCATCGTGGGGATATAGACGACACCATTGGCGGCGACCGCACTGCCGGCGATGGGACTGTCCAGTTTGACCGTACAGAGGATCTTCTTGTCTTTATCGGCGGCTATGATCAGAAAGTCGCGGCGGCGCGTGCCGACGTAGACCTTGCCGTCGGCCACAAGGGTCGAGGCCCATACCTCACCATTGGATTCGTGGGTCCAATAGGGCTGGCCCGTCTCGGCATCCACACAATGGATGTTACGGCCGCAATCGGCGACGAAGGCCAATCCCTCGTAGATCGCCGGGGTCGAACAGCAGTGCATCTTGACGGGGTACGACCAAAGCTCACCCGTATCCGTGATGTCACCAGTTCCGGTCGCATCGATGCACTTGAGCCAGGCCTTCTCCTTGCCCCACCAGATATCGCCCCCGACGGTGACGTAAACGCGATTCTGGTAGAACACGGGCATACTCTTGATGTTGCTGGGGCTGACCTCACGGTTGCGGATGTACTTGTGGACATTCTCCTTCGGCGCCGTCGGGTCGCAGTCGAAACGCCACACACGCGTGAGTTTCTCGACGGTGCCCACGGGTGGCATCGCTCGAACCGGTTCAAAGGCGTAGACCATGCCATCTCCGCCGCAGAAGAAGACCAGCGTGCGGTCGCCGACTTCACCCAACGCGGGTGACGACCAGGTGGAATGAAAGATGCGCGGCCCGATGTGTTCGTTGTCTTGGGCGACGAGTCGTCCGGTGGCTTTGTCCAGCACGATCAGGCTTGGTGCTTTGGGATTACGAAGCTCCTGGTGAGAGCCCTTGAGTCCGCTGTTGGTGTTGAGGTAGAGAAACTGCCCGTGGATCAGAGGAGAACAGTGGGCCGAATCGTGGGGAAAGAGTCCCAATTCGCTGGGGATGTCATAAACCCACAGAACGTCGGCGTCGGTCTCAAGCAGTTCAACCGCCCCGGTGCCGGGTGGGACAGCACGCCCGGCTTCATCCCGGTAGGGGCCGTCATTGCCATCGGCCAGGCCGTTCAGGTCGAGACATAGCACCTCATTGCGGTTGGTGACCATGTACACGCGGTCGCCTTCGACCGTGGGAGGCGAACACATGCCGGCCTTGGGCCAGTCCTTATACCGGTCGTCCGCGAGTTTGGGGGCGATCAGTTGCCAGCAGAAGCTCCCATCGGACTCGTTGAGGCACAGCAGGATGCCACGGTCTCCTTTGTGTCGCGGATCGCGCGGATTCTCGTTGTTGGTGCCGATAAACACCTTGCCGGCCGCGACAATGGGCGTGGCCCAAGTCTGATTGCCCAGGCGGGCGGTCCATTTGATGTTCTTACCGGTTTCCGGATCGAAGCGGTTGGGCAGGCCCGTTTCGGCCGAGATCATGTTGCGCGAGTACTGTTGGCCCCATTGCGGGCAATCGGCGGCATGCGATACGCGCGCGCCAAATGCCAGAGGTATCGCCAGGCAGAAGAGAAGGTGACATCGCCGTTGGCGGGCAAGGCCCGAATGTGGTTGGGGGCAGGTCAAATCAGTGTCCCTTCATATGGCCGCTCGGTTGCAGTGACGGAACATCCCGGAAGGCCTTGAGCGAGGTTCGAGGGACGGCCTACCCCATGACATCGATACGGGCCCCGAGACCGCTCACGCCGGGCTTTGTATCACATACCCAAATTCCATTCTACCGGTTCATTCTGACCGCCTCAAGCCAATACGTGACAAAGCCGGAGACCCCTACGGCCCCTCATTTGCTGAGAATAAGACGATTTTTGCCATGCTCGCGCTTGCTTTTTGGTGGGATGGTCGCGTACACTACGTACCGGACATGGTCTCTGGGCTTGGCGTTTAGCCTTGCGGGCTTCGATCTTGGAGATCTCAGGGGGCAGGATGGGAGACTTGGGGGGGAGAGAGTCAGAGCCTCTTTCGCTGCATGGAGGAGGCAAAGGTGTGGCATGGATGCTGAAAAGGAGGGCTCTATGAAGCTTGAGAAAAGGGTGCCGTCCGGGCGAGAAAAGGACGAGGCGGCGATTGAGTTGCTCGCCAAGCTCCGAGAGAAACTGCATTCCGAAAATGTCTCCACGGCCCGGCTGGCGGCCTTCAATCTGTCCTGGAAGCAGGAAGATGGTTTGGATATTTTCAAGGAGACACTCTTTGGCAATTTCTCCCGGACAGCCAAGAAGGCGGCGGCCTACGGACTGCGCAGCATGAAGGGCCGGATGAAGAAGCTGGCTGTGGAAGTGCTCAACGAAGGCCTCAAACATCCCGACCGCACTACGCGGGCTGCCTGTGAGAAAGCTCTGCTGCTCATGGCCGGTGGGACGCCGAAAAAGTCCGGTCCGCCTCGCCGACCCCGATCGGGAAAGCCGAGAATTCGGTCGGTTTCCGGGAGAGGGGGACGCAGCAGCCGACCCAACTGGAGAGGCAGCGCTTCCAATCGATAAGCGAATCCTCGCTCGGCCGGGCGAGACGAGACCGCCAGCGGCGGTCCATCAATCGCTGGTGTCGAGAACGCTCATGAAGGCCTTTTGAGGGACCTGGACTGACCCGACGCTCTTCATGCGCCGCTTGCCCTCCTTTTGTCTCTTGAGCACCTTCATTTTGCGCGTGACATCGCCGCCGTACAGTTTGGCCGTGACATCCTTACGGAAGGCCTTGATGGTTTCGCGGGCAATGATCTTGCCTCCTATTGCCACCTGGAGCGGGATCTCGAACTGGTGCCTGGGAATGGCGCGGCGCAGCTTAATGATGAGCTTGCGGCCTCGCTGTTCGGCGTGGTCACGGTGGACGATCAACGAGAGGGCATCCACCGGTTGACCGTTGACGAGAATGTCGATCTTGACGAGGTTGGTGGCCTCGAAGGCCGTGAATTCGTAATCCATGGTGGCATATCCACGGCTGATCCCTTTGATTTGGTCGTAAAAATCGTAGACGATCTCCGCCAGCGGCGCCTTGTACTCCATCATCACCCGGGTGGGGTTGAGGTAATCGGTCTTGATCAGCTTGCAGCGGCGTCCCTCCGCGAGCTTCATGATGCCCCCGATGGATTCGGTGCTGGTGATGATTTCCAGGCGGACGAACGGCTCCCGCAACTCCTTGATATGGGAGCGGTCGGGTAACTCACTGGGCGATTCGATACGGCGGACCTCGTCGTCATTGGTGACCACTTCATAGCTGACGGTAGGGGCCGTCTGGACGATATCCACGTCGTTTTCGCGTTCCAGACGTTCCTGGATGATTTCCATGTGCAGCAGCCCTAGAAAGCCGCAGCGAAAGCCAAATCCCAGGGCGGGCGAGTTCTGCGGCGTGAAGGAGAAGCTGGCGTCATTGAGAGCCAGTTTCTCAAAGGCGGCCCGGAGCTTGGAGTACTCGGTGTTGTCGCCCGGATAGAAGTCGGAAAAGACCATCTGCATGGGCGGCTGGTAGCTCTTGAGTGGGTCGGGCGCCGGATTGGCGTCCTCGGTAATGGTTTCGCCCACGTTGACATCGGCCAGATTGCGGATGTTGGCAACGATATAGCCCACCTCACCGACACCCAATTCCTCCACGGGCGTCATCGTGGGTCGGAACTTGCCCAGTTCGGTGACGAGGTAGCTGCGGCCCTTGTGCATGAGCCGGATCTTCTGGCGGACCTTGAGGCTGCCGCTGAAGACGCGAACGTAGCAGATCACACCACGATAGGGATCGCAGTGGCTGTCGAAGACGAGCGCACGCGTCGGCTCGTCGCTGCGGTCTTCCGGCGCCGGCAGCAGCTCGCAGACGGCGTCGAGCAATTCCCCGATGCCCTGCCCGGTCTTGGCGCTGATGAGGAAACACTCATTGCGGCGGATGCCCAGCACATGCTCCATCTCCTCGGCGACGACTTCAGGTTGTGCCGCCGGCAGATCGATCTTGTTGATAATGCCCATGATCTCGACACCCGTCTCCACGGCCAAATAGGCGTTGGCGACGGTCTGGGCTTCCACTCCCTGGCTGGCGTCGACGATCAACAGGGCTCCTTCACAGGCCGCCAGGGCCCGCGAGACCTCGTAGTGGAAATCCACGTGCCCCGGCGTGTCGATCAGGTTGAGCATGTACGTATGGCCTTCGTACTGGTATTCCATCGTTACGGCCGAAGCCTTGATGGTGATCCCGCGCTCGCGCTCGATGTCCATGTCATCGAGCAACTGCTCCTGGGCCTGGCGCTGCGTGATCGTCCCGGTCAGTTCCAGCATCCGATCGGCCAGCGTGCTCTTGCCATGGTCGATATGGGCGACAATAGAGAAGTTGCGTATATGCCTCGTGTCCAAACTGCATTCCTTACAAACAGGAGAAATCACACAGTACTGAGTCGGCGACCGCCAGAGCGTTTCTGGTCAGGCGAACTCTGTCGTCACTGATTTCGATCAATCCACCGCGGTTATGTCGACGCAAAGGGACCTCGAACGCGCGCCGGAAGTCGACACCGGTGCAGCGCTCAAAAGCGGCCAGGTCGACCCCTTCGCGCGTGCGCAGATTCAGGACGGCCGTTTCACAGAGGCGCTCGTTGCGGTCGGGATGCGCGGACAGTTCATACGCGTCCGAGCCGGCTTCGATCCTTTGTATGTACTGACGGATGTCCGCGAAGTTCACGGTTCGCCTGCCCTGCCAGTAAGAGCCGGCCGCCGGACCGATGCCGATGTACGGGCGGTTTTGCCAGTAGCCCTGGTTGTGCAGGCAGGCGTATCCCGACTGGGCAAAGTTTGAGATTTCATATTGAGCGAATCCGGCCGACCCCAGGAAATCGATGGCCATCTCATACATGGCACGGTCGGTTTCCTCGTCAATGGTGCGGAACTGGCCCGCTCGTCTGGCAACCTCGAGCGGTGTGCCCGGCTCGTAACTCAGACTGTAGGCGGAGATATGCTGGACGCCGAGGGCGGCCGCCGATTGCAGACAGCGGCGCCACGAGAC
The DNA here is from genome assembly GCA_020346325.1 of Phycisphaerales bacterium. Taxonomy (GTDB): domain Bacteria; phylum Planctomycetota; class Phycisphaerae; order Sedimentisphaerales; family Anaerobacaceae; genus Anaerobaca. The sequence continues at coordinate 4,567,062 of CP070782.1, forward strand.
GAGCGTAGAACCGGGAATCGCGAAGACCAGGTCGATGCTCACGTGATCGAATCCCAGTCTTTGAGCCACCCGGACCGATTCAATCGCCCGCTCGACGCTGTGACGGCGCCCGAGGAATGCCAGTTCTTTCGCGTGGAACGACTGGACGCCCAACGAGAGGCGATCGACGCCATGGTGACGTAACATGGACACAACCCGCTCGTCGGTCTGTCCCGGATTGCACTCCACCGTGAATTCTTCCGGGGCGGGCCAACGTGCCTTGATCGCGGTAATGATCTCGGCCAACAGCTCGGGGGGCAGGCTGGTGGGGCTTCCGCCGCCGATGTAGACGGTGCGGACCGACCTGACGTCCCGGTAGCGGTCAAGTTCCGCCAGCAGAGCCGCAACCAGAGAGCTCGGGTCGTGGCTGCGCAAGCGCTCTGAGTAGAAGCCACAGTATCGGCACTTTTCGTGGCAGAACGGCACGTGAAGGTAAAGGCCGGGGGTCTCGTCAGGCAGTGAAGCAGGGGACGGATTCACGGGGCGTCAACTCTGAGCACTCATGCTCTCCAGAAATTCCTCATTGGTTGGGTATTTCCGGAGCAGCTTGAACAAGGCTTCGGTAGCGCCGCGGCTGCCGTAGCCGGACAGCACCCGTCGCAAGGTGGTCAGGCCCCGGCTGTGGTCTTCACTGTAAAGGCGTGTCTCTTTGCGCGTCCCGCTGGCCGGGATGTCGATTGCGGGAAAGATCCGTGCCTCGGCCAGGGACCGATCCAGCACGATTTCACTGTTACCGGTACCTTTGAATTCTTCGAAGATCAATTGATCCATGCGCGATCCCGTATTGATCAGGCACGTGGCGATGATGGTGATGGAGCCGCCGTTTTCGATGTTGCGGGCCAGTCCGAAGAGGCGGCGTGGGATTTCCATAACGCCGGCCTCCAGCCCACCGCTCATGGTGTGGCCGCGCGGTGCACCGCGCCGGCGGGTCCGATTGTTGAATGCTCGTCCCAGGCGCGTGAGACTATCGATCATCAGGACGATTTCGCGTCCGCATTCGAGTTCCGTCTGCACGTGGGCCAGCATCAGTTCCGCCAACTCGACATGTTCATCGGCCGTATGATCGCTCGTGCTGGCGACGACCTCAGCGCCTTCCACAGATCGTCGAAAATGGGTCACTTCTTCCGGTCGCTCGTCGAGCAGCAGCACGATGATACGGGTCTCAGGAGAACTCTGGTGAATGGCCTGGACCATCTGCTCAAGCAGGATGGTCTTGCCGGCTTTCGGGGGCGAAACGATCAGCTGCCGCGTGCCCTTGCCGATAGGAGCGATGAGATCCACGATGCGCATGCTCTCCTGCCCGCACTGGCCCAGGTCAAAGCGCTCGTGGTGATCGATGGCAGTGAGATCCGCGAAGTGGGGACGCTGGCTGAACGCTTCCGGATCCAGCCCTCCCAGAGAATCGACCGACACAAGTCTGGTTTTGCCCTTCTTGCGTTCGATTTGCCCCCTGACAGAAGCGCCTTCCGTCAGCGCCAGCCGACGGGCAAGGTCCGGCTGGACCATCACCTGGTTGCGGTCCATCCGGTATGAGCGCTCGGCTGTGCGTATCGCATACTGTCGGTTGCCGACGTGTTTCAATATTCCAGTACTTGTATTGGACATCGAAGCCTTCCACGAGAAATGGAGTCGTCAAGAACAAAGAGATTCGGAAAACGACGATATCATACCATAACGGAAGCTGTTGGCAAATGTTAACCTTGAGCGAAGCGTATGGAAATGTCGGGTGCCGGACGCCCGCAGTCGGGTACGGGGCCGATCTCTCCGTAAGGGCCCGCATTCGGGACCGTTCGTTCGGGAACCGATTGTCCGCCTGGCGGCGGGAAGTCCTTGACAAGGTGCGCGAGCGGGATACAATCGATCACGAGGACAATGGAGGCAAGGGCGATGTAAGCCACCTTGCGGGTCCTGTGAGTGTTCATCAGTTTAGATTGCGATGGAGGAGGCATACGATGAACCGTATGACTGTCTTTCTGTTGTGTGGCGCGTCTTTCAGCATCCCCTTTTTCGGTTCTCCGGCGCAGGCGGACCACGTTGGCCAGCCTCACGCGGTCGCCAGGGTGAAGCTCGACATCGCGGGCAGGGACGAAATCAGGACCGCCATGTACAACTACATGGCCCAGGTCTTCCAATCATACGAGACCATGGAGCTGGTGGAGTCCGATCCGCAGTGGACGATCAAGATTGTCACGCTGGGGGCCGGCGATGGAGAGGGTCGCACCATGGCTATGGCGCTCTCGGTGGTGGTGCTGGAGCATGGCCCGCAGTTGGAAATGCTTCGCATTCTGACCCAGGCGTGGCACTATATCCTCAAGGCCGGACTGCTCGACAAGGACCAGCCACTGGCAGTGGGAATGAGAAAGCTGGTGGCCAGTATCGATCAACTGCCCGAGACCGATGACCTGACCACGCTGGTCCAGCACCGGATGTGCCTGATTCCGGTGGAGCAACTTGGGGAAGCTTGTCGTGACATTGTTGTGGGGTTCGACACCCGGTTGCTCCATTCGTCCGGCACGAATCGTGGCAGTGTCACTGAGCAGACGAGTCGACCCGAAAGGGCTGTGGCATCGCCCTAGTCGGTCTTCAGCGCCGGCGGAGGACGCAGACCGGCAAAATACGTATTGTCCCCAATTGACAAGACGATGATCTCGGGTATAAACAACAGACGAGCCTGGGGACAGCGCGGTATGAGCTTCGTGTCCCCCGGAGGCAGTGGTGCGGGCGGCCGCCAGAAGCGCGAGCTTCAGTGGTCGAGAGAAGTTGGTCCACGGGTTACTTCCTATCATAGGAGGAGGCGCCATGGTGGCAGCCGCCAACGCCGATTCATTCCCTGATCGGGGATGGTTCTTGTCCCGTGATATCCCGCCGTATATCCGATGGCGCGGGCCATGGGCTTCGCGCTGTCGGGCGGGCATGTCCGTAGCGGAGGTTTCCAGGAGACCGAGGCGGTCAGGGTCCACGGGGCGCGGCGTCGGTGGAGTCTTCTGTACATGACCATCAGCCAATCGCATTTCGGATCGAGGTCGCAGTCGCTCAAGATCTTTTGAAGGGGAGATACATTGTTGTTGTTGCCGCCGGTGTCCCCTTGCGGGGCAGCGATGCGGCATGCACAGTGGAACAAGGATGGGTGACGGTATTTACCGGGTCCACGGAGGGACGGGGCACTGCCCGGGCTTATGACCCTACCGGACGGCAGGGTCGTGCAGTCCTGGGCAGTGCCCCTGCTATGTCCAGCAGTGAGGCCGCCTGTCGATATGGTTTTGACAGACGGCGCCCGCATGCCTATGATGGTTCCCATCTTCGGAAGCAATCCCCGCGGTTGCTTGGACAGGTAGGAAATGGAGAGAACCGTCATGGAACGAGGCCCTCATCGCGCAAACGCCGGGGCCCAGGCCAATCACAGCCGTGGGCTACTGCTGTTGCTGATCGCCTTGGTCATCGTGTCGCTCTTCTGGCAGATCAAGCCCTGGCTCTTCGGCGTGCACGACGAGAATGCTATGCCGCGTGCCATTACGCCCCGCGGAGAGCTGGCGGGCGATGAGAAGAGCACGATTGAGCTGTTCAGACGCGTGTCGCCCTCGGTGGTATATATCACCAGCATCGCGGTGCGCCGCGATTACTTCAGTCTCAGGGCCATGGAGATTCCGCAGGGCACGGGCTCCGGATTTGTCTGGGACGCCAACGGTTACATTGTCACTAATTTTCACGTAATCAAAGACACCCAGGCGGCGCCTCAAGTGACCCTGGCCAATCATTCGACCTACAAGGCGCAACTGGTCGGCGTGGCTCCCGATAAAGACCTTGCGGTCCTGAGGATCGACGCGCCGAAGAGCCTGTTGCCCGCCATCGCCATTGGCACCTCTGCCGACCTGGAGGTCGGGCAGAAGGTCTTCGCCATCGGGAACCCCTTCGGCTTCGACCAGACGCTCACGACGGGTGTCATCAGCGGGCTGGGCCGGGAGATCGAGTCGGTCACCCGCCGTCCGATCGAAGGGGTGATCCAGACGGACGCTGCCATCAATCCAGGCAACTCAGGCGGGCCGCTGCTCGACAGCGCCGGCCGTGTTATTGGCATCAATACCGCGATCTTCAGCCCTTCCGGAGCCTATGCCGGCATCGGTTTCGCGGTTCCGGTGGATGTGGTCAACCGTCTCGTCCCCCAGATCATCCGCAACGGTCATGTGCGCAAAGCGGGACTGGGCGTAAGAATTGCCCCAGATTCGGCCGCCAGACGACTGGGGGTGGAAGGGGTCATTGTTATGGGATTAACGCCGGGGGGGGCGGCCGACAGGGCCGGTGTAGTTCCGATGCGGTACGATGCCCGAGGCAACGTCGTATTTGGCGACCTGATCGTGGGCGTTGACGACGAGACGGTGCGCGATTCGCGCGATCTGTTTCGGATTCTGGATGCTCGCGAGGTGGGAGACACCGTCGAGTTGACCGTGCGCCGCCAAGGCCGGGAGATAAATCTGAATGTGACGCTGCAGGCAATGCCGTGATGGAGAGGCGGTTCTGGACGTTCTCGGGCGGCGATGGGCCGACGCGTGAATCGCGGCGAGAGTCGGAGGGGGCGTCGCCTGAGCTCTTTGTCGACGTCCACTGCCACTGTCTTCCAGGTCTGGATGATGGCCCGGAGGACCAAAGCGGCGCGCTGGCTCTCTGTGAAGCCCTGGCGGCCGACCGTATTGCCACCGTCGTCGCGACGCCGCATCAACTGGGACGGTATGATGGCAGGTGTCGGGCGCCCCAGGTTCGACGGGCTGTCGCACAGTTGAACCGGTGTCTCCAGGAGGCTCATGTCCCGCTGACCGTTGTTCCAGGAGCCGATGTCCGACTCGACGAGCGCATCGTCGATCTGCTGCAGTCTGATGGGATTCTCACCGTGGGCGACAACGGCCGATACCTGATGCTGGAATTGCCGCATGAGATCTTCGTTGATCCCAGTGTGCTCATGGCGGCACTGGCCCAGAGCGGCGTGGGGGCTGTTGTCACGCATCCCGAGCGTCACTCCTTCCTGGCCCGGGACCCGCAGCATGTTCGTCAGTGGGCCTCGTGTGGGGTCGCCTTACAGATTACAGCGGCCAGTTTTCTCGGCGAGTTCGGCTGGCACAGCGAGCGAGCGGCCTGGGATTTCCTGCACGAACGTCTGCCGGTTCTGGTGGCGACGGACGCCCATGACACCGTTCATCGACCGCCTCGGATGACCGAGGCCTACAATTTGCTCGTTCATCATCTGGGGGGGCGTGCGGCGGACATCCTGTGTGTCGAGAACCCCCGGCGGCTTCTGGCAGGGCAGGACTTGCTCCGTCTGGGTGACGAAGCCCTGTGAGTGGGGCGACAGCCATGCTGTATCGACCGGGACTTGCGATTGCCGCTGTGATTTTTCTTGTCAGGAGGTTATTCAGATTCCATACTATCGCGTTGTCAGTGCTGGTTCGGATGGACTTGGGGATCTGGGGTGCCGCTGAATCCTCCGCGTGTGTCGGCCGGTGTGAAGGATCCAGTCTGGTGATGATAGCTTTAGGATAGGGAGGTCTTCGTGGGCAAGCGCAGTAAGACACATCCGGGAGAGACGACCGTTTCCGTAGGTATTGTGGGCTTGGGGTACGTGGGATTGCCGCTGGCGCGCGAATTCTGCGAAGGTGGCGCGACAGTCCTGGGCTTCGACATCAATCCGCGGACCGTTTCGCTGATCAATCGCGGCCGCAGCCCCATCAAGCACATTATGAACGCGACCATGGCCGAGATGATCCGGTCGGGCCGGTTCCGTGCCACGGAGGACATGCGTCAGCTTTCCAAGCCGGACGCGATTCTCATCTGTGTCCCGACGCCGCTGACGAAGAACCGCGAGCCGGACCTGCAGTACGTCGAATCCACGTGTGTGACGATTGCCAAGTATCTGCGCAAGGGACAACTCGTTGTTCTGGAAAGCACCACCTATCCCGGCACGACGCGCGAGGTCATGTTGCCGATGCTCGAAGCGTCTGGACTTAAAGTCGAGAAGGATTTTTTCCTGGCCTATTCTCCCGAGCGTGAGGACCCGGGCAACAAGAGTTTCCAGACGGCCACGATCCCGAAGGTCGTCGGTGGCTGTGGTAAGGAAAGCCTCCGTCGAGCCCTGGAAGTTTATCGGTATGCCATCGAAACGTTGGTCCCGGTGGAGACGTGCGAGATTGCCGAAGCGGCCAAGATTCTTGAGAACACCTACCGCTGTATCAACATCGCCCTGGTTAACGAACTGAAGATGCTCTTCGACCGCATGGGAATCGATGTCTGGGAGGTCGTCCGGGCGGCCAGCACGAAGCCGTTTGGCTTCAGCGCCTTCTATCCCGGCCCAGGGCTGGGTGGGCACTGTATCCCCATCGATCCGTTCTACCTGACCTGGAGGGCACGCCAGTACGGGCTGCCCACGCGGTTCATCGAGTTGGCCGGCGAGATCAACACGAGCATGCCGGAATATGTAGTCCAAAGAACCGCCGACGCCCTCAACGACCGCCGCAAAAGCCTCAAGGGCTCGCGCATTCTGGTGTTGGGACTTGCCTACAAGCCGGACATCGATGATGTGCGCGAATCGCCCTCGCTCGAACTGATCGAACTGCTCAAGGCCAAGGGAGCGAAGGTCGATTACAACGACCCCTATATCCTGCAGACGCACAAGCAGCGCGAATACAATCTCAAGATGAAGAGCAAGCCGCTGACGCCAAGGATGCTGGGCAGTTACGATGCCGTGCTGATCGCCACGAACCACAGCGACTACGACTATCCTGCGGTCGTCAAGCATGCCCAACTCGTCATCGACACTCGCAACGCCACGGCGGCAGTGCGGGCCGGACGCAAGAAGATCGTGAAGGCCTAGGCTTGGTTGTTGCCCGGGCCTCTCGCTCAATCAGCGCTCGACACAGTAGGCCGCAAAGAGCGAACAACTCACGCGGGGACCATTGTAGAAGTCCAGCACGCGAAAGGGCGAGAGGAGGATCGCTTTCAGGGCGGTCACGCGCCGTGTGGCCGGAGTTCTGTAGTAGACGGCGCACCCAAGACGGCTGATGAGCCCGGTGCTATAGCTGTGGCAGATCACGCGGCCGCCGATCTCGGCAAAGAGGGCGTTGAGTTCCTCAATGCGATAGCCGCTTCTAACATGCCCGATCTTCTGGTGAAACGCCGAGCCGAAAACACGCTCGTAATTGGGCGTAGGGACGGAAACCAGGCAGAGGCCTCCGGTGCGGAGCGCGGGGCGAATATCTCTCAGGAGGGCTTCAGGGGCCTCAATGTGCTCCAGCACGTCCGCCAGGATGACCATGTCCCAAGCCTCAGCGCCAAGCGACGCGATGTGGCTGGCATCGCTGCGGAGAAACTGGAGATCGCGATCCAACTCGAGAACTTGGGCTAGCCGTCTGGCTTTCTCCAGGCCTTCGGGATCGATGTCGAGGCCGAGGTAGGAGAGAGTGACTCCCTCACGCCGGGCCAGTCGAGCCAATTCGAAAGCATTGACCCCGTCGCCGCAGCCGACCTCGAGCACCCGGCAACTCGATCCCGCCTGAACGTGGTCTCGGAAGAAACCCAGGATCGGTTTCAGTCTGAGATGTGTGTGCAGATCGAGGGTGCCTAGGCAGCGGATGACCAGAGCCGAGAGTCTATTTCCGGAGATACGGGAGTATGCACTGCCGATTGGCATAAGCCAAAGATCCTCTGTCCTCACCGACCTGGTCCGGTGGTTTCTGTCTGTCTGGCTGAGATCCTTCGAGACTGCGACTCGGGAGGAACGCCGGGCCCACGATAGTCGATCCTGTGGGCACGAGCAAGGATTTGCATCGGCAGCAGGGGCCGCGCCAGTGCGAAGACCGCCGATCAGCGCAGTCCAACGCGTGGCACGTAGAACGTCCCCGGCCCCGTACCCGGTGGATAGGGATCCCCGGTCTCCGGCCGTATGATCACGTACATGGCGCGGGTGTCGGCAGGTGTGCAGGACTCGACGTGTCCATCCACGTGTCCGGCGTGGAGCTTGATTCGCAAGCGGCGCAGTTCTTCTGTGGTTTCGTTGCCCGGTGTCGACCAGAACGAGGCTGAGATCGACGTGACATCCACGATTTCCGCGTCGCTGAACTGCTCGCAACTGCCGTAAGCAAGCCGGTTGCGCCAATGGTCGTAGCCCAGATAGTCACTGACCACGACGGAGCTTTCCCGGTATCCGCGTGCCGGACCGTTGGGCCCACGAAAGAGCCCTTTGTCTTCGCCGCGGTAGCCCACGTAGTTCCAGTACAGGCAGTACGTGCCAAACATCGCATCGGGTACCGTCAGTGTTTCCGGATGATCCCAATTGTCTCCCGCGTCCCACGCTTCCTGGCGATAGCGGTACGCCTGCGGGCCGTTCGGACAGAACATGACGTCGGCATCGGCGATGTAGGGGTGCAGATAGGCACTGACCGAGCGCGAGAGCCCCGGCGCCCGCTGAAGATATCCGGTCAACATGTTGGGGGCCTGCCAGTTCCAACGGTCTTCGACACCGACGGTGGCCACCGAGGGGGGATAGCGATTGGAGTTGTCAGCCGCGAACGTGTTCACGGCCATCGTGATCTCGCCCAGACGCCGTATACCTATGGTGGCGCGCGCCTGTCGGCGCGCCTTACCCAGGGCCGGCAGCAGCATGCCCATGAGCGCCGAAATAATGGCCAGCACGACCAGTAGTTCCATCAACGTAAAGCCACTCTTGGTGCTGACGCGCAGAACGGAAGCTCGCTTCGGAGCTATACCGCAACACTCTCGCAACGTTCCGCGCATCTTGCGTTCCGCACTTCAAAGATTCCCACCTCGCGACCATTATCATAGGCCGATCCACGCGCGACGTCAAGGTCCATTTCGATCGCTTCGGTCTCACCGGCACTCCTGAAGGGGTGGGTTGCCTTCCGCCATGGCAACGAGGCGGGACCGCAGTTGTCTCACTGCCATCCCGCCCCCCAGATCGTGATGCCGCATTCGGCTCCGCCGCCTGCGAAGGCGGGCATCACTCGGTCAGACCGCCGGTTCTGCTTGGCAGTCGCAACACGCGGCCGGACCGGGTCTTCCGCCCTCTAGACTACGATCTTATCCTAGTCTTCCCCTTCCATCATGGCCCGCGCCCACTCGGTCCATTCGGTCATGTTACCGCTCGAATCACGCGCTCGAACACGAAACAGTAAACCTTGGCCAGTCCGTCCCACGAGAACGGTATAGGTGCGTTCGACCTGCCAGCCGCTGTCGAAGTCGCTTAGATCGCATTCGAAGAAGTACTCTACCGGGCCATCCGGAGAGACCACCTCGGCGGCCGTCATCTCGACGTAGTAATCGGAGGCCCCACCACCGCCGTGTACCTCATGGGGTTGCCCGTCAATGTCCCAGCGTGGCGGATTGGGCTGCAAGGAGTTCGTTGTGGCCGGCGTCGATCCCGCTCGCCCGGGCAATTCCTCCAGCCACTGTTCGTTGAGAATGTCCAGGTCATTGCCATCGACGATGCCATCGCGGTTGATGTCGCCCCGCAGAGGCCATTCGCTCAAACTGGCTTCCGGCGTGCCCCCAAAGGCACCCATGTTAATCCGGGCGCCGTTGGGCATGCGCTCGGCGCCGGGGCTGAGCCACGGATTGCCTGCGTCCACACAGGGACTCGTTACCTCATCGAAGGCCCACAGACCAAAGTTCGGCACGAAGCGTCCTCTCTCGGACAACAGGTGATAGTCGCCGTTGGCCACATCGGCAAACAACGGATCTACCCGGATGTTGCCCTCGCCCTCGCTTCCCTGTTCGATACAACTGTAAGTCGCCGTGCAATCGAAGAGATCGCCGTCGAGGTTGTCCCACAGGATACAGTTGCTGATGTCGGGGACGGCACCGGCGTAGGCGGCGATGCCAAATTCATTGTTGGCCAGGGTCATGTTCCGGATGGTGGGGGAGGTGCCCGCGATGAAGATGCCCACGTCACAGTTCTGGATCGCCAGGTTCTTTAGAATGCTGGTGCTGCGTTCGGCCGTGTAGAACGACACCCCGTAGCCGCCGGGTGCCTCCAGGACCGCGCCGCCCTTGGAGCCGGCCACGGTGATGGCTTTGCCGTCGAAGTTGATTTCCTCGGTGTAGATGCCGGGCAAAACCACCACGGTGTACCCATCGCTGGCCGCCTCGATGCCTCTCTGGATAGTGGCAAACGCGTGACGAGGGCTGTATCCTTCCTGAGCATCATCCCCATACACCGCATCGACATAGTAGTTGTAGGGTCCGTCGAACTCGTAGGCCCCCATATCAACCTTGGCGTTGACGACGCGCGGCTGTCCGGCCAGGTCCGTGGTCACCCATTCCGGCAGGAGGACTCTGCTTCCGGCGTCGATACACGGCGAGCCCACCGATAGCCGCAGGTCGTCGTCCAATGTTCCCGGCACGCCATCGGCGCCGGCCGGATCGTGAAGGCGGGGGTCAGCGTTGATGCTCCCCTGGCCGTAGCCACCACCGCGAACGTCGCTGTAGGCGATGTCGATCTGAGCGAAGGAAGAGCCTTCCACCACCGGAGTTTCTTCCCACAGGATGCAGTTGGAGAACTGCGCGGTGCTATTCGCCCAGCCGTAATAGGCATTGCCTCTCTGGGAGGCGTGGTTGGCTGTGAACGTACACCCGGTGATGGTCGTGGAAGCTCTGCTGCTGACAGCATTGACGGCTGCCCCAAGTTTGGCCGTGTTGCCGCTGAAGAGACAGTTGACCAGTAACATCTCTCCCCTTCCGGAGGCTGCTCCGCCGAAGCCTGCCGCGTTGCCGAGGAAGCGACAACTGGTGACGGTGGTCAATGTTGCGGCGTTGTAGAGCGCGCCGCCTTGTCCATCGGGGCCATCATCCTCCTGTTCATCGGTTTCGGTCTCGCCGCCCCGGCCACGCGACCGCGAACCGGCCTCGTCATTCGGATCAGCCTCAACTGTCGCACCGGCCCCGTAGGCGTCGAAGGCGATGTTGGCCCAAAAGGTGCAGCCTGTCAGACTGGGATTGCACTCGCCCGCGCTGTAGAAGGCGCCCCCGCTATGAGCAGAATTCCGCTCGAAATAGCAATCGGTCAGTACCGGATCGCTCAAAAACGTATTGTACACGGCCCCGCCGGACGAGCCGACCGCCTGGTTGCCGACGAAGGAGCAGCCCGTCAAGTGCGGATTGCTGGCGACGCAGGCGATGGCACCACCGGCAGATAGCTGCCCTATGCCGATCGTCATGTTGCCCGTGAACGCGCAATCGATCAACGTGGGAGTGCTTTGCCGCAACAGCACTCCGCCCCCATAACTCCAGGCCTCGGCGTGGTCGGCCAAGGCGATGTTCTCCACGAACGAACAGTCCTGGAAGGTGGGACTCGCATCTTCACAGGCCGCGCCGGAACCTCCCGAGGCGCCGGCGTTCGAGGCGTGGGTGGTATTGCGGTAGAACGTACACCGAATGAATCTTGGACTGGCCAACGTGATGAGGGCACCGGCACCGTCCGTAGCGGGATCGGCAGTAGGGTACGGAGGTGAGGACGTGTCCCCCCGCCGAGTTCGAGCGACCCCGGCGTTTACTCCGAAGCCTCGTCCGCCTGTAATGGTAAAGCCGTCCAGTACGCTGCTGTCCGTGACGCCAAAGGCCGTGACGACGGTATGGCAATTGTCGACACGTCTCCCATCCTTTACGAAATCAGTGAGGCCCTGCCATTCGAGGTTTTCCAGATCGGCGTCATTGCCGCGCAGATCACCGGTGAGAATGCTCGGGTAGGCTTCCACATTGCGGGCGTCCGGACGAGGATGGCCGTAGCCGCCGTAGCCGCCCCTTATCACGACCGCTTCCGGCATGCGAAACGTCTCATCCACGCCGTCGCGCGAGGTCTGGATGTACCGATTATCGCCCGAACGAAGGATGACCGTCCGCTGGTCTGGTCTATAAGTGCCCTGAGCGACGCGAATTTCGTCACCGGCCGTGGCGCTTTCGAGGGCGTTCTGGAGACAGATGTAGGCGTCCGTCCAGTTGGAACCATTGTTGGCGCCGGGGGCCTGACCGTCGACGTAGATGATCCTGTCCGCCAGCACGGCATGGCTCATCCATGTCAGTAGAAGCAGGCTGGTCGCGACGCGTTGTAGAGTCCTTCTGTTCTCCATGACCTTCGCTCCTTTCTCGTCAACGTGCTCGCCGCGTGGGCTCTCCGTTGCCGCTACGGCGTTATCAATCGCTCCAGCCAGAATCCGGGAATCTGCTGTCTTCGCGTTGAAGCGACTCTGACGCTGGCCGGGATGGTATACTGTGCGTCTGTCTCGTCAGGAATGTCCCGAAGATATGCGAAACGAAGCTCACCTTGAGGAGTCGATTCCCCGGCGCTATCCGTGCGGAAGCTGATCGTCTCGATCACATCGGCTTCCATGTCCACGGCATAGACCAGCGTAACATCGTTCGCGTACACGGTGATTATGGTGCGCGCGGCATCGTGGTCGTAGGTGGTTTCGAACGGCAGTTCTCGCTCCGCGGCGTCACGCCGGATCGTATCGACGCAGTGCAGACCCATCCAGGGACGCAGCAAGCCTTTGAAGACGCTGCCCCCGGCACCTCGCCCGGCGATCAGGCCGGCCCGATCGTAGATGACGGCCCCGGTCGGTGTATCTACAAACGTTTCACCGCCATCCACCCTGATCTTCAGCCACGGATACTCGGCCCGGGCCGAGGCGTGGACAAACGGCAGACGCCCCATGCCCGATACGGAGCGGCCGCCGACGCGACCGGTGATCTCGAAGTAGGTCCAGCCGCGCTGGTGCATGGCATCGCGGTGGTCGACCACCGGTATGCTTTCCGGCCAGCCGACCTGGAAGTACTCCTCCTCCAACACATTGAGATGGCGGTCGATGCGCCAGATGTTGCTGCCTCGTTCGCCTTGATTGTTACAGATGACCAACAGTCCGTTGCGATGGCGGCTGGTCAGTTCCATATCGGTCGGGTGTCCTTCGATGCGTTCGAGGAAATCGCTCAGCTGGCGACTGTCCGTGGGCAAGCGCGTGACACTCAGATCCGGCTTCCAGACGCGATAGTTGTTGATGTGGATGGTGTCGCTCTGATCGTCGAAATGATAGTTGGCGTACTGATTCTGGAGGATCTGACAGACCGGGTTCCGGCCGTCCGCGTCGGCTTGAACCAGACGCTGCATGACGGCGCCCTGATCGCCCTCGGGGAAGTAGTACCAGTATTCCTGCTTGGCCGTCGCATCCAGGTGCAGCGGACTGGCAGGCAGGGCGTGCCCCTGGTGGGGACGCGCGCCCAAGATCGCCCTGACGCGGGCGGGCTCCACGGCTACCGATGCGACGGCAAGACTGCCGGCCGCAGCCAACGCGATCAGACCGGTCTTGCCCGTGGTGGCCCCCACCAGGGCAGCCACCGGGCCCACCTGTAGGGTCGCGCCGGTCACGGCGACCTGGGCCGCGCTGACCTTGCTGGTGGCGGTCATTTTGCCGAATGCTACCAGGGCCAGCAGGAGCGAACCTTTGCGCAGGCCGTAAGCCGACAGGCGACGGGCCAGGAATTTCTTGGCTCGGTAGAACGAGGCGCGGGCCCCGATCTCCGAGCAGCCCATCAGCTTGGCGATTTCCGCATAGGACAGGTGGTCGTAGCAACGCATGGTGAGGATGGCGCGGTGGTGAGGCGCCAGTTGTGAGACCGATTGGGCGACGATCTGCTTCAACTCTTCGGTGACGACCTCCGAGAGCGTATCGTCGTCCGCGACGGGCCGGGGTTCGTAGCCGGTTTCCGAGAAGTTGCGCGTCTGACGTCGCCAGAGCTTGCCGTAGTGGTTGCGGGTCTTGTTGGTCGCGATCCCGTAGAGCCAGGGCCAGAACGTTTCAGCCTTCCGCAGTTTTCGAAGAATTCTGAGCATTTCCAGCATGGTCTCCTGCACGATGTCCTGGGTGAGGTCCTCGTTGAGCGTCAGTCGCAACACGTATTCATGCAAACGAACCCTCGCCGTCTTGGCCAAGTCACTGAGACTGTCCTTGTCGCCAAGCTGTGCCTTCTTGACCAATACAATGTCATTGTTCTGGTGAGACATCCTTCACTATCTATTATGTCTTGTGGGAAGGGGTGATGTGACGCGATTAGGATGTTTTTTGCGTTTTTCCCGCGAATCGTGTTGATTCGGGCCGTCGGTCAGTTTACGGGGCGTCCGAAATGAGGGTCCGCAGCAACTGGAACTCCAGTTCGTAGACGTTGCGCAGCGCGGCATCAGGTATCACATTGCCCGTGACGCCCATCTTCGCGTCGGTGAAGCGGCTCCCGAAGCCCACCACGGTCACGGTTCCGGCCCCGAGACGAGCCGTCGCGGCCACGGGCCGGGCCTCGATCCGGATCAGCGGCGTGCCCCCTTGGATTTCGCAGGCGGTTTCGGCGGCAACACCGCCGGGCCAGCCTTCGGGTGTCTCCAAGCGCCCGGTCAACTGGGCCGATCGGTCGATGCGCAAGTCGAACGGATGCAGCAGAGCGTTGGCTGTCGAGTCGGTGTTGGCGGGTGAATCGACGATGAGTACTTTGCCGCCGGCCTCGACATAGTCCACCAGCCCCTGGCGGAAATCGACCGCAACCTCTCGGTTGGGGTACAGCAGCACGAGCGCGTCGCCTGCAAAGGCCGCGCGGTCTGCGCGGCGTGAGGTGAAATAGCCGAGTCGCAGGATCCATCGCTCGAAGATGCCGAAGCCATCTTCCGCTCCGGCGATGAAACCGCTCTCGGAAAGCGGGCCATCGCAGACCGTCCGATCGATGACGACGTGCGTGAGGGGCCGCTTGGCTTGAGGCACTGGCATCGCCGCTCGATGGATACCGTTGGCGATGGCCCCGGCTGCACTGACGCCGAGCAATCCAGCGCTAAGCAAAATGAACCAGCCGCCCGACTGGCCGCGTGCAGCGACAAGGGCGCCAAACAGGAGCAACCCGCCCAAGGCCACCAGTAGCGGGCGTGAGTCTGAGCTTGGGTTGCGGTGGTTGAGCCACTGCAGCATGCCCAGCATCAGTTCGGCTTTGCCCGGCTCGAACGTCGAGAAATTGGAGAAAATCGTCGAGTCACCAAAGGCGGCCACCCGTCCGGCTCCGTACGGTGTCGTCCAGAGTTGGGTAAAGGCCCCGTAGCGTGCTTCGGCCCGGTCCGTCACCTGCGGATAGTAGTTGCTGGCGTGGTAATCGGCCGGTAGACCCCGCAGACCGCGCGCCGCGATGGCGGCACACCCTGCGTTCATACCCGGATCGATGGAACACGCCACGGCGAAATCGAGCGGCGGCAGGTGCTGGACGATCGGATGCGGCACGGCAGGGCGATGATACAGTTGATTGAAAGTGGTGTCGATATCGAACAGGCAGTCGTAGCGGAAGCGAAATCCGAAACGCGCGGCAATGTCGTTGAGATAGGTCCCCGTGTTGAAAACATTGGTGTGCTCGCCGATCAACAGCAGCCCTCCACCATCGGCAACGAAGCGTTCGATCTGATCGATCTCTGCGGAATTGTACCGGGCGGTAGGGACCTTGACGATCAGGACGTCGCACTCGGTAAGGGTATCGGCGTCGATCGGTGTGTGCAGACGACCCATATCATAGAAGCGGGAGCAGTAATCGTAGATACAGGCGTAGTTGTAGCCCGATTCCTGCCCGTACCAGTTGGGATCGTAAGGCCGGTCGGTACGCTCCCAGGTGGAGCGGTGTTCATCGACCCAAATGCGGCCTTGCTTCGCGGGGCCTGAAGGCTCCCATACCAGCGAGAGAGTCAACACCAGCGATCCGATGAGAGCCAGGGCCGTCGGAACCATGCGCCTGGACCAGACCGCGTGTGGCGTCTGAATCGATCCGGCCACAACCGGTGGAGGCATTCGGATGAACCGCAGGGCCAGCAGGACCGGTCCGATCAACAGGGCCAGGTGAACCCACAGGCTCCAGAATTGATTCATCAGCACCAGGGGCGTGTTGTAGTCGGTGCGCAAGGCTCGGTGCATGAAGATAGCGATCAGCAGAGCCGCGCGGACGGGCAGCCACAGAGCGACCGAAACGATCAGTATCGAGACCGATGACAAAAGCTGCCGCGTCGACTTGCCCCGGGCGTTTAGCGTCGGCACTCGCAGGCAGACCAGCGCAACGCCTCCTGTGAGGAATGCGAATGTCACCGGGTCCAACAGGAGCTCCCAGGTGGCACCGAGCTGATGAACGCGGCGGATCGAGTGTAGGGCCAGCGACGTGCCGTCGAGTGCCGCTTGTATCCCCAGCAGGTGTGCGGCGCCATGGAGGATCTGCGGCAATCGCCAGGGCAGTTCATGAGACCGCGCGGTGAAGGCTTCGTAGGCAAGCAGGGCCAGGGCCTGCACCGCGAGAACCGAGCCGGCGGTCAGAGCCGCCGCGCCGATTCGCCCGGGCCAGTGGCGCCGAATCGGTGCCGCCGAGATAAGCAAGCCGACGAAGAGCAACAGGACCGCCGCTCGATAGGGCCAGGGGACCAGCAGCAGGGGGGCAATCAGCAGCGCTGCCGCGACGATCAAATCGCTGCGCTTGGGCTTGCGCAAAGGGAAGTCGAAGAGAAAGCACGTGCCGACACCGACCAGCACCGCCCAGACGATCCAACGGGGATCGTGGTAAGTGCCCAGGCTCGCCAGCCAGGACGCACTCAACAGTGCCAGACCGAGCCAGACGCGTCTCATGGCTGGACCTCCTCGGCCGGAACGTCCTGGGCGGGCGCGCTGCCTGCGGAATCCGCCGGGCTTTGCAGCGCCGGAGGAAGCCACATCGGCCCGTCGTGCAGGAGCGTGATCAGCCAGCGCCAGAAGTCGGCGTTCTCACGCAGTCCTTCGAAAGGCTGGCCGTTTTCCTGTTCGAGGTTCTTGTTCATCGCGAAGCCCGTATCGCCCACGAAGAGCACCTTGCCAGCGCCGACACGTCGCAGCATGGCCACCGGCTGATTGTCGCGTCCATAGGCGATTGTCTGTGCGTCCGGATCGGTGCAGCGAACGGGCCAGGCCGCATGGAAGCGTACGTAGACTCGGCGACTGTCTGACTCCAGATAGGGCGATTTGAAATGCCCCAGAGGGGTCGGTTCTATTGAATCATTGGTGCCGAATCCAAATCCGAACCGCCGCAAAAGAGGCTCGTTGCCCTGGGCCTCGTCGTAGCCGACGTTGATGACGAAGAGGCCGCCGCTATTGACAAACTCTGCGATCGCATCGATCTCGGCCTCGGTAAACGCGCGGGTCGGGGCGATGGAGATCAGCAGTCCTGCCTTCTCGAGACGCGCCGATGTCAGCTCGGGCAAAACCAGGGTCAGATAACCATTGCGCATCAAGGTCAGTGCCAGCCCGCCGATCCCGTCGCCGCGCCACGATTCGCCACTGCAGGCGTTTAGATGCGAAGCGTCGATGTAGGCCAGATGGTTGGGAGATGTCGCGCGGCCGTCGGGCAGCACGTTGCCGGCTGCCACGGTGATCTGTTGGCAGATCACGACCGCGGCGGCCAGACCCAGGACAACCAGGATCGTGCGGGCGAGACTGGAGCGCCAGCAGAGCAGCGCTGTGAGGAAGGCGCCAGCGAGCACGCCCAACAGTTGACGCCACCAGGGGTGCGCCTTGTCGGCTGACGCCGCCAGATAGGCGAAGAGGCGGGAGGTGAAAACGTGCGACGTCACTTCGATGGCGTTCTGCAGACTGGAGGTATCGCCAAACGCGACAACCCGACCCTTACCGAGGGGCTGTTCGGCCGCTAGGACTACATCGCCTAGGAGTTCACCGCTATCATAGCGACCGTTGCCCATCATGGCGCGGTCGCTCGCTTCGTCGCCCGGATCCGCCCAGCCCCAACGCCCGACCAGCAGTGGCCGAGCGGGCCAGCGCGTCCGAACCGAGGCGCCGATGACCACGCCGAACTGATTGCGGTCGTCCGGAATGCCGGTGGTGATGGGATGGCTCAGGGATTCGTAGGAATGCAGCCAGCCTCCGACGGCAAACGTGGCCGAATCGAAACGGATGCGCAGCGCCGTCGGCGCCAGCACTTCGTTGAAGCGATTGCTGCCGTTCGGATCGATCTCCGTATGCTCGCCCATCAGCAGCAGCGACCCGCCTTGTCGCACGAAATCGTGGATGCGATCCAACTGGCCTTCGGCCCACGGCTTGTCGGGGTTCAGCAGGACGAGTGCGTCGGCATCCTGAAGATCGTCGGCCGATAGTTCCGGCGAAACCACGCTTGTGGCGCCCAGGCTCTCGACGAAGACCGGGAGCATGCCGTACATGCCACTCGAGAGTCGGCCGTAGGAGCCATGCGTCGGTTTGAGCCAGTTGAGGAAGCCCTTTTCGTAGAACACGATTCTCTTGCCGGCGAGATCGAGTGGATTCGTAAAGAGCGTGGCGATCACCGGCACCAGGATCGCCATCGAGAGCGCCGCCCCACCCAGGGCCGCTCGGGCGCGGAACGAGGGGACCGCCTGGCCCGCGGGTTCACGGTCTACGGTGGGGCTCCAGGCTGTCCAGCGTACCATGGCGCCAGCGATCACCAAATGGATCAATGCCGCGACGGCCGGCGCGTTCCAAGGCAAAGCTTCATGAAGCCATCGCGCCAGCGACCAACCGGTGTGGTCGGCCGGCTCGGGAAGGGCCGCCAGGAGATTCGGCACGTAGGCCAAACCGATCAGATAGACGAGATGCCCGCCTGCGATCGCGACGAAACCGCAGAGGGCACGCGCTCGGCGCGGCGGCTTCGTGTAGTGCAAAGAGAGGGCCCAGAAGATACTCATGACGAGCAGGAAGTCGAGCCCTGCGAAGGTCGCGCCCACGCGGAGCGGGGCTGCCAGGACGTCTCCCAGCGTCCCGATGGAACGACCGATCCGGTCGGCGAGCAGCCAGACCCACGGGATGGATGTGCGCGCAAGAACATAGAGGCCGAACACCGCCACCGCGGTGGCAGCAGCAAGAAACGGGTTTCTGCCCTTGTCATCGTTCAGGAAGGCGAGAAAGGCCAGAGCCAATGCTGCCGCCAGAATGTTCACGGGCAGAGCGGGCAACATGACCAGGTACGCGGCCGGAATCGCCACGATCGGAGTGAGCAGCATGCGCAGCGCCGGTCGCAGGGTGCCGATTCCGGGGGCCAGCAACGCGGCGCCGAGGGCGATCAGGGTCAGCGCCCGACGCAAGGGGTGGGCCAACAGCCCGGTCGATCCGGCGGCGATCCACGCGCCCGCCAGGCAGGCCAACAAGGCCAGCACGGTCCCGAACGCGGGCGGCAGACAAGTCACGTGCCCCGGGGCTCGCTGTTCGCATTGTTCCTGTTCTGGCGTGTACACGCGTGGATTATCCTTGAGTTGTCGGCGCCGGGCAACCGCAAAAGCGGAGGCACGCCGCGCCTGTCAGTAGGATCCATCCACCGTTTCGTCGGTGGTTTCAGCCGAACCACCGTCGCCACGACTCTCTCTGCGAGAAGTGCCGTCAATTCTGTGCCACAGCCACCGCCAGGTAGTCAGCGACGGTCGGGCACGGGGCCTCCACGGCCGGGCACGGCTCGATCGCGGTTTTGCTCAGCAGTATCTGGCAGGTCGCCGGACACTTTGTCTTCACGGGCGGACATTTGGTTTCGGTCGCGGGACAGCGAGTCTCCGCGGGCGGGCACTTGGTGACAGACACCGGACATTGGGTCTCCGTCACGGGACATTTGGTCTCGACCGCCGGGCAACTGGTCTCCTGGGCCTGGCAGGTCGTCTGGGTCATGGGACATTTGGTTTCCACGGACGGACACTGGGTCTCGACCACTGGACAGGCCGTCGCGCTGGTCGGGCATTGCGTTTCCGTCGTCGGACACTGGGTCGCCACCGCCGGACATTTGGTT
>CP070782.1:4587033-4594462 GCA_020346325.1 Phycisphaerales bacterium
GGATGGGCCTATCCACTGGGTATCTCCAGCCTTAGGAGGCAGCGTGGTGATGACCGCAAGCGTAGAGCCGGCAGCTGAGCAGGAGCGGATCCTGCTCCAAGACGATCTCGGTCTATCTCGTTGGCAAGCCGAGATAATGGACCGCGTTCTGCACGCACAATCGGACGAACGGATCGCCCGCGAACTGGATATCGCCGTGCCTATGGTACGTACCTACATGAGTAATCTGTTGCACACGTTCGATGTGAGTGACCGCGTAGAATTGTCTGCATATGCATCTCTATCCCTCTGGGCGTGTCGGAACAACGTGTAGGGAGTCCCTCTGGAGGGACACTTATGAATGGGAATGGCTCGTTCTGTCTAGCCAGCCGCCGCAGCCGGCGAGCTACTGAAGGTGAGCCACGTACAAGCGAACCGCTGGTTCTAACTTTTTGTGGTCGATGGGATTCTCACGCAGGCTGAAAACGGCGGCACGCCGAATACACGACGCAGTGCAGCGCGTTTTCGATATGTCGGTTACTGAACACAAGGGGAAATTGTGACAAAGGACTGAGAGATGTCTCGCCAGAAGATCGAGCAGGCAATCGAACCGATGTTACAGGCCGCCAATCGAAGGTGGCCCGACACTCGACAGCACCAAGCTACCGCTTTTCATCAGATGTGCCATCGCTTTTTGCCCGCTGCCCGCCGTGTCGGTCGTCGGCCGTCGAACCGCATCACCCGGCCAGAAGTCGCGTGATGGGTGGGACGCAAGGTGATCAGTTAATACAAACGTAGGATGTCTCAGGCGGTCGAAAGTTCGACTTCGATGGGATGAGCGATCAATGCAGTTCTAAAATCGTCCACCCACCCCGATTCTCTCAATCCTCTCCTCCCGCGCGTGGAACTTGCCCGCGGACGATTGATGACAGAACACCGCAGACGCCGGGCCGGTATTCTCTACTGGACGTCGATCTCCTCGGTTGCTGGCGTCAGACCTTCACCTTGCGCCGTTACACAAATCTTTCCCGTCCGGCGCTGGGCTTGGAGGATTGCCAACCCTTGGCCGTGATAGGTCCTGTGGATGTGTGGTCCTGGGGATCGTCAAGACTGTTGAGGTCCCCGTTCTCGATACCAATGATTCTGCCCGGGCCTTGTACCTGGAAGCTCACCTCCCAATGGGCATTGGGGACACGGATGCCCCGCTCGTCAACCAGACGAAACTCGATGTGGCAGATATCTCTGCCGTCGGCGCGGAGTTGCATTGCATCGGGGGAAATCGCCGGGCGGCTGGGCGGTCCGGCCGTTCGCAGCACGAACTCACAGGCATCCCGGCCGTCGAGGTGGTTTTGGCCCTTGCCTAATCGCAAGCTGCCCAGTATAGTAGGGCGTCCTGGGGTGGTTCAGGAGAAGACCATGTAACCCAACGCGCAGGGCGTCTGAGCATGGAAGTGAAGCAGAACGCTGGGTCAAAAAAGGCAGTGGCGACCTCCGATACGGCTAGTTTGGATTTCCAGCAACTCGAAGGCGGCACTTTGCGTCTGGTTGTGAAAGGCAGCCTGGACGCTGAGAGCGCCGGACGTCTTTGGACGACGACGTTGGCCAAAGTTGGGAAGTCCCGCGCGGAGGTGGTGGAAGTGGATGCGGAGGGCCTGGAGAGTTGCGACGCGGCGGGCATTGCGCTGCTGCTGGAACTAAAGACCCGCCAGGAGACACAGGGGAAAGCCTTTCGGCTGCATGGCCTGCGTGGTGACCTGGCTGAACTGATGGATCTCTTCGATCCGGGGCCGCCGAGTAAGCCGGCCAAGTCGCGTGGTCTGGTCGGCAGCACGATCGAGCGTGTGGGTGAGGCCACCGTCGGCCTAGCACACGATTTTCAGGACTATGTCAGCTTCACGGGGGAGGTGTTTGCCAAGCTGCTGGGATTGCTCTTGCATCCCGGCCGCCTGCGCTGGGGCGATACGTTCCTGGTGGCCGAGAAAGCCGGCGCCGATGGAGTCGGCATCGTGTCCTTGCTGGGCTTCCTCATCGGCGTGATCCTGGCCTTTCAGTCAGCCATCGCGATGGGCAAGTTCGGGGCCGACATCTACGTGGCGGACCTGGTGACGATCGTGCTCTTCCGCGAACTGGGGCCACTGATCACGGCGTTCATTCTGGCCAGTCGCAGCAGTTCGGCCTTCGCGGCCGAGTTGGGAACGATGAAGCTCAACGAGGAGATTGACGCGCTGACGACCATGGGGATCGATCCCGTGCAATTCCTGGTGTTTCCCCGTCTGATCGCGGGCACGGCTGTGTTGCCTCTGTTAACTGTGTTCAACATTCTGCTGGGGCTCATCGGTTGTGGGCTCGTGATGGTGGCAATCGGGTTCACACCGAAGATCGTCTTCGACGAGATCTACGAAGCAGCCAATCTGACGGACTTCTTCACCGGACTGGTCAAGACGCTGGTGTTCGGAGCATTGGTCGCCGGGATTGGGTGTCTGCGTGGTCTGAGAACGGGGACTGGAGCCAGTGCGGTCGGCGATTCCACCACCCGCGCCGTAGTCTCCAGCATCATTGCGATTGTGGTCGCCGACGGCGTGTTTGCGGTGGTCTATTATCTACTGGATATCTGATGTTATGACGACAGAAGCGCACGCCAGTCCCATCATTCGCGTTGAGAACCTCACCGTCGCCTACGACGACTTCGTGGTACTGCGCGACGTCAGCTTCGAGATCAAGCGGGGCGAGGTCTTCGTCATTCTTGGGGGGTCCGGATGTGGCAAGAGCACGTTGCTCAAGCACATGATCGGCTTGTACCAGCCGGTTCAAGGGCGCGTTCTGATCGATGGCATGGATATCGTTAGGGCCGAGGGGGAGGATCTGCGCGCGATTCTCAGGAAGATCGGTGTGATGTATCAGCACGGGGCTTTGTTTGGCTCAATGAATCTGCTGGAGAACATCCAGTTGGTTCTCACGGAATTCACCGACCTTCCCGCCGACACCATGAAACAGATCGCGCGCATGAAGCTGAAGGTCGTCGGGCTGCAAGGCACCGAATACAAGATGCCTTCGGAACTGAGCGGCGGCATGAAGAAGCGAGCGGCCATCGCCCGCGCCATGGCGATCGATCCGATGATTCTGTTCTTAGACGAGCCCTCGGCCGGGTTGGACCCGATCACCTCGGCACAGCTCGACGATCTCGTGCTGAAGCTCGCGCGCATTCTCAAGATCACCTTTGTGATTGTCACTCACGAACTGCACAGTATTTATGCCGTCGCCGATCGGGTCATCATGCTGGACAAAGAGAGCAAGGGGATCATCGCCACGGGCAAGCCCGAGGAATTGCGTGATCGCTGTGATCACCCTTTGGTGACGCAGTTCTTCAAGCGCGAAGGGGGAGGGCGATGACTCCCCAAGTCAACGACGGATAGAGATCGGCAAAAGAGATGGGACGAAAGACGATGAAAGCGAACTACTTCAAGGTTGGGATCTTTGTCATTGGTGCGCTCGTGCTCATTACCGCGGCCGTAGTGACGCTGGGGGCCGGCCTGATCGGACGCAAGGAGATCCACTTCGAGACGTACTTCGATGAGTCGGTCAGCGGATTGGCGGTCGGCTCTCCGGTTGAGCTGCGCGGGGTCCGTGTCGGGGCGGTTACTGAGATTGGCTTCGTCAGTGACATAAACGACATTCCGGCCGATTCCGAGGACCAGCGCCGCCCCGGGCGGTACATCCGAGTCGTCTTCGCGGTGTCGCCGCAACATCTGATGGAATTGCCAACCGAAGCGCACATAGCCCGTTGGACCGAGGGGATTGCCCACGGTCTCCGTGTGCGGTTGTCCTTCAACCTCATCACCGGACAGGCCTTTCTGGAAGGGACCTATGTCGATCCGAATCGCCATCCGGTCCTGGAAGTCACCTGGACACCCACGTATATTTATGTCCCATCGGTTCCCAGCGAGCTGACGACCATGAAGGACTCCATCGACAAGATCTTCTACCGCCTGGAGGAACTGGATGTCGAAGGCTTGGTCAAGTCGATGGAGAACCTATTCGTGTCGCTTGACCAAGCGGTGGCCGATGCCCGCATCGAGGAGATCAGTCGGGCCTTTCGCGGCGCGATGACGGAACTGCAAACCAAGCTCGACGAGCTTCAACTCGAAGAGATTAGTGCGGCGGTGCAGAAGGTTTTGGCCTCCGTGGATCGGGCGATTATCGATGCCAATGTGCCGGCCGTCAGCGCGGAGGTGCAGGGGCTGTTTGCCGAGAGCCGGCAAACCAATGAGAAGCTACTGCATCTCCTGGCCGACCCGGAGAACCAGGCCTGGCAGAGCAGTATTCCCGAGGCCGTCGGGCGCCTCAACCGATCCCTGGCGCGCATCGATCGACTCATAGCCAGCGAACATCCCCAGGTCGATCTGATCCTGGTCAACATCCTGCAGATTTCGGAAAACCTGAAAGACCTGACCGAGTTGCTCAAAGCCCAGCCCTCAGGCCTCTTGCGCAGCCCGGCCCCCAGGCGTTCGGAGGCACTGGAATGAGCAAAAACCTATACATATGGCTCTGGGTTGGATTGGCATCGGCGCCACTGGCGTTGGCCGGCTGCGGCCAAACCATGGCGTATGACAAGACGCAGTATGTCCTGGAACCAATTCGCACGGCCGAGCCGGTTATGGCTTTCAAGGAAGCCACTCTCGAAGTGCGGCGGTTCATGATCGATTCAGCCTTCCGGGGCAAGAGTCTTGTTTACCGCACGGGTGACCTGAAGTACGAGACCGATTTCTATCATGAGTTCCTCGTGTCACCGGCGGCGATGATTCGTGAGGCCACGCGCAACTGGCTGGCGCAGTCGAATTTGGTGGCGCGAGTGGTCGATGCCGGTGGCTACGTAGACCCAACATACGCGCTGGAAGCCAATATCACGACCCTCTATGGTGACGCACGCGATGAAGGCGCTCCCAAGGCAGTGCTGGAACTGCGCGCATTCCTGCTGAGATTGGAAGGAACGGGCGACCCGGTGATCCTTCACAACCAGGTCTATTCCGCCTCCCAAGAAGTTCCCACTGCGGATGCCGATGGGCTGGTGGCCGGTTTCAGTGCGTGTCTGCAGGCGATTCTGAGCGATCTGGAAAAGGACTTGGCTGCGAAGCTCTAGGATGCCTCAACGCGTTCTGATTTTGCAGGCGATATCGTGGCTGAACGACGGGACCGTGAGGTGTAATACGCCGTCGTCAGTGGTGATTTCATCGATTCGTTGCGTTTTGCCTTTATCCGTGTCCCACCACTGCACGTCATAACTGCTGGGGAGCAGGCCACGAATCTCGACCGCGGCGCCGCCGATTGTCTCGGGCTGTCGTTTCTCGGCAACCAGCTTCCACCAAGTGGCATTCTCGTTGAAGAACCATAGATAAGCACTGTCGTTTCCCTGGAAGCCGAGGACGGTTAGGTGATCGTCGCTGCTACTGATATCGGCGGGGCGTAATCCCGTAAAGGAGACGTCCGTCAGATAGGCAGCCAGAGGTCGGTAGTGCCGATAGGCCTGCTGAATGTCCAGTTGCTCCCACCACCACAGCAGAGCCGTTCCGGAAGTTCCCGAGAAGGCCGAGGCCCAGAGGCTGTTGTGAACGTGGATACCTTCGGTGTCTCTCTTCATGTAGTCGCTGAGGCCCCATTTTTCTGTCGCCAGACCGAACTCGCCAATGAGAGCGGGTTTGTTCGGCGCGTGCTCGCGCAGAAACTCAACTTTGTCGACAATCGCCTGCACCTCATTCTTGAAATCGCCTTCGCGAGGTCGCAGGTAATGGTGCACCTGGGCGACGTCGAGCGCCGCCAGGCGGCAATCGCGGGGTGATGGATGCCAAGTACTGGTGGTTTTCAGATGGTGATGGATGTCGATCCTATCGAGATAGGCGCCCATCTCGGCGTAGAAGCGGTCCGTCGGCTTGCCGGGGTCCATCTCGTTGAAGTATTCCCAGGCGGCGAGGCTGGTCGAATAGCCCCAGCGGGCCACGGCGTAGCGCATCAGCTTCTTCGCATCCTCGGTGGCCACGCGATAGGCGAGGCTCCCGTCTGTCGAGAGGTTGTCCATGTACAGGTTGCGGGTCAGCAGGCACAGCATCAGGTAGATACGATTTCGCTCGGCGGCCTCGACGAGTCGATCCAGCATGAAACAGTCGAGCTGGTTGTACGTGCCGCGTATGGGGCGATTGACGTCCGCCTCCCACAGCAGTTCCGCGCCGCCGCCAGCTTCCTGCAAAGACAAGGCGTCCAGCCAGACGGTGCCCTCGCCTATCAGGCTCAGGCTCGTCCGACCGAGCCAGTAATCGTTCGCGCCGGTTGCGAAACGCTCGCTAAACATCTGCCAGCCGGAAGTGCTTGCCGATTCGGCTGGCAGTTCCCAGGTCTGTTCGCCCACCTGGAGCCGAAACCGGGTCGCTCCGTCGGCCAGGAATTGCCCCGCCAGGACATAGCTTGTGTTGGGGCGCAGGGCAACGGGATGAGAAGGGGAAACGGTGACTGAAGTCCCATCCGGACCTTTCAGTTGAACGCACTTTCGCGAAGTTGGCCTTGCCGTTCTCGGCCAGGTCACGACGGGGGACTCTCTGGTCCACGAGCGCGTCCACGCACTTTTGGGGGACTCGACGGCAATGGCCCAGTCGTCGCAGCACGTCCAGATACGCAGGAAGTTGGCACCGTTGGTGGCAAGCTGGGCGAAGATCGCCTCGGCCTTGGGGACATTGACGTACTGCGTCTCGCCCACGAACGCCAGGTTCTGGCCGATGGCGAAAAACACCTGGCCTTCACTGAATGCCAGGAAACGAGGAACGGTAGGATCGGCACGCACAAAACCCTTACGCTCGGAGGGCACACACCGGATCTGCACGGGGTCGGAGGTCCGCTGCCTCCGCCGGTCGCGCAACCGCGCCTGCAATGTATAGCTTCCCATCTCACTCGGGGTGAACCTCGCCTTCCAGGAGCCCGAGCCGACGGGATAGTACCAGGCGATAGTCTTGCCGTCGCGCACGCGGTCCTGGCGTTCATAGTCCTGACAGAAAAAGGCGGGCTGGACGAGTGACTGTCCGCCGGGGCCGGTGATTAGCAGGTCCACCTCAACCTCACACGGGTCGAAAGGCCGATCGTATTCCCGGTCGATCACGATGGTTGCCTCCAGCTTGGCATACTTCTCGATCTGACTCTGGGCGAACCGGAGGTGGATGTCGTCCGAAGCGCGGGTCAGTATTGCCGGCCCCAGTGCGAGCCCCAGGGTTGCCGCACAGATCCGAGTCATGAAGGTGGCGTTGTGCACGATCCTTTCTCCTGCCGACATTCTTGGGTAGCCGTTGTACGGCCTGACATGGTAACGCGTTCGGGGGACATTTTCAAATGGAGATGGGCTTGCACTATGCCCGCAACCACGGCATACTGGAAGAACGAATCATACGAATATTCCCAGACGAAGGAGGCTAGC
>CP070782.1:4594562-4599020 GCA_020346325.1 Phycisphaerales bacterium
ATCCCACAGGCTCGAAAGGTGCACGTCGGCGAGCTCCGCGTTGCTCAAGGCGTTTGTGTCGAGAGCGCGGAGGGAGTCGCTGCGCGCCCTTACGCGGGCCCGAGCCTGTGCGCCCCGCTTGGGCGAATGTCGTATCAAGTCGTAGACGATTCGCGGCCACGAGAGAATGTACTTTGGCCAGCGGAAGCCGAGATCGGGCAGATCCTCATCAGGAATATCGAGTTTTCCGAGCGCGTACATCCTGTCCTGGTCACCGCCCAGAATCGTCCCGGCTTGGGCCAACCCGTGCGATCCGGCGGCACCGAAGGGGCGACCGGTGGCGAGCCCTGTATTGACGTTGAAGTACACCCTGCCGGCCACGAGGCCCGCGATCGGGTCCTCGCGCGGGTCTGCGCCGAGCAGTCTGAAGACAGAACGGAACAGCGGGTAGAACAGCAGTTCGATCATCGACCACGTCGCGGGAGTCGTGACATCAGGCATCACCTCTCCCGTATTGCTGTTGGTCCAGACCTGCCGGTCCTCCCAGGATTTCTGCGGCGGTATGACGGTGATCGGTCGAGCCTGGAGGAACCAGATCGTCCCGTCGCGCACCGCCCACTCGACATCCTGAGGACCGCCAAGCCTCTTCTCGATCTTCCTGACACGGCGGGCCAGCCGCTTGGCCATCTTGAGCTCCACGGACGGCTCGGAGGTGACCGAAGGATCGCTTACAGTAGGTCTGCGCACGCCGTCGGGGGCATCCCAATGAATCAACGCCAGGTTCTTCTTGCGCATGACGAAACGATCGGGCTGGACTCGGCCCGAAACGAGCGCATCTCCCAGACCTGCGCACGATTCGATGACAATTCGGCTCCGACTCCCCGTCGTTGGGTCAATGGAGAATGCGACACCTGCGGCTTCAGCCCCGATCTGTCGCTGGACAATGACGGCCATCTCAACCTGCCGATGGTCGATGCCGTTACGCCGGCGGTACTCGTACGCCCGCTCCGCCCACAGCGACGCCCAGCACTTGCGGATCGCGTCGAAGCAACCCTCCAGTGAGGTCACGCCCAGGATCGTCTCATACTGCCCCGCAAACGAATGCCCGGGCAGGTCTTCGGCCGTCGCTGAGGAGCGCACGGCCACCGCGTCTGCCCCCAGGTGACCATACGCAGTGGCGACCTGCGCGCGCAGACCATCACACAGCGGCGCGCGGATGATCAGCTGACGAATCTCCTGCAGCGCACACTGCATCCGGTCTGGTTGCGTATCAAGCGCGTCCAGCAGGGATGTGATCTGTAAGGTGAGCCCGTTCGCGTCCAGATGCTCTCTAAAGGCCTCGACCGTGGCGAAGAAGCAAGGAGGGACCTTCAGTCCGAATGCGCGGAGAGCACACAGACTCGTCGCCTTGGGCCCGACCAGATGACGGTCAGATACTGACACGCTCCCATCCAACCAGACGATGACTTTGCCCACGTTCGTATCAAGGTGCTGCGCCAACGCGGTCTCCTCTACTGACGGCCTCAAACCAGGCAATAGACTTATTGCTTCCCTGTCGAGTGAACCGGAACCCATCATACTGCCTGGCCAGTTCATCTGCCGTGAAGAACGGTGGGGTGAAGAAGCCGCTGCGCACGCCAAAATGCCGGATAAACCAGTCGGAGAGCCGCCTGGCGCCCTTAACATATCCGCAGGCGACAAGCGTGCCGCCCCTACGCAGAACGCGCCGCATTTGTGCCGTCGTCCGCTGCTTGTCGGCGAAAGCATGCCAGCCGTTCATCGAGAGAACCACATCCACGGCGGCATCCCTGAGCGGTAGATCCGCGGCATCGGCTTTGAGAAGATGGACATTGGTCACGCCATGCTCGCGAAAGCAGGCCTGGGCTTTTCGCAGCATATTCATCGAGCAGTCCACCCCTATGATTGTGGCATTGGAGTAGCGACTGTAGAGAGGGGCGGTGAACACTCCCGTTCCCACGGGCACGTCCAGCAGGACGCCGTCAAGAGGGTCCGGCAGGAGCGACAAGACCTCACCCATCAGATCGCGGTCGTCCGCGCAGCCCCAAACGATCCTGCTGACTACCTTCATGAAGACAGATGAGGCGGTGATGTAGGGGTCATAACGTGAGGCGATTTTGTCATACGACGTAGAGACTTTGTAGTCGGACTCGGGACAGAAATCGACAATGCCATCGATGATCGGATACGTCACGTCCGAACGTTCCACGCGCACGAGCGAGGCCGCCTCATCGAATTGCAGGCCGTTCTCTGTTTCCGGACACTGGAGTATGTCTATCCAATCCACGGCGTACGCCCCAACGCCATCGCAAGGCCGGTCCTACTGTCCATGCGGCCGCGCCATGAAGCCGATTCCAAGCGGAAGCACTCCCCAACGAATTGGCGACGTCTTCACGAAGTGACACACTAATGGGGCAAATCGGTGAAATACCCGGTTTGACCGTTGGGGGCCGACAAAAACTTCCTTTTTAGCAGGGCTTATGATGTACAAGGTTCGATACATCAACTGCTTCTAGTTCTCCTCATTCTTGCCCGACGTTCTGCGTAAGCTGCCGCCAAGGCGCACCGGCTTTGGTGGTCAGCTTGACGCAGTGGTTATACGCTCCCCTTGGCATCGAAGCCCAGTATCCCAAGGATCTTCTCGCGGATCGCGCCCAAGGTGATGCCGAAGTGCGCGAGCACCTTGGCTGCCACACCGTCCCTGACATGGAGCAGGCCGAGCAAGAGATGCTCTGTGTCAACGAAGTTGTGCTTCATATGAGACGTCTCCCTGCGCGCGTGCTCCAGCACCTGCTTGGCGTGCGGCGTGTGGGGTAGCGCGCCGGGGGCTACTTCCTCGGGGCCAGCCGCGCAGAGGCCTCGTGTCTTGGCGGCTACATCGCTGGGAGAGAGGCCCATCTCCTCCATAGCCTTGATGGCGACTCCCCCGCCTTCGTCCACCAACCCAAGGAGTAGGTGCTCCGTGCCTACGAACTCGTGGTTGAACTGCCGTGCCGATTCATTGGCCGACCCCACGACCTTTGAACACCTGGGGGTGAGCTCTGGTTCCATCAGTAGACCTCCTTCTCCTACGTATAACGGCAGGGCTCAACCGCGACGCGTCAGCGGCGTCGATTGCAGCCCTTTGTTCGCTATTCCTTAATCGTGGTTTCAAAGCTATTGACTAGTTCGGTGAATTCCTTGATGAATTCAGGCTTACTTTCAAGTCGCGGGATGTACAAATGTACGTAGAGATGGCAGTTACGCTTCCTGGAATATGGAGCCATCAGCATGACTTTGTAGTAATGTTTGTCAAATGTCTGAGGAACCATTGCTGCACCGCCATACTCTCCTTCTCTCAATTCTATGGTTCCGAGAACACCACCTTTCTTCGGGCCTCTTTCCTCCCAAGGATCTTGCCATTGTCCTGTCTTGAGGGGAACGTGAATGATAAACAGCCTGGTGTCGGATTCAAAGTGAATCTTGTCTTTAAGGAGATGTGATGTTGCTTCTGGATAATGGCGTGTCAATATCCTACGAGTATTTGAGTAGATCTCCTTCAGTTTGGGGTTTTGAAGAGATTCGTCGTCCTGTGATTGTGCTCCTGCTAGTAGGGCTGCACAAAGACACAGACAGGCAATGGCGTGTATCCTTATCATTGTCATCTCCTTTTCATTGCGAACGGTGCGCATCACCGGCGCCGCTACGCGGCGTCCGGGCGGATGCGCTTGTTATCTCACTCAATCGAGGTGCCCTTTACCAGGGGTCAATTGATATTTCGCCTTCTGATACTCTTTCCACAAGACCGTTGGAGATTTCTATTCTGACGTATTTCATTGTCCCGAACTCACCGGGCCTCTCAACATACGTGAACATCTTAAGAGCGTTCTCCTCATATCTGTCTTGTGGAGATCCAAGCGTTTTCACGAGCTCCTTCTCTGTCATCCCTTTCTGCACCTTGGGCAGCAAATCCTTGAGGTTGGCGAAGCTGTTTGTTTGCAGGACTTCTGGCGGAGGCAAGTCGTGGGACTGGCTGGTTTCCCCATGTCTTGATTCATTGCTGCTCTGACATCCCAAAGCGCAGAACCCGGGGAGAAGCAGAATCATGAAGAACCTTAGCATGTTATCAGCCTCTTTCGTTTCTGAGAGATAACATTGAATATACAGTCTGTATAAGACGCCGCAAGCGGCGAGACTGCTGTATAATATCCCCCGGTGTAGTGACGTGCGAACGAAAGTTGGCCCATTTCATCCCTGATTTTCAGGGCACATTCTACGGCGTCGTGTCACTCTTCTATGGCTTCTGTTTGCCGCAGCTTCGCGCGCCACTTCTTGGCCTCTTCGGCCTTGTTCCAGGAGTCGTAGAGGTCTACCAGCTCGCGCACCGATTCGATGGTGTGAGGGTGTTCGGGGCCAAGCTTGGTCTCGCGGCCGTGGAAGGCTTCCAGCAGCAGGGGGGGGGCTGCCCCCTTTTGTTGGTCC
>CP070782.1:4599120-4607997 GCA_020346325.1 Phycisphaerales bacterium
AAGTTCATGCAGCACCGAGACCTACCCACCTGCAACTACCTCCTACACAGCCTAAAGCATGAACTCCTCAAGCAAAACTGGGGATGACTCAGGCGGCGCGGGGGTTGCCCGGGGGGGCGGGGACGCGTATAATGACGCGTTTATTGCGGCCGGGGGCCGCGTTGGGCGATGAAAGAGGCACGGAAAGGCACGATGGGTTATTTTCGGGACAATGTGGAACGGATGGCAGGCTATACGCCCGGCTTTCAGCCGACAGCGACGGATGTGGTCAAGCTCAATACCAACGAGAACCCGTATCCGCCCTCGCCCGAGGTGATGAAGGTCCTGGCCGCCATGGGGCCCGAGCAACTGCGGCGGTATCCCGACCCGGTGGGCAACGCTTTTCGCCAGGCCGCGGCCGAGTTGCACGGCGTCGAGCCCGGCAATATCATGTGCTGTAATGGGGGCGACGACCTGCTCTCGATCGCCATTCGCGCCTGCTGCGACACGAGCAGGCCCCTGGCCTATCCGGTGCCTACGTACTCGCTCTATCCGGTCCTGGCGAATCTGGAAGACTGCGAGCTGATCGAGGTCCCCTTCGATGGCCAGTACAATCTGCCCGCCAAGCTGGCCAGCACGGGGGCGGCCCTGACGATCGTGTGCAACCCGAACGCGCCGACCGCGACGTTCATAGCGATCGAGGAACTGGCCTCGCTGGCGAACGTACTGCCCGGCGTGCTGCTGATCGACGAGGCATACGTGGACTTTGCCGAGCGCGATGCCGTCGAGCTGGTCAAGCGGTTCGACAACGTCGTACTGCTGCGCTCGTTGAGTAAGGGCTATTCCCTGGCGGGCCTGCGCTTCGGCTACGCCATCGCCGGCACGAACCTGATCGACGGGCTGTTGAAGGTCAAGGATTCGTACAACGTCGATGCCCTGTCGATCGCCCTGGCCACGGCGGCGATCAAGGACCAGACCTACTTCCGGGCCAACGTCCAGAAGGTCAAGGCCGACCGGCAAACGCTGACCGAGCGGCTGCGGGCGCTGGGCTTGGTGGTGGGTGACAGCGCCACGAACTTCGTCCTGGCCCGCGTGGGGGCGAGACATGTCTCGCCCGTACCACCATCGGCGGGGCAGATTCACGGGCAACTGGCCCGGCGGAACATTTTCGTCCGGTACTTCAACGTCCCGGGCCTCGACGACAAACTGCGCATCTCGGTCGGCACACCGGAGCAGAACGAGCGTCTGCTGGCCGCGTTGCAGGAAATTCTTTCGATGTAAGGTGCCCTGACTATGGAACCACGGACCGCAGAAATCCAGCGCCAGACGAACGAAACGGACATCACCTGCCGGCTGAACCTCGACGGCGTCGGGGCCTATGAGATCGATACGGGGGTCGGCTTCCTCGACCACATGCTGACGCACCTGAGCAAGCACAGCAAGATCGATCTGACGGTCAAGGCCAGGGGCGATCTGCACATCGACGCGCATCACACAGTCGAGGACGTGGGTATCTGTCTGGGCGAGTGTCTGCTGAAGGCGCTGGGCGATAAGCGTGGGATCGCACGCTACGGGCAGAGTTCCGTGCCGATGGAAGATGCGTTGGCGAACGTGGCGCTGGACCTTTCGGGCCGGCCCTTCTGTGTGTATAACGCCGACTATCGGGCCGCCAAGATCGGGGATTTCGACGTCGAGTGTGTCGAGGAGATGTTGCGCGCCTTTTCCAACGTGGGCAAGTTCAACCTGCACGTGAATGTCCCCTACGGCACGAACTGCCACCACATCGCCGAGGCGATCTTCAAAGCCATTGGCCAGGCCCTGGCGGCGGCGGTCCGAGTCGTGGGCAGTGACATTCCGAGCACGAAGGGACAACTGTGATCGAGGGACCGAAACCAGCGGAATATCGGGTGGGCATCGGTACGGACATCCATCGTATCGTGGAGAATCGCCGGCTGATGCTGGGCGGGGTCTATATCCCGTACCCGGCCGGGCTGCTGGGCCACAGCGACGGCGATGTCGCGCTGCACGCGATCACCGACGCTCTGCTGGGTGCGGCCGGCCTGGGCGATATCGGCACCTTATTCCCGGATACCGACCCGCAGTGGAAGGACGCTGACAGCAAGGAGTTCGTCTATGCGGTGAAGGAGACGCTGGAGAAGAAAGGGTGGGAAGTCGTCAATGTGGATCTGACCATCCACACCGAGGCACCGCGGCTCGGGCCGATCAAGGGGCAGATCCGCCGCTGCATTGCGGGGCTGCTCGGGATCGATTTCACGGCGACGAACGTCAAGGCCAAGACCAACGAGGGGCTGGGCGAGATCGGGGCCGGCGAGGCCATGGCCGCGACCGCGATTGCCCTGCTGCGCAAAAAATACAAACGAACTTTATGAGAGCGGCAGCGCAAAGCCAAAGGCGAAAACAATGGGATTGCAGCTTTATAACAGTCTGAGTCGGAGGAAGGAAGAGTTCAAACCGCTTCAGGAAGGTCGCGTGGGCATGTACGTCTGCGGTCCGACCGTCTATGGCCATGCCCATCTCGGACATGCCAAGAGCTACGTCAGCTTCGACGTCCTCGTCCGCTACCTCCGCTATCTGGGATACACGACTACGTATATCCAAAATATTACAGATGTTGGGCATTTGACTGACGACGCGGACGAGGGCGAGGACAAGATCGCCAGAGAGGCGGCGAAGGAGCGTAAGCATCCGATGGCGATCGCGGAGTACTACACGCGGAGCTTCTTCGAGGACATGGACCAACTCAACTGCGTGCGGCCGGACATCAGCCCGCGGGCCAGCGGGCATATCATCGAACAGATCGAACTTGTGCGTGAGTTGATCGAGAAGGGCTATGCGTACGAGGTCAACGGCTCAGTCTATTTCGACGTGGTCAAGTTCAAGGACTACGGCAAGCTCTCCGGCCGCAACATCGAGGAGATGGTCGCCGGGGCCCGCATCGAGCCCTCGCCCGACAAGAAGAACCCCGTCGATTTCGCCCTCTGGAAGAAGGCCGAGCCCAACCATATCATGCAATGGCCCAGCCCCTGGGGCGCCGGCTATCCCGGCTGGCACCTCGAATGCTCCGTCATGGCCATGAAGTACCTCGGCAAGACCATCGACATCCACGGCGGCGGCCTCGAAAACCAGTTCCCCCACCACGAGTGCGAGATCGCCCAGTCCGAAGCCGCCAACGGCGTCCCCTTCGTCGTCACGTGGCTGCATAACAACATGGTGACTGTTGACGGGCAAAAGATGGGCAAGAGCCTCAACAACTTCATCACGCTCAAGCAAGCCTTCGTCGGCGAGCACGAGCGACTGAAGCAGGCTTATGAACCGCTGGCGGTGCGGCAGCTCGTGCTCAACAGCCATTATCGCAGCCCGCTGGATTTCTCCGATGCCGCGCTCTTTGCGGCCAATAGCGGCCACCAGAAAATCACCGAGGCGGTCAAGGCCGTGCGCAAGCAGATCAAGACCGCCGCCGCAGGGGAACTCGACGCGGATGTGGCCCGGCAGCTCGAAACGTTCAAGGCTCGCTTCGAAGAGGCCATGAATGACGACCTCAACACTTCCGTCGCCCTGTCCGTACTGTTCGATCTCGTGCGTCTGACGAACAGGCTCATCGAGAGCGGCACGACGCGTGCGACCCTCAGCGCCATCGACGACCTTTTCACCAAGCTGGGCGGCGACGTCCTCGGCATCGTTAAAAACGACTACGCCGAAGCGGCCGGAGGGAACGACGAGGCAGTCGGCAAACTCGTCGGCGTCCTGATCGACCAGCGAGCGAGCGCCCGCAAGGCCAAGGATTTTGCCGCGGCCGACGCGATTCGCAACTCGCTCGACGAGGCGGGCATCGCGCTGGAAGACAAACCCGAAGGCACGCAATGGCGGTGGAAATGAGAATCCTCGGCATCGACCCCGGCTTGCAGGTCTGCGGCTACGCCTGTCTGGACAGCGACGCCCACCAGGAGACCATCGTCGAAGCGGGCGTCCTGCGTACCGAGGGCGAGCTGTCTCTCGAACACCGGCTCCACCAGATCGCCGAGGACATCGAGACGTTGCTGCGTCGCTTCCAGCCGCAGGTCGTGGCTGTCGAGGAACTCTACTCCCACTACGCCCATCCGCGCACCGCGATCTTGATGGGCCATGCGCGCGGGGTTATACTCCAGAAAAGTGCCGCCGCGGGCCTCGAAGTCAAGAGCTTCAGCGCCACGCGCATCAAGAAATCCCTGACCGGCAACGGCCGGGCCTCGAAGGAGCAGGTGCAGAGAACGATGCAGACGATTCTCGCCCTGCCGGACGTGCCGAAGCCGAACGACGTGGCCGATGCGATGGCCGTGGCGCTGTGCTGCGTCAACGCGCTGACGCGAGAAAGAGCATAGGTCGTATAGGACCTATAGGACTCATAGGACCGATGGAATGATTGCCAGGATCGAAGGAACGCTGGTTACGCTCGACACCGAGACCGCCCTGGTGCAGGTCGGCCCGGTGGCCTACGAAGTCATGCTGCCCGGCTATTGCATCAGCGCCCTGTCCGGCCAGTTGGGTCAGGACGTCACGCTCTGCACCATGGAATACTACGAAGGCACGCTGGGCGGCGGCAATCTCATTCCGCGCATGGTCGGTTTCCTGAGCGCCGCCGAACGCGATTTCTTCGCCCGGTTCACCAGCGTCAAGGGCATGGGCATCAAGAAGGGCCTGCGTGCCCTCCAGTTACCCATCGCCAATATCGCCGATGCCATCGAAGCCGGCGACGAAAAGATGCTCCTGTCCCTGCCGGGCGTGGGCCGTCGCATGGCCCAGCAGATGGTCGCGGAACTGAAGGGCAAACTCGAAGCGTTCGCCCTCGGCGCCGAACCGGGCAAACCGAAGCCCAAGTTCCAGGCCTTCCAGGGCGAAGCGCTCGAGATCCTCGTCGCCTGGGGCGAGAAACGCAATGAAGCCATGGAACTGATCGAACTGGCCTGCCACAAACACCCCGACGTCACCACCGCCGAGGCCCTCGTCCCCCTGGTCTACCGCCTCAAGCAAGGCATCGAGGTCTGAGCGCTGCGGGCCATCGCACGCCGCACAATCCCGACACCCCGAAAAGGGACCGCAGTTGCTTTGTAGAAAAGCTCATTGATAAGTAAGATGATGCCGATGTTGTGAGTGAGGACTTTGAGCAGCATTTCGCGGTTCTGCGACCAATAGGCTCTCGCTCGCAGGACGTCGCCTTGGTTGCGTTTGATCATGCTGAAAACGGTTTCGACCTGCCAGCGTTGCCCGTAGGTGTCGCGATTGAATCCTCGCTGCATCAAGCGGCGATACTTGCCGCGAAAGGGTTTGGTGGTCGGACGGCCATGCGTGGGAGGAATCGTGCTGCGAATGTTGTGCTGGTCACGGGCAAAGCGATGATTGGATTCACTGTCATAGCCGGCATCGGCGAGAATGTGCTTGAGGGTATACCGATCGATCGCCGGCGTCAGAGTCTTCTCGAATTGATCAATGTCCACCGAAGGCCCGCGTGTGGTGATCGCCGAAAGGACCAAGTGATTGCGCCAGTCGCAGACCATCGCCAGCTTGGGCCAGCGTCGATAGTGTGTGTTTTCATAGGTTTGAAGCTGCTTAGAGCGTCTTCGGCGAACGAAATAGCGGCTGATGTGCTTGGCTTCCAAACCGGTAGAGTCGACCGCTGCCAGGGCGACCTTCTTGCTCTGGCGAAGGGCCTTGACGCTGTGGTGCAGAAGCTCGTTGGCCATACGAAGACGCAGCAATCTTTTCGAGGCTTTCTGCAACGTTGTGAAGTGAGGCACGCGGGCAAGACCGAATGCTTTGCACAGGTCCGGGTTGTCCTGCAGGATCGCGACGAGGTCTCGATAGTCCGTCTTGTGGAAGACCTTCAGGACCAGACACACGAACAACTGCGGTTGCGTGAACCGCTTGGGACTGAACTTGTGGCTGTGCGCAGGCAATGCCTTCTTGGCCACCGCATAAGCGGCCCGTGCCACGGCCTTGGGTGACTTCGATGTCGTGCTCATCCTCGATTGTCTACAGCAATCGAGAATAACGCGCAAGTCAAAATAGGCAAACTATGAGAGCTTTTCTACAGAGCATACCGGACCCCATTTCGTTCCCGTTCACACCGTACCGCATCACAGGAGATCATCTGCGCAACCGCTCGAGAAACGACAGCGGGATCTTGCGGCCATTGCACTCGAGCGTCACATCGGCCCCATGCCGCACCAGCAGTCGACCCGTTTCGACATCGTCGTTTGCATAGCACGTGAAGAGGGCCGTGCAGCTATAGCTCGCCCGGGCATTGACGTCCGCTCCTTGGGAAAGCAGGTAGTCGGCCATCTCTCTCTGGCGACTTGCAACGGCGCTTCCGAGGGGCGTGAACTCGTCTATTCCCTTGGCATTGACGTCCGCACCACGAGCCAGCAACATTTCGGCAATTGTGATATGTCCGTTCTTCGCCGCGTAGTGAAGGGGCTTGTCGTGATGGAAAATACTGACGTCAGCGCCATGATCGAGGAGCAATTCCACGATCTCCACATAGCCGCCAGCGGAGGCGGCATGAAGCGGCCCATACCAGGCTTCCCCCTTCATATTGACGTCGGCCCCGCGATCGATGAGCAGTTGGACGATATCCCTGTGCCCGTGGGCGGCCGCCTCAATCAGGGCTGTCTCCGACGTCCAGAAGTGATGGCTATTCACATTCACTCCCAGCGCCAACTGTCGCTCGACTGCCTTGCGATCGCCTCGGCGCGCCGCGGTCTGGATACTCGTACAGCCGGTGAAGGCCAGCAACGCGACCGATGCCAGCAGAAGAACAGAAACGCTCGCGCTTCCGCCCCAGGCCACTTTCGCCTCATAAGGCCGATGGGCCCATACCACATGGACGATCTCCCGTTCACCCTGTGTCGGCTCATGGTGTTTCTTCGCCATGGCAACCTCCCTTCGCTTCAATGGTAGTGAAAGTAGGCGCATTAACGTGCGAAGTGCAACACGGTAGGTGGTGACAGCCACCTAGTAATGCCGGTGACATCAAGCCTCAACTCTGCCCCTCCCGGTTCCCAGGTTCCGTCCTTGTCAACGTCATGCCGGCCCCATGGGGCCGCACAGGCTCTCTCAGAGAAGCTGCACGTCAAAAGTCCGCTGCGTGTATAGTATGCCGAGGGGCAGCGGCTGGCAAGCAAATAGCGGGAAGTAAAGCAGGCCGGAGGCGGTAGGCGGGAGACCAGAGGACGGAAGGCGGAGGACAGAAGGCAGACGACGGACGCTAATGTGGGGCCACCATACTCAATTCAAAACCGAAGCAAGTAAGATGACCCCGGAATTTCCCAGAATTTGTTTTCTGGTTTTCTGGGGACGCCATACGAATGGCGTTCGGTTAAGAGAGTAAAGTAAAGAGATCTCCCAAAGCCGATAAGGATATTGACAAGGATCTTTATCGCTAAGGAGACCTATGATGTCTACTGTATCCGTCGGCCAATCGCGTCGGGAATCTGCAACCTTTTGCGAGAAATTCGAGCGTGTGAGCTTCAATGCCATTCGCAATGTGCTTCCCGATGAGGCCATCCTTCGGGCCTGCCGGGAGGAGGGCTACGTGTATCGCGAACG
Source organism: Phycisphaerales bacterium (assembly GCA_020346325.1). Taxonomy (GTDB): domain Bacteria; phylum Planctomycetota; class Phycisphaerae; order Sedimentisphaerales; family Anaerobacaceae; genus Anaerobaca. The sequence goes on from CP070782.1 coordinate 4,606,702, forward strand.
GAAGATCAGTCCCGTCTTGACGATCCTTCATTTGTTGTTGGCGGCCATCTGGCCGGAGGACTCTTTCCAGGCCAGTTGGTGCGTCATGTGGGAAACCGTCGTCAGCCACTTTTCGTGTATGCAGGGTCGATGTCCGTCTCGGGGATCCGTCGCCGATGCTCGCGCCCGTGTGCCCCTCGGCGTCTGGCAACGCATCCTTACCTGGGTACGGCAGAATGCCGAAACCCATTCGCGTGTATTTGACCGCTGGAAGGGCCATCGGGTCGTGTTGGCCGATAGAACCTGTGTCTCCATGGCCGATCAGCCCGCGTTGAAAGAGGCCTTTGGTATCAACACGGGGCGTTATGGGGCCGGACGTTACCCTTTAGCGCGGGTGGTGACGCTCTGTCTCGCAGGAACGCGTGTGATTCTCGACTATGCCATCGGTCGCTACAATCAAGGGGAAGTCGCTTTGACGTTTCCCCTGCTCAATGGACTGCAAGAGGGTGACTTGTTCGTTGCGGACCGGCATTTCGCCGGGGCGCACTACTATGTGCGCTACCAACGCCAGGGCTTGGAGTTTCTTACGCGGGCCCATCAGCGTCTGAAGATCTCTCGGATCAAACGGCGGCTCCAATACACGCCGGCAGACTTCATTGGCACGCTGCAAATCAATAAGAAGTATCGCCACCCCGACCCCAGTCTTCCGAAGAGCTTACCCGTTCGCTTCGTTCGGGCGAGCCTGTCCATCCGGGGCGACGACAATCCATATGGTTTGCGACATCACTCCTGGACGCCCGGCGTTATCCGGCCTCGGAGTTGGTGGCCCTGCATGCCCGCCGCTGGCGGATCGAGACCCTGCTTCGAGAGGTCAAGATCGATCTGTCTGCCGATGTGCTGCGCAGCCAAACACCAACGGGAATTCGCAAGGAGATGATCGCACGACTGACGGCCCTGAATATCGTCCGAACCTTGATCGTACAAGCCGCTCAGGTTGGTGACATCGATCCGCTTCGCATCAGCTTCGTTGACACCCTCCGCACAATCCTCAGCTTCAGTGCAGTGCTGGCGTCAGCCCCGGTTCTGGCGTTACCCGAGCTCCATCACGCCATGCTCGCCGAGATCACTGGCCACGTGATTGCCGAGCGACCGGGACGACTGGAACCACACTATCTCACCCGCGAACGCAAACACTACCCCGCCTTGCGACGCCAAACGGGTAGTGTCAAGATTGTTTCGCACTTTAGATTGTCATGGTCCTTGGTCTGGTCATGGTTTGTACTGGTGGCACCCCCATGGGGGTGCGGCGTTATCGGG
>CP070782.1:4608097-4637351 GCA_020346325.1 Phycisphaerales bacterium
AGAAGACGGAGCCCAATATCATTATCACGGTCTGGTACTGAATCTGCCCGGAAACGAAGATCAGTTCCGCCGCGACGACCGACGAGTTCCAGGCTCGGCTGGGCGGACCGCTCCGGCGGGCAGGCGCAGCGGCCAGAGGACCCGAACGTGGGGGTGCCCGCGCATGGCCTTCGCCGTTCCGGCTTTACGGGCAAGGTCCAGTTCGGGACGCAACAAGACGCCGGCCGTCCCAGATAAAGCCCTTTTTTGACCCGTTCAGAGGGGCAAACGCTGGCGTTCTCGGAAATTATCCCCAGAAAATCCCTTGACACGTCTCCAAAATGTCATTAAATTTTTGTGATTTGGCGGTTTGTGCGGCGTACCGTAACGGAGTTCAAAGGTAGTTTGGAGGTTTTTGTGGCTAAACAGTTGGCGCGGGAACTTATTAACGCAGGAGTGCATTTCGGGCACGGCGTGAGTCGATGGAATCCGAAAATGGCCCCCTACATCTTTGCAAAAAGGGGAACCATCCATATCATCGATGTGAAGAAGACCCTCATGGGGATCCTGGTCGCGAAGAAGCTGTTGGCGGAGATCGTCTCCTCTGGCAGCGATGTCGTATTCGTGGGAACCAAGCGACAAGCCCAAAAAGCCGTCGAAGCGGCGGCCGAACGGTGCGGGATGCATTACGTTTCGGAACGATGGCTGGGCGGTATGCTGACCAATTTCCGAACCGTTCGTTCGCGCTTGCAGCGTCTCGAACAGCTCGAGGCCATGGAACAGGACGGAACACTGGAGGCCGAAAGCAAGAAGCAAGCCTCCCGGCTCAAGCGCGAGATTCGCAAGATCCGCACCAACCTCGACGGTGTGCGCAAGATGTCGCGTCTTCCCGGCGCCATAGTGGTCGTGGATGCCAGAAAAGAGTACTTGGCCCTGCGTGAGGCCGCAAAGTTGGGCATCCCGACGGCCGGGGTACTCGATACGGATTCGGATCCGGACACGGTGGATGTGGCCATTCCGGCCAACGATGATTCCATCCGGGCCGTAGAGATCATTCTCAACGAACTCGCGGATGCCGTGGCGATTGGTAAGACCATGGTCTCGGCCCGCCAGCAGGAAGCTGAACCGCGGCCGCGACGGGCCCGTGCCAGCCGCAGGCCCACGTTGGCCCGCGCCGATGGCAGCACCGGCACGGCGGTGGCTACCATGGACGAGCAGACAGCCGAGGCCGAGGCCGAGCCGACAACGTCGGAACCGGAAGAGACCGCCCCACAACCAGAAACCGATCAGCCCTCCTCCGGCACATAGCGGCCATGCCAGTCCTTCCCACCCGTGCAACTGAATAGGAAGTCCTTGAGGCGCAAGCGTCGTCTCAGGGAGCCGGTGCGGTTGGGGCATGGGCGTGCTTCGGGGACGTGCTCAGGCGCAGCGGTCCAGCGATTGAGCAACCTGGCGCTTCTTTGAACCTTCAGATAGAGACGAAAACAGGAGTCGATTCAAATGGCGGAAATTTCAGCTTCGGCGGTCATGAAACTGCGTAAAATGTCAGGACAAGGCATGATGGACTGCAAGAAGGCCTTGCAGGAAGCCGACGGCGATATCGATAAGGCAATGGAAGCGCTCCGTAAGAAGGGCCTGGCCACATTGGCCAAGCGAGCCGAGCGGGAGACCTCGAACGGGCGCGTCGTTTGCAGGGCCACCGAGGACGGCAAGACCACCGTGCTGGCCTCTCTCTGCTGCGAGACCGATTTCGTGGCCAAGAGCCAAGATTTCCTCGCTGCCGCCGATCACCTGGCCGATTACGCCATGGCCTGCAGTGCGACCGAAGGGCCCGACAACGTGCTTGCCACCAGCATTAACGGCAAGACGTTCAACGATATCCTGACCGAGACCGTCAGCAAAACGGGCGAGAAAACGCTGGTCGGCGACTATGCCAAATTCACGCTGGACGGTAGCGGCCTGGTAGCCTCCTACATTCACTTCAACAGCAAGGTTGGCACCATGGTCCAGATCGAGGCCAGCAGCGATGAGGTGGCCGCGGCCGAGGCTGTCAAGCGGACCAGCCTGGACATCGCCATGCACATCACCGCCAGCAAGCCCCTGGCCCTGGACAAGGATGGGATCGATCCGCAGGTGGTCGAGCAGGAGAAGGCGGTCTACGCCGAGCAAGTCAAGAACAAGCCAGCGGAGATCGTGGACCGAATCGTCGACGGCAAGATAAAGAAATTCTACGCCGAGAACTGCCTGCTGGAGCAGCCATTTGTCAAAGATGACAGCAAGTCGGTCGGCCAGGTCCTGTCCGAAGCGGCCAAAGGAGCCGGCGGCGAAGCCAGCATCAAGCGGTTCGTCAGATTCGAAGTCGGATAATTCAGGCGTGAGCTGGCCTCGGCAGTGCCGAGACGGGATCAGGGAAGGGCGAACACCGACGTGATGGGAGAATGCAAGCACAAACGCGTATTGCTCAAACTCTCGGGCGAGAGCTTCTGCCGCCCCGGCGAGTCTGGGATCGATGGCGCGGCGCTCGAATCGATCGCCAGCCGTATCGCGGACATCTGTAAGCTGGGACCCGAGGTCGCCGTCGTCGTCGGTGCCGGCAACATTCTGCGAGGAGAGGCCTTCTCGGAGGCCAGCCATATTCCCCGCAACACGGCCGACTACATGGGCATGCTGGCGACCATCATCAACGCCTGTGCCCTCCAGGAGACGCTCGAGAAGCTGGGTCAGCCCACGCGAGTCCTCAGCGCCATCGAAGTGGCCGCCATCTGCGAGCCTTTTCTACGTCGAAGGGCCTTGCGGCATCTCGAACGCGGCCGCGTCGCGATCCTCGCTGGGGGTACGGGCAATCCCTTCTTCACAACGGATACCTGTGCCGCCTTGCGGGCCTCCGAACTCGATGCAGACCTGCTCATCAAGGCGACCAAGGTTGATGGGGTCTATACCGACGACCCGGAGAAGAACGCCGATGCCCAACTGCTGACGCAACTTTCCTATAACGACGTGCTGAGCCGGGGGTTGCGCATCATGGACCATGCTGCAATCAGCCTGTGCCAGAATAACCACATCCCAATCGTGGTGCTGAACATCTTTAAGGAAGGCAATATCACCCGAGCCATTTGCGGCGAGCAGGTGGGCACGCGCATCAGTGCCTAATAGATCTGACGGGGCGCCGATATCGTTCAAGAGCAGAGAGGGAAACCATGCCAACACAAGCAGTGATCTCAGAGAGCAAGTCCAGGATGCGCAAGGGCGTCGACGTGCTTCAGGACGATCTCAAGTCATTCCGCGGAGGTCGGGCCACCCCGGCCCTGGTGGAGCATCTGAAAGTCGAATACTACGGCAGCCCCACACCGCTTAAATCGCTGGCGACGATCTCCGCCCCCGAGGTGGACATGCTGGTGATCAAACCCTTCGATCCGGCAGCCTTGCGAGACATTGAGAAGGCCATCAAGAGCAGCGACTTGAGCATCGCCCCGCTCGTCGAGGGCAAGTTTATTCGGCTGAACATCCCGCCGCTGAGCGAGGAACGCCGCAAACAGATCGTGCAGCAAGCCAAGCAGGCCGGCGAGCAGGCGAAGGTCAGCATCCGCAACGTCCGACGCGACGCCATCAAGACTCTTGAAAAGATGCAGAAGGACAAAGAGATCACTGAGGACGATTTGCAGGGAGGCAAGAAGCAGATTGACGAGGTCACCAAGGAGTACACCGACAAGGTGGACGAGTTGGTGACCCTTAAATCAAACGAGATCATGGAAAGCTGAGCGGTTGCAGTTGGCCCCACGGTAGATCGGCGGGGCCAGCACCTCATTGTCGTCGTTACACATCTCGTCCTCACATTACGGGCCCGCTCGCGCGGCTCGTGACGGCATGGTTGGCCCGTGTATGCGGAACTAACCTCCCCTCCCCCCCTGCGATTTCTTTTCTTAACTTCGACGACAGTCTGCACTACAATGACGCGTGACGATACATATCATAGATGGGGGTAGAGTGGACGCGCTTCTTTCGGGAGGTCAGCCATGGAAGGTCAGTCGCAGAACGAGCGAGGCGGGGCCCGGAGCGCGAAAACCAGGAAGTGGCCCTGGATCCTGGCAGGCGGCCTCGCAATCATTGTGCTGGCGGTGGCTCTGACCCCCGTCTATCTTTCCTCCAACAGCTTCAAGCGGATGATTCAGGCGAAGATCGGCCGTTCGACCGGCGGCACGGCGGCCATAGGAGAGCTGACCGTGGGCTGGCTCAAGGGCGTCCGGATTTCCGAGTTCAGCTTCCGTGACAAGGCCGGCCGGACCAGCGTCAGCATCGGCGGGATCGACGCCCAACCCCGCCTTCGTGCCCTGCTCGGCGGCACCCTTTCATTGGGCGAAACCACCATCGATAAGCCCAACATAGAGATCGACCTGCGCAAAAAGCCATCACTTTCTCCTGCCACGGCCGAAGCGGGAAGGGCTCGTCCGACCTCAGCCCAACCGGCGTCTCTGGCACTGATCAGTGACGTGGTCATCAACGACGGCAGCGTCCGTGTGACCGACCGCGCCGGGAAGACCATGCACGTTGCGAATCTCAACTCTCAATTGAGCATGCGTCCGCCGGGAGAGGCCTCCAATGTCAAAGTGGACATGGTGATTGCCGACGCCGGAGACGAGGCTCAAATCCATGCGACCGGCACCGTCACCCCGTCCCAGAGCAGCGGCTGGACGCTCAAGGGCACCAGTGGAGATGTCGTCGTCGAGGTGAACGACCTGAAGTTGGATTCGCTGGCTCCGCTCTTCGACCTGGCGGGTGTGGAATTGCAGGCCACGGGACGCGTCTCAGCAAACATGAACAGCACCCTATACGATGGCAAGCTGGGGACCGTGGCCGCCACCATCGCAGGCCAGGACCTGGATATCGGCGGCGCAGTTCTGAAGGGCGACCGCTTCCATACGTCTCGTTTGGACGTCCGCACCAAGCTCACGCAGAACGGGCAAGCCATACGCATCGAGCAGTTGGAGGCACGGACCGACTGGGCCACCGTCAAAGCTGCGGGGACCCTCCCCCTGACCGTCAAGTCGATGGCCGATCTCCTGGAGAGCGACTCGGCCTACGACTTGCAGGGCGATTTCGACTGCGAACTGCCCGCCCTACTGTCCCAGATGCCCAACACCTTTGCCCTGAAGGAAGGAACACGGATCACGGCTGGCCGCGCCAATGGAACCATCAGTACCATCACGCAGAACGGTCATGCCACGATCGTCGCCCAAACCAAGGTGGTGGGGCTGGCGGGTAACGTCGAGGGCAGGGAACTGACGCTGGTCCAGCCGGTCGAGGCTGGCCTGAGACTCTCGGCTGACGGCAAGAAGACCCGACTTGAGGCCTTGAACGTCTCGTCCGCGTTTGCCCAGATCGAGGCCAACGGCGATTTCGAGCAGATCCGATACGACGCCAGGATCGATCTGACCGCGCTGCAATCGGAGCTGGGGCAATTCGCCGACATTGGCCCCTACCAGATGGCCGGTACGGTCTCCAGTCAGGGCCAAGTTTCCATCCAGGACAGCAACGTCGTGGCGACCGGAGCGGCTGCTCTCAGCCAGCTCCTGCTGGCCTCGGTCGATGGCAACAGCGTTTCGGAGCCCCAGGCGAACGTCGATTTCGCCCTCAACATGGACAGAACCAGGCAATCTCTTACCATCGACCATGTTGACATCAAGGGAGGGTTCGGGGACCTTAGTGCCCACAATGGAACGGTCCCCCTGGGCGAAACGTCCAGCGTGCCCATGAAAGTGGACGTCACGGCCCGCGAGCTCGACCTGGCGAAACTCAAACCTTACGCCGTGCTGTTCGCCTCGTTCCCGAAGGACATGGACCTGGCCGGTATCGCCCAGTCCGAAATCGCGATTACCGGGCAAAAAGGCAAGTACCGCCTCCAAACCGCCGATACCAAGATACAGAACCTCAAGCTTGTCGCTCCCGAGAAGGAGCCGTTCGAGCAGGAACAGGTGGCGTTGCTCTTCGACGTGCAGGTCGATCCGAATGCCAAGGCCATCAACGTGGAAAAATTCGAGTTGGAGAGTCCGCAGATCAAGATCAGGAAAGGCCAGTTTGAGAAGACCCGGCAGGGAAACAACGCCCAGGTCCAGGGAACGATTGAAGGCGAGTGCGACTGGGCCGCCGTGGGCTCGCTCGCCTCGGGGTTCCTGCCGGCCGGTCTGGACCTGACCGGGCAACGGCCAGTCGCTCTGAATTTCGCCAGCACGTATCCGGCCGACGACCCCAACCTGCTCCTGGCAAACCTGGATGCCACCACGACCTCAGGTTTCGACGGCGCCAGCTACAAAGGGCTGAACGTCGGTCCGACCGATCTGGACATCCGCATGGAGAACGGCCTGATGACGATCACGCCGTTCAAAACCACGGTCAACAACGGGCAGCTCAACTTTGCCGCCCAGGCCGATTTCAAGGAAAAGTCCAGATCGCTGCAAACCCCCGAGCCGATGATGCTGGCTCAAGGGATTCAGCTCAACAGAGAAATGACGGCGCAAATGCTCCAATACGTCAACCCGCTCTTCGCCAACGTCACGGGGATCAGCGGCGTCGCCAGTTTCGAATGTGAGAGGCTTTCGATCCCACTGGCCGGAGGGATGGCCAAAGAGGCCGTGGTGATCGGGACCATCTCGGCCGATAACGTGCTGCTGGAGGCTTCCGGTCTATTGGAGCAAATCCTCAAAGCCACGGGACAGAGCCTGCGGGGCCAGAGGTTGACCATTCGCCCGACGAGAATCGCCCTGCAAAATGGCACGATGCAATATGACGACATGCAGATCGACGTCGGTGACAATCCCATCAACTTTGGCGGGACCATCGGGTTGGACGAGCGGCTTGATATGACCGTCACCCTGCCCTGGACGCTGCGCGGACGGACCGCGCGTGTGGACCGGGAGGACCGGGCCGGACCGCGCATTCAAGTCGCCCTGACGGGAACCATTACCAAGCCCAAACTCGATCTGGGTCGATTGCTTCAGGACCAGATCTTCCGAGGATTGGAAAGCCTTTTCTAGGGGACGCTGAGCCATGAGACTAGTGAGAGAGTTGCAAACCACACCCACCACGCAGCTAGGTCGGGCCAGTCGGTTCCTGGTGCTCCAAATCAAGTTGTGGTCACACTGCATCCGGCTCCTCAAGCATAACCGTGCCGGTCAGCAGGCCGCGGCTCTATCGTACTACACCATCTTCGGTCTCGTCCCGCTGGCGATCGTCGTCCTGCTGATCTTCCAGTCGTTTCCCACGGGCCGGGGTATTGGCGAACGACTGAAGCGCTTCACCTACGAGCAGCTCCATCTGACGAAGATCGAGTACCGCGCCGACGAGGAAAACCCGGACGAGACCGTGATGCTCACCGACCAACTCGATAGCATTATCAATCGGTTCTTCGGAGGGCTGGACAAGAAATCGCTCAGCCTGGTCAGTGTTGTGATCGTCGTCTGGGCGGCCCTGGCACTGCTATCGACCATCGAACGGGCCTTCAATCACATCTGGCATCTCTCGCGTGGGCGCGGATTCCTGCACCGCGTTATCAACTACTGGGCGCTGCTCACCTTGGGCCCCCTGCTGCTGGGGGTGGGCATCTACGGGACCACGCAATATGCCACGATCAAGAACATCGAGACCACCGTCCTGACCCATGTCACGCCGTTCATTTTGTCCTACATGCTGGCCCTGCTGGCGTTTTTCTTTCTGTACTTTGTGTTACCCAATACCCGGGTCAAACCTGGTGCAGCCCTCTGGGGCGCGGCTGTGGCGGCGCTGGTCTGGGGCATTGCCAAATGGGGCTTCGGCAAGTACGTCACCGAGTTCATTCCCTACAGCAAAATATACGGCGTCGCCGGTCTCGTGCCGCTGGGCGTCTTCTGGATTCACATCACCTGGCTGATCGTCCTCTTTGGCCTCCAGTTGACGTTTACGACGCAGCACTTGCGAACGCTCGACGCCGCGGAGATCGAAGCGGCCCGGCAGGCCAAGCAGGTGTACTTCGTCACCAACGATCTGACCGTCATCAGCATGGCGCGTCAGATCGCCGAGGCGTTCGCCCGGAATCAAGGGCCGCTGGCGCCCGAGGTGCTCTGCCGTGAATTGAAGATCCCTGCCGAACTCGGGGAAAACATCACCGACAATCTGATCGAGAAGGGGCTGCTCGTCAGGGCCGCCGAGCCACGTCCCGGCCTCGTTCTGGCCAGAGACCCGGAACAAATTGCCCTGTCGGATATCACCGAGACACTGGCGGATGTAGCACTGGCCCAGCCCAATCTGGACGAACCAAGCACGCTGGGCAAACTGGTCCAGGCGCAGCGGCAGTTGCTGGCCAAGCACAATCTCAAAGAGATCCTTACCCCCGTAGAGACCAGAGGACTCTCCGACATTCCAGACGCCGCTTCGAACCAGAACGAGTCCGAGCCCAGCTGGCCGGAGCCGCCGGCTTCGGCGTAAGCGGCTACGTCTGGCCAAGCAGCTTGGCCGCCCCGTAGGCAAAGTGCACGCCAAACGCGATCAGCGCGACGCCGCAGATCTGCAGGACGATTCCCTGGCCGCGTGGACCGAGGATGCTCGTGCCGTGGAAGCTGCCGAAGGACAGAATCGTCAGCCAGACCAGGTCGCACAGCCAATGCGTCAACGCAAACAGCAGAAAGGCCATCCAACCGAGATCACGCGCCTCGAGCGTCAAGTTCAGACCGACGCTGGCCCACCATAAGAGGAAGTACGGATTGCTGATCGACAGAATCAGTCCCGTCATCAGAGGCCCAGTGGTTCCGGCCTGACCCGAGACGGTATTAGCCGCGCCGACCTGCCTCACCATGCCCAGCCCCATCCAGACGAGAAAAGCGCCGCCCAGGACGCAAACAGCAATCTTGAAACCGTCCGCCTGGAACAAAATACCCAGACCGAACATGATGAGGAAGATCAGGGGGATCTCAACGATGCCGTGGCCGACCGCCATCAACGTTCCCGCCCAACGGCGCCGAGCTCCATGGGCCACCGCCGCGGCCGTCACCGCTCCCGGCGCCATCACGCCCGACAGAGAAATAAGGATCGTCTTGACGAGAAAACCGGTCAGCGTCACGATGCGCCCGCCATCTCACTCACCGATGATCTTGACCAGGACGCGCTTCTTCCGCTTTCCGTCGAACTCTCCGTAGAAGATCTGCTCCCACGGACCGAAGTCGAGCTTGCCCTCGGTGACCGCGACCACGACCTCCCGGCCCATGACGCTACGCTTGAGATGGGCGTCCGCATTGTCTTCGTAGCCATTGTGTTTGTACTGCCCATAGGGCTTTTCCGGCGCGAGCTTCTCCAGCCAGACCTCGAAATCGTGGTGCAGCCCCGATTCATCGTCGTTGATGAAGACGCTGGCGGTGATATGCATGGCATTGCAGAGCAGTATGCCGTCGCGGATGCCGCTTTCCGCCAGACATTTGTCAATCTCCGGCGTGATGTTGATATATTCCCGCCGCCGGGTGGTATTGAACCACAACTCTTTGCGATAGCTCTTCATGATGAACCGCCCCTTCATAACCGCAATCGTGGGCCGAACGAGCCGTTCGGTCCCGGCGTATGTCATAAGGCGGTCATTGTAGCAGCTTGGGCCGCACGTTGGAATAACATCTTGCATCGGGCCGCACCCGTTCCTATGCTAAAGAGACACTCACGGCAACCGGCGCGGACCCGTCCAGTGGAGGTGGCTTGCTACCATGGGCACGATATTCTGGGATGTGGACACGCAATTCGATTTCATGATGCCCGAAGGCAGGCTGTACGTGCCTGGGGCCGAGACGATTGTCGAGACGATCAGCGCCGCTCGTCGATGGGCGCTGGATCACGGCTCTTCCATCATTGCCGATATCGATTGGCATAGCACCGACGATCCCGAAATATCCGAAACACCCGATTTCAAAGAGACGTTTCCCCCTCACTGTATGGCGGGCCATCCCGGCAGCGAGCGCGTCGGCGATCTGGGCCAGGTACCCATTGACTACGTCGAATTCGACGAAGCGGCAGTGACGAACTTGCGCAAACTGATTCAGAGAGATCCGTTTCATATCGTGATTCGCAAGAACAGCCTCGACGTCTTCGAGAATCCCAATGCCGACAAGCTCGTCGACCTCGTCAATCCGCAGCGGGTGGTGGTGTTTGGCGTGGCGCTGGACTTCTGCGTCGCCTACGTCCTCAGGGGTCTGGCCAGGCACGAAGGTGTCGAGTTGTTTCTGCTCGAGGATGCGACCAAAGGCCTTGGCTCACGGCCCGAGGCAGAGATCTGCGACGAACTGCAGAAGCGTGGCGTGCACATAACGACACTCGATGAATGCAAGAGGCGGCTGACATGTGGCTGATCGACGCGACACCGGCGCTGTTTACCGATCTCTATGAACTGACGATGGCGCAAGTGTATTTCAAGAAACACATGGATCAGACCGCTGAGTTCGAAGTGACAGTGCGCCGGCTGCCCGAACATTGGGGCTACTTCGTCATGGCCGGTCTGGCCGAGATCGAGACCTATCTGGAGGCATTTCGGTTCGACGAGAACGACGTTGCCTACCTGCAATCGCTCGGGACCTTCGAGACCGATTTCCTCGATTATCTCGGCCAGTTCAAACCCCGAGTGCGAATCCGCGCGTTGCCCGAGGGAACAGTCTTCTTCCCGCACGAGCCCATTCTGGAAGTGAGTGGGCCGATCCTCGACGCCCAGTTGCTCGAAACGTACATCCTCAACATCCTGGGCTTCTCGATCATCGAGGCTACCCTGGCAGCACGGACGGTGCTGGCGGCCGGTGACAAGCCCGTCCTCGATTTCGGCCTGCGCCGCTGTCAGGGGCCGATCTCGGCGCTGCGGGCGGCCCGTGGGGGCCAGATCGCCGGCTTCAAGGCCACCAGCAACGTCTTTGCCGGCCGGGCCCTGACCCTGCTCCCCTCCGGGACCATGGCCCACTCCTATGTGCAGGCGCACGACGGCGAAGAGCAAGCCTTCCGGGACTTCGCCGAGCAGTTCGGCCAGAACGCGGTGCTGCTGGTGGACACCTACGACACGCTTGAAGGTATCCAGGTCGCGGCGGCCGTGGCCCAGGAGATTCTGGAGGCGAAGGGTATCCGCATCAAGGGAATTCGCATCGACAGCGGCGATCTGGTCGCCCTGAGTAGGTTCGCGCGGGAGTATTTTGACAAGCAAGGTCTGGATTTCCTGAGGATCTTCGTCAGTGGCGACCTGGATGAATACAAGATTCGCGACTTACTGGAAGCCGGCGCCGAAATTGACGGGATCGGCATCGGCACACGGTACAGCACGGGCCGTCACGCACCGGCTCTCGAGATTGTCTACAAGATCGTCCAGTACCATGGACGAAACCTGTGCAAGAGTTCGCCGGACAAGGTGACCCGCCCCGGTCGAAAGACCATCACTCGCGTCACCGACTCGGGCCGCCATGAGAACGACATCATCGGCCCGTTCGACCCGGCGGCCCCCGATCTGTTGCGGCCCTTCGAGGCCGCCGAACCGATGGAAACGATCCAGAGGAGACTGGCGCAGGAACTGGCGGCTCTGCCTGGCCCCTTCAAGGCCATCCGAGACCCGGAAACGTACCCGGTCCACTTCACCGGGTCCCGGTGAAATCAGTCCCGGCGTGCAACGGGATCACGGTAGACCTGGCAGCAGCGATTTGAGCAGGCCCGGGGCGCCCTGGGCGTCGAACTTCAGATCGGCCAGACGCGTCTTGCCCATGTACTCCACCGTCAGTCGCACGGATTCCTTCTCCGCCTCCTGGGCGTCGGCAAGCAGCTTCTCGAACACCTCGACATCGTCGACCGGCTGGCCATCAACGGCCCGGATCAACTCGAACCGATTGATGCGTGCCAAGGCCGCGGCCGTGCCCTGCTCCACCTCCGTAATGACGACCGCCCTCTCACTCTCGTCCAGGTGCAGCCCCGCGCGCACCTCGTAGGTCAGATCCTTTACCGTCAGGCCCAGCTCCTCGTTCTTGTACTTCGCGGCGCTGAGCATGTCACGCGGTGCCCGCTCGATCTCGAACTCCTTCTCCTCTATCTGTCCATTGTGAATATAGCGAATGGAAACGCGAGTCCCAAGACCGATGTCGGCCAACATCTGCGTTAAGGGATTGCCCCGGCTGGGCCAGGGACGGCGACGCGGCATGCGCAGTCCCATCGCTTCGAACTCCCTGGGAATGTCCGCCTCATCGTAATCGGGCATATCGTAGTCATCACGCTCATTCACGGTCAGCTCGATGGGCCAGGGCGCCTCGGGCACGGCCAGCGTCAGAAGGATGTTGCCCTCGACCAGTCCCGCTCGTGCCGCGGGCGACCCCGGATAGACGCGGTTGATCATCATGCCCAGACGCCCGTCCTCGGTCGGCTCGCGCAAGTCCATCTGCTTGACCATCTCTTTGCTCAGGGCCGTGTACTCCACACCCAGCCAGACCCGCCGTTTCTGTTCGTCCTTGGTCATATGGCGAATGTGCTCGTCATAACCGGCCGGCAGATTATCCAGCAGGCGGGCCAGTTCAGCTCCTTCGAACAGCTTCCTGGTGCTCCCCCGGGGGTACGGCTCGTATCCCATGCCCCCGCCCATGTATTCGGAAGCGAAGTAGCTGGGACTTCGGTAGGACCCGTAGCGACTGGCCAACAGGTAAGGTCTCAGACGATCTTGCGCGCGCCGCATCCTGCCGCACAGGCCCGCCAGTCGACCCTGATCGTCCACCAGCCAGCTACCCACCCGAACGGACCGATCCAAAACGGGGTACCACTTGTCGGCATACCCCTGTCGCTTCTCAATCCAGCGTGTGTACCGCACGCGCACATCCTTGCCGGCCATCTCCCGCACCGACACGCCCCAGAAAGGCTTAATACGGGCAACCGTCGCCTCGCCCGCGAACGCCATGGTCCGGGGCAATTCGCCCTCCTCCAACCCGATGACCATCGCACTGCACTCTTGGAGGGCTCCGTCGAAACGGGCCGGAACCTGCCGACCATCGATCTCTACTGAGATCGTGTCGATCCCGGCCACCATTTCGGCCGACAGTATCTCGGGCACCAGCAGTTTGGCGGAAGCGAAACCCAGACCGTACAACAAGCGCTCCTGGCTGCCCCGGCGGGAATACGGTCCTTCGTAGCGGTACCGCCCGGGAAAGTCGTACCCGTCTTCTCTCGATTGGGGGCGAAACGTCACAGTAATCTCGTAGACATGCTCTGCGAATTCCTTCTTCAGTCTGCCCTCCAACTGCCTCTGCTGCTCTACCGAGATGCCCGGGTCGGCGAGAATATCCCCACCGCGCCAAATGGTTCCGGCTGGCCCCAGATCGATTTCACGCTGGATCGTCACACCGACCGGCCGGCCCGCGGCACTGCAAAGGACCCCTACATGGTAGAAATTCGGGAGTTGTAAGGAGTGCCCTGTCGTCTCACCACCCCACGTCAGACCGTAACCGCAAGGCTTGATGCTGATACGTTGCTGCTCGTCTATCCCCAGCGCCGCAACAAAGAGTCTCATCTCCGGAGTGGGCGTCTCTGCCAACTCTGCGAACGACAGCGCCCGCCACTCCTCGGGCAGCGCCTCTGCCAAGCGCACGATTCGACCCGGCGCCTTCGTCAGCAGCCGATCGGCCTGCGCCGGCACCACCGCTCCGTCCCAGCCTCGCACCGTGATGTGATCCACTACTTCCGACAACTGGGGCTGTCGTTCCAGCGTGAGCACTTCGCCGGACTCGCTGAGAATCACGCCAACCGTCTCGACGGTGTTCTTATCGAGGATATATTCCATCGCTGCCCGCTGCTCGCTGTCGTATCGATCTTCTCCGTCAGCGGAAGGATGTTCGCTCTTTTTCAGGTGAAAATGAACGACCACGAAACTCCACGACACCTCCTGCTGGATTGTCTGCCAGGGGACCTCCTGGGCCTCGTCAGCCGCCTGTTCGCCCGAGACCCCGAGCGCACACAGGATCAGGAGTATACCGAGCCCGCACATCCAAGCCTGACTGCGTTCTATGCTCGCCATCGTCATTCCTCGTCATAGTCGCGTCGATAGTCCAAAACGATCCACTTCCGCAGGCCGCTGCGCAGGACCTCGAACATGACCTTCTTCTCTCGCTGCTCGTCCGCAATGATCCGCTCGTAGATCTTCCCAACCTGGTCGATGGTCTCCACGGGCATGCCATCAATCTTCACGATGATGTCGCGACGGTTCAATCCCGAACTCACCGCGTTGCCCGGGCGCTTCACGCCCTGGATGTAGACACCCTTCTTCTGAAGGTAGTACAGGCGCGGCGTCCGATACTTGTTGATCTCCTTGACCGTCATATTCCAGCGGCGACAATCGAGGTCGTCGCCTTCCAGCTGCCCTTTCTCCTCCGGCGTAATCGTCGCCTGAAACGTCTCGGAGCCCCGCTGAAGCTCCAGGGACACGGGCGTACCGATGCGTAGATCTGCCAATCGGCACCAGATGGCGGGAAGCATCTCGGCATAGGTGCCTTCCACGACCTGCCCGTCGATGCGCTGTAAGATGTCTCCGGCACGAATTCCGGCTTCGGCCGCCGGGCTGTTCTCTTCCACACCTGTGATCAAGACGCCGAGCGCGACGTCAACAAACGTGTTGCTGTGGAAATCCTTCAGGGCCTGCAGCCGCAACCCGGTGTAGGCCCGCACGACCTGGCCATCCTGTTTGAGCTGCGTCATAACCGTCTGAACCATCGAGGCCGGAATGCTGAAACCCAGGCCACTGCCGGACACCCCCAGAGTGTTGACGCCCACGATACGGCCTTCCGTATCGATCAGCGGGCCGCCACTGTTACCCGGATTGATCGCGGCGTCGGTTTGAATCCACGTGTTGTACTTATGTTCGCTTTCGAAGCCGATATAGCGCTGCGCGTTGGAAACGATCCCCAGGCTGATGGAGCGCTGAAACCCAAAGGGGCTGCCCAGCGCCATCACGAAATCGCCTTCCTGCACGTGGCTGCTATCGGCGAAACCGGCACATGGGTACGTCTGACCCGGCGCCGGATCGGGCAGCTTCAGCAGGGCCAGATCCGTATCACGATCCGAGCCGATCAACTCGACCTCCACCTGCCGCTTGTCGTGCAGGACGCAATTGATGGTGACGGCTTTATCAACCACGTGCCAGTTGGTCACCGCGTAGCCGTCACTGCTGACGACCACACCCGACCCGAAAACCTCCTGCTGCTTCTTCTCACCGCTGCCATAGTCTTCCACGATCGGCTTGACGAAGATCAGGGCCGGAAAGACGTCCGACTTGGCCCGATTGATCATCTGGCGCAGATCGGCCTGTTCCTGACCGAAGATCTGCCCCGCGCAGCACAACCGAAGAACACTGAGGATGAAGACAGCCAGCCTAGAAAGTGATATCAGTGGCGTACGATCTCGCATGCCGATTTCCCTCAGCAGACAGCAATTCAGAAGACACAGACCAGCGGTTCCGCTCATCCAACGAGCGGCCCGGATTGAATGCGTGTCACTGGCCCTGCTATGAGGCTACCCGTTTGGCTCGCGGGAGGCAAGGAAATTTGAGCCAAGGCGGCAGAGCACCAACCCAACCGTTTAATCAACCTGCGTGAGTGTCCGGTAGACGTGTTCGATGGTATCGACCATCGTGTTGGGGGCGAACTTTTGGGTGACGGATTCGCGACCGGTCTGGCCAAGCTTTTCGCGGAGAGCCTGGTCGGCGATCAGTTCGGCGCACGCCTCAATCAGTTGCGGAACATCCTGGGGGGCCACGAGCCGGCCCGTATGCTCGTTGACCACTTCGCGGGCCCCGTCCACGTCGAACGAGATGGCCGGTCGGGCGCACAGCATCGCCTGGGGCAACGTCCGGGCCAGACCCTCGCGCAGCGAGCAATGGACGAGAATGTCGGAAGCCTGAATCGCCAGCGGAACGTCGCTCGGAGGCATCAGACCCGTGAAGCGAAAGCGGTCGGCCAAGCCCAGGTCGCGCACTTCCTGCTGATATTGATCCGCCAGATTGCCATTGCCGACGAACAGCCAGATCACGTTGTCGAAGCGCCTCGCCAACTCCTTTGCTGACTCGATGATGTAGTCGTGGCCTTTGAGCATAAACAGGCGTGCGATCGTGACCAGGACGACGGCATCCTCCGGAATGTCATATTGGCGGCGGAACTGCGCTTTCTTCTCTGTTGCGATCGGCGTCAAGAACTGCTCTTCCTCGATGGCCGAGTAGGCAGTGACATAAGGTTTGTCGACCCCGATGCCGGCGGCCTTGCTCTGGTCGGTCATGGCGTCGGCGACGCTGACGAAGTAATCGGTCCGCCTGGCTGCGGCTCTCTCGGCCGTGATGTACAGCCAATTGAGCCAGGGGCTTTGATAGGGATGGAAGGCCAAACCGTGGATGCCGTGAACCACCGCCGGTCGGTTCGGAGCCCAGGTGCCTTTCAGCGCGGCACCGGCGTAGCGACCGAGGATGCCAGCCTTGGCCGAATGCGTATGGACGATGTCGGGCTGCAATCGCCGCAATCGTTTCTTGAGCTTGCGATAGCTGACGACATCCTTGACCGGCTCGATGGCCCGCCGCATCTCGTCGATGACAATCGTCTCGTACTTCTGCCCTTTCGTCTGGTTAAACAGTTCTCCCTCCGGCCCCAACGCCGGACCGGTGATCAGCGTGACGTCGTGCCCACGCTCGGCCAGGAGTTTGCAGGTGATCAGTGTGTTCTCCTGGGCCCCGCCCAGAATCAGCCGCGTGATGATGTGGACGATCTTCAAGAAATCAGTCTCCCCTGTTCACGGATCGAATAGGTCCTGTAGGACCAATAGGACCTATTCTCTCAGGCGGTAGGGACATAGTCAATCCCCCAGGGTAGAAGCACCCGACGCAGTGCATCACGACCTTGGGCGTAGGACAGGAAAATGCCATAATTGGTGTAGGGCACACCGATGGAATCGAGGTCACGGATACGGGCCAGCAGTTTCTGGGCGGTGATCATGCATCCGCCGCAATGGATGACGAGCTTGTAGGATTGGAGTTGCTCGTTTTCCTGGAACTCGCGCCCGAAGTTGTGATCGATTTGCACGCCGGGCCAGTGTTTCTGGATGAAGTTGGGAATCTGGACCGTCCCGATATCCTCAGCGATGCGCGAATGATTGCATGCCTCGGCGACGAGGATTTTGTCACCAGGTCCGAGCGTATCGACGGCCTCGATACCCTTCGCAAAAGCCGCCAGCCGGCCTCGACTGACATAGTTGATCATCATGATCGAAAACGTCGTCAGCATGATATCGTCGGGTGTCCAGGGCTGCATCAGGTCCATCGCCTGCGAATCGGTGATGATCGCCTTGGGGCGCTTGCCCAGCCCATTGAGAAAACCCTCGAAACGGGCCCGCTCGCTCGGATCGCCCTGACGGGCCTTGCCCAGGTTCATCCGATACGAGACCGGCCAGGCCCAGTGGCGCGTGATGTACTCTTCCGCCATCGCCTGCGGACGCAGGTAGCGTCCCGGAGGCGTCTCATCGTCCATAGGAACGTTCAGCACATAGAACTCATCCCGGTCGAGAAACGGAAGCAGCTCCATCTTCGCATTTTTCGAGATGAAGTTGCCCAGGATAAAGTTGAGCAGGTCCGGTCGGCACCCCTCGTCGATTGCCACCAGTTCGATCTTCCTGTGGAACTTCAGCAGCGGGATACTCTCTTCGACAAGTGCGATCCGCTCGGCGCCGGAATGTTTGAACAGGTTGTAGATCACCAGGATTTGCTTATCGAGTTCACGCGCCTTTTCAAGCACGTCGCTCTCGGTGGCGAAATCCTCTGTGTCCGGATCGATCACGAGCAGGACGAGATCGCATTCTTTCAGATCGGCCAGGACCTTGGCCCGCTTCTTCTCGCCCAACCCGGTGGCCTCGTCCAGCCCGGCGGTATCGAACAGCTTGACCGGCCCCATGCCGTGGATTTCCTGCAAGGCAATCTTCGTATCGGCCGTCGTCCCGGGCGTCGCATCGACGATCGAGGTCGCCTGCTGGGTCAGCAGGTTCATGATGCTGCTCTTGCCCGAGTTCATTTTGCCGAAGATGCCGATATGGTCTCTTTCAACAAGCATCGCGTGGAACACTCCGCAGGACGTCGGTTTCAAACCGGTTATGCATACTCTACCCACATCAGGCACAACCCGTTCGGCGGGGCGATGGGTCCGGCCGCGGTGCGGTCCCGGACTTGCAGGGCTTGGGCGATGCGCTCGGGCGTCCAGCGTCCGGCACCCACTTCGACGAGGGACCCGACGATGTTGCGCACCATGTTGTAGAGGAAGCCATCGCCCTCGACCTCGACATAGATCCAACGATCACCGTCTTCCATCGTCTCTATGACATCGCACCGGAAGATGGTTCGGACCGAATCCTGGCGGTTGTCGGCGGCCGAGGCAAAGGACTTGAAGTCGTGTTTGCCGACGAGGGCCTGGGCGGCCTCGTCCATGGGGCCAACATCCAGCGCCGACGGCACGTGCCAGCAGTAGTTGCGGTGCAGGACCGGCCTGACCTTTCCGCAGAAGATTGTGTACCGGTAGAGTTTGTTCGTGACCTCACCGATCACGTCGAACCCCATGCGCACGTCCTCGGCCTTGACGATGGCGATGTCGTCGGGAAGCCTCCCCGTGATCGCACGGGCGAGGTTCTCCGTCGGGATGGGCGAATCGATCTGGATCAGCCCGGCCTGGCCCAGGGCATGGACGCCTGCGTCGGTCCGGCTGGCGCCAAACAGCCTGACCTCCGCTCCCAGCAAGCCGCGCACGGCCTCCTGGATCGTCCCCTGAACGGTGGTGAAGCCCGGCTGGATCTGCCAGCCATGGTATTGGCTGCCATCGTAGGCGATTGTCAGTTTGACATTGCGAAGTGCCATCCGAGGGCTTCTGTGAAGACGACCGGCGCAGCGGCAGGTGACATTGCTGCCCTGCCGCTGCGTTCAGCCGCCGTAGAAGGCTTACGTTTCCAGCAGCTTCTCTGCAATCTGGACCGCGTTCAGCGCGGCGCCTTTGCGCAGCTGATCGCCGGCGACCCAGAGATTGATGCCGCGATTGTCAGGCAGCGATTCGTCCTGACGAATACGGCCGACGTAGACATCGTCTTTGCCCGAGGCGTCGATCGGCATCGGGAAGCGATTGTGCTCGCGGTCGTCCATCACGGTCACGCCCGGCGCGGTGCTCAGCAGGTCGCGCACCTGATCCGGCGTCATCGGATCGGTGAATTCCAGGTTGATGCTCTCGCAATGCGCCCGCATCACGGGGATACGAATGCAGGTAGCCGTGATGGCGATGTCGGGACACGCGAAAATCTTCCGTGTCTCCTTGACCATCTTCATCTCTTCCTCGTTGTAGCCGCTGGGCTCGAGCGCCGAATTATGGTTGAAGCAGTTGAACGCAATCTGATAAGGCAACACGTTGCACACGGCGGGCTTGCCGTCGAGAATATCGCGGCTCTGTGTTTCCAGTTCAGCCATAGCCGCGGCGCCGGCGCCGCTGGCCGCCTGATAGGTACTGACGATCATCCGCTTGACCGGGTTGGCCTGATGCAGAGGCCAGACCGGCACGATTCCGATGATCGTCGAGCAGTTCGGATTGGCGATGATGCCCTTGTGCTGCCTGATAGCCTCAGGGTTGATCTCGGGAACCACCAGCGGCACCTCGGGGTCCATCCGGAAGGCCGACGAATTATCCACCACCACCGCCCCAGCCTGGACTGCCGCCGGACCAAACTCCTTACTCCGACCACCGCCGGCACTGAACAACGCAATATCGATGCCCGCGAAGCTGTCCTTGCTCAACTCTTCAACGATGTATTCCTTACCCTTGAAGGTGATTTTCTTACCCTTGGAGCGGCTGCTGGCAAGCATCTTAAGCGTGTCGAACGGGAAATCACGCGCTTCGAGGATACTCAGGAATTCCTGACCGACGGCACCGGTCACTCCCGCAATTGCCAGATGACAAGCCATTTCTGAAAGCTCCTTACAATAAAAACCCTACCCAAGTCCAAATGCAAGGGCAGCCAACGGTTGACTGCCCACAGGAATCTAGTCGCCAAATTTAGCCCCGTATTATAGTATTTCCAGAGAAAAAGGGCAAGCGTCTTCGCGAATATCTGCTGTTCATTCCGCTAGCGAAGGGCCCCGGCCGCGCTGCCAGAAGGAGGCCAGGGCCGAGGCGGTGATAATGCACACGAAAACGAAGACAGCGGCCGGAATGGTGGCCTTTTCGCCAAAATGCGCCAACGCCAGGACGGTGCCCAGTCCCGCATTCTGCATGCCGATCTCGATCGCCAGCGTCCGGCGGCGCTCGCCTGCCAAGCGAAAAAGCGCCCCGACACCGTAGCCGGCAACCATCCCGTAGACGTTCAGCATCAGCACGGCAACCAACACCATGCCGGTCAGGCCGGCCAAGCGATCCCGATTCAGGGCGATGACGAGCGAGCAGATGAAAACAATGAAGGTCGCCGACAGGGCCGGAAAGACCGGAAGAATCTTTTCTACCTTATCCTTGAGCAGATGGCGCACCCCGAACCCGACGAACAGAGGAATCACCACCATCACCAGCACGTCGGCCACCATGCCCCAGAACGGCACATCAAGTTTCGTCCCCTGGGCCAGGAGGTACGTCAGGCCCGGGGTCAGCACGGGGCACAGCAATGTGGAAACCGTCGTCAAGGAAACGGAATAGGCCGTATCGGCTTTGGCGATGTAACTCATCACATTGCTCGCCATGGCTCCGGGTGCCGAACCGGTCAGAATCAGTCCAACGGCGAGTTCGTCAGGCAAGCGGAACAGCCGGGCGGCCAGAAAAGCCCCCACAGGCATGATCGTGAACTGGGCCGTCGAGCCGATGAGAACGATAGTCGGTCTCTCGCCAATGCGCTTGAAATCCTCGAGGCGCAAGACCGCCCCGATGCCAAACATCGTCAGGGAAAAGAAATACCTGTTGTAGGGCCCCATTAGTATGAACGGTCCGGGCCAGAAATAGGCCACAATGCCAAAGAGGATGACCCAGATGGCAAAGTACCTCGTGTAGAAAGCCAGCGCTCTGCGTATCATGATGGGCAGTATAGGGTGGGATCACAGAACGAGCAAAGCAATTCACCGTTGGCGGGCACGGCCGGACGATCTCCATAGTGGCCTACGCCCCCTCGTCCGCCCGGCCCCGAGAGGCATCGAGTTCGGCCTCCAATAGACGATACTCCCGCTGGAGTTCACTCAAAGCTCTTTCCGTTTGCTTGTACCTGGTGACGTCCAGCAAAATCTCAGCGGCACCGACGATGTGGCCTTTTTCGTCCCATATAGGAGAGGCCTGGATGATCCACGTTCGTCCATCGGGCGTGGTCTTTTCCATCTCAGCCGGGCGGCCCGTCTCGGTCGCCTTGACCACAGGACAGTCTTCGCACGGCTGATCTCCTTCAGCCCACAACTGATAACACCGCTGGCCAATCACCTGCGCCCGGGTCAGTCCCACCGACTCGCAAGCCGCGCGATTGGCCCACAGGACCTTAAGATCTCTGTCCTGATGTACGACCAGTTCGGTTAGACTGTCGAGAATGGTTTCCTTCTCGCGCTGAGCCCTTTACAGCGCCTGCTCGGCCTTCTTGCGGGCTGTGATATCGCGAATGCTTTCCCGATGCCCCAGCGAGTGGCTGCTCTCATCGTAGATCGGTTGCCAAGACATCTCGACCCAGAAGACGCCCTTGTCTTTGGTCCGAATCCGAAAGTTTACGTCGTTTCCCGTGCTGCCCTTCAGCGCCGAGCGGAAGGCCCGCATGATGCGTTCGCGATCCTGCTCGTGCACGATGGGCTCCGGATAGTTCGGCATGGCGATCAACTCTTTGACCGTGTACCCGGTGACTCGTGCCACGGCCGGGTTGGTCCACAAGACCCGTCCCGTCGGTCCGACCCAGACTTCCCAGTCGTAGGTGTAGTTGGCGATCGCACGAAAACACTGCTCGCTCATCCGCGCCGCCAGCTCGCTGCGTTTGTGCTGGGTCACGTCATCGTAGACCGCCATGACGTGGCCATTCGGAAGCCGACAAACGTAGTTCTGTCGCCAGCCGGAAATGCGCTGGTCTTTATAGACGGAAATAGGATGGTGTTCCGGCTGCCCCGTCTGCCATACGCGGCGAAAGACATCGAGCAGGCCGAACTCGCGAACGCCGGGAAAGACCTCAAGCACGCTGCGGCCAACTATGTCAGCCCGTTTGACCTGCTCGATCTTCTCGGCCGCACGGTTGAAGTCGACGAAGAGAAAATCTTCGCCTTCCTTGGCGGCTTCGTAGATCGCCACTCCACTGGTGATGTGGTTCATCAGCCCATCGAGTTGCACCCGGACCACCTCGACCGAGTCTGTCCAGTACGGCGCACGTCCCTCGCCAGCATCGCCACCCGCTTTCTTCTCCATGTAGAATTCCCTCCCGTCTGGCCAACACGTCAACGATCATCTGCCACCCGGGATCGGAGCACCTCAAAGCTCGAATTCAGTCGCCACAGACCAACAGTGCACAATTCTACCTGGAGCAGCGGTCTACGAAAACAATTATGTCCGGTGTTTGGTCCATCAAAAAAGAAAGCCCCGCCTACATCGACGGGGCTCCGTTCCAGATGAAGGAGGACCCACTTTCTGCTATTTCTCGGAAAGGCGCAACATGCGAAGCCGAGTCCACTCTTCATCTCTCACACGCAGGAGGACCTGGGTCTTGCCGTCGTTCTGCGCCTTTTCGATTGCCTCATTGAAGTCTTTTACGCTGCGAATCGGATTTCGGTTCACCTCCACGATGAGGGTCCCGGCCCGAAGGCCGGCCTCGGCGGCCAGCGATCCGGGCCTGACCTCCATCACCACCACGCCGGTAAGATCCTCGTACCCCAGGCGTGAAGCGAAATCTTCGTTCAGGGTCTGGAGCGACATGCCGAGATTTTCCTGGACCGTCCTGCTGCCGCCTCCCATCGCGTACCTGTTATCCGAACGCTTGTCGAGCGTCACCGTCAAGGTCTTGGGCCTCCCGTCACGAATCACCACGATACGGACCTCGCTGCCCGGCTTGTACATGGCCACGCGGTTGCGGAATTCGTTCCAACCAGAGACCGGCTCACCTTCCATCTCGACCACCACATCGTCTTGTTTGACGCCGGCCTTTTCGGCGGGCGAGTCCTCCACCACGCTGAGAATCACGACGCCCTCATCGTCCTTCAGCCCGAAATACTCTCCCATGCCGGCCTGGACGTCGTCGCCCTGGACCCCCAGAAATCCGCGCACCACTTCGCCGCTCTCCTTGAGCTGAGCGTAGATGTCCTTGGCCATGTTGCTGGGGATCGCCAGGCCGATTCCCACATTGCCGCCCGGCCCGATGATAGCCGTGTTGATGCCGATCGCCTCGCCGTCGAGATTCAGCAGCGGACCGCCGGAGTTGCCAAAGTTGATCGCGGCGTCGGTCTGAATGAAGTCCTCATACGCTGCCACGCCAATGCTGTTGCGTCCCTTGGCACTGACGATCCCGGCGGTGACCGTGTGGCTCAAGCCAAACGGATTGCCGATGGCCACCACCCACTCGCCCACCCCCAGGTCATCGGAGTTCGCCAGCTTGATGTAGGGCAGGTTCTCCTCGTCGATCTTCACCACCGCGACATCCGTCTGGGGATCGGTCCCGACGATCTCAGCCGTTACTTTGTGGCCGTCGTCCAACTGCACCGTCACCGTCTCGGCTCCGCCCACCATGTGGTTGTTCGTCAGGATGTAGCCGTCGGGCGAAATGATGAATCCGGACCCTTGCGCCACCTGCCGGGATTCGGGCTCTTCTCGATTCCGCGGAGAACGACGTGGCCCGAAGAAGTACTTGAACAGTTCCTCCTCGAACGGATTGGACGGATCGCCATACGACCATCCTCGAGAAGACACGTCGCTCCGCACCTTTCTGGTGGCCTGGATGCCCACCACCGCCGGAGAGGCCTTTTCCGCGATGGATGCGAAGGCCCGCCCCATCTGACGCAGCGTTGCAATGCTCTGTTCTTCCTCGGCGAGGCTCGTCAGCGGCATGGCGCACAACAAGAACACGCTAATCATCGAAACGACGCGCGCATTGGGTTTCCGGACTCTGCGAGACAGACTTGCTACCATTGCTAACCTCCAGATTTCTACAAAGAATACACCTCAGGCCGTACCCTCAAGAGGCTCTAAATGGCCGGCCGTCTTGGTAGGAATTAATACGATTGTAGGTAAAGTTGGTTCGGAGCGTCAATGCTTTTCCCCTCCGGCCAACCGGTCCGGCCGCTGTCGCTGCCAGGCGCCTGCGGAAGAGCCGATCCGACAGAGATCACGGCAGATTCCGTGGAACTCGGAGCCCAAGTGGTTGTATAACAGGGCAAAACGAGATCGCCAGCGATTGGAACGATGACAGACGAAACACTCGCCATAGAACGTGTGCTCCAGGGCGACACCGAGTCGTTCCGGCTCCTGGTTGAGCGGTATGAGAAATCCGTCGTGCGTATGATTCGAAACACCACCGGCGTGACGCAGAGTTGTGACGACCTGGCTCAGGACGTCTTTCTGACCGCTTTCGCCAAGCTGCATTCGTTCGATCCGGCACGCAGCCGATTCTCGACCTGGTTGTTGACGATCGCTCGGAACAAGAGCATCAACCATCTGAAGAGGAAACGTCCGACAACGAGAGGCGAGTTTCCCGCTCGCGTCGACGACAGGACCCCTCTGGCGATGCTGGCCCAGCAGGAAGCCTTCGCCAGATTGGATCAGGCGTTGGCCTCGCTGCCGGCTCGTCAACGCCGGGCCTTTGCCCTGGCCGAGTTCGAAGGATTGCCCTACGAGCAGATCGCCCGGATCGAAGGGACGCGAGTGGGCACAATCAAGTCGAGAGTCAGCCGAGCCAGAACGAAACTGACCGAGGCCCTGAGGCAATGCGAGGCAAACGACCAATGAAGTACGAAGATATCTACCGCCGTTGGGTGCAGGAGAGAAGCCGGATTGAGGTAGACCCGGATTTCGCCGGCCGTGTGATGAACCGGATCAGGTTCGAACCGTCGTGGGTCAGCCAGCTCGCCCGCCGATGGGCGCGTCTGGTCGAGCGTATCAGCGTCTCATCGCGGGCCCAGGCAGCCGCCCTTGGACTGGCCGGCCTCGTAGGGCTGATCCGGATTCTGCTGACGCTTCATCTGCTGCTGTCTGTGTAAGTGCCGGGAGAGAAGAAATGACAGATGTGCCATCATCGACATTATCGGAATCAACCTCGAAACAGAAACGGCGACTTCCCTGGGTGGCAGCCCTTCTTTCACTGCTGATGCCGGGAGTTGGGCACGCTTATTGTGGCAACCTGGCACGCGGCCTTGCGGTCGGGCTGCTTTACGGGGTCGCCATTCCCGCCGTCCTCGGACTGCTGGCCTACTATGGTCCCGCCTCGACGGTTCTGTTCGGGTTCTTCATGGTGGCCGCCACCATCGGCGTGGTCGTCGCGGCCACGGTGGACGCCGGCCGACTCGCCCGGCGCACGAGGCCTGACTACCAACCCAAGGTCTACAACCGCCCCAGCATTTACCTGCTCCTGGGAGTACTGATCCAGGGCAGTAGTATCGGCTACGCCCTGCACGTGCGCGGCAGTCTCTTTGAGGCCTTCCGCGTTCCCGCCGCCTCGGAATACCCGAACATCGTTCCTGAGGATCGAATCCTCGTGGACAAGACCGCCTATCGCCAGACCGCCCCCAGCCGAGGCGATACCGTCCTGTTCAAACCGCCGAACGAGAACTGGCACGGCCATTACATCAAGAGGGTCGTGGCCGTCGCCGGAGACACGGTGGAAATGAAGGATGGGGACCTGTACGTCAACGGAGAGAAGCTGCCCCGCAGGGCAATCGCACGATCGGACATCAACGCAGCGCCGGTGGAGGTCAACGGCCAGGTCCTGGAAGGCGATTTCTTCCTGGAAGAGAACGGCCGCCGCAAGTACACCATCTTCCTGGCCGCGGCGGAGAGCCAGGCGGCTCTGGACTACGCCGCAGTGGTCGTGCCGGCACATCACTGCTTCGTCCTGGGCGACAACCGCAACCGCTCCCGGGACAGTCGCCACTTCGGACCGATCTCGTACGCCACCATCGCCGGACGAGCCGACTACGTCTATTGGCCCGCTGACACGTGGATGCGCTTCGGGTCGTTGCACTGAGCCCCAAAAACGCGACCAGCAGCACGAAAACCCTGCAATAAAGCGTCGCTTCTCATCGTCTAATTGGATAGCGGACGGCGGGTGCTGGATGCAGTGTCTGATCTGTTTCGACGGGTATCGCGATGGAAATCACACAGGAACACCACCGCCAATTGGAAGAGGTCATCAGCGGCGTCGACTGCCCCAAAGCCTTTGCCTGTTATAAATCGGGGTTCACCCGCCTGGGCAAGGTCAGCGGAATCGAAAAGAACGGCTTCCTGGAATGTCTGGAAGAGGACAGCCAGGATTGCCAGTTTTCGCTGCCTTTTGGAAAGCACGCTTTTTGCCTTTGCCCGGTCAGAATCTACATCGCGGCCGAGTTCTCTCGCTAGGAGCGGGCCTCAACGAATCACCGGCCTTCGCGGCCCCACTGATCTCCCATCGCCCCCGCTTCCAGGCGGGCCGGTCACCTGACGAAGAGGCTTGCATTCGGCCTCGACAAAGCGGTACAATGGCCGGGCGAAGCCCGACGAATCGCGCCAGTTCATACAGGAGCGTCCAGGTCGATGAGGTTCGGCATCATTGCAAATCCGAAATCGGGAGCCACAACCATCGCGCGCAAGCAGCGGATGTTGCGGCGGGCCGCCGAGATCCTGGGCGAAGGCACGATTGTCGCGGGTCTGGAAACGACCTCGAAGCAGCAGTTCATCCGTCGCGCAAAGGACTTGGCCAGTCAGGTCGATGTCATGGTTGTCGCCGGAGGCGACGGGACCTTTTCGGATATCATCAATGCGATCGACCCGCAGACGACCCTTTCCTACATGCCCTTGGGCTCCGGCTGTGCCCTGCGCTATGCATTGGGTCTGCCACCGCAACTGAGCCGGATCGCCCGACAGATCCGAGAGGGCCGGTTCCGCCGGCTCGATTTGATTCTTTGCGACGACTCCGTCAAAGCTTTCATGGCCAGCGTGGGACTCGAAGGGGATATCCTCAATCGACGGGAGACTCTCCAGGCCAGCGGCGTCCGCGGGCCGCAGGCCTATGCGATGGCCACCTTCGGCTCGTTCGTCGGCGATCTGGAGCGCACCGACATGACCATCACCGTCGATGGCCAGACGCTCGCAGTGCCCCACGCGGTGACCACGATCGTGACGAAGATCCCTTACTACGGCTACAACATGAAGATCGTGCCCAACGCCGCCTTTGACGACGGACGCCTGCATCTGCTCGCGGTCAACTCAGGCCGCAGCCAGCTCGTACAGACCGTCGCCAGCGCGCTGATCGACGAGAACAAGCTGGGCACCTACCGGGCCGGCCGAGATATTCAGATCGACATGCCAAACGAGCGCCGCGCTCAGACGGACGGCAATCTCTACCGCAGAGGCAAGACCTTTCGGTTTCGCGTTCTGCCCCAGGCGCTGAACATGTGGTACTGACAGCGCACGGCACGTGCGAGCCGGACGCGTGATCTCACCGCCCGCCCTCGGGAACACGCCGCCCCCCGACGAGAGTGTGACATTTTCCTCGCCCGCCCTATCGGTCGGACTCGCCCGCCGGCTCCTGCACCCGCCCCGTCATGGGCACGAAACGCACGGGCATCACCTGCCGGCGGCGCAAGGTCCCCCCGAGGTCCTTGGTGATGAGGATCAGATGCTGGAACCCCCACGTATCGCCCACGGGCAGAATCATGCGCCCCCCCGGGGCCAACTGTTCAAGTAGAGCCGGTGGGATGCGCTGGGCGGCCGCGGTGCCAATGATCGCGTCGAAGGGCCCTTTCTCGGGCCAGCCGTGATAGCCGTCACCCGCTTTGACCTGGACATTCGGATACCCGAGCGTCTTGAGTCTCTGGGCCGCGGCCGTCGCCAGCGGCTCGACAATTTCAATCGTATACACGTGCCGTGCGATCTCCGCACAGACCGCTGCCTGGTAACCCGAGCCGGTTCCAATCTCGAGCACGTTCGAATTCGGGTCCAACCGCAATGCCTCCGTCATGAACGCGACGATGTATGGCTGGCTGATCGTCTGGCCCTTCCCGATCGGCAGGGGATGGTCCTGGTACGCGTCGCGCTGCTGGCTCGGCGGCACAAAGGCATGCCGGGGCACGGTGCGCATGGCCTTGAGCACGTTAGGGTCCTTGATGTCACGTGCTTGAATCTGTCGAACCACCATAGCCTGCCGATCCTTGAGGCGCTCGCCAAAGGCCGGATGATCGTGGGTGGGCCGAGATGGCGGTTGTTGATCGGCCGGCGCGGTGGCCGTTTTCTGCACGTCTTCGACATTCTGCGCCTCGGCCATCCACGGCACACTCGACTTCCACGAGATCCGGCTGGCCAGCCAGAGACATAGGAGCACCACGAGGAAGAAGAGGGCCGCGAGATGGTCGCGTGAGCGATTCGACTTTCGGTCTTTGGCAGCCATTGTCATATCCCCCTACTGCGTTCTTGCGTCTTCCGGATACGATGGCATAGCTCCCCTTCATCTGTATTGTACAACCTGCGCCCGAGGAATGCACGAACATACCGTGGCCCGGCCGGCCCATCTCGGATCGAATCCTCCCGGTTCGCGGGTTGCGTTTCACCCAAACAACGGCCATAATGACGGTTTTGCTTCGAATCGGCACCGCAGACTAGGAGGTTCACTAGGATGAGCATACGGCATCTATTCCTGGGAATTCTGGCCGTTGGGTTTCTCTGCGAGCCCGCTCCCGCGACGCCCCGGATCCACGGCGCGCTGCGCACGTGGCACCCCCTGGAGATTCAATTCGAAGGCCCCCAGGCCAGTGAGAGCGACACGGCTCCCAACCCGTTTCTCGATTTCCGGCTCCAGGTCCGGTTCACCGCTCCCAACGGGTCGATCTACGACGTTCCCGGCTTCTTCAACGGCGACGGCGCCGGAAATGGCGCAGGGAAGATCTGGTCGGTCCGCTTTACGCCGGATCAACCGGGGCCGTGGAGCTATCGCGCCGTATTTCGCCAGGGCAAACGCGTGGTCGTCGGTGAGCGCCCATCCAGCGATGAGACGAACAGCGGCGCGCCGGTGGCCTTTGACGGCATCTCCGGAACCTTCGAGGTACAGCCGCGCGACGTCGAGGCGCCCGGATTCTTCAAGTGGGGGCGGCTCGAATACG
>CP070782.1:4637451-4646500 GCA_020346325.1 Phycisphaerales bacterium
AGAACGGCCATCTTCTTCGGCACGCCCAAAGAGAGGGCCAGGACGATCCTGGTTACCTCTCCGGCGCAGGGTGACGGCAAGTCCACGTTGGCGAGCAACTTGGCGATTGCGATGGCGCAGGCCGGGCAGAGAACCATCCTGCTCGACGCTGATTTCCGACGGCCGGTCCAGCACACCATCTTCGAGATCGAACCAGACGAGAACGGTCTCAGCGCCGTGCTGGCGGGCCGACAAAAACTGGCCCACGCCATTCAGCACACCCAGGTCGCAGGACTCGAGGTGATTCCCGCCGGGCTGAGGGTGCCCAACCCGGCCGAAATTCTCAATAGTCCTCGATTCGGGATCCTGTTGGACCGTCTGAGCGGCACATACGACCGTATCATCGTGGACGCGCCGCCGGTGACGGTTGTCACGGATGCGCAAATCATCGGGGCGATCTGTGGCATCACCGTCCTGGTGCTGCGGGCCGACAAATCGACCAAGAAGATTGGTGAACGTGCGATTGATGCGCTGCACAGAGTCGGCGCGAATTTGATAGGTGCCGTAGTGAACGACGTACGCAGAAATGGCGATCGCTATGGCTATTACGGACATTATGGCGGTTCCGAGGGATCGGGACGAGCCGGCCGACGGATCGAGAAGGTCCGGGATGTTGAGCGTGACAAGAATCGACTGCAGCCGGCGGTGGGGGCAACCGTCAAGGGAGGCAGCTAAAATGTCAGAAATCCATGAAGTGCCCAGCACGCCGATGAACGGCTTGGCGGAACACGTGATCCCGAGGCCGATTCGGTTCCGTCCGGTGCAGGCCGAGGTGGCCTGGACGAGACAAACACACGACGGCTTCGTACACGGGCGGTTGCTGCTCCGCCAGGAAGGAGCAGTGCTATGATCTCGGTCAGGGAAGGAACGATCTGGGACTCTGGGGATCCAAGGGAGTCCCTGGACCGCATGATTGAGCGTCTACTGATGGTGCTGCTGGTCTTCATGCCGCTGGCCTTCGGTGTGGTCGAGGCCTGGAGTGAGGAGATCGTCATCGCTTTGGCCGGTGCCATTTCGGTGTGCTTCCTCTTGAAGGCGATCCTCGCCAGGCAGAGCCAGGTCACGTGGACATGGGCTTACGTTCCGGTGGCTGTCTTTGCGCTCGTTGTCGTGGTGCAGTTGATCCCTTTGCCGGCCGCCGGCGTTCGCATTCTCTCGCCAAACACGGCGGCGCGCAAGGTGGAGTTATTGGGCGATCTGGCCAACGGCGCCGAGGGCCTCTCCAGCATGACGATCAGTTTCTACCGCCACGCGACTCGGCATGACCTGCGCCTTGTCTTGGCAGTGATCGCCGTTTTTGCCGTCGTGCTGAATGTCTATCGTCGTCCTGATCAGATCACGCGTCTGCTGGCTACGATTGCAGCTGTCGGAGGAGGGGTGGCGCTGCTGGCGCTCGCTCAGAATGCCTTTGGCAACGACAAGATCTACTGGTTCGTGGTTTCTCCGCATGGCGAAGCGCATTCGGGCCCCTTCGTCAATCACAGCCACTATGCCCAGTTCATGAATCTCAGTGTGGCCGCGGCGCTGGCGTTGATCGGTGTGCGCGTGCACGAGAGTTTTTCCGGCCGGGCGGTGACGCCGGAAACCGTGGCGGCCTATCTGAGTCTTCCGGAAGCAAAAGTGGTGTGGGTGCTCGTGGC
The DNA here is from genome assembly GCA_020346325.1 of Phycisphaerales bacterium. Taxonomy (GTDB): domain Bacteria; phylum Planctomycetota; class Phycisphaerae; order Sedimentisphaerales; family Anaerobacaceae; genus Anaerobaca. Next base: position 4,639,131 of record CP070782.1, read on the forward strand.
GATGTCCATAGTCGGCGTCGGTACGGTGTTCCTGGCCCTTAGCCGTGGAGGGGTGATCAGCATGTTGGTGGCCGGGGTCTTCGCACTCCTGGTCCTCAGTTGCAGGAAGCCCCTGAAAGGGATCGGGTGGATCATGGCCGTGCTGGCTTTGGGCGCGTTCATCTGTGTCCTGTATATCGGTTTTGACGCTGTGTACGACCGACTTTCGACGCTGAGTGATATGTCGGAAGCGGAGGGGGGACGCTGGCAGATCCTGGCGGACATTGCCGTAGCCTGGACGAAGTTCCCGGTCCTGGGCACGGGGCTGGGCACGCATGAGGTCGTGTATCCGGAATTCGACCGCTCCGTGTCACCGCGGCTGGCCTCCCATGCCGAAAATGAATACGCCCAAGCCGTGGAGGAGACGGGGGCTCTTGGCTTTGCCGCTTTGCTGGCCTTTGGGGTCCTAATTGGAATTCACTACGTACGAGCCGTGCGAAACGACCGCCTTACCATTTGCACGGCTGCCTATGGCCTCGGATTCGGGCTGATGGCCATACTGATACACAGTCTGAGTGATTTCGGACAGCATCTGCCGGCCAACGCCGTTCTGACCGCCATCTTCTGTGCGCTGTTGATTCGTGTGTCGCGCCTGGGCGCCGCGGCGGATGGTGAACCCGAAGAGGCGGTTCCGGTCAGTTCGCGCGCCCTGAAGGGCTGGGCTGCGGCCCTGGTTGCTGTCTGCCTCGTGTGGGCCTGGGGCCTCCTGCACGCCGATGGCGCTCGTCGCGCGGCGCGCCACTGGCGCGAAGTCACCGCCGCGGAGAGCCGTTTGATCGAGAACAACTGGGAAGGCAGTGATGCAGAATACGTCTATCTGCTGGGCCATGCCACGAAAGCGGCCGATTGCCAACCGGGCAATATCGAGTACCAACACTGGTTGAACATCTATCGTTGGGAATGCATCGATCGCGCGGTGGATCCGAATACCGCAGGGATGCCACCGGAGTTCGTGGAAATCGCCAAGGACATAGTCGCTGAACTCAGCGCCGCCCGAAGGCTATGTCCCACTTTTGGCGCCACGTGGTGTGTTCTGGGGCAGTTGGAGCGGACCATTCTAGGGCAGGAAGAGCAAGGGATTCGGCACATTATGGAAGGTGTCAAGCTGGCGCCCTGCGATGCGACCACGCGGTTTGTGGCCGGCATGCTGGCTGTCGAACAGGGCCAGCTCGACGTCGCGCGCGAGCACCTGATGATTGCCGTGCAACTGGACGTAGATGACAGGCAATTCGACGGAGTGGCGCGGCAACTGATAAGTCAATTCGGCTTGCCCGAGTTGGCCTTGCAGATTGCAGGCGATGACGCGCGGCGTCTCTACATGATGGCCAAGGTCCTCGAAGAGACCGGTACGAGGACAGTTTCGGCGGATCAGGTTCGCCGGGAGGTCGCGGAGAAACTCGAGCACACATGCCAAGAGCAGAATGCTTCCGCATGGGTATTCGCTTCGCTCGCGGCCATGTACGAGCAGTTGGGCGAATTGGCCAAAGCCATCGACAACTACAGGGAAGCCCTCAACAGAGACTTCGGACAAATAGGTTGGCGCTATCGCTTGGCCAACCTGCTGGCGGACACGGGGAAAGACGAAGAAGCCGTCAAGGAGGCTGAGATCATCCTGCGATCACACCCCGAGCACAGGGCTGCCAAAAATCTGATTGACAGGCTTGCTGCGCGTCTGCGAATCGGAAACTAATCGCTTCGTTGCCCTAACGGCACGGCGCGAGAGATGTTGCTGCAGCACGGGTCACAGGCCATCTGTGACCCGGGGGCAGGGTGAATAACGGACGGGTGGCACTTGTGCCACTGCGGATATGGCCGGCCGGCTCATGTGCGCCGACCGGGACGGAGTCTGCGCAAATCACCTTCACTTTGCCACTCCTGAACACAGATTATTGTTCCGGCAGGTAGCGCGTTGCTTGCCAGCGCGAGTTGCATGCCGGCCCAGGACTCGCAACGAAACGCATCGGCGGATCACGATGTAACCCGGAAGGCAGCATGGCATCAGCATTTCAAGATCTCAAGTATACGGTCATTGCCAAAGTCATGTCGATGGCTCTCCTGGTGGGCGTGCAGAGCTGTCTGGCCTGGTGGCTGGGAGCGGCCGGTCGAGGCGAGTACGCTGTATGCCAGGTATTCGCCTCCCTGCTGACGGTCTTCTGCGCGTTGGGCTGCGATACGGCCAGTGTCTATTTCGTTTCATCACAGCGATTCAGTATTTCAGAAGGGGTCATCCACGCGGCGGTATGCGTGGCCGTCAGTTCGGTGGTGGCCATCACCTTCGGGTTGATCCTCAGAACACTTCCCGTCGGATTCTTCAGCAAAGCCAGCCAGGACGCCTTTGGCTTGGCCCTCGCTTCGATACCGACCGCTCTGATGTCGCTCATACTGCTGCAGCTCCTGACGGCCGTGCGCATGTTCCGGTGGTTCGCCGTGTTGTCGATTCTCCAGATTGCGACACACCTTTGCTGCGTCTGCGTATTCGTGGGGTATTTCTCCTGGGGGGTCAAAGGGGCGCTGTGGGCCATCATTGTCAGAGACGTGCTGATCGTCACGGCGGCTTTGACGCTCCTGCGGGTGAAGCTGGGCATGTCGTGGGCCCAGCCCACGCTGGGCAAGCTGTATAAAATGTACCATTACGGGACACGGTACTACTTCGGCAAGATCAGCAACAGAGTCAACGCGAGGCTGGGTACGATGATCCTGGCCTTCTTTGCCACCAAGGAACAGATCGGTCTGTTCGACGTCGCGCATCAACTGACAGCGCAAGTCATCACGGTGCCGGATTCGCTTTCGACAGTCCTGCTGCCCAGGATGTGCCAAGCCGGGAAGAACAGAGCGGACACGATTGCCAGGGCGGTCCGGATGACGGCTGCTGTGTGCGGCAGCCTGCTGCTGGTCCTGTGTGTCTTCGCGCGTCCGATCATCACGATCTTGTTTTCACGGGATTTTCTGGCGGCTGTCCCCCTCGTCCGAATCCTGTCACTGGGTGTGCTGGTGCGATGCACGTGCAAACTGTTTGTTCCCTATCTGATCGGCAGCAATCGCCCGGGGACCGTCTCTGTCAGCGTGGTGGCCGGCGTCGCCGTCAATATCCTGTCTTTGATCGTGCTATTGCCTTCCCTCGGACTGAGCGGGGCGGCCGTAGCGAACAGTCTTGGGTATGCGGTCAGTTCTCTCCTGCTCGCTCGAGGATTTGTGAATCATAGTGGAACACGCTTGTCCAGAGTCTTTCGGTACCAGCCATCTGATTTCAGGATGCTGAAACCTTGGAATGGAGTCGTCCGTGGCTGAGTTGGACAGGAACGCGTTAGTTCGCATCAGGAAGAAGGCGAATCTTGCCGTCCTCGAAGAGACGATCGAGAAGTCGGGCGACCCGGAGCGGATGCGTGTTGAAGTCGAGAAAACGACGCGCGCCTATGATATCGGGCAACGTACGGGCCTGTTTCGCGTGCCGGAAGTGCTGGACTACGACGAACACCGAGGCGTTGCGGTCTTTGAGAAGCTTTCGCATTTGGTGAGCATTCGGCAGGGATTGATGTTCGGTAGCCGTTGTCCTTCCGTAGCGAAACGCACGGCAAGAGCACTGGCGGCCGTGCATGATCTGCTGGAACTGCCGGAAGAGATGTCGGTACCGCTGCCGAAGGAATTGGCAGATGGAGGAAACGCCGTTTTCCTGCACGGCGATTTCAGCTTCAACAACGTGTTCATGGACACCCGCAGCGACGAGCTCGTCATTCTCGACTGGCAGATGACGAAACTTCATGGGGGCGCCGCGACGTACGGGACGAGATGCTTCGACGTTGCGTGGTTTCTCAATAATCTGTTCAATCGTTACCTGCATCATTGCCTCTTCGGCAACAGCGCGGTTGAAATAGCGCAGCTTTTTCTCAGGGCGTACGCCGAAGTAGCCCGGGCCGAATTCGACATGGCCCAATACCAGGACTATGTGGCGCAATTCCTGGTCATCACTAACCGGCGCCGGCAGCAGTGGCCTATTTCGCAGAGAGTTCTGTCGGCCGCATTCAACTATTTTTGGAAGCGACATTTATCATCGTTGCGACACTGACACCAGCGATGGTCAGGTTCTGTATCACGTCAAGGGGGGCGGCCCGGCGCGCGTGCGACAGGATGCCGAGTAACAAGATGCAGAGTGTCAGTGGCTGATGCGTTTGTCATGAACGACCTGATTCTCGGGAGGTTGGTACGTGGTCGATATATTAGTGGGCGGTGATGTGTGTCCCATCAGACGGAGCAGGCCCTATTTCCGCGAGGGAGACGCCCAGGCCCTCTTCAATGATCTAATGCCTGAGTTCGAGGCGGCGGACCTGACCATCGTGAATCTGGAGTGTCCGCTGATCGAGGGTCACTCTCCGATCTCGAAGGGAGGGGGCCCCATCCTCGGGGCCAGCAGTCAATGTATAGCAGGATTAAAGAAGGCGCGCATTGACGTTGCCGCTCTGGCCAACAACCACATCTTAGATCACGGGCCTGAAGGGTTGATGAACACGATTCGAGTCTGCCGGGAGGCCGGCATTGATGTTGTGGGAGCAGGCGAGAACCTTGAGACGGCCGGTCATGTCCTGTCGCGCACGATAGACGGAATCAGGATTGGTGTGCTGGGCGTCGCCGAACATGAATTTTCCATAGCCACCGAAGCGTCCGCCGGCGCGAATCCGCTGGATTTGATCGCCTTCGTCAGGACCATGAGACAGCACCGGGACCAGTTCGATTACATGCTCGTTCTGCTGCATGGAGGCAAGGAGCATTATCGCTATCCCAGTCCGGAATTGCAGAAAATCTGCCGCTTCATGGTTGAGGAAGGCGCCAGCGCGGTCATCTGTCAACATTCTCACTGCCCCGGCTGCTATGAGACCTACCAGGGAGGTTTTATCGTCTACGGACAGGGAAACCTAATCTTCGATGATTTTCCCAATCCGCGTCCCAACTGGTGCAAGGGGTATCTTGTGAGGCTCACTGTCACCCCGGGGACGACATCTGAGATGCACATCACGCCGTACATCCAGTCAGATGCGCAGGTGGGGGCACGGAGAATGGCAAGAGGCGAGGCGCTGGCCTTTGAGCGCGAACTTGAGGAAGCATCCACTCTGATTCGCGACGGCGCTTTTGTCCAACGGCAATGGCGGCAGTATTGCCAGAGTCAGCGCTACACCTACTTCAATATTTTGCGCGGGCACAGTCGGCCGCTGCGCGGTCTCAATAAACTGTTGCACTTCTCAGATTTGTTGTATTCGAACAAAGAACTGGAGGTGCTGCGGAACGTTGTCCGGTGCGAAACACATCGAGAGGTGCTTGACACCATACTGTCTTGAATATCGTCACAGCAGGGCCGAACGCATGCAACTCGCGGCAGTGACACTACGAAAGTTCATCCAGAAGCGTGTGGACCTCTTGGGCCTCCGGAAAGCCCGTTGGATCGCCAGGGACCCTTATGCGAACGATCCTCCGGAATCCTCTTGCGATTCCGAGTATCCCTATACATTGGGTATCATCAAGGAGTTCTGGCATGCGCACTGGCCCTATATCGGAGCCTGTCGCGAACTCGGCGTTGCTTACAAGGTGCTCGACCTGTCGGGTCCGGATTGGCTGACCGTCGTAGAGCGGTCTGGCTGCGATGCCTTTCTGGTCTGGCCGTCCGTTCAGTTAAGCGTCTGGAAGCGGATGTTCGATGAGCGACTCAGGATAATGTCTGAGGATCTGAATTGCGTTCTATTCCCCGACTACGGCGCGCTGTGGCTCTATGAAAGCAAACGGCGCATGCACTACTGGCTCGAAGGACACGGCGTGCCCCATGCGAAGACCTGGGTGTTCTACGATCTGGAGGAGGCCCTGGCGTTCGCGGATCGGGTGGATCTGCCCATCGTCTACAAAACCGACCTCGGATCAGGTGCCTCTGGCGTCATCATCTTCCGACGCCGCCGGGCGTTGAAGCGACATATAAAGCGCTGTTTCAGGAAGGGGTTCACCACGTATCGCCGCTGTCGCAACGACAAAGAGTGGAGCGTCGTACTGCTGCAGGAATACATAGCGGACGCCAGCGAATGGCGGATGATCCGCATAGGTGATTCCTTTTTCGGTTACGAGAAGGCCAAAGCCGGCGATTTCCACAGTGGTTCACATCGCTGGCGATATGGAAGGCCGCCTTCCGGCTTGTTGGACCTGACGAAATCGATCACGGATGAGAACGATTTCCTGAGCATGGATCTCGATATCTTCGTGGCACCTGACGGGCGCTATCTTGTAAATGAGTTACAGGCGCTTTTCGGCATGGGAAATCCGTACGAGATGTGCGTCGTGGATGGCAAGCGCGGAAGGATGCGCTATGCCGGCCCTGGCGTGGGATGGCAATTCGAAGAGGGCAGTTTCTGCCAGAACTATCTCTGCAATCTCCGCGTACGCGCCTTGCTGCAAAAGCTCGATGCGCGCGCTGCGTGTCTGACAGGGATTGCGTGAGGGCATGTCTCGGGATTGCTCTTTCGGTTGAAATTGCAACGAACGTTTTTGACTTGCACAGATGAATATTGATTCCCCAAGCAGGATGTGGCGCAACATATGTCTGACCGGAGTGTTGGTATCCCTGCTGGGGCTGGTCGTGATCGACGTATTCTTTGGGGCCGATCAGGTGGGGGTGGAAGGCCGAGCGCTGCCCCGGCTTCTCAGACTGGCGGTGTGCCTGATGATGTTTGTCTGGGTGATATCGGAAGAGCACGAATACGCGATTGGATTGTCGTTTGGATTCTCGATGTTGTTGATGGCGTTCATCATGGGCGCGAGCGTGGCCATCTGTTCAGAGAACTTGAGGGTCGACATCGTGGATCTCAGCAAGACATACTACTGGATCCTCGGTTTCTTTTTCATGGCCGGGATGACGCGCCACGGGTTGCTGACCTCCCGAATCCTCACGCGTTTCACAATTGCGCTCGTGCTTCTGTTGTCCATGAAGATTCTGGTGTTGGACACCCTCTCGGGTAGATCAGATGCCGCCATGGCGGATTACAGAAATGACGGCTGGACGTTGGTTCTATGTGTGCCTCTGGTGCTCCTGATCGATCCAGCCAAGAAGAAATGGTTGTATTTTTGCCTCATCCTTACCGTGGTAGCGGTCCTCGTGTCACTGAAGAGGGGGGCTATTCTCGCGCTGGGGGCGTCTATGGCATGTTGGCTGGTTGCTTCTACCGAGAACACGATCCGGGCAAAGCTCATCAGTGTGCTGAAGGTGATGGCGTTTGTCGCGGTTGCCGGCGCCATTGTGCTAAGCCGGCAGGATGCCTTCGCTGACCGTCTAGATGACATTTCCGGTGGTGATACGGAGGATC
>CP070782.1:4646600-4665369 GCA_020346325.1 Phycisphaerales bacterium
TCCAAACCCAGGTGGTCGACATCATGTCGTTCCCGATCATCTCGGTTGCCCCCCGCTGTTCGGTGATCAGCGCTGCCAAGAAGATGGACGGGATGCATCTGCATCGACTGGTCGTCATGGCGGACAGTCAGATCGATGGCATCATCACCCAAACCGATATCACCAGGGCTATTCGAACGGAATTCGAGAAGATGCGGCAGAAGCAACAAGCATCTAATGCCGAGTTGAGCAATCTGATCCGAAACGCCCTGGAAGGTCTCGAGCAACTGCAACTCTTCCTGAACGACACGTCCGGACAGACTCGCCCCTCGGCAACTTCCCGTCTCCTCCGTTCCGCCCTACGGCCAAATGACAACCTTTAGCAAACCTCAACGCGTGCTGAGCGCTGGCCGTGGCGGTTTGAGCACTGCCCACATTTGCCCCGTCTGTTAAGAACGCCCGATAAGACGCCGCCTCTCAGAACGAGTTCGACATCACCTTGTCAAACATCCCGGCGATTCGCATACTATACGTAGCCTTTATTGAAGTGTGTCTCAGAATACCGACCACAGCGACTCGGACAGGTGGCACTCACTCCCCCAGACCGGGACCCAACAAGACTGTAAGAGAGGACCATAATGTCACAATCGAACGACAAGAAGAAGCGAGGAACGCCGAGCCTGGCGCTGGTTTGGCTGGCCTGGTTATTCATTGCCGGCCAAGCCCTGTTGGCAGCCGGAAGCATCTACAACTATCACAGAACCAGCGGCAGCGACGAGGCCGCCCGGAACCGCTTGCCCTGGGACCTCTTAGGCCAGGGAGCCACCCGCGTGCGCCTGGTTGCCGGGCAGGCCCAGCCGGACGTGCTCGGAAACATCGCCGTGTTCCTAGCGGTCGCCAACGCCCTGGGCCTGGCAGCTCTGACCCTGGGTCTGATCTGCTGGTCTCGTTCGAAGCACACGAGCGGCAGGTTGACTATCAGCGCAGCAATTACGGTCGTTCTGATAAATTCGCTGCTGAATCTGCCCTACTGGTAGGAGCATCAGGATGGGGTCGCGAGGCCGATGTGGGTCTCGTCCCGGCGCCGTGTCAACATGGGCTCGGGGTCCCGGGGGCTGTACCGATCCGGCGCGACGCTATCCGGACAAGCTGACGGTGGTGTAAGTAAGCCGGTCGTCCGGGGCTGGATGGACATCCACGGGGACAATCCGCTGCGAGCCAATGCTCACGGCGGTTTCGATCTCGCGCCTTTCGCAGGGCCCTTCACAAGTACAAAGGCTGTAATGGCCCGCTCGAAGCCTGTGAAAGCGTCCATCTCGGCATCACGCTCGACCCACCGCACATAGACTTCTGGCGCCTCAATTCTCTCCATACATCCGGCCCGCCCGTACAGATCGCAGGTCCCGGGGCAGACCTTCACTCTGTCAAGCTTGTTCTCGACAAACCCCGGCCGAGCCCAGGGTATTCCCTGGTACTTCCGGACAAATGCCCGAAAATGCGTAGTTTCCACAATGACCGGGCCAGCGTAGTCATACACCGGAGCGGGCCCTGTTGATGCGATATCGACCATTCCCCAGGCCTCAGATGCGTCTGCTGCCCCCTGCCGAGAGCCAAACGAAATCATGGGTTCTGCCGATTGACCCATTGGGCACCCGGGAAATTAATTCCTATATTTTAGGTGGCGCGTTTGTGTGCGCCACACGTGGCACGCTGGAAGAGAACTATTCACATGCAAGGAGAAAAGCTATGAGAACTGTCACCATATCAGACGACCTGTTCGAGCAACTGAAGAGCTTCGTGGTCGATCCGTTCGACGACACCCCGGACCTAGTGATCGGGCGCCTGATCTCGATCGTCAACAAAGCGAAGAGCCGCTGGTCGCCTCTGGAGGACCGCGAGGCGTCGAGCGATCCGCAAGGGGCGCCGAGCAAGCCGCAGGAGGCATCGAACGAGCCGCAGGAGGCGCCGAACGAACTGCCTCATTCTTCCAACCCTCGTAGCCTGAACTTCGACGACTTGCCCCAGGAGGAAGACCCTGTCGTTGTGCTGTAAAGGGTACGCACCACCTCACAGCACCGCCCACACAGGCACCCTTCTTACCCGGGCTTATTAGCAGCGCACAGGGGCCGTACACTTGATGCGGCCCCTGCTCATTCCCCGCAAAGACTCCCGCCGAGACACTGTCGACATCCCACGATACCGGTCTGCCGAAACAAAAACGGCGGCACGCACCTGAGGCGGCGGAGTGGCGCGTGCCGCACTGCTAATATGTCCTGTTTTCGAGGGATTCCGTGCTCGCGGTCTGCATGGCTGTGCTCACAGCCGAGGTCTTGCGTATCCCCCATTCCACCTCGCTGATGTGTATCCGGACCTCATGCATTCGTCGGTAGATGGTCCTAAGGAAAGTGTAGAAAACACCCCGCGCGATGGCAAATGCTCCCGCCGTCTCTCGCTGAGAGCGGGTCTGTGGAGAACTGGATCACCCCCGAGACACTCCGTCCGATCCTACCACACGGCGGCGTAATCGCACCGCGCGATGGTGTACCCATCCTCCCACCCGCGCTTGTACTGGCGGTCTTCCTCGTACCGGGCGATATCCCGGTTGAAGCGATAGAAGGGATGTCCAATCGTGTTGCAGCCGGCCGAGTAGCCGTCGACGTAGCCATCGACATACTCCGGTGCATACCCGGCGGCGAGCAACCCTTTACGATTCGTCGATTGGCACCCTACGAGGAGAACAAGCCCGAGCATTACGCACAAAATCCACTTCATCCTTTGCACTCCAAACACAGCACATCGACCACTCACCGCAAACCTTCGACCGCGCCGTTGCAGGTGAGTCTATACACAATCTCCGGAAATTGCAAGCATAAAACCTTGATATCAGTACTGATAACGCAGATTTTTGCTCCCGCCGTCATGGCAAGACCGGTCACACACCAGTCTATCCGGCTCTTCCATAGACACCCCTTGTCCGATAATTGTACCGCTGCGTTGCCTTCCCGGACGTACACGCCTGGCGCGTCCGGCACGTCGCCGATCGACGAGCGGCTGAGCCTGCGAAATGGCGGGCAAAGCGATCTTTGGCCTTGATTTACGCGAGCGATCCGGCACAATACCGGTGACAGTGACGGGATGACGCCATCGCGTCACGCGGCTACCAACCGACGAAGCAGTGCCGGGAATCCATTTGAAAGCAGTCAGATACGCCAAGCTCATAGGGGCCCTCGTTGTCGTCACCGCCGTATGTGGTTTGGCCGCATGGCTCGGCCGGACCTCCGAGACCAACTCTGACGTGTTCTGGTACAGTGTCGTGCCCCCTGTGCTGGCCATCGTGCTGGCCTTTCTGACCCGCCGAGTCCTGCCGAGTCTGGGGGTTGCCATCTTGACCGGCGGTCTGCTGACTCACGTTCCACGGGCCCCGGTAAGCTCCGCCGCGTGGCTCGAGGGATTCAAGACCTCGGCCGGTCACATTACGGCCACGGTCACCGACAGCACCTACCTCCAGATTCTCGCGTTCATCCCGCCCATCTTCGTGATGATCGAGATTCTCGTCGCCTCGGGAGGATTCCGCGGGATCATCCTCTGGCTTTTACGGTGGATCAAGGGACGCAGGTCCGCTCAGGTGGCGACCGCACTGATGGGTATACTGTGCTTCATCGACGACTACACCAACGCCATCGTCGTCGGTTCGATGATGCAGCCCATCACCGACCGCTTCCGCATCAGCCGGGAGAAGCTGGCGTTCCTCGTCGACGCCACCAGCGCTCCCATCGCCGGGCTGGCCGTCATCAGCACGTGGATCGCCTATGAGGTGGGCCTTCTCGGCCAGATCGGAGGGTCTCTCGGGATCGGAAAAAGTGGGTACGCCATGTTTTTCGACGCCCTGAGCTTTCGCTTCTACTGCCTGCTGATGATCGCCTTCGTGTTCGTGCACATTCTCATGGGTCGTGACTTCGGCCCCATGAAGACGGCGCAGGAACAGGCGCACACAAACGGACCACCCGGCACGGACGAAGAACAAGAAACGGCAAGCTCAACTTCTGTGGCCAACGGTTCCGGCAGAGCCATCAATGCTCTGGTTCCACTGGCCGGACTGGTGCTCTTCCACTTCACGGGGCTCTGGTTCGATGGAACCACTAAGCTGAGAGATGATCTGCACCAATGGCAGACCCAGAGCCGGACGACGGCCGCCGAGGAAATGACGGCCATGCCGGTTGACATCGAAGCCCTCTCTCCAGCCAGTTGGGTCTATTGGCGGGAGGTCATCGGCCATGCCGAACATACACCGCTGGTTCTGGCGTGCGCCTCATCATTCGGGCTGACCCTGGCGCTGATCTTCTCACAACTATTCGGATCGCTGAGCCGGTCCGTGATCATCCAGTGCTTCAAGCGAGGCGTCGCGCGCGCGATGATCCCCTCTGTGATTCTGATTCTGGCCTGGTCACTGAAGAATTGCTGTGACACCCTGAAGACGGGCGAGTTCCTGGCCACCATCCTGGCCGGCCGGGTCCCCTCTCATTTGTTCCCGCCGATCCTCTTCCTGGTCGCCTCGCTGACGTCGTTCGCCACGGGCACAAGTTACGGCACCATGGCGATTCTGATGCCCACGGCCATCCCGATCGCCTTCGCCATCGACGGCAACACCTACGGCCTGACCACCATGATCAGTCTGGGCGCCGTCCTGGACGGCGCCATCTTCGGCGACCACTGCTCCCCGATCTCCGACACCACCATCATGAGTTCCATCGCCACCTCGTGCGATCTCGTCCAGCACGTCCGGACCCAATTGCCCTACAGCCTGCTGGTCGCGGCCATCGCCCTACTGGCCGCCTACGTCCCCAGCAGCCTCGGATTGCCCGCTATCTGGGGCGTCGGCTTTGGCGTCCTGGCCATCATAGGCGCGCTGCTGGCCCTGGCCCGGCGTTCCTGCACCACTGCTTGAGTCCAAGGGAGATGGGATCACTGCGCCGACGGCGATCCTCACGCTCTTCTTCGAGTCCCGCAGGCCTGGCCTTCTTCCGTCCTCCAGACCTGTGCGGCCGGGGGTCAGTTCTTGTCGAGGGGGTCGTACCAGCGTTTGCGCACGTCTTCGCCGGTCGTTTCGCGCAGGCTGGTGACATGGCCGTCGAGCCAGAGGGTATTCAGGGTGCCGGCGGTCTCGAATTCGTCCAGCGAGCGGATGTTGTGGCGGAAGATAGCTCGGTACCAGTTGGCGCGTGCGCCGCCCTGGCGGTAGTGGGTCAGGTTGGTCCCACTGGGACCCACGAACAGCATATCCGAGTTGCTGGCGTTGCCGTTTTCGATCCGCGGCTCCGCATGGTCGTGCGCCACAATGACCTCGGAGTGACGCGGTATGCGCACGGTGTTCTCCTTGGTCAGCCAGCCGTTGGCCCCGAAGGCGGAGGTGTAGATGAGTTTCGGATCGCCGCCGTAAAGCAGGTCTTTGGCAACGGTCTCAGCAAAGTTGCGCCAGGCCGCACAGCCGAACACCTCGCGGTCCTCCAGGTATCTATAAAAAGCGATGCCCCAATAGGCGCGATCGTCGCCGGCCCGCAGTGGATTGCCGGCCGCATCCCACCACAGATGCCCATTGGTGTTGTTCGTGTGTGTGTGCATATCGGGCATCGTGAAATCCTGGTCCTGGAGGTACATATGAATCCCCAGTCCCACACTCTTGAGATTGCTCCGGCACGCCTGGTCCCGCGCCTGGTCTTTGACGCGGCTCAGCGCCGGCATCATGATGGCCATCAGAATAGCAATAATGGCGATGACGACTAGCAGTTCGATCAGGGTGAATGCTCTAGGGGTGCGTGTCATGATGCTGCGTTCTCCTCTAACGGAGGGCTGCACTACCACCCGGCAGTCTTCCGCATCGTTAAAGCCTTTCCTGCCCCGTCCGCGCGAAAAAGCTATTATACACCAGGCCGCCTGCCTTTGGCAAGCGGCCCGGCTGATAAACCGAATATTGGGTCGGGGCAGATCGCTGTCCCGCCCGGGTAGCCACAGAGCGCCGCCCTTACTTTTCGTCTCCTTGAGCCCGCTTTCCAACCCATTGTCCGGTCGTTCGGAGCTCCGCAGACGTGACATAGAGCTGGACGAGGTGTCCACGGATGGGCGCGTCGAGCAGGAGCGTCTCGTCCTGCGACCGACGCCACTGAAAAGCGCCTGCCATGTCGACGTCCAGCCGGCCCGAGGCGTCCGGATTCAGGAAAGTCGCAGTGCCGTCCGTCTGGAAGGCAGTGGGATTGAACTGGGCGTTGGCATCGAATTTCTCTCGTTCGACGGTCGCGGCCCCGGCGATCGTGAAGACGTCGCCCTCATCGCCGGCGCTACTGTCCGGAGTCGTCGGGAACGACAAGGCCCGCGGGTCGATCGCATAAGGGCCCCGCGCCACCGACGCATCGAAGAAACCGTACAGATACAGATGCACGGGCAGTTCAATGCTCCCGCCAATCTCGCTGATCAGCACGCTGTGGGCCAGGAATTCGCTTTCGGTGTGCAGTTCAGTCAACTGGGCGGTCGATGCGTCGAAGTCCACGTCCATCTGCATCCGGCTGGAGGCAGAGAGGAACTCGACCCGCGCGTTGTCGATCCGGGCCTCCTGGCCGTCCAGATAGGCTTTCAGTTCAAGTACATAGCTCACAGCATCCGTCCCGCCGAAGAGCTCATACACTCCGGCGCCGGTCGGCGTCTCCGGGGTTTCACCAGGATCCTCCGGACCATCCGCCGGCGGCTCGTCGAAGGCGTACCAGGCGATGCTCTCGTACTCCCACACGCCCCTCATCGTGTTGATGAAGCGTTGCTTCTCGTTCTCATCGATGGTGTAGAAATGGGCCCCCAGTGACACCGACCAGAAACGATACACGGGCTTGGTCCCCTCGGGTCGCGACGACTCGGGATAGGCGTAAAAGGCGAGCCCTTCGTAGGTCCATACATCCGAGAATTCGTTGATGAGCCGGTCCCGCTCAGCCTCGCTGATCGTCCAGAAGTAGCTGTCGCTCTTGGGCGACCAGAAGCGATACACAGGCACGAGGTCCGCATGCGTCGCATTGAGATGCACGTAGTAAGCGATTCCCTCCAACGTCCAGATTCCGGAGGAATTGTCGATCAGATCGTCTCTCTTGGCTTCACTCGGCGTGTAGAAGTATTTCCCTGTCCGAGGGGACACGAATCGGTAGACGGCTGCGAGCCCCTGGGCTTCGTAAGCCCCCATATCGGTAGCGGCGCCGACGAGGCGTGCTTGTGCCTCCAGGTCGGTCTCGTCGGTCCCCCCGCCGTGTTCTGGATCGCCCGCATCGATACACGGCGATCCACCTGACAGACGGTAGTCACCACTGGCCCAGACCGCATCGGCGTCACCCGATTCGGCAGCTACTTGCGAATCATTTGCATTGACCCACGTGCCCGGCTGCACAAAGAGGGGATCGACCGCCGTATTGCTGCGGCCCTCGGAACAGACGCCCCCCTCGATATTGCAGTACGTCACCAGGCTGCAATCCTGGCCCACGATCTGATCGGGCGCATTGTCCCACAGGATCGCGTTCGTGACATGCGTATCGGTCGAGCAGAAGATACCCGCCCCCAGATCAGTGGCTTGGGTGAGGATAAACGACGGGATGCGCCTTACAGCGGCATTGCCGGCAACGGTGCAATGATCGATCAGCCCGGAGGCACACCAAATCCCGCCACCCTGGCCACCATCACCCACTGTGACGCCATCGCCGCCGGCGCCGCACCGGTTGCCGACGAGCAGAGAGTTGGCAAGGTCCGCGGAGTTCTGGCAGAAAACGCCCCCGCCGTCACCGCCTGCGCCGCCTGTGCCTCGACCTGTATCAGTACTATCACCACCGGCACCACAGGTATTGCCCTCCACGATGCACCTTTCAATCGTGGCTTCTTCGGCGTAGACGCCGGCACCGGAGCCCCCCTGCCCACCGACCGGACCGCGCCCCCCAGGACCTGTGCTGTTATCCGCAATCGTAGAATCCGAGATGTGCAGCGCCGTATTTGTCGCATAGATGCCGCCCCCGTCGCCACCGGCACCGGCTGTGGCGTCCCGGGAATCCATGCCGGCCCCCGTCGCGTTGCCACTGATCAGGCAGTCGACAATCTCCACGCTCGAGTCGAGACAATACACGCCACCACCGGAACCGCCGTTGGATTTCCCTTTGCCCTCGCCGGATAGCGTAGCATTGTCCAACACGCGGCAATAGGCCAGGGCCAAAGCACTGTTCTGACAATAGATCGCACCACCATCGGAAGCCACGCCGTTGGTGATCGTCAGTCCGCGGATCGCGCCGCTGAAATCGGCCGCGTAGAACCCGCGATGAGGCTCACGAATGGTCCCCTGACAGTCAATGACGGTCGTCTCCACAGTATCGACGTCTTCGGGATCCGTGCTTTGGATGGTGACCGCCCTACGCCGCAAATCGATGTCGCGATTGCCGGTCCCCACGTAGGTACCAGGCAGAAGGACGACGATATCGCCCTCGGCGGCAGCGTCCACAGCCGCTTGAATCGTAGGGTAGCTGCCCCGCCCATCGGGCCCCACTTCCAGCGTCGCGGCCGGCGTGAGACTCGGGCCGAGCAGCAGAGATGTCAGGACAATCAGCATACACAAATATTGGGTTCGGCAGTACATGCTTTGCTCTCCTCCTAAGAAGATTTCCTGAAGGTCGTATGAATTACAGTCTCAGGTTAGTGCCACCCCATGCGCGGTTTGTAACGGTTTTTCCGCGATTTTCCCCCGTTCGGAGACGGTGCGTCATGTCCGGCCACAATCGCACGGCCCCCCGTTGCGTAGTGACAACCCTCTGTGGCTGTCAGTCTCCTTGGGCCCGGTCCATCCAGCGCTCGCCGCTGCCGGATGGCCTGACACCCCCCAATGATTAGGGCAGGCACGTGGGGCCTGCCCATCCCATATGACCCTTTTATTGTAGCAAATCGTCCCTCCTTTGTCCAGGGAAAACGTGGCGGTACGTCGTCGCCACAGGTCCTATTGGACCCATGATGTGGCCACGGTAGGCGCGAATGATTATTCGCCCGTACTCAACGTCCGGATTTCAGGGCCTTTTCGATGATCGGCTCGAGTGCCTTGGTCCAGACACGATAGCCTTTGGCATTGAGGTGGAGTCGATCTTTGAGGAAAAGGTTGTCATCCGGCTTACCGCCGGCGCCAAGCAGCGGCGTGCCAAGGTCCGCAAAAAACAGGCGACCGCTCTTCTCCGAAAACGCTTTGATTAGATTGTTGGCCGTGTGCATCTCCGGCCACAGAGACCAGCGACTCCCACTAGGCTTGATGGTGATGAAGATGATCCTCGTGTCAGGCAATGTGGCATGAACCAACTCAACGAAGCGCCGGTAGTCGCACAGCACCTGGCTGGCAGACTTGCCTCCCGCGACGTCGTTGTCACCGGCGTAGAAAACGATCAGCTTCGGCGCGTAGGGCAGGACGATACGGTCCGAGAAATGGACCACGTCGGAGATATGCGAGCCCCCGAAGCCCCGATTAACCACCGGCAATTGCGGGAAAGACTCGCGCGTCTTCCACATGCGAATACTGGAACTGCCGACGAACAGGATCGGATCCGCCGGAATCGCATTCTTGCTGTCCCACGCGACGAAACTCGCGATCTCCTTCTCAAACCGGTTCGGATCCGGATCGGCCACGTCAGCCGCACCGACCCAGGATACCGTCACGGTACAAAGCACCACCCAGCCGGTTACTGTCACTCGTGTCACGATCTTACCCCTTCATGTGCAATCGCTGGCAGTAGAATACGAGCGGCTGACTCATCATAGACGACCCGGCCCGCGCGTGCAACGGTCGTCTTGTTTCATTGACCTTCGGCCCGCGCCGGTTCACAGGCGCGCCCCCGGCCGGGTGGTGCCCCTCGCGCGGCGCGCAGAAAAAGAAGGATGCCGACGCGGCTATTCCAAGGTACTTTCTCGCACGTGTACCATCACGCCGGCACCCCCTCGTGAAGGAAACTCCAGGAGAAGATCAAGATGCAAAACGTAGAAATCAAAATAGTGGAAGCGCCGCTCCGCGGTGATGACTTCCTCAGTTTTGATTCCTCATGTTTGACCTTTTCATTTCTCCAGACGTTTCTTCATGGTCACGCTGACGCCGCCCCCCTGCTGGTAGAATACGGTCTCCAAATCAGCGTTGCCGGTGATCGCCTCGATGTATCGCGGATCCGCCTGACCGGCGTTGATATTGTGGGCGATAACCAGCCCGCCTGGACAAACCTTGGGCAGCAGTTTGTTCAGATAGTCGAGGTAGCCCTCTTTGTCGGCGTCCACAAAGACAATATCGATGGGCCCGTCCAGATCCGTCACTTTCTCGTGAGCATCGCCTTCGATGAGCGTGACAATGTCGTCGACACCGGCCTTCGCGAAGTTCTGCCGGGCCAGCGCCGCGCGCCCGGCGTCGATCTCGAAGGTCGTCAGCTTGCCACCGGTGGCCTTGAGGGCCAGACATTGCCATATCCCTGAGTAGCCGTTGGACGTGCCGATCTCGACGATGTGCTTCGCTCCCATCGCCTCGGCCAGAAGCCGCAAAAGCCGACCGTCCACCGCCGGCACGTTCATCATACCACGGTTCTGATTCCGGTTCATATCGTCCAGAACGGCCAGGACCCCCTTCTCGAAGCCCGTCTTGCCTATCGGTGGCTTATTCTCGATGCGCTGGCTGTCGAATCGGCCGCGGGGCCCACCGGGACCACACATGCCGCCCGGCATCCCCCCAGGCGGAGGGCCAAAGTCACGCTGGCCCCGGCGCGCCTGAAACCGCTGGCGCTGCTGTTTCATCTGGTCGATCAGCGCGCCGATCTTGTCCATGTCCTTGGCCTTGTAGGCCTGCTCCAGGTCGTCCAGCCACTGTCCCACGGGTCCACCCGGGCCCATGGCCTGTGGGCCGCGCCCGCCTCCCGGCTGTGCGATGAGGAGTCCCGCGACAGTCAGTACGCAGATTCCGGCTACGCTCAGTACGGTCTTGCTCGCCATGTTCCGCTCCTTTCCCCGCTCGGATCCGGCGGATTCGGTTGTAGCGAAGGTTCCCATTGCCGCACGATCAACGCTGGAGAGGCAGGCCGCTGTGCCCGCCTTTCGAGAGCATAGTGGAGCCCGACCGATACCGGTTACAGCTGCAGAGATGAAAAAATCAAGAAGGGAAGATCACGATGGTGGAATCGCCACGCCGCGGCGATCTGCAGGGGCCAATTGTGCCTTGCGGATTCGCAGCCCAATCCAAAATCCGCAATCGGCAACCCGAAATCAGCGGCCTCTACTCGTGGCGCAGCGCGATGATGGGATCGACTTTGGCGGCGTTTATGGCCGGATAGAGACCGAAGAGAATCCCGATGGCCATACTGATCACCAAGGGCAGCAGGATCCCGTTGAGCGTGACGACCGTCGCCATGTCGGTGAAATGCGTGATCAGCATGGGGATCAGGACGCCGACGCCCAGGCCGATCAGCCCGCCGAGCATCGAGAGCACCACCGTCTCGATGAGGAACTGGTAGATGATCTGACGCCGTTTGGCGCCAATCGCCCGGCGGATGCCGATCTCGCGCGTGCGCTCGGTGACGGAGGCGAGCATGATGTTCATGATGCCGATGCCGCCGACGAGCAGGCTAATGCCGGCGATCGAGCCCAGAACGATGTTGAACGTGCGCTTGGTGGCCTCGGCCTGCTTGAGCAGTGCCAGCGGGACGCTGATCACGTAGTCTTTCTTCTTGTGGAATCGCTCGAGCATCCGCTCGATGCCCAGGGCGACCGACTCGACCTGCTTGGCGTCATCGACCTGGACGATGATCTGGTGCAGTTCGACCTTCTCACGCTCTTCGGTGCCGGCGGTGCGCTTGGTGAACATGTCGCCGAAATACTTCTTGGCGACCTGGAGCGGGATGTAGATGTCGACTTCCTTATCGGGGATCTGGATGTTGCCGGCCTGCCCGCTTTCGCTCTTGACGATGCCGATGATCTCGAATTGATCGCCCCCAATGCGAACGGTCTGGCCGATCGTGCTCTCGGTGGCCAGGATCTTGCGCGCGCCGAACTCCGTCAGCACGGCCACCGGCGCCAGCTTGGCCTCGTCAGCGGCAACGATCACCCGGCCGGCAAGGACCGCACGCGGCACCAGCTTGAACCATTCGGGCGTCGTGCCCACCACGCGCAGCTCCATCGCCCGCTCGCGCAGACGCGTTTCCTTGCGCAGCAGTTTCACCGGCGCCGTCTGCTTGATATTGCCGAAGCTCTCGGCGACGCGCTGCTGGTCCTGATAGGTCAGGCCGTAGATGCTCATGTGTGAATGCTGCGTGCTGGCCTGCTCCTCCTCGGCCGACTTGACCGACGAGATGATGATATTGTTGCTGCCCAGCCGGCGGATCTGCTCCAGGGCTTCCTTGCTGGCCCCCTCACCCACCGAGAGCATCGCCACAACGCTGCCCACGCCGAACACCACGCCCAGCATCGTCAGAAACGAACGCAACTTATGGAGTAGCAGGTTCTCAATGCCGAGCCAGATATTCCTGATGATCTTGGTCTGTCTCATAAGCCTCGGTTTCAATACGGTCGATGACTCCATCCATCATGTGCAGCCGACTTTCCGCGTAGGCGGCGATATCCGATTCGTGCGTCACCATGATGATGGTCTTGCCCTGCTGGTTCAGCTTCTTCAGCAGTTCCATGATCTGCAGGCCCGTAACGGAGTCCAGATTGCCCGTGGGTTCGTCGGCAAAGATGATCTGCGGATCGTTCGCCAGAGCCCGAGCCACAGCGACGCGCTGCATCTGCCCGCCGGACAATTCGGTCGGCCGGTGGTTCAGGCGGTCGCCCAGCCCCACTTCCTCGCCCAACTGTTTCGCCCGTTCGGCGCTGCGAATGGCATCCCAGCCCAGGTAGTAGAGCGGCAGCTCGATGTTGCGCTGGACGGATAGCTGAGGAATCAGGTTGAAGCTCTGGAAGATGAAGCCCAGGTACTTCAGGCGCAACTCGCTGAGCGAATCGTCGTCCAACTGACTGACGTCCTGCCCGTCAAGATAGTAGCTGCCGGCGGTCAGTCGGTCGAGGCATCCCAGCACGTTCATCATCGTGCTCTTGCCCGAACCGCTCGGCCCCATGATCGCCCAGAAACTGCCCGGCTCGAAGGCTACGTTCACACCCGCCAGGGCCCGGACCTGCTCGGTTCCCATCTGGTAGGTCTTGCGCGCGTCAACCAACTTGACAATTTCCTGGCGGTCGTTGGACAGTCTCTCTCGGATCATCTATTGTCTCCCTCCAGGCCCCTGCGGCCTCGAGCCGCGCCCGCCACCTGCACCCTGGGGTCGCACATCGCGCCCCTGGGGCCTGGCACGTCCAGCCGGGGCACCACCGGGTCCGTCAGCGCTCTCGAACCGCTTCAACACCTCCTGTCGCTGTGCCGGCGTTTCCCCCTGCCGGTCCTGCCCCTGTCCGGGCATCCCCGGCGGCCCTGGCCGGAGTCCGCCCGGCCCATCCGGGGCGGAAAACGCCCGGTTGGCCTCCTCGAGTTTCCGGTTGATCTGCTGCATCGCGGCATCCGGCCCGCCGTTGGGATCCGAGCCGGCCTCCACCGCAGCCGACTTCAGCGGTGGGGCCAGCCAGACGACCTCCCCTTCGCTCAGGCCATCGGTAATCCGGACCATGCGGTTGTTGTCCAGACCGATTTCAATCGAGCGTTCCTCGACGGTTCCGTCCTCCTTGACCACGTACACCGTCGGCTGGCCGCTTACCCGAATCACCGCCTGCACGGGAACGTAGATCCCGTCTTCGTACTGCGCGACGATGATCTCTACCTTGCAGCTCATGCCCGTCCGAAGATCCGCCGATTCCCTGTCCAGATAGACATCCGAATTGTACACCTTCAGATCCGGGTTCATCCACATGCTCTGCGGATCGGGCAGCGGGGAGATACGACCGACCGTGCCCACGAATTTCTGGCCGGGCAGGGCATCGACCGTGATCAGGGCAGGCAACCCCAGCCGCACCTTTTCGAGGCTCGCCTCGTGAATGTCCACCTCCGCCATAGCTGAATCGGCAGTTGGCAAATAGATCAACTCCTGACGCTCGAACACCTCGACGCCTTCGTCCAGAGGCTCCCGATTGTCGCGCCAACCGCCCCGCCGGGCCGTGGTCGCATAGATCACCATGCCGTCGGCCGGCGCATAGATCGTCGCCTTGCTGATCTGGTCCATCAGCTTGGCCAGCCGCGCCTTCTCCTGAAGGAATTGCTGCTCGCTGGCCTTGAACTCCGCCTCCGCCTGAACCACGTCGGCCCGGGCCTTCGCCTTGGCGCGGAACAGAGCCATCTCCGCCTGCTCGACATCGCTGCTGAGCTGTTTGATCTGACGTTTACGCGTGAACTCCTGCAGCAATTTCAGATCGTTCTCGGCCAATTCCAGGTTGTTCTTCGCCTGGCTGACGGTCAGCCGATCGGCCTGGAGCTCCGTCTGCGAGATGTACTTTTCCGCATACAGCCGCTCGGACCACTTCAGCGTCTCCTCGTCGCGGGTGAGCCTCTCCTGCGCGATCTCGATCGCGTTGATGGCGGCCGTCTCGTCGTTGGGATACTGCCCTTGCTTGTACTGCGCCAGGTCCTCCTTGGTGAATTCCAACGTCAACTCCGCCACGTTCACATCACTGGCCGCCTGGTTCTTGACGACCTCCAACGTCTGCTCGGCGTTGATGTAGGCCGCCTCGGCGTTCATCGTCCGGATTTCCTGCTCGATTCTGTCGTCGTCCATCGTGCTGGCGTCCAACTCGACCAGCAGATCGCCTTTCTTGACATGGGTCCCTTCCTGGATCAACGAGATAATGTTCGTTCGCCCTTCGACTTCGTTCTTGATGATGACCTGCTCGCGCGACTTGATCGTTCCCGATTCCAGCACACTGATCGTCAGGGGGCCTCGCTTGGCGACAAAGGTGGCCATCTCCGTACCGGCCGCTTCGCTGCCCCGAACCACTTTGAGCCAAACGACCGTCAGTCCAATGGCCACAAGCACCACGATAACGCCGGCGATCCTCAGCGACTTGCGACCACCGCCTCCGGAACTACTGCTGCTGTTAGCTGTCATGATCGATTCCTTCTGGCGAAAACTCTTGCCATAGCCCCTTGTCGTCCACTTTGAGCAGACCCAGATCCCGCTGGAGCGCCAACTCCGCGATACGATAACTTACGACCGCCGACGTCAGCGAGTTCTGCGCCGCCAGCAAGTCGTCCTGAGCTTCCAGCAGGTCACGAATCTGTATTCTTCCGGCCTCCAGGAACAACTGGCTGCTGCGCACGCGTTTCTCGGCGACCACCACCGACTGGGCCTGAATCTTGAGGCTTTCGCGGGATTCCAGTAACGTCCGCAACTGATTGCGAATGGACAGTTTGATGTCGTCTTCCAGCGACTCAACGTTTCGCGTGGCTCGTTCCAAAGCGATCAGGCTGTTGCGGTAAGCGTTGCGTTCGGCCGTCCTCTCGATAGGCAGATCCAGTGAGAGCAAGGCCGCATAGTTCGCCCCGTCGAAGCTCAAACTGCCATCGTCGTCGTCATCGAAAATACCGGCCGAGCCCCCCAACGTCAGTTCGGCTCTCAAGGCATCCGCCCGAACGACCACCTGTCGCTGGGCATCATAGACCTCGCCAATGACCGCTCGCAAATCCAAGCGGTTGTCGAGTGCCAACTCGACAGCGACCATTTCATCCATCTCCAGGGGACCGGCGTCGTCGTAGCTGGCCGCCACCAGTTCGACCGGGGCGTCGGCTGGCGGCGCCGTCTCAGAGGTCTCCGTCGTCGATTCGGCCCTTATCGACTCGAGAATCTCCCCCGAGCGGGCCCGCAACTGTTCCAGATCATTGGGATCCAGTTCAATCAAAGCATCGGGGGGTAACCCAATCGAAGCCTTGAACTCATCCAGAGTCCGTTTGAATTGTTCCTGAGCGGAAATCCAGTTGTTGCGCGCCCTCAGCTCGCTCTGGACCGCCTGATCCACCTCGATCTCGGGGATACGACCGGCGTCGGCCCGTCGCCGCGACCAGCGCGCCGAGGTAATTGAACTGCGATAATTGTCCCGCGCGTTGGCCACCGAATCCATCTGACTGAGGACATCGAAGTAACTCCGCGCGATATCGACGGCGAACTGTCGCTTGAACCGCTCGAAACCCCACATCGCGTAGACGACGTCACGCTCGGCCTGGGTCAGAGGTTCGGCCACAATGTACTTCCCGGCTCCCCTCAGCAGAGGCATCGATACGCTGACGTCGCCGCCGAGCCCCAAAGATGAGGCCCCGCCTTGAGTCAACAGATTCACCAGGTCCACGAAAATGGCACCACTAAGGGTAAGCCCATTCCTTAGCGTTCGCGTGATGCCCACCTCTCCACTATTGCCGACGGTGGTGATCGTTTCATCGCCCGTGGTGTCCACACTCAGTTGGCTGTCCGTTCCAGCTGTGGAGATGTTGCGGAAGTCGTTTCGCCTCAGGTCAAGGGCCAGAGCCGTCTGGAAAACGCTCTCTTTGCGAGACTGGTAATCGAAGCTGTTTCGCGCGCCCACTTGCAGCGCATCGACCAGCGTCAGCTTCAGCGGCTTGTTCGGCTCTATGGCAATTTCGGCATCCGGCGAGGAACTCGCGGGCGGATAGTTGTCTTTCGGCCAGTGGGCGATCGGCGTCAGCCGGCCGGTACCCAGCGAGGCTTCACCGGCACGGGGCAGATCTTGCTCTTGCAGCAGCCGCCACCGGAGAATGTCGCTGGGGCGTTCGATACTGAACGGCTCGCTCTTACCCAGCGCTTCCTCCTGTTTCTGTCTGATGATCTTGGCCGCCACTTGGTCGGCCTTTTCGCGATGCTGCTGGGGGGATCGACAGCCGGTCAGGCCGATCCCGACGCACAGGAATAAACCGGCCAGAAGGATCCCTCCTCGCCGACTTGCCTCCCGGTTCACCACTCCAAGGTCATTTATCGTCATAAAAATTCCCAAACCATGTATTTTCTCTATTCATACTGTCTGAGTCAACTAAAAAAACCCTGTGTTACACCGGTAATAGCCCTCGACCGAGCCCCCTTCAGAGCCGTCAGCCAAGAATAGACGCCAGAGGTTCGCGGGTCATTGCAGCCAAATCGACGTTTCCCGGCTTTTCAAGCGAGGGTGGGCGCCTGCTGGAGCATGCCTATTATTAAATAGTGGATGCCCGAGGTGAAGCGGTTACATCCGATCTTGGACCTCCGCTGACGAAAGGGTCTTGGGCGTAATCGTAATTGAACTAAAGTGGACCTGCGGTTATGGTGGGTCGGCGTCGCGTACCTGATCCGCCAGCCAAGGGTATCGGGCGCGAGAGACCGAAATCGGGCCGTTTCTGACTGCGATTAAGGAGACACTGGAATGGATGTACCCGTCGACCCCAACGTGGTCGCACCCCAGGAACGCCTGATGTCGCTTGACGCCCTGCGCGGCTTTGATATGTTCTGGATCGTCGGCGGCGGCGTCATTCTCGGGCGACTGGCCGAGACCTGGCAAAGCCTCTGGCTCGACCAGGTCGTCATCCCTCACACCGAGCACGTGCCCTGGGAAGGGTTCGTGGCCTGGGATCTGATCATGCCGCTGTTTCTGTTCGTCGTCGGTACAGCGATGCCGTTCTCCTTCGCCAAGCGGCTCAGCCGCGGCTCCAGCAAGACCCGGCTGTACCTGCACATCGTCTATCGCGTGATCGTTCTGTGGATCCTGGGCATGATCGTCCAGGGCCGGCTGCTGCAATACGAGCTCTCGTCGCTGCGTCTCTATAGCAATACGCTCCAGGCGATCGCCGCCGGTTACCTAATTGCCTCGCTTGTCCTGCTGAACCTGCGAGTGCACTGGCAGGCCGTAGCCACCGTCGCCCTGCTACTTCTCTACTGGGCGTTGCTGATGCTGGTTCCCGTACCGGGATTCGGGGCCGGACAGCTTACAGCGGACGGTAATCTGGCGATCTACATCGACAAGTTGATCCTCGGGCCCTATCAGGACGGCACCTCATATACCTGGATCCTCAGCAGTATGACGTTCGCCACCACGGTGATGATGGGTGCCTTCGCGGGCCAGTTGCTGCGGTCCGAGTTGAGCAAGGCCAGGAAGACGCTCTTTCTATTGGCTGCCGGCGTCGCCTGCATCTATCTGGGCTCGTGGTGGGGGATGATCTTCCCGATCGTCAAGCACATCTGGACCAGTTCGATGGTGCTCTATGCCGGCGGCTGGAGTCTGGTGCTGCTGGGCATTTTCTACCTGCTGATCGACGTCTGTCGCCTTCGCTTCCTGGCCTTCCCCTTCGTCGTCATCGGCATGAACGCGATCTTCGCCTATGTGGCAACCTCGTTGTTCGCCTGGCAGAGACCGGTGTTCCGTAACATCGCCGAGGTGTTTTTTGCCGGCGTGGAATCCCGCCTGGGCACCTGGTACGACACCACAATCGCGGTCGGGACCTTTCTGGTGCTGTGGTTGATCCTGCTCTACATGTGTCGCAAGAAGGTCTTCATCAAGATCTAAGGGGGCCGACACACGTTAAAGCACCGTCTCATCGCCTGGGATGATATCGCGCCGCTCCGGGCGAACCGGCCGCGGCGTACCAGTTGTTCGGATCGTTCCCGTAGATCTCAGGCAGCGTGCGCGTCAGCGACAATCCGAAACCATCGGCTTCGACCGGCCACGGATCAACACCACCGGGCAGGTTCGCGCCATGCGACCCATCGCTGTAAACCACCCGGTCCACAGCAATCCACGGCCGGCGTCCGTCGTCGTCCGCAGC
>CP070782.1:4665469-4668952 GCA_020346325.1 Phycisphaerales bacterium
ACTCGCCCTTATGTCTCCCTGCTTGCGCAGCACTGCGGGCAAAGTGATCCTGTTGTGCAAGAATCCCGGAGGCATTCCAAGGGCAGAAAACTCAAACACAGCAGGAAGAACACGATGCGTCAAATAGCAACCGGAAAATGGGCGATCTCAGGAGCCTTACCGGATGGTAGATTGCAGTACTTCGGCCACACGCACGCACTGCGATCTCCACGCTTTTGGCTGTTCTGCGTTCCAACATGGCGCAGACCGGCATGCTGCATTCCTTCAAGCGGGACCTGCGCAGGCAAGTGGCGTGCACTCCCGAGGTCACCTTGTGAGCACAACCGCTGAAGTGAGGCCGAAGGACGTCTGCGGAAGCGCAGATCATCGCACCAGGCCTGGAGGAGAAAACAGGGGCGACCGGGTCGATAATGAGGCCGGAGTTACTGCCGCGAGTTGGGTCTCCTGCCGGTCTTGGAGTCAAGACTCGGGTCAGAAACAGAAAGCTATCAGGCGATTCGTTCAGTCTTATTCAGTGAATTGCACCGCCCGGCGCAGAGAAAGGTGACACGCATCATTACCGCCGTCGTCGACCCTTCACTGTGGCTATCGCGACTTTGAATATGTGCACACGACAATTTTTTTTGCGAATCCTGATTTACAGACTTGACAAACTCGCAGACACAGGTACAATGCCATGTCACTGGTGACTTTTGTCGAGTGCTTTTCGATGGGGGCCTGGAACATACGAGACGGTCCAGGCTCTACGGAAACCAGGATGATGAGGGCCGAGACGATGAGGACAACAAGCGAGCAAGTGATTACCACGTGAGCCCAGTACTTTGTGGACAGTGCGCGCTGTGAATTCGATCGCGCTGCCCCACGACAAGGAAGAACAGAAAGGGGGGGAGACTGACACAGTGAATCCACTGCCCCTCTGCCGGGTGGTAACAGACTTTCAGTAACTACACTAAACCTTGGATACACTGCACGCAGTGAATTGAGAGGACCGTGCAGATAGAAAGACGGCGGACCAGCCAACAGCCGTCGAAAGCAACGGCTGGTCCGCCCGACCGAACCCGAGGGGCTTTTTCTGTACCCTCGGGCAACAGGTCACTTTCTAACACATCGTTAACGGTGTGTCAAGCATTTTTCTCTCCAATTCCAGGTGTGAAGGGTTCGCCTCCAGGGCTGCGGGAGTGGTACGCGCCCCGTGGGGAATGACAAGCACATCGGCTGCGTAGACAGGCTTTGTGAAGGCCCCGTAAGGCACGAAACGGCCCACGGCGTAGCTTGGCGCGTATGCCCGTCTGTTCGCCGAGTTGCGGCCATTCTCGGGCCACATCGACGCCAAGATAACCGAGACGTTGCCACGCACGCAGCAGCGCGAGTACCGAATTACGCTGTGGAAAACGTCTCCTTGTCGCCGACGGGGACGGAGTCTGCGCAGGGGACCAATGGCGACAAGCACGCGAAGTATCCCCTCTTACATCTGAATCTGGCGACGCGCAAAACATTGCCTGAGCATTTTCTTCGGGTTGGCCGCATCTTATGCACAAGGGCAAGTCATTGAGCATCAATATCACTGCAAACCTGATAACCCAGGTGAGCATTGCGTTGTTCCCTTTGATCACGTTTCCGTACGTCTCGCGTGTGTTACGGCCGGAAGGGTTGGGCCGTGTGAACTTCGCCGAAGCGGTCGTACGTTACTTCGTCATGTTCGCCACATTGGGCATCCCGCTCTATGGCGTCCGACAGTCGGCAAGATGCCGAGATGACAAGCTGGCTTTGTCTACGCTGGCCGTCGAGTTGTTCGCACTCAATACTATCATGACAGTAGTGGCCGCCGCGGCGTTCAGTGTATTCATGGTGCTCTCCGAGAAGGCACGTTCAGATCCGGCACTGTTCTGGATATGCGCCTTTCCCATGCTCCTGATGCCGATCGGACTCAACTGGTTGCTGGAAGGGCTTGAGGAGTATGTCTACATCACCATGCGGACGCTTGCTGTTCGTATCTGCATCGTGGTTGCAGTTTTCCTCTTTGTGCGCACCCAGGATGATTTTCGCATCTACGCACTGATGGCCGCCCTGAACACCGCGGGCGCCAGTCTCTTGAATTTGGCCATTGTCCGGAAACGCATATCCGTGCAAAGCGTAGACTGGAGGGAATTGCATCTGTGGAGACACGTCAAGCCCGTATTGATCATCTTCTCGCTGGGCGGCGTGGTCAGTATCTATACCTCGCTGAATACCGTGATGTTGGGCTATATGACGACTGACACCGAAGTAGGTTTCTACTCCGTGGCGGATCGTGTGGTTAAAGTCCTCGTCATGCTCGTCACCAGCATGGGGGTGGTACTTGTGCCCAGAACGTCATACTACGTTCAGCACAAGAGACTGGGGGAGTACAGGCGTCTGGCGACCATAGCTTTGCGCTTTGTCTCGTTCATCAGCTTCCCTACCGCTGTTGGGCTGATCGTCGTGGCCAGCGTTCTTGTGCCATTGCTTTCCGGTCACGCCTTCAAGCCGGCGGTCCCGTTGGTGCAGATCATGGGGTTGAATGTGGTCATGATAGCTTTAGGCAACTTCATGGGCTATCAGGTCCTGTACCCTCAGGGGAGAGAGAAACTACTGCTTTATTCGGCCGTGTGTGGAGCCCTCTGCAATTTCGCCTTGAACTGCCTCTTGATCCCAAGGTGGCACGCGCTTGGCGCCGCGTTTTCGACCTTGGCCACGGAAACGTGTGTGACAGGCGTGCGCATAATGTTGTCGGGGGCCTATTCGGATTTTGCATGGCCTCTCCGAAGCATGTTCAGATATGGCCTAGTGGCGATGTCAATGGCCGTTGTCGTATTGTCCCTTCGATCACTCCTGGGAGAAACTGCCCTATGTCTACCGGTTTACATCGGAGCCGGAGCAGCGTTCTATGTGGGCGTTATGTGGATGCTCAGGGACAGGATGCTGGTCGATATCCGGACTCGCCTCATGGCGGGTGTTACAGCGGTCACGAGAGCAACAAATGCTGTCCTGTGATCTCACAGCTGCCGCCCCCACACCAGCACGACCAGCCCCGGCCCAGCAAGCGGCGTTATTTCGCATCGGTGGCAGGAACATCATGACATTGAATGTTGATCGTTGAGTGGAGCCAGCGTAACCGCACGGAGCGAATGCACGTGCTGCGTGGAAGGTTGTCGCTCTTACGTACAATGAGGGATTCTATGATGCAGACCGCAGATATCAGCGTGGTGATACCACTCTTCAACAAATGTAACTGTGTTGAGCGCTCGATCCGGTCTATTCTGGATCAGACGGTTCCCTGCAGGGAGATCATCGTCGTCGATGATGGCTCCACCGACGGCGGACACCGCGTGGTAGAAGGGATTGAGGACGGACGAATCAGACTGTTCAGGCAGGAGAACCGAGGCCCGTCGGCCGCACGGAATAAAGGCATCGCGGAGGCCCAGGGCGAACTCGTAGCCTTCCTGGATGCCGATGACGAGTGGA
>CP070782.1:4669052-4739573 GCA_020346325.1 Phycisphaerales bacterium
TCGTGATAGACCGATACCGGAAGATGAAAGATAAGTGAGGAAAGAACCGAGGCGATAAGGAGCAAGCTGAGCATGGCAACGACGAGAAGGAGACTGATAGCGTTATTGTCTGCGCTGCTGACGGTTGGCCTGTATGGCTGTCACGGCGGGGCGGCCAAGCCGCAGGAGCCCCACACACTGCGCGTGCTGACGTACAACATCCATCACG
Source organism: Phycisphaerales bacterium (assembly GCA_020346325.1). GTDB lineage: Bacteria > Planctomycetota > Phycisphaerae > Sedimentisphaerales > Anaerobacaceae > Anaerobaca. Next base: position 4,669,261 of record CP070782.1, read on the forward strand.
GCGAAGGGACGGACGAGCGGTTCGATTACAAACGGCTCGCCCGGGTTATCAACGATCTGTCTCCTGATATCGTCGCGCTGCAGGAGGTGGACCGGGGCACTGAGCGTGCCTCCGGCGTGGATCAGGCAGCCCTGTTGGGCAAACTGTGCAAGATGCATCATGCGTTCGGCCAGGCCATGCCGTACCAAGGGGGCCGGTACGGCGAGGCGGTCCTCTCGCGTTTCCCGATCGAGAAAGTAAACGTTCATCCGCTGCCTTTCAACCTCGAGCGCGAGCCGCGCGCCGCGTTGGAAGTGCGCGTCGAAATCAAGGGCATCGGGCCTCTCGTTTTCGTCGGGACGCACCTGTGCCACCAGGACGACGAACTCCGCACGCTCCAGACCCGGCGCATGAGCCGACTGTTTGACAAAGAAGAGGGGCCGCCCATCATTCTGGCGGGCGATTTCAATGCCCGCCCGGGCAGCGATCCGATGAACGTGCTCTTACAGGACGGCTGGACCGACGTCGTCGCGCCGCGCTCGCGGATCGATTACATCCTCGTCCGCGCGGCCGACCCGTGGCAAGTCAAGGAGCTCACCATCCTCGACGAACCCGTCGCCTCCGACCACGACCCCGTCCTGGCCGTCCTCGAATGGCAAGGCGAGTGAACACGAGTCCAGACATTGGGAAGGGATGAAATGATCGAGCCCTGGTACATCGCCGTCGAGCCTTTCGACCCGAGTTTCGGGGACAACTGGGCCAACTACATGGCCGGGACGGAATTGCCTCAGCTGGAAGAGGTCGTGTCACTCGATGCCAGCTTGTGTCCATCCGTTATCGGCGAGTTGGAGGGCGAAGACTGGGAGCACAATGTGCATGAAGATGGGCTGATCGACTTCTTCCGTGACCTTGACCATTTGCTGGAGCGCGTACGAGACCTGTCGCCGGTCAACATACTGGCCGCTGTCCTCAGTCCAGCGCAGGAGTGCCGGGGACTTTTCGCCGACTCGCGCTTCGGATTCAAAGGGTACGATCTCATCGGGCTGGGCATGAGCGCGTTGACCAACTGCGGCGGTTTCCCCCTGGCATTTCAGAACGCGGAGCTATCTCGCGTGGGATTGATTTCCACCCTGAGTCGCGCTCAAGAGGTTGCCGGGTCCTTGCGCGAACATTATGCCAACGACAATCACGCCGATTGTGAAATCTTGGCGCTGTGGAAGATGGTTTCCGGTGCGAGAGCCTAAGTAGATACTGCCTGTGGCTGTAGGCAAGAGAGATGGAAATACGCCGAGTACGGGCGAATGATGGGGTGTTGCTGCGGGGCGTGCATCTGCGCATGCTTGCCGATGCGCCCGATGCGTTCAGTGAGACGTTGGCCGAGGCGCAGGCGATGTCCGCAGCGCAGTGGGACGCCCGGGCCGAGCGGTTCGGCAGCGGCGCGAAGGCGGTGGCTTTTGTGGCGCTCGAAGCCGGAGAGGTGGTTGGCTTCGTCGCCGGTTTTGTGGGACGCTTTCGCGAGAAGGCCATGCAGTGGGACGTTAGCGATACCGTGACACTGGCGCGGGCGTGGGTGGCGACGGAAATGCGGCAGCAAGGCATCGGACGAGCGCTGGCGAAGTCGGTCGAGGCCTGGGCGGCCGAGAAAGGCGCCGCGGTGTTGGAGGCGCAGGTGACCGAGAACAATGAGGCGGCTATTCGTTTCTATGCCAAGCTGGGCTTTGCGGATAAGGGCCAACGCGAGCCTCTGCGCTCCAATCCTGCTCTGCAAATCCGCTTTCTTTCACAGAGGTTACGCTAGGAGCTATGGTGTTCTCGGATTTTGAGCATGGTATGCGAACGGCCGCGGTGACGGCTTGATCGTCGGACGGCCTTCTGTCACAATGTCGGCAAGTGATTCGAATGCGGCCGAGTAATGATGATGAGCCGGAACTCAACGCAAGGGAGCATCGCCATGGTGAGGCGGGTTGTTCAGTATGTTGGCTGTCTGCTGTTGCTTGCGAGCGCAGCGCAGGGCAAGGCGATGAAGTGGACGCACTTTACGATTGCCGATCCGTTGCCGGCTTCGAACTGGGGGACCGGCGGCAGTCCGCTGGCCGACTACGATGGCGACGGCGACCTTGACGTCGTCATCTCGCGGCGCGAAACGAAGACGGCCTACTGGTTCGAGCGCAAGGACGACGCCACCTGGGTCCGGCACGTCATGGGGCAGGCCGAGGGGCTTGCCAAGACGCTGGGGGCCGCGGCGCTGGACATCGACGATGATGGCCGGCTCGATGTCGTCCTGACGGGGGTCTGGTTCGAGAACCCCGGCGGCCTGGCTGAGAATCCCGACAAGCCCTGGCCCACCCACGATTTTGCCGGCGGCGCGCACGATATGGTCGCGGCCGACATCAACGGCGACGGCCGGCTCGATATCGTCACCTACCATGGGACCGTCGTCTCGTGGTTCGATCCGGCGCACGAGATGAAACAGACCGACGTGGGGCAGGGCGCGCAGAACCACGGCGGTATCGCGCCGAACGGCGTGGCCGATCTGGACGGGGACGGCGATCTCGACATCGTCATCCCCGCCTACTGGTTCGAGAATCCGGGCACCGGGATGGGCACGTGGCCGCGACACCAATGGCCGCACCAGGCCGTGCCCAAGGCGTCGTATGGGACCAGCATGCGGTCGTGGATCACCGATCTCAATGGCGATGGGCACACCGACATCATCTACAGCGATTGCGATACGGGCTGGTCCCACGTCTACTGGGTCGAGAACCTGGGCGAAGGAATCGACTGGAAACGGTATCAACTGCCCGATCCGCCCACGGCGCCGGGCGACGTGCCCGAGACCGGATCGTTCCATTCGCTGGGCCTGGCCGATTTCGACAGCGACGGCGACCTCGATATCTTCGCGGGCGAGCAGGAGGACCCCGATACGTACATGGAGTCGAGCGGCAAGCTGGCGATGAAGCCGAAGGGGCTCAAGGAGCGCGGCGTGATCTGGCTCAATTCGGGCGGATCGCATCCGAATTTCACGCCGGTAGTCATCCACACGGACAATCCCGGCTGGCACGACGCGACACTGGGCGACGTCGACGGCGACGGTGACATTGATATCGTCACCAAAGTGTGGAACAAGGACGGAGCGGCCTACCACGCTGACTACTGGCGCAACGACACGCCGCGCTAGTTCGTGCTCAAGCCCGCCTGAGCCTCGATTCGTTCGACGTCGAGATGGCGGACGTAGTCGATGAGGTTCTGCCAACCCTCATAGAAACCGAAGCCGCCCTGGGTCATCTCCGCGACGGCTTGGTCTTTCGTCCAGCCCTGGATGACGACGCGATAGATGGCGCACATGGTGCCGGTGCGATCGGCGCCGCGCTGGCAGTGCACGAAGACGGGGCCGCGACTCGGGTTCGTGACGATCCGCAGGAAACGAACGACCTCCTCGTCCTCGGCCTCCCACGTCTTCATGGCGATGTGTTCGTAGTCCAGGGGCAAGGCGCCGATCTCGTCGCGGTCCGAGTGGAGCGAACGAAGGTTGACGATCGTCGTGATCCCGAGCCTGGGTAATTGCTCCATGCCCTCGGCCGTCGGCTGGGCGCCGCGAAAGAGCCCCGGTGAGACGCGGTGCAGGTTGGGCACGCCCGGCAGTGTCAGGGGCTGGGCCCACGTCGAAGCGGCGGGGTGGTCTGCCGTGCGGGTATCGTTCATCCCGGCGGTCGGCCGCAGCAGGATTCCGGTCCGCCAGGCCGCGAGGAGAACGGCCAGACCGCCAAGTGACAGCGCGGCCAACAGAATGGGTCGACGATTCTTCATCAGTAATCGGCGGGCTGGGCCCGCTTGGCTTTCGCGCCTCGCGCCAGGAGCACGATCTGCTTGGCCACACTGCGGCAAATGTGTGCGAAGGAGAACTTGATCGGCGCCATGACCGGCATCTGGAAGTCCATACACGCCTGGCTCGGCAAACCGTCGCCGGCAATCTCGATCTGTTCCAGGTCGGCGCAGCCAAAGCCGATCTGGCGAGCCGTGCGGATGATGGGGATCTGTTCGGGCGCGACGTTGATGAGTTGGCAGCAGACGGTCTCGCAGGCGATCGGATCGGTGCCGGCGATCAGCCAGCCCAATGGCTTGTTCGGACCCCGCAGCGGCCCCTGGCCTTCCATCGCGACGATGCCGTCGATGATGGTCAGCGCCGGCCCGACGTGGCGAAAGATATCGATCAGCAGCGTGCAGAACGCCGTGACATCATCCCCTTTCTTGAAGTGCCACATGGCCTTGCGCTTCCCGCAGACCGTCCCGAAGAGATTCTTCACGGCAAAGGTCGTGACGAGTTGCTGGTGCGCCTTGAACTTCGGCAGGTTGATCACGACGTCGGCCTCGAGGGCCACCGCGCTGATCTTGACGCGGGGCTTGTCCGGTCCGAGGCGACAGATTCGCGGCTCGTCCAACTCGCGGACGGGAACGCCCAGTTTCGCCAGCGGTTCGGTCAGTTCGAGCGCGCGGGCGCAGGCGGCGGCATTGGCCCAGGCCGGTGAATCGGCGACGAACGGCCGGGCGCCGAAGTCCTTGACGAGCTGTGCCATGGCCAGAATGACCTGGGGATGCGTTTGAGTCGGTCCCTGATGATGCGAGCGCGGCGCGATGAAATTCGGTTTGAGCAGGACGCGGTCGCCCGACTTGACGAAGCGGCCGAGACCGCCGAGCAGGTCGAACTGACGAGCGATTGCCTCGGCCACCGCGCTGGGATCATAGTTGCGACATCGAGTCAATGCGACGGTTGCAGCAGCCATAGGCCCTCAATCAGTCATCCGCGTGCAAATCAGGACAAACAGACGTACGGTGGGCTTACGCTCGGGCGGCCGCCTCTGTTCGGGGTCCAGAAAAACGGTGCCCACCGGTTTGTTGAAGAACAGCCCGCCGAGTGAGCGGCATTCGCCCGTGTAGGTGTTGGGAGCCAGCATGAGAAAATCGCCCGGGCTCATCTGGGAGGCGAAGGCGGCCGCACCGAAATAGAACTCGCGCTGGCGGGCGGCGCTGTCCAGTTCGGGGATCGCCAGTGAGGAGGGCAGGGTGTGGACCGGATAGGCGATCATCTTGCGCACGCCGCGGGCGCCGGGGACCGGCTCGGCCCGCAAGCGCAACACGAGCACACCGGGGCCGACGTTGGCGATCTGGTGCGACAGGTCCGTGCCGACAAACGAAATCCGGAGACCCTGCGGCACGTCCGCGATCGGCAAATCAGCCGGCATGTCCTCGCTGAGCGTCAGTGACGTCGTACCCGCGCCGCGTCCGCCCGCTTTGACCAGCATGGCCTCGACGTCCTTCCAGATCCGCAACCGGCCATAGCGGGCCCGGAATCCGTTCTCAGCAAACGCGGTGTAGCTGTTCGTGCGGATCGGCTTGGCTGAGAGACTGTGCCACACGGCCCCGAGCTTGTCGAGGTTGTCGGCCGGCAGGTCGAAGGCGTAGACCTCGAAATAGACGGTGCCCAGCACCTTTGCCCGTCGGGAGGGATCGGGCGATGGGGGGCCGAGCTGCCCAATCTTGACCTGTCCCCAAACCGGAGCCGCGCCGGCGTCCGGCGGCGTATCACAGCCGGCGGCGACGAGCAGCATTCCCGTCAGGATCGTGATGTAGCTTGGCCAACGCACAGGTCACAAAGTACCGACGTTGGCTGAACTTGTCAATGCAGGCGAGGCAATCATGACGGCGTCCGATAAGTCAACGCGCAACCTTGCGTTGAACCGGGTAGATCAGCCCCGTGCCATACTCACGCCCCAGCGACAACTGGGATCACGGCCAAGGCGACAGCGCCCGCGCCGCGCCGAATCCGGTACCTGAAATCGGCCGCCCTAGGGCTGCTCGACGGGCAGGCACGGCTCGCTTTCGCAATGAATGACCTCAACGGTGACGTGGGCCAGGTTGGCCTGATCGGCAATGAGTTGCTTGTAGCGATCTGCGGACTGCGGGTAGTGGGTGACGATTGAGATCACGGCCGCGTAGTGGTCCGGACCGACTTTCCAGATGTGAATATCAGTGACGCGATTGTCCCGGTCCGCTTCTATGGTCTTGACGATCCTCTCCCGCGTCTGGCCTTCAATACTGCCGTCCAACAGGATCGAGCCGGTTTCCTTGACCAGCCCATGGGCCCATTTGGTGATGACGCCGGCGCCGACGAGGCCCATCACGGGATCGAGCCAATGCCAGCCGAAAACTTTGCCGGCCACCAGCGCCCCGATGGCCAGCACCGAGGTGAAGGCGTCGGCCAGTACGTGCAGATACGCGGCGCGGAGGTTGTGGTCATGGTGGTGCCCGTGCCCATGTCCCTGTTCATGGCGGTGGTGCGACTGCAAGATCCAGGCGCTGAGGAGATTGACGGTCAAACCGAGCACCGCCACGCCAATGGCTTCGTTGAAGCGGATCGTCTGCGGGGAGAACAGCCGGTGGATCGACTCGAGCGCCATCATGAACGCGACGACCACGAGGGCCACGGCACTGGCGAATCCTCCCAACACGCTGACCTTGCCGGTGCCGAAGCTGAAGCGCGCGCTGTCGGCGTGGCGCCTGGCGTAGCGATAGGCAAAAATGGTAATGCCGAAGGCCGCCACATGCGTGCCCATGTGCCAGCCGTCGGCCAGCAGGGCCATGGAGCCAAAGGTCAGTCCGGCCGTGATCTCCACGATCATCGTCACGGCCGTCAGCAAGAGGACCTGGATCGTGCGTCGTTCGCCGTGCTGCTGAATCACGGAGAAATTGTGATCGTGCCGCCATTGGTGCAAATGTCGAGTATGCATTGCGCCTGTTCACGCATCGCCCGCCTGTTCTCAGGAGCGACCGTGTCTCCTTCATCGATTGGCAGCCGACCGGAGTATCGAGGCCGGCCCGAGTCGGGCTGCCATGCTATTTCATTCTATGATGCCCTGCCCGTCGGGGCCGGTCTGATTCTCCTGGTTTTCTTTCCGAGTCAGATCCTTGAGGAAGGCCACGACGTCGTCGTGGGCCTGCTGGACCTTGGCGATGTCCGCCTCGACGGTGGGTTTGACCTCCTGCCAGGCCTCGGCGCCGCTTTCTTTGGCCTTCTCCAAGGCCTGGCGTGCCTCCCGCAGGGCGCCGTGGAATTGCCGGCGCAGCGTCGTGAGCTTCTGGTTGAGTTCTTCGTCGTCAGAGCTAACTTCGCTGAGCCATTCGTTGACCTGTTGCTCCAGCTTGGCCAGTTGTTCCTGCGCGGCGGCGAGCAATTTGTCCTTCTGCTCGGCCAGGAGATCGCTCGCGCCCCGCAGCGCCTGTCCGGCCTTCTCCGAGAGCTGTTCGGCGGTGGTGTCGTTGGCGTCGGTCCGATCCCGCTTGCCGTTCCCGCAGCCCGCCGACAGCAGTGTCAGCAGCGCACCGAGCAGGACCATCCCTATCGGCCTGTTCATCGTCATTGTCCTGTTTCCCCTTTTGGCATCTCGATCGGTTCGTTCCGCCCCTTCCAACGACCTGCGACATTCTATACTACGGCCTGAGGCCGGGCAACGCCAGCCCCGCCTCGTCCGACGACAAAGTCCCACTCCGGCTCCTGCCGTTCCAGCGTACGGAACGGGCGTGGGTGCTGTTCAACGCACGGCCCCAGGCCGTCGGGCGGCCGTGTTCGGCCTTTGGCCCGGGTCATGGCGAATTCGCTTGACGCCAGCGCGGTTTTAACTTTAATAGGTCCCCGGTCACCGCATTGGGATTCTATCAGAAAGGTATGTGGCGCATGAAAATCAGTCAAAGGGCACAAAGTGTTCCACCGTCGGCGACGATCGCCGTGACGGCCCGGGCCAAGGAGTTGAAGGCGCAGGGGGTCGACGTAGTCGGTTTTGGGGCGGGCGAGCCGGATTTCGATACGCCTGAGTACATCAAGGAAGCCGCGGTCAAATCGCTCCAGGCCGGGCAGACCAAGTATACCGCCGCGCCCGGCATTCCCGAGCTGCGCCAGGCCATCGCCGCGAAGCTCCAGAAGGAGAACGGCCTGGCCTATACGCCGGAGCAGGTGATCGTGAACCTCGGGGGCAAGCATTCGGTTTACGAGGCGATGCAGGCCGTGCTCGATCCGGGGGACGAGGTGATTCTGCCCCGGCCCTATTGGGTGACGTATCCCGAGACGATCAAGCTGGCCGGCGCCGTGGCCAAGGTCATCGAGACCGACAAGGCCAACAGCTACAAGCTCACGCCCGATCAGCTCCAGGCCGCTTTGACCGACAAGACCGGTATGCTCGTGCTCAACTCGCCCAGCAATCCGGGTGGGTTCACTTATACGCCCGACGAGCTGGCGGCCCTGGCGAAGGTGCTCGAAGGGACGAACGTGTACGTGATGTCCGACGAGATCTACGAGAAGCTGATCTATGGCGATACGAAGTTTATCAGCTTCGCGGCACTGAGCGACGATGCGTTCAGCCGGACGCTGACCTTGAATGGCTTCAGCAAGGCCTTTTCCATGACGGGCTGGCGACTGGGCTTCACTGCCGGACCGCTGGACGCGATCAAGGCCATGGGACGGCTTCAGTCCCACATGACCTCGAACCCCGTGACGTTTGCCCAGTACGCAGCCCTGAGAGCGCTGGGGCCCGAGGCCAACGGGGCCATTGAGACCATGCGCGTCGAGTTCGAGAAGCGGGGTAAGGTTATGGCCGACCGGCTCAACGCGATACCGGGCATCGAGTGCGCTGAGCCGACCGGAGCGTTCTATTGCTTCCCGGATGTCTCATCGCATTACGGCCGGACCATTGGCGGTGCCAAGGTGGCCGACAGCATGGATTTTGCCAAGGTGCTCCTCGAACAGGCCAAGGTTGCCGTCGTTCCCGGCGCTCCCTTCGGCTGCGCCGACAATGTGCGACTGAGCTTCGCCTGCTCGATGGAGCAAATCACCAAGGGCCTGGACCGGCTGGAAAAATGGCTGGCTGAATAGGGCCGGCAGATCAGGCGGCAGGGCAGGGCGCCGCCGGCGCGAGCTCGAAGGGTCGGCCACGCGGGGGGATCTGTCGGCTGGGCGGCCGACGGGCCGGCGAGGCGCTTGAATTCGCAGATTTCCGGCGTCAGGCGCCAACACTTTGCGCGAGCGGGGCGTCTAAAGTAGAAACGGGGGCCGGCAGGCCCCGGCGGCATCGGTTTCTGAGCGTGGAGGCGTGCGTGCGAGACAGAGCTGAGCGACAGATTCTCTCGGCCCTCCGTGAGGGTCGTCGCGAGGCGTACGAAGCAGTGGTCGACACGCACTACGGCTCGGTCTACCGGTTCCTGCTGTTTCTGACGCGCGAGGCGAGCCTGGCCGAGGATCTGACGCAGGAGGTCTTCGCGGCGGCATGGGGGTCGCTCGATCGGTTCGAGGGCCGGGGCTCGATCAAGACGTGGCTGCACCGGATCGCCTACAACAGGTTTGTCGACGCGCAGCGTCAGCAGGGCCGTCATGCGGCGCGCGTCGAGAAGCTGGGCCAGCAACCTGCCGAGGCCGTCCGCGATCCGGTGTCTGAGTCGATGGCAACCGAAGATACCGCCCGGTTGCGAAAGGCTCTGGAAGAGCTGGCCGTGGAGGACCGCGCTCCGCTGGTTTTGCACTACATCGAAGGATTGAGCTACCGCGAAATGGCGGGCGTGCTCGATCAGCCCAGTGGGACGGTCAAGTGGCTGACACGGCGTGCCCTGACGCGGCTCCGGCACCAGTTGACTGAAAGGTCCAATCATGAATGACGGTCGACAAAAAGACAGCAGAGTGATGTCCAAGGCCCAGCTCAAGGCTCGACTCAGGGAGTTGAGGGGCATCGAGCCTCCCGGCCGGCTGAAGGGCACGTTGCTGGCTGCCGTTCCCGTCGCGGCTGCAGACCACTGCGGTTCGCGGGCCGTGCCCCCTCGGTTCAACGTCCTCCGCTACGTCGGCGTGGCAGCCGCTATCGTCATCGTGGCCTCGGTCGCTGTCCAGCGTCTCACTGCCTGGAACAGTGCGCCCCGGATCATCGCCGATATCAACGACCGCTCCGGCCCGTCCGCCCTGATCGATCACAACAATCCACTGCCCCGCGACATCAATGTTTGTGACAACAACGCCGTCCGCTGAGCGAGAGTTCTCGGGCCCCAGTCGATATGTCCCTGGGCCGGCCCTCTTCCGCGAGGAGTTTTCGACAAAGGGCAACAGCCGGGGGGCGGTTCTTGACGATACAGACAAAAAGACGTACCTTTCTGCGATATTATAAGGCCAGAACTGTTGGAAAATATGCGAATGAAGGCAAGTCAAACCGATTCAGAAGGCACATTGCTGGAGACGGAGCCGCGCTCGGCGTTCTCCGGCTGGCCGATGATTATCGGCTGGTCTGCCATGTTGATCTTTTCTTTTCATGCTTGCACGCACATGGTCGCCGCCGGTGACACGTGGGTGGCGATGGCATGCGGTCGGCATTTTGTCCACCACGGCGTCGATACGGTCGAGCCGTTCAGTGCCAACAGTCACCACGCCGGCCCCACGGAAGCTGAGGTCCAGAAGTGGCCCGGGTGGGCCCGCTGGATCACCGACACGGTGGGCCTGGAGACCGTCAAGAAGTGGCACCCGACCGGCTGGATCAATCAGAACTGGCTAACCCATGTCATCTTCTATCGATTGGCCACGGGGTTTGGCTCCGACGATGATCCGGCCTTCAATGCCCTGGTGGTGTGGAAATTTGCGATCTACATCGTGGCGACGGTCTGCATCTACTACACGTCTCGGGTCCTGGGGGTCAATCCGGCCCTGGCGGTGATCTTCTCCTGTTTCGCGCTGTTCCTCGGCCGCTCGTTCATCGATGTCCGGCCGGCCGGCTTCTCCAACGTATTGGTTGCCTTGCTCTTGCTGATCCTGACCCTGACCAGCTATCGCAACGCCCTCTACATCTGGCTGATGGTCCCGGTGGTGGTATTCTGGGCCAACGTACACGGCGGTTATTTGTACGCGTTCATCGTCCTGGTGCCGTTCGTGGGTTGGCATCTGATCATGGGGCTGCCCAAGCGGTGGATGATCGCCGCCTATAGCATTCTCCTCTGGCTCGTGCTCTATGGCCTGGCCAACCGCTTCGGTCAGCACGAATACCTGACACCCGTGGAGGTCAAGGGCGACTGGATGGTTTACGTTCTGCTGCTGGCGATTGCCGGGAGTCTGGTCTTGGCCTGGGATCGCCGCGTCGGTAACGGCGCCGTAGTGGGCCTGCATGCCACGATTTCATGCGGGCTCTTCCTGTTGTTGCTCGTCCGGTTCTACCCGGAGTTGCCCGATGCGCTTAACCAGCGGGGGCAGGACCTTTTTGCCGAGTACGCGGCCAGTGGCCGTTCGGCGTACTTCGGCATCTTCTCTCTGGCAATGATCCTCGGCGCCGTGGTGGTCGCGGCGAAGGAGCGGGTCGTCCGTGTCGTGGATCGCAGGACACTGCTCCATGTCATCGGCGCCGGCGCCGTGGCGTTCGTGGCGATGGTTCTCTTCAATCCGTTCCATCTGACCAATCTGACACACACGTTCGTGATTTCGTTCAGCGAGCACGCCGAGCGCTGGCGCGATGTCCACGAGTGGCACCGGGCGTTCGACTGGAGCAACCCGGTGGGGACGGCCGTTCCGTTCCTGGTGCTGTACATTGTGGCGTGGCTGGGTCTGATCGGCTGGGCCGTGCTGCTGTTTCGGACGCGGAAGCTGGCCAATCTGCCGGCCAAGAAACAGGCGAAATCGGCGTCGCCGTTTGTCTGGCCCCAGATCGATCTGGCGCTGCTGATCATCGCGGCGCTGACGGTCTATATGGCGATTCGCTCGCGGCGTTTCATCCCGATCGCGGGCTACGCGGCCTGTCCCATTCTGGCCCTGCTCGTCGACCATGTCATCCGCATTGGCGCAGCGCTTTACCAGCGGCGACGGACGAAGCGGCTCGAGGTCCCGGCGCTGCCGGCTGCCGTTGAGACGCGGCTCGTGCTGGCCGGGGCGGCCATCACACTGTGTTTTGGCATGCTGTGGGGCGCCAAGTTCAAGCGGGTCTATCTGGATTACTGGCCGGCCGATCCGAAGCTGACCTCCATCTTCATGCGGATGACGGCTTCGGATGCCAAGCCCTTCTACGCCGGGGACTTCATACGCTACAATAACCTCAGCGGCAAGATGTTCAACTACTGGACCGAGGGCGGTTTCATCGCCTGGGGCCAGTGTCCCGATGCCGAGACGGGCAAGACGCCGCTACAGTTGTTTATGGATGGCCGAGCCCAGGCGGCCTACGATCGGCGCGTGTTCGACCTGTGGACGCAGATCATGGCCGGGGGGCGGGCGGCGCGGCGCGCGGCCATGGAACGGCGCCGACCCAACGCGCAGGACTACGCGGAGATCGGCAAGTGGGTGACCCAGCAGCTCGACAAGTACAATGTGTGGGTCGTGCTGATGCCCAACAACCAGTTCGACAAGGCCTTTGTCAATGGTCTGGTATACAGTCAGGATTGGCGTGTCGTCTTCATGAACAACAAGCAGAAGATGTTCGTCAATATCAACACCGAGCCCGGCAAGCAGCTCTTTGAGGGCATGTTCACCGGGGCCACGGAGTACCCGGATGAATTCTCGGCCCACCTTTCGATCGGTCACAATCTGTTGCTGTTTCGAGACGCCGAGAGCAAAGCAGAAGGGTTGCAGCGTGTGATGAAGGCCTTCGAGTTGGATCCGTCGCCGGCGCCGCTCCTCGTCCTGCTTCTGGTCGCCAGCCTATTCAAGGAGCTGCGCCCGCAGATCGATGAGTTCTGCGCCGGCTATGCTGCGGAGTTCGAGACGAACAAGGCCAAGTACGCCGGGCATCACGGCTATAACCTTCGCCTGGAGGCAGCGCGTCTGGCCCTGCTGCGGATGGAACAACTGGCGCGCATCAAGGGCAATAACGCAGCGGCTCAGACCTGCGTCGAACAGATGAACGAGTATATTGCCGAGAGGAACCGGATCTCGAATCGAAAGAGGTGGTGAGCGATGGCCGAGGCCGACCCCGCCTCGGATCGACGCGATGATCCGGGGGCTGGCGTTTCCATCACAGTCTTTTTTCCCTGCCATAACGAGCAAGACAACGTTTCGCGGGTGACTCAGCAGGCGGTGACCACGCTGGAGACGTTGCAGGCGGACTACGAAGTGCTTATCGTCGACGATGGGAGCCGCGATGCGACGGGCCGGATCGCGGACGAAATCGCCGCCGGGAATCCGCGTGTCCGGGTGATTCACCATCGGCGCAATTTGGGCTACGGTGCCGCGTTACAGTCCGGCTTCCGGGCGGCCACCAGGGAACTGGTCTTCTATACCGACGGCGACGGCCAGTTCGATATCGGCGAAATGCCCGCCTTGCTGCCGCTCCTGGCCGACTACGACATCGTCAGTTGCTATCGGATGCAGCGCCAGGACAATCTCCTGCGGAAAATCAATGGCTGGCTCTGGACCCGGGTCATCCGCCTGGCGTTTTCGCTGAAGATTCGCGACGTCGATTGCGCCTTCAAGCTCTACCGGCGTGCGCTGTTCGACGATATCACGATGGAAAGTACCGGGGCTCTGATCGATACGGAGATTCTGGCCCGGGCGCAGCGGAAGGGGTATCGGATCACGCAGCGCGGTGTTCATCACTACCCGCGCACCGCCGGGCAGCAGACCGGCGCCAACCTGCGCGTCATTCTGCGGGCCTTGCGGGAACTGTGGCAGCTGCGCCGACGTATCCTCAGCGAGGCATGAGTTCAGATCATAGCGCGCGGGGCGCCAGGGCGATTATGCACAAGCGAAAAGTCAACCTCTTCATCTACGGCTCGCTGCGAGACAGTCGCATCTTCCAGTCCGTCAGTGGTCTGAGCTTCGCGCGACGGCCTTCGCGCCTGGATAAGAAAATTCTGTTTGCCGAACCGGCCTTTCTCCCGGGATATCGCAGGGTCAGTCCGGACAACGTCTATTTCTATGCCGTCGAGGCGCCGACGGCACGCATCGAAGGGCTGTTGATCCATGACGTGCCGTTCTCGGCGATGGATGAGATCGACCGCTACGAAGGCAAACGCTACCAGCGCGAGACCGTGCATGTCTCAGCCGCCCATGGCACGGTCGGGGCCCAGGCCTATCTCGTGACGACCGAGTCGATGCGCAGGCAATTCGGGGATCGGTTCCATGTGAACCTGATCCACGAACTGTGGCTGCGCAAACGCATCGACCGATTCCTCAAAAGACACACGCGTCCAGGGGAACGGACGGCCGATGCCGAGATGGAACGCCTGGCCCAACGGGAACTGCTGGGCACGACCGAGCGCGATCTGGTGATGAGCCACTACCACAGTGACGCTGTGAGTGACTACTACCTCGAACGCGAACTGGATCGGCCTCGTCCGAGCATTCGGCACCTGGCGAGTGATCCGGAGGCCGAGCGGTTTCTGCGCAACTATCTGGCCCTCGTGCTGCGTCAGGTTGTGCTCAACGAGTTCGAGGAGCAGACGCGGAGCCGGTTCCGGTTCGAACTGGAACACATGCGGTCGTCGGAGCGCTACTTCGCCCGGTCGGTCAGTCTGCTGGTCGCCCTGCAGATGATCAACGCCAACAGCAGCATCGTGGACCTGCTCGTCGAGCGGAGTCTCAAGACCATGCCGGTCGGGGAGAACGACCTGATCGACTACGTCAAATACGCGGTGCGCGCCTCGCGGAGCATGTTCGACTCGCGCGTGGCGGAGGCCCATCTGGCGCGCATCCGCTCGAACCTCCAGCCGGGACTGGTGCCGTTGGGGTTCGAGTTGGAGTTGAGCAATCTGGGGTTCGCGGCCGTCGAGCCGCAACGCAGCGCACGCCAGGCGTTCGATCCCGTCTACGATGGGTTCAAATACTTCTATGATTTCTGCCTCGATGTGCTCTGCTGGAAGATGGGTGGGTACATCGACGATCATACCGGCTCCGGGGTTCGACGGCGCAATTCGGGCTTCTTGGAATTGGCGCCGGGCCGGCTCAACATCGCGGGGGAACTGTCCCGGCCGGCCGCCTCGGATCCGTGGCTACTGAACCAGTTGATCCACGAGATGGTCAGTTTCTTTCCCGTCCAGCCGCACAGCCTGCATCTGACCTTTCAACTGCTTCGTCATCAGATCGGCAGGCATCGGACCCTCCCTTTGGGCTTCGTCAAGTGCCTGCTTGCCCTCGGCGGTGGCCTGGAGCGCAAGTCCGGAGGTCTGTGGATCTCACGCATGCATCAGGACGAGATTACCCAGCGCAACGTGGGCGAGGAGCTGGTGTTCGCTCGGTGCAGCCGGCGCAACTGGTATCTCGGAGGCGACGATATCGCCAACAAGGCGCCGGCCCAGGCCACCACCTACACCCAGCAGTACAAGTTCATCCGGCTGGAGAAGCGGGCCAACTACGAGCCGCTGATTCTATGCCTCAAGGGCCTCCAAATTGCCTTCAACCCGGGCGACTATCTCAGCGCCGAACAGTTGCGGACCAGCGCGCATCTGCGCCGCCAGTATCAGGCGCTGAAAAGGTGGGCCAGCGAACCGACGCCGATCACGCCGCAGACGATAGGACGCTTCATGAACACCGTCCAGATGGGGCTGATGAACGAACGCCGCCGTCAGCCCGCCCACCAACTCCACTATATCGAATGGGCCCTGAGTGCCATTGCGGCCCAGTTTCAGATGTTCAATCAGCAGATCAAGAGGACCGCCGGCATTTGAATCGCCCGCGGCCGCAACGCCAGCCATTTCGTAATATAGGACGTTCCTGGTGGCGCACTCCGAGCATCCGGCGGCAGTGGGAGGACTCCGTAAGCCCGGCACTCTCTCATTTAGCAGAGGACGGCCGGGGCCGGTTCCCGAGTGACGGCCAGGTGGTTGATGTTGCAGCACCACGTGTTGTGGCACGTATGGGGCACTCGCGACGGTAGTTCGTCATAGATCGCGTAGTGGAGATAGCGGTGTACGTTCAGGGTGTAAAGCGTACCGTTGTGTTCGAACGTGTATTCGGCGTAGCCTTCGCTATCATGGTCGCCCAGCCAGCGCCAGCAGAAGCGCGGCTCGCGTCGTTCGATGAGGTGCCAGAGATCTTCGTGGAGTTGCTTGTGTTCCTGCCGAAAGAGGTGGTAGACATCGTTGCTGTCAAATCCCATGGTGCGCCTTTCATATTGCAATCTCATGACACCCATATATCGGTCGGATACGGGGGGCACTTTGCCGGATTTGGCGCTTTCTCGGTGGATTGAGCGTCGGCGGGCAGCCGGTGGACTCAGTGCCTCTCGGCGTCCCGGTAAGCGGCGCTGCGTTTGAGACGGGCGACGGCAACACGGATGACGGCGTCGTGGTCGAAGGCCAAGTTCTCCGGCAAGCGGTCGATATCGAACCATCGGGCCTCCGCGGCATCGTCGCCGCCGCGGATCTCGGTTTGGCCGTCCGGGGCGATGCCCATGTAGACTACGGTGATCTGGCGACCGCGTGGGTCACGGCCCACGGTGCCGAAGGTGCGCATCTGCTCGAGGGCGACGTTCCTGAGGCCGGTTTCCTCTTCCAGCTCGCGGGCGACGGCATCCTCGAGCTCCTCGTCCATTTCGATGAAGCCGCCGGGGATCGCCCACTGGCCCTGATACGGCTCGTGCTTGCGGTTAATCAACAGGAGGTGGGCTTTGCCATCGATGAACGCAAAGACGGCTGCGTCCACCGTGACCATCGGTCGAGGCCATTCGTATACATACCTGCCTCTTTCTGCCATGCCCGGGAGTCCTAAGATGCTGCCGGCTGCGCGTGGGCGAAATCACGGTGCCATTCTAGTGGTCCGGCCGGACATTTCAACCATGATTTCGGATCACCCGTTGCCGGGCGGGCGGCTCTCGCGTACAATCCGCAACCTATGTCGGCCGCATGGACAAACATCTTGCTCATCAAACCCAGCTCTCTGGGTGACATCGTGATGGCGCTGCCTGCCCTGTCGGCGTTGCGTCGCAGTTTCCCCGGAGCGCGAATCAGTTGGCTGGTGCGGCCCGTGTTCGCGCCGCTGATCGAAGGGCACCCGCATCTCGATGAGCTCATCCTCTTTGACCGTAAACGGCTGGGCCAGGCCTGGCGCCATCCGGGCGCGTTCGGCTCACTGGTTTCCCTGATCGGCGACCTGCGCCGCCGCCGTTTCGATGCGGTCGTGGATTTGCAGGGGCTCTTCCGTAGCGCGGCCCTGGCCTGGCTGTCGCGGTGCCCGCAGCGTTTCGGGCCCGTCTGGCGGCGCGAATTCGCGCACCATTTCTATACGACCACAATCCCGGCCCGGCCCGAATGGGTCCACGTGATCGACTACTACATGAAGATCCTCGAAGCCATGGGCGCCGAAGATCGGCAGGTCGAATTCATCCTGCCCGAGAAGCCCGTGGCCCGCGACGCGGTCGAGAGGCTATGGTCCGAGCGCGATGTCGAGCGGCACGGCTACGCCGTCCTTATCCCGGGTTCGGCCCAGGTCAGCAAGTGCTGGCCCGCCGACCGCTTCGCGGCCCTGGCCGATAGACTGGCCTCCGATCATGGTCTTTCCGTCGTCGCTACAGGCAGCGGTGCCGAAAGCGCGGTGATCGAAGAGATCGCCGGTCGCGCGAACTGCCCGATTGCCAACCTGGCGGGGGCCACCTCGTTGCCGGAATTGGTCGAGGTCCTGCGCGGCGCGCGCCTCGTCATCAGCAACGACACGGGCCCGGGCCATATCGCCGCCGCCCTGGGTCGGCCCCTGGTGATGATGTTCAGTTGGTCGAATCCGCAGCGCGTCGGCCCATACCATCGCCCCGAATGCCTCGTAGGCCGCGACCTCGAGGAGCGCGGCCTGGCCATCAAGAGCAGCAACCCCGCCCACGCCATCGGCCGCATCAGCCTCGACGAAGTCTGCGCCCGAGCTGTCGAACAACTTGCAGGTTCCAGGCGGTAGACTGTAGGCTGTAGGTACAGGGGAGGTGAACGTTTGGGCTTGGAAGGCAATGGTGGCTTTGATACAGTTGTACCTAGTCGCAGAGGGGAAGTCCTCTTATCAGTTCAACGGGGATGTGGGGGCGGAGGAATTGAGGATGCGAGACCACCTCATTCCGATGATGTCCGCTTTTTGGACATGGCCTACGGTTCTGCCCGAGAGGTTCAGTATCAGTTGTCCATTGCTTCTCGCCTGGGATACCTTCACGCGAAAGACTACGAATCCCTCCAAGGCGTGAGCACAGAGGTGTCCAAAGTGCTCAACGGCTTGCTTCGGGCCTTCCGCAAGAAGTAGCCGTCCCTTCAGCCTACCGCCTACAGCCTCCGGCCTATGCGGAGCCGACCACGACGGCGCAGAGTTCGCAGAGGTCTGGGTGCTGGGCATTGGCACCAACCGTGGGCCAGTAGTTCCAGCAGCGTTGGCATTTCTCGTGCGTGCTCTTGGCGGCGGTGATGGCTGTGGACTCGGCGCCGGCTCCGAGCTTAACTTCGCTGACGATGCACAGGGCGGCAAAGGCCTCGAGGCCGAAGGCGTTGATGGCGGCCGCATCGCCATCCGTGCAGTGCAGCGTCACGGCCGCTTCCTGATTGCTGGCGATGGCCTTGTCCTGGCGCAGCCCTTCGAGCGCGCGGAGGACTTCGTCGCGCAGAGCCATCAGCTTGTCCCATTTGGCTTGCCGGCCCGCGTAGTCGATGGATTCGTCGACCTTGGGCATGGTCGCCAGGTGGACCGTGTCGCAATCCTCCGTTTTGCCGGCCATCGCTTCCCAGGCCTCTTCGGCGGTGTGACACAGGATCGGCGCCAGCATGCGGAGCAGGGCGTCGAGGATGTGATGCATGACCGTCTGGCCGCTGCGGCGGGACACGCTGTCGGTCGCGTCGCAATACATCCGATCCTTCAACACGTCCATGTAGATACTGCTCATCTCGATGGTGCAGAAATTGTAGAGCAGCGAGAAAACGCGATGGAAGACGAAGTCTTCGTAGGCATCGGTGACATCGGCGATGAGCTTCTGCAACTGGCACATGGCCCACTGGTCGATGCCCATCATCTGCTCATAAGAGACGGCATGTTGCGCCGGATCGAACCCGTTGAGATTGCCCAGCAGATAGCGCAGTGTGTTGCGGATCTTGCGGTAGGCGTCCTGCGTGCGGCCGATCAATTCGTCGTTGCAGCGGACGTCTTCCTGGTAGTTGACGCTGGCGACCCAGAGCCGGAGAATATCGGCGCCGTATTTGGCAATCTCGTCCTGGGCGTTGACGTAGTTGCCCAGGGACTTGGAATGCTTCATTCCTTTTTCGTCGACCGTGAAGCCGTGAGTCAGGACGTTCTGGAACGGCGCGCCGCCCGTGGCGCCGATGGCCGGCAGCAGCGAAAGCTGGAACCAGCCGCGATGCTGGTCGGACCCTTCCAGGTAGAGATCGACCGGGACGGGCCAGCCGGCCGCGTGCGCGACGCTGTACCAGCTACAGCCTGCCTCGAACCAGACGTCGAAGATGTTTTCCTCCTTCTGGAGTTGGTCGAGATCGAAGCCCTCGGGCAAGGCGAAATCCTCACCCAGAATCTCGCGGGGCGAATCGCTGAACCAGCTATCCGAACCGCGTTGGCCGATGTGCCGTGAGACGGCGAGGACCGATTCTCTCGTCAGCAGGGGGCGGCCATCGGGCATGACGAACACCGGGATCGGCAGGCCCCAACTGCGTTGTCGGCTGATGCACCAGTCGGGCCGCGATTCGAGCATGCCGGCGATGCGTTTCTGGCCCCAGCCGGGGATCCAGCGAACGCGGTCGACGCATTCCAACGCCATCTCACGCAGATTCTTGCCCGTCTCGGGCAGTTCCTTGTCGACCCCGACGAACCACTGCTCGGTGGCCCGGAAGATCACGGGGCCCTTGCTCCGCCAGCAGTGGGGGTAGCTGTGCGTGATCTCGCGCTCGGCGAACAGCCAGCCGCTCTGGGCCAAATGCGCGTTGACCTCTTTGTCGACTGCCAGGACGTTCTTGCCCCGGAGCCAGTCGGGGACGGTCTCGTCGTAACAGCCATCGTCTTTGACGGGCGAATAGACGGCCAGATTGTGTTTCTGACCGGTCATGTAGTCTTCCTGGCCGTGGCCGGGGGCGGTGTGGACCAGGCCCGTGCCGTCCTCGGTAGTGACGTAGTCGGCCGTGACCACCATGTACGCGTCCTGGTCGGTCGGGTTGGTCTCGATGAACGGATGGGCGTAGCGCAAGCCTTCGAGTTCGCTGCCGCGGACTTTCTTCTCCGCGACGGTATATCGGCCTTGCTCCAGACCACCGGCCGAGACGACTGCTTCGATGCGGTCGGTCGAGATGACTGAGGCGTATTGGCGTCCGTTCTTCGCATAGCTGAGCGTTGTATACTCAAGGTGCGGATGGACCGCCACGGCCAGGTTGGCCGCCAGGGTCCAGGGTGTCGTCGTCCAGATCATCAGGCATACTGCCGTATCCTTGGCCTGTTCGCCCGTGACCAGACCCAACTCGATCAACCGCGTGATGGTCTCGTGGGCGGCCGGGAAATTGACGAAGATGCTGGGCGAGGAGATGTCTTTGTACTCCAGCTCCGCCTCGGCCAGGGCCGTCTCGCAGCCGAGGGACCAATGGATCGGCTTGAGCTGGCGATAGACCAGGCCCTTGCCCACTAGCTCGGCGAAGACCTCCAGGATGCCGGCCTCGTACTGGGGCTTGAACGTCAGGTAGGGGTTCTCGAAATCGCCGAACACACCCAACGCCTGGAACTGCTTGCTCTGGAGCTTGACGTACTTGCTGGCGTACTTCATGCAGTCCTTACGGATCTCGGGCTTGCTCATCTGCCGGCCCTTCTCGCCCAGATCGGTCACCACCTTGGCCTCGATGGGCAGCCCGTGGCAGTCCCAGCCCGGGACGTAAGGGGCGTCGAAGCCCGCCATCGTTTTGTACTTGACCACGAGATCCTTGAGAACCTTGTTGATCACGTGGCCCATGTGGATGTCGCCATTGGCGTAAGGGGGGCCGTCGTGCAGCGTGTAGAGCGGCGCGCCCTGCCGGGCGGCGCGAATCCTGCCGTAGATGTTCTCCTTGGCCCAGTGCTTGCGCATCTGGGGCTCGCGCCGGACCAGATTGGCCTTCATGGCGAAGCTGGTCTTGGGCAGGTTCAACGTGTCGCGGTAGTTCTTTTTCTTGTCATCCGACATGGCAGCGGTCCTCAAATGCTCCAGAAACGAATCGCGTATGATACGCCCGCAGCCCCGGCCTCGTCAAGGACGGACTCGGTCGGGCTATTTGCGGGCGACGACGACCAGTCGCTCAGCCTTGTCATCGTAGGGCGATCCGTCGAGACCTCCGTACACGCGGGTCTCGCGGAATCGACAGTCTTGCAGCAATCGGCACAACTCGGCGCCCGAATAGAGGCGATGCGAGAAGGTCCATTGATGTTGTCGGTCCTCTCGGATCAGGGTCCAGCAGTTCTCGATCCGGGTCCAGCCATCCACGATTTTGCGATCTTCCAGCATTATGCCTCCCTCGACAGGGCGCCAGTCACGGGCCCGGAAGACGCGGGCGATGATCTCCTTGCTCATGAGGTCGAGGACGAACCGGCCATCCTCCTTGAGGCAGCGGCGGGCGTTCTCAACGACCCGGCAGTCGTCACGCTGGGCGTCGAAGTAGCCGAACGAGGTGAACAGGTTCAGGACCACGTCGAACGACTCCGGCTGGCAGAAATCCCGCATGTCGGCGTGGACGAATTGGATCTCCAGGCCTTCGGCTCTCGCGGCGTCCCTGGCCTGGTCCAGGTACTGCTCCGTGCGGTCCACGGCCGTGATGGCAAAGCCGCGGCGGGCCAGTTCCAGGCTGTGGCGCCCGACGCCGCAGCAGAGATCGCAGATGTACTGGCCGGGTGCCAGTCCCAGAAGTTCGATGAGACGGTCGATTTCTTCGGCCGCCAGGTCCCGCCGCTGCCGGTCGAAGATCACGGGGGCAAATGTATCCCAGAAGCCGTCCTGCTCGTGCCATGGTTGTCCTTTTTTTTCGGTCATTGCCTGTCTCCCAACGAAAAAAGCCCTCCAGAGCGTGCTGCCCTGGAAGGCTCCTGTGGATCCGGTCTTGAGCTCCGTCAGGGTAGCTTACGTCTCTCCCGGATGGTAATAATCATGCCGCCGGCCAGGCGCGCGTGTGAACACGGCACCGCCGTGGCAGCCAAAGCCCCCCTGAATTGTTGCTTTGTTCGTCCGTTCATTAGAAATACCACCAATCAGCTTCCGAGTCATCTCCTACCAGAATTTTCGGCCATTGTCAATGCTCTGCTTGAGAGTTTCTGGCATTTCCGGTGATCTTGCACCTCGCCAGCGGTATTCCTCCCGTCCCGTTCCCGTCTTTCCCCTGGGATTAAGGCCCGCTCAGAAGAGACGGTCCGTATCGCGCTGGCGGAGTGCCCGTAAACTGGGCCTCCGGGTCAGGCCGGCGGCCAGGGAAACACCGCGTCAGTCCTTATTGCAGCAGGGCTCGATGGCCTCCATGGCGACCTCGATGGGCTGGACGTTCCAGATCTGCTCGCAGTAGTCCCGAATGGAGCGGTCGGAGGAGAATTTGCCCATGCGGGCGACGTTGAGAATGCTGGCACGCCGCCAGGCGGGCTGGTTGCGCCAGAGATCGGCGACCTGCTCCTGACATTCGACATACGCCTGGTAGTCGGCCAGGACCAGGAAAGGATCGCTTAGCAGAAGATTGTCGATGAGAGGCTGGAACAACTCTCGGTCGCTGGCGGCGATGAAGTCGACAACCTCGCGCAGCCGTTCGTTCTGTTCATAGACGTCGCGGGGACAGTAACCGCGTCGGAGGCGGTCACGGACCTGCTCGGCGGTGAGACCGAACAGGAAGAAATTCTCAGCGCCGACCTCTTCGCGAATTTCCACGTTGGCGCCGTCGAGCGTGCCGATGGTCAGGGCCCCGTTGAGCGAAAATTTCATGTTGCCCGTGCCGGAGGCTTCCTTGCCGGCCAGGGAAATCTGCTCGGACAGATCGGCGGCGGGATAGACGGGCTGGGCGTTCTTGACGTTGTAGTCGGGGAAGAAGACCACCTTGAGACGATCGGAGACGCAGCGGTCGTGGTTGACGAGGTCCGCCACGGCGTTGATCAGCTTGATGATCAGCTTGGCCATGTCGTAGCCCGGGGCGGCCTTGCCCCCGAAGATGAAGGTCCGCGGCGGGATGTCGGCCTGCGGGTCGCGCTTGAGTCGCAAATAGAGCGTCAGGATGTGCAGCACGTTGAGATGCTGGCGCTTGTATTCGTGGATGCGTTTGGCCTGGATGTCGAACAGCGACGTCGGATCGACGGCCACGCCCGTGCGCCGGGCGATCAGGTCCGTCAACTTGCGCTTGGCGGTCGACTTAACGTCGTGCCACTGCTGCTGGAACTGCTCATCATCGGCCAGCGCTTCCAGGGCGCGCAACTGGTCGAGGTTCTGCAGCCAGGCTCCGCCGATCCGGTCGGTGAGCAGCTGGGCCAGCGGGGGATTGCTCACGGCCACAAAGCGGCGCGGCGTCACCCCGTTGGTGACATTGCAGAATTTTTCCGGCCACATCTCGGCGAAGTCGTGCAACACGTATTGCTTGAGCAGGTCCGAGTGCAGGGCGGCCACGCCATTGATATGATGGCTGCCGACCGTGGCCAGATTCGCCATGCGCACACTGCGCTGCCCGGTTTCGTCGATGATTGACATGCGACCCACGCGGGCCTCATCGTGGGGAAAACGGGCCCGCACGTTCTGGAGGAAGCGATGGTTGATGGCGTAGATCAGTTGCAGGTGGCGCGGTAGCAGGCGTCCGAACAGCTCGACGGGCCATGTCTCCAACGCTTCGGGCAGCAGCGTGTGATTGGTGTAGGCGCAGGTGCTGCGCGTCACCTCCCAGGCGGTGTCCCAGTCCAGCAGGTGTTTGTCGATCAGCAGACGCATCAGTTCGGCCACGGCCAGGGCCGGGTGCGTGTCGTTGAGCTGCACGGCCCAGTGCCTGTGGAATTGATCGAGGGGCCGGCCCAGTGCCTGGTGGACGCGGAGCATGTCCTGCAGTGAGCAGGTGACGAAGAAGAACTGCTGCTCGAGACGCAGCTCCTTGCCGGCGCCGTGCTCGTCATTTGGATAGAGAACCTTGGTGATGTTCTCGGAGAACATCTTGTCCTCGACGGCGCGGTAGTAGTCGCCGTGATTGAAGGCGTCGAAATCGAAGGACTCAACCGCCTCGGCCTTCCAGAGGCGTAGCCGATTGCAGGTGCCGACGCGGAAGCCCAGAATGGGCGTGTCGTAGGCGACGCCTTTGACGACCGTCTCCGGGACCCAGCGAACGCGAAAGCGGCCCTGTGCATCGGTCCAGCTCTCGGTGCGACCGCCGAACGGCACGTCGAAGGCCACTTCCGGCCGGGCGATCTCCCAGGGATTGCCGAAGCGGAGCCATTTGTCGGTGATCTCGACTTGCCAGCCGTCCTGAATGACCTGGTCGAAGATACCGAACTCGTAGCGGATGCCATAGCCGATGGCGGGGATCTCGATGGAAGCGAGCGAGTCCAGATAACACGAGGCCAGACGGCCCAGGCCACCGTTGCCCAGGCCCGGCTCCTCCTCCTGTTCGAATAGTTCGTCGAGATCGATGCCCAACTCGGTCATGGCCTGACGTGTCTGATCCATGATGCCCAGGTTGAGCAGGTTGTTGGCCAGATGGGGCCCGGGCAGGAACTCCGCAGAGAGGTAGGCCACGACGCGGGCGTCCTGCTCGGTGTAGGCCTCCAGCGTTCGTACACCCTGCTTGAGCACTCGGTCGCGCACGGTCAGCGCCAAGGCCGTATACAGATCGTTGCGCGTCGCAGCTCGGGGGACGCGGCCGATGCCGCAGAACAGGTTATCGAGGAACGACCGTTTGATGTCGTCGACACGGGAGCCCGTGCGAATACCGGAGGCGGGCGCGCGTCTGCGCGAATCGTCGGCGGGGTCCTTCCTGTCTGACGCCACAGGCATGTCCTTTCCTTGGATCGTTCGTTCTGGCCGTAGTCTAGCCCCCGACGGTGGCCGCGTCAATGGGATAAGGCCGCGAGGGGCCGATTACGGACGATCCGGCGAACATTCCTGGCTCGCGGCTGGTATTGTCGGCCCAGAGGTGTAGAATACCGCCTGCGTCGTTGCAGGCGGCGGCAGAACATCGACGGTGGCAGGCAGGGAGCCATGAGGCATGAAGGTCGTTTCGATCGACAACGTGAGCAAGACATTCGGCAGCGTTCGGGCCGTGTGCGGCCTGACCTTCGCCGTCGAGGCGGGGACATGCTTCGGCCTGCTCGGCCCCAACGGCGCCGGCAAGACGACCATGATGAAGATCATCTACGGCAAGGCCACGCGTGACGAGGCCGACGAGGGGACGATCGACATCTTTGGCTACGACCCGGCTCGCGACGAACTGCCCATCAAGTATCTCTCCGGCGTGGTGCCCCAGGAGAACAACCTCGACGAGGAGCTCAACGTCGTCCAGAACCTGTTGATCTACGCGCGATTCTACGCCTTGCCGATGCGTACAGCCCGGCAGCGCATCGATTCCCTGCTGGACTTTCTGGAACTGGCCGAGAAGGCCAAAGCGAAGATTCGGGAATTGTCGGGCGGGATGAAGCGGCGGCTGGTCATCGCCCGCGCCCTGCTGAACGAGCCGAAACTGTTGATTCTGGACGAGCCGACGACGGGGCTGGACCCGCAGGTGCGCCATTTGATCTGGGAGAAGCTGCGTCAATTGCGCAACCAGGGCACGACGATCCTGCTGACCACGCACTACATGGAAGAGGCCTTCCAGCTCTGCGATACCGTCCTGATCATGGACAAAGGGCGCAAGGTGATGGAGGACCGCCCCGTGAGGTTGCTGGAGGAGAACATTGAGAAGTACGTTCTGGAGGTCGCCGAGGAGCAGGCGGAGGAGGCGGCGGGGCAGGAGCGCCTGGATCCCGCCGTCCGGCTCGACCGGTCGCAGGGGATGAGTCGCTTCTACAGCGACGACATCGAGCGCCTCAAAGCGGTGGCGGACCTGCTGAACGACCACCAGTATTACCTGCGCCAGGCCAACCTCGAGGATGTTTTCTTGAAGGCTACAGGGAGGGGGCTCAATGAAAAGCAGTAAGACCATGACCTACCCGCCGCTGCCCCGGCGGCTCTACAGCGTCTGGTATCGACACATGCGCGTGTATACGAAAAACCTTCTGAGCAACGGGCTGCCGCCGTTCCTGGAGCCACTGTTGTTCCTGCTGGGCATCGGGCTGGGGCTGGGCACGTATATCACCGATTCGATGGAAGGGATGGCGTACATTGAATTCCTGGGGACCGGCTTGCTGGTCACCACGGCGATGTTTACCGCGACCTTTGAGTGCACGTACGGGGCCTTTATCCGCCTGGAATTCGACAAGGTCTACGACGGGATGCTGGCGGCGCCGATCACGGTCAACAATCTGATCGTCGGAGAGATCATCTGGGCCGGCACGAAAGGCCTGTTCTTCTCGTTTGCCGTGCTGTGTATCCTGACCATCTTTCGCATCGTTCATCTGCCCCAGGCGCTGCTGGCCCCGTTGGTGGGCTTCCTGACGGGCGTGATGTTTGCCAGCATGGCGCTGCTGATTACGTCTTTCGTCAAGACGATCAACCACTTCAATTTCTACCTGACGGGGTTCATCTCACCGATGTTCTTCTTCTCGGGGGTTGTCTTTCCGGTGAGCAATTTGCCGCCGGCCGTGCGTTTTGTGGCGGAGGTCGTCCCCCTGACGCACGCGGTACGCCTCGTGCGGGCGGCCTGTACCAACCACTATCGCCTCAACCTGTTGGGCGATCTGGCCTACATGGCGTTCTTCATCGTCATTGTCGGCACGTTAGCGGTGCGACGGCTGCGTACGAGACTGGTCAGCTAAGTCCGTCCGCGAATTGACGCGGCCTAGAACCGGAAATACAGGTTGGCTGAGAACACGGGGTAGATCTTAAAGTCCTCCAGATGATCCTCTAAGTCGGCCTCCTGGCGGGCCAGATCGGCGATGAACCCGGGATCCGAGGCTAAGGTGCCACTGGCCGAAAGGTCGACATTCGGCGAGCCGACGAAGGCGACGCCAAGGTCGGTGACGAAGCCCCAGCGACGGCTCTTACCGAAGGCGTTGCCCCATCCGATGCCGATATAGGGAGCCACGTTGTCGAATCCGAGACGGCCCGAGAGAACGCCGATTTCGGTCGGCGTGTAGATGTCATCGCCGATTTGGAGGGACTCGCCGGGCGTGCTGTCCAGAGTCGCGTCGCTGTCGTTGATGACCACGCCGGCACTGATGTGGAACTTCTCATCGAAGGGATACCAGTCCAGCGTCATCGGAAAGGTCAGCATGTCCAGTTCGAAATCATAGTCGATGTCCGAGTACTCCGCGTCGAAATCGAAACGGAAGGCTCCGACGCCGAGGCGGAGGTTCAGGTCTGTGAGCACGTTTACCATGACGTCGCCACCCAAGCCCAGCGTGCCGGCCCTTCCGGCAAGAGCGAGTCGGCCGGAATCCGCCCATGTAGCCTGTCCCATCAAGAATGCCAAGGTCAAGGCGAGCAGAACGAGACGTCGTTTCATGATGGAGTCTCCTAAGTTCGTTCGATGTCCATGTCCGTCCAGGTGCTACCGGGACCCACGCTACGTCAGCCGGCATCGGCAGACACGCGGCCTACCGCTTTTCTCGGCCCATTTGCGGCCGGGCTTCAGAGGAAATGGCCCAAAGGGGGGTGCTTCTGCCTTCATTTTCTGGCTCGGCTTGCTAAGATAGGTGTTGTAAGCTTGAGGATTTTCAGAAATGGCGCAAATTGTACTCTCCGGCGATGAGCTTGTCGGCATTCTCCAGGCCAACGGGCTGATTCCCGATCAAGTGACAGATATTGAAGTAGATGGCGAAGAGATCAAGCTGAAGGTCAAGACGCCTTGGCCGCTCCTGAAATCGCTCCGCGTGGGGGTACGATTCGAGGGATTTAATGACGATCACGTCGCGCTACAATTGGTGACGAACCGTCTTATTGACACGTTCGACTGGCTGGTGGACAAAATGCTGGATTCGTTCCCCCTGGCCGACTACGGGGGGCGGTGGGAGTATCCGTGCCTCTATGTCGACGTCAACAAGCTCCTTCAGGAGCGGATTCGTGGCGTGAAGATCGACGACGTGGAGTTCTTCGACGGGCAGTTCCGTATTACCACGGTGCATCCGCCGATTGCCGAGTTCTCGGATGACGCCGAGGCCGATATCGGGGAAGACACCTCTTGCACACCGTCTTTGTAGGTTGGCCTGCCCGACGTGGCGGGCAGGGGAGGCAGCGCGGACCGGCGCGGTCCGCGCCTTGCGGTAAAAGCCCGATGGCACGGGGCATGCTGACCTCGTCAGGATCGGGCCGTCGCCCTGCAGAGACGTTGGCATAAGGTCTCTTACGTCGAGGCCGCAGATCGTCAGCGGGGCACCACGCGAATGGTCACAGTGGCCACGTGGACGTCTCTGCTGCCTCCCGGCTGGCCGCCCAGCTTGGCGTCTTCGAGTTGGGCGCACACCGTGGCGATTCCCTCGGGAGGATCGATATCGGCCCCCTGCATTGAGCAGGAGTACTGGCCCTCGATGGCGTCTGTCGGAGTGATGCTGCAACTGAGGGTGAGCTTGAAGTTGCAGAGCACCTCCAGATCGAGACATCCCTCGTGGTCGTGAATGCTCACCTGCCGCAGTTTGATGACCTCATCCTGGTTGAGGACATGAACCCAGAAGCCCACATCCATCAGAACGGGGATGTCCACGAGTTCGTGGGGAACGTAGCTGGAAGGCCAGTAGTCGCACCTTAGCTCTCCGGCCGGAGCGGCGCCGGCCAACAAGGCGGCCGCACAGACCACGATCAGGCGTAGTCGCAACATATTCGACTCCTTTCGCTCTCCGACCTCCGCTCCGCAGAGGCGAGTTCTCAATCCCTCGAACAACCTATGCAATTGGCACCAGGGGAGTGGGGCCCCTGGTGCCAATTCCGCTGAGCCATTCAGCACTTCATCGCTGATCGACCCACGTCGACGCAAGCGTCACGAGACCAGAAAGGAAGAGATCGACTACTGGGTGGGAACGAAAATCGCAGGTCGCAGTCGGGGCAGCGCCCTGGGTTAAAACGCTGCCGTTTCTTCGTCATCCGTCTCACTGGCACTTCACGAAGGTATCCTTTCTTGCGATGGTGACCGGTATCGCTATTTAGGCCGCTGGAGGGGACTTTGGGCTTGACGCGCCATGCATTCTCGCATGCCAAAGCGCCCCCCTTGGAAAATCGTTCGTTTTGTTCGTTGACTCCCAAGGCTGGAAGATTCCTGGACAGCGGCGCAAAACACGCCGGCGTCCTGGCCTTCGCCAGATTCAAACCGGAATCACAGTGTCCCCCTGTAACGTGTGATCCCCCCTTGACCGCCAAAAACAGCACCATGCTCCTGCGAGCAGTTGCCGCCACTCGGCGCAATTTCCTACGTAGTCCCCGTAGAACCATTGCCCCACCTCCGTGTCACGACGCCGACGATGCCTGGCCGTCGCTGTCGGACGCGCCATCCGTACGCGCCCTCATCCGTGAAAAGACCACCATCCCTTTTGGTGGCTGTCGGCAGGCCCCTCCTCCACTGAGGGAATGCCATTGGGCGGTTGTATACCGCGCAGGTCTCCGCATGTCAAGCGCAAAATGGGAAAAAATCACCGCGGCGACATGCTGGACTGGAGAGGCTCTTTGACGTGCGCCACCACGGGAATCCGCAGATGGCGGTCGATTTGCCCGAACAATCCCATGGTGATACGCAGAATCTTGAATTCGACGGTGTCGGAGTCGCTGATCTTCTCCAGTTCACGAGCGAATTGCTCTTCGTCACGGACGGTTACACCGTCGGCCTGCAAGAGCAGATCGCCACTGCGTATGCCGGCGCGACCGGCGGCGCCGTTGGGATCGATTGCCGTGACGATCAGAATCGGGTAGGCACTTTCGAAGTCGAAGCGGCGGGCGACCGCCTCGGTGAGCGGGGAAACGTCCATCTGGAAGAGGCGGCGGGCCAGAACACGAGCGTCGGGCAGCGGCCTGGGCCGCAATGTCAGCTCGACCGTGCGGACCGTCGGGGTCCCACCATTCGGTCGGACATAGCGCAGGCGGATCGGTTCACCCACCTCTTTCGTCATCATCCGAACATAGAAGTCAATGACACTGTTGAGCGGGTGGCCGTCCATCTCAATGATGAGATCGCCGGCCGCCAATCCTTTCTGTTGAGCGGGGCTGTCTCCGCTGACGGTCTCCACGGCCAGGCCTCGGAACTGCAGGCTCGTTCTCATCCGTCCCATGGTCAGGCCCAGCCGCACACGCCGGAGCCTCTCGGGCATGAGCATGTGACTGAGGTTTTCGACGAGCGTGTCGACGGGGATTGCGAAGCCGATGTTCTCGGCATCAGCGCGGATGGCGGTGTTGATGCCGATCACCTGCCCGTTGATGTTCAGCAGGGGGCCGCCGCTGTTGCCCGGATTGATCGAGGCGTCGGTCTGAATCAGTCCGCGCAGCCAGAGGCCCTCCATGACTTGCAGGTCTCGCCCGGTGGCGCTGATGACGCCGCTGGTGACGGTGTTGGCGTAACCGTAGGGGTTGCCGATGGCGATGACCGTCTCCCCGATCATCAGGTCACTGCTGCGCCCCAGATCCACAAACGGGAGTGTGTCCTCTGTCTCGACAGCCAGGACGGCCAGGTCATTGCTCGCATCGGCGCTGACGACGCGGGCCCGATACTCGCGACCGTCACTGAAGACCACTTTGATCCGTTCGACTCCCTCAACCACGTGGGCGTTGGTGACGATGAACCCGTCCCCATGCAGGACGAACCCGGAGCCCAGAACCGGGACCTGCTGCTGAAATCGTGGCCCGCGCCGGTCGAACGTGCGCGGCCAGTCGAACTGCGGCCATCCCCGTCGGCTGACCGGGCGCTGCCCGGAAATGTTGACCACGGCACCCTGGTTTCTTTCATAGACCGTCACGACGGGAGTCCGGCGATCGAAGCGACGTGTTGGCTCGCCTGCTTCGTTGACACCCGAGGCCATGAGGACACCCCACGCGATGATGCACACGACCAACCTACCCATTTGAATCATTCCTCCCACGCCGAACTCCATGAACTGGCAAGGCGTAAAAACCCTCGGGCACCTGCCGGCGCGGACCTGCGCCGTGTTGGGGCCGATTCTATCCGGGATGATCCGTCGGGAGGAAGCGAAAACCGCCCACGTCGCCCAGCGCGCCTTGGATGCCCGAGATCGACTGCTGAAAGTGGATGCCTCTTGGTCGTTGAAGCGAGCCCGGAACACGGGTCGGGGCTCAACGCTTGCGCGACAGGGGATCGTTGGGCCTCTTGCCACGCTGAGCATGCTGTCGCGACGTTCCTCGGGTGGGTATCTCTCGTATCTCGAGTTTTGGCCCTCGGCCGCTCCGACGCTTGGCGCGCCGGGGCCACTTGCCGGTTCCCTTGCCGCGCTTGAGCACGATCAAGGCATTGCCGCAAATCTCGGCTGTCTTTCCGTCTGGATGCTTGAGACCCTCGATCAACACCTCTTCCGCCAGTTTGCGCATGCGCCCGCGCATCTTGCGGAGTCCATAGGCGGCCGCCCCTTTGGTGCGCCGCGGTGAGTCGCTGAACAGGGCCTCCCGCAGAATGTCGAGCCCGTCTTCCTGCATCCAGGACAGGTTGAACGCGCTCTGGCGAATCGTGGAGATGTTGGAAGAGTAGAGCTGTTCGCGTAGCTTCGCGAGGAACTTGACCGACGCCTCATCTTTCTCCCGCCCCGATGGTTTCCTTTTCTCCAGCCTCATAAGGCCACCTCCTTGTTGATCTCGGCCCACGCGCCAGGATTGTAAAAGGTGGTTTGGCCCCCGGCTCCGGGAAGCGGGAAGACTCCCCCCCTGAGAGGTCGAGAAATCATGATCCAAAAGCCCATCCGACATTCCCCCCGGCGGTGCTGGGTATGTGGTCGGCCCCCACCCACTCCTTGCCTGGATATCAGCATCCTTGCTTGTCCTCCAGTAAGAAACCCGCGCTTGTACTAAGCTCATCCGTACCCGATCGGTTGCCTGTGGCGACGCTCCTCTCGTGGACAACCTCAACTCACTGCGTATAACACCTACGAATTATGGCAAGCTTGGCTGCCGATCAGGGTGCAGATCCATCAAGCGCGCCACCCGGCGTGCCCGACGAGTTCCTGGAGGAACCCGGCAAATACTATCGCTTTGATACTTGCATGAGCGTATTGTCACACCCGCATCAGGCACTGTCAAAACATTTTTTCGCTACGAAGGGTCCTGTTAGCCAGCGCGAGTGAGTCGGGGGCGGACGGATTTGGACGCAGAGGTGTCGGTCCGCCAAGCCGACGCGCGGGCGCCCGCCCGCGGTGCTAAAATTGCATTTTACTGTAACAAAGTGGCGTTTCCGGGCGTCTCACTATACTAGAGGGTCCGGGGGCATGGGTGGTTTACCCTGCCAGGGCCGAGGTGGAGGGCTCCTTGGTCCAGCGCAGCGGCCTTGAGGGATGCGGAATTACTTTTTTCCGGCCGACGTTTTAGCCCAGGGCTTGACTTAAGTTATTGATTTGATTAGACTTCCATATGAGGAGTCCTCTTGTGGTTAGGTTGTGAAATAGGGATGAATTCGCAGAGCGACAGCGTGGGTAAGAAGCGGTTGGGGGAACTGCTGTGTGAAAGGGCGTACCTGAACGAGGCGGATCTCGGGGTCGCTCTGGCCGAGCAGAAGGTGCGGCACCGTCGCTTGGGGCAGATTCTCCTGGACCTGGGCTATGTCACCCCGGCGCAACTCAATGAGGCGCTGTCGGTGCAGGCAGGCATCGAGAAGATCGATCTGGCAACGGTGTCGGTTGCCGGGGAGGTCATCGGTCTGGTCTCGGCCGATTTGGTCAGCAAGTACAACATCTTGCCGCTTTGGCGCGAGAACGGGCGTTTGGCCGTGGCAATGACCGATCCGTTTCAGCCACAGGTGATGGATGATCTGCGGCTGGTGACCGGGTGTTTTATCCAGCGTTACTATGCGGAGCCGGCGCAGCTCGAACATGCGGTGTTGCGATTCTACGGGAGCAATGTGGCCCGTATGCTGGATGATCTCGCGCCCGTCGAGCAGCCCAGCGATGAGCAATTGGGCAACGGCGATTTCTCTCCCGCCAAGCTGCACGAGTTGGCGCGGGAGCCGTCTCTTGTGTATCTGGTGAACCTGATCATTCTCGAGGCCATCGAGGCGCGAGCCAGTGATATCCACATTGAGCCGTTCGAGCACGAGGTGAGGATCAAGTATCGCATCGATGGCATTCTGGTGGAGAAGACCCCTTCATCGAAGCGACTCCAGGCGGCGATTGTCTCCCGGATCAAGATCATGGCCGATATGAACATTGCCGAACGGTTCGTGCCCCAAGATGGTCACATCGAGTTCATGGGCAAGAATGGGAAGATCGACATTCGTGTTTCGACCATTCCGACCGTGTTCGGGGAGGCCGCCGAGTTGCGTCTGCTCGATCGCACGGCGTCACTGATCAACCTCACGGATCTGGGCATGAACCCTGAGACGCTCGATGGGTTTTCCAAGTGCCTGAACAAGACCCATGGCATTGTCCTGGTCACCGGCCCGACGGGATCGGGCAAGACGACCACCCTCTACGCGGCACTGAACAGCATCTATTCGCCGGGTGTCAAGATGATCACCATCGAGGATCCGGTCGAATACCAACTCGACGGGATCAACCAGATGCCGGTCAACGCCAAGCGCGGTCTGACCTTTTCAACAGGCTTGCGCCATATCCTCCGGCACGATCCGGATATCATCATGGTGGGCGAGATTCGCGATCGCGACACGGCCGACATCGCTATCCGCGCGGCACTGACGGGCCACTTGGTGTTCTCCACGCTGCACACGAACGATGCGGCCGGCGCGGTGACCCGCTTGATCGACATGGGTGTCGAGCCGTTCCTGTTGGCCAGTTCGCTCGAAGGCATCCTGGCTCAGCGTCTGGTACGCAAGATCTGTCCCAAGTGCAGGAGTTTTTATCAGCCCGACGAACATATCCTCCAGAGTCTCAACGGGGCGGCGCGGTTCGACTCCGGCACGCAGTTCTACCACGGCACCGGCTGCGACGAATGTAACCAGACGGGGCTGACGGGCCGCGTCGGTATTTTTGAGTTACTCCGTATCACGAGCAAGCTGCGTGAATTGATCGCCGCGCGACCGACTACGGAGCAGATCAGCAGGGAGGCTCCGGCCGACCACATCAGCATGGTCCACGATGGCATCGCGAAGGTGGCTCAGGGCATTACGACGCCCGAGGAGGTCTTCAGGGTGGCCAAGACCATTGATGAGGACGACTGAGGATTTTGGCAAATGCAGGGGGAGGGGAAGAACGACGGAACCGTCAACCTTGCGATTTCGGTGGAGTAGCGTGTGGGCCAGTTTTCCTACAAAGGCGTGGATCGGGGCGGATCCCAGGTGGCCGGGACGGTGGAGGCAGCCGACCGCCGCAGCGCGGTCGCGATGCTCACCGACCGCGGTCACTTCGTCACTGAGTTGGTCGAAGGGATTCAGCAGAGGGGCGGCGCCGAGCCGGGCTCGGCACTGGAATTGCCCAGCTTGCCGACCTTCGGAGGCCAGGGCGTTACCAGCAAAGATATCCTCGCCGTGACGACGCAGTTCAGCACGGCGGTCCGAGCGGGTTTGCCTCTGCTGAACTGTCTCGAACTGATTCGCAAGCAGCAGCGCAAGCCGGGTATGCGACGCATCTTCGATCATCTGGTCAAGTCCGTCAATTCCGGGCAATCCTTATCCGAAGCCCTGGCCGAGCATAAGGCCTTCAGTCCGCTCTATCTCTCGATGATTCGCGTCGGCGAAACCGGCGGCATCCTCGAAGAGACCAGCGCGCAACTGGCGTCGATTCTCAGTCGCGAAGAGAAAGTCAAGACCGATATCAAGAGCGCCTCGGCCTATCCGATCTTCGTCCTGTTCATGGGATTTCTCTCGGCGGCGGTGGTGCTCATCGGCATTCTGCCGCGCATTCTTTCGACGGTGGATCTGCCGGCGACCGCGATGCCGCTGCCGACGCGGATTCTCATGGATGTCAGCGGCTGGCTGCGGGGTCTGTTTCTGACTGTCCCCGGATGGATCGGCTTGATCGGACTCGGCGCGGCGCTCTACGCGTTGCGTCGCTGGGCCCGCGGGCCCGGTCGACTGGAATGGGACGGGTTCAAGCTCAAGATTCCGATTCTGGGGCCGGTCCTGCGCACGATCGCGGTGGGGCGTTTCGCCCGGACGCTTGGTGCCTTAACCTCCGGCGGCATCACGATCCTGGAAGCCTTGGGCGTGGTGCGGGATACGCTGGGCAACGAAGTGCTGGCCCGCGAGATCGACCACGTGGCCGAGCAGGTCAAGCGGGGCGAGTCCCTGGCGGATCCGCTGGAGGAATCGGGCTACTTCCCGCCGCTGCTGGTGCAGATCGTGGCGATCGGCGAGCAGACCGGCAAGCTGGATGAGCTGCTGCTCAACGCCGCCGAGACGTTCGATACCGATGCCGACGCTGCCATCAAGCGGTTCATGGACATCTTCCCGGCGCTGTTGATTCTCATCCTGGCCTTGGTGATCGGCTTCATCATTGCCGCGGCGTTGTTGCCGATTGTCCAGATGTCGCTGAGCGCCGGCGCGATGTGACCGACGCCTTCGATACGCGAATGCAAACGGAGAGCATACAGGAGAGTTATTAAGTGGACGGCAGTAGAAAAAGGGGTAAGCGGATGAAGCGAAGGAAACGGGAACACGAGGGATTCACGCTCGTCGAGTTGCTGGTGGTGGTGCTCATCATCGGAATGCTGGCGACCGTTCTGGCCCCGCGGATGTTCAAGGGTCTGGGTGAGACCAAGGCCAAGATCGCGCGGGTCAAGATCGCCCGCATCGAGGACGCGCTGGCCCGCTTCCAATACGATTGCGGACGGCTGCCCGACGAATCGGAAGGTGGACTCGAGGCCCTGCTGGTGGCCCCGCCGGACCTGGAAGAGAAATGGAAGGGGGCCTACCTCAAGCGCAGCGAACTGGAAGACCCCTGGGGCAATCTGATCGTCTACATCTCCGAAGGCGAATACAATCCGGGCAGCTTCGACCTGATCAGTTTCGGAGCCGATGGCCAGGAAGGCGGCGAGGGCGACAACGCCGATATTCTGAACGACTAGACGGGGCAGCGTCATGGCAACCGCTGGCGTGCAGACATTTCGTTCGAGAGCACACAGCGCCTGGGCGTTCACGCTGGTGGAGCTGTTGCTGATCGTGGCGATGGTGGCCCTCGTCGGGAGCGTGGGCGGCGGGATGTACATGGGCAGCTACGAGAAGGTCCTCGTCGAGAAAGCGGCGCGGCAGTGCTTCCTGACCGCCAAGTACGCTCGGATCATGGCGATCGAACGGGGCCGGCCCTACGAGTTGGTGCTGGATACCGAAGCCAAGGGATTTGCCGTGACGACGACCCAGTGGAACGCTGAGACGGCGACCGGGGAGACGGTGATCGTGAAGGATTACTACTGCAAGCCGGTCGAACTGGAAGGGGACGTGGAGTTTGAATCGGTGAAGATCGCCGCGGTGTCGGAGCCCTCGACTTCGGATGAGGCGGCGCAGCAGAAGATTGTTTTTCGACCGGACGGCTCGGCCGAATCGGCGCTGATCCAAGTGGGCGACGGCCAGACGCATTACACCGTGGCGGTCCTGGCTTCCACCGGGAGGGCCAGTCTGCATTTCGGCACGGCCGACGGAGTCAATATAGCGGTTGTCGATCTGGATCAAGAATGATGGCTGTGCAGCAGAGACGACAAGCTGGTTTCAATCTGATCGAGACGGTTGTCGCGAGTATGATCCTCTCGGGCGCGGCGCTGGCGCTGAGCTCGATCAGCACCAACGCGGTAACGGGGACCCGACTGAACCAGCACTACCAGATGGCCGCTTCGGTGATGGAAAACAAGCTGGCCCAGATTGACTTCATGGGGATCGACGAGTTCATCGAACTCGGGCAGACGGAGGGAGTGATTGAAGAACTGGAGCCCGGCTATCGATGGGAGGTCGTCACGGAATACGAAGGCACCGACAATCTGTACCTGGTATCGATCACTGTCAGTTGGCTGGAAGGCAAACGGCCTTACCAGCTCACCGCGCAGACCATGCTCAACGGCGCCAGCCTGCTGATCCTGTCAGAAACGGGAGGGCCGTGAGGATGGCACGAGATCCGTACAGAGGATTCACGTTGGCCGAGGTGCTGGTGGCTTCGACGATCAGTGCCTTTGTCGCGCTGGTCGCCGTGGGGGCGCTCAAGACGGTGACCGACGGCGCCCATCTGGTCAGGCAAGCCGGTGAAGCCAGCGCGGAAGTAGGTTTTGCGGCACGGCTGCTGGCCCGTGACCTGACCAATTTCTACCGCGATCCGGATCCGCGGAGCATGCAACTGGTGGGCGCCTCGCAAAGTTCCGGCGAGGCCCCGACCGCCTTTCTGCGCTTCTACACGGTTGGGCGCGCCCCGGCCCGTGGGGGTCAGCCGGAGGGCGATGTGTACGAGGTCGAGTATATTCTCAAGCAGACGGCGGACCTGGAAGGCAGCCCCGATGAGAACGCTCCGAGGTCGCTGCTGCTACGACGCCTGTGGCCCAATCCCGATCGGGATCGAGAGCCCGGGGGCATACTGGTGCCGGTTGCCCAGGACATTGATGTTTTCCAGATTCGCTTCTCCGATGGCCGGGAATGGACCGATAGTTGGCCCGAGGAGACGCAGACGCTTCCTCGATTGATCGAGGTGACACTGGCGACCCTTCCCCGGGAGGGGCGCCCGGCGAGCATAGAAACGTTTACAGTGAATTTCACGCGTTTGGCCACCACCCCACCGGACGGCCAGGTGGGGCCGAGTGCGCCGGACCAGCAGGGACAACAGGGCCAGGGGCCCAACGGTTCCTCTCCAGCACCGCAGGGCGGTGGTGGACCCGGTGGGCCACGGTAAGATTTCGCGAAGTAACGAGGTCAACAGTAAGTGCGCATGCGTGTTCGTACAGACAACAAGGGCTTGATTCTGGTGGCGGTGCTCTGGATCGTCGTGCTGATGACATCGATCGTCGCGATCGTGGGACAGACGAGCCGGTTGAACATGAAGATGTCCGCGGCGGCGCTCGATGAGACCCGCTGTCGATGGGCGTGTCGCGCCGGAACGGAGATGGCGATCGCACTGCTGAATGACGACTTGCGGGACACCGACTGCCTGATGGACCTCTGGAGCGACAATGACGAGGATCTGAACGACGTGTCGTTGGAGCGCTGCCAGTACAGCGTGCGCGTGACCGACGAGGCGGGAAAACTCAATATCAACACGGCCACGAAACAACAGTTGATGGGATTGCCCTATATGGAATCTCACATCGCCGATGCGATTCTTGATTGGCGGGATGGCGATGGGAACCCGCGTGCCGAAGGCGCGGAAGTCGGGTACTATGAAAATCTTCCCTTCCCCTATGCCATACGCAACGGCCCTTTGAAGACGATTCGTGAGCTGTTGCGGGTCAAGGGCATGACGAAGGATCGTCTCTACGGGGAAGATACCAACCTCAACGACCAACTCGATTACACCGAGATGGACGGCGAGGTCAGCCCTCCCATCGACAATGGCGACAGCTATCTGGACAAGGGTTGGATCGCCTACCTGAGCTGCTATTCTTACGAGAAGAATGTTGAT
Organism: Phycisphaerales bacterium; assembly: GCA_020346325.1. GTDB lineage: Bacteria > Planctomycetota > Phycisphaerae > Sedimentisphaerales > Anaerobacaceae > Anaerobaca. The sequence goes on from CP070782.1 coordinate 4,707,932, forward strand.
GCTCAGGGGAATAGGCGCATCAACATCAGCGAGGCGGACGAACAGCAGTTGCAGAACGGCCTCGGATTGACCCGTGGACAGGCCCAGTGGATCGTCCAGAACCGTGGCGGCGGCTTCCAGAGCGTTGCCCACGTGCTCAACGATAACGCCGCCGAGAAGCCGCCGGAGAACTCCAGTAATTCCGATGCCCCACAGCCGATCGACCGGCAGACGTTCAGCCAGATCGTGGACCGGATCACGATCTCCGGGGAGGCGAAGATTCCCGGCAAGGTCAATATCAACACCGCCCCGAGGGAAGTTCTGGTGGCGTTGCTGGGGGGGACCGAACAGGCCGACCAACTGGCGCAGAACATCATCGCGGAGCGATCCGGCCGGCTCTATGGCTTCACGACGATTGCCGCGCTGTTGAACCTGCCGTCGATGACGGTGAGCAAGTTCAAGAGTATCGCGAATCAGATCATGGTGCGATCGGACGTGTTCACCATCCGGTGCTTCGCCACGGCCGACGTCAGCGGCGCGCGCCTGCAGACCGAGTGCGTGGTGGATCGCGGCGCCAGCCCGTGCACGATTCTCTACTGGTATCAGGGAGCCAACTATTGATGAGTAAGATCGCAAAGACACCGGAGTCGGCGATTGCCGTCGTGCGCGACGAGACGGAATTCCGAGCGGTCGCGCTGCACCGGCAGCATGACGGCGTGGAGATCCGCTGGGCCAAGCGCATGGCGGCCGAGACCGGGACCTGGGGCGCATTTGCCGCCGAGTGCGGTGTGGCCGATGTAAGCAGGGGGGCGGGCCCATCGCAGCCGGTGGTGGCCGTAGGGCTCGACGCGACCGCCGTGGCGTTCTACAAGATCAATGCCCCCAACGTGGGCCGGGAGGAGACGGACGCCATCGTCCGGATGCAGACCGAATCGCTGCTGCCGCTGCCGCCGGCGCAGATCGAGGTCGCCTGGCGCACGTTGCCGTCGACCAACGGCAACGTCGATGTCACCATCGCGGCGGCGCGCCGGGACTACCTGCGGCGTTTTGCCCAGGATGCCCGTCCCTTCCGACCGCAGAGACTCCTGCCGGCTTGCGAAGGCACGGCGCGAACCTGGCATGATCTCTTCTCCGAACGCGAGCGCCAGGCGCTGATCATCAGTATTGGATCTGCCAACACTCAAATCTGCGTGGTCCAGAACGGCTGTGTTGTCAATGCGGCGGTGCTCGACATCGGTATGAACGACCTGGCAATCGTGGATGGAGACGCGGCCGGCTCGCCTCAGGCCGCCGAAATGATCGAACGTTTCGTCCAGGACATCCATTCGGTTCTCGAATCGTTTCACTGGTCGCCTTCGCTCACGTGGCCTATGCTCGTGCTCTCCGATGGGAGCGAGAGACTCACGCGCATCGTCGCGGCACTCAACCACGCTGGACTCGACGTCAAAGCGAGCATCCCGAAGCCGCAGACGCTGGGGATGCCGGTGGGGCTGGATCGGAGCGATCTCTATGAGTATCGCGCCCCGGTCGGTCTGGCGCTCATGCTGCTGGACGGGCCGATCGAAACGCTGGATCTGCTGGCGCGGATGAGCGAGGCTGAGCAGGACAAGAAAGCCAAATCGGCGTGGCACTCCGTCAGGCTGGCGGCGCTCGCGGCGGTCGTGATGCTGGCGGTGCTCATCGCCACGTGGTGTGCCGGTGACCTGCTCAGCGAGCGACGACTCAGTGCCCTGGTCGCGCAGCCTGAATTCGAACAGGCCCGCGAGCGCCAGACGCTATTGAAGACGGTGGCACGCCATCGACCGGATATGCTGGCCTTGCTCACCGAACTCAGTGCCGGTGAGAATGACGGCATCGTTCTCGATACGCTCCACTTCAAGAAGGGACAGGCCGTCACGATCATGGGGCGGGCCGACAACATGGAGAAGATGTGGAAGTATCAGGAGGACCTCTTGACGCGCAAGGGGATCAAGGACGTGGAGATCTCCAGCAACGCCCAGGACGCCAAGGCCAAGAAGATCAAATTCACCATGGTATTTCACTACAGGGGTTTCACGAAGAAGGACGCCGTGCTTTAGAGATCGGTGCAGAGGGACTATGGCAAGACAACTGACCGAACGAGAAAGACGCATGCTCATCATCGGCGCGCTATCAGCCGTGGCCATACTGGGCCTGAAGTTTGGCCTGGACGGCCTCGATCGCTGGCGGGCGGCGCGAACGTCCCTGCAGTCGGCGCGGGACAAGCTCGATGAGGTAGCGATCGACGAGACGAAGCAGGCGGGATTGCTGTCGATCGTGCCGGTGCTGGAGATGCCCCAACTTGAGGAGAAGCAGAAGTTCCTTTTTCGCGAACGGCTGCACGAGCAATTGAAGAAGGCAGGTATCAAGACCGAGCCGCTGACGATTCTCAGCAGCCGGAGGAAAGCGAATATCCCGTATAAGGTCATGCGGATCAAATGCACCGGAAAATGTAAGTTCGAACAATTGCTCGACTTTCTGGCAGCGCTGCCGGAAAACCCGTACCTGGTGGGTGTCGAAGAGCTACGCGTCGATTGCGATGCGACGAAGCCCGCGGACAAGCGGAAAGAGGTCGAGATTGATCTGACGGTTTCGACCTTTGTACGGCTGCCTAAAGCCCAGCGGGCGAACTAGGAAGGTATCAGGACGTGATTGGCAAAGACAAACAGGCTTCCCTGCGATTGGGTCTGATCGCCGCGACGGTTCTGTTCGGGTCACTGGTGGGTGCGAAAGTGGCCCAGAGCGTGATCGAGCCCCGGCGGGTCGAACAGTTGGTGGCCGACGCGGCCGCGCGGAATGACGCCGACCCCAACGGCGCCGAGGCGTCGCTCGCCAGTGCCAGGCAGGTGGTCCAGACGTTGAGAGAGAAAAATCTCTTTGTTAAGGCTCCCCCGAAGCAGCATCCGGTCAAGCAGGTCGACGGGATTCTGGGCCGCGAAGTCCTGGTGGGCAACAAGTGGTACGGGGCCGGGGACAAAATTGGCGACGCCAACGTGATCTCGGTGGGGTCCACGCACGCGATCATTGAATGGGAGGGCCGGAAGAAGACATTTGCCCCGATCGCTGCCGCCGGCGCGTCGCCCGGAGAGAGCTCCCAGCGACCGGCGCCGAAGCGGAGAGAGGCCCGGATGGACTCGGCGGAGCCGGCGCCCAAGGCAGGAAGCGAAGCGGTAACTGTCACCACCATCGAATCGGTGGAAGAAGACCCGCTGGCGTGGCTGGGGATCGATTTGCCCCCGCACGTCAAGGCGAAGCTCCTGGAAATGTGGAACAGCATGCCCCAAGAGCAGAAGGAGAGTGTCAAGGAGGAATGGAACAACATGTCCGACGCCCAGAGGCAGGAGGCGATACGAGAGTTTGAGGAGGAGAACATGTAGGCGATCTGCGCCTCTGCGGATGTTGGAACATGAGAATCAGCAAACGATGATGACAGAATCGCACAAAGCAAGCCTGGGGCCGGCGAGCAAGATCTTGCTGGCCATCGCGGCACTGCTCGCGGCCCTCGTGCTGCACGAGGTCGCGGAGTTCGCCCTGGCCGTCGCCCGGGCGGAACTGGTGGTAGCGCGCGCCACGGACGCCACAGCGACAGGGTCGAACGACGCGGAGACTCATCTGGGCGAGGCCAAATCGGTGGCCGAGGCGCTGAAGAAGAAGAATCTCTTCGCTCCGCCTCCACCGAAGCAGAATCCCGTCCGGGAAGTCCTGGGGATTTTGGGCGACGAGGCGCTGATCAATGACAAATGGTACAAGGCCGGCGACAGCGTCGGGGACGCGAAGATTCTGGCGGTTGGGCCGACCAAGGTCCGGGTCTCGTGGAATGGCCAGGAGAAGGAATTTTCGCCCTTGAGCTCGGAAGGGGGCGGCCCCGGAGCACCTCCCGGCCGGACGGGCGGCCCTCCCGGAGCGCCTCCCGGCCGCGTGGGTGGTCCCCCCGGGCCACCTCAGAACGTCCAAGGGGGTCGCATGCGGGTGCGGTCATCAGGGCCACCCGGCATGACCCCCGAAGAACAGGCGGCCCTGCGCGAACGTTTTCGCAATGCGTCGCCGGAAGAACAGGCAAAGCTGCGAGAACAGATGCGGGAGCGCGTTGCACCTCCCGGACGTTAGGAACACATCAGAAGAAAGGTTACGCGGATGAAACAGGCCAGTGTTGTTGCGACGGTCATTCTGGCGGTGGCGGTGCTTCTTGCCGCCTATGCAATCGGCCGGCTGATCAGGCAAGCGCGACTTGACGAGCCCCCGGCGCCGCCTCAACAGGTGGCAGAATCGAACGATGCCAACGAGGCAGAGGCGGTGATGATAATCCGGCTCGTCAACAGGACACGGCAGGAACTGACTCCGGAAGAGAGGGCCCGGATCAAAGAGGAACGAGCCGAGAGGCTCGCCCAGACGAACAATCTGACGGACGAGGAGAAGCAGAAGCTTCGGGACGACATCCGTCAGAAGCTGCGGGCCCGAGGCGGCACAGCGGGTCAGATTCCTCAGTTGGCGCCGGAGGAATTGGAGGCGCTGGCGCGGCGGTGGCCGGAGATGTCGGAAGAAGAGAGGGAGCAGGCCAAGGCGGCCTTCCGAGCGCGCATGCAGGCCCAGCGCAGTGCCGGGCTGAGACAGCCTGCGACGATGCAGGGTGAACGGCCGCCCGCACCGAATGCGCCGGCCAAGGAAGCCGGTGCCGAGACGCCGACGGCGGAGCCGAACGCCGCCGGGCCAAACTAGAAACCGACCGAGAAGGTACTCGATCATTGAGAAGAGGAGATTAAGCGTGGAACGGTCCAAAGTACTTTTGTGGGTCCTGGTTTTTGCCATGGGGGGCGTGATCATCTGGCGCGTCGGCTTCGGGGTCTCCGCCTCCGAGCGGTCAGGCCTTGAGCGCCGGGCCGGAGCGTCGCCTTCCAGCATGGCACCACCGGGGCCGAACGCGCCGACGGACGAGTCGACGTCGGAAACCGAGCCGAACGATGCAGCCGACGCTGAGGCCAAACCCGCCGAACCGAACAAGCCGGCCCGGGCTGAAGCACCGGAACGGCCGGCCCCTTCGCAAGCACGCCAGCGGAGGCCGGCCGAGGCCGACGCATCGTCGGACCCGAACGATCCCAACGAAGCGGGCGAGCCCATGGAGGCGGTGAATCTCAAAGACGTCGAGATGAAGAAGATCATCGACAAGATCGCCACCTGGACGGGCAAGACGGTCATCCCGCACGAAGAGGCGATGAAGCAGAAGATCACCATCTATGCGCCGGAGAAGCTGCCGCGCGCCAAGGCGTTGGAGAAGATCTACAGCGCCCTGCGCATGAAGAACTTCGTGGCAGAGGAGGTCGATGACACGATCTTCCTCAAGCCCATTGCCGACGCGAAGCTGGGCATGGTGCCTACGGTCAAGGCCGACGAGCCGCTGGCGGTATTCGAGAACAAAGACAAGATCGTGCGCAAGATCTTCCGGCTGGACAACTATCCACCGGGGCAGATGAGCGAGGTTGTCAAGCCCCTGGTTGGGGAGTACGGCTACGTTAGTGCCGACGAGACCACCAGTACGCTGCTGGTCATCGACACCGTGGTGAACCTGATGTCGATCGAGCGCATTATCTCGCAGTTCGATATTTCGGGCGCCGGACAGACGGTGGAGGAGTTCTTCGAAATCAAATACGGCGACCCCTCCGAGATCGTGCAGTTGCTGCGCATGCTCATGGGTGAAGCGCCGATGCCCTATGCGCGTGGTCGCAGCAGCTCCAGTCGGCGGGTATCTTCGCGACCGAGTCCATCGCGCGGAGGCCAGTCGGGCCGGGGCGGGTCTCAGGGCAGCGCCACCTCGGTCATCGTCGGTTCGGGCGATATCCCCCTCGTGCTGATTCCTGTGCCCAAGGCTCGCTGGATCATCGCACGCGGTTCGCCCGACGATGTTAAACAGATCCATGAGTGGATCCAGAAGCTGGACCGCGAGGAACCGGTGGCGTCGGAGTACGAGACGATCTCCATTGCCTACGCCGATACGCGGGAGGTGGCCAGTCGGATTGAGGATGCCTTGCGGGATATGCCCGGGACGGAATTGACGCCCAGCATTCTCGTGCGGCCGCTGGAACAGTCGCGGCAGATCATGATCTTCGGTCGGCCCGATCTGCGCGATATGGTCAAGAAGCTCATCTTGGATATCGACGTCCCGACCGGCACCTTTGAAACGAAGGTCTTCGAGCTGGAGCACGCAGACCCCGAGCAGATCGCCGAGAACATCGACAGCCTGTATGGCGAACAGGTGCCCCAATACGACAGCTACTATTACTATCGCTACGGACGCGGCAGTCGGGGGCCCGATTCGGATACGGTCAAGGTCATCCCGTTCCCGACGATGGGGCAGGTCACCGTGATTGCTTCGCCGGAGAACATGCGGAAGATCGAGGGCCAGATCAAGGAATGGGACGTGCCGCTGGATGTCGATGCGGTCAAGCCGCGCATCATCGAGCTGCGGAACTCCGATCCGGTGCAGATGGCCGAGTTGCTGACCAAGCTCTTTAGCGAGGATCAGGACAGCACATCGAACCTCATTCGCATGATTTTCGATGGGCGATCGGGTGACCAGCGGAAGAAGATCGTGGGGCCGCTGTACGGACAACTGACCTTCGAGGATGTCCCGGGGACCAAGAAGATCATCGTGATCAGCAAGATCCCCCAGGCCTACGATGTGGTCGAGCAGCTCATCTACGATCTGGATCGCCAGGAAATGGCGGAGATTCCCAATGTCGTCCCGCTGCAGTACGCCGATCCGGAAGACCTGGCCGAGCGTCTCAACGCCATGTTTAACGAACCCGGCACGACGGCTCGCATTCGTCGTCGGATCACGGGTCTGACGGAATACTCGATGGACGGCTCCGATGGCAGCAACCAGGGCGGCGGGCCGAGCAACACTAGCAACAATCAGGGCAGCGGCGGTAGCGGAAACGAGTACACACCCTGGTGGTCGGCCGGCGCACGACAGCGTACGGATGAGGAGCCAATCAGCAATGTGATCGGCAAAGTTCGTTTCATTCCCGATCCACGCAGCAAGTCGATTCTGGTACTGGCGGCGCCGGAGTTTCAGGCGAGCCTCGAAGAGACGATCAAGAAATTGGACACACCGGGCAAGCAATTGCTGGTCAAAGCGATTGTGGTCGAGGTTGAGCACGGGAGTATGACGTCCTTGGGCGTTCAACTGGCCACGAATCCGGACGCGTTCAGCAGTCTGGGGGAAAACGCGGTGATCGCCCTGGGCCAGCTCACCAACCTGGCCACCCGCGGTTCGGCCGTGGCGAGCGATACGCCGCTGGGAGCCGAAGGAACCGGCACCATCGTCGGCGGTACCGGGGCGGTCTACGCATTGATCGATTTCCTCATCAAGACGACGCGCGCCAAGATCCTCAATCAGCAATCGCTGTGGACGGAAGACAACGAGGAAGCGATGTTCTTCAAGGGTCAGGAAGTGGCCTTCCTGGCGGGCTCGACGAGTTCGGCCAACGTGGGCGTGACGCAGGATGTGGAGTTCAAGAACGTCGGTATGACGATGCAGGTGCGGCCGAGCATCACGCCGGAAAGGCGCGTGGACATGATGATACGCGTCGATCTGTCCCAGTTGACGACCGAGGTGATTAACAATCAGCCGGTCCGCAGCAAGGTGGAGACGGAAACCAACATGGTCGTCCAGGACGGTGAAACCATCATGCTGGGCGGCATGCTCTTCGAGAAGGATACCGCTGTCAAACGCAAGCTCCCGTTGCTGGGCGATCTGCCGGTTGTAGGCGGACTGTTCCAACACAACGACGTTGTCCAGTCCAACAGCGAACTGATCGTCTTCGTTACACCGTTTGTCATCGATGAGGCCGCCGATGAAATGTCGGAGATGGCTAGAAGCGAACTCGAAGCGAGCCGCCAACGTCTGGACGAGTTGACGAACCAGCTGAAGGAAACGCGGGAGGAACTGAAGGAGAAAACGGAGCAGAAATAGTCAGGGCATCCGGAACGATCGAGGCGGCACTCGGGCGAATCGACCTGGTTGCCGCCTCTTTTCATTGGGCGCGACAGAGCGATTCTCGCTGCGAGGCGGTCAGGACCCGGCGACGATCTTCTCCTTGCCCCCCATGTAAGGGCGCAGCACCTCGGGGACGGTGATCGAACCGTCGGCGTTCTGATACAACTCCATCAGCGGAATCAACACGCGGGGGGACGCGATCACCGTGTTGTTGAGCGTGTGACAGAAGCGATTCTTTTTCGTCTGGGTCTCTTTGTACCGCAGGTTCATGCGGCGGGCCTGGAAATCGTAGAACTTGCTGGCGCTGTGGGTCTCGCAGTAATTCTCGCGGGAGGGCATCCAGGCTTCGATGTCGTATTTCTTGGCCTGGCCGCGACCGAGGTCACCCGTGCAGACGGCCACGACACGGTAGGGCAGCCCCAGGGCCTGCATCACGCCTTCGGAGTTGGCCTGAATCTCCTCGTGGAACGCAGCGCTTTCTTCGTCGCTGTTCTTGCACACAATGACCTGTTCGACCTTGTCGAACTGATGAATGCGGTAGAGTCCGTAGGTATCCTTGCCCGCGGCGCCGGCCTCGCGCCGGAAGCAACTCGACAGGGCCACGAACTTCAGAGGCAGCTCCTGTTCCTGGACGATTTCGCCCATATGGTAAGCGGTCAGAGGAACTTCGGCCGTGCCCGCCAGGCTCAACTCGTCCTTCTCCACCCGATAGGTCTGCTCTTCGGAACCGGGGTAGTAGCCCGTCCCCTGCATGGCCTCGTCCCGCATCAGCAGCGGTACCGACATGGGCGTGTAGCCGCGCCCGACCATGAAGTCGACGGCGAAACGCAAGACCGCCCAGTGCAGTAGGGCCCCGTCCCCCTTGAGGAAGTAGTTTCGCGTGCCAGCCAGCTTCACGCCGCGCTCGATGTCGATAATGTCCAACGCCAGTCCTAACTGCACATGGTCTTTCGGCTCGAAATCGAACTGGCGGATCTCGCCTTCCTCGCGCAGCTCAACGTTCTCCGTATCATCCTTGCCGACAGGGACCTCGGGATCGGCCGGTTGGGGGACCTGGAGCATCAAGGCGTCGAACTCCGGCTGCAACTGCTTGACAGCCTCCTGAGAGGCTTCTTCGTCCCGCTTCATCCGCGACAGGCTTTCGAGGGCCGCATCCTTCTCGGCGCCGGCGAGCTTGGGAATGGACTTGCCGATCCGGTTTTTCTCGGTGGCAATCTCCTGGAGCTTGGCCTTGGCATCCTTCAACTGCCGATCGACTTCGAGCAGTCGGGGCACATCCGCGGCAATGCGCTTGTTCTGTGCGGCTTGGATATAGAGATCGGGATTGTCTCGCAGCGCTTTGATATCGATCATAGTCTGTAGTCTCCTCCCCGAAGCTGCCGATTAAGTCGCCTAGGAATCGTCGTACCGCTTGAGGATGACGACATTGTTCTGGCCGCCGAAGCCGAAAGATTCATTCATCGCGATCTTGACCGGCATTTCACGCGGCGCGTTCGGGACGTAGTCCAAATCGAGCTGAGGATCGGGGTCGTTCAAGTTGGCCGTGGGGGGCACGATGCTGTCCCGGATGGCCAGGATGCACGTGATGAGCTCAGCGGCGCCGGCCGCCCCGATCAGGTGTCCGAGCATGCTCTTGACGCTGCTGGCAGGAACGTCCTGGGCCCGTTCCTGGAAAACGGTTTTGATCGCCAACGTCTCAATCGAATCGTTCTCGTGCGTGCTCGTGCCGTGGGTGCTGATGTAGTCGATGTCCTCGTAAGTCAGACCCGCATCGGCCAGGGCCGCTCGGATCGCCTGCACGGCGCCGCGTCCTTCGGCGTGCATGTCCGTGACACGATAGGCGTCGGAACTGCTGCCGTAGCCAATCAGCTCGGCCAGGATCGTGGCGCCGCGCGCCTGGGCAGAGGCGAGGGATTCCAGAATCACGATCGCGGCGCCTTCGCCCAGCACGAAGCCGTCGCGGCTGGCAGAGAAAGGCCGGGAAGCGGTCTCGGGGCTGTCATTGCGCGTCGATAGCGCCGTGAGACGGTTGAACCCGGTCAAGCCGAGCGGGTGAATCATCGAATGCGCCCCGCCGGAAATCATCACGTCGGCCTCGCCTCGACGGATCAGCATCATGGCCTCGCCCACCGACTGTGTACTGGCGGCACAGGCGGTCAGGCAACTGCGCGCCGGGCCTCGGGCGCCGGTCAAGGTGGCGATGTGGGCCACCGCCATGTTCGGTTCCTGTTCCAATTCGCGGTGGCGCGTCATCTGCGTGTAGGATACGTGGTTGGCCTTGGCCCAGTTCATCTCCGCTTTCTCAGCGTCCCAACCACCGATGATCGAGGCGAGGAAGGTCTCGGTATCCAGCGAACCCTCCCCGGCGCCGAGGTAGATACCCATCCTGGTTCGGTCGATGCCGTCGCGAGGCTCGGTCCCCTCGATGTCGATTCCCGCCTGGGCGCAGGCCTGGACGGCTGCCCCGATCGCAAAGCCCGAACCCCGGCTGCAATGCCTATGGAGATCGAGGTTCGGCACGCATTGACTCGGGTCGTAGCCCTTGACCTCCGCGTCGAACGTGGTGGGAAAGGCCGAGGCATCAAAGATGGTGGTCTTGGCCACGCCGCTGCGGCCCGCGAGAACCGCTTGCCACATCGTCTCGACATCGTTACCCAGCGGACAAACGATTCCCATTCCCGTGACGACCACGCGTTGTTGTGTTGGTGGAGTTCTCATTTACGCTGTCGTACTTTCGTCATAACGCCTGATCACGACGGCGGCGGTCTGACCGCCATGTGTGTAGCTGCAAGACAGGGCGTATCGGATTTCTCGTTTCTCGTCTTGGACCGGGATGCGAAGATGACAGCCGTCCGGCGCTGCCTCGAAGTTTCTGGCGGCCGGGATCACGCCGGTCGACATCGCCTGGATAGCGGCGATGAGGTCCAGAGCCCCACTGGCGGCGCCGGTCGTGCTGAGCATACTCTTCGTCGGCCAGACAGTGACGTCCTCGACGGCTGAGCCGAGCGCCGCTTCGATGGCACGCGCCTCAGCCAGGTCATCGCCGGGCACGCCCGTGCCATGAGGAATGATCAGGTCGAGCTCGGCCGGCGAAATCTCAGCGTCGTCGAGCGCCTTCTCAATAGCGATCTGGAGCCCCTTGCCATCCGCTTCAAGCCGATCATAAACCGGGCTAAGATTCTGACTTTGCCCGATTCCAGCGACTTCGGCCGAAATGGTGGCGTTCCGTTGCTGGGCGTGTTCGAGATTCTCCAGCACCAACACGCCTGCGCCTTCACCGAAGACGGCCCCCGTCGCGCCGGCATCGAAGGGCCGGCACACCGTCTCAGGGGACTGCCCCGCGTCGTCGGCGATCCGCTTGAGCAGGCACTGGCGTACCATGATAAACGGATTGACCTTCGCCTCGGCCCCCCCGGCCAGGGCGACCTCGCTGTCGCCGCGTGCGATTACCTGGGCCGCTTCGCCGATGGCCAGGGGTCCCGAAGCCTCGGCACACGTGATCGAATTGCTGGGCCCGCGGATGTCATGAATGATGCCGATATGGCACGCGAGCATGTTCGGCAGGTACTTCAAGAGCCAGACCGGGGTGACCTGCTCCAGGCCGAGGCGCCCCCACTTTTGGATATCGAACTGGCCGTCGCTGACACTTGCCACCGTGGCCGGTGCCAGTTCAACCATGTCGGCACTGATCATTCCGGCGCCCAGCGTAATAGCCATGCGCGTCGGATCGACATTGATCTTCTCGGGGTCGATGCCCTTGGTGATCAAGCCGCTGGCGGCGATGGCCTCCTGAGCCGCGACGACGGCCAACTCGATGTCGCGGCACATCAGCTTGACGGCTTTGCGATGCGAACGGGGCACGTAGTTCTGGATGCGATACTCGGGAACTTCCCCGGCGAACCGGCAGGGCAGTCCGGTGGGGTCAAACGCCTTGATGGGGCCGATGCCGCAGCGTCCGGCCCGCAAGCCGGCCCACATCTCCTCGACGTTGAGCCCCAGTGGGCTCACGGCGCCGAGCCCGGTCACGACGACACGAACGGACTTCATCGGCCTGACTCCGCCGCAGATTCTCCCGATTGGGCTGCCTCCAGAACAACGTCGCGCAGCAGCGAGGTGAAGGTCCCGGTGAAGACGAAATTCTCTTCGGGGAACTTCTTGCCCGCCAGATTCTGATCGATGTGGCTGAACATGAGATCGACCTCGGCGATGAGTTCATCGTCACGGGTGATCCGCCCTTTGGTGCTCGCCGCCTCGTCGGCAATCATGTCCATCCGGGCTTCGAGACGCAGGCTGTCACCCGGCCGGACGAAGTCAAAGAAGACGGCCTTGCTGATCTTGGCCAGGACGACTTTCTCGGCGAAGTCACGAGCCTGGCCGACGAGGATGCCCGCCGTCTGGGCCATCGCCTCAATCATCAAGCACTCCGGCATGATCGGAAAGCCGGGGAAGTGGTCGTGCAAATGTTCCTCGGCCAGACTCACGTTCTTGACCGCGACGGCGCGACGCCCGCTTTCGAATTCAACGAACTTATCAATCCAGATCCAACGCACGTGTGACCCACCGTAATAATGAACGGCAGGTCGAGTGGTTCCCAGCCTGCCGTACTGTTAAAGGTTTGCTCGCCGACCTACTGGTCAGGCCGCATTGAGCTTGCCATCGACGTAGTTGACGATGGCGTTGACGGTGAAAAGGTCCGCCAGCTTGTTGATATCCGGGTCCTTCTCAAAATCGGTCAGATCGGTATGCGGGACGTTCTCACGCAGTTCCGTTAGCCCCTTCTCGGTCAGTTTCCCGTTGCTCACCAATTCGGGATTGTTCAGGAGCCCCTCGGCGGGGAAGAGTTCCTCGCGCGGCACCTTGATCCCGAACGCTTTCTCCAAACGAAAGACGATATCCAGGAAGTCAATGCTCTCCGCGCCCAGGTCCCCCATGAGCGTGGCGTCCGCGGTCACTTCATCATCATCCGCTCCCAACGCATCAACCAACACCTCTTGGACCTTTTGAAAAATCTCATCGCGACTCATGGCCATGGTCTTTACTACCTCCGGTCACCGTAGTCCTGTGAAAATCCTTTTCCTAACACTGCACTCAACTCTGCTGGCAAAGCAGTTTGTAGCGGTTCTTCATCGCGTCGATCACCTGGGCGTCGACGTCCGCCCAGGCGGGGTGGCGCTCGGCGAGGTTGAAGTGCCGCAGCCCAAACCGGGCCTCGACGATCCGCTGCCCGTCGACGGTGCCGTAGCCGGAGAAACGACTGGTGCGTTCCTCGATGGCTTTGGCTTCGACGCAGTACTCCACCTGTGAGCCGGGGGCCAGAAAGCTCTTGTACTTGACGTTGCGCGCCTGCTCCAACAAGATCATGCTGTGGGCGAAGTCCTGCGTCGCGCGCACCAGCCAGCCGGCCGATTCGACCAACCCTTCCAGGAGCAACACACCGGGCAAGACCGGGAACGTGGGGAAATGGTCGGCCAGGTACTCCTCAGCCAGGGAGACGCTCTTGACGGCGCTAAGGCGCTCGCCGGCTTTCCACGAACTAATCTTGTCTATCAGTACGAATTTCATTATTATTGCTCTGCCCCAACCCCAAAATTGCCATATTGTAGTAGCCGGGAACCGTTTTTCCAGTCCTTTTTTTGGCATTTTTACGGGCCGCATCGTGTCCCAATCGTGGTTGAAAACAGCGACACGAGCGTTATACTGCTGGCCTATGAACGTCCGCTGTGCAAAAATCTCGGATGCCAAGTCCATCTCGGCGCTGATAAACTGTTATGCCGAGCACGACAAGATGCTCTTTCGGTCGCTGGCCGATATCTACGAGAAGCTGCAGATGTTCTTGGTCGCCGAGGACGACGGAGCGGTCGTCGGGTGCTGCACCCTGGAAATCATCTGGTCGGACCTGGCAGAACTCAAGTCGCTGGCCGTGGCGCCGGCCCACAAAGGCCAGGGGATCGGTCGGGCTTTGGTCGATGCGGCCGTACAGCAGGCGCGTCGGCTTGGTGTACCCCGTGTCTTCGCGCTGACCCTGGAACCGCAGTTCTTCGAGAAGATCGGGTTTGCCGTCCTGGGCAAAGATGATCTGCCCATGAAGGTCTGGAGCGACTGTGCCCGCTGTCCCAAGCAGCAGGACTGCGATGAGGTCGCGGTGGCCCGGACCGTGACCGAGACGCCGTGAGGTCGCGCCGCGACGAGCCTCAGCCGACCTGCCGCCTCTGGAACAGGGCCATCGCCAGGGCCAGGATCGCCACGGTATAACAGGCCGTGTACATGCCGCTGACGAGCATATACTTCAGAGGGACGGCGCTGCCTTCGTAGATCGCATCACTGATCCAGAACACCTGCAGGTTGGGGACCAGCGACCGCCCGATGCGGGCCCAGAGGGCAGTGGCGGCGAAGCGTCCGAAGATATAGTCGCTGGTCAGCCCCAGCAGGAACAGCCCGATGCAGGCCGAGAGAGTGACCACCATGTTGAACCGCGTGGAGATCGCCACGGCCAGGGCCGCGATGATGACGGCCGCCAGAAACAGCAGGATCGAGCCGTACACATCCAGGGCGTGGATTCCGTTCTCGGCCGGGTGAAACTTCCAGTGGGGATCGATGAAGACCAGGAAAACGAGGGCGAACGTGCCCAGGATGGCGGCGACGATGACTGCCGTGGAGGAGAAGCGCCAGTCGTAGGTGTAATTGAAGAAGGCGCAGAGCAGCACTGTCAGACCGAGGACCGCCCCGGCCGAGCCGATGACCGTCCAGTCGCGTGCGTCCGAGGCCGTGCTGAGGACCCCGTGGCGGATGGCCATGAGCAGGGCAATCGTGCAGATATAGTGGGCGACCGCCACCGCGCCGACCACACCGAGAAACTTGGCCAGGACGAATATGGGACGCTGCACCGGTTTGGCCAGCAGGGTCAGAATGGTTTTGTTCTCCAATTCCACGGCCACGGCGCCGGAGGCGGAGAAGATTGCTACGAACAAGCTGGTAAGGAAAAGCGTAGACAGCCCTATCTCACGGAGTAACTTGTTGTCGTCGTCCATGGTGTACATTGAGAGCGACGGGCTCAGCAAGAACAAGAGCAGTGCGGCCCCAATGATCACGGCATAAACGGGCTGTCGAAGGGTTTCAACGAACGTGTTTCTGGCAATCGTCAGTAGCTTCAGCATGGTTCACCGTGACGGTCGAGCCTTCGTGTGGACGGCTCATGAGGTAGGTAAATAGGATACATTTTTTCGTTATTGTCACTACACGACACTGACTTTTGGTGTTATAGTGCTGAACTTCCTGTTTGTAAAGGGCTCACGTCTCTGCTTAGTTAAGTTACTCGCAGAGACGACATTTGTTCATAGTCGGGAGTCGAAGTAAGATATGACAGCATCGTCGAAACGCCCCGAGCAGGTGGCCTGGGTCTCTCTGGTCCTGAGTTTGGTTTTTTTTGGTCTCACCTTCTTTCTGGGTCGATGGAGCGGTTTTTTCGCGATCTCGGCCGTTGCCTGGCAGATCCTTGCCGCCACCCTCATCTGGCTGATCCTGGCCATCCAGTTCCACCAGCGCACCTTGGCGGAGCAGGAGAGGCTGGACATGACGCAGTTGGCCGAGGACAAGCAGGCCTCGGCGCTGTTCGAAGGCAAGGGCGAGCGGGCGACGCTGCTGGCGGCCGCCCAGCGTCGCCTGGATCTGCTGGAACGCTGGTTCGTTCCGATTTTCGGCGTGCTGATCGCGATCTATGAGATCGGCCTGGGCCTGCTGCTGCTCAAAGCCGTCGCTGGGCAGGCGACGGTCAGCACGCAGCAGCCGCTGGTGTGTGCCATCATCATGACGGCGGTGGCCTTTGTCAGTTTTCTGATGTCACGGTATGCCACCGGCATGTCGGTTGAGTCCCGCTGGAAACCGCTGCGCGCGGGCGGCAGCTACCTGCTGGGCGTCGCCCTGGTTTGCTTCGCCTTGGCGCTGAGTCTGGCCGGGGTGCATTTTCAGTTCGGTCTGGGCGTGCGCATCATCGCCTATGTCATCCCCATCCTCTTGATCGTCCTGGGCGCGGAGACCGCTCTGAACACGGTGTTCGACATCTATCGGCCCCGTCTGAAAGATCAGTACAGCCGAGCCGGTTTCGACAGCCGACTGCTCGGTGTGATCAACGAGCCGGGCGGGGTTTTCCGCAGTGTCGCGGCCGCCATCGATTATCAGTTTGGGTTCAAGGTCTCGGAGACCTGGTTCTACCAGTTGCTCGAAAGGGCGATCGTTTCTCTTATCCTGTTCTCGGCCGGCACCCTCTATCTGGCCAGTTGCATCATTGTGGTCGAGCCCAACGAGGAAGCGATCGTCGAGCGTTTCGGCAACCCGCTGACGAACGATGGCCAGGTCCGCGATCTGCAACCCGGCCTGCACTTCAAGTTGCCCTGGCCGATCGACATCGCCCGCACGTACCCGACCAAGGAAGTGCTGGAACTCCACGTGGGGTATGTTCCCAAGAGGGACCCCAAGACCGGTCAGGTCATTCCGGAGCGCGCGTTGCTGTGGGGCGAGAGCCACTACGAAGAAGAATACAGTCTCCTGGCAGCCAGCGAATACACGGGCGAGGAACTTACCGAAGGCGCCGTGCCCGTGAGCCTGATCAAAGCCAACATCCCGGTTCAGTATCGCATCAGCGATCTGTTCAAGTATATCTATAACCACCGTGATCCCGGCAAGCTGCTGGAGGCTATCTGTTACGAGGAGTTGGCGCGGTTTGCCGCCAGTGCCCGCATCGAGGCCGATGCGGCTGCCTCGGGGCCCGCGTCGGCCGACAGCCTTTTCGGCGCCGGTCGTGTGAGAGCCCAGGAAGTTCTCATGCAACGGATCCAGGCGGCGGCCAGTGCCCAGGAGTTGGGCATCGAGCTGGTTTTCCTCGGCGTCCAGGGCATCCATCCCCCGCCCGAGGTGGCGCCCGACTATGAGGCGGTGATCGGAGCCGTGCAGAAGAAGCAGGCGCTGGTCCTGCAGGCCGAAGCCGACCGGAACCGGACGCTCAGCACCCTCGTGGGGTCCGTCGGCAAGGCGTACGAACTGGCGGATCTGGCGGCGGCTTATCAGGAAGCCCAGGCCGAAGGACGCCGCGAAGACGTGCAGCGACTGAATGCGCAGGTCGATGCCGCCTTCGCCGAGGCGAAGGGGGACATCTTCAAGACACTGCGGAGTGCGCAGAGCTACGCCTTCGAGAAAGCCACGTTGGCCGAGGCGACGGGCCGCCGCTTTGCCGGACAGGTCAAAGCCTATCAGGCCGCACCGCGAATCTACGAGCAGGAGCAGCGGCTGGCGGTCTTTGAAGAGGCGATGCAGGGAATACGCAAATATATCGTGGCCACCGAGCCGAACGACACGCAGGTGACCATTATCGACCTTCAACAGACACTGACGCCGGATTTGTTGGATATTGGCAGTTTACAGGAGAGCAGCCAGTAATGAAGAATGTAGCTATCCCTATTCTCGTCGCCGTCATCTTCATCATCATGGCCGTGTACCTCGTGACGTTTCAGGTCCGCGAGACCGAATCGGTCCTGGTGACGCGCTTCGGCAAGCCGGTGCGTGAAAAGACCGAGCCCGGCCTGGGCTGGAAATGGCCCGCTCCGATCGAACGGATCCACCCCTTCGATTCGCGCCTGCGCGTGCTCGAAAGCGAACTGGTGGAGACCCCGACCCGCGGGGCGGTCCCGGTCATCGTCAAAAGCTACGTCGTCTGGCGGATTGCCGAACCGCTGAAGTTCCTCAATGCCGTCGAAACGGTCGCCGACGCGAACGACATGTTGCGCAGCCGCATCAACGACACGCAGAACCGAGTGATCGGCCAGCATACCTTCGGCGAATTCGTCAACAGCGATCCGGACAAGATTCGGTTCGACCAGATTCAGGCGGAAATGCTCGCCGACGTACAGGGGCCGGTGCGTGATGACTATGGCATCGAGATCAAGACGCTGGGCATCAAGCAGTTCAAGGTCAGCGAGGACGTGACCAAGGACGTCTTCGAGCGGATGAAGGCCGACCGTCAGCGCCGGACCGAGGCGACCATCGCCCAGGGCAACGCCGAGGCCACGTCGATCCGCACGGACGCGGACGCCAAAAAGACGGCGCTGTTGGCCGCGGCCGAGGGACGGGCCAAGGCCATTCAAGGCCAGGGTGACGCGGAAGCCGCTCAGTACTATGAGATGTTGGAGGCGGCGCCCGAGTTGGCCATGTTCCTGCGCAATCTCGAATCACTGCTGGCCACGCTCAAGGAGCGGGCCACCCTGGTTCTGTCGGCCGACGTGGAACCGTTCATCTATCTCAAGGAAATGCCGTCGTTGAAGGCGGAAGACTAGTCGTGAGCAGAAGCGTCACTTCCAGGCACTGAGTATGTGATTGAGAATCTATGGCACATAAACACGGACACCATCACGGGCACCACCACCATCATGTGGGGCACACGGAGCACGAGGCTCCGGATCTGGAGCAACTGGGCACGGCTGAGAAATCGCTTTCCGAAGCGCTGCGTATCAGCTTTGCGATTCTGAAGGTCATTATGATCGTGCTGGTGGTGGCCTTCCTGGTCTCCGGCTTCAAGACCGTGGGATCGAACGAACAGGCCCTGCGCCTGCTGTTCGGCCGGATCCAGGGCGTCGGCGAGGAGCGCGTCCTCGATTCGGATTGGCACTGGGTCTTTCCTTATCCCCTCGGCGAGATCGTCAGGATCCCCGTCAAGAGGCAGATCAAGCTGCCGATCGACAGTTTCTGGTACTGGGAGGACCGCAACGACATCCTGGGCGAAGGCCCGAAGCCGCGACGCAGGGTGCCGGAAAAGCTGAACCCGTTACGCGAGGGATACTGTCTGACGCGCAGCCAAATGCGACAGGCAGAGGACCTTGGCGCCGCGCCGGGGCTCACCGGGGGCAATCCGGACGGCAGTGACTATAACATTGTGCACTGTCGGTGGGAAATCAACTATCAGATCGACAACATCGAGCAATTCTTCTCGAATGTCCTGGTCAAGAACGCCCGGCCCGGACAGATCTATGAAGAGGTCATGATCGAGAGCATGACACCGCTGCTGCGCAGCATTGTAGAGAGCGCCGTGACCACAGCGATGGTTCAATACAGCATCGACGAGGCGTTGCAGAGCCGAGACCGAATCCCCCGTCACGTCCGGCGGTTGGCGCAACAGCAACTGGACGACATCGAGAGTGGTATCAAGGTCACGTCGGTGCAGTTGGTGAACGTCGAGTGGCCCAAGCAGGTGGACGAGGCCTTCAAGGAGTCCGTCGAGGCGAGTCAGCGCAGCCAGCAGATGACCAGTGTGGCCCGTACGTATGCCGAGCAGACGCTGGCCAGTGCGGGCGGGCAGGTCGCCGAGCCGCTGTATCAGGCCCTGATGGCGGAGGACCCGAACGAGGAAGAGCTGGAGGCACTGTGGTCACAGGTGGCCGGGCAGGCCCAGGACACTATCGCCCAGGCCAAGGCCTATCGCACCAAGGTCGTGGAAGCCGCCAAAGCCAATGCCACCTATTTGAACAGTATCCTGCCCGAATTTCGCAAACGGCCGGAACTGGTGACCCATCGGATCTACCTGGACGCGCTCGAACAGGTGTTGCAGAATGCCGAGGAAAAGTTCGTGGTGCAGCCGTCCAACGATTCGAAGGGCCAGGAGATTCGGGTCCTGGTCAACTCGGACCCGGAGATGCCCAAGCGGGGCCAGCAGACAAAGACGTCAAAGTAAGCCGTTGTCCCGACGATCGGGGCATTCGAAGAACTGGAGCACGAGAACAATACTATGGCTCATCAGCACCTACATCTTCAAGACGACGTAGCCGCCGAAGAAACGCAGGGTAAGCAGTGGAAAGTCAGCGTGGCCTTGCTGGGCACCTTGCTGGGAGGTGTTCTCCTGATCAACGGCGTCGTCGGCCGACTCTTCTACCCGGCGGACAGTTTCAATCTTCAGATGTTCATGATGTTGGGTGCACTGCTGCTGGGCACGCCGATTGTCGTGCATGCGGTCGTCAGTCTGCTCCGGGGCGAATCGCACATGGACGAACTGGCCGCGCTGGGTATCGTCGCGGCTTTCGCCACTGGCGAGTATGTCGCGGCCGGCCTCATCGGCTTCTTCATGCTGCTCAGTGAACTCGTCGAGACGCGCACCGCGCTGGGGGCACGGGCGTCGATCGAGTCGCTCATCAAGCTGACGCCGACCAGGGCCAATCTGGTAGCGGAGGATGGCACCGAGCGGGAGGTCAAGGTCAGTGCGCTCAAGGCCGGCGATCACATCCGCGTTCGTCCCGGCGACAACATCCCGGCCGATGGGGAAGTCGACAGCGGGCTCAGTTCCGTGAACGAAGCGACCATCACGGGCGAATCGCTGCCGGTCGACAAGGTTCCGGGCATGCAGGTTTTCGCCGGTACGAACAACCTGACCGGCGTCCTGGATGTGCGCGTGACCAAGGCCGGGCGGGACACGACGCTGGGCAAGGTCCAGTCGCTGATCATGCAGGCCGAGCAGACGAAGATCCCCATCATGCGGATCATCGATCGTTACATCATGTGGTATGTGCCGACCGTCCTGATGATCGCGGCCATCGTCCTGTTCTTCACGCGTGACATCGATCAGGCCATCACCATACTGGTGATTTCCTGCCCGTGTGCGATCATTCTGGCCACACCGACGGCTATGGTGGCCGCCATCTCGGCCGCCGCCCGGCTCGGTGTCCTGGTCAAGAACGTGGCCGATCTCGAGATCGCCGGCAAGATGACGTCCCTAGTCTTCGACAAGACCGGCACCGTCACTACTGGCCGCCTCTACGTGACGAAATTGACGCCGGCCGAAGGGGTCGAGCCGGCGGAACTGCTGGCCGAGGCGGCGGCGGCCGAACAGATGAGCAAGCACCCCGCGGCTCGCGCCCTGCGTGAGGTGGCCAAGGAGGCGAACATCACGATGGCGACCGCCGAGGGATTCAAGGAAACGCCGGGCAAAGGCGTTACCGCGACCATCAACGGCGACGAGGTTCGCGTCGGCCGTGAGACGTTTTTGCAGGAAAACAACATCGATCTCAGTGGCGTCTCCGATCCGGCGCTGCACGAGGAACAGGGCTTCAGCACGCTCTACGTGGCCAAAGGCACGCGCTGCATCGGCTGGATCGGTCTTCAGGACAAGACTCGGCCTGAGGCGCAGCGCGCGGTCAAGGAACTGGTCGATCTCGGCATCAAGCGCGTGACGATGCTCACCGGTGACCGCGATGAAGTGGCCAATCGCGTGGCGGCCGAACTGGGGTGTACTGATTTTCGCGCCCACTGTCTGCCCCAGGACAAGCTGGCCATCGTCGAGCAGATCAAGCGTGACGGGCATACCGTGGTGGTCGTGGGCGATGGTATCAACGATGCGCCGGCCCTGGCCGCGGGCGATCTGGGCATTGCGATGGGGGCGGCCGGCAGTGACGTCGCCATCAACTCGGCCTCGATTGCCCTGATGAGCGACGACCTGCGTCGGATTCCCTTCCTCGTGGAAGTCTCGCGCAAGACCCGGCGCGTCATCAATCAGAACCTCGGCTTCGGCATTGCCTTCATCGTGTTCGGCATCTCGCTGGCGCGGTTCATCCCGCCGGGCGTGGCGGCCTTCCTGCATTTCGCCAGTTCGCTGGTGGTCGTCTTCAACAGTGCCCGACTGGTCCGCCAGGGTGAGCATCTCGATCACGGACCGAACCCGGCGTGATGTCGGTGAGCAGAGGATGAGGAGGCCCGCGCAGGTGTCCCCGGCCGTTGATATTCATTTGAGTAGCGTGTAGCGAATTATGGACTACGCCATTGAGACAATTTCACTGACGAAGATCTTCTCCGACTGGTGGGGACGGGCCAAGGTCTATGCGGTCGACGACCTGAATCTCCAGATCAAGCAGAACGAGGTCTTCGGCCTCCTCGGCCCCAACGGTTCAGGCAAAACGACGACGATCAAGATGCTGCTCGGTCTGCTGCATCCGACCAAGGGGCATGCTCTGCTGCTGGGAGGGCAGGGCAGCGATCCGAAGATCAACGCCCGGGTCGGTTTTCTGCCGGAGGAGTCGTACTTGTATCGCTTTCTCAACGCGCGGGAGACACTGGATTTCTACGGCCGGCTGTTCGGGCTGGCTCCCGACGTGCGGAGGATGCGCATCGAGGCCCTGCTGGAGATGGTGGGGCTCAAGGCGGTGGCGCGTCGGCCCGTGGGGACATACTCCAAGGGCATGGCCCGCCGCATCGGTCTGGCCCAGGCCCTGATCAACGACCCGGACCTGCTGATCCTCGACGAGCCGACCACCGGGCTCGACCCGATCGGCACGCGCCAGATCAAAGATCTGATTTTGAAGCTGGCCGAGCGCGGCAAGACCATCCTGCTCTGTAGCCACCTCCTCGCCGACGTCGAGGATGTCTGCGATCGCATCGCCATTCTCTACGGCGGCCGGGTCCAGGCGGAAGGACGTGTGGGCGACCTCCTTCGGGAGGCCGACAAGCGGCAGTTCGTCACCAGTGCCGTGAGTGACCAGGCCGTGGGCAAGATCAAGGAGATCCTCAGCGACGAGGGCGCTGAATGTGACGTCACCACCCCGATGGAAAGACTCGAAACCTTCTTCATCAACACGGTGGTCGAGGCGCGGCAGCAGGCCAGGCCCACGAGCGGCGCCGTCAGTACCACGGATATCGGCGATTTCCTGACGGCCGAGAAGTCGCAGGCCGGCATCCTGGACAAATTGGTTTCCTCGTCGGAATCGACGGAAGCGCCGGCGGCCGCGGCCCCGGAATTAAGCGAAGTGGCTCCGGTCGAGACCACGGCACCCCAGCCGGACAAGGATTTGCTGGGTGAGCTAACCAGGCCCGCCGCGACCTCGGAGACCGAGCAGGTCAGACGACCGGAGAAACCGGTGCCCGATCTGCCCCAGGCTCAGGTAGACGTGCCCGTCGAGGACGGTCGCGTGAAAAAGCGTGTGCTCGATGCCCTGACGGGGTCCAACCCGGAGCAACCGGATCAGCCGCCGGCGCAGGATGAACCCGAGCAAGACGGAGAGTCCAGCGATGCGTAGAGTCTGGGCCGTGGCGGTCAACACAGTTCGGCAAGCCTTGCGCATGAAGGTGGCGATCATCTTCATCGTCCTGTTGCTCGTGCTGCTGCCGGTGATGGGCCTGACCGCGACGGGGGACGGCACGCTCAAGGGTCGCCTCCAGACGTTTATCAGCTACGGACTGTCCCTGACGAGTCTCTTGCTCTGTCTGCTGACCGTGATCGTCTCGACGCACGCGATTACGAGTGACATCGAGCAGCGGACGATCTACACCGTGGCTACCAAGCCGATCCGTCGCCATCAGCTCATCCTGGGCAAGTTGCTGGGAGTGATCGTCCTGGACGTGGGGCTCCTGGTCTTGTTCGGCGGCATCGTCTACGGCGTGACCGTGCTGCTGCCCGGCTTCCTCGACGTCTCGCCCGAAGAGCGGCAACAGATCGACTACGAGTTTTACACCGCGCGCGCCAGTCTGGTGCCGCCGGAAATCGACGTGCACGATGAAGTGATGGCACTCTACCAGCGACTGGTGGACAAGGATCAGTTGCGGCAGGTCTATCCGACGCTGCCCCAGTCGGAGATCATCAAAGAGCTGACGGCGCGCAAGCGCCTGGAGAAACGAGCGGCGGCCGTGGGCGACGCCCTGATGTGGGAGTTCCAGGGGGTCAAGCCACGCGGGAACGACGAGACCCTGTTCATCCGATTTAAGTACGACGTTGCCGAGAACCCGCCTGACGGGCAGGTCTACGGTCGCTGGCAGATTGGCGACTTGCGTCCGCTTCGTGACGGTACCGAGATGAAAACGCCGATCTGGCCGGAAGATCGCAAGGACCCCGTCCGCACGTTTCGGGAGATCAGAGTGCCGGCGGATGTCGTCGCCGAGGACGGCTACCTGTCGGTCGCGTTTCTTAATCCCGCCCTTAACCGAACCGTCGTTCTCTTTCCCGTTGAAGACGGCCTCGAAGTGCTTTACAAGGCCGACACGTTCACGGCCAATTTCATCCGAGCGGCGCTACTGATTCTCTGTCGGCTCGTGTTCCTGGCCGCGCTGGGCGTGTTGGCGGCGAGTTTCCTCTCGTTTCCGGTGGCGATTCTCTTTTGCCTGGTAATCTTCTTTACCGGGACGGTCAGCGGCTTTATCCTGGAATCGTTCGACTATCTCGGCCAGGGGCTCGGCCTGTTTTATGCGTACACCGTCAAAGCCCTGGTCCAGTTGCTACCGCGTTTCGACAAGTACAATCCGACGACTTTCCTGGTGCCGGCCCGCCTGATGTCCTGGGCGTTTCTGGGGTGGGTGGTGTTGACGATGGTGTGCGTCAAGGCTTTTCTGCTGCTGGTCCTGGGTTTGATCATCTTCAGCTTCCGAGAGCTGGCCAAGGTCATCGTCTGATGGCGGCCGAACATACGGAGTACATGAACGAGTTTGAGATGCCTGTATCGTGGGGCGTCTTGCAGGGAACGCCAAACGAACAATGCGTGGACGTGATACTATCATCATAGTGACTTGCCTGGCTCTGGCCGCCGGCTTGCTCTTCTGGGGCGGCGAACAGCTGGACTACATCAATGCGCAGCGTCAGGAAATGGACCTGGTCACCAACACGCCGCTGGAAAATGCCCCGCCGTCCCTGGCGTTTGCCACCGTTGCGATGGGGGCGTTTCGAGGGCTGGTGGTCGACATCCTGTGGATGCGGGCCGACACGCTCAAGGAAGAAGGGCAGTTCTTCGACGCGCGGCAGCTTGCCGAGTGGATCACCACCTTGCAGCCGCGCTTTGCCGCGGTGTGGGAGTTCCACGCCTGGAACATGGCATACAATATCTCGGTGGCTATTCCCGCCTCGCAGCCGGATCAGCGTTGGCGCTGGGTGCGCAACGGCTACCAGTTGCTCCGCGACAAAGGCATCCCGACCAACCCGAAATCGATTCGTCTCTATCGAGAGCTGGCCCGCATCTTCCAGCACAAGCTGGGCGGCGTCTCCGACGATGCCCACAAGTACTACAAGCTGCGACTGGCCTCGGAGATCGGACCCTTGCTCTGGTCCGAAGACAACGGCCTCATGCCTGACGACAATGCGTTCTTCGAGGCGCTGATCGCCGCACCGCAGACGTGGGAAGAGGTCGCCAACGATCCCAATCTGGCGCCCTTCATCACGGCCCTGCAAGGCGCGGACGAAGCGTTCGCCGAGAGCGATGAATTCGTGCCGAACTATTTCGCGCTGCGGCGGACCCCACAGCGTTTCGCCCCGGCTGCCTTCCAAGTCATCGACGACTACCGCGGAACCACAGCCCTGAAACGATTCGACATCTTCGCCAAGGCCCACACCCTGCGAAATACCTGGAAACTGGAGCCGGCCTTGATGCAGGAAGTCAGTCAGATGCACGGGCCCGCCAGTTTTCACGATCCGAATGTGCACTATCCCTTCGACTGGCGCCATCCCGACAGCCACGCCATCTACTGGGCGGTCAAAGGCTTGAAGGTCGCCAGTGAGAACAAGGATCGCGAACTCACCTCGCACGAGACCAATACGGACCGCATCGTGGCGCACAGCCTCCAGAATCTCTTTCTCTATGGCAAGATCATGATCGATGAGGGGCTGGTCCGTCAGCCGCCGGTCGATGAGGCCGGGCAGGAAGAATCAGGCGAGCCACTGATGCGCCGCGACATCTTTTTGGGGCCTGACCTGCGTACCTTCAATTCGTACAACAAGGCGTTGCTCAAGATCCTCGCGAAATACAAAGACGATCGAATGCGGCTGGAGTCACTCCAGAACGGGCACCGCAACATGCTCAAGAACGCGGTGCTGTCGTTCTATCAGGCCGGACTCAAGAGCCAGGCTTTGAAGATCTACAATGAATTGCGCGGGCGCTACCCGATCGACGATTTCAAGGTCTCGCTGGAGCAGTACGTGATCAATCGCTTCCGCGAGGAAGTCGCAAGCATTGGCATCAACGACGCGCGCGACCAGATCACGGCCCTGCTGGCTCAAGCCTATTCGCTCTACGCCCTCCGCGACGACGACGGCGCCGCCGGGTGCGAGCAGATGGCCCAGCAGGTCTATGATCACTACAACGAAACGCTTGAACCCGAATATCGGGTTGACCTGCCCCCCATGCCCATGCTACGATACTTCGCGATCGGCCAGTTCCTCAACAGTGGGGCCTATCCTCCTTATGTCTGTCAGAGGTTGCTCGACCGCATCCAGATTGAAAAACCGGAGCTCTTTGAACAGTTGAAACAGACCGGAGCAGAGTTGAGTCAACAATTGCAGGAATCTCAGGGGACGCCGTAGAAGGAACTTGGCTTCGGGCATGCACAGTGCGCTTCTGGAACAACTGACACCCTCGCAAAGGATCGCCGTCTCTCATCACGAAGGGCCTCTGCTGGTCTTGGCGGGCCCGGGTAGTGGCAAGACGCGCGTGATCACGTACCGTATCGCGGCGCTGATTGAAGCCGGCGTGCGGCCGTACAATATCTGTGCGATTACCTTTACGAACAAGGCCGCCGAAGAGATGCGTCAGCGTGCCGCCACTCTGGGCGCCTCCGGTGGGGCTCACATCAGCACGTTTCATTCACTCTGCGTCCGCATCCTGCGCCGCTATGCGGCCGCGGCCGACATTCATCCGAGCTTCAGCATCTACGATACGTCCGACCAGAATCGCTGCATTAAACGCGCGGTAAAGGACTGCCACCTTGACGGCACCAACTTCCCGCCCGCGCGGATGCTCAATGCGATCTCCACCCTCAAGAACAAGCTGATCGACGCCGAAGCCTTCCAGGGCCGGGCTGAGGATTTCTTCTCACGCACGCTCAGCCAGGTCTACACGCGCTATCAGCAGATTCTGGCCGAACGCAACGCGCTCGATTTCGATGATTTGCTGATGAAGACGGCCTTGTTGGTCGAGAACGATGCCGACGTGGGCCGAGAATTGTCGGATCGGTTCAAGTTCCTGCTCATCGACGAGTATCAGGACACGAACCACGCCCAGTATCGTCTGGCCAAGGCGCTGGCCCTGCCCCACGGTAACATCTGCGCTACGGGCGATCCCGACCAGTCGATCTATCGTTGGCGCGGCGCGGATATCCGCAACATCATGGCGTTTGAGAAGGATTGGCCCGAGGCGGTCGTGGTCAAGCTCGAAGAGAACTTCCGCAGCACCGACGCTATCCTCAAGGCGGCCGACACGCTGATCGCGAAGAACCAGAATCGCAAGCAGAAGCGTCTGGTTGCCACTCGGACCGACGAAGGCAAGGTCGTCGTCGAGAGCCACGAGGGCGAGGTGGAGGAGGCCGACGCCGTGGCGCGCCAGGTGGAGGCGTTGCTCGACCAGAAGGTTCGCCCCGGCCAGATCGCTGTCTTCTACCGGGTCAACGCCATGAGCCGCGCCCTGGAAGAGGCGTTCGTTCGGCACAAGGTCCCGTACCAGATCGTCCGCGGTATCGAGTTTTACAACCGCAAGGAAATCCGCGATCTGCTGGCCTATCTGAAAGTCATGGCCAATCCGGCCGACGAAGTCGCCTTGGTGCGGATCATCAATACCCCGGCGCGGGGTATCGGTAAGGTGACCGTCGAGCGGGCCCAGGGCTTTGCCACCCAGCACGGGATCTCGCTGTCCCAGGCGCTGACGCGCGCCGATGAGATTGCCACCCTGGGCAAAGCGGCCCAACTGAAGCTCAAAGCCTTCGCCCACATGATGGATCGATTCCGTAGCCAGATGGAGGGCAAAGTGGCACCGCTGGCGGAGAAGGTCTTCACGGAGTCCGGACTGGAGAAATCGTTTCAGGGGACCGGCCAGGAAGGCCAGGACGCCCTGGAGAATATCAGCGAATTGATCAACGCGGCGGCCGTCTATGATCAGAATGCTGAGGAACCCTCGCTGATCGATTATCTCCAGCAGATCTCACTGTTCAGCGACGCCGACGCCTACGACGCCTCCAGCGAGCGCGTCGCCCTGATGACGTTGCACGCCGCCAAAGGGCTGGAGTTCGAGCACGTGTTCATTATCGGCCTGGAAGACGGCCTGTTGCCTCACGAACGGGGCAGTGAAGACGACGACGAACTCGAAGAAGAGCGGCGGCTCTTCTTCGTCGGGGTCACTCGCGCCAAGACCAATCTCTATCTGAGCTACGCCTGGTACCGGACGGTCCGCGGGCAATTCCTGCGCACCGTCGCTTCCCCGTTCCTGTTCGAACTGGGCCCGGGATTCATGGCTGACGAGACCGAACCCGAAGACGAGCAAGACGCTTTTGGTGGTTTCGGTCGCTCTCAGCGGTCGACCGCGGCGCCGGCCGTGCCAGTCTCGGCGGCCCGTGAACCGGAATTTGCGCCCGGACAAATGGTCCGGCACAAGACCTTTGGCGTCGGCCGGGTGACCAAGTACGCCGATATGGGGGCCAACAGCGTGGTGACGGTCCGCTTCAACAGTGGACAGACCAAGTCGCTTCTGCTACAGTACGCTCATCTTTCCGCCCTGTAGGAGCCTCCATCAGGAAGGGGCCGGTAATGCGTCAGTGGCATGTGGACACCGCGTCACGTTGCGAGAATCGCCGCGCCGACAGAATCTGTCACGCCTTTTGAAGGGAGATCGCCATGGCACAGCAGATCGACCGCAGGGAGTTCCTCCGGATCAGCGCCGGGGCCGGTGCCATATACCTGGCCGGAGCGGGCCCATTCGCCCGAGCAGCGCAGGGCCCGGGCGCCGGACTCGTCAGTCCGGGATGTCGCAGAAGCAAGGTCAAGGTCGCCCGTCTCTACATGGGCACGACACACGGGCTTTGGCCCAAGCCGAATCTCGACCTGCGCCAAGAAATTCGTGCGTATGAAGCTCAGTTTGCCAAGTTGCAGGGCGAACTGTCGGATGTCGATTTCGTGGTCGACGAGTTGGTCACCTCGCCGGAGCAGGCTCGGCAACTTCGGAGCAGGCTCCAGGGCGTGGACGGCATTCTCGCCCTCCACTTCAACATCGGCGTCCAGCCGATCCTTCACGAGATCCTCCGGGCCGATCGACCCACGGCGGTTTTCGCCGTTCCCTATTCCGGTCACGGCTGGGTCGGATTCGGGGCTTTGCAGCGGCAAGCGCTGGGGGCGAAGCTGGAATGTTACCTGACCAGCGATTATGCGCAGCTCGCGGCCGCGATCAGACCGTTCCGAGCGATTCACCACCTCAAGGCCGCGAAAATTCTCAACGTTACCACGCGGTCTTTCGAGCCGTACGCGGCCCAGATGAAAGAGCGATTTGGCACGGACATCAAACGCATCGACCTTCAGACCGTCGTGAAAGCCTACAATGCGGTTGATGACCGGCGGGCCCAGGAGGAAACCGCGCGCTGGATTCGCAATGCCGAGCAGGTGGTCGAACCCTCTCGCGGCGACATCTTCAAGTCATGCAAGCTGGCCCTGGCCTTCGAAGAGCTGTTGGCCGCAGAAGATGCCACGCTGCTTACAGTTGATTGCTACGGCACGATGTGGGACACAACCATCAAACTGCCGGCGTATCCCTGTGTTGGCTTTAGCCGACTGAACAACATAGGGCTCGGCGGCATCTGTGAATCCGATTTGCGCTGCGCCATGACGCACATCATCCTGCAGGGGTTGACGGGCCGACCCGGTTTCATCAGCGATCCGACCGTGGATGAATCCCGAAACAGCATCATTCTGGCCCACTGTCTGGGCGCGACCAAAATGGATGGGCCTGAGGGCCCGGCCGCGCCCTACAAGATTCGAACCGTCATGGAGCGGCAGGAGGGGGTTACGCCCCAGGTCGAGATGCGCGTAGGACAGCGCGTCACGCAGGCCATTCTCATCGGCAGCGATTCGCTTTTGTATTTCACCGGCGAAATCATCGGCGCCCCCGTCTCCCTCGCCGACGATCGTGGCTGCCGCTGTAAGATCGAGGTCAAAGTGGACGGGGAGGTCACCACACTGTGGAAGAACTGGTCGAACGGGCTGCACCGGCAGACCGTGTACGGAGATATCGTTGCGGACCTGACCCGCTTCTGTCGCTACACGGCGATCGAGCTGGTCGACGAAGCCGCACCCATTCGGGCCTGACGCGATCTCGCGTGATCGCGCGCCGATGCGCTTTTGGAGGTAGAGTATGAGAACGCAAAGATGGAACTTGCCGCGTCCTGTTTGGACGAGGCGGCGTCTGCTGAAGGCCGGTGGCGCAGGCATCGCCGGCCTCGCGGCCTCACCCTATGTTGTCACCGCCCAGCGTCAGGCTCCGTCGCAGACTGACGAGGAAGTGCTGGCCCAGGCCGAAGCTCGGATTCAGCAGCATCGGACTGGACCTGTCACGCTGAAGTTGTTCGGTCCGGATCGCCAAGTGCTCCCGCCCGGCACCGCCGTGAAGATTCGCCTGAGCCGGCACCGATTTCTCTTTGGCTGTAATATCTTCAAGCTGAACCGTTGTCGCAGCCTCCAGGACAACATCGCCTATGGCAAACGCTTCGCGAATCTACTCAATTTTGCGACGCTCCCGTTCTACTGGTGGAACTATGAACGCCAGAAGGGCCAGCCACAGGACGAGCGAACCGAAGAGATTGTTCAGTGGTGTAAGGCCCACGCGGTGACCACCAAGGGCCATCCGCTGGCCTGGAACTACGTCGATCCGCCGTGGCTGGAAGGCAGCGCGCAGGAAGTGATGGATCTGCAAATGCAGCGCATCGAACGTTGCGTACGACGTTTCCGGGGTGATATCGACATCTGGGACGTGGTCAACGAGGCGACCCATTATGACCGAGATCAGTGCAAGAAGCGGTCACCGAAATTGACGGCCGCCATGGCGCAGGCCGGAATCGGCCCATACGTGCGCGCCGCCTTCGAACGGGCCCGCCAGGCCAATCCGGAGGCGACGCTGCTGATCAACGACTATCGCACCGATCCGGCTTACCCCGACAAGGTCATCTCCGAACTCGTGGACGAGCAGAAGAAGCCGCTCTATGACGTCATCGGCATTCAATCGCACATGCACGGTGGATTTTGGGGGGCCGCGCGGGCCTGGGACGTATGCGAGCGTTTCGCCCGCTTCGGCAAACCGCTCCATTTCACGGAGACCACCGTGGTCTCCGGTCCCCGGGAAGGCTCTCAGTGGGTCACAACGGCCGAGGGCGAGCGACGGCAGGCCGAATCCGTGAGGCAGTTCTATACCGCGCTCTTCTCGCATCCGGCGGTCGAAGCTCTTACCTGGTGGGACTTTACCGACCAGAACGCCTGGCAGGGGGCCCCGGCCGGCCTGCTGCGTGACGACATGTCGCCCAAACCGGCCTACGACGTGCTGCATGAACTGATCAAGGGCCAATGGTCGACCCAGACCGAGGTTAAGACTGCGGCAGACGGCCAACTGAGCCTGCACGGCTTCTTCGGCAGCTATCAGGTGACGGTCCGCCACAGCTCTCGGCAGCTGCGCGGCTCCTTTGTCCTGGAACCTGACACCACTGAGACTGTCGCGGTGGCATTGAGTTAGCGCGGTCTCGCCGGGCCAGGATCCTTGCTGCCGGTTGAGAAATTTGTCTGAGTTTTCACTTGACACACAATATGCGTAGTCGTATTGTATCTATACAATGAAATACGATGCCAAAGTAACGGTGAAGACCAGGACCACTAGGAAGCTTGTGGCAGACATTCCAGCTTCGTTGACTTCG
>CP070782.1:4739673-4752427 GCA_020346325.1 Phycisphaerales bacterium
AGGACTGCGCAGGGCGCGGGTCAACATGCGAGTGGCCGTGTCATCACCGACGAATGCCTCCGTATCCGGGTCCCATTTCAGAGAGCGCTCCAATTTGTGGGCTATGATCGTCAGATGCCCCAGGGAAGCGGACCGATGTCCGATCTCCACGCCACAGCTTGGTTGTCGTCGGGTGCGAAGACAATCGAACCACTTGGCGTGATGATTGTTGTCGCCGATATTCACCTCTCGTGTGGTCAGTTTCATCTCCTGCAGCAGATCGTCCGGGCCCCCTTCAATTGGTCCACCGGTGGTCATCGAGGTGACCCAGCCCCGCTCTCCGACGAAGACACCGCCGAAGTTGCCGGCCAGTCGGGCGGTAGGGGGGACCGCTTTGTAGACGTCCCGGACCACTCCCCAGTGGTCGACCAGGTGAAGCAAGGTTCCGTTGGCGTACCGGCAGGTAAGGGTCGGGTAGGTGCCACTGCTGGGGTGAATCAGTTCGACCGGGCCGCTGTTCTCGACACCCAGGGCATACTGGATCACATCGGCGCTGTGGGAGTGATGCCAGGTCACGGAAGCGGCCCCAAAGTCTTCGCAGAATGCCCACGGCACGACGCCGGGCGATGGGTTGATGTGAAACAAGCGGTTGTATGGCTGCCAGGGCGCCGGCCCGACCCACAAGTCCCAGTCCAATCCCTCCGGCACGGGTTCGGCCGGCAGGGCGACGTCCACCGGGACGTATGCGTGGCGACACCGCTCGGCGCCGAGTACCTGGGCGTAGGGTCGAAGACGAGGGCCACCTACGAGGCCGCCCAGGCTGTTCCACAGTGTGAAGACGGATTTGACCTTTCCGAGTCCGCCAGCGCGTACGAAACTACAGACCTCGCGAATAGTTGGGATGGAACGATATTGGGTCCCGGTCTGAAAGATTCGATCGTATCGCTGCACGGTCTCGGCCAGTTGGCGTCCTTGGCGGATCGTCAACGAGATTGGCTTTTCGCAATAGACGTCTTTGCCGGCCTTGGCGGCGTCGACGGCCAGCAAGGCATGCCAATGGTCCGGCGTGACGATGACGACCGCATCAATGTCCCGCCGGGCCAACAGGTCACGATAGTCGTTGTAGGCCGTGCACCCACGGTACGGGACGCCGCGATGACGGGAGGCGTACACATCCTCGACGTGTTCTCTGCCTTGCTCGCATCGCAAGCGATCCACATCGCAGACCGCCAGTACCTGGATTTCCGGGTCTCCGGCCAGGCGACGCAGATGGCCGCGTCCCATGCATCCGTGCCCGATCAGTCCGACGGTGATCCGTTCGCTCGGGGCCGCATTGCCTTGCGCACCTGATGCCGACGAGCGGACCATCCAGGGGAGGGCCATGGTACCTGACAGGGCCGCCGTGCCCGCTAGAAAAGAGCGTCGTGTGCAGTGCCGGCGATGGGGCCTTTTCTTCATGGTCTACCTCTTTGGTGCCAGACGCGCGCTTGTCTCATTGAAAAACGCGATGTCCTGAATCCATCCGTTCCCTGTGTCGCGTCCATCACGCCCGAACTCGATGGTGAAAATGGTCGGTATCGGGCCGGATGTGGAGATTCTGGTGAGAAGGCCGGCAGTGCTCTCTGTGCCTGTCAGTCCATCGGCCTTCACGATCTCCGGTGCCGCTGCCAGCGCTAGATCTCCTGTCTCGCTGGCGATCGCCTCGCAGCCCATGATCCGAGCAAATTCGATGATCCTTCTGCGATCTGACTCATTCAGCGGCTCGCTCTGCACCTGATAGACCAGCAGGCGAACGGCGGCGGCGTCCAACTTCAGACGGATCTGTCTCATCTCGTCGGCACTGAGCCGGTCATCGAACGCCTTGGCGATGTCGTGACTAACCTTCTGGCGGCCGCTGCCACCAACGTATAGTAGCCCCTGTTCTGCCGTCTTGTCGATGAGTTCGAAGAGGGTCAGTTCCTTGACGGGAGACGGCATGAGGGCCAGTCGCCAGCCGAGGCGCTCCTGAGCGCGGACGGCAGGGGTCAGCTTGGCGCTGGGCGTCGTCGGGGCCGGCAGATCCCCGAGCGCAAACTGAGTGGCAGCCAGATAGAACTGCAACATCTTCGGGTCCCAGAAGACGTAGGGGTTGTGTGCAATCGTGCAGTAGAAGACACGGCCTCGTCCGTATTGGCGCACCCACGCCAACGCGTAATCGTCATCCTCGCGATAGCAGTTGCCGCGCGGCTGTCCCTCGAAGGTGGTCTTGTCAGTGTCGATGCTGAGCAGCACGCGCACGCGGTCTCTGGAGTAGGGTCCGTGGACGCGGAAGAACTCATCGCGGTAGTCGAAGTCGCGGCCCTCAAAGGCCCGATTGATGGGATGGTCGGGGTCATCGAGCTTGATAAAGACATGCTCGTCACTGTCGCGGTGGTTGGCGCCTCGTGCCCCCAGCATGAGACCGAACTCGGGCCAGTCCTCATGGGCGCCGGGCCAGTGGGTGAAGGCCACCGACGTGCCGTGCACCCCCATCAGTCCGCCACCCCCATAGACGAACTCAATAAGACTGCGCCGCAGGGCCGGGGCCTTGAAGAGATTCCCGACGGTATTGTTGAAAAACACCGCATCGAACTGTCGCAGAGAGGCCGGCTCGAAGACGGCCGGGTCCTTGCTGACGACTGTCTCGAAGGCGCCGGTCCGTCGTCCCATCAGCGTAAACGCTTGATTGGCCGTGGGGATGGAGCCATGCCCGCCGTAACCGACGTTGAGATCAAAGATTAGCAACTTGCGCGGCCGGCGCGGCGTGACAGGCGCCTTCGTGGGCATGGCTTGCTCGATGCGTTGCCGCTGCTGGGAATCTCCTTCGGCCGGCGGCTGGGCCATGGCCTGCTGCAGCCGGGGCACCGCCAGCATGCTGGCTGCCGCTGTGGTCCGGCCGAGGAACATTCGTCGCGTCAGGACGGTCCTGGACATTGCCCCTTCCTCTATTCCGTGTCTTCCTTTTGTCGGCGGAGTACCGGTGTCCGTGCAGATCGACTACCGCAGGTCAATGTAGTGGATAGAAGAGAGATGAGCAACAGTATTTCCCGCTTGGGACGGAATCGCGTTTCAGCCGGGCCGTCAGATTTCATATAATGGAGAGGAACCGAGGGTAATGGCACTTGCACCGCATGGTCCCGGCAGAGGGGATGACCTTATGGGCAGAACGAAAACGATCGCCATTGTGTTGGGTTGCCTGCTGATTCTGTTGGCCGGCAACGAGGCGTGTGCCGAGATCATCGTTCGCTGGAACTTCTCGCGCGGGCTCCAGGGGTGGACGGGCAACCATTTCGTCGAAGATCTGACATACTCACGAGACGGACTGTCGTTTCTTTCGACGGGCGTGGATCCATGGATCGAAGGGCCGGCCGTCGATCTACCGGCCGATCGCATCACCAAGGTCACCGTGCGCATGCGGTCCGATGCCGACCGCAGTGGGGAGTTGTTTTACGGCCCGTCCTTTCGGGCCGGCCGTTCGGTCCGTTTCACCGTCAACAGCGACGATCAATGGCATGAATACACATTGATCATTACCGAGTCACTGGGAGCGCGTACCCGTTTTCGCCTCGATCCGGCCACCACCGCCGGGAACATTCGCGTGAGTTTCATCGAGGTGCAGACGCTGACCGTCTACGACGACCCACCCTATCAAACGCCGGGCCGGCCCGACCAGGCCAGCGGACGCGCCCAGCAGGTCAGTTCGACATCGCTGACCTTGCGTTACTTCGGCGCGGGAATCGGCGATTTCGTTGTCGAGGTCGCGGGACAGGAGATGGCGACCGCCTATGACAAGGAGCTCATCGGAGTCCTGTTCGATGAAGAGGTCCAATGGCTCGACCTGAGCATGGCGCAGGTCGAGGCCGAGCCCGATGGCGACGGCCTCGATCTGCGGGCGCGCCTCACGGATCAACAAGGCGCCACCTGGCAGGTTGAGCGGAAGCTTCGCCCGGAGGTGAACGGCGGGGCGATCGTTATGGACGTGCATATCGAAGTCAGTGCTGATCGCGATGTGGTGGCGCTGCCCTGGCTGACGCTCTTTCCGGGTCTGGGGACGTTCGGTACGGGAAAGGATCAGGGCTTGCTGGCCGGGTTGGAGTACCTTGCGGACGAACCGAGCAGCAGTCAGGCCGACATCGTGACTTCCGACCATCTGCGGCGCGCACCGAAGCCGGCCAAGGTGACGTTTCCCGTGATGGCGATTGCCGCTGAAGGTCGGTATGTTGGCCTGATTTGGGAGCCTTCTGAATGGATTGGCCCGATGTTCGACTCGCCGGACCGCGTCTTCAACTCGGGGGCCCACGTGGTGGGGTTGACAGGTCCGGCGGTTGGAGAATCTCGCTTCGAGAATGGCCTCGTGGCGCACACGCCGGTGCGTCTGGCCGCCGATACGCCGGTCACCGCGCGAATTTGGATCATAGGGGGGCAGGGCACGACGGTTGTCCCGGCGGTGCAGCACTACCTGAGGCTGCGGGATCTGCCATCCACGCCTGTTTTCGAGGGAGGTTTTCAAGCGGCGGCTCGGCTCTTCGCGGACGGCTGGCTGTACTCGAAGATTCGGGAGGGAGGCCTTTTCCGCCACGCCGTCTGGGGCAATTCGTTCGCGGCCGGTCCGGCCCCGGATGCGGCCGCGTTCATGGATTGGCTGGCCGGCAGTCTGGAGGATGCCGAGGCCGATCTGATCGATGAGTTGGCGATGACCCGTGATCTTGCGTTGCTCAACACGCCGGAGAGTCGCCACCTCGACGGCGGCGTCTCCCACGTTCGGACGCCGGCCGCGCCACTGGTCTTTGGCGACCTGCCCGGCTATGTCGAACGCCGATATGAAGCGGCGTTGAGCGCGGCAGCGCGTTTCGACGAACGCGGCGCTAAAATCTACCAACCCGGGAACACAGACTATGGCGCGACTCACTTCGCCGACCACGCCAACGGATACGGCGCCGGTGAGTTGGTGACAGTGCTCGAAGGGGCCGCGCTCTCGGCCAACGCCGAACTGCTGGAGACGGCCCTCGACCTGCTGGGTAAGCAGACGGCTCTGTATGCCGAGACCGTTCCGCGCGGCGCCCAAACGTGGGAGATTCCCTTGCATACGCCGGACATCCTCGCGTCCGGTCTACTCGTTAAGGCCTACACACTGGGCTATGTCCTCTCAGGACGCGAGGCGTATTTGCAGCAGGCCCGCTACTGGGCGTGGACGGGCGTGCCTTTCGTGTACCTGGTCAGCCCCACCCCGGGGCAAATCGGCCCCTATGCCACGATTCCCGTGCTGGGCGCCACAGGGTGGCAAGGCTCGTGGTTTGGTCGGCCCGTGCAGTGGTGTGGATTGGTCTATGCGTCCGCGTTGCATCGCCTGAGCCGCTACGATGCGGAAGGTCCCTGGCGACAGATCGCGCAGGGGATCACGGCGGCCGGGCTGCAAATGACCTGGCCTCTGGACGATACCGACCGACAGGGGTTGCTGCCCGATTACTTCCTCTTCGAGGCTCAGTATCGCGACGGGCCGGCGATCAACCCGGGAACGACGCAGGCCAGCCTGGCGGAACTGTTCGACGTCGGCACGCTGTACGACATCGCCCGATTGCCCGCCGGCGCTGCCTTCATTCACGCGCCGTGTGAGATTTCGGGGGTCAGTGAGGAAGATGGGGTCGTGTCCTTTTCCGTTGAGGGGTGGGCCGTGCGTCCGGAGGAACGACCTTACCACGTGATGATCTCCGGCTGGACGGGTCCGGCCCCCTGGGTCACGGCGTGCGAACCTGGCGCGACATTGGAGTCGGCGAGGGTGAACGTCACGGTCTCGACGGCATCCGTGCCCGGTTCGAAGCTGCTGATCCTTGGCCTAAACGGCCCCGCGCAGGTGACCGTCGTCCCCCGCACGTATGCACCGGTGCGCATGCGCTAGGCCGATGCCCCGGGAGGCTTAACCTCGAAGCCAAAACAGGGCCCCCGGGCTACCCCGAGGACCCTGTCTATCAGTCCTTCTTCCAGAGCACGGCTCGATCAAGGTCACAGCCCGCAACCGGAGGGGCCGTGCCGTCCCACGCCTCCGGGACTATTGCTGGTCCGTGTCCTCACTGGGAGCCTCCGCGACGACCTCCACGAAGACGTCGTCCACATAGATGGCCGTCCCGGCCGGCGTTTGCGAGAACAACTGCGCGGACAGGTGCCCACGATCGCCCGGCTCGTGTTGCGTGGTGATGCTGGCCTCGAATGGCGTCCAGGCATCGAGCACCGGCTCTTCGAGCGGCTGCGGATCGATGTTCTCGTTGGTGGTACCGGCCTGAAGTTCGTTGACCCTCAGCCACAGAAGGGCCCCTTCGGCCCACGATGCGGCCGGGACGTAGTAAGAGCCTCTGACGGTGACCTGAGCCCCTTTGGGGATCTTGCTGTCCCAGCCGGCCACCCGCTGTTCGACGGCATGCCAGGTGCCGATTCCCTGCCCTTCGATCTTAAGGGCTGTCTGGCCGGTCTGAACCTGATCGGCGCTCACCGAGAAGCCGGCGCCGACGGGCGACCAGGGCTCGAGGGTTTCCTCGAATCCGTTGTTCTTGACGTACTGGCCGTACATACGGATCCAGTCGACGTCGGCCATCATGTACTCCTGGTAATGTCCGAAATCGAGCCGGAGGCTATTGACCCATCCGCCCCATCGATCCGAACAATCGATGTACGCGATGAACCACTCGCTTGGAGCCGGAATCTCAAACTGGATGGAGTTGCCGTGTCCGCCGGCGACGTAGAACCAGTACACCGTGTGCTGGCCGCCATCGGAAGGCTTGGCCATGTCGGTTTCGCTGCCGTTCAAGCGCATGCGAACGGCCACACCGTCGATCCGGGTGGTGTAATACGGCCCGGCCGGTCCGTTCACGTACGGATCAAACGTGCCGGCCGGCATGTCTATCATCAAGGCCCCCGTCGGAGTCTCATTCACGTCGACCACGTTGACATCGAAGAAGACAATGTCCTGATCGTTCTTGGGCGACCAGCTCTCGCTATCGCCCGGCGTCTCGAACTCCCAGTGGGTCTGATTATAGGGCCAATACAGGTCCTCATCCGGGAACTCCAACTCGCCAACTTCCACGAAGATGTCGTCGAAGTAGAAGTGCTTCCCTTCGCTGATGCGGCCGTAGAGTTGCACCTCCAGCGCCTGCCGTTCACCCGGCTCGTAGGCCAGCTCCAACGTGCTCTCGAATTCGAACCACTCATCCAGAACCGTCACCTCGATCGGATCGGTCAGTCGCTCCGTCGTCCCGTTGAACTCGCGAATGCGGAACCAGATCGAGGCATTGTCGTCCCAGGCCCCAGCCGGAATCAGCAGTGCCCCGCGCAGTGTCAGAGGTACACCTTTCTCCAATTCCAATCCACCTTTGATCGGCTGCGAAAGGGCATGGTAGTCCCCGGTTCCCAGATGCTTGACGGCCCACCCCAGGGAAAACACGTGGTTCGGCTCGACAGCCGCGTCGATGTAGGCGTCATAGAGATCGGCGAACGCGCCACCAATCACGTCCCAACCCGTTAGGACACTGTTGACGTCATCCCAGATCTCGAAGCTCTCATTGTCCAGCGTCAGGCCCATGTAACGGATCCAGTCGATCTCGACCGTGTATTCTTCGGGCACGTTGTCGGCCAAGTCGACACGGATGTTGTTGACTGTCCCGGTCCAGTCAGCCTCCTCGGTCATGTCGATCATCACGCTGCCCCACTCGTTGGGATCGGGCAGCAGGAAGCCCTTGGCGTGGTGGCCGGGATTGAAGTAATAGATGGCCGGGCCGGCCCCGCCGGAGTAGTTGCCCACGTCGGTTGAGACGCGCGCCCGCAGCAGGATGGCGCTGATGGCGTTCGCATCCCAGGGGCCCATGGGGCCGGTGATGTACGGATCGAGCGTATCGGCAGCGACCGTGGCGACGAGGTTGCCGTCTTGGGCCCGCAGATCCGCGATATTGCTCGGTATCCAGCCCTCCTCGTCATCTTCCGTGTTGAATTCCCACGCCCATCCCGGAACACACATCGCCAAGGCCAAGAAGACCAATGGCACGAAATGCAGCCGTTTCATGATACGACACCTCCTTTTCAAGAGCCGTTTTTTGATGAACCGCCTCAAGGAACCTCCGCGGCGTACCGCGTATCGCGTTGGGATATCGACGTGAGCACACCTCCTTCCTTCCGCACTAATGACAAAAGCATTTCCGTCCCGAATCGATCGATATGCAGCCTCCCACCGAGCGGCCGCATTCGGCTCGTATCGGCTGTCTGGAACAAGGCCGATTCCACATACGGGGCATCGATCCGAACTGCACATAGTGTGCGTTCACCTGTCATCGTAACGTATTGCGACCCATCGATCAAGACAATCGGTTGCGGCGCGACCGCGGTGTGCGGCCGTCGGACATCCTCATGCGGTCATTGCCCATGAATCGTGTGGCACCGACGGGTAAGAACGCGCTAGCGGATCGGACGAGGGTATGTTACAAAATCTGCGAGGGCCGGTCGCAAACGGCCGGTGACGGAGGGGCGAACCGGACAAGTGCAGGAGAAACGCGTATGGATGTGAATCGTCGCCGATTTCTTGAAATCGCCGGTGGCGCCGGTGCTGCCGCCGCAGCGGGCGGATGTGGTGCCATTGGAGGCACAGAACGCTCCGGCGCCAAACCATCGACCGTGGCTGTCAAGCAGCTTGAAGCAGCGGCGTCACGCCCGGTTCTGCGACTGGAAGGGCTCGATGCGCCGCTGGTGATCGATTCGGTCCGCCTGCTCCGCAAAGAGCGGGAATACTTCGTGCACGTGCGGTCCCGGGATGGGGCCGAAGGTATCGCGGTGACGAACAGCCGGGCGGGGAATCTGCATCCGATCCTCAACCGCCGCGTGGTTCCGTATTTCGTCGGGAAAGACGCACGCGAACTGGAAGGGCACCTGTTCGGTGTGTATCGCCACCAGAGCAACTACAAGCTTCAGGGGCTGGCGTTGTGGTGTCCGGTGGCGTGGGTGGAGTTTGCGATTCTGGATATGCTGGGCCGCGTCTTGGGCAAATCGATCGGCGAATTGTTCGGCCCGGTGATTCGGCGTGACGTCCCTTTCTACGTCGCCAGCGGCCGACGGGACAGCACGGCCGAAGAAGAGGTCGAATATCTCCGGGGATTGATCGCTGAAACCGGGGCCAAGGCCGTCAAGTTCCGGGTCGGGGGCCGCATGAGTCGCAATGCGGACGCGATGCCGGGCCGGACGGAGAAGCTGATCGCGCTATCGCGTAAGGTTCTGGGCGACGACATCGCGATTCACGCTGATTCGAATAGCTCCTACGATCCGCCTCAGGCTATCGAGGTCGGCAGAATGTTGGAGGACATCGGGGCGATCTACTTCGAGGAGCCTTGTCCGTTCGACCATCTGGAAGATACGAAGCGCGTCACCGAGGCGCTGACGATTCCCGTAGCGGGGGGCGAGCAGGAGTTCAGCCAGCGGCGCTTCCGCTGGACGATCGCCAATCGGGGCGTCGATATCGTCCAGCCCGATCTGCAGTACTACGGCGGACTGATCCGCAGCACGCGGGTGGCGCGCATGGCGGAACTGGCTGGCATGCCGACCACCGTCCACATCTCTGGCGGCTTCGGGTTCATCTACATGCTGCACTTCGCTTCGTACACGCCGGCCATCGGTCTGTACCAGGAATACAAGCGCAACATCGAGCGCTACCGCGACTGGTTCGATCCGCCGCTGGAGATGGGCGATGGTGTGTTGATCGTGCCGCGCGGACCGGGCGTGGGGATTGCGAACGTTTCCGATGTGCTCAAAGGGGCTGAGTTGGTTGAGAGTTAACCTTGGGAGGCTGATTATGGGTTCTGATCGATCGCTATCGAGAAGGCGGTTCTTGCGAAACAGTGTTGTGCTGGCCGGCGGGGGATTTCTAAGCCCGTCGCTGCGGAGGGCCGGCGCCGGTCAGAGCGCCGAGCGTCCGAATATCCTCTGGATCACGTGCGAAGACACAGGGCCCGAACTGGGTTGCTATGGCGACTCCTACGCGGAGACTCCGAACCTCGATGCCTTCGCCGCCAAGGCCATGCGCTACCGGGTCGCCTGGTCGACGGCCCCGGTGTGCGCGCCGGCGCGGACGACGATCGTCTCGGGCGTCTACCCGCCCAGCACGGGCGCTGAGCACATGCGCAGCGAGGTGGAGATGCCCGACTTCATGCGCATGTATCCGCAGTTCCTGCGCGAGGCGGGTTACTACTGCACGAACAACAGTAAGGAGGACTACAACCTGACCAAGCCCGGGAAGGTCTGGGACGACTCTTCCCGCAATGGCCACTGGAAAAACCGGGCCGAAGGCCAACCGTTCTTTGCCATCTTCAACACGACCGTCAGTCATGAGAGCCAACTGCGCAAACGGCCGCACACGCTCAAGCACGATATGACCAAAGCGCCCCTTCCCGCCTATCATCCGGATACGCCGGAGGTGCGACACGACTGGGCCCAGTACTACGACAAGGTCACGGAAATGGATGCCATTGCCGGCAAGCAGCTCAAGGAACTCGAAGACGCCGGCCTGATGGACGATACCATCATCTTCTTCTATGGCGATCATGGGTCGGGCATGCCCCGCAGCAAGCGCTGGCCGTACAACTCAGGGTTGCACGTCCCGCTGATCGTCTATGTCCCGGAGAAGTTCAAACACCTCGCGCCCAAAGAGTACAAACCCGGTGG
Source organism: Phycisphaerales bacterium (assembly GCA_020346325.1). Lineage (GTDB taxonomy): Bacteria > Planctomycetota > Phycisphaerae > Sedimentisphaerales > Anaerobacaceae > Anaerobaca. Next base: position 4,750,360 of record CP070782.1, read on the forward strand.
CGTTTCGAACCGGTTGGTGGGCTTCATCGATTTGGCGCCGACCTTGCTGAGCCTCGTCGGTATCGAGCCGCCGGCGTGGATGCAGGGCCACGCGGCGATGGGTCAGTACGAGACGGAGCCGCAACCGTATCTGTTCGGTTTCCGCGGCCGCATGGACGAGCGCTACGATATGGTGCGTTCGGTGCGCAACCGGCGCTACATCTACATCCGCAACTACATGCCGCACTTGATCTACGGGCAGTACCTCGCCTACATGTTCCAGACCCCTACGACGCAGGTTTGGAAGCGGCTTCACGACGAGGACAAGCTCAATACCGCCCAGCGGCGCTTCTGGGAGCGTAAGCCGCCGGAAGAGCTCTACGATCTCCAGAACGATCCGGACGAAGTCAATAATCTGGTCAAGTCGCCGGCCCATCAGGTGGTCCTCAATGAACTGCGCGAAGCGTTGCGCAAGCACACCCTGCGGATTCGTGACGTGGGCTTCCTCAGCGAAGCCCAGATGCACAGCCGTGCGGCCGGCACTACCATCTACGAGATGGGACACGATCCGGAGAAGTATCCGCTGGAGAAGATTCTGGCCATGGCCGACCTGGCGTCGTCGATGAAGTCACGGTCGACCGGAGATCTGCGCGAAGGATTGAAAGACGGTGACGATGCCGTGCGGTACTGGGCGGCGATGGGCCTGCTGATGCGCGGCCGCCGGGCTGTTCGCAGAGCGCGACAAGACTTACGTACCGCCCTGAAGGACGATTCACCGACGGTCCGTATCATTGCAGCTCGAGCCCTAGGCGAACACGGCAGCAGGGCCGATCTCGAGTTGGCGCTGCCCGTACTCAAGGAACTGGCCCCGCCGGACAAGAACGGGGCCTACGTCTCCATGTTGGATCTGAATGCCATCGATGCCCTGGGCGAAAAAGCGGCGCCGCTGATGGAGACGATCAAGACCATGCCCCAGAAGGATCCCTCAGCGGTCGGCCGAGCCAATGGCTATGTGAGCCGCCTCGTCAAGAACCTGGTGGAGACAAATGGATGAGCAGGGGCCACGCCACGAAAGCCAGACGAGTCACGCGCCGAGATTTCGTCCGCGGCGCCGGTGTCGGTGCCGCGGCGCTGTTCTGTCCCTGGCTCCGTTCCGCACGCGCAGCGAGCGCCGCTTTTAGGCCGAACGTTCTCATTATTCTGGCCGATGACATGGGCTATTCCGACCTCGGCTGCTACGGAGGCGAGATTCAGACGCCCAACCTCGATGCCCTCGCGGCCCGGGGGCTGCGCTTCACCCAGTTCTACAACGCCGCCCGCTGCTGTCCTACGCGCGCCGCTTTGCTGACGGGATTGTATCCTCATCAGGCGGGCGTCGGCGCCATGGTAGGGAACCAGGGCACACCGGCCTATCAAGGCTATCTAAACGATCAGTCCGTGACGATCGCCGAGGTGCTGAAGGCTGCCGGCTACCGGACCTACATGTCGGGCAAGTGGCACGTGGGCGACAAGAAGGGCCATTGGCCCCTGGATCGCGGATTCGAGCGGTATTTCGGCCTGATCAACGGCGCCAGCAACTACTTCAACAACATCTACTATCGCGATCCTTCCCGCGGCCAGATGATTTTGCGGGACGATCAGCCTTTCGAAGTACCCGCCACGACCGAGGCCATGTGGCAGCGCAACGAGGGCTTCTACCTGACCGACGCGTTCACGGATCATGCGCTGCAGTTCCTGGATGAGCATCCTGCGGAGCAGCCGTTCTTTCTGTATTTGCCCTACACGGTGCCCCATTGGCCTCTGCACGCCTTTCCGGAGGACATCGCCCGGTATGAGGGCCAGTACGGCGCCGGGTGGGATCGGCTGAGACAGCAGCGCTATCGCAGGCAGATTGAATTGGGCATCGTCGACGCCTCGGTCAAGCTCGCACCGACCGATGAGCAGGTCGGGCCGTGGGGCGAGGCCGCCGACGAGACCAAGCGGGAGTTTGAGGTCGAGATCGCGATCTATGCCGCGATGAACGACCGGATGGAACGCAACATCGTCCGCGTGAACGAGACGCTCAAGCAGATGGGCCACTTCGAGAACA
>CP070782.1:4752527-4759492 GCA_020346325.1 Phycisphaerales bacterium
ATAGATTTCGGTCGTGGTGGCCACGGTCGAGCGCGGGTTGCCGCTGGCACTTCTCTGCTCGATGGCAATAGTCGGCGGCAGGCCGGTTATCTCGCCCACGGCAGGTTTTTGCATCTGCTCGAGAAACTGCCGGGCGTAGGCACTGAGCGATTCGACGTACTTGCGGCGGCCCTCGGCGTAGATGGTGTCGAAGGCCAGCGAGCTCTTGCCCGAGCCGCTGATGCCCGTGATGACCACGAGCTTGTCGCGCGGGATGCTCAGGTTGATGTTCTTGAGGTTGTGCTCGGCCGCACCGGTGATCGTGATTGCTTTGTCTATCCGTTTAGCCATAGGGTCAGCGAACCAAATCCTTCGATTCCGATGGTTTCTGTCCAAATCCCCCTCGCCGGGGGCGTGCCTGACTTTTCCCAGACGGCACAAACCCATTATTGTACGCGCCGCATGCAAAAAGGTAAATCCTCCCCTTGCCCAATTTCGCGAAAATCGCCCCGAAACCAGCGTGGAAGGGCTAGGACGCCTGTTTTCGGTCGTCTTGCCATTTCGCGAGGATTCGGATATAGCTGGGTCGATATGCTGGGTGCGATTGCAGGGGACATTGTTGGGTCGGTGTACGAGAACTTGCGGACCAAGCGCAAGGATTTTCGACTGTTCACGCCGCTGTCGACCTTCACCGACGATTCGGTGCTGACGGTGGCCGTAGCCGATGCGATCCTGACGGGCCGTGACTACGGCCCCGTTGTCAAGTCCTACGCGCGGCGGCATCCCCTGCGAGGCTACGGCCCGCGCTTCCTGGTGTGGATGGCTTCTCCGGCCACGAAGCCCTACAACAGTTTCGGCAATGGCTCGGCCATGCGCGTCAGCCCGGTCGCCCACGCGTTCGGATCGGAAGAGGAAGTGCTTCGCGAGGCGAAGCGCACGGCCGAGTGCACGCACAACCATCCCGAGGGCATTAAGGGTGCGCAAGTGACTGCGCTAGCTGTGTTTATGGCGAGGCAGGGTGCCGATAAGCAGGCCATTCGCTGCGAGATTCAAAGCCGTTTCGGCTACGATCTGAGCCGCACCGTCGATGAGATCCGGCCCAGCTATCGCGCCGACCTGACCTGCCAAGGCTCGGTGCCCGAGGCGATCATTGCCTTTCTCGATTCTGTTTCGTTCGAGGACGCCCTGCGCAACGCCGTCTCGCTCGGAGGTGACGCCGACACGCAGGCCTGCATCGCCGGCGCGATCGCCGAGGCCCACTACAAGGCGATCCCCGGGCCGATTCTCGAGCAGATTCACAAGCGCTTGTCCAAGTCCCTCTGGCAGACGGCTCTGGAGTTCACCCGCAAATTTGGCCTCCCGGAAGTCATCGCCCTGGTCGAGAGGCTCGAAGCCCAATAGTGCGGCGGTCGCGCCGCGGAGTTGCCTTGGTCGGTGTTTTCTTCTACATTACGACGGAGCAGAAGATGACATGATTCGAGGAATGGCGCCGTGTGGACCTGGAGCGAAAGGAAGCATCGTGCAGAAAAGACGGGGGGCCGATGCCTGCTCGCGGGCCTTCTGCTCGCGATTCTATGCGTCGCTTGTCGTGACGGTGCCACGAGGCAAATGCGGGCCTATCTCGCGCGGAACAGCGCGGTCATCCCTTCCGGGGCGGACGGTTCCTTGGTGATTCCCGCTGGCATCTTCGAGGATACCTTCGGCAGATACGAGGTCATCCTGACCGGAGAGTCGCACGGGATGGCCATCAACTACGCCCTGCGCCGCGCGTTCCTGTCGTATCTTAAAGAAGCCGCCGAGATCAAGTACCTGCTCCTGGAAATGGGTCCCAGTCAGGCCGGGACACTGAATCGATATCTGGAAACAGGTGATACGGCCCTGCTGGACGAGATGTATTCGTATCTCAAGGGGACCTATGAGTGGACGCGGGAGTCCTATACCTTTTGGCGGGATGTCTATACGTTCAATCGTGCCTTACCTCCCGAAGAACGGCTCATATGCGTGGGCATAGACATCGAGCACCAGGTGGGCTATGCCCTGGCCTATCTGCGAACACTGCTGCCGGACGCTGCTGCCCCGGAGCGGATCGGACCGCAGATCGATTTGATTCGGGCGTTCACTCGCGACGACACGACCGGTTTCAACGCGGCCACAGAGCTGTCGGCGAGTATTGAAGCGAACGAGGGAGACTACAAACGGTATCTTGACGAGAACTTCTTTGAGTTCAGGCTTATTGTTGAGAGTATGGTTGCGGCGCGCGAGGCCTACCGCGCGAGGAAGTCTGGTGGCAGGCGTGTTGCCTTTCAGCGATTGCGCGATGCGACCATGTATGCGAATTTCGTCCAGCTTTACGACAGGCTTCCGGCGGGTCGCTACTGGGGGCATTTCGGGGGCGCACACATCTTCCATATGAGCAGCGATAACACCGAGTGGTTCGGTGCAGGTCTTGAACGCGACGATTCACCTGTCGGCGGTCGTGTGCTGTCGATCTTTTTCGCCTATGAACGCTGCACGGCCATGACACGGAACGGCGGGGCCTATGGCACTTCTTCAGCCGCTAATGTCCTGCCCGGCCTGTTCGATTTCTACGGAGGTTCTGAGCCGGTTCTCTTCAAGCTGACCGGCGACGACTCGCCGGCCCGTCTCTACCAGGCGGTTCTGCACAGCGAGCCGGGTGGTAGCGCCGAGTACTTCGATTACCTGCTCTTGATCCGAGACGCGACTCCGACACGGCCGCTGCGCGTCTCGGACGACGAGGATTAGTGCCGGAAATCTCAGGTGACGAATGCGTAACTTGCACGAATGGGATCTGTCCTATCACGAGGCCCGCGCGTTGCAGACGCAACTGGCCGGGTGTGTGAAGTTCACGAAATTGCGGAAAGTGCCGAAGCTCCTGGCCGGGCTCGACTGTGCGTTCAGCAAGGACGGCAAGCGCATTTTCGCTGCAGTCGTCGTCCTGCGCCGGGTGGCAGCCTCAACGCCCAAGGCGCTGGAGATGGCTTCATTCGACTTGGTCGAAACCGCCAGCGCTTGCATGGACGTGACGTTTCCCTACATCCCGGGCTTGCTGTCGTTTCGTGAGGCTCCGGCCTGCCTGGCCGCCATCGAGAAACTGCAACACGATCCCGACGTGTTTCTGATTGATGGCCAGGGGATCGCTCATCCGCGCCGGCTGGGCCTGGCTGCCCATCTGGGGCTCTTTCTCGATCAGCCCACCATCGGCTGTGCCAAGAGCCGCCTGACCGGCACGTTTGAAGAGCCTGCTCTCGAGAAAGGGGCGTCCAGTCCGCTATATGACGGCGAGGAGGTGATCGGCGCCGTTGTCCGCACGCGGACCAACGTCAAACCGCTGTTCATTTCCGTGGGACATCGCTGCACGCTGGACGACGCCATCGGCCTGACCCTGGCCTGCGCCACGAAATACCGCCTGCCCGAGCCCACCCGCCTGGCCCATCAAACCGTCAGCCGCCTGAAGCGCTGACCGATGCGTCACTCGAAGCGCCCCACGGCCACCACCCAGTCGGAAGCGGTCGGCAAGGTGATTCTCTGGATCCGTGGTTGCAGGTTGCCGAGGGGGAATTCCGAATATGCTTTCCTGGTATCGACTGCCAGAGCTGGTTGCGGGCCGGGCAGACCGGAGAGGTCAACATGCATTGTATCGGCGTCCTCACGGTAGAGAACGAGACTGTGGGTGCCTGGGCTCAGGAGGACGCGTGTCTCCGCGTTGTCACTAAGTTGATTGGCGGGCGTCATATCCGCCAAAAAGCGTCCCTTGTCGTGGAAGAACACCGAATAGGTCTTGATCCGGTCCTTGTTTGGATAGATGCCGCCAGGGCTCAAATCGGGGTGAATTCCCCAGATGTTGGCCACCCCACCGGCCATCGTCGAGTGGTAGAGGCCGCGACGCGTGAGTTCCTTGCTGTAGTCTTTTTCGGGATACCGGCTGATGCGTATGCGAAAGCGGTCTTCCGACATGATTGGCTGGCCCGGGACCGCCTGAAAGGCCGCCAAGTACACCTCATAGGTTGGCCTGTGATGTTCGTAGCTACTGTAGTCCAGACCCGTGTTCCATTTGGCTCGGCTGCTGTGGTCGGTGCCATGCCTGGGGCCCATAGGCCGACCGCCCAGGAGGTGGCTCCAGCCGATATTCTGGTGCATCGTGTCGCGCCATGCCTTCACCGACTTGGCGGTCACCCATTCGTCCAGGTCGAAGCCATAGCCCATGCTCCAGCCCGGGACGGGACCCAGTCGGGCGGCGATGTAACACTGCAGGCGCGCGTCCACGACGCCGCCGATGCCCCCCTTCAGGCTTCTGGGAGTTTGGGAACGCGAATGGTCACCCCAGGGCCAGATATGCACCATGCCACCGGCCGTGTGGGTTTTGGTGATCAGCAATTCCAAGGCCTCGAAAGTGCGCGGGTCCGGACTGGTCATGGTCGGTTCGACGCGGTCGCTTGCGGCGTCGAAATCGAACCATCGGCCCCCGACGACGGCAAGGTGAAAGCCGTTGAAGCCATGCGCGCCGAGGAACTGTTCGATCTTGTGGTCCACCAGGTCGGGCCGGTTGTGAAACACTTTCGGATCGTCGCTGCCGGCGATGTAGCCCCACATGGCCAACTGCGGCACGAACACATTTTCCGTTCCCTCCCAACCCCACTTGTTGCCGATTCTCTTGAGGAAGCCGTGGGCGTCAGCGCGGCCGTTCGCCACGACCGTCACACTACCGGTATGCCCGCGCAAGTCCGCATCGTTGCTCGACGTGACGAACGACCACCGCCCGAGCCGGGTGCCGGTGAAACGAAAGGCCCAGGACGTCCCGCCTGTGTAGAACATCTGCGTGATCCGGGTCTCGCCGCTTGATTCGTGGGTGAATGTGACGACTCCCGAAACATCGAAGGGGTTGCCGCCCCACGTTGGATTGACGACGGTCCATTGCAGATAGGGGGACCATTGCGTGCCCTGGGTGACGCCAAGCTCGTCCGCCAGTGAAGACGCCGTGCCGGCGACGGAGATGGCCAGGAGGCCGATGATACCCTTGACCAGTCGCGGGCGCGATTTCCAGTGATTGATCGATTGCTGTTTCGTACGTCCTTCGTCCATGCGGCAGTCCTCCCGGCGCCGGCGGCGATGCTTCTCAGCTACTCATGTGTTGGCAAAGCCCAGCGTAAGTGCACGCTACGAGTCCAAGCCGGCGTACGTGAGCGAACGTCAGTTCGAGCATTTTCATCTGCGGGTCGAACGCGTGCAGGGACCAGGGATGCCAGATCAGCGAGAGGTGGGGCTTGTTCGTTCCAAGGGCCTTCTCGAGGAAGATGCGGTTAACCTCGAATTCGTCACTGGGGGTCTCAACGAACCTCGTGGGAATGCCTTCCGGCATCGGGGAAGGCCACAGCGTCAGACGCCTGGCCCCCCACTGGTTGTGGTTTTTCAGCAGGTTCTCGTGCCAGCCATGGCCCGGCAGTTCCCACAGGTCGGTAAAGCCATCGGCGCCGTAGTGGAACGGCACCTCGATCAGTGCCGGCATCGAACAGTCCGGCCCCCACAACAGACTGCTGACATATCGGAACCCGGCTTCGCGTACGAACGTCAGCACATCGACGGCACCTCGAAAGCCTTTGTCGAATCCCACGGCCGGCCGCAAGCCCACGCAGGGCTTTTCGAAAACGTTTTCGATCAGGGCCTTGGCCTTGAAGATTTCCTCGCGCTTCTCGTCGGCCGCCACCGCCGGGCCGCACAGGGCGTTGTCGCAGAGCAGTTTGTGACTCCAGGTGTGTGAGGCGACCTCGAAGAGCGGGTCGGCCAGCAGTGTCTTGTATTCCTTGATGTTAGCTTCGAGCGTCGTGCCCGTAATGAAGAACGTCGCGGGCATCTCAAGTTTCTTGTGGACCGCCACGACCTTCCGGCACGCCGCCAGGCAGGCGGGCGATTCCGTGTCATAAGCGGCGATGTACCGCGTGCGGGTCTGCCTAGTGCCGCTGGCCTCTGCCTGGCTCTGGGCCAGAGACGCCAAGACAGCCGCACCCAGCGCCCCACCCATCAGCTTCCTTCTCGAAATACGCCCCATCGCGACCTCCTTCAGGAGTGTCCCGTGTGAATTTCGCCGTGCATATGTCTTCTCCCTACATCATCAGAAGACCAGAATCCGGCGTTCGCATTATCCCAGACCATGCCTGAGCGGTCAATCCGGATGGGCGGATGGGCCACGTGGTCGAGTTGGGGCTTGAACAATCGCGGTTTTTCGCGTATGAAGGAACATTTTAGGGGCTCTAAACGTAATAGACGTGTCCGTGTGAAGGGGTACACAGGCCAGCCCACGCGGCTGGATAGGTTCCGGCGGGCTTACCTTTTGGGAATCGTTAGAAGGGGAAAGTCTTTATGACGACAGACGTTAAACAGATCGGGGCGTTGGTCGAGCAGAAGAGCGAATTCGTGCGCACGCTGCTATCCGAGCTCGACAAAGTGATCGTGGGCCAACGCTACATGCTCGAACGGATGCTCATCGGTCTGCTGGCCAATGGGCACATTTTGTTGGAAGGTGTCCCGGGCCTAGCCAAGACCCTGGCGGTGACGGTGCTGTCCAAGGCGATCGACGCCGAGTTCAGGCGGATACAGTTCACTCCCGACCTTCTGCCGGCCGATCTTATCGGAACCCAGATCTACCGGCAGTCGGACGGCGAGTTCTACACCCGCAAGGGGCCGATCTTCGCCAACATCATCCTGGCCGACGAGATCAACCGCGCCCCGGCCAAGGTCCAGAGCGCCCTGCTGGAAGCGATGCAGGAGCGACAGGTCTCGATCGGCGAGGAGACGTTCCAGTTGCCCAGCCCGTTTCTAGTACTGGCAACGCAGAACCCGATCGAGCAGGAGGGGACGTATCCTTTGCCCGAGGCGCAGCTCGACCGTTTTATGTTTAGTCTGTGGATGGACTATCCGTCAGCCGAGGAGGAAGAGCTGATCGCGATGACAACGACGCAATCCGAGCCGGT
>CP070782.1:4759592-4788583 GCA_020346325.1 Phycisphaerales bacterium
CATCGCGGTGTCCTCATGCAGAGATTCCGTGTTGTTGCTATACCTGAGCCCGAGACGAAGCAGGTGTACGCGCTTGCCGCCGATGGTAGCGGGATTTCGCGAAATTGCAAGGCCAGGGCGCGGAAATCGGTGCCCGAGGGGCCGGTGTGGCAGGGCAACGTTTGGGCCGCAATCGTTTTTCGCCGAGTGCTTTTGATTTTCTTTGACAAAGACGCTGACGGCCGATAAATATAGACCTCTGTTTGTGCCCCATCGGCATGAGTGTGGTTGATTCACGGGGGCGTCCCTGTTTCTGACGAGGGGCCAATCTGGCCCTGTGAGGCTAGAACTTTCAACAATGCCTGTGCGCGCTGTGCCCGGCTGCGAGGCGGGCCGTGCTTTCAGAGAGGTTTGCGGAAATCAACGCCGTCACAAAGGAGGTCGGCTTTGGCCACGCGCGACGTGGAAAACATCTTTACAGATATTGTCGAACGGGCCAAGGCGATGGATCCGGGCAATGCCCGCAAGTGGTTCGATGAACTGAGTGTCCTTCATTTTGACGGGGGATCGATCGGTATCGCCTGCCCGGACGAATCGAATGCGCGTTTTCTGGATGAGAACTGTCGGTCGAGCTTCACCCGGGCCGCTCAGCAGATCACCGGGCATCTCGTGACGGTGGATTTCGTGGTGGGGACAGGCGATCGCGGCGCGTCGAGTGAAGACGCGGCCCACATCGGACCGGCCCTGCATCCGGATTACACCTTCCAGAATTTTGTGGTTGGTCCGAGCAATCGGCTGGCCCATGCCAGTTGCGTCGCCGTGAGCCAATCGCTGGGCCAGACGTATAATCCGCTCTTTCTGTATGGCAGCGCGGGCCTAGGCAAGACGCATCTGCTGCACGCCGTGTGCCATGAGGTCCACCATCGCCTCGACGGCGCCGTCATTCAGCTGCTCAGTTGCGAGGATTTCGTCAATCGGTTCATTCGGGCTATCGAGCAGGGCAACATCACCGGTTTTCACAGTCAGTTCCGCACGGTCGATGCCCTGATTATCGACGACATCCAGTTCCTGCGCGAGCGCGAACAGAGCCAGGAGGAGTTCTTCCACACGTTCAACGCGCTGTACAACAACGGCAAGCAGATCATTCTCAGTGCCGATAGCCCGCCCAACGAGATCCCCTCGCTCGAAGCACGCCTCATCAGCCGGTTCAACTGGGGGTTGGTCGCGCGGATCGATCCGCCCAGCTATGAGACGCGGGTCGCCATCGTGCAGAAGAAAGCGCATCTGCGGGGCCTGCACATCAACGACGAGATTGCCGAATACGTCGCCCGGCAGGCGCAGGCCAATATCCGTGAGTTGGAGGGGGCGTTGACGACGATTTACGCCCTGGCGACCACGCTGAGCGAACCGGTCACCCTCGAATTGGCTCAGACCGCGCTGGAAGGTCAGATCAAGCTGGCGACGCGACATATCACCATCAGCGATATCATCGACGTGGTTACCAGGCACTTCGACGTGCGGCTGACCGACCTGCAGAGCAAACGGCGCAGCCAGAGCATTACGGTGCCGCGCCAGATTTGCATGTACCTGGCTCGCAGTCTGACCAAACACAGTCTGGAGGAGATCGGTGGGCACCTGGGGGGTCGGGACCATACGACGGTAATGCATGCCTGTAACAAGATCTCCGAATCGCACGATTCCGATCCGCAGATGCAGGCGTTGCTCGGTGAACTGACCAAGCAGATCTCCCAAGCCCAACAGGCCTAGGGCCGAAAACCTGGAGGGACTTACCTTGGCAAGAGGCCTTCCTTCGCCGGAGATATCCGGCGCTGTGCCTTCGCAATCGATCAGGCCATTCCAGCCGGAGTGAACCTTTGGCTGCCCTTGCGCGACTATTATGGTGGATGGCAAGGGGAGATACGATCGGTGACAGAAAAAGAGGCGATCTATTGTGGGCTTCTGGTTCTCCGATGCCGGCGCGGACAAGGCGAGGCGCTGGAAGAACTGGTACAGAAATGGGAGAAACCGCTGCTCTACTACATCCGGCGCCATGTCGATGACGAACACGAGCCCGTGCAGATTCTGCAACGGACCTGGGTGAAGGTGCTACAGGGTCTGCGGAATCTTCGGGAGCCGCGACGGTTAGCCGCTTGGCTTTACAGCATTGCCCGCAAGACGGCGCTAAGCCGTCTGCGAGCCAGGTATTCCGAACAGGTCCTTTTCGAGAACAATATCGCTATCGAGGATTATTGTGACGCTGATGCGGGCGCGATATTCGACGACGCCGAGCAGATCCACTACGGCTTGAATAAGCTGTCACTGATCCACCGCGAAATACTGACGTTGTTTTTCTTGCAGGATCTTTCGCTGGAGGAGATTGCCGGTGTGCTGGAGATTCCCGTCGGAACGGTGAAATCGAGACTGCACCATGCCAAACGGATGTTGAAGACCGTCCTTGAGCAGGAGGAATCGAGCCATGGATAGACCCGACAAGTCAGTTCGTGAAAGGCTGTTAAAAATGGAAACGCTCAATGGGGCGCAGCGGCAAACCTATGGCAATCAGATCAAGGCGATGCTGGACGGAAGATTGGATCCCATCAAACGGATTGGATTCGGTCTGTTGGCTCTCATTGCCCTCTTGTCGGTTATCGGATTTGGCGGCCCGGCAAGCAGAGAGGACGAGTCCTGGGAAGAAGTGTTCGTCTTCCGCCTGCTCATGATCGTGGCCGTCCTGGTTTCTATGGCTTGGACGGCTCTAACGGGCTGGACCGCTCTGTCGGGAGTGTGCCGCCGGTCGCACCGTCCCTGGATCGCTGCTATGGCCTTGGCCATGGTCTTCTTCTACATTGTTGCCTTGATGTTTATCTTCGCTCTGCCGATCTCCCAGGAGGAGAGCCGGGCCCTTGTCGGAACGCAGTGGGTTTTGGTGGGGTTTTTCTTCCTCAACACGGTCGGCCTGTGCGCGACCCTGGCCGTGCTCTATCGTGGGCAGTTCAAGAGCCAGGAGAAGCTGCTTGAAATCGAATATCGGCTCGCCGATCGTGCTGAGCAGATCGGCGGCCGTGCGAAGCCGTAAGGGGGCCGTGCAGTCGTTGCCGCCAGGGGGCCCGGGGGATTGCCCGGCCTGGCGGACTAGGCCATGATGGCGTTGAGCATGTCGAGGTAATCCGAGAGCAGCCGGGTGATGAGGAATTTCTCGCGCACGCGCTCGCGGGCCTGGCGTCCCAGTTCCTCGGCTTCATCGCGGTGCTTGAGCAGATGGACGATGCGCTCGGCGAAGCCCTCCAGGTCCCGGGGCTTCAGGAGATAGCCACTCTTGCCGTTTTCGATCTGGGCGGGAATCCCGCCCACGTTGGAGGCCACTACCGGCGTTCCCTTCCACATCGCTTCCGTGACCGCCAGACAGAAGCCTTCCTTGGTCGACTTCTGGATGACGACCTGAGAATGCCGCTGAATCGCGTTGACCAGTTTCTCGCTGTTGCCTACGACGAGGAGGATATCGTCCGACTCCAGCATACGGTTGGCCTTGCGCTGCACCTTCTTGTACATCTGGAGGCCTTCGGGGTCGTCACTGGCCACGTTGTAGCAAAGGACCAGCCGGCAATCGATCTGCTGCTTGACCATTTTGAACACGTCGATAACACCTTCCGGATCCTTCCAGGGATCGAGCCGGGAGACCTGGGTGATCAGCGGCTTGTCGAGCGGCACGCCGGCCTTGCTCAATTGCTCCTGGACCGCTCGTTCCGACAGCGTCACATTCTTGGGACTCAGCGGATTGATCGCCGGATACATCAGCCGTTGATCGACCGGCAGATCCTCCTTGAAGTATTTCTCACTGGAGACGACCATCTGGTCATATTTGAGTACGAACCCCTTGAGGAAATCCCAAAGTTCGGCATGGGGGTCGGTCAGGTCGATGTGGCAACGCCAGATCCAGGGTTGCTGTTTCCGGTACGAGGCGATCAGGGCCAGAGGCTGCGGATCGTGGACAATCACGCAGTCATGGGCGAGGTGGGTGAAGCGAGAGAAGTTTTCGTTGACCATCCGGTACAGGCGCTTCTTGCGCTCGGACAGGTTCAGCTTGGCCCCTTGCAGGGCATTGTGGAAGCTCTTGGTAATCTCGAAGAATTCCTGGCTGCCGTGGAGAATGCGCCAGCCGGCATCGATGCCCACGTCGTTCATGAGCATGGCCAGAGAGTAGAGGATTTCGGCGACCCCGCCGCCCTGGTAGGTGGCATTGAGATGGATGATATGCTTGCCGTAGAGTTTTCTGGCTCGGGCGTAGATCTCAGCGAGTGTTTCATCCGGTACGATGTGGCGAAAATCTTCGAGCCTCAGCATGGTGCGCTACTCCGCCAGTTTCTTGAGCAAATTCCTTACATTCTGGACAGTGTCAACATTGAATCGGGCCTTGGAGATGCTCGATCCGACTTTGATCGAGTATGCGGTCTCCGGCATTGCCGCGAACATTTCCTCATCGGTGTAATCGTCACCGATGGCCAGTAGAAAGTCCCAATTTTCCCGCTCCATCAGATACTCGGCGGCCCGCCCCTTATTGATCCCGTGCTTGCGCACCTCCAGAATCTTGCTGCCTTCAAACACGCCGACGTCCATGTTCCCGGTCATATTGACCAGGGCATCCCGCAATTCGTGAGTTCTCACATCGGCCAGCGCCGGCTCGGCGCGTCGGTAGTGCCAGACCAGCGAAAAATCCTTTTCTTCCACGTGCGATCCGGGGGTACGGTCCGAATAAAGGTCGAGGATTGGGCGGATGGTTGCCTTCCACTCCTGGCTGATCGGCTGGAAACTCCGCCAGTCGCCGCCGCGCTGGCGAATCCAGCCGCCGTGTTCGGCGATGAGTTGGATATCAAGTGTTCCCAGCCAGTTATCCAGCGTGTCTTTGTCGCGACCGCTAATGACCGTCAATGTGTTGCGTGCATCGTCGGCCAGCGCCTCCAGGATCGCTTTGATCTCCGCGTCGGGGCCGGCCTGCGCCGGTCGTCCTTTGAAGCCCACGAGCGTTCCGTCGTAGTCGAGCAGGAGCAGTCGTTTGTCGCCGGCCTCATAGGTCTGTTTCAAGGTGTCTTGGGCGGAAGCGGAAAGCTTGTGCACGGACACATCCTCTTGCTTGGCCTTAATTTCGCTGAGCGCGTGAACGAAATCCGTGCTCCAGCGCTCGATTGCATACCGTTGCAGCCGTTCCTGCATGGAGCGGTTGCGTTCCCGTTGCTCTCCCACGGGCATCTCGAGGGCCTCCCGGATCGCCTCGACGATCGCAGCTTTGTCGTTGGCGTTAACGATCAGCGACTCGCCCAGCTCACTGGCGGCGCCCGTCATTTCGCTGAGGATCAGCACGCCCCGGCCGTCGGTCTTCGTGGCTACGAATTCCTTGGCGATCAAGTTCATTCCATCGCGCAGGGGGGTGATCAGGGCTACGTCGGCCGCGTTGTAGAGCGCCGTCAGCTTCGCGAACGGGAGGAGGCGGTAGAGGTACCAAACGGGCATGTAGCCAATGGTGCCGTGCTCGCCGTTGACCCGTCCGACGAGTTCCTCCAGATGGCTGCGTAATTGCTTGTAGTCCTCGATGCCCGAACGCGACGGGACCGCCACGATGATCAAGGTGACCTTCTCCTTGTATTCCGGATGGGTCGAGAGGAACCAGTCGAATGCCTCCAGCCGTTCCACGATGCCTTTGGTATAGTCCAGTCGGTCGACCGAGACGATGATCTGACGCTTGCCGACGATCTTGTAGATCCGATCCACTTCCTTCTTCACTTCCGCGTTGCCGATGGCGCCCGCGTAGCGCTCGTAGTCGATGCCCATAGGGAAGGCGTCGACTTTGGCGATGCGGTTGTGTACGTTGACCTGTCCCAGCATATGCTCCAGCCCGGCGATGCGTGAGACGCTGCTGAGGAAGTGGCGGACGTAATCGTAACTGTGGAATCCGATCAGATCGGCTCCCAGCAGGCCTTCCAGAACCTCCTCGCGCGAGGGCAACAGCCGGAACAGTTCGAACGAGGGCCACGGGATGTGGTGAAAGTACCCGATACTCAACTCGGGCATCTTCTCGCGCAGCAGGCGCGGCAGCAGCATCAGTTGAAAATCGTGGATCCAGACCGAATCGCTCGGTTGGGCGATCTTCAGCACTTCCTCGCAGAAGAGATGGTTGACCTGCTGGTACGATTTCCAGAAACGCTGCTCGAACACGGTGCGCACCGGGAAGTAGTGGAACAAAGGCCAGATGGTCTTGTTGCAGAAGCCCAGGTAGTACTGGTCGATCTGGCGCTGAGAAAGAAAGACGGGGGCCGAATGCTGCTGCTTCAATTCCGCTCTGAGGTGTTCCTTTTCATCGGGCTTGAGCCGCTCGCTGGAGATGCCGGGCCAGCCCAGCCAGAGTCGCTCCAGGGTCTCAGGTAGAGACGCCAGGCCCACGGCCAGACCCCCCGGGCTCTGACGAAAGTGAAATCGACCTTCCCGTTTGCCGACGCTGATAGGCAGCCGGTTGGCTGCGACAATGAGTCTTCCCATAAACACGCTCTCTCAAAAATGATGGCATCCGCAGAACCTGGATGCAGGGAGGCAATATCGCGGTAAACGTCTCGTGGTGTCCGATTCTCTCTGCGTCGATAACATGATCTTACGGGCCAGTATAGTGCGTCGGTCGTGATGTGCAAGGCCCAATCCAAGCCCCAAAAGGGCGGCGCTCGAGCGCGAACGGGCCATGTTGTCACCGTGAGGGGAGATTCTCGCCTCGGCGGGCGAGCGTTGGACGCTGGCCTGCTTAGGTCTCGCCGCCCTCTTTATTGCCAGGAGAGCCAAAGGCTCCTATTTTCATCCTGCAGCGACGTTTTTCGCCTGAAATCCCGCGTAAAAATGGACGATTGTATCAAGGTGATCCCCTTGCATAGCAGGCTCTCACTTGATACAAATAGAATAACTGGGAAGCAGTTGTTTCGGGCCTGGTCGCGTACCGGGGCAGGGCAGTGCGGGCGTGAGGAGATGTGAGAGCACACCTCGGGTCGGAGGATCAGGTAGCGTGGGCACGACCGAGTGTGGTCGGTTCGGGTAGGCGGGCTTTGCGGAGAATCACAGTCGAAGCCTCGATTAGGGGACCAGCTTTCGGCGGGAAGGAGGTGAGCAGGCGGTTCCAGCGAGCATCTCGTGAGTGAGTCAGTCATACGTGAATATCCATAGGGCCGGCGGTGCGCCGACGGCGGGAGAGCGGCCTCCGATGGCGGCCAAACAGGTGTCCCGGGAGTCGCCCCGAGCAGCGTGGTGACTTCGTTACCTTTTCCAAAGGAGGACTATGATGTATAGAGAACTGTACTTTGTGGTTTTTCTTGTTGGCGTGCTTGGCATGGCCGGTCCGGCCGAGGCGGATCTGATCGCGCACTGGCGCCTGGATGAAGGTGCCGGGATGACGGCCTACGACGACACCGGTAATGGCTATGACGGGACGCTCAACGGCGACCCGACCTGGGTGGCCGGCGTGTACAAAGGTGGGCTGGACCTCGACGGTGACGGTGACTTCGTCGATTTCGGCGATCCCCAAGACTGGCCCTCGGGCGGTGCGCCGCGTTCGCTGTGCGGGTGGGGTCTGACGGATTCCGTCGCCGGGGGCTATCGCTGGTTGGCGGCCTACGGGTCGCCCGGCACGAGCCAAGCTTGTTTCATCGGTATGAACGGCGATAGGATCATCGGCGGTGGCTACAACGGCGACGATGTGGACGTGGCCGGCTTCTGGGAAGTGGGCGAATGGACCCACGTCGCCCTGACCTACGACGGGACCACCGCACGTCTCTACGGTGATGGCGTTGAAGTGGGGGCGATGGGGAAGAATTGGAACCTGGTTCTGAACCGGGCGTTCATCGGCGAGCAGGTCAACAGCGCGGGCGAGTATTGGGATGGCCTGGTCGACGACGTATGCCTCTTCGACCACACGTTGTCACCGGAGGAGATCCTGGATGTGATGGCGGGTCTGAAGAGCGAATTGGCCGGGGATCCCGTCCCGGAGGACGAGGCGCTCGATGTGCCCCGTGAGGTGGTGTTGAGCTGGGCGCCGGGGGAGTTCGCCGCCCGGCATGACGTATATTTCGGGACGGCTTTCGACGATGTCAACGACGCTGGCAAAGCCAATCCCATGGGTGTGTTGGTCAGTCAGAACCAGACCGAGACGACCTACGATCCGCCCGCCCGGCTCGACTTTGACCAGACGTACTACTGGCGGGTCGACGAGGTTAACGCGGCTCCGGATAACACCGTTTTCAAGGGAGACGTCTGGAGCTTCACGACCGAGCCCTTTGCCTATCCGATTCAGAACGTCGTCGCCACCAGCAACGCCAGTTCGGAGGCGAGCGCCGGCCCGGAGAACACCGTCAATGGCTCCGGGCTCAACGCCACCGGTGAGCATTCCACGGACAGCGCCGACATGTGGCTGGGTATGGCCAGCGGTGCCGATCCCATCTACCTCCAATATGAGTTTGACCGGGTCTACAAGCTCCATGAGATGCTGGTCTGGAACTACAACGTCCAGTTCGAGTTACTGCTGGGCTTCGGTCTCAAAGGGGTGACCGTCGAGCACTCCGAAAACGGCACCGACTGGATCGTTCTGGGTGATTTTGAGCTGGCGCAGGCAACGGCACGCTCGACCTATACGGCCAATACGACCATTAACTTTGCCGGTGTCGCTGCTAGGTACGTCAAGCTCACCGTCAACAGTGGCTTCGGCATGATGGGCCAGTTCGGTCTCAGCGAAGTCCGCTTCCTGTACATTCCGGTCCACGCCCGCCAGCCGCAGCCGGCCGACGGCGCCGTGGACGTGAGTCCGCTTGGTGCTTTGGCTTGGCGTGCGGGACGCGAAGCGGCCGCGCACGAAGTGTACGTCAGCGGTGATGAAGCGGCCGTGACCGACGGCAGCGCCCTGATCGAGACCGTCACCGCCAACAGTCTGTCGCTCAGTCCTCTCGATCTTCACTATGACAGCACGTACTACTGGAAGATCAACGAGGTCAATGAGGCTGAAGCCGTCAGCATCTGGGAAGGCCTCGTCTGGAGCTTCCAGACCCAGGCCTATACGGTGGTCGAGGACTTCGAGAGCTATGACGACGAAGAGAACCGGATTTACGATACCTGGCTGGATGGCTGGGTCAACGAGACCGGCTCGACCGTGGGCCATCAGGTAGAACCGTTTGCCGAGACGTCGATTATCCACGGTGGGGCCCAGTCGATGCCGCTGTTCTATGACAATGTAGGCGTGGCGACCTCAGAAGCCGAACTCATGTTGGATACCCCCCAAGACTGGACCGGCAATGGGATTCAGAGTCTGTCGCTGTACTTCCGCGGCGCCTCGGATAATGCGGGCGGCCAGTTGTACCTTGAGATCAACGACACCCGCGTGGATTACCACGGTGCTGCATCCGACATCAGCACGCCGCTGTGGCAGGCGTGGAACGTCGATTTGTCCGCGCTCGGCGCCAACCTCCAGAATGTCACGCGGTTGACAATTGGTGTCGAAGGCGCCGGGGCGCAGGGAGTGGTGTATATTGACGACATCCGGCTGTATCCCCAGGCGGCGGAGTACATCACGCCGATGGAACCAGATGCCGCGAATCTGGTCGGGTATTGGGCGCTAGATGGCAACGCCAACGACAGTTCCGGTAACGGCTACGACGGCACTGAGGTTGGTGGTCCGACGTACGTTGCCGGCAAGGATGGCCAAGCGGTGCGGCTGGACGGTGTCGACGACTACATCGACCTGGGCAATCCGGCGGACTGGCCCTCCGGCACAGCACCGCGCACGATGTCCGCCTGGGCCATGACCAACAGCGTGGAAGCCGGCTGGCGCTGGGCGGTGGCCTATGGAACCGACGCGGCGGGCCAGGCCATGTTCCTCGGCATGAACACGGCAGATCTCTACGGCGGCGGCTACGGGGACGACGTCAGCCTGGCTAATTTCTGGGTCATGGGTGAATGGCATCACCTTGGGCTGACCTACGACGGGACCACAGCCCGGCTGTACGCTGACGGCATTGAAGTGGCTGCGGCCGCCAAGACCTGGGACCTGGTTCTGAATCGAGCCCATATCGGCCAGCAGGTGAATGACTTCTTCGAGTTCTGGAACGGATCGGTCGATGAGGTGCGCCTCTACAAGGAGGCCCTGACGGCGGGCGAGATGGCTTGGCTGGCCGGTCGGACCGCGCCGATGCATCGGCCTTTCTGAGAGAATAGACGGATAGCGACGACGTGAGTCCCTTGGTGCGTGACCGAGACACAATCGTTGCTATTTCTGCCGTTTTGTGAAGGAGGACCGCCATGTTGCGAAGATTGTGCCTTCTATTTATGCTGGCTTTGGTGCTCGGCGCCGCCAGTGACGCCGGCGCGGAACTGCTGGCCCATTGGAAACTGGACGAGGGCGCCGGGACGGATGTCACCGACGCCAGTGGTAATGGCTACGGCGGTGTGCTCATGGGCGACCCGACCTGGACGACCGGCATGTTCAAAGGGGCGCTGGAGTTCGATGGTGACGGTGACTACGTCGATTTCGGCAATCCGGCGGACTGGCCGGCAGGCGATGCGCCACGTTCCTTGACGGGATGGGGCTTGACATACGCTGTGAACGGCGTCTGGCGCTGGATTGCGGCCTATGGCTCCGAGGGCACCTATTTGGCCTGTTTCATCGGTTCTAACGGCACCAGCCTCTATGGCGGTGGCTATGGCGACGATGTCTACACCACTAACTTCTGGGAAGTGAACGAGTGGCACCATGTCGCGTTGACCTACGACGGGACGACCGCACGTCTGTACGGCGACGGCGTCGAGGTGGACGCTCAACCCAAGAGTTGGAATACCACGCTGGGTCGCGCCCATCTGGGGCAGCAGGTAAACAACTACAACGAGTTCTGGTACGGCTTGATCGACGATGTACGTCTCTTCGACCACGTGCTCTCGGTCGAGGAAATCCAGGACGTCATGGCCGGTGTGCCCCCGGAACTGGCCCGCGATCCGAGTCCCGAGGACGCAGCAGTTGATGTCCCGCGTGATGGCGTGCTGGCCTGGGTGCCGGGCGAACTGGCTGCCAGCCACGACGTGTACATGGGGACCGTTTTGGAAGACGTCGAGAACGCCAGCCGGTCGGCGCCAGGCGCCGTGCTGGTCAGTCGGGGGCAGAGCGGTCTGACGTACGATCATGGTCGCCTGGATTTCAGCCAGACCTACTACTGGCGCGTCGACGAGGTCAGTGCGGCTCCCGACAACACCATTTACCAGGGCCAAGTCTGGAGCTTCACCGTCGAGCCTCTGGCTTATCCCATTGCGGGCGTCATCGCGACCAGCAATGGTACGTCCGAGGCCGAGGCCGGCCCGGAGAACGCGGTCAACGGCTCCGGACTCAACGCTAACGACGAGCACTCGACCGAGAGCGAGGACATGTGGGTGGGTGTCCCGGCGGGGGCCGATCCGCTATACATTCAGTTCGAATTCGACCAAGTCTACCAACTCCACGAGATGCTGGTCTGGAACTACAACGTTCAGTTCGAGATGCTGCTGGGGTTTGGGATCAAAGACGCGACCGTGGAATACTCGGAGAACGGCACGGATTGGACGACGCTGGGCGATGTGGAATTGGCTCGTGCGACGGCTCGTGCTGACTACGTCGCCAACACGATGATCGACCTCCAAGGCGCGGCCGCTCGCTACGTCCGGCTGACCGTCAACAGCGGTTACGGTACGATGGGGCAGTTCGGCCTCAGCGAAGTGCGCTTCCTGTACACGCCGGCCAATGCGCGGGAGCCTCAGCCGGCCGATGGCGAAACCGGCGTGAATCCCAATGGCATGCTGAGTTGGCGCGCCGGTCGCGAAGCGGGCACGCATGAGATCTATCTGAGCGACGACGAAGCAGTGGTGGCCGACGGGACCGCACTGGTTGACAGCATCAGTGAGAGCAGCTATTCACTGGGCGCTCTCGATCTTCAATATGACAGCACCTACTACTGGAAGATCGTCGAAGTCAACGAAGCCGAGACGATCAGCGCTTGGGAAGGCAGTGTCTGGAGCTTCGTGACACAGGAATTTGGCGTGGTTGACGATTTCGAGAGCTACAACGATGAAGACAGCCTCATCTACGAGACGTGGATCGACGGCTGGGTTAACGAAACTGGTTCAACCGTCGGGCATCTGGAATCGCCATTTGCCGAGACGTCAATCGTTCACGGCGGCCGCCAGTCCATGCCGTTGATGTACGACAACAACGGTGGCCTGATGACCTCCGAGGGCGACCGAACCTTCGAGTCGCCCCAGGATTGGACCGGCAACGGGATTCAGAGCCTGTCGCTGTATTTCCGGGGCACGACGGCCAACAGCGGCGGTCAACTGTATCTCAAGATCAACGACACCAAGATTGTCTATGACGGTGACGCGGGCGATCTCAGCCAGGCCGTGTGGCATGCGTGGAATGTTGATCTGTCCGCCGTGGCCGGGAATATCCAAAGCGTGACCAAGCTGACGATCGGCATCGAAGGTGCCGGTGCCCAGGGCATGCTGTATATCGACGATATCAGTCTGTATCCCAAGGCGGTCGAGTACATCACGCCTACCGAACCTGACAGTGCGAATCTCGTGGGGCAGTGGTCGCTGGACGGCAACGCCAACGACAGTTCCGGCAACGGCTACCACGGCACGGAAATGAACGGGCCGACTTACGTCACGGGCATCGACGGCCAGGCCATGAAGTTTGACGGGGTCGACGACTACGTGGACTTCGGCAATCCGGCCGACTGGCCCTCGGGAGCCGAGCCGCGGACGATGTCCTTCTGGGCGACGACCAATTCCGTCGACGCCGGGTACCGCTTTGCGGTTTCCTACGGCAGCGCCGGTACAGGACAGGCCATGTTCATCGGCATCAACGGCACCACGCTCTATGGCGGCGGCTACGGTGACGATGTCACTGTTGCCGACTTCTGGGTCATGGGTGAGTGGCATCACCTTGGGCTGACCTACGACGGGACCACGGCCCGGCTGTACGCTGACGGCATTGAAGTGGCTGCGGCAGCCAAGACCTGGGGCCTGGTTCTGGGCCGGGCCCACATCGGCCAGCAGGTGAATGACTTCTTCGAGTTCTGGAACGGCACGGTTGACGAGGTGCGGATCTATAGCGCTGCCCTGTCGGCCGGTGAGGTTGCCTGGCTGGCCGGCCGCACCGCGCCGATGCACAAACCGTTCTGACCGGGGGCGCGGATGCGTTGCACTGCGGTTCAGACGTCGGAGCAACGTGTTCCTGGATACGGGCGTACGAAATGAGGGCAGGGCAGCAAATGTTGCCCTGCCCTCTGTTTGTGCGTCGTGCAGGGCGGGCCCAAGTCGAGCGAAATCGCAATTGCCATTTGGTGTCGATGGGGTTAGAGTGGGTTCACCATTGTGAATGTCGCTTTGATTGGGGTCCTTGCCGATGGCCGATAGAGAGCCGACCCGCGACGAAGCACTGGCTTTGTTGCAGCAGTACAACGAGAACGAGGCGCTGATCCGCCATGCGCTGGCCGTGGAGGCCGTAATGCGTCATGCGGCACGCCAACGGGGCGCCGATGAGGTCAAGTGGGGTGTCATCGGTCTGGTCCATGACCTCGACTACGAGAAGTTTCCCGACCAACATTGCCACAAGACGGCGGAAATCCTGCGCGAGCAGGGCTGGCCCGAGGAATACATTCGGGCGGTGCTCTCGCATGGCTGGGGGATCTGCACCGACGTCGAGCCCCAGAGCGACCTCGAAAAGGTGCTCTACGCGATGGATGAGTTGACGGGCCTGATCGCTGCGACGGCTCTTGTCCGGCCCAGCAGGAGCGTCCTCGACGTGAAGCCCAAGTCCGTCAAGAAGAAGTGGAAGGAGAAGTCTTTCGCCGCTGGCGTCAATCGCGAAGTGATTGAGAAGGGGGCCGCGATGCTGGGAGCGGAACTGGGCGAGTTGATGGCCGACGCGATCGCGGCGATGCGCGAAGTCGCCGACGAGATCGGTCTCAAGGGCCAGGTGGATGTGTCGGATTAGAGGCAGGGTGATTTCATCCCTTCCGATGGTTTGGAGATGAACTCGTAATGGGCGATGGCAGAACAACGGATCGGCACAGCGCTCGTGCTGCGAAGCGCTCGGCACGGACGGTTCGGACAGGGGGCCTCGTCTTGTTCGGGGGTCTCTTGGGGCTGCTGGCGTTGACAGTTGTCGGCTGTGGCGATGGAGAGAGCAGGAAGGCCTCACTGACCGAAGAGGAAATCCAGCGATTGACGTTTGCGCCCAAGCCGGTCCGGCCGGACGCGTTGGTCGTTGTCGGTGAGACGATTACCTGTGAGGATATCATTGCTTTGCCGTCGGAGCAGGATGCCTCGGCCGGCTCGTTCAAGAGCCGTCTGGAGGAATTGGCCCGGTCGACGACACTGGAACAGTTCACAGAGTTGGCGCGTCCGCAGATGCGTCAGCGGCTCAACAGCCGGATCAGCAACATCGTGCTCTATCAGCGCGCCCGACACGAACTCGGGGAGAAGGCCGATGAGACCCTGGACGAGGCGGCCGAGAAGGAGTTGCGGCGTTTCGTGCTGGAGCACGGGGGCAACAATGCTCAGGCCGACGAAGCCCTCAACGCCCTGGGGCTGAACCGGACCACGTTCAAGGAATACAAGAAGAAGCAGCTCCTGGCGCAGTACTCGGTTTCGTCAAGACTCCCCAGGAACAGCCCAATCACCTACAGTGAGATGATGGCCGCTTACGACCAGATGAAGGACAGCGTCTTCGTCCGGCCCGGCGAGATAGAGTTTCGCCTGATCGACATTCAGGTCGGCAAGGTCGAAGTGGACGATCCGAACGACGATCCCTTGCAGGCGGTGAAGGCGGCTCGGGCGCTGGCGGAGAAGCTGGTGACGAGAATCTGTGCCGGGGAGGCCTTCGGCAAGTTGGCGGAGGAATACTCCCATGGTCATCGCCGCAGTTTCGGCGGGCTCTGGACGCCGCGTGATCCGGAATCGCTGGCGGAACCTTACTCGATTCTGGCCGAGATCGCCGAGAAGATCGAGCCGGACCAGCCTGGATGTGGATCGGTCGCCGGCCCGATCGACGTTCCCGGGCACGCTTTCATTATGAAGCTCGAAAAAAAGCGGGAGAGAGCGTATCAGCCTCTGGCCGACGTGCAGGAGCAGGTGGAGGAGCGGATTCGGACGGAACGGCGGGTGGAAGCCCTGCGGCGTCTCGATGAGGACGTGGCCGCACAGACCGGTGTGGCCGACACCGGTCCCTTTCTCGACGACTGCCTCGAGCGCCTGTATCGAACGGCGAACCCGACGCCGGCCGCGCCGTGATCCATATCCACTGACTGCCTCGAGGAACGCATGGAAATCATCGCGCATGGTATTGATTTGGTGGACTGCCCCCGTATCGAACAGATGGTCGAACGGCATGGCGACCGCTTCGTCAACCGCGTTTTCACGGAGGCCGAGCAGGCTTACGCCCGGTCACGGAAGAACGCGATCGAGAAGTACGCCGGTCGCTTCGCCGCCAAAGAGGCCATTCTCAAACTCGTGGGGACCGGCTGGCGGGGCAAGATCAAATGGACCGATATCGAAGTGATCAACGACGCGGCGGGGCGGCCTGAGGTGACGCTCTCCGGCGAGGTCAAGCGGATCGCCGAGTCGCTGAAGATCACCCATGTCAGCATCAGCATCACGCATACTGCCAATTTCGCCATTGCCTCGGCCGTGGCGCTGTCACGATCCTCTGAAGATGACTGATTTCGACTGCATTGTCGTGGGGGCCGGACACGCCGGGATCGAAGCGGCTCACGCGGCCGCCCGCATCGGTGCGGCGACCTGTCTGATCACGCTGGGCAAAGACACGATCGGCAAGATGAGCTGCAACCCGGCGGTCGGCGGTCTCGGCAAGGGCCAGATGGCCCGTGAGATCGACGCCCTGGGCGGCCTGATGGGCTTGGCCATCGACGCCACGGGCATTCAGTTTCGTCTGCTCAATCGTTCGAAGGGGCCGGCGGTGCGCGCCCCACGCGCCCAGGCGGACAAGTACAAGTATCAGGACTTCATGCGGCTGGCGCTGGAGCAGACGCCCAATCTGGAGATCGTCGAGGCGTTGGCGACCGATATCCTCGCGGAGAGCGACCGAGTTTGCGGGGTGCGCTGCCGAGACGGCGCGGTCTATCACGCGGCGACGGTGATCGTCACGGCCGGCACCTTCCTGCGCGGGCTCATGCACATCGGCACCGAACAGTTTCCGGGGGGGCGCCTGGGTGAGCCGGCGGCCAACGAACTGTCGGCGAGTCTCGAACGGCTCGGTCTGGAGGTGCAGCGTCTCAAGACAGGCACCCCCGTGCGACTGGACGCAGCGACCTGTGCTCTCGACAGACTCGAAGTCCAGGAGGGCGACGCAGAGCCGGTGCCGTTCTCTTTCCTGACCGGACAGATCGAACGGCGGCAGACGCCGTGCTGGATCACCTACACCAGCGAACAGATTCACCAACTTATCCGCGACAACCTGGACCGGGCCCCGATGTACACGGGCCAGATTCGATCGACCGGGCCGCGTTATTGCCCCAGCATCGAAACGAAGGTTGTGCGCTTTGCCGACAAAGATCGGCATCAGGTCTTTCTGGAGCCTGAGGACGAGGCCCGCACGACGATCTACTGCAACGGGATCAGCACGTCGTTGCCGAGGGAGGTGCAGGAGCAGATGCTCAGACTCATGTCGGGCACGGAGACCGCCCGCATCGTCCATTACGCCTACGCCATCGAATACGACTATTGCCCTCCGGTGCAGTTGTGGCCCAGTCTGGAGACCCGCCGGATCTCGGGGCTGTTTCTGGCCGGGCAGGTCAATGGGACCAGTGGTTACGAAGAGGCGGCCGCCCAAGGCATTCTGGCCGGTATCAACGCGGCCCGCAAACTCCAGGATGCCGAGCCCATTGTGCTGGGCCGGGACCAGGCCTATATCGGCGTGATGATCGACGACCTGATGACGCGCGGGATCGACGAACCCTATCGTATGTTCACGTCACGGGCCGAACATCGTCTGGCACTACGCAGCGACAACGCCGATCGTCGCCTGACGCCGATCGGCCATGCGGTGGGTGTCGTTGGTTCGGATCGGCATCGCCGCTTTGAGAAGAAGCTGGCAGACATCGAGACGCTCAAACAGTTTCTTCACGCGACGCGTCACGAGGGGCGCAGTCTATGGGATCTCCTTCGCAGGCCCAACAGCGAGTTGGCTGAGCACTTGAACGAAGTCCCTGAGATTGCCTCTGCCGATTATGCGGATGAGGTTCTGGAAGCAGTGGCCGTCGATGCCAAATATGAAGGCTATCTCGCCAAGCAGCAGCGGTTGGTGGACTTGCAGCGGAATCTCGATGGCAAGAAGATCCCGAGCGATCTGGATTATGCGGCGATCGAGCACTTGCGCGTCGAGGCCAAGGAGAAGCTTTCGGCGTTCCAGCCGGCGACGCTGGGCCACGCCTCGCGCATCAGCGGCATCACTCCGGCCGATATCACCGTGATCCAGGTGCATCTGCGCAAGCACCACAGGGTGGAGAAGCCGCCCAGAGGGACCGAGGGATAGCGGCATGTTGGATCTATCCGACAACGCGTACAATCGAACGCGGGCTCGCAACGAGGCGAAGTTCAAGTTGTGGCGTTCGGCCGGTCTGCTGCTGACGTATCAATGCAACGCGGCATGTGAGTTTTGCTACTACCATTGCACGCCTGAGAAGGGCGGCCTGATGCCGGTCGAACTATGCCTGGCCGCTTGGCGCTCGCTTCGTGTTCTGGCGGGCGATCGCGCTAAGATCCACCTGACCGGAGGCGAACCTTTCCTGCACTGGGACCATCTCGTCGAGATTCTCGCCGAGGGCCGGCGACAAAATCTCGGTCCGGTCGATCTGCTCGAAACCAACGGTTTCTGGGCGACGAGTGACGTGCTGGTTCGCGACCGGTTGCGGCGACTGATCGACCTCGGTGTTCAGCGCCTCAAGATCAGCGTCGATCCATTCCATCAGGCGTTCGTGCCGATCGAGCCGGTCCAGCGACTGGCCCTCCTCGCCAAAAAGATGCTGGGCTCTGATCGCGTCCTGGTACGATGGGAGCAATATCTGGGCGATTGTGGATTGAGGATTGGGGACCACGGATTGGAACGTCGCGAGAAGGCCTACGTCGAAGCCTATCACGATCACCCGTGCCGTTTCACAGGGCGGGCGGCCGACCGCCTGGCGAATCTGCTGGCTTCGAAGCCGGCCGAGGCTCTGGCGGATTCGAATTGCCTCGCCGATTTCCTCGGCGCCAAGGGAGTCCATATCGACCCGCATGGCAATGTCTTCAGTGGCACCTGTAGCGGGATCATCGTGGGCAATATCAGTGAGGCGCCCCTCGAAACAATCTGGCAACACTTTCGTCCCGCGCAGAACAGCTTCATTCGAACCCTGTGCGAGCGGGGGCCCCACGGCCTGCTGGAACAAGCCGTGTCTATGGGCTACGAGTGCCTGGAGAGTTACGCGGGCAAATGCCATTTTTGCACGCATCTGCGGCAGTTCCTACGGGAAAGCAGGGCAGAGACGACGGTAATTGGCCCGGCTGACTGTTACCGTTGAGGCGTGCCGAAAAAAAAATTCCCAAAATCGTGGATTTCTTTTGACTTGACATGTTACAAGTGTAACATTTATAGCTGTTACAAATGTAACATTAAGGAGGTCGCTATGGCAAAGGCACCGAAGATCACGGAAGCAGAGTGGGAGGTCATGATGGCCCTGTGGGCCAAGTCGCCGCTGACCGCGAACGACGTCGTCGACATCCTCTCGAAGAAGACACATTGGCAGCGTGAGACGATTCGAACGCTCATCAATCGGCTCGTGCAGAAGAAGGCGCTTGGTTTCAAGAAAGATGGCCGCCAATATCACTACTATCCCCTGGTGGACCAGACGGCATGCATCAAGGCCGAGACTCGGTCGTTGCTGCGGCGCTTCGGCGGCGCGCCGGTCGAGCCGATGCTCGCTGCCCTTGTCGAAGAGCAGCAGCTCTCGCCCGACCAGATCGAGCGGCTCAAACAGATCCTCGCCGGTGAGGGGGCGCCCCAGGGACGCAGACACAAGAAGCGAGATGCCTAGCAGCGAGAGGGAAGACCATGGAAACGCTATACACGAATCTGACGCCGTTCTTCGCATGGCTGCTGAGGACCACGCTACAGGGTAGCCTGCTGGTTGCCCTGATCGCGCTGATCAGACTTGTCTGGCGCCGCCGGCTGCCGGTCCAGTGGCATTACGGGCTCTGGCTGATCCTGCTCGTTCGCCTGTCCATGCCGTGGGCTCCGGCGTGCCGGCTGAGCGTCTACAATCTATTCCTGGCGCGACGCTGGACGCCGGCGGTCGGAAGGGCCGGTTCCATTCGGGAGCAGACCCCGCCCCGCGAGGCGCGGTCTGGCCCTGGGCCGTCGGCCCCGACGGAGGTAACGGGTCCTGCTCCATTTTCGCCCCGCGAAGCCATCCCGGTCGGGCGCCCATTCAGGGGGGAGGCCCCTGTCCAGCGCGTGCCTTTGTCGACCGCAGCGGCTCTGTCACTGCTGTGGTTGACGGGCGCTGTTTTGCTGGCCGGTTACATCTTGGTGCGCAACTTCGGGCTCTGGTGGACCGTCAGGCAGGAGCGGGTGGTAACGGATCAGCAGCTTCTGGAGTCGCTCGAGGACGCCAAGATGCAGATGGGGGTACAGACGGTTCTGGGCGTCGTCGTGACGGACAAAGTCCGATGTCCGGCCCTGTTCGGATTCGTTCGCCCCCGACTCCTGCTGCCTCAGGGATTGTTGGAAGCCCTTTCCCCGGGTGAGTTGCACTACGTCTTCTTGCACGAACTGGCGCACCTGAAACGTTGGGATATCTGCCTTGCCTGGTGGGCCAGTGCGCTGGCAATTCTGCACTGGTTCAACCCGCTGGTCTGGTGGGCCCTGAGCCGGATGCGGGCGGACCAGGAGATGGCCTGCGATGCGCTGGCCTTGTCGCGCATGACGTCGGACGAGCCGCGCGCATATGGGCTTGCCATCGTCAGTTTTCTCAAGCGCTGCGCGCCGCGGCAGCATCTGCCGTCCGTAGCAGGAATCTTGGAAGACGCCTCCCAAATTGAAAGGAGAATGGCCATGATAAGTCAATACAAACCGCGTTCGCCGTACGCGTCAGTGGTTGCGGCCTTGGTATTCTGCCTCCTGGCGGCTGCCACGTTAACCGGTGCCCGGGAGCTTCCGCTCGATTCTATGTCTGGGAAGGTGCCGACGAGCCTACAGAAGGATGTGCTGCTCTACTATTCGTTCGATCGGAATGGAGGGGCAAGAGCCGTGGACGTCTCCGGAATGGACTTCCACGGCCAGGTACATGGTGGCAAATACACGGACGAAGGCCGCCTGGGTGGCGCGATGGGCTTTGACGGCGACGACGATTACATTCGCGTTGCCGGCGAGTTGCAGTTGGGGGCCTTTACCGTCGCCGCGTGGGTCAGGGCACAGAAGGGTGGGCTGAATAACCGCCGTATCTTCATGCTGGATCAGGGGCGTGAGTATTTCGCCTTTGAGGGTAATACACAGGGAGGACCAACGTTCAGCGTAGCCGGCGGGACACACGATGGTGCCATAGGTGTTGACGAATACGACTGGCAACTGGAGCCGGGGCGATGGACGCACGTGGCGGTGGTGTTTACCGGTTCCCAGGTGCGCCTCTATCGCAATGGTGTGCGAACAGAAACCGGTTCCGTCAACGAGGACCGCCTGACGGGAACCGCCTACGTTGGGGGTGTGGACGCGCACAACGGCGGCTATTGGCAGGGGGACATTGATGAATTGGCGGTGTTCAGCCGGGGACTGGCCGATAGCGAGATGGAACAACTCTATGCGATGACCGGTAAGCAGCCCGAGTCACGACCGGCGACGCCGCCCGTTGTGGAGCCGGGCAGGGATGTGACAGAGCCTGTAGCCTGCTGGAGGTTTGACGGCGACGCACGCGATAGCGTCGGCCACAATCATGGGCAGGTGCACGGCGCGACGCCGACGGCGGGGGTGTCCGGCCAGGCTTACGCCTTCGACGGGCAGGATGACTATGTGGAAATCCCCAACGTGTCTTGGCGCTCCTTCAGCGTGGGCGCTTGGGTGAAGACGGACACGCCATCGATCAACAACCGACGCATCTTGCTTTTGACCGACGGTGTTCGATGCTATGCGTTGCAAGGCAATGTGGGCGGTGGCATGGGTGTCTATGTCGCCGATGATGTCGAGGTGAACGAATACGACTGGGAATTTGCCACCGGTCGATGGACGCATATCGTACTCGCGCATGATGGTAAGGTGTTCAGAATCTTCAAAAACGGCGCGCTTACTGAGGAGGGGAGCATTACGACCGCAGGTGTTACGGGGACACTGTACATCGGCGGAACAGACCAGCATCGCGGTAGATTCTGGCAAGGCGCTATCGATGAGGTGTCTTTTTGGAGGCGGCCTTTGAGCCCCTCCGAAGTGAAACGTCTGTTTGACTCATACCCGTTGGAAACCGAACGGTCCGAGGGCGACGCGGCTCTCGAGTCGAGGGCAGATGGAGATGACCAGCCATTAGGGATGGAGGTGGGGCCATCGCCCGGGCCTGTCGGGATCTGGAGATTTGACGGCGACGCGCGTGACAGTGTCGGCAACATGCATGGGAGCGTTCGCGGGGCGACATTGACAGAGGGTGTCTCCGGTCAGGCTTATGCCTTCGACGGGCAGGACGACTGCATTGTGATTCCCAACATATCGCTGTCTTCCTTCACTTTTGCCGCGTCGGTGCAGACGGCTACCGAGAACCTGAACAATCGACGGCTCTTCCTGCTGGATGCCGATGGCGACTACTGCGCCCTTCAGGGAACAACACGAGAAGATGTCGAGCTTAGCGGACCGGGATTCGGCGAGGACGAACGGGTCCCGATGGACAATCGCGCGTTTGAGACAGGCACCTGGATCCATGTCGCGGCAACGTTCGACGGCGATCGGTTCGCGGTTTACAGGGATGGGCAGTTGTTGCGGTACGGTCGCAACCGGCGTGGGGGAATTGCCGGAACGTTGTACATTGGCGGCACGCGGAGCTACCGGGGCGGCTGCTGGCACGGTGCCATCGACGAGGTGATCCTGTTTGACCGAGCGCTAAGCGCTGCGCAAGTGAAGGACCTTTGTGACGTCACGCTCAGCCGCGCCGGCCGCTCTCGCTAAAAAATAGGCTATTGCTCAAGATCCAAAGGTGCGCCGCTCTATTCGCGCAGCGGTTCGGTGTAGGGGCTGCCCGAATCCGCTTGGGGCGTGGCCATTGTCACGGGCATGCGAATCGCCCTGGCATCCTTGTCGCGAACAGCTCTGGCCAAAGCCCGGCTGCTAACGCGCACGGGTTCGGTCACCAGCTCCGGCACGCTGAACGTCCAAAGGCACGAATCGTAATACAGCGGGTCTTTCTGGGGCAGCAGGATGGGCTTGTGCACGCGGCCCTGCTCGTCCAGGTAGGCCAGAAACGTCCTGGTGAAGGCGTGGCTGAGCCGTTTGCTGCTGAAGGCGATCCAGCGCCCGTTGCTGGAGAAGCTGTGCCACGATTCGCTGGCGTCGCTGTTGATGTCCAACCGGCGGCACTCGTAACGGCCCGTCTCCTGCGCTGCTTCGAGGTCGATCAGGTACAGATCGCTGCTCGCGCGATAGACGGGAAAACAGCCGTAATCGCACATCGACAGCAGCAGCCAGCGCCCATCCGGACTGATTCGCGGCAGTAATGCCGACTGTCCGGTTTCCTGCGCTGCCACGAGCGTTTCGATGTCACCCCAGGTGTCGGTTTTCGCATCGTACGACACGCGCACCAGGTCGTAGCGGATCTGGTCGTATTCTTGGGGCAGGGTCTCTTTGTTGTCCCAGGTCAACGGGG
This sequence comes from Phycisphaerales bacterium, assembly GCA_020346325.1. GTDB lineage: Bacteria > Planctomycetota > Phycisphaerae > Sedimentisphaerales > Anaerobacaceae > Anaerobaca. The sequence goes on from CP070782.1 coordinate 4,782,500, forward strand.
CACTACAGAAATACAGGTATTTCCCGTCGGGCGACCAGGCGGGATAGGTTTCCAGGCGATCCTTGTTCGACAGGGCGGGGGAGGTTTCGACGGCCTGCGTGTCTGTGCGGTAGTAGGCCATCAGCGAGTCGAAATCGAAGACGTCGCGAATCTCATTGGTGCCGGCGTGAAAAATCTGCCGGACCTTGTTGACTGAGAAGGCCGCGAGCCTGCCATTGGGGTGCCAGGCGGTGTAGCCGAACTTCGTTGGGATTTGCCTGGCATCACGCCCGTCGACGAGAATCGCCGAGCTGCCGTAATGGGTGCTGCGTATCCCGAGGAGCATCTTATCGGTGCGATGATTGCAGAACGTGTGACAATTCACACAGCCTTCACGGAACTGCTCATTGTCGAGAATGGTCTTCTCGCGAAAGCTGCGCAGGTCGCGTTGATAGACGCCGATTTTTCGCCAGGTTGCGTGGCCCGGGTGAATGCGTCGATAGACGAGGTAGTCGTCGGTCGGTTCGGTCGCGATGGTGTTAACGATCGTCTGGAACCGCTGCCACTGATTTGTCTGCCCCTTCGCTCCTTCCGGGGTTCTGATGAAGACGTCGATGCTCAGCGTGCTGCCTCGGTTGGCCGCGATGAGGCGATGCCACGGGCCCTGCGGGATGACGATCTTCCGGCCCTTGCCCGTCACTTCGATCGGTTCACCCTGGGCGGCGTGGAGGCGCACGAAGCAGTCACTGGCGTCCTCCTCGACGACGAAATTCAGGGGTGCGATGTTCGGGGGCAAGACGGCGTCGGTATAGTCCGGTCGAATCGTGGGCCGTCGCTCCAGCAACGGGCAAGGCTCGGTGGGCCGGACCGGACGGCTCGTGCCGTACAGAACCGCACACATACCGATGACGACGACGGCGCAGATGCCGCCGATCCATCGTGCGATCGTCTTTCTGTTGCTGGAGATACTCATTCGACCGGGTTGCTCCCCTGGGCGCTACTGCTCCTGACTGGGCGGCGCGTAAAGGTAATAGAACAAGTACGTGTGGCGATACTTCGGTGCCAACTCGGGCAGGGCCGCGCGCTTGTCGCCGCCGTGGCGCGTCAGGATTCCGAGGGCGCTTTCGGTTTGGCGACGCAATGCTTCACGCGGTTGGTAGTTTCCCATGTGCAGTGGCTTCCGTGTGCCATAGACATAGGCGAGCGCCGCCTCCTCGAAGTGGGTGGGCAGCGCCGTGTAGCCGGCCCGCTCGAACCACGGCATGTACTTGGCGAACGTCGCCAGTCGCTTGTTCAGCAAGTGCGAGGCCATCATGTATTCGAAGGCTATCTGATTTCGGGGGTTCTTCTCAAGCAGCCCAAGAAACATTCCGGGCGCTGGCGGCATGACCGAGGGAAACTCGTGTTCGAGGGCCAGTGACCGCAAGTGCTGCACGCGCTGGTCCGTGGCCAAGTTAGGATCGATGTCAAGCAGTCTGAGGTATCGTTCGGCCCAGTCGCGATGGAACAGAGTCTGGCTCAGGGCCCCGAGACAGACGCGGGCGCTGCCGAGGTTGCCTTTGACCATATTGACCAGGGCCAGCGGCTGCAAGACCGTCGGTCGGTCGCCAAGCCCTTCCAGGCATTCCATCAGGGCGTGTTCGGCGGCGTTGAGCAGGCCCATCTCCAGGTAGAGATCGAAGGTCGGCCAGTGCGCCTGTTTGCGGGGCACGTCCGTAAGAAACAGCAGTTCCGGTCGTTGCGGCCAGTGGAACATTTCATCCCCCAGTCGTCCGGTGTGATACAAGGCACGGTCGACCGCGTGCATGACGAAGCGGTCAGTTACCTGCCGTCTGCCGGCGGCGAGGACCTCGGGCCACATCTTGTGGTACGCATAGTAGTCCACGATCAGGCAGTTCCGCCGCTTGCGGTCGAGGTTCCCGAACGCGAGGGCCGCGCCGATGCCCAACACCAGCACGGTCTGCACTGCCCAGTTGAGCCTGGGTGATTGGCGATACCACGACAGAATGTGACGCAGTTGCCCCGATCTTTTTCTAAAAGGTGTCTTCGGGTTCTGCGCCGTGGCGTGCTGCTCGTGTGCGGACGACTTCAACATGGACCAGATCCCACCGGCCACGATGACCGCCGGAGCCAATAGATGGAGAGCATAGACTATCTCGATCCAGCGCCCGCGTGAGTGGTAGTAGCGCAGTGTCCAGTGAAAGGGCAACGATTGGGAATAGACGTCGCTCAGACCGAACCCCAGCCCGCCTACGACAAACGGCACGGCCAAGGCAAATATCGTATACGCCGAGCCCAATCGCCATCGCTTGCTGAGCAGGAGTTCGTAGATGATGCATACCAGGGCGAACAGCAGAAATGCACCGGCAGCGCCATAATAGCACACCAGGGACAGCAGGGCGAAAACCGCCAGGCTACTTCCCTTTGCTCGACGCTGCGCTGTGGCCAGGTACGCGCAGACGCACAACAGCGCCACGAGCAGAGCCATGGTGATCGGGAGAAAGTATGTGTAGCGGCCGTAGAGGACCGCCAGCAGCAGGGCGGGGACGTAGCGCATGAGCTGCCCGCGTTTGAAACCTGCCACGCTCAGTACGCAAGCCGCACATAGCCCGAGCAGCCAGGCTTGAACTGTAATCACCAACGCGCCGAGCCACGAGTAGTAGAACAACTGTGACAAGAACGCTGAGACGTATTCCGCAGGTCCCCCCGGCGCCGAGAGATGTTCGGTGAAGAATCTCCAGGTGGTGTAGAAGGAGGGGAAGTTGGTGATTCGCCCGGCTCCGTGGAAGATAAGATGAATGCCTACTGTCTGCCACAAGAAGGTGTAGAGTAGCGTGTAGAACACCACGTCACGGAGCACCCTGCCTGGCAGAGGCGAGCAGTTGTCGGCTGGTTGTCGATCAGGGCGTTGCACTTTCTATCTCAGCACCATGAAAAGACGTGGTCTATTCCGACCTGCCCCCGGCCCACCCCATCGAAGGCGTTCTTTCCGCCAGCCTCCGCCGGGCTCAGAGACACTCCATTTATCGGCCATTTGGCCAGCGTAGTCCAGCGATCGACGATAGAAACCCATCGGTTTTTCAGGTGATTTTGATGAGACGGGAGTATCAGCATCCTTTCCTCGGCCGCCCGGAAGGTCGTCAGCGGGCAGCGGCCAAGGCGTCGGACAGACTCAGTGTGCCTTCGTAGAGGCTGCGACCGACGACCACTCCGGCCACCCCGATGGGGTTAAGCCTACGGATGTCCTCAACTTCCTTGACCCCGCCGGAGGCGATGACGGGCGTTTCGACCACCTGGGCCAATTCCCGGGTTCGTTCGATGTTGGGGCCGATCAGCATGCCGTCTTTGGCGATGTCGGTATAGATGATCGCCGCCAGAGGCAACTCGTCCGCCTGACGCGCGAAATCCAGCACGCTCTGGGTACTCTCCTCCAGCCAGCCATGGGTGGCGACCATCGTGCCGCGGGCGTCGAGCCCGAGCACGATTTGTCCGGGGAACCTCCGGGCCATATCGCTGAACCAGGCAAAGTCGCTGACGGCTTTGGTGCCGATGATGACCCGGGTGACACCCGTATCGAGCAATTCCCTGATGGAGTCTTCGTCGCGCAGGCCTCCGCCCACCTCGACCTTGAGCAGGCCGAGTTGGACGATGGAGGTGATGGTCTCGGTATTGACCGGCCGGCCCGCCTTGGCGCCGTCCAGATCGACCACGTGCAGCCAGCAGGCGCCGTCGGCGTGGAACTCACGGGCCTGCTCGGCAGGATCGTCCTTATACGTGATCTGCTTGTCGTACTGGCCCTGAATCAGCCGCACACACTTGCCGTCTCGCAAGTCGATGGCCGGGATAATTTCCATGTATTGCTCCTTGGGGTTACCTTGGTCCGGTGCGCCGCACAGCCGACTCGGCGCCAAACACAGTGGAGGCATTATCGCCAACGCCGGCCTTCTTGTCAAACGGACACGCGCCGAACACTGTCTCGAGCCGTCTGCCAAAGCGGTTTGGCCGCCGTCGAGGGGGCCAGGGGCCTGACGACCTGCCTGGATTTCGGCTTGTCATGAGCCCAGACCACGCTACAATCGGAGACAATCAGCAGGAAGAACCTGAACCTTGGAGGCTTGAGTATGGCTCGACACAATCGATTGTGCACAAAATTGACTCGCCCGGTCTGGCTGCTGGCGGCAGTCCTGATCGTGGCCCGTGCCGCAGGTGCGGCCCCCAGGCCGGTCATCCTCGATACGGACATCTGCGACGACATCGACGACACCTGGGCACTGGCCTTGCTGGTCCAGTCACCCGAGCTGGACTGCAAGCTGGTGACCACTGCTGTGGGCAACACCGAGGCCAAGGCCAAAGTCGTTGCGAAGTATCTCGACAAGGTAGGGCACGCGCAGATTCCGGTTGGCATTGGTATCAAGCAGCGTGACGGCGGGCATCGCCATACGGATTGGGCTGAGGATTACGACCTTTCCTCCTATCCGGGAGGGGTCTACAAGGACGGCGTCAGTGCGCTGATCGACGTGGTCATGAAATCCCCGCAACGGATGACGATCATCGCGGTCGGGCCGCTACCCAACATCGCCGCGGCGCTCGAACGTGAGCCGCGGATTGCCGAGAAGGCCGACTTCATCGGTATGCATGGCAGCATCTACAAAGGCTATGGTGGAAAGAGTACGCCGGATGCGGAGTACAATGTCAAGGCCGACGCGGCCGCCTGCCGCAAGGTCTTCACTGCCGCCTGGCCGATCACGATCACGCCGCTGGACACCTGCGGTCTCGTCGTGCTCAGAGGGGACAAATATCAGAAGGTCTTTACGCGGAACAGCGCGATCACAGACTACCTGTTGGAAAACTACCGGCTTTGGCAGGCCAACGGCTTGCGGGGCCAGGACAAAGACATCGACGAAGCGGACCTCCAGCGCCGGGTCGACGATATCGTCAAGCATCGCAGTTCGACACTGTTCGATACCGTGGCGGTTTACCTAGCCATCAGTCACGGCTTCACGAAGATGGAGCGTTTGCCCGTGGCGATCACCGACGCCGGCCATACGAAGGTGACCGAAGGGGCGAAGGTGATTGACTGTGCCATCGACTGGAATACTTTGGGTGGCTTCGAGGACTTCCTTGTCGAGCGTCTGACGAAATGATGACAGGAACCGGTCCTATCGCTGATCAACGGCCCCATATCGTGGTGGTCGGCAGTTCGAACATGGATTTGGTCGTCAAGACGGCCCGGATTCCGACACTGGGCGAGACGATCTTAGGCGGGGATTTCCTGATGGTCCCGGGGGGCAAGGGGGCCAACCAGGCCGTGGCAGCCGCCAAGCTTGGCGCCCATGTTCATTTCGTCGCCCGGCTGGGCGACGATCTGTTCGGTCGCCAGTCGCTCGCCAACTTCGAGCGGGAGGGGGTGGACGCGACCCACGTCACTCTGAGCTCGGGCGTCGCTTCGGGCGTGGCGCTGATCACCGTGGATGCTCAGGGCAACAACGTCATTGTCGTGGCCCCCGGTGCCAACAGTGCGCTTTCGGCCGACGATGTGGAGCGCGCGGCCGATGATATTCGGGCGGCTGGTGCCGTGGTGGCTCAGTTGGAGGTACCGCTTGAAACCGTACAGCACGCCGCGCAACTGGCCCACGAATCGGGCGTGCCCTTTATTCTCGATCCGGCGCCGGCCCAGGACCTGCCGGCTGAACTGCTGGACATGGTTTCGGTACTGACCCCGAATGAGACGGAGGCCCGGATCTTGACGGGAGTGGAAGTGCACGACGAACCCTCGGCTCGGGCCGCGGCCCGGAAATTGCTGGCCGCCGGTGTTGATGCCGTCGTGGTGACAATGGGGGGGCAGGGGTTCCTGCTGGCCGAGGCCAATTCGATGGAATTCATCGCCGCGCTGGCCGTGCAAGCTATCGATGCGACCGCGGCTGGCGACGCTTTTGCCGGCGGCCTCGCCGTCGGTCTGGCCCAGGGACAATCACTGCGCGAGGCGGCCACGTTTGCCGGGCGGGCGGCGGCGCTGTCCGTCATGAAAATGGGGGCCCAGCCCTCGATGCCGACCAGAGAGGAAGTGGAAACGTTTGCCGGATAGGGACGCCGGCTTGAGGAGAA
>CP070782.1:4788683-4802415 GCA_020346325.1 Phycisphaerales bacterium
GTCTATGCGGCCATCAAGAAGCGCCTGATCGACTTCTGCGAAGCCCAACCCGACGACCGGCTCAATGTACCGGCCTATTTCCGCGTGATGGCGGCGCTGGAGCAGGCCTATACCGATCGCGATGCGAGCAAAGAGTACGCCGCTCCCTTGCGACTGGTGGCGACCGATTTCGCGGGGCGAACGCTGGACTCGGCTGCGTGGAAAGGGAAGGTCGTGCTGGTCTATTTCAGCTACTACCCGCAATCGCATCAATCGATGCTGCGCGAACTCTGGCGAAAACACCACGGCCGGGGCCTGGAAATGGTCGAGATCAATATCGATCGGGATCGGTCCCACATCGAGGCGTACATCAAGACGGGCAAGGCGCCCTTCGAGGGCTCCAAGCAGGAGAAGGACGAGCGCATCGACTGGCCCGTCGTGGCCGGCGAGGGGAGTATTCGTCGTTGGTGCCTGGGCTGGCTCTATTCAGGCTATGCCAGCCTCTGCGTCTTGAACCAACAGGGGCGACTCTGCTACACCGGCGCGGGGTGGAGAAACGACAGCATCAAGCTGGGAGATGATTGGTATTCCGTCGCTCACAGCGATGTCATCGAGGTCATTGCGTCGCTGCTAGGTCAGTAATGCGCAGGGCGAGAATGCGGCGCGTCTGGTCGGTGACTTTGGCTCGCTCATCGATGCGCAGAGGGTACAGCCAGATGATTCCTTCGCAGTCTTCGAAGACCAGCGCGTGTTGTCGAAGCCGAGGAGGGACTTTGGCCGTCGTAAGGAACTTGCCGACTTTCTTCGGTCCGTTCAGACCCAACGGCTGGAATCGGTCCCCGTTGCGCCGGGCTCGGACGATAAGTGGAAGCGAAATGCGGTCAAAATCGAGATACTCCAGATGTGGAGCTTTGTTGGCTCTCAACGCGATCTCTGCTAAGTCAGCGCGGTCGAGAATCGTGGCTTCCATACGATAGTCGCCGAAGCGGGTGACTCCCGGGATGCAGATCGTGACGTTCGACGTGGGCATTTCAGCACGGGGGGCGGCCGTACCGCGGCGCAGGACGATTTGTCCGAGTTCGCGGCAGACGCGGAAACCGTCCGGCAGCGTCAAAGTCTTGCGCGCGGCACCAGAGTGCGCCAGTTTGACGATGGCTTGGTAGTGGCGCCGGGTCAGGTGGCGCTCGCCGCAGCCCAGTTGGGTCAACTGGAGTCGGATTAGTTCCACCGCGACCACTTCCGGTTGAGAGGCCAGGGCCACGGCGTCGATAGATCGTCCATCGTCGGCGCGGCACACGTGCGTTGCGATCGCTCGTTCTGCCTGTTTTTCGACGCGCTGATGCAGCCTTCGCGCGGCTGTTGCCAGGTCCGCCAGTGCTGAGACCAGTGAGCTGCCCGACTCGTTCTGGAGGGTCGGCAGCAACCGGTGGCGAATGTAGTTGCGTTTGTGGGCGCAATCGGCATTCGTTTGGTCCTCGCGCCAGCTCAGATGCTGCGTTCGGAGATAGACCCCAATCTCCAGGCGCCCGCAGCCCAGCAGAGGACGGGCCAGCTTCGATGCGTCGTCGAGCTGTCGGGAGGGCCAGATCCCCGCGAGCCCCCGGAAACCGGTCCCGCGGTGCAGTCGTTGCAGTACGGTTTCCGCGTTGTCGTTTCTTTGGTGGCCCGTCGCGACCCACGGGCAACCTTCGCTCCGGGCGATTTCGCCCAGACACGCCAGACGCAGTTGCCGGCCCGCCGTTTCGATCGAGAGCTTGTGTGTCTTCGCGAACGCGCTGACGTCGACACTCTTCGTGATCGCGGGGATTCCCAGCTCCGCGGCCTGCGCCGTTACGAAGGCTTCGTCGCCATCGCTGGCAGCGCCCCGCAACTGGTGGTTGACATGGGCGCAGACGAGGTCGGCCTGGATGACCCCTTGCGCCGCCAGGGTCCGCATCACGCGCAGCAGGGCGATCGAGTCGGCTCCGCCGGAGATGGCCAGTAGAATGCGCGCGGCCCCTTCGAAGAGATGGTTCACTCGAATGAAACGCGCCACTTTTTCCTCAAGCGGTTCCATGGGGTTGCTTTCGGTTCTGGGCCACAAAAAAAGGGGTCTGACGTGTGTCAGACCCCGAAAGCACGTTTGTCGATGATCTTGACTTACATGCTGCCGTCATCGGAAGTGCTCAGCTCCCTGATTCGCTTTTCGCCGTACACTTTCCATTCGTCGTATCGGTCTCCCTCTCGCAGTACGGCTTCCTGGTAGAGTTCCAGGGCCTCGTCGCGCCGGCGCAGGCGTTTGTCCAGCAGCATCGCCGCGTGGAACCGCGCCGGATTGGGCGTATCCGGGTCCCACTGATAGGCCCGCTGGTAATAGAGCAGGGCGATCTCATAGTCCTTGAAGTATTCATAGATATCGGCCACCTCATAGGCGGCATCGTCGATCTTGTCGCTGGTGGGGTACTTGCGAATCAGTTCGTCATACATCTCCCGCGCGACCCGCAACTGTTCCTCGTCCTTGAGGATGCCGATCGGTTCTGCCTGGCGCTTGGTCTCCCGCGCGGCCAGGTACAACTCATCGGCTGCCGGGATGCGCTCTGCGGCCGTCAGGGTGGCCGGCAGCACCTCGGCGTCGACGATGTAGCGGTATTGCGGCATCCGATCCAGCGCTCGCAACTCCTCCTTGGCCCATCCGAGTTTCTTGTTGTCGCCCGCGGCCGTGTAGTGCTGCGTCAGCAGTTCCAGACTGCGACGGTATTCACGCCGGAACCTGGAGACCTGCTCCACAAGATCCACTTCATCGGTAGAGCCGACGACCTCGGAGGCCTCGTTGGCCGGAGGAGCGTAGGTTGTTCGTTGAGGCAGTCGTTGGGCCCGGCTTCGATCAGACGGTTGGCACCCGACGGTCAGGACCAGCAGCGAGATGGTTGCCACAGTAATAACTGTCCTTGTCATTGTCTAGTCTCCTTTCAGCTATGAAATCCGCATATCTGCTGGTCCAGAAGGAGCCCCCCTAGGGCCAGGACGCCTGCTGGGTGAAGCCATGCCCACAACGCCAGCTTACCTAACACGTACAATAAAGCCCAAGTTGTCCCGCGCGTCAAGCCCCAACGCGGAAAAACTCACCGGCCATCGGCTCCTAAAATCGAAGGTTTCCAAGTCTGTGTCGCGGCGGTTCGCCTGGATTTGCCTTGGAGTGACCTCCCCGTCGGGCGTATACTGGGACTCGAGCCAAGCGATACGAAACTGGAGGTCCCCAATGGCGAGCTCGTGGACAGCATTGGAACTGATGGAAATGACGCGGGCGTTTCAACCTGCCTGCGTCGTCGTCGCGGCAGCCGAGCTGGATGTTTTCACCGCTCTGGGCGACCGCCCGGCGTCGGCAGAGGCCGTGGCAGGCCGAATCGATGCCGACGTTCGGGCTGTGACGATCCTGCTCGATGCGTTGGTGGCCCTTGGTCTACTCGGCAAGCGGAAGGGGCTCTACCAGGTCCCGCCGGAGGTCGCCGATTTGTTGAGTGCGGATTCGCCCGCGAGCGTATTGCCTGCCGTGCGGCACCAGGGCAACTGCCTGCGCCGCTGGGCCCAGCTTGGCCAGGTGGTACGCAGCGGAACGCCCGCCGAGCGGACGCCCAGTATTCGGGGAGCCGAAGCTGACTGCGAGGCTTTCATCGGCGCGATGAACAATTTCACTGAGCCCGTCGCGCCGGAGATCGTGGGGAAGCTGGAGTCGGTGAAGTTCCAGCGTCTGCTGGATATCGGAGGGGCTTCAGGCACGTGGACCATTGCCTTTCTCCGGGCGGTTCCCGAGGCCACGGCGGTGCTCTTGGACCTGCCCGAGGTAATTCCACTGGCCCGGAGACGCCTCACGGCGGCTGGCCTGATCGATCGTGTCACGCTCGTTGCTGGCGACTACAACGTCGACCCGCTGCCGGCCGGTGCGGACTTCGCCTGGCTCAGTGCCATCGCCCACCAGAATTCCCCCACCCAGAACCGGACGCTCTACGCCAAGATTCACGCTGCCCTGGCCCCCGGCGGGACACTGGTGATCCGCGACATCGTCATGGATTCATCCCGCACGGCGCCGCCATCGGGTGCGCTGTTTGCCGTCAACATGCTGGTGGCGACGGAAGGGGGCAATTCCTACACGCTCGACGAATTCCGTGACGACCTGGCCGGTGCTGGCTTTGCCGGCGTACAGCAGATCCACAAGGATGAGTGGATGAATTCCCTGGTCCGGGCCCGCAAAGCCTGACGAGGTCTGAGGCTCCTAGACGCGACGTGTGATGTTGAACTCGCCGTAGGGTGCGACGACCTCAAAGCCGAGCTTCCCGTAGCAGGCGATCGCGGCCTTGTTGTCGACCTTGACGTTCAAGCCGATATGGTCCACCTCGTCGAGCAACACCTGGCACAGTCTGGCCGTCACGCGCGTGGCGTATCCCTGATCGCGATGAGCCGGATGCGTGACGATATTGCCCAGTGCCGCCACGCGATAACGCGTCGAGTACACGTGTACGCCCGCGATACAGATCAGTTGCCCATTTTCGCGCAGGCCGAAGTAGCGGCCTGTTGCCACCATGCGTTCGTCGAACCAATTTCCGGGATAACTCTGGGCATAGAAGGCCAGCATCTCAGGCAGATCCGCCTCCGTCAGTTGCAGGGCCCGCGCGCCGTCAATCTGCCGGACGGGCGATGGATCGTGCAAGGCCATTTTCTGAAACACCCCATGGGGTTCTATTAAGTAGTCGTTCCGGAAGAGTTCTTCCAAGCCGAGGCTCAGGTGGGCGTGGAATCGCTGGGGTAGCAGGCGGGCAATCTCAGTGAGCAGGGTGCGCATACCTTCCGGCTCTTCGGTCAGCGCAATCACGGTCGGCAGCGCTTTAGCCGTATAGACCAGCGCGATATCCCGCAGTTCTCCGACTTCCTCGCGCCCATACCACGTTGTATACGGCCAGAAGAAATCATCCAGGTCCCCGATGGCGTAGATGTACAATTCGGGCTTCCGCCGGAAGAAGGCTTCGATCCTCTGCTTGTCCTGAAGCGGTACGACGTTCATAGTCCGTTACGTCAGGCCTCTTTTCCCATGCGTGGGTGGTCGGGATCTTCCACGCGATTCCTACGGGCTGGTCCAACCGATGGCGTCGAGCATGGGCTGGATCTCCGGGTTGGCCATGAACAGGTTCCAACACAGCTGCGTGCGGTAGTTCTCGATCATAATCAGGACCGGCCCCTGATCGATGGCCACACAGCCGGGCGCGAACCAGTCCTCCGTGGGATGGAAGGCATCGACGAAGCCAAAGGGCCCCCACAGACCTTCGCCGTGCGCATAATAGAAGTGCTTCAACGTTGCCAGGGACTCGCTGGGGACATAAGGCATCGCGCTCAGAGCCGCGGTGGGGGTAATCGTGCCGTTGTCGTTGGTGGGGGAATGAGCGCTGTAGCCCCACGGGTTGAAGCTGGCTGTCAGTCCCCACACTAGGTCGCTATAGCCGGCATATCCATGCGGATTTTCGATGCAGTAGGCGCGGTTGATCAGAGAGATGTTCCGGCTGTTGTCGAAGTAGTTGCAGTAACTGTCACTCTTGTTGCGCGGGTCGAAGCCCAGATGGCTGTAGTGTGTGAAAAACAGCGGCCCGCCTTTCTCCGGGCCCACCCACTGCGTATAGCCATAATACTCGTTGCCGTTGGCATACTCGGGCGACCGGGCCCAGCCGTCGTAGTAGTACGCTGCCGGGATGGGGTACGTCGGTGAGGCGATCGCCAGGAGATAGGCGATCATACCTTCATTATAGCCGCGAATGGCGTGGTCCATCTGCCAACCGTAGTCGGGCGACCAATGCCAGTAGAGCACTTGGCCTCTCGGATAGCGGAGATACCACTTCCATTCGACCTCTTCCCACATCTGCGTGGCCCGGCGCCGGATCTCCATCTCCACGGGGTCGTTCGGATCATCGAAGTACTGTCGCGCCGTGAGCATGCCCTGTATCAGGTAAGCGGTCTCGACGAGGTCGCCGCCGTTGTCATACGTGCTGAAAGGCTTGGTCGCACCCGTAGCGCCGTGGATCCAGTGTGACCAGGCGCCGTGGAAACGAGCAGTCCTCTCGCCCAGAAAGGTCAGAATCTGCAGGGCGCGTTCGGCTGCCTGGGCCCGGGTGACGAATTCGCGTTCAGCGCCCACGCACAGGGCCATCAGGCCCATGCCGGTACCGCCGGAGGTGCAGGTATCGGTGCTGTGGCCCAGCTCATATCCTTCGCGGGTCAGTCCGCTGACGGGATGGCCGTAGTCCCAGAAGTACCGGAAAATGGCCTCCTGCACGGACGTGAGAAGCTCTTGCTCCGTCATCGCGTAGGACGCAGCCGATGCGGTATTAGACGGTTCGGATTCCCCGCCGCCCCGGATGGCCACCGACGTCACCCGATAGTAGTACGTCCGGTCATTGACGCCGAAGAAGTCGCTGTAGACCGAGGCCGTGTGGGGCCAATCATTGAGTTGGGTGAAAGGACCTTCGTCGGAGTCGGCTCGATAGATGTTGTAGCCTTCCAGGTTGGGGTCTGTACTGAAACTCCAGCGCAGATCGATGCGGCTGTCGTGACCGGTAGCGGTGACATCGTTAGGAGCCGGCGGTGGGGGCGGCGGAAGCAGCGGTTCTGGCTGAGCCAGGCTGCCCACCTCCTCGACCGTCAGCGGCAGGTCGTAGATGCGCACGTCGTCGATTAGGCCGTTCCAATAGCGGTCTGACGCTTGCCCGTTTTCGCCGATGAGGACCCGGCTCCACTGGCTGTTGATAGGGCCTTGCAGTGTTTTGGAGTCCACGCGCTGGCCGTCCTGGTACAGGTGGAGTCGAGAGCCGTCGTACACTCCGGCGATGTGATGCCACTGGCCATCGTTGACTTCACCGCTGTAGACCTCCGGCCAACCCCCTCCGGTCGGACCCAGGCAGAGGAAGGCCACGCGATCGTCGTCACGCGTCCGGGCCAGAACCCAGTCGTCCCCTTTGGTGATAATCGCATTCCAGTTTCTGTCGAACGCGCGGACCTTGATCCAGCACGCGACCGTGATCGTCTCGGTGAACGTCAGCGATGGGTCGTCACCGACATCGACGTAGTCTCCGTCCCCATCGAGGTCGAGGCACCAACCCTGATTCGGGTCATTCACCCAGGTCGGGTTGCCCATGAGTGTGCCGTGGTTGGTGCCGGTCTGATCGTCGGCGTTGCCGTCGAGCTTCCAGTGCCCGACGGGATTCGGGTCGATTTCGGCCGCGGCGGCCAGACCTCCTGACATAAGCAGCAAGGCCAGTGCCGAAAGCGCCGCGCTCGCATGCGTGGGGATCGTTCTTCTCATCGCTCATCTCCCATACCGTGCAACGATTCACCTCCGGGGCAGCCGATATGAAGCCATATGTATTATTGTACTTGCATTCGCCCCAAAAACCCAGACTTCCCGCCCGAAAAGACAGGGCGATGAAGGGGGGCAGGACCGGCAGGGGGCTTCGGGAGCCCAGGATGTCGGGCCGTGGGGCCTATGCCAGCGCCTTCTCAAGGCTTTCGACCCGGGGCGGTCTCTTGCCCTTGCCCGGGACGATAGTATGGCCCTCGGCTCGGAGCTTCGCGGCCTGGCCCTCGACGCCGCCGGCGAGCTTGGGATTGAGGCTGCCGTCGTCCTTGACCACCCGCCAGTAGGGCGTGATGCGCTTTTTGCCCTGCTGGCGAGCTTCTTCTGCGGCCTCGGAGATGATGCGGAGAAAAATGCCCAACGTCATCGGGCAGGTCGAGTCGGCTTTTTCCCGTTGGGCCAGCCTGTGCCGCAGCGCGCCGGTGGTGATGAGCTTTCCCTTGCGCACGGTGCGGATCTCGGCATCCGTCATCAGCGGCGTCGGCACCAGCACGAAGCGTCCGCCCTGGCTCTTGCGCCATTTCTCCGGGACCTCCACGATCTTGGGCAACTCCACCGGGGGATTCTCGAGCTTCTCCCGCCAACTTTTGCGTTTCTTCGTCATGGCTCGGCCTCGCAAACCAGGTTTCTCAGGCGATAGCATAGCCGAAACCGCCGTTTCCGTCAAGATCGCGCGGCGCACAGGCCTTTTCCGGGGCGGACAAAAAAATCCGAAAAAGGCCTTGAAAGGCGAACGCCGGGGGAGTATACTTGTAATAGTTATAGTAGTACAAATAACGAGGTGGCCCATGCAATTTCGCATCGACAATGCATCGGATCGGCCCGTGTACCTGCAGATCATCGACCAGGTCAAACGGGACATCGCGATCGGCCGGCTGCTTCGCGAAGAGCGCCTGCCCACCGTGCGGCAACTGGCCCAGCAACTGGCCATCAATCCCAACACGATCGCCAAGGCCTATCGTCAGCTCGAACAGGAGGGGATCATCGTCACCAAGGCCGGGGCTGGAGCGTTCGTCGCCAGCCTGGACAGCAATCTCAGCAAGACCGTGCGGAAGCGGATCATTTGTGAGCAGATCGAGCGCATCGTGGTGGACGCCTTTCACATGCAAATCGACAAACCGATGCTCGTCGACTGGTTCCACGGCGCCGTAGACAAGTTCAATCTGGCGGGGAAGTAAGGAGAGGTAGCATGCCGAACAACGTGATTGAAATAGACGGCTTGGTCAAGTACTACGAGGGCCGCTGCGTGCTCGATGGGATTGACCTGAAAGTGCCGCGCGGCTGCATCTATGGCTTGCTCGGCCGCAACGGGAGTGGCAAGACCACCATCATCCGTATCCTGCTGGGGCTGGAACCGCCCACCCGCGGCACGACGGCGCTGCTCGGGCAGGATTCGACGCAACTGACCGCCCAGACGCGGGGCCGGATCGGATACGTTGCAGAGGGACACCACCTGATTCAGAACTACCGGGTCCGCCGCCTGGTCAGTCTCTGCAAAGGGCTCGCGGCTCATTGGGACGCCGCGTTCTTCGACCACCTGATGGAGACATTCCGCCTGCCGATGGACCGCAAGGTCAAGGATCTTTCGACCGGCATGCGGGCGCAACTCAATCTGGCCCTGGCGATGACGGTCGAGCCCGAGCTGCTGGTCTTCGACGATCCCACCCTGGGCCTCGACACGGTCGCGCGCCGTCAGTTCCTGGAGATGGCCATCGACCTGATCCAGAAGCAGAACCGCACGATTCTCTTCAGCTCCCACATCCTGGGCGATGTCGAACGCATCGCCGACCGTATCGGCATCATTGCGGCCGGCAAGCTCGTCGTGGACTGCGAACTGGAGGAACTGAAGAATCGCGTCAAAAAGCTCCAGGTGCTCTTCCCCCGCGAGGCGCCCGAGGACCTGTACATCACGGAGATCATCAACCAGCGGACCGAGGGGCGCGAAATGGTTCTGACCGTCGCCAACTGGAATCCGCAGAAGCGTGCCATTCTGGAGACGTTCCGGCCTGAGAGTTTCACGGAACTGCCCATGCGGCTGGAAGACATCTTCATCGAGTGCACCAGGCCCTCCAGCGAATTGGTCCTAGAGGAAAGCGAGGTTTGACATGCGAACCCTTGTGACACTGGTCAAACGTGAGATGGTGGATCATCTGGCCTACTTCGTCGGAGCGGTCATCCTCTCGGGCTTGCTCACCTTTGGCGTGGTCTCCGTGATCCTCGCCACGGGGGCCGGCGATATGATGATCGTCGGCATCGGTGGCTCGATTCCCGTCACCATTATCGTGACGGTGGGCGTCTCTGCTTTGGGAGTGGCGCAGATGTATACGGATCGGACGCGCAAGGTTTCCGCGTTTCTGACCGCACTGCCGACCACGCGTCGGCAGATATTCACCGCTCGCGTCCTTGCCGGCCTCGCGGCGATCCTGATCTTCATCGTGCCCCTCGGTGTGGCCGGCGCTATTCTCATCGACATGCACACCGACCAGGTCCCGCTCTATGCGGGTGTGTTGGGCGATATCATGCGCAGTCTCTTCCTGACCTGTTTCGCCTGCTACTGTTTGGGCCTCTACGCCGGCTGGAATCGCCGGTCGCTGGCGCCGACCCTGGGCGTTTTGCCCGTGGCCCTGTTGATCCCGCTGCTGGTGATCATCAAAGGGCTGGGCCCGGACGTGGCGCTGATGCTCTCGATCTTCATCGTGGCTTGCCTGACCGCCACCTGGTGCCGGTTCTCATCCTCGTCGCTGTAGGAGCGCATTACCATGACGACCTCACGCAACTACTGCCTTAAAGTCCTGGCCACGGGATTCATGGTTCTTGTGTTTTTCACCATCGTTCTGTTCTGGGGCCGCTACAACTGTGAAGCGATCGCGCAGATCAAGATGCCGCGCGAGGCCCGGTATATGTGGGTTTCTCCGTCGCGCCTCCTGCCGGAAGCGGTCGAAAACGATCCGAATGCGGATCGCCCCTCGATTGCCAGCGGAGGCTTCCAGGATGATGTCTTTGGCGATATTCTCGGAGTTTTCGACTATGTGAAATCCAAAGCGCCCGGTGGAGCGCGCACCGACGTCCTCCAGTATGAGAAGGACAAAACGTGGATGTACTTCGACCGAGCTCGTGGGCAGCTCGTGTTCTGTGTCGCGCGTCTCGAAAGAAGAGAAAGAGACGGCCGAATGGTCGAGCGGATCACCAGGCCGTACTACGCCGGACCGGAGGGCATTGCGGATACACCAAGCCAGGACCTGGGATGTTTTGTCGATCCTCTTATCAGAGAACGGCACCGGCCGGTGGTCGTTTATGACCGGAAGCAGCGCCGTTTCTTCGCGATCGACCAGGACAAGATGGAAGTCAGATCCGGACCCCAACTGGCCCAGGATGCAACGCACGAGCCCGTCAGAATCATGGATTCCCAAGGTCCTGAGGGTCTGGATGTGCATTGGCGGCCGACCATGCGGCGCGTGCTCCGAGAGGACCAGGAGGGCTCAGAGCCAAAGTACGACTGGCGGTTGAACATGCCGTTCGGCGCTGGGTTCAGTTGGCAGTATGCGCCGGTGGTCGCGGCTTCCGGACGCATCGATCTGTTAGACCTTCAGACGCTGGGGCTTTTGACCGGAAAAGCCGCTCTGCCGGCTCCCGCACCGCTGTTCGGCGATGGCGGTGCCCGGCCCGAGCAACTGCTGGCCTATGATGTCGCGCCGGTCAGTGTCGGCAACCCGGCTGAGTACGTCGGCATGCTCGCCGTCGCTGTTTCCCGTCAGGGAACCTCCATGTCACTGGCCATCTTCGACAAGGACGGCAAACGCGTCGGAGGCAACTTCAGCAAAGCTGTATCGTACCAGCGCATGACCCGGGCGGTCGAAGAAATACTGCAGGAACTGCGCTGGGGAGGCGAACCGGAACCCATCGTAGCAACGCCCACGGCCCCCTCGGCACTGGCCGTCTTCCGCGACGTTCCCGGTGGAAAGCTGCTGGCGGCTGGCCAATACGCGTTGGAGAACCTGCATCCGCTGGGCCTGACGATGGTCTCGTTCTTTGCGGTCAATCACGTCGAAGCCCGTGCGAGCCATCGCGCCCTGTTCCTGATACCCAACTCTTTTGCTGCCATGCATCGCGACATGGTCCAACACGATATCGTGACGCAGTTCCTTCGGGCATTGGTCATGATGTTGCCGGCCGTCCTTGTGGCGATCTTCCTCACTTGGCGCGTCATCCGTGACGCGGGAATCGTGGGGCTGTCGGCCAACGCCCGCGCCGTATGGCTCCTGGCGACGCTGATGTTCGGCATCCCCGCGTACATCACGTACCGTCTGACCCGACCGGCCGTGGCGCTGGTGACGTGTGCCAGCTGCGGCCTGCCGCGCCGGCCCGATATGGACCGGTGCCATCGCTGCGCCGGCCCGTGGGCCGCGCCGCACCTGCGACCGCCGGCCTGGCGCGTGCTGGATGGAGGCCAAGAAGAGTTCGCCGAGCCTCCCATGTCAATCGAAGAGGCGGCGGCCGAATAAAATCCTTTTTCGTTTGCAGCTTTGCGTTACCGGCCACGCTCCGATGGCCTTCTAGGGGCGAGGACCAAAACCATGAACGACGATCACGATACCATCCAAATACTCGCCGAGGCCCAGTCGGGCAGCCAGGCCGGCATGGGACGCCTGGCCACGCTGGTCTGGGACCGATTGTATCCGTTTGTCCTGCGGATCACGCTCAATCAGGATGCTACCGAGGACATTTTGCAGGAAACACTGCTGGCCATGATTCGCCGCGTCGAGTCCTTGCGCGACCGTAGTCGGTTCTGGCCCTGGATGTATCGCATCGCCTGGAACAAGACGCAGGATACCTTCCGCCGCCGCCGGCTTCAATCGTCCGCCGAGAACTCGCTGCTGCGCGCTCTGGAGCAGGCCCGTGGGGCGCAGCCCGAGGGGGGCAATCTGCTCGATGCGAAGATCCGCGCCGAGATGCTCCAACGCGTGGCCGCCGAGGTCAAGCAGCTCCACCCCGCCCACCGCGACATCGTGGAACTGCGCTGCTACGAGCAACTGCCTTACAGCGAAATCGCCTCCCGCACCCAGACCACGCCGCAGAAGGCCCGCGTCCAATTCCACCGCGCCAAGCAATCCCTCAAAACCCATCTCGCCTGCTCCGTCTAGACTCGCAGTGAAAGAGAACGAGGCAGACCCGGGGGCCTGCCTCGTCGTTGCTCAATCACTTTCCGCTTGGTGGAAGCCTAGGGCCAGAACTGGCGCAGGTAGTCGATACTCCTTCTGGCGATGGTCTCGGGATCGGGGTCGTATTTGAAGACCTCGACCGAGAGCCACTGGTCCCAGCCCACGTCCTTGATGGCCTCGGCGATGGGGGCGTAATCGACGTCGCCCATCCCGGGACCGTAGAGGTTTGCGTCGTTGACGTGGAAGTGCCCGATGTCGTCGGCGGTTACCGAACGGATAATCTCGGGGACCGGCTTGCCTTCGGAGCACATCGCCTTGACGTCGAGGTGGATCTTGAGACTCGGATGGCCGATCTGTCGCACCATCTTCATCCCTTCATCGACCGTGTTAATGAAATCTGTCTCGGCCGGCGACAGCGGCTCCAGACAAATCGTCAGGCCCAGGTCGCCCGCCTTGTCCAGCACGGAGCTGAGCAAGTCGACCGCGCGCTGCCAGGCACCCTGCGCGGTCTGGTTTTCCAGGACGCTGCGTTGTTTGGGCGATCCGAGGACCAGGATCTTGCCGCCGAGATCGCTGCACAGATCGAGCAGGGCGGCCAGGTAGTCCCGCGTATGGGCCCATACGCCATCGTCCGGCGTGGTCATATGCAGGCCTTTCGGTCCGGCGAACAGCCAGTGCAGTCCCACGCATTCGAGCCCCTGATCTTCAATCGCCTTGCGGGTCT
Source organism: Phycisphaerales bacterium (assembly GCA_020346325.1). GTDB lineage: Bacteria > Planctomycetota > Phycisphaerae > Sedimentisphaerales > Anaerobacaceae > Anaerobaca. The sequence continues at coordinate 4,801,918 of CP070782.1, forward strand.
CGGTGCGTTGGGCCGCCGTCACTTCCGTGGCCGAAGGCGCCAGGGTAAACGGCGCGATCTCCAGGCCGTGATAGCCCAAGTCCCGCGCGATCGATGCCACCTCGGCCGTCGACCGGCCTTCAAACATCTCGTTGCACAACGCGAACTTCATCAGACGTTCTCCGGAACCACGAACGGCTCGCGGTAGTTGCGCTTGATGTACATGTTCGCCTCCTTGCTCATGTCACCGACGAAGACCTCTTTGTCCGGGTCCATCGTGAGCATCGGGCCCATGGTGATCGGCTCTTTCTCCAGGTCCACGTTGTTGACCTTGAGGTGCTCGACCATCCGGTCGAAAGAGTCCAGCAGATACTCGTTGTCGATGGTACTCCGGGCGTCGGCGACCGACATGGTCCTGCCCAGCCGATAGGAGATGTTGCCCATGTGACATAGGGAACTGGACAGATGGCCCTTCTCAATGTCGGCGTTGAGGTCGCTGACCTTGTGGCTGCGCACAGC
>CP070782.1:4802515-4807035 GCA_020346325.1 Phycisphaerales bacterium
GGCTCTGGCGCTGTCCTGCATCGGTCTGTACGGCATCATGGCTTACAATGTCGCGCGACGGACCGGCGAAATGGGCATCCGCAAGGCACTGGGGGCTCAGCCCTCAGATGTGGCCTGGCCTATCCTGCGAGAGGCCCTGATGCTCACGGCCATAGGTGTAGCCATCGGCTTACCTGTCGCACTGGCGCTGGTCCGCGTGATCCATGGCATTTTCTACGGCATCGAGCCTCATGATCCTCTCACGATGGTCGGGGCCGCCGTGCTTATGGTCGCCGTCGCGGCCCTGGCGGCGTGGGTTCCGGCGCAACGGGCCGCCCGGGTCGATCCGATGGAGGCATTGCGCTATGAATGACGCAAGGGGCGTGAGAATAATGAACCGGGAACTCCTGGGACGAGGGTGCAGGCTGTGATGGAAACGCGGACGGAAGAATCCATCGTTGCCCTGCTGTCCATGTATCAGCCTGTTATCCGCGCGTGCTGCCGTTTCCACCATCTGCCTGACGATCGGGTCGAGGACATCACGCATGATACGTTTCTGGCGGCCTACAGGAACCTGGCCAGCTACAACGGCCAAGGCAAGATGAGCGCGTGGCTCTGGAGCATCGCGCGACACAAGATCATCGACCAGACAAAGAGAGAGTCGACCCGCCGGCGTTTTGAAGGGGCATGGGGCTGTCTCCAGTCATTAGTGGAGACCACCGAACCGGCCACCCTGGCGCAGACGAAGGAACTGTGCGATGCCCTTCGTGAAGCGGTCGAAACGCTGCCCCAGGATTGGACGAAGGTGGTCACGCGTCACTACTGGCACCAGGAGAATGCCAAGCAGATCGCCAAACGGATGCAGATCAAACCGAGCACGGTCAGCGTAATCCTGTATCGCAGCCGAAAACGGTTGCGTGAGAATCTGGAGTCCATGCTGACCCAGTCAAACGTGGCATTGGCGGTCGCATCATGAGTGAGATTGCCGTTCCCTTAGTGAAATTCGAGATTGGACGAATGACATGAGTGTTTTGGTGAACGACATCAAGTACGCGTTTCGGCAGTTGTGCAAGAGTCCCGGGTTCACCGCCGTGGCGGTGATCTCGCTGGCGCTGGGGATCGGGGCAGGTACGGCGATCTTCTCGCTGGTCAACGGCATTCTGCTGCGTTCGCTGCCCGTGCCCAATCCGCACGAGCTGCGCGTCTTGCAGTGGGCCGGGACGGCCCCTCAGATCGATACCTTCCACGGATCCATGTTCACCAATGATGACCATCGTGCAAAGGCCGACGCCGTCGCGTATCCGATGTTCGCGCGCCTGCGGCGAGACTGCAACGATCTGGCGGACATTTTTGGATACAAGCGTCTGAACAACGTCACGGTGCGGGTGCAGCGTGAAGCACTGGTCACGATGGGGGCGATGGTCTCGGACAACTTCTTCTCAGGGCTCGGCGTCAGGCCCTTGCTGGGCCGGTTGCTTTCGAGTCAGGACAACGATACGGGTGCCGCGCCGGTCACCGTCATCACACACTCGTGGTGGCAGCGGCACTTCGACGGGGACAGGGGCGTACTGGGTCGGTCAATCCTGTGCAACGGTCGCGATTTCACCGTCGTCGGGGTCCTGCCGCGCGGATTTGCGGGCGTGCAGCCGGCCGATGAAACCCCGTTCTACGTCCCGATGTCGGCGCAGCCACAACTGGAGCCGACCTTACCGCTGACTTCAACCGACCACTGGTGGGTGATGTTGATGGCCCGCCTGCGGCCCGGCACGGCCGACGCACAGTTCCGGGCGGCTCTCGACGTGGTCTTCACCCGTGAGGCCGGCGCGATCATGAAGGACCCGAAAATCGTCGTGGAAGACGGACGGCGCGGCCCGGGTGGCGTGCGCACCTATTACCACAAACCGTTGTTGCTGCTGCTGGGCATTGTCGGTGTCGTCCTGCTCGTGGCCTGCGCCAATCTGGCCGGGCTGTCACTGGCTCGCGGTGCGGCACGGCAGCGGGAGTTCGCTGTGCGGGCGGCTATCGGCGCCGGGCGCTGGCGACTGATTCGGCAATCGCTGACGGAAAGCTTGGTAGTGGCGCTACTCGGAGGTGGGCTGGGCGTTCTGTTGGCATCGTGGGGTAAGACGGCCATTTCGCAGTTGCTCGCCGGCTCGCCGGAAGGACTGCGTTACGACACGTCGCTCGACCTGGCCGTGCTGGGTTTTGCGCTGGCGACGGTTCTGGTAACAGCGCTGTTGTCCGGCCTGCTGCCGGCCTTGTATGTCTCCTGTGTGGATTCGTTCACCGCGCTGAAGGAGCGCGCCAGTCTCGGATCCCCTCGCCCGCGTCTGGGCCGACTGCTCGTCTCGGCGCAGATCGCGCTGTCGATGCTACTGGTCGCCGGAGCCGGGCTCTATGCCCGCACGCTGGTCAACCTGGTCACCATTGATCCGGGCTTCGAAACAGAGAACCTCCTCCTGTTCCGGATCAGTGCCCACAATGCGGGCTACCGCGGTGCACGGTCGGTCGCGCTCTACGAAAATATCCAGCGCGCGCTGGCCGCGATACCGGGCGTGCGCTCGGCAGGGTTGACCCGGCTCGCACTGCTCGGCGGGTCGATGTCGGGGGGCGGTTTCTTCAGCCTCCCGGGGCACTCGCTTGAAGGACAACTCAGACGGCAAGCCCACCGGCTGACCATCAGCGAGACATTCTTTGCCACAATGGGGATTCCACTGCGGCGCGGGCGCGGACTGCGCGTGACCGACACGGAGGACGCTGCGAAAGTGGTAGTGGTCAACGAGACGTTCGCGCGCCGGTACCTGCCCGGGGAAGACCCGATCGGGCAGACGTTGCGCACCGACGAATGGCGCGGAGACGGCGTGGACTGGCAAATCGTCGGCGTCTGCGCCGATGCGAAATACCGGGACATCAGAGACGAAGCGCCCCCCACCGTATATTTCTCCTTCCGGCAGGATTTCAGCGCCGCGACCTACTTTGCGGTACGTACCAGCCTGCCACCTCTGGCCGTGGTCACCGCAGCCCGACGGGCGGTGGCCGAAATCGACCCTGATATCCCGCTGGCCAACATCGCCACTCAGGAGCAAGTGCGCAACGGAAGGATCAGCGAAGAACGCCTGTTCGCGTTTCTCTGCGGCACGCTGGCGTTGCTGGCTCTGTTGCTGTCATGCATCGGTCTCTACGGCTTGATGGCATACAACGTGGCGCGCCGGACGAACGAAATCGGCGTGCGCATGGCGCTGGGCGCGACAGGCCGGAACGTCGCCGCTCCCGTTCTGCGCGAGGCGCTGCTGCTGGCGGGCATCGGTGTAGCCATCGGCATCCCGGCCGCCCTGGCCTTGGGTCGTGTCATCAAGGGTCAACTCTACGGCGTCAAACCATCCGACCCCCTGACGCTTATCGCCGGTGCTGCCCTGCTGGTCGTTATCGCCATCACCGCCGCCTGCTGGCCTGCGCATCGCGCGGCGAAGATCGATCCGATGGAGGCGTTGCGCTACGAATAGGAGAGACTGATGGGAACGTTGAGACAAGATATTCGACACGGCGTCCGCGTGCTGCGGAACAGCCCCGGCTTCACCACGGTGGCGGTGCTCACGTTGGCGCTGGGCATCGGTGCGAACACGGCGATCTTCAGCCTGATCAATGCGTTGCTGCTGAAGTCACTGCCGGGAGTGGAAGCCCCACACCAGCTTGTGCTGGTGACGGACAATGGGTGGCCGAATCTCTCCTATCCACTCTACGAATATCTCCGCGACGGGAGCCGGTCGCTTTCCGGCCTGTTTGTCAGTCCCTATATCGACAAACTCAGGATGAGGGTCCCGGGTTCAGGTGCGGTCGAAGCGGAGCGGGTGTGGAACCAGGCCGTCTCGGGAAACTTCTTTTCCGTTCTGGGAGTCTCGGCCGCCCTCGGGCGGACATTGACGCCGAATGACGACCGCCCGGGCGATCCTCAACCCGTCGCGGTGATCAGTCATGACCTCTGGCGCCGCCGATTCGGAGAAGATCCAGAGGTGATTGGCAAGACGATCACGCTGGAGGACGTCGCGCTAACCATCGTCGGCGTGGCCCCCCAGGGATTCTTCGGATTCATTGTGGACAGCAGACCCGACCTTTGGTGGCCCATTCAGATGATCCCGCAAGTGCGGAGACAGGGCGACATATTGACATCCGCCGGCTCGCAATGGCTGCAGATCGCCGGACGCCTGAAACCGGGCGTAACCAGGGCACAGGCTCGCGATGAACTGGATGTGGTCTATAAGCAGATGCTGCTGGCCCAAGTTGGGAACCGGGAGCTGTCGGAGAAGGAGCGGGAGGACCTTCTGAGCCACCGGATTGAATTGCAGTCGGCGGGGGCGGGATTCACGTGGCTACGTCGGGGATTCCAGCGACTTCTGGTGATCTTGATGGCGACCGTCGGTTTGGTGTTGCTGGTGGCCTGCACGAATCTGGCGGGACTTCTGCTGGCGCGGGGCACGGCCCGCCAGCGTGAAATCAGCATTCGAGCGGCAGTTGGCGCCGGTCGGTTTGCCTTGGTTCGTCTA
>CP070782.1:4807135-4826116 GCA_020346325.1 Phycisphaerales bacterium
GTCATTGGCGTTAGACTCGCCGGCACCAACGGTTCGACGCAATGGAGTCTGCACGCGGGACGCCAAGAGGCCCATGAAGGCTGACTGCTTCCGGCGTACTGTCACGAGGTAAGTGACGCCGAGGCATGTGCACTGCAACCACAGGGTGTACCTGACGAAATTGCCTAAGGAGGAAGGGGGAGGGCAGTTGCCGTCGCGCTGCGGCTGTGGCGCGGCCGGATTGCCACCCGGAAGGATGGAAGAGATGGTCGTCGAGCGTTGTCGCGCCCTTCTTTCCGACAGCCCCTGGCGCTTGGCCTCCTCCTGTCGCGATTCCTCATGCTGATCCTCACCGGATCCTGTCGTTGCGGGGGCATGGTGATCTCACGCCGTTGCTGACGCGCCGCAGTTTGCCGACCGCGTGGCGAGAAATTGCCAAAGTCCGCGGCAGAACATGACGACTGACGTACAGTGTCCTTACTACAGGCGACGATCCCAAGTCGTCAAGACTTGATGAAGGGAGTCCCGTACAGGTGCCGACACGAGAAGGATTTTGGCGGGCAGTGGGTCAGCAGGTGGCCACGTCGTGGGAAACCTGCCTCGGCTGGGATCGCGAGGGTTTGTGTAAGTGTCGTTTTGACAGTGTGTTAGGTGTGTTCCGCGGGCGGTAACCCACGAGGACGGAGTCCGCGTTGTCGAAAGAAGGTTAGGCAGAGATGACTGGCAAATCGCCCATATCCGGCGGTGGGAGCCGACCATCAGCGGTGAGGCTCGTACGGGATGCGCGTGCCGATTATCAGACGCGAGGCGACGTGTTCCCAACATTTTCCTGGGCATGCTCGTGTTCAGGCGCTGCAATGCGCGTCGGGAAGTCGAGCTACGATGGGAATGGAGTGTGACGAGAAGATGAATGTGTTTGGGCCAGACGATAGAGATATGTCTCCGGACCGGGCGGACAAGCCGCGCGAATCTGATCCGATTGCTCGCAATCCGAAGGACGTCAACGGGTCGGGGGGGAAAGCCTATTCGTTTGACGATTACTTCGCTGGCGGCGCATCGGCCGCCAAGGACGAGCAGCGCGCGCCCACGGCGGAACTCCAGCACCCCAGTGGCGCTGTTTCACCGGTCGTGGCCAGGCCGGTTCTCCCGGCGCGACCCCAGAGATGGACCCCGCCTGGCCAGATGGGGCCTTCTGCCTCAGAACTGCTGGCCGGCATGCTGCGTTACAAGTGGACCATCCTGTTGATCGCCATACTCGTCTCCGCTCCCATCATTGGTCTGATCTGGACGCAGACGGTACTGAAGTACGGCGCGCGGGCGGAATTGCAGGTTTCGCCGGTCATCCCGGGGCTGGTTGACAAAGACAGAACGGTCCCGTTCTATGATTCGTTCGTCAATACGCAGGTCTCCATTGTCAGAAGTCCGGACGTACTAAACCGTGTGTTGGAAGACGAAAAAGTACAGCAGACACGCTGGCGGCAAGAACCACCGCAATCACTGGTGGAGAAGGTCCTTGGCAGCCGGATCTCTCCCATGGAACGACTGCGCAAGAGTCTTTCGGTGCGGCCGCGTCCGCGAACGGAGATCATCGACATTTCCTTCGCGGCGCGCAGCAGCAAAGATGCCGAGACCATTGTCAATGCCGTGCTGGAAAAGTACATAGACTACGAGGCGAAGCAGCGTGATGAGACGTGGAAAGCTCTCGATAAAACGTTGGCAACCGAATATGACCTGCTCCAGAGCCAGATTGAGACCCAGGAGAAGGTCTGTGCCAGTCTGCGCAAGGAGCTGCGTACGGGTAACCCGGAGGACCTCATCGGAACACAGCGGGTGCGTCTGGAAGAGATGGAGGCCCGTCGGGGAGAACTGAACATCACGATTGATCTGCTGAAACGAGAGATCGCGCAGCTGGGCGAGGTGGACAGCAACGACGCCGATACGGTCGTCGCCGACGATGGCGCCGAGCAACCAGCCTACTTCGAGGATGCGGATTGGCGGCAGTTGGACCTCGAAGTCAAGACCTATGAGCACAGGATCAACAGCGGGCTGTACGGACCGAACCATCCCGAGATGATCCGCTTGACCCGGGACCTGGAGTTTACTCGGGAACTGTTGCAGGCGCGCGAGGCTCAGTTGGATGAGCAGTGGCGCAGACGTCAGGCAGATCCGGAAGAGATGTCGCCCACGGCGGCGGAGGCGGTACGCTCGAGTCCTGCTGCGAAACTGGCTTTGCTGAAGAGCCGGCTGGGTCAAGCCGAGTATGAGAAAGAGCGGCGCGATGAACAGTGGGAGCAACTGAAAGAAGACTTCGACAAGCTGGTGGAGGACGCCCAGCGGCTCGAAGAGCAGAACGGTGAACTGCGTCACATGTATGCGAAGGCCAGTGAGATGCGGCAGAGCATCGAGCGAAGGAATATGGAACAGAAGATTCCCCATAGGATCGCCGTGCTGACGTGGGCCTTTTCGCGGAGCGAGCCGGAGCAGGATCGACGGGTTGCCTATACGGCCATGGCACTGGTTGTCGGCCTGGGGATGGGCAGTGGCTTGGCCTTGCTGAGAGGCATGCGCAATCAGACCATCTACAGCTACGCGGATATGCCCCAGGCGATGTTGGCTCCATTCTTGGGCCATATACCGCTGGTCCGCAGCAAGAAGCTGCCGGGGCGATCGCTGTGCGCGGAAATCGAGCGTAATCAGGTTCGCCTGATCGAGTCGATTCGCGTGTTGCGTACGGCGCTGTTGTCTCGGCTGGCTCATCAGGGTTGTGCCACTGTGTTGGTGACCAGTGCCGATGAAGGAACGGGCAAGTCAAGCTTCACCATGATGCTGGGCAAGAGCCTGGCGCAGGCGGGTCGAAAAGTCCTGATGATCGACACGGATCTCCACAAGATGACGCTCTCGCGGCGCTTCGGGTTGCTCCAGCGGACGGGCTTTGTGGAATCCTTGCACAGCAAGGATGGAGGCCCGCCGACGGTCTGTTCGACCGAAATGCCTAACCTGGACGTTCTGCCGGTCGGCCAATTGGGAAAGAAGAACGCGGGACCGGAAGAAATGGCCAACGGCGCTTTCCGGACCTGTATCGATGCGCTCCTCACGCAATACGACTATGACATCATCCTGCTCGACGCCTCTCCGGTACTGCCGGTAGCCGATGCGGTTATCCTGGCCGGTCAGGTCGACGGCACCATCATGGTCGAGCGACAGAATTTGTCCCAGCGTTCGCACGTCATGAGTGCGTTGGCGCGACTGAATTCAGCCGGAGGACAACTTCTAGGGACGGTGTTCGTCGGTTCCAGCGATGCCTCCCACTATGGTTACGGCTATGGCTATGGCCATGGTTACCACCGTAGTGTCAGTAAGGAGTCATAAACCGCGATGATTCAAGCTAGTCTTTCCGGACACCAAACCATGCCTGAGGTAGTGCAGAAGCTCCGCACGCTGGCGGTGAGTTCATTGGCAAGGATGTACCTCCCGGAGAAACGGCTGTTTGCCTTTCGTCTGCGCAAAAAAGGGCGGGACGGCGTTCTGGAGGGTGTGAGCCGACGGTATACGGCAACGGCCTTGATTGGCCTGGCCGGAGAAGACCGAGATGTGGTCACGGAGGTGCTTGGCGACCACAGCCTCGAGGACGTGTGTACGGGGCTCCTCGAACACATTGAGGAAACCGACGATATGGGAGAGGTGGCACTGACCACTTGGGCAGCCCGAGCAATTCGCCATGCCCGGGCTTCGGAAGCGGCAAAGGCGCTCCGAATGCGAGAGCCCGGGAAGCGTCCCTATTGCACCGTCGAACTCGCCTGGGCGCTAACGGCCCTTGTCCTTGACGGCAGTGATCCCAGTGACTTGGCCCAGGCCGAGATCACGGCCCAGGCGCTACTGTCCGCCTTCAAGGAGGAGTCGGAAATCTTCCGGCGTTGGCCGGCAGGTCAGGTTGTCCCGAAGTTACCTGCCTTTGTGAGCAGCCTGGGGGACAGACTTCCAGGGCTGCGAACTCACGTGAGTTGCTTTGCAGACTTCGTTTATCCGGTTCAGGCGTTGTCTTACTATTATCGTGCCACGGGTGATACCCGAGCCGCGAATGCGGCCAGCCGTTGTGCCCGGCGCATGTGTCAACTCCAGGGGCAAGATGGCCAATGGTGGTGGCACTTCGATATCCGGACGGGGCACGTGATCGAGCGATATCCGGTCTATTCCGTCCACCAGGATTCGATGGCGCCCATGGCTCTGTTCGCCGTGGGCCAGGCCTGCGGGGAAGATTACTCCGACTCGATCGAAAAGGGTCTGCGGTGGCTGGTCAATCCGCCCGAGAAGGCTGGGTCCCTGATCGATGCGGAAAACGAGGTCATCTGGCGCAAAGTGGCCCGACGCGGCCCAGGTAAACTCGTCCGCGGCCTGCAAGCGACGGCCAGCAGCCTGCATTCCCGCTTGAGAGCCCCCGGCGTCGACGTCCTTTTCCCTCCGGTTTCGGTCGACTATGAAACACGACCCTATCACATGGGTTGGATTCTCCACGCGTGGTCGGCGCAGGGGGATTCATAGCCGACGCGGATACTCCTCTGCAGCACCTGGAACCTCGTGTTGATCTTGAGCATTCTGATATGAGCCTTCGTCTGGCAACCCTGTTCCTCACGGTGGCGGGTCTTTCGCTTTACGCCTGGAAAGACTGGTTCGTGAGTTTGTGCGGTCTGATTCTGATCATGGCCGTGATTCACCATGAGGATATGCCGACCAGCATGCTGGGCATCCAGGGCTTCAACGTATGGAATATCCTGTTTCTGATGATCTTCCTGGGCTGGCTGTCAAGCCGCCGTCGGGAAGGGCTTCAGCGTGATATGCCGGGGCACGTCGGCGGCTTGCTCTTGCTGTACCTGGGCGTCGTTGTGGTCGGCGTCCTTCGCGTCCTTATCGATCGCAGCCACATCGAATACTATCCCGTGGGAGCTCTGATCAGTGAAGAGTTGATCAATACGATCAAGTGGGTGCTGCCAGGAATTCTTCTCTTCGACGGTTGTCGGACGCGGAAGCGTGCCGTCATGGCTTTGACCTGCATCCTCCTCGTGTATCTGCTGCTCTCGGTGCAGGTGATCAAGCGCATGCCGCTGGAGTCGGCCCTGGGCGGCGCCGGGGAGCGGATTCAGCGCATTCGCCTCAAGACCTGTCGAAGTATCGGGTACAGCGCTTGTGACATGTCGACAATCCTGGCGGGGGCCTCGTGGGGCATGTTGGCGGCCGCGGCACTCGTGTACAAGAAGCGATACAAGGTGCTGGTCCTGGGAGCCGCCGGCATGATTGCGTTCGGTCAGGCCTTAACCGGGGGGCGAGCCGGATACGTGGCATGGGGCGCCACCGGATTGGTGCTATGCCTCCTCAAATGGCGCAAGCACCTGATCTTGGTTCCGATTGTTGTTATGCTCTTGCCGATTGTGTTTCCAGGTGCGACGGAGCGTATGTTCTACGGATTTGGCGAGACCGATGTGTCGGGAGAGGCCGTCGTGAACGAGTATGAAATGACTTCAGGCCGGCTGCTGGTCTGGCCGCATGTCGTGGACAAGATCGGCGAGTCGCCCCTCGTTGGCCACGGGCGAATGGCGATGAAAAGGACGGGCCTCACTGAGTTTCTCGGCCAGGCATATGGAGCATCCGAAGCCTTTCCACATCCGCATAATATGTATCTGGAGACCCTGCTGGACAACGGGATCCTGGGGTCGATACCGATTTTCCTGTTCTGGGGAATGATGCTGGTGTATGCCGCGTCCCTGTTTCGCAGTCGCAATCGTCTGTATTCGGCCGTTGGGGGATTGGCGCTGGCGCTGATGCTGTCTCAGCTTTTCGCTGGCATCGGGGCCCAGCATTTCTATCCGCGCGAAAGCACGTTGTGTGTCTGGGCGACGATGTTTCTAGCCCTGCGGGTCCATCTGGAGGAAAAGCGGGCGCAGATGGCGACGTCACAGAACCCGGCGATCCAGGAGGCCCCCGTAGTGGCACCGGAGCCGGCGATGGCTTTTGCTCACGCAGAGAGGACCGAGGCGCAATGACACGACTCGCCTATGTCCTGGGGGCCAGCCATTCCGGTTCGACGCTGCTAAGCATGTTGCTCGGTTCTCACCCGCAAATAGCAACGGTGGGAGAACTAACCCTGTCGTCCAACGCGATGGGCGATCTGGACCGATACCGTTGCTCGTGCGGCGCACCGATTCGGGAGTGTGGTTTCTGGCACAAGGTCACTGAAGACATGCGTCGTCGAGGCGTCGCGTTCGATCTCACTCACGCCGGAACGGATTACCGAGAGGTCGAATCCCGCTACGCCAGACGGCTGCTGCGGCCCATGTACAGAGGTCGGGCGCTTGAAGCGCTGCGTGACGGTGCGCTGTGGCTCTCTCCCACTTGGCGGAAGCGACTGTCCGACATGCAGAAACGAAATAGTGCTCTCGTCTCGACAGTGTCCGAGATCGCAGGCGCCGACGTGGTGGTGGATTCGTCCAAGATCGCGCTGCGACTGAAGTATCTGCTGAGAAACTCAGACTTGGAGGTGAAGGTCATTCGCCTGATTCGGGACGGTCGGGCGGTGGCTCTGACGTACATGGACCCGGCCGGTTACGCCGATGCTGACGATCCGGGCAAGCGGGCCGGCGGCATGGGAGGCGACCGCAGAAACGAGCGGCTCTCCATGGCCCAGGCTGCCTACGAATGGCGACGGTGTATCGAAGAGGCCGAATACATTCTGGGCTCGATGAAACCGTCACGATGGATCGAGATTCGGTACGAGGACTATTGTCGCGAGCCGGAGCGAACGTTGCGGCGCGTGCACGAGTTTCTGGGGGTCGAATCGGGCGCCCAGCCGCGCGAGTTTCGCTCTGTCGAGCAGCACGTGGTCGGCAACGGCATGCGCCTCAACACCACCTCAAAGATTCAACTCGACGACCGTTGGCGCCAGACGCTGACGGCGCGGGACCTGCAGACGTTCGACGAAATCGCCGGGCCGACAAACCGGCGCTATGGTTACCAATGATGCTGGAAATGAGATAACACGCCGTGGCTGATCCTGTGGAGAAATCCTCCGGCGAAAGCCAATCTGCCCACGACGTGACCGGTCGGGAACGGCTGGTCTCCAACGTCCTGTTCAGTTGGGGCGCTCACTTCGTATTTATCGTCGCGGGCTTCATCATGCCGCGCATGATCGACCGCCGACTGGGACAAGATCTGCTGGGCGTGTGGGATTTCGCCTGGTCGCTGATCAGCTACTTCGGACTGGTTCAGGCGGGCATCGGTTCGTCGGTCAATCGCTACGTCGCGCGCTATCGCGCAACGGGTGATATGGCCGGCGTCAACCGGGTCGTCAGTTCGGCGTTTTGTATCGTGGGCGTCGCCGGTCTAGTCGTGATTCTTTTAACGGTTGGGGCGTCGCTGCTGCTGCCGTACGTCTTTGGTGTCCGCTTGGGCGAAAATGTGTTGGATGCCCAGTGGGTCGTGTTCTTTCTGGGAACGGGGCTGGGTATCTCCATCTGCTTCAATACGTTTGTTGGCGTCCTGACGGGTTGTCACCGCTGGGAACTCCACAATATCGTCAAGAGTGGATGGCATGCGGCTACCGTGGTCGCCATGATTGTCGCGCTGCTGTTGGGGCAGGGGCTCAAGACGCTGGCCCTGGCGACGTGCGCAGGACTCGTGCTGGCCGACATCACACGCATCATCCTGGCGCATCGAGTCTGTGCGGGCCTGCGGGTTCGCCCGGCCCTGGTGAAGCGAAAGACGATCAAGAAGTTGTTTGTCTTTGGCGGCAAATCGCTCATTCCGAGCGTTTCTAATCTGCTGCTCAACCAGACGATGGCCGTGCTCATCGTGGCCTACCTCGGTCCGGCAGCGCTGGCGCTGTACGCTCGGCCGCGGTCGCTGATTCACCATATCAGGACACTGGTGGGTAAAATGGCCATGGTCCTAACACCGACGGCCAGTTCGCTGCAAGGCGCTGGAGACTTGGCCGGAGTGCAGGATTTACTGATCAAGTCGGTACGCTATTCCTGGTACATGGTGCTGCCGATCGTCCTGGTCCTGGTGATTTACGGCGGTGCCCTCCTGCAATTCTGGATGGGCCCGCGCTATGCCAACGGTGTCGTCCCGGCGATTCTAGCGGTGGGCTACTTGGCAAACATGGTCCAACTACCGGTGTTCAATATTCTCACCGGGCTGAACGCCCATGGGCGGGCTGGCCTGGCGCAATTGATCGCTTCACTTTGTGCGCTCGGGCTCACGCTTCTGGCACTGGGTCTGCTGAAATGGGGCTTGGTCGGAGTGGCCCTGGCGGTGACGTTGCCGCTGACGATCGCCAACGCGGGGTATCTGCCGCTATTGGTCTGTCGACGCGTGGATCTGGACTTGAAAAGGTATGTCTGTTCGGTGGCGATCAGACCCGTGATTCACGTCCTGCCCTTTGCGGTGTGTCTGCTGATTACTCGGCTCCTCTTCAGGGCCGAGCCACTTAGGGGCCTACTGTGGGGCGGCGTCACCGGTGGGCTCGTTCTGACGTTCGTCTACTGGCAACATGTGTTGCCCGAACGCGTGCGCAGCAAGGTCCTGGGTGCAATCGGAGTGGGAAGGGCAAAGACGTCCCGTGCTTAGGGGCTGGGAGAATATGGGTGTGACCTACGTTCGATACTGGGGTAGTCACTTCAAGCATCCGCGTACCTGCCATCTACTCCGTGCCACGATGCGGAGCGTCCGGCAGGCTGGCTGGAAATCGTATCTCGTCTGCTCGCGACCGCCCGACGATCCGCGGCTGGCAGAGGAGATCTTCGGTGCCGGGACGGAGATCGTCTATTTGCCTCGGCCTCGCCGCAATTTCGATCCGGCGTGCGTCTGGCGCGCCTACCGCTTGTTCAGACGCCTCAATTGCACCGTCATGCATTGCGACAACATGCACACGAGTCCTTTGATCGGGGCCGCGCTGGCGGGCGTGCCGGTGCGACTATGGTCGAAACGCTCCATGAACCCGGTCTACGAGACGATGCGAAAGCCGACCCTTCGTGATCGGATCGCGATTAGTCTTCGCGTATCCTGTTGGCTGGCGACGCGCGTGCTGGCAGTCTCAACAGCGGTCAAAGAAGAACTGATCGAGTTGGGAATTCCGACCGGCAAACTCGCTGTCTTGCCCAATCCAGCCGAGATTGAACGGCTCAGTGAGGAAACCCGCCGTCAAGTCCGAACGGAGTTGGGCTACGGCGATGACGAGGTGGTCTTCACCACGATAGGCCACGCGGTGCCCGTGAAGGGCTGGGATGTTCTGCTGCAATCCTTCGCGCAGGTTGCCAAACATTATCCCCGGGCAAGGCTACAATTTGTCGGCAGTATCACGGGAGCTCGCGAACGCGAATACTACCAATGCCTGAACGCCTCCATTCGTACCTGGGGCCTGGCAGACCGCGTCCGGTTTCTCGGGGACCAGCCGGATATCAGAGTGCCATTGGCTGCGGCGGACGTCTTCATATTGCCTTCCCGCTCGGAAGGCAACAGTAACGCCTTGACGGAGGCCATGATGTTCGGGCTTCCTTGTATTGCCACCAAGGTCGGTGCCGCCGCGGACGTGATTGCCCATGGAGAAAATGGATGGCTGGTCGAACGCAATGACGCGGAAGAACTTAGGGATGCGATGCTGTCGTTGGCGCGCGACCAGGGACTCAGGCAACGAATCGTGAGCACCGTTCTGGCGCAGGGAAGATGTGCGCCGACGTTCTCGGAATACAGTGATCAGTTCGTCCAGATCTGTCGTGAGCAGTTGGACGCCAACTCAACACGGAAAGCCTAGCGGGTACCCCACCTGCAGAGACCATGTGCTCTTACCTGAAGACACTACTTGTCCAATTGATGCGCTGGACAGGTCTGATCAGGCTCTTCCAGTTCATTCATCGCCATCGGATCGCGATTCTGATGATCCACGGCGTGATGGACGACCGCGACCGCGCCGCTTGGAAGCCGCTGCGTTCGCAGTTGGCGCCGGACAAACTGGACGCGTATCTGAAACTCCTCGGTAAGCGGTATCGCTTTGTATCTCTCGCAGATGCAGTGCAGATGCTTGCGGGCCGCCAGCCGATCCAGCCGTACTGCATGGTATTGACGTTCGACGATGGCTATCGCAACAATCTGACGCATGCTTTGCCGATTTTGCGCCGTTACCATGCGCCGGCGGTGTTCTTCGTCCCTACGGGATTTGTGGATAAGCCGAGGCCGTTTTGGTTTGATCGTCTGGACTATGCCCTTCAGCAAGCTGCGGTTGACGGTCGCGAAGTAAGCGTCGGCCCCTTCCGCATGCATCTGGATGCCAGCGGTCGAAAAGCGCTGCGTGATTCATACACCCGGCTGCGCCGCACAGCCAAGAAACTGCAAATGTCCGACCACGAGTTCGTGGATGAAATGGAGCAACTGGCAGCCGAGTTGGAAGGCGAATCGGGCCGCCTGCTGCGCGACATTCAACAGGATGATGACTGGTCGGCGATCATGACCTGGGAGCAGATCGAGGCCTGTCAGGATGCAGATGTGACGTTCGGTAGCCACACGGTCGACCACATGCGCCTGGATTTGGTCGAACCCGACACGGCGCGCGAGCAAATGACGAAATCGAAGCAAGCCATCGAAGCCCACACGCGCCGCGACTGCTTCTGCCTGTGTTACCCGAATGGGAGCTACTCGAACGTGACAATTCGTCTCGCAGAACGATGTGGTTATAGGTGTGCGCTGACCACCGACGTAGGACTGAACTCTGTAGGCGATGATCTGATGACGCTAAAGCGTGTCAATCTGCCCACTGATGGGAAAGCCGCTGACCTCCTTGTAGATATTTGTGGTCTGTCTACAGCTATGTCTCAGATAAAGGCATATATGTTTCGCTGTGCTGATGTCGCGTGACACTAAAGATAGCGTCTAATCTGCCACGTCAGATCGATGGCAGAAGTGTTCTTGGCAGACCTGTAAAAAGGATGCTCATTGTTATGGGGCATACATTTAGCACCATCAGCAGGTCGATTCGCAGCGATGGTTTTGCTTCTGCTGCGAGAATGTGCCTGAAGGAATTGTGTCAACGAAGAAGGTTCTTGCTTCTATTACGTCGGTTAGGGGCAGACGACCTCCCTAGTAATCCCCAACACGACGTCCGGATGGCTAATCCCGCCGACTTGGGCAAGATTGTCGCAGCATGGCCTGACGAGTTTGGTGGCGCCAATCGCAATGGGTATGTGAGGCGAAAAATAGCTGCGCGATTTGACGCGGGTTGTGCGTGCCTGATAAGCGAGAAAGACGGACGCATAAACGGGGCGGTCTGGTGCATGCCGTGGAAGATGCAGTATGACCCGCAGTGTCTGGCAAGCTATAATGATGCCTTTGAGATCTGCAACCTCTTTGTTGCTCTAGAGTGCCGGGGAAGAGGGATCGGGAGGCACCTGCTTGGTGGAGCACTTTCGCTCATGGCGGGAAGTGGCAAAAGGAGTGCCTACAGCCGAGTTCTCCCGGAGAGACAGTCATCGCTGGCCTTGCATCTAGACTGTGGTTTTGCGCTCCATGGTGTTCTGCATTGCAGCACCGTTTTGGGCTACGAGCACAACCGGTTCGTGCCCGTCACGAGGGTCCGGCACACTGATATCCGGGGAACCGGCATGCGAGCATGTATTCTGCTTGCACAAGGTGCTTGGGGCGGCACCCTAGAGGCAATACGCAGTCTCGGCTCGCGGGGTGTGCCTGTGTACGTATTTGTCTTCGACCGAGATCCGAAACCCTATGCGTCGAGCCGCTACTGTCGTCATGCCGACAGACTGGTGGGGGATGATGCTTCCTCAGTCTGTCGAGAACTCATTGACTGGTGTAAAGCACAAACGTTTCACCAGCGACCTCTACTGGTGCCGATGACGGATGTTCTCTCAACATTCGTTGCTGAGACAAGGGCAAGCCTGGACAAGTACTTCATCGTGAGCGCCCCGCGCCCAGAGAGTGTTCTGAGTTTGCTGGACAAGGGACAGGCCAATTCTCTAGCGGCCGGTTGTGGACTTGAGATTCCGCGGTCAGCTATTGTAAAGAGTCGGGTCGATCTCAAAGCTACGGCTGGCACAATGACGTATCCCGCTATTGCCAAACCTGTTCGGCGGCGAGAAGGGGGCAGCGCGGATTTTAAGACACTGAGGCTTACGAGTTCAGAGTCACTTCAGGCCCAACTAGGCCCAGTTCTGGATTCTAGCGGCGGCGTTCTGGTTCAGGAGTATATTGAGGGTTGCGACGATAGTGTCGAAACGATGATGTTCTACCGCGACCGGTGCGGGAGATTGTGGGGGTGCACCGCTCGCAAGCTCCGTCAATCGCCTCCCAATGCTGGTATCATGGCGTCAGGTCATGCCATCGACATTCCCGACTTGCGCCGACTTTGTACCAGCCTCCTTGACCATATTGATTATCACGGCTTTGGCGGAACGGAGTTCAAGCGATCTGGCGACAAGTTAGTGTATATTGAAACCAATGCGCGACCGGAGGCTATTCACGGTCTGGCACGAAAGGCAGGTCTGGATCTGGTTTGGATTGGCTATTGCGACTACTGCCTGGGAGGCCTTACCGAAGAACCCTATCCGCATCGCGAAGCCTTCTACTTGGACTGGGCTGCTTTCTGGAACGCCTTCGATGGCAAGAGAGGCATGCTGCAGTATGCAGTCAATCTGCTACAAATGCTCTGTCGGCGCCCCCTGAAGATTGCCGTGTTTGAATTGCGGGACCGGGGGCCGACTATGTACCTCGTTCGGACGGACCTCGCCGCACGAATCCACAGGTTCTTGCGAAAGGTGATGGATAAGGCTGCCAACGGTGAGCCGGCCAGACACCTGTAGTATCGTCGGAGACGCCTGTGGTGTGCCATTCCTCCCGATTGTCAGACACGTTGTTCGCTGAGGCGTCTCTCAGGCACAAGCTCTGTAAGGCTGGGCATCTCTAGGTGAAAAATGAGAATACTGAGTGCTACAGTTGAGTTCCTGCGCCCTCCTTGGCGCCCGCGGCCTTCATATCTCGTCCTCGCGTTGTGCTCTGGCATGCTGGGTATAGGTGTATTTGCCCTGGCGGTAACACAGTCCAGGATTGTGGCGCACAAATCGAGTGTCTCAGGCCTTCAAATTGCTTGGGATATGGTCGCCGGCACGTCCGGAGGGCTGTGTGAGATACTGTCATGCCTCATTGGTGCCGCTGGTTGTGGACTGGTGTGGATGTTGTTCCTAGGCGCCTTACTGATTCGGAGACAGAGACCGTGTTTTCGGGATGGGGTCGTTCACATCACATGCAATCTCCGCCCTATGGGGTTGCTTGTTGTTCCCGGGATCATCCTTCTGTTGGGCGGACCGCGACTGCTGCACTGGGCTCTCGCGCTGGGAGCGTTGCTTATCGCATGGGTGTGCGTGCGTATCGTCAAACGCGCAGGGAACGTGCAGGCTGTCGTTCCGGAGACGAGAGGCCTTGGCAGGCGTGTGCTCCGCTACCTGCCCGGTCTTGTCATGGTCGTGATACCCACTGTGGTTGCAGCCCGCCTCGTACGCCTCGTGCGATATGCGGATGCTGTGGACAACGGTGTCTTACCCCATACGGCCTACGTATTGAGTTTCGATACCGAGGAGGATTGGTGTCCACAGCAAGACGCCGCTCGCACCGGTGATCGCCATGCCGGAGGGAAGTACTTGGACTCCTACAAGTACATCACCTCCGGAATATTCGAGAAGCTGGCTGAGGCCCTGGCTGATCGCGATATTCCAGCGACCTTCTATTGCACTCCCAATCTCGCCGCTGCCCATCCAGAGGTCCTCCGCAAACTTGAGGCGCTGGGGCATGAAGTAGGGGTCCACCTCCACATGCACAATTACCCCGCCTACTGCGTCAATGGTGAAGATGAGCTTGCATGTTATTCACCAAGCACGCAGGCAGTCGTCATAAAGCAGGCGAAGGAAGATATCGAACACGCAGTAGGTCATCCGGTTGGAAGCTTTCGAAGCGGGCAGTGGTCTTGTGATCCGGGGGTTGAGAAAGCATGTGTGGGTGCGGAATTCAGCAGCTTCAGCAATCACCGATCGACGTTTCTGTTACCGTCCGGCATATGGCAGGTGGCTACCGCCAAGGACCATGATGTTCTGATGTCACCACGGGCCCTCTGGAGGTCCCTTAGACGAGACGATGGACACAGCCTGATTCCACTTTTTTCCCATCCGATGATTCTGTTTGACCATGCCACGGACCAGCCTCGGGAGACGGTGTTGGAGGAATTCCTTAAGCAACTCGATGATTTTCGGCGCCTGTATCCGGATCTGCGCTTTGTAACTACCGCCAGGGCAACCTCGATGCTACGCTATCAGCCCCCCGATGATGGTGTTCGACTTTTGGTCGCGGCGATTTCGCTGCTTTTCATACTCGGATGTATGGCGACGTGCCGTTTGAGCTCAAGGATACCCGCGCTCGGAAGCAGGATATCTGATGGTGTTTGAACGGCGGGAGTTGTGGTCGCTCGAACTACAGTTGTGCCAACGAATCACCATCTCGAGCATCTCTCGGATGCGCTGTTTCGATTGAGGCGGAGGTAGGATGCGATTTACTGAGTATGATTACCAGGATGAACACGGGGTGGACGGCGTTGCCGCTATGGACGGCGTCTGGGATGCCCACTGGCGCGGACGGGAAGGGTTGAAGGAGGACCTCAGCGACGAGCCGCTCTGGGCAACCATTCGCGACGAGTTAGACCGGCCGGGACGTCTGCTGGAAGCGGGATGCGGGACCGGTCAGTGGGTGCAATTCCTGGGCACGCTGGGGCATGACGTCGTCGGGGTGGACTACGCGGCCAGTGGCCTGGAGGTCGGACGAGCCCATAATGCGAACCTGGAACTGGTGCAGGCGGATTTTCGCCAGCTTCCGTTCGACGATGAGACGTTCGATTACATCGTATCGTTCGGTGCCGTCGAGCACGATGTGAACGGTCCGGAAGGGGCGCTCCAAGAGTTTCGCCGCGTGCTCAGGCCGGACGGAAAACTGATGTGTTCGGTGCCGTGCCTGAACCTGTACCGAAAGCTGGCATTGCCCTTGCTGGTCGCGCAGCGCTGGCTAAAGTGCCGCAAGACAGTGCGGCGCCTTTGGGGCAAGACCGCTCCTTTCGCGTTTCACCAGTACGTGTGGTCGCCTGAGGAATATACGGCCGTTCTCGCTCGGTGCGGCTTCCGGGTCCGCCACGTGCGGGGCTACGGCAATGGGATCCGCTCGCCGTTAGCGCGATACTGTGACCGAGCGCTCGGACGGATTGTCCCGTTGTCGTCCGTCCATATGATGATGGCCATTTGTGAAAGATCGAAATAGGGCAGTGATAGCAGCACAGACTTCAATGGCTACGGATACGCAAAGGCCAGCAATACTCAGCGCTCAGACCCGCCCCAGCCTATGCTTTGTAGCGCATTTCGCTTACGGCGCGCTGCAAGGCGGCGACGGCGGTCATATCGGCGGGGTGGAGCGGCAGACGTCATTGATGGCTCGCTGGTTTGCGCGGCGCGGTTATCGCGTCAGCATGGTGACGTGGGACGAGGGCCAGGCCGACGGCGTCGAGATCGACGGCGTGCGCGTTTTCAAGATGTGTCCGCAGGATGCGGGCCTACCCGGCTTGCGCTTCCTTTGGCCACGTTGGAGCAGCCTGAACGCGGCGCTGAAGCGGGCCGACGCCGATGTGTACTACCACAATTGCGGCGAATACGTGACGGGGCAGGTGGCGTTTTGGTGCTGCCGGCACGGGCGAAAATTCGTCTATTCGGCAGCGAGCGATCCGGACTGCGACGCGCGGCTGCCGGAAATGACCAAACTGCGCGAGCGCCTTCTTTATCGTTACGGCCTGAAACACGCTGATCGCGTCATCGTGCAGACGCGCAGACAGCAGGAGATGCTGCGCCGCGGGTTCGGGCGTGATTCGGTGGTTGTTCCGATGCCGTGCCCCGGTCCCTCAGACGCTGAATATGCCGCTCGCCAGTGGAATGGCAGTGGGCAGAAGCGCGTGCTCTGGATCGGACGGATCTGTGAGGTCAAGCGTCCCGACCTGTTGCTGGACCTGGCACAGGCGTGTCCTGAGGTCCATTTCGACGTCGTGGGGCCGATCGCTGAGACGCCATACGTTCGCGGTGTGGCTGAGCGAGCCAAGACGATGGCAAACGTCACACTGCATGGTCCGGCGTCGCGCGCCCAAGTCTCTGAGTTCTATGAAAACGCGCCCTTAATGTGCTGTACCTCGGCCTTCGAGGGATTTCCCAATACGTTCCTGGAAGCGTGGAGCTATGGCGTGCCGGTTGTCTCCACGGTCGATCCGGACCACCTCATCGCAGAGAAAGGACTGGGCCACGTCGGCGCCGACTGCGCGGAATTGGCAGCGGGAATCCGCGAATTGCTGGAGACGCCCGAGTTGCGGCGCACCGCGTCCCAGGCTGCTCGCGCTTACTACGCCGAGGTGCACGCCGTCGATAGTGCCATGGCGCACTTCGAACGGATCGTCTGTGGCGTTGGGGCAGTGGAGCGAGGCGCTTGAAGGTTGCGATCGTCACATCGTTTCCGGAGAACCCTGGCGAACTGGTAGGGGGGGTGGAGTCCGTCAGTGTCAACCTGGTCCAGGCGCTGACGGCGTTCAGCGATTTGGAGATCCATGTGGTTACGACGAGCCGCACGCGCCGAACGCTGGAAATCGCTCCGTGGGGACTGGCCCATGTCCATCGGCTCCCTTGGGCCGGCGGCAGCATGCTGCGCAACGCCACCGGTCCGGGCCGGCGCCAGATGCAGGCGTACCTGAGCGAGATCAAACCTGACCTGATCCATGCGCACGACACGTACGGGCTCATGGTCACCGGCATGGCACTGCCGCGGGTGTTCACGATACACGGCTTCATTCACGGCGATACGCTCCTCTCGCGCACCCGTTTCGCGCGGTTGCGCTCGTGGCTCTGGCGGCGAACGGAAACGCGGGGCTGGGCGGACCAGCCGCATATCATCTCTATCAGTCCCTACGTGCGAGAAAGGTTGACAGGCATTGCCATGGGCGTGATTCACGATATTGACAACCCCATTGCGGCGTCGTTCTTCGAGATCGAGCGCCGGGAGCAGCCGGGCACGGTCTTCTGTGCGGCGACGGTGACGCCACGCAAGAACACGCTGGCGCTGGTGGACGCCGCAGCGGAGTTGAGGCACCGAGGGTGTGACGTGCAAATCCGGCTGGCGGGCTCTCTTGAAGATACCGCCTACGTTCGGCAGGTGCGCGAGCGGATTGGGCGCCTGGGCCTGGAGCAGCGCGTCGTACTTCTGGGCTCGCTGGACACCGAGCAGATTCGGGCTGAACTATCGACAGCGGCCATTCTTGTCCTAGTGTCGCTGGAAGAGAATTCGCCTATGGGCATCGAAGAGGCGATGGCGGCCGGCGTCCCGGTCGTGACCTCGAATCGTTGCGGGATGCCCTACATGGTGCGAGACGGAGAGTCCGGGTTTCTGGTCGATCCGCACGATGCGGGCGATATTGCACGCCGACTGCGACAGTTGCTGGAGAGCGACAATCTGCGGCATTCGATGGGCGCCAAGGGAAATGAGATTGCGCTTGACCGTTTCCACCCAGCCAAGGTGGCCGATCGGACACGTCTCGTGTATCAGCGGGCCATCTGCAATGGCAACTATTCTGGACGATCCCGGCAGAAATGCCGATAAACAAAGAGCGCAAGACTACGATTATGCATATGTCGCCATGGAAAGGAACGCATCTTGGCAACTAAGATACTGGTGACCGGGGCCGGGGGCTTCATCGGGAGCCACCTTGTCGAACAACTCGTGATGGATGGCCACGATGTCTGCGGTTTCGTGCATTACAACGCCGCTGGAAGCTGGCACAATCTGGAGAAGTTGCCGAGCGACATTCTCAACAGTGTCGAAGTGGTGGCTGGCGATATTGCCGATCCCTATTTCGTCGACAATGCGGTGGCCGGCTGCGATATCGTCTTTCACTTGGCCGCCCTGATCGGCATTCCCTATTCGTATATCGCTCCGCAGATGTATGTGTCGACGAACGTCAATGGTACGCTGAACGTACTGGAGGCTTGTCGACGCCATGGTGTGTCTCGCATGGTCCATACGTCCACTAGCGAAACGTATGGCTCAGCCCAGTACATCCCCATCGACGAGAAGCATCCTCTCGTGGGGCAGTCACCCTATTCGGCCAGCAAGATCGGGGCCGACACGATCGCCGAGAGTTACTATCGCAGCTTCAATCTGCCGGTGTGCATCATTCGGCCGTTCAATACCTATGGTCCTCGCCAGAGCGCCAGGGCCTTTATTCCCACGGTGATCGCGCAGGCGATTTGCAGCGATGTGGTTCGTTTGGGCAATCTCGACCCCATTCGAGACATGACCTTCGTCAAAGATACGGTGGGCGGTTTCATCGCCGGGGCCAATTCCGACCAGTGTATTGGGACCGTGTGCAATCTCGGCGTGGGACAGGGGCAATCCATCGGTGAGTTGGTCGAGCGGATCGGCGTACTTCTGGGCAAAGACCTTCAAGTTGAGACTGATCCGGACCGCGTTCGTCCCGCCAAGAGCGAGGTGAGCCGTTTGATCAGCAATAATTCCAAGATCAAGGAGTTGGCCGGATGGGAGCCTAGCGTGAGCTTCGTTGATGGTTTGCAGGAGACCATTGAATACATCCGGGAAAACATCGGTGAATACAGGGTAGAACAATACAACGTCTGATGTGAGTCTGTCAGGTTGGGAGAATAAGATGCGTGCAGTGATATTGGCCGGAGGTAAAGGAACACGGCTGGCGCCTTACACGACGACGATTCCCAAGCCCTTGGTGCCCGTGGGTGACATGGCCATTATGGAAATCGTCATTCGACAATTGGCCGCCAGCGGGTTTACCCATATTACGCTGGCCGTGAACCATCATGCCCAGTTGATCATGGCCTACTTTGCCGACGGCAAAAGGTGGGGAGTTAACATTGATTATTC
>CP070782.1:4826216-4831959 GCA_020346325.1 Phycisphaerales bacterium
CCCCTGGCGGTGGACCGGACACCGAGCCGCCTTGGTGGCAGCGCGCGATTCGACCTGGGCCAATCCAGGTCATATCAGAAGACGTCGAGGTGGATGAAGGCGATCCTCGCCGTTGCAACAGGCTGTGATGGGAGGATTTCCCCCCAATTCCAGCGTCCCTACTGGAACGCCGCTAAGAGACCCGAAAACCTCGTGTCGCTTGTGGTGGCTGCTCATTTTTGGGGACGCTCAGTTCTTCTGCGGCCTCGTGCGGCGCGTGGGTCGGCAAAAACGCAAAACCGCGATTTTATCTGCTTGCAAACTTAGCCCTGGGTGAGTAGACTTACAGACTGTGACGGTTTGGAGAGGAGGCCGAGTGGCTTAAGGCAACGGTTTGCTAAACCGTCGTGGGGGTATACACCCCCACCGCGGGTTCGAATCCCGCCCTCTCCGGTCTTCACGCCTGTCGACGGCGTGCATTCCCCATGCAGGGCCTCTGGGCCAAGCGATGGGGTCTTGCGCGCCGATCCGGCCGCTGCGCGCTTTGCGGGAAGGGCCCCCTATTCGTAGAGCCTGCCACCGGGGAGGCTCCGGTGGAGGGACGCACCCTGATTCGGGTCCGAGTCGAGGGCCTGCATCCGGTACTTGAGGCGGTAGCGGCCCGGCGCGGGACTTTCAATGACCTCCCCCCAGCGCAGCCGCGTCAAGGCTGTCTGGAAGACGCCGGCCTCGAGTTGCGCCTGTTCCTGTAATTGGGTTCCGGTCAGATCCCCCCTCGAGAGCAGCCGAAGGACACGTACCTCCGGTGCCGTGAAACTATGGGGCATGGCGACTTGAATCGGGGTCCTGCCTTTGGCGGCGAAGTGCAAGGCAAAGCTTGCCGGAACCTGGTTGGGCTCGGCGATGACGAGTTGCTTGCCGGCGTAGCGTGCCGAGACGGTTCCCGGGCCAATCCGTGTGTCGCGGCCGTTTCGGACCACGTGCATGACGATACGCTGCGAAAGTGACCCGGCGAGCCAGCCGTCAAAAGGCGCGACCAGCAGCAGGTCCTTCGGGTCGGCCAGCAGAGTCTCCAGCCAATGGGGCGGACCCAGCCGGGTGGACTGGTGGCGCAGGGCCTGGGCATAGCCGAAGAAGGCACGCGGGCCGTCGTCGGTGGAGACGGCGGCATTCATGGTGGGACGAAAGAAGGGCGGGCGTGCCGTCAGATGCGCCGGTACGAAACAGGCCAGCAACACGGCCAGCGCGAGAGCCCAAGTCGAAGCTCGATGTCTTGCGATTCTTTCCGGCACAATCTCGCTAAGCGACCACGCGAGGAACACGGCCAAAAACAGGTCGAACGGCACCAGATACTTCGGGGTGGTTGTGGACAGCATGGGGTAGAGAAGAACGGCCGTCGGGCCGATGACCAGGAGGGTCATCCAGGCTCGGCGGCGTACGGCTCGAGCGAGAAAGAGGCCCGCGGCGACTCCACCGATGAGCCACGCGACGGGGTTCACACCCACCGCGGCCTGGACCAGCCTCTCCGAAGCGGGGCGATGGAATCTGCCCGCTGCGCCTAGGGCGCTTCTGTGGATGGCGAATCTCTCGAGCAGGGCCAGCGGTTCCATCACATCCATTGCCAAGGCGGGAAGGAGGACGGCGGCACTGCCGAGTCCCAAAGCCAGGACGTTACGCCCGAGATGCTGCGCCCGCCCGCAAGCCAGCAGGAGTAGGAACATGGGGTAGACCAGTACGAAATCAAAACGACATAACACCGCCAGCGCCAGGGACACGCCGACGAGGAAGTTCCTGGCCACACCGTGTGTGGATGTTGGGGACGCGCTCCAGTCCGGGCAGGCCATCCACAGGGCCAGAGCCGCCAGGGAAAAGCCAAATACGGTTGAGTTCATGTAGACCGACCCGAACAGGAACTCGGGTATCAGGAGAATGATACCAACGAGTGTCACGGTACTGAGACGGTCGCGGCTCAGCCGCGCCATGCTGGCCAGGAGTAGTCCGATTCCCGCCGATCCGAGCAGGGCGGGCAAAAACATGGCTATCTCCGGGCTGCCCGTGACACGATGTGCCATGCCGAGGATAGCGTACGTCAACGGCTGCCACGGGCGATTGTACAATCCGATATAACCGGCCTGCGCGGCGTCCGGAAAGAAGCTGCCCAGGGCAATCTGCGTCCCGTCCCAATCGCCCCCGTTGAGGTTGACCATGCAGGTGGCGAACAAGAGAAAGCACAGGAATACGAAGAAGAGCTTCACAGCGTTCGGTCGAGGATCACCGGAGCGCACGTCGTCTCTCCCAGAGGCGGTCGCTCTGGCATAACGAAGCGTATCCGTGAACGAGCGCCACGCCCCTTTGAATAGTTTCCAAGGCCGAATCGAGCAGCCCGATTGGCGCTGCTGGCAGGAAACGGGCGTGTTGCAGATCCGCGCCCCGGTACGGATCAGGGCGCCGGAGATGAGCACATTGGGGGCGAACGTCTCGGCGGCAATGCGCTCGACTATCGGCTCGAGCACGGATGCCCTCACGAGACGGTAGGGCACGTTGACATCGCGGACCCCGGCACCGAACAACAGACGCACGCTCAGACGCGAGCACCTGCTTAGCAGGGATCGGCCCCAACTCTGTTGCCGTTCGCAACGGAATCCGAGCACCGCGTCATACTCCGTGCGCCGCTCCCACAGCGGTCGAAACGCAGCGGAGGGCGTCTCGTCGTCACCGTCGCACTGGAACACCCAGTCGGCCAGACGCGCGGCCTGCCGATACCCCTGCAAAATCGTGGGCCCGTGTCCGGCGTTGGCTTGGTGGATGATACGTACGCGCGGGTTGTCCGCGAACGTATCGAGAACCTGTGCCGTACTGTCGGTAGACCCGTCGTCCAGTATGATCATCAGGAAGTCCACCTTCAGATCGGTGAGCGTCGTGAGCCATGACTGCACGACGCGAGCGGCGCAACCCTCTTCATTGTACATGGGCATGACAAGCGCCAGCTCATGGCTCATCGGGAACCTCCTGTGTCAACATATCGCCACACCAAAGACGACCAGCGAATGCTGTCGCCTCACCCGACCTTCGGCAGTTCATTCGCGTCCGCATACGGATTATCGGGTTTCCGGCGTCATGGACTTGAGGCAATTCCCTCGCGCGGCGCTGCTCGGCAGCCTGGGTTTGGGTATGGCGAGATGGTTCCGTCGCCGTCGTTTCTGGTAACGACTTCGGATCACTGAAACTTCAAGGGGCTGCGGGCATTGCTCACAGCCCCTTTTTCGTTCTGGTCGTCTCTACGGGAGCGGTCACTGACGGAGATTGCGCCGGGCACTGCGCCGCTTGCCGTTGGCGCGTTTGACCGATTTGGCCTTCTTGCGCCGCGCCGCGATCCGTGTATTGACGCGAGCGATGAAGAGGTCCATGCTGGGAATGGTTACCCCATCGGAGAATCCCACGCTGTTGAGCATGCGGGCCATTTCCGCCGCCCGCCAGAAGTTAGCCAAAGGCAGTACGTGCCGTGCTTCGAAACGCGATAACGATTTGAGAAATGTCGGCAGATTCCCCTCGCGCAGGGCCTCCGCGTAGTCGGTCAGTAAGTCGTGTGTTTCGCGATACGCCTCAAACATAAGTCACCCCCTGACGCAGCTTTGCGTCTGTTGCCGGTCTTGCCGGAGGATCTTCACCCGACCCTCCATCTCTAAGAGGCACCGAAGCCGGTGGGAGTAACGCAAATCGAAGGCAGGAAATGACCGGGCCAAGGGCCTGACACATGCGGCGGCAGGGCTTCGGTAGGGCGGTGTCATGCAGCCAAATCCCGAAAACGGACGGGGCGCCCGCCGCTCCTTTCTCCCTCCCAAGCGTCTGGTCAATCTTGGACGGTGGTTTCGTAGCGGACGCCTTCGGGGACGGGCACGGGCACGGCGACGGTGACGCCGTAGTCTCCTGCGGTCTGCCGCGTGCTGTCGACGGCGATGAAGGCGGTGTAAGCGCTCATCAGGCCGTATTCCAGCGCGACCTGCGTGATCTCGGTCGGCAGTGCGATGCTGCGGTCGTAGGTGGCGCGGGAGGCCAATTGTTCGATTCTCTTGCGGGCCCAGACGCAGGCGATACCCGGATGGGTGGCGTCGTCGATGCGGGCCGGGATTTCGATCTGTCGTGTCGTGTCGCCCACCCGGCCCGCGACGCGAATGGTGGTGTTCTGTTGTCCCTCGAAGCGGCCGGTGACGATCAGGGGCCGGCCCACGAACAGATCGGGAAGCTGCGAGGGATAGACGTCTTCGACCTCCAGATTGCCCCAGTCGATGGCGACATTGGTTAACGCCGGATGGCTGATGCGGTCGTAGAAGCGGTCGACGACCTCGCTGCTGTTGTCGTGCAGACCGACATAGGCAACGGCGCCCTTGCCCAGCTTGGCCATGCGGTCGAGCAGGTACCGGTTGACGGAGGAGCCGACGCCGAAACTGAAGATGCGGCTGGCCCCGAGCCGCTCGTGCACGGCCGCCAGGATCTCGGCCTCATTGCCGATATAGCCATCGGTCATGAAGCAGACGAAACGGAACCGCTCCTCGTCGTGCGGGAAATCCAGAGCCGCCTTGACGCCCTCGATCATCATGGTCCCGCCACTGCCGCGCAGCCCATCGACGTAATTGAGGGCTTTACGCACGTTGGCCTTCGTGGCCGGGACCGGCGCGGGGCCGAACTGCGACGCGCTTTGCGAGAAGCGAATGACCTGGAACGTGTCGCCCGGCTCGAGCTTGCGCAGGGCCCGCTTGATGGCGTCCTTGGCCTTGGCGATGGGTTGGCCGTTCATGCTGCCCGAGCAGTCGAGGACGAAGACCATTTCCATCGGGGCGCGCTGGAGCGTCCTGAGATCCTCGGGCGGATAGAGCATCAGCGTGAAAAAGCCCCCACGCTCGTCCTGATGGGTGACCAAAGCGGACTTGACGGTCTGGCCCGCGACCTTGTAGCGCAAGATGAAGTCCTTATTCGGGATGCTGTCGAGTGGGCTAAGCCGCACGTGACGTTTCTGGGGGCTCTCGGTCGCGTTGGTGATGGCGTGGCTGGGACACTGGAGTTCCTCAATGGCAACGCCCGCGTCGATATCCAATGCCAGCGCGACATCGTGACCGCTGCGTTCGTTGGGCTTTAGATACTGGACTTCGGTCTTCTGGCCTGAGGCACCAGTTTTGCCACGTGCCACAGCGCCGATGCCGGCGGTCGAGCCGGGAGGGTTAAATCGTGGTCCAACCACCATCGGAAAGACGAATTCGTACCAGCCGTCAACGTAAGCGAGCGTGTTGAAGTACTTGATATCGACGTCGATGGCCTTGCCGGGCTCGATGTTGGCCACCTTCTGCGTGAAGATGTTGGGCCGTTCCTGGGTCAGCAGGCTGGCGACATATCCTTGTTGTCTCGCATCGTGATAGATCTGTTCAGCCTCTTTTCGTTCCCTGATGATGCCGCGAATCCGCCGCTCGCCGATCACCATGATGAACTCATTGACGGCCGCATTCTGAGGCAGCGGAAACACGTACACCGCTTCGATTTTCTCGTCGTACGGATTGTGGAACTGCTGGACAACGTGCACGGTCGCGATATAGCCACTGATCTGCCCTTTAACGTCCGTATGCTTGAGCGGCAGGGGAATCTCTTTCTCTTCGATCTTCGCCAGCATCGCCCCCGAGCCCGGCGTCTCGTACTCCGCCGCGCCGGCCGGCGGCAACTCGGGCTTGGCAATCACCCAAATCTCATCGGCCGTGACGGTGGCCAAATCTGCATA
>CP070782.1:4832059-4835251 GCA_020346325.1 Phycisphaerales bacterium
TCTCCGCGGAACAGGTTCACGAAGATACCCACGCAGCCAAAAAAGACGGCCAGACGCAGGAAATAGAACTGGAAGCTCGTAGCAAAGATGAGCTGGCTCTTGGGGAGTGTATCGGGGCCTCTGCGCTCGATCCACGTCAGTTCGCCATCCCCGAAATGATAGGTAATGTCATTCTTCCCATCGGTGTACTTGCACAGGACAAGGCTGCGTTCTTCCTCCCTGTCTCTGTGGCGATATAGGGTGCGCTGCCAGTAGGGTTCACCAAGTTTCTCCACGACCTGGTTGCGGCTGAGTCCGGTTTTGATTTCCTCGAAGGCCGCTCGGGATATCGGATGCTCCGCCGCCAATTGGGCCAGGCGTTGACGCTCACGTGTGGCGTGGACCGAGTAGACCATGTAGAGGACCACCGGAGCGAATGCCAGCAAATAGACCCACAAGCCCCGTTTGGAGAAGAAGGTCTTCTTCATTTCGAGCCGTACGACTGACACGATTTGTCGGCACCATAGTTTCATCATGGGGACACCTGATCCTCGCTGCCGATGAGGTAATCATACACGGAGTTGACATTGTCGTCGGCCGGGGTCACGCCCTCGATATCGATGCCGTTGAGGGCGAGGCGATTGAGCAATCGATAAAACCGGTCCGCATCACGCGTCGTGATGAGCACGCCGCTACCTTCGGTCAGGAGCTGGGCCTCCACGACGTGGTCCTGCTCAAAGGCCCTGGACGCCAGCATGCTGGGTTGCTTACACTGGATCAGGATCTTCACGGGCCGCTCCTGAATCTCGCTCCTGACACTCTGGATTTGCCCTTCGGCCACCACATAGCCCCCACTCATGAGCACAACCTGATCCGAGATCATGTCGACCTCGTGCAGCACATGGCTGGATACGAGGACATGGCGGCCCTCGGTCGCACAGCGTCGAAAGAGGTTAATCGTCTCGGCCCGGACCAGTGGATCGAGGCCGTTCAGCGGTTCGTCGAGAACCAGTACACGTGGATCGTGTGCCAGGGCCTGGGCCAGGCGGATACGCTGTCGCATGCCCTTGCTGTAACCGGCGACCTTGCGCCCGGCGGCGTCACTGAGGCCGACTTGTTCGATGACCTCATTGGCGAGTCGTTTACACGTGGCGTTCGAATAGCCGAACAGTCGGAGGAAGGAATAGATGAATTGAAAACCGCTGAGCCCTTTGGGAAACGAATCGAATTGCGTGGCGTATCCCACCAAGCCAAAGAGCTTATGGGGTTGACTCGGGGATAGCCCGAGCACTCGGATTCGGCCCCGCGTGGGACGCATGAGACCGGTGATAAGATTCATGAGAGTGGTTTTGCCCGCGCCGTTGGGGCCGACCAGGCTTGTGATTCCGGGTGGCAGGGAAAGCGTGACCCGATTAACACCCAGGACCTCACCGTAGAACCGGGACACATTATCCAGGGTAATCAAATCGTTTTTCATTTGACCACCTCGAAGGCTCGAACTCGTCTGGCGAGCAGCCACAGGCAAAGGGCACAGGTCACACCCAAGACCGCCCAGGCCTCGGCGACCGACAGAGCAGCACGCGAGCCGTCCCTGAAGAGGTCCGACCAGACGGTGCGGACCACCTGCATCAGGTCGATGAAGGCGCCGTAGTGGGTGCGTGTCACATTGTTGATGACAGCACCAAAGCCGGCTCCGGCAAAGAAGACGGCCAGAATAAGAGCCCCGGCTGCGATCTTCCATTTCACCCAGGCCGAGAGTGCCAGGGCGATGAGCGAGAGAACAACTATCCAGACCCACAGTCCAAGCAGAATCGAGCCGGCCAGCCAGACATGGACACGCGCCCAATCCCATCCTGCACAGCCGGCCTGAATCAGGTAGAGCACTATTCCGGGGACCCAGGTGATCAGCGATAGCAGCAGGAGCAGTATTGTCATCTTGCCGGCCACGTACTGAGTACGAGAAAAGGGACGGCTGAGATAGAGGGACATCGCCCCATTGGCAAGGTCCGGTGCAACCAGACTCGGTCCTACCAAGGTGGTTAGTAGAAAAGCCAAAGCCCCCTGGACCACACAATAGACATTGAAGAACTGGCCATCGACCGGCGGCATACCCCCGGATCGTAGACGCAGGGCAGTTAGAAGTGGGATGTTGTGGCTGAGATAGATGAACACAGCGCAGCCCAGAGGATAGAACATGCACACCGCCAGAAAGAGGACCAGGAACTTGGACTGAAACAAGCGCGCATAACTGTAGCGTGACAAGATGAAGAACCGGAACCACGGCGTCGTTCTCGGGCCATTGTAGTCTTTATAGGTTTGTTTGTAGACCGCCACGTCAGGCCTCCATAGCCGCGAGAAAGATGTCTTCGAGCGTGTCCCGCCGATAATTCAAACGTCGTAACGGCAGGTCTTGTTTGGCTGCCACGCGATAGATCTCACGCAAATCAAAATCATCCGGTAGTAGCATTCTAAGACGCCTGCTGCCGTGGGCCGTACACCTACAGCCAATCTCTGTCAAAGCTTCAGCCAGACCGGCATGATCGTCAGAGGTTTCTATTTCTACGAAACGTTGATTGACGCTACGTTCTCGAGCGAGGTTCGCGTAATGAACGATACGTCCCTGCTTGAGGATGAGCACATCTTCACAGATCTCTTCTACGTCGCGAAGCAAATGGGAGCACAATAAGACATGCATCTGGCTCGAATCTCTGATGTCACGGATCAGACGAATCATGCGTCGGCGTGCGCTGGGATCGAGGCCATTGGTTGGCTCGTCAAGGATGAGCAGGCGCGGTCCGTGCACAATGGCCTGCGCCAGTTTCACCATTTGCTTCATGCCCACCGAATACGTGCCCAGCTTGCGGTAGCGCGCTTCGCCGAGACCCACGTAGAACAATACCTCATGTGCCCGTTCCAATGCCGGCCCTGCAGGCAAACCCGACAGTTCACCCATCATACGCACAAACGACACCGCCGTCATGTCAGCGATAAAAGAGTCATTTTCGGGCATGTAACCGACCAGGGCGCTGACCTGCTTTGTGTGGCGTCGGATGCCGTGGCCCAGCACGCGCGCCGTTCCTCTCGCAATAGGGTAGAAACCGAGCAGAGTCAGGATCAGGGTCGACTTGCCGGCGCCATTGGGCCCCAGCAAGCCAATGGTGCGTCCGGAAAGCTCGACGCTGAGATCCGTGAGAATCTCACGTTTCCCCAGAC
>CP070782.1:4835351-4839421 GCA_020346325.1 Phycisphaerales bacterium
GCCTGGCCCGCGTGCTGCGCTATGCCAATCACGTGCCCTTGCTCTATCAGCAGTCGGCGTGCGCTATCAGCAAGTCGGTGCTCAGCACAGGCTGGCGCAACTACGCGCTGCAGCAATCTTCCGGCGCCTTGCCCTCGGGGCCGCTGGTGATCATGGTCCACATGGCCTCGGTCTGGGTGCCGTTCACGTCCGAAAGCAAGGAGGCCATCGCCCACTATCCCGAGATCATCAAGGAGATCCGCCTGGCGTTACAGGAGTGCGGGCGTAAGCTGGCGGTTTTCCTGCGGCGGCGCCGCAAAGCGGCCGAATCCGAACGCAAGAAAGCCTACATCCAAAAATACATCCCCCATGTCGCCATTGCTCTGCGCGAAATGCTGAATCTGTCCGAACGCCAGGAACGGGCGATGGTCACCCAACTGACCGACATCCTCGAAAGGAGCCGATCTTGAGCAAGATTGCCAATCGGATCAAAGATACCGCTACCTCGGTCCGCACCAAAATCCAAAAGCGGGGCAAGCCTACGCTGTCTTTCCCTCTGCGATCGTTGAGCAACGTCACCTATCAGCCCAAGCGGGGCTTCCTGCAACTCAAGGGCAAGAAGAAGACGCGCACCCTCACCGTCGCGACCGTCAAGACCTTCGCCCAGACCCTGCGCATGATGTCCACCGCCAAGACGCTGGTCGAAGACGACGAGATCATGACCAAGCGAGAGGCGTATTACGTCTCCAAGAACTGGGACGAAGCCCGCTTCGACGAACAGCCCGAGTCGGACACGGTACTCGACGATATCGAAGCGCTGTTCGAAGTCAATCGCGAGCAGCTGGGGTTCATCCCGGAAGAAAAGGGGGGCGAGATTGCGGGCCAACTCGTGGTGATCGATCGCCAGCCCGACACGGGCAAACCCCTGCGCATCGATTGCACGCAGTTCGGTTCCGGTGCCTATTCGATCCCGATCTCGGTCGAGCATCTGAAATTTGAGACCAAAGCCAAGTTCATTCTCGCGATCGAGACCGCGGGCATGTTCCAGCGCCTCGTCAAGCACAGCTATTGGCGCAAGGCGAATTGCATCCTCGTTTCGATGGGAGGTGTGCCCACGCGGGCGTGCCGGCGCTTCATTCGGCGGCTGGCCGACGAGCTGAAGTTGCCGGTATACGCATTCGTCGATTGCGATCCGTACGGCATGTTCAACATCTATCGGACGCTGAAGGTTGGCTCAGGTAACGCCGCTCACATCAATCGTTACTTCTGTGTACCCAACGCCCGTTTCCTGGGCGTGACGCCGCAGGATATCGTGGACTACAAGCTGCCGACGCACCCGCTGAAAGAGGTTGACATCAAACGCGCCAAAGATGCACTGAAGAACGATCCGTTCGTGCGGCACTACAAGTCGTGGCAGGACGCCATTACCCAGTTGCTCGACATGGGGGTCAGGGCCGAGCAGCAGGCCTTCGCCGTCCACGATCTGAACTACGTGATCGAGCACTATCTGCCCGAAAAACTCAAAGCCACCAAGGCTTTCTTGCCCTAGGCAACGGCTGTCAAGGGAAAGGCCCGGGTATGAGTCCCTGCCGGTCTATCGCGGCACTTGGTTGATGGGAATCTGGCCGTAGACGTTGGGGTGCGTCAGTTCCTGGATGATCTGGCGTCCGCGCGGACTGGTAGGAGAAACCCACTCGTCGCCTCCCACGCGTTTGATCAGCCGGCCCTTGGCCCATTCCTCCAGATTGCCTGGGTCCCACGTCAGCGCCGCGGGGCTCGAGTTGGGGTCGGGCTTCTCCAGAAATGCCACGAAGCGTTCCGACTCGTTTGGGTCCCTCAGGAAGCTACAGACGTGGGCGCGGTAGCCGGCCGGTTCGCCGTTGGGCAAGGGCCCAGAAGGGGCTTTGACCGGGCCGATCTCCTTGCCGCTGCCGACGAATAGTCTGCCCGTATTCAGGTCGTAAAACCACGCCTTCTTGCTTTCGCGGCGGTGCCGGCCGGGGGGCTTGCGTACGATGTGCGCCACCCCGGTCCAAAGCAGTACGACCACGAGCAAGGCGATGATCGCAGCGGCCTTGGGATGGTCGTTGATCGCGTTCTTGACGTGGAGTCGTTCGAATCCTTCATGGAGCTGTTCGAGCTTGTGACGGATCTCATAGCGCAGCCAATCAGGCACTCCGAACCTCATCGAACAAAGCCTCCAGCAAGCCGGCGCGCCCAGCTTCTCAAGGTTTCACATGCGAGTCCCGAGTCCACGCCGTCCTGGGGACTCAGAGACGGCTGCGGCAATCCGCAGCTTCTACCTAGGCAGTAAATCTCCACATCACGGCGGTGTCAAGAGCAATCGGGCCGATGATGAGCAGTTCCGGTGTGCGCGCTGTGATCGAAAACACTGCGCCACTTCGGTCACGGCTGGAGACTCGTGCCTTGCTCGAGTTGGAGTACGGCGATGTCCTCCGGGCTGAGCGTGAACGTAGCCCGGCCTTGACGCCAAGCGATGTCTTGTTCGTGGACCAGCTCGCGGGCGGTTGCGGTGACGTCAACATCCGCGGTCAGCGTGACCCTCTGCGGCCGGTCGCTGTCGTTGAAAACAGTGAGCAGGTGATCGCCGAAACGCTCGACGTAGACGTTTTCCTGGCCCGACCGCACGCGCGTGATCGGTTCCCAGCCCGCTTCGGCAACGGTCTTACACAGAGGCACGTACTTCTTGAAGAGGTCGCGATCCCGCTCGTAGAGTTCAGGGCGTGTGAAGTAATGAACCTGAGAGGCGTTGTGACTGAAGAAGCCGGGAAACATGCCGTAGGCCAGGCAGCGTTTCATGTACTTCTCGACGAGTTCATGGGAGAAGTGCTCGAACTCAGTATTCATCAGGAAGCAATACGGTTTACCTTTGCACAAGGCCCGGCGAAACAGAAGGTCACTATCGGACATTGGGCGCCAGGTGTTGCCTGGGTTCCAGTTGGTCTCACTGCCGAGCACGTCCAGCAATGGCGCCAGCCAGCAGAGCCGGATCGGGGTGGAATTGGCCATCATCAGCTTGTCCATCGCGTGGATATCGGCAGCGATAGCGCGAATGTATTCGAAGGCGATCGATCCGCGAAAGATCGCCGGTTTGTGTTCGGTGATGGAGAAGGTCAGAGGGGTATCGGCGCTGGCGAAGTGATCGCGGCGGAAATCCAATTCGTCGGTGACGTAGCCCTCGCTGGAGTCGATGTACTCCCCGTCGAGGTCCGCCTGTTTCTGCGGGCCGTAGAGACGATCGCGCAACGCGGCGTTCCATTTGTTCTTGAAATCTGTCGTTTCGCCCACAATGCCTGGCATGGAGTTGATGCTCCAGACCGCACCGTCAGACCAGGGCGTGTCGAGCAGACGGGCCGGGAAGTGCCCCGTCTCATCGTGAAAGCCGCTGGTCAGGAACGCTTGCGCCCGCGAGTCGTTGTTTTCGGCCAGCCGCTGCGCCTCAGCCAGGGCCGCCTCCAGGGTCCGGGGCATCTCCTCGGGCATCGACATCCACCACGTCATCGGCTCGGTATAGCGGAAGGTAACCATCCCATGCGCGTCGTCCCACGCGGTTTCGTTTGTGCCTTCCTTGAAGCGAAAGCCGAAGTCTTCCCAGTGTTCCACCGCGCTGATCTTGGCGAAGGGCATCCAGAGCCCCTGGTCTTCGATACGACGGACGAAATGCTCGGGGAAGATCGCGTAATAGCGTTCCAGCGCGGCGCGAAAACCCCAGTTGGGGTCGAACGTGAACTTGCAGAACCGCAGGTGCGCCGCGGGTTTCTCGGGCGTCAGGCCGACATCGCAGGCGAGGAACAGTTCCTCGGTGCCCGCGTTGTAGCCGACGCGAAAGAAGGTCGGATGCCCCATGTCGATCCCGAGTGCGATCGCCCCGTCTTCGTTGGCCACGGCAGCAAAGGGATAGCGTGACAACTGCCCATTGGCGCCGACCGCAAAACGCGCGGCGTTGAGATACTCGCGACCCCGCTCGACCGCCATCGCCCGGCGCGGGTCCTGGAACCACTCGCAGCGCGCCCCGGCCACCGGGATGGCATAGATCAACGTCACGGCCCGATCCTGTCCGCTTGTGTCGG
>CP070782.1:4839521-4849399 GCA_020346325.1 Phycisphaerales bacterium
CATCGAATAGATCAAGTATCGCGTGGGCATTCTTCTTTTCTCCGTGAATCTGATCGTTGCTACTGTCGTCGAAACCGATAGTTGAACCGGCGATTGGGGGCACTGTCGCCGTGCAGAGCGAATTCGATCACATCGTCGAGGCGCTGCAGGTTGTCGGCCCAATGAAAATCGAATGCAACAGGGTCTTCGGCCATCCCGAGCGCCGAACGAGGAACCGCGAGTTCCATCTGATTACCATTGTAACGGTATTCGGCGATTGTCATGTTGCGCCATATTCCGTCCGCGCCGAAACGTCGGACGTGGGTTTGCTGATCACTGATGACATCGCGGTTGACGAGATAGTCGTATCCATTCCAACCCGTAGTACTGTCCTGGTCGGCGTCAATGAATAACACCATCCAGTTCGCGTCTGTGTGAGCCGTCAATGGTTCGGCCGTCTCGGCGTAGAAATAGACGTTGTTGGCATCGGTCGCCACTTTCAATGTCACGAGATCGTTGCGGCCTGTAGCGTTGACGTACCGGCCGGCATTGCCCCAGCCGGTCTCATCGCGATGTTCCGTATCGCTCTCGGTGTCGCGAAACTCGAGTTGCACACGTCCCCAATCATCGAATCGCCCATCAATCGCGATCGGATAATCGCGCTTAGCCACCGGTGGTCGACGCACGCCCTTATACCGGCGGATATAGGAGATCATCTGGTAGTAGTAGTTGTCGGTGTACCCGCCTTTCATCGGCTCGATGTCCCGATTGTACTCCTGGTTGTAGGCGTCGACGAAGAAGCTCTGTCCCGGCTCCAGGGGCCGGCCCAGGAATTCACCGGGTGCCTGGCCTTCCTGGCGAATGAAGCGCTGCGCGACCCATTCGTTCCAGCCCGTGATGAAAACGAATTCCGGATCGACCTTCAGGGCGCGCTGCCATTGCTCGTCGAAGTAGAGGCCCAGGTGTTCGGTGCCGGTCAGGCCGTACTCGTTCGTCTCCGGCTGAATCCCGTCGCGACAACTGCGCCCGATGTTGGTCGTCGGATGTTGCGCCACGCTGACGGCCAACTCTTCCGGTTTATCGGGCGCTTCGTGCCAGCCGTAGCGTTGAAGCGGATGGTCCAGCCATTGCCAGGTGTCCTGGCCGTGCGTCCACGCCCAACAATCGCGAATCGTGAAGAACTCCGCGATCTCCCCGGGCAGGTCGTCGACGCCGCCCAGAACCAGGGGCGTGCCCTTCCAGTAGAACCAGAGTTCCGGATAAAGCCGCTTCGCGTAGAAATCGCGATAGAGCGTCTCGATGGTCTGCCTTGCCCTGGAGTGCGTCAGAAAGCATATCTGCGGCGTGCAGTGTCCTTCCTGACGCAGTTGCCGGTAGACCTCGCACAGCTTCAGGTAGACCTTCTCATAGGTAAAGGCGTTGGTGACATCGAAGATCAACGTGTCGATGCCGGCATCGTTGAGCATCGAAACGTGCTTGCGGATGACGTATTCACTGTCGGAGAGATAGTAGCCCAGTTCCGACTGGCCCCAGTGGTGGAACGCGCCGGGTGGCCCCCAAGCCGGGTTCTGAGGGTCGGCTTTGAGCAGTTCCGTGATATCGAACGGGCCGCCCGTGCCGTGCTGGCCCAGCCAGAGGAAGTAGAAAATGCCGACCGTCCGGTCATCGCGGACCGGTCCGCAGTCATCATAGCCTGGCAGCGTGCGCCCCAGGGCATCGGTCGCCACCCACGTATCACTCATCAGATCGCGCGAGCCGGCGGGTTGTATCGCGCTCATCAAGGTCGCCACCACATAGAGAATGCAAAGCAAGGATCTTTCCTCCCGATTCGTATGTAGGTGCAGGCCATTGTGCCTGCCCGGGTGGGCCATGCCCACCGTCTGTATGTTTCGGTGTGCGGGGCTCATCCTTCCGCTAGGTCATCTTGAGGGCCAGAATATACAGGACACGGACGGCCATGAGTAACACCACGATGAAGCCGATGCCTCCGAGAATATTGTGGATGAGCCGGTTGCGCTTATCGCCCATGATATCCTTGCGGTTGGCCAGCCACAGGATCGCGGCCGCCATCAGTGGATTGCCCGTGACGGTCAAGGCCTGACCGAACACGATGGCGTCGACTTTCTCGATGCGCGTGTGCAGGACGATCATGGCCATGCCCATGCCGATGAGCAGAACGAGCACCGTGAACCAGCGCGACCAGCGATCGCTCAGGCGAGCCGGTTTGCCCAGTCCGTCGGCCAAAATGCTGCCTCCGATCATCGCGTTGATGACGAACGGATTCATCGCTACCGCGACCAGCCCGACGCAGAAGAGGATGTGCGTCGCCGGACCCAGCAGGGGCTTTAGTTGCAGCGCCAGGTCGCCGATGTCGGTCGCCGGCTGGCCCTTCAGGACGGCCGCGCCCGTGATCATGATGATGGCGCTGATGCCCGTCAGCACGGTCACGCCCGCGATCGAATCGCCGATTCCATTCTTGTAGTCTCCGATCGTCCAACCTTTCTCGCGGACGAGGTTGCCCTGAAAGAAGGCCCCCGCCACCGAGAAGGTGGTTCCGAGCAGTGAGGCAATCAGCAACATCGGATCGACGATCCCGGTCTCACTGCGCGAAGGCAGGCTGAGCGAGACGCCTTCGGGCAGGCTGGGAATCAGCCCCTGGAAGACCGCGCCGAGGCCGGGCTTGACAACGAAGAGATTGATCAGGAACGAAATGAGAATGAACGCGACCATGATCTTCATAATGCGTTCCAGCCCGCGGTAGACCTGCCGCAACGCAAAGACACCCGCGATCACTAGCACGTTGAACGTCAGCAGCACGCCCGTGTCGATGAAGCTGCGCGTTCTTTCAGTCATCTGGGCTGGATCGCCAAACAAACGCGCGACGCCCAGGGTATCGAACGCGGCGGCCACGGCGAGATTGTTGGAGAACTGAAACGAGGAGCAGATCAGGCAGAGGTTGATGCCGATGATGGCTGCCACGGGACGTCCCAGTCGCTGCGCGATCAGCGTGCACGGCGTCGCGCCGCCCACCACGCCGATACGGGCGGCAGTCGTCATGTAGGTGCCCATGAGAACACCGGTCAGGATCAGCAGCCAGAGCAACTGATAGCCATGAGTGGCGCCGATCTTGGAACTGATGAGCAGACTGCCCGGGCCAAAAACGACGCAAGCCGTGATCAAGGCCGGGCCGAGGGAACGCCACCACGCGGTTTTCGGCTTCGCCGCTTGCTGTGAATCGGCCATAAAATCCCCTTAGAACCAAATGTAGAAGCCAAGCACCTAGGTCCTCTAGAACCTGTTGATTCCTATTTCAGACTTCTTCCGGCAACACAAATGGCGCGCGATAGTCACGGCGGCACAGCGCGTTGGCCTCGTCGGCCAGTTCGCCCGTGAATCGCTCCATCTGCGGGTCCATCGTCAGCCAGGGGCCGAGGATGCGCGGCGTCTGCTGCAAATCGACGCCATTGACGAGCAGATGCTCCTGGAACCGTTCGAAGGTCTCGGCCATTCCCCGGCTGTCTCCCAGCCGCTCGAGGATTTCAGCGCGATTGGCCTGCACCCCGAGGCAATGGGAGACACTTCCCATGTGACAGAGAGCACTGGAAAGATGTCCCTCTAGGACGTCGGCATTCAGATCACTGACCTTACGGCTGCGCACCGCCTTGATGAAGTTCGCGTGGTGGCCTGACCCGCCGGTGCGCTGGAACTGTTTGATGCGGTTGCCGTCGTTATCGTAGGCATAGCCCCCGACGAAATAGCCTCCTTCGCAGTGAATGACCGTTCCGGCGCGGGTGCCCAGGTAGTTATCCATGGCCGAATCGCCTTTGACCTTGGGCAAGCCGCGCAGTTCGAAGATGATCGGCGCCGGTTCGTAATCGAAATACACGATCTGCGTGTTCGGTGTCTCGCCATCATCGACATACCCGAAGCGGCCCCCGACGCTGAGCACGCGCCGGGGCAACTCGTTCTGGCCGATCGCCCAGCGGCAGACATCGAGGAAGTGAATGCCGTTATTGCCGAAATCGCCATTGCCGGTGGGCCAGACCCAATGCCAATCATAGTGAAGGTTCTTGCGCATCAGCGGTGCCTTGGGTGCCGGGCCGCACCAGAGACTGTAATCCACCGTCTCCGGAACCCGCTGCAGCCCGTCGACCTTGCCGATACTGCCCCGCCGGACGTAGATGATCCCGCGCACGAGCGTGATCTTGCCCAGATGGCCCTCGTTGATGTATTGAATCGCCTCCTGGAGCCCGGTATCGGAACGGCGCTGTGTCCCGCTCTGGACGATGCGGCTGTACTTGCGGGCGGCCTTGACCATCTGCCGCCCTTCCCAGATATCGTGGGAGACGGGCTTCTCGACGTACACGTCCTTGCCCGCCTGGCAGGCCCATACCGTCACCAGGGCATGCCAGTGGTTGGGCGTGGCCGTGATGACCGCGTCGATGTCCTTGTCTTCGAGCAGCTTGCGATAGTCCACATACGTGGCAACACTCTCGTTGCGCTGCTTGAACTTCGCCTCTTCGCGATCGAGAAACGCCCGGTCGGCATCGCAGATCGCCACGACCCGGACACCCGGAATCTGGCGGAACCAGTTGATATGATTGCTGCCTTGACTGCGAATGCCGACGACCGCGACACGAATATCGTCGTTGGCGCCGCGGGCGCGGGAGAACGGCATGGCCAGCGACATCCCGGTCGCCAGTGCCCCTTTGAGGAGATTCCGTCGCGTGGTACTCGCCATCATAGGCTCCTTTGTTTTAGCCAGTTCTTCAGCGTGGACAAATCGCGGCGCATGGCCTTGATGACCACGTCTTTGTCTGCGCTCAATTTCCGGTTCCCATGCTCGGCGCCGCCGATGGGATACTCCAGATGCAGCGAGAACGGCGTTGCGATCTTCTCTCGATCGAGCACAGAGAAATATCGCGGCCAGTCAACCATCCCCTCACCCAATGGACAGTTCTCGGTCCGCCACTTGCCTTCGTCCCGGGCCCAGAGGAAGTCCTTGGCCACCAGCGTATTGACGTGCGGCGCCAGCAGGCGCAGCGTGGTGGGCCAGAAGGTGCCTCCTTCGACCGTGGCGTGGCGGATATCATACTGGCTGCCGATCCAGCGCGGATCCAGATCCTTGAAGAGCAGATACAAATCCCACAGCGGCGCACCGACGTAGCCATTGCCGGCGTGATTCTGATACGACCCGGCGATCCCGAACTGGGCGTTCAGCGCCGCCAAATCGCGTACCTTGGGCTGGATCTCCTTCAGCGTCGTCTCGACAGGCGTGTCGTTGCGGTAGCGATAGTAGCCCATGCGGTAGTAGCGAATGCCCAGGGCACCGGCCGTCTTAAGAATCGACTCTGTCAGAGGATCGTCGGGATCGTTGATCGCGGTTGTCATCATCAGCGGTTGCAGGCCCGCTTTCTTGATCGCTTCAACGGCCTTGGGCAGATCCTCCTCGGCCCTTTCGGGTAAGACATGCCCGCCCGGTCGGACCGTCAGATCGACACCATCGAAGCCGATCTCGGCCGCGACCTGGGCCATGCCGTCGTAGTCGAGCCACTGGAGGTGTTTTGAGAAGACATGGACACCGGATGTCGTGGGGGAAGGCCCGGGCGAACACGGTGGGTCGCCCCTACGAGGTTCGGACGTTCCGTGAGCCATCGCACCGGTGAGGAACAAAGACGCGGCCGAGCCGAGACCGATCGACAAGGCGCGCCGGCGCGAGAATGGTTTCGAGGACATTTCGTTACCCTTCATATGCTTTCGATCTCCATCAGCCCAACGTCCACGGTTTGCGGTATTTGTAGTGAAGCAGCTTGTTGGCTTTGTTGTTGTTCGTGATGCGTTCGGCCTGCGGGTCCCAGTCGATCCGCGACTTCGTCGCCAGCGCGATGTTGGCCAGCAGCGCAAAGGTCGTCGAACGATGCCCCGTTTCCATGTTACAGTGCGTGCGCTTACGCGTCTTGACACAATCGCAGAAGTTCCGGATATGCTGGACGGTCAAGCTGGCACTTCCCTCCTCGGGTCGCCACTGCTGCGGCTCGATGCGCGGTTCGCGCGGCTGGAACTGCCCGCCCGGTGAAGGGACGATCTTGTACCCGCGGCCCTCGCTGCCCGAGTAGAGATTGCCCAGTGTGCCACGGAATTCGAGTTCGCCCTCAGCAAGGGGGGAAATACCGTTGGCCTCATACTGCCCAAAGACCAGGAGCACGCCGGAAGGCAGTTCGAAGATCACCTCCATCGTATCTGGGACGGTTCGGTCATCGTCGACCGCGAACCGGCCGCCGTGAGCCGAGATCGAGATAGGAGCTTCCTCACCCAAGACCCAGCGGATGGCATCGCAGTAGTGGACACCCCAATTGGCCACCTGCGATGAATACGACTGCCACCAGCGGAACTTGTAGAACGCAAGGTTGTCCTTGTAAGGTCGCTTCGGGCGCGGGCCCAGCCACATGTCCCAATCCAACTCCTTGGGGGGTGTCTTGTCAGGGTAGCGACCGATCCCCGCCTGTGCCATGTTGCTGACGCGATAGGCGCGCGCTATGGTGACCTTGCCGATCTTGCCCGCCTGGAGCTTCGTTGCCAACTCGGCGTACATCTGCGAGGAGCGGCGATGCAGGCCCACCTGCACGATGCGGTTGTGTTTCTTGGCCGCCTCGACCATCTTGCGACCCTCGTGAATCGTCACCGACAGCGGCTTTTCCACGTACACGTCTTTACCCGCCTGGCAAGCCATGATTGCCTGGACGGCATGCCAATGGTCAGGCGTGGCGATCACCACCGCGTCGATGTCCTGGCGATCCAGCACGCGGCGAAAGTCCTTGTACCTAGCGACCTGACCCGAGAAGGTCTCGCCCATCTTCGGCGCGCGTCCACCGATCGAGTCGAGGATGGACTTGCTGATGTCGGCGTGGTTTCGAGACAGATAAGGCTCGTAAACATCGCAGAGCGCGACGATCTGGACGTCATCTTGGGCCATGAAGCCGTGCAGCAACTGGGTCCCACGGTTGCCCACACCGATAAAGCCGACGCGAATCTTCTCGTTGGCCCCGCGCGCCGGACGCGACAGCGGCGAACGGATGAGATTCAAACCCAGGGCCATCCCGGCCGTGGCGGTCGCAGAAGTGGCGAGGAACTCACGTCGCGTGGTCGGGCGCGGACTTGTCGTCATGATACGGCCTCCTAAAAGGTTCTCATCGCGGCCGCCATCTTAGCAGGGGCTCGCGCGTGGTGCAAGCCCTTGCCGGGCCGTGCTTCGGGCCCACAGAGTCTCAGCGGTACAGGCGTTCGCTCAGTTCGATGACCTGCTCGACGTTATCCTTGTCAATGATGGCCGCACCGGCATCGATGTCCGAAGGGACGATCCCGTAGCGCAGATACAGTGTCAGTTGCAGTACGGGATAGAACCCCTGGATATACGGCTGCTGGTCGACCGTGCAGCGAATGTGGCCTTCCTGGATCAGTCGAAGGGTGGTAGGTGACAGATCGAAGCCGGCCGACCAATAGCCCTGCCCGGCGAAGTGCGTCTCGATCGCCCGGCCGGCCGCTTCGGTGTCCGACTGGCCTGTCCCCAGGACGATGCGGATATCCGGGTGCTCTGTCAGCGCCTGGGCGATCACGTCGGCACCCCGGACGGAATCGTTGCCACTGACGA
The DNA here is from genome assembly GCA_020346325.1 of Phycisphaerales bacterium. Taxonomy (GTDB): domain Bacteria; phylum Planctomycetota; class Phycisphaerae; order Sedimentisphaerales; family Anaerobacaceae; genus Anaerobaca. Next base: position 4,847,149 of record CP070782.1, read on the forward strand.
CCACCGTCCAGCGCACATTTCTTTCCTTCAAGACCGCCTGCTCGCCCCGCAGTCGGTCTTCCAGGGCTGAGACGCCTTCATCGTGCATGGTCATCAGAACGTGCGCGCCGTCCGGAATGTGCGGTAGGAGATGGCGGGCCAGGGTTTCGCCCGCGTCGTACAGCCGCTGATTGACACTGCTGAGCCTGGCGTTGGGCGTCGCGTGGTCATCCACATTGAACCCGACGACAGGAACACCCTGATCGATCGCCTCCTGAATCACTTCATCGAACGCTTCCGGATCGATGATATTGACAGCGATGCCACTGTAACCATCGGCCACCGCCTGGCGCACCATCTGCGCCTGCGCGTCGAGGTCCACACCGTCGGTGCCAAGGAAGTCACACTGGACGCCCATCATCTCAGCTGCATCGTTCATCCCCTTCTTGACCGGCCCAAAGAACTTGGCATCGACGGCGCAGGTGACAAAGGCCAGACGCAACGGCTTCTCGGTCTCCAGCGGTTTTGACTGCGAAGGGCAACCGACAAGACCCAGACTCACGAAAATCAACGCCAACACTCGGACCACTGAGGATTGCGTGCTCATCGCTGTCTCCTTCTCACGCGAATATCCAGTAGCAAACGACCATGGTCATTACCAGCAACACGGCCAGCAGGCGCGGATCGAGCAGGCCGGAGATGGGTTTCTCCGTGATGACCGCCAGTGGGCTCTTCCAACAATATTTCTCCACGCGCAGCGGATCCGGCTCCGGCGTCAGCAGGCTGACCAGCACCAGGACAATGCTGCACAGACCGAACAGAATACCCGCCTGGAACATGAACGGAATACCACAGGTCCGGGTGAGCAATTGTCGGGCGACGCCTTCGCTGTCGAAACCGAGAATGAAACCTGACACTGCAGGGAAATCCACGACGAAGACACACCCGCCCAGCAGGAAGCCGAAGATCAGCGTGGCCAACGAAGCGGCCGAGGTCGCCCGGCGCCAGAAAATGCCCCAGATGAAGACGGCGCTGATCGGCGGTGCCAGGACGGAGATCATCTGGTTGATGCCCTGGAAGATGCCGCCGAACCGTTCCCCCTGGGTGGACCACAGCATCGCCAACACCATGACGACGACGGCCGTTATCTGCCCGATGCGGACGAGGGTGTGGTCGCTGGTGGCCGGTCGCGTACGCTTGACAATGTCGATACTGACCAGGGTCGCCGTTGAATTCAGCGCGCCGGCCACTGTGCTCATCAGCGCCGCCAGCAAACCCGCGATGACCAGACCCTGCAAGCCGACCGGCAGCAGTTCTTTGATCAACACGATCAGCGCCGCGTCGGCGTTGTCACCCACCTGTTCGCGAAAGAGGACGTAGCAGAACACGCCGGGCAGGATCATGACCAGCGGCGTCAGGACCTTGATGAACCCACAGAAGATCGGACCGACTTGCGCATCCTGCTCACTTCTGGCGCCCAACACGCGCTGTACGATGGTCTGATCTGAACACCAGTACCAGATGCCCAGGACCGGATAGCCGATGAGCATGTAGTACCAGGCATAGTCGCCTTCGTGACGGATCACGCTGAGCTGCCCGGGCTTGGCCACCTGTCGCAGACCTTCGAGGCTGTGAATATCGGCGCGACCCAACATGACCAGAGCGAACCCTGTCACGGCTACGGCACCGAACAATAGCAACACGGTCTGAATCGACTCGGTAATGACAACCGCTTTAAGACCGCCCGTGACGGTGTAGATCACGGTCAGCAGCGAAACGATCAGGATCGAGACCGTGATAGGAACGTCGACGAAGTTCTGCACCATGACCGCCCCGGCATACAGGGACACGCCGATATGAATGAACAGCGCGCCGAACACGGCCATGACCGCCAGGACCGTGCGCGAACCCGGTCCGTAGCGGCCCTCGAGGTACTCGGGCAGAGTCGAAATCTTCGTGCGAAAGTAGAACGGCGCGAAGACCAGACCGAGCAGGATCAGTAGAAATGGCGCCAGCCATTCGAAGTTCCCGAAGACCATGCCCTCGCTGAAACCTGACGACGCCAGACCGATCAAGTGCACGGTCGAGATGTTGGTGGCGAACAGCGCCAAGCCCACGGTGGTCCAGCCGAGCGAGCGGCTGGCCAGGAAGTAGCTCGTGCTCGTATCGGTCTGCCGTCGGCCGGCAAAGACACCGATGGATGTGATACCGAGCAGATAGGCGATGATGATCGTCAGATCAATCCAGTTGATCTCCATCGAGAACTCCCCAC
>CP070782.1:4849499-4852000 GCA_020346325.1 Phycisphaerales bacterium
AGGAAGTTGTCCTTGCCGGTGGTGCGATGGTGGATGCAGGCGGCGGTCAGCAGGTGTCCCATCGTGTAGAGTTCGTGATGGTGCTGGAAGGCGAAGCGTTCTGTCTGCCGCAGTGTCACCTGGGTGGCCAGGTAGCCGTCGGGTTGCTGCGCGGCCGCGATAACGGCGACGATTTCATCGAGCTTTTCCAGTAGGCGGGCGTCGTGGGTTTGGGTGTAGACGTAGCAGGCCGATTCGATCCACTTGTAGACCCACGCATCCTCCCAGAAACAGCCCCGGGCCTGGCCTTCGTCCAGTCCGGCGGCCACGCGCAGGTTGTGCCAAGCCCAGGGATCGGCCAGCTCCCACAGACGCGGCAGGGTCACGCTCTCGGTCTTCCGGAACTGCTCGGCCCAGAAGCCCCCGGTCCACCGCACGGCGCCGAGATCGACACTGTGCACGGTGGCATGGGGACTGGCCTGGTTCTTGATGATACCGAAGTCACTGCCGCGCGACTGGGGGCCGGCGCAGAGCAACAGAGCGAGGGCGAGCAGGATCAACGCCGTACGTCTCATGGCAAATCCTCCAGCGGATAACAAGAAAGTTCTGTCTATGACGCAGATCATAACGTGGAATCGCAGACAAGCACGGCCAAGCTTTTACGCTTATAGGATATGGTCGCGCCTCAATCCAGGGCGGCGGCGAGAACGGCGCGGAGTCCTTCGTCGGTCAGTTCGATCGGATTGCCTTTCATGCTGCCGGCCTGTCACATGCGAAAAAATCCCGGAATTTGTCTTGACGCCGCCGGCTCCTGTATGTATTCTGACTACAGAACTACAGACAATATATCACTGTTCACATATCAAATTCGGAGGGACGGGCGATGGCTAGTGAAGCGCAGGTGCGGGCGAATCGGTTGAATGCCCGGAAATCGACAGGGCCGCGAACGGCTGAAGGTAAGGCCACGGTGGCGCAGAATGCGGTCAAGCATGGGTTGCGGGCCGAGCAAATGGTGATCAAGGGAGAAGATCCGGGGGAATTTGAGTCGTACCGGGAGCAGATGCTGGGCGAACTGGCCCCGGACGGGGCCTTGGAGTCGATGCTGGCCGAGCGGGCGGTGGGCCTGGCCTGGCGGCTGCGGCGGGCCGAACGCCTCCAGGCCGAGGTCTTCGATACGATGCTCGATGACGAGGAGACTGATCCCGTGCGGAGACTCGCGCGCTCGATGCGCCGCAAGAGTGCGGGCGACGGCGCCTCGGCCTTAGGCCGGGTGGTGACGCGCGATTTCGGCCACGCCCAGGTCCTCTACCGCCTCGGTATGTACGAACGGCGGATCGAGCACAGCCTCTACAAGACGCTCAGCGAACTGCAGAAGCTGCGCCTCGTGCGCGAGATCGACGAGGAAAACCATCGCCAAGCGGAGCTTGACGCTGCCGCCCGGCCGACGCCGCAGACCCCTTCTCGGAGTGCGGACGATCAAGGGCGCCAAACAAAGCCAATTTCCCGCGTCACGCGCCCGAAAACGGCGAAAACGGGGACTGGTACGTTCCGCGCAGCGGGTTGTACCTGTCCCCCTTTTCACGGCTCTGGTAACTTGACGAGACCGGGCCACGGGCATAGACTCGGGGGCGTTGAAATCGGCCGGAAGGTCGAGGTGCCGGCCGGCATGAGCCCGGTTCGGCCTCCGTCGGACACGTCACACAGCGGAAAGGAACAAGCACGATGAGAAGCAAGATGAATCACGCAACCATGGTCCGAGCAGCGATGGCTCTGTTGATCGTGTCACTGGTGGGCGCTGCGAGCGCCGCGGAGGCGTTGAACCAGCCGCCGGAAGGGTTCGTCGCCCTGTTCAACGGCAAGGACCTCACCGGCTGGAAGGGCCTGGTCAAGGGCCCCTACGACAACCCGGCCAAACGGGCGACCCTGAGCGCCGACGAGTTGGCGAAGCTCCAGCAGGAGGCCGACGAGAACATGCGGGCCCATTGGAAGGTGGTCGACGGCGTTTTGCACTTTGACGGCAAAGGTCGCAGCCTGTGCACGGCCAAGGATTACGGGGATTTCGAGATGCTCGTCGACTGGAAGATCGAGAAAGCCGGCGACAGCGGCATCTACCTGCGCGGCGCCCCGCAGGTGCAGATCTGGGACACCGCCAACGTCGGCGTCGGCGCCCAGGTCGGCTCGGGCGGGCTCTATAACAACCAGAAGAATCCGAGCAAGCCCAGCAAGAAGGCCGACAAGCCCGTCGGCCAGTGGAACACGTTTCGTATCTTCATGATCGGCGAGAAGGTGACCGTCATTCTTAACGGCCAGATCGTGGTCGATAACGTGGTCATGGAGAACTACTGGGAGCGGGGCAAGCCCATCTACCCGACCGGCCAGATCGAACTCCAGAACCACGGCAACGATCTCTATTTCCGGAACATCTACATCCGCGAGATCCCGCGTGAGAAAGGCACCGACAAACTGACGGCCGCGGAGAAGGCCCTGGGCTTCGAGCGGCTGTTCAACGGCCAGGACCTGAC
>CP070782.1:4852100-4857463 GCA_020346325.1 Phycisphaerales bacterium
CCGCGAAGTCCACGCCTGGAACACCGGCGGCGGGGCGGGCGCGCGACCGCTGCCTGAGAAGGTGCACCCGATTCCCGAGTACCTGCACTGGGACCTCTGGCTGGGCCCGGCCCGTGAGCGACCTTACAACTCGCGCTGGGTCGAGTGGCACACGTGGCGCGACTTTGCCACGGGCCAGCTTGGCAACTGGGGCTGTCATACCATGAACGTCTTTTTCAAAGGGCTCAAGCTCGACACGCTGTGGCAACCAGGTGGCGACGAGGGCCGAACGGTGCGCCTCGATGTCGAGCTTTCCGACGTGCACGAGGGGACGTTTCCCAACTGGGAGATCATTCACTACCAGTTCCCCGCGCGGGCCGAGCTGCCGCCGCTGACGGTGCACTGGTACAACGGCAACGGCCAAGCACCGGGCCCACGGGCAATGATCGAGGAGAGGATGGGTCGCCGGCTCGACTGGGGCGATGCGGGCGAGAAACGTTGGCAGGACCATGCCGGGTGTCTCGTGATCGGCTCCGAGGGGATGCTCCATGCCAACGGTCACAACACGGAAATAACGCTTCTGCCGGCCGAGAAGTTCAGAGACTTCAAAGGACCGGCTGAGTCGCTCCCGCGCAGTCCGGGGCACGAGCGCGAGTGGCTCAATGCCTGCAAAGGCGGCCCGAAGGCCCTGTCCAATTTCGACTACAGCGCACCGCTGGCCGAGCTCGTCCTGCTGGGCAACGTCGCCACCCTGCACGGCAAGCCCCTCACCTACGATCCACCGGCCATGAAGATCACGGACCTGCCGGAAGCCAACGCCGCCCTTAAGCGCGAGTACCGGGCGGGCTGGACCCTTTGATCAGAGGAGAACGATATCGTGTCACGACATCAAATCGGTGGATTCTTCAGCGTGCTGATGGTGTGCTTCCTGGCGACCACTTCATCGGCCCAACTGACCAACGCGCAAGCCAAGCGCATGGAAGCGGCGGTACCGCACCAGGCGCGCGTGTCGGCAAAGCAGCCTCGCAAAGTGTTGATCTGGAACACGCCGTTCATGGAACAGTGCCCGCACAAAGGCTATTCGGTCCCGCAGGCCGAGTATGCCATGTGTCTGCTGGGCGAGAAGACGGGAGCGTTCGAGGCTGTCGTCAGCGATGACGTGGCCATGTACCTCCCGGAAAACCTCAAGCAGTTCGACGCTATCATCATGAACAACAGCAACGGTCAGTGGATCCGTCCCACCGAAGCGGACATGCCTAAGCTCGCCGGGTATGGCTCCAACATCGACGCTATTGAGAAGCTGCTGCGGCAGAGCCTGCTCGACTACGTCGCTCAGGGTGGCGGCATCGTGGCTTACCACCACGCCATCGGCGGCAACAACGACTGGCCCGAGTTCAAGGAACTGATCGGGGCCGCCTACTGGGGCCACCCCTGGAACGAGGAAGTGGGCATCAAGCTGGACGAACCGGCCCATCCGCTGCTGGAAGCGTTCCGTGGTCGGGACTTTCGTCTGGCCGAAGAGATCTTCCAGTTTCGCGATCCGTACTCCCGCGACAAGGTCCGCGTGTTGCTCTCGCTCGATACGGACAAGACGAACATGACCGTCCCGTGGATTCACCGCAAAGATGGCGATTTTGCCCTCGCCTGGGTCAAACGCCACGGAGAGGGCCGGGTGTTCTATTCAGCCATCGGGCACAAGACCGAAATCTGGTGGCATCGGCAGATTCTGCGGTTCTATCTCGACGGAATTCAGTTCGCGATGGGCGATCTGGAGGTCGATACGACGCCCAGCACCAGGGCGCAGGAAGCCCAAGCGGGCTTCAAGAGCCTGTTCAACGGCCGAGACCTGTCGGGTTGGCGGGGCAATCCGAAACTGTGGACCGTTGAGGACGGTGCGATCACGGGCCAAACCACGCCTCAGAACCGGATTTGCGAGAACAACTTCCTGATCTGGACCGCCGGCGACGTGGAAGATTTCGAGCTGCGTCTGAAGTTCCGCATCGACAGCGGTAACTCCGGCATCTACTTCCGCAGTCTCGAACGTAAGGGGATGGAACAGGAGGCCCTGATCGGTTGTCAGGCCGATGTCTCGGCCGACCACCGTTGGACCGGCGTCGTGATCGAATACACGCGTCGCGAAATCCTGGCCGAACGCGGCGAGAAAACCCGTGTCACCGACGGCGGAAAGGTCGAAATCGTCGGCAGCGTCGGCGATCCCAAGGAATTGCTCGAACACGTCAAGGATGGTCGATGGAACGACTACACCGTGACGGCGCGCGGAGGGCACATTCTCCTGAAGATCAATGGCACCGTCATGTGCGAGATCCAGGACGACGATCCAAACCGTATCGTCCGCGGCAAACTGGCCCTGCAGGTCCATCAGGGACCCGACATGAAAGTCCAGTTCAAGGATATCCGCCTGCGCCAGTTCTGAACCACCCGAGGCGGGGGAGATGGCCATGAGTAAAGCGAGTTATTGGACAAGACGTCGCGTCCTGAGAGGGATGGCAGGTACCTGGGCGCTGCCTTACAGCGTGCCTGCCTTCAGCTTCGGATCTGACGCTCCGAGCAACTGGGTCACCTTGGCCTGCATCGGGGTGGGGGGACGCGGCACGCAGAATCTGCGCAGCTTCCTGGGACACCGCAGTTGTCGGGTCCTTGCGGTCTGCGATGTGAACCGCAAGCGGGCCGAGGAGGCCCGTCGGATTGTAAACGAGCATTACGACAACACCGATTGCACGGCCCACAGCGACTACCGGGATCTGTTGGCCCGAGACGATATCGATGCCGTCTCCATCGCCAGCCCGGACCAGTGGCACGTGCTCCAGTCGGCCGAAGCGGCGCGGGCCGGGAAGGACGTCTTTCTGGAAAAGCCGCTGGGCCTCAGCGTCAAAGAGAACGTCGCCCTGCGGGAGGCGGTCCATCGCTACGAGCGCGTGTTCCAGTTCGGAACGCAACAGCGGTCCGATCGCAACTTCCGTTTTGCCTGCGAACTGGTGCTGAACGGCTACCTTGGCGAATTGAAGATGATCACGGTCGGCGTGCCGGCCAGTCGGGCAGTACATGCTATACCGCCTTCAGACCCGCCCGCATGGCTGGATTGGGACCGGTGGGTGGGTCCGGCACGTTGGATGCCGTACCGGTATGGAATCGTCGGCAACTGTGGCGAGTGGGGGCACATCAGCAATTTCTCACTCGGCTGGATCACCACCTGGGGCATTCACCACGTCGACATCGCCCAGTGGGGCAACGGCGCCGACAACAGCGGGCCGGTCGAAGTCGAAGGCCGCGGCGTCTTTCCCGAGAACGGTCTCTACGACTGCGCCACGGCCTGGGACATGACTCTGACCTATGGCAACGGCGTGGTGATGCGTTTTGTCGACAAACAGAAGCAGCCCCAGGGCGTGCGCTTCGAGGGGCCCGAAGGATGGGTCTTCGTCAAGCGCGGCGCGATCGACGCCGAGCCCAAATCGCTGCTGCGCGAGCAGATCAAACCTGAACAGCGGCACGTGACGGTCAGCAACGATCATTGGGGCAGTTTCCTCGATTGTGTCAAGACGCGACAGACCCCGGTTTCCTCAATCGACGCGGCGGTGCGAACCGACACCGTCTGCCATATCAGTGACATCGCCATGCGTCTCGGCCGCAAGCTGCACTGGGACCCGCAGCGAGAAGAATTCGTGAACGATGCCCAGGCCAATCGGATGCTATCGCGCGCTTGGCGCAGTCCGTGGCACCTGTAAGATTGACTCCTGGATATGAGCCATAGCGCGTCGTTGTCATGCTGAACGAGGTGAAGCATCTGGCACCAGACTGTGATTGACCGTTGTCATCATGCCAAGCCTAGATCCCGTTCGGCTGCGCTCAGGGCAGGCTCTTCGCCTCTGGCTCAGGATGACAGGAGGGCGGAGTGTTGCTATAACAACGATACTGATCAACTCGCAGTCAAACGCGAGATAGGGCGGGTGGCACTGACCGAATTGGATGGAAATGGAGAAGAAACGATGAGACGTACGATGATTCTGGTACTGACCGCACTGTTCTGTTTTGGTTTGTCCGCCCAGGCCCAAGAGGCGGCGCCGGTGTTTCGTCTGGGGATGATCGGCTTGGACACGTCCCACGTCATCGCGTTTACGAAGTTGATCAACGATCGCGAGCAGGAGTACGGCTGTAAGGTGGTCGTCGGGTATTCGGGCGGTTCGCCGGACGTGGAGTCCTCGGCCTCGCGCGTCCAGAAGTACACCGATCAGTTGCGGGAGGAGTTCGGGCTGGAAATCGTGGACAGCATCGAAGAACTCTGCCGCAAAGTCGACGGCGTACTTCTGGAAAGCGTTGACGGCCGGCCCCATCTGGAGCAGGTCAAGCCCGTCATCGCGGCCGGCAGGCCCGTCTTCATCGACAAGCCCATGGCCGGCAGTCTGTCTGACGTCATTGAGATCTTCCGTCTGGCCAAAGCAAGCAACGTCCCTTGCTGGTCGAGTTCATCGTTGCGTTTCGGGCCGGGCGTCCTCGGCATGCGCAATGATGAAAGAATAGGCGAGGTTCTCGGCTGCGACGCGTTCAGCCCGTGCAGTATCGAGCCGCACCATCCCGACCTCTATTGGTACGGCGTCCACGGCGTCGAGATTCTCTTTACGATCATGGGCCCGGGCTGCGAATCGGTCCAACGCCTCCAGACCGACGGCTACGAGTTCGTGGTCGGTCGCTGGAAGGATGGGCGGATCGGTACCTATCGCGGCCTCAAGTCGGGCAAGAAGGACTACGGCGCTATGGTCTTCGGCTCCAAGGGCATCGCGCGCAGCGGGGGCTACGAGGGCTACGGACACCTGGTCGAGCAGATCGTCAAGTTCTTCAAAACGGGCACCATCCCCGTCCCGGCCGAAGAGACCATCGAGATCTTCGCCTTCATGACCGCCGCCGACGAATCCAAAGCCCAGGGCGGTCGCCCCGTCACCCTGGCTTCCGTGATCGACGAGGCCAGAAAGTAAGATCGCCCCGCTGGTGCGACAAGTGCCGTCGCCGAAGCGGCGCGGCCCGCTACGGAGCAAGGATGAGAAGGTTCTGACGCCCGTAGACCATGCCGCACAACCCCGACTCTGTCACCCCTGCGCAGGCAGGGGTCCAGACTGCATCGAAGGAGTCTGGATTCCTGCCCCCGATCAGGGTTGAGAGCAGGCTCTGCGCGGGAATGACAAATGGCGAGGGCTGCCAGAAATGTCGGCATGATAGCATTGAGTTGCCCGAGAGTCTTTTGTGACCCGTGGTTGGAAAACCCCCATATTTTCCTTGACGTCCCGATTTCGGGTATGTACACTGAACAACTAACATGGCTTGGTGTCAAGTGGTAGGAACCGACGAGCCAAGGCCAGTAATCGGCCAGGAAG
>CP070782.1:4857563-4880475 GCA_020346325.1 Phycisphaerales bacterium
TACATCCATCCGGTACAGATGATCCTGCATCAGGCAAACTCGCCGGGTGGTGGCCGGGATGTTCGTCGTGTAGATGCGAAGCTCTCCCCGCGTGACGGTGATGACCTCTTCGCGCCAGTCACCCAGACAGTCCGCGATAGCGAGCGGCTGGCCTTCGATCTGACCCACTCGTTGGTTTTTGTACTGGAGAATGGGAAACGTGCCAGGCCGGTAACTGAACGGCACGCGCACCTTGATGAGCTCGTCCAGCCAGTAGAACGCGCGCGGGCCATGTCGGCCGAGGTCCTCGTCGCGAGCGAGCAGTTCGCCTGTCGCGCTGTAGAGCCAGCAGGTGCGGCCATCGCGCTCCATCCCGTAGATTTCCATGCCCGGGTGACTCGCGTCGATGTCGGCCACCATGCCCCAATCGTGGATGTGTGTCGTGGGATGATCGCAGCCCCAGAGGATCTCGCCCGTGCGCGGGTCCACCAGACAGATGCCGTTGCGCTGCTGGGCGGTCTCGAAGCCGTACACCAGTTCCAGGCCAGGCCGGGCCGGATCGACGTCCGCGAGATAGCACCAGTCCGGATGGCCCATGTTCATCCGCCACAGGCACGTCCCATCGTCGTCGATGGCTGCCGAACCGACGATCAACTCGTCGCGTCCATCCCCATCGATATCGAACGCGTGCAGGCTGTGCCCTCCCTGGCCGCGCAAGGGAGGCGTCTCGTTCTCGCCGCACCAACTCCACCGCTTCTCGAGTTTCCTCTCGGCGTACATATAGGCGTCGATGTACATCTTGGTGTACGTGCCGCGCAGCACCACGAGACTCGGACGCTTGCCATCGAGATAGGCGATGCCGATCTGGTTGCGGTTGACGCGGTTGCCTTTATCATCGCCCCACGTCTTCGGATCGCCACGCGCGATCCAGTCGATCTTCACAATCTCCCGGCCCGTCGTCCCGTCCAGAATCGAGCAGTATTCGGGCCCCTCCAGGACAAATCCACCCGCACTGATGAACGCCTGCTCGGGCGTCGCCGCCGGCGGCCCCGTCTTCAATGCCACCTCGGCCTTGCCGTCGCCATCCAGGTCGTACACCGTCATGGGCGAAAACCAAATCCCCATGTTGATATTCCAACCCAGATCGTAGCGCCACATGAAGGACCCGGTCCGGCCGTTATACGCTTCGATCTTGTACGTGTCCCGACTGCGGCGCTGCCGGCCCGGATCGATCGACCAGGCAGGTTGTTTGATCACGTAATCATAGATACCGTCACCGTTCAAATCGGCGATCGCCACTTTGTTGGCACCGTAGTCACCCTGTAACTTGATGGCCCGGTAATCCTTGCTGGCAGCGTTCGGATCATGCCATGTCAGCGCGGCCGCATCCGTCGAATCCATGCCCATATGGTGGACATCGTAAAGCCAACGCTTCCCCTCTGCCGTGGTATCGACGAAGCCACAACGATCCGTGATCGGTTCGACGTTAAGCAGGCGCGACGGCTCATCCAATGTCGCCCGTCGACCAACTATGAACCCCCTACCCGGTGGGTCTGATGCCAGAAGGCGCCAGCCAATGTAGACATGGCCTTCCGGCGTGGTCCGGGTGACTACGCCCCGGCCGAGACGCTCGACCGCCTCTGTGGTGCTTGCCGACAGGATCAGGAATAGCGGCGTAGTGGCAACGACCGCCCTCAAGATGGATTCACGCATAGCTAGCTCCGACGTCATTCCGTGAGGCTAAGGCAGCACCGCGACGCGGGGCCATCCGTCTTCCCACACCATCGTCGAAATCGTCACGTGCGACCGTCCGTTGGTGCCGTCGCAGGCATGGGACACGAGACAATCTCCTCCGGGCTCCTGGAGCATGGCATTGTGGCCCGGCCCACGCCAGTTGGGCGTCGCCACTTCGATCACCAGGGTTCCGCCCCCTTCCGCCATCGGCTTACCAGCGCGGTCGACGTACGGCCCCGTGACAGCGCGCGACCGGCCGACCCGAATGTTGTACCTGCTCTTGGCGCCACGACAGCAGAAATCGAACGACACGAAGAGACACCAGTGGTCCTTGTGTCGGGCAATGAACGGCGCTTCGATGGCCCCCCGTCACCGGCGGGGTCTGGTGCGGCCCTATGCGCGGGCGGCTCGCCAAGGCATACACCTTCCTATCCTCGGCTCCCTGGAGAGCCACGCCACCTGCAAGCGCGATCAGGAGCACGACGCAGACAGGCACAAGCGTTCTCGACTCTCCCATGGCCCTCAGCCTCCCATTCTGTGTGCGTTCCGCTCTCTCAACGTCCGTCCCATTGCAGCGTCCCGCCTTGCGCCAGGTGCGCTTTCAGGGTCGTATCGCCATAACGTAAACGGCACGGGTTACCCACCAGCGACCGCACAATCGCGGCGCGAAGTTTGCCATCGGCCCATTCGAGGTCGACCTGGAATCCCCCTTTGGCGCGCAGCCCTGTGACCGAACCGGTGGCAAAAGCCTTGGGCAGTGCGGGCAGCAATTCGATCTCCGCGGTCATCTGAGCGCCGGAGAAGCGCGCGCGGCTCCGGAGGAACATCTCGGCAATACCGGAAGTGCCGCCAAAGTTACCATCGATCTGGAAGGGCGGATGGGCGTCGAACATATTCGGGTACGTCCGTTCCGGCCCGAGCAACAGCCGAAGGATTTGGTACGTGTGCTCGGCGTCCTGGAGTCGGGCCCACAAGTTCAGCCGCCAGCCGATACCCCAGCCGGTGGCGTTGTCGCCGCGGATTTCCAGCGATTTGCGCACGGCGGCCGCCAGCTTCGGAGTCTCGTGTACATTGATCTGATCGCTCGGGTACAGGCCGTACAGGTGCGAGACGTGACGATGATGGATGTCACCCGCCTCCATATCCCAGTCCTCCAGCCATTCCTGAAGCTGCCCTTCCTTGCCGATCTGATTCGGAGCCAGGCGGGCCCGCGACGCTTCGATCTGAGCCCGGAACTCCTCGTCGACGTCCAGGATCGTGGCGGCGTGTATACAACTGGTGAAGAGATCGCGAATGATCTGGCTGTCCATCGTCGGACCGGCACAGACGGAGACGCCGTACTTGTGCCCGTTCTCCGGTGACAGCGACGGGCATGTCACCAGCCATTCGTGCGTCGGCTCCTCGACCAGCGTGTCGAGGAAGAATTGCGCAGCGCCCTTGAGCACGGGGTACACCTCGGCCAGGAACGCCTTGTCACCCCCGTACTCGTAGCGCTCCCATAGATGCTTGCTCAGCCAGGCGCCACCGGTGGGCCAGAAACCCCAGAAGGGTCCATCGATCGGTGCCGAGGCCCGCCAGAGATCGGTGTTGTGATGCGTCACCCAGCCGCCGGCGCCCCAGTGCCGCCGGGCTGTATGCGCACCGGTCACAGCCAGGTCCTTCACCATGTCCACCAACGGCTCCGCACACTCGGCCAGGTTCGTCGACTCGGCGGGCCAGTAATTCATCTCGGTGTTGATGTTGATCGTGTACTTGCTGTCCCACGGCGGCGACATGCTGTCGTTCCAGATGCCCTGCAAGTTCGCCGGCTGGGTGCCGGGCTGCGAACTGGAGATCAGCAGATAGCGGCCAAACTGGAAATAGAGCGCCGCCAGTTGCGGATCGTCGCTGGTCATCGAGGTGCGGATACGCTCGTCGGTGGGTCTCTGACCCGCGGCGGTGATGCCCAGATCGAGCGTTACGCGCCGGAACAGACGCTGATGTTCGGCGATATGCTCGCCGCGCAAGGAATCGATCGCTTTCCCGCTGGCGGCGGCGATTGTCTCCTTCGTCAACGCTTCCGGATCGCCACCGACGTCGTTGAAGTTCTTGTAGCTGGTGGCAGCCGCGATGAGCAATGTCGCTGAATCGGCCGCGCTGACAGAGAGCCGGTCGCCATCGCCACGGACCGTACCCCCGGACGTCTGCACACGGACACGGGCCTGGAACTTCAATGCCCCTTCGATGCCCTGGGACGAGCCATTGACGCCCGTGAGGACCAGCGTATCGTTGCCCTCGACGGAAACCTCGGCTCGTTGAGGGGTTTGGAAGCCGGCCTTGAAAGACACCTCTCCGGGCTTGTCTGCCGTCAGGCGGACGACAATCACCTGATCGACCGAACTGGCGAAAACCTCACGCGTAAACGTCACGCCGTCGATTTCGTAAGTGACGGACGCGATCGCCGTGTCGAGATTCAGATCACGGCGGTAGTTGGTGACGTTCTCGGCTTCGGGGAACGCCAGCAGCAGATTGCCGAGGGTTTGGTACGGCATCTGCTTGAGCGGCCGGGCCATCATTTTGGCCCCGATCAGGTCGTGCGCTTCGCGATACTTGCCCGCAAAGATCAAGCGCCGCGCCTCGGGCAGCGCCTTGAGCGCCTCGTCATGCGTCGGATCGTACGGCCCGCCCGCATACAGCGTGTCCTCGTTAAGTTGGAGGCGTTCCCGGTCGATCCCGCCAAACACCATCGCACCCAGTCGACCGTTGCCGACGGCCAGCGCCTCGGTCCACTCCGCCGCCGGCTGGCGATACCACAGACACAATGGCTCCGCCGGTGCCGGAGCCTTGCCCTGCAGCGCGCCGTAGAAACGCGTGTTGAGACTGAGGCCCTGCACCTCCAGCGTCAGCTCCCCAGCGACCGGCTTGATCTTCGGAGCGGGCTCTGCGCCGAAGATCCACTCGCCCAGCACATCATCGGCCGGTTGAGGTTCGGCTGCACGGGACCGCGCGGCGATCTCATTGGCCGTCAACGCCCGCCCGTAAACGGCCGCTCGCAGAATGTGACCGCGAAATCGATTGTCTCCCTTCGGATCGCAGCCGACGCGCAGCGGGACCGGGGTGAGCGTCAGCGGCGCAAAAGAATCGCCTCTTGCGCCGGCCACTTCACTGCCGTTGAGGTAGAGTTTCATGAAGCCCTTCGGAGCGCTGAAGACGGCGACCACGTGCGTCCAGCGGTCGGACAGCAGTCGCGCGTCGAAGGTACAGGCTCCCTGAGCCGTGACGAGACGCAACGAATTGCCGGGGAAGGTATCGAGCATATAACCATCCGACGTGCCGGGCACGGATTTGTCGAGGATGCGCCCGCCGCCGCGACCCATGGCCTCCGCTTTGATCCAGGCCTCGAGTGTCACCTCGTCAGTCAGATCGAGGGCTTCCTGAGCCGGGACCTCGTAAATCGCCGAGCGTCTGCCCAAACGATACCCCTTCCCCTTCGCAGCGAAAACCTGGCCCGGCATGGCCAGACACAGGACCACACATACGACTGATACGGTTTTCTTTCGTTGCATGCCAACCTCCATCTAGACGATGACACCGGGATCGTTCCCGGCTTGTTCCCATGTTCACAATCTGGCTCGGATATAGTCTACGCGATGCGAAAGACAAAGGTCGAGGTATTCATGTAGCGCCCACTCTGCGAGGCAACGAACAGACAGGCGAGCTCACCATCTCAGGCCGGTCGATCGGGCTGGTCCCCCAAACGTACCAGTCTTCCATTTCAAGAACCCGTCCGATCGGCTGCAGCCGCCAACAGAAATCTGATATCTGTTGGGCAGAGAATCCTGCCTTGCGCTCGGCGGCCAGGCAGCGGCTCCAGGGAACAGCCATCACGCCGGCTATCGACGTTCTCCTCGTCAGCACTGTCGTCTCTCCAATCGATAATCTCTTTCCGGCGGATAGGCTAAAACTTCATAGCCCGGAGCGGTACGAGCACGACCGGACCAATCAGGCCGGACTCTTGCGGCGGCCATTGCGCCGCGTTGAAGTAGCCATCGGGCCCGCGATTCTCACGGCGTCGAGGCGGGAAATTGACGTTGTAGAATTTCTTGTAGTTGACGCCCCGCCGGTCCAGGTCAGCGATGCGATTGGCCATCAGGTTCGACACATAGACTTCCAGCTTGTTCTCGGCCTTCAACTGCTCGCTCGGGATGGCGATCTGGAACGGCGCACTTATGAGTGTCCCCAACTCCGTGCCGTTGAGTGTCACGCGGGCGCTGTCGCAGACCCGCCCCAGATCCAGCCGCCAGCCATCCGCATCTTCCCCAGGTTTCCCAAACGCAGTCGTGTAACACGCCGTCCCCGAGAACGTCTTGACTGCTTCTCCTTCCAGAGCAGTCCAGGAACCTAACGTCTCCGTCTGGATCGTCGCCGGCAGATCAGGCCCCCCTTGCACGAAACGAAGTGTCCATGCCCCCTCAATTTCCCGCGCCGATCCTGCGGTCTCGAAGTACTCAGCCTTGGGACCCTCGACCGCCTCGTCGAACGTGCGCAGGATACAAGACTGGCCCGGGGCTAATTGTACATAAACTTCTGAAGCGGCCGTCGTGCCCTGACGCCCTTGCGCCAAACCGGCGCGACCGTGCATCGGATCAAAGATCGCTACGCTGGTTGCCTCCGCCTGCACGGGAACCCAACCGGCCCAAGCTTGACCTTCGCCGTTCCGAACGAAATAGCAGGTGCCATCTACCAGAGCGCGCCGTATGAATTCGAGACCACGATCGACCATCGTCTCTCGTTCGACGCCAACGGTCGCCAGCATCTCGGACAGGTCCTCACCAATTAGAAATCGACCGCGTCCGATTTCGCACCGCCCTTTTTCCGGCGACTTGAACTCCGAGACCAACGCTCGAAACGCATGCCGACGTTCTTCGAGGTTGCCCAGCCCGGGGACATCGACAGGCAGATGGCCCTCCACAACAATGCTGGCCCCTTCTCTGGCAAACTCCACCAGCGCCTTGAATGTAGCCAGAGGGATGTGCTGACACGCCGGTATAATGATCGTCTGGTACATCTCGCCGCCTATGCGCAACCTGTCTCCGTCGTGCTCCACGTCAGCGAGTTGGCGGTCGGAAATGTAGTCGAAAGCGTACCCCGCCTCCCATAGTGTGTCGGCCACACGTTGGACCTCGCGGGGCACGGCCGCACGATAGTGTTGCAGCAGACTGCGGCCCGCCTGCGACCAGGAATCGTAGATCGGCCAGTAGACTAGCACGTCGTTGTCGGGTTTCCCGGCCTGGAGGAACGACTGACAGCGCGTGACGTATTGGTTTAGCGCCGCGAAGTCGTCCCAAAACGAGTTCGTCGGGCCGAAATGGACGGAGGCATAGAACATCCATCCGGGCCAGGCTTCGTCAGGCGGTGAGAAGGTCGTGCCGTGATAGCAAATGTGATTGATCCCGCCCAGGAAGTAACGGTCCGCCCACTGCTTGGCCTCGCCCAGCGTGCCCCGGAAATGCTCGTTCATCCAAGTGGCCGCTTCGCATGAGGCCAGGGGCCTGCCCGTGACGTGGGCGGCCGATGAAGCCAGCTTGAACCCGAGAATGTCAGTGCCTTCCGTTTCGGGAATGCCACTGGCGGCGTACAAATCCAATAGGTGGGCCGGTGAGCCGTGGGCCTGGTTGCGCGTCGTCGCGCCGTGCCTCTCGGCCCAGCGGCGCCAGGGAATGGTAAACTCCTCCAGCAGCAGATCCGAGATCGTCTCGCGAAAATCGCATCGCACCCGGCCGACGGTCTCCTCATCGCCCCGGCCGAACAGAGCCGCCAAGTGCTCGCGCAGATCGTATCCTCGGCGCGCTTCGAACTGATCGAGAAAGGCGCCGGTCCAATTCGATTCGCCTGCTGCATCGTCGACCTCGTACGAATCGTTGAAGTAGGCCCGCAATGACGTGACATCATGGCCGGCAAAGGCACGGTCGAAGTGGCCCAGGTATCGCCCAAGCACCTCATGCGAGAAATGATCGATCACGTTGCCTTCGCCGCCCGGTCCGGCTCGCTCGACCATCTTCCCATGCCAGCCCTGGAAAACCGCGTACAGCGTCCACGTGCCGGCCGGCGCCGTCCAGTCGAGTTGGCCGGCGTCGCTGACCTTCTCCGTCAGGTCCAGGGCCTGCCCGCCGGGGCCGTAAGCCATCAAGATCTGCAAAGGCAACGGCTTCTCAAAGCGCACCTGCTCGAACGCCAGCATCTGCTGGTTCTCGTTGGTGCTGATCGGCTCGATCAAGTCGGAGATATTCATCCGCCTGCCAATCGCGCGCACCATGGGCTTCTGTATGTACGTCACCGGCTGGCCCAGCCGCTGTCCCGCTTTCAACTCAAACGTGCGGTAGACAACATTACGGCAGGCATCGTCGGCGTCGACCCAGGGGCCGCCGAAAGGCCAGCCGTTGCCGGTGGCCATGTCAATACCGAGATCGAGCCGCTGCCCTTCCTTCAGCGTATGAACGAGCATCTCCATCCAGGCGGGCGTCAGGTAGTCGATGAAGCGGTCCTCATAGCCTTTGACGCCGTAGATGGGCGTGATTTCGAGGCCGCCCAGGCCGGCCCGGCCGTACTTCTCCATCTCGCTCGTCAAGTCGCGCTTCTTGACAATACTGCCCATCCACCACCATCGCGTCCAAGGCTTCGTCTGGTTCGTCACCGCCGGCCACGCCAGTGCCGAACCCGAAGCTTCTTCTGCCCAGACTTCGCTGCAACCCAGTAGCATGACCCACGCGCAGAGCACGACCCTCATCATCGCGTGTCGGCTTTCATCTCGCATGCTCTCTCCTTAGATCTACTTGCTGCGCAGGATTTCCTCTTCATCCCGTAGAACGCGCAGCCGAGTCCGTTCATCACTGCCGATCTCAAACAACAGCTGGTCGGCCTGGTCCGACCATCGAAGCTCAGCGGCTCCGCTAGCCGTATCCACGACCGTCTGTGGCAATGCCTGCCCCCAGCGAAAAGGAATCATTACAATACGAAAACGCGGATCGACCGCCTCGGTCGAGATCACCGTGCGCTGTCCCTCCAGGCTGCTCTGAAGCTTGCACACCGAGGGGCCGACCTCGCGAATGAGTAGCATCGGATTACCAGCCGCGGCCCCCGCTCCCGGCCTCGTCGATAACACAAGGTCTTCGGCACCAAGCCCAGGCAAAGCCACCGCCTGAAAGCCTCCGATCATTTGCCATTCGTAAAGATGGCTCTCGTCGTCCTTGCGAATGTCGTCGACCAAGACGACGTAAGGATGCGCCCCGCGCACCAGCGCGGCCGAGCGAAACGCATAGCGCACGGGATTGAACGGCGCCCGCAACGTTGGAAACCACGGATTGCTCAGCGGCGGTCGGTAGAAGTTAATCCGGTAGTTCTGTGTCCCTTTGAATATCTTCACCACATCCGGATCGGTCTCGATCTCCCATTCATACGCTTTGGCATGCGGCTGGTCCCAACTCTCGATCCGCGTGGTCCAGACATAATCATAGGCGTACTTGAGATCCGCGGTCGCCACGGCACCGTCATCGCTCAGCGCCGCGCCGAGGTACTGCACCTTGACCGGCATCTCCCCCAGATCCCCGTCTTGTCCCTTCCCGTCGATCAGAATAACCGAGTGATTCTTGGAGGCGCCGTCGCTGGGCGACAAACCGTCACGCCCCCAGGTGACACCGTGGGCCTGCAAGTAGAACGACCCCGCATCATGGTGCAGAGGGCCGCCGCCCAAGTACAGATCGGGCCGGGCTTGCATGTTGATCCAGAGGGCTTCGGGGCCGTCGTCACTGCGCGATGAGAACATGCCTTGAATGGGATCGCTGAAATCCAACGGCAGCTCCAACGCAGCCCGCGTCGCACCGTGCCCATCGGCATCATACAGCAGGTTGTTCGTCAGTCCAGGAACCGTTGGACCGGGCAGGCGCATTCGCCCCGGATTGGCCGGCAATCGCCGCCGGTAGGTCTCAGCATCGAAATCCCGTAACGGAACCGAACGACCCAACAGAAAATCTGCATGCTTATCCGCCGGATAGAACACTTTGAACGCCGAGACAATCTGACGACTCAGAGGACCTCCCTCGCCAGTGCCGCGCGAGGCGACAATCGTACCGTCGGGTGACGTACACTGGATCTGCGCTTCCATCATGCGGCGCCAGTGAGGATGCCCCAGCATGTTGTCGCTACGCCGAGCCAGGGCCACCATCGAGAGGAGTTGAAACTCCAGCCCCGCGCCGCTCGTGCCGTTGCATTCGTGGGGCAGACCATGTCGATCGATGCCCCACTGCAGAAACGCCCGGACGGTCTCGACGCCCGCGTCGTGCACCTCTGGATCGAATCCCTCCTCGCCCTCGAGGGCCAGGTTCGCCAGGAAAATCGTCAACTCCTTCGTGACCCAACTGTTATCGCGCATGCGGGCGACACCGTTCTGCCCGTAGCCGCGTCGTCCGGCGACCGCCTTGGCGATCACCCGTCGCATCAGCACCTTCTGCTCCTCCGTCATCCACTTGGCGGAGAAATCATAGGCCATCCCCAGGTCCATGTAGCCGACCGCCGCGCGCACGTCGCGCCAGTGATGGCGATACACCTCGGGCTTATCATTGATGCCGTCGATCTCGGGCTCGACGAGCGCGTAATAGTGGGAAATCGCCGAGGCCGTCTGGCGTCCCAGGTCGTCATCGTTGAGAAGCAGACAGTACAACGCCATAGACGTCAGGCAGTTGGGAAGGTAGGCGACGTCAGAATGAAAGATGCCCGGCTCCTGTCGCTCGAACGTGTCGCCGTTCAGCACCAGATCCTTGACGTTCCCGGCAGCAAGTCGCCGGAAGATCTCACCGTCGGACGTGTTCGGATCGAGGAAGCTCTGGCCCAGCAAGAACTGCATGTCGAGAAGGGACTTCGCCCCCGTGACCGAAGACCGGATACGGCTGGAAATAATCGGGACATCTTCGGGACTGAACAGCACGCGGGGATGCACGCCCGCCTCCGGTACAGGCGAATTCAGTTCCTGCGCCCGCAGCCCCGTGTAATCGTAGGCTTTTTGGGGCATCCATCGCCATCGTGTCTCGGGCCCCTCGAACAGCGCGAATTGTTCATCCGTGACCTTGATCTGGTTGACGAATTTTCCCCACGCCTTTAGCGAGGGAAGGTTACGGTAGGCGATCTGCGGATCGGCAAACTTCTCCGGGGTGTCGAACAGCGTGATAATCGAGTCGATCAATTGCGAATCACTGAGGGTCAGCGGTTCGTCGGTCACGATGACTAGCCCACGTTCGTCGGTGAACACTTCCTTCTTCTCCCGAGCCGCCAGATCGGCGACGGCGATCAGGCCCTTCTTCTCCGTCACGCCCAGGCCAAACCACGGCAGACGCTTGAGACCAAACGCCGAAAGGGCGAAACGCTCCGGCACCAGAACCTTGCGCTTGAACATGATCGCCTCGGTGCGCCAGTCGTCGGGGTCGAGACTGACACGCTCGCCGCGGATGAATCCATGTCGCCCGCCAGCGAAGACGGCCACCTGGGTCGTCTTGAGCCGCTCGCGCGCCGCGGCCCGGGCCTCGGGACTATACGCTCCCAGATCTATCGCCTCGGGCGGCGCGGCCGACTGGTTTGCCAAGGCCGACCCCAGCACGGATAGACCAATAGCCAGCACGATCCAAAGGATTGACAGACCCGCCCTCTCCAGGCCCGGTTCGCATTGCGTCTTAGATGCCGCTGCACAGAGGCTCATGGAACCTCCGATCCGATCGTGTCTGCCCCCCTCGTCCTTCCGCTCGCTGTGCCACCCTGCCCGTGCCTCGGCATCATCCTGCCTGACGACACCTGTCGCGTTCAACGCGATTGACAAATCCATAACCACTATTCTACTGGCAATTGGGTATCAATGCGAGTCAGAAACCAAGCTTTTCGCCAGTTCCAGCCCCGCCCCTACGCCGATATCGCCACTTTCGGGCCCCCAGGGGCGATTTTCCCCCATTCTCCTAGACTATTGCCCATCCTTCAGCATGAGGCGGGCCGGAGGTGCAACGGCCACAGGCCAGCCGTCGTTGTCCCATTGCAGCGCCGTAATCCCCAGAGAAGCCAGGCCCCGCTGGGCACCGTCGTAGTAGTGGTAGCCCAGCCAATCGGTGCCACCCTCAGAGAAAATCGCGGCGTGGCCCGGGCCGATGAATTCCCCGTTCGTCTCCAGGAAGCGGCTGCCACCGGCGTCGAGCAAATCGATACCGGCCTTGTCGAGGTAGGGCCCCGTAATCGTCGCACCGCGACCGACGCGAATGTTGTACGTGCTATCAACGCCGCGACAGCACTGCCCCCAGTTGACGAAGAGATAGTAGAACTTGTCGTGATGCCAGATGCATGGCGCCTCGATGGCGTCGGAATGAGCCAACGCGTGGATGGGCGAGTCGGGCGCGATCCGCTTGCCGGTTTTTGGGTCCAGTTCGATCAGCTTGATCCCGCTCCAGTAAGAACCGAAGGTCATCCACAGCCTGCCGTCCGGACCAAGCGTAATGCCCGGATCGATGGCGTTGAAGTTAACGTCGTCACTCGACTGGATCACGAGCCCCTGGTCGACCCAGCGATAGTCGGGCGCGTTCGGGTCCAGCGTGACATTGCTGACCAGACCGATAGCCGACGTCCGCACGCCCCAGGTCGAGACCGAATAGTAGAGCAGGTAGCGGCCGTCGTGGTGAATCACATCCGGCGCCCAGAGATGCCCCCGATTGCCGGGCACAGCCGTCTTGTGCCAGGCGGGCAGCGTCGTGAGCACGGCCGGTCCGGCCGTCCAGGTCTTGAAGTCTTTGGAACGGAATGACTTGATACGCCGGCCAGTCGCAAAGAGCCAGTATTCGCCCCCGCACTTGACGATGGTTGAGGGATCGTGGATCGACAAGCGCCACCGGCGCCGCTGCTCCGCGCGGGCCCGCGCCTCGTCGTCCTGCTCAGCTCCCTGGCACAGGCCGCCCATGACCACCAGCCCGCAGAGCATTAACGTCGCCTTCATGCGCTTCATGGACCACCTCCCAATTGACCGAAACGGGCGTTCCGCCAGCACGTTCGTCCTAGACCATGCTGTAATCGTAGGGCTTGCGCATCGGACGCGAGAGGTACGTGTTGGCTTCGGCATCCCCGACGAACTGTTCGGCGACCGGGTCCCACTTGAGCTTGCGACCCAGACGAATGGCCGTGACGCCAAGGTGGCACAGGCTGGCCGAGCGATGCCCGACCGTAGCCGGACAGATCGGCACCTTGCGCGACCGCACGCAATCGATGAAGTTGCCGATATGATCGTTACTGATATAGACGCGCGGGGCGCTATCGGGCAGCTTCTCCGTCAGCAGCGCCCGATCGCTGGCCTCGATCACGCCCCGCGTGACCCAGATCCAGCCATCGGAACCGATGAACTTGATCCCATGCTGCTGGCGGTTGGGGTCTTTGACGCCGCCGTGCCACTCGCTGGCCGTGGTGCTGCGGCACTCGTGGACCACGCCGTTAGCGTAGGTGTATGTCACTTCATATTCGCTGGCCGCGGTGAACCCGCCGGGGATCATCTCGACGAGTTGCTTGCCTTCCACGCTGACCGGCCCGGAGCCATCCATGCCCAGGGCCCAGAGGACGATGTCGTTGTGATGGGCACCCCAGTCGGTCATCGTGCCACCGGAATACTCCCACCAATAGCGGAAGCTGAAATGCGTTCGTTCTTTGACGTACGGAACCTTGGGCGTCTGGCCCATCCAGAAATCGTAGTTGAACCCTTCAGGCACGGCCGATGTCTTAAACGGACCCTGCCGCAGTCCGGCCGGCAGCCAGACTTCGACCTTCTCGATCTTGCCAATCCGACCGTTGCGCACGAGGTCACAGGCCAGGCGGAAGCGTATGCTGCTCCGCTGTTGCGTGCCGGTCTGGAGGATATGACCGGTCTGCTTCTCGGCTTCGATCAGGTGCTTGCCCTCGGCAATCGTGAGTGTGAGCGGCTTCTCGCAGTATACGTCTTTGCCTGCCCGCATGGCCGCGATGGAGACCAGGGTGTGCCAGTGATCGACGGTCCCGCAAATCACGGCGTCAATGTCATTGCGCTCCAGCAGCTTGCGAAAGTCCCCATAGCCATCGGCGTCGGGGAAATCCTTCTTCGCATTGGCGATATGCCGGGCGTCCACATCGCAAACCGCTACCACCTTGCCAAAGCGCTGCGCGTTGCGGGCATCGGCGCGGCCCTGTCCGCCGCAACCGATCAGGCCCAGGCGAATCTGTTCGCTCGGCGCCGCTGAAGCTGCCGGTCGCGTTGCCTGCTGAGCAGCGCATTCCTCTACGAACCAGGCCGGCAGCGCCGAACCCGCAGCGAGCAGGCCCGCACCCTTGAGAAAACTGCGGCGTGAAGTGCACATGTCTTGATCGATCATCATCGTCTCCCTGTCATCACGTCATCTCGCGACCCGCAGTGCCGCTGTTTACGGTTGCGGGGCCAGTTTGATATCCCAGACGTTGACGGCGCGCCAATTATTGCGATCCGTCGCCCCGAGCACCAAATGATACACGCCGGGCTGGTCGAACCGGACCGTGCCGATCTCCGTCATCTGTGGCTTGTCCCAATTGCCCGTGCGCTTCACGGTGAACGGCAGTCGCTGATCCGCCACGTCGACCGTCAGCAGAGACTCGCTGTGCGGCGTAGCAAACTCACCGACGGCATTATACGCACCGGCCTTCTTGACGTAAAGCAGCCAATGCACGCGTTCGGTCGGGTTGTCCCAAAAACCGATATTCGTGATGCCCGTGCTCTTCTCCTCGGTGCCGATCTTCTGGCCTTCGAGCACCGCGTTCTCCGCCTTCAGCGTCACGACGCCGGGCAGCACGAATCGGGCCTCGGGACTCAAACCTGTCTCGAATCCGCTGATCTTGAACGCATACGCGTGCCGGCAAGGCCGGGCATCGTCCACCAGCGCCGGTACCCGGATCTCCAGCTGCTTACTGTCGCTGACGTTGAACGCCAGCGGCTCGTCGTGGCCTAGCAGCGTCACCTTCGCACCGGGAGCAAGCCGGTCAATCTCCACGAACCGCAACGCCAAGCTCTTGCCAGGCCAGCCCATCGCGATCGCGTAGAGCGTTTTGCCATCCTTCGAACGCGTGTAGCGGATATCGTGCGGCGTGTACTGCATCGTCTCCAGGAAGCCGCCTTCTTTCTCGGTATGCGTGGGGCCTTCGCCATAGACCTCCCAGGGCCGCGTCGCGTAGATCGCCTCGCCGTTGACCTTCAGCCAACGTCCCATCTCGCGCAGCACCGTCTGCTGGTCCTCGGTGATCGTCCCGTCGGCCTTCGGACAGACGTTCAGCAAGAGCACACCATTCTTGCTGACGATGTCGATCAACTCGTGCACCATCTCCGTGGGCGTTTTGACCCGGAGGCCTTGCACCCACGACCAACTGTTGTGGGCCGCCGAGTCGTCGGTCTGCCACAGATCGGCCGCGATGCCACTGGTCCAGCCCCGCTCGATGTCCAGCGCCCCGACGCCTTCGGGTAGGTGATCGCCCTTGCGTGTGATGATCACGGGCTTGCCCCAGATCTTCTCATGGTTGTAGTAATAGGCCGCCATGCGTTGTTTGTAATCGTCGGGCATCTTGGCCAGGCCGAAATCGAACCAGATCTGGTCGGGCTGGTAGCGGTCGATCACTTCCTTGAGCTTGATCAGCCAGCGGTTACGCGCCAGCGTCCGGTCCTCCATCGTCGGGAAACCGTACAAGTCGCCGTATTGCGGATCGCCCGTGTCCCAGCCTTCCTTGGCCGTGTAGTAGCCTTGAATATTGAACGCGTGATGGAACGACGTGATGATCTTCAGATCGCGCCGGCGCAGCTCGCGGATCAACTCACCCGCGATGTCACGCTTCGGCCCCATCTGCCCGACGTTCCAGCGGTTGACCGTGCTGGCCCACATCGAGAAACCATCGTGATGTTCAGCCACCGGCCCAGCGAACTTCGCTCCCGCGTCCTTGTATAACTGGGCCCACTCGGCTGGGTCGAACTTGTCGAGCTTGAACATCGGGACGAAATCCTTGTAACCGAATTCCGTCTGGTCCCCGTACGTCTGGCGATGGTGTGCGAACGCCTTCTGATCCTCCTGGTACATCAGGCGAGGATACCATTCGGTCCCGAAAGCGGGCACACAGTACACCCCCAGATGCGCATAGATCCCAAACTTCGCGTCGGCAAACCATTCCGGAACCTCGTGCTGTGTCAGGGACTCCCAGGCCGTGTCCCAATCTCCTTCGGCGTTGACCTTGTCGATCTCTTTCAACTCCTTGGCGATATCGGCGTCGCTGGTGACTCCGGCGGACCACACCGCAGTCCGTCCCATGAATGCTATCAGAAGCAGGAGTGTTCGCGTGCGTGTCATCGTCGTTCCTTTCCGATCACGTGCGGGTGCTGTCGTTTCACTGAGCCTGCCGCGAGCGGCCGGAGGCCGCCCTCCGGGCCAGTCTACCAGTATCGCCTGCCGGCCGCCAGCGAACGATGGCAATTCTTGACCACCAGATGTCGATTCTTGCCCTGAGGCACCTCGACGCCGCCACGGTCTGGAGCACCGCAGTACGCCGGGCCATTCGCAGATTGGGCTCGTCCCACGGCGCGCCGTCGCGGCCATTTCTGGAGTTCTCCCGGACCATGTTATGCGAGCGAGTCGTCGGTCACATCGATCTGGCCTAAGTCGTTGACGGTGCCGCTCCGATCGCCGATAATCCACATCAACTACTCCGGCCAACTCGCGAAGGACTTGGACTATGAAGTCGGTCAATCGTCTGTCTCTCATCCTGGCCATCGCCGCCATTCTGCTTGTGGCGTGCGCCTCTCTACTGCCGGGGGCGGAGACTCCATCCGAGATTCGGGCCGCCCTGGCGACCCACGATCGCGCGATTCACATCCATGACAACTGGGTCCGCGATCCCTACATCATTCTCGCGCGTGACGGGTACTATTACTACACGGGCACCACCCAGATGCCCACGCCGCAGGCAGCCAATGCCAGGTACAACACGGGCCTGGGCCGCACCAGTCGTGTCGGATGGCACGTGCGTCTCTGGCGCAGTGTCAATCTCGTCACTTGGGAATCACTCGGCTCGCCCTACACGCTCAAGGATACGATCTGGTATCAGACCGAACGCGACGTCTTCGACCGAGCCCCCCAGCAGCGCTGGCGCGTCTGGGCACCGGAACTGCATTGGACAGGCGACTGCTGGGCGTTGGTACATACCACGCCGCCACCGCTGGCGCCGCGCGTCGGAGGCACCCTGGTCCTCAGCGCCGGCGCCGAGGTCAAGGGCCCCTGGACGAGTCCGCTGGGCACGCGCATTGGGCGTCGTCATGACCCATCTCTCTTTCGCGACGACGATGGCGCTTGGTGGATGATCTGGGGCGCGACGCAAATCGCGCCGCTGAAGCCGGACTTCTCGGATTATGCAGCGGAACCAACACGAATCGGTCCCTCCGACGGCGCAGTCAGGATGGGCCACGAGGGCTGCCTGATCCGCAAGATCGAAGGCCGCTACATCCTCTTTGGCACGGGCTGGTCCACCGGCAAAATGCGCAAGGGCTCCTACAACCTCTACTACGCCACCGCCAAGCACATCACCGGCCCCTACAGCGAGCGCAAATTCGCCGGCCGCTTTCTCGGCCATGGCACGCCTTTTCAAGACAGGCAGGGACGCTGGTGGTGCACCGCCTTCTTCAACGCCAACGTCCCGCCCGTCCCCGACGACGGCATCGTCAACCGCGATCTCTCTGCCAATGCCTTCACCATCAACCAACAGGGCCTGACCCTGGTCCCGCTCGACGTTCGCCTTGTCGACGGGGACATCTTTATCCGCGCCAAAGACCCGCGCTACGCCGCCCCAGGTCCCGACGAAGCCCAGGGCTTCGTCGGCCCGGCGGAGCCTGGCAGCTGACCAGACCTCGCTGGTACGATCCTGTCCCTCCGTCAAGGATTATGTGTGTAGTAACTCGCCAACCATTCATCCCAACCGTGGCTCTTTACAAAATCCACGGGCATGAAGTTATTGGTCTGCGTGTAACCTGTATGATCCGGATCGTTGTTGAACTCCGTCCCGGTCGGGGGGAAATAGATGGCCACCCCGTGTGATCCAGCTAAGCTGGCACTATGATACTCGTGCAATACAAATTCATCGACGGCTGTTTTCAGGTTCGTCGCCGCCGTCTTGATTTGCGTCGAGACGACACGGTTGTGAACCTCGTGCGCGAAATTCCAGATGTCCACTCCCCAACAGGATGGGAACCCAGTCGGGTGATACTGTCGGCTGCTGAGCCGTGCGGCTTTCAGTGCGGCCCATTCTCCGCTGGCGGCGTTCGCAAAAGTATCGATCCTACCGGCCAAGTCGTTTACCTTGGCCATGTCGACACAAGCTTGCGTGACGTCAGTGTTGGGATAGGCAGCGCCGTACTTGTCGACAATCAGTGTGGCCAACTGTTCCGGTGTCATGGCCGGCGTGGCTACCAGGTCTTTCAAGATGGTATCGTAGGGCCAGCCATTGCCGGGTTCGAGATCTTCCGAGCCTACCAGATAGTTGGCCACGTTACGGCAGGCATAGGCGACTTCCACCATGCCCATCAGACACGCGTCAAAGCCGACAACGTCAAGCTTGACGTCGGTACCTAGCCGCTCCCTGGCTCCCTCCAGAGCGGTCTGGACTTCCTTCATGTACAGGAGGTCGTCGTCCGTGTTGTCCGTGGCGACGGCGCGCGCCACGCCCTGGTCGGGCTGCGAAGCCGCCCTAGCCCTGGTGGCGCGAGCCAGCAGTTCGTCTTCGAGCCGACGCCAGCCGTCACCGTGGTTCCAGATCGACAGCGCGTACTGCTGGGCCGGGTAGTTGGTGATCGCCCATTCCACAAAATCGCTCAACACGTTCGGGTCGCCCATATTCTGTTCGCCCAGGTTCTGAAGAGGAGCCATGTCCGGCTTGTTTCCATAGCCGATCTTGAAACGACGGGTATCGGTCCAGTTCCCGTGGTCGCTGCTGTAACCGGGGATCCGGTCCATCTGAACGATAATGTTGACTTTCGCCGAGGACGGCACGCTTGCCATCTCGAGGAAATCGACGATGCCGGCGTATTCCAGATTGTTGTCGGCGTCCAGGTAGACCATAAAAGTCCATGCCGAGGTCTCGTCCTCGACTTTGAAGTCCTTGTCACTCTCGCCTGTCCCCTCGGACGTGGTGACCGAGATCGGACCGGTTTGCGCGCCGGCTGGCACCTTCGCTTTGAGCTCGGTCGATGACACATACGTCACATCAGCCGCCGGGACCGCTACGCCGTGAAATTTGACGGTGCTGTCGCCCGCCTGCTCGCCAAAGCGCGACCCCTTGATAGTCACGACCGTGCCTACGGGACCCTCCTCGGGACTGAAACTGTCGACGACCGGCGGACATCCCGTCACCAGGGCGAGACCGCCCACCAAGAGGACCTTCCAGATCGCGCACCACCATCGTGGGGAGCAGCATGTTGTGTTGGTCGCACACATAGTCTTCTCCAGTATCCATTCTGCATCTCGTCGGCTGCCTGTGCCTGCACGCGACGACCTCTCCGCAGCCCTGAGGGAGATCGCCGCTTTGCGGTACGTGCCGAATCATCTCATGGGCATCACCACCTTCGCACCACCCGCACATGATTCCGGGACCGTGAAGATCAGCGACCCGTCGGAGAGTGTCGGAGCCGGGCGTTCCGTCGATTCCAGGTGCGCCGAGATGGTCGTGATGTCGCGAGCAGAGAAGAAGAGACGTAAGATCACCAGCAACGCGTGGACGCGGAGTAGCGCCGACACCCTCGTTGTGGTCCGATCCTTTCAACAGACGATCCGTTCGTTTTGGGACACACGTGAAGGACCCCAGGTGCCGTCTCGCAGGCGTACTTCCTTCTTCGTGATTATACGACCGCCCGCGCAGTTCGTTCAACCCCGATACAGCTTTTTTTCGTTCGCCGCCCATGGCCTCGGGTCGTCTGGAATCGGCCGACTCGGCCGGAGTGATCGGTGGAGCCTGCCTGACGTTGTGGCCGTGCTCACCAACGCCGGGGCGAGGGGCGGAGCACTTGGAGGTGATCGAACCAGAAAGTGATACCGGTCAGGTCGTGGTGCTCGCTGACGATCTCGACCCGGTCGACGGCGGTCCAGTCAAAGAGGCCTTGGGCATTGAACCAGGTGCCCTCCCAAGCGCCGTGCTCGGTGAAATCGGCCAGCGGAATCTGCACGTGTTGCCAGGTGCCGTCCCAGGCGGCCCAATGCTCATCGATCGTCATGCGCATGCGCCAGGGATGGTCGTCAGGCCCGGTGTCTGTGTCCATGAAGCGAACATCCAGGGATGAACCGGGTGTGTCGCCGCGAATCCAGAAATCGAGACAGAAGTCATGCGCAACCAGCACGCTCAGGTCCTTGGTTGGCTTGAAACCGAACCCGACGTGATGGTACCGGGTCGAGCCCGTCCAGGAGAGGCAATACCGGCCCTCGGCCGGATTCAGCGCGTCATAATAGTCGAGCGCACCATCACCCACATAGCTGGAGGCCTGCACGCCGGAGGCGATGTAATCCGTGTACAGTTCGAAGCCTTCCGTCTCGGGC
This sequence comes from Phycisphaerales bacterium, assembly GCA_020346325.1. Lineage (GTDB taxonomy): Bacteria > Planctomycetota > Phycisphaerae > Sedimentisphaerales > Anaerobacaceae > Anaerobaca. The sequence continues at coordinate 4,877,879 of CP070782.1, forward strand.
TCCCTGACGAACTCGGATTGCTCCGGCGCGGTGAGGCCCAACGCCTCGACTAGCGGGACGTTCAAGTCATGCGCGAACGAATCGTTGCCATCGCGCTCGAACAGCCCGAACCCGCCCGTGTAGTCCCAGGTAGTCCAGGCGATGCCTTTTTCCTCCAGGCATTCGCGCACGATGCTGTACCAGTAGACGCGTTCCGCGTCGTCACTGTTGCGAAGGTAGACCCCGAACTCGCCACAGAAGAGCGGCACATCGCGCTGAGCCTGGAACTCGGCCGCAATGCCGATGCGTTCTTTGGCCCGCGCGACCGTCCCTTCCCGAACGTAGCTTATGTTCAAAGCCCCTTCGACCCAACTGCCCTCCAGGTCTTCCGGGCAGGCAGGCATCAGATCGGCATAATACGGAAATGGCACGCCGGCCAGCGATTCCATGGAAGGATTCGTCCACGTGGCGCCCTGGTGCGTGAAGAGGAACGGGTCGTAGAAATGAAACGTATAGATCAGGTTCGTGTCCCGATGGGGCGACATATGCTGGAGGCTGTTGTAGCTGTTCCATCCGGCCGGTCCGACGATGATCGTATGCGTGCGATCGACTTTGCGAATGGCGCCGATGACCCGCGTCTGAATCCCGTTCCACACGGCGTCCTCGATGTCGTGCGGCTCGTTGAGGATCTCGTAGTGCAGGAATTCGGATCGGTCCTTGAAGTGTTCGGCCATCTGCGTCCAGACGGGGACGAGGATGTCTCCGATGTTCGGGTCCGTACCACTGGCCGGGTCGAACGAGTGGTTGTCGAGGATCAGATGAATCTCCAGTTCTTCCGCCCAATCGACCACCTGATCGAGGAAGCCCAGAAACAGCGGGTCCGGCGTATAGTCCGGCGCGCCGCTCGTCATCGCGTGCAGATTGATCGGCAGGCGGATCACGTCGCACCCCAGGCTCTGGATATTGACCAGGTCCTGCTTGCCGAACTTCGTGAACTGAATCGCCCGCGGCCCCGACGCCTGGAACCACCCCGTCAGATTCACCCCCCGACTAAAGGGCGCTTCCGCACCGGACAATGGCCGAGCGAGCAGTAAGGCAACAGTAATTCCCCAGACAATCTGATGTCGTGGATGCGAACTCATCGCCGCATGCTCCAATGGGTTTCCCTATGAGACCCTCCGTGCGTTCACCAGCCATTATAGCATGAAACGCCGGGGGAAGACAAAGGAGCCCCACGTCCGCCGGGGATAGCAGGCGGGATTCTGCCGGCAGGCCATGTCGGGAGCGTGGGCGCAAAAAAAAGACAGCGACAGCCCGAAGGCTGCCGCCGCCGTCTTAGGACTCAGATATCCGCGCTGCGTCGACCAAATCGTTGCACGCGGGAATTACCACCAATGGAAGGGCGGGCCGCCGCCCCCTCCGGGCGTGTAGCGCATTTCCATTTCCGTGAAATTACGCCAGTCCTGATGGCCGTCGAGGAAGACAATGTTGGCGCCCTCGGGGTTGCTGCCCTTGCGCAGATGGTTGGTGCGGTCGTAGAGCTGGTGTCGCGAGAGGAGGCCGCCGCCCACTTCGACGAAGTTGCCTTCACGATCGTTGGTGGTGCTCAGCGTCGCGTCAACGACGAGCTCCGCATCGCCGGCCCCCTTGTCGTTGAGCGTCTTGACCCAGCGTTTGCGCGGTGTCCCGGGCTCCCAGATGGGCTGGGTGTCGCGGCCCGCTTGCGTATCCATGATCCAGAAGTAACTGGTGACGCGGTAGATCCCGTTACGCCCGGTCTCGGGCTCTTGCACCTGGTCGATCGGTGTGCCATAAGGCGGGTCAGAGCCAAACTGCCAGACGATGGACATGTCGCCGTTCTTCGAAGGATCTGACGGACAATAGAACGTGTCCCGGTTGCCCCCACTGGCGAGGATGAAATCGGTCGTGCTATAGGCGATGTCCCACAGCCACCAGCCACTGCGATTCAGCGGCAGCTTCGCATCGTTCTCGTTGGCATACATGTGCATGCTCAGGCCGATCTGCTTGAGATTGTTGCCGCAGGTGACTTTGCGGGACTGCTCTCGGGCCCGCTGCAGCGCCGGCATGAGAATCCCCATGAGCAAGGCAATGATGGCAATCACCACCAATAGTTCAATGAGGGTAAACGCTCGGTGCGGCCTCGTTGAGCGGAATTGTGTCCTTGGATCATTAGCATACGTTCGCACGCACATTTACGAATCTCCTAAACGTCCAGCAACCACATCCGAATGCCCCCCCACTACGTGCACCGCCTGCACGTGTCAACCACCACTCCGTACTGACAATCCCCCCAAACCCGAAGAAGCTAGAACATCGTGGTGTCAACTCATTCATTATCGTCTAACCACGCCCGGACAAACAATGCACTTTTGCGTTTTTTTTAACCATTTTGCACACAGGGCAGCCTCAATTCCTGCCCCTTCCGCTGGGATATGCGTCCACGACGCGGTCCTGTGTCCTGCTTACTACTGTATACGTGGGATCCGGGCTCAATGTTTCAGCCACGGCCCCACGGACGGGCCGTCAAGCCGCCCGTCGACGAGCGCCTCGGGACGCTCCGGTCCCACAAGGATATGTCGCCCCGTGCCGTTCTTTGG
>CP070782.1:4880575-4886652 GCA_020346325.1 Phycisphaerales bacterium
ACTCCATTGCCGTCTGTTGTGCTACCTTGCGAGGTTCCATGTGCGCTCCCTTGATCCGCTCCTGTGCCGGTACTCGAGTTCGCAATCACCTGGACCGGCCTATCAGCGGCCAGGAGCCGTCGGTATTCCGGCCGGCGCGGCGGGCTATGGCCATGGCTGCTGACGGTGCATTGTCGACGAACGTTCCTGTCTGTCAAGCGTTTCGGACGTAATCGGGGGACATCTATGAGCAAGCCGTTGTCAAGACGGTGGCGGGATGTTGTCGCGGGATTTCCAAACATCTATTCGGCGTCACCCGTTTTCGGGGCGCCAGGCGATTCCGTTCGGGGCGGCTCCAGTCACCTTAGCGAGGTCGCGTAGCCTCAGTCCCCACGAGCGGAGTCCGGCAGAGTCATCCCGCCTATCGTCACGCCTGCGTCTTACCTCTCGAGATCGCCGGGTCTCATCTGTCTCCGATTTGTTCCTCCATCAAGATCTTCTGCCCGTCTACGCCCTCGCCCCGCCATTCGGGACAGTCAGCCATTGGAGGCGACTGTCCCCGTTGCTTCATTAGCTTGTCCTCATTGACTCCGGGGTGCGCCGGAGGTCCGGACGACAAGTGCGCCGACGTTTAGTTCTCGGCCTCGGCGCGGTAGCCGGCGAGGTACAAGATCTCTTCCGCGGACAAGGCGTCGGTGTAGATGGCGACTTCGTCGATGGCGCCGATCCGGTCGCTGCCCCATCCGTGCGAGCCGATCAGCACGGGCGTCGATTCCGTTGGAGAATAGGGAGGCTAGGGACGGACCCTGGTGCCGGGTTATTTTCGCAGGGCTTCGAATTCGTCTCCGGGGGTCCAGTGGGGCATTTGTTCCTGGTTGGCGACTTTCAGCGCGACCTGGAAGAACAGTTGCAGGTCTGTGACGGCGCCTTGCAGATTCCAGTCGGGATCGTACTCATCGCTGGGCTGATGGTAGTGGTTTTCGATGTACGCATCGATCTGTTGCCTCATCCAACCTTGGGGCTTGCCCACGGCATCAAGGCCTTGATCCAGGGTACAACAAGGGACACCGATCTTGGCGAAACTGAAATGGTCGCACCGATAGAACAGTCCCTGTTCCGGCATCTGGTCGGCAAGTGCGGTGCGTCCCTGCTGATGGGCCGCTTCCGTGAAGAGCGTTCCGAGATCGGATTTCTTCAGTCCCAGGATCACGACGTCACGCGTCGGCCCGTAGATATTGATGCCGTCAACGTTGAAATTGGCCGCTATCTTGCCGGGGGGGAAAGTCGGGTGCGCTGCATAGTAGGCCGAGCCCAGCAGGCCCGACTCTTCGGCGGTGACGGCCATGAAGAGAATCGAGCGCCGGGGCGCGGTGGGCAGTCGGGTGAATGCTTCGGCGAGCGTAATGATGGAAGCGACGCCGGACGCATTATCGAGGGCGCCGTTGTAGATCGAGTCACCTTCGACCGGCTCACCGATGCCCAGATGGTCGCTATGGGCTGTGAAGATCACCACTTCGTCCTTCAATTGCGGATCACGCCCCGGGAGCAGTCCCAAGACATTGGTTCCCGCCATCTCTCGTACCGTCGATTGGATATCGATGGATACCTCGATCCCCAGGGGCACGGGCCTGAACTCCCGTCTTTGGGCCGCATCGTACAGAGTCTGCAAATCGGTTCCCGCAGACGCCAGGATTTCTCTGATTCTGTCTTCGGTAATCCAGGCTTCGACCTTAACCTTCGGTTCGGACAGTGGCAGGGCGAATTGCTCCCCCGTCCAGGTCTTGATCACGGCCCATGGATATCCGGCGGAAGGGGTGGTGTGAATGATGATCGCACCGGCCGCTCCCATCTGGGCGGCCATTTCAAATTTGTAGGTCCAGCGGCCATAGTAGAGACGTGCTTTGCCCCCGAAGAATTCGGGATCGTCGGTGTTAGGATCGTTGTTCAAGAAGAGCAGTACCTTGTCTTTGACGTCGGCATCCTTGAAATCGTCCCACTCGTACTCGGGCGCCTGAATTCCGTATCCCACGAAGACGAGTTCCTTGTCTCGTATCGTGACGTTCTCCTCCTGGAGAGGCGTGTTCGCGATGATCTCCTCGCCGTACCGTGCTGTCATGGTTTTGTTGCCGATCCGGAAGGACAAGGTCATGGACGGGTCGGCTTTGGTGGCAACCAGAGGGACTTTCTGGAAATACGAGCCGTGCTCGCCCCCGGGCGAGAGGCCCATCGCCTGAAATTGCGCAGCGACGTAACGGATCGCGAGTTCTTCGCCTTCCGACCCAACGCCTCTACCCCCCAGCATGTCATCGGCCAAGAACTGTGTGTGGGCACGGATCTTGCTTTCATTGATCGCTTGAACTGCCGCAGAGCAACTGATGGCGGCGCTGAGGACGCCTAGAATTGCAATCGCCCAAGTATCGTAGTGACGTCCCATTTCTCTATCTCTCACTATCAAAGGGGCCTGGCTCCGTGTGCCCGGCTAACTGCTCGGGTTCATTCCATCCGATGTGGACAATCTTACCACATTCAGGCGTTCTGGCCACCCTGACACCGCAAGCTGGGTTGATTCTGGCGACGGAGGCGTTTGCGTCCTTGGGCCCAGTGCGTTCGAATTGCTGGCCGGTGGTTCCTCTGGGTATTCGCTTACGCGACGGCATCGTGGTTGATTGAAACAAGCGGTGCGGCTCCCTCTTTCCCCACCGCTTGGATGTGGGCCGCGGCATGCAGGTCGGATGGGGGGGGGAGTGCGGCGGCGGGTTCCATCAGGCCCCTTTTCAGTTTTCGAGGAGACGCTGGATTTCGGCCAGGTCGGGCGCTTGACGCAGAGCACGGGTGCGGCTGAGGTTCCAACTGCGCCAGCCGGAATCGGCGGTGCGGTTGATCACGATGTAGGCCAGCAGGGCGTCGTGGTCCTCGGTGGATAAGTGGGCTTCGTAGTCCAGGATGACGGGGATCGCGTCGGTGCTGAGTTTCTGGAGGTATTCGGTGTCGAGGTCCTTGCCCTGCGTGAAGCGGCGCAGATTGACGCGGGCGATCAGGCCGTCCGGATTGGCGAGGTTCAAGAGCAGCAGGAGGGCCAGAGCCGAATACAGGGTGCCACTGGTGAAGCAGGACCAGCGGGGATAGAGGAGTCTGACGACCAGCATCGCGAAGACCACCGCCAGCCAAAGCAGGATGGCGACGGCGTAGAACCGCAGGCGGGTCAGGCCGTAGGCGTCCACGTAGAGGTGCATGCGGAAGAAGGCCGAGGCGAAGACGAATCCGGTCAGTATCACCAGGGCCAGGCCCAGGACGCGATAGAGCCTGGCGGTGTGCGGGTCGGCTCCCTGGGCCAGCCAGGCACCGGCCAGCAGGACGAGGTGGACGAGGAACACGACACACAGCAGGGCGAAGAAGCCTTTGCGAGCGTAGGTCGCATACGTCAGTCCGGGGATGGTCTGGACGAGTTCGTCACCGCCAAACAGGTAGCGGAACTGGACCGCGATGAAGGCCAGGAACAGCAGCAGGACCGAGCCTATCACAATGCCCAGCTCGATAGTGCCCGGCCTCCAGGAGGGCGTGACCTCGGTCTGTTCCCAGCGATTGCCGAGCGTCACAGGCCGCACGATGAAAATGGCCAGGATGAAGAAGACCAGGCTCCAGACAATGTGCTTGGCCAGGTACTGATTCTCGAGCATCAGGTCGGCTACACGTTCGCCCGTCGTTTCCACGATATGCGTGAAGACGGCGTCGGCCGCCATGAAAAGCAGGGTGAAGACCAGTAGCAGAGGTAGGGCCAGGCCCAGCCCGCGCAGGACGCGACGGGTGTTGTTGGTCTGGATCTTCTGCGAGGCCTGCTGCCAATCGGTCTCCCGGCCGAACAGCGAGATCGGACTGTAGCTGGCTTGCGTGATCCCGCAGAACATGTTGCGCCCCAGCGCGGCCAGCGTCGTCGTGTTCAGGCCGTGACGCGTCGGCCGGGCGGTCAGGAGAACCAGGAGCGTCAGGATCGCGCTGAGGTTCAAGCCATGCAGGACCGGGCAGTCGCGCCAGGCGACGCCCAGCGCGAGCAGCAGCACCAGCGCGAGAAGGTGCCAGCAGGGGGTCTGCTCCCGGTGACGCCGCCAGCCCCCGGTCAGGGCCAGGCACAGCAGGCCGGCGAAGAGCGCGACGTTGATCCCGAAAGGCGTCGAGCGCAACAGACCATCGGCGGCGATGCCCAGTGCGAGCGAGACGCCCAGGATCCAGTGGATAACGTCTTGCGGCGGTCTTTCCTCCGTCGACTTCTCGGCCGGCGTGGGGGTGATCGTACAGGCGGTGTCCATGGTCGAACTCCTTATCGCGGTATGTGGTAGCAAGTACTTTGCATTGCAAAGTTAATGGGCCGAACGGATCTCTGCGGTTTCTCGGTCATGATCTGTCCTAGGCCCGGGCCAGGTGGCTAAAGAGTGAGACGTGGGCGCGTTTCTTCGGCTTGTCGGCCGCGGCCTTGGCCGCGGCATCGAGCAGGACGGTTTCGAGGGCCTGGAGATAGGCCATGAAATCCGCGCGGCCCTCTTGGGAAAGAAAGATGGTGGTCTGCGGGCGGTTTTTGACGAAACGTTTTTTGGCGGTCACGGCCTTGGCCTCTTCGAGAACCTTTAGATGTCGGCTGAGGTTGCCGTCGGTGAGGTTGCAGGCGGTCTTGAGCTCGGTGAAGGTCATGCCGTCGGGGGCGCCCAGCAGGTTGGTCATGATGGTCAGCCGGCCCGGTTCGTGGAAGATGCGCTCCAGGTGCGCGTAAGGATTGTCGTTAGGCCCGTTCACTGTTCTGATCTCCCGAGTAGAGGAAGCCGGCGACGGTGCCGGTGGGGACGCGATTGAGGTAGAAGATGAAGCCGCCGATCCATTCGCCGATGCCGAAGACCAGGCCCATGGGCCAGGGATTGGTGAAAGACACCCACGGGGCCAGCAGACACACGGCGCCGCAGGTCATGTAGAAGAAGCCGAGCGGGCGCATAGCGGTCGGCAGGGTCTGGCCGGCCGAGAGGTTGGTCAGGCCGAACAGGCACATCCAGACCCCGAACAGCAGGTCGTACTGTCCCTTCAGGACCAGGGCGGCGCTGAGCGTGCCGCCGACGGCCAGCGAGGGCAGGGCGTGCACGGTCGGCATGAGCTTCCAGGGATCGCGTTTGACGTCGGGGTGGAACAGGAACCAGTGCAGCAGCGGCGAGTAGTTGGCCAGCAGGGCAAAGCAACACACCACGGCCCAGCCGCAGAGATGGGCCCCCGGTGTGCGGGGATACCAGGCGGCACTGAAGACGAAGGGAGCCAGCAGGGCGACGGTGCCTCCGACGGCGCGGCCGCGGCCGGAATAGCCGGTGAACCGCTGCGCGTTGAGGACTCGCAGCTTCAACTCCCGCACCTGAGCCAGGGCATCGTGAATATGGGCGGCGATCATGAGCCATCTCCTTTCCGAGACCACACTAGCATAAAGCACTTTGCAATGCAAAGTAAAAAGCAAAAAAAACGCTCGCCGTAAATGGAAAGCTGGGGCAGGCCCCTGTCAGGCGCCTGTCCCAGCTGACGTCACACTGGTTTGTCCTGGTCGATCTCAGCGCGAGCCTGAGGTCGTAAAGGCCATGGCCACCGACCTTTACTCCTCGGTTTCGGCGCGGAAGCCGGCCAGGAACAGGACCTCCTCGGCGGACAGGGCGTCGTTGTAGATGGCGACCTCGTCGATGGCGCCGATCCAGTCACTGCCCCATCCGTCCGAGCCGATCAGCACGGGTGTCGGGCTGCTGGTGATGGCGCCCATGGGCGTCGATTCGGTGGCGATGCCGTTGAGGTAGGCGGTCAGCGTCGCGCCGTCGGCCGAGCAGGCGATATGGTGCCACTCGCCTTGCTCGAGGTTGCGGCCGACATAGGCCCAGGCGCGCGGCGAGGTGTTGAAGGTGAACGCCATGTAGGGCTGGGGGCTGAACCAGCCGTAACGGACCTGCCAGCTCCAACTGGGACTGGCGGTACTGAGCGCCTTGGCCATCGGGGCCGTCTCGGTACCCTGTCCCTCCGGGTCCTCGGCGTCCGGCCGAATCCACAGCGACAGCGAGATCGCACCGGTGATGTCCAGGGCATCAGCG
>CP070782.1:4886752-4900315 GCA_020346325.1 Phycisphaerales bacterium
ACGGGATCGAATCGGTACCGGAACCGGTCGCGGCGGCCTGGAACCGTGGTGGTGGGCCTGTGCCTGCTCTACGGACCGGGGCGGTTCGTTCTAGAGGCGCTGCGGGACGACAATCCCTATGAACTCGGCACGCTGACGATCTCGCAGATCATGGGCCTGGTGATGCTGGCGGGGGGGACAGTTCTACTGGGAGTACTCCTGAGATGCGGGGGCAATGTCTGCGAGAAGCAGCCGTCACCGGCGAATGAGATCGCAACCGCGGGCGAACCGCATATGGGCTAGTGGCCCTTCCGTTGGCCGGAAGCCAGGCGTGGTGTAATGACGCGGTAGGCCACAACGAGGACAAAGACCAGCATTATCAACACGGCCAACTTCCAGATTACGTCCGTGATGAGCCCGTGGATATGGACGGACAAGCTCCCGGTATTGGCAGCCAGTTCCTCGTTGAGTTTTCGGATTTCCATCGCGGTTTCGGTGATGTTGCCAGCGGTGACACTCAGCTCGGCCAGACTGAAATTCGATGCCGCGTCCGCACTCGGTTTCGGTCGAGGCAAGTTGAATGTCTTACCGATGGCCTCGACGGTGGTTTGCCAAGCCTCAGCGGTCTGCCGGATGTCCTTGGCACTGACGCCCAGTGTGGCCGCGGCCGCTTCGATTCGTGCGATCAATGCGCTCAGGGCTTCGCTGGTGGCCTGGGTCTGTTCCAGAGTCTGCTGGAGGTTGGCTTGTCGGTCGTCGACCTGCTCGATGAACGCAGACAGCTCCGCGCGTATCTGTCCAGGCAATTTCTCCGAGGTCTCTGTCAGTTTGCTGCTGCTGGCCGCGAGGCGTTCGAAGCTGTCAAGGAACGAGCGCACCATCTCCGTCTCCTCCAGGTCGTATAGCAGCAAAAGCAGTTGCCAACGCGTGGTCTCGGGTAACTCCTCCACGATGTCGGAGAAGCGCTCGGCGGTGGTCGAGAAATCGCGAATGGCCATTGCCCCTCGATCCACGCCTTCAATAGCGCGGAACGGTGCCAGGGGGAGATTGATCACGGTTGTCACCGGGGTCGGTGTTCCCTTTTGGGCCTCGCTCGCATAGACGAGTGTTTTGGAAAAGGCGCCGCGGATTGGGTTGGCCTGGGCAAAGGCGCGCAAGTCGTTGCGAGTCTGTTCAAAGATGGTCGGTTCCAGCAACGTCTGGGCGACGCGTTCGATCTCGGTTTCGATCTGGGTCGCGGTCGCCAGTGCCACCTCCTGATGTAGGCCGAAGAGGTTGCTGCCGTCGCCGGCCCCGAAATACAGCGTCATGCGCAGGCTCAGGGCCCAGACGTCGACGAAAGCGACGAGTGGATCCTCCTGTTCGACCAGCGTGTGCAGAGCGCTGATGCAGCGGGTGCGCCAGAGGAGGGTCAGTCTTTGGGTTTTCGTGCCCGGCAGCATGATGTCGATCTCACTGGCGCCCTGTTTGATGCTGGCGGCGAAGTAGTCCTCGAAGCGGTCGAGAACCTGGCGGAGCTCCTCCCGCGATAGTTGGCTCTTCGGTAGGGCGGCGCCAGAGCCCACGACGCGCTTGGACTCCTGTCGGCAACCGATCGGCAAAATCAGCCCGCAGGTCACGATGGCGAGCCAAATCCGTACCGTCATGTTTGAGTACCTCGTCATGTCGCCTTGTCGCGCTCGAGCATCATCCATGGGCACACGCCAAATCGATCGACCTAAGCAGGATATTTCCATTCCATCTCGACTATCAGCTTAGCACCCTGGCTGGTCAGTGCAAGCAATTTGTGCACGACATATGCCTGGACCCGTGCTGGCTAAATTCGCTTGCCAGGATCTTTTCCATCGGACAAAATCATCTGGCGAGCGATCACTGGAATGGAATTGTCTCGATTGTACGGTTGTGGATAGGAGGTTGTATCGTGAGCAGGCTGGTTGCTTACCCGGCACTCTTCTTGCTGATGACGGCATTCTGTGGGGTGGTCGATGCCGGTTCGGGGGAGGCGATTCACCTCGCCGCGCGGTGGGAACTGTTCGTCGACCGATTTTTGATCGACCAGATAGAAGGCGATGTGGCCCTGCGGCTCCATCGGCCGACGGCCCGCGAGGTGGTGCTGGTCCACGACAAACCTTGTGAGGGCAATACCTGTGGCTACCACACCATTTTTCAAGATGGTCCGCTGTATCGCATGTACTACCGTGGTTGGGACCACGACATGGCGACGGGCAAGCAGCGTCACCCCGCCGTCGTGTGCTATGCACAGAGCGGTGATGGGATTCACTGGGAGCGACCGACGCTGGGCCTGGTGGAGTTCGCCGGTTCGAAGGCCAACAACATCATCTGGGATCGAGTGGGGACGCACAATTTCGTGCCCTTCAAGGATGCGAATCCGCAGTGTCCCGTTGAGGCTAGATACAAAGCGGTAGGGCGGGGTGAGGGCGAGGACGGCCGGAAGTTGTTCGCGTTTCTGTCCCCTGACGGCATCCACTGGCGCCTGCTGGCGGATCGGCCGATTCTGACCGAGGGGGCCTTTGATTCCCAAAATCTCGTGTTCTGGGACCGTGTCCGCGCTGAATACCGCTGCTATTTTCGCGACTTCCGCGACGGACGCCGTGACGTCAAAGTCGCGACGTCCAAGGATTTCGTCCAGTGGAGCCCGGCCGTCTGGCTGGCGTTTCCCGACGCGCCGGCGGAACACCTCTATACGAATCAGATCATGCCTTATTATCGTGCCCCGCATCTGCTCGTGGGGTTTCCCACGCGCTTTGTACCCGACCGTGGCGCGCTGACCGAAGGCCTCTTCATGAGCAGCCGGGACGGCGTGATGTTCCATCGCTGGGCCGAGGCCTTCATCAGGCCAGGGGCCATCGCCGAGAAGTGGCATAATCGCAGCAATTACATCTGGTGGGGCCTGGTCGAGACGGCCTCGGCACTGCCCGGGGCGGGAAAAGAGCTATCGCTGTACACCAATGAGCGGTACTACTACGAGGGCCAGGGCGTCAAGACCCGCCGCTACACCTGTCGCATCGACGGTTTCGTTTCTCTGGCAGCCTCCTACGCAGGGGGCGAGGTGTTGACTCGCCCACTGGTCTTCGCAGGCGACAGGCTGGCGATCAACTTCTCCACGTCGGCTGCTGGCGGCCTGTGCGTGCAGATTGAAGATGCAACTGGACATGCCTTGCCTGGTTTTGCGTTCGCGGATTGCCCCGAGATCTACGGCGACAGCATCGAGCGGACCGTCACTTGGCAGGCGGGAAGTGATCTTCGCGCCTTAGCCGGCCGAGTGATTCGTTTGCGTTTTTCCCTGCGCGATGGTGACTTGTATGCCTTCGGCTTCGGCCGTACCGCCGACCAAGAGAGATGAGTGTCGGGGTGCCTGCGCCGCTAGCGGCGTAGAAACCGCTCCAAGGTGCGCGGCGCCAGGGGGATCACGTCACAGGAACTGATCTGGACGCGTCCCTGCAACTCCTCCTCTTTGTCTATGGGAGTGTAGGTGAGTCGGCACACGAACACGCCGATGTCCTTGGTCTTCAGTTTCGTCGCGGGGGGCCAAAAGAGATCTTCACGGAGGGTCAGTTGTTCGCCCACCGCTTCTGTGGCGCGCCCGGAAAACCCGAAGATGGCCAGCGTCGTGGACTTGCGACGATGCTCTTTCACCGACACCACAATCCCGACATCCTCTTCCTCCCGCACCCACGGGCACGTCACCCAGTGGCCCCTGTCGTTGAGATGGTGGAGGCCTGGCTGCTTGCTGTCCTTGCGGCGGAAAGGATTGCGGCGGCCGCCGAAACAACTTGGCGTGTTCTGGTCGCTGGGACGATAGACGCTGAAGAACGGCACACGCGGCTCGCGGGTCGGCAGGGCGAAGGGGTGACACCCAAAGAGATCGGCCATGAAGAACTCCAGCAGGTAGTTGACCCGTTGGCTGCCGATGATAATCGCCGTACCCGGGGTGACATTTTGCTGTGTCTGCTCGAAGACGGTTCGGGTTCGGTTGATATCTTCTGCCAGCAGGGCGGGATCCACGATCGGGTCGGCCGGCGAGTAGCGAAAAGGGATGTATTGGAAGTTCAACCGTGAGGGACGGGGCCCGCCCTCGGAGCCGGTCGACAGGCGTTGGATGATCAGCGACGCGACGGCCGAATCCCGCCGGGAGATCCATCGCCAGGTCACCTCGCCCTCGGTCATCGGCTGGTATTCGCCCAAATAGATGGTGACGTCACCCCCCTGACGGGCGACGGCGTCCCAGAGAGGGGCGCGGCCGGACCCGAACAGGGCACCGGGGAGTTCGTCGGGCGGGACACCGTTCTTCGTCAGCCAATTGCACAGCCGACCCAGCAGACCGAAACTCACGGTCGGAGTACGGTCGTTGTAGAGCTTGGCAATCGTATGGCGGTTGACCCCGATACCGGTGGCGATCTCTTGAATAATGCCATGCCGATCCAAATCGTGGTCGCTCAACAGGGCTTTGAGACGGCATTCCACCTTCATGGCAGTCCTTTCGTCAATTGGTCGTTCTCTAGGGCGTATCGGCTTAATTTGGCTATGAATACAGCCTTTTGACTTCCTTTTGGATTTTTTAAAATGGCACTATTAGTGGCCGGATCTGCCCGATCTGGCTATCTGGACGGTCTTGGGCGGAGCTGTGAGAGTAGCCTTCTCTTGACTCCACAGGGCCTCCTTTGGTATCCTTGACATATAGTTGTTATCGTCATGAGCTGACATCAATTGTAACGCTATGATAACATATGCTGTCTCTCGTAACAGGCTCAATTTGTGAATCAATTGGTACCGCATCGCCCCGTCTCCCCTTCGACCAGCCCCGGTTTTCGATTCTCCGTCAGTGCCGTCGGTGGTTTTCCGTGCGCCTGGCAGATGGGGCGATGAATCGAGGCGGCATTAGGAGTTAGCCATGCGAGCTTCCGATTTCCGTCGCGCCGTGTTCCGTCTGGAGCACGTCCGTCTGCCATCGGCCATCACGAAAGCTGCTCTGGAACTAGCCCGGCGAAGGCCAACAGAAGCGATGCTGATCGAGTCGTTGCAGTCGCGCGCGTCGGCGCCGGTTGCCCTGACGGTGTTCAGTGCCCTGCAAAGTGACTCGGAAAGGGTGTTCGAGGCCGTGGGCGACGCGATCGGCCGCGACCCTTGTCTGAGCTGGGCCCTGGTGGAAAGCCTCAACGAATTGCCCTGGTACAACGGGCTGCGGGCCTTCCTGAGTCTGCCCGGCGATCCGCTGTCCTCCCCCTGTGCTTATCCCTTCTACATTTTGGCCCGCAATAAGATCTTCATTTCCCGAGAAGCCTCCGTCTTGCGGTACGACCATTACGTCAAGGGGCTGTGGCAGATGCTGGCGGTGGCCAAGGCGGCCGGATGGCGCGATCCCGATGAGGGTGTGATTCACGTACTCGAACTGCTTCGCACGCTTCTGGAAACGCCCGCCCCGGACCCGTTTGTGGTCTATTTCACATCTCTGTTACTCGGACGGGTGGCCCCGCTGTCAACGTGTACCGGGGCTTTAAAAGAGCACCTTGCGAACGACTGCTGTCCATCAGTACGAGCGGCCGCGACTCTCGCACTGCTGCACATGGACGCCGGTCGCGTTTCAGACGGAGGCTGTCGCGCCCGCGCGAAACGCAGGGGGTTGATGTGTGTGATGAGCGTCCTGGCCACATTGCTGACTCTCTAGCACATCTCATCGTTTTCTTCTGGCGGAATCTCCTTGCGGCGACATGCTCCCGGGCTAGAATCGTCGCATGCTCTACCTGTGGTTGTTCGTCCTGATTCTGTTCAACACCGTCTGGCTGGCGCTGGTGGCGTTCGGCTTGCCCGGCAACTGGCTGATCGTTGTGAGCACGGGGCTGTTCGCCTGGTGGCAGTGGGATAGCGGCGTTTTCTCCATCGGGACCCTAGTGACGGTAGCGGTTTTGGCCTTGCTGGCCGAACTGGCCGAGTTCGGCGCCGGAATGGTCGGGGCGCGCAAGTCAGGCGCGAGTTGGCGCGGCTCAATCGCGGCGTTGTTCGGCGCGATGATCGGTGCGGTCTCCGGAACTTTCGTCATTGCGGTACCGTTGCTGGGGACCGTGGTCGGCGCTTGTCTGGGGGCGGGGCTGGGGGTCTGGGGGGTGGAGATGTCACAGGGGCGACATCCCGACCGTTCGCTGCGCAGCGGTCTCAGCGCTGGGCTGGGAGCTTTGGTCGGCATCCTGAGCAAGCTGGCCGCCGGGGTGGTGATTTGGCTTATTGTCGTTGTCGCCGCCCTCTGGCCTTGAATGCGACACGTTCTGCGGGCAACCGCCAACCCAAAAGAGAACGGGCTGCGCCTCCTTGTCGCAGCCCGTCGGTTGCACCCGTCGGCAGGCCGTTTCCGGAGACCCGCAGTCACATCCCGGTGGAACCACTTCAATGGGCTCCGGATTGTGCCTGCCGAGAATCGGTACGTGTGCACACTGGCGTCGCCTTCATTCCTTTGAAGCACCGGTGATCACGTCATTGCCTGTTCTCATCCTTTCCCTCGTGTGCGGCCATCTAAGTTCTTCGGCTCAGGAATCGGCCGGCGGGACCAGTTTCAGCACGACGCCAGTGTTGCCGAAGGGGCCCAGCGCGGTGCTGGCCAGGACGTAGATTTCTCCGTTGAGATCTTGACCGAGGCCTTTGACGAACAAACCGAGACTGCGCTGATCACTGCCAATCAGCAGTTCTTCGATCTTCCCCGTCCACAGATCGGCCGTGAGCAGCCGTCCATCGGGGTCGCGGAAAGCGCGGGAGAAATCGCCAAACACGTAGAGCGCCCGCAGTTGCGGCAAGAGTGAGCCGTAATAGATGTGCCCACCGATGATAGACAGACCGTCGTCATGATCGTATTGAGCAACCGGATCGGTCAGCGCCGGGTCTTCGAACGGCACCCCGACGGCGACCCCTTCCGGATCAAACAGGAAGTCGCCTTCTTTGAGATTCCACCCGTAGTTGAGACCCTTGCGGACAATGTTGATTTCCTCGACGAATCCCTGGCCCACGTCGGCGACGATCAACGCGCCGGTAAGGTGATCGAAGCTGAAGCCATAGGGGTTACGCAGGCCGTAGGCGTAAATCTCGTCGATCCCGTCGATGCCCACGAAGTGGTTGTCCCAGGGAATGCGGTAGGCCCCGTTGGCACTGGCGGGATTGCGGCTATCCGGCGTGGGGCCCGGTTCCAGAGGGTCGATCCGAAGGATACTGCCGTGGACGGTGTTGATGTTCTGCCCGTTTCCGCGGTCTCCGTGGCCCGGCGACGTGTCGTTGGCGCCGCCCCCATCGCCCAGCCCGATATAAAGATAACCGTCCGGTCCAAAGGCGAGCGTGCCGCCGTCATGGTTGAACTGAGGCTGATCGATTCGCAAAAGCACCCGCACCGAACCGGGGGCTACGACGTCGCTGCCGCGGCCTAACCGCCATTCCGCGATGACACTCTGGTGGTTGATCTCCTCGCCTGCCGGCAACTCAATCGTGAAATCGGCCGGCCCCTGCACCGGCTCGCTCGTGTACGTGTACACTTTATGGTATCCCTTGCTGCCGGGATTGGCGAAATCCGGATGGAAAGCGAGCCCCAGCAGACCGCGTTCATCGAAATCGTTGGCGTCAAAGGTTCCGAAAATGCCCAGCGGCTGGACGAGACGATCCCTCACATCCAGGAAGGGCTCGTCCAGGAGTTGTCCCCGATCGATCACGTGGATCAGGCCGCTCTGATCGACGATGTAGAGCCGATCAGGTTGCTCGGGATCGGGTACCAGATCGATAGGGGCCGGCAGACCGGAGGCGACGGTCTCGAGGTCCACCTGAATTGCGGAGGTCCCAATCCGTTCGCCCAGCGGTAAGCCCGCGACCGTGAAGTCGCCCCGCATCGTGAACAAATGCGGCCGGCAGCGGTAACCGGGAATACGGCCACCTTCCAGCATGGCTTGATACAATTGTGTCGTCAGTGTGAAGCGCACCGTGCCCCGATTGTCGTCCTCCCACTGCACGGCCGGGTCGGACTCGAACGAACCGGCAATCGACATGGACAGGAGAACACGGTCCTGCGAAGGCGACGTACTCTTGGCGAGGACCTCAAACGGGTGGACAACGTATTCTGTTACCCTGACCTCGTAGCGTTTGCCCAACTCCAGAGGCAAGGTGGGGTCCTGGCTGCCCAGGATGCCGAACTCGATGTTGCCGGGTGAAAAGGCGTCCAGGCGATACGAGGCCGATCCGACGTTGCCAAAAGTCCAGGCGACATCGACGGCCTGGGCATAGGCGGTGACCGGAATCAGTAGCAGTGCCACGGCCCATAGGCAGCCTGCGTTGCAGCGTGCAGAGGTTTGCATGAGTGATCTCCCTTCTAACTCCTATCGGGACGACCCGAGGAAAACTACGGTTCTGTATGAGACCATTATAGTCCTACTCGCCCATGGCCTTTGAGGTTCGTCGGCTCGGTGAACTTTTTGGCGGTTCGGCCGGATACGGGCCGCGAAGCAGCCGAGCTGCCCCTATCAATCACCTGCCGTATGCACGGTGATTCGTCGCGGCAAAGTGATCGATATGAAGTCAGCAAATCGCAGTGAACCTTAGGTCCCGGGCCTGCAGAGCGAAGGTTAACGGTTCCGGGTGTCTGACGACTACGGCCCGAGCTTTGTTCGCCGTGCGGCAATCGCTTCTCGGCGGTCGTTTCGGAAGCATTTTCGGAGGCCGGCAGGTGACAAGGCGGCAGACTGCGCTTGGGTCTCTGCCTCCGATTCTGGATCTTGCTACTTGGGTTTCCGGACCGGGGTTGCGGCGCCACTGACGCGCATGGCCACGCGGTAGAGCGACGTGCGAGCCGTGATGAAGAGGGTCTGGCCGTCGGAACCGCCGAAAGTGACGTTGGCGGGGCGTTCGGGAACGGTGATCTCCTCGATCTTCTTGCCCTTCGGGTTGTACACGGCTACGACGTTCGTCGTCAGGTAGACGTTGCCCTCGCGATCGATGGTCATGCCGTCGGACCCCTCGGAGCAGAAGAGTGTCTTGTCGGACAGTGTACCGTCGGCGTCGATCGTGTAGGCGAAGGTCTTGCGTCCGCCGTTATCGGTGATGTAGAGCCGCTTGCCATCCGGAGTACCGATCAGCCCGTTGGGGCGGACCATGTCATCGACGACCCGGATGATCTTCTTGCCGTCGCGCATAAGATAGTACGCGTGCTCACCATCCTGGGGGAGATTGTCACGATTGCCATAGCGCGGGTCGGTGAAATAGACGCCGCCTTGGGGATCGATCCACAGGTCGTTGAGACTGTTGAACGGCTGGCCTTCGTACTTGTCGGCCAGGACGCGGAGCGCGCCATCCGGCGCCAGCGAGACCAGGCGCTGGCCGCCTCCTTCACAGGCCAGGAGGTTACCATCCTTGTCGAAATAGAGGCCGTTGGCGCCGCGGGAGTTCTCACGAAAGACGGACAGGGTTCCGTCCAGCGACCACTTCAGGATGCGATTGTTGGGAATGTCCGTGAAGAAGATGTTGCCTTGTGCGTCAGCGGCCGGGCCCTCAGTGAACCGAAAATCACCGGCCAGCTTGACAACCTCCGCCCCGGGCGCCACAACGCTCTGAGCCCGGGCAATGCAGGCTGTGGCAACGATACAGATCATCAGCAATGCGATGTTTGGTTTCGCGTTCATTTTTCGGCTCCTTCACTTTTCCGGTGCTTCACTTTCACCGACCGGCTTGACGTTTACCTTGGCAAGGTAGATGGCCGTTTTGCCTTCGTGGCTGGAGTAGTAGCTGACATAGAGCAGGTCGTCATGCCACAGCAGGCCGGCGTAGCTGGTATCGCCTCCGCTGGGCAGGTGCAGCAGGGCGGTCATGGTGCCATTCTGCACGTCGAGATAGGTCAGCGCCGTGTGGGTGCCGCCCTGGTGCATCCGTCCGGCGCCGATCCAATGGCCACAGGGCAACCGGATGAAGTCGGGTCCGCCAAAGGCATTGAACTCGCTGCCCAAGTCGTGCCACTGCCACTGGGTGTAGTCGGCTTTGGCAACGCCCAGCATTGCCGTGGTGGGAGCATCCCCGTGGCGATCGCGCCGGACCAGGGCGTAGCAGGTGCCATCAGCGCTGAACCGCAGTGTCGTCTCGTTCGGAGAGCCCTTGTCAAAGAGTCGCTCCACGAGCGGTTCGTACTTCAGGCCGTCGGTGCTGGCCAGCAGTGTGAGATATCGCTCGCCGCCGTTGGCGGCATAGGAAACCCCGTACGCTTTGCCTTCCCGCCAGGTAACGCGCCAGAGCCAGCGGCCGGGTGCCACGACGATTTGCGGATGGGTCCAGGTGGTGCCATCATTGGAAAAGGTGACGAACGAACCGGTGGGGGCGCTCTCGTTGTCTTTCTTGCGCGGTGCGGCGCCCCCGATCAGCATAAGGCGATGGTCGGGAGCAATCGACAGATGCGCGTCACGAAAATCGTAGCCCTGGAAGGAGACCAGGGCCGCCGAATCCCACGTCTGCCCATCGGCCGAACGCAATATACGGATGCGTCCGTCGGTTGAGACGTGTCCCCGGCCTTCGCGAAAGGCACAGTAGAGCTGTTCCTTCCAGCAGATCAGATCGGTAAAGGCATTGTGTGGAGCCTGGTCCCAGATCTTCTTAACCTCGACCAGTTCCAGCTCCACCGGGGCCGCTGCCGGGGCGATGGTAGCTCCCAGCCCGACCAAGACGACGGAAACGATTCGTTGAACCATAAGACAATTTCTCCCCTGTTACTGCGACGTCAATAAGCGCCTTTGACGCGCGTCTGAATGGCGTAGAGAGAATCCATCGCCGTGATGAAAAGCGTGTGACGGTCCGGGCCGCCGAAGCAGACGTTGGCGGTCCAGCCTTCGTCGATGGCGATGTGCTCGATCTGCTCGCCTTCTGGATTAAACACGGTGACGCCTCGGCCTGTCAGGTAAACGTTGCCCTCGCTGTCGAGAGTCATGCCGTCGGAACCCATCGAACAGAACAGCGTCTTCTCGGACAGGGATGCGTCGGGATTGATCTTGAATCGGTAGGTCTTCCTGGCACCAATGTCGGCGACGTAGAGATGTCGGTTGTCGGCGGTGCCGACGATACCGTTGGGTTGAACCAGGTCGTCGGCGACTCTGATGAGCTTCTTCCGATCGGGCGTTAGATAGTACACGTGCTGGCCATCCTGTTGCATTTGCGGGTCGCGCTTCCAGTACGGTCGCTTATAGAGCGGATCGGTAAAGTAGATGCCGCCTTTCGTGTCCGGCCAAAGGTCGTTGGGGCCGTTGAGCAGCTGGCCCTCGAAGTCGCGCACGAAGATGGTGACGTTGCCCTGTGCGTCGATCATCCACAGTTCGTTGTCCATGTCGGAGCAGGACCAGAGGTTGCCGTGTTTGTCGAAGAACAGTCCGTTGGCCCGACCCGGGTTGTCGTGAAAGACGGACAGCTTGCCGTCTACGGACCACTTGTAGATCTTGTTGTTGGGCTGGTCGGTGAAGAACACGTTGCCGGCGGCGTCCGGGGCAGGGCCCTCGGTGAACTTGAAGATATCGGCCAGGAGCTTCACCTCGGCCCCCGGTGTGAGGATGCCGGTGGGCTCTGTCTCGGCGGATGTCTCGCGCGTCGGCGCGACCAGCTCAATACCGCTGCTCCCTCCCAGGTTACGCGAGTATTGTTTCTGCCGGGCGTTGTTCCAATGCTCGTGCACGCCCAGACTGGCCAGACGCACGACGTTGCCCGCGTGGTCGGGGTCGTAGAACGTTCCCGAGGGTGGATTGCCCGCCAGTGCCGCCTCGTGCAGGTAGTCATCAGCGCCGGGCATGCGGGAATACCGCTGGATAGCTGTCTCGGCCTGGAGGAAGTCGAGGCCCACGGAATCGATGGCCACCGGATCCTGCGAAGCGAAGAGGCTGGAGGTCCAGTCGTTGTCGAACGGCGCCGATTTGAACCTGCGGGGGACCTGCTCGACATAGTGGACGCCGCCGTACAGACCGTCGATGAGATAGAGCATCGTCTTGCCGCCCGTCTGACGGTGGCCCATCAGGTCCACGAGATCGCGGTACTGGCCGTTGGTTTTCTGGTTCAGAGGCTTGTGCATGTCGAAGTAGCCTCGCTCAGGAGGCAAACGCAGGAGCGAGCCGAAGTGATTCTTGGCGCAGAGGGTTACACCGGCTAGCGGATGAGCCTTGAGGTTGGCCAGGTTGATGAAGTATTCCGCTTCGGCGTAGGATTTGGGGACATAATCCTGGCGGCAATCCTTCGGGTTGCTGCTCCAATGCAACTCCACGGACGAGAGCTCCATCTTTGTGCGGCCTGACCCGCCCCGGCAGTCGAGATAGCACACATCGGGAAACTCAGCGTGCAGCATGTCGTAGTATTCCTGGGCGAAGTAGGCCAGGCTGTCCCCGACGGCAATGTCGGACTGCTCGACGCCTGCCGCCTGCGTCAGTTGCTTCAGCAACGCTGCGATCATCTGGGGCGATGTGTTCATGTAGTCGCGCCAGTCCTTCAACTCGTAGGTTTCGGGATCGACGCCACCATGGGTACGAATGAAGCCGACGAAGTTGACTTTGATGACGATCTTCTGACCTGGTCGGTAGGGGACGTCACCCCTGCCCTGGTCTTGGTTGTGGTAGCGAAACAGCTTTTCCCAGGCGGAAGCGTCGTCGGCCGCTCCAGTGAGCGTACGAACGGCCTTTGACATCATCCGGTCACACGCAGCCTGGTCGGTATGCTCGGGCTCCCACAGATGGCCATCGCCCGGGCCGTCCCAGTTCGTCGCCTCGGGGTCGTGTACCCAGACGACGCGGCCCGGGTAGATGCCTTTGCCTGCGCCGATGGGAGCGAGCGGATCGACCTGGGCCAGAGCGGGCCTTTCAGCGGTGACGCTCAAGGTCAGCCAGATGGCACCGACACTGACAACCAGGGCGGCCAGCGCCCAGGCGTACCGCTTGCCGGCCAGGCTCGCCTGGGCCTTGCGAAACGCCGCAACCGACGCCGTGAGGCCCAGCAGCCAGGCGACGAACCCCGAGGCCAGAGGCATGGCCACGCGCTGGCACGGATAGAGGGCCCGTGAGGGCTTGGGGACCACGCGGAACAGAAACCAGATCAGCGCCAGCAGGCCGGTGATCGGCAGGAGCCACCCCAGCCAGGGACGCGGGGCCTTGGATCTTAGCGGCCGACCCGTTCGGGGACAGCACCTGTTCGTCTGCGCGTCAAAAGGCCCGGGCGTATTGTCAGCGTGGAATGGCATCGACTCAACCTCCTAAATCTTGCGGTTCTTTGTTACCAGCTCAACCGAGGGGCCATTGTACCACCTTAAAAGCCACAAGTCCCGTTTTTTCGCCCGCACCCGGCCGGCAAGGGTGCGGCCGGAAGACGGTGGCGGTTTTTAGGCGGCTCGTCGGTTACGTTTTCGGCGGGCTTGCCAGGCGGCCAGATCATCAGGCCATTGGCCGAACTGGCGCCAATAACGCCCATCTTTGAGCGAGCAGCGGACGCGTAGCAGCGGCTCGATACCGTCGGAGTGCCAGCGCATACCCGCCTGCTTGCATCGAGCCTGGACCAGCGTCTTGCATTGCGCTTCAACCTCGCCGCTACCAATCGGCA
>CP070782.1:4900415-4912344 GCA_020346325.1 Phycisphaerales bacterium
TGCTGATCCTCGACGAGCCGGCGGCGGCCCTCGATCCGCTGGCCCGCGCCCAGTTCCTCGACCTGTTGCTGCAATTGATCCAGGAGCAGAGCCGCACGATTGTCATCTCCTCGCACATCCTCAGCGACGTCGAGAAGGTGATCGACCATGCCGTGATCATGAAAGCGGGCAAGATCGTCGCCGACGCCGGCTTCGACGAGCTGCGCGAGAAATACAGCCGTGTTCGCCTGACCGCGCTGAGTGGCGAACTGCCCGAGCCGCTGGACTTCGCCAACGTCCTCGAATGCCAACGCAACGAATCCGAGGCGACCTTAACGGTAGCGGACCTGTCGCCCGACCAGATCGAAGCAGCCGCGGCCAAAATCAACTGCCAGGCCGACATCCAGCCGCTGCCCCTGGAAGACATCTACCGAGTCGTCGTCGCTTAGCGAAGCGAGGGAGACTATGAATATCGTTTGGACAAACTGGACGCTGGTTTGGCGATGGGGCAAGGGACTTCTGTGGGTTGCGGCCCTGATGCTGATCTTTCTGCTGGCCTTCGGGGTCGACGACGGGCTCCTGTCCTTTCTGTTCATTCTCGCCTTCCTGGTACATCCTTTCTGCGCGGTTCATTCCTACGTTGGCACCCGCTCGTTTTCCTTCTGTCTGCCTGGCTACCGAGGCGTGCTGCGGACGATGATTCTGACAGATGCCGTGTTCGGGGGCGTTGTTTTAGGCGTGCTCGGCGCTCTGCTGCCCGGCGAATGGATCCGGCCTCTCGTCGGACTGAATGCCTTGACGGGGTTCTTCGTGGGATTCGCCTTGTCTCTTCTGACGGGGGCGCTCACGCTGGTACCGTTTGTGATGGCGCCGGCGATAGACGCGCGATTATCGATCCCCTTCGGCATTGTCGTTTTGGTGGCGCTGGGTGCTATTGTCATGGACCTCAGGCTCATCTGGCCCGTCCTGATCTTGATGTGCATTGCTATTTCGATCTTCGTCTGGATCAGGCTTTGCGACGTCCCGGATGTGACGCACGCCCATCGGACGCTGATCGTCGATCGTCTCCGCAAGAAGCTCGGGCGAACGGGAGACGCCATGGT
Source organism: Phycisphaerales bacterium (assembly GCA_020346325.1). Classification (GTDB taxonomy): domain Bacteria; phylum Planctomycetota; class Phycisphaerae; order Sedimentisphaerales; family Anaerobacaceae; genus Anaerobaca. The sequence goes on from CP070782.1 coordinate 4,901,498, forward strand.
CTCTGCGCCGTGGGTGGGCAAGCTGTTTCTCGGGCGCATGCTCGGTGCAGGTTCTCTCTCTATGGGGCAGCGGTTCTGGGGCGGTCTCTATCGCACGTTCGGTCCGATCCTCCCGGCCTGGAAGGGGATACTGATCGCGATCGTCGGCGGTGCAGCGGTGTTGGGGTATACGAGCGAGTGGAAGGCCTTCATTGCGCTGGGCCTGGCCGCTTCGTATGCGAAGCTGCCGATTGTGTCCAGCGTGCTCTTGACCGAGGGGCGGCGCGAGAAGCAGCGGGCCGCCGTGGGCGCTGCGGTGGTGGCGATTGTGCTACTGGTGGGCGTCGCGTCGCTCGTGGTCGGTCTGTCCTGGTGCCTGGCGCCGTTCATGCCACACGCGCTGGGACGAGACTACGTGGGCATAGACCCCCGGAACATCTGCCTCGCGGGTGTCGTCGCGCCGTGGATCTTCCTTTTGCAGCTATTGTGCCGGAGAATCCTGAGTCCGGTTCCGAAGACCGTACTGCGCGTGACGGCGGTGTTCATGACCGTGATCGCCTTTTCCGACCCTCAGCTCTGTCGCTGGCTGGGAATTGCACGGCCGGCATTCTTGGGAAGCATCTTCGTCCTGGGCTGGGCGTTTTTCCTGGCGATGTTGTGGCGCCTTTGTATGCGGGGGGTTCTGACACCATGAAGCCCCACTGAGAGAGACTATGGGTATGCTGATAGCCAGCTTGCAGGTCCTGTACCAGTGCCGCTTTCTCTGGGAGATCGAAGAGGCGGGCTTGCCCTGGATGCGCGTGGGGCTGGTGCTGGGCTCGGTGGCCCTGACGAATCTGGCGGTGTACCTGCTCGGCCTCGGCAGCGGGCGCCGTCCGTTCGGTCTGCTGGTCGGCGTGGTGCTGGCCTCGACGATCGCCCCGCTGCTCGGCGCGCTCGGCATCGCGATGGCGTGCGGTCTCCTGCGGCTATGGTGGGACATCTGGGAGGTTGGACGATGTCTATTCTGACGATGAATCTGCGGCAGTTGTACCAGCGGCGGGGGCTTTGGCTGGCGTATTTGATGTTCGCCTTCTTTGTCTGGGTCAGTGTTGCCGTTGCGCTGGACGATCCGGAGGCGGGGGGCGGTCAGTTCATCGGCCTGATCCTCCTGGTGTTTGTGATCGGGATGGGGGCGGCCGTCTTGCAACTGGAGATCCTGACCAAACCGATGGCGTTCTGCTTGCCGCGTCACCGCCAGAACGTGCGGGAATCCATCTTTTCGATCGGCATCACGGTCAACGGCGTCGGCGCGCTGTTGTTTCTGTTCTATCCGGGCCTGCCTTTCCTCTGGCGACCGGTCGTGCTGGCCTCGGCGTTCTGCGCGGGGTTGATCTTCTACCTGGCCGGGGCGGTGCTGGTCCTGCGCTATCCCCAAGCGCAGACCTTGCTGGGGCTGCTGGCTCTCATCCTGGTCGGCGGCAAATTCCTCAAGCTGCACGTTCTGCTCGAACGGATCGTGGTGAAGTATCCGCTGACGACGATCGGGTCGGGCCTGCTCAGTGCGGTGTTGGCGTGGTTATACCTCGACAACGCAGATCTGGCCCGCCGCAGTTGTTTGCGACCCTGGGTCGGGTTCGACGAGGTGTTCAGTCGCGACAAGCTGCGCCGGTCACAGCGCCGCCGGGAGGCCGCGCCGTGGGCCCGGCTCAAGGACCATCCGCGCCCCTGGGTGCAGACGTTCTTCCTCGAGCGCATGGAGCGACACTACCCGTTCGGCCGGGGCCGTTTCGTCTGGGGCGCCCTGTATATCGCGCTGGGCATCCTGATGTCCCAATGGTGGCAGGTGGCGCTGTTCATTCTGATCTTTGCGGTCGTGCTGGGTTACCTGGGCCCGGCCCTGTGGCCCATGCTGGCCTTTGTCCCCATCGTCGTGCTACAGACGTACTTCTCGCAGCCATCGGTGTACTCGACCATGATGACGGCGGGGGGACGTCGCGAGCGTTTCGCGTCAACGCTGGCCACGACCGTGGTCGGTGCCGTAGCGCTGACACTGTTTATCGCCGTGATCTCGTTCGCCTCGGCAGTGTTGGCGGCGTTCTTGCCCGACATCAACTACTACAGCCTGACTCTGTCCTATCGTGTCGTCGGTATCGGCGCGTTCTATGCACCGCTGCTGTTTCTGCCTTTGGCAGCGACGGTGCAACTGATCCTGTTCCGCCGGCCCGCCCTGATGCTGATCATGCTGATGATCCTGATGAGCCTGACCGTCCTGAGCACGATGTGGCGCGGAGGCGGGGCGATGGTGATAAGCGGCACCGACACGCTCGTCGGCACGGCGCTGTGCTGGCTGGTCTACCTCGTCGTCCTGACCTACACCGCCCGCAAACGCTGCCTGGTGCGGTAGCGGTCGCAGGGACTGAGCTATACTTCGTAGGTGGGTATGATTCTATTCCGGCTGGCGTACACGGACACCATGTGGCTCAACCACGGCCACGCATCCGGACAGGGTGGAAAGTTCCGTGGCACGGGCGAACTGCTCTACGAGGCGACGTCCACAGTGACCCGATCGTTATGGCCTGGATCTTTCATGGTCATGGCTCTCCTTTATGACCATCATACCCTAACGTGGTGGGCGGTTCAATCGCATTCGCCCTCGACGGTGCGGGGCAGAGGGTTGAGGGGGCAGGCCGTGCACTTGGGTTTGGGTTTGCAGAAGTCTTTGCCGACGCGGACGAGCAGGGCGTGGTATTCGTTGAACAAGGCGACGTCCGGCTCGAGATTTGACTCAAAGAGATACTGCAACTGTTCGTAATCGACGTCGGGCTCGATCAGGCCGTGCCGGACCATGATGCGGGCGGTGTAGGTGTCCACCACGAAGACGGGGCGATTCAGCGCGTAGAGCAGAATCGAGTCAGCGGTCTCCGGACCGATACCCGAAATGCCCAGCAACTCCGCGCGCAGACGCCGCGTCTGAACCTGGGCCAGCGCGTCGAGGTCGCCTCCGTGTTCGTCGAACAGCCACTGCATGAAGTTTTGCAGGCGCTTGGTCTTGATCCGGAAGTAGCCGGCGGGGCGGATGAGTTTCTCGATGACCTCGGCATCCAGCGCGTGCAACGTCTCCGGCTCCAGAGCCCCGGCGCCTTTCAGATTGGCGATGGCCTTGGCGACATTGGTCCAACTGGTGTTTTGGGTGAGGATCGCGCCGAGGATGATCTCGAACGTGGTTTCGCCCGGCCACCAGTGCTGCGGCCCGAACGCTGCCAGCAGCAACTCGTAGATCTCGTTCAATTGTTCCCGTCTCTTGTGCATCATACCCCGTTACTATTTCCAACGCGCCGGCGATTCGGTCCTGCGACCCAACGTCACATAAACTCACGACGGACGCTATTGTAATTCGATCCGCCTTGAAGTAAACTCCTCAAGACCATGGCCTGGGTGGCGGTCAGCGAACGCGCCGGCCCCGGGAGAACGAGAATGGAATCGACAGGTCTTCACCGATGGCCGGCCCGAAGAAGAAAACCAAGAACGGCAAGAACGGCAAGCGCAGCTACTCGACGAGCCAGTTGCTGAACTTCGCCAGCGATTCGTATCTGGAGCGCACGACGCGCCCGTTGTACGCGATCGTGTTTCTGCTGCCGTTCATCGTCTTCTACGAGATCGGCACCTTCCTGATCAACACCGACGTCTTGAACCAGTCGCAGGTGCGCGTGGTGGCCTTCGTCTGGCTTCAGCGGCTGTTGCAGTATCTGGGTACGAGCGATCGCATTGCCTGGATCGCCCCGCCCTTGGTAGTCATCGTCATTTTGATCGGCTTGCAGGTTGCGTCGCGCAAGCCGTGGTATTTCTGTTTCGGTGACTACACCCCGATGGTGCTGGAGTGCACGCTCCTGGCGATTCCTCTGATCGTGTTGAGCTTGTTCTTCAACAGTCCGGCGGTCGTCGTGCCGGAAGGGGGCGAGCCGACTACAGCCCTGGCCGCAATCCCGGCGCTGGCGGCCGGATCGGAGGCGGCGCATTCGTTGCTGGCGGACGTGGTGACCGGCGTCGGCGCCGGCATCTACGAAGAACTCGTCTTTCGCCTGATTCTGATCTGCGTCCTGATGGTGCTCTTCCAGGATCTGATCGGCTTGAACCATCACAACGCGATTGTGCTCAGCGTGCTGGTTTCCGCGGCCCTGTTCAGCGCGCATCACCACATCGTCCTCGTCGGCGGCCAGCTCGGCCGCACCGCGCCCTTCAACTGGACGGAGTTCGGTTTTCGGACGGTGGCCGGGGTGTATTTCGCCGCCCTTTTTGCCATCCGCGGCTTCGGAATAACTGCCGGAACCCACGCCTTTTATGACATCATTGCCACTGCTATCAACGCGTTTTTTTTCACGCGCTGAGGCGCCGAAAAAGGTTCCATTTTTTTCCATTGAATCGCAGGAAATTCTGGTTTGCCCTTACTCTTGATCTGCGCTGGGCTTGCGGCAAAATCGTCCTATAAGAGGCCCGTAAGGGCCTATCAATACTGATATTACGCTTGAATGGGCGCCGGTGGTCTGCTATAATACATCGAAATGAAGTGTTGTGCTTTTCAGGGTTTCTCGTCATGGAATCACCGCAGACCAACATCGCCATCGACCAACTGACATTCAGCCTGTTTCAGCGCCCGTTGCATCCGGAGCTGTTTCAGCTCTACGCCTGCCGGCAGCTCAAAACGGAGAAGTACGAGGCCCTGATCTGGGTTACGGGTTGCACCCACGTGGTCAGTGTTTTCGCCGGTGATGTGTGTCTCAGTGAGGTGATCAGCGCACCGGGGCAACTGCTTCCCCATCGAGGCCTGGTGGAGCGTTTCCAGTTTCGCGGGCCGCGCACGCACAAGTGTACGCTGAGCCGGGGCGTGAGCTACATGACGGATTTCCAGGTCGAGAAAATGAGCCCCAATCTGTATCGGCAGAGCCACACCGACCTGGAGCGTTTCGCCCGCAATCGCGGTGTCTTCGTGAAGTTTCCCGAACTGGAAGTAGACGGCCTTCAGCCGTTCTGCTACGTGGATTTCGAGGCCCGCCGTAGCGAACTGCACATCCACACGTTTGCTGCCTATCCCGACCAGATCACGATGATCAAGACGCAGTCGCTGTTCGATTTCCAGTAGACTGCCAGCCCCATCATACCTGCGAGCGTCACCCTGGAGCACCAGCGGCGAAGCGATGGCCTTTTCTTTTAGACGGGCTGGACTTCGACACTCTGCTTCTGCTGCAACACGTCCAGTTTTTCCCGGATCTCTCCGGACATGCGGCTGTTGGGAAAGTCCTGTATGATCTGCTGGCCGATCTCCAGGGCCCGGCTCCATTTCTTGTCGGAGATGGCCATGGCGAACTGCACGCCCAGGTTATGCAGCTTGGTCTTGAAGACATCCTTGGCGGCCTCCTGAAGTGCCAGCCCCTCGTTGGGGGTCAGGTACATGTCCAGCTCTTTGAGGATCTCCAGGCTGCGGTCGGTTTCCTGCCTCTGCACGGCGTCGTCCCAGGCGGCCAGCAGGATCTTCTTGCGCTCTCCCTTGCGGTCGATCAGACGCTGCCGCATCGCTCGAGCCTTTTCCGAATGCGGGTGCTCCTGGATCAGTGCCTCGATCTGCGTACTCGCCTTGGGCCAGTGGCAGCGTCGGAACAGCATCTCGATGTGCTCGATCGCCTGATCGATGCGCTCTTCCTCAGTGGCGTTGCGGTAGTTGTCCACCTGGACGCGCAACTCACCGGCCAGGGCCCGATACCCGGAGTGATTCCCGATCTCGTCGATGATCTCGTAGGCGCCTTCGAAGTCCTTCTGTTTGAGTTTCTCGAAGACGGCTTCCCGGAGCGACTGTCGATCTTCATCGCGGAAGGCGATGGCCTTGACCGGCTCGCTGATCCGCGTGCTATGATTGATCAGGGTCAGGCCGTGACGGATATTCTCGAGCGCTCTGGTCGCCTCTTCCATCTTGGCACTGCTCTCGCGCAGCGCGCCGGCAATCCCGGAGACCTGGGACAGAATTGTCAGCAGCGCGACCAGGAAGATCAGGGACCCGAGCAGCCAGACGAGACTGCGCACGGCGGCGGTCTGCTCGAAGATATCGGTGAACAGCGCCAGCGCGACGACGGCTGCGAGGGTGATGCCGATCACGACGAAGTGCCATTTGAACTGCCACAACTGGCTGTTTTTCTCGGAGTCCATGTGTCTTCTCTCCTACTGAGCAGAAAACCGCATTACAGCCAACACCGTTTATTATAGACATCGGCCGTTCTAACGTCAAACGAATAGAGATTGGCGCTTCGAACGGGTCCGATCCCCAAGAAGCAGGACGTTCGACGGGGCTTCTTTATTCTGTCGGAAACGTAATTCCGGGCAGTTGTCGAAGAAGTTGCATGAGATGCCAGGGCAAGCAGGGGATTGTGCGGCCCACCGACCTGCAAAACGGAGGCGCAGAAAAAAAGAGCCGATGCTGCGAGGCATCGACCCTTTAGAGACAGCTTTTCCAATACTGAAATATAGAGCAAAATTATGATCTATACAGCTGTCTCATGAACCAAGATATAGAAGAAAAGAGCATCGACCCATATACCCTATTATAACGCGTCGGGGGGCTGGGGCAAGGACTTTTTGGCCCCCGGGGGCGCCGGCACCGGAAGCCCGGAATCTCAGTCGATCCTGGCCGGTGCGACGCAATAGATGTACGCCAGGGGGCCGGAGCCGGTGTTTTCGACGTCGTGAAGGGTCCTGGGGGGGATATAGGCGATCTTGCCGGCACCGACGGCCAACTGCTCGCTGTCGCCGATATGGACTTTGCCCTCGCCGGTCAGGAAGACCAGGAGTTCCTCGTTGTCCTTCGTGCTGTGCTGGCCGCAGGACTTGCCGGCTTCGAGATAGACGCGCCCCGACTTCATGCCGTGCGTCTCGGGTACACCGGGCAGCAGTCTCTGGAATCCTGTCTCATCGTTTAGGGTAACTTCAAAGGCTTTTCTTGATGACGCCATTAGCTCTCCTTATACAAAAGTTCTGTTCACGCATTTTCAGTGCTGTTCATATTGGTTTGGCTTATTTCTGTCAACCGACTAGGTTGATTTGCAGCCGAGTTTGGGCTACTCTTGGGCCCGACCACGACGGCTTGATCATCGACTTTGGAGAGTATTGGTATCGTGACGCAGGAACTCAGAGCCCTCATACTGACGGCGGCCTCCATCGGTTTCTTTCATACGCTCCTCGGGCCGGACCACTATCTACCCTTCATCATGATGGCGTGGGCGCGCCGATGGTCGGCCGGCAAGACCGCATTAATCACTGTGATCTGTGCTATAGGTCATATCGGCAGTTCGGTCGTGCTCGGGCTGATCGGTGTCTTCTTCGGATTGGCCCTCAAAGGGTTGGTGGGGGCCGAATCGGTACGCGGCGATCTGGCGGCCTGGCTGCTGACTGCGTTCGGTCTGGCGTATTTTGTCTGGGGCATCCGGCTGGTCTATCGCCGTCATCCGCATCAGCACCGGCATCCTCATCTGTCCGACGCCGAGCATCCGCACCAGCACGTGCACACGCATGTCGGCGAGCACACCCACGTTCACGATACTGAATCGGCCAAAACGGTGACGCCGTGGGTGCTGTTCGTGATCTTCGTCTTCGGCCCGTGCGAGCCGCTCATTCCGCTGCTGATGTACCCCGCGGCTGAGAGCGGAACGGTGGATCTGCTCGTCGTGACGGCCGTCTTCGGCGCTGTCACGACCTCGACCATGCTCGCGGCGGTGTTGCTCGGCCGGGCCGGCGTGGATTTCCTGCCCCTGAAGAAAGTCCAGCGCTACAGCCACGCCCTGGCCGGGGCCAGCATCCTGCTCTGCGGCCTGGCGATCCTCTTCCTCGGCCTCTGAGCGACCTTCGGAGGTGGGCGAGAAATCTTCCGATTTTCCGGCATTTTCCCTTGTCGTTAGTAGCACGAATTGTGTATTGTTATGCATGATAGCACGAAATTGTGTGTCGTATGCGCCATTCAAAGGGCTTGAGGGCTGGAAGGTGGAGGACGAAGTCATGCAGAAGTGTTTTGTGGCAAGTGCGCTGATCGCGCTGATGGCGGCCGGCGCGCTGCGGGCCGAGGTCGTGACGCACTCGGAGTTCCAGGCCGTCGACGGGACGGGAGAGCACACTTACACGGCGGCGGAACAGGTGACGCTGGAAGGGATTGTGCTGAACCATCCGGGCGACATGCTGGACCCGACGCCGGACGACAGCATCACGCAGATGTACAACATGGCAGGGCAGTGGCAGATCTTCTTCCAGGGCGAAGGGGACGACCACGCCGGCACCGCCGTCTGGATGGGCCAGCTCTACCGCAACCTGCCCTGGGTCGCCCCGGATGGCGGCTACACCAATGAAGAATGGGTGGCCGAACTGACGCGTCTCAACGCGGCCCAATTTGCCCCGGGCGATCGCATTCGCGTCACCGGGTACTTCCTGTCCTACAAGGGCAAGATGAACGTCAATGAGCAGCACAGCAACCATCCCGACCATGATTTCACCATTGAGTTGGTCGAGGCCGGCGTCGGGCTGCCGCAGCCGGAACTCGTGACGCTCGACGATCTCAAGGACGAGGCCGATCGGTTCATCTTCGATCCGCAGCGCGCAATCGGAGGCGAGCGCTACCAGAGTCGGCTGATCAAGATCGCGGATGTAAACGTGGTGGAGCCCAACGGCTGGGGCCCGTATGGCGAACTGACGATCACTGACGGCGTCAAGACGTTGCCGGTCAAGCTGGGGCGTGGCACCGGCATCTACGCCGGTTCGTTCAATCTCACCGAACCCTTCGATATCATCGGCATCCTCGATCAGGACAGCGCGAACCTGGTCGATGGATATCGACTCTACGTGATGAACTACGATGGCAATGGCCACGTCCTGGCGGCGCCGGAGCACCGCCGGGCGGATGAAGCCGTGGCGGACGATCCAAACGACGTCGCTGAGGCGAGTCTCTAGCTGGACCTCAAGAGCGGGAGTGATGCCGTGAGACGGGCCTTTACCTTGATCGAACTGATGGTGGTGGTCACCGTCATCACGCTCTTGCTGGGCATTCTGTTGCCGGTCACGGGGCGGGCCCGTCTCCAGGCGAAGGTCCTGGTGGTCAATGCGGAACTGCGTGACATCGGTCTGGCGCTGGAGGCCTACTCGTTCGATCACGACAGCCAGTATCCGCCCACGCGCGTCGACTGCATGCTGGGCGAGCACTACTATCAGCTCCCGTGCGAGCTGACCGAAGCCGGTTATCTGCCGGCCGCGTCGTCCGAGACGTTCCTGGCGGCGGGCATCGAAGACCGTTTCAATCGCGGCTACACCTACAAGTACCGTTCGGTCGGTACGCTGATCTACAACCGCACCACCGTCGTCGAGCAGGGCGCCGGTCTCTGGATCCCGGACGGCTTTCCGGACAACGAACAGGCCCAAGGGCGGACTTACACGGATGCGCGGGAGTCGCCCGTGGCCTGGGTGCTCTACAGCCAGGGCCCGCGGTTCGATCTGGAGCGCATGCGCGAACTGCAATACCCCGTGCCGCGCACGACGTGGTACAGCCCGCAGACCGGCAGTGGGATCGTCACGCGCCTGCGCCTTCGCAATGGCCGAGAGATCATGTCACTCGACGCACCTGGCGTGTCGGCGCAGCAACAAGAAACCCACCCTCAGGGAGACAACGAATGAAAACGAAGATTGTCTGGGTTTTCATCGCGACCGGTTCGGTCGTGTGGGCCGCACATTCCCACCACGAACATACCAAGGATTCTCGCCAGGTGGTCTTTGAGCAGTTTCCCACCAGCAGGGACTTGCTCCGGCCGGACGTGGGGCCCGTAATCGATCAGATCATCGTGCGGCACGGCCGCAAGGAGTGCGAGACGGTCATCCTGACCAGCGAGTTCCACACCCACCTCGGCATCTACGCCATCGTCGGCGCCAAGATGGGCATTAGGGCACGGGAATACTTCGGCGTGGGACTCGATGAACTGACGGTCGAATCGTTCGCCGGCAGTCAGCCGCCCATCAGTTGTCTCAACGACGGGTTGCAAGCCAGTACCGGCGCGACCCTGGGTCACGGCACGATCTCCCTGTCCTCCGTCACGGCCCCGCGCCCCACGGCTAAGTTCACGTACGACGGGACCATTATCAGCCTCGAATTGAAAGAGGCCTACTGGCAGCAGGTCAGGCAGGACATCGGCGGGATCATCGACCAGCACGGCCTAGGAGGGTCAAAGGAGGTTGGGCATATGACATAACAGGTTGACAGTAGAGGCAGGCCAGGAACGCTAAGTCTATGACTGGCCTGCACATATGGCGACCTTCAGAGCAAGGCCCGGCTCAAGAGAGTTGGGCTTGCGTCGTACCGGAGGAGAGCCACGGGTATCGCTAGGGAGTGACACGTGCCCACTGATGGGCTGGTTTCTTTGGATAACCTCTTTGATTAAGAAGGAACGTTTCATGACAAACAGAGCCAAAGAAGACGCGAATGCTATGGTGTTCTCAGCACGGGCCCTGGCCCGGCACCTGGGCTTCTCAGAGCGGACTGTGCGTCGCCTGGACAGCTCCGGTCGCCTCCCCGCTCCCGTCCGCATCGGCCGCAGCGTGCGGTGGTTGCGGAGCGACATCGAAGGCTGGCTTGATGCTGGCACGCCAGACCGCAAGAAATGGAACCAAATGGAAGAAGGAGGGCAGTAGGAACGCGTGAAACTAAGACTAGTGCTAAACTGGTGGCAGACGACCTGAACAGTGGACTCAGTGAGAGGCCCATGCCTGGGGTGCTGCACTGGCAAGGGGCGTTCTACTTGTGGACGGACGGATGTTACTACGAAATGGCAGCAGACGAGGAAGACGCATTCATCGGTAGGTTCTTCCACAACAAA
>CP070782.1:4912444-4928198 GCA_020346325.1 Phycisphaerales bacterium
CCACTACCTTCTGACCCACAAGAACATTGTAGTGGAGGCCGTCAGGATCGAACGCACATGCAACGAGAAGGAGACAGGTGAGAAGCCGCCGGCCGATGAGTCCGTGTCGTTCGGGGACGGTTTCCACGCTGGCGAGATGGACCTCAGCCGGCTGAACAGAGGTGATTTCAGCCTTGCGACGGTCAAGGCGCAGAAGACTGTGTGGCAGCAGCAACTTGAGCAGGAGACAGATCCGAGCGAACGGGCCGATTTGCTGGACAAGATTGACAAGGCCACGAACTACATCAGTCATAACGAGAACATCCATGGCAGAGCTCGCCCGGAGGGACCTTTAGAGGAAGCGAGGAAACGGGTGAGCAACAACATCAACCGAGCCAAGAGGAGCATCACCGCAGCCAATAAACATATCGGTGCCCACTTCCAGGTTTTCGTCAAGCCTCGCGGAACTGCTTTTGTCTACGTCCCCGACCGAGAGACAGACTGGACCCTCTGAGAACCTTCACTTTTTGCACTGCGCTACAGTCGCCGTAGCGGGCGCTACGCCGAATGTGGCGCAATTCTCTATGAGGGCGGCAATCGAAGCCGCTGACGATTACGACTCATAGGGGATTTGTGCCATGGATTACCTCAGTACCCGCCAAGTGGCGCGGCTTCTCGGCGTTTCCGTGAGTCTACTCACCAAGGCCTTATGGGACGGCCGCGTTGCCCCACCGCAGAAATCGCCCTCTGGAAGCTTCCTATGGACACCAGCCGATATCGAGCGCGCAAGCTGGGTCCTCCACAAATCCCTTGACCAGGCGAAAGGAGAAACCAATGTCACCACAAACCACTGAAAAAGGGAAGGCCGCCGGCTGGCGACCGACGGCCGAGAACGTTGACCTGCAACGAGACTACCGCAGCGGCGCCGTCGCGTCAAGGCGAAATCCGCTGGAACAAGCGGCCGAAGCCCTCTTTCGGATCTGCCAGACACCTGTGTCACATGATACGGGGTGTGACCTGTGGCACTTACTCGACCGCCGTCTGCGCCGTGCCTATGGAGGGGCAAGCCGATGAAAGAGCAGAGGCTACTATTCCCAATGTCCTCAGTGGGCGCTGAGCAGCCACGCCCCGATGTCCCCGGCTCTCACCGCCATGATCCAGCAACCAGCTTTGAGGCTGCCCAGAAGCTGGCTCATTCTGGGAAACTGACCGGCCAGCGGCGAGCGGTCTTGGAAGCCCTGCGCGCCCACGATGGGAGCACACACGGCGAACTAGGGGCTTTGATGGGCATGCACTGGCTCACGCCAGCCCGACGCCTGCCTGAATTGGAGCGGATGGGCCTTGTCAGAAAAGGCCAGCCGCGCCTCTGCAATGTCAAGCACTCGCGGTGCACAACTTGGTGGCTGACTGAGGAGGGGCGACGATGAAGAGTCGAGACGAGCAAATCCAAGAACGGCTAGACCAAATGCCCAAGAAATACCGCGCAACCTACCGTCGGGCGGTCAAGGGCCGAAGTCTCCGAGCGTGCGTTAATGCCCAATGTCTTAAGTGCTGCGGTTGGCAGCGCGTCGAGGTGACGCACTGCACGGACGCGGGCTGCCCGCTGTGGACCGTCCGGCCGTACGCAGACGACTCAGGAAACGCCCAAGAAGAGCCGTTTACGGGCGCCGAATCGACGAAGCAGCGAGGGTCCGTCTAAATGTCCGTACGTCCGAAACCCACGCTTCCTTTCGCTCGTGCCTATGATTTCATCATGGCCGACAGAGCCCTTACGCCCGCTGAGAAGCTGGTGCTGGTTGAGGTCTGCCGGTATTGGCCGAACCCGTGCTACGAGAGCGCAAGGACGATCGCGGGTAACTGCGGCCTGGACGAACGCTACGTGCGCAATCTCGTCAGGGGTTTGTGTCAGGGCAAGGCCAAGTGGAAGGCAGCTGGGAAACCGGAGCGCCGGGCTTACCTGAAACGGGCGTACGTCCATGTGGAGAAGGCCGGTAAGGTGTCCACATGCCGGGTGATTGTGCCGCTGTGCTTCCCGTCGGAACAGGGCGCGCGTAGAGGCGCGCCGAGTGCCTCCACCGGCACCAAAAGCGCGCGTATGAGTGCGCCGGGCGCGCCTATAGACCCAGGGGGGCGCGCGTATGGACCCACCCCAAGCGCGCCTATAGGCCCACCTAATAGAACTTCAAACAGAAATGAAAATAGAAAAGAAGAAGAACGCGACGCTTCGCCTTTGCCTGCCCAAGGGCAGGCTTCAGCGTCGCGGTACGCCTCCCTGAAGGTTATCTCCCGAGAGGAAACGGACGGGGACCGCGCCCGCAAGCGGGCCGAGGTCGAGAAGGAACTTGCGGCCATCGGGGCAAAACTGAACACGAGACGAAATACGAGGACGTAGAACGATGTTTGAGCAGCGAGCCAACGCGAAACCTAAACCATTACTCGTGGATGTGCGCGAGGCTGCAAGGCTTCTGTCGGTCTGCGAACGAACCGTTTTCAACATGGTCGAGCGGGGCGAATTGACGCCGGTTCGCATCGGCAGGGCGGTTCGCTTCGCCGTGGACGACCTGGGCGCATGGGTCACGAGCCGGACCGGAAAAAATTGTGCGAACTCCGAAAATTACGCTGGACATAATGAGACTCACTAAATAAACTCATGGGTATGAGCAGGCGAAAGGCAACACGAATGGGTCGACCACCGTTCCCCGCCGGCAAGGCCAAGAGCAAAGAGGTAATGGTCCGTTTTACCCCGGCCATGCATAGGGCGATGGTGAAAGCCGCGAAGCGCCAAGGCAAGCCCTTGACGGCCTGGATTCGTGAAGCCGTAGCGCGAGCGCTGACTGGAGGTGATTGAAATGGCGAGCTTAAGCAAGACCAAGAGCGGTACGCGACGAATCCTATACGTAGATCCGCGCGACAGCCGCAGAAGAACGCTGTGGCTGGGCAAATGTTCCCAACGCTTGGCGGCGGCGGTGAAGGTCAAGGTCGAGCATATCGTGAACAGTGTCGCCATGAGCGGCCCTCTGGATAACGACGTTGCCCAGTGGGTCAATTCGATCGGTGACGACCTTCATGCCAAGTTGGCGAACGCCGGCCTCGTGCAGCCGCGCGTTACGGTAAGACTGGGGCGATTCCTGCGTGAGTACCGCCAGAGCCGGACCGACATCAAGCCGCAGACGGTCGTGCACTGGGGCCACACGATCAAGAATCTCCGGGCGTTCTTCGATCCCGAGAAGCCCTTGCGGGACGTTACTGAGCAAGACGCGATGGCGTTCCGGGCGTACTTGGTTGAGCAGGGGCTTGCCGAGGCAACCGTTCGCCGACGGATCGGCCTGGCCCGGCAATTCTTCGGCGCCGCCAAAAAGCAGAAACTCATCAAGAGCAACCCGTTCAAGCAGGATGGCCTTTCGGTGACGGTGGGGGGCAACAGCGCCCGCCAGTTCTTCGTCACCCGCGATATGACGGGCCAAATCCTTGCGGCCTGCCCTGATGCCGAATGGCGTTTGTTGGTCTGTCTGGCTCGCTATGGGGGCCTCAGGACGCCGTCTGAGAGCCTGCGGCTGCGCTGGCAGGACATCGACTGGGAGCGAAGCCGATTCACCGCCACCTCGCCGAAGACGGAGCACCATAGCGGCCATGAGAGCCGGATCGTGCCGCTGTTTCCCGAACTGATCGAGCCGTTGCAGGAATGCTTTGCGGCCGCGCCGGAAGGGGCCGAATACTGTATCACCCGCTATCGATTGAACAACTTGAACCTGCGCACGCACTTCAAGCGGATCATCAAGAGAGCGGGGCTGCAACCCTGGCCGCGCCTGTGGCAGAACCTGCGATCGAGCCGCCAGTCAGAACTGTGTGAGCAGTTCCCCGAGTTCGTCGTCTGCGCCTGGATCGGCAACAGTCGAGCGGTCGCACGCGAGCACTATCTACAGATCCTTCCCGAACACTTCGAGCGCGCCGTTCAGCGCGCGCGCCAGCGCGCACAGTACGGTGCGAAACCACGTTGCACTGCGATGCAAGACACCCCCACAGAAGACCCCGAAAACGCAGATTTGCCCCTGAGTGACACCCTATGCAAGGCGATGCAAATGGCGGGAATGGGCCCGGCTGGATTCGAACCAGCGACCAACGCATTATGAGTGCGCGGCTCTAACCGCTGAGCTACGGGCCCGGCGAGATGCGGCGAACGCCCCATATCTGGGCCAAAGTGTACCGAGTGAGCCGGGTCGTTGCAAGGACTTTTGGCCTGGGTGAGCCGTCGGCCGGTTCAGGGCAGCAGAACCGATAGGGTTGACTTGGGCTCTGCCGTGCGGTAGTAATTAGATCGAGATTCCTGGAACGTATGAAGAGCATGGACTACCGACTGCTGATTTGTCTGGGGGGCGTTGCCTGCCTCCTGGGGTTCCTTTTGCTGGGGCCGGCGTGCACTGACGGGGAGCAGCCCGCATCGGTGGCGGACGGTGGTATAGCGGAGTGGACGCATATCGATTTCGTGGATCACTACTCCTTTCGGGGAACGGTTTTCGAGGACAAGGACCTGAGCGGCATCGCCTTCGCTTCGCCCACGCACGGCTTGATTGGAGCTGATGAGAGCGGGGCGGTGCAGGTGGTGGAACTGTCCCGCGCCGACCGCACGCTGACGGTCCTGGGCGGGGTGTCGCTATTGGGCTCGGGTGACGAGATCGACATCGAAGGGATCGCCGCCGAAGGTGACGCGTACCACATCGTCGGCTCGCACGGGGTCGCCAAGAGGACGGGCCAGTATCAGGCAAAGCGATACAAGATCTGCCGTTTGCGGGTGGACCCCAGGACGGGTATGGCGGTTGCCGGGACCAGGCCCGAGGCCGCCAGTCTGGCCGGTATTCTGAAGGCCGACGCGACGCTCGGCCCCTACTTCGGCAAGCCGCTCCAGCAGAAGGGCATCAACATTGAAGGGCTGGCCATCCGAGCCGGGCGTCTTTTCGTGGGCCTGCGCAATCCCAATATCGAGGGGCATGCCTTCGCCATCGAAGTGGCCGCCGACGAGGTGTTCGCGAACATAGAGCGCCCCGCGTATACCTTGCACAGGTTGATGTTGGGTTCGGGCCTGGGCATTCGTGAGATGGTTGCCGCCCAAAGCGGCTTTCTGATTGTTGCGGGCAACGCCGGCTCCGAGCCTTCAAACGCGTTCCCGCGGGCACAGGATTACGAGAAGGGACGCGGCTACGGACTGTTCTGGTGGGATGGAGAGGGCAGCGCCGTACGCCGGATCGGCGCGATACCGAATCCGCCCGGCAAGGCCGAAGCCCTGACGATCCTGGATGAGACGGCGGACCACGCGACGGTCCTGATCCTTTTCGATGGCCCCAAGCAAGGTCAACCCTCGGTCTATCGACTTCATTAAACGGCTGCATTGCAGACCCATCTGCTGGAGGTGACGACGTGCGAGTAGCGAGGTATCTAACTATCCTTATGGTATTGACGGCCGGCGTTACGGGCCAAGCCAGCGGTGCGCTGCGCATCGCAAATGAATACGTGACGGTTGAATTCGACGCCAAACGCCTGTCGTTCGTTGCCATCTCAAAGACGTCCGGGCTGAAGTTCATCCAGCGATGCACGCTGCGAGGCGAGCGCGGCACGGCGCGGCGCCACGAGGCTACTGACACAATATGGGGGCGGGGCGAAGCGATCGAGGTCGTCTATGAATCGGGTGGAAGGGATCGTCTGATCTTGTTCGAGGGGTCGCCCTTTATCGTTCTGACTTCCAAGCTGACGAACGACCGAACCGAGGCCACGGCGATCGAGCGGGTGCATTCGCTGAGCCTGACGCTCGATCTGAACAAGCGCGCGTCCGAACTGCGTGCTCTGGGCACAGCAGGCTTGACGGCCGTGGACCAAGATGCCAATCCGGGCAGCTATTCCTTTCTTGCCATAGCCGATCCTGCGAGCCGGGCCGGAGTAGTGGCCGGTTGGGTCTCACACGATCGGGGCAGCGGTGTGCTGTTCTCGGATATCAAAGAGGGCAAGGCTTTCCTCAAGGCCAGGCTCGACTATGGCAAGCTACTGATCGAGCCCGGAGGGACGGTCAAGTCGGAAACGCTGGTCGTCGGATACTTTGCAGATGCTCGACTTGGACTCGAAGCGTATGCCGACGCCGTGGCGAAGCACTATCGGATCGCGCTGCCGCCGCAGCCGACGGTGTACTGCACGTGGTACCACGCGGGTGCATCCAACGAAAAGGATATCATTGAGAACGCCACGTTTGCACAGGAGCATCTGGCGCCGTACGGGTTCTCCGTGGTCCAAATCGACGACAAGTGGCAAGACGGTGCGAAGATCGAGGGACCCCGCAAGGATTTCACCAAGCACCGGGCCGCCGGCCCGTATCCCTCCGGCATGGCACCCACCGCCGCCAGACTGGAGCATCTCGGCATGACACCGGGCATCTGGTTCATGCCTTTTGCCGGCACCTGGGACGATCCGTTCTTCGCCGACAGACAGGACATGTTCGCGCGGAAAGACGGCAAGCCCTACGTCGTCCGCTGGGGCGGAACCTGCTTCGATCTGACGAACCCGAAGGCGCGGACGTATGTCTACAAGGTGGCCCGCCGGATTGCCCACGACTGGGGTTACAAGTACTTCAAGCTGGACGGGTTATGGACCGGCATGGCTACGGGCATGTGTTATGTCAACACGGGGTACAGGGAAGATGAACTGGGCTCGACGAAGCTACAGGACCCGCACATGACCCACGTCCAAGCCTATCGTGACGGTCTGAAACTGGTTCGTGAGGCGGCCGGGCCCGACGTCTTCATCCTGGGCTGCAACGTGGCCCAGAACATGCGGGTGCTGGGCGCGTCGTTTGGTCTGGTCGACGCGATGCGGGTCGGTCCCGACAACGGCCGCAACTGGGCCCAGATCTGCCGGGGACCGTTCAGTGGCAGCAATACCTATTTTCTGCACGGTCGGGTGTGGTACAACGATCCTGACCCGATCTACGTCCGCGACAGCGTGCCGCTGGAGCATGCCCGCGCCTTGACGTCCTGGGTGACATTGACGGGACAACTGAACGCCAGCAGCATCCAGTTCAGTGACCTCTCGCAAGAACGTCTCCATCTGCTCCAGCGCACGATGCCGGCCCACGGACTCCGGCCCAGGCCGGTGGACCTGTTCGAGCAGAGGATCCCGCGCATGTGGCTGCTGACCGCCGAGGACGGTTCAACGCGGCGCGACGTGATCGGGCTGTTCAACTGGCAGGCGAAGGAAGCCATAGCGATCGAACGTTCGCTCGCCGAAATCGGCTTGGCACCGGCCGAGGCCTATGTGGGTTTCGACTACTGGGCCGACAAGTTCGTCGACCCGTTCAGCGGCAAGCTAAAGGCGAGCTTAGCGCCGGCGAGTTGCCGAATCTTGGCGGTACGGCCCGTCGCCCCCCGACCTCAAGTACTCAGCACTTCGCGTCACATCACACAGGGGGTCGTCGATATTGTCGGCGAGACTTGGCATGCGAGCACGAAGGCGCTCGAAGGATGCAGTCGCGTCGTGGGGGGCGATCCCTACGAGTTGCGTATTGCGGCAGCGGGTCCGTCGCAGATCTGGCGTGTGCGAGCGGTGTCAGTCGCAGCCAAGGGCGGCGTGCAGGGAGTGACGGCGAAGCTGCTTGAGCAGGATGGCTGGAGGGTCCGCGTGCAGATCGGCGCCCCGCAGAACTGCGAGGTCTTCTGGTCGGTGCAGTCTGAAGGGCCGCGCTGACGACCGTGTGAGGAAGACGTGCGGATCTGTGGAGTCGAGAGCAGTGCCGGGCGAGGCGCTAACGTACCCGGTGAGTGGCGATGTATTGCCAGTCGAGTTCGAGTCCCATTCCCGGCGTCTGCGGGATGGCCACGAGCCCGTCGCCGTCGAAGACAGGCTCAGGCAGCGTTCGGCCGGGCAGCACGTTAGGTTCACGGAAGAGGGACGCGATTTCGAAGTAGGGGGTGACGGGTTCGGAGGTCGACGCCATCAATGGCAGATAAGGGTACCCATCGGGACCGGCATCGGCCAGCGTCAGGGCTATGCCCGCTTCTTCGCAGGCAGAAGCCAGTTGGAGGCAGGCCGTGAGGCCACCGTGGTAAATATTGATTCGAGATACGTCACAGGCCCGTTGCTCGATCCAGGCGAGGCGCGGCTCGTACGCGTCGGGGTATGCCTCCGGCGCGCAGATGGGCGTGCGCAGTTCGCCGGCCAGGGCGACGTAACGCTCGACCCAGGCGTCCGTCTCGGGCATCGGTGATTCGTACCATGCGAAACCCAGGTTGTCGAGCAGGTGGCCGACGCGCAAGGCCTCATCGTAGGTGTGGCTACCCTGGCTGTCGGCGATGCAAGGATACTCGTCTCCAACCGCCTCGCGCACCGCTCTGTAGACGGCCATGTCTTTGTCGGGAAACCCCGCGTCGGCAAGACCGTCGCGCCCAGCCCCCCACTCGATATAAGGTTGGATCTTGATGGCAGCGACACCACTGCTCCGGCCCTGCCGGGCAATCAGGGCATAGTCCGCCGGCTCTCCGAAGTTGAACCCCGTGTTCAGGCAGGTCTTGACCTTCTGTCGCTTCGCACCCAGCAGGGCGTGGACGGACTTGTCTTCCATGCGGGCCCGCAGGTCCCAAAGGGCCACATCCACCGCGGCCAGCGTCCCCAGGGGCAGCCCCTGCTGGTAGAGCCGCCGCCAGAGCTTCTCTGGATGGGCCGGGTCCTGCTCCAGCAGGGTGTCGCTGATCAACTGCTTGGTTTGCTCGTCCGGCGCCACCGAGATCGAGAAATCCGCCCAGCCCTGAGCGCCGGAGGTGGTGCTGACGCGAACGGCACACTGCTGCTGCGCCGATCCGCCCGAGCCGCGCCGGCCCGTGTCATAGGGGATCCACTCGACTCTGGATATCTGCGCTGGGCCGCTGGTATTGACGAGTATGAGGTGTCGAGCGGTAGCCAGGCGATCGAACGTCAGGCTGGCAGCCGTGATGCCGAGTGTCTTGAGAAAATCCCTCCGATCCAGGTGTTTGTCAGTGTATCGATTCATTACCCCCTCGATGATGCTGCTAGCGGCTGGAGAGCCAACCAATACCGTACCCTTATGATACCGATATTGCCGACGAAAATCAATGCCGGCCCTGACGTGAGGACGACCACATCCGCGCAAAGAGGCCGGTTTAGCTCAGAAATCGGCCTTTCCAGCCCGTATTCGCGTCAAGAATCGCAGCTACTTTGCCGGTGTTTCGGAACGGCCCCCCTGGGTTCGTTCTTCCGGCACGGTGGCGATTTTCTGCGACGGGGTCGAGGCCGGGCCGGATCGGCCGCAGCGTGACCGGAGATTGTCCAAAACGCTCATGAAGTTGATGTAGGAATCGTAGGGCGACGCGTAGGGGTTGAAATACTTGTGCACGTCCCCATCGGCGAAATACTTGGTGCACATGTAGTAGAAATGGTCGGAGGTTTGGAGCCGTCGCCAAGCCTGGAGGAGGGCGGGATCGTTGGCACGACGCACGATGTCGCCGAGTTTGTACAGTTGCGTGATGGCATTGTGCTGCATCGCATTGCCGAGCCAGGCGGAAAGATCACGCTCCGTATCGGCCCAACTGATCAACTCCGGCACATCAATGCTTCCGACGGCTTCATAGCTGTTGACCACCTCGCTCGGTGTTTTGAAATCGTTATCCGGATTTCTCAGGATCTCCCCCGGCAACTCGCGCAGGAACTCAAAGATGCCCGTATCTTCCCACTGGTGCTCGCCGAAGGTCTCGTAGTCGATGAACAGGTTGGCGACGTACCCGTTGCCGTTGATGGCGTTGATCCACTGGCCGAACTTGCCGGGCCGCAACGGCCACTCGCTCCAGTGCTGGTTGGAAAACCGAAAAGCGATGTCGTCACTGAGCCGGAAGTTCTTCAGGAGCAGCTTCAGACCCTGCGTGTTCAGAGGCCGGTAGACGTAGTTCGGGCTGCGGTAGCCCAGAATGTGGTCCGCACCTTCGGTCAGAATGGCTTTGAATCCGCCGATGCGTTCGATCTCCTGGGCCAGATCGTTATTGTAGATCAACTCGGTATTTCGGAAGACGCAGGGTGTCTGACCGAACAACTCCTGCATCAGCTGCTGGTGCATCCGGACCTGTTCGACAAACTCGTCACGGGCGAAGAGGAAACTCAGGCTGTGGTAGTACGTCTCGGCGAGGAACTCCACGCATCCCGTTTCTGCCAAGTCCTGAAAGGTGGCCAGCACGTCGGGCGCGTAGTTGCGGAACTGCTCCAGCACGACACCGGTAATGCTGAACGCAACGCGGAACCGGCCGCCATGCTCCTCGATCAGACGCAGCAAAAGACGATTAGCCGGCAGGTAACATTTCTGGGCGACCTTGTGGCAGATTTCCGCATTCCTGGCTTCGTCGAAGTATTCGGCGTTGCTGTCGAAAATGGTGTAGCGTCGCAATCGATAAGGCTGATGCACCTGGAAGTAAAAACACACCGAAGCCACTACGTCCCCCCATCCTGTTGGCTCAGGCGAGCCCGAGCGTCTTGTGATAGATTTCGTTCATGCAGGCCGCGGAGTCTTCCCAGCGGAACTTGAACGCCTCCTTGTGCCCCTCGGCTCGCAATAGCTCCTGCAGAGGCGGGTGACGGAGCACGGCGATCATTTTATTGGCCATCTCATTGATGTCCCAGAAGTCCACCTTCAGAGCGTTGCGGAACGTTTCGGCGATGCCACTCTGTTTGCTGATCAGCACCGGGACATTGTTTCGCAGCGCCTCCAGCGGCGCGATGCCAAAGGGCTCGGACACGGATGGCATCACGTACAAATCAGCCATCTGATAGGCCTTGTCAACGTCGTCGCCGCGGAGAAATCGAGTGAAGAGGACCTGGTGTCCGATGTCCAGTTCGGCCGCCAACTCGATCATGCGATAGAGCATGTCACCGTCGCCGGCCATGACGAATTTGACGTTTTCCATCTTATCGAGGACTTTCCGGGCGGCTTGGAGAAAATACTCGGGGCCCTTCTGCATGGTGATGCGCCCCAGGAAAAGAACGATCTTGTCGGTCTGCATGGGCCAGGTATGCCGCACGAAGGTTTCGTGGGGCTGCGAGGGTTCGACGCCGTTGTAGACCACCTCAACTTTTTCCGGAGCTACGCCGTACCGGCCGAGAATGATATTCCGTGTGTAGTTGCTCACGGCAATGATCTTGGCGGCCGCATGCATGGCGTGACGTTCGATATCGTAGACATACTGATTGACGTGCTCGCCGCTGCGATCGAATTCGGTCGAGTGAACCTGGATGACCAGCGGTTTTCCACTGTGAGCAGCCAGAGCGACGCCGGCCGGGAAGGTCATCCAGTCATGAGCGTGGATCAACTCGAATTCTTCGCTCTCCGCCACGGCGATCACCTTTTCGGCGAACCGCTCCACTTCCTGGTAGATGTTGGAGCCGTAGTTGTCCCGGCCGCTCAACTCGTCACTCTCATCCCGTCGTTCGGGCGTCGAGGTGTCCGGGCTGAGGGTTGCGGCACCGGCTGGCGAGGATACGGAAGGATCCACGTAAGGCCTCATCTCGGCTGCCACCGGGCGAATTCGGATATGCTGAAAAAGGGAAGGTGGCGCCAGATTCTCAGATGAGCCCGCTGCGACAGGTACCCCCGCGGACAAGCGAAACGGTCGGGCTCTGGGCAGGACGAAGGTCACCGGCATACCGAGGCGGTCCATCGCCCGGGTCAGACCGAAGCAGGCCGTGCCAAGTCCGCCGCTGATAAACGGCGGAAACTCCCATCCAAGCATGAGTGTCCTAATCTTCATGTGTCATCCCTCCCTGGCCGAGGCCAGGACAATCCAGCGAACTCTTTTCGTCGCTCACCCTCCGGAGCCCTGTGGGGTTCGTTGTGACGGATATGGCGAATGCCCGGCATCGTCAAGGTTGACCAAGAGCAACGATATCACGTCGGCGAATCCGGTCAAGAGGAATGTCGCCTATTTGTCACATCCGCGTGTGATTTCCGGTGTCATCGACCCGTCTGAGAAAAGCAATCAAGACCGCGGCCACCTGTCGTCATGCTGCATACGCAAAATACGGTCTGTTGTTCCCGCTGGAAGGCAGACGTCACAGATCGGCAGCCGGGAGCCTTGATTCCAAGCTCTTCCTCCGCCCCAATTCGCTGGTCTTCCGTCCGTATACGGTGCCAATATCTGGCCTGCGTCGCGCGAACAAAACTTTGAAGATTGCATTCGTCAGAATCTAACAGTTCCGTTGGTTAGAATGAAGGAGTCAGAAATGACAAAGAGGATTGTGGAACTCTTGGGCGGAGAGACCGAGAACCTGCTGGGACATCGATGCCAGACCGTCTCGGAAGACATGTTGCATTTACCCGGTCCCGAGTTTCGTTAACGACGTGCTGGCGGCGACGGATCGGCCGATTGCGGTTTTACGGAATCTGCAAACGGTATTCAATCGCGGCAGGCTGGGGGGGCAGGATATCTGTCGATTCTGCCAGTGGATCAGGGCATTGAGCATACGGCCGGCGCTTCATTTACCCCGAATCCGGCGTATTTCGATCCGGCAACATCGTCAAGCTCGCCCTCGAGGGTCAGTGCAACGCGGTGGCCTCGACGGTGGGCGTTCTCGGTTCCGTGGCGCGCCTGTATGCCCACCGTATTCCCTTGATCGTGAAGATCAACCACAATGAGCTGCTGACCTATCCTAATGCCTACGACCAGCGCCTCTCCGCCTCGGTGGACCACGCCTTCGATCTGGGGGCCGTCGCTGTGGGGGCGACGATCTACTACGGTTCGGAAGAATCGCGACGTCAGATCGAGGAAATCTCCGAGGCTTTCCAGCACGCCCACGAGTTGGGCCTGTTCACGGTGCTGTGGGCCTATCTACGCAATGCCGCCTTCAAGAAAGACGGCGTGGATTATCACAGCGCCGCCGATCCGGCGGGCCAGGCGAACCATCTGGCCGTGACGATCCAGGCCGATATCGTCAAGCAGAAGCAGCCGACCAACAACGGGGGCTTTACGGCTTTGAAGTTCGGCAAGACAGACGATCGCGTTTACCGCCAACTCTCATCGGACCATCCGATCGACCTGACGCGGTATCAAGTCGTCAACTGTTACATGGGCCAGGCGCCGCTGATGAATTCAGGAGGTGCCTCGGGGGATAACGACCTCCAGCAGGCGGTCAAAACGGCCGTGGTCAACAAGCGAGCCGGCGGGGCCGGACTCATCTCGGGACGTAAGGCCTTCCAGAAACCCATGGACGAAGGTGTCGAACTGCTCAACGCCATTCAGGACGTGTATCTGGACGAATCCATTACAGTTGCCTGACGGTCATCGAGCGAGATCGGACGCGGGGCTCTCCGTCGGCGGTTAAGAGCGCTTTCTGGCCCAGATAGAGTCGCGGAATGCAGATCGTGGCATGGGATTCGCCTACAAGACGCCGCCCCCGGGCGCGGGCGCCCAAACAATCCTTGAGGATAAGCTTGTCCCGACACCTGACGGCCTTATAATCAGGAGCGACCGTGAGTGTGGCCGCGATATGTCGAGCGGAACAGCGAACAAAGATTCTCTTTGTGGAGGACAGCGCCATGTTTGAGACGTTGGACAAGATGATGATGGCCGGCCTCGGAGCCCTATCCATGACGCGCGAGCGCGCCGAGAAGATGTTCGACGAGTACGTCAGCCGGGGCAAGGCAGAGAAAGAAAACCGCACGGGTTTTGTTAAAGAAGTGATGGACAGCGCCGACCGGACACGATCGGAACTGGAGAAGATGATCTCCGAGCAGGTTCAGCAGACGGTGACCTCGCTGCATCTGGCCAGCAAGGAAGACATCGACCGTCTCGAGCAAAAACTCGACCGCCTTCTCAAGCAGAAGTAGCGGCTTTTGCCTATGTGGCGGCCTCGTATCAGAAGCAGACTCGATCGGCTGCGTCGCTATCGGCACATCATGGCTGTGCTGATGAAGTACGGCCTGGAGGAGGTGGCCGAGGCGCTGCGGTCCCGACTGTCGATTCGTTTCGGCGAAAAGGCAGGCCCCATGTACGTCAAGAAGGCCGCCGAAGGGCACAGTCGGCCCGCTCGGGTCAGGATGGCCCTGGAGGAGCTGGGGCCGACCTTCATCAAGTTTGGGCAGTTGCTCAGCACCCGTCCGGACCTCATCGCACCCGACTACGTTCATGAGTTCGAGCGTCTGCAAGACCAAGTCAAGCCCGATACGTTCGACCGGATTCGGGCCGAGGTCGAGAAACAACTCGACGGCAAGCTGGACGAGATCTTCAAGGTGTTCGATCCGACGCCGCTGGCGGCCGGCAGCATCGCCCAGGTTCACGTGGCCACCACGCATGCGGGAGATCGCGTGGCCGTCAAGGTCCGCCGGCCGGGGATCGTCCAGATCATCCAGGCCGAATGCGACGTTCTCGAAGAACTGACGGCCATTTTCAAGGCCACGGTGTTCGAGCACGAGACCATCGATCCGCAGCAGATGGTCAGGGAGTTCGTCGAGGCGGTCACCAAGGAAACGGATCTGGCCAACGAGCGGCGCAATCAGTTGCGTTTCGGCAAGAGCTTCGCTGACGATCCCACGATCCATATTGCCAAGGTGCATGAGGACTACTGTGCCAGGGGCGTCCTGACCATGGAGTATATCGACGGGATCAAGCCGGGCGAGCCGGAGGCGATGGCCGAACGCGGATTCGACAGTAAGGTCTTGGCCAAACGCGGGGCCGACTTTGTCCTCCGTCAGATCTTCGATCTGGGCTTCTTCCACGCCGATCCGCATCCGGGCAACTTCTTCCTCCTCCCTGACAATGTGCTGGCGCCCATCGATTTCGGTCAGGTCGCGCGGCTGTCATCACAGGACCGCCGGCTCTTCAACGAGATCGTGCTGGCCGTCGTCGACAACGAAACCAGCCGCGTCATTCGCGCCCTGGGGCGTGAGGACATGCTCCACGAGAACACCAACATTGGCCAGTTGACGGCCGAAACGGAGCAACTGGTCGACGCCTATCGTGATTTGCCCCTGCGCAGCATCCCCTTTGGTGCGATGGTGACGCAGACGTTTGATCTGTTTCGTTCGAACCGCATCAGTCCACCCGCTCAGTTCACGCTAATGCTCAAGAGTCTGGTGACCATTGAAGCGTTCGCGCGGTCATTGGACCCTGATTTCAACATCATGGAGGCCCTGCGACCCTACGCGCGACGGGCGGCCTTGCACGATCTGGAATTCACGCAGGTGGCGCGGCACGTACGGCGGGCGATCGAGGATGCCGGCGACCTGGCCTCGCGTCTGCCGGACGACATCAACGTCATCCTGACCAAGTTTCGCCAGGGCAGGTTCCAGGTCCGGGTCCACCATGAACACCTGGAAAATCTCAGCAAGACGGTGGACAAAGGCTCGAACCGCATCAGTTTCGCGCTGATCATCGCCGCGCTGCTGGTCGCCTCCAGTATGCTGGTACCCCAGCAGGGGACGGTGCTGGGGCTGTTTGCCCTGCAGACCATGGGCATCGCCGGCTATATCATCGCCGCGATCATCGGCGTCTGGCTGGTCATCTCCATCATCCGCAGCGGCCGCCTCTGAAGCAGATGGCTTGGTATCTGTTGCGGCACCGGCAGCCAGGCTAGGGCACGGGGAGATAGATGTGCGTAAGCAATTCGGCCTCCGGCGTCGCGTGCGGATCGTTGAGATACTCTTCCCACATGGGCATGTACTTAGCCCAGTCCGCTTCGCTATCCATCAGACCCTTGGCCAGCATGAACTGCGTGATCTGACCGTAGGTCTCCATCAGCCCAGTGTACG
>CP070782.1:4928298-4943685 GCA_020346325.1 Phycisphaerales bacterium
AGCTGCGCCGGCTGACGTTCCAGGAAGGGCGGGGTAACGCGATCGAGATTCGGGGCGGCGCCGACTGCCTGGTGGAAAGCTGCACGATCCAGCGTTTCGGGGGCGATGGCACCATCGTGCAAGGCGGCCGACATCACGGCATTCTTGACTGCACGATCCACACGATGGGGTGCGGCGGGACGCGCGTCGCCGGGGGCAGTCGCGAGACGCTGACACCGGGCGAGCACTTCGTCGAGAACTGCCAGATTCGCAACATCTCGCGCTTGAAGCGCACCTATACGCCCGCCGTCCATCTCGACGGTTGCGGCAATCGGATCGCACACAACCTGTTTGAGGACATGCCTTCCTCTGCCCTGCGCATCGAGGGCAACGACCATCTGATCGAATTGAACCTTATTCGCAACGTCGTGAAAGAATCGGACGACCAGGGCGGGCTCGATATGTTCGGCAATCCGCTCTATCGCGGCGTGGTGATCCGCTGGAACCGCTGGAGTGACATTCGCGGGGGCACGCAACACGGCGCGGCCGGCGTGCGGCTGGACGACATGATCTCCGGCGTAGCCGTCTATGGTAACATCTTCGAACGCTGTGGCTCCGTCCATTTCGGGGGCGTGCAGATCCACGGCGGCAAGGAAAACCTCATCGACAATAACGTCTTCATCGATTGTCTGGCGGGCGTGAGTTTCAGCCGCTGGGGTGAGTCGCGCTGGCTCGAATCAATCGAGCGCTTTCTCCCGCAGGCGAGGACACCAGCTTATGCCAAGCGCTATCCCGAGCTGGCCGATCTCAAAGAGAATGCCAACGTGAACTTCATCAGCCGTAACCTATTTGTCCGGTGCGACGATATCTTCATTCGCGATGGGCAGGTTCAGCTCACGGCGCTCAACAAAGTCGGGGGGCAGTTCGAGGCGGAGGTGGCGATGACCAAGCCGCTGCCTGCCCTACTCTTTGAACCCATTCCGGCCGAAGAGATCGGCCCGTATGAATCGAATTGATCCGGCCTACGCCCCTTCTTTAGCCCCTTCTTCCAGGGCTTTCGATTCGACCGGCAGGGCCGCCGGCGCGGGGGCAGTTTCGTCGCTGAGGATCGTGATTTCCGTGGCGTATTCAGGGTGCGACAGCGAGAAGATCTTCTTGAAGGCCAGCTTCGTTTTGTCACGGAGCAGATCGAGCACGTAGAATTCGTTGACGTTCTTCAAGGCGCTTTGCCGGGCCTCGTCGTCGAGGGCCAGGACCTCGTCGGAGCTGAAATCCTGGATGATATCGAACTTCCAGGGCACATTTTCGGCCCTTTCGAGGGGCAGCTTGTAGAATTTGCGGTTGTAAATCTCGCAACTGAGGATTTTCGGCGTCGGCAGGGCGATGCGGATGCTCCGCTCGGCATCGTCGATGGCGTAATCGAGCCTTTCCAGGTCGAAGCCGACCTTGAGCTTGGCCGTGTAGCGGAGCAGGCCGCGTTTCCAGCGGACCGTGATCAGATTGGTCTTCTTCTCCTTGATCTCGGCCACGCCCTCGGTGATGTATTCCAGCACCGCCAGTTCGGCGATGGCCTGGATGGAGCGGATCAGCGAGGTGGTCGTCTTGGTCTGCGTGTCGGTTCGGCCGGCCAGCTTCCGCCCGATGATGAAGGCCAGAAAGGCCACCGCAGCCACCACCGCCACATAGAGAATGTCATAGAACATGTCATCTGCCCTTATCGTCAGCCCGACCGAATCGTGGTGACGCCTGTATGTCATCGGCGTCTTCCTGCTCCATCCGGCGCAACTCGTTTCTGAGACAATAGTTATTATGATAGTCGCCGTCAAAGCAAAACTATTGCCCTCAGTGTTCCGGAGGCAAAGAGATCCTGAGGCTCCCGAGCGGTCGGGCCCGCGGACCACTTGAACCTTAAGTGCTTTACCAGACGATATTTTGCTCAGATGCCATGCCTTGATCGCCGATAATCCATGGACAGGGCCCATTTTGTAGTTCGTTTGCAAAAACCCACCACCCGGGTTAGGATTAAAGGCTCGCAGGCACGCGGAAACCTTGTAAGGATTGTGGCTCAGGTGACACAGGACAACAGCCAGATCGAGCTATCGGTGGTCGTGCCGCTGCTGGACGAGCAGGACAACTTGCGTTCGCTCTACGAGCAGATCACAGGGGCGCTGGAGGGACGCTACGAGTACGAGATCATCTTCATCGACGACGGCAGTACGGACGATAGCTTCGACATTCTCCGCGGTTTCCACGATTCCGACCCGCGAGTTCGGGTCCTCCGTTTCCGCCGGAATTTCGGCCAGACCGCCGCGCTCAGCGCCGGTTTCGAGCACGCCCGTGGGCGGGTCATCGTGGCGCTGGACGCCGATCTCCAGAACGACCCGGCCGACATTCCCATGCTCGTGTCCAAGCTGGAGGAGGGCTACGACGTCGTCAGCGGGTGGCGCAAGAAGCGGCACGACAATGCCGTGACGCGACTGCTGCCCTCGAAGATCGCCAACGGGTTGATCTCGAGAATCACCGGCGTCAAGCTGCACGACTACGGCTGTACGCTCAAGGCGTACCGTCGTGAGGTCCTGGCCGAGACCAGGCTCTACGGCGAAATGCATCGCTTCATTCCGGCGCTCGCCAGTTGGAGCGGTGCGAAGATCGCCGAGTGCGTGGTCAATCATCGGCCCCGCACCGCGGGCGCGGCCAAGTACGGCCTGGGGCGGACCTGGAAAGTTGTTCTCGACTTGATCACGGTCAAGTTCCTCGGCTCATTCTCTACCAAACCAATCTACATCTTCGGCGGGCTCGGCGGCCTGACGGCCCTCTTCGGGATGCTCTTCGGCCTGCTCGTGATCTCGCAGAAGATCAATTCCGGCACGGACATGAGTGGCAACCCGCTCCTGCTGCTGTCGGCCGTACTGATGATCACCACCGTTCAGTTCATCCTGATGGGCCTGCTGGCTGAACTCCTGGTACGCACCTATCACGAGTCGCAGAATCGGCCGACGTATGTTATTAAGGAGATCCTGGAAGTCTCGGATGGCCAGGGAGATCGTACATGAGCAAAGTTCCACCGCGCAAGAAGACGACTCACGGACGTTCCAGCGCCAGAGGCAAATCGTCGGCCTTCCTGACCGGCGACCGCGCTCGACTGCTGTTGGCACTGGGCGTCGTCCTGGTCCTGGCCGGCATTCCCTTTGCCTTGGGCAAATACTTCGAATTCAATTCGCCCGGCCCGTTCGACAGCGGCGCGTATGTCTATTCGGCGGCCCACATCCTCTCCGGGGCCAAGATCGGCATCGATGAAAAGCCCAGCGCCCAGTTGGGGACGCTGCTGGTGAACATCCTGGGCGTGAAGCTCTGGGGCTACAGCGACGTGGGCCCGAAACTCGTCCAGATGTTGCTGCAACTAGCCGCCCTCGTCCTGACGTTCATCGCCTTGCGCAAGGTCTTCGGTACCCTGGCAGCCAGTCTCGGTGTGATCCACGCTTCAATCTATCTGTCCAGCCCGCTGATCGCCAAGTTCGGCAACGTCAAAGAGCAATACATGATCGCCTTCATGGTGACGGGTATTAGTTGCTTCATCCTGTACACGCAGAGCGGACGTTGGTGGCAGGCGGTGCTGGCCGGCATGTTGTTGAGCTGGGCGCCGTTGTTCAAGCAGACGGGGCTGTCGGCCCTGGGCGCCGTCGGTCTGTTCGTGCTGCTCCAGCCCGTTCTCAAGCACTGCTCCTGGAAGGAGATGGGGCGGGATGTCCTGTGGCTGCTGGCCGGGTTTGCCGCCGGCATCGTGCCGCTCTATGTCTGGATGCTCGGCTGGGACATTGGGATGCCATTGCCTTATGCGTTCGTCTGGAAGGTCCTGGCGAGCGTGCTGCCGACCGGCGGCTCGGGCGCGGGGGCCAAGGTCGCCTCGGGTTACGTCTCGGGCAGCCGCGAACTCGTTCCCTTCTCCGAACAGTGGCCGATCGTGCTGCGCTATTACAGCCTGTTTCTGCTGCCGATCGGTCTGGCCCTGGGCGCCATCGCGGCGCGACTGATCGTGATGCTGCGGAGCACCAAGCCGGCCAAGAAAAAGCGGGGCCTCGAAGAGATCGACCACCTCGTCCTGTTGCTGGCGCTGTGGTGGTTTCTGGACATGGCGTTCGTTTGGATCAGTCCGCGTTCGTACGAGCAGTATTATCTGCCGCTGAATGCCTCGGCGCCCATACTGGGTGGCTATCTCGCCTGCCTCTACGCGCGCCGGTTCGAGGTCGATCGCGATACCAACCGGTGGCGCGTGGTGGGACTGCTGGCCCTGGTGTTGATGCTGGGGTTGTCCTGGCATGTGTTCTTCGGCATTCGCAGGAGCCCGCACAGCGGTACGATCTACCGGGACTATCAAACTCAGAAGCCCGAACGTCGGCGCGGCTATCTCCAGAAGTGGCACGAGATCAAGGCCCAGCGTCAGAACGGCGGTCGGTATGCCTGGCAGCAGGTGGGCGACTATATCAGAACGCATTCCGAGCCGGACGACCGGATGTACGTCTGGGGTTGGTACCCGGGGATGTACGTGGCGGCCCAGCGCTTCAGTTCGGCCTCCAAGGCGGTCTGTATGCCGCGACCGGCACCGGCCGTAATGGAGCAGATCGTGGCGGGGCTGATCGAAGAGTTCAAGGCCGAGATGCCCAAGTTCATCATCGATTCGCGCAAGAAGCACATTCCCATCGAACGGCCGCCTTACGAGCTGTGGCCCACTATGCCCAAAGGGTTCATGGGGGCAAAAAGGGCGGGGTTCCTGCCGCCTGACAACCCTGAACTCATCGAGGCCTATGACAAGGCGTGGGCCCAGCTGCTCGGCCAACAGTTCGACGAGGCCGAGGCGCAACGGTACAAGGCGCTCAAGCCTCTGCGCCGGTTCATCATGGAGCATTACCGTATTGTCAACATGTTCGGCCCGCACGTGCTGTTCGAATTGAACGCGGGCATAGCCGAGAAGGAGTCGTCCTAGCTATGGCAAACTTGCGTCTGCTCATGCTCAACTACGAGTTTCCACCGATTGGCGGTGGTGGGGGACAGGC
This sequence comes from Phycisphaerales bacterium, assembly GCA_020346325.1. Lineage (GTDB taxonomy): Bacteria > Planctomycetota > Phycisphaerae > Sedimentisphaerales > Anaerobacaceae > Anaerobaca. The sequence continues at coordinate 4,933,329 of CP070782.1, forward strand.
GCACTTCTCGCTCCTGACCCAGTACGCCCAGCGCGATGATCTGACCGTCGACGTGCTGACGTCGGCGCCGCAGCCGGGGCTCACGGTGGAGACGTTGGCCGAGAACGTTCGTATCCACAAGGTCGGCATTCACAAACAACATCTGCATTTCTGGCGGAAGGCCGAGGTGCTCGAATGGCTGCGCCGGGCCAAGGCGCCGTATCGGTGTCTGCTGCGCGACAACACCTACGATCTGGTCCATGCCTTCTTCGGTTTCCCGACCGGCTGGCTCTGCTACCGGACGGCCAGGCGACTGCCCTACGTGATCTCGCTCCGGGGGTCGGATGTCCCGGGTGACAACGCCCGGCTCCAGCGCGAGTACAAGTTGCTCGGGCCATTGGTGTTCAAGCGTGTCTGGAAGCGGGCCGCGGCCCTGGTGGCGTGCAGCGAAGGACTCAAGGCTCGGGCGTTGCGCTTCCTGTCCTCGGCCCAGATCGAAGTCATCCCTAACGGGGTGGATCTGGAAAGGTTCCGCCCGGCCGAGACGGGGTCCTCAACAGAGAACCAACCGCTAAAGTTGCTAACGGTAGGCCGGCTCTCGGCGACCAAGCGTTTGAACCTGTTGATCGACGCGGTGGAACATCTGCGGGCCGCAGGGGCCCAGGTGAAGCTGGATGTCATCGGGGGCGGCGCTCTGGAAGTCGAGTTGCGACAGTTGCTGGCTCTCAAGGACCTCAGGGATGTCGTCACCTTGGCGGGACGACACCAGGCGCAGGAGATGCCTGAGATCTATCGCCGGCACGACGTCTTTGTCAGCGCCAGCAGCCAGGAGGGGATGAGCAATGCCATGCTGGAGGCGATGGCGTCGGGGCTGCCCATCGTGGCGACCCGTTGTGAGGGGCTCGACGAGTTGATTGCCGACAACGGTCTGATCGTCGACGAGGCGGCCCCGGATACGCTCGCCCAGGCGATCAGGACTCTGGTCGACGACCAATCGAAACGCGAGGCGATGGCTGTTGCCGCGCGGAAGCAGGCTGAGAAATTCAACTGGGGCGCGGTGGCCGAGGCGTACCTGCAACTGTATGCAAAGGTGACATGAAGATCCGCGTTCTGCATGTGATTGACCACCTGGGCTACGGTGGCGCGCCGTTGGTCGTCAAAGGTCTCGTCGAGACGCTGCCGGCCGACCGCGTCGAGAATTTCGTCTGTGCCCTGCGGTCCAACGCCAGAACCATCGATATCAAAGCCACGGTGACGACGCTCGACTGTCACAAGTACAGCCTGGCAACGGTTAAGGCGATCGCGCAGCTCTGTGCGGAACGCCGGATCGACGTCGTCCACGCCCACCTGCAGAAGGCGATCATCAGCAGCCTGTTGGCGGCGCGCCGTCTGGACGCGGCGGTGATTCTGCACGAGCATGGCCCGATCTTTCGCGGCGGCACGGGCTGCATCTATCGCTTCGTCCTCAAGCACTGGGGCCCGCGGGCCCGCGCCATCATAGCCAATTCGCAGGCGACCGGTACCGCGATGCGACGCGTCCTCGGGACCGACGATGTGCCCGTCGAGGTGGTGCCCAACGCCGTCGATGTGAAGCGGTTCGATCCGGCGTGCTATGACCCGGCTCCCATCAGGCGCCACCTGGGCCTTCCTGATGATGCGGTTGTAGTGGGCTTTGTGGGCCGGCTCGATGTCTGCAAGGGGATCGATCTGCTCCTGGAAGCGGCCCGGATTCTCTGCGCGCCGGATCCCCGCTATCGTTTTGTGATCGTGGGCGAGGGCAACGAGCGAGACAGGCTCGAACGGATGGCGAGGCAGTCGAAGCTGGAGAGTCACGTTCTTTTCACGGGTCTGTGTGAGAATCCCGCTGAGATGATGCGCGTCTTCGATATCGGTGTGGTGCCGAGCCGCCGGGAAGCGTTTGGCATCACGGCCATCGAACTGATGTGCATGGGCGTGCCCGTCGTCGCTGCGCCGGTCGGCGGGTTGCCCGAGCACGTGCAGGATCGCCAGACGGGCCTCCTGTTGCCACGTCTGGAGCCCGCGCTCATTGCCGAAGCCGTCCGCCAATTGGCGAATGACCGCGCGCTGCGCGATGCCATCGTGGAACGAGCGCGTACCTACGCGCAGCGTTTCGACGGGGCAGATCAGGCCCGAGCGATCGAGGATCTCTACACGTGCGTGGTCAGGCGGTAGTGGGGGGCACCAAAGTCTTGAGCAATTCCCCCGACTTCAAGGCGAGCTGCTTCACCACCGGGATTTGCCGCTGCAATTGCGCTCGTACCGCGCTGTGATCCTGAAGCAGCGCCGCGATCCTCTGTACGACGACGTCCGGCGTCAACTGGTCCGTCATCAGGCAATAATCGGTGTGCCCATAGACGTCCTGGTTGACCCCCTTGGATTTCATGCTGTAGCTGAAGGACAGCGTCGGCACGCAACTGGAGAGGGCCGCAATGGTCGAATGCATGCGGGCTCCCGCGAAGACGGCCATCCGACTGACGATCCACTTCGTCTGGGGTGCGTTGAAGGTCGGGCCAATCAGGGCGATCCGGTCGCGCTTGTCGATCGGGCGTGTCAGCACCGCTTCGAGGAAGCGATGGTCGTCGTTGCCGAGTCCGCCGACGACGTGGGGGATCAGATAAAGAGGTCGATCCGTCGTTTCCGTCAGGCGATTGATGATCTGAGCTGACAGATCCTTCCAGCGCTCCAGATCGCCACCAGTGGCGAAGCGTGCCATGAGTGGGCTCAGGTTCAGTCCGATCGAACCTTCGGGAATCTCGATACGCTCCGGCGGCTCCTGTGGCGACATCACGAAGGCCGGGTCGGCGACGCGATGCACGTTGTCCGTCAGTCCCCGACCGGCCAGGTATTCCACCGTAGCCGTCTCGCGCGCGAAGATGTGAACCTTGCGCAGATGCTCGATCATATAGCGTTCGAACGAAGGTGACTTGCTGAAAGGGCCTACGGAACTGCCCCAGATGATCAGAGGCTTGTGGTGCGAGACGGCCAGTTCGTCCAACTCGGTGCAGACGACCGGACCCTTCGTCAGCCAGAGCGGGCCTTTGGTATAGTCGAGACTATAATTGTCGCCCCCCAGAGCCAGGACCGCCCGTGCCTCGGGCAGATAAGGCTTGAGGTCCTTGTACACGATGTGGCGCAAAACGTGCGGGCAGACGATGCGCAAGCCATTGATAGCGAACCAGAGCGGGTCGAACGTTTTGTAGGACTTGTGCATCTTCTCGTGGACGACGGCCGGATCGCTCTCCTGGTCGCGCTGCCGGCGGAATTGTTCGTCGCTCTTGTAGGAGGTGACCGCGACGAACTTCGGGGCGTCGAAGTAGTGGCGCAAGATTTCCACGGTCCCGCGCAGAATGCCTTCACAGCCCCGATTGAAGTAGGAACCATTGCCGGCCAGGATAAACAAAGGACCATGATCTTTGTCTGTCATACGGATCTCATCATTACGGATGCTGGGTTCTTCGTCGGGTCAGAGCGGCGAGTCTGCGTTTCACAGCGACGGGACTGTGTCGCAGTTGGTTGATCGACTGGTTCATGAAGGTCCAGAAGCGCAGACGGCTTTTGAAGAGATCCAGGCCTTCGACAGGCTCCTGGGCAGCGAACGCCTCTTTGCTGAGTGTTTTGATCTTGATGCGCAGCAACTGGGCCCAACGAAACAGCATCGATCCGGCCCGGGCATCGGGAGCCACGCGCTTCTTCGGGCGCCACTGCCGTTTCTTCTGGCATAGATAGAGACGGTACTGCAAACCTTCACGCCGCTGTCTGATCGCGCCGGCCTGGGCCGCGATCATCTTCTCGATCGGCGCCTCTTCCAGGGCCAGTTGTCCTTCGGCGGCGCCGGCGCGGAGGAGTTCGAGCATCTCCGGCGTGCGGCAGACCACGATGCTCGTGCCGCGATAGTCTCCCAGCCGTTCGGGCAGCCAGGCGTCGCCGACGGCGATGTCGGCCGTCTCGGCGATGATATCGTCACAGCATTCACAGGCGTCGAGCATGAAGAGGTTGTTGCTCCACGAACTGGCCCAGACCTCGCTCATGAGGACTTGCCGTTCGGTCGGGGCGCCGCCCTCGCGCGGCGTGACGGCAAAGGCGTATTTGTTGGCCGGTCGGCCCGGGACCTTCCGGCGAAAGTCCACCGTCTCGATGTCGCGCTCGGCCACGCTGCAATGCCGCGCCAGGTACGCACTGTATTTCTTGGTCTTGAGATGCCCGCACACCAGGCCCACGGTGCAGCGGATCCGCTCGCGCAGCGCCGCGTCTTCGTTTATGGCCAGTCGCAATGCCTTGATGAAGCAGGGCAAGGCGATGAACAGCACTTTGCCCTCGAAGGCCTTGATCTTGCCGATGACCTCGGAGACTTCCACCGGGTAGTAGCGTGACTTGCGGCAGCGGGCTAGGTCCGCCGGGTCGGTCACGAGTTGGAACTCGAACAGGTTGGGTCCGTGCCGGGCGGGTCCGACGCACGCGACGGCGTCGACCTTCCCACTGGCGAGCAGTCTCTGGGCCAGCCAGGTGATGACACCGCCGGAGGTGGCGGTCAGCCGCGCGTCTTCATCGGTGACATAAGCGATGAAACACTTGAGGCAGTATCCGGTCTCGGAGCGGTAGCCGATGCCTTCGGTGCCGGCAAACAACGCTTTCCCGAGCGTGTCTTCGTCGTCTGCATTGTCGGCGAAGGGACAGACCTTCAGACTCTGCGCGCCCCAGCCCGCCGGTGCGGGGCCGACCGGCTCGGGTCGATAGGAACCGTCCGGGTCGGTGCCCATACGCAGCACGTCCGGCAAGACACCGGCGCACATGCCACAACCGACGCACAGGCCGTTGGGCACAATGCGTTGCAGGACATCATCGTCGTTTTTTATTTCACGGCTCATGGCATTCCGAGATTTGACGCTACGCTTGTCGCGTCCAAGACCTACGTTCCGCGCCAACCTGCTACGTTTTAAGATTGTCTCAATCAAGTTGCAAGGATATAAGGGGTCGAGATCGGTGTGAAGGAAGAGAACGCGGAGACTTGGAGATATGAGTGGGCAAGAGTTTGACCTTGAGGCGTACTACGCTTCCTATCCGGCCCGGATCATAGAGCGGCCTGGATATCCGGCCCGCGCCGCCTTCAAGAGCGGGTTGATGTGGCGACTGTACGGCAGAGAGCTGCGCCGCCGGCTCGGTGATGTCACGACCTACGCCGACATCGGTGGGGCTTTCGGGTTCGCGGCCAACGCTTTGGCGTTTCACATGGCCAAGGGGCAGAGCCGACCACCACAGACCGTCATCTTTGAGATCGTCCCGGCCTTCGTGGCGATGGGCCAGCAGCTGTTTCCTACCTGCCACTTCGTCCAGTCCAAGTTCGAGGACTGGACGGGCGAGCCGCGGTTGTTCGATCTCATCTCGCTGTTCGATCTTCTCGAACATCTCGTCGATCCGGAGACGCTCCTGCGCGCGGCGGCCGCTCGCGGCCGGTATCTCTTGCTGAAGACGCCGATGGAAACCACGGCGCCCTGGCTGGGGTCGCGCCCGCTGGCCCAGGGAGGCGCTGCCCATCCGGACGGCCACATCCAGTTCTTCTCGCCCAAGCCGTATGAGGCCATGCTGGATCGCTGCGGTCTCGAAATCCTCAAGACACGCCTGATGCCCACCGTCGTACCGATTGGCGCTCGTCTGGCCCTGATCCCCGAAAGGCTGGGCGAGCCTGTCCCGGAAGGCATGGCTCGCATCAAGCGGCACCTGCGGGCCGTCGCGCGTACGGTGCATCTGGGCATGCCTGCCTGTCTCTTCCGATTCGCGCGGGCGATCATCGGAGGCGGAACCCATCTGTCCCTGTGCCGCTCGCGCCTGGTCGATCCTGACGCGTCCGGGGCATCGGCGACTGCCGCGACGCCTTGACAGAGCCGGGCCTTGCTCACTCCCACGTTCGTATCATGCGGCTGTTGGCTCGCGATTCACGTCGATACCTTCCTCATAATCGGCGTTTAGAATTGGCCGACCTCTCGAAATCCTGATATGCTCTCGCCAAATGTTGCGATTTACCTGGAGCCTTGTCAGCCTCGTGATGTCATGACCGATAGAACGAAACGGATTCTGAAGCTTCTCGTGCGAGGCCTCGTCACGGCCGCGTTGCTGTGGTTGATCTTTCGCGAGATCGATCTCGACGCGCTGACGGAGGCGCTGGCGCGGGCCCGCTGGCGCTACGTCCTGTTGAGCTGGGCCCTCGGGGTACTGGCGTACTGGGTACGGGCCGAGCGGCTGGGCCTGATTCTGAAGAAGCTCGGCTGCAAGCTGGCGACGCGCAAGATCTTCCGCGCCAGCGCCGTGGCCACGATCTACAGCCTCGTACTGCCCGGCATCGTTGGCGTCGGCGTCAAATGGTACATCCTGCGCTCCTTCACCGGCAAGGCCGCTCAGGCCCTCAGCGCGATGGTCTACAACCAGGCAAGCGAGGTTCTGCTCAGGTTGCTGCTCAGTTTGGTGCTGGTGGCTGCTACGAATCCGGGGGGCGCGTGGTGGATGCCGGCTCTTTGTCTGGCCGTGACCGTCGTTCTCGTAGCCGGTCTGCTGCTGTTGTTTCACCCACGCACAGCGGCCCGGCTGGTGAGCATCTCGAATTCGCTGTTGAAGCCGTTGCCGGCCTTCGTCCGCGAGGGGGCGATGAAGACCATCGCCAGCAGCCAGGTCTTCGCCTCCACCGGTCCGGGCTTCCATCTGAACATAGCGGCCATCAATGTGGTCTCGACACTGTTCAGCGCCGCACTCTACTGGTGCTGTGCCCGGGCGATCGGCATTTCCGTGCCCGCAACCGCGTTCGTCTGGCAGGCGTCGGTCGTCTACATCCTGGGCCGCCTTCCGATTTCGGTGGCCAATTTCGGCGTGCGCGAGTGCACGCTGATCGGGTTTCTGTCACTCTACGGTGTGGACGCGGCCACGGCCGTGGTCTTCTCCCTGCTGGTCTTCTCCAACGCCCTGGTCATGGCCTTCATCGGCCTGTTGTACCAACTTTCTGGCATCTCCCGTGCTGAAAAGGCGGCAGACACATCTTGACGGTGGTTCCGGCACGGTCAAGCGTTCTGACCCGGTGCGCGCTGAACTACGGTGTTCAGGGCGTTCGGCGAGCGTCGACTCCCCCAAAACTACGTAGTTTCCACATGTCAAGCGGGTTCGGCCCCTGGTCGATAGACAGACAGGAACGCTGAGAAATACTGTTGCCCACGCCGGGCCGATCTGGTACAAATAAAAGTGTTCGGAAGCGCAATGTCGAAGGCGTCTGTACGATTTCGGCCTAGAGAGAGCGGTTTTGGCCCGTGCAGACGGCCCAAGGTTGCACCTCCGGTAGGAGACCCGGCACGCCATGGGTAGTTGCGGGCAGAGGCAGAGGGGGTCGATTCGGCATTCATCATATGCTGGGGCTCCGGGTCTGCGCCGCTCGTCACTGTCTCTCGGTTTACCTCTTGCCGAGGCTGGCCGTCGTGGTCGATCCTCCTGTCATAGATCACCAGTGCGAGGCGATCGAACGATGGCCGCCCTGGTGCCAGGCAATTCTCGACCCCTCGATACGATGTCAAACGCGTGTGGAGGTGAGGGTTAACACGAAAGAAACGGGCGGCACACACGGTTCTAATGTCTGGATGCTAAACAACGCGAGTTGCCACTTTTGATGTGCCTACGCAACAGAACAATCTGTGGACTCAAGTTAAGGAATGGAGACATGAAAAGAACCAAGTTTTTCCTGCTGGCACTTGTTTTGGCTATCGCTGGTGTCACTCAAGCGCAGAACATTGTTGTACTCCTGGAGGAGGATTTCGAAAGTCTGCCGTTGGGCCCCAACGTGGATGAGGGGCTGGCCGGCGATGCCGTCTGGACGGACATCCCGCCGGCCGGTTGGTTTAACGATGCCAGTGGCGTCCCCGGAATAGAGGACCCGGCCACGGATGGTGTCACCGAATGGGCCGGTTGGGGCTTTGCCGACAAGGAGTGGTGGACCTCCACCGCGGGCGATCAGCGCCGTTCGGAATTCGATCTGGGGCAGGGCACCGTGGCCATCGCCGATCCCGATGAATGGGACGACACGAGCCATCCCGATGTACCTTCTACGGGCACCTATGATGTCTACCTCAGTACGCGTCCCATCGATCTGTCCACCTCCAAGGCCGGTACGGTCCACCTCGAGTTCGTTTCGAGCTGGCGTCCGGAGTTTGATGACGACTATCACCAGACCGGGAATCTGACCGTGTCCTATGACGGCGGCGAACCGATTGAACTGTTCCTGTGGGAGTCCGATTCGTCCAGCCCCAACTTCAAGGACGACAACTCCACCAACGAAACGATCACCGTTGAGATCGACAACCCCGCCGGGGCTACGAGCATGGTGCTGACATGGGGTCTGTTCAATGCCGGCAATGACTGGTGGTGGGCCATCGACAACATTGTCGTCACGGCCGAGTTCAGCGCCATAAATGCCTACCATCCCAGTCCGCTCAACGGCGCCGTGGAAGTGCCCGTTAAGACCGACTTGAGCTGGACACCCGGGCAGTACGTGGGTGGTTTGTCGCCGCAACACAGAGTCATCCTCAGCGACGATCTGGCGGCGGTAGAAGATGGCAGCGCCGTCGTTTCGACCCAGGATGCCAACAGTTTTGATGCGACGGGATACCTCGATTTCAGCACGACGTACTACTGGCGGATCGACGAGGCCAACCGTGTCAGCGGATGGGATGAAGGCAGCGTCTGGAGCTTCACGACCGAGTCCTTCGCCTATGCGATCGAGAATGTCACGGCTACCAGCAACGGTGTGTCAGAGGCCGGCGCCGGTCCGGAGAACACGGTCAACGGCTCCGGCCTGAACGAAGACGATCAACACTCCACCAGCAGCCGCGACATGTGGCTGGGCGTGCCGGCCGGTGCCGACCCCATCTGGATCCAGTATGATCTCGGGCAGGTGTACAAGCTCCACGAGATGATCGTCTGGAATTACAACGTCGAATTTGAGCTGCTGCTCGGCTTCGGGCTCAAAGACGTCACCGTGGAGTATTCGGCCGATGGCGCCGACTGGACCGCTCTGGGAAACGTGGAACTGGCCCAGGCCACGGCCAAGAGCGATTACGCCGCCAACACCACCATCGATTTCGGTGGTGTGCCCGCCCAATACGTCAGGCTCACCGTCAACAGCGGTTGGGGCATGATGGGCCAATACGGTCTCAGCGAGGTCCGCTTCTTCCAGATTCCCGCCCACGCTCGGGAGCCCCAGCCGGCGGACGGCCAGGCCGGCGTGCCCATTGGTGGGCGGCTGACTTGGCGTGCGGGGCGCGAGGCTGAGACCCACCAGGTCTATCTCAGTGCGGATCAAGCGGCGGTGACTGACGGCACGGCCCCGGTCGAAACCGTTACCACCAACAGCTTCGCGCCGACCGGCCTCGAATTCGGCATGGATTACTACTGGCGCGTCGACGAGGTCAACGAGGCCGACGCGATCAGCACCTGGCCCGGGCCGACCTGGACGTTCGTCACCCAGGAGTATGCCGTGATCGACGATTTCGAAGCCTACGACAACGACGAGAATCGCATCTACGATACCTGGCTGGACGGCTGGGTCAACGAGACCGGCTCGACCGTCGGCTACCTCGAAGAGCCGTTTGCCGAGCAGCGCATCGTCTACGCCGGCGCTCAGTCGATGCCGCTGGAGTATCGTAACGACATCGCGCCGTTCTACTCCGAAGCCGAGCGTGACCTGGGTGGCGCGAATTTGACGGGCAATGGCGCCGATACGCTCTTCATCCACTTCCGGGGTAGCGCCGCCGCCACCGAGGGCCAGGCCGGCAACGATCCGGCATCGGTGTACGTGGCCGTGGAGGACAACGCCGGCAACGTAGTGACGGTGGTCCATCCGGATCCGGAAGCGACCGTGCTGACGGAGTGGCAGGTCTGGCAGATCCCGTTCAGCGACCTGGGCGGCGTCAGCCTGAACAATGTCAGCATGATCTATATCGGCGTGGGCGATCGCGACAATCCCAGTGCCGACGGTGCCGGGACGATCTACGTCGACGACGTCGGATTCGGCCGCCCTTACGTGGGCCAGTAACCGATCTTGAAGTAAACAGAGCTCGCGCCGGGTGTCTTGCACGCCGGCGCGAGCCATTATTTCAGGTCTTCGTGGAGATGAGATTGATGTAGTCAGTGTTGAGCGCAAAGGAGGAATCGCCATGGTGAGCAAGGCAATCTATCCGCTACTGGGTTTTTTGGTATTGTGTTGTCTGAGTCCGGGCCTGACGTACGCCGGCGATCCCACGCTGGTCGGCTGGTGGAAACTGGACGAGGGGGCCGGCACGACCGCCAAGGATCTGTCCGACTACGGCAATCACGGCACTCTCCAGGGGGC
>CP070782.1:4943785-4972601 GCA_020346325.1 Phycisphaerales bacterium
CGTGGTACACTGACCTTCGTCATGGCAGGGCAGACACCCGTGGGGGCGGAACGACGGTTCTACGTCTATTTCGGCCTCCGAGGATATGTCAAGCCCCCCAGTGTGGTGGTGCCCCTGCATTCAGTCTCTGTGTCCGTCGTGCCCGACCACGAGGGGCAGGAGAGCTTCTGCATTCGCACGGCGAAGGGGACGTACTACTATCACAAACTCGGCGCTGGCTTCGCCAGCCTGGAGGGCCAGGACGGCAACGATTGGCTCGGCTACCATCCGGGCGTAGGCCCCGAGAGTGGCAGTGGCTCCGGCGGCAAGTATCGCGGGGCCCCCAACATGGGATATCCCGAGGGCTATTGCCATCCGGGCGAAACGGTCTCGGATAGCCGTATTGTCGCCGAGGGCCCAATCAAGGTTTCGATCGAATCGAAATCCAACGATGGCAAGATGCATTGTCGTTGGGACATCTTTCCTGGTTTCGCCCGCATGACGGTGCTGCAGATGCGGCCGCCATATTGGTTCCTGTACGAGGGCACGCCGGGCGGCAAGCTGGACATGGACGGTGACCTATGCGTTCGACCTGCCGGTGAGGGGTATATCAAAACGATGGTGAGCGAGAAATGGGAGGGAGACATTCCCGCATCGGGCGGTATCGAATGGCTCTGCTTTGCTGATAGCGACGTGCAGCGCTGCCTGTACGTGGTGCATCACGAAGACGATGAGGAGACGGATTCCTATTGGCCGATGAATCAGGAGATGACGGTGTTCGGCTTCGGGCGACTCGGTCTGAAGAAGTTCATCGAAGGTGTGCCGAGGCATTTCACTGTCGGCCTGTGCGACCATATTGAACCGAATCAAGTCCACGCGATAATCAACAGTGTCTGTCAACCGCTGTCGGTTTTGCTGGGGCCGGTGGAGGAGGTCACGGATGAATGACGAAGGCACCAAGACGATCCTGGCAATAGGCGAGGTTCTGTGGGACCTATTGCCCGATGGCGCGCGACTGGGCGGCGCCCTGTTCAACCTGGCGGCTCGAGTCGGCCGTCTGGGCGATCGGGCGCTGATGGTCAGCCGCCTGGGCCGAGATGCACTGGGCGACGAGGCGCTGGCGGTGGTCCGGTCCCTTGGTCTGGATACGACCTTACTCCAACGAGATGACGTGTATCCAACCGGGACGGTCCAGGTGTGCTTCGATAAGAAGGGGATTCCCGACTACTTCATCGTGCCTGGGGTAGCCTACGACCATGTCCAGACTGAGGCGGCACTCGATCATGCCGTGAGCCAGGCCGATTGTTTCTGCTTCGGAACGCTCGTGCAGCGAACCGCAGGCACGCGGGAGACCCTGCGCCACCTTCTGGCCCAGGCGGAGAATTGCCTGAAGGTTCTGGATATCAATCTGCGCAAGGACTGTTACAGCCGGGAGACGGTGGAATATTCGCTGGGGCATGCCGACTTGCTGAAACTCAACGACGATGAAGTTCAAATGCTGGATGAGTTGCTCGCCATTCACGCCGGCGATCCGGTCGCTTTCTGTACGGAAATCATGGCCCGCTACCCGCTAGAGCACTGCTTGGTCACGTTTGGCGAAAACGGTGCTCTGGCCCTTTCCCGCGGCGGAGAGACCATCTATGAACCGGGCTATCGCGTGCACGTGGTCGACACGCTGGGTAGCGGCGACGCGTTTACCGCCGGCTTCGTGCACAGGTTCCTGCACGGTGCCACCGTTCGCCAGGCGTGCCGCTTCGGCAACGCCCTCGGCGCCATGGTGGCAACACAGGTCGGAGGCACCGAGCCCATCGCGCCGGAGGCCATCGCCCGCTTCGAGAACGACGGCACGGAACGAAACGTCCTGCCGGAATTGGAACGCTTCATGGTTGATTGACGGAGAGATCATGTTGGCAAGGCGATACGTGCTTCAGGTCGTACTCGTGTGTCTCTCGCTGACCGGCTTCGCACCTGCTTGCCCGGCTCCGGGCGACGTATTTCGCGAGTACACGTGGTACGCCGAGACGGGTGACGCGGGCCAGGCGCTCCGCGTGGGCGGCAAGCAAGGACAGTATCATCCGGATCGAGGCTCCGCCCATGGGTACGTCAACGCACCGGTCGAACTTCCAAACGAATTCGACTTGCAGTTCGCCCTCCGGGCTGAGGTCTTCGTTGAGAAGATCCTCTGCCACGATGGTACGCGCGGCTTGGCGCTGCGCGTGAACGACCATGATTGGATCGAGGTTCCCGAGTGCGCGAACATCCCTGAGCCGCAGTGGGACTATCAGCACCATACGTATCCCATTGTGCCGATTCCTTTGGACCAACTTAGGCGCGGCATGGGCAATACGTTTCAGATGAAGGTTGCCGCCGAGCATCCGTGGAACTGGCCCCAGAATCTGATCAATGGCGTGCACTTTCGCATCTACTACGATCCTGCCAAGAAGGCCCATATAAGGGGACGTATCGTATTGGCGCAGGCCGAGGGTTCTTCTAACGAGGTTGTCACGGTACAACTCGATGCTCACAGTCTCACGGGTAAGGTCCGGCAGGTCGACTACGTCGGGCACTACGAAGACGTCAACTTCGAGGGCGACGGCGAATATACCCAGTGGCACTACCATTTCTTTCACGGCACGATGATGAATCACCTCGGCTCGGCCGCGCAGGCTCCATGGTCGCTGGGTTGGGACACGAAGTGGGTGCCGGATCAGCAGCAGCCCGTCCAAGTGGCCGCGCGTATCGTCGACGAATCGGGTGTGATCTTCATGACGGAGCCGGAGAACTTCACCCTGAATCGGCGCGGCGTTTGCGTCGAACTGTGTAAGCCTTACGATATCCCAAAGACGTGGGTGACGCGCAGCAGCGAGCACGTCGAACGCTTCGATGTGAGGGGCAACCCGCAGCGGGCCATGGCACTGCAACTGGTCTGGTCGAGCTGGAGCCCGGGCTACATGAACGGCATCTACCTCAACGACGTGAAGGTCTTCGATTGCGAGGGCCCCAAGTACCAGTACTTCGCCCATCGCGTGACCATCGACGATGTGAGCATGTTGCGGCGCGGGACGAACACGCTCAAGACTGGCAAGACACCGCTGCACGATGGTAAGATGGTGCACGGTATGGAGGTGAACTGGCCCGGGATCATGGTCCTGGTTCGCTACGAAGAGAAATAGGCACGAGTGATAACAGTCGCAGTGGCGATGGAGACGACGAGGAGACGAGTTATGAAGAATCGAGGCAAGAGACATCTGAGCCGGCGCGAGGTCCTGGGGGGCGCTGCGGCGATGGCCGCGTTTACCGTTGTTCCGCGTCACATCCTGGGGGGCAGTGGCGCAGCGGCCCCCAGCGAAAAGGTCAACGTGGCGATCATCGGAACCGGTGGGCAAGGCATCGTCAACATGAGACAACTCTTCACCGAGCCCGATGTGCACATTGCCGCCCTGTGCGATATCAACGACGAGAGCGACTACAGCATGTTCTATTACGGCGGGACCGCCGGGCTCAGGCCCGCGGCGGCACTGGTCCAGGAAAGGTATGGCCAGGCCTGTCCAACCTATCGCGACTACCACCAGATGCTCGACAAGGAAGACGTCGACGCGGTCCTGGTGGCCACGCCCGACCATTCGCATGCGATCATCTGCCTCGCGGCGATCGCCGAGGGCAAGCACGTCTATTGCGAGAAACCGCTGTGCCGCACGGTCTATGAAACGCGCGTGGTGACCGAGGCCGCTCGCAAGGCGGGCGTCGCAACGCAACTGGGTAACTTCGGACATTCCAGCGAAGACATTCGGCTGGCCTGTGAGTGGATCTGGGACGGCGCGATCGGGGACGTGCACGACGTTCATGCCTGGACGAGTACTGGGGCGCGCCGCTGGACGAGTCTGACAGACCGACCGACCGAGACGCCTCGCGTACCGGCCGGTCTCGACTGGCAGCGCTGGCTCGAACCGGTGCCGGCGCGGCCTTACCATCCCGATTATGCCCCGGTTCGCTGGCGAGCCTGGTGGCAGTTCGGCTCCGGCACGATCGGCGATTTCGCCTGCCACCATCTGGACCCGGCCTTCTGGGCGTTGAAACTGGATCAGGCGGAAAGTTTCAGTGTCGAGGCCAGTTCCTATGGCACGACGAAGGAGACCTGTCCGGCCGCTTCGTTGATATACTACGATTTTCCGGCCCGAGCCGGCATGGGGCCGGTACGCATCACGTGGTACGAAGGCGGACTCATGCCTCCGCGTCCCGCTGGACTGGAAGATGGTCGCAGTATGGGTGAGCACGGCATCCTGTTCCGCGGCACCGAAGGCGCCATCCTGGGCGGCGGCTGGTCGCGCTCTCCACGCATCATTCCTGAGGCCAAGATGCGCGCCTACCAGAGGCCGCCAAAGAGCCTGCCGCGTTGCGCGGGGCACCACCGCAACTGGTTGGATGCCTGCAAGGGCAAAGGCAGGCCGAGCACCCACTTCGACTACGCTGGACCGCTGACGGAATTCTGCCTGATGGGCAACGCGGCGCTGCGTGCGGGCAAGAAGCTTGAGTTCGACTGGAAGAATATGAAGGTGACTAACGCACCGGAGGCTAACGAGTTCATCCAGCCTGGCTACCGCGAAGGATTCAGCATCTGAGTCTAAACGAAAGACCGCGCCGGCAAAGATGCTCTTCTAGACCGATGGAACCTGGACCGGCAGGCCCTGCTCTTCCGACCGATAGACCGCATCCTGGACGGCCAAGGTCCGCAGGTAGTTCGGCCCGTTGGTTTCGAACTCACCCCCGTCGATCAGGTGGTCGACGAAGTGACGCTGGGTGGTGTAGCAGCAATCGCCCGCGAAGTTGCGGTCTTCATGTTGGTAAGCATGCTCGGTCTCGGGCTTGCCGAGCTCCTGGACGGTCAGGTGGCCATCGCTGTAAAGACGGATGGAGCCGGCATTGCCATCGACGAGGAACTCGCCAAACGTGTAGCGGGGATTGGGCATATTGCTTTCGTTGTAGCGGTTGGCGTCCCACAAGCCGGTGGCGCCGGAGGCGAAGTTGAAGGTAACCATCGCAAAGTCCTCGCCCGCGATGACCGGATTGAACTTCTTCAAGACCGCGTACACGCTGGTGATCTCTCCGGCCAGGTACCGATAGGTATCGATGAAGTGCACCCCGTTTTCGTAGACGAGTAGGCGAGGATAGTCGCGGAAGTAGGGCTGGCGGTTCAGGTAGGCGTCATCGCCCCAGCCGTCGCCCATGCGCGAGCGAAAGCTCATGACGTGGATCTTCTCGCCAATGGCGCCATCATCCAGCAGACGCTTGATCTCACGATACCAAGGCTGGAAGCGCCAGTTCTCGTGCACCATGAAACGGATGTTCGCCTTGCCGGTGTGCTCGACGATCTGCTTGGCTTCGTCGAACGTCGGCGCCAGGGGTTTCTGACAGATGACGTGAATTCCCAGATCGGCTGCGACCTTGCACATCTCCAGATGCGTCGGAGGCGGCGTGATGATGTCGACAAAGTCGGGCTTCTCCGTCTCGAGCATTTCCCGATAGTCAGTGTAGTGGTTGGCGATCCCGAAGTTGTCCATGATTGCCTGGGCTCGCTCAGGATTACGATTGCACATCGCGGTAATGGTCACTTCAGGTATGCGTTGCCACGCTTCGTACTGGAAGTGACTGAAATACCCTGCCCCAACACAAACACCTTTGAACTGCGCCATCAGTATTCCTCTTCTATACTCAGCGTGTGCCTTCGGCAAAGAGCAGCATGGGCTGAAGCCCATCCTACCGCTACGACCGGTTCGGGTCGTTCACATCGTTCGCATCCATCTGATTGGGCTCGGCGACCGCCGCCGGTTTCTTCTCAACGGACGTATAGATCTTGTAACCGACGGCGCCCGAGGTCAAGAGGAATAGGGAAGTTAACATGGCGATGAAGCGTTTGCGGATCGCGGCCGGGGAGAGTTTTCGATCCGACACGCGGTTGGGGTTCATGAAACACCAGGCGCCAATAGCGACAACGTTCAAGCCCGCCGCCAGGACAAAAAAGGTATTGGCGCTGCCGGTTTGTTCATTCTGCAGGAGCGGAAACGCGATCGCACTCAACGCCGCGCCGATGTTGCCCACCATGTTCATCGAGCCCGAGACGGCGCCGGAATTCGCGCCACCGATATCGTTGCAGAAGGCCCAACTGGGGCTCAGCGTCATATCGACGCCAAACGTGGCCAAGCTGAACCAGAGGACGAACAGATAAAGGTTCGTTGTCTGCATGGCCAGCAGCAACCCTATGACGCCCAGAGCAAAACCTACAATCGCAGTGGCCCGGCGGGATCCCACGTGGAAGCCGCGATTGAATAATTTCGTGACCATGGTCCCGGCTGTCCAGTTCGCAAAGGCGGCGAAGACCAGCGGAGCGGCTGACCAGTAGACTGCTCTCTGATCGTTCGGCCACTGGTTCTTGAGATACGAGGGTAGCCAGGTCAGGCTGATGAAGAAGGTTACGTTGCTGGCGAAGTATTGCACCATCGCCAGTGACATGTTCAGCGAGGTGAACACTTCGGCAAAGGAGGACTTCACCGTTGCCGTGAAATCGCTGATACGTCCCGCCTCAATGTAGTCCAATTCCGCCTGGTTGACTTTCGGATTGTCCTTCGGGTTGTCCCGGAACCACAGAAGCCAGATTGTCGCCCAGATAATCCCGATCAGTCCGTTGACCGCGAACGTCCACCGCCAACCGATCTGAATAATGAGCCATGGCATGAGAAAGAGCGAGAAAGCGGCGCCGAGGCGGCTGCCGGAGAAGTTGATGCCATGGGCCAGCCCCCGATCCTTGACGGGTAACCAGCGAAAGAATGCCTGCGCGGCACCGGGGAAGGCCCCGGCTTCTCCGACGCCGAAGAGAAAGCGGAGCACGAGCATCTGTACAGCGTTCCGTGCCGCTCCGGTCAGAGCCGTGAACACACTCCAGACTGACACGACGATGGTCAGCGCCTTGCGCGGTCCCAGACGGTCGGCAATCCAGCCGGAGGGCACTTGAAACAACGCATACCCTACGGCGAAGATACCGAGCACCAGCCCCATCGTATCTTGGGAAATGGAGAGGTCGCGCTTGATGTAGTCGACGGCCGAGGCGATGCAGGCGCGGTCCATGTACGTGTTGACACTGTGGAAGAACAGGATACCGATGAGGATGAAGCGTTGGCGACTCATGCGCGGGCCTGATGCGGTCATCTCGTCAATCCTTTTTCTAAAGCAGAAGTCTGCGGCGACCTCCGAACTCCATCAAGGCCGCGTACCAGCCTGGGGCCGCAAGGCGGCCCGCCGCTGACCGATGAGCTCCAGGGTGTTCTCCCACGCGCTGATAAACATATGGCGGAAGTATTCGACCGGGCCATATTCTTCGTACTCGTCGACCGTCAAGCCGTCCTCCATATAAGCTTGTCGGAAGGCCGGCACCTTCGTCAGCAGTTCATCGAGAACATGGTCTTGCACGGGATTGAACAACCGTGCCACGACGGGCTGATCCAGTTTCAGCAGTTCCTCGGCGTGTCCCTGCCAGTTCATGGTGATGCACACATCGCCACCGACCATCTCGGTGAAGTGTTGCAGGCCACGCACACCGCCGCCGATGAAGCCGAGTTGATAGCCCTGGTCGTGGACGAAGCGGTATACCTTCTTGGCGATCGCCATACCGGCCTGGTAGAGAACGTCACGTGAAATGTCGATCCCCTGGGCGGCCACCTCCTGCGCGAGCCATTCGTCGTAGATGCCCGTAATGAGCGAGTAGTACATCATCGGTTTCTTCTTGGTCTTGGCCGTAATCTTATCATACATCTCACAAACGTCGATGACCTGGCTGAGCCCCATTACCTCCGTGGCATTGAGCGGCGTATTCTCCTCGATCAGCGTCCCCATGGCCGCTAGGCCGGCTTCGGTCGCGGGGATCTTGATCATGATGTTCGGGTTCATCTCGCGATTTTTGCGGCCCTCCTCAATGATGACCTGCGGATCTTCCTCGTGAATCGGGTCGCCCTGGATGCTGACGTAGCCGTGGGCGCCGTTGGTCCGCTCGTAGACGGTCATGAACTTCTCGGCCACCCGTTTGACGAGCTTACGTTGGAGGATGCACTCGACTTCGTTGTCGTCGTCGCTTTCCTTCAGGGTCTCGTCCAGCAGGGCCAGGACGTCATCCTTATACTCGGGATGGTTGAGCATTTTCCAGGTGTAGGAAGGGTTCTGCGTGCATCCCATGGCCCGTGCCGCGATGGCCCACTCGGCCTCCTCCGGCGTGACGTTGTTGATCCACATCTTGGTCGGTGTCAAGGCGGCGACGCGATGGAAGTAGTCGTGCTTCATGAGTCAGTTCCTTTCCAGGAGATCTCTGCTCATCCGTTCGTTCACGCGCTCCGGGTGAACCACGCCATCAGTTCAATCTTCAATGGCCAGGGCGCGCGCCGGGGCGCCATCACCCCTCGCGACCTTCAGAGGCAGAGCCATGAAGGTCACTTTCTGGTTGTGGATCTGGTCCAGGTTCGTCAGTCCCTCGACGATAATAACACCCGCGCTGAGCAGTGCTTCGTGCACCGTTGTCAATTCTGCGAGATTGTTCACATCGGCCACCGAGGGCGGCTCGACGCCGAGCATCCGCAGGCCTTTGTCCCCACACCACCGGGCCAGCTCCAGACTGACCCGGGGCAGCGAATTCCGATACGAGGGGGTGCCGAGGTGTCGGCTCCAGCCCGTCCTCAGGAGCAGGCCGTCTCCGACACGGATCTTCTCTTGTATGTCTCCCAGGTCGCTGACCTGTATCAGCGTGCGCGGTTTGATTCCCATCAGATCCACCACCCAGGCCGGGCCCATGCACCGATCCAGCAGGATCTCATCGATCGTCTGTTCGGCGACGCCGAAATGCAGGGGGGCGTCCATATGCGTCCCGCAGTGCGAGTACAGGTGCAGGGTGGTGGCATTCCAGCCATCCGTCTCGAGCCGGCGGGCCGGCTCGATCGAGACGCCGTGCTGGCCGTTATCCAGAGACACAGTCAAATCGATTACTCGTGACATTGAACCCTACGAATTGGTGACTTCGTTCACGATACGTTGTGCCACGGCCGTCGTTCCAGCCGAGCCGCCCAGGTCCTTTGTCAATTCGCCGTCCCGGAGGGTCCTTTCAATGGCGTTGACGATCAGATCGGCGGCCTCTTGCTCGCCCAGGTGCTCCAGCATCAAGGCACCCGACCAGATGGCGCCGACCGGATTGGCGATGTTCTGCCCGGCGATGTCCGGGGCCGATCCATGAATGGGTTCGAACATCGACGGGAACTTGCGCTCGGGATTAATATTGCCACTGGCGCCGAGGCCGAGACTGCCCATGATGGCTCCGCCCAGATCGCTGAGAATGTCACCGATGAAGTTGGTGGTCACGATCACGTCGAAATACTCCGGATGGAGCACGAAATTGGCCGAGGCGTTGTCGACATACATCTTCTTATAGGTGACATCCGGATATGCAGCGCTGACCTGCTCGACCACGCGGTCCCAGTAGGCCAGGGAATGGATCAGCGTATTGGATTTTGTGATATTGGTCACCTGACGGCGCCGCTTCTGTGCCAATTGGAACGAGTAATGGGCGATCCGCTCGATGCCCGTTCGCGTGAAGACGCTGGTGTCCATCGCGAAACCTGACGGCTCGTCCGGTTGGACAAATCCACCCACCTGGACGAACTCGCCCTCGGTGTTCTCGCGGATCACGACGAAGTCGATCTCCTGAGCCGTCTTGTGATGCAGTGGACTTTCGATGCCGGGCAGCAGGCGCGCGGGCCGGTAGTTGACGTATTGGTCGAAATGCTTACGGATGGCGAACGTGAACAGCTTGGCTGGCAGCGTATCGTCCACGTCAGGCAGACCGACGGCGCCGAAGTAGATGGCATCGAACCGACTCAGCGTGTCGAGCCCATCGTCCGGCATGAAGGCGCCGGTCTTCTGATAATGTCCCGCTCCGTACGGGAACGCCTCCATTGACAGTCCAAAGTCGAATCGTTTGGCTGCCGCCTGCAATACCTGGACGCCGGCCGGGATGATCTCATGTCCGACGCCGTCGCCCGGGACCACGGCTATTCTGTATTCGCGTGTCATAACCTGAATTTCTCACTGTGATGTTACAGGTTGGGTCGTCCGAGTTCGCTGACGATGTGCAGGGGCGGTGTGGCGCCGGTCCTGTAGATGCGCTCGCTCGGACCGGCGTCCTGCGGCCGTCCCATGTCACGGTCCGTCGTCATCAGCCACTTGTCAAACTCGAAGCCGTCCTCGCGCATCGAGAATGATATCTGATGCAGACCGGCGCTGGCGATGTCCAGGTAGATCTTGTACGGCTCGCCGCAATGGTCCTGCTCCGTTCGTTGCTTGCTCTCCCATCGCC
This sequence comes from Phycisphaerales bacterium, assembly GCA_020346325.1. GTDB lineage: Bacteria > Planctomycetota > Phycisphaerae > Sedimentisphaerales > Anaerobacaceae > Anaerobaca. Next base: position 4,954,149 of record CP070782.1, read on the forward strand.
AGGTATTCTTGCCTTCGCACCATTGGAGTCTACGACCCGACTCGGGCCATCGGCCGTCGAGTCCGACGTGGAGGCCGTTGTCCTCGCTGCCCGTGGAATGGGCCCGCACCCAAACGTAATACCGGCCCGGCGTGCGAAAGTGTACCCAGTAGGCCAGCACGGCCATCTGCCCCGGTTCATTAGAGAAATTCTCTCCACCGGTCAGTGTGTCGCCGTGCGTGCGCCGGGTGTCGGGCAGGACCTCCAGATAGGCACCGCCGCTGGCGTCGCCCGCGTGACTGTCATCTCCGTCGGGTCGGACGTTCGGCGTCGTGTCCAGGGTGGTGGCGTACCACCGGCGTTTGCCGGCCAGCCTTTGACTCGAGAAGTGTTCGGCCTCGACGGCCACGATCCCGCTTCCTTCCTCGAAGATCATGTCACCCGGACCGGCGGGTATGAGTTGCAACTTTCTCCAACGCCCCCGTGCATAACCGAAACCGTCGCCTTCTTTCTTCTTCCCGTTCGAGGCGGTATTGAATTGAACGCGGATCGTATCGCCTTTTTGGAGGGCGATCTTCTTCCACGTGTGCCGGGCGGGACGATAGTCTTGGCTGGTCTGTGGGTTGGTGAACGTACCGACCTGCTTTCCGGCTGCCGACAGGCGGTAGGTCGATTCACCGTCGGTTTCCGTCACGGTGGTGATCGCGACATCGTAGGTGCCCGGGTCACCTTGGAAGGTGGCCTGGGCGGCCGCAAACTTGTCCTTATGCCGGCCCGCGTTGATCGCCAGAGCCTTGCGACTTTGGTCCCGGTAGAAGGGAACGAAGGTCGAGTCGGAGACGTTCGCGAAGTCCCGTAAGGCGCTCAGCGTGTATGGGCCGCTCGCAGCATCGGTGGCGGTCGCGGCTTCAATTTCGGTCAGGTCCTTCAGGACGACGGAGGCATTGCCCATTCTCTTCAGGCACAAGAGCCAATCACCGGGCCCGGGAGTCTCGAGCGTGACTTCCTTCTGTCCCCGAGTCTGTCCGGGCTCGATCAGAGCATCCAGCCCGTCGCCCGTACGCGGATTGAACCAGCCGTAGGCCAGGGCGCCGCTCTGCACCGCCAGCTTCAGCCGGCCCGCATCCTTGAAGTAGATCAGATACAGTTCGCCCCGCTTGACGAAGCAGTAGTCGTCAGGATTGTTCGTCAGATCGTCATTGTTGACCATGTCCCAGAACGGGATCTCGTGCCGCCGGAAGAATTCGAGGGCGTAGCGCGACTGGTCCCACATGCGCTCACGCGTGCGATAGTCCTGGCAGGTCAAGTCACTATGGGGATGCTCATACCCGAAGTACCATTCGATGCCCGCGCCGCCGGCCATGAATACGCCCCACAAGGCGTTCTTGCGGGCGTTGTCACGCGTCGGATCCTCGTCGTCCGTGATCAGGGCGTGGGTGGCGTCCCCCGGTTCATCGCAGGCGACGACCCAGGGTTTGCCGGCCGCGACGGAACGATTGATGTAGTCAAGTACGCGCCTGTGCACCTGGCTAAAGTCCGGTTTGCTGGTCTGAAGGGAGAAGCCCGTCAGCGCCGAGGCGTCGCCCAACAGATCGTAGTGCGGATCGCCCATGTTGTGAATGACGATGTGGTGTTGATACGGATCGTGGGTCCACAGGTAGTTGGCCCAGGCCACCTTCTGCTCGTGGGTGGCGTCGTTGATTTCCTCGCCCAGGTTCCAGTTCAGCGCCAGATGGTGGCCGAAGCGCGCGATCAGCTCGCGGTAGTACAGGATACGTTGCAGGCCCAGATCGCCGCCGTCCAGCAGCAATTCGTTTTCCGTTTCCTGGGTCTTGAAGTGCAGGTACATGCCCAGCGTGTCAGCATGTTCGAAAACGATCTCCCACTGGCCCAGCCGGGAGACGTCCAGGCGCAGCCGCTCGTCGTAGGAGGTGTAAGGGAAGACATTCTGGTCGTCACCCGTGACGTTCATGGGCAGAAAGGAGAACACGTTCATGCCTTTGGAGGCCAGGTAGTTGATCGCGCCGATCATGCCTTTGCCTTTGCCGTCCTGCCACGTTGGGTCGCCAGGTCTCCAGTCTCTGATGTGTGGTTCCCACGTCTTGATGAACTGGTCCTTATGACCGTCGGTCTTGAAGTCTCCGTCGAAGTCCTGGTAGGCCAGGAAATTCTCCGGGGCGTCGGCGCCGGCCTTGAGGAAGTACTCTCCGGTCCCGGCAAAGCGCAGGTAACGCCGGCCCACATATTGGAGCAGACCTTTGGCCCGATTGTCTCGTCCCTGCTTGTCCGTCGGTTCGACCAGGAGGGCCCCCATCTCCCCGTCCATATACCCGGCGCTGGTTCCGGCCTGGGGATCGTCGTCGGTGATGATGTGGCGACCCGCGCGGAAGGAGACGAGGTAGCCCCAGCGGCCGCTCTCACACGGGGCGAAGTGGACGCGCCATTTGTTCCCCGAGTCGGCGCTGGTCTGGGCGGCGTTGCCGTCGGCGGCGTAGTAGCCGGGCACGACATAGCGCTTTTCATCCTTCGAGAAGATGACCGTGAGGCGGTAGTCGGTGAAGGGATTCGGGGTGGCCATCTCGCTGGTCTGGGGCCCCTCAAAGGTGAGGGTGATCTTGTGCCAGGTCTTTAGCTCTCCCGAGATCTCCGCGGCCGCAGAGGCTGGGAGAGCCACAAACGCGACGATCAAGGCCGCTACGAGGTACCGCGCTGGTAGTTTCACAATCTTACTACCTCCATTGTCATCTGATAAGAGGGGACACCGATCCTATCATAGAACCACCATTATGGCGAAGTTGCCAGTCTGCCACAATACCACATTGTGCAGCGCTGTGCCCCAAAACGCGCATACAGGCGTGACAACCAGCGAAGAAGAGCCTCTTCACGGCCTGTACTCACTTCATGCAGTGCTCGACCCGGTAGGTCGTAGGGGTGACACCCTGGAACTTGGTGAAGACCCGGTCCAGTTGTTTGGTGCTGGAAAAATTCAGCTTGCGGGCGATTTGCGTGACCGTCAGATCCGTTTCCACCAGCAGTTGCGTGATGCGATTGACGCGTTCGCGGAGGATCTGCGAGTGGACGGATCGGCCCACCGCTTTCGAGAACCTCTGCTGTAACGTACGCCGGGACATGGCGACCGCCTCGGCCACATCATCGACCTGGAGAGGGCGGTCCGCATGCTCCCGGATAAACCGTATCGCATCGGAGACCTCGCCATCTTCCACCAGCAGGATGTTGGTCGAACTGCGGGCCACGACGTGGGTTGGCTTGCCGACCACGACCGTCTCGCTGCACTTCTCGCCCGCGATGACCCGGTCGAGCCACTGAGCGGCGCGATAGCCGAGCATTTGGGGGTTGAGACAGATGCTGGAAAGAGGCGGGTTGGCCAGTCGGCAGATAAACTCGTCGTTGTCCACACCGATGATGGCCACTTCACTGGGGACGTGGATCTGCGCGGCGTGACAGGCATCGAGCACGTGTTGGGCTCGGTCGTCATTACAGGTCATGATTCCGACGGGTTTGGGCAGCGATTGGAGCCAGTCAATCAGTAGCGGTTCCTCCTTTTCCCACAGTCCCTGGATGCCTTTGGCCCGGGGTGGTCGGTAGGTCTGGCAGACATAACCGGCCTTCCCGACCCGGTCGCAGAAGGCTTCGCCGCGCTTGACGGACCAATAGATGCCTTCGAGTCCGCAATAGGCGAAATGGCGAAAGCCGCAACGCAGCAAGTGATCGGCGGCCAGACTGCCTACGGCGCCGTTGTCGATCGTGATGTTGATAAACCCTTCAATGGTCCGCTTGGTGACAGGGGCGCAGATGCCCGGAATCTTCTGGCGGATGATCTCGTCGATGCGTTCGGGCTCGCGCATGATAATGCCGTCGATCTGGCCGGCACGCAGACGGTCTGACACCTTCTTCTTCCAGTCGATGGCCTGGTAGTGCGGCGGCTCGCGGTAGAACGTCCAGGGGCCGCGTTCGTTGGCGTAGCGGGCGAGACCCTGTAAGAGCCCGCGATCGAACGCTCTGGTGGGAGCGATCAGCAGAATGACTTTTGGCGCTTTGAACACAGACCCGTTTGCCCTCGACTCATGGTTTTCTGACCCTGGCACCGATGACATTGTATCAGTGATCGAGACGTGGGTAAAGCTGCTATCGTCAAGGTGAAAACCGCCTGGTCGACCGGAAGCTGAAAGGCGGAATCCAGGGGGGCTGCCTCATTGGGCCGGTTCGAACATGCCGCGCGACAGGCCGTAGTCCCAAGGCGTGATGTCCAAGGATATTTTCTTGCCGGAATGACCGTCGATGAAGAGCAGATTGGTGGCCTTGCCGTGTCGCTCACGCGCCACACGCCGCGAGCTGTCGTCCGCCGAGGGCAGGTGATTCTCGTGCCAAACGTCCAGCGACTGCATCTTGATCTTCATCTGATCCGGCGTGTCCTCCTTGAGGATGATCTTGATCTGACCAGCCTCAGGGATGTACTCATAGTCGGCCATGTAGACCGTGCTCCCCGGGCGCGGGAAGTCATCCAGCGGACTGAACCCGAAGAACTCCGTCATGGTGCCCTCCAGATCGAAGGCATTGGTGCAGTAGTCGACCGTCTGCTCCTTGAGCGGGTAGCTGGGGCAGTCGAAGACGTCGACTTCATAGTAGTTCTCAACGCCTTGGGCTACGGCGCCGAGGTAGGGCATGAACAAAACCGGCCAGCGCATGTCGACGCCGGTGTAGATCGCGATCCCCGGACGCAGTTCCGCACGCGGCACGCGATAGTTGAAGTCGGAGGCATAGGCGTGCATCGCCAGGCCGATCTGCTTGAGATTGCTCAGGCAGCGTACGCCCTGCGCCTGTTTCTTCGCCCGGCTCAGGGCGGGCAACAAGATTCCCATCAGCAAGGCGATGATGGCGATGACGACCAAAAGCTCGATGAGTGTGAATGCTCTCAGACGCTTTCGCAAACCCATACTTGGCCTCTCCAACAGGCGATTACGATTGCGAAACTACCTTATGACTGTAGAAAAGTGAGCGTTGGCAGACAATCCCATTATGCGCAGAAGCGCTACCCAAAACATGCGCCGCACTCAGTCTACGAATGCGAAAAGCCCGCGCCGCTTAATGGGGCGCGGGCCTTTCCCTTTCGTGAGGGCCGTTCGACCATCATTCAGGATGGTCGACACTCCTGTTTCACATCGTCTAATCGGCTGCGATGCCGGCAACGACCGCCGGATCGATACCGATGGCGCCATCGGTCGGGGGCAGTATCACGACGCCCGAGATCGGCGTGTCCGATTCAATGGCCATGGCGCCGGCACTTTGGCCGTTAATGGTGAAGCCGGGTTTGAGCCAGTTGCTCCGGGCGAACGGTGCAACGCCTTCCATCGGATTGCCGTCGACATCCAGGGGCTGGAGGAACCCCTGGTCGTTGGCACCACGTTCGACGATGAAGATGGTCGTGACCGGGACCGGGAAGGCGATCGTGACGGCGCCGGAATCGTCCAGGCTGGCGTACGTACCCATATCGAAGTCGTCGGCGTCGGCCGCCGGATGATCCGCGAACTTCTCAAAGTCCGTGGAGGTGGTGCCGAGGACGAGGTTGCTCACGTCGATCCCGTTAATGGACAGGACCATACCGTCGTCACCCGTGGCTTCGACGCTGCCGGCCGGAAGGGCCGTAAGGACCGCCGACACTGGAGGTCCGGCCGGGAGCAGACGAATCTCGTCCACGTAAAGGGTTCCCGTACCACCGCCGTCGATGCCGATAGCCAGCTTCGTGACATTCGACAGGTTGGTGCCCACCGCGGTCAGATCGATTGCCCAGGCGGTCCAGGCCGCCGTCGTCATCGCGCTGGCGTCCCCGTCGAAGACCACCTTCACGCCGTTGACCTTCGCGTAGAGTTGTCCTCCGGCGTTGTCCTCGCGGCCCTGGAAGTTGATGACCAGTGTGGCGATACCGGAGCGCGTCCAATCCTGGGACGCATCGAATGTGCGTTCGGCTTCTGAGTTTGCCACGCTCGTGTTGTCGTAGAACAGGGGCATGGATTGACGACCGCCGTAGACGATGATCTGCTCGGCGAACGGGGCTTCGAGATACCCCACGGTCGAACCGGTCTCGTTCACCCAGCCATCGATCCACGTGTCATAGATGGTATTGTCATCGTCGTTGTAGCTCTCGAAGTCCTCGACCACCTGGTACGGCTTGGTGGAGAAACTCCAGACAGGCCCGGCCCAGGAGGCGACGGCCTCAGCCTCGTTAACCTCGTCGATTCTCCAGTAGTAGGTGGTATCCAGTTGCAGATCAGCGGCACCGGTGTCGTAGCTACTCTCGCCTAGGGTGTCGACCAGGGCCGTGCCGTCTGCTACCGCTGTCTCGTCGTCGCTGAGATAGACGTCGTGCGAAGCCGCTTCGCGACCGGCACGCCAGCTCAGCACCGCGTCCGGCTCCACGCCCTCGGCGCCGACCGCCGGCTCGGGGCTACTGGCCAGGACCGGGATGGAAAGGAAACGCACTTCACTGAGACCGAACTGGCCCATGAGCCCATGGCCGCTGTTGACGTTCAGCCGGACGAATTGGGCCGCCACGCCGGCGAAGTCGACGACGGTATTGGCAGTGTATGTCGAAGTGGCCGTGGCCTGGGCGAATTCGATGTCTCCCAAGGTGGTCCAGTCGCTGCCGTCGGTCGAATACTCGATGCTTACGTCCTTGAGGCCAAAGCCGAGAACCAGCTCGAACCCCACGTTGTAGTTCCAGACCTGCATCTCGTGCAATTTGTAGACGCCGTCAAACTCGTATTGAATCCACACGGACTCGCCTGCTGCCGGCGCCGCCAGCCACATGTCCGGCGCGTCGATCGAGTGTTGATCCTGGTCGTCGAGCCCGGAGCCGTTGATGGTGTTCTCCGGACCGGCGGTAGCTTCGGCATGGGACGCCGTGGCGGTGATGTTCTCGATCGGATAGGCGAGTAGCTCGACCGTGAAGCTCCAGACGGGCCCGGCGAAGATGGTGTTATCGGGCGCCGCGTTGACCTCATCGACCCGCCAGTAGTAGGTCTGGCCGAATTCGAGGCGGCCGGCATCATACGTGGTACCCGTCTGCCCCTGGCTCACAAGCACGTCGAGTGGATTGGCCCGCGTGGCATTATTCACGTCGTCAAGTGAGGTGCCGAGGTACACATCGTGCGTCGCCGCAAACTCGCCTGGTGTCCAACTCAAAACCACGTCCCGAAGCACGTCCGTCGCTTCCGACGCCGGCTGCGGATCGTGGCTCTGCGTGGGGTCGAACGGCATGGGGACGGCGCAAATCGTCAGGGTGTCGTGTCCCGAGGCTGTGATTCGTAGCCCCACGACCGGCTTATCGCTGATGAAGACATAGCCGTGGGCGACTTGGCCGTTGACGTTGACGCCCGTGTCGGCGTAGGGGGCGCCGTTGGCAACGAGTTGCAGGGCCGTTCCCAGCGAGCCGTCCTCGAAGATGCCCTGCACGGTGCCGTTGTCATTGCCGTTCCGCTCGAACACGAAAATCATTTTGGTCGGCACCGGAAAGATCGTCTCCTGGAAGTCGATCCCGTCGATCGAGGAGATGTCGGTGGCCCCGTTATCGGTGAACAGGAAGTTGTCGCCCTTCGATCCCACGTCACCGCTTTTTGCGTTGGATGTTCCGGTGACGGTGTCGGCCGGTGCCGGATCTCCTTCGGGCCATAGCGTCTCGACGCCCGTTGCGGGGATATACCACCGTGTCGTTGTGCCCAGTATGACGTCTTCGTTAGCTGCCGCGTATTCGGTTCCACCGTACCGGAAGCTGATGAGTTCCCCGCCAGTCACGGTAATATCAGACACTCCGTCCAGTTCGTCGGCCCAGGCCGCACCGCACCACAGCACCGAGAGAAGGATCATTGCAACAGAAGTTACCACGAATTGCGTCTTCATTTCTGCGCCTCCAAGAAAAGACAGATCAATAAACGATCAACGAGAGTATCGTCATTCATTCAGCTCATCTTCTATTTTAGAATGGCGAAGTGTCGAAGCTAGCCGCGCAGACCACGTGCCAGGGAGATATTCCGTCAGCGCGAAGCCCGTGAACAGCTTCCAGATGTTCCAATGCATGAATCCTGCCTCCGTCCGGCCGCATGGCATCACACATCTCCGCGTTAAGAAGCTGCAAAATGGGTACGAAACACCCATTGCAGCCTATTTTAGCGTTACCGCCGGGGTTGACCAATCCCATTACGTGCAGATAACACTCCCAAAATGCGCAATCTGCGTATGGTGTGGTCAGCCAGGTGCATTTATCGGAGACAAGCCTGGAAGATGGGATTCAGGTGCTCAGGCTTGCCCGGAGGTCTTTTTCAAGAGCCAGGCCATGTTTTGCCCGAGGATCTGCATGGTTCTGAGGCCCTCTTCGTCCTGCTCGACATCACCCTTGGCCAGACCGAAGCCCATGTTCCAGTAGATCGAGCCGGGAATGATCATCTGACCGATCAGGAAAAAGTGGTTGAGCGAGTCGAAGACGTGAATAGAGCCGGCCCGGCGCACCGCCACCACCGCGGCGCCGACCTTGCGCTTGAACATATCGTCGTTGGCCCGGGCCACAAAACCGGCTCGGTCGATCAAGGCTTTGATCTCGGTCGTCACGTCGGCGAAGTAGGTGGGGCTGGCCAGAATGATGCCGTCGGCGGCCAGCATCTTCTCAATGCACTGGTTGGCGATGTCGTTTTCTACGACGCAGCGCTGATTTTTCTTCTTGAAACACTGGGCGCAAGCCGTGCAACCGCGGATGGTTTGACCCGCCAACTGAACCAGTTCGGTGTCGATCCCCTCCTTCTCCAGTTCGGAGAAGACCTGTCGCACGAGAATCGTCGTGTTACCGTCTTTGCGGGCACTGCCGTTGAAAGCCACTACCTTCATGTTATTCTCCCGATGCTGTTGACCTCACCTATGCAGCCCTGATCGCCAGATTGGCATGCTACCGCGAACCGAGCTACTTCGCAAGATCCCAGGGGCAGCAGCATCCAAAGCGGTCCGGCCCAACGGTCAGTTGCAGCAGCGGGTCAGGGTGGTGAGCTTGCGGTCTTCGGAGAAGCGGCGACCGCGCAGAAAGAGGGCCCGCCGCTTGTGCCAGAGAACGCGGGCGGCCTTGTCCAGGCTGCATTGCTCAACCCGCCGTCTCAGGTCCGCCCAGCGGGACTGGCAGCAGTGGCACCTGTCATGCTGCTTGTCGTACCACCAGAGCTGGAAGCCGCCGAAAGATTGGCAGGCATCGTCCGGGATGCCCAGCACACAGTCAGAGTAGAGGAGTTGTTTGATGTCCGTCTTGTTGTTGACCGTGATCCGTTTCATCTTCTGAATCCTCCCTGATGTGTGGATTCATCTGACTTCTACCTGATTAAGGCGTGCTGGGGTTGCTCGGTAACATCGCCGGCGACCGCGGCCTTACGGACGCAATCACGTTGCGGCGAACCGCCCAGCGGGCCTCTATTGGGTACCGACGCATCTGGACTGGTTTTATCACCTCCCTTGTCAGGAAAATCATGGGCCCGGGCGAGACTGACCCGGATGGGACAGATTTTCCCGGCAATAAACAGCTCCAGGCCGCGACCATCCTACTGTGGCCGAAAAACGGCCCTGGACAGGAAATCAACGGGGTTAGCAGGATTTTTGAGGAGTCGCATCATGATTACGAAATGGCTGAAAATGGGAGTGCTTGGCACAGTTGGGTTGGGCCTGGTTGGCAGCCTGATCTTCGGTAAAGACGTCGTCAGCTACGTCCGCAGCTCCGCCAAGAGCGTTCGGACGGTGGTGAAGGACTCGGTTCCGATCGAATTCGAGCTGAGGCGGGCTCGGGATCTGCTGGAAGAAATCATCCCGGAAATGCATGCCAATATCCGGCTGATCGCCCAGGAAGAGGTGGAAGTGGCCGCCCTGAAGGGCGAAATCGCCAAGAACCAGGAGGGCCTCGAGGACGAGCGGACGAAGATCAAGACGCTGCGCGGCTCGCTGGAAATGCCTCAGACCCACTACTGCTTCGCCGGCCGCAATTACACGCGCGGCGACATCAAAGCGGATCTGGCCGCGCGCTTCGAGAGGCTCAAGGAGGCCGAACTGGTGCTGGCCAGCAAAGAACGGCTGCTGGATTCCCGCGAGAAGTCCTTGCATGCCGCCATGCAATTGCTGGAAAAGACCCGCAACGAGAAGCGCATCCTGGAGAATAAGATCGAGACGTTGGCCAGCCAGTATCGTCTGGTCAAGGCCGCGTCCGTCGGATCGCAAATCCAGGTCGATAACGGCAAACTCGCCCAGACCGAGAAGCTGATCGCCCAGATCAAGAAGCGGCTGGATGTCGCCGAGCGTGTGCTGGCCCATGAGAGCCGGTTCGTCGAGGCGATTCCGGTCGATTCAGTCCCGGAGGCGGATCTGGTAGCTCAGGTCGACGAGTATTTCCAGCAGCACGAAGCGCCCATGGACGAACACACAGCTCCCGTGGCGAAAGGCGACCAGCCTGGAAGCCTCTAGCATAGGTCCTATGGGTCTTGTAGGACCTATCCCGAACGCCTTCAGTGTTCGGCGCGCGTTGCGGAAAGTCAGACCGAGTGGTAGAATTGAACCAGGCCAACTTTTCACCGGCAACCGTAGCGAAAAGGAGCCTTGCAGTGTTGATCCTGCGAATCAAACAAGCCCAGTGTGCGTTGGCCGACGACCGGCTGGACGAGGCCTTTGAGATCGCCAAGGCCGACGATGTCAGGCGTCACCGTCACGGTCAGCGGCTCATCGGTCGGCTCACACGGGCGTTCGTTCGGCGGGCCCGACAGAATCTCGAGGCCGGCCGGTTTCAGCCGGCCCTGGCCGACTGCAATAAGGCTGAGAAGTTGGCCGGCAATGCCTCGGAGGTTGCCGGGCTTCGTGAGGCCGTGTGCCAGGCGATGGCTCAACACCAGCAGGGACGCCAGCAAGAGGCATTTCGCGTGGCCCAGGTCCGACAGAACATGGCCGATGGCTGGCTCTCGGTGGGGGAGCGGATTCTTGCCGGTGCACCCACCGACGATGGCCAGGCCCAGTTGTTGCGAGAGGAACTGGCCGCCGCTCGGTTCCAGAGTGAGGACGCGGTGGCGAAGGCCGAACAGGCGCTCAAACACGGTGACATTGAGATGGCGGTGGATCTGCTCAGATCGGCCGGCGTCACGAAGAACCGTAACGGTCAGGTCGGCCAACTCTTGCGTCAGATCAGCCGGCAGGCGGGCGAGCAGGCCCGCGTCAGTTTCGAGCAGGGGCGCATCGATCGAGCCCAGTCGCTTCTGCAACGGCTGACGCCGCTGGGCGTTGACGGTGAAGACGTTGCCGAGTTGCGCCGGGCCGTGACGCAGTGCCATCAGGCGGCCGAGTGCGTAGCCGGCGGCCAACCTGGGCTGGCGCTGCCCTTGCTGCGCCAGGTCAAGACGATGTACCCGTCAGCCAAGTGGCTGGACCAGGCAGTGGCCGAGGTGAGGCAGGCCGCCGAGGCGGTGGAAGAGCTGGAGGCCGGACCGTTGGGATTGAGCATTGCCGATGCGGCCGGCGCGGACGACGCAGGACCGTGGACGGAAGACAGAAGACGGATGACGGCAGACAGAGGACAGAGGGTGGAAGAAGGGCATGCTCCGTCATCCGGCCTACCGTCGGAGTTCGTCATGCAAATGGACGGTATCGGCAGTTACCTCGTCTTCCGCAACAGTCGCGTCACCGTCGGTCCGATCAGTTCGTCGAGGCGGCCGACGCTGGGACTCGTGGCTGACCCCAATCTGCCGGTTATCAGTATCGAGCGCATGGACGGCGATTACTTCCTGCGCTGCGAGCGACCGGTGCAAGTCAATGGCGGCGCGGTGACGGAGAAGCTGCTGGCCGACGGCGATGCGATTGCCTTGTCGCCTCGCTGCCGGCTGCGATTCCGACTTCCCAACCCGGCCAGCCCCACCGCCTTGCTGATGCTTTCCGGCGCCCGCCTGGGTCGGCCCGACGTCCGGCACGTCATTCTCATGGGCCGTGACATTCTCGCGGGCCCCTACACCAACAACCACATTCAGACCGAACACCTGGAAGAGACCGTAACCTTCTTCTGTCAAAACGACCGGCTCCTGTGTCGGGCGGCGAAGCCCGTCACGATCGACGATCGACCGGTACAGCCCGAAAAGGGTTTGACCTTGGACAAGCCGATTCGTGTCGGCAAGCTGTCCATGGTCCTGGCGAAGTTTCACACGTAGAAGGAAACCATAACCAACCTCTAATCCGGCAGAAGACTTATGGATGCGTACCAATATAAATATGGAGATCGGCCGCTTGAAGGATATACGATCCAGCGGGCGGCCGGACGGGGCGGCTTCGGCGAGGTCTACTATGCCCTCAGCGACAGCGGTCGCCAGGTGGCGCTCAAGGTCGTACAGAGCTACGAGCAGATCGAACTGCGCGGGATCACCCAATGCATGAACCTCAAGAGCCCGCACCTGGTAACGGTCTTCGACGTCAAATACAACGACCAGAACAAGCCTTTCGTCGTCATGGAATACGTCTCGGGCGTGGCCTTGAGCGATCTCCTGAAGGAGTCCCCGGGCGGACTGGGCACGCAGAAAGCGGCTTTCTTTCTCCAGGAAATCGCCAAGGGCCTTTCCTATCTGCACGAGTGCGGCATCGTCCACCGCGATCTCAAACCCAGCAACATCTTCTACGAGAACGGCTACGTCAAGATTGGCGACTACGGCCTGACCAAAGCCATCAGTGCGAGCCATCACGTCAGCCACACGATCACGGTGGGGACGGTCCACTACATGGCCCCGGAGATCGGCGCCGGTAAATACGACCGCAGCGTCGATATCTATGCCCTGGGTGTGCTGCTTTACGAGATGCTCACCGGTCTGCTTCCGTTCATCGGGTCCAGCCCCGCGGAGATCCTCATGAAGCATATGACGGCGCCGCCGGAACTGGAACACATCGAGGAGCCGTTTCGACGTGTCATCCGCAAGGCTTTGGCCAAAGATCCGAACGAGCGTTACCAGACGGTCCAGCAGATGGTCGAGGATGTCTTCGGCACGGAGCACATACGCAACAGCGTCTCGCAGTTCGCGCCGGAGGAGCTGTCCGTCATTGCCAAGCACGTAGCGCACAAGGTGGATGCGGCCAGGCATCAGGGAGCCAAAGCGCCGCCCGCATCGGCCGAGCCGGCCACCGACTTCAGCAAAGAGATCGGCAAGAAGGCCGAATACATCGCCAAGAAAGTCGAAGAACTCGGGGGACAGGTAGCTGAGAAGCTCAAGACGGCCAAGCAGCGCGCCGAGCAGGCCAGGCAGACCGGACAGAAGCCGGTGACCATCGCGGACCCGATCGCTCCGGCACAACGGCGGACCCTGGCTCTGATCACGATGATCGCGGTGGCGGTGGGCGCGGGAATCTTCACCGACGGCGAGTTTGGCGCCGGGGCGGCCGTCTTCATCATGGTGGGCCTGGCTTCCAAGATCATTCTCTATTCGCGCCGGCAATGGTGGTGCAATCTGGATGAGGATTCCCGCTGGCTGGGCAAAGGCGCCACCTGCTTCGGTGCGGCCTTCGCATCAGTCGCCGTCGCGGCGCTGGTGGCCGGGATCTTCGGCGGGATGCCGGGGCACCGAGGCGGAAACTTCTGGGGCCTGAACCCATTGATGTGGTTTCCCTGGACCAGAGGTTTCGGCGGCGGTGCCGGTGCCAGTGTTCTGGCCCTGGCCTTGCCGATGCTGCTGGTGGATTGGTGGGGTCTGAGCGATCCCCAGCGCGAGAAGCGCGTGGAGTTGGGCCCCGCCTTATGGGCCGGCTTTCTGGGCTTTGTCGGAGGCAGCATGTTTGGCCCGTCCTCGGTCGTTGCCGCCTGCACGCTGGCGGGGATTGCCCTGGTGGTGCAGACGCTCAGTCCCTGTGGCAAGCCGGTGCAAGACCTTCAGGTGGTTCCGGGGCAGCAGAAGAAATCTCGAAGAGGCAGCTTTAGCGCCCGGTCTGTTCCTGGGTATGCCCGTTCGCTGTGGCTGATCGGTTGGCTGGCGAGCATCGGGCTGGGGCTGTTCCTGTGCATCATGGGTGGCACGAGCCTGCGCGGCGATAAGTTCGCACTGGCGATTGCCTTTGGAGTCGACGCATTCATCCTGTCGGTCCTGTGTTTCATCATGATGTTTCGCGGCACCTTCACGGGTTGGTATCGCTATCTCGTTCGACCGGTGCTGATGACGCTCTGCGTCCAGACCACCGTCACCGCGTCGATCCTGCTGGGAAACATGCATATGGGTGGTGACGAGAAGGCGATTGCGATCTTCTTCATCATCTTCCCCAACCTCCCGTTTCTGGTCTTGCTCTTCACACCGCCGCGTTTGTTCGGGGCGGCCGACGTGACCGGGGGGGAATTGCCATCGGTTTCGCCTCGACCTGCTGCTCCGCTGGGCGCGGTCTCACCGGCCAAACGAACTTGGGCCTTGATCCTGGCCTTCTTCCCGTTGATACCCGGCCTCCAATTATGTGGCTTGCACCGTTTCTACGTGGGCAAAATCGGGACGGGCATTCTCTGGCTGTTCACATTTGGCCTGGCTGGGATTGGCCAGTTGATCGATATCATCCTGATCATCACCGGGCAGTTTGAGGACAAGAATGGTCTGCCCCTGCTGAACTGGCATGGCCCGACCGTGGTTACCGGGGAGATTCCCCAGGGCCACGGCGTTGCTGCCGCTGCGGCGGTCGCTGCGGCGCCGGCCGGCGCTCAGCCCAAGCCATCGGCTGAGCCGGTTCACGAAGAGGCCGGTCCGGCCCAGCCGACCGAGCCTGAACCAGCCTCTACCCCGTCCTATGCCAGCACGGGGACCATTATCTACGAGCCGTGGCATCCGTTCAGCGGCCTGATCTGTGCCCTGGGCCATATCTTCATTCTGGCGGCCATTCTCGTCGGAGTGGCGATCGGATTGCATATGCCCTCGGTCGTCGCGGCCGGCTGGCCCGATCCGCAAATCGCCCACGAACTCGACCAGATTTTCGGCTATACCGAGTGGCCTGGCTTGCTGGAAAAAGGCGGTGCCATGCTGGTGGTGGCCCTGCTGTTTGTGGCCGCGGTTCTCATCATGGTCGGCCGGCGCAAATCCGGCGCTGCCCATGTGATCCGTGCCTTGCTCGGTCTCGGCGGTTTCCTCTGGGCCATACAGCTCTTTCGCGGCGAGGTGGTCTCTTCCGCCGAAATCCAGAGCATCGTCGATATGATAAAACAGAATCAGGTCGGCCCGGCCCTGGAGCGGCTGTTCGGTGCCTTGGGCCAGGAGGAGGCCGTGTTTGCTGGTGTGATTGCCTTGGTCTCCGTTCTCATACTGGCCTGGCCGCCACGTCGCCAGACACCGATCTTTGCACCGATGCCCAATCAGGGGGTGGTTTTATGAGCGTCGCGATCTTACCAATGGTTATTGTGCCACTGTCCTTCCTGTTCGTTCTGCTGATCATTTTGATAGCAAAGGCCCCCAAAGTGGGGGCGTGGGTTCTGGGAGGGGTGATTCTCCTGGCCCCCATTCTCTTTCTGCGGCTTGGGATGGCGGGCGCATTGTCCCGTGCGGAGGCCGTTCCGTTGTTCGTGGTGCCGGCCAGTTTTCTGTTCGTTCTCTTGATCATTCTGCTGGCCAAGGCGCCCAAGGCGGCCGCGGGAGTGATCATCGTCGTTCTCGTCGAGGTCCTGGCGGTCGTGATGTTCTTGATCCCCTCCCACACAGACGTGGTTCAGGGGAAGGTCATCCGGGAGATCCCCTTGCCGAGTGGCGGGCACGTGACGTACGAGCAGGTGGTTAAAGGCCCGGGGGGCAGCGTCAGTCAGAAAACCCTGCCCGGCAACGTGACAGAATCTGTCGACTGGCAGCCAATTACGCCGCAACCGGCGGTTGCCGCGCCGATCTGGTCGGAGGGCGTGGAAAACGAATACGGGGCGGATGTCTATCCCTCTAAACGGGCTGCGGCGCGGGCGCTTGGGTTGCGGATGGACGGGCCGATCCGGAAGGTGGGAGATGGCAGCGGCCTTCCGAGCAAAGTCATCTTTTTTAGGGAAGAGCTCGATCACGACCTTGCTACGGCCTTTGAGGAGGCGGCGAGAGGGATGCTGGCCGGCGTCCCCTGCGTCATCGAGACGGACATACGGAACCTCGATCCGAAGGAGGTGGGAATCGTACTTCGTTTCGTTGACAAGGAAGGCCAGAACACGCACACCGATGCCCGTGGTGGGCGCCTGGTGGAGGCCAGGGCATTTGCCGATGGGCAGCCGGCACGCAGAATCCACGTGCGTTTCATCGAAAAGCCCTGGGTGGAGGACTTTGCGCTCTTTGCGAGCGAGAGACCGGACGGGCAATTCGTCGTGGCGCGTTCGAGGGGGACGTGCATAAGCGAAAATGAGGCGAAGAACCAGGCCCTCCGCGACGCATGTGCCCAAGTCTCGGCCGCCGTCGGCCAGAAATGGCCCGGCCGGGCGCTCTTGACAGTCAGCCCCACCGATCTGCTCGAGGGCGGCTTCATCCTCGATCAGTTCGTTCAGAGTTTTGACGGCATGTCCGGCCAATTCTGGCGACAGGCCATGCTGATCGACATGTCGGCGCAGAAACTAAGCCGGCTGGAGTCGCGCAAGACCGCCGAGATGCACATCAAACGCATTACCTGGGCCCGTATGATCCTGTCGGGGCTTGGGGTCTTGGTGATAATTGTGGCAGTCTACCTCTTCCTAAACATGGCCACCAGGGGTTATTATGTATGGTCGTTGCGGATTGCCGGGACCGTCCTGGCGATTGCCGGCATTGTTTCGATCATTCTGGTCCTGAGGTGAATAGGTCCTATCGGTCTGATAGGTCCTATTGGCGGTATGGGACCTATAGGCCTATGGACAAAGTCTCTCAGCCAGAGCAGTACTTCCTCGACCGCATCCGACAGGGCGATCAGCAGGCCTGGTCGGATTTCGTCGGTCGCTATCGCGGCCGGCTGCTGCGTTTTGCCCGGGCCAAGCTCCCCCAGCGTGCCGATGCCGAAGATGTTGTCCAGGAAGCGTTCATCGGGTTCGTTCGTGGTCTGGACCGCTTCCGAGGTGAGTGCGACCTCGAGACCTATCTCTTCGGCCTGATTCGGCGCAAGATTATCGACAGCTATCGCCGTCGGGACGCCCGCCGCGTTTGCCTGATTCAGGATGCCTACGATACGAGTACCGAAGAGAACTCGTCCGATGTCTTCGAGCAGGTGGCCGGCCCGGCTCAGACGGCCAGTTGGTACGCCCGAGCCGATGAGCAGTACGACCTTCAGAAAACGGTCCTGGCTGAGGCGGTAGGGGACTTGGTTGACGGCTTCAAGCGCGCCCTGCGTTTCCGCGATCTGCAAATCATCGAACTGCTGTTCTACTGCCAGATCCCGAACAAGCGCGTGGCCCAGACGATGAATGTCGACGAGAAGACGGTCGCCTTGGTCAAGCATCGCAGTCTCAAGCACGTCCGCAGCTATGTCGAGCGGAAGAAAGTGGCGGTCGGTCCTTCGTCCGAGGCCTTCGAGAACCTCCTGACCGATATCTGGGAATATCATCGGTTCAGTTGTCCCAAGCGCAGCACGATCGGCGGCTTCCTGCTTCAGACGCTGGAAGAGCCCTGGCAGCGCTATGTCGATTTCCACCTCAATATCCTCGGTTGCCGCTTCTGTCGTGCCAATCTGGAAGACCTCCAGAGCGAAACGGCCGAGCACTCCCAGCAACTCCAGGCCCGCATCATGGAGTCCACCGTCGGCTTCCTCCACCGCCCGCTCTGATCCGATCTCATGGGCGGAATGAGTTTCAGAAAAACCCCTCCGGCAGTACACTAAAGGCGCGGTCCGCCGTGTTTCTACTATGACAAGTGAGTGCTCACGATACCAAGGGCGAGCCCGTCGTGCGAATAGAAGATCGACTGTTGGTCAGGAGGTTCAACGCAGGGGACGCGCAGGCGCTGCGCCGGATCTACGAGAAGTACAGGCCGGACCTGTTGAGTGTGGCCCGAGCGTTATTGAAGGATCCAAGCGCGGCCGAGGATGTGCTCCATGATGTTGTCGTCAGTTTCGCCTCCCAGGCCGGTCGGTTTGCACTGAAAGGGTCGCTGAAGGGCTATCTGGCCATCTGCGTCGCCAACCGGGCCCGCAATGTCAATCGCCGGAGCGGTCCGCGCGGTCCGGCGGGCGAGGTCCAACGTCACCGCCCGCAACGAGGCAATGCTTGTCAAGCGGCTTCGGATGCCGAGCGGTGCCAGATCGTGACGTCGGCTATGGAGCAGCTATCCGACGCGCAACGCGAGGTCGTTGCCTTGCATGTGCTTGGTGCCATGCGTTTTCGCGAAATCGCCCAGCAGAAGGGCGAATCAATCAACACGATTCAGAGCCGCTATCGTTACGGACTCAAGAAGCTGCGCTCGCTGTTGAACGGGCAGGTGGATCTATGAAGCGTGCCAGGAAAGTCAGAAAGCTGTTGCTGAGGGTATATCGTTC
>CP070782.1:4972701-4976489 GCA_020346325.1 Phycisphaerales bacterium
CGTCCATTCGGGGGACCTCCTGTTGCCCCGCTCCAGCCTGCCGCCACAGAGACACGGGGACTTCGTCTTCTTGCGGGATGAAGAGTATGCGCCTGGACGGCAGACGAATCGCCTGTGGTGGTTGAAGATGGCCGAGCCGGTGCATGTCAGCGTCCTCGACCGCGGCCTGGAAGCGCTTACCGCGGCGGGGTTTCGGGTGAATCAGGTGACCTCCTACTGTGTGACGAGCGGTGGCGATTTGTGGGTGTGTACCAGCCCATACTGGGCGTCGAGTTGCCTGCTGCGTCGAGCGCAAAACGGAGGCTACTCGATCGGCGCCGCGAGCGGTTCCGTTCGGTTCTTGGAGGGCTGGCCGGAGACGCGGCCTAAGTATGAAGGCGCTTATATGTCCGCGGTGACGGCTCTGCCCGACGATACGCTGCTGCTGGCCAGCCGCACGGGGATCTATCGCCTCCAGGGCAACACCTTGAAGCTGGAACTGCACTTCACCCTCGATAAGCCTTTGGAGGAGCTCCGTGATCGAGTGGTCAATCGCGTGACCTGGCGCCGGCAGGGCGACAAGATGGTCAAGGAGGTCACCAAAGTCGTGCAGAAGGCTTCGGAACGTGATCGCAAAGTCGTCGGTTCCGTGACCTGGAACCCAAACAATGTTCTGCAACTCGAAGACGGGTCGTACTTCCTCGGTACCGATACCTGGGAGGGTGCCTACTGGATTCGTCAAGACGACGAAAGCCAGTGGTCCTGCCTGCCCGCCAACGAGGGCGATCCGGTCGTGTGGTGATCTGACAGCCCCGCGTCGACGAAGTCAAGCGTCTCGCTGGTCCCCATGGTCGGGTGAGACGCCCGACCTACGGACGACTGTACGAATCCAGGGCCACGGATGTGTCCATGGCCTTGGGCTGAAATCCTGGCCGATTGCCTAGAGCGTCCGGCGTTGCCGCAGATTCCCTACGAGGCAAATGCCTAAACCGACCAGCGCCAGAGCGCCGGGTGCAGGAACCGCCGACACCGGCGGTTCCGGGCACGGCCCCGGCCCTGGAGCACCGCCGCAAACGGGCCCATCTATGAATCCGGAAGCGAATGTGTTACCGGCTTTTGCCAGGACCTCGACCTCGCCTATCGGATGGACGTGTCCCAGCGTGAAGGAGAAATCGCCACTGCTGAAGCCGTCGGAAACCTCCCATTTGATACCGTAGAATCCTGTCGAACCATCCTTGCCCGCCTCAAAACCACTGGTCGGCTGCCACCCCTGGAGATCGGGAAGGACACAGTCTATTCCGAGGTCCCAGTGGGACAGGTCGCGGCCGCTCAATTCCGTGACTCTGTAGGTCCAGGTCGTCTCCAGGGCGTCGCGACCGAGGAAATCAATACGAATGGTCGTGCCCTTGTTGTCGTTGAGGTCGATCGTCGTGGTGTCGACGATCGTGGTGGGGCCGCCGTACGCGCTTGCCGAAATTGCCAGAATTGACCAGAGGAATGTTGCCGTTTTGTGCATTCCCAGCCTCCTTGCTTGGAGCCGTCCCTAGTTCGTGACCTGCCTCCGTAGCAGGCTCTCCATCCTTGTGTCACCGGGCATGACCAGGCCCAGCGGCCTATAATATGCAGTGTCGCGACATCTTCTGCAAGAGAAAAATGAAAAATAACCAGCGACGTGACATTGTCCCTTGTCGCCAATACCTTGTCCATGGTCTCAGAGAGCAGCAGGGCAGGGCGACTCTCGGTCATCCTGCCCTGTATTGGCGCCTCAGTGTGGTGTCGTCAACGCCGGCGCTCATTGGCCCGGGTCAGACGATTCCTCACGCTAAAGGCCCAGCTCGATATCGTCGACGTAGAGGACGCCGGTGGCGCCGGCGCCTTCGATGCCGACGATCAGGGACGTCACGTTACTTAGATCGCTACCGACGGTGGAGAGATCGACGGTCCACGGCAGCCACTCGAGGCTGGCGATGTCGGCGGCGTCACCCGGGTAGGGCACCTTCGTGCCGTTTATCTTGAGGTAGAGCTGTCCGTCGTTGCCCTCGGCGCCGCGGATGTAGAGCATAAGGCTGCCGATGCCGCTGGCGGTCCAGTCCTGGGCCAGGCTCAGTTCCGCCTCGGACAGGGCGGCAGTGCGGTTGTCGTAGAACAGCGGCATGGCTTGCCGGCCGCTATGGACGATGGTCCGCTCGGCGAACGGGGCCTCGAGATGGCCTACCGTCGAGCCCGTTTCGTTCACCCAGCCATCGACCCACGTGTCGTAGATGCGGTTCGTATCGTCGTCGTAGTTCTCGAAATCGTCGACGACGATGGAAGCCTCGGTCGTGAAGTTCCAGAGGTCGCCTTCCCAGGATTCGGTCTCCTGGATCGCGTCGACCTTCCAGTAGTACGCGGTATTCAAATTCAACAGCCCGGGCGTGTAGCGGGCCGTCTCCACCGTGCCTACCAGCGCCAGGGTGTCCGGATCGGTGCCAAAGTACACATCGTGGGAAATCGCGTCGCGGCCGGGCCGCCAGGTCAGGTCCGTGGTCACGCTTACGTCGGTGGCCCCGTCGGCCGGTTGCGGGAGACGGGCCTGGGCGGGAATGTACAGGAAGCGGACTTCGCTCAAGCCGTACTGGCCCAGCACCCCGTAGGCACTATTGGCAGTCAGACGTACGTATCTTGCGGCGATGGCATCGAGGGCTACCGTGGTATTGGCGGCGTAGCCGCTGCGGGCCGTCGCCTGCGCGAACGTGACATCGCCCAGGGCCGTCCAGGTGACGCCGTCGGTGGAGTACTCCACCGTGACATCTTTGAGACCGAAGCCCAGGATCAACTCGAACTCCGCGTTGTAGTTCCAGACCAGCATCTCGTGCAGTTTGTACACCCGGTCGAACTCGTACTGGATGGTGACGGGATCGGCGCCTGGGGTGGCCGCCCACATGTCGGAGGCGTTCGTCGAGTGGCCGTCGTTTTCGTCCAGTCCGGACCCGTTGATCGTGTTCTCCGGGCCCTCGCCGCGGTTTGAGGTGGCGTTGCTCGTGGCGACGATGCTCGTAATTGGATACGCGAACGGCTCGGTGCTGAAGCTCCAGACCTCGCCTTTGTAAATAGGGGGATCCGCAGCGGCGTTGACTTCATCGACGCGCCAATAATAGGTTTGTCCGAAATCGAGCAGGCCTTCCGGGTCGAAACCGGTCTCGCCCTGGCCCGCACTGACCAGGACATCCAACGGATTGGAGGCGTCGGCGTTGGCGACGTCATCGGCGTTGGTACCGAAGTACACGTCGTGGGTGTCCGCCTGGCGGCCGGCTACCCAATCGAGGACGACATCGCGCGGCACATCCGCGGCGCCGTCTTCCGGATCGGGATCGTGGGCCGTGACCAGACTCGAGAGATAGTCTTCGAGCTTGAAGTCGTCGTAGTACACGGTCGAGGCGCCGTTGCCGTACAGGTCGATGCTCTGAATCTGCGCGCTGCCGCTATAGACCCACGCGCGGGCCGAGATCAGCTCGCCGACGTAGTACTGCTCGACGTAATCGTTGTCCAGGTCGATGATCAGCTTCAGCTCGATCCACTCGTCGTAGACAATGCTCGCCGATGCGTTGGCATCGTAATCATCGCCTATCACGCCGTCGCCGAGCGAGAAGAACCACTGGATGGACCGGCCGATGGCGCCGTTGCGGTACTGATTCTGCATATGGAAGCGCGTTTCCCCGGTGGTGCCCGAGGGAATGTACTGCATGACGGTGAGGACCCACTTGCCCTCGGTGATATCGAGGACCTGCACGCCGTCCGTGCTGCTGGCCACTGCGACCGACTTCGTGCCG
>CP070782.1:4976589-5008879 GCA_020346325.1 Phycisphaerales bacterium
AACGGTGGTGTCGGCTGATCTGCGTTTCCCACAGCCCCTGGAGACCGATGACGACATGTTCCTTGAAAGGTCTGACGAAATCGAACGTCCGCTCCAGTTCGGCGAGTTCGTAGCCGCCAAAGGGATCGAGGACCATCGACAGACTGACCAGCTCGCCGTCGAGCGCGTCCACGTCCTCTCGCAAGCCGGACCAGTCCTGACAGCCGAAAAGCGGATAGCAGCCCATCGCATCGCGATGCGACGAACCGGGAATACTCCTCTCCAGCACCCACCCTCCGCATCGGGGCAGTTCGCGCGGCCTGCCAAACTCTGCCAGAGCCTCAGCATAGCTGGGGTGGGCATGACCCGTAACCATTTCTAGTTTCATCCTTAACAGGTTCTTCACTCCCGCACCACCCGTCCCGATGCCGGCACGGGAATCCTTGGCCCGGCACTTTCAGGCCCCTTTGCGAACCAAACGTTGAACGCCGGCGAGGGGCTTGATTCTGGCGATCACCTGGGCCAAGTCATCTCGGTCTCGGGGCGCCAGGCAGAAACGCAGCAGGACAGCGCCATAGCAAAGTCCTCCCAGGAGACTGCACAGTCCCAGCTTGGACCAACTGTCCAGTTCCACCGCCAGCTTCAGAGTCGTCCAGACAACGGCGCCGGCCGCGGCCGGGGCCAGACCGGGGGACAATGTTTGTCGTATCCACGCGTCGAACTTCACATCGGCCAACTTCAGGCCCAGCGGCCAAGTGAGAACAACGGTAGAAATACTACCCACCGCCAAGGCCGCATAGGCTGGACCGATGGCGCCCCATCCCGCCACGCCGACCAGATACAGGGCCACGCCAATCGTCATCAGTTGGCCGATCGAATTTCGAATACCCACCGGCCGAATGTTCCCAGTCGCATGGGCCACCCCCCACACCATGGAAGCCCCCAAAGAAATGGGCAGGCCGGCAAGGGTTAACACCATAATAAAGCCCGCGGCGGCCAACTGACTGCCCACATACAACTGCATGATCTCCGTCGCATAGATCAGCGCCGGAACGGACACCGCCAGCGTCACCCACAGGCTGATGCGCCCGCCGCGCAGATAGAGGTTTCGAATGCGATCCTTGGCCCCCAGGGCATGCATACCCGTGACCACCGGATAGAGTGGGGCCGTCGCCACATAGGTCCACTGGTCGATCTGACGCCGTCCCAAAGAGCCAAAATGAAAGAGGGACACATCCATGGGTGTCGCCAGCTCGTTGAGGATCAGCGGCATAGCCGTCTGCCGCAGACGATGGGCCACCACGGCCAGAAAATTCCAGCCCCCAAACGATATCAGCTCTCGTGTCAACTCCCAGCGAATCTCGCTGACGCGGAACTTCAGGGCCGGGATCAACCGGCGCGACCAGATCATCAGAACGACCTGCGTGAGAAGCTCGCCCACCACGTTGGCAACGATCACCCAGAGAACGCGCGTGCTGACACCCAGCAGGAGGACAAAGAGCAGCACCAGGCGCACCACGTCACAACTGATCCGGATCGCATTCTGGAGGACAAACTTCTGACGTACGTAGAGACCGACACAGAACGGGGCCAGTGGCGGTCGAATGGCCACTGAGAACACCAACAGCGCCACCATGACCCGGGCATCGCTCTCGTTGCCGGCCGGAATGGACAGGATCCTGTCCACATGCCAGGCCAACAGCCACCCCCCGGCCAGCAGCAGCACCGCCGTACCCAACAGTGGCACGAACATCGTTGACGTGATCTGGGTCACACGCCGCTGATCGCCCTGTGCGTACGCCTCCAGAATATAACGCCCCAGACCGGACGTCAGAATCGACGTCAAGGTGGGCATCAGCAAGATCACCGTCGTCAAGACCGGCCATAGGCTGAACGCTTCGGGACCGATGCGCCGCACCAGATGCTGGTTCAACCAGAACAGCACCGAGACGTTGATCACCTTGGTCGCAACGGAACTGGCCGAGTTGATCAGGAGCAGCCTTTTGCTGATTTCGAATTGAGAACTCATGTCGCGTCAAGCTGAAGTGCCAACCCCCCGAGGTCCACGATCACGTCACGTCAAAGCGTCTCGGCGTAGGTCGAATGGATGGACTCCGTCCTCGTCGGTCGCGCCGAAAGGCCAGACCTAAATCACTGTTTCAAAATTTCGTTGTGCCACACCCGAGACAAGCGCCTTTCAGTTACCTGTTTGGCCCAGCCGCTCCGCTGGTTGCCGAGGGGTGCGATGGCAAGATCGGCCAACGTACCTGGCCATGTTGATCAGGCAGGATAGCCAGAACCGAATCAGCCAGTTCGCAGGCCAGAGACCGGGCCGAGTGCTCGAGGACGGAACTTACCTGCACCTGCGCCACGTAGCGCGCCGGGTTGCCTGAAATATTGATCATGCGACCGAACATCCCGGAGAAGTCCCGCTCGCTGAGGGTGATCTGACCGTTGAGCACATAGAATCCCAGTACGACGATCCGTTGGTACGCCGGCGCCGGCTTGTGAAACCAATGAACCAGACATTTGATCTGCCGCCCGGAGCGCGAAACGAACTCCGACCGCGCGGTGTCGTCGTGAATCCAGCCGTGCGCGGGAAAGCACTTCATCGGCTGGTGCCCTAACACCCCCCCCGGCCGTGACGAGCAATACACCACATAGGCATCCGCCCAAACCCCTTCGCCGATCCTGCTATAGCGCCGACTGACGTAGTCATCGGCGAAATTGGTCTTCATGTACTCTTGTGTCACGGTAGGGATTTCAAGATCGCGGCCCTGCCAGCCCGCGATGGCTGTAGGTAACTCGCGCAGTGGCACCGGCAGAGTGATGGCCGGAGGATTCTCCATTTTGGCAGCGCCCAGGCGATAGATTACGCCTGCAATGACCAGCAGCATGACGGCCAGAACCCCCGCCAGCCAGACCGGCACAGTCCCGCAGCATGGACGAGCACCAAGGGGGCTCCGCAAACAATCGCTTCCAGAATCGCTCTGGCTGCCGTACATCTAAACGTATACCCTAAAAGTGGTACTCCAAAGTCCACGACTGAACGTCCGACATCCCAATGGATCAAAGAACCGGAAGGACAGCCCCGCCAAGCGCCCATCTGGCCATCCGAGCTCAGCGGTCAAAGACCTTTATTCTATGTCCCATATCGGCTTACTGTCAACCGGGCTCAAATCAAAAACCCCGAAATGACTTGAATTGGACCCCTGATTTGGCCCTTCGTTCCGAGGCCAATTACCGGCCGATGATAGGCCTACCGAGGCCGCGTCGTGGCTCCTGTCCCCCCTCCCCTGGCCCGGCGTATTATGAGACCTCACGGCGTGCCGCATCCCTGGCCCGCGACGGCCTGGACGATCCCCGCAGATCGGGAATCTTTTCACGAGCGAATCCGAAAAAGAGGCTTGTTCTCACCCCGCCCATTCGGTAGCATAAAAGTGAAAAAGCACAAGCGCTATCGGGCGCGCCATGGTGCCGCAACGGGCCGCCGGCGCTGATAGCGTGTACTGATCGAAGAAGGAGGAGGTCTTGTCGTGAGCGGTACGAGTCGCCTGCGCGCGCGCCCTGCAAAGCGCTCGAGCGAAAATGCCACGCTGTCAAATGTCTCCCCTTGCCAACGTCCGGGAGAAATGCCAAAATATGCGCCAGAATTTCCTCCGAATTCCGATGTCACTGCTGTGATAGCCGGACAATTCCGCGTCAACGCCCTGCCGACTGAAAGGTCCGAGAAAGAGGCATCCGCCCCCCTTGATAGTGCCCCCTATACCCGCGTTCCCTTATGGGACTTATCGAGAACCTATTTCGCTGTCGAACGCCCCACCACAACGTGTTGCCGTGACAACCGTAGACCGTGCATGCGAAGCTGCGAAAAGCCATTTGCCCTGCATATCCACTCTTTGTACGGTTTAAGCAAAGAAGAAATTCAGCTAAGATGCAGGACGCATTCAATGCGAGTCTATACTCACAGGCGATGCACGTCACGAGTTAATGGGGGTACCCATGGGGCATAAAGGACGTACGGCGCAGCATTGCATGGATGGTAGTCCAGGTTGGTCCATGCGTGTATTGACACAGATCGTGACGTTGACGGTTCTCGTCGGCGCCGCAGTACCGGCGGAGGCGGCCACCTACTATGTCGACGCCGCCCACGGCAATGACGCCAACCCCGGGACCAGCACCGCGCCCTGGAAAACACTCGGACGAGCAAAGATCAATTACAGCGGCTCGCCCAAGGTAGCCTATGGCGATACCGTACTGGTGCGCAACGGCAGCTACGGCGGCTTCAGCCTGGACGGTTCCGTCTTCCCGTTGTGGGAAGGCGACAACGCCGACCCGCTCCCTGAGAGCCAGCAGTGGGTTACCTACAAGGCCGAGCCGGGCCAGACCGAAGTCCATCTCAGCGGCATCTATCTGAACCTGGGCAACGACCTGCGCGTCGTCGCTCACGTCTTCGACGGCTTCAAAATCATCAGACCGGGCGGCGATGGCATCTACACTCGCGCCGCGATGGGCGTGAAGCTCAAGAACATGGTCTTCGAGGGCATCACTGATACGGACGTCCTGTACGCCGAGACGAGCGCTCATAACAACATGGAATTCGCCTACCGCAACGCCGAAATCCACATCGACAATTGCGACATTTCCTACGGCTACCGCGGCGTCTTCTTCGGGGGCTACAACTGCAACTGGAGCGTGACCAACTGCAACATCCACTCTGTCGGAACAGATAAAATCATCTGTGGCGGCGGCGTCAACATTCTCATTGAGAATAACCGCATCCACGGAAACTCACTGCTGCCCACCGAGCATCCCGACTGCATTCAGTTCTACACGGCGGCGAATCGGTACCCGGGTTCCAGTGCCGACAACGTCACGATTCGGGGCAATCGACTTTACGATCATTCGTCGCAAGGTATCTGGACGGGCGGATCGATTCTTCGCAACGTGATCTTCGAAAACAACCTGATCTACAACACCGGCAACTACGAGTGGCGCGTGTACGGCGTGTACGGCGGTATCATCCGCAACAACACGATCGTCGGTGACGATCTCGGCAACACGGGCATCGTCATCTATGGCGGGACGTTCACGGAGAATGAAGGCACCCTGGACGGCTACCCGCGCAACCAGGATATCACCGTCGTGAACAACGTGTTCGCCACTTCCTACTCCGGCGACGCGAGCGTCATGACCTATCACGATCACAACATCTATGTGAAGCCGTGGAACGGTTCCCCCGGCGACAACGAAGCCCACAGCTACGGCTATGATTCGATCGATGCGGCGGTAGCGGCGCTGTTCCGCGATCCTGCGGCCCGCGACTATCGTCTCAAGGACGGCGCCCTCGGCGTCGACTTCGGCACGGTTGCCGCCGGCATCTATCCCACCGACCTGCTGGGCAACCCGCGCGAGGGCACACCGGATGCGGGCTGTTTCGAAACCGGGACCGGTTCGGCCAATCAGGCCCCTTCTCTGGATCCCATTGCGGATCGGCAGATTGCGGCCGGTCAGACTCTGACTTTGGCCATCACCGGAACTGACGCCGATGGTGACAGCCTGAGCTTCTCGGCCTCCGGCCTGCCCAGCGGAGCGACGTTCGCCGATGCCACCTTGGCCTGGACGCCGACAGACGGACAGGTTGGAACCTACCACCTCGCGTTTGAAGTCACAGACGGACAGTTCTATGACTCGGAGACCATCACGATCACAGTCGAGGGATCCGGCGTAGAGGTGAACAACCAGCCCACCCTGGCTGCCATCGGGGACAAGGCAGTGAACGAAAACGTGCTCCTGAGCTTTTCGGTCAGCGCCAGTGACCCCGACGGCGATCCGATTACGTATTCGACCGGCAGCCTGCCCGGCGGGGCAAGCTTCTCCGACCAGAGTTTCGCCTGGACGCCGACCTACGATCAGTCCAGCGTCTACCAAGTGACCTTTACCGCCAGCGACGGGAACAGCCAGGCGACTGAGACCATCACGATCACGGTGGCCAATGTCAATCGGGCTCCCGTGCTGACCGGGGTCGGAGACAAGTCGGTGGATGAGTCGAGCCCGCTGACGTTTGCCGTTGCCGCCGCCGACCCAGATGGGGATGC
This sequence comes from Phycisphaerales bacterium, assembly GCA_020346325.1. Taxonomy (GTDB): domain Bacteria; phylum Planctomycetota; class Phycisphaerae; order Sedimentisphaerales; family Anaerobacaceae; genus Anaerobaca. The sequence goes on from CP070782.1 coordinate 4,982,667, forward strand.
CCTGACGTACTCCGCCGGCGGATTGCCGTCGGGTGCAACGTTCGTGGATGGCGGTTTCAGTTGGACGCCAGCCTCAAACCAGATCGGCGCCTACGATGTCACCTTTGCCGTCAGTGACGGCGATCTTCAGGACAGTGAGAGCATCACTCTCTACGTCGTAGGGACCGGCCCCGACACGACCGCGCCGACAGTGACCCGCTGCAATCCGGAGCCGGATGCCATCCAAGTCGTTACGAACAACCTGATCACTCTGCACGTCACTGACTCAGGCCACGGCGTGGACGCCGGCTCGGTGGTGGTCCAGGTTGATGGCAACATAGTCTTCCAGGGAGATGTGGATGTGTACACCAGCGAAACCGGCACATGTACCCGTTCCGGCACCTGGGGCGACTACCGCTTCATCTACCAGCAGGATGCTCCATTCGGTTTCGATCACACTGTGACCGTGACGGTCAGTGCCACCGACCGCGCCGGCAATGTGCTGAATGGGCACTCGCATTCCTTCACGACCGAGATGCGTGCGTTCGGCGGTAACCAACTCGTCAGCGACGGCACGGGACCGAAAGGGCACCCGGCTACCGTAGCGGATGCGACGGGGAACATCTGGGCCGTCTGGGAAACGGGCCTGGACGGGGACCGCGACGTCTATGTCGCCATGATGGCGGCCCAGACGAACGACTTCGCCCCGTCGGTGGCACTGGCGACCGGCGCAGGCGATCAGTGCAATCCGGATATAGCCTTGGCATCAGACGGGCAGCTCTATACCGTCTGGCAAGACAACAGCGGCGGCAACTGGGACATCTATCTGGCCACCTCGTCCGATGGCACGACCTGGTCGCGGCCCGAGCTGTTGACCGACTCGGATGACAACCAGACCCAGCCGGCGATCACGATCGACGGTGAGTCGCCCAGCCGCGTCTACGTGGCATGGCAGGATGACCGCCATGGCGGTGCAGACGTCTACCTAGCCAGTTCGACCAATGCGTTTACCGAGAGCACCACGCTTCGTCTGACACCCGACGGCTCGGATCAGCTCGATCCGGATATCGCCGTCGACGGCCTGGATGTGGCCTACGTCGTCTGGACGGATATGAGAAATGGCCAGGCCGACCTCTACGGCGTTGCTTCCAGCGATTCCGGATGGCTTAACGTACCGATCGTCAGCACGAGCGGCGCCCAGACCAGTCCGGCGCTGGCCGCCGAGCCGAGCACCTCGGTTCTGCACCTGTTGTGGGTGGACGATGCCCCGGGGCACCGTGACATCTACTATGCCTCGTGCGATGGCTTGCCAGCCAATCCCCTGGTCGGCACCAGCATCATCGACGATACCTCCGGCGCCGACCAGCTCGGGCCGGCGATCGCGTGCGGCGGCAAATTGAACGTCTTCGCCTGTTGGCAGGACCTGCGCCACAGCACCGACACGGATCTCTTCCTGGCGGAAATCGGTCAGGGCTCCGCCAAGACGAATATCCTGATTGGCGACAACAGCACCAATACGGACCAGGGCGAACCCGCCGTCGGCATCGACAGCCACGGCAATCCTTACGTGATCTGGACGGACAGTCGCAGCATGGAGACCGAGATTTACTATGCCGCGACGACGTTCATCAATCCGGTTCCGCTTGACTCCAAGCTGGTTATCGCCTCCGAGGGTGCCATGATCGGCCCGGATCCGTCTACCATCGACGAGCCGTCGGACGTCTCGCTGATCGTCCCGCCCGGCGCGTGCCAGAGCGATGTACGTATCACCATCGCGGAGATCCTGAATCCGCAGGCGATGCCCGTCGAGTGTCTGGGCAGCTATGACTTCGGCCCCAGTGGCATCGGTTTCGACGAGCCGGTAACGGTCACCATCCCCTACCGCTTCAATGGCGACGGCAACTCGGCCACGCCGTACTGGTACGACTCGCTGACCGGCGCCTTAAGCACGCAGGGAATCACGGACATTCAGAATATCGTCGTCGCAGCCGACTTAAACGCGCTGCAATTCAAGACGACTCACTTTACGCCGTTTTATCTGATGGCGGCTGAGGTTGAAACCGCCGATAGCTCCGACAGCGAAAGCAGCGGTGCGTGCTCCGTCTCGCCGACGGGCACCGGCTCTCCGAAGGAACTGCTGGTCCCCTACGGCCTCATTGCGGTCGTCATGATTGCTCTGAGACGATGGGACCGAGGGAAACGGCGCTGCTTCAGAACGACCCAAGGGTAGAGTTTTGGTGAAACTTCAATGCAGTCAATCTGGCCTTGCCGGCTCGGCGTCAATCGCCGAGCCGGCAAGCTCGCTTGTGGCCGCCCAACCAGCACGTCGCTGGTGGTTAGTGATCGAGACCGCGCTGGTCACCATCGCGGCACTGGCGGCCATCAAGGTGTTGAATGTCCAGCGGGCCCAGGCCATGCGCTGGGTTCTGATTCCGGGCATCTTGGTGGGAGCCGCGTTGATCCCCACCTGGATGGCCCGGCGTGAATTCCCACGTATCGGACTGAACCGCAACGACGCGAAACTGGCACTGGCCACGGTTGGCTGGGTCAGCGCCGTCGTCTTTCCCGTGGTCTTTCTCGGGCTCTGGATACTGACACGCATGGGTCAGCCGCTTCCCTTGCAACCGGCCCTCGCCAGGCAACACGACTGGGCTGCGTGGCTGGTCTATCAGTTCCTGTATGTCGCAGTTGGCGAAGAAGTGTTCTTCCGCGGATACGTCCAGGCCAACATGACACGGTTCCTCGGCCACCGGCGCTGGCAATCTGAGGCAATCCGGCAGGCGCTTGTCCTGTCCCTCTCGGCCGCCTGCTTCGCCGCGGCCCACGTGATCGTTCAAGGCCGAATGGTCTCTCTGCTGACCTTCCTGCCCGGCTTGCTCCTCGCCTGGCTGTTTCTGCGAACGCGCTCGCTGCTGGCTCCTATCCTCTTCCACGGACTGGCCAACGTCACCTACGGCATCATGGCGCTGACATTAGCCTAGTTCCTCGCGCCCCGATACTTATCAGACCTTGCCAGGCACCGCGGCGACACCGGTCCCATAAAACGTAACGTCTGATATTGCCACCTGCCCCCTCAAATCCTCCATAGCAGTTGGACATGTCCGTATCAAGTGAACGCAGGCCCCGGACGATACAGTGGACAAGGTAAGGGTACGCATGAATGAGAACGATAGCGATGAACGATAAACAAATGTCGAAGCTCTTCTGGGCGGTCAAAGGAACGCTCGTGGCCGTGCTGTTGTACGTTGCCATCGAGGCCGTCATCACGCCCTTCCAGCGTGGCGCCGGGCTGAAGCCTAAGGCGGTTGCCGGCGGCGAACGACCGCTCGTGCAGACCCCGGTTGAGTCCCAGACCCAAACGCCTCCGGACTACACGGTCATTCTGGACAACGATGTCTTCGGCGGATCGGAGCAACCGGCCGAGACCGAGGCCACTTCCACCCCGACGGTGGCCGTCCCTACCCTGCCGTCGGCCGAGAAACTCGGGCTCAGGCTGCAGGGCGTGGTCGCCGGCGGCCCTCTGACCTCGCGGGCGATTATCCAGGATGTCAAGACGAAACAGACCATGCCCTATCGCATCGGTGACAGCGTGGCATCGGCCACGATCGAGTCCATCGAGTCTGATCGTGTGGTCCTGCTGCACCGCGGGCGAAAGGCCGTGCTTCAGATGCACGTCGTCACCTCGCCGGCCGGCCCGGCCGCCGCCGAGACTCAGGAAAAACCGGCCAGCGTTGCGAAGAAACCGGCAACCAGCGACCAGCAGCTCCCGCAACCCTCCGCCCGCTTGGGCTACGTGGAGGAAGTCTTTCGCAAGGCGACCATCGAACCGTATGTACAGGACGGTCAGACGGAAGGACTTAGAATCACCGGACTCGAAGCAACGCCGCTAACCAAGCTATTTGGCTTGAGAAACGGAGATATCGTGCAGAGTGTCAACGGGCAAACCCTGAATAGCAAACAGAAAGCATTTCAGGTTCTCAAGAAGGCCCGAACGCAACCCAGGATCGACCTGAAACTGCTGCGCGATAGAGAAACAAAGGAACTGTCATTTGATCTCTAGCAAGACGGAGAACACCTTGAAGACGAGATACAACAATATCCCGGCACGGCTTCGGCGTACGCACCATCTCTCAGTACGCAACGCCGTGCATCGGCTTGTGCAAATCGTCGCAGTGACGTGTGCTCTGGCCCTCAGCGGCTTCGGGTGCGGAGTCGAAACGAAAGCGGTCGACAGCAGCGACGTCTGTCCCATTCAACTACAGACGCGGCCCAGCTCGCCCAGCTCCTTCGCCGCAGCGACGGCTGCGGTTCGGCCGCCCGTGAACGCCGCGCGTCCGGAGATGTTCCAAGGCCAGTACACGAGTTTGCCACTCGGCGTCTCGGCCAATCTGGTCAGCTATGCCGAACCGCTGGCCCAGCCGCCGGCGCCGCGCTTGACACAGAGCGCAGAGTCACCCGCGCCGACGCCCGTGGCCCAGGAACGGACGCCCATTCCCCAGGAACCGTCCACGCCGGTCGAGTCGCAGCCGCCAGTAACTGCCACGGCCCAGCCGCCAGTCGTCCCGGCGCCCCATCCCGGACCCCCGGTCGTGATTCCGCCCGAGATGGCCGACGAGTTGGTTCAGATCAATTTCGAAGAGGTGGATATCCGGACGGTTCTCAAGACGATCGGCGAAATAACGGGCATCAACTTCATCCTGGCCAAGAACGTCAGCGGGCCCGTGACGGTGATGTCACCGACACCGATTCCACTGAAGGAACTCTACGGCTTTCTTCAGCAGATTCTCGACGTGCACGGATATGCGACGATAGAAACTGACAACGCGGTAAAGATCGTCCCCAAAGAAGAGGCCAGCAAACGCAGTCTCCAGGTGCGAATCGGCGCCGACCCGGCGTTCATCCCGAAGAACGACGCCATGGTCACTCAGATCCTTCCGATCAAGTACGCGGCGGCCACGGAGATCAGCGAAATCGTTCAATCGCTGTTGCCGGCTGGGGCTCAGATGACGGTGTATCCCAGGACGAAATCCATCATGGTTACCGACATCTCGGCCAACATTCACCACATCGCGCAGATCATACAGCAGCTCGACGTGGAAGGCTCGCGTGAGAACGTCGTGCGCTTTCCCCTGCAATACGCTTCGGCCCAGGTGCTGAGCGAGCAGATTACGCGCATCCTCAGCGAAAACCAGGCTCCTGCACCGCAGGCCGGCCGCTCGCGCAGCGTCCCCTCAGTGGAAAATGGGCCTCAGGTCCTGCCTGATGAACGAACCAACTCACTGGTGGTCATGGCCGGCGAACAGGACATGGAGACCGTCCGCAGCCTGGTCGCACAACTTGACGTGGAACGGCCCACCGGCGTGGATAAGGTCCACGTGACGTATCTGAAGAATGCGGACGCCAACGATGTGGCTCCGGCCCTGGAAGCTGCGCTGGCGAGCATGAAGCTGACCGGTGTCATGGAGGCCGCCCCGCAAATCCAGGTGACCGCTGACGACAGCACCAACTCTCTAATCATCGTGGCGTCGCCGCAGGATTTCGAGATGATCTCGGGCATCGTTGAGAAGCTCGACATCGTGCGCGAACAGGTTCTAGTCGAGATGAAATTTGTGGAGGTCACAGAAGAATCACTCACCGAGATCGGGGTCGACTGGGCCACCCTCGACGAAGCCGTGTCCGACAGTATCCGCGGCTTCGGCATGACCAACCTGGGCCCGCGCGTCGATTTCCTCAATGGCACGCTCGAAGGGCTTGCGGCGGGTTTCTGGAAAGCCACGGATGACGGCGTCAGCATCGGCGCCATTCTCCAGGCTTTGCAGCGAGACTCGGCCGTGAACATTCTCTCCACGCCTCACATCGTAACATCGAACCACCGTACCGCCCGGATCGTGGTCGGAGAGAACATCCCCTACGTCGCGCAATCCCGGATCACGGAGGGCTTTGACTCACTGAACTCAACGAATATCAAGACCTACGAATACAAAGACGTCGGCATCACCTTGGAGGTGACCCCTCACATCAGCCAGAGCGGCTTGATCCGCCTCGAGGTCGATAGCGAGTTCACCAAGCTGCTGGAGAGTATCCAGACCGGATCGCTCGATACACCCACCACGGCCAAACGCGAGGCGCAGACGCACGTGACCATGCAGAGCGGCGCCACCGTGGTGATCGGCGGGCTGATCCGTGATGATACCAGCCGCATCGAGGACAAGGTACCCTTGTTCGGTGATCTGCCCCTCGTCGGTGCCCTCTTCAAGATGCAGAAGGACGTCGTGCAGAAAACCAATTTGCTCATCTTCATCACGCCGCACGTGATGACGGATCAGCAGCAACAACAAGAACTGACCCGGGCAAAGAAAGAACAGATGCCGGCCTTTCTGAGAGAGGATCGCTGACCTGGCGGCAATCCGTCCCAGCGTATTCTTGTCGCAGGCGCGCGAGGAGGTTCATTGGTGAACGTAGCTCAAACAAAACGAACAGAAGGTCAGCAACTCTGGAAGATTGCTCCGGAGCAGTTGGATCCGAGCATCGTGCAGAAACTGCCGCTGGAGTTTCTCAAGAAGCAATGCGCCATTCCGATTGTGTTGGAAGGTGGCCGAACCGCGATCGCGCTGGCAGACCTGTTAAACGTGGAGGCCTATGACGCCATCGTCAGTATCCTGGGCCAGCCCTGCCCGCGCGTCCGGTGCCCTGCTCCTGAAATCGAGAGCGCGATCAGTCAATGCTACTACCACGCCAGCGAACAGGAAAAGCAATCCGGCGCCGACGAGCGGGCTGCGACCAGCGAGGCCAACGCTGCGGCTACGACGTCTGTACAGACGCACGCCGAGGACCTGCTGAACATCGCCAGCAAGGCTCCCGCGATCAAACTGGTCAACAAAATCCTGTTCGAAGCGGTCCACAGCCGAGCCAGTGACATCCATATCGAGCCGTACGAAACCGAAGTCACGGTCCGCTTCCGCGTCGATGGTGTCCTGCACAACGTTCTGGGCCTTCCGAAACACCAGGCCAGTTCGCTGCTGTCGCGGCTGAAGATCATGGCAAATCTCAACATAGCCGAGCATCGCCTCCCGCAGGATGGCCAGAGCCGTGTGCGAATCGGCGACGAACTGGTCGACATTCGCGTCTCCGTAATCCCCACCGCCGGCGGGGAGCGCGTCGTGCTGCGCTTGCTCGACAAGGGGCGCGGGCAACTCGGGCTCCAGGATATCGGGTTCGGGCCGCAAACTCTGAGTACGTTTCGGGACCTCATCGGCGTGTCGCACGGGATCATCCTGTTGACCGGTCCCACCGGCAGCGGCAAGACCACGACACTCTATGCGGCTCTGAACGAACTCAACAGCGAAGAGCGAAACATTCTCACCGTGGAAGATCCGGTCGAATACCAGCTCCCCGGCATTGGCCAGATGCAGATCAAGTCCAAGATCAATCTGACCTTTGCCAATTGCCTGCGTCACATTCTCCGACAGGACCCGGACGTGATCATGATCGGGGAAATCCGTGACCGCGAGACGGCCGAAATTGCCATCCAGGCTTCCCTGACCGGCCATCTCGTGTTGAGCACCTTGCACACGAACGATGCCCCCTCGGCAGTCACGCGACTGACGGAGATGGGGATCGAACCGTATCTGATCTCGTCGTCGGTGATCGGGGTCATGGCCCAGCGACTCCTGCGAGTCATCTGTCCGGAGTGCAAGCGACCTCATCAGCCGCGAGACCTCAACGCGGTCGAGGCCGAACTGCGCAAACTTCAAAGCGGCGCTCTTGAGCTCTATCACGGGGCGGGCTGCGAAGCCTGCCTGAACACCGGATACACGGGCCGAACCGCCATTTTCGAACTCCTGGTCATGGATGATGAAATCAAAGACCTCGTCATCCAACGCCGTGGGGCGCACATCATCAAACAGGCGGCACTGGCCAAAGGGATGACCACCTTGCGTGAGGACGGCCTGCGCCGAGTTCTGGCGGGGGTGACCACCCTCGAGGAGGTCTATCGTGTCACCCAGGACAGCGTCAAATCGAATGCGGGGGTAAGCGAACGTGCCGACTGTTGAACCACAGATACTGACTGAGACGCCGGGCGCGAGCTCGCAACGGCGATCAGACGACCACCTCGGTGCTGCGAATCAGGCGCCGGGCATGGAGTTGCTGCGGCGGGTGAACACCCGGGATCTCAGCAGGTTGGCACGTCAGTTGTCCACCTTGCTGCACGCCGGCATGCCCCTGGTACCGGCGTTGTCGGCGCTCATCGAGCAGATGCAGTGTCCGACGAAGCATCGGGCGGTGCGCTGGGGACAGACGACCAGCCCGTTGGCTCAGATCGTCGAAGGCGTACGGGATGACGTCAACGCGGGCAGCACCCTGGCGGAGGCCTTCGGCCGACACCCAAGCCTGTTTTCACCGCTGTTCATCAACATGATTGCCGCGGGCGAGGCCAGCGGGACGCTCGAAATCGTCCTGGGCCGACTCGCCGACATCCTGGAGAAGCGCGTCCAACTGACCGGCAAGGTCAAATCAGCCGTGGCCTATCCGGTGATGATGGCCATCGTCGCAACCGGCGTCGTGGTATTTTTGCTGTCCTTTGTGGTGCCCAGTATCACGGAACTGTTCGTGAAGATGAACCAGGAGCTGCCCTGGCCGACCCGGTTGCTGATCGGCATCAGTGGCTTCGTTAAAACGTATATCGTTCTTATCCTCGTTATTGTCTGCGGAGCGGTGGCCGGAGCCGTGGCCCTGACCAAAACGCATGACGGTCGATCGTGGCTGGATCGCATCAAGCTGCGTCTTCCTCTATTCGGCCCCTTGTTCTTCCGGCTCGAAGTGGCCCGGCTGACTCGCACACTGGGGACGCTGATGAAGAGCGGCATTCCGGTCATCGCGGCCCTGGAGATCAGCCGGCGCGTCAGCCAGAACAGCGTCATCACCAAGGCCGCCGAAACCATCGCGGAACTGGTCCACAAAGGCCAGACCATAGCCGACGCGGTGAAGACGACGGGGCTGTTTCCGCCCGTGATCTTCCACGTGATTGCGACCGGGCAAATGACCGGCAACATCGAAGACGGGTTGATTGACATCGCTGAGATGTATGACGGTGAAGTCGAAACGACGGTGCGGACCCTGACCTCCCTGTTGGAACCGTTGATCCTGCTCCTAATGGGCGGCGTCGTGGGTTTCATCGTGCTGGCCATTCTGCTGCCCATATTTGAAATCAACCAAACATTGTAGGGGACAAGATATGATGAAGACCCAGTATTGTCATGCTACTCGAAGAACAGGCGGTTTCACGCTGATCGAACTGATGATCGTCGTGGTGATTCTGGGCCTGCTGGCCACCATCATCATGCCGAAGATCCTGGGCCGTCCGGAACAGGCTCGTCGGACCACGGCCAAGGCGGAGATACGAAGCATCCAGCAGGCACTGGCCCTGTTCAAGACCGACACCGGGCGCTTCCCCACGACCGCCGAGGGCCTGCAGGCTCTCGTCATCGATCCGGGCATCAAGAACTACTGTCGCGACGGATATCTGGAGTCCATCCCGACCGATCCGTGGGGCCGCCCGTATATCTACATCTGCCCGGGATTGCACGGTAGCGACTATGATCTTGAATCCTTCGGCAAAGACGGGGAAGACGGCGGAGTAGATGATGACGCCGATATCGAGAGCTGGAAGCTCGAGGATGAATAGCCAGACGCCGTTCGGTGTAGACAGGTGCGTGGGAAATGAAGGATCGGCGGACGACAACACGGTCGGCTTTCACGCTCATTGAAGTCCTCGTGGCACTGGCTGTTGCAGCCATCGGCCTGCTGGGCCTGCTGCGACTCCATCTGATCAGTTTGGCCTCGATCGATGCGGCCCAGGCCATGACCCAGGCAGTCTTCATCGCCCAGGAGAAGATGGCCGAGACCTCAGCCGGCGGTTATCCCCAACAGGGAACGAAGACAGGCACGACCGAACGCAACGGTCAGCGCTTCGCCTGGCGGGTCGAGGTCACCGAGGCCCGAGCCCACAACACCGGCACTTTCACGCTGAAAGGTTTGCGCCTGGTCCGGGCGTTCGTCACCTGGCAACACGGCCGGGGGCAGAAGAACATCGAGATGACCACGTACATCGCGGATAGTCGAATCCATGAATAGAAACCGGAACAACACGGGCTTCACACTGATCGAGATGCTGATCGCTCTGGCCATGATGGCCATGATCGTATCGATGGTCTATGGGAGCTACGCCGCGACATCACAATCGGTGGAGGCCTGCGACAGCCGGTTGATGTACTCGGAGCGAGCGTCCCTGGTGCTTCGTCTCATGGCGCGACAGATCCGCTGCGCGTATGCTCCCGCGGCGGATCCCAATAGCTACATTTCGGCGGCTGCCGGCAACGACACCCAATCCCAGGCCGACTCCGCGCGGCCCAGCCAGGTCCAAACCGAACGGCTGCGCCCCGTCTTTCAAGGAGGTGCGCAACACCGACACGGAGAGTTGTTGAGTTTCGCGACCACGACGGGCCTAACCGGCGGACTGGACGGACCGCGGGGCCTGTCTCAGATACGATATCGACTCGACTCGATCACCAACACACTCTGGCTCGACTGCGGGCCTCGTATGGATCGACTCAGCCACGCCAGCTTCGTCCAGGAAGGACATCCCGTACTGGACCACGTGGTCGCGGTGGATGTCGCGTTTCATGACGGTCAACGGTGGTTGACGAAATGGACAGGCACGAAAAGTCGAGAGTTGCCACATGCCGTACGTATTGACTTGAGTCTCCTCGATGAGGCGGGACGATCATATCACTTCGGCACGACGGTGCGCACCTTTACCCGGGCAGCCGGCACGCTGATGGCCACGAACCAGATGAGCAGGGAGCACAAGCGATGAGGTTACGTGCTCGCCAACACCGTCGCAACGGATTCGTCCTGGTGGTCGTCCTGGGCCTGGTGCTCCTGCTGTCGGTCCTGCTGTTCGGGTTCAATCACAAGACCCTCATCCGTCTGGACACGGCCGAAAGCTTCCGGGAATTCGAACAGGCCCTGCACTGCGCCCGAGCCGGCCTGGGCATTGCCATGGCAGCGATCCGCGATGCCAACGACCTTTCCGACAACCCGCGATTCGCGAAATTGCGAACGGGGCAGGAGACATTCTCCGTCGGCGATGGAACCTGTTCTGTGACGATCACGGGAGCCGACGGACGCCTGAACGTCAACCGCCTCAAGAGCAGAGGCGGCCGTCTGGACAGGAGACGAATCGAACAACTGCTGCGGCTGATCGACCTGATCAACCGCGACCGTGTCGGCTCCGAGCACATCGGTTACAGTCTGGTCCCGGCCCTGATCGACTGGATTGACCAGGACGACGAGATAACGCAACTGCCCTTTGTCAATCGCGATAATCAGGGCGCCGAAAACCGTTACTATGCCACGTTGACGCCGGCCTATCCGTGCCGGAATCGGCCGATGGATACGATCGAGGAACTCTACTGGGTCAAGGGGGTCACGCCGGAAGCGTTTGCCATCCTGCGCGATCTGCTGACCACGGTCGGTGAGGGGCGCATCAACATCAACACGGCACCGAGACTCGTTATCGAGTGCCTGTCGGAACAGATGGATCCGGTTCTGACCCAGGTGATCATCCAGCAGCGGGAGGTCAAACCGTTTCGGCATGTGGCCGAGCTGAAAGAGGTACCCGGAATGACCGATAATGTCTACGAAACGATCCGGGACACCATTACCACCGGCTCCGACGAACAGCATTACCGCGTTAGCACGCGTGGGAAGGTTGGCGATCGAATATGTGAGATCGAAGCCCTGTTGCGCCGAAACAGCAAGGCCGGAAATGTCGATATTATCCAGTACAGAGAGTCATGATCGCAGATGACCCAGCTCCGGCTTCGGAGGAAGGACAAGAGATAGCATTATGGCAAAGAAGTCTATTGGTATCGATATCGGACGATCGCACTTGCGGGCGGTACAAATGGTGCGAACCCCCGAAGGTTTTCGCGTGGAGAAGGCCTTCGGCATGCAGATGCGTCGACGAACGGACTCGCCCGTCAACGTCCTGCGGGCCCTGACGACCAAGCATGGGTTCGATCGCCGCGCGGAGGTCGCCGTCTGTCTGCCTCACCATGCCATCTTCTTTGCCGACACGGAAATCGACGGGGCTACGCTAGAGCAGTTTCGCACGGGGGCCACCTCCGGGCTCAAGGATGACTTTCCCATTGCGGCCGAGAAAGCCATGGCGCAGGTCTGTTCGACACGACCGGCTGGCGACGACCGCCATTGTGTCCTCGTCGCGGCCACGTCCAGCGATCTGCTCGAAGAGGAACTAACCTTGTTGGGTGAAGGGCGACTCCAGCCGACCCAGGTCGAGACGCCGATCACGGCCGTGCATGCAGCGGTGGCGTTCAATCATCCCGATTGCCAGCGGGGCACCGCCCTGATCCTGTGTGTCGAGCAGGCGGTCCTCAATCTGGCCGTGATTCACGATGGCCATCTTCTCATGGTCCGCAACATTCCCATGCTCGTGCCCCGCGACAGCGACCTGGAAACCATGGCCTGCCAGGTGACGGAGACGCTTAACCGTGAGATCGAGATCACTTGGCGTAAGCTGTTCGATTCGGAACCGAGCACCGAGCTGCGCGTTTACCTCATCGCCGAGTCGAAAGCGGGACGATATCTGGCCGCGGCCATCGAGGGAGACGTCAATTGCCGCGTGACGCTGGTTGATCCGTACGCCAAGGTCGAACGGGCCGCGAACCTTGAGGCCACGTTCCCGATCTGCGTCGCCGAAGGTTTGGCTCTACACAGGCTGCTGCCACAATCGGCCGGTGCGATCAATTTCCTGGCAGCGTACGGCAACAGGGGACAATCCCCACGAAACATGCGCAAGGAACTCGTGTTCTGCGCGGGCCTGTTGGCGGTGACGGTCGCCATTTGGATCATCGGCTCGCTCGTGCAGTTGTCGCGCCTCGAATCGACGTACGCCACGCTCAAAGCAGAAATCGAAGATGTCACGCGGCAGACGTTGCCCGAAGAAAACAACATCGTCAACCCCCGCGCCCAGCTCCAGCAGCGGCTCGATGCATTCCGCAGCGACAGCGCCCTGCTGACCTCGTTTCGCCCGGGGCGATTGACACCTCTGGAGATTCTTCGCCTTCTCAGCATCCATCGCCCTCAAGCCGAGAAGCTGACACTCGACGACCTGTTTGTGGCGGCCGATTCCGTCCGCGTGACAGGCCGCTGTGACTCCTTTGGCACCCTTCTGGAGTGGCAGTGCATGCTGGAAGAGATCCCGGGATTCGACAACGTCGAGATCCCCAACCCCAATAGAGATGCCGAAACGGGCATGGTGGACTTCACCCTGTCCCTTTCTTGCGGAAGGACGGTGCAATAGATGATTCAGTTGACTCGAAGAGAACGACGATTGGGAATCGGCATGATCGTCGTGGGGGCGGTTTGGAGCCTGTACGGATTCGCGCTTCAGCCGATGCGCGATCGCATCGATACGCTCCAGCGCATCATCCCGGATAAACGGAGTGAACTGCGGGAAGTGCGTGCCCTCAGCGACAGCTACGCCACCCTCCGCCGGGAAATCGAAGCCGCGCAGGCGCGCATGGCCGCGCAGGATTCCGACTTCCAATTGCTGCGCTTCCTGGAGTCACTTATCGACCAGCACCAGTTGACTCCTTACGTGGCCACCATGAAAGGAGACACGCTGCCCTCGCAGCCGGGTTACGCGGAAACGGTGGTGGAGATCGGACTCGAGGGCATCACGCTGAGCCAGTTGGTCCATTTTCTGGAAGCGGTGGAAACCTCGCAGGTCTTGGCGCAGGTCGGGACCCTCCACATTCGCAAGACCACCGGGGGCAGCGCGCGACTCTACTCCACTATTCAGATCAGCAGTCCGCGGGTCAGTCACAACACAGTCGCTGCCGAACTGGCCCCGCTCTAGACCCGAGACCGAGGTCTCCAACGGTGCCGCCCCGTTCAACATCCGCGGCCGCTTCCGCACACACCGGCGCTGCCCGAAAACCAGGCTTGTCACGTGATCCTCGACGTGGTATACAGGAAATGAATCGTATTTAGAGCAATCGCGACCGGACTGATGACGAAGACGCGGAAGACTTACGGTTGGGAAGATCTATCGGACGAGGATCTGCTGCAGGTGCGCATTCGCGACCTGAAATTGCAGATCCCCGGCTCCTGCATCGAACCCTTTGTGGAACGACTTTACGGGGAATTGGCCGCCAAGGGGATCACCTGCCATCCCACCTGCTACCTGGCCGATGAGTGGCTCACGCCGGACAAGATCCCGACGATTGGCATCCCTTTCTGCCTGGCCCACCCTCGTCTGCGACACCTCGAACAGAAGATGATGTACGAAGTCGAAGGCGGTACGGACGATATCTGCATGAAGTTGCTCCGGCACGAATGCGGCCACGCGCTGAATTATGCCTACCGGCTCTATCGGCGCACGCGTTGGCGTGAGTTGTTCGGCCCTTTCTCCGCCACCTACTCCGGGTCGTACTACTACCAGCCCTATTCGCGCCGGTTCGTGGTCCATCTCGAAGACAATTACGCCCAATCGCATCCAGACGAGGATTTCGCCGAGACATTTGCCGTCTGGCTCACGCCTGACAGCCGCTGGCAGGTCAAGTACAAAAACTGGCCGGTGATACGAAAACTGCAGTATGTCGAGCGCATCATGGAGGGCATCGCTGACACGCCCCCGGTCACGACCTTCAAGGGACGCCCCCCTTATTCGGCCGCCCGCATGACATCGACGCTGGCCGCCCACTACGAACGCAAACGCCGGGCTCTGGGCAGTGAGTTCCAAGGCTACTACGACGATAGCCTCAGAGAGCTTTTCGTCTCCACTCACGCCAGCAATTCCATGATCAAGGCCTCCCGGCTGCTGCGCTCGCATCGGGCGCGACTGGTCACCAACGTCACGCGCTGGACCGGTCACCGAAAATTCGACATCCATCAGCTTCTCAATCGGCTGGCCACGCGCTGCGACGCCCTGGGCCTCTACGCTAATGCTTCGAACGAGGAGAACCTGATCGGCCTGACATCCATGCTCACCGCCATTGCCAGCAACACCTTAACCGTCAGCAGAAAACGAAGGTGATTATGAGCCAGCAACTGAATATCGTCGTGCTGGTCGACCCGGTGACCATCCCCCCCGACGACCCTCATTTTCACAAGCAGCCGGAAAAGCCGATTACGGAGTTCCATGTCTGCGAGGCACTGCGTATTCTCGGCCATCGCGTCACGGTGCTGGGGGCTGAATATGATATTGCCGCCGTCGCTCAGGCCCTGACGGAAGAAACTCCCGACCTCGTCTTCAACCTGACCGAGCAGTTCTGCGGCGACCGTCGTCTCGATAAGAACATCGCGGCCCTCCTGGAGTTGCTCGACATCCCGTTCACGGGCGCCGGCGCCGTGGGCCTGATGCTGGCCCGGGACAAAGGACTGTGCAAACAGATCCTGACCCTGCACAAAATCCGTGTTCCCAATTTCATCGCCCTGCCTCCGCGCCGCGCCATCCGCATTCCGCGCAGGCTGCCGTATCCCATGGTGGTCAAGCCGGCCTTCGAGGACAGTTCGGAAGGCCTGTCCAACGCCTCGGTCGTTTACGACCCCGACGCGCTCCAGGAACGCGCAGCGTTCATTCACGAGCGGTGGAAGCAGCCGGCGATCGCCGAAGAATACATCGAAGGCCGTGAACTCTACGTCAGCGTGATCGGCAACCAGCGGCTGACGGTCCTGCCGCCGCGCGAGTGCTGCTTCAACGCCGAGGGGGATCAGGGGCCGGTCATTCTCACCTACCGCTGCAAATGGGACGACGACTACCGGGAGAAATGGAAGATCACATTCGGTTTTGCGGAACTCGACGACATGATCCTCAGGAACATTGAGCGCGTCTGCAAGCGCGCCTACCGTGCCTTGCAACTCCAGGACTATGGCCGCATGGACCTGCGGCTGACCCCCGACAACAGGTTGGTGATCCTCGAGGCCAACCCCAATCCGGACATCGCCTACGGTGAGGAAGTGGCCGAGGCGGCCGATCGAGTCGGCATCGACTACGAATCTCTCATCGATAAGATCGTCCATCTAGCCCTGAGACGATACGCCTAGCGCAGCGAGAGGGCGCCGCGTCAAGAACCCTTTCCACGCCGCAGCGCCGCCGTGTCATCACCCGGGCGCAGACCACAAGCTCGGCGCGTTAAACTGGTGGCCTACACTCGCACTCGTCCCGCAGCGCAAACCTCCGGCAATGTACTCGCTCGGCACTCCCCTGGCGGAGAGCGCCGCCCCGTTAGCACCCCTCGGAATCGTCCTTTCCCCTCTGGACGACTCAAACCACTTTCGCTAACGGTACAAACTCGAACGGACGGTCCAAAAATTCGCACAGAGGGACCAAGTTCGAGGACTTCCTGTGATCATTCTGCCGGCCGGACGTCTACCGCTTCCATTCCCTTTCTGCCCTGTGCAGGCTCGTACTCAACAGGTTGCCCGTCTTGGAGCGTCTTGAAGCCGGTGCCGGCGATGTTCGAGTGATGAACGAACAGGTCTTCGCCGCCATCATCCGGGATGATGAAGCCAAAACCTTTCTTCTCACTGAACCATTTGACAGTCCCCTTTGCCACTTTGTCTTCTCCTTAGGCCCCGGGTGGGCCTGTCCAGCAAAGTCCCTCATCGGTTATCAGGGGTATGCTCCGAGGGAAGAAGTATACACCATGACAAATCGCGATCTATTTTACCGGTCGTTGAAGAGGCTGTCAAAGAAAACGTATCATCACAGGTGAGAGACGGCAGTTGAGACGCCCTCGTTCGACGGAGCGACTGTCCCGTCATCGGCGGCCCTGGCGGCAGCCTCTCCAGCGACAATATCCGTCAGTGTCACCGAACCGGCCGGATCACCGGCTAGGCTTTTGTCTTGAAACAGTCGTTCCGCCAGCAGCACTCCAGCCAGGGACATTCGCCGTTCGAGCGGCCGTAGCATGGGGTGCAGCCTTCCGCCATCTGGATGGCGTGAATCAATTCAGCCTTCTTCATCTTTCCCGGCGTGATTCCCATCATCTTGGCCCGTTCCTTAATCTCCGGCATCGTCAACCGTTTCGCCGCTACACTTGCCGAGGTCATTCCTCATCTCCAAATCCTGCTCTGCTCGAGCTCCATCCTCGTTTCTCATTGGTCCGTCGAATCCCCGCAAAGCATCTGTGCCACAGGGATTTATCGCATTTATATCATCGGCCAAATATGGATCCAACCTCAAAAAGACTTCCGCCAAAGACTCATTACGGGGGCAGATTTCCGCCAGCCCGGGCCTCCCACGCCGCCGGGATGCACCTTCCCGCGGGCCCCCACCCTCTTCAATATCCTCCTGGGGCCCTTTTCTGCCGCATCGCAGCCTTTATTTTCGGACTTTCCGCCCCCTTCCGACCGTGTTTTCTGTTGCGACAGACCCGACAAACTGCTACATCCTCCTGTAGACAGCTTGGTGTTATCCACTCGCAGGAGACTTCGCTACCGGAGACAAAACGTGTGTTTTCGCTATTCGGGGTTGATGCCTGCCAGAAGCCCCAGGGCGTGCCCTCCGCGGCAGGCAGCCGGAAGCCGCAACGCGTGCGGGGAGCGGTCCGGGATGACCTCCGAGTGGCCCGATGCAGTTTCACCCGTGCAAACGCGGGAAATCCCGCCGATTGTCATCAGGCCGCCACGGTCGTGCTGTCGATGAATTGGAGAGCACCTTGTTTGAGGAGATGCTTATGTGCGTACGGCCGGCCCAGGCAGCGCGATTCCCGACCAGCCCGCTTGGTAAGCGAATTGCCGGGCTCTTGGTGTGGCTGGCGGCACCGCTCGGCGCTTGCAGCATAGCGGTTGGCCAGGAACTGGTGCCGTTCGTGATCCCGGCCCGAATCGATGTCGAGCCGGCGCTCTGGATCGGCAAGTACGAACCGATCGCGGCCGACTCGACGCGGCTTCGAGCCGACAGGCATTTCTATCGGGACCGGCGCGTCCGTATCTGGGGGGTGAATCTGTCCTTCGGAGCTAATTTCCCCACCCACGAGGATGCCTCGTTGGTAGCCGCCCGGCTGGCCGCGGCCGGCGTCAATAGCGTCCGTTGTCACCACATGGACACGTCCCGCTGGCCGCGCGGCATCTGGAACACTCGCGACGGTCGCACCATCGAACCGGAAGCACTCGACCGGCTCGATTTCTTCATCAAGGAACTGGCCCGGCGGGGCATCTGGGTCAATATCAACCTGCACGTCGGCCGGGCTCACAGTGAGTACCTGGGTCTGCCTCGGCCAAACAGCGAGTATGACAAGATTGTCGGTATCTTCACACCGGCTCTGGTCGAGGCCCAGAAGCAGTACGCTAACGAACTGCTGAACCATGTCAATCCCTATCGCCAGGTGCGCTACGCCGATGACCCGGTCGTCGCCTTCGTCGAGATCACGAATGAAGACAGCTTCTTCATGTGGAACGGCGACGACACCCTGCGTGGGCTCCCGCCGTTCTACGAGAAGATTCTACAAGACCGGTTCAATCGCTGGCTGCAACAGCGTTATGGCTCTACGCGAGCCCTGCGTACCGCCTGGTCCAAAGGAACCGCGCCCCTGGGCCCCAACCTGCTGCAAAACGGCAACTTCGCGGCCGGCAACTCGGACACTCCGCAAAACTGGCATCTGGAACAGCATGCGGGCTGCCAAGCCACCATCGCGCGGCAAAGAAACGGCTCCCATGGCGCCATCCGGATACGAATCGACAAGGCCGACGAGACGCAATGGCACCTCCAGCTATCTCAAGGCAGCCTGGCCCTGAGACAGGGACAGTATTACACCGTCGCCTTCGATGCCTGCAGCGATCGACCACGGACCATCGGTTGCAGCGTGGGCCAAGCCCACGAGCCCTGGTCCAATCTGGGGCTCTCCCGCCGCGTGGCATTGACGAGCCGGCGGACCCATCACACCTTCGGCTTCGTCGCCTCGGCCGATGAAAGCAACGCCCGCCTCAGCTTCGCCTTCGGCGGCGATGACGCCGCGGTCGATCTGGCCAACGTCGAACTTCACCGAGGTGGGCAAGTGGCTCTGGCCAGGAGCGAATCGCTCAGCGCCGGTAACATCGCCTTGTTCCAGGAGAATGAAAGCGAGCCGAGAATCCTCGACCGGATGACCTTCCTGACCGAGACGGAGAAGGCCTATTTCGATGAGATGCGACGTTATATCAAGAGCGACTTGGGCTGCGACGCCCTGATCACCGGGACCATCGTCTTCGGGCCACTCGGTCTTTACGCCCAGAGTGACATGGACTTCATCGATGCTCATGCCTACTGGCAGCATCCGCGTTTTCCAGGTCGGCCCTGGGACCAGGGCAACTGGATCGTCGAGCAAAAGCCCATGACCGACTACCCCGAAGAAGCGACGCTGTTTCGCCTCGTCGCCGAACGCCTGGCGGGCAAGCCCTTCACCGTCAGCGAATACAATCACCCGGCCCCGATGGATGCGCAGGCCGAGTGCGTCCCGATGATGGCCTCGTTTGCCTCCGCCCAGGATTGGGACGGCCTTTGGTTCTACAGCTACTCCCACAGCGGCGACAGTTGGGACCGGGAGATTCTCAGCAGTTTCTTCGACATCGACACCAACCCCGCCAAGTGGGGCTTCATGCGCGCCGGCACCGCTATCTTTCGCGACGGGGCGCTCCCGCCCCTCCGGTCAGGGCGGCCCGTGTTTGTCGCGGATGCGTCAAACGACCTGGCTGCACTGGCCCGATTGCACGCACAGCACGACCGGGACATGTTGGCGATTTTGCGGGAAGTGGGCAACCTTACTCGCAGCGACATGCTGAAAGGGATCTACGTCCCGGCGTACGAACGAAGCCACGGCATCACAGGCTCTGAACCATCCGGCACAACACTCACGTGGTCCGCGGACTCGAAAAACAGGGGTCTCTATCACGCGACCGGTGGCAAAACCCGGGTCTACACTGGCCATGCGGCCCTGTTCGAAGAGGCAAGCCAAGGAGACGTTCGCATCACTTCCCCTGAGTTGGTGGCCTTGACTGTCACGCCGCTGGATGACGGCAATCGACTCCTGGTCACAGCCTGCGGGCGCTGCGAGAATACGGCGATGCAATTCTCCCCGGACCGACGGACCGTGGGGCGCAACTGGGGCGAAGCGCCCGTGCGAATCGAGACGGTGGACGGACGACTCGTTCTGCCTGGCGGCCCGTGGATCTGTCACGCCCTGGCGCCGGACGGCAGCACAAAACGACGCGTGCCAATGGACGGCAATGTGCTTAAGCTCTCGCCCGAGTACGAAACCATGTGGTACCTGCTCGAACGCCAGGGCCGATAGCGAACCAGAAAGCCATCGAAGAGAACGCCATGCAAAGAGGACAACGCGTCAAGATCGAATGGGTTCTTCTGCTGGCTACGCCGTTCCTGGCGCACCCCCGGCCCACGTTCGCCTTCAATGGACACCGGGTAACCGAAGGGCCTCTCGTCCTTTCCATCGACGAGATCGAGTCGCCGACGCAATTCGCCACGCCCTCTGTGGTGGCCGCAACCGTTGAAAACACCGCCGATGAGACTCTGTTTATCGAGCTTCGCCTCGGCGATCTGGTCGACGAATGGCATGTTGTCGGGCCAGATGTCAAGCAGGTCCGAGTCGATCCGGGACGAAGCGTCGGCGCCATGTTCCGCATCGCTGCCAGGCCCGGGACCTGCTCAGCCCTTTACCCGGCACATATCTACGCAACATTCAACTTCGATGGTCGGACGCTAACCGCTCACGCCGTACGCATCTTCGCATCGAACTTCGAGAAAGCGGCCTTGTCGAGCACGGCGCCGCCCGACTTGCCGGCGAACGTCGTGCCGCGCAACGGCGCCCTGCCGCTGCGGTCACTCGCAACGCACCGCGTCGCCTGGCAGTATTACGACCAGCCTCTGGTCTACATGCCCGTCGGCTGGCGTGGCTCGTCGGCCAAATCAGCCGCCAATTTCTCCGCCGGTCGGGTGACACGGGGATCGACCAAGCAGGCGCTCGTCATGCATCCGCCCTGGAAGCCCGGAGGCGGAACGATCTTCGCCGAGTACCGCCTCGCGTTGCCGGAAACCAGGCCGATCACGCTGTTGTTCGCCAATGCGATCCGGGACCACTCGGCCGGCGAGCCGCCCAGTGATGGCGTGACCTTTCGCGTCTGGATCGACAAGAAGGCGGTCTTTGAGCGGCACACCGACAGCAAGCAATGGGTCGATGGAACGGTCGATTTGTCCGCGTACGCCGGCCGGCAAGTGCTGCTGCGCCTGGAAAGCCATCCCGGCCCCAAGCGCGACACCACTTGCGATTCCTGCTACTGGGGCGAACCGACCATCGTGGCGGGTCGGCTGCCCGACCCCATGCCGGAGGCCGCGAAAGCGCAATTGCGTAACACCGCCCGAACGCTCGTGACCACCGGCAAAGGGCGCGGCCACGTTTTTCAACTCGACGGTGACCTTCGAGCCGCTGTCATTCCTGGACAGACGGGCATTTCCGATGCGTTCATCGCCCTCGGAAACGGCCAAGCCTGCGTCGTGTTCGACGGGCTAAGGGTTTCCGTGCTCGGACAAGCCGTAGGCAGCAGGGCGTCGGCCCTGGGTCGGCGCGGGGACGCCGTGTGGGATGCGGATAACAAGGGATTGACCGTCACGCAACCGCTTCAGCTGGGCGGCACGAAGTTTGACCTCACCATCCGCCTGTGGCCCGAGCGGGCCGGCGTGCGTGTTAAGGTCGACTGCCCCCAGCGCATCACGGACTTCGCGCTGGGCCCGGCCGACCAGAAAGCCCCCCGCGTCTATTACGGCCACGGCTACTGTATCGTCGAGCCCGAAGCGTTTCGTGCCGGCTTTGGCGGACACAACCTCTCAACCAGCCACGTGGGGTTCGATTTCAAAGACGGTTTGTCGCTCCTCGTCGCGACGGACCACCCGCCGGACTATCTGGAGGTGACGCCGGAAGATCGACTTTACGCGCTGCACACCCACATGGACGCGACGATGACACTGGTGCCCAGCACGGACGGCGCGTTCGACTGTGCCAAGAAGTATCGTCCCCTCTATGACAAGCAAGCGTCACCCGGTTTCGAACGCAAGGCGGGCCGCTTCGTCTTCGACATCTGGGGCGGTCGCTATGCCGACATCGCCCAAACCATGCAGCAGATGATCGACTACGGCCTGACCGATTCACTGCTCACCGTTCATGTCTGGCAGCGCTGGGGCTACGACTACCGGCTGCCCGATATTTACCCTCCCGCCCCGGGGCTGGGAACGGTCGAAGACATGCGCCGGATCGCGGCCCTCTGCGCCGAGCACGACATTCCCTGGGGCCTGCACGACAACTATATCGATTTCTATCCCGACGCCGACGGCTACAGCTACGACCACATTTGCTTCAGCGAGGACGGCCAACCGATCAAGGCCTGGCTCAACGAGAGTCGCGACGCGCAGAGCTATCGGTGGCGGCCGGACTGCTTTCTACCGTTTCTGCAACGGAACCTCAGACTCATCAAACCCAACCTCAAGCCGACGAGCTATTTCATCGATGTCTTCACGTCGCTAGAATGCTTCGACTTCTTCGACCGGTCTGGGACGTTTCATTCGATGCTGGAAACGCGCCGGCACTGGGGCCGAGCCTTCGCCTGGATTCGTGACTTCCTGGGCAACAACGCCCCTATGACCTCCGAAGCGGGCCACGATCAGTTGATCGGCTACCTGGACGGCGCCGATTGTCAGCATCTGCGGATCACGCCGGAGGCCGAGAGATTCTGCATCGCGATCGAGTGCCAGGACTGGGAGCGCGCCCCCTGGTACGATGCGGTTCTGCACGACAAGTTCAGCCTGCACGGCGTGGGCTACTCGGGGCGCTATCAAGGAGGGCGCAGCCGGGCCGAGCACGGCATCGAGAGCGACGACTATGTCAACGCCGAGATCCTCGAGGGCCATGCGCTGATGATCGATCGCCCGGCCTTCGGATGCGGGGCCATACGAAAGTATTGGCTCGCCCAGGATTTCGTGCGGAGCATCGCGCTCGACAGCATCGCAGATGTACGATTCAGCGATGGTGACATTCATCGACAAGTCATCGACTGGAACGGCGGCGCCCGCGTCTATGTCAATCGCGGCTCGACGAATTGGAGGGTTGCTGGCAAGGTTCTGCCACCGTTCGGATACTATGCCAGGAACGGATCGATTGAGTCCAGTATCGAACGAATCGATGGCGCGACTGTCGAACAGTCACGCAGCCAGTCACAGTGGTACGTCAACGCGCGTCGTTTCGGCCCTGCCCATCAACTGGCCATCCGGCCCGGGATCGTGCGCGCCGAATACCTCGGCAACCGTCGGTTCAAGCTCATCACGAACTGGCAGACCTACCGATCCCCCGCCAAGGATCTGGCGGTGTTCATCCACTACACCGGCGAGAAATCCGACCGCTCCGACAAGATCGCCTTCCAGGGCGGCGGGCGATTGCCCCGGCCAACCAGTGAATGGCGAGGCGCCGTCCCCCTGGGTGACGACTGGATCACGACGATCCCGTCACGTTGCAGTGCCGGCCAATATGAGATCCTGGTGGGTCTCTGGGACCCGGCCACCGGCGCGCGTTACAGCCTCCTGGGACAGGACGATGGGACCCTGCGCTTCCGATTGGGCACCTTGGTCGCCGAGGGACGCGGTGGCAGGATCACGAATGTCTCTGTCGTCCCTCATGAATCCAGGCCGACACCGGCCGAACTGAACCTGGGCAAGGCCCCCGCCGACTTCGGTCTGGTTCGTACGGACGGAGCTTTTCGCTGTCGGCGCGCCGGTGACACTGTCGTCGTCACCCCCCTGCCGGAACTTGGAGCATTCTCCGTGGCCTTGAGACCATCCGAACTCGGATTCTCGGCGGACCGACGGGTCCGAACGGTCCTTGCCGTGGACCGCGCGGGGAAAACCATCCGGCCGGTCGATTTCGAAACCACGGAAAACGGTCTGGAATTCGAAACACGAGGGCGCGAATTTGCGTACAATATACGACTGGAGGAGTAACAATCCTGTATATTGGCCTTTGGCTCCCTTGGAAGAGATTGCTGTATGAGGACCAACCTAATGAAAGCCATTCGCATTGTCACCTGTTGTGTTGCCCTGCTGAGCCTGACCGGCACTGGGTCCTCCGCCCAGGCCCAGGAGACACGTAACCCCTTGCTGTTGTGCGACTTCGGACCAGAGTTCAAGGCGGAAAGCGTTGCCACCAGCGACGCGCAGGCGACGGTGACCGAAGGCGGCGCCCTGCGCGTTCAGACTGGACACGAGGCGCCCTGGCCCGGCGTGACGCTGAAGGCCCCCGACGGCAAATGGGACCTGTCCCCCTACGAAACCATCGCCATGGAGATCACCAATCGGGGCAAAGAATCGATTGCGGTGAACTGCCGTGTGGACAATCCGGGGGCCGACGGGACGAACCATTGTCTCACGGCGAACATCACGCTGGCGCCGGCAGCGAGCGGAACGCTAACGGTGCGCATCTTCCCCGTTCCGTGGAAGCTCGACAAGCCCTTGGAATTGATCGGCATGCGGGCCGCCCCGACCCACACGGGCAAACTCGACACCTCCAATGTCACTCAACTGGTGATCTTCCTGGACCACCCGAAAGCAGACCACATCTTCGAAATCGACAACGTCCGGGCTGCCGGCCAGATCCAGGTCCTCGACGGCTCAACATTCCTGCCTTTCATCGATGAGTTCGGCCAGTACATCCACAAGGAGTGGCCCGGCAAGACCCACTCCATCGAGGAACTGATCGCCTACGGCCGGGCCGAGAAGCAGGATCTGGAGACACACCCGGGACCGGAGGATCGGAACCAGTATGGCGGCTGGGCGTCCGGCCCCGAACTCAGAGCCACGGGATTCTTCCGCGTCCAGAAGTACAAGGACAAATGGTGGCTCGTCGACCCCAATGGCAGGCTGTTTTGGTCGCACGGCATCGATTGCGTCCGCAGCGGCAACGCTACGCCGATTACGGACCGCGAAGCGTACTACAAGGACCTGCCCGGCGAGGATTCTCCCTTCGCCCAATTCTACGGCACCGGCAGCTGGGCCCCCCATGGCTACTACAAAGACCACTGTCCCTACCAGACCTACGACTTCAGTCGCGCCAATCTGCGGCGCAAGTACGGCGAAAGCTTCGAGTCGGCCTTCACCGACATTACTCACCGCCGCTTCAAGAGTTGGGGCATCAACACCATCGCGAACTGGTCGGACGCCAGCATTTGTGAACAGCGAAAGACGCCCTATGTCGCGACAATCAGTTTCGACGCCACGCCACTGGAGGGCTCCGAAGGCTACTGGGGCAAGTTCTACGACGTCTTTGATCCGAACTTCCGCAGCCAGCTGCGCGCCCGCATGGAGCGGGAGAAGGGACACAGCGCCGACGACCCCTGGTGCCTCGGCTACTTCGTCCACAACGAGCTGGCCTGGGGCGACGACACGTCCCTGGCGGTCGCGGCCCTGGTCTCGCCCGCCGAGCAGCCCGCCAAGAAGGTCTTCATCGACGACCTCAAGGCCAAGTACGAGACGATCGAGAAACTCAACGAAGCCTGGGGAACGAGCTACACCTGGTGGGAGGCCCTGCTCGCCAACGTCGAGGATTTGAAGGCGAAATATGAGACCATCGAGAAGCTCAACGAAACCTGGGGCACGAGCCACGCCTCGTGGGAGGCCCTGCTTGCCGACGTCGACGATTTGAAGGCGAAGTACGGGACCATCGAGAAGCTGAATGAAGCCTGGGGAACCAGCCACACCGCATGGGAGGCCGTGCTACAGAGGCAGGAGGCCCCGGACAAGCAGAAGGCCCGTGCCGACCTCACGGCGTTCTACACCAAGACGGCCGAGACCTATTTCCGCACCGTCCGCGAGGAAGTCAAACGGGTCGCGCCCAGTCAACTCTACCTGGGTTGCCGCTTCGCCTGGGTCAACGATCTGGCCGCCAAGGCCGCGACGAAGTTCTGTGACGTGGTCAGCTACAACCGCTACAAATACAGCGTCGCCGACCTGAAGCTGCCCGACGACATCGACATGCCGCTGATCATCGGCGAATTCCACTTCGGAGCCCTGGACCGCGGCATGTTCCATACGGGTCTGCGCCGCACTGAGAATCAGCAAGACCGCGCCGACAAATACGCCGCCTACGTGCGCGGGGCCTTAAGTAATCCCTGCA
>CP070782.1:5008979-5022027 GCA_020346325.1 Phycisphaerales bacterium
GTGACTGATGATCTCGGCGTTGCTGAAGCTGTTCTGGTTGCACAGCATGACGATCGGCTTGCTCCAGGTCGCGTAGACGCGCCGGTCCTCGGGGTAGCCCGGACCACCGCCCCGCGGGACGGTGATCGCGTGGGCAGGCTGGCACAGCAGCGTCAGCACGTGGTCGGCGGTGAAACCCCCGCCGTTGTTGCGGACGTCGATGACCAGGCCATCCTTGCCCGCCCCCACGGCGTACAGCTCGCGTTCGAGCTTCTGGAAGCTGGGCCAGTTCATCCCGCGAATGTGCACGTAGCCCAGCGTCCCGTCCGACAGCGTCTCTACTTGTTGGCGGTTGTAGCGCAGCCACTGCTCGTAGAGCAACCCACTGGCTTGACCGTAAGAGATCGGGCGCAATAGCACTTCGCGCGTCTCTCCGTCAGCGCTGCGAACGTCGAGATAGATGTCGCGATCGAGCGGACCGTTGAGCACTTCGGTCAGGTCCATCTCCGGATCGACGTTCGTCCCGTCAATACTGATGATGACTTCGTTGGGCTCAATCTTGCTCACCTCGCGGTCGGCCGGCCCGTTGGGCAGTACGTCCCGCACCTTCAGGCCGGGACCTTGATAGTCCCGGTCGAAGCGCACACCCAGATGCGCCGTCGTGACATTCCAATCGGACCGGTTGGACCGGGCCGAGCGCCGATTCGGATAGAAGCCCAGGTGCGAGCCGTTCAGTTCGCCCAGCATGAGGTTCACGACAATAGCGAAGCTATCGGCATCCGGTGCGGTGGCCGCGACGTCAACGTACTTGCGGCGAATGGCGTCCCAGTTGCGATTGCCCAAGCGCTCATCGTAGAAGCGGTCGCGCATCGCCCGCCAGGCCAGATCGAACGCCGCGCGATAGTGCGCCTCGCGATCCACCGCCTGCCGGGCCGAGAAGGAATAGGCCGTCTCCTCGCCCTTGTCCGAGACGCTGGCGGGTTTGCCGCCCGAGAGCCAGACGATCTGGTTGCCTTCCTTGAGCCAGCGGGCCCGCGAACCGGTCTTGTCCGTCAGCAGTTTGGGCTCCAGTTCCTCGGGGATCTCGACCGTGTAGGTCCCGCGCTTCCCGTCGATGGTGGCGCGGAAGGCGAGTTTCTTGGAATCGTGCGACCAGAAGAGTCCGCGCTCGGTCGAGCCGCCGATCTCGATCCGCCGCACCCGCTCGTGGATGCGGTCGAAGTCGATGACGACTTCGGGAA
Source organism: Phycisphaerales bacterium (assembly GCA_020346325.1). Taxonomy (GTDB): domain Bacteria; phylum Planctomycetota; class Phycisphaerae; order Sedimentisphaerales; family Anaerobacaceae; genus Anaerobaca. The sequence continues at coordinate 5,010,200 of CP070782.1, forward strand.
GCTCCTCCTCGTCCTTCTTCTTCTCGTCGTCTTCCTTTTCCTCGCCCTCGTCTTCCTCTTTCGGTTCCTCCGCCTCCGGCTCGTCTTCGGCCTTCTCCTCTTTGCCCTTGTCCTTCTTCTCGTCTTTCTTGCGGGCCTCTTCCATCTTCTTCAGCGCCTTCTCCAGCGTTCGGTCGCGCTGGCCCTTCTCGTGCTCCTCCTCCTGGAGCCAGAGATAGAAGATGTCCGTCTCGCGATCGAGCCGTTGGCTGGTAAAGGCGATGACCTTGCCGTCGGGCCGCCAGACCGGGTTGTACTCGTCGTATGGGTGCTTGGACACGTTTACCGGCTCGGCCGAGCCGTCGGCCGGGATGATCCAGACGTCCCGATTGAAATCGTTGTCGTTGACGGCATACACGACCCACTTGCCGTCGGGTGACCAGTCGTACCCCGGCGGGTCCCACGAGCGCACCAGCCGCCGGGGCTCTTTGCCTTCGAGCGTCATGGTCCAGAGATCGCCCAGCCCCTTGATGAACGAGAGCCACGTCCCGTCGGGGCTGAAGCGCAGATCCGCCTCCACTTCGGCATCCTGGGTCAGTCGCTTCAGTTCGAACGTCTCATTCTGCCACCAGTACTTCTCGGCATCGCCGCGCTCGGCTCGCCAGATATCACTCTGCCCGCCCTGGTCGCTGACGAAAAAGATCGTCTCACCTTCAGGTCCAAAGGCCGGGTCGCGTTCTTCCTCAGGTGTGGCCGTGATCTGGCGCGGCTCGCGCAGTTCCGTATCCATCACCCACAGATCGCCCCCGGCGATGAACGCTACTTCCAGACCGTCATCGGAGAAGGTCACATCGGTCGCCTCCCGGATCACTCGGCGCTCCTCCGGCGCTGTCACGACGTCCCCCGGATTGGTCAGGTCGATGCGAATCGGGGCGCTGCCGCTACTCGGATGGAAGCGATACAGATCGAAGAGATGGCGGAACACGATCGTCGAGCCGTCGCGGGAAATGCAGGGAAAGACCACCGAATCGTCCTCAAAGAACGTCAACTGGCGGTCGGTGCCGGCGTCGATGTCGTGCTTCCATAGATTGAATGACCCGCTCTGGGCGCCGACGTAATAGAACCCGCTGCCATCGGCACTCCACAGGGGCCAGCGGGCGTCGATCTCCGGCTCGAGCAGCCGCGTGTATTCCTGCGTCTCGACGTCGTACATCCAAACCTGGCTCGTGCGCGAGCCATGATAGCCCTTGCGCCACCACGTCATGCCCTCGCGTGTGAAAAGCAGCCGCTTACCATCGGGCGATAGCGATCCGTTCGATCCATCGGCGTCGAACAGAATCTCTTCGGCCTGGCGCTCGTGGCGCGCGATGCGGAAGAATCGCCCGCCGCTGCGCCAGAAGTAATCGCGCCGACCGCTAACCAGCAGCGTCTGACCCGAAGGGTGCCAATCCTCGATCCGATAGCCGGCCGTGTGAAACGTCACTTGCGTCGGCGTGCCCCCTGCGACGGGAACGGCGTACACCTGGTTGCCCGCGTCCCGACCGCTAACGAAAACAATCTCCGAACCATCCGGCGAAAACGTAGGCTGCGAGTCCGAAGCCTCATGTTGCGTCAGGGCGCGCGCGTTGCCCCCCTCGACCGGTGCCAGCCAGATGTCCCCGCGCCAGACAAACGCCAGCGTTTTGCCGTCGGGCGACAGTGCGGGGTCGGCCGCCAGCCGCATCGGTTCAGCGGCACCGGCGGAGATTGCGAATGTCAGTACGAGCAAACTGATCAGGATCGTGAATCGCGCTGGACTCATGCGTCTCTTTCCCTTCCGTACGTCATCTTGTGTGCTTGTTATTCAGCGGGTTTGAGCGTGGCGCAGCCAAAGACGCCACCGGCGGTACTGCCCGCGTGGGCGGCGAAATGCACCACCACTGACTCCTTGCCTTCGGTCAGTTCTGTGGGAATGTCGTACTCGACGTCGAAGAATTCGCCCGGCTCGTTCTCGGCAAGCTTCTGCGTGGCGATCTTCGTCCCATCGACAAGGATGTCAAACGTTCGCCCGCCATCACTGCCCCAATACGTGCAATGCAGCGTCACGGGCTTGTCGCGCAGAACTTTCATACGATACTCGAACCACCCATCCTCGGCGTCACGCCAGCGCCGCCCCGCGTGCGTGCCGTTCCGTGTGTTCTCGCCCTTCATCCCGTGCGCCTGCTCCGACTCCGAGACACCGATCTCAATGGCATCGACCTTCCGGGCATCCAGGGCCGCCTGGCGGGCCACTTCGCGAGCCTTCGCCTCTTCGCGCGCTTTCCGTTCGGCCTGAATCCGCTGCCAGCCCGCCTCGTCCGTGATGCGCCAGTAGACCGCGTAGTGCTGGCCGAACAATTCGTGATAAGGCACGAGCGTGACATCGCGCGGCCGGCCCACGTCGATCGTGCGAAACGTCAGTCTTTTGGCCGGCACCGTTCGCACCGGCTCGATCCACATCGCCGGATCGCGCTGCGTCGTGACGATCACAGGCGCCTCGACGATACGGTCTTCGGGAAACTCGAACCAGTTGTCCGTCGTGTAGATCGACTCCTGGGGAACCTCGATCTCGCCCAACTGACCGGCCAGGACCAGCGGTCCGCACATCACCGCTGCTAAACTCGTATCGTCGGGCATCGGACATAGCCACAGCTTCATCGGCATGGCCATTTCGATTGTCGTCTTTTCCGACCAAGTGCGCCGAATCGACAGGAACGAACCAGGCTGGGCCGTCACGGCCTGAGGCCGGCCGTCGATCTTCAGCGTCACGCCCTGCGTCGCCCACGCGGGCACGCGCAGCCGCAACTCGAATTCGGTCGGTCGGTCGACCTCGATCGTCAGCTTCGTCGCGGATTCATCGGGAAACGTCGTGTCCTGGCGTACGGCGACACCCTTGTCCTTCCAGTTCAGCTCGCTGGCGATGAACAGATTCACCCACAGCGTCTCGTCGTTGTGGAAATAGATCGTGTCGGCGTACTTGCCGTGATTCTCCAGGCCGCTGCCCGTACAGCACCAGAACGAATCGCGCGGCGTGTTGAAGTACTTCCAGTACCCCGAACCCAACGTCACGAAGTACATCATCATCCCCGTGCGAGGATCCTGCGTCGCCAGGATCGAGTTGATCAGGTTCCGCTCGTAGTAGTCCATGTACTTCACATCTGGCTGCCAGGCGAACAGGTGTCGCGTCAGTTTGAGCATGTTGTACGTGCAGCAGGTCTCCTGGGTATGCGCGTCAAGTCGATCGGCCAGGCAATATGGATCGCTGCGCCAATGTTCATCGATCGAGGTCCCGCCCGTGCAGTAGCTCCGCCCGTGCACGACGCACTGCCAGAAGAATTCGGCGATGTGCCGACCGCTCGGGTCGCCCGTCAGTTCGTATTGCCGGGCCGAGCCGACCGTGTTCGGAATGAACGAATTGACGTGCTGACCTTTCAACTCGTCGCGGTGCATCAGCAGTGGATCGTTGTATCGGTCCTGATTGAATCGCTGCGCCAGTTCCAGCCATTGCTTCTCGCCCGTGACACCGTAGAGGTTGGCCAGCGTCTCGTTCATGCCCCCCTGTTCGGTGTGGTTGAGCACGTCCTGCATCGCCGCGCGGCCCAGCTTTCCCAGCCTTCCCTTCGCCCAGCGCGCCATGCCCTGGGCAATCTCCAGCGCCTGCTCGTTGCCGCAGTAGACGTACATATCGATCAGACCGGCGTAGATCTTGTGCAGCGTGTACCATGGCGCCCAGACGCGCTGCCGGGCCAGCACGCGGTCGATCTGCTCTTCCGGATAAGCACTGAGATAGCCGGAGCCGAGCGCTTCCTGACACTTGGCCAACTCGGCCACGATCGCATTCGCCTTGTCTCTGAGAGAGTCATCGTCCGTGCTGGCAACCATCAGCGCGCACGCGGACAGATAGTGCCCCATCGTATGCCCGCGCAATTCCGTCTTCTCCCAGCCCCCCAGTGGCTCGCCCGGCGTCTCCAGTCCGGCGGTCTTCCGGAAGTACCACAGCAACCGCTCCGACCCCAACGCGTGGAGATACCGCTGCGTGCGCAGCATCGCATCGCGAAACGGACCATCCAGCAGCCGCACGTCCCGCAAATCGAACGGCCTGGCCTCCAGTTCAACGACCTCCCGCCCACTGGGCCAGACTCCGGCCGATGCCGACACGCCTGCAAGGCATGCTATGAGAACGATGGCAATACCGAGCGACCTGGACATGCGACTGTTCCTCCCTATACCGGCCTACACAAGAACGTTCGTCAACCTCCTCCCCATAGGAAACCATCGGCCGGTATATCCGCATTCGCACGCTCTGTAAAGCCAAAAGCGCGCCGCCGATCACCGCGCGTCTGTAACAGTGCGTAGGGGCGAATGACTATTCGCCCCTGCCAAGACCGGATGGCCTGCCGGGAATCTCAGGATATGTCTACGGTGCCGGCGCCGTTTCGGGGGCGTCTAAGGTGGGGGCGGTCTTCAAGATCGCCTGGATCCGCTCGGCACGGAGCTGGCGCAGCTCGTCGGTCAGATCGCTCTCGCGCAGCATGAACTCGAGGAAGTACTTCCCGCCGTCCATCGGAATGCTGATTTTACCCACGTAGTCGCCGCTCGCGGAGGCCGAAGCGCTCGGCGCGGGAGCCGGCCCGACCGCTCGCGCGGCCCGCGGCGTGAAAGGAGCCTTCTTTTGCACAACGAATTTCGCCCCCTTGGCACCAAGGCTGACGCTTTTGAGCTCACCACCGAGCGCGGAGGTGACCCGCCTCAATGCCTCTTCCACCTTGATGTTCAGTGCTTCGATAGAGATCCTTCGCTCGAGCCACCTCTGGTCATTGCCGGCAAATTCGAGTTTGATATCCGCTATGCCTTTCAAGTGTCTCAGAATCGTAAGCCCCGTCTCCTCCTGAAAGGAAATGTCAATGATACGGGCACGCATGATCTCGTCGTATTCGTGACGAGGGATGATTCTGATTTGAGCGACCTGACTGGGCCATTCCGGCGCGCACACCACCCAACGATCGCTACCATTTGAGACACTGTCCACCACTTCGTCAAGAATCGGGGCCAAGCAGACCGTAATCCCGTCCTGGCTCGCACCGACCATCTGACCCATGACCCTCGCCACGACACGTGACATCTCCAAAGGGAAGACAGAAACATCCTGTCCGGCCATCTGGCTGACGACAGATTGCGCCATTCGCTCAACCGCCTTGACTTCGCCGGTCAGATACGTGGCGTTGGTATAGACGTTTCGGAGCAGTTCAAGGGTCTGGGCGGTCGGCCGCCCCATGATGTGTTTCAATTCCGGACGGGGGTAGATTGCCACGGCGTCGGCGCCCACGGCGTAGCGCATGAAGAAGGCGTTGAGCATCTCTTCGAGACTCTGGCCCAGTTGCCCCTCCAGGGTCACGGACAGGCGCGTTTGGGCCCCTTCGGGCAGTTCCCAGATGGCCTCTTCGGATAGCTCGATGACAACGCCGGCTTTCTTCCCGATCTCTTCCAGTGCCTCCACAATGGTCACGTCGACCAGCGTCACTTCGACCTGGCGTTTGAGCTTCTCCTGCACGGCCGCGCTGTCGGCGACTGCTACACTGCCCAGAGAGACGACCAAGAGAGATGCTAAGACAAGCGGTTTTCGGATCGTTGCGTTCATGGCTTTCCCTCTCTAGTAGACGCGGTGTCTTAGAACAAACAGGCGAGACTGGCTCGGTTTCTATCATGACCGATGTCGTCGGACGCTGGCTCGGGCAAGGTGACAACACACCATCTCGGGCGTTGGGCAGTGTCGTCCGGCGTCGGCTTGACAGCGTCATGGATTCGAACGTCGCAGCGGCCCACTCCCTTCTCGGCGGCACGCCTGGCGATAACCACGGTCGCCCGGCCGGGCCCGGACGCGGTATCGGCGTTCGGCGTCTTCCGATTCAGCAGGACCACCGCCGCGACCCCAACGACCAGGAGGATGGCCGCCGCCACCGCGAACGCACGCACGACCGGACGGCCCCGCCGCCTTCGGAGGTCGCCCGTCGCCAGGCGTCTGCCTACCGACCGCGCGAGTTTGTCCCAGTCGAAGTCGGCCAGTTGCTGTTCGACGTTGGCCTTAAGCAATCTGTCGATGTCGCGATGATCCTGGTTCATTTCAGGTGCTCTCTCAATAACAAACGCAGTTTCTGTCTGGCTCGATACACATGCCAGCGGGTCGATTGGGTCGAGCACCCCATGATCCGCGCCACTTCTTCGTGCGGCAGGTCCTCAAGTCCGAACAGCGTGATGGCCTGGGCCTCCTTGGCCGTCAGTTGAGCCATCGCCCTCTTGATCGCCGTCTTCAAGTCCTCGGTCTGTCCGGCCGCGTCCGGCGTTCGGACCGTCCGCTTCCCGACGTACCCCGCCGCGAGCCTGAGAAACCCGGCCTGACGGCGCCGGGCCCGCTGCCGGCTGATGGCTTCATGGGCCACGATCCGCAACAGCCACACCCGGAAGCGCCCCGGGATCTTCAGGCTGCCCAGCCGCGTATAGGCCTTGACCAGGGCCTCCTGGACGGCCTCGGCCGCGTCGTCGACATCGCCCAGCATCCCCGTCGCCAGACGCATCGCCTGCTGCTGGTGCAGGCGAACCAGCCGGTCGAAGGCCACCTTGTCTCCCGCCTGAGACGCCCGGACCAGGGCAGCGATCCCACTTTTCCTACGGCCGTCGTCGGTCATTCAGATGCTTCTCCACCTATACAGACGTTGGAATGTCGCCGCCTGTTAGGGCCACGATACCGAAATTCTTACTGGGAAGACAGAAGGACGTTGCAGGTCACCGTCACCAGGGGGCGCAGGAGACGGCATCGGATGTCAGGGCGTCGGCGAGGCGGCGCTGGTATTCGACGCGGGGGATTTCGACGGCGCCGAAACGCTGGAGGTGGGCCGTGGTGAATTGCACGTCGAAGAGGCGGTAGCCACGCTCGTTGAGGCGGGCGACGAGATGGACCAAAGCGATCTTGCTGGCGTCGGTCTTGCGGCTGAACATGCTCTCACCGGCGAACAGGCCCGCGATGCTGACGCCGTACACGCCGCCGACCAGTTCATCGTCCATCCACGTCTCGACGCTGTGGGCAAAGCCCAATTCGTGCAGGCGGGTATAGGCCTCGATGAATTCAGCGCTGATCCACGTCTCCTCGCGTCCCGGCGCCCGCTCGGCGCACCTGGCCATGACCTGCGCGAACACCGTGTCGTAGCGCACGGCGAAGTCGCCCTTGCGCAGGCGGCGCTTCAGAGAACGCGAGATGTGAAATCGATCGAGCGGAATGATCGTGCGCGGGTCGGGATCGTACCAGTAGATCGTCCCGTCGGCCTCGGCCATCGGGAAGCATCCCTGGCAGTAGGCACTGAGAAGTATCGAGGGTGTCAGCTCCATCGATCCGTCGGCGTCAATCCTTTCTGCAATACCCCAGGAACCGATCTCATCTTGGCATAGGCGACAACGTGTCCATCCATCCGTCTCATTGTCATGGTGAACGAAGTGAACCATCTGGGGCAAGCATAAGCGGCTTGCCTCGCAACGAATCGAACCTCCTATCCCCGACGCAGATCGTTCGCCTTCGGCTCACGATGACAGAATCCTGTGCCCCAAGGAGTCTGATTGGAGCGTGTGCCACCATGGCGCATCTACGAGAGGTCGGCAATGTTGTTCGTGGGCTCGCCCACGAGGTAGACGCGATTCTTGCCGCTGCGTTTGGCCTCCAGCAGCGCCGCGTCGGCGCGCTCGAACAACTCCTGTACCGTCGCGCCGTCACCGGGGAAGCCTGCCAGCGCCCCACTGACGGTCAGCACACCCTGACCCTCGGGACCGAGCAAATCGAGTTCGGCGTTTCCGAATTCCTTTTGAAACCGTTTGGCGATACAGATGACCTCTTTGGGATGGTCGGTCCGGGATGAACGTCGGTCCGATTCGACGTCGTCGGCCGGTTCGCGCGGCTCATCCCAGAACACCACGGCGAACTCGTCCCCGCCGATGCGGCCGACGACATCGTGCGCGCGGCAGCAGCGCTGCATCAGGATCGCCGCCTGTCGGAGAATCTCGTCCCCGGTGGGATGGCCGTAGACGTCGTTGTAGTGTTTGAAATTGTCGATATCGAACACCAGCAGTGTCACGCGCCCGCCGCTCTGCCGCGCCCGGTCGATTACCTGCCGGCCGAACTCCCACAGGTAACGCCGATTCTTCAGTCCGGTCAGATCGTCGGTAGTCGCCAGGTGTTCGAGGTGCCGAATCCTCGTCTCCAGCGCCGCGTCGAGGCACGTGCCGTCGGCCCCGCCCTCCCCATTCGCCTCTGCATCGCTTTGCCTATCGTGACACAGTCCGGCCAGTGTCGTGGGGCAGAGGCGATACTCGTCGGCGGCCGCTTCGGCGCTCGTCCCGGCCTCCACCAGGGCCCGGGCGATCGGCTCTTCGTACATCTGGGCCAGGAGAATCACCCGCGCCGTCGTGCAGCGGCGCAGCGCCTTCAACACGGCACTGAGCTGGCCGGAAAGGCTCGCCATCACCACCGCTATCGCACGGTAGTCATGCCGCGCGGCCGCTTCGATTGCCTCCAGCACGTGTGTCCTGACGTCACAGGGATAACGGCCTGCGCTGGTTGCATCCAAGAAGGCCGTGCCGATGTCTCCCACCAGCAGAAGGGCCCGGCTCGAATCGGATGGCGACGACGCGGAGTGCCTGATCCTATCCATCAGCCTCTTGCCCCAACAATGCGTCCAGCTCGGCCTCGGTCGCTCGAAACTCGTCGCGGCTCAACCGGGGTACCGCCGGCAGACAGCCCGGACTCGCCAGCCACGCCTCAACAGCCCCTCGGATCTCGTCGATCGCGTCGAGCATGGTGGCCCGTGCCCGAACTGCGGCAAGAACCTCACGGCGGTCATCCGGACCCGGCCGGTCCAGAAGCACCGCGCAGCGCGCGCCGTTGCGAGCGGCGACCCGGAAGAAACGGCCGTCCTCTTTGGCCAGCTCGCGCAGACGTCCGACCACCAGCGTGCAGCCACGCCGCCCCCCCGCTAGGTCTGCCACCGCCGAGTAAATGTCGTCACAACGAGCGCCTTCCACCTCGTACTCAGCCGCCAGCCGCAGTGCCTCGATCGCAAGCTGGTCCCGTGAGCCTCCCACCGCCATCAGACGGCGCCCGAAATCACCTTCCACCATCACTCTGCTCCCCTGCGTATCTGCAACCGTCCACGCAACTCCGGAAGCCTCCGGACCTGTTACTATTCATGTTAGCAAACCCTGCGCATAAGTCAAATCAAACGCCGAAACCCTCGCTCCGAGGCGTGGTAACAGGCCGCATCGGCCCCAGCGCACAACGCGCGGCTATTGAGAGCGGGGCAATCCCTCTAGGTTGCGCTCGACCTGCTCGACGTAGAAGCTGTTGGGATACAGATTCGTGAAGCTGGTCAGCATATCGCGTGCTTCGGTCAGCAGGCGTCGTTTCCTCTCCCGATCGCCGCCCCCTTCTTCCTGGTAGATCCGGATTTTTAGCCGTGCCAGCTCGTACAGAGCCTCCCTTCCGCCGTCGGTGTCCTGGTATTGGCGATTCAACTGACTGAGCCGTTCCTCGCGGCCCTGGTCGTCGGGAATGAGCTTGGCCTGGGCCAGGAGGATGTTGTCACGCAGACCGTCCTGCTCACCGGTCTGCGCCAGCAGGGCTTCGAGCTGCTGACCGTATTCGACTCTGTACGGGTTGAGGGTGACGAACTTCGCCAGGCGTTCGCCCGCCCCGTCGGCCCCCTTAAGATTTTCGTCGCCGATCAAGGCCTGCAACTCATGGATACGCCACTGTAACTCTCTCAACTTCAAGGGCGTCATGACTGTCCTAGCTGGCGGCCGGAAGGCGCTGAACAGCGAATCGGAGGGCCTCTGCGCGTCCTCCTGCCGGGCCAGTTCCTCCTGCACCATGGCCTGGGCCTGATCCAGAAAGGTGCCGGCCTGCGTGAACCGACCGCGCCCCGCCACGTGATGGGCAATCCGCCAGCGGGCCTCGGCCGATTCGGGCGCCTCGCCGAAGTCCCGATACAACTCGAACCACATCTCGCCGGCACGCTCGTGCGGGTAGTCACTGTAGAAGTGCAACACTTCATCCCGGCGAATGCGCGGCAGGTCCGGACTGTATTCGCTCAAGAGGTTGCGATAGTACAAGGCGATCGGCGTGCGACCGCTCTTGGATCGCCGGCTGACGATCTCCTTGTGTAGCGCCTCCGGCATCCACCACGACTTCGTCGGATTGATGAACCGCTCGTACTGGGCGTTGAGCCACTCGCGCTTGCGCTGATACTCCAGCTCGGGCGGCACCTCGAACCACTTCGGCCAGCGGTCGAGACTCAACTGGATCTGGATCTCCGTCTTCAACTCGGTGCGCAACGGAATGGCGTCGGTGGGAAAGAAGAGGCCCGCCAACGTCTTGCGCGTATCCGGGTCGGTAATCGTCCGGTCCAGGTATTCACGGATGCTGTGGTCGTGAAACTCGACGACCTGCTCGGGATTGTTCTTGGCGATGTAGAACTGATAGTCCAGTTCGTCAAACCCGATCTTCCATTCGAACACACCCACCGCCAGCAGCAGCGTGGTCGTCGCGAAGATCCAGTTCAGGCCGGGTCGGTAGCGCGTGTAGTGGCCGATGCCCAGAACCAGACCCGCAATCGTCAGCCCCACGATCCACGCCCAGATCCACGGCGCAAATGAGAAGCCCCACTCGAGCGGCTCCATCCCGCGGGCGCCTCCCAGGAATCCCCAATAGAGTAGTTGCGGCGCCGTGCACAGCGCGATCGCGATGATCCGCGAGCGAAAGCGCAGGGGCCGGCACGCCACCGCGAAACAACTGACCAGCAGGGACAGCGCAAAGCCCGGCAGGCTCGCCAGGAAGAAGACCGCCAGGATGAAGATGAAGCTGTGCCCGAAGCTCATCAACTGCGAGATCAGCACGGGTGTCACCGCGAGCACACCCATCAGCAGACCCAGCACGATGATCTGCCAGGGATACTCGAAGATGCTCGCCCCGGTCACGGTCGCCTGGTTGAGCCGCCAGAAACTCGGGGCCGTCTGCGATTCCAGGTCGAAGGCCCAGAACGTCCCGGTCACGATGCGCGACCAGATCAGGCAGGTAATCGCAAACGCGACCACCGCCAACAGCCAGCAGCGCTGCACGTTGCGATGGCTGTAGTGCAGCGTTGGTCCCACCGCCAAGAGCGACTTCGGCGTCTTGGGCGTCTTTTCCGTGTCTTTATTTTCCATAACGTGGCGAAGGCCTGCCCCGTATCAATCACAAGCGTCCGCCCCGCCGTTCAACCGCACTGCGGCTAAGTCCCTTCGCCGCTACTGGCCAGATATTCAATCTGTTCGGGCGTCAGCTTGTCGATTCCGATCGACATGGTTCTCAACTTTAATCGGCAAACCTGCTCCTCGATCTCCAGTGGAACATCGTGGACGGCCACGGGCAGCTTGCCGGCCTTCTTGATCACGTGCTCGGCCTGGAGGGCCTGGGTGGCGAAACTCATGTCCATCACGCACGCCGGATGCCCCTCGGCTGCCGCCAGATTGATCAGCCGTCCCTCGCCCAGCAGATAGATGCTCTTGGTCTTGCTGATCACGTACTCGTCGACGTGGTTCCGCACCCCGCGATTGACCTTCTTACTCATCTTCTTGAGTCCGGGAATATCGATCTCCACGTCGAAGTGACCGCTGTTGGCCACCGTCGCGCGGTGCTTCATCGCGCGGAAATGCTCGGGCCGCAACACGTGCTTGTTGCCCGTCAATGTCACGAACAGGTCACCGATCTTGGCCGCCTGGGCCATCGGCATCACCTGGAAGCCGTCCATCGCCGC
>CP070782.1:5022127-5033527 GCA_020346325.1 Phycisphaerales bacterium
AGTTTTGCCGGCCAGGATGTTCACAGCTTTGCCATCGGTGGATTCGAACTCTTCATCGACGACGTGACCGTCGGGCCTCTGGGCGCGTTCGAGATGTACTACGCCAATTTCAACGACAGCACCGTGTACCGATACCGGGAGGGAAGCGGCACCTTTCCCGTGTATTCACGGCCAACGAGCCAGCCGGACAACTTGCTGAACTATTTCGAGTTTGCCCCGTGGAATGCCAGCCAACTCTACTACATCAATTCTGCAGGATACGACGTCTATGACGTTGATCTGGCCAGCAGTTCTCCCAGCGAGGCCGTCGTGCACACGCATGTCGTCGACTGGAGCACTGAACAGGTGCGGTGCGTCGCATTCGATGCGCACGGGAATTTGTATCTAAGCGATCTGGATCGCCTGGGGTCGTCGCTCGGTCGTATCTGGAAACTGAACGCCTTCGGAGGGTCGACCGCAGCGACGCTGATCTGGACCGTCGAGAACGCCGATACGGGCTGGTCCAACTGGAACGGACACTTCGCGATCGACCCTCATGACACCATCTACATCTCCGGCGGGAACATCGAACCGGCGAGCATCTACACGATCGATTTCACGACCAATACTCTCGTGCAAGTGTTCAGTCATCCCACCGGATCGGTGTGCGGCATGGCGTTTGGCCCGGACGGCCTGCTCTACTACGCCGATCCGAAGGAAGGCGGCATTTTCCGACTTGACCTGTCCACCGGCGCCCGTACGTTGGCCCTGGCGACCGGTACGAACCTCAGCGACGTCGGCTTTCGAGAGTTCGGCCCGGCCACGATGGTCTCGCCCACGCCCTTGGTGATGCTGGAGGGAATCGGTGGAATACGTCTGGACCAGATTGCGACAGGCCCGGGCCGGGAGCCGGGATTGATCAAGGAGTACGTCGATGGAATCAGCGACCAAAAGATGACCAACGCCCCGTTCGGTGGACGTCTCGGCATGCAGATCAACGCCTCCAGCAGCGTTCCGACCCCCGGTCCCGGCGGCGTCTACTACTATCTCATCCAGTACAAGCACACCTCGTGGGCCAATTGGAAGGACATGACCGAACCGCTCTACGCCAAGTATGTCAGCCAACTGCCTGGGCAACTTGCGACGTTTCCCCAACTGAAACTGGGCCCCTACCCGGTGGCTGGGAAGGGCGTCTATCGCTTTCTTCCTCACAGCAGCGACTTGCCGGCGCTGGTGTCGCCGAAGCCGGGAGAACAGGTCTCATGGCCCAGCAAACCTTTTCCCGGCGAAGAGTATGAAGGATTCCTGGACACGGTTGGGCTCGGGCTCACGGCCGGTCTCTATGACGTTCGGCTCCTGGTATACGACGAGAATGGAGCCCTCACGCCAGGAGCCGCCTACGATTTCATGATTCCGGACGGTCCCTCCTCGTGGCTATCGCCGACGGTTGTGGCCAGCGATTACTCCTTCCCGTTGGCCGTCGACAACCGGCACTGCTTTGCGGGGATCGATCCCCCCACGGTCGCCGGCACAGCGGCCGATCAGTGTGGCTTCCTGCGCTATCAAAACGTAGCGGACATGGTGCAATTGCAGTGGCACGCCATCCATCCGGCCCAGCACGCGATGTACTCGTTCCAGGTGCATCGAGGAGCCACGCCCATTTTGGGCTACTTCGACGAGGTCTCATCACCCGCGCATAACGGAGATACGACGGGGAACTTCCTTGAGAATTATGTCGTCTCCGACCTTCTCGGCCGAGCGTGCAGCGAAGCCGCGTTCAACGCTCATCTCTACGTCCGCGCCAAGGCCACCACAGGAAACGGATTACGGATCAACAAATACGATGCTTCCGCGAACTTCGCTTTTGCGTTGACACCAGAATAGCGCGCCAGCAGGGTCGTCCTGCCCCGTCGATCTCTCGATCGCCGGGGCTTTTTTTTCATCGCATACCGTGCGAATGTCGACTCACGCCGTCTGTGCACACTCGGCCCCTGTCGGATATCTGCGTGACTCCGGGCCCGCGCGTCCGTCCTGGTGTCAAGGTCGGTATCCGGGGCCATGAATGACGCGGCCGGGTCTGGCGTGGGTGTGGGCACCGTCGCGGAGGACTTGGGTGCCATTGACGAAGACGTGGCGCATGCCGGTGGCGTACTGGTGCGGCTGAGCATAGGTCGCGTGGTCGATGATGGTGTTCGGATCGAAGACGACGACGTCGGCGAAGTAACCTTGCGCCAGGCGACCACGCTGTTTCAGCTTCAAATTCTCGGCCGGTAGTGACGTGAGGCGCCGGATCGCTTCTGCGAGCGGGATGACCTTTTCCTGCCGCACATACTTGCCCAGCAGGCGGGCGAAGCTACCATAGGCGCGCGGGTGCGGATTCGATTCGAGGAAAACGCCCTCGGGGGCCTGTGACGCGGAGTCGGAACAGAAGCTCACCCAGGGCTGTTTGATCTGCCTGACCACGTTCTCGTCCGACATCAGAAAATAGACCGTGCCCACGCGGCTGTCGTCTTCGATCACCAGGTCGATCGCCGTCTCTTCGGGCGACGCGCCTCGCATCTGCGCGACCTCGGCCAGCGTCTTGCCGGTCAGGTGCCTGAGCTTTTCGTTCTTGAACTCGACCAGCAGCACGCGCTCGGCCGAGCCGGCCAATAGATACAGACTCTCCCAATCCTTCGAAGGCACGCGCATCTCTTCAACGACGCGTTTTCTGATCCGCGGATCCTCCAGCCGGGCCACCCACGCATCGTGCCCTCCGGCCTGGACCCACGGCGGCATCGCCGCGTCGAGACCGGTCGCGCCGGCCGTGTAGGTGTACATGTTGGCGGTGATGTGGAGCCCTGCGGCACGCGCGGCCTCGATGCGGGCGATCATGGCATCGAGCCGGGGCCAGTTCGCTTGGCCGGCCGCTTTCATATGATAGACTTCCGCGCGCACGTTCGCTCGGCGGGCCGTGGTGATCAACTCCTCCAGGCCCTCCAGCAGGCGATCGCCTTCGCTGCGCAGGTGGCAGAGATAGATTCCGTCGTACCTGCCCACCACCTCGGCCAACGCGATCAGCTCTTCTGTGTTCGCATAGCAACCCGGCGCGTAGATCAACGCCGAACTGAGACCGACGGCCCCCTCCTGCATCGCCCGCTCGACCAGGGCGCACATCTGCTCCAGTTCAGCGGGCGTCGCCTGCCGGTCGTCGTAGCCCAGCACGTGCACGCGCACCGTGGCGGCACCGACGGTCGAAGCCACGTTGGTCGAGACGCCCCGCCGCACCAGGTAGTCGAGAAACTCACCAAGCGTGGTCCATTCGACATCGTACTTGATGTCACCCTGCGAGTCCCGCATCTCCTGCTTCATCGCGTCGTTGAGCGGCCCCATGGACGAGCCTTCGCCCAGGATCTCCAGCGTCACGCCCTGGCGAATTTCGCCTTGTGAGCGGCCATCGTGAATGAGCGATTCGTTGGCCCAGCTCAACATGTTGATAAAGCCCGGCGCCACGGCCACGCCCCGTGCGTCGATCACCACGTCGGCGTCAGGTTCGAGCTGCCCAATGGCGGCGATGCGGTCGACCTTGATGGCAACGTCGGCGGTGTAAGGGGTTTGGCCCGAACCGTCGTAAATCCGCCCCGCCGTGATGACGACATCGTAGGTCGCGCACCAGCAAACGACGGGCACACAGACGATGAACATGGCGGCGTAGAAGAACAGGACGAGTCGTCGCATGGCATATTCTCCTTCGTACCCAGCCGTGAAGGCGACACATCAACGTAACGCCAACGGCGTTGTCGCCCCCCATCGTAGCAGCGACAGCGTACTTTGGCAATCGAGGCATGGCAGCCCTGCCGGACGCAGCAGCGGTTCTGGTTGTCAGCAAGCTTCGCGTGCTGAATGTTGATGTAAAGATAGAAAAACAGCGACGTTTTTCCTCGTAATATTTCACGCTGTCACAACGCCGCATTCGCATTTTTCAGGTGACCAATGTCACAAGTGCCATCGCTTCTCTAGCGCAATATGTCCCGCTCGCGATTTCGCCCACTCTCGCTCATCACAAGGGCCTCCACGCCTCTAGAAGAGCAAACCTTCCGAGACAAAGAACCTGCCCCCGGGCCCATGCGTCTCTTTGAAGTATCCCTCAAACCAGGGGCCGCCCCTGTCAGTGGCCTCCTGATCTCGGCCCTACCTTCAACTTCCTTTCAAGGCAAATCACCGGTATGTCCGATATGGAAAGCATACGGCTTAGAGGTTTTACCCTAGAATTCATATGGGAAAAGTAGTTTTTTGGGGAAAGGAGAATCACTATGAAACATCGCATCATTCTCGCCGCTCTGTTGCTGGCCACCATCTCGCTGGGAGTCGGTTGTACCACGACCGTGATAAATCCCGGGACCGACACCAGTGCCACGTACCGCCTCGGTCAGCTCACCGCCCAAGAGGACAAAGACATCGCCTCGGTCTACGCGGCAACGGAAGCAGCGGTGGACGAGCTGGGTCTGAGCGTCATCCAGAAGGTCAAGGACGAACTGGAGGCCAATATCGTCGCTCGCGATGCTCAGGACAAAAAGATCGTTATCGAACTCGTCTCGCTGACCAAGGGCACGACCGAAGTGAAGGTGAAGGTAGCGTCGCCTGACAAGGCCGGACGCATCTACCAGACAATCCACGACAAGCTATGACGGTTTAGGCTTGGCCACACTACAGCGAACGCTCGATCAAGAAGCAGGGGGCCGTCTCTCGGAGGCGGCCCTCCCTGCTTCGTTTCCCGGCACTCTCGGGCCTTCACTTACGGTCCGTAGATTGAGTCGGCAGGCTCCGCCGGATCGAGGATGTACTGATTGCCGTCCCGTGCGACTCCCGTGACGGTGAAGGTGACCGTGCCGGACTTCCTCAGCCGTCTTGTGAGGAGACCGACGAAGCCAAACTCATCTGTCGTTTCCGACACGATCTGGTTAGACAGACCGCTCCAGTAGCCTTCCAAAGTAGCGCCCACCAGAGGGCCGTTCTCCGCTTCGACCAGGATCTCCGCCATTCCAAACCACCACTTGCGCCCGTACGGCAGGACGCTTACGTTCACAGTGACGTGGGCCGTGGGAAGCGCTTCGGCGTTGTCCACCGTCACATCAACCGAATCGCTCGCAGTCTGTCCGACCGTATCCGTTGCCGTCGCGCTGACGGCGTACGAGCCGTTGGTGTATGCGCTGGTGTCCCATGACGTAGACCAGCCATCTGAGTCGTCCGTATCTAGCCCGATGCTGATGCCATCAACAAAGAACTCAACGTTGGTGACGAGGTCGTCATCATCAGCGTCGGCCCTGACCGTAATAGTGCCGGAAACAATAGCCCCATTAGCAGGATAAGTGATTGTAATGCTGGGCGGGTCGTCCGGCTCGCCGCCATTGTCGACGGTAACGTCGACCGAGTGGTCGGCCGTCTGCCCGATCGTATCCGTCGCGGTCGCGCTGATGGTGTACGAACCGTTGGACTGCGCGGTGGTATCCCAGGATGTGGACCAGGCGTCGGGACCGCCCGTACCGAGTCCGATGCTTTGGCCCTCGACGAAGAACTCCACCTGCTCGACGCCGTTGTCGTCGCCGGCCTCGGCAACGAGAGTAATCGTGCCAAAGACCGTGGCTCCATCAGCAGGACCCGTGATAGTCACAGTGGGTGGATCGTCGGCGATAGCCGTGCCTCCGGCCGCAGCTTCGGCGTCCACGAGACCGTAGCCATAGCTGGAGTCCCATCCGTAGGGCCCCATATCTTCGGCCGTATCCCAAAGCCGTGTCTGGACGCCCATCGGGCTGCTCAGACCGGAAGCCCACGCCAAGGCGGCGGCGCCGGCAACGTGAGGACAGGCCATCGACGTGCCGCCCCACACCTTGTAACCACCGCCGTTGAACGTGGAGTTTATGCTGACCCCGGGGGCGGCCAGGCGGATTTCAGGCCCCACGTTGGAGAAGTCGGCAAGGTAGATGTTGCCATCGGCATTCTGCCCAACCGCGGAGACCGCCGTGACCGACGCGTAGGCCGCCGGGTAAATCACCGGACCGCCGTAGTCGTTACCGGCCGCGGCCACCAGGAAGACACCGGCATCGAACGCGGCCTGACAGGCGCTCTGGAGCGATGCCGTGCCGCTGCTGGCGCCGAAGCTCATGGAGCCTACCTCGATCCCATTGTCGGCGCACCACTGTATTCCCTGGATGATGTCGCTGGTGTAACCGCCACCGTTATCATCGAGAACTTTCACGCCCCACAGGTTCGCCTCCGGCGCCACGCCTGCGACTCCGAAGGTGTTGTTGGCGGCCGCGACGATTCCCGCGCAGTGTGTGCCGTGGCCGTGGCCATCGTCCCAGTCGGCCGGGATCGTGCTTCCGTCTTTTCCCATCAGTTCATCGATAATCCAGCCGGCGAAATAGACACCCCCCTGAACATTTGTCTGGAGATCCGGATGGTCGTAATCGATGCCCGTATCCAGAATGGCCACATTGATGCCATAACCGGTGTTGGTGGACCAGACCCTATCGGCGTCTATTCGATCCACGCCCCAGGATACGGTTTGTGGCGCTTGTACGATGGACACTCGGATATCGTCTTCCACATAGGCGATATCCGGCCGTCGCTGCAAGTTAGCGATGGCTGGTTCCGGCAGCATGGCTGAAACGACCGGGACCAAGCCGAAGGAGGCATGGATTTGCCCTCCCTCATTACGAACGACCGCCGCCCGTGTGTCGGGTGTTCGAGGCCCGGCACCTGCCCGAAAACCGATCAAGACCCTGCGGCCCGGCGCATTGCCCTGACCAGGCCCGGGCTGGGCAAATGACAGGCTGCAGAATAACAGGACAACGACACTCATGGGTGTGCGCAGACTTACCATAGTCGAGACCTCCCGAATGAATGTGGCCGTGGAGCCTGAACGAGTTTCTCCCCTGACGCGTGATATGATTTTCCCCACGCTATTTCAAACCGGCCCAGCGAGACGCGGGCTGGATGATTCCCCTGTGTTGTTGTCCATAATTTTACAACTGCTCTTGTGTCCTTGTCAAGTAATTTCACTGAGAGGCAAGCAAGAAAGGCGCGACGGCCCAAGGCCTCCGACCGGAGCGTCTGCTTCGGGAGTCTGGGGTGATTCATCTATTCCAGCGGGTTTGCTTGATAGCACGAGACCTCTTGCACGGACTAACGGTGCGGCGCGATTGGTGGTGTTCTATCTGCTGCGGCGAATCAAAGGACTGCGGTGCACCTTCTACAACCCCCTATGTGAGGCACCCTGTCAAAATGCGCAAGCGTCGTTTTCCAACGTTCCATATAGAGCAGGTCCGTCCCTATTTGTGCTATCTGATGTGTTTACCGTAGAGGGATCCACACGGTCATCTCCGAATCGCCCCTGTTGCCCCAGGCGTAGTAAGGGATGAGTCGAATATCGATCTTGGCCGCCTTGTGTTGAGACAGTCTCCGGTACAGCGTATCGCCCCAAGCGGGGCCGGAAAGGCGCTGTGCCTTGGCCTGAAGCACGACCACTCCTCCCAGGAAGCCCTCGGCAAAACGATCCTGGAACTGCGCCGCAGGAAAGAGTGCCACGTCCTCTATTCGGACATTGTCCGGCAAGTCAAGCGACTCAAGGCAGTAAACGATCGGGCCGCGCCGAACCGCCACTTGGTTGCGCACTTCTTCCACAAGAGGATGAGCCTCCAGCAATTCCACAGACATCGGTAGGACCAATTCAATCCGGTCGCCGCTCGACCACGAGCGTCTGATTTCATGATACCGCCCCGCTTCCAGATTCTTACCGGCCGGCTTTCCATTGACCGTTAGGTGTGATTCTTCGGCCCACCCGGGAATTCGCAGAAACACCGAAAACTCCTCTTTGGGAGCCTTCTCGATAGTAACGCGTACCGTACCATCCCAGGGATACTCGGTTTTCTGCTGGAGTCGGAGCGGGCTACCATCAGCAAGCTGCGTGTCAAGCACGTTTCCGCCGTAGAGATTAATCCACACTCCACGTGGAGACATACTGTAGACATAGGCGGCAACCTCCGCTACAGTGCGCACAATATTTGGCGGACAGCAAAAGCAACTGATATAGGGCTCCCGTTTGTCAGACCAGCGCAACTCAAAGGGCAGATCATCAA
Source organism: Phycisphaerales bacterium (assembly GCA_020346325.1). Classification (GTDB taxonomy): domain Bacteria; phylum Planctomycetota; class Phycisphaerae; order Sedimentisphaerales; family Anaerobacaceae; genus Anaerobaca. Next base: position 5,030,224 of record CP070782.1, read on the forward strand.
CCTGCCGAAGGCTGTTCCTGTAGAAGAACCTCTTGCCGTCGAGACTTATGGTCGACAACACGCCGTTGTAGAGCGCCAATTCCATGAGGTCGGCAAAACGAGCTTGAGCCTTGATGGCGAGCATACGCCAGTTCCACAATGCGAAGCCGATCGTGGCACACGATTCGTTATAGGCGGTAACATTGGGCAACTGATAGGCCCTGCCGTAGGCCTGATGCACGAGTTGAATGGAGGAGTGAGACTTCGATCCATCCGGCGATGCCCCATCGTATAACGCGCCGGTCGCTCCGGTGACATACATCTTTCGATAGGCGACATCATGCCATATTGCTTCCAGAGCAACCAGCAGCGGGTCATCTCCTGTTTCCGCGCACACATCGGCAACCCCCGCATAGAGGTAGTTCGCCCTGACAGCGTGCCCGACCGCCTCCCGTTGCTGGCGAAAGGCAAGGCGATCCTGATTGTGATCCGTGCCCTCTTCAACCCTAGCACGGATGTCGATCAACCCCTTGGCCAACTCAAGATATCTCGGGTCGCCGACGGTACGATAGAGCTCAACCACGCCCATGTAGTGGGATGGACAAATGGCATTGTTGGCGACATCCTGGGGACTCCGTTTAAATGTAGCATACAGGAAATCGGCAGCCCCCTGCGCTATCTTGAGTAGGTTGGCTTTACCGGTAGCGCGATGATGGATGCACGCACAGGTCATCAAGTGTCCCATGTTGTACGTCTCATAGTCGAGCCGATTCTGAAATTCACTACCTTCGGATGGCTGTTGCCGCTCGGATATGACGACAGGCGTATGTATGTACCCGTCTTTGCGCTGGGCTCTGGCGATGACCTCGATGATTCGATCCATCATCTTGTCGAGATTCTCATCCTTGGTCACGCCATAGACGAAGGCAGTTGCCTCCAACCACTTATAGAAGTCTCCATCATGCCACTTCGGCCCTCGGTGCCTACCCTGTTTGAGCCCCGCGGCCACCTGAAAGTTGTCGAAGGCATGGCTGATTTCAGGGTCTTCAAGAAGCCGCCACATGTTGGGGATCATCACCTCATGGCACTTCTTGAGTTTGTCAGCCCAGAATCCGTCAGTCCACCTTACCGCATCAATATCGACGCTCTGCAGTTTGGCATAGGGACTGTCGGAAGTGTTCGTGATTCCCCTGTCCGCCCCCTTGGTAGTACCCCGATTTATGCAAAGGCTCAAAAGGAGGAGGTAGCACCAAAGGCTGAAGTCGGTGCCCGAACCGGACTTTGCAGGCCGGGACGCCGTTCTCAATCCGTACCGTTGGCCTCGATTCATCAGTGGCATAATCAGCCCTTCCCAAGGGTATCCGTCTCTGGCTTGCTCCGTTGAAACGCGCAACTTTCACTTCTTAGGTACTCTCGATGTTCTATACAGAGCAAGTCTGTCCGCATTACCTGCCATTATCATTGACAAAGTCCGGAACCGCCATGTCTCGCCCTTCACCGTGCCTTCCGGCGTCATCTGATCCACACGCCAGTAGTAATCCGTCCCTGGTTTCAGTTGCCCCGGATCGAACGTCTGCCCGCTCGTCTCGCCGGCTGCCTTCGGCGGATTCGTCTCGCCGAACGCTACGTTGTAGCTCGTCGCCTCAGACGCACGCGTCCACCGCAGCGTCGACTGTATGTCTACCGCAATCGCCCCATTGCCAGGCACCGGTAGCAGCCTCATCTTTCCGAACGCCTCAGCCGGCCCGGCGCCCGCCTGCACGATCTTCGGCACGTCCGCCGCTGCGTCTAGAGCAAACTCGTATTGATAATACTCCCGCACCGGAAAGCTAATCCCCTCGATCGCGCATTGCCCCTTGCAGTCTTGGAAGACGCTGCCCACCTCTTCGCAAAACCCATGGTGCGGGCTCTGGGGGTCCTCCCTGTACATCTGTTTGATCGGGTCGTTCACCTTATCGAAGTAGTTGCGCTCGGCCAGCACCCGCGCTTGCGAGTGCAACCCAATCCCGTAGTCGTTGCCGCTGTAGAGGCAGTTGAACACGTGAACCTTACCGTACCCGGCGCGCGGGTTGCGGGTGTCGGAGCCGTCGAACCAGCAGTGGTGAACCGTCGTGTTCAAATGCCCCATGTCCTCTGGTTGGCTCGTCCCGCTGTTGATCAGCATCGTCTTGTGATGCTTCGAGAAACGCGTCCACGACACCGTCACGTAATCCGACTGATGCGTGATGTCCAGTAAACCGTCGCCACACGCCGACAGGTCGCAGTGGTCCACCCACACGTGATGTGTCCTCCGCAGCGCGATGGCATCCCGCGCGTCACTGATGGTGAGGTTGCGGATGATGATGTTTGCCACGCCGTTCATATTGAGTTCGGCGCCGTTGATCTTCGCCGAGGCACCCACGCCCAGCAGTGTCTTGTCCGACGCCATAGTAAGCCTTCCGCTCCCGGTCAGCGTTCCCTCGATCAGGATCGTCAGCGGCTCTTCGCGTGCGGCGTAGTCCGCCAACTCGTCGGCCGTGCGCGCTGTAACGACCTGGCCGTCGCCACCTCCGGTTGTGCTTTCCACCCCCTTGCCTTCGACCGCTGCCCAACCGATCGGCGCCGCCGCCGGCTCGGCCGCTGCGGCCGTCAGCCTGCAAACCGTCCCCAGCAGAATCACAACCAAGCAGGTCGCTCCCCGCACACGCGACGTTGGAATGATACGATATTGCATTCTCATGATAGAACCGTCTCCTTTTCCTCAGAACTCGTTCCACTTGGGGATTTTAGCCTGAGTGGCACAATCCCCCAGGGTTCCGTGCTGGTGTTTGTGCGCCGCCAACGTCTCTCTGTGAGTCAGTACGACCGCCAGCAACAACAAACACCGAATTCGTTTTCATGGGTCCGCCTCGCACGTCAGCATTTCGTATTAGGGGGAAATCGGATTCTTGCACCGATCCATGCGCGTTGCGAAGTCGCCCAGGAATGCCTCACGCCACTGGCTAACAGTCTTCGCACCGATGTGTTGTCCTTCTGCTACATCCTCTGACGGATCATCGGTCCACCAGTTGGGCAGTTGCGGCGACGGTCGCAGGGCCATATCGGGCGGCGGAACAAAGGCCGTAATCCCGCCTGTCTTACCGTCCAGTGCGGCCACGTTGCCGCGGATCGTGAAATCGTAGGCCTTTGCGGCTTTCGGGCAGAAACGGAGCCGTATCGTGCCATCGCCCAGTGCATAACCGGGCAACCTCTGATTCTCCACCGCGAGCACGGCCTCAGGCTGCTCCGGAATGTCGTTACCCATCGGCAACACTAGTTCCAGGACACCGAAGACCTCCATGCGATC
>CP070782.1:5033627-5039516 GCA_020346325.1 Phycisphaerales bacterium
CTGCACGTTGGGGGAAATCTGCAGGTCAAAGGGGGCGATCGGATCATTGCCGTCGGCGCGCCGATCTCCACCAACGGTATTCTGGACAATGATGAGGTCATCGATGGCGATGCCGAGGCTGGCAGCGTCGACTCGATGGTCACCATCACCGGTACGCTTACTGTTCCCGCAGACGCCAAAGCGCTGCCTGATGCCACGGTGTTCTCCGACTACGCCAGCCGAGCGACGGTCATTCCTTACAGCGGGGACATCAACAGGCAAGTCCTGACCGCCGCCTCCAATCCCTGGGGCGCGGCCGACCCGAACGGTTTCTATTTCATCGACACGGCCGGCAGCGATATAATCATCAGGGACTCGCGTATACACGGGACGCTCATCATACGAACGGGCAGCACCAAAAAAGTTCTCATTGACGACGCTGTCTTCATACAAAACTACAAAGCTGACGGTCCCGTCCTGATTGTCGACGGCAATCTGGAGATCAAAAACAATAGTTACGACTATGCCCTGTCCGAGGCCTCATGCGCTACAAACTTCAATCCTGCAGGGGCGCCTTACGAAGGCGAATCGGACAATGACACGGGCGACGAGTATCCCAACGAAATCAGGGGTTTGATCCACGTCTCGGGCTACTTGGCGTTGTTCGACAACGCCCGTATTGTGGGCGTCGTCATTTGTGAAGGTGCCGCCACGATTGATGGGGCCAACACCATCGTCCATGATTCCAGCTTCTACACAAATCCGCCGGAAGGCTACACGTACATCGAGCGCATGAAGGTTTCTCCGGGAAGCTGGAAACAGGTGGTCGACTAGGATTGTTTGCAGGCGCCTGAGAAGATCGTCGTTGACCAGTCTAAACTCTTCGGCGTTCAAGGAGGGCGGTTGGGTCCTCGCCTGACAGAAACGCGCTCATCATCTTGTGTTCGGTCTGTACCTCGGGAAGCGTCGCCACGGCGGTGTCCATGTCCCCTCTTCGTGCAGCATGCTCGACTCTCTGCGCTGCATCGGCCACGCGATTGGCGCCGAGGTTCAGGGCGACGCCGCGCAAGGAGTGGGCGTGCCGGGCTGTTTCCTCGGCTTGTCCCACTTCGACCGCCACCACCAGCATGGCCATGTGCTGCCCCGCGGTGTGCAGGTAATCCGGCAGTAACTCGATGACGGTGTGCTCGTCACCGAAGCGTTGGACCAATTGCGCCAAATCGACGACCTGTTCGGCATTCTGGAGCTCGACAACTCTCTCTTTGGGCGGCGTGTCGCTGTGGTGGGAATAATCCTCCTGGGCTGTCTCGCCCAAGCAGTCGGCCAGCGAAGGCAAATGGGCGCACAGCGTCCTCACCAGGACCCTTTGAGTGAATGGCTTGGACAGATAATCAGTGCATCCGGCCGCGAGGCATCGCTGTCGGTCGCCGGCCATGGCATGGGCGGTCAATGCGATGATTGGAATGGTAATGCCTGCCTCTCTGAGCTGCCGCGTGGCCTCGTACCCGTTCATCTGGGGCATCTCCATATCCATGAGGATGAGATCGAACGGTTCGGTGGTTGCCTTTTGGAGCGCCTCTTCGCCGTCGGTAGCCAGGGTGACTTCGATGCCCACAATGTCCCGTAAAACGTTGACCAGCATCCGGCTTGTCAGGCTGTCGTCCTCGGCAAACAGAACGCGCGCCAGTGTCTTCTCTTGGTCCACCGTATGGGGCTGATTCTCTGGAATCATCCCATTCATCTCCAACCGGCACGGCACGAGGTATTTGGGTCTATGAGATTCTTTCGTCATGGCGAGGCGGTGGCTTGATGAGAATGAGCGCGGAAATCGGCGCGCGAGCCTTCGGTTATCGGTTCTCTCTGCGCGCCCGATGGGGATTGTTCGCCACGTTACACGTTACCCTATCTCGCGCAGCACTGGCACGGGGCAAGGAGATCGGTCAGCACGCGGTCGAGATTCTCCTGGGCGACCTGACCGACGGCGTAGTAGGAACGGTCGCCGATGCGGACCGAGGCCATGTTGCAGCCGCCACAACGGGAGCGCCATACCGCCGGCTGGGAGGGCTGCTTCCCTTTCTCCGGTTTCATCCCCAGCGACTTGGGCGAGTCCGGGATCACGACGACCGATACGGGACCGCTCGGGCCTCTGACGAGGTAGCTGCCGACGGTGCGGCCCCGGAACTGGCTCGTCGAGCAGCCGCACATCGCCAGCCCGGATTTGGGGCAGAGCATGGTCGGTGTGTGCCCGGTCTTAGCCTCCAGATAGTCGGCCAGTTCGTTGGGGTCCTCGTGCACGAAGAGCTCGCCCAGAGACTCCACGTTCCGCTTGTGAATCTCAACGAGTTCCGTCTGCGCGGCCTTTGCCTGTGAGCTGGTGTTAAAGTACAGGCCCACCGGCAGCGCAATGACCAGGACGGCCGCGGCGGCCGCCAGGGTGGACCAGAGACGTCGATGTGCGGCCAGAACAATGGTCCGAGGCCGGGACGCTGTCGCCGCGGCGCCGTCGGCGATGGCAGCCACGTTCGCGCGGATGCGGTCGGCCAAATCCGAACTGGCTTGGATAGACGTGAACGTCTGACGCAGGCGCTGCGCCAAAGCCCGCTTCTCGGCCAGCCGCGCCTGGCACTCGGGACATTCTGCGACATGCTCAGGGGCCTCCGTCTCGCCCTGAAGAATCGCCTCGAATTGTTCTTCTGTCAGATGATTCATCGTTGGCACCCTTTGAATCCCATATCTTTCGCATAGGACGTCAAACGGTTCTTGAATTCACGCCTGGCCCGACTCGTGCGGCTCTTGACCGTCCCCACGGCCACCCCCGTGATCTCCGCCACCTCCTGCTGGCTCAACTGCTCCACATCGACCAGGAAGAGCGTCAGTCGCTGATCGTCCGGCAACTGCCGCAGCGCCGCAATGACCTGATCGTCGGAGAAGTTCTCCAGCAGGTCTTCGGCATCGGACCACACCGTCTCCTGGACCTCCGCCTCCTGTGCCACCAGCACTTCATCGAGTGGAACCGCGCTGCCGGCGACCTTCTTGCGCCGGAGCTGGTCGATCCAGAGATTTCGCAGTATTTGAAAGAGCCAGGCCTTGCAGTTGGTCCCCGGTTCGAACGTATCGAACCGCTCCAGGGCCTTCATAAACGTCGTTTGAGTCAAATCGTCCGCCTCATTCGACCGCCCGCACAGCGCCACGGCCGCCCGATATACATGGTCCAGGTTCGGCAGGGCGGTCTGCTCGAAACGTTTTGCCTTGTCAAGGTGCCCGTCTATACCATCTGTCATCTGAACGTCCAGGAAACGTGAAAGGTTCCAGGAAAACCGTTCGTCGGTTTCCAGCCCGACGCGATGACAAGATAGTGGCCCAAATCGTCATATGTCAAGCACTTACAGATCGGGTCGGAGTCCTACACGCTGCTGGCGAGATGCGCATCGCGCAGGCCGGCCTTGAGTTTGAATTCCTTCACCGCGCAGTAGAGCACGGGCACGATCAGCATGGTAACGACCTCGATCAGCATGCCGCCAAACGAGGGGATCGCCATCGGCACCATCACGTCGCTGCCCCGCCCAGTCGACGTCAGGACCGGGATCAGCGCCAGGATCGTCGTGGCGGTCGTCATCAGGCACGGTCGCACCCGCCGCACACCTGCGGCGATGGTGGCCTCGCGCAGTTCGCTCACCGTTGTCGTCTTACGATCACGGAACGACTGATCCAGGTACGTGGAGATCACGACGCCATCATCAGAGGCGATGCCGAACAGGGCCAGAAAACCGACCCACACGGCCACGCTCAAGTTGATCGGGTGGATCTGGAACAGGTCCCGCATGTTCACGTCGAAGACGGAAAAGTCGAGGAACCAGTCCTGGCCGTACAGCCAGAGCATCAGAAAACCGCCCGACCAGGCGACGAGAATCCCGCTGAAGACAAGGGACGTCGTGACCACGGAGTGGAACTGGAAGTACAGGATCATGAAGATGATGAACAGCGCCACCGGCAGCACCACGGCCAGGGTCCTCTGCGACCGAAGTTGGTTCTCATAGCTGCCGGCGAACGTATAACTGACGCCGGCCGGCAGCACGAACTCGCCGCTCTCGCGCTTGGTTTGGAGATAGCGCTGGCACTGCTCGACCACATCGACTTCGGCGTTCCCACCCTTCATGTCGAACAGCACGTATCCGATCAGGAACGTGTCTTCACTCTTGATCACCTGCGGCCCACGCACATACCGCAGTTTGGCTACTTCCGTTAGCGGGATCTGCACGCCTTGGGCGCCGGGGACCAGGATACGGCCGAGTGCCTCGATGTCGTCGCGCAGTTCGCGCTGATAACGCACACGTACCGGAAAGCGTTCGCGTCCTTCCACGGTCGTGGTGACCTTCCGGCCGCCGATGGCGATCTCCACCACGTCCTGAAACGCCCGCACGGTGATGCCGTAGCGGGCCAGCGCCTTGCGATCCGGGACGATCTCCAGGTAGGGCTTGCCCACGATGCGATCGGCGATAACCGCCGCCGGCTCGACACTGGGCACTTCCTTCAGAAACCGCTCGATCTCCAAGGCGACCTCTTCAATCATCTCCAGATTCGGCCCCTTGACCTTCACGCCCATCGGGGCTCGCATGCCGCTCTGGAGCATGACAATCCGGGCGGCGATAGGCTGGAGCTTGGGCGCCGAGGTCGTGCCCGGTATCTTCGTGGCTTCGACGATTTCGTCCCAGATATCGTCGGGCGATTCGATGCGGGGGCGCCACTGTCTTACCGGCAACCCATGCGGATCGGGGATAAACTGCCCGAAATCATCGCGAACGAACTCGCCGGTTTCTCCGTCGACGCGGAACTTGACCCGGTTGCCGTCCTTGTCGGTGATGTACTCAGGCTTGTAGTTGATTACCGTCTCGATCATGGAGATCGGCGCCGGATCCAGCGGCGTCTCGGCCCGGCCGATCTTACCGACCACCGATTCGACCTCGGGAATGCTGCGCAGCGCCATGTCCTGCTTGGCCAGGATGTCGAGCGCTTCTCCGATCGAGGCGTGCACCATCGTGGTCGGCATGTACAAGAACGAGCCTTCATCCAGGGGCGGCATGAACTCTTTGCCCAGCCCCGGGAACGTTTCGTGACCCTTGAGCCAAAAACTCGTGGACCGGACCTTCTCCGGCGCGATGCCGACCTTTGCCGCTACCGCCGGGATCGGCGCCAGAACCGTATCGAAGCCGAGCCAGACCGAAGCACCCAGGATCAGCAGCAGCGTCGGGACGGTCAGGAACAGCAGCTTGTGCTCCAGGCACCAGCGCAGGACGCGCGGGTAGACCAGTTGGAACAGCCGAAACGCACCGAGCAGCAGCCCCACTAGCAGCGCCACGAAAATGAAGTTGCGCAGTGCGCCACGCTGGGGCCCCATCGGCTCCCAGTGCTCGCTCAGGAGAATGCCCACGAAGAGTACCGCCAGTAGACTGGCCAGCCATGGGCCGAACCGACGCGGACGCGCCGGAATGCGCTCCTCCGCCAGGTGATAGGCGCCGAACAAGATCAGCGCCAGACCCACCCACCAGGCCAGCAGGAATCCCGCCACCACACCGACCGCCACCAGCACCAGATGAAGGCTTTGCCTTAGCTTCTTGCCACTGATCCGGCTGCAAAAGAGCACATGAGCTGCCGGCGGGATGATCGTCAGGGCGGTTATGACCGAGGCGATCAGCGCGAATGTCTTGGTAAAGGCCAAGGGCTTGAAGAGCTTGCCCTCGGGCCCGATCATCGTAAAGACGGGCAAGAAGCTGATCACCGTCGTCGCGACGGCTGTCAAAACGGCACCGCCCACTTCGCTGGCCGCGCGATGGACGACTTCGAGCTTGGGCATGTCCGGCGGCGCCTCATCGAGATTGCGCAGAACGTTCTCGCAGATCACGATGCCCATGT
>CP070782.1:5039616-5046502 GCA_020346325.1 Phycisphaerales bacterium
GGCCGGGTGTCTGGTTTTGGCGGTGGTGACCCTCGCCTACGGACAGGGCCAGCCGTGGCTGGGCGTGCATGTGCTGATGACCAGTGGCGACAAGACGACGCAGTTGACCGAGGTGGTGGACGAGCTGGCGGCGGTCGGCATCAACGCCATCGTTGCCGAGATCAACTACGGCTACGAGTACACCTCGCATCCCGAACTGCGGGCGGGCAATGCCAACAGTGCCGAGCAGATCCGCAAACTGGTCGCGACCTGCCGGGAGCATAAGGTCCGCTTGATCCCCCAGTTTCAATGCCTGGGCCATCAGTCCTGGAGCAAGCACACGTACCCGCTGCTGATCGAGTATCCGCAGTTCGACGAGACGCCGGGCAAGTTCCCCGAGAACAAGGATATCTACTGCCGCAGCTGGTGTCCGTTGCATCCGGAGGTCAATCCGATCATCTTCGCGCTGATGGACGAGCTGATCGAGGTCTTCGACGCCGACGCGTTGCACGTGGGCATGGACGAGGTCTTTCTGATCGGTGAAGATGCCTGTCCGCGCTGTCAGGGCAAGGACAAGGCCGAGCTGTTTGCGAAGGCGGTGAACGACTATCACGAGCACCTGGTGGGTACGCGGAACGTGGAGATGCTGATGTGGGGCGATCGTCTGATCGAGGCCGGGAAGATCAAGTATGGCAAATGGGAGGCCAGCGCCAGCGGCACGGCCGGCGCCGTCGATAGCATCCCGAAGGACATCATCATTTGCGATTGGCACTACGAGCCGCGCGGGGCGTACGAATCGGTGCCGATGTTTTTGCAAAAGGGCTTTCGGGTTTGGCCCGCCAGTTGGCGTAAGCCCGAGGCGGCCCAGGCGCTGGTGGACTACTCACGGGGACTCGGCCACGAGAAGATGCTGGGCCATCTCAATACGACGTGGGGGGCGGTGTCCATGAAGGATCTGGCGACCTTTGAGCCTCTGCTTTACGCGGTGCGCGCGTTTCGCCAGGATAGCTCCAGATAGGAAGGATCGGTTCATGACTGACAAACTCAATCGCCGCGATTTGCTCCAAACCGTGGGACTGGGTGCGGCCGCTATTGTTCTGCCTGCCGGCGGATTGTCTCTGGCCCAAGCCGCTGTTGACGGACAAAGTGTCAAACTTCCGGCTGAGTGGCTTCATCCGCCGAAGGAGTTTTCACAAGCACCGTTCTGGTTTTGGAACGACGATCTGTCCAAGGACGAGCTGTCTCGACAGATGGACGACTTCCAGGCGCACGGCGTACACGCCTTTGTGATCCACCCGCGGGCCGGACTGCCGAAGAGCATCAGCTGGCTGGGCGAACGGATGATCGACTTCATGCGCTTCACCATCGAGCAGGCGGCCAAACGTGACATGTGGGTGATTCTCTACGACGAAGGCATGTATCCGAGCGGTTCGTCGAGCGGTCAGGTGGTGGCGGAGAATCCCGCGTATCGTACGCGGGGCCTGGTGTGCGTCGATCTGGATGAGGCCACACCGGGCAGCGAAGTCCAGGGGGTGCGAATCGGCAGCGATGGCGAACCGGACCTGGCGCCGGGCCAGACGCTGGTGGCGATCACGAAGCGCAAACAGAACGGCCATCGCGTCGCGGTGGTCGACCGCGCTGCACGCGAAGGACGCTCTACCATTCGCGGTCTACATTTCGTGGAGGATGATCCGCCGCGTCGGGCCAATCGACGGGAAGTGGCGGAGAACCATCCACCCGGCGGCGATATTCTCAACCCCGAGGCGACCGCCTGTTTCATCCGCCTAGTCTATCAGAAGTACTACGACGAGTTCGGCGACCATTTCGGCAAGACGGTCAAGGCGATCTTCACGGATGAGCCGTCGCTACTGGCCCGAGGGGCCGAACGCGGCATGGTCCCAGGCACGACCGGTATTTTGAAAGAGGTCAACGCCATTCTGGGCTACGACTTCACCGAGCACCTGCCGGCCCTGTGGTATGAAGACGAGCCCGACGCCGAGCGCTGGCGCCGCGAATACAATCGGGCTATGCAGGCGCGATTGGAGCAGACCTTCTATCGTCCGATCTCCGAGTGGTGCAGCGCCCACGGCGTGGCGTTGACCGGCCATCCGATGGGCCCGGACGATATCGGGCACCTGCGTCACTTCCACATGCCCGGTCAGGACATCGTCTGGCGGTATATCGAGCCGGGCAAGGCCGGCGCGCTGGAAGGCGAGCAGTCCACGCAGGGCAAATGTGCCTCGTCGGCGATGATTCATCTGAAGCGCCGGCGCAACCTGAACGAGTATTGCGGCGCCTACGGCCACAATTTCACCTTCGAGGAAATGCAGTGGCTGGCGAACTGGCTGCTGATTCGTGGCTGCAATCTGCTCGTACCGCATGCGTTCTACTATTCGATCCGTGGGCCCCGCATCGATGAAAGGCCGCCGGACGTCGGGCCCAACAACACGTGGTGGCCACAGTTCGAGCCGTTTGCCCGGGCGACGTCGCGCCTCTGCTGGCTCAATACCGACGGCACGCACGTCTGCGCCTTGGCCATTTTGGGTCGTAACGACTACCTGCCCTGGCGACCGGCGAAGGTGTGTTTCCAACATCAGCGCGACTTCAATTATCTCGAAGTGCGCCATCTCTGGGAAGATGCCCGGGTCGATGCGGAAGGGATTCGCTTGGCCGGCATGCACTACCGCGCCCTGATCCTTGACGAGGACCCGCCCGAGCGGGCCTTGCCTGCTATCGAGATTCTGAACAAGGCCGGGCGCGTTATTCGCTGGAATGAGAGCCTCAGCGCTGCGCAGTTCATCGCCGCGATCGACGAGCGGGTCCCGGTCGACGTGCAGACATCGCCCGCAACGGCGGACCTGCGCGTGCGCCATGTCCGCAAGGCCGGCGCCGATTACTACCTGCTGTTTAACGAAGGGCAGCAGGACCTCGAAGTGTCGCTGAAACTCGCGGCTCAGGGCCGGCGCACGCTGTTAGATCCCACAACCGCCGCGCAGGAGGTTGTATCAGGCGATCGGCCTGTGAAGCTGGCCAAACATGCGCTGCGCGTCCTACTCGTGGGATAGCGTGCCTAATCAAAGAACGGGAAGAGTTTCCTTATGTCTTCCTCGGAAGGCCGGCGGCCGTATTCGCAGATCTCGAAGGCTTCGACGTATTTGATCTTGTCCGCCTTTTCTCGGCCGTAGAACTCCAACAGTTTCTTGCGGTATCTTGCCGGTACCCTGGCACGCCTGAGGCGACCTTCGATGAAGTCCTTGCGGCGTTTCTCGCGTTCCGGGCCGCTCTTGGGGATGGGTATCACGCGCTCAAATCCGCCGGTGGCCCAGGTACTCTCGATCTGTGATTCGAGCTTCCATATGGCATCCATCTTCCGTTCCACGACTTCGTCTATGCCCACAACGATGTCCGCTTCGAAAGGGTTTGGCTTCTGGAAGCCGTCGGCTGAGTAGAGGAAGACCGGGTTTTTGGTGAGCGCCTCGACATCGGGACAGAAATGGGTTACGGTGACCATGAAAGCGGCATCCTGGACCAGTATGCCGGTATACCGGTGGTCCGGATGGTAGTCGTTGGGCCGATGGGAAATGACGATGTCCGCATTCCAGTCGCGGATCAGGCGGACGATCTTCTTGCGGTTTTCCAGTGTCGGCATGAGTTCGCCATCGTGGATATCCAGGACCTGCGATTCCTCGACGCCCAGGATCTTGGCCGCTGCTTTCACCTCAGCCGTGCGTCGCTTGGCCAGCGGACCACCGGCCATCTTCGAGTGACCAATGTCGCCATTGGTGGTCGAGACGAACTTGACGTGATGTCCCTGGGCAGCCCAGAGGATGGCGCAGCCACCGGCGTCAAGCTCGCAATCGTCCGGGTGAGCGCCGAAGACGATGATGCGCAGCTTCCCGTCGTCGGGAGCCTTCGATGCGACCGCCGCCCGGCCGCTTTGGGTAACGAGAATGGTCAGAACCAGTGACAGCAGGATGTGCCGAGTACGCATGATCTATCTCCTTTCAAGTCGACGTCGATGCCATGCAGTATGCCTCTGCCCCCCACGATACCTTGCTTGCCGGCCGAGTGCAATGGCATTGGGGGGCAGAATCTGGCCCGCCGGGGCCGGGACGGCTATGATATGCCTGATCGCACCGGCGTCCTGGCGCCGGTAACCGTGACAACGCAACTCGGAGAGACAGGCCTATGAAAGCACTCGTCAAGGGCAAGCCGGAACCGGGGCTGTGGCTGGAGGAGATTCCCGTACCGGATATCGGCATCAACGATGTCCTGATCGAGGTCGTCAAGACCTCGATCTGCGGGACCGACGTTCATATCTACAACTGGGACGCCTGGGCCCAGAAGACGATTCTCGTTCCCATGGCGGTGGGGCACGAATTCGTCGGGCGCATCGCGAAGATCGGCAGCAACGTGCACGATTTCAACGTGGGTGATCTGGTCAGCGCCGAGGGGCACGTCGTCTGTGGGCGCTGCCGCAACTGCTTGGCGGGCCGACGCCATCTGTGCAACGCGCCGAAGGGGATCGGCGTCAATCGGGACGGGGCCTTCGCCGAGTTCATCGCGGTGCCAGTGACGAATGTCTGGTACTGTGACGCGAGCATCCCCACGGACGTGCTGAGCTGCTTCGATCCCCTGGGCAACGCCGCCCACACGGCCTTGAGCTTCAACTTGGTGGGTGAGGACGTGCTGATTACCGGTGCCGGCCCCATCGGCTGTATGGCCGTCGGCATCGCCAAGCAGGTCGGGGCTCGCCATGTCGTCGTGACCGATATGAATCCGTATCGTCTGGAACTGGCCCGGAAAATGGGGGCGACGCTGACGGTCGACGTACGGACGGGCAGCGTCGCGGCGGCCCAGGAGAAGCTGGGTATGAAGGAAGGCTTCGATGTGGGGATGGAGATGTCGGGCAGTCCCGAGGCACTGCGCGACATGATCGGCAACATGGCCCACGGCGGCAAGATCGCGCTGTTGGGTATTCTGCCCCGCACGGAGATCGACTGGGACTTCGTCGTTTTCAACGGACTGACGATCAAGGGCATCTACGGACGGGAGATGTACGAAACGTGGTACAAGGTGACGATGCTGATCCAGGGCGGACTGGATGTTACGCCGTTGATTACGCATGGCTTCCATTACACCGAATTCGAAAAAGGCTTCGAGGCCATGCGCTCGGGCAATTCGGGCAAGGTTGTATTGACCTGGAGCGATGGCTAACGGTAGGGGGCAGGCCACCGTGCCTGCCCGGATTTCGGCTTGCGACCGGCATGGATCGTCGTAAAGCGGGCAACCACAGGGAGGTGCCCCTAGAGGAAGGACAGAAAGATGTATGGAACGATGAAGAACCATCTGGCCCAGCAACTGGCTGAAATCGAGCAGGCCGGTCTGAGCAAGCCCGAGCGGGTGATTACGAGCCCGCAGAGCAATCGGATCACCACCGCGACGGGACAGTCGGTGCTCAATATGTGCGCCAACAACTACCTGGGCCTGGCCGATCATCCGGAGGTGATTCGTGCCGCCCGTGAGAGCTACGGGCGGTGGGGATTCGGCCTGGCTTCGGTACGTTTCATTTGTGGAACGCAGCAGATCCATAAGGACCTGGAGGCCGCGGTCACGGCCTTTCTCGGCACGGAGGATACGATCATTTATGGTTCCTGCTTCGACGCCAACGGCGGTCTGTTCGAGACGCTGCTGGGGCCCGACGATGACATTATCAGCGACCGGTTGAATCATGCCAGCATCATTGACGGCGTGCGCCTGTGCAAGGCCCAGCGGCTGCGTTTCAACAACAGTGATATGAAGGACCTGGAGGAGAAGCTGATCGCGGCTAAATCCGCGCGCTTCCGGCTGATCGCGACCGATGGCGTTTTCTCGATGGATGGCTACGTGGCGAAGCTGGACGAGATCTGCGTTTTGGCCGACAAATACGATGCGCTGGTGATGATCGACGACTGCCACGCCACCGGCGTGATCGGCGCAACGGGACGGGGCACGCCCGAGTATCGCGGCGTGATTGGTCGCGTCGATGTGATCACCGGAACCTTTGGCAAGGCGCTCGGGGGCGCCAGCGGCGGATTCACCTCGGGCCGCAAAGAGATCATCGACATGCTGCGCCAGCGCAGCCGGCCCTATCTGTTCTCCAATACCCTCGCACCGGCGGTCGCCAGCGGTTCGCTCAGGGCGCTGCAATTGCTCACGGAATCGACGGAACTGGTGGATCGCCTCGCAGACAACACGGCCTACTTTCGCCAGCGCATCGGCCAGACCGGTCTGACGGTTCTGCCCGGCAGCCATCCCATCACCCCGATCATGCTGGGCGAGGCCACCCTGGCTCAGCAGATGGCGCAGCGATTGCTGGGGAAGGGCATTTACGTGATTGGCTTTTCGTATCCGGTGGTCCCGCAGGGCCAGGCTCGGATTCGCACGCAGATCTCGGCTGCTCATACGCGCGAGGATCTCGATTTCGCCGTCGAGAAGTTCGCGGAGGTGGCAAAGGAGCTGGGGCAAACCTAGTAGCGGTAGGAGCGAATGATGATTAGCCTCTCCGGGTGGCTCGGGAAGGGTGGGTGAACTGGAAGGGGAGTTTCCATGGCGATATGTAGATCGATCATGCTGCTGGGTGCGCTGCTGTCTCTGTCGGTCTCGAACGAGGCCCGACCAGCGGGGGAGACGAATCAATACAAGTATCGCGTGCCACTGCGAGTAGGGGCGGCCGGGTATAACAGGTGGGACAGACCCGTCGAGGTTGAACTCGATTTCTCGAGGCTGCTGTCTCGGTGCGGGCAAACCGACTATGTCGATCCGGCGAACGTGATTCTTCTCGAAGTCAATGAGCACGGAGCCACGCCTGTGGCGTTCCAGTTTGACCGGTGTGAAGAGTTCCATCCCTGGACTGACGCTCGTGGTA
>CP070782.1:5046602-5049515 GCA_020346325.1 Phycisphaerales bacterium
GCGCGGACACACAGATCGAGTATGAGATCAAGACAGGCGACAGATTCTGGGAGCCAGTGGTCGTCAGACTGAGCGGAGGCGCTGTGTGCAAGACGATGCTGGAGGCAGGGCTGAAATTCGTTGCCAAGCCTTCAGACGCTCGACTGATCCAGGTACAATCGGGCGAAAATGAGTTGAACGCGTCTTGGCAAGCGACCGTCAATGGCACCGAAGTTGTGATCCGATCGACGGTGCGACTGTGGCAGAAAAGCCTGGTTGTCGATTGCATCTGTACCGGCGGGCTGGCGACCGAGCTTTCTTATGGGCGCATTGAGGGCGTCGAGAGGCCGGAATTGCTGCTGTTGCCCTACATGAATTACGGGGGCCATCATCTGAACGTCCTGATGTCGAGGGGCAAAGTCCCGTACTTCGCCTCGGTCTGGATGGACTGGTATCGCTCGAATGCCTCAGCGCCTTATGCCGTTGACAAGATCGAGGTACGCGAGGTTCAGTTGAACGGCGGCGTGCGCTACATTCAAAAGACAGATGGCCGTCGCAACGATCTTTTCGAGCGATTCTTCGTCACGTTCTCGCCCATCTTCGAGGAGACGCTGGCGACGATCGCCAATCCGCCGGCGAAGCGTGGACGCGAGGCGGCCACGCGCCTGTGGCAGGAAAGCTGGGGTCCGGCCAACTACGAGCGCGAGCACGAGCGGTCGAAGAAGCTGCGCGCGTACGGCATTGAGATGCTGACGCAGTGTAACCATGAGATCACGTGGCGCGACGGCGGCGAGAGCTTCACGTTTCGCGAGGCGGCCGCGCCAGCCAAAGGTGGCGATGAAGCCCTCAAGAAGTACGTGGCAGCTCAGCGTTCGCTCGGCTGGCGGTCAGGCCTCTACACTAACTACACCGATTTTGCGCCAGTTAATGCCCACTGGGATACCGATCGTGTTATGCGCCGACCCGACGGCAATCTGGTGACCGCCTGGGCGCGATGCTATTCGCCCAAGGCACTCTTCGCCGTCCAGATGGATCGAAAACTCGCCCCACTCGTTCAGAACAAGTTCGGCACGAACGCCGCCTATACCGACGTCCACACTGCTGTCAGCCCGTGGGACCGAACGGACTTTGACGCCCGCGTGCCCGGCGCCGGGACCTTCGCGGCGACTTTCTATGCTTATGGCGAGTTGCTCCTTCACGATCAGGATGTGTACGACGGCCACTGCTGGTCCGAGGGCAATCATCAGTGGCTCTATTCCGGCCTTTGTGTCGGCAACTATGGGCTTGTGTATAGCAGCCTGCGCCTCTGGGAGTATCCGTACCTGCCTCACTTCGACCTGCTCAAGATGCACCCGCTCTCGGTCGATATTGGTGTGCCGTGGACGAGCCAATTCTTCAAAGGTAAGGACGGCTGGCAGAAACCGGAGAACATCGTCGCGAGCATAGACCAGTTCCTGGCAGCGACGATTGCCTACGGTCATATCGGCTGGCTCGTTGAGGAAGCCCACGGCATTCGGCAGACCTGCCGGTCGTACTATATGCTCCAGCCGCTTCAATCGAGATATGCGATGCTCAAGCCGCTGGAGATCCGCTACGGCACGGGCCACGGGCTGGTCAACTCCTCAAAAGCATTCGCGAGCGGAGACTGGCGCGAATCGAAGATATTCATCCGCTACCCCGAGGACCTCCGCATCTGGGTTAACGGCAACGCAGAAGAATCATGGGTTATCGACCACCAAGGCACAGCGCACAACCTTCCGCCGTTCGGCTGGCTCGCCATCGCGACCGATGGCTTCTACGAGTGCTCAGAGTCTATCGATGGAAAGCGGTACGACCGCGTCAGCTCGCCCGAGTGTATTTTTGTCGACGGCAGAGGCTCATGGCGCAGCTTTGATGGCATCGCGACCTCCGGTAGTGTGGCTGTGCGCCGCGGCAAGCAAGGCAAGGGCCTCTCGATCATCACCGTCGAAGGCGTGGACCGGCTTGTGATTGCAGAGCCAGACGGCACGTTCAGCTCGGACGATGTGCGAGCGGCCATCGCAGCGGTCGCTCGTGCAAAGGCAATCGACGTACAGGCTCTTGACCTGAGCAGTGAGGACCTTGGGGAGGTCTCAGTTCAGTGGACCGGGTCGGGATGGCAACTCAAGCCACCCGCCTCGACAGTGCGACTTAATGTTGCCGCGAAGTAGCACTTTCTCCCACAGATTGGGGCCTCTGTGTGAGGAGACTGTTTGGTGGCTTCATTACTCTGATGCCTGCAAGAATTGCGCGACTTCTTCAGAGAGCATGTCCGCGCTTCCGAGTCGCTTCTGACATCTGCCTGTACTGTTGCGGTATGCTTGTTTCTTCACTTCGCATCAGAAGCTCAGCAGCTTCAATACATCTTCGACCGTTCCTTCCTTGCTGACCCGGCGACCAGGCTTGGAGGGGCTGTCAAAAACCAGATGCTCTTTCTTCACATGGATCGGAAGCGCGAGCTTGTAAGGTTTACATTTGGGTATAGCGGCCACCGCGCGCCGGGCGCCCTCGTAGAGCGCCTTGCGAGTTTCGTCGAACGGGTAGAGTTCTGCCGCTTCGCGCGAGATGCCCCGCTTAACTGCCACTGTAACACAATTTGGCCCAAAGAATTTCGTGGCCTCTTTGCAGGTGGCCTCATCGCCCGTCACCATGATCGTCGGGATGCCATAGTGCCCCGCGATAGCCGCACACTGGGCCAACTCACCAGACTCTACTCCGTTATACCAGTAACGGTTTTCCGATCGCGATGACTGCGTGTGGGCCAGCACTCCGTCGGGCGTGCCCATCATTGCGTGGGCGCCCAGTTGGATCAGGCCGGCAAACGACGCGTCGAGGCCTGTGAGCGGACCCGGACGCGGCTTGCCGGTGATGTACTTGGCGCCCGGCGCCATCAGATGCGGGACAAATGCCTGTAAC
>CP070782.1:5049615-5058112 GCA_020346325.1 Phycisphaerales bacterium
CCTACGCGCAAGTTTTTGTGGTTGCCCCTGTCCCCGATCCGTGCATCGCGCTGACCATGCATCACCCGTCGAGAACGCCATCTGGCGATGGTTGGGGGCGACCGCGTCGGGAGGGCCGGGCTGGCACGGCAGCCCGCCCCCCACGGGAAGAATCGGCGGTTTTTTTTGCTTGATGGCAGAAATTCTTGTGTGTATTATGAATACCAAATACCAAGACGTAATTAACTGACGTGCAGAATAACACATGGTCAATCCGGACGGCACGCTATGGTCAGGCAAGTGCAAATGATCGGAAAGCGGGGACAGGTACAACCCGCTGCGCGGAATGTGCCAGTCCCCGTTTTCCGGGCTCCCGGCGTGTCATCATGGTATGCAAAGCAAAGCCAATTTTCGCCCGTTTCGGGCCAAAAACGCGGGTGTGCGAAAAAGCAAAGCCAATCCAGGCAGCGGGGCGGGCCGCGATCTGAAATCTCAGATCTCAGATTCAGAGAAGGCCGAATGGCCATGGCCGGTCGGGGCGAGTGCGCCAAACAAAGCCAATTTGTGGATTTCTGGCCGAAAAATGGGATGTAATGAAGAAGCAAAGCCAATCTGGGCGGTTGGGGCACGGGTTGATTTGTTTGTCGCCGCGGGGCGGTCGCGATAGAATGGCGCGGTTTTTGATGTCCCGAGAGGGCCGGGCCGAGCCGATCAGCCCTGGAACCGCAGGAGTTTGACGTTGGGCAATATGCGGGACAAATTGGTGCCGGTCAAGCCGGGCGAGTTGGCGGCCGGTCGACGTCTGGGCAAGTACCGCCTGGAGGCCCGGGTTGGCACGGGCGGCAGTTGCGAGGTCTGGCGGGCCAAGGACACCGTCGAGGATATCAAGGTCGCCCTGAAGATTCCGCTCGGCGGCGTGGGCGGGCAGCGCGACAACGAGCAGCTTTTCCGCGAGGTGCGGCTGGTCGCCAAACTGCGGCATCCGCACATCATGCCGATCAAGAACGCCGACATCATCGACGGTTACGCCGTACTGGCCACGGAACTGTCGGTCGGCACGCTGGAGGAGCGGTCGCGGCCCATGTCGGTCAAGCGCATCCTGTGGATCATGCTCCAGGTCCTCGACGGCCTGGCCTACGCCCATCGCCATCGCGTGGTCCACTGCGACGTGACGCCCAACAACATCTTCCTGTTTCCGAACGGCCGGGCCGCGCTGGGCGACTTCGGCATCAGCCTCAAGATCAGGGGCCGCATGGCGACGGTCGATGATTTTGGCACACCCGGCTACGTCGCCCCGGAGCAGGCCTATGGCAGGCCCACGTTTCAAAGTGACTGTTTCGCGGTGGGCCTGATCCTGTACGAGTATCTAACCGGGGTCCTGCCCCGGTGGCCTTTCCGTTGGCCCCCGCGCGGACACCGGCGGCTGCGCGACCGGACGAACCTGGCGCTCCAGGCGTTTCTCAAGCGCGCGCTGGAACTCGATCCGCATCGCCGCTTCCCGCAGGCTGAGGAGATGCGCATGGCGCTGACGGACGCCATCCCGAAACGTCTGCTGCTCAGCGTGGGCAGCAAGGGCCACGAGCGCCGGCGCTTCGACTGGCGCAGGATTCGGCGCAGCACGTTCGCCAAACGCTATCACAAGGTCCTGCCATCCATGTTTGGCTGCGTGGATTGCGGCGAGCCGATCACCGAGAGCATGATGCTGTGTCCCTGGTGCGGGAGCGCCCGGAACCGCTTCGATGCGAACACGCCGTTCAGTCATGTGTGCCCCGATTGTCATCGGGGGGTGCTGCCGGAATGGCGGTTCTGTCCGTGGTGCTACGGGCCCGGCTTCGCGTCGCCCAGCGTCACGTCCACGCGCGGCGTGCGCTATCACAGCCATTGTGCGCACTGCAACGGCAAGCTGATGCGTTTCATGCGCTACTGCCCGTGGTGCCACCGCAAAGTGCGCAAGCCCTGGCAGGTGCGTCCGTTCGGTGAAGTGTGCGGCAGTTGCGGCTGGTCGGTGGATTCGGAGTTCTGGCGGTATTGTCCGTGGTGCAAGCAATGCCTGGTGGGTTAAGAAACGATGGTGATCACGTTGACCGATGAAGCGAACAACGTTGCACAGGTGTCGGGCCCGCTGCGCTGGGGGGCGGCCACCGATATCGGCAAGGTGCGCGAGGAGACTCAGGACGGTTTCGCCGCCGAGCCGGAAGCGGGGCTCTTCGTGGTGATCGACGGCATGGGAGGTCATCGCGGCGGTCAGGTGGCGGCCCAGATGATCGCGCAAGATTTGCCGCCGGCTATTGAGCTGGCGATCGATCATCTGCGGAGCCGCCGTCCGCGGTCGATCCGCCGCGCGCTCAAGCGGGTCATTTCCCAACAGAACCGGCACGTGCATCTCGAGGGCGACAGCGAATCAGGGTACGTCGGAATGGGGGCAACGCTCGTCGTCGTGTTGCTGCTGGCCGGCCGCGTGTACGTCGCGAACGTTGGGGACAGCCGGGTCTACCGGTGGCGCGCCGGCCGGCTGCGACAGCTCAGCGTGGATCACTCGGTGGTCTCGGAGTTGCTGGAAGCCGGGCACATCACCTCGGACGAGGTGCACACGCACGATGCCTTGGGCGTGGTGACGCAATACATGGGGATGCCCGAAGGCATCGAGCCGTCGGTGCGGTCGCTGGTACTGGCGCCCGGGGACCGGTTCCTCCTCTGCACCGACGGATTGACGGACATGGTTGATGAAGGAAGGATCAGCGAGACTCTGGAACTCGAAGCCGATCCGCAGGTGGCCGCCAAAGCCTTGGTGGCCGCCGCCAATAACGCCGGCGGCCACGACAACGTCACCACCATCGTTGTGCACTGGAAAGGCTAGCTGTAGTCGAAAGCGATATACTGAGTCTGAAAATCGGGGAGAGATCGCATGCCCATCCAACGTGACAGACGCATGAAGCTGCCGCGCTCGGTTTGCGTCCTTGTCCTTCTCCTGACGGTCGCCGTTTTGGGGGCTCAGGCGGTCGCAGCCGCAGATGCCCTCGTCGTTGCAAGCGGGGAAAGATCGGGTATTTATCCGCTCGGCAAAGAGGTTGTTTTCACAATCACGAGTGTCGAGCCGATTGATCTGGAAGAAGTGAATGTCACGATCGTCCGCGACGGGTTCGAGAAGATCCCCTCGTGGAGAACAGAGAAAGACGGCGAGGGGCTGGAGGTTCGCCTTACACCGAAGGCAGCCGGCTGGTACATGTGCGATTTCACGGGGCCGGTCGTGCAAAGGTTGGGGGGGCTGGCCCAT
Organism: Phycisphaerales bacterium; assembly: GCA_020346325.1. Lineage (GTDB taxonomy): Bacteria > Planctomycetota > Phycisphaerae > Sedimentisphaerales > Anaerobacaceae > Anaerobaca. Next base: position 5,052,869 of record CP070782.1, read on the forward strand.
GCCGGTGGTTTCCGGCCATGCTCCAATATCGCCGCAGAAAAGGCCTATGGCCCCCGTGAGGCCTGTTTTTGGTCTTTTGCGGAGGGTGGCTTGCGTATTGGGTGGCGAGCCACTATGATAGGCGGGAGACTATGGCAACCGTGACCCCAAATGGAGCTGATAATGGCGCATCGATTCGTAAAGGAAATGACACCCGGCGAGACCGTCAACGATATTTACATGGTACGCGACCCGATTCTGCGCAGCACGACACGCGGCGACCTCTACATTGCCATGTTTCTGTGCGATCGGACGGGGCAGTTGAACGGGCGGATGTGGCAGGCCACCGAGAACATCTACAAGTCGCTGCCCAAGCCCGGCTTCGTGCACGTCAAGGGCCGCAGCGAGCTGTATCAGGACAATCTCCAGATCGTCGTCAATACGGTCACGCCGATCGATCCGAGCAAGGTCGCGGTGGAGGACTTTCTGGCCCATACGAGCAATGATATCGGTCAGATGTTCAATGAGTTGAAAGAGGTCGTCGGCAGTATCGAGAACGCATCGCTCAAGGCGCTGACCGAGGCCTTTCTGGCCGACACGGAGATGATGGAGAACTTCTGCCGGGCGCCGGGCGGCATGAAGATGCACCACGGCTACATCGGCGGTCTGCTCGAACACACGCACAGCATGATGCGCGTCGCCCAGTCCATTTTGCCGCTGTATCCTCACGTGCAGCGTGACTTGGTGCTGGCGGGGATCTTCCTGCACGATATGGGCAAGACCGAAGAATTGTCGTACGACATGGCGTTTTCCTATACCGATTCGGGCCAGTTGATCGGGCACATCAACAAGACGCTGGTGATGATCCACAAGCGGGCGGATGCCTTGCGGAGTCAGGGGGTGACGATCAGCGAGGAAGTGCTCGATGCGTTGGGGCACATCATCCTGTCGCATCACGGCCAGTACGAGTTCGGCTCACCCAAGCTACCGGCAACGGCCGAGGCCTTCATGGTCTACTACATCGACGACCTCGATGCCAAGATGAATCAGGTCAACGCCGCGATCGAGGGCGAACTGAGCGATTCGAACTGGACCGCCTGGCAGAATCCGCTCCAGACCCGTCTCTACCGCAAGCGCATCGAATAGGGCGGTACGGCGCGGCGGTTCTCAGGAAGCCGTCCAGACCTCAGCCTCGTGGGAGCCGGGCGAGCAGAACTCGATCCGGTAGGGCGTCACTTCGATCACGCCGTACTTCGGATCGTCCGGGCCCTCGAAGATTTGCGAGAGCATGTCGGTCCAGAAAGCGTGGCGTGCCTCTTTGCTCGTGTTGAGTTGGGCGCGACCCTGGATCTGCAGGTACGGCACCATTTCGCTGGGGTTCGTGATGCCGCAGGTCAGGTGCACTTCCGGGTTGTTCTCGATCTGCCCGACCTTGCGGGCGGTGACGAAGGTCGCGCAGCGGGTCGTCAGATCTTCCGAGGCAACGATCATCACATATCGCACCCAGGGCTTGCCGTCTTCGGTGACCGTAGCCAGTCCCGCCAGTTGGGGCTCCTTCAGGATGGCGTAGATACGCTCGTTCAACTCGCTCACGTCTGGACTCCTTTCAGCGTGTCTGCCACGCCTGCAAGATCTCAATGCATTCGATAATGGCTCGGCCGTTATGGTAGCCGGCCTTCCACGGACTGGCCTTGTCGCCGCGGCGGGTTCCGTCCGGCGCGATAATGTGATGCCACTCGCCCTGCTGCCAATCAACCAGATACTGCTCGATGAACACTAGCGTTTTCTCGAAGATCGCCAGGTACTTCGGGTCGTCGGTGAAACGATACATCTGTAGCGCGCTGATAAGGGCTTCGGCCTGGACCCACCACGATTTGCTGCGGTCGGTGGCCGATTGGTTGAAGGGACCGGTGTAGTAGAAACCGCCTTCGTCCGGATCGTAGCCGTACTTCAGCGAGTAGTCGAACAGTGTTGCATACAGATCGCCGAACGGATAGTTCGACAGGCCGATCGCGTTGCAGGTGTCCATCAGCAGCCAGACGTTCTCAATATCGTGACCGTAGGAGACTTGGGCGTAATCGGCATCCAGGCGCGGCGTCCAGTCGCGGTCGTATTTGTCCGTGCACCCACCGAGCGTTTTGCGGAGGACGGTATTGCTCTGGATATTCACCAACTCGATCAGCCGCTCTCGGGCCACGGGGAGCTTGCTGGCCCGGTAGAACGTCGTGATCGCCTCCATCAGATGCAAATGCGTGTTCATCAGTTTCAGGCCCGCGGGCGCGCCCATATAGGTGCCTTCACCCGCCGGGGTCTCGGTCCAGTCCGGCGTGAAGCTTTCGCGATAGCCGCCGTAGGTCTGGTCGTAGGCCTTGGCTTCGAGCAGATTGAAGAACCGCACCGCGAAATCCAACACCTCCTGTTTGCCACTGGCGAGATAGTATTCCGACAGCGCATAGAGCGCGAAGGATTGGCCGTAGAGGTGCTTGTTCGGCCGTAGTTGTCGATCGCCCGTGACATCGACCTCCCAGTAGAAGCCCCCGTGCTCAGCGTCCCACATCTTGTCCTTGAGGAACTGATAGCCCACCTCCGCCGCTTCGAGATACTCATCCCGTCGATACCCGGCCCGCGCCATTCGAGAAAACAGCCAGACCGTGCGGGCCTGTGTGACGATCATCTTCGTGCAGCGGCTCTTGCGCCGGCCCTGCGCGTCGAAATCGATGATGTACCCGCCGTGCTCACGGTCGATACTCTTGTCGTACCAGAACGGCGCGATATTTTCGGTAAGGATCTTTTCCAGTCGTGGTAGGTATTCGGCTGCTGCCGCCGCTCTGTCGGAGGCGCCCCAGGCGAACGAGGCCGGCAAAAGCAGCAGGGTGACGATTAACCATGCACGGCGTAGCAACAGTCTCGACATCGCGGTTTCTCCCTGGTCCGATCAGTTGCGACCTTCTTACTTCCAGTGCATATCGGCAAAGTCCATGTATCGTTCCCAGTCGTAGTCGGTGACGTCATGGGCGCCGGGGCGGATGTGGTAGGCGACCGTGCCCATGGCGGGCCGGCTCACCGCCGGCATTTTGTCAACCGGCAGGGGCTTGGCGCCCAGCAGTTCGAACACCGGCCCGGCGTGCTTGGCCGAGAGGAACTCGCCGTGCGGATCGGCCCAACGGTCCTCCTCGGCGCTGGCGACGTAAACGGGACGCGGGGCCATCAACGCGATGAGCATGTGCTGATCGACCGGCATGGCGGCCAGATCGTCGTTGTACTTGGTGTAGTTGTCGCAGAACCAGTGAGGGAAGACGGTGTTGATGCGCTTGACGGTTTCGCCGAACTGGCGTCGCGACAAGGCGGCACCGCCACACCCGGAATTATTGGAGATCACCAAGGCAAACCGCGCATCTGATGCGCCGGCCCAGAGTGACGTCTTGCCGAGCCGGGAATGGCCGATCACAGCTAGATGCTGGTGATCGATGTCGGCGTCCGTTTCGCAATAGTCCGCTGCCCGGCTCAGACCCCAGGCCCAGGCACCGATCGAACCCCACGCGTCCGGCGCGGGCTTGGTCTGTCCGACCTTATAGAACAAAGGGTGGACGCCGTTCTGGAAACCGTCGTCGAAGTCCGGGTCGATGTCGCCGTAATAGATCGTGGCCAGGCCATAGCCCCGTTCGAGGATGCGCTCAACCGGCCAGCGACGGGCTGCTCTGCCTCGCTCGGCTTCTGTGGCCTTGTGGTTGGTTTCCCTGTTGCGCGTCCAGCTCTTGGTGATGCTGATGGTCGGGTCGGCATGGATGGTGTGGTTGCCTCCGAAATTCAGTCCGACGAACGTGGGCACCGGCTTCGGGGCCGCGTTGGGCAGATAGATCAGGATCGTCATATTCGGGTCCTGACGCTTGGCGTTGAAGTAGACCGTGACTTCCTTGCGGGTGGCCTTGCCATCGAGGGCGTTCTTCTCGACGGAGGTGGTCATGAACGTCATCTGAGCCGGTCTGCCCGGGGCACGGCCGTAGACGTGCTCTTCGAAGAGCCTGAAGATCTCGGGCCGTCGCTTCTGGGTCCAGATCTCAGCACTCGTCACCGGGGTGCCATCCAGGCAAACCAGCGGGTCCGGCAGCGTGTACTTGGGGACTTTGGCCTCGTCGTAGTTGGCCTCCTGGGCCTGGGCGCAGAAGACAACGGCCCCCAGGACAGCGATGACGCTTGCTGGGACCAGACCTTGTCGGGCTCGCATGTGCGTTCCTCCTTTGCGACCGAAATCGAACCGGGTTTTCTTTGGCACCAGCATGGCGGCGACGCCGGCTTTTTTCAAGCCAAAAATCCACAACGGACACACAGCCCGACATGCTGATTGAAGGCAATGGCGGCATGGCGTATAATCCCTGCAGACCGCCTGCATCGGTCAGAAGGATTTGTTGGGAGGAAACAGCCATGAACTCTCGTTGTGTTTTCATGTGCGTGGCGATGGGGATGGGCCTTGCCGTCGCGGCGTCGGGGGCGTCTGGTGACAGGATCGATATCTGTCCCGCCAACGCGGCCTATTGGCAGTACGGGGGTAAGCCCATCGTGCTCATCGGGGGCAGCAAGGACGACAATCTGTTCCAGATCCCGGATTTGAAGGAACACCTCGATCTGCTCAAGTTGGTCGGGGGCAATTACGTGCGCAATACGATGAGCGCCCGCCTCGACAAAGGGTTCGAGGTCCAGGCGTTCGGGCAGCGGGCTGACGGCAAGTACGACCTGGACACGTGGAACGATGAGTACTGGCAGCGGTTTGAGAATCTGCTGACGTGGGCCGAGGCGCGTGACATCATCGTGCAGATCGAGGTTTGGGATCGCTTCGATTACTCGCGCGATAATTGGCAGGACAGTCCCTACCATCCGAAGAACAACGTCAATTATACGTACGCGGAGTCGGGTTTTGCCGAACGCTATCCGAATCATCCGGGGCGCAACGATCAGCCGTTCTTCTTCACCACGCCCAAGCAGCGGAGCAACACGTTGATCCTGAAGATTCAGCAGCGGTTCGTGGACAAAATGCTGTCCCACTCGCTCAAGCATGGCAACGTTCTCTATTGCATGGACAACGAAACCTCCGGCGAGCCGGCCTGGGGTGCCTACTGGGCGCGATACATCCAGGCCAAGGCGAAGGCCGTCGGCGTGACGGTCCATACGACCGAGATGTGGGATGCCTGGGATCTGGCGAACCCCCAACACAACGCCACCTTCGACCATCCCGAACTGTATTCGTTCGTCGATATCTCGCAGAACAAC
>CP070782.1:5058212-5067904 GCA_020346325.1 Phycisphaerales bacterium
ACACCACCCAGGTCCACTACGCTGTTGTAGACGTAGTCCGGTCGGGCCGTCGCTTGCGCCAGCTCAACGTCACCCAGAGACATCCAGGTCGCGCCGTCCTCGGAGTACTCGATCGTGACATTCTGGATGCCGAAGCCGAGCAGCAGCTCGAACTGCACGTTGTAATTCCAGACCAGCAGTTCATGCAGCTTGTAGACCCGGTCGAATTCGTACTGGACCCAGATCGGATCGGCATCCGCCGCTCGTGCCAGCCACATGGTGTCGCTGTCGGTGGAGTGTTGATCGTCGGCGTTGAGGCCGGAGCCATTGATGGTGTTTTCCGGGCCTACGCCATCCTCAGAGATCCCGTTGCTGGTGGCTGTGATATTGGCCACGGCATAGGCAAAGGGCTCTACCGTGAAGCTCCACACCTCACCCTTGAAGATGGTGTTATCCGGTGCGGCGTTGACCTCGTCGATCCGCCAGTAGTACATCTGGCCGAATTCGAGGCGCCCCGTATCATACGTCGTGGCGGCCTGGCCCTGGCTGACAAGCACACCCATAGCATCGGTCCGGCTGGCGTTGTTTACGTCATCGAAGCTGTTGCCCAGGTACACATCGTGCGTGGCTGCAAACTCTCCAGCAGTCCAACTGAGAACGGCCTCGCGCGGAATGTCAATGGATTCGTTCTCCGGGCTGGGCTCGCTCGCTAGTTCGGGGCCACCTCCAAGCATGGCATCCACGATCTCTTCGGCGGTCAGGATGTGATCGTATACCCGCACATCGTCTATGATGCCGGTGAGCGTTTCACTCCACTGGTTGTTGGCGATGAGAAACGGTCCCGAGGGGGCGTTCATCGCGGATGTGTTGATGCGTTCGGTCTCAACGCCATTGTAGTAGAAGATCAGCCCCTCGTCCTGGCTGGGTACGAAACTGGCCGCCACATGCTGCCAAGTTCCGGGCTCCAGAGTGAGGTTAGTGCTGCTGTGATCCAGAATGCCCGGCGTGGTGAACCGGACGCCGGCGCCGTGACCTTTAAAAGCATATGCCCCGCCCCGGCCAGCGAAGCCCTGCTCGCCAGTGGTGCCGACGGGATTGACCCAGCATGTGATTGTGATGGCTTCCCGCAGGTCCAGGATGTCGCCGCAATCGACCCAGTCGTCACCATCGACCTCCAGCGCTCCGGCCAGCATGCCGGCCACCCACTCGGGATCGCCCTGAAGCGTGCCATGGTTGCCGTTGCCGCTGGAATCCGCCGCCGTGGTGCCGCTGCCCTCATCGAGCTTCCAGTGTCCGACCAGTTCGGCCGAGGCACTGCCGACCAGCGTCAGTACGGCTACGCAGGAAATCAGATAGATCAAGGTTTTGCACATGATGATCCTCCTTACAAAGAGATTACCGTAGTCTTGTCTCCACCAGATGCTTGCGCCCTATCTCTCCCCGGGAGCATCCCGTCTTGTTCTCGATGAGGGCAGGAGGCACCATCGCCGTCTATCGCCGGAGCGCTTCTCACCTGCGGCGCGAGGGCGGACCCCGTCCAGTCGCCTCCTTCCTGAAAAGAGAAACAGATCCTCCTGAGTGTTATCAGAATAAATCCACGCACTATCATCTCAAGTACGCCACATCGACACGCGGCCTGCACTCCCGTCTAGGCATCATCCGGCGCAGGCGCAGGTTGATGCGCCAATTCGTAACGAAACGTGGCTCCAACGGCATGCCGTCGGAGCCACGTCTGCAAACGCTGTCAAAACCACGGACCCTCACGGCACGATATCGCAAGGACCCTGCCGATCTCAAAACGCTTGGTGCAATGGTTCCGTTCGGCCTGCCAGTCCAGCCACTTCGCCCGCCGACAGGGCTCGGTTGTAGAGAAGAACCTCATCGATCAGGCCGTAGAAGAAGTAGTTGCCATCGCCTTCAGTCGCACCGGCACCGATTCGCAGTGGTCGCTGCTCATTCAAACTCAGAGGGGCCGTGCTCTCGGCTGCCACCCGTCCGTTCACGAAGAGCTGCTTCTGCTCATTCTCGAAGGTAGCCGCCAAATGGGTCCATTCGCCCAAGACCGCCGGTGGGCCGGCCGCGTTGTCCCAACCGGTGCCGGTACCGGTCCAGAACTGCCACGTGTTGCCGGGCTCGAGATAGAGAATGTAACCTCTCTGGGGCCCATCATCGCGCGACGTGAGCGGCGAACGATAGTTGAGGCCGGCCGGATCCGGATTGGCCCACAAGCTGACCGTAAAGGCCTCTGGGTTGAGTTCGGGGCTATAGGCAACGTCCACGGCATCGCCACCGCCATCCACGGACAACACTTGCCCCCGGGCCGGATCGCTCACGACTTGGGCATCGCCAATGGCGGTACCGTTGTGAGATCCGACCGAATCGGTGAGATCGCCCTCGAACGCGTAATGGGCTACCAAATTGGCCTCATCCGGCTGGACTGGGACGATATACTGCGGTGTCTCGGGATACAGGCGGATATCGTCGACGTACACGACACCGGCAGCGCCGGCACCTTTGATGCCGATGGTCAATTCCGTGACGTTACTCAGGTCTCCGCCCACGGTTAACAGGTCGATATTCCAAGGCTGCCACTGCGGAGTGGCCAGATCGCTGGCCGCGCCGTCGTAGTCAACTCGGTTGCCATTGATCTCGACGTAGAGTTGCCCGGTGTTCTCCAGAGCACCGTAGAAGTAAAGCGCAAGGCTCTTAATACCGCTGGCAGTCCAATCCTGCGTCAGTGCGATTTCAGCTTCCGAGGTGGCGACGCCGGCGTTATCGTAGAACAGAGGCATGGCTTGAACGCCGCTGTGGACGATCAGGGTCTCGGCAAACGGCTCTTCCAGGTAGCCGACCGTCGAGCCGGTCTCGTTGATCCAGCCGTCAAGCCACGTGTCGTAAATTCGGTTCTCTTCGTCGTCATAGCTTTCGAAATCGTCAACCACCAGATACTCCTGGGTCACAAAGCTCCAGACGCTGCCTTCCCACGTGCTGACAGCCTCGGCCTCGTTGACCTCGGTGATCTGCCAATAGTAGGCTGTCCCCAGAGCCAGAGCGCCCGGGTCGTACTCGGTCTCGGCGACCGTAGCCGCCAACACCGGGGCGTTCGGGTCTGTACTGTAATACACCTCATGCGAGGCTGCCTCGCGGCCCGCTCGCCAGGTGAACATCGTCTCAACGTTCACGTCGACGGCGCCGTCGGCCGGTTGCGGCTCGCGGGCCTGGACCGGGAGGTAGGTAACGCGGACTTCACTCAGACCGTACTGGCCCATCATGCCGAAGCCACTGTTGACGGTGAGCTTGACGTATTTGGCCGGTACGCCGGCCATGTCGATAGTGGTGTTGCTGGTATAGTCGTCGCGGGCCGTTGCTTGCGCCAGATCCACATCGCCCAAAGACATCCAGGCCATTCCGTCTTCGGAGTAATCAACGGCAACGCTCTGGATACCAAAGCCCAGCAACAGCTCGAACTGCACGTTGTAATTCCAGACTATTAACTCATGCAGCTTGTAGACGCGGTCGAATTCGTACTGGATCCAAATCGGATCGGCGTCCACCGGCCGTGCCAGCCACATATCGTCACTGTCAGTGGAATGCTGATCGTCAGCGTTGAGTCCGGAGCCATTGATGGTATTCTCAGGCCCCGCGTCCTCTTCCGAGACCCCATTGCTCGTGGCTGTGACATCTTCAATCGGATAGCCCACGGGCTCGACGGTAAAGCTCCAGACGTCCCCCTTGAAGATGGTATTGTCGGGGGCTCCATTGACCTCATCGATCCGCCAGTAGTAGGTTTGCCCGAGCTGAAGGCTGCCGGCCGGATCGTACGTGGTTTCTGTCTGCCCCTGATTGACGAGAACATCGAGGGGATTGTCCCGGCTGGCGGTGTTGACGTCTTCGAGTATCGTTCCAAGGTACACATCGTGTGTCTCGGCGTACGTGCCTGCCATCCAGCCAAGCACGGCATCGCGGGGTACATCAGTGGCCCCATCGTCAGGTTGCAGGATGATCGCACCGACATCTGGGAGAAACGGCGCCGCAGCATGGGCACGAATCTCGTCGTCCGTCAGTGCGTAGTCGTAAATGACGGCCTCATCCATAAAGCCATCCATGCCGTCCGATGCGCTGGCGGCGCGACCACCGAAGCTGTCGATCGGACAATCAATCAGAGTCGAAGTGGTACCGATCAATACGCCGTCGAGAAATACGTGTGTTTCGCCGCCACTCTTGCGGTAGACCACGTGCATCCATTGCTCCACGGGAGCTACGAGATCGGCGCCTCCTACGGCGGTGAACTGAGCGTCGATCACCCCGTACTCCGTGAAGCTGAGTTCTTCGTTGACGCCCCAACCGACCACGCGCAAAGAGAAGCTCCCGCTGTCGGAAAGGGCTTGGGCCACCGTGTTGCTCATCTTCATGACGATGAACTCAGCCGTCCATTCGTCAGTTGTGACGTCGCCGCCTAGGGTCGCCATGACATCGTTCTGTCCGCCGCGTTCAAACCGTACGGCCTGTCCGGCGCCGAGGAGACCTTCCTGGCCCAGCTCAACCAGGGAACGATATTCCCCGTCGAGATCGGCGCTGCCTTCATCATCGGCCACCGTTGTCCCCGGTGTTTCGTCGAATCTGTACCAGTGGATAGGGTTGGCGCCGCGCACCACATTTTCCCATTTCTGAGTTCCCCCTTGAGTTGTGCCGCTGGCCATGAGTGCCAAAACGCAGAAAACCAGATAGAACAGCCTTCTACTCATGACAGTCCTCCTTAAGACGAGATTGCCGTTGTTGTGCCAATCTATGTCCAACCGTTATTCCTCTCACGAGGTCTTCCGCCATTGCCTTGAGAATGGCAGAATCAGGCTTTCGTCAGTAGCGGGAGGCTCCGCAACTTGTAATGCGAAGATAGCCCCCATCCGCTCACCTCCTTCCTGTCCGACAGAAAGATCGGCCTATATGTTCCTAGAATGAATCCGCACCGGGATGAGAATTGTCCAGTCACCGCCCCCTTGGCTCTACGCTCAACACACCACATGACGTCAGGGCCTCCGACTCTGACTTGCGGCCAGGTTGTCAAGTCGATGCATCCGCCTCCATGCCGGAGGCAGACACGCGCTACTCTCTTATATCAGATCAGACGGCCCCCATGCAACTGCCTTTTGGAATTACCATGAGAGGGGCGGGAGATCCCCGGGCAGATGGCCCGGGAGAGCAACATCTGGAGTCCTGGTATTCTGGCCTGCGATGGGAGGGCGAACAGGCGGGTTTCCTAGGGATCGACGTCCGGCACTCTTGCCTCTGAGCGTTCGATCAGGGCCACCCAGTCCTTATCGGTATCGACTCGGGGCTGGCCGATGTCGACGGCGCCCGGTCCGGTGACCAAGGCCACGGTGCCGGTTCGCATCGGGCCGCCTTCGCGGGGATTGAACCAGCGAATGGTGAAGGCCCCCGTCGAAGCGCCGAGATCCAGTTCGGTCGTTCCCCCTTCGGGTAGGTAGACAGCGTAGACCGAGCCGGGGTCGGCAAAACAGTAGTCGTCCTCCGTCGACGTGAGCTCGTCGTGGTGGTTCATCCGCGCAAAAGGCAAATGGTCGCGGACGAACTCCAGCGCGTAGCGCGTCTGGTCCCACATGTGCTCGCGGCTGCGCCAGCTCTCGCAGTTCAGGTCGTTGTGGGCGAAGCGGTAGCCGAAGTACCATTCGACCCCGGCGCCGCCAGCCATCAGATTGCCCCAAAGGTGCTTCGTACGGACGCTGTCGTGCAGGTAATCATCGTTGTCCGGCTTAACCCCGGTGTGGGCTGGGCCGATCTCGTCCAAACAGACGAACCACTGCCGACCGGTCGCCTGAGAGCGATCGAGCCATTTGATTGTTTGGCTATGCGTGTCGTTGGTCTGGAGCGACGGGCCCTCGAAATGCTCGTAGCCGAGAAGTGGCTCGTAAACTTCGTCATACTGCCCCGGGAAGGTGTGGCAGACGATCGGATGATCGTATGGGTCCAGCTCGCGGATATATTCGCAGAACGCCTTGCGCTGGGCATCCGTGTTGGTGTTCTCCTCGCCCAGGTTCCAGACGAGGGCCAGATGATGGCCGAAACGGGCGATCAGTTCGCGGTAGTAGAGTTTGCGCTCAAGTCCCAGCTCGCCTTCATCAAGCCCCTGGTCGTTTTCCTGTTCCTGGGTAACCACGTGGAGCATTAGTCCGAGCTCGTCCATATGTGAGAAGACGATTTCCCACTGATCCAGCTTGCTACAGTCGAAGCGGAACTTGCTGGCCGGGTCGATCCAGGGCCAGACGTCTTTGCCGTCTCCACCGTCGACGTTGTAGGTGATGAAGTAGACGCTGTTCATGCCTTTGGAGGCCAGGTAGTTCAGGGCGCCGATGATGCCTTTGCCCTTGCCGTCCTGCCAGGTGGGGTCACCCGGACGCCAATCCTGCACGTGTGGTTCGTAGTGGTGGATGAACTTGCCGCCCACCGCCTCGCCCTTGCGCGTCAGCTCGGCCACGTCATACGTGCCGTCGAAGTCGGCATAAGCCAGGAAGTTCTCGGGACTGTCGGCGCCGGCCTTGATGAAGAATTCCCGGTTGTGAGCGAACTGCAGGTAACGTTGGCCGACATAGCGCAGCAGTCCTCGACCGCGGAGGTCCGGCGCGAGCTTGTCCGTCGGGGCCACGTCGAAGGTACCGCGCTCTCCGTGAAAGGCGACGGGCATCCCGGCCTCCGGATCGCTGCTCAAGGCCACGCCTTTACCGAGACGAAACGAGGTGATGTAGTTCCATCGACCGGGCGCGTTGGGGATGAAGTGGACGCGCCACTTGTTGCCCCCGTTGGCACTGCTGGTCGCGGCGTTGCCGTCGGCAGCGTAGTAGCCCGGTACCACGTAGCGCCGGGTGCCGTTGAAGAATGTGACATTCAGACGGTAGTCATAGAAAGGATTCGGGGTCGCGATTTCGTTGGTCGGGGGGCCATCAAAGATCAGCGTCACGACGTGCCACTGCATCATCGGACCGGCCGCCACCGCCCGGTCGCGGGGGGCCATGGTCCCGCATCCAGCAACGAGTGCCAAGCAGATGAGGACGGACAGGATAGGTCCATATCGCTTCATATCGAGACTCCTTATCGGGGCAATCATTGACAATCGTCAGGGTATGTTAAAGGTCGGCCCGGAGCCTTGGCAATAGAATTCTCGTCCTCAGGGGGCTGTGGAGGCCGATAGCTGCGGCGTGAAAAGGAAATCAGAACTGGCCAGCGACCGGTTGTGGACCTCAAGGGCCAGCACGTTGCGACCGCGGCGGAGGATCTCGATATGCTCGGTCAGGTCGATCGGCTCCGGATCGCAGGTGCCGGCACAGGCCTCATGGCTCGCGCCGGCGGGTTGACCGTAAGCCGTGGGGTTGGGAGCGTTAGCGTTGGCGACCGCGACGCCATTGAGATAGGCGAGATAGCCGTCGTCGAAGTCTACGGTCAGCGTCAGGCCGGTCAGTCGGTTCGGATCGTCCACGACGAACTCGCGCCGGGCGTAAACGCTGATATAGTTATTTTGCATGTCACTGAGATCGGTCGCGAGGTGTGTTTCGTAGCCCGAACCCGCCTCGTAACCGATCGGTGTGGCGCCTGACAGCCAACCCGCGTCATCGAACGAGAGGGCGGTCCAGTCGGCTGGCGGCTCCGCCGTGCCTTTGAGATACGCCCACACATCACTGGTCACGATGAGTGGCTCGATGAAGGCGGCTGGGTTGTAATAGGTCATTCCTGACAGACCGGTCAGCTCGGCGTTGACGGGATGACTGAGCGCCACGTGAATCTCGCCAACCCCCTCGAGGGGTAGCGCGTCGAGTCTGATGCGTTTGACCGTTTCCCCGGCGGGGAAATAAAGTGTGCCGCTGTCAAGATATCCAGTGTCGGAAGTAATCGCGTAGTCGACGGAAACGGAGTAGATGGTGAACGTGCTCAGTCGAACGCGGATCGCGTCGGGCAGGTCGGCGATGTCACTCGCATGCTCCTCCGTGGCCAACGCGACGCCCACAGCAGTGGCATGCGTAGGCAGGAAGGGCTCCAGTTGCTCTATCTGGTGCGACTGGTATCGTGGGTCCCAGCGCCAGTTGTTCGGATAATTGGCATTGGGTACGCTGAGATAGTTGTTCCGGACATCCATTTGCGCCAGATGGATGGTCCAGTCATCCCAGGCTTGCCCCCAAACATCTCGCGTGTTGAAAAGCAGCAGGGAGTCGCTGACGCTCAGGAAGCCGTCGTAGGTCCAGTCATAGTTGTCACCGAAGCGCGCACCGACCAGGTTGGCCGTGGCCAGGCAGCGCACAGCGTTGACGTCGGGCGATCCGAAGCCGCATTCGATGCCCTGGCCGCAATTGAGAATGACGCTGTCGGTGACATCGGCATCGCGCGCCTCCGACCAAGCCATGGCCTCATGGTAACACGACTCGAACCAGCAGTTCGCGACGGTCACCGAGCCACCGGCTCCGGAGCCGGCATCGATCCCGTCGTCGAGGGCCCAGCCGATCAGGCAATCGGTCAGAGCGTGGGCGCCGCCAGTCAGGTAGAGAGCGTCGTTGTCGTCATCGGCAAAAGGAGCTGTCGCCGAAGGGAACTCGATCAACGCGCAGTCGTTCAGGACGACCGAGCCGTGATTGTACTGGCCGGCTGTGATGCATTTCTGTACCAGGCAGCGTGTCATGGTCAGATGGGCCCGTTCCCCATGTCCGGCCTGGCCGCGGTTTTCCACGATGAAGCAGTCCGTTAGCGTCAGTTGCGCCGCTTCGCGAAGGAAGAAGAGGCATTGCTCGACCCGATGACTATGGCCATAGCCTGAGTGGTGATTCAGCCACTCGGGATCGGCGCCGCTGGCGGTCAAGATGGCGCCGGTGAAGTCTCCTTGCGATCCGCCTAGCTCGAAAAGGAAACCGCCCCAGGGTACGTTTCGGTCTTCACTAGTGAACACGACGGGCCGTTCCGCCGTACCGTTGACGAGGATTGCACCTTCCACTACGATGGTCGTGTCGGGATCGATCACGATGACACTGCCGGTGCCGATAGTCACTGTGGTGCCCGGTGCGATCGTCAACGGATGGTCCGCGTCACCGCGGATACGAATCCGCGCATTCTCGCCCCAGTCAACCGATGCGGTCAGGCCTCCGGAAACCTCATGCCAGTCGGTTGCTGCTTCAACAGTGATTTCCCGAGAGCCCCGGAGTCCGTGGATTTGGCCCGTCCAGGAGACCGCGCCGGGCTCGGTCGCGGCCGGCAGGAAAAGCGAACCGACGCCGCGTAGGATCGACAGCTCTGCTGCCGATGGGGTTGGCCCCTTTAGCGTGCCGTTAACACCCAGACGTGTCCCCGATTCGCCCTTGACGCGGGCGATGATCGGGATCTCCAGACCGAGCGGAAACTCAGCGGGGGTGATGATCTGGATATGCGCGCCCGTGAACTCAGCCGCCGCGGAGTCAACGGATGGATACGGCGTCCAGGGGGGTAGTCCCCATTCCGAATTGCCGCGCGTCGTATCGCGAACGATGAAACGAGTCAACTCGCCCTCTTCGACGTTCAAGGCCACGTCTCGGCGGGACACGTGCAGTTCATAATAGTCGGCCTCATCGACCTCCGTGGAGACGCCCGCCGCAATCGGTTCTCCGTTCAGCATGGCACTCGTCTCGAAGCCGTCTGCGGACGGTACGATGAAGGAGACGTGGTTCGCGTAGACCTCCCGGTCG
>CP070782.1:5068004-5074827 GCA_020346325.1 Phycisphaerales bacterium
AACATGGTCTACGTCTGGACGGGTCTGGCCCAGGCGGCGGGCCTGCGCTACTACGGCATTCCGGGCATCGGCATCCCGCACACCATCGGCTTCAACTACATTGAGCCGCCCGAGGAGCAGGCGTTCATGCAACCGGACGAATACGATGAGCTGATCGACGACCCCACGGCCTTCCTCTACAACACCTGGCTGCCCCGCATCTCGACCGAGGCCAGCAAGATCGGCGAGCCGACAACCTATCACAACAACCTGGCCCTGGTCAAAAGCGCCATGGCCATGATGCAGTATTTCTATGCCTTCGGCCCACAAATCGGGCGTCTGCAAACCGAATGCGGCACGGCCTCAGCCATCGCGGGCATCTTCAAATCGCCGTTCGATATCATCGCCGACAAGCTGCGTGGCTACCTGGGTCTGACCATGGACATGCAGACGCAGCCGGACAAGGTACTCAAGGCCGCCGAAGCGATCATGCCGCACATGGTCAACGTGGGACTGACCACGGCCGACCCGAACAACCTCGTGCCCATCGGCTACTGGATGCACCGCGGCTGCGTGCCCTTTGTCAATCCGCAGCAGTTCGATTCGCACTACTGGCCCACGCTCAAGCCCTGCATTGAGGAGTTCTGGAAGAACGGCCACCAGACGCTGTTCTACGCCGAGGGCCGGTGGAAACACCACTTCGACACGTTCCGCGAACTGCCCGAAGGCAGTATCGTCTTCCACTGCGACCAGGACGACGTCTTCGAGGTCCATCGCAAACTGCACGACAAATTCGCCATCAGCGGCGGCATTCCGAACATGCTGCTCAGCTACGGCACGCCCGATGAGGTGCGCGAGTTTGTGCTGCGCGTCATCAAGGAGGTCGCTCCAAACGGCGGCTATATCATGGACGCCGGCGCGATCATACAGGACGACACCAGCATCGAGAATATGAAGACCATGACGCAGGTCTGTCGCGAGCACGGCGTCTACGGCGCAGGCAGCTATCAGACACCGACCGCGACACCGCCCTGCGAGTTGCCGGCATCCGTCAAGTCGCGCCGCAAGGTCAAGGGCATGGCGGGACGTTCTGAACCGCGCGTCAAGCCCGGCGTCTGTTTCCCGTGGGAAGAGCGCGTGAAAAACCTGCCCGAGATCACGGGCGACAAGGCCCTGATCCAGAAGATCTGGGAGGATGTCGACGCGCTGGGCAACATGTATATCTGGCAACTTCTGCTGTCGTTCTAAGAGTTCACATCACCTGCCTTCGATGGAGAGCAGCGCCATGAGAACAAACGCGCGACTGGGTAGACGTGGATTCCTCCGTGCGGCACTGGCCGGTGCGATGACGGCCACGGCGGGCGGCATTCTCAGTTCGAGTTGCCAGAGCGCGCGCCGCGGTTGGCGAGCGAAGAAGAGAGTAATCGTCGGCGCCCATCCGTGGGTCTATGCGGCTACGCAGCCCAATTACGATATCTATCCCGTGCTCGATGGGATTTTCGCCGACATGAGCGATGCTGGAATCGAGGCGATCGAACTGATGCATACGGCCCTGCGGTATCCCGATGCCGTCGAACGCATCGGGGGCCTCTCGGACAAGTACGCCCTGCCCGTCATCGGCACCTCATTCGGCGGGGCCATGTGGGACCGCGCCCAACACGAGACGGTTTACGAAGATGCCCGGCTGATCGTGCCGCGCCTGGCGGCCCTGAGAGGTCGGACCCTGGGGACCTCGGTCGGTTCTGCCGGCCAGGCCAAGACGCCGGAACAACTCGATGCGCAGGCGGAGTTGCTGCGTCGGCTGATCGCGCTTTGCGACGACCACGGCGTCGTCCTGAACCTGCACAATCACACCTACGAAGTCGAAAACAACCTGCACGATCTCAAGGGAACCCTCGCGCGAATTCCGGACGTTCCCCTGGGACCCGATCTCAACTGGCTCGTCCGGGGCGGCGTCGATCCCGTTGATTTCATCGAAACCTATGGCAGTCAAGTCGTTTTCCTGCACCTGCGCGACCAGTATGCCGACGGTACATGGTCGGAAGCTCTGGGTGAGGGCGACATGGATTACACCGCCATCGCCAAAGCGCTGAATAATATCCGCTTCTCCGGCGATGCCATCATCGAACTGGCCCACGAGGGCAGCTTCACGCCGACCCGTCCGCTGCGGGAGAGCCTGAGGCTGAGCCGGGCATTTGTCAAAGAAACGCTGGGGTATTGATCGACCGAGGAGGTTAAGCATGCGAATGAAGCGACGCACGTTTGTGAAAAAAGCTGTCGGAACGCTGGGGGTCGGGGTCGGCCTGCCGACAATCGTCCCCGCTTCGGTCCTCGGAGGCAATGGAACCGTCGCTCCCAGCGAGCGCATCACGGTCGGATTCATCGGCACCGGCGGCCACGGTATCGATATGAATCTGAAGAGCTTCCTGGCCCAGCCCGATGCGCAGGCCGTCGCGGTGTGCGACGTCGATCCGGTCAACCTCAAGAAAGCCCGCGACCTCGTCAACGCGAAATATGGTAGCTTCGATTGTATGACCACCCAGGATTTCCGCGAGATCCTGGCGCGTCCGGACATCGACGCCGTGATGATTTCGACCCCCGATCACTGGCACGTGCCCATCTCGATCGCGGCCGCCAAGGCAGGCAAGGATGTCGAGTGCGAGAAGCCCACCCTGACAATCGAAGAAGGCCGTCGCCTCGTCGAGGTGATGAAACGCTACGACCGCGTTTTCCAGTGGTCCACGGAAGACCGCGCCGTGGACGTCTATCACCGCATGTGCGAACTGGTGCGCAACGGTCGCATCGGCAAGGTCCACACGATCAAGGTGGAGTTGCCAGCCGGGCCGGACACGCCTGGCAATCCGGAGCCGATGCCCGTGTCCGAAGGCTTCGACTACGACATGTGGCTCGGGCCGGCTCCCTGGGCTCCTTATACCAAGGACCGCTGCCACTGGAATTTCCGTTGGATCTTCGACTACTCCGGCGGCATGCTCAC
The DNA here is from genome assembly GCA_020346325.1 of Phycisphaerales bacterium. Taxonomy (GTDB): domain Bacteria; phylum Planctomycetota; class Phycisphaerae; order Sedimentisphaerales; family Anaerobacaceae; genus Anaerobaca. The sequence goes on from CP070782.1 coordinate 5,070,979, forward strand.
CGACTGGGGTGCCCACCTGCTCGACGGTGCCCAATGGGGCAACAATACCGAACACACCGGCCCTGTGGAGGTCGAGGGCAAAGGCGTCTTCTGTGAGGGTGGCCTGTATAACACGGCCCGGGAGTACCACCTCGAGTACACCTACGCCGACGGGGTCAAGCTCATTGTCGACTCGGGAACACCGAGCCTGCGGTTCGAAGGCACTGAGGGCTGGATCGGCAATCGCGGCTGGCGGGCCAAACTCCAGGCCAGCCGACCGGCGATCCTGGATTCGGTGATCGGCCCTGATGAGATCCATCTGTATACCTGCCCTGGCGGCGAGCAGCGCAACTTCCTCGACTGCGTTAAATCGCGCCAAGCGTGCTATTTCCCGCCGGAGATCGGCCAGCGCTGCTTCACGATCGCCCACATCGGCAACATCGCGATGCTGCTGGGCCGCAAGCTCCGCTGGAACCCCGAGAAGGAACGGTTCGTCGATGACGACGAGGCCAACCGCATGCTCGCTCGAGCTGCGCGGAGTCCCTGGGATACAATCTGAGCAGTACCGCGACTGTGGCTGACTATGGGAAGGGTTTTAGGCTATGAACTATCGCACGACTATCTCCGTCCTGTTCCTGCTCATGACCGCAGGTAATACGTTCGCCAAGGATTGCAGCGAGTGCCACAAGCTCGAAATCACGGGCCAGGATCTCTCGGCCTGGAACGGCGACACCGGACAGTGGCAAAGTGTAGGTGAGGCGCATCTGCATCCCGATAGCCCCAAGCTGCTGGCGAGTGAACCAGGAACCGGCGCTATCATCAATGGCCCCACGGGCAGGACAAAGCACCTGCTGACCAAGGGGCAGTTTGGCGACGTCCGCGCTCATATCGAGTTCATGGTCGCCAAAGACTCTAATTCCGGTGTGTATTTCATGGGCCGCTACGAGGTTCAGGTCTTTGACAGTTTCCAGAAGGAATCTGCCTATCCGGGCATCGAGTGCGGAGGAATCTACCAGCGTTGGGACGAGCGGCGCAATCCCAAGGGCTTCGAAGGCCATTCACCTCGGGTGAACGCGTCGCGAGCGCCGGGGCAATGGCAGACATTCGACGTGGTCTTTCGCGCACCACGCTTCGACAAGAGCGGGCACAAGCTGGCCAATGCCCGTTTCGAGAAGATCATCCACAACGGGGTGCTCGTGCATGACGATATCGAACTGACCGGTCCCACGCGGGCCGGCGCGTTCAACGATGAGCAGGCTCTGGGGCCCCTGATGCTTCAGGGCGATCACGGCCCCGTGGCCTATCGCAATATCTGGCTGGCCCCGGCCGGGGCCAACCCCTTCTTCGCGCTGGACAACGGCGTCGTCGACGAGAACCATCAGACGGTGGCCGCCCAGGCAACCGTGCTGGCCGAGTTGGGTTACGATGGCATCAGCGTAGGTCTCGACCGCTGCCCCTCGATCCCGGCGCTGATCGACGAACTGGACCAGCGCGGCCTGCGGCTCTTCACCATCTACGCCGGCGTCAACATCGACCCGGACCAGGAGCCCTACAGCGGCAAACTCAAAGAGACGATCCGCACACTCGACGGCCGCAATACCGTTCTCTGGCTGTTCATGCAGAGTAGAACGCATCGGCCTTCCGCACCGGCCGGCGATGCGCGGGCCGTGGCGATCCTCCGGGAACTCGCGGACCTGGCTGCGCAACATAGGGTGCGCATCTCGCTCTACCCGCATAACGCCTTCTGGCTGGAACGGATCGAAGATGCCGTACGCATCGCGGACCAGATCGACCGGCCCAATGTGGGCGTTACGTTCAACTTGTGCCACTGGCTGCGCGTCAGCCCCGAAAAGAGCGCCGAGTCGCTCATCCGCCAGGCCATGCCCGGGCTTTCCGTCGTCAGCATCAACGGCGCCGACTCCGACGGTCAAGACTGGAAAACCCTGATCCAAACCCTCGACCAGGGCACATTCGATATGACCGGCTTCTTGAAAACGCTGGGCGAGGCCGGATATACTGGCCCTATTGGGCTGCAGGCCTATGGCATCGGTGGCGATGCCCGTGAGAACCTGAAGCGGTCGATGCAGGCCTGGGAGGAGCACTCCCGGGTCCTGTACGGCGATGTAACGCCGTTCGGGGAGCCGAAGCAGCCGTAAGTCCATCGCGCGTGCGACCAACCGAACCGATGGAGAAGGATCGACGGAACCGATATGGAAACATTGCAGCAACTTCGGGATTACTTCCCCACCGCCGTCTTCACCGGCAAGTGCTTGGTGTTCATCAGCGAAGACTGGCGCGTGGAGTTGACCGAACACAAAGACAGCGACTACAGCCGGGGCGCCGATCAGCCATCGGTGATCCGCGTGCGAATCTTCCGAAAGGCCGTTAACGGCGAGTTCGTTCCGGGCTTTTACGAGGACTTCCAATTGCCCATTCTCGGCGAACTGGCCGAGCAGATCGAGAAGTATGTCCAATTGGCGATCGGCGCCAATCTGCGGGAGAATGTCGAGTAGGTGCCTTCATCGCAGCCGAACATCCAGGAAGATGAGCGCGGTGTCACGTTCGTCGCCAAGATCGTGCCCGGCAGCAGCAAGACCGCCGTGGTCGGCCTCCTGGATGGGATGATCAAGGTCAAGGTGGCAGCGCCGCCGGAGAAGGGCAAGGCCAATCAGTGCCTGATTGCCTTCCTCGCCAAGAAACTTGGCGTCAAGAAGAATGCCATTCGAATCGTCACGGGCCAAACCAATCCGGTCAAACACGTTCAAATCACCGGAGTATCTGCGGAGACGCTGCAGAGGCAGTTGGACCTACGCGCGTAGAGCCTACCGCACGCCCACCATCCAGTTGTCCGCCAGCACGGATGGATCCACGAAAGCGACCTGGCAGTCGTTATTGAGATCGCCCGAGGTGCGGTTGAAGCTGCAAGGCCTTGGCCCCCCAGCGTTGCGCCGCCGACCGCGGGCGGATCTGGAATCCAGGCGATTTTGCGCTTGCCTGCCGGCTAAATCCGCAACAAAATGCTGCCGACGAGGCGAAAGTGATACGTCGGATGAGATCAGACCTGTCATGGTCGTCTGTTACGAATATGGCAGAAGGGGCGTTTCCCGGGTCACGTCATTCTCCCGGACGTGCCAAGGGAATCAATCGTCCCTCGGGCGCGGTCGGCGGACCGCGAGACGCTGCCGAGAGGATCTGCACGTGGACACCGTCATTGGAAAGGAAATCCTATGGACGGCTCACTGTGCCCCATCTACTCACCGGCCACGACCGGCGTCTTTCTCGCGAGGGTGAAAACGCTGGACGGACTCCTCGAACGTGTGTTCGAGGAGAGAGCCTGCGGCGAGTGGTCCCGTGGGAGCTGCGATTATCCTGCCCTCGTCTGCGCTGCCAAGCGACGGCAAACAGCTCATCGGGGCCCGTATGCAACTGCGACAGTGCGAACGCGACACCAAGGGCCGACGCTCCTGGCGACAGTATATCCCCATTCACGTCAGAAAGAACTGGCTACCGTACACGATCTCGTTTCTTCCAGGAGTACTCACCAATCTGCGGACGGGCTATATCTTCTGCAGATAATGGTCGAGGGCGGCGCGACTTCCCTTCCGGCAGGAAGGCCGCGCGTTTCTCGGCCATGCCCCGAACGTACAGTGGGATCGCGAAAGGATGTTGACGCACGACCAGAGCAATAAGGAGTCGGAACATGACTGAATTCGATCGTCTGGAGTTTACGGAGATTGAGGTGGCGCCGGTGCTGGCGCTGCAGGTTCCGGGGCAGTGCGGCTCCGATCCGAGCGAGATCGGCCCGGCGATGCAGACGTCGTTCTGCAAACTTGAGGCGCTCATGAAGGCGCACGCGCTGACCTCGGCCGC
>CP070782.1:5074927-5085025 GCA_020346325.1 Phycisphaerales bacterium
GAGGCCATCATGTGCAACCGTCACGGGAGGTTGTGAGTGAATGCTTTTGTCTGTCCAAGCTGTCACACGCCGTTGAATCGAAGGCAAAGCAAGTATGGGCTGCTATGGGTTTGCACGTCCTGTCATGGCCGCGCCGTCACCCTGCAGATGCTGCGCAAACTGGTGCCCGGCCCGATCGTGAACCAGCTCTGGCAGCGCGCCCGGTCCGAGGGCCGGCCGCACAAGCGTTCCTGTCCGGGATGCCGACGTAAGATGACCGAGGTTTCGATCCGCGCCGGGCAGCGGACCGAACAACTCGACGTGTGCCAGGGCTGCCACTTCATCTGGTTCGACCAGCGCGAACTCGAACACTTGCCCCGGCGTCCGGCCAAGCCCACCCAGGCGTCAGGCCGGCGCGATGATGCTGCCGAGTTGCGTGAGCTTCCCGTCGAAGCGCGCGAAGCGCTGGCGATGGCTCGGCTTGAGACAGCTAACATGAAGCAAGGGCAACTGCACACAGCCGACGATGATTCCGACCGCTGGTGGAATTTCCTAATGGCGCTCCTGGGCATACCGATTGAGTAGAACTGCAACCCGCCGAAAAACCGGCCGTGGCTGACCCCGTTGCCGGCGGCCGTAATTGTTCTGCCGGCCCGCTTGCCCGTGCAGCAAATCGACAGTACCATCGAAATCGCAAAGGCGGGGCATTCCACCCGCCCATCGAACGGAAATGTTGCGGCAAGGAGAATTCTCTCGTGAGAACCGCGGAACATCGGAACGTCTTCAGCGTCATACTCAGCATCCTTTTTTCAGCCATGATGTTCAGTCTATCGGGCGTCGCAGAGGCAGGTCCGGTTGAGTTCCCGCTTTTCCCCGGCGCGCGGTCTTCGTTTCATTCGTACGACCGGTACGATTTCACCTATGCGGGTCGAGCCTGCATCGTGGTGGTCCCCAAGACGATCGCGGCGGGTAAGCCCTGGATCTGGCGGGCCCGGTTTTTCGGACACGAACCTCAGACCGATGTCGCCCTGCTGGAGAAGGGATTTCACGTCGCTTACATCGACGTCGCCGGACTGTTCGGCGCGCCCCAGGCCGTGGCCCTGTGGGATCAGTTCCACGCGTATCTCACACAGATCCACGGATTCGCGCAGCTGCCGGCCTTGGAAGGGATGAGTCGCGGTGGCTTGATCATCTACAACTGGGCCGCGAAGAATCCAGACAAGGTGGCCTGCATCTATGCCGATGCGCCCGTCTGCGACTTCAAGAGCTGGCCCGGCGGTAAAGGGACAGGCCCCGGCAGCGCTACCGATTGGACCAAGTGCCTTCAGGCCTATGGCGTGACGGAAGCGCAGGCACTAACCGCCACGTGCAACCCCATCGACCAGCTCGAACCGCTCGCCCGGGCGGGTGTACCACTGCTGCACGTGGTGGGCGATGCGGACGAGGTCGTCCCGGTGGCCGAGAATACCGCGATTCTCGAGCAGCGTTACCAAGCCTTGGGCGGGTCGATCCGGGTCATTCACAAGCCAGGCATCGGCCACCATCCGCACAGCCTCGAAGATCCGGCGCCCATCGTGCAGTTCATCCTCGCCCACGGTAGGGGCGACACATACGTCGCCCCTACGAATCTCGAGGCGACGGAAGCGGTCCGGGAGCGTATCGAATGGTGTGACATCTGGATCACCAATGCGGAGAAGCACGACCTTCCACGTGTGCTGTTGATCGGCGACTCGATCGCGCGCGGCTATTTCGGCGGGGTTGAGAAAGCGCTGGAAGGCCAGGCCAACTGCGCCCGGCTCACGACGTCGCGCTGCATCTGCGATCCGGTCTTCTTCGACGAACTGGAGATGGTCCTGCGCCAGTACGCGTTCGACGTGATTCATTTCAACAACGGCCTGCACGGCTGGGGATACACCGAAGCGCAGTACCGCAAGGCATTCCCGAAACTTCTCGACACCTTGCGGCGGGAGAACCCCAACGCCCAACTGATCTGGGCGACTATCACGCCGGTTTGGGTAGGGGCGAATGATGATTCACCCCGACTGGACGGCAAGACCGAGCGCGTCAGACAGCGCAACGACATCGCGATGGAATTCGTCCGCCCAGCGGGGCTGGCCGTGGACGATCTGTTCGCCCTGGCGATTGACCATCCCGACTACTACAGCCCCGACGGCGTCCACTTCAACAACGAAGGCAAAACTGCCCAGGTCCGGCAGGTCGCCCGGTCCATCCTGGCCCAACTTACCCCTCGCGCCAGTGAAAAGGCACACTGACGAACAGCTCCACTCAAGGGCAAACTGCGGGATAATGTAACATTATAACTGCAAAGAGGTTGTAGGATTTCCTACATGCCATGCTATAGGCTTGTTTGGGCAAATGTGCCTTTTCCATGTTACCTTTCACCGCCGAGATGCCTTATTGATTGGGCTTCTTCTCGCGCCGGCGGAGCACGCCCCTACCATCCACATCCTGGCCGATCCCAGCAGTTTTTTGTGCGAATGTCACAGGGGATGGAGTATCTTACTAAGTAGAGCGATTGCTGATGCGGCTTTGCGGGTGGCGGTGCGATGATTCATTTTTCGTGCATGTATTGCGGCAGGAAGATTCGGGCCAAGGCTACATTGATCGGCCGTAAGGCTCCGTGTCCGGCGTGCGGACACCGCCTGCTCATCCCAAAGCCTTCAGCACCCTGCGAGGAAACGACGGCGCCCGACGCTCCCGCCGCGATTCCGAACCAGGCTCATCTTTGGGAGGGCAAGAGCAACAAAGAAATCGCGAAGCTGTTGCTCCGAGACAGGCCGCTCATGCCGGAACAACAAGAGCGGGCGGCTGTCAAGCAGGCGATATCTCCCCTGCTGCCTCGCTATGACGAGCTGACGCTCTTTGCTTTGAGCGTGACGTTCCTGCTGCTGCTGGCCATCAATCCCGAAATGCAGCGGGCGTTGCCCCGGGTTGCTCTGTTTTTGCGCGATGGGAGGATTTCTCTCCTGGTGGGAGTCGCGGCTGTTGGCATGGTGTTCTCGCTGTTTGGCATCTTCTTCCCGTTCCCGAAGCCGGAGCTGGTCAAGTGGCCCATGCTGACATTCGCCGTGGTCGTCACAGGAGGGACAGGACTCTATACGGGCTACATCACATTCACCACCACACGGGGCTGGCTGATAGTCTTCCCGGCCTGGAACATCATCAACGGTGTGCTGCTTCTGGCGCTGTTTAGCCAGGGGCTGCTGGACCCAAACTGCATTCTCGACCGCCGTGCGAAATTCTGGCAGGTCGTTCTCACCCTGGTCTGCGTCGGCGTTCTGTTGGCGGTATGCGAGTACGCCTTCGAGCTTCACTGGGCGATCACCTATTCCGTCTGCGTCGGCTATACCATGAGTCTGCACCACGGCATCACAGATATCTTTGGCAGCGGCGACGGCGAGGATCGCTGAGCCGGCTCCATAGTTCCAGGCAAAAAAAGAGCGCAACGATCTGTTGCGCTCGATATCACGCCTGACTCGATTGTCACGTCGCCCCGGGGCTTACCGGGCGTCCGCAAAGCCCAACTTCTCCGGCAGGCAATCAGACCCCACTGGCAACGATGTAGATCTCCACACGGCGGTTCTTGGGATTGCCTTTGTTGCCGGGGGCATTCGGCGCCACAGGGCGGAACTCGCCGAAGCCCCGCGTGCTCATCCGGTTGCCCTCCAGGCCGCAGCCTTCGAGGACGCGCACGACCGAGATCGCCCGGTGGGACGACAGGTGACGGTTGGTCGGATGGGCGGCTCGGGTAGCCGGACGGGCGATTCGTATATCGTCGGTGTGGCCGGCCACAATGATATCGAATTCCTTGGCCGTTTCCGTATTGAGAATGCCACAGAGCGTTCGGACCGCGTCGGCCGCACTGGTGGTCACCGTATCGCTGGCCAGTTCGAAGAGCAGATCGCTCTTGAACTTCACCAGGCCACGCTCGGAGTCGTACTCCACCATATCGTTCTGGGCCGCGAAGTCTTCCAGGGCCGTGCTGAGCTCGACCGGCAGTGGCGAGACGCCCATCAGTCGCTCCTGCATCGATTTGATCAGCTCCTCCTTTTTGGCCAGGTCCTCTTCCAAGGCCGCGATCCGCTGGCGCAGCGTGTCGACCTCCACACCGCCGGTCTCCTCGGCGGCGGCCAGCCGTCGTTTGAGTTGATCGAGCTGCAACCGGGCCGCTTCCAGCTCGCTCGTCAACTGGTCGATACGCTTGGCCTGCGTGTCGTTCTGAAGCCTCAGATCCGCCAACTCCGAACCACAACCACTGACAAGTGCCATGCCCGTCGCGAGCACAAAAATCATGAAAACGGCCGAGAGCTTCAGACTACGCATAATCCAATCCTTTCCAATATCAAGTAGCCTACGTACGTCGTCCTATAAAAGCGGCGTGAATAGTTCAGGACCTCGTGCCCTTGGGGTGGGTCCCTCCCTGGCCACAGTGGTGTTAAATAGAACGAATTGGCGGAGTGTCGTCAAGGGCAATTTAGAGAATATCACCGCCCGCGCCGTGGTGCCTGGGCGGCGCGGTCGATCCTCGTTTTGTGGTGCGAGGATGGACTCAGGACAACTCGATGTAAAGCGTCACGGACGCACAGATCAAGACGAAGACGATCAGGGCCACCACACACAAGAAGATCTCCAGCGTCGTGGCCGCAGCGAGAAAGCCGGAGCACGCGGCCGCGACGATGCCGATCCGCGTCCCGACCGATCCCACGACGGCCGCCAGGACTCCCACATCCAGACAGGCAGCCTGCATCGACCCGGCCGCGCCGACCCCTTTAGCCTGAGTGGTCGCCAGCTTGAACAGGCCCAGAGCCGTCAGCAGCATACCTTCGCGATAGCCGCGACGCGTCAACTGCCGGCGCAGCGCATTGCGCGCGCGGAAGAAGAGCACGCGGGCGTGAAGTTCCTTGCAGTTCAGCACGCCGGCAATCTCCCCGTACGACATGCCTTCGATGCAGCGCAGCACTACGACGTTGCGGTAGTTGAGCTTGATCTGGGACATCGCCTGAAAAATGATTCCCAGCAGTTCTTTGCGCGAGGCATACGTCAGACCGTCCTCGTGCATCTCGGCCAACCGATCTCTCAGCCGCTCCCGATCACACACGGACATGGCAGTTCGGCTCCTTTGCTTCTCCGCCCGGAAATGGTGCTGGACGTGGCCCAGCGCCGTACGAAACAGCCACGGCCAGAACAGCTCGGGCGCTCTGAGTTCCCCCAAGGACTCGACCATCTTCAAGAGGGTCTGTTGCAGCAATTCCTCGGTCAGTTCATGATCCAGTGTCAAGCGGTATATGTAGGAATAGAGCCTCTTCTCCGCCCCCTCCGCGAGGCGGGTCATGGACAGTCTATCACCATCTTGAGCCTTGCAGACGGTCGTTATAAGGGCCGCATTATCGTCTTGCTCGTCCATTTGTTCTATTATAGTCCCGATGCCCCCCGGTCTGTTACACCGCGTAATCAGAAAAAACCTGGAATCGCCGGCGTGGGCGCACGCCCTGAGCGAGGTTGCCGGAGAAACGGGGAATTCCACGAAAAAATGAAGAAGATCGCTGTAACAACTGTCTCTTGGAGGGGACATCCCTAGTGGACCGAGATGGATGTCGGGGCGGCCCGAGTGGTCCGTGAGCCCCGGAAACGGCCGAAAGCGCTTGTGTGGGGCGATCTCAGGCTCTATAATCGAAGTCGGATTTTCGTCCAGGGACGGAAGCGCCACTGCAAATCGCGGAACCGTAGCGAGAAAGGGGAGAGTGCCATGCGCCTCAAGTTACTTGTGGTCCTTTTGTTGTGTATTCTGGTCTCGGCCTGGATCCTGAGACCGTGTGTTGTCGCCTTAGGACCGAGCGTAGCCCGAGCCCAGGGCGGCAAGACAGCCGGCGTGGCTCAGTGGCCCTCGCTGGGCGGCCACTACGCCAGAAGCGGACAGAGCCAACACGAGGGGTTGACCGACGGGGCCGTCGCCTGGTCGCAGGATCCGGGTGGCGCCGTGCTCAGCAGTGTCACGATCGGCTCAGACGGGCAGGTTTACGCGGCCTGCGAGAACGGTTGGCTCTATAGGCTCGACGCCAACGGCGGCGCGATCCAGTGGGCCTTCGACGCCAACACCCCTCTGCTCACGGCCCCCAGCATCGGCCCCGACGGCAGTATGTTCGTCGGAGGCCAGGACGGATACCTCCGCGCGGTCGACCCGAAGGGAGCGCAGCGCTGGACCTATGGCACGGGGGACGCGGTGTATTCGTCCCCGGCCGTGGCAGCCGATGGCAGCGTCTACTTCGGCTCGTGCGATGGCACGTTGTATGCCCTGAACGGCGACGGTTCGCAGCGCTGGCAATTCGCTACCAAAGGCCCGGGCGTGGTACCGAAGGGGGCCGTTCTCGCGTCGGCTTCGCTCGGCACCGATGGGACGGTTTACGCAGCCGGCTTGTACGATCCGAATCTCTACGCTCTGAACCCGGCCGACGGCAGTGTGAAGTGGGCGTGCAGTTTCAAACTCTATCCCGAGAATGCCGCCGACCCGAACGGACCTAAGACGGGCGGCTGGCCCTTTGCGTCACCCGTGGTCGCCGCCGACGGCACGATCTATCAGACGCTGCTCTACGACAGCCACCTGTATGCGATCGAGCCGGAGAACGGTACGATTCTCTGGGCCACGGATCTGCTCGACGCTCCGGGTATTGACAGAGAGGCCGAGAACTTCGACGCCGATGCCGACGGATGGTCTGAGCCGGTCGTGGCGCCGGATGGCACAATCTACGTCAGCCTGGACGATCCGTACTTGCGGGCGGTCGATCCGAACGGAGCGATCAGGTGGGCGACGAAGTTGGGCGAGGTCGGCGCCTTTACGCTGACGGTCGACGCGCGGGGCTGGGTCTACGCCGCCTGCGACGATGGTTATGTTTACGTGGTCGACTCCGACGGCTTGCAGATCGGCCGCTGGGAGACCTCGGGCTGGCCCGTCTATCCGGTGATCGCTGCCGACGGCGCCGTGCTGGTCGGGGACTCGAAGGACTACTCGATGCTAGTCACCGAAGCTCAGAATCTCATCCAGGCCCTGTCGGTCGAATCACTCCAGGACCCGGCCCCTGAGCCGGAACCTGAGCCTGAGCCCGATTCCGGCACGGTCCGACGTTGAGCGCGTGCGGGTGGCTTGTCGGCGCGAATTTCCTGAGCCCTATTCGAACGTGGAGGCCTATGAGGTATGCAATTGAGGAAGCAAATCCACCGAAGTGACATCGCGTTCTTCCTGGCCGTAGTGCTGTTTCTGCTGGCGAATCTGGCCGCCGTCGGGACGGCCGGTCGCGAGCGGGCCAAGCGGGCCGTGTGTCTGAGCCATCTCAAAACACTGACGCAGGCTTGGCGGCAATTCGCCGACGACCACGACGGCCAACTCGTCAATGGTGCCGCCGGTATAGACCGTCCCAATGACCCGGCTTGGGTCGGTCGGTGCTGGCACAGTAACTTCGCTGGCGGCCTGCAATTGCCCGAGGACGTGCAGCGAGAGGAAATCCGACGCGGAGCCTTGTGGCCCTATCTCGAGGAACTGAATTTGTACCGCTGTCCGAGTGGTTACAAAGGTGAAATGCTGAATTATACCATCGTCGACGCCATGTACGGCCTGAGCCGCAGCGGCACATCGTCCGGCGGTGGAGGCGCTCGAATTGGTGACACGGTGCTCTGGATTCAGAACCTTAATGAGATCATCACGCCAGGGGCGGACGAGCGCATGGTGTTTATCGACGAGGGATGGGTCGCTCCCGACAGTTTCTCGACCCACTACCGCTATGAGGCGTGGTGGGACGCCCCGCCGGTCCGACACAACGATGGCACAACGGTCTCGTTTGCCGACGGCCACGCGGAATACTGGCAGTGGAAGGGCCCTGATACGATCGAACACGGCCGGCGCAACGATCGCGCGCTGCTGTCCTTCAATTCCAGGCCCCAAACCCCCGAGGGCCGAGAGGACTTACACCGTCTGCAACGCGCCGTCTGGGGTCGACTGGGCTACGAACCAACGGAGCAACAGCTGGGAGTCGAATGATGAGTGGAAGAACGCGACATTTTCGACGAGCAGACCTGAGTGTCGCTCTGCTTTGCGCTACCGTCTCCGCGGCGTGCTTTGGTGCGATCGACATGGCGGGTCGCGAGCGGGCCAAGCGGGCCGTGTGTCTGAGCAACCTCAAGCAGTTGACACTCGCCTGGGCACGTTATGCCGACGACCACGACGGTAACTTGGTCAACGGCGATACGGGTGAATACACTGACCTGTTTGATCACGGAACACCCTGGGTGCTCAGGGACTGGAGAAGTTCCATGACCGTCGAGGAAAAGGAGCTGGCCATCCACCAGGGCGCCTTGTTTCCTTACACGGGTTACCTGCGACTCTATCGATGTCCTCTCGGGGACTCCGGCCAGACGCGCAGCTACGCGATCGTGGACTCGATGAACTGCAAGGATTGGCTTGGAAGCACTCTGATCAGGAACCGTAGCGAAATCGAACACCCCGCGGAACGCTTCGTGTTCATCGACGCCGGCGGGCCCCAGATTCTTCTCACAGGCGGATGGTCCTGCTATCCAGACGGCACGGAACGCTGGTGGGACCGACCTCCCATCCAGCACAACGACGGCACGACCTTGTCGTTTGCGGATGGGCACGTCGAGTATTGGCAATGGGAAGATCCCCGCACGGTTGAGTTCGGCCGACAAGTGGGCGCCTTCTCCGCGCCTCAGCCGGGCAACCAGGATATCCGAAATACCCAACTGGGCGTCTGGGGCCAGATCACACAGGAGCCGACGGCATCGGCTGAGAGGAGATGAACCCGTGACGAATGGCAATCATCGACATGGCCGACTGGACCTGTTGGTGCTGGCACTCTGCGCGGTGTTCCTGGCGGCTTGCCTCGGCGCGGTCGGGACGACCGGACGGGAGCGGGCCAAGCGGGCCGTGTGTCTGAGCAATCTCAAGGTGCTCACGCAGGCCTGGCGCCAATTCGCCGACGACCACGATGGCCAGCTCGTTAACGGCATGGCCGGGATCGACCGCTTCTCCGGTGGCAAGCTGGACAAGGCCTGGGTCGGGCAGTGTTGGCACAGCTCGTACTTCGCCGGTGAACAACTGGACGAGGCGATTCAGAAGCAGGAGATCAGGAGGGGTGCCTTGTGGCCCTACCTCCAGGATCTGAATCTATATCGCTGTCCCAGCGGCTATCCTGGTGAGATGCTCACCTATGCCATCGTCGACTCGATGTATGGAATGAGCCGTAGTGGTACGTGGTCCGGCGGCGGAGGCGCTCGCGTTGGCGACACGGTGCTCTGGATTCAGAACTTCAATGAAATCATCACGCCGGGACCAGCTGAACGCATGGTCTTCATCGACTATGGGTGCGTCACTATCGACAGCTTCGCTGTTCTCTATTTGCAGGAGCGATGGTGGGAAGGTCCGCCAGTCCATCACAATGACGGGACGACCGTGAGCTTTGCGGACGGACATGTGGCGTATTGGCAATGGAAGGGCACGGAGACGATTGAAGCCGGCAGAAGCAACTCCCTCCACGCGAGTAGTTGGCTGCAACCGGAAACACAAGAAGGCCGCGAGGACCTGCACCGCCTCCAGCGGGCGGTTTGGGGTCGACTTGGATATGAGGTAACGGAGCCGTAGAAAGGAGATGAGACAATGGGCAACGAGAATCAGCACGTCCGCAAACCGGACCCGGTCGTACTGGCGTTCTGTGCATTGACCCTCATCTCCTGCCTCGGCGCCGTCGGTCGCCAAGGCCGCATGCGGGCCAAGGACATAGTCTGCCTGGCGAATCTCCAACAATGGGGCGCGATGTTCCAGGCCTACACCGACGACCACGACGGCAACTTCAATCCCGGCTGGAACGTGGGCGAAACGGAACTCTGGATGAACGCCTTGCGTCCCTACTACCAAGATCGTTGGTCTCTGCTGCTATGCCCGACCGCAACACGACTGGCCGGTCCAGGGGCGGACTGGGGCACGTTCACCGCTTGGGGCCGGCGCGTCGATCTTCCCGGTGGAGGCGAACATTTCTATATCTCCAGCTATGGAATCAACTCCTGGACCAACGCCGTGACGCACGATCGAGGCGA
>CP070782.1:5085125-5093602 GCA_020346325.1 Phycisphaerales bacterium
AGCCGCCGCACATATTCGTCGCGAATGTACTGCGAGCGATTTCCACCCCACGTATAGGCGTCGTTGAAATTGGCCCGCAGGATGATCTGGTCGAAGCGATCCACGGCGTCGTCGCCGAACAGGGCGTAATGCAGTTTCGTCGGGCCGTAGTCGCGCGTGAACTGGAGCCGGAACGATTTCTTCGGTTCGCGTCGCCCAACACCGCCGTAGATGCGAATGCCGCAATTGACCTGGAAGCCCTCGCGGCCGTCCGGGTAGATCAGTTCCATCGACGCCGGCCGCTCCCAAGCGTCGCCGCTGCTGTTCCAGTTGGTGTAGATCCCGTTGTTGCCGAACAGATCGTCGGCTCGGACGACCAGTGACATCGTCGGCAAAGACATCAGGCCTGCCTTGAGAGAAGGGCCGTAAGCCGGGTTATTCACGATATCCGGATCCATCTCGTAGTCGGCCGTCGTCGAGCCCCAGCGGCTCGGCATGCCGGCCGGATCGCGCGGCTGTTCGAGAACCTGGTCGAGGAAGATGTACGTGTGACTCTGGATCTCGCTGGCCATCCAGCCCGGGCGAAACGCCGCAACTTTCAGGCACATCGTGCCGTCGACCTGGATGGGACCGTCGTAGGTCATGCCGCTGGTCTGCGTCGGGTCCGTTCCGTCGGTGGTGTAGCGAATCGTCGCGGCGGGCGTATCGCACGAGAAGGTCAGCGCAAACGGCGCCTCGTAGAGCCCGCGCGGATGACTGGGCACCGGCGCCGCTACAATATCCAGTGGGCCGGCACTATTGACCTGGCCCGGTGTCGGCGTCACGAAGTACTGCGGCACGACCACGTCGCCCGAGGCGGTCAGCTCAGCCGAGACGAAGAACGTCTCGTCGGCCACATCGTCGTTCAGCGCCGCGATAGCCAGCACGTTGCGTCCATCGCGCAAGAGATCCTTCTGGTCGGAGAGATCGAACGGTTTTGGCTCGGCCCGCAGCCCATCGGGCCGGTCGCTATCGGCCACCGAAGCCCAGTCCGGCGCGCCGGTGAAGTTATCGCGCGCGACCTCAACACCGTTAAGGAACGCGACGAATCCGTCTTCGTATTGCATTTTCAGCTGCAGCGCATCGAAGAAGTCCGTCTCGTCCGCGTCGAATTCCACACGCGCCCAGAGCGAGCCGCTGCTGCCCAGCATCTGCTCGCGCAGGGTGTTGTTCTCCCGGCTGCCGAACATGAGGCCATCGAACACGGCCGTGCACGGCGTCACCGAGGAGTGGGACGTCACGCAGAGCCCGATATACGCGTCCGGCCCCATGTCGATCGTTTCACTGCTCTGCTGAATCCAGTTGATCCCGTCGAGGGAGTAGTATCCGCTGAAGGCGTCGCCGCGCCGGATGATGCGCACCTGGAGGGGGACACCGTGTTCGTTGCCACCTGCGGAAATCGAGCTGCCGTTCGTCGTCGCCCGCGCCTGATAGACCACGCCGTTGCCGTGGGTGAGCATCTCGGCGGCGTAGCGCGCGCCGGAATCAAGCGTCTCGCGAATCATCACACCCGCCTTGGACCACTCGTTGGCCGTGATCATGCCTGCCACGTTCGCCGTCAGTTCCCCGTCACCGCGGAGCGGAGCATACACGAAATGGAACGTATCGCGCGTACCGCCGATGTCGTTGCCGATTCCCTGGACGATGTAGGTGCCGCCGTCCACAAAGGACGAGCCCGGAGCCCGGGGGTTGCCGATGTCGCGATGGGTCAACTCGGCCACGGGCGCAAAGCCCAGACCGGTCGCAGCGGTGGACCAGTCGGCATCGTCGAAGGCGACGGTGGTCCAGGTCATATCGGCGTCGGTCGCGCCGGGAACCCGGTACGAGGCCAGCGAGCCCGGCGTGACGAACCGCCCGCCGTGCCGACCTAGTCCATACGAGACGCCGGTCAGTTGCTCCGGATAGCGCGGCTCGTATTCGTGCACGACCGTCGTCCCATCGGCAGCGACCAGAGCCAGATACTCCCCGTCGGCACTGAGCTTGAAATTCGTGTGCAGTTCGCTGCCCGTACGGTCCTTGCCCGAGGCAAAAACAAGGAGGAAACCACCCCGGTCCAGCGTCACTCCGTCCGGAAATCGCCACCGGGTCAGGTCATCGGCGTCGTCGGTGAGGTACCACCCGCTCAGGTCCAGCGTGGCGCCGCTGGGATTGCGAATCTCGATCCAGTCGGAGGAATCGCCGTCGGCGTCGAGGATCTCCCCTGCACCCAGCGGTGCAACACTGCCGTTGGTGGCCATGAACTCATTGATCACGGCCGTGGCCGTATCCTGTCCCCAGGCCTCCTGAGACCGATCTGGACCGGCCCCCAGAACCACCATAACGAATACCATCAACCCTGCCAACAGACGCGTTACTCTCATCCGGAAATACCCTCTACCTAAGGCGGTTCAGCCAGCAGTTTCGGACCCAATACATCCGGCGGGAGTCCCCCCGGGGGTCTGCATCCTGCGCTGCATCGTCACATGTCGCACCTTCGTTCTATCGGCCGAATACGGCCGCAATTCTGCGATTCTTCTTCGGCTATTGTATCATTTCGCCCCCGCCGAAGCTAGGCATTATCGGGCCCAGGGCGTTTTTCGCGAGCCGTGACAAGGCTCCGTTCGCTTGACACGGGGTGGTATTGGCGATATAATGAGTGCGTAATTAACCTGCTCGCAAACAGAGGATTCTATCCATGCAAATCAAATTGCGCTTCCTGGGCGCGGCCCAGAATGTCACCGGCTCACGTCACATGCTCGAAGTCAACGGGGCCCGCCTGCTGGTCGACTGCGGCCTGTACCAGGAGCGGCAGTTCAAGGAGCGCAACTGGGAGCCGTTCGATTTCCCCTCCAACAGCATCGACGCGGTGCTGCTGACCCACGCCCATCTGGACCATTGCGGCCTGCTGCCGAAGCTTGTCAAGGACGGGTTTTCCGGACCGATTTACTGCACGGCCGCCACCGCCGAGATCGCGCGGATCATCATGCTCGATTCGGCCCGGCTCCAGGAAGAAGACGCCGAGTACAAACGCAAGCGCCATGAAAAGGAAGGCCGTAAAGGGCCCCATCCCTATGTTCCGCTCTACACGGTCGAGGACGTCGAGGCGACATTGCCCCTGTTCAAGAAGGTCCGCTACAGAAAGCCGGTCGATATCGCCGAGGGCATCAAGGCCACGTTCTGCGAAGCGGGCCACGTCCTGGGCTCGGCGGTTATTCACATCTGCATTCAGCGAGATGGCCAGACGCGCAGCGTGCTGTTCTCCGGCGACGTCGGCCGGCCCGACCGCCCCATCGTGCGCGATCCGGCCGAAATCGACGAAGCCGATTATATCCTCGTCGAATCCACCTACGGCGATCGCGTCCATCGCGGCCGGGGTGACGTCAAGGCCGAGATCCGCGACGTCATCAACGCCACCCGCGCCGCCGGCGGCAACATCGTCGTACCCAGCTTCGCGCTGGAGCGTTCGCAGGAGATGCTCTACTACGTCAACGAACTGCTCACCGAGGATGCGATCCCGCACCTGATGGTCTTCCTCGACAGTCCGATGGCCAGCGCGATCACCAAGGTGTTCAAGCACCATCGCGAGCTGTTCGACGAAGAGATGAACGAGTTCATGGCCAACGGCGAGTCGCCCTTTACGTTCTCCGGCCTGAAGTTCACGCACACCGCGACCGAGTCCAAGGCCATCAATCACATCCGCGGCACGGCCATCATCATCGCCGGCTCCGGCATGTGCACCGGCGGCCGCATCAAGCACCATCTCGTCAACAACATCGAGCGGCCCGAGAGCACCATCATGTTCGTCGGCTACCAAGCCGTCGGCACGCTCGGCCGCCGCATCGTCCAGGGCGAAAAGGAAGTCCGTATCCTGGGCGAGACGCGCCAGGTCAAGGCGAAAGTCGTCCAAATCCACGGTTTCAGCGCCCACGCCGACCGGGAAGAACTGCTCAACTGGCTCAGCTCGCTCAAGAACCACCCGAAGCAGATCTTCGTCGTCCACGGCGAAGCCGAAAGCGCCAAGGCCTTCGGCCAGTACATCGTCGAAAAAACCGGCTGGGAAGTCGTCGTCCCCGAGTTCAAAGACGAAGTTCTCCTCAACTGACGGTGTCTGACGACAGTAGCTCAGAGAGCTACTCGTCAGGCCTTGTCAGCCTATGCGGCACGGACGCCCTCGATCACGCTGACCTCGTGGGCGGTGGGGACGATGCGATTCAGCTTCAGGCCGGCCCGAGCGAACAACTGTCGGTACTGCGCTTCCGTCCGTTCGCGTCCCCCGACAATCAGCATCATCAGGTCGAGCCACTTGCCGAAACACGCTTCGTTCATGGGTGGGATCACGGTCTCCACCACCAAAACCTTCCCGGAAGGATTCATCGCCTCGCGACAGTTGAGCAGAATAGAGGCCGCCGCCTCGTCATCCCAATCATGGAGAATGTGCCGCATGACATAGGCGTCGGCAGTCGGTACTGACGTGAAGAAGTCGCCGCCCACCACCTGACAACGTTCGGACAGACCCAATGCGGAGACAATACCGCGCGCACGGTCCGCCACGGCCGGCAAATCAAACAGAATGCCTTGCACGCTCGGGTGCCGCTGGAGGAGGGCAGCCAGCATGCGTCCGTGGCCCCCGCCCACGTCGATCACGGTCCGAAAGGCGGAGAAGTCATACGCGTCGAGCATCGGCTCGGTCTCAGCGATGCCATGGACCATCATGGCCGCATCGTAAATGCTGTGGCGGTCGGGATGCGCAGTCATATATTCGAAGAACGACACGCCGAACGTCTTGGCGAATCCCTCCTTGCCCGTCCGCACGGAATACAACAGGTTTCCCCAGGACTGATAGAACTCCGCCCCCATCATGATACCGAACGACCGCAACGAGTCCGGAGCATCGCTCAGCAGGACCTCCGCCAGCGGCGTCAGGGAAAAACGCCCATCTTCGTCTTCTGCAAAAACGCCCGCGCTGGCCAAGGCGCGCAGCACGCGGTAGAGCGCATCGCTGTTGGTTTCCGTACGTTCCGCCAACTGTTCGGCCGTTTGGGAGCCAGCGGCAAGCAAGTCGGCAATGCCCAGTTCAGCCGCCACATAGATGGCCTGCGTCATCCAGCCCCCGATCATCTGCCGCAACAACAGCTGCTTGTTCGATTCTGTTTGCGTCATCGTTTCATGCATGAGATTCCCTTTCGACTGCACAGTTCTGGCTCCACTTATCGACTTCGGCACGGCATTTAGGACGCCTTTTCCTGGCCCAATCAGGCCCGTCAGCAAGTACAGGAGTGCACAAAAAGGCCACACCACTCCTACTTTCCATATAGGTATACCATGCAATTAGTGCCCGGTTCATTGCCGCTCAGCAGCATCTTTTGTCGGGAATTCCCCCCTGGTGGCCTGTCCGGTCCGTCGAACCGGCTACGGTCAGCGTTGCCGCCTTATTGCCCAAAAATCGTATCCAGCATCCTCTGCATGCTGATGTACATCGCAAGCGTAACGGCCAAGCCAATGGCCAGCCCACTGATCAGGGCCAGCACGACGGCGACCGACAAGTGATGTTTGCGGACGAATTTGCGCATGTGGTATACGGTGGATTCCGGCCCAGCGCTGAGCGGGGAACCATTCAGGTAGTTCTGGATGTCGTCAGCAAATTCAGCGGCTGACCGATACCGTCGGGCTCGCTCTTTGCGCATCGCTTTCAGTGGAATCCACTCCAGTTCGCGCCCGAGCCGCCGGGCCAGAGCCGCAACATTGGTGCCTCGGGCCCGGGCAATCTTCGCCGCCGCCGGGCCCAGGTTGGTCAGGCGCACGCTGGGAGTCCTGGGCTCCTGCTCGGCGATCATTCGGCGGACGCCTTCAAAACCGCCCGCCCGCAATTCCTGCGACTCAAACGGCAGGACACCGGTCAGCAGTTCGTAAAGGACCACACCCAATGCATAAACGTCCGACCGGACGTCGATGTCTTGGTTTGCCGGGTCTGCCTGTTCCGGGCTCATGTACTCGAGCGTACCGATGAACTGTCCTTGTTCGGTCACCAGGGTTCTATCGGTCAGCGGCTGGCTCAGGGCCTTGGCCACGCCAAAATCGATGATCACGGGAATGGCCCGGTCTCCGTCGACGGTCACCAGGATGTTGGACGGCTTCAGATCGCGATGGATGATGCCCTTCTGGTGGGCATGGTGCACGGCCTCGCACACCTGCCGGAAGAGTATCAACCGCTGTTCCACGTTCAGTTTGTGCCGGTCGCAATAATCGGTAATGGGTAGCCCCTTGACGTAGTCCATAACGAAATAGGGCAACCCGTCCTCTGTCGTCCCGCCGTCAAAGACGCGCGCTATGCTGAAATGATGCAGCAGCGCCAGCGCCTGGCGCTCCGCCTCGAAGCGCGCGATCACCTGTTTTGAGTCCATGCCGGGCTTGATGATCTTTAAGGCCACACGGCGTTTGACGGGTTCCTGTTGTTCAGCTAGGTAAACCAGCCCCATGCCCCCTTCGCCGATGAGCTTGATCAGGGTGTAGCGGCCGATCATGGTGCCCAATCCTTCGACCAGCGCCGCGTCGTTCGTCTCAGCGTTGCCGCCCCTCTGAGCGACGATCCTCATCAGACAGGCCGGACACAAGTCTTCCGGCGCATCCTGGTAAAGCGGGGCATTGCACTCGGGACAGCGTCTTTCGACAACCATACGAATGTCTCCTTATCTGGGCCATCTTGGCTCGCGCATACTACTAAGGCACCAGCGCGGGGGTGTTACGGAGAAATCCGTATTTTCTGAACAGATCGTGGCTCATCGGGCGTGATCTCGGCTAGACCGAAGCGGTCAGGACCGCAAACAGGTAATTGACTTCCTCATCCACTTCCGCAGGTTCAGAAACCGTCTGGGCAATCTCCTGACGAACCAGATCCCGAAACCGCCGTCTCAAACGATGGACGGCGACGCGCGCCGCCCCGGCGCTCATACCCACGTCAGCCGCCATGTCCCTATAGGAAGCTACATTAGCATCGACTTGGAGGCTGCCCTTGAATCGCTCAAAGAGATGTTCCTTGCCGGCTTCGGCGTACTCGGCTTTCAGTTTCGCCATCGCCTGCTGAAGCGCGGCCAACGCCCAGGATCGATCGAAGAACTCCTCTGGTGACAACGTATCCGACGGCGCCAAGGCATATCGTGCCTCCGCTTCCCCGAAGTCCAGAGGAAGCGCTCTGGCTCCACCGCCTCGCTTGCTGGCCTGGGCATAGTCCCTTTCATCGGCCACGAAGTTCTTCAGCGCGGCCAGCAGAAAAGAGCGGAATTTGCCACGCGTCGGGTCGGCCCGAACCAGCGCCTGCCGCTCAAACAGACGGGCGAAGAATCCTTGCGTGTAGTCCTCGGCCTGATGGCAGTTGCAGCCGCGGCGCCGCAGGTAAGCATACAAGGGAAGCCAATAGGCTCGACAGAGCGCTTCCAGCGCCTCCCGATAGCCTGTCGCCCCCGGTTCTCCGGCGCGCAGCACCACACTCCAGTGCGTGGTCCGGAATCTGCCGTCCCTACCCGTTGTAGCATTTGTCGCGTCAGCGTCCACTCGGAATTGCCCCAAATCCCAATGACACGAGGTCTTAGCCTGGGCACGATTATAGAGGCGTCTGAGCGTCTCGTCAAAATGTCAGAAAGTGCGCGGGCTTCGCGCCCCACCCAGCCGAGTTGCTCCGGCCCGGATTTTCCTTGACGCCGGGCAGAGTGATATGTATTATGAACAACTAACACATATTCGTCAGATAAGAGACACCAGGCGCAGAACCGGGAACAGAAGGTTTACCATGGCCCCAGCCCCAAGAAGCCGTCCACGGACTTCAATACAGCGTGATTTTGCCCGGGGTGAAGCGGGCGTGGCGCTGTCATCAATCGTGCAAAACAAAGCCAATTTTCCGCGTTTCTGGGCCAAAAACGCAGGTAGGGCCGAAAAACAAAGCCAATCAAAGCCAATTGACACGCCCGCGGCCCGCGGGTCTTGCCGCCAGCGACCGAACGTGATAGAAACGCCCGTCGGATGTGTCGATGCTGTCAGCCGTAAGGAGGTCCCATATGCGATTCGGTTCGAGTCTGGCGTTCACCAGAGTCATTACTACCGTCCTGGTATGCTTTCTTGCCTGGAGCGGCGCTGTGGCGGCGGACCTTCCGACCCCGGAGGTTTTCGCTTACCCACCCGTTGAGTATTGGCCCCGGCCGCTGTGGTTCTGGAACGACACCGAGGTCACGGCTGAGACGATCCGCGAGCAGATGCAGAAATCAAAGCAGTTCAGCAAGTACGGCGGGTTCGGCATCCTGCCCTTTGGCAAGAGTTTTCGCCCGGAGTATCTCAGCGAGGAGTATTTCGCCCTCTACGGCGTCGCGCTGGAGCAGGCCAAGGAACTGGGCCTGACGATGTCACTCTACGACGAGTACGGCTTTCCCAGCGGCGCCGCCGGTGCGCCCAACTCGCGCGACACGAGCCTCTTCGCCCAGAAGTATCCCGAC
>CP070782.1:5093702-5113376 GCA_020346325.1 Phycisphaerales bacterium
CCGACCTTGCGGCTGCCTCCGACGCTGGCTGGGCTCGAGCACGGGCCGGCCTTGCGACTGCGTCTGCCGCTGGTTGGACTCGGGCGCCGGCTGGCCTTGCGGCTGCCTCCGAGGCTGGCTAGGCTCGAGCACGGGCCGGCCTTGCGACTGCGTCCGCCGCTGGTTGGGCTCGGGCGCCGGCTGGCCTTGCGGCTGCCTCCGACGCCGGCTGGGCTTGGCCGCCGGGCAGCGTTGTGGCTCCCCTTTCTCAGTTCCCGCCTCATCCTGGGGCGCACCGCGCCGAAACGTGAAACTTTCGGTTTCAGGCAACGAATGGCTTTTACGGCGTTTCATAGATGGTGTCCTCAATGAACCTCGCATGGGGCCCCCCTCAGGCCGCTCGAAAGAGCGCGGTGCGACGGGCAGACCTCGAGACGAACCCCAGGCTATCCATTGAAAGCATACGGAAGATTACGTTTGTCTGCAAATGAGGCAGCAGAACGTCGCGGTGACCTCAAACCCCAAAGAACCATGTGCCGGAACAGTCGAACGCCCTGCTGCGTTGATGGCAGCCCGGCATGCTGACTCGATTATCGGTCGATACGGTCGCGCGCAGCCCTGCCCGACACGCAACCACCGAGAACACCCCCGAGAAGGTGGCACCCATTCACGCGGATTTCAGGCAGGATCCCGGACCTCGTCCTCAGCCGCTACGGCTCGTAGGCATACCAAGCAATGCCTTCGTCGATCCAGGCCTTTGGATGCTCCCCGATCAACTCGTCTTTCTCCTCCTCGCTGATCGTGTAGAGATGATAGTCGGAATCCACCGACCAGAGACGATAAACGGGCACGGTACCCTCGGGCGCATTGCCCTCGGGATAGACATAGAAGGCCGGGCCGTCATAGGTCCAAACGTAGCCATGCTCGATCAGCAGCGCTTCTTTCTCCTCCTCCAGGATCGTGTAGAAATACACGCCCAGTGCGTTGGACCAAAACCGGTGTACCGCCAGAGCATTGGGATCGGTATCGTCTACGCAGGCAAGGTACGCGATGCCTTCGAAAGAGATGGTCTCTTCCGACTCGGCAAGGAAGCCGTCCTTCTCCCGTTCGGAAGCGGTGAAAAAGTGTCGCGACAGTGCCGGTGACCAGAATCGATACACAGGCACCGGAAACGGGCCGGCCGCGACGACTTCAGAACACGAGCTGTCGGCTCCCTGCCAGATGTAGGGGGCCCGACACTGATGCTCGTATCCGGTGTAACAGTCGCCCGTCGTTGCATCATAGCAGGCTCCCATGAAAGGGTCCTTGGGCAGAGAAGTGTGACTGGCACCGCGATAGACGTAGGCATTGCGGCCTCTGACGTCAACGGAGACCCACTCGGGGCTGTATCCCCAAATCGTGTGTCTCCTCACCGGCTCAACCGTTCCAATGAACCAGTTGTCCACGTCATACAGTAACCGATTCTGCGTGTACTGTGCGTCCAGTTCCGGCGTCGCCGCGTCAGAGGGCAACGGCGGTCGCTGCTTGCCCAAGGCCGACCATTCCGGCGTAGTCCAGTTGAAACGCACTTCGAGCTTGGTCGTTCGGCTGGCGTCGAGCGCTTTGATATAGACCGAGTAATCGAGAAGACCTGTTCGATTGGGATCGTAAGGACCGTTGTAGAACCAGTGTCGCCACCATCCGGACCCGTCGGCCTGCGGATAGTAGTACCAGGTCCCCCCGGCGTACCCATCGCCGTCACCGAGGACGAACGCGCCGTCTTGGTCCAGCGCCACACGATACCAGACCCCTTCGAAGACATTGGGATCCTCAATGTCATTCTGGGCCGAGGCGGCTGAAGTGAGCGCCATGACTGCTAGGAACAGAAACCGGATGATTGTACTCGCAGATCTTTTCATAACCACACTCCTCAAGGCAATGCTTCGTCAGCTAGACGAATCGCGTTGTGCCGCGAACGGCGGAAGTCCCCGCGCAGAGACTGCGCCCGTCCATCCGTAGACAACCCTGGGTCGTGCCCTCCCAGACACCAGACTGAGGAGTGATAAGACCACCTCACCCCGTACCCCAACTCCTTCTGACGATACAGTATAAGGCTTCCTGCGGTGAGATGCAAGCCCCCAAGAAAAATATCCGCCCGGGCCGGCCAAACGCCGATTTTCGGCCCCGATAGCCTTATCCCGCCCCTCCAGGGGTCAGAATCGCCTCCTCCGGCGGGTCTCGGCACCGGATCCTGGAGGCTTAGCGTTTAGAATTCGAGAAATAGGGCCCCAGAATCGAATGACCCCGCTTCCTGGCCTTTTTATCAGAGGCCTTGGGCCGAACCCACAGGCGGTAGCAACGAAGCTGTTGTTCTTTCAGATCTGATTTCTGCGGTGATCCCATGTACCCACCTCTCCGTTGACGAAATTTCCGGCGATTCCACACTCAAACCTCTCCAGAGCTCAGACAGCACAGACCGTAGGCCTGCATTCCGAGTCATCGGTGATCGCCACTTCATGTGACTGGTTCCCACAATCCGCGCCTGCGCTCTCTTGCTCGGCCCGGCAGTAATCGTCCCAGATGTAGCCCGCATTCACATCGATGTCGAAATAGGGACTGGTCGTGTTGACAATCGGGAAGTGCACCATCTTGTGAACGTCGTCGACACGCTCTCTAATCTCCTTGAGACAACGCGTGAGATCCCGGTCTCGGGCAAAGCCGAGAGCGGCCTTCACATCGCTGTAATGGATACGACGGATTCCTTCACTGGCCCTTTCAGCCACCCAGGCACATAGCCGCCTCTGATCCCCACTAAGGTCGAGTGTGAATGCACCAATTAAGCCGTACCTCATTGTCGTTGTCTCCATTCTGCACGAACGATTGCGGCCCCTTGCCACAGACCGCTCATCGGTCAGATCCTGGACCGGCTTAAGGAGTGATTTGGGGCAAAGAGATGAGCACTTGGCGTCAGACCCACTGACGCCCGGGAATTGCGTCTGGATGGTCTTGCCCGGGCCGCAGCGCGATCCAGTCACGACGCGGAAACCTCACTCGGGAGGATGTTATCGGCACCAACGGCAGATGTTGGATCGGACCGACTCAGCTCAGGAACCGGCAGGCCCCTATCACGCCAGGATCTCCTGGGTGGCGGCTTGTGCGGCCCCCTCTTCTGATCGACGCCTGGCCTCATAGCGCTCCCGCTGATGAACGGTCACCCAGGCCGGCCCCGTCACGCCCAGCCTGATCTTGCCATCGCCAATATCGAGGACCTGGACCTCAATGTCGTCACCGATCATGATGCTTTCGCCACGTTTTCGAGACAAAATCAGCATGGCCTTCCTCCGGTCTCACAGGGTGCCAAACTCCTCCTTACCCAGCGCCTGAGCCGCTGAAACTCTCGATACCGCCACCGAGCGATGATCCGACAGCCCTCAGACACCGAGCCCCCTCTCCGGGCAAAGAGGGCGCTTAGCGAATCCACAGCTCTCTTCCACACTCCATAGTTCCTCACTGCTCGCCACCGTTTTTTAGTCCGGCCGCGTAACAGCCCAGATCACCCTCGGAGCGTATCATATTTTCGCCAGCACGTCGGCTGATGTCTACTGTGGAAACTACGTAATCTGCTGTCTTGCCGAGGCCGAGGCACCGCTACGAGGCCTCTGGCGGCCGGGTCGTATCCAACCGCAAACACGCGACTATGTACAAGATCAACTCGACCCGGTCATTGACACCGAATTTCCGGAATAAGCGTCTCAAATGCGTGCGCACAGTCGGGACAGAGATCTCCAGTTCCCGGGCAATCTGCTTGTCGGATCCACCACGCAGAAGATGTTTGACAATATCGGCCTGGCGCGGGGATAGTCCGAGACTCCGGGTAAGCTGGCCCCACTCCTGGGTGGATACCACGGGACACCGCAAGGTTACCGCCATCTTGCCTCCTCCTAAGGCTGGGAGCAACCAGTAGAAAGTGCCATCTCTACGCGAGCCGCCTCCTGCTGGCTTTCCTTTATCACCTAACCTTTCCATAGTGTAGCCGCAAAGGTCACGAGGGCAAGTCAGAAATGCCAGGATCATCCGGAAAGTGCGCGTTTATCCGGTCCATCGACAGACCGTGACTTTCGCAGCGCGACACAAGACCTGTTCGCACCGAGAGATAGCCGTTCTGCCTTCCCTCCAATCCGGCGAGGAATACGGCACTGGTATTTCGCTATCCCGATCAGATTTCCGACCACTTGCCGGGGATGGGAACAGGATGGGGCCCCGCGCGTCGACCTGGACTAGCGCCGAGATGCTTTTTTTTTCAGCACTTCTCTGGGCAACCGCGATGGTTGCGTGCCGCCCGGCTGTCTCACCGTGGCTCCTCTGCAACTGGATGACATGTTATTGATGCGGCTTCATTCCTCCCGTACCGTCCCCAACCATCGCCTCGTTCGGCATGTCCAAATCCTAGCTCACGGCGCCCGCATACGTCAAGGCTGGCGAAGGCATCACAGGGCCGCAACCGATGCCTTAATCTCTTCGAAACGACCTTCCGCCAGGAGCTTGCCATAGTCGCGCATCGCCGGGCCGACGTTGCGCCACGCCGTCCAGATGGCTCCCTTACCCCGGGGAGCGGATAGCTGCCGGGCCACCAACGTCGCTTCCGCATCCACAAAGCGATCCAGCGTTTTCTCATCCCAGGTCGGCATCTTCTTCGCCAGAATGGCAAGTCGCGACACGATTGTCTCCGTGAGCAGCTTGCCATCTTTGGCCGACGCCTGCGTCTTCGGATCGCGTCCCCCTACCCCTCGGTGCGGCGGATCGCCCAAGCGCGACAAATCGACCGTATCCGGAAAGAGGTGCATCATCAGCGAGGTCTCGCCCCAGGCGGCGTGATCGCCCGTGTACTCGACATCCAGGGCCAGCATATACTCAGGAGTCCCCAGGACCGGAACGTTCAGAGCCCGGCTCATGCGTACGGCTGTCTCGCGCACGACAATCTGCTGGGCGGCCCCGTAATGACCGGTAAGGATGATAATCGCTTGGAATCCGTCCCGCGCCATCTCCCGACAGAGTTGCTCCAGCCAGGGACGCAACAGGCGGGAGAACACATTGTCCTCGGGGTCCATGATGAACGTATGGGGTTCGCTCAGGCCGCCGACGCCGCCGTACAGGGCCGGTGAGACCAAGCCACCGCCCCGCTGAGCGGCCCGCACACAAAGGGCATGCGCCTTGACGGCATCGACTCCCACCACGTTATGCACGCCGTGCCATTCGATCGTCCCCAGGGGCTGAAAGATCGTCGCACAAGCCGCTTGGGCCTCCTCAAGTTCCTTAGGTCGGAGGAACTCCAATCGGACCTCCCGCTGCCTTGATACGCTGGATTCCTGCCCCTCAGCAGGCGAGCCCAACAGCGCACCGGCTGCCACGGCTCCCAGTAGCTCGCGTCGTCCAAGTCGTGAGGTCATGATGCATCTCCTTTCCAGGTGCTCACTATGCAGCCGAGAGACCCTCGGGCCGTGACGGGCCCCCGAAGTCACCTGAGAGTCTAACCTCACCGAAGGCGATTGGGAAGGCCGTTATCCCCCTGCCGGCGTCGCGAAATCGAACCAATCCATCCTTGATTCGTACCTACGGACACCTACAATCAGCAGGTCAAGAACCAGAGGACTACAGAAAGGGGACATCATGAAGACGAGAACGCATCTGATCGCGCTGGCCATGGTTCTTCTTGTGGGTGTGATGGTCGGACAGACATGGGTAAAGGCGGACGACTCTGGGGAGAGGGACAAAGTGGCCGTCGTGTGGACCAGTGGCGATTCCGAAGTCGCTCACAAGATGTGCCTGATGTACACGCACGCGGCCAAGAACGCCAAATGGTTCGATGATGTGACGCTGATCATCTGGGGCCCCTCCTCGCGCCTGCTGGCCGGCGACAAGGAGCTTCAGGCCAAGATCAAGAGCATGATGGATAGCGGCGTGGTGGTGCAGGCCTGCATCGTCTGCGCCGATATGTACGGCGTCTCGGACGACCTGCGGGCCATGGGCATCGAGGTCAAGGGCATGGGCAAGCCTCTCTCGGACCTGCTCAAAACCGACTGGAAGGTTCTGACCTTCTGACGAGTTCTAAGCTCCGCTGCTTTCGGTGGCCTGCTCTGTCTCGGCCTTTGCTTTGGCCTCGGAGAGGTCTTTGAACAGCGACCGGATGTCGAAAAAGCCGCCGATCGTCACCACGATCGACAGGCACGCAAAGACGCTAAGACTCGCAAAGAAGAAAAACGTCCAGATCTTGACCCAATCCATATCAAGACTCCTCACGCTCGGCGTGGTAACTGTTCTGTCCTTTGTCCGGGAACAGCAGTGAGCCGACAACCATCAGAACCACGGCCGTTGCCAATACGATTAGTCCGACGACGGCGCTGGAGATGACCTCCTCCGGCGGCAAGCCGAGTAGTCTCTTCACCGGTGCCAGCACGCCACTGAATGTCTCCTGGACAGGTGTCAGTCCCAGAATGGCGAAGAAAGCCGAGAACAACGACAGGTAGGCCCCCACCCGACTGGCCCGCTTCCAGTACAATCCGAACGCCAGCAGCGAGAAGCCACCGATGAAATAGATGGCGCCGGAGATAGCCATATAATCCCACAAGTCCTGGCCCAGCGGATACCACAGCCCCCAGATCAGGATGAACAGACCGATCGTAACGATGAAGATGCGCGTCAGCAGTAGCCGAGTCTTGGAGGAGAGCCCATCTTTGAACCAGGGGGCCACCACATCCTGGGTCAGTACCGAACTCCAACACAGCAGATAGCTGTCGTGCGTGGACATGAAAGCCGCCAGCATGCCCGCGCTAATGATGCCGATAAAGCCCGTGGGCAAGATCCGACTCAGAAAGATCGGCATCGCCAGCAGCGACAGATCGGCGTCTGCCTCGCCGGAGGCCGGGAAGAAGACCTCCCGCAGAGCGGTCGTGTTGAAAACAAATACGAACGCCGCGATGCCGAAGAAATACGGAATCAAAAAGCGAATGAGAAAGCCCACAGAAGACAGCACGTAGATTCGCTTGACGATCTGCGTGCTTTTGGCCGAGCAGGCGCGAATCACTGCGGTCTGCCAGATCGCACAGCTGACCAGGCCCAGGAAGAACATCCAGACAACATACGTCCAGCCAAAGCCGGCTTCGTCGAACGGATTGAAGCCGGCCATACCCTTGCCTTCCATCACGGTATCGACGATGTTGGTCCAGCCGAGGAATCTGATCGAGAGGACACTGGCCACCACCAAGCTGACGGAAAGGACCACGAACTGAATGTAGTCCAGCACGGCCACGGAGACCATGCCGCCCAATGTCGTATACAACAGTACCATGCCCAACAACACGGTCATGATGATCTTCAGATGCACCCAGGAGTGCATCCCAGTGACACCGAAAACAAACATGGCCCCGGCCTTGAGGAACATCCCCATGTTGAGGATGCCGGAAAAGGCCAGGATCGTGCCGCCGAGAATGCGCACGTTTCTGCCGAAACGCTTCTCGTAGAACTCTGGGATCGTCATCACCTTCAGCCGCCGCAGGGGCACCACGATGAAACCGCTCAGACCGACCAACAGCGTCACGATGGCCGCGGCAAAGGCGATATGAAAAGCCGCGAAACCGCCCGTAAAGCCCTTCTGGGCCGAGTACATCACGGTAATCAGGCCCATTTCCGTGCCGATCATGGTGGCGATGGCCAGGAAGGTCTTGAGCCCGCGGCCGGCAACCATGAAGTCGGTGGCGCTGGCAATGTACTTGCGGATGTAAACGCCGATACTGACGATGGCGATCAGATAGCCAACGACGATACACCAATCCAGGATGCCAAAGTTCGTGCCGAATCCCAGTTCTGCGAAATCAATGTCCATCGCTTCTCCCGCTCTTAGAGCCCGATACGTTCCGTAGACTTACAGTCGAGCCAACTGGCCGGACGCGGCCGATTCCTTCTCGGCCAGCACGAGCCGTAGCGAATCGACCGACTGGGTCGGTGTAATGATCTCAGGCACGTTCCGGCCCTGAACTGCCTTGATGAAGTGTTCGATCTCGTTGGAATAGCCATCACCCGCGGCAATCTCCGGGGTGAAAGCCTCGCCGCCGACTGGGGCCACCTTAAACGCCGGATCGCGCGTGCAGTCGTAGCTGATCGTGGCCTTCTCCAGCACGATATTGAAGCTCATCTCAAACCCGAATCCCGGCGTCATCGCCCAGCCGCCCTCGGCCGTCACGACGCAGTCGCCATCGCAAATGTATTGGGTCACGATGTGATCAAACTCCTGAGATGGACCGCCCACAGACCGACTGAAGACCGCCTTCGGCATTCCGAAAACGTACTGCACGTAGTCCGAATCGTGAATGTGCAGATCGAGCGCTGCCGAACCGCTCTTGCTGGCGTCCATCAGCCAGTTGTCCCACGACCACGTCGGGGTCAGACTCAGACGCTGGAAGGTCGCGGCCAGCACCTTGCTATATTCGCCGGAATCGATGATCTCCTTGGTCTTGGCGTATTCCGGCCAGAAGCGAATACAGTGACCGGTCTGAAGCAGTTTGCCCGCCTTCTCGGCGGCCGCAACGATCGCCTCGGCGTCCTCGACGTTCAGCGCCAGCGGCTTCTCACACAGCGTGTTGACACCCGCATTCAACGCCCTCGTCGCGTACTCACGATGCATATACGTCGGCAGCGTGATCGAAACGGCGTCGAGATTCGCCTCGGCCAGCATCTTGTCGAAGTCGTCGTACAGGCCGATACCCGTCAGGTCCAGCGGCGCCTCGGCCCCTTCGATGTTGCCGGCGGTACCACTGGTGTCCTCGAATTTGGTCTTGTCCGTATCGCAGATCGCCACGACCTGAACGCCGTCAAGGGCCTGATAGCAACGGAAGTGCATCTTGCCCATGAAGCCCAGGCCGATTATGCCTACTCTGGTCATCGTGTTCTCCCCTTTGAACTGGAGTGATCTACTTGAAAATCTTCTTCATCGCCGCAGCGGTCTTTTCCGGTCGGCCGGGCTGGTACGGCAACATTTCGGCCGTGACATACCCATCGTAGCCCACTTCGACCAGCGCGGCTTTGACAGCTTCGAAGTCGAGGTC
The DNA here is from genome assembly GCA_020346325.1 of Phycisphaerales bacterium. Classification (GTDB taxonomy): domain Bacteria; phylum Planctomycetota; class Phycisphaerae; order Sedimentisphaerales; family Anaerobacaceae; genus Anaerobaca. The sequence goes on from CP070782.1 coordinate 5,102,759, forward strand.
TCCGTCCAGCATGTCGACAAACCCCTCGGCCGTGCCGACTGACTTCTTGAAGTCCTTGACGTGGACCCGGACGATGCGCGGGCCGAGAATCCTGATCCACTGGTCGGGATAACCGGTCAGCAGCACGTTACCGGCATCGAAGTAAGATCCGACCGCCTTGGAGCCAAAGCTGTCGATAAAGTCCCGCATCTCCAGCGGACTAAGCAGGAACTTGTTCCAGACGTTTTCGATGCCGATCGTCACGCCCAGTTGCTCGGCCGTGGGGATCAGCTGCGCCACCGCCTCTTTCGCGCGTTCGTAGCAGACGTCGTAGGGTACGACGGGACTGTTTTCGAGGAAGAAGACATCCACCGCCCCGGGAACGAACAGATACGCGTCGGTCCCGAGCCATTGCGTCACCTGGAGTGCCTGCTTTGTAAACGCGATGATCTTGGCCCGCACGGCCGGATCGTCGTCCGATGGTGAAGAGCCCCAACTCTCGCCACTGGCGACACTGGCGATCTCGATGCCCAGTTCTTTGGCCTTCGCCACGATCTGCTCGCATTCGGCCTGACTCGTCTCATGGGTCAGCACACCCTGACTGCCGATACACAATTCGATGGCATCGAAGCCCAGGTCTTTGGCCTGGCCGATCGCGTCGGCCACCGGCAGCGTCGCCTCCAGGCCCCCTTCGAACATCCAATAGCTGGCACTGATCTTCATGCGTAGACCTTTCCTGAATCGGTCGCGGCCCAGGCCGTCCCGAGTCCGCGTTCCTATCCCTTGAACTCCATGACGTGCAACTCGCGCGGCGTCTTCCAGCCTCCACGGATGAAGTCGGGGAAGTCCACCGGCCGGCCGTTTTTGGCCACTGATTGTTGCGACAGCCCCACCACCGCCGACCAGGCCACGGCGTCATAGACGTCGATATCCGTCGGGCGACCGTGGCGCAAGGCATCGATCAGGCGGTAGTCCTCGATGAAATCCATGCCGCCGTGACCGGCCCCCTTGGCACGCTCCTGCATGGCCGTCCACAGCGGATGTTCGTACTCCTTGTACTTGCTCAGTTCTTCCCAGCCGTGCCCGGCACTCTTGCCCTCGATGTGCACCTTCTCTTCCGGATACTTGCGCACGATGCCCTTGGTACCCTGGACGAGAATGTCGCGACTGTAGGGCCGGGGCACGTTCGTGTCGTGCTTGACGACGATAGTCTTGCCCAGCTTCGTGCGGATCAGCGAGGTGTTGACATCGCCCAGCTTGTACACCTCGTCGCGCTTCGGATCGCCTTCGGGGTAATGCTCCCGGGCATAGTCGAATAGACCGCGCGAGTTGCTGCTGACCGAGACAAGATAGTCGAACGCGTCGCCACGATTGATGTCCATGCACTGGGCAATCGGCCCGAGCCCGTGCGTGGGATAGAGGTTGCAGTCATGGGTCATGGACCAGTTGCGGCGCCAGAGTCCTTCGCCGCCATTGGCGAACTTGACGCCCCGCAGGTCGTGCAGATAGCCGCACTCGCCGTGCAGCAGTTCGCCGAACAGGCCTTGCTTGACCATATTGAGGATCTGCATCTCGGTTCGGTCATAACAGCAGTTTTCCATCAGGACACAGTGCCGCTGCGTCTTCTCGGCGGTCTCGACGAGCCACCAGCAGTCCTCGACGTTGAAGGCCGCGTTGACCTCCGTCGCGCCGTGTTTGCCGTTTTCCATCGCCGCCAGCAAGACGGGGGTATGCCATCTCCAGGGCGTCGCTGTGTAGACCAGATCCAGATCCTCTGTCTCGCATAAGCGCTTGAAGTCCCAGTCGCCCCGCGTATAGCCCGCCGGCTTCGGGAAGCCCGCGTCCTGCACCCATTTCTGGACCCGCTCAACCTTCGCGGGCACGATATCACAGACGGCCGTGATCTGACACCCTTCGATCTTCAGCAGGTTTCGGACGTGCGCCGACCCCATGCCGCCGACGCCGACGTAGCCGATACGCACGTTCTCGATCGGAGGCACCTTGAAGCCAATCATGTTCGCGCCGCCGCCTCGCGTCAGTTTCATGCTGGAGCAGGACGATGCCATGCCGGCCAACGTCGCTCCCACGCCCGCCACCGCACCGGCCCTGATGAAGTCTCTACGGTTCAGATCGCTCATTGTGTGACCTCCCAAAACACTATATTACCGCGACACGGATGGTCGCTGTAACCCAAAGGCCCCGATAGTAAGGCCCCCACGCCGGTGACGCAAGCAGTATTGCGACCGAGCCCTCTAACTTTTGTGGCCTGCGCTCGGGCTGGAAAGCACTCACGCCACGGTCGGACTGCCGGGCGTTGTGCCCGCAGCAGAGTCAAACTGGGGAACCTTGAGCAGTTCTCCCCCGCGCAAGGCAGATTCATGAGCAACGATGCCGGGGACCGTGTACGCCAGTGCTTCGTCGACATCGATAGTAGGCTGGCGCTCGTGGATCAAGGCGTCGACGAATTCGTGGGTCAAGAACGTGTGCGAACCGTGATGGCCGCTGTTGTGGCGCAGCGGTTCGGGTAGCATGTCGGTCTTCCACCAGTCGGGCTGTTCGTACCGCTCCATCTCAGGCAGGTCACGCGCGAACCCGGCGTCGTCCTTCTCCCGGCGGCCCTCGGCCGAACGGACGATGGTTGGCCCCAGGCCGTTCGGGTGTCCACAATAGAAGCTCATCTTGTGGCCGATCCACTGGGCCCGTTCGCAGCCACGATGGGCCCCCTTCCACCAGACATTGACGCGAAAGGCGTGGCCCCGATCCGTCTTGAACATGGCCGACTCATTCCAGAAGGGATTTTTGTAGACGTTATCTTTGCAGATGGGACTGTCGTCGCCCCAACCGTGGCAGGCCACTTCCGTCAAACGCTCGCCCGTGACACCCGTCAGAAAGGCAGTGCAGTGCGTCGGATAGTGCATGGGCGCCATGCCGTGACGCCAGGTTCGCTTGCCATTCTCGAAATAGAGCACTTCCAGCCCCGCGTGCTGGTACTCGGCCTCACAATAGGTGATCTCGTCGAACTTGCCCTGCTCGTGAAACTTCCGCACCGAAATCGTTGGCTGCTGGTAGTACGACGTCTCGGCCATCATGTACGTCAGGCCGTATTGCTTGACGGTATCGAGGAGCAGTTCAGCTTCTTCAACGCCACCGCCCATACATGCCGGGACGGCCGAGATCGCGTGCTTGCCATGCTTCATCGCCTCGACCACGTGCTTGACGTGGTTGGGCCCCTCCGTGAAGATCGCTACCGCGTCGATTCTCTTGTCCTGAACCAGCTCTTCGAGCGAGTTGTAGGCCTTGCCGCACCGGTACGTCTTCATCAGGCGATCCCGTCGCTCCGGACGCAGATCGCTGACCGCCTCCACCACGCAGTCGGGATGCTCATGCCACTGAAACGAACAGCCGAAGCCTCCGCCAACGACACCGATGCGGATTTTCCTCGCCGCGCTCGCAGCTAACGGCGAGCGCGACCCGAGCGCGACGCCCGCCACAGCGGCCCCTGTGTGCTGCAAGAATTGTCGTCTCGAAGGGCCGTCAGTCTTCCGTTGCATCGTATTATGGACTGTTCTCATCATGCGTTCCTCTCTTCTTCGTTTCGTTTAGAACCGTGCCGGACACGCTTCTGGACATTTCGTCGGTTGCCCGGAAGGGTCGAGAGCACTATAATCCGAAAGACGGGCCCAGGACAACAGGATTAGGGGTATGTCCATGGATTACAGTACCATTGACAGAAGACAATTCTTGCAAGCCACTGGTGTCGCCGCGGTTTCGACGCTCGTTGGCGGCACTCAAGGACACGACGCGGCACGAGCGGCCCAGCCTGCTCCTGGGCAGCGGCGGCCCAATGTCGTCTTCGTCTTTGCTGACCAGTGGCGGGCCCAGGCCACCGGCTACGCGGGTGACCCGAACGCCAGAACGCCCCATCTGGATGCCCTGGCGCGGAAAAGCGTGAACTTCCGCACCGCCGTTTCGGGCTGTCCGGTCTGCTGCCCCTACCGTGCCAGCCTGTTAACCGGCCGGTACCCGCTGACCCACGGCGTATTTCTCAATGACGTGCGGCTGGGCGATGAGGCCGTTTCCATCGCGCGGGCCTACGCCCAAGCCGGCTATCGCACGGGCTACATCGGCAAGTGGCATCTCGACGGTATGCATCGCACCGCCTTCATCCCGCGGCAGCGCCGCCAGGGGTTCCAATTCTGGAAGGCCCTGGGCTGCACCCACAACTACAACAATTCGGTCTACTACGGTGACGAAGACGTCAGGCTCACCTGGGAAGGCTACGACGCCATTGCGCAGACACGTGAAGCGCAGCGCTACCTCCGCGACCATGCGCCAGATGGTCCCTTTGCCCTGTTCCTCTCGTGGGGTCCACCGCACGCGCCCTATCATACGGCACCGGAGAAGTACCGCGCCCGGTTCAAACCTCAGGACATCGTCTTGCGACCGAATGTGCCCGAGGGCGACCGGGACAAGGCGCGGAAGGCGCTGGCGGGCTACTACGCCCACATTGCAGCCCTGGACGATTGCATCGGTGATCTCTTGCAGACCCTGGAGGAAACGGGCCTTGCCGACGAAACGCTCTTCGTGTTCACCTCCGACCACGGCGACATGCTCTACTCCCGGGGCGACCAGAAGAAACAACAGCCGTGGGACGAATCCATCCGCGTGCCCTTCCTGCTGCGCTACCCTGCCGCCCTCGGCAAAGCAGGCCGTACCATCGACGTGCCCATCAACACGCCTGACATCATGCCCACGCTGCTGGGCCTCTGCAACGTTGAGATTCCAGACACCGTTGAAGGCATGGACTTCTCTGAATTCTTGAGAGGCCAGGCGGACGTACCGGATGGTGCCGCCTTGATAAGTTGTCCCTCGCCCTTTGGCCAGTGGAATCGAGGGCGGGGCGGCCGTGAATATCGCGGCGTGCGCACTGCGCGATTCACCTACGTGCGCGATCTCAATGGTCCCTGGTTGCTCTATGACAACATCAAGGACCCGTATCAACTCACGAACTTGTGCGACCAGCCCCAATACAGCGCCGTACAGGCGGAACTGGAGGCCATCCTGACCCAAAAGCTAAAGGAGACGCGCGACGAATTCCGCTCCGGGTGGGACTACATCAAGCAACAGGGCTACAAGGTCAACGACTCGGGCACGGTCGGTTACACGAACTGATCCGTCTCTGCATCACTTCATTTCATCCGGCCGGCCGTCACGCAGAGAGACAACACGCGTGGCGAAATCGTCGGCGGCCGGTCCGTGCGTCGCGACCACAACCGTTCCGCCGGCCTGTTGGAAATCGGCGAGGTGTTTCATCACCGTACCGGCATTCTCCGGATCGAGATTGCCCGTCGGTTCGTCGGCCAAGATGATCTTGGGGCGATTCAGCAAGGCCCGAGCGATGGCGGTGCGCTGCTTCTCGCCCGCGCTGAGTTCGGCCGGCTTGTGCGTTGCGCGGCCGGCCAGTCCGAGTCGATCAAGCAACTGCGGTACTTCGGACGAATGGTCCGTCCCGTCCGCTCGTGCAGCCAGCCTGACGTTCTCAGCAATGTTCAGATACGGAACCAAATGGAACATCTGGAAGACGAAGCCAATGTTCCGGGCGCGGAACCGAGCCCGCTCCTGCTGGCTCATCGCAAACACATCCTGCCCACCCACCGCGACCGTTCCGGCCGAAGGCCTGAGCATGCCCGCAATCACCATCAGGAGCGTCGTCTTGCCACTGCCGCTGGGCCCGCGTACGGCGACAAACTCGCCCGCCGGGATCTCCAGCCCGATGCCGTCCAATGCCTTGACCTGGCCGGCTCGCGTCCGGTACGTCTTGCTCACATCGCCCAGAACGATCACGTCTATTCCTCTCTCAGCGTCGCAGCCGGATCGTAACTGACCGCGAACATGACCGGAACGAAACTAGCCACGATGGAAAACAGCGGCGCCGCCGCGAGTGACTGGAGCAGGACCACTGCTTCCGGGCGAACCGTCGTCCGGGCCGTCAGTCTGAAGATTTCGGGGCCAAATACCAACGCCAGTGTCGCTCCTGCACCGAAGCCGACCAGGGCGCCGAGCAGGCCCGTGAGCATCGCCTTGCCCAAGAACAGCCCACCGATCTTCGCCGCCCCGTAGCCCAGGGCGCGGAGCAGGCCGATCTCCGTCTGTCGCTCGCGTACGTTCATGATCGCCAGCACACCGACCCAGACCCCACAGGCAATGACCACGAAGGGCACCATCACGGCGAAAGTCTTGAAGACCATCTGCCGCTGCCTGGCCCGAGCATCGGCCATCGACTTGGCCTGGAGAACCTGGGTGTCAGGCAAGATCGCACCAATCTCGGTACGGAGCATTTCCAGGGGATCGGCACCTTCGACAAAACAGAGGCAATCCACCGCCTGAATCTCGCTGATCTGCCCGGGACAGGCCAGTATCTGCTGCGCGTCGGCCAAATGGCACTGGATGCGCATGTCATCGACGCCGCCCGACTCGGCCAGACATCGGGCTACCTCCAGTTGCGTGCCGTCGATTTCGATCTTGTTGCCCTTCTCAATCCCAAGTCGGACCGCCACCTGATAACCGATGTAAGCCGTGCCTGGCTCGATCTGAAAAACCATCGGTGGTTTCTTGCGGCCCGGCGGACACACTTCGGGCGCCAAACCCGTCACAAGCACAGGGACATCTCGCCAAATCATCTGCTTTTCCAGCACGGCCAGCAAATGGTTGTAAGAGATGTTCTTCTGACTGGCGAGCGTTTCAAGGTGGCTTTCCGGCATGGTCGCGTTCGCGACACCCGTCATCAGAAAGTCACCAACATCCGCGTCCCAGGCGATCACGTGCAGGTTGTAGCCCATCGACAGCATCAGCCGCGCGGTCTCGCGATTCGAGGCACGGGCCGCCGTTTGAAAGGCGACGAAGAACGCGACCGCCACCGTCACCGCGAGAACGCCCAGCAGGAAGTTGATCTTGCGATGCCATAACTCTTTGAAGATCATTCTGACCGTCGACATGCGCCCCGCTCACCTTCTCTTGGCGGCCAGCACCACAATGATGCCGGCCGCAACGACACCGACAGAAACCAGGCCCAACGCCCAAGCCACCACCGGCAGCGGAGACGACGGTTCCACCACGTCTATCGGAACAGACGGCATCTCGCTTTGCCTTACTGGAACGGCACTTTCGGGTATCTTCGGCACCGCCTCGTGCGGCGTCGCCTCGGCAGCTTCCGGCGCCTCACCGATTATCTCGGTCGCATCGGCCGGCTGATCGCTCACCTCGATCTCGCGATAGCCGAAAGGGATACCCGGGACAGCCGCCCCGCCCATGCCGCGACGCACAATGGAGAGCATCTCCATCTTGACCATGGGACTCTCCGGGTCAAACCCGAGGGTCTTGGCCACCGTCGCTTGCCGCTCGGCGCCCCAGCGCGCCGGCAGCATCGTGCCCTGCAACCAGCGGTGGTCGAGGCCACACTCGCAATCGGCCCCGATCACGAAGAGCACCCGTTCGAGATTCTCCTTCGTAATCTGCTCGCCGCGAAACAAAGGCCCGATCCAGCGGCCGCGACCGTAGAGAATAGCCGCATGGGGCTCGTTGATGTCGGCCGGTTCGGCGCCGAGGCTCCAGAGCAGCACCTTTTCACTCGCCACCGATTCGAATTCCAGGGTCACGACCTGCGGGCCTTTGGCGATCGGCTTGGGCATGAATTCCATCTGGGCGGTGACCTGATCGGCCGCCGCCTGGGCAGCGTCGCGTGCCAGGGCGTTGGCCGTCTCGTCCGGCCCTTCAATCACCAGGATGATGCCGTAGCACTCGGCCACCTTACTGAGAATCTCAAGCCGCGCGTTAGAAACCAGAGTGGCACTGATGACCTGCCCCGGAGAAACGCTCGGGTCCGACAGAGCGATTGGCAGAGATTGCCCGTCGGGCGAGACGAGCACGGCCGCCGGCAGTTCCTCTATTCCGTGCTGCGCCAAATACGCCAGTGCGGCGTGATCGCTATCGCGATCGACGTCGACCAACTCGAACCGAACGTTCGTTTCGACCAGCGCTGTTTCGATCTCGCCACGCAGAGTCGACACCGATTCGGGCGCCATCTGGCTCGTAACGCATCCGAACAGACGGTACGGCTCGATCTCCAGGTCGATGAAGCCGACCTCAAGCACGTTGTAGCGGCACGCCCACGCCGGCGGGCCGGCGAAACCTACTGCGAGCCCGGCGGTCAACAGAATCAGGTGCAATCGTCTCACGTCGTCAGTCAATCCTTTCCGTCAAACCGGCCTCACACACGCTCGTCCGGGCCGAAACAGAGGACGTGACCGTCTTTGAGTGTCACGATGACGCGCCCCGCGCGATCGACAGCCAGCCCCCACGGCACCGGCGCTGCCGGCAACTGCTGCGTCCAGACCGTGCGGCCATCGCTTAGGTCCAGCGCGACCAGCTTCGATTCGGTCGCCACCAGGACACAGTTAACACATACCGCCGTGGCCAGCGCCTTGCGGCATTTGAACGTCCATTCCGGTTTGTCCTTGGGTGCCAAGCGGGCCCAGTTCACGTGGAATCCGCCACCCAACTCGCCCAGTTTGCGAGCCAGGGCGGCCCGATCAAGCCGGCGGAAACACAGAATATGCTGCTCGGCCTGAGTGGACGCCCACACCACCTGTCGACCGCCACTGGCGGCCAGAAACGCCCGGTCGAAAACTGTCGCGTCGTACACGTCGTGTTCCGGATGGGCATAGAAGGGCCTGCCGCAGGCGACGACATGATCGGTCAGCAGCGACAGTTCCCAGCCACGCGGGTTGCGCGACACGCATTCGGCCAGTTGCGCCGAATCGTTCAGGCACTTGCCGGTGCGGGCATTGTAGCGCGCCGGTGACACCGAGGTGCCGCCCGGCAGATAGAGCGTGCCGTCGTGCAAGAGCAGGTGGCCCTGCACGCTGACCCCCGTGCGGGCAGCCTTATCCAGATGCCCCGAGCTATTGTTTTGCCATTTGATGGCCCCGGTCTTCGCATCGAGCGCGTAGAGATAGGTGCCGTCGTAATTGGCGATTCCCGCGGCCACATACGCGACACCGTCATCGACCAGAACACCGCTGGCCGCCGGCCACGTCGACATCAGCGCGCCGTAGACCGGGATACGGCGCTCGGCCGGCGCCGCGCGGAACCGCCACAGCAGCCCGCCCGTGCTCGCATCCAACGCGTACACCCAGCCGTCACCGGAACCAACATAGACCCGGCCCTGCCAAACCGTGGGCGCCATCCGAATGGCACCGCTCGTATACGCCTTCCAGCGCAGTTGCCCCGTGGCCACATCCACGGCGCGCACCACGCCATCACAACCGGCAACGAACGTCACGCCGTCGGCCGTTACGGGCGCCGTAATCACCTCGGCAGTCCGTGGCGAGGTGATGCCCGCGTCGAACTGCCACTGGCGCACCACGCGCGGGCTCACCGAAACCGGTGTCGTCGCACTGCACGTATTGTCGGCGCGGAACGTGGGCCAATCAGCCTTCGAGACAGCAGTTCCGGTTCCGGTCTCACTATCGCCCCTCTCCAAACGCCGGGTCTCGGTAGCGACGGGGGTGAAATCGAAATCCCCGGCGGGCGCAAGGCTCGTGATGCCATACAGCGTTAACTGGCAGTCGCACACCGAGGGCCACCAATAGAGCAGGCCATTGGCGATCGTGACGCCGTCATGGCAGTTGGGCCGCATGGGCGAGATCCATCCGGCCCGCTGCGACGCCATATCGAGCCGGACCGATCCGCCTTCGGCTCGGAAGAAGATCGCATCGGCTGAACCGTTGGGCCGGGTGCAGGCGCGGCGGTGCATCACAATCTCGCCCAGCACCTCTCCGGTCAGCGGATCGAACCGCTTGCTGGGGTGCTTATCGATCTGCCCGCTGATGGCGTACAGCCCGTCCTCCCTCAGAACCAGTTGGAAGTTGCTGTAAGCATTCTCCCAGAGGATGCTGCCATCTTCGGCTGAGAGCGCCAGTAGCTTCCCCACGGGTGGGCCGGCGAAATACAGAGCCTTCTCGCTGCACTTGAGGTAGCACGCGGTCCGCCAGTTCGTGCGCCAGTCCTGCCGGCGTTCGAGGTATTCTCCGAGCGACTGGAAAAGGTCGGGCGCGTTCTGTGGCGTTTTGCGCCACAGCTGCGCGCCGGTCCTGGCGTCGAGACAAGCGAGGTAGCTTCCGAAACGGAAGATGTAGAGTCGCCCGCCCTTCATGCAGACAGCCCGTCCATCGATGGCCTCGTCCTCGCGGTGGGCCCAGAGCACTTTTTTGGCCTGCGGGTCGATCGCCAGGACATTGCGACCGAATCCCCAGGGATGTTCCGACTGGTTGAAGCCTTCCGAGACCGGGTCCCAAGGCCAGCCATGCGTGTCCCGCCGCCATTTCTTCGTCGGGTCCTGCTGCTCGCCCTGCCCCATCATGGCATAGAGGACGCCGTCTTCCAGCGCCATCCATTTCCAAAACGTTCCGCCTGCCTGCTCAACAGGCGGCACGATCTCGTCCTTCAGGTGCCCCGTCGCGGCATCGATAACCTTACACGACTGATCGTCGCCGACGTAGAGCAACTCGGGCGTCGCGATCATCGTGTTGCGATGGATCATGACGCCTTCGCGCAAGGGACGTTGCCACAGCATCGTGCC
>CP070782.1:5113476-5119007 GCA_020346325.1 Phycisphaerales bacterium
CCGCATACCCTGCCTCTTGCAGCGTGTGGAGCTGAAAGGGGGTCGTGCCCGTCAAGAGCTCATAGAGGAGCACGCCGAGAGAGTAGATGTCCGTGCGGGTGTCCACATCCAGCCCGCTCATATGGGCCTGCTCGGGGCTCATGTACGCCGGCGTGCCAATCATGTGGGCATAGCGCGTGAAGAGCGTCTTTTCTGTCAGACGCTGGTTCGTAGCCTTGGCGATGCCGAAATCAATGACTTTCAGCACCGGCTCGTCATCATGCGTCGTCACCATGACATTGGACGGCTTGAGATCGCGATGGATAACGCCTTTCTGATGGGCGTGCTGGACGGCCCGGCAGACTTGTACGAACAGTTCCACACGCTGAGGTGTGTTCAGTCCCTTGTTATCACAGTACTCCGTGATAGGTATGCCCTTGACCAATTCCATCACGAAATACGGCCGACCGGTCTCCGTGGCCCCGGCATCCAGGACCTTGGCGATATTGGGATGATCCATCATCCCTAGAGCCTGCCGTTCCGCCTCAAACCGGGCAATGACCTGCGTGGTATCCATGCCCAGCTTGATAATCTTCAGGGCCACCTTCCGGCGAATGGGCTCAGTCTGCTCGGCCATATAGACCATTGCCATCCCCCCTTCGCCGATCTTCTGGAGGAGCTTGTAGCGCCCGATGATGGTGCCAGGACCGTCAACGGTGCCAGGGGCATCCAGCGTCAGTTGCAGCGAGGAAGCTGCCTCCTCCAAAAAGCTGCGTTGAGAAGCGTGGACCCGCAGGAGCGCTTCGATCCGGCCAATCAAACGGGCATCGTCACCACAGGTCTCGCGAAGGTAGGCTTCTCGTTTACCAGCCTCTTGAATCGCCAGGGCTGCAGAAAAAACCGCCTCTTCATCTATGTCTCGTTTATCCGCCATTATCTACACCCTTGCCGCCCCTATATGAAGTGCGCCGTTTGACTGACGATCACCCCAGCGAAAAACAGAAAATTCGACCTGACATGGCTCAACTCACCGGCTCGGCCGCGGCAATGCTCTGCCGCCCAGGCAAACTGGTGGACGCCGCAGTCCATCGCCACATGTTGCTCCTTGTATCAGAAGCCGCGTGTTTGTCCGTCTGGAAGAGAGCATACCTGGGGAGAGGATTTTCGGCGATGTCATGGCTGCTTGCCACAGCGGTCGGTGATCTCCAGATGCAGCCAGGATCGCGCGTAGGCCCAGTAGCGGTCACAGGTATTGTGCGAGATACCCAGGGCCAGGGCCGCCTGCTCCGCGGTCAGGCCTGCAAAGAATCGCAGTTTCACTAGTTCGGCCTTGATCGGGTCGATTGTGACGAACTTCTCCAAGGCCTCATCGAGGGCAATCAAGTCGGCGCAGGAACCACAGACGGTGATCTCGACATCCTTCAGATCGATCCTCTGGTGGTCACCGCCTCTCTTGAGTCGCATCTTGCGGCGGGCATTCTCTATTAGGATTCGCCGCATCGCTTCAGCCGCCGCGCAAAAAAAATGACCGCGACTACTCCAGGTTTGCAGCTCGTTGCCAACTAATCGGATATAGGCTTCATGAACCAGGGCCGTTGCTTGGAGAGTCTGGCCAGGAGGTTCGTGGGATAGCTTCTGGGCAGCTAGAAGCCGCAATTCCTCATAGACCAATGGCAACAGTTCATCCGTGGCTCTAGTATCCCCTCGTTCGATGGCATTCAAGATGTGCGTAACATCACTCATGCCGATTCCCCGTCGTTGTAGGGCGCTCGCAGTGGCATTATCCCAAATTGGGAGCGGGCCTGCAACCGGTCACACCGCCGTCGCCGAGGAATAGAACCGACGTAATCGGGTGCCTCACAAGCTCATGATCACCAACCTGAAAGCGTCAAATCCGCAATTCGGCTGGCCGCATGGGTGCTGACCCGGTCGAGAACATCGCGGAGGTAGGCAAAGGGATCAATGTGGCATAGCTTGCAGGTGGCGACTAGGCTGTAGATCACAGCGGTCCGTTCGCCACCAGCATCACTTCCCGCAAACTGCCAGTTCTTACGACCGATGGTAACGGTCCGAAGAACGCGTTCCGCGAGGTTGTTGTCTATGTCCAGGTCGGCCATCCTCGATGTATCGATTCAGGGCCTTCCATTGTCCGCGGGCGTAGCCTACAGCCCGCCTAGGGAACTCTCGATTCACCCTGGCCGCACAGCGAGCAACGGCCTGGGCTACCTGACCTCCAACTCGAAGCTCTCGCTGTGACTGTTGAACTCGGGGGCGTACATACACTGGATGTTGGCCATACCCGTCTGGTATATCCCCCGATGCTGGATGCGGGTGCTGTACTCGAAAACATAGACACCTTTGGGCAGATAGTCCATGAAGAAGTGGGTGGCCGTATCATGCGTACTCTCGTAGTAGGCCAGCCCTTCCTGAAACCGGTAGCGACTGAGCACGTTCACCGGCTCGGTACCGCTGCCACGTTGGTCCTTCATGTGTACGTATTCCATATCGCGATCGACCCGCAGTTCGATGCGCACGACCAGTTCGTCACCAACGCCGAGAGGACCCTCGACAGGATACAAAACCCGACCTTGAGCGGTTGTCTCTTTGGTGTAGAGTGTCTTCTTCAACTGCAGCGGCGTGCCTTCGTAGGACGTGATCTTGCTCATATCCTCGAGGTACTGCCAGTGGACGCTGCCCCAACTGACGCCCTCATCGGTCTTCTTCACGGTGATCTCGCCCATGGTCGGCTGAATCTCCTGCCGGATGAAGCGCTCCTCGTAGAACCCCGTGCCGGCCTCGACCTCATCAGGCTCGATCCATTCACCGCCCAGCGCCACCTCGACCAAAGCATCGGATGAAAGGAGATTGGTGCCGCGGAGAAACAATGCGTAGACTGCATCGGCGGTCGCCTTCGTGGTCCGCCAGCCCTGAGTCTGCTTCTGCTTGAGCAGCCAGACCCGACAATCCTCCACCGCTTGCGCATCGCCCGAGACTTCGTCGAATGCCTCGATCATCAGGGCCTGGGTTCCGATCGGCGCACGATACCACCACCAACTGCGTTCTGCGTCCGTCCAGAACATTCCCAACTCTTCATCGGTGACGCTGCATTCGCGAAGCGACTGCATGATCGCCGCAGCGGTCTGCTCATCGCCAAAACGCTTCAGAGCGATGGCCAGGTGAGCCTCGGAATGGCACCACAGCGAGAGCCAGTATTGGCGGGCTTGGTTGAGCCAGTAGTTCAGGGCCGCCTGGTATTGGCCGTCGACGGGTTTGTCGACCAGAAAGAAGCTGCGTCCATAAAGATATAGCGCGATCGTCGGGGTCAGATGGTTCTTGTTCCTGTCGGCGTATTTGAGGATCCAACGGTAGCGCTCGTCCATCCATTTGTCGAGAACCTCAAGGGCCCGCACCGCACAACTCACCTCCACGTGACCAACACCGAGGTGGCGGATGCGCCCAAAGCCCGTCGCGATGTAGAGCGTGATGTACTTGTTACCGGGGCAACCTGGGAACCAGGGCCAGAGTCCGCTGCTAAGCTGCATCTGCCGGAGCTTGAACAAGGCACGCGAAGTCTCGTCGCGGAGGCGGTCCTCGTCGAACAGGATCCCCACGTTCTTGCGAGCCCGAGATTCCGCCACCGCTTGTCTGACCCACGGCGTCTCCTCCAGGGCCACGGCCTTGAGATCTTCGTTCCTCTCCAGTGGACTGTCGAGGGCCGGAGTCGCCTTCCACTGGTCAAAGATCCGGCGAATCTTGGGATCGGAATTGGCGATGTAAGAAGCCAAGGCATTGGCGTAGAGTCGGTTGAAGACTTGGTCGCTGGACTCATAGGGATGCTCCATCAGATATGGCAACGCCATGACCGCGTACCAGGCCGGCTGGGACACCATTTGCACGGTCAGACTCTGATGGCGCAGCGTAGAGGACTGGCCGGAATCGAACAGCCTGGTGAACTCGAACGTTTTGGTCTGGGGGCCGCGTACGGGCAGGGGCAACGATTCCGTGACGAGAATCTGGCGGCTCAAAACCGGCAGGTATCCCTCTTCGCCGTCGCTGAGCCGGGTGGTGGCACCCACGGCCTTGTATGTGAGCCAATTGCAGCCATCGGGAATGCTCACGCGCCACGAGTAGGTCCGCGACTCCTTGCTGGGCACGTCAAATTCCTGATCGGGCGTTACATTGCCCAGGGCCTGGTCGCGCGGCTCAAGTGTCCTGGCGTCAGCCAGCGTCAGTCTCACGGTGCCGATCTGACGAGCGGCCGATTGGTTGCTGACCTTGACCGTGAACTCGATGACGTCGCCTTCACGCGCGAACCGCGGCGGATTGGGCTGGACCATGAGGTCCTTGGCCGTCACCGCTGTATCGGTCAGGAAACCGCTACGCAGGACCCCGTCGTGGGCAAAGCCGAAGAAACGCCACTCGGTCAGCGCCTCCGGCACGGTGAACTCTATCCTGACGACACCGTCTTCGTCGGTGAGAAGATGGGGGTAGAAGAAGGCGGTCTCTTCGAGGTTCTGCCGCGCAGAAACCTGGTCAAGGTCCAACTCCGAGCCTGCTCCGAATCGGATGGTCGGCGTAGGGCCAACAATACTGCCAGGAGAAGATTCGTCGTCTGCCCAACTCGTATAGGCTAAATCGGTTCCAGCAAACGGAGTCCACCAGTAGAAGTAGTTGAATATGGGGTAACGGATATCAAAGGGGAAATGCGGGTAGGAGAACGACGCGTCGAGACAGCCCATGCGCCAGTCCAAGAGCAGGGTTCTAAAAGAAACTGCCTCGTTCTCGAAACGGGTGCGCAGTCGACTGGTCTCGCGATGCAAGCCGCTGAAGCTCCGCATCCAGTTGTGTGGGAGGTACTGGTCCAGGGAGGCATCGTACGCGGCGGCAACCATCTCGGCGACCGCCGCCTGCGCATCGGGCCCGGTGATTTCGACGGCCCACACTTCCTCCTGCCCCGGCTCCAGGAGGGACCGGAAGGTCTCCCACCGGAGCGTCAGTTGCTTGTTCGTCCAAGGCACATCCACAATCCGCTCGCTGACATAGGCCCGGTTCTCGCGTACGTACGTGACACGCACGGTAAAGCCGCCGCGCATGTCCTCCGTCACCGTCTCCATAATCGTTTCCTGGGTCCGGCTGGGGTCCGTCCACCACGCGCGCAGGACTTCACCGCGGCATTCCACTTCGACAAAGGCCTGCCCGGTGTCGTAGCCGGTGCCCCATAGCGCCATAAACGGTTCGCCCGGCTCCACAGACCACTTGGGGGCCGCGAAGTGATTGGCCGTGGGGAGATCGAAGTGAGTGGCTTGGGGATCTACAACCTGGACAGTGTGCTGGGCTGCGACCGGTTCACCAAACCGGTCCCGGGTCTGGAGCAGCACGCGATAGATGCCTGCCTCGAGGACGACGGGGATCGCCGCCTCGCCCTGGGTATCTGTCTCAAATTGCTCGACGTGGATGCGGGTGTCCAGTGCCCACGTGTTTGGATCGGACGCGTCCGGTTCCGTGCCCGATAGCACCAACTCAGGGCGGATGACTTTCTCAGGTTGTCGAAG
>CP070782.1:5119107-5151448 GCA_020346325.1 Phycisphaerales bacterium
AACAGTCTGTCAGATGGTTCCGCAAGACGCGTTCGATACCGGGCGGGGCGTTTACCCCTTGCTTCTGGCCGATGCCCGCGGCGCTGCGACAGACCGGGGCATCGCCAGCTTCATAACCGATTCGGGCAGGATTATCAATAGGCAAACCCGCAGGCCCGGGAACATCATCGTCGTTGGGCGTCTCTTCTCGCTGAAAAACAACCAAAGCGCCCGCCGTGGCTGGTCGATACGAGCACTGGTAGCTCTAGTCTCGCATAGGATGTTGCTTTTAGGAGCGAGCCGATGGTCCGATTCCGATATCGTGGTTCCGGAGATGCCGAGGGCGGGCCGCGCGGGCGCGGCGGAAGATTTAGTCTGTCTCTCTTCTTCCTGTTCTTCTTTGCCCTCGGATCGTTCTTCGAAATCGTCATGATCCGTGGTTTCAGCCGGGCCGTGAGCCAGCGATCCTGGCAGAAGGTCTCTTGTCGGATTGTCAGCAGTCAGGTAGCCGAACGCGACGACAGCGAAGAGCCCTATACCTTCGCGGTGCGCTATGAATACACCCAAGGCGGACGGCCCCGTACGGGGTCGGTCTACAAACGCGGCTACACAGGGTCCGAGAAGTACTCGGACGTTCAAAAACTGGTGGAGAAATATCCGTCCGGTCAGAACGCCTCTTGCTACGTCAATCCCAAGAATCCGGCCGAGGTGGTCCTCCGGCCAGGCAGTCTGCTGATCGGCCTGGTTCTCTGGTTCCCTCTGATCTTCGTCGCCGTCGGAGCCGGCGGGCTGTACTTCATCTGGCGCAAGCAGCCGCCCCCTGAGGCCCGGCCCATCGCCGCACCGATCGCAAGGCATGGCGGCAAAAGCAAGTACGGCCTGGTGGCCTTCTTCGCCATCTTCGCCCTGGCTGGGTTGGCGATCCTTTATCCGCTCGGGATTCGTCCCGTCGCCAGAACGCTGGACGCCAAGTCGTGGATCGAGACGCCATGCAGGGTGGTCCGCGCTGAGGTGCGCAGCCACGACAGCGACGATGGAACGACCTACAGCGTCTACATCCTCTACAGCTACGAACACGAGGGGAAGAGGTACAAGTGCGATCGCTTCGATTTCATCGGTGGTTCCTCAAGTGGTTATCGAGGCAAGGCACGCATCGTTGCGCAGTACGAGGCGATGCCCAACCCCGTCTGTTACGTCAATCCCAAGCATCCTTCCGAAGCCGTGCTCAAGCGAGGCTTCCACGCCAAGCTGCTCTTTGCGCTGTTCCCGCTGCCGTTCATCGCCGTCGGCATCGGGGGGATCTACTACACTCTGCGCAGCAAGAAATGGAACACCTCCGGCGCGACTAAATGGATGCCCAAGGGCTGTCAACCGACAGCAGACGATGATATCTCGATATTACGACAAGCGGATGCCGGCCCGATGGTGCTGCGACCCAAACATTCTCCCTGGGGCAAGCTTGCCGGCGCGATTCTTTTTGCCCTCATCTGGAATGGCATTGTCTCCGTTCTCGTGTTCCAGGTAATTGGCGGCTTCCGTCATGGCCAGCCCCGCTGGGGCATGACGCTTTTTTCGCTGCCGTTCGTGCTGGTCGGATTGGGCTCGCTGGCCTTCATCGCTTATCGGTTCATGGCCCTGTTCAATCCGCGTCCGACGCTGGAGCTAAGTTCGCCCACCATCCCTCTGGGTGGGGCGGCCGAGTTGGGCTGGCGCTTCACGGGTCGGACCGATCGCATCCGTGAGTTCACGGTGATTCTGCGCGGCGTCGAGCAGGCGACCTATCGCCGGGGGACAAACACGTGCACGGATACGAACACGTTCTATGAGATGGAGCTCTACAAGACCTCCTCCGCGGCCAATGTCGCGGCAGGGCAGGTGGGGTTCGTGTTGCCCCAGGAGACGATGCATTCGTTCGAAGCCGAGAACAACAAGATCCTTTGGAATCTCCATATTCGTGGGGACATCAAGAAATGGCCTGACGTGAAGGAATCGTTCCCGATCACGGTCGTTCCCGGGGCCTGCTAGCGAAGGAAAGACCCAATGGACAAGCTGAATATTTACTTTCGCGAAGACAACACCGCCTTTGCCCCCGGCCAGACCCTGCACGGTGCAATCCAGTGGGCCCTGGAGACCAATCCGCGCGCTCTGGAACTGTCGCTGTTCTGGTACACGGCCGGCAAAGGCACCCGCGATGTAGGCGTGGTCGAGACATTGACCGTCGACCACCCGGGTTCCTCCGGTTCCAAGGACTTCGCCTTCACATTGCCCAAGGGACCGTTTAGCTTCTCAGGCCGACTTATCTCCGTGATCTGGGCGCTGGAATTGACCTGCGCGGGCAGCGATGAAACGGTGCGCCAGGAGATCATCGTCTCGCCTACCGGTCACGAGATCGTACTGGGCGACGACACCTGGACCGAAGACCGTCCGCGCGGCAATCCGCTGGAGCGTATCCTGGGGCGGCGCTCATGAGAGCGCGCCAGAATCCCTTCGCCGTCGATCGGGTACAGACGATTCGCTACCGGCCGCTCGAGATCACCTTCGACGACGTGCTCGCCCGGCTGCACACGCTGGACTACCGCGCCGCCATCGTCGGCCCGCAGGGCTCCGGCAAGACCACGCTCCTGGAAGATCTTCAACAGGCTTTAGAGCGGCACGGTGCCCGAGCGAGAATGGTCTTCGTCAACGATACGTCGCCCCTGGATCGGCCCACGTACGGGCACCTGATGTCCCAGTTGAGTGGCGACGACATCGTCCTGCTCGACGGCGCTGACGCTATCGGCTATCCTCGGTGGCTGTCTCTCAAGCGTCACATCCTCAAACGCGCCGCCGGCTTGGTCATCACCACCCACCGTCCCGGCCGGATGCCCACGCTGATTCGGTGCACGACGACGCCAGAGTTGTTGACCGATATTGTAGATCGCCTCTTGCCGCCAGGGCAGACTATGGATGCTGCCGTACTCCGTCGTCTCTACCACCACTACCGGGGCAACATTCGCAACTGCCTCCGCGAACTCTACGACCTCTGCGCCGCCGATCGGTAACCCCAGACTCAGATCATCGGCAATACGGGTCAGAGCCGTTCCTCGCGCCCTAGGTTTGCCATTCTGGGGGCAGTTAAGAATCTGGGTTTCGATGAGAGAGTCTCTTTCGGTAGCCAGATCCTTCGCCTTCGGCTCAGGATGACACGCGCGTGAAGTCTTTCTAGTCCATGGTGCGCACTTCGCTGTCTTCGACGAGTCGGTTGCGCAGGTAGAAGTGCAGGCTGCCGCTCCAGGGTTTGGTGCAGATGTCGATGTCACCATCCCCATCGACGTCGGCGGCGTTGGCCTCGTGGCAGCGCTTGCCCTCGACGATTAGATGCTCGGTCCACCGGCCCGCCTGGCCGTCGGCGTTTTCCCAGATGAAACACTTGTGCGTGTCCTTCGACAGGGGCCCACCGCCGGAGAAGACGTCCGGATCGCCGTCATTGTCGAAGTCCGCAACCGCCAGCGAGTGGAAGTCCTGGTTGGTATGGTTGGCCGAGATTAGATGGCACGACCACGTCTTGGCCCTGCCCTGATTCTCGAACCAAAAGATGCGCCCGTCGGGCGTGTCCGCCTCGGCTTCGACGATGTCGAGATCGCTATCGGCGTCCATGTCGATCACCCAGACCTTGATCGCCAGGCCGTAGCGCTCGGGCCGATTGCCGCCGGTTGGTGTCAGGTCCGCGTGCTCGGTCCACTGCGTCCCCTTGCCGTCGGTGTTCTCGAACCACACGTCGCCACGCACGACGTCGGCGTCGCCGTCGTCGTCCAGGTCGCCGATGCCTTGGGGGCCGACGCCGCCATGGATACCGGCGCCGATTCTGTGCTCGATCCATTGGGCCCTGGGATCGGCTGGGATGCTGTACCAGACCGTCAGGCCGTGCTCGCCCTGATCGCTACAGGCCACGGCATCGAGCTTACCGTCCCCATCGATATCGGCAGCCACGTCGTCGTGACAGACAATGGTGCCGCTCTCGAAAGCCTCGAACGACTCGCTGCGCGGTTTGCCCGTGTTGCGGTACCAGCCGGTGCCACAGAATTGATCGATCCAACCGTCCCCGTCAATGTCGAAGGCGGTGCCGCCCACGTCCGTGCGATTGCCCTGACCCAGCTCGTGCCGAATCCACTTGTCCGGGCTGACGTATTCGAACCACCACGTCCGGCTCCGCTCGCCGACGACCCAGTCGAGGTCGCCGTCTCTGTCGATATCGACCAGCGACGTCTGACCCATGCTCCGCCCAATCTCGTCGATCTTGTGATATTCGAAGCGAGGCATCGCGCCGGCCAGGGAACTGGCGGCAAAACCTGCGAGCGAGACGAGCAGCAACCAGGATTGTACACGGCATCGAAGGATCATATTCGTTCCCTCCAGATAAGAGCTTTCTGTGCCGATTCATTCTCAAAGAGCCGCTGGCTGATAGCATAGCACAAACATCGGGGGAGTAAAGCCCCGCCGGGCATTGGCATCCGCGTCCGGGCGTGGTAGAGTATCTCGCGGCCTCCGGGCAACGAGAGTCGAGGCCGGACGCTCGACGATCGAGAGGACCACTGAGATGGCGCAGAAGCATCGCATATCGAGACGACACACGCTACAGGGGATGAGCGCTTTGGGGGCCGGTGCGCTGCTGGGATCGCGGGCCGTGGGTGAGGAGGCGTCCGCCGCCCCGAGCCGGGCAAATCCAGCCGTTTGGGAGAAGGTACACCAGACGCCTCTGATCGATACGCATGAGCACCTGATCGAGGAGAAGGAGCGCCTGGCAGGCACGGCTCACCCGCGCGTCCGGGCCGACGACTGGTCGCTGCTGCTGAGCCACTATCTGAACTCCGACTTGCTCGTCGCTGGCATGTCGCGCGAGGCGCAGGACAAGTTCTTCTCGCCCCAGACGGACCCGAGCGCGAAGTGGCGTCTCCTGGAACCTTATTGGCAGGCCGTGAAGAACACCGGATACGGCCTAGCCGTGCGAATCGCCATGCAACAGCTCTATGAGGTGGACGATTTGTCGGCCGCCACGGTGAGGAAGGTCCAGGCCGGCTATGAGAAGGTCCGCCGGCCGGGGTTCTACCAGCACGTGCTCTGCGACCTGGCCAAAATCGAATCCTGCCAGGTCAATTGCCTCAGCGCTCCCTTTGGCGAGTCGGACATGCCCACACTGTTGATGCAGGACATCAGCATCGTAGGGATGTTCGCTGGCCCGAGCCTCGAAGGCTTCGGCAAGCCGACGGGTATCGATGTCAAGACTCTGGCCGATTGGCACCGCGTGATCGACTGGTGGTTCGATAAGTACGGCAAGTACGCCGTGGCGGTCAAATCGCAGAATGCCTACAGCCGAGACATCGATTACGAGCAGGTGCCGGCCGAGAAGGCCGAACCGATCTTCAAGAAGCGCCTGGAGAATCAGCCGCTGACGGGAACCGAACGCAAAGCCCTGGAGGACCACTTGTTCTGGTATGCCGTCGGCAAGGCCACCGAGCAGGAGTTGCCGGTCAAGCTGCATACGGGCTACTACGCGGGCCAGAACGGAATGCCCCTCGGACGTCTGATCCACAACGCCGGTTCGGCCTGTGATCTGTGCCGCCGCGCGCCCAAGACGCGTTTCGTCTTTATGCACATCTGCTATCCGTACTACGAAGAGCTGATTTCGGTCGCCAAGCATTACACCAATGCCTACATCGACATGTGCTGGTCCTGGATCATCAACCCGGTGGCCGCTCAGGACTTTCTGAAAAAGTACCTGGTCACCGCGCCGGCCAACAAGGTGCTGACCTTCGGTGGTGACTACATCCCGGTCGAGCCGGTCCTGGGCCACGCCGCCGTCACCCGGCGTGGCATCGCTCTGGCTCTGACTGAGCTCGCTGAAGAAGGCTGGCTCTCGCTACCCGACGCCCTTGAACTGGCCGACGCCATCATGCACAACAACGCCCGCCAGATCTTCAACCTCCCCGAAAAAACAAAGGCGCTCCGATCAGCGCCCTGGGCCTGAGCCTGGCGTGCAATGTCGCGCCGGCGCCGTTCTCTCTTGCGTCATCTAGCCTGATCTGTTAGCATCGTGACAGTTAGTGCTGGAGAAGCGGATGAATGGCCGCCTACTAGCTCGATACGTCGGGAAAGACTGGTGGTTCCTTCTGGGCCTCCAGGTGGCGATTCCAGCCCTCGTGACTGTCGCTGCCCCCTTGCTCACGTTGCTGTTTCGTGCCAGGCAAGGAGATTTCACGCTTGTCTGGATCGCGTTGGCCGCGGCGCTCGTCGGCGTCGTGCTCCTGTTCTTCGCGAAAGTGCCTTTGTACCGACAAGGCCGGTACTTCACTTTCGGATCGAGGGCCTTGCCGAAGCCACAGCGCCGGACCTATCGACTCGCGTACGTCTTCATCGGCGCCAGTCTGCTCCTGATGTTGATGCTGCTGGTGGCACTGACATGATGTCAGGAGCGAGGCAAACCACTGCCGGCAGTCCACATGCGGACTGTTCCACTGAACAATTGCTCGAGTCCCTTTCATGAAGCCAGTGCTGATCAAGATCTTTGTGGTCTGTTTCATCGCCGCGGTCTGCGGCGGGGCGGTGGGCGTGCTCTCTTCGCTCCACTTCTACGGCTTCATCCCCAGGCCTTGGTTGGCCAAGGTCTATCTTTCCGACACCGCCGCCGACGCCAAGCTACGCTTCTGGATCGCCTTTGCCGCAGGAGCCATTTTCGGTGCCGTGTGGTCCTACCGAATCGTCAAGGACCTGGAACTGTGACGCTCCAGCGACCGAGCCCGTGCAGCCTGCGACCGGTGGAAATGAAAAGGGGCTGCAGGTTTAGCCCACAGCCCATGCTCTATCGTGATCGCAGAGAGGCGTCGCTAGAACGCCCTGCGTCTGCGTAGCCAGCCAACCAGACTCGTTCCCAGGCCGAGCAGGGCGATGGCGCCCGGAGCCGGAACCATGGGAGCGGCTTCGGTGATGATTCGCACGTCGTCGATCCCGGTATTGGCGAAAAGGTTGACCGTGACGACATTGCCGGCAAAACTCGCGGCGTCCTGCCAGGTCGCCTGCGGGATCTCCAGTTTGCGGGCACTGGCCGAGGCGTAATAGGCCGCACCCAGTCCGACGCTGGCATCACTGGCCGTTAGGAGGCTGTGGGTCGAGGTGTCGTTGGTGGCATAGATCAAGCCGAGCACGGGCTGATCGAAGGTGATGGTGCCGTAGCCCTGGTAGACCGTTGAAGGGCTGCGGACAAGGTCCAAGTGGACGATGTAGCTGCTGACATCGGTTCCGGCCGAGACCAGTCCGCCGCCGGACAACGCCAGATCGGATGTCAGCGTGATGTTTTCATTCTCCAGGAAGACCTGGGTCGTATCCGCTTCGCCCAGCGGGGCGGTCAGTTGCCCCATATATGTCAGAGGCGCTCGTGCCTCACCCGTCAGCGGGTCCAGATCGGCCACTGTTGGGCCGGCGTAGGCGCTGGCGGTCAGGAATAAGGCGACGACAATTAGAGCTGCTCTCTTCATTTTCCTCCTCCGGGTGAGGCCTTTCGGGCTCGATACTTGTCACCGCGATCGCGCTAATGACGACGCAGGTACTTTGGGCAGGCTTTCCTGTTACCCTCCCCTGCAGACATGCTTAATTTTACCATACTGACAGGGTGGTTGTCAAGTTTGGGGGCGCGTGCCGAACGGGGCGCGGGGCGCCAACGGGAGAGATGAACAAAGGCCGCCGACCTTGTCTCCGGATCGGCAGCCTTGGCGCTCTGGTATTATCGGATTTTGTAGCTGACGGACATGCCGTCATTTTTCTCCATCGAGGCGCGAATAATGACCGTGTCATAGTCGGGGCTGTGCTGGATGTAGTCGAGGAAGTCCCGCATCGCCCGGGCCGAGCGGATGACGTTATCGCCCACCACGACGGCGCCGGGTTTGAGCTTGGGTTCGATCAGCTTGAGGTACTTGAGATAGTCGCTCTTGACCGCGTCGATGAAGACGAAATCGACCGGGCCCTCGATCGTGGGCAGGGTCTCGAGCGCATCACCCTCGATACACGTCACCGATTCTTCCAGTCCCATCTTGCGCACGTTTGCGCGCGTCTCCTTGGCCCATCTCGGGTCGATTTCCAGTGTGTCGAGGTGCCCGCCGTTGCGTTCGAAGGCAATGCCCATGTTGATGGCCCCGAACCCGCTGGCCGAGCCGACTTCAACGCCGCGCTTGGCGCCGCTGCTTTCGACCAGGATGCGCAGCATCATCGCGTCGCCCGGCGTCGTGTTCAGGCCCGTACGTTGGAAGTCTTTGATGAACTGATTGCGAAATTCCGCGCTCTTGTTGTCGTGGTCAGCGGCGCATACTACCAGAGCCGCAAAGGTCAACACGATAGTGCATAGGATCACGGCGGCGAGACGATGATGTTTCATGGCAAACTCCCCGTTCGATTTACTATTTGGGTCAAATATGCTTCACGGCTCCCGTTTCACACGGTAGCTGCCAGGGCATTGTTGATGCGCATGATCGCCTCGTCGATCTCGGCCGGGCTCTTGAACCCGATGACGACCGCGTCGGTCAGATTCGACTGCATCACGAAGCGAATCGCCTTCTCGCGGTCGGCTGGGTCGGTGAAGTCGCCATTGCCGATGAGCTTCATACCGATTACGCCGTGGCCTTTGGCGCGCATCAGTTTCATCTGCTCCATCACAGGCGGTACGTGTGACGCGTTGCTCTCAGCGTTCCACTTCTCGGCCGGCGTGTCCACCCACACGCCTTGGGGATTGAGGCGAACCAGGTGGACCTGCGTCCAGCCGATCTCGACCGACCGTTTCAGCGCCGGCAGGCTGTGACACGACACGCCGTGCGCCCCGATGATCTTCTTGTCTCTGGCCTCTTCCATGGCGTCGAGCACGCGGCGGCGCTCGTCATCCCACTTCGGCGTCACCGTGCAGTGCGTCAGCAGGCTGTCGATGTAGTCGGTGCCCAGTTCTTTGCGGAAGCGGTCGAGCACCTCCAGCGGTTTCTCCGGAACACCCGACATCTTGGTCTGAATGAAGAGTTTCTCACGCGGCAGGCCCTTAACCGCTTCGCGCACCATTTCGTGGGTCCGGTAGGACTGGGCCGTGTCGATGTAGGTGATGCCCTGGTCGTAGGCATAGCGAATCAAGCGCGTGAAGCCGTCCTGGCCAAGCTCCCGCTGGACGCGGCCACCGTTGCTGCCGCAGCCGATGCCAAGCCGGCTGAGCTTCAGGCCTGTCTTGCCCAGGGTGACCTGATCGACGGCAGTGCGCTTGGGCGTAACAGCGGCGAACAGAGGCGAGGCGAAGAGTCCACCGGCGACTGCGGCGGTCTTGGCGATGAATTGACGTCGGGAAATGGGTCTTCTACGCATCGATGTGCCCTCTCATTGGAACGCTCAAATCCTCACTTGCGGATCCCGGCTGCTTCGACCGCCCGATGTTTCACTGACGGCAGTGCGAAGCCAACTTGCCCTATCTTCTCAAACTGTGCCTGTTACTGCAACGGTATTGTCCCGTTCCCCGACGATACTGTTGGGGCCGCGATGAAGTTCAAATCAGCCCAGCGGGTCATGGTAGGGCGGCTCTCCGCCCATCTTTGCGCCATGTCCGGCTGTTTCCCGGGAATCCAGGCGCGGGCCCAGCAGAGGAGGCAACTGCACCACCATCAGCCCGGTCAGCATCAACACGCAACCAATCAGGCCCCGCAGGCCCAGGCGTTCCCCGAGCACCAGCCAGCCGGCTAACGCGGCGAAGACCGTCTCCAGACTCATGATGATCGCCGCGTGCGAAGGCGGCGACGTCCGCTGGCAGACTACTTGCAGCGTGAAGGCAATCCCGGCCGACAGGACACCTCCGTACAGGATGGGAATTGCCGCGTCTCGAATCGCCGAGACGTCCATCTTCTCGGTGACGAACGCGAAGGGCAAGGCCAACGCCGCACAGACGATAAACTGAACGCAGGCAATCCGCAGCGGGGCAGCACGCTGGGCTAGGTAGCCGATCACTTGCACGTGGAGGGCCCAGAAGAACGCGCCGACCAGGACCAGCAGATCGCCTCGCGCGATCGTGAACGACTCGGTGACGCTCAACAAGTAGAGGCCGGTTACGGCCAGGCCGACCCCGATCCACAGGGACCGGCCACAACGGTGTCCCAGGACCAGACCCATCAGAGGCACGAGCACCACGTAGAGACTGGTGACGAAGCCTGCTTTGCCGGCGGTGGTGTATTGCAGGCCCATCTGTTGAAAGGAAGTCCCACCGAACAGGGCCAGCCCCCCCAGGGCACCACCCCAGAGCAAGAACCGCTTCGTATATCCTGGGTTCTTGGTAACGCCGTTCCTCCGCCAGAGAATTAGCGGTACCAGGGTGACCGCGCCCAACAGGAAGCGCAGGACGATGTACGTCATCGGGCCGATGTGGTCCATGCCCTTGCGCTGGGCGACAAAGGTGGTGCCCCAGATGAAGGCGGCCACCAGCAGTAGGGAATCGCTTTTGAGGGTTCGTGTCTGCATAACGGCATTCCGCCTACGGCGTTGCGCCAGACTAATCCCAGACGGGCACACCGAGTTCTTTAAACTGGGCGGCGGCGTTCAAGAAGTGGGCGGTGATCCAGAAGACCGTCCACTGTTCGACGTAGTTGCCGCGTACGCCGGCGATGTCACCGGCTTCCAACTGCTGACGAAACATACCGTGCTGGGCGTAGTTCGTGTGATGCGGCTGTTCTCCCTGGCTGCCAAAGGGATCGATGAGCTGCCCGCAACTGCGGTACATCAGCAGGGCGGTCTTCTTGAGGTCGTCTCTGTGTAGATGCCGTCCCAGCCGGTAGATATCCGGCGCGATGAGTACGCCGAAGACGTCGATGTGCTGGTTCTGAACTGAGACGGCCGTCCAGCCCCGCGTCTTGAAATTGTGGTCGCGCAGTCGCCCCGGCGGCAGGTCGATGTCCCAGACAACGACGTAAGTCAGGGCCACGTCGCCCGCGTGCGCCGCCCACCTCAGGTATTGGGATTCGCCCGTCAGTTCGTAGAGCGCCAGAAAGCCCTGTAGCGCCGCAAAGGCGCCTTCCTTGTCCTCGCAACTGGCGTCCAGCGTGCCACCCCAATAGGGCTCGCGCATGCTCAGGTGCCGAGACGCGTACGCCTGACCGGCCTTGACCGCAGCCTGGCGATAGCGCTCAACCTCGAAGAGCCGATGGGCCCGGCACAGCGGCGCGATGAAGAAGGCTTCGTTGGTGGAGACCGGACGCCAGTCGTCCGCGAGAATCCGTTCGGCGTGGAAATCACAGGCTCGGCGCAGGAACTGCTCCCACTCGGTGATATCGAGTTCATTCCTGCGACCCCAGCCGATGGCACCGGCGACGTTGAGCATGGCCTGGCCTTGCGAGAGCAATTCGGGATTGTTCCCTTGTATCCACTGCTTCTCGTCGCAGTTGTACCACGTGCAGAAGCCCCGGTCGTGGAATTGCGTGGTAGAAAGGAAATCAAGCGACTTCTGCGCCATCGCGAGGGCGTTCGGATCGTTCAGTTCGTTCGCCAGCACCTGGAAGGCGTAGCCGCAGGCCGCCGCTTGGCCGCACCAGCCCAGCACGAAGAAATTACGATCGGGATACTTTTTGAAGCCGGCCATGGTTTCGGTTTCGTGCCAACGCGTCTGGGCGAAGGCGTATTTGGCTTTGATGATCTCACGGAAGGTCAGCATGCCTTCTGTGCTGTAGGGGCAGAAAAGGGCCAGCGACGTACGCGTCGGAGCCTGGAAACCCGAGCCTTCGGCGCCGACGTCATAGGTCTGGAGATAGAAGGTCTTCTCGATAATCGCTCCCGGAGGGACGTTGAGGTACGTCTCGTCGTAGGGAATGAACCCGCGCTGTGTTGCCTTGATGACGCTTCGCTTGCCATTGGAAGCGCAGGGACCCGAGAGCAAGGCCAGCTCTGTGCCGTTCTGGCGTGCCATCAGGCCCAATGACCACCATTGATCCGGTCGATAACCGAAGGGGACCGGCGAGGGTAGAGTATGCAAAGCGGCGCCTTTGCGGCCCGCGGGGCCGGACCATTCCAGGCTGGCATAGGGCATGGGGAAGCGGTGCTCTTCGAAAAAGGCGAGTTCATCCGGCGCGCCCGCGTAGACCGGCACGCGACCGCTCTTGCGGCCGGATGGGTTGCCGTAGTAGAGAATACCTGGCAGCAATGCGCTGGCGCCCTTTCCGGGACACTGGAACCGGATCGACAACGTCGTGCGTTTCGCCATCTCCGAACCGCGCCAGGTGAAGCGCCGCACGCATTTGACGACGTCACCTTGCGGCCGATACGCGTCGCGCAGCTGCCATGTCCCCGAGGGGGTCTTCAGTTCGCCCCGCAGGACTGTCCAGTCCCCAGCCTGTTCGAGTTCGGTCGGCCCGGCGTGGACCCAGCGCGTGGGCCAGCCGTCCTGCCAGTCGGTGGCGATTGACCACAGCCCTTCCGGGGGCGAGGTTAATGTCGTACGGTCATCCCGCCGGACGTTCACGTGATATGCGGGGCCCTTACGCTCGATGCAAAGTTCCGGCGGGCTTCCGCGGAGGAGGCTGACGGGCAAGGTGCCCAGAGCAACAATGGCGATGAAATACCGAGGGGGGGCGTAGTAGCTCACTCTTGATCTCCCACAGAATTGTCTCGTTGCCGACGGCGGCTTCTCACCATCGGTTCTCAGCGCCAGACGACCGGAAAAGTGATATGCGAGGGGTGGTCGGCGTTCATGTAGATCGTGTTCGTGGCCGCCTGCGCCTTGTCGTGGCGGCCCGCCGTTTCACCCGTGTTGGGATTGGGTTCGAAGCGCGGCGCGTTGCTCGAGGACAGGGCTACGCGCACGCGGTGGCCCGGGCTGAAGACCAGACTGGTGGCCCAGAGATCGATCTCGAGCTGGTAGATCTTGTCCGGTTGCATCAGCTCGTTCCTGACCATCGAATTGCGATGGCGCGCGCGCAGGATACCGTCGACCACGATCATACTGCGGCCGTCGGGATAGACGTCACAGAGCTTGGCGGTGAAATCCGTGTCGGGAGCCGTCGACGAGACCCACAGCGTCACCGTGACCGGGCCGGTGATTTCCACGTGGCGGCGCATGGGGGGCGACTCGAACAGCAGCACGTCGTCGCGGTTCTCGACAGGTCTTTGGTCCATCGGGCCCTTGGAGATGAGCAGGTTGTTCCCGCCGATGGTGGGGACCGGATTTTGCGGGTCGTACCTGTAGCTCAGCGAGCCGAACAGATCCTTGGGGGGGGCAAGATGCAGTCGCTTGTCGCAATGGAAATAGACCTTCTTGGCTTCGGCTGCGACGGGCCAGTTCTCCGCGGTGCGCCACTGGTTGCCCGGTGTGTTCGGGTCGTTCGGATCACCCATCACGAAGTACTGAACCGTCGGGATCTTCTCCAGGCCGGCGCCGTCGTGCTTGAGCCAGATATCGAACCAGTTCCACACGTTGGCAGCCTCAGGCTGGCCCGCGTTGGGAAAGACGAGCACGTCGTTGCGACCGTGCCCGTAGGCTTCCATCACCAATCGGCATTTGCCTCGCGCGCCGGTGTCGCCCCGTTGGTTGACCGTGGTGAAACTGTTGAGTGTCCCGAGGCTGAAGATGTCGTACCAGCCGCCCACGAACATGGACGGGACGTTGACCTTCTCGGCCACGCGCTCGCAGTCGAATTGCTCCCAGAAGTCGTCATAGTCGGGATGGGCCCGGAACGTTTCGAGATTCTTGGGACCAAACCCGCTCAGCGCCAGCCATTTCTCGAGCAGGCTCCTGCGAAACGCGCCGCCCTGATAGGCGCCTTGGTGGTACATACTGGAGAAGGCCACACTGGCATAACAACAGACCAGATGCGGCGGCCGACTCGGGGCCATCATGTTCAGCGCGATGCCCGGGGCGCTGACGCCGTACCCGCCGACCTTGCCGTTGGACCAGTCCCGTTGGGCGATCCACTCAACCGTATCGTACCCGTCCTGGTGGTCGCCCCAACCGCCGTGCAGAAAGACGGGGTCGTCCTCGCCCTCGGAGGCGAAGCGGCCGCGGAAATCCTGCGCGACCAGCGCGTAGCCGCGTTTGGTGGCTTCGCTGGCAAATTCCCTGACGCCGTCTTTGTTGTAGGGGGTGCGGATCAACACCGCCGGCCAGGGACCGTCCCCGTCCGGGCGGTGTACGTCGGTGGCCAGCCGGATGCCGTCGCGCATCGGCACCATAACGGTTTCGAGGGCAGCCTCGCAAACGGGCAACGGCAGAACCAGCGCGAGTGCCAGCGTGGTCAGTGTGATGATTAGGAACCTCGTATGCTTCATCGGAAACCTCCAATCTTCAGCCACGGTGTCTCGAGCGGGTCGCGGCCGCCGCCGATCCTGGTCGCCAGGGGGCATCACCACTATCTCCGAGCCACCGGTCAGCCTGCCGCTATTCTACGGGAGCGCCGTCCAGAGTGCAATCCTCGCTTGCACACCGCGATTTGCCGGCTTTTTGTTGTCAAGCCCGTAGCGAAGCGTTATCGTGTGACCAGGTGAATCGACGGCGGAGCAGCGATACGTCGTGAGCCAATCAGAACAAGAGGAGCAGCTATGATAACAAGTCTTTATCTGGTCGTCGTAGCGACCCTGCTGGCCCAGGCGGGGATCGTGCCCTTGTCGGCAGCGCATGCCCACAACGACTACCGGCACGAGCGACCGCTGCTCGACGCTCTGGAACACGGCTTCTGCAGCGTGGAGGCCGACGTCTTCCTGGTCGGTGATAAGCTCTGTGTGGCCCACGACGCCCCCGAGATCACGCCTGAGCGGACGCTGCGGTCGCTTTATCTCGACCCGCTGCGGGCGCGGGCGAAGAAGAACGGGGGACACATCTATCCAGATAGCTCGCGTTTCCTTTTGTTGATCGACCTCAAGTCAGCGGCCGAGCCGACGTATCGTCGACTGCATGAGATCCTGGCCGGCTATGATGAGATAGTGACATCCTTCGGACCCGAGGGACGCCAGGACAAGGCGGTTCTCGTGATCGTCTCGGGCAATCGGCCGCTGGAGTTGATGCGTTCGCAGACGGTGCGCTATGCCGGCTACGACGGGCGCCTGAGCGATTTGAATTCGGATATGCCCGCGACGCTCATGCCCTTGATCAGCGACCATTGGGGTCGTAACTTCGCTTGGCGTGGCGCGGGCTCGATGCCGAAAGCGGAGCGTGACAAACTCAGACACATCGTCAAGACGGCCCACAACAAAGGCCGGCTCGTGCGGTTCTGGGCCACACCCGATGCGCGGTCGGCGTCGCGCGATGCACTCTGGCAGGAATTGCTGGCGGCCGGCGTGGACCTGTTGAATACGGATGACCTGGAAGGATTGCAGACCTTTCTGCTGACGCATGGACGCTGACGGTTTCATTCAAACCACAGACTTGACCAAGGTCTATTTCTCCGGTCCGGCCCAGGTAGTCGCGCTGCACGGCGTGTCCCTGTCGCTCGGGCGCGGCCGCTTCCTGGGCGTCGCGGGCGCGTCGGGCTCGGGCAAGTCGACCTTGATGAACCTGCTGGGCGGGCTCGATACACCCTCTTCGGGAAGCATCCACCTCGACGGCAAGCTGATTTCCGATCGCAGCAAGGCCGAGCTGGCGCTGTTGCGGCGTCACACCGTCGGCATGATCTTTCAGTCCTTCAATCTCGTCGCCTCCTACTCCGCCCTGGAGAATGTGGCCTTCCCGCTGCTGTTCGCGAACGTCGCCAAGAAAGAACGGACGCGTCGGGCGGCTGAACTGCTGCACACCGTCGGACTGGAGGGTCGCGATCACCATCGGCCGGCCCAATTGTCCGGAGGCGAACAGCAGCGCGTGGCTATCGCCCGGGCGTTGGTGAATCGACCCGCCGTTTTGCTGGCCGACGAGCCGACGGGCAACCTTGACAGCAAGACCTCCGAGCAGATCGTCCAGACGCTGCACGATTTGAAGGCCGAGCAAGGATTGACGGTTGTGATGATCTCACACGAGGAGGCGTTGCTGCGCGAATTCGCCGACGAACTGATCTGCCTCCAGGACGGCGCGGTACTGTCGCACGAGATACTGAGGGCCAGGCCATGAGAGCGTCGGACTACCTCGAACATGCCTGGTCCAATCTCTGGAAGAAGAAGCTGCGCACGTTCCTGACCACTTCCGGCGTCGTCATCGGCATCGGGGCCCTGGTCTGCATGTTCGCGTTTGGGCAGGGCATTCAGCAGAACATCAGGGACCAGTTCGAGGCGATGGATCTGCTCAATTACATCAACGTCTCCCCGCGCCACGGCGGCGCTCCCACCCCGGCCGATGGTGACCCCGATGCGCAACCCAGACACACGGCGCCGCCGCCCGTCTCTGACCCGAACCAGGAGGTCACGGTCCTGGACGACGCTTTTATCGACGAGGTGCTGCAGATCGACGGTGTCGAAGCGGCCTTTCCTGAAATGCGTTTCCCCGCGCAGGTGCGCCTGGGTGACAAGGAGCAGTTCACGCTCGTTCAGGTCGTCTCGTCGAAAGGGTGCGGGTCAGGCCTGATCCAGTTGCGTGCGGGCGCCCCTTATACCAGCGACGAACCCAACGAAGTGATCCTCAGCGATACGCTGTTGCGCCGCCTGGGCAACACGAAATCAGAGACGGCGGTGGGCACCGAGGTCGAGATCCGTACGATCACCTTGGACTTCAGCGTCGCCAGCCTGATGCGCATGGCCTTCAGTCGCGGCGATCAGCGGCTGCCCATCTCCGACCGGCGCTATTCGTTCAAGGTGGTCGGCGTGGTCGAGCGCATGGGCTTCGGCGGCGCGCTGCCGATCCGTAGCGACGTCTTCATCCCGCCTGGCGCAGCCGACCGCATGCGGAAGCTGGTCCTGACCGGCGTCTCCGATCTTTTTCAGCCCGCCGAGAAACTGGCCGGCTATTCCACCGTCACGATCCGCGTGGCCTCGCCCGCCCAGGTGGCGACGGTCAAGGCCAAACTCGAAGAACGCGGCCTGCGGACGTTTGCCCTGATGGACCAACTGGCGGAGATGCGCATGGGCTTTGTCATCATGGACATGTTCCTGCTGGCGGTCGGCATGATCGGCATCACGGTGGCATCCTTGGGCATCGTCAACACGATGGTGATGTCGATCCTCGAGCGCTATCGCGAGATCGGGATCATGAAGGCCGTGGGGGCCACCGACGGTGACGTGCAGAAGATCTTCCTCTTCGAGTCGGGCATGATCGGCCTGCTGGGCGGCGTGTTCGGCCTGCTGCTGGCGAAAGTCGTCAGCTTCGTCATCAACGAGGTCGTCAACGGCTTCGCCTCGGGCGAGGGTGTACCCTTCATCCAGTACTTCAGCTTCCCCTGGTGGCTCTGCGCCGGCGCCGTCGCTTTCTCGATCCTGGTGAGCCTGATCGCGGGCATCTACCCCACGCGCCGCGCCGCCCGCGTCGATCCGGTGGTGGCGCTGCGCCATGATTGACCAGCCACCTGCAGGGCTGGTCCACTGATGAAGTTGTCTTATCGTCCCGTCGCGTCCTGCGTCACTTCGACGGCCTCGGCCGGTTCGAGAGCGCGCTGCAATTCGTTTGGGTCATAGGTGAAGGTCTGGATGCGCGAGCGCACGCCGTGGATCATCGCGCCGGTGTTATGGAAACGCAGACCGTGCCATACGTAATCCGTCACGGGTTTATGCGTATGCCCGAAATAGACATCGCGCAGCTCCGCGAAGCTGGGGCCCATTTCCGCTTTCAGGTAGGCTACCACATCGGCGGTGTAGCGCTTCACGGGCGTGCACTCGTGGATCAGTCGCGGGATGCCCAGCCGCGTACAGGCCAGGTAGGCTGTGTGGAGCCAGGCCCGACGCCGCGGGCCGTGCCAACGCTGTCGATAGGTCGCCAGCGCTTCCGGCGAATGCGAGCTGCTGCCGACGTCGCCATGCAGGAATACGCTGCTGCCCAGCTTCAGATAGAACGGCTCCCAGGCCAGGTTACTGCAACGTTCGGACACGCCGTCGAGCAGGTCGCCGTAGGCGGGCAGGCTGTCGTGGTTGCCCATGATGAAGACGAATTGGCAGTGCGGGTGCCGGGAGACCAGGCGGTCGATCCAATTCTCGACGCAGGCCAGCGATTCACCCAGGTCAGGATACACCGACCACTGGAAGTCGAAGATATCGCCGTTGAGAACGAACAGATCGGCTGCCTCGGCCGCCCGGTGCAGGCTGGGCATCAACCGTCCGGCCGAGCTGCGATTCGTCAGCAGGTGCAGGTCCGATGTCGTATACCCCTTGTGTAGTCGCATAGTCGCCTGATACGTCCTGTGGTTGCCCATGTTCGGCCCAACGCCGAATTCACAGATTGTAGCGCCCCGAGGCGAACGCTTCAAGGGCGGTTTCATGGCAATATCCCCAATTGCACGCCCGGAACCGCCCCGCGCGGGTAGCATTCCAGGCGGAGCGCCGGACTGTCGGCCGGTACGCGGAGATCCAGGGCTGCGTAGTCACGCACGCCAAAGGACGCGGTCTCGCTTCCCTGGGCCATCGCCAGTTCCTCTCGTATATCGTCAAGATTGGTGTATTTCTTGTGTTTTTTCCAGGTCACGCCCCAGTGAAAAAGGCCCTGTCCGGGCCCGGGGCAGTAGAGATTGTTCGCGAGCGTCAGGTTCAGACGCTCTAGCGACAGGGCCTCGGCAGCCTCTCTGCTGCCTTGCATCGCCCCGGGCCAGTGGCGCTCGTCGGCGATATCGAACCAGCCCCAGACCTGGGCATCGCGGTTGAAGGCGAAGACATTGTTACGAACCGTCTGGTCGTGGTTCCAGACCGGTTCCGAATCGCCGTCGATGTTCGGGGTCGAGCGGGTCTGCTCGCGGAAGTTGAAGCCTTCCTTGTTGCCGAGCAGCAGGTTGCGCTCGACGGTGCAGCCGGGCGAACTGGACAGGCTGATCCCCGCAGCCGCACCCCACGCGCCGGGCGAATCGGCCAGGCCGTTGGCGATGATGACGTTGTCGTGGGCGTGCAGGCCGTAAGAGATTTCGTAGAACAGGCCCGCGTCTTCGTTGTTGGCGATCAGGCAGTTGCGGACGACGCAATCTTCGTTGCCGATGTCGAACCAGATGCCGTTGCCGCGGTTCTCGACGAACGTGCTGTGCTCCAGGACGACGCCGCGGGCCAGGCAGATTTTGTTGCCGCCCGCTTCCCAGCCGCGATTGAAGCCCTTGGTGTTGTTGTTGCGACAGACGCAGCCCGTCAGGTGCAGGCGATGGCATCGGCTGGCGCCGAAGCCGAGTTGGCCGTTGTGCTGGAACGTGCAGTTGCGGACGGTGATGTCGTCGCCGCCAAATTCGGCCCCGCTGCTGTTGGTGTACTCGAACACGCAATCCGTGACGGTGAGAGAATCGCCGTCGAACTCGACGGCGCCCTGCTGGGCGCGATTGGCGGCGTAACGAAAGCGCAGGCCTTTGATGTTTACGTAGTCGCCTTTGATGCTCAGGATGCGATCCCGCACCGAGGCTTCAACCGTCGTTCTGCTATTCGTGAGGTCGCCATCGTCGGCAGGGCAGACGTACAATGTCTTGGCGTCGAGGTCGACGAAGAACGTGCCTCGTGCGAGCTTGTCACGTTCGAGAACCTGCCGCATCGGATACGCATTGATGAAGACCTGCTCGCAGCGCCCGATGAGGCGGTGAAACTCATCGTGCGGATGCGTGTTGCGCTCGTTCCAGGTGATGAACCGGTGCGGCCAGTCGGTCACGTACACGTGATCCTCGCCCGGCACCGCCGCCCAGTCGGTGAGATGATCGGCGCCCGTCAGTACCACGTATTCACCCTGAGCGGCTCGCAAGGTAATCGGCTTATCTTTCGTGCCGCTCTTGTCGATCTGCACGCGCTCGCGATAGATCCCGCCGTGGATGACGATGGTATCGCCCGCCTCAACCCGAGAAACCGCCTCCGCAATCGTGCGGACCTGCTCGCCTGAGTCGATCTGCGGAAGCTCCTTCTGGCTGACATGCCACGTCCGCGCCGGAGCAGACGAAGCAGGAATCAATAGAACCAGCAATCCTGTGAGCAGGGCGGCACAACGGCGGGGCGAAACGGTGGTGGCAGTGGATTCCATGGTAGCTTTCCAAGTAGAGTTATGAGACAGGCTCCCATACACAATTCGTGACGAATTGTACAACATGGCCTGCTGCCAAGCCAACATCGTCCGGAGCCTGCCAAACCACCCGCCGGCCCGCCGAAATTGGCTTTGTTTTTTACACGACCGCCGTTTCCAGTCCAAAAACCACGAAAATTGGCTTTGTTTGGCGCGCATGATGACACCGCGATCGATCTGGCGGGCCGACAGAACCCCAATTCTTCCGTCGGTCGCCCAGGAGTCGTCGGAGGCTGGCCATGATGTGATCCCTTTCCTGCCATCTCTTCGCTGCTGTTGTGTATTCATAATATATGTGTCCATGTTCGGCGTCAAGGGAAATTTTGCCGGCCCGCCTACTGGGGTGCAATTTGTGTTTGCAGGCGGCCGCCCCGAATGTCATCCTGAGGCGGAGCCGAAGGATCTGGCCTGGGCAGAAATCGTCGGCTGCGCTACGGGAGAAGCGTTTTGTTCCCGGGCCGGATGGTTCGCTGCGCTCACCATGACAAATGTCGGGACGGGCACAGAAAGCAACGAGCAGTTCTCGGGAGCAATCCGATTGCCAGGATTACCGTATTCCCCCAGTGGAACGCGATTGACATCGCCACTGTTTCTCTGGAGGCTATTGCACAGACGTGCGGGGGAGGAATTGGAGGAGTGGGTGTCGGGGATAGCGACATTGGCTGTTTGCGGTGGAGATGGTTTATGGGGCAGGTGGATTTTGCGGGGTTGGCGGGGCGGTATCGGGATGAGTTGTTCGGGCAGGTGGTGCCGTTTTGGGAGCGGCACTCGGTCGATGCGGCGCGGGGCGGGTACTTCACGTGCCTGGACCGGCGGGGGCGGGTCTTCGATACGGACAAGTTTGTCTGGCTCCAGGCCCGGCAGGTGTGGACGTTCTCCATGCTGTACAATCGGCACGAGAAAAAGGCACGCTGGCTCGATATTGCCGCCAAGGGAGCTGAGTTTCTATTGTGGCATGGCATGGACGCGCAGGGGAACTGGTATTTCGCGTTGGACCAGCGCGGCGCTCCTCTGGTCCGGCCGTATAACATTTTCAGCGATTGCTTCGCCGTGATGGCGCTGAGTCAGTATGCGCTGGCCAGCGGTGACGCCAAGGCCAAAGAGACGGCACGGCAAACCTACCACAATATCCTCGCCCGCAAGGACAACCCCAAGGGAAAATACTCGAAGGTCGTGCCGGGCACGCGACCGCTCAAGTCGCTCGGGTTGCCCATGATCCTGGCGAACCTGGTTTTCGAGATGGAGTGGATGCTCGACGAGGCGGTCTTGGAGGAGATGCTCGATATGTGCGTCCGCGAGGTGACCACGGAGTTCCTCGATGCGGATCGCCAATTACTCTTTGAGAACATCTCACCCGACGGCTCGCATCCCGACTGTTTCGACGGGCGCCTGATCAACCCGGGGCACGCCATTGAGGCGATGTGGTTCATCATGGATATCGCGCGCCGGCGCGACGATGGCGCTCTGATTGCCAAGGCAGTCGACGCGATCCTGCATACGCTCGACTACGCGTGGGACAGCCAGTACGGCGGGATCTTCTATTTTCTGGATGCCCAGGGCAAGCCGCCCCAACAATTGGAGTGGGACCAGAAACTGTGGTGGGTGCATCTGGAGACGCTCGTGGCGCTGGTGAAGGGCTACGCGGCGACCGGTTCGGAGGATTGCGCACGGTGGTTTGGTCGGGTGCACGAGTACACGTGGAGTCACTTCCGCGATCCGCAGTACGGCGGCGAATGGTTCGGCTACCTCAACCGCCGGGGAGAACGACTGCTCGACCTCAAAGGCGGCAAGTGGAAAGGCTGCTTTCATGTGCCCCGGGCGCTCTATCTGTGCTGGCGACAACTGGCGGCGATCGCCCGGCAGACTTCGGGCGGGAGCGCCCGTCCACGGTGAGTCAGTCAGCGGGACGGTTCTTGGTGATTTCGGTGACGAGGGTGGTGGCGTAGGAGCCGGGGGGCAGTTCGAAGGTCAGTTCGAGGTAGGGGCCGGACTCGTCCTCGCCAGGTGCAGCGTGGGTGTTCTTCGGCTGGACGCGCAGGGGGCGACGGCCGCCGCGGGCACCAAGACGCTTCATCTGGCGGAACTGGCCCTCGCCTAGCTCTTCGATCTCGAGGATCGGGTTCTCGATGTCACCGGCCGGACCGGTCAGCCGTTTGGTGCGCTGGCCGAAGAGTGGGCCGGTCGGGCTGATCTCGAAGCGGTCACAACGGGGTTGTTCGACGGCTGGGTCTTCGACCTGGAAACTGGCGCCGTTGACGTGCTTGTAGGCCATGTCACCGAGCAGAAGCGTGTCGATCTCGGGCATGCGGGCGGCGAGCACTCGGTTGAATACCTCGGCTTGATAGGCCGAGACGAAGAAGCCTTTCAAGTGTTTGTCCACGGCGTAGTAGGCGCGTCTTTTGTCGCCTTGACTCTTGACCAGGGCCCGCAGCGCCCGACATTGTTCCTGTTGCTGTCCCGGCCAGGCGCTGAGGGCCTCCTGGTAATGGCCTTCGTCGTAGAGGGTGCGGGCCTGAAGCGTGGCCGGGCTGTCGATCTCTTCCTGGGGGGAGCCGAGGAAAAGATCGACAAACCTTTGGGCGTCATCACGGATGACCGTCCGGCCGAGTAGGTGGTTGTTATCCCGGTTGCCGAAGCGCTGCGGCCCGAAGTAGTTGGGCAGCCCCTTTTGCGCGAGGATCGACAAAACCTGTTCGGCGGTGCGCGCGGCCTCATCCACGCGTGTTGTGAGCCGGCGGAGTCGCACGACGAAGCGGTTGCCGGCCAGGTGGCCGGGCTTGAGCTTGTTCGTGTGGCGCGTGACTTCCAGGATCTTCACATTGGGCAGGTCCAGTTTGGTGAGGCGCTCGGGCCCGACGTGTTCGATGGAGATCCACTGGCGCGTCACGGCGTGAACGTCCTTGAGCCCGGCCGAACCGACATGACGTCCGGGGACATCCAAAGCTCGGGCGATGCGGTCGATCGCCTCGCGCGTTCCGATCCCGCGCTTCTCGATGAACGCATACGTGTGGCTGCCGTTTCCGCCGGCCTGATAGAGGGGAATCTCTTCGACGACGAAGTCGGTATCGTGCATCTTGATCTTGCCCCCGGTGCCGGGGACGTCCGCGGTGAGCAGGGCCAGGGTGTCACTCATAGCTGTCATTCACTTTCCCCATACAGATCTCTGGTCCGCCGATAGCACGCTCCGAACCGGCGCCTTTATTTTCCCAGTTCCGAATGCTATAAGTACCCACAAAGCCGTCACAATTCAAGCTGAATGGGAGGTGCTACTGTGAAACGGTATGTGCTCTGCCTCATCGCCCCCGCGATCCTGCTCGTGCCTGTTACCCGCCTGTTTGGAGGGGATCTGGAGGGTTTCGTCCGCATCCAGGGCGCTGAATTTCGCAAGGGCACCGGTGCCCGACAGAACGGCGGGCGCGTCCGGGTCGAGAACTTCGAGATCCTGGACCATCCTGTCACCAATGCCGAATACGGGGCGTTCGTCGACGCGACAGGACATCCGGCTCCATTGCATTGGGTCGAGGGACGCATCCCGGAGGGCAAGGCGAACTACCCCGTGATCTTCGTCAATCGCACGGATGTGCTCGCGTATCTGCGCTGGCTGACGGAAAAGGACGGGCGGATCTATCGGCTGCCGACCACGGTGGAATTCGAATGTGCGGCCCGCGGCGGGCTGACGGGCAAGACGTATCCCTGGGGCGATGAAGACCCGGCGGGGCGGGCCAACTACGATGACCGAGGTGATCGGCGGTTCGATCGATGGCAGGAGTGCCTCAAGCCCGCCCGCTGGGGTTCGGCCAATGGCTACGGTCTTTACGGCATGGCGGGCAACGTCTGGCAGATGACCGTAAACCATCACGATCCGGCCACCGCGCGCTACAAGTACCGTATCGATGACGCGGCGGAGATCGAGAACAGCGTGATGGGCGGCTCGTGGGCGCGGACGGTCAGTTACTTGAAGTGTGGCTATCGCCTGAGCGTTTCGGCGGGCATTCGCTACCCGGACCTGGGCTTTCGTCCGGTGCGGGAGCCGGAAGGGGCCGACTGGCACGTCCAGCCACGTAAGCTCTGCGGCGTCTCGCTCGGCGAGGGCAGAGTCCTACTGAGTTGGGCTCTGCTGAAGGCTGACACTGAAGCAACAGCGTTTCATGTTTATCGATCCGAGGCGAGAAATCACGCGGGCTTCCGCCTCAGCTCGGAGCCGGTCGCGGCCTCGACGACCTTCGTCGATTCCGGTCTGAGCCAGGGCAAGCGTTACCAGTACTATGTCCGGCCGGCAGATGCGCAGGGCCAAGAAGGCCGGCGCTCGGAATGGGTCGGCATAACGGTAGCCGCCCGGGCAGATGCTCAGGTGGTGTCCTTCGTGCCCCTGTGCCGCCGGGGCTCGCTGGTGCCGATCTTCGGGGACCTGAACGGCGACGGGACGCTGGACTGCGTTGTTCGGCTGGACAACGGCAATCGGGAGATGTCCCAAGACCCGGGGATGCCCGTGCAGCTCGAAGCGTTCACGTCGTACGGTCGCTCGCTCTGGCGCAAAGACATTTGTTACCACGACCACTGCTTCGGCAGCGCAAACAACGTGCCCTTCAATGTTTGGGATATGGATGGCGACGGTCGCGCCGAGATCGTCACGAGGCTCCAGGTGGGGGACGTGGTCTACGTGGCTATTCTCGACGGGATGACGGGGCGGGTCCTGCACCAGGCCAAGTGGCCCGATATGGTGTCGGACTTCGCCAAGTCCTCGACGCGCATTCATCTGTCGATTGCCTACCTCGATGGCGTGCACCCGGCCGTGGTGACGCAGACGGGGCTCTACGAGAACGAAGTGTTCGCAGCCTACGATGCGACGTTGAAACCGCTGTGGCGCTTCGACAGCTTCGCTGAGACCAACGGCAGCGGCGGCCACAAGATCGAGGTGGCGGACGTCGACGGTGACGGCAGGCAAGAGGTTTTCGACGGTACGACGTGCCTGAACCACGACGGGACGCTGCGCTGGTCCATCTATCGCCAGCATCCGGATATCGTCTCGATTCACGACTACCTGCCCGACCGGCCGGGACTGGAGGTCTTCTACATCGTCGAGTCGAGCGTGCACGCCGGCGTGTACATGGTCGATGCCAATTCGGGCCAGGTGATCTGGACGGTCAACCGCGAGGACGATCCGCGCTGGACGCATGGGCACAGCGGATGGACAGCCGATATCTGGGCCGGCTCTCCGGGCATCGAGTGCGTATCCAATCGAGCCGGGCATAACGACCGCAATCTCATTCTGTTCAGTGCCGACGGTCAAGTGCTGCTGGAGCCTTTCCCGTATGGCTATACGCCGCTGGAATGGGATGGCGACAGCACGCGCGAACTGTGGGATTCAGCGCGCCGGTCGATCGGCGATTTCGATGGCCGGCAGGTCGCGCCGGCGGCCGGATCGGGACCACTCTTGCCCGACCGGGGCGGGGTCCTCATGGTGGCGGATCTCTATGGCGATTTTCGCGACGAACTCGTCCTTTCCACGACGAACGCCGAAGGGATGAAGTCCATCACGGTTATTACCGCCCATCAACCCTCCGAATACAGATACGTAACAGCGACCGAGGGTCTCGACTACCGCCTGTGGCTGGGACGCAACATGGGGGGCGGCTATCGATCCATTTACGATTGGCCGCTGACGCCCGTGCGGACGAAGTGATTTTGTACCGATTCGACCTGGACCGTTTGCGCTTCGAGCAGGGCCGCGACGTCACGAACCCGGCTTTGGGCCAACATGGATTGAGCCAGGGCTTCCGCGTCACTGATGGACGTGGCGGCAATCGTCTGCTGCGTGCGCAACAGGTAGGCAGGGTCCACGCTCAGCGCGCGAACGCCGATGCCGAGGAGGAAGGGGATGTATTTCTGCTCGCGGGCCATGTCGCCGCAAACGGAGATTTCGCGCCCATTCTGCACGGCCGAGCGCACGACGGTATGCAAGGCGCGGAGGATCGACGGGTGGTGCGGCAGGTAGAGATCGGCCACGCTTTCGTTGGTCCTGTCCACGCCCAGCGTGAACTGGATAAAGTCATTGGTCCCGATCGAGAAGAAATCGGCTTCCTGCGCGAAATCGTCGATCAGGTTCACCACCGACGGCAGCTCGACCATCATGCCCAGTTTGGGATGGTT
This sequence comes from Phycisphaerales bacterium, assembly GCA_020346325.1. Classification (GTDB taxonomy): domain Bacteria; phylum Planctomycetota; class Phycisphaerae; order Sedimentisphaerales; family Anaerobacaceae; genus Anaerobaca. The sequence goes on from CP070782.1 coordinate 5,145,344, forward strand.
GTTGTGTTCGATCCCGCCTCCGGCCAGGGCGTCGATGGACTCCTCAACCACCTCTTTGGCCTGACAGAATTCGTCGACCGAGGAGATCATGGGGAACATGATGCGCAGGTCGGCATCCGCTCCGGCGCGGAGGATGGCCCGGACCTGTTCGGCGAAAATGGCCCGGTTCTGGAGCGAGAAACGGATCGAGCGCATCCCCATGGCGGGGTTCTGTTCCTGGATGTCGTGGTAGTAAGACAGGATCTTGTCGCCGCCGGCGTCGAGGGTGCGCAGGGTGACGGGCTTGCCCTTCATGGAATCGACCAGCTTGCTGTAGATGACGTACTGCTCGGCCTCGGAGGGGAACATCGTGCGGACAATGAACGGAAACTCCGTGCGGTAGAGGCCCACGCCGTCGCAATTCAATGCGCAGGCCAGTTTCAGGTCGGTCAGCAGATTGATGTTGGCCAGTAGCCGCACGGTGGTGCCGTCCGGGGTCACCGTCTGCGGCTTCATGAGTTTCTTCTGCTCGTCCAGGGTCAGTCGCGTGGCCTGCTGGGAGTGGAACTTCTCCAGGATCTCGTCGCCCGGATCGATGAAGATGTTGCCGATCTCGGCGTCGAGAAGAATAGGCGTCCCATCCATCAAATCGAGCAGCTCGAACGTGTCGCTGATGATCATGGGCATGCCCAGCGACCGCGCCAGGATCGAGATGTGGGAGGTGACACCGCCGCCGACCAGGACGATCGCGCTGGCGTCTTCGGAAGAGAGCTTGAGCAGGTCAGAGGGATAAAGGGTCCGCGTCACGACAACATGGTTGCGGTGGATCTCAATCTCTTCGCTGTGACTGATGAGGTTGTTCACCAGGCGAATGGCCAAGTCCTCGATGTCGTTGACCTTCTCGCGCATGTAGCTGTTGTCGCTGGCGAGAAAGCCCTGAATGTATTCCCCGGCCACCTCCACGATCGCAGCCGGCGGATTGGCGCCGCCTTCGATGCGGCCGACGATCTTGTCGATGAATGCCTTGTCTTTCAGAATCATCAGATGGGCGGCGAAGATCAGCGAGGCCGCGTCTGACAACTTGTGTTCGACGCGTTCCTGGAGCGATTCGAGTTGGGCGGCCGTGTTCGCTGCGGCCTTGTGGAAATCCGCCAGCGTACACCCGGTGTCGAAATCGCGTTGCAGCAGGGACGACAGGCTCCGGTGTTTGTCAATGACCATCGCCGGGGCGTAAGCATATCCTTCGGACGCGATCTTTCCCTTGACGAATTTCAGTTCGGTCGGGGGGGGTGGAGTGGCCTCCTGGTGCGGCTCGTGCATACCGAGCAGAAACTGGGCATTCTCCAGAATGTTGGCGAGTTGAGAGGCCGCGGTTTCCAGGGCCGTGATGTCGGCGGCCGTGAAGGCCGCGGCGCTGTCGCGCTGAAGAACGAGCACGCCCATCTTCGAGATGCCGCGGGCGATCGGCAGAGCCAGGAATGCTTTGTAACGTTCCTCGAAGATTCCGGGAAAGAACTTGTAATTGCGGTTTCGGCTCGCATCCACCTCGCGAATAGTCTGCATTTCCTGAAGGGCCAGGCCCGTCAGCCCCTGGCCCAGGCGCAGGCGGACTTTCCCGACCGATTCCGGGTTCAGACCGCGCGACGCGCGGAGGGTCAATACGTGCTCCTCCGAGTTGTAGAGATAGATCGAACAGACAGCCGATTGCGTGCGCTCCGCGACCAACTCCACGGCCTTATCGAGCAGGGTTTCGATACTGGCACTCTCTCGGAAGAGGTGGTTCAGTTCATTGATATCACAAAGTAATCGCTCACTGTCCATGCATTGGCCTCGGTTTGGCGCGCCGTCTCTGGCCGCCTCGGCCCAGGTGCCCTGTTGACACGCCGCTTTCGTCCGTGTCGCGTTCCTAATGTACTCCTCGGTCGATCGAAGGGTTCACCGGCGCCGTTCCGGCAGCGGTCGCGGACCCGCCCTTATAGCGTGTGCCCCTCGGATCATCAATCCGCACCTGCTGTCGCAATTTCGGTGCCATCCAGCCTTCTGTGGTGCGGATTTCTGCTAAATCTCTTTCTGGTCGACGGATATGGGGTTTCCGGTAGCGATGCGAAGCGCTGTCGAAGCGACAAAAATGTAACCTGGCCGGGCTCGGTTCGACGGAATTGTATGGCTGGACCGAGCTACCGCTCGACGATGAACGGGATATCGTAGTTCGACTCCGGCTGCGAACCTCTTTTCCGCGGCGGCCGTTCCCTACCCCCATCGTCCGACAGGTCCTCGCCGATGCTGTAGACGGCGAAACCGGCGGCGAGCTTCCGGTAGCGCAGCGGCTGGCCATCGTACGGATCCGTCGGGGCCGTTTCCAGATACGCCGGGACCAGTTCATTCCATTGGTCCGGCAGTCGCCCGTGGGCGACGCGATAACGCTCGACCGCCACGGCCACATGAGCCACGCGCAGCCGTGTGAGGTTTGCCAGATCGATCTCGACGAAACGGCCGAGGGCAGGAAGGAAATAGGCCAGCGCCTTGTGCGTGTTCCGCATTTGGCTGGCTTGGGTGTCGATCTCATCAGCGACCCGCTCGCGTTCGTGCGCCGGCAAGCGCATGGCGGCAATCTGACGCTCGGTCAGGTCGATGTAATTGGTCAGATATCGGTCGACCTGCCCCAGCGCCCCGGCGACTCGAATCTGGAGCAAAGATGGTTGTTCACGGTTGCCGAGAACAGAGGGCAAGCCCAGAGCGCCCGGCTGACGCAGCATCTGAATCGCCATACAACGCTCACCGGCCAAGCCACGAATAGTGGCGTTCGGATCGTAAGCCGTCGACAAGATCGCGCCGAGACGGTCCAGATCGTCCAGGGCCAGAGCGGTACGATTGATCACACGCTCCGTCGCCGACAGGGCTACAGATTGGCACGCCCAGCGCACGAGTTGCGAAATCATCACAGGTTCCTGCGTCAGCGAATCGGCGACGTGAAAGGTGCCGGCCAGGGCATCGATCGCGGCGGCTGCCCGGCCCTGTTCGGCTTCCAGGAAGGCCTTGAAGCAGAGCAGGTAGACGACTTTGCGCAAATCGCTGATGTGCGGCAGGAGGCTCGCGTGGCCCTGCGACAGATCGACCGGATAACGACTCGACGGCAAAGCGGTGGCCTGATCGAGCAATTCGAGGACCTTCTCGTTGTCGTCGAGCACCTGACCGATCAGGGCCTGCATCTCCTTGTCCCAAGGCTGTGTGCGCGGCGGCAGTTTCCCCCGGTGGAACAGAGGCAGGTTCTCTGCCTCCAACGCGTCTGGAATTCTAAGGTAGGAGATGGCGGTCACGATGTACTCGGCGGCGTTCTCACCATACGGCGGCATCTCGTACCACGCGTCCAGCTCGGTCAGGGTCACGGGATAGCCGGCGGCGCGCATCGACTCGAACCGTCCGTTCAATTTCGCACGCCCCGCGAGACGGAAGATGACGAAGGCGGTGATGAGGGCCAGTGCCACGATCGCTATGACATGCCAAAACCTGAATTTGCGCTTGGTGGTGGTCTGGGATCGTTCGTTCATACTCGCTCTCCGCTCTGACGACAACGACGAAGTTTCCGTGCCGCGTCAGTTTGCTGAGCCGCGGGGCAGGCGAAAGAGCCGGATCTCGTTCGATTCGTTCGGGCGGGCCACCTCCGCATAGACCCAGAGTTCGTCATCGACCCACAGCCAATGCGAATAGCGCCAGGTGTGGAAATGCTCGCTCGGGGTCGTACTGGCGACCAGCGGCGCCTCCGGCGTCAGGTCGGTAACGTGGTGCAGATCAAAGGTGTAGCCCACGCCGGTGGCGATATTATAAACCGGATCGTACCAGCCACAGTTAGAGCCTTCATAGAAGAACAAGAAGCCGACGCCCACCGGCAGGACGCTTGCCGGTCGGACGTAGAAATCGTGCCAGCCGGTCAGGTCCATGATCGATTGATACGGGCTGCCCACCGGTTCCCAACGCTCGCCGTCGGCGCTGCGAAAGTGATAGATGCGTTCGGTGCGGCGCATCGTGCCGATCACGTAGCAGTGATACACCCCCTCGGCGTGGATGACGAAAGGGTCCTTGTAACCACTGACGATGACGTCGCGATCGTATGATCTGGGCAACGGCGCGATGACGACCTGCGCCGAGGTGGGATCGAAGCGGGTGGGATCGTCCGCATCGTCGAACTTGATGATCGACCACGGCCCGCTCCGCCAGGGGCCGCACGCGTAGAGCTTGAAGCGGCCGGTCTTCGGGTCGATCAGCAGGGCAGGGCGTTCGAAGCCCGGGATCGGCACCGCCTCTCTGGGGATGCTGTGGGCCTTCTCATAGTGAATGCCGTCGCGGCTGCGCAGCAGGCGAATTTCATAGCCGCGCAGGCCGCGCGGCGCGTTGGCCGTACGCATCCGACAGGCCAGCCAGAAGGTACCGTTCTTGTCGCGCACGACCGAGGGGGCTCCGGCCCACCATTCGGGCTCGTTCCTGTCCGGCTCGAGAATGACGTCGTATTGGCGAAACGCAGCCGGGACGTCGTTCAGCAATGTCTCCAGTGTGGACACGACACGTTCGTCGGTCGCACCGAGGCCGAGAGTCGCCGGCAGGGAACTGAAACAGACAACCACAATCAGGGGATATCTCAGATACGCTTTCATAGTGCCCCTCTCAGGTTTCGCTGTCATTGGAGAAAACCGTGCCCGCCGAGGAATTCGTCCATCTGTGCCACGGTTTCATGGTAGGATCGGTTATCCTCGTCGCGGCCGTAATTGAAGAAGCCGTGCTTCTTGCCCTCGAACGGGATGAGTGTACACTCGTTACCTGCCTCGTGCATTTCTCGGCAGAAGCGCTCGACGTTCTCAAAAGGCACGGTGGTATCGGCAGTCCCGTGGAAGATCATCGTCGGAGGCAACTCCTCCCTGATATGATGAACGGGTGAAAGCTTGCGGGGATCGTCTTTGAAACGATTCGCACCGTAACCGAGCTTGGTGGTGTCGACGACCGGATTGAACAGGACCAGCGCGTTGGGCTTGGACGAGATCGTGATATCTTCACTGTCCTCGTCACAGGCGGCGATGGTGACCGTGCAGGCCGCGACGTGACCGCCGGCCGAGCCTCCCGCGGCGACAACGCGATCCGGATCGATGCCAAGTTCGGCCGCGTGTGCGCGGAGGTAACGAATCGCACTCTTGCCGTCGGCGACGCACTCGAAGGGTGTCGTGCCGTGTCGGTTCCGCACGCGGTACTCGGCCGAGACGGCGACCATTCCCAGTGCGGCTAGCTGTCGGCAGTGGGGAAAGAACTGCCTGGGGTTGCCGCCGACCCACCCGCCTCCGAAGAAGAACACGATGACGGGGCGGTCGGCACCTTCGCCACACTGATGCACGTGCAGTCGGAGATCACCCTGCGGCGTCCTCTTGTAGACGATCTCGCTGATCTGCACGTCGGCCGGATCGCATGTTGCGCTCGTCTGGCAGGCCGGCAGCAGGACGAGACCAGTGATGATACCGAACCAGATCAACGCCTTGGCCGTTTTCGCCATCAGTGCACCTCGCGTCTTGCCCGGAAACCTGTTGTTCTGTACTGCAGGATGTTGTGGCGATACTACCATGCCTTGTCATTCTCTTAAAGTCCCCCTTCATCGGATGATCGCGGCCGCGAAAAAGGGTTGACGAGCCCGTCGCCGGGCGGTATGCTGCGTCCACTTCGGTCAGTGCGCCCGTAGCTCAATTGGATAGAGTCGCGGACTTCGAATCCACCCCTCCCTCTTTAAGCCCTTGTATAAAAACGGTTTATATGCGTCTTTTGGGGAAGAAATGAGGGTTGCCGGTGTGTAACAAGTGACTGACAAGTGGCGCCCTGCAGTGAGTTACAGGTGGCGACTGACACCATTCTGACACTGTATTGTCGACTCGGTAAGACCAGAACTTGGCATCGTATTCCTTCAGCGGCGGTCTGTTTGCTGGCTCATATTGCGTCAACGTGATGTTGTTTAGGTGCGTGCCTTCGCAGTACGGGGGTCATAGTTTTTGTTGAACCGTGCCACCCTACCTGACATCCTCCTCTCTCTGAGGACTAAGTAGCAACGAGTATGTTCTTCCTTCTTGCCGTCTGACGTGGTGAGCTGCAGAATTT
>CP070782.1:5151548-5166805 GCA_020346325.1 Phycisphaerales bacterium
CCCGGACGTGCCGGTCGCGACGACTGAGTCGGCGCGGGACGACGCCGGCCCGGCGGTGCGCGAAGCGCTGGAACGGCTTGAACCGGCTGCACGCGAGGTGATCTATCTGCGGTTCTATGATGGGCTCTCTTACGAGCGGATCGGGCGGGTCCTGGGGATCTCCGAGCAGGCGATCAACGGACGCCTAAGGCGGGCCAAGAAGCAACTGGCGAACCACTTACGCCGGGCGGGATTCGGTGAGGTGCAGATATGAACGAACGCAGAGACGAGAAATGGCTGGACGAGGAATTGCGGCGAGCCGTCAACACCACTCGACCGGAGTTCGACGCCGAGGCGTGGAAGCGCGATCACGCGGAAGCCTACGAGGCCCTAATCGCCCGAGGCCAGACGACATCGGGGGCGGGTCGAGGTGCGAGGTGCACGGTGCGCTTGATGGCGGGCTGGCTCGCCGCCGCTGCGGTGCTTCTGGTTGGCGTGGCGATTCTCCTGATGCAGATGCCGTCGCGCGATCCCCAGGGACCGGTGTCCCGTGGGCCAGTGAAAGTGACCTCGCCGGTGAAGGTGGTCAGTATGATGACATTGCGAATGGCCTATTGCCAGGGGGGAGAGGAGGGCCTGAATCGACAACTCGATGCGGCATTGCGCACGTTGGGACCGCGGCCCAACGGCTTGTCTATGCAGGATCTTTTCAATGATTCGGATAGTTGAGACACGGAAAGGACATGATCTATGTGTGTTGATATGAAGACAAGAGCATTGTTGGTCGTCGTGACCGGTTCCCTTCTTCTGCGGTGGGTATCGCCGGTAGCGGCGTATCCGCCTGACCCTGACAACGCGGCGCTCGTCTATTACCAGGCTTTGCTGCTGTGCGAGCAGGTAGATGACGAGGTAAGAGAGGTCCTGAGCGATTTTGCCCGTGGCGAACTCGAGGCGAATGCCGAGATCCGAGAATGTGTCGGGCGTTTTCAGGCTGCTATCGAGTACGCCACCGTGGCGGCCCGGATGCAGCACTGCAACTGGGGGTTGAGATTTTCACAGGGATTCTCCATGCAGTTGCCCTACCTGGCTCCGATGCGATTTCTCCATTGGGTTGTGCTGTCGGACGCGCGACTTCAGGCTGCCGACGGCGATTACCGAACCGCTTTCGCCCGGTGCCTGGATGTGCGAAGAATGGGGCAACACGTCGGCGATGACACGCTGATCTCGATGTTGGTCGCGGTGGCTCTGGATCGGTCGGCGAACGCCCGCATACGCGATCTGCTGGCTGATTCCGGTGCTGATGTGGCGACGCTCCAGTGGCTCAAGAACGAGATGGCTGATATGTCAGGCAAGCTGCCCTCGGCGCGACGTCCGATGGGATACGAACGAGAAATTGCGATGGGCATCATGAGGCCGGAGAAGCTCGACCTTCTGGTGCAGGTGTTCGAAGGGTCTGGTACCGAACTCACCGAAGAGCAAATAGCGATGGCAGACGAGGATTTCCTCGCGCGGAATCGGGAATACTATTCGAAATTCCTTACTTCGCTGCAAACCGCTCTAGGGGCGCCGGGCAGCTACGAGCAGCGGTATCAGAAACTCACCGAGCTGACCGATCAGATGACGAAGGCTGCGGACGAAGCCGCCGCCGCTACCCTGACGGCCCTGTTTGCCCCCGGGTTGGGTAAGATATACAGCCACCAGGTTTTGGCCGAGGCCAACGCTAATGCGACGCAGGCGGCCGTCGACATCTTCATCATCCGAGCGGAAACAGGCAGATTTCCCCAGGCTTTGCCGGCTGGACTGCCCAAAGATCCGTTCAGCGGGCAGGATTTTGCATACGAGCGGACGGGCAAGGGTTTCGTGCTCCGCTGCCCGGGCAGAGACTTGCAGAAGGATATGGTGCACGAATACGCGTTTGCGGTGAAGTGAGAAGTGCCCTCTCCGAAAGGGAGAAGCCGGACCTCGTCGGAGGCCCGGCTTTTCGATTTGTTGAAGATCAAGGGCTGCCTATCGGCAACCCAGATGAGTTTCAAGTCTACAGATCCAACGGTGAAATGTAGTCGCCCTTGGCGGCCTTGAGGGCTTCGAGCCGCTTACGCTGGGCGGCCATCTCATCGGCCATGGCCTGCGGGTTCTCCTGCACGGTGGCGTAGATCTTCTCCATGCGGTCGAGCTTGGCGAGCAGTTCAGGGATACGCACGGTGAACTGCTCGACGTAGTCCTGCTCCGTGAAGTCTTTGTTCAGGACATCTTTGAAGAGCTTCTTGAGATCGTCGTACTTCGGGATCAGGCCGTAGCCGGCATCCAGGGCCTCGGCGGCGGCGTGGATCCGCAATTCCATCCACTTGACCCAGATGGCCTTGTCCAGCATGCCGTTGAGGTACTTGCCGTCCTTCTTGAGGAAGTAGTTGGTTCCAAAAACCTTGGGACGCTTAATGTCTTTAGCGAAGTCCAGGTTGTTTTGAATATACCGGCCGACCGACATCGACAAGAAGTCCATATTGCTCATCACGTTCCACTTCCGCTCGCCCTCGGCGCCGATGGTCGCGGCAGTCGTTTCGGATTCGAGCATGGCACCCATGGTGCAGATGCCGTGCTCCCAGCCATACGCCTCGCGGACGGGAACGTTGGTGTCGCTGTCGCGACCGCCGTAGATGATCCCGCCGACGGGCAGGCCGTTGGGGTTGTCCCAGTCGGGGTCCTGGTTATCCAGGTCGCTCATGCGCACCGTATAGCGGGCGTTCTTGTGGCTGGGCGTGGTGTCCTTACCGTCGGGGCCCTTCATGCCTTCGGTCCACTCGGTGCTGACGTGGTTCATGCCGCTGCCGGGGATCTCTTCGCCCATGCCGAGCCAGTAGGGCTTGCCGTCTTTGACCAGGACGTTGCCGAAGATGACTTCACCCGGGTTGTGCAGGACGTCCCAGATGACCGGATCGCCGTCAGCGTTGACGTCGCGGATGATGCCGAAAATGCCGGCCTCGACGTTGGCGGCGCGGAACTTGCCATCGATGACACGGAAGTAGGCCAGGTCGTCGCCGACGATGTTCTCGCCGGGGATCATGGCGGTCGAGGTCTTGCCGCAGGCCGACGGATAGGCGCCGCAGAGGTAGGTCTTGCGACCGTCCGGACCGTTGGCCCGCATGATGAACATGTGCTCGGCCAGCCAGCCTTCGCGGTCCGCTTTGCGGATGGCCAGACGCAGGGAGAGCTTCTTGAGGCCGACGGTGTTGCCGGCGTACTGCGTGTTGACGGAGTATACGGTGTTCTGCGTGTGGTCCATGTACACGCGATTGAGGTCGTGGTTCTTGCTGGTCATGCGCTCAGTGACTTCGCCCGTGGCATGGCGGTACTTGAAGAACTTGAAGCTGGGGTCGGCGCTCTGCCGCTTGAACTCCTCGTAGCCGGGGCGGTAGAGCATGTCCTCGCTGTGGCAGACGTAGGCCGAGTCGGTGATCTGAAGACACGGCAGGGCGAAGACGGAATTGACCGGGCCCAGGCAGAAGAACCGCACGAGCATGGTGCGCCCTTTGTAGGCGCCGCGCTGGAGCTCTTCGATCTCCTTGAGGCCCTCCTCGCGCTCGACCTGATTGAGCTTGGGATCGAGGGTGTCGTCCTTGGGCACCAGGTACTTGGTCACTTCCTTCTTGCGGGCCTGGTCGTAGTAGCTGTCGAAATGGACGGTATGGCCCTCGATCGCCAACGGGATCTCTTCCTTCTTGTCGATGGCCAGTTGGCGGCAGTGCGCCACGTCCTCGGCGGCGTCGGTGCCGACCCAGACCTTATCCGGTTCGCACAGCTCGATCGCATAGGCAACAAAGGCGTTCACGTCGTCATTGTTCAACGCCGCCAGTTTCTGGAAGCTGGCCTCGTCCATTTTGCTCTTTAGAGTTGCTTGTATGTCCATTTATTCTCCTTTCCACTGCCCAAAAAAAGCCGCAGCCTTTCAGTGCACTCTGGGCCACGGCTTCGAGATTCGTTGCGCCTGGATGCGATCTACAGACCCTTACGCAGTTGCATACCCCTATGGTTCGAATGGATATCCGTCATATCTCGGCGCAGTACTTCACTGAGTGATCTTTCAGTGAGAGGTGCCCGTACCCAAGTACCCAGCTAAGCGAATCTACAACAATAACAATTTTGGCGACCTTGTCAAGTGCCTTGCTCTGGATTGGCTCAGCGTTGGTTGTAAGTTTTTTTTTGATAGAAGTTTAATGGCCTGCGGTTGCCCGCCGGTGGCCGGCGGCAGGCCGGTTGCGGCAAGGCCGGTCGGACGCCGGGAAAAGTCCGGCGGGCCTGGAAAAGGCAGTTGACACTCTTTGGGGGCGGGCCCAAAATAAGCACCACGTTTGCCCTGGGACAGGTGCTTTGCCTTTTGCAGCCGATCTCTTTGGATTGCCCACGACGGAAAAGGATGGTCCTGTCGCGTTTTGAAAATCTGTGAACAGGAGGCAAGATATGGTGTCAAACGACGGCGGCCCTGCCGCTCCCCAGCCGGAAAAGCCCGTCATGCACATGAATCCCCGCATCGAGAAGGATCGGCAGATGATCGTCGATGCCAAGGCCAAGGGACGCGGTGCGCTGTTCAAGGTCTTCGTGAGGCTGTCCGGTCCGGGCTGGCTCCAGAGCGGGATCACGCTGGGCGGCGGATCGTTGTCGTCGAGCCTTTACCTGGGTGTGCTGGTGGGCTTCAGTTTCATGTGGCTCCAGCCCCTGGCGATGATTCTGGGCGTTATCATGCTCAGTGCCATCGCCTATGTCACGCTGTCGACGGGCGAGCGGCCTTTGCGGGGAATCAACGAGCACGTCAGTCCGATCTTGGGCTGGGGCTGGCTGCTGGCCTCGATGATGGCCAACCTGGTCTGGTCGCTGCCCCAGTTTGCCCTGGGCACGGCGGCTATCCGCCAGAACCTCGTGCCTGGTCTGCTGGGGCCCGAAGTGATGCCGGAGGTGCCCAGCAAGATGATCGCCGGCGGGATCTTCCTGGCGTGTGCGCTGATGGCGACCCTGACCTACAGTGCCGGCGGCAAAGGGGTCAAGGTGTTCGAGACGGTGATCCGAGCCATTGTCAGCCTCATCGTGCTGTGTTTCATAGGCGTGGTCGTCAAGCTGAGCGTCAGTGGCGAGATCGACTGGGGCAAGATCGGCAGCGGGCTGATCCCGAACTGGCGGCTATTCATAGAGCCGACGGCGGAGATGCGAGTCGCAATAGCAAAGGTTGCGGATCAGTTCCAGAGTTTCTGGACGAATATGATCGTGGGCCAGCAGCGCGATGTGATGATCAGCGCCGCGGCCACGGCCGTCGGCATCAATATGACCTTCCTCTTGCCCTACTCGATGCTTCGCAAGGGTTGGGACAAAGATTTCCGCGGCCTGGCGATCTTCGACCTGTCGACCGGATTGTTCATCCCCTTCATCCTGGCTACCGGTTGTGTCGTTATCGCGTCGGCCAGCCAGTTCCACGCCGAACCCGCAGTGGGATTCGTTGCTGCCGAGGAGGGCGGGACGATCACGGAGGCGCCGGCGCCCAACTTGGTCAAGCCTTGGAACAAGTTGATGGAAGCGCGTTTGAAGGCCGAAGTGGGCGACGCCGAGTATGAGCGTTTACTGGGAGCAGTCGACGCCTTGCCAGAGAACGATCCGGAGAGAGTGAAGAAAAGGACGGAGCAGTTCCAGAGCATCATGTCCCATGCAGACAAGACCATGGGGGCCATGTTGGTCAAACGCGATGCCTTCAACCTGGCCGATACGCTCGCCCCACTGACCGGGCCGGTCGTGGCGCAATACATCTTTGGGCTGGGTGTGATCGGCATGGCCCTCAGTGCGGCGACGATGTTGATGACGATCAATGGCCTGTGCTTCTGCGAACTCTTGAACCTGCCGGCCCGAGGCTGGCCGCAACGGATCGGCAGTCTCATGGTGGCCGTGGGGGCGCTGGGACCGTTCTTCTGGAAAGATGCGGCGCCTTATTTGGCCGTGCCGACCTCGGTGTTCGCCATGGTCCTGCTGCCGATTGCGTACTTCGCCTTCTTCTTCCTGATGAACCAGATCAGCTACCTGGGCCCGTACAGGCCGCAGGGAGGGCGTCGTGCACTGTGGAACTTCCTCATGGCGCTGGCCGCCGGGGCTGACGCGTTTGGCAGTGTCTGGAGCCTGTGGTCCAAGATCCGCTGGCTGGGTATCGGGCTACTGGCCGGCTTCATTGTGCTGACCATCGTTGTGCACTTCGCCCGGGGCAGTAAGAAACCGGCATAGACCGCAGTGGTGACTCACTCGGATGCTCTTCAACGGTCCGGGTCGCGGGGTAAAACCATCTCGCGGCTCGGGCCGTTTCGCTTCCTGTCATCGCGTGGCAGCCTCAAGTCCGAAGGACTTGGGGATGGTCCCGGGCAAGGGTAACCTTTCGCCACGCGTGGGGCAGACAGGTCTGCCATCCTCAAGCTTGCGCTTGAGGCTGCCACACGGAGGGGATGCCTTCATGTTGTGAAGGGCAGCTGCTCTACCGGGCCGGCACGAGGTGAGCGGCCAGCCTGCCCGACTCGATGCTGAGTTGCTTGAGCCGGACCCACTTGTCCTCGACCTTGAACACCGGCTCGAACGATTCTTCGTTGAGCAGGGCCGCCGCGAGTTGGGCGCCGATATTCTCCGTGTCGACCGGGACCGTTTCGAGGTACTCCTGGTACTTCTGCTTGGCGATCATCTTGGCCAGGGGGGTGATGTTCATGGCCCCGATCTTGACCGTTTCGACGGCGATACTGAGCAATCCCGCCTCACTGAGGCGCGGTCCCAATTCGATCGTGATCACCAGTTCGGCACCCTCGAAATTGGCCGTGCCCATCAACGCGATGCGGCCGGGCTGAAAGAGGACCTGGGGGGCCGAAAAGGTAACGCCGTCGCTCTCGTGGGGCCACCTGGCCAGGGCGATGGCTTCATTGAGGGCATCGTCGAGCACTTCCATGTCGAAGGGGCGCTGGCTCTGGGCGCCGTTGTAAAGCTGGGGCATGAGGTCGTGGGTCAGGTACGGATGGACACGTTGGCCGTCGGCGTTTGTCTCGGGCGGCACGACCGGGTTGTAGCCGGCCGGCTTGTGCAGGAGCAGGCCGATCACGATCGCGGCCACCGCCATGTCGATCAGCAGCCAGTAGAGCAGCTTGCGGCGTTTCGATTTCTTCTTCTTGCTCGAGAGATGCCTCAAACCCCTGTCGGCCGGTTGGGAATGCCCCGGTGGGTCGACCGATTCCGTAGGTGAGTCCGACGGGGCCACCAGACCCTGAGCCTCGGACCTGAGTGTGTCCTTGGGCTGGAACCCTTCTCGCGTTTCGTCGGAAGCCTTCATGCGCAGGAAATAGTTTCCTACAAATAGAGTCCGTCGTGGAATTCTATCTTGCTCGATACTGTGGGCGTGATTATAGTGATTGATTCGTTTGGACAAAAGAGATTTGTTGCCGGGCTCGGCTGTGGTGGCGGCGTGGTGATCGTCGCCGGGTGCATGTCGAGCCCTGAACGCGTGATGCCAACGGGTGATATTGACAGAAAGGTCTTGTGAGTTATGTCGAGCCACTTTGGAGATCGGTTGTGCGAGGCCGTGCGGACCAAGAAGACCGCACTGACGGTAGGTTTGGATCCGGTGTACAACCGCTTGCCCGCTGCCATTACCAGCCATCGCCAGATGAACGATGAGTTCGATGCGGCGGCGGCCGTGGATGCTATTTTCGATTTTTGCACCCAGACCATGCGCATCGTCGCCCCGATGGTGCCGGCGGTCAAGATCAACGTGGCGTTCTTCGAGAAGTACCTCTGGGAAGGCCTGGAGACTTATTACGCCCTGATCAGTGAGGCCAACGACCTGGGGCTGGAGATCATCGGCGACGTCAAGCGTGGCGACATCGGACACACGGCCGAGGCCTACGCGTCGGCACACCTGGAGAATCCGGAACTGGCCGGGCTGGAAGATACGCTGGCGCCCGACGGGATTACGGTCAATGGCTACACCGGCGCCGACGGGATCGAGCCGTTTGCCAAAATGGCCGACGAGCAGGGCAAGGGGCTTTTCGTGCTGGTCCGCACGAGTAATCCGTCGGCCGGCGCGCTCCAGGATTTCCGTGACGCCGAGGGCCAGGCCCTCTACGAGAAAATGGCGGAGATCGTCAACGACATCGCGACCGTGCCCGAGCGGATCGGTACCTGTGGCTACAGCAACGTGGGGATGGTCGTCGGTGGGACGGCGCCGGACGTGACGGCTGCGCTGCGCACGAAGTACGACAAGATCTGGTTCCTCGTGCCTGGCTATGGCTCCCAGGGGGCCTCGGCGGCCGACTGTCTGCGGTTCTGTAAGGCCGACGGCAGCGGCGCTCTGATCAACGCGTCGCGCTCGATCATCTACGCCTACGAGAAGCCGAAGTACCGCGACCAGTTCGGCGACGATTGGAAGAAGTGCATCGAACAGGCCGTGATCGATGCCAAGGTTGAGCTGGCCAACGCGATGCAGTCGAAGCTCTGAGGCGGAGCCCGCACCGGCCCATCCGTATCATGCAGGCAAGCCCATGCAGAAGGGTGCTTCCACGACGAGTAACACACCGCGCTGCCTCGAGGTGCCCGTCGGCGCGATGTTCGATCGAATTGCACCCACCTACGATCTCCTGAATCATCTGCTGAGCCTGGGCCGTGACTTTGCCTGGCGGCGTCGGGCGGCGCGCGTCTTGCCCGAGCAGGGTGCTCTGAAGGTTGCCGACCTGGCGACCGGCACGGGCGATTTACTGATCGCGCTGCTGCGCGAGCGTCCGAATGTGACCGAGACTGTGGGGCTGGACCTTTCCGAGGCGATGTTGAAGATCGGCCAGGACAAAATCACCCGCGGTGGTTACGCCGACCGTGTCCGACTGGTGCACGATGACGCGCTGCGCTGCGGCCTGCCGGCGGGCGACTTCGATGCCGTGACCATGGCCTTCGGGATCAGGAACACGCCCGACGTCGAAGCGACGCTGCGCGAGATCCGGCGTCTCCTCAAACCGGGCGGCATCGCCGTGATCCTGGAGTTCTCCTTGCCCCGTGGCGCGATTATGCGATGGTGCTATCTGGTCTATCTGCGGCTGATCGTACCCGCCATCGGGGCGCTGCTCTCGGGCAGCAAGGGCGCCTATCGCTATCTCAATGAATCGATCGAGGCCTTTTACCGTCCGGATGATTTCTGTGAACTGATGAGACGGACCGGTTTCTCCGAGGTCTCGGCCACGCCGGTCACCTGGGGCGTGGCATCGATCTACGCTGGTTCGAAACCCAACGGCGCAGGCGACGCATGAATGCTTCCGACCTGAAAGATCGTACGGTTCTGGTTATGGGGCTGGGGCGCTTCGGCGGGGGCGTTGACGTGGCGCGGTTCGCCGCCGGGGCTGGGGCGCGGGTGGTCGTGACCGATGCGGCAACGGAAGAGAAGCTGGTGGATTCTCTCGAGCAGTTGCGCGAGTTGCCGGGGATCGAGTTGAAACTTGGCGGGCACGATCCGGACGATTTCATGGCTGCCGATATGGTGGTGGTCAACCCCGCCGTGCGCGGCGACCATCCGCTGCTGGAGATTGCCCGACAGCATCAGAAAACCATCACATCTCAGATCGGCCTGTTCTTTCAGATGTGTCCGGCCCGCATTGTGGGGATCACCGGTGCCAACGGCAAGAGCACGACCGCGACACTCACGGCCCATGTGTTGCGACGAGCGCCGGCGATGGTCTCAAAATCGCGCCATCCCCGGGCTGCGCTTGAGGCGGCCAGCGGCCGGGTCTGGCTCAGTGGCAACATCGGCAACCGTCCGCTGCTGGGCACCCTCGCTGAGGTTGCCCCGTCGGACCTCGTGGTTCTCGAACTGTCGAGTTTTCAGCTCGAACAACTGGCCGAGATCGAGATGGCACCTCAGATCAGCCTGCTGACGAATCTGACCCCCAACCATCTCGATCGGCACGGGACGTTTGAGGCCTACTGTGCGGCCAAAGAGAATATCTTCCGATTACAGCGGCGCGATGCGCAAAGCCCGGCTGTGTCGATCTTCAACGCGGAGGACCTGATCGCTTCCGAGTGGTTCGAGAAATACCGCGTGCAATCAGGACGCCTGTGCATGAAGTACTCGGCCGATGATGTTCCCGCAAACGTCCGGGCGGCGTTTCCACTGCCCGGGCGGGCCAATCTTTCGAACCTGGCCGGTGCGCTGGCCGTGGCGCGGTACTTTGGCATTCAGAACGAGGCGATCATCCGGGTCTTGCCGGACGTCAAAGCTCTGCCTCATCGTCTGGAACTCGTGGCCACGATCGACGGTGTCCGCTGGTACAACGATTCGATTGCGACCACGCCGCAGAGCGCCGTCGTGGCCCTTGAGGCCTTCGCCGAGCCCAAGATCCTTATTGCGGGCGGATACGACAAGCAGCTTCCTTTTGACGAGCTGGGCGAGAAGATCGCGGCGCAGGCGAAGGCGGTCGTCCTGATCGGGCAAGCGGCGTCGAAGATCGCCGATGCCATCCAGGCCGGAGGCCCGAGTGGCCCCCAGGTTCCCATCGCGTTTGCCAAGTCGCTGGATGAAGCGGTGCAAATAGCGCGCCGGCAGGCGGTCGAAGGCGACGTCGTCCTGCTGAGCCCGGCCTGTGCCAGCTACGATATGTTCGACAATTTCCAGCAGCGCGGGCAGCAGTTTGCCGAGCTAGTGGGTCAGCTCGGGCGACAGTTATAGGAAGCTGACGCGGCCCGCCCGCACCTCCCGGCAAAAAATCTTCTCTCTTGACGCCGCATTTTGGCGCTCGAAACGAATGTATCATTCATAGCGCCGAGATACCGGACCCTTTTCTCAGCGCCGCCTCATCAAGTCGGCCCCTCCGGCGGTCGATCTGTCCTGGCAGTTCGAAACATTCCTCGTATTCGGTGGTTGAGGGACACACAGACATGAACATGACAGATGAGAGAAGGGCGGAGGAGCGGTTGCACTACCATTGGCCGATTTGGTTTGCCGAGGATGTCAATGGCGAGCTCGGGCAGGGTCAAATGATGGATATTTCCAGTCAGGCGGCGGCCTTCACCTGCCGCGCCGACCACCAATGTCCTCATCCCGGGCAGCATCTGACGGCTCGTTTCAGCGTTCCGAAGTATGCCGAGGATGGTGCGTTCGACGTCGCCGACTTCGTGCGTTCAGGGCACATCTCCCGCGTGGAGGAGGTCAACAGTGTGTTGCGCCGCGTCACGATGCATTTCGGGGCACCCCTGCCGTTCCGTCCGGGCGAGCAGGAGACCTCACTCGAAGCGGAGCAGGACGTCCAGCTTTCTCTTGTCTAGATAACGTTTAAGACGTCGTCCCGACCGGCTAGACCTGGGAGTAGCTGGTCGGTCGCAGGATGATGTCCGTGATGTTCGAGACGGTGTCTCGATAGGCCGGATCCCGGCGCAGCTTCTGCCAATCCGGATGTTCCCGGAAGACCTGCCAACGCTGGTCGCGATCCGCCAGATCTTCGAAGGCCAGCATGTAGGTCAGGTTGGGTTGCCGGCGGCCGATGAGGGTCTCACCGAAGAATACCGGATTGAGCCCCGTCTTCTTGAAGATGGCGATTTCCCCACCTTGATTGAACATCTCAATCTTCTTCTTCGCTGCTTTGAGGCTGTGGCTCTCGTAGATCCGCAGTTCGAAGATGCGCCTCTCAAACGCCGGCGGCACGATCTGGGGCATGTGACTGAAGGCGGCCAGCAGCGAACTCTCGTAGCGAACGTAGCCGGGATCGGACAGTGACGCATCGATGAACCCAGCACCTTTCGTGCGAAGTTCATCGTCCTCCAATAGCCGCGCTGAGGCGTTCAGCACCGATTCGAGCGATGGGTGCACCATCAAGACGTACAGCGTGGGCTGGTTGGGCCCGTACATGGCTTCGAAGACACCAACCGGGTTGATGCCGATGCGATTCATCGCGGGGATGCCGGCTTCCTGGAGGAACTTTCCGACGCGGCCTTTGTTCGCCCCGGTGCCCAGATAGTACTGCCTCAGTTCGAAGAATTGACGTGATGACGATGCGGTCGTGTTGTCCGAGGCGGTCAGCGCCTCGGTGGCTGTCAGCCCCGCCAGTCCGGCGGCCATGAAACTGCGTCGGTTCATTTCCCTGTTCTCCTTTCCATGCCTCAGATAACGTCCTGCCATCCTGCCAGTGGCACTGCTACGCTAGTCGTCCGAGCCCCTGGCGTCAATGGTGGAATCGTCTCGATTCAATACATGGCCGGCTATTAAGGAGTCCGCTCGAGGCAGAATGAGAACAGGCCGGGAACACGAAGTGCTCCCGGCCTGCGACATCGCTTCTTGACAGCAGAATCTCCAGGTGGCCGTTCTACTTCTTTTCCGAATACCTCGGCGGCAGGCTTTTGCACACCTTGGCGATCACCTTGCGAACCTGCTTTCTCTGATCGGGGGAGAGGGCATTGCCGGCTACACCGCCGGCGACGCCACCGAGGACCCCGCCGAGGACGCGATCGTTGGAATCTCCGCCCGCAATCACTGCACCGGCCGCGGCGCCTACGCCCGCGCCCACGATCGTCGCGAGGGTCTTGCCCGTACTGCCCGAGCCGGTGCCGATCCAGAGAATGGTGGCGTCCTCCACGTCGATCAGCTTGGCGGTCATTTCCATCTCCTCCTTGTACTTGGGAATGTTGACCACCATAACGGCGGGCACATTCTGGACGCGGCCCGCCAGGGCCGCTCCTTCATTGGTAGTGATATCGGAGGCCTGGAACTCCTGCTCTTTGAGCAAGGATTGGATTTGGGACCGCTCGATGACCGCATAGCCCTTCTTCACCAGTTCCATGGTGAACATGTTGGCGACTTCGTTCTTGATGGATTCGCCGTGGATGCGCCCCGTAACCTCTACCACGGCAATTTTGTCCAGGCCGCTGAAGTCGTAGCCGGCCGTGGCGTAGCTTTCTCCTTCACTCGTGGCGCAGCCGGCCACCAGCAGGGCCCCTGCCAAAGCGCATAGACACGGAACTCTCATAGTCCTTACCTCCTGTCTGTTCACAACCATATGTCAGAAACGTCCAAACCTTGTATCTAAACGATTCATCAGGTGCGGTCAAATGTTTCTGTCTGCCGCTCAGACCGGCCCACTCGTACATCCAGCGCCACCTACCATAGTAGAGGCATCTGCCGCACTAAAGGATACGAAAAAAGGGGCAAAAAAGGTCTGTCGCGCTTGAGCGTGGTGCCCGCGGCCTCTGGATGCGACGGGGTCGGACTAGATCGGACGATAGGCCACCGACCCCTGGTCGGGTTGCTTCTCGGGCCGGTTCGGCCACTTCAGGACGTCAAACACAAACTCGCTGGCTTGGCGAATCATCACGTCGGGCATGCACGGGCACATCTCAAAGGCGCCGACGACCTCATTGCCGTTACGGCCCAGCACGTCCAGGAGATATTCCCAGTCCCGACGGGGGATACCGCCGTGCAGGCCGGGAGGTTCGTGGTCGTCGATCTGGCCGTAGTTATCTGTCAGGTGCAGATGGGTGACGCGCGGAGCCAGTTCATCGACATATTGTTTGAACGAGTAGTCCGGGTCGACGTGGGCGTATCCCGTGTCCAGACAGTATCGGATCGATTTGAAGCGCTTGCCGATATTGGCCAGCAGGGGCAGCGATCCGGTTTCGATGCAGAGGGTGACATTGTTGGTGGCGGCCAGCTTGATCACCTCGGCGGCGAAGTCGGTACCGTTCAGTTCCGGCCCATGCTTGATGCCGAGGCTGCGGGGTTCGGCGACGATGTTGGCACCGAGTCGACGGGCACATTCGATCTGGTCGGCCCACTGCTCCAGGTTCGGGTTGTCCGTGCGCGACCGCATGGAGACCACCATGTCCTGGGTGGCGGCCTGGAGCCGGCCCCAGTTGCGCCGCTCATAGCGGCATTCATTCTGCCCGCGAATGCAGGGCCACAGCTCGATACCGAAGCCGAGTGATTTGAGGTATTGACACTCCTGCTCGAACGAGAGGGGGTGCTCACGCCACCAGAAGACCATCGTCGAAACTACGTATTTGATCTGCATGAAACCGTTTCCGTTCTTCCAACACGATCCGTATTCAGCAACAGTTAATATCGAGAGAAATGAATCATTAGTTGAGTGATTCTGCGAATTTCGAACCGCCTTTTCGGCCGCAAAAACCGCGATTTTCCGGCCCGCCTCGCGGCCGGTGGGCGGCTGTCCAATAATATGAATTCTCTTCAATGCAGCGTCCGCAGAAGCCGGTGGCAATGGGGTTTTCAGCCGGGGCGAGAAAATCTCTTTCGCGATGGATCATCCTGAGACGCCGGGTCGGACACAACCGGTAAGGCCCGAGAAAGTCTGAACGCCCGACGCTCCCGGGCAGTACACTCCAAAAAGGCCTTGGACCGTGGATGAAACCTCCGTATAATGACTGAAAACTAATACTCTGGAGAAAAGCCTATGTGTGAATCATGTGGTTGCAGCGGTGCTGAAACTGAGAAGAGCTTTCAGGACAAGGTCGCTGACGTGATCGAGATGGTGCGTCCCGCTTTGCAGGGCCACGGCGGGGATGTGGAACTGGTGGGTGTGGGCGATAACAATACCGTGAAGGTGCGCTTGCAGGGCGCGTGCCAGGGCTGCCCCGGTGCGGCCATGACGATGAAGATGGGCATCGAACGCATCCTGAAGGAGAAGGTGCCTGAGGTAACGGAAGTCGTCGCCGTCCCCTAACTTCAGAGTTGGACCGAGGGTCTCCGATCACGCTCGGGATTCGGGTCGGATGGGGGAGGGGATGATGGTTCTGGCCGGGACCTCACCGTGAGGTTTCGGCGAAGAAGTCACGAATGCGTTGAGTCGTGGGGTCCTCGATGACCCCCCTCTCGGTGATAACCGCCGTGATGTTCTGCGCTTCGGTCACGTCGAACGCCGGGTTATAAACGGGCATGTCCCTGGGTGCCGTTTGCGCCTCACCAAACCCGGTCACCTCTTTCGCATCGCGCTGTTCGATCGGGATTCCCGCCCCGCTGGCCAGGCTCAGGTCGAACGTGCTGGACGGAGCCGCGATATAGAACGGGATGCCGTGATGCCGGGCCAGGATGCTCACGCTGTAAGTACCGATCTTATTGGCCGTGTCGCCGTTGGCAGCGATGCGGTCGGCGCCGGTGATGACCATGTCGATTTTGCCTTCCTTCATCAGCCAGCCCGCCATGTTGTCGCAGATCAGCGTGGCATCGATGCCGGCGCGCTGCAACTCCCACGCCGTCAGGCGCGCGCCCTGGAGTAGCGGACGCGTTTCATCGG
>CP070782.1:5166905-5174957 GCA_020346325.1 Phycisphaerales bacterium
CTGGCCACGTTCTTGATCACGTACTTGTACCACATGAACTGATCGGCCATCTTCGTCAGTTCTTTGAACTCCATATCGATCTCAGCCTGCCCGGCGGTGGCCACCTCGTGGTGGTGGGCTTCGACAACGATCCCGAGCTTCATCATCTCATAGACCATCTCACCCCGCAGGTCGTGATAGGTATCCGTCGGGCTGACCGGGAAGTACCCGCCCTTGTAGCTGGGCTTGTAGCCCAGGTTCGGCTCTTCGAAACGAGCTGTGTTCCACGAACCTTCCACCGAGTCGATGCTGTAGTAGCCGGTGTGCTGGTTCTGCTCGTAGCGGACCTCGTCGAAGATGAAGAACTCCGGCTCGGGCCCGATGAAACACGTGTCGGCGATGTCGGTCCTCTTGAGGTATTCGGCCGCTCGCTTGGCCACCGTCCGCGGGCACTTGTCGTACATCTCGCGGGTCTCAGGATCGACGATATCGGCAATCACGCTGATCGTCGCCTCGGCAAAGAAAGGATCGATCGCCGCGGTATTGGGATCGCACACGGCCATCATGTCCGACTGGTGAATCTCCTGCCACCCACGGATCGACGAGCCGTCAAAGCCGAGGCCCTCTTCGAAGACGCTCTCGTTGATCGCCTCGATCGGGTACGAGCAGTGCTGCCACGTGCCGAGCATATCGACGAACTTGAGGTCCATCATCCGGGCGCCATGTTTCTTGGCGAATTCGAAGAACTCTTTTGGTGTCATCTTTGTCAACCTTCCAAAAGCAACGTTACAGATTTATGCTCATCTCGCCCCTGAATGCCGCTTCCTGCACGTCAGGTGGCACGATGTCCCCATGCTCCATGGTCGTCCAGGTGGTATTTCCCCCCCGTTCCTCCGTGCGAATGCCAAGGCGTTCTTCCCGAGCCATCCCAGACCTTCCGCCGTCGTCAACACACCGGGGAGTTGTAGATAAGCGGCATCCGCACATCAGTGCAGAGATGGATGCCCGGACCCGCTCGGCAGTCGCGCAACTGACGGCCTGCCCCTCGCCCGCTACCGCGATTGGACCGCGCAACACGAACGGTGCCAGGGAATCACCCGGACGCAAATTGCCCTGCCTGGCCTTTGCCATCATATTGTACTCCATCGTTGCCTGTAGCGTGATCTGCTGGACACAGCGCCCATCACTTCATAAAAGGGTATTAGCAACTGGTGTGCCACACTGAAAGCACCGACCAAAACGCCCATAATCTAATGCATGACAAACACTTACAGTTAAACCAGAGCCTGAGCACACCTGAAGCTAGCCTACATTTTTGTAGTTTATCGCCCCCTACAGTTACATTTATGTAGCTTCTGGGGCAGGGCAGAAAATAGCCCCGCCCCGCCGAGAACGAGGCCTCAGGTCTGCGCCCGACAGCGGACACAGACAACGATGGCTTGTATGGACGCTACGTCTTCTTACGTTGGCCCGGGCACGACAGACCCTACCCGATGGCCTCGTTGCCGCGCTCGCCCGTGCGGATACGAATGCACTCTGGCAGGTCCAATACGAAGATCTTTCCGTCGCCGATTTGGCCGTTTCGTGCTCCCTGGATGATCGCCTCAATGGCCCGCTCGACGAAGTCCTGATTCACGGCAATCTCGATCCTGACCTTTTTGAGCAGATTCACTTCGAACTTGATGCCGCGGTAGCTCTCCTCGTACCCTTGCTGAGCACCGCAGCCCAAGGCGTTGGTCACGGACATCTTGTGGACCTCCGCCTTGAACAAGGCCTGCTTAACATCGTTGAGCTTGTGCGGCTGAATATAAGCGATTATCAGTTTCATCGTTTTGCTCCCTGTGTGCGTCCGCTAGCTGGTCGTGAAGATCTGGAATCCGGCGTAGGCCTCCATGCCGTGCTCGCCGATGTCGAGCCCGCGCAACTCCTCCTCCCGGCTGACACGCAGGCCGACCGTCTTGTCGATCAGCTTGAACACGGCCCCCATTGCCAGGACCACGAAACCCACGGTCACGAGGCTGCCGAGCATCTGGATGCCAAACTGCGTGGGATTGCCGCCATAGATCAAGCCGCTGTGTGCCAGCCACAGGGAGGACTTGCCGAAAATCCCGACCGCCAGCGTACCCCACACGCCGCACATGCCATGCACCGGGACAGCACCGACCGGATCGTCGATCCGCAGCCGGTCGAGAAACTCCACCCCGCGCACGACGATGTACCCGCCGATAGCGCCGATGACCAATGCCGCCCAGGGATCTACATAGGCACATGGCGCCGTGATCGCGACCAGGCCAGCCAACGCACCGTTCATGGCCATCGACAGGTCAGGCTTGCCAAACCGCTTCCACACCGTCAGCATGGCTGCGATCCCCCCCGTAGCCGCTGCCAGATTCGTGTTGATGGCCACCAAGCCGATGGTCGAACCGTCGGTGACGCCCAGCGTCGAGCCCGCGTTGAAGCCGAACCAGCCAAACCAGAGGATGAACACACCCAGGGAGGCCAGCGGAATGCTGTGACCGGCCAGGACATTGGGTTTGCCATCGACGCCGTACTTGCCTTCCCGCGGTTTGAGGATCGACGTCCCCACCAGGGCCGCAAAGCCACCGACCGTATGGACCACTGTCGAGCCTGCGAAATCCCCGAAGCCCATCTTGGACAGCCAGCCTCCGCCCCAGATCCAGTGCCCCACGATCGGGTAGATCAGCGCGGAGATGATGAACGAGTAGATCAGATAAGCGGGAAAGTTCATGCGTTCGGCCATGCCACCGGCTACGATCGTCGCGGCCGCCCCGCAAAACGCCGCCTGAAACAGCCAGAACGCGTACAGCGGAATCCCGGCCATCGTGGGCTCCAGACCCAGCAGAAACCAGCCCTTCAGGCCCATGAAGCCGTTTCCATCACCGAACATCAGGCCGTAGCCGATGATGAAGAAGCCCAGCGAGGCCATACAGAAATCGAGGAAGTTCTTCGTCAGGATGTTGCAGGCATTCTTGGCGCGAATGAAGCCCGCTTCGACCATGCCGAAGCCGGCCTGCATGAAGAAAACCAGGAAGGCGCCCACCAGCACCCAGACCGTGCTCAAACCTTGCGCCACTTGTTCTACCGTCACCGCTTCCTCTTCAGCCGACGCCACCGTGGTCGTCACCAATAGGAAGAGCACCACCACCACAGACATCCAGCCTGCTCGCAGGATAGACTTACTTCGTTGTTTCGCCATCACTTCTGTGCCTCCACGTCGGGCCATCATTCGACATGTTCTTTGGGCCCCTGCGCGCGCCCGGCAGAGTACCCACTCGTTGCTGATGGCTAGATACAAGAGGTGTGCCAGAGTTAGGAAGTGAGGCGAGAATGCCGTAGCATCATTATTGAAAAGCAGTTATGGCGAGACCGGACGATATCGAGATCGCGCTGGGATATACAACTTTGTAGATTACGAGCGGGCCGCGGACATTTTTGTATATCCACGGGACAATTCAGGACCGCCGCCTTTAGTGACTGGGCTCGTACTCCAGCCTGCCCCAGCACGCTTTCTGGATGCGATACAAATCCTCGAAGCCCTCCTGGGTCTCCGGAACGAACAGGGTGGTCCGGTTGTGTTCTTCGTCGCTCTTACCCTGGGCCACCGTCTCGCGGCCCCGCCACTTCCAATACTCGGCATGTCCATCGGCAAAAGAGAGGTTGGTGCCGTTACCGTGTCGTATCGGCGGGCTGTCAAACCACTGTTCCAGATGGATATAGGCGGCAAACGCGTCGGGCGACAGGCTGCCTTCGTCGATGTAGACGAAACGGGTCGCCGGGTTGGGCTTGATCTCGTTTCGCATCTTCACATGGGCCCCTTTGATCCCCTGGCTCCAGGGGTGATTGACCGCGTTCATGGAAAAGGCGGTCGCATAAGTCACGGCCTCGCCACGTTTTCCCGTGGGGCAGCGGTAGGCCTTGACGTTCTTGGTGTAGGGATACAAGGCCCCATCCTTGATCTGCTGGATCCGCGTATCCCAGTCGACGTCGGGACCGAAACTGTCAACCTCGATCCACGCCCGTTCACCTATATGCTTGCCCCATCCCGTGTCTTGATTGCCGAAGCCGGCGGCGCCGTTGACGATCTTGTCATCGTTCTCGTCGCAGTACATCATCCAGGCCAGCGTCAACTGTTTGCAGTTGCTCAGGCAGGCGGCCCGGCGACCCTGCTCGCGGGCACGGCTCAGGGCTGGCATAAGAATGGCCATCAGGATCGCGATGATGGCAATCACCACCAGCAGTTCGATGAGAGTGAAAGCGCTGGGTTTGACTTGCCAGCGACTCGCCGTGGGGCTGAGATTCATAGCAACCTCCCTACCAGATTCCCACATAATTGTATAGCGTCAACGGCCTGAACCGACTCCGGAGTACCCGGTTGCAGGATACACGCCAGAACTTGGGAAAGCAACGACAATCCCATAGTCCATTTATCGACAGGCACTTACCAGACAACCGATCACACTGGACGCCTTCGGGAGACATACGATTTTGCCCATTGCAGGTTCGCCGCAGACATTCTCGTTTGTTTGCAGCGTGGTGCACGGCGACCGCGTTCAGTGACTAGGCGCGTATCCCAGCCGGCCCCAACAGCCCTTCTGCATGCGGTACAGGTCCTCGAAACCCTGCTGGCTTTCAGGTGTCCAGCCGGCGCCGCTGTGTCCCAACTCCAGATCTCTGGCGTGCTTGATCGTATCGATGCCCTTCCATTTCCAGTGCTCGGCGTGTCCGTCGGCAAAGGCCACGTTGGTCCCGTCACCGTGCCGGACCGGCGGGTCATCCCACCACGCCTCGGTCCGGAAGTAAACGGCGAAGGCATCCGGCGTCATCCACCCCTCATCGATGAAGACCAGCCGCAGCGAGGGAGCGGGGCTGTGAATCTCGCTACGGAGTTTGATGTGGGTGCCTTTTTCTCCCTTGACCTCATCGTGCTCGACGGCATTCATCGAAAACATGATCCCGTATGTCACCAGCTCACCACGACGGCCGGTGGGGCACCGATAGAGCTTCACCTGCTTGACATAGGGCCACAACGCCCCCTCCATGATGCCCTCCCGCTGCTCCTCTTCGGGCAGTTGTTCGCCCGCGCCATAGTTGGCGTGCCAGACGCGTCCCATCCAGGCGCGTTCCTTGCTGTGATCGCCCCAGTTCGCACTGGAGTAACTGTAGCCGGCGGCGCCGTTGACGATCTTGTCGTCATTCGCATCGGCGTACATGATCCAGGCCAAGGCCAGTTGCTTGAGATTGCCCATGCAAGCCGCCCGGCGGCCCTGCTCGCGGGCGCGATTCAGCGCCGGCATCAGAATCGCCATCAGAATCGCGATAATGGCGATCACCACCAGAAGCTCGATCAGGGTAAAAGCATTGTGGTCGGCATGGCCGCGACCTGCTGTGGACTTGGCATTCATGGTAATCTCCCTAAGCAAACCCGCTCAATTCTACCTTACCAGTAACCCGGATGCCAAGCAAAAAACTCCGCCGAGCCATCCGTGGAAGAGGCCAACAACGGGCCTTGCGACGCATAAAGACAGTCTTTATAGGCCCTTGCGCTCGGGAAGACGGCCGTCTTGCATTTTGCCCTCGCTCGGATAGACTTGGGAGCGGCAGCCCAGCTCTGCCTGGGCTTGTTGGTCGGCTGAAAACAGGTCAACTGAGGATACCGATGCCGAGATTCCGCTCGATCAATGACATACTGGATTTCGCCATCGTCCGAGAGAATGAGGCCCACGATTTCTACGTGGACCTGGCCCAGCGCGTCACCAAACGGGATCTACGGGAGCTTATCAAAGGCTTCGCGATCGACGAGCAGCAGCACGCGATTCGACTGGAGGCGATCAAAGCCGGTGAGGCGACGTTCATCAGGGAGGACGTCGGCGGCCTCGAGATCGCCGAGACCGTACACGAGGCCAAACCGGAGGCCAAGATGGACTATGCCGACCTGCTGATAATCGCAATGAACCGGGAGAAGGCGGCCTTTCGGCTTTACACGGATCTGGCCTCCATCGCGCCGGAAGACAGACTCCGCGATACTCTGCTGAGCCTGGCTAGGGAGGAGGCCCAACACAAGCTGACGCTGGAAATCGAATATGACTGGGTTGCATCTTGAGACGCCTGGCAGAGAATCCCACCTCCGACCCCAAGCGGTCATTTGAGTAATCGTCATGCAGATTCTTGCACTGGAACCCTATTACGGCGGTAGCCACAAGGCCTTCCTGAACGGCTGGTCAAAGGCCAGTCGCCATGACTGGACGATCCTGTCGTTGCCGCCTTACAAATGGAAATGGCGGATGCGGCACGCGGCCCTGACCTTCGCCGACGATGTGTCCCGGCGTACTGCGCGAGGCCAGCACTGGGACGCGCTGTTCTGCTCAGATATGCTCAACCTGGCAGAGTTCCGTGGGCTTGCCGGCAGTGTGACAGGCGCGCTACCGACGGTGTGCTACTTCCACGAGAACCAACTCACGTACCCCGTCCGCTTCGAGAAGGAGCGTGACTACCAATTCGCCATGACCAACATGACCAGCGCCCTGGCGGCCGACGCGGTGTGGTTCAATTCCGCGTTTCATCGCGATTCCTTCCTCGCGGCTCTGGACGGATTTCTTCGACGTATGCCCGACCATCAGCCGACCGACGCCGTCGAACGTATCCGACGCAAAGCTCAGGTGCATCCCCCGGGAGTCTCCCCCTGGCCCGAGCGAGGTGAGAGGCAGCCCGGTCCGCTGCGTCTGCTCTGGGCTGCACGCTGGGAGCACGACAAGAATCCTGAAGACTTCTTTACTGGCTTGCGGATGCTCAAGGCACGCGGGGCCGCGTTTCGGATCAGCGTCATCGGGGAGCAGTTTCGCGAAAGCCCCGAGGTCTTCGCCCAGGCGCGAATCGAATTCGCCGATCACATCGACCGCTGGGGTTACCAGGAGCACCGGATCCACTATGCGGACGCCTTGGGGCAGGCCGATGTCTTTGTCTCGACAGCCAACCACGAGTTCTTTGGCCTCAGTGCTATCGAGGCGACGCGGGCCGGCGCCTACCCGCTCCTGCCCAAGCGCCTGGCCTACCCCGAGATTTTCGGTGGGCCCGATGGGGGTGCTTCTGCCCCATTCTTCTACGATGGCACTCCCGAGGCCTTGGCCGGGAAGCTGGCGGAGGCAGTTCAGACATTGGCGCAGGGCATGTCACTGTACAACCGCAGTCGTGACCTGAGACAGCGGCTCAAGTGTCTCGAATGGCCCGCGCTGGCGCCGCGGCTGGACGACGCTATGGAACAGCTGGCTGAGCGATAGCAAAGACGGCGTGTCCACGCGTTCTCACTACCACCTGCCGGTGAGCTCCTTGATCAGCCGAACTTCGTTCGGATCGTAGGGCGCGCCATCTTTGCGGAAGATGTCGTGAAACCAGACCGGAGGCTCAGCCGTGTATTCCTTCTCCCACGAATCCCAGGGATAGATGGTCTGTGTCTTGCCGGCCACGAAACCCCAGTTATAGGCGCCGATGCGCTGCTCCTTGAAGTAGGGCAGGATGTCCTGGAACGTGCTGCCGGCCGGCCGGGCCATGTATTCGGTGCAGATGAGAGGTCTTTTGAAGCGTTTGAGACTCTCGACCCGGGCCTTGGTTTCGGCCAGATTCGAATAGCAGTGGAAAGTGATGATGTCCGAGTTCTCCAGCATGAATTCGTTGATCGGAGAGAGCTTGCCTTCGGACCAATCACCCGCCCACACCGCGGCCGTGATCGGCTGCGTGGGCCGGGCCTCCCGGGCCCAGGCGAACGCTTTCTTCAGGAGCGTCAGCGCCAGTTCCGGCTTGTTCTCCAACTCGTAGGCCACATACGCCGGGCGGTTGATGTTGTCGGGCTCGTTGAAGATATCCCACGCTTGCACGCGCGGGTCCTTGCGGAAGTGACCGACGATGCCCTTGATGTAGCCTTTCAACTCGTTGTGCCGTTCAGGGTCTCGGAGGATCTTGACGCCGGGGCTTTGGACCCAGCCGGAATTGTGAACGTGCGGCTTGGGCTCACGCTGCTCGCCCAGTTGGGGGAAAGGATCCCAGACCCCGTCGAGCAGG
>CP070782.1:5175057-5180086 GCA_020346325.1 Phycisphaerales bacterium
CCCCGGATCTTCTCCCTTGATCACCATTTGCTCGGCCCGCAAACCATGCTTGACCGCATTCTGAGCCACCCCCGCCTTACCTTCAGCCGTTCGCGGCCCTGTCGATTTCTGAGCATTCAACCTATTCGCCCGCACCTGCGCTTCACTAGCCATCGCCCGTCCCTCCGAATTTGGTAGTGAGTATTTGGTATCTGCTATTTAGTTATATGAACAGCATACATCTGCCCCGCGGAGCCGTCAAGGGAAATTCCGGGGTTTTTTCGGCGAAAGGCAGGCTGCCGACGGTGGGCCCGGGGCTGTGAGCGAGAGCCCCTTCACCCGACCCCGGCAGGGGCGAATCATCATTCGCCCCTACGTTAGATGAGTGATGGTTGCCCGTGGGGGGAATTCCGCGAGATGCGAAGAAAATTTCCAAAAAGGTGGTAAACAATCGGCGGATGGTACGACTCGTACTATATCGGAGCGTAATATGGAACAGAAAACGGACATCTCGACTCTCTCGCTGGCCCTGATGGGCCTGATCGTCCAGCAGCCCCAAAGCGGCTACGACATCCGCAAGACCTTCGCCACGACGCCTATGGGGCATTTCAGCAACAGTCCCGGGGCGATCTATCCGGCTCTGAAGCGCCTGGAGAAGGATGGCTGGATACGGGGCAAGGTGGACGACGCGCAGGCGCTGCGGCCCCGGAAGGTCTACGAGATGACGCCGCGGGGCCGGGGCGTGTTGAAGCGGTACCTGCGGCGACCGGTGACGCGGGACGATGTGATCTGGCGCATGGACGATCTGATGCTGCGCTTTGCGCTGATGGATGGCATCGTCGGGCGGGCGGCGACGCTGGGTTTCCTGGACAGTCTGGCCAGGGAACTGGAGGCCTACGTCGCGCACCTGCGCTCCTTTCTCGCAGACGTCGGGGCGTCCATGCCCGCCGTGGGGCGGCTGGCGATGGAGCAAGGCATTGAGAGCTACGCGGTGAACGCGGCCTGGGCCCGCCGGGCCATCAAAGAACTGGAAACTGGCGCCTGAGATGCCGTCGGGGATGGCCCGGCGTGTGTCCTCCGTCACGAAGAAAGGGCAGATCATGGAACGAACAACAATACTCAGAGGCAGCCTTCACTGGGCGTGGAGGCTTGGGGTCTGTAGCCTGACGTACGTAGTTGGGACCATGATAGGTGGAGCCGTCGTTTCGGCTCTGGGGATGCAGCTTCCCCAGATACCGGAGCAGGCCGACGAAAGAACCATGGGAATGTGCCTGATGATCGGCAGTCTGGCCCTGGCGGCAGGGATCGCGCCGCTGGCAAAAGGGTTGCAGGGCTCGTTCCGGCGTCGCTGGCTGATTCTGACAGGCTTATGTTACGTGTGCCTGGGTATCAACACGCCGATCGAGGCGGCCATCTTCACGAACCTGGGCGGGATGTCAGCGATGGCGGTCTTCTCGATCATTCCATGCGGGCTGCTCGCGGCTGTTGTCGCTCTTTTGTTTCATCCGAGCGGTCAGGCAACGGCCGTGGTGCCGCCACCTCGACGATTCGTCCCGGGGCACGGTTCAGGCCGGTGGGCCTGGCGTCTGACGGCGGCCGTCTGCGCGTTTCCCGTGATCTACTGGGTCTTTGGTATGATGGTCGGGCCCTTTGTGCTCGATTACTACCGGGCAGGCGATTTTGGGCTGACTCTGCCGGGCGTTGGGACGATCATCCTCGTACAGTTGCTCCGCAGCGCCCTCTTCCTGGCGGCAGCGCTGCCGGTGCTGATGTACTCGAGCGGCTCACGGCTCGCCCTCGCCTGGAAGTTGGGTCTGGCATTCTACGTGCTCGTCGGGCTCTTCGGCATGATCCAGAGCTACTGGCTGGCTCCCATACTCCGAGCCCTGCACAACGTGGAAATCCTGGCAGATTCGATGGTGTATGCCCTGACGCTCTCCTGGCTGTTTGCGGGGGCGGGCAGGGCTAGGCATGAGGTATCGTTGACCGACCCATTCCTGTCGCTCCGGCACGCGTAGTTTCCCGGGAGGCGTGCGAGTGGTGAGGTGAGTCGGACGTGTGGAATTGCGGAAAGAAAACGGAAGTATTTCTGGAGGTACGAACCATGAAAACGCTGACAATGCTGGCTTTTTGTAGTTTGGCCCTGGTGCTGGCCGGTCTGCCTGTGCTTCACGCCCAGTGCACGGTTGAGAAAGACTGTATCTTGGGGCGGACCTTCGACCTGGGCGCCGGGCGCTCGGCGGAGGTCCAGTATTTCGTGATGACGTCGAAGCTGATCAACTACGCGCTCGATGGCACGCGCCTGGGCACTGACACGATGCGGATACATCTGAAGTGTGTCCCGGCCGGCGTTAGCGGCCGACAGGCAGACCAGTACACGTGCGCGAAGTTCACCATCGAGTTTGCGGGGTCTCCGGAGGTCGAGGTGCCGGCCTTGCGCAACTGGACCTATGACTTCGGACCGCTGATGACCGGCATCGACGAGAAAGGGCAGGTCTTCGGCATCGATCACGCCAAATTTGAAAACCTTGTCGATGCGAACGGCAAACCGATTTCGCCCGACAAGTCGTATCATGTATACAACGCGTTCATCGACTTTCACGGCTTCTGCAACGCGTTTGCCTGCCCGATGCCGGGCGAGGGCAAGGGGATCGAGGACCTCAAGCGTATCGGCGACCGCATCGTCCACGCCGCGGCCTTCAGCGAGCCCCCCGTGAATCTGGGCAGCAACGTGGGCGAGGGTTCCACGTTCAAGAACGGCGAGGTGACGCTGGCCTTGAAGGGGCTCAGTGCGGTGGACGGCCGGGCCTGTGCCATCGTGGCGTACGATTCCGGCGCCAGCTCGTTCCAGATGAAGATGAAGCCCATGCCCAACATGGAGATCCAGTCGGTGGGCAGTTCGCACTACCAGGGCGATCTCTATGTCGACCTGGCCACGCGGTGGGTCCGCAAAGCCACGATGTATGAGTTGGTCGTCACCGAGACTAGGTTGCCCATGCCGCCCGACAAGATCAACTCGGTGATCGAGCGGGACATTGTCATCCGCAACGTCACCGAGCAGGAATTCCAGGCCCGGTGAACCGTCGCAATCGAGCGGTCAGTCGTGAGGAAACCGACAGTCAAGAGATATCCGAGAGAACATGGAACGAACTGTATTTGGAGATACGAACAATGAGAACGCTAGGGACGCGGATCATTTGTAGTGTTGCCCTGATTTGCGGCAGTTTCCCGGCCTTGACCGCGGGGAACAACGCGATTCCGGAACGGACCTTCGACTTGGGTGCCGACCGCTCGGCCGAGGTCCAGTACTTCGTGATGACGTCGAAAATGATCATCTACGCGCTCGATGGAACACGCCTGGGCACCGACACCATGACGCTTCACTTGAAATGTGTCCCTGGTAACATCGCCGGCCAGGGGAGCGATCAGTACACGTGCACGGAGTTCACCATCGATTTCGCCGATGGCACCAAGGTCTCCGTGGCGGAGCTGCGCAACTGGAGCTACGATTTTAGGCACACGGCTGGCAGCATGGACGAAAAGGGACAGCTTTTGGGCATCGACCACGCCCGCTTTGAAAAACTGACCGACGCAAGCGGCAAACCCATTCGGCCTGACAAGGCGTACCATGTGTACAACGCGTTCATCGATTTCCACGCCTTCTGCGACAATTTCGCCCGACCCACCCCGGGGGGTGGCAAGGGCGTTCAGGACCTCAAGCGGATCGGCGACAGAATCGTCCACGCGGCCGCGTTTTCTGAGCCCCCGGTGAACGTGGGTAGCAACGTGGCCGAAGGCTCGACCTTCAAGAATGGCGAAGTGACGCTCGCGTTCAAAGGCCTCAGCAGGGTAGATGACGCGGCGTGTGCGATCGTGGCCTATGACTCCGGCGCCAGCTCGTTTCAGATGGTGGCAACACCGGCGCCCGACATGGAGATCCGCTCCGTGGGCAGCTCGCACTACCTGGGCGATCTCTACATCGACCTGGCGACCCGGTGGATCAGAAAGGCGACGATGTACGAACTCGCCGTCAGCGAAACCACGCTGCCCATGCCACCCAACAAGATCAACGCGGTGGTCGAGCGCGATATTCTCATCCGCAATGTCAGTGAGGAAGAATTCGCAGCTCAGTAGGCGACCACCTGCCGCGCGGAATGACGTAGGGGTAGGCCACTGTGCCTGGCCGGACCCGAGACGATGCGAGCCGCACGAACTCGGGATGCGGGCGACCCAGTGGGTCGCCCCTACGGCGCGCGGTGGTCATCGCGTTTGGATCTGGACCGAGTGGGTCGCGGCTGCTACGATGGGGACACGTATGACGTTGTCCGAATCGTGGAGGAACCACCATGGTGCGAATGTGGCTCTTGTGTATTGGCCTCTGTCTCGTCCCTTTGCAGGTGCAGGGGGCGGAGTTCTGTGTCGACCCGGTCAATGGCAGTCCGCAGGGCGACGGCAGTGCCGCGCGTCCGTGGCGGACGATCCAGGAGGTCTTTGACGCCGGACTGGTGGAATCGCAGCAATGGGACCGCCTGCCTTACAGCGAAGAAAGCACGCTGGTTGCCAGGAATGCCGGTGCGCCGATCAAGGCCGGGGACACGATCTGGCTCCGCTCGGGATACCACGGCGCGCTATCCATCACGCGGTACTATAACACGGCTAACATCACACTGGCGGCCGAGGACGGGCATGCGCCGCTGCTGTCCTCGGTGCGCATTCGGGCCAGTTCGCACTGGACGATCCGCGGGCTGACTGTCAGTGCCGAGTTGGGCGAGACCTACGAGCGGCGCACGCTGGTCGATCTCGACAGCCACAGTTGGCACGGGCCCGTTCATGATATCGTGGTCGAGGCGTGTACGGTCCGCTCGGCGGCGGATACGTCGGCCTGGACGGCGCAGGACTGGAACGACCTGGCGTGTAATGGCATACAGGTCGATGGCACGCCCATGACGATCCGTGACAACCACCTGCTCAACGTCAACTTCGGGATTTCCGTAGGGGCCAGCTATTCTCTCATCACCGGCAATCTGGTAGAGAACTTCGCGGGTGACGG
>CP070782.1:5180186-5185723 GCA_020346325.1 Phycisphaerales bacterium
CGTGGTGATAGGGTTGTTCGTGGGCCGGCCGTACTGCCGATTTGTGTGTCCGTACGGCGTCATTCTCAGGCAGCTCTCCCGCATATCGAAATGGCGCGTGACGATTACTCCCGATGAGTGCGTCCAGTGCAAGCTGTGCGAAGATACGTGTCCTTTCGGTGCCATCAGAGAGCCTGCGGCCGAATGGCCCGCGCAGGACTACAATACGGCCAAGAAGAGGCTGGCGTTGTTGATTCTGCTCGTGCCTCTGTTGATGCTCGCCGGCGGGTGGATGACGGCGGGCATAAAACACATGACCGCGCGCATGCACGAGACCGTCAGGCTTGCCGAGCGAATCCACGCCGAAGAGACTGGCCAAGTTGCCGACAGCACCGATGCAAGCGCGGCGTTCAGAGCGACCGGTAAGGCAATTGAGGAGCTTTATGATGAGGCCGAGGGCATCCGGGCCCAATTCGGCACCGGCGGCTGGATATTCGGCGCCTTCGTCGGATTCGTGGTCGGAATCAAACTGATAGGACTGTCCGTCTGGCGTCAACGAACGGATTATGAAGCCAGCCGAGCAAGCTGTCTGGGATGCGGGCGATGTTACAAGTATTGCCCCAGAGAGCACGTCCGGCTGGAGAAACTGAAAGAACCGACGGGTAAGTTATGACCGAATCTCGCAACGATAGTTCATCTGTGAATCCCGACGCCGCACCGTCGCGGTATCGAATCGCGGTAGCGACGGCCGTCGTCGGCGCGGTGTTCTCGCTCATTGTGTGCGTGTTCATGGCGGCGAACTACGGTCGCAGCAGGATTATTGACACGCCGGAAGAGCTGGAGCTGCTCAGCCTAAGAGCCGAGATTCCCAACCGGCCCGACGACGAACAGCTCGTGGCGCGGATTCGCGAGTTAGACCTGCAAATAAGACAGAGGCGAGCGCGTGCGATTTTTCGCTCACGAAAGGGCAGTTATTTGCTGCTCGGAGGTGTAATCGTGTTTCTAATTGGGGCAAAGTGCGCAGATTCACTGAAGAAGAAATTACCGGCGCCGCCATCACAGGACGACCCGCAGAACAGACAAGCCCGCGAAGCGATGTGGAGTCGATGGGCTGTGACCGCCGGCGTGGCGATGTTAGTGTTCGCAGTGTTCTCTCTGATGGCTGGTTCGCGAGTAGATTTTGCCGGCAAGGGTGGCCCGCCGCTGACGCCTTATCCTACGATCGAGCAGGTCAACAGGAACTGGGCATCCTTCCGCGGGCCGAACGGTGCCGGCATAAGCACCTACACGAGCATCCCGACCGAATGGGACGGCGAGACGGGCGAGGGGATTCTCTGGAAGACAAAGGTTCCGATCGGGGGCAACAACTCCCCCGTCGTCTGGGGCGACCGTATCTTCCTCGCCGGTGGCGACGCGAACGATCTCCAGGTCTACTGCGTCGATACTGAATCCGGCCGCATTCTCTGGACGGGTGACGTCACGCGGGTGAGTCCCAAGGCTGACGAAGAACCGTTCGAGCCGTACGAGGATACGGGTTATTCCACGCCGACCGTCGTGACGAATGGACGGCAGGTATGCGCCATATTTGTCACCGGCGACGTCGGCTGCTTCGACATGAACGGACGCAAGCTCTGGGAGAAGAGTCTGGGCATTCCCGACAGCATGTACGGGTACGCAGCGTCACTGGCGATCTACCAGAATGTGATATTGGTCCAGTTCGATCAGGCAACCGCCGACGACGGCCTCTCCGAGTTAATAGCATTGGACGGCCCCTCCGGCGAGGTGGTCTGGAGGAAGAAACGGCCCGTAGCCAATTCCTGGAGTTCGCCGATTGTTGCCGGCATCGGGGGCAAATTCCAGTTGATCACCTGTGCCGATCCCTGGGTGATAGCTTACGACCCGGTCAACGGCTCGGAACTGTGGCGGGTCGAGTGTTTGGCCGGCGACATCGCCTCGACGCCCGTTTACGCGAAGGGACTGACCTTTGTCATAGAGCCCTATACCAAGACGGTTGCCATCCGCACGGACGGTCAGGGCCAGGTCACCGAGACTCATATCGCCTGGACCAATGAGGACGGCGGCCCGGACATCTGCTCTCCGGTGACAGACGGCGAAGTGCTTCTTAACATGGGCGATGGGTTGCTCACCTGCCTGAAGGTTTCCGATGGAACGGCGATGTGGGAGGAGGACTTGAGAGCGTATTTCTTCGCTTCGCCGTCTCTGGTTGGCGACAAGCTTTATCTGCTCGACGACGAAGGCGTCATGTCCATTGCAGAGTACAAGCCGAAGTACAAAGAATTGACCAAGTGCAAGCTGGGCGAGGAATGTCGCGCCTCGCCGGCGTTTGCGGACGGGCGTATATATATCAGGGGTGTCGAGAATCTGTATTGTATTGCCGGTCCGAAAGCCGATTCGGCCAAGGCAGATGGCCCGGCGGTCGCGCCTTATCCTTCCATCGAAGAAGTCAACAAGAACTGGTCATCCTTCCGCGGCCCGGGAGGCAGCGGGATCAGTGCATATACTAACGTCCCGACTAAATGGGACGGCGAGAGCGGCCAGGGGATTGTCTGGAAGACAAGAATCCCGGTCGGGGGCAATAACTCGCCCGTCATCTGGGACGATCGGATTTTCCTCGCAGGCGGCGACGCCAACGACCTGCAGGTCTATGGTTTCGACGCCACATCGGGAAGCCTTCTCTGGACGGGTGACGTCACTCGCGTGGCGCCCGAGCCGGGCGAAGATCCGTTCGAGCCGTTCGAGGATACGGGCTTCTCGACGCCGACCGTCGTGACTAACGGCCGCCAGGTCTGCGCCATATTTGTGACCGGCGACGTCGGCTGCTTCGACATGAACGGACGCAAGCTCTGGGAGAAGAGCCTGGGTCTTCCCGACAGCGCCTACGGGTATGCTTCATCGTTGGCGATATACCAGGATAAGATATTGATCCAGTTCGACCAAGCGACCATGGACGACGGCCTCTCCGAGATGATCGCGCTGGATGGCCCGTCCGGCGAGGTTGCCTGGAGGAAGAAGCGACCAGTAGCCAATTCATGGAGTTCTCCGGTGGTTGTCGGTATCGGCGACAAATTCCAGTTGATTACATGCGCCGATCCATGGGTACTAGGTTACGAACCCGCCAGCGGCTCAGAGCTGTGGCGGGCCGACTGCCTGGCCGGTGATATCGCCTCAACGCCTGTTTGCGCAAACGGGCTGACCTTTGTCATAGAGCCCTATTCCAAGACGGTTGCCATCCGCACGGATGGTCAGGGCCAGGTCACCGAAACCCATATCGCCTGGACCAACGAGGACGGCGGCCCGGACATCTGCTCTCCTGTAACCGACGGTGAGGTGCTTCTCAACATGGGCGATGGACTGCTCACCTGCCTCAAGGTTTCCGATGGGACAATGATGTGGGAGGAGGACTTGAGGGCGTATTTCTTCGCTTCGCCGTCTCTAGTCGGGGACAAGCTTTACCTGCTCGACGACAAAGGCGTAATGTTCATCGCAGAGTACAAGCCGAAGTACAAGGAACTGGCCAAGTGCAAGCTGGGCGAAGAGTGTCGCGCCTCGCCGGCCTTCGCGGACGGGCGCATTTATATCAGAGGTCTTGAGAATCTGTACTGCATAGGCGCCGAGTAGGCGCGGGAGCCTTGATGAGTGATTTGGATCTGACATTTGTGGATGAGGCTGTCGAGAGGATCGGCACGGGCAAAGAGAGGGTGCTCGAGATCCTCCAAGCCGTTCAGGGCCACTTCGGGTATCTGCCGAAAGAGGGGCTCGAACGCATCTGCGAGATGACCGAAATCACTCCGGCGACGATTGCCGGCGTCTCGACCTTCTACAACCAGTTCCGGCACCGCCCGGCGGGAAAGCATATCGTCAGCGTCTGTGTCGGTACGGCATGTCACGTCAAGGGCGCCCAGCGGATTTACGAAGCCTTCAAACGGCACCTTGAGATTCCCGACGACGATGACACCGACGCCGACAGGCTCTTTACGATAGAGAGAATCGCGTGCCTGGGCTGTTGTACGCTGGCTCCGGCGGTACAGATAGGCCAAATCACCTACGGACACGTGACGCCCGACTCAGTGGGTACGGTTTTGACCGATTATCTCAGGCAGGAGAAAGCCAGAGCCGCCGAGGGGGCAAAGGCCGCAGCCAAGGTCACAGCAGTGGCGCCCGGCGGGGAAATACGCCTCGGCCTGGGCTCCTGCTGTGTCGCCCGCGGCAGCGGCAAGCTGCAGAAGGCGCTGGACGAGGCGTTGCAGCAGACCGGGATCAACGTGCCGGTCAAGCGGGTCGGCTGTGTCGGAATGTGTTACCAGACGCCGCTGCTGGAAATTGTGCTTCCCGGCGACAAGTCCTTTCTCTACGCCCAGGTCGAACGCGAAGACGCCCGAGCAATTGTCCTGCGGCACTTCAAAATGCCGGGCATAAAGAGGAGAATCGCCAGCGCGGTTTCCGGCGCACTGGATAGCATCTTGACCGATCAGACGGCCCAGCCCGTGACGCGTCACTCGATCAACGTGCGAGAGGGACATGTCGCCGATTTCCTCGGCAAGCAGGTGCACATCGCCACTGAGCACTGCGGCGTAATCGACCCCGTCGACCTCGACGAATACCTGAGCAAAGATGGGTTCAAGGCCCTCAAGATGTGCATCGACGATCTGGACGCCGAACAAATCATCGCTGAAGTTGAAAAGAGCGGGCTTCGCGGCAGAGGAGGGGCGGGGTATCCAACGCACCTCAAGTGGGCCGCCGTGCGAAGCCAGGACTCGGAGCAGAAGTACATCGTCTGCAACGGCGACGAAGGCGACCCGGGCGCATTTATGGATCGCATGCTGATGGAGTCCTATCCGTACAGACTCCTTGAGGGCATGGCCATTGCCGCGCACGCCGTCGGCGCCGATGAGGGATATCTCTACATTCGTGCCGAGTACCCGCTGGCGGTCGAACGAGTGAGCGAGGCGATTGAAAAGTGCAAGCAGCACGGCTTCCTCGGCGACGACATCATGAACAGCGGATTCTCGCTGCGACTCAGAATCATGCCCGGCGCCGGTGCGTTTGTCTGCGGCGAGGAGAGCGCCCTGATGGCGAGCATCGAAGGCCGCCGGGGAACGCCACGATTGAGACCTCCCTTCCCGGCTCAGAGCGGGCTGTGGGAAAAGCCGACTCTCATCAACAATGTCGAGACGTACTCGGCCGTGCCGTGGATCATCCGCAACGGTTCGGAGCGGTTTGCCGACCTCGGCACGGGCGCGAGCAAGGGCACGAAGGTCTTCGCGCTGGCCGGCAAAGTTGCGCGCGGAGGCCTTATCGAAGTGCCGATGGGCATCTCGATCCGCGAGATCGTCGAGGACATAGGCGGCGGAATCGGAGGGGGGTTACGCTTCAAAGCCGTGCAGGTCGGAGGCCCTTCGGGTGGGTGCGTTCCCGCGTCGCTGGCTCACACGACCGTGGACTTCGAGACGCTAAAGGACGTCGGCGCGATGATGGGCTCGGGCGGGCTGGTCGTGCTCGACGAGACCGATTGCATGGTGGACATCGCGAGATACTTC
>CP070782.1:5185823-5192654 GCA_020346325.1 Phycisphaerales bacterium
GCCATGCTTTTTGCCATTGTCTACTACGGCCTTGGGGTACTTGATTGGTTTGTTCTAGGTGATAAGACACACCCAGGCATTGTGAGTAATCTGTTCTCAGGGGAAGAAGGCGCGGTGTCTCAGTGGCTTGTGCCGATTCGCGCGGTCTACTTCTCGGTTGTTACGATGACAACGCTGGGGTTTGGGGACATGCACGCAAACTGGCAGAGTTTCTGGGGACATGTGTTGCTGACCTTACAAGTGCTGCTGGGTTATGTGTCGCTGGGAGCGTTGGTGACAAGGTTTGCCGTGCTATTCACGGCAGGCGGACCGGCAGGACGATACGTCGATAGTGATGGGGATGCGCGGGCAGAAACGCTCAGGATCTGAAAGTGGAAGCTCAAGAAAAGGACTCACCATTAACCGCGACGGGGCCCTGCACCATACGCACTATGCGTGCACCTTGCTGGTCGTCCTTCGAAACACATTGGATGGCGAAGCCCCCCTGGCAGTATGCGATAGCGGTCTAAGCTTTCGGTTCGCTCGCCATCTAGGCGTGGACCTTGGTTCGGATGGGGATGCGGCGGAGGCGGCAGTCTTTGGGCAGGACGGTGCCCTGATTGTGCCAGCAGACGTAGCACTCGGTGGGACGGACCTTCTGGCCTTGCCGGTTGCAGGGCAGGGCGTGGGGGCAGCCCGTGCAGAAGTAATCGCATCGCTTGCAGACCCGCAGTCGTCGCTTGATGGCGCTGGTATTCATCCGACACCTCCTCGATAGCGCCCGGCGGGCCCTCCGGTGGCCACGGGGCTGATTCTGTGTCATGCCGTGGGCCGAGTGACAATTCGGCCCCGATCCCGCAGCTATCGTCTCTATCGACCATTCCGCGCGGCCGCTTAACGTCCGAAAAGCGCGATTCGAACGGGCCCGAGCCGAGCGGAAAATGCCGTCTGCCTACGCCGACAAAGGCATGGCGGAAAGATTGGGAATATGTTAAGATAGCAAGTGCCGTTGGCGTAGTGCACATCTCGGTGCTGTCTCAACGAATGGGGGCAGAGGGAAAGCGACTGCGGAACGGACGCGGAGAGAGGATACGATGCATATGGATCGACTCAGGCGATTGCCACTGTTTGCGTTTGTCTTGTGGTGTGGGGTCACGGCGCTGGCTCCCGGTGTCGGCGCCCAAGGCCGGTTTCGCGCGGATGCTTCCGTCGTCGTGATCAATGAGATTCTCGCCTCAAATCGCGAGGCGGTCGAGGATCCGCAGGGCGACTACGACGATTGGATCGAGTTGTACAACCCTGGTCGCACCGCCGTCGATGTGGGGGGGATGTACCTGACGGACGATGCGACTTTGCCCACCAAGTGGCAGATCCCGACGGGGCAGGCCGACGCGACGACGATCGAGCCGGCCGGCTACCTGGTCGTTTGGGCTGAAGACGATATCACCGCGAGCGGTCTGCATGCCGGCTTCAAGCTCGATGCCGACGGCGAGGAGCTGCACCTGGTCGCGGCCGATGGGATGACAGTGATCGACAGCATCGAATTCGGCACGCAGGTGGTGGACGTGTCGTACGGTCGCTATCCCGACGGCGATCCGAACCTGCGGCACATGGCCGAGCCCACACCCGGCGCGGCCAACAGCGAGGTCTATGACGGGATCGCCGCCGAGCCCCAGTTCAGCGTACAGGGGTGTTTGTGTCGCGAGACGGTGACGTTGACCCTCTCGACCGAGACCCCGGATGCGAGGATCTACTACACGCTGGATGGCCGCGAGCCGTTCGGCACCGACCGGGAACGACCCGGCGGCTTCACCTATGCCGGACCCATCCAGGTGCGCTTCACCACTACCGTCAAGGCGGTGGCCTGGCGGCCCGGCTGGCGGCACAGTCGCATTCACACCGAGCGGTACACGTTCATCGATTCCGACCTCCAGCATTTCAGCTCGCCGTTGCCGATCGCTGTGGTCGATACGCTGGCCGGCAACGTCGCGAACAGCCAGGTACCGGCCTACAGCTACTTCATCGATACGGGGCGGGGCGGACGCGCCTCGGTGACGGGCGCGACCGATTTCGCCGGCTGGGCGGGCATCAACGTGCGCGGCAAGAGTTCCGAAGGATTCGCCAAAAAGCAATACCATTTCGAGATATGGGACGAAGACAACCGAGACAAGGCCGTTTCGATCCTCGGCTTTCCGGCCGATGCCGACTGGGTGCTCCAGGGCCCGTATTCGGACAAGTCGCTCATGCGCAACGTCCTGGCCTACCAGTGGAGTCGGGAGCTGGGTCGCTACGCACCGCGCACGCGCTTCATCGAGCTGTTTCTTAATACCGGCGGAACCTCGGTCTCCATGGACGACTATGTCGGTGTCTACGTGTTCATGGAGAAAATCAAGATTGCGCCCGGCCGCGTGGACATTGCCGAACTGGGCCCGAGCGACAACGCCGAACCCGAGATCACCGGAGGCTACATCGTCAAGAAGGATAAATATGATGGCGGTGAGGCAACCTTCACCACCAGCACGGGACTGAATCTGATCCACGAAGACCCGGAAGGCGCAGATCTGACGCAGCAACAACGGAACTGGATTCGCGACTACGTCAACGCGTTCGAAGCCGCCCTGTACGGCGGTAACTTCACCGATTCGACCGAGGGCTACGCCGCCTTCATCGATGTCGGCTCGTTCATCGACCACCACATCGTCGTCGAGCTGTGCAAGAACATCGACGGTTTCCGCCTGAGCACCTACATGTCCAAGGCCCGCAACGGCAAGCTCAGTATGGGGCCCGTCTGGGATTACAATTTGTCGCTGGGCAACGCCGACTATCTCAGCGGCTGGATTCCGACCGGGTGGTATTTCGACCAGTTGGGTAACAACGATTATCCCTGGTGGCGTCGCTTGTTCGAGGACCCGGAGTTCCGGCTGGCCTATGCTGATCGGTGGTTCGCCGTGCGGCGTGATCTGTTTGCCACGGAACGGTTGCTCGGGATCGTCGATGACTACGCCGCCCTGCTCGACGAGCCCCAGCAGCGCAACTTTGACCGCTGGCGGGTTCTGGGCCGCTACATTTGGCCCAACTGGTATATCGCCCAGACATATCAGGAAGAAATTGACTGGATGAAGGACTGGTTGGCCGACCGCCTGACGTGGATGGATGGCCAGATCGCCCGCGACATGGCCCCCGGCCCCACCGGCGTTCAGTCAACAGGGAGGTCACGTCGAGTCGGGCCAACTTCTGGCCATGGCCAGTTCCTCCGGACGGATCTATTATTCGCTGGATGGTTCGGATCCGCGCTGGATCGACCCGGCTACCGCGGCGACGCGCAGCATCGTCCTGGTCGAGGAGACCGCACGCAAGCGTGTCCTGGTACCGACCGGTCCCGTCGATGAGGCCTGGCGCGGCGGGGCGACGTTCGATGACTCGGCCTGGACGCCCGTGACACGCGGCCCTGGCGGCGTCGGCTACGAGCGCAGCACGGGCTATGAGGACTACATCAGCCTCGATTTGGGCCACCAGATGTACGGCGTGCAAACCAGTTGCTATCTGCGCATCGGCTTTGTCCTCAGCGATCAGCCCGACCAGTTCGACCGGATGACGTTGCGGGTGCGCTACGATGACGGTTTCGTCGCATATCTCAACGGCGTGGAAATCGCCCGGCGCAACATCTCCGGTACGCCCGCCTGGAACGCCAGCGCCGGTAGCCTGCACGACGACATGGATGCGACGAGTTTCGAGCCTATCGAGATCGCTGGCTTTGCCGAGGTGCTGCGCCGCGCAGACAACGTCCTGGCCATTCACGCCTTGAACGTTTCGCCCACCAGTTCCGATTTTCTCATCTCAGCCGAACTGGTCGCTGGCGTTCTCATTGAGGACGAAACGCCGCCGGCCGTCGTGAACGAATACGATGAGCCGCTTGTCCTCACCGGCAGTACGCAGGTCAAGGCGCGGGCGCTGATCGGAACGACCTGGAGCGCCCTGAACGAGGCGACGTTCGCGGTCGGACCGGTGGCGGAGAGCCTGCGGATCAGCGAGTTGATGTACCATCCGGCCGACACGGGCAGCCCCGACGATCCCAACACCGAATACGTCGAGCTGGTCAATGTCGGGACCGAAACGGTCGATCTGAATCTCGTCAAGTTCACCGACGGCATTGAATTCGTCTTCCCCAGTGTCGAGCTGGCGCCGGGAGAGTGCGCTCTGGTGGTCAAGGACATTGTCGCGTTCGAGGCCGTCTACGGCCCGGGCCTGCCGGTGGCGGGGCAGTACACCGGCAGCTTGAACAACGCGGGCGAACAGCTCCGCCTGGAAGACGCCGCCGGCGCGACGATCCACGACTTCACCTTCCGCGACGATTGGTACGATGTCACTGACGGAGACGGTTTCTCCTTGACGCTCGTCGACCCGATTGCTACGACGGTCGAGGCGTGGAACGACCCACGTTCCTGGCGCCCGAGCACGGAATTGGGCGGTTCCCCCGGTAGCGGTGACTAGGCGGTCTGGATTGGGCCAGGAAGGGAGTCTGAATGTTTGAGCGTTTCAGCCACCACGCGCGGAACGTTATGGCGCGCGCCAATCAAGAGGCCCAGCAGTTCGGCCATGAGGTCATCAGCACCGAGCATATCCTTTGGGGTCTGGCCAAGGAAGTCACGGGGGTAGCCGCGGCTGTGCTCGAACACTTCGACGTCGATCTCAAGCCCCTCCGCAAAGCAGTCGAAAGGCTCCTCCAGGAACGGTCCACCAAAGAGGCGGTCGAAGTCCTTCACCCGTCAGAGCGAGCCAGGGCGGTGGTCACCTATGCGATCGAAGAGGCCCGAGCATTGCACCACAACTATATCGGCACCGAGCATCTATTACTGGGCCTGATGCATGATAGCGAAATGGTCTCCGCCCAGGTGCTGGCGAACCTGGGCCTGAATCTCGAGGCCGTACGCGACGAAGTCCGGAAACTGGCGCCGCCCAGCCACGGCCCGCGTGTCTCCCAATCCGAATAGCACGTC
This sequence comes from Phycisphaerales bacterium, assembly GCA_020346325.1. GTDB lineage: Bacteria > Planctomycetota > Phycisphaerae > Sedimentisphaerales > Anaerobacaceae > Anaerobaca. The sequence goes on from CP070782.1 coordinate 5,190,800, forward strand.
TTACCAAAGGTCCCGCCGCGTCGCGGGCTTCTGCAATCCCGCCGCGAGAGCCTTCTTGCGCAGCGCGTCGCCTTGCGGGGTCGGGGCGTGATAGAAAATCGCCTGGACGACGTTGGGATAATCCGTCGTCAGGGCGTCCAGGGCTCTCGGCCATTGCTGCGGATGCTTCGCCTGCATCGAGTCGGTCATGTCCAAACAGATCGCGCAGTAGGCCGCTCGCGCCATTTCCTGGCCAGTCGTGCCGCGTTCCAGCGTACGCTCGATCTCATTTCGCATTGCAACACCCAACCCGGCGATCTGCGCGTCGGGCGCCTGGAGCGGGTAGACGCACGCTGGTTGCTGACGATTGATTCGATATACGATGCTACCGTCCTCAGTGATTCGGCGGCCTTCCTGTTCGCCGATCACGCGCTCCGCCAGATCGATGAGCCGGTCGGCGAAGCTCGTGATGGTCTCATCCATCGGCATGTTCTGCCGGGTGGTGTTGTGGTAGCGATCGACAATGGGCCAGCCCTGGGCCAGCATCCAGCGGTAGCCCTTGGTCACGCCGATGATCGTCCCGGCAGTCGCAGCACTGTTGTCGGCGTCCCAGCCGAAGTTGAACGCGGCGATGAGCGTCGGCACGAAATCGCCCCGGCCGTAGAGCAACGCGGCGATGGTGGCGCCGGTGTTCAGCTCGTAGCCGTTGCGATCACGCATGGCACCACGGTGTTTGCTGTACTTGTCTTTCAGTCGCTGCCGCGTGGCACGCCAGTCGTCGCCATGTTGACCGTGCCAGCCGCGCACGTCGCGAACGATTTGGTGCACGACACTGGCCGGGTCGATCGCGGCGATACCCGCGTCGAGGATTTCGTCGATGTCGCTGGTGACGAAAGCCTGCGCGATCATCGTGGTGAACAGTTGCGTCGTCTGGGCGGGCTCGCCATCGATGGTAACCCGGGTGTAGTTGAGCCCGAGCTGCGCGGCGGTCTGCGGCATCGCCGGCGCGATCAGGCCGAAGGTTTCGCAGATGAACTGACCGGAGATGTTGAAATCCGCCCACGGGTTGAATAGCGTCAGGCCTGTCAGGGGCGGTTCCAGTCCCAAATCCATCAACTGACGGGCGTACTGGTTCGAGCACCAGATGCGCGTGTTGATGCGTTCCTTCCAGAGCTGCGCAATGCGAGCCGGAGGCAGCAGCAGACAGTTCTCGTCCTGCATGACCTTGATATACACCCATTCGAAATCCGTATCGTCGTCGGTCCGCGCGCCGTCGGGCAAGGCCGGTGTGTAGCTCGTGACGTTGCCCGGTTCGTCGATGTACTTCATCTCATGTGGCAACCCGTTGAGATTGCCCAGCATCTGACCGAGCAGGCCGCCCCGAATCTGGTCCCGCAACCGTTCGGCGGGGATCTCGAAGGTTTCACCCCATGCCGCAGGCGACAGCAGGCCAGCACACAGGGTAAGAACGAGCTTCCATCGCGGGGATGTCCGGTTTGATGTCACTTGACCCTCCACTCGAGAATGCCGCCGGAATAGTTGCTTTGGAGCTGGACTTCCAGCCGCAGGGCCGAGGTCTTCACGGCGTCGAATGTCACGGTGTTGAATGTGTCTTTCTGGACGCCGTAGGCCGAGGCGTCTTTGACTTCCTTCCAGGCGTCGCCGTCCTGGTAGAGTAGTTTCCACGAGGCCGGGATGCGGCAGCCGCCCCCGGTGGGGGTGTCGTCGAACCAGTAGACCTCGACCGCACCTGTCTTGCGCGGCTTTTTGAAGTCGTACTGCACCCACTCGGCTGTCCCCTGGCGGGGCCACCACGTCATGCGCGGGATATCGTGGTCGTCGGAATGGGCCGGCAGCTTCTCATCGCTCAGCGCCG
>CP070782.1:5192754-5212461 GCA_020346325.1 Phycisphaerales bacterium
GGCTGCCCGGCGATGCCCTACGGGCCGACCGATGAGATTTGTCACGTCGTCTTCGAGATTCAGGAGGCCGAAGCCGAGCAGAAAGCCGAACTGTCTTTCGTGTTGCCGTGCAGCCTACTCGCCCCGGCCGTCGGCAAGGCCTTGTCCGCCGAGGCCCAGCCCTCCCGCGAACAACTGGCCCAGGTGCTGATGGAGCATGTGCAGCAGATGCCCGTCACCGTGACAGCGCGGCTGGCCTCGATTCGCCTGAGCTTCGAAGAGGTCTTCGATCTCGCCCCTAACGATGTGCTCCTGATCGACAAGCCGATTGAAGAACCGCTGGATGTGATCGTCGACGCCCGCACCGTGTTCCGCGGCCGCCCGGCCCAATCCCACGGCCAGTATGCCATCTTCGTCACCGACTGTACCGCCGAGCGTGTGAACCAGACCGCGACCCAACCGGCCGCTCACCAAGCGTAAGGAAAGGAACATCAGTTATGCCCGAAACGGCTGAAGCCCCAGTAGCCAGCGGACCGCAGCAAGCGCCGGCCGACGACAAGAAGCAGGCCCACGCGGTGGAATTGCCCGAGGCTCCGGAGAACGCGACCGCCGGCGCCGGCAGTCAGTTCGATATCCTGCTCGACATGGACGTCCCGGTCAAGGTCGTCCTGGGCGCTACCGAGATTCCCGTGCGGAAACTGCTCCAACTCGGGCCCGGTGCCGTGCTCAAGCTGGAAAAGTCGATCGACGCGCCGGCCGAACTGTTTCTCAAGGATTCCAAGTTCGCCGAGGCGGAAGTGGTGGTCGTGGATAACCGCTTCGCCGTGCGCATTGCCCGAATTACCGGTACCGATGCAGCCGGACAGGCTGAAAGTTGAGAGACCGTCAAGGGAAGGCGTAGGAAGGAACTGAACCGTACCTATGGCATCTGACCATTCCAAGTCGCCGAGTCATGCAGCGAGCCAGTCCGGCCGTGAGGGCTTGCTCAATAGTCCGATGGCTTCGCATAGCAATGCCCTCCTGGCCATCGGGTTGGTCGCCGTTCTGGGTACGCTGATCATTCCCTTGCCCACCCCGGTACTGGACATGCTGTTGGCGTGCAGCATCTCTTTGTGCATCGCGGTGCTCATCGTGACCCTGTCCTCCAGGGAAACGCTCGAACTCTCGACGTTCCCGTCACTGTTGCTGTTCGTCACGCTGTTTCGCCTCTCGCTGAACGTTGCTTCCACCCGTCTGATTCTCTTGCAGGGCAATGCGGGCAAGATCATCGAGACCTTTGGAGGCTTCGTAGCCGGTGGCAGCTTCGTCGTCGGACTGGTCATCTTCCTGATCCTCGTCATCATTCAGTTCATCGTTATCACCAAAGGTGCCGAGCGTATCAGTGAAGTCACCGCCCGCTTCACCCTCGACGCCATGCCCGGTAAGCAGATGGCCATCGACGCCGATCTCAATGCCGGCGCCATCACGGAGCGCCAGGCCAACGAGCGTCGCCGTAAGATCGTCAAGGAAAGCGAATTCTACGGGGCCATGGACGGGGCCAGCAAGTTCATCCGCGGCGACGCCAAGGCCGGCCTGATCATCACGGCCGTGAACATCGTCGGCGGCATCGCCATGGGCTATTCGCGCGGCATGACCATCGGCGCAGCCCTGAAAACCTATTCGATCCTCTCGATCGGTGACGGTCTGGTCAGTCAGATCCCGTCCCTGATCATCTCCGTTAGTTCGGGATTTCTCGTCACCAAGATCTCTTCGAGCAACAGCGTTGGGCAGGACATCTCCAAGCAGTTCCTCAAGAGCGGCCAGCCTCTGACCGCGGCTGCCTGTATCATCGCGGCCATGGCCCTGGTCCCCGGTATGCCGAAGATTCAGTTCCTGCTGCTGGCGGCCGGCGCGGCCGCTATCGGACGCCTCGCCAGCAAGCTCGAGAAGGCTCCGCCCAAGACACCCCAGACCCCGACGAAGAAGGCCGACAAGGAACCCGTCGAAGATCTGCTCGAAGTGGATCGCGTCTCCGTGCACGTGGGCGTGCGTCTGATCACCCTGGTCGATCCGCGCAAGAGCAACACGATCTTCGAACGCATCGGCGCCTTGCGCCGCCAGTTTGCCCAGCACATGGGCCTGGTCATTCCGCTGGTTCGCCTGCGGGACGATCTGAACCTCGAATCGAACGCTTACGAGATCAGGCTCTCGGAAATCCCGGTGGCCAAGGGCACTCTGGAACCGGAGATGTTCCTGGCCATGGACTCCGGCTCCGTCTGCCAGAAGGTGGGCGGGATCAAGACCACCGAGCCGGTCTACGGTCTGCCCGCCCAATGGATTACCAACGCTCAGAAAGAAACGGCCGAGTTGAGTGGTTACACCGTGATCGACGCCGAGTCCGTCTTCATCACTCACCTCTCGGAAACGCTTCGCCGGCACGCGGCCGAACTGCTGACCCGCGAAGACGTGCAACTGCTGATCGACCGACTCCGCAAGAACCAGCCCTCGCTCGTAGGTGAGCTGGTGGGCGCCGACGGGGCCGTCTCGGTCGGCCTGGTCCAGCGGGTCTTGAAGAACCTGCTCGCCAGCGGCATTCCGATTCGTGAGTTGACGACCATCCTCGAATCGCTGGCCGAGAACGCGGCGAAGACCAAGAACCCGGCCACCCTTACCGAAGTGGTGCGCAAGTCGTTGAGCCGGACCATCACCGAACAGTACAAGACCGAAATGGACAAGGTCATGGCCATCACCTTCGAGCCGGCGGTCGAGCATCAACTCACCTCGGCGTTGGCCCAGGAAAATGGGGAGCTCATCCTGAATCTGCCGACGGAATTGGCCATGGAGCTCAATCGCCAAATGGCCGATGCCTGGAAAGCGGCCATGGATCAGGGCCATGAAAAGGTCGTCCTGCTCTGCGATGCGCGACTGCGTGCCTCGTTGGCCCGCATGCTGAGCCGTACGTTTCAGATGCTTCCCGTCGTGGCCTACGATGAGATTGTGTTGGGCACGGACGTGGTGCCGGTCGCCACCATCGGTGATCCGCCGGCCGAGTCACTGACAACAGCCAACCAAGTGGAAATGGCGCCGGCCTAAGCGGCTCGCTCCGACCTGGAGATCATAATTAGGAATCCTGGATGAGAAGAACGAGAGCAACGCGAACCCAAGTTCATAGGATCTCGGGCGTGCGCAGCGTCACGGCCGAGTTCTGTGGGAGTGATCGATAGCCATGCCGCTACAGCCGCGCCCTATCGCGTTCCCGCTGGCCGTGATTGGCTTTTTCGTAGTGAGCGTCGTCGGCACGATCGTGGGATTGGCACCCGACACGTGCTGCAAACGCGCCCTCGTCGGGGCCATCGTGGTCTATCTAGCCACCTCGGCGGCCGTGCGTGCCATCAACACGATTCTGACGCAAGCCATGATCGCGAGTCAGGTCGAAAAGGATACACCGGGTGACAACCAGAGCTGAGAATATCTCTGAAACCGCAGATCAGACGACGGTCGGATCGACGCTCGACAGCGGCGATCATCTCAGGGCCGTAGCGCTGCGGGCCTACTCCGGGCACCGGCACCGGGCCATCACCGACGATGAGATCGTCGAGTTGCTGCCGATGGTGCACAAGATCGCCCGACGTACGGTCCGCTACCTCAAGCCGCCGCTGTCGTTTGACGACCTGGTATCGGCCGGTACGGTGGGTCTGCTCAAGGCCGCCCGCGATTTTGACGCGTCGCACCAAGCGGAATTCAAGACCTATGCCTACATCCGTATCAAGGGAGCCGTGCTGGACGAGTTGCGGCGGGCCTCCCTGCTGCCCTCGGGTGTCACGCGGCAGGTCCGCCAGCTGATGCAACTGAGCCAGGAGATTGCCCAGCAGACCGGCAGCGTGCCGACCGAAGAAGAGTTGGCCCGCAGGCTGAATATCTCCGTCGAGGAAGTCCTGGGCCTCTATGAAAGCGCCCGCGCTCAGCATTTCGTCTCCATCGACGGGTTCAACGAGGAGGAACCGGCACTCGGCAACCTCTTGGCGGCGGCCGACAGCGCCGGGCCCGGCAGCCGGCTGGAGAAGGCCGAGATGCTCGAACAGTTGACCGCGGCCATGCAGCAGTTGGACCCACGGCGCCTCCAAATCATCGTGCTTTACTACCATCAACACTTGACCATGAAGCAGATCGCCGATCTACTTGAGATCACCGAATCCCGTGTCAGTCAATTGCACGCCAGTGCGTTGGCGAATCTTTCCACTATGTTGGGAGAATACAACGATGGCGGACAGTGATTACAACGCTATCAAACCATTGGAAAGCGTTCAGACCATCCAGGGTCTGGCTCCCGCGCAACGACGCCAGGAACGGAAACGGCGGCAGGAAACGCCGGACGAACGCCATGAAGAAGAACTGCAAGAGCTACCCAGGGACCAGCAGGACGAGCCGCAGCCACGGCACGACGAGGACGATCCACACCTGATCGACTACTGTGCCTGAGCCGACCGCGGCCACTTGCCGTGCAGACCGAAGCCAAGAAGAGAAAGTGATAAAGCCAATGCGATATGTTCTCAAAGCCAGCGAAGTGAAGCTTGCCGGCCCCCTGCAGTTATGTCTGGACCCAGACCCGGCCCCGCAGGCCGCCGCTTCGTCCGTGGCCTCGGCGCCGGCGACGATTCGCATCGCCGAGACCCATCCCGAGTATGCACTGATGGAGGTGACCTGCTCGTGCGGTAAGATCACCTACGTCCGCTGCGAATACGCCCCGGCGCCGGCTTAAGCCCCCGCCGGTCAGGAGAAAGAAAAATGGATAGAACGAAACGAACCATTGCCTGCCGGGTGGTGCCGCTGTTGATCGCAGCCGGCGCCGGCTGCACCGCCACGCCAGTCCAGCCGCGTCCTACCGGTCCGGGCACTCCCGTGCCCAGTCCCAACACCAGCACCGCGACAGCCAAGCGGTTCCAGGACACACCCCTCGAAGGACGCACCGCCGTCGAATCGGCGATCGAACTGTCGGAAAAGTACGCCCGGCTTTCCGATCAGACCATCGCCCTGCGTGAAGAGAATCAGCGACTGGTCACCGAGAATGAGAATCTCCTCCAGCAGATCGCCACGCTGGAGGCCAGATTGCGGCAGACCCAGAAAGAATTGGGCGAAGCCAATGATCTGCTCATTGAGATGCTGACCGAACTGAACAACTGGAAGACCAACATTCTCGGCTTCCGCGGCGAGATGCGCGAGGCGGCGAAGGCCCAGTTGGAGGCGCTGCTGAAGGTACTGGAGCTCCTTGGAGGCGAGGCCGACGCCGGCAGCCTCCGGCAGCCCCATGCCGATACCGTCACCCCGGACACCTCCGGAACCGCCAGTCCGCAGCGCAACAAACCGACTATGCCCGTGGCAGGTGAGCCCAATGTACCGTAGCCTTATTCGACCCCGACGCGCTCGCTCGACCGGTCGGAATCGTCTCGGTTCAGGTCGCAAAACCCGTGGCACCCGCCTGCTCCTGGCGCTGGCGTGCCTGCTGCCGTTGGCCAGCGGATGCCAGACGCCAGGCAACGGCGGCGGCATGAGCGATTCCTACTACATCAACCCATACAAGGACCTTAACACGCTCGGCCGCGTGGCTCTCGTCGAACTGGATGACAACTCAGGCTATCCCACCATTTCGGCCGACGTGACTAAGGCCCTCTTCGTCGCTCTGCAGAAGAAGCAGATCTTCGGCGTGACCGTCGTCCCACACGACGATCCCGAATGGCGCGGCCTCCAGGACAATCTCGACTCTCTCCAGGCACTCCAGAGACTGCTGACCATGCGCGAGACGCTCAATTGCAGCGGGATCATCGTCGGCACGATCACCGAATACCAGCCCTACCCCCGCATGGCCATCGGCCTGCGGCTCAAGCTGCTCGACCTGACCGACGGCCAACTGCTCTGGGGGCTCGAACAAGTCTGGGATACTGCCGACCGCAATATTGAGAAACGCATCGAGTCCTACTTCCGGGAAGAGTTGCGCTCGGGTGTCGCATCCCTGCGTGAAGAGCTCGTGGTGGTCAGTTCTCTGAAATTCGCCAAGTTTGTCGCCTATGAAGTAGCGGAGACGCTCGATCGGGAGCAAGACTAGTCCCGACCAGCCTTTTGCTGGTCTTTTGCTGCTCAAGAGCCTTTGCTAGCACTGTCAGAGTGGGTTTTTTGCCCGGCCGATCCTAAAGATTTCGCCGGACCGCACGAAAATAGAGGTAAAGCCCCGGACATTGAAGGAACACGTAAGATGATCAACAATATAGACAGAAATCAACTGGGACATATCGTCGGTCAGTCCTCGCTGCCCAACGCCGATCCCGCCGCCGCGCGTCCGGTAAACGACGCCGACGCTTCCCTTCAGGTACGTTTTGGCGATTTGATCAACCTGGCCCAGCAGCCCGCTCAAGCCGATACCGATGTCGTTCGCGAAGCCCGTAAACTCCTCGATACGGGACAGCTCACTTGTCGGGAGAACATCACCTCAGCCGCCAGGAATATACTAAACTTCGGCGTCTAAAAGCTTTACAGAACTTCGATCGTGTCGCGGGGCCTGCCAGGGACGGTGCAAAGGCCCCTTTTTTTTGCCCCTTCCGAAGTGCCTCGCCACTCTGAGCCCGTCACTGGGGGCGCCAGACCCGCAGCAATGCGTAAGATGTTTCCAGAAATGACTTTGTGAAATTAGGCGTAGCAGTCGAGAAGCGTACCGACCGGCAACCGTCCGGCCTGCGACCACGGCACAGAAGTCGAATCGGCCGGGGACAATTCCAGGGCGTCGTCATAAGAACGGACCCGAACCTCGACGCGGATGCGATCATCGTCCGCCACCGACCCGGGCAACCGCCGGCGCACGGCGGAACTCACCAAGTCCTGAAGGCCAAACGCATTGGATATGCTCACCACTGCCACAGTCATTACCCCCCAGATAGTTGCATTCTAGCAGAATACCCGGGGCAAATCAACAAATGCATACGCCCGCCAAGTCCGAGAAGTCTCTCACATTTTCCCGTGACCGGCCCTGCCCTGGCGGCCTCGATATTATGAGACAGACGCCCATCACACGGGCAGGGAAAAAAGAAATCGGGCTCAGAATATTCGGCCCGATTGGACGACTATAAGGATACGAAGAGCAAGTAAACTCTTGGAAAAGCTAAGGTTATCGGATGCACATCATCGCCAGATGTCCTCGTTGCGGCTATCGTTGGTGGCTGGATGCCGCCGCTGCCGACCGGCGCATGCGCTGTCGCAAATGCTATCGCCTGCTCCGTGTCCCCGATCTGACCGAAGTCCCCGCCGCCGCCGAGATCATCCGCCAGGCCCAAGGCGAAGTCTACGTCGACGACACCGGCCGCACCTTCGGCTGACCCACCCCGGCTATCGAATTGGCGGCCTCTCGATGAGTTTCCGGAGAAAGACCGCATCCTGACGTTCCTGCGCGCTCATATCAGGCAACTCGACGGCTGGGTTGGGCGCTTTTGTCTTGGAGTCCCGCGAACGGTACCAGCCCCGTGCTAACCGTAACCCCTGAAATAGAGACGCCACGGGCTAGGCATCCTAGCATCAAAGGAATGTTACGCAGTTCGCTATGCCGCCCGCGGCGCCACAAGCGATCGCTTTCGCTGCCGGCCCTCGGCATGAATGAATCACCATGCCGGGCGAACACTTCATAGGACTCTGTCTACTCTAATTCGCTGGCCCTACGCGAGTTCCTTTGCCGATGATTCCTTTTATAGAAAGGAGTCCACTCATGAGCCAGCCCACTCGCAAGTACGCGGTGGTGCTCAGCACCTAAACTCGTCACCGTCCGGAGGCGATCACGCGGAACGGCCACGCGCCGGCCAAAAGATTCAACACGCCCGCGTCCTGTTGATGCGCGATGCGAATCATCCGGCCGGACGTGAACCACTATCTGAAATGGGCCTACGCCGAAGCCGCCAGCTCGGTGGCGGTCAATCATCAACGTTTTCCCTGTCGTCACGTCAGCGAACTCTATCGGCGGGTTCGCACGCGTCGCGGTCATGCCCCGGCCGTCGGCGCGGTGGCCCGCCATCTGGCGGAGGCGACCCATTGGATGCTGAGCAAAAACGAACCGTATCGCGAACGTGGGGTCAAGGTCGGTTTCGTCCAAGGGGGTGTCAGCGCGACGTTGTCATGGGCCCTTTGAGGCTCGCGAAATGAATGCGACACACCCCCTGGATACTCTCATGCCGCTATGACGGCGTAGAGATGACTCGGATGAACCGCAGAGCCGAGGAAACCTTTTCTCCCCTGGAGGGACAAGAGCCACAAGAAACGCTACATCACCCGTTGACAGCCGGCACGCTTTCAGAGATGACGATGCGCACTGCGAATGTGGCGAGACGAGGGATTCGGCGGGGCGCGCTCGATCCTACAAAACGACCGAGGCTGCCCTTCTCTAAAGGGATGCCTCCGTTATTCCCTGAGTCTCCAATTCCTGTCGAACGTGCGTGACGGTGGCGGCGAGTTCAGCCGCATAGTCGTCCTTGACCAAGGCGATAGCCGTATCCAGCATTTCCGTCATCAGGTCCGCCGGGATATCCACGACGATTCCCAGTTCCGCCGCCAGGAGCAGTCGGGCCAGGTCAGCTCCCTGCTGCGCCAGCGCGCCGATCGGATCGTCCTGCACCAGGGCAGTCCCGTACAATTCGATCTGGCGTCTGAACTCGCTCTCGGCAGCGACGATCAGAGGGGCTGCCACCGCCTCACTAGTCCCCGCGCTCGCGGCAAAATCCGCCGCATAGGCTTTGCAGAGCAGAATCGGAGCCGACCATCCTCGGGTGCGCGCCGCCAGGACCAGACGCTGACCAACGTCGCGATCTTCGTTCTGGCGGACGAGCAAATCGACCGCCGTTTCAATCGCCGTGTGTGCCACGGTAGGCAGCACTGTGTCGATCACGGCGCTGGAGTTGGGCACGCCGCTGAAGAGAAGAAAAAGCCTGATCTGCGGCTCCAGCACTCCGGCCAATTCATCTTGCTTGCGTATGACATAGCCCTGGCCGGGATGGCCGATCGCGCTGATGTGAGCGGTCTGATCGGCACCCCAAGCCTCATTATGACCGGCGAAGCCGTAGGCGAGGGCCTTGTCGTGTTCGGCCTCGGCCTCGTCCACCAGTTTCATGAATTCGTAGTGCGTCTCGGTCCACAACGAACTCTGGTAGGGGTCACCGAACATCACATTGAATGCGTCCGGCAAGAGGGCGCCGTATATCCGGGTCAGCTCTGTGGAGCCTTGTTGGCCGTCCAGTTCACGGGCGATATAGGCATGTGTCGCTGATCCCCAGCCGTACAGAGGGCCGGGCATGCTGCCTGGCAAGACGAGGCAGACTCCAAGGAGAAACATATATCTAGCCATCTTCCACCTCCAGACGAGACGGTGGGCCGCACCCACCTTGCGGAATTCGAACCGGGCGGATGAGAAATGGCCCATCCGGCCGATGTTCGGTTGCTCACATCCCCTCACACGGCGATATCCTCGCTTTCATAGCGATGGTCGTCCAAGCACGATCCCTAAACGGCCATCCCACATGCGGCCTCTACCTGCGGCACCCTCTACGATACCATAATACGCGTTGGAAAGCCACGCCAATTGGCTGTCGGGAGCTCGGTGTCGCACACGCGGCGACAGATACGACTCTTGAGGTTTTCCGTGTATTCTGCAGACAACCTGGCGTTTCTTGGTGATTTTGGCGGGGCAATGCGACTTTCTTCGGCGACAGCGCCGGAAGAGGAGCGGATTGGGAGGACAGAAAATGAGATATATTCGCAGATTCTTTCTGATTTCTGGTTTTTGGATGGCGTTGATCCCGCCGGCCGGGGCCCAGGACGTTACGATCCGGCGGGTGACGGATCATGTCATGACCTTGAGCATGTCCAATCTAGGGATGCACACCAATGTCACCGTCATCGAGACGCAGGAAGGGCTGGTGGCGGTCGAGACGGAGATCACGCCGTACATCATGGATAAGATCAAGGAAGCGGCCGAGAAGAAACTGGGGCGCGACGACTGGGCCTACGTGATTAATACGCATGGCCACCTCCATCACGCCGGCGGCAATTCTGTGTTCAAGGCCGTTCAGTTCGTCGGCCACGAGAGGATGCGCATGGATTGGCTCCGAGATCGGCTCTCTACGGATGCGGGGCGTCGGCAATACTGCCGCGATGTGGGCACCGGTGCGGCGATCGGCCAATTACGCCGGGCCTTGGCGCGGGCCAGGTTGACAGCGGCTCAGAGAGAGGAACTGCGCCGGCGGCTGCGCTTCTGTCAGGCCGTCCAGCAGGAGATCATGGCCGGCTTCGAGGTCGTCAATCCCACTCTCACCTTTAGCGATCGACACACGCTCGATCTGGGAGACGTCCACCTGCGCCTGACCTACTGGGGGGACGGGGTCAACCACAGTTCCATCTTCGTCCACGTGGTGGAAGACCGCCTGCTGGTGGGCATGGGGATGGCGGGCGACTGGATGCCGGACTTCTATGGCAGGCCCAGTCTCGACGGCATTCGGCGCGCCATTTCACTCTGGAAAGAACTCAGCGACGAGGACTTGCCCATCGACCGGATGGTCGGGGTGCACACGCCCGAGCCAATCACCTCCCGCGAGCAGTTTCGGCAACGACAGCATTACGTCGAGGCGCTCTTGAAGGACCTGACCGAAGCGCAGCAACAGGGGCTAAACCTGGAACAGGTCAAGGAGAAGTTGTCGCTCGATAAACGCTACGCCTACGCCCCCCAATACTTCGCCATGCCCGAAGATCTCGGCGCCAGGCACCAGAGGAACATCGACACAATCTGGGCACTGCTGCAGGCCGAGACATCCTCTCATTCACAGAATTGATGCAGACTGGGCCTTGGCCCAGGCGACGGCGCATGATATTATCTCCAGTCGTAACCGTGCGGCTCGGCGGTCTGGCTCGATGACACCGCACTGCTTGAGACAGGGAGAAAACCATGAGCACTCAGAAATGCGCCAGTTGCGGCCAGGAATATGAAGGGTGGTTGGAGTATTGCCCTCATTGCTCGGAACCGGTGGCCAACTACGCCCGACCGGCGGGGTTCTGGATTCGAGTCGGGGCCAGCATCATCGACTGGCTGGTGTTCATCCCGATCATGATTCTGTTCTTCTGGAATATGTTCTCACTGCGTAACACGGCGCTGCTGATCTTGATAAGTGTGCCGGGGTTTTTGTACAAGCCTTTCATGGAGGCCTTCTGCGGAGCGACCCTGGGTAAAATGTCGTGTGGGATCAAGGTTGTCGATGCGGAGGGCAAGAAGCTCTCTCTGTTCAGCGCCTACATCCGAGCCTTCCCTTTCCTTATGTCCTCCGGCGTAGAACTGGGGCGGCAACTGATCTTGTTTTCGTCGGAGCAGTTCCAGGAGGCCACCTCGTGGATAGAAGCCAGTCAAGTGAGGACAGAGACGTTCCTGGACTATGTCGGCCCGCTGGTGAATCTGCTCATACTGATCGACTGCGTGCTCGTGGTGTTTACCTTCAGGAAGCAAGCCCTGCACGACATGCTGGCCGAATCCTACTGTGTCTACAAGGAGCCCTGAGTCGGGTGAACGTATGAGTGCTATGATGGCTTACTGCGGTCTGGAGTGCGAGACGTGTCCGATCTACCTAGCGACGCGCGAGAAGAACAAAGAGGAACAGGCGCGGATGCGAGCGGAAATCGCTCAGGTCTGCCGCCAGGACTACGGTATGGACTATGGACCGGACGATATTACGGACTGCGACGGGTGTCGAACAGAGGGAGAGAGATTGTTCTCGGGCTGCAAAGACTGTGCGATTCGCAACTGCGCGAAGGCCAGAACGCTGGCCAGTTGCGCCCATTGCAGCGACTATGCCTGCGAAAAACTCGAGGCGTTTTTCGCGAAGGAGCCGGATGCCAGGACACGCCTGGATCAGACAAGGGCCGACAATGCTTAGAGGCCTACCGACTCTCGTTCTTTTCGCGTTTCTCATGATTGGTTGCCGTACAAATCAGGATGTCGCTATGGAAAAAGAAATCATCGCGAGCCCCCACGCCCCGGCGGCGATTGGGCCGTACAGCCAGGCCGTCAAGGTGGGCAACACGCTGTATTGTTCCGGACAGATCGCCATCGATCCGTCGACGGGCGAATTGGCCAATGAATCGGTGGAAGCGGAGACCCGCCGAGTCCTGGAGAATCTAAGCGCCGTCCTGGCCGAGGCAGGATTCGTGCTGTCCGACGTCGTCCGCACGACCGTCTATATGACCGATATGGAAGAATATGCCAAGATCAACAAAATCTACGGCGAGTACTTCGGCGACAATCCGCCGGCGCGTGCCGCGGTTCAGGTTGCGAACTTGCCGAAGTATGTGCGCGTTGAAATTTCGTGCATCGCGGTCAAAACGCAGTGACCTTCTGAATTGATTCGGGTATGGTCTGACCCACCGCACAAGGAAGGCTGTCACCGCGGGTGATGATCAGCGAATGATCCATAATTGAGCGATCGGCTCCGTATTCGCATATTGACGGTGTCGTCGATGGCGCTTAAGATCCTCGTCACAAGGCATGCCCTGCTGTAACGGAGACCCCATGAGCAACGCGATTGAGAATCAGATCTTTGAAGCCGAGGAACGACGCCGACAGGCCAGGTCGCCCTCGGAGGGAGACTTCGGCTTCACCCGTGTCTGGGCTCGCCCTACTGACAACACCTGGCAGGTCGTCGTCGGCCACACCACTGTTGTGACGTAGCGGACTCGTGAACCTGAAGAGAGTCCTACCGGTGCGCACTCTGTCATCCTGAGGCAACGCCGAAGGATCCGGCTCAAAGATGAAAGGTTGCTGCCGTTCGCAAACCAGATCCTTCACGACGCTTCGCTCCCTTCAGGGTGACACGCAACGTGTGAAGACCGAACACAATGCGAATCACTCGCCCGCGATTTCGTTCTTGATCTGGTGGAGGAGGTTGATGGCCTCGATGGGGGTGAGGTGGTTGATATCGGTGGAGGAGAGCTTGTCGAGGACGGACTTGTGCTTCTGCACGAAGAGGGCATCCCCTTCGGGCTCCTTGGTCTTGTGCTTGGCGAGGTGCTCACCCGTCGCCTCCTTGGCGAAGGTCGATTCGAGTTCTTCCAGGATCTCCTGCGAGCGGCCCAGGATGGATTTCGGAATGCCCGCCAGCTTGGCGACGTGGATGCCGTAGCTTTTGTCGGTGCCGCCGGGCAGAATGCGATGCAGGAAGACCACTTCGTCCATCCATTCGCGCACCGCGACGTTGAGGTTGCGGACGTTGTCGAACAGTTCCGACAACTCGGTCAACTCGTGGTAGTGCGTTGCAAACAAGGTACGGCACTTGAGTCTCGTGGCGAGATGCTCGGTGATCGCCCAGGCCAGCGAGAGACCGTCGTAGGTACTGGTGCCCCGCCCCACCTCGTCGAGGATCACCAGTGACTGGGCCGTGGCGTTGTTGATGATATTGGCCGTCTCGGTCATCTCGACCATGAAGGTGGACTGGCCCCGCGTCAGTTCGTCCGAAGCACCGACCCGCGTGAAGATGCGATCGACCAGGCCGATCTCGGCCTCCTTGGCCGGGATGAACGAGCCGGTCTGAGCCATCAGGGCCAGTAGCGCCGTCTGACGGATGTAGGTGCTTTTACCGGACATGTTCGGGCCAGTGATGACGGCGATGTCACCGTCGGTCGTGCCCAGCTCGACGTCGTTCGGTACGAACTCGGCGCCCAGCGTCTCGGCCAGGACCGGATGCTTGCCCTCGCGAATGACGATGCGCGTGTCATTGGTGATAGTCGGTCGGATGTAATTGCGGCGGGCTGCCACGTGGGCCAGTGACGCCAGGCAATCGACCTGGGCGATCGTCTCGGCCAGTTGCTGGAGACGCAGCACATAAGTAGCCGCTTCTTGCCGTACGTCCTCGAAGAGTCGCTGCTCCAGGCTCAGCGCCTTCTCTTCGGCCGTCAGCACCTCGTTCTCGTACTTCTTCAATTCTTCGGTAATGTAGCGTTCGGCGTTCTTGATCGTCTGCTTGCGGACAAAGTCCGGCGGGACCTTGTCGGCCGCCGCATGCGAGACCTCGATGTAATAACCGAAGACCTTGTTGTAACCGACCTTCAGATTGGCGATGCCCGTGCTCTCGATCTGCCGCTGCTGATAGTCGCGCAGCCAGCTTTGGCCATCCTTCGAGATCGAGCGGAGCCGGTCCAGTTCCGCCGAGAACCCGACGCGGATGAAGCCGCCGTCGCGCAGATGGGTCGGACACTCGGGCTCGATCGCCGCTTCGAGCAAATGGGCTAGCTCGTCCATGCTGTCGCAGCGCTCGGCCAGGTGCTTGAGCAGGTCGGCACCGAATGCGCCCAGCAACTCGCGCAGCGCCGGGATCTGCCGCAGCGTGCCAGCCAGGGCCAGCATGTCCCGCGGACCGGCGCGGAAGGTGCTGATGCGCGCGGCGATGCGCTCGGTATCGGCAATGTTCGACAGCCGCTCGCGGACCTCAGCCAGTTTCTCCGCCTGATCCTTCAGTTCCGCGACGGCATCCTGTCGAGCCTCGATCACCTCGATGTCACAGAGAGGCATGCACAGCCAATTGCGGAACATGCGTCCGCCCATGCCTGTAAGCGTCTCGTCCAGACACACCAGCAACGAGCCTTTGCGCGTCTCGGCCCGAATCGTCTGGAGTACCTCCAGGCTGCGCAGCGACGTGGGGTCGATCTGGAGAAAGCTCTGCCGCGCTACCTTCCGCAGGCTCTGGATATGCCCCAGTGTGGTCTTCTGTGTCTCGTTGAGGTATTCGATCACCGCGCCGGCCGCCGGGATCAGGTCCTGGTCGGCGTCACGGATACCGAAGCCCTCGAGCGTGGCGGCACCAAAGTGTTTGAGCAGTCGTTGCTGGGCCTGGTACGGATCGAAGTACCACGCAGGCCGTTCGGTGACAATCGCATTGGTGAGCCGACCTACCTCATTGGCGAGCCGGCGCGTCTCGGAATCGAACAATTCCCCCCGCCGGTCGGCGAGCAGACACTCGGCCGGACCCAGACGCTGAAGCTCGTCGAGCAAGTCCCGCTCGGCAATGCGCTGGACGAAGAAATGCCCCGTGGAGATATCGACCCAACTGAGCGCCGCGTAGCCCTTGGCGTCCAGATGGATCGCGCAGAGGAAGTTGTCCTTCTTGTCCTCCAGGAGCATGTCGTCGGTCAGCGTTCCGGGCGTGACAATCCGCACGACGTCCCGCTTGACCACGCCCTTGGCAGTCTTGGGGTCCTCGACCTGCTCGCAGACCGCGACGCGGTAGCCCGCCTGGAGCATCTTCTTGAGATAGCCGTCGACCGCATGGTACGGCACGCCCGCCAGTGGGACGGGATTGGGGCTGCCCTTGCCCCGGCTGGTCAGCGTCAGGCCCAGCACTTTGGCGCAGGTCTTGGCGTCGTCGTAAAATGTCTCATAGAAATCGCCCATGCGAAAGAACAGCACACAGTCCGGGTGCTTCTGTTTGAAGTGATGAAACTGCTTCATCGCCGGGGTCAGTTTTTCCGGGGGTTTTGCCATAGCCAGCGATTATACCGAAAGCGGGCCTTTTCTCAATCGCTGTCTGGCATTTTGCGCTCATGTCGGACTGTCAAAGAGCCGATTTGCGCGAAGGCGAACGACCGCGTATGCTCTGCCATTGAACGTGCGGGCAGCAGAGGTTCGAATTGAAGCGAGAGACCTCAGAAAGGGTAGATCATGGGGAACGTTGTTCTCAAGAATCCCAACGAGCCAGAGCAGCCAATAGGTGGTGTCTACCGATGGTTCTTCGTGCGGACACGTGAAGATGGAACATCCCAGGAGGAGACATTCTATGTGGGTCGGGCCGGTCCTCGGAGGCACGAAACGGTAGCTAGGCCAAGCACGTTGGGCAGAGGAATCTCGGAGCTACGAAGAGCCTCCGGCCTCTCGAGCGATAAGGGCCGTAGCCTGGATACCGACTTCATCGTCGGAACGATGATCATGTACCTGAGGGACGAAGGATTTGACTGTGTTTGGGAGCATGTCTGTAACGATCCAGGGCAGGAAAAGAACTTCTGCAACGACTACAGACCAATCCTCCAAGACGAAAATGGAAAGATTCGACCAGAGTTCAAACGCCACAAGGGAAATGTATCACCCTGGAACGGGAAGGAGTCGGGTCATAGGACGAAAGCAAAGGACGAGCTGTACGGGGTATTCAAGTCACAACCTGGACCGGCGGGAGGCTAGCCATAGACGGGGACTCCATCGCGGCAGATGAGTCTGACGTATCTCGACCAGATTGGCAACTTCATCCCCCTCGACCGGCTTGGGCAGGGCGAGAAACCGCTCGCGGCAG
This sequence comes from Phycisphaerales bacterium, assembly GCA_020346325.1. Taxonomy (GTDB): domain Bacteria; phylum Planctomycetota; class Phycisphaerae; order Sedimentisphaerales; family Anaerobacaceae; genus Anaerobaca. The sequence goes on from CP070782.1 coordinate 5,209,050, forward strand.
AAACCCAAGAGTTCTGGCGTGAGAAAGGCCGCGAATCTGCTATGATCTTGGCATGAAGAGACGGATCGATGTCGAGACAACGGTGGTGCGCTACTTCATGGCAAAACCAAGTCGGGACCTTGTGATCGCGGGACATCAGGAGGCCACGCGGCAGCTCTGGCCCCGGCTCGGCGACCAGTATGAAACGTACGTATCGGCCCTGGTGCACGAGGAAACGGGGGAAAGGCGATCCCGAACAGGCCCCGGCGCGGCTGGCTGACATTAGGGCGTTTCGTATGCTCGACATTGATGATGAAGCTCAGACTCTGGCGGAGAGCATCACGACCGGCAACGGCGTACCGCCGGAGCACCCGGAGGACGCTCTTCACATTGCCGTGGCGGCGGTCAACGGCATGGATGCTCTGGTCACCTGGAACTTCGCCCACCTGAACAATCCTTTCGCGCGTATGATGATCAGGCAGATCGTCGAGAACGAAGGATACGCTTGCCCCGAGCTCTGCTCGCCGGAAGAACTGCTGGAGGCAGACCGATGAGAGACCCCATCGTCGAGGAAGTACGCAAGTGGCGGATGGAACACACGCGAAAGTTCGGCGGGGACTTGTCGGCGATCTGCGCTGACCTACGTTCCATCCAGGAAGCATCGGGACATGAAATCGTTCGGCTCCCACCCAAGAGACGCCAACCGCCTCCAGGCCCGCAGGAGGCGAGGCGCGGGCAGGCTTCGCCGTAGACGGCGCAAGGGCCGAAAGGAAGACTATCGTCCAATGGCAGCGGTCAGCATTGGATCGGGCCGTGGAGCATTTCGTCGATCATGGCTGGGGCTTGGCGGGCGGATTTCGCGGTCGCCAGGCGTTCGAGCAGAGTGCGTTGGCGGCCGGTGAAGGCGACGGGGGTATGCGGGTCGAAGTCGGCGACGCCAAGCTTCTGGCATATGGCGCCGATCAGGGCGTCGATGCCGGTCGTCTGTTGGGCGCTGATGCGGATGGGATCGGGGAGCCCCGGCGGCAGGAGGGTCGTATCGAGGCGTTCGGGGAGATCGGTCTTGTTGAGCACGACCAGCGTTCTCTTGCCGGTCAGTCGGTCGAGCAGGCCTGGTTCGATCCTGTGATCAGGGCAACTGCTGTCGAGGACCAATAGGACGAGATCGGCGCGCTGGAGCATCTCCATGCTTCTGGCCTGGGCGGCTTTGTCGATCCCGTCGGCAAGGTCGGCGGCTAAGCCGGCGGTGTCGATCACGGTGGCGGCCAGCGGCCGGATGTGAATCTCAGCACTGATCCAATCGCGCGTGGTGCCTTCGATGTCGGTCACGATCGCTTTCTCGCGTCCGGCCAGGGTGTTGAGCAGTGTGCTCTTGCCCGTGTTGGGAGGTCCGATCAACACGACCGTACAACCTTCGATGATCAATCGGGCCGTGTCACTGTCACGCAGGATCTCCGCGACTTGTTCCTTGATGCTATCGAGCGACACCGACTCGGCCCGCCACTGCCGGCACAGCCGGCCCAATCCCCCTTCAGTCTGGACGGCGACGATCTTCGCGCCCGCGACTGTCTTGACCGTTGTCAGCGCCAATCGGGACTCAATTGCCAGGGATGTATTCGACTCTTCGGCCGCCAGTACACGGGCGTGCCACTGCGGCGCCGGGAGCAGTTCCACGCCGTGGCGCTGGAGCAGTTCCATGATCGCCTCGACGATGAGCGGGTTGCCATGACAGTGAATGGCAAACTCGTGCAGTGCCTCACGGGCGACCGTCACCTGGTCGATGGTCTCGGTGCCGTCGACGAGGTAACCGAGCGCGATCCGACCGACCTCGAAATCGCCACCCCCGCTGCTGCTGGGTTGGAACACGGCCTCCAGGATCGAAGGCACGGCTTGTCCGAACAACCCGATGGTTGCAATGGCCCCCACCCCCGGCCCGGTTAAGACGGCAGCCCAGACGCCCATGGCCTCAGACCGTCTCGCTCTTGGTCTCGAGATACTTCTGGTAAGCCAGGACGATGCCCTTGATGACCAGATGCGGGACATAGTTGTCGACAAAGGGGCAGTCGTCCTTGATGGTAGCCGCGGCCGAGCCCGTGATGATCGTCTGGGGCCAGCGGCCGAGTTCCTCGGCGTAACGGCGGATGATCTCTTCCATCCCGCCGATGATCGAGTAGTATAGGCCGCAGTTGATCGCATCGGCCGTGTTTTTGCCGTACGCGGTTTCCGGACGATGCACGGTGATCTTGGGCAACTGAGCGGTGTTGTCTTTCAAGGCCTGGGCGCTGATCTCGAAACCCGGGCAGATGACGCCACCCTGGAAGACACCATTGGCATCGACCAGGTCGATCGTCACGGCCGTGCCAAAGTCCGCGACCACGACCGCGTCCTCCACCACGGCGTAAGCCGCCGCCGCGGCGATGATACGGTCGCTACCCACCTTATCCGGCGCGTCCACCCAGGCCGACATCGGCAAAGGAACATCGTCGCCGATGACGTGGACCTTCTCATCCAGGTCTTCCTCGACGATCCTGCGCACCAGTTCGGCCCACGCCGGTTTGACACTGCTGACGACGATCACGCCGTCGCGCTTGCCCTCGGACGAACTGTCCAGGGCCGGGATCTTCTCCCAGGCCGCGACCAGGCAAGCCCGCAGCTCAGCCTCACCGGCGCCGGGCAGGGACTCGATGGACTGCTCCTTGCCGTCGAGAAAGAGCCCGACCGCCACGTTCGTATTGCCAATGTCTATTGCCACGATATTCATAAATCACACTCGGGATCCAAGGTTCGTCTTTAGAGTTGCCGTTGAACATCCCATTCGGGCGCCACAACCGGCGCTTTTAGTCTATTTCCACCCGCTTGTCAATCGCGACTAGAAACCGCAGTGGAATCCCGAGAATCCGGTAGACATTTCGCTTCCGGCGGCCACTATAATCCATGAGTGCACTCCCCGACCCGAGGGCGCCGTGTTGAACAAGGAAAGCGACAGGGAACTGGTGCAAGCCGCAGCCGACGGCGACAAGAACGCTTACGGCCTGCTGTACGACCGATACGCACCGCTGGTGCGGGCGATCTGCTATGACCATACCCACCATCTGGCGGACGCCCAGGATCTGGCCCAGGACGTCTTTCTGCGGGTCTACGAACGGTTGAGTCAACTGCGCCAACCCGAGCGTTTTGGGCCCTGGCTGATGGGCATCGCGCGGAGGCGATGCCAGGAGTGGCGCCGACAGAAGTCGCGGCAGCGCCGCCGATTAGGTGTTCTGGCGGCCCGCTCGGCCGACACCGGGAGCACGCCGGGCCCGGCCGAGAATGGGCAACTGTTGCGCCTGGTAGGAACGTTGCCGGCAAACGAACGCCTGGCACTGCACGCGTTCTATTTGCGGAACGAGTCGGTCGAGGAAGCCCGCGGCGCCCTGGGTCTGTCCCGCTCGGG
>CP070782.1:5212561-5225182 GCA_020346325.1 Phycisphaerales bacterium
CGCATCGCCTCGAGCACCTTCTGTGGGTTCGAACTGCCGCCGACGTCCAGGAAGTTGGCCGGACTTCCGCCAGCCAGCTTGATGCCGTCCATCGTCGCCATGGCCAGACCGGCGCCGTTGACCATACATCCGATCTCACCGGACAGGCTGACGAAACTCAAGCCCGCCTTCCGGGCCTCCCGTTCGTCGGTGGTATGTTCCTCGGGATTCCGCATTGCTTCCAGGTCCGGATGCCTCGGCACGGCGCTGTCGTCGAGCACAACCTTGGCGTCGGCCGCGATCAACCGGTTCTGACCGGTAAGAGCCAGCGGATTGATCTCAACCAGCGAGCAATCCTTCTCTCGCAAGAGTCGATAGGCGTTTTGCACGATCTCAGTCGCCTGCTCGCACTGCGTCCTATCTGAGAACGATTCCGCCAACCACGCTCGCAGCGGCTCGCCGTTGTCATCGACGGTACTGCTTAACGCCAGGCGCCGAATCTTTTCGGGATGGTTAGCGGCGACCTCCTCGATATCCATGCCACCGGCGGCACTGAGAATCAGCACGACCGATTTTGCATCCCGGTCGATCGTGATACCGAGGTAGTATTCCCCCTGAATGTCGATCTTCTCGGTGACGAGGACATGCTTGACGGGCAGATCCTTTACGGACATCCCGAGAATGTCGCCGGCCGCTTTCTCTGCTTCTTCTTCCGACCAGACGGCCCGGATCGCTCCGGCCTTGCCCCGTCCGCCCGTCAGGACCTGCCCCTTGACCATGGCCTGGCCACCTAAGCGACCAGCCGCCTGAGCCGCCTCGGCGCCGGTATGGGCCAGGACCGCCTGCGGGACCGTGATGCCATAGGCCTGCAACAATTCACGAGCTTGGTACTCATGCAGTTTAATCGTCTTTCTCCTTGAACTGCTTGACGGCGCGTTTCGTCAGGTTGATGTTCTTGGTGACCTTAATACCGCGCGGACAGACGCGCGTGCATTCGAAATGGCCTTCGCAGGCCTCCGCACCGTTCGGCGCGCCCAGGACATCCAAACGCGGGGCGATGCCCTCGTCGCGACTGTCGAACACGAAGCGTGCCGCCTGGACGATCGCCGCCGGGCCGAGGAAGTCCTTGCCTTCGACGATCACCGGACAGGCCGACTGGCACGAGGCGCACAGGATGCACTTGGTCGGATCGTCGAACTTCTTGCGGACCTCAGGCGCTTGGATGTTCTCGCCCTCTTCGACCTTCGCGACTGGAAACAGGAAGGGCTTGACCACGCGATAGGCCTCGAAGAAGCGTGTGTAATCGACCATGAGATCGCGCTGCACCGGCAGCGACCGCAGCGGCTCCACCGTCACCACGGCGCCTTCTTCTTCGGCCACGTCCTGCACGAGCGTCTTGCAGGCGAGACGCTCGACACCGTTGATGGTCATCGCGTCCGAGCCGCAGACGCCGTGCGCGCAGCTTTTGCGGAAGGAAAGCGTGCCGTCCATGGTACGCTTGATGAGCATCAGGCAATCGAGCAGGCGATCCGCAGGCTCGGCGGCGATGGTGAAATCTTGAAACCTCGCCGCCTCGTCGGTCTCCGGATTATAGCGTTTGATGCGAAGAACGATATTCATAACGTGCTCCCCTAGGTCCCCGCGTCGGTGCGGCGACTTCTTGGACTAGTAGACCCGCGGTTTCGGTTCCCAGATCGACAGATCGACAGACTTTTTGCCGAAGCGCACTGAGCCGCCGTCGAGCCAGGTGAGCGTATGATGGAGATACGCGTCGTCGTCCCGCTCGGAGAAATCTTCGCGGGCATGCGCACCGCGACTCTCTTGACGCTGCGCCGCCGAGGCCGCCGTGATCAGCGACAGATCCAATAGATTCTGCAATTCCAGCAACTCCAACAAATCGTTGTTGTAACTCCGGCTCGTATCGCCGACCCCGACCTCCGCGACCTCGTGGCGCAGGCCACGCAATTCCTGTACCGCCTCGTCGAGGGCCTTGCCGGTGCGATAGATCCCGACTTTGTCCATCATGATGGTCTTCATCGACGTTCGGATCTTCTCGGCGTGCGCGTCGTGGGGCTTCTTGTTGGCCCGCGCCAGGACGTCCTGCATCGCCAAGGCATCGTCCGGAATCGCCCCGAAGTCTGCCTGCCGGACGAAGTCGGCCATGTGGCGGCCGGCGCGACGGCCGAAGACGATCAGGTCCACCAGACTGTTGGTCCCCAGACGGTTGGCGCCGTGGACGGACACACAGGCGCATTCACCGGCCGCGTACAGCCCTTCATAGAGTCCGCCCGAGCCCGTCGCAACCACACGACCATCCAGGTCGGTGGGGATGCCGCCCATGCCGTAGTGGGCGGTCGGCTGCACCGGGATCGCGTTCTCGGCCGGGTCGAGGCTCAAATACGTCCGGCAGAAATCCGCGATGTCGGGCAGTTTCTTCTCCAGCACCTCGCGGCCCAGATGCGTCGCATCCAGGTACAGATAATCGTCAACGGCCGGATCGCCCAGAATGCCGCGACCGGCTTGAATCTCCATCGTCATCGCGCGCGCGACCATGTCACGCGGCGCCAGATCCAGCAGCGTCGGCGCGTACCGTTCCATGAACCGGTCGCCAGCGCGGTTCCGCAGGATGCCGCCCTCGCCCCGGACGCCTTCGGTGATGAGAATACCCATGCCGCGAATGCCGGTGGGGTGGAACTGGAAGAACTCCATGTCTTCGAGCGGCACGCCGCGACGCAAGAGGACCGCCAGGCCGTCGCCCGTGTTGGCATACGCATTGGAGGTCGTGCGATACATCCGCCCGAAGCCGCCGGTGGCGATCAGCACGGCCTTGGCATGAATGACGTGGATGTCTCCGGTGGCCAGTTCCAGGGCCACGACGCCGGTGCACTTGCGTCCCTCGAAAAGGATGTCGATCAGATGAAACTCATCGAAGAAAGCCACCTCGTTCTTGATGCACTGCTGGTACAGCGTCTGGAGAATCATGTGGCCCGTGCGGTCGGCCGCATAGCATGAACGCCGAACTGCGGCTTCACCGAAATTGCGAGTGTGGCCGCCGAAACGGCGCTGATCGATCTTGCCGTCTTCGATGCGACTGAAGGGCAGCCCGCGCCGCTCCAGATCGTATACGGCCTGCACCGCATCGTCGGCCAGGATGGAGGCCGCCTGCTGGTCGACCAGATAGTCACCCCCCTTGACGGTATCGAAGGCGTGCCATTGCGGCTGGTCCTCTTCCAGATTGCCGAGCGCCGCGCCGATCCCCCCTTGGGCAGCACCGGTATGACTGCGAATCGGCAGGAGTTTCGAGATGACGGCCGTGCGATTGCCGCGCACGCGACTGGCCTCCAGGGCCGCGTACAGCCCCGCCCCTCCGGACCCCACAATCACGGCGTCGAACTCATGCCTGTGTGACCTGCCCATGTGCATCCTTCCATGCTTTGAGTCTATTTCTGCGGTTTCGCCAGGTTCAAGATGCCGCCGGCCAGCAGCATGCGCCGTTGGCGCTCCGACACATCGAGCCGCGTCATGATCTCCCGACCGTTCACGGTGACCGGGATATCCGAAGCACCGCCACTGATCGCCGCCTTGATACCGGCGATGGAAATCTCATCGCCCTGCTCGATGGCGTCGTAGTCGCTCGGATCAGCGAAGGTCAGAGGCAGAATTCCGAAGTTGACCAGGTTCGCCTTGTGAATTCGGGCAAAGCTTTTGACGATCTTCGCCCGCACACCCAGGTAGCGCGGCGCCAGCGCGGCGTGCTCGCGCGACGATCCTTGGCCGTAATTGTCCCCACCAATCACAATGCCACCGCCCTTTTCTTTCGCGCGGGTCGGGAACTGGTCGTCGATGATCTCGAACACGAATTCACTGATAGCCGGGATGTTACTGCGGTACGGCAGCACCCGGTTGCCGGCCGGCATGATGATATCCGTGCTGATGTTATCATCAACTTTGATCAGCACCGTGCCCGACACTGTATCATCGAGCGGCGGGAAGTCGGGCATCGGCTTGATGTTCGGACCGCGGAGGATCTCCACCGAGGACGCATCCTTGGCCGGTTGAATGAACCAATCCATTCGGTACTTGAACTTCTCCGGATACGGAACCTCGGGCGCTTCTCCGAGCGTGCGCGGATCGGTGATCCGCCCGGTCAGGGCCGAAGCAGCCGCTGTCTCTGGCGAACAGAGGTACACTTGGTCGTCCTTGGTGCCGCTACGCCCCTTGAAGTTGCGCGGGAACGTCCGCAACGAGACAGTGCCGGTGGCCGGGGCCTGGCCCATGCCGATGCAGCCCAGGCAGCCCGATTCGTGAATGCGCGCCCCCGCCTCCACCAACGCTGTAATCGCCCCCATCGCCAACACGTTGTCGAGCGTCTGCCGGCTGCCCGTGTTGATTTCGAAACTGACGTTGGGATGTCGGGTCTTGCCCTCGACCATCTTGGAGGCGATCATGAAATCGCGATAGCTACCGTTGCAGGACGAGCCGATGATCACCTGCTGCACCTCGATATCCCTCAACTCCGAAGCCTTCTTGACGTTGTCCGGATTCGACGGGCACGCGACCATCGGCTCGATCTGCCCCAGGTCGATCTCCGTCAGTTCATCCCATTGCGGATTCGGTCCGGTCTTCAGTTCGCGCCAGGCATCGGGGCGGCCGTTACGCACGAGGAACGCTTTGGTGACTTCATCCGACGGGAAGATGGCGGCCGTCAGCCCCATGTCGACAGACATGTTGGCGACGGTGGCCCGGGCGCTCATGTCCATGTTGGCCACGCCGGGCCCGAAGAACTCCATGATCTTGCCGATCCCGGCTTTGCACGAGTAGCGCCGCAACAGTTCGAGAATCAGGTCTTTACCCGAAACGTACGGTGCGAACTGGCCCTCCACGTAGACGCCCCAGATTTTGGGGGTGGTGATGTGGTATGGATGGCCGGCCATGGCCATGGCGATCTCGACGCCGCCGGCCCCCATGGCGAGCATCCCCAGACAACCTCCCGTAGTGGTGTGGCTGTCGGACCCCAGCAGCGTCTGACCCGGGATACCGAAACGCTGGCGATGCACGTGGTGAGAAACCCCGTTGCCCGGCGGCGAGAAGACCACCCCGAACTTGGCGGCACACGACTGGAGAAACCGATGATCGTCGGCATTGCGCGAATCGGTTTGGATGATGTTGTGATCGACGTAGCTGACCGCGACCTGCGACTTCACCGCCGACAGGCCCAGCGATTCGAACTCCAGATAGACCATGGTCCCCGTAGCGTCCTGGGTCAGGGCCTGGTCGATGGTGAGCCCGATCTCTTCACCCGCCGTGAGTCGTCCTTCCACCACATGCTCGCTGAGGATCTGTTCGGCAATCGTATCCTTCATGCGTGGTCCCTTTGGGGCCTGCGAAGTCAATTCTACCCAGCCCCCCTGTTTGGCAACGGTCTATTCCGTGGATCCCTGGGGACCCGTCATCTTCTCCGGCCGGGCGATGCGATCGAATTCCTCGCCGCTGAGAAATCCCAGCGCCACGGCCGATTCCCTGAGCGTCAGCCCTTCGGTATGCGCCTTTTTCGCCACCTTAGCAGCCTTATCATATCCAATATGCGGATTTAGCGCCGTCACGAGCATCAAGGAGTTCTCCACATGGTGCCCGATGACGGATTCATTGGCCGTGATGCCGACGACGCAGCGCTCCGCGAAACTGCGGCACCCGTCGGCCAGCAATCGCACGGATTGCAGCACGTTGTAGACGATCACGGGTTTGTATACGTTCAGTTCGAAGTTGCCCGACGCACCGGCCAGCGCAACCGTGGTATCGTTGCCGATGACCTGTGCACTGATCTGTGTCAAAGCCTCACACTGGGTGGGATTGACCTTCCCGGGCATGATCGAACTGCCGGGCTCGTTCGCGGGCAGACTGATCTCGCCAATCCCACAGCGTGGCCCCGAGGCCAGCCAACGGATGTCGTTGGCGATCTTCAGCAAAGACACGGCCAGGGTTTTGAGGGCGCCGCTGGTCTCCACCATCGTGTCGTGCGCAGCCAGCGATTCGAACTTGTTGGCGGCCGTGACGAACGGCAGCCTCGTCAAATCTGCGATCTGCTTGGCGGCCCGCGTCGCAAACTCCGGGGGCGTGTTGAGTCCGGTCCCGACGGCAGTGCCTCCCAGAGCCAGTTCGTACAGTCGCGGCAGGCACTGCTCGAGACGCACGCGGCCCCGCTTGACCTGCTCGGCATATCCGGAGAACTCCTGGCCCAGCGTCAGCGGAACCGCGTCCATCAGGTGCGTCCGGCCGATCTTGACGATCTGAGCGAAGTCGCGTGCTTTCTTTTCGAACAGCGCTTGCAGAGCGTCCACCGCCGGCAGAAGGCGGCGAACGAGCGCCTCGACGGTGGCGATATGCATCGCTGTGGGAAAGGTGTCGTTGGAAGATTGCGACTGGTTGACGTCGTCGTTGGGGTGAATGGGCGTCTTGCTGCCCAGAACGCCACCGGCCAGTTCGATCGCCCGGTTGGCGATCACCTCGTTGGCGTTCATGTTCGTGTGCGTACCGCTGCCGGACTGCCAGACACGCAGTGGGAAATGCTCGTCAAGGTCCCCCGCCACGATTTCCTCGGCCGCCTGCACGATCAACTCTGCCTTGTCCTGGGCCAACAGGCCTAGCTCGCAGTTGACCAAAGCAGCAGCCTTCTTCAGCACCCCGAAGGCCCGAATCACCTCCACGGGCATCGTTTCCGTTCCGATATCGAAATTCGTCAGCGACCGCGCCGTTTGCGCCCCGTAATACGCTCCCTGCGGCACCTCCACTTGCCCCATCGTGTCCTGTTCAATTCGAAACGTCATCGCACCTCTGAAACGCCATCGACCACCGGTCCCCGTCCCCAGTTTCCCGCGAAAACGCCAAAAAAGATCGAACCTTGTCATCCTTAGTTTCGTCTTGCATTTGGCGTTCATTGCTGCTTTGCTATACGCGGAAGTGCCCTTCCAGTTCTCTAAAAGGCTTTTGCCTGCAACAAATGGGGTTTTCGTCATGCACAGGCATATCCTGGTCGCATTGGATGGCTCGGACCCGTCACGCTGCGCCGGTCAGGCGGCTCTGGCGTTGGCCGCGGCGACGAAAGCACGCGTGACAGCCTGTCACGTCTATGGCGTCGGGATTCATCGGGTGCGCTTCTCGGACATGGAGCCCGGACTGCCGGCCGAGTACCAGCAGGAAGAGACTCTGACGGATTTGCGCAGCGCCCACGACCGCTTGATGGATGAAGGCTTTCGCGCGTTATCGGCTGGGTACGTGGAAGATTTTCTCGCCTCTTCCGCCGAGCAGGGACTGGCCGTGGAGTCCGCCACCGTGGAGGGCCGCAGCTACGTCGGCATTCTCGATCTGGCCCGGCAATTAGAGGCGGACCTGATCGCCGTGGGCGCCTACGGCCTCGGCGCCATCGGCGACCACATGCTCGGGGGCACCGCCACGCGCGTGCTGCGCAACGCCCCCTGTGATGTCCTGGTCGGGCGTCGCACCCCGACCGGCGGGCCGATTCTGGTCGGCGTCGACGGCAGTGAAAAGGCGCTGCAAGCCGCGACCATGGCAGCCGGGCTTGGGCGTGCCATGAACAGAGACCTGCACCTAAGCGCCATATACGACCCGGATTTCCACACGCACGTCTTCCAGACCATGGCCCACTCTCTCTCGGCGCAGCGACAGGAAGAGGTGGGGCTCGCCGGCCAGGAAAAGCTGCACGACGAGATCATCAATGACGGCCTGGGCAATCTGTACGCGGGTTTTCTGGCCGAGGCCCAGCGGCATGTCGATAGCGATGGGACAACGGTCACTCAGCACCTGCTGACAGGAAAAGCCTACGCGGCGTTGAACGCCTGCGCCTCAGAGCTGGACGCCGATCTGATTGTGGTCAGCCGATACGGACATCATCGCGAGCCGTGTTCGCGTCTGGGGTCCAACGCCGAAGCGCTCATCCGCACCACACCGGCGAATGTCCTGCTGGTCGGCGGTGTAGAGGTGGCTCGGCGCCCCGTCCAACCGATCAAAGAGGTCACGGCGACGACGCCCAAGCGAACGGCCGTGGCCTGGGATGCCGAAGCCGAAGCCAGGCTGCGACGCGTTCCCTCGTTCGTACGCATCATGGCGCGACGCGCCGTCGAAAACGCGGTTCGCGATTCAGGCAGGAGCACGGTCTCAGCCGCCGATTTCGACGAGGTGGCGGCGCAGTTCGGCATGGGCCGGCCCCGAGGGGACCGATGACGGACGTTCACGATGCCCAGTCAGTGACGCTGCGCAGCCGCAAGCCTCTGGCGCCGCCCTTTCACCGGTACATTGCCAAGGGCAAACTCAAAGGGAAGGTCTGCCAGGTCGGCGAGCGTGTGGTCATCTATGAAATCGTCGCCACGGAGCCTGAGGGTATCGTCCGCGTGACTGATGCCACGTGCCTCCATTTCGAGTAAACCATTGTGGTCTCGATCGTTGCAGAAGATGTCAGCCGATGCTATGAGAGCGGTCGCGGCGTAGCGAATGTCTCGCTGTCGGTTCAGGCCGGGCAGTGCCTGGCGGTGCTCGGCGCCAACGGCTCGGGCAAGACGACACTGACCCGTCTCGTGGCCGGACTCGATCGACCCGAACGCGGGCGTCTGTCCGTCCTGGATGCCCCTTCCTGTCCCCGGCCTGCTCACCTGCGAAAGCGCTGTGGCGTATCGCTCGACGCCTCGGCCCATTGGGAACGACTTTCCGGTCGACAGAATCTGTGTTTCTTCGCGCGGCAGTATGGGCTGGCCGAACCGATGCTGAGCCGGCGCGCCGACGATCTGCTGGCCCAGGCCAATCTGCTGACCCAGGCCGATGATCCCGTCGCAACGTATTCGTTCGGCATGCGTCGTAAGCTCTCGATCATCGAAGCGTTGGTGCACGATCCGGACGTGCTGATCCTGGACGAACCGTCGGCCGGCGTCGATGCGCCTTTTCTCGAACGATTGACGCTGTGTATTCGCCGGCGCAGCGAGCAGGGCAAGACCACCTGGGTCGCCGACAACGATCCCGATTGGCTTGCCAGGACGGCCACTCACGCCGTCCTGCTGGGAGATGGCAGAATCGAAGCGCAGGGCACTGTCCCGGAATTGACGGCCTCGATCGGCGCGCGGAATCGCATCGAGATCACGCTGGAGCAGGCCGACTGGAACCAGAAGCCGGACCTGGCGGGAATCCACGAATTCCACTGTGAAGGAAACCATATCGACATCGTGCTCGACGGCGATCCGGAGTTGCCCGCCCGGATGCTCCAATGGATCGTCGCGCATCAGGGGCGGGTGCGTATGATGGAGATTCATGCCGTGACTTTGCGCGAGGCGCTGGCTCAGCGGGCCGAGCGGCAGGAGGCCGCATCGTGAGATCCGGGAATCTGTTCTGCCTCCAGATGGCCAATGCCTTCGCCGACCGGCGTCGCGTCTTGCTGCGCGTGGGTGTTAGCATGCTGCTGGCCTTGCCATTCATCCTCGTGGGCATGCCTGCCCGCGCCCAGGCGGCGGGAATCGTGATGGTCATCCTCTTCACCGGCTTCTTCGGCACCGCGGTCGCCCACGTGCACCTGCGTGAGGACCGTTACCTCGAACGTCTCATGCTCTTGCCCGTCTCGCGCGCGAGCCTGACATTGGATTTGGTGCTGGCTTCGATCGTCTCGCGCTTCGTCCCGACGGCGCTGGTGCTCGGGGCCTTTGTGATCGTCAACGGCCGCGTAGTGAGCGGCGGAGAGCTGATCGTCCTGGCCGGTCAACTCTGCGCCACCCTGCTGCTGCTGACCCTGCTTGGCATGGGAATCGCCTGGCTGGCGCGCAGCAATGCGGAAGTCCACCTGTTCGGCGCATTGACGGTCGGGCTGATCGCGGCGGTTTCCGGCGTCATGCCCGCACCGCAGCGCCTGGCACCCATGACCGCGGCTCTGGCCTGGAATCCCATCGGCCGCTTGGTCGCGGTGTTGGTCGGATTGTCCGATGAAAAAGTAGGAATCTCGCCAACAGAAATCGGGTTTGCATCGCTGATCCTAGTTGCTACCATGGCAGCGCTGACCATCCGCTGGGTCCAGGGCGACGGGCGAAAGACGGAAGGGTCTGACAGTCCAGAGGCGATGGCTCATAATGCCGCGGCACGGGTAAAGGAAGGACAAGGATGACACTGGGCGTTGTAGAAAACGTAAGCGTGTTGACCAAGACTCACGTCACCTTCGGCCTGGTCGTGCTGGCCCTTTTCGAATTCATCACGGCCATGTACGTCTTCGGGAAAAAGGGCGCCAAGCCACATGCCAAAACCATGATGTCGATGCATCGCATCGGCGGATATGTCTTCCTCGTCTTCTGGCTCTGGCCCATGTTGGTGGGCCTCGATCTGTTGGGCCGGCTCAGTCGGTATTCCGACGGCTGGCAATTCGACGGGCCGCGCTTCTATCACGCGTTCCTGGGCGTGACCGTCTTCGTCCTGCTCATCCTCAAGATCGCCTTCGTGCGCTTCTATCCGAACTTTCGCCCGTCGGCCCGCTGGCTCGGCATCATCATCAGTGTTGCGGCGGTGATCACCTGGTTGATCGCCGGCTCGTTCTGGCTGGCAATGATGGGCGGGCGTTCGCTGCGCTAGTCGGAGGCGGCCGTCACGCCAATTTCCGAAGCCTTCGGGGCGCGTTTGGTGGTCCGGCCGTACAGGAAGAAGAAGTATGCCAAAACACACCACAGCACGCTGGCGAAAATCACGGCCCCGATCGTCCAACCACTGAAGCGCGGCACGTCATCCCGCCCCAGAAACAGCGCGTCTTCGGGAATCCCCACGTCGAAATTCTTGCGAAAGCCCGCGCGCACACTGCGTGAGAACGGCATGCGCCGATAGGGCTTGAGCCGCCCCATATGAGTACCGATCTGCGTCCACCCTTCATCAATCTGTTCGGACGTCCGGACCACAAGTTTCGGTCCATAGTCTTGCAGGAAAAAATACGTGAAGCGCACGCCATGCATCGCGAACGTGGCGGCCCGATTCGGATCGATCGTGCCGTGGACCGAGGCGAACGTGGACTGCGCGAAACGCTGGATGGAAAGATCGTTGGGTGAGGTGATCTGCACGGGCTCCTTGCTGCCCAGATCGTATCGCAGCTCCGGGATCTGAAACCGGATCATCGCGGTCACCACAAGCATCAGGAAGATCTTGATGAAGGTCAGAAATACGCGTCCCAATCGCATGCCGAATCACCGTCCGTCTCTCTAGTCGTACCAGATTCCCAGAACCAGCAGCACCAGGAAGAACACGTACAGGCCGCAGGCGATGAAGAGCCAGACAAAGACGGTTTTCACGGCCCATCCCGGGTCCTCGGAAGCATCGCGCAGTGGATAGACCTCCAGGGACGCTTCGAGCAGATCGGGGCCCTCCTGCCGCTGCGCCTCCACCACCGCGTTTTCACTCGGTTCGTTCATGTTCCTGTCCTTCCCGCAAGCTATCAGACGAGAGTCTGATGCGACGCACTGTTCATTCGGACGACATCGCCTCGTTCACGTCGATGGACGTATTTCGCTGCAGTTCGCCGCTTTCCAGATAGTCCGCAATTTCGGCCGCCTCCTCGCCGTTGAGGCGCGTGCCGTAGGCCTTCATCCGGCCCACGACGCGATCCCAGTCGGTGCCTTTGTAGCGATAGATCCGCTCCAGGGTGTGGCACGAAATGCAGCGTGCCGACACCAGATCGGCGGCCGTTTCCGGGGGCAGTTCCACGAGCGGCGAGCGCTCGGGCAATCCGGCTACGTGCGGCGCCGTTCCCCGCACCATGCGCATCTCGATGTTCTCGGGCCGTTCCGCCGGATGATAGACCTTGCTGTATTGCTGAATGCGATTGAAGCCTGCTTGCTGTTGTCCGGACGGACTGACGAAGCGCGGACGCGAGGCTTCCCGCACGTAGCCGCCCAGGCACACCGTCAGAAACGAGAGGATGCCCATCGTAACGAACACGGCCCGCCCCGACCCTTCGTAGCGATTCACCAGATGCGACGCCCAGAGCCCGGCCACGATAGCCGCGGCCAGCGAACCCCAGAGGAACAGCCACGTCATCTGTATCGCCATGCCCACGTAGAACATCAGATACAGCAGGGAGACCACGTAAACCGCGGCCATGGGCAGCGCGAACTCGCGTTTGGCCTTGGCGCTCTTGCGACCGAAAACCAGCCCGATGCCGATCATCGCCGCGACCACCAGTTGCTTGGTCCACCACCAGTCGATACCGCCGGCGACGACGTCGCCCCGCCCGACCATCAGATTGTCGTACGCCTCCTTGGCGTGGTATTTGAGCACCCAGCTATAGAAAAAACCGATGATCGGCAGTGTCAGGAAGCTGATGAATGCCACCTTGAACGCGAAGCGTCCGCCGCTCTCGTACCACGCCTTGATCTTCTCCCGCTTGGCGCGGTACAGCAGCACGCCACAGACACCCGCGACGACGAAGCCGGCATAGGCGAAATTCGCCGCCGTGCGGTGCAGCGTCAGCATGAGAAAGCTCGGATTGTAGAAGGCCAGCTTGTCCCAACCGAGAATGCCGGCCGTACCCGACCAGAGGCTAGCCTGCCCCTCGGCAAACGCCGGCGTCAGCATGTACGCACCCATGCCGTTGATGATGAAGAACTGAAGGAAGAAAAA
>CP070782.1:5225282-5236439 GCA_020346325.1 Phycisphaerales bacterium
CGACGATCACCTTCCACATCCAGTACGATGCCGGTGATTTCTGGGTCGATGGTGTGCGGTTCTATGAAGGCGACTACGTTCCGCCGGTGTTCCAGAAGCGGACCGCCGCGACCGACCCTGCCCCGGGCGATGGGGCCACCGACGTGCCACGCGACGTCGAGCTGAGTTGGCGCGCCGGCGAGTTGGCGGGTTCGCACGATGTGTATTTCGGCACGAGCTTCGACGATGTCAACAATGCCAGCGTCGCCGATCCCATGGGCGTTCTGGCCAGCGAAGGCCAGGCAGGGATCACGTTCGATCCTGAAGGGCTTTTGGAATACAGCCAGACTTACTACTGGCGCGTCGATGAAGTCAACGCGACGCCCGACAAGGCCGTCTTCAAAGGCAACACCTGGAGCTTCACGGCCGAGCCGTTCGTCTACCCGCTCCAGAACATCGTCGCTACCGCCTCCAGTTCCGAAGCGGGGGCCGGGCCCGAGAACACCGTCAACGGGTCGGGGCTCAACGCCAGCGATCAGCATTCGATCGAAGCGACTGACATGTGGCTAAGCAATGCCGCGGGCGCACAGCCGACGTGGATCCAATATGAGTTTGACGCAGTCTACAAGCTCTCTCAGATGTCGGTCTGGAACTATAACGTCCAGTTTGAGTTGGTCCTGGGCTTCGGACTCAAGGACGTGACTGTGGAGTATTCGACGGACGGTGCCGAGTGGACGATCCTGGGCGATTACGAGTTCGCCCAGGGCACAGCCCGGTCGGGTTACGCCGCCAATACGGTAGTCGACCTCGACGGTGTGGTCGCTAAATATGTCCGTCTGACGGCCAACAGCAACTGGGGTGGGATGCTGCCGCAGTTCGGTCTCAGCGAGGTCCGATTCCTGTACAAGCCGGTCGTAGCGCGTGAGCCCACGCCCGCGGACGGTGCCGTCGACGTCGACCTGGATCTGACCCTCGATTGGCGCGATGGCCGCGAGGTCGCCGCCCATGAGGTCTACCTGAGCACCGATCGCGCGGCGGTGGAAGCCGGCACGGCCCTAGTAGATTCGGTCAGCGAGAGCCGCTATGCGGCGACAGGGCTGGAACTGGGGACCACCTACTACTGGAAGGTCAACGAAGTCAACGAGGCCGCCACACCCACCGTTTGGGAAGGCGGCGTCTGGAGTTTCTCGACGCTCGAGTTCCTCGTGGTCGAAGACTTCGAAAGCTACAACGATGACGACAATCGCATCTATGAGACCTGGATCGATGGGTGGGTCAATGATACCGGTTCGACCGTGGGTTATCTCGATGCGCCGTTCGCCGAGCGGGTGATTGTCCGTGATGGACGGCAATCGATGCCACTGTTCTACGACAACACGGGTGTTGCGACCGCCGAGACCGAGTATGAACCAACGCTTACCAACTGGGCGGGCAGCGGGGTCCAGAGCTTGTCGCTGTATTTCTATGGCACCCCGGGCAATACCGGTCAACTCTATGCCGAGATCAATGGCACGAGGGTGGACTACGATGGCGACGCGGCCGACATCAGCCGAGCGACATGGCAGCCGTGGAACATCGATCTGTCCACGGTCGGCAATGTGAGCAACGTGCGCACGTTGATAATCGGCGTCGAGGGTGCCGGTGCCTCGGGTACGCTCTACATCGACAGCATCCGGCTGTATCCCAATGCGCCCGAGTACGTCGTGCCGGCCGAGCCGGATACGGCCAACCTGGTGGCCCATTATGCCCTTAATGGTGACGTCACCGACGCCTCGGGCAATGGGTACAACGGTACGGCAAATGGTGATCCCATCTACGGCGCGGGTATGGACGGCCAGGCCATCGAACTCGATGGTGCCGACGACTATGTCGTGGTTGCCGGCGTCGGCATCGACGTGGGCATGGCCCGCACGGTTTCGGGCTGGGCGAAGGCCAGCGCTACCGGCATCAACGCCTGGACGGGCGTCTTTGGCTTTACCGGTCCCAGCGGCAACGGCGGTCACTTCGACATCGAAGCCGTTGGCGATACCGCCGACACAACCTTGGGCTACTACGGCGTGCACCGCTACGGTTGGGAACGAGACATCAGGCCCATCGACCTGGAATGGCACCACCTGGCCGCCACCTTTGATGGCGAGACGGTGGCCTGGTATGGCGATGGCCTAATCGTTGGCAGCGTGGCCGTGGCGGCTGCGGACGTGACTCCGCCCGGACAGGTCCACATCGGCAAGCGGGAAGACAACGATAACTACTTCCCCGGCTTGCTGGATGAAGTTCGCGTCTATAATCGGGCGCTGTCGGCCGAGGAGATCGCCTGGCTGGCCGGCAAGCGGACACCGGCACACAAGCCCTTCTAATCTGTAGCGGGGCATTGATTGATAAGAGAAGTGTTTGGACCAAGCCCACCTTAGTCGCGGTGGGCTTGGTCCCTGTGATTACGAGGCCATGGTTCCGGAGAGGCCGTCTCGATCCCCGGGCCGGTATCGGCAAGAAGAGTTCATTTGAGACGGGTCGCCTGGCGACGCAGCAAGAACAAGGAGGACACTTAATGAGAGCACGTGGTATGTGGTCGTTGATGGCTTTGGCCATGGGATTCGCGGCGCTGGGAGTCACGCAAGCTCAGGAAGTGGAGAATCTCCTGGACAACGGCGGTTTCGAAAGTGGCAAGACCGATGCGTGGAACACGTACAGCGCCACGATGGAGGTGGTGGAACGCCCCGTGGGAGTTAACGTCCTGGAAGATCCGGTCGAGGGGCAATATTGCCTGCATGTTACGGTCGACAGCCCCGGGACGAACAACTGGGGCAACGACCTGGAGCACGGCGGTCATGTCTTCGAGCAGAACAAAAAATACACCCTGTCGGCCTGGATGAAGTGCGCCGAAGGGACGCTGGATATCCGCTTCAAACCGGAACTGGGTGTGGACCGCTGGACGCGCCGTTTGCCGAGCGGTCGATCGTCACCAGCGGTCGGCAGTCGATGCCGTTGGAGTACAACAATATGGACGCGCCCTTCTACTCGGAGGCCGAGCGCGATCTCGGTGGGGCCAACTGGACGCTGAGCGGGGCGGCCACGCTGGTCATTCATTTCCGTGGCAGCGCGGCCGCGACGGCCGACGCCCCGGGCAACGATCCGGCGCCGCTGTACGTCGCGGTCGAAGACGGTGCCGGGCGCGTGCAGGTGGTGACGCATCCGGATCCGGAGGCGACCGTGGCCACGCAATGGCAGACCTGGGAAATCCCGTTCAGCGCCCTGGGCAATCTCAGCCTGAATAAAGTGGAGATGATCTACCTGGGTGTCGGCGATCGGGACAACCCGACGCCGGGCGGTGCCGGCCTGATCTACGTCGACGATGTCCAGGTGGGCCGCGTCGGTTCGGCCGATCCGGGCACCAGTGGCCTGGTGGCCTACTATGCGTTGGAAGGAAACGTCGAAGACAGTTCGGGCAATGGTCACGATGGTACCGTCGTCGGCGCGCCGGTCTATGTGGAAGGACAGGTGGGGCAGGCGCGCGAGTTTGACGGCTCAGGCGGGCAACGCGTGACCCTGGGGACGCTCCATCCGTCCGAGGCGACAGGGCAGCTCTCCGTCGCGTTGTGGACTCGCTGGAACGGCTTGAGTGGTTTCTATCAAGGTCTGATCGGCAAGCGCGATTCCTGGGCGGCCAACGACATGATGTGGCAAATCGAGGCCAACATCGACACCGGGATTGTGCGGCTCCAGCGCGAGGGTGCTGAAGTGGTCTCCAACACGATGCCGGAAGGCGAATGGACCCATGTGGCGGTGACATTCGACGGCGCCACCGGCACCATATACATGGACGGCAACGTCGCCGCCCAGGGCGAGTTCAGCCTCGGCACCGACCCGACGGCGGGGACCGTGTTTGGGGATTCGGTCAATGGCGGCGGCAATCCCTACAACGGCGCCCTGGATGAGATCCGCATCTATGACAGAGTCCTGTCGCCCTTTGAGATTCGCTATCTCGCGAGCGAGTAGGGTGACTGCCTGTGGTTGACGAGGACCCCAAATTGATCGGCTACCGTCGGTTTCGGGTGAAAAGGTTCGGACGGGGGCTATGCGGGTTGGCGTGGGCCCCGTCGTCACGAATGTCTGGAATGGCGCCTGGAAGGGGAATCATCGCCCCTGAGAACACTCGGGGGCGGGCGGTGTTCGCAAACTGGCTACAGAAAGACGCAATATGGTGTTGTTTGGGAGGGTCCTATCTGGGATCATCAAGATATAAATCCGCTACACTGACGGGTGTTTTTCTTCTTGCCCCATCACGGGGGCCGGGAAGTGCGCGCAATGGTTCTGGCTGCGGGGTCTGGCCGAATCTCAGGGGGGTGTCTGATCGTGTGAGCGGTCGTGTGGTGTGCCGTTGCGGTCGTGGCCTAGTACCAGCGGGCGAAGGAGCCAAGGGTGAAACGAGGAGCGCCAGGGTACACAGTGTGGAAACGTTGTCGAGAATTCTCCCGCCGCCCAGACTGCGCGCTTGGTACGGCCCCGGAGATGGTCCCTGCTGGTATCCTCACCCATGGGTAGCGAAATATCAAAGGTGTGTCTGTCGTGTTCAGGTGAGGTGATAATCAAGTTAGTGTCCTTTGAAGGAGGTCAGTCATGGGTAGGCAACTGGTGTACTTCATGGTAGTTCTGATGGTGCTGGGTCTGGCCACGAGCGGGTCGGCCGCGGATCTGGCCCATCGCTGGAGTTTCAACGGTGACCTGGTGGATTCGGTTGGGGGACAGGATGCTGTCATCGTGGACGACGGCTCCAACGACGCGATCTTGTCCGACTCGGAGATAACGCTGACCGGTGGCGCCAAGGGCAGTTCCGACTACATCGATCTGGCCGATGGAATCGTAAGCAGCCTCGGCGACACGGTCACGTTCGAGGCCTGGGCGACCCAGATCTCGGTGCAGAACTGGTCGCGCATCTTTGATTTCGGCACCAGCACGGCCCACAACGTCGTCAGGAGTTGGACCAATGCGACGGCGTTGGGGACAGATCGCGTCGAGTGGCTGGGTCCGGATGGGAGTTCGACGGTGGACAGCACCAATGCTCCCTATGAGTTGGGTGTGGAATATCACATTGTCTGCATCTTCGAGCCGGGGAGCGTGACCTGGTACACGGCGCCGGCCGATGCTCCTGACCTGGGCGAGGCCAAGGGCTCGTTTGAAACCAACAACGTGTTGTCGGATCTGGCTGATGACAACGTCT
This sequence comes from Phycisphaerales bacterium, assembly GCA_020346325.1. Lineage (GTDB taxonomy): Bacteria > Planctomycetota > Phycisphaerae > Sedimentisphaerales > Anaerobacaceae > Anaerobaca. Next base: position 5,230,480 of record CP070782.1, read on the forward strand.
GGCTGGGCCAGTCGCAGTGGCCGGACGCGACCGCCAACGCCAGCTGGAATGAGGTCCGCTTCTGGGTCGGTGCGCTGACGCCGGAAGAACTGGAGAAGATGCACGATCTGGGCCCGGATGGGCTGGCGGTGGGAATCGCCTTCAATCCCTCTCCGGCCGACGAGGCCACCGACGTGCCGCGCGACTCGATTCTCAGTTGGAGTCCCAGCGAAACCGCGGCGACGCATGATGTGTACTTGGGCACCTCCTTCGACGACGTCAACGCCGCCACCACCGACGCGCCGCTGGGGGTACTGATCAGCGAGGGCCAGACGGGGACAACGCTCGATCCGGGACGTCTGGAACTGGGCCAGACCTACTACTGGCGTGTGGACGAGGTCAACGCAGCGCCCGACTTCACTGTCTTCAAAGGTGAGATCTGGAGCTTCACGGTCGAGCCGTTTGCCTACGCTATCGAAAACATCGTCGTGACCACCGATGGCGTTTCGGACCCGGGTATGCTCCTGGAGTCCATGGTCAATGGCTCAGGGCTCAACGAGGCCGATCAGCATTCGACGTTGCCGGAGGATATGTGGGTGGGGACCCCGCTGCCGGGCCAACCTCTGACGCTCCAGTTCGATTTCGACGCGGCCTATAAGCTGCACGAGATGCAGGTGTGGAACTACAACGTGATGTTCGAGCTGATGCTGGGCTTTGGCCTCAAGGACGTCACGGTCGAGTACTCCGAGAACGGCACCGATTGGATGCTGCTGGGCGATGTGCAGTTTGCCCAGGCCACGGCGAAGGCCACCTATACGGCTAACACCATCATCGATTTTAGCGGCGTGCCCGCGAAGGCCGTCAGGTTGACCGTCAACAGTGGTTACGGCATGCTGGGCAAACTGGGACTTAGTGAAGTGCGCTTCCTCCAGATTCCGGTGCAGGCGCGCGAACCTGAGCCGGCAGTGGGTGCCACTGACGTGGATGTGGATGCGACGTTTGACTGGCGTGTGGGACGTGAAGCGGCCAGTCATGAGGTTTACCTGAGCACTGATGAGCAAGCCGTGATCGACGGGACAGCCGGGGCCATCACGGTCGCGCAGCCGCCCTACAGCGCCACACTCGATTTGAGTGAGACGTACTACTGGAAGGTGGTCGAGGTGAACGAAGCCGAAGCCATCAGTGCGTGGGAAGGCGCGATCTGGAACTTCGCGACGGCTGATTTCATCGTGATCGATGATTTCGAGAGTTATACGGATGATGAAGGCAGCCGCATCTACGAGACCTGGGCCGATGGCTGGGTCAATGATACCGGCGCAACGGTCGGATACCTCGAAGAGCCGTTTGCCGAACAGACCATTGTCCTGAGCGGCGAGCAGTCCATGCCACTGGCATACGCCAATGTGGGCGGTGTGTCCATCTCGCGGGCGGACCTGACGTTCAGCGTGCCCCAGGATTGGACCAGAGCCGCCAGCGCGACGTTGGTACTGAATTTCCATGGCGACCTGGAGAACGATGCGGCCCAGGTCTATGTGGAGGTCAACGGGACCAAGGTGGTCTACGACGGAGCGGCCGAAGGTATCACGGCGTCCGTGTGGAAGCAGTGGAATATCGATCTGGCCTCCGTAGGTGCCAACCTCCAGAGTGTCACCACGCTGAGCGTGGGTGTCGAGGGCGCCGGTTCGGGCCTCGTGTATGTCGACGATATCCGACTGTACCGGTTTGCCCCGGCGGTGGTGGCGCCGGCGGACCCGGGCACGGGCGATCTGGTAGCGCACTATGCATTCGAGGACAATGTCATTGACGATACCGGCAATGGCTACGACGGGACCGAGATGAACGATCCGTTCTATGATGACGCCGTCGCCAATCTGGGGCGGGCCATGCGCTTCGATGGGATCAACGATTATGTCGAACTGCCCATTGGCTCGCTGCTGGCTGGCCTCGATGACATCACCGTGGCGCTGTGGGCGGACTTCCCGAATACCACGGGCTCCTGGCAGCGCATCTTCGATTTCGGTAATAGCAGTTCGGCCGGGTACATGTTCCTCTCGCCCCGCACGGGGACGACCGGACCGCTGCGCTTTGCGATCACGCCTACGGCCGGTGCGGGTGAGTCTATCGTAGAGGCGTCAGACACGCTGCCTTCCGGCTGGCATCATGTGGCTGTCACCATCGACAGTGCCAGCATGACCATGGCCCTGTATCTCGACGGCTCCGTGGTCGCTGAGGGTGAGACGGCGACACTGCCGAGCGACCTGGGCCAGACCGCTCAAAACTCGCTGGGGCGGTCGCAGTACGATGCCGATGCCTACTACAACGGCCTGCTGGCTGACTTCAGCATCTACACTCGCGCGTTGTCGGAAGGTGAGATTCGCTATCTGGCTGGCGATCGGTAGATCGGTGTTCCAGACGTGAAACACGCGCATCGCTTCTGTGCTTTGCTGGCGGAACGATGCCGCGAAAGACCGATCATCCAGGGGCCTGTGCACCAGGTGCGCAGGCCCCGTTTCAATGCGCCCGGGCTTCGAGCATGTCGTCGGTTTGGCAGTCGGCCGTGCATTACGGCACCCGCTTTTTCACGGGCAATTCCTTTCAGCGTTTCTTGTTGCCGGGCGCTGTCAGTTTGGATACTGTGGGCGGCGCGCATGGAGCTAAAGGATAAGAACATCGTGTTGATCGGCATGCCGGCCGTGGGCAAGAGTACGGTCGGTGTGCTGTTGGCCAAAGCCCTGGGACGCTACTTCGTCGATACGGACGTGTATATGCAGGCCATCCAAGGCCGCTCGCTCCAGGAGATGATCGACCACAACGGTCTGGCGTGGTTCTTAGAGGCCGAGGAGGACTATGTCCTTTGCCTCGATGAGACCAACGCGGTAATTGCCACGGGCGGCAGCGTCGTCTACAGCGAAACGGCCATGGACTATCTGGGGACGCGTGGTGTGATCGTGCACCTGGATCTGCCCGTCGAACGAATCGAGCAACGCCTGCTGAACCTGCGCACCCGGGGCGTGGTGATGGAGCCGGGGCAGACCATTCGCTCGCTCTACGAGCAACGTCAGCCCCTGTATGAGCGCTATGCTGAGGTCGCCGTCGATTGCATCGGCAAGAGCCACGATCAGATCGTGACCGAAATCATCGAGAGCCTGACGGGGCAGTAGCACAGCGCAATCCGGGAAATAGGCTTTTGTCAAGTCCGTTTTCCGGCGAAGAAGGTGATAGCAGCTTTGATGAGGCGACGCGGGTAGAACAGAGGGCCGGAGAAAAGGGCTCGTGTCTGCCGGCGTTAATCCCAGTGAAATGGGTGTCTGAATGCCGTGATTTCGGTGGAGCCCAGGGGGACTGACCTGGCCAGGGCTTGGAGAGGCTCGGTCGGCTGGGGCACGCGTCCCGGTGCCAGGGTCGGTAGGTTCTCTTTGTAGAGCCATTTGCAATCATTCTGTTCTCGGCGCTGGGCCGCGAGGTCCGCACGTCGGAGAAATCTATTGTACGAGGCGGGTAAATCTGGTAAAAAAAGAGAGTCGGCTGCGAGGGTTTGGGCTGGAAAGCTGCCATTTGTCATAGTTCTTGGGTTCTGTGGGGAGCACTGACCGTTGTGCGGAACGGCTGCGCCATAGAGCACGATCGGAGGCCCTGATGAGAGTGTATTTTGCCGGACACCCAGCAGATGGGGGGGCGTCACGACACCACGGTGGTATTTCGCATTCTCTTGGCGTTTGCAGTCAGGCTATCGGTCTATGTTTCAGGAAGGAGGTGAGTGCGCAGGTTCTACCATCTCGTTCGTGAGGGAAGGTTCCGGAGTAGCCACAAACAGCAAGGACGCGTCCAGACTCGTAGAGTTGCGTGATGCGTTGTGTGGGGGGATGGCGCTTCGGCATGTGGCTGAAGTGCGGTTACGATGAGCTTCTTAGAAGGAGGACCGTTATGTGTAAGAGATGCATTTGGTTGGTTGTCTCTGTCATCGCCCTGGCCTTTTTCACCGGCTTGGTTCAGGGACAGACCGTCTACATCAATTTTCAGCAGACAACTAGCGAGACGCCGGAGGGGTATCTGGGCGATGGTGGTGAGGTCTTCGGTGACCGTGGCAATGGCTGGACCTACGGCTGGGATCGGGATATCACGGGCGATGCCCGCGATCGCGGCTCCCATGACGACCAGCGCTATGATACCTGTAACCACTTACAGAAGTCCTCTCCCCCGGCAGTCTGGGAGATCGAGATAGAGAACGGTCTCTACAATATCTTCATGGTCTGCGGCGATCCCGGGTATACGGACCAAACCAATTTTATGCTGGTCGAAGGGGTCCTGATCGAAGATCCGGATGGGCAGGCCGGCAACTTCGATGAATACGAAGTGACGGTGGAGGTCACTGATGGCCGCCTGACCATCACGGCCGATGCCGACGCGGGAGCGGACAACGCCAAGATTGTCTTTGTGCATATCATTCTGGCCGTAGCGCCAGAGGCGGCACGCTCTCCGAGCCCGGAAAAGGACGCGACCGATGTGGAGCGTGATCTGACCGTGAGCTGGGCGCCGGGCGAGGGCGCCACGGGCCACGATGTGTACCTCGGCACGAGTCAGGAGGATGTCAACAGTGCCAGCCGGGCCAACCCGATGGACGCGCTGATCAGCCAGGGCCAAAGCGCGATCTCCCTGGATGTTGGTCGCCTGGAATTCAGCCAGACCTACTACTGGCGCATCGATGAGGTCTTGACCGATGGCATCTTCAAGGGCGATGTTTGGACCTTCACCGTCGAGCCCTATGCCTACGCGGTGGAGGACGTCATCGCGACCACCAACGCCACGTCCGACTCGGGGGTGGGCATCGAGAACACCATCAATGGCTCAGGTCTTGATGCCGACGACGGACATTCGACCGCCAGTTCGGACATGTGGCTGGGGCTACCGGTCGGCGCTGATCCGGTCTGGATCCAGTACGAATTCGACCAGGCCTATAAGCTGGATGAGATGCTGGTCTGGAACTACAACGTGATGTTCGAGCCGGTTCTGGGCTTCGGACTCCAGGATGTGAGCATCGAATACTCGGCCGATGGCGAAGCCTGGGCGACGTTGGGCGATGTGGTACTGGCCCAGGCGACGGCCGGCGAAGGCTACCAGGCGAACACGATGGTGGATTTCGGCGGCGCTGCCGTCAAGGTTGTCAAGATCGCGGTCAACAGCAACTACGGCAGTTTGCCCCAGTACGGCCTCGGCGAGGTGCGCTTCATGTACATTCCCGCCACGGCGCGTCTGCCCGAGCCGGCGGCGGAGGCAGTGGGAGTCAGCGTGGATACGGTTCTCACCTGGCGGGCCGGCCGCGAGGCAGCCTCACACGACGTGTATCTGGGCACCGATGCCGAGGCACTGGCTCTGGGCGGCAGCACGGACGAGGCCAGCTACAGTCCCGGCGCTCTCGATCTCGACATGACCTACTACTGGAAGGTCGACGAGGTCAACGAGGCCGAGGTGATCGGCAAGTGGGAAGGCGGCATCTGGAGCTTTACGACGCAGGAATTCCTGGTGGTCGATGACTTCGAGAGCTATACGGACGATGAGGGCGGTCGCATCTACGAGACCTGGGAAGATGGCTGGGTCAATGACACCGGCTCGACGGTTGGCTACTTCGAGGCGCCCTTCGCCGAGCAGACGATTGTCAACAGTGGCAGTCAGTCAATGCCGCTGTTCTACGACAACACGTCGACCGCCACGTCCGAGGCTGATTACAATCTCAAACAGAACTGGACCACGAACGGCATCCAGAGCCTTTCGCTCAACATCCACGGCGACGCGACCAACACGGGCGGGCAGTTGTATGTCAAGATCAATGGCCGCAAAGTCTCTTACAATGGAGACCTTACTACGACGGCCTGGCAGGCGTTCATCATCAATCTCTCCGATGTTGGTGGCAACTTGAGCAATGTCAACTCGCTGACGATTGGTGTCGAGGGTGCCGGTGCGATGGGTGTGGTGTACATCGACGA
>CP070782.1:5236539-5282489 GCA_020346325.1 Phycisphaerales bacterium
AGTTTCGAATGGACGCTGGTGGAAGGGCAAGAGCACGTCATCCACACGGCCAAGAAGCCCGAGCCGGAAATCCCCGAGCGTGTGACGGTGCCCGATTACGCTCATCTACTGCCCGAACCGATTCGCAAGTTCACGCGGTCGATCCAGGACGCCGGGCACCTGTCCTTCATCCAAGGGGGCGGTCACGGCGGTTCGCATCCGCACCTGGTCAACGAATTCGTTTCGGCGCTATTGGAAGATCGCGATCCGTGGCCCAATGCCGTCACCAGTGCCAACTGGACCTGTGTGGGGCTGTGTGCCCATCAATCGGCCGGGCAGGGCGGGGCGATCGTTAAGATGCCCGCCTTTACCCTGGCGGACTAAGCGCTCCGCGCCGAGCGCATCGGTGGACCGGTTCAGTCTTTCATGGCCTGCTGGACGTCCATCAGCGTGCCGCGACTGAGATAGGGACGGAAGAACTGTTCGTAGTCGTCCTTGGGGACGTCCGGGCAGCGTTTGAGGCATTCTTCGACCGTGTCCATACGCGTCTTGAGCTTCTCGCAGCCGAAATCGGGGCACTGGCCGCAGTTGTCCAGGCCCCGGGCCACCACGCATGGGTGGACCTGGCAATTCGCGTCCGGTGCGTCGGCCGTGGCCCCGCAGCCTTTGCACGGGCGGATCTGCTCGGGGGGCAGCGTGTAGCCGTAGTATTTGGCCAGGGCCTCGCTCATGCGCTGGCGATCCGCGTCGCCATTGAGGTTGGCCTCGTAGGACAGGCAGAGGTCGCAACGATAACCGCACTTGGCAATGATGTGCTCCATCAACGGGCCTCCTTTCTCACAGGCCAGAGACAGGGGTGCCGATCTCAGGCACGGTCCGCATGTCTGCTCGTGCCATAATACCGGGGTGCCGGATTCCGCTGCTCGTGACGGCGATTATGGCCTCTGAAGAGCAACGCGTCAAGGCCGCTTTCGATTTGACAGGCGCTGCGCACGCGACTAATCTCGAACGGCAGGGTGTGCAGGACTCAGCTTGAGTCGGCCGGAGCCGGCGCATCCTTTTTCTCTCTCTCAGATGGGTAGAAGGCATTGAACGACACGCAGGCACAGCGACGCCATCAAGTGTTATATATCGTATTTCTGTCAGCCATCGCGGCGGTTCCCCCTTTGGCGACGGACATGTACCTGGCGGCCATGCCCACCATCGCCGTCCAGTGGGGTGTGCCGGACAGCCACGTCGCACTGTCGCTGGTGCTGTGGTTTGCCGGCTTCATCGCGTTCTACCAGGTTCATGGTCGGCGCCGTCTGCATGCGCATCGCTACGGCCTCGTGGGCTCGGCCCATCGTCGCCTTTGGAGTCCTCGCGGTGCTGTTGCCGACGGTGGTGCTGGCATTCTGGCCTGTGTTGTTGCGTCTACTGGGCACGACGCCTGTGGGGAGCGTGGAGCCGAGACTATCTTGTGTGGCAGGTGAGAGCGAATGAAACGGGTGTGTGTTTATTGCGGCAGTGGGGTAGGGACGCGAACCGAGTATGCCGATGCCGCTCGAACGCTGGGCCGCGTGCTGGTCCAGCAGGGACTGGACCTTGTCTTTGGCGGCGGGCGCATCGGTATGATGGGCGTGCTGGCGCGGACGGTGCTGGAACGTGGGGGCAACGTCATCGGCGTGATTCCCGAGGCTTTGCAGGCGATGGAACTCGGGCTCAACGAGGCCACGGAGCTGCGCGTCGTCAAGGACATGCACGAGCGCAAAGCGACGATGGCAGGATTGGCCGATGGGTTCATCGCGTTGCCGGGCGGGTTCGGTACGATGGAAGAGATGTTCGAGATTCTGACCTGGGCCCAACTGGCTCTGCACACCAAGCCGGCAGGGCTGCTCAACGCCGCCGGCTACTTCGATCACTTGATTCGTTTCGTCGACCACGCGACGGATGAGGGGTTTCTCGACACAGCTCATCGCGACCTCCTGCTGGTTGACCGGACGGCCGACGGACTACTGGCCAAACTCAGGGCCTACCGCCGGCCCGAGATGGACAAGGTCGATTGGATCCTCCGGGCCAGGCTCGAACAGTAAGAGCGATGACCCTCGCTGGAAAGGGCAGGGCAATGCACGGCGCGAAATTCATCGGACTCGATAAGGAATCGCTCCACGTTCTGACGACGGCGCTGGCGCGCCTGGAGGCGGGGTTCACGGCGCTGCCGGCAGTGACGGAGACGCGTGTTGACGTTCAGGCCGTGACGCGCGTGCTGGCGGACGTGGCCGAGCGGCTGGGGGACAACTACCCCTATTTCCATCCGCTGTACGCCGGCCAGATGCTCAAGCCCCCACATCCGGTTGCGCGTCTCGCCTATGCGCTGGCGCTATGGATCAATCCCAACAACCACGCCCTCGATGGCGGGCGAGCCAGTTCGCACATGGAGAAAGAGGCGGTGGCCGAGCTCGCCCGCATGATCGGCTGGACCACCCACTTGGGCCATCTGACCAGCGGTGGGACGATGGCCAATCTCGAAGCGCTGTGGGTGGCAGGGCAGTTGTATCCTGGTGCGACGATTCTCGCGTCCGAGCAGGCCCACTACACGCACGGACGCATCAGTGGCGTGCTGAGTCTGCCCTTCGAGGCGATTCCGTGCGACCGTTTCGGACGGCTGGATCGTGACGCCCTGAGGGCACGCCTGGATCGAGGTGGCGTCGGCACTGTGGTCGCGACGATCGGCACGACCGCTACCGGTTCGGTCGATCCGCTGCCGGCGCTGCTGGATCTGCGCGAGCGGTATGGGTTTTGTCTGCACGCCGACGCGGCTTACGGCGGCTACTTCGGTCTCGTGGACAACCTCGCCGGCTCCACACGGCGTGCCTACGACCGATTGGGTGAAGTCGATTCGCTGGTCATCGATCCGCACAAACATGGGCTCCAGCCCTATGGCTGCGGCTGCGTGTTGTTTCGCGATCCGGCAGTCGGTCGCTTCTACAAGCACGACTCGCCGTACACGTACTTCAGCTCGGCCGAACTGCACCTGGGGGAGATCAGTCTCGAATGCTCACGGGCCGGCGCCGCGGCCGTGGCGCTGTGGGCCACTATGCAGTTGCTACCCCTCGCCAGAGGCGGTGCGTTCGCCAAGGGGCTCGCTACCGGACGGCGCGCGGCGCTGGAGTTGCACGAGCAGTTGCGCACGGACGATCGTTTCGTGCCGGGCTTCGTGCCGGAATTGGACCTCGTGGTTTGGATGGTGCGCGCCCCGCGCATCAGCGAAGCCTCGGAGCGGGCCAGGCGACTCTTCGCGGAAGCGGCGCGGCGGCAATTGCATCTGGCGCTGGCGGAGCTGCCCGTGGACTTCTTCCACCTTGAAGGGACGAACATTCAGCGTGACGCCGACTGCGTGACATGCCTGCGGTCGGTGCTGATGAAGCCCGAGCACGAAGCCTGGCTCGATCGCATCTGGGCGATTCTGGACGAGGCGACCGGCGCGGCACTCAAAGCGTCTTGATGCGAATGTGGCGGTACCACGCCTCGCTGGGCGGGCCGCCGTGGATCTGCAGGGCGATGATCCCGGTGCGTTCGATCGAATCGTCGGTCTCGGTGTAGTCGACGGTCAGCGTGCCATTGAGCCAGAGTTGGATGCGGTCACCCTGGCAGCGAATGATGTAGTCGTTCCACTGTTCGGCCCGGACGATCTCGGCCGCCTGCTCCTTCTCGATGCCCGCCAGGATCTTGTTGCGGCGGGATTCATCGTACAGGCAGCCCCAATATTGCTGGCCCATGTCCGCCTGGTAGCCGCTCACTTCGTAGTGGCCGGGAATCCGTCGCGTGCGGAACTGAATGCCCGCGTTGGCATTTTCGCCCAGCAGCTTGACCTGCAAGCGCAGTTCGAAGTCCCCGTATTCCTGCTCCGTGCAGAGAAAGTCATTGTGCGCAACCGGTTCCTCCAGTGAACCTCCGACGATCGCGTTGCCCTCGATGCGAAAGACCTCCAGATTCCCCTCCCAGCCGTCGAAGGTCTCGCCGTCGAAGAGCAGTTCGAATCCCGCCGTGGACGACGACTTCTGGAAGCGCCCACAGCCCCCGACCAACACCAGACACACCAACCCAGCAATCGTCCACCGTCGCGTCGCCACCGTTGTCTCCTTTCACCCCTAATCCACATGTCCATCTGCTGCGCCTCCCGAGTCTACCGCTCGTCTTCACCGGGCACAAGCTCTATTCGTGTTTGTCGCTGCATTCGCTTCCGAGAGACGCCGCGCTGTATACTTACTACTCACCTGCTACGGGGCTTGGTCCGGACCCGAGTGTGATGCGGTGCGATCCCAGTGGCATCACTGAGGTCGGCAATCTGTTTCATCTGTGGTATACAAAGAGCCACGTGGCGCATGGCTACGATGCCACGGTCTGGCCCGTCGCTCATGGTGTTGTGACGATGGTCAATATCGGACCGGAGGGGATCGGCAAGACCCTACAATATGCCGCCGATGGGCTGAGGTTCTCGAAGATGACGGATCCGGACCGGGTCCCCAGGGCGCCTGGTGCGTACCGACCGGAAGCCTTCACCGACAACGACGCTGGCCAAATGATCGAATGGGGCCTGCACATCGGCCGTCAGGACGGATTTCTGCCCTTTCCGGAGCGGTTCGATTGTCACTGGGAGCCGTCCGAAGGGACGTCTTCGGGGACGTTATCGGGCTCAGAAGCCGAGAAATAGTCAAGAAAAACGGGTGACATAGCCGACAAATTCCGCTATCAAAGGGGCGATAACTGCAAAGGGACTGGCCCCGAGCCTAATGTCGGTTTCTTTTAGGAGGCACACGATGAAACAGGGAAAAATCTTTGTAGTGGGCGCAGGCGTGCTGCTCATTCTTCTGGCGGCACCGGTCTGGGCCTACGATCAACCGCTGCCGACGGTCAATCTCGGCTTGACCACGTTCATGGACGGTGGTCCGCCCGCCGGGCCGGGCTTTTACTATACCGGCTATCTCCAGTATTACACGGCCGACGAACTGGTTGATCATCCCTCACCCGTGCTTGCCGACGCAGATGTAGACGTGTGGGCCTACTTGAATCAGTTCATCTAACAGTCCGATCAGCCCGTCTTGCTGGGCGGCAAATGGGGTCTCAATGTCATCGTGCCGATCGTGGGTTTCGACACCACGCCGGATATCGACAACGGCACCGGCGTCGGTGTCGTCCTGGTTGGGCCCTTTCTGCAGTGGGATCCCATCATGGGAGCCAACGGTCCCAAGTTTATGCATCGCGTCGAGTTCCAGATGCTGTTGCCGGTGGGCAAGTACGACGAAGACGAGGCCATCAACCCGGGCAGCAACTTCTTCTCGTTCAATCCCTATTGGGCCGGTACCTACTTCATCACCCCCCAGCTGACGGCCTCGACCCGCGTGCACGACCTGTGGAACGATGAGAACGACGATCCCTTCTCGCCCCTGGGCTATGACGATACCCAGGCGGGCCAGGCGGTCCACGCCAATTTCACTCTGGCCTACGAGTTCATCCCCAAGAAACTGCGGGCCGGCCTGAACGGCTATTACCTCAAGCAGATCAGCGACACGGAGGCGGACGGTGTCAAGGTGGGCAACCGCGAACAGGTTCTCGGTATCGGTCCTGGGGGGATGTGGAGTTTCTCCCAGGATTCCCATCTATTCTTCAACGCCTATTTCGAAACCGAGACAAAGTACCGTCCCGAGGGCGAGCGCTTCATACTGCGCTACGTGCATCACTTCTAAACTTCCTCTGAACCGACGTCGGGGGCACAGTGACGGTGGCGGAGGTCCATAGGACCGATCGGCGACCGGCATTGTGTCCCCGATTCTCTTTCAGGGGCGCTTGGGAAGGAGTCGAAGCGGTGGGAGCCGGAGACCATCGGCGTATCATCACGCGGCGCGCGTTTCTGAGGCGATCCGCGACCGGAGCCCTCGGTCTGATGAGTGGGGCACTGGCGTGCGGCCGCAGACGGGCCGGGCAGGACCCGCCCAACATCGTCTTCATCCTGGCCGATGACATGGGCTGGGCCGATGTCGGCTATCACGATTCGGTGATCCGGACATCCCATATTGACCGCCTGGCACGAGATGGCGTGCGCTGCGACCAGCATTATGTCATGCCTACTTGTACGCCGACGCGGGTCGGGTTGATGACGGGTCACTATCCCAGCCGTTACGGCGTAGTTTCACCTGCCTACGGTGAGATCTTTCACGACGATACCGTGACGCTGCCGGCCGCTTTGCGGCAGAGCGGCTATACCACGCACATTTCCGGCAAGTGGCACATGGGCTCGCCGCCGCAATGGACACCTCGCAAGTATGGCTTCGACACTTCGTACGGCTACTTCCACGGCCAAATCGACCCGTACACGCATCACTACAAGACGGGCGTCCGCTCCTGGCATCGCAACGATGAATATCTGGAAGAGACCGGCCACGCGACGGATCTGATTACCGACGAAGCCGTCCGTGTGATCGAATCCGATCATCCCAAGCCGTTCTTCCTCTACGTGGCGTACAGCGTCCCACACTATCCGCTCGACGAGCCGGAGAAATGGACCTCGATGTACGAGGACAAGATCGCCGAGCCTTCGCGGCGCTGGCTGGCGGCGAGCATCACGCATATGGATCATGGCATCGGGCAGATCGTCGCGGCGCTGGATCGTGCGAAGCTGCGTGAAGACACGCTGATCGTTTTCATCAGCGACAATGGCGGCCAACGAACCTGGCACAGTGACACGCAATACCAGGGCCGCTACGCGGATAAGCCGCACACGGTCCTGGGCGACAACAAGCCCCTGCGCGGCTGGAAGGGCGACGTCTACGAAGGTGGAATTCGCGTGCCCGCACTGGCCAACTGGCCGGGCGTGCTCGAACCGGGGCAGTGTGACGCGCCGATCCACATCGTCGACTGGATGCCGACTCTATGCGCGCTGACCGCAGCACAGCCGGCGCGCGATTTGAACTGAGACGGTGTGAACGTCTGGCCCGCGATCGCCCGGACGGGACAGGTCGAGGCAAACCGCTTGCTCTACTGGAGAGCCCCAAAATTCTCGGCCGTGCGCTCGGGTAGCTGGAAGCTCGTGCTATGGAACGACGGCAGTGCTGCCGAACTCTACCACCTGGCTTCCGATCCGTACGAGACGAGGGACTTGGCTGCCGAGCAGCCGCAGCGCGTGGCGCAGCTCAAACGCCAATGGGCGGAAATTGCGACGCGCGACCGCTAGGTTGCGTCACACGCGCTTCTGCAATGCCATCATCTTCTCGCGGTAGTAGCGCTGTATGGCTTCGCGGTGGCTTAGATCGTGCGGCGGAACGTTTGGCTGGTCGATCTGTGGTGCGCCTTGGTCCAGATAGGGTTTGGGCTTGCTCTCTTTGCAGCGCCAGGCGGTCAGTTGCGCTTCCATCGCTTTGATCTCGGCGCGGTACGCTGGGGCACCGTACCGATTGTTCAGTTCTTGCGGGTCCTTCTCCAAGTCGAAGAACAGGTTCTCGTTATCTCCGCCAGTTAGAATGAGCTTGCGCGTCTGCGAGCGGGCCATCACATCTCGTCCCCCACGTGCTTCGGCGAAGATCAGCTCGTGCCCCTCGGCATCCTGGAGGGCGTGCCCGTACATGGAGGCCGGCGCTTCGCAGCCGGCCACGCGGCACAGAGTCGGAGCCAGATCGATATTGTTGACCAGACGCTGGGAGACCGTGCCGGCTTCTCGACTGCCGGGCCACTTGACGATCAGGGGGACTTTCACCACCGGATCGTACATGTAGTTGCCCTTGAGCAGCATGTGGTGGAAACCCATGTAGTCGCCGTGATCGGACGTGAAAACGATCAGGGTGCTGTCGTAGAGTCCTTTGCGCTTGAGAACCTCGATCATGCGTCCGACGTGGTGATCGATCTGGGTAATGGTCGCGTAGTAGAATGCCATGACGCGGCGCAGCGTCGGCTCGGTGAGTTTGTCGTTGGGAAAGTAGCCGCGATTGTATTTGAAGTCACGGTCGAGGCATTGCGGTGTCCAGCCGGGCAGCAGCGTGAGCTTCTCGGGGTCGTACAGTTGGTCCCACGGCGCGGGCGGATCGAACGGATGGTGCGGCTTGATGAAACCGACCATCAGCAGGTTCGGCTCGGCGGCGCTCCAGCCCTGGAGCGTCTCGACAGCGCGATCGGCAGTCCAGGTCGTACTGTGGTGTTCTTCGGGCAGGTTGGAGACCCGGGCGCCGCACGTGTCCCAATATTCCTGCGGGGCATGCGCACGATACTCGCGCACGAGTTGGTCTTCCAGATCGTTGCGGTCGACCAGACCGTGCTCCCGGAGATAGCGATGATAGTCGTCATCCCACCGTCCCGGGCCGTTCTGTTCGGCCAGGGTCATCTCACTGAAGCCCACGTCCAGGTAGGTCGGAGTGAAGTGCATTTTGCCCACCGCCTTGGTGCGATAGCCTTCAGTTCTGAGAACCTTCGGGAACGTCGCGATGGCAGGCGCCAGCGTGCAGTGATTGCTCCAGCCCCGATGCTCATGGACATACTGGCCGCACAACAGCGAGTAGCGCGACGGCGTGCACACTGGAAACGGGCAGAAGCTGGTGTCGTAGCGCACCCCCTCGGCGGCCAGTCGATCGATGTTCGGTGTTTTGACATCGGCGTTGCCGTACGCGCCGAGACACTCGATGCGATGCTCGTCCGTGTGAATAATCAGAATATTGGGACGCGTGGCTTGTGCGGTTCGAGCCCGCGACCACGTCGATCCCATCGGCGCCGCGGCGACCACGCCGGCGGCCTTCAAGAAGTTTCGTCGATCCCAAGAGTGCTTCATCGCGATACCCTTTATCTTCCTGGTTCAGCTTGTTGGCTCAGACGAGCGGGGGCTCCTGACCGATGGCCGGTTCCGGCGGCAGCGGATCGGTCTGGAAGGCTTCGATGACGCGTTCGGCGGTCTTCGGCGATTCGAACGTTGCTACGTGAAACAGAGCTTCGCCCTCATTGACCAAAGGCAGATTGGTCCGGCCGATGACCACGCCGCCGACGTGCGAACGGACCTCGGATTCCTCCTGACCGAAGGGATCGGTGATGAGTCCGGCGACGTCGTCCTTGTGCAGTCGTGTCCCCAGCGGTGCCGCCGCGGTGAGAATGCCGCTTTCCGGCGCGCGCACCCACGTACTGGAGCGGGCGATGACCGGCTGCGTTGCACGCCGCTGCCACCGCCCGACCGGCAGCATGTCCAGCTCGCGCAAGACCGAGATGATGCCCTTGACTCCGGCGCGAACCGCGCGTTCGTCGAAGCGCAGGGCCTCGCCGGCTTCGTACAGGACCATGGGGAGGCCTCGTTCGACCGCCTGCTCGCGCAGCGACCCCTCGCGCACGTCAGCGTTCAGAATAACCGGCACGTTGAACGCGCGGGCCAGCGCCGCCGTTTGCGGGTCGTCCAGATTGGCGCGGACGTGTGGCAAGTTCTCCCGGTGAATGGCGCCGCTGTGGATATCGACCCCATAGTCGCTCTTCTCCAGAATCTCCTTGAGGAACAGGTCCGCCAGGCGGGCAGTCAGCGAGCCGCGGGCCGAGCCCGGGAACGAGCGATTCAAATCGCGACGGTCCGGCAGGTAGCGCGAGCGGTTGACGAACCCGTAGACATTGACAATGGGAACGGCCAGCAGCGTACCCCGCAACTGCTTGAGCACGGGCAAGCGCAGGAGACGACGGATGATCTCGACGCCGTTGATTTCGTCGCCATGCAGAGCGGCGCAGACGGACAGGGTCGGACCGGCGTGCCGGCCGCAGATGACGCGGACCGGGATGGCCATCGGTGTATAAGAGTAGAGACTGGCCGCCGGCAGTTCGACGGTCGTTCGCTGCCCGGCCTCCACGGTGGTGCCCGAGATGGAGATGCCCGGATGTTTCACGTGGTCTTCCTTATCCTTTGCCTTTGGTGCGTGTCCGGTGCGGCCGGGCGTTCTTCTCAATGAACTCGTATACCATGCCGGCAATGTCCTTGCCCGTGGCGGCCTCGACCCCTTCCAGCCCGGGCGAGGAATTGACCTCCATCACGACCGGGCCGTGATTGGAGCGCAACACGTCGACGCCGCAGACATTCAGACCCATGACCTTGGCGGCGCGAACCGCCGTGGAACGCTCTTCCGGCGTGATCTTGATCGGCGAGGCTGTGCCGCCCCGATGCAGGTTGGAGCGGAACTCGCCTTCCTTGGCCTGACGCCTCATCGCCGCGACCACGCGATCTCCGATCACGAAGCACCGAATGTCGGCTCCGTTCGCTTCGCTGATGTATTCCTGGACGAGAATGTTGGCCTTGAGACCCATGAACGCCTCGACCACGCTTTCGGCGGCCTTGGCCGTCTCCGTGAGCACGACCCCGATGCCCTGTGTGCCCTCCAGCAGTTTGATCACCAGCGGCGCACCACCAACCATCTTGATCAGGTCCTGGATGTCGTCGGGGGAATGAGCGAAACCCGTCACCGGCAGGCCGATGCCTTTGCGGGCCAGCAACTGGAGCGACCGCAGCTTGTCGCGCGAACGCGTGATAGCCACGGATTCGTTCAGCGGATAGACGCCCATCATCTCGAACTGCCGCAGAACTGCGGCGCCGTAGAAGGTCACCGACGCGCCGATACGCGGGATTACCGCGTCACACCCGGTAAGGATCTCACCCATGTAATGAATGGCGGGGCGGTGCGAGACGATGTTCATATAGCAGCGCAGTGTATCGATGACCTGGATTTCGTGCCCACGCTGTCGGCCGGCTTCGACCAGGCGTCGCGTCGAGTAGAGTCTGCGATTGCGTGAGAGAATACCGATTTTCATGAAGCCGTCTTCTTTCTTTTCTTGGGGGGGCGGCCCAGGACGTACGAGTGAGCCGGGTCCACCACAAAATGCTTGCTCAATGCCGACCGACCGAGCAGCATGCGGAACTGGAGGTTGTCCCGATTGGCCAGCGTCAGTTCGATGGGAAAATGAATCTCCGCAATGGTCAGGATCGTCTCAATGACGAAGCGCTTCTCCCGGTGCCCGCCGGAATCGGTGATCCACCGCTCGTCGGCGACCTCGGCTTCGCAAATGCATTCGACCTTTCGGTTGCGTTGGAGCGGATGCAACCCGAACCGCACCCAGGGCGCCCCGTGCCGGCAGTGCGGTTCGATGAAGAACGCGTGTAAGGCCGACGTCTTGGCGCCGGTATCCAGCTTGGCCTTGATCCGTTTCAAACTCAGCTGGGGCAGGCTGACCCACTCGCGCCAGCCCACGACCAACGGTCCCTGCTTCCGATCGAGCATGGTTCTCTTACTCAGTTCGACGGCCCCTGCAATTCAGCGCCGGCAGTGTCGCGACACCACGACCGGTCTGCTTCGGCAGAACACAACAATGGGCTCCATTCTATGGGATCGTCAGAGGTTTAACAATGGCCCATATGCCGGGGCCAATCGGCCCTCTTTAGGCATGGTTCGCAGGGCTGAACGATTAAATTGCCGGTCGCCCGTCTGTCAAACAGGATTTTCGCTTTTTTCTGACACCACGTTCGTGCCGCGCTGGCTCAGCGGTGTTCGTGTCTCCGTTCCCAGGTGCTCCCGTCTTCGGCGACCGAGAAGATTCTCTCATAGCCGTGGGGGTCGAACCCTTTGCCGGCCGGCAACACGTCATAGGCGATGCCTTCGTTTAGGCAGCGGGCGATTTCTCGGACGGCGGGCGCCAGGACCTCTTTATAGGTCAGGCCGTGCTCGTTCTTGCGGTCCAGCGGGTAGATGTGTGTGCCCCAGGTGAATAGCTGCCAGCAGGTGGGCAGGCTGTAGCCATAAGGAATAACGATCGCTGTTTTGGCGGCCCGGCGCAGCTTCGCCAGGTCGCGCGGTGCACGGGTCTGAGCATATGCCGTGATCGCCCGGGCCAGGCGGAGTTGCTCGGTGTACGGGACGTGATGATCGTGGTCGGAGGTCCAGAACCAGATGAACTCAGCGCCGAGGTCGTACGCCAGTTTCATCGAAGGCAGGCGCAGGTACGGCTCGGCCTGGCCATAGATGCTCATGCCCCATTTGGAGCCAAAGACCCGGGCCGGCCCCCGCATCTGGGAATAAGACCAGAGGAAGAGGTTCTCCGGCGTGATCTCAACGTCCACGCCAAACGCTTCGTTGAGGCGCTGGAGCATCAGAATCTGCTCGGAGTCCGCGTTCGGGTCGATCCGCCAACGGCATTCCTGCACGATACCGTAAGGGTTGGCCTCCAACTGGTAGTAGCTTGTCTCGATGTATGTTTCCCAGATGGGAAGCACCGGTTCGGTGAGCGTCAGCGTGCCCAGATCGATGCCGTTCTGAACGATCTGATCGTGATAGTACGTCGGATTGAGCTTCTCTTGGATGTGTCCGTGAATCATCTGCACCGCATCGAGCAGCGACGCGCCCGGCGGATGCTTGCCCGCCAGGCGACAGGCCGGCTCGTCGATAAACATACGCCAACCAAGAAAGTTCGGGCGATACAGTTCTTCTGGAAACGCCACCTCCTCCGTGTACCCGTCGTAGAAGACTGGACGATGACAGATCCAGTCCACCTGTTCGCCTTTGTCCGTGAAGTAATTGATGCCCGCCGCGATCATCTCCTCGTAGTTAGCCTTGGTGAAGGGCACGAAGTTGTAGTTGGCCTTGCGGTCCTTTCGTCCCGTGCCGTCATCGCGGAAATTCCGGCTGGTGCCGACGATCAGATCGCTGCGCAACACCAGCGTGCGCACCGGCGGGGGAGGCGAAGCATCCTGCGGTTCGAGCGTTTTCTGAAGGGACAACGGCTGGCCCAGATACGTTCCCTTTTTGAATAGTGGGGGGCCGTCGTAGTCGGTGCGCGGCAGCAACTTCTCGACGAATCCGAACACGGGAACCAGTGCCTTTCCCGTGCGTTGGTCCACGTATTCCGTGGGCGGCTGGTTGGGCTCCTGGAGCAGGTAGCGATGAACGGTCATCGCCGCGCTCGGGCCGGGCCGGAATGGATTCGCATCGGCGCAGAACCAGACTGTCAAGGCCTGGTCGTTGATTTTGGTCGCCCTCAGTCGGTACCACCGGGTCCCGGTCGACTCCGGGCAAGGACTGGTCGCGATTTCCAGTCGTGCCACTTGCTTCGGGTGCGGATTGGGCGGCAGTCCAACTGCATACAGTCCCCGTTGCCCCACTTGCCCCCACGCTGGGCCTGCAGCCGAGAGCAACAACGCCAAAGTACTCCTGCCCAACCACTTCATCGCATGTCTCCGATCATTATTGCGGCCATCCTAGCGTTCATGGCCGCGAGCGGTCAAGGTCTACGCGGCTCCCCCTGCAGGGCCATCAGGAAACCCTCAAGCAGGAGATATCGCCTCTGGGAAGCGTAGCAAATTCTACTTGACGTTCAGCAGGCGGCGATGTATGATATGTATACAACGATATATTGAAGTATGGATAGTAAAGCGCAAATAGTCCACTGTAAGTCTGGGAAGGTTTGGCCGGATGGGGCGAGCACCGAAGATCAGGGGCACACATTCGAATGCGGAGGAGGGCCTACGCCGCCCCATGTCATCATTCGTGCAAAACAAAGCCAATTTTCTGCGTTTTCAGGCTGGAAATAGGGGTCCGGTAAAGAAGCAAAGCCAATTTTGTTGCCGGAGTAGAGTTGGGTATTCGCCATTTTGCGACTGGCTGAGTCCGAGTGTTTGGCCTTCGAACAGGGGCATCGCGACTGTGGTATAATCGCCGAATGAGTAAAGGAGTCATATATCCCGATCGATTCTTGCCGACCACGGCCGCGGAGTTGCGCCGGCGGGGCTGGGACCGGCCGGACGTCATCCTGGTCACGGGCGATGCGTACGTGGACCATCCCTCGTTTGGCGTGGCCTTGATCGGCCGCTGGCTCGAACGCCTGGGCTATCGCGTGGCGCTTCTGGCCCAGCCTGACTGGCGAACCATCGAGCCCTTCCGAACTCTGGGGCGGCCGCGTTTGTTCTGGGGGATCACCAGCGGCTGCATCGATTCGCGCCTGAACGACTACGCCTCGCTGGGCCATCGCCGCCGGCAGGACGTCTACAGTCCCGGCGGGGCACTCGGCCTGCGTCCGAGTCGGCCGCTGTTGGTCTATGCGGCCCGCGCCCGCGAGGCCTTCTCAGGCGTGCCGATCGTGCTGGGTGGTCTGGAAGCCAGCCTGCGCCGACTCGTGCACTACGATTACATCGAGGACAAGCTCAAACGCTCCGTGCTGATCGATGCCAAGGCGGATCTGCTGATTCACGGCATGGCCGAGCAGGCGGTGGCCGAGGTCGCTCGGCGCCTAGATGGGGGCGAGTCGATCCATGATCTGACCGACATTCCGGGCACGGCCTATCTGGCCCGCAAGGGCATCGCGCCACCGGGCAACGCCGTACACTTACCCTCGCTGTCGCAACAGACCGATGACACTCCGTCTTTTATCACGACCCATCTGGAATACCAGGCCCAGGCCCGCGCGGCCGGGCGACCGATCGTCCAGGAACAAGATCCAGGCACGCTGGTAGTCCTGCCGCCGGCGGAGGGGATGGACACAGAGCAATTGGACGCGCTGTACGATTTGCCGTTTACGCGTGCGGCGCATCCGCGCTATGACCGCGACGGAGGCGTGCCGGCGCTGACGCCGGTGCAGTTCTCTATCACGACGCATCGTGGCTGCTTCGGCGGCTGCTCGTTCTGTTCGATCGGATGCCACCAGGGCAAGCAGATCCGCTCGCGCTCACTGGCGTCGCTGCTGGAGGAAGCCGAGCGCGTTCGGCGACATCCGCAGTTTCGCGGTACGATCGAAGACGTGGGCGGACCCTCGGCCAACATGTATTGGATGACCTGTGCCCAGGCCGAGACGTGCCCGCGGGCTAGTTGCCTGTTTCCCTCGCCGTGCAAGAACGCCCGCTTCGATCATGGGCCCATACTGGAGATGATGGAGGCATTCGTCCGGTGGGCCGAGCCGGCTAAAGGCAAGAAGCGAACGCACGTCTTCGTTGCGTCCGGGATCCGCCACGACCTGGCGCTGGAGAGCCCTGACTACATAGACCTGCTCGTGCGATATTTCGTCGGCGGACATCTCAAGGTCGCGCCCGAGCATTTCTGCCCGCACGTGCTGGACCGGATGGGTAAGCCGCACTTCGACGTCTTTGAGCGGTTCGAGGAGCAGTTTGCCGCTGGGTGCCGCCGGGCGGGCAAGGAGGCCTATCTCGTACCGTACTTCATCAGCGCCCATCCGGGCTGCCGGCCGGAAGATGCTCTGAAACTGACGGAATACCTGCTGTCACGGTCCTGGCGTCCCCGACAGGTGCAGGACTTCGTCCCGAGTCCGCTGTCACTAGCGACGGCCATGTACGTCTCGGGCGTCGACGAGGCCGGGCGCCGGATCCATATCCCCACCTCCCGCAAGGAGAAGCGGCTCCAGGCGGCGCTGCTTCAGTACTACTTGCCTCAGAATAAGAAGATCATTGCGGAGTTCCTGCGCACACGGCGCCGGGACGACCTTCTCGCCGTACTGAACCGTCTCAGTTCACCTGCACGCCGACGGCGTCAAAGATGATGCACAGAGAGTCCATGAAGATCACTGTTGCAGTCACGTTGTGCAAACATTCCCTGAGCCCGGTCCCTTCGGAGGATAGCATACGTGCCTCGTGAATCGATGCCAATCTCGAAACGAATGAAAGTCGACGGGGAATGTACTATGCAGAAACGAAGCGCTGTCGTGCTTGTCGTTTGTGCGATGAGTCTGTCACTGTTAGGCTATGGACGCTGTGCTGCGGCCTCAGACCGCCGGTGCAGGCTCTGGTACGAGCAGCCGGCCCAGACGTGGGACGAAGCGCTACCTCTGGGCAACGGACGGCTCGGCGCCATGGTTTTCGGCACGGCACCGAAGGAGCAGTTGTCGCTCAACGAAGAGAGCCTCTGGGCCGGCGCGCCGCTGGATGTCTACCCGGATGAGTTCGCGAAACATCTCAAAGAACTCCAGCGGTTCGTACTGGCCGGCAATATCGGCGAAGCGCGGCAACTAGGTTTGGAGAAGCTGACGAAGTCGCCCACATCGTTTCGGTCCTATGAGCCCTTGGGTGATCTCTGGATCGAGATGGACCACGGTGACGACGTGACGGACTACGAGCGCGAATTGGATCTGGAGACGGGCCTGGCGGGCGTTCGCTATCGCGTCGCTGGCGTTCAGTTCTGGCGGGAGCTCTTCATCTCGGCCGTCGATAACGTTCTGGTCGTGCGGCTTCGCGCCGACCGACCAGGCAATCTAAACGCCACGATTCGCCTGACCCGCCAGAAAGACACACGGGTGACGACGTTGGGGACTCGCCTGTGCCTGGACGGCCAGATCGTCGATGTGCCCGCTCCGAAGGGATACGACGACAACCCGGGCGGTTCCGGCCCCGGCGGGGCTCATATGAGGTTCGCCGGACGGCTGGCGGTACAGACTATGGTCGGACACGTGGAGGCAGCCGGCAATGCTCTCCGGATCGTCATGGCCGATGAGGCGGTCCTGCTGTTCACAGCGGCGACGGACTTCAGTCTGAGGAAGATGGATTTCGACCGCTCGCTCGATCCAGGCCGGCGGGCTGATGCCATTATCGAGAGGGCGTTGCTGAAGACCTGGGACCAGTTGCGACGCGATCATATTGCCGAGCACAGCGCGTACTTCAATCGGGTGAACCTCGACTTGGGAGGAGAGCCTGAGAAAGAGCCACTGCCGACGGACGTGCGCCTGGCAGCAGTGAAGGAAGGGGGCGCCGATGACGGGCTCGTTGCGCTGTACTTCCAGTACGGTCGTTATCTGCTGATGTCCAGCTCGCGCGCTCCCGGTCGTTTGCCGGCCAATCTCCAGGGAATCTGGAGCCATCGCATGTGGGCGCCGTGGGAGGCCGACTACCATCTCAACATCAACCTGCAGATGAATTATTGGCCGGCCGATCTGTGCAACCTCTCGGAGACGATCGAGCCCCTGGTAGAGTGGTTCCAGCGCGTCACCGAAAAGGGCAGGGCGTCCGCTCGAAAGCTCTACGATGCGCGGGGCTGGGTCGCCTTCACGACGGTCAACCTGTTCGGGCGCACGACGCCCGGCGGCTCGACGGAGGGATCGCAATTCCAGAATGGGGTGCTGGACCCGCTGGCCGGCGCGTGGATGGCCCTGACGTTGTGGCGGCACTACGAGTTCACAGGCGATCGCGCATTCTTGGCCGGTCGGGCCTATCCCATCCTCAAAGGGGCCAGCGAGTTCCTGCTCGACTATCTCGTGACCGATGCCGACGGGATGCTCGTGATCGTTCCGTCGACCTCTCCGGAGAATGCCTACCTTCATCCCGAGACCGGAGAGGCCGTGCGGATCTCGCGCGCCTCGACCTATCACACCTCGATCGTTCGCGCCGTCTTCGAGGCTGTCATAGCGGCGGGGGAAATACTCGGCCGTGACCCCGAGTATCGCGACCAATTGCGGGCGGCTCTGGCGAAGTTGCCGGCGCTGAAGATCGGTCGCGACGGGACCATTCAGGAGTGGATTGAGGACTACGAGGAGCGCGAACCGGGCCATCGCCACATGTCGCATCTGATCGGACTGCATCCGTTCTCTTTGGTCACGGCGCAAGATCGCGACCTGTTCACGGCGGCCCGGAGGACGATCGAGCGGCGCCTAAGCCACGGCGGGGGCCATACCGGTTGGAGCCGGGCGTGGATCGTCAATTTCTACGCCCGTCTGCTCGATGGGGACACTGCCTACGAGCATGTCACGCTCCTGCTGCGCAAGAGCACGCAAGCGAATCTGTTCGATACGCACCCGCCTTTCCAGATCGACGGCAACTTCGGCGGTTGTGCGGGAATCGCGGAGATGCTCCTGCAAAGTCACGCCGGCACGGTACATTTGCTGCCGGCCCTGCCGAAGGCCTGGCCGCGCGGGTCAGTCAGCGGCCTGCGCGCACGTGGCGGCTTCGTGGTCGATGTTTCCTGGAGGGATGGAGAAGTGACATCGTATCGCATCGAGGCCACCCGTCCGGCTACGCTCCGGCTGCGCCTCGCAGATCGGGTGATCGAGCGACCAATGGCGCCGGGGGAGGTCTTCAGTGGGTAGTCATCGCCTCCATCAGGACATCGTGGGTGGCAGCCTCAAGCGGCCGCTTGGGGATGGCGAACGAGACGGTTCGTTGGGGCGCAGAAGATTCCTCATGCCTCGAACCATCCCCAGGTCCTGCGGACTTGAAGTTGCCACCCAATGTTCTCAATCAATGCCTGAGCGTTTGAACAGACACACTGATTAAGTGACAAGGAGTTGTGGTTCATGTCGGTGTTTGAAGCGGTTATGCTAATTTGTTTCGGAGTCAGTTGGCCCGTATCCATCGCCAAAAGCCTGCGGACCAGGGTGGTCTGCGGCAAGAGCCCGTTGTTCCTGGCGATCGTGTGTCTGGGATACGTCTGTGGGGTCATCCACAAGGCCGTCTACAGCTACGACTGGATCATCATCCTGTATACGATGAACATGCTTTTGGTCGCGGCGGATCTTTTCCTGTATTTCCGGTATCGGCCGTCGTGCCAGGCGACCGGGAGGTTCGCGCGCGTCGAGCGGGCGGCGTAATTGGCCTTTGTCGTCGGATGAACGATGCGACCGAAGAGCGTTAGTCTGGTTCAACTCAATGTCGCCGTGCTGATGTGGGGCGGGACCGCGATGTTCGCCAAGGGCATCGCACTGCCGGTTACCCAGGTGATCTGTCTGCGTTCGCTGATCGGGGCCGGGGGGGTGCTGCTGGTTCTCCTGGCGCTGAGGAGTCCGTTGCGTGTGAACCAGACGCGTCACTACGGCCTGATGATGATTCTGGGCCTGCTGTTGTGCCTGCACTGGCTGACGTATTTCAAGGCGTTGAAGGTCTCCACGGCGGCAGTGGCAATTCTGGCTCTGCATACCTATCCGGTGATCACAGCGCTGATCGAGCCGTTCCTCTTCGCAGAGAAGCTGCGCAAATCCGACGTGGCGCTGGCGTTGTTGGTTTTCGCCGGCATCGTGATCATGACACCGACGATGAGCCTCTCGAATTCGACGACGCAAGGGATTGTGCTCGGCGTGGTCTCCGGCCTGTTCTTCATGGTGCGCAATCTCCTGACCCGCAAATACGTGCACCAGTATTCCGGCTCGGCCCTGATGTTCTGGCAGATGCTCGTGACGGGGCTGGTGCTGGTCCCGTGGCTATGGCCGGGCGGATCGGATATCTCGCCCAAGACGGGAGGCCTGCTTGTGCTGCTGGCCCTCGTGTTCACGGCGCTGCCCCATAGCCTCTTCTCGGCGAGCTTCAAGCACCTCAGCGCCAAGACGGTCGGCATCATCGCGACGCTGCTACCATTCTACGGTGCCTTCTTCGGCTATCTGATTCACGACGAAACGTTGGCCCTGCGCACGGTGATCGGCGGACTCATCGTACTGGCCGGTATTGTCTTCGAGACGCTGCGCAGCGTCCGGACGTAGGGAGGGCAGGGCGGCGCGAAAAGGAAGCGGGGCCGCGAACGGTATTCGCGACCCCGCGGTGTTCTTTGGCATCGTAGTCTGTAGATTGGCCTAGGCCGCCGGTAGGATCGAATGGGTGACTAGTTCAGGCTCTTGTCCTTCCAGTATTTCTGTCCGGCCACCGTGGCCTGGAGGGCCAGGCCTGTTTCGGTCATCGAGTAGACCTCGATCTGGGAGCGGATGTCACCTTCGGCGCTGGCCTCGGCGCCCTGTTCGCCGGCCTTGGCAGCCGCGTCGGCGTGCGCGCCGAAATCCCAGCCACTCTCGACAAACTTGTCCATGGCCGACTTCTCTTTGAAGATCATGACCACGCGGTAATCCTTGGCGCCCAACCCGAGGCCGACGCCGCCGAGGGCCATCTTCATGTAGGTGCGCTGCCCGGTGGCCTTGTCGACGACGACGCCGTAACCGGAGCCGGCGCTGGCGATCACGAGGTTGACGTTGGCGTTGCTGAAGACGCCGTAGCCGGGGGCTTGGGCGATCTTGTCCTTGGCTTCCGGAGCCTCCCGGTACAGTCGCTCGAGCGCGGCTTCTTCCATGTCGGCCACCACTTGGCGTCTCTCCTCCAGTGTCAGACTCTTCTTGGGTCCACAGCCGGCCAGCGTCGCGAGCAATGCCAGTGCCACCATGGTCACGAACGATGCTTTTTTCATATCTTTGCTCCTTTTCTCACAGGTTCTCTCTATCGCGCACGAGTTTGGTCCCCGGGAAGACCTGAGCGTTTTCCTGAAAGAGATGCACGTCGCGCTGCGGAAAGGGAATGCTGACCCCTTCGGCGTCGAAACGTTCCTTCACACTGCGGGTGACATCCCAGTAGACGGTCCAATAGTCGCTGGTCTTGGTCCACGGCCGGCAGATGTAATTGACGGACGAATCACCCAGTTCATGCACTTTCACATTGGGGACCGGCTCGTCCAGGACCAGCGGATGGGAGCGCAAAATCTCTTCCAGGATGCCCTGAGCCTTGCCCATGTCGTCGCTGTAGCCGATCCCGAACATCAGGTCCACCCGGCGGGTGTCGCTGCCGGTGACATTGACGATGTTGTCGCCCCAGATGGACCCATTGGGTACGACCACCACCTGATTGTCGAAGGTCTTGATCGTCGTGGTGTTCAGGTTCATCGATTGCACGAATCCCGTGATGCCGGCGGTCTGGACGACGTCACCGACGTCGTAAGGGCGATGCAGCAGGATCATCAAGCCGGCCGCGAAATTACCCAGCGTCCCCTGGAGGGCGAAGCCAATGATGAAGCCGAGGGCCGCGATCCCACCTACCAACGGACCAATGTTGACGCCCAACACCGACAGGGCGATGACCAGGCCGATGATGAAGACGGCCTTGCGGACGATGTTGACCAGGAAGTCCCCCAGGAGATCGGAGCACTTCTTGTTCATATCAACCGCCTTGCGCGTCAGTCGGCCCAGAATAAAGGACAAGATCTTGGCGGCTATCACGATGAGCATGAAGGACGCGATGCTCCTGGCCCACCGCAGTCCGCCCTCGGGCGACCTGAGCCAGCCGAGGATGATCGCGCGCGTGGCGCTGATGTCCTTGACGTCAACACGCAAGCCGGACACGGCGTCAACGTACTGCTGGTACTCGGCGACATCTCCCCCCTTGGCCTCCAGGGCGGCAACGACGACCCGCACGCGGTCGATCAGGGCCGTCTGCTCCTCGCGCAGGCGGTTGATATGGGCCAGCAGTTGCTCGCGCACCTTGGTGTACAGCTCCACCTCCGCTTCGCCGATCTTCTTGACCTTCTCCTCCAATGCCACATCGGCTTCGCCGACCTCCGCGGCCGCCTGCTTGAGCTTCTCCTTGGCCTCTTCGACCGCTTCAGTCTTTTCCAACAGGTCTTTCTCCGACGCGCGCACCTCGTCCTCGTCAGCCGTGTTGATGTCGGCTACCGCCGTCTGATTCACATCCTCAGCTGCCTCCGCGATCTCCTCGGTCTTTTCGTCGATGGTCTCCAGCTTTTGCTGGATTTCCTGCTCGACTTTGGCCGCGGGCTCGTTGGCTTCGGGGACCGACGTGGGTGCCTCATTGGGGTCGGCCGTTGGTTTGGCGTCCTCCTTGATCTCCTTGATCTGTTCCTTGATATCTTGTTTGGCCTCGGAGATCTCGCGGCCTTTCTGCTTCATCTCGATTTCGGCCAGGCTGATTTCCTGGACCTTCGCCTGGAGCAGAGCCAGCCAGGCCTCGGTTTCGACAATCAGCTCGTGCTTGCGCAGGGGCTTGAGCAGCAGTTCCAGATCTCCCGGTGGGATCTGCGGATCGGCGGTGGTCGTTGCGTGATAGGTGGCCTCCTCGCCGCATAAAGGGGCCACGGCATACAATGCCAGGACCGCGATCAGAAACGCTCTTGTTACTTTCATGCAGTTGCTCCTTGATGGACGACCACATTCTTGAGTCTGTGCCCCATCGGGTGGGCCCTTGTTGACACGCCGAACGGATGCTGGTTGAGGCGGGACAGCCACCGCCTGTACCTATAGCGGAGCATCGCGCTACAGGCTGAATCCGCCGCTGCGGCCGATCCGAAGGCATGGTGTCTTGGCAGGCAGCGGCACGTGCACCGTGTCACTCGACATACGTATCGAAGACGCGGACGGTTTTCCAATTTTCCCGGTTTTCTTCTATGAATTGGTGGTGGGCTTCGGCCTCCTGATAGAGGTCGTGGCTGGCTTTGTCTTGGAAGACGATATGCAGGCCGACATCCCAGTCGCGCACGTTGACGTCGCGGGCGTGGGCCTCGACGAGCTGGCCGGCGGCGAAGAACGTTACGCCGGGATGGTCCCGGAGATACTTCTCGCAGGCTTGCACGAGTGCGGCCTTGGCGGCCGGGGAGTTGTCGTGCAGTGTGAAATAGACGTCATGGGCCAGGGCGGGCCCGTCGGCCGAATGGCGGGACGATGGAGCGGTACAGCCGCTACACAGGATGGCCGCCATGACAACAACCGCAATAAGAGTGTTTCGCATTACAAGGTCTCCTTAAGATTCCCCAGATGTATAGAGGGCAACCGATCTCCGTCAAGAAGCAAGTTGTCGCAAGCGCGGACGTCGCCGTGGAGCCGTATCAGAGGCTCGGGACTGGCAAATGTGCCGCCGCCCGCGTAGAATGGACCTCGCTCGGCGGAACGGCCGCCGGCGCGGAAACCTGTCTTTGTGAGAAGGAGCGCCAACATGAAGAAGACGCTGGTAGTGGGGATGCTGGGCAGTATCCTGTGGCTGTCGTCGTGTAGTCAGGACGTTTCGATCCCCCCGAAGGCGCATCCCAAGGTGAGCCAGTGGCAGGACCTGTTCGCTCCGGATCTTTCGAATGCCGGGTTTCCCCAGGGCGTCTGGACCTTTGACAATGGGATCCTGACGGCCAGTGAGGACCAGGTGATCTGGGCGAAGAAGGACTATGACAACTTCGTCGTCGATCTGGAGTTCAAGACGGCCGAGGGAACCAACAGCGGCGTGATCGTCTACTGCACCGACACGAAGAACTGGATTCCGAATTCGGTCGAGGTCCAGATTGCCGATGACTTCGCCGAACAGTGGGCCAAGAGCCCCAAGACCTGGCAGTGCGCGGCGATCTTCGGGCATCTGCCGGCCTCCAAGAGCATGGTGAAGAAGCCGGGACAGTGGAATCGCATGACGGTGACCTGCAAGGGCCAGATGATCTACGTCGTGCTCAATGGCGAACTGGTCACGGAGATGGACATGGCGTTGTGGACCAGTGCCAAGACGAACCCGGACGGCAGCGAAATTCCGTCGTGGTTGAGCACGCCCTTTGCCCAACTGCCGACGCACGGGCGGGTCGGGCTGCAGGGCAAGCACGCCGGCGCGCCGATCTACTTTCGCAACATGAAGATCAAGGAAATCGACTAATGTCGTTTCGATAGCCCAGCGCTCCGAGCGCCGGGTGAATAGGGCGATGAGCCTTGCAGAAGGCCCGACGGCTTACCGTTGGGCCTTTTCCATTGTCGCAGCGGCCCGCCGGCGATAGAATGCAGACATGACCGAGCACGGGGATACGAACAAGGTGGTTCGCCAACATCTGGAGATGGAAGCGTTCTTCACGGGATTTGCGATCAAAGGGAGAAGCGACGTGCCTGCCGAACAGCCTCACGCCAGCGAAGAGCCCGTGGTCGAGACTGCGGGAACACCGGAGACGGCGGACAACTTGGAGGTTATCGCTGCCGAGGTGCGGCAGTGCCGCCGATGTGATCTCGGTTCCGAGCGCGCCAACGCCGTCCCGGGAGAGGGCCATTCAAACGCTCGCATCATGTTCGTGGGCGAAGCGCCGGGGGCCGATGAAGATGCTCAGGGCCGGCCCTTTGTCGGCCGAGCCGGCCAATTGCTCGATAAGATCATTGCCGCCTGCGGCCTCAAGCGAGGGGATGTCTTCATCGGCAACATTCTCAAGTGTCGCCCGCCGGGCAACCGCGATCCGAGGCCGGACGAAATCATCAGTTGTCTGCCCTATCTGCAAAGGCAGATCGAGTGCATCGAGCCCGAGATTATCGTGGCTCTGGGGGCACACGCGGCCCGGACGCTGCTGAATACCAGCAAGTCCATCGGTCAGCTCCGGGGCCATTTTGAGGAGTACATCGCCGGCATCGGACGGCCTCCCATCAAACTGATGGCCACCTATCACCCGGCCTATCTGCTGCGCAACTACACTCCGGATACCCGCCGGCGCGTCTGGGAAGACATGAAGAAAGTCCTGGCCGAATTGGGCCTGCCCGTTCCGGATTAGGATTCGGGCGGCCTTCTGGCGATCTTCTCCGGCCTTCGGAGTTCACGCGCATCCGTTGGCCATGCTTTTTATGCGCGTGGTTTCTCACCTCACATTCGAGTTTCTCAGGCTTTGCCGCCGCCGGTATGTTAACGAAAAGTTGACTTTTTGGCGCAATAGTCGGGCCCAAAGCGCGTCTAGATAAGTAAATGGTCAAATTGCATCGGTCGGGGGAGGGGCCCGATCGCGGTACGGGCACTCTGAATTGGCTTGCAAAAATGGGCGAACTTGTTTATAAACAACATGTTACGATTCTCGGAGGCAGGTTAATTCCCGTTCTGTCCTCTTTTAGACGTGCGGATCTATCGGAAAGGTGAGACTCATGAAAAGGACATGTCTGCTCAGCGTTCTTCTAATCGGTACGGCGGTGGGGCTCGTGCAAGCGGAGGTCAGAATGGTTCCCGCGGAGTACCAGACGATCCAAGGTGCCATCGCAGCCAGCGAGGATGGCGATGAGGTGGTCGTCTCGCCAGGGATATACTTCGAGCGGATCAATTTCCGGGGCAAGAGCATCACCGTCACCAGCACCGACCCGGATGATCCGCGCGTGGTGGGCTACACCGTGCTCAACGCGGACGGGGAGGGCTCAGCGGTCGTCTTCATGGAGGGCGAGACGTCCGAGGCCGTGCTGGCGGGTTTCACCATCACCGGCGGCTACGGCACGTTGAATACTGAAGAGAGCGGTGGCCAGGAAAGGCTTTACATGGGAGGCGGCGTCTACTGCGAACGCAGTTCGCCCACCATCACGAAGAACGTCATCGTGCGTAACGAAGGGCCTCTCGAAATCACGGCCGACTTCAGTCAGGTCAACATCTCCTACGGGGGCGGGATCGGTGTCTGGTTTGGCAGCCCGACGATTACGTACAACACCATCCGGAACAACGGTGCCTACGCCGGAGGCGGCGTCATCACGTTCTACGGTACACCGATCGTCCACAACAATATGGTCTACGAGAATTCCGCGCACATCGGGGGCGGCCTGATCGCCTTTGGCGGTGACATCTACAACAACACCTTCGTGCGTAACGACAGCGATTATGGCTCGAGGTTTCCGGTCCAGGGCCTGGGGACCTCGATGGGAGGCAACGTATACATTGCCTTTCTCACGGACTCGGCACCGGCCCGCATTTTCAACAATATCATTGCCGAGGCTCCCTCGGGCGGCGGATTGTTCTGGGAGGGCGAGGCCGGTGCCGGCTTGATGGCGTTCAACAACGTCTGGGATAACAGTCCCGACGGGTACGGATCCATCGACTATGAGACCTATTCGCCGATCTATGGCGGTGAGATGGACCAGACCGGTATCAATGGCAACATCTCTGAGGATCCGCTTTTTCTGGCTTCGATGAGTAAGAACTTCCACCTGACGCTGGACTCGCCCTGTATCAACGCGGGCGATCCGGATTTCATTCCCCTGCCCGGCCTGACGGATATCGATGGCGAAGACCGCATCTACGGCGCTCGGATCGACATGGGCGCCGACGAATACGTCGGCTACGTCAAACCGGTCGCGTTCGCCGGCGGGGGCGTGCACGTTCTCGAACCGGGGGATCTGGTGACGCTCGATGGGCGCGAGAGCTTCTTCTACGATCCTGCCGACCTCCAGACCTATCGTTGGTCGCAGGTATCCGGTGCGGAGGTCGTCCTCGACAACCCGAATTCGGCGACGCCGACGTTCAACCCGCCGGAAGCCGGGGAATACGTTTTCGAACTGGTGGTGGGCGACAGTCAATACGAAAGCGAGCCGGACCAGGTGCTGGTTTTTGTCGGGCCCAATGTACGTCCCGTGGCGCACGCGGGGTCGGATCGCGTCTGGCAGACACCGGGTGAGGTCGCGTTGGACGGGACGGGATCGTACGATCCGGACCCGGTGGACCGACTGACGTACACCTGGACGCAATTGGAAGGACCGACGGCGACGCTGGC
This sequence comes from Phycisphaerales bacterium, assembly GCA_020346325.1. Taxonomy (GTDB): domain Bacteria; phylum Planctomycetota; class Phycisphaerae; order Sedimentisphaerales; family Anaerobacaceae; genus Anaerobaca. The sequence goes on from CP070782.1 coordinate 5,262,699, forward strand.
GAATGCCGATACGGCCACGCCTACGTTTGCCGCCGATCCAGGGGGGCAGTATCTCTTCGAGTTGGTGGTCACCGATGGATTTGAAGACAGCCTGCCCAGCCAGGTGCGGCTGATCACGGTCGGCGGGACCACGCAGGTCAGCGCGCTGAGCGTCACGCCCATCGAGGGGCGGTTTCCACGCTACCCGGACCTCAGTGGCACCAGGGCCGTATTCGCGACCGATTCGCTCTCGAACACCAGTTGGCGGATTGCGTTCCGGGACTACCGAACGGACGAGACGGATACGTTCGGCGGTTCGGGAACGAATACCCAGCCGAAAATCGCGGGAGATCTCGTGGTCTGGACGGGGGACATTCGTCTCGGCGGCGGTGGCTCGGCGGGGACGAACGCCAGCGTTTTCGCGCGGAACCTGGCTACCGAAGCCGAGGTGGTCCTGCGGCGCAAGAGCGATACCGAGTCCTTCAGCCATCCGGCTGTGTCGGGCCATCGGGTCGTCTGGGTCCAGCATCTGGGCCTCGATACGAACGCGGCCGACCAGTGGCGGGACATGCCCTACGATATTTGTGGTGCGGATCTCAGCGATATGGACAGTCCCACCTACTTTACGGTTGCCACAAATGTCGGACGGCGCGATCCGGTGCCGGTAGATGACATCTTCGACGACTACGATGATGTGGTCGATATCGACGGCGACATCGTGGTGTGGGAAGGCAACGGTGACATCTATGCGGCCGATATCTCGGACCTCAGCGCCATACGGGTGTTCACCGTTTGTGCCGACGAAGGGCGACAGTATGACCCGGCCGTGTCCGGATCGTACGTGGTATGGACGGACGAACGTAACGACGAAGCCGATGTCTACGGCGCCGATATCGCGGACCCCGAGAACGTCAGAGTCTTCGAGATTGTCAAGCGACAAGGTGCCCAGCGGCAGCCCGCCGTGGAGGGACCCATGGTTGTCTTTATCCAGGGCAGTGCCTCGGTCGGTCGAATCGGCGCCGCCTGCATCACCCGCCAGTACGGCGTCATGGATATCCCGATCGCCGAGACGGCCTTCGGCCTTGCTCCCGCTCTCGACGGCAGCGTGGCCGTGTGGATCAGCGACAGCACGTATGGGGCCGTGCAGGGAGTTCGCGTGGCGTTTGGCTACTCGATTTTCGACGGGACGATCGCGAATGTCACGACGGGCGAGCGCTATGATTATCTCCAGCACGCGATCAGCGACGCCGACAGTGGCAGTGAGATTGTCGTGCCGGCAGGCGTGTATCAGGAGGCAGTCAATTTCGTCGGCCGGGCCGTGACGGTTCGCTCGACCGATCCCGCCGATCCGGCGGTCGTGGCCGCGACCGTCCTTCAAGGCGATGGGCACGTGGTGACGTTTGCCGAAGAAGAGACGGCCGAGAGTGTTCTCGATGGTTTGACGATCGCCGGAGGCAACCGCGGGATCTACCTCTCCGCGGCTTCGCCGACCATTAAGCGCTGCACGGTTACGGGCAATGAAAGGTCCGGGATGTTGCTGGTCAATCGCAGCCGGCCCCTCGTGGCGCAGTGCGATATCGTGGGCAACGCGGGCGCCGGCATCGAGATGTGGATTCCGACCGACCGGCGAACCGTCCGGCACAGCCTGCCAACGCTGCAGAATTGCATCATTGCTGGCAATCTCGGGGCCGGGATTCTCAGTGGCCAGGCGGAGATCAACAACTGCACGATCGTCGAGAATTTCGGGGCCGGGATCCTCTCTGTGGTACCGAGGATAACCAACTCAATTGTTCGGGCCAACGACAGTGCCGGGGAAGGTGTCCAGATAGGTGACGACCGGGCGACCGTGACGTACTCGAACATTCAAGGCAACTGGTCCGGCACGGGCAACCTCGACGTCGATCCGGCGTTCGTGGCCGCGGGGCAGTGGACCGAGGGCGGCTGGGTCGCCGGCGATTACCATCTCCAGAGTCAGGGTTATCGTTGGGATCGCCAGACCGGGCAATGGGTCTCCGACGAGATCACCAGCTCTTGTATCGACGCCGGTGATCCCGCCGCGGCGCTGCTCGACGAGCCGGTTACGATGGCAGACGACCTGCCGGTGACCAACGAGCGTATCAACATGGGTGCCTATGGCGGGACAGCCGAAGCCAGTGTGGCGCCGCCAAGCGGCAATTGATCGAGCCTGTCCCCTGGGGGCGGGCGACAGTGTCAGGGGTCGGGGCCCGGGGCGGCACCGACCTTGGGCCGGCGCCGCAACCCGCAGCGGGTGCCCCGATTGGTCCCGTGGTAATCTGGGAAGTCCAAGTGACTTCTGCTTCGATAAACAGGGGGGCTGCTTCAGCCGGAAAACGCTTCGCGCTGTCAATCACCTGTGGGGACGATGTGGGTGTCACTTGCCGAGCCCTGTCGCGCTGTCGTGCAGTTGCGGCAACTGACCCGTCGCGCGGATATGCCGGTTGCGTTTGGCCTGCAACGGGTCGGAGACGGCGGGGGGCACTCGTCGTGACAGTTCCGAAGACAACTAACAGAGTTTCCGTGAAAACCGCAGAACAACCGCGCAGAAACAAGCGTAAAAATAGTACGATTAAGGGTCGTGAATGGGGTGATTTCCCCAGAGGGGAGGCAAAAAAGTGACGATTTGGTGATTTAATCCTTGATTATTCGGGGTGAGGTGATATTTTCTTTGTATCATTGGTTTTTCCTTAAAGAAATCTCGGTGCAGGCTACGATGATTGAGGTAGAGGGTTAGGTTATCAGTAGTTACTGCCTTCCAGACGAAGGCCGATAAATAGCTTTTCATCACCCTCCTCCGAAGCCAGATTCTGTTATATTGGGATCTGGCTTTTTGAGGGCGACTCCTGTTAAACTGCACAATTCCAGGGATGGCTAGATGGGTGGTGTGGATCGTTAGGGGTACTGCGGTCGCTCTTGTGCTTTCGTATTGCAGGATTCCATCCTCCCTTGTTTCACTCTGTTTTCCCATGTTGCACATTTCCGGACGCTGCGAGGCGCTGTTCGAATGAGGTTCCGAGACGATCTGGGCAGAAGACCGTGGCCCGAAGTCGTGAAGTTTGGCGGAATTCAAATTCAGTGGCGGTACGTTTTTCCCGATGGTGTCGGTGGTAGATGGTCCGAGCGCAGAGGAGTCTTTCCGTCGGTGGTCAGACCGGGTGCTGGACCACGCGGTGTGCGAGAATGCTGAACAGGCCATGAAGACGATCGCAGTAGTGAATCAGAAGGGCGGATGTGGCAAGACGACATCGGCGGTGAATCTCTCGGTGGCGTTTGCCCGGACGGGTCAGCGTGTTCTCCTGGTGGATTTGGATCCCCAGGGGCACGCCACGATGGGGATGGGTTTTAACCCGGATGCATTCGAGCAAACCGTCTACGATGGACTGGTCGATCGGACCGTGCCCCTGTCGCGTGTGGTGGTCGCGACCGAAGTCAACGGGCTCAATCTGCTGCCGAGCAACGTGGGACTGGCGGGGGCCGAGATACACCTGCACAACGCGTTGGGCAAGGAGCTGATCCTGGGTGAATGGCTGCGGACGGAATCCAGTCGCTACGACATGTGTCTGATCGATTGCCCTCCTTCACTGGGGCTGCTGATGCTCAACGCGCTGGTGGCCAGTACGGAGGTGATCATTCCGGTTCAGGTCCATTTCTATGCCTTTGAAGGCCTCAAACGCCTGCTGGAAACGATACGGCTGCTGAAGGCCCGTTTTCATCCATGTTCGGCGCGGACGCTCGGGTTGCTCCTGACCTTCGTCGAGGACCGGCCGCGCTACACGCGTAAGATCCAACTGCAATTGCACGAGCTGTTTGGCGACCTGGTTTTCAACACGGTCATCCACAAGACCGTCAGGTTAGTCGAAGCCCCGGACGCCGGTCATTCCATCTTCACTTTCGCTCCGGACAGCAAAGCGGCCCGGGAATATATGCAACTGGCTGAAGAGGTGCAAGCCCGGCTGCGAGAGAGCGAGCCGGTCTTCGTCGGAACGTAGCGTCGCTGCTGCAGACCTCCAACGCTCATCACGCCCGTCGTCTCTTGATCGGACGAGATGCCGGTTGTGTACCGGATGATGCGCCGGTATCATTGGCTCGGCGTGTTCCCAGCCTGTGGTTGGCTGGGTCGCAGCGAAGATTCCTGGGAGTGTTGAGCTATGGTTCCGCAGATCGATTTGTGCCAAGATGGACCGCGTTTTTCCCGCCTCGTTCACGGTCTCTGGCGGCTGGCCGACTGGAAGCACAGCCCCAAAGAGACGGCGGATCTGATTGCCCATTGTCTGGACGAGGGGATTACCACGTTCGATCACGCCGATATCTACGGAGAGTATACCTGCGAAAGCTTGTTCGGGGCAGCCCTGGCCGAGACCGGCGTCGATCGGTCGACCATTCAGATCGTGACGAAGTGCGGGATCAAGCTGGTTTCCGAGAACCGGCCCGCGCACACCGGGAAATCCTACGACACCAGCAAGGCGCACATCGTCGCCTCCGTCGAGACGTCCCTGAAGAACCTGCGCACCGACTACATCGATCTACTGCTGATTCACCGCCCCGATCCCTTGCTTGACCTGGAAGAGGTCAACGCGGCCTTTGTATCATTGCGCGATGCGGGCAAAGTGCGCCACTTTGGGGTGTCGAATTTCCTGCCGTCGCAGTTCGACATGCTGGCAGCCCATCTGGACGTGCCCTTGGTGACCAACCAGATAGAGTACTCGGTACTGCAGCGCGGCGCCGAAGCCGATGGGAGCATCGACCTGTGCCAAGAGCGAGGTCTGCGGCCGATGGCGTGGTCCCCTTTCGGAGGGGGACGATTGTTTCACGAGGACAGCGCGCAGGCCAAACGGGTGCGCGAGACACTGCACGAGATCGGTCGGGATCTGGGGGGCGCCTCGAGCGATCAGGTGGCTCTGGCCTGGGTGCTCAAGCATCCGGCGAGTTTTTTGCCGGTGTTGGGGACGGGCAAGGCCTCGCGCATCACGAAGGCGGTTGAGACCCTCGATCTAACGCTTTCGCGCGAACAGTGGTTCCGGGTCTGGCAGGCTTCGGCCGGCCATGACATCCCTTGAGACGGGGGGCCGTCGGTCCGTCAGCGAATGGGTCGCTTGAACCAGAAGACCCAGGTCCCGCGGGTACCGCTCGGCGGGGACAGGTCGACTAACTCCCAGCCTTGGCGGCCGAAATGATTGACCAGTGCCGCCTCGGCCCCCGGCTCGGTCAATTGCGTTTTGACGCCAAGCTGTCGGAAGAAGTCGGGCAGGCCACGGGCGTAGATCTCGCTACTGTCCGTTTGCCATTCGAAGTGGTTTCCAATCGCCCGATACACCGCGTACTCCCACTGGGTAGCCTCTTCCGGTACGGTGGCGGCGCTGGCCACCAGGGCGGCCGTGGAGCCCAACCCCAGCAATGCCAATAGAATGAAGGCCGTACGATTCATGGTTTTCTCCTCGCAAGTGCGTTCATGGACTCGTCCTGCTGTTTTCCTGCCCGCCGTTCTGTCTTGGCCTCGTATCATACTTCGGGTAGTTTGATGCTGCTCTGGTGTTGATACTTGCCCTGGCGGTCGGCGTACGAGACGGCGCAGGGGATTTCGGATTCGAAGAAGAGGACCTGGGCGAGCCCTTCGTCGGCATAGACCTTGGCGGGCAGGGGAGTCGTGTTGGAGATTTCCAGCACGGCTTGCCCCTCCCACCCGGGCTCAAACGGCGTGACATTGACGATGATCCCGCACCGGGCATACGTAGACTTGCCCACGCAGATCGTGAGAACGTTCCTGGGGATGCGGAACGTCTCGACGCTCAACGCCAGGGCGAAGCTGTTGGGCGGGATCAGACATACGTCGCTTTCGATCTCGACCAGGCCTCTGGCATCGAATGCCTTGGGATCGACGACGGACCCATACACGTTGGTGAAGATGCGAAAGTGTCGAGAAACGCGAATGTCATAACCGAAGGAGGACAAACCATACGAGACGATGGGCCGACCTTCCTGTTGTCGGACTTGCGCCTCGACGAACGGCTCGATCATGCCGTGCTGGGTCGCCATTTCCTTAATCCACACATCCGGGCGTATACTCATGAGCGGTTTCTCCCCTGTTGACGTTTATGTTGTTGCTGGGCCACTTCGTCGCGCAGTTGCCGGGCGGCAGCGACCATGTTCTGCAACGATGCCTCGACTTCAGGCCACTGGCGCGTCTTGAGTCCGCAGTCGGGATTGACCCACAACTGCTCGGCGGTCAGGACATCGATCATCTGCCGCAGCAGTTGTACCATCTCCTCGATGCTGGGCACGCGGGGGCTGTGGATGTCGTAGACGCCGGGCCCGATTTCGTTGGGGTATTCGTAGTCCACGAAGGCGTCGAGCAGTTCGATGTCCGAGCGCGAGGCCTCGATGGAGATCACGTCGGCGTCGAGGCCGGCGATGGCCTCGATGATCTCGTTGAAGTCGGAATAGCACATGTGGGTGTGGATCTGCGTTTTGTCTTCGACGCCGCAGGTGGCCAGGCGAAACGCCTTGACGGCCCACTCAAGATAGTCCGGTCGCTGCGCTTGACGCAGAGGTAGGCCTTCGCGCAGGGCCGGCTCGTCGATCTGAATGACGCCGATGCCGGCCGCTTCCAGATCGTGCACCTCGCCTCGGATGCTCAAGGCAATCTGATAGGCCGTGTCGCGCCGCGGCTGGTCTTCGCGGACGAAGGACCATTGCAGGATGGTGATCGGCCCGGTCAACATGCCTTTGACGTGCTTGGCCGTCAGCGACTGCGTGTAGGTGCTCCACGAAACCGTCATCGGCTTGGGGCGATAGACGTCACCGTAGATGATCGGCGGCTTGACACACCGCGAACCATAGCTCTGCACCCATCCGTTCCGCGTGAAGGCAAATCCTTCGAGCAACTGGCCGAAGTACTCGACCATGTCGTTGCGTTCGGGCTCACCGTGGACCAGGACGTCCAGGCCAATGTTTTCCTGAAACCGGATGACCGTTTCGATCTCCCGCTGCATCGCCCGGGTGTACTCGGCGTCGCTGATGCTGCCCTTGCGAAAACCCGCCCGCGTCTTGCGGATCTCGGGTGTCTGCGGAAACGATCCGATCGTCGTGGTGGGCAGCAAGGGTAGATCCAACTCGGCCTGCTGGGCTGTCCTTCGTTGTGCAAAAGGACTCTTCCGGCTGAACATTGTATCCGAAAGCGTGGCCAGTCGCTCGCGTACGGCCTGGTCGTGGACCTGGCTCGACTCGCGCTGACGGGCAAAGACCGCGCGGCTGGCTTCCAGGGCCGAGCCGATAGCATCGCGCCCTTCGTTGCTGGCCTGCGTCAACAGGGCGATCTCCTGCAATTTCTGCCGAGCGAAGGCGAGACGTTCCCGGATGGCCGGGTCCAGCTTCTCTTCGCACTCCACGTCGACGGGGCTGTGCAGCAGCGAACAGGACGGTGCCAGCATGATTCGTTCGGGTCCGATGGCCGCGACCGTTTCGTCAATCGTGGCCAGCACGCCATCCAGGTCCGTCCTCCAGATGTTGCGCCCGTTGACCACGCCCAGTGACAGCAAGGCATTCTGACGTAGCAGAGGCACCGCTTGGCCCCACTGGTCCCGGCCTCGGACCACATCGAGATGGATCGCATCGAAGGGCAGTTTCATTGCCCAATCGAGGTTGTCACCCAGGTCCCCGAAGTAAGTAGCCAAGCACAGCTTCAGACCTCGGCGCGCGCCGGCAAGGCTCTCATAGGCCTTGGCAAAGGCGCCGGCGACCGCCGCGTCCAAGTCAAGCACCAACACCGGCTCGTCGATCTGAATCCACTCGGCGCCGGCTGTCTCCAGTTGCTTGATGACCTCGACGTAAACGGGCAACAGTCGATCCAGCATCTCGAGAGGTTGCGCATCGGGCGTTTTCATCTTGCCCAGCAGGAGATACGAGACGGGGCCCAACAGCACCGGTCGCGTGAGGATGCCGAGCTTTTGTGCTTCGGTGAATTCGTCGACCGCCTTGGAGGAGGCGAGGGAGAACTGCTGATCGTCCTCGAATTCCGGCACGATGTAATGATAGTTGGTGTCGAACCATTTCGTCATTTCCATCGCCGCCGCTTTGGCGCTGCCCCGAGCCATGGCAAAATACGTGTCCGGGTCGACCTTTGCGCCGGAGAACTGAAACCGTGACGGCACCGCCCCCACCATGCATGTCGTATCGAGCACCTGGTCGTAGAACGAGAAATCGTTGGAGGGAATATGGGCGATGCCCAGGTCTTTCTGAAGGTTCCAGTGCTCGGCCCGTAGTTGACGCGCGGTCTCCTGCAGCGACGCCAGGTCGGCGCGACCCGCCCAATAGGCCTCCAACGCCTTCTTGAGTTCTCTGTTCTTTCCGACACGGGGGAATCCGAGGTTTGCGCTTATGCTCATGGCTTTATTCTCCTGACAGCAAATCGATATGGTGCGACGAGTCGTTGCTTGCGGGGCCGGGGCGCATGGGCGGGGACGTCTGGGGGCTGCGGACCCGGCGTTTCGCTGATCGCAAGGATTCGTCCAGGGCATGGTCTGGGACGAACGGTTGCACGGTATACGTGGCTTGCGGCGGCAGATAAGACCGGATCTCTTCCACGTCGTCTTCGGCGAGCAAGGCCGGCACGAAGGTGGTGCGGAATTCGCACGGCACGTCGCTCTCGACCAGCAGTGCCACGCTGTCGCGGATGTCCTGGGTACACGCATCCGTACCGGTCAGTCGCGCGTATTTGTGAAAGGGCGCCTTGATATCCATCGCGACGCAATCGAGCAAACGGCGGTTCAGCAATTCGCGCAACACGGCGGGCCGACTGCCGTTGGTGTCCAGCTTGACCTTGAGCTTCCGCTGCTTGATGCGATCCGCAAAATCCACGACATTGTCCTGCAGCGTCGGTTCTCCACCGCTGATCACCACGGCATCGAGTAGGCTCCGGCGCGCCCGCAAGGCCTCCAGGATGTCACGCTCATCCATCGAACCTTCGGGCGGCGTGCCGGTCGCCAGCAGCGCGGCATTGTGGCAGAACGGACAGCGAAAGTTGCAGCCCTGCGCAAAGACGATAGCCGCGATGTGCCCAGGATAGTCCGTCAATGTCACTGGTTGAAAGCCACCGATGTTCACAACGCCTCCTCAACCTTGAAGTATCGACGTCGTTCGAACTCCGCTCGTTTGCCGTCGTTCCACTGGTCCACCGGTCGCAGATAACCCACGACGCGCGCGTACACTTCCGTTTTGGCCTGGCAATGCGGACACTGCTCCTGCCGGCCCGGCAAATACCCATGATCGGGGCAGATGCTGAAGACCGGGGAAATCGTGAAGTAAGGTAGATGGTAGTTGCTGCAGACCCTGCGAACGAAACGCTTCAAGGCCTCCGGGTCGGGTGCCGCTTCGCCCAGGTTGATGTGCAGCACCGTACCTCCGGTGTATTTGGCCTGGAGGTCGTCTTGGAGCTCGAGGACCTGCCAGATGTCACTGGTGTAGTCAATCGGCAGTTGGGTCGAGTTGGAATAGAACGGTGTCTCCGTGGCCTCGGCCGCCCGGGCGTTGGCGCAGGTGATCTGAGGGTACTTGCGGCGGTCGAGTTGGGCGAGCCGGTAGGTGGTGCCCTCGGCCGGCGTCGCCTCGAGATTGTACATGTTGCCCGTCTCTTGCTGGAACTCCACGAGGCGATTCCGCACATGGTTGAGCGTGCGCGACGCGAAGGCGCGGCCTGCCTCGGTCCCGATATCCTGGCCGAACAAATTCAGGCAGGCCTCATTCATGCCCACCAATCCGATCGTGGAGAAGTGATTGTGCCAGTACTGGTCGTAATGTTCCTTGACGCTCCGCAGATAGTACCGCGTGTACGGATATAGATTCCGGTTGGTAAACCGTTCGAGCAGTTTGCGCTTGGTTTCCAGACTGGTTCGGGCCATTTCCATCAGCTTGTCGAGTCTCCGGACAAAATCATTCTCGTCTGTCGCTACGTGGCCCAGGCGGGGCAGGTTCATTGTGACGACGCCAATCGATCCGGTCAGGGGGTTGGCGCCGAAGAGGCCGCCGCCCCGTTTTTCCAGGTGACGCACGTCCAGTCGCAGTCGACAGCACATCGAGCGTGCGTCGGCTGGGGACATGTCGCTGTTGACGAAGTTGGCGAAATAGGGGATGCCGTATCGTGCGGTCACCTCCCAGAGCCCCTGTAGTTGCGGCGCGTCCCAATCGAAGTCCGCGGAGATATTGTATGTCGGGATGGGGAACGTGAACACTCTGTTCTTCGCGTCGCCCTCGGCCATGACGTCGAGAAAGGCGCGATTGAACATGTGCATCTCCTCGGTGAACTGGCCGTACGTCCTGTCCTGCAACTGGCCTCCGATGACCACGGGTTGGTCGGCCAGCAAGGGGGGTGCCTCCAGATCGAGCGTGATATTGGTAAACGGCGTCTGAAAACCGACGCGGGTGGGAATGTTGACGTTGAAGACGAATTCCTGGAGGGCCTGGCGGACCTCTTTTTCGCTGAGGTTGTCGTAATGGATGAAGGGGGCCAGGAGGGTATCGACGTTGGAGAAAGCCTGGGCGCCGGCGGCCTCGCCTTGCAGCGTGTAGAAGAAGTTGACGATCTGGCCCAGCGCCGTGCGGAAGTGCTTGGCCGGGACGCTCTCAGCCTTGCCCGCGACGCCTCGGAAGCCGCTGCGCAGCAGATCGTGCAGGTCCCAGCCCACACAGTAAACGCTGAGGATGCCGAGGTCATGAATGTGGAAGTCGCCGGACAGGTGCGCCTCACGGATATCGGCCGGGTAGATCTTGTTGAGCCAGTAGGTCTTGCTGATTTCACTGGAAATATAGTTGTTCAGGCCCTGGAGCGAATAGGACATGTTGCTGTTTTCTTGGACCTGCCAGTCCAGTCGGTCGAGATAGTTGTCGATCAGGTCGACGTCGGCCTTCTGCACCATCTCACGCAGGCGGGCGTGCTGGTCGCGATAGAGGATGTAGGCCTTGGCCGTCTTTTTGAATGGTGAGGTGAGCAACACCTCTTCGACGAGGTCCTGCAACTGCTCGACCTCCGGCTGCGTCGTCATGAACGTCATCTGGGCCAGGTTCAGTACGCGCAGGGCCAGCTGCTGGGCGGTATCGGCTCCGAATTCGTCGGTGGCCTTGCCGGCTTTGAGGATGGCTGCCTGGATCTTTGCGAAATCGAACCCGACCAGTCGTCCGTCTCGCTTGCGGACCTGGAAGAAGCGGCGTGACGTTGTCTGCGGTGTTCGGGTGCCGGATCGTTGCTCATCTGTCAGTGGGGTCATCGTTACACTCCTTCCCAAAACCGTAGGGCGTTCCATCGAAACCATGGGGAACGGATGGGCGGGCAAGCGCGGCTGAGGTGCATGAAACCGTAGGTACGCGCGCACCCGGCATCCGAACGAGCGACAATCCGAGACAGGATATCACCACAGGCAGGGATACAACCACCGACAGGGAAAACCTGTGGACCGGCGGCCGTACGATGCAATGGCCTTTCCCGCGAAAGCTAGATTGCCGTTCACCACGCGATTTGCGTGGGTCGCTGGCAGGTCTTCGGACTTGCGGGCGTCTCAGAGCCGAGCTCCGAACTCCTACTGGCCATCGCTTCCCGTCCTCGTCGGACAGTGCTTGATGATGGCGTTCGTTCCCACTTACCGCTGCGCGGCAGTTCCGGATTCACACCGGATTCCCTCTTGGTCGATGTCCCAAACAGCAGGACAAACCAACGACGGCCCCAACTCTACGCACGTCGGCCGCACGCGTCAACTGCAAAACTTCGAGAATTCTCCGCAGGCGTTCCCGTTGCGATTGCGCCGGGCTATTGTTTGCGCAGGAAGCGATTGATCATCAGGGCGCAGACCTTGTCCAGGCCCTTGGCGGCCTCGTCGCCACCGCGATTGGCGGCGACCAGGACGGCGAAGTCTTTTTCAGGGGCGACCCAGGCCACGGCGTGGTTCATCGTGTTGGTCCCGCTGTGCGTCAGCGCGTGGCCTCCCCAGGCGCGTTGGCAGGTTTGCCATCCGAGGGCGTAGGAGCCATCGAAAGGTGGCGCCTGCACCGCCGTGTATTGTGATGCGGGTAAGAGTCCTTCTTCCTGGCGGCAGGCCTTCAGGATGCAACAGACGTAACGAGCCCAGTCGGCCATTGAACAATGCACGCGTCCGCCCGGCCCGAGGAAGGGGGGATTATCGCTGGCCGGCCCCGGATTGATCGGCACGGTCCGGCCGTTGCGGTACTTGTGTTGCCACGGTGCGTCGATTCGATCGGTGGTTCCCATGGCGCCAAAGCCAGCGGTCGTCATGCCGAGCGGCGCGAAGAGCCGTTCGGTGATGAGATTTTCCCAGGACTCATCCATGACCTTCTCGATGATGGCACCGGCGATCGTGTATCCGGCATTCGAATAGAGGTATTGCTCGCCCGGCTGGCGAACCGGCGCCTCGCTGAGCACGATTTCCGTAACGCGCCGGCGCTGGTCGCGTGGGTCCCGCCCAAGGATTTCCTGGAGTTGGTCGTCGTTAACGGGCGCGAAGCCATTGGTCATCGAAGGCAATCTGGCCCGATGCGACAGCAGGTGTACCAGCGTCACGGCGCGATAGTCCGCATGCAGACGGTCCCTCAGTTCCGGGAAGAACTCGGCCAGGGTCGTGGTCCAATCGAGTTTGCCTTCCTGTGCCAGCAGACAGACCAGCGAGGCGGTCATGGCCTTGGTGCAGGAGCCCAGGTGGAAGGGATCGTCAGGCTCGGCCGGGACCTCACTACCATCCTGGCGTATGCCCACCACGCCCAGCGCGTGCAGTTCGCCGTCGAGAATGACTGCGGCGGCCAAAGCGGGAAAATCGTACTCCTGCCGGATCGGTTCCAACTCGGCCGCGATGTCGACCAGGTTGGCCTCGGCGGCCGCAGAACCCGCTGCCACCGAGGCCAAGGCCAGCAAGAGGATGGTGTTGTATTGCATGAGAGTGCTCATAGCGTTCTCCGAATAGGCCGGGATTATAGTCGGTGGGACGCCAGCCCACAAGGCCAGGCAAAAGGCTGGGAAGAGATCGCCATTGCAGGTATAATGCGGTGCAGAGTGAGGGGAACGAGCAACAGAGGATGCCGATATGGCGCCGCTAGAATGCCAGGAATGCAAAGCGCCGCTCTCCAAGTCGGCGGAGAACTGCCCGCTGTGTGGCGCGTCTGTCCGGGACCGTAAGGCCGGCAAGCGCAAGCCGTGGTACGAGCGGACATCCGTCACTTTGTGCGTGGCGGCCGGGCTGCTCGTTGTCGCGCTGGGATTCGTCCATATCGTCATTGGCGTCGAGTCGCCTTTCAGGCTGCCGGTGGATATCGTGCGCCGCGAATCCTTCGGGTACCGCGAGACCTTTATCGATGCCCGCGCTATCGCGGCACTGCCGTATACTGCGGCAAAACTCAAGTATCCGCTTAGTTGCGAAGTCCTTCAACGCCGGGGCTACCTGCCGTCGGGTCGCCATTTCGAGGCTCGGACGGTGGTCAGGCAGATGCAGGACATCGGGCGCTGGCAGGCCGAGTTTACTCGAACTCTCGGCCCGTCCGAGCCGCCTTGGGAGGAGCGTCTGCAGACGGGGATTGTCGAGGAGCAGGCAGACCCGGAGAGCGCTCAGGCGGACAACGCGCGAGGTATCGCCTCGGCCCGAAACGGCGAGTATCAGGCGGCGCTGGCGGCATTCAGTCGGGCGATTCGCAAGGCCCCGGCCTATGCCGAAGCGTTTCACAATCGCGCCCTGGTCTACATCGCCCTTGGCAACCTGGGGCAGGGGGCGGCCGACTTCGATAAAGTCGTGGAGATCCGACCGGGGTACATCGAAGGCTATGTCGAGCAGGGCCGCCTCTACCTCAAGACGGGTCAGCAGGAAGACGCTGTGGCGGTCTTTTCGCGGGCGATTGAAGTTGATTCGACCTGCGCCGAAGCGTACCTGGGTCGGGCCCTGGCCTGCTATGTCCAGGGCCAATACGACCGTGCCTGGCAGGACGTGCGACAACTCGAGTATCTGGGTACGCCCGCGCCGGCTGGCTTCGTCGTCGCGCTAAGCCACGCTTCGGGCCGCGACCCCGGGACGTAACGGGCGCGGGCGGCCGGCTCATCGGGTGGTAGCCTCAAGTCCGCAGGACCTGGGGATGGCGGTCATGCGAGATGGCCCGCAACGCGGTAACAGACTACAGGCGGGGCCGTCTCTTACGAGGGGGCGACATCGATTCGAGACTGAGATGCGATTGGGAGGTTTGTCATGAAGCGAGAGCGAGGTATTCGAATACTGGTAGTCACGGTCGCGTTGGCCCAATTGGTACTGGCATCGCAGGGTCAGTCGGGCCAGATGATTCGGGAGGCGGGTAGACTCCAGCCGGTGGAGTCTCACATGATTCGCAGCCAGGTGCCCCGGCCCACGGTCGTGCTCTACGTGGCACCAGAAGGCAAAGCCGTTGAGAGGGGCGATCTGCTCGTCGAGTTGGATAGCTCCGTGTGGGACGAGGAAAAGGGGCAGCTGAAGGTTCGATTCGTCGCGGCCGTGGCGCGGCTACGGAAGGCCGAAGAGGCGCTACCGCTGGCGAAGGAGGAAAGCCGCGCCGCCGTGGAACTGGCCGAGCAGGGCTTTCGCCTGGCGAAGCTGGCGCTGGAGGTGTATGTTGGCGGCGAGTATCCGCAGCAAGTCGCCGAGGCCGAGGCCGCGGTATCCGACGCCGAGGCACAATACGTCGAAGCGGGCGAGCGTCTGGCGCGGCTGAAGGCCTCGGAGGATGAGACCGATACCGATCGTGTCCGTCAGACGGAAGCCGCCAGAGCACAGGCAGCGTCGCAAATGAAAGTGGCGAAGAATCGACTCCGTCTTCTCACCGATGTCATGCATGAATTCCGCAAGGCAAGTTTGCAGCTGGTTGTTATGGAGAAGGAATTCGCTCTCATGCGGGCCCGGAACGAGGCCAAGCGGGCGGAACGCGAGGCCGAAAGCGCTCTGGAAATCGCTCAGGCCCGGCTTGCGATGGAGGAGAACAGGCGGGAGGCTCTCGAGGAGACAATCCACGCCTGCAAGCTCCACGCGCCCAGTGCCGGGACCGTGCAGTACGTGCGCGCGTCCTGGGGTGACAGCGCCACGACCAGGCCGATCGAACCCGGCAGCATCGTGCACAAGCAGGAGCCGCTCATCCAGGTCGTGGAGACGGAACGGTTCAAGCTGGCGGTGCTGGTCGATTTGCAGGTGGCCCAGCAAGTGAAGACCGGCCGGGAGGTGAACGTTCGCGTCGATGCGATCGCGAATGAAACGTTCACCGGCCGCGTCGCCGAGATGCGCGTCGTACCCGACCCCGCCTCCGGTGCCGCCCAGGGTCTCTTGAACGTGATCATCGAAAACCCAGCCAAACGATTCCGCCCCGGCATGACGGCTCGCGTCGAATTCGAGTTATGAGACACCGTGTCTACCGGTTGCGACTGCGGGGCACAGGCCAGCCGCGATGGGTGCGTTTCAGGTCTTCGATGCCCTCAACCGTCTGCGGTGTCGGTTGCTGCCAACTCGTGAAGTCGCGGAAGTGCTTGAGTGTTTCGATACTCCATTTCCAGGTTTCGGCGTGGCCGTCGGCGAATCCGAAGCTGCTACGCGCCCCGTGCCAGACCACCAGCGGATCGGACCAGTTGGTGGCCTCGGTGGCGCCGGCCGGGTCGATGACCCAAGAGTTGATGTTATAACCGCGCGGGTCGTTCTCTTCGAGCATGACGTAGGCCTGGGCCGGGTTGGCAATCTCGGAGAGGCGCAGCAGATTGCGCCAGTTGGCGAAGCCGCCCGGCTTGTCCGTGGACCACCAGCCGTTGAGGCTGTCCGGCATGGAGTAGCTGCGGAAGTTATCTCCGACGCTCTGATCGCTGGGGCAGTGGTAGCAGGCGAAGCTCCGGGTGTAGGGATAGAGTGTGCCCCGGCGGATGCCCTCGTAGCGTTCGTCGCGGGTGGCGTTGAAGTAATCGCTGACGGCCGCATCGCCATCAACTTGCCACGGCGCCCAGGCCCAATCGGAAGGCTGGCCCCAACCGCCACCATTGTAGTTCCACGAGCCACAAAGTCTGTCGTCGTTATCGACGGCGTAGGTGTACCACGCGGTCGTCAAGGTCCGCAGGTTTGCCTGGCACTTGACGGTCTTGCCCGCCTCCCGCGCCCGCGACAGCGCGGGCATGAGAATCGCCATCAACACGGCGACAACGGCAGTCACGACCAGTAACTCGATCAATGTGAACGCGCTGGCTCGTCGACGCCCCATGGTCCGACCTCCCTAATCGCGACTCCTTCCCTCTCGGTTCCATCGAAACAGCTACCGCGCGCCTGGCCCCATGATACCGCCGTCCAACATCCGATCGCAAGACCGCCCCTCGGCATCCGACAGAATTTCTCGCCTCAGAATCGGTCCTCCCCGCCGAGCGGCCAAGGTCACCCACTTGATACTCCGGCGGTGCGATTCATTTTGTAGGCAACCTCTCGACGTCCGCTGCGAAGATTGTCATCCTGAACGCAGTGAAGGACTTGGCCCGAGGAGAAGACGTTGGTTTCGTTGCTAGAGGGACGCCTCGATCCCGGGCCAGATGGTTCGCTGGGCTCACCATGACAAGCGTCGGGAGGAGCACGCCGGCCTCCGCTGGGATCACGAGGATAAGGCCACCGGCGGGATTAAGAAAACCCTGGTGTATCCGAG
This sequence comes from Phycisphaerales bacterium, assembly GCA_020346325.1. GTDB lineage: Bacteria > Planctomycetota > Phycisphaerae > Sedimentisphaerales > Anaerobacaceae > Anaerobaca. The sequence continues at coordinate 5,279,361 of CP070782.1, forward strand.
CGAAATCAAGTAAGAAACATGTTTGGAATCTACGGGCAGGTGCCCGCTGGGGAAGAAGGGAATGTACGCGCCGAGGCGTGAGGTGGCGGCGGAGACACAAAGCAACGGAAGGACCGGGAGATCGAGTGGTACCGATGAAGTCGCGGATCATGTACATCGAGTGCAAGAGCGATGAGCTCACGGGCCCGGCCCGGATTGGACGCGTCACCTTTTCGAAAACGGGTCGTACCCTGCGCTATAGAGACCGTGAGTTGGTGCGTATTCAGGGTTATAAGGCCAACTATCTCGATCCTGCAACGGAACAAAGATACTGGGTCTCCGGCTGCAAGCAAGCCGGCGACGACGCCCTGTACCCGGGCATCGTTGAAATCGACGAAGACGTGAGAGAAGAGTAATGGCTCAACATTCGTAACCGTCCCGACTGTGTTCAATTGTCCTCCTTTCGATCCGAGGGCAAATACTCCAAACGACAGCCCAAATAGCAATTCAGGGGGGCTGTGGGATATTGGCTACTCCCCGTCCTGTGCTTTTGGTGTGATGATGGAGAGTTTTTGGGGCAGGACGGTGTAGTCGACGGTTTGGTGGAGGCCGGGGCAGAGTTCGCCGTCATTGCAGAGTCGGGAGGGGCGGTTGATGGTGACGGACAGGGACCTTGTGCGAAAACGCGTCGTTTTCTCGTGTCGCTCCATCGCCTGACGATAGACCAGGGCGATCAGGTGCAGGGCTTCCAGCTTGCCGGCCATCTCGATCAGGAGGCAATCGAGCACGCCATCGTCGCACTTGGCGCCGGGCAACATGGTCAGTCCCCCGAAGCGGGGGGCGTTGCCCACGAGCAGCACGGCGTAGTCGCCCGAGAAGGTCCGGCCATCGGCGGTGACCTGCATGGTCCATCCCGAATCCATTCGGCGCACGACAGACAGGGCCGCGGCGATGTAGCGGGGCGATCCGCGCAGGCCTCTCATGCTGTGGCTGTCGGCTGCGATATCCGCGAAGTACCCGAGACACGAGGCGGAGCAGAAATAGTGTGACCCGACGCAGCCCACGTCGATCAACCGGGTGTTTCCCTTCGCTACGTTGCGGCACGCGCCCGGCAGGTCCAAAGGAATCCCCAGGCTCTGGGCCAGATCGTTCGAGGAGCCGGTCGGGATAATGCCGAGGCGGGGCAGCAGATCAGAAGCGGACGAGCAGAGTCCGTTAACCGCTGCATTGACGGTTCCGTCTCCGCCAATCACGACGATGGTTTCGATTCCCTCCGTGGCGGCGGTTGCGGCGATGTCGGCCGCATGGCGCGGCGACTCGCTGGTGATCAGGTCGAACGCAAAACCCTGCTCGCGCAAGAGTCGGCACGCGCGTCGTGCCTTGGTCCGGCTTCGCTGCCAGTCTGCACTTTCGTTGACAATAACGATGTTGGCGCCCATAAGCGAGAAACTCCCCTCGCGTGCGATCGGCCCGTACTATACGACGTCTTCCGGATACGATCAACCACTGTAGGCGTTCCCGGTCGGGGTGGCGTGTGAAGGTGTCCGGATATCCCGACGCCTAGGCGCGTGGGCTGAGGACCCATCTTGCAGGTCGGATAAGAAAATGGGGGGCGCGCAGCGGTTTAGTCGATGGCGAGTTGGAGAGTGGTGGGCGCGACGCCGTGGATGGTCATCGGGGTCTCGGCGAGGTCGAGGTGGCGCTCACTGGTGGGCAGGTAGAGATTGTAGGCCATGCCCATGTGGCCGGCGGTTCTGGTCACAACGAGCGAGAAGGTTCGGTCGTTGGGCATGCCGGCATAGAGCACGCTAATGCGGGTCATAAGGCCACGTTTGATCTGAATGGAATCGCCGATCTTCAACTGGTGGTGTTGGGTCTGGCTCATGTGGTACTCCCCGTGTCATTTGAGTGCCCACCCGAAAGGCGAGGTGGCCCCGATTTCCAGTGCTGAAAATGGTCTTTGCGTCTCTACTACAGACGCGTCACAGGCAAGGAAATCGGACGGAAAATGGGAAGCTTCGGCGCAGGATGCGCCCGGTCCCATGAGGGGATGAACGGGTGGTTCGGGCAGGCGTATGAAAAGACGGTGAGAACCGCCCGTGCATGGAAGTATGGGGGGACGTTTGCGGCGTGCCGAGGCCGACGCTTGCGGTCAGGCCGAGGCGTCTTTCTCACCGTTGCCCGGCGGCGCGAGATGCGGTTTCTGCGCGAGTGAGAGGGCGGGCGGTAGGTGCCTTCAGCCGGGGCTTTTCGCCGGCGGATGTCTGTCCACGAATGCAGGTTTGGGCTGGCCGGTGGCGGGGTGGGACACGAGAAAGGGGCTTGGCAGAAGGCGGGCTGATAAAAATTATCAAAAAAAGAAAAATAGGGATTGACCGCCAGTCGATAGGGCAATAGAATCGAATTTCTGAGGCATGGGTGTGGCGATGCTATACCGTCGCCTAGTATAAAGGACAAACGAGAATCTTGAAGAGCGTGTTCATAACTCGGAAGTTCTTGCTTTAACTGCTGTGACGGATATTCGTTGCAAGGTGGGAACCGCTGGCAGTGAAGCAGCGGTTTTTTTGTTGCTCTTTAGAAATTGCAGAATCGAAGGAATAACCGGCATTCTAAGCCGATATGGGCTCTAGGGTGTTGTTATTGAGCTTCAGTATGAGGCATCAGGACAACGGGCTCGTAGCTCAGTTGGTTAGAGCGCACCCCTGATAAGGGTGAGGTCGGTAGTTCGAATCTACCCGGGCCCATTCCGAACCTCCAGGTCAGCTATCAGGAAGGGCCGGTCGCCCGGGGACGTAGCTCAATTGGGAGAGCGCCGGCTTTGCAAGCCGGAGGTTGTCGGTTCGAGCCCGATCGTCTCCAATGACAGAAAATCTGTCGTTGTTCCGATTTTGTTGTTGCAGTGTTAAGAAGCGGCCGTATAATCACCGTTTTTTATAGTCGCGGTCGACCCCGCGGCGTTCTTTGACAAGTTCAGATGCGGATATGTGGGAAGTAACGATCCCATGCAAGTGTCTCCGCCGAGAGGCGGGGAGGCTTGGAATTTTGAGCGCTTATGATAAAGGCGGCGTGACCGGTTCAATCTTAGATTGATATGGTCAAGTTACTAAGGGTGTATGGGGGATGTCTAGGCGTCGAGAGGCGATGAAGGAC
>CP070782.1:5282589-5291676 GCA_020346325.1 Phycisphaerales bacterium
ATCGATCGCCAGGCCGAGGTGGACTTGGTGCCGGTCGATCTGGTTTGGGCTGAGGCCGGGGCGGAGGTGCGCGTCAATGGGGTGCCCGTCGGCCATGCCGGCGTCTTCTCCGAGGCGGTGCGGGATGCCTTCGATTTCAAGGATCTGACGCCGTGCGGTGCCGAGCTTGACTTCGGCAACTTGATGGGATTGAAGGGCGGGCCCGTCAAGATCAAGCCCATCCCGCGCTTCCCGGCGGTCGAACGCGATTTGTCGATCATCGTGGCCGATAATACCGCTTGGGCCGCCATCTCCGAGGCGGTTCGCAGCAGCTCCCCGACGGAACTGGAAGACATTCGGTTCGTCGATATCTATCGGGGCAAGGGCATCGCGACCGACAAGAAGAGCGTGACGCTCTCGCTGCGGTTCCGCGACGAAGACGGGACCTTGACCCACGAAACCGTCGATGGCTACCAGGCGGCCATCGTCGACAGCCTCGAGAAGGCCGTTGGCGCCGAAGTGCGGACCGCGTGACTGGAATCGCCTTCTGACGTGGGTGGCCCCTCGAGTGGGTCATCCCCAAACCTGCGTTTCGCCACGGTTTGAGGCTGCGTGGAGAGACTATCCCCGAAAGGCCCCATTTTCACCGCCTATCGGCAGGCGATCTCTGGTATAATAATGGTGTCATACAGGACGCTGGGCGGTGGAGACTATTTGCCGTGACCGGTAACCAAACGGGCGCGGAGCCCACTGCCATGGCGGATACGGACTGCGTTGCCCGGCCTGCGGAAGTCGGCAGGATGACGTGCGACGGTCGCACGGCAGTCCGATGTGTCGAGGCCCCGGCTACGAAAGCGGATGTCGAAGTCGGATAGGAGGCCCCATAAGCCGTGGGGTCATGAGTTCCGCGGAGCAGGGGGGCTGGGTCCGTTGCGTTACGATGGGCAAGGGACCCACAGCGGTCGAGCGAGTTTTCGGCAAGTCCCCTGACCTTGATAACCAGTCTGGGCTGCGGATGCCACGTGGCGCAACCACAGATGAGAGGGTCAGGTTCGAATGCGAGGAGTGGCGCAGATGCACGGAGCAAGGCAGTGCCAAACGATTCCGGGTGATGCTCGGAACACTCGAGCGGGGCTGCGTCCAAGTGGCTTGTTGCCATGGCGGTGGGGGAGCATCATAGGGGGCTTTCTTCTTCTTCTTTCAGCTACCGGAGCCCGCGCGGCCGATGCGATCGAGAGGCCGTCGTCCGATCTGGTACGCGACCGGCGGACGGCGATGTTGCCTCGCCTGACGGAGTCGGCCGTGCGGCGGGAGGTGTCGCAGGCCATGGCCAGGAGGCGTCGTCAGGCCAAACAGGATGCCTGGGATCTGGCGGTTCGCCAAGGCCGGCAGCCCTGGGGCCAGTTTGAGAAGGTGTACTACGAGCTGATGGCCATCAAGGGCGGGTTGGTCTATGTGATGCGCACCCTGAACCTTAACTCGGCGCTGTCGACGGCCGTCGACCAGATCAGGGATATACCTCCGTATGAGCTCAGCGGGGTCGGGCAGACTGTTGGCGTCTGGGACGGGGGCAGTGCCCGGGCGTCCCATCAAGAGTTCCCGGGGCGCGTCACTGTGGGTGACGAGGGCCAGCCGGTGGATCACTCGACTCATGTGACCGGCACCATCGCGGCCGGCGGCACCAAGGCCAGGGCGCTGGGCCTGGCGCCCGAGGTTCGGATCGAGAGCTACGATTTCGACGAGGATTTGGCTGAGGTCGCGCTGCTGGCGATGAGCAGTGCCGATGAACCGAACAAGATCCAGATCTCCAACCATTCATACGGGTGGGTTGCCGGCTGGGACAACAGCGGTTTCCTGCCAGCCTGGTATGGGATGTGGGGCCAGCGCGAGAGCGAACTATTCGGCAGTTACGATGAGACGGCCCGCGACTGGGACGCCTTGTGCTACGCGGCCCCCTATTACCTGCCGTTCAAGGCGGCCGGCAACGATCGCGCCGACCCAGTGCCGAGACCGGGCGAACGATTCGAGTACTACACCGAGGCCGATGGCTGGCAGTCCAAGGAGTACGATCTCAATGCCGATCCCTACCCCGATGCGTGGGACGCGGGGGGGTACGACACGCTGCCGGCCGACGCGACGTCCAAGAACACCGTAACCGTCGGGGCCATCGATGTGTCCCGAGCCCCGGGACGTGACTTGGCCGCAGTGACGATGACCGACTTTAGCAGTTGGGGGCCGACGGACGATGGGCGTATCAAGCCCGATCTGGTGACACATGGTGTCGACGTGTATTCGACGACGGCCGGCAGCGACCGCAGCTACGATGTCCTGTCCGGATCCAGCATGGCCACAGCGGCCGCATCCGGAGCGGCCGTGCTGCTGCCCGAGTTCCATGCCCGCTTCTCGCCTGACCGCGCCATGCGCAGTGCGACCATCAAGGCGCTGTTGATCCATACGGCCGACGATCTCGGCAATCCCGGGCCCGATTATCGCTACGGGTGGGGCTTGATCAATACCAAGGCTGCCGTCGAGCATATCGAAATGCATTTCGCCTTCCCGGACGCCAATGCGATCGTTGAGGACGTCGTCGATCTGACGGCAACGATGCGGTCGCATACGTTTCCCTGGGACGGCGTCAGTCCGATCCGTGCCACCCTGGTATGGACCGATCCACCGGGCCCGGAGCTCGAGGGGCTGGACAATCCGACGCCGTGTCTGGTGAACGATCTTGACTTGCGTATCGTTGATCCCGAGGGAACAATCCACGCGCCGTTCATACTGGCCCCCTCCCAGCCGGACGAACCGGCCACCGCGGGCGACAATACGCGGGATAACGTCGAGCAGGTGGCGATCGAAACACCCCTGGTTGTCGGGCAGTATCGGATTGAGGTGACCTACAAGGCGGTGCTTGTCGACGAGCGGCAGGAGTATTCGCTGCTGCTCAGTGGCCAGCAGCTCAGTCAAACAGCCTCGGCCGATCCGAACGGCGGAGGCAGCGTGGACTAATACAGCATAGACGAGCCGGCTTGTTGCGGCGCTGAATGGCCGCCGCTGGAATGCCGACGTTCCCATCTTCTGGCGCGAACAATTCTTGCGGCGGGGGGTATCTTTTTTTCTCTGAAGACAGGGTGCCGCAGGTGCCGATATCATCAGATGGCAGCGGAACGCATGCGTTTCCCGGGCCGGACTCGGAAGGGATCTATTTCCTTGACGAGTCGCGCTTGATTTGGTATAAAATGCTTGCGGGCTGACCCCTGCGGTGTTCGTTAAGAATGCATGCAGTTGAAAGAACCGATACCCGTACTCAGGGAAATCAGGTCTCGGCGGATCGGACACGCCTACTCGATAGGATCTCCGGACGTGAGCAACGATTACCCACTTGGCAGTGATGGGTTCTCTTCAATAAGCATTCTGACGGCACAGGTGGAGGTGAGCTGGCACTTGATAAAAGGCCTGTCTATGCAGGCCTTTTTTCGTAGTTTTGTTGGGCTGGGGCGCCTGGGATTATCGGGCTTTCAGTCCCCGGAAAATGCTGCAAATACCTGGGGGTTTTAGGGTTAAGCAAGCGAAGGGATTTGCCGATGAGAAGGTGGGAGCCGACTTGGCTCCGAGTGGTACCTTTGCATGAGGATGTCATGACTTTGTGAGGAGTAGAAATGCCGAGTGTCCGTAACTTCACTGTTCTGCCAGCATTGCCGGATTCGCTACAAGAGCTGGATACGGTCGCCAGGAACCTGTTTTGGGCCTGGAACCCCCAGTTTGTGGAGTTGTTCAAGCGTATCGATCCCAACCTGTGGGCCGGTTGTGGTCATAATCCCATGAAGCTGCTGGGCAGTGTCTCGCAGACGCGCTTGCAGGCGCTGGCGCGGAACGAGAGCTTCCTGAACGAATTGGAACAGGCTCGCGAGACGCTGCGCTCGTACCTGGAGGCGCCGACGTGGTACGACCGCGTCTGTCCGCAGACGAGCAAGCCGGCGGTGGCGTATTTCAGCGCCGAGTTCGGGCTGCACGAGTGCCTGCCGATCTACTCCGGCGGTCTCGGCATTCTGGCCGGCGACCATCTCAAGAGCGCTTCGGACCTGGGCGTTCCGCTGGTCGGCGTCGGCCTGATGTATCAGAAGGGCTATTTCCGCCAGTACTTGAACATCGACGGGTGGCAGCAGGAGGCCTACGTCGAAAACGATGCGTTTAACATGCCGATCGAGCTGGTCCGTACGGAGAGCGGCCGGCCTCTGACGATCAACGTCGAGTATCCGGGCCGTTCCGTGCAAGCCCAGATATGGGCCGTCTCGGTCGGTCGGATCAAGCTGTATCTGCTGGACACCAACATCGCCCCGAACTCCTCGGCCGATCGCATGATTACCAGCAGCCTCTACGGCGGCGACCGCGAACTGCGGATTCGCCAGGAAATTCTCTTGGGCATCGGCGGCCTCAAGGCCCTGCTGGCCATGGGGATTTCCCCGACCGTCTGTCACATGAACGAAGGGCACGCCGCCTTCATGGCGCTCGAGCGCATTCGCCAACTGCGCAGCGAAAAGAACATGACGTTCGACGAAGCCGTCGAAGCGACGCGTTCGGGCAACGTCTTCACTGTCCACACGCTGGTCAAGGCCGGCCTCGATGAATTCGAGGTCGAGCTGATGGACAAATATTTCGGTCACTACTTCCCGCACTTGGGCGTCAATCGCCGGCAGTTCCTGTCGCTGGGTCGCATGCTCCCGGACGACGAGAACGAGCCGTTCAAGATGCCCGTCCTGGCAATCCGGCTCAGCGGCTACATCAACGGTGTCAGCAAGCTGCATGGCGAGATCTCCCGCGGCGTCTGGGGGACGCTCTGGCCTGGCATCCCCGAGAAGGAAGTGCCGATCGTCTCCATCACCAACGGCATCCACATGAAGACTTGGCTGGCCGATGAGATGGGGGGCCTCTTCCATCGCTACCTCGGCCCGACGTGGTCTGAGAGCGTCTTCGATAAGTCGGTGTGGGACCCGGTGGAGCAGATTCCAGACGAGGAGCTGTGGAGCGTTCACCAGCGCTGCAAAGAGCGACTGATCGTCTTCGCCCGCAAGCGTCTGATGGCGCAGATGCAACGTCGCGGCCGCTGCCACGGCGAGCTGCGCCAGGCCGAGGAAGTGTTGGACCCCGAGGCCCTGACCATCGGTTTCGCCCGGCGGTTCGCCTCCTACAAACGGGGCGACCTGCTTCTCAAAGACGCCAAGCGTCTGGCCAAGCTCCTCAACAACACAGACCGGCCGGTCCAGATCATCTTCGCCGGCAAGGCCCATCCGAAGGACACCGGCGGCAAGGAAATCATTCGGCGCATCGTACGGTTCGCTTCGGATGAGTCCGTGCGACGTCGCATTGTCTTCCTGGAGGATTACGACATCGACGTGGCTCGCTTCCTCGTGCGCGGCGTCGACGTTTGGCTCAACAATCCGATCCGGCCGATGGAGGCCAGCGGCACCAGCGGCATGAAGGCCGCCGTCAACGGCGTCCTGAACATGAGCACGCTCGACGGCTGGTGGCCCGAAGGCTACGTCCCGGACGGCGGTTGGGTCATCGGCGACGGCGAGGAATACGTCGACAGCGAGTATCGCGACATGGTCGAGGCCCAGTCGATCTACAGCATTCTCGAAAACGAAGTCGTCCCGCTGTTCTATAACCGCAGCAGTGACAACCTGCCGCGCACGTGGATCCAGAAGATGAAGACCACCATCAAGTGGGTCGCGCCGCGCTTCAATACGCATCGCATGCTCGCCGACTACACGCGCCAGTTCTACAACCCGGCGGCCGCCCGCTACCGCTACCTGACCGCCGAGGCGATGGCCCGTGCCAAGGCGTTCTCACGCTGGAAATCGGAGATCCGCCAGGCCTGGCCCGAATTCGCGGTCAAGGACGTCGAGGTCAATGTCAGCACTGGCGAAGATGGCGAACAACTGAACCCGAGACATCCGCAACTGAAGGTGGGCTCGGAACTGAACGTGCGGGCCCGGGTCAAGCTGGGTCGCGTCCGGCCGGAGGAGGTCTCCGTCCAACTGTATTACGGCCCGACCGATTCCTGGGGCAACATCCAGGAAGGTTCGCCCGTGCCCATGAGCTACGAGCAGACCGTCAACGGCGATGGCGAGCATTGGTTCACTGGGACGATGCAGTGCAAGACCACCGGCCAGCATGGCGTCGCCGTACGCGTCCTGCCCAACCATCCCGACCAGGCCAATCCCTATGACCTCGGCCTGATCCTTTGGGAGAAGAGCTAGGTTAGAAGATATTGAGTTGCAGAGGTGGGGCCGAGTCCTACTCGGCCTCGCGCTCGCTCAGCAGCTTGTAGGCCGCCTCGGCCGAAGGCGCCTGTTCCAGGGCGCTCTTGAATTTCTCATCGAGCATCAGCCGGCTGATCTGCGCCAGCGCCTGGATGTGCGGACCCGTCTGGTCCAGGGGCGAGACCAGCAGGATCACGATCGTCACTGGCTTGTCGTCGACGCTCTGGAACTCGATGGGCTCTTTCGTCACCCCCAGGGCCATGACCAACTCTTTGACCGCGGTGCACTTGCCGTGCGGAATGGCGATCCCCGAGCCGATCCCGGTACTGCGCGTCTTCTCGCGCGTGAACACCGCGTCGTATGCCGCCTGGCGATCGGCGAGCAGCCCGACCTCATCGAGGACGTCGAGCAACTCCGTCATCACCGCTTCCTTTTCCGTGTTGATCAACGGAACTCTAACACACGTCGGACGAAGTATTTGCGTCAATACCATTGTCTAAGCGACCAAAGCAATAGTGGACATCTCCAGTTAGAACAAAATCGCTACTATAGCAGCGGTCCGGCACCCCGCCAAGCACCTTTTTCCTCCCCCTAGGCAGTATTTCTCCACAGGCAGCAGTGTGCCGCACGCTCGTTCACCGCTACGCTGGCCCTCTTGCCTGAGACGATGCAACTTCGAACGTAATACCTCTTGATAGTCCCGGGTGTGTTTCGTAGGATTGGCCTGTGGCATACGGAGACCATTGTATTCTGTTATCGTGCAGAGACGGAGTGGCGGATTGAGCCCGTGAAATTCAGCAGCGATAGGACTCGAGGCAATCATCCAAACTGACCCCAGGAAAGGATCGACAGGTGGCAAAACAGAAGAGCAGACCAGAGAAGGACCGGGGCGTGTCTCAGGGCCGAAGAACGTTCCTAAAAACTACGGCGGCGACGGTGGCACTGCCCTACGTGATCCCGGCGTCGGCGCTCGGCAACGCCGGTGCCACTGCACCCAGCAACCGGATCGTCATGGCCGGCATCGGTATCGGCAATATGGGCCGGGGCGACCTGGGCTCATTCCTGGGGCGGGGCGACGTCCAGTACGTGGCTGTGTGCGACGTAAAGCGGGACGTGCGCGGCGCCCAGATGAACCGCGTCAATGAGAAGTACCAGAACAAAGACTGCAAAGCCTACAACGACTTCCGCGAGATCATGGCCCGCGACGACATCGACGCGGTGCATTGCGCCACCCCGGACCATTGGCATGCGATCATCGTGATCGAGGCTTGCCGCAACGGCAAGGACATCTATTGCCAGAAGCCCGAGACCAAGACGCTGCGCGAGGGCAAGCTGATGATCGACGCGGCTCGGCGCTACAGTCGCGTCGTCTCCGGCGGCAGCCAGCGCGTGCTCGAGGATTACCGCAAGACGGTCAACGCCTGCTGGGACGGCCAGAACGGCCGCGTCAAGTCGATCAACGTCAATGTCGGCCCGTTCCCGACCGAGTGCAACAAGGCCGGCCAGCCCATCCCCGACGGCTTCGACTGGGACATGTGGCTCGGGCCCGCCCCCTGGGCGCCGTACCATCCGCATCGCTGCAGCGGCAGCTACAGCATCGACGGCACCAGCTGGCGCTCGTTCAAGGACTACTCCGGCGGCGGCATGACCGACTGGGGCGCCCATCATTTCGGCGGCGCGACCTTCGCCATCGACGTCCGGGAAATGGAGCCCGAGGAGGTCATCTTCCATAACGAGAACGGTCGGAAGTTCGCGACCTGTCGCTTCCCGGACGGCAAACTGCTGCACCACAACTATCCCGGCCGCGGCAATATGGACGTGGACTTCACGGGCGATGCGATTGCCGCCAAGCCGGTCCCGACGTACGCCGGCAGTGGGGGGATCTACGGCGACTTCATCGACTGCGTCAAGACGCGCCGCAAACCGTTCCGCGATATCGAACTGGCGGTCCACACGGCCAACGTGTGCCACCTGTTCCTCGCGGCCTACGAGTTGGAGCGGTCGCTGAAGTGGGATACCGCCAAGCAGCAGTTTGTGAACGACGACGAAGCCAATCGCCTTGTCGACGTGGCTCGACGCGAGCCCTGGGTGATCTAAGCCGACGACAAGTGCGAGAAGGAGACTTGATTATGACGAGTAAAGCAACCACTGGAATGACATTGGCGACCGGCGTGGCCACTGCCGCTATGGCCGCCGTGGACGACGCCTTAACTACGCTGAAGACCTATGACTGGGGCGCCGACCCCAAGACCTTGCAGCCCATCGAGGACGCGATCGTTGCCACGCACGACGATGCGGCTGCCCGGAAGGCGTTGGAGAAGGGCCTGGCGGATGCGCTGGCCGGAGGGCTCTCACGCTCGGCCCAGGACTACGTGTGCCGCCGGTTGCGGGTCATCGGCACGGCCCAGTCCGTCCCGGCCCTGGCCGCGCTGCTGGCCGACGAGAAGACCTCGCACATCGCCCGCTTCGCCCTGGAGCGCATCCCGGACGAAGCTGCGGCTGATGCGCTGCGCGACGCGCTGCCGAAGGTCAGCGACAAACTCAAGCCGGGCATGATCGGCTCGCTGGGCACCCGCCGCGACCAAAATAGCATCAAGGCCATCGCGAAGTACCTCGGCGATTCCGATATCCTGATCGCCCAGGCCGCGGCCCAATCGCTGGGCCTGATCGGTACGCCGGCTGCCGCCGAGGAACTTGGCGCCTTTGCCAAGAACGCCCCGGCCAACATGAAGATGCCCGTCGCCGACGCCCGCCTGACCTGCGCCGAGCGCCTGCTCGCCGATGGCAACAAGGCCGACGCCGTCACCGTGTACCAGGCGCTCCGGGGCAGTGACCAGCCCACTAGCGT
>CP070782.1:5291776-5308763 GCA_020346325.1 Phycisphaerales bacterium
CAAGAGCTGCCCGGCTCGTTCGGGATCAAGGCCTGAGACGTCAGGGATGCCGGCCAATCCGGAGATTGTCGCCTGCCACGTCAGCATCGGATAGCCGCTTGCCGGCATGAACCAGTGGTCCTGACCTCCGTCGTTGGGGTCACCATAGAAATCGAAACCGACGAAACTGGCCTGTTGCTCCATCTCGGCCGGCAGAAGCGGGATTCCGTAGTCCGAGGCGTACGAGCCGTCGTGCAGGTCTTCGGTTTTGTTCGGGTCCAGATAATAGACATGTCTGACCTCTCGGGACGCCGCCGTGACGGCCATGTCACGGATGCTCGCGGCACCGGGCGAACGGCGTACTCTTCGTGGTTGTGAGGCGACCTGCGCCGCGGTGGTGCTGTAGCTCGAGGTGATAGTCCCCTGATTCGTGCCCACGAGCCCGTCGCCCTGCACCGATCCGGTGACGTAGCAGTCGATGACGTATCCGGCGTTGTTTGCTGCGATCCCACCGACGGATCGGTCTCCAGAGACATCACCCGTGACATAGCTCGCGCGCACCGTCCCCTCGTTCTCGCCGATCAGACCCCCGGCGCTGTCGCCGAAAACCGTTCCGTGTGCCGAGCCGTACTGCACGCTTCCCAGGTTGATGCCGACGAGCCCACCGGCCGTCCAATCGCCGTAGGCCCATCCCTCCGACGAACAGTGCAGCACCCGCCCCGTTTCCTCGTTCGAGCCGACCAGTCCGCCGACGCGTCCGCCGAACACATAGCATTCGGCGTGACAGCCGACGACGATTCCCGCGTTGCAGCCGATTAAGCCGGCGCCGGGGAGGGATTCGTATCCGGTGGAATTCGCTGCGATCGTGCCGGTGGCCGAGCAGTTGGCAATGAGCCCGTCATTCTCACCCGCCAGGGCGCCGCAGTAACCCCCGGATTCACTGGTGTCCAGGATCAGGGCGTTTTCCAGGTGCAGGTTGCGGATGCTCCCGGACGCGCCTACCGATCCCCACAGGCCCACGTACGAGGAAGCGCTCGCGTTGTAGAGTACCGCATTACGGATGGCGTGTCCGTTGCCTTCGAAGCTGCCCTGAAACGGGCCGCCTCCCGAGGGGCGCCGGCGGACGGACCAGTTCAGCACTGCCCCGGCGAAGATCCTCCGGCCCGGCAGGGCGGGGTCGAGGTCGATGTCGGTGATCAGGGTGAAGTGTCTATCGTACAGATTCGGATCGTCGTCCATCGCCAGCAGTTGTTCAGAGGTAGCGATTTGGTAGGGATCGTTGGACTCGCCTGTACCGCCGGCGAATTCGATGGTTGCGGCCGGTGCGGCGCAGAGGACCAGCAGGAGCAGGGCGGCCCCTGTGGCTGCCCTGGAGCGGTAGCGTGACCATGCCATGTTGTGACCCTCCAAACGTGATTGCTATCGTACGTCAAGCCGCTCCGCGTTGCGGCTTTCTTCTGCTTAGATAATACCCCGGCGCCCGGCCATATTGCCGGATACCTCGGAAGAAAGTAGGGGATTTCCTGGCTTGGCGGCCTAAGCGCTAGCGCCAGGGGGCGTCGAACTCGTATCGGCCCGAATCGACCCGGTAGACGCGGGCGTGGGGCTGGATTCGCTGGAATGTGACTCCGGCGACGCTGTCAGCTGCCAGGGATTCGTCCGGCGCGGCGGTGGGGACGATGACGGTGGCCGAGGTGTTGGGGGGGATCGTGACGTCGAGGGACAGGCGCTGGTCCTCGATGCGCCAGGCGGTGGCTACGGGACCGCGAATGGATTCGTACCGACCGCGGGCCCAGGTCAGGCCGCCCCCGGGGCAGGGGGCGATGGTGGAGTGCTTCCAGCCGGGTTGGGCTTCGTCGGGATTCAGGCCGATGATATGCCGCCACATCCATTCGCCGACGGCGCCGAAGGCCCAATGGTTGAACGAGTTCATGCCCGGGTCCTGGAAGCCCCGGCCCTTGACGTACCCATCCCACCGTTCCCAGATCGTGGTGGCGCCGTTGTCGATCATGTAGAGCCAGGAGGGGAACGTGCGATTGGTCAGCAGGTCCCAGGCGACGTCGGCGTGGCCGTAGCGTGCCAGTTCGAGCATGGCGCGGTGCGAGGTCTGGATGCCCGTGGAGAGATGTCCGTGGTAGCGTTCGATTCCCGCGAGCAGATGTTCTACCGCTTTCGGGCGGATCGTTTCGGACAACAGATCGAAGTTGAGAGCCAGCGCATAGCCGGCCTGCGTGTCGCCTTCAATCTTGCCGTTGGGATCGACGAAGCGCTCGTTGAACGCGGCTTTGATGCGTTCGAACAGGTCGCGGTAGCGACGTGCTTCCTCGGCGCGGCCTGTGACCTGGGCCATCCTCGCGACGATCTCGGTCGAGTGAGCGAAGAACGCGGTGGCGAAGACCTCGTTCGGCACAGCGCCGCCTTTGTTGGGCCAGCCGGACTGTCGGACCCACTTGCCGTTGAGCCAGTCGCTGTAGTCGTTGCCCCGCCCCTTGGCCCAGATCAGGTCGGGATTCTGCCCGCGGATGTAGTCCACCCAGCGGCGGGCCGCGTCGAAGTGCTGCGCCAGCAGCCGTGTGTCCGCGTAGTTCTGGTAGGCCCGCCAGGGCACGATGGTCCCGGCGTCACCCCAGGCCGGGACGCCCGAGAAGGTCTGGTTTGGATCACCCGGATGCGGGGCGAAGTCGGGGAAGCGTCCATCGGTCGCCTGGTCGTCGCGCACGTCCTGGGCGAACTTGGTGAAGAAGGCTGCCATGTCCATGTTGAAGATGGCGGTCTGCGAGAAGGCCTGGATGTCGCCCATCCAGCCAAAGCGTTCATCGCGCTGGGGGCAATCGGTGGGCGTGCTCATCAGGTTGCCGCGCTGCGTCCAGACGATGTTCTGCATCAATCGTGTTAACGACGGATCGGAGCATTGGAATGTCCCGGCATCCGGTGAAGTCGAATGAAAGACCCGACCGAGCACGGCGTCACGCGCCGGCGGGGCGGCTAGGCCCGTCAATTCGATAAAGCGAAAACCGTGATAGGTGAAGTGCGGCTCGAAAACGACTTCGCCACCGCGAGCGGGAATGTAACGATCCACCTGCGGCGCGCCGCGCAGGTTCGCGGTGTAAAGGGTGCCATTGTCGTTGAGCATCTCGGCATGACGCATGGTGATGGGCTGACCGGCGGCGCCCTGCACTTTGATCCGGCACCAGCCCACCATGTTCTGGCCCAGGTCGAACACGTACGTCCCCGGGGTCGGCTCGGTCAGCTTGATCGGCTGCAATTCCTTGACCACGCTAATCGGCTCGTTGGGCTGCCAGACCGGTACGGGCGACGGATGCGTCGCCCCTACGTCCACCGGGACCCATGTGTTGTCGTCGAAACCCGGCTCGTCCCACCCGGTCTGTTCCAGGCGGGCGTCGTAGACTTCCCCATCGTAGATACCGGACGAGCGGATCGGACCGGTGGTCGTGCTGCGCCACGACGCGTCGGTGGCCACGATTTGTGTGCGGCCGTCGGCCAGTTCGATTTCGAGCTGGCACAAGAGGCGCGGGAATGAGCCGTAGGAAAAGCGGGGCATCGTCATCAGTCGGCCCGCGTACCAGCCTTCACCGACCAGGGCGCCGATGGCATTGTCGCCCTCGCGGAGCAGTTCGGTGACATCGTAAGCCTGATATTGCACGCGCTTGCGATAGCTCGTCCATTCCGGCGCGAGAGTGTGATCGCCGATGCGCCGGCCATTGAGGTGTAGTTCGTACAGTCCCAGGGCTGTGACGTAAGCGGTGGCCCGACGTACCTTGTCCGGTAGGCCAAATGATTTGCGGACCATGGTGGCCGGCAGGGCTCCGGGCGTTGTGCCCGGCGCGATGGTGGTGCTCACACCATCGGTCAGGTTGGCGAGAGCCCAAGGTCCGGTTTCAATGGAGTCCAGCGCCGAGGCGGTTGCACGGCGCGCGACATTCGTGTCTCCGTGCAGGACCTGGATTTCCGCCAGAGCGAAGGCGAAATTGTCGGTGTCGCGATTTCTTAATCTGGTGACAGTCAGACGGACGAACCGCGCGGTCGTCGCGGCGAACCGATACACCGGTGCGACGGTGCGCGGGTTCGGTTCGTCCTGAGCCGTGCGGTCGACCACGATGCGGGCGTCCGCGAAGTCCGCATGATCCGCCACTTCGATCTTGAACCACAGTGGAAACAAAAAGCCTGGTGTGTCGGCGTAATCATACGGCCGCGCCGGGAACAGGCGGACTGCGTCGATCGTCTGCGGCGGACCCAGGTCGAGGACGAGCCATTTGGCCGTGTCGGCCTGCGTACTGAACTCGCTGTGATAACCGTTGTGTGGGTCTTGCGCGACGTTGTCTGTCCCGGAAGGATCGGCAATCCACCGGGCCTGCCAGTCGCCGCGGTCCAGCAGCCCCATCGTCCAGCGGGCCGGCCGGCTCCAGGCCGAGGGTCGCCCATCCTTATCCCAGAGGCGCACCTTCCACCAGACGCGCCCGCGCGACATCAGCCGTTGACCCCTGTAGACCACGTGAATCGTCTGGTCCGATGCGACCTTGCCGGTGTCCCAAAGATCGCCCATGTTCTGAGCCAGTTGTTCCGGCGAGGACGCCACCAGAACGCGATAGGCCGTCTGTTTCTGTTGCCGTTCGTCGGATTGCACGATCCAGGAGAGACGGGGGGAAGTGACATCGAGTCCCGCCGGGTCGATGCGGTACTCGCAGCGAAGTTGGGTTGGTGCTAGGTCTGCCCGGCCGACAGTCACAAAGAACGACAAGAGAGAAAGTGTAGTCAAGACATATCGTCTGCTCATAGCTGCTGAACTCCCTGGGACGCACCGTTTAGAGGTCGTTTCCCTGATATCAACGTTATCGTATCACTGCCCATCATGGCCCAGCAAGTCCCTTCTTCCGAGACAGCCGACCGTGGACGCCTACCCAATGATGTTTTGACAGGGCCTAAAATGCCGCAGTACAATTGACCCAGGCTCGGCAACGTGCGATGAGGTTCAGAAAGCGGTTGCAGGGTTGGGAAAAGTTGCAGAAAAGCATGTAACCTTTACCGGCAGTGTGCGTCTTAAGACATAAGGGTTGTATTGCGTTTCGAGTCTGGCCGTTTGCGCCGAGATCGGATAAGATGGTTGCGGCCAAGGAGTTAGCGACATGGCTTTCAATAAAGCGTTCAGGCAGAAGATCAACGCCGTGCGCCTGCGTTGCAGCGTCAACGCGTTGCTGAGCCAGACCGGCCAGGTGGCGGTGCTGACCGGCGGGGTGGCCGTGCTCGTGGTTCTGATTGAGCGTCTGCTAGCGGTGACGGTCCGTACGCCCGCGACACTCTGGGGGGGTGGCGCGGTGGCGGCGATTCTCATCGTCATTCCCTGGCTGTTCAGAGTGCCCGGTCGCATGCAGGCGTCGCTGCTGCTTGATGAACGGCTCAAGCTCAGCGAACGGTTCAGCACGACGCTGGCGCTGGCCGAATCGGACGATCCCTTCGCGCGGGCAGCCCGCGCCGAGTCGTTACGCGTGGTCCAACAAGCCAGCCTGCGGGGACATTTCCCCATCGATTTGTCACGCCCTTGGTACTACGGCGCTGGGATCTGGGGGGTCGTGATTGCGCTGTTCTTCTTCCTGCCCCAGAAGGATCTTCTGGGCTTCCTGAAAGAGCGCGAGAAGAAAGAGCAGCAGGCTCAGGCGTTCGAACAGGCGCAGGATCAGGTCAAGCAGACGGCCGAGATCGTCAAAGCCTCCGTCAAGGACCTGGGGGAACCGAATCTGGCCGAGGACCTGAGCAAGCTTGATGAACTGGCGCAGGCCGGCGCGCCTGAGGAAGTCAAACGACAGGCGATCAAGGCTTTGGGGGATTTGTCGGAGAAGATCAAGAAGATGCAGAGCGGCACTCAGGTCAAGGCCGCTGATGTGCTTCAGCAGATGTTCAAGCGCCTGCACGGCTCGGCCGATCCTTTCGCCCAGCAGGTGCGCATGGCCATGGCCAAGGGAGACTTCGCCCAGGCCGTCAATCTGCTGAGCCAGTTGCAGAAGCAGTTGGCCGAGCAGACGATTCCCGAAGCGCGTCGGCAGGAATTGGCTCAGCAATTGCAGCAGTTGGCCAAGGAGTTGCAGAAGCTGGCCGAGCAGAAGCGCGAGTTGGAGGAGGAGCTGGAGAAGCGCGGGCTCAGCAAGGATCTGGCCCAGATGACGCCGGAGCAATTGAAAAGGGCGCTGCAAAGGCAGGGGCTCAAACCGGAAATGATCGAGCAGCTCATGCAGAAGATGGCAGCCTGCCAGGCAGCGCAGGGGCGCTGTAGCGGCTTGGGCCAGGCGCTGGCGGCCGCGGGTGCCGGGGGGCTGGTGGCCGACGATCTGTCCGATGTGATCGACCAGCTCAACGCTGTAGAGTTGCTCCAGCAGCAGGCGGTCATGCTCCAGGCCAGTCTCAATGAGATCAGCCGTTGCATGGGACGCCTGGGTCAGAACCTGTGCGAGGGTCTACAACGGGGAGATGGGGCCGGGACGATGCCGACCGAGGCCTATTCACTTTCCGAAGAAATCCAGGGCAGCACGAAAACGACGCGGGCCACGGGCAAAACAGATGCGGGCCCGATCATTGCGAGTTGGTATTTCAAGGATACGCAGGTCAGAGGCGAGGCGCGACGTGGCTTTTCCGAGGTCGTGCAGGCCGGTCGGGCCAGTGCAGCCGAGGCGATCAGCGAGAACCAGATCCCGCGCCGTTACGAGGACGCGGTGAAGGAATACTTCAGTCAGTTGGAAGAGAACAGTCCGCAGCCGTGACCTGGGGCCCGGCCTGAACGTTTTGCGAAGGGAGAGACCGCGCTGGTGAGTTCCATAGAGACAGCCGCACCGATATCTTCGTCTGACATGGTGAATGCTTCGTGACCTTGCTGGGGTGTGGTGATCGTGAGTGACGCGTACGGTTTCTATTTCGGTCAGCCCTGGTGGCTTCTGGCGAGCGTGCTGGTGGTCCCTATGGTCTGGCTGGCGCGCCGCAACCTGGTAGCGCTGGGGCGCGTACGTTACGCGATGGCCTTGTTGCTGCGTATCCTCGTCGTTCTGCTCCTGGTGATCCTGCTGGCCCGGCCCATGCTCGTGCGCAAGAATCACCGAGCGACGGTGATTGCTGTCATGGATCGCAGCCGTTCGATTCCTCGGGCCAGTGCCGATGCGGCCCTGGATTATCTGAGCCGGGCGGCTGCGCGGACGGGGGCCGAGAACCAGTTCGCCGTTGTGGATGTGGCCGAGGCCGCGAGCATCTCCATGTTGCCGGCCTCCGAGCCGGCGGTGAGACGGCGCAACACCGCGCTCTCCGGACAGCAGAGCCGGCTCGCCAGCGGTATCGAGATGGCCATGGCCATCGCTCCGCCCGATACGGCCACGCGCATCGTTCTGGTCAGTGAAGGCAACGAAACCGAAGGGGATTTGAAAGAGGCGGCGCGAACGGCCGCCGCCAACAAGATTCCTATCGATGTGCTTCGTCTGCGGTATCGTTACGAGAGCGAAGTCCTCTTCCGTCGCCTGGTGGCTCCGTCGCGGGCCCGTAGTGGACAGACGATCGATCTGCGTTTCCTTTTGGACAGCACGGCGAACGTTCGCGGCAAACTGCTGCTGACGCTGAACGACCGGCCGTTGGACCTGGTGCCCGGGAGCACCGAGGTCGCGGTTCCGGTGGAGTTGGTGGCCGGGACCAACGTCAAGACGGTCTCCGTCCCGGTCGGGGCGCGCGGCATGCACGCGTTCGAGGCGGTCTTCATGCCGGACGATGCCCGGGCCGATCGCATCGTCGAAAACAATCGCGCATCGGCGGTGACGTATGTCGCCGGGCCGGGATACGTACGTGTCTTCGATACCGAGGGCGCCGGGGCCGACATCGCCCGGGCTTTGAAGGAAGCGGACCTGGAGGCCTCCTGCGTCGACGTCGGCCTGATGCCCACCGAGCTGACGCGCCTGCTGGATGCCGATGCCGTAGTGCTGGTCAATACCCCGATCCATCACTTCACGATGGCGCAGCAGGAGATGCTGTGTCGCTACGTCAACGACCTGGGTGGCGGACTGGTCATGGTGGGTGGCCCCACGTCGTTCGGGGCCGGGGGCTGGATCGGTTCGCCCGTGGCTGAGATTCTGCCCGTGGATCTGGACCCGCCGCAGAAGAAGCAGATGCCGCGTGGGGCGTTGGTGCTGGTGATCGATCGCAGCGGTTCCATGATCGGCGAGAAAGTGGAAATC
The DNA here is from genome assembly GCA_020346325.1 of Phycisphaerales bacterium. GTDB lineage: Bacteria > Planctomycetota > Phycisphaerae > Sedimentisphaerales > Anaerobacaceae > Anaerobaca. The sequence goes on from CP070782.1 coordinate 5,299,975, forward strand.
TGCAAGGTCTCGGCCGCCGCTTCCGTGCGGCTGCTGAGCCGGCTCGATCTGGTCGGTGTCATCGTGTTCGATGCGTTGGTCGATTGGCTCGTACCGTTGGGGCCGGCAGGAGAGAAGGACGATATTTACGAGCGGTTGCGCAACATCGGCGCCGGGGGCGGTACCATCATGGGCCCGGCGATGGAGATGGCCTTCGACTCGTTGCAGGGTATCAGGTCGGCCGTCAAGCATGTGGTCCTGCTCACCGACGGCGTGACTTCCGACCGCGATTTCTGTATGGAAATGGCCCAGGAAATGGCCGGTAGCCGGGTCAGCGTCTCGACGGTGGCGGTGGGGGAGAACGCCGATACGAAGCTCCTCCACGACATCGCCGAGATGACCGAGGGCCGGTTCTACCGGGTGACCGATCTGACGAATATTCCGAAGATCTTCGTCAAAGAGGCCCAGGTCGTCCGGCGGTCGATGATCATCGAGCAGACGTTCGCGCCGCAGGTGGCCTATTCCATGAGCGAGGCGATCAAGGGTCTGGCGCCGCCGCTGCCGGCGCTGGACGGCTACGTGCTCACCGGACCGAAGGGCGGTCTGAACCAACTGGTGTTGACCAGTAACGAGGCGGACCCGATTCTGGCGACATGCCAATCGGGTTTGGGCCGCTGCGTGGCGTTTACCAGTTCCGCCGACAGTCGCTGGGCCGGGCAATGGGTGCAATGGCGCGACTTCTCCCGCTTCTGGGAGCAGGTGGTGCGCTGGGCGGGCAAGCCGGCGCAGTCGGCCGACTGTGAGATCTTTGCCGACGTCCAGGGACAGCAGGTCACGGTCAACGTCGAAGCCTTCGATGAGCAGGGCCGCTTCCTGCAATTCGCCGGCCTCCAGGGGCAGGTTCTGACTCCGCAGATGAACAGCCAGCCCTTGCAACTGAATCAGATCGGGCCCGGCCAGTATGCCGGGCGGTTCGCTGTGCCGGCTTCGGGCAGCTACATCGTCAACCTCCAGTATCAGAAGGTCGGAGCGGAGGAAGGGACGCGTCTGGCCAATACGATTGTCACGATTCCTTTCGCACCGGAGTTTCGCGATCTGTCCGACAATGCTCCGCTGCTGGAGGAAGTGAGCCGTATCACGGGCGGCCGCATTCTGCCCTACGATCCGAACCAGGCGAACCTGTATGACTCTGCTGGCCTGAGCTTTCCGGAGACGAATCTGCCTCTGTTGCGTCCTTTGATGTTGATCTGGCTGGCCTTGTTCCTGCTGGACGTGGCGGTGCGCCGGGTCGTGCTCGATGTGCGGGCGGCGCTGCGCGGGGCCCGGGCGTGGGTCCTGGCGAAAGCGCGTCGCGGCGAAGGTGGCGAGACCATCTCCCGGCTCCAGGCTACCCGGGCCAGGCTGCGCCGGCAATGGGCGGCACGGACGGCCGACACGATTGCTTCGAAGCATTACGAAGGGGCTGAGCGATACCAAGGGACACTGCTGGACGAACAGCCGAAACCCGCGCCGGAGGTGGTGACGAAGCAGCAAAGCGCGGTGCCTGAGAAGAAAACACCGGCAGAGGCAGGCTCACATATCGACCAGCTTCTGCGGGCCAAGCGTCAGAAGGCGAGACCCGACGCCGACTGAAGGGCAGCCGTCCTATAGATGATTGTCAGGAGAGTAGTCACATGGCGATGAACGAGAAAGAGGTTGAAACACAGTGTCGGCAGTTCCGCGAGATGTTCGAAGCGCTGCGCACACAGGTGGGCAAGGTAATCGTCGGTCACGAAGACATCGTCGACGACGTGCTGATCAGCCTGTTCGGCGGGGGCCACGTGCTGTTGGAAGGGGTCCCGGGACTGGGCAAGACCCTGCTGGTGCGCACGTTGAGCCAGGCCTTTTCGCTGACGTTTCGACGCATCCAGTTCACGCCGGATCTGATGCCAGCTGACATCATGGGCACCAACATTGTCATCGAGGAGCCCGCCACCGGACGGCGCGAGTTCCAGTTCCAGCCCGGCCCCATCTTCGGCCAGATCATCCTGGCCGACGAGATCAACCGGGCCACGCCCAAGACGCAGTCAGCCATGCTGGAGGCCATGCAGGAACATTCGGTCACCAGTGGCGGGCAGGTCCGCCGGCTGCCCACGCCGTTCATGGTCCTGGCCACGCAGAACCCGATCGAACAGGAGGGGACCTATCCACTACCCGAGGCGCAGTTGGATCGCTTCTTCTTCAAACTGCTCGTGGGCTACAGTGACCGCCGACAATTGAAAATGATTCTGGATCGCACCACCACCGGGGAAGAGCCCCAGGCTGAGACGGTGGCAGACGGCGAGAAGATTCTCTGGGCGCAGAAACTGGTGCGGCAGGTGGTGATTGCCGAGCATGTGCAGGATTATGCCATTCGCCTGGTCCTGGCGACGCATCCGGAAGGCGAATTCGCGACGGAGATGACCAACCGCTTCGTTCGATTCGGTTCGTCGCCGCGCGGTGTACAGGCCCTGGCCCTGGCGGCCAAGGTTCGGGCCGTGTTGGACGAACGATACCATGTGGGATTCGACGACATCACTCAGTCAGTTCTGCCGGCGCTGCGGCATCGCATCCTGCTGAACTTCGAGGGCCAGGCCGAGGGTATCCAAACTGACGAAGTGCTGGTCGACATCGTGGAGAATACGCCGAGATCCCTGGAACAACAGAAGGTATAGGTCCAATAGGTCCTATGTGATCTATCGGAGTTGAAATGCCCGCAACGAAACCGACAACGCGCAAGCTGACCGAACTGCTGGACTCGAAGTTCATGGCCCGGCTGGATTCGCTCGATGTGCTCAGCCGCAAGATCCTCCAGGGTAAGCTGCAGGGCGAACGGCGGTCCAAGCGGCGAGGCCAGAGCGTGGAGTTTGCCGACCATCGTCCGTATGTCGTGGGTGATGATCTGCGATTCGTGGACTGGAATATCTACGGGCGTCTCGAACAACTGTTCCTGAAGCTGTTCCTGGAGGAGCAGGACCTGACGGTTCACCTTTTGGTCGACACAAGCGCTTCGATGGGCATGGGCGAGCCGGCCAAGGCCACGTTCGCGAAACGCCTCACGGCCGCTTTGGGTTACGTGAGCCTCGTGAACAACAATCGTCTCTCGATCAGCCTGTTTGCCGACGGCCTGCGTACCCAATTGACTCACATGCGGGGACGCAACTACCTGCCGCAGATGGCCGAAATGCTGCTGACGACGGACTGCGACGGTTTTTCCGATTTCGAGAAGGCCTGTCGGGACGCCGCGACCAGTCGCATTGGGTCGGGCATCACCATTGTCGTCTCGGATTTCCTGTTTAAGCAGGGTTACGAAGCAGCCCTACGCCGACTGATCGGTGCCCGCTACGATCTGTATGTGATCCAGGTGCTGTCGCCCCAAGAGATTGAGCCCGAACTGGGGGGCGATCTGAAGCTGCGCGACATCGAGGATGGCGATGCGGCCGAAATCACCGTCAGTTCCGCCTTGCTCAAGTATTACAAACGAAACCTCGCGGCCTATTGTTCCGAGTTGAACGACTTTTGTACGCGACGCGGCGCCGTCTACGTGCGCACGAACTCGGCCGATTCCGTGGAGTCGCTGGTCTTGAACTATTTGCGTCGCGTTCGTCTGCTGCGTTAGCGGGCGACCGGAGAGAAACGCCCTATGCAATGGCTTTCACCATTATTTGGACTCTACGCCGCGGCGGTGGCCATTCCGCTGCTGCTGGTGCTCTACTTTCTCAAGCTCAAGCGGCACGAAATGCTCGTCTCCAGCACGCTGTTGTGGAAGCGCGCCGTGCAGGACCTGCAGGTCAACGCGCCGTTCCAGAAGCTGCGCCGTAATCTTCTTCTTCTGCTCCAATTGCTGGCGCTGATCGCGATGCTGCTGGCCCTGGCCGGACCGATGATAGCGCTGGACAAGGGGCCGGGGCAGCGGTACGTCATCCTGATCGATCGCTCGGCCAGCATGAACGCCACGGACGTCGCGCCCCACCGGCTGACCGAGGCCAAGAAGCAGGCCAGAGTTTTCGTTGAATCGCTGCGCAGCGGGGCCGTCGTGTCATTGCGCGACCGGGCCGACCACGCGATGGTCATTGCCTTCGACCGTCACGCCAAGGTGATGTGTAACTTTACCTCGGACCGGCGCCAGCTCGCGGCCGCCATCGAGGCAATCGAGGCCGGGGACGGCGCCTCGCACTTGGGCGAGGCGGTTACGGTGGCCCGCGCCTTTGCGCAGCCGTCCGGTGGCGAGGCGGGCGCAAGTTCCGCCGAGGCTCGAGCCAAGCTGGTTCTGTTCAGCGATGGACGGATTCGCGACGTGGAGACGATCGTCCTGGCGCAGGACGAACTGGTCTTTCATCGGATCGGCCAGGTGAGAGACAATATCGCCATCACGGCGATGAAGGCACGTCGCTCGTACGAGCGACCCGAACAGGTCGAGGTCTTCGCTTCACTGGCCAATTATGGCACCGAGTCGGTGACCCGGGACGTGCAACTCGGGATCGATGGGGACGTGCGCGCCGTGCGGTCCGTCACGATCCCGGGCCGGCAGGCGGATTCGGACGGCGCGACTCCGGTGCCCGGGAAGGTCGCGGTTAACTTCTCGTTGGCCCATAGTGGTGAAGGCGTTCTAGAAGTGCGTCAATTGACCGCCGACGCCTTGACCTGCGACGATGCGGCCTGGGGGGTGCTGGAGCCTCCCGAACGTCTGTCGGTGCTCCTGGTGACCGAGGGCAATCCCGTGCTGGAATCGGCGCTGCGGGCCTGCCCGATTGAGCGGCTGGATCCGTGTACGCCGGCTGGGTTTGATGCCCTGGACCCGGCTCTGTTCGCTATGCAGAGCGCGTACGATGTGATCGTGTTAGACAATCACGCGCCGGCTCGACTGCCGCGCTGCCGTTATCTAACGTTTGGGGTTGTGCCATCGGGCATCGATGTCAACTCTCCCCGGGCGTTGGAGAACCAGGTCATCGTGGACTGGCGCTCCCGCCATCCCGTGCTGCAACATGCAAATCTCACAAACCTTTTCGCCGCCCAGAGCCGGATGCTGGAACTGCCCCGCGATGCCGACGTTCTGGCAGAATTCAACGAATCGCCGGCCCTGGCTCTGTTGCACCGTCGGGGGAGCACGTTTCTCTTGGCCGGGTTCGACGTGTTGCAGAGCAACTGGCCGTTCGAACCCAGTTTCGTTCTTTTCTGTTACAACGCCCTGAACTTTCTGGCCACCCAGACCGGCGGAGGCGAGCAGCATGAGTTGAGTGTGGCCGAGCCGATCGCGCTGGACGATATCTCTGCGGAGACGGTGACTGTTACGTGCCCGGATGCCTCCGAAGTCGAGGTCCAGGCCGACTCCGGCCGAGGCGCTCGCTTTCCGGCGACCTACCGGGTCGGCGTCTACAGGGTGAAAATCCCCGACGAGGCGCCGCGCTTCTATGCGGTCAACCTGCTCGACGCCGCAGAGAGTGATATCGCACCTCGGTCGGAGCTTAAGTTGTCGAACATGACGGTCGCTGCCGCAGCGCAGGGGATGGAACGCGCCAATGTTCCCCTATGGCCCGTCCTGGTGCTGGCGGCCTTGGTGCTTGCTTGCGTCGAGTGGGTGGCCTATAATTTGAAAGCACGAATTTGAGGATGACCTACGAGCATGGCGGGAGTCTCAGATGTTCAAAATAGCGGTTGCGTTCTTGCTCATGCTGACGTGTGTGTCGGGTGTCGGTACAGCCAACGATGACGAATTCTACGTGGACTTCTACTGTGGCTGGGATGGCTACTATCGTCCCATGGAGTGGACGCCCATTGAGATTGGTATCGACAGCGATCTCACCGAGCCGTTCGGTGGCACGTTTATCGCCTCAGCCCCTCAGGACGGCCTCAATACTTTGAACGTCGCGCGCCCCTTCGTGCTGACGCCGGAGCGCACGGAGAGCCTGCCTCTGGTGACCAAGTTCGCTTTTGGAATGGGCCGATGCGACCTTGAGATTCGCGATCACCGCGGACGGCTCCAGTGGGAACAAACCGTCGATCTATGGGATTTCACCGCCGAGAGTCGCGTGCTGAGCACCGTGCGGGAGACCGATATGCTTCTGGGGGTGATCGGTCAATCGCGCTTCGGCCTGCTGCGGGTGCCGCGCGACACGGTATGTTTCTCGGCCCGCGGCGAAGGTAACGTTTACGTCGGACGCAAAGTACCCCAGGTCGTGCCTTGGGATTGGACGGGCTTCGTGAGCCTCGATGTGCTGGTGGTGTACGATCCGGACTGGGCGCTCCTGCGCTCTGAGCAGGTGCAGGCGATCACCGAGTGGGTCTCCAACGGGGGAACGCTCATGTTGATTCTCGGCCGACATCCGCTGCCCCCGGGCAATCCGTTGGCCCGGATGATTCCTTTCGACGTTGGCGAGCCCAGGCAGACGGAGGTTCCGCCTGAGGTTCTGGACCGCTGGGGTCTGAAGGTCGGCGGGAGCGAGACCGTGACCTCGTGGCCCCTGTTTGCGAAGCCTGACGCGCGGCTGATCGACAGCACGAAGGCCGGTGAAGCCGGTTATCTCCACGGCGTGGGTCGAGTCGGTTTCGGACGTGTGGCGGTGCTGGCTTTCGACCCGGCCGGACTGCCTCCGGCACATGCGGACCACGCGGCCAATTTCTGGACCGCACACGTTCGGCTGTGTCTCGGGGATACGTTAGAGGCGCCGGGAGGGCGCGCGCCGTCGGATCTGGGCCGATTGGCGTCCGTCAACAGTCACGGCCGGACCATTGCTTTGGCTCCGGAAGGCGAAGAGGACGAGCGGGAATCACGCCGACGCGAGCAGTGGTATCGGATCAGCATTGCCCAGCAGGCCAGCAACGACGTCATGGAGCATCTTTACCGATTGGCGGAGATGCGGCCTCTGAGTATCTGGTGGGTCATTCTCACGCTGGTGACGCTGGCCTTTATCCTCGGACCGTTCGATTACCTGGTGCTCAAACGCCTGGATCGTCTGCCTTATACATGGCTGACGAGCACGATGTGGATTGTCCTGTTCACCTTCGGAGCCTACTACGGCGTCCAAGCCCTGCGCGGAGGCAACATGCAACTGCGCGCCGTCAGTGTGTTAGACGGCATCGCCGACAGCGATTGTGCCTGGTCGACCTGCTATGCCGGTGTGTATTCGCCCCGCAGTGCCGATTACGAGTTGGAAGGCCTGGGGGCGCGGCAATGGTGGTCGGGCATCGCCCCAAGTCAGGAGCAGATGTGGGCGCATCAGCAGCAGTCGGCTCTGCGCCAGATCTCTTGCCTGCAGGAAGACGGTGCGAACCTGCCGATCTCGCTGCCCATCAACATCTGGACCGTGCAATCCCTTCTGACGGAATCGCCTCTCGATAGCATGCCGTTCACCGCCAGCGTCACGCGCACGAACGAGGGCTTTACCGTTGAAGTTGAAAACCGATCCGATACTCCGATTCGCGTCGGCTGCGTATTGTTGGAGGACGCCTATCTGCATCTCGGCCCCGTTCCGCCTCGATCGACGCAGCAGTTCGACGGCCGGACCCATCCTTTCAATCCGTGGGGTACTGATCGGATACGACCCAATCGAGGCCGCGGGCCCGAGGAGATTGTGTCGAGGCCGGTGCCTCGATACCCCGGCATGCTGTGGGAAGAGGCCCGCAACGCTTTTCTGGCCCAGGGCTGCTTCGATCGCACGCTGGCCATGCACGCGTATCTCGATCTGGGGGCGGCACTGGTCTGCGTGGAGTTTGAGGAAGCCCCGGCACCGTTCGGTGTCAAAGATCGCTCCTACGAGGTGAACCACATCCAGTTGGCGCGACAGATTGTCTTTCCCAAAGATGGGATTTGAGGAACCAGGCGATGATTGAAATCAAACAACTGACGAAACGCTTTGGGAACCTGACCGCGGTCGACAACCTGGACCTGCACATCGAGACCGGTGACATCTTCGGTTTCATCGGGCCCAACGGCGCCGGCAAGACCACGACGATGCGTATCCTGGTGACCCTCATGGAGCCCACGAGTGGAGCGGCCTTCATCGACGGGCTCGACGTGACCAAGAAAGGCAAAGATGTGCGGCGGCGCGTGGGCTATATGCCCGATTTCATGGGCGTCTATGACGATCTGAAAGTGTTTGAATATCTCGAGTTCTTCGCCGCGGCATTCGGCATCGAGTATCGCAAGCGCAAGGCCATCGTCGAAGGCGTCCTGGAACTGACCGATCTGGTGTCGAAGCAGAGTGCCGCTGTGGACAGTCTTTCGCGCGGTATGCAGCAGCGTCTGGGGCTGGCCCGCGTGCTGATCCACGATCCGAAGGCGCTGATCCTGGACGAGCCAGCCAGTGGGCTCGACCCGCGGGCACGCATCGAGATTCGCGAGTTGCTGCGCGAGCTGAAGCGCATGGGCAAGACCATCATGATCTCCAGCCACATTCTCAGCGAACTGGAGGAGATCTGCGATCGCGTCGGCATCATCGAGCACGGCCGACTCGTCTTCGGCGGGACCCTGGAAGAGATCCGCCCCCGCCTCGGCATCCACAGCAAGGTCCGGGTCAAAGTCCTCGGCGATGACAGCAAGGCGATCGAACTGCTGACGGCGTTGCCTCAGATCCAGGCGGTGGAAGCGGCAGGGGACCACCTTTCCGTGACGTTCTGCGAAGGCGTGCAGACTGACGGTATCATCGCACGGACGCTGGTCCACGGTGGGGTGGACCTGGTTTATCTGCAGCCGGAACAACTGAAACTCGACGACGCCTTCCTGAAGCTGACCAAAGGCATGGTCCACTGAGTCGGACATGGCCGAATCATGACGATATCGCTGACAATTCGTG
>CP070782.1:5308863-5323517 GCA_020346325.1 Phycisphaerales bacterium
CTTCCGATGGACACGTGGCGCTACGCGGGCCAGAACGTCGCGTTCGGCGATCCGCAGACGCCCATCGTCTGGTATCGCCCGGAAGGCTCGGCTACGTACCGCGTCATCTACGCGGACCTGAGCATCGCCGACGTCGCGCCGGAAGAGATCCCTAAATGAGCGTTCCCGACGCTATAAACGCCGATGCAATGAAGGGCCGAGGCGAAAGCCCCGGCCCGTTTCATTGGTTTCCACACTTCCGACGCCGATGCTACTACGGCGCAGGTTCGGTGACCGACTCCAGCGGCATCCGCCCTCGAGTCTCCCGCACGGTGAAAGCGGCGTCGTAGGTCCCGTCCGGTTCAACCACCAGGCTGATTTCACCCGGGTCGACTTCCATACCGGGCCAGGCCTTCAGGTTGCCGGAACTCATCTCCAGAACACCCTTCGGACAACTGGCGGTCAGGCTGCCGACGAGAGACACCTCCGCGGGCCTCGACATACTGCCGGCTCAATATGACTTCCCTCTTCCGTTTGGACCGCCGGCTGACTTTTTCGTCGCCTGGCGCCGGCAGCGGGCTCCAGCCGATCCACCTCAAGAATGGAGCTTACAAAGCCCTCTGACGCTCTACCCGGTACGGTCCGGATCTTTCCTGGTCTCGCAGTTCCATGTGATACCGGATCGGCGACGGAGGCGCCCGAGGAAGTGAGGATGCGACCGGACGGCAGGACGTGTTCCGGGTTGGCTAGGGTGGTCCTCTTCTGTCTGTACAGACAGACCCATGGCGTGGGCCGGGATGTGCCGGCTGCCGATGATGACTTCGGCTGCCACTCCGCAACATGCCCCTCAGCCCTTCTCGCGATGTATGGACTCCGCGCTACATCGAAACCACACATCGAAGAATAAGGTCTGCGTGCAGGAACAGCCCTTTCGGGTCCCACCAACCTCCGCTTTTCCAACAACCAAGTCGGGTCAGACCCAACTCAGTTCCTCCACGCGCTTTTCCGCCACGCATTCCACCCTATGGGATGCTTCATGGCAACCTGAGTGTCAGATTATTTTGGGTTTCTGCTCACAATGGAGGCGTCTGGGGAAATATTTCTCGGATTCCTGTCGCAAGACGCCTGCGCGTCTCACTATATGGTGAGAACGCCAAGTGAGTGGACCTTGTTAAGGTGACTGATGATGGAAAAGGACGGATACTATGTGGCGCGTTGTCTGGATGGCCATCCAGACGACTTTCGCCATCTGGTGCGGCGTTATCAGCCGGTCCTGCTGGCTCACTTGGCCGGCAAGCTGGGCAGCAGGGACGGCGCCGAAGAGGCCGCCCAGGAGGCCCTGGTGCGGGCCTATTTCAACATGAGCAAGCTCAAAGAGCCGCAGAAGTTCTTCTCCTGGCTGCTGGGCATCGGCGAACGCGTGGCCAAAGAGCAGCAGCGGAAAGAAAGCGTCCGGCGGCAGCGCGAAATGGTCCGGGCCTCCACGCAAGAGGCCTTGAAGCCTGAGCTGTCTCCGGATTACGGCCTGGAAGCGGCGGTGGCCGGTTTGCCCGAGCCCTATCGCCAGGTGATCCTCTTGCGTTACTACGGCACCCTCTCATGTGCCGGGATCGCCAACCAACTCGACATGCCTTTGGGCACCGTCACCAAGACTCTGTCAAGGGCCTATGCCCTGTTGCGCGAGGCCATGCAGCAGCGGCAGGAAGCTAATGAGGTGTAACCATGAACTGCGCAGAATGTCAGGAACAGTTGGTACCGTATATCGAGCAACTGCTGGACGAGGCTCAAGCCGAGCAGGTCGCCCGGCATCTGCAAGAGTGTCCGTCCTGCCAGGCGGAACTGGAGGGGCTGCAGACCCTCCAGGCGCGCCTGGTCAGCAACGGCAAGGCGGTCGCCCAAAGCGACCTCGAAGAAGACGTCATGAACCGCATCATTCGCGAACAGAGTGTCCGGCTCAAAAGCGCCACCCAGGCGAGCGCGAGCCTGCGCCTCAGGAGGTTAATCATGAATAACCCCACAACCCGAGTAGCGGCGGCCGCGGCGGTGATCGTCGCCTGTGTGGCCGGCATGATGTTATGGCAAGGAACCGAGTCTATCGCCCTGGCCGATGTGCTGGCCAAAGTCGAGCAGATCCAGGCGTACATGTTCAAGTCGACGACGACAATGGAAGACCCGACGATGGGGACGAGCACCACGGAAAGCACGGTGCTCCTCTCGAACGACTACGGCATGAGAGTCGACCAGAGCAGTGTGGATGCGGAAACCGGTGAAGAATCACAGGTTGAGATGTACGTACTGCCCCAGGAGAAGGCCATTGTTATGCTCCATTTGAGCGAGAAGCAGTACGCCCGCGTGACCCTTGATGATGCCACGCTCGAGAACAGCAAGATCGAAAACCGCGATCCCCGCGCGATGCTCAAGCACCTGCTGGCCTGTGAATATCGCGACCTGGGCCGATCCGTCGTCGATGGGTACCAAGTCCAGGGATTTGAGACCACCGATCCCAAGTTTCTGGGCGGGATCGCGCGGAACCACCGCATGACACTGTGGGTGGATGTGGATACCTGGCTGCCGGTACGGTCCGAGACCGAGACAGAGGTTAGTGAAGGCATTCGAGCCACCGGCGCCGAGTACGATTTCCAGTGGGGTGTCGCGGTCCATGCCAGCCAGTTCGAGCCCGATATCCCGGACGATTTCACCCCGCACCAGATGAATAATTTCCGGCAGCCTTCTTACAGCGAGCAGGGCTTCATCGAGGCGCTGCAACTGGCGGTAGAGTTCACCGGCCACTACCCGGACGGGCTCAGCCATGACAGTCTGCGGAGCCTGACCATGGAGATCACCCAGGCCATCACCACGGGCGACAGCCCGGCCGCCCAGCAGTGGCGCGAGCAGATCAAGGCGGCCGGTTCCAAAGAAGCGGCCATCCGCATGGGCCAGGAGCGCATGATGAAACTCACCTCCCTGACGATGTTCAACCTGCTGCTGGCGGGTCAGCAGAAGGACCCGGTCTATCACGGCGATGTTGTCACGCCGGCGGACGTGGAGCTGCCGCTGATGCGATGGAAGGCCGCGGATGGCCAGTACCGGGTAATCTTCGGCGATCTGCACGCCGAGACGGTATCGGCCGACCTCCTGGCTGAACTCGAAGCGGCACTGCCGCAATAGTCGATCAGACCTGCCGCAGAGTACACAGGCCGGGTCCGAGGGACTCGGCCTTTTTTTCATTTTCGCCATACGCAAACCCGCTGCTTCGGAGTGTAATAGGGCAGGGAATCGCGATCCATGGTTTCAGGGAACCGAATGCTGAACGATAAGCGGCTTATCTGGAGACTCCGACGGGCCGATGTCGACGCCCTGCGGCAGCTCTACGACAAGTACAAGGGCGATCTGCTCAGGCTGGCGGTCATCCTGACGGGCGACGTTTGTCAAGCTGAGGACGTGGTCCAGGACGTGTTTCTCAAGCTGGTCGACTCGTACCATCGGATCAGCATTCGGGGCAACGTAAGGAACTATCTGATCGCATGCCTGGTCAATCGCATGCGGTCACTCCAGCGTGGGGCTGGACACCGCCACGAGATAGCACTTGAGACGCCAGTGACGCAAATGTGTCCGGGCCCTCGACCTGATCAATGGGCGGTCCTGAACGAGCAGATGCAACAGCTCAGCGCGGCGATGAGGCAATTGCCTCCGGAACAGCGCGAGGTCATTGCGTTGCGTTTTGAGGCGGGCCTGGGGTTTCGGCGGATCGCTCATATGCAGCAGGTGTCGATCAACACGGCCCAAGGTCGATGTCGATACGGCATGGAGAAACTGCGCTCCGTGCTCCACAGCGAGGTGACTCATGAGGCACGCAGATGAGATCAAGGAGCTGTTTGATGGTGCCGAAGTCACCATCGAATCAGCCGAAGACGAAACCGTCTTCGAGACGATCAAGACGGCGTACACCCGAAATGTGCAAGACCAGGTGGCCCAGCAGGGGTCGCCTTTAGGGAGATTCACCATGAAAAGTCCAGTGACCAGACTTGCCGTTGCGGCAGCGCTGCTCATCGCTGTCGGGATCGGCGTCCAGGAGATCGGCGGGGGGCGACCGGCTTTTGCCGACATCGTTCGTCCTTTCCTGGAGGCGCAAACCGCCACCTTCACGATAGTGATGCATCTGCCGGACCGACCGGCCGCCACGATGCAGGGCCAGTTCCTGGCCCCCGGACGGGAGCGACGCGTCGGGGATATGGGCGCTGGGCTCGACGAAGATGCGATTACAATCACCGACTACGTCAAAGGCAAAGCGCTGGTGCTCCTTCCGTCTCAGAGGGCGGCTGTGGCGGTCGAACTGACCGACCGGCCCGACGATCTGGACCCGAAGAAGCTCAACCAGTTCGAGGAATTGCGCCGACGGATCGAACGGGCCCAGGTCAATCCCGACGAGATGGTTGAGTATCTGGGCGAATCGCAGATCGAGGGCAGCGCGGCCATTGGATATCGCTTCACCGAGTTTGGCGCCGAGACCACGATCTGGGCGGATGCGGAAACGCTCCTGCCTCTCCAGGTCGAGCATGCCATCGTGGGATCGGGGGCCAAGGTCGGCTCGATCGTCATGATGGACATCCAGTTCAATGTGCCTCTGGACCCGGCCGCGTTCAGCATGGAGGTTCCGGAGGACTACACGCTCCAGACCATGTCGTTCGATGGCTCAACGCCCCGCGAAGACGATCTTGTCAGGACGCTGCGAACCTGGACCCAGATTACCGGGGGGCGCTTCCCGTCGGCGATCGACGCGCTGCCCAGCGAAGAATTGGAGGCTGCCTTCGGGCAGGATGAGAGCCTCAAAACTGAGGACCTTGAAGATCTTGGCGACCCTGCCGTCCAGGAGCGTATGCAGGTGTTCGTGCAGCTCATGCGGGGCTTTCTCTTCGTCCAGAGCCTGTCCGCTGAAGGCCTCGATTGGCACTACGCCGGTGCGGACGCCACGTTTGGCGACGCGACCACACCCGTCTTCTGGTACCGCCCCGCAGGCTCAGCGACCTACCGCGTGATCTACGCCGATCTGTCGGTCCTCGATGCCACGGCTGAGGAACTGACTCTGCTGGAAGAGGGCTCAGACCGACAGGAGGTCGCGCGATGAACGTAAGCCACCTGCGAAACGGTTTTCTTGTTGCCGGGTGCATTGTTGCGGCGGCGCTGCCCACAGCGGCCGGCAACTGGCCGGGCTGGCGGGGTGACGGTGGGGGCATCTCATCTGAGAAGAACCTGCCCCTGAAATGGAGCGAAGAGGAAGGCATCAAGTGGAAGACACCCATCCCGGGCGCCGGGCACTCGTCGCCTATCGTCTGGGGCAGCCGCGTCTTCGTCACCACTGCGGTCGCGGACGATCCCAACGTCGAGACGTTTCGCGGCGGCGTCTACATGGGAGGCAACCGGGCCAAGCCCGACGAGTCCGAATACACCTATTGCGTGATCTGCCTGGATGCTGATCGGGGAGACGTTCTGTGGTCGACGGCCGTCGCGCGGCAGCGACCCAAAACGCGACGCCACACCAAGAACACGTACGCCTCCGAGACGCCGGTGACGGATGGCACCCATGTCTTCGCCTCGTTCGGTTCGGTAGGCCTGTACTGTCTCGATTTCGAGGGCAACGTGTGCTGGCAGCGCGACCTCGGGCTCCTGCGCGACCGACGGGGCTGGGGCACGGGCGCCTCGCCCGTTCTGTTCAGGAACACTATCATCGTCAACTGCGATAGCGATGACGAGTCTTATATCACCGCCTTCCAGAAGGCCACGGGAGAGCCGGTATGGCGCACCGAACGGGAAGAAGGCCCCTCCTGGGCAACGCCGCTCCTGTTCGAGGCCAACGGCCGGGCGCTGATCGTTACCAACGCCACCCGCCGCCTGCGTGGCTATGACGCCGCTACGGGGAAGCTCCGGTGGCAGTGCGCCGGCGGATCCATGATTACGGTTCCCTCGCCCGTCGCGGCGCAGGGGCTCGTCTTTCTTTCGTCCGGACACAACCTGCTGCGCCGCCAGCCGATCATCGCCGTCCGCGCCGAGGCCTCCGGCGACATCACGCTTGGGAAAGGCCAGCTTCAGAACGAGGGCATCGCCTGGTGGCATCCGAGGGGCGGTCCTTATGTGACCTCTCCCATCGCCGTCGGCCAGTATCTCTACGTACCACTGGACCGGGGGACGCTGACTTGCTACGAAGCCCAGACGGGCAAGGTCGTGTACGAGAAGCAAGACCTTGGAACCCGCAACACGATCACTGCTTCGCCGGTGGCCGGGAGCGACAAGATCTACCTCCAGGCCGAAGACGGTGAGTGCTACGTCGTCAGGCAGGGCCCGGGATTCGAGATTCTCGCCGTTAACAAGCTCGATGAGATCTTTTGTGCCTCTCCAGCCGTGTCCGGGGGCAAGCTCTTTCTGCGCGGACGCAAGCATCTATACTGCATTGGGAAATAACACCTATCCGACCGGCGGGACCCGCGAGTTGATGTATTCCTCCAGGTTTGTGTAGCCGTCGCGGTCGGGATCCTGGGGGCCGTCGGCCGGATCGGCGGCGTCGAGATTGTGGGCTGTCTCCCACGCGTCCGGCATACCGTCGCGATCGGAATCGGGCCGAACGCCACGGGTTCTCAGGAGGGGCCAGCCCCCGACTTCGTCCTGCGAGTCGAGCAAGCGTCCCGTACGGTTGCGGACGTCGGCGATCACCCGCTCGTCTACCGCATCGCGACTCAGCGACGCCCCGGCATGGGTCAGCACCAGTTCATAGGCTTGCTTGGCCGATTGGGTCGTCGGCGCATCGGCACCCAACTGGGGTCCCGGTCCCCTCCAATCGCTCAAGGTCCCGGCGTACTTGTAGTTGGAGCCCGGGTGCAGCCAGCGATGCCAGTCCAACGACGCGTAGTTGTCAGCGGTCCAGTCATCCCGTCCTTCGAAAACGTTGCCACTCATATAGCCCCGAGCCGCATCGGGTAGGCCACCTTTCATGGCGATGGGCAGGCGTTGCGGGTCCGTTTCCGGGCCGGGCCGCCAGTAGTTATTGACGGCGTTGACGAAGTGGTCGCAGAAGTTGGCGGTCGCACTCCAGTTGTAAATGACGTTGTTGCGAAAGTCCACGATCGTCAGCGGATCGCCTGCATCGGCGCTACCTAGCGTCGGGTGGCGGTCCCGGCAGGTGGAAAACAGGTTGTGGTGCAGGCTGATGGGCCCGTCGGGCTCGCGGTAGGACGCGCACATGGCGTGCGGGCCCTTGGGGTGGATGCTGTCGTGTAGGGCTTCGCTGAGGATGCACCATTGGATTGTAAAGTTCTGGCCCGCGCGGAAATCGTGGGTCCCATCGATGGCCCAGCTTAGGGACAGGTGATCCAGAATGACGTCGTTGATGTCGTTGGTGGTCAGGGTGTCATACCCGCCCGGGGCTTTGTGCTTATCTCCCAGACGCACGCGCAGGTAACGGATGATGACGTCGTGGCAGTCCTTGAGACTGACCGTATGGTCGCGCAGGGTGATGCCGTCGCCCGGCGCGGTCTGGCCGGCCAGGGTCAGGTAGGATTTGTCGATCCGCAACTCGGACCGTAATTGAATGGTCCCGGAGACGTCGAAGACGATCGTGCGCGGCCCATCGGCCGTCTCGATGCCGTGGCGGAGCGAGCCGGGCCCGCCGTCGGTCACGGTGGTGACATGATAGACGTCACCGCCGCGCCCTCCCCGGGCGAAGCGCCCGAACCCCTCGGCCCCGGGAAACGCCAACGGACCCCGGCCGGGCGCGGCGCCGAGGATTGGAGCCGCCAGGAGCAAAAGAGACGAGGGCACAAGCCAACTCATTCCGGGGACGACTGCGTTGCGCATCCTGGTTCCTTTCAAATCGTTCAGGTCGGTGTCCGGATGATCTCTTCTATCTGTTTTGGTCCGGCGCCACAAGTTAAGAACTGCCTTCGACGAGTGTGATGAGTTGATTGGTCGGGACGTTTTCGAAGAGGTCGGTGGCGCCGCCGATCCAACGGATTTCGATTCGGTCGACCTGTTTGGCTTGACCCAGGCCGAAGTGCAGCCGCGCCCCGTAGTGGCTCTGGTAGCCGCGACCGCTGTGGACTTCGTCGGTGAGTGTCAGCCTGCCTGCCTTGACTGTCACGCGCGCGCCGATACCGTCGCGATTGGTCTTCGTGCCGCGCAGCTGGATCTGTAGCCAGCGTCCTCTCTGGGGCGAATCGTTGCGCAGCAACGTGGGCTCGGTTCGCGAATTGAGAACGACGACATCCACGTCACCGTCATTGTCCAGGTCGTCGAACGCGGCCCCGCGGCTGCTGCGCTTGACGCGCAAACCGCTGCCGCTTTCCAGCGACATGTCGATGAACTTGCCCTGGCCCGAGTTGACGAGTAGGACGTTGTGCTGGTGGTAGCTGGTGACATCGTCGTATTTGTCTACGTTGTCCTGGAGGTGACCACAGGCGACGAAGATATCGCGGTCGCCGTCGTTGTCGAAGTCGACGAAGCCGTTGCCCCAGGTGACATTAGGCAGCGTGCCCGCACCGGCGCCGGTCTGCATGGTCACGTCTTCGAAGAGGCTGTCGCCCGCATTGTGATAGAGGGTTGCCAGTTCCTGCTGATACGAAGTAACGTAGAAATCGAGCCAGCCGTCGTTATCGTAATCGCCACTGTCGACGCCCATGCTCGCGCTGGGATCGCCGTTGCCTTTGTAGGCCGTGCCGGCCAGCAGGCCGATTTCCTCGAACCGGCCGTTGCCGTCATTCTGGAACAGGAAGTTCTCGGCCACGTCGTTGCCGATGAAGATGTCGGTATCCGCATCGTTGTCGTAATCGGCGCAGATAATGCCCATGCCCCAGCCGGCGTGGGCCGCGATCCCGGAAGCGGCGCTTACGTCGGTGAAGGTGCCGTCGCCATTGTTGCGATACAACGTATCGGGCACCGGCTGATAGTGCGCGGGCGAAGCGTAGGTGGGATACCCTCCCATCATCGTATTGATCGACGTGGCAAACGAGAACTCCAGGTAGTTCGACACGTAGAGATCCAGGTCACCGTCACCCTCGATATCCAGGAAGCAGGCTCCGGCGCCGACCTGCGCGCCGTTGTCCACGCCGGCTGCCTTCGTGACGTCGGTGAACATCCCGTCGCCATTGTTGCGATACAGGACGTTAGGCCCGTAATTGTTGAGGTAAACGTCCAGATCGCCATCGTTGTCGTAATCGCCCACCGCCACGCCGAGCCCGTAGCCGGTATCGCCCAGGCCGCTGCGTTCGGTAACATCGGTGAATGTCCAATCGCCTCGATTTCGGTAAAGTGCGTTTCGCGGCCGGCCTTTAACCGGGCTGCCTTCGAGCGGCGCGCCGTTGAGAAAGTAGACATCGATGTGACCATCGCCATCGTAATCGAACAGGGCCAGGCCGGCACTGACCGTCTCGACGATGTAGCGCTTCCCCGAGCTTCCGTCCGTGTGCTGGAAGGTGATGCCGCTCTGGGCGGTCACATCCGTAAGGACGATCTGGGGTGCGGCGGCGCCCCCCGACGCCAGCGCTGCCAACACCGATATCGCCATTGCGCGGGGTACTTTTATCGACCGTTGAAGAGATCGGAGCCAGTTCATCTCAACGTCTCGTCTCCATCATGTTGTACGCGCGTCGGTACTCGGCGTTACCTGGATCCAACTGGATAGCCTGGCGCAGCGCCGCCAGGGCGCTGTCACGGTCGCCGCTGCGCTGGCAAACCAGGCCCAGGACATAGTAATTCGCCGCTGCGGGAGCCAGCTCCACGGCCTTCTGGGCCAGGCGCTTCGCCTCATTGAGCTTCGCGTCCGACGCCAGGTAGAGACGGGCCAGTTCCCGATATCCGACGGACTCGCGCGGGGCCAGCGCGACGAGCTTCTTGAACGCCGCTTCGGCTTTGTCGCGCTGTTGAAGTTGCAGGGCCAGCGTGGCGATCAGCAACCGGCACGTGGGGTCGTTCGGCTCCAGACGCGCGACTTGCTCGCACTGTGCCAGTGCTTGAGGCAGCTTGCCGGCGCTGCGGTAGAACGCCGCCAACCGCTTGCGGCAATCGGCATGATTGGGGTCGACGGCCGCCGCCCGGCGCAGCAGAGCTTCGGCATCTGACATTCGACCCTGGGCCTGCTGCAAGCTCGCAGCCCGCAAGGCGTGCCCGACGAAGTCGGCGCGCGCCTTGACCAGATCGTCCTGCGGACTGAAACCGTAAGGACGTTCTTCCGGGTCATCGGCCGAAAGGCGACGAAACGAGTCGCGGTATTGCTGGGCCAGCGCCGGTTGTCTCAGCCGCGCGTAAGCCGTCGCCAGGCCGTAATGAACGTTGGGCAGATCCGGGCTCAGTTCCAGGGCCTTCTTGTAGTAGTCGACGGCCTGCTCGTACTGCTTGTTCTGTAGATAGGCCTGGCCGAGCAGGTAGTAAGTCGGCGCCGAGGTTGGCGAGATCCGAATCTCCTCCTTCAGCGCCGCAATGGCTTCGTCCTGTCGTCCCGAGGCCATCAGTACCCGTCCCATCTTGTCATGGATTCCGGGACTGGCCGGATTGAGAGCAAGGACCCTCTGCCACCATGAAATCGCCTCGTCGAATTGCCCCTTTTCCATCGCCACAATCGCCATGCGGTCGAAAGGACTGGCCCAGTCGGGGGCCAGGTCAGCGGCCTTCTGCCAGCAGGCCATCGCCTCGGCCGAACGACCGAAGCGCCGATAGACGTCGCCCAGTAGCAGATGGGCCCGGGCCTCCTCTGGATACCGAACCGCCAGGTTCTCCGCCATGTGCGTCGTCGCGTCGCGCAGCACCGTGATCTGTTGCTCGATCGTCAGGCCGGTCAGCGTGATTGGCTGAACTTCTTCAGCCGTCCGGGCAGGTACCCCCTCTGGTTCGCTCGGTGCACGCGGCGAACGGCGCAGGATGAGAACGGTAGTCGTTACCGCCACCAGGAGCAGTGTGACTCCCACGAGGGCCGGCTTGGCCCGGGACCGCGAATTCTGTTTGACCGGGGGACGAGACCTTCCCGACCTCGGCTTGTGTCTTCGGCTTGACTTGGCTTTGGCCATCGGAAGTTGCCCTCACGAGGACGACCGACCACAATCGCAAATCGAGTCCGGTAACTGACTTGCCGGGGAGTATAACAGAATTTGTGACTCGGCAAAAGATGGTTGAACCGGTCCCGCGGCACTGCCAGACAAAGGGTCTTCAGACTGTCACAGGGCGACCAGAAAGCGCATCGCAGGCGTACGACTTGCATTGACAGGGTGGTTGCGACAGAATAAGATGGATCTTGACCTGCGGATGACCACGAATCCCGGCCGATAGTCTTCATTGGGCGTTGAGAGCATTGGGGCGCACGTCAAAGGCTGTGCTGCTTTCAAGTGCCCCGGGGAGAATTGGACTGTTGGACGGGACAGCACGGAGGAGGTTTTGCAGCCGTCCTCCGGCGGTACAGACTGGTCCTTTCGAGAAAGGAACGGTCAGTGGACCGAGTGCACCGTCTTCTAAAGTGTATGTGCCAACTGTACCCGTATGCGGCGGTTGATCGCTACCCGTCTGCGATCACATCCCATGGTCCCTCGTGAAGGATGGGCGATCTCAACTCTCACTCTATTGACAGGAGGACAGAAATGTCTCGCAAGCTGATTTTGACCTTCGTGGTGCTCGTGGGCTCGCACGCAGGCAGCGCCACGGCCGAGATGATCGCCTATTTTCCCTTCGATGAGGGGCAGGGCACCACGGCCGTCGACGCCACCGGTAACGGCAACGACGGTACTCTCAGTGGCGGTGTGGCGTGGGTGCCCGGTATCAGGGGCTCGGCCGTGCATCTCGATACGGCCGGCGAAAGGATCGTGGTCAACGAGATAGATCCGACAGCCGCTCACAATGCTATGACCCTGGCCGCCTGGATCAACTGGGAGGGGAATGGTCATAGCATCACCCACCAGGGGATCTTTGGCAAACGCCAGGGCTGGGACCCCAGGACCTATGTCAAGTGGTTTTGGGAGGCCCAACCGGACGGCGATCTGGCGATGCGAAATGGCGATGCAGCGGTTACGGCCAGTGGTGCCCTTATCCCCTATGAGAATGAGTGGATTCACGTGGCCATGACCTGGGACAACGACGCGGTCACGCAGTACATCAACGCCGAAGAAATCAACACGGGGACGCAGACGTTCAGAGATACGGCCGATGACACCGTGGTGTCGATCGGTTGCGTTTCCGCCACCAACACCGAGACGTTCGTCGGCAGCATCGATGAAGCGCAAATCTACGACACCGCCCTGACGCCGGGCGAGTTGACGAAGGCCATGACGGGCGACTACAAGTCGAGTTCCGCGCCCGTTCCGCCGGACGCTTCCGCGGACGTTCCGCAGGACGTGATTCTCTCCTGGTCGCCCGGCGACTACGCCGCCTCGCACGACGTCTATTTCGGGACCAGTTTCGCGGACGTCGACGCGGCCGAACGGGGCAATGCGATGGACGTTCTGGTCAGTCAGGGGCAGACGGACCTGACCTACGACCCGCCCGACCTGCTGGACTTTGGCCAGACCTACTATTGGCGCGTTGATGAAGTCAACGCCGCGCCCGATAGCAGCATCTTCAAAGGCAGCGTCTGGAGCTTCACGGTCGAGCCGTTCGTCTATCCTATCGAGAATGTTACGGCCACTGCGTCCCACGCCGATGCCGACGCCGCGGCGGCCAACACCGTCAACGGCTCCGGTCTGGACGCGGACGACTTGCACGGGATCGCCGCACCGGACATGTGGCTGGCCAGTCCTGGTCCCGGCGAGCCCGTTTGGATTCAGTACGAGCTCGACGACGTCTACAAGCTCGACGAGATGTGGGTCTGGAATTACAACGTTCAGTTTGAACTGGTGCTGGGCTTCGGACTCAAGGACGTGACCATCGAGTACTCCACCGATGGCGTCGACTGGACCGTGTATGGCGATGTCGAATTTGCCAAGGGACCGGCCACCCCGGATTATGCCCACAACACGACCGTGGACTTCAGCGGCGTGTCAGCCAAGTACATCCGGTTCAACGTCAACAGTGGCTACGGGCCCCTGGGCCAGTTCGGTCTGAGTGAAGTGCGGTTCTTCTACAAGCCCGTCCAGGCTCGAGAACCTCAGCCGGCATCCGGCGCTGAAGGCGTGGCGCTAAGCACGATGCTGGATTGGCGCTCGGGGCGCGAGGTGGTCTCCCACGAACTGTACTTCGGTGCCGATCGGGCTGCCGTGGCTGACGGTACGGCGTTGGTCGATACCTTGGCCGAGAGCCGGTACGAGGTCGATGGGCTGAATCTGGGCACAACGTACTACTGGAAGGTCGACGAAGTCAACGATGCGGCGGTCCCCACTTCGTGGGAAGGCGCAATCTGGAACTTCTCGACGCAAGAATACTCCGTGGTGGAAGACTTCGAGAGCTACGACGACGAAGAGAATCGCATCTATGATACCTGGCTCGACGGCTGGGTCAACGACACCGGTTCGACCGTCGGGTATCTCGAGGCGCCGTTTGCGGAAAGGTCCATCGTCCACGGCGGCAGCCAGTCCATGCCTCTGCAATATGACAATTCGGTCGCGCCGTTCTATTCCGAAGCCGAGTACGATCTGGGGGCGGCCAACTGGAGTGCCAATGGCGCCGATACCCTGATCGTGCACGTCCGCGGCAATCCGGTAGCCTTCCTGGAGCGCGCCGATGGCAGCATTCTGATGGGTGCTGCGGGTACGGATATCTGGAACGCGTCGGATCAGTTCCGCTACGCCTTCCAGCCGCTGAACGGCGACGGCGCCATTGTCGCCAGGGTCGACAGTCTCGTCGACACGGATCCCTGGGCCAAAGCCGGTGTGATGATTCGTTTCGATTCGGGCGCCGGTGCCAAGAATGCCATGGCCTATGTCACACCCGATGGTCGCGTCGGTTGGCAGTATCGTGAGTTGCCGTCCGGCGACACCAGCAGCACACGCAGTGATCCCGGTGCTGTCACTTTGCCGCATTGGCTTCGTCTGTCCCGTGAGGGCAACGTGATCACGGCCGCGCATTCGAGCGATGGTGTGACGTGGGAACCCATGGTGGAAACGGCCAATCCGGACGAACCCAGCTCCCTGACGATCTCGATGGATTCGACGGCGCTGGTTGGCTTGGCCCTTACCAGTCACAGTGCGGGTAACGTGACGAGCGCCGAGTTCTCCGGCGTGGCCACGGACGGTAACGTCACAGGTTCATGGCAGGTCGAGGCCATCGGCGTCGAGCAGCCCAGCAACGATCCGGCTCAGTTGTACGTGGCGCTGGAAGACACGAACGGTCGTGTCGCCGTCGTCGCCCATCCGGATGCCGGCGCCGTCGGCGCCTCCCAATGGCAGGAGTGGCGAATCCCCTACAGCGCGTTTGCCAATGTCAATCTGGGCAGTGTCCGCACGATCTACGTCGGCGTGGGCGATCGTGACAACCCGCAGGCTGATGGAACAGGCCTGCTGTATGTCGACGACATTCTCGTTGGCCATCCCGGCTCATCCGATCCGGGCACCAGCGGTCTGATGGCTTACTACGCCTTGGAGAACGACGCCAACGACAGCTCGGGTAATGGTCATGACGGCACCGTCATGGGCGAGCTGGTCTACGTCGATGGGCCGGAAGGCTACGGCATGGCGCTGCAATTCGACGGTGCCGGCGGCCAGTACGTCGACCGGGGA
>CP070782.1:5323617-5329914 GCA_020346325.1 Phycisphaerales bacterium
ACATGTAGACATCGAAGTGAGCGTGAATCACGCCGGTGAGCTCGCCCGGACGAACGCCCGAATCGATCAGCGTCAGGAAGGTCTCGAGCGTGTTGACTGCCTGCTCATGGTTGATGTCGCCGTAGGGAAAGAACTGCTGGCTGGAGGCTTTGCTCAGGTAGTTCAGACTGTTTCCGATCGCCTGCCTGAGGCTGTTGAGATCGTACCAGGCGCCGCTGAAATCCGGAAACCGGTTCGGGTCAGTGATCTTGCGCAACGCCAGTTGCCCCGGCGGCAGCGGCCGATCGTACTGAACGGTCTTGACCACCGTGGTCTTACAGCCCACCACTCCCAGCGCCGCCAGGAGCATTAAGACGATGCAGACTCCCTGCCTCATAGTCACCCTTTCGATCCATCCAGTCAATCGCGACAAACGTTTTCGGTGCCCACGGGGCCCTATTAAGCAACGAGAGGGCCGAAATGTAAAGAAGAGTTTGGGCCGCGAGGAGGAAACGCCCCCATATCCTCCAGCCCAGCGAAGACGGGCCAAACCTCAAAACACCCTACCACCAACCGGCAAAAGGTCGGTATAATCGGGCAGAACGCAGGCCGGCAGATGACTGATATGCGGAATGGACGATGCTGAAAGAGAAACTCTACGCCAAAATCGGCGAATTGACGATCGAGTTTGCCACGCTTGAGCACCGGCTCCAGTCACTGCTCAAAATCCTGATCGGAGAGGACAGCACGCTGATCGGCCCGTTCTTCATCCACGAGTTGAACCTCTTCGTGTTGTTGCGGAAGGTGGGGCAAATCGCGCGTTACCAGCTCCGCGATGATGAAGAGTTGCTGAGCGATCTCGAGCACATCCTCAAGCGCATCAACGCCATGCGCGACCTCCGGAATCTCCTGGTCCACGGAGAATGGCATATCGACGAGACCTGCAAGGCCTGCCCGGTAATCGTGCGCGACTTCAAGATGAAATATGATGACGGCCAGTGGCAGGAACTGACCGAGACAACTTTCAACGAGAAGAAACTGACGCAACTGACACGTCGCCTCAAGGGCAGCGGCCTCGACGTCGAGCACATGGTGCGCCGCCTCCAGGAACGCCAGTCAACCTCGACGTGACGGAGCTAGGACTTGGCCTGCCGCCGGAGAAAGACCAGGTTGTAGATCATCCGCGAGACCACGGCGTAGACGACCGTTGCCGCAACCAGCCAGACCGCAAGGCGGGTGTACCCGGAAAACCCTCCCGCCACCAGGATGATGATGCGGACAAATCGCAGGGAGAACTTCTCCTGGAACTTGACCTGCCCGCCGGTCAGCCCTTCGACCGCCGCGTTGATGTAGGTCGCCAGGGGAATTCCCACCATCGCCACCAGCGCCGGGACCGGGTGGGCCAGTCGGCCCAGCAGCAGGCCGAGCAGGAAGATCAGGTCGGAGTACTTGTCGATGATCTTGTCGACAAACGATCCGAACGCCCCGGTTGTCCCGCGGGCCCGGGCCACGCAACCATCCAACATGTCGAGAAAACCGTTGGCCAGAATCAGCGCGGCGCCGAGAGCAGGTTGCCCCATCCAGAAGGCAACGCCGGCGCCGAGGGCCGCGATGAGGGACAGCGCCGATATGACATTGGCCGAGACGTAGGGTGCCAGCCGCACGGCAATCGGCTCGACCATCTTCTTCTCAAGCTGACGCAAGCGCCCGGTCATGCCCGCTCCAACCATCCACAACGATGCGCCCACTTTAGCCGACTTCGGGCAGCGTCGTCGAGCATATTCCGCGCGACTGTCTGCAAAGGGTCGGAAACGAAGCCCGGAAACGACAGCGGCCTGCGACTTTACATCGCAGGCCGAGATGCCATGTGCGCGCCACCATCCCACCTGGGCCAACGGGGCCGCGAGCTGTGGCTCGGGGGTGCGGTAACGCTCGTCCACCGAGAGTTCAGAGCGACCTCCTCCGTCGCAGCCATCCGATGAGAACGACCCCGAGCCCGCCCAACAGAACAGCACGGGGAGCAGGAAGTACCATCTCGTTCGAATGAGGTGTCAAGGTCGGATCGACCTGTGACACATCGCAGGGGGCGATCATCGGGTCGAAAACGCGGACTTCCGTGCCATGACAAACATCCAACCCTCCACCTGAAGCGGGCCCATCAACGGCTTGCCGATCTTCCCAGTCCGGCAGACCGCCAGCAGTGAGAACTTCGGCCAGCAAAGTGGTGCCGGTGAGGGCCGCCCAGGCGCTGCCGTACGTCCGCTCGGCTGAGGGAGCATCCCCCGACCATGGGACAACACGCATTTCGAACCATTCGACCGAGTGACTCTCTGGTGACAACTGACGGACGGGAATAACGGTCGGGCTTGCGTCAACCGTGGACCATGCGCTGTTGCCTTCCCCGACAGCCCGCCAGCCCGCCGCGCGCGAACCGGCAGACACATAAGCCGGCGTACCCGAAATCAACCCCAACAGCATCGTCCCTGACACCACCCGCGCGTTCATGACCACTATCCCTGTCTCTCTCCTCTCCAGACTACTCCGATCGCCCCTGATCCGTATTTGAGCCACAAGACCTGCACAGATGGGTACCGAAGGGACAAGAACGAGGGGCGCACTTCTCACACGAAACAACTCTCCCCACCTCATCGCCCGCGGTCGCGGCCTCGTGTCGCCGGCCCTCCCGACACCGTCGTGCCTGCGCGAGCGCCTCGGCCGAGTGTCACTGAGAGGGGTCCTTTGAGACTACCCGGTTCATACGGTCCGACGAATGCCCGGTTCACAGATTCCGTCCGAAAATCCGGTGCCTACCTCGTGCCGCGCCATGGTCTCACAGTCAGCCACCAGACGACGATGACATCGGCACCAGGTCTCAGGATCCCGACCAGACGGAGGCCGCCAGCACCGCCGTGGCGACGATGGCAGACGCCCAAAGGGGAATGTGCAGGTTGAGCAAGATGAGTACGCCAACCGGGATCAAGAGCACCATGACGGTCGCCACTGTCTCGTAGACCTTCTTGCGAGCAAAGAACATCGCCCACCCTCGCGCACTGTCCCCGCCAAAGGCAGAAGAACATAGAGAGGAATTCTGAAGCCATTCGGGACAGGCAAAAAATACCGACTCCTCCAATGATCCCACGAATTCCAGCTTCCGTCTCGAAAGAAGCTCAAAAGCGGCGTTCAACGCCGTACAGATATGCCCTCCATGACAACAGATTCTTTACCAGATGAAGGGGCCGGCTGTCAATTGTGGAAACTACGTAATCTACCCAAGACGCCAGCGGCGGGTGAGACGCGCATATGCAGTGAAGAATCAGACCGAGGAGGACCGCAACCGCCTAAGGCTCGCCCCGAGGGGCTGCCTCCACCGGTTCGGAAGGCGGAAGCTTGTCCGTGTACCACGCTATGCCTTGGTACGTGCAGAGATCGGGATAATCCTTGATGAAGGCGTCCTTCTCTTGCTCACTCATGGTGTAGAAGTGGGTCCCGAGCAAATCCGACCAGAAGCGATATACGGGAATCGCCCCTTCCGGCTGCTGCCCTTCGGGGAACGCGTTGAAGGCGCGGCCTTCGTACGTCCAGATGTCGGGAGACTCATCGATCAGCTTGTCTCTTTCTTCCTTACTGATGGTATAGAAGTGGGGCGTCAAGGTCTCAGAGGTGAAATGGTAGACCGGCCGGGCGCGCGGATCATCCTGGTCGATGCAACCATAGGATTCAATGCTCCCATAAAGAACCGCTGTCGCTGCGCCGGCATCCTGCGGCGGCGAAGTCGCCTCGGTATCAGAGGCCACCTCGGCGCTTCTATCCTCGGATTCAGCAGGCTGCGCACCGGCCACTTCGGGCTGGCTGGCATCATTGACATCCGCAGGCGCGGCTACCGTCGCGTCGGCAGGTTCACCGGCGTTGGGGTCAATCGTTTCGGCCAGGTCGGGGGTCGGTGCTTGTGCCGCGACGGCGTTGGCATCTGACGGCTGGACGGTGACGGGCTCGGTCCCTTCGCCGGCGTCGGCAGCGACCATCTCAACCCCGGCGACGTCTTTGCGTTCGGCGCCAATGGCCAAGCTATGGAAACCACCGGCTGCGACCATGGCTGCGTAGGTATCGGCCGGCACCTCACATTGGCTATACGTGTCAAGCCCCCAAGCGACGACCGCCCCGTCAGATCTCAGTGCCAGATTGTGAAAAGCCCCGGCCGAGATGGCCACGAAATCTCCCCCTTCGGGCACATCACACTGTCCCTGGTCATTGCGGCCCCAGGCTACCAGCGAACCGTCGGACTTCAGCGCCAGACTGTGAAGTGAACCGGCCGAGACGGCGATGAAATCGCCACCTTCCGGAACGGCGCACTGCCAATCGCCGTTACCACCCCAGGCAACGATGGAGCGATCCAACTTGAGCGCGAGACTGTGGTACCGACCCGCAGCAACGGCGGTGTAGTCGTTGCCCGCCGGCACATCGCATTGGCCGTACTCGTTCCAACCCCAGGCCACCAGTGAACCATCGGATCGAATTGCGACGCTGTGGAAGTCTCCAGCCCCGATGGCCAGGTATTCTCGCGCCGCAGGAGGTTGACACTGGCGCCAGGTATTGTCGCCCCAGACGACGATGGAACCATCGCTGCGCAGAGCCACATTATGGTAAAAGCCGGAAGCGATGGCCACGAAGCTGTTTCCGTAGGGACTGTTGCACTGCCCGTTGTAGTTCTCGCCCCAGGCCACCAGGCTCCCTTCCGTGGTGAGCCCCAGGCTGTGGTACGCCCCAGCGGCAAGGGCAACGTACTGCTCGTCGGCTGCCCCCTGCTGCTTCCAGTACCGCTGCCCCCAGGACAGAGGCGGACCGGACTGGGCGTCGCTCTCGGCCGCGGACAGGCAAACGGAACACCCTATGACCAACGGCAGGAGAATAGATGCCCAGTGAGAGGTTCGCGAACCACCTTCCCCACGACACCACGAACATGTCGTTATGCCAAGCATCGTTCACTCCTCCGGCCGACATCTCTAAGCCACTGACCCATTCGTTCACTGTTCGCACAGCGAAGAGGTCGATTCATGGCATTGCCCGCCATGAAGGCAACCGGCCCGCAACATCACCCGCCGGCAACCGAACCACACTCCGAGAAAGCGTCCTCCGCATGGTCCAATTATCGAAGACTGCCACAACCGCGGCGCCGAGTGACGCGCCCAAATCACAGGATCAACAAACATGGTGGATTTCAAGGCCGTCCCACGCGGTTGCCTTGTCTCTTTTCTCCACCATCCTCTGTCCTTCTCGGATACGCGACCGATGCCGCGCCGCCGTCCGAGAACCCTTTTATTGTACCAAATCCTTGGTACAACTCAAGTAAGAAGCTCCGGTATTTGAGATTCACGGGTAGGACGCCGGACGGCCCGGCCCTTCGCCGCCCTGGCAGGTGCTGCCCGGGATCGTGCCCGATAGAGAATTGGCGCCGGCTCCCGAACCACAACGCCCGATAACATCGCTGTTCTCGTGAGCCCGAGAACAACTCGATCTCCGCTGCCGCTGCTGCGGCCGTCTCGGGTAGAAATCGGGGCCTGCGTCGCATGGACACAGGCCCCGAGATTGTACGATACGTCGAGACTGTCCGTCCGAGTCGCAACCCAATCAGACGGTCGCGACGCGGCAGCTTTTTTACTGGCCGACCAGGAAGAGAATTTCCCCTTCGGACAATGCGCGCTCGTAGATGACCACGTTGTCCATCTCGCCGGTCATCTCACGCGAGAGCGCGTCGGCATTGTTCCAGGCGCCTAAGGAAGCGCCGCCGAGAGCCGCTTCCGCCGGCGTGTCGATCCAAGCAGAGGATCACCCTGGCGGGGTGAAACACTCGGCCCTGTAGCGATCCACGATTCGTCCAACGCCAGCGAAGCTGGAAGCGGGCCGTGGCGATCCCTCGGTCGTGCCAAACGCAGGATTGCGCTCGTAGAGGCGGTGATTACCCGCCCTCGCCCGGCTATTGCAGACCGGCAGGGAGTATCCCCTTTCCGACCGCGCGGGCCGCGTTCATGCCGCCCAAGCACTGTGGCGGCGTCATCGCCCGCGGGGCCGATCAGTACAACCGGACGTCGTCGATGTAGATGAGGCCCGAGCCGCTGCCCTCGATGCCGATAGTCAGCGCTGCGACCTGCGTCAGGTCCGTACCCAGCGACGCCAGGTCAATGTCCCATCGATGCCACTGTGCTTCGGTCACGGCGCTGGCATCCCCGTCGTAGAGGACCCTGACGTCGTTGACCTTGGCATAGAGCTGGTCGTCATCGTTGTCGGTCCCGCCCTGGAAGTAGAGGGTCAACGTAGTGATGC
>CP070782.1:5330014-5335127 GCA_020346325.1 Phycisphaerales bacterium
CCTGGGACCCGGAGCAACTCGAGAACCAGAACGTGGGCATCCCGGTCAGCTATCGCATCGTCAACGACGCCGCCAGCAGCCTGGGGCAGTTTGCCATGTGGGGGGGCAAGGCCCGCCTGTTCCAGGACGACGGCCGGCAGAGCACTATCTTCCTGGGCGAAGACAACGCGCCGCTGGTACCTGTGGGCGAGAAGATGGAACTCTACATCGGGGACAGCCGCGACATCGTCGTCACGCAGCGCAAAATGCGCGAGGCCCAGATCAATCTGCGCAAGAACGACTCGGAGCGCGTCGTACTCTACGACACCGACGAGATCATCACCGCCAAGATTGAAAACTTCAAAGACGGCCCCGCGACGCTGACCATGATCCAGCATATCCCGGGCCAGTGGGATATGGAGGAGTGCAATCTGACATATACCAGGAAGGACGCAAGCACGCTGGAATTCGAGATCGAACTGCCCGCGCGCACCGCGGAGGGACCGGCGGTCAAGGAACTGACCATGCACTATCACCGCCGCAACATCCGCACGCGCTGAGGCCAGTCGTTTGAAGGTCTGGTAGGGTGGGGCTTGCCCCGCCGACCTGCCAGGTCTTGGAAACGGTGGGGCGAGCCCCACCCTACGAAGTCAATAGGAGCAGTGATATGAAACGCATGATGGCATTGCTGATGATATTCATCCTCTCCGGTGCGGCGCAGGCCAAAGTTGATCTGACGACCTTGCCGACGCGTGAGACCGTGCAGTTGACGATCTACAATTCAGCCGACCTGACGCTCGCCCGCGAGAGCCGGGCCCTGACGCTCAAAGAGGGCACCAACGCCTTGCAGTTCTCCTGGGAAAACACTCTGATCGACCCGACCAGCCTGGAGATGCTGCCCAAGAATCACGCCGGCCAGATCGACATCGCCGAGCTGGTGTATCCGCCCCGTGTGCGGAACCTGGGGTTGTGGAACATCACCAGCGAGGTCAGTGGCAAAGTGCCCGTCGAGATTTCGTACCTGACGAGTGGCCTGTCCTGGCGGGCATTCTATATGGGCACGCTGTCGCCCGATGAAAAGACGATGCGCCTCCAGGGCTATGTCCGCGTGACGAACAACAGCGGCGAGGACTACGAAGATGCCCAGGTACGCGTGATCGTGGGCAAAGTTCACCTGCTCGATGAGATCGCGATACTGGCCGGCCGGCAGTATCCCTACGGCCGACCCGGCGAGGTCGTGCCCCGTCAGCCGGCGGTCGCCGCACCGGCGCCGCGCTCGAGAATGGTGCTCCGTGAATTGGCGGCGGCGGCCGAGGCGCCGATGGAGGCCAAAGAGATCGTCAAGGAAGGTCTCAGCGAGTACTTCCTCTACACGATCGAGGGCACCGAGACGATTCCCAACGGCTGGTCGAAGCGGCTCCAGAGTTTCGATGTCGAAGGCGTGCCCGTAATCAATCTCTACAAGTACGAACAGCAGCGGTACGGCAACCAAGTCGTCCGCTTTCTGAACTTCGCCAACGACGAAGACCACGAACTGGGTGACACACCCATTCCCGATGGGACGCTGAAGGTCTACCGGACCACCGACGAGCAGCAACATCTGGCGTACGAGGGCCAGTCGTCGTTCAAGTACATTCCCGTCGGTGAAGAGGTGGAGCTGAACCTGGGCGCCGTCGCCGATGTGGTGGTCGAACCGAAGTTGATGGAGGTCAAGAGCGAGAACTATCGCTTCGACCGGAATCGCAATGTGGCCGGCTGGGACGACGTCGAAGAGTACGGCGTGGAGGTGCGCAACACGCGTGACACGGCCGTAAAGGTCGAGATCAGACGCAACTTCGATTCGCCGTACTGGGAGCTGGCCCGCGAGGGGCAGATCGATGCCTTCGAGAAGGTCGATCTCGATACGGTCAAGTTCACCGTCGAGTTGGCGCCGCACACCAAGAAGGCGTTCGAGTACACCCTGCGAAGCTATCGCGGCGTCCGCACCGAAGACTGGCAGCGTCGTTCGAGATGACAGCGCTGCCCGCAACTTGTCATGCTGAGCGACAGCGAAGCATATGGGCCGCGAATGAGATGTGCGTAGGATTCCATAGCCAGATCCTTCATTGCGCTGCGCTCCATTCAGAGCTTGTCCTGAGCGGAGTCGAAGGGATGATAGGTGCGACAGAGTTCTGGACGACCATGGAGAATTGAGCATGACAATGAAACGTCGATGTACTTTGTTTGCGATTCTGTCGCTCGCGTCCGTAGCCTGGGCCAAGGTCGACCTGGTGACCTTGCCGGCGCGCGACACGGTGCAACTGACGATCTACAACTCAGCCGACCTGACGCTCGCGCGGGAGAGCCGGGCGCTGACGCTCAAAGAGGGCGGCAACGCGCTGCAATTCTCATGGGCCGATACGCTGATCGACCCGACCAGTCTGGAGATGCTGCCCAAGAACCATGCGGGCCAGATCGACATCGCCGAGCTGGTCTATCCGCCGCGCGTGCGGAACTTGGGCTTGTGGAACGTCGCCAGCGAAGTGTCGGGCAAGGTCCCGGTCGAGATTTCCTATCTGACCAGCGGTTTGTCCTGGCGCGCGTTCTACATGGGAACGCTGTCACCCGACGAGAAGACGATGCGGCTGCAAGCCTATGTGCGCGTGACCAACAACAGTGGCGAGGACTACGAGAACGCCCAGGTCCGCCTCGTCGTCGGCAAGGTCCATCTGCTCGACGAGATCGCGGCCCTGGCCCGGCGCCAGTATCCCTACGGCAGTCCCATCCAAATGATGAGGGAAGATCTGAGCTTGGGCAAAGGCATCGCCGTGAAGAAAGAGCTAGAGAAGCTGGAGGAGCGGAGCTTCGGCGTGGCGATGGATGCCGCCGAGCCGATAAAGGCCAAGCAGATTGTCAAGGAGGGGCTCAGCGAGTACTTCCTCTACACCATCGAGGGGACCGAGACGATTCCCAACGGCTGGTCGAAACGGTTGTCCAGCTTCGAAGTCGACGCGGTGCCGGTGGTCAATCTCTACAAATTCGAGGAGCAGCGCTACGGCTCGAACGTCCTGCGGTTTCTCAGCTTCACCAACGACGAAGAACACGACCTGGGCGAGACACCCATTCCGGGCGGTGTGCTGAAGGTCTATCGCGACGTCGGCGGCAACAAGCATCTGTCATACGTCGGCCAATCCGAGTTCAAGTACATCCCGGTCAACGAAGAGGTGGAGCTGAACCTCGGCCCGGTAGCGGACGTGGTCGTCGAGCCGGTCCTGAAGAACTATAAGACCGACAGCTATCGCTTTGATCGTCGCGGTAACGTCTCCGGCTGGGATGAGATCCGTACGTTCGAGGTCAAGGTGCGCAACACACGCGGTATTCCGGTGAAGGTCGAAGTGCGGCGCAACTTCAACACGACGTATTGGACGTTGGCCCGAACGGGTGACGTCGACGAGTTCGAAAAGGTCGATGCCGACACGGTCGAGTTCACGCTGCAGTTGCCGCCGCGGTCGCAGAAGGTCTTCGCCTACAGCGCGACCACCTACCAGGGCACGCGCCGCGAAGACTGGTCGCGTTTATCTCGGTGAGACGCGGTTGTCACGACTGCCATCCGGGGCTCGGCTCGACCACCTCGGGCTTGGGCTCGCGCGGAAACACGTTGAACTGCGGCCCGTATTGCGCCAGGTAATACAGGGAGTAGGAGCGGCGGAACACGCTCAGAGGCAGCAGCAGAACCGTACCCACATACGGGAGCATGAAGAGGCAACACGCCGCGCAGCAGACACACATCATCCCGACCGCAATGGCGCCCAGGGCGATCGTTATGACGATTTGAAAGAGCAAGTACACGAAGAACCGCCCCTTGTTCTCTGACAGCACTTCCAGGAACACGCGCCACGCCGGGCGGCAACGCAGCCGGCGCACGTACATGATCGGGACGACGAAGTCGGTGGTGAACGCGGCGATGATTCCGAAGACGATCATCGTAGCGAAGAACAGCAACCCGCACATCACCAGCCCCAGGATCGTGACGACGGTGAAGCCCAGAGTCTGATGGGCAAAGAAGGCCAGGACACCTCCGGCCGCCAGGAAGGCGGCGCCGGTGAGGAACCAGATGATGCCCAGAGCGACGCGAAACCCAAAGAGGTTGTTACCATGCGGCAGGAGTAGCCGCCAGGGATTCCAGAATTCTCCTTTGTTCTGAGCGACGCAGTAAAGAAAGGTGAACCGCCCGCGACTGCTCAGCCAGGTGATCAATAGCCACACCGAGATAAACACGATCAGGACGAAAATGGCCACCGGGAGAATCCAATAGAGATTGGCCGCGACATATTCCCTGGCTACCTCGTAACCATGACGGATTTCGTCGGTGATGTCCTCTGGTCGGTGTGCCCCATCCCCGCCACTACCGCCTCCACCGCCGCCGTTGCCGCCCCCGGTGCCGAGTTGGGCCAACCAGGCGGAGAAGCCGATGACGCACCACTTGCCCAGGTCGAACGGGCGGAACAGCACGGTCCGCACCCGCTCGATCGCCGGGCCGATCGGATCGATGACGCTGACGTAGGCCGGTCGGGAATTCACAATAGCAGTCCTCCCAGGTAGACGATCCAGTTGACAAAGACAGCGGCGCTGGCCAGCGTCACGAGTCCGATATGAAATCTGACCAGTTTCGTATGGACCGGTCGCGACCGGATGGCCAGGGCGTAGAGCCGATAGGGAATCTGCAGACAGAACAGAACAAACACCAGCGGCCCGAGCCGGTGGAACTGCAGGCCGCCCTCGGCGTCGCCGTGCGCCAACGCGCAGAACGAACGCGACATGCCGCACAGGGCGCACTTGATACCCAGCGTTTCGTGCAGCCGGCAATAGAACGGCCAGCGATACCCCAGGAGAGTCAACCCTTCCTCGCCGGGTGTCAGTGCCGCTGCACAGGCCAGAATCGTGCTACAGAACAACAGCACCGTGACGTGGCCGGCCGCGCCGAAACCCGGCGCGCTCAGTCCTGCGCCTGGCCTGCTGTCCTGGAGCGCCGTTATGTCATATGCTGTCATCGCACGGACTCTGCTTATCGAGGGATGACATTCTGGCCCGGGACGATGCCGAGCTGCTGACGCGCTTCGCGCAATTCCCTTCGGACCGGCCAGTCGGCGAAAGC
>CP070782.1:5335227-5344021 GCA_020346325.1 Phycisphaerales bacterium
CCGACGCGATCATCGAGGCGACGCTCCCCTTGCCCTTGCTCCCGGCCACATGAACCGTGCGGCGGCCGAGGTGTGGATCGCTCAGCCGGGCAAGCAGAGAGCGCATCCGCCCCAAGTCCCATCTGGCCGCGTCGTCGGCGGAGCCGCTTCGCTCCCAATCGTCTCGGCGCTGCAGCAATCGGAGGGCTTCGACGTATTGCACAGGGAAATGTCCGGTCGGAATCGCGCTCACCGGGCAGTATAGCACCGGTCCTGTAGCGGTGGTAGGCAGGAACCGCCTTGGGGACTTCCGCCGCGCCGGCCTTCCATGTCAGGCACGGACGCCCTGCCGCGTGCAGCAGGAGCACGATTGGCGATCAGCCAATGTAACTCGTGGCGGTTCACTCTGGAGGGCAGGGCAACCGCCTAGTGCTCGCAAGTCGAGACGGGCTGGGCGTGGCGTACGCGAAACGTGCAAGCGCCGTCGTCCCTCAGGAGACTCGTGCTGAGGCGGGCATCGGCACCGATGAGCTGCCGCACGAATTCGACATCCAGGGCGCAGACGCAGCTGTTCCGCCGGGCGACTTTGGGGAACGGACAAGTGTACTGCCTGATCAACCAGGTCTCGCCGTGCTGGATCCAATCGACCTGGGAGCCGCGCTCTTGGATGATCTGAGTCGCCTCGCTCACGCGCTCGGGCAATGGCCTCTCTTCAAGCCGCGTCCTGTAGGGCTCGGCGAATTCCGCGGCTACCCGACGCAGGAGGGTCTGCAACGCCTGAGCGCCGGCCACCTCCCGCACCTCATCCAGCAGGATGCTGGCGAGCTCGTCGTACTTCTTCGGATAGAGCCCATCGCCTTCTTCGGTGAGGCGATACACGAGAGCGGGGCGACCGACGTGGCCGCGCTGCTCCTTCGCCTCCACCAGGCCCTCCCGCTCCAGTACCGTGAGGTGCTGGCGAACGCCCGTGGAAGTGAGACCGAGGTGCTGATCCAGCTTTCTTACCGTTGCTCTACCATGACGGCGAAGGTAATCAAGGATCTGCTGTCTGGTCACCTGCATAAAGGAACTTCCCAATCTAATATCATACCATATAACATCTACCGCGCTATGGCCGCTGGCCTGAGCGGACTGCGATGTTGTCGCGTGACCCCAGAAGGCTCATACAGCAAAGCGCGACCAAGAAGAATACCGGAGCTTCCAGTGGCGGCTCCGCAGGTTTCTCGCGGCCCCTGATCTCGGGGCCGGTCCCGCGCCCTTGCCAGCCTAATCCGCCTATTGCTAGCATGAGGACGCGCTGGGGCTGTAGCTCAATTGGGAGAGCGTTTGTCTGGCAGACAAAAGGTCGGGGGTTCGACTCCCCCCAGCTCCACCAAGAAACGAATCTGAAATCGGCCCGTCAAGGGCCGGTTTCTGTTTCTGATAGTTCTCGTTGCCAACCGGCTGCCGGCGAAGGCCGCCCCTCACTCCTTGTCTCGTGGGCGGCATTCCGGCTAGAATCCGTGTTGCAGGATGCAGAGTTCGAGGAAGGAACCTCTACCGAGACTCTAGCCTGCCAAGCCCGCGCCGGGTTCCCCCGCCACCAGCACCTGGCGCGGGCACATCTTTGCCTTCTGGAGATCGGCTCGGTCCCAGAGAAACGCCCCACTAGCGATGCGTGTCAAACGGCCGGGTCGCACGAGGCCCAAGGTCAGCGAGGTCTGCCTGGATACCATGACCTTCGTCTCCGATGCCGACTGATCTTGCCGCGCGCTCTGATAGCTCATCGAGGTTTGTGGGTCATGCGCCGCCGGCCGCGCGGTCTACACCGGCAGGCTCAGCCTGTACGGTGCGGGTGATGTCCTCAACGACTACGAGGGAATCCGCGGCCACGAACGCTTCAGGGCCGATCTGACGCTGATGTATTTTGCTGGCCTGGATCCGTCGACCGGGAGACTCGTTCGCCTACAGATGACGCCCATGCAAATGCGGCGCTTTCGTCTGCGTCGGGCGCTGGACGTAGATGCGCTGTGGTTGCGAAAGGTCCTCAATAGAGAGGGACAAAGGCTGGGGACCCGCGTCGAAACAGCCCCGGACGGTACGCTCCTGCTCTGCTGGGACTGAGTCGCCGCGCCCAAAACGATCCCACCTAGTCGCCTCCCTCGGGCAGCCGGAGCCAGGAGACGTATCCCTCATCGGCCGGATCAACCGTGATCCGTCGCTGTCCGCTACCGTCCGCCCGCATCGTCCAGATATCCGCACGCCCGCCTCTTCGGGCCGTTTTCTGGAAGACCAGACCTGTACCGTCGGGGAACCAGGAAGGCGATACTTCGTCGCCGGGATCGTTGGTCAATTTCCTGAGCTCCGAACCATCCGGTTTCATCCTGTAAATGTTCCAGTTCCCGTCGCGGTTCGAGGAAAAGGCGATCCACTGTCCATCCCAGGACCAGGCGGGATATTCATCACTTGCCGGGTCGTGCGTCAGATTGGCCCACCCGCTACCATCGGGTTGAATCCGACAGATCTCCGTACTGCCCCCGATCTCCGAGTGGTAGACCAACCATCGCCCGTCGGGCGACCAAAACGGAAATTCATCCACGCCGACATTGGTAGTCAACCGCGAGGGGTTGAAGGCCCCATCGTCGCTTGTCAGGCAAATCTCGGGGTTCCCGTACCGATCCGAGACAAAGGCAACGACATCAGGCCGCCAACTGGGAAAGACGTCATCACCCGAATCCCGAGTTACCTGGGTCAGGCCGGGACCGCCGACGTGGCCGATGTAGATGTCGTAGTTCCCCTCCCGATTGGACATGAACGCTATCCGCGTCGCGTCGGGCGACCAGCGCGGGTAGAGGTCGTCCGACGGATGGCGAGTCCAGTTCATCAGGGCGGTGCCGTCCGAACGCATGAGATAGATCTCTCCGTTCTGCCCGGCGTCCTCCGACTGGACGGCGATGTGTCGGCCGTCTGGAGCGCAAAAGGGAAACTCATCGGTCCTGGGCCGGTGCGTCAGTCGGGTCAGGCCGGTACCGTCGGGATTCATGAGATAGACTTCGAAGTCTCCCGTTCGGTCGGAGGCAAAGGCAATCTTGTATGGTCTGGGAGAGGGTTGGGACAATGTTCTGGCAGGCTCTCCTTGGTCGGAAGCAAAGCAGACAGCGATGTGCAGGCCCGCGACCAGCGATGTGAATAGAATGCCTTGGGCTTTCATAATTCACCTCCCTGCGAAGCAACATAGAGTCAGTTACACCCCGATGATGATTGCTGCACCTATTATACCGTCCGTTCGAGAAAACGATCATAAAAAGTGGGCCCGACTAACGGCCTGCTCTTCGGCGCCGGCCGGGACCTGCTCGCAACCGGCGTCCTGAGGGTATTCGGCGTAAGACTGCCCCATCCGAATGGCTGTGCCCCGGGAGCATCTCAGGCTTTCACTTGCTGCGCCACGCGTTTATAAATACAGTGTCGCGGAACGGGCGTAACAGGCAACCGGGCCGTGGAGGTCCGATGCCGGATAGTGTGAACCAGACCCAGATGGGCGGCTCAAAAGGTAAGGAGATCAGTCATGGCGAAGAATGCCAGACAACAGCGGAAGAAGAAGGTGATTGACGTACTCAACAAGGCGCGAGCTATGGAGTTGCAGGCCATCGGGCAGTATATGAACCAGCATTACAACCTGGATGACATGGATTACGGCGACATGGCAGCCAAAGTCAAACTCATTGCCATCGACGAGATGCGACACGCCGAGATGTTTGCCGAGCGAATCAAGGAACTGGGGGGCGAGCCGACCACCGACCCGGCCGGACCGGTCAAGAAAGGGCAGAAGGTCGAAGCCGTTTTTCCGTTTGATGCCGAACAGGAAGACGACGCGATCGCCGCCTACAATCAGTTCCTCCTGGTCTGCCGGGAAAACGGTGATAGCGTCAGTATGAAGCTCTTCGAAGCCGTCATCGACGAGGAGCAGATCCACTACAACTACTTCGACAACGTCGCGGGCCACATCGAGCAGCTCGGCCAGGTCTATCTGGCCCAGATCGCCGGGACGCCATCAGCGACTGGTCTCCAGACGCAGGGCTTCGTCGCCCGCGAGGGTGGCGCCTAGCCGCAACACACGTGGACTACCTTTCGGCATGATCGCCGGAATATGAGAACGGCAATCGCCCATCCCTTTCCTCACAGAGGGATGGGCGCTTGTTGTTTCAAGCACACGACTACCGAGGATGGGCCGTCTCCCCCCCCCGCAGCTTCAGCCCATCGGCCCTACCACCAGAAACAGGGATTGGTGTAGGTCTCGTAACGCCAGCGGTGCTGCATCTCGTCGAACTTGCGCCACT
This sequence comes from Phycisphaerales bacterium, assembly GCA_020346325.1. Classification (GTDB taxonomy): domain Bacteria; phylum Planctomycetota; class Phycisphaerae; order Sedimentisphaerales; family Anaerobacaceae; genus Anaerobaca. The sequence continues at coordinate 5,339,523 of CP070782.1, forward strand.
GGACATGCCCATCGACAAAGGCTACATTCGCCCCCGTGCACCTTGTGCCTTTGACGTGGTTGCTTTTGTCATAGAGACCCCAGCGACTCATGACACCGCCGGTGGCCCCGGTGAAGTCCGACGTCCGGTCCCCTCCGTCGCTACAGGTACTGTCGACGATCAACTCGACCATGGCGGGTGGCTGCTTCGTGTCGATCAGTGACTTGACCCACTCCTTGGGCGTGCCACCCTCGGGAGTCATGGGCGGATGGGGCCGGCCGCCCCTGGTCTCGATGAGCCAGAAGTAGCCGATGATACGGTGGTAGTCCTTGCGCGTCGCATCGTCCTGGGGCTCGGGTTTCGGATAACCCTCTGTCGTCCCAGCCGGGAGGTTCTCGCCGTAGCGCCAGAAGAGGATCCTGTCCCGTCCGGGATAGGAGGGACAATAGAAAGTGTGCCGGTCAAAACCGCCGGCCTGCATGAGGATGTCGGTCGTCCAGTAGGACACATCGAACAGCCAACGTTCCACTTCATTCTTCGGCAGCTTCCCGTCGTAGTCGTTGCCGTACATGATCAGACCCAACGCCATATTCTTCTCGTTCTGGCCGCAGACCGAACGCCGACCCTGCTCCCGCGCCATCCTCAGCGCAGGCATCAGAATACCGAACAGCAGCGCCACAATGGCGATCACTACCAGCAACTCGATCAGCGTGAATCCTCTTCCCTTGCCCATCGTTATCCCTTTCCCGCGCGAGATCCGCCCCAGGGACCCAAATACACTGCCCCAATTGTGGCTACATCGCCGGTGAGACGTAAGACGAAATTTGCCTCGCCCCGACGTCGCTGCTCAGAGTGACGCCTCGGCACGTATGCCAGCTACACCCTCGGCAGTCAACCCGAAATCAAACAGACGCAGATCATCAAGAACACCATTGAATCCACGAGGATCGTCGGCATCGAAGGAGCCCCCGATCCGAATGTTCTGCCCACAGGCAGCGCCGACATCACCCTCGGTCATATCATAAAGATTCTGCCTCTGACCATCGATATACAGCCGGACGTCGCTAATGCGCGGCTTGTCGGACTCCAGTGGATCCAGGACGGCGGTAACGTGGTGCCAGCGCGTATCGCCGACCAATCCGCGAGCCACCGCCGAGCCATGACCGCACGTCACCTGCAATCGTCCCCCCGAGTCCAGGCCGAACGAAAAGGGCGATCCCGGCGCCGACGTCTGCCAGGCAAGAATCGTCATCGGCGCGGTCGGCCGTTCGCTCGTCTTGACCCACGCCGTCACCGAGCGCGCCGTCCCACCACAACGTCCCAAGCCCACCGTGCAATCAACGTAATCATCGATCCCGTCCAGCAACAGCCCCCCGCCGATTCTGCCCGCGACCCAGTGCAGGTTGTCTTCGTCGAATCCGTGCAGCACGCCCGGCGCCCGGCCCATCTCGTCGGCGGCGACAAATCCGGCGGTCTCGTCCAGCGCCCACCGGGCCACGGGAACGGGATTGTGAACGTCGCGCCGCCACTGGCCGGCCAACACCGCCAGATCCGCCTGATCGATCCGGTCATCCATCGGTTCGGCCACGTCGCAGGCAGGCTCCCAACTCGCAGCCCCGGGCGTACTGAGCCACGCCGACGAGAGACTCGCCAGGTCCGCCGCGTTGGCGAGGCCATCGCCCGTCGCATCGACGGTCAGCGCCCCGCCCGCGCCGGCGACATACGTGCGCGTGAACGCGGTCGTCTGGCCGGGGGCCAGCGTAATAAGGACAAACTGTTCGGGCGAGACTTGGTAGTCCGTCGTCCAGATGCCAACGTAGGGTGTCGGCGCGGACGTCTCGATCGTCAGGCGCTGGCCTGTGCCCGTCTGCTCGACGGCGAACACATCGCGGCCGGTATAGTCATCCGGCTTATAGATCCAAATCTTCGGCACGCTGGTGATCGTAGCCAGGTAGGCGACGATGTTGCCCAGTCGCACGACGTCGGGGTTGCCCGCCATGGTGCGCAGGCGACTCACCGGCGGCGACCAGAGCGGTACCTCGGGCACCGCCGTGAAAGCGTACGGGAAATGGACGCGGTAGTCCGGCCCGACCGGCCGGTCACTAAAGCAAAGGAAGTTGTGCAGATATTGTTCGGTCGTGAACTCCCGGGTCCCGGTGTTTGCGAGAACATACTTCATGATGACGCGGTCGTTCTTGACGATCAGGTCTTCCTCCAACCGATAGGCGTAGCCGTTGGCGGTGCCGCTCAGGGTCTGGACGAAATGGGCGCGATCCGCCTGCCAGGTGGCCCTCGTCTCGGCCAGTTCCACGACGGGGTAGCTGGAACTGAAATTGTACGCGCTGCTGTTGCGCGTCAGGATGCCGACGCCGATCTTGAGAAATGGATCGCCACTGCTGCCCTCGTTGTAGCCCGGCGGGTCGGGCTGGAATTCTTCCTGACCAATGTCGAATTCCATGGCCAGCCCTCCGGCCCAGCCGACCTGGCCCCCGCCCAGCGGCGAATACAGGAACTCCTGGCCGAGCAACTGGAGACGCAGCACATTCGCCACGGGCGAAAACCGTAATCCCTGATTCCAGCGACAGGCCTCGGAAGCGGGATCGCCCACCTCAACGACAAGGTCCCCACTGCGCAAAATGCGGGTCCCCTCATGAACGGGCAGGCTCTGAGCCCGCGCCCCCAACGCCAGGACGATGATCAGCAGGCAGCCGTGCTTCTCGATATGCCACATGGTCTCCTCCCTCATTACGCTTCGCTCCAACTCAGCTCAATCCCTGCAGCCCGCATACGCGCCAGGAACGACACGTTGCGACCTGATCGACCGCCGCTTGCCCTCAGTGATATTGTACCACATGCCCCAGAGCGATTGGCAACCGCCTTTCCCGCAAAAAGAATTTCACAGATGTCGGCGTTGGGGAAGACCGGCCTTAATTATTACCAGACGTGAAGTTATTATAAGCATATCTGTACAGGCGGGGCTGAGACGGAAGGAGGGTGGTCTGGGTCTGCCCTCTCTTCTCAAAGGTTCCCCATCTCGAAGTGTCTATTTTCTGGAGGAGTCTTGTAATGAAAGTTCTACAATTCGTTTTCATCACGTTGGCTGTAGCGAGGTTCTGCTCGACACCATTACGACGAACAGTTACAGTCCCGACGCCTTGGATCTAACGACGACGTACTACTGGAAGGTCGACGAGGTCAACGAAGCCGAGGCTATCTCCCGCTGGGAAGGCAGCTTCTGGAGCTTCACTACAGAGGACTTCGTCGTCGTAGACGACTTCGAGAATTACGACGACGAAGAGATCCGCATCTTCGATACCTGGCGCGATGGCTGGGTCCACGAGACAGGCTCGACAGTCGGCCACATCCAGTCGCCGTTTGCCGAACAAGAGACCATCGACACCGGTCGTCAGTCGATGTCGCTGTTCTATGACAACACCGACCTCGCCACGGCCGAGGCCGAGACGCAGAAGCTGGCAATCGACGATGACACGGCAACCAAATACCTGCATCGCAAAGGCGGATCCATGGCCACCGGGCTCCAGGTGGCTCCCATGCTCGGTGTCACGGTGGTCACGGGGCTGACCCTCACCACCGCCGACGACGTGCCCACCCGCGATCCCATCGCCTTCGAACTCTCGGGCTCCAACGCGAGTATCGAGGGTCCGTATGAGCTGATCGCTACCGGTGACGTCCTCGATTTCGCCGGTGAGGTCGAACGGATCGGGGAAATCGCTCCGTAAGCGACTATGTGCCCGCATCTGTTGCCGCTTGAACATCCATCCGGGGCCCATGTCAACCTGACATGGGCCCCGTTCCCCTTTAGCTTCCTGCCCGGCCCCCGGCCTTTTCCCGGCAGATTCACGGGCCTCTGCGAGGTGCCGGCCACACCGCTGGAAAACGCGCCGTTGCAGCCGGTGGTCTCGTTCGGTACAATGGTGATATCATCCGGTAGGTCTGAGACGAGAGGTCGGGCAGGCCCCAATCGGAGGCCCCAACGCGAATGTGTTTCAGTGGACACATGGCCAGGGGGGATCGCTGGGCGATTTGTCTTTCGTTCTGCGCCATTTCTGTGCTCCCGAGAAACTACCGGTTTCCGTCCCGCGCAGGGAGTTCCTTGACCCGCTTCCACGAGCGCGCTGCACCCGAGTCCGACCTGTGGTCAGGAGACGATCAGATTGTTTGACTGACGTTGTGTTGTTTCTCGATGAACGTCCTCGAGCTGAAAACGATGAGGTTGCTTTGGAGGAAGACACCATGTTCACGAAACGCGCTATCCGATCCCTATCACTTCTCGTGGCCATCCTTAGTCTGGCCGCTCCTGGTGTCCGGGCCGCGGAGATTCTGTTCGTCTCGGCCATGGACGAGGCCACGGGGCCGAGCGACGAGCCAATTCGGCTCTTCCTCGAGAGCCTGGGGCACAACGTCACCGTGTTCGATGATGACGAGTCCGAGGCCGATACCGAGGAAGCCGCCGCGGCGGCCGACGTCGTCTTCATTTCCGAGTCCGTCAGTTCCAGTCG
>CP070782.1:5344121-5347028 GCA_020346325.1 Phycisphaerales bacterium
ATGTCTCGTCCGTCAAAACCATCGCGCGGGCAAACAACGGCACGTCTTTGGTCCAGTTGTGTCTCACTTCAAAGCCGGGGGTGGTCCCGGCGCTGCCCGTGAATTTCATTGCGCGGCCGAACTTGCCTGCAACTGCAACGGCTCCGTCGACCTTGCCGTTGTTGGCCTTGGGCGATTCGTCCATAGCGTTGCCTTTGTCGAAAGAGTACGACAGGGCCAGCCCCTTCGCGTCGGCGGCCCGACTCATAATCTCGGTTGCATTGAGCGCCCGGTGGTGCACGCTGACTTCGTCGATAAGCCCGTTAAACCCGAACGGACCCGTATAGTCTCCCACTGTCGTGCCGTCGTCGGCGCCGATCTCCAGCGCTTCGGCCGGATCGCCCGTCAACAGCCCGGGCGCCTTTGAAGAACGGGCGAGTTGGCCGTCCACGTAAATCCGAATTTGCCTCTCGCCGGTTAGCACACCTGCTACGTGCGCCCATTTTCCGACAACCTTTGTTCCTGCCGCGACGGAGGCTACTGTTCCGCCCGTACGGACTGTGAATTGTGGCTGGCCGTTCTGGATGTACAGGGTATAGCCCATCGAGCCGCCCCCTCGGGCCAGGATCACGCCGCCGGGTTTGTCGGCCTTGATCCATGCCCGGACTGTCAGGGCCTTGCCGGCGGGATTGAGGCTCGTGGATTTCTCCACGCTGATCAGTGATTTAGCACTGAGTGTCTCTTCAGCTTCACCTGTTGAGATTTTGTCTGCAGCGAATAACTGGTGCTCGATCGGTGTTGTCCAGCGGTAGTATTTCGGCTTGCGGCCGTACCCGTAGACTTTCGAATCGTCGAATGCGATGATCTTTCCCGCCGGGGCGGTCTTGCCGGCCAGGAAATAACCGCACCAGCCGCTGACAAATCTGCTGCCGTACATCCAATAGCTGCGGTGCCAGGCATCGTCGTCGAGCAAGCCCGTCGGGCTAAACAAATGCGCAGGCTCGGCTCGCTGCGTGGCGGGTGGAGCGCCGCGGTCGGCGTCGGCTGCGGCGGGCATCTTCTCCAACGGCAGACGCGTTCCGTCCAGATTGAAAGGCTGCGAACGCATATATAGAAGCTTGCCGTCGCTGGATAGAATGTCGGGCATGCCGACTGGCATGTTCAGCCAGCTAACGTAGTTGTGCAGATCGCCATCTCTTGCCGGGTCGCGGTCGTCGAGCACGGTATGCGACAACGCCGTGCCGGTCGCCGGATCGAGCCGCCACAGGTGGAGACCGCCGTCGAGGAACATCGACCGGCCCGCGACGCAATACAACACGTTGTCCTGAATCAGGACGTTGCCGTGAAGGGGCCAGACGGATTCGACCTGTCCGAACGATGTCAGACGCTGATCCATCGGTGCGGCGAGAAAACGCCAGGCGAGAGCGCCGTCGGAAGCATCGAGACAGTAGACCCGGCCGTCTGCCGATCCGAAAAGAACACGGCCCCGATATACCGTCGGAGGCGAGTCTACGCGACCTCCGGCGGTGTATTGCCAGAGTTGCTCTCCTGATTTGGCGTCGAGTGCGTGGACGGCGTGCGTATCTGCCGAGACGACGAAGACTTTGCCGCCGGCGATGACGGGACTTGTCAGCTTCCCCCCGATGGTCGTGCTCCAGGCACGCTCGAGTTCTGTCGGGACTGGAGTGCCTGCTCTGCCGCTGCGTGCGGCGTCGTGTCGGTAGGTGGGCCAATCATCGGGATTGACTATCGTCGATTTACTATTGTCTATTGTGTTGTACGCGGGGCCTTTTTCGAGGCGGGCGGTGTTTGAGATTCGTTTTGGGGTGCGCGGGCCTTTTGATGCGGGGGCCAGGGCGTTGTAGCCGGAGAGCTTGGTCTCGAGGTAGCACGCGCACGGATGGGGCGGATTGTATACAAGGCCGTTGGCCGGCATTACTCCGTAAAGGCACGCGCCGCGGGTCCAGTGATGGGGAAGCCATTTTTCCCGGCGAACGTCGATGAATTCGGTGCCGGTCCGTGAGACGAGCAGGTAGTTGTCCGTGGCCTTGCTGCGGTAACAGCGGTGGTGGAACCAATAGACATTCGTATCGGGTGAGAACCTGCTCTTGACCTGGCCGGTAAGTGGGTCTCTGCCCGTGAATTCTCCCGCAACTCTGCCGCTTGTCGTTTCGCCCGTCCACACGAGGCCGTTGGCGACGAGCATGTCCTCGGGCGATCTGTATCCCGACGGGGGATGGTAGGCCGACCAGAGTTCCTTGCCGGTTTCTGCCGACAGGGCGGTCATGGTGTCTTTGCCGCTGGTGTACCATGATCCGGTTTGGAGGCCCGCGGTTTCGCCACCTGAGAAGAGGACCACATCATTGTAGAGGACCAGAATCGGCAGGTAGAACCCCATGATTTTCTCGGCTCGCTCGACGGGTACGGAGCGCCAGATTTCGTCGCCGGTCCTGCGGTCGAGACAGACAACACTGGCGCCGTCGTGGAAGTAAACCCGCTTGCCGTCGGCTGCCAACGTAGCCGGCAGGACGCGCCGCTTGCTGTTCCACAGGACCTCTCCGGTCGCGGCGCGAATGGCAACGATCCTGCGCGGCGCCTCGTCCCAGAAGGTTGCATTGTAACCCTTGCCGAAACGCTGCTCGCCGTGATAGTCCACCTTGTCGGCGTTGTCGTTTACCAGCGCGAACAGAGCGCCGTCGGAGAATATGACCTCCTCGGTGGCTCTTGAGTTTCCATACGTGCGGACAGTGTCACCCGTCGCCGCGTCGAGCGCCGTCAGGGGCGCGTCGAGGGCGAGCGTGACATAGACGCGATCGCCGACCGCAACCAAACGACGCGGCAACTGTGCCGGTCCGCTTTTGAGCGGCCACAGGTGACTGAACCATTTGCCCAACGGTCGCTTCCAGAGAACCGTGCCGTTGAAGGCGT
>CP070782.1:5347128-5354302 GCA_020346325.1 Phycisphaerales bacterium
CATCTTCGAACGTTTGCCACCATTTGGCCTCCAAGGGCGCCGTACCGATGGCGGCGAAGTGCTCCGGGATCGGCACGGTGCTCTGTGGCTCAACCAGCGGATGGCGACAGCCGCCGGCCAGCGCCAGGAGCATGGTAAACAGGCGGACGATCTGTGGTTTCATCCCACGTGTCATTTCTCGCACCAAAATCACTGACTCCTCCTATGGGGTCCCGATACACCGCTGCGTATCGAGTCTCATTCCGGTCGGTTTGGCCTAGGCCGAGGACTCCAACTGCTCCATCTCGATGTTCTCCCGCGTCGCGCTGATCCCGGCCAGGGAGAAGCAGGTAATGTGGTTCGTCAAGGTCTCCACCAGTTGTTCGGTGGACATGTCGAACTTCACGAAGGGCGGCATCCTGCCGGTGAACAACCGGATGCCGATGGCCATACACTGATGCACGACGCTCAAGGTCGTCAACAGGACCTGCTGGTCGGTGGCCTCGGGACCGAGTAATTCCCGCATCAATCGGCTCATTCGCTCATGCATCGCGCGGACCGCCTCGTGTTTGACCTGGTCGATCACGTCGGTCGGGCTGACCATTTCACGGAGCAGCAGCTTACCGGCGTGGCCGATCCGGCCCGGGTCGACGGCTCTGCCCACGATCGAATGAATGGTGCCGTGCAGACGTGCCTCCGGGGGCGCGTCAGGGCCGAGCCCGCCTTCCGGAGGATAGGCCTCATTGGCCTCATCGAAAGCGCGACGCCAGACCTGGGCGTAGAGCTGGTCTTTCGAGCCGAAATGATAGTTGACCGCTGCGATATTGGTCTTGGCGCGTCCACAGATCTCCTCAACGGTGGCATCATGGTAGCCCTTTTGGGCGAAGACCTCGCAAGCTGCCGTCAGGATTCTGTCCCGTGTTTCGATTCCGTCTTTTCGCCGTGCCATGTCCGGCTCCTTCGCTACGCCAGCCTCCGACGCCGGGCCGGGGCTCTTCTCGTCATGAAAGCTGTATTTCAAATGTTCATTCTAACTGGAGATGGCAATGTATTTCAAATACTTTTTTGAAATTCTCACCAGGCTTTCTTTTTCCTTTTTCGGGCCAGGGACAAAGGATGCTATCGGACGGAGAAGTCGAAGGTTGTGGTACTCTCGAACTTCTGGCCCGGTCGCAGGACGGTGGAAGGGAAATGTGGCTTATTGGGCGAGTCGGGGAAGTGTTGCGTCTCAAGGCAGAAACTCTCATGTCGGCCGTAGGTTTTGCCTGCCTTGCCCTGGAGGTTGCGCATGCCGTTGGCAGTGTAGAGCTGCATTCCCGGCTCGGTGGTGTAGACCTCCATGACCCGACCGCTGGTCGGCTCGTAGACGCGGGCCGCCAGGGCGGCAGAACCATACGTGCCGTCCAGAACGTAGTTATGGTCGTAGCCCCGCGTCTCGGTCAGTTGGTCGATTCGCTCCCCGATTTTCCGGGGCTGCGTGAAATCCAACGGTGTTTCTTTGACGGTCCGGATCTCCCCCGTGGGAATCAGGCCTTCACCCGCCGGCGTGTACCAGGGGGCGTTGATCATCAGTTCATGGTTCAGCACGTCTCCATTGCCGGCGCCGGCCAGATTGAAGTAGCTATGGTTCGTAAGGTTGATAATTGTAGGTCTATCGGTCGTGGCTGTGTAGGTGATCTTCAGTTGGTTGTCGTTCGTCAGCGCATACGTCACGGTGCAGTTAAGATTGCCCGGGAACCCTTCGCTGCCATCGGGGCTGAAGTGGGTCAGGCGCACGCCCACTTCGTCGTCCTCTCGGTAGGCCGAGCCTTTCCAGATCACTTTGTCGAAGCGCTGGCTGCCGCCGCCATGGATATGGTTCTTTCCCGCATTGGCGGTGATGAGGTGCAGGTGGCCGTCCAGCATGAAGCCGGCCCCGGCGATGCGATTGGCGTAGCGCCCGACCACGGCGCCGAAGAGGGGGTTGCGCCTCATGTACGAATCGAGATCGTCGAAGCCCAGCGCCACATCGGCCAGTTTGCCGTTGCGATCGGGCACTTCGAGCGAGACCAGAATCGCGCCGTATTCGATAATCCCCGCCCGCAGCCCGTGCGTGTTCGTCAGTGCGTAGAGGGTCACGCCCTGACCGTCCGGCGTCGTTCCGAACGAACTCTCTACGATCGTGGCTCCCGCCCGTGCCTGGGAAACGCTCAGCGGCGCCGGCAAGGTGAACGCCACGCTCATCAGTAGCAGATGGACTGGGAATTGTCTCGGGATCATAGCCGGTTTCTCCTGGGGTTCCATTCGGTCCGTCGCGACTAAACCGCCGCGTCAGGTGCGCTTGACGTCGAGGCCATTCTAGGGCTGGCGGGGCAGGCCAGTCAATAGGCGCTCCGGAGGGGCTGGGCGCCTTTTTGCTTTGACAAGGCGGCCGACAATTCGTGAATATATCGAGGTGGCGACGGTCAGACGAGACGCGACCCCAAGTTTTTTTCGGAGAACCGTAGCGTTGGGAGGCCCATACATTCACAAGGAGAGCCCCATGGATCGTAGAACATTCCTAAGAGCCGTGCCGGCCTTGACGATATTGGCCGGGGACGTCTCCAGCTTCGCGCAGGAATCATTGCAGCCGATCGTGCTGCCCGCACCCGAAAAGGATGGTGGCAAGTCCGTGCTGGCGGCCCTGCAAGAGCGCAGGACGAATCGCAACATCAGCGAGAAGGAGCTTCCTGCCCAGACGTTGTCGAATCTGCTCTGGGCCGCCTTCGGCGTCAATCGGGCCCAGGCGTCGTTCGGCAAGCCCGGCCGGACCGCCCCCTCGGCCAGCAACTCCCAGGAAATCGACCTGTACGTGGCTCTGCCCGAGGGGGTCTATCTCTACGAGGCGGCGCCTCACCGGCTCACGCCCGTGCTCGCTACGGATCTGCGCGCCCGATCGGGCCGGCGTGCGGCACGGACGGCGCCGGTGAACATCTTCTACGTCGCGGATCTGACGCGCTACGATATGGGCCCAAGCCAACCCGACCGCAATATTGGCGATCCGGAGGTCCAGAAGTCCTACTATTTTGTTGCAACAGGCCTCATCGCCCAGAACGTCTATCTATTCTGTGCATCGCAGGGCCTGGCGGCTTGGTTCCACAACTGCGACAAGGGAGACGCCGCCCGGGAGTTGAAACTGCGATCGCAACAGCGTGTGCTCTTTGCCCAGACAGTGGGGTATCCGGCCTGACAGGGCCCGCTGAAAAGTCGGTCCGTCCCTTCGCATCTACATAGTGGGGTCGGTATAATGGGCGGCAATCTCTACTGGTCCTACGTGTTTACTTGTGTGCCGTGCGGGCCTTCGCGCCCGTGAGCGAACTCGGATGTTGAGACAATGAAGCGGGTGCTCACATTTAGATGGGAGGTAAGTGCCATGGAGAACGCAAGGAAGGTCGTGCTGGTAGTGTGTGCGGTCACGCTGGTTGCTGGCGGTGCGCTGGCTCAGGACTGGCCCCAGTGGCGGGGGCCCAATCGGGACGGGAAGGTCAAAGGTTTCGAGGCGCCGCGGCAGTGGCCCGCGGAGCTAAAGCAAGAGTGGGAGACCACGGTGGGTCTGGGCTGTGCGACGCCGGCTCTGGTGGGGGAGAAGTTGTACGCGTTTACGCGGCAGGGGGGCGATGAGGTGATTCTCTGCCTCAAGGCCAGCGACGGGAAGGTCGTGTGGCAGGAGAAGTATGCTGCTCAGGAAGTCACCGGCGCCGCTGGACGGCATCCGGGCCCGCGGAGCTCACCGGCGGTGGCCGACGGTAAGGTCGTCACGCTGGGCGTAGGCGGGGTGGTCTCCTGTCTCGATGCCGGCACCGGCAAGGTCCTCTGGCGGAAAGATCCGTTCCCCAAGGTGGTGCCGAGATTCTTCACTTCGATGTCGCCGATTGTTGTCGACGGGATGGCCATCGTCCATCTCGGGGGCCAGGGCAACGGGGCGATCATTGCCTATGATCTGACCAGTGGTGACGAGAAATGGCGCTGTGACGACGAGGGCCCCGAGTACGCCTCGCCTGTGCTGTTGACGGTGGCCGGTACGAAGCAGATCGTGACACTGGCGGAAAAGAGCATCGTGGGTGTCGGGGTAGCCGATGGCAAGCTGCTGTGGCAGCGGCCTTTTGCGCCCGCGCGGAGGGCCTACAACGCGGCTACGCCGATTGTCGACGGCTCGACGGTAATCTACACGGGGGCCGGTCGCGGGACGTTCGCCGTGAAGATCGAAAAGCAGGGTGATCAGTTCCTTGCGAAAGAGCTTTGGAGTAACGCGGATCTCGCTCCGCAATTCAACACGCCGGTGCTGGAGGGCGGCAAGCTCTACGGTCTCTCCAACAACGGTAATCTCTTCTGCATCGACGCGCAGACGGGTCAGACGGCCTGGACCGATGAGACTCAACGCGGCCGCGGCGGGTTCGGTGCGATGGTCGATGCCGGTTCCTGTATTCTGGTCTTGCCGAGCGACTCGAAACTGATCGTCTACAAGCCGGATGCGACGCAGTTTGCGGAGCTCGCCAGTTACACGGTGTCCGATACGCCCACCTATGCGTCTCCGGTGCTGGCGGGCAATAATCTCTATGTGAAGGATGAGCAGACGATAGCCAAGTGGGCTATCGACTGAGGAGACAGAGTCTGCCGTGCCGCGCGGTGCGACAGGGGCCTGCGAGGACGCACATTTGCCGGCTCAAGGTCGGGGCTCTTGCTCAGAGTCTTGCAGGCGCGGAAGGTTTTTCTGTTTGACAATGGTTCGTGTACGAACTATATTCACGCGCGTCTGAATCAAGAGGTTGTTCAGGAGTGCCGATGGTCGACATTCATGGTATCGCCGGGCAGATCGCCAGAATCAGGGAGAAGGCCAACGCCCTGGTCGACAGCGAGTTGAAGCGTCGAGGGATCAAGGGGATTGTCCCGGCCCACGGCCCCGCACTCTTCTTCCTGTTGCAGCAGAGCGAGCCGGTGCCGATCAAGGCGGTCGTTGAGAACATCGGGCGTGCGAAGTCCACCGTGACGGTGATGGTCGACACGCTGGAGCGCTATGGCTACCTTCGAAAGCTGCCCTGTCAGACAGACAACCGAATGATCCTGGTCGAGCTGACGGCAGCAGGACGTAAGCTTCGCAAGGACTTCGACCAGATCTCAGAAGGGCTGCTGGGTAAGCTCTACGGAGACATGAATCAGAAAGACCGTCAGTTGCTGGTGCGACAGCTGACGATCATCGAGGCCAACCTTAGCCAGTAATGCTCTTTTTTGTCGCAATACTTCGTATGCGAACCATAATGGAATCCTTGTTCGGGAGGCCAGCCCGCTGGTGAAATCGATCTATAGGACGCCAGACAATCCGGATTTTGAGATCTTCTATCTGGACGACGCGGTCGCGATGATCGCCGATTTCAGCGGCAATCCGCCCCAAGTCTTGCGATTCTGATTCGATCATGGGACTCGCCCTTGACCGGCGAGACGCGGGGTTGTTTATGAAGCGGAACGAACGGTATACTTGATGGAAGAAGGAGACCGACTATGAACAGGACGACACTTGCTGCAGCGCTCATTGTCATGGTTGCCTTTACTGCCGGGACCGAGGGGGCCGACGATTGGGCCCACTACCTCGGGCCCAACTTCGACCTGCAACCCTCAGCCAAGGCTTTCAAAGCCCAATCGGCCACGGTGGCGTGGAACGCACATGTCACGACCGGCATGTGCTCGCTGACCGTCGCCGACGGCCTACTCTACACCATGGGCAACGACGGGACCGAGGAGAACAAAGAGGAGGCCAGAGACTTCGTCTATTGCCTGGATGCCAAGACAGGCAAAGAGAAATGGACTTTTGACTATCCCTGCCTTCTGGAGCCGCGCCTGCATCCGGGCGGACCCAGCTCGACGCCCACTGTCCATGAGGGAAAGCTCTATACGCTCAGCAAATCAGGTCACATCTTCTGTCTCGATGCCAAAACGGGCGGGAAGATCTGGGACGCCTCAGGCCAGCAGTACAAACCGAAGAAGCCGTGGTGGGGATTTGCCGCCTCGCCCACGATCATGGGCGACGTCGTCATCTACAACGTAGGCGACAGAGGTTTGGGTCTGAACAAAGACACCGGTGAGGTCGTCTGGAAGAGCGACCGGGGCGTGGTGGCCTACGCCACCCCCAGGCCGTTGCCGACCACGATGTTCAACCGTCCCGCGGTGGCCCTGTTCACAAACGAAGCGTTCCTTGTCCTCAATCCGGCGACGGGGCAATCCGTAGCGACCTATGAGAGACCGTGGCAGGAGAAATCGAACTGCAACGCCATCACGCCCTATATCCACAACGGCAGGATATATCTCGTCCAAAGCGCGCACGGCATGGCGTGCCTGTCGGTCGATGGCAATGTGTTAACGCAGGATTGGCTGGCCGAGGACGGCAAGTATGCGAGCGAGTGGCACGCATTCAATACCCATGTGATCTATGAGGACCATATCTACTTTCTGACCAAAGGTCGAGGATCGGGAACGACAGGCTTGTGTTGTGTTGATGCTGAGACCGGCAGCCGGAAGTGGTTCGAGGAGAAATACGGCTTCGGAAACCTGATGCGCGTCGATGACACGATGATCATGCTCAGTGAAGAGGGAGAGCTGATCTGGGGAAAGCTGACCAATGCCACCTTCAAGGAGGCTTACCGTCAAAAGATCTTAGAGGGACTCTGTTGGGCCAAACCGGTCCTGCTTGGAAATATCCTTTATGCACGTGATGCCGAAGGCGCGGTGGTTTCTCTCAGACTTGAATAGACCCCATCGCCGTGAAACTCGCATTTGCCCCGAGGGAGGCGGGGTTGTTTGCAGGGCAACAGGAACGGTATACTTGACGGAAGAAGGAGACCAACTATGAACAGGATGACACTTGCTGCAGCGCTCATTGTCATGGTTGTCTTTACCGGCGGGGCCGTGGGAGCCGACAGTCCTCGTTTTCGCGGTCCGGCCGGGGATGGGGTGTTTGTCGAGACCGGGCTGCTCAAGCAGTGGCCCGAGGGCGGTCCCAAGCTGATCTGGTCCAAGACAGGGCTGGGTCCGGGCTATTCCTCGGCGGTCGTTGTCGATGGCATCGTCTACGTGACCGGAATGGACGACCAGAACCAGGGGCAGCTCTATGCCTTCGGCCTCGATGGCTCGCTGAAGTGGAAGACGGCTTACGGCCCGGAATTCGTCAAGGCGGGCCCCGCTCCCA
>CP070782.1:5354402-5370465 GCA_020346325.1 Phycisphaerales bacterium
AAACGACATACGGAATTGCCTCGTGCCCTACCGACTCCCTGCCGTGTACTATGGCGTGTTGACGCGCGACGTGTCTACACGCTGCTCTGCCAAATCCGCCCCAACTGCCCAAGCCGTCTACCCATGCCGAGCAGGGCCTGCGTTGGTCCCTTTCTTGAAGTGCGGTGAGGGTCACCTGTTACACTCTGACACCGATTCACTCCTTGCCACTCATCCTTCCCGGCGCGGCGGCCGTAGTGAACGCCCGTCTCTCGTACGTGCGACAATCACATGGATATATTATATTTTAACCAAGACTACCCTCAAAGGCAAAGCCTTCTGCCCCCGCCGAGGTCCAAGTAGTGGCGAGCAGTGATCCGCCAGTCGCGGTCTATCACATAACCACCTGTCCAAAAAAGTCTTATGTCATCCATCGCACATGCAGTATATCACAAGAACAACCGGTTCCCGTCGGACGGCCGCCATTTTTGATTTCACGTAGGCTCATGCAGGGATTATCCACACTTGCTGTACTTACGGTCGCTCTATAGCTCCCAGCCACACCGGGGCGGAGCGTCTGATCGTGTCCGAATCATGCCGCTTTCGAGCCACAAGGGGATGAGGCAGCGATCCATCGACGCACGCAGGAGACTTCACGTTACCCGACAAGCGTCTCCACCGAGCAGGAAAGGAACACGTTCCTCTGAGAGAGTGCATTGCTTGCCGCATTCTTCTCCGCATGACGAGAAGCCTTTGCGGACTCATGGGAAGGACCAGGCAATTCGCAGAACCTGACATCGGCACGGACTATTGCGGCAGAGCCAGACGAGTCAAACCGTGGATTGCCTGCGGCTCTTTTCGCTCTGCGAACGATACGAGTGGGGCCTACTCACGTTAGAACTGGAACGCCCTCGAGTGAGACGCACGGCATTGTCCGAGCGTGCCCCGCATCAAGTTCATGCCGACCGGCATTGGGAATGCGCTGGAGGGACAATGACCTCTCGGCACAGGAAATCCCCAGAGAGATCAGAAATCGTAAGAAACTCCGAAAGTAATCTGCATCCCAGTAGTTCGCAAGGTACGCATCTCGCATCCGGAACTGGAACCATCCCCCAACTCGGAGACTCTTTTTGTCTCATTCCTGCGAATAGCTCTCTCCGAAGACCAGCAAGGACGGCTTGACAAGAGACATCCTGCGAAATGAGGCTAACAGTTCAAGTCGATGGGTCAGGGCTGAAGAACGAGCACATCGAGTGGTCGCTTGTCACAGGAATTTGGAGCCTTGAGTTTTGTTCCAGCCACGGATTCACAACCACGTAGAAGAAATAGACCGGCAAGTAACTGGACGTATTTCGAGGGGGCAATGTCCCCGAAGTATCACGAACCTCTAACCCTTGGCTGCGGAGGCCTGAGCCAGGAGTTGTAAGTGATTTCGAGAAAAACGTCTATGTCTACCGGAAAAAGACTTATGATGCCGGCCGAAGCGTGACCGAACCGTGACAGTAGCGCAAACGCGCTGGTCTGCTGCAAACTCTGCTGTAAATCGGCGGCCCGGATTAACCCTTATTTCACTTCTGCCTGTCGCATCGCCAATCTCATCGGTGAACGTGGATAGCTACCGGCTCAAGGCCAGCCTGGAGAAGAACCAGGGCAAACCGCAGTGAAGATTATAGAACTGCTCACCCTTAAGGGTGAGTCTGGAGGGTCTTGTTGACAGCGTCCTATCCGACGCTATCATTTGTGACTCAGGTGGCCCCCTATTAGGCGCTTCTCCTGGCCCCCATTGGGCGCTTTTCACCAGAGAATAAGACGTATCGTGCTCCTCGCCTCCACTGGGACATTTTTTGGGAACTCGGGGCATTTTGCGCGGGTTGTCGCGGTTCTGTCAGGCCTTCGACGCGGCGTGTGGTCACAATTTTGTCGAGCCCTTCCCCACGGCTAGCGCCAAGGGGCGGAGCTAGCCGGCCCTACTGGGCCGAACGGGAAAGCAAGACAACTAAGACAAGCAGCAGCCCAGCGAAGACCCAGCCCACGACGGCGATCCAGAACAGAGGTGTCGCGAACAAGGATCTGTCACTGGGCATTTCGACCGATTCTTCTGTCCCAACTTCGTGATCCAATCCTCTCAACTCCGAAAGCTGCATGAGTTTGTGGGCTCGAACTGGCTGTTGACCGTTTGCCACGGCCTGGAGGTCATCAATCAGATCACTCGTGGCGGCGTAGCGTTTTGCCGGATCCTTGGCCATACACAGTTCTATGATCTCGCACAGCCCGTCGGTCAACTCGGGATTGATGTGGTCAGGCGGACGGGCAGGTTCATCAAGATGTTTCAGGAGCAGCGCCGAAAGGTCCTCACCTGTAAAGGGCACTCTGCCAGTGACCATGTGGTACAGCGTGGCGCCAAAGTTGTAGATGTCCGCCCGATGGTCGATGTTCACATCCCCGCGGATTTGCTCCGGCGAGATGTAGTAAGGGGTGCCGCAGGCCTTGCCGGCTTCGGCCTCGGCTGCTTCGCGATCGCTGACGGCCCGTGCCAGGCCCATGTCCGCCAGCTTCGCGATGCCATCGTTGGTGATTAGGATGTTCTTCGGCTTGACGTCTCGGTGGATGAGTCCGGCCTGATGAGCGTGATTCAGGGCGTTGGCGATTTGAATGCCAATGGCCAGCGCCTCGGCCTCCGAATACGGGCCTTCCTTGACCAGATGCTCATACACGGTATGACCTTCGACATACTCCATAACAAAGTAATGGGTGTCGCCATGTCTACCGACGTCCAGGGCCGCCACGATGTTGGGGTGGTTCAGCTTCGCCGCGGCACGGCCCTCCGCGTAGAAGCGTTCGACAAACTGGGGCGACTGACAGAACTTCTTGGGCAGAATCTTCACCGCGACGAGCCGGTCGAGGCTGACTTGGCGGGCCTTATACACCGTGGCCATGGCCCCCGCCCCCAGCCGTCCCAGCAACTGGTAGCCGGGAATCTGGCGCGGAGGTGGAACGGCTTTGACGATACGGGCCGCCGCGGTCAGACGGCTGCGGAGGATCGCCATGTCCACTGGCTTGACCAGATAATCGTCCGCACCGGATTCCAGGCCGATGACCATGTCATCGCGCGTGTCCCGACTCGTGAGTATGATCGTGTAGACAAAGGGAAGATGCAGACTCTTCCTGATGCGCTGACAAATCTCAACACCGTCGAGTTCCGGCATTTGCCAGTCCAGGATGGCCACACGTGGCGTGTGTTTCTGCTGGAGGATGCTCCAGGCCTCTTGGCCGTTCTCGGCGGTAATGACCTCGTAGCTCCACCTGCGGATGTTCTGCTCGAGGAGTTTGCGCCACACCGGATCGTCATCGGCTACCAATACTCTCATGTGCCGGCCCCATTTGCCATCGCGTAGGACCCATTCAAGACTTCAACAGATCGGTCAGGATCGGCATCAGGTGCTCGGTCTCACGAACCAGTGCCAATCGTGCCTCCTCGGCACCGGCGAGATTGCCATCACGCCCCATGGTCTCGAGTCGTAGCGCTGCGGCAACTGTACGTTTGGCGCCAAAGACCTGAACGGATCCCTTGAGCGTGTGCGCAGCCCGTTGCAGCGCTGTTGGATCCTCGTTCCTGATCGCACCATGGATTTGCTTCATCAGCTTGGGACATTCCACGGTGAACAGGTCCACCACATCTTTCAAGATCTCGGTACTGCCGCCAGTCAATTCCAGTATCTGCTCCTGATCGACGGCCTCTTTTTCATCTTCGTAAGCGTCGCATCTAGCCTGGGATCCGCGCAGGCTGGCGGTCATCCTCTCAACCACTTCATAGAGCCCGTTGGCGCGGATCGGCTTGGGGAGGTATCCATCCATCCCCGCTTCCAGGCAGCGCTCGCGGTCCCCTTTCATCGCGTGGGCAGTCATCGCGATGATCGGCGTATGCGCCCCGGAGGTTTTCTCCTTCTGGCGGATGAGGGCGGTGGCTTCGAACCCGTCCATAACGGGCATTTGCACATCCATCAGCACCACGTCGAATGATTCACGTTCGAGGGCGGCCAGGGCTTCTTGACCGTTGTTGGCGACGGTAACCGTATGGCCTCGCTGTTCGAGCAGGCTCACGGCAACCTTTTGATTGACTAGGCCGTCCTCCGCCAGTAGGATCCGTAGCGATGCGACATTCTCAGGGCGCTCACGAACAGCAGCCTGCAACGCGACCTCATCCACCGTGGCAACGCGGAGGACCGTCACGATAGAGTCCAACAAGTCGGATTGTTTCACCGGTTTGATCAGGCAACGGTCGATCCCGAGTTGACGGCAACGAGTGCCACCATCGGGACTTCCCGCTGAGGACAACAGGAGCAGAGGGGTCTCACGTAGCCCTGAGCGCTTCCTGATCTCCGCAGCCAGCGCCCACCCGTCCATCTGGGGCATCATCCCGTCCAGTACTGCGAGTTGGTAAGGTTCACCGGCGTTAACGGCCCTGTCCATCTCCGCCAGGGCGGCTGGGCCACTGTCTACCGTGGTCGGTCTCATCTGCCAGTTCTTCAGCATCTCTGCAAGGATCAAGCGGTTGGTGGCATTGTCGTCCACCACCAGCACGCGCAACCCCTGCAGTGTCTTCAGTTCAACCGCCGGTTTCAACGATGCGTCCTCGCGCAAAGGGAAGACCGCTGTGAAATGGAACGCACTGCCCTTGCCTACCTCGCTCTCGACCCACATGCGGCCTTGCATCAGCTCGACGAGTTGGGACGAGATCGCCAGCCCCAGCCCCGTACCGCCGTACTGGCGCGACATGGAACTGTCCGCCTGACGAAAGGCCTCGAAGATGACGGCTTGCTTCTCTGGAGGGATGCCCGGCCCAGTGTCCCTGACGGTGAAGTGGAGGCGCACCTCCTTGTCGACCAACGCGTCGGTCTGTACTTCCACCACGACCTCGCCTTGTTGAGTGAATTTGATGGCGTTACCCACCAGATTGACGATGACCTGACAAAGCCGTCCGGGATCGCCCACCAGGCCGTCCGGCAGGTGGGGTGGAATGCGGTAGGTCAGCTCCAATCCCTTTTCCGAGGCACGTCCGGCGAGCGTCTGGAGTGTGTCACCGAGGGTATCGCGCAGTGCGAAGGCGACCGATTCAAGTTCGAACTTGCCCGCTTCGATCTTGGAAAAGTCCAGAATGTCATTAATCAGCCGCAAGAGGGTTTCGGCGGATTGGCTGGCCAGATCCAGATAGACGCGCTGCTGGGCGGTGGGTTGGGCGTTCCGCAGCAGGTCGATCATCCCGGTGATGCCGTTCATCGGCGTGCGGATCTCGTGGCTCATGGTGGCCAGGAAGTCGCTCTTGGCTCGACTGGCGACCTCGGCCGCCTCCTTGGCAGCCCGCAGTTCCTCGGCAGCGCGTTTCCGATCGGTTATGTCGCGCGAGATGCCGAAAGTGCCGATGATCTGGCCGTCCTCGCTGCGCAGCGGGAACTTGCTGGTGGACGCCCAGGTGATATGGCCATCCGGCCACGTTTCCTTCTCCTCCTTGTCAAGGAGCGGCTGACCCGACCGGATGATCTCTTGTTCGTCATCCATCGCTTGTTGGGCGTGCTCTTCGGTGAAATAATCGAAATCCGTTTTTCTCAGCGCCGCTGCGGCGTCTGTCAGTCCAAAGTATTGGGCCAATGCCCTGTTGATTCTGATGAAGCAACTCTGCGTGTCCTTGAAATAGATATTGTGCGGTAAATTGTCCATTAAGGCATGAAGGAGGTACCGTTCTTGCTCCAGGGCGGCCTCCGCTTCCTTACGCTCTGTGACATCCCAGAAGATCGCTTGCACGCCGACAATCTGGCCGTCGGCATCGCGCACCGCAGATTTCATCACCTGCACATAACGCGTCCCGCCGTCGCTCTTGTTCTCTTCGACGGCCTCAAACAGCTTGCCTGTCTGCAGTACCCGCTGGTCGTCCCGACGGTACTTCCGGGCCAGTATTTCCGGGAAGAAGTCGAAGTCGGTCTTACCCACGATTTCCTCCAGCGGCCTGCCAAGCAAATCGCAAAATGACTGGTTCGCAAAGGTAAACCGACCGCTGACGTCCTTGCGAAGCACATGGACAGGCAAGTTCTCTACCAAAGACGAGTATAGGGCCTGGGAGTCTTGGATCGCCGCCTCGGCCCGTTGGCGCTCGGCGATTTCCCGCTTCAATTCCTTGTTGGCCCGTGCTAGTTCGGCCGTGCGCTCCTTGACGCGTTGCTCCAGTTCCTCGTGAGATTGACGCAACGCTTGATCGGCCTGCTGACGCTGAACGAGTCGCCACATGCCCTGCATGAGCAACGTCAACTGTTGAACGTCTGACTCCTCATACGGCACCGGCTTGTTGCCGACGCCGGCGACCGCCACGATTCTCTCGCCGTCGAAAACAGGGACGTTCATATGGCGAACTACGTGGACATGACCTTCTGGATACCCCTTCTTCATGGGATTGGGGGCTGAATAGTCATTCGTGATGACGGGCTTTCGCTGTCGTACCGCTTCGCCCCACAGGCCGGTGGTCTTCACCGGATAGACGATCGGCTTGTCGATAATCGCGCACTGCGCCATGGCTGTTTTCGACCAGGAATGCATGGTCAGAACCGTCTCGTCCTCATTCATAAATGCCAGGTAGCCGATCTCACTGCCTGTGAGACGGACCGCTTCCTCTAGGGCGAAGTCCGTGATTTCTTGCATGGACGCCGTCGTCATCCGACCGAGATGCAACAGGGCCTCCAAGCGGGCCCGTTCCAGCTTCAAGGCTTTCTCTGTCCGCATACGCTCTTCTTCCAGCTGTAGACTGCGCAGGGCAAACGCAAGGTCGCCAGCAATCTCCTCGAATAGGCTCCTCTCTTCTGCGCCGATCTCGCGATCTTCCCCGAGGGCGGCACCGATGAGGCCGAAAACCTCTCCTCCGTGTTCCAGACGGGCGGCCATGGCCTTGCCGGCGCGACACCTCTGAGCCAGCGGACAATCGCCACAGGCTGAGGCCGGATCGTCAACGATCACGACTTCGGCTTGTGCTAGGGCCCTTTCCGCACAACAGCTCCACCCTCCCTGCTTCATGCGATCCACCAGGGATTGGAAATCCCCACCCAAACCCGCCTGGGCCGCGGTCGCCAATTGGCCCGATTCGTCCAGAAACGCGATCCAGGTGCTCTGATAACTCCGGGTCTCACTGAGGTTCGCGCAGATTCCCCGGAGCAGGCGGTCGCGGTCCTTCTCTCGGGCGATGAGTTGATTCACATTGCGGATGGCCCGCAAGAGGCCGTTGAGGTGCCGCACCATATCTTCGGCCTGCTTCCGCTCAGCAACCTCCTTCTTGAGATCTCCATCAGCTTGGCCGGGTTTCGGGGCAGATCGCCCCGTATCGGAATAGCTTTCGCTCATGATGGGCTCCCTTACATTGTGCCGACCCTGCGACGAGATGAGCTATCTGATCGTGTCGCAAACTTGACTAAGCCAACTGGAGCCAGGTTCAAGACAGCCAGCTGCAGACACTGCCGGGCTCAATTACGCATGCGAGCTGCGTACCTCCTGGTATTGTAGGTCATATATCAGCGGGCCACAAGACCGTGGGTGGGCCAGAACGCAGCGCCATCGCCTTCACGACAGATTCTCACCGCAGAGGCCGGATTCCCCGGTTCAAAGATTTTGGGCATAGATCAATCGCTCGCCCGCCTAGCGCGCCGCGCTATTTGTCTGCGATGAAAGACCCGCCAGTCAAGCAAGGAGGACGGCATGAGCTTTTGGCTATGACCGTCATCGCTCTCATCTGAGCTGCCGAGGCCTAAACAGAGATCGAGCAGTTCGATCACTGCAAGCCAAAGTGGTTTCACTTCTTTCTGGACCTGCCGCACGGCAGCACTCACACGCTACATTCGGACGTGTCTTGGCACTATTGGATCCTGAGCCGATCGAACGGTGCTTTCTCGACAGGATTCCGTCACTGGTCCGATTGACAAATGAGCCGGGGGCAACGCTGCCGAAATCTACCCACCCCGGTGTCGCGTCACCTTGCGTCTGCTCAGGGCCGACAAGTCTATCGGGCTCACCATCAGGGGCAGACGCCTTACCGCCGGAGGCCCCCCCGGCTCCCTCCTCAAGTCGATCACTCAAATCGTATTGCGCGACGATGGCACGGACAGGGACCTCGGACACGTGCGCAGCGTCCAGCGTCCCGATGGCAAGTTGATGACGATGTACTACATCAGCGACGAAGAGACGGGCCCGGAACGGTACATCGGCGCCACCATCTGGGACCCGGACAAAGTCTCCAGGATTACCGGCGCCAATCCGAAGCGACAGGTGGGATTCTGATGTCGCAGGGGGATTCTATTCGTTATCATTGGGTTGTTTGAGTGGCGATATAAGGAAGTCATTGTTTGCTAGCCGACCAGGCTTATGAGTAGAGAGACACACTGATGCCCCAGATTGTTGTCCTTGACGGCTACACCCTGAACCCTGGCGATTTATCTTGGGATGGCCTCAGGGCCTTGGGGCCGTGCACGGTGTACGACCGCACGCCCCCTGCCGACATTGTCATGCGTGCTGGACAGTCAGAGATTGTGCTTACGAACAAGACTGAGTTGCCCGCCGACGTAATCGAAGTACTTACGAGCCTCAGATACATCGGCGTTCTGGCCACTGGCTACAATGTGGTGGATATCGAAGCGGCCCGCCGCCGGGGGGTCATCGTCACCAACGTCCCGGCCTACAGTACCCGGTCGGTTGCACAGATGGTCTTCGCTCACTTGCTGAACCTCGCGTTGCACGTCGACCGTCACGCCCGTACGGTGAGCGGCGGAAAGTGGTCCTCCCATCCGGACTTCTGCTATTGGGAGACACCGCTAATCGAGTTGACGGGATTAACGATGGGCATCGTCGGCTTCGGAAGGATTGGCAGAGCGACGGCCGAAATAGCATTGGCTTTGGGAATGAACCTAATCGCTTATGATGTCGATGTGCCGACAGAGGTGCCGCCGGGATGCCAACTCGTCGAACTGGACGATATATTTCGCAAAAGTGACGTGGTCAGTTTGCATTGCCCTCTCACCTCCGAGACCAAAGGACTCGTCGACGAGCGGCGCCTGGCGATGATGAAGGAGAGCGCCTTTTTGATCAACACCAGCCGTGGGCCGTTGATCGATGAGCAGGCGTTGGCTCAGGCGCTCAACGCCGGAAGAATCGCCGGAGCTGGTCTGGATGTCTTAACTTCCGAGCCGCCAGAGAAAGATAATCCTCTGCTCAGCGCCAAGAACTGCTTCATCACGCCACACATCTCCTGGGCAACGCATGCGGCGCGGCAACGACTGCTTCAGGTGGCCATAGAGAATGTCGCTGCATTCGTTGCAGGCAAGCCTCTAAACATTGTCAACGAGCCCTGAGTGACATCCATGTAGGCGATCTCACCAGATGCTCCGACCCACCAGCCCAAATATAATATAGAGACTCTCCTTTCTCCGTTGGATACCAGCCCCCACCGTATCTCTCCACCTGTTCATCTCCTCCGCCGTCTTTCTCGAACAGCGGTTCCCACACCGTTCGCCTTTTTGGAGGGCCAGACAGGATCAGCCGTACGAAGGAATCGACATTCACTACACCTCCGGCACACTCCGCTTGGGAACCGACCATCATTCACCCGCTCTGCGCCAGGAAGTCTCGACGTGGGGACTGACCCGTTGTCGTTGCCAACGGACTTTCCTCTTACGTCCTCATAGTCGCTCGTCAGAAGTTAACGGTCTTGTGACGGTTCGTATGCCTCCGCCCCAACATCGCACAAATAGATGCCATCCCGTTCGGCTATCGGCAATGTAGGCCGTCGACATCCATCGACATCCAGCCAGACGTTATGGCGGAACGCAAAAGTCTCCGGGACTGTGCGCGGGCCGACGTTCACGAAGACCTGTACCCGCGAATCGTAGACGATGAGGTTGTGCTCGAATATCCCCCCATGGCTGGGCCGAAACTGCGGGTCATGGGTCTCCTGCAAGATGCGCAGGATCCAGGTCTCGGGCAGCAAGATCGTGTTGTGATGGACGTGGCCTCCATCAGCCGTCACCCAGGCCACGGCGGCGGAACTGCCCGTGAACCAGTTGCCAGCAACGGTGATCCCCGTCGCCTCGTAATTCCCGACGCCGGGGCGGAAGAACTGCAGTCCTGTACTACCACCGAGATTGATCGACCTATGGCCGGCATTCTGAAAGCGACAGCCATGCACAAGGACATTCGCCGTTCCACCCTTGAGTTGCACACCATTCGATTGGGAGAAGCCCTCGCGCCCGACGAAGGTGCAGTCTTCTATGACGCCATCGTGACATCCAACCATGTCGATACCCGAGCCGCCCCATCCTTCGAAATGGCACCGCCGTACTGCGAATTGATCGACACCTGACATCTTGAGTGCGTCATGGTTACCTTCGGGGCCGGTCTTGAGAATAGTGATATCTTCGAGAAAGACGTGGTGTGCCGGCGTTTCGTAAGAGCCGCCATCATCAACGTTGATCCCGTTGAGAGGGAACCCTTCGAGGCGGAGGTTCTTAAGAGCTAGATAGCTACAGTCTGCCAGATGCAGCGCCTGCCCGCCGCCCCGAAAGACAGGTGGGTCGTTCGGATCGGCCCCCTTGATGAGGATCAGGTGTTCTTTTGTGCCAGCCACATTGTGCAAATAGAGCCCCCCGGAGTATTCACCGGGCTCGAGAATAATGGTCGTCCCAGGTGCAGCCCCTCGGGCTGTTGTCAGCAGCTCTTGAGAATCCATGACCTGGAATTCCACTGGCCGCGCCGCAGTCGTCGACAGAGCAACACCCATGACAATTATCCGGAAAATACAAACATCACGAATCATTCTGACTCCTTCTCGCCGGCACTGATAATAGCCGCAGTGCATCGATGGCTTCGTTGGCACATAGCGCTAAACACACCTACCCATGTATCAAATTGGCATGTGGGCAAGAGCACTCGCGCCGAGCAGCATATCATCTCAGCTCTTCGTTCGCAACGAGCGTTGATCCTCAAGAATCCTGAACACCGAGCTAAATACAATCATCCTATTTTCTCGACCTGACCACAAGGATTTGTACGAGCTCGCGAAAGTGTTTCATATCGAATCGATCATATCTCACGACGGTAAACGCACTTCAGCCCTAACGAGTCGTCAGGAATGGCCGCCGATCGTTGTCTCCGATTAGGGCAGTGCCTGCCCCCCCTGCCGTTCACTCCTAGGTCACGGTCTGCACATCAACGTCTCGAAATCGCCTGCGTTCGCCCGGGATTAGCTCGTGCTTCCTCTGGAGCTTGAGAAGGAAGGCCAATCATCTGATTCACCGGCGTAGAGGTGAACGTACCAGGAGAGGATCACATAAGCCCCTTCCCATTGCGGGCCGTAGCCCAGATCACGATACGCGGGGTTCTTGCCATGCTGATAGCCCCACCCACTGGTGGGCACGATACCCGGTAGGTCGCCATTCTCACGTTGTTCGTCGGCGAAATCACGAATCCACTTCGTGTAAGACGCCGCCATGTCGTAGTTGAATAGTCCCGTTTCCCCGACGAGGTGGGCGTCATCGGTCCAGCCGATCTTCTCCCGGTGCGGACAGTCCGTGGGAATCCCGTGGTAGTTACCGATGAACGACCAGCGTGTGCACTCCTGAATCCGATTAAGGAGTTCCTTGCTACAGGCAAAGGAGCCGGCTGGGGCGAAATCAGTGTGGAGCACTTTGGCTCGTAACAAATCGAGCGTGGGCGGCGCGGGCAGCCCGCGTACCTCCACATACTGGAAGTCGTGATACACAAAACGCGGCTCCCACACCTCACGCCCACCGCCTCTGCAGATGTACGTGTCGGTCTGCAATTCACCCGATTTGATGAAGCGTGCGATCTGCTTCTGTTCGACGGTCCCGTCCGGGTAGAGTCTCTCACCCTGTTTCAAGCTGATCCTCGTTCCCGCCGAAACATAGGCGCTGGTTCCAGCGGCGGAGGCAACACTTCTTCCGATGAACTGGCAATCCATTTAGCATGCCAGTCGTTCCCATCCAGAAGGGCCATCTCCCAGAAGGCAGGAGGACTCCAAGGTCCAGGTCGACCCTGCGCGTCCCAGGCCATGACCTTCCACCAGCATCGCTGCCGCGAATCGAGTAGCGTGCCCTCGTAGGGAACCAGGATGGATTGCTCAGAAGCAACTTTGCCAGAGTCCCAAAGATCTCCCTCCCCGCGACCCAGCCTCTCATTGGATGACGCCACCAGGATTCGCCAAGCGGTTTGACGCCGGCCTCGCTCTCCAGGTCGAGCCTGCAACTGCCAGGACAAACGCGGCTTGATCACATCAATGTCCAACGGGTCTTCCAGGTGTTCGCAGCGTAATTGATCGGGTCTCAGTTGCGCCTGTAGACAGGATGCGACGGCAAGTATCCACCCTATCATCAGCGGATGAATCAAAGAACGGAACCGCTTCTCATGGAACGAAGTCTTCATCGAATATGTCCGTCTTAAGTTGGCAGTTGTCCTGTCTTCCCCGATAACGACGTCGTGGCTATTCTACTCAGCCCCTGTGACCGAGGGTAGTAATGAGGGTTCCTTCGCAGAGTCTGTCGCTGCTGGCACTCCCGTCTCTGGTTGGAGTGCTCGTGCGGAGCGCACATTGGATACGTGCCAAGTAGCATCCTGTCGCGAATCACCCTGTCCCCGAGATCATTGTGCGTCACTCGTCCATCCCATGGTGCAGTCTCAGCATGGCGATGAAATCTGGCTTTAGTTTCCTGCCTTTACGTCGGTAGTGTTCGATGATCCGGTTCCCTAACGCAGTGTTGAGATGGTAATGCCGGACAGACCTGTTGATCTCCACGAAACCAGTACGATTCACCATTTCAGGATTCGCCATTCCAGCAATGACGGGAGCATGGATAGTGCAGTTCGTCAATCTCGTACCCAGCGTGCTATCGAGCGCGTAGAGGTCGCCCGGCACCTCCCGAACGTCGGGCTGAAACCGGCAGTCGCGGAATCCCAATTCGCCGCGCAGACTTCGGGCCGTGACGGTGTTCAGAGAACACCGGTCGAAGAACGCGCTGGCGATGCAGTTTCCCAGGTAAACACTCACATCGTCGCAGTCGATGAAACAGATCTCTGGAAGGAGGGACACGTGATCGTCGTATGCAGCGTCCTCCGCGCCGCCGATCAGAAGATGAACATCGTCGGTGCTATCAGGGTACCTGGGAGCCATCTTTTCGAGTTGGACGCCGTCAGCGACCAGCGTGCAGTTCGCTTCGAGTTCGCTCCCATCGTATCCGCCTTGCCGTCCCAGATCGTAGTGCTGTGGATTCGGGATACGAAGCAGACGAACGCCCTGCTTGCGCCCGACGACCCTGACATCGCTGAATTCAACATGATTGGGGAAGAACAGACGAGCACCCGTGCCGGTTTTGGAAAAGGGCACGATGTCCATCAGCCAGCACGGCGCTGTGGATTCAGGTGCGGCGCCATAGTCGATGAGCATGTTCTCGATTGTCACACTGCGGGCAAAGCCGATGGGGTACTGGTAGTCGAAGTCAGCCATCTGATGGCTTAGCACCGAAACCTTGCCATTGCTGGTTGGCTTGAGTGTGCAGCCACGGAGCCGGATACGGCCATCCCACTTGGCCCCGTAATCGCGACGGAAACTAACGAAGCTGTTGCCGTGGCGAGTCGTATCGTCCACGAAGAGATCGCCGCCGCCAGTAACGGAGATCCCTTTGAAGCCGATGGTACAGTCGCTGATGTACAGGTTCCAACAGTGGAAATGAACATCGACGCGATTGAGCCGACAGTTCTCGACGCGGAAGTTCTTGTTGAGATTCGTGCCGAAGACGCCCCAGGCCACCCACCCGCCTTCCGCCGTTAGGTTGCGGAACGTGCAGTTCAGCATGCGCGCGCCACCGATCCCGTAGGTGCCGTGAGCGACAACTTTGGAACGATCTCGACGGTTCTTCTCCCAGGGCATCGCTCGAATGTTCTCCAGTGTAACATCATAGACGCCACGCAACACGTAGAACCCGGTGCGAGGCTCGATGGAGACGTCCCGGCGCCCCTTCTCCAGACCCATCCACTGTTCACGCACGATGGTGCGGCTGCGCTGGATGGAGATTCCGTGGTGGTGGTAGCCCTTGGATCCTCCGGCCGGTGTATCGCCTGAGAAATAGAACCGCCCCCCTTCGATGATGAGATAGACGTCGTTACAGGGAGTGGCTCTTACCGAGGTGAAGTCCTTGAACGTCCAGGCGATATCGCCGATGATGCGGCCCTCTTCTTCCACGTAGAACAATTCCTCCCGCGCCCATCCGCGTTTGGAGTAATTGCCCGCCCGAATGCCGATGCGATCGTTCGCGTCCTCAACGCTGATCAGGCACCCAGCATAGGGTGCCAGTTCGTCGATGATTTGAACGCCAGGCCGAATCCTATGGAGTAAGATCGCTTTCGTTTCCTTGCCGAGTTTCAGGGTCTGCGTCGGCTCATCGTTGAGAACCACGAAACGGGGAAAGCGCCTCGAGTTGAAGCGCTCGTCAATATGAAACGTTGTCTGCCCCCATTGTACATTGGTTTTGATGACAATGTTGTTGCTCTGCTTGATCCAAAACTCCCCACTCAGATTGATCACCGGGATCCCATGCCTGTTTGCGTATTCATGGGCCAACTTGATCTGGACGCCATCGTCGTTCTCGCCGTCCCCAACCGCACCGAACATTCTGTAATTGACGGCTTTACCTTCCAGAAGGACCGCAACGTGTCCATTCTTTAAGGCAATAATATCGGCCCCGTTGGGCTGCAGTTCACCGTTTGGCTTCTGGATGCAGTACAGGGCCTTCCCTCCGTCCCCTGGAACATAGAAGCCCGCCGTCTCCACCAGTTCGCCTTCGTCCAGACCCGGAACCGATTTCAACAACTGAGCCGTGGCATAGCGAGTAACTGTGACGTTCGAGGCGCGTTTCTTTGTGGCGCCTGCAACATCCTCTGCCAAAATCCCGTCATTGTGCACGGCAAGAGTGAGGCTAATCATGCCGATCAGGGCCAATTTCCTGCATTCGGTAAGACTTTTTCTTGAATTACAGCTACTCACAGACACCTCCGGGGAAACAAATTCATAGATCGCCTCGGGAAAATCACGATTGATGCCTTTCCGCGAGAAAGAAAACGACACCTACCAAGTAACTTGCTTTCGATGTATGCGAGTGATTATAACGCTGGTCCACTGGACTTGCACGGTCGTCCGATGAAAATACTTGCCTGCCGTCACTTTGTCCATTAGCCGCACTGGACCATGAAACAGAAGGTCTGGCTCGCACTCTTCGCTTGCCTGGCGTATTGTGTCGACAAGGGACTGTGGAGATCCTGTCACCGCAAGGCAGCCTGACTTGGTGGTAACATGCGGCCTTGCCGAGGACAGTATGCGCCGAGGTGCAAGTCTCGCGTCAGAAATGCCCAAATGAACTGGGTTCACAGATGAATGGCCCGGAATACGCCCTCCTGCCGCCTCGTTTTCGACCGAGACGTGGATGCCAACTCTCCGAAGTGGCTCACGTTAGCTCCTGACGACTTCATGCCCCCCAGGCGACTTCAGTCATACCCCTGATGCCCCTTTGGGGTCACGGCAATGTGTCGGCCACAGGTTGTGCCTATGGACAATCACAATGCCGTCGCTGCTAAGCTGCAACAGAAATCTGAGTTTTTGCCACCTGCCTCCGGCAAAACATGATGTGAAGTATATGATCTGACGCAGGTGGGTGCAGATTCAGAATCTTGCCAACCCACATAGGTTCGTGTACCTTACACGCACAGACCAAAAACTAGGTAAGATACCGCCGCACAGTACTTTGATCGATGAAAGGAACTTCCTATGGATCGAAGGGGAATTCACCGTATGTTTGTGTTACTGGTCGTCGCGGCCGGCATCGGTCTGGCCGCTGATAAACAGCCGGAGAAAGAGCAGTGGACAGCGCTCTTTGACGGCAAGACTCTTGACAACTGGTCCGTGCATAGCGGCTTCGCCAAATACCACGTGGAAGGGGACGCCATCGTCGGCACTACGGTCAAGAACAGCCCGAATACCTTCCTCTGTACCGACCGC
>CP070782.1:5370565-5373934 GCA_020346325.1 Phycisphaerales bacterium
CCTGACGCCCAAGCCGGGTCCGGCCCCGCACATCAACGGGCCGAAGGTTTACGGGTGCCGACCGGGTCGGCCCTTTCTCTATCGCATTCCCTGCACCGGAGCGCGTCCGATGACGTTCTCGGCCCAGAACCTGCCAGCGACGCTCACGCTAGATGCCAGCGGTGGCGTCATCACAGGCAGGGCGCCGGAGACGCCGGGCGAATACGTCGTGACATTGGCGGCAAAGAACGGTAGTGGCAGCGACACGCGGCCCTTCGTCGTTACGGTGGGAGATACACTGGCGCTGACCCCGCCCATGGGCTGGAACAGTTGGTATATTCATTATTACCACGTCACGGAAGAGCATATGCGTAACGCCGCGGATGTCATGATCTCCTCGGGCATGGCGGACTACGGCTACAGCTATGTCAACATCGACGATTGCTGGATGAAGAAGCGCGACGACGAGCCTTACCGCGATGCTCGGGGTGCGATTCTGCCCAACGCCAAGTTCCCTGACATCAAGGGCATGGTCGATCACATCCACGGCAAGGGGCTCAAGGCGGGACTGTATACCGGGCCCGGGCCCTGGACCTGCGCCGGGTACGTCGCCAGCTACGAGCATGAAGAGATCGATGCGAAGAAGTTCGCCGAATGGGGCTTCGATTTCCTCAAGCACGACTGGTGCTCGTATAGCGCCGTTGCAGGCGGTGCCGAACTGGAGCACATGCAAAAGCCTTACCGGCTGATGGGCGACATTCTCAAGGGCCTGGACCGTGATATCATTCTGAACCTCTGTCAGTACGGCATGGGCGACGTCTGGACTTGGGGCGGCGCCGTGGGCGGGCACTGCTGGCGCACGACAGGCGACCTGGGGCTGCAGGAAGGCGCGTTGTTGCCTGGGTTCTATCACATCGGGCTGAGCAACGCTCGACATTACGAATACGCCGGGCCCGGGCGGTGGAACGACCCGGACTATATCCTCATCGGCCGCATCGGCAATGCCCGCGCCCACGACGAACCGCCCAAGCCTACAACACTGACGCCCAGCGAGCAGTACAGCTACATGTCTATGTGGTGCCTGATGGCCGCTCCCCTGTTCTACTCCGGCGACATGCGTTACCTCGACGAATTCACGCTGAACGTGCTGTGCAATGCCGAGGTGATCGACGTCGACCAGGACCCGCTGGGCGTGCAGGCCAGGCCAATCGTGCAGGACGACGAGACGCTGATCATGGCCAAACCCATGGCCGATGGGTCTCTGGCAGTAGGCTTGTTCAACCTCGCTGAACTATCTCGTCCGATGACGCTGGATTTCTCCATCCTGCCGCTGGCCGGCAAGCGCAGCGTGCGCGACCTCTGGCGCCACAAGGACCTCGGGACCTACGATGGACAATTCACGACGGAGGTGCCCCGCCACGGCGTGGCCCTTGTCCAACTGAGCCGGTCGGATTGAACCTCGCTATAACGAAAGGACCAGCGCACACAAAGCGAATACAGGCCGCCTGGACGGCTTTCTCCATCTAAGCGAACCCCGATGAAAATCCTTGCACAAATCCCAGCGGGGCCGTAGAATGGGTTTGTCGTCAGGCTCTCATCATCGGGGTCCACGTTGCCACATCGCCAAAGCCGACGGCAAAGGGGCAGTAGTAAGACGCGTGGAAAGCTTGGGAAACGGGCGGAACAATTCCCGAACTCGTGGAGGATTGTGTCATGCGCAAGTCAAAAGCATTCACCCTGATCGAGTTGCTGGTCGTCATCGCCATCATCGCCCTGCTCATGGGCATTCTCATACCGACCCTGAACAAAGCCAAGAACCTGGCGCAGGGCGCCGCCTGCAAGGCCAATCTCAAGAACTACACTCTGGCGGTGCAGATGTATCTCGACGACAATGACCAGCGGTTCCCCGAACCGGAGCGATGCTATTTCTCTCAGTCGGGACCATTCCCGGTGGAATCCGGGCTCTCATCGTATATCCATGTGCGATGGTGCAACGGGGACGTCGATCTAAAGACCCACCCGGAATATGGCGGCAATCTGTTTCCCTATCTGGCTAATGCGAAGGCGTTCATCTGCCCCACATACAAGACCGCAGCCGTCCATCACTCTGAAGACCATTTCTACCAGGCTGACGCTGGCAACATTGGACGGTACGAGCCCTGGTACAATTATACCATGAATGCCTACTTGGGCCCCCGCAAGGGTCATCCACTCGAGGAAATCCGTGCGGCAAAGTCGGGAGATGTCAAACACCCGGCCACCACGTTCTCTTTCTGCGAGGAAAGTGCCTACGTGGATACGCAGTACAACGTTTCCGGGCTCAACGACACTTATATGATCCCGGGCAACGTCAGCATGGTCAACAGTTGGCTCAGCGCCGCAGGCGGCAATCCATGGTATGTGGAGCCCGGTCCGCAGACCAGTCCGACGTTCTATGACGTCCTCGCGGGCTACCATAATGCTCCGTCCGGCGATCCGCTCATGGGCCGGGGCAACTGTGCCTTTCTCGATGGCCACGTGGATGCC
The DNA here is from genome assembly GCA_020346325.1 of Phycisphaerales bacterium. Lineage (GTDB taxonomy): Bacteria > Planctomycetota > Phycisphaerae > Sedimentisphaerales > Anaerobacaceae > Anaerobaca. Next base: position 5,373,071 of record CP070782.1, read on the forward strand.
CACTATCGCGCGGAGACGTTTCCCCTGTCCTGGCCGAAGTAGAGCTCGAGTTGCTCGGTCAGTTGGCGGTGCCTGGGGTGGGAGTGATGGCTTGCCAGTGGGCGGGGTCGTTGCCGTAGGTGGTGGGGTCGAGGCGGCCCAGGGCGGCGCCTTGGCCGTCGGGCTCGGTGGGCCAGGGGTCGACGCCGGTGGGGAAATCCTGGCCATTGGCCCCGTCGCTGTAGACGACGCGATCGACGCGAATCCAGGGGCCGTCCGCATCCGCTCCCGGCGCCGGTTTGCTCAACTGGATCTTCTCGCGACCGTTGGCGAGTTTCCCGGTGCCCCATTCCAGGATCGGCACGCCGGCCGGGGCACTGTATGCCAGATCGAACGCCATCCGATTGCGCACCAGCAGCAAATACTCCCCCGGGGCCAGAATCACCGGCTCGTCCGTGGGAAACGACAACTGGATGCTGGGATCGTCGGGGTCGTCGGTGAAGCGCCAGGGCACCCCCGTGGCCTCATCGTACAGCGTCACGGCGGTCTCGCTGATGTTCAGCAGTTCGACGTATTCGGCATCCGCCTGATCGACCGGGTTGTACATGATCTCGCTGATCACCACCGGGCCGACCGCCGGGGCGGCGTTGACACTGCCCGGCGTCGGCGCGCTCAGCGCGACGAAGTTGTACGCGCCGGTGCTCTTGCGATAGCGGCCCAGTGTGACGCCCGCCTCCGAGGCGTCGAACTTCTCGTCGATACTGTAACCGGTTAAGACTCCTTCCAGACCCGAGTGCAGATAGACGGTTTCCCCGTTGCGACTGAGACCGAAGCGACTGTGGCAACCCGGGTCCGCCGCGTTGCCGAAGTGATCGCTTTCCGTGA
>CP070782.1:5374034-5378764 GCA_020346325.1 Phycisphaerales bacterium
GGGATCACCCACTGGGTCCAGGAATCCGCCAGCACAGCATCGGGGTCTTCGTGGTACATCACGGCGTATGGTCCCGTGGCATTAGCTACGGCGACGTACAAGCGTTCAACAGCGTTGGCCGAATCGCCCTGGAACCACAAGGACAGTTCCGCAACGCCCTCCTCGGTCCAGTCGCGCGGAGAGACCAGCGTCAAGATCGCTTCGGACGTCTTGAGGTTGTTGTCGTACCGATAGATCATCGACTGAGCGCCGCTGTGAACAATGGTCTGCTCGGCGTAAGGCGGCAGGTCGTGGCCGACGATGGCTCCGTTTGTAGCGGTACCGAAGCCGTCGATCCACTTGTCGAAAATCCTGTTTGCCCCGAGTTCACCAGGCGCAGGATCGATGTCGTCATAGTCCTCGAAGTTATCGACGATCAAATAGTCCGGCACCGTGAACTTCCAGATCGTCCCGGCATTTACGGCCCCTCCGGCCTCAACCTCGTCGATGCGCCAATAGTAGTCACCGCCGCCGAATTCGACCAGACCCGCCAGTGACAAGCTGGTCCCGGCTTGATTGCCCTGGAACTCGGGCGCGTTTCTGTCGGCATTAGCAACCGCGTCGCGGCCCGTGCCGAGGTATACATCGTGCGACGCGGCCGTGCTGCCGGCCGACCAGCTCAGCGAGCTTATGTCAGGGATCTGCACGAGTGCGTCGCGATCGGGTACGGGACTGCCGGCCTGCTTTGTGTCGCCGCGCATCAGTTCTGCGATCTGCGCATCTGTCAGAGCCTTGTCGTAAACGCGAACGTCGTCGATTTTGCCCTCGAAATATCTGTCATCCATGTGGCTGTACTGTCTTCCTATGTGGAAGAAATCCGGACTCGGTACGAAATCGGTCTCGTTCGATGCTGTCTGCCTGACACCATCGACATAGAGGATGTTGCTGCGCCCCTCACGAACGCCCGTGATGTGGTGCCAGTCCGCATCGGTGTAGGTCACATCGCTGCTGGCGACTCCGTTGATCCCGCCGGTGTCGCCATCTGACACCCACAGACGGAAGACGTTCGAGCTATGCCTGACCAGCCCAAAGCCGTTGTAGCCACCGACGTTTCTCAGCTTGCCGGCGATGCCCATATACTGTCCCGCATTGCCGGGTGTCATCTGGGCCCATGCAGCAAGGGTGAAGTCGGCGGTGACGCCCGCACCTGCTTCGTCGCCGCAGTCAACGTACTGTTCGCTGCCGCTGAATTCCAGCGCAGTGCCCTGGAATCCATCGACCCACTGCGGCCCACCGATGAGGGTGCCGTGGCCGTCGTGGCCGGACCAATCCACGGCGGTGCTGCCTTCGCCTTCGTCCAGCGTCCACCAACCCACCAGGTCCGCGTCCGTGATCGCGACGTCGGGTACCGTCGTGAAGCTCCAGATGTCGCCCGTGTAGGTGTTGGCGCCGTCGAATTCGTCTATCCGCCAATAATAGGTCTTGTTCCGTTCCAGCGTTCCGGGAGTATAGGTAAGCACTGCCTGAGGCACCCCGGCTGTGGAGCTGCTGATATCGTCGAAATTATCGCCGAAGTGCTCGGTGTGCAGCTTACTGTTGAGGCCGCCCATCCAGTCGAGAACAGCATCGGTCAACACGAATCTCTCGCCATCCGGAGGACTCGGCGCGTAGGCGGTTCTCGATGGAACCGTAAAGCTCCAGACATCGCCCTTCCACGGACTGTTGGGGTCGGCGTCGTTGACCTCATCAACTCTCCAGTAGTAGGTCGTTCCGGGAACGAGGCCGTCGGGATAGGGAAAACCCGGAAAACCGACGACGACATTGCCTGATGGCTTATTGCCTCGAAACGTATCGCCGAGGCCGTCATTCACGTCGTCGAAGTTCTCACCGAGATATAAGTCGTGGGAAACCGCAAAGTCGCCCGGCAGCCAGTTGAGGTTTACCCAAGTATCCTCATATATGGACCCGTCGGCCGGAGTCGGGTCCACGGCACGAGTACGATCCTGGAATTCAGGCTCAGCACCAAAGTATACCCAGTCAATCCATATCTTGCTGTTCAGATTATCACCAACCATGCTCCACCATGCACCCTTCAGCATCAGATACATGGTCGCAGTCCATCCAGGGTGGTCGGCGGTCCCTTCGTCTTCATGCGTGTATTCCAGAGCGTACTTCTGCGGTTCTGTGGTTAGCTGTACGCGCGTCAAGAAAATGTCGATCCACTGAGGACCTTCGGGCTTGTGGAGTTGTATCAATACGACCATCTCCCTTTCCTGATCCGCCTTCGCTGTGAAGCCGAAAGGATATGTCTGCCCTTGCACAAGGTCAGGTACCACTTGGTAAATCCCTATGGAAGTCGCTGCCGATGCATTGGTAATATCCAGTAGCACCGAGTTAGTCCCTGACAGGGCACCGCTTTGGACAACTTCTCTGGTGAAACCAGCGGACCCGTACGACCCCCATCCATTGAGACCGTCGTCAAACTCGCTGTTGTAGAACTGGTTTTCCTGGCCCAGGGCGATCGATCCGCACAGTGCAAAAGCCGCGATCGTCGAAACCAGGCAAGTGAGTGTTTTGGACATGGTGATCCTCCTTCGAAATAAGGAATGGTTGATGATGACCTTTGAATCGGCCAAGTTATGTCTGTGCTCTTGTCCGAGCGGTTCCTTCAGAGTCGATGGCACCTCCTTCCCTTTCAACACCCGTACGTAAGCGGTCAACGGTCAATCGGAGTCCGCAATAACCGTCAGGACCTCATCCTTCGTGCCGAAAACCCACAGAATTCAGCAATCCTCTTATAACAGATTCCCGTCCTCCGGGTCAAGCAAAAACCATGGTGAAGGCCAAACGGCGTCTTTTGCGAGTAGTTCTTTCGACATGGTCGGCTCTGCGCTCGGTATCAAAAAGGGCTTGGCCGATGAGATGACTGAAGGGGCGATGAATGGTACTGACCTCCTCCGAAGCCGGTTCTGATTGCCATCGAGTTAATCGACATCAGGAGCCCGGAGGTTTACATCAAAAGTCTCCCGTTCCGACTGACCGCCGGCAATCTCCTGCGACGGGCCATTAAGGTTACCCGAATGAAAAACGCGCATCCGACACATCACATTAACGGACCTGAGTTCCGGCATTACCGGCGCGGGCTTGACATCCTGGCGAAAATGAGATTCAGTGGCGAGTACGACGTGGTCGGCAATAGGTTTTGACCCCAGGGTCAACAGCGAAAGGATCCGGAGAATGAACCGACGTCATTTCCTTAAACTCACGGCAGTTGCCGGCGCCGCCTGTGCTTCAGGCCGGCTTAGCCCGACGGAAAGTCATGCGCGAGCGTCTGCCCCGAATCTGTCATCGGCTGCACGCACGCTGGGCGAACACCGCATAGCGAAGATGGAAGTGAGGCGCCTTCGTGACCAGTTCGGCCGCAGGGTTGGCGCCAATTCTAGGGGCCGCGTCGTCGGGACCGGGGGCGCATATCAGGCCCGGCGGATAGTCACCGACAAAGGCGCTACCGGCTGGGCGATGTCACACTGGAAACCGGACCAGGTCAAGCAGTTCATCGGTGCCAGAGTGGGCGATCTCTACGACGTCGAACAGGGAACCACAGTCGAGGCGATGAAGCTCGACAGGGTTCTCGACGATCTTGCCGGTAACATCCTCTGCCTGCCTGTCTACAAGATGTTCGGTGCGAGAGGCCCGGCGTCCGTGCCGCTCTATAGCGGTGCAGTCTATCTCGACGATCTGCTGCCGGAGGACAAGCCTCGTGGGATCGACGGGGTCCTTCAGTCCTGCCGCCAGGATTACGAGGCCGGCTATCGCGCCTTCAAGCTGAAGATCGGCCGCGGCTTCAAACGGATGCCCCGCAAGGCGGGCATGAAGCGTGACATTGATGTCACACGTGCCGTACGCCGGAGTTTTCCCGAATGCAAAGTGTTGGTCGATGCCAACGACGCCTATACGGTCGCGGAGGCCTGCACCTACGTCACGGCTGTCGCCGACTGCGATCTCTACTGGATCGAGGAGCCTTTCGAGGAGAATCGTGAGGGGCTGCTGAAACTGCACGAGGTCATGGACAAAGTCGGCTGTAAGGCGTTGATCGCCGAGGGAGAAGGCAGAAAGGCCCAGGCCGATCCGCTCACCGCCTACGGCGGATATACCAGCGAATTCATCGACCGGCTCTACGAACTTGCCGCAGAGAAACTGGTCGATGTCTTTCTGTTCGATCTGGGTATAGTCGGCTTCACTCGCTGGCGGCACATAATGCCCTCGCTGATCGCAGCGGGCGTAAAAGCCTCGCCTCACACCTGGATGTGGCTGCCTCGGCCCTACTACGCCGCCCAGCTCGCCGCCGGGGTCGGCAACATCCCGATCGTCGAGGGCATCCCCGGCGCCACGAACGGAATCGACACGTCGGCGTACAGACTACGCAATGGCGAACTGGTCATGCCCGAGACACCCGGCTTCGGATTGAAGCTGTCGTAAATAATTTCGGTTGACATCTGGACGGACGCCGCTCAAAATAACCTGCGTATCGGGCGATTGTCGCCCGGCTGGTTCTCGAAGTGACATGGGAAGAAGGAGAGCAAAATGAGCAAGACAATCCCAACGATCATTTTGGTTTTGGCTGTCATAGCGATAGTGGCGGGCTGCGGACCCCGAGGGAATCTAACCGTCGAGGAGAAGAGAGAGGCCATAGTGAGAAGGGAAACCGAGACCCTCGACAGGCTCTACAAGGAATCGCCCGGGACCAAGGA
>CP070782.1:5378864-5395522 GCA_020346325.1 Phycisphaerales bacterium
AACCTGTCCGCTCGGCGAACGTGCCGCAGATACGCGGATATTCGTTCCAGACGTCGTCGGGCATCTTGCCGGCCGGGTTGGCCCGCTTGTCGCGGTATTTTTTCTGCCGGTCGGAAATGACACGGACCATCTCGTCGTTGAAGGTGAAGTTCTTCGGGTCCTTGACGAAGTAAAGGATGTGCGTGTGGGCCCGGGCGAACTTGGTTTTGGTTTGCTGACCGAAGGTGTAGTGCCAGATCACCCAGTTGCGCATGACCAGTCCCTGGGCATCGAGGATGAGCTTGATGTTGGCGACGTATTCGTCGCCGATGGCGAGATAGAACGACCCATGCGGCTTGAGCACCTTGACACAGGCGCCGATCCAGTCCTCGGTCCAGGCTAGGTACTTGGCACTGGCCTTCTTGTCGTGGTACTTGTCATACTTGTAGCCGATATTGAACGGGGGATCGGCAAAGATCAGGTCGGCGAAGGGCTCTTGGGCCTGCCGCAAGATCTCGACGCAGTCGCCACAGAGAATCTGGTTTCGCAATTCAGCCATGGCGACATTCTATAGCTTCGGACGTCGTTGGCAAGGGCAATTGCCGGCCTCGGGGCAAGGTCCTTCGGGCCAACGACCGAGAAAATGCCGGAAAACGTTGTAACCAACCGTGCTCCCGTCCGTCATAGCACGAGGTAGGACCGCACGCGGCTGTCCCGGCCGGGAAGAGCGAGAGACACGCACGCACGCTTGACACCTGCTAGAAAGGAGCCAGACCCGTGTTCAAATCGCTTGATATCAAGAGTGCCCTCATCGGCGGCCTGACCGTGGCGCTGATGATTGCTTCGATCGGCGCCGTGCATTACGCCTCGGAGGACCGGTACGATCGATTCGAAATGATCCCTGCCTCAGGATACACGTTTCTGTTAGATAGGTTGACAGGGCAGGTCTGGGCCCTCCAGAACCTGCCGGAAGGCGTTATCGGCGCGACGCCCCATTCGGCCGAAGAGTTCTACGCCCCCAAGATCTACTACGATGCCGACCCGAACAGTCCGGTCCGGTAGCATTACCTTACCGTCGGTGTGGCCTCTCCGGTGTGCTTAGCGCTACCTCAGGAGCGTGATGCCGGCCGACCGTTTCTCTTGCCTTTTCCTGGCCGAGGGGGCACAATGCCCCACGATCTGACCACTGGGCAGGAGAATTGAATGAGAAACATCCCAGACGAATGGGTCGGCGCCTTTGTCCAGGCCGGTCGGGAAGCGGCCGCCCGGGGCCTAATGCGCTGTAGCAGTGGCAATTTGTCCTGGCGCGTGGACGCCGAGCACATGCTCGTGACCGCGACACGCAGTTGGGCCAGCCGTCTGACCGAAGATGACGTCGTGCTGTTGCGCCTGGCGGACGGCGCTGTTCTTGAGGGCAGGAAGCCCACCATCGAAGTAGCGTTCCATGCCGGCATCCTGCGGGCCCGTCCCGACATCGACGTGGTGATGCATTTCCAGACGACATACGCCACCATGTTGGCGTGCCAGGATGCGGAGCGGATCAACTATTTCGTCATCCCCGAGATTCCGTGCTACATCGGTCCGATCGGGCACGTCCCTTACTTGACGCCCGGGTCACAGGAACTGGCCGAGGCCACCATCGAGACGATGCGCGAACACGATCTGGCGATCATGGCCAACCATGGGCAGGTGACCGTGGCGCGTGATTTGGATCATGCCATTCAGAATGCGGAGTTCTTTGAACTGGCGTGTCAGATCATCGTTCAGAGCGGCGCTGATGTGAAGCCCTTGACCGAAGAGGCGGTCCAAGAACTTCTGGCCATGCGTGCCAGCGCCGCGCGAGGGGCCGTCTGAACGAAGGCACCGCTACTGAATTTTGATGCGCGCATAGCTGATTGCATGACGTGTGCCCTGTCGAGTTCCCAGCAATTCCAGCGTCAATGAAGGGAGCGACCCGGCGCGGACGGTGGCGGTGAAGAAATCGGAGAAGGGCTTCTCGAGCGGGACACGCACCGCTTGGCCGACGCTGCCGTCAGCGTGGATTTCCAGTAGGCGGTTTTCCGAGATCGATTGCCCGTTCGCGTTAGTACCGCTGACATAGAAGAAGACGAACAGGCGATTGTCCGGCGTGACATGGAACCGGCCGCGGCCGGGTCGCTCACTCGATCCGCCTTCTTCGGCTACGAGCAGCGTGCGGCGTGAAAGAACCTTGCCATTACGAACGACGGCGTAGTTCAGCCCCTGACTCTGTTTAGCGTCCGGGAAGAACTTCTCACGGAGCCGCTCATCCAGCGCCCGCTCGGTCCAGACGATGTGCACGGCGCCGTCGGGAGCTATCCAGAGATCGCCCGGGTTGATCCAGCCGGCGGTCCTGTCACGGCTGGCGATTTCCACCCACGGTTGGAACGTGCCGGTCGTGATATCGTCCGTCCAGGTATAAAACAACCGGCGGAAATCGTAGTCCCAGTTACGCCCGGTCAGTTCCTTCTTGAACGTCCGCCAGGTCTCGTTCGGCTCGACGATGTCACTGACGCCACAGAAATGGACGGCGCGGTTCTTGATCGCCACGTTGGGGTAGCACACGCGGATGGGCTGAGGCTTGTCGTATTCGGCGCCCCAGGGCCATTTCAATTGGCCTTGCGCGCTCCAGCGTCCGTCGCGATCGAGAAAGGACCACTCGGCATGCGTGTAGCCGACATTCTGAAACAGGATCAGTTCGCGATTCGGTCCATCGCCGGCGAAGCTCCGATAGGAATGCTCGCTGAATTCCGGTTGCCCGGACCAGAGAGGAAGCAGCGTTCGCGCCGGCGCGCTCGGTTCGTCACTATTGAATTGAAGGATCTGGGGCAATGCTGGCCCTGAGTAGGTGTTGGGGTCGGGGACGAGAGTTGGATTGGCCGAGAGGAACAGCCGGCCGTCCGGGAAGCCGGCCAGCGGACAGGGCTCGCGCGTTCGGTTGGAAGCATCCACGAAGACCTTCTTCCAGCCGTCTTCTGCGCGCCGGAACAGCATCCAACGGCAGTTATTGAGTGGCTTGGCGTCGGGCAGCGTCTTCAGCCCACTGGCGAAAACCTCGCCGCCGGTACGCGCCAGGCAGGTGGACCCGTGACACCACAAAGGCCCGGCTCCGTTGTTGGCCGGCTCGTAGGAATATACCTCCTCTTCAATTTCGACAATGGGCCTGAGGGACGATTGCGACATGGCTCCCGCCAGCGGGGCAATCAGCAGGAAGATACACGCGACAGCAGCAGGATATGGTCTCATGGTTGGCTGATCCTCACTTCTGGCCCACGGTCTCGACGAATGCTTCGCACGCTCGATCTCAATAGATTGTAGCTCGTGACTCGTAAGAATCAAGGTTCGGTGCCGACGAAGCGATGGCAACTCGACGGAAGCCTTGTCCGGGCTCCATTTCTCTTGCCTTTTCCGGCCCTGGCAGCCACAATGCCCCTGTTCGAAGCAGACGGGGTGCCTGGGGACAAGTAACGAGGGTTCCGGGCCAGATGCGGTGAGGTGAGACGATGAACGAACTTGAACTGGTGACCTATTGTGGCCTGTACTGCGGGCTCTGTTCGGCCCGCGGCAGGATTCAGCGCCAGGCGGAAACGCTGAGACAGTCCATGACCAAGGACGGCTACGACGTCTGGGGCGCAGAGCTACCCGGATTCAAAGAGTTCTGGACGTTCCTGCGCGATTTGTCAGATCCCGAGAAGAGCTGCCCGGGCTGTCGCCAGGATGGCGGGCCGCCGTTCTGTTCCATCCGCAAATGCGCCCGCCAGCGTGGAATCGACGTGTGTGTTTATTGCGATGAGTATCCGTGTCGCCGCGTCGAAAGCATCGCCAAGGGCTACCCGACCCTAATCGCCGATGGGCGGCGCATGAAAGAGATCGGTGTGGAGACCTGGATTGCCGAACAGGAAGAACGCGCCAAGACGGGCTTCGCCTACGTGGACATTCGCTGCCACCCCTATGAAGTCCCCAGTGACTGAGGATGTCGCTTGGGCCGCCAGGTATGCGCGATAGAGTGACTTTGTCGAGAGTACGTATTGGAGAATAGACATGAAGCATGGATGCAGTCTCGTTCGACTGTTACGAATTGGACTCGTCGCCGGCCTGGCAATTCTGAGCCTGGCAGGTTGTCGAGGAAACAGGGATACGAAGGCAGAGATGAAGAGGGATCATATGATCGTCGATCGATTGGAGAATGCGGATCAGTACTGTGACATGCATCCGGCCTTTGCGCAGGCATTTGCCTTTCTGAGGCGGAGTGACCTGGCGGAACTCTCGGCCGATCGGCACGACATCGATGGCGATCGTCTGTTCTGCTCGATCAGCAAGGGCCCGGGCCGTCCGCGCAGCGAGGCCAATCTGGAGGCCCACCGCAAGTACATCGACATTCAGTACATCATCGCTGGCGACGAGGAGATGGGCTGGAAGCCCACCGCGGATTGCTACGTGGTCGAGACGCCTTACGATGCGGAGAAGGACATCGAATTCTTCAAGGAGCAGCCTGACAGTTGGAACAGGGTGCCGCCGGGCTCGTTCGCGATCTTCTTCCCGCAGGACGCCCACGCCCCGCTCGTCGGCATTGGTGAAATCCATAAGGTCGTCCTGAAGATTGCCGTCGAATAGGGGTCTCAGTGATGGGCAACGCGAGCGTTGTCGAACAACTCGGGCAGAAGGGGGTGGACATCGAGGCGATGGTCGAGCAGGTGATCGGCCAGCCGGAGAGCATCGCCGCGTTGGTCGAAGCCATCCAGACGGAGAAGAGCACGGCCAAATACGCCTATGAGAAAGTGCTGCGCTTGGTCAGTGAGCGTGAGCCCGAACTGATTTATCCCTGGTTCGAGGTGTTCGTGACACTGCTCGATTGCGATAACAGCTTCCTCAAGTGGGGTGCGATCATGACGGTGGCCAATCTTGTCGCGGCCGATGCCGAGAACAAGTTCGAGCTCATTCTCCGCAAGCACTACGCGCCGATCAAAGGTCCGGTGATGATCACCGCCGCCAATATCATCGGCAGCTCTGTCAGGATCACCCAGGCCCGGCCCGACCTGACCCAGCGCATCGCCCGGGAGATCCTCAAGGTCGAGAGGGCCAAGTACGAAAAGCACGGCGCGGTCTCGCCCGAATGCCGTAACGTCGCTATCGGCCAGGTGATCGAGGCGTTCGACCAGTTCTTCGACGGGATCGAGGACCAGTCAACTGTCCGCAAATTCGTCAAACGCCAGCTCAAGAACACCCGCAAACCGGTCGTCAGGAAGGCCGAGAAGTTCCTCAGCCGGCACGTAAACTGACTCACCACGGAAACTTGCGTTTTGCAGGGCACACCTTCCCCACTTGTGGGATTTCAGCACGGTTTTGTTGCAGGAGAGCGCGCAAAACAGTACCATACTGGGTGTGGGCTAGTGGCCCGAACCGACGTTGTCACTGGTGCGGGCGGGCGAAGATGGTGGAGGCTTCATCCGGCGCGGTGTCGAGGGTAGTCATCGAGAGAAGGAGGTGGTCGACAAGCTTTCATGATGGGGCCTGCCTCCACGCGCAGGTGGAGACGCCAGTCCCGAGTTCCATACACAACGATGGCTTATCGCAAATTGTTCATGTTGATGTGATCTGGAGGAATTGCCATGTCTACCAACAACAGAATCCGAATCAAAGTGATCCTCGCCGCCGTGGCGATGGCCATTCTCGGCCTCGCGACCACGTCGGCCAAGGCCGGGACCATCAGTTATGTCAAGATCACTGGCGACGCCGATTGCGGCATAGACGCCGAAAATGCCTACACGCACACACTGGATTTTGGGACCGGTACACCGGGCGCCTTGATCAACGGGGTCCAGTTCGATGCCTACAACGCCGCGGCCAACGGCACGTTGAACTTCAACAGAGAGGTTGCCACGGGGCTTCTCAGTGATCACGCCGGCAACGCCGGTCACAACGTCTCCGGTGGCCTGGTGGACCTGCTGACGGATATGTATTACAATGGCAATAACGAGGTTGATGGGACCACAACGTGGACGCTCAGCGGGCTCACCGCGGGATATACGTACCACACTCGGATCTACACCCGCCAGTGGGGAGCGGGTGGTACCCGCCATGTGACCTTCGTGTTCGATCCCGATGGGGCGGGGCCCGTTTCTGACTCCACCGACATGATCAATCAGGACGACGCGACGTCCGTGGGATTCGCCAATGGCAACGATGCCTACTACATCAACTACGAGTTCACCGCGGTCGCAGGCGAAGATCTGGTGATCACCCTGACGCAGGATATCTACAATTATTCATGGCACCTCTATGGTCTGACGAACCAGGAGATCGCCACACAATCGGCCTCGTCTCCCAGTCCGGCAGATGGAGCAACCGACGTGCCACGTGATTCTGATCTCAGCTGGTCCCCGGGCATTTCTGCCGCCACGCATGATGTGTATGTGGGCGAGAGTTTTGAAGAGGTCGATGCCGCTACAGTACCGACGGCCTCGGGTCTGGATACCACCTCATTCGATGTGGGTCGTTTGGAGTTGGGCAAAACGTATTTCTGGCGTGTGGATGAGGTCAATGGGGCACCCGACTACACGGTCTTCAAGGGCGTGGTCTGGAGTTTCACGGTCGAGCCCCTTGCCTACGCGATCGAGAACATCATGGCGACTAGCAACGGCGTCTCCGAGGCGGGGGCAGGACCCGAGAACACCATCAACGGCTCGGGCCTCAACGACAGCGATCAGCATTCGACGGCGTCAACCGACATGTGGCTGGCCAGTCCCGACGGTGCGGAGCCGCTTTCGATCCAGTACGAATTCGACCGCGTCTACAAGCTGCATCAGATGTTGGTCTGGAATTACAACGTTCAGTTCGAACTGATGCTGGGCTTCGGCATCAAGGATGTTACCGTCGAGTACTCGACCGATGGCTTGGGCTGGACAGTCCTGGCGGATGTGATCCTGGCCCCGGGCACTGCTGCCGCCACCTACACCGCCAACACTGCGATAGATTTCGGTGGCGTCGCGGCCCAATATGTCCGCCTGACCGTCAACAGCGGCTACGGCGTGCTGGGTCAGTTCGGTCTCAGTGAAGTGCGCTTCCTGCACATTCCGGCCTTTGCCCGCGAGCCGCAACCGGCCTCCGGCGCGACCGGTCAGAATCCTGGGCTGGCTCTGAGTTGGCGGCCGGGACGCGAGGCTGCTGTGCATGAGGTCTACGTCGGGGCGGACGAACAGGCCGTGATCGACGGGACCGCCGCCATGGCGACCGTGCCCGAGCCCAGCCACGAGGTGGTTCTGGATCTGAACCAGACGTACTACTGGAAAGTCGTGGAAGTCAACGAGTTCGAAGACCCGGCTGCCTGGGACGGGGACGTCTGGACCTTCTCGGTCGCGGAGTCCATCATCGTCGACGACTTTGAAAGCTATAACGACGACGACGATCCTATCTACGACACCTGGCTGGACGGCTGGGTCAACGATACTGGATCGACCGTCGGTTACCTGAGTTCTCCATTTGCCGAGACGACCCTGGCCCACAGCGGCGCGCAGTCCATGCCGCTGTCTTATGACAACACCGGCGGCGTCACGATCTCCGAGGCCGAGTACACGCTCGACGCCTCGCAGGACTGGACCCGGCACGGGATTAAGAGCATGTCGCTCTTCTTCTTTGGAGATTCCGATAACGCCGGTGGACAACTGTACGCCGAAATCAACGGTACCAGGGTGTCGTACCCTGGCTCGGCTGAAGACCTGATGATCGCGGCGTGGATGCCGTGGGTGATCGACTTGGCGAGCCTGAACGTGCAGAATGTCACCACCCTGACCATCGGCATCGAAGGTGCTGGCGCTGTCGGTATGTTGCTCGTCGACGACATTCGGCTGTATCCATATGATGGTGAGCTGATCGAGGCGGTTGATCCGGGCATGGAGGGCTTGGTCGCCTACTGGCCCCTCGATGGCGACGCCAGCGACGCAGCTGGTGGCCATGATGGCACGATCTCCGGGACGCCGGACTTTGTTTCTGGCTACGATGGACAGGCCCTTGATCTGGCCAGTGCCGCCACGACGCCCCAGTATGTGAACGTAGCCTATTCGGATGACTTCGCTTTGAACTCGTTCACCGTGGCGGCTTGGATCAACGTCAAAGACCTGGACGCATTGCGAGCCATCGTAGGGACCCGTTTCAATGCCGACTATACGTTCGATTTCAAGGTCTCCTCGACGTATGTCCATGGGGATATCGGTGACGGCGCTGCCTGGCTCAGCACCGCCCTTGACATCGACGCGGCTCACGGTGGCGTCATCAGCATCGGTGACTGGCATCATATTGCCTACACGATCGACGCGGCCTCCGGTACGGCTGGCATCTGTTTGGATGGCGTCCTCGGTGCGACCGTGACCTTTGTCGGGACGCCTTTGCTGATGAGTCCTACCCAGGAACTTCGTATCGGCAACTGCTCCGGTACGGAGTACATGAACGGTCTGATCGATGAGGTTCGGATCTACAACCGCGCCCTCTCACCCGCTGAAGTGGCCGGTCTGGTCGGGCGCCCCGGACCGATCTATCTGCCTTTCTGAGCGAATGAAGTGACACAGGCCGCACCTGATGCCTGACTTTGGAGCAAACAGTGAGGGCAGGGCGACATCAAATCGCTCTGCCCTCGGCTTCTTTACCTGCGATGGCATCCGGCGGGAGAATCGCACAGTTGCGCCTTCCGGTGTCGAATCAGTTGGTGCCGGGCGAACCGCCGGGAAGGGCACTGGGAGCCCAATTGCCTTTATGGCTCCACAGGCTGGCATCCAGGCTGGGGTCAATCACAACAAGAGAATAGTCGCTGCCGTCTGTTGCATCGAACCAGTCATCATCGTACGCGAAATCGAGGATGGTCTCTTCGGTCGCGTCGGTTAAGGTCAGGCGTTCCCCGCTATTGGCGAGACGCCCCGTGTATTGACCGAGAATGGGTAGTCCTTGTCCGTATCTGGACTCAAACGTTCCGGCGTCCGCAACGATGAGCGTGCATTCACCGGCCGCCAGTGTGATGTCGGGGCACGTGAAACTGACGCCTTCGGTAAACTGGACGAGATGGATGTTGATAAGTGTGTCACCAATGTTGCACAGTTCGATGAACTCGGCGTTGGGATCGGCCGGGTGGTACATGATCTCGGTGATGCGCAGACCCTGGGCAACAGATTGAAGCGAAAACGTCACGTCCTCGATCGCGCTCCATGTGGCGCCGTCCAGAACCCTGGCGCGGATGCGAACGGTCTCGTCGATTGGGATGGGACCGGCGTAGGCCATCGCACCGGCGGTGATCGGTCCGTCGGAAGGATGCCTGCGCCGCACTCCCGGCGTGCCTTCCGATTGCCCTGGTGCCCGAGGGTCCGAACCATCGACGGCGTACCAGATGATGCCCGAGGAGTTGGGATTGACCAGGGCCAGCTCGAATCCATCATTCACCTGTCCACCCCTCTGGCTGAAGATCGGAGGATCGATCGGTGGGAAATAACCCTCCGCCCGCAGATTATCCAGGAACATGTCACTCGTGCCGTCGATCATGTGATAGATGGAATCCACCTCTCTCTGCCAGTCCAGATCCCGGGTACGTGTAGGGTGGCCGTGCGGTTCCATGGCGTCCCCCCACCGGGCCGACTCGGCCACGACCGCGTCTCGTATGAATTCGTTGAGCGCCAGCCAGCGTGTCTGGGCGTTCCGGTCGGTGAGGGCCCCGTCATTGCGAAGGTGGCGATACGCCCGGTCCGCAAAGTGCATCATAAAATCATCGTTTTGGCGCAGTGCATGCCAGAGCTTGGGGATGGTCGAGCCGCCGGACTGGTGGCTGCGAAAGTCCGGATGCACAGCCCCGGGACCATCGGCGCGGGAGGCGTCCCAGGACCACTCCCCGTCCCAGGCGAAGAAACGCAGCCCCGTGGGACCGAGGGGCGAAGTCTCATTGCGATTGGCGGCGTACCAGTTATTGCCCGGCCAGTCTCCCACGCCCATCCACCAGGTCACGAGCAGGTAGTCGATGAAGTTATCGATGTCCAGATATTCTCTGACCTGCTCGTAATTGACCGGGTCGGTGAGATCCATGTCGGCCAGTGTTTCAGTCAGATAGTTGAAACGCGTGCGGTCCCCCTGGAGCGTGCGGGCATGGTTGCGGCTGAACCAGTCTTCCACCTGCCCCCCGAAGTACTCAGAAGCGAACCAGTGGTCGGGTCGTTCTGTGGGATTGTACAGCCCCCAATACAGTCCGTTGATGTAGAGGTGGACGAAGGTCCCTCGCGCACCGTGGCCCGATATGGTGATCTGTAGATCGCGGTAGAACTGATCGATGGTATAGGCCGTCTTGTCCGGGTTCCACACGCGGGCCCAACAGCGGTTGTTTCCACCCCTCAGCACGATGCGATCGACCGTGTCCGTAGCTGTCTTTCCGTGAAACGGGGCCCGGCGAAACAAGGTGGTCTTGAACTTAGCCTGGCCGTATTCGGCACGGAAGTTCAGACGCAGCGAGCGCTTGAGGCGGTCATGGCTGTGCGGCTCGATCCCGGCATCGATCTGTTCGCTTCGCTCGGGGTCGCAAGGGTCGATGATTTCCACCGAACATGACTTTTCCTGCTGCCCCCAGTAGAAGGCGTCGAGATGTTCGGGGTCTGCGGCAATCGACATCGTGGGGATCGCGCGAAGGGCATCCAGAACGATGTTTCGGTACGCTGGATCGTTGACGACCTCCGGGTCCATCTCGTAATCGTGAAGCGTGTACTTGTCGCCTCCCATCCAGCTCCAGGGATTGGGATATCCCGGCACGACCGCGGGCTGGTGGATCACGTCGCTCAGGAAGATATAGGTATGCGTGTCAACATTGGTTGGTTCGTACTCGGAATGCACGGCTTTGGCGCGGACGACAGTGGTGGTCGTGATTCTGATGACAGCCGGGCTGGTGGTGGCGGCGCCGTTGTCTCGCCTGGGCTCGCTGCCATCCAACGTGTACAGGATCGTCGCTCCCGGGGTGGTACATGTGATCGACAGCTCGAACGCGGTGGCATAGAAGCCGCGATCGTGACTGAATCTGGTATTGGCCACGGTCTGTGGGAGGGTATCGTCGGCAGCTCCGCACGTTGACTTCGTAAAGGCGCCGAAGATAAGCAGGAAGATTACGAATCGTCTCATGGGGCCTGCTGCAGTTCTACCCGCCTCCTTCACATGGCTCTCCGGGGATGCCGGCTAAGGCTGACTTCGGCGCCGTTCATTCATCCAACGCCATCATTATAACAGATTCCGGGGCCATTTCCTACAGTGCATCGTGATCGAAGTCGCTAACGCTGTGAGATGGTTTGTTGGCCAGGGCGAGCCGTTTCATCGACGAGGGCCAGCGCCTCTGTCATGAGGATTTCGCCGGTCATTTCGCCCAGGCAGGTGCGTGTGATGTAGGCGTAGCGCTCGAAGCTGTTCCAATCGACCTTGGCGAGGATGTAGCCGAAGGCGTCGTTGGTCAGGCCGAAGAGGAAGTTGTGCGCGCCGTGCATCTTGCGCTTGAGGTAGTAGCCGATATTGGGCATGGCCTCGCCCGGGACGGTCAGCATCTGGGCGTTACCTAGATTGACCACGTTCAGCCGCGTTCGGACATTGCCGGCCTCGTCCAGTTTGAAACCGAGCGGCGACATCTTCACCACCGCACGCAGCATCTCGTTCTCGACCGGAAATGTGACGACTCGGTTACGACAGGATAGTTCCGGCTGCTCCTGGACGGGGGCGCTGGCCACGATGCGGAGGGCTTCGTCGGCCAGGAGATGACCGATGCGAACGCACTCGTCCCAGGTTTGCACGTCCCGGCCGTCCGGCCCGCGACAGTCGGCCGTCACCATGCCGCCCAGGGCACTGTTCATGAAGATCCCGGTGCCACCTCCTTTGGCTTCGATCCGGTCGTACAGCGGTCCTACGAAGTCCGGGCAGAGAATGCCCTGGTCGGGCCCGATCACCTCCGGGTGGCAGGCGTAGTTGACCAGAGTCGCAAAAGGCCGGCCTTGTGTGTCGAGCATCTGGATGACATGACAGCGCGGATCATAAAGGCGTTCGGCGTAGTAATTGTAGGCGATTCTACCCTTCGCTTTACCCGTGGCAATCTTCACCGTTGCTGGTTGTAGTGCATCCGTCGCTTCGTTGATCGCGTCCGCCAGCGCCGCGCAGAGGCCATTGAGATAATCGAGATCGCACGAGGTCTGGCCGGTCTCGTCCGGAAAGCCGTAGCAGTCGGGACCACTGTGGTTGTGCGTGGCTCCGATCAGGATGTTCTCGGCCTCGATGTCCGTCACCTGTCGACTGACTCTTTCGCACAGCACGCCCGGGAAGCCGAGGAAATCCGTGCTGCACAGGGCGACGCGGTTACCGTTTCCTTCGAGGACGAGCGCCCGCACGGTCAGCCGTCCCAGTGTTTTCGTGGTGGGATGAGATGGGCCAACGCCACCCGAGACCGGAAGCGGTTTCTCCGGTGTCACGTCGCGCACGGCAATGGCCGCGCGAAACGACCCGAACAACGGGGTGACCCAGAACAGTGTCAGCAGGACGATAGGCACAGCGTGTGATTGGGCCGTTTGCTGGGTTGGTCGGTTCATGGCCGTGTTCTCCAAGGCGACGGGGTATACAGAGCTCGCGTATTCTTACGGTTTCTGTCTGGAGCATTTTATGGGAGTGCGCGTCGACTTTCAATCGTCGTCTGATGGACGCGGTCCCGGTCGGCGCGGGGATGAGCTGGTGTCATCAGGCAGAATCACGTCCGTTTTTCAGTTGACAAAGGCCCGGAAGGCCTCTATGATGGCTGCCTGATTGGAGTGAGGAGAGATGAAAAGGCCGTTCTGCCTCAACTCTCCCGCCGTGGGTTCCATTGATGAAGTGCCGGCCCGAAAAGGGGGTATTCGCGCGTTATGAAAGGGAGACCGATGAGACGAATCGCCGTCGTCCACGCCGTGTTGATTGTTGCTCTGATGATTGCTCTTCTGGCCGGTTGCAGTTCCGCCCCCTCGGCCGCGACTGGGAGCCGATGCCCCGTCACGAACGAGGTGACTTTGGCGGGATACCAGACCGGGGCGGTCGCCTCGTCGTTTGACTCGCTGGGGACGGAAGTTACCATGCCTCTGTGGTTCGTCTCGGGCAACTGATCCTCGTCCGACGACAAGGGCTTGTCGATACGCTGAGCTAGAAACTGCCGCCTTCGGAGCTTGCCGAGCGTGCACGGTGTTGGGGGGCGTTTGCTCAAAATTCGTCCTTGAGACCGATCATCCACTTGGGCCAGTCGGTCGGCTGGACCCCGCCAGCCTTGGTCCACAGCCCGTGCGTGTCGAACGACCTGCTCCATTTAAGCGTCCAGAGCTGTTTGAGCGCCACCTTCTTAACGGACCAGTCCGCAAACAGAACGAACTGGGCCCCGCCATGCCGGTTGACGCAGAGCCGCTGCATTTCGTGTCCGCTCATGATGGGGGTCTCGTCACCCCAGGGGGGAGGATCATCGGTTTCTCGGGGCCACCCATCGACCCACCAGCCCTCGGTAAAGACGGGGACGTTGTACGCGCCTTTGACCTGGTAGGTGCGCCAGTAATCGGAGCCGGGTCCACGTCCCCACAGGCTGTCCATGCCGGCGGGGGGATTACACATCCAGCCGTTCGGGGCATAGCTGCCTTCATCTCCGCCGTGCGAGGCGGGAACCCGCCACGCATCGAAAGGAGTGGTGGCGATCGCCATGGCGTCCACCGACGCCGATGATCGGTGTTTGACGGCGGTGGGGCACAACCACATTTTCTTGTTCTTCGATAGCGGCCGCATGCACTCGCGCCACCAGTCTCCATGGGCGACGTCCGCTCCAAAGCTCTGCAACAGGCCGCTGTAGAAGTTGCCGTTGTTGTCGTCACAGTAAATGGCGAAAATCAAGCCCCATTGGTGCAGGTTCGATTTGCAGCCGACACCGCGCGCCTGACGTCGCACGCGTTCCAGGGCGGGCATCAGAATACCCATCAGCAGGGCGATGATGGCGATCACGACCAGAAGTTCGATGAGGGTGAACCCGCGCCGTTTGCACATGGACAGTCTCCTCTGCGGTAAAACTCGCGCTCAGCCACCATAATACACACGTGGCCCGTAGCTGTGCAAGCAGATTCGTGGTTGCGAAGATCAGCTGGCCAAAAACATGCCCAGGATGCAAAGTGATGCCGAGATCAACATGGAGACCAGATTGTCGCGGTTGTCGTACATGTTGTCACTCCTTTGCGTCTCCCCTTGCACCCTCCTATGCGCGATTGGTTCGGTTGGTTCGCCGGCAATGCATTTTGTGGCAGAACTTTCAGAAGCGGAGTCGGTCTGCTCCAACCGACAGGTGTTGTCGGGCGCATGTTAACTGCCGCTAAAGGCTTGTGCGACAATAAGAAAAGGGGCGCCGGTGACTGGCACGGGCGCCCCTCTGAAATCCGTTGCTCCAGCAGGAGTTTCGTCAGTTCTTTTTGTCCGAATCCCCGGAGGTCGCGACGTCTTTCTTATCGCTGTCGTCGTCCTCTGCTGTCGCTTTGCCGTCGTCGCAGAGGCGGGGCTCGGTGAACAGCATGAACGACATGTCTTCGCTGGCTCCGGTCAGGTCGTAGAGTTCGCTCCAACGCCAGGTCGATCCCGTGCTGTCGGTCCGCAAGATCCCGGCCACCGCGTCATTGTTGTAGTCGGCGCCGTGCAGCGTCAGCACGTCTTCCGGACTGAGCGTCGAGCCGAGAACACGCATGTCATCCAGCAGGCCGTCGAAGAACTCGCCTTTCTCGTCCCCGCGCACGCCGATGGTCAGCGCAGCCTGGACCGGTGCGACAAAGCCCTTATTGTGGATAGCGGTGGCGTCCAGGATGCCGTTGACGTAGAGATTCATCTCCTGAGTGTCGCTGTTATAGGTGGCCGCGAGATGGTGCCACTGGTCGGCGGCCAGATTCTGGGTCGACTGCCAGGTGTTAAGGCCGACGCGGAAGTGGAATCGCCCCTGCGTGTCAATCCACAGGCCGAAGCGATTGCCATTGGTGTTGGTACGATCGTATTCCAGAATGGCCTGCCAGCGGCCTTTTACCTCGCGCGGGTAGACCCAGGTCGAGACAGAGAAGGAGCCCGGGGCGAAGTCGAAGCCCGCGGGCTTGACTACCTTGAGGTAATCGTTGCTGCCGCCCAGGTCGATGGCCCCGGCGAGATACCCGCCGTCGGGCTGCCAGAGAGGCCGACCCATCAAGGTGGCGTCGTTGCCGTTGCCCGAGCTGTCGGCGGCCGTGGTTCCCATGGATTCATCCAGTTTCCAATGGGCCAGGGTCTTGCGCCCGGGCAGATCCCGCGCGGCGTGCGGATGGTTGGTCCAGCCCCACGGATAAGTCATGGTCTCGGCGTCTTCGTAGACCGCTGCCACACTGAGCCAGTAGACGTCCCGGGTGTTCTCCTGGCAGAACCAGTTCTTTTCCGGCAATCGAACCGTGTAGCGATAGACGGGTTCGTAGCCGATCACGTCGGCGTCCGACACGTCGGGATGCCTGTCGAAACCGACGAGGACTTCGTCGAACTCGTCGGCTCGGTATTCCCAGATCTTCTGGGCCGGATAACTGTAGGTTCCGGGATCATCAGGGGTCGGGTCCGGCGCGTCCGTCCAGATCGAAACTTGGAAGTAATCGGGCGCCGCGGGCGACGGCATCTGCTGGCACTCGCAGGCCTGATACCCGTAGCCGATGTACGAGCCCCACCAGAGCAGACCGGTGATCGGGGTCTGGCTGATGCATTGCCAATCGTCGGCGACGAGTTGATGGTAGGTTAGATCGCGGCTGGCACCGGCGGTTTCGACCTCGAACGCCAGGTCGACCGAGCGCGTCGCAGAAGGATGGTTCTTCGGATATGTCAATTCTCCCCAGTCGGCCCCGCTGTAGGGCTCTGCCGCCAGTACCCAGACGCCGTCGTCGTTCCAATGGTCGTTCGAAGACTGCCAGCCGAAGCGCGTGGCCACGCTGCCGGGCGGGTGCACGAGATAGGCTTGGGCGCAGAGCCAGTACACTTGCGGCTGGCTGGCCGTCCCGGTCTGCTCGAAGGCCTCTTTCTCATCGATCTTGAAGCTGTATTTGTACACCATCAGGTGGCTGCTCTGCTCGAAGGTCTCATTGCACGGGCTGTAAAACCCCTGGGTCCGTGCCTCTTGCGGTTGGGCCGTGAATTCGCCCCGCTTGAATTCCTTGCGCCACAGGACCTGGCCCGGCATGCTGTAGCCCGTGCCGCTGCGGTCGGCTGGGATGTCCGCCCGGATGCTCAGCGTAAAGGTGACGTTCTCGGCACTGTTGCTCGGCAGAATATCGTGGTACCACGCGCCCCAGAGCGAAATACCGGTGATCGAGCCGGTTGTGGTGCATTGAAAATCATCGCCGACGATCTGCTCAGCCCAAATCGAAGGAATGTCTCTGGTCATATCGATGGCGATGCCGCCTGTCGTGGTATCGGGATTCTGGAGCCACTTGGCGGCGGCAGTCGATTCGATCGTGGCCATCGACAGCTCGTCCTCGTAGTACGCCCAGTGACGCAAACCCGTGAACGGTTGCTCCCATTTGATGTAGTCGGGGTCGGTGTCCAGCTCGAACGTCATGTCGTATCGGTCCAGTCGTTCGCAGACCAGGGCGTTCGTCACCGGCTCGACGTCGACCGAATCGGTGGTCATG
>CP070782.1:5395622-5401864 GCA_020346325.1 Phycisphaerales bacterium
ACAGCTACCCCATGATAGTCCATCCGTCAAACCATACAACATTCCGCTTGGCAAAGGAGCGATCTGAAAGCCCACAATCTCAGCCAATTTCGCTGGGGAAAGCCCGGCAACAGTGCCCCCCTACCGTCTGTTTTGCGACCAGGAATCTGACGCCAACTCTCTGAAATGACTCGCTTTAGGCCGCGATGATTTTTTGTACCCTACGAGGTAATCTCGGGGGCAACAGTCTGAAGTCGCTGGCCCTGGAGCCGGATGAGTCTGTGCGTCCCAAACCATCGAGATGATCCTGTCGATCCGGTTGGCCAGGTCGGTAAGATAAGCTTCGCCACCGGCTTGCAGTTCAGTCGTCAGGTAGCCATTGTAGCCAATCTCTTCCAAGGCCTTGCGAACCTGCAGCCAGTTCACGTCGCCGTCCAGAAGGTTCGTCCATTCGTGGCCTTTCCGTCGGAAATCCTTGAGATGAATACGGATGACTCGCCGGCCAACCGTGCGGAGCCAATCCTGGGCAAAGCCGAACAAGATCATGTTGCCGACGTCGATATAAGCCCGAAGCCGGGGGCTGTCGAACTCATCAATGTAACGGGCAAATTCGACCGGACTCAGAAGGAACTTGTTCCACACATTCTCGACGGCGATTGTCACCCCCAGTTCATCGGCCAGAGGCAGCAGTTTCCTAATGTTCGTCTGCGAACGGCGATAGGCCTCCGCATAACCAACCTCTTCGGTCACAACAGCCGGAACAAGCAGGACAACCTCAGCGCCCTGGGCATCAGCGCTTCGCAAGGCGGCTTCCATGTCTACCAACCCCTTATCGACAACCTCTGGGCGCGGATCCGAGAAAGGGGCACTCCAGCCACCGTAGGAGATCGAGTGGATCGGCACGCCTTCTTGCCGGGACAGGGCACCGAGTTCTCTGGCCGCGTTGAGGTCATCCATTGGCGAATGCTCAATACCCTGAAAGCCGCATCGTTTGGCCAATCTGAACTTCTCCACGTCGGATAGTTCCTCCGGCAGCATACGGAACTGACATGCCTTCAGAAGCCCTGTAGATTCTGGACGAGCGTACAGAAGCCGAGATGCCTGCAACAATCCAGCACCGGCCACCATTCCGGCAGAAGCTCTCAGAAAATCTCGACGCCTAGTAGTCTTCTGGGCCATGGACTTATTCCTGTTCGCTTGAGATTCACGCTACTCAGCCGTCTGGCGTGAGGGACACAGACGCTCTTCTTGGAACGGCTCTCATCCTATCGCCGCCTCCGCAACTCAGCCAATAGTTCTTGGCCAATTCAAGGGGGAGGGAGACCCCTTGGTCACCCGTGACATATTATCAATAGGAGACCAACACCTCAAGGTCAATGTATCGGGGAACTGACTCTTTAAGCTAATTTGGCTCTCTCGAAACCGTTCATCAGAACTCGATCATGCACCCTCGCTGGTCGGCGGACGCATAGCAGGCCAGAACCAGTTCAAGGTTGTGCAGGGCATCGCTACCGTCCAGCTGTCTGTCACTCAAGATGGATTCGGCGTGCCGGCCAATAACCGACTGGTAGATGTTGTCCACTTGGTCCACTCTGACCGCTTCGGTTTCTGTAAAGCGGTCGAGCTCAAGACGGATCGGGATAGGTTCCCCGGGATGGCCGGACAACTGAAACAGCGTGCCGTAGCCGCGAAGGACGCCCTTGGTGCCATAGATCTCGTAGCCAAGGTTGTTCAGCGTTCCGCCCAGACCGCCGCGAGGCTGGTTGAAGGCGACCCTCGCCGTGCCTTGAATCTCGTTGGTCAGTCGGAACTGAATGAAGGCCCCGTTCTCCACGGCGATCGTCAACGTTCGCGGTGTGTACACACAAGACAGGGACTTCACACCACTGTTCAGCAGGAACTCCGCCATGTAGAGGCAATGACTGCCTACGTCGCCGATCGGTCCGCCGATCTCCGACGCATCGGCGCACCGCCAAGTCGCCGCTTCCTCAGGTGTGCAACCGTAGGAGAACTCCATGTGCAAGGAGATGTCGTTGACCTCGCCGATGGCACCGGCCGCCACCAACTCCCGGGCCCGCCGATTGTAGGCGTTCTCCGTCATCATGTGATCAACGGTCAGGCTGAGTCGCCGCTCCTGGGCGAGCTCCTGCAAACGCCGGGCATCCTCCAGGGTGGTAGAAATCGGTTTCTCGACGAGGCAGTGCCGGCCCGCCCCCAGAGCTCGCTCCGCTAGGGGGGCATGGGACCGGTTGTTTGTGGCGAAGAATACCGCCTCCACACGAGGATCTTCAAGGACTGCGTCCACAGAGTCGTACCACCGCAGCCCCAGTCGTAACGCTGCATCCTTGCGCTTCGTGTCGGCATCGGTGACGCCTACCAGGGTAGCGGTCGGATGTCCGGCAAACCTGTTGCTGTCGGTGCCGAAGCCCTCCTTAGCAATGCGATTCTCCGCGATGCCACCGAATCCGACGATGACGTATCCTATCTTCCGCATGACGCAGTCTCCTCTACCTGGCGTAGGCTTGGATCACCTTCCTCAAGGCTGTCCCGATCTGCTGGCAGTCGTCTTCCGTGAACGTCGGGAACGCGAAACAGGTGAACGTATGGTCCTGATGCCAGATCGCGTTGGGGACCTCCACCTTGCTGTAATCAACGCTCTCAGGGTCGGCGTACTCTTTCGATTCGAACGGAAACCCACTCCGGCCGAAGGCGTTGTGCTGTGTATAAGCTTTCTCAGTATGGCACTGAGGCCAGAAGACTTTCCAGCAGGGTGCCCCTTCGGCGCCGGCGGCCGCAACGAACTGCGCGATGTCGCAGCTCATGTTCTCGATGTCCAGGGAGAAGGCCATCACGTACCAGCCGTTCTGCCTTGCCGGGGTATCCACGGGCGTATACTTGACCTGCGGCAGGTCCTTGAAGGCATCCATGATGATGCGGGCGTTGCGCCGTCGATTGGGCATGTTCCAGGTATCCATCCGATTCAGCTCGGCCAGGCCGATGGCCGACTGCATCTCCGTCATGCGGTAATTCCAACCGACCATGTTGTGGATGTAGGGCAGCTTCTGCTCTAGCTCCAGCAGGTCCAGCCGCTCTTTGACGTCGTAGCCGTGATCACGAAAGCTGCGCGCGTTCCAGGCCAGGTCTTCGTCATCGGTCGTGACCATGCCGCCCTCGCCCCCAGTGGTGAACGTCTTGTTCTGGCAGAAACTGCACGCAGCGATATGGCCAAGCGTACCGGTCTTCTTCCCTTTGTAGACACCGCCAAAGGCTTCTGCGTTGTCCTCGATGACGAACAGGTTGTGCTTCTTCGCGAACGCCAGGATCGGGTCCATTTCGCAAACGTTCCCGTAAAGGTGCACGGGCATGATCGCCTTTGTCCGTCCGTTGACGAGCTTCTCCACCGACGCGATGCTGATGCAGTGATCGTCCAGATTCACATCGGCAAAACGCGGAATCGCACCTGCCTGTACGATCGAAAAGCTGCTTGCGATGAATGTGTAGCTGGGTACGATCACCTCGTCGCCCGGGCCGATCCCAAGGGCGCTAAGGGCCACGTGAAGGGCGGACGTGCCGGAGGAAGTACTGATCGCGAATCGACTGCCCTGCCAGGCGGCGAACCGTTTCTCGAACTCCATACCTTTTGGGCCGGTCCAGTAGTTGACCTTGCCCGAGCGAAGGACCTGCTCCACCGCCTTGATTGCGTTCTCATCAAATTGCGGCCACGGCGTCATCTTGTTTGCCACAGTCTTTGGCCCGCCATCGATTGCCAGCTTCTCTGTCATGGCATTCTCCTTATCATGCGATTCACGTCCTACTCCGATGAGGGGTTGGGGTCAGAACGAAAGTCACTGATCGACCGTGACGGGGGCATGGAGGTCTCGCAGCATTGAGAGCGACGCGTCGACGATCTTCGGGGCTGCCTGCACTTCGACGTTGTTCGTGCCCAGCCAGGTCTCATAGCCACCCAACTCATGGTGCCGGACGGTGGGCAAATAGCCGTAGCTACCGTTGGCGTGAGAAATAGTGAACGTCTGTCCCATCGGGCTCTTCTGCTTCAATTCCAGACCGATTTCCACGAAGACCTCGAACGGAATGGCACAGATGCCCAGCTCGCCGATGCGCATCACCTGGAGAGGAAGTGATCTGTGTTCCGGGGCGTCGGCCAGATCTAGCACCCGGTTCGCGTAAACATGCTCGCGTGCGTGATGCTTCGGCGCATCCTCCGGCTTGTCGTGAATCTTACGGGCGTAGGCCAACTGCTCTTGCGTAGGCTCTCGCACGGCCAATGTGAGCTCGCTTTTACAGGCATCCAGTGGTACCCAGTCGTGAAACTCAATTTGCTCGTGTGCTTGGTGAACCGCCCGGGCGACCAGATCAGCTACCTGTCTCATCTTTGCGTACGGTGGCCAGCGCCTGGATGGTTTCTCGAGCCAGTTGATGTTGTTGATGTCGCCGCTCGTACCGTTCGACATGATGCCCACGAATGGAGGATCAAGCCGGTCAGCCCCCAGCAATTCCTGGATGCGGTCAGCGAAGACACCAAAATAGTCGGCGGAGATAACGCTGCCGGCGCTCGGTCCTACGTAGTGCAGCGAGTAATTTGCCAGCAGGGCAATCGGTCGGCCGTCGGTGGACTGCACCGAAAGGAACGTGATCTCCGGGTCTGTCGGTCCAGCGGCTTTATCGATGTTGGGATTGCCGCGACCGGGATTCATGACGACACGATCGGTGCCGCCGAACGGATTGGGCGTGGGCGTCCCCGGGTTCATGAAGTACCGACGGTTGAAGACCTGTGTCGGCTCCTCGGCCCGACCCCAGCCGATCCTCGCCGGCTCCAGGTTGTTGATCGCCCGACGGACGCCGTCCGAAATCCGGCGGGCAACGAAGGTCTGGTAGTCACTCAGCGGCCCATTTGACTTCACCTTATTCGGTGCGCGGACACTGATCGAGGAATGAGTGTGGGTGGCCGCCATCAGCATGTTTTCAACAGGGATTCCGGCCTTGTTCCTGATGCTTTCCTTGGCCGAGTCGAAGACCTCCCGGGCGACGCCGACGCTGTCGACCAGAACGAGAACGAGCTTGGTCCGCCCGTCGTCCAGCATGAGGCAGCGCGCATACAGTTCATCGTGGATATGCGTGGCCGCGGGCGAATTCCATCCGCCCACGATCGGTTCGTCCAGGGGCGGGGTGATGTTGCTGGTCGCCGCCCCGGCTTGAAAGACACGCCCCTCCTCGGCGTGCACCAGTCCCCTCAGTACGAGAACACTTGTGAGACAGAGACGGGCGACACAGAGAAGCTCCGCCCGTCGCAAAAGGCCCGGGGAGCGCCGGTTCCCCGCAGTTTTGCCGTACATGGGCCCTCGTCCCATGCTGCGTCCCTTTCCACAGTATCAGTCGGTCAACGGCAGCCTCACCGGCCGGCCGGTTTCGATGGAGCGGTCGATCGCCAGGCAGAGTTCGTGCGACTTGTACGCCTCCTCGATGCTGGCCGCAGCTTGCCTGTCCTCGATGATGGCAAGGGCCAAATCGTCCACCATCCCCTGGAAAGGGTGGTGGGTTACGTCGCCACTGTCGGCAAAGGTGGTGTTGAATGGCTGCCAGCCTTTCTGCCCTGGGAACCACTCCTTGGTATAGAACTTCTCATTTAGCACTGAGCCTTTGTCGCCATGGAGGAGAATATTGAGTACATACGGGCACTCGTTCTCGAAGCTGCAACCGGTCTTGCCGATCTTGCCGTTGCGGAACTTGACGACAGCTGCGTAGGTCGGTTCGTACTCGTAGTCCCTGCGGTGGCCAAACACACCATACGCGAAGACCTCCTCGACGTCGCCCCCGAAGTAACGCAGCAAGTCCACGGCATGACAACCGGCCACGAGGCTGGCACTGGGGCCTCCCTTTCGGGTAGCAGCCCCCCAGTTCCATCCGCTCCACCAGGGGCCGATCTCGTGGTAGTAATCGACCTCCGTGTAATAGAGATTGCCCAAGCCGCCCTTGTCGATCATGTTGCGGATGGACTGGACGTGTGGGTTCCAACGTAGGACGAAGCCGACCTGCGATTTAACCTTTGCCTTTCCGATGGCGTTGCGGATTGCCTGGAGTTCACCGAGATTCATCGCGATAGGCTTCTCAATGACCACGTGTTTGCCCGCCTCGGCGGTGGCCACCGCCTCCTCGGCGTGCAACACGTTCGGGGAGCAGATATCGATCACATCGATATCCTCCCGGCTAAGGAGCTCGTCGAAGGTGTTTACCACATCGCAGTC
>CP070782.1:5401964-5421526 GCA_020346325.1 Phycisphaerales bacterium
AACCGGTGGGGGAGGCGTGTGTCTATCATATGCCCTGCCATCTCAGTTACGTGGGTGACGATTCCGTGTACCAGAACCTCCTTCACGACGATTTTAAGGTGGGTAACAGCAAAATGGGCGCCGGCTGCTGCGGTCTATCGGGCACCTTCGGGATGCAGAAGAAGAATTACGAACTGTCCGACCGGATTGCCGACGGTCTGAAAGGGGCGATCAAGGCCGCCTCGACGCAGAACGTGCTGACC
This sequence comes from Phycisphaerales bacterium, assembly GCA_020346325.1. Lineage (GTDB taxonomy): Bacteria > Planctomycetota > Phycisphaerae > Sedimentisphaerales > Anaerobacaceae > Anaerobaca. The sequence goes on from CP070782.1 coordinate 5,402,207, forward strand.
GAGTGTGCCGCCTGCAAAATGCAGATTGAGCACGTTGCCTCGGCGCCGGTAACGCATCCCATCAAACTCATCGCCCAGGCCTACGACCTCTAGCGTCGGCGCGGTTTGCACCGGATTCGTTGACAAATGGGTGGAGCGACGATATATGGTCAGTGAATTGCAAGGCGCTCCGGGTCTTCTGGGGATTTACGATGCATGCTCATGACAAACTTAAGGAAGCGGTGTTGTGGGAATCGGCGGATGGCGGCAAGGTTCACTGCCGGCTGTGCAACTTTCAGTGTACCATCGCCGACGGCCAATTGGGCCACTGCCAGGTCCGTCAGAATGTGGGCGGGACGCTGTATAGCCTCACGTATGACAAGGTTTGTGCGGCCAATCCCGATCCGATCGAGAAGAAGCCCCTGTTCCACTTCCAGCCGGGCACGCAGAGCTTCTCGATTGCAACGATGGGCTGCAATTTCCAGTGCACTTTTTGTCAGAACTGGCAGATCAGCCAAGCCGCGCTTGATGATGGGCACATCGACGGTGAGGCCCTCACGCCTGAGCAGATCGTCGCAGCCGCGGTGCGCAGCGAGTGCAAAAGCATTGCCTATACTTATACCGAGCCGACGATCTTTATGGAACTGTGCCACGACTGTGGGCGCCTGGCGAAAGAGCAGGATCTGGCCAATGTCTTCGTCAGTAATGGCTACATGACCCGGGAAGCGATCGACCTCGCCGCCGACTGGCTTGACGGCATCAACGTCGATCTGAAAGCCTTCAGCGATTCCTACTATCTGGAGTTGTGCAAGGCCCGCCTGCAGCCGGTGTGTGATACGATTGCGTACATCGCCAAATACACCGATATCTGGCTGGAAGTCACTACGCTCCTGGTGCCCGGCGAAAACGATTCGGAGGAGGAACTGAAGCAGTTGGCCGAGTTTCTCGTGCGCGCGGCCGGGCCCGATGTGCCGTGGCACATCAGTCGGTTTCATCCGCAGTACAAATGCCTGGATTCGCCCGCGACGCCTCTCAAGACGCTCCAACGGGCCCAACGCATCGGCAAAGCGGCCGGACTGCGTTACGTCTATCTGGGCAACGTACCGGCTGCCGACTCGGAGAGTACGTTCTGCTACCAGTGCGGCCGTGTACTGATCGAGCGTACGGGTTATCGAATCAACGCCAATCATATCACGTGTTCCCAGTGCCCCGGTTGCGGCGCGACGATCGCGGGCGTCGAGCTTTGAGAGCCTATGAAGATTGTTGCTGACGCCAATATTCCTCTCGTTGAAGAATGCTTTTCATCCATCGCGGACGTCACCGTTACAGGCGGTCGTGACATGACGCCGGCGGTCGTGGCCGACGCCGACGCGCTGCTGGTGCGCAGCATCACACCGGTTGACGAGCGATTGCTGGCCGGCAGTTCCGTGCGTTTCGTCGGCACCGCGACGATCGGTTTCGATCACGTGGACCGTGACTATCTTGACGCACGGCATATCGGGTTCGCTTCGGCGCCGGGTTCCAATGCCAACTCGGCGGCTGAGTACATCATCGCGGCCCTGCTGAGCGTCGGTCAGAAGCACGGCATCCGGCTCGAAGGCAAATCCATCGGCGTCATCGGTGTCGGTAACGTGGGCGGACGCGTCGCCAAGAAGTGCGAAGCATTGGGCATGCACGTGCGGCGCAACGACCCGCCGCTGCAGCGCCAGACGGGCAGCCCGATCTACGTTCCCCTTGAAGCCCTGTACGATTGCGATTTCATCACGTTCCATACGCCGCTGACAAGAGACGGGATTGATAAGACGTTTCACCTGGCCCATGAAGCGTTCTTTGCCTCTCTGAAGGAAGGGGTGGTTGTGCTCAATGCCTCGCGCGGCGCCGTCGTCGACTCGCAGGCGCTGGCGGCGGCAATCGACGATGACCATCTCGGGCCGGTCGGGCTGGACGTCTGGGAGCATGAGCCTAGTATTGATGTCGAACTGCTCGAGCGCGTCGCTCTCGGCTCGCCGCACATCGCGGGCTATTCACTCGATGGCAAGATCGCCGGGCTGATCATGATCTTCCAGGCGGTCTGCGAGTACTTTGGCCTGGAGCCCCAGCGGGAAGCCGCGGACTTTCTTCCGGCACCGGAGGTGCCGGAAATCGACCTGGGGATTGTGTCGGAGGATGATGAAGCAGCGCTGGCGCAGGCTGTGGAACGCGTCTACAGCGTTCAGCGCGATGATGCCAGTCTGCGGCCGATTGCGAAGGAATCTCCGGAGCGACGCGGGGCTTTCTTCGATGCATTGCGCAAGAATTATCCCGTTCGCCGGGAATTTCAGAACACGACAGTTGTTGTGGCGGAGCCGGGAGGGGCGGTGGTGCGCAAACTGCTGGGAATCGGTTTCAAGGTGAAAGGGCGGTCGTCATGAAAACGGCGGCAGGACGCCTGCTTCAGTGGGCCCGGGGCAAGCTGGATTTCTCCACCGGCTGTCAGGTCATGGGGGTGCTGAACGTGACACCCGACTCCTTCAGCGATGGGGGGCAATTCCTCGAAGCCGACCGAGCGATTGCTCACGGTTTGCAAATGGTTGCCGAAGGCGCTGCGATCATCGACGTGGGGGGCGAGTCCACGCGGCCGGGCTCGCAGTCGGTTCCGCCGGCCGAACAGATCCATCGCGTGGCCCCGGTGATCGCGGGGCTTGCCCGGCAGGTGGAGGTCCCGATCAGCATCGATACCTCCGATCCGGACGTGGCGCGGGCGGCGCTGGAAGCCGGTGCGGCAATCATCAATGACATCACGGCGCTGGCCGACGAGGGCCTGGCGTGCCTGGCGGCCGAAGCACAGGTGCCCGTGGTGCTGATGCACATGCAGGGGACGCCGGCCACGATGCAGAGCGAGCCGCAGTACGATGACGTGGTGGGGGAGGTCCTGCACTTTTTGCTCGAACGTGCCAAACGCGCCGAATCGTTCGGCATTCCCAGCGAGCATGTCTTCATCGATCCCGGCATCGGTTTCGGGAAGACGCTGTCGCACAATCTCGCACTACTGAAGTATATCGACCGGTTCGTCGCGACGGGCTATCGCGTTCTCGTGGGTACCAGCCGCAAACGTTTTCTGGGAAGTCTCACGGGTCGTCAGGAGCCCACCGCTCGCATCTTCGGGACCGCCGCCACGGTCGCGCTCGGCGCGGCTGCCGGTGTGTCCATCGTTCGCGTGCACGATGTCGCCGCAATGCACGACGTGGTACGCGTCACGGCCGCCGTGCAGGCAGGCCAAGACCCGCCGAGTTGATGCTCGACGTCAGGCCATATCCAGCGTGGCTCTGAGCACGTCACGGGTGTTGCGCACGAAGGTAAAGCTCAGACCTTTCTTGGCTTCCTTGGGAATCTCGGGGACGTCCTTCTTATTGCGTTCCGGAAGGATGACCGTTTTGATCCCGGCCTGCTGGGCCGCCAGGACCTTTTCCTTGAGTCCGCCGATCGGCAGGACCAGGCCGCGCAGCGTGATCTCGCCCGTCATGGCGACGTCGGGTCGCGTCGGCTTCTTCAGGAGCAGGCTGACCAGGGACGTCAACATGGCCACACCGGCACTCGGTCCGTCCTTGGGGACGGCGCCGGCCGGGACGTGGATATGGTAGTCGTGCTTGGCGAATTGTGTTTCCTCGATGCCGAGTCGCTTGGCGTTGGCCTTGACGACGGAGAACGCGGCCTGGGCGCTTTCCTTCATGACATCACCGATCTGGCCGGTCAGTTGCAGGTGTCCTTTGCCTGGCATCACCGCTGACTCGATGAACAATAGTTCACCTCCAACCGGTGTATAGGCCAGGCCCGTAGCCACACCGGGAATGCCGGCCCGCAAGGCCAGCTCCGATTCGTAGCGGCTCGGCCCCAGGATTTCGGCCAGGTTTCGCTTCGAGATCGTGGCACGGCGTTTGGTTTTCTTGGCGATCTCCGTGGCGACGGCTCGGCAAACCGCGGCCAGATGCCGTTCCAGGTTTCGCACGCCCGCCTCCCGCGTATAACTGTCGATGATCGCGGCGATGGCGTCGTCTTTGATCGTCAGCTGCGATTTGCTCAGACCGTGCTCCTTGAGTTGCCTCGGAACCAGATAGCGCCTGGCGATGCTGAGCTTCTCGTTTTCGGTATAGCCGGGCAGTTCGATCACTTCCATCCGGTCGAACAAGGCCGGCGGAATCGGTCCGGTGTAGTTGGCGGTCCCGATGAACATGACGCCGGAAAGGTCGAACGGCTGGTCCAGATAGTGGTCCGTGAAGCTGCTGTTCTGCTCAGGGTCCAGCACTTCCAGCAGGGCACTGGCGGGATCGCCGCGGAAATCGGCGCCGATTTTGTCCAGTTCGTCCAGCATGAACACCGGGTTGCGACTCTGGCACTTGCGCAACTCCTGGACGACGCGTCCGGGCAGGGCACCGATGTACGTACGGCGGTGGCCGCGAATGTCGGCTTCATCACGGATGCCGCCCAGCGAAATGCGCACGAACTTGCGCCCCATCGACCGGGCAATGGACTTGCCCAGCGAAGTCTTGCCCACCCCAGGCGGGCCGACGAAGCAGAGAATTGGGCTCTTGCCCTTGGGGTTGAGCTTTCGGACGGCCAGGAATTCCAGGATGCGCTTCTTGATCTTCTTGAGGTCGTAGTGATCGCGATTCAAGATACGCTCGGCCTGGCTGATGTCAAGGCGGTCCTCGGTCTGGATCGACCAGGGCAATTCGCAAACCCAGTCCAGGTACGTGCGAATCACGCTGTACTCGGGCGAGGCGGCCGGGATTTTGCTGAGCCGGTCCAACTCACGCAGCGCCTCGGTCTGCACCTTCCTGGGCATCTTGGCCTTGATGATATTCTGGTGGAGTTCCCGTAACTCTTCCGTCCGCACGTCCTGCTGGCCCAACTCCGACTGAATGGCCTTGAGCTGTTCTTGCAGGAAGTATTCCCGCTGGCTCTTGTCCACCGAATCCCGGACCCGGCCCTGGATCTTGTGGCTCAGCTCCAGCACCTCCAGTTGGTGGGCCAGGATGACCGAGATCTCCTTGAGGCGTTTGACCGGATTCAACTGCTCCAGCAACTCCTGCTTCTTGGCGATTTCCATGTTGAGATTGGCGGCCAGGAAGTCGGCCAGCGCCGACGGATCTTCGATGTTCTCAAGCAGGACCGAGGCCTCTTCCGAAACACTCGGGCTCAGCGCCACGATGCGGTTGGCGCTCTGTCGGACGCTGACCATCAAGGCCTGGAGTTGCTTGGTCATGCGGGTCTTGATGGGCAGCATCCTGATCTTGGCCTTCAGGTAGGGCTGCGTCGCGACCGGCTTGGTGATCTTGAAGCGGGCGATCCCGTGGACGAAAATGTTGACCGAGCCCTGAGGCATCTTGATAACCTTCAGTACAGAAGCGGCGGTGCCGACCGTATAGAGCTGTCCGAAACCTGGTTTGTCCGTATCGGGATTCCGCTGGGTCACCAAGCCGATCAGTGATTCGTTGGGCACGGTATCGGCCAGCAGCGCTTTGCTCCGCTCACGCCCCACCGTCAGCGGTGTGACAGTTCCCGGGTATGCCACCGTGTTGCGGATGGGCAGAATGCCCAGTTCGTCGGGGACCGCCAGCTCGAGATCGCCTTCGGAGGCTCCCTCGTCATCTTGGGCCGGATAGGCGTCGATCTCCGGTCCTGCCGCCGACATCGCGTCGTTGAGCCAGTCGTTTTCGTCTATCAGAAACATGTTATTGAGGTAACTTGCCATGGATTAGCTCGATTCAGGCCATTATTTTCGGTTGAATTCCTTACAATACCGCCTGCGCCTGCGAAGTCAAGGAATATGCCCCCGGGATGCGGGCAGCAGCGCCCCGGTCCTGGAAATCCGGTTCGCCCTGAAGCATGGGGTGTTGCCGGATATGTTGTAAGGGAATGCGGAGGCGAAGGTTACATCGGTCTGCGGACTCGGCGGCGCCGGGGGTACATTCGGTCCCGCCCTTTCTTTCTTGCTCAAAGATCGGTAGAATATCGACATGGCAAGAAGACTCAGGGCAGAAAAGAGAAGGTTCGCGATGGGGGACGCCGGATGAGCGTGCCGTTCGAAGAGATCGATGCAGGCGTGCGGGAGCGCGTAGAGACGGCGCTGCTGGTCGTAGGGCAGTTCGGAACGGTCGTCGAGACTTACTTGTTCGGCGCCCACGTCGAAGGAACGGCCCAACCGGGAAGTGATATCGACCTCGCTGTCTTCGTGGAAGATCTGGCGTCGTGGGACCCGATGGATCAAATCGAGATGGCGGCCAAGGTGCAACGGCAGGCGGGTGAGGACATCGAGGTCCATCTGCTGCCGGCTGCGTCGTTGCACCAGGCCGACGATGCGGGCTTTGCCGCCTGGGTGTTGACCCAGGGCGTCAAAGTCTCCTCTTGAGTATCGGTTAGTTGAGGATCGGTGTCAGGACGATGTTGCGGTAGCTGACGCCGGTGTGGTCGCCCTGGAGATAGATGGGGCCGGGCCGGAATTCGTCGGACCAGAGAGCGCCGCCGGTGCAGCCGAGCAACGGCTGGTTGTCGATGATGCGCTGGTCGTTGAGTTGGACCGTAACGTGGCGATCCATCAGCGTGATATTCACCGTCTGCCACTGGCCGGCCGGCTTCTCGGCGGCGACCGTGGGCGTGATGCGGCTGTAAACACCGCCCATGTTGTGCGAGTCGAGCCGGCGCCCATAGGTGTCGGCCACCTGGACCTCGTAGATGCCGCGCAGGTAAATGCCGCTGTTGCCGCCCCGCGGGACGTTCACTTCCAGCTTCAGATTGAAGTCCTCAAACTCCGCGACCGTACGCAAGTTGCCGTAGTGGACGCGTGGCTTGCCTTTCTCCTGCACGGGATCGTTCACCAGCACGCCGTCGGCGGCCGACCAGGCGCTCTTGGCGTTCGGGTTGGTCAGCTTCCAGCCTGCCAGATCCTTGCCGTTGAACAGTTCGATGGGCTTGCCGTATTCGGCCTTCGATAGATCGGGCGCTGCCGGCAGGGGCGGAATCCGCTGGCCCGTGAACTCTCGCGTGTCAACGCCAAGGCCGTTGCGATGGGGTACCATCTGCGTCAGTTGCAGCGCGTCGCCAGTGGCGTGCGCGAGGATGGTCTCCGGAAGCATTTGAGTGACGATCACTTCGCCCGCGGCGTTCTTACGCTCCACCTTGCGCAGGCGGAGGGCGTAGAGCGCGCCGTCAACGACGCCCACCCAATCGACACCAACGACGCTGCCGCCGCCCCAGAGGATACTGGCGTCGAGGTAGCCGTCTTGCTGTTCGACACGGAGCCAGCCGGCACCGCCGCCGGGGATGGTCAGGGCCCACCGGCCCAGATACGGATCCGCTTCGCCACCCAGCGCGAACGTACAACAAACGGACAGGGCCAACAGGGCCGACAGACAGCATGTGTTCTTACGCATGAGATGTCACCTCCTAAAGAACGGACGGCCGGTGCGAGCAGCAGGCACGGGCACGTCACCGGTTGCCAAAGATAATGTCAATAGCTCACGCGGCCTGAAAAGGCAAGCAAAAGATGTAAAATCCTCCGCCGCGCCTGCGTGGGTGGCTTGGGGGGGCCGGGATGGCTTCGCCCATCAGTTGTGCTGTAGCTTGCGGGGTACGAGCACGTTCATGCCGTGCATCTGAGCCTCGTGGCGAAGAAGCGCGGGCGAAAACCATTGACGGCAAGGGACGGATCGGGTTGATTTGGGTCATGGGAAACGAATCGGAACGATCAGTGCGTGACGCCAGTGAGGAGCAGGCCAAGCGGCCGCGAATGACGTTGCTGGCCGGGCCGGAAGGGCGGTTGCTCCTGATTGCGGTGGCCCTGTCCTTCGTGTATACGCTCTGGCTGACCTTCAGAGCGCTCACGGCGCCCGCCGAATCGCAGATCCTGATCGGCATGACCGCCACGACGCTGCTTTTCGGTCGGGCTGCGGGCCTGGCCTACGGCTACTCGGTGGCATTGGGCCATGCCAAGGTCATCCTGGTCGCCATGGTGGTCGAAACGTTGCATGTGCTCGTATTCTATCCGCTGTTTGTGTTCGGTTGGCGTCACCTGCTGGTGATCAAGTCACTCAAGAACATCTTCGAGCGCATCCACCAGGCGGCCGAGACCCACAAAGCGAAGATTCAGCGGTACGGTATCGTGGGGCTCTTCGCGTTCGTGTGGTTTCCCTTCTGGATGACCGGTCCGGTCGTGGGTTCGGTGATCGGGTTTCTGCTGGGCCTACCGGTCTGGCTGAACATGACGGCGGTGCTGGCCGGGACGTACGCGGCGATTATCGGCTGGGCTTACTTCCTGCGCGAACTGCACGAGCGCGTCGCGGCCTACGATCCCTACGCGGCGATGGCCCTGGTGATGTCTTTGATCGTTGTTGTTCTGGTCGGCCATCTTCTGCGTCGCACCCACCACGAAACCAAACACAAACCCTGATCGAAAACGTCTACCCTATACCGAGTTTCGACCCATCGAGTGGGCTGTGTCCTTGCAGCGTGCGGCACGTTCGGGTAGCTTACCGGCTCGACAACGACATGGCATGTGAAAGGTATACCACGATGGTCAAGACAGAGCAGATTCAGATCCAGACCCGGGGCAATAACCACGTGATCAATATCACGGATGAGGTCAGCCAGGTGGTGGGCGGTTCCGGCGTGACCGACGGAATCGTGACGGTCTTCAACGTGGGCTCGACCGCCGGCATTACCACGACCGAGTTCGAGCCGGGCCTGGCCAACCATGACATCGAGGCCGCGTTCGAGCGGATCGCGCCGGCGGGCGCCCGCTACGAGCACGAGGAGACCTGGCACGATGACAACGGGCATTCGCACGTTCGGGCCTCGTTGCTGGGACCGTCGCTGAGCATACCGGTGGTGGCAGGGCAGATGACCCTGGGGACGTGGCAGCAGATCATTCTGGTGGATTTCGATACGCGGGCCCGGACACGCACCGTGGTCTGTCAAATCGTCGGCGAATAGAGTGCCTTCGTACGACGTGTCCCTACGGCGCCGTCTTTTTCGTTGCCTCGCAGTGTCGCACGCGTTATGATTCTGGATAAGCGTGGACGATTGGTGGGTGGGAGCACGAGAAAGATGCAGCCAACGAAGCAGTTTGGTGTTTTCGAGAAGTACGGCTTGTGGGTGGCTGCTCTGGCCGTCCTGGCTGGGCTGCATGCGATCACCGCCTACAACTACCTGGTGTTTCATACGATTGTCGAAGTGTTTGCCATCGTCGTGGCCTGCGGGATCTTCATGCTGGCCTGGAATTCGCGCGAGATCAGCCAGAACGGCTACCTCTTGTTCCTGGGAACCGCGTATCTGTTCGTCGGGATCCTCGATCTCGTCCACGCGCTGGCTTACGAGGGGCTGGGGATCTTTACCGACCGTAACACGAATCTGGCCACCCAGCTCTGGATCGGTGCCCGCTACATGGAGAGCGTCGCACTGCTGCTGTCCCCACTCCTGGTGAGAAAGCGGTTGCGGGCCGGCTTCGTGTTCACCGGGTTTGCGGTGGTCACCGCGCTCGTGCTGCTCTGCGCGCTCTACTGGCGCGTCTTTCCCGTTTGCTTCGAACCGGGTGTCGGCCTGACCACCTTTAAGAAGGCCAGCGAATACATCATTGCTGCCATCCTGCTGGCCTCCGTGTTCGTGCTGCTCAGGCGACGGGCCGACTTCGATCGGAACGTGCTGAGAATGCTGGTCGCGTCCGTTCTGCTGACGGTTTGCTCGGAGTTGTGTTTCACGCTCTACCGCGATCCGTACGATATCGCCAACGAGGCCGGGCACCTGCTGAAGCTCGCGTCCTTTTATCTCATCTATCGGGCTGTGATCCAGACCGGCATTCGCCGACCTTACGCCGTGCTGCTGCGTGATCTGAAGCAGAGCAACGAGTCTCTGGAAGCGCGGAACAGAGAGTTACTGCGCTTCGCCAGCATCGTCCGGCACGATCTGGGCAATCCTCTCTTCTCGGTGGAAGCGCTGGCCAAGTGCATCACCAATTTCTGTGACAAGGCGAGCGAAAGCGTAGCGGGGAAGTGCCAGGAGCTGGAAGATCAGCTTCTGCACGTTTTGAACGAAGACATTCCTCGATCGGTCGATTCCATTCAGCGCAGCGTGGAACTGATGAAGACGTTGCTGGAGGGATTGCGGCAGGTCACGATGGTGGGGCACGTGCCCATGCATATCGATCAGGTGGATATGAACGAGTTGCTACAGCAGGTCGCGACGACGCTAGCGCCGAAGGCCAGGTCCCGCGGCGCATCGGTCCAGGTGGAGGATCTCCCCGCCTGTATGGGCGATTCGATGCGGCTGAATGAAGTATTCGGCAACCTCCTGGATAACGCCATCAAGTATCTGGATCCGCAGCGTCAAGGCCAGATCCGGATATCCGGGCGCCGGGAAGACGGCGCGAGCATCTACTGCGTGGAGGACAACGGCATCGGTATTGCCCCGGAACAGCGTGCCAAAGTCTTCGACGTTTTTCACCGCGTCGATCCGCAGGACGGGGCCGGTGGAGAAGGGCTCGGGCTGTTTATCGTTCGCCGACTGGTGGAGCGTCATCACGGCCGGATCTGGCTGGAGTCGGAGCCGGGGAGAGGGAGTCGATTCTTCGTGAGCCTGCCGGCCGCCGCCAGCCAAGGCAGGGCAGTCAACGCCCTGTGTTCCCGTTCGACATTACTACGGCTGAAGCGAAGCGAGAATTTCAGCAAGCGCTAAGGTCCTGATGGTGATGCGCCGCAACCGCGATTCGTCCGTCGGTGTCGGTTGCGCCGGATAAGAACAAGCCGCGCGGTCTGATCCTGCCACTTGAATCACTTTAGCCTTGCCAGCGTCACGGCCCACACGATAAAGTGGCTCCGACACCACGGGTCCCTGATGAAGGAGACTGGTTGGATGAAGAAACTGGCGTATATCGTTCTTCTTGTAGTCATTGCGGGCGTATCGGCCGGGCAGGAAGTGCAGGTCGAGAGGTGGGACGTCTTCGAATTGGCGCTGCCGGGCCCGACGGAGGGCAATCCGTTCATCGGCATCGAATTCAGCGCGGTCTTTCGACAGGGCGCGCGCACGTTCGAGCCGCACGGGTTCTACGATGGAGACGGCACGTTCAGGATACGCTTTATGCCGGACCGCGAGGGCGTCTGGACGTACGAGACCAGGAGCAATCGCGCGGCTCTAAGCGGCAAGCAAGGGCGGTTTATCTGCGCCGCACCGTCACCTGGAAACCATGGCCCGGTGCGGGTCCGGAACCAATACCATTTCGCGTATGAAGATGGAGCGCCGTTCTATCCCTTCGGAACGACGATCTACGAATGGCCTTTCCAGTCGGACGAAAGACGACAGCGGACGATCGAGACACTGAAGGGTTGTCCGTTCAACAAAGCCCGCTTCCTGGTGGTTCCGCCTTGGCGGCAGAGCTATGTGGAAGGGCCCGGGGCGTTGGATCGCTGTCCGTTCTTCGGGACCTCGAAAGAGAACTGGGATTTCTCGCGCTTCGATCCGGAGTACTTCCGGCGCTTGGAGATCTGCGTCGAGCAACTCCGGGACCTGGGCATCGAGGCGGACATGATCCTGTTCCGGCCTTACGATCACGGCAAGTGGGGATTCGACACGATGGACGCAGCCACGAACGAGCGATTCGTGCGCTACGTGGTGGCGCGGTTCGCGGCCTACCGCAACGTCTGGTGGTCGTTGGCCAACGAGAACAGCTTCATTCGGCACCTGACCGACGAAGATTGGGATCATTTGTTTCAGGTGGTTCAGGAGGCGGACCCACATCAGCACCTGCGTTCGATTCACAACGCGGGCCGGATTTACGACCATCGTCAGCCCTGGGTGACGCACGTCAGCCTCCAGTATTACATGGCCGTGCGGGCTTTGGGGGTCTCGCCCCTGTTGCGAGACATCTACCGCAAGCCCATCGTGCACGATGAGATCAACTACGAAGGCACGATCACCAAGCGCTGGGGCCAACTGACGGGCGAAGAAATGGTCTATCGCTTCTGGTCGGCGATCATCGGCGGCGCCTATGCCACGCACGGCGAGACGCGCCTCCAGCCCGACGGCGATGGTTGGATTTCGCGTGGCGGCACCTTGCAGGGACAGAGCCCCGCCCGTATCGCGTTTCTGCGAGAGATTGTCGAGGCCGGACCGGCAGGGGGCCTGAAGCCGATCGACCAGTACTACGAGAACAATATGGCGGGCGAACTGGGCCGGTACTACCTGATCTACTTCGGCAAGGACGCTCCCACGCAATGGGCCTTCAAGCTGCCCGATTCCGAACTCGAAACGGGAATGCGGTTTCGGGCGGACATCATCGATACGTGGCACATGACCGTTAGCCCGGTCGAGTGTATGTTTGAAGTGGAACCTCTGGATCGCTACAGCTACATCGACAAGGACCGCGCTACGGTCGGCCTTCCGGGCCGGCCCTATATGGCCCTGAGGATACGCCGCGTTGAGTAGGTGGGCTTTCGTCGACGATTTCACCATCACCGGAGAGAGCAAGCTTATGACCGTGACTCGACAGCAGTGGCACAGCAGAACCGCGTTCATCATGGCGGCCGTCGGCTCGGCCGTGGGGCTGGGCAACGTCTGGCGTTTTCCCTACGTCGCCTACTCCAGTGGGGGCGGAGCCTTTCTGATTCCCTATTTCGTGGCCCTGTTCACGGCCGGCATTCCGATGCTGATCCTGGAGATGGGACTGGGGCAGCGTATGCAAAGAGGGGCGCCGCTCGCCTTTGGGGGCGTGCGTAAGCGCCTGCAGTGGTTTGGCTGGTGGGCGGCCGGGCTCAGCGCCGCCATCGTCATCTACTATACGACGATCCTCGCCTGGGCCTGGGTCTATCTGTGGCACTCGGTGGGTCTGAGTTGGGGAGACAAGCCCGAGGCGTTCTTCTTCGAGACGGTCTTACGGAGGACGTCAGGGCCGGGCGAAATCGGCGGGCTGGTCCCCGCGCTGGTGCTGGGCATTGGCCTAACCTGGCTGACGATCTACCTGATCCTGCGCAAAGGCGTGCGCAGCGTCAGCAATGTGGTGATGATCACTGTGCCGCTTCCCATGGTGCTGTTGACCGTTCTTCTAATTCGCGGGCTGACGTTGCCCGGCGCGATGGACGGCATTCGTTACTATTTGACGCCCGATTTCAGCAAGCTGACGGATCTGAAGATCTGGTTAAAGGCCTATGGGCAGATCTTCTTCTCGTTGAGTCTGGCCTCCGGCGTCATGATCGGCTACGGGTCCTACCTGGGCAAGAAGGCCGAGATTACCAACAGTGCGCTGATCACAGGTTTGGCCAACTGCGGGACGAGTTTCTTCGCCGGCTTCGTCGTGTTTTCCATGCTGGGGTATCTGGCGCAGGTCCAGGGTCTGCCGGTTCCGGACGTCACGACCAGTGGAACCGGACTGGCGTTTGTCGCGTTTCCGACGGCGATCAGCCAGTTGCCCGCTCTGAACGCCGTCTTCGGTGTGATCTTCTTCCTCACGCTGCTGACGCTGGGCATCGATTCCGCATTTGCCTTGCAGGAGGCCTTCACGACGGGCTTCCACGACAAGTGGCATATCCCCCCGGAGAAGCTCGCGCGGTACTTCTGTCTGGTGGCGTTTCCCGCCTCTCTGATCTTCGTCACGGGTGGGGGCTTCTACTGGTTCGATATCGTCGACAAGTGGATCTGCGATTTCGGGCTCGTGATTTCAGGCCTCGCGCAGTGTCTGGCGGTGGGATTCCTCTATCCGGTGCGGGATTTCCGCGACTACCTGAACGGTCAATCCGAGGTGCGACTGGGCCCGTGGTGGATCTGGATGTTGCGCTATGTCACGCCCGGCGTGTTACTGGTGATCCTTGTGGGCAATCTGATGCAGGAGATTACCGTGGGCTATGAAGGGTACCCGCGTTGGGCCACGCTGATCGGCGGCTGGGGGAGCGTGCTGTTTTGGGTGGTCCTGGGCTACTGGTTGTGGAAACGTCCGGCAACGGTGGAACTCGACTAAAGGAGAAATGCGATGCCGATCTCAGCGTGGATCATGTTGGCGTTCGGTTGTCTGGTTTTGTACGGCGGGCTGGCGCTGTGTATCAGCATCGCCATTCGCAAACGCGAAAAGTGAACAACACTTGAAACCATCCCCAAGTCCTCCGGACTTGAGCCTGCCACCCAGAAGGAGATGCAATGAGAGAGAAGCAAGGTGTTTCGGCTTGTGTGGTTGGCATGGTGGCTTTGCTGCTCAGTGCCGGCGCAGGGTTCTGCCAGAGTTACGCGCTGCGCTCGCCCGATGAGAGCGTGGTGCTCAGCGTGGACGTGGGCGAGCAAATGGAATTGCGCGTGCGGGTGGATGGCGAACGGGTCGTCCGGGTAACGGATCTGGCCATGAGGCTAAGCAACGGGAACGTCCTCGGGCCGAACGCGAAGGTGGTGGGTGTGGATGGCGGGGAAATCGTGCGCGAGGTCCGCCCGGAGATTCGCGAAAAGAGGGCGGTGATTTCGGAGCGTTTCAATGAGCTGATATTGACCTTCGCATCGAAATTCACGTTGACGCTCAGGGCCTACGACAACGGCGTGGCCTATCGCTTTGCGATGTCCTTGCCGGGCGATATCGTCATCCAATCGGAGAACGCTCGGTTTCTGTTTGCCGACGGGAGTTCCATCATCTGTCAGAAGGAGAAGGGATTTCGCTCCAGTTACGAGCAACCTTATGCGGACCAGCTGGTTAGTGCCCTGACGTCTGAAGATCTGTGTTGTCTGCCGGCCCTGGTGACGCCTCCCAGCGGGCCTAAGGTGCTCGTCACCGAGTCGGACTTGCGGGACTACCCGGGCCTGTGGCTGCGGGGGACGCGGCAGGCATCGCTGGACGCCGCCTTTGCAGGCTATCCGCTGGAGAAGTCGTACGAAGGCCGGGCTTATGGACATGGGCGCGTGACGAAGCACGCCGACTACATCGCCAAGACCCGGGGCACGCGAACGTTTCCCTGGCGGATTCTGGCGCTGGCCCGCAATGACGGGGACCTGATTACCAATCAACTCGTCTATTTGCTGGCGCCGCCTCTAGCTCTGGATGACACCTCCTGGATCAGGCCGGGTGTGGTGACGTTCGACTGGTGGGGCCGGCGCAATATCTACGGCGTTGATTTCAAAGCCGGCATCAACACCGCCACCGCCAAGTACTTCATCGATTTTGCTGCGGACTTCGGCTTCGAGTATTTTCTCTTTGATGATGGATGGTGCGATGGCGCCGATCTGTTCAAGCTCACGCCTGACCTGGACATGGAGGAAGTCTGTGTCTACGCGAAGCAGAAGGGAGTCGGCGTGATGCTCTGGGTGATCTGGGCCACGCTGGACCGGCAATGCGAACAAGCGCTGGACCAGTTTGCCAAATGGGGCATTGCGGGCATCAAGATCGACTTCATGAATCGCGACGACCAGGAGATGGTCAACTTCTATCATCGCATCGCGCGACAAGCCGCCCGGCGGCACATGGTGATCGATTTCCACGGTGCGTACAAGCCTTGCGGGCTGCGGCGTGCCTACCCCAACGTGCTGACGCGCGAGGGCCTCATTGAGGTCGAGCAAAACGGCTGGAGCGACTTGGCCAATCCGGAGCATCACACGCTGCTGCCCTTCATTCGGATGGTCGCCGGTCCGATGGACTACATCCCGGGCACCATGAACAACGCCCAGAAGCACAACTTCCGCCCGGTGGGCGACCGACCCATGGGGCTTGGCACGCGAGCCCATGATCTGGCCTTGTTCGTGATCCTGGAGAGCCCGATGCAGATGCTGCCCGACGCGCCGTCGGACTACTATCGCGAGCGCGAATGCACTGAATTCATCGCGCAGATTCCGGTTCAGTGGGATGAGACGCGCGTGCTCGAGGCCAGGTTGGGGGACTACGTGGTGGTGGCGCGCCGGTGGGGCGAAACGTGGTTCGTCGGCGCAATCACCGATTGGGACCGCCGACAGTTCGATATCAAGCTCGATTTTCTGGGTGACGGGTCTTATGGCATGGAGGCCATTCGGGACGGCCTCAATGCCGACGTCCGTGCCATCGACTACAAGAAAGAAACGCAGCAGGTCCGGCGGGGCCAGACGGTGCACATCGACCTGGCACCAGGGGGCGGCTGGGTCGCCCGCATCGAAAGAAGCGATGCCCCGCGGGAGTCACAGCAAGCCAAGTCGATAACGGTCAGCTCGGATATTGCCTATAAGGCCGAAGGAACTCTGACGGCATACGAAACCGAGCGCTGCAAGTTAGATCTGTATCTTCCCGAAGGCAGCAAGGATTTCCCGACGCTGCTGTGGTTTCACGGCGGCGGCATCCAGGCCGGAAGCAAGTCCGATCCGATGACGGTGGGTATCGCCCGGTGGTTCGCAGAAAGAGGCATTGCCGTGGCGCTGCCGAACTATCGCCTCTCGCCCAAGGCCCAATATCCGGCCTGCCTGGACGATGCGGCCGCCAGCGTGGCCTGGCTTTTCAGGAATATCGAGGCTTACCGAGGCGATCCGAAGAAGATCTACGTCTCAGGCCATTCGGCCGGGGGCTATCTGACGGCCATGATCGGCCTGGATGTGCGCTATCTCCAGCGCTACGGCCTAGACACGGAGATCGTCGCGGGACTGATCCCCGTCAGCGGACAGATGATCACGCATTCGACCGTGCGCGAGGAACGCGGCATCCCGCGCACCCGCCCGATCATCGACGAGGCGGCGCCGCTCTATCACGTTCGTTCCGATGCCCCGCGCACTTTGTGTATCTGCGGCGGCAACGACCTGCCGATACGGGCCGAAGAAAACCGGCTCTTCGTAGCCGCGTTGAAGGCGGCCGGTCATGAGCGCGTGGACTATCTCGAGGTGCCGGGCCGCGATCACGGGACCATCGTCAGTCAGATCCCCGAACCTGGCGATGTTGTCGCGCAGGCCGTGATGGCCTTCATCGAGGCGGCGGCGCGCTGACGCACACTATCAGGTAGGCTAGGCGGCTGTTCCCGGGATTGCCCCGGCCGTCGGTGCCGAATCAAGTTGGGGGCGCTGACATGATGGTGGCTACGTCAGCCTGTGCTGCTCGGCCCAACGTTGTCGTCCGGACCTAGCCTTGGCGTCATGATGAAGCCAGTGGAGGTCCCGTCCCTTGTCTTTTTCTGCGCCGAACTGCGGCCATTGTCGATGCGTTCGGTTCAAGTAATGCCGGGGGAACCTGCCTGAGAAGCTGATGCCAATCTCATTAGGCTACGGGATCGTCCGGGTCGGAGGACGACATCAGGTGTTCGTATTTCTCCGCCTCGTCGTCGTACCAAACCGTAATGCGGTAGAAATCGTCGGTCATGCCTTTAGCCTCAGAGATGGAGATGATGCGGAAGCACTTCAGTTCGCTGTTGCAGTACTTCGTCACCTTCTTCTTCAGCGCCTCTGCATCTCCAGAGAATGCCGGTCGTGTGAATTCTTTGAATTGAACGGCCATAGTCACTCCTTCTGCCGGATCACCTTGCCGAGCTGACTACTTCCTGCATCGACTGGCGGTATTGTGGTGGCAATCCTCCCGCGAGACAAGTGAAAAACTCGTTAGGAAGGTGGGGAGAAACAGACTGCCAGGATGCCAAAAAAGGATAATCCGTCGGCGCGGTCTGCCCTGCCCAGGCTCCGAGAGGTCTGGGCAGGGCGGCGATCCCCGCAGCCGGTCTCTGTGGTCTGTCGCCCGCACAGTCCGACGCTCCAACTCCCCTCATCTGCAGAAAAGGGCGGTTGACGGAGGGGCAATGTGGATGCGTTTCTTGGAAATCCGTCAAAAAAAGGTTGTTACCTCATGATCCGAAGTTGCACCGATGGGCGTCAACACGTCGTGGCGTTCGGACATTTTCGGGTCTGCCGTGAAAAAGCGCGCTAGGGTGGGGCCGGGAAACCTTGAGAGACGAACTTGACTGGCTTAGAATAGTATTGGGTAATATGGACGGCAAGTTGCCGGACTATTTGAGCCCTGGAAGTCCCGGTGGAGACGACGAAGCGCCAACAGGCGCCGATAGACTGCACCGTGAGACGGACTGGAATATCGGTTACGAAGAAAGGATACTGTTGCCGGCGCTTTTGGAGTCGGCAGTCAAGGTGCACGCCAATCATCCGCTGACGGCTGCGGATCGGACGCTCGAGTTGAAGTCCTTGGAGGTCCCCTGAGGCTCAGCGGAAAGCGCCGGCCGACTCGAGGTGTCAGCGATACATGAGGATGTGTGCAGACGGAATGGAAGCATGGAGGCGAGCGACCGATGAGCCGGATGACGGAACATCTGACCGATGCGGATGTGGCGCGTTTGCAGGAAATGCTGCTCGAGAAGCGGGAGGCGATTCTGGCCAACCTGGGCGAGATTGAAGGCGAGGCCCTGAACCGCTCCCGCGCGGAGGCCTCGGGGGATCTATCCTACGTGCCCATCCACATGGCAGACGTCGGGACCGACAGCTACAATCAGGACGTTGCGCTGAGCCTGGCCAACGGCGAACGGGATCTCTTGCGCGAGGTGGATGCGGCCCTGAATCGCATTGAGGAGGGAACGTACGGTTTCTGTGAGGGCACGGGCATACCGATCCCCAAGACTCGTCTGGAGGTAATGCCCTGGGCGCGATACTGCGTCGAGTACGCGCGGAAGTTGGAAGGCGGTCCAGGCACGGATCGGCGCTGACGCAGTGGGAGCGTGTGTCGCCGACGAGCCGGGATTGCCAGGACTCCTGCCTGGCCTTAATATGTCACCTCTGAGCAAACGCTGTGGAGACAGGTCAGGAAAGGAGTGAAATGGAGTCGATGGATCGGTACTATGCCGCGGCGTGTCAACTGGACATGCCCAATCCGACGGATCGGAAGGGGATTGGCGCTCGTGTCACACGGATGCTGGAGATGGTGGACCAGGCCGTCAGCGGATACGAGCCGTTTTTTGACGTGCGGCTGGTGGTGTTCCCTGAATTTGCCCACGCGGTTCCCATCTATCCCACCGCCGCCAAGTTGTTGGAGCATCTGGCGGTACCGATTCCGAATGAGCACACCGCCCGCTATGAAGAAAAAGCAAAAGAATTGGGCATCTACATCCAGACCGGTACGTTCCTCGAATCGGACCCGGCCTGGCCCGGCCACGTCTTCAACACCACCTGCCTGATCGGGCCGACCGGTCTACTGACGAAATATCGCAAGGTCCACCCCTGGACGCCCTGGGAGGTGCACACCAGCCCCCACGACCTGGAAGGGTATACGGAGCCTCTGTTTCCGGTGGCGCCGACCGAAATCGGCGTCCTCGGAGCGGCGATTTGCTACGACTGGCTCTTTCCCGAGGCGATTCGACAGCTGAGTCTAGCGGGTGCCGAAGTGCTCATTCGCGTCTCGGCGTATAT
>CP070782.1:5421626-5437067 GCA_020346325.1 Phycisphaerales bacterium
GGCGAATCCGAGCGATCGAGCGCACGATCGCTTCGAGGTAAAGCTGGTGCCCGGTGTCGATGTAAGGGTGCACTCCGTCGGGGCTGAATAGGATCTTATCGCCCAGGGCCGCCTTCTCTTCGTCCGTTTTCGGTCTCGGGCCCTTGAAGATCAGCCTGCCTTCTTTCTCCAGGCGGGCGACTTCGAGGCCCATATGGATGGACGGGATGCCGTAATGCTCAGCGACGTCCTCCATAGCCGTGGCGGAACGGGGGTAGAAGCCCTCCTGGAGCGTTTGGAGCATGTTGCCCGCCAAGGTGTAGACGAAACAGATGTCCGTGGTCGGGTCGTGTTTCCAGGTCTGGCGGACGATGCCCTCCATGGAGCGGTGGATCTGTTCGGGCGGGGCGCCGCCGTCGTTGACGGCGAACTCGACGAACAGCAGGTCCGGCCGATGGCACAGGACATCGTGCTGGAGGCGAAAAACGCCCAGATCCGAGCCTTTCCCCCCGATGGCCGCGTTGATTTCCCTGACGTCGGCCTGAGGGAACTGCTCGCCGAACCAGGCCAGCGTCTTGGGCCGCCAGCCGGCTTGGGCCGTAATACTGCCGCCCAGATAGGCGATGCGGGCCTCCTCGCCCGCCTGGAGTTTGGCCAGGAGGTTGGGCAGGCCGCCGCGTGGGTGGCATTCCACCGCCGGCGCCGGTACGTCCCGGGCTACGGTCACCTGGACCGCCAGCAGACCGCTCAATACCGCCGCTGTTACGAGAGATCGCATAAGTGACGCTGCTCCTTCCACTTAACGTTAGATCGAAATACAACGGAGGCGACTGTAACCGCCCGGAGCTGAGAATGCACGTGTGAAATCCCCGTCTTTTTCCCTTGACGCCGAAGCACGTTGTGAATAAGGTAGATAGAAAACAATATTCAGGTGGTTGTTCGACCGTGAGGCGAGACATGAACAGGATAGGCCAGCGATTCAGTGGGGATTGTGGACGCAATTTGAGCGATCGATTTGCGCCGGTTCGTTCGGAAGCCGGTGTCATCATTCGTGCAAAACAAACCCAATTTGCGGCGTTTTTCGGCCAAGAACGCGGATTGCGGAAAGAAACAAAGCCAATCAAACCCAATTTCCCGTCGTTGAGACATATCCCTTATAATGCGCCTGGGGGGCCAGCCACCAGGGCCGTGACGTGGCGGAACCACGATTTACAGAGTCTGAAGGAGAATGCTTCATGAATGCCGACGTGCGTTGGACGGTTGCCCTCGTGGCAGGCTTCGTGATATTGGCTGGTTCGGAACCGGCCCTGGCGGCCGAGACGGCCTTGCGTCCGCCTGCGGTGCCTCTGGTGGTCTGTGATCCGTATTTCAGCATCTGGTCGCCCGCTGATCGCCTGACCGATGCGGCTACGGTCCACTGGACTCGGGCCCCACAGCAATTGACCAGTCTCGTGCGTGTCGACGGTAAAACGCATCGCGTGATGGGTACCGAGCCGGCCGAGGTACCTCCCCTGAAACAGACATCGCTGGAGGTTCTGCCCACGCGGACAATCTATCAGTTTGCCGGCGCGGGGATCGAGCTGACCCTGACGTTCATGACGCCGGTACTGCCTGACGATCTGGATATCCTCTCGCGGCCCGTGACTTATTTGACCTGGACGGCAAGAGCCACCGATGGCCGGAAGCACGCCGTGCAGATCTACTACGATAACACCGCCGAGTTGGTGGTGGATCAGCCTTCTCAGCAAGTGGTTTGGTCCGCCGACCGAGTCGGCCGGCTGGCTGCCTTGCGGCTGGGCACGGAAGCGCAGATGGTCCTTGCCACCAAAGGTGACAACAGAAGGATCGACTGGGGCTATCTGTACGTCGCGGCCCCGCGCAAAGAGGTGAGTGGGCGGGCAATCACGGGGGCGTCCAGCCGCCAGAGCTTCATGGCGAAGGGGACGGCCCCGAAGACGGTGGACGCAGACATGCCGCGGGCGATCAGTGGCGACGGGCCGGTCGCCGCGTTTACCTTTGACTTGGGGCGGGTCGGAAAAAAGTCCGTCTCGCGCTGGCTGATGCTGGTTTATGATGATCTCTATTCGATCCAGTATTTCCGACAGAACCTGCGGCCGTACTGGCGCCGCGATGGCATGGACGCCGAGGATCTGCTGAAGGTCTCGGCCCGACAATACCGGAAGTTGCGGAAGCGCTCCGCCGCATTCGACGAGGAACTGATGGCGGACCTGCGAAAGGTCGGAGGTGAAAAGTATGCCCGTTTGTGTGCGCTGGCCTATCGACAGTGCCTGGCGGGTAACAAGCTGGCCTGCGACGCCAACGGCCAGCCTCTATTGTTCCCAAAGGAGAACACCAGCAACGGGTGCATCGCGACCGTGGATGTGATCTATCCTATGGCGCCGCAGTTTCTGCTGTTTGGCCCGGCGTTGACCAAGGCGATGCTAATCTCAAACCTGGACTATGCCAACTCGCCCCGCTGGAAATGGCCGTTCGCGCCGCACGATCTGGGCACATACCCAAAGGCCAACGCCCAAGCGTATGGCGGGGGCGAGCGGACCGAAGAGAACCAGATGCCCGTCGAGGAGTCGGGCAATATGCTGATTCTGCTGGCGGCGCTGGCGCACATGGAAGGCAACGCGGATTTCGTCGCGCCGTATTGGCCTCTGCTGACGCAGTGGGCCGAGTATCTCAAAGACAAGGGCTTCGATCCGGAGAACCAACTTTGCACGGACGATTTCATGGGCCACCTGGCACATAACGTCAATCTGTCAGTTAAAGCCACGATGGGCATTGCCTCGTTCGCGTATCTGGCCGAGCTGCGGGGCGAGAACGCCACCGCCGCCGAGTATCGCAAGCTGGCCGAAGAGTTCGCCGCCCGTTGGGTCGAGGAAGCCGATGATGGCGATCACTATCGGCTGGCCTTCGACAAGCCCGGCACGTGGAGCCAGAAATACAACCTGGTCTGGGATACGATTCTCGGGTTCGACCTGTATCCGGACGCGGTTTGTGAAAAGGAGACGGCTTACTATCGCCGCATCATGAATCCGTACGGCCTGCCACTGGACAACCGCAGCGACGGCGCCAAGACCGATTGGAGTATGTGGACCGCGACCCTGACGGGCGACGATGTAGACTTCCAGGCGATCATGGCGCCGGTGTATCGGTTTGTCCATGAGACGCCGCAACGTGTGGCCATGGGCGACTGGTACAACACGGCCAACGGGCATCACATTGGCATGCACACGCGCCCGGTCGTCGGCGGGCTGTTCCTCAAGATGCTCTACGACGAGGCGATCTGGAAGAAGTGGGCCGGGCGGGATCGGACGAAGCTGGGCCGGTGGGCGTCGCTGCCCAAGCCGCCCAAGATTACGGTAGTCGTGCCCACGTCGCGGGCCGAGCCGAAGAGTTGGCGCTACACGTTCGAGGAACCGGTTGGCGACTGGACCGCCACGGACTTCGATACCTCCGACTGGCAGGAAGGCTTGGGCGGATTCGGCACGCGGGGTACACCGGGCGCGACGATTGGGACGCGCTGGAGGACCAGTGACATCTGGATCTGCCGCGATTTCGAGTTGAAGCTGCCGGATAGCGAAAACCTGTATCTCTGGCTGCATCACGATGAGGACGCCGAGGTCTACATCAACGGCGTACTAGCCGCCAAGGTAGGCGGCTTCACGACCGACTACGAAGAGGTGCCGCTAAGCGAAGCGGGCAAGGCGGCGCTGCGGCCCGGCCAGAACCGCATCGTCGTGCACTGCCATCAGACCGTAGGCGGCCAGTTCATTGACCTGGGCTTTGCCACCGTCGAGCCGGCCGGACCATAGAGACAGTGCCGTTTGAAGGAAGACCGCTATGTCGTCACGCAGACATTTCCTCCGCCAGAGCACGACGTTAGCCGCGCTGTTACTCTGGCAGGCTCGCTTGACCTTTTCGGCGACGGACGATGGCACGGCTCTGAACGATCGGATCGCGGGCATGCTGCTGGGCTCATTTATTGGTGATGCCCTGGGAGGTCCCGTCGAATTTCAGGAGAGAGCCAAAGTCAGTGCGTTGCCGGATCCGCCCAAAACTTGGCGCGATGAGGAGGTCCTGGACGAGGCCAGTCGGGCGGCTACGGCTCGCCGGCTGCGACTGAGGCCGTACAGCCCCTTGCGGCCGACTCCAGAACCCTACGCTCATTGGACTGCCAACGCCGCGCCGGGCACGATCACGGACGATTCGCGGCACAAGCTGGTTTTGCTCGAGGCCCTTCGAAGGACTGAATCGACTGATACATGGCCGTTCGACGTCCGCACACTGGCGCAGGCTTATATCGATTGGTCCGGCAGTGACGCCGTGCGAAGCCAGGCCGGATACGCGCAGCTCTGCGATGAGTGGCTCGAGCAGTGGCTGTATGCCACCCGATGGGTCTTGGGCCAGCGCAATACCGACAAGAGTCTGCCTCCGGAACGATTGTGGAATGGTCTACCGACGTGCTGTGGGCAAATGGTGTTGCTGCCGCTGGCGGCGATCTTCGCCGGGCGACCCGTCGAGGCGTATCGCGCCGCCCACCATTTGGCATATTTCGACAACGGTTGGGGGCGAGATCTGAACGCGGCTCTGGTGGCGGCTCTGGCGACGGCACTGGTGACGCCGACGGAGAAGAGCGCGGCTGCCGAGACATGGCAACCGATTCTGACGACATTGCGCCAGGCCGATCCCTACCGCTATGGACAGATTCCCTGGGTGCAGCGCTCGGTCGATCGATGGCTGGATGTGGCAGACCGTCTGGTCCGGGAAAGCGACCGGCGCCCGGCCCGCCTGTTCGCAGCTCTGGAACGCGAATTCGCGAATACCATCAAATGGGAGGCTCAGGTACCGTTTGTTGTGACCTTTGCGGTCCTGGCGTTGGCTGACTACGATCCGCTGGCGGCGCTGCAACTCAGCATCGAGTGGGGCCATGACACGGACTCCTACGCCCAATTGCTCGGCGCCTTTGTTGGCGCCGTCCACGGCGTGACACTGTTCGACTCTGAAACGCGCGGCACGGTTGCCCAGCGCCTCAGGCTCGACTACGGCGCCGATGTGCATGGCTATGTCACGCTCCTCGAAAGGCTCCACTCCCGCGCTCGGGGCGAAGACCTGTTCAGTTATGATTGAGAAACAAGGGGGCCGAACGTAGTATGATGACGGCATGCGCAATGCCGTACTGACAAGTGAGGAGTCGAGCACCTAAGCATTGGTGAAGGGAGATTATGACGATAGCAGAGAAGCGGCAGCAAGGCATCCGACCCGGCTTCATATGTGTCCTGACGATCTGTGCCATGTCCGTCGTTCCTCCGGCCCAGGCGGAGAACTGGCCCGGGTGGCGCGGGCCGCGCGGGGACGGTACGAGCCTGGAGACCAACGTACCGCTCCGTTGGAGCGGTACGAAGAACGTCACGTGGAAGACGGCCATTCCGGGCAAGGGCCATGCGTCGCCGATTGTCTGGGACGGTCGCGTGTTCATCGTGACGGCTCTGGCCGAGACGACGGAGCGCTTGCTCCTGTGTCTGGATGCGACGTCCGGCGCCGTGCTGTGGCGACGCACGGTTCTGACGGCACCGTTGGAGCGGATTCACAAGCTCAACAGCCATGCGTCCTCCACGCCGGCCACCGATGGCGAGCGGGTGTACGTGAGTTTTCTCGATCGTGACAGGATGTACGTCGCGGCCTACGACTTCGACGGCAAGCTCATCTGGGAGGTCCGGCCCGGCCCGTTCGCCAGCATGCATGGCTATTGTTCGAGTCCAATCCTCTGGAAGGACAAGGTTCTGCTCAACGGCGACCACGACGGGCCGGCCTATTTGCTTGCGCTCGACCGGAAGACGGGCCGAACGCTCTGGAAGACGATGCGGCCCAACAATACGCGGAGCTATTGTGCCCCGATCGTCCGAACGATCGACGGTCGCAACCAGATGATTCTCTCGGGCAACCTGTGCGTGGCCAGCTACGACCCCGACACGGGCAAGCAGCACTGGATCATCGACGGTCCCACCGAACAGTTCGTCGCGTCGCTCGTCTACAACGGAGAGCTACTCTTCATGACGGCCGGCTTCCCCGACCATTTCATGCAGGCGATTCGTCCCGATGGGCAGGGCAATGTCACGAGCACGCACGTCGTTTGGCAGAAGGACAAGGACTGTTCCTATGTGCCCAGCCCCATCGCGGTAGGGCCGTATTTCCTGCTGACTTCGGACGGCGGCGTGGCGACGTGCCTGAATGCCCAGACGGGCGAGAGCCTGTGGCGCGAGCGTCTGGGGCGGCACTTCAGTGCGTCACCGATCAGCGCGGCCGGACTGGTGTACTTTCTCTCGGACCGGGGCATGATGACGGTCGTCAAGCCTGGGCCGCTGCTGGAGATCGTCGCACGCAATGAGTTAGGTGAGGAGACGTATGCTTCGCCCGCCATCAGCGGAAGCCGTTTGTTCCTGCGCTCGGAGCAGCATCTCTATTGCATCACGGCGAACTAGCGTCGCGTCTGCGGAGGGCTGACGTTCAGTGTGACCGGGCCGGCGAACCGGCTCTGGAACGGTCCGCAGGTGGCCGCTTCGGTCGGGCGCGGCGCGCCGTGATAATCCACCGCCATGCCGTCGATACGGGCAGACTGCGGCAATGCCGGTGCGCTCCAGTGAAGTTGGAGCGTTGCTGGGTCGAAATCCAGGTCCATGTCCATGGTAACGTTCGCGCCGTCTTGCCAGGCGGCTACATCGAATCGCTCTGATGGTTCGACGAAGACATTTCGTTCGGCCTGGTTCTGCTCGTCTTCGAAGCGGATCGGTGCGGCGACCTCGTAAAAGAGATTCTGGACGACCCGGTTGTCACGCGAGGTCACGCGACGGCCGTTGACGCGCCGATCGGTGGCCACACGCGTGTGGACACCCAGACCCGTACACGCTCCGATCAGGTTGTGAGCGATGATGAGATTGTCGGTATCGCCCGCGTAGATGCCGGTTCCGCGGATGTCCCACAGAATGTTGTGATCGATCATGTTGGGCGTCTGCGAGGCCTCGACGAACAGGGCGCCGTTGCAGCACATCCAGATGTCGTAGGCGAGGTTCTGGGTGATCCGGCAGTTGCGGTTGTTCCAGTCGAGCCAGATGGCCGAGCCGGCCTGGAAATGAGCGATGACATTGCGCCGGACCAGCGTCTTCTCATTGACCAGCAGCTTGATACCCGCCGTCTCCCAGTAGCGCTCGACATCCTGCCAACCGGAGTGTGAAATGCGGTTGTCCTCGACCAGGGCGCGGCGCACCTCCAGACCCTGGATGCCGCCCGTGCCGCAATCACTCAGTTCGTTGCGGCGCACGATCACACAGCCCGGGCTCCGGTGGGCGCGCTCGGCGTCGGCCCGGCTGGCCTGCCGATCGCGCGATTCGAGCGAGCGCGTACCGATTTCGATGCCTACGGAACCGACTTGAGAGACAGTGTTGTCTTCGATGATCCAGTGGTGCCCACCCATGGTAAAGATGGCGCCGACACCCGTGCGCGGGTAGCCATTGCCGGCGTGCATGAACGTCAGGCCATTGATGCGGATATAGCCCAGGTCGGTTACGTCGGGTTTGAAGAGATGCTGCTGAACCGTCACTTCCATGATGGCGTCGTTGGGGTTCTGTTTCTCGAAGGGGTGGATGTGGAGGGTCAACGCATCGGCCGCGACCCAGTACGAGCCCGGTAGACGCACGAGGTCTTCGTAGGTGGCCAGTTGAGCCAGTCGCTGACCGTTCTGAAAGACCAGCCCGCGCTTGAGAGTGTAAGGAACCCGTCCGGCCCATTCGGTAGCCCAGGGCATGATCTCGATATCCGCGGCACTGGCGTTCTCGAGCGCAAAGGGGTTCTCGCGCTCGAACAGCGTCGCCGGCAGGGTGGTCATCCACAGCTTCTCGGAGAACTGCCTCGGATTCCGTGAGGGCCTCCACGGCGATGGTACAAGCCGCGAGCCCTTGATGACGACTCGGGCGCCCGGCGCCGCTTCGTAGCTGATCATCTTGCCAGGTCCGTCGCCACCGAAGCGCGGCGTGATCTGCTCGCGATAGACGCCCGACTCGATCAACACGCGCTGGCCGGCGCGCACCACCTGGGCGGCACGATTGATCGTTAGAAAGGGCGCATCAGCCGTACCCGGATTGTCGTCCGAGGCCTGTGGATGGTGCCGGTTGACATGGTATGTCTTCGTAAACGCCGTCGCATTCTCCCACGTCAGAAACTCCGACCCGTCCGGCAAAAGTACCGGCGGATCCAGCGAGATCGACTCGACAGACTCGGCACACCAGCCCGCCGCGCCAACGAACAACACGGCGACAAGGGGTGAGACAAGTCGCATGGTGAGGCCTCCTAATTGAGTCAGACCTTCTTCGGATCGGGGTGCTCCCACGGTTGGCGGTAGGGGCGGGCCAAAAGGCGGTTGGCTTCGTCGTCGTCGACGACCTGGTTCTTCTCCGGGTCCCAGGCCAACGTACGTTTGAGCTGGCACGAGAGATTGGCCAGGATGCACGCGGTGGCCGTGATGTAGCCTTCCTCGATATCGGAGACCGGCCGGCCGCGCGTTTCGATCATCTCCAGGAAGTTGGCCCAGTGCCGGCGCATGGGTGCGGCCACATGACGTTCGAGGTCCTTCTCGGTCTCGTCCTCAGGGTACTTGTCGTATTCGTAGAGGGCCTTGCCGCTGAGACGTTCGCCCTGGCCGCGCGGGATGAATTCATACTTGTGCACGTCGGCCTTGAGCGTGCCCTTGTCGCCATAGATGAAGCCGGCCCAGGGAAATTCGGGGTCGGGGGCGTTGCCCCAACTGCGATGGGTCCAGACGACCGGGATGTCGCCGAAGTCGAACGTCGCGTTTTGCGTGTCGTTGGTGTTGGCCTTGCTGGCCTTGTCCAGCAGGATGCCGCCGGACGAACTGATGCGCTGCGGCCAGCCCAGATCGAGCAGCCAGCGCACCATGTCGAGCATGTGCACGCACATATCCCCGACGATCCCGTTGCTGTACTCCATGAAGGCACGCCAGCCGCGCGGGTGGACCCAGCTATTGTACGGCCGCATCGGGGCCGGCCCTGTCCACATGTCGTAGTCGAGGTGCTCCGGCGGGTCCGAGTATTGCGGATTGCCCCGGGCCCGCATAGGGTAGTAACAACAGATCTCAGCGTAGGCGATCTTGCCGAGCAGCCCTTCTTTGATCACACGGTCGCGGGCCTCGATCAGGTGGGGCGTGCTGCGCCGCTGCATGTTGACCTGGACCACCCGTTTGTGTTTGCGGGCGGCGGCCAGCATGGCTTGGCCTTCGACGACGTCGGTACTGATGGGCTTCTCCACGTAAACGTCCGCGCCGGCCTGCACCGCGGCGATCATCGCCAGCGCATGCCAATGGTCAGGCGTGGCCACGTGGACGATATCGAGCTCCTCGCGCTGGAGCATCTCGCGGTAGTCGCCGTAGGTGCGGGGCGTCTTCTTCGAGGCCTGGCGGGCGGCCACCATTTCGGCCGCCTGAGCGACCATGCGGCTGTCCACGTCGCACAGCGCCACCACCTCGACCGGGGCGATCTGGAGCAGGCGGAACAGGGCGCTCTTGCCGTACCAGCCGGTGCCGATCAGGGCGACGCGCTTCGGTTTGGCGGCGGCGAACATCGGGGCGGTGCCCCCCAGGGCCGACAAGGCCAGTCCCGCTGTGGTGGTTTGCAGGAACTCTCGACGATTCATAGCTTCTCTCCTAAAGGCGAACTCCTCATCGCTACCGGTGGGGCGCCGATGCCCCGGGCCCCCTGCACGGCGATGGCTGCCAGGATACCGTCGTGACAGAGACAATGCAAGCCACGAAAGCAGCGAGCCGGTGGGCCGTGAACGCGCTGCCGGGATCTGCGGTAACTGTCCCATGAAGTGTGGTGGAGCGATGGACACAGCACCTCTTTACCGAGGCAGGCGAGGTACCTGCCTGGCCGTCGCCTTGACGAAGTCGCCGGTCGGGCTTAGAATGCATCCCTCGTTTGATTTCGACCTTGGCAACGGGCTCGGTGTAAGGAATTTTGGTGTGAAAACGACTAGAAGGGCGGTTGTGACGTGATTCATATCAATGAGAATTTTCTGAAACTCAAGGCGGGGTATCTGTTT
Source organism: Phycisphaerales bacterium (assembly GCA_020346325.1). Lineage (GTDB taxonomy): Bacteria > Planctomycetota > Phycisphaerae > Sedimentisphaerales > Anaerobacaceae > Anaerobaca. The sequence continues at coordinate 5,431,725 of CP070782.1, forward strand.
CCGGAAATCGGCCGGCGGGTGCGCCGATTTAAAGAGCTGAATCCGCAGGCAGAGGTGATCAGCATGGGGATCGGGGACGTGACCCAGCCGCTGGTGCCGGCGGTGGTCGAGGCGATGCACCGGGCGGTCGACGAGATGGCCAACCAGAAGACCTTCAAAGGGTACGACGATGGCGGCGTGGGTTACGAATTCCTGCGCCAAGCGATTGTCGAGAACGATTTCGAGACGCGCGGCGTCGATCTCAGCATCGACGAAGTGTTCGTCAGCGACGGGGCCAAGCCCGATACGGGCAATATGCAGGAGATCTTCGGGGCCGACAACGTGGTGGCGGTGGCCGATCCGGTTTATCCGGTCTACGTCGATACCAACGTCATGGCCGGTCGCACGGGCCAAGCCAACGAGATCGGGCAATACGAGGGCGTGGTCTACATGCCGGCGCTGGCCGAGCATGGCTTCGTGCCGCAACCGCCGCAGCAACCGGTCGATATGGTCTATCTGTGTTTCCCCAACAACCCGACCGGGGCTGTCGCGACGAAAGACGCACTGGCGCAGTGGGTAGCGTACGCCCGCGAGAACAAAGCGGTCATCCTTTACGACGCCGCCTACGAGGCTTTCATCTCCGATCCTGACATTCCGCACTCGATCTACGAAGTCCAAGGGGCCGAGGAAGTGGCGATCGAGTTCCGCAGTTTCTCGAAGACGGCCGGCTTTACGGGCGTGCGCTGCGCTTACAGCGTCGTGCCCAAGGCGCTGAAGGCTTACCGGCAGGACGGCACGGCGGTCGATGTCAATCCGATCTGGAAACGGCGCCACTGCACGAAATTCAACGGTGTTTCCTACGTCACCCAGGCGGGAGCCGCTGCGGTGTATTCGGCCGCGGGACAGAAACAGATCCGCGCGACCATCGACGTGTACATGACCAATGCTGCCTCGATCCGCGAGACGCTCGGTAAGCTGGGCTATGAGATTTACGGTGGCGTAAACGCTCCGTACATCTGGCTCAAGACGCCCGACGGGATGAGCTCGTGGGACTTCTTCGACAAGCTCTTGCAGCAGGCCAACGTGGTGGGCACGCCCGGTGTCGGATTTGGCCCGGCCGGTGAAGGTTACTTCCGCCTGACCGCGTTCGCCCGACCCGAGCAAACCAAGGAGGCGCTGGAACGTTTCGCGCGCCTGTGATGGCGTTTCGGCCGCACGCCGGCCATGGAGGACACACGTGAAGTTCATCGCCAGGTACATTATCGTCGCGACAGGAGCGGTGTTTGTCAGTGGCGCCTGTGCTTCGGAGTCTCAGCAAGCGGTCGACCTGCCAGAGTCGTGGCTCCAGGACTGGAACCATCCACCGGCGGCGCGTCGACCGCTGCAAATCGTCCACGGCGTGCCCGCCCAGCAGGCGACGCCGGAGGCCATGACGCAACTGAAGGATCTCGGGCTGGGAGGCGTCGTCGCCAACGTGGCGTTCGGCGCTTATCTGCGCAGCGACGAGAACTGGCGCATCCTGGAGCAGGTGGTCGAGTCGTGTAAGCGAGCGGGGTTGCGGGTCTGGATCTACGACGAAGACGGCTATCCCAGCGGCGCCGCCGGCGGGTTGGTTCTCGAAGGGCACCCCGAGTTCGAGGCGTTGGCGCTGGCCTACGACTCATCGCGCGCCGACCCGTTCGTTTTGCGCCCGGCCTACGAGCACACGCACGCCTCGAACAACTACTATATGGCGCGGCGCTATCCGAACTTGATCGACAAAGCGGCCGTCGAGCGATTCATGGAGGTCACCCACGACGCCTATTATCAGCGATTAGGCTCGCACTTCGGGACGACGATCGAAGCGTTGTTCACCGACGAGCCCTCACTGATGGCGGTGAACATCGGTCCATTGCCCGACGAGGTGCGGACGAAGGTGCGCGTGGCCGATCCGCTCGACCCGAACGTTCAGCCTTTACCTTGCGTGCCGTGGGTGGCGGATTTGCCCGAACTGTATCGGCAGCGTCATGGGCAGGATCTGCTGGCCGTGCGCGAGAGTCTGTTCACAGGTGACACACAGGCCGACCGTCAGGTGCGCAGGCGGTATTGGGCGCTGGTCGCTGAGCTCCTAACCGAGCGGTACTATGGTCGGATTCAGCAATGGGCCAGGGCTCATCGCGTCGCGTCGTCGGGTCACATCCTGTGGGAGGAGATGTTGATCCACCATCCGGCGCTGGAGGGTAACACGCTCCAGGTGCTGGGTCGCATGGACATTCCGGGTCTGGATCTGCTGACGTCATGGCCCGAGGCGGTGATCCATTCGGGCTGGCTGACGGCCGGCCTGCCCGCTTCGGCGGCGCTGCTCAACGGCGGGCGCCGCGTTATGACGGAGGTGAGCGATTTTTCCGAAACGATGGCAGGCAAAGCGCCGGCGTCGGTGGCCGATATGTGTACCACGGCGGCCTGGCAGGCGGCGCTGGGCGTGACGGAGTTCACCCTGTACTACAATCGCGGGCAGCGCACCCCCGAGCAGTACAACGCCTACGGCACGTTTGTCGGCCGGCTCAACGCCTTGCTGCGCGAGGCCCGGCCTGCGCCGCGCGTGCTGCTGTACTATCCGATTGCGGATGCGTGGGCCGAGTATAAGCCCGTTGCAGAGAAGCTAACGGCCGAATCGCAAGCGCCGCGGCTGCGCCGCATTGCCAACTCCTTCATGGATTTGGGCCAGCGCATGACACGGAAGCAGATTTCGTTTGCCCTGGCCGATCATGAAGTGCTGGCCGGGGCCCGTGTTGACGGGGATCGGCTGGTCGTGAACGACCTGCGCTTCAGCGCCGTGGCCCTGCCGGCTGAAGCAGAGTTGCCGAGTGGGGCGGCGGCAGTTCTGGAGCGCTTCGAGGCCAACGGGGGCGAGGTCCTGTGGGAGAAAGCGGATATGAAGGTCGATCTGACGCGGCTGGTGCGGGCATACGACAGCGGCATTTTGAACGAGCCGGCCGACCGCTTGGTGGTGGGGCGGTTCACGCGAGCCGAACGGGAAATGTTGGTCGCTGTCAATGTCGCCACCGAGGGCTGTGAGCGTACCATCTTGGCGCCGGAGGCGGCGAAATGGCTTGTCGGCGATCCTGCGGCCGGTACAATAGAGCCGGTTCGGGCGTCGGGGCAGAACCGCATTACCGTCTCGTTGCCGGGGCGGGCGACTCGCGTGTTCATCGGGCCGGCGAAGGCCGGCGATGGACGAACCAGGATGGCACCAGCAGCTTCTTGAGGGGCAGGACGCATGGCGGAGTGGACCACAGCGTATATCGGATTGGGCAGCAATCTGGGTGATCGCGAGCGGGTCATGCGCGAGGCGCTGCAGAGCCTGGGCCGAAATGGAGCCATGGAGGTCCTGCGCGTCAGCACGATCAAGGAGACGATGCCGCTGGGGCAGACTTCGCAGCCCCGCTACCTCAACGGCGTTGCGGAGATCCGCACGATGCTCAGTGCTGCGGAATTGCTCGATGCACTGCTGACGACGGAAGAGACTCTCGGCCGGGTCCGGCGCGGCACGTGGGGCCCGCGGACGATTGATCTCGACTTGCTGCTCTTCGGCGACGAAATCATCGGCCTGCCCGATCTCATCGTGCCCCATCCGCAAATGCACTTGCGTTCGTTCGTGTTGGAAGGCCTCTGCGAGTTGGATCGCGATCTGGTCCATCCGCTGTTCAATGAGCCCGTCTGCGAGTTGGCGCGGCGTCTGGGGGGCGGGAGTTTTACCCTCGATCCGCTCGTGCCGCAACTGGTCAGCATTGCGGGTTTAATCGGCGTCGGCAAGACGACTCTGATGAATCGCCTGGCGACGGCGCTGGACGCCGAGACGGTGGTGGAGCCCTACGCCAGCAATCCCTTCTTGCCGCGGGTCTACGCGGGCCAACGGGAATTGGCGCTGGACTCGCAGCTCTACTTTCTGGTGCATCGTGGCGAGCAGCTCAACGCCAGGACGCTGCCGGTCGACGACGTGACGCTGGCAGATTACGTATTCGAGAAGGAATTGATCTATGCGCGGCGTCTGCTGGAGCCCGATCAGTTGGCGCTGTACGAGCGGATCTATGAGCCGTTTGCCCAGCGGGTGGCCCGGCCGGTCGCGGTGATCTATCTCCAGGACGAGCCGGGGCGGTGCCTGGAGCGCATTCATCAGCGCAATCGTCCGTACGAGCAGGAGATCACGCTGGAGTTCCTGGCATCGCTTAACGCCGACTACGAGCAGCTGTTCGCCCACTGGACCGCTTGTCCGATCATTCGCTTGCCCGCTTCGCAGGTCCATCCCGACGATCAGGCGGCTCTGGAGCACGTGGCGCTTCAGGTCAAGGCTTACGTTGCTTCCCGGGGACAGGTAGCGGTCGGATGATGCCTGCGTGAGAGGATGCCGGGAATGGAGGTTGCCAGAACGATTGCAGAGATCAGAGCGTCGATTGCCCAGGCCCGGGCAGCCGGCAGGCGGATCGGACTGGTGCCGACGATGGGGGCTTTGCACGTCGGCCATACCTCGCTGATCGACGCGGCCACGGCTCGCTGCGATTTCGTGGTGGTTAGTATCTTCGTCAATCCGACGCAGTTCTGTCCGGGGGAGGACCTGGAGAAGTACCCCCGACCGTTCGAGCGGGACGTGGCGCTTTGCGAGCAGCACGGGGTGGCCGTGGTCTTTGCGCCGACGCCGGAAGAGATGTATCCGCGCGACAACGTCACGTGGGTTACGGTCGAGAAGCTGACCGAGCCGCTGTGCGGGCGCTCGCGGCCGGGGCATTTTCGCGGTGTAACAACGGTTTGCACGAAGCTGTTCAACATCGTCCTACCCGATGTCGCTTTCTTCGGCCAGAAGGACGCACAGCAGGCGCTGGTGATCCGCCGCATGGTCGCCGATCTGAACCAGCCGCTGGAGACCGTGGTCTGTCCAACGGTACGCGAACCGGACGGGCTGGCCGTGAGCAGTCGCAACCGCTACCTCAGCGAGCAGGAGCGCCGCGCCGCGCCGGTGATCTTCCGGTCGCTTCAGAAATGCCGGGAGATGATCGAGGCGGGTGAGAGAAACGCTGATGAGATTCGCGGCGCGATGATTGGCGTGCTGCGGGAGGTCTCGGCCCTGAAGGTTGAATACGTCAGCCTGGCCGACGCCGAGAGCCTGGAAGAGTCGGTGCAGCTTCAGGGCCAGATCCTGGCCGCGGTCGCCGCCCATCTGGGCCCGGCGCGCCTGATCGACAACATCCTCATCGACGTCCCCGATCAGTAGTCCTCGAATTCTCGCATCCATTCGGGCCAGTCCCCCGGCTCGACACCGCCGGCCGAGGTCCAGGGGCCGCACGTGTCGGTGCGGGGGCCCCACGGGAAGGTCCAGAGTTGCTTGAG
>CP070782.1:5437167-5441328 GCA_020346325.1 Phycisphaerales bacterium
AGTATACCACAGGCCAAGCACACGGTCAAAGCAACAGGCCAGAAACCGGGGGCCGTCGCCGCGCTTACAGCAAAACCCGGTTTCTGACCTGTAGACAGTCAGCGTGGAATATCGTGGTTTATCTCAGCGTACGACAACCCCACAAACTTACCGTGCCGTCCAACCCGGACGAACAAAGCAAACGACCGTCACCGCTGAACGAAACCGACGTCACCGGTCCCGCGTGTGCCATCAGCGCTTTGCTGATACCCCCGACGCTGCTGTCCCACAGGCGCACGATTCCATCGTCTCCGCTCGATGCCAGCAACGTCCCATCACGGCCAAAAACGAGCGAGTTCATCCGGTCCCCGTGGCCACTTAAACCCAGCATCACTTTCAACAAGACGTCGAGGCGACGCCCGCCCCGGATGCGCCAAACTTCCAGGGCATCGTCAGTAGTGAGCAGCGCCAGCAGACACGCCGTGCTACTCAAGGCCAGATTGTTGCAGGTAGGAACCGGGCACCGCCCCGAAGACCGCATAGTGAAAGGGTCAAAGAGACGCAATTGCCTCCTATGAACTACCGCCATCGCCTTCCCCGACGACGCCATGGTGACCAGGTCGGCCCTCAGTCGTTTGACTTTCTTGCCCGTGGCGGAATCGAACAAATCCACAGTTCCCGCCTGGTGCACTATGAGCAATCGTCCATCGAGGCTGAACGCCACGTATCCATTCTGTTCTTTGACTCGCGCCTGCCACAGACGCTGGTTACGCTCGACGTTGTACAGGTCAACGTGGCCCGACATCGCAACGGCGAGCCGGCGACCATCAGGAGCGAGAGCTACAGCCCAGACAGGCTCTTTCTCCTTCCGCCAGGCTTGCTCGGAAGACTCTTCCTGGGTTCTCCACAAGAAAATGCTGCCGTCCGTCGCCCCTGCCGCCAGATAAAGCCCATCAGCACTCAGGCTGGCACATTGATACCCAGGATTCTGAGCCAGTGCCTCAATCTGCCGGCCTCGGCGCACGTCGTAGGAACGCACGTTGCTCGTTCCCCTGGCCACATGCCCCCCGATCACGTGCAACGTCCTCCCACCGGGCGCGACGGTCAAATCGCTCGCCCGACCGGTCTTCCATTCCTTCCGCCTTCGCCCAGTCGCCGTATCCCGCAGTTCCAGGCGTCCATCGCCGGTGACGAGGGCGACCCACTTACTGTCAGGACAGAAAGCCACGGCGGTCACACTACCCGGCTCCATCGACCACCGCGCCATTTGACGCCCTGCCGATGTCTGCCAGACGCGCGTCGTTCGCCCTCCCGTGACGAGGAGTTGCCCATCCGGGTTGAAAGCCAATCTCGTGACCCCGTCTCCCACGGTGTCAAACCGGAAAATTTCTCTGCCTGGGTCAATCTGCCACAGCCGGACCATCTCGTCTCCGGTACACATCGCGACGAGGTCTTGACCAGGGCTAAACGTGACCCAGCCAGACAGTCCGGGCCATTCAGCGACCGCACGATCCTTGGCAATATCCAGCAGGAACGTCTTCTGACCGGCGCGGTCGGCAATCGCGACGAAGCGACCGCTGTCACTGCAGGCGACGGCACCGGGAGCGAAAGGCAAGTTGATGGACCGGCGAAGGGAGCGGCCGGTCGGCAAATCGTAGGCGAGCAGGTTCTTGGTACGGTCAACGACGGCCAGGGTCTTACCTTGAGGGCTGATGCCTGCGACGACCCAGGCGCTTTCCTGCGCGCCCATTACCTTTCTCCTGGAGCCGTCGGATGGGTCAACGCCCTCCACTCCCGTGGTCGTGACGACCGCGAACCCCGGCCACCTCGCCATACTCCCCACCGCAATGGGCGGCCCCGAGCCAAAGCACCTCAGTTGGGATAGACGCCCGATGTTACTGGCCGATATGGGCTCCAACTGCTCCAGGCTGAACAGCCTTTGCGTTCGCACGGATTTGGAATCGGCAGACAATCGCACCACCGCGCGCGGCAGGACCGTCTGGTCGTCCCAATCCTTCTGTCCCAGCGAAGCCTTGCGAACGGCCTGCAGCATCTCGGCCGCCGACTGGAAACGGTCGCTGGGATCGCGGGAAAGAGCCTTGAGAATGATGTCGGCCAACGAGAGGGGGAGCGCCGGGTTGACCTCACACGGGTGGGGAATTTCCCACGCGGCGTACGATGCCGGATCAGGGAACGGAAAGCTCCCCGTCGTCATTTCGTAAAAGGCAAGCCCCGCCGAAAAGATGTCGCCGGTCCGATTCCACCCGAACACCGGGACTTCGGGCGGCATGTAGCGCGGCGTCCCGATCTGGGTCATCGAGGCATCTTCCAGCCGCTTGCTGACGTTAAAGTCAATGATCTTGGCCCCCGTGGGTGTCACCATGATGTTGGATGGCTTGATGTCCCGGTGGATGTAACCACGGCTTTCGAGATAGCTGATGGCTTCCAGGATGTCGCCCACGAGTTCCACGGCCTTGGATATGGTCAGCATCCCCCGATCAATGCAGGCCCGGAGGGTGTATCCCTCCACGTACTCCAGCTTGAGGTAATAACACTGGTTTGACAAGACACCGGCGTCGTACACTTTGGTGATGGAGGGATGATCGAGAACACGTAGGGTCTGGAACTCTTGGCGAAGACTGTCCAGACCGACAGAACTGGCGGCGACGATCTTTAGCGCCCTCACCTCGTCCACGATGTCGTCCCACACCTTGTAGACCCGGCTGAACTGGCCCTCTCCCAGGACTTTCAACACCTTGTAGCGCCCGCCGATGACGTCCCCCACATCGTATACGATGCCCTCCCGCGCTGGTTGAGAAATTCTGCTGAGGAGACTCTTGCCCGTGATGGCTACCTCGAACGCTTCGGCCAGGGCGCGAGCAGTCGGGTAGCGATCCGTCGGAGCCTTGGCCAGGGCTGTCAGTACCACATCCTCGACCGCCTCGGGGACGTCTGGCCGGAGTTCGCGCAGAGGCTGCGGAGATTCGTATACGTGTTTAAAAATCATCCCGCTGGGCATGTCCGCGACGAAGGGGGGACGGCACGTGATCATCTCGTACAAGACGACCCCCAGCGAATAAAGGTCGCTGGCCTGTTCGCCCCGCTCACCGGACGCCTGTTCGGGCGACATATAGGCGAACGTGCCGGACAGTGAGCCAATCGTGCTCCGACGGTCCTCTCCCAGCAGGTAGGCCAGTCCAAAGTCCATGAGGACGGGCGATGCGCCTGCAGGAGCCAACGTGTACCCACTGGTCCCCTCGTCAGAAGATTTCGCCGTTCGCAGAAGGATATTCTCCGGCTTGATGTCGCGATGGATTATGCCCTGCCGATGCGCATAGTCAACGGCGCTGCCGACCTTTTGCAGGAGTTGCAGCACATCATCCAGGGACCAGTACACCCCTAGCTTCAGCGCCTCGTCCAGACAGGTCCGCAGGCTCGGGCCCTCTATGAGCTCCATGACCATGCAGACCAGGTCACCCTCCACTCTAAAGTCCTGGATCCGCACAACGTTGGGATGGCTGAGCCTGGCGATGGACCTGGCCTCCTGCCGGAAACGGCCCAAGAAGTTTTCCTGGGCCGCCAGGTGAGGATAGAGGACTTTGACGGCAACGAAGCAATCTAACGTGGCGTGGTGGGCCTTGTAGACTTCGGCCATAGCGCCACGCCCGACGAGTTCGAGAATATGATAGGGATGGAAGATCTTACCTGCTAGGCTCATCGCTCGGTGCTCTCGTTGCTTTGTTCATACGAGCAACAGGGCAAGGTTAAACCCAATCCACGGCTCTGAAGGCCATGTGCTCCATAGTATCGCTCACTTCGTGGAGAAGTCAAAAACAGAAAGGCTACTACAGCGAAAACGAAACCGTACAGGCCCTTTTCTGAGGGGGTGTTATGTCCCGCCGCATAGAATATTATACGAGCACTTTGCCTCGTTGTCAAACCCATCCAGTCAAACGAGCCAAACGGCGAGGGTTCCACCGTTTGAGCCAGACGTGTAATTGTGGTACAATAATAGGCAGACGCGACCTAGCGAAAGGACAGCATATCTTCTACATCAAGCCAGTGCGCGAAACCTGTTGATGTTGACGTAGAAACAAAAGCGGAGCAAGAGGAGGATTGAGAGAACGGATGCCAGACGAAAAAACAGATGGGCTGTGGCAGATATTAAGCCACCCAACGATT
>CP070782.1:5441428-5469636 GCA_020346325.1 Phycisphaerales bacterium
CCTTTCGCAAAGAGAGCATTCTGTTCCTCGCTTTCGCCAATGCCATTATGACTACGCCCGTCGCGGCCGACAAGCGGTGATTCGCATTCGTCGAGCCAATCAGGGTTCCGCTAGGAACAGGCCGTATCGATGATGCGGATGAGCGTGTCTTCGACCTCGCGTGCCACCGCCTGCAATTCGGGGCTGTCGAACAGGTTCAGCAGCATCGTCGGGCGAATCGTCGCGACCTTGATCTTACCGTCCTCTTCGTAGATCGAGATGCGACAGGGCAGGGCGGTCGAGATCGACATGTTCTCTTCCAGTACTTCCTTGGCCTTGTGCGGATTACACACCTCCATCACCCGGCACTCACAGGCGAAGTCCACGCCTTTGGCGCCCATCTTCTCCTTGAGATTGTGGACGCCCAGAACGCCAAACTGGTTGGCGATGGACGCCTGCTCTAGACGCTCCACCACACTTTCGATCGGACCGTCGGTTTCCTTGACATAGATCATGGCCTGTCCTCTCATTGTCCTGTTTTGACTTTCTCCCCACGACAGGGGTTCAGTCTTCCTTTCGGGGCGGGCGGGCCTGGGCCTCGTTGTACTTGGCAATCAGTGCCGACGAACCCGCGCCGCAACTGATGATCGAGCGCATGGTGTCCTCGACCGGGACGTCAACGGGAATGACGTTCTCGCCCGGCAGATGATAGATATTGCCCGAGGTTGGATTCGGTCCCGTTGGCATGAAGACGGTGTAGCTGCCGTCGTCGTGCGTGTCGGTGACGAAGACCGAGACCAGCGTGTCATTGCCGAAGAGCCGGGCCAGCGCGACCGACGAGAACGGCGATTGCTTGTCCTTGCCGAGGAAGTGTGTCACGGTCTCCTTGATCATTGAATAGCCCGGGGCCCTCTTCAGCAGTTTGGATTCCAGCGCGAGGTAGCCCCAGCGGCCCAGCCGGGTGCGTACCAGCATGCCCACGAGAAAGCAGACCCAGATGAGCAACCCGATCGCGACGATATCGGCCACGAGGCCCTGGGCCGGCGAGGTCTCCATCACGATTTTCGTCAGCGGGCTGATCGCGCCGGCGACCAGATTGAAGATCCACACCAGGACGTAAGCGGAGATCCCCAGGGGCAGGAGCACGAGCAAACCACCGATTAGGGTCGATTTGATAAATTCCCTTAGTCTTTCCATGTCTGATCTCTCCAGTAATGACAGGTCAGTGCTCGCCTGCGGTTCGGGAGCCCCTGATGGCAGCCAGGTAGCCCCAGGTATAGGCATTGTACGACATCGGATGATGGATCGTGAATTCACACATCATCGGATACCAGAAAACATCCCAATAGGCCTCCATGATCGGCCATTGGCGAGGCGGCGGATAGCAGAAGGGCGCGATGACGGTCTGCAGGAACAGGTCCTGCTCGGCCGTCGGGTCCACGGGACCGAAGACGGTCAACCCTTCCGGCGGGGCCTGCCCGGTATGACGCGAATCCAGGTGCAGCGGCAGGTGGGGCCGTCGATGGCCCAGGCCCGTCGTGTAGCAGAGATTGAGCGGGTTGGCGCCGAGGCCGGTCTGGCAGGCCAGGACGATCGCTTTGAGATACTTGGCGTCCTGCGTGAGGATATGGGCGCGCACCAGACTGACAGCGTCCGAGACGCTCAGCGTTGCCGTCGGCGGGGCCCAGTCGTTCTTGGTCCAGCGGAAGCCGGTGCGCGCCTGCGTGCGCAGGCGGTCCTGGGCCTCGCGCAGCAGCGCCTGGCGACAGTATTGCTGAAGCTGAGTGTCGATGTTGTCACGCTCGGTTCGGACGTAAACCCACGCCGCTTCGCGCTGCTCGTGGCTCTGCCAGACGTATAGTTGGGCGTTGGGTTGGTTGAGCTTGGTGGTCTCGCGGAAGATGCGCTGCCATCGCTCGTCACCGGTCAGGCGAAACAGCTCAGCCGCCGCGTAGTTGCGCATGTCTCGGACCTGATGGTGGTTGTCCAGGCGTTCGATCGTCACGCCCTTTAACTGATATGACTTCGCCCGTTGGTCGCGCTGGGCATAGTCCTTCTCGGCCCATTCCATGGCACGCAGTGCGCTGGCTTCATACACGCGCGCCAATTCGTTGCGACCGAGTGCTTTCAACACCCCGGCGGCCTTGGTGGCGACGCCTGCGTAGTAATAGCTTGACCAACTCCCCGGGGCGTAGGCCAGGATGCGGAGCGTCTCCTGCCAACTGGTCTCGCCCAGGTTGGGGTGTTCTTCCGACTCGATGCCGCCGCGAACGCCGCCTGGAGGTGTCTGCAAACGCCGGTAGCAGTCCAGATTGAAGAGGGCCTCGTCGATGATGTCGGGCTGGCCGTTGGCCGATTCCGGGATGTTCAACGACACCTCTCGGAAGAAGTCACTGAACTGTTCCGCCAGGTCCAGCAGGTAGATCGAGGCGACCAGGTGTTGGATGCGGCGGTCCCAGTCGCCCGCGTCCATATAGCCGCCCCAGGCGTGGGCGACGAGTTCGTCCGTCGCACCGGCCACCAGGTTACGGAAGTTGTCGGGGTCGCTCCGGCTCAACCCGTTACGCGTGTCCATCAGCCGCGTGGTGGATGCATAGATCTTGACGCCGTCGTCGGGATGGAACGAGCGGGGCCGCTGGAACGTCGTATACGGCGGGCCCAGTGCGATCCCGCTGCGCTGGTGGAAGAAGCCCCGGGCCGCAGTCACGAAAGCGCCCTGCCAGATGTCGGCGCCGATGCGGAAGGGATAGGAGCAGCCGATGCCTTCGACGTAGAGGCGATAGTCGCCTTCCTTCTTTACCGGCGAGAAATCCAACTCGTAGACGTTGGTCAGATTGAAGTTTCGCTGGTAGGCATCTTCGTCCTTGACGGTCGCCGGTTTGGCCAGATGGGCCCGACCTGAATAGACCCGCGATCCGTCTTTCTCGGAGAGGACGTGAAAGGGCAGGTCATTCTGATATTCCAGCCCACCGCCGTCCCCCATCCAGCAGGACAGGAAGCCGAGTTTGACCGGGCCGTCCGGCGTGAAACCGAGGTGCGAGACATGAATCGACTCGCTGCGCAGTTGCTCCGGTCGATAGTGCAGCGTGCAGTCGGGGACATCCACGCCGTCGATCGAAATGGTGTACGTGGCGTTCTCCTGGAGCCGATGAGGCAGGGTGAGAAACAGATGGTACGCCAGGGGCGCGGCGAACTTCCAGTCGTCGGTGCGGGCGATCCCGACCGGTTTGTGTTTACGATGAATCGCCCGCGGATGGGTTCGTGTTCGATAACGCTCGTCGTCGGCTGAGCGAATCCAGTAGTTGGATGGATCGCCGATCCGGCTGATGTCCAGAGCCTCGCCTTCGAACGTATCCAAGGGTCGCAGCATGTTCTGGTCCGGGCCGACCAGGACACCTACCTTTCTGCCATCCCGATAGACGTAGGTTCTGTGCCCCCGCGGCGTAAGGGTGTCCGAATCCTTCTTGACGTAGGGAACTTGCACTCCCACGTTGACCTTGCCGACGTGGACCACGATCTCAATAATATCAGGGGCGGCCAGCCCCCCGTGCGTGACAGTAGGGGACGCCACGGCGGTCGACGCCAGCGACAATAAGCCTGCCACGATGATCCAGCGGTTCCATTTCATTATCAATCCTTCCTGTTTTGTCGTTGTCGTCTGCCCCTAATCTACCGCCCCTTCGCGGGCTTCTCAAGCGCCGCATGTCGCGTAGCCGCTGTCTTGTTGCACTCTGTGGTTGCGTGACGGGCCTCGACGTGATATCTATACTCGCGTGCAAGAGCAGGAATTCCAATCCGATCCAACGGTTGTTACGGCCAACTCTTCCGAGCAAGGCAGCAGACCACGCCATGAGCGACTCGCGGCGTGGGGCGCCGAGTGGGAGCGTGAACGAGCCGAGTTTGCCAGGCAGGAGGCTCGTTGGTCCTGGTTACGGTTGGTGGCGTTTCTCGTCTGTGGTGTCACGATAGCCGTCGTCGCTTTTCTGCACAGCTTGCCCGCGGCGCTGGTGGCGGCCATGCCGCTGCTCATCGTCTTTCGCTACGCCGTGTCGCGGCATCTCGATTGGAGGAGCCGGCGCACCACGGCCGACCGAATTCTCATCGTGGTGGCAGAGTTACTCCGCGATCCCGTCGGCCAGGGACGACCTGTTCGGAGCGGACAGCGGCCGGATGATCCGGGTGAGGTATCGATGGTTCCGCCGACCATCATCGACTGGGGTCCTACGTGGTCGCTCACGGACCAGGAGCGGGACGACCTCGATCTCTATGCGTCGCCCGTGGGCGTCTTTGGCCTGCTCAATCATACCTCTACCGACCAGGGCGCCCGGAGGCTGCGGGACATGCTGGACGGTCCGTGCCTCTCGCAGACACACATCGAACAGCGGCAGACGGCTGTGCGGTGGCTGGATGAGCACGAGCAGGAGCGTATCACCATCATGGCATCAGCTTTGCCGCTGCGCCGCCAGTGGCAGCGCCTGGACGCTCTGGTCTGCCGGCTACGCGAAACGAAGGCCAATCCGCACCCGACGGCCTCGCGCTGGCTGCGCCTTTGGTCGGGGTGCAGTGGGCTGATCTTCCTCTACTGTCTCATTCAACTCGGTCAAGGTCAGTACCGCTGGGGCAACGTGCTCCTTCTCCTGCTGGTCTTCAACGGGCTGCTGCGTTTCTTCTTCCGGGCGACAATCGCTGCTCTGGGAGAATCGGTGCGGCCGCTGGTGAACCTGGCGCCCGCCCTGCGCGGTCTGCTGGGGACAGCCCGCGGTGCCCGTGAGAACTTGCCCCGCGAAACGATGCTGAACGACTTGCGGCAGCGCCTGGACCGTGTAGCGACCGAAGGGCAGATTCCCGCGCTGTGCGAGTGGCTGGCGTGGATGAGCCTGGAGGGTTCGGCCCGTAGCCTGCTGAATCTGATTGTCTTCTACGACCTGCACGTGGCCGATGCCGTCCTGCCTCGCTTCGTGCCCAACCGAGACATTCTCCTTGAAGGCATCGCGGCGCTGGCCGAGTTCGAAGCGCTCTCATCCTTGGCGTGCTTCAGTGCCGCCCAGCCGGTCAAATGCTATCCGAAATTCGTGGCCGAAACGACGCTGGCCATTGAGGAAGGACGACACCCGCTCCTCGCGGCCGGCGCCGCGACGGGCAACGGCGTGCACCTGACCGGTGCCAAACGCATGTGGGTGATCACCGGCCCCAACGCGGCCGGCAAGAGCACCTACCTGCGCATGGTGGGAGTGAATCTGCTCCTGGCTCAGATCGGCAGTGCCGTCTGTGGCCGTGACATGACGCTGTGTCCCATGCGCCTGCTGACGGACGTGCGCATCCGCGACGACTTGGCCAAACACGAAAGCTACTTTCTCTCCGAGGTGCGCCGCCTGCGGCGGATGATCATCGACGCCCAGACGGACGTGCCGCTACTGGGACTGATCGATGAACCGTTTCGGGGCACTAACTCCTCCGAACGCACGGCCTCCGGCGTCGCGCTGGTCGAGCATCTGCTGAATTGCAGCCACCTCTTCCTGCTCGCCACCCACGAGGAGACACTGGCGCAAACCGCCGCCAATTCGGACGCGGCCGAGAACTACCACTTCCGGGAACACCTCACCGATGGCGGCATCGTCTTCGACTACCTCCTCCGCCCCGGCCCCGCCTCCACCAAGACCGCCATCCGCATCCTTCAACAAGAAGACTACCCTCCAACCCTCCTGGCCCGCGCCCGCGAATTGATGGGGCCCTAATCGCGGTTTCTCCGATGGGACATTCCGCCGCTGTTCCAGATGTTCTCAAAGATGTTGATTGACTTCTTGTACTTACGGACGGCGATCGCTGTGAACGGACCCTTCTGGATCGCGGCCGCGGCCAACACATAAGGCGTGACGATCACAACCAAGGCCGTAACGAATAGGAAGCCAAAGATCCCTAACGCGATCGTTGCCCCTGCTTCCTCGCCTGGATCTCCCATTGTCCTTCCTCCCGCCAACCAACGACCATGAGGTCTTCCGCACCATATCCAACGCTTCTGTCTATCGATGCGCCCTCTATCATACGCGTATTGGCGAAACGGGGCAACCGTGGCCATCGATATTCCCTGGTCAACGGTAGAGGAGGGTGTGCCATGTACACCAGATCGGACGGATGCAGATTGGTGGAAATGGCATGCACGGCATGCCCTGCCTGCTCGGACTACTTGTCGCTGATGGCCTCGCTCAACTCGGCGATGCGCAGCTCCAGGCGCTTGAACTCGCGACCGATATTGGGTCTTTGCAGCATCACCCAGCCGAAGACGCTGATGAAGCCCATCCACAAGTTGCAGAATAAGAAGATGGTGGCATGCAAGATCTGATATCTGATTTGGTCGGTTCGGAAGAAGGCGACGGCACTGTAGACCATCGGGACCAGCAGTACGATGTACTGTACGTACACGCAGATCATGACCCAGCGCATTCTCTTACTGTAGGCGTCGCGGAACCACGCGTACACGGTTTCTTCCCTCGATTCGTCGTATGCGTCCGGACTGTCGATTATCTTCTTGATCTGTTCCCGGTCCATTGCTGAACTCCTGAAAAACAAGTCATTCTTCAATGCACTGTTGCCACAGGGCTCTGAGTGCTTCCCTGGCCTGATGCAGACGCGATCTGACCGTCCCCTTGGGAATCTTCAGCGCCATACTGATCTCACTGACGTTAAGCTGCTCGAAGTAGTACAGGCTCAGAACCACCTTCTTCTTCACGTCCAGCTTCTCCAGCAACTCTCTGACCTCCGCGTCTGCCGCCAGTTCGCATTTCCGCCTCTGGACTGCTTCGCGGGCTGCACGTTTGCGCCGCTGGTCCTTCCGTATCCAGTCCACCGCCTTGCGGGTTGTGATCTGGTAGGCCCAGGCCTTGAACTGGGCCGGCTCGCGCAGCTTGCGCAATCCCTTGATGATCGCCAGCCAGCTTTGCTGCGTGACGTCCCAGGCGGCTTCGCTGTCACCCACGAGGCGAAAGGCGTGCTGCCAGAGACGCTTGTGCCACCGCGCGACCAGCGCCTCAAGGGCCTGGGCCCGGCCCGCCTGGGCGTCGATAACGAGAATCTCGTCGATGATCTGTTCGGAAGCCTTTGCCATATCACCTATCTTAGACGCTCGCGCCGGCCCCGCCGCTCATTCTTCCCTGAGAAAAAGCACGCTCGGGTCGATGAACCCGCTTTACCCCGCAGGAGCAGGCGTACTGGGCATCTGATGTGAGCCCGGCACAACCACCGGTTGCCAGATAGCCCGCGCAAATGGCCTGACATCCTGGACTCGAATTCACGGGCCAGATCATTGAAATCGAGCCGTCTGTTGCGCTATCATGGAGACGGATCGGGTGTTAACTCGTGATGGAACACGCGTGTGAGAAGAAGGCAGATATCTAGGGGGTGCGACTCATGAAACGTAGATCATTTCTCAAGGCGGTATCGGCCTCGACAGCCGGGGCGATGATGGGGATGGATTACTGGCAGACGGTACAAGCCGCCGTCGCCCAGGACGCCGGCAAGCCGATTCCTCGTCGCCACTATAGGGAGGATGTTCAATTGTCCATCGTCGGCTTCGGCGGCATCGTGGTGGTCGGCCAGGCGCAGACGGACGCCAACCGGGAAGTCGCTCGCGCGGTCGATCGGGGCGTCAACTACTTCGATGTGGCGCCCACCTATGGCGACGGTGAGGCCGAAGAGAAGCTGGGCGTTGCCCTCGGGCCGTACCGCGGCAAGGTGTTCCTGGCCTGCAAGACACAGAAGCGCGATGCGGCCGGGGCACGCCAGGAACTGGAGCATTCGCTGAAGGTGTTGAAGACCGATCATTTCGATCTCTATCAGCTCCACGCCATGAGTCGCATGGAAGATGTCGATGTCGTGCTTGGCCCCGGCGGTGCCTTGGAGACTTTCGTCAAGGCGAAAGAAGAAGGCAAGGTGCGCTTTCTGGGATTCTCCGCGCATGACGAGGACGTTGCCCTACGATTGCTCGATGAGTTCTCCTTTGACTCGGTGCTCTTTCCCATCAACTACGTCTGCATGGCACAAGGGCAATTCGGGCCGCGGTTGCTGGCGAAGGCCAAGGAGAAGAACGTGGCCCGTTTGGCGTTGAAGGCCCTGGCCTACACGCGCTGGGCTGGCCAGGAGGAAAGAGCCAACTACCCCAAGTGTTGGTATCAGCCGATCACCGATCTGGAGCAGGCGCGTCAGGCCTTGCGTTTCACGCTGTCCGAAGACGTTACGGCGGCAATTCCGCCCGGCGACGAGAACGTCTACCGCATCGCCGAGACCCTCGCGGCCCAGTTCACGCCGCTGCGTCCCGAGGAGAAGCAAGCGCTCCTGGCTTCCAGCAAAGACGTCGCGCCGATCTTTCGCAGCTAGACCCATGTGGGGGTGCGAATCGGTTGCGTCTTGTGCTACCAAAGTCCGGGGAGGAGGCGGTAGCGGGTGTGCTGGGCGTAGTCGGCGTAGCCGGGCAGTTCGCGCTGGAGGGTTTTGTCTTCGAGTGACGTGCGGAGGACGAGCACCGCAATGGCCAGGACCGCCGGGATCAGGCCGACGACCGATCCGACGATCAGGGGTCCCGCGAGGGCCCAGAGGCTGGCGCCGACGTAGCCCGGGTGGCGGACGACGGCGTAGGGCCCGGAGGTGGTGACCTGGTGGTGGCGGTCGGTCTGGATACGGACGACGGTTTCGAAATGCGTGTTGACCAGCATCGCCCAGGTCAGCACGACGGTGCCGAAGGCGAAGAGAATCGTGCCGGCAACGGTCGACCGCAGGCCAAGCTGCGTCCAGCCGTAGCGGCCGACGTCCAGGCCGATGACGATGGGCACGGCGTAGAACGCCAGCAGGCCGTAGCTCATCACGAGCGGCTTGTCCCAGCGTTTGGCATCTTTTTTCTTCTTCCAGCGACCCCGGTGATTGACCAGTTCGGGATTCTTGACGGCTACCAGCACGCTCTGGCCGAACATGCCGATGAAGCTGATCGCGATGAAGAACCAGGCACGCGGCAAGGCCATCGTGCCGGCGCAGGCGAACAGCAGGGCCCCTTCAATGAAGGGACCGAAAAAGGTCCCCACGAGGATGGCGATCCCGGGCGCTTCCAGTCGCTGATGGGCCACTGTCGTCGATGGTGCATCTTCTACCATGGCGCTTTTCCTCAATTGGTCCGGTTGTTTCCTGTCCCGGCATTATGGGTGGGGCTCGGGGCAAATGCAAGAGCAGGGGGGGCAGATGGCGATGTACCGAGACCCCGACGCGCAAAACGAAGAGCCGCTCAGCCGTAATCAGCCGGGCGGCCCTTCGCCAACTAAGGACGAAGTTTAGACATAAAGCTGTTTCTCAGAGGCCTCAAATCAGGCCGTCCAGAACTAGTTTCCCCCAAGTTCGGCCCTCAGTTGAGCCTCTGCTTCGTGCCAGTTCTGCACATCTCGGCCGGGAATACACCCTCCCTGGCGCCAGATGTGTGCGGCTCGCTGGGCGATCTGCTCATGGGTCAGCGTAACAGTCGGCTTGGCCTTCGTCTGCGGCGTCTTTCTGCTATGAGTGCTCCCGGACGACGCGGTTCGGCCGCCAGGCCTCCTTTTCTTTCCGGCTGCCTTTGTGGCAGCGCCTCTGGACTTCTTGCCCGTTTTCATAGGTCCTCCTTTTCGATCCAAGCAATGGGTATCTCCACGCGTTCTCACTATTTCTCCAACCTCCCAGCCGCCAAACTGGGCCTTCTGTCGTTCGGAAATCTATTACGGCCGTGTCTGATCGGCCGTTCGCCGATTTGGTTCGAGAGGCGTGTAGATTTTTTTCGGGGCCTCGGCCCGAGTTGCGCCCGGGTCAGGTGCGATAGAGGCTACCCATAGTGGTGTATCCGTTGTATGATGGCCGCTCGGTTTGAACTGACGCGGCGACGAGGACAAGGCCGTTTATGCATCTAAAACGTGTGAACATCCATTCGGACTGCTACCCGACCCACGAGTTCTATCCGTTCAACCTCGACGTTCTCGAGCGGACGGGCGGGTTGGACTTCACCTCGCCCGTAACGCTGTTCGTCGGTGAGAACGGGACGGGCAAATCGACCTTGCTCGAAGCGCTGGCCCACCGAGCGGGCATCTACATCTGGCAGGGCCGCAGCCGGGCGCGGTGCGATGTTAACCCGTATGAGAACAAGTTCTACCGCTGCATCTCCCTGGACTGGGCCGACGGCCGCGTGCCGGGCTCGTTCTTCGGGGCGGCGGTGTTCCGCGACTTCGCCCGCGTTCTCGATGAGTGGGCGACGACCGATCCAGGGCAACTCGACTACTTTGGCGGCCGGTCGCTCCTGACCCAGTCGCACGGGCAGTCGCTCATGTCGTTTTTCAAGGCCCGCTACGCCGTGCGCGGACTCTACCTGCTGGACGAGCCGGAGACGGCCCTGTCGCCCAGGACCCAGATCGATCTTCTGAAGGTGCTCGCCCGGATGGGTGCGGCCGGACACGCCCAGTTTGTCATCGCGACGCACTCGCCCATTCTGCTGGCCTGCCCCGGCGCGACGATCTACAGTTTCGACCACGTTCCCGTTTCTCCGGTCCAATACGAACAGACGCAACACTACGAGACCTACAGACGCTTCATGGCCGACCGCCATCAGTTCCTGGATCGAGACGGCGACGGCCATTCGCACTAGCCGGCATTTCACGGTCTGGAGATGAAAGGTATGCCAGAATGAGCAAGATTTCCTGGGGCATCCTGAGCACCGCGAAGATCGGCGTCGCGAAAGTCATCCCGGCCATGCAGAAGGGCCGGTTCTGTAGCGTGACCGCTCTGGCCTCGCGTGATTTGGCCAGGGCCCTGGCGGCGGCCAAGAAGCTGGGCATCCCCAAGGCCCACGGTTCGTACGAAGCGCTGCTGGCCGACCCTGACATCGACGCGGTCTACAATCCGCTGCCCAACCACCTGCACGTCGACTGGTCCATCAAGGCATTGGAGGCGGGCAAGCACGTCCTCTGTGAAAAGCCCATCGGACTGGATGTGGCGGACGCCCGGCGACTTCTGGACGCCGCGGCGCGCCACCCGCATCTGAAGGTCATGGAGGCGTTCATGTACCGCCACCACCCGCAGTGGGTCAAGGCTAGGCAGTTGGTGGCCGAGGGCGGGGTCGGGCAACTGCGGAGTATCCAGTCGTTCTTTTCGTACTACAACGCCGACCCGGCCAACATCCGCAGCCAGCCCGAGATGGGCGGGGGCGGGCTGATGGATATCGGATGCTACTGCATTTCGCTGTCGCGATTTCTCTTTGGCGCCGAGCCTCAACGCGTCTTCGGTATCGTGGAATACGATCCGACGCTGAAGGTCGACCGCCTGGCCTCAGGGCTCTTGGATTTCGGCGTCGGAACCGCCACCTTCACCTGCGCCACGCAGTTGTCACCCTATCAGCGGGTCAATATTCTCGGTACTGAGGGACGCGTGGACATCGAGATTCCGTTCAATGCGCCACCGAAGAAGCGATGCAGGGTCTGGTACCAAAGGGGATCGGACGTGCAGGAGATTCGACTGCCCCGGTGCGATCAATACACGATCCAGGGCGATCTGTTTTCCCAGGCCGTCCTGAACGACACGGCTGTCCCCACGCCGTTGACGGACGCGGTCGCCAACATGAAGGTGATCGAAGCCGTGTTCGCCAGTGCCAAAAGCGGCGCGTGGCAAACGCTGTGATGGGCATCACACCGTGGCGAGCGGTGGCGGGATTATCCCGCGTGCAGGAACTTCTCACTCAAGGAGATCCGCCATGCTGCCGATAAAGAGACCGAGTATACGATGTATACTTCCCTTTCAAAAACAGCTCTTGCGCGTCTGGCCTTGCAAGAGCTGTTTTTTTGGGGCACTCGGCGCTAGTTGTCCTCCTCCTTCTTCTTCCCGCCCAGGAGACCGCCCAATCCCTCCATCAGGCCTTCGCCCGGTTTCTTCAGCGCATCTTTGAGTTCCTCGGGGACCTTGTCACCCAACTCCTCTTCGAGCTTCTCATCGACTTCTTTTAGAACCCGATCCTTGCCTGCCTCGACAAGGGCCTGCTGGAACTCCTCGGTCAGCCCCTTCGTGTCGAAGACCAGTCTTGGCTCCGTGGTGGGCCCGACAGCGCGGATGGTCGTGCTCAGTTCCTTGAGCACTTCCATCACTTCCGAAGTCTGTTCCGCTCCGAGCCCCAGGACACCATTGCCTTCGCCTTTGGCCTGGAGATCCTTGAGGTCCAGCTTGATGAACAGATCGATTTGCTCGCGGGTGAGCAGGCCGGAGAACGTTCCGGAGGCGGCGCCGGACTGAAAGCTCAGCCCCGCATCGCTGCCGAGTCCCGACTGGACCTTGCTCAGGTCGAAGCCTGCGAAACTGCCCGATACCTGGGGTGTTCCGGGCTGGGAATAGTCCATGGTGACCGTGATGCTGGCCGGTGTCTCATTAGATTTCAGTTCCAGCGTCACCGGCTGGCCCACGGCCTGCGGCGCATCGCTGAGGTTGGTCATCAGGATCTGGCTGTTGCCGAACATCTCCGAGGGCAGATTCACTTTGTCGGCCAGCACGCGTTTGGCCAACACCTTAGGCGACGGCTGCGTCGCGGCCTTGGCCTGGAGGTACTCCAGATACGTCTGCGGCTTCTGTTCGGCCTCGGCCGAAGCTTCCTCGCCGCCACCTTCGGGCAGCCACTGACGCAGCTTCTGCAACTGCTCCTTGATCTTCTTGGCGTCTTTGACGTACTTCTCGAGTTTCGCGACGTCTTCCTCGCCCGCCTCGTATTCGCAAGGGTCAAACGGTTCCTCTTCCGGGGCCGGTGCCTCGATCACCGTCCCGGGGCTCTGACGCTGCTGGTCGAATTGCACGCCCGTGACCTCGACGTTCTCCATGACGAGCCGGCCGAGGAAGAGATCGTAGAGGCTGGCGTCGGCCGTGACCTTCTCGACGACCACCTGATTCTGCTCGGGTTTCTGGGCGTCGGTGACTTGCAGGCCGGCCGCGGCCACGTTGCCACCGAGCACGGAGATGCCCAGGCTTTCCAGATCCACTTCAGCGCCGTTGGCGCGCGTCAGCGTCTCGGTGGCGTAATTCTTCACGGTCGTGTCCTGGAGGAAATGGGCGGCCGCAAAGAAGCCGCCGACCAGCAGCACGGCCAGGACGATCCCGGCCTTGCGGATGTACTTGGCCTGGGCGAACATGGCCTTGACGTCCTTGGCCCGCTTGCCGATCAGCAGCCGGTCGAGAAGGCGCACCCAGAGCTTGGAGTAGTACTTGCGGAACTTCTCCGATTTGTCGTCGAGCTTGACCATCATCCGGCGGAAGTTGATGACCGAAAAGGCCAACGCCAGCCCCCCGATCGCGCCGATGACCGGGCCGACGATCAGGCCGCCTGCCACAGCGAACCGGCTGAAGTCCGTGATGCCGATTACCGGGATCGAAGCAAGTGCCGACAGCAACCCGCCGAGGTTGCCCTGGACCCAGACGCCGATATGGTAGAGGACCGGCGCCCCTGCCAGCGCCAGCGCTTTGCCCACGCCCAGCGAGAGCAGGAACAACGCCAGGTTGACGTTGAGGACGAGCACGATCACGAGCAGGGCGACGTGCAGCCCGTAAAAGCCGGGCATCAGCCCGAACCAGAATCCGATCAGGACCGACAGAAAGATCAGCGGCGGGGCCACACTGCCCCGAAAGACGGCCAGCAGTTTTTTGATGAATCTGGGAAGAAGCACGGTTGAGCCTCCCTGCAAAAATAGGTTGTTTTCGCCTGCTGTAGTTTCAGATAGCCGAGATTATAGCGTTCCCGAATCGGTTCGGGCAAAGCAAATTACCCGCCCAGGAGACTGGGTATTGCTCCTGTTTACGTCGTCGTAAAGGTCCGAGTTTCCCCAGAAAATCTGATGAAGTTTGCGGCTCGCTGCCGATATAGGGTGCGGAAACCGTTTCATCTTTTTCTCCGGCGTCGTGGCGTTCGCGACGCCCTTTTTCTTGCGCCCGTCCCCCAGGGCCGCTCATTTCCGTATCGGGACTGCTACGAGTCGGCGTATTATCGGGCCCTGCAACGCGGTCTATCACTGACCCAGGGCGTACAGGTGGCGAACGGTCCGCAGATAAAGCCTGTCTTCCGCCACCGCGGGCGTGGCGAAGATCTTTTCGCCGAAGCGGTTTCGCGCCAGCACGTGCAATTCGTCCTCGATTTGGATAACCGTTACGATGCCGCGCACGGAGGCCGCGATGATCTTGTCGCCGGCGGCGATGGGCGAAGCGATATACTGCCCCGGCGCTCCGATTCGCTCGCGGAAGCGTTCCTTGCCGGTTGCGGCGTCCAGGCAGGTCAGCAGGCCGCCGTCCCGTAAGAGATAGAGTCGGCCCCGGTAATAGAGCGGCGAAGGTGTCTCCGGAATGCCGCGCCGAATCTCCCAAGCCACGTGCGCCGGGCGCGCATTCCGGATGGCTCCGGGACGAACGGCCAGCAGGACCGGGCGGCTGTGGGCCTCGAAGCCGGCCATCGTCTGCATCCATTCGGTCTCGCTGATCACCCGATTCCTATCATGGTCGAAGATGCGCAGCAGAATATCCATGTCCTTGACCGGCAGGCCATAGCCGGGGTTGTCTTTGGGCAGTTCCGGTCGCTGGATGAAGGCGAAACCCTCGGTCATTTCGTCGCGCTGTATCTGGTTGTCTTGATTGCGGTCGAACTCATCGACGGTGGTCTTCCAGGTGGCTGCCGCATCCAACTTGTCGTCGCCACGTCCGCCGAGGGCCGCAGCACTGGCGAACAGAAGCCCATCGCCCGCGACGGGGACGCCGACCGTCTCCGGCGGAAACCCACCGGCCCACCACAACTCGTCTCCGGACGTTGTATCGTAGGCTGTCAGCCGTTTGGAGCCGAACACGACCAACTCCTCCGCCCCGCCATGACGCCAGATCATGGGCGTCGACCAGCCGGCCTTAAACAGAGATCGTGGCTGCTCCCAAACCATCTGGCCTCTGTCACGTTGGATCGCCAAGAGACGGGACGTGCCGCCGTCGCCATCCAGCGCCAGGATGACCCTGTCCTCGTGCAGGATGGGCGAGGTCGCCATACCGTACTTGCTCCTGGGCACCTCGAGCTTGCGCTGCCATATCACTTGTCCGGCGTGGTCGTAGCACAACAGCCCGTGAGTCCCGAAATAGGCGTAGACGTGTTTCTCATCCGCCGCGGGCGTCGAAGAGGCCGGATTGTTCAGCGTGTGAAAGCGCCCCTCTGTCGCAGAGGTCACGGCCCGGCGCCACAGGATTGCGCCGCTGTCTCGATCGATAGCGAGGGTCACGAGTTCGTCGGCATCGTCGGACTCAAAGGCGGTCAGAAAGAGGCGCTCGTCCCAGATCACCGGCGAGGCGTGCCCCGCCGGCGCGGCGGTTCTCCACAGCACGTTGGTGCCGGGCCCGAAATCCGCGGGAATCCGAGCCGTGGGGGCCACTCCCTGCCCATTGGGCCCACGAAACTGATTCCACCAGACCTTTCCTTCTCGACCGTGCGCCGTCAGACCCCACGCCAGCATCAGGCCCGCGCAAAGGCCAATTCTAATCGTCGATCCGCTGCTACATTCCCATCGCATGAATGCTCCTACGCTTCATAGTGTGCTTGCCCCAGACGCATAGCTCGTATATCCTGAGGGATGTTGCTTCTGCGCATGCCATCGGATCATGATACGCCAATGGTGGGGTCCGTTTCAATGCGGTTTTCGACTCACACGAGCAGGACGCCGGGGAATCGAGCGGAAATTCCGTTTGGGCGAGAATTCTCGAAGAACCTACCATCGGGTGAGGTAGCCTGGCCGCGTTTGCTGCCATGACCATATGATGACAAGGAAGACTTTTACCGATGAATCTCCGATCGATGATGCGATTCGCAGGGTTCGCCATCGCGTGTCTTTCGCTGAAGACCGAAGTGTCACGCTTGCGTCGAATCGCGGATTACCACACGCGCTATGCCCCGGATCTATTACAGCGCGAGCTTTACGCGTGTCGGCGCCCATCTCTATTCTGGCACGCGTTGAGTACACGGGAAACCGGCACGCTGGTTGTGATCCCTTGCCTCGGCAAGACCATATCGCCGGCTCATCTTCATTCGGTCGCCCTTGTCTTCGGATCGAAGATAACAACGGAATCAAGTGATGAAGTATAGAATCAAGACGCTCTGCTTGGCGCTAATCCTGGGGCTGGTGCTTGCCATGGCCGGTTGCAGCAGGAAGAAGGAACCGAACGAGGCTCAAAATCTGGAATCCGTCAGAGCGAGTCTGAGGGAACAGGTAGCGCGTGGCGAACTGACGAAGGAGGAAGCGGTTGTGAGACTGGCGGAGGCGACCAAGGAAGCCAAGCTTGGCTCGGGAGGCAAAGACGGAGCCAGGCTCTCCCCGGCTCTCGAAGCATTGTCGAAGGAACTGAAAGAGCAGGTGGCGAGAGGCGAACTGACCGCAGAGGAGGCCACAACCGTTTGGATGGAGGCGGTTGAGAAGGCCAAAGCCAAATCCAGTGTGAAGGGCGCCAAGGATTCTGTAAAGGAAGCAGAATGAACGCAAAAAAAGAGAGGCAGGATTCAGCAGGCAAGCACTGGAATCAGGGATTCACCCTGATCGAATTGCTGGTTGTGATTTCAATTATCGGGGCTCTGATCGGTCTGTCAGTCCCTGCCCTGTCCAAAGCCCGGGAAAATGCCAGGAGGACGAAGTGTCTCAGCAACGTCCGACAGCTCCGGATCGCCCTCCAACTGTATGCCGATAGTCATGACGGCCGCGTCCCCCCGCGTGACTACGAGGGAGGCGCCGTCTGGGTCGACCGCCTCGAGTCGTACTACGCCAATCGAAAGCTGTTACGTTGTCCGACGGACAGGAGAGCGGTCGATCAGAGCTACTTGATGAATGGATTCATCGACTATTTCGTGATGCATTCCTTCCGTGGCAACTGGGACGAGTTCTTTGGGGCATACAAGACGGGCGGGTTTCCGGGCCTAAGATTGTGCGACATCCCCCAGCCGGCGGAGACGATTACCATCGGCGAGAAGCGGGCGGATTCGGACGATGACGCGTATATGGACATCTGGCCACCCCAGTATGGCAGCGACCATCTCACGGAAGTCGCTCATGGCAAGCACCGATCGGGCGGCCATGAGCGCAGCGGCGGATCCAACTACGCCTTTGCCGATGGAAGCGCGCGCTTTCTGAGGCACGGCGCGGCATTCAGTCCGAAGAACCTCTGGGCGGTGACCGATGAATTCCGCAATGCGCCGCTCCCAGAACTGTAAACACTGAGGAGGATTGAATGGACGCCGCCAGTCTCTTCGGTGAGAAGCACGGCATCGGGTCAGCGGCAAAACTCCTGGGCCTGGCGGTAGACATATTACCTGCGGCACGAAGCAGAAAACGGCGTCTCCCGGATCTCTTCTGATGAAGCAAATCCGCGTTTTTCTGGCGAGAAACCGCGCAATGAATCCTGGTTTGGCGCGTCTAAATTAAGTATAATGGCAGTTTAGCTCCGTGGTTGTCGATGTGGCAAGTGATCTGGGAAGGGTGAATCGTGAGGAAACTGTGGATCGTCATCATCATCGTTCTCGTCATTCTGGGCCTGGGGGCGGGAGGCTTTTTGTTCATGAAGGGCCGGGCTGGCGGGACGGCGGCCAAGCCCACGGCGGTCCGCGTTGAGGCGCCCGTATCGGGCAAGCTGATTGAGTATGTCAGCGCCCCTGGTGAGATCGAGCCGCGCAGCAACGTTGAAATCAGTGCCAAGATCTCGGCGCGCGTGGTGGCCTTGCCCTACGAAGAGGGGGCAAGGGTCTGCAAAGGCGATCCCAACGCCAATCCGCCCATCCCGCCATCCGTGGTCTTGCGTCTCGATTCCAAGGATCTGGAAAGTCAGCTGCTATCAGCCGAAGCCAACCGGGCGGCGCAGGCCGCTCAGATTGAAGTGGAGAAGGCACGCATCGCCGGTCAGGAAGCCAGTTTGTTGGGCCAGAAGGCTACGCTGGAGAAGGCCCGGCGCGACCTGGGGCGTCAGCAGGAGTTGCTGGCGACCAAGGACGTCAGCCAGGTGACGTTCGACGAGGCCAAGGTGAGAGTTGACGAGTTGGAGTCGCAGTATGAAGGGGCGGTGCACAGTCTGGATGCGGCCCGGCTGAACCTCACGGTGCTCGAACACAATCTCGAAGCGGCCGACGCCCGCATTGCCCAGGCGAAGGAAGCGCTCAGTTATACCGTCATTACCGCGCCCATCGACGGGATCATCACGCGGATCAACGCGGAGGTGGGCGAGATGGTCATGACGGGCACCATGAACAACCCGGGTACCGTCATCATGGAGATCGGCGATTTGTCCGAGATGCTGGTGGTCGCCCAGGTGGACGAAGCCGACGTCGGCAAGCTCGAAGTGGGGCAGAAGGCCCGTGTCCACGTGCAGGCCTGGCCCGACAAGGTCTTCGCCGGCGAGGTGCGCACCGTGGCGCTGAGCCACAAGTTCGGCAACCAGGGGACCAAATACTACGAGAGCGAAGTGCTGCTGGTCGACCCTAACGAACAGGTCTTCACGGGGATGACGGCCGACGTCGATATCGCCGTGGCCGAACACGGTGACGTCCTGATCGTCCCCAGCCAGGCAGTGCTGGGCCGCAAGGTGGATGAACTGCCCGTCGAGATTAGAGACCAACTCTCCGACAAGGAGCGCCAGAAGGCCTTTGCCTCCGTGGTCTACTGTTACCGCGAAGGCAAGGCGGTCGCGACGCCGGTCAAGATTGGCGCCAGCAACACGACGCACACGGTGATCACCGCGGGTCTGGCCCCGGAGGATCGCATCGTGACCGGCCCCTATAAGGAGTTGGAGAAACTCAAACACGAGCAGCTCATCGTCGACGAACGAGAGCAACGCAAGGCCGGAGCAGAGGAGACCTCCCCGGAGGACGCCAACGAGCCCAACACCCCTTGAAACCAGCGACAGTCCTCTTGAGCGCCGGGTCGTTTCTATGCTGATTTGTTTGAAGAATGTCACCAGAGTCTACAAGGTTGGGGTTGAGCGCATCCACGCGCTGGCCGGGATCAACCTGGAAGTCGAGCCCAACGAGTACGTGGCGGTGATGGGCGCCAGCGGCTCGGGCAAGAGCACGCTGATGAACATTCTGGGTTGCCTGGATCGTTGCAGCGGCGGAACGTACGAGCTGAATGGCCGGGACACGACGCGTCTCAGTTCCGGCGGCCTGGCCCACGTGCGAAACACGCAGATCGGGTTCGTCTTCCAGTCGTTCGAGTTGCTGCCCCGGCTTAACGCATTGAAGAACGTGGAATTGCCGCTGATCTACGCGGGCGGGACCACCTGGCTGGCTCGGCGGACGCGAGCCAAGGAAAAGCTTGAGCGTGTCGGATTGGCCGGGCGCATCAGGCACCGTCCGAATCAGCTTTCCGGCGGAGAGAAGCAGCGCGTCGCCATCGCTCGCGCCCTGAGCAACAATCCGAGCATCCTGCTGGCCGATGAGCCGACGGGCAACCTGGACAGTCACACCAGTCGTGACATCATGATGCTGTTCGACGAGTTGCATCGCCAGGGCCAAACCATCGTCATGGTGACCCACGAAGAAGACGTCGCTCGTCACGCCGAGCGCATCTTGCACATGCGCGACGGAAAGATCATCTCCGATGAGCACACGGGGGACAGACGCCTGACCCCGGAGGATATGGAGGTGGACGATGCCTAGTCGCGTGACACGACATGACCGGGCCGACGCAGCGCCGAGAGAGGTCGGCAGAAGGGGGCGACCATGCTACGAGTGCTGACCGCTCCGCTGCTGTTCGTGGCGCTGCTCGTGCAGAGCATTCGCCTGGCGCTGGGCCAGATCTGGGCCAACAAGATGCGTTCCACGCTGACTACGGTCGGCATCGTCATCGGGGTGGCCTCGGTGACCTCGGTGATCGCGGCCCTGACCGGTTTGAGGGCCAAGGTGCTGAAGGATTTCGAGACGCTGGGCACGAACAAGATCTTCATCGTCCCGCACTGGCCCCGGGAAGGGAAGTTCCGACATTTCAACTGGCGGCAGATCCGCTTTCGCCCCAAGCAGTTCGAGGGTCTGCTGGAGCGCTGCCCGTCGATTGAAGACTACACCTTAATGACCGATCGTGGTCAGACCGTCTACCACGGCGTGCATAGCATCGATGGCGCGCGCGTCAACGGGATCAACCCCTCGTGGCACCGGATCGAGAATCGCTCGGTGGTTGCGGGCCGGCCGTTTACGCTGATGGACGAAGAGAACGGTTGGCAGGTCTGCCTGATCACGCCGGACGTGCGCGACGAACTGCGCCTGGATCGCGACTGCATCGGCAGGCGCATCGTGATCGACCGGCGCAGCTTCCAGATCGTTGGCGTCGTCGAGGGCCGCGTCAAAGGCGGCATGTTTGGCGACATGGGCTCGTCGAAGGAGGTCTTCATTCCGTTCGAGACCGCCTGGCGGCTCTGGGACCCGTGGATCTACGCTATGGCCAGTTGTCGCAAACCCGAGCTGTCCAAAGAGGCGCAGGCGGAGTTGCGTTTCTTCCTGCGCCAGTCCCGGCGTCTGGGCCCGGGTGATCCGGACACGTTCCGCCTGGAAGTGATCGAGGAATACCTCAAGACGTTCAACAAGATGGCGATGGCGATCACCGCCGTGGCCGGTGGCGTCGTGGGCATCTCTCTGCTCGTCGGCGGGGTCGGCATCATGAACATCATGCTGGTCTCCGTCTCGGAGCGTACGCGCGAAATTGGGTTGCGCAAGGCCGTCGGCGCCAAGCCCTCGGCCATTCTGCTCCAGTTCCTGGTCGAATCGGTGGTGCTCTGTCTCTTTGGCGGGCTGCTGGGCACGCTGGCTGGGCAGGGTATGACCTCGCTGATCGCCAAAATCCCCAACGCCAGCCTCGACATGGCTTACATTCCGCTGTGGGCTATTGGGCTGTCGTTCGGCTTTGCCGGTTCGGTCGGCGTTTTCTTCGGCATGTTCCCGGCCATCAAGGCCGCTCGTTTGGATCCGATTGAGGCCCTGCGCCACGAATGATCGACTTGGTGCGCCAGGCCTGGACGTCTCAAGGTGCCGCCGATATCCAGCGCCGGTGTCGGTCACGGAGAACCTGGAAGGTGTCATCCAGGCCGACTTGACTGCCCTCGGAGCCACGTGCCAAGGGTCCCCTCGGAGGAGCCATCGTGTTGCTATCTTCTTTCAGTTCCAGCCGGAAAAGCATCTAAAGCCGCCTCATTGAAGTGCCGATAACGCCCTTCATGGAGATTGAACGATTCAGCGGAGATCGTAGTGAAATGTCTAACCAGGCCTCGTCGGCAGACGCCACGACTGAGGCGCCTGATGCGAAAGGGCGCCCGTTCTGTCCTCAGCCGGCCACATCTCTGACGATGAAGGGCCGATATTGTGGTCTATGCCCGGCCAGCCTGGTTCCGGTGATAGCAATTGTGCTGGTCCTGGCGTTCCTGAGTGGGTGCGATGTCTATTTGCCCGGCCCGAGCTACAGTGAGATCGAGGTGCCGGAGGAGGAGTTCTACCAGATCGAGACCCTGGAACTGCCGGAGGCCGAGCCCAATGAAGCCCCGCTGGCCGATGCCAACGAGGCGCCGCCCGCGGAGTTGGAACTGTCTCTGGAAGAGTGTCGCGCCCTGGCGCTGCAGAACAATCTCCAGTTGAAGGCCGAGTTGATCAATCCCACCATCGCGGCTGAACGGCTCAGCGAGGAAGAGGCCAAGTTCGAAGCGTCCTTCTTCGCCAACGCGAATCTCTCCAAGTTGGAGCAACCCGGCCGGACCGTGGTCCTTGGAGATGGCACCCTGCTCACGGCTCCGGCGGCCAAGACGGAGCAAATCGCTGCCGACTTGGGCGTTATGGTGCCGCTTCGCACGGGAGGGCAAGTCATCTTCGACCTGGCTGACAATCGGTATAACGACCTGACCGGCGACCCGAACGTCAATCCAACTTTCGATAACCGGTTCTCTGTGTCAATCAGCCAACCCCTGCTGCGCAATGCCGGCAACTGGGCCAACATGCACTCCATTCGCCTCGCCCGGTACGACCGTCAGGCGGCCGACGCTCGGGCCAAGCTGGAGGTAATCACCGTCCTGGCCGCGATCGACCGCGTTTACTGGCGCCTCTACGCGGCCCGGAAGGAGTTGGACGTCCGCAAGCAGCAGTACGATCTCGCGCAAGCGCAACTCGAACAGGCCCAGCGCTTCGTCGATCTGGGCGAGCGAGCCCAGGTCGAGGTCACGCGCGCCGAGGCGGGCGTGGCCCAGCAGCTCGAAGCCATCATCGTGGCCGAGAACAATCTGCGCGACCGCGAACGCGAATTGAAGCGCGTCATCAACAGGGCCGGTCTGGACATGCAATCGCCCACGGCGCTGGTGCCCCGGACCGAGCCCGATCCGATCCTCTACCAGATGGAACGCTCGGAACTGGTGCGCACGGCTTTGGATTCCCGCATGGAATTGGTGGAACTGCAGCTGCAACTTCTCCGGGACGCCAGCACGGTCGACTACATGCGCAATCTGGCTCTACCTCTGGCGACACTCGATTACACCTACAACATTAGCGGCACCGGGCTCGCCCGGAGCGATTCTTTCGACATGCTCTGTAACAGCGACTTCACGGGTCATCGCCTCGGGGCTCAGCTGGTCATTCCCATCGGCAACCAGGCGGCCCAGAGCCGTATCCGTCAGGCGATTTACCAGCGGCGCCAGCGGTTGGCGACCCGCGACGATCGCGAGGCGATGATCGAGCTGGAAGTGCTCAACGCCATCGATCAGGTTGAGGCCAACTGGCAGCGGATTCTGGCCGCCCGGCAGAACAGTATTCTCAACGGGCGGCTCTACGAGGCGGAGAAACGCCAGTTCGAACTGGGCGCCCGCACCAGTACCGACGTGCTCGACGCCCAGACGACCTTCGCCAACGCCCAGAGCGCCGAGATCACAGCCCTGACCGAGTATCAGATCGCCCTGGTCGATCTGGCCAACGCCACGGGCACGATCCTCGGGGCCGCACATATCCAATGGGCCCCGATCGTTCCGGCCGGCGCGGCGCCCTGATCCGCGGCTGCCGGCGCCGAGGGTCCGAAGAACCCGCTAATTCTCTTGTCCGATCTTGCCGATATCATCTCCAGGGTGCAACGCACCGAATGATTGATCGCGGCGCCGTCCCGTCATCCTGAACGCAGCGCTGCGCAGTAAAGGATCTGGGCTTGCTCTTGAGAGCCCTGACCCAGTTCGGTTGCCAGATCCTGCGGCGTTGCCTCAGGATAACAATATTCCATGAGGCGCTGCTTTCTTAATGCTGGACGTTAACGAAGAGCTGAACAGGAGTCATGCGATGAAATCGAATCGACGCTTTTATATTGCCACCGGGATGGTGATCCTGATGGTGGTAGTGCTCTGGTTCTCCACGTCGACCGGCCAGATGCGCCAGCGGTACGAGGTCGAAACGCAGGTGTACTCGACCCCCGAGCACCGCACCGATGCCACGCGGGCGATCGAGGCCTACGAACGCGTCATGGAACGTTACATGGACGCGACCAAAGGGAACTTCGTCGAGATCTCGGGCGATATCCGGAGCATCGGCGCAACGCTCGATTCCATCGACACCAAGCTGACTCGTGTGGACATGCGTCTCGAACGCATCGAACGCCACCTCGGCATCCTCCCGCCGCCGATCGCCCCGACCCCCGACCCCAACGCCGGCCCCGTTCCGGCACCGGCGCCCGCGCCGCTACCCGCGCGCCCCCCGAGCACGCAATACCGCTAACGACGAGTAGCAACCTCAACCGGCAGGGTGTGCCGTGCCCACCTTTACTCTGAGAGCATACAAAGCCGGCTGAACCGCCAGGAGCAACGGATCAGGCCGAAGGCTTGGCTTACCGTGCCGGTGGCCGGAGCCCATCTGCTCACGCTCGTTTCGGTGGGTATCGGAATCCTGCCCTCAGCAGAGCCCCGACGTACCGGTCGGATAGGGAGCCACGGATGTCGCTTCTGAAGCTTCTCGTCATTTATGGCAAGACGAATGGTTCGGCCGTTCCTGCCGCCCGAAATCCGCTTCCTGGCGCGACGACGCGGCACCTGAACAACAGGCCTTCGCATTGCCGTTGCGATGCTCAAACGGTCAGAGATGCGTGCGACCGTGATTGACCTGTTCTCTCCCCGAGGTTACAATATGGTTGAGACATCCTTGTTGAGGCAGGGGATGTTATGCGGAAACCATATCGACATAACTGGGCCAGGCTTTCAGTGCGGCTTTCGATTCGCCGCATCCGGGTTGTTGTTGGACTCGCCGCAACGACGTTGAACATCGTCGCTATCGTCTACTTCCTGCGTTGGGTTGGCCAGACCGATTTTATGTTTGGGCACAGGGAGGGGCCTCCCAGCTACATACTCACCGCCTTCTGGCTGGCATTGATCGGTGTCATTGCCACGGCAGCCTGGTTCCTGATCGGGTTACACCGGAAGCTGATCGCGCGGAAGTCGACCCAGGAGAAATCGGCCTTTTCGGGGTGGATGTGGTTCCAGGGAATCACGCTCATTGTGCTCTTGTTGCCAGCTTGCCTGACCGTATGGTGTGGCGCTGCAAAGCTTCCCGACGCGCGAATCAAGTCGCAGATTGAACGCATGAAGTCGGAGGCGGCAACTTCGGCGGAACTCATCGAGGGGCTCAAATCGCCCGAAGGGCGTGTTCGCCATGCTGCCGCCAGGACGCTGGGTTTGACTGAGGATAGAAGCGCTGTCGAGCCGTTAATTAGCTGCCTGGGAGATCAAGATGCAATGGTGCGAATCAGCGCTGCCCAGGCCCTTGCCAGAATCGCAGACCCCCGCGCGATGGCCCCCCTTATGGAAGCGCTTGAAGATGAGAGCTATAGCGTGCGAGTATGGGCGGCCAGTGGCCTGGCAACGATTGGAGACGCAAGTTGCATTCCCGTCCTTAAGGAACTGGCCGACATGGACCCAAAGAACAGGACAAGGTTGGAGAGGGCCATTGAGGCGATAAGGAAGAGAGAGGACGCGCAGCCCGTTTGTCCCTGAGAATCGCTCGTCGATAGTCTCAAGCGCCGGATGAAAACGATTAGAAAGGAGACGGCTTAAGAGGCCGGTCGAAGCAATGGGTGAGCCCAGCAACGCTGAACACGAAGAGAAAGGCCGTCGGAAGCCGCCCCGGAGTCTCACAAGAATCGCCGGTGAAGTCCTGGTCGGGACGGTGACAGCAACTGCTCTTGCGTTCCTGTCCGCACTTGTGGTCGGCTATGGGGCTGAATCTGCGTTTCCAGGTTTGGGTGAAAGTTGCATGGGCGGTCTGCTTGTTTTTGCCGTTTTGGCAATGATGATAATTGCTGCTCTTCCGGTCTATATAGTCGGCTGTGCCATTGGTGTCTATCTTGTAGGTAGAATAGGCAGCCAAACCGGTTCATTTTTGGCAGCTTTCGGTGGCGTATTTCTTGGAGCGCCCGTTATAGCCCTCCTGTACCTGTACATAGATATGGCTGGGGATATGATGTTAGGGATAGTAAGGATTGCGCTATGGGCACTGGTGTTACTCACTCCGGCAATCATGTCGACACTTTGCTTCAATCTGACCCGCAGATACAAAACGCCGCCTTCGTCTTGAATTGCTCGACCTGTTCGTCGCTTGTCTCGTGTGTGAGCCGCTCAACGTGCTTTGAGCCCGGACGTGTTGAAATCCAGGTTCGACTGCGTATCATCGATAACGCACCGTGCGGGAACATTGACGATGATGTCGAACGGCAGATTCGGGCCATCTATGCGCAGTCGGGCCGTCCGTAGACGGGTCGTCTATCGCAAGGAGAGTAAGAATGTCCACCATCAGGTACGGCACGGGTGAGGTCCGATTGGTGTGGAGACTGCTGATTATCATTTTGCTCTTCGTAGCTGTTGCCGTTCTTCTCCGATTCATCCCGATCTGTCTATACACCGGGTTTCTGGCCCATAACGGCGTGGCCAGAGAGGATGCACTCGCACGCGCAAAGGCCACCGTCTTTGAAGATCCGGCCTGGTCAACAGTCATCGGCATCCTCAACGGGCTTATGAGTCTTCCGCTTGCCTGGCTTGTGGTAGGCGTCATCGAAAGGCGTCCCTTTACATGGAAGACGGTGGGCCTGGATTGGAGACGCAGCAGCCTTTCGGCGCTGGCATGTGGCGCTCTGCTGGCGCTGGTACTGTACGTTCTTGACAAGGTCGTCGGGCTGGTTCTTGGCGCTTCCATGCCCTCTGTGAATGCCGTCCTGGCGGGCCTGAGCATCCCCGTCTTCATCCAGACATTCGTGCTCTACGTCGCGATGGGTTTTGGTGAAGAGGTTGTGTTCAGGGGGTACGTGCAGACGAGGCTGGTGGAACGATACGGTATCGTCCGGGGGGTTCTGGTTGCCAGTGTTACGTTCACTCTCCTGCATATAGGTTTCAGGCCTCTGCCGCCTGTGACCATCGTCTCCGGCGTGGTGCTCTGGGCGGCCGTCGGTGCCCTGTACCATTGGAGCAGGTCGCTTTATCTCGTCGGCATGTTCCACGGCATGGCGAACACCCTGATGAATACGTTCGATCTCGAGGGTACCGACCTCGGCGGTCTGCTCCTGCATGCTCTGGTGCTCTTGCTGGTTGTCGTCCTGGCGCTGCGCCGGTCAGCGGCCTGGCGTACCGGCTCGAATCCCACATAAAGTATCCTCACAAAGCGCCGATCTCTTCACGCCACGTCCAGTAGCGGCAGGGGGTGTCGCGCACACCTTTACCCGTCGTTGCGACTGTTGTAGATCAGGCCGCCGGTGGCGCGGTAGTGGTTCAGGACGGCGCGGGCTTCGTTGCGCAGGACGTCGCGTGTCACGGCGATGCCGCGGCGGGTCAGTTCGCCGGTCCAGTCGACGGGTTTGGCACCTTCGTCGAAACCGATGGCGCAGGCGTCTTCGCCCCGCGCGCCGCAGACGACGCGGCGTACGCCCGACCAGGGAATGGCGCCCAGGCACATGGCGCAGGGTTCGGTGCTGGTGACCAATTCGGAGATCGTTCCACCGTGGCCCAGGTCATAGGAACCACCGGTCTGCTGAGCTAGGGCGATGGCGACCATCTCCGCGTGCGCAATCGAGCAATGGGCCGGCTCGACCAGGTTCACGCCCGGCGCCAGGAGCTTGCCTGAGTCGGCCTCAAAGATGGCGGCGCCGAACGGTCCGCCTGTACCATGCTCGACATTGAGCCGGGCCAGTTCGATGGCAAAGCGCATGCGCGCCTCGGCACTGTCCCATGTTCGGCCTCGGCGCTCATCGACCAGGACCTTCAGCCACTCGGGCAATTCCAGTACGATCCTTCCAGATGCCAATGTCACGCTCCTGTCCTGTATTCATTGCTCTAGTCTGGGTCGGCATCGTCCGACCCGGGCCCATAGTAATTCCTGGCCTGAGTTTTGCCAAATGCCGATTGGGACGGTATGATCTGAGAAAAATACTCTGACCAATCCGGGGTGTGCCCATGAAAAGACAAATCGCGCTGCTCCCTGCTATCGTCGCCCTGTCATGCCTGTCGACCCCCGCGGCTCGGGCGGAGAACTGGCCCTGTTTCCGGGGGCCGACGGGGCAGGGCATCTCGCACGAACAGCAAGTCCCCACGAGTTGGACGGCCACCTCCGGAATTGCCTGGAAGACGGAACTGCCCGGCGAGGGCGTGTCGTCTCCCATCGTATTTGGCGACCGCGTCTATGTGACGGTCGCTCAGGACGACGGCGCTTCGCTGCGACTGATCTGCTTCGACGCCGAGACCGGCGCGTTGCTTTGGAACAAGGAACTTCTGGAACAGAAGGCGGGCCACAAGTCCCGGCAGAATTCCTTCGCGACCTCCACGCCGGCCACCGACGGCAGACGGATCTATGTTGCCGCCTGTGACGGTCGCGTCGTAGCCGTCACGATGGATGGCGAGCCCGTGTGGACCAATGCAGATTTCGATTACTACAGCGAGCATGGGCTGGCGGTCTCACCGGTCCTGTACGGCGATATGGTCATCATGGCTTATGATTGGAGCAGTCCCGGGCCCAACAAGAAACTCGGGTGGCAGGTGCCATGGGATAAGTCGCTGATTCTCGCCCTGGATACGAGCACGGGCCAGGCCCGCTGGCAGGGGCGCCGGGGCAGCTCGCGCATCGCCCACGTGACGCCGCTGATCGTCCGTGTCGATGACGCCGACCAACTCGTCAGCGGCGCGGGCGACGTGGTGCAGGGATTCGATTTGCGGAACGGCCAACGCCT
>CP070782.1:5469736-5477916 GCA_020346325.1 Phycisphaerales bacterium
GGCGGTATCGACGTTGTTCTTGGCCAAGTGGTAGAACATGAGCGAGTTGACCAGAGGCAGTGTCGCCGCATAGCAGAGCGAATACAGCAGGATCACGGTAAACAGCGACTTGAAGTCCTTCCGCCAGCCC
Source organism: Phycisphaerales bacterium (assembly GCA_020346325.1). GTDB lineage: Bacteria > Planctomycetota > Phycisphaerae > Sedimentisphaerales > Anaerobacaceae > Anaerobaca. The sequence continues at coordinate 5,469,867 of CP070782.1, forward strand.
GCGACAAACAACAGGACCATGCCGGCTAGATGGGCTCCCGCCAGGATGTACTCCGTGTTAACGTACTTATCCGCCATCTGACCGGCTACCAACGGCATGAAAATGCACGCCAAAGGCAGCGCCGCGTAGATCCACCCGGTCTGCTTGCCGCTGAACTTCAGCGGGCCCAGCAGGCGCGCCGCCAGGACGGGATACCACGCCCCCCAGACCGCGAACTCCAGAGCCATCAACGCACTGAGCTTCCAATACAGGGCCGAATCCATTCCAAAGATCATATCGCTCTCCTTGAATCGCTACGCGGCGGTCAACCGTTCGATCGCCAGCTTGATGTCACCAAAACGATTGTCTCCCGCCTCGCGCTCGATCGCCATTGCGCCCTCGAAGCCGATCTCTTCCAGCACCTTCAGGAACTCCGCGATGCCGACTTCGCCGTCGCCCCAGGGCACTTCTGCGCCCCAGGTGCCGGGCTCTTTGGTACGCGTGGCGTCCTTAACGTGCAAGTGACGAATCCACGGCGCCAGCGTGCGGACCGCCTGGATGGGATTGCCCTTGTCGTAGAGGATCATGTTGGCCGGGTCGAAATTGACACCTATGAAGTTGTGATCCAGCTTCTCCAGGAACTGCGCCAGTTCGACGGCGGTTTCCTGCCCCGTCTCCAGCAGGAACATCACGCCCTTGTCGGCCGCCGCGTCGGCCAGCAGTTTGATCCGTTTGGTGACCTTCTCGGCATGGGCCTTATCGCTCTCGTCGATGAAGCCAGCATGCATCGACAGATACTTGACCCCCAGATCGGCCGTGATGTCGAGCGCGTCCAGGACCATCTGGCGATTCGCGTCCCAGGTCTCGTCGGGGACGATCCCGCCGGTGACCTTGATGCGTTCGAGCGTCGAGTAGTCCTCTTGCGGGAAGCCGATCATGGTGCTCGTGATGGTCCAGTCCTGCGCCTTGATGGCGTCCAGATAGGCCTGGCCCCCTTCTTCCACGGCCGGTCCCACCGCCAGGTGTACGTGTTCCAGACCCAATTCCTTCATCGCGCCGGCTACGCCCGCCAAATCTGTCTGTAACGACCAACTGCAAACGGCCACCGGCCAATCCTTGCATTTCATTTAAGAGTCTCCTATCTCTGCGTCGCCTCGTTTAGTTCACCAGCACCGGTTCGTGCGTATCCACCGACCGCCGCTCGGCCGCGACGATTTTCACCGAGTCGCGCGACTGGGCCAGCGTAATCACCTCGGGCACCGCTTGGCCTTGTACCGCCCGGGCAAAGTGCTCGATCTGGCGCACGTACCCGTCGTCCTTGGCCACCTCGGGGGTGAAGACCTCGCCCTCGGCCGGGCAGACGCGCAGGACCGGCTCCCGCGTCAGGTCGTAAACGATCGTCGCCTTCTCCAGCACCAGATTGAAACTCATCTCGAAGCCGAAGCCGGGCATCATACCCCAGCCCCCTTCGGCCGTGACGACCTGGTCGTCGCCGTAGATGTATTGCGTGACGATGTGGATCAACTGCCCCTGCGCACCCTTGGCCCCGTGGCTGCACACCGCCTTGGGCATGCCCAGGAGGTACTGGACGTAGTCGGTATCATGGATGTGCAGATCCAGCGCCACCCCGCCGCTGCGCTGCTCGTCGACGAACCAGTTGTCCAGGCTCCACCCGGGCGGCGCGCCCAGGCGCTGGAAGGTGGCCGCCACGACCTTGCCGTACTCGCCGCGGTCGACGAGCTCCTTGGCTTTGGCATACTCGGGCCAGAACCGTAAGCAGTGACCGATCTGGAGAATCTTGCCGCTCTTGTCGGCCGCCGCGATCATGCGCTCGCAGTCGGCCACCGTCAGCGCCATCGGTTTCTCACACAGCACGTTGACGCCGCGTGACAGGGCCCGCTCGGAAAACTCGGCGTGAAGATAGGTAGGCAGGGTCAAGGAGATCGCATCCAAGCCGGCCTGCTCGATCATGGTGTCGAAATCGGTGAACAGCTCGATCCCACGGAAATCGATCGCGCTGGCTGCCCCGTCGATGTTGCCGACAGCCCGCTTCGTGTCTTCCTTGATATTCGGGTTCGCATCGCAGACCGCCACGACTCGGGCATCGTCCCGCGCGTCCCAGCAGCGAAAATGCATCCGCCCCATGAACCCGAAACCAACCACTCCCACTCTCAGCATTGTTGCATACCTCCCTGGCGCACAGACCTCAGCCCCGGAGACCTCATGGCCGATCGTTTCTGATGTGATTCTTCTTCCCTGGATGCCGTGGCATGTCTCATGCGGTCCGGATCCTCATTCATTGCGCTGACGACGCCAAATTCTATCAGACCGGATAAACGCCCGCCAAGCGATTTCTCACAATCTCACCACAAATCCGGCTGGACGCCTCCTTGGCAGACTCGCGCGGGAAAGTCCATGCTTTCGAGCCGCGCAGTTGGTACACTCTCTCGCAAGTGACGGACCAGGAGACCATCGAGAATCTGGGTAAGCCGGCAATCCAAAGTAAGCCGGGAACCCGAACATTGACAGGAGAGACCGATGACCCCGAAAGAGCGGATTCAAGCCACCTTGCAGGGCCACGCTTGCGATCGCCCCGCTGTGACGCCCATCTTCATGGCCTGGGCCGCCAACTTCATCGGCCGGACCTACCGTGACTACTACCTGGACGGTGACGTACTCGCCGAGTCGCAACTCGCTGTCACGCGGGCCTTCAACCTGGACCAGATCAGCGCCATCAGCGATCCGTGGCGCGAGGCCTCGGCTTACGGCATGGAATTCGACTGGCCTGCCGACGGGGTGGGCAAACCGAAAGAGCTGTTGATGCGCACACCGGCTGACATCGACCGCATCAAGGCGTTCGACATCGAGAACGCCGAGCGTCCCCGGCAGCGTGTCGCCAGTGTCGCCCAGATGGCCCAAGCTGTCGGCCAAACTCACAGCGTGCTGGGCTGGGTGGAGGGTCCGATCGCCGAATATGCAGACCTGCGCGGCGTCGAGAACACGATGATGGACCTGATCGACGCGCCCGAAATGTATCTCAAGGCCGCCGAAACCATCGTCGACAACGCGATCCGTTTCGCCCGGGCCCAGATCGAGGCCGGTGCCGAAATGATCGGCGTCGGGGACGCCGTCGCCAGTCTGATCAACCCGCAGATGTACCAGGACTTCGTTCTGCCGTTGGAGAAGCGCCTCTTTGATGGCATCCACGAAGCCGGCGCGACCGTCAAGCTCCACATCTGCGGCGACATCAGCCGCAATATCGAGCACATCGCCCAGACCGGCGCCGACATTGTTGACCTCGACTGGATGGTCTCGATCGAGGCCGCGCGCAAAGCCGTCGGCCCGGATGTCACGCTGTGCGGCAACTTCGATCCGTCGGCCGTGCTCTTGCAGGGCTCGCCCGCAGACGTTGCCAAAGCCGCTCGTGCCTGCCTCGCAGCGGGAGGCCCGCGCTTCATCCTGCAGCCGGGTTGCGAAGTCCCGCCTGGCACCCCGGAAGCCAACATCCGCGCCTTCTGTCCCTGTGAGGGCTCGCTGATGGGCGAGGCGCTCGGGCTCTAGCATCTCGACTAAGTTGTCAAAGTGTCCAGCCTTGCCGGAACGTGGGCGTCAGACACTGGTTCGCTTCGTCGCTATTGGTGAAGCGCCCTCTGGCGCCATCCCACTCCAGCTTTTGTCCCAGGTGCTTGATGCCGATGATGCCCAGCAGCGCAATCTCGGTCAGCAGCGCGCCGTAGTCGAAGTTCGAACCGGCCACGCCGCCCGTCTTGACCGCGTGCAGCCAATCCTCGAAGTGGCCCGGCACGCGCGGCAGCGTCTTTGCCGGCTGGGTATACGCTCTCATTTTCGTTTCCGGGAAGATGCGCACGCCGCCAGCCCCGTGCGAGCCGTAGGTGATCTTGCCCTTGTCCCCAATCACGATCGCGCCGGTCCTTGGCACCTTGCGGCCTTCCTCCAGATCTCCAGGCCGCGGAATCTTCTCTTCGCCATCGAACCAGACAAGCTTGACCGGACCGCGCCGGCCCTTGGCGGGAAACTCAAAGGTGACTTTGGTGCCGCGCGGGAACGTCTCGCCGTGAGCCTTCGGATCGTAGCCCTTCGCCTCGGCTTGCACGGTCGTCGGCGCCCCGAGATCGAGGGCCCAGAAGACCGGGTCGACCACGTGACAGACCCAATCGCCGATTACGCCGCAACCGAAAGCCGTCCAGCGCCGCCACGTCCCCGGGACATACAGCGGGTGATAGGGCCGATACTGGGCCGGGCCCAGCCACAGATCCCAATCCAGTTCCTCCGGAACCTCGTGCTTCTCCTTGAGCCTCGGTAGCTGGTCGATGGTGCTATAGACGGAACCACAAGCCGCGTGCACCTCGCCGACTTCGCCGATCGCCCCGTCCCAGATCCACTCGCAGAACGTACGAATCGTGTCGAATGAATGCCCCTGGTTGCCGAGTTGGGTCACCACCTTGTGTTCGCGGGCGGCCTTCTGCAATGCGCGGACTTCGTGGATCGAGTGAGCGAGCGGTTTTTCGCAGTAGACGTGCTTGCCCCGCTTGATGGCATCCATCGCAATGACCGCATGGGTGTGGTCGGGCGTCGCGACCGTCACGGCGTCGATCTGTTCGTCCATCTCGTCCAGCAGCCGGCGGTAGTCGCGATGGGCCTTGGCCTTCGGATGCTTGGCGAAGGCGTCGCCCGCGCGGCGCATGTCTACGTCGCACAGCGCCACGATGTTTTCGCCGCGCACGCCGTTGAGAGTGGCCCCGCCGCGACCGCCGATGCCGATGCAGGCGACGTTGAGCTTCTCGCTCGGAGGCGTCTGGCCCTGCCCCAGCACGTGACGCGGAACGAGGGTAAAGGCGCCGATGGCGCTCGTCGCCGACTTGATAAACTGCCGTCTGGTTGCCTTGCTGCTGTCGCCCATGCTCGATACCTCGATCATTGAATGTTGGTAGTCCGAACTAGAAACTGTCGCAATAGCGATACGCCGCGATCAGGGCCTGCTCCCCTTCCTCGCCCGGACGGCTGTTGCCGTGCTCCATGCCCAGCACGCCCGTGTAGCCCTTGTCGTGAATGTGCTTGAAGATGTTCTTGTAGTTGATTTCGCCCGTCGTCGGTTCCTTGCGACCGGGATTGTCACCGATCTGGAAATAGCCGATCTCGTCCCAGGCCATATCCATGTTCGGAATCAGGTTGCCCTCGGAGATCTGCTGGTGATACAGGTCGTCGAGGATCTTGACGCTCGGGCTGTTGACGCCCTTGCAGATCAGATAACCTTGCGGAATCTTGGTCAGGAACAGCCCCGGATGGTTCGCCCACCAGTTCAGGGGCTCGAGCACCAGGACTAGGCCGGCCGGTTCGCACACCTCGGCGCAGACGCGCAGGTTCTCGATGCAGTTGGCCATCTGGTAGTCGTGTTCGAGTTTCTGGCTGACATTGCCCGGAACAAACGTCGACCACGTCGCGTTGACGCGTTTGGCCACCTCGACGGCTTTCTTCATCTGGGCCCGCAGCCGATCGTGCAAGTCCTTCGACGTGCTGGTGACGAACTCGTTGCGGTCGAATCCCCCGGAGGAGACGAACACGCCCATCTGCATATCGAGCTGCTCCATGGTCCGGGCGATTCTTTTCTGGAGATCGACGTCCTTGCGCATCATGCCGTTGTCTTCCCAGGCGGTGAAACCCTGGTCGGCGGCGAACTTGAGTTGGTCGATCGGGTCGTCGCCCGCACTGTTCTTGAACATGCCGAAATGCGGGGCATACTTCATGCGGAATTTCGCCCGACTCGATTCCTGGGCCGCAGCCCGCTGCACTCCCATAGCCGCCATGCCAGCGGCCACGCCCGCAGCGACGAATTCTCGACGGTTCATCTCAGATCCTCCCAAGAGACGATTTCTCTGCTGTCTGTGATCCGATGCCACGGCCCCAAGTGTACCACAGTGACCTGGCGCAACCAAGTCCCGCCCCCACAATCGCGCCGTTCCCCGGCCAAACCGGCCAATTGGCTTTGTTTTCGCCCCCCACCGGCATTTTCGAGCCAAGAACAGGGGAAATTGGCTTTGTTTGGCGCATTCGCCTTGCCCTTCGCCCGGGTCTGCCCCTCCGCGCCTGCCTCGTCCCACCTCCGGCTGAGCCCAGCCGAGAAATTGGCTTTGATTGGCTTTGCTTCTGCACGACGTCAACCGGGCCATTTGTCATAACCACCTCTAATAACTGCACTTAAAGCAACCTCGCCTCATCAACAATTGGCTTTGCTTTGCAGAAATGATGACAGCGCTCCAGGCCGTATCGGCTCGGGCGTTGAGTCTGTGCAACTGGGTATTGGATGATGGAGAAATGAGCCGGGGATCCCCCCACTACCGTGCGGACCAGCCGGCCGGATCGACAATCCACCATTCTGCATCGTCTATTCATCAAGGCCATATGTTCTTTATATATCCTACATACGCGAGTATCCTACGTCAAGGAAAAACGCCGTAATTCCCGCATAGACGCGCTTCCCCCGTGCCTGTCGGCTCAGCGGCACTTCCAGCAGAAATCGCTCCAGGGCGAAAAAATCTCGACAATATCCCCACCAATCGGGGTAACTCTAAAGGGAGGAGCGGAAACACTTGCCGGCCCGCGCGGAGGGGCGTGTCGACCGGATTGGAACGCAGCAGGTGGGCGCCCCACCGCTGTAGCGAGAGTTCAGCAAGCTGAAAGGAGACAGAAAATGGAGAGGAAACGTTCACTTCGCAATGCGGCCCTCCTCGGCGGGCTGCTCCTGGTCTGGGCGCCCCTGGTATCGGCTCGATACAGCGGTGGCACCGGCACGCCGGGCGATCCTTACCAAATCGCTTCGGCTCGGGATTTGATCAATCTGGGCAATACGCCGAGTGACTATGACAAGTGCTTCGTCCTGACAGCCGACATCGACCTGGCAGAGACCCCCTTCGACCGGGCCGTGATCGCCTCCTCCGCCGGCCCTCGCCGGGCGAGGCGGACTGCTCCCTTCCGAGGCGTATTTGCTGGAAGCAGCCATGTCATCCGCCATCTCCACATCACCGGTGACAGCCAACTGGGTCTGTTTGGCTACATCGCCAAAGGCGCCGTCATCAGCGACCTGGGCCTGGAGGACGTGTCGGTCGAGGGAAACGACTATCACACCGGTGCCCTGGCCGGAAGCAATGAGGGCACCCTGCTTAACTGCTACAGCACCGGCGCCGTTGCAGGAGAAGACTCAACCGGGGGCCTCGTCGGCTACCACTCAGGGACCATGTCGAACTGCTACAGCACGTGCGCGACTACCGGGAGTAAATCTGTCGGCGGCCTCGTCGGGAACAACGCCGGCGATGTATCGCGTTGCTACAGCAGCGGCGGGATCACCGGGAATGATAACGTCGGCGGCGTGGCCGGTGCTAATTCGGGTAGTATCACGACGTGCCATAGCACCGGCGCCGTCATTGGAGCCGGCGACTTGGGCGGCTTGGTCGGACGTGGCGACGGCAGCGTAGCGAGTTCCTTCTGGGATGTGGAGACTTCCGGAGTTGCCGACGGGATCGTCGGCATGGGTCTGACAACCGCCGAGATGCAGCGGATGGAGACCTACCTGGAGGCCGGGTGGGACTTTGTGGCCGAAAGCACCAACGGTACCGCTGAGACCTGGCAGATGCCGCAGCACGGCGGCTGTCCGCGCCTGAGCGTGTTCGAAGGCTATGAGCCTGTCCTGCCGCCGGGCCAAGGGACGCCGGACGAGCCGTTCCTGATCACGAACCCTCAGGAACTGGGCGCGATCGGGTCTCGACCCTGGGCCTCCTATCGCCTGGGAGCCGACATCGATCTCGCCGGTATCACCTGGACCGGCGCCGTCGCTACATGGTTTGCAGGCACTCTCGATGGCAACGGGTATGTGATCCGGCACCTGCAACTCCGAGGGGCCGGCTTCCTAGGCTTGTTCGGCTGGCTCGATGCCAGGTCCGCGGTCCGTGACCTGGGACTGGAACATGCTTCGGTCCTGGGCACCGGGGATATGGTCGGTTCGCTGGCCGGCCGCAGTGAAGCGGCCCTGGTCAACTGCTACAGTGACGGCGTGGTC
>CP070782.1:5478016-5482372 GCA_020346325.1 Phycisphaerales bacterium
CGGTTGGACTCCCAGGTCTGGAGGAAGGCCCCTTCCCTCGCAATCCCGCAGCCCATGGGCGACCGGCAATTGCGGCCATCCATCGTGCCGCCTTGCAAGACCGTGTACCTGTGTGTTGCCCCCATCACAGCGGTAATCTCCTCGACGTGCGACCTGGCGACATCGGTTGGGTGCGTATTGGTCGACCATGGGTACAACGCAGGATCGGTAACGTGGGCACTTGCGGGATAGCGAGCCTCTGCGAAGGCTGCCGAAGCAGCAAGGAGAACCCACGCGAATGCAAAGATCCTCAGGACCATTTTTCACCTCTCAAAGATCGGCACCAAACGTGTTGTACCCATCAGATGCTACCTCTCTGCGACGACGAGTGCAAGCAGACAGCCGGTGATCAACAGAGCCAACCCCGAATCAGCGCGACAGCGTCCAAGTACCGGCCGGACCCTCGAACCATGCGGCGCCGGAGTCTTCGTCGACGGCGAGATCGCGAGTCTCTGCAGAGCCTTCCCGCCGCGCGTGCCATTGGCCCGGCGTCAGGTCGGTCACGAGTATGCGGCTGGGGCGACCGCCCGGGATGATGAGCGTCACCGGCTCGGCGGAGCGTTGGCGGTCCCTTCGCATCAAGACGAACCACGCCGCCTCGGCCCCCTCGATGATACAGCCCACGCGTTCGCCTGCCTCAAGCCTGCGCACGGGCCAGCGCGATGGTGACTGACGGTCGGTCACCTGCATGACATTGAGGAACAGGTCCTCAGCCGCGGCGGCCTTTGGCGAGACCCCGATCCGCCACGCGCCGGCCTCGATGGAGGTTCGCTCCAGCCGCGTTGGATCGACGTCATTCGCATAATTCCGGCCGAACACCCAGAACTCCTCGCCCGCCCCGCCGACTTTGCCGAGGTCCGCATTGGCCGCCAGCGGCAGCAGCGTATCCAAAATGAGTCGACCGCTGTTGCCATGCTGGGTGCAATCAACCACGGCAGAGGCCGAATCCACCGATGTGCCTGACCGACTTGTTTGCAATATGGAAAGGATGACTTCATCTGTCTTGAGAGGGTACCACAATGAACAAGCCCGAAAAGAAGTTCAGATGCGGGCCAATCACCGCAAGCATTTTCGCCGAGGCACGAGTGGTCAACGGCCAGATGGTCAACTTCTACTCCACCTGTATCGACAAGGCCTACAAAGACGGCGAGCAATGGAAACACACGACCTCATTTGCCGCGGAGGACCTACCCAAGGTGGCCTTGCTGGCAACCGAGGTCTACAAGCATCTGAGAGTCAAGGTATCCGACGAGGAAACTGTCGGCTGTGAGGAATAGGCATATCCAGTGAATCCGCATGCTTCCTGGACCTGCAATCGTTCTATCACGCAGAAATCAGGCCGACGATAGTGGACTGTAGCCCAGATCCTCAGGCGATCGGCGATAATGCGGATAGTGACCGGAAGGACCCTGATTAAGGAACGCACTCGTGCCCGGGTTGGCCACAAGAAACAAGCAGAGGATTGATGACAGCCAGAGACTGACTGTCAGCCTCAAGACCCTGGCACACATGCTCGACGCCCACAGATCCTCTGTCCGAAGGTGGCTCCAGCAGGCGGGCATCCGCCCGATTACATTTGGGCGCGGTCGCAATGGCGCCATTCGTTACAAGTGGCGAGAAGTCAAGGACTGGATTGCCTCCAGAGAATATGTTGAGTGATCCAGCCATACCTCTTCTGGACACGCCCTTCGCGCGCTAATCGGCGCAATGGATCAACCGAAGTTTCGGCTGCTTCTCAGCCTCTTCCCCCTGGAGTTTGCCCAGGATCTCCTGGAACATGGCCTCGACCCGTTCCGTCCCTGCCGCAGGAGCGGTAGGCCCTTCGGCAAACTCCACCGTGTCGTGCATCCGTTCCGGGATCAAGGCGGCATAATGCTTTCGGCACATCTCTGGCGAGTTACCCATCAGCTCAGCGATCTTCTGAAGTGACTCGTCTTTCTGGGCCAACTGGCTGCCGAATGTGTGCCTGAAATCCAGACACGACCATTTCAAACCAGCGGCCTTATTGATCTGCCGCAGATCCTGAGAGAAATTATCCGGGTTCCATCTCTTACCTGTGGGAGATGGAAAGAACCACACTCTATTGTATGGACGGCTGTAACTACTGAGAACGGCAAAGAGGTTCCTGCTGATTGGAACGATACGATTTCTCTTGGTCTTGGGCTGCCAGGACTCCTCACCAACCGTCTTCGCCTGCACCCGTATGAGACGACGGTTCAGATCTACATCGTCATCGGTCAGTCATATGGTCTCCTCGCAGCGAAGTCCTGCATAGATGTACACAGCCACCATCGCATGGATCACGGGGTAATCCCGCACCACCCCGAGCTGAGCGGTGATGTCGTCCAACTGGAGAAAGCGGATCTGTCGGGCTGGCTCCCTCTTCCGCTCCACTCTCGCTGCAGGATTAGGATACCGGCGGTCCCGACTCCTGAAGTCATGGTGCTTGATCGCATACGAATACAGCTCGTGGAGTGTCTGCCGCATCAGATTGGCGGCCTTCGGCGACCAACCGTCATCTTGGATGCGAGCCGTGATGAAATGGTTGATGACCTGGGGAGTGACATCCTGCAGAAACTCGGCCTTGACGTGTCTGTCCGCATATGTCCCGCCCTAGAGTTTCCTTGGACACACCGTTAGGGGATAATGTTCCCCGAAAGGAGTGCTGGATATGTCCAAGGATAAGAGAGGGCCGGTTGTTGCGCAGCGAGCGGGAGCGAGCGGAGCAACAAGCGGCCGCGGCGGTCGATTCTCTGCCCCCCGTAAGGCCCAGGCGGTGCTTCGCCTGTTGCGAGGCGAGGATCTGGAACTATTGAGCCGAGAGCTGGGTGTCGTGGCCTCTACGCTATCGTTATGGCGGGAGGAGTTTCTGGCTGCCGGCCAAGTGGCGCTCAAAGGAAAGACCGGCAAAGCGAACGCTCGCGACGAACAGATCGGCCGACTCAAGAAGAAGGTCGGTGAGTTAACCATGGAGAACGAACTGCTCCAGGAGAAAGCCCAGCGTCTGGAAGCGGGTCTCCCTTTAGCACGCCGGAGGTCGAGGCGATGAGTCAGGCCTGCTCGATCTCCGTCGGTAGAATCTATGGCCTGCAGCGTGTCTGTCGGGTATGGCAGATCCCTCGTTCCACCGTCTACGACCATCGAGCCCGAGCCAGAACCACGCGTGTGCCGGCCCGACGAGGGCCTCAGGGACCGTGCTCCGATGCGGACCTGGTCGAACACATTCGAAGGGTCATCCAGGAAAGTCCTTTCCATGGCGAGGGCCACCGAAAGATCTGGGCGAGGCTGCGTTTCCAGGGGATTCGCACCTCCAAGGATCGCACCCGCCGGTTGATGCGGGAATATGGCCTGCAAGCGCCTCAAAGAGTGGGCCATCGTCATGGACCCAAAGCCCATGATGGCACGATTCTCACGTCCCAGCCCAACGAGATATGGGGGACCGACATAACCACGGCGGTGACGACCAAAGAAGGCAAAGCGGCGGTATTTGTCGCGGTCGATCACTTCAATGCCGAATGCGTGGGTATTCACGCCTCCAAAAGCCAGAGCCGCTTCGAGGCCCTGGAACCGCTGCGTCAGGGTGTCAGAGAACACTTCGGCGCCTTTTCGGAAAACATTGCCGCGGGCTTGACGGTTCGGCATGATCACGGCTCCCAGTATATGGCCGACGATTTCCAGGACTAGCTGGCCTTCCTGGGAATGACCGCCTCCCCATCCTTTGTTCGAGAGCCGCAGGGCAATGGTTGCGCCGAGCGATTCATCCGTACCTTGAAGGAGAATCTACTATGGGTTCGAACCTTCGAGACCGTTGAGCAGCTCAGGAAGGCTTTGCTCGAGTTCAAAAAAAACTACAACGAACAATGGATCCTACAGCGACTCGGATATCAAACACCCTCACAGGCCCGAACCAATGCTTGCACAACGTCCAAAAAGGTCGCATGATTATGCCTAAGTCAGTGTCCAAGAACTCTGACGCTCAACATTCGAGAGCTACACGGACGACTTAGATAGCCGCGAGGTGATTTTCCAAACGTGGATCGATGGACTTGGATTTGAGCAGCCTGAACCTAACAGCCCGGGGAACGGCACTGGCACCTATGTCGGACATGATATCTGGCAGCCGAAGACTCCCCACGACCAGATTATGGAGACGCAAATCGTTCATGGTGGTGCACAATCCATGCCGTACTACTACGATAACGATGACGAGCCGTACTACTCCGAGGCCGAGCGTACGTGGGAGACGCCGCAGGATTGGACGGTCAACGACGCTGACACGTTGACGTTGTACTTCCGGGGCGAGGCGGATAACGACGT
>CP070782.1:5482472-5492045 GCA_020346325.1 Phycisphaerales bacterium
GATGGCGATCACCGGCGGCGAGGGCGGTGGCCTGACGTTTCAGAACCGGCCGAGCACCAGTGGCCGTTCCCACAGCGCCCACAGCAACCCCGTCGCGGAACCACCTCACTGGGTGCGACTGACGCGCAAAGGCAACACCATCACGGGCTACTCCTCGACCGACGGCGTCGATTGGCGGCAACAACCCGACGGCACGGCGGCCGATTCGACGGCCAACCCCGTCGAGATTCCGATGGCCGCCGACGTCTATGTGGGCCTGGCGGTCACATCGCACGCCGCGGGCCAGGTGCGCACCTACACGTTTGACAACGTGACGGTTGGCAAGTCGCGGAATGCCACGGAGCCTGAGCCCGCAGACGGCGCCGTCGTCGGCGACACCTGGGCGGTGCTGAGCTGGACACCGGGTCCGACCGCCGACTCCCATGATGTCTATTTCGGCGAGAGCCTGACGGACGTCAGCGACGGGACTGGTGACACCTTCCAGGGCAACCGGCGCGAGGCCTTCTTCGAAGTCGGGCTGCCCACGTCGGCTTATCCGGACGGTCTGGTGCGGGGCACCACGTATTACTGGCGGGTCGATGAAGTGGAAGTCGACGGCGTGACGAGGCATAAGGGCATGGTATGGCGTTTTCTCGTGCCCTCCGAGAAGGCCTACGATCCGGTTCCGCCCGACGGCGCCTATTTCGCTGATAGGTCGCTGGCTCTGACGTGGACGGCCGGTTTCGGTGCCGCGCAGCACACGGTCCATTTCGGTGACGATTTCGACGCTGTAGCAAGTAGTGAGGCGGGAAGAGTAATGGCACGGACCGAGTACGGCTGTCGCAGCCTCGAATCCGGCAAAACGTACTACTGGCGTGTGGATGAGTTCGACGGGCAGACCACGCACCGCGGGGAGGTCTGGAGTTTCACGACTCGGCCGGCGGAACTGGCCGCGATGGATTTTTACTATGTCGAGGGCGGCCATCCGGAGGCGCGCGATACCAATCCTGGGACCGAAGCTCTGCCCTTCAAGACGATTCGCAAAGGCGTGCAAACCGTGGGGGCAGGTGATATTCTGTTGGTCAAGGCCGGGACCTATCGAGAAGCGGTGATCCTCGACAGGAGCGGCACAGAGGCGAGCCCCATCCAAATCTGGGCCTATCCGGGCCACGAGGGCAAGGCGATCATCAACGCGGCCGAACGGATAACGAACTGGCAACCGTGCGCCGGGCCGGGAGACTGTGCCGGGAATCCGTATTGGGAACACATTTATGTGGCGGACGTGAGCGCTCTGATCGATGCTCACCCGGACAGCCGCTTCGCCATCAAGCAGGCCTTTCAGCACGGCCAGTTGCTCGACCACTCGCGCTATCCGGATGCGGACTGGAGCTATCCCACGGCGATCCCGGACCCAACGCGAACGTTTGTGGACAGCACACTATCGCAGCCCGACGGCTATTTCGTCGGTTCGGTATGCCATATCAAGACGGCGCTATGGCAGATGGATATGATCCCTATCACGGACTTCGCGCGGTCGGTGGTGACGCTGAGGCGGAGCCCGCGATATGATATTGTGGATCATTTAGGCTACTATATCACCAATGTCGCGGGCGCGATCAACGAGGAAGGGGAGTGGGCCTGCGATCCTGCCGAGAAGAAGCTCTTCCTGTGGCCCCGAGGTGACGTGGCGCAGGGTGTGGAGGTCACGTACCGAGACTATTGCCTGCGTACTTACAGCGGCGCCTCCTGGACGGTCGTGCGCGGCTTGGCGATGCACAACGCGTACGAGCACGGCATCTGGCTGTACCAGGCGAACCATATCACCATCGAGAACAACACAGTCGAACATCCCTTCTACTGCGGCATCATGGTCCAGGCGACCAACGGGCAGTGTGCGGACAACCGGATTCTCAACAACACGGTGAAGCATTCCGCCTCCCGGGGCATCAACGTCGATCGTACGGCCTACTACAATCGCATCGCGGGCAACACCGTCTACGGTACAGGAACGGACCAGTACGGCGGCGACCTGCGGAACGGCCAGAGCTTCGGCATCTACATCAGCGGCCCGTTCACCGAAGTGTACAATAACCGGATCGACCGGAGCGGTTATACGGCGCTATATCTCGACGGAGAGATCTACGGTCGGGACGTGTCCTACAACTACATTACCAACATTGGCCTGGCCTTGACCGACGGGGGCGGCATCTACACGGGCGGGTACAACGAAAGGCCGGAGAAAGATCACTTCCACCATAACATCATCGAAGATGCGATTGGGTGTCTGTCGATGTATCGCGGTCGCGACGTCGGATTACCCGTGACGATCGATCGATATTCGGGCGACACGCCCGGCATCTATGTGGATGAGCGCGGCAACAATCGTGTCATCGAACACAATACAGTTATCGGCTCGCACATGGCGGGGATCTTCTTCCACTGGGCCCCCGGTAACGTCGTGCAGCACAACACGCTCTACGGCAATGAAAGGGCCCAGGTGTACTTGTCCGGCCGCGACCGACCGCGGGAGAGGCTCGTCGATGATGTCATTCTCGATAACGTCATGTTCGCGACGGCGGCGGAGCAGCGGACGCTGTACTTGAGCATGAACTATGACGACGTGCATTTCGGCCAGTCCGACAGGAACTACTTGTACAATCCCTATCATGACGCACACATTTGGGTAAATCGTTACAGCAACATCGGCGGCTGGAGGCAGAATGCTCTGACACTTCGTCAATGGTGGAGCCTGTCCGGATACGATCGCAACTCAAGGGAATTCAGCGACCTGGATCGCTCTGGCGAGTTGGTCATCGAATCGCCGACAACCTCGCGGATTGTCTGCAACACGAGGTTGGAGCCGATCAGCATCGACCTGGAAGGCGAGACGTACTGCGACGTGGACGGCCACCCGGTACACGGTGCCGTGACCCTGGAACCGTTCGAATCGAAGGTTCTCATTTCCGCTGATTTTGCCGATTCGGATCTGCTTCTGGCAGGCGCGGAGATGAACAACACCTTCCGGCGCCAGTAATGTTATTTAGGCGGAGGCGAGGTGATGGTCATTGGTCAGTCGAAGGAGATTAGCTATGGCTACGGTCGATCTGACAGAATCCGAAGCCTCGACGTTGCGTGACGTGATCCAGAACTACCTGTCAGAGCTGCACTCGGAGATTTCGCACACTGACGACCGAGACTTCAAGGCGGCCTTGCGGAAGCGGCAGGAGTTGCTCCAGAGCGTTTTCCACAAGCTCGGTGGGGCGGTGGGATAATCGCTCCAGCCCCGACGGGCCAGTCGCCGGTGATTTCGCCGCATCGGGGAGGGAAAACTGTCGTCTGGGGGAGTCTTCGGCCGATAATAGGGGGGGTGGCAGTCGTCAATCTCCCGCTCGCACCGGTTGCCGCCGGATGAAGAGGGTCCTGACCATGCTTGAGGCAGGGCAGAACTAGCTTCTTCCGACCCGCAATTCAGATGGATATCGCTGGCGGAGTGTCAGGAGTCATAACAGAATGCACAAGTCAGGAACGCCGGATGAGACGTCATCAAACGCTACTTTCCGGTTAGCAGAGTCAAGGCTGCCCCAGTCTGAAGGGGACTTGAGAGCGATCTTCGAGCACACCGCTGTGGGTGTCTACCGGACAACGGCGGACGGTCAGGTGCTTATGGCGAATCCGGCTCTGGTGCGCATGCTGGGGTACAAGTCGTTCGAGGAACTGCGCCATCGCGATCTGGCGGATGAATCGCACTATGAGCCCCAGTATCCGCGTTCGGCGTTCCTGGAGCGCATTGAGCGGGATGGTGAGGTCCGCGGTCTTGAATCGGCGTGGCGTCGAAAAGACGGCGGTGTCCTGCATGCGATCGAGAACGCGCGGGCCGTTCGAGATCCGTCCGGAAAGACGCTCTATTACGAAGGCACGGTCGAAGACATCACCGCCTGCAAGGTGGCCGACGAACAACTTGTCATCTTCAAGCGGTTCGCCGACGAGTCACGTCAGGGCCTGGGCATGGCGGATCTCGCCGGGAACATCGTCTACTGCAATGATACCCTTTGTCGTATCCTAGGCGAAAACACGCCGTGTGGCGCTTTGGGCAAGAACGTCTTGGCGTACTACCGCGATAAGGATCGGAAGCGACTGCACGACGAGATCCTGCCCCAGGTCCTGGCAGGGCAGCCCTGGGCGGGCGAGATACCGCTTGTCTCCGTTGATGGTGAGGTAACTACCACTATCCAGTCCGTCTTCTTGCTGTACGACAGTGCCGGTAAGCCCGCTCACTTTGCCAACGTCATAACCGACATCACGGAGCAGACACGGGTACGGAAGGCTCTGGAACAGGACGAGGAGAAATTCCGTCTCATGTATGAGCGGTCTCCACTGGGATACCAGTCCCTTGACGCCGACGGTCGGTTCCTGGAGGTCAACCCGGCTTGGCTCGAGATGCTGGGCTACAGACGTGAGGAGATCATCGGTCATTGGTTCGGCGACTTCGTCACCGGTCCAAGCGTCGCGCTTTTTCAGGAGCGATTTCCTTGCTTCAAGGCCACGGGGCGGGTCCACGGCGCCCAGGTTGAGATGATCGGAAAAGACCGTCGCGTCGTGTCCATCGAGCTCGACGGCCGCGTGGAGTACCATGCGGACGGGACTGTGCGCCGGACCCACTGCATCGTGCGAGACATCACGAAACAGAAGCAGGCTGAGCGGGCGCTGCGGGAGAGCCGTCGCACGGCGGACGACATTGTACGGACCATTCCTGCGGGCCTGTTCATCTATCAGTTCGAGCCGCCGGACCGTCTGATCCTGGTCAGCGGCAATCCCGAGTCCGAGCGTTTGACCGGAATCCGCGCCGAGGAGTGGAAAGGGCGCGAGTTCAATGAGATCTGGCCGGAGGCCAGGCAGACCGGGATTACGGAGAAGTTCCTTCAGGTCGTCAAGACAGGGGACGCTTTCGAAACGGAAGATCTCCGCTACGCCGATGAACGGCTGACCGGTGCGTTCCGCATTCGGGCCTTTCCGCTTCCTGAACGCCGCCTGGCCGTGGCGTTTGAGAACATCACGGGGCGCAAGCAGGCCGAAGAGGATCGCGAGCGCGCGCGGCAGTTCATGCAGACGGTTATTGACGGGTTTCCCGAGAGCTTGCTGGTAGTCAATCGCGACTTTACCATCGCACTGGCCAACCGTACGGTTCACGAGATGGCGGGAGGCCAGGACCCGGTCGCCGCCGGTCTGAGGTGTCATGAGGTCTCTCACAACAACGATCTCCCGTGTCAAGACGAGGGGCATCCCTGTCCCTTGCGGGCTGTTATCGAGACGCGCAGCCCCGTGAAGGTTGAGCATACTCACCGGGATAGCGCGGGACAGGAGACCTCTGTGGAGGTCATCGCGGCACCCATTCTGGACGAGCAAGGCCAGGTCGCCCAGATCATCGAATCGTGCCGCGATATCACCGGGCGCAAGCAGGCCGAGGCGGCGCTCCGCCAGGAACGGGACCGGGCGCAGCAGTACCTCGATGTGGCGGGCGTCATGTTCGTGGTCCTCGACGCCCACGGGAAAGTCGTTCTTATCAACAGGAAAGGCTGCGAACTGCTGGGCTATTCCAGCGAGGAGCTCGTCGGGGGCGATTGGTTCCAAACCTGTCTGCCGGAGAACGTGCGCGACAGAATCCGCGGGGCGTTCGACGAGATTATGGCCGGACGACTCGAACCGTATGAGCGCGTCGAGAACGTGGTTCTCTGCAAGGATGGTCAGCAGCGTTTGATCGGTTGGCACAACACGGTTTTGCGGGACGCCCGGAGCCGCATCGTTGGCACCCTCAGTTCCGGAGAAGATATCACCGAGCGAAAAAGAGCTGAAGACCAACTCAACAGGAATCGGGAACAGCTCCGATCCCTGGTGTCGCAGTTGACGACCACGGAAGAACGCGAAAGAAAGGCGTTGGCCGGCATCCTTCATGATGACCTCATCCAGAATCTCGCCTTGTGCAAGATGCGATTGGATCAAGCTAGTGCCCGTGATACGGACGACGAGACCAACCGTCTCCTGAGGGACATCACCGACCGCATTCGCGAGTTGATCGCCAGCATGCGATCCTTGACTTTTGAGCTCTGTTCGCCGGTTCTGTATGATATCGGGTTGGAGGCGGCCGTTCGGGACTGGCTGGACCACAACGTGAAGGGCTGGCATACGGTGAAATTCGATTATGAAGATGACGGTCAGGCACGCGGTCTGGCCGAGGATGTGCGTGTCTTCCTGTTCCGTGCCGTGCGGGAGTTATGCTCGAATGTGATCAAGCATGCCAAGGCACAACACGCGACCGTGTCGATCCAAACGCAAGATGAGATGATCCGCATTGACGTCAAGGACGATGGCATCGGCACGGCGGCGTCCTGGAAACACGCCAAAGGGGATGAGAGCGGCGGGCTGGGTCTGTTCGGCATCCGCGAGCGTCTAGACCACTTTGGCGCGACGATGGACATTGCCTCGCCGCCCGAGGGAGGCACCTGTATCACCCTGATGGCCCCCTTAAGCGATCGTGACCGAGTTTAGAGGAGTACAGCGACCATGGCCATTCGAATCCAGTTGGTTGAAGACCAAGCCATTCTGCGCGAGGGATTGCGCGCGCTGATCCAGCAGCAAAGCGATATGGAGGTCGTCGGGGAGGCGGACAATGGCCAGCGGGCTGTTGAATTGGCGCGCCAACTGCGGCCCGACGTGATCGTCATGGACGTGGCAATGCCGGGGACGAACGGGATCGAAGCCACGCAACAAATCAAGGAGGAGCTGCCCGAGATAAGGGTCTTGGCGCTGTCGGCCTACAACAACGCCGAGTATGTGATGGGTATGATCCGCGCGGGGGTCTGCGGCTATCTGTTGAAGGACTGTGCCTTCGAAGAACTGGTCTCGGTCATTCGCACCGTCGTCGCGGGAAAGTCCTACCTGAGCCCCGACGTGGCTCGTGTGGTTCTCGCCCTCGAGTCGGCCGAACCCCCGCTGGTGCGCTCGATCAAAAAGGGCGGCACTCTGGCAGACCGTGATCGCGAACTGATCAAGCGCCTCGCTGAGGGTCTGTCGGCACGGGAAATCGCCGAGCGAGACCAGCAGAGTGTCAAGACCATTGAAGGTCGGCGCCGCCGCATCATGAAGAAACTGGGCCTGAACAATGCTGCCGAACTGGTGCGCTACGCAGTTCGCGAGGGCTTGGTCTCGGCTGATCCGGTCGAGTCGAAAACACTCTGACACCCCGGGAACGTCCCAGTATCGCCCCGTCTCTGGCGAGGGCATAAAAAAACACCGGTATTTTTGTAGGCGTATTTCCCTCAGATCTCTCCGCGACTGGCATCCATTGCCTTTTCTTCCTGGAGGGTGATGACTCGGCACGCGGCAAGCCAATGGTCTTTCAGACCGCCCCTCGCGGTAGGCCGTACGATCAATCCTGGGGTTACCTGTGGAGCACGGGCGGTGCTCCAATGGAGCACCCCTGTCGGAAATCCCCCAGTCGCATTCCTCAGCACACGACCTTCTCAAAGCGATTCGCAAGGTATAGCCAAATGCTAGCCGTTCACTGCCGCTGTGGCGTGACGTCCGACCAGCCCATTGTCGCCAATGCTTGCAGATGATCGAGGGCCAGCGCCTTGACACACTCATTTGGCAAGCAGAAGGAAACCACCCTGGGATAAGCGAACTCTCACGTCCGCTCATACTCCCGTTCTCGCATGTCGATAGACAGGCCGTGCAGATGAACCTGCTGTTCTTTGTCATGTGATATTGGAAGGTGGGATGCACGACGGTTTTCAGGCGACCTCGCGCCGTGCCGGAGGAGACGATGGCGGCGGCGCGTTCGTTGGAGGGCGTTCTGGGAACACAACGCCCTTCATTTCACCTCTATTCTGGGTTGGGACCGCTGGTGGGACACCACTTGACAGGCCCTGTCAAGATCCCTCCTCCGGCGGCTGCCGACCTTCCTATCATCATCGATACTTCAGCGGATGGTTTTCCATGAATGATTCTGGAGAGTGAACTATGGCTGAAACGAAAACGCAAGCATCGGGGGCCGCCAGGGCCTTGGTGGAAAAAGAGGGCAAGTATCTGACCTTTGCCCTGGCCAGCGAACAGTACGGCCTGGAAATCCTCAAGGTGCGGGAGATCATCGGCTACATCGATGTCACTGCCGTGCCGCAGACGCCCCACTATGTCAAAGGGGTCATCAACCTGCGCGGGCAAGTTATCCCGGTCGTGGATCTGCGGGCCAAGTTCGGCATGGAGACCACTGAGGTCACGGAAGAAACGTGCATCATCGTGGTCGAGATCACACAAGACAGCCGTAAGTTCAACACGGGCATTGTGGTGGATCATGTCCAGGAGGTCCTGGATATCGCCGGTCGGAACATCGAAGAGGCGCCTCAATTCGGTGCTGCCGTCGACACCGACTTCATCCTGGGCATGGGCAAGATCGGCGACTCGGTCAAGATTCTGCTGGATATCGATCGGGTGCTCTCGGGTCCCGATCTCGGCAGACTGGGCAGCGCGTAATAGCAGGTGAAAGCGCCGGCGCCGCCGGCGAAGAGGCACCCGAGAGTGAGTCCTGCAGCCCGTTGTTTGTAGGGCGAGACAGATGTGACTCAAGAAAGGTGAGAGTGAAAATGAAGAGACAATGGACAATAGGACGGAAGATCACCGGTGGCTATGGGCTCGTGTTGCTGGCTCTGGCGGTGATTGCGGTGTGGTCGGTGTACGGTATCGGGGGCATCGTGGATAATGCCGGAGAGGTCATTGACGGCAACAAACTCCGCGGTGAGATGGTCCAGAAAGAGGTCGACCATCTGAATTGGGCCAGCCAGGTGACTGACCTGCTGACCGATGCGAACGTGACGACGCTGACCGTGCAGACGGACCCCCACAAGTGCGCGTTTGGCAAATGGTACTACAGCGAGGCGCGGACGCACGCCGAGGAGGTGGTGCCATCGATCAAAGAGGATCTGGCGGCCATTGAGCAGTGGCACAACGATCTGCACGCCTCGGCCATCGAAATCGGTGAGAAGTTCACCCAGGCCGATCTGAATCTCAGTGCGCTGCTTCAGCAGAAGAAGGTCGACCACCTGACGTGGGCGCATCGCGTCAAGGATGTGTTTGTGGACAGTAGTTTGACCAAGGCTGAGGTGCAGGAGAACCCGCAGAAGTGTGGTTTTGGCAAATGGCTGCATTCGGAGGCGGTCGCTCAACTGTGCGCCGAGGATGCGGCATTTGCCAGGCTCTATGCCAAGGTTCAAGAGCCGCACGGGAAGCTTCACGCCAGTGCTCAGCACATCAACGCGCTACTGGCAGAGGGCGAACGCGACGAAGCGGCGGCCTACTACCTGGCCAACACGAAACCGCTGGCTTACGAAACGTGCGGCGTCATTGACGAGATGATTGCCTGGAACGACACGCAGGTCGACGGGATGCAGCAGGCGCAAGCGGTCTTTGCCACCAAGACCAAGCCCTGTCTGGAGAAGGTACAGCACTATCTGACGAACATTCGTCAGGACGTGGTGGATAATGTGATGACCGACGAGCAGATGCTTCAAGCCGCTTCCCGAACGCGGCTGGGCGTCATCGTCA
>CP070782.1:5492145-5503614 GCA_020346325.1 Phycisphaerales bacterium
CGTGTCGATCTCGACCTGATAGCCGTGCACGCGGTAGTCCTTGTAGTGCTCGAAGCTGTTGCTGCGGATCTGGATGCCCGAGTTCATGCCGGGCTCGACGAGATACTCCAGTTCCAGCACGAAATCGGTGTATATCTTCTCCGTGCAGAGGAAACTGTTGGGCGTGCCCAGGACAGTGGTTCCGATAATTACACCGTCTTCAACCGTGTATTTGGCCTTTCCGTTGCGCTGAATCCAGCCGTCGAGCGTCTTGCCGTCGAAAAGGTCCTGCCATTCGGCTGCGGCTGCCGCCAGCGGACCGACCGACAAAATCAGGCTGCTCACTACGAACAGCGTGGTTAGTTTCTTCATTTCAGTGCTCCTTGTATCTTGCAAACTTCTCTGGCGATGTCTCTCTAGAGGACCCACGGCTCACGATACGACCGACCCAGCAGGGCGCTCGCCTCGGGATCGCCGGCGATTTCTTCGGTCTGCGGGTTCCATTTGATCTTGCGCCCGGTCAGCATGGCGATCTCGCCCAGCAATCCGACACTGATTGAGCGATGGCCGACCTCGGCCGGACAGATGGTGAGCTTGCGACTCTTGACGCAGTCGAGGAAGTTCTGCTTGTGGTCCCGGCTGCCATACAACCTGATCTCGTTGGGGCCGATCTCTTCCTTCAGGATCTTCTCATTCGAGGCGCTCAGGCCGCCGCGATTGACATGAATCCAACCCTCTTCACCGTACCACCTGGCTCCTTGGGTAAGTTGCTGGTTATTGGCAACCGTCATCACGATCCCGTTGGCGTAGGTGCAGTTGAATCGGTACGTGGTGGGAACGTTGTAGAGCCCGTCCTTGGGATAGTTGCCTTTGCCCTCGATCTCGACCGGACCGGTCGTGTCCCAGCCCATCCCCCAGTGGGCGATGTCGATATGGTGTCCGGCCCAGTCGGTCAACTGACCGCCCGAGTAGTCCATGATCCAGCGCCAGTTCCAGTGAACTACGCCGCGATACGGAACGTACGGGGCCGGGCCCAGCCAGAAGTCCCAGTCGAGCCCTTCAGGCACCTTGGTGATCGGCTTAACGTCCGTCCCTCCACCGGTCGGCAGGCCGACCTCGATCTTGAGGATCTTGCCGATCCGACCGTTGCGGACCAGTTCGCAGGCCTGGCGAAACTTGTAGTCGGAGCGTTGCTGACTGCCGGTCTGCCAGACACGGCCGTAACGATGGACCGCATCGCAGATGGCCCGTCCTTCGCGGATGGAACGGGCAAACGGTTTCTGCCCGTGAATGTCCAGGCCCGCACGCGCAGCGGCGATGGCGGGGATGGCGTGCCAATGATCGGGCAAAGCCAACATAACAGCGTCCAGGTCGCCCCGACCGATGAGTTCGCGGAAATCGAGATAACTCTTGCAGTCGCGGTTGCCATACCGCTCGTCGCAGAGCTGCTTGGCACGGTCGCGATGGGCCTTCTCCACATCGCAGACGGCGACCACCTGGACTTCCGGCTTGCTGAGAAAGCCGCGCATGTCTCCAGTCCCTTGGGAACCGACACCGATGGCCCCCATGACGATGCGGTTGCTGGGCGCATTGGCTCCGAAGACCGAACGAGGGACAATCGCGGGAAACGCCAGAGCGGCGCCGAGGCCGGCCGTTCTCTGGAAAAACTGTCTTCGCGTGACCGCTTGCTTCGTGTTCATGGTGCACTCCTACCAAGATGTTCGCCAGACGTGAGGCGCGGGCATTACGGCTGCCAAGGCCCCCTGTGGTGCCCCCATACTATCGCGTAAGACGGGCCCCCGCAACCCCCACGCGGCCGGAGGATTCGATGTTCGAACAGGGCTTGTCTGAGGGACGGGAATTCCGCGAGGCATTTGAATCCTGCCGTAAACTCGGCTACACTAATATCCGATACAAGAGGAGGGTCTCGAATGGCCCACGTAAGGAGGCAGCATCACGATGGCAGGGAACTTCAGTAGACGAGACTTTCTCAAGACCGTCGGCGCGGGCGCGGCGGCACTGACGCT
This sequence comes from Phycisphaerales bacterium, assembly GCA_020346325.1. GTDB lineage: Bacteria > Planctomycetota > Phycisphaerae > Sedimentisphaerales > Anaerobacaceae > Anaerobaca. The sequence goes on from CP070782.1 coordinate 5,494,152, forward strand.
GGCCCGGTGCGGGAGCTCCATGACCGGCGCTAAGACGGCCAGGGCCGATCTGCAACCCAACATCATCTTCGTCCTGGCCGATGATCTGGGCTATGGCGATGTGGGCTGCTATGGGCAGAAGACAATCCGGACGCCCCACATCGATCGCCTCGCGGCCGAGGGCATGCGCTTCACCGACCACTACGCCGGCAGCACGGTCTGCGCTCCGTCACGCTGCTCCTTGATGACGGGCCTGCACACGGGTCACACGTACGTGCGCGGCAACCGGGAAATCCAGCCGATGGGGCAGTTGCCCCTGCCGGCCGATACGATGACTTTGCCCCGGATGCTGAAACAGGCCGGCTATACCACCGCGCTGATCGGTAAGTGGGGCCTGGGCGGTCCGAACAGCACGGGCACACCCAACAACCAAGGCTTTGACTACTTCTTCGGCTACCTCTGCCAGCGACACGCGCATAACTACTATCCCGAATTCCTCTTCCGCAACGATCAGCGCGTGCACCTGAGAAACAAGGTCGCGGGTGACCGCCGGGACGGGGCCGGGGTGGCCACGGAGAAGGTGGACTATTCGTACGACCTGATGGCAGCCGAGGCACTGAAGTTTGTCGAAGAGAACAGGGCGGGCCCGTTCTTCCTGTACCTGGCGATCACGATTCCGCACGCCAATAACGAGGCGGGCCGGAAGGGCATGGAAGTGCCCGACTACGGGATCTACGCGAATAAGGACTGGCCCGAGGCGCAGAAGGGACATGCCGCGATGATCGGCCGCCTGGATCGTGACATGGGCCGGCTGATGCGAAAGCTCAAAGAGCTGGGCATCGATGACAACACGGTCGTCTTCTTCACCAGTGACAACGGACCCCACCGCGAGGGTGGCGCCGACCCGAACTATTTCGACAGTAACGGCCCGTTGCGCGGGATCAAGCGCGACCTTTACGAGGGCGGCATCCGCGTCCCGCTGATCGCCCGCTGGCCCGGCCGGATCGCCGCCGGCACGACGAGCGATCACGTCTCGGCCTTCTGGGACTTCCTGCCCACATTTGCGACGCTGGGTGGTACGAAGCCTCCGAAGAACACGGATGGGTTGTGCGTGGTTCCCACGCTATTGAGCATTCCCAATAAACAGAAGGAACACGAATTTCTCTACTGGGAGTTCCACGAGCGCGGCTCGAAGCAGGCGGTGCGCATGGGACCCTGGAAAGCATTCCGTTCCGGCGCGAGCGGCAAGCTGGAACTGTACGATTTGGAAACCGATCTGGGCGAAACCAACGACGTGGCCGACCTGCACCCGGACGTGGTCGCCAAGATCGAGGGCTATCTGACCAACGCTCGAACGGAATCGGAGTTCTGGCCCGTCAAAGGATAGCGCAAATTTCGACAGTGAGGAGACAAGGGGATGGACACGTATGCAACGAAGCGCGTCCGGGTCGCTCTTTTTGCGACGCTGGCGGTCCTACTGTGGAGCTCGACAATCTACGCCTACGAACTGACCTTTTCCACCTATTTTGGCGGCAGTGCCTCGGAAGGAATTCGCGATGTCGAGGTCGACGCACTCGGCAATGTATATGTAGCCGGGACGACGCGTTCGCCTGATTTCCCGACGACCCTCGGCGCGTACGATGAAGAAGTCGATACGAGCCTGGGAACGACCCAGTGGGGCTATAATTCCGAGATCTTCGTCGCCAAGTTCAGTCCTGCCGGTGCGCTGGTGTGGTCGACGATTATCGGAGGGCCCAACTCGGAAGAGGCCTACGGCCTCGAGATCGACGGCGCCGGCTACGTAGTCGTGCATGGTCGCGGCGCGCCCGGCTCGCCCGTGACGCCGGGCGTCTATCAGCCCGAGTTCAAAGGCTGCGGCGGAGGCGATCCAGGCAACCCACACAACACGGCCCAGAACGCCTACATCTGTAAACTCACTCCCGACGGCTCGACGCTGGTGTGGGGCAGTTTCTTCGGCATCGATCATCTGCACCGCGACCTCGCGCTCGACCGAAACAACGACATCTACGTCACCTGGGGCGTGCGGCCCGATGAGAACGACCCGGCCCATTGGGAGACGTGGATGGACCCGGCCTGGAACGCCCATGTCTTTCAACCGAATCCTCAGGGCGGGGCCGACGGCGGCGTCGCCAAGATTGCTGCCGACGGTAGCGCCGTGCTTTGGGCCACGTACCTGGGAGGCTCCGATTACGATTCGATCGAGGCCTCGATCGACGTCGATGCTGAGGGCTACGTCTACGTGGGACTTCAGACACGTTCGCTCGACATTCCGACCACCCCCGGCGCTCTCGACCGGACCCACAACGGCGGCGTCGACTGGTACGTCGCCAAGCTGCTGCCCGACGGTTCGGACCTCGTCTACGGAACCTATATCGGCGATGAAGGCAACAACTGGCTCAACACGCACAACCTCGTCGTCGACGATGCGGGCAACTGCTACTCCTCGACCTGCGCGTTCGATTCGTCCTTCCCCATCACGCGGGGAGCCGTGCAGCGCAGACACGGCGGCGGGGTGGACTGGGGCATCGTGAAGCTCTCACCCACCGGCAGTCTCGCGGCCGGCACGTTCCTGGGCGGCAGTGCGGCTGACAATCCGGACGGCATTCGCATCGATGCCGACGGCAATCTCGTCCTGTTCGGCCAGACCGGCTCGGCAGACTTCCCGGTCAGCGACGACGCCTATCAGCCCACCAAGGGCGGGCAGGACGATGCGGTGATGGTCAAGCTGAACCCGGAACTCAACCGCATTCTCTACAGCACGTTCCTGGGTGGCAATGGCAACGATGCTGGTCGAGCCGGCTGTGTGGGCCTCGATGGCAGCCTGATCGTGGCCGGTGCCACCTCCGGCAGTGACTGGCCCACGCAAAACGCGTTTCAGAATTCGCGCAGTGGCTCGGGTGACGCTCTGGTGGCCAGGCTCGCGCCGCCCAGCACCATCACCATCGATCCGACGGTGACCTATCAGACGATTACGGGCTGGGAAGCGACGGCCTGGGTCGCAGAAGCGGGCGATCCGGCGCTGCCTCTTTACCGAGATGCGCTGTACGATGCGCTCGTGAACGACATCGGGATCAACCGCGTACGACTGGAGGTCCGTAGCGGCGTCGAAAACGAAAACGACAACTGGACGGCCTATCAGAACGGGATCATCGAGTATCAGGCGTGGCGCAGCCGCCGCTATGCAACGATCAACGACAATGCGGACCCCGACACCATCGACTGGTCGGGCTTTCATTTTTCGGAAATGGATGGCGCCATCGAGCAGGTCGTCAATCCGTTGCGCGCCCTGATGGAGGCCCGCGGAGAGAGGCTCTATATCAACATCAATTACGTCGCCTTCACGGGCCAGATCACCGACGGTGCATATCTCCACGACAATCCGGACGAATACGCCGAGTTCGTCCTGGCGACCTACCTGCACATTCGCGACAAATACGGCTGGGTGCCCGACGCGTGGGAAATCCTGCTGGAGCCCGACAACGTCGCCCAGTGGAATGGTCGGCTGCTGGGTGAGGCCATCGTCGCCTGCGCCGCCAAGCTGGAAGCCCACGGGTTCGACCCGGTCTTCATCGCGCCGTCCAACACCAACATGGGCAATGCCATCAGCTACTTCGACCGCATGATGGACGTGCCGGGCGTGTTGCCCTACCTCCGTGAGTTCTCCTATCACCGCTATGGCGGCGTATCGATTCAGAACCTCCAGACCATCGCCAGCCGGGCCCGGCAGTACGGCCTGAACACCTCCATGCTGGAATGGTGGACCAACGGCAACACCTACCGCACACTGCACGAAGACCTGAAGGTGGGCAACAACTCCGCCTGGCAGCAGGCCGTGGTGCGGGGCTTCTTCGACATCGACGACGCCAACCCGAACAATCCGACCTTCGCGATCAACGCCAAGACGAAGTTCACCCGGCAATATTTCAAGTTCGTCCGCCCCGGCGCCGTCCGCATCGAGGCCACCTCCCTAACCGAAGCATTCGATCCACTGGCCTTCATCAACCAGGATGGCCGTCACGTCGTCGTGGTCGAATGCGACGAGGCAGGCGTCTTCACGCTGGGTGGCCTACCCGCTGCCACGTACGGGATCAAATACACAACCGCGTCAGAGTACGACGTCGATCTATCCGACCAGACCATCGCGGCAGGTCAGGCCCTCGTCGCCACCATGCCCGACGTCGGCGTGCTGACCGTGTACGCCAAAGCGACCGTGCTGGATGAGCAGCCGCCGTCAGCCCCTACTGATGTAGCCGCTGACGCCGAAGCCACCGCGGTGACACTAACGTGGAACGCAGCGACGGATGACATCGCCGTCACCGGGTACAAGATCTATCGCGACAGTACCTTGATCGGCTTTGCCGCGAACACATCGTTCGAGGACTCGAATGTCGAGCCGGACGTCGTGTACACTTACGAGGTCTCAGCCTATGACGGGGCCGGCAACGAATCGCTGCTGTCGGCGCCGTTGGTCGTCGTCACGCCGGAGTTGACCGAGCAAAGCGCTCTGCTGGGCTACTGGAAATTTGACGAGGGCAGCGGTACGGCCGCTCTGGATGCCTCCGGGAACAATTACCTGGGCGGTGTCTTCGGTGCCACCTGGGTCAGCGGAATGGACGAGTTCGCCTTGAATTTCGACGGAATCAATGACTACGTGCGGATCCAGACGGAACCGGCCTTGAACAACCTCGAGGCGATCACGATGGCGGCCTGGATCTACCCCCGCGTCGACGCCCACTGGCACGTGCTCGACAAAGGGGATGGAGACAAACGGCTCTACGCCGAAGGGACCCGCCGAACGTTTGACGGCAGAATTCGCTACACCGGCGCGCATGCCTTTTCCAAGAGCGTCAGCAATACGGTCCAACTGAACGACTGGCAGCACGTGGCCATGGTCTGGAGCCGCGCGACGAATCTCACCCGCATCTACCATAACGGGCGAGAAGTCAGCTATACCACTCAGGACGTCGGCACCGGCAGCCCGCTGGACGACACGACCCACCCGTATACGATCGGCGCCCGAGGGGCGCTGGGCGAAGTGACATTCTTCAATGGTCTGATCGACGAGGTCCGTCTCTACCGGCGCGCCCTGACAGCCGACGAGGTCTACGATCTCTACGTCCCGTTGGCCCCGACACGCCGGCGCCGTTAACACCTCACGGATCGTCCCTAAATAAGTTTGCACATACGATGCTACGACGCCCCAAACAGGACGTGCAGTTGTCATGCTGAACGCCGTGAAGCATCTGGCTTCAGACCGAGATTGATAGCCTTCCTCAGGCCAGGCCCGGATCCTTGCCTCTGGCGCAGGGTGACAAGCACTGTAGAGTGTTGGCATCGCTTTAACGCAAACTCGTTCAGTCGATCCGCTTGAGCTTCAGCGCCCAATCGACGAGGGACAGTGTGCCACCGCCGGGAAAGTCTGGGAGTTTGATCTTCCCTTCTGTATCGGCGGCCAAGCTGCCCGTTTCGGCATCGACCCAGTCCCCCATGCGCGGGTTGAACCAACGCGCCGCATACCGGGCGGCGGGCACAGCTGCGGATAGGGCGGCGGGCGGGCAGTCCTTCTCGAAATACAACAGGAAGAGATCGCGCTCGGGCGTTCGCGCACCGTAGGCCCAGCCGACGTTGGTTTTCGGGCCGCTCGACTGGTTGGGGGAGACAGAATCCGTCGCCGGGATCAAGTCCTGATAGCGCCGTCCTTCCGACAAGATGAACGTGCGGAGATGACGCATCTGATCGGCCGAAGGCCACTGGATCACGTCCCAGATCGGATACTTGGACGCCTTTTCCACTTCGCCGCTCCACATCCCGCCCTGCCAGCCGCCGGCGCCGTAGATGTGGCCGCCCAGCCCGCCGGAAAGGACGCTGCCGTACATCGCCGAGCGACAATAGAGCGCTGCACGCTCGCTGCCCGGCTCGGCATCTTCCATGCCGTCGTAATAGGGTTCGCCATTGATCCCCGGAACGGGTGGCGTTGCCTGGAAGATCTCCGTCAGATACGCGTAGCAGTCGTGCGCGCGACGGTTGCCGATCTGGTGGAATTGTAGCCATTTCGCCTGATCGACGTGGCCCCAGTTGCGCAGCGACGACGGATTGGCGTTAGTCCCCGTCAGCGTCCCGAAAGGTGGCCGGCCGTAGTCTTCGATCACCTTGTTGGCGGCTCGGTTCCAATCTGCGGCGGCAATACTCTTGTGGGGGGTGTCGAAATGGATCGGGCTGAGCAGACAAATGTTGGCCTGATACCGACTCCACACGTACTGGATGTACCGCGTATACGAGTCGGGCCAGGGATAGAACTTCTTCCAGACCTGGCCGATGTCCCGGCGGGCCACCTCGATGAACGGGACCATGCCGTGAGCGTTGAGGTAATCGACCTTCTTATCCATCAGTTGGAAATACTTCGGATTGATGCGCTCCAGGTCGGGAATGTAATCCTCGTATCCGGCTGCGCGGCCTGGAAACAGGAAAGGCCTTTCCCCGTAGTCGTTGGCCATGTCTTTGGCGCTGTTGGTACCCGCCTGCTTCCAGGCCGACCGCACGACCGTCCCGTCGGGCATGTCCCAGTTGGCCGGCCTGTCGTCGTTGATCCAGTGGGGAAGGGCGGCGATCATGGCGATGCAGTTGTAGCCCTGCTTGCGGCGAAACTGCACCATGTCCTTGAACCCGATCTGCGGACCCAGCGGCCGGGGCCGATCGTCCTCATACCAGCGATAGCGAAACGTCGGCACGGCCCACCAGGTGTCCCCCGTCAGGAAGTACGGCGTCCCATCGGCGTATTCGAACGCGTGGCCGTTGGCCGTGGCGCGAATCATACCCCGCCGGCAGGGATTCTGCCGTCGCTGTTCCTCGGACCAGGGAACCGCCTCGAAGGTCCCACCGACGCCGCTCAGACCCGGGTCTTTCGGCTCCGATCCACTCCGCCAGGCCCAGGTTCCCGGCGCCGGCGCCAGGACGCGCACCCGAAATGTGTCCCCACCATCCCAGAAGCCATAGCAGCGTTTCTCGAAACCTGGGCCTTTCAGGTCTACCCACACCGTGACGGCAGCATTGGGATTGTCGTACGCCCCGTTGGCGTGCAGGGTGATCTAAACCTTCTCCCAAATATGTACGGTCTCGCTGCGAGCCACAGCGGGCATCGAGGCCAGCAGAAAGGCCACGATCGATACGACACAACCCCATCTATGAAGAGAAAGCTTCATGCTCGATTCCTCCAACGCTAGAGCCACGATAAGATTGATCCCAGGAAGTGGAGGCAATGATAACATATGGTGAGCCACTTTGAAGTCTTGTGAGATTTTTGGTATGATGACCCGTGGAACTCCCGACCGCACGCGTCAGTCGGGAACAGACCGAATGAATAAGGAGGTCTTCATGGCTCGTGGTCTCACGTCTCGTTTTGTGCTCGTCGCAATGATCCTGCCCCTGTGTCTTACCGTCCTGCCCCGACCGTGGAATGCCTGCGGTGCTGCGGGAAAGAAGGTCATCTTCATCCCCGGCCGGCAAAGCCACGGCTGGAGCGGGCACGCCTATACCGCGGACTGCAAGCTGCTGGCCCGCATCCTCAACGAGAACGTCACCGGGATTGAGGCCGCCGTGATCGAGGGCGGCTGGCCCAAAGATACGAGCGTCCTGGACGGTGCGGCTGCCATTGTCATCGGTTGCGATGGCAACAGCTTGATCGGCTCCGAATCCAACTGGAAAGCCCTCGACGCCATCGCTAGCAAAGGCACGGGGCTGGCCTTTCTGCACTACTCCCTGGACCCGGGCAAGCGGTACGGCAAGTACCTGCTCGACTGGATCGGGGGCTATTATGAGCAACACTGGTCGGTCAATCCCTCTTGGCGGGCCGAGTTCAGGAGCTTGCCCAACCATTCCATCACACGGGGCGTTAGGCCATTCGCCGCGCACGACGAGTGGTATTATCACATGCGCTTTCGCGATCAGATGAAGGGGGTGACGCCCATCCTGACCGCGGTCCCGCCCGACAGCACCCGCAAGCGCCCTGACGGACCGCACAGCAACAACCCGACGGTGCGCGCGCGCATGGGAATGCCCGAACACGTCGCCTGGGCCTACGAGCGTCCCGACGGCAGTCGCGGCTTCGGCTGCACCGGTGGGCATACCCACTGGGTCTACGCCCAGAACGATTTCCGCAAGCTGATGCTCAACGCGATCTGCTGGATCGCCAAAGTCGACGTACCGGCCGAGGGCGTGCCCACGCGGACCCCGACCGCGGTTGAGATGGAAGCCAACCTCGAAGGCGACCGTCCCGGCAATTGGACGATCGAGAGAACCAAACGAGTGATCGAAGACTTGAACCCCGTTAAATAGACTTGCACATGCATGATGCCATAGTCACGTGGCCAAAAGCCAAGCTGCCATGCTGAACGGAGTGAAGCATCTGGCTCCAGACTGGGATAACACGGTCACTTCGGCCTCTGGCCCAGACCCTTCGCCTGCGGCTCAGGATGACAGGCAGGCTAGAGTGGAGACATCGGAAATATCCAGGTTGATTTCGAGAGGCAAGGCAGGATCTGGAAACGAGGATAAAGAGATGAAGACAAGCTCAATGCCGACAATGACGCGCCGCGACTTCCTCAAGCACACGGCGTGTGCTTCGTCTGCGTTGATCGCTCCCAGGCTGGCCCACAGCGCTTCCGGGTCCCAGCGCCAGCCCAACATTCTCTACCTGATGACCGACCAGCATCGCGGCGACTGCCTGGGCTGCGCGGGTAATGCGGTCATCAAGACGCCCAACCTGGACAGCATCGCGGCCGAGGGTGTTCGCTTCTCCAACGCTTACACGTCGACGCCCAGTTGCACGCCGGCCCGGAACGCACTGCTGACGGGTCTGTCCCCCTGGCATCACGGCATGCTGGGTTACGGACGCGTCGCGGGCCAGTATCGATTCGAACTGCCTCAGGCCTTGCGCGACGCAGGCTATTACCTGTTCGGCATCGGGAAGATGCACTGGTACCCGCAGCGGAAACTGCGCGGCTATTACGGCCTGCTCCTCGACGAATCGGGCCGCAGTGAAACGCCCGGCTTTGTCAGCGATTATCGCCTTTGGTTCAGAGAGCAGGCGCCGGACCTCGATCCGGACGCAACCGGTATCGGCTGGAACGACTACCGTGCTAAGCCGTACGCGTTGCCCGAGCGGTTCCATCCCACCACCTGGACCGGCGACCGCGCCGTCGAGTTTCTCGCGAACCACGCTCGGCCGGAACCGTTTCTGCTGAAGGTCTCATTCGCCCGGCCGCACAGTCCGTACGATCCGCCGCAACGGTTCTTCGATATGTACGACGTCGACGATATGCCTGCTCCCAGTGTCGGCGATTGGGCGAAGCGCTAAGCGCCGCATGATGCCCCACCCAAGCCGTCGTTGTGGCATGGCGACCTGGGCGTACAGCAGGCGAAGGAATCACGGCGGGCCTACTATGGCTCGATCACTTTCATCGACGAG
>CP070782.1:5503714-5518103 GCA_020346325.1 Phycisphaerales bacterium
GCCGGGCGAGTGGATCGTCCACTACGTGCCGCAGAGCCGGCAGCTCACCGTGAACATCACCCTGGATCACGTGCACATCGACATGGCCGGGACAATTCTCGAAGGCAACTCCACCGACATATTCGCCGGGGCTATCCAACCTGACGAGAGCGTCTGGCAGGTGCAATGGACGGCGTTCAGCCACTATACGATTCAGGCGCCGGGCCGGCCCACCCAGGAACTGTCGACCGACGAGACCTACGGTGAGACCAAGGCACTGACCTTCCAGAAAGTACCGGAGGAATGACTAGTTCCGGCGCTGCCGCTTGACCCTCTCGTATTCCAGGATCTCGACGTATTGACTGAGTTCGAGAGCCGCGTCCCTTTCGCCCCTTTCCTTTAGCATCGCGATCTGTTGGCGCAAGACCGCGATCGCCTCATCGTAGCGCTGTTGTGCCTTGAGAAGCTCGACCAGCTTCTCGTAGTGCGACACATTCTCCGGCTCCAACGCCACCGCCCGCTCGAACGCCTCCGTCGCCCCTTCGGCGTCCTTCAGGATCGTGAGCGTATCCCCAAGCCAAGCCCACCCGACCACGGAATTCGGATGCTGATCGAGATCGATCCGAAACCATTTCACCGCCTCGGCCAGATGGTCGCGTCCCTCGTCGTCCCGCCCCATCCGTCGCAGCAAGAGCCCGAGATTCATGTGGATCGAGGCGATGGCCGTCTGCTCCAGCTCACGGTCGGTCTGATAGTCGATCGCCTCTTGCAGGGCCTCGGCCCCGGCCTCCAGGTCACCGGCTTCGACGCTCATGAAGGCGATGGCGTTGCACGCGCCGATGGTCAGGGAAGGATTCAACGCCATGGCCTCCCGATACCGCGTCGTGCTCGGCCCCTGATGTCCCTGTCTTTGCAGGGCCTCAGCCTGCCGGAAACATCGGCGTGCCCGCCGTTCGGTGGCCCCCTGCCGCACCACCGGCGCCAACAGGCTCTCCACGGGCGCGTAATCATCGGTCAGTACCAGACGATCGGCTTGTTCCTTGAGATGAGTCATTTCCGAGACGTCCAGCACCCGGAGCGGCAGGTATTTGTTGTGCCTGCTCAGGATGCTGTGGGGGTAAAAGGGTCGTCGCGCAGCCACGACGACAAAGGTTTCCTGCAGGGAAGGTGGTCGGACACGGTTGGCGATCACGCGGACATAGGGAAAGGTCTGCTCCAGCGTGCCGATGACGGCGCCCAGGAACTTGCCGCTCTCGTAAGTGTCCACGAGATTGGCCAGGTAGACCCCGTCGTCCGTGAGCAGCTCGGCGATCTTATCATTAAACTCCTTCGTCACCAGCTCAAAGGGCACGGCGTGGCCGCTGATCGCATCCTGGTAGATGAAATCATGAGGCTGCGTCGACTCGCCCCCCTGCATCCGGCGGAGAAGACGGTCCACATGGTTCCTCGCGTCAGCGTTCACGGTCCTGATAGCCGTATCCTCCGGCAGGCCGAACGCGGCCAGGGCCGCCCGGGTCACGCCGGGATCCACCTCAACAACCTCTACCTCCGCGGCAGGCCAGGTGGCTTGCAGATATTGGGGAAAGGCATACCCACGGGCGCCGACCACCATCGCCGTCAGTGCCTGCTCCGGCCCGCTGAGCCCCTCCGTCAGACCCGCGTAGACCTTCGTGTGGAACTGCTGCAAGTTAGTGACATCGCCGATGATGAGCTCGCTATGCCAAGGCTGGTCCTGCGAAAAGGCACGCCTGTCCGGGCGCTGCGACACCCTCGTAACCTGTACCCGGCCAAACGACGTCTCATCCTTGTAGAGTACCGCGTTCGGGTCCGGCATCTCTCTCAGGCCCGCGGACACCCCGGCGACCTGGGCCCAGTCGGCCGGGGCCATGCCCATGGTAGCCAAGGCACCGAACACCAGCGCCCAGAGGTGCAGGGCCCAGCAACTGATCCAGTAGAACAAGGCCATCGCCAGCATGGCCGCGCCGATCGACCAGACAACTGCGATGCTGCCATAGTGAGCAAAAAGAAAGAAGCCGGCCAGAAATGTCCCCGCCAGACCGCCGGCCGCCCCCCAGGCATAGATCGTTCCCATGGTTCGACCCGGGCCCAATCCCTGGTCCAGCGCCAGCTTGGCCACCGCCGGGCCAATCATCCCCAACAGCACCGACGGCAACAGAAACACCAGCGCCACGTGCGCGAAGACGTGAACAGGCCAATCTAACGACCACAGCCATCCCCAGCGTCCGACGACGTTGTTGAGAATGACGATGCCCACGCAAGCGGCGGAGGACAGGCCAAACAGCACCGCCAGCACCCGCCGAACGTGAAACCGGTCGGCCAGGCGTCCGCCGATGTAGTTGCCTCCGCCAACCCCCGCAAAAACAACGCCCAGGATGGCCGTCCAGGTGTAGAGTGACGAACCGAGCGCTCGCGCCACCAGTCGCGCCGCGACCAATTCCAGAATCATGAGGCAACCGCTCGCGAAGAAAACGGTCACACTGGGAACCAGCATCCTTACCATGCCCTTGAGCGTGCTCATGCTCTCTATCCCCGACCATCAAGGCAAAACAGGAGTATAGCAGAGACGTTCAGGGTCAACAAGTCACCGCTCGGACGGCGGTCGGAAAGGAACCGCCGTTGCCGATCAACGCAACGTCCGATCATCCGGGGCTTCTGCCGTCTGGCAAACCGTTCGAGACTAGGGCGTCACTTCGAGAATCACACGGCGGTAGCTGAACAGCGCCGGTGTCCCGTCGTCCCGCACCTCCAGGATGACGTGGATGGTCGCCGGCGAACGCACTTCAGGGACGACCACGTGAACTCGCGGCGCCGTCTCGTCTTCGATCTGGACGGTCCCGCGGTAGCTGCCGGCCTCACCATAGACGAACCAGCGATACGCCAGGCCGTCCTCGTCCGGGTCGTGGGTTCCGGAGGCATCCAGAGCCACGCGCTGGCCCGGTTTGACGGTCATGTGGGCAACGGCCTTGCTCGTGTCACCGGCGAAGACCGCAATGGGATTGTGGTTGGCCGCCTGATAGGTCTCGGCCACACACCAGTCCATCCGCGCCGCGAAGTCGTGCTGGTACGCCTGCCGCCAACGCCAGATGGTGGCCTGCGCCGTGGTGTAGGCGACGCCATTGTCGGCCACGACCGTATCCTGACAGCCCTCGGCGTTGGTCCAGATGGGCTGTATCTCGGCATACGACTGATGCAGGACGTAGCGCCCGCCCCAGCCGCCGTAGGCGGGGCTGATCCGACTACCCAGCCCGTTGCTGACCAGGCCGAGAAAAGACGGCGTATCCCCCTCCATGATGTAGGCCAACTTCGGGTAGAGGGCGCCGAGCGGGCCATGGTTGTTGATGATGTTCGCTTGCAGCCAGGGATTGTCGACGAGCGCGAACTGGTGCATCGGCCCGTTCCGATAGCGACGGTCCCCCGAGATCCCGGTCCAGGTGGCCTTGTAGTATTCCCGGTGCCCCACGCTGCTGGGCGTGACGATGTAGAACAGACCCGGGAAGGTCGTGCGCAGCCAACGCCCGGAATCGTCCTGATCGGAGATCGTGTAGACGCGCAGCTTGGCGACGAAGGCCTTCAGTTCGGCGCTGCTGCGCGTGTGCTTGACGTCCCAGAGGGCCTGGGCCAGACAGTTGGCACCCCCCCAGACGCTGATCCAGACGGGCCGCTCATCGGGCCGGTCGACCACGTCGATGATGTGGCGCGAGCCGGCCGAGCTCTTGCCGGCCCCGACGCCCTTCATGCCGAACTCGGGGACTCCCTCTCTGATGACACGCAGGAGTCGTTCGGCGGTCGGGTACCCCGGCGCGTGCTTGAGCAGGTTCGCGCGCACCTGACCGAACGCTTCGACGCGTTCGCGGATCTTGTCCGGCCGGACTTTATCGCGCAACCAGACCGACGTCGTCGCGATCAAGCCCTCGACGTCGTACTCGTTGGCGTAGACGAGAAAACGCACCATGGATTCCTCGTCGTCGGGCTCGTTGGTGATATCGGTCAGCACGATTACGCGCGGCTTGTCCGGGCGCTCAAAGCGCACGCCGGTCGCGGCAACGCAAAGACCGCTTGACAACAAGCCGATCAAGGCACCTGCTGTTACTGCTCTCATGTCCTGCTCCTTTCTGTCGGCCCCGCGGAGCCACCTCCAAAGTCCGAGAATCACGTCCGGCTCAGCCCAGCGAGCAACAGACTACCACAACGTCCCCAGCTTGCCCACCCCGACGCCCCGAGAGATCGTGTGCGAAAAAGTGCGGCGTGGGCCGGGTTAGCGGTTGAACAATCGCCCGGTTTTGCGGATGATACCGGATGCTCGGCTCTGAGCCCGTTCGCAGAGCCCAACGATCAACGGATTGACAGGGATACCATGAAGAAACAAGACCAGGCTCTGAAGGCTGCCAGCCTGCTGACGGATCACGATATTTACCTGTTCAAAGAGGGCACGCACTTTCGTCTCTACAACAAGCTCGGGGCCCATTTGGGCCAACTCAACGGGGTCAAAGGCACGTTCTTCGCGGTGTGGGCTCCCAACGCGGCCCGTGTTTCACTGGTGGGTGATTTCAACGAGTGGGACCCGGCGGCGCATCCCATGACGCTTCGGGAAGACGAGTCGGGCATCTGGGAAACCTTCGCTCCCGGACTCGGCCAAGGCACGATCTACAAATACCACATCGATTCGAGCTACCACAACTATTCCGTCAACAAAGGCGATCCCTTCGCGTTCTTCTGGGAACTGCCCCCGAACACGGCATCGGTCGTCTGGGACCTCAAGTACGATTGGGATGACGCCGCCTGGATGAAGAAACGCCACGAGCATAATGCTCTCGACGCGCCTTACAGTGTCTATGAAGTTCATCTCGGGTCGTGGCAGCGGGACCCGAGCGAACCGGGCCGGCTGCTGAGTTATCGCGAGGTAGCGCCGATGCTGGCAGACTACGTCAAGAAGATGGGATTCACGCACGTCGAGTTCCTGCCGCTCATGGAGCATCCGTTCTATCCGTCGTGGGGCTACCAGACCGGCGGCTACTTCGCGCCGACGCGGCGGTACGGCTGCTGCCAGGACCTGATGTACCTGATCGACCACCTGCATCAGAACGACATCGGTGTGATCCTCGACTGGGTCCCTTCGCATTTCCCCACGGACGAGTACGGGCTGGGCTATTTCGACGGCACGCACCTGTACGAGCACGCCGACCCGCGACTCGGTTTCCATCCCGACTGGAAGAGCGCTATTTATAACTACGGCCGGAACGAGGCCCGCGCCTACCTGATCAGCAGCGCGATGTTCTGGCTGGAGAAGTATCACGTCGACGTGCTGCGCGTCGACGCGGTAGCATCCATGCTGTACCTGGACTATTCCCGCGAGGAAGGCGAGTGGATTCCTAACGAAAAAGGCGGACGCGAGAACCTCGATGCGATCGCCTTCTTGCGGCGTTTCAACGAGATGGTCTACCGCGACTTTCCCGACACGCAGACCGTGGCCGAAGAGTCCACCTCATGGCCCATGGTCACCCGCCCCGTCGAGACCGGCGGGCTCGGCTTCGGCATGAAGTGGAACATGGGTTGGATGCACGACACGCTCGAATACTTCAGTATGGACCCGATCTACCGTAAGTACCATCAGGACAAGCTGACCTTCTCCGTCTGGTACGCCTTCAGTGAGAATTTCACCCTGCCGCTGTCTCACGACGAGGTCGTCCACGGCAAGGGCTCGCTCTACGGCAAGATGCCGGGCGACCCCTGGCAGAAGCTGGCCAACCTGCGTCTGCTGTACGGATACATGTTCACCCATCCCGGCAAGAAGCTGCTGTTCATGGGAGCCGAGTTTGGCCAGCATCGCGAGTGGCGGTTCAAGCACAGTCTTGACTGGCATCTGCTCGAAGACCCAGGGCACCAGGGCCTCCAGCGCTGGGTGCGTGACCTGAACCATTTCTACCGTACCGAACCAGCACTATACGAATTGGATTTCGAACAAGACGGCTTCTCCTGGATCGACTTCCACGATGCGGACAACAGCGTGGTCAGCTATCTGCGGCGGGACAGCAGCGGCCGGCGCGTCCTGGCGGTGATCTGCAACTTCACCCCGGTGCCGCGCCACGACTACCGGATCGGCGTCGCCCACGGCGGCTTCTGGGAGGAGATTCTCAACAGTGACGCTACGGAGTACGGCGGCAGCGGCCAGGGCAACATGGGAGGCATCGAAGCCTCGTCGGCGTCCTTCTATGGCAACTTCGACTACACCCTCTCGGTGACCATCCCGCCGCTGGGCCTGGTGGTCTTCCGGAAGGACCTCTCGGACCACGGCAAAGGGGATGCCTCAGAGGAATAGGGCACACCGCGTCAAAGACGCCCGTGCAGCGCCGTCAATTCTCTGAGCCTGCGGGCCAGGGACGCACTTAGTTGCCCATCGCGCATGCGCCAGCGCCAGTTGCCGGTCGTCTTGGCCGGGTGGTTCATCCGTGCAGTCGCCCCTAATCCGAGGACGTCCTGCATCGGGATGATCGCAAGTTTGGCGACTGATGCCATGGCAACGCGTGCCATCTCCCAGGCCACATCTTTGGCGGTCACGCGGCGGCCGAGGTAGTGCGCCAGACGCTTGCGATCCGGGGCCGTCAATTCCTTTTCGAACCAGCCCCGGGTCGTGTTGTTGTCATGGGTGCCCGTATAGACGATCGCGTTGGCGATATGGTTGTGCGGCATGTGCGGATTGCGGGCCGGATCACCCCCGAGCGCAAAGTGCAGCACGCGCATGCAGGGGAGATGATATTGGGCCACCACCTCCCGCACGTCGGCGGTGATGTAGCCCAGGTCTTCGGCGAAAATAGCCGCCGCGGGCAGATGCCGGAACAACGTGCTCATAAACTCGTCGGCCGGCGCGTCGACCCAGCGGCCGCCCTGGGCCGTCTTGTGCCCGGCCGGGACTTCCCAGTACGCCACCAGTCCGCGGAAATGATCGATTCGCACCAGATCGAACAGCAACAGATTGTGCCGCATCCGCCGCATCCACCAATCGAAGCCCGTCGCTCTGGCATAGTCCCAGTCATAGACAGGATTGCCCCAGAGCTGGCCCGTCTTGCTGAAGTAATCCGGCGGCACCCCCGCGATGAAACGGGGCCGCTTCGAGCGCGTCAGTTTGAATACCTCCGGATGCGACCAGACATCGGCGCTATCGTAGGTCACATAGATGGGCAGGTCCCCGATCAGTTGAATGCCCCGGTCGTGACAGTACGTCTTCAGTTCCAGAAATTGCGTGTAGAAGACCCACTGCAAGAACCGCTCCCGCTCGATCGCCTCGCGGAACTGCGTGCAGGCGGCCGTCAGCGCGCCGGGTTTTCTATCCCTCAGCGCCGCCGGCCAGTCGGACCAACAGCGACCTCGGAAATGCCGCTTCAGGGCGACGTACGTCGCGAACGGTTCGAGCCAGCGCCGGTGTTCGGTACAGAAGGTGTCGTAGCCGGCCGGCCGCCGAGAGGCTTGGAAGCGTTCGAAGGCCATCTTCAGCAGCGAACGCTTGGCTGCGGCGACCTTCTGAAAATCGACCCGCTCGGCCGGAAAGCGGGGCCATCCCGCCAAGGCCTCCTTGGGCACCAGTCCGGCGCGCCGCAGCAGGACGGGGCTGATCAGCAGCGGATTGCCGGCGAACGCCGAATAGCAGCTATAAGGCGAGTGCCCCGTCGATGACGTCGTGTGGTTCAGAGGCAAAATCTGCCAGCAATTCTGCCCCGCCTTCTCGAGGAAATCGACGAACGCGTAAGTCGCTGGACCGAAGTCACCGATGCCGAAAGGCGACGGGACGGACGTGATGTGCATCAGGATGCCGCTGGATCGCTGTTTGAGCATAGTGTGAATCCTGGAAAATATCGCGCCGTTGTGGGTTAGGGAATCGCCAGCCCCAGATGGTGCGCCAGATTCCCGAAATGCTCGACCCACTTGGCCGCGTCCTCGTCACCGGCCGCCGCGCGACGTTTCATCTGCCGCCACTTCTCTTTGGCGATACTGAAGAACACGTTTTGGGCATTCTGCAAATCCAACGTGTTCGTCAAGAGCCGAAGAATCTCGAGGCTCTCCTCGATCGAACAGAGCAGTTCCACGTCCTCGGGAGCATCGGCCAGTTGATCCATCAGGTCGTTGATGCGGTGACTGCCCTCGAAGCTCAGGCGTTCGGTGTCCAGACTGAGTGAGAACCGCTCGGCCTCTCCCGACAGATTGCGGAGGCGCTTCACGTCGATCTCTTCGGCCTGAATCTCCGCGCACAGATCCTCGTTCAGAACGAATTCGGCCGGGGCCGACAGGGCCTTCGGCAGAGGCATGTTCATATTGCAGATCATCTGCATGATGGCATAGTTGTGCTCGTAGATATGGCGGAAGGAATTCTCGATCTCCTCCCAGGTGCTCTCGAGCAGATCGTTGAGCACCTGCCGCTGCTGGTCCTTGAACAGGTGGCTCAGCGAGTAATTCTTCCCGCCGAAAGCGACATTCATCAGCCGCATCACTTCATTGCTGTCTCCCCTACGGAAAGCCTGGATCAGTTCCTCGCGCACGCGCCGAAACTCATCGTCGTCCATCCGGGCCCGCACGGCGGCGAACAGGTTGTGATCGCCCAGATAGAAGACGATCAGGTCGGCCGCGTGCCGCTCGAACGTGATGTTCGACCGAATCGTGACCCGCCCGGACATCAGCACCTGCACGCCCGCTTCGGTACGCTCACAGTCTTCCATCGTCGCCGAGTAGCAGTAGACCTCCATCATCCCCTCGGCCGGCTCCTCGAAGATCGAACTGAGGGCCACATGCGCACCGACTCGGTTCAGATCGATCCGCGCCGGCTCGACGTACGCCTCATACACCTCTCGTCCGTTGACGAAGGGCCGGACGTTGGCCGGAGCACTCTCGAGCATGCCTTTGAACTCCGGCACCAGATCCCAATCCTGCACTTCCTGGCACAACTGCATCGACCGCGCGGCGTACTGCATGACCTGGATGGTCTCGATGCCGGCGATGTTATCGAAGAACCAGCCGCAGCTCGTATACATGAGCATGGCGTTGCGCTGCATTTCCAGGAGCTTGAGAAATGTGATCTTGTCGCCGAGATCGAGCACCCGACCGGTGGATTTGCTGATGAACTCTTCCACGTTCTCCGGTGACCGATCGTTGACGACGTGGATGTACTCGTCCCTCAGCCGCCATGGATCGCTGTGATATTTCGACATGCGCTCTTCGTAGACGCCGATCTGCTTGTCTCGGATCCAGTCCAGCGCCTGCCGCAACGGGGCCCGCCACTGCTGTTTCCCGGAGTTGGCGTGGTCGGCGGCGCAGCCGCAATTGCCTTTCCATCGTTCCACGCCGTGCGCGCAGCTCCAAGAGCTGTTTTCCCAGATCTCCGCTTCGTGATCAGGCGGGAATTTCTCCAGGTACTCGCCGTAAACCGTGATCTTGGCCAGATTGTTCGTCTCGATCTGGTGGAGGCAGTAGGCCAGCGCCATGTCGCCGTGCCGATGGTGATGCCCGAACGACTCGCCGTCCGTGGCCACGTGGACCAGGCGCGAGGCGCTGCCATCCTTGGGAAAGGCGTCCATCAGACGGGCCGCGAAATTCTCGCCGCTGTGCAAGAGCCCCCCATAGGCGATATCGTGAGAGGGCGGCCCGTTGTAGAAGAACAAGGCGATTTGCCTGCCCGAAGGTAAGTTGCACACGTAGGGGATCGTGGTGTCGACGTGGCTCTCGTTCACGTCGCGCCAACGGCGCCCGCCGATCTTGCGCACCCGCTTGGCCTGGCGCGGAGCCAGGATCGTGAACTTGATGCCGTGCTCGGCCAGAACCTCCAACGACGGCAGGTCCGCTGCGGTCTCAGGCAACCACATTCCTTCCGGCGCCCGCTGGAAGCGCCGCTTGAAATCCTGGATGCCCCAGATGACCTGCGTATGCTTGTCGCGCGTGTTGCACAGAGGCAGGATCATGTGGCCGTAGACCTGCGCCAGAGCGCAGCCATGCCCGCTGAAGCGCGCGCGACTCTTCTTATCCGCCTCCAGAATCCCCTCATAGACGTCCGGGGCGTGCGATTCCAGCCAGTAGAGCAGCGTCGGGCCGAAGTCGAAGCTGATGCGCTCGTAGTTGCTGGTGATGTCCACGATCTTGCGATCGGGCCCCAAAATGCGAGACGCGGCGTTCTGCCGGTAGCATTCCTCGGTGATGCGGGCGTTCCAGTCGTGATAAGGATAGGCCGAATCCTGCATCTCGACGTCCTCGAGCCAGGCATTCTCCCGCGGGGGCTGATAGAAATGGCCATGCACGCAAACGTATTTTTCCATCAAATACCTCTCAAAGCCGCAGTCGGCGGCGTCATATCCAAACCGTCGTGATCACGTCCGCTTGCCTGCCCAAGGGCCCCGTTGCCCACCATGTCGATGCGGGCCGCCCGGGCGTTTCAGGGCGGGCCATGTACGCCGCGAGCCCTTGCCACGCAAAGCGGTGATAATAAGGGAACTAGCCGCGACAGGCAACTCATCTCCGCGATTTCTCATCCGACGCGGTCTCCCTCTGGAGTTGCCCTTTCTATCCGTCAATCATTGCCGTCTTCTACCTTTGCAGGTATTATCGTCATTTGGTGATTCTCAGCTACAGCGCTTCGGACATCCAAATTCAACATTGCGGAGTTGACACGCTATGACCACC
The DNA here is from genome assembly GCA_020346325.1 of Phycisphaerales bacterium. Classification (GTDB taxonomy): domain Bacteria; phylum Planctomycetota; class Phycisphaerae; order Sedimentisphaerales; family Anaerobacaceae; genus Anaerobaca. The sequence continues at coordinate 5,514,371 of CP070782.1, forward strand.
AAACGCATGTTTTCCTGGATAAACATCGCGGTCGCCGCCCTAATTGCCGCCTTTGTCTATTTGCCCCCGGCCAACAGTCGATCCGCACGCGCTGCCGACCCGAGCACGATACCGACCGGTCTGATGTGCGAAATCATGGCAAGACCCGAATTGGCGCTGATCACCGACCCCCAGCCCGAATTTTCCTGGGTCGTCAACTCCATCGTTCCGGGCGACAGGCAAACCGCTTATCAGGTCCTCGTCGCCTCCACGGCCGAGAGAATCGAGCGCGATCAGGGCGATCTCTGGGACAGCGAGAAGGTGGAATCGAGCCAGTCAAGCGGTGTCGAGTACACCGGCCGGCCCCTTTCCTCCGAGACAACGTACCTCTGGAAGGTGCGAGTCTGGGGTAAGGACGGACAGGTCGGCTCCTACTCTCAGGCCCAGACATTCCGCACAGGGCAGCTGAGCGACGAGCATGCGACAGCCTGTTATCCGCTGACCAATACGACCGTACAGCCCCTTCGTGTCCTGCTGAAGGCGCGCGGGCACTACTTCCTCGATTTCGGCCGGGCCGCTTTTGGCACGGTGGAATTGACTCTGACGAGCCCCACAGCCGGAAACGAGGTCGAGGTTCATCTGGGCGAGGTTCCGGCCGGCCCCGACAGCATCGAACGCAATCCGGGCGGCACCCGGCGTTACCGCGTGATGAAACTGAAGCTGGATGAGGGCACCCATACCTACCGGGTGGCCATTACGCCGGACCGGCGCAATACGGGCCCTAACGCCGTCAAGATGCCCAAGGCCGTTGGTGAGGTGATGCCCTTCCGCTACTGCGAGATCGTCAACTGCCCTTCTCGGCTCGATGCGTCGAAAATCCGCCAGATCGCCATGCACTATCCCTTCGACGAGACCACCTCGTGCTTCGATTCGTCGAACGAGGTGCTCAACGATGTCTGGGATCTGTGCAAATACAGCATCAAAGCCACTAGTTTCTGTGGCGTCTATATCGATGGCGATCGCGAGCGAATCCCGTACGAAGCGGACGCCTACATCAATCAGCTCTGTCACTACGGCGTGGACCGCGAGTACACGATGGCCCGTTACACGCATGAGTATCTCATGACCCGTCCGACCTGGCCGACCGAATGGATTCTGCATTCGGTCCTGATGGCCTGGGCTGATTACCTGTACACGGGTGACCGCGAGTCGATCGCCCACTACTACGATGACCTCAAGGCCAAGACGCTCCTGGCACTGGCCCGCGAAGACGGACTGATCAGCACGCAAACGGGCCTGGTCACCGATGACGTACTCAAGTCGATCCACTTCAAAGGCCAACTGCGGGACATCGTCGACTGGCCCCACGGGAATATCCTGGGGCTCAAAGGAGGCTACGGCGAAACTGACGATTTCGAATTCAAGCCGATCAACACCGTAGTCAATGCCTTCCATTACCGGGCGCTGGTGGTCATGAGCCGGATGGCGCGAGACCTCGGCAAAAGCGCAGACGCCCAGCGCTTTGCCCAAGCAGCCGCCCGGGTCGAAAAATCGTTCAACGACAAGCTGCTCAATAGGGACAAGGGCATCTACATCGATGGGGAAGGCAGCGCGCACAGTGCCCTGCACGCCAACATGTTTCCCCTGGCATTCGGGTTGGTGCCGTCGGAGTATGTGGCGTCGGTAGCCGAGTTCATCAAGAGCCGAGGGATGGTGTGCAGCGTCTACGGGTCGCAGTATCTGCTGGAAGCGCTTTACGAGGCAGGCGAAGGCGACTACGCCCTGGAGTTGATGACCGATCGCTCGACCGACCGAAGCTGGCCGCACATGATCTACGACGTAGGCACGACCATCACGCTGGAGGCCTGGGACAACAAATACAAGCCCAACCAAGACTGGAACCACGCCTGGGGCGCCGCCCCGGCCAACATCATCCCACGCTGCCTAATGGGCATCCAGCCGCTTGAGCCGGGTTTCGCCAAGGTACGCATCAAACCACAAGTCGGCTCTCTGACCAGCGGCAGCTTCGACCACCCATCCGTCCGCGGTACGATCCATGCGGATTTCCGGTCGGTCCCGGGCGAATCGTTCGTCTTGAACGTCGCCATCCCGGCCAACGTCGAAGCCATCGTCTATCTGCCTCGACTGGGCGGCACGGATTCGGAGGTGGCCGTGGATGGCAAGATGGTCCAGGGAACTCTGGCGGGTCGATTCGTCGTGTTCGACCGTGTTGGCTCGGGCAGCCACCGATTCGAGCGGCATCGATAGGACGCGACAGGGCTGTTCCCGGGCATTTATGGCCCGCACGAGGCCTGATTTTCTGTTGACAGGGTTGTGGGGCAAATCTACAATTCGAGCAGTAATTGCGGCTGTAGCTCAATGGTAGAGCGCGACCTTCCCAAGGTCGATGTTGTGAGTTCGAATCTCATCAGCCGCTTTTCTTTTTGCGCCCATTAGCCTGTGGCCCCACTCCCGCCGAGAATTCACCGAGATTCAGCGAACCACCTCCACTGAAACACCTATAGTAGACGGGTGCGGATAGGGCCTGCATGGCTCGACATGCCATCACCCTTTTCGGAGAGGACCCCTGCCTGCGAGTGATGTTGTGGGCCGTTTCAACGCGAAGACGTGTGTAATCTCCATGGAGGCAAGGAGCCATGATTCACCGTCGGTTTTCTCACTCGTCCTGCCCGGTTGCCGCCGTGCCGCTGTGCCTGGCAATCTGCGTTTCCACGGTCGTTGCGGCGTCGATGCCGGCCGACGAACGCCTCCGGGCCGGGCACGTGCTCAACCGGATTGCCTATGGACCGTCGCTGGCGGACTCGGCTCATGTGGAGGAGATCGGCCTGGCGGCCTACATCGCCGAACAGCTCGATCCGGGCGGCATCGACGAATCCGACAACCTGACGCTGCGCGAGAGGGAGGACGCCCTCTTCGAATGGGAGGTTCCCAGTCGCGAGACCGCCGTGGTCGCAGCCGGCGTGCTGTGGCGCTATCGCAAAGGAACTGACGAGCCCGACGCTGGGTGGAGACAACTCGACTTCGGTGATTCATCCTGGTCGATCGGCTCCACCGGTATCGGCTATGGCGACGGCGACGATGCGACCGTACTGGAGGACATGCGTCGCACGGACAGTCAAACTGGATACGTCTCGGTCTACCTGCGGCACGAATTTCAACTCACACCGCAATCTCTGGCGGCGATCGGCAATCTGATCCTCCGCGTCGATTACGACGACGGATTCAAGGCCTACCTCAACGGCACGGAGATAGCCCGCGCCAACCTGCCGGCCGGCGATGTCGCTTATGACGCCGTCGCGACCGCCAGTCACGAAGCCGGAAATCCTGAGGATTTCGACATCAGCGCGCACAAAGATCTGCTCAGGACGGGATACAACGTGCTGGCGATCCGGGTGCACAACCGAAGCGCCACCAGCAGCGACCTGAGCATGATTCCTGAACTGGTCAGTCGCGAAGTCCTGCCCGGGCCCGCCCGGCGCGTGATCCGCGGCGTTGACGAATTGCAGCAACTCGTCCATCTCCGCGGCATCTATTCGCGCAAGCAGCTCCAGGCCGTACTGGCCGAATTCTGGGAAAACCACTTCACCACCGACGCCGACAAGCTTATCGATTACCTGGACGACCTGCAAAACTCCGACGCCACCGACGCGATGTCACGCGAGCAGGCGCGGGCCGAAGCGGCCCAGTTGGAGTACGAAGAGTATCAGTTCTTCCATGAGAATGCTCTGGGCAA
>CP070782.1:5518203-5527633 GCA_020346325.1 Phycisphaerales bacterium
AGTCGGCCGTGTTGCGGTGGATCTTCTCGGCCAACTCCAGCAGGAACTCGTCGCCCGTGCGGTTGTAGAGCCAGTAGACGCTGGCGAGGTTGTCCCCGGCCCGCTGTTGCTGCCAGTAGGGGGGCAGGAAATCCTCCTCGGGAACGGTCAGCTGCCAGCGGAAGTAGTTCCGCATCAGTTCCAGGACGCGGTGGTCGTATGTGAACTCGTAATAGCTCTGCAAGGCGTTGAGCATGATCATGTTGGGCCAGAGGTCCGGGGCGCCTTTCTTGCGGGCCGAGCCGATCTTGTTCCAGATCGGTCCGAACCAGCCGTCGTCTTGCTGGCTGGCGAAGGGGCCTTCGATCCAGACCTTGGTCTCGTCGATGATGCGCCGATCGCCCAGGACATAGCCCGTGTCACCGAAACCCTTGAGCCAGTAGGGGACCTCTTCCCAATGGCTGTGGCCTGTGCCGTCGGCGGCCAGCCACGCGTTGTCGTCCTTCTTGAGGAAGCCGCTGATCTCGGTCAGGTGCCCGACGAAGCCGTCGGCCTGCAATTCCAGTTGCCGCCGAACCCAGCCTTCCGGCTTGATCGCCCCGATCGGCAGCTTGATCAGCGGCTGCGGCGTCAGGGGCGGTTGATTGCTCACATAGAAATCGTTGCTCCGCACCGTCGGCGGGACCGATACCACCTGCACGGACGCCGGTACCGCCCCGAGAAAGACCAGAGTGATGATTGCCACCAAGACAATTCGCGACCTGACCATTGCTGCCTCCTGCGTCAATATCCTGTAGAATCTTTTCGGGCAAGCTCAGCCTGCCGTCTTCTCCAGGTCCAGAGCATACCAGATTCCCGATCAAAGGCAAATGTGCCGTGAGGGGGCCGGATTGTAGCGTGTTCGGTTGATTCCCGCAGGAGTCTATGCTATCCTATGGTGACGGTCGATAAGGACCGAATATGCCCGCGAAACCGACTTGGCCGAGAAGATCATGAAGACAGACGGCGCCGTCACCCATGACCGTAGCGAGGAGACGATGGAGGCGAAAACCCGCTGGTTTCGTTCGCTGCCCATGTCGGAGCGGATGGATCTGCTCTGCTATTTCACGGATCTGGCACTGACCGTCAACCCCGCCCTCCAGGAGTGCAAAGATGCTCAACCGATTGCAGGACGTATTCAGGTCATTTCCGCAACATGACGTGGACCACGGTTGTGTACGTTGTAGAGACACGGCCCACTAGACCGCAAGGCCAGAAATCCGGGGCATGCGGAATGCTCCAAGAGGCGTCGATTCCGACGGTGCCTTTCTGAATTGCGGGGCTATCATGAATTGGCAGCTACTCGTTCCCCTACTCATCACCACATTGGTGGCGATTGTCGGATGGTTTGCGGTGCATCGCCTCAGTGCATCGCGCGATCGGGCGAACAAGAGACGCGATCTCATTGTTGAGTATCTCATTCAGGCTTATCGACGACTCGAGTCCTGCTCGAACCGAGCGGATGATTGTCCAGACATGAGACCTTTGGAGTCTGCTATCGCAGACATTCAGCTATTGGGTTCTGTCACGCAGGTCAGCCTTGCCCAGAAGTTCGTTGACGACTTCGTTACTCATAGAACCGCTTCTCTCGATGAACTCCTGGGAGCCTTGCGAGAGGATCTGCGTTCTGAACTGGGCCTTGAGGGTGTCCCGCGTTCGGTGAAGTATCTCAGAATCAGTGGAAGCGACAGGTCCGGCGGGTAAGATGGGCAACGCGTTTGCCCATGCTGATCGAATTGGGCGGTGGGTGGACCGCATGGGCAGAGAATTTGCCTATCCTACCGCCCGAGACGAATCCGCGATCCGCAGTCCGTCGTCGTCAATCGAAATCGGTAGGCAGGGCGGGGTTGCGGTGGTGGTCGAACATGCGGGCGATCTGGAAGGGTAGCGTCCGGCTGATGCTAAGCTCCGGGATGTCGTCCTCGTCGAAGAATTGCACGCCCGTGGTTTCGTGGCTTTCCTTGGCGCGGCCGCCAGTGATCTCGCAGAGGAAGAACAATTTGTAGATGTGGAAGGGGATGGCTGGCAGGTGCGGGTGCCGGCTGCGGTCGTACACGGCGGCCAGCTTGGTCACGCGCGCTTCGAACCCCGATTCCTCGAACACTTCACGCACCACCGCCTCGGTAGGCGATTGACAGGGGTCGGCCCAGCCGCCGGGCAGGGTCCAGCCGCCATCGAGGGCCTCACGGACGAGCAGGATCTTGCCATCGCGAAAGGCCGCACCGCGCACGTCCACCTTGGGCGTCGCGTAGCCTTCTTCGCGTTCGAGCAGATCGATGACGCTCTTCTTCTCCAGGTCGAATCCCTCGGCCATCATCTCGGCCGCGATGTCGCGCATCTGCTCGTAACGCTCGATATCATAAGCGCTTTCCGAGAAGGCCAGGCCATCCTGGGCCAGGGCCGCCAATTGCTTGGCCCATTTCAACCAGTTCGGTTCCATGTCCCTCAGCTTCGCATGAGAAAGGCAAAATGTAAAAAGTAAAACACGAAATTACCGTAGGGGCGAATAATGATTCGTCCTCACACATTGCCATTTAATCCTGCTTCCGCTATTCTGATCCTTGCGTTTCAGTCTCTGCATTGGGCGGGAACGGGCTGCCATCGTATGCAGACCGATCGACGGCAGAAGGCAAGGTGGCTGGATAGGAAAGGGAGAATCATGAGAAAGGGATGGCCGGTGTTGGCGTGGGTCTCGGTCGCCCTGTGGGCGCCGGGCTGCATTGTTATTCACACCGAGGAAGACGCCCCCTACCGACCCCGGGCGGCGGGGCCGCCGAGCGCGGCGATGCAAGAGATCAATGCCGTCCGCAAATTGTCCTTCGATAGCGATCGAGCCGAACGTTACGCGCAGATCGCGCGGCGCGAGGGGCTCAGCGAACGGACCCAGATCTATCTCATCGAGGCGGTCCTGAAGCATCTGGCTTTCGAGAATGCCAAGGTGGACGTGCTGCTGGCATTGGCGGGCAATCCCAGTTTCACACCGGGGGCTCGGGCGGCTTTGCTCGAACGATTGGATCGCCTGGCCTTCGAGCATGACAAACGTGCGATTCTCGAGGCGCTGGAAGGGTAAAAAAACTGAACCCCGTTCGGCGCCGGCACGTAGAGTATTTCAAGAGGCTGGTGGAGCTGTGCTTCTGCGCACAGTTCGAGGCGGCTCGTTTTCAGGGGGTGCGAAATGAGCACGAGTGCGGGGAAGTCATTAACTGCCAGTCAAGTCCGCAAACTCCTGGGGCATCTGGAGTTGGCAGCGACGCGCGAAGCCTGCTGGTCTTGTGAGTGCTTGCAGGGCATCATCACGCAGCTCGAATTGGATGCGGCGGCCGATGCGAAGCTGTTGCTGGAGACGTATGAGGTCAGGCCCGAGCGGCTCCACGGCTGCCTGGGCTGCGATCCTTGTCCGCCGGCCGAGGCGTTTGTCGATTACCGGAAAACGCGGTAGGCACTTCTTCGTCGTGGCTTTGTCTCACTCTTCTGTCCAGCCGATGCGTTCCAGCATGGGCCTGATTTCCGGGTTCGCCATGAACAGGCGCCGGCAGAGCCCGGTGCGGTAATTCTCGATCATCACGACGATCGGCCCCTGATCGATCGCCAGATAACTCTGGGCGAACCAGTCCTTATCCAGATTGAACGCATCCTTGAAGCCGAACGGGCCCCAGAGCCGCGCGCCGTAGCTGTGATAGAAGTGCCGCAGGGTCGCGAGGGATTCTTCAGGCACGTAAGGTATGGCGCTGATCGCCGCGGACGGTGTGATTGTCCCGTTGTCGCGCCGTGGTTCGTGCGCGGCGTAGCCGCCCGGCGTGTCGCTGCCGGTCAGGCCCCAGCACGGTTCGCTATACCCTTTGTGCCCACCCGGATTGGCTGCACAATAGGCGCGGTTGATCAGACTGATATTGCGGTTGTTCTCGAAGTAGTTGCAGACGCGGTCGCGCTTGCGGCGCGGGTCGAACCCGAGAAACGAGTAGTGGGTGAAGCGGTAGTGGCACATCCGGTCATTCTCGCCCAGGAAATCGCTGTACACCGTCAACTTCCAAGGGGCACTCGTTAGTCTTTCAAACGGTCCGGCTGCGTGGTCGCTGCGGTGGACATGATATCCCGCATATCCGCCTTCCCAGAGAAGATCGATGCGGCTGTCGTGCCCGGTGGCTGTCAGTTCCAGAGACCATCCCGCTGTTGCCTCCAGCAGGATCAACGCTAGTGTGCCAGGCCAAGATATCTTACCCATCAATTCACCGTCTCCAGTTTGATCGTTCGTATCTGCCACGGCTTGAGGGTCGCCGGGCTGGAGAACGGCCGCAGCGTGTTGCCGACGAGGTCTGTCTCCACAAAGGACGCTTGCCCCGGTGCGTATTGGAGAGACATCTGGCTCTTCCTGCCCTGATGCTCGTAGAGGCGCAGGTAGACCTTGCCTGCGTCACTGTACAGGGCCGAGAGCAGGGCACCCGGCGCGTCTATCGCGAGAGGAGTGAAGACCTCAGCCAGTCGTCCGTCGCCGGCCGGCGTTTGGAGGCTGGCCGGTTGGTAGTTGTACGCCAGCGCCAGACGCTGCAGGTCGCCCTTTTGCCACGGGCCCGCGAAGGGGTATAGGGCGAAGTCATAGGTGAAGTCGCCGTCGAGCATGCGCGTGCCCCACACGTAGTAGGCGGCGTAGGCCAGTGGCATCGAGAAGGCGCCGTCTTCCTCCCGCACTGCTCCCATCGCGCCACGGTTGAAATAGGCCAGGCCCCCTGCGTCGTCGGCAAGGGCGGTCCAGTAGAGCCCATTGACGTACCGATGCAGAGTCTTGGCCACGGCGAAGGGAAGGTCGCGTACGCCCGTTGCCTCGTCGCCGACGGCCGGGAACAGGCGGAAGCGCAGCTTGTCCTCGTGGATGAAACCGGAGACCGGGTCGCGCACGTTGTCACTGAGTCGGCCGATCCTCTGGCTTTCAAAGTGGAAGCGGACGCGGCAATCGATGCGACGGGTATCAGCGCGAAATTGCATTTGAAGCGTATATGGGATGCCGCCGATCAGCCCGCTCTGCCGCGCCACAGCCCAGTGAGCGCCCCCAGGGGCGTGGTCCAATGCCCAGAGCCCTTTGGATTCGACGTCCCGGCCGTTGATCTTTCCGGCAAACAGGCCGCGCTCTCCTCTGCGGCGGAGGAGAGCCCATCCCGTGCCCGCGTCCTTGATCGAGCGGATGCCACCGTTGGGATCGAAATGTACGGCGTACTGCGGTGTCCGAATCGTGAGATTCTCTGTGTCAACAGTGACGCGATCAGGCCCTGTTGCTGCCTGTTGCTGCTGTTGCGGGGCCAGGCCGTAGGCGACGACGCTCAGCGCCGGCAAATCCGCGTATAGCGCCAGCTTGACTTCTCGCAGACTGCCGTCGGAATAGAGATCGGCTGAGAGAATCGCCGACGCAACGGTGGCTTCCCCCCGATGGACGCACAGGGCCTTGGCGAAACCGCGCGGCAGCGAGACCGGCACGGTCACCCACTCCCGGCGCTGCCAGGAAAGCGGATTGAACACGGCGATTTGCGTGGTTTGCCCTGCCTTCATCTGAGAGGCGAGATAACGCAGGGATGCCTCCCGGACGCTTTCGGACCGGTCGATGGAGGCCGGCAGGAACTTGCGGGCGTCGGCCAGGAGGCCGCAGATTTGGATGTCGTGGTGCTGGGCGATGAGCAGATCCTTCCACGCCTGCTCCAGATCGTTCTGACGATCGGCGCCGCCGGCCAGCAACTCCAGTGCCGCCAGAGTCTCGGCGGTGCGGACGGCTACTTCTGCCCGCCGGGATTCGTTCCAGATCTCGTTGCCGCAATAGCCCCAGGGCATCCGCACCACGAAATCGTTCGGCTTGGTTCGCAGCTCCTTCTCGGGAGCAGGGAAGGCCGGGAAGATCTCTTCCAGCAGCATCCACTGGTAGCCCGGCCTGCCCTCGTACTCCTTGACGAGCTCCTCGCGTCTCAGGCCGGCATCGTCGGCGCGGGTGGCCAACAGCGGTTGAATGTGGGCGAACTCTTGCCGGAAGTCGGCCGGCGATTGCGGGGCGTTGGAGCCGGGGTAGCGGGTCAGGATCCAGTTGTCCACGGTGGTGCGCCCGAACTGTGCCCCCTGGCCCTTGTACGTGGGGATGGTAGGGATGCGGGAGCCATCGATGCCGATCCACCAGCCCAATGCCGCCTCGAAGGTCGGGTTGTAGCCGTACATCATGTAGTGGGTCCGCATGATCGCGCCGGTGAAGCCGAAGCCGTTGAGGATCTGCGGGATTTGGCTGTGCATGGCGTGCTCGCTCATCACATAGACGGTGGGCGCACAGCCGAGGTGCTTGCGGTCGGCCTCCAGCGCCAGGCCGATCTGACGGATGTTGGATTCCTCGTCGATGAAGGCCGACAGGGGTTGGCCGTACGTGCAAGTGCCGATGCCAAAGCGGCCGTCATAGTCGTTAAGGTACCGGCGGATCTCCGCCAGCAGCTCCGGCTTCTCCCGGGCCAACTGGTCGTAGGTGTAGGCCTCATTGTCCAGCCCGATCTTGAAACTCGGATAGCGATCCAGCCAGCCAATGGCGCTGCGCAGATGCTCGGCAAAATGATCGCGCCCCCACAGCACCAGTCCGCCGTGGTCGTAGGTGAGCATATAGAGCGGCCCTGGCTTGGCATCTCCCGGTACGGGACTGTCGCCTGCCCCCGGTTCGGTCCGGGCCCGCGCGAGGTCTGCTAGACCGATGACGACAGCAACAGACAGCACGGAAAGGAGCAACACACGTTGGTTCATAGGATTCTCCTGGAGCGTTCAGAACCTGTGACTGGCCGCCCGTGGCGGCGATGTCACCGCGCTGAGGCCCGATCGTCTGCCACACCGACGCCATTCTATCAGAGACCCGCGCTCAGGCAACAGAGGATCGAGTGCCCAACTCACGGGCCCGAGGCCGGTACGCCCGCCCGAAATGCGGATAAAGTGTTGCCTAGGGAACCAGCTTCGCATAACATACGTAGTTTGCCTCCTGGGGGCAGGCTCGACTCCGATCCCGAGCCAAGGATAGTGACGAATTCTAATAGCCGGAGAATCGAAGGAATACGGCGCATGTACGCAGATACGATACGCAACGTGGCGATTATCGCTCACGTCGACCACGGCAAGACCACGCTGGTGGACCAGCTTCTGTACCAGTCGGGCATGTTCCGTAACGAGGAGCTGGACAAGCTCGCGGGCGGCCAGCACAACCTGATCATGGACTCGAACCCGCTCGAGCGCGAGCGCGGGATCACGATTCTGAGCAAGAACTGCGCGATCCAGTACGTCGACGCGGAGGGTAACGAGTTCAAGATCAACATCGTCGACACGCCGGGCCATGCCGATTTCGGGGGCGAGGTCGAGCGCGTGCTGAAGATGACCGACGGCGTGCTGCTGGTCGTCGATGCTTTCGAGGGGCCGATGCCGCAGACCCGCTTCGTGTTGAGCAAGGCTCTCCAGCACGGGCTCAAACCGATCCTCGTGGTTAACAAGGCCGACCGCGCCGATGCCCGGCCTGACGACGTGGTCAACGAGGTGTTCGATCTGTTCGTCGATCTCCAGGCCGACGATGACGCCCTCGATTTCCCGGTGCTCTTCGCTTCGGCCAAGGAGGGCTGGGCCACGACCGACCTGGCCAAGTCCAACGACAACCTCAAGCCTGTCTACGAGGCGATCACCAGGCACGTCCCGGCCCCGAAGGCCAACCCGAGCCAGCCGTTGCAGATGCTGGTCACTTCGCTGGAGTATTCCGATTACGTCGGCCGCGTGGCGATCGGCAAGGTCTTCGCCGGCCAGTTGACCCGGGCCCAGGGGGTGACGGTGATCGACAAGGAAGGGCGCCACACCCAACAGAAGGTCGTGCAGCTCTACGCATTCGACCGGCTGGGCAAGCAGCGGGCCATGAGCGTCCAGGCCGGGGACATCTGCGCGGTGGCTGGCCTCGATCCGGTCGACATCGGCGATACCATCGCCTGCCCCGATGAGCCCAGCGCGCTGCCGATCGTGGCGATCGACGAGCCGACGATAAGCATGACGTTTCACGTCAACAACGGTCCGTTCGCCGGCAAAGAGGGCAAGTTTGTCACGTCGCTGCAACTGAAGGACCGCTTGCAGAAGGAGCTCCAGACCAACGTGGCGCTGCGCGTTGAGACCGGCGCCGGCGCCGACGAGTACGTCGTTTCCGGTCGGGGCCTCATGCACTTGGGCATCCTGCTGGAGAACATGCGGCGCGAAGGCTACGAGGTCTGCGTGGGCAAGCCACAGGTGATCATCCGCGAGAAGGACGGACTGCGGCAGGAACCGATTGAACGACTCGTCATCGAGTGCCCGGCCGACTGCCAGAACGCGGTGATGAGCCTGATCGGCAACCGGCGCAGCGAAATGGTCAAGATGGACTCCAAAGCTGGCACCAGTGACTACGTGCATATGGAGTTCATGATTCCCGCTCGCGGCCTGTTCGGTCTCAATGCCCGGCTGCTCACCGCCACGCAGGGCCGGGCCGTGATGCACCACACCTTCGAACGCTACGAGCCCATGCGGGGCTCGATTCCCGAGCGGCAAGCTGGCGTGATGATCGCCACCGACACCGGTACCGTCACCGCCTATGCCCTCGACGCCCTCTACGACCGCGGCGCGTTCTTCGTCCGCCCGGGTGACGAGGTCTACGAAGGCCAGGTTGTGGGTGAGCACTGCAAGGACAACGACATTCCCGTCAACGTGACCAAGGCCAAGCAGTTGACGAACATTCGCGCGTCGACCAAGGACGACGCCGCCCGGGTCCGCCCGCCGCGCGTGATGAGCCTGGAGGTCTGCCTGGAGTACATCCAGCAGGACGAGTTGGTCGAGGTGTGTCCCAAGTCCGTGCGTATCCGCAAGCGGCTGCTGAAGGAAGGGGACCGCCGCCGCGCCGCCCGACGCGGATAGGCGTGTCGCCTCGCCTCTAGCGCTGGAACGTGTCTTCCTGCTGGAACCACTCCGGGACATTCGACAGGGTCATCGCCGCGTCGATCAGGGCTAGATGGCTATAGCCCTGCGGGAAGTTGCCCAGCAGACGCTTGGAGTCAACGTCGATGTCTTCGCTGAACAGTCCCACGTGGTTGCTGTAGGTCAACGTCTTTTCAAAGAGCTCGCGGGCCTCGTCACGGCGCCCGATACGATACAGGGCCTTGATCATCCAGAACGTGCAAACCGTAAACGATGATTGCGGCTTGCCGAAATCGTCGCGGTCGCGATAGCGATACGTCAGTCCATCGACGCACAGACGGTTGTACGTTTCCGTGACGGTGTTGACGTACACCGGATCGTCGGCGCCGAGAAAGCCATAGTGCTCGGCCAGCAGATTGGCGGAATCCAGGCTTTGGCTGCCGTAGTATTGGGTTAGGGCGCCGGTTTCCGGATCGACGCCTTTGGCCAGGACGTC
>CP070782.1:5527733-5549473 GCA_020346325.1 Phycisphaerales bacterium
CGAATCGGTGGTCATGCCGGCACGCAACTCATCGCGTCGCGCCACGAAACCGACGGCGCCATCCAGCGCGGGCTGCGGCCGTGTCTTCCAACCCCACACATAGTCGGGTTCCCAGGAGCCGACGTAGACTGCCGTGATGCTGATCCAGAAGACCCGATCGTCCGTCGTGCCGTCGAGGTACTGACTCTGCCAGAAGTACTCGTCCTTGTCGAGATTCAGGAGGTACTGAAAACACGTCTCCGACGGCGCGCCGGGAAATTCGTCGACGCCGACCCGTTCGATTTCGACGCGGCCCGGATCGGCCGCAATGACCCACAGCAATTGTCCAGGTCGATTGAACGAACTGTACCCGTCGGCTGCAACGTTGCTCCAGAATGCGATTCGCCAGGAGGTCGGCTCGACCCGCGGCGGTTCCTGGCCTCGCCACTTCTGATACGAGCCCCACCAGTGGATCGATGTCACTGGCATGGCGCCGACGCAGCGGAAGTCGTCCGCGACAAGCTTCCAGTTGCTCCATTGCGATGCGGTGGTCTTGCTGGTATATGAGGACTCATCCCAGCCGCAGTAAACCGGAACATTGGAACCCGGCTGCCACTCGATCGGCGGCTGCGACCATTTCAAATGCTCGACGGGTGGTTTGCCTTCCAGGGCAGTCTCTTTGATGGTCACCAGGTGGTCTTCCACTTCGCCGTCGGGGGCCGGGCCGACATAATCCAGTCCGCGTGTCGTACTGAAGCGCCAGCGCGAGAACGTCTCGGCAACCGCCGCACCGGCCGGCACGTCGAATGTCAGCGTATTGGCCCCGGCCATCAGCGGTTCGTCGATGAAGATCTGTTCGCCGGCGTCGTCCCAATCGCCGTCGCTGTTGAAGTCGATCCACGCGTTTAACGCGCCGGTCGTCGAGGCGGTCACCTCGACCGCAGCCTTGCTGCCAACCGTCAGGGCAGAGGTGAACGCGACGCCGTCCTCGTCGTCGTTGCCATCGTTGTCATCGCCCGTTGCCGTGCCATCCGGTTGGCCATCGGCGTCCGCGTCCACACCGCGACCCAGATAGACCCGCGAATCGATCGTGTGGCGGGCGCCATCGCTGATGTGCATGGTCGGATAGGGACGATCAGGTGCATCGCCGAAATCCAGATTGGCCGGCCATCCCCCGGCAATAACAAAAGCTAGGTCCAGGGGCTGGCTCTCGTAGTCATGGCCGACGGGGTAGGACATGGGCAGCCATCCGAGCGTCTTATGGGACCAGACGGCGCTGTCGTTCCATTGCAGTTGTTGCTCGGCGGTCTTCCATCCGAAGACATACGTGGTGTCCTGGCTAGGCACTTCCGTGATCTCGATCCAATACGTGGTGCCGAGTCTCTGGACGAAAGCGTCCTCGTCATCCAGGCAGATGCTGTACTGGTAGGCCCGCCTGTGGTTCTCCGGCTCGTAGAACTTGCTGACCGGGTCGAACCAGCCTTCGCGGGCGTTGTTGGTCACCTCGTCGACGTCGTAGGTAAACGGCGCGATCGCCTTGCTCCACAGCAGTTGACCGGGGCGACTCCAGGGGATCAGATTGTCCGCCGGCTGATTCGAGTAGATGTTGATCTCGAACTCCAGACTGTCGGCGCCTTTGCGGGGCAGGACGTCGTCGAGGAAAGAGGCCCAGAAGTGGACGCTGGTGATCGGGCCCGTCTCGGCGCAGCGGAAGTCATCGGCCAGACTGGTCGAGTACATATCGACATCCATGCCGGTCGGACGCAGATCGGGCAGTTGGGCCCAGTGCATCTTGTGCGGATCCCCGCTTTCCCAGTCGCAGTCGGCCGGTGCGCTGTTGAGCAGGAAGAGATAGTCTTCGGTTTCGCCGTCGAGAAATACGCCGTCGCCGTTCCAGTCCTCGGGCACGGGTCGCTCGGTGATGGAAAAGCGGGCCCACACATGGCCCGGGAAGGGCCCGAACTGGAAGCCGGGCGGGGCCAGGTCCGACAGGGCCCCGCTGTAGCCGTTGGGCACGGGGAAGTTGACCAGCACGTGCTCGGGGACATCGGCCTTCTCACAGGGGACGGCGCCCGCCCACACGCCGTCCTGGTTCCAGTCGATCAGCAGGTTGACATAGCCGTCCCTTCCGTCGTCCCGTCGATTGTGCACCTCGATATCGATGCTTCCTCCCCAGATCGCGTTAAGGCAGGTCCATCCGAGGGATTCAATGCCGGTGAAGATCAGCGGGTACACGTCCTCGGAGCCCACGGGGCCCTTGATGGTATAGGCGCGCGGTGCGAGCAGCCCGGCATCGCGGTCCGCCATGCCCTCATCCTGATCGTAGGTATCGGGATTGAAAGCGGGGCAGATCCCGGCGTTCCCGTCGGGTTCCACGTCTACGTCCGGTCCAAAGTAGAGCGAGCCCCCGTCGTGCTCGATCCAGGCGGCCGGACCGACACCGAAGCAGGTGGGAAACGACCCGATCACGCCGGAATCGGGGTAGGCCAAAGCCCCTTCCGGAGCATCGCCGAAGTCACGATCCTCGCCCGGAGGCATGGGATCCTCCCCCTCCAGGCATTCGTGCGTGATGCGCCCCTCCACGCTCACATTCTCGCCGCGGACGTCGATGGAGATCCACCCGGGGCAATAGGCGTCGATTTCGTAGGAGGTGTCGATGAAGATGGATTGCGTGATCTCGCGGCGCGGGACCATGATGTGCCGTCGGATCAGCCGCTGCTCATGATCCCGATCCCGGACGTCGCGCGGCAGCGGAGGGGCCGGGACGTCCATGTCGGAAGGCCAGTCGCCTGTTGTCCAGTTCAGAGCCACCGTAACGGTGCTGGGCACGGCGGCCGTCGGATCGAGAATGCGAATGGTCAGACCCACCTGCACGAGCTTGCCCCGCGTCGGGTCGTATCGGCCGTTGGAGAACCATTGATTCCACCAGTCTGTGTAGGGGTAATAATACCAGGTGCCGTTGCCGAATCCGCTTCCGTCACCAGCGATGACTTCTCCCTTGGCGTCGATCTCCACTGAGAAATAGTCCTCCTCGGCCCACGCCAACCCCTGACCAACGCACAGGGTCAGAACCAGGACCGCGATGACGTACTTGGTGAACCATGTCTTGAGGGCGCTCATGACATATACCTCCCAAAAATGACTTTACGCAGAGTCGGCGCCACCACCCGTCTGAAACGGGCGTTTCGACGGCACATGCACAACGTGGTTGCTAAGCTATAGTTCCCTTGTGCAATCGACGTGTAACGCTTTTTCCTCTAGCAAAAAGTGCGGAATGGAAGTGAAAATCACTTCCACCACCTCCCATGGTGCCTTCCGAGCTAATAACCTATTTTAACACGGCTTCAGGTTGGCATCAAGCCCTATATTATAGGACGGGGAGTTTTCCCGGACGGCGGGAGAGGCCGGGATTCGCTCGTTCTTGCCCTCCTGAAGGTGGTTTGGGCCTATTTTCGCCCTCCTGGCTGCGTCAGGGCTCTCGGCGTGTTATTCCGGGACCTTTGGAGGGCGAGGGCGGCCTCGATTGGGCGTCTTGGCCGATAATATGGCCTGCCCCAGGGTTTTTCGCACGGCGGAGAGCGGCTAGCGCGCGGCGATCCGGCACTTGGCCCTTGTCTTCTGGCCTCGTTCAGCCCACAATGGCACGCGGCGGCATCACCCGGGCCGTTGCTGTGGATGAGGCATGAAAGAAGAAGGAGAGAGACATCCAATGAGAGCGACGAAGCGTCTTGGCGAGGGGTTGTTCATCGTGTCGGTATTGGTTGTGGGCTTGGGCGTTCCCGCCGGGGCGGGCTGGCGATTCAGGCATGGGGTCATCGACGCGCAGGGACCCAAAGACCCGTGGGCGAAGATCATCGCCGACATCGACGGCGACGGTAAACCCGACGTCATCATCGGCGGACGCCGTGGGCCGCTCGTGTGGTATGCCTGGCCCAACTGGACCAGGGCGACCATTGCGGAGGGCGGGTACAACACAGTGGATGGCGAGGCGGGCGATGTTGACGGCGATGGCGACCTGGACATCGTCATGGGCGGCTTGCTCTGGTATGAGAATCCCCGTCTGGGCGGTGGCTCTGCCGAGCGGCTCTGGCGCGTGCACCGCGTGGCCGATCACCCGACCCACGATCTGGAATTGGCCGATCTGGATGGCGACGGCGACCTCGATATCGTCACACGCGATCAATCGGAGTTCGGGGCCAGGGCGGGTAACGAGATCCATGTCTGGCGCCAGGACGAGGGCGACAAATGGGCCCACCGGGTCATCGAATGTCCTCACGGTGAAGGACTCTGCGTAGCCGACCTCGACCGCGATGGCGATCCGGATGTCGTCATTGGTGGCATCTGGCTGGAGAACATGCGAGACGCCGTCGGTGATCCCTGGCCGGCGCATAAGTTCGGCGAATGGCATTCCAGTGCGACCGTTCAGATCGCCGACATCAATGGCGATGGGCGGCTCGACGCCGTGCTGTCGCCCTCGGAACTGAAAGAGCAATGGTACCGGTTGTCCTGGTTCGAGGCGCCCAGCGATGCCAGGCAGGGCGATTGGGTCGAGCACACAATCGTCAGGAAGATCGAGTGCGTCATTCACGGTCTGGTGACCGGCGATTTTGATGGCGACGGGGCGGTCGATATCGCCCTTTCCGAGATGCACCAGGGTCAGGACCCCGACGAGGTGGCGGTCTTCCTGAATCGCAAACAGGGGTCTGTCTGGCCCAAACAGATCCTCTCGGGCCAGGGCTCGCACTATATCCAGGCCGCGGACCTTGGCTCCGATGGCGATATCGATCTGGTCGGGGCCAATTGGAGCGGCCCCTACCAGCCCATCGAATTCTGGGAGAACCAGGGCGCGCGGGTCGATGACCCCGCGCCGTAGATGGTTGGCCGCTCAGGTCTTCGCTTGGCGGGCCGCACTGGAGGCATCGGGAAAAGAGCGTCTGGGAGAAGAACACGAGTTTGCGTATCCTGTGCATAATTGCTAATTTGTCTGAATTTAGGTGGTTTGGTGCGGGAGGGGCTTTACGCGCGGGCGACGTGGTACTATAATTCCGGCGTGGGTTCTCCGTGGCGATGTTCGGGGGCCTGGAAAAGGAATCGCGGCATGCAAAACATGGAGGGCATCACGATCGTCAAGTCACCAGCATTTACGGCCAGGTTGAGCGATTTCGCAAGGATCGCTGCGTTTCCTCGATGTGCGCGCATAGACCCGGCCCATCCAGCGGAAAGGGTATGATCATGCAAACAGTGAAGACCTCTACCACGTCGGACGCGGAACCGAGCTCGACCAAGCTGCATCCGCTGTCGAGCCGCATTATGAAGTGGTACATGAACCTGCCGGTCGATGCCAAGCTGGCGATCGTGCTGTTCGAAGAGATGCTGCGTGCCGAGCGACAGATGCCCGATCGTTATCTGGCCGATGATATTCGCAGCAAACTGAGCAATCAGATGAAAGATGAGACTGTCTCGGAAGACCGGGGCGAGGTGGCCTTGATGCACGGCCTCTTCCTGATGATGCAAGGCTGGGAAACGTAGACCGTACCTGCAGGCGGGGCCGGTGGCGATCGCCCCCCTTTTCTTCATGGTGTTCGCGTGCTCCGGGGCCGGCGTACGCGCGGAGCGACCTGGTATTGCACCTTCACCCCGTTTTCCAGGCGCAGCCAGGTAGTGAACTTTGTCTGGTCGGCTTCGATCAGGATGACTCTACCGCCCCGCGGGAAGCCTTCACGGCCGTATGCGCTGAAACCCGTCGCTCGGCCGTAGATCAGCCGGATGCCGTGCAGCGCACTTTCGTAATCATTGACGTGATCGTGCCCGACGAACGTGCCTTTCACGTCTCCGCGCTCGAGCATGGCGGCGAATAGCCCGGAGTTGATCCTCGGACAGCAGATGCTCTCATGCCGGTGCCCTACCAGGTCCGCCTCCCCGTGCGTCAGCGCCTGCTCGTATTCGGGCAACGGAATGTGGAAGAAGGCCAGCGACGGATACCCCCGGTCGTTGTGCTGGGCGGCCAGGGCCTTCGACGTCTCGTAGTACCAGTGGACCTGATCGACGCGAATCCAGGCGTAACTGCCCAGCGACTTGTGGGCCGGATAGGCGTTCGAGTCCAGGAAATACAGAATCCACTTTTTCGTCTGACCATCGGTCGAATACACGGGCAGGTAGTAATTGCCGACGCCGTGGATGTCCTTGGGCCCCCGCTGCGACAGCGAATACGGCAGCGACGTAATGACGTCCATCAGACCCGGGCGATCCTTGGTCCCCTCGTCGTCATGATTGCCCAGGGCCACGGCCCAGGGAATCTGACGCTCGATCATGGGCTCGGCGCCCAGCTTCATGATTCGTTTCGGTTGGGCCGATGAACCGAGAATGTCACCGGTCAACACCACGAGATGCGGCGTCTCCGCGTCCAGCACCTGCTCCATCAGCGCGAGAGTCTTGTCGTCGTCCTCGTTGTCCTCGTTCAGGTGCAGGTCGGTGAACTGGACGATCTTGAATTGTCCCCGGGCGTTGAATCGCAGCACGGGCTTCTTCTCTGGCTGCGCATTGGCGATGCAGGGAACGATACCGAACAGAAGTGTTGCCAGAAGCATGACGAACGTATGGCCCGATGGGTACATGAGCGTTTCCTTTGCACGCAGAATTCCCTTTGCTCGAATGCCGCCACGAGACGGCACTGAGTGTCGCATATCCCCAGCGGACCTCCGGGAACCAAGGTACTCCAACTCTCGAATTGGGGCAAGTTAGAATGCAGTTAGGCCTCGCACGCATGAGGCTCGTGACATGCCGCGCACGGTGTGCGGAGGCCAGAGCCTCGACGCCCGACTCGCAAGTTCCGGTGTCGGCACCGGGGTGGTACTGGCGCCGGTCTCGATGGTTACCGCATCGCATCCAACCAGCGACCGGCCTTCAGGGCCAACTGGTGCAAGCCGCTCGCGGTCCTGGCCTTCGACGCGTCGGTTCGCGTCTTCTCGGTTTTGCTGGCGGCCCCATAGGTCGTCAGTTGGAAGGCCATGTCCCAGGGGACGCTGCTGTCGCTCGCTACGAGTTTGCCCGCGAGCCATTCAACGCCTGCGCTGGGCGGCCAGGCCCCCGGCGTGACCTCCTGCACCAACGCGGCGGCTTCGCCGGCTTCGTGGGAACGGGTCAGCCAACTCCAAACATGTTCGGCAGGCGAATCGACGGGATCATACACCGCGGCGATGCTGATCCAGTAGGAGGCCGGCGTGGTCTCCTTCTCCGTCTCCTCGACCACGGGCTGGAACCACTCGTCCTGAGAGAGCAGGTAGCTGAACTGGAAACACGTTTCGCCCAACGTGGTGCCTTCCGGCGTCTCCTGGTAGCCGGCCAGAGCCCACGCCCATTGCGTGCAGTAGCTTTCCCAGATCAGGGTGCCCGGATGGCCGAACGATGCGGGATCGCCAGGATCGTAGTCGGGGACATCCGTCCAGATGCCGATGTGGAAGGCCAGCGGCAGGACCGACGGCAGATAGGATTCAGTCCATCCGTCAAACGATCCCCACCAGTGAATTCCGGTGATGGGACGTCCGGCCTCGAATTCGAAATCGTCACTCGCGATCCGACGCCGGTCGAGCGAAGAGGCAATCGAGAGGGTGTTGAAGAGATAGGGATTGGCCGCATCGACCGTCGATGGCGGCTGATTCCACTTCAGCGATGTCACACCCGAGGTCTGGTAGGGCTCGTAGGACGTGGTGATCTCGACGGCACAGTCTTCCACCTCCCCATCGGCGGCCAGCCCGTCATAGCCAAGCAGCCCACGCGTGCTGAAGCGGAACCGTGCGAACGTGGTGCCCGGCACCGCTTCGTCCGGCACATCGAACGTCAACTCGTTGGCGCCCGGATCCAGTCGCGTGTCGATAAAGACTTGTTCGCCTCTGTCGGCGAAGCTGCCGTTGCCGTCGAAGTCGACCCAGGCATTGAGATAGCCGTCGGTCGAGGCGTTAACCGTGACGCTGGCCGGCCAGCCGGGCTGGAGGGCGGCATCGAATGTCACGCCGTCGTCGGTGTCTCCGCCAGCCATGGCGTCCGTCTTGGCGTCGGCCTCGACGTCGACTCCTTTGCCCAGATAGACATTCGCGACCACGGTGTGTCGGGCGCCGTCGGAGGCCAGCAGGGTGGGATAGCCCGGGTCCGGGGCGTCGCCGAAGTCCATGGACAGGGCGCCGCCGCGTTTGCAGTCATCGCACGACCGGCCGGGGGCGAGTTCCTCGTATGGCTCGCTACAGCCGGTCCCGAAGACGGAATAGCAGTCACCCGTGGACCAGTGACAGCAAACGTGAAAGCCGGAATCGTCGGAATCGGAAGAGCTCTTTTCCAGGCACTCGTGCCAGGCGCCGCGATAGACGTACGCGTTGCGCCCGATGATGTCGATGGAGATCCATTCCGGGTTGTAGCCGGAAATGGTGTGGCTGCGCACCGGTTCGATGCTCTCGAAGGAACCGAGGTTGTCCACCGTGTACATCCCGTATCCGGACATATACAACGACTCCTCAGCTTTCGTAGGGACGTCACTGGGCGTGGGCGGGCCGCCAGAACCCAATGCCGACCACTCGGGCGTGGTCCAGTTGAAGCGGATGCTCACGTAGGTCGTCTTGCTCGGGTCCACCGGCTTGATGTAGGCTTCGTACCTGAGGTAGCCCTTGCGGTCCGGATCGTACGGCTCGTTGTAAAACCACATCCGATACACGTCCGACGTGGAGTAGTAGTACCAGCCGGAGCCGTCGCCGTCCCCCAGGATACGGTTGCCATCATTGTCAAAGGCAATGCGGTACCAAACCCCGGGGTAGTTGTCGGGATCTTCGATCTGCGCCAAGGCAACTGGCCCCGACAAAAAAAGAGCGATCAACAAAGGCCATGCCAACGACCAACCGGATTGCGAGCGATTCATAATCAAACTCCTGTGCCAAGGTTTCTTCCGCGCCCCAAGGCGTTGTTTCCCCTGCGCCTTACCTGCGCCCACCTCCCCGCGGGCGGCGCATCGGCATTCCTATTGCTGTGGGTGGCATCGACTGGCGCGGCTGTAGGGTCCAGCAAAAAAGCGGAAATGAAGTGAAAAACACTTCACCCACCTCCCAAGATGTCCCCTGAACGACGACGGGACTGTATCAAAACGGCAAGTCGAATTCAAGCCGGATATTATGGGACGCCGTCGGCATGTCTGTGAAAGCTTCGCGGCGTCCACTTTGGGATGCGGAGGGGCGCGTGTCCCTGTAGGGCGCAACCCCCTGCGGCTGCCCTGATTCGCTTGCGGTCCTACCTCGTGAATGTCGATCGTACGTTGCTCAATACGGCCCGCGGACGTGCTCGTGGACGCTGCTCTGATAGAACTCCGCAAGTTTCTGGTGCAGCTCGACCGGCAGGGGGGGCAGGTCCGACGCCTTGGCGTTGTCGATGGCCTGACTCGGTGAACTGGCCCCCGGGATCACCACCGAAACCGCCTCATGGTCCAGAATCCACCGCATCGCCATCTGGGCCATCGTCATGCCCTCCGGCACCCACGCCTTGATCGCGTCGGCCAGTTCGACACCCTTCTCGAAGGGCAGGCCTGCGAAGGTCTCGCCCACGTTGAAATACTGACCGTCGCGGTTGTAGTTGCGGTGGTCGGTCTCGACGAACGTGGTGTCCTTGGTGAACTTGCCCGCCAGGAGCCCGCTGGCCAGTGGCAGGCGCACGATGATCGCCACGTTCCTCGCCTGAGCTTGAGGCAGCAATGCTGCGATGGGCTTCTGCCGGAAGATGTTGAAGATGATTTGCAGCGAGGCCAGGTCGTCATGCTCCAGACAGACCATCGCCTCTTCGACGCTCTCGACACTGGCGCCGAAGTGGCGGATCTTGCCTTTGTCCTTGAGCTTGCGCAGCCAGTCGAAGATCGCCCCATCCTGAAGGACGTGCATTGGGATGCAGTGCAGTTGCGTCAGGTCGAGGTGGTCGGCGCCGAGCCTTTTGAGCGACGCTTCCGTCTTCTGGCGCAGTGACTGCTCGGTGTATTTGTCCGGGTAGACATCGGCCTCACGACCGAATTTGGTGATGACGCGAATGTTCCGCCCGGTATCGGCGAGAAAGTGGCCGATCCGTGCCTCGCTACGCCCGTTGCCGTAGACGTCGGCCGTATCGAAAAGGGTGGTGCCATTCTCCACCGCCGCCATCATGATTTCGGTCGCGGTCTGTTTGGTCATGGGCCCGAAGTCCCCGCCGAACTGCCAGCATCCCAGCCCCACCTCACCGACCTCGAATCCCGTCTTTCCCAATAATCTTTGCTGCATACTATCTCCTGTCTATTTGCCGGGTCTGGGCCCGCGCTTGATACGCAAGAGTCGCTTGACGTCCGCCAGGATTGCCGCTCGATCGACCACGAGCGCCAGCCACTTCCCATCGTGATAGGTCTTGGCCTGAGCATAGGCCTCGCGCACATCCTCGCTCAACTCGAGCAGAATCGTCTCCGCTTTCTCGCGCTCGGCCGCGCCGAACACGATTTGCACGACGAGCCGTTTTCGCTCGGGAATCAGTGTACAGAAGGACTTGGATTTCTTGAAGCGCAGCGCCCACCCATACTTCTTGCCTCCGTACATCCAGTCGTCCGTTGGAAAGACGCCCGGGTAGTTCTCAGCGATGAACGCCAGCATCTGCGTCCACCACTTGGATCCCTTAGGCCCGAGCCATTCAGCGACCGCTTCCGCATCCGGCTGCTCGCCTTTCTCCAACATGCGTTGCCCCATCTCGTACATACAGCCTCCAGTCGAGGATTCATGGTATCGGTCGGGTGGCGACCTGTACAGAGGTGATCTGGAGGACTTTGTGCATTTCGTTGGGATCGATGCGGACGAGGAGGCCGCGATGGCCAGCGTTGATGTAGACTTGGTCCAGATCGAAGATGCTCGCCTCGGCGTAGACCGGCATCGCCCGGCGGGTGCCGAATGGGCTGGTCCCGCCAA
The DNA here is from genome assembly GCA_020346325.1 of Phycisphaerales bacterium. Classification (GTDB taxonomy): domain Bacteria; phylum Planctomycetota; class Phycisphaerae; order Sedimentisphaerales; family Anaerobacaceae; genus Anaerobaca. The sequence goes on from CP070782.1 coordinate 5,538,659, forward strand.
CCTGGTAGCCACTGTGACGGTCGGCTACCTTCGGTTCGCACGGGCCGATTGATTTGACCTTCAGGGCCCGCGCCAATTGCTTGGTCGAGACCTCGCAGTCGCCGTGCATCAGGACGATCAGCGGGTCCTTCGTATTGGTCTCCATGACCAGCGTCTTGATCACAGCGTGCTCGTCGACACCTAGCTCCCGGGCCGAGACGCGCGTGCCGCCTTTCTCCTCGTACGCGTACGGGAACACTTCGAACGGGATGCCCTTCTGGGTCAGGCACCGAATTGCGTTGGTCTTCGGATAGTCCTTCTTGGCCATGGTATATATGTCTGACCCCGTAGCGGCAAATGATGATTCGTCCTTACGGCGCCGACGGTGCGGTGATCTCGATGTTTTCAGAGACCGGATAACCGAAACACGGGTGGCCTTCGGTGTCCCAGGTGAAGCGCTGCATGCGCGTGTTACGGTCCCAGCCGGCCCCTTGGTGCTTGGCGGCGTGGTAGACGATCCAATCTTCGGTTCCATCGGGGCTCTTCGTAAACGACGCATGGCCCGGACCGAACACGGTGGCTGTGGCGCCGAACACGGGCGTCTTCTTCTTCTCCCACGCGCTCGGGTCCAGCGGGTCGGCGCCTACCAGCCTCAACTGCCCCAGGCAATAATTGTCGGTCCAACTACCGCTGGCGGAATAGATGATGAAGACATCGTCTTCGTGCTTGAGGATCTCCGGGCCTTCGTTGACTAGGGGCGTGCCGATCTTCTCCCAGTCGTATTCAGGCTGGGAAATGAGCGAGCGGGGCCCGTTGATCGAGAGCGGGTCCTTCATCGGCGCGATGTACAGATTCTGCCGGACGTTCACGTTGCCTTCCCAGCCGGACCAGATGAAGTAGAGCCGGCCCTTATGCTCCAGCACGGTTGCATCGATCGCCCATTTGTCCGTCGCATCAGCAATCTTGCCTTTGAACTCAAACGGCTCGGTTGGATCATCCGTCCGAGCTTGGAGGACGTACATGCGATGGTTCTCATTTTTCCCATCGTCGGCCGCGACGTAGATGTACCATCTTCCTGCCAGCCGGTGCAGTTCAGGAGCCCACAACTCGCGCGAATAGGGCCGGCCCCGCTCGGGTCGCCATACGGGCTTACCCTCGAACTGGACGGCGTCCTGAATCGTCCGGCCCTGATTGACCCAGATACGTCCCCGGTGCGAATAGCAGTAGTAGTAGGTGCCCTCGCTTTGGATGACCCACGGGTCATGCCCATCCGGGGCGACGGGATTGGTGATCGTCGTCTGGCCGCCAGCGATGGTACCGAAGAGACCGACTAGAATGAGTGTCATTGCTCCGGATGTACGCGGTTGTTTCATCATGACGTTGTTCCTATCGTTGCCTGGTGCCGGTAACTAGAGTTGGGTGTGGTTCGACCACTGGATCAGGGCCGATTCGTCGACGTCCTGGCCTCGGTCACAGATGGTCTCTACGTTGGCCAGGTTGTTGTTATACACGGAGATTCCCCGCGTCTCTTCGCCGCGCAGCTTCAGAAAGACATCGGTCCCGGCCGGTGGCCGGCAATTCCTGATCGCCACCTCCCGGCCGTCGACGACGGACAACAGGGGGGCGGCATCGGCCGCGAACGGCGCCTGCAATGCATCGATGGCGGACGCCTCCACGTCGTCGAATACCAGCGCATGGCGCCGGTCGGGCTCGGTCGTCTGGAGGCGGATGTTCCGGAGCATCAGGCCCGTGACGTGCCGGCAGAAGAAGCCATAGGCCGGCAGGGTGCCGAACATGGTGCTCTCGGGATAGCTGGCCGGCTTCTCGGGGATCTCCCGGTCGGCGTCCTCGTTCGTGCCGCCCCCATCGAAGCCCAGGTTGATATTGCTGAGGCTGACGTTTTCGATCCGGTGCCCCGGCAGGCCCGTGATCGAGCCGCCCACCGACGAACAACCGGTCGCAACGATATTATCGATTGTAACGTTTCGGAAGGTCCCGACATCCGGCTTGGGCTGGCCGTCCGCGTAGGTGCGGGCTCGATTACCCAGGCGCAGAAACAGCGGAACGGTAACGCCCTTGATCGCGATATTCGAGATCGCCACGCGCTCCAGCGTGCCCCCGTCGACGATCTCCAGGGCCAAACCCGCCAGCCCACGCTGCCGGCCGTAAATGACCTGTGAATAGCGGGGCGAGCAGACTGTGCAGTTCGTCACCGTGATATTCTGGAAGCCCCCGCCCGACTCGGTCCCCATCTTGATCGCGTTGCAGTGGCTGCTCACCACGCAGTTCGCAATGGTGACGTTCTCGGTCGGCCGGGTCGAGAGGCTCTTGAGGACGATCCCGTCGTCGTCGGAATCGATCGTGCAGCCGGTAATGCTCACGTCGCGGCAGCTATCGACGTTGAGGCCGTCATTGTTGTAAGTGGCATGGTTGAAGACGGCGATATCGCGGATCGTCAGCCGCTCACAGTTGCGATAGTGCTGCATCCAACTGCCCGCATGGCGGAGGCGCACGCCCTCGATCAGCACATCCTGGCAGTCCTCGAAGAACAGATTCTTGGGCCGGGGGCCGTTCTTGTACTTGAAGTTGGCGCCCTGTCCGTCGATGATGCCCCGCCCGCGAATGGCGATGTGCTCGAGCCCTTTGCCCGCGAAGATGGCCCAGGTACTGTATTGTTCCCCTTCGGCCCCGAGCAACTGGCGGGGCGGTCCGTAGCGGCTTTTGTCCGTGGTACCCAGCACGGTGCAGCCGTTCTCCAACTCGATGGTCACACGGCTGGCCAGGTATACGGTCCCCGTCAGCCAGGTGCCGGCCGGCAGATAGACGGTCCCGCCCCCGTCGGCGGCGCAGCGATCCACCGCCTTCTGAATCGCCTCTGTGCAAAGTGTCCGGCCATCCGGCGTCGCCCCGAACTGGCGGATGTCGTACGCGCCGCGCGCCGGGATGGCCAGACCGAGGCTGATCGAACAGAAGCCCAGAACAAACCAGATGTGTCTTTCGCTCATGATATCCGTCGTCCTACTGAAGGAGCGATTTATCGTCAGCCGTCGCCGGCCATGATACCGGGCGGGCAGCGATGTCGCAACGCATGCAGACGATCCACATTCGGGGGATGGTCGGAGAGCCTCATGGCGGGGCCAAGGCCATCTCGGACCGGGCGGCCCGGGCAGAGCGAAAACGTGCTGCTGTGATTGTGGATGTGAACATAGATGCTATAATCGGCGTACCGCCGGAATACCGTGGAGGGCAAAGACGTGGACCGAGAAATCTTGGCAGTCAAACGATCGCCCGTACGACTCGCGGCCGATGCCTCACTGACGATTACCCGGCTGTTCTGGGCGGGCGCGGAGCGGGCCCGGAAGGTCATCGATCGCGTCGCGGCGCTGGACGAGATGCAGGTGGCGCGCCTGCTGGCCTCGACCGTGCGCGACTTCGACCACCTGAACATCGACCTGGAAGACATCTTCCTGGAGCACTACGAGCAGGTCTCGCAGCGCGTTCGGATGCCGGCCGCGCCGACGGTCAAGAGAATGCTGCTCATCGGCGCCTACTTCACTCTGGAATATGCCTTTGCCTCGTCGGCCCTGTTCAATCCGTCCATGGCGCCGGCCATTGATCAGGAGGGTCTCGACGAGGGTTCGTTGCGTTTCGCCATGAGCCTGCGGGCGGTCGGCGAGGGCCATCTCAGTTCGGTCGTGTTTCGTCAGGGGACCATCGATCGGGCCGGCGAGATCACCATGGACCCACCCGGTTTGTTCCACGAGGCCGCGCGCCGCGTCAAGAACCGCCAATTCACAAAGGCCACGTTTCGTGTTCAGTTGGCTGAAATGGGGATGCGTGACGCCGTCCCGGACCTCGTGCTGGAGCAACTGGACGATCCGTTCACTCTCCAGGACCTGCTCCGCGTCGTCAATCGCATCGAGACGCAAGCCGAGACGACGGCGCGGCGCGGCGGCGCCAGGCAGGACTTCGAATGGTTGGGCTCGTACGACTATGACATCGAGAGTCCTCCCGGCGCCAACATCGCCGAACTCGTGCTCTTTCCGATCAGCGAGGCCGAATCGCAGGGCATGGAAGATATGCGTCTGGTGCGTTTCGTCGATGACGACGGGTCGCCATGCTACTACGGGACATACACGGCCTTCAACGGCCGGGAGATTCTCCCCCAGATCATCAAGATGCCCCGTCCGGGTCTGGCCCATGTCCGTACGTTGAGCGGGCGCTGCGCCAGGAACAAGGGGCTGGCCCTGTTCCCACGCAAGGTACAGGGCCACTTCATGATGAGCGGACGGATCGACGGCGAGAATCTGTACATCATGAAATCCGACAACATCCGGGTATGGGATGAGGCCGTCCTGGTCCAGGAACCACACTTCCCCTGGGAGTTTGTGCAGATCGGCAACTGCGGTTCACCCATCGAAACCGAGGCGGGCTGGTTACTGCTGACCCATGGTGTCGGTCCCATGCGCCACTATTGCATCGGTGCGATGCTGCTGGATTTGCACGATCCGACAAAGCTGATCGGCCGGCTCGAACGACCCCTGCTGATCCCCGAGGCCGACGAGCGCAGCGGCTATGTCCCCAATGTTGTCTACTCCTGCGGCGGCCTGGTGCACAATGGGATGCTGGTGATTCCCTATGGGATCAGCGATGCCGCCACCGGTTTCGCCACTGTTTCCCTCGACGATCTGCTGGCCCGCCTCTGTTGAGGATTGGCTCTGCCATCGGTGCGCGAACGAATCACGGGAACGCGTAGATTCGTCCGCCCCGACTGAGGGTGGATGTTCTCAAGCGACCACTGGCCCGGGGATTGTCACCACGGACCCCGGGGTCAGTGTCCACCATCGGTGCCGTCCGGGCGGTCGGCCTGGCGATCTCTTCGCCGTCCCGGCGCGCAGGAGGGGCCGCCGAAAAGGGTCCGTCTCGTCCTGACTGTGAACCGATGGACTATAATCGCCGTACGGCCTGGAAATAATGGTAGGGGCACAAAGCATTGGATCAAGCACCTATGACAGTGAGACGATTGCCCGTCCGGCTGTCGGCTGACGCCAGCCTGACGATTACACGCCTGTTCTGGGCCGGCCCGGACCGCGCCCGCAAGGTGATCGCACGGATTGCCGAGCTGGAGGATGTCGGTGTTTCGCAGTTGCTGGCGGCCACGCGCGATAAGTTCGCGCACCTGCATCTGAACCTGGAAGACATCTTCCTGTCCCATTACCAGCAGGTCGCCCGTCGCCTCCAGATGACCAATAACGTTTCCAGCGAGCGAAAGCTGCTGATTGGGGCCTATTTCACGCTGGAATACGCCTTCGCCTCCGCGGCTCTGTTCAATCCGTCCATGACGCCGGCCATCGACCAGACGGGGCTCGAGCCCGGCGCCCTGCGTTTCTCGATGAGTCTGCGTGCTGTGGGTGAGGGGCACCTTTCCTCCATCATCTTCCGGCGCGGGATCATTGACGCCGCTGGCAACATCACGCTCGAAACGGCCGGGCCCTACCACGAGCCAACACGCATGGCCGAGCATGACGAGTTCAGACGGGCCAAGTTCCGCGCCCGCCGCGCCATCTCCGGCGTCCGCGATGAAGTCATCGACGGGGTCCTCAGCGAGTTGGATGATTCCTTCTCCCTTCAGGATGTGCTCCGCATCGTGGACCGCGTCCAGGCACGGGCCCAGAGCGCCCCGCATTCGGATCACGAACCACATGGCGTCGAGTGGCTCACCACCTGTGACTACGACGTCGAGACCTCCCCGGAAGGCAACATCACCGAGCTCGTGCTCTTCCCCATCAGCGAAGCGGAGTCCCAGGGGATGGAAGACATGCGCCTCGTGCGCTTCACCGAGGACGACGGATCGCAATGCTACTACGGAACCTATACCGCCTACAACGGACGCCAGGTGTTGCCTCACTTGGCGGAAATGCCCCGTCCGGGCCTGGCGCGCATCCGCATGTTGCATGGGCGCTATGCCAAGAACAAGGGGCTGGCCCTGTTCCCGCGCCGGGTCCAGGGTCAGTACATGATGAGCGGGCGCATCGACGGCGAGAATCTGTACATTCTCAAATCGCCCAACGTTCGCGTGTGGGACCACGCCGTGCTGGTGCAGGAGCCGCAGTTTCCCTGGGAGTTCATGCAGATTGGCAATTGCGGTTCACCCATCGAAACGGAAGCCGGTTGGCTGCTGTTGACCCACGGGGTCGGGCCCATGCGCCACTACTGCATCGGGGCCATGCTGCTGGACCGCGACGATCCGACCAAACTGATCGGTCGACTCGCCGAGCCGCTCCTGATGCCGACCGGCGACGAGCGGAACGGCTACGTCCCCAACGTCGTTTACTCCTGCGGTGCCCTCGTCCACAGCGGACTGCTGGTGATTCCCTACGGGATCAGCGATGCCGCCACCGGCTTCGCCACCGTGCCCCTCGACGACGTCCTTGCCCGCTTGGCGTAGCTGCGCCCGGCCCTTAATCGAGATTTCACCGTTTCTTCATCGAACATCAACAGACCTCCTCTATCTTCAGCGGGGCCGCTGATCGCATAGTCTGCGACCTCCGGCAAAAGATCATTGGCTGTGGGTAAAAGAGGAGTTCGAATGGACGAGCGCTGCATTGATTGCCCGTGGTTCGACAACGACAAGAAGACCTGCTGCCTCAGGCCACCCCGCTTCTGCAAGGTGGACGCGTCGAGGCAGACGTCGCCGAGGGCGGAAGCGGGGGACTCTGGCACAACGGAGGCCGGCCTCTCTCCGGTACCGGCCCCCGGTCGCCTTCTCTGATCTCGGTCCAGGCAGGACCGACTCATCGATCCCTCGGAACGGGTTCTCACCGTGGGGCAGTGGTCGCCGCAACGACTCTAGTTGTCCCCGAAGTTCACCTCGGTCGTCTGACCGGGCGCGAACGTAGCCCATTTAGAGCGAAGGTCTTCCCCGGAAGACGATTTGAGGTACACCATGCACCGGCCCACCGGCAGTTCCGACAGCTCGTAGTACCCGTTCTCGTCAGTCGTGGCGCTGCGCCGGACGACGGGATAGCGCTGGTCCAGCAACTCGTCGTTGTCATCGCGGGTCTTGGCCACCTCCACGCGCAGACCGGGCCTGGGCCGGCCCTGCTCGTCGAGGACGATGCCAAAGGCGCCGGCCGCGGCTTCGAGGACGATCCTGGCGGGCCTGCTGTCGGTGGTCTTCAACTCGCTGCGCAGGCCGCAATGCGGCGCGAAACCCAAGGCGGTGACAAAGAGATACTGTTGATCATCGCTCACCCCAGAGATGACGAAGACGCCCGATGCGTCCGCTCCGAACTTCCGCCAATGAGTCGGCTCCCAACGCTCGCTCTTAGCGTACACCGCCACCGTGGCCCCTTCGATCGGGTTGCCTTGCGCGTCAACCACCACCCCGGCCGTCAGCGTCGCGGCCGGCAGGCGGAATTCCGTGCGATTGGGGTCGTTCGATATCGGTTGCACCAACACTGGGTCCAGCGTCAACGCATCGTATCCTTGTGCGAACACGGTCATGTAAAAGGCGGCGCCGACGGGAAGATCTTCCTCGCCGGTGTCAAAGAGTCCTTGGCGCGATTGGAACGTGACACCTTCGCGATTCCACAAGGCCCGGTAGCCGTAGGTCCGTTCGCCCACGGCGGTGGCGGTCAACTTCACCGTGAATTCAGGGATCGGTTCGCCGGCCGCATCGGCCACGACTCTGCCGTAGATACGGCCAGCCCGGCGGACTACCACGATACACTCGTCCTGGCCCAGTTCAAAGCGCTGGGTCTCGCCTGATATCCCGGCGCCGTACGGATTGAGACGAATCGTACCTTCGCTCGGGGCGTTAGGGATGACGAACCAACCGTCGGCATCACTGGTGTAACGTGCCTCGTCAAGGTTGGAGACACCGTTGTATTCATGAACCACAACGTACACGCCGGGGACCGGCTCGCCCGCTTCATCGATGACTCGGCACGGTAGTGGCGCCGGCGTTTGAAGCTGGATATCGATTTGTTCTTCGCTCCTACCCTGGGCCAGCATGACGCGCTGGACGTGCAGAGCATGGCGCGGATGCACGGCCCAGAGGACCAGTTCGCCCACATCGACGTTTTCCAGTCGATACCAGCCTTCGGCATCTGTCCGGCTCGTGATGCAGTTCCACATGGCTTTGGAGGCCGTATTGCCGACGGTCGCTCCCGCCAATGGTTGGTCGTTCGGATCGGTCACTTGCCCGTAGACATCCACTCCTGGTGTGAGAACCACGTCCTGCTGGACCGACTGGCCAGCCGCGCCCGGCGCGAATCGCAGCGATGCGGCCGGATAGTCTGGATGGGTCGTGTGTAGAGAATACACATCTACGACCGGGCTGAGGCCGTCGATTTCGAAATGGCCGTCCGGTCCCGTGATCGCCGGGCGATTCGTGAAGTAGAACGTCTTGACGGTGGCGCCGGCCACCGGATTGCCGGCTGGATCGGTGACTCTGCCCTCTACGCGCGAACCGCGATCCAACTCGATCAGAACACCCTTCGTCAGTTGATCTCGAACGATACGGGTTACGATTCGCTTTGAGACGTAGCCCTGGGCGATGATGGATATGTACAGGCGCTCCGAAGGTGGCAGGCCTGTAAGGACGAAGCGCCCGGAAGCGTCGGTTTCGGCGCTAGTATTGGGGTCGGACAGTCGGTATCCGACGAACGCTCCGGCGATGGGCTCCTGTGTTAGCTTGTCCAGCACCATGCCGCTTGCACCGGTGAGCGGTCTGCTGAGGGCCGACGACGCGATGGTGACGGTGTTGGGTTCGGCCGGTGCGGTGTCGGGTTCTGCCGGGGTGATATTCGGTTCGGCGCTTTCCAGTGGAGTTGGCTGTAGCTGAGCCAGGCGTTCCTCAATCCCGTCGATGGCCTTCTGGAACGGATTGGCATCGGGAGCGCCTTGCCATTGGGCGGCGAAGCTTTGCAGAGCCGATAGGGCTGAACCATCACCGATCTCGCCCAGGTACTCGGCGACCTTCATCTTCGTATCGTACTGTCCAGTTTCAAGCAGAGACAGCAGCCCTGCGACATCACGCTGCGTGTACAACGCTTTGGCCTGGGCTAGTTCATCCTGAAACACAGAGTCTAGTTCCCTGGGTTCCAGCGCAGGTGCGCTTTCCGCCATCGTCGGTTCTGCCTCGGGCGGCGCGGTTTTGCGCCCGGTCAGGTGGCTGACCAGGACGAAGATGCCGACGGCTAGTATGGCCGCGACAGCCAGTTTCGAAATTGGACATTTCATAATCCGTCTCCCCAACTCAATCGCAGCCGGCGCAATTGCCTGGGACTGAGTCTTCCGCTGTGCTCGCTGTGCCAATGCCTCCAGGGCCTCGGCGTGGGCTCGACGCCACGCCGCGAAGTCCGGCTCCGGCGGTTCACCGGGAACGGTTTTCGCGATGACCTTATCAAGCCAGTCAGCTCGTTCGGGACGTACCATGATGGCTACCTCTCGGGAAACCCGTTCTTTCTGAGTGTCCGTTCGATTTGTCTACGGGCGCGGAAGAGTCGCCCCCGCACCGTGTGACCGGCGATGCCGAACGTCTGAGCGATCTGCCGATAGTCCATGCGGTTGTAGTAGTGCAGGACGACGATCTCGCGATACATCGGCGCCAGTTGCGCGACGGCCTCCTTAACCAGGCCCAGATCCGGGCCCTCGGCCGCTGGCTCGGCCACACAGGTGCTCTCGCGAGCCTGCTGCGGCACCGAGCGCCGGCGACTGCGAGCCAACTGATACGCCTCGTTCCGGCAAATCTGTGTCAGCCAGGCACTGAACCGATCGACGCGTTTCAGATCGGCCAGCTTCTCACAGGCTTTCACAAACGCTTGCTGAACCGCATCCTCCGCGAGATTCCGGTCCAGAAGAATCGAGTAGGCCAGCCAGACCATGGTGGCGTAATGGCGCTGATACAGCGACCCGAAAGCTTCGGCGTCGCCACGGCGAGCGGCTTGAACCATTGCTGTTTCCGCTAAACGTTCCAACGTTCGGTCAACCTGTAGGCCTACTCACTGATCAGTGACATCATACAGATGCCGAAGCCCGCGAAAAGTGCGCGGAAAAATCTCGCTGCGCGCAGAAAAACGCGAACCGGCCGGTCTCGACCGAAGGCCCGCGTGCTCCCGCCTACTGTTGTTCCCGGGATATCTCGGTTTCCCAGTAGCTGCTGCCCGGATAGAAATCGTGCCACACCTGGCGATAGGCAACGATCCCCACAAGTCGCTGGAGTTTCTTTCCTTTCAATGGCCCGGCCACCGCCTGTCCTTGTGCCGGGTCCCAGTGGCTTCCCGTCTCGCGATCGAAGACGCGCGAGCCGGCCGACTCGAACGCGAGCGTCCGGCCTTCGACGTTGCGATCGTACAGCCAGGCCGCCGTGGATTCCGCATCGAATACGATCAAGAGATGCTTATCCCCCAGCTGGTCGTTCACGACCGGTTGCTGCGCCAGTCGGTCGAAACGCCAGGCTCGTGATCTTCGCTGCGTCGCGTATCCGAAAACGAACTGCGTCAGATCCCGGTAGAAGCGCTTTTCATAGTCCTGACTTGACCGGTCCAGGATGACCGCCGTAGATTCCGGATGCAGCCGGTGCCAGGCCTGCCACGTGGTCAGGACGGACGGCAGCAGCTTCAGCCGGGTCCCCTTGAGCGGACCATCCATAGCTTGGCTCAGCATGTGACTCCATAGGGACTTCGTTTCCACGTCCTGCATCACAAGGTTGCGCTTCCAGAGCATGCCCGCCACGAACAGGGTCAGCTTCCGCCCGCCGGCTCGGGCATCGTAGACGATGGCATTGTGGCACAGGTGGCACCAGGTCACCACGATGGCCTGCCCGCCGAG
>CP070782.1:5549573-5552396 GCA_020346325.1 Phycisphaerales bacterium
CGCGGCGCGACTTTCTGGTCGATTACAGTTTCTCTCGCAAGCGGGGCGAAGACGAACACGAAATCGAGGCCGAACTGGAGTGGGCCCTGACGCGTCGGCTCGGATTCGTGGTGGAGATGCCTTACGCGTCCGTCGATCCCGATGACGAGGGGGCGGTCGATGGTTTTGGCGATCTGGCCGTTTCACCGCGTCTTCTGCTGGCCGAATACGAGCGGTTCCTGCTGGCCTTTGCATTGGAGGTCGAGACGCCGACCGGCAGCACGCGTGGCGATCTGGGGTCGGGCCAAGTCGCCCTGGCGCCGTCCTTTTCCACCTGGATCGATCTGGGGCACTGGTGGGCCGCCAACACGCAGTGCGGCCTCGAGCACGCCCTGGAAAGCAACGAATCGGAACTGTTCTTCCGCGCGTCGGTGATCCACACGTTGGCGCCGGATGCCGATCACGATGCGGCCGAGACCGATCACGATCACGACCACGCGCACGGTTTGGAGCCGGGCTTGCTCAGTCTGATCCTGGAGATCGACATGGCACTGGCTCTCTCCGGTCCGGAAGACGGTGACATCGAAGCCGAAGGCATCGCCGGGCTCTACTGCGGCCTCTCCGAGCGCGCCGACCTGCGCCTGGGCTATGTCTTTCCCCTCTCCACCTCCCAGGCCCTCTACAGCGGCCTCACTGCCGGCGTCCTCTGGCACTTCTGAAGTGCCCGTCGATGCGATACCGCTACGGCACGGTAGTGGTCTGGCTCTGATCGATTGTCAAAGAAAGTTGTGGCGGACCGGTTGTTTCTTCAGTTCGGCTTGGGTCGGTAGCAGCTCGAACGTGCGGACGTGGCCGGTGGCGGAGAGGTGGTCGAGGGTATGCTGGATCTGGGCCATGGTCCGGCCGTGCAGCATGGCGAAGAGATTGTACGGCCAGCCCTCGAAAACTTCACGCTCGTAGCAGTGGCTCACCGTGCCCGAATGCGCCAGCCAGCGGCCGGCCTCGACAACATGCTCAGGATCGATCTGGCCGGCGAACATCACGTTAGCGGTGAAGCCCAGCTTATGATGGTTCAGGACGCCTGCGATGCGGCGGATCACGTCGTGGTCCATCAAGTCAGCCAACAGCGCAAACAGATCGCTCTCGGCCATCCCCTCGGGGCGGACCTTGTCGAACGGACGCGATGTCACCTCGAGTCCGCCCTGCAAGCCGGTGAGCACCTGCCGGTGCGCCTCGGTCAATTCGACCGCGTCGGCTCGTGGCGCCCGCTCGACGTCCTGCAGGAGCACGTCGTCGTCGCTCTCAACGTCGAACCGCACGTCGAGCTTGAAGATCTTCGTCACGGGCAGGCTGTGGAAATCGATGCCGAAGCGCGCCTGGAGACTGAGCAGGGTCGTCTGCACCTGGGCGGGCGATTCCTCCTGGAGCGTAAACCACATGTTGAAGCGGTGCTGGCGCAGATAGTTGTGGGAGACGCCGGGCAGGGCGTTGACCGCTTCGGTCACGAGCGGCAGTTGCTCGGCCGGTACGTGGGCCGTTACAAGCGTACTGCTGTAGCCCAGGGCCCGCTGATTGAGCACGGCCGCGACCCGCCGGATGATTCCCGCCGCTTTCAGTTCGCCGGTATGCTTGAGCACTTCCGCTTCGCTGCTGCCCAGCGCTTGGGCGATCACGGCGTAGGGTTCGGAGCAAAGAGGAAGGCCTCGTTGGAGTTGGTTGCACAGTCGTTTCTGAAAGTCGGTCAGGGTTACGTTCACTTGGTCTCCTTGGATTCGTACCAACAGACGGGGTCTTCGGCCTGGTAGTCGCCGGTCATGGTATAGGCCCGGGCCCGGCACCCGCCGCACACTTTCGCATACGCACACGCGCCGCACTTGCCTTTGTACGAGGCCACGTCGCGGATCTCGTGCAGGAACGTCGACTGGTCCCAGATGGCCGCGAAGTCGTAGCCGTTTTCGACGAGGTTGCCGGCCGAGATGTCGAGGAAGCCGCAGGTCTGGATGTCGCCGCGATGGCTGATGAAGCCGAACCCGCGTCCGCCCATGCAGCCGCTGATGTGCACGTCGGACCGTTGCGCTTCCTCCTCGCGATAGAGTCGCGCGTATTGCGGCCCGCAGGTGACGCGCAGCTCGACGGGCGAGCCGTCGCGCAGCTTCAGCAGATCGCCAAGCAATGCCGAATACTGGCTCGGCTCGAGAATCTCTTCGCGGATCTCGTCGCCGCGTCCGGTCGGCACGAGAATGAACGGATTGAACACCGCCGCTCCCAGTTCGCGGGCCAGTTCCGCGATGGCGGGGACCTCGGCCAGGTTGGTCCGGGTGATGGTCGTATTGATCTGGAAGCGCAGACCCGCCCGGCGCGTGGCCTTAGCCGCTCCGACCACGGTCTCAAACGCGCCCGGCGTGCGACGAAAGGCATCGTGGGTTTCGGCCGTGGCGCCATCCAGCGAGAACGACAGGGCCTGTACGCCCGCATCTTTCAGTTTCGCCAGCGTGGCGTCGTCGAGGGCATAGCCACAGGTGGCCATCACGACGCGGAGTCCGATTTGACGCGAATGCTCGATCAGTTCGATCAAGTCATCCCGCTCGGTCGGCTCGCCGCCGGTCATGATAACCACGCATTTCTCGTAAGCGGCTATTGATTCGAGGATCTTCTTCCACTGCTCGGTCGTCATCTCGTCCTGCGGGGCCGTGCGCTCGGCGTCGGCCCGGCAATGCTGGCAGTTGAACCGGCATTGCCGTGTCAGTTCCAGGGCCAGCAGACGAGGCTTATAGGTCTTTTTGTTCTTCTTCATCAGAACCTGACTCTATCGAAATCCACTCCGGCCGTCAACGCGCATGGACC
>CP070782.1:5552496-5564842 GCA_020346325.1 Phycisphaerales bacterium
GACGGTGCCAACGGCGTCGATCTGGTCGCCGCCGGCAAGGGCCAGGATGCGCAACTCGGATGGCTCCAGTCGCCTGCGAACGCCCGCGACCTCGACAAATGGACGTGGCACCCCATCTGCGCCGTCGGCTGGGTCATGTCGATCTTCATCACGGACATGGACGGCGACAGCGACCCCGACGTGCTGATCACAGACCGCCGGGGTGTCGCACGTGGCTGCCGCTGGTCGGAGAACCCGGGGCCGGGCGCCGCTCAGAGCCAGCCGTGGCCCAGCCACCCGGTCGGCGGCCAGAAGCGCGAGGTGATGTTTGCGGCCCTGACCGACCTTGATGGCGATGGGCTGCGAGACGTCGTCTTGGGCGCCAAAGACGCCGAGGTGCTCTTGTTGCGGCGTCTCGACGCCGGCGGCCGGCGCTGGGCCGAAGCGGCCGTGGCTTTCCCCGAAAACATGGGGACCGCCAAGGGCGTCGCGGCCGGTGACATCGATGGCGACAGTCGGATCGATCTCGTGATCAGTTGTGAAGGAGCAACCCCACCCAAGTCGGGCGTCAAGTGGCTGTCCTATCGGGACGCGCCGTTTGGGCCCAACTGGCAGGGCCACGAAATCAGCGGGCCGGCCGGCATCAAGTTCGACCGTATCGAGTTGCTCGACCTCGACGCCGACGGCGACCTCGACGTGCTCACCTGCGAAGAGCGCCACGGGGACCGAGGTCTGGGCGTCATCTGGTACGAGAACCCCTTCGGCCCGCCGCGCCGTTAGCGCGTTTTCACGCCTCTTCCAGCACTTGGTAGCCCATCGCGTCGGCCAAGGCATAGATCGGCTCTTTCAGGTCGCCGTAGACGGTGACACGATGCCAACCCCACTGATCCCACTCGCCGAAGAGCTTCTCGATGTCACCGACCGGCTCGACCGCGATCTTGGTCCGGCACGCCCGGTCATCCGGGTCGTTCTCCACCGACTTGCCTTGGTGGAAGAGAATCTGCTTGCGGCTCTGCTCGATCTCCAGTGTCGTCGTCATGTAATCCAACGGCAGGACAGAGCGAACCGAAGCCCCCTGCCGGTCCTCCGAGTGCGTCATGATCGTGAATGGATTCGTCGGCCCATCGGGTCCGAACGCCTTGTTGGAGGCGACGCAGTGCGCGTAGATGATCTGCCGTTTGGATGTGTCGATAACCGGATCGGAGATGTAACCCGGCCGGCCCTGCGTCAGCGCCGTGATCGTCACCATGGTCGCCGTGGACCGCACGTCGCATTCGCAGGCGCCGATCAGGCCTTCGTTGTTCAGTTCGTGGAAGCCCAGGCAGGGGTAGGCGTGGATGTGCCCGCCGTAGAAGCCGCCCAGGCAGTTGACGGTAATCGCGTTGGCCCCATGCCGCTTCAGTACCGACTTCATGCCGAGATACATCGCGGCCGACGTTTCCAGCGTCTCACGCGAGACGTCGATCACGTCGCTGGCGTTCGTCTGCCAGCGATCGGCGACGGCGCGGGATTCGTCCTTGTCGGCATTCTTCCACGCCTCGTTGACTTCGGCAAACGAAACGCGCTCCATGGGAATGCCCGCGACCGGCTCGGCCGGCCCCGACTCTTGGTCGCGCACGGCCAGGATCTTCGATTGCTTCATCCGGGCCAGGCATTCTTCAGTCGAGATCGTCTTGAGAGCGTCCGGCTTAGAAGTCAAATCGCCCGCCTGAGGCGTTCGGCTCACGCGCACCTTCGCGGTGGCAGCTACGAAGTCCGCCGTGGAACCGCCCTTCTTGACCAGCGCAAAGCACTTGACCGCTTCGACCAGATCCTCCATGCGCGAGGAAGCGACGAAGCCAACATTCGCTGTCTTGCCGCGCAGGAAGCCGGCGGTGTAGACGAGGAAGCCACCGCTGCCGCCGTACTGGAAATCCGCATAGAGGACGGGCTTACCCGAGGTCGCGATGGTCTGCACCACGCGGTTCCAGCAGTTCATCTGGTAGACGAGGTAGCCGTCGATGCCGGCGGATTTGTCTTTCTCGAGGATCTCCTTGGCCTGATCCGGCCCGTTGGCCATCGACGTGGCAAACTCAAAATCTGAACACTGCTGCCGGAGTGTCGCCGTGATGCGGTTCATGACCGGCACGAAATCGAAACCCACGTTGGGCCAGTCCGGCCCGGGCTGCTGCGACGCGTGGAGCGAATAGATGATGCGGATCTTCGTTTTGCCACCCCCCGCAGCCGCGCGCGCCACGCGCGGTGTCGCCAGGAGTCCGGCCGCCCCCACGCACGCCCCACAGCCGGCCGCCAGAAAGCGACGCCGATTCATACGACAGCATGCACATCCGGAATTGATCTCGCGTTCGTTCATGGCAATCCTCCCTTGGCAACAGCTTCACGAATTCGCTCGCCGGCCGGCCCGCCGGTCGTATCGCACCTGAAATCCCCGCCAAGGGCGCGGGGCTGAACCATTGTAATACTCCCCCGCCCTCCTGCCAACCTATCTCGGCCCAGGGCGACCCGACCGTCGCGCCGCCCCGTCCTCGTCGCCCCGAGCGGAACGGGCCGAATTGGCTTTGATTGGCTTTGCTTCTCACCTCAACCTCCATTTCCGGGCCAAGAACGGGGAAAATTGGCTTTGTTTTGCACGAATGATGACACCCCGCCCGGCTCCGGCGGCCCGGCGAACCGGACCGCACCGTCCGTTTCTTCCGTGCAAGCCACGAAATCCCTGCTGCCGCAATGGGATATCCAGCATTGGGCTTGAAGTATATCACTGAGAACTCCTATTTTGTTTACCATAGTACAAACAACAGGCGCGCTCGTCAAGCAGAAAATCCCGCCAACCCGCCTTGCTGGAACAGCCCCTCCCGGGCGCGACGCCCTGACGCTCTGCCACTGGAGTCGTCCGACCGGACACAAAACAGAGATTGACGGTGTCACAGGCCGGGTCTATCCTTTGTCCGTTGACGCGAAAAGCTCGGATCAAGCGTTGCTGCTGTCACGGCTACGGACGTATTTCAAGTGCGGTATAGAAGAAACGGAATTCTCATTGCCCTGTTGGTGGGCGCGTTCGCATTGCGGCTCGGTGCGGTTCGCTTCCTCGGTGACACCGACCCACAGACCGCGTCCCTCTGGGAATACGGAAAACAGGCACGAAACTACATCGAACACGGCACGATATCACTACTCTATCTGAAGGGTATGGAGCAGGAGTTCCTGGCGCCGTCGTCGTTTATGCCCCCGGGCCTGGTGTTTCTGTGGATCGGTCTCTTCACGATCTTCGGTGTCACGAGTTCGGCGCTGGCAACGATGCTGCTGCTGAACGCCCTGTTGGGGACCTTGATCGTCTGGCTGGTCTATGCGATCGCGGAGGCAGCCACCGGTCGCAAACACGTGGCCCTCCTGGCGGCCCTGATCACCTGTTGCTATCCGACGTTTGTGTATTCGGTCGCCACGTACCATGCCGTGAATTTCTACATTGCCCTCTTTCTGCTCGCCGTCCTGGTGACGATGCGGTACGCGCACACGGGGGCCATGCGATATGGCCTAGCACTGGGAGCTATCTGTGGAGTCATGGCGTTGTTTCGCGCGAATCTGATCCTCCACGGTGCCTTCCTGGTTCTCTTCTCGTTCTGTCGCAGGAGATCGTTACGCCTCGTGGCATTGCAGATATTGCTCATAGTGGCAGTCTTGACTCCATGGACGGTACGGAACCATCGCCTGTTCGGCAAACCGATCTATTCCGCCAACTCGCTCGGGTACAGTCTCTGGCGCGGGCACAACCCCACGACCAAGGGGTCCGGGCAGACAGACCTGATACCAGCGGATCTGTGGCAGGCCCTGCGAGGACTGGAACAAGACGACCGGTTCGAGGTGGCGAAAGATCGCCTCTTCCTGCGCGAGGCACTGGAACATATTCGGGAAAACCCGTTGGGCGAACTGACCCTGGCGATCAGGAAGTTCTTCCTCTTCTGGGTATACGAGTTCTATGACACGGACATCACGCGTCGGCTGATCTACCTGATCCCTCATTTCGCCACGCTGGTGTTGTTTGTGATTGGCATGACCTGCTCCCAACGCGACATGGTGCCCGAGCCCAGGCAATTGATGTTCGGTCTTTTCGTCGTCCAAACCATGGTGATGGTCTGCTTTTTCGTGTTGGTGCGCTACCGCATGTTGATCGAACCGCTTCTCTTCATCTTCGCGGCGGTGGGGTTCTTCCGACTATGGGCGGCACTGCACCCTCGGGAGCATTAGCGGTGCGTGACGTGTTCTGTAGAAAAGCTCTTTGAGAAACGAGGTGGTGCTGATATCGTAGGATCGGACGAGCAGAGAGCGGATGGGTGCTGCGTTGCCTGTCCGGCCTACCTAGGGAACCAGAGCGGAAGGGATAGGCCATGACTCGTGGTGAGAACCTGCGCGGATTCACGGTCGGTGTTTGCCTGGTGGTTGCGTTGTTGACATCGCCGTTGTTAGGGATCACGGCCGAGGAATTGGCTGACATCTGCGCAGCCAAGGAAGCGGCCATTGTGGACATCACGGTCGAATGCGAATGGGGCGTGAGCCCGGCCCCAACCGTCGAGGAGGCAGCCGGGACCGATACCCTGATAGGAAAAGGGTCTCAGAAATGTATCTGGGCCACGAAGCGGCCCTTCCTGAAGCGGTCACTGAGTATCGATAGGCAAACCATCGTGGACCCATCGGGCGATGCCTTCGAGAGCACGATGATGCAATCGTACGATGGCGTGGAGGCACGGTACGCATCGATCAGCGACGATCCGCGGCGCAGGATTGCCAGGGGTACGGTAACACGAACCAGACGCTTCGACCCGCCGACTAATCACACGCCGCTCGCATTCTCGATTCTGCGGCCGGCGTGCATGGACGAGAAGGTGCCGCTTTCCGAACTGTTGCGCCGGAGCGAATTCGTCCGTATCAGTGACAAGGTCGAGCAGGTCAACGGCTTTAACGCCCTGGCGGTCGACTTATTGAGAAACCTGCCGGACATTCCGCTCATTCACAAGCAGCCGTATATGCGCGTTTGCCTGGCCGTGGATCACGACTGCACCCCCATCCAGTACCTGTACTACTCGCCCGGGCCCGAGGGGAGAGGGCTGCGCCTGGATTTTTCAGTGGACGTTCAGGCCCTCGAGCCACGTGCAGGAGGATTGTGGTTCCCAAGCATGGGCTCTATGACCTCTACGCAGAGCGACATCACTAACACATACAAAGCGACGAAGATCACCTTGAACCAGGGACTCAGGGACGGGGATTTTCGGATCGCCTTTCCGGCGGGAACGAGAGTCTCGGATGAGACTACCGGCACCAGATATACGGTCGAGGCCTCCCAAGTCTCCCTGCCGGCAATCGGAACTCCGGCTGAACTCCGAGCCCAAGGTTCAGACACGCGTCCCTCGCTGCCGATAACGCTGGCTTCCGCCCAGCCCGGCGACAAGGCGTCGACGTATCACTGGCGTATCGCGCGTCCCCATGCGTCCGGCATACACTTCGGATGGTTCACCGACGACCACGGGGAGATCGGCACGCGTACCGGCGAGGCAACGCCGTCATCCCAGGCCGGCCCTATCGATCTAAAGCTCACCATCGAGAAGCAGAAGGGTTTCTTCCTCTTGATCCAGGAATTCCCGGGCCGCGCTGTCGCGCGAAGAGAACACCGCATTGAGCTGCCCGATCGGTGCATCCTGAAAGAAAGGCATCTTTCAGACCCGGTCATTTTGACCAACGCCCGGTATCAGTCGGTGTGGACCGGGAGGGTTATTCACGTCCACGAGCACGGGACAGAACGGAGGTTTGTCGTTCGATTTGTCGTGAAAGTCTCCAGAGCCGACGATCCGACCGATTCGTTTGGCCCACCGTTCGATCCGTTGCCAATCCCGCCGGAGTGGCCTTTCGTGGTCACCGGTCGCGTCACAGACGGCCAGGGACGAGGTCAGTACGGCGTGACGGTTACCGCCGCGACGGGAATAGGTACCTTGCTGGGAGGAGGCGAAACGATCACGGACACGCAAGGTCGATATCGATTGCGGTTCGGGCCTGGAATGCTGTTTACAGACAAGAAGGTCCACCCGCTGGGCGTGGGTTTTCAAAATGCGCTCATCACGGTCCGAAAGCCAGGCTTCCGCGAAGCCAACCAGTGTCGTCACGGCAGGCTGGCTATGGCCGAGACAGTGCCTGACCCGGCCAGGATGAAGAACAGTACCTACGCCGGGGTCGTCTTGCCCAACACCGCCTTCCACCTCGATTTCGTACTGCTCCCGGCCGGTCCGGGGCACTAGCGCATCAACGGTCGGTACCAGGCCGGGCGCTCGGGGGCGTTGGCCGAATCGAGCATCTCGCGCCATTTCTCGTCGGTCAGGCGATCGTCCATTGGATGCTTGAACTCGTAATAGGACAGGACCGGGCCGGTGGCCAGGAAGGCCGAGCCGTCGGGTTGCGGACAGGCGACCACAATCAGATCCACCTTGCCCACCCCCTCCTCCAGCACCCCTTCGGTATTGATGTCCGTGTGGACATCGGCGATCAGCGTGGTTTTTAGACCGACGAAATCGGGCACGCTCAAGACCCGCCATTCGAGCTCTTCGGCCAGATCGTCCAAATAGGAAATATCACCCCCGCTCAGGGGCTGGTTGGTCAGTTCCTTCGTCGCGATCTCGATCAACCGCTCCAGCATCTCTTCAAAAAACGCCATCCGCCGGCCGGCGGCGTCGGACAGGGCCTCCATGTCGCTCAGCCCCGTGCGGGTCATCCGCGTCAGGGCCAGCAGGCGTGCGAAGAACTCGGGCACCGGCTCGACGTAGCAGGTGGGCGCCGACCGCTCGGAGAACGGGGCTTCGGAATAGCTTTGCTTGGCATAGAGGATCGTATCGTGCCGCAACTCTGTCCACGAGGCCAGCGAAGCGTGGAGCGAGCGTTTGGCCCAGGCCGGCGTCTGCATGAAGGCCGGATAGCCATCGCCGTAGCCGGCGATCAAGGCCCGCAGGCTGTACAACCAGCCCCAGTACAGGTTCCGATTCCAGTCGGCCGCGTCGAAAACGGCAAATTGTTCGGTCAGTTCATTGTACCGTTCCCAATAGTGCTCGTACGCCGTGTCCCCTTCCTCAATCAGAATCGTCCGGGCCTGCTCGGATCCCAGCAGACCCATGACATCCAAGCCGCGGGGGTAGCCTCGGAAGATACCGGCGACGGTGACCACGGCCGTAAAGGGCAGGTTGTTCAAGTCGCCTGTGTATTCCCCCGCGCGGGAAACCACCAGATTCTGGAACATGTAGGAATCGGGGATAAACCGCTGGCCCATCAGGCGCAGGCCCTTGGTCTTTTCCAGGATTTCGTTGAGGGTCTCTTCGGTCAGCGGAGGCATAACACGTCCGCCACCGGTGCCCCCGAAAATCCGGGGCGAGGGCAACAGCGTCAGTTCCGTCTTGAGTTCGTGCAAGCGATCCGGATCATCCAAATCGGCCAGCGTGTAACCAGGCTCGAAGACGCGGTCCAACGCCCACAGATAATCGTATGGGGTTAGATCGTCGGCCAGGCCCACGTAGAGGGCGGTGACCGCATACAGCCGGTCCCAGATCTCCCGAGCCAAACGCTCGTCAACCTGTTGCGTGTTGAGCGAGATGGCCAGCAGACACGCCTGCAAGGTCTGTATCTTGGCGTCATAGGGACTGATCAAAGCCTCGCCCAAGGGCCCCCAGATCTCGTGGCCCTTGAGCAGGAAGGCCATGCGTCCGTACCACATCAGCGTCTTGAAGTAGCGTTTGAGTTTCTCGCTCCGCGTATAGTGGCCGCGCGGGACGTACTGCGAGTAGTCCTCTTTGTAGATAAAGATGTCACTGGGAGCAAAGCCCCGATGGGCCGCGATCTTGTCCAACTCGCCGGCAACCTCGTCGGACACCGGCGCCGGCACGGGCGCCGATGAGCCGATCAATCGACCGGCCACGGCCAGATAGGCCACATTCCGTCGCGCCGCCTCCTGGAGATCACCTTCCAGTTGGTCGTACAGCTTCAGCGCGTCGAGGCGCAGCGCATTCGTCAGCGCCGCGATATCACTGCAGAACTCCTCTTCCTCGATCTCTTTGAGCGTCTCGTCAAACTGGACGTGATACACGTGCAACAGCGTATCGGCCGTGACAAACATCGGAATGAAGAGATCGCGCAAGTGCGTGTACGGGCTTACGATATCATCGCCGTCGGGATCCTCCGCGAATTGGTGCTCGATCACGACAAATCCGTTTTGGCTGAGCAGGTCCCGAGCCGGCTCGATGTTCAGTTCCTGATTCACGCGATCGTAGTTGGTCACCAGGCTGAGATCCAGGGGCAGCTCATAGCTTATCGCGTTGGGCTCGATGGGGAGTTCGAAGGGCTGGTAGTATGCGGCAAAGTTCGGCTCTACGGGCCCTGCGGCGTTGGGATCACCGGCCGCCGCTGCACCGACCCGGACCATGCCCGGGGCCAGCAGAACGAACGCTGCCGCAGACCAACACGCGATCGCAATGGCTCGACTCACACGTTTCATGGCTGTTCTCCTTTCCCGGGGCTTGGGGACGTGGGGCGCCGCGAGTGGGACAGACCGGTTCCACACCAGGCAGTGCCGGTACCTCGAGGAAGACCGCGAGGCAGGCTTCAGCGATCACCATCCGGACCGAACGACGCCGACCCGCTTTACCCCGGAAAACAAAAGAATTGCTGTTACGGCCTACCGGCCTGCCCTGCACCCACGGGCATGCCAATGCCGCTGTGGGCCTATCGGACGCTTCATGTGAAGACGGTTGCTGATGTGCATAGCTCACCTCCTTCTGAGGAAGCCGTAAGAACCGCGATTTCCCATCTACCTTGCAGAAATGGTGCCCTCGCACACTACGGGACTCATTATACCGCGATACCCCTCTTGCTTTCAATAGTCCGAAGGAATTGAATGTGCCCGATATGCGTGCTGCGAACGCCCTCTCAGAAGGACCGTAACGGCCGGAGCAACAACCAGCCCATCTGATCTCCACCCAAGCATCCCGGTTGCTTTTGTCTCGCCTCCCATCTATAATTGGCCTGGAGGTGCTCGGGAGAACCGGATATGGACGCCAAGAGGGAAGTCCGCCCGTCGACGGATTGCGGTTTTACGCTGATTGAGCTGCTCGTTGTGATTGCGGTCATTGCGGTGCTGATGGCGATTCTCATGCCGGCCCTGCAACGGGCGCGGGAGCAGGGCAAACGGGCGGCGTGTCTGAGCAATCTACGGCAGCTTGGCCTGGCGTGGATTCTGTACGCCGACGATCATGACGGCAATCTCGTCAACGGGGCGGCAGGCTTTACCAACATGTCCGACCCCCGCCACCCGAACGAGAAGGCCTGGGTCGGTCAGTGCTGGCACAGCAACTACGCCTCCGGCGAACAATTGGACGAAGAGAGCCAGAAACAGGCAATCATGACCGGGGCGTTGTGGCCTTACGGCCCGAACCTCAAGCTCTTCCGGTGCCCCACCGCCTACCAGGGCGAATTCTTGACCTACGCCATCGTCCACTCGATGAACGGCAACCCGCCGCCCGGCACGTTTACGACCGGCGCCACGCGGAACACATCGCTGGTCGAGGACGGAACGGTTCTCTGGGTCAAGAATCGTGACCAGATTCATAGGCCCGCGCCGGCCCAGCGGTGCGTCTTCATCGACGAAGGCTGGGCGACCTCGTACAGTTACGCCGTGCATTACATCGTCGAGCAATGGTGGGACGATCCCATGGTCCGCCACGGTGACGGCACGACGATCAACTTCGCCGATGGGCACGCCGAATACTGGAAGTGGAGAGGCATGGACACCCGTAAGCAGGGCAAGGACCGCGACCGCTCCCATCCCGGGCAATTCGTGCCGGAAACCGCCGAAGGCTTCGCAGACCTCCACCGGCTTCAACTCGCTGTCTGGGGCCGTCTCGGCTACGAGCCCACCTACTGATTCCATCCGCCACTCGCCCCTGGAATACGGCGGCACTGAAACCCCTTAGAAATCGTATCAGGGGACGTTTCCGAAGAAATGGTGGCGGCGATCAGGGCTGAGGCGTTAGAATCAGGCTGCGTAAGGTACCGGCGCAAAGATGCCAGCGCCGTATGGTAGTCACATCGACAATCCGGGTACGTGGAGGTTCTTACGATGGGCAAAGTACCAACAGGGAAGCCGTTCACCCGGCGGCAGATGCTGCGCACCTTGGGCAGTGTTGGAGCCATGGCCGCGTTTCCCACGATCGTTCCGTCTTCGGTGTTTGGACAGAACGCGCCGTCCAACCGGATCACGGTCGGCATGGTCGGTATGGGCCGCCAGGCGCTGTATGCCAATCTCAAGCCCTTCCTGTTCTCCAACGAGGCACGGGTGGTGGCGGTGTGTGACGTCGACAAATGGCGATTGGACAAAGCCAGGCAGGAAGTGGACAAACACTACGACGTTCGCGATTGCCAGGCCACAACCGATTGGCGCGAGGTGGTGGGACGTGATGACATCGATGCGATCATGAATTCGACGCCCGATCATTGGCACATCCCCGTCTCCGTCGCGGCGGTGCGTGGGGGCAAGCACGTCTCCTGCGAGAAGCCGCTGACGCTGTCGATCGCCGAAGGACGCGTGCTGGCCGATGCGGTCAAGCAGTACGGCGTAACGTTCCGGACCGACAGCGAGTGCCGCACGGATTCATATATGCACCGCATCTCCGAACTGGTGCGCAACGGCTATGTCGGCGCGATCAAACGGATCGAGGTCGGCGTACCGACGGGCGATATCGCCGGCGGGAAGGCCACCCCCATGCGGGTCCCGGAGGAGTTGGACTACGACATGTGGATGGGGCCGGCCCCGGAGAAGCCCTACACGCTGGACCGCGTGCACCCGCGGCACGCGTACACACGACCGGGCTGGATGCGCTGCCGCGAGACGTGCGAGGGTATGGTCACCAACTGGGGCACGCACACCCTCGACGTGACGCAACTGATCCACGACAGCGAACGGACCGGACCGGTCAGCGTGGAAGGCCGGGGAGAGTACCCGGCCCCTGGCTCCGGCCTGTGGAACGTCCTGCTGAACTTCCAGGTGCAATACCGCTATGCGGACGGCGTCACGGTCGATTACCACACGGCCAAAGGCGCCTTCATTCGCGTCGAGGGCGAAGACGGCTGGATCCACGCCCCCTGGCTGGGTGGGCAGATGACCGCCGGCGACAAGGCCATCCTGCGCATCAAGCTCAAGGACAGCGACATCCGCCTGCCCCAACGGCAGGATAAGGAAGATTTCCTCTACGGGATCAAGAACCGCGTGACCACCATGGCCGACGCCGAGGTCGGGCATCGCACCTGCTCGATGTGCCAGATCGCCCATATCGCCATCCAACGAGGCCGCAGGCTTCAGTGGGACCCGGATCGCGAGCGATTCGCCAATGACGAAACTGCCAATGAAATGCTGCATCGGTCCTACCGCGCGCCGTGGGATTTGAACATTACCCTCTAGTTCTCGGCCGGTCGCTACCCTTGGCCATCACATCGGCCGCCAGAGATACAGCGGCAGAAGCCGTGATAGATGGCACAGATGCCACCAAAGATGGCGAAGAGCCCCCAGAACAAGGGGCGGCCCAAGACGTGGGCCAGCTTCGGCTCTGAGTACGGGAGCAGGTAGATACCCCAGGTTGCGAGGAAGCAGCCGACGGTCACACAAACGTGCCCAAACACGATCAGACTGATCCGTCCGGGTCGATAACCGATGTAGAGCAACGAGGGCCCTATCACACAGGGTACGAGACACAGCAACTGCTGGTTGGAGGCAAGGAGGAGCAGTCCGACCAGCACGAGAACCAGGCCAAGCCCGGCGGTGATGGGATGTTTGGGCATCATGTCAGATCCCTTTCAGTGACGGATGTCTCATCCCGACGTGGGAATCATCTCACCTTGACCATCACGACGCCGTGGGACGGGACTCTGGCGGAATAGGAGCCTTTGAATTTGCCCATGTCTTTCTTGAGCCAGAGGTCGCGGACCTGGGCAGTGAGATACTCAGGGTAGCCGATCTCGCTCCAGGAGAAGCCAATGTCCGCCTCGGTTGCCGAACGATTGAACAGGACCACGGCCCGACTGCCATCGACGAGTTCCTTGCTCCACACTTCGAAGTCCCCATCGTCGCGGATCTTGCGGCCCTGGCGCCCGCGCGGGTCCTGATCGACCGCAATCACCTCCTTGTTCGTCAGGATGGCGTGGATCTCCGGCTTGAGGTTGCGCACATCATTGCCCAGCATCAGCGGCGCCGCGAGGATACACCACAAGCTGAAATGGGCCCGGTTCTCGTCGTAGGTCAGTTCGCCGTTGCCCACCTCGAGCATATCGGGATCGTTCCAATGTCCCGGCCCGG
>CP070782.1:5564942-5570882 GCA_020346325.1 Phycisphaerales bacterium
AGGAACTGGGCTGGGCCTCTTCATCACGCGGACAATCGTTGAGGCCCACGGCGGAACGATTGAGGTCGATTCAGAGCCCGGGAGATGGACAGAGTTTCGGTTTACGATTCCCTGCCATTGTGTCGACGCGATCGATTCCACCGAACCTTAACTGGCGTCCAATCCGCGGCAGGTCTCGGTGACGCCGATTGCCATCGTCTTCCCCAAAGTCACGTCTGCCCCTTCGTTTCCTGGACATCGCCGCACCTGATGCCTCTCCAAGCGGCCCTTGGGCCTCCGTCGCCTGGGTGACCCCAGAGGGGCCGTATAGGACTTTGGTCCTATAGGACCAAAGTCCAATACCCAGATGGAACCTTGGGGTTACATTCATGACTGTAGAGTTGGCCCTCTGCGCGGCGTCTCAGGAACACAGATTGGATCTTTGTTAATTGCGGCGATTACGGGCGTGTCCCCCTGTGAACTTAGTGAAATCTTATCTGCGGTGCAGGAATCGGCGTCCGACTTAAACGGCCTGATCTCCGCGTACGAAGCCAATGGCACACTACAGGATGAAGAGCCTGAGCCGAAGCCGGCTTATCCCCGTTGGTAAAGGAGTAAGTAATGAAACCTATCCGGTCATCTTCCTACAACTCTAACATGCGCCGTTGCCTGTACATGATGGTGGTAGGCTCTGTTCTCATGGCTGGTTGTACCGTTGGGCCGGACTTCGCGCCGCTGGACGCGAACGTCAACGAGAAGTGGATCGATGCAAGCGATGAGACGATCAAGGAGAAGGCCCCGGCGTTTGAGGAGTGGTGGACGCTGTTCGAGGACCCGATCCTCAGCGGGCTCGTCGAAAAGGCCTATGAGCAAAACCTCTCGCTGCGCATTGCGGGTCTCCGTGTTCTAGAGGCCCGGGCTCGACGCGGCATTGCTGCTGGCCTCTTCTTTCCCCAGCTTCAGCAACTCTCAGGAACAGCGGCAACGGTCAACCTGAGCGACAACAATCCAAACCTTGCGCTCGCAGACCGAAACTTCAATGATTACGGAGTCGGGTTCGATGCCGTGTGGGAACTGGACTTCTGGGGCAAGTACCGGCGGGGGATCGAGTCGGCGGACGCGGCTCTTCTGGCGTCGGTGGACGATTACGACGGTGTGCTGGTCGGCCTCATCGGCGAGGTTGCGGCAACATACTTCCAGATCCGTACCTTCGAAAGGCGTCTGGCCCTTGCCCGCGAGAACGTCGCGCTGCAAGCGCGCACGTTGGAAATTGCCGAGGTCCGCTTCCGCAACGGCGCGGTCACCGAACTGGATGTGAGCCAGGCGAGATCCAACCATGCGAATACCCAGGCGCTCATTCCACTTCTGGAGGACGGACTTCGCCAGTCAAGAATCACACTCAGCATCCTTCTTGGGATTCCACCCTCGGACCTGACCGGCATGCTCCCCGAAACTGGTCAGATACCAAACATACCGGCAGAGGTCGTGGTCGGGATCCCCGCGGATCTTCTGCGTCGCCGTCCGGACGTTCGTTCCGCCGAGCAGATGGCCGCTGCCCTCAGTGCCCAGATCGGTATCGCCGAGGCCGATTTCTATCCCGCCATCAACTTGTTCGGCTCGACTGGCTTCCGCACAGGCGACTCGTTCGGCACCGACGGGTCGAAAAAGGACCTGGACGACCTTTTCGAATCCGACAGCTACTTCGGCTTCCTCGGGCTCAACGTCAGTTGGCCCATCTTCAACTACGGGCGGATCAAGAACAATGTCCGTGTGCAGGACGCGAGGTTCCAGCAGGCCGTCGTAAACTATGAGAACACAGTCCTGCGTGCCGCCGCTGAGGTAGAAGGCAGCCTCAGCGGATACCGTCACGCCACGACGCAAGCCCACCACCTGAAAGACAGCGTCGCAGCCACACAGCGGTCTGTCGATCTGGCTATGACCCAGTACCGGGAAGGCACGATGGATTTCATCCGCGTGCTGACGGCCCAGAGCTTCCTTGTGGCACAGCAGGACCGGCTGGCTGCAACAGAGGCGAGGATCGCGCTGAACCTGGTATCGACCTACAAGTCTCTTGGGGGCGGCTGGGAAATCCGTCGAGGGCAGGAGTTCATCCCCCATGCGACCCGCAGAGAGATGGCCGAGCGGACTGACTGGGGCGACATAATGGGCCGTGGGTATTCCTTGGGGAAGGATGCCCTCTCTAGCCGACCGAACCACGACGCTCGCGACGAGTGAGCAGATTCCAAAGGAGACGAGAAATGGCGAAATTAGAACACTCGCACAAGTATGGGCAGATTGTGCTTGCGACGATTCTCGTCCTCGGGTTGGTCCTGGGGGGCTGCGAGCGGTCGCCGGCACCGGCGGAGGTTGTCCGCCCCGTTCGCGCGATGCGCGTAGCGGGACCGGAGGAGCATATGCAGCGAAGCTTCCCGGGATTGGCGTCGGCATCGACCGAAGTCAACCTGTCATTTCGCGTCGGTGGTCCTCTGATCAGTCGCCCCGTGGCGGTCGGCTACGTGGTGGAAGCCGGTCAAGTCGTTGCCCAGATCGATCCGCGCGACTTCGAGGTGCGTCTCAACGTTGTTCAGGGGCAGCTAGAGCGGGCGAAGGCCGCCCGGGAGTACGCTCAGACCGAGTACGATCGCGTCGCCCGGATCTTAAAGGAGGACCCCGGTGCGGCGAGCCAGGTTGCCCTGGACACGACAAAGCGCGAGCTTGACGTACAGAAGGCCAATGTCCAGTCGCTTGAGGCGAGTGTAACAGCCGCTGAGGATCAGCTTGGGTACACGCAACTCAAGGCTCCCTTTGCCGGCCGAGTCGTCGCCACCTATGTGGAGAACTTCGAGGATGTTCTCCCCAAGCAACCGATTCTCCGTATAATCGATCGGTCGCGCGTCGAATTCAACATCTCGGTTCCCGAGAGTTTGATTGGCTACGCGCCATACGTTGATGAGATTGTGATCCGCTTCGACGCCTTCGAGGGGCGCACCTTCCCCGCCAAGATCAAAGAAATCGGCGAAGAGGCCACGCAGGCGACGCGGACATACCCGGTGACGCTCGTCATGGGCCAGCCGGACGACGTCGAGATTCTCGCTGGCATGGCTGGCGACGCCCAGATCATATCGCGGCCTCCGGAGCTTGAAGCCAGCGGGATAGCGATCCCCGCAACTGCCGTATTCGCAGACAGTTCATCAGCAGACACATTCGTCTGGGTCTGCAACGCGTCCACACAAACTCTAGAACGCCGCAAGATCGACGCAAAGCGCTTCTCCAACACGGGCCTAAGGGTCCAAAGCGGACTGTCGGCCGGCGAGTGGATAGTCATCGCTGGCGTCCACTCCGCTCGAGACGGCCAACGGGTTCGTATTCTGGATGACGCTACGGGCAAGGAGGTTAAGCTATGAGTCTACCGGAGTTCGCGGTCAAGCGAAAAGTGCTGACCAACTTCCTGGCGTCCCTGCTGGTGATTGGCGGGATCTTCAGTTATTTCACGCTCGGTCGTCTCGAGGATCCCGACTTCACCGTCAAGCGGGCGGTGATCCTCACCGCTTATCCCGGCGCCAGCCCAACCGAGGTCGAACTCGAAGTCACGGATCGCATCGAGAGAGCGATCCAGGAAATGCCGCAGCTCAAGGAGTTGTATTCACTGTCGAAAGCCGGTCTTTCGATCGTCCGCGTCGATATGAAAGAGGAGTATTGGGCCGATCGTCTCCCGCAGGTTTGGGATGAGATGCGCCGGAAGATCAACGACGTTGAGAAGGAGTTCCCCCCCGGCGTTCTAACACCCGACATCGGAGACGACTTCAGCTTCGTGTTCGGATTTGTGCTCGCGATGACTGGTGATGGATATACTTACGGTGAACTGGAGGAGTACGCCAAGGCGATTCGCAAGGAGCTGAACACTGTCCCCGGTGTGGCGAGGGCCGAGCTCTGGGGCGTGCAGCCGAAGGTTGTGTATCTCGACATCTCCGAGGCCCAACTGTCCGGTCTCGGTGTCACTACGGAGGATCTCGTCGCCACCCTGGCCCAACAGAACATGGTGGTGGATTCGGGTAGCGTGGAAGTTCCGGGGCGAAGACTTCGGATCGAGACGACCGGTGAGTTCCCAAACGCCGAGGCTATCGGTGAACTCATCATCCGCCAGTCGCTACTTGATACGCTCGTCGGTGGGGCGATCTCGGCCGATGATGGTTCTCGATCGCTTGAGGATTCAGTCCCAGTGGCGCGAGGTCGTGCGCAGGAGGTCGTCCGCCTGAAGGATGTCGCGACCGTCCGGCAGGGATACCTCGAGCCTCCGTTCACCCAAATGCGGTTCAACGGACGACCGGCGTTGGCCATCCAGCTGGCCAATGTTGCCGGGGGTAATGTCCTTAAGACGGGCCCTGCGATAGAGGAGAAACTTGCGGAGATCCTCCCGAATCTTCCGCTTGGTCTTGAGGTCGAGAAGTTCGCTTGGCAATCCGACCTTGTCGCGGAGTCGATCAACGGCTTCGTGATTAATCTGGCAGAGGCCGTACTGATTGTGCTCGTGGTGCTCACGCTGGCCATGGGATGGCGCATGGGCGTCATCATTGGCGTCGGACTAATTCTGACAATCCTGGGCACGTTTATCGTGATGGCAATGATGGGGATCCAACTTCAACGCGTGTCGCTTGGCGCGCTGGTTGTGGCGCTGGGGATGATGGTTGACAATGCCATTGTTGTTGCTGACGGCATCGCCGTGCGACTGGCGCGCGGACAGGATCCTGAGAAGGCGGCCGCCGAGAGCGCTCAGACCCCTTCGCTCGCACTGCTGGGGGCCACGATCATTGCGGTGATGGCGTTCTACCCCGTCTATGCTGCCGAGGCAGACGCTGGCGAGTATGGCCAAACCCTGTTCGTCGTCGTCGGGATTTCGCTGGCACTGAGTTGGGTCCTGTCGATGACCGTGACCCCGCTCCATTGCCTCGCTTTGCTCAAACCGCCCAAGAACCAGAAGGCGGACGCGGGCGCGGACCCCTACGGTGGAGGGTTCTTCCGCATCTACAGGGGGTGTCTCGAAGGCGCGATCAAGTGGCGTGCCCTCACGGTCATCGGGATGACCGCTTTGCTGATGGCCGCGGTTGTAGGGTTTGGAGACGTGCCGCAGCAGTTCTTCCCCGACTCAACTCGTGCACAATTCTTCATCGATTATTGGGCCCCGGAGGGAACACCCATCCAGGATGTCTCCGCAGGCCTCGCGAGAATCGAGGAGCGACTGGTTGGCGACGATCGCGTCAAGAACTACGCGACATTCATCGGTGGCGGTGGCCCACGGTTCTACCTGCCGGTCGACCCCGAGTTTCCGTACGCGTCCTACGGACAGATCGTGGTAAACACTCCAAGCTTTGCGCAAGTCGATCCGCTCTATCAGGAGTACGAGGCGTGGACCCGCGACAACTTCCCGGGTGTGCTCACCCGGGTCCGGAAGTATACGGTCGGGCCAGGCGATACGTGGCCCTTCGAATTGCACATCTCGGGGCCGGCGGTGGCCGATCTTGGCACCCTGCGCAGGCTTGGCGAGGAGGCGATGGCTGTGCTTGAGGCATCGTCGTACGCCAAGCACGTTCGCACCGACATGCGACAGAAGACGCAGAAGGTCGTCGTCGACTATGACTCGAAGCGAGCCCGCTGGGCGGTCGTCCCGCGGACGAAGGTTGCTCAGTCGATCCGTTACAGCTTCGACGGTGCGCTTATTGGCCTGTTTCGCGAAGGTGAGGATGTGCTCCCGATCCTCGCCCGCAAGACCGAGGCGGAACGCCGACAGACGGCCTCTTCCATGGATCTGATTCAGGTCTGGCCGGTATTGGGCTCCCAATCACTGCCGCTCTCACAGATCACACGCGGGATTGATCTCGAGTGGGAGGACCCTATCATTACGCGCTGGAATCGCCGCCGTCAGATCTCCGTACAGGCGGCTCCTGATGGGGTGACGTTCCCGGC
>CP070782.1:5570982-5589779 GCA_020346325.1 Phycisphaerales bacterium
GTGTCGACCTGGCCCCAGAGCGGCGTGCCGTCCTGGTAGGTCAGATCGAGATAGAGAGCGTAATCGCTATCGCGTCCGCCGCCGACGGCATCGGCTTTGCTCCAGGCGGTGGCCAGGATCGGGTCAGGTCGTGTCTGGTCCAGCACGACCGTCTGCGAGGCGCCGCGCTGAACCTGCGCGTCGGCGCCGTTATCACAGACGAAAATCTCCCCGTCCTGTGTGAAGCCCTCGGCCCAGGGTCTCCAGGCATCGGGGGCCAGCAGGTTCTCACCCGCATCACGCCAGTCCAGGACGCGCTTGACGACTGACGGCTCAGGCGATGCGGCAGCACCATTCAGGATCGAGCCCAGCAGTATCCACGAAACGATGGCACTTATGCAGTGTTGGTGGCGAGCCATTTCATGCCTCCAGAACAGGATGTCCCTACTTCTTCTTCGGCGGGGGGCCGGCCTGCGCGCGGAACAAATCTTCCTGCTTCTGCCACAGCGCCGCCATCTGGCGGACCTTTTCCGGGTGACGGTCAACGAGGTTGTTGGATTCGCGCCGATCGCTCTTGAGGTCGTACAGTTCCCAGGGGCCATTCTTGCCCTTGGCGACCAGCTTCCAGCCGCCCACGCGGATGGCGCGGTGGCTCATGTGGTGGAAGTAGAGGAAATCATGGGCGACAGTACCGTCCTGGGCGAATGCCGGCGCCAGACTCTTACCGGGCAGTGGCGGGGCGGTCTGGCCATTCCACTGGGACGAGTATCCTTGGCCACCGGCCAGATCGATTACGGTCGGCAGGACGTCGATGAAGTGACATGGATTGTGCCGCAGTTCGTTCCTGACGCCCAGGCCCGCCGGCCAGTGCACGATCAGAGGTGACGAAATGCCCCCTTCGTGGACCCACGATTTGTGGAGGCGGAAGGGGGTATTGGCGGCGGTGGACCACCCAGGCCCTAGGCAGAGATAGGATTTTCCCGAACCGAGCGGTGCCGTGGGATTGTGCATGTCGCCGCGAATGATCTGCTCGGCACTGGCCCCGTTGTCGGAGACGAAGAAGATCACGGTGTCGTCCAGCGCACCCATCCGTTTGACCTGATCGAGCACCCGGCCAATTTCTTGGTCCATGCGATCGATCATCGCGGCATGGATCGCCATCTTGGTGGTCTGGAAGTCCTTTTGCTCCTCGGTCAGGTCGTCCCAGGCCACGGCGCGATCCGCTTCGCCCGGCCCAATCATCTCTTTCAACTTCTCCTTCGGCAGGTTCCACGACGGTATCACCTCCGGCTCGCGCGCCGACAGTTCGCATTCGACCAGCCCCATCTCGTGCAGGCGCTCCAGTCGCTGGCGACGCACCGCGTCCCAGCCCTGTCGATAACGCTGTTTGTATTTCGCGATATCCTCCTGGAGCGCGTGGAGTGGGAAATGAGGCGACGTGAAGGCCAGATAACAATAGAACGGGTCGTCCGCATGTTTGTCGGCGTGTTCGGCCAGGAAGCTTTCAGCATACTTAGCGATTTCCGTCGTGACGTAGAACTCCGTCCCGTCTTTGACAGGCGGCAACTTGCGGTCATCCAGTTCGTGATTCTTCGGCGCGAAGAATCGATCGTGGTCGTGCAGGACGTAGGAGCGGTCGAAATTGCCATCAGCGATGGCCTTGGGGGCACCCATGAGATGCCATTTTCCCGCGTGATAACAACGATAGCCGAGCGGCTTGAGATAGTGCGGCACCACGCGGGCCCAGGCGGGCAGGCGTCCCCGGGGCGGGTCCATGCGCACCTGCTGCGGGTAGTAGCCTGTCAACAGGGCGGTGCGCGAAGGCCAGCAGCGGCCCGTGGAATAGCACTGGCTGAAGCGCAGCCCATTGGCGGCGAGGCGATCGAGATTGGGCGTCTCGATCTCGCCCCCGTAGCACCCGGCGTCGGAATAGCCCATGTCGTCGGCGATGATGATCAGGACATTCGGCTTCTTCCCTGCTGCACGGCTCGCTGCGGTCGCGACGCGCCCGCTCGGCCTGGAGGCCAGAGTCCCAGTGGCCAAGGCCGCGCCCCACGTCATGGTCTCTCTGAGAAACGCACGTCTGGATACGTTCGCTGTCATAGGATCACAACCACCTTTCGGTCAGTATCTTATCTCCGTTTGCGCTACGATTTCAATGCCGCAGATCACCGTCTCGATGTCCGGGTCGGCTGGCGTCAGTGACACAACGATATGGTCAGCGGCACGAATACCGGTGAATTCCTTGACGATTCCGACATCGGGAGCCTGGGCCTCGTCCGCGATATCGAAATTTTTCAGGACGGTCTTGTTCCCGATGGCGACGTCGAACAATCGCTGTCCGGGCTCCCTGCCGTCCGGCTCGATGAAATGCAGGCGCACTGTATAGATCCTGTCTGTCGCCTCCGTGCTTTCTTTTGCGCCGGCGACACGAACGCGGATCGACCGCAGTCCCTGGGCGCCGGAAGCCTCGACCCATTTGAGATTCCCGTCCTCCAGACACAGCGAGTGACGTCGAAACCATGAGGGCCTTTCCGGCGTCACCGCAATATCCAGTTCGGGTGAGGTCCCGCCCACGCCCGGGTACTCCAGCCAAAGCGTGCCGTTGTCGGCCTTGCGGTCGCCCGGCGCGCCGAAGTTGATGCCCACTCTCTGGATCGGCGCCGTACTGGGGTCGATGTCGCTGAAGGTCCACGTTTCGACATCGGGCATGTGCACCATCGCCAGGGAGGTCTGGTTCTGGTAGCTGCACGTGCAGGTGCGCGTGTAATCGGGGGCATTGAGGACGCCGTTGGCGACGACGAGATTGGAGGTGCAGCCGGAACGGAAGCCGCCGAAGTTGCCGGTGCCACCATCGCAGGTCAGGTCGAAATAGCCGGCGGCCGCCGAGCGGAACGTCAGCAGGTTCCGGCTGCCGATCGCCGTGCCACAGCCATAGTTGCGGGCGTACTTCCAGGGGACCCGCTCGTTGGTCAGCGGATGCCGGCGCATCTGCTGGCGGCCGGTAAGCAGACTGTAGGCACTCTCCTGGGTGATAATCGTGCCGCCGCGCAGGATGCAGGGCCCGCTGTGTTCGATCTCTCTGTCCCAGATGACCGCGCCGGTTTCGGCGTGAAAGGCGGCCATGCGGTTGCCCGGTTCCCACACCATGTCCCGCGACTTGCGATGGGCCTCCAGCAGAACCCCAAACGATTCCGAAAAACTCAACCAGCTCCCGAAGGCCCGGGCATGATCGCTCCAGACGGTCTGACCGTTGCGAATGTCCAGGGCGAGCAGTCGGCCCTGCGGATCGTTGGCAATACCCATATCCCGAGCTTTCTTCCTCAGATAGGGCGGAGGCGCGTCGAGACAGAAAAGTTTCCCATCGCCCGCGACGATGCCGTTGTGGATGAAGCCGTGCAGGGCCACGGTCCGCCATAGCACGCGGCCGGTGTGGCGGTCCATGACGGCCAATTGTTGGCTGGCGCTGGTATCGAAGAACGAGGCCCACTTTGTGGCGTCTTTGTCGCTGGGGTCGATGTCAGCCGAATAGCGGCCATAACCCAGACCGGCAATCAGGTAATCTTCATAGACACCGATGTATCCCCAGTCTTCATGAGCCAGTTCGTCCGGTCCGGGCAGCAGGAAGATCCGTTCCGTCACGCCGGTCTGGGCATCCAGCACGTGGCATTCGGCTTTCTGGACCACGTAGATGCGGTCGGCGGTGGCGACGAAATTCGTCCCGCGCGTGTTGGCGCCCGGGAGGTGCTCCTGATTGTAGCTGAGATCACGGAAGTCGTGCTTGTAGGACGTGTCGTAGTAGACGCCAAAGGTGTCGAGGCTTTTCAGCGTTCGTTGCCACAACGTTCGGCCGGTGTAAACGTCGCGCGCGCTAAGCGAGTTGAGCCCTTCGATGAACAGTCGGCCCGCCACCACCTGTTCGGGCGGCCCGTGGCCGTGACGGGGCAGGACGTCACCGAAGGCCGATTCCCCCCCAAACCACAATAGCCCTAGCGGCGGCCGGAGCTGATCGTTCGAACAGACGGTGTTGGCCACGTCGCCGTACTGATGCGTCCAATCGGCTGAGCCGGGCACGGCGCCCGCGCGCCGGATGACCAGCGCCCTATCGAGAGCCTCGATCCGACAGCCCGGCAGATCGGCATTGGCCAGTTGTTTGTATAGGTTCAACTGCTGTCGCTTGTCCGCATATAGCCAGGCAGCGCCGGTATAGGGTCGCAGCAGATCATACATTCCTTCCAGTGAGGCTGAAGTGTCCAACCCGGCGGTCACAGGGTCCTCAACGATGATCAGCGAGACCCAGTAGGGGGGCAAAGACATTGAATTGATGTCCCCCGGGAGCACGTGAACGCGCGATCCGTACAGGCCGGCTCGATCCAGCACGACTCGCAACGAGGCCACGCGCGCGGCGTCGGGTTCGAGCACGACAATGTGTTTTTCCGACCGGCGCAAGACCTCTTTGAGCAGAATGCTGTCGGTGCCACCGAGCCACAGGGCATACCCCTTGTTGTCGGAGGCCTGTTGGAGGAGTAGTCGGGCCCTGTCGCGGTGTTCCGCAAAGGCGCGGGCGGCCGGGTCCTTCCGGTCTCGGTAATGTCTGGGATCGGTCTTCCGCGCTCCGAAGCAATACAGGCGGCCCTGCTCGGTGACGACGAAGAGCTTGTGGTCGCCGGCCAGCACGGTCCATACCTTGCCCTCGACGTTCGTCGACCACACGATGCGGGCCGGCTCGTCGTCCGTGGGCGGCGCCAGGGCGGCAACCAGGCCCGCGTCGTCGCCGCCGTAGAGGTGTCGCCCGGCTTGCAGATAAATGCGTTCGAGTGCCGGTGCCGGCCGAGCCTGCCAGATGGGGCGGGCCGTCACCTCGATTTTGATCTTTTTGCTCTTCCGGTCCTTCCGCTCGATCTGAGCCAGTTTGTAGGCCATCAGGTCGCCGTGCCGGCGAATGCCGACGACGCCGTCCTCGCCCATGACATGGCCGGAGATGACGCCCATGCCGAGTCCGTCGGCGAGCCGGTACACGATGTCGTTGTTGAAGTACCATTCGTTCCAGATCGACGCGCTGCAGCCGCCGACGTGCTTGCCATAGCTGCGATCGGACAGGGGGTAGTAGAGCAGTTCACCAGTCCTGGTGTCGAAGCAGGCAGGAGTGGTCCTCCCGGTCACGAGCAGTTTGCCGTCGGCTGCGGCCAGATAGCCCTGTGGGGCCGCGCCGCCGAACGCGGGGCTCGAATGCTGCTGCTGGATGTAGATGGCGCCGGTGCCGCTGTTTGCCCAGACGATGCACCCCGTCTCGGCGTCGATGGCATAGACGAAGACCCCCATGAAGGGCCAGATTCCCGCAGTGCAGTAGATCGTCCCGTCGCGCAGGACCGGTCCGCCGCGGGCCGGCCAAGACGAAATCAAACGGCCGTTGCCTAGCAGCTTGCGTCCATCCGGAGCCAGGGATACCGTCCAGAGCAGCCGACCGCCTTCTGCGTCAAGGCAGTAGAGATTGCCGTCGTCACTGACGAAATAGACCCGGCCCTGCCAGGCAATGGGTGCAAAGCGGACGGGGCCATCACAATAGAATCGCCAGTTCTGCCGCCCCGTTTCGGTATCGTATGCAGTGACGTTGTCACGGACCATCGAACCGACGAAGATCTGATGGCCCATCACCACCGGTTCGTACGAGCGGTCGAACTGGAGCTTGTACTGTTCCTCGGACCAGGCCGGCGCCGGTTGGGGCAGCTCGCGCACCCATTGAAGATGCAGCTTTTCAGGCAGTGGTGCCGGGGAGACCCCGCTGCGGTTTGCATCATGACGCCACGTGGGCCAGTCCGGAGCGACTACGTGTTCCCGGGCACTGGCATGGGCTTGGCAGACTGACAGAGCGACGACCGCACAGGCGACCATCGCCCACCTGGACGTCGTGGCATATCGAGGGGCATGCGAGGTGGCGAGCGATGTATCGATCTTCATAGGCGAGAGCATCCCTAACTGGCATTCCGCATTCGGGCCATGTAACCGCGCATACCGCACTCCTTTCGGCATCGCTTGCCCCAAGATACCAAAACCAGGGCCCCTGCGCCAACCGTCCTTGTCTGCTCCGTGGCACCAAACGATCGGGATCGCGGCTCCGAGAGACACACGTTGGTGCAAGGGGCCGGATAGCGTAATTTACTGTATTGGATCGAGCGATTTCCTGCGGCACTGGGGCGTTATGTCCCTTGGATCAAGGCCTGGTTTGGGCGATACTTTAAGGTGAGCTTACCTTGCTAGTGCCGGTGACGCGTCCCGGTGTGTCGTTGGAACTGGACGCATGACACCTTTGATGAAAGACGCTACTGAGGGCGCGTCGCCGGCTGATTTAAGCTTTGAGGCTTCCTGTGAACGCTGCGGAACATCCCACGAAGAAAGAGGTTATGGGTGGTACGCTGAGGCGCAAGCCCGTGTTGCTGGTGGAGAGCGACTTCCAGCACACCTTGACGATCAGCCGAATCTTTCGCGAATTACGCCTGCTGGACGATCTGGCGATCTCCGTGGACTGTGAGAGCGCCCTGATGCGTCTGAATCAGACCGGGGGGGGACGGCCCCGACTGGTTCTGCTGGATCTGAAGATGCCCCGGATGAGCGCTCTGAGCTTTCTGAGGTTGCTCAAGGAGGATGCGAATCTCCAGACGATTCCGGTCGTGATCCTCGCTGATTCAAACCACGATGACGATGTCTCGACATGCTACAATCTCGGGGCGGCTGGCTACCTGGTGAAGTCGGGCGACTATCGTGAGTTGAGGGCGAAACTGAAGGGCGTCTGCACGTACTGGACGCTCAGTCGTGTGCCCAAGTCGTAGCGAGCCGGCATCACTTTATCGGCCCTTCGGGAAAGGGGTCGTTTCGTCGGAATTCCAGCGAGTGGACTTGGCAGAAACGGGACGTTCGCTCTTGGCCCAATCCGTTTTCTCATGACTCCATACGGAATGAGGTGATATGTTCCCGCGCGGGGCACAAGTGAATCGAGGGCCGGTGCCATTGTGGGCACCCGCCCTCGTTCTTTGCTGGTCGAAGTCGGCACCTGGTCCCGTCAGGCGTTGAATTCATCCGCATCTGTTTCGTCATCTCCCGGCGGGCTCCTGTTGCGGGCCGATGATTCCTGGACCGGCTTGTTCGCTTCCAGCCCGCTGTCCGCAATCTCGTGCCAAGTGTTGTTCGAGAGTCCGAAGCGGTTGCGAGGTGAGCCGAGATGCCGTTTCGCTTGCCCTGTGCGGGGGCTGGCGGCCCCGGAAGGTTTGGCCTTTCAGGGCTGCTGCGATTACGGGGGTGGGTGTGCCATCCGAATTGGCCCTCGGAATCTAGGCGCCGACAGCGCGCGTGTCATCGCCTTTCTCGACGTTGGTACAGACCCGGAGCATATCCCTGGCTTCGTTCATCGTCAGGTTGACAGGGTCGTCAGCCCCAGGGCAAGCGCGCGTTTGACCAGCCCGGCGATGCTGTCAACACCCAGCTTACGCATGAGCTGTCGACGGCAGGCGTCGATGGTTTTCGAGCTGACGTGGAGCGACAATGCGATTTCCTTTGACGTCCGGCCATCAGAGAGCATCTGGAGAATGACACATTCTCGGTCGGCCAGCGTCGTTTCGCGAACGTTGCCGAGATTCACCGGCGCCGGAATGGTAAGGTCCAGAATATTCTGCGTGGCCCGGGGGCAAAGGTACGTGGAGCCCTGCATCACCGTTCCGATGGCCTGGATCAGCTCATCGAACCCGCCCTGCTTGAGCACGTAACCATGGAAGCCACGGCGGAATGCCTCAGCCACGAAGGTCCGGTTGGTGAAGGTCGACAGGGCGATGACACCTGATGTTCGGCAGTTCTTGAGTGATTTGCTGCACGGTGGCGAAACTGCTGGAAGCCCAGGAGGTTATGTCGGCCAGGACGAGGTCCGGATGGAACCGGCGGACGAGTTCCAGGGTTTCCGAACCATCTTCACTCTGACCGACAACCTCGGCCTCGGGCTGCTGTTGAAGCAGAGCCCGGAGGCCGTCACACATCATCTGGTCGGCGACAAGTAACAGAATTCGCATCATCCCATCCAGTTATCGAGTTGGCCCCCCAACTCTCAACGACTGCTGTTGGGTTCCTCGGCGTGCAGCCACTACATCTGGTATCTTCGGCGCATCAAGGAAGAGGAGCAATGCGTAAAAGGCTTGGCGATTGTGGCTTTTGGCTCGGCGCGGTGGGCTTTTGGCTGCCCTGGACGCCTCCAGCGGAAGGTCCCGCTACGGGATTGACAGTGCGGA
Source organism: Phycisphaerales bacterium (assembly GCA_020346325.1). Classification (GTDB taxonomy): domain Bacteria; phylum Planctomycetota; class Phycisphaerae; order Sedimentisphaerales; family Anaerobacaceae; genus Anaerobaca. The sequence goes on from CP070782.1 coordinate 5,579,232, forward strand.
GGTGAAGGCCCGCGTATAACCGGAACGCTAATGGTCCACGGTGGTCAGTCCTTCTCGGATAGCGTACTTCACCAGTTCAGCGACACTGTTGATACCGAGTTTCTGCATGATACGTCGGCGGCAGGCATCAACGGTTTTGACGCTCGTTTTCGTGATCAGGCCGATCTCCTTTGAGGTCTTCCCGTTGGTCAGCATCCGGATGACCTCGGTCTCGCGTTTGGTGAGGGGGTTCTGCGCGACGAGACCCTGGCCGCTCTGAACGTACTCATCCACCAGGAGGGCTGCGACTTTCGCGCAGACGTACTTATTGCCTTGGGCAACAGTGTTAATTGCCTCTACGATCTCCACAAAGGCATTGTCCTTGAGCAGATACCCGGTGGCGCCGCTCTTGAACATCTCCGACACGAACGTCTTCCTCAGGTACATCGAGAGCGCCAGAACCTTCGTGTTCGGGTGCTCACGGGTGATCATTCGAGTCGCGTCGATGCCGTCCATGCCCTCCATGTTCACGTCCATGATGACGATGTCCGGCTGTAGCTCACGCACCAGTCGCAGGGCGGTCATGCCGTCGCCTGCTTCCCCAACGACTTCCATCCCCGGTTGTTGGGCCAGCAGAGAGCCGAGCCCTTCCCGCAGGACCTGATGGTCATCAACGAGTAGAATTCTCACTGCCATCGTGCGACTCCTTTGCATTGGGCACTTCAGTTGCCAGTGGCGCGACCAACAGAAACCGACTGCCTTTGCCGGGCTGCGATTCCATATCCAGGGAACCACCCACGTAGTCCAGCCGTTCGAGAATGTTAAATAGCCCGACACTTCGCTTCTGGGGCGGATAAGACAGGATCTCATCGACATCAAACCCGGTCCCGTCATCCGTCAGCGTGATTTGAATAGACCCACTTTCTCGTCGTATGTCAAGCGCGACTTCATGGGCCTGCGCGTGTTTGATCGTGTTGATGAGCAGCTCGCGAACCGACTGAAACAGCAGGACGAGGACATCCTGGCTCAGCGGTTTGGGCTGCCCATCATCGGAAAACTGGTAGTGAATCGCGTGTTCACGGCGAAGCTTATCCTTGAGCAGTTCTTCCAGGGCCGCACTGAGCCCGAATTTGTACAAGGTGGGCGAGCTGAGGTCAAAGGTCAGTTCGCGAACGCCTTCGATCGTCTCCTTCAACGTCTGGCAAACCGTTTCCACCGTCTGGGCCGGACCGGCCGGCAGGGAGAGTCGTAGGCCCTGAAGTTTCATATTGGACAGGACGAGGTTCTGGCAGGCATGGTCGTGCAGGCCCGCGGCCATCCGGCGGCGCTCACGCTCCTCCGCCAGCGACAGTTCCGACGCCAGCGATTTGAGTTTCTGTTGATACCCCTGCACCCGTTGCCGGGCTCTGGTGCGTTCGGTAACGTTTTCGAAGGCGACGCAGAGACGATCTCCCAGGATACGGAATGCCCGCGTTGTGAAGATGCCGGAGACCTTGTCGTCCTCGTAGGCAATGTCCTCGTTACCCAACATCTGGCCCGTTCTCATGACGTTGAGATACGCGTCTGTCAGTCCCGCCTCTCGTGCTTGGGGCCAGAGGTCATTGAAGTCCCACCCGATGTACTGATGCAGGTTGATTCCGAGCAACTGCGTGGCGGCCGGATTGGCGTCGATGAGGGTCAAGGTGTCAGGCGGAGTGTATCTGTACAAGAGCAGGCCCGAGGGGATTGACGCCACGATGTCGGAAGAGGTCTGTAGCGATTCCCGCAAGGCTTCCTGTGACAGCTTCTGTTCCGTGATGTCCCTGGAAATGCCCACCAGTCCTACGATTTGGCCCTTGGCATCACGCAGAGGCACTTTCGTGGTCAGATCCCACACCGGACCATTCGTTACGGGGTCGACCACGCATCGTTCGACATTCAGCAGGGCCTCACCCGACTGCATCAGTTGTTGCTCTTCCTCGAAGAGACCGCGCGCCAGTTCCGGGTGGTAGAAATCGAAATCTGTCTTGCCGATGACCTGCTCGGCACTATCGACGCCGGCGGCCCGGGCCGTTTGTCGGCTACACAGCAGGAAACGGCTGTCTCGGTCCTTGATGTAGGTCGAATCCGGCAAGTTGTCGATCAGGGTGCGCAACAGGTTGCGCTCCTGCGCCAGATCCTCCTGGGCCCGCTTGCGTTCGCTGATGAATCGCGCCTGCTGGACGTTCTGATAGGCCGTGGTCGAGAGACGCTCGGCGATGGCGAATAGGGCATCTGCCACACGTCGGAATTGTCCTTCGGACATGGTAGGGACTTCGCGGAAGGCCGCCATAAACGTGTCGACGTCCGCACCGATCTGGCGGGCGTACTCGCGCATTTTCGTCTCGTCCTGCGCCTCGTTGCGCACCTGTCCGATGAGCCAGTTGGCAATGTGCTTGCCCCCCACCGTGATGCTGGCGCCCGCGTCCCACAGTCCACCGCTCAAACAGGGCTGCACCGTAGGTCCCTCCAGCGTGTGGCTGCCGATGACGGAGTCTGAATAGTGGCAGTTCTTCAGGCCTTCGGGAGTCTGCCGGATGATGTTCTCGCACAGGTGGCAGAAATTACTGGGCTTGGTGATCGGGGTCCCATCCGGATGCGTGATGATCGACGCGACGCCGGTGGCTTTGGCGAAGAGGTCTTGTAGATTTTGGATCTCGCCGAGATCGAAGAGTTCATCGAATTCGACACCTGCCGTGTCACTGAGCGGTCGGGTCAGTGCCACTAGCCGCCGTTCGAGCGCCTGCTCGAGGCGGCGACGCTCGGTGACGTCGACGAAGACGCCGTCCGTGTAGCGTACGCCGCCTTTCTCATACGTGCCGGTCGATCGATCCTGGAGCCATATCCACTGGCCGTCCTTCTTCTGAAACCGGTATTCGACGTCGAGAGGCGTTCCTTCTTGGAAGAGCCTCTTCTCGGCCTGACGCACTCTCTCCAGATCGTCGGCATGGATCTTGTCGAACCAGGGCTGGCCCGGCCGGCCGCAGAGGTCGTCCGGACGGTATCCGCAGAGGTGCTCTATATTGGGGCTCATGAAAGTTATTTTGCCGTGTTCATCGCTGGTCCAGACGACGTCGGGGATGTTCGCGATCAGGGAGCGGTATTTCTCCTCGCTCTTGCGGAGGGCTTCTCGTGCCTGTTTGCGCTCGGCAATGTCGGCCATGGCCGCCACGAAGCCGATAGCCTCGCTCGATGGGTCTCGCATCACACTGGTCGAGACCTCACAAGGGAACGCACGCCCGTCCTTCTTCAGAAACAGCAATTCGACGTCTGCGGTCGAGCCCTGAGTCCGAGTTGTCTCCAGGTTCATGCGGGCCTTGAGTCGATCTGTTTCGGCGATGAAGCCAAACATGCTCCGACCCAGCAGGGCGCCCTTAGTTTCATGACCGTGCATGTCCAGCGTCGCCCGGTTGCAGTCCACGATATTGCCGTTCAAATCAGTGACGCAGATCGCGTTCGGCGACGATTCGAGGATGCTTTCGAGCTTGGCCTTGCTTTCCTGGATGGCTCGCTCGGCGCATTGCCGCTCCGTGATGTCCACGAGAATACCCCGCAGTCCCGCCGCCACGCCATCGCGACGGATCGGTGTGCTATAGGCCAGGACAGGGAACGTGGTGCCGTCCTTCTTCCGTGCCGTGTATTCATGATCCCCGAATTGTTCGCCCCGCAGCCTTTTGCCGAGGTTTTCCCTGATACGCTCTCGCTCTTCAGGGGCAAACATGTCCATGGCGCTCAGAGTCGAAAGTTCATCCCGATCGTAGCCAAACGTCTCAGACGCCATATGGCTGACAAACGTGAACCGACCTTCGGAATCTAATTCAAAAACGGTTTGGGGCAGGAGCTCGGCCAAGTCGCGAAATCGTGTCTCGCTTTCCTTCAGCTCCCGCAGTGACAGCAGGCTGCTGAGGCCGTCAGCAATACGATGGCTGATTTCTTTGAAGAGCAACTGCTCTTCAGTCGTCCAGACGCGCCGATGCGAACACTGATGCAGACCGAACATCCAGGGCCGCCCCACTTTGGGGTAGATCGCCGTCTGTATTTGTGACTGGACGCCAAACTGAGCAGCGGTTTCGGTCGCCACGGGCTTATCCGTGTCGACGAGATATGTGCACGGGTCCTCGGAGGCCAGGGCCTCGCGCATCTCCCGTGCTTGACCGGGCTGGATCGGAACCTCTTGCTCTAGAGAACTGACCCCCGGATACTCGGGACGCGTGCACTCAACCGGTACTTGGATCGAGGCCGCCTCCGGATCGCATGGGTGGAGCAGCCAGGCACGGTCCGACTCGAAAATCGCCTGTGTGGCCTCAATGACGTCATGCATCATCCTTTCGACGTCCGTCGCTTCACAGATGATGGTGTTGATGCGTTCCATGCTTTCGAGGTGGTGAAGACGCGCCTGGCGATCCTGCTCGGCTTGCTTGCGCTCGGCAATATCCAGGCCGATGCCCCGCAGTCCGACGGCAGTGCCGTCTCGAATGATCGGCGAGGCGTACAGCAGCACGGGGAACGTACTGCCGTCTTTCCTCAGGGCCTGGTACTCTCGATTCGCGACCGGCTCGTCCTGCAACCGTTTCTGGATGCTCTGGGCGATGCGTTCGCGGCACTCGGGAGTGAACAGCGCCAGTACGTCCAGATCGTCCAGTTCTGCGCGCGTGTACCCGAAATTCTGCAAACCGGCATGATTGGCAAACGTGAAGTTGCCGGCCGCGTCTATCTCGAACACCACTTGCGGCAGCATTTCCGCCAGCTCGCGGAAACGCGTCTCGCTCTCGCGCAACGCCGTTTCTGCCCCCTTTTGCTCCGTCAGGTCGCGCATGATCGTCGAAAAATAGTCGAGCGTCCCGTCTTCTGCCCGATGCGACATGATGACCTGCGAGACGGGAATCTCCTGTCCGTCCGGGCTCAGTACGGCCGTTTTGCCGGACCATGTCCCGTTTTCGATGGCTTGCGGCATGCCCTCTTCTCTGATCAGACGCAAAGCCCAGTCGGGGTGAAAATCGCGAATTTGGCTGGAAAGCGCTGCGTCCCCCTCTGCCAAGCCCAGCATGGCTCTGCCGGCCCGGTTAATGTATTTGATCTTCGCATCGGGGCTGGCCCACGAGACAAGGTCACTGGTAGCCTCGAGGATGGCTGTCAGCCGCTTGGTTTCCGCTTCGGCACGCTTGCGCTCGGAGATGTCCTTCCCACGCTCGATGCTGCCATCGTTGGCGTCTTCGAACAGGGGGCGGAAACGCTGCTCACTTTCCCGCAACGCCTGCTCATCGCGCTTCTGCTCCGTGGTGTCCCGGGCGACGGCGTAGGTCAGGCCGCGCTCGGGTTTCGGATGCGAGGTCCAGTTGAGCCAGCGATAGGTCCCATCTTTGCAGCGATACCGGTTCTCAAAGTTGATGACACTCCCGCCCTTTGGAAGTTTCTCTTGGACAATCGCTCTGGTTGCGTCCACGTCATCCGGGTGGATGAAATCGAGAAACGGTCGGCCCAGAAGGTCCTCCTGACGATATCCCAGAGTTCGCTCAAACGCGGGATTCACCCTGACAAAGGTGGCGCTGTTGATGTCGGCGATGCACACCATGTCGAGTGACAGATCGAAGATGCTCTGCAACTCGTCTTCCGCCTGTTTCCGCGCCGTGATGTCGAGTGCGGTGAATGTCACGCCTTGCGAGAGATCGTTGCGGTCCAGGGGGGTGGAGCTCAGCAGAACGTCGATCACCGCACCGTTCTTGCGACGCCAGCGTGTCTCGACGGTGCCGTGCTCGGCGATCTGGCGATATTTCTCGCCGTCCACGCGATTGCAGTCCTCATCGCTCAGATAGAGCAGTCGCGCATTGCGCCCCACCAACTCGTCGGCCGTATAGCCGACCATGGTGCACAGACGGTTATTGACTTCGAGGATGACGCGATTGGCCACCAGGCCGATGCCAACCGGTGCAGAGCGGAAGATGCTACGGAGGTGCGCCTCCGTTTGCCGTGAGTTCTGCGGCGGTTCCTGGCGCTTTCCGGCGTGGCCTATTCGGGCCTGGAGGGCCTGTTCGCGCGCGTCCTGTCGCTGTTTATGCACTTTGGATTGCTGCATCGCTCTTTCTCAAATGGCTCGCATAGAAGGTCTGTTTCGTGGAAGTGTGGCGAGTACCGCATGCTGGATTGTCCCGTGCACATCATCGTTGTTTCAACGCCCTGAAGGTCATATCCAGACGTTCCATATAGATGATCTCCGGGCCAATGTCAATAGGTTTGCTCGGGCCCATTCCCGGTGCCGGCCTCAGGGTTGACGGCAACGGCACCAAACGGCACAATAGTCACTTTGCTGGGTGACGGTCGGTCTTGTGGCGCCCGGCTGTGAGATGAACGCATGATTCGGAGAAAGAAGGCAAACCAATGAAATCGATGAATCGACTCGCATTTCCGTCTATAAGAAATCTTGCCGTCGCCCTGGTGCTGGCAATGGTCTCAGGCGGCCTGTCCGCGGCCCAAGGTCAGACCAGCGAGGGGCCGTGGCAGACCTTGTTCGACGGCAAGACACTGACCGGGTGGGTCAATCCCTACGAGTGGGGCAAAGCTTGGGTGGAGGACGGCGAGATCCGGCTACAAGCCGACAGGAAATTCTTCCTCGCCACCGCGAGAGCTTATCGTGACTTCATCTTTGAAGCCCAGATTAAGATGCCCGAGGGCAAGTCCAACTCCGGCTTCATGTTCCGCTGCCACCAGCAGCCCAACCGGGTTTACGGCTATCAGGCCGAAGTCGATCCCTCCGAACGGCAGTGGTCCGGCGGGCTCTACGACGAAGGGCGGCGCGGCTGGCTCCATCCGCGCCGCGACGATGCCGAAGCGGCTCAGGCCTTCGTGCAAGCCACGAAAGGTGCCTTCAAGCGTGACGACTGGAACACCTATCGCATCCACTGCGTGGGCGACAGCCTCCGGATCTACGTCAACGGGGTCCTGACCACGGACTACATGGATACCGCCGATCGCCAGGGCTTCCTCGCCATCCAGCATCATGGCGAGCAGGGCAAGATCTATCGCTTCCGCAATCTCCGGGTTCGGGAACTCAAAGCCCCCCCGGCGCTGACGGGAACCATGAAGGGTTTGCCCCTGGTATTTTTCGATGACTTCGAGAGCGGCGCGACGCGCTGGACCCAGACCGATCCGAACGCGTGGAAGATCGTGACCGAAGCTGACAACCACGTTTATTCGCAGTACCAGCGCAGCCAATACGAGCCACGCGTGCGGTCGCCGTACAACATGGCGCGGGTCAAAGACCTGAAGGTAGCCGACTTTGTGCTTCAGGCCCGCATGAAGCAGACTGGTAAGGAGTATGGCCATCGTGACATGTGCCTGTTCTTCGGCTATCAGGACCCGGCCCATTTCTACTACGTACATATCGCGACCAAGGCGGACCCCCACGCCAACTCGATCTTTCTCGTTAACGATGCGCCACGGGTGTCCATCGCGCAGGAGCGCACCGATGGAACCGACTGGGCTAGCGGCTATCACGATGTGCGAATCGTCCGCAATGTTTCCAGCGGTACCATCGAGGTCTTTTTCGACGATATGGACACGCCCATCATGAAGACGGTGGACAAGACCTTCGGCGCCGGCGAGGTCGGCTTCGGAACGTTCGACGATACCGGCAATATCGACGATGTCATCGTGTGGGGCAAATGACCGCCCTCGAGCCGATTTCATGAGTTCCGCGTGCCAGCGGACGGAATTGGGGAGAGACCCAGCGTGAACAGGACGGTCGCTGCACTTGTCTTGACGGTTGGGGTCGGGGTCGGCTGGGTCCGAGGTGTCGACCTCCCGAAGGCGTTTCCCGGAGCGGTCGGTTGGGCGGCCACCACAGCCGGAGGGCGCAGCGGGCGTCTGATTCGCGTGACCAGTCTGGAGGCGGACGGCCCGGGCTCTTTTGCCGAGGCGGTGCACGCCAAAGGAGCGCGCACTGTCGTGTTCGAACTCGGTGGCGTGATCGACCTGGGTGGTGAGGTCATTCGCATCTCCGAGCCGTATCTGACAGTGGCCGGGCAGACGGCGCCGAGTCCCGGAATCACATTCGTTCGCAGCGGGCTGCGCATTCGTACGCACGATGTAGTGCTGCGCCACGTTCGGGTGCGCCCCGGTGAGGCGGGACGGGCCAAGAAGAGCGGCTGGGAAGTGGACGGAATCGCGACCTATGGGGCCGACGCCTACAACATCATCGTCGATCACTGTTCCTGCACCTGGGCCACCGACGAGAATCTTTCGGCCGGCGGCCCGCGTTTCGAGGGCGAGGACATCGAGCAGTGGCGGCGGAACACTTCCCGCAATATCACCTTCAGTCATTGCATTATCGCCGAGGGCCTGAACGACTCGACCCACACCAAAGGCCAGCACTCCAAGGGGTCGCTCATCCACGACAACTGCACGAACGTCGCCATCGTCGGCAACCTCTACGCTCACAACGCCAATCGCAATCCCTATTTCAAAGGCGGTGCCATGGGCGTTGCGGTCAACAACTACATCTACGATCCTCAGAACCGGGCGATCCACTATGGCCTCTCGCCCAAGGAGTGGGGCGATCATCCGCATGGAACGGGCCGCCTAACTGTCGAGGGCAATGTACTTCAGCATGGCCCGAGCACGCGTGAGGATGTGGCTCTGTTTCGCCATCAGGCGGGCGGCCCCTGCGAGGTGTTCCTGGCTGACAATCTGGCTTTCGACGGCGCGGGCGATCCCGTGGACGTGCTCGACGTGGAGGCCAAGGCCCGGCCCGATGAATTCCGCCGCGTGAGCGACAAGCCTCTGTGGCCCGAGGGGCTGGAAGCCTTGCCGGCAAGAGACGTCAAGCGCCACGTGCTCGCAAACGCCGGCGCGCGACCCTGGGACCGCGACGCCGTGGACCGGCGCATTGTCCGCCAGGCGCGCGAGGGAACCGGACGCATAATCGACAGCGAACAGCAGGTGGGGGGCTATCCTCATCCGACCCCTGCGCGGGCACCGTTCGATCCGCAGCAGTGGAACGCCGACGACATGACGAGGCGCATGGCACAGCCTTCCATGCTGCGCGTCGTGATCGAAACCGACGCGCCCGGAGGCGATCCCGACGATGAGGGTTCGCTGGTGCGATTCTTTCTTTATCTCAACGAATGGGACGTCGAGGGCCTGATCGGCACACGCGCGGCCGTCCACAGCCGTCTGGGTATCTCAGGCAAGGACCGCATCCTGCAATACATCGATGGCTACGAGGCGGTCTATCCGAATCTTTGCATGCACGGCGATGGCTATCCCACGCCGCAGTCGCTGCGCCGCATCACGAAGCAGTGCTACGCCGGCAGCGAAGGACGCGATCATGTCATTTCCGTGGTCGATCGCGACGATCCGCGCGAGATCTGGTATCTCAACTGGGGTACGAACGAAGAGGACGACAAGCCCACGGCATTGCGCGAGGCGCTCGACTATGTACAGCAGACGCGCAGTGCCGCCGAGTACGAGCGCTTCGCGGGCAAGATTCGCTACGTCGAGGCGTACAACCAGAACCATCTGGGGCCGCATCGCAAGGCGCTGGCCTTTTACATGGACACGTTCTGGCCCAACATGGACGCGGGGCGATGGTATCATCGCTGGCGCCCGCTGACGGAGCGTGCCGGCGGGTTTGATGTCGAGCGCGATATCAAGCAGGGCCACGGCCCACTCTGTGCCAACTACACGATCCAGAAGGAAGGCGACACACCCACGTTTATGCACCTGATCCCCAACGGGCTGAACGTGCCGGGCCGGCCGCAGTGGGGCGGTTGGGCGGGCCGCTATCATTACAATGATGATCTGGGCTTGTGGTGGTGCGACCGGCAGGACACTTGGCAGGGCGAAACAAACAGGGACAACACACTGAAACGCTGGACCACGCATCTCCAGAATGATTTCCGAGCGCGGGCCGACTGGTGCGTCGCCCGCACGTTCGCCGAGGCCAATCACGCGCCACGTCCTCATCTCCAGGGGGATGACTCGCCGCGCGTCCTGGAACTGGAGGCGGCGATCGCCGCGCCCATCTTCCTCTCGGCCGCTGGGAGTGTCGACGCCGATGGCGACGATCTGGCGTATGAATGGATTTACTATCATGAGGCTGGTACGTACGGCGGTCCCGTGACATTAGATAACGCCGAGGGCCAAACGTGCACGGTCCACATCCCGGCCGAGGCGTTGGACCAGACGATGCACATCATTCTTCAGGTGACCGACACCGGCGAGCCACCCCTGACGCGCTATCGCCGCGTCGTCCTGAAAGGCGCCAAGGTGCCCGCGACGTTTGACTGATTGGAGTTTTTCGCGTGATTTCCCTGGAACGAGGGGTAAGGGAGCCGCTAAGATACGAGGCACGCAACTGATGGCATGGATGATTCGGTGATTTCTTTGCACGGGTGAGCAATGAGTATATTTCGCCACGGTAGCTGTTGGCTCTTCTGCTTCGCAATCTTCTTCCGCATTCCCTCGCCTGCGTTTGCCCAGCCCGAAGTCGTTCTGAAGCTGGGCCATGGCCTACCAACGGCGCATCCGGTGCACCAGGCCATGGTCTTCATGGCC
>CP070782.1:5589879-5605879 GCA_020346325.1 Phycisphaerales bacterium
CAGCCGCACTCCCATCCAGGTGCTGCCCGTTCAGACGGCCCACGTGTCAGTAGGTGGGCAGGGTCGTCCGGTGATCGGCCGATTCGTTCCGCAGCCCGGCTACAGCGAACCGGTGTACTTCGGGGGCGGCTCGCGCGCGCTCTACACGGTGCGACCGGAAGGACCCACCCCGGACAACTACAAGCAGATGACCAAGCGGCAGCAGCAGGCCTGGCTGCGCCAGTGGCGCGAGACGGACGAAGCCCGGGCATATTACGATGCCATGTGGCATGACCCACAACGAAGGCACTACAGCTTTCGCATCCAGGACGATGGCACGTTCCGTATCGAGGATGTCATCCCCGGCAAATACACCCTCAATGTCTGGCTCGAGGAACCGCTTGGCGACCAAGGCCCTCCGGAGGAGATCGGCGGCTACTCCGGTACGATCGAGGTGCCGGAAATGGCCGAAGCGTACAGCGACGAGCCGCTCGACTTAGGCGACCTCGTGGTCAAGATGCGCACGCCGCTCCACGTCGGGGACGTGGCGCCGCTGTTCGAAGCCAAGACGCTCGACGGCCAGGACATTCGCCTGGCCGATTATCGCGGCCGGTTCGTCCTGCTGAGCTTCTGGTCGCCCACCTTCCATCCGGAACTGGAACGACTTCAGCAACTACATGCAATCTACGGGGCGCTGGGCAATCTTCAGATCATCGGCCTCGGCGGCACGGACACGCTCGATGAGGTCAACAGCTACGTCGAGGAACACAGTATCGAATGGCCCCAAGTCTACTTCGGCCCCGACTGGGACGCAGCGCTGCTGCGGCAACTGGGCGGGCAGATGCAGATCATGCTGATCGACCCCGAGGGCAAGATCGTCGCCACCTGGCTCCGCGGCGAAGAACTGACGAACACCGTCCGTCAGGCCCTTGCCGAAACTGATTGATCTCATTCATATCGGCTCATTCCGTCTGTAACGCTCCCGGCACGCGCGCAATGGTGTTGATGGAACGACAAGGCCTTGCGGACCTGGCGATCGACACCTGAGCTGTGAAGAATCCTGTGGGAATGGCTGCGGAGATGGTACGTCCTCCCGGCCGGATGAGTGGAAGGAGCAGAGCCATGGATACGCACGAATCAGATCGGAGAATGGACCGGCGGCGTTTCCTGTATTCGACGACCGCCCTCGGTGCAGGGTTGACCCTGGCGCCGGCCGTGCTTAGTGCCGCGAAATCCACCAAAAAGCCGGAGACACTCAACGTCGCGCTGATCGGTGCCGGCGCACAGGGTAAAGTTCTCATGGAAGCGGCGATCCGCGTCCCGGGCGTGCGCTTCCCGGCGGTTTGTGACATCTGGCCTTACAACCGCAAGTGGGTATCCGGCCGCTTGCGGGCGTACCGACACCCCAACAACAAGTACGAAGACTACCGCGAGATGCTGGCGCAGGAGAAGGACCTCGACGCCGTGATCATCGCGAGCCCGGATTGCTTTCACGCCGAGCATACGATCGCCTGCCTGGAGGCGGGCCTGCACGTCTACTGTGAGAAAGAGATGTCCAACACGCTGGAAGGTGCCCGCCGGATGGTGGAAGCCGCGCGCCGGACGGACAAGCTGCTGCAGATCGGCCACCAGCGGCGCAGCAATCCGCGCTACATTTTCTGCCGCGACAAGCTGCTGAAAGAACTGAAACTCCTAGGGCGAATCACCGCCATCAACGGCCAGTGGAATCGCTCGGTGCACGATCCGGAAGGCTGGCCCAAAGGCTCCGCCATGGATGCCGCGGCCCTGAAACGCTATGGCTACGAATCGATGCACCAACTGCGCAACTGGCGCTGGTACAAACACCTCGGCGGCGGGCCCATCGTCGACCTCGGCTCGCACCAGATCGATATCTACAACTGGTTCCTCGGGGCGCAGCCCACTTCGGTCCTGGCCAGCGGGCGGACGAACTACTACGACAAGAAGACACACGAATGGTACGACACGGTCATGGCGATCTACGAGTACGACGTCCCGCAGGGCTCGGTCAGCGCCTACTACCAGACGATCACAACCAACAGCAGCCAGGGCTATTTTGAAACGTTCATGGGCCACGAAGGCACGCTGCTGATGTCGGAGAAGGCGGCACGCTGCCGGGTCTATCGCGAGAGCTGGGTCGATGAGAGCAAATGGGACCCATGGGTGCGGAAGGGCTATCTCAGCGAGCCCGAAGTGCCGAAGCCAGCAACGCCGAAGCCGAGCGGCGTGGCGCTGAACGTGGGCGAATCGATCCCCGCCCCGAGCTACAAGTTGCTGCTGGACGTGATCGAGCGCGTCCATCAGCCGCATTTGCAGAATTTCTTCGACGCGATTCGGGGCCGGGCCCAACTGACCTGCCCGGCCGAGATCGGTTATGAAACCGCCGTGACGGTACTGAAGGTTAACGAGGCAGCCGCGGCGGGACGCAAACTCGACTTCAAACCCCGAGACTTCGTTGTTTCTTGAGAGGCATGAACTCCATCCGAAACCCCGATCGGCCCGGCCGCCTCAGCTAAAGTTGTAGTGCTTCTTGACCGCCTCTTCCACATGCCAGACACAGTCGAGGTCCTGGGGGAAGACCACGAAATCGCCCGGGCCGAAGCTGACGGACCCCTCGCTGTCGCTGACCGTGACCTTGCCCTCGAGCACCAGGCAGGTCTCGGTCTGCGTGTAGGACCAGTCGAAGGAACTGGGCTCACAGGCCCAGATCGGCCAGGCCTTGCAGCGGTCGGCTTCTTGCTCCGTGGGCTTGCGTACGACGATATCTTTGACTGTCGGCATCGTTGGCTTTCTCCTACCGAAACACTCAGCATTGTGACGCCTTTTTCCGCAGCGGTCATTATACCGCAGGGCCTCCGTTTGGGAATAGCCTGGCGGTTTTTCTTCAAAGCGCCTGGCCCCGCCCCGTACTTCTCGATACACTCTCGGCTTTGCAACCGACGGGTTTTGGGAAGGAAACAGAACCGGGATGAACCAGGATCAGTTAGACCGATTCGAACGCTGGTTCGATGGATACACCAACCGTTTTCTGGGAAACGACGACGTCGTCGGCGCCAATCTCCAGCTAAAGCAGCAGCACACCCAGCGCGTTCGCGCTGAAAGCGTGCTGCTGGCCCGGGAATTGGCGCTCAGTGCGGACGAAACGCGGATCGCGGAATTGATCGCGTTGTTTCACGACGTCGGTCGGTTCCCGCAGTTCGCCGAATACCGGACCTTCAACGATCCGAAGAGCGTGAACCATTCCGCGCTGGGGGTGCAGATCCTGCGCCGCGAAGGTGTGCTGGAGGCGCTGGCCCCCCGGGAGCGGCAGTGGGTGGAGACAGGTATCGGCCTGCACGGGCGCAAAGCGCTGCCTTCGGCCCTGACCGGCCGGGCCCTGCTGTTCGCCAAGATCATCCGCGATGCCGACAAGATCGATATCTTCCGCATCGTGGCCGAGAACTACGAGCAGTTCCGGAACGATCCGGACAACTTCATGCTCGAGATCGACCCGCCGGACGAGCCGAGGTATACACCGGCGGTGCTGGAAGCCGTCCTGAATGGAGAGCCGCTCGACTTCACGCAGTTGCGTACACTCACCGATGCCAAACTCTGCCACATCGGCTGGGTACACGATCTGAACTTCACCGCCTCGCTGAAGCGCATCGACCAGTGTGGTTTCCTGCCCAAGCTATTCGCCTTCCTGCCGGCAGACGACGAAATCCAGCGGGTCTGCCGCAAAGTCCGCGACTACGTCGACGCCAAATTGACGCTCGCCCCCTAGCCGAGCGGTCCCAGGGCGCGCCTGGAATTGCCAACTGTGCCGCAACCAAAGGTTGGCTCGACGGGCATCGCCGGAGTATTCGCCGTCGTAGGCCAGCGACAGGGCGCGTCGCCCCCTGGTCAACGCTAGTGGACCCGCCAGCCTTCGCTCGAGCTCGCATGAAACGCTGGACTATTTGACGCCGTCAATCGCATGAAGCGCCGCCCTTATGTCTTCTGCGATCATTCGTCTTTTGCTCCTCTCGATGAAGAACGCGGCTCCCGCCTGTAGATACGACGGAAATACCCGCCTTTCTCCGAAGAAGTATTCCTGTCCTCGTATCTTATATGTGGAACCAGCCGGAATCACTCTTCTCTGGCCGGCCCGTTTCGCGATGTAGTTCACTGCCTTAATCGCAACATCACCCATCAGCATTAACACCTTCACCTTGTCAAACAAGGCAAGTTCCTGCTCCAGTATCAGTGAACACTCGCGAATGGTCGCCGCCCTGATCCCGTAACCGGTTTTGCCGCACTTCACCGCCGTCGTGAAGTACACTCCCATGTCGACAAGCTCTTGTACAGAGGAGACACGAACACCTGCGTCATTGAACGCCTGAACCGTGGTCTGCCCGAATAGAGGCTCACCTTTGCCGTAGTAATAGTCCGCAGAATCGTCAGGTGCAACTTCGGAGATCATCACCATAGAGATGTTGTGCGGTTTCACGCTCATGTCCGGGACGATGAAACACTCGTGCTTGACGTCACCGCAAGGGAATTCCTTACATCCCACACATTGGTTCACTCGCATCTCTCAGGCACCTTTCGAACAGGTACTGATTCCAGTCCATCAGGAGGATCCCTCGCTGAGTTTCTGGTGGAGTCTCAGCATCCATTCCTTGCTTTGATAGGGTCTGACATACAGTTGAAATTCTTCATCCGTGAGTGATCTCTGATCGTCACCCAGAAATCTGTCGGCGAAATTGATGAGGCCCTCCAGCTTGTCGCAGACGAACTCAGAGCAATGAGCGCAGTTCTCAACACCTCTTTCCTGCGCACACGGCCTCACGGGACAAGCCTGATGCGCATGCTTTCCCTCGTTTCTACAGCCTACGCAGCCGACATCCTCGGGCTTAACCTCCTCTCCGAATATCCTGCTGACGTCCCGGCTGACCCTTCTCTTGTAATCCTCGTCTCGAATGTTACTCGTATGGAGCTGACAGAGATCACATCTATAGCCGCATAGTGCCACCATCTCTTCCATGGTATTCCCTTAGTTCATGTCAAATATCTCTTTGAAGTCTGGTCGGTCAACAATTCGATTCAGCCATTCTGTTAGATCCGGCGACTCATAGAAAGGGTGATCGCGATACAGCTTCGTGAAGTCGCGGTATATGGTGTCGTCAAAACGGGCGATCCTCTGCGAAATGAGCTTATCGACCTCCAGTACGTTTTCGCGATAGAAGTTCATATTATCAATCGTGTGCCATCCCTGCTTGATGAATTCGCTGACTTTGTTCCTGCATTTGCATGGCGCATTCTCGTTCACCATGCCGCATCTGCCATTCATGAAGTTGAAGAGCTTGGCGCGCGCTCGTGACAGAATCTTCCGGAAATTCGCACCTGAGATGCCAACGATCTCACCGCCCTGCTGCGAGCTGACGTTGAAGACAACTCCCAGAATGAACACCAGACGCTGCTGTCTGTCCAGGCACAGGAGAGCGCCCAACACACACCCGATCATCACATCTTGGATGACGAGGTCGTTCTCCGGGGTAGATGCAATCTGCCTATCAGGAATTGTCTCCACAAAGGAATAATAGCGATCCAATCTCGTGATTGCCCCCTCGTATCCCCGCTTTCTCATATTGACGACGTGGTTGGCGACTATCCTATGAAGCCACGTTCGAAAGGACGCCCGTGCGGGGTCGTAGGTTGGCAGCTTCGTGATCATCTTTATCAGAATTTCCTGGGTGATGTCCTCCGCATCCTCGGCGACCAGGACCATTCTGAAAGCAATGTTGTAGATCCACGCCTGGTGCCGAGCAATCAGATGCTCCAGAGATCCTCGATTGCCCTTCAGACTCTCGCGAATCAGATCCCGGTCCTCTTTGTCGCTACGCGTATCTTTGACGAATGGGTTGATCATGTTCACTCCGGCGCATACCAGCGATACTACTATATATACACCGTGGAGTACGGCACTGTGACAATCGCAGAAAGAAAAAAGATGAGATAGCGGCCACCGACAAATGGACGCTCGGCCAGCTTATCGGCTATCGCAAACTTCTTTCCAGCCAGCGTCCAACTCATCCTACGTGTATATATTATGGGCATATGCTCACAATAAGTTCAACGAAAAGCCCGAAGTTGGCGAAAATTTCCCCGTCTTGCCCCTTGCTGACTCAGAATCAACGATCCCATCAGCGGTTCCGGCCGTACAGGAGGTGCGTTGGATGTCACGCGCACTGATTGATGGAGTCACAGACAAGAAGACGAAGGAGTATGCAATGGCGAATGTTGGCCTTTTCTATGGCAGTACCACCGGCAGTACGCTCAAGGTGGCCGAGCAGATTCAGCAAGCGTTTGGCGCGGACGCGGTCGATCTTCTGGACGTACGGCAGGCGTCACCCGACGATCTGAAACGCTACGATGCCCTGATCTTCGGCACCTCCACTTGGCACTGGGGCGGGCTCCAGGACGAATGGGCCGTGTTCGAAGACCATCTCAGCGCCGAGGCCCTGGCCGGCAAAAAGGTCGCCTTCTTCGGCCTGGGCGATCAGAAACATTACCCCGACCACTTCGTTGACGGGATCGGCCTGCTCTACGAAAAGGTCAAGCCCCTCGGCGCCCAACTCGTCGGCACCTGGCCCAAAGACGACTACAGCTACAACGCCTCGGCCGCCGAGCACAACGGCCACTTCGTCGGCCTGGCCCTCGATGAAGATTCTCAACCCGAAAAGACCCCCACCCGCATCCAAGTCTGGGTCCAACAACTCAAAGAAGAACTGGCGTAAGCCCGCCACATTATGCAAGAGATGTTGATGAGGGCACAAAGACGAAAGGGGCTGCGAGTGATGCTCACAGCCCCTGGGTTGTCTCTGTTCAGCGTTCCCAGTCGTCGCGCGGCAAAGTCCGGCACGGCCTGATCATTTCACCGAGCCAGGCTTGCCGTAGCCGACGTCGTCGATGAAGATCGTGCCCACACCGCCAGCCGCCGGGTTGTTCCGATCGCCAACGCCGATGACCATCGTCCGCACGCTGTCGAGGTTGATGCCAGCCAGGTCGCCATAGGGAATCAGCCACTGAGTCCACCGCGACCATGCCGTCAACGCCGCGTCCGGATGCATGACCACCGCCACGTTGCCGTTCGTGTCCTCCAGCGCCACGTAGACCGATTCGGGCGCGTTGCCCTCCGGCTGGGTCGCGCCGATCTCGGCGATTTCCCAGGCACCGGTGACATTGCCGGTAAAGCTGACGTTCGAGAACTGGGCACTCGTGGCTCGATTGGCGTTGTGACTAGTCAGCGCTAAACCGATGAGGACCGAATCATCCAGTGCCACGGTCCGCGGCGTGCCGACCTGCGTCCAGGTCTGCCCATCTGGCGAAATAGAGCCCGAGAGACTCTGGTCCGTGCGTTCGACCTTGACCCAGTATGGCGGTGTCACGGCCTCGGTCGCGTCCTCACTCTCCGACAGGACGTTGTTCGACGGCCGCCCCTGCCAGGAAGCGCCGTTGCCATCGCCGCCGGTCAGGACCATCATCGTATGCGCCGAACCGGCGTCCGTGCTCTGGCGCACCATCACGCCGGCCTTGACCCAGGCGCTGGGCGTTCCATCGAGATCGTCGACGCGTACGACCATCGAACCATTGCCGGTGAGATTCTTATAGACGTAGCGGAATTGATCCGACACATCCCAGATATCGGCGCCGATGCCGTTCATGAGGATCGTACCGTCGGCACTCTCCTGAAAGGCGGGAGCCAGCCCCGCGACGAACAGCCTGAGGGTGTCAGCCCCGTTGGCAGCAAGGTCAATGCCGCCCAGGTCCCGCTCGGCCTCGGAATAGAACGGCGCGACGGTGTTGTCGTACTGCAACGGCATGGACTGCCGGCCGCTTTGGACAATGCGTTGCTCGGCGAACGGCGCCTCGAGGTAACCGACGGTCGAGCCGGTTTCGTTGACCCAGCCGTCAAGCCAGGTATCATAGATGCGGTTGTCTTCGTCGTCGTAACTTTCGAAGTCCTCGAGCACGAAAAACTCCAACGTGGAGAAGCTCCAGATGTCACCTTCCCAGACGCTGGGAGTAGCCGCTTCGTTGACCTCATCGACCTTCCAATAGTACGTCGTCCCAAGGTCGAGATTGTCGGCCGCGTAGCGACTTTCACCGACGGTATCCACGGGAGCCGTCCCCGTCTCCACGGCGTCCCGATCGCTGCTGAGATAAACCTCATGCACGGCGACCTCTCGGCCGGCCCGCCAATCGAGCGGCACATCCAGACCGACATCGATCTGTCCGTCCGCGGGCTCCGGCTGTCGCGCCACCACCGGCTTATAGGAGAAACTCACCTCGCTGAGTCCGAACTGACCCATCGGTCCCCACCCGCTGTTGACGTTCACGCGCACGAACTTGGCCGCCACACCGGCCAGCTCGATGGTGGTATTGGCCGTATAGTCGGCCCGGGCCGTGGCCTGCGCGAATTGAACGTCGCCGAAAGCGGTCCAGTCGACACCGTCGGTGGAATACTCGAGCGTCACGTCTTTGACGCCGAAGCCCAGGACGAGTTCGAACTGCACGTTGTAATTCCAGACCTGCATCTCGTGGAGCTTGTACACCTGATCGAACTCGAACAGGAGCCACAGGGGATCGGCGCCGGGCGTCGCCAGCCACATATCGGTCGCGGCGATCGAATGCGTACCGTCGGCATTCAGGCCGGACCCGTTGACCGTATTCTCCGGACCCGCGCCTTCCTGAGAGTTGCCGTTGCTGGTGGCGGTCACGTTCTCGATGGTGTACGCGAACGGCTCGACGGTGAAGCTCCAGACGTCGCCTTTGAAGATCGTCCTGTCCGGCGCCGCGTTGACCTCGTCGACCCGCCAGTAGTAGGTCTGCTCGAAGTCCAGCATACCCTCCGGCTCGAAGCTGCTGCCCGCCTGACCTTCGCTGACCAACACGCCCAGCGGCGCGCTGACGCTGGCGCTGTTGACGTCATTCCACAAGGTGCCCAAGTAGACATTGTGCGAAGCCGCATAGGCGCTCGGCGTCCAGTTCAGAGCCGTATCCTGCGCGACATCGACCGCGCCGTCGGCCGGCTCGGGCCTGGTGGCCGTGGTCGGTGGGCCGGTAATGGCTAGGCCAGCGCCGTCGTTGAAGAGCAGCGTGACTTCTTCGGCCGACAAGCCGCGATTCCAGAAGCCCACTTCATCGATGTACCCGTTGAAGTTGTTCCCGTTCGTCGGCTGCGACATGCCGATACAAAGCGGTGTATCGACGCCGTTGTCCAGAGTCCAGCCTCCGCCGGCGACCTGCTCAGTATTGAGGTAAAGCCCCGCGTCGGAGCCGTCGTAGCTGATGGCGATATGCAACCATTCGTCCGCGGTGAGTGTCACCCCGCCCGGACCGCCGTTAGGCTGGTTGGTCAACCAGGCGGTGGCCGAGGTGTCCCCCAGTTCCAGTTGCCAGCGGGACAGCCCCGCCCCCCAGCCGGACCGCTTGGCAAGGATGCCCTGCCACGGCGCGGCCGCGCCTTCGAGGCCCAGCCAATACACCCAACACGAAGCGGAGAAGGCATCGGTAGTCTCGTCGGAAGGGTCCCAGGTCCCGCAGTCGACCGCCGCCTCGCGCGTATCCACGGCCAGGCCCAGCAAGCCCAGCGCGAAGGCGGGCTCGCCACCGCCGGACGCCGTCGCATCATGCCCGCTACCCGAGGCGTCGGTGAGATCACCCTCGAATTGATAATAGGCCACCAGGCCGTCCTGCAAGGCGGCCGACGCCGTGCCGGTTGCCACCGTAGCCAAACAGAGAACCACCACCAAGATTCGACTCGTGCGCATTTCCAGATCCTCCAAGAAGACTGTCCATGTTGCCGCCAGGGCTCATGACCGATCGTTTGCTGAAAATGGTGCCTCCGTTGCCCGTGCCCGCCCTCCCGTAATCACCCCATCCGCCGGCCGAAACCACCCGCGGATGATCCACCGTGTACCCACCTGCCTACACTTCCATCATACCGTAACAACCGAGGCAATTGCAACCGCCCTACCTGTCAGCCGCGCAGAAAGGCATCCCCGTTCCGCCAGCCATAGATGGAGCCGAGACATCTCGGATCGAAGCCAGAAAGGCAGCCAGGCGGACAGAATCCCGCGAACCGCAATGCGGCCCTCCCGACTGCATCTGCACCCTATCCCGGACCCGCCAATCGGTCAAAATTCCGTAGAACCACGCCGCTTCCTGGCCACCCGGCAGGGTGTCTCAAAAATAGCGTCTATCCCGCCCCCGCTACCTAACCCGCAAACGCAAACACTATCCTGCCTTGCGACGCCAAACACGAGCCCAGTGGAGGGCTAAACACGCCGCTTAACCGAACGCCATTCGGGTCTGTCTCTCAAGTCCCTTACGCCATGAGGGGGCTGGCTGCTTCGAGAGCATGGCCCAGCCGTCGCAGGGAGGATCTATCGTGAAGAGACCGTTATCTTGACCGTGGCAACCTGAACGTTCGTACGACCCGCGTAGCCTCCGGGTTGGGCATCGGTAAGCGTAACGCAGAGGTCGGCGCTCCCACCCGGGGCGTCGAAATCGCTTGGAGAGAGCGAAGCCGAGTACGTCCCCTGGACCACCCCGGTCGGAACAATCGAGTGGCGCAAGGTCACGCCATGGGTGCACTGGACGAGCAACTGGCCGCACCCCTTGAACGTACCGACAACATCATCCGGAAGCAATTTGACCGGTGTGCCGAGGATACGACACATGGGCGCGACGTCCACATCCATCGTAACGGGGATCTCACAGCCCGGGATCTCCTGGGAGAGAAACTTGGACGGCCAATTGTGGATCTTGATCTCGCCGCCCCGCGCCGTCGACGCCAGGAAAGCGGCCAAAGCCAGGACCCTCAGCATCTCTCTCACCACCCACACCTCCATGATCTCTCAACTTCCCTCGGAAGTCGACCTGCGTGCCGTCGACCTCTCTCGCGGTACACCGCGGCGTGGCCCTCCTCCTGAGAGGACGACACCCAATAATATCCTTATAGCGTGCTATCCGGTGATTGTCAACGGCCCAACGGCCAGATTTCTGGCCCGCCATAGCGGTATTTTGGTGCTGCCGGCGCGAACCAGAAACCCGAGACCCTCGCACCGAATGTGCCCGGAGAAGACAGAAGGCCCCGCGTGCCACCGGACGCGGGGCCTTGTTATACTTGGGTGCCAAAGTGACTGTTTCTTCTATTTGGCGTGGATCACAATGGAGCCGCCGCCAATCGCCTGGTCGAAGCCGTTGTCGTAAATATCCGTCTCAACACCAGTTGTCTCATCTTCTTCCCAGATTCTGATGCGGAAGGTGTCGGCAGTTTTGTCACCGGCCCAGAGCATAAACTTGTAGTTACCCATACCGTTGATCGTTCCTGTCCCCTTGAACCTGGCGTAGTTTGAACCGGTGACCACGAGCCAATGGTAACTGCTACTGTGGAAGTTCAGGTTCCCCGCGTGGAACTGGAACTCAGTGTTACCGATCGGCGCGTTCGCACCCTTCTTGTACTTCGCGACAAATCCGAAGTTGGCCTTTCCTTCCAAGGTATCGTCGAGCAAGTATGCACCCGGCAGCGAGTAGATCCAGCCGCCACCCGTAACAAATCCAGCGCCGGGGTCGTAGACGACGATGTACTTGAATTCAGACTGGCCCATACCTCCATCATCGTCCGTGACCTTGACGCTAACCGTGTATATTCCTGGCGTCGTATAAGTGTGCGTATAGGCCACCGGACTGGTTGCCGGATCCAAGTTGTCTGTCGAGCCGTCGCCCCAGGCGCAGGATGACGTATGGGTGTCCGCCGTGCCGGGGTCAGAAAATGCCGCGCTCACACCCATCTGCGTGCCCACCGCAACCGGCTCCGTGGGCCCGTCGATCGCGCCCACCGTCGGCGGGACATTTGCGATCTCGGCCGTGGTACTTGCCGTGTGCGACAGCTCTCCATCGCTGACGACAAGAGTCACGGTATAACTGCCGTTGTCCGCGTACGTGTGGGTCGGCGTAGCCCCTGTGCCCGTTGTGCCATCGCCAAAGTCCCAATCGAACGATAGTGGATCGCCATCCGGATCTGAGGACCCCGATCCGTCGAAGATAACCGCAGACCCTTCAGAGCCGGAGTAGGGGCCGTCCGGATCGGCGACCGGGGGCTGGTCGACGATCACCTCGAAGTCTATAGTGTCGGATGATGGGAAATACTCGGCATTGCCGGCGAAGCGGGCCGTCATTGGGTAAGTACCGGCTATCATGGTCGCAGGAATAGGAATGGTTGTGGACGCAATACCAGCAGCGTCTGTTATCGCCGTGACGGGCGCCAGTCCATCAAGTGTGAATGTGATGCTGCAGTTGGCCAATGGATCACCTGTTCCGGCATCGACAAGTACGGCCGAGACATTAGCCGACGTACCTACAAGCGCTGACGTGTCACCAGTGTACGCGGTCGCGGAATTACTGCCAACGATGGTTAAGGCGATCGGAACGGGATAGTAGTGCCCACACCAACTGCAGAAGATATCCGCGTCCACAATGACGTCATCCCCCGCCATCACCGAAAGCCCTGAGAAGATGAACTGTTCTTCATGTAAGACGTTAAGTGGCCAGTTGCCGGGCGTGCAGATCATCTTCTGGCTTGCCAGCGGTACGCCCCCATCGTCACACACCTGGATTGCCGCGTACCGCCCCGGATTGTAATAGCAGAGACTGTAGTTCCAGTAATGGTACGGCCAAAAAGGTGGCGGATATCCATGATCGAACGCAGGGCACCCTGCGTCACCGCCCGGATTCGGGTTGCAGGCCGGACAATACCTAGCCTGCACGGCGACGGTGATTTCCGTCGCCCCTGATTGGACAACCCAGTTAATGTTGTAGTTGTACACTGAACCCGGATCATCGTCCGGCCCGGCAACGACGCCGGGTGCCGTTAGCAGGAGAACGGCTCCAGCCAGGGCCAGCGTGAGGCAGACTGCATTCGGTTTAGGTTTGGAACCACGCATTTTTCACTCCCTTCACAAAGTCGGTTAGCGAAACTGGACTTGGCAAACTCTACACGCGCCCTGCTTCATGTGTCAGGTCACTGCTCTTCAGCGAGCACCTCCTTTCGCGCGGCGCACATGGCTGGCGCGGATGCCCCGGAAACCCCTTGAACAATTGATTTGGCCTGCGAACTTTACTATGCTGAAAAGCGTAAAGTAGAGGGCGCAACAATGCCGCCCCTGCTTACACAGGGGTGAACCGGCTTCTGTCCCAAAGCAGAGTCGCCGGTTCACCTGTATTTACAGGCTACGGACCGAAGGCATCCCTTCGGCTCAGGTATCTGTGTCTCTCATGTGAGCCGTCGCGCCTATACACGTCGGCATTTCAAGTCTGCGCTGCGGCCCAAGGACCACTGTCTGGAAGCAGGCGGGTGGGGGTCTGGGGGCGGGCACTTGCCAGAGCGGAGACCGCGCAAAAACATACGTACAGCAACACGTGCACTGCAATCGCCGCTCCTCCGTCCTTCCTCTGCGGGCCAGCGTGAACATCGCGAATCCTTTCCTCTTGGCTGTGCCCAAGCCCGGCGCGGCTTCTTCAAGCACGCATAGCTGCGGATTAAGCGTGGAGTCTAGGCGCTCGACGGCATGCCTTCAATCCGGATAAATACGTATTTTCTCTAGGAGTATTCGTCGCCGGAGCCTCGACCCTGCTCTTGGAGAATCGGCCGGCGTAAGAGACACTTGCGAGTTCGGATCAGGAGAGGTTTCTGGCCGGACAACTGCGGCCCGAAAGGTCATAGGTCGGTGTGAACGCTCTGAGCTAACAAAAAGGGTCCGGCACCTGCCACAACCGCACCCGTCCGATACAGCGAGGCAACCAAGGGCCTGAGGCCCCCCTCCCCCGCCCCCAACTCAAAACTCAGTATTCCCCCCACATCCAAACCTGGGTCCAACAAGTCACAGAGGAACTAACCTCAACCGACGCTGTAGGACGGCCACAGCCCGTGTCCCTGCCGAAATTCACAGCGAATCCCCGTTTCGAGACTGCCTGGAACAGTCTGAGCTCTTGGCTCTCTACTGATCGTCGTCCAGGAAAAGCAAAGGCGTCTGATCTGCTTGTCGACCATGACCTGCGCGGCGACTGACGCACGCAATGCACATGCGTTCGGGATCGATGGTTTGTTTGTGGGCTAGGCCGTGAATGACACCGTCCATGGACTCGAACTTGGATGCGATGATATCGAAGTAATTTGCGTCCGATGCGTTGTAGCGCCGGAATACGGAATACGCCACATGGTCCGCCAGTTGCACAAGGCGAGAAGCGTGCGAGTCTACAAACAGGGGTGTCTCAGTAATGTTCCGAATCACTCCCCATCGCGTTCCCAACGTGCGGGATTCCCGCGCCATCTTCTGGAGCGCTGTTTCATGCGTGCTTTCATCTAGAATGAGAAGGCCGCGCTGACGGTCGCCTTCTGCCCGAAGGCGATTGAGATATAGATCGAAGCGACTGCACAAATCCTCAAACGCCAGTTCAACCGGATCGCGCCCTGGGAAAGACGGTTTGTGCACGGCGCACGCAAAAGCCTTGGCCGTATCATAGGACCCTCCGAGAACTCCCAGCACGCCCTTGATAATGCCCTGGGCCTCCGGCTTGGACATGCCGCGCCATGGGTGCACCCGTCGCGAGAAGATCTCCGAGGCGTGGAATTCGACATCGTACGGTTTGGCCGCATCGACCGTCGACGCCAGCGTGTCAGGTTCTTTTCGGCCCAACGCGAACTCCCGCCCGAGGACCCCTGTCATCTGCCATTAGGTCTATCCACGATCATACCGACCAACTATTGATTCCTCTGAAGTACGTCTGCCGGATTTCTTCGGAAAACGCACTGAAACACAATCTGCCCCTAAAAGGTCGCCTCACCAGGCGATCAGTACCGAGACCGCCCACAGCATCTCCCGCGTCCGCCGCGTCTTTCCCCCGCCCCGCCAGTCAGAACGGGTAATCGCGTCGGATTGGCGACACCGGCGGGAGTCTGGCGCCGCTGGCTGCTGACACTGCTGACGTTGACAAAACCTCGCTCCTGATACCGCCCAGCAGGATTCTGTCGGCGTCGACGCTATCGCTACTGGTATTCTGGCACATGTTACTCCTGGAAACTCCGATGCCGAAAGGGTAGAATATGCCATGACTATTTCGGGGATCTATGAAGGAATAGCGAATGCCCGAGTCAAAAAACGGCGTCCAGTTTTCTTCTCTGTTCACCTCCTACCAAGTGGTCTGTCATACCCCCCTTACCGAGCGTGATGCCCTGATCCAGGAGATGGTACACGCCTTGGGGCCGGCGTTGGAGCAAGGTGAATTGGACGACGTCGTCGCCCAAGTCATTGCCCGAGAAGAGGAGATGCCCAGCGTAGTGGCGCCGGGAATTGCCATTCCCCATGGCCGCATCCGCGGTCTGACGCGACTCGTGGTCGCCGTGGCCACTTCCCAGAAGGGGATCCGTTTTAATAACAAGGCCGATGGCCTGGCCAGGTTGATCATCCTTATATTAACACCGCATGATTCACCGGCAGCCTACCTCCAGGCCCTCAGTTCGCTGGCCCGCATTCTCGAGGTCCCAGGGACCGCCGACAAGGTAGTCGCACTTGCCAGCGCTGAAAATATCTGGCACTTCTTCGACCGTGGTGGCCTGATCTTACCCGACTACGTTTGTGCCGGGGATATTATGCGAAACGAATTCATCAACGTCCGTGCGGATGATACCTGCGCAACGGCCATTGACCTCTTCGTCAAACACCAACTAGCCGACCTGCCAGTAGTCGACCAGAACGATAAACTCGTGGGACTCGTAACCGCCGACGCTCTCCTCAAGGTTTGTCTACCCGACTACATCCTCTGGATGCAAGACCTCTCACCGATCATCAACTTCGAACCCTTCGCTGAACTACTGCGCAACGAAGGCAAGACCTGGCTGGCCGACATCATGAGTGACGACTACGTCACGGTCTCCGAAGACGCACCGGCCATTGAAGTTGCCAAGGGTATGTGCAAA
>CP070782.1:5605979-5654010 GCA_020346325.1 Phycisphaerales bacterium
GGACACGGACTTCGCCGTTGTCCATGACGGAGGCGTCTCCATGACCCCTCTTCATCTCGACCTGACGGACGAAAAGGCTCTCGAATCGCTCCGGTCGTGGGATTTCTCGGGGGTGGGATCTTGATCACGGGCGAGCGAAACGGAGCGTTCCTCTCCAGCCGGCAAGAGATGGTCAAGTTTCAGCTCGTCGATCGTGGCATCCGCGATCCCCACGTCCTGGAGGCGATGGCCAAAGTTCCCCGGCACCGATCCGTCGACGCCGCCCTCTGGACTCGAGCGTACGCCGACCGGCCCCTGCCGATCGGGGCGGGGCAGACGATCTCACAGCCCTATATCGTCGCCCTGATGACCCAATTGCTGCGTCTCGATGCCGGCCGCGACGTGCTTGAGATTGGCACGGGCAGCGGGTATCAGACAGCGATCCTGGCGCGGCTGGCGCGGATGGTGTACACCATGGAGGCCCTTCAAGACCTTGCCGACCGGGCTCAGGAGGTCTTGCAGAACCTGGAAATCGGGAACGTGGAATTTCGCCTGGGCGACGGCAGTTGCGGCTGGCCCGAGCGGCGCACATTCGAACGCATCGTCGTCACCGCGGCGGCACCGGACTGGCCGGGGCCCCTGCTCGACCAACTGGACGAGGGTGGACGAATCGTCGCACCGCTGGGCCGGGGCCCGATGCAATCGCTGATGGTCGGCGAGAAGCGGCGTGGCAAGCTGATCGAAAGCCACATCTGCGCCTGTCGATTCGTCAAACTCGTGGGCCAGTATGGTTTTCCGGAACACTGAGGATTTGCGCAGAACCTGAGAGATGGATGCCGGAGCGAAGAACAAGCAGGATCTGAACACGCCAGTACAATATGTCAAAGGGGTCGGTCCGTCCCGGGCCCAGACGTTCGCGCAACTTGGTGTGCAGACCGTTGGTGATCTGCTCGAGTATTACCCAAGGGACTGGGTATTCGCGCCGACGCCGGTCAAGATCGCGCAACTGCAACCCAACGAGACCGTGAGCGTCATAGGGCTGGTTGAATCGACCGACTATCAGAGCTATCGCCGTACGCCGTTGTTCGAAGCGATGGTCAGCGACGATACGGGCACGTGCCGGATCGTGTGGTTCCACGGCGGATACTTACGCAACCAGTTTCAGCCGGGACAAGTGCTCATGGTCTCGGGCAAGGCTACGATCTACAAGCATCAACTCCAGATGACCAACCCCAAGTTCATGGTGCTCGACGAGTCCCATACCAGGCCTGATCTGTACTTCAGCGGCGGGGTCTATCCCGCCTCAGCCCGCCTGGGCAGTGGCCAGATTAAACGCATCATCGTACCGTTGCTCGACCGAGTCGACGATTGGGTGGGCGAACTCTACGAAAAGGACATACTCAAGAAGTTACACCTGATCGGCCGGCAGGACGCGTTCCGCTGGATTCATATGCCCCCCGATGAGGACAAGCTCGCCAAAGCCAAGCGCCGTCTCAAATACGACGAGCTCTTTCTGATGCAACTGGGTCTGGCGCTGCGCCGGTATCGCGTGCAACGCTTCTCAGCCGCGATTCCGTGTGCGTGTTCGGATGAGATGGACAGCCGGATTCGCAAGCGCTTCCCATTCCTGTTGACGGAGGATCAGAACGACTGCATTGCCGAGATCGTGCGCGATATGGGGCGCACCGAACCGATGAACCGGCTCCTCCAGGGCGACGTCGGATCGGGTAAGACCGTGGTCGCACTCTACGCGGCGCTCTTGGCGGTGGGTAACGGGACGCAGGCCGCCATCATGGCGCCGACGGAGATTCTGGCCTCCCAACACTTCATCAGCATGGAACGCTACCTCAAGAACAGTCAGGTCAAGCGCGTGCTGATCACCGGCGGGCTGACGGGCAAGAAGCGCCGGGAGCTGCTCGAGCAGATCCGACAGGGTGACATTGACATCGTCGTCGGCACGGTGGCGCTGCTGCAAAAGGACATTGAATTTCGCAAGCTCGGACTGGCGGTCATCGACGAGCAGCACAAGTTCGGGGTCCATCAGCGGGCCGAGTTGCGCAAGGAGAGCACGCCGCACTGCCTGGTCATGACGGCCACCCCCATTCCCCGCACGTTGGCCATGACTGCCTTCGGGGATCTCGACGTCTCGATCATCAAGCATGCGCCGCCCGGTCGAGGTGCCATTGTCACGCGCTGGGTGGATCGATGCCATCAGCAGCAGGCGTACGATTTCATTCGCGAACGACTCAAAGTCAAGAAGCAGGCGTATTTCGTATACCCGCGCATTTCGAGTGTGGAGGAAGGTGACAACGAGATCAAGGCGGCCACCAATGACTGGAAGAAACTGTCGCAGAAGGTATTTCCGGAATTCAACGTCGCCCTGCTACACGGGCAGATGCCTTCCACCGAGAAGCAGCAAATCATGACCGACTTCCGCAAAGGCAGGATCGATGCGCTCGTCTCGACGGTGGTGATCGAAGTGGGTGTCGATGTCCCCAACGCCACCATCATGGTGATCGAGGGGGCCGACCGCTTCGGGCTGGCGCAGCTCCACCAGCTCCGGGGCCGGATCGGACGCGGGGAATCCAAATCGTATTGCCTGCTGTTTGCCGAGACGGAAAACGACGCGGCTCGTGCTCGACTGGACGTGATGACGCGCACCACCGACGGCTTCGAAATCGCCGAGCAGGATTTGCGTATCCGCGGGCCCGGTGAGTTCTTCAGCGCCCGGCAGCACGGCCTGCCCGATTTGAAGATCGCCAACATCATCGACGATTATCAATTGCTGGTCATGGCGCGCAAACAGGCCTTCGAAATGGCGTCGGCAGATCCCATGCTGACCCGGGAAGCGCACCGCCCTATCCGGCAGACGCTACTGGCCCGCTTCGGTGACTCACTCGGACTGGCGGATATCGCGTAAGCGACACCGTGACTTGATCCGGCCCACACTGGCGCCGACCGGCACAGACCTTCCGACCATGCGATTTTGCTGGAAGTCCCTCGGGAAAACGGGTAAAAGGCCGCTATGACATGAATGGGGACCATCGGCAAGAGGCCAGGCAATATCGATGCGCATAGCCTATAAAGACAGGAAACTGGAAGCAGCCATCGTTGCCATCAAAGCCGTCACGTCGGCCTTGGTGGTCGCTTCGTTTGTCGTTCTGTTCGGATTCGACGAGCCCCTGATACCGAAGTCGATCCTCTTCACGATCCAACTTGGCCTACTGCTCATCTTCCTGGCCGGCAAGGTCGTCCGGTTCTTCAACGCCGTGTTCAAGAAGGATTACATCGTCGCGAACTGGTTCGAGATTCCCTTGCTGTTGGCGCTGGGCGCGACGGTTCTCGGCTCACGCTGGTGGTTCGGGGGTGCTGAGCCGGAAGACGTACGTCATCTGGGCATCGGCATCTATCTGATCATCGAAGTCCTCGTCAAAGTGTGCATGGCCTCGGTAGGTCTGGCGGCCTCAGGCAAGAATCCCACCAAGACCCTGATCGCCAGCTTTCTAGTCCTGATCATCGCCGGAGGCGGATTACTCATGCTCCCCAAGGCATCGACCGGAGAGCCGCTGAGTTTTGTGGACGCTCTGTTCACGGCCACCAGTGCCACCTGTGTCACCGGTCTGGTGGTCAAAGACACGGGCCAGGACTTCACGTTCATGGGACAGATGATCATCCTGGCCCTGATCCAGCTCGGCGGACTGGGCATCGTGGTCTTCGGGGCGGTCTTCGCGCTGCTGCTGGGCCAGGCCTTCAGCATCCGTGAATCGGTGGCCATGCAGGACGTGCTTAGCGCTCAAACGCTCAGCCGCATCGGCAACATGATCGTCTTCATCTTCGTAGCCACCGTGGCGATCGAGGCGGCCGGCGCCGTGCTGTTATACCCAATGTGGGACAATGTCCCGGGCGTCCCGACCGACGTGCAATTCCGCTGGTTTTGCAGCATCTTCCACTCGATCAGCGCCTTCTGCAACGCGGGTTTCGGATTGTTCAACGACAGTCTCATCCGCTACAGCAGCCAGTGGCAGGTCTACACGGTGATCGCCACGCTGATCATCCTGGGCGGCCTGGGCTTCGGCGTCCTCTACAACCTGGCCGATATCGCGGCCAATCGCATCCAACGGTTCTTCAAGCGCCTGTTCTACAAGCAATATCGCCTCCAGATGGAATTCCCCAGACGGATGCGTCTCCAGACCAAAATCGTTCTGAGCATCAGCGTATTTATGATCGTTCTGGGCGCAGTGATGATACTGCTCTTCGAGCAGTACGCAGGAAGTCCCCTGGACGCAAGACCGGATATCCTCGGTGCGTTCTTTCAGTCGGTCACCTCGCGAACGGCGGGGTTCAACACGGTCGACATTGCCGGGATGACCGCTTCGAGCAAGATCGTGCTGATCATGTGGATGTTCATCGGCGGCTCTCCGGGCTCCACGGCCGGCGGCATCAAAACCGTCACGCTGGCCGTGATCGTCATGATGGTGATCGCGACCTTGCGCAAGCGGGCCGAGGTCGAGATGTTTCATCGCTCTGTGCGCCCGGTCGTCGTCGGTCGCGCCATCACGGTGGCCATGCTCTTCGTCGTGGCGTTGTTCGGAACCACGCTGGCGCTCAGTGTCACCGAGAACCCCCTGCCCGTACAGTTCGCCATATTGGATGTCATGTTCGAGGCCGTCTCGGCGCTGGGCACGGTCGGTCTGACCACGGGGATGACCCCGACTTTGACAGGGGCCGGAAAGATCATTATCATAGTCGCGATGCTGGTTGGGCGTTTGGGACCTCTGACCCTACTGGCGGCACTGACGTTCAATCTGAAACCTGTCCGGTACAACTATCCGGACGAGGCGATTATTGTCGGCTGAGGAATTGCTTGCATGAGACGATTTGCCGTGATTGGCTTAGGGCGTTTCGGCCAGAAACTGGCCATTGCACTGGCGCTGAGCGGTTCGGAAGTCATCGCGATCGACCGGGATCGAAACGAAGTCGAGTTGATTCGAGACCAGGTCACTCACGCCGTTCGTCTCGACAGCACCGACGAGGACGCGATGAAGGCCCAAGGGGTGGACAAGGCCGACGTGGCAATCATCGCCCTGGGCCAGGTGAGCTTTGAAGCTGCCATTCTCACGGTCGTCAATCTGCGTCAGATGGGGGTCAAGCAGATCTACGCCCGGGCCGAGAGCCTGATCGCCGGCCAGGTTTTCAGCAAGGTCGGCGCGACGGAAGTGATCTATCCGGAAATCGAGTCGGCCCAGCGCTGGGCATACAAACTGATCGCCCCGCAGATCGGCGAGAAGATCGACATCGCCCCGGGCTACTGCCTGGCCCGAGTCAAGGCTCCCGGCAGCTTCGACGGCAAGACAGTCATGGACTTGCAACTGCGTCAGAAGTACAACATCAATCTGGTTCTCATCAAACGCAGCGAGGAAACGAAGGCGCGCAAAGATGAGAAGGAATCCATCATCAGCTTCCCCATGCCCGACACCACCGTCTACGTCAACGACATCCTCATGATCGCCGGCTCCGACGCGGACCTCGCCAAACTCCCCCAGGAATAGACGTCCAAGAGGAACCTTTCTTGCCTCACACATCAGCTACTCCGCGCGGTGCTGGCGGAGCAATTCGAGGAAGGTTTGCATGTCGGGGGGTAGAGGGGCGTCGAACTTGACGCGCTGCTCGGTGGTGGGGTGCGTGAATTCCAGCGTCCAGGCGTGCAGGGCGCAGCGGGCGACGACGGGATTCTCGGGTTGGGGCTCGGCGTCGGCCAGTTGCCAAGGGTAAACGAGTTTGCCACCGTACATATCGTCGGCCACGATAGGGTGTTTCAGATACGACAAGTGCACGCGAATCTGATGCGTGCGACCGGTCTGCGGCTTACAGTGCACTAATGAGAATCCGCGAAATGCCTCGACCACTTCGTAGAACGTCACGGCTTCCTTGCCCGTCTCGGGGCGCACGGAATACTTCTCGCGTACCTTGGGATGAACGCCCAGCGGCGCGCTGATGCGGTCGGCCGTCAGTTCGGGTGTGCCGTGCACGATGGCCAGATAGCTCTTGCTCACCTGGCGCAGCTCGAACTGCTTGGCGATCTTCCACTGGGCGGTATCGCGCTTGGCCACCACCATCACGCCGGTCGTGTTGCGATCGAGCCGATGTACAATGCCCGGGCGAAACTCGCCCAGGCCGCACGACAATTCGTCGGAATAATGCGCCAGGGCATTGACCAATGTCCCATGCTTGTTGCCTCGGGCGGGATGGACGATCAAGTCGGCAGGCTTGTTCAGAACGATCAGGTCGTCATCCTCATAGATGATATCCAGAGGAATGTCTTCGGGCTCGATCGTCTTGCTGGGCGGCTCGGGCATCACGAAGTCGATGACATCCCGATGGGTCAACTTGAAACTGGGTTTGACGGGGTGGCCGTTGACCTTGACTGTGCCGGACCGAATCGCATCCTGGATGAACCGCCGGCTCAGGTTGCGAAATCGTCCGGCCAGATACTTGTCGATCCTCCGCTCGCGGATGGAGACCCCGACGTGCAGGGTCAGCGGCTGACCGTTGGCTTCCGGCAACTCATCCATGGCACCGCTGCTAATTGCTGGTCGGCTCGTTGGCTTCCGTGGTCTCCGTCGCGCCGGCTCCGCCGGCGTCCACACCAGGCTCTGCAACGTTGTCGCTGTCCGACGTCTCGGCGGGCGTCGGCGGTGCGACATAGATATCGTCGGCCGCGTCAATTGTAATGGGAGAATTCACGGCGTCCGGGCCCAGTTGGATGGTCGGCACCGAAGCCGCTGCGGGTTGCGGCTGCGGGGCCGGTTTGAAGACGACGGCCCCCTGGTAATCGTCCATGGTCTTGAGACGATGGGCCGCGGCTGCCTGCGGGGCGGTCCCCTCGTAATCGGGATTATCGGCCACCGCCTGGTAGGCCGCTTTGGCCTCGTCGAAGTTGCCCAGCTCTTCGTCACAGAGCCCCAATCCAAACTCGGCCATTGCCGCCAAGACGGGATTCGACGAAGCCCGCTCCAGCGCCTGTTCATAGCTGGTCCTGGCCTGTGCGATCTGCTTGGTCACTTCCTCGCGGCTCGGCTCGGCCAGGCGGTAGTGCAATTCGGCCCGCAAGGCTTCGCCCCGCTTGATCAGGGCCAGCGCACCCAGCCGGTCGTTCCCAATGCTCTGGGCAAAATCTTCCAGATCCTGCGCCACCGGCAGCAGCTTGATCGACTGGTCGGTTCCCTGGCTGGCGGCTTGTGCGATCACCCGCTTCTGGGCCGGGACCTGCGTCACCAGATTCGTCAGTCGCACGTGATGGCGCACGTCAACATCCATCCGATAAAACCGTACGAAATACACGCCAATCAGCAACACGACGACGACGCCCGCGCCGATCAGGGTCGTCCGGTTTTCCCGCGCCCACTCCGGAAAATGGGTCAGCCAGTCCGCCAGTTCGTTGGTCTTCAACTCATGCCGGTGATCCGATTTCATTATCGCTCTCCATGACCATCTCGAGGCACACGGCCCAGGTTATCGGGCCATCCAAAAGGGCAAACCAGTATGCTAACAAAATGTCTTTTGCCTTGCAACGCAACTGTGGAAAAGTTAAAATTTTACGGCGTTTACTCTTTGAAAGGGCACACATGTTGGGGAAGGCCGCAACCGACGCAATACCCGCAACCCAGACTGGACATTTCTACCCGTGCCAAGGCATGGTCGTCTGCCTCTTAATGCTGCTGGCCGCCCTCGGTCCGACCGCTCACGGACAAGCCGCGACGGACGCCCCTTCCGACGCGGAACGCTACATTGGCATCGAGGAAATCAAGCCCGGCATGGACGCCTACTGCCTGACCGATTACGGTGAGGCCGGGATCGAGAAATTCGCCCTGAAAGTGGTGGATGTAGTCCGCAATATGGACCCGGGCCACGATGCCATTCTCGTCATGGGCATCGATGAGCGCTTCCAGCACACCGGTCCCGTGGGTGGGTGCAGTGGTTCGCCCGTCTATATCGACGACCGCCTGGCCGGCGCGCTGGCCTTCGGCTGGTCGTTCGCAAAGGACCCTCTGTACGGGGTTACCCCGATCAAGGAAATGCTCGAGGTCGGTCGCGTCAATTCGGCGCTGAGTTCACGGCGCGCGTCATCCCAGGGGGCCTTCACCTTCGACTTTTCCGAACCGATCGATCTGGCGGCCATCAGTGAACAGGTGACCGCCCGCCGGCTTCTCGGGGCCGGATCGACGAACGGGGCCACGGCTCTGCCCTGCCCGCTGCTGATTTCGGGTTTGTCGACGGAGGCGTCGCAACGGATCGCTCCGCAGTTCGAAGCCATGGGATTCATGGCCGTGCCGGGACTGACCGGCAGCGCCCCCGGTGGCCAAGATGAGACGATGGAGTTCAAGCCCGGGGGCACGATTACTCTGCCGCTGGTGACGGGCGACATCCGCATGCACGTGCTGGGCACCGTGACGGAGGTGCGCGACGACCGCGTCTACGCCTTTGGCCACAGCTTTCTGGGCTACGGCCCGGTGGACCTGCCGATGGCCGGCGGCAAGATCTACACCGTCGTCTCGAGCCTCATGCGCTCGTTCAAGCTGGGCACTTCCGGCGACATCATCGGTGCCTTGACGACCGACGAATACTCCGCCGTCTCCGGGAAGATCGGGGCCGCGCCAAAGATGATACCTCTGTCCATCCGCGTCGAGCGCTACAACGACCCGTCGGCGCGTATGTACGATTGCCAGGTCGCCTACAACGATGCGCTGACCGCCCAGCTCGTCCGATCCGCCATTGCCGGAGCGGCGCTGCAACTCGGCGAGCTGCCCCCCGACCACACCATCGAGTACGAAGCCACGGTCGATCTGACGGACGGGCAGGCGATTCAGTTCAGCAATGTCTCGACGAGCGCCGGGTTGCTCGAACCGGTCTCCGAGATTACCGGGTCCCTGGGGTTGCTCATGAACAATCCGTACAATTGCGCCGATATCCAATCGTTGGATTGTACCATTCGCATGCGTCCGGAGAATACGACCGCTCATCTCTGGTCGGTCGACGTGACCGATCCGAAGGTCAAACCGGGTGAGGATATCGAGATCAACGTCGTCGTCGAATCCTTCCTCCAGGAGAAGAAGCGCTACCGGATCAAGCTGAATGTGCCGGAGGACGTGGCCGACGGGAAGTATGCGCTGATGCTTTGCGGGAACCGCGAATACGAGCGTTTCCTGGCCAAGACGGTGCCGCATCGATTCCTGGCGACCAACTACCAGACCCTGATCGAGGCGCTGAACATGGCGTTGAATGTCGACCGGACCAAGCTCTATTGCGTGCTGGTCCTGCCCCCGGACGGAATCACCCTGGAAAAGGCGGAACTGCCGAACCTGCCCGGGACCAAGGCCGTTATTCTACAGAGTAGCAAGAGAGCGTTGCGCGTGCAGCCGTATCCGCATTGGATCGAGAAGTCCGTGGAAACTGGCACCGTGATTGTGGGTAAGGATGCCGTGGCAATTGAAGTCGAGAGGTAATCCGGGCTCGACACCGTAGTGATCTGAAACCGGGAGATCGAGAAATCAGGCCCGGATCTCTTACGACCGGGCTTGAACGCTGTAAGGTGGCGCAAGACGATCTCCACCCAGCGGTCTGGTTCAGCCGACCGGACGGTTGGGTTCGCAGGCTTAGCATAGGGAGTCAAAATGGGAATGGAATTTCGCGGTTCGAATCGACTGCGGGGGGCGGTACTGATCCTGATGGTCGTCCTGCTCGCCGGCCCGACGGGGGCGGTCACCAGCAAAATCACGCGGCAATCCAGCGGTAAGGATCTGCTCCAGGGCAAGACAGAAGGGGTCGTGATCAGTTCCCGCGGAACCATCCAGCTCGGCCGCGCGTCGAAAGCGCTGGCCACGGACTTCGATGACGTCTGGTCGGTCAACAGCATCGTCGTCAGCGGGGGCACGATCTACATCGGGACCAGCCCGAACGGCAGCATCTACAAGTACCGTCTGGGCGCGCTGACGAAGATCTACCCGGTCGAAAACAAAAGCGGACCGGACCCGTCGACGACGCTGACCAACCCTCAGAGCGACACGGCCGACAAGGAGGAAGGCGAAGAGGTCGAAAGCGACGAACTGTTCTCCAACGAACACATCTTTGCCATGGGCGTCGACGTGGCCGAACGACTCCTGGTCGGCATCAGTGGTGAGAACTGCCGCTTGAGTCGATACGCCACCGGTAAGATGGAAACCATTTTCGAGCCGGACGATGCCACGTACATCTTCGCGATCGAAACCGATAACGTCGGCAACATCTACCTGGGGACCGGTCCGGAAGGAAAAATCTACGTCCTCGACCCGTCGGGCAAAGTAGCCCAACTCGTCTACGACAGCCCGGACAAGAACATCCTGTCGATCGCGGCCGGCCAGGACGGCTTCGTCTACGCCGGCAGCGACACGCGCGGGCTCGTGTACAAGATCAACCCACGCAACAAGACGGCCACGGTCCTCTACGACAGCGACGAGCCCGAGATCAGCGCCCTGCTCTTTGCCGGCGGTGCCCCCTCGGAAACCGGGAACCTGTTCGCCGCAGCGACATCGGCGAAAGTCGTGCAGACCGAGCGCAAGTTTGCGGCCGACCAGGAGCTTGCCGGACGGCCCGAACCCAAGGAAGACGGTGACAAGGGTCAGGCCGAGAGTGAAGGCGGCTTGCAGCTCAAGATCGCCAATACCAAGAAGGAGCCCGCCAAGAAAACCGCGTCGCGCTCCGGACCCGTGGCTCGGGGTTCCAAACCGGGAAGCGCCAGCTACATCTACCGCATCGCCAAGCAGGGATACGTCACGGAGGTCTTCAGTGAGCCGGCTGTCCTGCTGTGCCTGGCCGAGCAAGAGGGCAGCATTCTGGTGGGGACCGGCAACGACGCCCGGTTGTTTGCCGTCGATCCGGATGCAGAGCGTCAGACGATCATCTATGAGGATGAGCAGGCCGCCCAGATTGCCTCGGTGCAGACGAGCGGCCCGGATGTCTACGTCGGCACTGCCAACCCGGCCAAACTCGTCCAGCTTTCGGCCGACTACGCGGCCAAAGGAACCTACATCTCCGATCTCATCGACGCCGGCCAGCCCGCCCGCTGGGGCAAGCTCCAAATCGACGCCGACATCCCGCGCGACTGCAAGGTCATGGTCGCCTCGCGCAGCGGCAATGTCAAAGACGTCAACGATCCCACTTTCTCCGACTGGACCGAGGCCGTTGAGATCATCGAGCCCATCCAGTTGCGCTGCCCGCTGGGTCGGTTCTGCCAGTACAAGCTCACGCTGGTCACCGAGGACGGGGGCAAGACCCCTCTGATTCGTGAGATCGCGGTCGCCAGCACGGTGCCCAACCTGGCCCCGAAAGTCGAGTCGATCAACGCCAGCCGCCTGAGCAGTGCGGGCAAAGAGGGCTTCTACAAGATCAGCTATAAGGCCAAAGACGAAAACGAGGACACCCTGATCTACCGGGTCGATTTCCGCAAGATCGGCCGGGCCAATTGGATCGAGTTGAAGGACGAACTCGAAGAAGACAGCTATGAATGGGATGGCAGGACCGTCGAGGATGGTCGGTACGAGATCCGGGTGGTCGCCAGCGACGAGCGCAGCAACAGCACGGCGACCAAACTGACGGGGAGCCGGATCAGCGATCCCATCGTGGTCGACAACACCGGACCGGTCATTCGCAAATATGCCGTCGAGAAAAACGGCAAGGCTGCGACACTTAAGCTCCAGATCACCGACGAACTCAGTGCGATCGGCAAACTGGAGTACACGATCGACAGTAATGCCCAATGGAGGAGCACTCTGCCCGACGACCTCGTCTTCGATACAACCGAGGAGAGCTTCACCATTCTTACCGAGGAACTGGAACCCGGAGAACACATTCTCACCGTCCGGATCAAGGACGACGTGGGCAACACGACCTACAAGACATTTGAACTGAGCGTGTTGGGATAGTCCCCGGACCCCGCGGACCTTTGGCCACCGTGCGATCGATCGAATTCGAACAGATCAGCAAGACCGTTGAGTCGCTGTGCATCGCAGCCTGTTATGAGTTGCCCGAAGATGTGCGGCAGGCGCTCGAACGCGCCGCCGAGAGCGAGTCCCATCCCGGGGCGTCGCGGATCCTGCGCCAGTTGATCGACAATGCCGATATCGCCGCCCGCGACCGTATTCCGCTCTGCCAGGATACCGGGCTGGCGGTCGTCTTCGTCGAGCAAGGCGCCGAGGTTACGATCACGGCCGCCAACCACGCTGGTCCTGTCACTCTCGTCGAAGCCATCAACGCCGGTGTCCGCGCCGGCTACGAGCAGGGCTATTTGCGCAAGAGCGTGGTGGCCGATCCTCTGGACGGCCGGGTCAATACCCAGACCAACACGCCGGCCGTCGTTCATCACACGGTGGTCCCCGGTGACACCTTGAAGATGACCGTCATGGCCAAGGGGGGCGGTTGCGAGAACAAAAGCCAGTTTCGCATGTTCATCCCGACCGCCGAACCGGCGAAGGTCAAGGCCTGGATCGTCCAGGTCGTCAAGGAAGCGGGAGCCAATGCCTGCCCGCCCTTCGTCGTCGGTGTGGGAATCGGGGGCAACTTCGAGCTCAGCTGTCTGCTCAGCAAGCGCGCCCTGCTGCGGCCCCTGACCGAGCCCAACGCAGACGCGTTCTATGCTGAGATGGAGGAGGAATTATGCAGTGAGATAAACGCCCTGGGTATCGGACCCCAGGGACTTGGTGGCGATACCACCGCACTGGCCGTCCGGATCGAGACCGCTCCCTGCCATATCGCCTCGCTGCCGATAGCGGTCAACATCGAGTGCCACAGCCATCGGCACAAGACCGCTGTGCTGTAGGCGCCACGATCGCTTCAATCAGTCGCCCTTGAAATGGGCCATCCAGGGCGCCTCGCTCTCCCAAACAGGCGGCAACTCATTGATGTTGAATCGCTTGCTCCATTTCTGGCGCCAGAGGGACTTGAGCCAAACCTTCCGGACCGAGAAGTCCAGGTAGACCGCATTGATCGCCTGGCTGTGCCGATCCATCACGAAACGGTGCATCGAATCGGCATCGCCCGACCAGTGTTCGCCCTCCTGGCTCGGAGGCGTATCGGTGTTGTCGGGCCAACCGCACCAGAAGACACAGTCCAGGAACAAGGGGATCTGCGAAGCCCCCTTGATGTTGGGTGATTTCCAGAAGAATTCCTTGGGCTTGCCGTAGAGCACGTCTTCGCCGCATACGTAGACCCAGCCATTGACGCCGTAGCTGCCCCACGTGCCCGCCGGGCGACCGTTGCTCTCGCTGAGCCGGCCCCACGACGTTTCGAAATTGCCGGCAATGGCGTCAAACGCCGAAGCCCCGGGCGGGTATTGCTCGTAAGCAAT
This sequence comes from Phycisphaerales bacterium, assembly GCA_020346325.1. Taxonomy (GTDB): domain Bacteria; phylum Planctomycetota; class Phycisphaerae; order Sedimentisphaerales; family Anaerobacaceae; genus Anaerobaca. The sequence goes on from CP070782.1 coordinate 5,619,337, forward strand.
CTTCTTGGCCACCGGGCAGGTGCGGAACTTGTCGTCCTTGTAGTAGTAATCGAACAGTACGTCGACCCAGCGTCCGCTGCCGGACATACGTGTGGGAAACATACCGTTGTTGTCGTCGCAGTACATGTGCCAGATCGTACCCCACTGCTTGAGGTTCGACTGGCACACCACACCGCGCGCCTGGTGGCGCACGCGTGACAGGGCCGGCATCAGGATTCCCATCAATAGTGCGATGATCGCGATGACCACGAGCAGTTCGATAAGGGTAAACGCCTTGCCTCTGTCCATGAAAGTACGCCCCTCTAGAGATCTATCAGCCCAGAACGCCGAACCATCGGCACTCCGACCTGCCTCCACACATCTCTTATTCACTTCAACTCAATCGCCGTCTAGTAGCGCAACGCGGTCTCCTTTGTTCCCCAAACGGCTATCGAGGACCAGACCAAATCCTCGTTGTCGTTTTGGGTCTGGGAAAACGCGCCGGGCGGTATCCGTTTACCAAACTCGATCGTGCGCTTATCTTTCCACTTGTGATACTCGGAATGACCGTCGGCAAAGGAGAAATTGGTCCCGTCACCATGACGCACCGGTGGGGGGTCCCACCATGTCCACTGATTCGTGTACACGGTCCATCCCCCGAGGGCCGAAGGACAGGTCCCACCATCGTCGAGGAAGACCGCTCGAAACGCCGGCTCCTTGATCGCCATGCGCCGTTTGATGATGGTCGCCCCCATGTCGGGCCAGTCCTTGCAGTTCATCGAATCGACAATCGAATACGTGCGGACCGGCGGGCTCGTCTGGTTATAGTGGTCCATTATCTTGCGCTCGACGTTCGGGCACTTGTAGAGCTTCAGGTCCTTGACGAACGGCCAAAGCGCGCCGTCCTTGATCGCCTGCTCGCGCTGTTCCTTGGTCATACCACTGGTCCAGTCCGTTTGGACCCAGTACTCCCCGTTGGTGCTGCGCCGTCCATACTCGCCCGAATCGCCGTTGACGAGCTTGTCGTCGTTGTCGTCGGCGTACATGATCCAGGCCAACGTCAACTGCTTGAGATTGCTCAGGCAGGTCGCCCGCTTACCTTGCTCGCGCACGCGGTTCAGGGCCGGCATGAGAATCCCCATCAACACCGCGATGATCGCGATCACCACCAGCAGTTCTATGAGCGTAAAGCCCTTCGATGCCTGCCCTCTATCGCCCCGTATCTGTCGCATGATGTCGTTGCCTCCCATTTGCAAAGAAACACCTGACCCGTTCACACGAAAACGGCCACCCCTTTCCGGCCAGCCGCTCTGTGTTCTTCTGATTTCTTCCTAGTAGTCCTTGAATCGCCTTATCCAGTCGGGCCAATCTGAGGCCTGCACGCCTCCGGCCAGGGTATAGATGCCCCCCGTATTGTATCTCTTGTGCCATTTGAGCGTCCAAAGCTCCTTGAGCCCCACTTTGCGCGCCGAGAAATCGCAGAAGGATACGTTTTCGAACCCGTTATGTCGGTTAATACAGGTGCGGCCCATGTGGTTGGCGCTCCATGCCGCTAACTCGTCGGTGGCAGGCGCCTCCGTGTCCTGGGGCCACAGGTCGAAACGCAGCGCCTCTGACATCAGCGGAATGTTTCCCGCACCTCTGACCTGAGGGGTTCTAAAGAAATTCGCCACTTGGATACCATTTTCAAAAGTCGCGGGAGCGTTGGGTTGCGGGTCCAGCAGATAGGAGTTGAGGCCATAGCTGCCTGCGACACCGTCTGGATTCAACTGAGCGATGCCGCCGTTGCTTCTCGTGAAGATGCCCCAGGCCGTGAAGATGCTGAACTTGTTGTTCAGGGTACCGAACTCGTCTCGATAAGTCGAAGTCGTCTTGGGGCAGAACCAGAGATCATTTTGCTTATAGCTCTCGAGTCTGTCCTCCAACCGTGGAAGCCACCAGTAAAGCCCGCTGTTGGTTAGCCCGCTGAAGAACTTCCCGTTGTTCTCCTGGAGATACATAGCGTAGATCAGGTTCCACTGCTTCAGATTCGCCAGGCAACCCACCATCTTGGCTTGCTCTTTGACCTTTCGCAGGGCAGGCATGAGAATTGCAAGCAGGATGGCGATGATCGCAATCACCACCAGAAGTTCGATCAACGTGAAACCACGTCTCTTGATCATTGTCTGTACTCCTTCAACGAGAAATGCGACAAACCGACCATACACCGGACTAGAGATTCCCCGGAGACGCAATCTGTTCCGCGAAATTCCCGACCTTCTATGGGCACAGAGCGCCGGCACACACGAGAATCATTATAACAGCGCTCTAAGAGGGGTGCAAACCCAAAACGCACAGACCCCCTAAGTTCCCTGGAATGAACAAGTTGCGCAAAGATTCCGTTTTGAATTTCCCAGCTCGACCGCGTGACATAACCCCGGTTTCGGCGCCGAGAACTCCCGCGGGCCGCTTTGCCGAACGAAGACGGCCTCAGCGGCCGGCCTCGTCGCGGCCGCAGAGGTTCGCCAACGCCACGTACTGAGCGGGCGAAAGGGCCTCAGGCCGCCGGCATGGGTCAATCCCGCAACGCTCAAAGCGTCTCATCCATTGATCCCGGTTGCCCAGCGCCTCCGGCGCGTGCTTGACACACGCGCGCAGCATCTTGCGACGATGGCCCATGAACAGACCCACCACCTCACTGAACCGCTCCATCTGATCGATCCGCCGGGACTTGGCCTGGTCCCGGACGACACGCACCACTGCCGAGTCGACCGCGGGCGGGGGCCAGAAGACGCTCGGCTTGAGCACGCGCAATGTCTGGACTTGTCCGGTCGCCCCCAGGAAGACGCTCAGCGTCCCATAATGCTTGCCGTGCGGCCCGGCCTCCATGCGGTCGGCCACCTCCTTCTGGACTGTGACGACCATCGTCTCGGTCAGCAGCGGCCCCTTCACCAGGTTCACCATCAGCGGGGAGGCGACGTCATACGGGAGGTTCGCAACCAGCAAGAGACGTCCGCGCGCTTGCTCGCGCGCCCGGTCAATCGCCTCGATCACGACCGGATTCAGCACGCCTTTGCTCGACAGGGCATCGGCCTCGACCAATTCGACGTTGTCACAGTCGACCAACTGCGAACGGGCCAGGCCGGCGAGAACTGAATCGATCTCCACGCTCACGACCCGACCGGCCCGCTGTGCCAACGCCTGCGTCAACGAGCCGGTCCCACAGCCGACTTCCAGTACGACGTCTTGAGGCCCGATGTCCGCCGCCTCGACCACCAGACGCAACAGGTTCAGATCGACCAGGAAATGCTGGCCGAACTTTCGCCTGGGGGCGACACCGACCGAGGCGAGGAGTTCACGGATTTGATTCTTTGTCTGCATCGTGTGTGAATAAGTCCTATTGGACCTATAGGACCTACGCGTCCGGCGACTGAGCGCCCGCAGTTCCGGCTAAGTGACAGGTCCGCCGGACCTGGGCCATGTCGATGGCCGTCATGAGCGCCGATGTCATGCTCGACGCGCTGGCCTGGTTGCGTCCGGCGATATCGAAAGCCGTCCCATGCGCGGGCGAGGTACGGACGGTAGGCAGGCCGATCGTCACGTTTACGGCGTGCTCGAAATCCAGCAGCTTGATGGGGATCATGGCCTGATCGTGATACATGGCCACCACCGCGTCGAAGTCCCCGCGCACGGCCCGCATGAACAGTGCGTCGGCCGAGATGGGACCGGTGCAGTCGATGCCCTGCTCCTGCGCCAGCAGGATCGCCGGCGCGATGATCCGCTGCTCCTCGTCGCCAAACTGACCATTCTCGCCCGCGTGCGGGTTCAGCGCCGCGACGCCGATGCGCGGATGCTCCAGACCGAAGAACTCCTTCAACGCTTCGTGCAGCAAATCGATCGGCTCGAACACACACCCGATCGTGAACTTATGACGCACGTCGAAGAGCGATTCGTGAATCGTCGCCAGCGCCACCTTCAGAGGCCCGCTGACGAACATCATCGCGCGGCGCATGGCTTTGAACTTCTGAGCGAACAACTCCGTGTGTCCGGGCCAGGAGGCATCGGCCAGCTTCCAGCTCGCCTTGCTGATCGGCGCGGTGACAATGGCATCGATGACCCCGGCTTTGGCTGCCTCGATTGCATCGAGACAGAACTTGATCGAGGCCTCGCCCGCCACTCGGCTCGGCTCCTTGACCCACGGCGGTACGTTGTACTCGTCGTAGTCGGCAACGACCACCTTGTAAGGATAGTCCCGACTGATCTTCTCGTGTGGGTGGCGCCCCCAGAACGGCTCGATCTCAGCGCGGTCGGCCGCATAGCAGAGCTGCTCGTTCATGCCGAAAACGATGAATTTGGCCGCCCGACGCACCATCGGATCGGCCAGGGCTTTGACCACCACCTCGGGCCCGATACCCGCGGCGTCTCCCATGGTCACGCCGATGACCATCTGATCGGAAATCGAATTGTGGTGGTCGTTCTTGTTCACGGTTCCGTGCCGAATGCCGCGTTATCAGTATTGATAATCCGCGTGCGCCGGCCTTTCAAAAACCCATCTGTTTCAACCGCTCGACCGTCAGGCCCGGCCCACCGGGCATGATGCGCTCCAACTGCCGACGGACAACTTTGACGATGATGTCGATTTCGATGTTTACCTGCTGCCCTATACGGGCGCCGCCCAGAGTCGTTCTAGCCAGGGTTTCCGGGATCGCTGCGACCCGAAAGCCCTCCGGATCCAGCTTGGCGATCGTCAGGCTGACGCCATCGATAGCCACCGAACCTTTGGCCACCATCTGATCCAATAACGCGCCGTCGACTCCAAACTCTATATCGGCAAACTCGCCCTGCCGGTTGATCGCGCGAATCGCGCCGATGCCATCGACATGGCCTTGGACGATATGGCCACCGAACCGGTCGGTCGCCTTCATGGCTCGTTCGACGTTGACCTTCACGCGCGGGCGTAACTGCGCGAGAGTGGACGTTGCCAAGGTCTCGGCGCTGAGGCCGAAGCTCGCCAGCGTGCCATCGAGGCGCATCACAGTCAAACAGGCGCCGTTAATGGCGATGCTGTCACCCAACCGGCAATCGTCGGCCAGTTCGCCCAGATCCACCACCAGGGCGCCACCGCCCAAACTGCCGCTCGGCGCGACTGACCTGACCTCGCCTACACCTTCGATAAGTCCTGTAAACATATCCACTTATTCCATGGGAACCATCCCCCCTCCTCCGTGAGCACCACTGCTATGCTATGATCGTTCCCCCCTTCGTGTCAAACAATTGTTGCAGTCGCCCCGCCGCAGCGCGTCCGGTGAATTCCCTTTCGCGGCCGAATCGGACGTGATAAGATGGCGCCGATGTACCGCGAAAGGCGTCAGGAAGGGAACGATCCCAACGCGGAAAGGAGCACTGAAGATGAATACGATCTGGTTGAAACTAGCAGCCGTGGCGGTGGTACTCGTCGTGGTTCTGGTAGTGGGCAGCAAATTCATGTCGAACGACTCGACGCCGGCGCCAGCCCCATCCGAAACAGAACAGTCCAAGACCTTTTACGACATGGCCGAACGCGACAAGCAACTCATGGAGGAGCCGAAACCGGTCGAGCCTGAACCGCAGCCCGAGCCACCGGTCGAGCAGGCCGAACAACCGGCGCCCAGCCAACCCAGTCCGCCGACCCCCGTAGTAACGCAGGCACCCACCCCGCCGACCAGCAACGTGGTGCTGCCGAGCAGTATCACACGGGCGACTACGATGTACTTCAAACCGATGAGCGAGATTGAAGACATCGAGGCGCAGCGTCTGCTGCCCGTGGTCACGGCCGGGCGCAGCATTGGCAGGCTGCCGGTAACACACTTTAAGCTGATGGTCGATGGGTGCCGGCAAATTCTCCAGAAGTGGCCCGATAGCTGGTACGCCTTCCGGGCCAAGCAGATGCTGGAGGACATGCCCGAGCGGTATTGGCGCAACTACAAAGTCACCGAAGAAGAACTGGACATCCGCAAGTTTCTAAAACAAAGGCGCGGCACCCAGCCTCGTATCGTGGAGCCCATCCGATGACGACAGCAGCAACTGGAACAATTCCCGTACTCGCAATCACCGCCGACTGCCTCCCGGAGGCCTGGGAGAAAGCGGTCCTGGCCGTGTGGGACCAGGGTTTCGATGTCAAAACGCAGTATGACAAACCCGAGGATCCGCCCAGCAAGGACGCTACTGTGATGATCACCGTGACGGACCCGTTCAATGAGCCTCGGATTCACAAGAACTTCCCAGGCGGCCCGGAAGAACTGGAAGCGTATCGCCAGGAAGTGGTGCACGGTATTCATGATCACTGGGTCGACCCGGCGGCCGGCAAGTGGACCTACACGTATCACGAGAGATTGTTTTCGTACTGTCCTGTCGAGGACCTGCGCAACCCCCATGCGTCCAAACCCTTCGGCACCGTCGATCAGATTCAGTATGTGATCGACTGCCTGGCCCGGGCTGGTCATAGCCGGCGGGCCCAAGCGATCACCTGGATGCCCACGGCCGATCCGCAGACCGACGACCCGCCCTGCCTCCAGCGGATCTGGTGCCGCCTCGTGGCCGACGAGGCGGGCCAACTGACGCTGAACATGAATACCCACTGGCGCAGTCGCGACCTGTACAAGGCCTGGTTCATGAACGTCTATGCCTTGACGGATTTGCAGCGTCTCATGGCCGAAGAAATTTCGAAGAAGCGCGGCACACCGGTACGCGTCGGGCGCTACGTCGATATCAGCGATTCCCTGCACATCTACGGCAGTTACTTCGACGAAGCCGCGATCGAGATCGAAAAGATGCGCGGTACGCCCTACACCGGCCGGGCCTGGGACAGCACCCACCCGGCCTTCGAGATGATGACAAAGGAAGCACGAGAGAAACTGGCCCAGGACCCTGACTGGTTCGCCAAGGCCAGAGGATAGGTGGCGGATCGACCGCCCAGAGGAGCCACGCATGACCTTGATCGTCAACGGCGAAAGAATACAAGAGACAGAAATCCAGCAAGAGATGGAACGGTTGCGCCCGCGTTACGAGGAGGTGTTTGCCGACCAGGCCGCCGAAGAGCGCGAGGCTCAGTTGGCTGACTGGTCGCGGGAAAACGTTATCGAGCGCGTGCTGCTGCGCCAGGAAGCGAGGCAAAACGGTCCGGACATTCCGGCGGCCGAGATCGACGCAGCCCTGGCCAAACTCAAGGAACAGTACGACACACCTAAAGCCCTCCATGAGGCGCTGGGCCTCGACAGTGACGAGAAGATCAAAGAGGCGATCGAGCTGCAAATGAAGACCGAGCGGACGATCAGCCGGATCCATGCCGCCGCGCCCGAGCCGTCGGAGGAAGAGGCCCGTCAGCACTATGAGGAGAACAAGGAGCAATTTAAGTCGGACGAACAGATCCGCGTCGCTCATATCGTCAAATACGTCAACTGGCAAACCGATGAGGCCACAGCGGTCCAGATGATCGGCCAGGCCCATGAGGAGATTGCCAACGGCGCGCCCTTCGAAGTCGTTGTCGACAAGTACACCGACTGTGGCGACAGCGGGGGCGACCTCGGTTACGTCATGCGCGGGCAGATGGTCGAGGAGTTTGAGGACGTGGTCTTCAATCTCAGTCCGGGCCAGGTCAGCGACGTCTTCCGCACCCGCTTCGGGTTCCACGTGGCCAAGGTGTACGATCGCCGGCCGCCGACGATTCCGGAGTTCAAGGACGTCAAGAAACGCATCGTCGAAACGCTCCGAGAGCAGAAGCAGGAAGAAGCGCTGGGCGACCACCTCGATGCCCTGAAAAGTCAGGCCGTGATCGAAGACGCCTAACGCCAAAACGGCCTCTTATCGGCAGGTGGAACGATTTTTCGAAAAGCACCCGCTCCCGTTTTGTCTGGCGCCGTTTTTGTATTACACTTTAGGTGGCTGAAGGGTAAAACCGGAAACGCCAGGGGCGACGGTGAGGCCGTGGAAGGGCAAGGCAAACGCCTGGCTGGACCGACGCCGATCGCCCATGAAAAAGACCACGATCCCGGGCTTAGCCTGGAACACGGATGCTCGGAAGACCTGCGACATCACATGCGATAATCTACTGGGGGGGCTATGTGAGTTTCTTTCCGAGTTGGCCTCTGTGTGCCCAACGCAGAGGCCTTTTTTCTTTGGCGGGCGACCGGATCAGCTTACCCCGGATCGTAGCGCGTCTCCTGCCGGCGCCTGCCTCGAGATTCGCGTGACGGACCGACAACGCATCCCGGCGCAAAAAGTTCGTCCATTCTCGATCACATTTCATTTGACACCCCACATCTTGGTCGTAGAATAATACGGGCAACTAAATGTAGGGTCACGATTTCCTCAAGAAGCAACGGTACTCAAGGGAACAGGTCGACGTGGTGACTATCGGAGAAGGAGGCACGTTCGAGTCGTGAGATGTCCTTTCTGCAAGGAAGATAATGACAAGGTAGTCGATTCTCGTTCGAGCGATTCGGGCCGTGTCATCAGGCGCCGGCGCCAGTGTCTGGCCTGCGAGCGGCGCTTCACCACCTATGAAAAGACGAGCGAAAGTTTCAAGCTGCACGTGGTGAAGAAGGACAAGTCGCGCGTGCCCTACGATCGGGAAAAGGTCATCATCGGCTTGCAGAAGGCGTGCTACAAGAGGCCCGTCTCAGCCGAGGAAATACAACTGGTGGCCGACAAGGCGGAAGAGGATGTCTTCCGGCGATTCGACAAGGAGGTGACGTCCGCCTTCCTGGGGGAGTGCATCATGAAACATCTGCGTGATCTCGACAAGGTCGCCTACATTCGCTTTGCGAGCGTCTACCGGGAATTCCAGGACGCCGGCGAGCTTCTCGACGAGGTGACCAAGGCGATTCACGACACGGAGTCTGCGGAACAACTGAAGCTATTCGATCAATAACCGGCGCGGCCGGAAATGAACGCCGGCATCTGCTGGCATTCAATCTCAGCTACGACAACGACGCCCTGACTGTTAGCGATTGCACGGAGGCAACCCTTAGCAGATGAAGAAGCAGTTGCGAGTGACCAAGGCCGACGGAACCGATGAGGTCTACCTGCATACGAAGGTCATCGGGACCATCAACAACGCTCTGGCAGCGGTCGACCAGGCAGACATGATGTTCGCGGAAGATCTGGCGGAGGTGGTGACGTTCTATCTTTATAACAAGTGGGGCCGGCGCAGCGTCCACTCCAATGAAATCTACGCGATGATCAAGGCCGTCCTGGTGGCCACCGGCCATGAGGAGGCCGCCTCGGCGCTAAGCCAGCATACCATCGAACGGCGTCTGCGGCGCAGCCGAACCGAAGTGCTCGCTCTGGACATGAACGAGTTCGCCGACGCACAGAAGCTCTGCGAAACGACACGCCCCCCGGCGCGGCGCCCCTGGGACAAGGCGCAGATCGTCCGCGACCTAGTGAACCGCTTCGGGTTGCCACGTCACACTGCCCGAGCCGTCGCTTCCAGTGTCGAAGAGCGAATTCTGCGTCTGGAGATGACGACGATCCCGCTGAGCCTGATCAAGCAGCTCGTCCTGGGTGAGACCGCCACCATGCTGCGTGCCGAAAAGGAACTCCAGTCCACCTCATCTCCCCAACCCGACCCTGCCGTCGATTGCCTCTCCCGCTGACAGCGCCCCGTGGCTCAGCCCGACGCTGATCAAGCCCGGACCAGCGCCGCAGCCCGTTCGCGGATCGCTTGCGGTGACGTTTCCGCCTCCGCATTGATCCACTGGACATCCCGGAACGTCTTGAACCAGGTCCGCTGCCCTTTCGCCAGGCGACGCGTATTCTTTTTGATCTGTTCGACCGCTTCGCCCAGGGAGATCTTGCCCTCCAGATGGGCGATGATCTCGGCGTATCCGATCGCGCATCGCGCCTGCTGGCTCAAGGGCTTCTCCTCGGCCAGGAGCGATCGCACCTCGTCCACGAGGCCCATCTCGATCATGCGCTTGACGCGGGCGTTGATCCGGCGGCTCTCGACGGCCCTTTCCCGCCGCAGGCCGATGATTGTCCAGTCGTGCGCCGGACTGGTGGCCTCGAACTGTCGTTGGAGACTCGAGATGGGCTTGCCCGTGAGCTGGTACACCTCCAGCGCACGAATAATGCGTTTGGTGTCATTGGGACTGATCCGATCGCCAGCCTGCGGATCAATCCGGCGCAGGCGTTCGTGAAGGCCGGCCAGGCCCACTTCGTCCACCTCGGCCCGCAACGCCACACTAATCTGCTCGTCGCCACCCGGGCCTTCGAACAGGCCATACAGCAGCGCTTTGAGATACAGCGCCGTCCCACCGGCGGCAATTACCGCCTTGCCCCGGGCCCGAATCTCCTCGATCGCAGCCGAGGCCTGCTCGTGGAACAGCCCCGCGCTGAACGATTCGCTGGGCTCGACCACATCGATCATATGGTACGGAATCCGCTCGCGCACGTCGCCAGCCGGCTTGGCCGTGCCAATGTCCATCCGGCGGTAAACCTTCATTGAATCGACGCTGACAATCTCGGCACTCAGCTCTTGCGCCAGGTCAAACGCCAGCCGCCCCTTGCCCGAAGCGGTGACGCCCAGAATCACGACCATTTTCACATTCATAATTTCCTGCACAATCCGAAGCGAACCGCTATAATACCCGATCAGGAGAAGATACGCAAAAGAGCCGGGGATTTCATGGATTTGCCCAGCAAGCATGCACATTATAAGTTCAGCTAATCTCGATATAAGCACATTACTAAGAAACAAGGTTCTTGTCGTCAACGAGACCATCGAAGGCCTCCTGTCCGAACGGAAAGAGATCCATCCGGATCTGCGGACGGCGCTGACCTATACCCTCTCATCGCCGGGTAAGCGCATCCGCTCCGCCATGGTCCTTTGGTGTTGTGAGCTGATCAGTGGCCAGGAAACTTCCAGCGCCCGCACGGCGGCGGCCGCTATCGAAATCGTCCACACCTATTCCCTTGTCCACGACGATCTTCCGGCCATGGATGACGACGATCTGCGTCGCGGCCGGCCTACCTGCCACAAGGCCTTCGACGAAGCCACGGCTGTCCTGACCGGGGACGCCCTGTTGACCCTGGCATTCGAGCTGCTCGCGACCGAGGTCAGCAGTGCCGAACTGGCCGTTAAACTGATCACGCAACTGGCGCAGGCGGCCGGCGGGGCCGGCATGATTGCCGGTCAGATCGCGGACCTGAAGGCCGAGAACACCGTCGGCACCCTCGAGGATCTCGAATACATCCACATCAACAAGACGGCCAAGATGTTCCGCGGCGCGACTGTGATGGGCGGTCTTTGCGGCGGAGCGACCCCCGAGCAACTCGAAGCGCTCGCCCAGTACGGCCTGAAGATCGGCCTGGGTTTTCAGATTGCCGACGACATTCTCGACGTCAGTGCTTCCAGTGAGCAACTGGGCAAGACCGCCGGCAAAGATGTCAAAGCCGCCAAGTGCACCTATCCGGCTGTGATCGGCCTCGAAAAATCCAAGCACCTCGAACATGCCCTGGCTCATGAAGCCGCAGCGGCCCTCGAACCCTTTGGCCGACGCGCCGATCTCCTGCGACAACTCGCCCTCGCTCTGCTCGACCGCACTAGGTGAGCAGGGCGCGCCAAAAGGCAGCGCCGGCAATCCTGTTCCCCTCCCAGTAACAATCTCCGCCTGGCGAAAATTTTTTTTCGCGGCAACGCACCCCGCCTGGCGACACTGATAAACGCGACGCATTTTTCCACGCTGAAATGGGGGACAAGCGCCGCCTAGAAAAAGCGGCCTGGGCACACTGATATCTCAACTGTGGACCTATAAATCGGAGATTAGACGCTGCCTTCCGCAGCGATCGGGCCGGCGAAATGTCTAAGGAAAATTCGCATGTCACGTCGATATTAAGGACAGAACTTTGAGGATGACGCAATGAGAACATGGAAGTTTGTCGCCGAAGTTTTTTGGCTGTACATCGGCCTGTGCCTGTGTCCGCAGTCCGCGGAACAATCCCACGACTACAGCCAACGCACAAGCCAACCTACAACCAGAACAACCGAAACACCCTTCAACATCTGGTATGCATCCAGTCTGGTCCGACCCCCGCCTCCGGGACACCGGAGCACATCAAAAACACACTGGTAACACGCGTATTACGGTTACGAGCCAACAGGCCATAAGCTACCAACTTATGGCCTTCTTTCTTGCGCCAGTGACAAAGGAGGGGAGGGACACTCAAGAACCGCGGGACATTGAGCCGGAGGAAGAACCCTTTATAGCGGAGCACGATGCGTCGCACAATCGGAGCAAGATCGACCGGGGGTACGGGGCTAGTGGAGCGGGAATCGCGTGCAAAGAGCCCGAACGCATTGTCGCGTTTTGGTCTGGAGGGCCTCGTTGAGGCAGTAGTGTTTCGCGTCGACGATCTCGACGCCTCGCAGGACGTTGTCGACGAGGCGCGCGATCTGCTCCATCTGGGCCTGGCCCATGCCGTTACGCGTGACGATGGGAGTGCCCAGGCGCATGCCACTGGTGACACGCGCGTTTTGCGTGTCATAGGGCAGCCGGTTCATATTGATGATGATGCCGCAGTCTTCGAGGCAGTGCTGAGCGATCAGGCCGGTCAGGCCGTCGCGGAAATGGGCGACGTTGATCAGGAACATGTGGTTGTCGGTTCCGCCCGTGAGAACGTCGTAACCCAGATCGTCAAACGCCTCGGCCAGCACCTGAGCATTCTCCACGATCTTCGCCTGGCGGACCTGGTATTCGTCCGACAGCATCTCGCGGAAGAAGACAGCCTTGGCGGCGATGTTGTTCAGGTACGGCGTCCCCTGGAAGCCCGGGAAAGTGGCCTTTTCGATCCGCTCGCAGAGCGAGACCGTCTTGTTGCCGACCGCAAACGGCGCCTGGGCATCGCGGCCCATCAGAATCAGGCCGCCCCGCGGGCCGCCCGGCTTATACGTGCTGGTCGTGGTGAAATGGGCCGCGTCGATCGGAGACGGATGCACGCCGGCCGCGATCAGGCTCGAGATGTGCGAGATATCAGCCATCAGATATGCACCGACCTCGTCCGCGATCGCCCGGAACCGCTCGAAATCGATGATCCGCGCATAGGCGCTGGCCCCACAGATGAGCAGCTTGGGTCGGAAACGGCGCGCCTGTTCGGCGATCGCCTCGTAGTCCAGCAGGAAGCTCTCCCGGTCCACGCGGTATTGCTCGACCTCGAAGAACTTGCCCGCAAAGGCCACCTGGGCACCGTGCGAGACGTGCCCACCCTGGTCCATGGCCAGGCTGAGAATGCGGTCGCCACTGTCGAGAAGGGCCGTCAAGACGATCTGGTTGGCACTGGTGCCCGAGTGGGGCTGCACATTGGCGTATTGAGCGCCGAAGACCTCGTTGGCCCGATCAATGGCTAGCTGCTCCAGCCCGTCGACGACTTCACAACCCCCGTGGAAGCGCCGGCCGACAAAACCTTCCGTCGTCTTGTTCTGGACGATATGGCCCAGCGCCGCCAGGACGGCCCGCGAGCACTGGTTTTCGGCCGCGATCAATTGCAGAGTGTTCTGGAGCCGATCGTACTCAGCTTCGACGAGCCGGTAAACCTGCTCATCGCACTGCTCCAGCACGTCCGGAAGACCGCGGTGATAAGCCGCATGGCTGGGCGCCTTATGGCCGACCGGCTCGATAAACTCATAGACCTGTCCCGCGCTGCGTTTGACCGTTCCGCCGGCCTGCTCTTCCACGAACATGACTGAACCTTCAAGTCCTTTCTCAGGTTGTGACGATCACACCTTCCGTTCTGTATATTATCGGCAGGTTCGTCCGTTCAATTGAGAAAACCGTGAAGAGTTCGGACGATGTCGTTGAATGTGACATAAAGTAGCAGCGTGCCCACGAGGACCCAGCCGGCATAGGCCATGACTCCTTGGGCCTTTTCACTGAGGGCCGAGCCTTTGACCTTTTCGACCAGCATGATCGCGATCAATCCCCCGTCGAAGGGGGGCATGGGCATGAGATTCAGCACGGCGATGCTGGCGCTGATCAAGCCGAGGAAGTAGGCATAGTAGACCAGTGAACGTCCTTCGACGATCTGATAACTCGAGACCACGATGCCGACCGGCCCCATCAGCAGTTTCGGGCTGATCAGACCCGCGATCAATTGCTTGAACGTCACGTAGGTCTGCGCGACGAACATCAACGTCCGCCGGTATCCCATACGAATCGCCTCGACAGGGCTGGAGGCCTTGTAAAGCCGTTCCAGAGTGTCAAGAGGCAGTTCTTCTTCCAGCGTCGATGCCACGGCAATGGGGCGCCGGGTCTGATCGATCTGAAGCGTGACACCGCCCTCGGCCCGACCGTCCAACTGGTACTCCAGCTTGACTGACTGCCCCTCCCAACGACGCACTTCGGCAATGATATCGTAGTAACTGGACACCGCCCTACCATTGACGGCCGTGATACGGGCCCCGCGTGGGATATCCAGTTTCGCCGGCCCACCGTCGGCGTCGATGGTCTTGGCCACCACCGGATGGCCCGCGTCCAGCGCCGGGAGAAAACCGATGATCACGCGATCGCTCTCCGGGGCGCGCTTCGGGGTAACGATCACGGTCGCCGGCCGTTCGATGCCGTTCGAATCAACACGTAGGATTTTGATCGACAGTGGTTTACCTTCATATTCGACGGTGATCGCCCGTAACTCCGCATACGTCGGATTCTCGATGTCGCCAGCAGCAACGATGATGTCACCGCCCCGCAGGCGCGTGTTGTCGTCATCGTCCGTTTGGCCATCGCTCAGCAGATCGTCGGGCAGCACGCGCAGACGCGGAACCATGGAGTAGACGTGATTCAGGTCGGTCTCATTCACGTCGCCCTCACTGGCGGACCACGTCAGCGGCAGCTCGACCTCGATCGACCGGCTCGTGCCGTCACTGGCGGCCCGTTCGGCGCTGACGGTGACGGCGGGAGCAAGGGAATCGGCGATAATCTCGGCAAAGTCCCAATGTCGCTCCACGGCCTGGCCATCGACGGCGGTGATCGTGTCGCCCGACCGCAAGCCCGTGCGTTCCTCGAGAATGTTCGGGTCCGTGATCGTCGCCAACGTCAGACTCTGGGGCGCCATGATGCCGAACTCGGCCATCTGGCTGCCCGGCGTGCGCCGGGCCACAATGGACATCTCTTTGGTGCTGCCATCGCGCCGTCGCACGGTCATGGCGATGGGCTCATCGCGGCCCGACAGCGCGGCCGCCAGGGCGATACTGCTGAAGTCGAGATTGTCACGACTGCCATCGATCTCAATCAGTTCGTCCCCTGCCTGGAGACCGGCCTCGGCGGCCGGAGAGCCGGGGACCACCCCGCCCACGACGGCCGGCGGAAACGTGATACCGACCAGGAAGACGGTCATCAGGATGATGGCCGCGCTGATGAAATTGAACGTGACCCCGGCGGCAATGACGGCGATGCGAATGCCGATAGGCTTGTTGGCGAACGAGCGCGCATCGTCAATCTGCTTGACCGGACCGATATCCTCCTGCCCCAGCAGTTTCACGTAGCCGCCAAACGGAATCAGCCCCACCCGATATTCCGTGTCGCTGGCCTTGCCCCCTTTGCCGAACGTAAAGGTCATCCCACCCTCGTCCGGTTCCTCATCTTCCTTCGAAAAGAACATCGGCAGGATACGCAGACGAAGCCCCGCCCCCGTCCTTTGGAGTCCCAGCAGCGTCGGAGGCATCCCGATGGAAAACCCCTCGACTTTGATGCCCCCGAGCTTGGCGATGATGAAGTGGCCAAACTCGTGGATGAGGACCACCGAGCCGAAACCGATTAGCACGAGCGCCACATTCCCGGCCACCCCCACGTGTTTGACAATCAGAAAGACAACAACGGCCAACACCACAATCCAGAAGATGCCGCCTAAAGTCCTGTTTGATGAGCTTCCATTCTTCGACATCAAGCAACTCCAACCCAGAAGAGTAGACTATGCAAATTGAATCCTCTCTCGCGAACACGTCCGCATCCCATCGCCCCGGGATGCAGCGTTTCAGACTTCCTGTCCCAACCGGCCTTTCACTTCTTCCCGGGCCCACGCATCTGCTTCGAGCACATCGTCGAGGCAGGCCGTCGGTCGGACATCGTGCTTGTCCAGGCAATGCTCGACGAGTTCCATGATCTGCACGAACGAGATCTGCCCGGCCAGGAAGTTCTCCACGGCCGTCTCGTTAGCGGCATTGAAGACCACCGGCGAGGTGCCCCCCATGCGTGCCACATCGTAGGCCAACGTCAGGGCCCGGAACGTTTCGGGCTCGGGCCGCTCGAAATGAAGTCGACCGATTTCCTCGAGCCGCAGCGGTTTCGAGATTCCCGCGACGCGCCGGGGATACGTTAACGCGTATTGAATGGGCAGACACATATCGGGCTCGCCCAACTGCGCGATCACCGATCCGTCGACGAATTCGACCAGGGAATGCACGATCGATTCGGGATGAATCAGGACCTCGATCTTGTCCACCGAAACGTCGAACAGCCAGCGTGCCTCGATCACTTCCAGGGCCTTGTTCATGAGCGTGGCCGAGTCGATGGTGATCTTCGGCCCCATCTGCCAGGTCGGATGGTCGAGCGCCTCCTCGACGGTCACATCTTCCAGGTCCCGGCGCGTGGCCCCGCGAAATGGCCCACCCGAGCCAGTCAAGAGGATCTTGCGAACCTCCGAGGCCCGCCCCGATTGCATTGCCTGGAACACCGCCGAGTGTTCGCTGTCCACCGGCAGGAGCGTACTGCCATGATCGCGGGCGATGCGCGTGAGCAGTTCGCCCGCAATCGCCAGGGGCTCTTTGTTGGCAATGGCGAGACGCTTGCCCGACCGAGCCGCTGCCAGTGCCGAAGGCAACCCGGCCGCACCGACGACCGCCGTCAGAACCGTGTCCACCGCATCCGATTCGACCAGCGCCGTCAGACTCTCGGGCCCGACCAGTATTTCCGTCTCCCAACCATCGAGCAGTTCGCGAAAGCGCTCGGCGTAATCGCAATCGGTCACCGCCACGAACTGCGGTCTGTACCGACGCGTCTGCTCAGCCAGCAGTTCCACGCTGCTGTGGGCAGTGAGCCCAACGACGTGATAACCCGCCCCCAGACCACTGATGACCCGCAAAGCGTTTCGACCAATCGATCCGGTCGATCCCAAGATGGCGATTCCCTGTGACACACACAACCTCAGTGCAGTCCTCTCCCGCATTCCCGGTCCAGTTGCGTCCGCACCGCGAGCGCAGTACCGAACCCGCAACGACGTTTGTCCGTTAGCCGGACGATAAAGCTGATAGTATGCCAAGAATAGGTAAACTGTCAAGGCGAAAGCCCTTACATCTCATCGGTCGCGCCAGACCGCCACATCCCGGTGCATCTGGCCCGCCTGGGCCGCATCAGTCTGGGACGCCCAACAACCGATAAGCGTAGTGAAACTCGGACCCTCGCAAATCTCACACGCCGAAAGCGGCAGGATTCAGAAGTACATCGCCAAACGGGGACTCCGGCATGCTACCTCCACGCGCAATTCTCACCTCTCGTCGAGATCGGAGCGAATCGATGCCGCTGGCCTGCAGAAACCCGACCAATCGGCGCGCCCGTCCAGACGCGCCGGCAACGGCACATTCAAGAATAACTGCATTATAGGACCCCGCGCCAATGGCGCGCTGGTTGCCGAGACGACGACAAATCGACTCACGTCATGCGCCGCACAAAGGCATCCTGGATGTGCCCCCAACGCAGGCAGTCCCTTGATCGCCATATTCTCATGGGTGGGGTTTTGCCGGAGATATCGCTCCACCGGCCCCCGGAAACGGCCGATATGCAGAAACTAAATGACTTTAGAGAAGAGCATTACGGCAACAACGTGTGAAAGGGGGGCAATGCTGACCCAGCAGGCCAGCTTTCTGACTGATTCATCGACCGGAGCTCGGGAGGTCTTCATCCACCGCTTGGTGCGCGTGATGGCGCTGGCGGTGGTTTTCCTGGGAGTCCAGAGTGCGTGCGCGGCCGCTTCCGACGGCCAGGAGGGACTCTTCGATCTGTCTTTAGAAGAGTTGATGGAAGTCGAAATAGATACGGTCACCAGCGCCTCGAAGTACAAACAGAAGGTCAGCGAGGCGCCCTCTTCAATCACCGTGATCACGGCTGACGAGATTCGCAAATACGGCTATCGCACTCTGGCCGAAGTCTTGCAGAGCGTCCCCGGCTTCTACCTCAACTACGACAGGAACTACCACTATCTCGGGACGCGGGGATTCCGCCGACCGGGCGACTACGATACCCGCATCCTTCTGCTCGTCGACGGCCATCGCACCAATGAGAACATCGGCGACAGCCCGGCCTTTGGCACTCATTTCCTTCTCGACGTCGACCTGATCGAGAGGGTCGAGATCATCCGCGGGCCAGGGTCCTCTCTCTATGGCAGCAACGCCTTTCTCGGTGTCATCAACGTCATCACCAAGACAGGGGGTCGTATCGGGGGACTCGAGCTTTCGGGAGCGGTGGCGAGTTTCGACACGACCAAGGGACGGATCACGTACGGAGAGACGTTTGACAACGGCCTGGAGGTACTCGCCTCCGCAACGCGGTACAACAGCGACGGGCAACGGCTGTATTTCGCGGAATTCGACAGCCCTGACACGGCCAACGGGCTCGTCCGAAACGACGACGATCGTTTTGACAACCTCGTCGCCAACGTACGGTGGGGAGACATGAGTCTCTTGTTTGCCCATACGGCCCGGGAGAAAGGGATTCCCACGGCCCCGTGGGACACCGTCTTCGGCGACCGCAGAACCAGAAGTTGGGATGATACCACGCTCGCCGGTCTGACCTACACCAAGGACTTATCGAAGGCGTGGACCGTCAAAGGCCGCCTGGCGTACGCGCACTACGACTACGATGGCCACTGGGTGTACGACTATGCCGACCCAGGTGATCCCCCTGACATCGTCGTGAACAAGGACTACTGGAAGGGGCGCTGGTGGGAGGGCGAAGTGCAGATGATCGGACAGCCGGTGGTCGGCCATACGCTGACGGCCGGCAGCGAGTTCCGTTACAACAGCTGCCAGGACCAGGCCAACTGGGATGAAGAGGTCTATCTGGACGACTCCCGACACAGCCACAACTGGGGCCTCTACATCCAGGACGAATTCAAGGTCTTTGACGAGACCACCGTCGTGGGCGGACTGCGCTACGACCGACATGACACGTTCGGCGCAACGGCCAATCCGCGCGTGGCGGTGATCCAGAACCTCAGCGAGGATACCACGCTTAAGTTGCTCTATGGCAGGGCTTTCCGCGCGCCCAACGCCTACGAACTGTACTACCACGATGGCGAATATACCACCAAGGCGGCCCAAAACCTCGATCCCGAAACTATCGAGACCTATGAGGTGGTGCTGGAGCATGCCTTCACGCCGCATCTGAGCACGACGCTCAGCGGCTTCTACTATGTGATGGATGATCTGATCGACCAATACACGGATCCTGCCGACGGCCTGCTCGTCTTCAAGAATCTCGACGAGGTCAAAGCTCATGGCCTGGAGCTGGCCTTGAACGGGCGGTGGGACAACGGTCTTCGTGCGCGGACAGGCTATTCCTATGTCAATGCCGAAGATGACACTACTGATAGGACGCTGGTGAATTCGCCCAAGCACTTGGCGAAACTCAACCTGATCGTCCCGATCGTGGACGAGGCTCTCTTTGCGGGCCTCGACATCCAGTACAACAGCAGATCCAAGACCTTGGCCAGCAACCATGCCAGCGACTTCGTGCTGACGAACCTGACATTGACTTATACAAGCCCCTCGAAACAACTGGAGCTCGCGGCGGGTGTGTACAACCTCTTCGATGTCGAGTACGACTACCCCGGCTTCGGCGAGCACGCGCAGGACGTGATCGAGCAGGATGGGCGAATGTTCCAAATCAAACTGACGTATCGCTTTTAGAGGATCGGGCCGGAAGGTACCACAATGAGTGCTGAACGAAATAGCATGAACTTCGAATTTGGACGGGACGGCGGGTAGACCGAGCATGCGCCTCAGAACGCTTATTCTTTGCTCTCTGCTAGTGTTCGTATTGGTGGCGAACCTTTCGGCGACGGTCTGCGCCGACCCGGCCACCGACCGAGAGTACCGGCTCAAAGCCGCCTTTCTTTGCAACTTCATGATGTTCGTCGAGGGAGAGCGATTCCGATGGGAAGCCGACAATGGAGAACCTTCCGACCCGAATCAACACCTGCAAATCGGCATTATCGGCAAGGCCCCCTTCGGCCAGGCGTTTGAACCGCTGAAAAACAAGAAGATCAAGAATCGTGTCGTGATCGTCAAATGGTTCAAAGGCTGGGCGGAACTGACCGACGCGGACGGCCGCCGTCCAGAGCAACACCCCCAAATCGAAGCGATCCGCCAGTGCCACGTGCTGTTCATCGGCGCTTCCGAGAAATCGCATTTGACGACCATTCTCGACCCAATTCGAACGCTCGGCATGTTGACCGTCGCAGACGCGCCGGGGTTCTTGGAGGCGGGGGGCATGATCAACTTCGTAATCGAGGACAAGAAGCTCCGTTTTGAGATCAACTTGGCGGCCACCAGGCGCGCCAAGCTACAGATCCGGTCCAAACTGCTGCGACTGGCCAGGCGCGTCACCACCCACGACGCCTTCAAAAGCGATGATGGTGAGGCCCATGGGACGTAAGCCAGGCAAAAACCCGATGAGCACGATGGTCGCTCCGTGGCTGCGGAACTGGTCGCTCAAGCACAAGCTGATCGCCGCCATTATGCTGACGTGTGTCGGCGCCCTCCTGCTGACGGGGGTGATCTTCACCGTCTGGGAATGGACCAGCCTGCGCCGCGCCATGATTCTGGACCTGTCCACCCATGCCGACATTCTGGCCGAAAACTGCAAAGCGGCGATCGCATTCGAGGACGCCACCGACGCCAACGACATCCTCCGCACCGTCGACGCCGTCCCGGCTGTCCAGGTGGCTTGCGTCTACACCAAAGACGGCACCCGCTTCGCCACCTACGTCCGGGCGGAAACCACCGCGTCCATCCCCGATCCGAACGATCTGCCCAGGGGCCATACGTTCACGGGCAACCTCTTGACGTTGATCCGTCCGATTTCGCTTGATGGAGAGCAGATCGGAACCATCTGTCTCACCTCGAATCTGGACCCGCTGCGCATTCGACTCAAGCACGGGATCATTGCGATCCTGGGCATCCTCTGCATCTCGTCGCTGGGCGCCTATCTGGCGTCATCCCGGTTGCAGGGCATTATCTCCTCGCCCATTCTGTATCTGGCCGGCGTGGCGAACTTCGTCTCGGAGAAGCGACAATACGCCATCCGCGCCGAAAAGTATGGCGCCGACGAGGTCGGTCTGCTCATCGAAGCCTTCAACGAAATGCTCGAACAGATCCAGCAACGGGACTCGGCCTTGGTCAACGCCAACGAACAACTGGAGGAACGGGTCAGAGAACGTACCGCCGCGCTGAGCTCCACCAATGAGAAGCTCACCCGCGAGATTGCCATTCGCAAGAAGGCCGAACAGGTTCTCAAGCAGCGGGCTGAACAGATCGTGCACCATCAGAGGACCCTCGTCAAACTGAGCAAACACGCCAACGACGACCTGATGGCCATCATCCGGAGCATGACGGAGGAAACCGCGGCCACCCTCTCGACGGCGCGCGTGGGCGTCTGGCTGCTCGCCGACGAAACGCGGGAACTGGTCTGCCGGGATCTCTTCAAACAGAAGGAAAACACCCACGAAGAAGGACCCCGGATGCGAGCGGCCGACTACCCTCATTACTTCCAGGCCATCGAGAGCAGCCGCATCGTGGCCGCGAACAATGCGGAAGAAGATGCCCGTACATCGGAACTGGCCGCATCGCACCTGAGACCGCTGGGCATCACGTCCCTGATAAATGTCTCCATTCAGCTCCAGGGTAGAATGCTCGGCGTCGTCTCCTGCGAACACATCGGCCAGCCCAGGGAGTGGACGCTCGAAGAGCAGGACTTCGCGGCGTCACTGGCGGATATGATCGCCTTACAAATAGAAGCCAACGAGCGCCGCAAAGCCGAACGCGCGCTGGCCCGGGTCAACAAACACCTGGCCGATACGGTGCGCGAACTGCGACGGTCCAACAAGGAATTGCAGGACTTCGCCTATGTCACCGCACACGACCTCAAGGCGCCGCTCCGTGGTATCGGCACGCTGACCGACTGGATCGCCTCCGACTACGCCGACAAGTTTGACGCACAGGGCCAGGAACAACTGGGCTTGCTTAAGGGACGCGTCTCCCGCATGAGCGAGCTGATCGACGGCATCCTTCACTATTCGGAGATCGGCCGAACCAGCAAGTGCCGTGAATGGGTCGATCTCAACAAGCTGCTGCCGGAAGTCATCGCCCAACTGGTCCCTCCGGAAGATATGGAGATCACGATCGAAGACCCATTACCCGAGTTGGTCATTGAGAAGGTCCGGCTCATCCAGGTCTTCCAGAATCTGATCGGCAACGCCATCAAGTACATGGACAAACCGCAGGGACGTATTCGCATCAACTGCACGGGTGACGAGCACTTCTGGACTTTCAGCGTCAGCGACAACGGTCCCGGCATCGACGAGAAGTACTTCGACAAGATCTTCCAGATGTTCCAGACCCTGACCCGCCGCGACGAATTGGAGAGCACCGGCATCGGTCTTTCCATGGTGAAGAAGATCGTCGAACTGCACGGCGGCACCGTCTGGGTCGAATCGCAGGTAGGAGAAGGAACTACGTTCTCCTTCACGCTGCCCAAACAGGAAGTGGCCCCCTTGGAGGCGGAAACACAGACACACACGACCGATGGAGAGACGCGCGAATCCACTGACGCACCCTGGAGATCGCCCGAGTGAGAAAGTCCCCAGACGACAAGATTGGGCTACGAGCGAGTGGCCCCGGGCTGCTGCTGGCAGCACTGCTCGGCGCGGCGGCTTACGGCCTGACCCGGATATGGCACACGCGGGTCCTGAATCCGCTGGTTCTGGCCTTGGCCGTGGGCGTCGCCCTGCGCACCGCTGTCGGACACCACACCACCCTCAACAGCGGGTTCACCGCCGCCCCGCTGCTCTGCATTCCCATCGGCATCACGTTCTATGCCGTCAAGAACCTCAACTTTGCCGCCTACGCCGAGGTGCATCCGACCTCGATGATGCTGGCCGCTCTAATCGTGTTCGTCTACTTCGCCACCATTCTCATCCTCGGTCGCCTGCTGGGCCAGCCAGACCGGATCACCTATCTGACCGCCGCCGGTTCCGCGATCTGCGGGGCCTCCGCCATCGCCATCACCTCGCCGGCCGTGGACGCAGATTCCAACGACATCTCCGTGTCCCTGTTGGCTGTCACGACCGTCGCGATAGTGGCCTTGTTCATACTGCTGCCCTTTGTCGCCACCACCGTGGGGATGACCGATCAGACCTATGGCGTGCTCTCCGGATCAGTCCTGCAAATGACCGGCTGCGTCAAGGCGGCAGTGATGAATCTCCCCTTCCTCAGTCGGCAGATCACCGACAAGGACCTGGTGTCGCTGGCCCTGTCGGTCAAGGCCGCCCGTTACCTGGGGCTCTTGATCGCCATACCGCTTTTCGCCAGCCTCACCCAAAAACGATTCTACCTCCCCTGGACCCTGTGGCTCTTCCTGCGTGCAGGCCTGCTGGGGACCTGGATTTCCGTGAACCACGGGGATTTCTATAGCGCTACGCTGATTCCAACGGTCAAGCCGCTGTACGGCCTCTCCTGGTCGATCGCCATGACCGCCATCGGACTCAACGCGGACGTCCGGCAACTACTCAGCAGCAACGGCGCCAAGGCGCTCATTATGGCTCTCGGCGGATGCAGTACCGCTATCGTGACCTTCTTCATCGGATCGATGATTCTGGGATGATCTCAAAATGAGGATTCGTGCAAAATGGCTCGAGTGAAAGAACCGCCGAAATCCAGTTTGCGGAACAACGCCATGGTCGCGTTCTTCCTGACGATTATCCTTTTGGGAATCTCGATCACGGCCATGTCCCATCATATCCTGCGTCGGGCGTTGCACGACGGCAACCTGTCGGCCGAGAGTGTCCAGCGCATCGGCCAGCAGGTGACACAAATGTTGACGGGAGCGACGATTGCCGGCACGCTGGTGGCCATTGCGATCGCCACGCTGCTCTCGCGGCGGATCAGCGAACCGCTGCGTCGCCTCCTGGCGGGGGCGGCGGAGATCGGGGCCGGGCATCTCGACACCCACCTGGATATCTCCGGCGACGACGAACTCGGGCAGTTAGCCGCCGCCTTCAATGATATGGCCGAGAAACTCAAGCAGTCACACGACCATCTCGAAGCCACGGTCGCAGAGCGCACGGCCGAGTTGACCCAGAGGAATCAGGAATTGCAGACGGAGATGGCCGAACGCCGGCGCACGGAGGAACAATTGCGGCGCTCCGAAGAGCGGTTCACCATCATGGCCGATTCCGCCCAGGATGCCATCATGATGATGGACCCGGCCGGGCACGTCACGTTCTACAACAAGACGGCCCAGAGCATGTTCGGGTGGACCGCCGCCGAAGCGATCGGCAAAGACCTGCATTCCCTGATCGCCCCACCGACGCTTCGCCCGGCGTCTCGCGAGGGTCTGGCGCGTTTCCGGCACTCCGGAGAAGGAGCCGCCGTCGGCAAGACGCTCGAACTGACGGCCTTGCGCAAGAACGGAACAGAATTTCCCATCGAGATTTCACTCGCAGGGGTCAAGCTGAATCAGGAATGGCATGCGATCGGCATTGTACGCGATATCACCGCACGCAAGCGGAGTGAAGAGGCGCTGCGCGAGAGTGAGCAACGGTCACAGGACATCCTGAACTCTATTCTGGCCGGCGTGCTCATCATCGATCCCGAAACTCAGCGCATTCTCGACGTCAATGAATCGGCCGCCAAACTGGTGGGCCGGTCCAAAGCCGAGATGATCGGGCAACTGTGTCACGAATTCGTCTGCCCCATCAAGTGCGGCAAGTGCCCCGTCACCGATCTCGGACAGACGCTGGATGAATCCGAGGGGGTCCTGCTGAAAGCAGACGGAGAAAGCCTTCCCATCATCAAGAGCGTCACCGACGCGACCTTCCAGGGACGCCGATGTCTGCTCGAGAGTTTCGTCCCCATCGTGCAGCAGAAGCAGGCTGAAGAGAAACTCAAGGAATCACTCTCTCTGCTCCAAGCGACTCTGGAATCCACCGCCGACGGCATTCTCGTCACCGACACGACCGGACAATACAAGAACTTCAACAATCAGTTCAAAGAACTCTGGCACCTGCCGGATCGCGCCCTGGAATGCTTGGATAGAGATGAGGCCCTTGCCATCGCCCTCGAGCAGTTAACGGACCCGGAATCATTCCGCGCCGAGTTCATGGCGCTACGCGGCCAGCCCGAGCGACAGAGCCAAGGCCTGCTCCATCGGAAAGACGGCAGCGTCGTCGAGTACTGCTCGAAACCGCAGTACGTGACGGATGAAATCGTCGGACGCGTTCTGAGCTTTCGGGACATCACGGAGAAGTACCATGCCCAGCAGGGTCAGGAAAGACTCTTGCGCCGGGTGGCGGAGATCAACGAGGAATTGACGCATTTCGCCTATGTCGTCTCTCACGATCTCAAGGCCCCACTGCGTGGCATTAAACTGCTCACTGAGTGGCTGTGCACCGACTATGGCGACCAGTTGGGGGACGAGGCGCGGGAGAATCTCGACCTGCTCCAGAACCGCGTCGACCGTATGCACAACCTCATCGAAGGTGTGCTTCAGTACTCGCGGGTCGGGCGCATTGAGGAGGACCGGATCGAAGTGGATTTGAATGCGTTGCTTCCCGAGGTCATTGACGCGATCGCGCCGCCCGAACACGTGACCATCACGGTTGAAGGAACGCTGCCTCACATTGAGTGCGAACCGACGCGGATCAGCCAGGTCTTCCAAAACCTGCTGACCAATGCCGTGAAGTATATGGACAAACCCGTCGGTGAGATTAGCGTGGCCTGCACCGAAGAGGCAGGGGCCTGGAGGTTCAGCATTACCGACAACGGTCCGGGCATCGAAGCGCGGTACTTCGACCGCATCTTCAAGATCTTCCAGACGCTCAGACCGCGCGACGAATACGAAAGCACAGGAGTAGGGCTGACCTTGGTCAAGAAAATCGTCGAAACCTACGGCGGAAGGATATGGGTCGAATCCGAGGTGGGGAAGGGAAGCACCTTCTTCTTCACCTTTCCCAAGCGACACGTTGAGTCCCAGAACGACGCGACACCAACCGACATCGCGCTTCACAACGAACGCGTCGAGGAGACAGTTGTGACTTCGTACGAACAGTGAGACCATCAGCTGAGGTGGATTTCTCATGACAGGACGAACCCAACCAGCACGGGGCATCGCAGACCGGGCAGGCCAATCGCCAGCTGATCTCCTTTCGGGATTCGCCGATGCCGTGGCGATGCCGGTGGTGCTGTTGACTGCCAACGCTCGTATTCGGCACGCCAACGCTGCCTTCATACAGACCCTGGATATCGCCGCGGAACATTACCTGCACAAGAAGTTCCCACACCGCTGGCTGATGCATCCGCAGAAAGCGCTGGCACAACTTCGCGAGATGCTCCACCGCGCCGTCCAAATCGGAGCGAATCCGGAGCCGGCGTACCTGTCCTTGCGTTCGTCGACCGGCTCGGAGATTCCTACTGAGGCCCACGTCCGTCCCCTGCCAAACCTCGGCCAAGGCAGCGACGGCCTGATCGTCGTAACGTTTAGGAACACGGGGCAACTCGAGACCCCGCCATCGGCAGGCCAAGCGGAGGGAGACGGCGGCGGCAATTCCCTCCGCAACAAATTGAAACGTTCCGAAGAACGGTTTCGACTCCTGTTTGAATACGCCCCGGACGGATACTACCTGTGTGATTTGAACGGCCGGTTTGTCGACGGCAACAGGGCCGCTGAGAACATTGTGGGATACCCGCGGGAAGAGCTCATCGGCAAGAGCTTCCTGAAACTGAACCTGCTGCCCAAGAGTCAGCTCACCAGAGCGGCCCGGGCACTGCTCCAGAATGCCGCTGGCGAACCTACGGGGCCTGATGAATTCACGCTGCATCGCAAGGACGGGTCGCAGGTCACCGTCGAGATTCACACCTATCCCGTCAGAATCCAAGGCCAGCTCCTCGTGCTCGGGATCGCCCGTGATATCACCGAGCGCAAGCGCGTCGAGGAGCAATTGCGCCGCTCGGAAGAGCGTTTCTCCGTCATGGCCGACTCGGCCCAGGATGCGATCATGATGATGGATGCACAGGGCCGCGTCACGTTCTACAACAAGACGGCTCAAACCATGTTCGGCTGGACCGCGCCGGAGGTCCTCGGTAAAGACCTGCACAGCTTGGTCATGCCGGAAAGATATCGCGACACCTACTTGAGAGGTCTGGCGCATTTCCGACACACCGGCCAGGGATCTGCGGTCGGCAAAATACTCGAACTGACGGCTCTGCGCAAAGACGGTACGGAGTTTCCCATCGAGATCTCGTTGGCGGGCGTTGAACTGAACGATGAATGGCACGCGATCGGTATCATCCGAGACATCACCGAGCGTCAGCAGGCCCAAGAGGCTATCCTGAAAGAGAAAGCGTTCTGCGACTCGGTGATCAATAGCATGCCGGGCGTGTTCTACATGCTGGACGAAGACGGACAACACGTCCGGTGGAACAAGAATCTTGAGCGCGTCACTGGGTATTCGAGCGACGAGATCGCTCACATCCATCCCGTGGATTTGTTCGAAGGTCCGGACCGGCAACACATCACCGAGGCGATGGCGACGGTGTTCGCCAAAGGGCAAGCAACCGCCGAAGCCGATTTGGTGTCGAAGAGCGGCCGGAAGACCCCGTATTTCCTCACCGGGGTGAGGGTCGAGAGGGACGGCAAGCTCTATCTCATCGGTCTGGGAATCGACATCACCGAACGCCGAAAGGCCCAAGCCATTCTGGAGAAGTTGAATGCCGACCTGGAAGCGAGCATCCAGGAGTTGGACCGATCCAACCGAGAGCTGCGCGACTTCGCGCACATCACGGCCCACGACCTCAAGGCCCCGCTGCGCGGCATCGCGACGATGGCCGACTGGCTCGACCAGGACTGCGGCGAACAGATCGGTCCGGAAGGCCGGGAGAATCTGCATTTGCTCCGCAGCCGCGTGGACCGTATGGGGCACCTGATCAACGGCATCCTGCGCTATTCGGAAATCGGGCACCGTGACCAAGCTGTTGAGATCGTCGATGCGCACGCCCTGGTGCAAGAGGTGATCGAGCAGATCGCCCCGCCGAACCATATCGAAATCCAGATCGAAGGGACGCTCCCATCCGTGGAAGCCGAACGAACGCGCCTCACGCAGGTCTTCCAGAATCTCATTGGCAATGCAGTCATGTACATCGACAAGCCGCAAGGCCAGGTGCGCATCAGCGCCCGCGACGACGGTGAATTCTGGGAATTCCGCGTCACCGACAATGGCCCCGGCATTGAGCCCCAGCACTTCGGCCGCATCTTCGAAATGTTCCAGACACTCTCGTCCTCCGACCACAGTGAGAGCACGGGGCTCGGCCTGGCGACGGTGAAGAAGATCGTTGACCTGTACGGCGGTCGCGTTTGGATCGAGTCGGAAATAGGTCACGGCAGCACCTTCATCTTCACGCTGCCCAAGCACCCGAAGCACAAAGCCCGGAAACAGGAGTGAACGGATCTCGCCGGTGGGGCAAGCGGAAGGCCCTGATCGGCTGCCGTTTGTTTCGCCGCTCATGGGCGCTCCCCTGGGAGCCCGCTCCGGCGGTTCTGGACTCTAAACTGCCGTGGCGTCATGCCGACCACCGCCTTGAACGTTCGTGTGAAGTAACTCTGATTGTTGTACCCCGTCTCGAAACAGATCTCCGTGCAACTCTGATCTGTGCCCAGCAGCAGCGCCTTGGCCCGCTCGATCCGCACGCTCGTAACGTACTCGATAATCGTAATCCCCATCTGTTCCTTGAAGAGGTGCGCCAGGCGGGATGCGCTCAGATGGGACGCTCGGGCGATGTCAGCCAGCGTCATCGGTTTGTCGTAGTTGGCATCGATGTAGTTGATGGCCGGGCGAATCTGACTCATTTTCCGCCCGTCCTGGGAGGCATACACCAGTTCAAGAAAATCGTTCAAGGCCATGCTGATCCACGCACACAGATCTTCCTGGTTGTCGATTCCCATGACCTTGTTGACAAACGTGAGATTCTTCTCCAGCATCGTCTCGACGTTGACGCCGCCCTCAACTGCCGCGCGACTCAGCACGCTGAGCAGTTCCAGCAGCCGGACCTTGAGGATGCCCAGATCGCCGATATCCTTGAAGAGGATTGTACCCAGGATGGAATTGAGGATCTCTTTGGCCCCGGTCCGGTCCCTGATCTTGACCTTCTGCAACAGGGCCCGCTCGCTCTTGAGGGGATATTGCCACTCGGCCCCGAGTTTCTTGTGCTGCTGGATGAATTCGCCGATCTCCGACTGCTGTCGGGAGCGCTGTCGCCGCCAGCGAATCACCCGCGCGTCGAATCCGCCCACCTCATACAACAAATCGAACAGAAACTCAGCCGCGTTATGAATCTGCCGACCGCGTATCACCGGCAGATTGAGCAAGGCGGCGACGGCCGCCTCCGGGCCGGCCTCCAGATCGCGCAGCCGCCTTTCAACATCGCGGACCGGGATCGGCGTCACCGGCTCCCACAGACACTTTCCGAAGAACATCCCCCCGTAAACGCGGTCGGTATCCACTACCGGCACACAGACGAGAACGATGCCCGCATGGCAGATCGTGATGAAGGACTGCCCCGTCTCGGCGGCAATCTCGACCGCCCGCTTGCGTTCGGCGGCGCACCGGTCGCCGCCGAGAGGGTCGGCTTGCACGCGGACGCAGAATCCCGGTCGGCAGTCCGCACTGCACAGCGGTGGCACGGCCTGCCCATCCCGGCCCGTGGCCTCCAGGGCCAGTTGGAAGTGCTCGCGAAACGCCCGCTCGATCGCCGCGAACTTCGTCTCCGTCAGGAGCTGCGTCAATCCCATATCGTCAGTCATCGCATCACCGAAGAAAATAGCAAGATTGTGTCATTATACCAGATCCCCACTGACGTGGCCGCCTTCGGAAAATTGGGTTTGTTTGGCTTTGCTTCGCCGTCACGCAGACCCGCCATTTTCATTATAACTCTTTGTCACACAAAGTTTTACCAGCTTTCCATGCTCCACCAAATTGGCTTTGTTTTGCACGAATGATGACACTGCGACCGCACGAACCGCCCCGAAACCCTCCGGGTCCCGGCGCCGGGCTGTAATGCCGCGTGGGCTATGATCCGTGATCCGCAGCCTGATGTTCATTATTTCATTCTCACTGCATTATATTCGTTGTTCACCTTACTAACCTCACGGTCGACTGTCAAGTGAAATTCCGCAGACGGCCGCCACGCACCGCAGCCAAATCCGGCGGGCACGAGAAATGCAAAAGAAAGCCCAGAAAATCCTTGACAGGTACACTACTCCGATGTATGTGACGTTTTTGGAAGCGCCTCAACACCGCTCGGCAGCAACTTTGCAGAACATCTACCTTCAACGAGCAGGAAATGCGCACGCCGAAGGCCATGTTAAGACCGTGTATGATGCGCTATGCGCAGGAGAAGCAAACCGCAACGTCTTTCCCTGACAAGGAGGTGCGTCATGTGTAGAAAATGGATTTATCTGGCATGTGCTTTTGCCCTTCTGGGCCTGCTTCCAGCGAGTGTGACCCATGCCGCTGATGAAAGTCTTGTCGGCTGGTGGAAGCTGGATGAGACGTCCGGGTTCGTCGCGCACGACTCCAGTGGCTGCGGCAACCACGGCATGCTCCACGGCGACCCGCAATGGACAGGCCGTGGCCTGGAATTCGACGGTGACGGTGACTACGTCGACTGTGGAGACGGTCCGAGCTTGAACATTAGCGGTTCGGTCACGATCACCGCTTGGATCAGGCTGGACGGTCCGGCCGGTGACCGCAAGATCGCCGGCAACCAGGACGGGATCACCGGCGGGTACAAGTTTGGTATCTATGGGGATCGACTCGAATTTGAGATCCGCACGGCCGACAACGTCGCGATCCTGAACCGGAGCGTTGCCGGAGGCATGGTCTTGGAGCCCGGCATGTATCATCACGTGGCGGGCGTCTATTCCGAGGGTGACTCCATCCGGACGTACGTCGATGGCGTTCTGGACAGGGAACTGTCAACAGCGGAGCTTCTTGGCACTTCAACAGGGACGTTCAAGCTGGGCCGTGAGCCCTTCAGTGACGCGTATTCCTGGCTCGGTCTCATGGAAGATGTCAGGGTCTACGATACGGCTCTGGATCAAGATGAGATCCAACAGCTGCTCGAGCCCGGTGATGAGCAGGAATTCTTCGAAGAGTATCCAGCCTGGAACATGCCCGAACTGGCGGTGACAGATCTCACCGTGCAGCCGGAGCGAGTTGATCCGGGCGATCGAGTTGTATTGCGCGCCACCGTCTCAGCCATCGGAACCGGAAACACACAATCCGCCACGCTTGCGTTCTTGGTCGATGGCGTGGAGATCGACCGCGTTTCGGTTGAACCGCTGGTCGCGGGAGCAGAGCAAGAGCTGCGGACGACCTGGCTGGCAGAGGAATCTGGCCTCCACCACGTGCTTGCGCAACTCGAACTCAGCGCGGGCACCTTCGACCGGGGGTTCGAGAACAACGCTCGGACGGGCACGGCGCGCGTGTCCGGCGCCCGAGACCCTGTCCCGGAACTGGAAGTTGGTGATATCGGCTTCGACGCGATGCAACTGATCGCTGGCGAATCGTACGTGGTACCGGTGACCATTCGCAATCCCGGCCTTGTTGACATCTGGAACGTCCCGGTGATGATCTACGTCGATGGCGAACTGATGGGCGATGGCGTAGTCGAGTACCTGCCGCCAGGAGAACAGCAGGAACTGCGGTTCCTGTGGGAGGCGGTCACTCCGGGCGAGCACACCGTCGCCGTTGAAATGATCCTGCCGGATGAATTCCCGGACTATCTCGCGCAAGCCGTGAAAGGTTGGCACGTCGTGATCGCCGACACGACCGTCACATATGATCTGGCCATGAAGCATAAGTGGGCGTCTTTGGGACCGCGGGAACTCGATAACGGCGATGTCGGCCGCATCACATGCTTTGCTATTGATCCGACCGCCCCCTCTGTCATGTACGCCGGTGGGTGGGGCCGAGATGGGAGTATACATGCGGCACCCGGCGTGTGGAAGACCACCAACGGAGGGCAAAACTGGCTTCCTGTCGGGGACAAGCTTCCCTCCATGAT
Source organism: Phycisphaerales bacterium (assembly GCA_020346325.1). Classification (GTDB taxonomy): domain Bacteria; phylum Planctomycetota; class Phycisphaerae; order Sedimentisphaerales; family Anaerobacaceae; genus Anaerobaca. The sequence continues at coordinate 5,651,657 of CP070782.1, forward strand.
GATCTCCTCAGTGGCCGTTGATCCGCAGACAACGAACAACATCTACGCCGGTACTCCATTCAACGGGATCTTCAAGTCCACGGACGGCGGCAGCACGTGGGACCTGTTCGCTGGCCCGCAGATCACGGGCAACTATGTAACAGAGCTGATTGTTCGTTCTGAAGCGGCGCCATCGGACCCCAGAGTTCTGATCTATGCCGCAACGCAAAAGGGTGTGCTACGCTACAAAGGCAATGATCCCGCGGCGCTAACGAGTCTGACTTCTGACTGGGACAATATCAAGACCGGGGTCATTACCGATCTCGCGGTGCATCCCATCGCCAGATCGACTGTCTTTGCGAGCGTGGAAAACGAGGGTCTGTATCGAACCGAAAAGGGCATCACGGCACGGGACGAGCCGACTTCCGGGGTCCACGACTGGACGAAGACAGGGGCTGGCCTGCCTACCATCAGTGGTTGGAACGGGTTGACGATGGACATCTTCCGATCTAATCCAGCCTACATGTACGCCGGCGTGAGCCACCCCAGATCCGGCATTCACTTCGCCATCTACCGCTCCAAGGATTGGGGCAATACGTTTGAGCTGGTGAAGGAATATGCCAACAAGGAACTCCCCGGGCGCGGGGACGGTGGCATCTACAACCCCTTCATTCGCGTCCATCCCACACTCGTCAACATGGTGTATTTCGGAGGCATAGACCTGTTCAAGTGGAGCGCCTACAGCCCCCCGCCGGGCAAGACGTCATGGACGTACAAGGTAAACGCGCGATTCGACCTGAAAGCGCTTGAGTTCCTTCCGCCGGGCTCGCCCGAAGTGTACTACCTCGCGTGTGATCAGGGGATGTTCCGCTACACGCCGAGCACGACGCCGACGAAGCACTACCTGGACAGTCAGCAGTGTGGGCTGTCCGGCGATACCTATCAGACGCGCAATTACAACCTACGTGTCACCGAGTTTTACGACGTCGATGTCGCAACGTCTTCCTTTCCCCTGATCATTGGAGGGACACAGGATACCGGCACCGTTCTGTACGACGGTAGTCCGGATTGGCGATACATCCGCGGCGGTGATGGCTATTACTCCCCGATCGCACCTTCCGACAGCAGCGTCATGTACACCCAGCATCAGGGATTGGTCAGCACCTGCCGATCCGGTGACGGCGGCGGCACCTGGCAATGTGACGTCGCTGCGAACAAAGGCCTGCCGCAGGACGCAGAGGGCAGGCTGCTTTCCAATGGGTACATTACCGTTGACCCCCATTACCCGAACACCGTCCTGGCCGCTTGTGCGTCAGGTGATACGGCGAAAGGGGGCGAGGTCTACGCAACGACCGACGCTCACCTTGGACAGAATTGCACATGGACGGCAAGAGGCCCATTCGGGACGACCGTCAAAGGCAGCGTCACCCGCGTGGTCATTCAGCCCGTCACCACACACTGGTTTGCGGGCACGAGCAAGGGGCAGATCTGGTATACCTCCGCCAAGATAAGAGGAACCTGGAATCAGATGGACGCCCACCCGGACCAGGCGACCGTGATCAACATGGCGTTTTCGCCCAAGGACCCTCACGTATTGTACGTACTGTATTGGGGGGGAGACCCGTACACACGCGTTCAGCGATTCGAGTGGACACTTGGCGGAGGATGGAACGGTTCCTGGATGACAGACAACCTGGATGTCGCAACGGACCCGCGCGTGATCTGCGGCGATGCTCACAGATCCGACGTAGCCTACGTGGGCACTGACCACGGGATCTTTCGCTGGGACGGCACTCAGCCCACCTACGCCAGTTGGAAAGCGTATAACGACGGTTTCCCGCTGACGACTGTAGTGGATCTGAAGGTCGGCCCTGACGAGACGCTGTATGCTGCCACGAAGGGTCGCGGTGTCTGGGGGGTCCTAACCGGCCCTTGACCGGCGAATTGGCTGATCAAAGAGGGCCAGTACCCTTTCGGTGATGTCGTAACGTGGGGGGATCAGGGGCCTTGGATTGATGATGGATGATTGATTCCCGAGCGATCGGGATCTTCGATATTGATAGTTGCTCCGCGTCTTTGCGTCTTCGTGTGAGCCACCCAGAACCAGCGCGCATCTGCGGTTCCCCATGTTTGGTGTTCGGCCGGTTCATCGTAGGCGCTCGCAGATGCGGCGGGAACCGGGGATAATCCCATGGAATCGGTGGGGTAAGCCGCACCTTAGTTATGAATAGTGGGGCGAGCCCCACCCTGATATGGAACGACCTTTGTCAAACGCTTTTTTCTATGATTGTGAGGACATGATTTTGAGGATGCCTGGGTGCAGGCGGCTTCGACGAGGCATCAGTCTGATATGCGTGGATTAGCCTCCGCCGGGA
>CP070782.1:5654110-5658960 GCA_020346325.1 Phycisphaerales bacterium
ACATGCGGGGTGCTTGTGGGCCTGCTGGCGAGTTGGGGGCAGGCTGCGGATGTCCTTCTGGTGGCACCGAAAACGCTGTACACGGGGGCTTCGGCTGCCGTGACGGTAACCGTCGTCGACGCGGGAAAGGCGGCGGTGGCAGTCCCGGTCGACGTGCAATTGAAGGCTGAGGACGGGCTCGTGCCGCTCTTCGCCGGGAACACCGACGAGACGGGGCGTGTCGTAGCCACGTTTGCGACGCCCGACGTGGCGCCAGGCGGGTATTCCCTGGAGGTCCGAACCGACGGAGCCGAGACGCTCATGGCCGCAGTCCAGGTGCGGCAGATGCCGGTCGTGCTGATCGAGACGGATAAGCCCATCTACAAGCCAAGCCAGACCATCCAGGGGCGCGTTCTGATTCTGACCAACGAGCTGCGTCCGACGTCGGCGGAGGTCTCCGTTCAAATCACCGATGGCAAGGGAGTGAAGATCTTTCGCAAGGAACTCCAGGCCAATGCCTTTGGCGTCGCTCCCTTCGAACTCGATTTGGCCAGCGATTTGAACTATGGGACCTGGAAGATCAGCGCCGAGTCGGGCGTCGGCCGGGCGACGGTGGACGTCCGCGTCGAACAGTATGTGTTGCCCCGTTTCGAAGTCGAAGTATTGACCGAACGGGACTATTTCCGTGCGGACGAGCGCATCGATGGCAGTGTCGCCGCGACGTATTTCTTCGGCAAGCCGGTGGAGGGTACGGTTGAAATCAGCGCCAGCCGCTATGTGGGGGTGTGGGAAGAACACGCCCGCTACACGGCCCCACTGACCGAGGGGCAGGCAGAGTTTTCCCTGCCCGAAGTCAAGTATGTCAGTGGCACGCCGGGGGCCGGTGGTTCCGGCAGCGTCCAATTGGATATCATTGTCACCGATCCCTCAGGCCACCGGGAGCATACGACCAAACTGCTGAAGATCGTCACCTCGGGAATCGAGCACCAACTCATTGCTTCGTCGCGGTCGTTTACGCCGGGACAGGCATACGAGGTCCTGCTCGTGGCCCAGACCCCGGATGGTGTGCCTCTGGTGGTCGAAGGAGAGGTGACGGCCGAATACTACTCCGAGACGGGCGATACCATTTCGAAGCAGCGGCATCCGTTCGCGTTCGAAGGGGCGACGCCAATATCGCTGACCGCGCCTCGGAATGCCAGTTGGGTTTGGCTCAGCAGCATCGCGCGCACCGCCAGCGAGCGAGGCCAGGCGGAGTTGTACGTCTATGCGACATATTCTCCGACTGACAGTTTCCTGCACTTGAGCCCGGTTGCTGACGAGCCCGTTCGCGTGGGAGACACGGTGGCGATCGACGTGTATCGCACGCACAAGACGACGGTCTATTACGATGTCTTCGCGAACGGGCACACCGTCTGGTCTGAGGCGGTCGCCGGCTCGACCCTGCGGTTCCAGGTGACGCATCAGATGGTGCCGGCTGCTAAGGTCGTCGCCTACGTCATCAATCCAAACAACGAGATATCGGCCGATACGATTGAGTTCGACGTAGCGATGGATCGCGGTGCGGATCTGGCCGTTGATTTCAGCGCCGAGGAGGTTCTGCCAGGCGAACCGGTGCAGGTTTCCATTGTCGCCGGGGCACAGGCGATGGTCGGCTTGGCCGTCGTGGACGAATCGGTTTACGCCCTGAACGAAGGGCGACTCAACATGCAGGCGGTGTTCGACGAACTCGAACAGCGGTTCATGGACCCACAGATGGAGGTGCACGATCAGCCCTACAACTATGGGGCGCAGGAGGTGTTCGAGGACGCCGGGCTTCAAGTGGTGACCTCTCGCGGGCTTGCAGTCCCCGAGGGCCGGGAGATCTGGAACCTTTGGTGGTGGGTGGATGATGCGGGCGCCGTGCGGCGCGGTGGTATGCCCCCCGCGCCGGAGACGACAACCAACGACGGGTCGCTGGCCGAAGTGCCGCGCGTGCGCCAGTTCTTCCCGGAGACATGGCTCTGGACGCCCGATCTCTTGACCGACTCCGGCGGCACGGCGACGATCGATTTGACGGCCCCGGACAGCATCACGACCTGGCGCCTCAGCGCCGTGTCCACCTCGGATGATGGCTTGGGCATGACGGAATCATCCTTGCGCGTGTTCCAGGAGTTCTTCGGTGAGCCCGATCTTCCCTATGCGGTCACTCGGGGCGAGCAATTCCCGGTCCGCATCCAGATCTACAACTACCTCAATGAGCCCCAGGTCGTCCATGTTGAGATGGACCGGGCCGACTGGTTCGACCTGCTCGATCTGAGCGAACAGCAGGTGCAGGTCAACGCCAACTCCGTGACTTCGGTGTCGTTCCTGATCCAGCCCACGAAGCTGGGACGGCATCCGCTGGAAGTGACGCTGCGTTCGAGCCGCCGCGCCGATGCGGTGCGCAAGGATGTGCTGGTGGAAGCCGAAGGAACGCGCCGCGAGCTTGTCACCAATGGCCTCATCCGGGCGGGCGAAAGAATCGCGCTCGATGCCAACACACCGCCATATGCCGTGGCCGATTCGCAGAAGCTGCTGCTGAGCATTACGCCGAGTCTCGTCGCCCAGAGCATCGAAGGGGTGGACGATCTGCTCGGTATGCCCTACGGATGCGGTGAGCAGAACATGATCTTCCTGGCGCCGGACGTTGAGGTGCTCCGCTATTTGATCGCGACCGGACAACTGACCCCGGAGGTGAGGGCCAAGACCGAGCACTTTATCACGGTGGGCTATCAACGTGAACTGACGTTCCGTCATGCCGACGGATCCTTCTCAGCCTTTGGTGAGCAGCACGGCAAATCGGGCAGTCTGTGGCTGACGGCCTTTGTGCTCGACACGTTCAGCGGGGCTCGTGAGGTCACCACGATCGACGAGACGATTCTGACCGAGGCGGCCCAGTGGATTGTTTCGCACCAGGCGCAGGACGGCTCGTGGGAACCGGTCGGCTTCGTCTGCCACAGTGAGATGGTAGGGGGTGTCGAGGGCGTTTACGCTCTGACCGCTTTTGTGACTATCGCTTTGACCAATTACGGCGGGGTCGAACCTCATGTTATTAGCGCCGCCACCGGCTATCTGAGAGATCATCTGTCCGAAGTTCAGGACGATCCTTACGCCTTGGCGATTGCCGCCCTGGCTTTGGCTCGGGCCGGCGACGCTACGGCCGATGCCGTTCTCGACCGGCTGCTGGCGATTGCGACGACCGACGCCGATGGGCTGCACTGGCAGCCGCACGCAGTGGAGACGACTGCCTACGCCGCTCTGGCCCTGATCGCGAAAGAGCGTCCCCAGGCCAATGAAGCCATCAAGTGGCTGGCGCTGCAACGCAACAGCCTGGGGGGCTACGGGAGCACCCAGGACACCGTCATGGGGCTCAAGGCCCTGATGATGGCCGCCCGGGGTCAGAGCCGCGGTGTGGACCTGACGGTGGTCTCCAGGGCCCTGGACGGCGCCGCGTTGGCCGAGTTCGCGGTCAACAGCGAGAATTTCGACGTGTTGCAGACTGCTGAGTTGCCCCTCCAGTCGAGCATTGAGCTCAGCGCGTCGGGCACCGGCGACGTGCGTTTCCAGCTCGTGCGCCGTTTTAACGTTCTGCTGGTCGACGACTGCACGCAGACCGATATGGCGCTGGAGGTAGAGTACGATTCCGATCAAGTTGAGGTGGATGACATCGTCAATGTCACCGCAACGGTGCGCTATTTCGGTCTCAAAGATTCAACCGGCATGATGATCGTGGACATCGGCGTCCCCACTGGATTCGTCCCCGTGGCTGAATCACTCGACGCTTTGCTCGACGATAGAACCGTGACGCGGTTCGAAGTGGCCGGACGCAAGGTCATCTTCTATCTCGATGGCTTGAGACAGGGCGAGCAGCGCACCTTCAGCTTCCAGGTCAAGGCGCGGTTCCCGGTCCGGGCGGTCGTTCCGGACAGTCAGGCGTATTCCTACTACGAGCCACAGGTGCGCGCCGAAGCCGCAGGGCGGGAGATTACCGTGGGGACGCCGTCCGAGCAGTAGCGAACAGCGCACCGGTTCGGCTGAAGAACCGACGTTTCGCACAACTGGCAGGCAAAACGACGGCCGCGGCCGACGTCGGTCCGCTCAACACAGCCGGTTGCGCAGACAAACACCCGCGCCGCTGCCGATTTCTCCCCTCGCGTGCCGAGCAACGACACTGAGGTCGTGCTGCCTCCATAGAATCGCTCAGCAGCCCGAGCGCCGCCGAGACCAGCACACGAGCACGGCTCCGATCGCGCCCAGCATCAGCGCACCGGGAGCGGGTATGGCAAACAGGCCAAGCATGTCCTGATTGTCAACACAGCTGGTGACTTCCCATGAGTACAGATTCAGGACACGAGCGTGTCCGGTCGAGATCCAGCCCGGCGCCATGGCTTCATCGATGAATAGCTGGGCCAGCAGCGCCCCATCAGAACCTGCACCCATCGGCACCCAAGGCGGATTTGGGTTCAGCAGATCGATCAAATCGCTGCCTTGTCCTTGGACGTGCCAAATGGCGGCCTGGAGGGACCGTGCCGAGTCCGCTCTGCCATCGCCTACGGTATAGTCGTGTCCCGCTAACGTTCCGTCACGGAACTGGGTGTAGAGATAGGCTGCTTCGAGTGTCAGAGGGACGCCGCTGTTCATCACTTTGCCGCTGACAGCCACGTTGTACGTCGTCGCCGGTTCGGCCTGAACGTACACACCTCGCTCTATGCAAAACGATTGAAGGCCACCACCCGAGGACAGGAGTGCCCCGAACTCACCGTTGGGCGTGAGTTGATACTCTCCGACCCGGCCCGGCGCGACGAACGTGCCCGGTACGCGCCCGACCGTAACCGTCGGAGCGGCTGAAGCCA
>CP070782.1:5659060-5668381 GCA_020346325.1 Phycisphaerales bacterium
CGATCAGCGCCAGCAGCACGGGGATATTCTCTTTCAGAGGCGTTTGGCGAACGTGGTTGTCCATGGCGTGGGCGCCTTCGAGCAGGGCGCGGAAATTCTCGAACCCGATGGTGCAGGCGATGGACAGGCCGATCGCCGACCAGAGCGAGTAGCGCCCCCCGACCCAGTTCCAGAAGACGAACATGTTGGCCGGGTCGATCCCGAACGACTTGACTTCCGCTTCGTTCGTGGAGACGGCGACGAAATGCTTGGCGACGTGACTCATGTTGTTGTCAGCGGCCTTGAGGAACCAGGCCCGCGCCGAGCGGGCGTTGCGCATCGTCTCCTGCGTCGTGAAGGTCTTGGACGCGACGATGAACAGCGTCGTCTCCGGATCGACGCGCTTGAGCACCTCGGCCAGGTGCGTCCCGTCGACGTTCGAGACGAAGTGGGGCGTGATGTTCTTCCAATAGGGTCGCAGCGCCTCGGTGACCATGACCGGCCCGAGGTCGGAGCCGCCAATACCGATATTGACGATGTCCGTGATCGGCCGGCCCGTACAACCGGTCCATTCGCCCGAAAGCAGCCGGTTGGAGAAGGCCTCCATCTGGTCGAGCACGGCGTTGACATCCGGCATGACGTCCTGGCCATCGACCAGGATGGGCTCGTCGGAGCGGTTGCGCAGCGCCACGTGAAGCACGGCCCGGTCTTCGGTCTCGTTGATCTTTGCCCCGCAGAACATGGCCTCGATGGCCTCGGGAACACCCGTTTCCTGGGCCAGTTGTACGAGCAATTCCAGTGTCTCGGCGGTGATCCGGTTCTTGGAATAGTCGACGAGGATATCCTCGAATCGCGTCGAGAAGGTGGCGAAGCGCTGCGGGTCTTGGGCGAACAGGTCCTTCATATGCGTGTCTTTGAGGCCCTGAAAGTGCGCCTCAAGCTGTTTCCATGCCTGGGTTTGGGTCGGATCGATGCGTTTGAGCACGGTCTTTCCTTTCCTGGTACCTTCGTATCTGCGTCAGCAGCCCCAATTTGTCAGTCGAGCCGGAAGCCTCTATCCGGGGCCAGAACAAACCACGGATTATAGCAGCCGCTTCGCCCTTTGTCTAAGCCCACGTGCCCCGAATCCCGGGCTGGGGTACGGCCTCCGGGTGGGCCGGCCGGAGGCGACCCCAAGAAAATACGTAGTCACCACAATAGACAAAGACCTGAACCGCTCGGTAGAGTTGATTGCGGTGACGAGGATTTCCGAAGAGACGGTGAGGGAATCTACGGCGCGCCATTCCCGCAAGGATGGGATGGAAGATGGCGAAGAGACTTGACCTGAAACTGCTTCCGGGCCGGTGGCTGCATTCACACGAGGAAGATGTGCCCGGCAAGAGGGTGTTCCGGCCCGGCAGTCATCCATTTCCACCTTCGCGCGGCCGTTACGGTTATGAGTTCCATTCCGACGGGCATCTTTCGAAGCTGGCACCAGGACCGACCGACAAGGCTGTCACGGAGCAGGGTACGTGGACGATAGACGATCAGGGTCGGATCACAATCCGCGTCCCAGGCTGTCCAGATGAGGTGCTGGAGATCGACGAGCTGGATTCGGGCCGTCTGATCGTGAAGTGATCTTGAACTTTCAGATGAGGAAAGGAACTTCCCATGGCCAAGAAGAAGACGCGCGCCAAAACACCCGAGCCGCCCGAAGCACCGAAGCAGCGGACGTGCGGCACTATGCCTGTGCATGAACGACTCCTGCGTACGAACCCGGCCTATTTGCGCGGACGTGTCGCCAGCGAGAACCGCCACTACGAATACCTGCGCCGGGGTCCGACCGTGGCACGCACGGGAATCACGGTCATCCCGGTGGTGGTGAACGTCGTCTACAACACCGCGGCGCAGAATATTTCCAAAACGCAGATCCGAAGCCAGATCGATGTGCTCAATGCCGACTATCGCAAGACCAACGCCGACATCTCGTCGCTCCCGGCGGTCTTCCAGGCGTTGGCGACTGACGCCCGCATCGAGTTTGTCCTGGCGTCGAAGGATCCCGACGGCAATCAGACCGAGGGTATCAGGCGCAAGAAAACCAACGTCGCCAGCTTTGGCGACGACGACAGCGTCAAGTCGTCCGCCAGCGGTGGCCTCGATGCCTGGCCGGCCGACAAATACCTGAACATCTGGGTCTGCCAGCTCAGTGGTGGTCTGCTCGGCTATGCCCAGTTCCCGGGCGGGCCGGCCGACACCGACGGCGTCGTCATCCGCTGTACTGCCTTTGGCACGACGGGAACCGCCGCGGCGCCGTTCGATCTCGGCCGCACCACGACCCACGAGATCGGGCACTGGCTCAATTTGCGGCACATCTGGGGCGACGATGGAAATGGCTGTAGCGGCAGCGATTTCGTCAACGACACACCCAACCAGGGGGGCCCGAACTATGGCACGCCCGCCTTCCCCCACGTTTCCTGCAACAATGGCCCCAATGGCGACCTCTTCATGAATTACATGGACTATGTGGACGACACCGCCATGTTCATGTTCACGTCCGGCCAGGTCGACCGCATGCAGGCGTGCCTGGATACCGACCGCAGCTCCATCGGTACGCAGAAGCCCGGACCTACCGCGAAATTCATTGAGGATATTCCCACCTTGAAATTCAAGGAAGATTGGCCGCCGGTTACCCTCAAGTTCCGCGATGACTGGCCCCCCTCGCTGAAGTTCAGCGAAGATCCTCAGCCCTCGGTCAAGTTCACCGAAGACCCGCAGCCAACGTTGAAGTTTAGCGAAGATTATCAGCCGACCTCGAAGTTCCGCGATGATGTCAAGCAGCCGGGTCTCGACAAACCGCCATATCAGGATTTCGGGAAGTTTCCCGGCAGCGACTGGCAGGGGGGGCAACTGCCCATGGGCGGACGAGCGGCGCCCTTCATCCTATCGACGCCGCATCACTCGATGGCATGGACGCGGACCTTCCCCGAGGCGGCCCAGGCCTCTCTCCAGGCATGTGCCCAGCAGATTCAGCAGTACGAGAACCAGCTCAACAGCTACGCGCAGGCCGAAGCGGCAGGACAGCTTAGCGCCGCCGACCGGCAGCAGGCGGACGCCATGTACCAGGAGTATCTCGCGCTGGTGCAGGAGTACAGGCAACTCGCCGGCCGCTGAGCAAGCCGGCGATATTCCGGACAGCGACGCCAAGGCAACAGCAGGGGCACCGAAGGTGGAATAAGGACCTTCCGTGTCGCGGCGAGAGACCGTCCACAGCAAAGAAAGGCCAACTATGATACTCATCCTCTCGACACCACGTGACGATCATGCACAGACCGTGTTGGCGGAACTGCTGAAGCTGGGGGCTCAGGCACAGCTCCTTGACCTATCTGAATTCCCACAACGTTTGGGACTGGTCATGCGATACGAGGATGGCGAACGTCGCTTCGCCTTCGGTTGCGCCGAGGCCGGGCTCGATATCAACGCGTGCCACGCGATATGGTGGCGCCGCCCTCAGGCACCGCAGATCAGTGCCAACGTCATGCGCGATTCGCACCGATATTTCGCGATGAACGAGTGTTCGGAAGCCTTGCAGGGGCTTTGGCATGCGCTGGAGGTGTTCTGGATCAACGATCCGGCCCGGGATCAGCTCGCCCATCGCAAGGCCTACCAATTACGCGTGGCGCAGGATGTGGGACTGGAAATGCCCGCCACCCTCATCACCAGTTGTGTGGGCGCCGTTCGCGAATTCGTGGCGCCGCGCGGGCACGACCGGGTCGTCTACAAGGCCTTTTCCGCGACCGAAGAAGAATGGCGCGAGACACGTCTGCTCAAGGAGAATGAACTGGACCTGCTCGAGAATGTGCGCTACGCGCCGGTGATCTTCCAGGAGTACATCGAAGCCGAAGTGGATCTGCGCGTGACGGTCGTAGGCGACAAGATCTTCCCCGCGGCCATCCATTCCCAGCAAACGTCGTATAAGGTCGACTTCCGGATCGATATGGGCGATGCCCGCGTCGAGGCGACGCAGTTGCCGGCCGATGTGGAGGAGCGGCTCGGCGCCTTCATGCGCCGGCTCGGTCTGGTCTTCGGGGCGATCGACATGCGCCGTACGCCGGACGGCCGTCACGTCTTCCTGGAGATTAACCCTGCGGGGCAGTGGCTGTTCATTGAGAAACGGACCGGGCAGCCCATCGCTGCGGCCATGGCTCAGCTTCTGTACGAGAGGGATGTCTCTGCTTGACCTAACGCCCGCAGAGAAGCAAAAGCATGCGGCGCTACTGCTCCCAGAGCCGAGTGGACTGAATTTATCTCAGGGCTGAGTTCCACAGCGGCAGTGGCAGAGCGGCTCAGTGGGCACAGTGCTCAGCCAAGGTCGACCGGGCGTCATTCTGATGGGCCGGCTCGACAGGCGCTTCGGCTTGGCACGCGCCGCGGTGGCGCGCGATCAGGCCGGCGAGGCCGGGCAGGTGCATGTACATGAAGACCTTTAGCGCCGCGCGCCACGTGTGGAGCGGGCTCGGGCCGCTTTCGCGAACGGCGAAGCGCGCGAACTCTTTTGCGCGACGCTTATTGCCCAACTGCCGATAGTACAAAGCCAGTCTAAGGCAGCGACTGTGGAGAGCGTTGGTCAGGAGCGACCTCCATTCGGGCCCGAGCGCATCGCGGTACACCCGAATGATGTTGACGTTCTGCTCCATGCGTTTTTCCTGCGCGAGTCGGCAATAGGCCCCGGCTTCGCCTTGCCGGTAGACCGACCAGTCTTCGTCGAGGTAGCCAATCTTGCCGTGCATGGCGTGCAGCACGAAAAAAGGCCAGTCGGGCACAGGCAAGCTCGTAAACCAACTGGGGAATTCTCTGACGAGATGATTGCGCACTACGGCCGCCGACGTACTGATGAAATCGTGCGTGAGCAACTCGTCGACTGTGTAGGTCGGCCGGCGACCGGGAGGCGAGTGCAGAACGGGCGGCTGCGCGGCATCGTCCCATACCATCAGGGCGTTGTGGAAGCAGATACTGCAATCGGGATGGGCGTCGAGAAAATCGACCTGGCTCTGGAGTTTGTGGGGCGAGGTCCAATAATCGTCGCCGTCCAGACAGGCCACGTATTGGCCACGACACTCGAGAAACGACTGAGGCAAATTGCGCATCAGCCCGAGATTCTGCTCCCGGAGCAGCAACCGGATGCGGTCGGGAAAGCGGTCGCGGTACTCGCACACAATCGCGCGGGTGTGGTCACTGGAGCAGTCTTCGGCAATGACGATCTCGTAGTCGAAGTCCGTCACCTGTGTGAGGACGCTCTCAACCGTTTGGCCGATGACCGCCTCCTGATTGTACGTCACGATAAGGACGCTGGCTTTCATGAGTTGCCGAACCCCTTTTGATCAATGACTCGACGGACGTGACTGTGTCAGTCGAGCCTCGCAGCCATCCGCAGACCATGGGCTACGGAATCGGTTTCCATGATGAATTCCCTGCGCACTCCCTGTACCCGTCTTATCGGCAAAACACGGCGGCCACTTCAGCGCAAAGGCAGGTGAGGCCGCTGGCGTGCTGCGGCTGAGGGCCTTGATCGACCTGCCAGACAGGTCACCGAGCCGTCCTGGGTGCTGACGAACACTCTGTGCTCGGCCACAGCCAGGCCGTCCCAAACGGGCAGCGCGGGCAGCCTGAACAGAAAACGCGCCCTACCGTCTTTGGCAGACAGGCCCATCAGCGGGGCGCCGTCTCGGCCCGCATAGGTGGTCGCCCTACTCGACGATCCTGGCCACGACATCCGAGTCGCTGGGCCGGTTGAAGGCTTCGTCCTCATCCAGCACGTCGGGCGGTCCGGCGACCACGAGCGTTGGGCTGGCTCGTCCGTGAGCGGCCAGAGGTGGTTGAACCACGATGCGATGGGCCGTTCCCAAAGGACGATACCATTGAAGGCGTCACGGGCGGTCAGCCGCCACTCGGGAGGCATGTAGATCGATGCGCGGCTGCCCATGTCGACGATAGAGAACCGTCGACCGGGTGCCGAGGCCATCGCCGCGACGCTCAAGGTGAATTCGTGGTGCCTGGAGTACCGCGGAGCCCCATCCCACTGCAAATGTCGGGGTGGACCAATCGCGGTATCGTGCGCCACCGCATTGTTGCCGGCGTCGTGAAGGTAGTGGGTCCACTCGTCCCGGTCTTCGGGCCATGGTTTGGTGGTCTCGGTCCATTGGTCTGATGGACGCACGTACGCGACACCGCGCGGCACGAGGACCCGCATGATCTCTTCCTCGGGAACGTGCGGGGGACCGTCGCAGACTAACAGGTTGACTGAATTGTCGATGCAGGGCAGGACATCGTCATGGATCAGATCCACCGAAACGGGGCCGTAGAGCCCTTGGTCACGGACGGTCTGACGCGCTCGGGCCAATTCGTCGGAGGTGCGGGCAAGGCCGTGCACGACATAGGCATCGCTGGCCCGCAGAGCGGCAGCCAACGCGCCATCTCTGCAATTGAGCTGGACAACAAGCCCGCCATGGACTCCGGTGGCCGAGAGAATCTCCGCCGCGAGGTCCGTGGCGTTGGCAAAGGCGATCGGCGTTCCAAGGAGAGCGGCCAGCAGGGGGCCCCACCGCCATTTGCCTGCGATACTGAGAGTTCGCATGCGTCGTCTCCTTAACCGCGCGGGTGCGACATCGAGCAGGTGGACTGGTCACAGACACCGATATGCCCCGGCCATCATACCGTCATATTCTGTGTCGCTTCCAACAAATACCATGATTGCGCAGGGCTTCCTTTGCCGATTTGGGGAACACATGTAAGGTCCGGCCGGACAAAGGGGCTCATGCGGGTATGGAGATGCAGGTGCTCCATAAGCGTCCGTGGGGCGACACTTTTGCTGAGGTGTTGTTCCGAAGGTCGAGCAGAACAAATGGCACGAGCTTCGGCACACGTATCACAGTGCGGGTCGCTGCCGCAACTTGCTAATGGATGCACGGACCAGCGATCCGAGATGAATCTCCCATTGGCTCCATCGGATTGCCGATCGGACCGGGGGCCCGTTGGTGGCCCGGCCCCGATGTGTGGTCGGTTGGGGCAGGATCAGTCAAAAGGATTGTTCAAATGCCAATCAAGGCCGTACATGCCCATCCAGTACCGCTGGTCCGGGTTGTAGTCGAACAGCAGCGTGCCTTGCAGCGCTGTGCCGTCTCGCAACGTCAACCTGTACTCGATGGCCGGGACGTTGTGATGGTGCTCCCAGTGTCCTTCCCTTGCGCTGCGCGAGACCTTTCCCAATTCGATGGTCTCGATCGGGTTGGCCTTGAAATGCGTGCAGACCCATTCGACCCAGGCGGGATAATTGGTGTAGACGCAGTATTCCGGATCAATGAAATCCTTCCAGGCGCCGGGGCTGCGATCCCACTGGTCCACGTTGGTATAGTCGGCCGTGCGTACCGCCTCAAGCAGTTGCATAGCGGCGGCCCGCAGTTCGGTTGGGTCCTGTACGATCTGGTCGAAGAACCGTTCCAGAGCCGTCGCCCTGTGGACGCCGCCGGCCAACGGAATGGGGCCGAGTTCCAGGGTCTGAGCCGGCTCGATCTCGAAGACCCCACCCGCAACATCGTTATAGATCAGTGATTCCTTCTCCAGGGTCAGCTCAACAATGCCCGGCACGACTTTGGGGAGCACGAGATGCCCATCGTTGTCCGTAGTCACGCGGCGCTCGGTATCGGTCCCATCGGCATAAGCCAGGCGGCAGATCACCTGCTGGTTCGCCAGTGGATGGTTCCGCTCATCGACCAACTGCCCCGTCAGTGTCGCGGCTTCGACCATCACGATTTGGATCGGCGTCATGATCGCATCGGGCGCGGGCCTGATCTTCGTGCTGACCTCTGCGACGCACCGCCCCGACGGATCCTGGCCCCCGACGTATTGCGACTCGCCAGTGTACAGGTAGAGCACGGCCCAGCCGTCGGGATCTGAGACCGTCCCTTCAGTCCAGGCGCCGCCGTCCTGGGCCCAGGTGGCGCTGGCGGTGATGCCGGGCAGGGGGTTGCCATCGGCGTCGAGATACTGGACGCGCTGTTCGGCCAATTCGTCGAGTTGGATTTCCACGTCGGCCAGAGGCACACCGGAAGTCACGGTGACCGTGGTCCGGCCAATGCCCCGATCGTAACGGAGATTGTGGGGCAGATAGGCAGTGAGCTTATGTTCGCCCGGAGCGATATAGGGGAAATAGAAGTTCCCCTCGGCATCGGCCTCCGCCATTGTGTTCCAGTCGTCGTCCAGACGAACCATCAAGCCCCCAAGCCCCAGATTGTCTCCCTGTGCAATGAGTCTTCCGGAAGCATTCCTGTTGTCTCCGATCACCAGATCGCCGACGGTGATGGTTTCATGGTCGCGTGTTCGGAGGGTGTAGTTGACGGCATCTTTCAGATCGGTCTGGGGATCGAGCCGGTCAAATTCCTGTACCTTGCCCCACGAGTCGATGAAACGCCCGTTCTTACGCGTGTAGAAATCGACGATGCTCGGTTCACCTGGGATGCCACGCAGGACATAGTAGCCCTCCGCGTCGGTCTGCGTCTCCTGGATGAGCCCGCAGGGGAAGCCTCGCACCGACACTTCACAGTCGGGGGCGGGAATTCCCTCGCCATCGACTACGCGCCCGGAGATCGTTCCGCAGGGGGGCAGTGTCAAGGTCCCCAAGTCATCTCTTTCGAGAATCTCCCAGACGAACAAGGCGCCCTGGCCTCGTTTGAGGATGGTCAGCCAAGGGGCTTTTGTCAGATGCTCTCTGGGCTCCGATGCGATCCATAGCTCGAACGCGCCGCGTTCGTTTGTGGTCGTCATACCGAGGGCGCCGAAGAAGTTCCAGTCGCCGTTCAAGCTGTTCTGGATGCGCAGTAGCGCTTCAGCGACAGGATGACCGTCGGGATCTACCAGGACGCCACTGAGCCGGCGCCCGGCACCCAGGGCGAAGTCACAACCGTTGAATTCGCTCGTCTCCGGCGTCACGTTCGGCCGGATGTACTGAGGCAATGTCTCATAGCCCTCGGCGCCCGCATAGATGCACAGTCCATCCTGACTGTGTCGGCGTCTGGTCTCGCTCAACGGCGTCTCGATCTTCAGCAGATACCGGCCCGTCTCATCAGTTACAGCCTGAGCTTGAGGGCATCGCTCGAAGAAGTCGGGGCCTTGGTATTGCCAGATGACGATATGGGCCCGCACGAGGGCGCCGGGGATGGGGGCTCCGGTTTCCTTGTCCCTGACAGTGCCTGAGGCGGTGACGGTCACGGGGTCGGCGCCCAGAGAAAAGCGTACATGCATCCCGCCCTCCTCGGCGCACACAGAGCCAGTCCATCCGCTCAAACCGATAAGCAACAACGCAATCCACAG
>CP070782.1:5668481-5694498 GCA_020346325.1 Phycisphaerales bacterium
GACACACACGGCTGACCCGGCCCGCCGGGCCAACCGAAGTGAGGCCGGTGAGGTGGATTTGCAGAGAGAAAGGGCTGTACGAGTTCGGGCAGTCCTCCGCTTTTGCTCTGAAAGGTCCTGGCGCAAGTTCGTGAGGGGCCCGCCTAGGTGGGCCAACTCTGATCTGTCTGGCTGAACTTGTTCTGGAGAAAAATTCCGAACCCCATGGGAATCAGCAGCAGCGTGGGCAGGAGCCACTGATTGGCAAAGACGAACGCCTCGAACTGCTCGCTGCGACCGGCCAGAATATAGCTGTAGAGAATGGCCAGGATGCCCACCACGGTCAGCGTGCTGCCGCCCAGACTCGTGAAGAGAATGACGGCAACCTTGAAGACAATGAACGAAATCATGCCACCGGCGATGAGGCCCACCAGGCCGCCGGCCCAGACGTATTGATCGGGCAGGCCGGCCGCCAGCCACACGCCCCCAGTCAGGATGCCCCCCGAGAAGGCGCCCAGCAATGTCACGCCCCACCGCATGAACGGGATGGACAGCACCGCGAAAAAGATCGTGCAGATCAGTGACAGCCAGATGACATTGCCGCCGATGAGCTGGTCGTTGGCCCAGACTCCCAGAAACAGGCCCAGCAGCCCGAAACAGATCGTCACCAGGATCTTGAACACGCGCCACCCATAGAACAGGCAGACCGAGCCGAATGAAATGAACGTCAGCGCCTCGACCAGCCCGAGCGAGTTGACGTACTTCCACATCACATCGAGGGGCAACACCCCTTCCTGAGGGCCCTCCGCAGCGGCTACTGCCAATACTGTCCATATCCAGGTCATCATGCGTAACTCCCATTCCTCAGCGGCAACGAGCGCTCCCCCGAGCCTGCCTGGGTCCCCCCGGTGGGGACTCTATCATCAATTATTTCACCGGCCGCGCCAAGATCGTTTGCCTTGTTCCTTCCGGGACCGTGACTTCTTCGTCTCCCCCTGAGCACGCCGATCCGCCCGGCGGCACAAGATCCACTGCTCGAGCGTCCCGAAAACCACCATCGCCACAAACACCAAGCCGAAGAACGGAGCCCGGGCCTCGATGCGCGCAACAGGACGCGACCCTTTGAACAGCAGCAGTAGGATGAGACCGGCAAAGATCATCTCCGTTCCCAGAATCGCGCATGTCAGGGCAGCGCCGGCGTGGCGAAACAGCAGGCCGACCAGCAGCAAGGTAAGCACCGTGGCCGCCACTACAGCCCAGCGCGATGCCTCCAGTTGCGTACCGCCCCGTTCAATTGCATCGGTCACATCGAGCGTGTACACGCGAATCATGTCCAGGCTTTCCTCCACGGACAGTGCTGCCGTGCTGTCCTCGGCCTCGGGTCGACCGACCAAGGTTTTCTCCAAGACGGCCAGAGAAGGCCAGGCAACCATCAGAAAGACAGCGATTCCGACCAACCCTCCCAGCAGCGCGGCCGTGAAGAAGCGCTGAAAAACCACTGCAACAGCAGTCCCCAACAAGCCCAGGAGAACCATAGCCGCCGGATTCTGCCCCACAATCCAAAGCGAACAGAAGGCCCCCGTCAGAGCCCCCATCAGAGCGAGCAACAGCAGTCGAAAGCCCAGGCCGCCCAGCCAGATGAATAGGCCCAGCGCCGCCGATGCCAGACCGGGCAACACCAGGACTATCGGACTAAGCCGTACCGCCACCTGCTCGAAGCTCTTCAATATCTCAACCATACTGCGCCATCATTGTCGTCGGGCCACGCGGGCAGACGGCTACCCTGGCCATGTACCCTTCTTTATCGGCCCGCGGGTATGGATTTCGTTAGGGCTTACGCTCAGGCACGTCGCGGCAGGCGCGTGGATAGATGGCCGGCCGAGGTGGTTGAGCTCGTCCTCTTACGGCTCCATGGAGGGATTCCAGTCCCCCGGATGGGTCCGGTCGTCGACGTCGACAAGCGTGCAGGTCCGACCGGTCTGCTCGCTGAGTACCCGAGCGGCCAAGCTACGAAGCGAATAGAATTTGACTGGGGCGTGCGCCCCAGGAAAGGTAACAACACTCGTGTTCTCGGCAACGATGCGTTCCAGAACCGGAATCAACTCGGGGCCAAATATCCGCTCGATGGCGCGGAGGGCTTTAGATGGTATGTCGCTTGCCCCGTCGTATCTCCAGGGCTCATCCTGTCGGGCGCGGTCCAGCAGCGCGACGATCCCCGGCCGAGCCCGCTGATAGGCGTTGCCTCTCTGAAGGGTCAGCATCAACTCGTCAAGCCGATTCGGATCCGACCCGGACGCCATCGCGACCGCCGCGAGGGCGGAAGAGACCCCCAGCAGCATGAACACAAAGCCGGCGTTCCCTCTCGTCTTCATCTCCCCTTTCGCTATAACCTTCCGACACATCGATTCTATGGCTCTCAGGGTGCCCGACAAAGCAAAATGCGTGTAAAAAGCCTGGAGAAGAACGGGAGATGGGCCCCATACTGGGCGGCCGCCCAAGGGGAAAATGCGGATGAGAGGAGTCGAACCTCCACGGGCCGAAGCCCACAGGCACCTGAAGCCTGCGCGTCTGCCAATTCCGCCACATCCGCATAGCAAACCCGAATTATGGCCGATCATGGGCGATCCGTCAAGGGCTTTGGCAGCAGAAATTCGCCAAGTCACCTAGTCGCAGGGAAAATGCAGGCGGTCAGAGTCCGAGACCATCCGGAGCGGAATAGACTGGCCGACGCTTGACTGTGTCAGTACAATGACGGGCACCATCGGCCAAGAGAATGCGGATGAAAGTGGAAATGAGTGGGCCAGCCGGCTGGAGATCACGTCATGAGTGAGGTAAGCGTTACAGAAATACCTTCCCATCTGGTGGTCGGGATGCGCAAGCGCGGCACCTACGCGGAGATCGGGGAGATGATCGCCACGGTCTGGCGGTTTGCCGCCGGCAGCGGGGCCCAGATTCAGGGCCGCCCGACCTTCATCTGTCACGAGACGCCCAGAGAGGCGATGAAAGCGAACGAACAGGCCAACGCGGACGTGGAGGTGGTCGTGCCGGTCGCCAAAAAAGTCCCGGGTACCGACCGGGTGCGATGCTATGAGTTGCCGGGTGGGCAGATGGCCAAGATCCTCCACCAAGGTCCTTATGAGAACAGCGCCCCGGCGTACAAAGCGTTATTCACATGGATTGCCGAGCAGCACAAACGCGTCGTCGGTCCGACCCGCGAAGTCTATGTAAACGACCCGAAAAAGGTGCCGCCGGAGGATATCCTCACGGAGATCTACGCCCCGGTGCGCTAAGCAGCCCCGCTTCATTCCGGGCCGCGCTTGGCTCCATGTGACTCGGAAAGAGCCGCTTGGTTATCGAAGCAATTTCTCGTCGTTGTCTCAAACTCACTTTTTCTTCGTCTTCTTGCGCCCATTATGACGCGCAACCGGCGTCTCTAAACTGTACCGGAAAGCCAACCGAGCAGGAGATTGAAATGGACAAAAGAACGTGGGCCGCAGCGACCGTGCTGGTTGTGCTGGCGGGTGTGCTCCTGCTGGCTCTCCGGCTGTCAAGACAAAGTGAGAGTGCAGGTGAATCGAACACGACGGAAGAAGCCACACTCAGGCACACGATCGCGGAAATGCGAGAGCAGCTTCGCCAGGCACAATCAGACAGAGACACGGCGCAGCAACGGATCAAATCTCTGCAACTCGAGCTTTCCAATCTTTCTGACGCACGGCGCGAAGACGGCGAAGTCATCAGAGACCTCTGGGCGATGGTGACGGCTGAGGAGCCTGAATCCAGAAGAAACGCTCAGAGTGCGGAACCATCGAAGGTCGCCAGTGAGCATGACGAAACGATCCCGCCACGGGACCAGAATACCCCAACCGAATACGATATTGAGAGCATCAAACAGATGCTGGCGGCCTCAGGAGGGGATCTGGAATCGACCCTGCACCAGATTGTGACGGAGGAAGGAATTGAACACCTGCTGGCTGAATACGGCGCTGAGCCCACCTACTGGGCGGCCGCCGCTTCGCTGACAGCCGATCCCGATACGGCGCTGGCCTATCTGAAAGAGGCGGTCCAATTGCATCCCGAATCCCGTGCGGTGCTCTCGGCCCTGGTGGGGGCGCAGATCGCCGCCGGAACCGTGGACGAATCCACGCTCGCCCACATCGAGCAGTTGCGGCAGGCCGATCCCACGAATGCCCTGGGCGACTGCTACGCGGCGTATTGTGAGTTCGAAGAGGGTAATATTGCGGGCGCCCTCCAATCACTGGCGCAGGCAAATGCCAAAGGGCGCTTTTCCGATGACCGGATCGGCATGCTGATGGCACGATACGACTGTTTGCTGGCCGAAGGTGTTTCAGATGCGGCCGCTCTGGGGCTTTCGGCCTTTACCTTGCCGCTGGAGCATCTGGGTATGGTCCGACAGTTGGAGCAACAGTCGATCGCACAGGCTCAGTCGTTGTCGGCCGCCGGCCAACTGGAACAAGCCCTGACAATTGCCCAGGATGTAGCCGGCATCGGCAGGACGCTGTCTTCGTCAGGACGATTCCTCCTGTACGATCGCGTGGGCATTGCTCTACAACAGGCCGGCCTTGCCGAGCAGTTGCACGTCTACAAAGCGCGCGGAGACGTCCAGGGCATCGAGCAAGTCGATGCCCAACTCCGGTCGTTACAGGAACGCTCGGATACCATTGAGACGATGGTACAAGGTTTCGGCGCCGTCATGGCGAACATGACAGAGCAGGAGCTGGCCGGCTATGTCGACGGCACCATCCTCCATGGCGAGTTCGCAACCCTCCAGAAGATCCCCGAGATCGCAGAAGCGCTGAGCCAAACTCAGTCCGGAGCGTTTGAGGCCTCAGCGGCCACGCCATTGTCCCAGACGTCGAGCCGGTGACGCGGGCCGCCTCGACGGCGCCCTATTCGCCTTTCATCAGATCGACGACTTCTTTAGCATCGTCCGCGTTGACCAGGGCCTTACAGAAGGCCCTGGATTGGCCCAGCTTGGCAATCTCCGCCAGCGCTTCGACGTGCGGCCCCGACTGGTCCGGCGGGGCCACGAGCAGGAAGAAGAGCTTCGAGGGATTCTTGTCCATGGCGTCGAAATCGATCCCATTCGGAGCGATACCGATGGCCAGCTTCAGACGGGTCACGGCCGCGGTCTTGCCGTGCGGCACGGCGATCCCATTTTCCAGACCGGTACTGAGCTTGTCCTCGCGTTCCTGCACCGCCTGGAGAACCGCATCGAAATCATCGATCTGTCCCGCGTCTTTCAACGTCTGGACCAGCTCACGCAAGACATCCGGCTTATCGTTTGAGGTCATGGGTATCTTGACGATGTCCTCTACCACCAAGTCAATCAGTGACATCCCTTGTTTCTCCTGCAATCTTATCGGATAACACAAATCAGCATTCCAGTTCTACACCAATGATTCATACATTTCCCAAACCTTGTCCTCGTCCTTGACGACCAGGACGGAACAAGGCACCGTGCGCATCGCGCGTTCGGCCTCATCGTAGAACTCGTCGCGTCGGCTGCGGATGCGAGACAGTTCCCCGATAACCAGCAAGTCGATGTCGTCGGCCTTGACGAGATCGATGATCTCCTTGTGCACGCTGCCCCGGCTGCTCTTTTTGGTGATGGACAAGCCCTTCTTGACAGCCAGTTCGTCGACATAGTTGAGATACCGTTCGGCGTCCGCTTCCATATCGTGCTCGTATTCCATCTGCTCGTCTTTGAGGAAGATCCGGGCCTTGAGCAGGTCTTCCATCGCGCGGGTGTTGATCACGTAGAGAGCCGTCAGGTCGGCATGGTAAAACGAGGCCAGACAGATGGCATACTGAGCGGCCGTGATCGACCGTTCGGTCCCATCAACGTGGACCAGGATCTTCTTTGGGGTACTCACGATAGACGTCCTTCGTGTTGCGCCGCTTTCTTTTCCAGGTTCTCCTTCACCAGTTTCATGAGAACAAACATATCCCGCTCGTTCTCTTCCAGCCGACTCTGGATGTAGTGGACGGTTTCCTTCAGGTCCGGAATGGCGACCTTCTCCAAAGCGTTGACCTTGCGAATCGTCTTCTTGACTTCGTTGGCCAGCCGTAGAACGGAGATCTTCAGCTCCGACAGCTTGCCCAGCAGCTTGAGCACCTCCTTGAAAAAATACAGCGAGCTGTCGATCCAGAAGCTGTTGCCCAAGGGACTGAAATAGGGAGGACGCTCTTGGAATTCCGTGTCAATGACCGGAAGCGCCACCCCCATAACCCGTCGGGACTTCACCGTGATCTTCGTCGAGATGTTGACCGCACCGGTGAGGTATTGCACTTTGAGCTTGCCCATGTCGAGGATCGCTTCTTCGAGGGCGTTGTAGGCCGTGGTCAGTGCCTTCTCGACCCGGTTCTGGAAATCCACCGTCTGGTCGAGCAAGGCCAGCAGTTCAATGATCAGAATGTTCCGCTTCTGATCCAGCAGTTCGTAGCCCTGCTGAGCAAACTTCAGATCGTTTCTGAGCCGCAGCAGATTCGTCTTGGTGGGTGCGTAGTTCAGTTGCGCCATGATAGCCGTCTGCTAACTTCCATAATACTTCTCGATTTCCTCGTCCGTGATCCGATGCAACTCTTCGACCGGGAGCGTGCGCAGGACTTCCCAACCCAAGTCCAGGGTCTGCTCGACGCTGCGGTCTTCATCCATGCGTTGCGAGACGAAGTTTTGCTCGAACTGCATGCCGAATTCGAGATAGTTGTGGTCCAGGGGCGTCAGTTCCTCCTCGCCAATCACCGAAGCGAGATTACGAACATCTTTCACATAACTGTACGCCGCAAAAAGCTGGCTCGCCAGATGCGGATGATCCTCTCGAGTCATGCCCTCGCCGATCCCGTCCTTCATCAGACGCGACAGTGACGGCAGGCCGGCCACGGGCGGATAGATGCCGCGTCCGTCCATTTCCCGCTCGAACACGATCTGCCCCTCGGTAATGTAGCCCGACAAATCGGGCACGGGATGCGAGATGTCATCGTTCGGCATCGTCAGGATGGGAAGCAGCGTGATCGAGCCTTCATGGCCCTTGATCATGCCGGAGCGCTCGTAGAGCTCAGCTAGATCGGAATAGAGGTAGCCCGGATAGCCCTTACGCGAGGGGATTTCGCCGCGAATGGTGGAGATCTCGCGCAACGACTCGCAATAGTTGGTCATGTCGGTCATGATGACCAGCACGTGCATGTCTTCGTTGAACGCCAGATGCTCGGCCAACGTGAGGGCCGTGCGCGGCGTGATCAAGCGCTCGATCGACGGATCGTCCGCCAGCGAGAGAAACAGCGCCACGTTGTCTAGCACGCCACTTTCCTCGAACGAATGCACGAAGAACTGGGCGACGTCGTGCTTGACGCCCATGGCCGCAAAGACCACGGCGAATTCGGTGTTGGTCCCGCGGATCTTCGCCTGCCGGGCGATCTGGGCGGCCAGTTCGTTGTGAGGCAAACCATTGCCTGAAAAGATCGGCAGCTTCTGACCCCGAATCAGCGTGTTCATCCCATCAATGACGGAGATGCCCGTCTGGATGAAGTCGCGGGGATACTGCCGGGCTGTGGGATTGATGGCCATGCCGTTGACGTCCAACTCGACATCGCTGCGCTGCGGCGGGCCACCATCGATGGGCTGCCCCAAGCCGTTGAACACACGGCCCAACATTTCCTTTGACACAGAGATCGTCAGCGGCTCTCCCGAAAAGCGGATGCGCGTCCCGGGCAAGGTCAATCCGGAGGTCCCTTCGAAGACCTGCACCACCACCGCATTAGTGGACGACTCCAGGACGATGCCCAGTCGCACGCGCCCCTGGCCATCGACGCATTCGATCAGGTCCCGATATCCCACCGGGTGCGTTTGGCGGACAAAAATCAAGGGGCCGTCGATCTTGTCGACGCCGATATACTCGCGGCCGGAGAGCAGCGGGTTCTTTTGAGGGTCAGGCATGCAACGCCTCCAGTTGATCCATGGCACGCTCCAAACGCGCTTCGATCTTGTCCAGGCCGGAAAGGTCGTCGTTCGCCACGGAGAATTTCATCTTCACGATATCTTGATACACCTTCATTTTCCGCAATTTGACCAGGGTGGCACCGCCTTTGATGGCCTCGGAGCCACGCTGCCAATAAGTGACGATGATGTGCAGCATCTTCGCCTGCTTCTGCACGGTGGAATAGGCATCAATCTTATCGTAAGCGTTCTGCTGCAGGAACGCATTCTTGAACAAAGTACACACTTCCAGAATGAACCGCTGCGTGTCAGGCAGCGCGTCCGGACCGACCAGCTTGACCACCTGCTGGAGGCGGACCTCCTTGTGCAACAGTTCCATGATTTCCGTGCGGTCGGCAAACCATTCCGGCCCGGCCTGTTGTTCCCACCATGGCACCAGGTCGTTGAGGTACTCGCTGTAGCTATCGAGCCAGGAGATAGCCGGGTAGTGGCGGGCGTTGGCCAGATTCCGGTCGAGGGCCCAGAAACAACGGATGAACCGTTTGGTATGCTGGGTCACGGGCTCGGAAAAGTCGCCGCCAGGTGGTGACACGGCACCGATGATGCTCACCGAACCGTGGGCGCCGCTCAGGGATTCCATGGAACCGGCCCGCTCGTAGAACTCAGCGATCTTCGTGGGCAGATACGCGGGGAAGCCTTCTTCGGCCGGCATCTCTTCCATACGCCCCGACAGCTCGCGCAACGCTTCCGCCCAGCGCGAGGTCGAATCGGCCATGATCGCCACGTGATAGCCTTGGTCGCGGAAGTATTCGGCCATGGTAATGCCAGTGTAGATGCTGGCCTCGCGAGCCGAGACGGGCATGTTCGAGGTGTTGGCGATCAGGATCGTACGTTCCATCAACGACCGGCCCGTGCGGGGATCGATCAACTCCGGGAATTCCGTCAGCACGTCGGAGATCTCGTTGCCGCGTTCGCCGCAGCCGATGTAAACGATCAGGTCGGCATCACACCACTTCGCCACGGCCTGTTGCGTCATGGTCTTGCCGGTCCCGAAGCCGCCCGGGATGGCGACCGTCCCGCCCTTGGCGACCGGGAAGAGCGCGTCGATGACACGCTGGCCCGTCACGAGCGGGATATCCAAAGGCAGCCGCTTCCGTGTGGGACGCTGGACGCGAATGGGCCAGCGCTGCATCAGATGCAGCGGCTTCTCCGTACCGTCCTCCAGCAGCAACACGGCGATGGTCTCTTCGACCGTATAGTCACCCTCGGCCACCACCGATTTGAGCACACCGCTGTCGCTCGGCGGCACCAGGATTTTGTGCACGAGGTTTTCCGTTTCCTGGACGGTGCCGAGCACCATGCCGCCGGAAACCTGCTGCCCATCGCTAACGGAGGGAACGAAATGCCACCGTTTCTCACGCTCGAGGGAGGGCACCGCAATCCCGCGCTCAATGTAGATCGCGGACAGCTCCCGAATCGCTTCCAGCGGTCGCTGGATGCCGTCGTAGATGGTGCCGATCATGCCCGGGCCCAATTCGACGGACAGTTGCATTCCCGCCCCGTAGACCGGATCGTAGGGAGCGATGCCGGTCGTATCTTCGTACACCTGGACGACGGCGCTGTCCTTCTGCAGCTTGATCAGCTCACCGATCAGGTTCTCTTTGCCCACGCGGACCAACTCAAACATCTCCGCATCGGTGATCCCCATCACCTCGATCACCGGCCCGTTGACACGCTTGACTTGTCCTATTATTCTGTCACTCATAATCACTCTTCTTGACTGCCGGCAAACATGTCATCGTATATCAGCCTCTGGATATCACGCCGTTTCCGGGAGATCCTCGTTATCACCTGATTGTTGAACGCCATGCGCCCGTCCATCGTCGTCAGAACCACCCCCTGAGACTCCAGCGGTCCGACGTCCGAGACCGTGAGTGTGATTGACTTGCCGGTCTGGGCGTGGACACGCTGCGCAACGTCGGCCAGCAACGGTTTGTCGATCAGAAGCAATTCCCGCGCCGACGCGTTGACCCGAGCCGCTTCGGCGCCGAGCCCGATGGCAGCCTCGGTGATCCAGTCGGCCAGAATCGTCCGGTAGCCGGGATCGTCAATCATGAACTCGAGTTTCGCCCGGGCCTGCGCCACGATGTCCTTCATCAGCGTATCACGCAGGTGCAGGGCGCGACGCTTGATCTCGCGCTCGGCCTCGGCGATCGCCTTCTGCTTGATCGCCTCGCCCTGCACGGTTGCCTTGTCCCGGGCTTCGTTCAGCAGCGACTCGGCCTTCTTCCGAGCGTACTTGAGCTTCTCATCCGCCTGGATCTCGACCTCTTTGACAAGCCTTTCCTCCTCGGATCGAGCGTCGGCTTCGATTCCTGAGATCAGGGCATCTTTTCCTTGCTGCATTGACTCCATAAGAGCGACTACCTCATTGGAAACCGGCCCTCGGGTCCCTGCCGGGAACCATCGGGTCGTGACGTCACGGTCATATCTTTATCCCGATAGCGGTATTCACCAACTCCCGGATACCCGGTCGATCGGGCGCCGGACCACGGCGGTCGGGAATCTCGACGATCAGCGGAAACGTCTCCGTGAACAAGTACCGGTCCACAGTTGAACGCATCATGTCCGCGACCCGTTCGGTCATGATGATGATGCCCGTCTCCTGATCCGCGATCAGGTCCTTGAACGCCCGCCGCGCCTCGTCCGCGTTGGTGGCCACCTTACCGGAGACACCGACAATGGCGAACCCCAAAACCGTATCTTCATCGCCTATGATCGAGTATCTCATGGTCCGGCTACAGTTTTCCGAGGATCATCAGCGCCGTGATGAATCCGAACACCACGATACCTTCCGCCAGAGCCACAAAGATCAGCGCCTGTCCGGCGATTTGCGGCTTCTCGGCTACGGCGCCCATGGCCGCCGCCCCGACGTGCGAGATAGCAAAACCCGCGCCAAGGGCGCCCAAACCAAAAGCCGCCGCTGCCGCGAGAAGCCCGAACTTCATCACGCCCGCCCCTTCCGGGGTCATTTCCGGCTCCACCGTCGGTTCTTCATGGGCGGCCTGGGCAAAGGCGTTGGAACAGAACAGGGTTCCGACGATGGCCAGGATCGTCAAAAGGGCAACGATGCTCTGATTGATGTTCGCCTTCAATCTTCGTGCGGGTTCATCCATTGCTTCTCATCCTTTCTTGGTCACTGCTACGACGTTCCTCGACGGACATGTCCGGGAACGCCACTGTCGTGCTCTCTATCAGAGTTCACTATTTAAGGAGACCGGCGTGTATAACCGCCCGGTCCCGTGGAAGAACTTCGTGAAGAACTCATAGTAGTTGAGCCTCAAGGCCTGGATGGCCGCGGACAGGCCCTCGAGGCCGATCACCAGGGCGTTTCCGAAGATGAGAATCAGAATCGAGAAGATACCCGGTGTCATCTCAGCCAGGGTGAAAAACGAAATCATCAGACAGACGTGCGCGATGCCGAGTCCCGCCACTCGCATGAAAGACAGCGTATTGGAGAGATAGCCGCTGAAGATTTCGAGCAGTTCGACGATCCATTCCATCAGCGCGGTCAGCAGTATGAAGACGGGATTGGGATTCTCATTGCCGTACCCCCTCCGATGGCGGAAGTAGTGATAGGGCTCCTTGATGAAAAGCAGCAGCGCGGGCAACCCCACCAGCAGAAAGATCGTCCGCCCGGGCGGGAATTCCTTGTAGTTGTGTCCGACCATGTAGGAGGCGATGTAGACACCACCGCCGTAGATCCATCCACCGAGGACACCGCCTTTGTTGAATAACAATTCCATCCACTGGCGGCCCCGGATGAGATTGATCCAGTTGAAGAGCAACCCCAGGACAATCACGGTAATGCCGAAGTAAATGGTGATCGACAGAATGTCGTATACGTCCTTGACGACCGAACTCGTCTCGGCGTGGCCCGCGACAATGCCGTGGAAATCGAACCAGAGCGGCTGGATAGGTGCCATGCCAAAATAGGAGCCAAACAGCACGCCGAAGAACATGGCCGAGAGGCCGCACCAGATGATCAACCAGGACAGATTGTACAAGCCTTGCTTCGCCTCGTTGCGTTTAAGCCGCCAGGCGCCCAGAGCGCCGAGCACAGCCAACACCAAACCTTGGCCCGCATCGGCAAACATCAGCCCGAACATCGCCAGATAAACGGGCATCACGAAAGGTGTCGGATCGATGGTGCCGTACTGGGGAACGCCGAAATTGCTCACCAGCATCTGGAAAGGTGCCAGGGCCTTGGGATTGTTGAACGCAACCGGGATGTCCTCGCCGATTGCCTCTTCACTGCCGGCCTCGTGCCACTCCAGATAGCAACGCCCTTCGCTGGCCTCCATAATCTTGACGCTGAGGCGCTCCTTCTTCGATGAGGCCAGCCAGCCGGCGAAGATCACCGTGCGTGACGATGACTTGAAACTGCTCTGAATCCGGGCGCACAACTCGTTGACGCGCAGGTTCACCCACAGGGTGTTGAGATAGGGCTCCTCCTTCTTCACCAGGTCTGCCACCTGCGCCTGGAGCTCTTTCTGTTCGGCCCCGAGGGCCTCGAGTTTTTCAGAGATTTCCTGGAACAGGCCCTGCCGGGCGGACAGGGTCTCCTTCGGCAATTCGACGCTCGTCCAACCGACACCGGCGAGGATCTTTTCAATCTGCTCGCGATCGCGTTTCATCGACAGCAGCAGGCAGTGGGTCGCACCATCCTGCTGGCCCAGTACCATGTGCAAGGCCGGCAGGCCCTTCAACTCCTTCTCCAGATTCTTCACCTGGGACGCCGCGATCCTCCCGGTCCGCATAGCGAGCATCGACTGCTGCGCCGGCGTCGCGAGCGCCCCGAGATCGATACCATAGAGATCCACCTGTCGCCTGATGTCCTCCAGCTTCAGGATTTCCTGCTGAAGGGACCGCTGCCGCTCCCGAATGCTGTCGCGTTGTCCGTCAATCCGGTCGAGACGGGCCGTCTCTTGCGCGAGATCCACGGCCACGCGATTGTTCAGATCGAACTCCTGGGGCCGCGTGGGAACGATGCCGACTGTATAGAGGACCCCTTCGACGCGCTGTCTCACCTCCGCCAGTTCCGTCAGTGACACTTCTGGCTTGACCGCCGAGAGACTGTCCAGATGCTCCACGTCGATCTCCGACGTGCTCAGAAACTGCATGACGCCTTCACGAAGGAGGGCCTCGGTCACCCGCTCCTTGTCCCTGCCCAGCACTACAGCGAACAATTGCGTCATCTGAGTCGTGAAAATCATAGCATGCTCTCAATCCGTTCCAGCGGTCGGTCCATCGGTTTGGCGTTCAGGACCATCCGAATCTTCTTCAGTTCATCAGCCTTGAGGAGAAAATAGGCCAGGAGGATACCCACCGTGAAGGGGTATCCCCCCAAGATGCGTTGGACCTCGTGCCGGCGGATCTCGTCCAGGATGCGTCGGATCAGCATCAGCCGCGACGTGCTGCTCGAGGCCGGGGAAGACATAAGCGCCGAGAGCCCTGGATACTTGCCTTCAACGAATCTCTGCAACACGGCGGTGACGTTCTGGGCCCGGTACAGTTCTTCGATCGTAGTCTTGTTGAGATTGAACCCTCCCGGGACAATCGTTGTCAGGACGGCCTCCAGCGGCAAATCGTAGAACTTGCGTAAACGGATGATCCAGCTAATGTTCTGTAAGTCGATCTCCACGCCGATCAGCCGTAGCGCCACCTGGCGGTCGCGCCGATCCAACCGATCGATCGCGCCAAGGAGATCATCGTAATAGTGGTGGTCGAGCGCCACCTCCATGCGAAACAGCGAGCCTTCGGATTCCACGATGTGACTGTACTTGCTGACGATCCGCCCATACGGCGTCGCCCCGCAGACACGGGCAATCTCATCGAAGCTGTCGGCGTTGACAATGATGTCAATCGGTATCGCATGGATGATGCGGTCGTGGAGGACATAGTGCGTGCTGGTATCCACCGCGCGCTTGCGAATCTTTCGATCGAAATAGATGCGTATCGCGTTCTTCAGGTTGTCGATTTCGAAGCGAGACAGGAGCGCGTCGACCAGCGGTTTTGTATCGGCATGAAGGTAGTCGCGCAGACCCCGGTAGAGTTCGATTTCGTCCTTGAGCAACTCGAGCTCCGCCAGCTTCAAGTCCCCCGTGCTGGCGTAGATCTGCTCCAGAGAAGCAAACGGACCTTCACGCAACAGCGCCAGGGCCGCCTCCAACGAAGGGGCTTTGGCCAGCTGGGCAAACATCTCGTCAGGCAGGATCTTGCTGATCCGAGCCCGGAGCTTGGCGTTGATGAAGGCGTATTTTGACAGAGGGCCGGCCATCACTACCCGTCTTTCTCCCACTCCGTCTTCACGATCGCATCACAGACCTCCTGGACGAGACGGTCGGTCGCGCCGGCATTGCGCTGGAGCATCGATGCGGCGTCCTGTTCCGCCTGCTTGAGCTTGTCCCGGCGGAGACGTTCGGCCTCCTTCTTCGCCTCATCCAGGATCGTCTGGGCGGCTTCCTGCGCCTGCCGCCGCGCCTCACTGACCGTCTCCGAAGCCTTCTTTTCCGCCGAGCGCTTCAGTTCCGACGCCCGCTCCCGGGCCTGCTTCAAAATGGCGCTAACCTTGTCCTCCGCCTGGAAGACTTCGTCGATGATTCGTTTCATGGAGTAGAACCCCGAACAGAGAAACAGTCGCAGCGAGCGTCACGGCATTTATGGACATCAAAATGCCTAGTGCGTATGGCTCTTCGTTAAAAGGTGGTCTGTCTGCCATACTGCGACAACAAGGACCCACATCTGGGGAAAACGCTATAAAGTCGCAGAACCGGACAATAGTCAAGTAGAAAATCGCGCCATGGCATCTCCCGGCAGCAGCAGCGCATCGCGCAGGCGATGCACAATCGCCGAAAGCCGCACTACAATACCCGAAAACGCCGGCCCGATGGGCGACCTCAATGGCACAATCATGCGACGCGCAGCAGTCAACTACATCGTGGATGCCGTGGCTCTTCTGAATCTGATCTTCTTGATCGGGACCGGGATCATTCTGAAATGGGTTTTGCCACCGGGCTCAGGCGGCGGCCACGGACGCGGCTTCCGCGGCGGACGAGGCCCTGACGACGTCAAGCAACTGCTCGACCTGAGCCGTCACGACTGGGGCGAGGTTCACTTCATCTTATCACTGCTATTCGTGCCCCTAATGCTCGTGCACCTCGTGCTGCACTGGAGTTGGATCAAGACCTGTACGCGCTCGCTGGTATTTCCTGCCCGCCAGGGCGCGCCGGCCGGAGGAAGGCGATGTGAGCCAGTAGGTCTTGCACACGCTCGGGACGTGGCATAAAACAAACCCGGGTAGGGATTTATGGTGACGCAGTGGCGGCCACGCTCAAATCCGAACGGCCAGGCACAAGAGATGAAACAAATCCGGAACCAGACACAAATGATCAAAACCAAGCGGCCGCGCCGAGCTCAGCAATGGCTCCAGCAGGTTTGCTTTGGCTGTTCGAGCGTTCGGATTTCGTGCTGGTTTCGCATTTCGATATTCGTATGTCAGATCCGCCGTCAACGGGCAGAGACCTCGCCTCTGACCACGGCCGTGGGACGCGGTCCGGTTGGCTCCGACGAACCACCTACTTCAGCTCGACGGACCAGTAGGCATGGTCGAGGAACTGCTTCCAGGAGCGGTAGCGGTCGTGACCGAGATGAATGTGGATCAGGGGATTGCGCCGCGGTTTGGCGGGCTTCTGAATCAGGGCCATGTGGGCCTGCTTGGGGGTGCGTCCGCCCTTCTTGACGTTGCACCGCATACACGCACAGACGATATTCTCCCACGTCGCGGCGCCCCCCATGCTGCGGGGCACCACATGATCCAACGATAACTCGCTGGTGGAGAAGCGTTTGCCACAATACTGGCAACGGTTGCGATCCCGGGCAAAGATATTGCGCCGGTTGAATTTCACCTCGCTGCGCGGTAGCCGATCGTAGAACAACAGGCGAATGATCCTCGGCACAGCCACGTCAAAATTGACCGTGGCAACCCAATCGTGCCCGTCCGGCTCGAATTCCCGCCGGCACTGGCTGACCTCACACCAACTCTTGAAATCGTAGTTGGCATAGCTGCCCTGCTCGTAAGAGACCACCTCGGCCAATTCGCGGCAGAGCAAGGAAAAAGCACGTCTGGCGCCGACGACACGGATCGCCATGTAGTGCTTGTTGAGCACTAGAACGCTACAGTCCAGGCCAGATTGGCTTTCGCCGGCAATCATAGCATCCCTCGCAGTTTACAGACTGTATTATACAACAGGCAGGTGCCGGATGCAAGCACCGGTCCGGGTTCATCAGACGGACCTCATCTGCCACCGTAGCATCTCCGCCACAGATGGCGGCCGTATTAGTATCGGATTGGAATTCCGCTAGATAGCCCTGGCATGCAGCATGGGGGACAGGGCCGACCAAGCCAGGCGGCCTCTACGACTCGGAGGTCGTCTGAGGCATCACATTCGTTGCTCGGGGCCCCTTTTCACCCTCCACCACGTCAAAAACAACCGCGTCTCCCTCACCCAACGTCTTGAATCCTTCGGCAGTAATACTGGAGTAGTGGACAAAGACGTCACGACCATCAGGCGTCGCAATGAATCCATACCCCTTGCGGGGATTGAACCATTTGACCTTGCCTTCCAACATACAGTGCTCCTTCGGGGCCTTTCGACAGGGATCTCCCCCGTATTGGTATCACCCGCGCCCGGCTCGGTGGCCGCCGCTGCCGGAAGTGGCCTTACAGCTCCTGACCGGCCTCGGCCGACTCCGGCGCTACGCTGCTGAGATTCTCCCGCATGAGCCGGCCCATTTTGAACTTCACGGTCCGCTTGGCCGGCACCTCGACCCGCTCCAGGGTCTTGGGGTTCTGCGCAATCCGGGAAGCCCGCGTCCGCGTCTCGAAAACGCCGAAGTCTCTGAACTCCAAGCGATTGTTCTGGCATAACTCGTTAATGATCTCGTCAAGAAAGGCTTGAACAATACGTTTGACCGACACCCTCTTGGCCTGGGTACGTTCAGCAATGCGGTCAATGAGTTCTTTCTTGGTCACTGTCGCCATACATTACCTCACTTGAAGGATGGAGCGATTCGAGAACGGGAATCGGGCTTCTGGCAAGTCCGCCAGACTTGCGACCACGGCTGTGTCTGATTTGTCCAACACCCTATCACGGACATTCTGAACCCTACATAGCTGACGAACACCTTCTCCGACAATCCGCCTGTGAAACAATATGCCTCATCAGCACAGGCGTAACACCACCGAAGCAGGAAGGAAAACGTCTGCAACCTACTATACAATAAAGACTTCTACGCGGCAAGTACTTTTGGGCAAAAATTTTGCGTGGTAGCCGCCCCTGCCGGAGGCCCTCTTCGGCCCGTGGCATCCACCGGATATGGATAGAAGATGGCCCCATTGCCGGGCCGGGGCATTCCCATCCAGGGCACCGGCCCGGCCGCCCGGCCCAGGCGGTCGATTCGAGGCCGCGTTGGCGGTGCTGCCGGGCCCGACCACGGCATCGAACCCGACAAATATACGATGGTTGACCCCAACCCCATCTGAGGGCATAATGGCGTTTTTCGCAACGATGCCATCCGTCTTGACGGCTCTGCTGCGGCGGTGACGAGGACGTCGGTATCATCAAAGTGCGACATGGGATGTCTCATGCGACTCTGCACAGCTCAGTAGAATTGCGGTTTGGCAAGGAACAGGACTGAAGTTGATGGCGGCAAACAAGACCCCGAAAGCCCAAAGCAACAAGCCCGTCGAGAAACGAAAAGATCGCGCCGCCGAGATCGCCAACACGTTCGAGTGGCTGATCACGGCCTTTATCCTGGCGTTTGTCTTCCGGGCCTTTGTCATGGAGGCTTTCCGCATCCCGACCGGCAGCATGGCCGACACGCTCAAAGGAGCGCACTTCCGGCTGCGGTGCCCGGAATGTGGGTACAAGTACGACCATGGATTCGTGCCGCGCCATTACCAGATGGCGCCGGACACCATTCCCTCCGGGACGGTCCAGATGCGGCAGCCCACGCATTGTCCCAGTTGCGGCTATCTCGTGCCGGCCGGCAACGGCGCTCCCGTCGCCAACGGCGACCGTATTCTCGTGCTCAAGTGCATCTACCAGTTCCTCGAACCCAAGCGATGGGATGTCGTGGTCTTCAAGAACCCGACGGACCCCTCCGAAAACTACATCAAACGTCTGATCGGACTGCCGAACGAAGAGATCAGCATCATCGACGGAGACATCTACGTCAACGGACTGATCACGCGCCGACCGCCTCAGGTGCAGAAAGAGCACTGGATGCCGGTCTATGACCATGATTTCCAGCCGGTGAATCCGAACCAGCGTGGCGCGTTCAACCAACACCGCTGGCGTCCTCCCTTCGATCTGGAAGCCTCGGCGTGGAAGATCAATGAGGAGAACCCGACGCAACTGGTGCTGGACAGCCCCGCCGACCAGACCAACGTCCTGGCCTATGGCGGGAGCTCGGCCAACAATTTCACCGTCACCTACGCCTACAACGACATTCAATTCAATAGAAACAGACCCGAGTGCACGGACCGCATGGTGCGGTTCTACGTCGAGCCGGCCGGCACCGAGGGGCGCATCGGCGT
Source organism: Phycisphaerales bacterium (assembly GCA_020346325.1). Lineage (GTDB taxonomy): Bacteria > Planctomycetota > Phycisphaerae > Sedimentisphaerales > Anaerobacaceae > Anaerobaca. Next base: position 5,687,078 of record CP070782.1, read on the forward strand.
GGCGCTCAACAAATACGGCGTCGACTACCGCGCCTGGCTGGATCTGTCCGGCGAAATCGTGCTCAGCAAGTTCAATGGCAACCAGGAGACCGTGCTGAAGCGTCAGGCCGTCAAGGCCCCGAACCCCGGAGTGTTCACCCTGGTGAAATTCGCCGTGGTGGACCACCAACTCCTGTTCGAGTTCAACGGCAACCGGCTCTCGTTCGATCTCGGGCGCACGCCCGATGCCCTGGAGCACGGCTCGGCCCATTCGGTCCCGGCCGCGATCTTCGGTGCCGGCGAAATGACGCTGTCGCACATCGCTCTGTTCAGAGACATCTATTATCTCAGCAAGGCGGACGGCGGGCGCACGCCGCGCGCCACCAAAGAGCAACCGTTCCGACTGAATGCCGACGAGTTCTTCGTGCTGGGCGACAACAGTCCCAACAGCGAAGACGGACGCTGGTGGGGCCGGCCCGACGTCTCCAGCAAAGGCACCGAACCGCCCCGGGCCGGCGTGGTGCCCCGCTACTACCTCGTCGGCAAGGCCCTGTTCGTCTACTGGCCCAGCGGTTTCGAATTCCCCTGGCCCATGTCACTGAAGAGCGTCCTGGCCCGGAAGGCTCAGCGCAGCATGCCGGCCAACGTGCTGTACCGACTCATCTCGTTGCGCTGGATTCCCAATGTGGGACAGATGCATTTCATCTACGGTGGCAGCAACGGCCAGGATCCACCGCCGTCGGAAGCGGAAACAGCGATGGCCAGAGGCCATACGGATTGACACCGGAGCAGTCCGGCCGACAGTTTAGCTGCCGTGCCGGCGATAGGCTCGTTCACAACAGCGATGCGAGGAACCCACATCTCGAACGCGCGATTTGGAGGTGAAGAGGAATGAGAACACGAATATCCACGCGATGGGCAGTCATGCTGTTGGCCTGCTCGGCCGGCCCCGCGATGGCGGGTCTCCTGGGCGGCGGGCTGGAGCCGGAGCAACTGCGCTGCGAATACCGCATCGACCCTCTGGGTATCGATGTGGTCGAACCCCGACTGAACTGGATCGTGACCTCGAGCCGGCGTGGCAAGAGCCAGAGTGCCTATCGCATTCTAGTCGCCAGCAGCCGGCGCCTGATCAACAAGGACACCGGAGATCTCTGGGACAGCGGCATCGTCGAATCGGACCGCACGATCCAGGTCCCCTATGCCGGCAAACCCCTCCGGTCGCAGATGCAGTGCTTCTGGAAGGTGCGCGTCTGGGACGAAGAGGGCAAACGCTCGGGCTGGAGCAAGACGGCCCGCTGGACGATGGGCCTGCTGGAACCGGAGGACTGGCAGGCCCGGTGGATCGGCTTCGACGCTTCGCGCGACCGCGCGCCGACGGGGCAGTCGTTGGACCTGGCCGCGGCGTCGTGGATCTGGTCTCCGGGTGGCAACCCTGCCTCGGCGGCCCCGATCGGCAACCGGCTGTTCCGCAAAGAGTTCACGATCGAAGCCGGGCGCGAGGTGGCCTCGGCGCTGTGTGCCGTCACCGCCGACAACTGGTTCAAACTGTACATCAACGCCCGGCCCGTCCGCGATGGGGAGAACTTCAGGGAAGCGCTGGTGGTGGACGTCAAGGATTGGCTCCGCGCCGGCAAGAACGTCATTGCCGCCAACACGGCCAACCGCGGTGACGCCCCCAACCCGGCCGGCCTCCTGGCCCTCGTCAAGATCACCTACACCGATGGTACGACCACGGTCATCGCTTCGGACGGGACCTGGCGCTGCACGGAATCGGCACCTCCCGGCTGGCAAGACGTGGACTACGACGCCCAGGGCTGGCAGCAGGCCCAGGTGGCGGGCAGCTACGGCGACAGCCCCTGGGGCCAGATCCAGTTGAAGCACGGACAGCTCTTCCTGCCACCCGCCCAGTTCCTGCGCAAACGCTTCATCGTGGATCAACCCGTCACGCGCGCCACGCTCTACGCGTCGGCGCTGGGCAACTACGAATTGCACCTCAACGGCCAGCGCATCGACAACAGCTATTTCACGCCGGGCTGGACCGACTACAACATCCGCGTCTACTACAACACCTTCGATGTCACCGACGAGATCAAGAGAGGATTCAACGTCGTCGGGGCCGTACTGGCCGATGGCTGGTACAGCGGCTACATCGGCTGGTATCTCGCCCGCGACCATTACGGCAAGAACCCCCGGTTTGCTGCGCAACTGCACATCGAATACGCCGACGGCAGCTCGAAGATCATCGCGACTGATCGTAGTTGGAAGGCCACGACCGGACCTATCCTCGAAGGCGACTTCCTCATGGGCGAAACCTACGACGCCCGCGCCGAAATGCCGGGCTGGAGCACGGCCGATCTCGACGACGCGTCCTGGTCCGGCGTCGACGTCACTGACTCCATCGCCGTCAGGATCGAGGCCTATCCGGGCGTCCTCGTCCGCCCGTTCCAGGAAATCGAGCCGGTCGCCATGACCGAGCCCGAGCCGGAAACGTATGTCTTCGACATGGGGACCAATTTCGCCGGCTTCGTGCGACTGAAAGTCGCCGATGCGGAACCGGGGCAAAGAATCGTCCTGCGTTTCGCCGAGCGGCTCAATCCCGACGGCACCGTTTACACCACCAACCTGCGTGGTGCCCGCGCGACGGACACTTATATCTGCAAAGGCGACGGCAAGGAAGTCTGGCAGCCCCGCTTTACCTTCCACGGCTTCCAGTACGTCGAACTGACCGGCTACCCAGGCCAGCCAAAACTGGATGCCATCACTGGCGTGGAACTGACCAGCGCCACACCCGTCATGGGCCGGTTCGAGTGCTCCGACGAGATTGCCAACACCCTGTACCACAACATCTGCCAGACCCAGCGGGCCAACTTCATCGACATCCCGACGGACTGCCCGCAGCGTGACGAACGGATGGGCTGGATGGGCGACGCTCAGATCTACATCCGCACGGCCACCTACAACACCGACGTATCGGCATTCTTCACGAAGTGGCTGGTCGACGTCGAAGATGCTCAACTCGAAAACGGCGCCTTCACGGATGTCTCGCCGCGTATCGTCGCCGAAGGGGGCGGCACTGCCGCCTGGGGTGACGCCGGCGTGATCTGTCCCTGGACGATCTACCAAGTCTACGGCGACCAGCGCGTCCTGGCCAAGCACTACGACGCCATGGACGAATGGATCACGTACTGCAAGGCCACCACCAACGGAACGCTGCTGCGTCCGGCCCAGGGCTACGGCGACTGGCTGAGCATCAAGGCCGACACGCCCAAGGACGTGCTGGCCACCGCGTACTTCGCCTACAGCACCAGGCTCGTCGCCCAGACAGCCGAAGTGCTGGGCAAAGAGCAGGACGCCCGGAAGTACCAGCAACTCTTCGAGGACATCAAGGAGGCCTTCAACAAAGCCTACGTCAGTGACGACGGCCGGGTCAAAGGCAACACGCAAACCGTCTACGTCCTGGCCCTGGCCTTCGACCTGCTCGACGAAGCCAAACAGGCACAGGCTATCGACTACCTCGTCGAAGACATTCAAGAGCGCAACTGGCATCTGTCCACGGGCTTCGTTGGCACCAAGGACCTGATGGCAACCCTGACACGTTTCGGACGAACCGATGTCGCTTACAACCTGTTCCACAACGACACGTTCCCGTCATGGGGCTTCTCCATCGCCCACGGCGCCACGAGCATCTGGGAACGTTGGGATGGGTGGACCCCCGAGAACGGCTTCCAGGATCCGGGCATGAACTCCTTCGCGCACTATTCCTTCGGCGCTGTCTGCGAGTGGATGTTCCGGACGGTGGCTGGGATCGATACCGAGGGGCCGGCCTACAAGCACATCCTCATTCGTCCCCGGCCCGACGGCAAGCTGGCCTGGACCAAGACCAGCTACGACTCGATCCGGGGCCGGATCGCGACGGACTGGAAGATCAAGGCCCACGACGAGGCCGGCCAAAGGAAAGAGATGCTGACGCTGAAGGTCACCATCCCGGCCAACACCACCGCCACGGTATATGTCCCCACGGTCAACGCCGCGACCATCAAGGAAGGAGGCCGCTCGGCCATGGATGCCGACAGCGTGCGGTTCGTCGGCACCGACGGAGGCGACGCCATCTTTGAGATCGGCTCAGGTGACTACAAGTTCACGACACAGTTGCCATAGGACAATAGGTCCAATAAGACCGATAGGACCTATTGCAGTTGGCTGAAGCTTGCGCGGGCGGCATCGAGCGTTTGCTCAATGTCGCCTTGCGTATGCGCCAGGGAGACAAACATCGCTTCGTAGGCGCTCGGTGCCAGATAGACGCCGTGCTGTAACATCTCGGCGAAGAACCGCTTAAAGCGCGCGATGTCGGTCGCCTGCACGTCGGCGAAACTCCGCACCGGATGATCGCAGAAGAAACAGCTCATGATCGAGCCGACCCGATTGAGCGTAACGGGCACACCAGCTTGCGCCGCGGCGTCGGCAAATCCCGCCTCCAGTGCCGCCGCGGACGCCTCCAGCTTGTCGTAGCTGCCGGGCTGGGCGAGAATCTCCAGCGTCGCGTTGGCGGCCGCCGTGGCGATCGGGTTGCCACTGAGCGTCCCGGCCTGATAGACTTCCCCCTGCGGGGCCAGTCGGTCCATGATCTCGGCACGGCCACCAAAAGCCGCCAACGGCAGCCCCCCGCCGATGATCTTGCCCAGACACGTCAGATCGGACGAGATCCCATACCGCTCCTGGGCGCCGCCCAGCGCCACCCGGAATCCCGAGATGACCTCGTCGAAGATCAGCAGCGTCTCGTTCTCATCGCACAGCGTGCGGAGCGTTTCGAGATATCCCTCTACCGGCGGCACCACGCCCATGTTGGCCGCGATCGGCTCGGCCAGGACCGCCGCGATCCGGCCCGGATGATTGGCGAAGGCCGCCCGGACCGCGTCGATATCGTTGTAAGGCACCACCACCGTCAGCTCGGCCAGTGCCGGCGGCACCCCCGGACTCGACGCGGTACCCCGCTCGGCCACGCCGGAGCCCGCGGCCACCAGGAACGAATCGCTGTGGCCGTGGTAGCAGCCCACCATCTTGACGATCATGTCCCGGCCGGTGAAGGCCCGCGCCAAGCGAACCGCGCTCATCACCGCCTCGGTCCCGCTGCTGACGAGCCTGACCTTCTCGATCGAAGCGAAGGCGCCAACGATTCTTTCGGCCAGTTCGGTCTCGGCCACCGTGGGCGCTCCGAACGATGTCCCCTTGTCCACCGCCCGGTGGATCGTCTCGATCACGGCCGGGTGCGCGTGGCCCAGGATCATCGGGCCCCAGGACCCGACGTAGTCGATGTACTCGTTGCCGTCGAGGTCGCGGATTTTCGAACCGGCCGCCGATGCGATGAACAGCGGGTCCAGATCGACACCGCCGAACGCACGGACTGGAGAGTTCACCCCACCCGGCAGCAGGCGGCACGCCTGGGAAAGAGCCTTGTGCGATTCGGAATGTATTTTCTTTTCGTCTCTCATAAGGTCGGCATGATAGTCCAACACGGATTCCGATTCAATCCATTTATATGAGGCAACACCATAGGTCCTCTAGGTCATATAGGACCTATGGAACCACGGCCGCCCGAGTCGACCTGTAGGGTCGGGCCCCGACCCGTGCCCGGCGCGCCTCGACTATTTTTCTTGCAAAAGCGGAGCCATTGCAGTAACTTTAAGCCCTTTACGTTTCAATGGATAACAAGCGTTTGCGCCTTGGATCCCCGAGAGATGTAGAATCGCGGCAGGCAACGTGTTGCCCGTCCTCATGTGGTGCGGTCCCGAGGCCGGTGTCAAACGCCCGACCAGGAAAACCAGGAGTGAACATATGAACTTAGTCAAATGGTTCAGGAAGAACAACACCAAAGTGATGGCGGTCGTGGTCATCGTGCTGATGGTCGGCTTCGTCGGTGGCACGGCCCTGACGCAGCTGCTCAGGGGCAGCGGTGGTATGAACAAGGCCGTGGCCTACTACGGCCCCAAGAAGCACAAGATCACCTACACCGACCGGACGATGGCACAGCAGGAATTGGAGATTATCCGTGCCTTGGGTGCCGGCCAGATCCTGCAATACCAGGACCTGCGGGGCGTGCTCCTGGGCGAACTGCTGTTTTCGGAAAGCAGCGGCTCGGCAGGACTGATCAACGGCCTGCGCCAGCACATCCAGCAAAATCGCTACTACGTCAGCGACAAGCAGCTCACTGCCATGTACGACCGCACCGTGCCGACCGATATCTACTGGATTCTGCTGCGCGACGAGGCTTGGGACGCCGGCTTCCACGTGCGCAGCGAAGACGTGGGCCAGATGCTGGGCAGGATCATCCCCCAGCTCTACGAGGGCGCCACATACCCCCAGATAATGCAGTCGCTGGTCAACCGGTACGGGCTTCCCGAGAAGGATATTCTGGAGGCCTTCGGTAAGTTGTGGGCCGTGCTGCAGTATGCCGAGGCGGTCTGTTCGACCGAGAGCGTCACCAACTCGGAGATCCGGCACCTGGCCAACTATGAGAACCAGACCCTGAACGCCGAATGCGTCCAGCTCAAAGCCGCCTATTTCGTGGACAAAAGCACGACCGCGTCCGACGAAGAAATGACGGCTCAGTTCGAGAAGTACAAGGCCTTCCCGCCCGGTGAACCCGACGACACGAATCCCTACGGATTTGGCTACAAACTGCCCAACCGTGTCCAGATCGAGTACATCGTCGTGGACCTGAACGACGTCGCCGCCACGGCCAGCCGGCCCACGGCTGACGAGGCGGAGACCTACTATCAGAACAATCGCGACGACCTCTTCACGGAAGAGGTCTTGTCCGATCCCAACGATCCGAACTCTCCCCGCGTCAAAAAGGCCCAGGGCTACGCCGACGTCGAGGATACCATCATGGATCGCCTGACGCGACGGAAGGTCCTCTCCAAGGCCGAACAGGTCCTGCTCGATGCCCGAAGTGTGGCGGACGCGGGCTTGGCGCCGGCCGCGGCCGGGGATGAGAAACCGGCCGCGGCTCAGACGGCCGATGAAGACGAGGACCGGAACTACGACAAGATCGCCGCGGAACTGGGTCAGAAGAATGAGGTGGCCCTTTACAGCGGCCGCACCGGGCTGCTCAGCGCGGCCGATATTCAGGCTGACCGGTATCTCGGCCGGCTGTTCCTGACCGGCTATGGGAACAACCCCATCCCCCTGACCCAGATCCTGTTTTCCGTGGAGGAGTTGGGGGAACACGCGGTCACGCTGATGTCCGGTCCCCCGGCCGAGATGAACCGCAGCATCGGTCCGATCCAGGACCCGACTGCTGCCCGGGCGCGCGATCTGTCCGGACAGATCATGGGCATCGTCCGCATCGTGGCCGTCGCACCGTCGGACGAGCCGGAGAATCTGGACGTCGAATACAGCACGAAGACGCTGACTCTGGGCGACGATGCCTCCGACGATGCCGA
>CP070782.1:5694598-5698878 GCA_020346325.1 Phycisphaerales bacterium
AGGCCATTCGCTCGCTGGAGATCGACCGGCACTCGCTGGGCAGCAAGTACATCGACGCGGACCTCTCGCTGAACCAACTGAAGGACAAGCTGCGCACCAACTGTTGGGACAAGCTCTGGTACGTGGCCGAGGCGATGCGGCGGAACATGACCGTCGAGGACGTCTTTGAGCTAACGAAGATCGATCCTTGGTTCCTCAACAACATCCAGGACATCATCGCCCTGGAGAAGAAGCTCCTCGGCCTGAAGGGCAAGGTGCCTTCGTCGGATATGATCGCCCAGGCCAAAGAGTATGGCTTCAGCGACAAGTATTTGGCCGGGCTCTGCGGGATGCCCGAGCCGGAATGGCGCAAGCATCGGCAAGCCCACGGCGTTCGCGCTGTCTACAAGATGGTCGACACGTGTGGCGCCGAGTTCGAGGCGGCCACGCCGTATCTCTACTCCACATTCGAAGACGAGTGTGAAGCGGCCCCGACGGACCGCCGCAAGATCGTCATTCTCGGCGGCGGTCCCAACCGCATCGGCCAGGGCATCGAGTTTGACTACTGCTGTTGCCACGCGGCGTTTGCCCTGCGCGAAATCGGTATCGAGTCGATCATGGTCAACTGCAACCCGGAGACGGTCAGCACCGACTACGATACGTCCGACCGGCTCTACTTCGAGCCGCTCACGTACGAGGACGTGATGTCCATCGTCGAGAAGGAGAATCCCGACGGCGTGATCGTCCAGTTCGGGGGCCAGACGCCGCTGAAACTCGCGGTGCCTCTGGAGAAGGCGGGGGTCAAGATCATCGGTACCTCGCCCGACAGTATCGACCGGGCCGAGAATCGCGAGCGGTTCAATCAGGTGGTCAAGAAGCTGGGGCTGCGTCAGCCCGAGAGCGGCACGGCCACCAGTTACGAGAAGACGCTCAAGATCGCTCGCAAGCTGGGCTTCCCACTGTTGATTCGTCCCTCGTTTGTGCTGGGCGGCCGGGCCATGGATATCGTTTACGATGAGGATAGCCTCAAGGCCTGTGTCGATGAAGCCATCGAAGCCTCCGGCGAGCATCCGATCCTGATCGACAAGTTCCTTAACGATGCGACCGAGCTCGACGTCGACGCCATCAGCGATGGCCAGCGCGTTATCATCGGCGGGATCATGGAACACATTGAAGAGGCGGGCGTCCATTCGGGCGACAGCGCCTGCTCGATCCCGGCCGTCAATATCAAGAAGAAGGTTCTTGATGAGATCAAACGCCAGACGAAGCAGTTGGCGTTGGAACTGGACGTTCGAGGATTGATCAATATCCAGTTTGCTGTTAAAGACGATGTGGTCTACATCCTGGAAGTCAATCCCCGGGCTTCGCGCACGGTGCCGTTCGTCAGCAAGGCCATCGGTGTACCGCTGGCCAAATTGGCGGCCAAGATCATGGCGGGCATGACGCTGGACGAACTCGGTTTCACCAAAGAGATCGAGCCGACCCATTATGCCGTCAAGGAAGCGGTCTTCCCCTTCCTGAAGTTCCCGGGCACCGACGCGCTGCTGGGGCCGGAGATGCTCTCGACGGGCGAGGTGATGGGCATCTCCGAAGACTTCGGCAATGCCTACGCCAAGGCGCAGATGGCGGTGGGCAACACGCTGCCCGTCCAGGGCAATGTGCTCTTCAGTATCAAGGACGACGACAAGGCTCGGGCCGTGCCCCTGGCGCGGAAGCTCAACGACCTGGGCTTCAAGGTCATCGCCACCAAGGGGACCTGCATCGAGTTCATCAAGCACAACATCCCGTCGGAATTCGCGCTGAAGGTCTACGAAGGCCGCCCGAATATTGTCGACGCGATTATCAACGGTAAGATCGATCTGATCATCAATACGACGGTGGGCAAGCAGTCGATCGTGGATTCGTTTGACATCCGCCGCAACGCGGTGGATCGGCAGATTCCCTATGTCACTACGATCCGAGGGGCCGAGGCGGTGGTCAAGGCCATCGAATCGCTCAAGGCCCAGAAGATCAAGGTCAAACCCATTCAGTTGTACTACAAAAAATAGGTCCGAGCCGACCTATAGGACCTATCATTGAGGATAGCATCGTGAAAGCGGTTCTGTTACTGGAAGACGGTACGGTATTCGAGGGCCAGGCGTTCGGCGCTCAGGGCTCCAAGTGCGGCGAGGTCGTGTTCAACACCTCCATGACGGGCTACCAGGAGATCCTGACCGATCCCTCGTACCACGAGCAGATCATCACCATGACGTATCCGCTCATCGGCAACTACGGCACCAATCCCGAAGACTGGGAATCGCGCAAGGTCTTTGTCAGCGGCTTCATCGTCAAGGAGAACTGCGACTACCCGAGCAACTGGCGCAACGGCGCGACGCTCGATGCCTATCTCAAGAAGAACAGCGTTGTCGGCCTCGAAGGGATCGACACGCGCAAACTCGTCCGGCACATTCGCAACGAAGGGGCCATGCGGGGCATTATCTCGTCCGACGAGACCAATCCGAAGAAGTTGATGGCCCAGTTGGAGGCCTATCCGGGCCTGGTCGGTCGCGATATCGTCAAGAAAGTCACGGTCCGCAAGCCCTATGCGTGGACCGAAGGCGTCATTGAGGTTCTCAGCGACACGCAGACGGTCCCCGAGCCGAAGCATAAAGTGGTGGCCCTGGATTTCGGCATGAAACGCAACATCCTGCGTCTGCTCGTCTCGCATGGCTGCGAGGTCACGGCTGTGCCGGCTAAGACGTCACCTGAGGAGATCCTCGCGCTCAAGCCCGATGGTGTGTTTTTGAGCAATGGCCCGGGCGACCCGGCCCCGGTGACGTACGCCGCCGAGACGGTCAAGGAACTGCTGGGCCAGGTCCCGATCTTCGGCATTTGCCTGGGCCATCAGATCCTCAGCCTGGCGTTGGGGGGCAGTACCTACAAGCTCAAGTTCGGGCATCGCGGCGCCAACCATCCCGTCAAGAACCTCAAGACCGGCAAGATCGAGATCACCAGCCAGAATCATGGTTTCTGCGTGGATCTCGATTCCTTTGAGGGCAAAGACGTCGAGCTGACCCACCTGAACCTTAATGACAACACCTGCGAAGGCATCCGCAGCAGGAAGCTCAAGGCCTTCGCCGTGCAGTACCACCCCGAAGCGTCACCGGGCCCCCACGACTCCCGCTACCTCTTCGATGATTTCATCGAGTTGATGGCCTCGAAGTAGCGAGCCGTTGGTAGTGGGCCCGTAAGGGCATTCATTCTAACAGGGCCAACAGGACTTGTGAGAAACGCCTGACGGCGCCGCTACGAACGGTCTGCGCTGTCACCGCAGCGGAGAAGTCGAGTCGATGGGGAGCGGTCCGATAAGGACTTTGCGGCTAGCTCGAGTTTGAGCGTCGCAAGTAGAGATACAGCGACGCGATGAGCGTACCGGCGATGATGAGTTCCAAATGTCCCATAGGTAAAGCATGGGAAATATTTTCTCGAGATACAAGGCCGGAACGCGGCACTTTTGCGGGCCCCGAGCGCCCCTGTCTCCCGTGACAACACCCAGGACAGTGTCACTCGTGCTTGATGTTCAACGCGGCGAACGTCTCGCGCACCCATTTGAGCGACTGCTCGATCATCGGTCCGGCCTGGCCCTCGCATTCCATACTCACGACGCCGTGGTAGCCCCGATCGCGCAAGATCTCCAGGCACTTGCGGATGTTGTCGGCGTTGACGCCGTCACCGAGGGCGCAATGGCTGACCGCAATGCCGGTCTGGTCACCGCGCACGGCCGCCGCCAGGGATTCGGAGACGTCTTTGATGTGCACATGATTGACGCGGTCGATGAACTGCGTCAGGAACGCCACCGGGTCCTGCCCCGCGATGAAGGTGTTGCCCGTGTCCATGTTCATGCAGAGATACGGGCTATCGCAAAAGGCCAGCATCTTGGCCATCATCTCAGGCTTGGTGGTGAAGTAGCCATGCGGCTCGATGTTGATCGTGATCTGGTGCGCCTCAGCGACCTCGATGATCTGCCCATAACTGCGCTTCATCATCTCCATCGCCTCTTCATCGCTCATCCCTTCCGGTGGCTGCATCCCGTCGGTCGTATCGACACAGGGACAACCGATCAGGTGAGCCCACTGAATGGCCTTCATGACATAGGGGACGCCGCGCAGGGGACCATCCGGGCTGGAGAGCGGATAGGCCGCATCGACCTGCGAGAACTGCACGCCGTAGGAATCCATCTTGCGCTTGAGCAGTAACGGGTCCTCGTACATCGCCACGTGCGGCTGATACCCCAGCCCGTGAATCCAACTGACCCCGTCGAT
>CP070782.1:5698978-5707446 GCA_020346325.1 Phycisphaerales bacterium
CCGAAGGCGTAACACTCCGGCACCCCGCCCCGGCCACGAAAACCACGAACAACAAGACCACGCACACGCGTTTCATGCAGCGCTCCTTGATGAGGATTATTCTCCACCTTTCAAAATGGCCGCCAGTTCACCGGCGGTGATTCCCCGGTCCAGGCGCCCGTTCGCCGCCTTGGGCGAGCCTCCACCCTTGCCACCGGCAACGGTCTGAATCCTTCTGAGCAGCGCGCCGGCATCGAGTGTTTCGGAATTGATGGCGATGCGCACGCCGCTGATCGCGATTCCCGCCCCCGCCGTGGCCTGCGCAATCAGCGCCGCGAGCTTGGCCACCAGCGTTTCGGGAATATCCGCAATCTGAACGCCGACCTTCGACGACTCCACCTCGACCACCTCGGCCGACGCCGCCAAGTCGGGCAATCGCTGCGACCACAACTGATCGACTTCCTTGGCCAGTTCCTTCGTCTGGCTCAGAGCCTTCTCGAAGATGGTCGGCAGCTCGGGTGTCGAACAGTTTGCCACTTTCCGCAGTTCGCGCAGCACGCTCGTCTCAGCCTGCGAATACTCCAGCGCTTTGGCGCCGGCCAAGAAGGTGATTCGCGTGCCCTGCTTCTTGCTCTCAACGTCACAGAGCCGGATGACGCCGATCTGGCCCGTCGTTCCCACATGCGCTCCGCAACAGGCGGACTTGTCGCAATCGGCGATCTTCACGACGCGAATCACATCCGATGTGACCGCCCTGAGATCATCCCGGCTGCGCACGTCCGTCTCGTCGAACACCGTCTCGACCGGCAGATTGCGTGTCACGACCTCCATGGCCGCGCGCTCGAGCGCCGCGACGGTGTCCCACTCGATCTTCCGGTCGAAATCCACCGTGCAGCGCTGAAGCCCGATGTGCACGCTGGTGGTCTTGAGGCCGAACTGTTTTTCCGCCAGACCTGAGAGGATGTGTTGGGCTGTGTGGTGCCCGGCCGTATGCTCCCGGCGCTGCCGGTCCACGCGCGCCGTGTACGTGCCGGCCGCCAGAGACTTGTCGAGCCGATGCACGATCCGCCCGTCGACGAGCTCGACGTTGAGCACGTTCGCGTCACCGATCGTGCCCAGGTCGGCCGGCTGGCCTCCCTCGTCGGGATGAAAGAGAATCGGGTCGATCGTAACCGCACGATCATCCACCACGGCCACGTCGACCTCGGCCTCGAACGTATCCGGTTGCGCCCAGTACAATCGTTTCATGGCCCGATTGTAGCGGGCGAGCCCGCCCGTTCAAGCCCTATTGCCGGCCCGGGGATTCGAACGGCGGCGAAAATTTCCCGAAAATCCTCTGACATGTTTTGAACGCTGCCGCGTCTATGGTAGTGAGAGCCGTGCCCGTATCCGGCTGGCTGCTGCCGAGATGGATCGGTGGCCTGTCGATGGAGAACATGATGATTGCCACAGTGGCCCAGCCAGAACAGGAGAGTTCCCGAGATGGCAACCCGGCGTGCCGATCAGCCCTTCAGGTCTCAGACGGCCCCACGTCGCGTCCCGCCACTGCACCGGAGCAGGTGCGTCTTCAGGCAATCCACGCCAGCAGACACGGCGTCATCCTGAGGGGGCTGCGCCACGACACGTTCTGGGAGTGGTAAGTCCGCGGCAGCCCGACCGACAGCTCAGCAACGCGCAGGGGTCCTTCCAAATCACAGCCGCCGCAACTTCCGCGGCCACAGAGTTCCTAATCGGCCGCCAAAGGGGAGAAACGCCGGTCTCGGGCGACAGCCAGAATCTCCGAAAAAAAACGCGAGATTCCGCCGACCTGGGAGTCTATGGTAATGGCAAGGGTACGTGAGTGCGGCTGACAAGAGATACCGAAGCGGTTGGCCGCAGGACCAGGTCATTCGTGTGAAGAAGCGGGATTACTCGGAAAGGAGCGAACCATGGGACGACTCAGAAATGGCACACGCCGTGCAACGATCATGGTTATGGTGGCGCTGACGGCAACCGCTGGATGGGCCGCCGGCCCGGCCCGGCCCGGGGCCGACCGGGTCCTGCGACTGACCCCGGCCGATGCCCTGTTCTGCCTGCGCATCAACAACCTCGACAAGACCCTGTCCGAGGCATCGGCTTTCCTGACCGGGATCGCCCCGGAAGGCTTCGACGCCAAAGCCATGGCCCTGGGCAAGCTGACGGGCATGCTGGGCGCCGAGCGCATGGAGCAGGTGCGGCAGCGCGGCAGCTTCGCCGTCTACGGTGCCATGCCGCCAAGTGGCGAGAACCAGGGGCCTATGGGCAATCTGTTCGTCGGGGTCCTCGTGCCGGTGAAAGACTACGACGCCTTCGTCGGAGAGGACAAGCCCGACCAGGATGGCATCGCCACGTTGACCGTCGACGGCCAGCCTAGAATCATCGCGACGCAATTCGGACGATACGCCTTGCTGGCCCGGCCCAATGCGCGAGACAATATCGTCCAGGTCCGGAAGATGATGCGCGACAGACAAGCGGGATTACGCAGTGCGCTGAGTGAGGGCGAAAGGACGCTGTCGGCCGAGTCCCCTATCTGGCTCTATGGCAACGTGCAGAAAGCCGCGGCGATCATCAAACCGATGGTCTTGGGGAAACTCGAACAGGTCAAAGGTGAGTTGAAGAAGGCCGCGGAACGCCAGGAGTCCCCGATCGAAGATCCCGAAGGGATCATCCGTTTCTACGCCGCTCTGCTCAACATCGTCACCAGCGAGATGGCGTCGGTGGCCGTAGGGCTGGCACCGTCGGCCGAGGCCTGCACGATGACCCTGGCCTTCAAGGCCGTCCCGGGGACCGATATGGAAATGATGATGACTCCGGCCTCGCAGCCGAGCAATTACAGACGGACACTGCCCTATCTCCGCGACGGGGCCATCCTCAATGTCGCGGCCGCCGTGGACCCCGAAATCTGGGAAAAGAGCTACCAGTGCTGGATCGAGCTGATCCCGCAACTAATCGCGGGCGACATCCCCGAGAGCGACCTGGACCAGATGAGGCAACTGACGACCAAATCGTTCCGCGCCATGGGCGATGCTATAAGCTTCTCCTTCCAGCCGGGCGAGAACGACGACGGTGTCCCCTTCTCCATGCAGTACGTGATTGAAGTCACTGACGGCGCCACGATCGAGAAGGCCATCGCCGAGGAGTTGGAGTTGACCAACTCCGAGGTCTTCACCAAGATCTTCGAGAACTTCGGCTTCAACATGAGCGCCCAGATCGCGTCCGAAACCACCACGTACAAGGGCGTGAGGATCAACGCCGCTCGGGTGGCCTTCGAGTTCGACGCAGGCGACTCGCCGCAGGGCCAGATGATTCAACGCATCTGGGGTAGTGAAGGCCTTCAATATCGCTGGGGCGTAGTGGATGGCAAGTGCGTCTACACCGTCGGCCCGGACGCCGAAGCGGACGCCCACAAACTGATCGACCGTATCCAGGCAGGTGTCCCGACCGATGTCTGTTCCGAGATGAAGGCCGCCATCGCCGCGCTTCCCGAGGGCGGGCAAGTCGAAGCCGTCGGAACCTTGAACTACGTTCGTGTACTCAACGCGTTCGTGGGCATGATGCCTCTGCCCGATGGCAAGCAACTGCCCGAACTCAACGTCCCGACCGAAAGTAGCATCGCCTTCGCCGCCGGCACCATGGCCGACGTTCCTGTGGCCTGGGTCGTCCTGCCCCGGCAACACCTGATGGAAATCAAGTCGGCTTTCAAGACCCTGGAAGAGAAGACGAAGTAAAATCGACGGCTCGATACGATCGAGCGACCACCCCAACACGCCGCAGACGCGCAGGCCAGCCCGGGCCCAGACTCGGACTGGCCTGCGCTCGTCCGGCGCGGTATCATTCTGCGGCGTTCAGGTTAGGCATGCTTATCTTGGCCGGAGGTCGCATGAGAGTATCGGGGATAAGGAAAGCCAGACAGGCACGGGTCCACGCGTGCAAGGATTTTCTACGCCTGGCCCGGGCGCACGACCTGCTCTCGCGGGCCGGCGCGTTGATGATGAAGACCAGCCCCAAGGCCACGATCTGGACCGCGGGCATCGCCCTCTCGGGCCGGCTGGCCCGCATCCTCGGCCTGCCCGGCTTTACGCGCTGGCAGGCCCTGACCGCCCCGGTTGTCGTCGGGGGCGGGCTGCTGGGACTCGGCGCCGCCTTGCGTTACATCCCCCGCATGCTTTCGGGTCGACTCACCGCAGTCGCCGAGGCGAACGATTTGAACCTCATGGAGGACTATCGCAAGAGCCAGGCCCTCGACCATCTGAACCTCCTCTGGGAGAAGGTCTTCCGGTACGAGTCGGTGATTCGTTACAGCGCTGACGAGCGGCGGGCCGAAGGGGAACAAATCGGCGCCGTCCGCGCGCGTGTAATCGGCGCGATGCGCGCTTTGGAAGCCGACACGCGGCAGCAACTCGGCATCGCGTCCGACCAGGACCTGGCCGATGTGGTCGCCGCCGTACTGAGCGAAAGGCCCCTGAGCAACAACTTCGAGAAATCGCGGGCGGGGTTCCTCGTCTCGGCCCTCTACGCCTTGCGGCACGCCCTGCCCCAATCGAGCGAGGCCTACGACATCGGCTTCCGCTTGAACCTGTACGAAGACTACTGCGACGGCGCCTATTTCGATCCGAGTGACACCAAGCTCACCGAGCAGTACGCGGGGAACGTCGCACTGATGCAGATCAAGCGTCAGATCCGCTTCGGTAAGCTCGATGCCCTGCACCAAGTTCCGAAGCAGGTCTCGGCCAAGCTGTGGTTTCTGCTCATCACGCGGAAGATCGCGCTCGGTGCGGGCAAGGCCGTGCAGATCCTCAACGACGCGTACGATACCGACCTGTTCAATTCCCAGGTCCTGCTCTGGCCCGGCGAGGAAGATGCCCCCTGGCTCGAACGCTTCGACGGCGCGCGCGGCGAAGTGCTCAAGTGGCGCCAGTGCATTGTCACGGCCGCCCTGGGCGTCGATTACGAACGCGCCTGCGCCGTGCTGGACCGCGCGTTCCTGCCGAGCTTCGAGTTTGCTGCCGAGCTGCGGGCCCGCTTCGATCCCGAGTACACCGAGGGCAGCCTCGATGACACCTGCGAAGACACCGGCGCGAACGTCACCAACAGCCTCGTCGGCGATCTGGAGTCATTCGACTACCGTGACAGCGCCTTAGTGCAGGCCAAGGCGTTCGCAGAGAAGACCCGGCGCGACCAAGCCGCTCTTGCCGAATACCTCAGTGAACATCACAGGGACTTGCTGGAGGATGGTCCCACCCTGCGCGCCGTGCGCATCGCCTTCCACATCGACCAATCCGGCCTAAAGAGACTGTTCCACTCCGCCGCGTCCGAAGCCCCCCGCTCCGAAGTCGATGAGTTGATCCGCCAAGCCGCCGCCGAGAACGAAACCTACACCAACCACCTCATCGCCCTGCGCCTCCACCACCAACTGACCCTCATCCAACTGCAAACCTACAAACAACTCGCCCGCCGCCTCGCCTTCGAGTCGCCCGCGATTTAAATGGACCTCAGCAGATCCCTGCGGTCCGACAGCCCGCTGACAGACACGTATCTCGTCGTTCTGCGGTCACTGCTGTGCGGACCGCGGAGTCCCTGTGATGGGCCGCTCTCCTGGTGCTGCGGCGAAGTCCGCAGCCCACGGAGCGAGCACTACCGTGCAGGAGGCAATCGTTATTCGTTCGCAGCCTCAGGCGCCGGTGGCACACATGGGGGCAGCAGTTGCACACGCCTGGCCGTGGATGCGTACGGGAAACACGCAATCGGTGCTTCGCCCTCATCGGGGAATCCGTCGCCGTCCACATCCTGCGACCCCAGATAGAACGCGTGCGTTCCTTCGCCCGCCAGGGTATTGCGGTCGACGAACCGCGCCTTGCCGGAGAGAATCGAGATATAGACGATCTCCGGCAACTGACCGGGTGTCTCCGCCGGTTTCGTACCATAGCCGATCCAGGTGGACTCGTAGGCCAGCGACGCCGTCCACCTAGTCGTCCCGATATGATCCGACTCGTGGTCGCAGTCTGGGAAGTTGCCGAAAATGGTGGGGTCTGGCTTGGCCGCCCTGATCTCAGAGGTGAACGCCAGGCCCGCAGCATCCTGCGGAACCACCGTCCACTCGCCAACAATAACACCCAGATCAGGGATTGGGACGTTGGTGATCCACGCCCCGGCGATCGGCCACGTCGGAGGTGCTGTCAATTGCTGTATCATCCCCAGGGCGTCGTAACTGGCCCACGTCTCCACAAACTTGCCATCGGCCATTCGGTACATGCTGATTCCGGTGACGGTGACGGGCGTCCCTGAGGGCCCGATGCCCATGAGCTCTCCCCCGTGTGTGCCGCTCAAGGTCCAGCGAATCGCGACCTTATCACCCTCGGCGATCATGTCCTCGAGGGCGATTTGTATGTCGGGGAAGGCCGTCAGGTACATGCCAAATTCCTGCTTGTAGCCCTCCGGACCGCGCACTTCTACGGGTGACACGGGATCATGGAAGAGGTAATCGGCCGCTATCAGTTCATCGATGATGTCCAGGTTTCCTGTGATGGCTTCTGCAAAGAGACGATGCACAAGGGCCTTGTTGGCCTCCGGGTCGCCAGGGTCGCCGGATACACTTGATGACTCACCCCATGTGTAGCTTTGGCGAGTTGGGGGCATCACGCCGAGCTGTTCCATCAAGCCTAGCTCGTCCGGGTGGGACCATTCTTCCGCGATCTTGCCTTCCCTGATCCGGGAGATGCGGATCAAAGGCATCGTTATATATATTCCGGTGGGCTGGTGCGTGCCGGTAAATGTCCAGCGCGCGGCTACTTTGTCCCCTTCGGCGATCATGTCCTCAAGGTTCCATTGTTGGTCAGGGAAGATCTCGCATAAAGCAAGAATAGGTTGTTTAATGGCCTCGAGGTCCTGATCCCCACCGGTACCGTGGTAAACATAGTCGCTGGTGTTGAACTCATCTACTTCGTCCAGGTAACCCGGCGTACAGACATCCTGAGTAAAGACGCGCGTGACGAGTGCTTTGTTGGCCTCGGTTTGGGCGAATGTCGGCGGTAGCATCGCACCCAAGAGAACTGATATGATCCAAACGATACGAATGCTCGGTCTTCTGCTGAGAGAAGTTTCCCTCGTCCTGTGCATCTCTTGCGTTGCCATGGTCAAAAGCCTCCCTTCTCTCGTGGCTGTCAGAGTGTTGGGCCCAACAACCTCCTCCATGCTGATTCCTGGAGCATGATCATTCCTCCTTTCTGGGCTGCCTTCGTCGCCATACTTGCCGATCAGAGGCTACCCGGTATTTGCCAGAGGCATGCTGTTCAGTTGTCTGTGAGATGCCAAAAGGGCGTGGTGTCTGAGGCAGTAACTCACGAGAAACGAGCGATGGGCCACGCTTCTCGTTCGAGGAATCCGGCGTCGTTGGTGCGAAGCGCTGGCGCCCCGCAGAAAACAAACGACTGCGCGTGATGCTCACTGCAGGCATGTCGTGCTCCAGTCGGTTGTCTCTTACGCCTTCACCACTCGAACGCAAGTGCGGACGTCATCTGCTGGTACCTTGACGCAACCACGCCCTCGTACGGGGACGTGAGCTACTCGCCCGGCTACTCAGGCAATGGGGTCGGGACGCAGCCCGGCATCATCGTTAGACGTTTTGTAGTCCATTGCCATGGCACACACAGCGCTGGCGCCTCGCCATCGTCGGGGAAGCCGTCCTGGTCTCCGTCCTGCGAGGCCAAGTAGTACGCGCCGGTGCCCTGGCCCTGGGCGAGATCCGGGCCTACTAGCTGGACGGAACCGGCTACCACTGCGATGCCGATGATTTCTTCGTGGCTGGGCCCGGAGATCTTCGTGAAGTACTCGATGGCCGTCATCTCGTATTGGTTGAGTCCCGTCTTGACCGCCAGCGCACCGGCGAATCTGACGGCCTCCAGATCCGGATAGAGATCGAGCGCCACAGGGAGCACGCTGATCTGCTCGAACTCGCCCGTGAACCTTGTCTTGGCGGCGTCTTGCGCGATCCAGGTCGCCTTGACGATCATGTTGCCCATCGGGGTGGGGAGGCTTGTGATCCACGGTCCGTCGATAGACCATTCCTCGGCCGTGAGTTGCTGTATCATGCCCAAGGCATCGTCGCTGGCCCACGTTTCGGCGAACTTGCCGTCCGCGAAACGATGGACGCTGATTCCAGTCATGGTGATGTGTCTGCCCGTCGGCGGGATGCCCATGAGCTCCCCGTTGTGTGTGCCCGTCAGCGTAAACCGGAAAACGACCTGGTCTTCCTCGGCGACCGTGTCCTCGATCGTCACCTGGGCATCGGGGAAGACCACCGCGTACATGCCGAGCATCTGTTTGAGGCCCTCCGGACCGCGCACCTCAACGGGCGACAATGCCGTATGCATCACATAATCGGCAGCGAAAAGCTCGTCGATGAGCTCCAGATTCTGCTGGTTCATGATGTCTTCAACAAAACGTTGCAGAAGAGCCTTGTTCGCTTCCGGGGC
>CP070782.1:5707546-5713543 GCA_020346325.1 Phycisphaerales bacterium
AGATCTATCAAAGAGGAGGGGCTCAGAAAATTCCTTCTCTCATCTGAACAGCAGCCGCGTTATGCGCTGTCCGAGTATCGCAGGTGCTACCATCAAGAGAGGATTCACCCGGACCTTAAGAGGATCACTGAGCCCCACCATGAAGCGAACCACGGGCCAGATCATCTGCATTGAACGACTGGGCGGACTGCTGAAATCTTACCATTGCCAAGTAGCGTGACACCGCCGTGGTGTGCCACGTTTCTGGAGGCAGTGCGCCCCGGGTGTGATCTCTCCATCCAATACGCCGGATCTGAACTGATTTCAGGAACAGACGACTCGCAATCCCTCGCCCTACCGCCTCATCTTTCATCGTGACTTCGAAGCTAACGATCTGAAACGACTCGCGTCACGCCCCGATGATTCTGCGCACCATACGCCAATTAGTTTCTTTGGCCTGTGTCGCAAGTGGCGCGGGCATGTCCAGTCCACGAGTTGAAAAGGGCTGTGGAGACTCTCCACAGCCCCTCTGATTCAAGGTCAAAATCCTTTTGGGACCGCCACGGTGACACCGGCCAGTCCCAAAACCTCCGCGTCGGAGATCGCTCGATTGTAGAGGCGCACCTCGTCCATAACTCCCGCAAAGCGGTTGTTCATCCCCCGGTTGATGCCGAAGGCAATTTGGCCGAACCGTGTGTCGGCGACATCAATCGTCGCCACGTAAAGGCCGTTGTAGTAGAGGCGCGTCGCCACGCCGTCGCAGCTCACCGCCAAATGGACCCAGTCGCTGCTAGCCGGCCCCAGAACCCGAACCGCCGAACCTTGATACCGGTAGTTGCCGGGATCGGTGCCGTCCATTTCGATCTGGAAGTCAGCGCTGCTGCTGTTGTTGTTGAACAGTCCTGAGTACTGGTCCTGCGCAAGCAGGTCGGTTCTGACCCAGAGCGATACACTGCAAGCTGACCAGACTTCTTCCTGCGCGAACGTGTAAACGACATGATCGTCATCGTTGTCCAAATCAATTGCCTGGCCGATCTTACCTGCCGTGTACGCGGGCTCGCCTATCGCGGTGCCCGGATAGTTGGCGCGGCTGTCGTTGGTGTTACCCTCAAACTCGTAGTAAGCGGCGAGGTTCGGGTCGTTGTCATCGGGCTGCACCGGTTCGATCAACTCCGCTGCGCGCGGGTAGAGCCGAATGTCGTCCACTAGAAGCCGGCCGGAGGCACTGGTGTCCTCGACCCCTATCGTTAGACTCCTGACATTCGCCAAGTCCGCGCCCGTGGCCACCAAGTCAATCGTCCAGGGAACCCACTGCTGGCGGCGAAGCACGTCGGCCAGACCAGCGTAGGCAACCCTGGTGTTGTTGATCTTGAGATAGAGTTGCCCGTCCGTGTTGGCTGCATTGCCATGCACGAACAGAGAAAGAGATCGGACGCCATGGACCGACCAGTTCTGTGGCTCCTCGAAATCAAGATCTGCTTCGGATACGGTGAGGCCTCCAGCGTTCTCATAGAACAGAGGCATGGACTGACTGCCACCATGCACGATACTCCATTCCGCAAAGGGCGCTTCGAGGTAGCCGACGGTCGAGCCGGTCTCGTTGATCCAGCCGTCGAGCCACGTATCGTAGATACGGTTATCCTCGTCGTTGTAGCTCTCAAAATCCTCCACAACAAGGAACGCCTCGGTGGTGAAGTCCCATGTTGGACCGGCCCATGTTGAGATTGCCTCGGCCTCGTTGACCTCATCAATCCGCCAATAATAAGTGGTGTCCAGGTTAAGTGCGCCGGGATCGAGTGTGCTGTCCGCCACGGAATCGACAAGCGTGAGCGCGTTGGGATCGGTGCTCAGATAGACGTCGTGCACCGCCGCCTCGCGTCCGGCTTTCCAACCCAGGGACGCAATGACGCTAACGTCCATGGCACCAACGGCGGGATCAGGTTCGCTGGCATGTACGGGAATGGCGAGAAAACGCACCTCGCTCAAGCCGAACTTGCCCATCATGCCGTAGCCGCTGGCGACGATTAGACGCACATACTGAGCGGCCACGCCGCCGAAATCGACCGTGGTGTTCGCGGTGTAGGTGTCCAGGGCCGTGGCCTGAGCCAACTCAACCTCCCCCAAGCTGATCCATTCCTCTCCATCAGCAGAATACTCGACGATGGCCGTTTTGATGCCAAAGCCCAGCATGAGTTCGAACTGTACATTGTAGTTCCACACAACTAGTTCATGCAGCTTGTAGATGCGGTCAAAAGCGAAGCTGATCGAAATTGGCTCGTCACCAGTTGGGGAGGCAAGCCACATATGGCTACTCTCGACCGAATGCTGATCGTCGGCATTTAGACCGGAGCCGTTTACGGTATTCTCAGGTCCGGCTCCGGCGTCGGAGACCGCGTTGGTGGTGGCGACGACACCCTCAATCGGATAGGCAAGCAGTTCGGTCTTGAAGCTCCAGACATCGCCTCTGAAAATCGTGTAGTCCGGGGCACCGTTGACTTCGTCAACACGCCAGTAGTACGTCTGGCCGAATTCGAGACGACCGGGATCGTAGCGATTGGCATCCTGGTCCTGGCTCACCAGCGCCCCCAACAGATTGGCCCGGTCAGCGTCATTAATATCCTCGAAGATGGTCCCGAAGTAGACGTCATGCGTCTGGGCGAACTGGCCAGGTGCCCAGGCAAACACACCATCTCGGGAAACGTCGGTGGCTCCATCGGCAGGGATCGGACCGGAAGCGGTCTCAAAACCACCCTGCATGACCTTCATAACCTCGTCAGCCATCAAGACTCGGCTGTAGATACGGACATCGTCAAGTAGGCCGCCAAATGGCGTGGTTCCGCGGGCGCCAAGCGTGACAACGAAATCGCTGGCGACGCCGCCGTACTGGTTGATATCCACACCAGTGACCTCATATCCCTTGCTCAAATCGCCATCGATGTAGACCTGCATTGTGTCATTGGCGCCGTCTGTATCGAAAGCAATGGCAGCAGTGACGTGATGCCACTCATCGTCGTTCACCGTGGCGGAGGAGGAGAGAGAGGTCAAAGCCCCAACACTGTGCGCCCGGATCATGATCACCCCGGAGACTTCGACATTGATGGAACGGTTGCCCTGAATGTGAGCCGCCCCGGCAGGTCCCTGAGTTATGGCCGTCTGGATGGCGGAACTCGCGCCGGTCTTCAGCCAGAGCGTCCAGGTAACCTCGCCGTCCGTGGCGGGAAAGCCTTCTGCCGGACTGGTCGTGGGCATCTCCACGCTGTCATCCACGCCATCGAAGGACAGAGCGCCGGAATGGTATCCCGCGACCCATGCAGGATCACCGTACAGGACGCCGTGGTGGTCGTGACCGGAGCTGTCCTCGGCATTTCCGTCCAGCCGCCACCAGCCGGCCGCGTCGGGATCAACGGCCTGAGCCGGGGCCGCACAGATAGTGCTCAACAAGAGAAGAGATGCGACTGCGAGAGTCAGTCTTGGTGTCATGATAGTCCTCCTTCCAATGAAGAAGCCAAAGACTCATTTCCCGACCACGGCCGGAAAGCCTGTAACGCGTCGGACTATGTCAAGAGCCGAGTGCGGCCTTGCCGCTTGTAGCACTCCAAAAGGTCTCTCAACTCCCGGATGATTGCCTGGTGGGCGGGGTTCTGGTAAAGGTTATTCTGTTCGGCCGAATCGTGCTCCATGTTATAAAGTTGGCCGGGCAAGCCATCGCCCTTGCCGGACCAGCCGCCCGATCCGACGCCATCAATGAACTTCCATTTGCCCCGGCGAACTGCAAAGACGCCATTGCCGGAGTGGTGCACAACCGCATTCCGGACCGGCCCATCAGGCGGCCGGTCCAGAACATACGGCAGAAAGCTGAAGCTGTCCTCTCCTGCGTCTTGGGGCAGATTGGCTCCGATGACCTCGGCACAGGTGGCGATGAGGTCTACATGGCAGATGGTATTGTCACACACGGTACCGGGTTTGGTCTCCCCCGGCCAGCGGGCCAGAAACGGAACACGATGGCCGCCCTCCCAGGCGTCGGCCTTGATGCCGCGATAAACGTGGCTCGGATTGTGGCCGAACGCGCGCACAGAGTTAAGCTTGCCGCTCATATCCGTGCCATCCCGGCCAGGTGATCCATTATCGCTGGTGAAAATAACCAGTGTATCGCGCGAGAACCCGTTCCTATCCAAAGCTTCAAGTACCCGGCCCACCACGTGATCGACCTCGTAGACGAAGTCTCCATAAGCCCCGGCCCGGCTCTTGCCGCGCGAATCCGCATTCGGGGCGATGGGGGTGTGCGGCGCCGTCAGAGGCATGTAGAGGAAAAAGGGATTTCCCCGGGTCTGTCCAAAGGCTTCATTCTGTGATCGACCACCCTTGGCATCAACATATTCCTCCGCCTTCTGGGCTAGCGCTGGCAAGATATCCTCCAGCCTCCAGCCTTCGAGCATGGGCCCCGGGCTTCCAAACATATTCCCGGGCTTGGGCACAGTAGGTATGCCCACCGTGTGGTCGTTCTCGATGAAGCAGTACGGCGGGAAGTTAGGCACGTCGGTGCCAAAATAGTAGTCGAATCCCCTCGTCGTGGGTCCATCAGCGATTGGTCGGTTGAAATCGACATTCTCGCCGGCGTCGGGCGTATTCTTGCCCATGCCGACCGGGTCGTTGCCATCAGTGGTTGGCCAGACCCATCCGAGATGCCACTTGCCGATGCACGCCGTGTCGTAGCCATGCGCCTGGAGCAGCTTGCCTACGGTCAACCGATCAGCGTCAATCAGAGGGTTGTCCCAACACCACAGGACTCCCTTCTTCAGCCGCGTCCGCCATGCATAACGCCCGGTCAGCACGCCGTATCGCGTTGGCGAGCAGACCGCCGAGGGCGAGTGAGCATCGGTGAAACGCACGCCTTCTGCCGCCAACTGATCAAGGTTGGGAGTAGGAATCTTCGACTCCGGATTCTGACAAGCCAAATCCCCGTACCCCATATCGTCGGCCAGGATGAGGACGATGTTCGGGCGCTGCCGCCCCATCCGGGTCTCAGCGGCTTCCAACCAGGGAACGACCGTAAGGGCCACACCCGTGGCGGAAATACACTGCCTCAAGAATACTCGTCGATTCATCAATCGATCCCCTTCCGCTCGAACTCCATATATCCCACTAGGCAACTGGCGTACGATGGAACCACCAGGGTCAATCAATACTCTCGGTGGGGCTCATACTTTGGGGCCTTGTCAAGGAACTTCTTCCAGACGTAGTCCTGGCGGCTGTGGTCCACATGATAAGTCGCCCCGCCTCCGAAATCCTGTATCCGGTGATCCAGATCCTTCACAAACTCGCTGTGGCCATCGGTAAAGGCCACATTGTATCCATCCTTGTGGTGGTATTCGATGCCCCGACTCGGATCGGAGAACATGTCGGCCATAAACGCCATCCCTCCGCTGTCCTTGACCGCATTGACGGCACGCCATCCCGTCTCATCCCACAGGGATCTGTAGTGATATGTTGTCTGGACCCAATTCTGGTTGCGTCCCAAATCGTCGGGAATCTCCCCCCGAGGCCACCCGCCTCCCGCAGAATCCGGATCGGGCTGGCCGTACTTGAGCGTGGGATTGTTGTTCCCGGGGCAGTAGAAGAGCTTGGGTTCGGTGATCAGTCGATGGCGAAAGAACAGACCGTGCGCCATGAAACCATTCGTCTGGGGGTCATCCTGAAGCCCGCTGATCCAGACTGCATAACTCCCCGACTCGGGCGAGAGATCCATATGACAGGCCGGAAACTGCCCCTCGTTGTCGCTGGCATAGAGAACACCGGCGTAGCCACAGGATTTCAAATGGGCGGCGCACGCTGTCCGGCGGGCCTGGTGTCGGGCCTTTTGCAGCGCAGGCATCAGAATCGCCATCAACAGTGCGACGATGGCAATCACAACCAACAGTTCGATCAGCGTGAAAGCCCGCTTCCCAAGCTTGCCCATGCCCTCGTTGACTCCTTTCCCCCGGCGAACCGTTCCCCATCCCTGGGCGCGCATGGCAAAAA
>CP070782.1:5713643-5725298 GCA_020346325.1 Phycisphaerales bacterium
CGAGGCAAGGCGGTCTATTTCACATATTGCGTCGCTCAGGGAGCAACAATTCGGGACCGAATCTACCTAGATGTCAATACCGGCGAGCTGTTCCAACGAGACCATTCACCACTTGCCTGAAGACGGCAAGCACGAGATATCCGAGCTCTTGGAATACTCTGCTCAATTCCGCGCCGAGACATACAGAATCCAGGAGGAATGGTCTGGCCTCTTGATGAGAGAATTGTCCTCGACGTGGGTGCCGCTCCAAAACCAGACGAGGCCCAGAAGCATCACATGTCGAAGACGTCCTCGACGTAGAGGTGGCCGGTGGGGCCGATTTTGAAGACGTAGATGAGCCCTTCACGGAGCTGGGAGTAGATGACGTTGCCATAGATGGCCCTGATGCCGTGCTGGCCGAGCTGTTCGGGGTTATTGGCCAGGTCCCAGATACTCGACCAGAACAGTTCCTGGTGCTTGATGGGCAGGACTTTCAGCAAGTCCTGGTAGCGCTTCGGCTCGGCGCCGGGCTCTTCGATCGGGAACCCCTGCTCCGGGGTCATCTTCTCGCCGTAGACGCGCCGCCAGAGATACAAGGCGCGGGCTTTGCCATCCATGACCATCTGGTCGTCGAACTTGACGATCAGGGCATCGAAATGGATGACGTCCCCCTCAATCGTGTATTCCTTCTGGAGAATCTTCCTGGTTTTGTCATCGCGGGAGGTCTCGACGAAACGAAGCGTCGTCAGCAGATGATCGCCCTCAGTCCGCTGCGAGATCACCTTGGCGTAGCCGATCTGGTCCTCTGTCGTCAGCGTGCTGATGGCCTGTTTGAGCTCTTTGTTCTCGCCCAGCAACTCATGAATGGTCATGGCCCGTTGGTAGAATCCCCGTCCAAAGTAGGCCGCAGCGACCAGAAACACGGCCGTCACGCCGCCGAAGAAGACTCGGATGAGCTTGGGTCTATACACATTGCACCTCTTTCCGCCCACCCTCTGGGCAGGCCTTAAGCACAGCGACTCTTGGATACTTCATCGGCCAGGAACGCCCAATTTCTTCATTCTTCAGGCCCGATAAGCACCCAGGCCTGTCAGAAGGAGCGGCCCATCGCGCTGTTGCGAGCACGTTTTCCGACAGGATATGCGGGGATCCGCCCGGCGACAACCCCGAATTCGCTGGTATAGTGCTCTGGATGGCCACCTGAACATCGGTGGCCTTCCTCTCGTACTCTAGCGATTCCTGTTTTACGCATTGCACAGGCACGACCGAGCGTGTATACTCCGGCCGAACGAGAAACTGGGGCGACTTAAAGGAATAGGCTATATGGACAAAGGATGGTTGATCAGGTTCGTCTGTACTGCGATTCTTGCGGTGATCTGTCTCTCCGGGTGTTATGAACCGGAGCCGAACCCCCGGATCATCGGTGAGGACCGGCCCGTCACGATGCCGGCCGTGGAGGCCGTGCCGCGGTTCAGAGTACTTGGGCACTCCGTTCAGGGCCGGCCCATTCTGGCCCAACTGTTCGGTGACGGTCCCGACGCCACGCTCTTCATCGCGACCATTCATGGCAATGAGCCGGCCGGGACACCGTTGATGGGCGCGCTCGCCGACCATCTGACCGACCACCCCGAACTGCTACGGGGCCGGCGTGTCGTCGTGGTGGCAGTCGCCAATCCCGACGGCATGGCGAGGCGGACGCGCGAAAACATACGCGGCGTCGATTTGAACCGGAATTTCGAAGCCAGGAATCGTATCAACAACGCCACTAATGGTCTTGGCGCTCTGTCGGAACCGGAGTCGAAAGCGATCCACGCCGCGATCGATCAGTTCAGCCCCGACCGGATCATCAGCCTTCATCAACCACTGAACTGTATCGACTACGACGGCCCGGCCAAGGCGCTCGCGGCCCGCATGGCGACCTACTGCCATCTCTCAGTCAAGAAACTGGGAGCCCGGCCCGGCTCGCTCGGCTCCTACACCGGCGAGGAACTCGGGATCCCCACGATCACGATGGAGTTTCCCGCCGCGGCCTCTCAGTTGGCCAAGGAAGCTCTCTGGGACCAGTATGGCCAGGCGGTCCTCTCGGCCATCACTTATGACCGGCAGGTCTCGAAGTGACGCCCAGCGGGCGTAACTGAGGCCCACCACGAACAGCGACCTGCAGCGACCGCGAAGCGTTCCTCGCGGGGCGCTCGGTCAGAAATGCGCGTGAGTTTGGCCCCTCCTGACGTTACAATCGCCAGTCAAGGACCATGGTGATGGGCATATTCAAGCTGAACAAGCGATTCAAGCCCTCGGGCGACCAGCCGCAAGCCATCGAGCGGCTCACCCATGGCCTGCGCCACGGTAAGAAATTCCACACGCTCATGGGCGTCACCGGCAGTGGCAAAACCTTCACCATGGCCAATACGATCGCCCAGTTCGACCGCCCCGTCCTGGTCGTCTCCCACAACAAGACCCTGGCGGCCCAGCTCTATGAGGAATTCAAGGAGTTGTTTCCCGACAACGCGGTCGAGTATTTCGTCAGCTACTACGATTACTACCAGCCCGAAGCCTACATTCCCCAGCGGGACATCTACATCGAAAAGGATGCTTCGCGCAACGCCGATCTCGACCGGTTGCGTCTGTCCACGACGACCAGCCTCTCGGGCCGGCGCGACTGCATCGTGGTCGCCTCCGTCTCGTGCATCTTCGGTCTCGGTTCTCCGGAAGACTACAAAGCCAGTATGGTAGCCATCCGCACGGGAGATACCTGCGACCGCAACACCCTGCTCGGACAACTGGCGGACATCCAGTACGCCCGCAACGATATCGATTTCCAGCGCGGGACCTTCCGCGTGCGCGGTGATGTCGTGGAACTGCATCCTTCGTACGAATCGTTCGCCATTCGCATCGAGTTCTTTGGCGACGAGATCGAACAGATCAGTTACATCAACCCCGTCTCGGGTGATACTCTGGCAATGGAGAGCCAGGTGTTCGTCTATCCGGCCCAGCATTACGTCATGCCGGCCGACAAGATCGCCGGTGCGGTCGAAGGCATCCGGGCGGAGCTCGAACAGCGGCTCTCCGAGCTGCGGGGCCAGGCTAAGCTGTTGGAGGCCCAGCGTCTCCAAGCCCGGACGATGTACGACCTGGAGATGATCCAGGAGGTAGGCTACTGTAGCGGGATCGAGAACTACGCACGACACCTCGCGGGTCTGCCGGCCGGCGCTCGGCCCTACACCCTGATTGACTACTTCCCTGATGATTTCCTGTTGTTTATCGACGAGTCCCATGTGACGATTCCGCAGACGCGGGCCATGTGGGCGGGCGACCGCAGCCGCAAAGAAGTGCTGGTCGAGCATGGGTTTCGCCTGCCCAGCGCCATGGACAACCGTCCGCTGCGCTTCGAGGAATTCGAGGAGAGTTGGAACCAGGTCGTCTTCGTCTCCGCCACGCCGGGCGCGTTCGAGATGGAGAAATGCGGACATGAGGTTATCGAGCAGATCATCCGCCCTACCGGCCTGCTCGACCCGGAGATCTTCGTCTTCCCGGCCACCAACCAGGTACAGCACCTGCTCGAGGAAATTGCCCGCCGGGTCGAGGTGAAAGAGCGCGTCCTGGTCACGGCGCTGACCAAGCGGATGGCCGAAGACCTCGCCAGCTACGTCGCCAAACGCGGCTTCCGTTGCCGCTATCTGCACAGCGAGATCGACACCCTCGAACGCATCGACATCCTCCGCGACTTGCGGCACGGGGAGTTCGACGTCCTCGTGGGCGTCAACCTGCTGCGCGAAGGTCTCGATCTGCCGGAAGTGTCCTGCGTGGCCATTCTGGACGCTGACAAGGAAGGATTCCTACGCAGCCAGACGTCCTTGATCCAGACCATCGGCCGAACGGCGCGAAACGTCAATGCCACGGTCCTGCTCTACGCCGACCGCGTGACGGAATCGATGCAAAAAGCCATTGACGAAACCGCACGACGGCGTAAAATCCAATTGGCGTACAATCAGGAACACAACATCACGCCTGAAACGATTAAGAAAGAGATCCGCCAGAGTCTCACCGAACAGATCAAGGCGCGCCGGGTCGCCCAGGAGGCGATTCGACTCGGGGATTCGGAGTACGACAAGGTTGAGTTGGCCGGTCAAATCGAGCGGGAGATGCTGGAAGCGGCCGGAGCGCTCGATTTCGAACGGGCGGCGGCCCTGCGCGATCAGCTGCGCGAGTTGAAGGAGTTGCCGGAGTTGGTGCTCGCCGACTCGCACCGCAAGAAGAGTACCTTCCTGGCCGCCAAGAAACAGAAGCGGCGAAAGAAAGGCTGACGCCAACCGGCTGACGCAGGAAGAGCATGAAGAAACTAGATATCGCTACCGTACGTCCATTGATCCAGATGGCCATTGACGAAGACCTCGGTCGTGGCGACATGACCACGCAGTTGTTGTTCCAGGACAACACGCTGGCCCGGTCGACCGTTGTCTCGCGTGAGGAAATCGTCGTCTGCGGCATTCCCGTCATCGAAGAGATCCTCCGTCTCTACGACGAGCGGCTGACCATCACGCCCCATGTCAAAGATGGCCATTCCGCCCACGTCGGCAGCAAGCTGGCCACGATCGAGGGCCCCCTGCGTTCCATGCTCAGCGCCGAGCGCGTCATGCTCAACTTCCTCCAGCGGCTCAGCGGCATCGCCACCACCACCAGCAAGTATGTACGCGCGATTCGGGGTACGAAGGCCAAGATTTACGACACCCGCAAGACCCTCCCCGGCTGGCGGCTGCTGGAGAAATACGCCGTACGCTGCGGGGGCGGCTACAACCATCGGCTCGGGCTTTACGATGGCATCCTCATCAAGGACAACCACCTCGCGAGTCTGGGCAAGAACTTCCCCGCCAAACTCAGGCGCATCATCGCCGACGCCCAGAAACTCAAAGGGGTCAAGTTCATCGCGGTGGAAGTCGATCACGTGGATCACCAGTTGAATCACGTCCTGAAGATTCCGGGCATCGATATCGTCCTGCTCGACAATATGGGCCAGTGGCAGCTCAAGCACGCCGTCGAGATGCGCGATGAGATGTGCGGCAAGAACGGCAAGCCCCTACTGGAAGCCTCGGGCAATATCACCCTGGACAACGTCTCAGCCACGGCCCAGTGCGGCGTCGACCGCATCGCCATCGGCGCCATCACGCACTCGGCCACCGCCGTGGACATCGGCTTGGATAGATAGACACCGCCATGGTTCGCAGCGACCGCCTGGACCCGGATAAGATTGCCGGGTCGCTCAAGACAAAACGGATCGGGCGTCGAGTCGTAGTGCATAACCGCACCTCGAGCACGAGTGACATCGCCGCTGAATACGCCCGCAATCCCGACAACGATGGGCTGGTCGTCTTCGCGGAAGAACAGACCGCGGGGCGGGGACGCACGGGTGCGACGTGGTACAGCGGCCACGGCGAGAGTCTGCTCTTCTCGGTACTCTTGATCGATTGCGAACTGTCCAATGAGTTACTCTCGCTGACCTGCGCCGTCGGAGTCGCCGGCGCCGTGGGCGAGGTCGGGGGCCACACAACCCGGATCAAATGGCCTAACGACATCATTCTGGCCGACAGGAAGATCGGCGGCATTCTGGTCGAGTTCAGAGGAGAAAGGGCAGAAGGCAGAGGACAGAAGACCAGAGACAAGAATGTGGGGACAGGGGCCCGAAGAGGAACCACGGTTCCGCCCTCGGTCCTCGGTCCTCCGTCTTCCGGCGTTCACATCATCGGCATCGGCCTCAACTGTCACCAGACTACCGCGGCCTTTCCCCCCGAGATTCGGGGCAGCGCCACCAGTTTGGACCTGGTGAGCCGAACGCGTTGCGATCGCGTGACCCTGGCCCGCCGCGTGCTCGCCTCGCTGGATCACTGGCTGACCGTGGCCGCCCGCGACAAACAGCCGATCATCGACTGCTGGAGCCAGTTGAGCACCCAGCTCGGGCAGCGCGTGACCGTGTCTTGCGACGGACGCCAATCCACCGGCAATTGCATTGGGGTCGATCCGGAGAAAGGCCTGATCCTGCAACTGGACCGGGGCGGCGTCCGCATGTTCGACGCCGCTCACACAACGATCGTCAAGTAGCCCTGCCCCGCGCCGGCCGGAGGCTCGCATTGGGCTGCCCCGCCAAAGGTTCTGTTTCCATTCGCGTCCGGGGCAGCTATACTATTGCCGTATCAGGATCGCGAACGGGGGATCTGAAAGGAGACCTAAATGTCGACACGGACAACGGCGACCATCAGCGTGACATCTCTTCTGACACTTCTATGCGCCATGGCGGCCGCATCAGAAACCCGGGGCATCACCGACCAGAGCATCCAGGCATGGCGCGACATGAAGTTCGGGCTCTTCGTTCATTGGGGCCCGGTGAGCCTCAAGGGCACGGAGATCGGCTGGTCGCGCGGCAGCCAGGTGCCCGTCGAAGAGTATGACCAGCTCTATAGGCAGTTCAACCCCACGGAATTCGACGCCGAAGCCTGGGTCAAGGTGGCGAAAGAGGCCGGGATGAAGTATCTGGTCCTCACATCCAAGCACCACGACGGCTTTTGTCTCTGGCCTTCCAAGTACACCGACTACCACATCGGCAACACGCCTTTCAAACGCGACGTGATG
Source organism: Phycisphaerales bacterium (assembly GCA_020346325.1). Taxonomy (GTDB): domain Bacteria; phylum Planctomycetota; class Phycisphaerae; order Sedimentisphaerales; family Anaerobacaceae; genus Anaerobaca. Next base: position 5,720,244 of record CP070782.1, read on the forward strand.
CGGGAACTGGCCGATGCGTGCCAGAAACACGGCATTCAGTTCTGCACCTACCACTCGATCTGCGACTGGCGTCACCCGGACTATCCGTTGGGCAGTCCGGGCGGCAGCACGCAGAAATCGAATCCCAACATGCCCCGCTATTTCGAATACGTGAAGAGCCAAACAAAAGAAATCGTCGAGAACTACGGCCCGCTGGGCATCATGTGGTTCGATGGCGAATGGGAAAAGCCCTGGACACGCGAATACGGCAATGAACTGTACGATTACCTGAAGGCCCTCCGGCCCACGCTCATCATCAACAACCGCGTCAGCAAGGGCCGGCACGGCATGGCGGGTACCACGAAGCAGTCGGAGCTCAACGCCGGTGACTACGACACGCCGGAACAGCGCATTGGCGGGTTCAATCGCCAGCGCCCCTGGGAAACCTGTATGACGATCTGCCGGCAATGGGCGTGGAAACCGAACGACCGCATGAAGTCAACCCAGGAGTGCATCCAGACCCTGCTACAGACGGTCGGCGGCGATGGCAACCTCCTGTTCAACGTCGGACCCATGCCGGATGGTCGCATTGAGCCACGCCAGGTCGAAAGGCTCAAGGAAATGGGGGCATGGCTCGACAAATACGGCGATGGGGTCTACGGCACACGCGGCGGCCCCTTCAAGCCAGGCAAATGGGGCGCTTCGACCTGCAAGGATGACAAGATTTGGCTGTACATCATGAACTGGCACCGTGACGACAAGCTGGTCCTGCCTCCCATCGGCAAGCGAATTCACGGTAGCCAGACGATGAGCGAGGGAACGGCCACGGTCACTCAGCACGCCTACGGCATCGAGATTGAACTGCCCAAAGCCCAGCAAGACGCGATCGCCACCGTGATCGCGCTGAAGGTCGACGGCCCGGCCCTGGAGATCGAACCGCTGGACGTACCCGACGAACCGGCCTACCTCCACGCCCAGCCCAAACTGATCCGCCGGTGGCAGGACAAGCGCTTCGGCATGTTCGTGCATTGGGGCCCCGTTTCGCTCAAGGGCACCGAGATCGGCTGGTCGCGGCAAGGTCCTCGGCGCGGTCGCGCCCGCGGCGGGACCGGAAACATTCCCATGGCCGAATACGACAACCTGTACAAGACCTTCAATCCCGTCAACTTCGACGCCGACGAGTGGATCCAGATCGCCCAGGATGCGGGCATGAAGTACCTGGTCTTCACCAGCAAGCACCACGACGGCTTCTCCATGTTCGACACGCAGCAGACCGACTACAAGATCACCAGCAAGGATTCACCCTATGGACGGGACATCTGCGCGCAACTGGCCGACGCCTGCCACCGTCACGGCCTGGCCTTAGGCTGGTACTACTCGCCGCGCGATTGGTACCACCCGGACTTCGCGACCGAGCGTCATGAGAAATACCTGGGCTTCTACATGGGCCAGCTCCGCGAACTGGCCACCGACTATGGTAAGCTGGACATCCTCTGGTTCGACGGACTCGACAGCCCGCGCCAGCTCTGGGGCAATACTCCCGAAGAATCGTTCAAGCTGCTGCGGAGTCTCCAGCCTGATGTCCTCCTGAACAATCGCGGCGGACTACCGGGCGACTATGACACGCCGGAGCAGCGCGTGGGAGGGTTCAATCGCGAAAGGCCCTGGGAAACCTGCATGACGATCTGCCGGCAGTGGGCCTGGAAGCCCAACGACACCATGAAGTCGAAGAAGCAGTGCATCCAAACCTTGATCTCCACCGCCGGTGGCGACGGCAACCTGCTGTTCAACGTGGGCCCCATGCCCGATGGACGCATTGAGTCGCGCCAAGTGGAGAGACTGAAGGAAATGGGCGCGTGGCTGAAGGGGTACGGGGACGGGATCTACGGAACGCGCGGTGGACCCTTCAAACCCGGTCGCTGGGGCGCCTCGACCTGCAAAGACGACAAGATCTACGTGTACGTGATGAACTGGCCCGAGGACGGCCCCTTGGAGCTGCCCGCCATCAAGTCAAAGATCGTCCGTGCCGATGCGCTGAATGCCGACGACCTGGACATCGACCAGACCGAGGAAGGCATTGTCCTGGATGTCCCGGTTGGACAGCGAAACGCAATCGCCACCGTGATCATGCTGACGGTCGACACCGAGGCCTTCGACATTGCCCCGGTTGCGGTGGCTAGTACGAGCGGGTCGCTGGCGTTTGGCAAACAGGTAAAGGCTTCGAACGTCTTCCAGAACTCGGCGAACTATGGCGCGCGTATGGCGGTGGACGACAACCCGGATACGCGCTGGGCCACCGACGCCGGCACCTACGCCGCCTGGCTGGAGGTGGACCTGGGCCAACCGGTCACGATCGGCCGTGCCGCCATCAGCGAGGCCTTCGACCGCATACGACGGTTTGAGCTGCAATACAGAATCGGCTCCGACTGGAAGACGTTCTTCCAGGGCACACGCATCGGCGAAGCCTGGGCCGCCCAATTCGATCCGGTCACCGCCCAACACGTCCGGCTGAACATCCTCGAAGCTACCGAGGGCCCCACCCTGTGGGAATTCCAGCTCTTGGGGCCAAAATAGGTTTGCCGGAGACGGCGTCGATCCGGGCACGATCAGGCTATAGAATGCCGAGCGCTTCTACAATCGCCCGCTTGTGATCAGGCCAGAGCAACTGCACCTCGTTGACACGCGCGTAGACCGGGCCCCACGGGCTGAAACCCCAGAAGTCAAACCATTCCTTTAGCCACGCGTCGGCATCGGCCGGACTGCCTCCTATCAGGACCAGCAGGGTCATGCCGTAGCGATTGCCCTTGCCTCCCGGCTTGCCGCTCAGGGAAATATAGAGGGACTTGACAGGCCCCTCCTCCTCAAGACCGGCCGGAGACCTCAGGCTTCTGTGCCACAACCATCCCGCCGGAAGAATCGGCAGAAGCTTCCCCACAATCCGCTCCATTTCGGGTAGCGGCCCCGGCTTGACCGCAACGGCACAGACGTTAGACCGTCCGTTGTGGAGCTTGAATTGAAACGTGTACGGGCCGGGACGCAGAATGCGGTATTGTGTGGTCACATCGTACGCGTCGGCCAGCACGATTGTCTCGCCCGGCAGAATCGCATCTGGCCCCATATCAGTCTGATAGTCTGTATCCGCATAGGGCAGCGTTCGGCCATTCGGATCTGTCACAACCATAGGATCGTTCACCATCACCTCGGAACGATAGAAGGCAATCGGCACATCTCCAACATTACGCATCTCCAGCCGAAACCGCATCGACTGGCCCAGCACGAACTCGTCGCCGATCGAAATCAGAACGTACCGAATGGCCCTTTCGAACGTCTGTTTGTCCGTCTTCGCGCCTCCCTCCTGGAACTCTCGCTTGACCCGTTCCTTCTGGATGATTCGCTCCAGAGGGATCGGCTCGAAATCCACTCGCCATGTCGGACCGGTCCTGACCAACGCCCAGGTCCATCTGGCCGGCCGGACGTCGTCACCGACATCGAGATAGACCTCGTCCGACATCCGCATCAGCTTCCCGTCTCGACTCGAAGACTGGTGCGGATTGAACGCTCGCTTGACAACACGCTTGATGGGCACCGTCCCCCGAAAGAAAGCCTCGACTGAATCGTGACGACGAGCCTCGTCCCGCACGACCTGTGAACACAACGACACGGCGCCGTCCCAATCCGAGTCGCGCAGCGCCTCCTGGAAGCGCCGCGCCACACCCACCGGGTCGCCCTCCTGCTCGGCCAGACGATCCGCGATCCGCGATGGTCTGATCCACTTGGACCTCTCGTGCGCGTAGTAGAGAACGCGTACGGCCCTCTCGCCCTTGTCGAACGTCACCGACAGAACGCCAATCTGTTCGCCCCCTTCCCGGGCATGGACGAAGTTGTCACTGCACCAGGAGTATGTCCAGCCGCTCTTCCAGGTTGGGTAGCCCACAAGAGAGAGCATTTGCGCCCGGGAACAGGAGATCCTAGGCGGCAGGAATCTCCGTATGGAGGAAAAGGGATTCGATGCGTCGATTCGGGACCCCAGATCGGACTCGAAGATCTTCTTCCCGATCTCCTGGCGCCTTCCGGGTCGCCGTCTGAACGCCTCGCAAAGCGAGGCCAGGTCTTCCGACAACGGCGGCAATTCCACATTGTACTCCACTGTAGTCCGTCGGAATTGGAGTATCGACGTCTGCGCGTAGATGCGACCGGCTGTCTCGGTCAACCGGCCGATGACCTCCCCATCGGCGGGATCGACTTCGAAAACATCGTCCCGAAACGCCCACGAGAAATCGTGGGGGCAATCGCGGGCAAGGAACATGGCATAGTGGCGACCGGTCTTCAAGGCCTGCCCGTATGAGGCGCCGGCGAAGAGAATCAGCGGCCGGTGCGCTTCTTCCTTCTGGAGATCGCCCGCGACAATGGTTCTCACGACCCGCACCCGGTAGTAGTACATCCTCGCTCGGCTGCGAACCGACAGAACATGGGCGACCACCAGCGAACAGCCGTGCTCAAAGGCGCGTTCGAACGTGGCCTCGGCGACGGGGAGGGCTTCTGACGATCCACGGCAGGCGCTTCCCGCGCCACAAAACGCCAGCATCGCTAATAGCAAAGTCGCTCTGCACATCTTGCTCTTCCTCCAGATCTGGTCCCAGCACCGTCACAACCATATCGCAGCCAATCTCCCATGTCAAGGTCCCTGCGGGCACGCCGAAAGCCACCAGCCGTCGCCGGAGCGTCAGTTCGGATTTGCCATTCGGATGGTTTGTGCTATACTGGGCGGTCGCACCGGCGCGGCCGGTCTCGGAGAAGCACCGAACAACACAATAACGCCAATCTGTAGAGTGAGGTAGTGAGTATGGCTGAACGTTTTGACGTGGTCGTCATCGGCGCCGGTCCCGGCGGGTTTCGGGCGGCCAGGCGCTGTGCCCAACGCGGGGCATCTGTTGCGGTGGTCGAGAGAGAGTTCATCGGAGGCACCTGCCTGAATTGGGGCTGCATTCCGTCCAAGGCCCTGCTCGACGCCTCACACAAATACGTGGATGCGAAGGACCACTTCGACGCGGTTGGCATCGGCGTGGCAGGCGTCAG
>CP070782.1:5725398-5728679 GCA_020346325.1 Phycisphaerales bacterium
AGGCGTTTTGCTGCCCCAGTTCGGCCATACGTTCGATGATCTCCTGGGCGGCCTTGTCAACGCTACGCTCACTTGCTTGCATGGCATTTCCCCATTGTAGTCGTTCTCATGGTCAACCTTAGATACCCTCGTTCCTCACCGCGGTCTGGCTGCCCCGGAGGCCTCACAGACAAGGTCCAGCAGTCGTTGCCGCGCGTCGTCCAACTCCTGTGTCAACATGTCATCCGCGGCCGCGACGGGCGCCCGATTGAGATCCGCCTCCTGCGCCGATTTGCTATACGAGACCGTCCCCAACAGCGCCACCCCGGTAAGCTGGGACGCAATCGCCGCGACCTGCGCAGGCTCCGTAATCTTGTTGGCAATCGCTCCGACGCGGGTGATACCGAGGTCCCGCGCCATCGCGGCCAAACTGTTGGCCGTCTCGATACTGCGACTGCCGGGCTCGACGACGACCACAAACGCATCGATCCCCTGAATGCTGGCCCGGCCCATGAACTCGACGCCCGCGGCCAGATCGACCAAAACGAGTTCATCCCGCGCCAGGATCGTGTTGGTCAGCAGCGCCTTGAGAAAGGCCCCTTCCGGACACGCACACCCCCCGCCGGCACGGGTCATGCCCCCCAGGACGAGCAGTTTCACGCTGCCCGTATCCAGCCAATGCTCTTCCGGAAGATCGCTGACCTTGGGATTGAGCTTGAAATAGGTGCCGATGGCGTCGCGCCCGGTGCCGGTGCGCTCGGCGATCAAAGCTTTCATCTGAATGAGTGGCTTGGGCGTTCGATCGGCGGGCAAGCCGAATGCGGCCCCCAAACTCAGGCTGGGATCGGCGTCGATGGCCAAGACATCATGCCCTTCATTCGCAAAACACTGTGCCCAGACGGAACACACCGTGGTCTTGCCCACGCCCCCTTTCCCACCAATCGCCAGCTTCAGCCCCGTGCTCAACTTGTCTGCTCCCGTACGGTGGTTCGCTGATGATGAAAAACAGAACGAACGACCTCACTTGCCAGAACGACTCGGACGATCAACCGGCCGGCACAAGCCTTCCCAGGCCCACGTGGACAGCAACGATCTCAGCGATGCCAAACCGTTCAAAGAACATTGTGCCTTGGCCTGTACGTGATTCCTCGTACCGGCCAAGGCCTACAATCTTACGCTATCATGTGGGTGTGGTACGTACTATTGTGGAAAGTACGTATGCCAGGGCAAACCGTGGTGGTTCGCCCCCTCGCCCACACCCTTGGCCTCGAGCGCGCCCGTTCCGGCTGGATATAATCGATCCGGGTCCGCCGGCTTAATCTCTTGCCTCGCAGAGTTTTACGACCTTGCTGATTGTGAGCTTCGCGAGGGCGTATAGCGCGTCCAGGGGCATCTGCTGCGCCGCACTTCGATCGAAAAGAATCAACGCTCGGGCGGAGAATTCCTCATCGCCGGCCCAGATTATCAAAGTGATCGGTATACGGGGAAGTACAGACACCTCAATGGAGGCATCTCCGAACGTACATACTTGGGCATCAAGGATCCGACCGACATTCTTCAGTTCCGCCGGTGCCTCGCCGAATGCGTTTTCCAACTTCTCGATAGGCAGTTTGTGGGAGCCGCGAAAGAAGAAACCGCCCGGATCGAGCTTCTCGGCGTGAACCAATTCGCGAGCCAGAGGGATGTCGGTCGCGTTGAGCAGGTAGGTAAGCAGACAGAGTTCTTCGATGAATCCCGCAGGCGTCGGCTCGGCCCCCTCTACCAGCTGCCAGGTACTGTTCGTAGCCATATCAATGCGATACGGCTCATTCAGGAGCGACATCGCGAAGGACGCGCTATCGGCCAGATAGGTACACCCGGCACGTCTAGCCGTCTCGCGGCGATCCAGCTTCGCCAGTTGCTGCCAGTGGGCGGTATGCACGATCCGTCTCTCTCAGTGTCCGCGTCAACCATCAAATAAGAACTGCAAGTTCCGACGCTGAGCGCCATTGTAATGGATGGGATCGAGATCATCCAGGCCCGTCCTTGATCGGTCTCCGTTTCGGCCCTGAGGCTTGTCCTCGCGAGGATGCAGTCGCGGCCAGCAAAGGCAAAACGCTGGGCTAAGCGCAGCGGCCGTGCCGGAAGGCAGACGAACCTGCCTCTGTACGTGGTTTCCACAATAGCCCCATTCTCGCGGCATTTCTATATTGGGAATAGTCGAGTTTCGCAATAGTCGAGCCTCGCCACCAGGCGTCGGCACGGAAAACCGCACATGGGCCCCGGCTAGTGGAAGGATAGCGTTGATGATATCTCCTGCCACCCTCCGAGTCAGGAACACCCAGACTGCGACATTGTATGAGTCCATCACGCATAAGATCTTGTCTTTTCAGGAATTAACCTCCTGGGAGAGGGTTTTTCGTCGGCCACGACACGATGGGTGGATCTTCGGAGGTCGACCCGGCCAGTTTGTGGGAGTGTTGGCCTTTGGCGGCCACGAGGCAGTCGCACGGCCGACTGGGAAGGGAGAACGGACATAGCTACGGCAGACGCGACAGACACGAAACTGCTGGATGAGATTCTGGCGTCGAGATCGCAGGTCAGTTTGAATGACCTGAGCCCGCTGCTTCAGGAAATCCAATCGGCGTACGGATACCTGCCGCCCGAGGTGCTGATGGAACTGAGCCAGCGGACGGGTATTCCGGCCAGCCGGATCTACGGAGTGGCGACGTTCTACGAGCAGTTTCACCTTGAACCGCATGGGAGGCATACAATTCGTTGCTGTCGGGGAACCGCCTGTCATGTCAAAGGTGGTTCCGGTATGATCCGGGCCGTCCAGCGCGCGCTGGGAGTCGAAGAAGGCGAGACCACCGAAGACATGCTGTTCACATTCGAGACCGTCGCCTGTTTGGGCGCCTGTGCGCTGGCGCCAGTGATGGTGATTGACGGCGTATACTACGGCAAAATGACGTCGCAGCGGGTGAAGACCGTCATTTCCAGCTTGAGGTCGCTCCAAGAGGAAACCGCTTGATGGATAGACTTAAGAACACCTCGGATTTCCACGCGTGGCATGAGCAGCTCTGCGCCGGGGCGGACCCCGAGGTGCCGGTCGTCATGCTCTGCGGGGGAACGGGTTGCACAGCTCTGGGATCGGCGCAGGTCTATCATGCATTTGAGCAGGAGATCGCGCGCATGGGTCTTGGCACAAAGATCCAACTCAAGCGAACTGGGTGCCACGGCTTCTGTGAGAAGGGTCCGGTTGTTGTAGTATTGCCCGAGCGATTCTTCTACCCCGGCGTGGAGCCGGGCGATGTGAGGGACAT
>CP070782.1:5728779-5741865 GCA_020346325.1 Phycisphaerales bacterium
CAGTTGGATCGCTGCGAAGAGAAGGCGTACGACATGATGTTCGGCGACGCCCGCAAGCTCTTCGATCTGTCCGAGGAGCCCGACGAGTTGCGCGACCGGTACGGCCGCAACAAGTTTGGCCAGTCCTGCCTGATGGCCCGGCGGCTGGTCGAGCACGGCGTACCTTACATCACGATCAACTACAATGGCTGGGACACACACAAGCAGCATTTCGAGACCATGCGGCGCAAGCTGCCCGAGATGGACGCGGCCATGGCCACACTGCTCCAGGATCTGTCCGGACGCAGCCTGCTGGATTCGACGATCATCTGGTGGAGCGGCGAATTCGGACGCGGCCCGAAGGTCCAGTGGGACCCACCCTGGAACGGCGGGCGCTCCCACTATGGCAAATGTTTCTCCGCTTTAGTGGCCGGCGGCGGGTTCAAAGGAGGTCACGTCGTCGGCGCTTCGGATGATAAGGGTATGGAGGTGGCCGAACGTCCAGTGTACCCCGAGGATCTGCTGGGCAGCATGTACGCACTGCTTGGCATCGATCCCGACGGCCCGCTGCCCAACCCGCGCGGGCTGCAGGTCAAAGTCATGCCGGCCTCTGAAAGCAGCAGCGGTCGCTTGACGGAAATCATGTGAGCTCGGGAGTCATAGCATGCAGTTCGTATTGAGACCGACATTGGTGGTTCTGGTTCTCTGCACCGCGACGGTGTGGGGCCAGTCGACGAACGAGCCGCACATCGGTTATCTCTATCCGGCCGGCGGGCAGGCGGGGACCACCGTGCAGATTGTTGCCGGCGGTCAGTTCCTCCGATCTGCCCTTCACGTTTATGTTTCAGGCGACGGCGTCCACGCGAAGGTCGTCGAGTACATCAAGCCCTTGAGAAATCTGCAGAAGGAGCAGCGTGAATTTCTCCAGGGGCGTTTGAAGGAACTGCGTGATCAGCGCCTGGCCGCATTGCCCCAGCCCCGCGGACGTCGTGCTCGGGCCGCCTCACGAAATGCCACCGACCGGCCCGGACCGGAAAAGGCCGAGGAGGTCCCGGAGATCAAGGAGGTGGAGCTGCCGGACCATCCCTTGCTCCGCGATCTGGAGAGTAAGAGCCTGCGCGAATTGGCGCACGTCAAGGAGATGATCTTCTTTTCTCGGACAAAGCTGCAACCCAATCGGCAGTTGGCCGAGATGGTCCTGATCGAAGTCACCATCGATGCCGACGCAGCTCCTGGCAATCGCGAGCTGCGGATCAAGGCGGCGGCCGGGCTGTCGAATCCGATCGTTTTCCAGGTGGAGCAATTGCCCGAAGTGCGCGAATTGGAACCGAATGATGGACAGGCCTATCCCGATCTGCCTGGCGTGCCGGCAGAAGCCGCTGCGGCGCTGGCCCAGCCGGTGGCGCTGCCCGTGGTGTTGAACGGCCGGATCATGCCGGGCGATGTCGACCGTTTTCGTTTCCGCGCCCGGCAGGGTCAGCAACTGGCGATGGAGGTCCAGGCTCGCGGTCTGATCCCGTATCTGGCCGATGCGGTCCCCGGGTGGTTCCAGGCGACGCTTGCGCTGTACGATGCCAGGGGCAACGAGGTGGCCTATGCCGATGACTACCGCTTCAATCCCGATCCGGTCCTGTTCTATGAGATTCCTGCCGACGGCGAGTACGAGCTGGAGATTCACGATTCGATCTATCGCGGACGCGAGGATTTCGTCTACAGCATTGTCGTGAGCGCTCGCCCCTTCATCACCCAGATGTTCCCGCTGGGTGGCAGGGCAGGGGCCGACACCGTCGCTACCATCGGCGGTTGGAACCTCCCCGAGACCAGCCTGACCCTGAATACCGCTCCTGCCAGTGAAGGAATTGCCCACGCGGCCTACACCAAGGGGCGACGGCGTTCTAACAGCGTTCCTTACGCGGTCGATACGCTGCCTGAGATCGACGAAGCCGAATCCAATGATACGCCGAAACGCGCGCAGAAGATCGACCTGCCCGTGATTGTCAACGGCCGCATCGCGGCTGGCGGTGACGTCGACGTGTTCCGCGTGCGGGGTCGGGCCGGTGCCCGAGTGGTGGCCGAGGTGACGGCACGCCGCCTGAATTCTCCGCTCGATTCGCTCCTGCGCCTGACGGACGACTCGGGCAACGTTCTGGCCTGGAACGACGACTACGTCGAAGAGGAGGGGTATCTCCACAAAGATAGGCTGGGACTGGTCACGCATCACGCCGACTCGTATCTGTCCGCGGAACTGCCGCGCGACGGTACCTACTACGTGCGCTTGAGCGACGCCCTGAGCCACGGCGGCCAGGCCTACGGCTACCGCCTGCGAATCAGTGCGCCTCGGCCGGATTTCGCGCTGCGCGTCACGCCGTCCAGCGTGCAGGTGAAGATGGACGGAACCGTGCCCTTCTGCGTTCATGCGTTGCGCCAGGATGGATTCGCCGGCGCCATCGACGTGACATTGAAGGATCCGCCGACCGGCTTCTCGCTCGGCGGCGGGCGCATTCCCGCCGGAAGCGATCGCATCTGCATGACCTTGAAGGCGCCGGCCAAGGCGCTTGATAGAGCGGTTGCTGTGCACCTGGAGGGCCGCGCGGTGATCGAGGGCCAGACGGTGAGCCGCGTGGCTGTGGCGGCCGACGACGTGATGCAGGCGTTTCTGTACCGACACCTGGTACCGGCCCAGGAATTCATGGTTCTGATGCGCCACAGCCGGTCGGGTATGCCTCCGGCCGAGGTGGCGGCCGACGGTCCCGTTCGGATTCCGGCCGGGGGCTCGGCCCGCGTGCTGGTCAAGATGCCCCGGCGCCGCATCCTGGAGGAAATGCGACCCGAATTGAAAGACCCGCCCGCCGGCATGATCCTGGATAAGGTCGCCGTCGTCCCCCAGGGTTTGGAACTGACGCTCAAGGTCGGCACGGAGGTTCTCCGCGAGCGGCGGACCGACAACCTCATCGTCGAGGTCGCGCGCGAGTACACGCCCAAGGAGAAGGATGGCACACCGTCGAAGAAGAAGCGCCGTTATTCTCTCGGCGTGCTGCCTGCCATCCCAGTTGAGATCGTGTCTCAGTAGCAGGGCGGCGGGCTCGAGAAAGGTATACCGCATGCCGGGCGGTATTTCCCGCGCTTGTTTTGCCTGTACGAGGGGAGATATTGTTTCACCCGGGCCGGCTTTGCGGTAGAATGAGCACAACGACGACTGTCAGCCCTGGAGGTGCGCCATGTCCATCAAGACTGGATTCATATCGGGTCTCGTTCTCCTCTTCTTCGTGTTGAATCTGCCGGCCTCGGCGCAGGAACTGCCGCCCGCGAAATGTATTCCACAGGATGCGTTGATCTGTCTGCACCTGTCGCAGCCGAAGGCGCTGCTGGAACTGCTGGCAGGCGCGGAGATGACCGAGGCGATCACGTCGCTGCCCCTCTATCAGCAGCAGAGCTCTAGTCCCAAATTCAGAGAGTTCGTCAACACCATCCGGTTTCTGGAGACCTCGCTGGGAACCGACTGGCGCACCGGCCTGGCTCAACTGACCGGTGGCGGTATCACCGTTGCCATCTGCCCGAACGATACCGTGGTAGCGATCGTCGATGCCGAGGATCAGAGTCTGCTGGAGCGATTGCACGAGATCTTCCTGAGTATTGCCCGCGCCGAGGCGGCCAAGCAGGGGCATGCGGACCGGATCGCCTCCAAGGAATACGACGGCGTCACCGCCTGGACCTTCGACGGCAACGAGGCGCACGCCATCATTGGCAAGCGGCTCATCCTCGCCAATCGCGCCGAAGCCCTCAAGACGGTGCTTGACCTTCGCGCCCAGAAGGAAGGCGCAACCCTGGCGGACAGCGCCGCCTACGAAGCGGCGCAGCGCGCCGCGCAGGCCGAGGCCGTGGCCACTGTCTTCATGAATCTCGAGCCTTTTACGAATTTGCCGCCGGTCGCGGAAGTCTTGGAGAAGTCGCGGAACAATCCTCTGGCGGCGCTGTTCTTCGCGGGTATCGCTGAATCGTTCCGCAGCTCGCACTGGCTGAGCGTGGGCCTCGACATCGAGGGCAGGACACTCACACTCGACGCCCTGACCGACGGCAAGGTCTCCGGGGAAACGAGTCCGGCCGCATTCGCGCTGCCGCACAAGGCGGGTGACGGTGCCCGGCCCAACCTGTCTGTGCCCCGGCGCATCGCGGCACTGAGTCTCTATCGTGACCTGCACGATTTCTACGCGGCCAAGGACGAGCTCTTCCCGGAGCGTACGAGCGGGCTGATCTTTTTCGAGAACATGATGGGCATCTTCTTCACCGGTCGCGATCTGACCAGCGAAGTGCTGGCCGAGACGGAGCCGGAGGTTCGTCTGGTCGTGGCTGAGCAGCAGTATGATCCCGAGGTCGGGACGCCGCAGGTGAGGCTGCCCGCCTTCGCGGTGATTCTGCGCCTGCGCGATCCCGAGCAGTTTGGACGCGTCGCTGAGGAGGCGTGGCAGAAGGCGGTGGGGCTGATCAACTTCACGCGCGGCCAGCAGGCGCTGCCCGGTTTGATCATCGACCGACCGGCCCATGGCCAAACCAAGTTCACCATGGCCTACTTCTCCACGACCGACGTGGAGGACAAGACGAAGCTGGAGACGCGCTTCAATGTGCGTCCGGCGCTGGCCATGCCCGGCGACTATCTGGTCCTCAGTTCGACCGATGGTCTTGCCTGTGACCTCATTGACGCGCTGGGCCAGGGCGGTGGCGCGAAACAGGCCCCCCTGGCGCAGACGCACAGCCTGCTCGAAGTGGACGGGACACAACTGGCCTCGGTGCTCCGCGCGAACCGTGAGAGTATGGTCCGGCAGGACATGGTCAAGAAAGGCAAGACAAAAGCCGAGGCCGAAGCGGGTATCGACCTGTTGATTACCGTGGTGGAATGTATTGATGGGGCCAAACTGGATATCGGGACGCGCGACGGCTTGATGGCGGTGAAACTCCAGGCCCAGCTGAATCTCCCGCACCCGTAGTCCGGCAGCGTGTGCCGTGCACACCGTATGAAACCTATGATTGAAGACAAGGATCGAAAAGCGGATCCGAATTGGGCGTGGGCGGTGTACGAACCGGACGCGCGGCGGCCCTGGACCGGCACGCTGGCGGCGCATCTGTATCGGCGGGCGGGTTTCGGAGCCAACTGGCAGCAGCTTCAGCAGGCGGTTGCCGAGGGGCCGCAGGCGACGGTGAGCCATCTGCTGGCGCCGGGCAGTGACGTGGAGGCATTTGACCGGACGTACGATGGGTACGAGGGCGGCGTCGGCTCGGTGAACGGGCTGCGGGCTTGGTGGTTACGGCGGATGATCGAGACGCCGCATCCCTTGCAGGAGAAGATGACGCTCTTCTGGCACGGGCACTTCGCCACTAATGGCGCAGCACTCAAGCAGACGCGACTGATGCGCGAGCACCTCCAGCTTCTGCGCCGTCACGCGCTGGGCTCGTTCGCATTTCTATTGCAGGCGCTTGCGCGTGACCCGGCACTGCTCCTCTGGCTGGGTGCCGACGCGAATCGCAAAGCGGCGCCTAACGAGAACTTCGCCCGCCCGCTGATGGAAACGTTCACTTTGGGGCCGGGTCATTTCTCCGATGATGACGTGCGCGAGGCGGCTCGCGCCTTCGCCGGTTGGTTCGTGCTGAGAGATCGCCTGCGTTACCTCCCCCGTGAGCACGACGCAGGCACGAAGCACATCCTGGGCCAGGCGGGTGAGTTTACGGGCGAGGATGTGATCCGAATCGTTCTGGAGCAGCCGGCTACGCCGCGAACGCTGGTGCGCAAACTGTATCGCTGGTTTATCTGCGAAACGGACGAACCCGGCGAAGATTTGACAGCCCCTTTGGCCGAGTCGTTGGCGGCCGACTACAGCATCTCTGCCGTCGTCGAGACGATCCTGCGGTCGAACCTGTTCTTCTCGTCGTACGCGTATCGCCAGAGGGTCAAGAGCCCGGTGGAGTTCGCGGTTGGCGTCATCCATGCACTCGAAGGGATGGTTTCGACTACGCAACTGGGCCGCGACGTGGCCGGGCTCGGTCAGGATTTGGGCCATCCGCCCACTGTGAAGGGCTGGCCCGACGGGCGGTATTGGATCGACAGTATCATGCTCACCCGGCGTCATAATCTGGCTTGGGCATTACTGCAAGGCGGCGATCCCTACGGTGACAAACTGGATTCCTGGAAGGTGGCCCAACGCCATGGGTACGCGGATGCCGAATCAGCGGCGCAGTTCTTGCTGGAGCTGTTCCTGCAAGACGATCTCGACCCGGACGTCCGTGAGATGCTGCGGCGCAACGTTCGGGAAGACGCACACACGGATAGCGCGGCGGCCTTGGATCGCCTGACGTACGCCGCGGTGACGTTACCGGAGTATCACCTGGCCTGACATAGGAGCGAAGGCGATGGCACATACCCGACGTGATTTCTTACGAGCCGGTGTGGGAGGCTGGGCGCTGATGTCGTTGCGGGTCACGACGCCCAATGTCTTCGCTAACGCCGTGACGGCGGCGGGGACGCGAGCCCGCGACCGCGACACAATCCTGGTTGTGATTCAGCTCAGCGGCGGCAACGACGGTCTCAACACGGTGGTACCGTATGCCGACGACGAGTACGGGCGCAACCGGACGACTTTGCGTCTGCCGACGGACCACTTGCACAAGATCGATACGGCACTGGCCTTTCATCCGCGCATGGAAGCCTTCGTCCGGCTCTACCACGAGGGGCACCTCAGCGTTGTCCAGGGTGTGGGCTACGCTCGGCCCGACCAATCGCACGAGCGGGCCATGCGCATCTGGCATACGGCCGACCCGCAGCGGCCCGAGCGGCAGACCGGCTGGCTGGGACGCGTGGCCGATCATGTTCGCCGCGAAGTGGACGGCGATACGAGCGCCGTGTTCGTCGGCCCTATTGCCCGGCCGTTTGCGCTGAATGCCGAACGCGCGATCGTGCCTTGCGTCCGGGCGGTCGAAGACCTGACTCAACGGGACAGCCCGCGCGAGATGTCTGAGGTCGGCGGTGCCGGAGTGAATGATGCGCTGCTGGAGTTCGTGCGGCGGCGCATGGTGACCGCACGGGCCAAAAGCGAACGAATCAAAGCGGTTACCGCTTGGGACGATTATCCATCGTTCGAGCTGGCCGGCGACCTCCGCACGATCGCGCGGATCATCCGGGCCGACGTCGGCATTCGTGTCTTTTTCGCCGAGTTGGGCGGCGGTGGTATCGGCGGCTTCGACAACCATGCGAACCAATTGGGCAACCATGGTGCGCTGCTCCACCAATTGGCCGAATCACTGGCCGCTTTCGTCCGGGATCTCGAACGAGACAACCTGCTCGATCGTGTGCTGGTGATGACGTTCTCGGAATTCGGCCGGACTCTGAAGGAAAACGGCCGCCGCGGAACCGATCATGGTGCTGCGGCTCCGATGTTCCTGGTCGGCGGCAACGTCAGAGGTGGCCTGGTCGGGCCGCATCCGAGTCTTACCGACCTGGAAAACGGCAGTCCGAAATTCCATACCGACTTTCGCCGGGTCTACGCCACCGTATTGGACAAATGGCTGGGCTGCGACAGCCAGGCGATCCTGGGCCAACAGTTCGAGACGTTGGATTTCTTCAACGCCTGACACACAAATGCAAATATCAAAGAGCAGACATCAGACCGTTTGACTCCTACGCTGTATTCGTCTGGGGAGGCGTGACGACGGCGCATTCCAGTTCCAAAATCTTGGCAATTTCCTGAATCGTCTGCGCCTCGTGTCCGACGCCTAGCGCGAAATGGTGCGTTGGGCCCTCGGCCACCCAGCGTTTGAGGAACGTGCGGACGTCCGGCCGAAAGGACCCACGCGTGTTGGTGTTGCCGGTGGGGGGGATGGGGCCTCGCACGCTCTCGCCCTCGGCGACGATGAATTTGAATCGACCGGCCGCCGTGACACTGAGGCTGAGCATCGTAATAGGGCCTTCCTTGATCTTGAACTCGACACTCGCCCCGGAGCCCGGCTTGCCGTGATATTTCGACAGGCTGCGCAGGACCGGCTTGCCCTCGGCGATGTTGATATGGTGCGGACCATCGTGACCGACCAACACGAAACCTTCGCTGAAGTCGATCGGATGGAATTCGGCGAAGCTGCCACCGATGTCCAGGCGATCCATGATCATCATGGTGATGCAGGTCTTCAGGTCGGATTCGCCGCACATGGGAAAACCCGCGGCCGTCAGCAGCGAGTTGCCCACGATCAGATTGGTGACCAGTTCGCGCGTGGGGCTGTTCTCCTGGCCTTCGTAATAGTAAGCCAAGCCGTCCAGGTTGTGCGTATCGACGAATTTGTCCAGAGCGACCGCCACGCGCGCCGCCACCTGAAGGTCGGCTTCGGTCAGCTTCTCAGTGATGGGGTCGGACTTCGGGTCCGGCGTGTCGAACAGATCGAGGATCTGCACCTTCTTGGCTTCGATTTCGTCGGCCGTGACGGTCTGCTCCAGCTCTAGCAGTTCGTCGGCTTCCGTCTGAACGATGTGACAGCCAAAGGCGGCCGTCAGCGCCGTTTGATCGGTTTGCATGTCCAGCATGTGCTCGATCGGATGCCCGAAGTGACCGATGCGCGCCCGCGTCAGGTCGTGCAGGACCTTGGCGATGTCACACCATTTCGTGATCTCCGCGTTGGCAACCGGATCGTCATGCAGGGTGCCCAGGATGACCGGTGGGGGCTGTTTGCCCATGCGGATGGCGACGCCCGTGAACTCCGGCACGGCACACAGATCATCGTTACACAACTGCATGTACGTCGAGGCCTGGGAATAGTCCAGGGCTTTCAACGGCTGAAGGGCGACCAGCACCAGAGGCACGTCCAGCCCGCGCATGATCGCAGCAAAGGAGGCAGAGGTGGCATACGTGAGCATGTCACAGAACACGAGGTCGAGATCGGCCGCTTTGAGCTGAGGCAGGGCGGCATAGGCCGAGGGCGCATCATCCACGATGCCCAAGCACGTCACCTGCACCTGTTCGCATTTCACGCGATCGACGAAGACGTCCAGCTTGTGCTTCATCTCGTCGAGCAATCCGTCGAACTGGGGCCAGTACTTGTGAAAGCCCACGCCGAAGATGCCGATATTTGCGGTTCGTTGTTTGCGTCGTGCGACTCTCATGGTCTCTGCTCTCTCCTTGGTCGTAACAACGTGTCCTTCAAGGCCGCTGCGGAAGGCGCCGGGAAGAAGCCGCTGGCGAGGGCTCCGACGACGAACGTGGGGACGATGGTGAACGCGCCGAACCACCACGTGGGAATCTCCGTGAAGATCCAGACATCCGCCAGGCAGAGCAGTCCAGCGGCGAACCCTATCAGGATTCCGCCGAGGTTGGCGCGCCGGACGAACATGCCCAGCAGATAGACCGCCAGCAGCATGCCGAGGGACGTACCGGCAATGGCGGTGATGATGCCCAGCACAGTATCGCCCAATACCGGAACGAACAGGGCCGCTCCGATGACGATCGAACCCAGCGCGGCGGTCAGGATGCGGCTGATGCGCAGGGGCAATTGTCGGCCCGCCAACCAGTCGTAAATGATGACGGAGGTCACGCCGTTGATACCGCTGTCGACGGTGCTCATTGCCGCAGCGAAAAGCCCGGCCAGGATGAGCCCGGTCAGCCCCAGGCCGGGCAGTTCCGTGGCCACGAAGTAAGGCAGGATCTGGTCCTCTTTGGCGATTTCCGCGCCGGCAGCGGGCAGACCGGCACCGCCGGACTGGTTGTAGAAGGCGAACAGGGCCGTACCGATGAGCAGAAAGAGGAAACCTAGACCTGTGTTGATGGCGGCGCTGAGCAGCACGATGCCCCGGCCCCGAGCCAAGCTGCCGGCACAGACGTAGCGCTGGATCATGTTCTGAGAGACGGCGTAGCCCGGCAGGTACATGAACAGGCCGAACGCGGCGGCGGTGAAGACGGTGTTGCGCCCCGTGAAGTTCTCCGGCGCCAGAAGATGCCGGTCGAGGTGGAACATCTGAAACTTGTCGTGCTCGGTGGCAATCTGCCAAAATGCGGACCAGCCCCCGTCGATACGACTGACGGCCAGGACCATGACGATGACGATCACGCCTCCCAGGACGGCCGCCTGCAACACGTCCGTCCAGATCACGGCCTTGAGCCCACCCATGACGGTGTAAAGCGTGGCGAAGGCGCCGATGCCGACCAGCGTCCAGAAGTATTGGTCTTCGGTCAGGCCCATGACAGTTTGTAGCGTCAGGGCCACGGCGTAGAGCATGGTGCCCATCCAGCCGAGGGCGTAGATGCAGTAGAGGGCCGAGCCGATGCGCTGGGCCGGTAACCCGAAGCGCCGGCCCAGGTATTCGTAGCCGCTGCTGACGTTGAGCCGGACAAACATCGGCACGAAAATCCACCACAGGATCGGTGTGATCACCAGCGGGATGAACAGAATCGTCAGGTAGAAGCTGAAATCCTGGTATGCCCCGCGCTGCGGCAGGCCCAGAAAGGAGATGGAACTAAAGCTGGTGGCGAACATCGAGACGCCTACGGCCAGCCAGTTCATACGCCGGCCGCCCAGGAAGTAATCTTCGTTGTCCCGCTGGCCCTTGGCACTTCTGACGGCCAGACCGAAGACCACGGCCAGGTACAGCAGGCAGACGAGCAGGTCGATCGGGCTCAAGTCAATCATAGGTGCTCCGTACCATTCGTCTCAGTTGGCCCGCCAGTATAACCGCCCGGGCCCGCCCCCGCAAATTGGGTTTGATTGGCTTTGCCTTCGGGCCAGACCTGCGTTTCTGGCCCAAAAACGCGGAGAATTGGGTTTGTTTTGCACAATTGATGACACCACAGGCCGCTACTTTCCCAGCCGGTGGATCCGCATGCGGGGGCGGGGACAAGGTGCGTCACGACCGGAATTCTCTTTCGGTTCACCATTTTGCGGCCTGAGTCTCGTTTACAAATAAATTGTATATCTATTAAACTATCACAGCATTGAACCGGCGTCAAGTGAAAACATTTCGCGATTGGAGGACGTCTCTGTGAAGGTCCTTGAGCGGCGGAACTCTGCGCTGCAATGGTCTCCGGCAGGCTGCCCCTTATGTCATTCCCGCGCAGGTGGGAATCGAAACTGCTTCGAAACAGTCTGGACCCCTGTCCGCGCATCATCTCGCTTTGATATCGTAGACCATCAGGTATTGGCCGTGCCGGAGATAGAGGCGGCCATCGGCGAGGGAGGGGTGGGCCCAGAAGGGGCCTTTGCCTTTGGTGATGGTGAAGCTGCTGGTTACCTTGAACTCATCCGGCGTGGCCTTGACGAGTACCACCTCACCGGCTCTTTCGTCCCAACAATACAGCATGCCTTCGGCGTAGATCACTGATCCCTTGTTGCCATTCCACTTGCTGTCGTACATGGTCTGGCCGTCGTCCCAGCGCAGGCAGGCCCAGTCGCCCCGGCTGTTACTCCTCCAGTTTGAGCCGTAGAGATGGCCATCGACCAGGACGACGCCCCCGTGGTGGACATCAAGGACGGCGTCCGTCCAGACGCGCCGGGCGCCCGTGCCATCGACGCTGAGTTGGAGCATGGCGCCCCCATTGCTGTAGCCACTGGTGGTATATATGCATCCATCATGATAGACCGGGGCGTTGGCGTTGACCAGGCGGTTGCGGTCCAAGTGGTAATCGTCGAAATCGTCACGCCAGAGGAGCTTGCCCGTGTTGCTGTCGAGGCCGACCACGGAATCGGCGAGCATGGTGGCGACGATCCGATTGCCGCCGCGCGTGAAGGCCACCGGATTGCAGTAGCACGATTGCTGGGTGAGTTCCTTGCATTCCCACAGGACGTTTCCGGTGTTCTTATCGAGCGCGATGACGCTGGCCACCGCGCCGCCCGGCGTACATAAAATTTGGTCGCCGTCGATCAAGACGTTCTCCGACATGCCCCAGCGGGGAAACTTCGTCCGGTATTTCGCAGCGGCGTCGAGCGACCAGCGTATGTTGCCCGAAGCCGCATCGAGGCAATAGATCACGCCCTGACCACTGGTGATGTACAGGCGATCGTCTTCCACCGTGGGTGTGCAGCGGGCCGCTTGATACGACTTGGTCCACTCGGGGCCGTAGCGGGTTTTCCATTTTGGCCTGCCGTCGAGATCGAAGGCGAAGACGTATCCTTCGTCATCGATCATGCCCGTGATGTAGACCGCGCCCTGTGCGATCGCGGCCGAGGAATAACCTTCGCCCAGCCCCTCGGCCTCCCAGAGCAGCGCGGGGCCCTCCGCGGGCCATTCCTGCAAAAGCCCCATCTCTTCCGATTTGCCATCTCGGTCCGGCCCACGAAACTGCGGCCAGTCGGCCGCAACCGTCAGCGTGCCGCACAGCAAAACACCCAACAGAGACAGGGCAATCACTTTGTTGCTTATCACGTTGCGATCCTCCACGCGTTTGCGAAGAAACCCTGGCGGTCGTGGCCTGCATGGCAGGAAACTGACTCTGTCACCCCTGCGCAGGCAGGGGTCCAGTCTGTATCGAAGCAGTCTGGATTCGGAGCCTGCGTGGGAATGACAAAGGGAGCAGCCTCCCAAAGACGTTCGTAAACCGCGATGTCGCCACTCGAAAGCTTTCACAGACACTCCTCCACCTGGAGAGTGAATTCAATTACACACATCCCCAATGCGGCCCCTATCATGCAGAAACTCGGGGCCAACTGCAAGGATTTCTCCCGACCGTGTACGGATGTAAGAGAGCCAAAGTGCAGAAATCGAGGGGCAGAATCGAGGAAGTCATCGTCACGCGGTGGCGATTTCGTTATGCTGGTGTTTCGTGTTCGCCCTGGTAATGGTTGAAAGAGGATTGCATGAAGCTATGCGTGGGACTTTTCGGCATTGCAGCACTGCTCGTGGTTGCCGCGGCACCTGCCTGGGCGACTCTGGCGGTGACGAAAATCGGTGACAGCCTAGTCGACCGACAGGCGCTAACCATCGATGGCGCCTTCGGTCAGGCGATTAACGGACTTTCCTTTCAACAGGACGCGGTCCTCACGCACGGGACACATCAGTACGTGGGGTATTATGATGGGCTGAGACGCGTCTGCCTGGCCAGAAGGGCGCTGCCATCCGGTGCATGGGAGGTCATTCGTTTCGCGGACTAT
>CP070782.1:5741965-5746079 GCA_020346325.1 Phycisphaerales bacterium
CCCATACTGATAGAGGTTGATCGGTTTGCAGGCGACGTTGGCGCCGACGTCGCAGATGGTGACCGGACCGGCGCTCATGGGAAAGACGACGGCAATGCCGGGACGGTTGACGCCGGGCAGGTTTCGCATACGCATCTGGAAGGCCGCGACGCAGGCCCCGGTATTGCCGGCTGAAATGACCGCCTCGGCCTGGCCGCGCTTGGCCAGCTTGGCCATGACGGCGATCGAGCTCTTGGGCTTATTGCGCAGGCTTTCGATCGGGGCCTCGTCCATGGCCACGGCGTCGGGGGCATCGGCGACGCTGAGGCGGTCCTTCCTGCCTTTCAGGTCAGCCAGCTTGGAACCGATGAGCTCCTGTGGCCCCACGAGAACCACTTCATCGTCCTTGTCGAGTTGGGGCATCGCCTCCAACACACCGGCGATGATCTCGTCCGGTGCGTGGTCACCTCCCATGGCGTCTATTGCGATCCGCATCCTTAGCTAACTTCCTCCTTGCCAAGCTTCAGCGTGATGGCCGGGTTGACATAACCGCAGTTCTCACACGCGGCATGCGGCAGCTTCGCCTGGCCACACTTGGTGCACTGCGAATAGTTGACAGGCGTGAGCCTGTGGTGGGCCCGGCGGGTACGGGTCCTGCTCTTGCTGGTCTTCTTGTCTGGTAACATCGTCGATGACTCCCGTTCTTCTGCCAAAAATTCGCAGAGACATTCCCTAGCGCAATGTAAAACTATTTTAAATAAACAACATTAGAAAGCCTGTCAAGGCAAAATATCATCCCCGAAGACGGAAACGCGAACTCGCTACGGCCCACGCGCAGACCCAACGACCCACTCCAAAAGGGCCCGAATTGTCGGCGATGGACCGACCGTTGTCAATACCGAGGCTGGAATAGACTGCCGCTTGGGGAGAGATTTCCGCTGTCTGTAGTCGGCGGGTGATCGGTGGTGCACCCTTTAGCGGCGTTTCAGGGCAATCAGGACGTGTTGCTGAGGAGTGCTGGAGAGCAAATGGGAGCCTTCGACGACCACATCCTTCTCGACGCGGCGATACCCTGGTACCTCAACGTGGAGGCGCTGGGGGCCGGGCATTGTCCGGAAGGCGTGACCGGTGGCTGTGAATTGGAGGGGTTTAACCCGACCAGCTGTCCCCTCAAGCCAGAGAAAGGCATCGCGCCGTGCCGCGCCGGTTTCGTCCAGGACTTGGACGCTGAGAAATGCCATCCGGCTCTCGGGCAGGGTGGTCAGATCGACATCGATGGTGCGACTCTCATCAGACCGGAGGCTGAACTCGACCAGTGGCGGCATGTCATAGGCAAGACCCCGACTAGAGCCGAGACCGCATTTTCCGGCGGGAAAACCTGTGATCGCGAAGCTGCCGTCTGGATCGGGGGCTATGGTGCCGAAGAGCGTTCTGTCAAGGCGCCAGAACGTCAGTATGCCATCGCCCGCCCCGGCCAGCCGGCCAGTAACCTGCGCCGTCGACGCTGGGAGGGCAAGGGATAATTCCCAGTGTGCGGGACCGGCATCCAGCGACACTTCCTGTCGCCATTGAATTCCATCGACTCGCTCCAGGACCAGCCGGTACTTGCCCGGCGCCACGTCGTGGACCACCCAAGGATTACCTGCCGTTTCAGCCGGCTCGGCAAGGCGGAAGGGGACGGGCCATACGCTGTCTTGTTCGGCGAGAAAGAGACTTTGGATGGTCCAGGCGGGGTCCGACGCCGGGACATTGATGGTCAGTGCAAGCGTCGAGGTGCTCCTGGGGATGACGCCGAGATCCAGGTCGCTGTCGGTGACCTCTACGGTGGCGATCTTCAGCCAAGCGACTCGCTTGCCGCGATGCTGGTAGTAGATCGCGTGAGTCCCCGGCACGACCCCATTGAAAGCGAATGCGCCGTGCTCATCGGTTGTGGCAAAACTCGTGAACGTCCGCACATGCGCGGCGTGGGCGGGACTTAGCTGCAGTCTCGTATTGGCTTGTGGTGCGCCTTTGACAACGACGACACCGGCGACAATGGGTATGCCGCCAAAATCGAGCTGGGTCACGCGGTCGGCCCGGGGCACGACTGCACGCCGAACCACGCCGAGCGTCCGCCAGGTGTCCGTCCGTTTGACGTAACACACATCTTCCGGCAGATGGGCGATCCGGTAGAAGCCATTGGCGTCGGTGATGACGGAGGCCAGTCGCCAGACGTCGTCGAAATTGGAGTCCCCGTAGCCATGGGCGTTCTGAAAGAAGAGAGTCTGACCGGGTTGCGGCCGACCCTGATCGTCATAGACCCGGCCCTCGACGGTGGCGCCTTCGCTCAGGACCATTTCGACGCCGGTCGTCGTGGCCCCTTCACGCACGAGCACGTTCTCGATAACGCTGAACGCGTAGTCGGGATGAGTGGCCTTGAGCGTCTCGGCGCCAGGCGGAAGGTTCTTCAGCACGAACGTACCTTCCACCGTCTCGACCGCACCATCCTCACTGGCGAAGGCCTCTTTGGTCTGCGGCATGACCCCGGAGGCTTTCGAGAGCGGCGCGACTTTGGCGCCGGCAATGGCCCGGCCCTGCTCGTCGACGACCCTCCCGGAAATCGCGCCACCGCCGGTGAGGGCTACCTGTACTTGGGCCGTTTCGTCGGTGTTGATCGGTTCGCTCCAGCGCGCGGCATAACCGTCCGTCTGGATCTGTACCTCATAGACCCCCGGGCCGACAGTGTCCAGACTGAACTGGCCCTGTGGATCGTTGAACTGGGTCCAGCGGTTCTGCTGGACGTAGGAAGGCCCCCGCAAGGTCCGTAGCTTCCGCACGCGCCCGGCAAACTGTGGGATCGGTTGGCCGGTTTCTGCGTCGACGACGGTACCGCTGAGCCTTGGTCTGGGAGCGTAGGACATCTCTACGGCCAGACCGCTTGTCGGGGCCATGATGTTTCGGACGGTCTTGTTTTCCATGTCCTCGCCGGAAAAGGTCAGCGTGTAGGCGCCTGGTTCCAGTTTGTCGACCTCGAACGCGGCTGTTCCATTGGCCTGGATCATGGCCTGCCGCAGTGTGTGACCGCCTGTGGTCGAATACGCCTCAATGCGAACGTAGCCGGGTGTCTTCTCGCCCAGAAATGTGATGGTCCCACTGATGGAAACCAGAGACTGCGGTGACTTCTCGGGGATGCGAATGGCCAGAGGTCCGCCGTCTGGGGGCGGAAGCTCAGTACGCATGATGTTGCTGACGAGCGCACCACTTCCGTGGCGCACGTGTCGACGGACATCGTAAATGCCCGGGCTGACGTGTTCGAAGGTAAACGTGCCGTCGTCGGCCGTAGCCAGCCCATCGGCCGAGTAGTTGCAGTGCCACCACGCAGGGCGGAGGCTGAGCTGGACACCGCTGGCCGGAACGCCATCATCATACTCGGCGTAGCCTGAGATGTCCTGTCCACCCTCAAGCACGACCGTCACTTCCGGAATCACATTGGGATCGGGTAGCTGCACGACCGATCGGCCCGGTGCATAGTCGTATTTCTCGATGCGGCGGTATCCGCCCCCGATCTTTTCCTTGCCCACCTCAACCTTATGCCAGGCGGTGATCATGTAGTCGATCTGGCCCGGAGGGATTCCTCCCAACAAGACATAGCCGTTAGGGTCCGTGGACCGCATGTTGGCGAAGTGGCCCACTGTGCGCGAACGGTCGTCCAGGAGAGAGGTTGCAACGACATCGGCCTGGCCGATGCCGACGCCGTTCTGGTCCACCACGTAGACATCAACCATACATGCCTTGGGCAATTCGAAATCCCGCACGGCTTGTTTGTCGTTGCTCAGATTGACAACGAGGCCATCCCGGCTCCGCTGGATGCCCACGTGCGTCAGCGCGTCCACCGAGATATCGAAGTTGCCCGCCTGGTGGACCTTGTCGATGGAGTAAAAACCGTGCATATCAGTTCGTGCGTGGAAGATACGTCGGTTGGTGATCTGGATCAGGGCATTGGGGATCGGTTTGCCTGTTTCGAGATCGGTGACGAGACCACTGAGGACACCTTGAGGCTTGAGTTCAAAAGGGGCCTCCATTGCGTCGGAGGGCGTTGCCTCTTGGGAGCGACCGGTTTCGAAGGGGGTGGGCGTCTTTGTCGCTGCAGCAATCG
>CP070782.1:5746179-5763100 GCA_020346325.1 Phycisphaerales bacterium
GTGGGGCTCAGCGAGGTCCGCTTCCTCTACCTGCCGGTCCAGGCCCGCGAGCCCGAGCCGGCCGACGGGGCGACCGAGGTCAGCGTCGATGCGATGCTCGGTTGGCGCGCCGGTCGCGAAGCCAGTTCACACAAGGTCTACTTCGGGACCGACGCCGCGACGCTGGCGCTGGTCGATACGGTCACCGACAGCCGGTACAACCCCGGCGGTCTGGATCTGGGCACCACCTACTACTGGCAGATCGATGAGGTCAACGAGGCCGAGACGATCAGCACGTGGGAAGGCCCCCTCTGGAGCTTCGCGACGCAGGAATTCCTGTCCGTCGACGACTTCGAGAGCTACAACGACGAGGAGAACCGGATCTATGAGGTCTGGGCGGATGGCTGGGTCAACGGTACCGGTTCGACGGTCGGCTATCTGGAGCCCCCGTTTGCCGAGCGGACGATTGTCCACAGCGGCCGGCAGGCCATGCCACTGTTCTATGAGAACACCGGCGGCATCTCTGTCTCTGAGGCCGAACTGACTTTGCCGACCGGCCAGGATTGGACGCAGGCAGGCGTGACCACGCTGGTGGTTCACTTCTATGGTGACCTGGAGAACGATGCTGCCCAGGTGTACGTGAAGATCAACGGCACCAAGGTCACCGGTGGCGGCAGCACGAACCTGGTGCTGTGGAAGCAGTGGAATATCGATCTGGCCGCGACCGGCGCCAATCTCCAGAATGTCACGAGCCTGATTGTCGGTGTCGAGGGCAGTGGTTCCGGCACGATCTACGTTGACGACATTCAACTGTATCGCGTTGCCCCGGCCGTCGTGACTCCGGTCGATCCGGGCACTGAGGGCTTGGTCGCCCAGTACGCCTTTGAGGACAACGCCAACGACGGTACCGGCAACGGCTACGACGGGACGCCCATGAACGACCCCTTCTACGAGGATGCCCCGGGCGACCTCGGTCGGGCGATGTTGTTCGATGGCATCAACGACTATGTCGAATTGCCCATCGGCGCGCTGATCGGCTCGCTGACCGACATGTCGGTGGCCACGTGGGTGAACTTCTCCAACACCGGTGGCAACTGGCAGCGGATCTTCGACTTCGGCACCAGCAACACCGAAGGCTACATGTTCTTGTGCCCGCGCACGGGCGGGGCCGGCCCGCTTCGGTTTGCCATCACGGCGACCGGCGGCGGCGCCGCAGAGTCGTTTGTGGACACGTCGTCTACTTTGCCGTCAGGCTGGCACCACGTGGCGGCGGTGATCGACAGCGCGACCATGACCATGTCGATCTACGTCGACGGGGCCCTGGCCGCCAGCGGCGCCACGGCCACCTTGCCACAGGATCTGGGCACGCCGACACAGAACTGGCTGGGCCGCTCGCAGTACGCCGCAGACGGCTACTTCACCGGTTCGTTGGCGGACCTGAGTATCTACAACCGGGCCCTCTCGGCCGGCGAAGTGCGCTACCTGGCCGGCGATCGGTAGCCGCACGCGTGCGGATCTCTGCTGACGTTTGCATCATTGCGGGGCCTTTGCCGGCGGGTAGGGGCCCCGTTTCTTCGCGTCGCGACAGGCGTGCCGTCGGCAGGAGGTAACTGGGCTGGCCGCGCCGAAGCGTGGCGCCCTGTTCGCGGAGCCGCCATAAGACATGGATAATACTTGAGAGGAGTCTGAGTTCCGGGCAAGTCTTACATGGTCGTAGTGGACAGATGTGTGCTTTGGCACAGGGCCAGAGCGCCATCGTGTCAACGTCTCTTGGAAGGAGGACAGTCATGTACGGGAGGTCAACCTATCTCGGTCTCTGTGTCTTAATGCTTGGTTTCGTTCAAGGTATCACCCATGGTGCTGATCCGGATCCCGTCGGCTGGTGGAAGTTCGACGACGGTTCCGGCACGGTCGCCCGCGATTCCAGCGCCAATCGCAATGACGGAACGCTCTATGGCGATCCGCAATGGGTGGCGGGGCAGTTGGCCGGCGCCCTGCAACTCGACGGCAACGACGACTATGTGGAACTGCCCATTGGCTCGGTCATGACCACCTTGCGGGAGGCTACGCTGACTTTGTGGGTGAACTGGTCGGGCCTGGGCGGATCCTGGCAGCGGATTATCGATTTTGGCTCCGGCACGTCCGCCTACCTCTTTCTCTGTCCCAACAATGGCGCCAACGGCGCCATGCGTACGTCCACGACGGTCGGCGGCGTCTGGAATGAATACGATTCCAGCGCTGGGCCACTCGCTACCGGCTGGCACCACATCACGATTACGATCAGCGGCAGTGCGGAAATAATGACGACGTATGTGGATGGTGAGGTCGTCGGCTCGATGAGCAATATCACCAACACCCTGGACGAACTGGGCGAAACCACGCAGAACTGGATCGGCCGGTCTCAGTACGTGGCCGATCCGTATTTCAACGGCGCCGTGGACGATCTACGCATCTACGATGTCATCCTATCCGAAGACAGCATCGAGAGGGTGATGCAAGGCCTTGCCGCGGAAGCTGCGTCCAATCCCACGCCGGCTGACGGCGCGATCGATGTGCCGCGCGACGTCCTCTTGAGTTGGACGCCGGGTGAGTTCGCCGAAAGTCATGATGTGTACTTCGGAACGGCGTTGGAGGATGTCAACGCGGCCGACCGCGCGAATCCCTTGGGCGTGTTGGCCAGCCAGGGTCAGACCGCGACCACGTATGATCCTGAGGGGATTCTCGAATTCGAGCAGACCTACTACTGGCGCGTCGATGAGGTCAACGCGGCGCCGGACAACACGATTTTCCGAGGTGAGGTCTGGAGTTTCACGGCTGAACCTCTGGCCTATCCGGTCGAGAACGTCGTCGCCACGACTAACGCGACATCGGATGCCGGGTTCAGTCCCGAGCAGACCATCGACGGGTCCGGCCTCAATGCGGACGGCCAGCACTCAACGCTCAACACGGACATGTGGGCGGGTAGTCCCCCGGCAGGTGAACTGGCGTACATTGAGTACGATTTCGGCAAGGTCTATAAGCTGTACGAAATGCACGTCTGGAACTACAACGTTTTGTTCGAGTTGATGCTTGGGTTCGGTTTCAAGGACGTCACGATTGCGTATTCCGTGAACGGGACCGACTGGACGACGTTGGCGGATGTTCAGTTCGCCCAGGGCACTGCCCGGTCGGACTATACGGCCAATACAATCGTGGACCTTGGAGGCGTGGCGGCCCGATTCGTGCGTCTGACCGCCAATACCGGCCATGGTCCGATGGGCCAGTTCGGGCTCAGCGAGGTTCGTTTCCTTTACACGCCGGCCCAGGCCCGCGAGCCTGAGCCAGCCGATGGCGCCGCCGGGGTGTCAGTGGATGCCATGCTTGGCTGGCGGGCCGGTCGCGAGGCGGCCTCCCATGAGGTCTATTTCGGGACCGACGCTGAGACGCCGGCCCTGGTCGACACGGTCGCCGACAGCGTCTACGATCCGGGGGCTTTGGATCTGGGCACGACGTACTACTGGCAGATCGTCGAGGTCAATGAGGCCGAGACCGTTAGCGCGTGGACCGGTGATCTCTGGAGTTTCTCAACGCAGGAGTTCATTGCGATCGACGACTTTGAGGGCTACAACGATGAGGACACTCTCATCTACGAAACGTGGATCGATGGCTGGGTCAACGGGACCGGCTCGACCGTCGGTCACCTCGAGGCCCCGTTCGTCGAGCGGTCGATCGTTCACAGCGGCGCACAGTCGATGCCGCTATTCTATGACAACACGGGCACGGCGAGCTCGGAAGCCGACTTGGCCCTGGCACAGGATTGGACCGCCCACCGCATCCAGAGCCTCTCGCTGTATCTGCGCGGGGCAACCGACAACAGCGGCGGCCAATTGTACGTCACGATCAACGACACCAAGGTGCCCTATGATGGCGACGCCAGTACCATTCGCAGCACCGTGTGGCAACCTTGGAATATCGACCTGGCGGCGATCGGCGGAAACCTCCAGAACGTCACGAAGCTGACTATCGGCATCGAGGGCGCCGGGGCCCAGGGCATCGTTTACCTCGACGATATCCGACTGTATCCCCACACGCCGGAGACGTTCACCCCGGCCGAGCCCGACAGCGCTACTTTGGTTGCCCATTACGCTCTGGAGGGCAACGCCAACGACAGTTCGGGCAATGGCTATCACGGCACCGAGATCGACGGCGTCACCTATGTGGTCGGCATCGATGGCCAAGGCCTGCAGCTTGATGGTCTCTATGACTACATTGATTTTGGTACGCCTGCGGGTTGGCCGGCCGGGCTCGCACCGCGTACGCTGTGCGGCTGGGCGATGACTACCACGGTCAACCCAGGCTGGCGCTGGATCGCCGCCTATGGTACAGGCGCCACCGGACAGGCCATGTTCATCGGCCTCAACGGCCCCAGTCTCTATGGCGGCGGCTACGGTGACGACGTCATGGTCGCCGATTTCTGGGCTGAGGACGAATGGCATCACATCGCCCTGACCTATGACGGGACCACCGCCCGGCTGTACGCCGACGGTGTGGAGGTGGCCACCGAGGCCAAGAACTGGAACCTGGTCCCAGACCGCGCTCATATCGGCCGCCAGGTAAACGACGAGATTGAATTCTGGGCCGGCGTCGTCGACGAGGTGCGCCTCTACAACCAGGCCCTGTCCCTCGGGGAGATCGCCTGGCTGGCCGGCCGGAGAGCGCCTGTCCACAAACCTTTCTGAAGCGCCAGGAGGAACAGTCCACGCACCGCCGCCAACAGAGGGTGGTAGCCATCGCACTGCAAACCCAAGGGGTCAGGGCAACGCCACGTTGCCCTGACCCTTCTTGAATCTGTCCAACAGGTCTTCACCCAGCGGAGGGTCGGCTACAACAACGCGAGAGCGGAATTGGAGGCGGCGCTACTCCTCCTCGTCGTAGAAGTCGTCCAGATCGTCTTCATCAGCGGGCCAGGACAGGTCCATCTGGTCGATGATTTCCCGCGCCTCGTCGACACGGGACGCAGGCACTAACACGCGCGGGACCATGCCGTCGATGCAGTAGGCCGCCGAGACGTTTTCGTTGGCGACCTGGACGGGAATGTCCGCATCCTCGAGATGCGCTTTGACCAGATAAGCCAAGGTGATGTCGCCGGCCGCGTAGACCTCCACGAACTCTTCCATATGTCCACCTCCCTAAGAGCCATGTCAGAAACACTCTGCCCCGTATTCTACCCGGAGCGGGGGAGCTGGCCAATACGTCTTTCACCTCACCGGCTCATTTCCGCCCCTTGCCAAATGCCCGAGGTGGGCTATGATGAGACCTGTCCGGCGCGTTGTCGGCCGAAACGCGAACCTTCTGTGACGGGAGGAACATCAGATGGACCTCACGACCCGCCTTTTCCTGCTCTTGCTTGCACTGGTGTCCATGCCGGCCCTGGGCCAGGAGACCGTAACGGTCCGACCGCAGGAAATCGACGACGTGCTGATCAATCCGGGCATCGGGTTCATGACCTTTCAGCGATTCAACGGCGACCGCCTCAACGAGGCCAAAAAATGGACCGAGGGGTACCCGATCGAATACCAGGATTTCGATGGCAATCTGGAGAACGAGAACCATCCGCTGACGTCTCTGGCTTACTTCCGGGTGTACTGGCGGTTCATCGAGCCGCTCCAGGACGAGTATCGCTGGGACCTGATCGACAAAGCCCTGGAGACGGCCGGAACCCGCGGCCAAACGTTGCTGCTGCGCATCGCGCCCTATGGCACCGGCGCCGACAACGACGTGCCCGATTGGTACCGAGAAATGGTGGGCCAGGAGGACCTGCCCGTGCGAAAGTGGCGCACCGATCCGGAAGACCCGCGCTACATACAGCATTTTGGCGATATGGTTCGCGACCTGGGCGCTCGCTACGATGGGCACCCGCTGCTGGAGAGCGTCGATTTGTCGATCGTCGGCGCCTGGGGTGAAGGCGAAGGGTCTGAACGGCTGACGCAGAAGACACGCGAAGCCTTGGTGGACAGCTATCTGGAGGCGTTTCGCCAGACCTATCTGGTCATGCTCCTGACCGACGCAAAAACCAACCGCTACGGCCTGTCCAAGCGCGACGTCGGCTGGCGAGTCGATTGCCTGGGCGATATGGGCGGTTTCAGTTCGACCTGGTGCCACATGCTGGACTACTATCCCCAGGCGATCATCAACTTCGGAATGAAAGACGCCTGGAAGAAGGCACCAGTGACGCTGGAGGTGTGTTGGGTCATGCAGCACTGGCTCGATGAGGGCTGGGACGTCGATTACATTATTGACCAATCGCTGAAATGGCACATTTCGTCGTTTAACGCCAAATCCTCACCCGTTCCCGAGGTGTGGGAACCGCACGTGGAGCGCTGGCTCAAACGCATGGGCTATCGCTTCGTACTGCGCAAGTTCACGTATCCCGACAGCGTGAAACCCGGCGATAAGCTGGCGTTCACCTCCTGGTGGGAGAACAAAGGCGTCGCCCCCTGCTATCGACCGTTTCGCCTCGCGCTGCGTCTGAAAGGCCCCGAAAGCAGCACGATACTCGTCACCGACGCCGACTTGCGCGCCTGGCTGCCGGGCGACAACCTGTACGACAGCACTGTCACAATCTCTACCGATACCGTGCCGGGCGAATTCGACCTGGAGATCGCCATCCTGGACGAGCGGTTCGACGAGCCCCACGTCAAGCTCGCCATCGCCGGTCGTCGGCAAGACGGCTGGTATGAACTCGGCAAGATCAACGTCCAGCACTGATCTCGAAATCAGGCTGACTCCGCACGAAATCGGTCAGGGCGCGGATTGTCGTGACGTTGTAGGTGGGCTCCAGGTGATAGACGTACTCAAGATGGCCGCCGTCATTCTCAGCCAGCGTCCGCCGGGCCCAATCCAGGATGGGCACCGCGCTGCCAGCGGACATGTCGCACGGCAAAGGCGCGATGCTGATCGGCATCTCCTGACCGAAGATCGTACGCGCTCTGGCGACTGAGGTTTCGCCTCCGAGATCCAGCGCGCCGAGGTTTTCGATCTTCGCGAACGTCTCCAGCAGATGCGTACTGGGGCCGCACGAGTGGAGCCGCACGGGACCCAGTGACTGGGCAATCCTCGACGTGGTCGGCACGACGAATTGCTCCACCAGTTCCGGCCCTACCATACAACACGAACATTCGCCTACGTGGACATCAGTAATGAACATGTCCCCTTGCTTCGCAAAATGTTGGCAGAGAACGATGCAGACATCGGCAACCCACTCCATGATTCTCACACACCGTTGCGGTTCGGTCATCATGTCCACAAACACCGTCTCACCACAGAGTTTCAGCGCCGACGTCAGCACACCATGGATGGCGGCCCGGCCCGACGTATCCCAGAAGAAAGGCGGGATCGGGCGCAGCGTCTGTCCCTGCGTGTTACGGACCTGAGCGATTTGCCCGTCAAACAGTTTTACCAAATCGTGGTCCAGCAGGCTCTCAGGTGAGGGAAGGTCAGCCGGGTCGCGGCCAGCCAGGCAATTCGACGTGATGTCAGCATCACGATCGTCAGCAGGCAAGAAATCGGCCCCCAGCAACAGGCCCAGGAACATGTTGGGCTGGATGCCCCCAATCAGCACCTGGTTCCTGCCCCAAAAGCGCAAACGTCCGAGATTGGACTCGGAATAGAACAGTCCCATGCCCGGAAACTCGCGAGCGGCGTATTCATTGCATTGGCCATCGAGGTCGTGGCGTTTGACCGGGTCAAAGTAATAGGCCTGATCGAACGCCACGCCCAACGCCTGGTGCAGCCACGCTTTGGAGAGTGTGCCGGAAAGCGTAATCATTTCAGTCCCAGGCCATCATATCGACAGCGAAGCGAGGCTTCCGCGTTCGCCATTGGCCCCGCGTGAAATCGGGGACCTGCACTGGAACGCTGCCCCGGGCGATCGAAATCTCCGACAGCGGGCCATGGACGCACATAAGGACGGAATCGTAGACATCCAGGGGCGTCTGCGTCCGATTCTTGACCGCCTGCACGAAAAGCCTCAGCTCACGCATGTCCGTGCCGCCGTGGCCACCCAGCGACGGTTCTTTGGCCCAGGCGTGGCGGTATTTCTCATGATATGGGCCGAACGGCTCCCACTGGTGATACTCGGGGCTCCTGTCCTTGAGATAGACGGAATCGCGCTGTTCGTTGTACAGACCGCGCGTGCCCTGGATCAACCAGCGATTGTCGTAAGGACGAGGCAGTTGCATATCGTAGTTGATGATGATGCTCTTGCCCTTCTTCGTGCGTACGGTGGTTGTCACGATGTCACCCTGGGCGAACTTGCGCTTGGCGTTGGGATGGTCCGGCCCGAATTTGGTTGCGAAATATTCGTTGATGCCGACTGAATCTGTAGCGGTCGAGGTGAGGTAGTCGAAGTAGTCGCCGCAGTTGATGTCCAGCCAACTGATGACCGGTCCCAATTGATGGCTGGGGTACTGGTCCCGGTTGTGCTCGACGAGGTACTTGGCCGACCAGCGGTCCTTACCGGTCTCGCGGTCGAAGAACCAATGATCGATGCAGTCGTGGGAGTGAGCACAATGGCAATGCACGATGTCGCCCAGCAAGCCCATACGGATCATGTTCAACACGGCCAGGTTGTCGCTGCGCATGCTCCAGTTCTCAAGCATCATACAGGGCACGCCCGTCTGCTCGTGAGTGTTGACCAGTTCCCAGCACTCGTCCAGCGTGTACGCGGCCGGCACTTCGACGGCGGCGTACTTGCCCATCCGCATCGCATAGACCGCCATGGGCGTGTGCCACTCCCAATAGCTGGCAATAACCACGGCGTCCAGGTCATCGCGTTCGACGAGTCTTCGCCAGATGTCTTCATTGCCCGCATATACTTCGGGCTTGGTGAAGCCAGCCTGTACGACGCGATTCTGGGCGGCTTTGCCGCGCTCAGGATAGATATCACCCAGCGCGCGGATCTCCACGTCACCCTTCATCTGGAGGAGGTTGCCCATCAGGCTGTTGCCCCGATTGCCCAGGCCGACAATGCC
Source organism: Phycisphaerales bacterium (assembly GCA_020346325.1). GTDB lineage: Bacteria > Planctomycetota > Phycisphaerae > Sedimentisphaerales > Anaerobacaceae > Anaerobaca. The sequence goes on from CP070782.1 coordinate 5,755,170, forward strand.
CAGACGCACTTTCGCCAGCGGACCGCCTGCTGCCGAGCCCGAGGAAACGCCGGCCGTCAGCGCAGTGCCACCAAGAATCGCTCCCAGACCCAGGGCCCCGTTGGTTTTCAGAAACGCTCTACGACTTGTCTTCACTGCCATGATCGTACCTCCAGAAGTTGTCTTGCGCTCAGATCGTACCCAGTTCGCTGATCTTCACCGGCCGGCCCGACTCGGCCGACCGGTCGGCAGCAAAGCAGACCGCCAGGGTCATCGCGGCGTCCTCCAGGTCGGGGAACGGTCGCTTGCCCTCGAGGATGCAGTCGAGAAAATGCGAAACCTCACCCTGGAACGGATGATGGGTCACGTCCCCGCTGTCGGGCAACACGCAGGGGATCTTCATGAAACTATTCTGGCCCGGGAACAGCTTGGGAACGAATACCTCGTCGTTGCGCACGGAACCCTCCGTGCCGTAGACACCGATATTGAACCGATACGGCATCTGGGCATCGAAGGTCGTGGTGGTCCGGCCCACCTTGCCGTCGGCAAACTTGACGTTCACGGAAATCGTCCCGGGGTATTCGATCGGGTTTTCGGTCTTGACCTGATAGGCGGACACTTCCTCGGCCTCGCTGCGCGCGAACCAGCGCAAGGCATCGACCGCGTGACAGCCACCCGTCAGAATGGCTGTGCCGCTACGCTGGCGGCTGGCGTACCATTTCTCTGCGGGAGTCATCCAGATTCGATGCATGTAGTCCACCTCGACCATGAAGATGTTGCCGAAGGCGTTCTTGTCGATCAGACGATCTATCGTCATGAGTAGCGGATTCCAGTGTAGCACGAAGCTGACCAACGTCTTGACGTTGTTGGTCCGCACGGCATGTAGTTGTTGCTGCAATTCCTCGACGCTCAGCGCCGGGGGCTTTTCTATAATCACGTGCTTGCCCGCCTCGGCTGCGGCGACCGCGTACTGGGTATGCACATCGTGTGGCGTGGAGACCACGACGATGTCGATGTCCTGCATCCGCAGCATGGTGCCCGCATCGGTTTCGATGGCACACTGAAGGTCATGCGCAGCGCAATAGCGCTGCGCATTCTCCGGATGGCGACTGACCAGCGCGCGAACTTCCGAACGCTCGTTCTCGTGAAAGGCTTTGACATACTCCCCTGCCACCCAGCCACACCCGATGATTCCAACACCCAGCTGACCCATGTCTCGATTCTCCTTCATCTCCATCAAGTAGCCGCATCGTCTCCGTCAAATACTATGCATAAAAGCCGGCGTAGCGCTCCATCGCATCCATGACGGCTTGGGCGTTCTCCAGAGGCACGCCCGGATAGAGCCCATAGATCATCATCAAGCCCCCCTCGGGGCTGCCCAGTTTCTCGACCTCTGCGCGGACGAGCGCATCGATTCTGTCGGGCGTCCCAAACCGCGTGATCTGCTGCCGGTCGATGTCCAAATCGATGCACACGCGCCCCTTCAAATGAGCGGCGATCCAGTCGATGCCATTGACAAGGTCCTGGAGATTCAGCGCGTCGACGCCGCTGGCGAGCAGATCGTCCACCAGCGCGCGGATATCTCCATCCGAATGCATATGCACCAGACATCCCGCCTCACGCGCCGGCGCGGTCAAGTGCTCATAGATTGGCTTGACGTATTTGCGAAACAGGGGCGGCGACACCATCGGGCCATTCTGCATACCGAGGTCTTCGGGATAGCACAGCATCGCCACTCCCAAGTCCAGATAGCGCTGTACGAGCCCCAGACTGAAGGTTTCAATCATCTCGATCAGACGCTCCAGCCGCTCATCAGCGTCGGCCATGTCGAACAGAAGATTTTCGTATCCCCGCAGATAACTCAGACGCAGAAAGGCATGGCCATGCTCCAGACTGGCACAGCAATGTTCTCCATCTCTCCTGGCCTCCTGGGCCCGATCTCGCTCGGCGGTCCAGTCGATCTCTGTCATGCCATTGGTCCGCGCCGGGTCTGGCGGCACGAACGGGGCCAGATGGCCCCAATCTGCCAGAGGATGCTGTGTCACGGCACCGGTGATACCGTCGTCAGTGGTCTCCCAGAGGCAGCCCCAGGCATCCACGTAGGGCTGCCCCGCTCGCTCCCAGGGGGCCAGTTCCGATGTCGCCGCATTCTCGCGATCGAACCGCGGGAACAGCAGATGGTGCTCGGCCATGAGATCGAACAGCGCGTCCGGCTGGTAATGATGCCAACACGCCGGATTGATCCAGAACACGACAGGGATATGTTCCGGCCGCTCGAACCGAATCGCCCGCAACGTGTTCTCCGCGATGGTCTCCATGACCACCCATTTCAGCGTCACCGCAGGCAAAACACAAGTAGTTTCCGTCAGCGGACACCCGCGCGCCGTCGTGGGCGGAGCATCTGCCAAGGGGAGCCGCGCTGGGCCGGCCCTCGATGCTTGAGACGCTGGGGCCCCCTGGATATAATAGAGTCAGTCAATGCAGGTCGCGGTCTGGGTTCTGGCGTTTCCGAGCAGGCGGAGCCGACTTATGATGAACAGATCCGCAGCACGAAGGCACGGCAAGGCACAAAGACGTTCCGAATCGCTGGGAGCGCCTTCTTTCCGGGGTCGCAAGAACGTCATGCGAGCTCTCGCGCTCTTGGCAATGGCCGGCCTGGTCGGCACAGGCTTCCTCTGCGTGCGACTCCTGCAACACTCCGAAGAGCAACCACCAGAGATCGAGCACCCCAATCAGCAAACGAGCGATCAGGTAATACTGCCGGTATACGGCCCTCTGCGCACCGAGCAGGAGGTGGCGGCGCTGCGTGCGAGAGAAATCGAGCTGACTGACGCGATGTTGCATGACTTTCCTGACAGCGCGAAGGCGTTCGCCCTCACGGGCAACCTCTATTACCGGCACGGTGATGCCATAGAGGCGACGAAACTCTGGAATAAAGCGCTGGAGATGGACCCTCAGCAGGCCGATCTGTACGGCAATATGGGATGGTCTTCCCTGAAACAGGGGGACCTGGAGGAGGCGATCGCTCACTACCGAAAAGCCTTGGAAATACGGCCGCAGTTTCCCGAGGCGTATGCCAATATCGGTCGGGCCTTGATGATGGCCGGCAGGCATGAGGAGGCGGTCGAGGCGATCGAGAAGGAAATCCAGATTTCGCCAGGTTCAAGCTTTGCCCACTTCCTGCTGGGTCAGGTCCTGCTGCAGCAAAAGGAGTACGTGCGAGCCAAGGAGCACTACGAGGCAGCCCTCAAGGTCGAGCCGCGCCATGCCAATGCCGTCTACGGGCTGGCGACGGTCTGCGCCAAGCTGGGTCAGCGTGACGAGGCAAAGCAGTATTCGGCCCACTTCAGGAAGCTCAAAACCGAGGCTCGTCAAGACCTCAAAGGGCGCAAGGCCGACTATGACGACTTTTCGGAGACACAGAAACATGCGGCGATTACCTACATCAACGTAGGCCGGATGTACCGAGACCACGGCCAGGCGGCCAGGGCCGAGCAGCTACTGAAAGAGGCAGCCGGACTCGACCCCAATAACGTGATGAGCTACCTGGAGCTGGCCTCCCTCTATCAGGTCGGCCGCCAACCGGCAAAAGCCCTTCAGATGCACCGCAGGATCGTGGCCATCCAGCCGAACTCCCGCATTTGCCACTTCATGATTGGGATCTTGTGTGCCCATTTTCAACAGTTCGAGGATGCGGAGGAGGCCTTCGGCCGAGTCATCGCGCTGGCGCCGAAGAAATCAGATGGGTATCGAGAGTTGGCTCGGCTTTATCTTAAGACCGGCCGCAAGCTGCCCCAGGCCAGACAACTGGCGGAGAAGGCTCTGGCCTTGGAAGTTAACGCCGCCAACTATTTCATCCTTGGCTGGGCTTGCTACGCGACGGGAGACATGAAGAACGCTTCTCGGCTCGTTGAAAAAGCCATGGCGCTGGACCCGGGCAATGCCAACTATCCGCGCCTGTACCAACTGATTCAGCAAAGGAAAGCGAACTGATAAATGGTTGCCATGAATGGCCGTGTTTTTGCATCGAGTGCGACACAGTGGTGTGCGCTGGCACTGCTCTGCCTCTGCGTCGCCACCGTCACCGCGGAGACCTTTGTTCTAACCGATGTCACCGAAGAAACCGGAGTTGCCTTCACGCATGCTGATGGCAGCAGCGGGAAGCGTTACATCGTCGAATCGGTGACCTCGGGACTGGCGCTGTTCGATTACGATAACGATGGTGATATCGACATCTACTTCCTCAACGGCGCGCCGCTGAAGGGGGCCACGTATGACACGGCGCCAAAGAACACACTCTATCGCAACGACGGGAACTGGAAATTCACCGACGTCACGAATCATGCAGGTGTGGGTGACACCGGGTTCGGGCTGGGAGTGGCCGCCGCCGATTACGACAATGACGGTGATCTCGACCTCTATGTGAACAATTACGGCCCCAATGTCCTATACCGCAACGAAGGCGATGGCACCTTTGCCGATGTAACAGCCCAGGCGGGCGTGGCCAACGGGCATAAGGTGGGAGCCGCCGTGCTCTTTTTGGATATGGACGGAGATGCCGACCTCGACCTGTTCGTGGCCAACTATCTGGATTTCACCTACGAAAACCACCGGATGAGAACGTCGAAGGGCATCCCCATGTACGCGGGCCCCATGGATTTTCCGCCGATGGCTAACGATCTGTTTCGCAACAATGGGAGCGGGACGTTTACCGACGTCAGTGTTGCTTCCGGCGTAGCCGAACACAAGGGATGGGGCATGGGAGGTGTGGCCGCTGACTTTGACCGTGACGGAGACACAGATGTCCACATCGTCAACGACGTGTACGCGAACTTCCTGTTTGTCAACGACGGGACCGGCAAGTTCGAGGAAGACGGTCTGCTCGCCGGGCTGGCCTACGACATCCAGGGCGACGACCAGGGCAGTATGGGCGTCGACTGCGGCGACTACGACAACGATGGCTGGCTCGATTTCTACCAAACGTCCTACGCCGAGGAACTGACGGCACTCTATCGAAACCTGGGCGACGGCACTTTCGACGACGTGACGATGATCACCGGCGCCGGGGCCGGGACACTGGCTCATGTCACCTGGGGTACCAGCCTGGTGGATTTCGACAACGATGGGGACCGCGACATTTTCGTCGCCTGTGGCCACCTTCAGGACAATGTCGAACTTTATAACAACAACGCCGTCACGGCCGCGCGGAACATCCTGCTGATGAACACCGGAAACGGACGATTTGTCAATGTCTCGGATCAGGGCGGTGACGGCATGAAGGTAAGGCTTCGTAGCCGGGCCGCCGGTTTCGACGATCTGGACAATGATGGTGATGTGGATGTGGTCGTTCTTAACGCGCGTGGCAGACCGACCATTCTGAGAAATGACTCGCCGCGCCAAGGACACTGGCTACAGGTTCGCTTGCGCGGTGTGAAGACCAACCGCAACGGCGTGGGCGCCCGTGTCAAAGTGATCGCGGCGGATTTGACACAGGTCGATGAGGTCCACAGCGGGCGAGGTTACCAGAGTCACTACGGCTCGCGCCTGCATTTCGGCCTGGGGCCGCGCACCACCGTGGACCGCGTCGAGGTCTCCTGGATCGGCGGCGGCACCGATGTCTACCGCAACATCAAAGTCGACCGATGCCTGCTCCTCGTAGAGGGAAAATCAACTCCGGCGCCGGTCGAGGCCGCGACCAGGCCGTAGCAAAATGGTGGCCGTCTCAGGGGACTCGGGAGGGTCGTGCATTGAGCGGCTCAATCTCGGCGCGGAGCCTTTCGATTTCCTGGCGGAGCCGGGCATTCTCGTCCATAACCGTAGCGGTGACACTGTTGACCCGTTCGGCGATGCCTTTCTGAAGGTCCTTCTCCAGCGCCTCGACGCGTCTCCGGCAGGCGGCCAGTTGGTCCTCGCGCTGCTTGAGGTCTTGGGCATGCTGAGCCTTGAGCCTGGCGATCTCGTCCTCGAGATCCGCCAGGCGCTTCTTGAGCTGCATACTCTCGGCGGCGATGAGCCTGGCCTGCTTCGTATCGGGCGTCTGCTCGCGACGACACCCGCCAGCCGGCAGCGAAACCATCAGCAGACCTGCGATCAGCACCAGCGATCTGACACCTCTGCCTGCCATGTTCGTCTCCTTTCGAGGGGGAGGTATTACTCGAACAGCACCGCCAGCTTCTCCTTGCGGCTCGCCTCGATCCGCTGCGGGTCGGTCCAGACGGCCAGTTCCAGACTCTTCCTACAACCGCAATCATCACCGAGAAGATCTTCATCGCCTGACAGCAGTGCTTCGATGAGCTTGAGGCAGTTGTCGGTCGCCGTCTGCAGATTGGAGCGGATCTCCTGGAGCAAGGTCTGCTTGCCCTTGGATGGATCGTGGGGCCGCCAGCAATCGTAGTCGCTGGCCAGCGCTACCAAGGCATAACACATCTGGGCCTCACGGGCCAGCTTCGCCTCGGGCATGGCGGTCATCCCGATCAGATCGCCACCCCAGGACCGATGCATCACCGATTCGGCCCGGGTCGAGAACTGCGGTCCCTCCATACACACGTACGTCCCCTGCGTATGGATCTTGATGTCCAACGGATCGGCCGTGCGCAGCAGGGCCTGGCGGAGCCGTCCGCACGTCGGCTGGGCCAGTTCGCAATGCACCGCGCCGTAGCCCTGGAAGAACGTATTCTGCCGTCTGAACGTCTTGTCGATGAACTGATCGACGATCACCAGATCCCCCGGGGCGATTGCTTCGCGTAGCGAGCCGACCGCCCCGCTGGCAATGACGGCCCGGGCCCCCAGTTGCTTGAGGGCGAAGATATTGGCCGCAAAAGGCACCTCACTCGGCCCATACCGGTGTCCCGGCCCGTGCCGACCGATGAAGGCGATCCGTCGCGTGCCCAATGTCCCCACGAGAATCGGCCCGCTGGGCGCGCCAAAGGGCGTCTGCTCCCGGCGCTGCTCGAGGCCCGTCAACTGCCCAGCCAGGGCATCGCCCAGACCTGTGCCTCCGATGACACCGATCAGTGCTTCTGCCATATCGTATGTGCCTCCTTTCATCTTGGCTCCTCATCATAGTCGCGGCACGGGACCCTGTCGATCATTTCTCCAGTCGAAGCAGGGTGTAACGGCGCTGATTTCATTTGAACAATTGCCTGGGCACCGCGTAATGATGCAAAAGGCAATCGACCAATGACGGGAGTTCAGAGAGCATGGATTTGAAGGTTAGGGTCAAGGAGATCAAAGGCAATTGTCCAACGTACCGTGTCGGTGACTCCTTCATCCTCAAGGCAGGCTATCAGCTCGTCAGCGAGATACCGGTTTGCATGCACGGCCTGGCCGCCCTGATGCCCTATTACAACGCGTTACGCGTCTCCGAGCCGAACCAGTGGGGCCTCGACGGCAAGGAAGATAAGAGCAAGGCCTACGTCCACTGCCCTGATCCTTCCGATCATACCGGCGGTGGCACCGTCATCTTCGAGATCAGCAAGGTGGGCTAACAGCGCCCGGGGCATTCGGCTCAGGCGGGAAGGATTGCCACTCTCTTCGGATACCCGCGCCAGAAAGAAAGGGGCCTGTGCAGTTGGTACACAGGCCCCGATTCGACCGTCTTTTCAGGTCGCGCCAAACCTCATCAGACACCCACCTACGGTGCGACTTCGCCGATAAACTCCACCTCCGCGATCTGCATGAGCGTTTCGGCTGCACCGCGGAGGGTCGGGAACACAATCTGATAGTACCGGTAGGCGACGGTGTTCTCGAACTCGATGGGGGTTTCGGTCTTCGTGAACCGCGGCCACTCGGTGGCCCCGGCGAAATCGACGATCTCGCCCGCGGCGATCAAGGTATACGGACCATCGATACTTGCGTTGGAACCCGAGAGTTCAAACGTGATGGGATCGCGCGTGGGCACGTCGTTGGCCGTGGTGAAGGTCAAGGCCGTGACGACCGAGGAACCGACCAAA
>CP070782.1:5763200-5776244 GCA_020346325.1 Phycisphaerales bacterium
AAACGACCCTGGCCATGTATGCCGACTACCTCAATGAAGTCGGTGGCGAAGGCGCCGGCTGGAACCGACGGATGAGCCGAAAGGATCGCTGCGGGATCGTCCAGAACAACGACCACACGTACAGCGTTGTTGAGGGCCGGGAGAACTACCCGGTGACGTATGTCTCGTGGTACGACGCGGTGGGCTTTTTGCACTGGTGCGGCTTGAGATTGCCTACCGAGGCCGAATGGGAAAAGGCCATGCGCGGCGGGCTCTACCTCGATGGCGACGCCACGAAACAGCGGTCCAACCCCCTGCCCGAACGGCAGTTTCCCTGGGGCGACGAAATGCCCGACGCCGACGGCCTCTACCGCTGCAATTTCGACGGCGAGGCCGATGGGTTCTCACATACGGCCCCCGTGGGCAGCTTTGCGAAGTTCGCCAGCCCTTATGGAATCTGCGACCTGGCAGGTAACGTGGCCGAGTGGACGCTGGACTGGTATTCCACGTCGTACCACGCCGGCCTGGACGGATTTCGCATCGTCCGCGGTGGATCGTGGATGGCCGTCCCGGTGGCCTGCGATGCCGTGACAGGGGCCACCCAACTGCCACTGGAAGAAACCAGTATCATGGGATTTCGGGGTGTCATAGGTGTTATAGGTCTAATAGGACCTATAGCAGATTGAGTCATCATTGATTAGGAGGACAATCATGCAGCACCATCGCACTACTCTCAACCCGCTCATTTTCGCGCTCGTCACGTTTCTGTTGGGCCTGCTCTTGCCGGCCGCGAGTTGGGCCGACATCCGCCTGCCCGCGATCGTCGGCGATAATATGATGCTCCAGGCCGGTGAGGAGGCGCCGCTCTGGGGCTGGGCCGATCCCGGTGAGACGGTGTATCTCAGCGTAAGCTGGCACCGCATGGAGCGCCGGACCACGGCCGACGCCGACGGCAAGTGGACGATCAGTGTCAAGACCCCGCCCGCCGGTGGACCCTACGAGATCACGCTCAAGGGCAAGAACACGATTGCCATCAAGAACGTCCTCGTCGGCGAAGTCTGGGTCTGTTCGGGCCAATCGAACATGCAGTGGAGCGTGCAGAATTCGGCCAATTCCGAGCAGGAAATCGCGGCGGCGAAATACCCCAAGATTCGGCTGTTCAGTGTCGCACGCAAGGTTGCTGATACACCGCAAGCCGATTGCGACGGCACCTGGGCCGAATGCAGCCCCGAAACCGTTCCGGGTTTCTCGGCGGTGGCCTATTTCTTCGGCCGCCAGTTGCACGAGGAATTGAAGACGCCCATCGGTTTGATCCATACCTCCTGGGGTGGCACGCCGGCCGAGGCGTGGACCACGAGTGCGATGATGAAGAGCGATCCCGATTTCAAGCCCATTCTCGACCGCTATGCAGACGCAGTCGCCAACTACCCACAGGCCCTGGTGAAATTCAAAGAGAGGCTGGAACAGTGGCAGAAAGCATCCGAACAGGCCAAGGCCGAGGGCAAGCGCGCCCCCGGTCGGCCCTACGCCCCACTCGGGCCCGGACATCCCCATTCGCCTTCCGGGCTCTACAACGCCATGATCGCTCCGCTGATTCCCTACGCTATCCAAGGCGCGATCTGGTACCAGGGCGAATCCAACGCCGGACGGGCCTACCAGTACCGCAAGCTCTTCCCGGCCATGATCGAGAGCTGGCGGAAAACCTGGGGCCAGGGCCAGTTTCCCTTCCTGTTCGTGCAACTGGCGAACTTCATGCAGACCAAGGACGAGCCAAGCGACAGCGCCTGGGCGGAACTGCGTGAAGCTCAGACGATGACGCTCGATTTACCGAATACAGGCATGGCGGTCATCATCGATATCGGTGAGGCCGACGATATCCACCCCAAGAACAAACAGGACGTGGGCAAGCGTCTGGCCCTGTGGGCACTGGCCAAGACCTATGGGCACGATGTGGTCTGGTCCGGGCCACTCTACAAATCGATGGAGACCAAGGATGGCAAGATCGTGCTGCGCTTCGACCACGTCGACGGTGGTCTGGTCGCCCAGGGCGGCAACCCCGTGAAGGGCTTTGCCCTTTCCGGTGCGGATAAGAAGTTCGTCTGGGCCGAGGCCGAGATCGAGGGGGATACCGTCCTCGTCAGCAGCGAGGCGGTCGCCGCGCCGGTCGCCGTGCGGTACGCCTGGGCCGACAATCCCGTCTGTAATCTGTACAATCAGGCCGGCCTGCCCGCCTCGCCCTTCCGAACGGACGACTGGCCCGGGCTGACGATCAACAACAAATAGCCGGCACGCTGGCATAGCTGCGGCAATACGAGGGCCCAGCCGGCCTCGCGACCGTCAAGAACGGATTTTTCGTTTGACAGGGGGTGTTCTGCGCCTATGATACGCTCTCTTTGACTGTGGCCGCATACCCGCCCAGTAGAACCCAAAGGCCGAAGCCGTTCGGCACGGGTCCTATCGGACCTATAGGACTTATCCTGCAATCGTTTTCGCCATGACGACTGTGAACAGCCTGTTTGGAACCATTCTGGCCCAGAGTAAGGAGACGAACGTCCTCCTGCTGGTCGGCGTCGGCATCTGCGCCGGAGCCGTCGGCGCCAAGCTGGTCCAGATGCTGCATATTCCCAAGATCGTCGGCTACATCCTGATCGGGGTGATTCTGGGCCCGGCGTGCGGCATCATCTCCGCCGACGCGATTCACGTTTTCGAGCCCTTCAACTCCTTTGCTCTGGGTGTCATTGGCTTTCTCATCGGTGGGGAACTGAAACGCGACATCTTCACCAAATTCGGCAAGCAGGTCTTCGCAATCCTGTTGTTCGAGGGAGGGGTGGCGTTCTTGCTGGTGACGATACTGAGCTTCCTGGCGCTCTGGTATACGCACGAGTGGCACCAGGCCCTGGCCATCGCGGTCGTGTTCGGCGCCATCTGCGCCGCCACCGACCCGGCCTCTACCGTCAACGTGCTGTGGGAATATAAAACGCGTGGCCCGTTGACGACGCTGCTGACCGCGATTGTCGCCTTGGATGACGCGCTGGCGCTGGTGCTGTATATCACCAGCGTGAGCTTGGCGAACTTCCTGACCGGTCATCAGGACGAGGGCCTCCTGACGATGATCGGGCATTCGTTCTACGAGGTGTTTGGCTCGCTGGCCCTGGGCGTTGGGATCGGCACGCTGCTGAACTGGGCCGTGCGCCGCACCGACGAGGATGACCGAACTCTGATCTACACGATCAGCGGCATTGTCCTGTCCATCGGCCTGGCGCTGGCCCTGGAACTGGACACGATCCTCTCGTCGATGGCCTGCGGAGTAACACTGGTGAATCTCTCACCCCGACGCAGTACCCGGAGTTTCGATGTGGTGCACCGGATCACTCCGCCCATTTACGTGCTGTTCTTCGTCATGATCGGGGCCCGGTTGAACATTCATCTCAGTGGCCTGATCGCCCTGCTGGCGGGCGTCTACATCATCGGCAGTGTGATCGGCAAGACGAGCGGGTCGTACTTCGGGGCGGCCTATTCCAAAGCGGTCCCGTCGGTCAAGAAGTACCTGGGCTTCTGTCTCTATCAGCAGGGAACGATTGCGATCGCCTTGCTTATCATGGCCAGCCAGCGCTTCGAAGGTCAGACGCGCGAGACCATGCTCTCGGTGATCGTCGCCGGCGTGTTCATTCTGCAGTTCGTCGGGCCGCTGTGCACCAAGATCGGTGTCCGCAAAGCCGGGGAAATGGGGATGAACGTGACCGAGGAGGACCTGATCAAAATCTACACCGTCGGTGACGTGATGGACAAGGACGTCCCGGTGATGGCGGCCGGCACGCCCCTCTCCGAGGTCATCCAAATCGTTAGCCAGACCCGCAGCACGTATTACTCCGTGGTCGACGCGGAAGAAAAAATCGTCGGCGCCATCACCATGGACGGCATCCGGAGCACCTTCGCCACCCAGGAATTGAACGACTGGCTGGTCGCCTTGGACATCGTCGAACCGTTAATCGCGACGACCACGCCGACCGTGCCCTTGTCGCAGGCCATGGAAACGATGCGCGAGCTGAACGCCGAGCAACTACCCGTCGTCACCGGCGATAACGGCGACCGCTACGTCGGTATTCTCGATGAGCGATCCGTGTTGCGCCGTCTCAGCGCTGAGGTCCTGGCTAAACAGAAAGAAGCCGACAGTATGTACAAACCGGTCGCCACGTAGACACGCGAACGCCGAAGGCGTTTGCTATAAGTCCCATAGAACCTACACCACCTAATTCTGGACAGTAGAACAACGGTATTGGCTGCCTTGGCACAAGCAACGAGCGATTCCGCCCATCACTTGAACCTGATCCTCGTATTGGGGTCGCCGTCCTCGGGGGGACGATCGGTGCCAGGCTGTTTCAGAAGCTTCGGATTCCCCGGGGTCGTCGGGTATATCATGATCGGCGTCATCCTGGGCGGCTCGGTCCTGTCCTGGTCGAGACCGGCGTAACCAAGGCGGGCGAGGTCGGCATGAACATCACGGAGGAAGATCTGATCCAGGCCCATTCGGTCGCCGCTATCATGGATGCCTCGGCCCCGGCGGTCCCGGCCGACAAGACCCTCGACGACGCGATCGGCAGTGTCAGTAATACGGATGCCTTCTACTACCCCGTCGTTTCGGGCGAGCCTAACTGACCGGGGCGATCACGTTGCATGGCATCCGTAACACGTTCGCCATGCAGGAGATCAATGACTGGCTGGGCGCCCTCGACATCATGGAGCCGATCATTGCCAGGGTCACACCGCAAATGCCCCTGGCGGAGGCCTTCGAACGGGCCAAGCGGCACAGTCTGGAGTGTCTGCCCGTCGTCACCTCCGACAGCGACAATACGCTCGTCGGTCTGCTGGACTGCCCCGCCGCGCGGCGGGCGCTCAGCGCCGAAGTCCTGTCCCGGCGGGAGAAGGCCGACAGCATCCACGGTGCCCAAGCCGGCTCATCCTGGCGGGCACCGACAGCGTTGTTGGAGCATTTCGGCCTCGCTCGCCGATAAGAAGGAGAAAGAGGTCGCCTGTAGATCGGGAAAACGCGGCTCTACGGGGCTGCAGAGCGAGTCAGCGCCCGGTTGTCAGGCAGGCATTGTCGGTCTCGTGGAGATAGTGAAGCATTTGACTTTTTCCAAAGACAGAAGACTGGTGAGCAACCGCCAGTTCAAGGCCGTCCTGGATAAGCGTCGGCGTGCCAGCGACGCCCTGCTGGCTCTGTGGATGGCCCAGAACCACCGTGGGCATCCTCGGCTGGGAGTTTCCGTAAGCAAATCCTGTGGCAACGCGGTGGTCCGCAATCGCCTCAAACGTCTCCTGCGCGAAGCTTTTCGCCAGAGCCAGGACCAGATTCCACAGGACCAGGACTATGTGTTGATGATCGCCGCGACCACCGCCAGGCGGTTGCGGCATCCACAGGGCGGCTCTGCGGTTCTGAGGTCGTTGACATTCGAGAAGATCCGAAACTCGTTTCTGGCCCTGGTACGGGCCTTGTCGTCTGACGAATCCGCAGGGCCCCGTGACGACAGCGTTTGACCGCGTCCAGCGGCGCCGGTCTGGACGGCCCGGCGATGAGATCAGATATGCCGAGCATGAGTGTGTCCTTTGATCACGAACATATGAGGAGCATGCGTTGAGCAAACCCACAGAACGCATCCCGATCGGCCAGGCAGCAGAAAAAGCTGGCATTTCGCGACAGTCTCTGCAATATTACCTGATGATCGGTCTGCTCGAGCCCACGGAAGTGACTCCGACCGGTCGACGACTGTTCGACCAGCAAGCGGTCGAACGTATTCGTCTGATCAAGAAGCTCAACGACAGTGGCTATCCGCTCCGGGCCATCCGGGAGCTGTTCATGGAAGGTCGAACGGATTTGAAAGGACACAGCGGTGAGTGACTATGAAGCCTCCCAAAAGCGGCGCGACGTCGTGGTCGGTATTTTTGTGGTTGTGGGACTGGCCGCGCTGGGATGGATGATCTTCAAGTTTGGAGACCTTCCCACGGCTGTCAGTCGCATGAAGTCGTTTCAAGTCCTCGTGCAGTTCCCGACCGCCCCGGGCGTCCAGAAGGACACACCCGTCCGCTTCTGCGGCTACCAGGTCGGCAGAGTCACCAGTGTGATGGCCCCGCGCGTGATGAAGGATATGGTCACCGGACGAGAGTATCACCAGACCAAGGCGGTCCTCAGTATCGACAAGAGTTTCCCCGACATTCCCTCTAACGTTGAAGTCAAGCTGATGACGCGCGGGCTCGGCAGCAGCTATATCGAACTGAAGGTCGACCCGGAGCAGCAGCCGGCGCCACCGAGAGATCCGAATCGACCGGAAACCCGCTTCCTGGTCAATGGCATGACCTTGCAAGGCTCTACGGGCCTGACCAGCGAATTCTTCCCGGAGGAGAGCCAGAAGAAACTCCACAGCCTGGTCGACGGCATCAGCGCCTTCATCGGCAACGCCAACGACGTCATCGGTGATCCGAACAACAAGGCCAACGTCAAAGCGACGCTCGCCAACATGTCAGAGGCAACAGCCAACATCGCGGTGGCCATGGACAAGGCCACGGAAGTGATGGAGAACGCCGAGAAAACTCTGGACGAGTTCAAAACGTTGGCATCCACGGGAACAACCACGCTGCAAAATACCGATGCCAAGGCCGAGCGTCTCCTCGTCTCGGCCGCCAACGCCAGCGGCGAACTCAGCCGGGCCATCTCTCAATTGCGGCTGGCCATCGAGAAGGTCAACCAAGGCCAGGGCACGGCCGGCCGGCTCATCAACGACGCCCGGCTCTACGAGAGGCTGCTGGAGAGCACGGAGCAGTTGAACGTCGTGATGAAGGACTTCAAGGAGCTGGTCGACAAGGTCAGCGAAAAGGGCTTGCGCTCGATCTACTGATCCGACGGCGGCGTCACAGAGACGCAGCTTCTACAGGCGTGCGCCGGTTTCCCGATCGAACCTGTCGGGCGTCAACTCGCTGGGAATCTCATCGTGCGTTCGGCGCGCCCATGCCTCGTGAACGCTCCGCATCTGCGCCAGCACGCGGGCATACTTGGGATCAGCTGCGACGTTCATAAGTTGATAGGGATCAAGCTCGACATCGTAAAGCTCTTCAGCCGTACGAGGCGCGACAAAACAACCCTGCTGCGCCGGCGAGAGCTTCCCCGCATCCCGCAGTTTCCGCATGGCCTGAAAGGTGATACTGCGAACCGCGTCAGCCGGTGGCGTGCAGGCCACCTCGGGCAGCGCATTGCGAATGTACAGATACCGCTTCGATCGAGCCGCGCGCTCATGCGCCCGGTAGTCATGCCAATTATGCTCGGCGAAGACGGATTGGCGCGTGGACGTCTGTGAATCCCTCAGCAACGGCACGAACGACTCGCCCTGAAACGTCGGTGACGACGCCAGAGACGCCAGTTCGATGATCGTGGGGGCGATGTCAATCACGCTGACCAGACTGTCACAGACGCGCCCTGACGGCACGTGGCCGGGCCAACGCGCGATGAACGGCGTCTTGATACCGCTGTCGTAAACCGTCGTCTTACAGCGCGGGAACGGCCGCCCATTGTCGGAAAGGAACAGCACGAACGTGTTATCCGCCACCCCCTGCCGGTCAAGCTCATCGAGGACGCGCCCGATGTAGCCATCCATGCGCGTAATCTCATCGTAGTACATCGCCAGATCCCTGCGCGTCTCGGGAATGTCCGGCAAGAACGGCGGAACGACAACATCCTCAGGTCCGTGCGGCTCGGCAATCGTATTGGGTTGATACCTTCGATGCGGATCGATGGCCGCCAGCCACATGAAGAAGGGTTGGTCTTTGGGCCGCTTTTGCAAAGTCTCGATCCATCGCTCGCAACCGCTGGGGCCCCCGCCGGCCACGGTATCGAAATTCGCCTTGGCTGCTTCGCCCAGGTGCCACTTGCCTGCGCTGGCCGTGTAGTACCCGCCCTGTTTGAGCAACTCTGCGAAGACCACCTGATCGGCCGGCAAGGGTTGATGCAGTTCTTTCGCTCCCGTGCTGTGGGGGTAGCGACCCGTCATGATGCTGCAGCGCGTCGGACTGCACGAGGAACACGTCAGGAACGCGTGCGTGAACCGGAGCCCTTCCGACGCCAGCCGGTCGATGTTGGGCGTGCGAATATGCGAATGACCGTAGCAGCCCACATCGTTCCAGCCCTGATCGTCGGCAATCATGATGACGAAATTCGGCCGGTCAGCATCGCTCCGTCCGGGCAACGCGCCGAACAGAGATTCCGGCACGATCAGAGATGCCGTCCCCACGCCTATCGCTTGTAAGAATCTTCGCCTGTTACGTTCAACCACCAGCAGAATTCCCGTTCCTGTCGGCGTTCCGGTTCAATTGGCCCGAGTCACGATCACCGTTTGATTAAGGCGCGGCGCCGTTGCCGGGAAGACGAGTGTGTCACCACCGGAAGACTTCGCCGCGATGTAGTACTCAAAATCTTGCGCCTTGAACTGTGCGGCCGGCAGTGTCACGGTGTACACACTGCGTGCCACATGCTTCAGCGGCGTCTGGTTGAAACGCCCCCGGCCCAAGGGCCGCCAACGAAGGACCGCATCGGCCGACGGACCAGAGTTGACGAGCACCGCTTTCAAGCTGAGGTCCTCGTCGGCCATCAGCACAGTTCGCACGGTCGGGACGACGATTCGCGCCGCGTCTCCGCCCGTGGTGGCAGGCGCCGCGTCGGCCGGCAGGGGCTCGCCAAGAATGGCGGCCAGTTCCTTCCCCGGTTCTGTGAGCAAGGACGGCAGCAGATGCTGCTGCCAGTTGGCCACGGTGCCCATCCCACCGGTGGTAGTGATGGTCGCCAGCAGCAGTTCGTGGACGCGCCCGACCTGCTGAATCAGCGCCTTACGGATCGGCAGCGCGGCCTCGCGGGCCAGCTTCTGCTGAGCGTCCCGGTCCTGCTCCTTCTTGACCCTTTCCATCACTTCGTTGAAGCGCGCCCACATACAGTTGACCTGCCCCACCGCCCGGAGATAGCGGAATGTGTTGAGCCAGTAGTCGAAGCGTTCGAGGTAGCCGGCGCCTTTGACGTGGGGCCTCAGCGCCGCCATCTCGTCGACGAACGCATACTCTTTGGCCACCTCGCTCCAGGGCCTTACATCCGGCCGGATACCCCCGGGTCCTCCGACCCAGGTGGCCGGCCTCGGCAGGTTCGTCTGGCCCTGCCCTCGCAAGCCCATGTTCGCCCCACCATCGAGTCTGGCGAACAGCGCCGCCGATGGCTGGGCGACGCTCGGCCCGAACTGACTCCAGGCCCAGTCGAGGTAAAAATCCTCGGTCGGCAGATCGCGCGGTCCATCATTACTCTCCGTGGCCGGCAAGTCCGCCTGGTAGTCTTCGTACGCCGGACCGCCGCAGTTGATCTTCTTCGTGAACTCCGGCCCCTGAACAACGAAAGCGGCGATGCAGGGGTATTCGACAATGCTGTCGAAGCGGATCTCCAACATGCCGTCAGAGACCGCGACGCCTTCGAACGCATAGTCGAGCGCCCGGTTCTGGCCCACGGCGGCAAAGACGTCCAGATCGTCGATCACCTTCTTATCTTCCAACGTCACGCCAAAGATGCGCTTGCCCGCTTCGCGGTAGTGGGGCTCACAGAGTTGGAGCCTGACTTCGTATTTGCCGTCCGGCACCTTGAGTCGGTACGCGGTCATGCCATAGGCCACGGTCTGATAGAGCGAGTCGTGCTCCGTGTCCGCTATGGGATGGTCGGGAAACGCCGAGACGTTGCCTCCGTCACGCCCTTCGATGCTTTTCGGCTCAGGCAGCGCGACCGGCTCGCCCACCTGCGGGTTCCAGGGCTTCTGCCGCCAGGCCGCTTTCGCGAGCGCCGAGACGTTCGGTGCCAGCGGGCGAGTCCGCCAGTGAATGCCCAGCAGGCCCGTGCAGCCATAGCCCAGGGCATCGGCCGCATCCCGTCGCATCCGTCCGACCCAAAGCTGCGGGATGATCAGCGCCGGATCGTCCTCGAGCCAGGGAATGGCCCACTGGGGTCGGCCCTCGACACGAGCGAAGCCCGTCTCGACCGGGGCGAAGCCGACGTTGCGATTGATACAACTCATCGGCATTTCCTTGGGCAGGAGGTTGTCGAACAGCGCCCGGTCCTTGGGCGGCCCCAGCACCCAGCCGCAGGTGGCGAGCGTGAAGGGCGAGCCGACCTTCTCAATCGCGGCCAGCGCCGCTTTCAAATCCGCGACCGTCGCGTCCACCTCTTCGTCTTTCGGATTGCCCCAGGTCCAGGATTCGGGCGTCCAGAACCAGTAGTAATCGAGCGGATAAGCCTTGGTGATCCGCTGGAACATCCCTTCGTACACCTCCTGAATCACTGCCGGGTCATTGGGGTCCTTGCCCCGGGCCGCGATACGCTCCTTGACCATTTCGGGAACGATCAGCGGCGTCTCAGTACCCACGCAGGTCTCGATACCCAGGGCATGTGCGAAGGTAAAGGCCCCCTTGAGCATCCGACCTGTGTTGTTGAACACGGAGTTTCTCTCGTCTGCCGTCTCGGGCCAGGGTATCATGTCACGCATCACGTCGGGACCGTAGTCGTCCCGCTCGAAAAGCTGGGCCGAACCGAAAGAGAAGTCGCTCGTCTTCTTGGCTACGTAACCCCAGTTGCCGCGCAGCGTGTTCTGGTAGCTCGATTGCGAGCTGAAGCCCACCGTCCCGTCGGCGTTCACATCGTCACGGAGCCCGATCCACACCGTCGGCTCGGGACCGACGCCGCCCTCCGGGTACGTGTGCAGCCCGAAGAAATTCATCCGCAACTTCGGCAACTGGGCCAGAACGGCCTTGTAGTCGTTCTCGTTCCACCAGTCGGGGCCTTCCGGAAAATCATGGAACGGCTGAATGCCCCGCGTAGCAAACAGCGGCACGCCTCGCTCGTCGATATAGGGCAGCCCCAACGTCACTTGCTCGTCCGGGACCACATCGCCGTGCAGATAGAAGCGAACGCCGAGCGTCTCCGCGAAGCGATAGGCCCCGTACAGCGTCCCAATCGCATCGCCGCCGCCAATCACCACGGCCTTGCGTCCTTGGTACTCCGTCGCTTTGACGCGATACTGTTGGGGCTTCAGAGACGCCACGGACTCGGCCAATTCACTGTCCGCCTCCACCGCCGCTTTGACAAACGAACGGTCCTTGGAACCGATGACGATCATCGCCTCGGTGGACGGCAGTTCACCCGTGCCGAACACCAAAGGCACGAGCCAATTAGTGCGCAGATACAAATAGCGGCGAACCTCCTGGGCGGCGATTTGTTCGGGCAGGCTGGCATCGCGCGCAGCCACGATGAGGAGGTGATCGCGGGCGTTCCTGGCCTGCAAAGGTTGCGCGGCAACCTCGGCCGCGAAGGCAACACACAGCCATAGAGCGAACGAAACGAGCAGACGGGGCGTTCTCTTCATACTGGCCTCCTAGAACGAATCGGGGTCTTGTCGCGTACCATCTTAGCGAACCGGGCGAGAAGCTGCAATATGCGCTCGACCGACTATTCCAGCACGAATCATCGCTTCCCCCGCCCGTCCTTTTGCCGCGCCTCGAAAGATCGTATAATGCACCTTGGCCTGCGTCATGACGGCGCGGGCCCGGTGAGATCTGACGGCGCCCTATGACACGAACGAGAGCCATTCTGGACTGCTATACCGATGAACCGGCCGGTCTCGGGGTACCCCCGTTCGTGGGGGTCTGGCCCCGCTACGTGGGCGGGCAATACGAGCGGGAGCCCGTCTATCTCACGGTCGACGACATCAGGCTGATTCGCTACGTCGAGCATGTCCCCAATGTCACGATCGATCCGGCCGTCGGCAGAACGCATATCGAGGTGCTCAACCATACGCGCTCGCCTGAGGAAAGCCGACGAATTATGCGCGAGATCGACGAGCTCGTGATCGTCGCCGGCGTTCAGACCCCCGGCAAGTATCTCAGCGCCCGCCCGGGGACGCTGCGTGAGGTCAACAAACTGCTGGCCGCTTTCGAATGCCGCAGAATCCTGACCGGCCCGGTCCTGACCGGCGGCACGCAATTCCGCGGCGGCGCTCGGCCGCAGTTGCCCGAAGCCGACGATTTCGCTGAGTTGCAGCCCTTCACGTTCGAATCCTACAATGAGCTCCAGCCCTATGCCATCCGCGGGACTCAACTCATTCGACAGATGCCGCATTTGGAGAACCGCATCGTCGAACTGGAAACCGGGCGGGGTTGTCCACGCCGGCAAGGTTGTTCGTTTTGCACCGAGCCGATCAAGCATCCCGTCCAGTGGCGCGGCGCCGAACACATCATCGAAGAAGCCAGGCTCTTGATGGGGCTGGGGGCCCGCGCGCTGCGGTTGGGCAAGCAGTCCTGCGTCTACAGCTACCAAGGTGGTGACCGGGAGAAGATTGAGGCATTGCTGGCCGGTCTGCACGCGCTGCGCCCGGCCGTGCTGCATCTGGACAATGCCAACCCGGCCATGGTTGACGAGCAGCGAACGACACTCTTTGTGAAATACCTGACGCCGGGCAGCACGGCGGCCATGGGCATCGAGTCTTTCGACCCCGTGGTGACCCGGGCAAACAATCTCAATTGCACTTACGACATCGCGTTCGAGGCGATTGAGACGGTCAATCACTTGGGTGGCTTTCGCGGCGACAACGGCTGTCACGCCCTGCTGCCAGGCATCAATATCCTGCTGGGACTGGCGGGCGAAACCCCGGAGACACTGGATCGCAACTTCACGGCCTTGAAGCGCATCGTCGACGAAGGATGGCTGCTGCGGCGCATCAACATCCGCCGCGTCGTGCCCTTCCCGGGGACCGCCCTGTATGAACAGGCGGGACAGAAGTACTTGCGCAAGAACCGCCGCTACTACACGCCCTGGATCGAGAAGGTGCGCCGGGAGATCGACATCCCCATGCTACAGAAACTGTTTCCCGTAGGAACCGTGCTGAAGGATCTCTGTAGCGAAGTCCACAACGGGGATGTCACCTTTCTACGACAGATCGGCAGCTATCCGATCGTAGTGGCTGTGCCGGAACGTCTGACGCTGAACGAACGCTACGATGT
>CP070782.1:5776344-5789203 GCA_020346325.1 Phycisphaerales bacterium
TCCTTGCCCATCAGGTGCTTGATGAAGAACGAGAAGATCTTCGTCCGGCTGATTTCGTGATACGAATGCCCGCCGGGCGTCTCGACCAGCACGATGTCGTCCGGGTTGCCATAGAGTTCATAGATGTGCTTGATGCCGAAATAGACCTCGCGCACCGCCTCGATCGAGTTGAGCCCATCGCGATTGGCCGAGGCGATCATCAGCGGCCGCGGGGCGATCAGCGCGCCGATGTCGTGGAAGTCCTGGTGATACGTATTGATCGGCATCATGCAGTCGCAGTGCCCGTCGATAGTGCGCTGGTGGACGTGGGAATTGACCGTGCTGGTCCCGCAGACCGGCGCGACCACCTTGATCCGCGGATCGGCCGCGGCGATGTACCAGCTCTGCGTGCCACCGCCGGAGATGCCGGTGACGCCCAGCTTGTCCTTATCGACCTCGGGCCTTTCGCAGAGCAGATCGAGCCCCCGCATGGCGTTCCACAGTTCGACGCCCCCGGGGCAGTACCCCCGACTGTACCAGTGGAACCAGCCCCGGGCGTAGCAGCCCCAATGATCGCCGTAGATCTCACCCCACTGAATCGTCTCGATGATCAGGCAGACAAAGCCGAGTTGGGCGAACCTGCGCGGGTGCGGCTGATACGACACCTTCTGCGTCCGCGAATGCCCGCAGACGTAAAGCACCGCCGGGACCGGATCGGTGATGTTGTCGGGGATGTAGAGATTGGCGGGGACATACAGCCCGGGCAGGGATTCGTAGTACAGCTTCTCGATCCGATAGCCCGGTTTCTTGATGGTCCCAACGATCTTGACGTTCAAAGGCGGTCGCGGCCCGTCCACCGGGACATCCACCAGCCCCATCATCTCCAGGTACTGCTCGTGGCGGTGGGGCCGTGCCTGCTCCCAATCTGCCAACGTATCGATCCCTGCCAGCGCCCCCTGCGAGACGTCCTGCGCCACCCGCATCAGATGCTGCCGAATATCGTTCGATTGATCCCGCGCCGCCCGCGTCTCGATCGTCAGCCCCGCGGCCCAAGTGGTTTTCGTAGAGACGCTCAACGCCGCCGCGCAGGAGAGTAATGCCGCAATCACTCGCCAACCCGACATGCATCCCGACCCCTTCGCGGTCATGGCATACCTCCTTGCGGAATCGCGCCACTGGACATCACCTGGTGACCCCAACGTCGCCACCCAGTAGGCCGATTCGCCCCGTCCCTGTCAAGAGGCTGTCTTTGCTGACAGCCTAGTTTGTGCTATCCTGGCGGACCTTGAAATCGAAATGTCGCGGCCCCTGGCTGTAGCCGGCCGCCATGGCGCGGCAGCGCAGGGTGAAGCCCTCCCCCGTGATCTCATATTCGAAGTCTTTACCACTGTAGGGATCGCCCGGTAAGCCATCTGGTAGGGCCTCCGGCAGCCGGCCTGTCTCGGCCTTGAGACGATACACAGCCAATGCCACTTTGACGGCATTGGCGAGAGCCTTGGCGTTGATGTGCATGGTGTAATAATCGTCGACCGTGTCTACGCAGGGATACATGAAGGCAATCGCACTGCCCTTCATTCCTTCGGCGTGAACCCCTTCAATGAGTTGTTCGATTCGTGTACACGTGTCCTGATAGGACGAATCACCCTCCAGGATTACGGCTGCCGAATCCAGGAATCTGTTGTATGCCGTCCGCATACGTCCCAGCAATTCTGGTACGGCTAGATTCTGCAACTCCTCTACGGCGGCTGGATCCGTCATCTGCCGCAAGTATACAGTCCTCCGGTGTTCGTATACTTCAGGAGATGCGCGCCAGCTTTCTATTTCCATGTCGCGCCAACTTGCAAGGGCCCTTCTGGGGCGCCAAGAGGGACCTTCCTCACGGCCAAGTTGCAGCTCCAGCCACGTGATCATATTGGCATCCGGTGGCATCCACGCCAGAAAATGCTTGATGAGCGCAAAGGCTTTTGCATCCAGGGTCTTGGACACTGTCCACATGCGATAGACTTCATCCCCAACATGTCGTCCGAAGCGACGCAGGCGCAGAGCCGTTTCGAACGCCTCACGGTAATGGCCGTCGGCGGCCTGAATGCGGGCGTCGACTGACAGCCACGTTGCGAGAGACAGCAAACTCGTTGAAAAGCCCCCCACACGCCATCTGCCTGAAGGCGTCAGTCCCCACTCACAGGCAGAGATGTCCGTGGCCGTCTCGAGTAACTCGATTACCGCGCGACATTCGTCCCGGCTCAGGAATTGTCTGGCAACTTTGCCTGGAGGTGTTTCCCCCTGATCGGCTCGCCACACTCTGTCTCGTTCCTGTAGCCGTAACCGCTCGATATTGGCCTGGTAGTAGAGCAAAGCCGCATTGTCTGCGGGTGAGACCAGGGCTCTCACGCCATTGGTCCGTGCGCATAGAGCGAGCAACCCAATGATCGCAAGGGAAACGGTTTTCCGCTGGTGTTGTGACATATGCATGGTAATCTCCTCTCCGATTGATCGGCCCACAATTCGCATCAGGGAACCTCTCCATACGCGATTTGGTCAGGCATACGACACAAGGCTAACACATGCGGGGGGTCGCTGACAAGAAACTTTCTGGCGATCAGGGATGGTCTATGATAACGACCTCGCGTCTGTCATCTCGACCGGAGGGCTGGTGCCGCCAGACCGGAGTGGAGAGATCTTCTCACGAGTGAGGAGATCTCTGGCTTGTGACATTCCCCTAGGCCGGGGCATCCGAAACACAAGAGGATCGGGACGTTTGTAGCGCGACCGAAGACTTCATCGGTACAGGGCGAGATTTCTCCGCCCCGGCCTCCGGTCGAAATGACAGTCGGCAGTAGAGACGAAAGCCCATTCTACGGACTCGATCCCCGGTCCAACGACGGTGACTACTCCATATGGATGACGTTGCGGACTTTGTCGGCTTCGAGGCCGGCTTTTTTGAGGACGTCGTAGAGGTAGCGGCAGTCGGGGACCTTAACGAAATCGAACTGCGGGTCGGATTCGTCCTTGGTTGTCACTTGCACCGTGCCGATCCCCAGCAGGCACTCGATCAACGAGCGGCGCAGCTTCAGATCGATCACGCGGAACATGTCGAGGTTGTCCACCTGCCGATCGAAGATGCCGCGCGACCACTCGATACGGTCGGGTGTCACTTCGTAGTAGATGCTCTTGAGCACGACGATGCGGCCGACCAGCACGAGCAGCGCCAGACCCGCCAGCGCCAGGGCGCCGAGATCGATCCAGGCTTCGATTTGCGTCAGCCGCTCTGCGGAGACCGGGGTCGCAGAGAGATATTTGTCCACATAGGCGAACAGGCTCGTGACGGGCAAGCGGAAGATCGCCCAGCACAGGCCGACTAAGACGGCGGTCTTGAGGATCTTACCAGTCAGGGCGAAGACACTGGGCCGACCGTACCACAGCACGTCGTCTTCGGGCTCTTCGTCGACGGCTTGCTCTTCCTCCTCTTCCAACTCGTCGTATTCGACCTCTTCGGGCTCGGCCGGACCGAATTTGGCCTCTGTGGCGCGACGGTCGCCATAGAGGAATTCGCCACAGTAGCGGCACTTGACCGCCTCATAGCGGATCGTCTCGGCACAGAACGGACACGCCTTGCTGCGGTGCCGGCTGCGCGGCAGCAACGGGATCGTCTCTGCTTCTCGGGGCATCGCCATATCATCCCAATATCACAAATGCTTTCGCTTAGCCATCCCACACCCTCTGTCATCCTGAACGGAGCAATGCGAAGTGAAGGATCTGGGTAGCGACTCGGTGGTGTCCTTGTATGCGAGATCCGGATCCTTCGCCTTCGGCTCAGGATGACAAATGGGCTGGACGCCAACCTTGTTCCTGAACCACATTGTATAGACATATCGGCCATCGCTGCCCGGCGCGGCCAATAGTCGGCCGTTCGGCATGACATTTTTGGGTTATCGGGCCTTGGGGGTGCGGGGCTGTGGCTGTTGTTTCTTCGGGAGGCGGGGGACACGGGCCATCATCTCTTCATCGGGCATGGTACACTTGAGCGTTTCGCCGATGTATTCTTCGATCGCCGGGATGGTGAAGGATTCGTCCTCGCAGGCGAAGGAGATCGCGGTGCCGGCGACCCCGGCGCGGCCGGTGCGGCCGATGCGATGGACGTAGTCTTCCGGCTCGTAGGGGAATTCATAGTTGACCACCAGACCGATGTCCTTGACGTGCAGCCCGCGACCGGCCACGTCGGTGGCGACGACCACCTTGACCTCGCCTGTGCGGAAGGCCTCTAGGATGCGCAGACGTTTCTTCTGGGGCACGGCGCCGGACAGCAACTCGCAAGGAATGCCGTGTCTTTTCAGCTTGGAAACCAGCGCCTGCGTATGGTCGCGGCGGTTGCCGAAGATCAACGTGCGGTCGTCCTGACGTTGGTGGAGGATGTTGTAGAGCAGCTTAAACTTGTCCCGGGACGTGACGATGTAAACGATCTGGTTGACGGTCTCGACGGCCACCTGTTCCGGCTCGACCTCACAGATCACCGGGTCCGGCATCCACTGGCCCGCCAGACGCAGCACGTCCTCGGTCAGCGTGGCGCTGAACAGCATTGTACGTCGCTTGGCCTTGGGGGGCGTATGGCGGATGATCCGCTTGACATCGGGAATGAAGCCCATATCCAGCATGCGGTCCGCCTCGTCGATGACGAGGACCTCGATTTTCTTGAGATCAATGAGTTTGCGCCGGACGAAATCGAGCAGCCGACCGGGCGTGGCGACGATCAGGTCGACGGGGCGCTTGTCGAGCCGCTTCTTCTGCTTCTTGACCTCCAGCCCGCCGTAGACGGCCAGGCAGTTGAACCGGCAGTACTTGCCCAGATCCTCGGCATCCTTGACGATTTGGATGGCCAGTTCGCGCGTGGGCGCCAGGACCAGGGCGCGCGGGGTGCCCATCGGCCGCTCGCCCTGAAGCGGCTCGCGCAGGAACTTGCTGAAGATGGTGATGAGAAACGCGGCGGTCTTGCCCGTACCGGTCTGGGCCCGGCCCGAAACGTTGTGCCCGGCGTGCACGTGCAGCAGGGTCTTGGCCTGGATCGGCGTGCAGTACTCAAACCCCAGATCCGCGATGGCGTGCATGATGGGATCGGGCAGATCCAGGTCGTGGAATCGGGTCTGGCCCGGTCTCTCCGGGACCTGGAACTGATCGATGCTCCAGGACGCTTTGCTCTTCTTGCGCCGTCGTCGGGGCCGTTTCTTCCGGGAACCGCCTTCGGGCGGCCCGGCCTCTGCCTTCTCCGTCTTTGCCGTCTGGTCGGGGGGATTCAGTGTGTCCTGGGTGTC
This sequence comes from Phycisphaerales bacterium, assembly GCA_020346325.1. Lineage (GTDB taxonomy): Bacteria > Planctomycetota > Phycisphaerae > Sedimentisphaerales > Anaerobacaceae > Anaerobaca. Next base: position 5,781,630 of record CP070782.1, read on the forward strand.
TGGCGTTGTTTCCTTGCACGGGTTTTTATTCATAGGACGCATTGAACAACACAATCGGTCCGAATGCGACAAAAAAAGACGAGACGACGCAATAAGATGGGACATTGGTGGGAAAGCTTGCAGTTATCAGGCCTGATGGTATGCTGTTCGGTAGCCCAGGGCTTGCACCAGCAGCGCGCCGGGCTGCCAACGAACATCGGATATGAGAGGAGTCGACGATGCATGCGTCAACGCCAAGTGTTTCCAGCGATTCGAGATCGCGCCGTGAGTTTCTGAAACTGTCGGGCCATGTCACGGGCACCGCGCTGCTGGCGGGAATCGGCCCGCGGCTTTACGCCAGCGAGCACAACACCATTAGACTCGCGTTAGTGGGGTGTGGCGGACGCGGTACGGGGGCCGTAGCCGATGCTTTCGCGGCCCGCGGCGGTCCGGTCAAGCTGGTGGCGATGGCCGATCTGTTCGAGCCCCGTCTCAAGAGCAGCCTGGAGAATCTCAAGAACATCGCGTCTGAGAAGATCGACGTACCGCCAGACAGACAGTTTGTAGGCTTTGACGCCTACCGCAAAGCCATCGATTGTCTCGGGCCTGGTGATGTTGTCCTCTTGACCACGCATGCGGCCTTTCGCCCGATGATGTTCGAGTATGCCGTAAACAAGGGCATCAATGTGTTTGCGGAAAAATCGTTCGCGACCGATGCGCCCAACGTGCGCCGCTGGTTCGAGGCGGCCAAACTTTCCGAGAAGAAGGGCCTGAAGGTGGGCGTCGGCTTCATGTGGCGCCATTCTCAGGCTCGGCAGGAAACGATCCGGCGCATCCACGACGGAGTCATCGGCGACGTGCACACGCTGCGCATCTATCGCGTGCACGGCCCGGTGCATTGTCCGCCCCTGCCGGCCGGCGCCAACGAGATCGCCTTTCAACTCCAGCATCCCAACAGCTTCAGTTGGGTCTCGTCGGGCTTCTTCATTGACTGGCATTGCCACAACGTCGACGTCGCCTGCTGGACCAAGGGCGCCTGGCCCGTCTCGGCCCAAGCCTTCGGCGGACGCTGCTACCAGGAAGCGGGCAGTCAGTTCGATCATTACACCGTCGAGTACACCTTCGCCGACGGGGCGAAGCTGTTCGCCTTCGCGCGGCATATGAATGGCTGCTGGAACACCTATTCCGACTACGCCCATGGCTCGAAGGGTTCGGCCGTCCTGATGGAAACGCTGGGCCAGCCGAGATCGAAGATTTATCGCACCCAGGACATGAACAAGGACAACCTGATCTGGCAATTCCGAGGTGACGATCCGAATCCCTATCGCGTCGAATGGCAGCTCTTGCTCGACGCGATCCGTCAGGACAAGCCGCACAACGAAGCGCGCCGGGCCGGCGAGGCGGAGGTCGCGGCGATCATGGGTCGGGCGGCGGCGCACACGGGCCAACTCGTGACCTGGGACCAGGTCATGGCCAGCGACTTCCAGTTCGTCAAGGACATTGACGGCATGACGTTCGACAGCAAGCCGCCCATCCACGCTGGCCCCGACGGTCTCTACGCCGCCCCCCAGCCTGGCATCACCAAGGAGGTTTGACGAAGACTGGGCCGGAGGCCGAACTGCTGGAAAGGAAAGGGGCCCTCGATTGTACCGAGGGCCCGTCATTCGTGTGGCGGTCAGTTCTCTGAGGCTGGGACGATGGGGGCTGAGGCTGGGGCGCCGGCTTCGTAGATGTCGGCCGGGCCGGTTTCGGGGTATTCGAATTCGATATGGCTCTCGCGATAACTGCCGCCTGGTCGGCCATGGTCGAAGGTGGCGCCAATGGGCAGCTTCTTCTCGGTATCGAAATAGATCGTCAGCGTGCGGGTCGCGCCGGACTTGGCCTGCCGATCCCACCGTACGGTCCATACCTCGGCCTCCTGCCCTTGGTAGCTGCCGAGTTCGCGGGTGACATCGGCCTCGTGTTCGGCCTGGATCAACCGTAGTGACGCGTCGATCATTTCGAACGGGCCGGCGGCGCCATGGGCGAATTCACGGTCTTCGGCCAGGGGCGATTCATAGATGGAATTGCCGCTCGCGGGCCAATGCAGCTTCCGGTGGCCCTGGTAATCCTGATAGACGATCCGTCCCTCCATATCGATCTGGATGTGGACTTGATCGGCAAAGGAAAACCAGTCTATTTCTGCACGTCCATCACCAACGGTTTCGCCTTCGTTGACGATCTTCATCCAGTTGACGCTGTCCATGGCCTGCCGGACTTGCGCCAGCGTGATCGACGTGCCATCGATCGAGCCGGTCAGGGCGTGGAGACCGATCAGTGCCGTGACGAGAATCGCGGCGGCGGTGGCCCATCGGGTGTGGTTTTTGTTCATGGTGACTCTCCTTATCAGACCGCTCAGGTGGAGGTGAGCGGAGGGTGTTTGGTTGCGTTCGGCTAGAGCCGCCTCGGCGCGGGCCAGGATCCGCTGGTCGGTGGCGACGTCGGTCGTCTGCCGGGTGTTGCGGATCACATCCTCGGTTCTGTCGGCCGGTGTCATATGGCCTCCTTTTTGGTCACAAGCTGCTGGAGCCTTTCCATCCCGTACCGGTAACGGCTCTGAACGGTATTGATCGACAGATCGAGCATCGTCGCGATCTCGCGGAACCTCAGGTCGCCCTGCAAGTGCAGGACGATGATCTCCCGCTGCTGTTCAGACAGCTTCATCAGGGCCCGCATCACGGTTGCCACTTCGTCACTTTCGGCCAGGGACCGAGCTGGGTCGGTCGTCGCAGGCCGTGGCGACGGGCGGTCCCCGTGATACTTCAGCCGTGTCTCGGTTCGACGCAGACTGTCGCGGGCCTGATTGACGATGCAGGTCAGCAGGTAGCCCTTCAGGTTGCGGCGAATGCGACGCTGTTCCGAGGCCAGCCGCACGAAAACGTCCTGTAGGCAGTCTTCAGCCGTGTTGATGTCGCCCACCAGCGACCGGGCGACGGTTAGCAGATCGTCCTTGTACATTAGATAGATCTGCCGCAGTACGGCCGCCTCGCCGCGATACAGGCCATTAAGCAGTTGCCGTTCATCGGACATTCGTGCACTTTCGAGAAGCTTCTCTTCACCGGCCGCCTCGATGCTCAATCGCCCATATGACGCAGGCGACCTCCGTTTTAGTCTAGCCGATTAGATTCGCAATCGGAAGGCCGTTCGTAGTGACGCCGTGAGGCGCTGCCTTCGTATGCTGTTACAAGCACACTGCGAACGGTGTCCTCGTCGGCGAGCCTACCTTCGACTTTGCATTCAGGTCATTCGAATATGTTTCGGATTTTGGCTTTTGACATCTGAGTTCTCTCGTTTGCCGGTGTTCAGCCGAACCCCGCCACCGTGTTCCGGCCACACGCGGACTCAGAGCGGCAGGGCGCTGCAGTATCAGGTTCGGTGGGCCACGGCTTTGAAAAAGGTATAGCAGAAGGTCCCGTCGGCTTCGGTGGCGCGGTAGAGATCGGCGATGCCTTTCTCCCAGGTGGGCTCGTCGATCAGGCCCAGTGACAGTGCTTGATTGCGAACGCCTTCGAGCATCGCGATGAAGGTGCGTTTGGAGAAGCCTTCCACCCACTGAGGCTTGCTCGCGTCGACGTATACCATACGGGGTGAGACGGTTACCTCCGGGAAGCCGGCCGCCTGGAAGAGGGGATAGAGCTGTCTGCCGATCAGGGCGTTACCGCCGAGTTGAGCCTGACTGTCCACCAAACACCGAACCGCCAGTTTGGCTGCGGCGCTTTCAGGGTAGCAGTAGAATGAGCCGTGGTCGCCTTCGATGGCCGTGAACGAGCCACCCGGTTTGAGCAGCGGGCCCAGATGCTGCAGGGCTGCCACCGGATCGGGCAGGTGTTCCAGGACGAAACAGACGAAGATGTGGTCGAACAGGCCGTCGCAGGGCTGCAAGTCGAAGAGGCTCTTCTGCTGGAATGTCACGTTCTCGATACCTTCCGCTTCGATCAGGGCCTGCGCCTGGTTCAACGATTCGGCGGAGATGTCGATCGAGATGAATTGTGCTTCGGGACTTCTGCGGGCGAGGATCACGGTCTGGGCGCCGACGCCGCAACCGGCCTCCAGGACCCGACTGCCCGCCGGGTACGATGTGTCGTGATGCAGCAGTCCCGTGAGCGTATTGGCCTGATCGGCCAGCCGGTCCGATTCTCTGGTCGTATAGCCGTGTACGTAATCTTCCATCTGAGCAACTCCTTGTTAATCTTGTACGCCTGTGATGCCAGAGAGACGAAAGCAAACGCGCCATTGTCATGCTGAACGAAGTTAAGCATCTGGCTCCAGGCCGCAACTGGCTGTCACTTTGCTGTTAGACCCAGATCCTTCGCCTCCGGCTCAGGATGACAAAGGTATTCGGATGCCGGCACCACAACAATGCAAGTGGGTCCAATTACGCAACATTTCCTACGACTTTCTACAAGGAGTTTAGAGAACGCCACGTCAGGCGTCTTGTACGGAATTGCGGTATTGGCCCGGCGTAAAGCCCAGCGTGCGTTTGAAATGCTTCGTGAGGTGGCTCTGGTCGACGAACCCCGTGTCATAGGCGGCATCAACAATCCGCCAACCCTGAGCCAGCAAGGCCCGGGCCCGGCGCACGCGGGTCTGCATCAGGTAGGCGTGCGGCGGCATGCCCGTCTGCGCCTGAAAGACGCGAATGAAATGAAAAGGACTCAAATGTGCGACCGAAGCCAGCTTGCGCACAGAGATGTTCTCCGCGTAGCACGCCTCGATGTATGCCCGAGCCCGTCGGACCGCCGCCGGTTCTCGTGTCACCGGGCGCAAGTTCGGTTTGGACTCGGCGTGTCGGTCGATCAGTTGCGTCAGCACCGCCAGGAAGCGCGACTCGATCTCCAAACGCGACAATTGGCCGCGTTCGAGGCCTGTATGCAGGGCGCGCAGCGCGTCGGCCAGCGATTCGTCGCTGAGCACCCCTTTGCGGAAGAAGGGGATGGCCGCCTGTCGGCCGGCGATTTCGGAAGCGGCGTCCTGCAGCAGATCGGCGCCGAAGTAGAACATGCGATAGGTCCAGCCGCATTCGGTCGCGGCGTGGCCCGTGTGCACCTCGCCCGGGTTGACGAGATTGATCATGCCGGCCGGGGCGACGACGTTCTCGCCGTGATAGTAGAATCCCAGGGCGCCGTCCTCGATCACCCCCACGGCAAAACCGTCATGCGTATGCCGGTTGAAGGTCTGCGTGACGTAATGCGCGCGCAGCAATTCAACGCCCCCCAGTTCCGGCCGCCGCCACAGTTTGACGCGTTCTGTTGATGCGCGTTGCTTCATGGTCGAGCTTCAGATGAGCGTTATCAGTCCGATCCATGTTACAGGAAACCGGGAGTCGTTACCAGGGCTCACCCATCCTGACCGGTGGCTTGGATTCAGCCTGATGCTGGTGTGAAGCGGGCCGGCGACCGCACCCCTATCGCGCGCGGTCGCCGAGCCCGATGAAGAAAAGATTCTCTTCGTCTGAGGTTGATGCTGAGGTCGTTCCCCAGGCGATGGCTACTCGAGCAGCCCCAGCAAGACCAGCCGGGCCTCCTGCTTGACGGTCAGAACCTGCTGTAGTTCGGCACGCGCCTGGGCCAGATTCTGCCTGGCTGTCTGTCGGATCTGGCGCAGTGCCGTGAGTTTGGCCTCGACCTGCTCGGGGGTCACGCTGGCCTGGGCCAGCAGTTCGCGCAACTCGTTCGCGGCCTTCTCCACGGCCGATGGCGTGCGGTTGGCATCGGGTCGTTCCCGGCGCGCCGCAGCGCGTGGCCTCTGCTGCTGTTGGCCCTGACGACGCCGGCTAACGGGGCGGGCCTGTAGGGCGCCCAGGCCCCGCCTGTTGGCTTGGCGCGACAACTCCATAACCTTCTCCAGCCTGGGCTGGATAACTTGCCATTCCTCCACCGAAGCCCTGAGTTGTTGCTGCATGCGTTGCATCATCCGCTCGCGCGTCATCTCGGGATTGGCTTCAGTCACGCCACCCTGGGGCGCGTTGCCCCTTTGCCGGGCCCGCGGCTGCCCCTGGGCGACTGCCAGGCCGGCCAGGCTGATTGCCGCCAGGCACAGAGTTAGCGCGATGATTCGCAGTTTGGTTGACATATCCTTTCTCCTTGACACTGAGTTGCGCTATTCTCGCGAGGGCTCAAAGCCGCTCCACTGCACAATGGGACGGCCTGGGCCCCGAATGCTATTGCTCCTGTACACTCTCTGCAGAAGGTCTCGGCGCTTCTTGAGGTACAGTGGCTTGCGGCTCGTCACGCTGACCCCGGCCCTGCCGTCGGCCACGGCGGGGGCGCTGGGCCGACCCGGCCGCTCCAGGCCCGTCGAAGGGGTTGCCTCGTCCGACGCGGCCTCTGCTGATTCGTCCGGGTCGATTCATCGCCCGGCGCGGTCCGACAGCATTGCCCGGCCGGTTCCAGTTCCTCTGGCGGGCGCCCATCCCGCGCCCGGCGAATTGCCGACCTTGCCGCGGTCCCCCTCTACCGAACCGTCCGGGCCGATTGGCCGCACGGCGTGGCCCAAAGGCATTACCCGGGCGGTTCCAGTTCCTCAGGCGGGCGCCGATCCCGCGCCCGGCGAATTGCCGACCTTGCCCCAGTCCGCCTCTACCGAACCGTCCGAACCGATTCATCGCCCGGCGCGGGCGAAAGGCATTGTCCGGGCGATCCCAGTTCCTCTGGCGGTCCCCGATCCCGCGTCCCGCGAATTGCCGGCCTTGTCCTGGTCCGCGTCTGCCGAATCGTCCGGGTCGATTCGCCCCACGGCGTGGGCCGAGGGCATTGCCTGGCCGATTCCGGCTCCTTTGACGGGTGTCAGCTCCGGGGCCAACGAGATTTCTCCTGGCTCGTAGCCCGCCTCGGCCGACCGACTGAGCTGCTCTTTCGTCGGCCGTGCCGTCGTCGGATGCGCCCAGGGCACTAGCCGCGGCCAGAAACATCGTTATCAGAAACACTGTCGGTATTCTCTTCGCATTCATGGTTGTTCCTTTCCAGAAACTGATGATCCCCATGGTTCGGGCCGGCCAGCCCTGCGGCGGGCTCACGCTTGAGACTGCGTTCAAACCGGTTGTCTTCGGCGTCTTCGCGCGACTGCCTTCACAGACCATTGTTCGGGCCGGGGCCTCTGGGGACAGAAATTGGCCGATTCTGACGCAGAATGCGGGAAAACGTCCAAGTTGTGCACAAATTGGCCGAAACGAGATTTTTGGTGTCACCGCGCCGGGCCGAAGCGCCAATAACCTGTTGAGCAGAGTCGTGGGCGCGAAGAGAAGAATGGACGTAGAAGAGTTCCATGGACCAGCGTGATAAGAACCTGTTTGCGGCCTTGGTACGGGAGCATGCCCAGATGCTGCTGACCTATATCCGCACCATGATCGATGATCCTGGGACTGTGGACGACATCTTCCAGGAGACGATGATCGTCGCCTGGCGTCGGTTCGACGATTACGACCCGAGCCGTCCTCTGGCACGCTGGCTGCGCGGGATTGTCCGCAAGCTGATCCTGGCCCACTATCGACGTGCGGGACGCGGGCCGGTCTATTGCGATGAGGCCGTTTTGCGCGCGATCGACGAGCAGATGGCTGC
>CP070782.1:5789303-5794444 GCA_020346325.1 Phycisphaerales bacterium
ATTTCTCCATGGCGGCTTGGCGTGCTTACTGGGCGGCCCCTTTGCCCTTCGCGTACTCCATCGTTCCTCATGGACGCTCGATGGAAGTCTGTCGGAAATGTGTGGAGCCACAATTCTGGTTTTCTATGTCGTCGCCGTGGCCGTGCGGCTATTGTCTGACTCGGCAGTACTGAATTGAGGTATTAGCAAATACTGGCGCCGAATGCACCGCCCTACCGCCTCCGGCCTGCTTTACCTCCCACTATTCGCTTGAAATCCGGTGCCCCACCATACCATCTACGCAGTGGACTTCGGATGTGTGCCTTCTCTGAAAGACCTTGGGCGCCCCATGGGGCCACCACAGCGCTGACAAGGATGGAATAGACGCCAACCGGGACGATGCGCACGCACGTTTTGAAGCGCGGCCCCAGATAACTCCCGCAGACAACTCCCATTCAAGGTCTTGCAGCAATACCGGTACGTGTGCGAGAATGCTCATGGATCACTGGCCATTCTGTTGCTCTCCATCACCGCCGATAAGTCAAGTCGTTCGATCAGGAGGCATGAAAATGCATGGGTGCACTCGACGAAGCTTCATGAAGGCTGCCGCTGCAGGCACAATCTCCGCTGGTGCATACGCCGGCTTCGGCCTGAGCCAGGATACGACGGGCAGGAAACCAAACGTGGTCATTCTGTTCATCGACGATCTGGGCTATGGCGATCTTGGCTGCTTCGGGAACAAGCGGATCCCAACGCCGCATATCGATTCCCTAGCCGCCGGCGGCGCGAAGTGCACGATGTCCTACATCACCAATCCGCCGTGTTCGCCCAGCCGCTGTTGTCTCATGACAGGCATGTACGCACAGCGGTTCGGAAAGTCGGGCATGGCACGTGGTCTGCCCATTCCCGATGATCACCCCACCCTGGGTGAATTCATGAGGGACGCCGGCTATGTAACCGGACAGATAGGAAAATGGGATATCGGTTCAGCCGAGCAGGGTCCACACCAGCGCGGCTTCATGGAAGTAGCGCGACATGCACCCGGCCAGCAATACAACCGTGAAAGGGCCGACGGTACACCCGTCTACCTTACCGACCTCGTTGGCGATTATATGGCCGAGTTCGTTGAGCGAAACGCAGACAAGCCATTCTTCCTTTACTTCTCGCCCTTTGCCGTCCATTCACCGGTCAAGGACACGCCCCAGCACTATCGGGACCGTGTCAAGGCCGGCGACGGTACGGCCTACGAGGGGGCCGTTGTCGCTGTTGACGATGCCGTAGGCAAACTCCTCGCCATGCTGAAGAAACACCATCTGGAGAAGGACACCTTGATCCTCCTGACCGGTGACAACGGCGCCAACGAGAGAGAAGGCGGATCTTCCGCCCCGTATCGCGGCGGCAAGGGAAAAGGCACACAATTGGAAGGCTGGGTGCATACGCCTACGATCGTCTCGTGGCCGGGAAGGATCCCCGCCGGCATCACCTACGAAGGGATCATGTGCACCATGGATTTCTACGCCACGGCCGCGGCCGCAGCCGGGGAGACGTTGCCGCAGCGCTGTGAGGGGAAGGACCTCTTGCCGTACCTAAGGGGGCAGAAGAAAGGCGACGTTCATGATTACCTCTTCTGGCACAATGCCGACCCCACCGATGCGCCGCGTCGCAATCTCTACGCCGTGCGCTGGAAGAACTGGCGGCTCGTGAAGTACCCGGACCACTGGCGACTGTTCGACCTCAGGAACGATCCCCAGGAGACCAAGGACCTGGCAGTAGACCACCCCCAGGTGGTCAAGAACATGCGCAAGCACTATGACGCGTTCGTTGCAACGCTTCCTCCATTGAAACGCAGTGCCGATTATAAAGGCGGCGGCAGGGTGCCGCAAGGATGGGGGTGGTTGACGGGCGCTGGAAAATAGTCGCTGGGGGAACCTAAAGGTCCGCCGTACATTCTTCGCCGCGCCTCATTTCCGCCCTCTGTCATCCGCCCTCCGTTCCCTCGACTGGGTTCGGGACAGGCCCTCCGTCATCGGCCCTCGGCTACCCGTCCTCCGCCCTCTGTCTCCACTATTTCCTTGCAAGCCGCTGGCCTTCGGCATACGATATCCGTAGCGGACGTCTGATGTGTGGCTTCTCTGAAAGAGCTTGTGCGGCCCGCGGGGGGCCGGCATAGCGCTGACAGTGACAGGGGACAAGAAATGAAACGAAAAGGCTTCAGCCTCCTTGAGCTCTTGGTCGTGATGTCCATCATCCTCGTACTATTAAGCATATCTTTGCCTTGTCTTCTCCGTGCCAAAGACAGCGCTCTGCAATTGGTGGCCATGGAAGTCGAAGTCAATGAAGAGGGAGAGATTTCCCTGGAAATTAACGACCGTTCCAATCGAAAGGCAACTGATGACATCTACATGATCAAGATCGACCGCCCGGGGAGGTGCAGCGTCCGCCTGAAGAAACCGCTTCCTTCGGGGATGAAACTGAAAAGGAAAGACCGCCGCGATTACATCTTTTGGCGACCTAAACCGCAGCACATTGGCAGGCATACAGTGACGGTTGTTTTTGAAGGCGAAGAGACCTCTGAAAAAGAGATTACGATTTATGTCTACACCAAAGAACTTCTAGAGGCGCGGCGCGAGGACAAGAAAGACGAACACTAACGCTGACCACGGCGATATCAAGGCCCTGCCCGTGGTTGACGAACCGGGAACTGCGGGAGAAGAGGCGTTACCTGACACCTTTAATTCGTACGGATACCTATGAAGGAAATTACGAGATATTCAGTCCTGCTCGTTCTCTGGGCGTGCTCGTGTGCTGGCGTGGATCCACCGAAAGACAAAGACTCTGAGGCATCGGCTCCGGGCCCGGCCCGGCGGGGCGATCCGGTATTCGTCACGTCCGACCGCAACGGCGGCTGGTCCAATGGGGGCTACTACGTTCACAACAATATGTGGAACAGCGCCAAGTACAGCCCGTGTACGCAGACCCTCTATGCGTGGTCCTTCGACCGCTGGCAGGTGGTGGCACGGATGAACAACAGCACGGGCGACGGCGCCGTCAAAACGTACCCGAATATCCACAAGGACTACGGCCGTGTGCCCATCGGTTCGTTTGACTCCCTTACCAGCACGTTCGCCGCGACGAGCCCGCAGGTCGGTATCTACAACTTCGCCTATGATATTTGGATTAACGGCATCGCCACACCCGGGTGCACGGAGATCATGATCTGGACCGAGAACTTCAACCAGGTGCCGGGCGGCCGCTACGTCCAGGACGTCACCTTCGGCGGCCGAACCTACCAGGTCTACAAACGCTCCGACAGCGGCTACATTGCCTTCGTTCCGACCGCTAACTTCACCTCGGGCACCCTGGATCTCCTGGAGATGGCGAACTGGACGATCGCCCAAGGCTGGCTGCCCGCCCGGTCCACCTTGGGCCAGATCTGCTTCGGCGTCGAGATCGTCTCGACCGGCGACACCGACGCCACCTTCGCCGTCACGGCCTTCTCGATTGAGGATTGATCCAGTTTCGTAGGGTGGGCACCGCCCACCGCTCCCATCGCCCCTTCGTCCGTCACCGGTCCTCAGCCGTCAGCCCTCTCCCCGGCTGTTCAGGGCCGGAGACTGGGGCGAAATGAGGTTGAAGGGCCTCGGCCCGGAGCGTACAATCTCAGGCGAAGGATGAAGGTCAAGCGATTTCTGGATTGAGCCGTGACTGAGCCAGCCCCCGGTAGACAGTCTGCCCTGTGCATCGAGAACAAGGACTGCGAGGATCTGCAGAAGCGCAAGATCTACGTCGTCATTCCCGCCAAGGAAGCCTCCAAGGAAGGCTATCTGCGCGTGATCGACGAAGCGGGCGAGGACTATTTGTACCCGGCGTCCTACTTCATCATCATGGAACTCTCGGCCGAAGCGCAGAAAGCCCTGCGCGCCGCGAGCTAAGAAGAATCCGGGCCGGGACGCCAGGCCCCGAATACAGCCGCCTCCGTCGTCTGGCTGCGTGCTTCGTTCTCCGTTCCCTCGATGGCACTCGGAGCCTGCCCGTTCAACTATGTTCAGGGTAAGCTCTGAGCGAAGTCGAATGGGACAGGCTCTCCGCCCTCAGTCCTACCACCTAGAGCCTACGGCCCACAGCCTTCTCTCGCCTGCTTTTCTTCCCACTATTTCCTTGAAATCTATTCGCCGCCACCGTAGTATGGATGCGGCGAGCTTTTGATGTTTGACTTCTCTGAGAGATCCTCTGCTGCCCCATGGGGCCGCATGACGCTGACAAGCGCGGAAGCTACGCCCACGGCGGCGATCCGCACGCACATTTCGCATCGAGGACCAGGAGGCGTAGGAAGCCGCGCGGGTGCCCGATCTAGAACGAGTCGCACAGGGGCAGGCTTCCTGGCCGCGCAACAACCCGACAGCAGACCGAGACGAACGGAGAAATGAGCACGGTGTCACCGGATTGCTCTTCAGAGGCTGAAAAGGGACCACGGATCTTGGGTTCGCCTGTGTAAGCCTCAGCGTAAGCAAACGGGAGGTCATATGAGTACAAACGCGCAGATATATGGATTCCTGAGTCACAAAGCGAAGGACAAGCTGAAAGCTGAAGCGCTAAGGGGGCTGCTTACTACTTCCGGAGGCGGTAAACTCGACCTCTTCCTGTCCTCAACGGACATAAAAGGTGGTGAAGTATGGAGGAACTCCATCTTGGAGAATATGAAGAAATCGAGTTTCCTGATACTGCTCTACCTGAACCCTGATGACGATTGGGATTGGTGTCTCTATGAGACGGGCTACTTTCGAGGCGCGAACAAGGGGCCCGTGTTTTGCATACATCCGCAAAGCTCGACGATACCGGCCCCCTTGGAGGACCTGCAGCAGGTTGAGGCGAAACCACAGGTAATCAAGGAGACGTTCCTTAAGCCGCTATTCAGCGATGTAGAGGACGGATTTGCCTTGAACCCGACTCTATTTGCGCAGGACAACGTTGGCATCCTCGACAAGTTGGCCGGCGATATCGTCAAGGTCGTCGGTAGCAGACCTCAATTTTTTCCCCTGCTTCCCCGAGTCATATTTTCGCTGACGGCCGCTCAAATGGAGAGTGCCCGAGATACCGGAAAAGTACCGGATGACGCCTGCATCGAGTTTGACCCGAAAAGCAAGGTCATCTTCGAGATAGAC
>CP070782.1:5794544-5814451 GCA_020346325.1 Phycisphaerales bacterium
AGACCCTCTGGCACAGCGAGAAGCCGCTTTTGCGCACGGCTCCGGTTCCCCTGCTCATGTTGTCGAATACAGTGCGTCACTCCGGGTTGAAGGTCGTGCTGACCGGCGAAGGCGCCGATGAGGTTTTTGGCGGCTACAACATCTTCAAGGAAGCCAAAGTCCGACAGTTCTGGGCTCGGCAGCCGGAATCTCAGGCGCGGGCCGCTCTGACGGGGCGCCTCTACGGCTACGTCTTTCGAGACCCGCGGGCCAAGCACTTCCTCAAGTCGTTCTTCGCCGCCGGCCTCGACGGGCACGATGATCCGCTCTTCTCGCACAGAGTCCGGTGGCAGAATACGAGTCGCATCAAGGCGTTTTTCTCGGAAGAGCTCGTCGCGGCGGCCGGCGCCAGTGATGTCTACGAGCAGATTCAGGCGAGTCTACCGGATGATTACGAGGAGATGGATACGGTGGCGAAGGCTCAGTACATCGAGACGAAAATCTTTTTGAGCAGTTATTTGCTCTCGTCGCAGGGCGATCGGATGGCCATGGCGAATTCGCTGGAGATCCGCGTGCCGTTTTTGGATTATCGCGTCATCGAGTTCATGGCCCGGGTTCCCTCGCGGTGGAAGATTCTGGGGCTGAGTGAAAAGCACATTCTGAAACGCGCGCTGGCGCCGGTTCTGCCGGGGCGCGTCTGTCGCCGCCACAAGCAGCCCTATCGAGCCCCGATTGCCAACGGGCTCTTGAGCGAGGGCAACGGCGATCTGATCGCGGAGATGCTGAATCGCAGGGCGATCGAATCGGCGGGACTGTTTGACGCCGGCCGAGTGGAACGATTGCTGAACAAGGCGCGAACGATGCCCAGCCTCGGCGAAATCGACAACATGGCACTGGCCGGGGTGCTTTCGTCTCAAGTCATTCATCGCCGGTTCATTGAGGATTTCTCTATCGATGCGATTCCGGCGGTTCGGCTGAATGTCGTTGTTGATCGACGCTCGGGTGCTCGCCAGGGTCTTACGGAGGTTTCTCCCGGGCGGCCCCGAAGTGCCGCGATGCCCGATGTCTTGGGCAAAGGACGGTAAATCTTGATAGGAGGCAGGAGTACGATGGGCCTTGACCCCACTTTACTTGATCAGTGGCTTTCGCGCTCGGCCGGGCGCTATCCGACGAAGGAGGCGATTGTCTGTGGCTCGGATCGCTGGCCGTACCGGAAGCTGAATGCGTGTGCCAATCGTCTGGCGGAATCGCTGGTCGACCTGGGCGTCGCTCGGCAGGACCGCGTGGCGGTGTCGCTGGGCAACTGTCCTGAGACCATCGTCAGTCTGTTCGGGACACTCCGGGCGGGAGCCACCTGCGTGCCCCTGGAGGGCAGTACAAAGGCACGCCGCCTCAGATACGTCCTCGAGGATTCAGGCGCCCGCGTCCTGATCGCCAGAGGCAACCAGGCGGAGATCCTGGCCGAAGCGTTGGAGAGCTGGGAGAAGGAACTCACCATCATTTGGGTGGGACCCAGCCCACGCGTGAGGCTCGCTGGCGGTATCTCCAGCGTCACGTGGGAATCCGTGTTCGCCCGACTTCAGGAGACGGACGAACACGAGTACGACGTGGCTTGTGACAAGTTTCCTCGTCGAATCGATCTCGACCTGGCCGCGATCATCTATACCTCCGCAACGACCGGCAGAGCCAAGGGGGTAATGTGCACGCATTACAACATGATCGCGGCCGCGCGGAGCATCATCCAGTATCTCGGGAACGACGAACGCGACATTATTCTCGACGTGCTGCCGTTGTCGTTCGGGTACGGTCTTTATCAGGTCCTCGTCTCGTGTATGGTCGGTGCGACGGTGGTCATCGAGCGATCGTTCCTTTATCCGCATCTCACGCTCTCCCGCCTAGCCCAGGAGAACGTCACGGGGTTTCCGTTGGTGCCCAGCATAGCCGCCATGCTGCTGCGCATGGAGAACATCGGTGACTATGACTTCAGCACGCTGCGTTATATCACCAATGCGGGGGCGGCACTGCCTGTTGGGCATCTTCGTCGCCTGCGACGGTTGGTGCCGCAAGCGGAGCTGTTCAACATGTACGGGCTGACCGAATGCGTGCGCGTCTGCTATCTCTCGGGGGCCGAACTGGACGAGCGGCCTGCCTCGGTGGGGCATCCCATGCCCAACTGCGAGGTGCGGATTGTGGATGAAGCGGGAAACACCGTGGCGCCGGGAGAACCGGGAGAACTGACGATCCGAGGCTCCAACGTCATGCAGGGCTATTGGAATGACCCGGAAATGTCCGCGCGCACCTATCACGCCGGCCAGTATCCTGTGTCGCGCTGGCTCCATTCCGGCGACTTCTTCCGGACCGATGAGGCCGGTTATCTATATTTCCTGGGACGGCGGGATGACATGATCAAAACGCGCGGCGAGCGGGTCAGCCCGAAAGAGATCGAGGACGTCGTTTGTGAATTGGAGAGCATCGTGGAAGCGGCGGCCATCGGCGTACCCGACGACATCCTGGGACAGGCGGTCAAGGTCTTCGTCGTCGATGGCCAGGGAACTCTGTCTGAGAAAGACATCATGAGGCACTGCGCCAAGCGTCTGGAGCCTCTGATGGTGCCCAAGTACCTTGAATTCGTAGAGGCCTTACCCAAGACCGGCCGGGGCAAGATCAATCGCCGGGAACTGCAAACGGCTAAGGGAGAATGACAATCATGCAGACAGCAAAAGCTATCGTCTGGGATGCGCTTCAACTGGACTGTGAGACGGAGGCGGATCGGATCGCGTGTCGTTTGCGCGAGTGCGTTCGCGAAAAACTGAAAAGGCGCGGGGTCGTGGTCGCGCTGTCCGGCGGCATTGACAGCAGCGTCGTAGGGGGTCTCTGTGTACGGGCCTTGGGGCCGGAGAGGGTCTTTGGCCTGCTGTTGCCTGAGAAGGATTCTTCTCCGGAGACGCTCCGGCTCAGTCAGGCGATCGTCGATCATCTGGGGATCCAGGCCGAGCATCACGACATCACCGACATGCTCCGCGCCGCCGGCTGCTATCGCTACCGGGACGAGGCCATTCAGTCCGTGATTCCCGAGTACAGCGCGGACTACAAGTGCAAGATCGTCCTGCCCTCGCTGCTGGAGGCTGAGAACCTGCGCGTGTTCTCCGTGGTGGTCGAATCACCGGACGGGCACCAGACGCGGGCCCGGCTGTCCGTGAACGCCTACCTGCAAATCGTAGCAGCCACCAATTTCAAACAGCGCATTCGCAAGATGCTCGAATACTTCCACGCGGACCGGCTCAACTATGCCGTGACGGGAACCCCCAATCGCCAGGAGTATGACCAGGGATTCTTCGTCAAGCTGGGCGACGGCGCCGCCGATGTCAAGCCGATTGCCCATCTCTATAAGACGCAGGTGTACCAGATGGCGGAATATCTCGGGCTGCCCCAGGAGATTTGCAGGCGACCGCCGACGACCGACACCTATTCGATGCCCCAGGACCAGGAGGAATTCTATTTCTCCGTGCCGCATCACGTTCTCGACGTCTGCCTGTACGGCAAGAACCACGGCGTTCCCGTCGAGGAGGTGGCTCAGGTCCTCTCGTTGGAAGCCGAGCAGGTAAAACGCATCTACCGGGACATCGACGCCAAGCGCAGCACGACGCGTTATCAACACATGCCGCCGCAGTTGATGGAACCGGTTCCCGAGATTCACGTACTGGATTCGTGAATCAGGAACATCACCACATGGAGTCGCGGGTGAACACATGACGACTTACTTTGCCGTATTCCTGGGATCCTTGACGCTGGCGCTGCTGTTGACACCGCTTGTCATTCGGGTAGCGCGCCGCATGAAGGTGTTGGATCGTCCCGGTATCCGGACGGTCCACACAAACCCTATCCCGCGCATCGGTGGCGTGGCCATTTTTCTTTCGGCCATGTGTCTGATTGTCGCGGTGTGTTTTCGGGACAATGACATCGGCGCCGCCTTTCGCCAAAACCCGATTCAATTGAGCGTGCTGCTCAGCACCGCGACGTTCATCTTCGTTGTCGGTTTGATTGACGATGTAAGGGGACTGCCCGCCCGCGTCAAACTTCTCGCTGAGGTCGTGGCGGCGGGCTTGCTATGTTACGTGGGCGTCCGGATCTCAGCGCTGGACCTCACGGACAGCATCCACCTCGGATTCGGCCCGCTGACGTGTCCGCTGACGATACTTTGGATCATCGGCATTACCAACGCGGTGAACCTCAGTGACGGATTGGACGGACTGGCGGCCGGTGTCTCTGCGGTTGCCTGTGCGGCGATTGCCATTTTCGCAGTGAGCAGCGGCAACATGATCATGGCGGTGTTCATGCTGGCCCTGCTCGGGGGCCTCAGTGGCTTCCTGTTCTACAACTTCAACCCGGCCAAAATCTTCATGGGCGATTGCGGCAGTCTGTTCGTCGGATTCACCATCGCATCGGCCAGCGCGATGTGTTTGACGAAATCCTGCGCCCTGGTTGGTCTGGCTCTGCCTACGTTGGCCTTGGGCATCCCTATCTTCGACACGTTCTTTGCCATTCTGCGACGCTTTCTGGAGCGGCGTTCGCTCTTTGCTCCGGACCGAAGTCACTTTCATCATCACTTGATCGACCTGGGGCTTAAGCAAAAGCATGCGGTCATCACCATCTATGTGGCCACCTGCATGGCGACCGGACTTGGGTTATTCATGATGGTGCGCCAGGACGCCGGCGCGCTGGTCGTCTTCGGCTGTTTGCTTTTCCTGCTGACGTTACTCTTTCGCGTCGTCGGTGATGTTCACATCGGAGCCACGTTCCTGGCACTGCAGAAGAAATACGTGGTGGCGTGTCGAGAGAAACAGGAGCGTCGCGCGTTTGAAGATCTCCAGCTTCGTTTTCGGCGGGCCCGCAATCCGAAGGAGTGGTGGCAGGCCGTGTGCGATGCCGGAGCGGGGTTGAATTTCGCCTGGGTCTCGCTGACGGCCTCGGATGCAGGTGGGCAACTCGAGACGAAGATCTGGCGCGGAACGAGGGCCATTCCTGAGAAGCCGCGCATTGTCACCATGAGTTTTCCGGTCAGGGATAGTACGACCGAGACACTCCTGGAGTTTGAGATCGCGATCGTGACCGAGGAGTCGCTGGAGTCCGCCGGTCGCAGAGGAGCCCTCTTCAGCAGACTGGTGGATGAGTATGGTCTTGTCTCGGAGGCGGTTGCCGGGTGTCGGTCTTCCCGGTCAAAGGAGCAGAACCCGCCCAGGCAGGTTGCCCGTGTGTTTGAGACTAAGGCCCGAGCCGTTCACTGAAGAATGAGGTGGGATGACACGGGGCCGTTCTCGCGGGCCCTGATAGTCAATACGCCGCGTTCACCATATTTGAGCCAAGTAAACTGCCTCGCCGGACGGGTCGGTCCTTTCACGAAGTTCCGCCGAATCTCCGTCCTATCCACAGGGAGGCAGGCAGGAGGACCTCAGCGGTCCTCCTTTTTTATGCGCGGATCGAGCTGGCCCCATGCCGGAAGGCCTGGGGCTTGGTGCGCGATGCGTGTGGCGCCTGGGCCGCGACGTTTTGTTTGACGGTCCGCAGCGCATACGCTATCGTAGCCGTCTCGGTAGAGAGCCCCTCCGGGCTGTCGCAGACACGTATCAGAGCAGTATCCTGAAGAAGGAGATGACGATATGCAGTATGGGATTCCGATTGTCGATGGCATCTATTGGGTAGGCAACAATGATCGCAGGACGGCCCTGTTCGAATCGATCTGGCCCATTCCCCGAGGGGTCTCCTACAATTCCTACCTCATCCTGGATGAAAAAGTCGTTCTGATCGATGCCGTCAAAGACCTCTCACTCCGCGGCTATCTGCTTAGACTCAAGAGATTGCTCGGCCCGGACCGGCAGATTGACTATCTCGTCGTGAACCATATGGAGCCCGATCACTCGGGGGCCGTGCCCATACTCAAGCAGATGTTCCCCGCCATGAAGATCGTCGGAAACAAGAAGACCGCCCAATATCTGACGAAACTCCATGCCATCGAGGACGATATCCATCTCGTGGCGGACGGTGAGGAGCTGGACCTGGGCAAGCGAAAGCTGCGTTTCTTCATGACACCGATGGTCCACTGGCCGGAGACCATGATGACCTACGTGATCCCCAGTGGCATCTTGTTCTCGGGAGACGCCTTCGGTGGCTTCGGCTGTCTCGAAGGGGGCATTTTCGATGACGAGGTCGATGTCCAGTATTTCGAGGATGAGATCCTGCGGTATTTCTCCAATATCGTCGGCAAGTACTCGCCGATGGTGCAAAATGCCATCGAGAAGCTGGGCAAGACCGAGGTGAAGATCATTGGGCCCACGCACGGCCCAATTTGGCGCAGCAACCCGGCTCATATCATCGATCTATATGATCGCTGGAGCCGCCATGACGCCGAATCCGGCGTTGTCCTGGCCTTTGGCTCCATGTACGGCAATACCGAGGTCATGGCCGATGCGGTGGCTCGCGGCCTCTCGGACGCCGGCCTCAAAACCGTTCGCACCCACAACGTCTCGACGAGCCACATCTCCTATATCATCAGGGATATCTGGCGCTACAAAGGTCTGGTCCTGGGCAGCCCCACCTACGATGCCGGCGTCTTTCCGCCCATGGATGCCTTGTTGCGTCTGTTGAGCACGAAACGCATCGCCAAGCGTCACGTGGGGGTCTTCGGTAGCCACGGTTGGGCCGGCGGGGCCGTCAAGACCCTCACGAAGTTCGTCACCGACAGTGGGCTCGATTTGGTCGAGCCGACGATCGACGCCAACTTCCGGGGGAGCCCGGAACAAATCGAGCAATGTCATGCCTTGGGGCACGCGATGGTCAGGCGGATTCGCGGCGCTTATCAGTGAGAGAGCCACCGAAGCACCTGCCTGCTGGGAGCACGATGATGCCAGGGAAACAACGAAGCTGGGAAAAGCGGCTGGCCGCCAAGCCGGACGAACTGACGGTCGATTACGTTGAGTCGCTGTCTTATGACAGGCGTCTCTACAAGTACGACATCGTCGGCTCGATCGCGCACGCCGGGATGCTTGCCGAGCAGAAGCTTATCACAACATCGGA
This sequence comes from Phycisphaerales bacterium, assembly GCA_020346325.1. GTDB lineage: Bacteria > Planctomycetota > Phycisphaerae > Sedimentisphaerales > Anaerobacaceae > Anaerobaca. Next base: position 5,801,595 of record CP070782.1, read on the forward strand.
GTTCAAGGCCATCAAGCGCGGCCTGATCGAAATCAGCGAGGAGATCGAGGCAGGGCGGTTCAAGTTCGACAAGGCCTGCGAAGATATCCACATGGCTATCGAGGCGGCGCTCATCAAAAAGATTGGCCAGCCCGGCGAGAAACTGCATACGGCGCGCAGTCGGAACGACCAGGTGGCCACCGATATTCGGCTCTGGCTGCGCGACGAGATTGAAACGCAGCAGGCCAGGATCGTGCCGTTGCAGAAGGCCCTGGTTCAGTTGGCCGGTAAGCACACCAAGGACCTGATGCCCGCCTACACGCATTTGCAGCGGGCCCAGCCTATCGTGATCGGGGCCTATCTGCTGAGTTTCGTCGAACAGTTGGAGCGCGATTTCGTCCGGCTCGGCAACTGCCGGCAGTTGCTGAACGTCTCACCGCTCGGTAGCGGCGCCATCGCCGGCTCGACCTTGGGAATCGATCGGAGCAGCACGGCCCGCCAACTGGGGTTTGCCGATATCTGCCATAGCAGTGTCGACGCCATCAGCGATCGCGACTTCTGCGCCGAGTTCATCTTCGCCTGCGCTCTGATCGGTGTCCACCTGTCCCGGCTGGCCGAGGATTGGATCCTGTTCTCTTCGAACGAGTTCGACTTCATTCGGATCGACGATGCGTTTTGTACCTCATCGAGCATGATGCCGCAAAAGCGCAACCCGGACGTGCTCGAACTGATGCGGGGCAAGACGGGTACGATCTATGGGGCTCTGATTGCCATGCTCACGATCCTCAAGGGCCAGCCCTCGGGCTACAATCGGGATTTGCAGGAGGACAAGATCCATCTGTTTGCGGCAGCTGATACGGTCGGTGCCTCTCTGGATATCGCCAAGGCCATTGTCGCCCACACGAAGTTCAAGACGAAAGAAATTGCCTCCGGTCTGGAAACCGGCTTTCTGGATGCCACCGCATTGGCGGAGTATCTCGTCGGTAAAGGGATTCCCTTCCGCCAGGCGCACGGCATCGTCGGCGCTCTCGTGACGCTCTGCGAGAAGAACGGGCAGCGGTTGTCGGAGTTGTCGCTGGAGGCGTTCCGGGAATGCTGCGCCGCGATCGATGATGACGTCTACGAACACCTGGGCGCCGCCAACGTCGCGAAACGTTATCTTTCAGCCGGCGCCGGCGGGCCGAGGCAGATCCACGAACGCGTTTCATACTGGAAGCAGCATCTGGGAACACGATGAAGCCCCGTGAAGACCGTATTACGGCGTGGTTCAAGGATCAGCGTCGGCTGGACCCGGTGACGTTTCCCATCGGGATCGGTGATGACATGGCCGAGATCCGTTTGGGCCAGGCCGCCTCCGTGCTGATCACGACGGATATGCTGCTTGACGGTTCCCATTTCGACTTGCGGACCGCGACCCTGGAACAGGCGGGGTACAAAGCCATGGCGGCCAGTTTGAGCGATTGCGCGGCGATGGCGACGATCCCACTGGCGGCCGTCGTAGCCGTAGCGCTGCCGCCCGGATTTGGCACAGAACAACTCAAGGCCTTGCACGCTGGCATTGCCCGGGCGGCCGACAAATACGATTGTCCGCTTGTCGGCGGCGACATCACCTCGTGGAAAGGCTCCCACCCCTTTGCCGTCAGCGTGACGATGCTCAGCCGGCGGGCCGACAATGCGCCGATTCGGCGCTGTGGAGCCCAAGCGGGCGATGTCATTTGTGTCACGGGGTCGCTGGGGGGATCGGTGTATCGCAAACATCTGGAATTCGAGCCCCGCGTCAAGGAAGCGCTGCGGATCGCCCAGACGGTGACCGTCCACGCCATGATGGACATCAGTGACGGGCTGAGTACGGATCTCAACCGCATCTGTGAACAACGTGGTGTCGGTGCGGTGATCGAGGCGGCGTCCCTTCCCATCTCAGACGACGCCCGGCGGCAACCCGATCCATTGAAGGCGGCACTGGACGACGGAGAGGATTTCGAGTTGCTGTTCACGCTGGCTCCCGACGAGGGCAAGCGCCTGCTGCAAGCGTGGGAAGGGCCTGTTGCCATCACGCCGGTTGGCCGCATCGCGGAGGCTGAGGGCATGTGGCTCCGCACGTTGGATGGGCAGGTGGTCCCGTTGGAGCCTGGAGGCTACGATCATCTGAAGGACTAAGACCAGAGGAGAAGCGAGACTGACTGTTTCGCCACGGCAGACGTTGGACATCATGAGCAAAGCATTCACATCTCATTCGCCTGAAGAGACCATTGAGTTTGGGCAGACTCTCGGACGCCAACTGAGGGGCGGCGAAATCATTGCGATGGTCGGCCCTCTGGGAAGTGGCAAGACGCATCTGATCAAAGGGATCGCACTGGGGGCCGGAGCAGAGGACCGCAAAGTCGTTAACAGCCCGACATTCGTTCTTATCAACCAATACCAGGGGCGGCTCGACATCTATCACATCGACGCCTACCGCCTCGATTCGGTGGCTGAGTTTGAGATGCTGGGCTTCGACGACCTGTGCTACCCGGAATCGGTGGTCGTCATCGAGTGGGCGGACAAGGTGGAGGCGGCCCTGGCGGAGACACATCCGATCCACATTGAACTTTGCCACGCGGGTCCGAGAACCCGCACCATCCATATTCGCAACACGCCGGACCACCTCAACGTCCCCTAATCATCTTGCGGGACGCCCCCACGGAACACCTTTCACCGACGGCGCAGAACGTACGCGCTTTTTTTCGCTGCGTCGATTTGCACCTCCGCATCTGTTTCATATGTTTTGGTTGGACTGAGGGGGGCCGCAGATAACGCCGGAAGCCCTGTTTTTGGGCACGGCACCGTTAATGGCTCCAAGAATTCGTTACGTAAAGAGCTGGAGTATTCGAGGTGGCACCGTTGGATCCTGGAACCATGCCTGTTGCGGCATTCAAACAGAGCATCAGGAGCCAAATGAAACGCGGCTGGTGAAGCGGCATGTCGATTCGGTCGATAATGCCTGGTAAGGTAAGGAAGGAAATGAGCACTATTTCAATCACTTTTACTTTTTTTTATTCACCTGACAGGAGGAAAACAAGATGAGAGCAAAACGCGGATTTACGTTGGTCGAAATCCTGATCGTCGTCGTCATTCTGGGTATCCTGGCGGCGATCGTGGTTCCTCAGTTCACGCAGGCCAGCACTGAGGCCAAGGTCAGCAGCACCGTGAGTGACCTGCAGAGCATCCGGGGGCAGATTGGGCTGTACATGATTCAGCACAATGATAACCCTCCTACTGTCGCGCTCTTTGAAGAGGCCATGACGCTTTGTTCAGATGCCGAAGCTGCCGTGCTGGCTGACTATGTGGAAAGAACGGCGGCTAACAAGCCGACGCATCCTTATGGTCCGTACATGGTGGCGATTCCCGCGAATCCCTGGAACAACTCGCGAACGGTTGCGGCCGCCGCCGCCGCCGACAATGGCTGGGTCTATGATGAAGTCACAGCCGACATCTGGGTTGACTGGACCGATGCTGATGCCGATGTGGTGCAGACGCTTGAGGATCAAGGCGCGGTGCCTCCTGGTACTGCTGCCGCTGCGCCGTAACAGAAATCACAACTGAAAGCCGGCCGGCCCGCACTCACGTAGTCGGCCGGCTTTTTTTTGTAACTCCGAATGGGTTAGCGGGCTTTTATGCCGGGACGATGGGCGAATGCTCATGCTACAGAGATGGCCCGCTGCTCGATTAACCACGACGGGCGATGCCGCGACATCGTTCCCGTCACCTGGGGGGCAGAGGATGATGCGGAGAGGGGTGTTCACGTTGCCCGAGCGGGCGATTTTGGTGATCGTGCTGGCGATCGTAGCGTTCGTCGTGGGGCCTCGGTTCAGCGACGCCGGGGTCGCCGAGAGCCGGATGGATGATTTGTGCAACAGCCTCCAATTGCTCCGCTCCCAGATTGAGTTGTACAAGGTGCAGCATCGAGACCATCCGCCCATGCATACGGCGGATAGAACGGTGACCTTCGATCCGTATTTCGAACAGATGGTGTACTGCACGGACGTCGAGGGCCGCGTCAAGAAGGAAGAACCGAAAACGAGGCGTGATGACACCTATACGTTCGGCCCGTATCTCAAAGAAGTCCCGGCGAACCCGTTTAACAACAGCCGAGTCATCGTCAGGGCCCGCAGCCGCGACGACGTTCCCGTGGCAGGAGGGGCCGGCTGGGCCTATGTGCCCGAGAGCGGCGATATCTATGCGAACGACAGCGCTCCTCATGCAGGCTTGTGATTCCCGGACAAGACCACGATGGCGTTTGTTTCCTGGCTGCGCAGCACAGGGTGGCCAAGATGACAGAAGGAGATAGGATCATGAACAGAGCGAAGGCCTTCACGCTGGCCGAGGCCACGATCGCGATGGTGCTCCTGGGCATCGCCGCGGCCGGGGTCTTGCTGCCTTATGCCAGCGGGGCGGCCGTGCGGGCAGACGGGGTACAGCGGACCCTGGGGGCGATGCTCGCCAACGATTTGATCGAGCAAATCTGCGTCACGCCGTTCGATTCGATCGTGGCGACGTACAACTATTCCGAGTCCCAGGGCCAACTGAAGGACTCGAGCGGTACCACGTTAACAGATTCCATGTATGCAAATTTCAGCCGAAATGTGATTTCGCAATACGTACGCGTGCCTCAGCAGAGCGATACCGTAGCCGCGACCTTCGTCCTGGCTACGGTGAACGTCTTCTATCAAGGCCGCACCGTCGCGACTCTCAATCGGTTGATAAGTGAGTAGACAGGACGGTCTAAACCGTAATGTGGGTGGATCTTCTGAGCCACGGCACAGCCGTGGGCAGGAAGGCCGGATTCAGATCGAAGCCCTTCCTGCCTGTCGCAGCGTGACCGAATCGGGGGTCCGCCTTGTTGGGTTTGTATGTCGGGCCGGCGCCGACCGGTCCCACAGCACCCTGAATTGCTGGGAGGCGGAGGCGTCCGCCGTGCGGGGAAGGAGCCCGATAAGGTGATGTTCGACATTGGGAACAACAAGGTATGCGTAGAGAACATCATAGCAGAGCTTTCACTCTGGCGGAGCTCCTGGTCACACTCGTTGTGACGGGGATCCTTCTCTCTGCGCTGGCTACCTTGGCCTTTGCCCTCAGCAGGGCCACGTGTGTGGAAGACGACACGGCGCTCGCCCAAGCCCAGCTCCGGCATGGCACCTTGCGCCTCCAAGACCTCATCTGGAACTGTCGGATGATTTGCGCCATCGAGGGCAACGCCCTGGCTATCTGGCAAGCCGACACCAATCAGGACGGTCAGATCAACGTCAACGAACTCGTGTACCTCGACAGCGGCGACACGGGCGATACCTTGCAGTTATGTTCCTTCTCTTCGAGCAGCAATCCCCACGTTACGTTCAGTTCCGGCACGCTTTCCATGACCAGGTCGGAACTCATGTTCGGCCACAATGGTGTGTATACACCGCTGATCCCCGATGCGGAAAACGTGCAGGTTGTGTGCGACGTCGCGCCGCCACTGACCCGGCAGGTGACGACGTCTTTCGATCTGACCGATAAGGGTATCGTCGGCCAGTATCAGGTCAATGCCGCCCTGCGCGCCTGGGCCGGCCATCTGCTCAACGAAACCGGCGATACTCTGGTGAGTGATGACGATGAGTAGGAGACTCCGGACAACTCGACCGACTCGCACGGGCGTGGCGTTGATCATGGTCCTGGGCCTGATCATGGCCATTACGGTTCTGTCGCTGGGATTCCTGGCGCGGAGCGCGACGGAGATGGCCTGTGGAGAGAACATGGCCCTGCGCCTGCAGATGGACCAAACCGCTGCTTCCGCACTCGAGCACGCGCGGGGTCTGATTCTCAACCCTCCCGACCAGAGTTTGCCGAACGGCTACTGGACGGGCGCCACAGGCCTTCAGTTGGATCCGAACAGCGGTGATTACTATGACATCAACATTGCCATCGACGCGAGCGACTATTGTGACTATGAGGTTTCCTGTAAGGCCTACCGACTGGAAGACGGAGTAAAGATCGGACGCAGCAACCTGTCGGCGCAGCTCCGATTAGATCCGAGCATCGCATTGTGGTTCGGAACGACGACGGCGCTGCCGCCAGGCCTGTCTGTCACCGGGGATGTCTACTGTGCCGGTGATTTGGCCAGTCAGGCGACCGTGGACGGCGATCTGTTCGCCAGCGGGACCATCACCGGACTGACTCCCACGGGTCGGGCCAGTTCCTCGGTGTCGGCGCCACTGACCTGGCCCGGTATCACGACGGGGAACTACGCCCCGTCTTATCAGGTGGACCAGACCAGCTACAGTCCGGCAACGATCGGCACGGCGGTCCATCCCGCCGGCACCTTCACGCCCTACACCAGCAACCCGGCAGGCGTGCGCTATCGCAATGGCGATGCGGAATTGCCCGGCAGCGTAAACATTACGGGTGTGTTGGTGGTCAACGGCGATCTGAGGGTCAGCGGTTCCAACAATACGATCTCAGCGGTTCGGAGTTTTCCTGCACTTGTCGTAGCTGGCGACATGACTATCGAGGCGGGGGCGACTCTGACCGTTGAGGGCCTGGTTGTCGTTCAAGGCCAGCTGTACGTCAGCGCCGATGCCACGGTGGTGACCGTCACCGGGGGAGTGCTTGCTTCCGGCAGTCTGTGGGAGACTGTCGTGGACGTTTCGGGCAACGACCTGGCCGGCACGGTGCACGGCGGTCCGACTTGGGACCCCAGCGGCGGTCAAAGTGCCGGGGCGCTCCAGCTTGACGGCGTCGACGACTATGTGGACTGCGGCAACAGTTGGGAGTTTGCCATCACGGACGTCATCACGGTGGCGGCCTGGGTCAAGACCAATGAGGTTGGCACTACAGACCATGGTCCTTTCGTGACGAAAGGCGACCGCGCCTATTCGCTCAAGCACGGCGTGAGCGGGATTGCGTTCTTCATCTACGATCCGATCAAGAAGTGGCAGGCGGCGACGTACGCGGTGGACAGCACGTTCAACGGTCAGTGGCACCATGTCGCGGGAACGTACGATGGCAACTTCATCCGACTGTATATCGATGGCATCGAGCGGAGCTCGACTCCCTTCGTGGGCACCATCAACAATCCAAGTTACAACCTCAACATCGGCAGGAATGCCCAGGAGACAGATCGCTTCTACAGTGGGGCCATCGACGAGGTTCGCATCTACAACCGCGTCTTGGATGCCAGCGAGATCCTCGCGTTGCATGACAGTCCCGGTTTGGCTGGAGATCCCTCCGGGTTGCGGGCCCGTTACTGCTTCGACGAGGGCGGCCCGACGGTGGCCCTTACCGCCGATCCACGCAAGACGGCTTTGATCATCTGGCAATGGAATGCGACAGACTCGGCCTGGGAGGGCCAGTACTGGAGCCAGGCGGCCGGCGCCTTCTTCAGGCGGGTCGCCCGGGAGTGAGACCAAGAGGCACAACCGATGACTACGTCCGAGAATATAGTGTTGGTTATCGGTCGCGGGCGGCTGCGCCGGAAAAAACATCGCCGCGGGGGAGTTGGCGAGCCGGGCAGGCGGTTCGCGACGTCGTCGCGCCGCCGCGGCGGAATGTTGAGAGACGAGGCCCTGGCGGGGCCTTTGGAGCCGATGGAGCGTTTGAAGGAAATCAACTGTAGCGATTGTAGCGTCTACGGGGCCTGGAGCGGCGACGCCGCAGCTGGCCGAAACGTCGGCCACCCGTCGCCGCCACGGTGCTGAGTTAAGCCATGTCGCCGATGGGCCGACAAAACAACGGAGGATGGGCTGCAATGTGTGGTTATATGAAAAGACAGACGGTTGGACCGGCGCTGCGGGATGCGGCATGTGATGCCGTCATGCGGGCACTGGATGTCGTCCAATCGACATGGATATCCGAGGAGGGTGAATCAGTGCACAGGAATTGGCAGAGAACAGGTGTGAAGATGAGACCACAATCAGGGTTCACGATGGTCGAACTGATGATTGTCATCGTCATCCTGGGCATTGCCGCGGCGGTGGCGATCCCCATGATGTCATCGGCGGCCAGTATGCAGATTCGTGCGGCGGCGAACATCGTCGCGGCCGATCTGGAATACGCCAAGAGTATGGCGATCAGCCGAGGGCAGGTGTACTGGGTCGTTTTCGATGTGGCCAATGAGGCGTATCAGATCCAGGACGCCAATGACGCCGTGATCGAGCACCCGGTCGCCAAGGGGTCCGATTATCGCGTCGATTTCTCCAGCGACAGTAGATTGAATCGCGTGGAAATCGCCGGCGTCACCTTGAATCCCTCCGGATACCGGATCGGGTTTGACTATCTCGGCAGTCCGTACAGCCGTGCCAGTGGCACCTCGTACAGCAACCTGAACGCCGGGACCATCACCCTAGAGGCAGGAGGCATGACCAAGACCGTTACGGTGGAGCCGGTTACAGGGTTTATCTCCATCTCGAATTGAGTGGCATGATATGCTAACGTCAGACTGGATAGCCAAGAGTCATCAGAAGATTCTGCCCATCGGGTTGGATATCGGACATAGCGCCATCAAGATGGTGCAACTGTCCCTTTCCGATGACGGGGTAGGTGTCCTGGCCTTCGACCGGGCGCCGGTGGACACCGACCCGATGATGGCGGATGAGACTCGGCAGCAGCTTATCACGCGCACGATTCAGCAGATGCTGGGGCGGACCCGCTTCAAGGGAAAAGAAGTCATCTCTGCGCTGCCCGCGGACAAGCTTCGGATTACATCGCTACGGCTGGCGGAGGCGGAGAGGTTTGACGCCGAAAGAGCTTTGCGCAAAGAAGCGGCCCACCGCTTTGGGTTGGATGCCAGAGTCGACGCCATCAAGTATATCCTGGCCGGTAGTGTCCGGCAGGGCGACGAACTTAAGAGTGAGTACATCGTCTTCGCCACGGATGAGGAGACCATCCGCAATCATATTACCCTGCTGGAAGAGGCGGGGTTCCAGCCGTGCGGCATTGATGCCGGCCCGTGTGCGCTGTTTCGGAACTTCGAGAGGCTGATGCGGCGGCAGGAGGACCGAGAACACACGATCATCTTCGTTGATATCGGACACCGATATACGATGGTTGCCTTCGGTCGAGCGGGCGAGATCTGTTTTGTCAAGCAGATGGCCTTCGGGACGGCCCGCTTCGCGGAAGATATCGCGGGCAAACTCGGGATTTCCACCAGTGACGCCGAGTCGCTCCGTCTCAAGATGGCGAGCGATGAATCGGTCGATGCCTCGACCCGACGCCTGGTGGTCGACACCCTGCACGGCACGGCCGAGCAACTCGCCGCGGAAATCTCACTGTGCTTGCGCTACTACACGGTGACGTTCCGGGGCAAACGTGTTGAACGGGCGGTGCTGGCCGGCGGCGGTGTGCACGAGACAGCGCTACTGGACGTTATGCGGCACCATCTGGCCATCGAGACAGAGGTGGCCGAACCGTTACGGGGCTTCGTGGCCGGCCGGGGAGACGGCAGCGCGGAACGTCAGACCTTGTCGGCAGATTTTGCCCTGGCGGTCGGATTGAGTCTGAAGGGCACCCACGCGTCCATGTCGCGTGCGGTTCCGTCTGAAGATCGTCCTGAGCCAATACTGGAAGGCGCCCTATCGTGAAAGAGATCGACTTTCTTCCAGAATGGTACAAGGAAGGAAAACGCCGTCGGGTGCGTATGCGCTGGCAGTGCATCGCCCTGAGCGTGGTCTTTTTGGCGATGATCACATACAACACCATCTCGGCGCACCGAATCGCCGCCGCCACGGCGGCGCTGACTCGGCTCGATGAGCAACGGATACAGGCCGAAAGTGTCATGCATGAGTTTGACGTGCTGAACAGGGAACTGACGGAATATCAAGCGGAAGTCGAATCGCTCCAGCGCATGGATTCCCGCATTGAGCCGGCGGCGGTCTTGGCGGAGATCAGTCATATCGTTGGTCCGCATATCGTCTTGAGCCGACTCGAGTTCATTGCAGAGCCCGTGGCGGCTCCCGAGGACAATTCCAATCGCAGCCGCTCAAGCGTTCGTGTTGCCGGTACGAAGTCCAATGTCAACAAGCGGGAGCCCTTGGGCGATGTGAGATTCCGCATTGTCCTGGCCGGGGTCGCTGCCAGGCCCGAGAACGTCGGCGAACTGGTGTGCCGACTGGAGGCATCCTCTTTCTTTCGCAATGTCCACCCCTCGGGCTTCCGTAACAGCACGATTGAGGTACCCAACGCTCAAGCGCAGGAACCGACGGGATCCGGGCCCCAAAAATCCGCTGCGGAAGCAAAGAAAGAGTTGCAGGTCAGTGAATTCGAGATCACCTGTTATCTGGCCAACTATGAGGAAATCGAGGGCAAATGACCAAGCATAGGGGCAAATTGTTGCCGGGAAGACAGCAGCTTTGGGTCCTGGTGGTCGGTGTTCTGTTTGCGGCCGACTTCGTGTTCTACGGGTATATGCCGTCCCATCGGCGCCTGCAGGCTCTGGCGCGCGCACGGGACCGTCAGGAGCAGGTTATCGACGCGGCGACGGCGCGGTCGGAAGCCTTACCTATACTGGAACAGCGTTACAAGGAGATGGCACGACTTGTCAGACGCTACGATAACTACGTTCCGACCGAGAGCGCCTTGGGCGTTTTTCTGCGCCAGGTTCCCAACATCATGACTGAGCACGAGCTGAGGAATCAGGTCATGGTCCCCAAGGAAACAATACAGGTGGGGGAGTTGAGTTGCATTCCGGTGCAAATGAATTGCACGGGCACACTCGATGGCCTATTCGGCTTCTTCAATGATCTGTCGAGTCTGCGCCGGCTCGTCCGCATTGAACAAGTCACGTTGAGGAATGACAGTGGGTACGCGGGAAGCGTCACGATGCAGACAGAAGCTGTGATCTTCTGTCGCCCGCAAAAGCTGCAGGGAACCACCTCGCAGGCAGGCGACCGACTTCTGGAGATGACCAACGATGATGCGTAGGCAGATCCATAGAAGCCGGTCAAGCAATGGGGGCACGGGCTATCTGGCTGCCGGTCGCAAGAAGACGGTGCTGGCTACCGGGCTGGTGACCATTATGGCCATCATGTGGTTTCGCGTCTTAACCGGACGCAAGCCCGAGTCGGCGGCGGCCGCCAAGCCGCCCGAAACGCCGCAGAAGAAGACGGGGGCGGTCGCCAAGTTCCGATTTCACGACCTCCCGATCATTCCGGGTCGAAACGACCGGATCAATCGGAATTTCTTCGCGGTTGAAAACTGGACAGGTTTTTCTGAAGAATCGAGCAAACACAGTGCAAGCACTGGTTCAGAAGTACAGATAGTTACACCAAATCGGACTCAAGAAGTGATCGTAAAAGTGGCACAGAAACTCAAATTGGCGGCCGTGCTGTGGAGCGAGAACCCGCAAATCTTCGCCAATGACCAACTGTTGCGGGTCGGGGATACGCTCGAACTCAAAGAGGGCACGGACACCTACGTATTCGAAGTAATACAAATTGAAGCCGACTCAGTGCTTGTCCGATGTAGAGAACAAGAACTGACGCTGAAGCTAGCGCAGTCGAATGACGTAAACGACTAACCATATGGTTTAGAACGATAAGAGTTGAATCCCACATAGTGGAATCTAGAAGAACAGGAGTATGATTATGCATCATGACAAGAGCAATACGTTAACTTTTTGGGCTTGGCCGACCCGCTGGGTGTACATTGCGGCTGTGCTCGTGTGTGCGACAGTGTATGCCGCCGAGACCGATGTTGATGGAGTCAATCCCGGGCTCGACACCGCAAGTGATGAAATGGCGATCGAGCTCAACCAGGCACAGGTCGACTTCTCGGACGATGGCTGCGTGATCAAGTTCATCGCGTTCCAGAAAGAGAGCAACATCCGCGATGGTTTGCGGCTGTTGGCGGCCCTGTGCCGGAAGAACATTATCCCTTCGGCCGGCGTCGATGGTCCGCTAACCATCAGCCGGCTGTACAATGTGACCTTCGAAGAGGCCCTGAACGCCGTCCTGGGGTATGGGTTCAAATTCCAACAGGATGGGGACTTCGTCCGGGTCTACACGGCCGACGAGTACACGAAGATCAAGGAAGATCCGGAGCGCATGATCTCCAAGGTCATCACGCTCTACTATATTACGGCAGAAGAAGCGTCGAAGCTGATCCAGCCCGTGCTGAGCGCGTCTGCCAAGATCACCACCACGACGCCGGCCGAGAGCGAAATCACCTCCGGTGGCAGCACCACGAGTCTGACCGGTGGTGGTGGTGGCGACAAGGTCGCGATCAATGACATGATCGTTCTCTTCGACTATCCCGAGAACATCGAGAAGGCCGAAGCCGTCATTGCCGAGATCGATATTCGGCCGCAGCAGGTTTTGATCGAGGCCGCCATCATGGCTGCCCGGCTGACCGAAGACATGCAATTCGGCATTGACTGGAACCTGCTCAGCGGTGTGGCCATCACCGACTTCCCGGCCAATCTTGTTGGAGGTCAGGGCACGCCCATTGAGACCTTTAACTTCATTCAGAACCCGCAGACTGCAGGGCTGACCGTCGGCTTCTCGGCCGATAATGTCCAGGCCATCATCACGGCCTTGGAAGAGGTCACGGACACGACCCTGCTGGCCAATCCCAAGATCCTGGCTGTCAACAAGCAGGAAGGCTCGGTGCTGATCGGTAAGAAGATCGGCTACCTGGACACCAGTACGGTGACCCAGACTTCGACGACGACCTCCGTGGCCTTCCTCGAGACGGGTACCCGGTTGGTGTTCCGGCCTTACATCGCTGATGACGGCTACATTCGGATGGATATCTACCCGAAGGACAGTGACGGGTCGCTGAAGAGCAACGACATCCCGGACGAAACGACGACCGAGTTGAAGACCAACGTCATCGTCCGTGATGGCGAAACCGTCGTCATCGGTGGTCTGTTC
>CP070782.1:5814551-5823065 GCA_020346325.1 Phycisphaerales bacterium
CCGACCCCGATGCATCCCATGTTGATCCGTTCGCTGGGCGGGACGCTGCCGGCTTTGCCCAGGGCGGACGATCGTACCACCATCGGCAGGGCTAGGGTTGTTGCTGCCGTCCTCTTGAGAAACGTTCGGCGATTGACACCGTTGTGGTTCACAGTGTACCTCCCATCCGTCAACATGGTCTCCCAGGCGAATCGGCCGAAAGAGACGACCATCACGTCGATCCCTGTATCAACTGACATTATACCGGGTCGGAGATGGGCCGAGAAGGCGCCTTTCGCCTTTTTAGGCCGGCTGGAGATTCGCGTGGGAGGTCGCCTGAGAAAATGGTAATGAACGGGAGGGCACGATTCTCCGGACAGCGTTCAGGATGCGGCTAAGGGCGCGCAGAAAAAGAGCCCCTGTCGCGGCAGGACGAGTACAATTTTACGGTTCGTCCCTTTCAAAATACTTGCCTGCTGCAATACAGGGGCACGACCAAGTTGCTTGTGGCTCTCTCCTTTTGTTCCTAGCCGCTCCAGCCGTCGTTCCGATCACGATCAAACGATGATGTGATTACTGGCTGAACGACACTGGCTAACACTAGGAGGACCTTGCTGGTCTTCAGCTTCGAGCCACCGCTTGTCAACTGTTATGAGTATCGACAGCGCGTATCTGTTTTCTTTAGCGGTTTTTTCTCGGGCACAATTTCAACGTCGCCGGCCTGGAACGGGGAGGAAATGGCACCATCGGTGGCGCTGTCCTCCGGCTTTCGTTGCCCACGCAGGGTGCCAACATCCGGCCTGCGACGTTTCGCGTCAGGCTCAGCAATCTCCGCAGGTTAACCCCGATAACTGAGGCGGCGCCCCGACGGGGCAAACCCTGTGGCGGCCAAAAAAAATTTTCGCGTCTCCCTATCCCGCGCCGCGCTGGGAGATCCGGTCGAGAATGACAGGGGGACGAGGCGATGGATGAACCTAGGGAAAAGCGCAGAATCGGGCGCGTGGGAAAATCAGCGACTGTCTAAATTACGCATCAACATTCAGAATCGCACAGACGCCTAGTTTAATGAAGGGTATCTCGCACCGCCTCTACGGAGCACTGCCTCAGCCTTTCTCGACCCCAAAGGGGCGCCTCTCAGCGGGGTTCCATCGGCAGTGCTCCCTTTTTTTCGCACGCCGAACTGATGTAATTGTATGACTCAGGGAATGTACGCACAACTGGGAGAAATACGTATTCTCACGAAGTACGGGTTGCTCACAAAGGCGGCGGAATCTCCGCCATCTCGCCTAGATTAGTAGGATAAGCTTGGGTCCTTGACGGGAGATGTCACGTCCGCGATTCTGTTGCGGCCCAGCGCCCGCAGCCGCCGTTCTGCGACGAGGACCTGTAGTCCGAGACAGCGGCGTCAGTTCGGTTACGGGCGATGCCGCGAGTGGCCGACCTGGGCTCCGGTTCCGGTTTGATGTCGGTGGAAAGACAAAGGAGAGGGCGATGAAGAAGGCCTGTGTAGTGGCACTGATTGTGGCGCCGCTCGTTTGGGGCAGTGGATGCTCAACGGCACCGGAGCACCTGGCTTTCGGCGTGTCGGATTGGGACTCGGCGAACCCTGGCAGTTCCGTCGGAGCTCGCGTCGATGCTGGCAGCGTCAATGGGGGTCGCACGGGTTCGCTGGTGTCGCAGGGGCTTACCGTTCTGGGTTCCCGGGCCACGCAAGATGAGCACGGCAGGATCTTCGTCGTCGGCAAAGTGAAGAGCGTTGGCCAAGCCACGCAGGGGGGTCGAATTGCAGGCTACGCTCCGCGAGAGAGGCGATGAGGTGATCGCTGTCGCGAACTTCTGTCCGGGGGCCAATCACAGCATCGCCCCAATAACACACGGCCATCTTCCTGCTCTTTCGCTAGACAAGACCCCGGTGTACGGGCCGAACTGCGGATCGTTCGCTCGTTCTACACGATGGATACGCTGGGCTTGGCCGCTCTGGCGAGGTGAGTTTCGCTTCGTCGGCCTCGAGTCGCGGGGGCCGTTTTACCGTTGCCGGTTCTATTGTTCCAGGGGGAGGATCTCCACCTTGCGAAACTCGCACGGATGGCTCTCTGCCTGGAGGGAAATGTACCCTTCGCGCAGCATCTTGTCGCCGTTTTTGACCAGCTTTTGGGCATCGACATCGTTTTCTTCCAATTGGGGCTCTCGGTATTCCAGGACGGTCTGGCCGTTGACGATGTGCTTGATCGTGCCGCTGCCGTGCACCTCGACTTCCATCGTGACCCACTGGTCGCCATGGTAGGTCTGGGAGCGCGAGTTGACACAGTGCTGGGTAATCAGATGGTCGTTCATCACGACATGGGTACCGGGAGAACACATGTTACCGGTCGTACGTTCGTCTTTGCCGTTGCCTCCGAGCAACTGGGCCTCGATGGAGACGGGGAAATCCTGATCCTTGCGCATACTCTTGGGGGGTTGGCAGTGCAGCATGATCCCGCTGTTGCGGAACGCCCAGCCCGGGCCGCCAGGGGTCTGATCGCCCACGAATCGGTATTGCAGGCGCAGGCGATAGCACGAGAAGGGGGTCTCGTAAAACAGATGCCCGAATCTCCCATCGAATTTCTCGTATTGGTCGTAGCGCACCTTTATCACGCCGTCCTCAACTCGGAAGGTGTTGCCGTAGTTGTACCCCAGTTCGTATCCGGTGATCTTGGGTGTCCATCCTGTCAGGTCCTTACCGTTGAACAGGCTGATCCAGCGGCTTTCGGCGGAATTGTCCGCTCCCAACACAGCTCCAGCCAGGCACCACGAGATCGCCAGGACGGTGCCCAGGGACCACAAAACTCTCTGGAGGGTGGACAAGATTCGGGAGCGAGGTGCTCTTCTGGTGGCCATGAGTATGCTCCTTCTGTGTGCGTTCAGGATATTCTGCTGTCAGTTGAGCGTAGGGGGCGGACCGTGATTATTCAAGCCAGAACTGGCCGTAAACACAGATTTCCCCCATCTGAAGCTAAAGGAGCAAGGGGAAATGGAGCCAATGGGATTCGAACCCACGACCTCTTGCATGCCATGCAAGCGCTCTCCCAACTGAGCTATGGCCCCGTTTGGGCATTATACTAGCACAGGCCCGCCCGACGAGCAAGCACTTTTTCGCGCGGATTTTGCTCTTGCGGCGGGCCCCGACGCAAATAGACTCTGATGGACCGTCAGCCGTCGGCTTGCCCGTTGACCGGGCGACCGGTCGACGGGCGTATCATATATATAAGCAGAAACGAGAAAGGCATGTTGTGACCAGGCGGGAACGCATACGGATCAGTGGCCAAGTGCAGGGGGTGGGCTTCAGGCCCGCGGTCTACCGGTTGGCGTGTCGGCTTGGTCTGACCGGCTCGGTCTACAACGACACCCAAGGAGTGGTACTGGAGCTCCAGGGCGACAAGCAGGTCGTCGATAAGTTCTTGGAAATGCTGAAGTTGCAGCCTGACAAGCCCCCCTTGGCCGAAATTCGCTCGTACGAGAGGACTCGACTCGAACCGATCGCAAAGGAACAGGAGTTCGTGATTGCCAGGAGCAATGCGGCTGGGACGGCGTTGTCGCAGGTGACCGCCGACATCGCTACGTGCCCGGATTGTCTGGCGGAACTGGCTGACGAGCGTGACTTTCGCCATCGTTATCCCTTCATCAACTGTACCAACTGCGGGCCGCGATATTCGATCGTTCGGACGATCCCATACGACCGACCGAACACAACCATGTCGGCCTTTGCCATGTGCGCGCGATGCGCCGAGCAGTACGGCGACGTCGGCGACCGGCGTTTTCATGCCCAGCCCGTAGCGTGTCCGGACTGCGGCCCGAGTATCACGCTGACCGGTGCAACGGGGCAGGTCCGGCACACGGGCACGGACGAGGTTGTTGCCGAAACGGCACGGTTGTTGCGCGCGGGCCAGATCGTGGCTATCAAGGGCATCGGTGGGTTCCATCTGGCCGTCGATGCCTGCAACAACGATGCAGTGCTCCGCCTGCGCGAGCGGAAGCGCCGGGACCACAAGCCGTTTGCGCTGATGGGCGATTCGGTCAATAAGATTCGCCAATACGCGCTCGTAGACGATGCCGCCGAACGAGCGCTGAGGAGTCCCCGCGCGCCGATCGTTCTGTTGGCCAAGAGAGAAGGCGGAGGTGTCGCGCCGGCGGTGGCCGAAGGGGTTGGCACGTTGGGATTCATGTTGCCCTATGCGCCGTTGCATCATCTGTTGTTTGCGGAAGGACTGAACGTGTTGGTCATGACCAGCGCGAACATTTCGGATGAACCGCTGATCTGTCGCAACGAGGTTGCACTGGAGCGACTCGCAGGGGTTGCCGATGCCTTTGTGATGCACGATCGCGAGATCTATCGCCAAGTGGATGATTCCATTATCCATTTCGTGGCCGGTGAACCGGTGCCACTGCGACGGGCGCGCGGATACGTACCGATGCCCGTCTTCCTGGAACAGCCAGCCCGACGGGACATTCTGGCCACCGGCGCGGACCTGAAGAACACATTCTGTCTGGTCAAGCACAATCAACTCATTCTCAGCGAGCACATCGGCGATCTGGAAGATGCCGAGGTCTATCGTCACTATGTCGGCTCGGTCGAACATCTGCGCAAGCTCTTCGACGTGCAGCCTGAGGTCGTCGTTTGCGATCTGCATCCGGGATATCTCTCCACGCGCTACGCGCGGTCACTGGTCGGTGTGAAGGTGATCCAGGTGCAGCATCACTGGGCACACATTGCGTCGGTGCTGGCCGAGCATGGAATTCGTGGGCCGGTCATCGGATTGGAATGTGACGGGACCGGTTACGGCACCGACGGTGCTATCTGGGGTTGCGAATGCATGATCGCCTCGCTGGCCGAATTCACCAGGTTTGGCCACCTGGACTACTATCCGCTGGTCGGCGCCGACAAAGCAAGTAAAGAAGCGCTGAGGCCGCTGTTGAGCTTACTGACGCAGGCGTACGGCGAGCGCTTTTGCCTGGGCGAATTTGGCTGGCTGCTGGAGTGCATGAGTGTTGACGAGGCTCGAGCGCGCATGGTTCTCGAACAGATCGAGCGGCGCATCAACGCCGTGAACACCTCCAGTTTGGGTCGAGTTTTCGATGCGGTGGCGGCGCTGTTGGGGCTGGGCTGCTACAATCACTTCGATGCCCAACTGCCCATGGCGCTGGAGTCTGTTGTCGACGCGCGTGTGGATGAACACTTCGCCTACGACCTGGTCGCAGAGGAAGATGGCCCGGTCAGAATCAGTCTGCGCGAAACCGTCCGAGAGCTTGTTGCTCAGATCCGTCAGGGAACGGGTGTGGCGGAACTGTCGACGAAGTTTCACAACACGCTCGCCGAGGCGTTGCTGGAAATGGCTGTTCGGGCCCGGGAGACAACCGGGTTGGACACGGTCGCCCTCAGTGGCGGCGTCTTCTGCAATCACTATCTGGTCAATCGCCTGGTTAAGCGTTTGAACGAGGCGGGCTTTGAGGTATTATGGAATCGCGATGTACCCGCTAATGACGGCGGAATTGCCCTGGGCCAGGCGGCCATTGCGGTAAGTATGTTGAACGATGATTCATGAGTAGGACGCACAAACATGTGCTTAGCAATACCCGCTAGAATCGTGGAACTGGAGGCCGACCGGGCCATGGTCGACGCCATGGGCAATCGGTTCAAGGCGAAGACGACGCTGCTGCCCGAAGCGAAGCTGGGCGACGTCGTGCTCGTGCACGCCGGCTTTGCCATCTCCCTGGTGGACGAGGAGGAGGCTAAGAAGACGTGGGAGTTGTTTGCCGAGATTGAGAATTTCGAGAAGACCCAGAACAAGCTCTCCGGATAGAAGCCCATGTTGGACAGAATTCTCAACGCGCAGCGGTCGATCGAGCAAGCCTGCGAGAGAGTAGGTCGCGAGATCACCATCATGGAGGTCTGCGGCACGCACACGGTTTCTATCTTTCGCAGTGGCATTCGGTCCACGCTGCCATCGTCTTTGAAGTTGCTCTCGGGGCCGGGGTGCCCGGTCTGCGTGACCGACCAGGGCTATATCGACGTGGTTCTCGGACTGGCTCAGCGCGACGATTGCATGATCGCCACCTACGGCGACATGATCCGCGTTCCGGGCCAGGCCGGTTCGCTGGAGACCTGCGCATCCAAAGCCAACGTCAAGGTGGTCTTGAGCAGCACCGATGCGCTTCAGTTGGCCCGGGAGCACGCCGACAAAACGGTGGTGTTTGTCGCGGTAGGGTTCGAGACCACCGCGCCGGCCACCGCGGTCGCCGTCAAAGAGGCAGCGATCGAGGGTATCGAGAACTTCTGCATTCTCGGTGGGCACAAACTCGTCCTCCCGGCCATGCGCGCCTTGCTGGGTGGGATGAACGACCGCGTCGATGCGTTCCTTTGTCCAGGCCACGTTAGTGTGATTATTGGCTTCGGCGCCTTTGCCGAGATCGTGACCGACTACGGCCGACCCTGTGTGGTCGCGGGTTTCGAGCCGGTGCAGATCATTGAGGCGTTGGCGGAGATCTGTCGCCAACTGGCGGACGGGAGGGCGGAATTGAAGTCGATCTACGGTGCCGTCGTGACCGAGAAGGGCAACACGGCTGCTCAGAACATTATCGCCGAGTGCTTCGAGCCGGCCGACGGCTACTGGCGCGGCTTGGGAAAGATCGACCAGAGCACGCTTGTGCTGAGGGAACCCTATCGACAATTCGATGCCTTCGCGCGTTTCGGGTTGGAGGATCGACCGGGCGAGCCGATCAAGGGCTGTCGGTGCGGCGAGGTCTTGTGCGGACTCATCGAGCCGCGACAGTGCGCCTTGTTCGGAGAAGGCTGCACGCCTGAGAAACCGGTCGGTCCGTGTATGGTCAGCTCCGAAGGAACCTGCGCGGCGTGGTACAAATATGGACGGAGGAGCTGACCCAAGTGATGGCGAACAGGGAACCGGAGCGAATCTTACTGGCCCACGGTGGCGGGGGGCAGTTGACCAATCAACTCATTCAACGCCACATCCTACCGCAGCTCGAGAACGAGACGCTGTCCCGGCTGGGCGATTCGGCACAGTTGGACTTGGCTTCCTCGTCGCTCTGTTTCACGACCGACAGTTACGTGGTCAAACCGCTGTTTTTCAACGGGGGAGATATCGGCAAGCTCGCCGTATGCGGAACCGTCAACGATTTGGGCGTGGCGGCAGCGCGCCCCGTGGCACTGACGCTGGCCCTCATCATCGAAGCAGGCCTCGAGTTCCAGACCCTGGAGAGAATCCTGGCGAGCATCGGCCGGACCGCCAGGCAAGCGGGTGTTTCGATTGTCACGGGTGATACCAAGACGGTCGAACGGGGCTCGGCTGATGGGATCTTCATCAATACGGCGGGAATCGGTGTCAGGCTTCCGGGCGTGAATCCAGGATTAGAGCAGATCCTCCCCGGTGATAAGATCCTCGTCAACGGCACGATCGGCGATCACGGCATGACCATCATCTCACAGCGGGAGGGCATCGGTTTCGAATCGCAATTGCAGAGCGATTGCGCCGCTCTGGCGGAGCTGACCTGCACACTGTTCGAGAATGTTCCGGGTATCAGGTTCATGCGCGATGCCACCCGGGGCGGACTGGCCGCCGTGTTGAACGAGATGGTCGAGGCAGGGCGTTTCGGCGTCGAGATTCGTGAAGCGGACATCCCCATCAAGCCGGCCGTGCAGGCCGCAGCCGATATGCTGGGGTTCGATGTGCTCAATATCGCCAATGAAGGCAAGTTCGTCGCCGTGGTGTCGCCCGAAACTGCAGAAAAGTGCTTGAGTATCTGTCGCGACCACGGTTTGGGTCGTGAGGCGGCCGTCATTGGGCAAGTGCTGGCGGCCCCGGAGGTGCCTCTGGTCGAGTTGCACACCAAGATCGGGGGGCGACGGATCGTGCAAATGCCCTACGGCCGTGAGCTGCCGAGGATTTGCTGATGCACGAAACGGTAGTGGCGCAGAACATGGTGGAAGCGATTTCCCAAGAGGCGCGCGCGCACGGCGGGCGACCCGTTCGTGCGAAAATCAGTTGCGGACAACTGAACGCGGTCAACGACGAAGTGCTTTCCTTTGCCTTCGAGGCGATCTCTCAAGGCACGCCGTGCGAAGGAATGGCGTTGCAGGTCGAACATAAACCATTGCAGGCCACGTGTAAGCGGTGTGGCGGTACGTTTGACGTCGTGTTGTCGAACGCGCAATGCCTGGAATGCCAGAGCGACGAGTTTGAATTACTCCCCGACGCCCCTTTGCTGTTGGAGGAGATTGAGTTTGAGAAGGAGTGACCCATGGAGAAGATCAACGTCGGCAAGCGGATCCTCAGCGCCAACGAGGCGTACGCGATTAAGAACAGTCAGCTTCTGATCAAAGAGAGGAAGCTCTGCTGGAATCTGATTTCCTCTCCCGGGTCCGGCAAGACCACGATTCTGGCGCGGACGATCACCGACTTGGGTGCCGCCATCAAAATGGGGGTGATTGAAGGAGACATCCAGACCGACATCGACGCCGAACGCATTCGCGCGACGAACGCG
>CP070782.1:5823165-5828663 GCA_020346325.1 Phycisphaerales bacterium
ACCTCGCCGGCTGTGGCTCTCAGTTCAAATTGATAGGCGGCCAGAGGGGCATCACCCGAATCGAGGTAGATATGAAGCGGTGCAAAACGCACTTTCGATTCGATGACTCTGCTCGCGTGACCGACCTGCGGGGCCAGCAGCACGATTGCGATGCCGATGAGAATCAGACTTGGTATCATGTACCGTTTCATCGCTAGACTCCCTTGTTCAGGCGGACGGCGGCCAGGGCTACCGTATCCACGTCGCGGCGGTCGATGAGACCGTCGCCGATGAAGTCCCACACCTTATCAGCCGGTTGGCCCGCTTCGAGGTGACGGGCCAAGGTGAAAGCGTCGAGGATGTCGATCTCGCCATTCTGATCGATATCGGCCTCGGGCAAGGCGACGGCCAGAGCTTGAGCACGCCTCTCGTGAGCGGCTCGGGGCACAGGGCCAGTGTCCAACCACCAGAGGCAAACGCCGACCAGGATCGCGGCGGCAGCCGCGGCGGGCACGGCCCAACGCAGTTTCCAGAGTCGAGGCCGAGGACGGACGAAGTGCCGCCGAGCCGCCTCCGCGACGGCCCGGTCGACACACGCAGGTATCGGTCGATCCGGGGCAAAAAGTTCGCCGAGCTCCTCGGAGAACTTCGGGGTCACCCTCAGGTCCGCATCGTTATCGAAATGTCGCTCGTTGTCGCTCATATCAATGTGTCTCCACGGTGTTAAGCAAGCGAGAGGGCCAAAAAGTTCATCAATCCCGAGTTTTTCCCGATTTTTTCACCGACCTCGATCAGTCGAGAAAGTAAGCCCGCGTCCGCGGATCGTTGCGGAGGAATCGTAAAGCCTTGTAAAGACGGGATTTAGCGGTACCCAGCGGGATGTCGAGGGCGGTGCCGATCTCGTCGAGTGAGAATCCATCCACAAACCGCATCAGGACGACCTCCCGCTGTTCGGGCGACAGGGCACTGAGGGCCGCGGCCAGCTCGGCCCGGGACGTCTCACCCATTCGAGTATCGGGTAAGGCCGCGACAGCCTCCATATTGCCGGAGCCGGCCGCTTGGCGCCAGCGCAGATTCAGCGCCAGATGCTTGACCACGGGATAGAGGAACGTCGTCATCGAAGCGGTCAGTTCGAAGCCCGGGAATTTCTTCAACAGGTAAACGAATGTCTCCTGGAGCACGTCCAGCGCATCCTGATGATGGCCGGTAAACCGCCAGGCCAATCGGTAAGCCCAATCGCGGTGACGGCGATAGAGGACCTCAAAGGCCTCGGCGTCACCGGCATTGACACGTTCGATCAGGTCTCGATCCGACTCCACATTGGGCTCCGCACATATGGGGGACCAGGGCTCTCCACGGGCGCTCCGGTCCTCGAATACGAGATTCTCCTGTTGTCGTCAAGCCTGCGCTGTGCGCCGGCTGTTGGACCAGGGTCACGGTCTGTAGGGACAACGGCCTCCGTGCGGCGTCGGGAGAATGCGTTGTGTTATGGGACGACGCCGGCGGTAGGTGACGAGGGAGGCCTTGCGGGCGGGCCGGGGGCTGCTTTGCGGTGAAGTCGCGTTTCGTTTTGCCCGATGGTCTCAAAGATGTGGAGGAGTCGACCCTGTGCTCTTTCGCATGGGATCAAGAATCACTCATGGTCTGCGATGTCGAGCTTGTGCCAGACCAACTGTGCTGCTTATGGGAATGAAAAGAATCGACAAGATAGTGAAGAAGAACGGATTCTTGTGCCTTTGTGTGCGCGAGCTGGTACACCTCTACTACGCCAGGATGTTCGGGGTCTCGGCGGACGAGTTCGACCAGATCGAAACCACCACGGCTTACAACCGATACCCTGAATTGTTCGACTCCGTGCGCACCCTGATATCGCCTCGTGACACGGCAGAGATCAGAATCCTCTCTTATGGTTGCTCCACGGGCCAGGAGTGCTGGACGCTGAGAGACTACTTTCCCAATGCCCACATCATCGGCCTGGATATCAATGAGCGCAGCCTGCGTACCGCCCGTGCCGAGAACACCGACGCGAAGATCGAGTTCTTCCGGAGCACGCCCGAGAACTTAGTGGACCATGGCCCCTACGATCTGATCTTCGCCTTGTCGGTATTGTGTCGGTGGCCTGAGACCCAGTTTGTCAACGACGCCTCGCGTCTTTACCCCTTCGAGAAGTTCGACGAAACCATAGCGCTGTTCGATGTGTCTCTGTCGAGAGGCGGCTTGATGGTCATCCTCAACGCCAACTATCACTTCTCGGATACGCAGGTGTCCGGCCGCTACGAGCCATTGGTGGGCATCGGTCTGTCTCAGCATGAATGCGTGCACAAGTTCTCGACAAACAACCAGAAGCTTCGCGAGGGTGCTCCTATCGAGTGGATCTTCAAGAAGATCGCGACCGAACATACGGTCTGAGAGGCCGCCACTAAGTCACGCGGCGCCGACGTGCAAAAGACTGAGGCTGTCTCTACGAGGACAGTGGAGAGGGGGCCTGCTGAGGATGATCGAAGGCAAGTTTGGCCCGGACCTGTTCCAGGCGCTGCGCTTGGTTCTGTATGCGCCAAACCAGTAGAATCATCGGCGGGCGGGACTTTTCTTTGAAAGTGATGACGATGCGTCCGAACCCGAGAAGGCGTTCGAGGAAATCGCCCGTATCGATGCGGCTGTTGTAATCCTCGCGTCCGATCTGCTCACCGGTCTCGGTGGGACCTTCCTGGAGGTTCATGTAGTTCGGCGTGACGGCCACATAGTAAAACAGTCCGCGCACCCAGGAGATGCCGATGGTGAGCAGCCCGATGAGTGCGACGAGCAGGTAGCCGGTGCCGCTGATGGAGAAGCCGAGATGACGGAAGATGCTCAGGAAGCCGCCTACCCAGCCGACCAGGTGGAGCCAGAGGAAGATGAAACCGGCGCTGACGATGCCGATCAACAGCAGCTTGATGCTGATATCGTACTCCTCAACGAGGAAGTTGATGAAGAAGATGGCGAACCAAATGCCGCCGATGACTCGCGGGTTGATGGAGGCCAGGAAACTCCAGTTGGTTTCATGCAGGAACATCAGCAGGGCCGCTGCCAGTGAGGCGACCATGGTCGGGACGTAGAGGATTTTCGGGGTCCACCCGAACACGATCAGCCAGTCGTTGATATCGGGATCGGCCGTCAGAGTCGCTTTCACGCGCAACCGCGTACGTACGGTCTTGCGCAGCAGGAGCCAGGCGATGACGGCGGCGACAGCGATACCGATCAGAATATAAAGCGCGATCATCTTATTGGATGTCCACATGGCTTTGTCCTTCCACTTCTCGACAGCGGGCACCGATCCCGGTTTCTGCCCGATCCCTGCACGCGGGGACGGCATGATTCTACCAGTATAGACGCACGAACGCCAATTTCATATCACGTGTTTTGGCCGCATTCAGACGATTGCTTTGGTGGCCCCAGTGGTGAAGCCACCGTCGACGAGAATGATCTGTCCGGTGACATAGGCCGAGGCATCCGAGGCCAGGAAAATGGCGGTACCGTCCAGATCGTTGGGCCTGCCGGGCCGGCCCAGCGGGATGCGGTCGGTGATGTACTCCACCCAGGGCTTGTTTTCGTACAGCACGGCGTTCTGGGCGGTCTTGAACCAGCCGGGCGCCAGAACATTGACGGTGATGCCGTGGTGGCCCCACTCGGCGGCCAGACTGCGACTGATTTGCAGAATGCCGCCGCGACTGGCGCAGTAGGGGCCAATGCCTTCCATGCCGAAGACGCAGGTGCACGAGCCGATGTTGATGATACGCCCGTAGTGCTGCTTGATCATTTCTTTGCCGACCGCCTGGGCGACGAAGAAGGCGCCCTTGAGATTGGTGTTGAGCACGGTATCCCAGTTGTCCCACGTGAACTCGCTGGCAGGCTGGCGAATGTTCAGCCCTGCATTGTTGACGAGAATATCGATCTTGCCGTATTCGGCGACGGCCGCGCGAACCATATTGTCGATGTCGCTTTCCTTGAGGACATCGAGCTGGACGGGCAGCGCCTTGCGTCCCAGGTCCTCGATCTCGTCCTGGAACTCGGCGAGACGTGATTTGTCGCGACTGGTGATGACCAGGTCAGCTCCGGCTCGAGCCAGCGCCCGACCGAAGTATTGGCCCAGACCCCGACTGGCCCCCGTGACGACAGCTACCTTTCCGGAAAGATCAAATAAGCGCTCCATTGGCGTGGTTCTCCATGGCTCTAAGGTTCCAGGATGATTTTCAGCAGGTTCTCTTCTGCCTTATGCAGACGCTCGAACACGGTCGGGCCCGCCTCCAGCGGTGCGACCTCGCTGACCAGGGGCTCGACGTTGATCCGGCCCGAGGCGATCAGATCAATGCAGGTTCTGAATTCACCCGAACTGGCGTAAGAGCCGGTGAAGGTCAGCTCTCGACTGACCAACTCCTGCAAGTTGAATTCCGTTTCCTTGGCCAGATTCCCGACAGCCACGAGCGTGCCACCGGTCTTGGTCGCTGAGACGGCCTGGTGGAACGTCTCCGAGAAACCTACCGCTTCGAAGGTGACATCGGCGCCAAGACCATTGGTTCGCTCGTGGATGGCATTGGTCAGCGCGATGTTGTGCGGGTCGATACATTCATCGGCGCCGACCTGGCGGGCCAGATTGAGACGGAATTCGTTGATGTCACAGGCAATGGTCTTCCTGGCCCCGCGCAGTTTCGCGGCCTGGAGAATGAACAGGCCGATCGTACCAGCTCCGATCACGAGGATGGTGTCGCTGTCGGCGATGGGGCCGCGATTAGCGGCGTGCGTACCGATTGAGGCCGGTTCCAGCAGGGCGGCCTGAACGAACGACATGTCGTCAGGAAGCTTGGCGACGATCCAGTGCGGCACCGCCACGAATTCCGCCAGCGCCCCATGCCGTTTGAACTCGGGGACGGATACGCCCAAGACCTGGCGCTTGACGCAGCGGTTGAGCAGCCCCTGAGTGCAGGCGGGGCAGCGGTTGCAGTAGACGGTGGAATCGAAGCAAACCCGATCGCCGGCCGCGAAATCGGTGACGTTCCGGCCCACTTGGGCGACGACACCCGCTGCTTCGTGACCCATGATCAAAGGAGGCAGACGCCGACCGGTCTTGCCGGTGTAGCCCTGCACGTCGGAGCCACAGACGCCGCAGGCCTTGACGCGAATCAAGACTTCGTCGTTACCGAAACTCGGGTCGGGGACATCGGTGTATTGCAGGGTATACGGCTCGGTGTAGAGTAAGGCTTTCACTTGGGCACCTGCGTTCTTGGGTTCCGTTTCCAGTCCTATCCTGCCGCGCTGCCGACCAAGGGCAGAACCGTAGCGAACAAGGCAGTGAAGAGCAGACCGATGACGGCCATACTGCTGACCGTGACGGTCCAAGTCTTTAAGGTTTCCACTTCGGTCAGACCACCCATCTTGGCGAAGATCCAGAAACCCGAGTCGTTCATCCAGTTGCCGCACTGGGCGCCGAAACCAATGGCGGCCGCCAGATAGACGGGGTGATAGCCCAGCGCCTCGGGCGTGCT
>CP070782.1:5828763-5833704 GCA_020346325.1 Phycisphaerales bacterium
AGATCGCAAGGGCCGAGCCCGGAACGCCGACCACGTTGACCAGTTGATCGACCATCGCATAGATCACCTGCGGGCTGGGCATCCCCCGGTCCCTTCCCCAGTTCCCGCCGCCGTCCTGATTCATGTTGATCTTGATCGTGACCTTCTCGTCCGCCTGGTAGCCAACGTCCTGGCCGTGATGCGTCTGGTTGAAATGCCGAAGCAGCGCGTCCCAGGCCGTCGCATCATCCGTCGCGCCCGTCAGCGTGCGCAGCGATTGCGAGACCATCGCGTCCACCACCGCCTGGTCGGTGTTCGTATCGTCCCACCAGGCACCGGCCCTGCCGTCCCAGTGCGTCGCTTCGGGCTCGTGCACCCAGGCGACACGTCCCGGATGGATGCCCTTGCCCGTTCCCATCGGGCTGTTCAACGGCTCGCTCGGCTCCCACGCCTGGGCCCGACGATCCGCAGTGATAGTAAGCGCACCCCAGATCAGCGTCACGGCCCCGACCAGCAGAACACTCCCGACGACATAACGCGATTCGCGGAATAGACGGCGCGCTCGGCGGTAGACCAGAGTCGAGCCAACAATGCCCGTCAGCCAGACGACGAATCCGCTGGCCAGTGGTGCGGCAAAACGCTGACACGGATACGTCGCGCGTGAAGGTTTGGGGATGACGCGAATGAGAAACCAGACCAGCGAGGCCAACCCCACTACCGGGCACACCCACGTCAGCCAGCGGTATCGTCCGCTGCGATTGACCGGCCGGCCCGTCTTCGGACACACGTCGTATTGTCGCTTCTTGGCCCTGCCCGACATTAGACACCTCCTTAACTGGCGCTGCCCCGTATAAGGATTACCTCTCGGCTATCATCGTATCATATCGGGACCGGCAAGACAAATTCGCGGGATGGCCCGTGCATTGTGAGCGTGTTCGGAAGGGTGGTAAAAGAGAAGACGGAGTCGCCCTCCTCCGGAACGACTCCGTAGCTTCGCTTTGAGCCGAAATCGCCGTGACCCGTATTCGGTCCGAAGACGACCTTCGGCTGTCGCCAGGAGATCGGAGGCGTAAATCCTCTTCCTCAGCACGCGACGTCTTTTCAGCCTAGGACGCCCTGCTCTGATCTCCAAGGCCCGGTACGGCAGGGATTCTGGTACCCCGCACCGGTCTGCCGTACGTGTATCCATCTTTCACCCGGTTCAGCCAAGCGCCGGGTTGTGAACGATTGCCTGCAAGGACCGCCAATTCGTCTATAGCGACTCACGCGGAAAATAGCAAGTATCTATTTGACGTATTTGCCCTATTTATACAATTTTTTCCATTTACCCCGGCCTTCCCAGTCAAATCCGGCCGGGGTCTGCACGGTGGGAACCAGACCTTCGCAGTCTGCGCTTGAGATTCCCACCCGAGGATCCGCCCTGGCGGGGCCGGCTTCAGTTTCTCTCAGCCTCGATGTACTTGACTCTACAGTCGCGCCGGCGCGCGTTCCACTTACACAACCAGGAGCCGAAGAGCATCATCTGGCCCGTCTCTTTCTGGTCGATGCGAAAGATCGTGTCCCGGCGCCACTGAACGATTTCCTGGCTCATCTCGCGCGCCACGTACTCGGGCAGATCGACGCCGTACAGTTCGAGCGGATCAATTTTCAGATTATGGCGGGAGACCGTCCCCTGCTCGGGATGGTAGACATACTTGGTGTCGTCCTGAACGAAGCCGGCGGGCCCTTGCTGCATCCACCCGGCGAAGTAAACCTTGCGATCCTTTCGTAGCGGCTCGAGGGCATTGGCCCCGTGGAACCCGAGCGGCTCGATGTCGAAGCCGAGCAGACTCAAGATCGTCGGAGCCAGATCAACCGAGCTGACCGGACTGTCGACGGTCCTGCCCGCTTCGATCAGCAGCGGCGCCCGCAAACACATGGCGATATGCAGCACCTCTTCGAAGGCGACCCGCTCATGGCCCTGGATGCGGTGCTCGTCGAACGCCTCGCCGTGGTCGCCTACGACGCAAAAGATCGTGTTATCCGTTAAGCCGAGACCAGCCAGTTCGACGTCCAGGGCAGCGATGAAGCGGTCGGTATAGGTAATAGTCTGCTGGTAGCGCTGGGCCGGTGTTTCGGCCATCTCCCCGTACCACTCGGGGACTTCATAGGGATCGTGGGTCACCGAACAGACGACCGTCAGCAGGAAGGGCCGCTCGTCCGACTCGATCCACTTTCGCATGGGCTCCAACAGCGCAAACTCGTCAGCTCCCAGGTAACCCACGTGACTGTTTGGGTCGTTGAGGTCTTCGCGCGCAAAGAACTTGTTGAAACCGAGATTATGAACCAGGCCGGGCCGGGACTCGAAGGTCCCGGTGGGCGACTGGAAAAAGGCCGTGCGATACCCCATGCCACGTTCCAGGATCGTCGCCAGGCTCGCGTAAGGCTCATCGACCGGAACGGTCTCGCCGATGTCCTGGCAGGCCCCCGGACGTCGACCGGTCAGCAGAGCGAACAAGGCTTTGGTCGTGTGCATCACGACCGAGCGGGCATTGCGGAACGTGACCCCCTGCGAGGCCAGAGTCGCCAGGTAGGGCGTGGGATCGTACCCCTGGCCATCGTATCCAACCTGAGGATTGGTCAATGATGTGCAGCTATACTGGACGCCTTCCAGGACCACGATCACCACGTTCTGCTGGATATGACGTGGCTTGAGGGTCACAGTGACATCCTGGGCCAGGGGCAACTGCCGCGTGGCCTTGGCGAAATCATCCCGGACCAGATGGCGATATCGAGGCAGGAGGAACGCCAGGACGGCGCGAGCCTGGCAGTTGAACTGCATTCCAGGCGCGGTGATATGTGCCGAGCCCAGACTCCACACCGCGGCCATGCCCACAATGGCCACGAGGATAGCCACGAGTGAGAAGCCGATCTTGGTGTGAAACGTCCGCCGTTCATAGTCCGGCGGCACCGGGCGGGCCAGAACGGAGAACAAGAAGCTCAGCGCCACCGCGCTGGGCAGGAGCAGAACCGCAGCCGCTCCGGGCATGCGGATCATATTGCGCAGGACAAGCTTGCTGATGTTGATGGGATCACGAATCCACGGCAACAGCTCCATGGGTAGAATCTGCGTACCGGTCCGAATCAACCAGCCCGCGTTCATAACCGACCAGGTACATACCAGCGCCGCGACGATCGACGCCCCGCGCCAAACGGCTTTGCGCGGCCAGCGGTAACAGATCAGGGCCAGGATGACTTCGAAAGTCAGTAACACGGCGACGTCGGACAATATCCAACTGGCGTATTCGCGCATGAGACCGTAGCGCAGGGCGTAGTAGAGCTTCACCGCCAAATTGCAGAACAACGCCGCGTAGACGATCGCACTCCAGGCCCGCGGCGCCAGCGCACGGTACACGACGCGCGCCGCGGCGCAGCAATGCTTCCATAAGTCAAACAGTATAGGGCGTTTATCCATGTGGAGAGGATACTACAGTCGGACCCGGTTGGCAACCCGGTTGCCGACAAGCCAGAGGCCAAAGACTCAGCAGCATAGTCGAGGCAACGCGATCGTCAGTCCTCCCAGAAATCGCGCTGTGAGGCGGTGGTCAGAATGGCGACAACGTCTTCGGGGAGGAGGAATCCTTCGTGATAAAGTTCCAGGGCGGCGTCGGTGATGCGCGCGAGGTAGACCTGTCGCGTCGGATACCGTTCGCGCACGGAGGGACGCGGGTCGTTCTGTGCCACCCGGTGTTGTTTCGTGGTCGCAAAGGGCAGGTACATGCCATCCAGGCGGGTCAATATCCCTTCGGGGCCCGACGCCGCCGTGCGGAGGTTCCACCCGGTGTAAGTGCCCAGAGGCACGACCACGTCGGGCAGGCGAATGCCGGCCCGGTCGTTGCCGTCGGCGTCCACGGCCGGGATCAGCGTCCGGAAGGGCTCGCCCATCCTGGGCGGTATGATGTCCGCTATCCCCTCGGACCGGAAACGAGGACCGAAGTCGAGCCGGCACGGTCGGTAGTAGCCCCCGGGCAGGCCGACGCCCGGAATCTTCGGAAACGATCGGCACCACGTGTCGAGGTCGACCAGGGTCCCGTCGGCGATACGCGGGTAGCGACTGGCAGGCGGTTCGGCCCGGCCGCTGACCCACCGGTCCAGCGCCACGAGCATGGCCCGCAAGATGGGCGTGCGGTCGTCCAAAACGTTGCGAGGCTGTTGGCAATTGCCCCGCGTGTGCGGTCCGCCGCCCAGATGCTGCGCGCTGGAGACGAGATAGACCCGCACGTTGTCCGGTAGCGTGATATCTCGCGTGCCTTCGACATCGGTGTGCAAGAGCGAAGCCGCACGGCTCCAGTACTCGGTGGACGACTGGGTAAAGATGATCTTGGGGACACAGCCTTGGGCCCGGGCTCGCGCCAGTGTATCACCGGATTGGCCCGAGACCGGATCGGTCTGAGGCGCGGGCGCCAGTGGGAAGAATTCCGAGCCGGAAAGGTTGCCCTCGTGGTAGGTGCCGTAACAGGTGGTCATGCGGAACCGATAGTTGAACATGCCCTTGCCCGATCCGGGGACATGGGACAGCGCGCCGTCGAAAATGATCCGTCCGGACTCGTCCGCATTGAATCCGGCGTAGATGAAGTGATGAACGAGACGGCCCGATTGCGAGATGCCGAAGATGTACGCATGCTGGATCGACTCGGCCAACGGGTTGGCGAAGCCCGCCGTGTCTCGTTCGGCGTAGCGGAAGAAGGAGATGCTGTCGCGCAAGGCCGCCAATCCGAAACCGGTGACGCGCGGTCCCCTGGCGGTGTAGACCAAATCGTACAACCAGCCCGGTCGAAAACCGTCTTTCACATACAGGTGTGTCGGATCAGGGATCAGTTGGCCGTGCTGCCAGCGACCGAACGCCCACGCCGCGCGGGGCACTTCCACGCCGGCATCCGACCGGCGGGCCCGCATCGTCAGCGTCGCGGTGCTGTTGTCCAG
>CP070782.1:5833804-5838446 GCA_020346325.1 Phycisphaerales bacterium
CCCCGATGAACCCGACGCCACGGACAAATACGCCCGACACAAAGCCATGGTCCGCTACACCGATAAACTCGTCGGCCGCCTCGTCGCCAAACTCGAAGAACTCCGCATACGCAACAACACCATCATCATCTTCACCACCGATAACGGTTCCGGCGGCGGCATCACCGGCACCCGCAACGGCCGCCAGGTCAAAGGTGGCAAGGGTAAGAAATCCGAAGCCGGAACGTGTGCCCCGTTCATCGTCAACTGCCCGGGCCTCGTCCCCGCCGGCGTCACCACAGACGCGCTGACAGACTTCACCGACCTGCTCCCCACCTTCGCCGAACTAGCCGGCGCGAAGATACCAGGCAAGCCCGACGTCGACGGCGTCTCCATCGCCCCCCTCCTGCTGGGCATCGCCGACGACTCCCCCCGCCAGTGGATCATGGCCCTGGGCCACGGCCCCGCCAAACTCGATGAGAACGGCGTCCGCGGCCAGCACGATTACGCCTCCCGCGTCATCCGCGACAAACGCCACAAAGTCTGGGTCGACACCAACCGGCAGATCACCGAACTCTACGATCTCCAGACAGATCCCTGGGAAGAAAAGAACCTCATCGCCAGCGACGCGCCGCTGCACCTGGCCGCCAAGCAGAAGTTCCAAAGCGTAGTGGACGCGATGCCCGCCCGCGACGCCCGGCCGAAGTACGGACCACGTCCCGGCCAACCCTGGGAACGCCCGCTACCCGAAAAGGACAGGAGGACCTCATGAGTACAGAAGAGACAACCAGACGCCGCTTCCTCAAGAGCCTCGGTCTCGGCGCAGCCGCCTGCACCCTCGGCGCCGCGGCCAACCCCTGGCAGCGAGCGGCCCACGCCCAGACGAAGAACCCCTTCGCCGCACCGGGCAAGGACCGACCCAACATCCTCTTCCTCTTCACCGACGACCAGGCCTTCAGCACCCTGAACGTCCTCAACAACCCCGAAGTCAAAACACCCAACATGGACCGCCTCGTCCGCCGCGGCACCACCTTCACCCACTGCTTCAACCAGGGCGCCTGGCACGGCGCCGTCTGCGTGGCGAGCCGGGCGATGCTCAATACCGGTCGCTATCTCTGGCAGTGCGGTGGGGACGATTGCGGCGACTATCCCCTCTGGGGCGAAACGCTCGGCCAGGCCGGTTACGACACCTTCATGACGGGCAAGTGGCACAACCGCGACAGGGCGCTGAAACGCAGCTTCAAGACGATCGGCCCGACCGGCGGCGGCATGTTCCCTTCCAAGGACACCAACGCCGAAGCGAACAAGCAGAAGGGCATCGTCAAAGATCCGTACGACCGGCCGCGACCGGGGAATTCGTGGAGCCCGTATGACAAGACGCTAACCGGACACTGGCGCGAGCGCGATGGCCGGATCGTCCACAGCAGCAAGCTCTGGGCCGATACGGCGATCGACTACCTGAACGACCACGCCAAACAAAGCCAAAATCCGTTCTTCATGTACGTCGCTTTTCACGCCCCGCACGATCCGAGGCAGTCGCCCAAGAAGTTTGTCGACATGTATCCGCCGGATAAGATCAAGATCCCGCCGAACTACCTGCCGGAGCATCCGTTCGACCAGGGCGACCACAAGCTGCGCGACGAAGTGCTCGCGCCGTTCCCGCGCACCAAAGAAGCGGTGCAGGTGCACTTGAGCGAGTACTACGCGATCATCTCGCATGCCGACTATCACATCGGCCGCATCCTCGACGCTCTGGAGGCCACGGGCAAGGCCGACAACACGGTCATCATCTTCTCGGCCGACCACGGCCTGGCCGTCGGTCAGCACGGACTGATGGGTAAGCAGAACCAATACGACCATTCAGTGCGCATGCCCTTCGTCTTCTGTGGTCCAGGCATCGAGGCCGGCCGCACGAACGATGCCCTGGTCTATCTCCAGAGCGCATTTGCCACGACGTGCGAGATGGCTGGAATCAAGACGCCGAAAACCGTGCAGTTCCCCAGCTTGGTCTCCTTGTTGAACGGCAAAAAAGAGAAGATCTACGACTGCGTCTACGGTGCCTATCGCGATTTCCAACGCATGGTCCGGACGGAGCGTTACAAGTTGATTCGCTACCCGCACGTCGATGAGGTGCAGCTCTTCGACCTCCAGGAAGACCCGTGGGAGATGAAGGACCTGGCCGAGGACCCGCAGTACGCCCAGCTCGTCAAGGACCTCGACGTCAAACTGCACCGCTGGATGACGGTCACGGGCGACAAACTGAAACTAGAGGCCGTTTAGGGATGCGCGTTGTCATCCTGAATGAAGCGGAGCGACATGAAGAGCTTGCCCTGAGCGTAGTCGAACGGGATCTGGGCCGCGTCCGGAGATCGTCTCTCGTCCTTGGGCCAGATCCTTCTCCTGTGGCTCAGGATGAGAAAATGCCGTTACAAATATCGAAAAAGGAACTGGTGAGATGATAGGAACGCGACGCGATTTTCTTAAGGGACTTGGACTGGGGGCGCTGGCGATGAGTCTGCCGACGCCACGCCGTGCTAAGGCGCAGCGCGCCGTTGGCAAGCCAAACATCATCGTCATCCTCGTGGACGATCTTGGTTACGGCGACCTCTCCAGCTATGGTGCGACCGATCTGAAATCGCCGAACATCGATAGGCTCATCGCTTCCGGTATGCGTTTCGACCGGTTCTATGCCAACTGCCCTGTCTGCTCGCCCACGCGGGCGGCTCTGCTGAGCGGGCGCTACCCCGACTTGGTGGGTGTGCCCGGCGTGATCCGCACCCACATCAAGAACAACTGGGGCTACCTCTCGCCTCACGCGACGCTGCTGCCGCAGATGCTTAAGCGGGCCGGCTACCACACTGCCATCGTCGGCAAGTGGCACCTCGGTCTCCAGTCGCCCAACACACCGACCGAGCGGGGCTTCGACCATCTCCATGGCTACCTGGGCGACATGATGGACGACTACTATACCCATCGTCGCCACGGCATCAACTACATGCGCCGTGACGGTGCCGAGATTGACCCCGAAGGCCACGCGACCGATCTGTTCACGCAATGGGCCATCGACTACATCGAGCAGCGCTCGCGCACGAAGCAGCCCTTCTTTTTGTACCTGGCCTACAACGCCCCGCACACTCCGATCCAACCGCCGGCCGAATGGCTGAAGAAGGTCAAACAGCGTGAGCCGGGGATCAGCGACAAACGCGCCAAGCTCGTGGCGCTAATCGAGCACCTGGATGCCGGTATCGGCAAAGTCATGGATGCTATCAAGCAAACCGGTATCGACGACAGTACACTGTTGATCTTCACCTCTGACAATGGCGGGCAGCTCAATGTCGGCGCCAACAATGGCCCGCTCCGGGCGGGCAAACAGGCCATGTACGAAGGTGGCATCCGCGAGCCCATGGGCGCCGTCTGGCCTGGCAAGATCGCGCCGGGCTCGCGCAGCCGGCGCGTGGCGCTGACGATGGACATCTTCCCAACCGTCTGCGAAGCGGCGGGCGTGGACATCGCGCACGAGATCGACGGCGTCACCTTCCTGCCCACGCTACTGGGCCAGAACCAGCCCGACGAGGACCGCTTCCTCTTCTGGGTGCGCCGCGAAGGTGGTCACTACGGCGGAAAGGCTTACTACGCCGCCCGCTACGGCGATTTCAAACTCGTTCAGAACAGCCCCTTCGAGCCCCTGGAACTCTACAATCTCGCCGCCGATCCGAAAGAGGAAACGCCCCTGGCCAGGAACCACCCCATGTACAACAAGCTCTTCACCGCCCTGCGCAACCACATCTGCCAGGCCGGCGCCGTCCCCTGGCAGAAATACCCCGTCAACCTCAACGAACCGCTCTCGCCCTAGCCCTGGGTAGTGGGCAAGGTTAGACGGGAGATTCTTGGAGATGAAGCTCGTCAAGATGGGGCGGGTCGACAGCAAAGCTGCTCCCAACGAATGGGAACACTGTGACGATATCGTGTCATTGAAAGCGACGTATTGCGTGTCAGTTGGATTTTTGGTAGAAGACACGCCCGCATACAAGACGTTGGCTCATAGAAAAG
This sequence comes from Phycisphaerales bacterium, assembly GCA_020346325.1. Classification (GTDB taxonomy): domain Bacteria; phylum Planctomycetota; class Phycisphaerae; order Sedimentisphaerales; family Anaerobacaceae; genus Anaerobaca. Next base: position 5,837,834 of record CP070782.1, read on the forward strand.
GAAAACACAAGTATGCGGGCGAATCACCATACCAACGAGCTGTATCAGGAAGTTGAGCAGGCTACGTGGCAAATGACGAGGAGCAGGCACAAGCAAGCGGAGGTGATAATCATGAAGAATGCACCCAAGCAGTTGAATCAGCCGTCGCAAAGACCAGCGAAGATGACGCATCGCAAAAAACAGCAGATAATCCTGAAGACCCTGGTGGGTCCACCGAAGCATGATATCGACCGCGAACACGAACGAATAGTTGAAAGAACTTTGAAATAATCAGAAAAAAGCACTGACTTTCCTTGACCGCTCAAGCACAATGGTCAGTATTAACAAGCTGACCAGAGAAAAACGCGTCCGTGTCATAGCAGCCCTGGTAGAAGGCAATTCCATCCGGTCCGCCGCCCGCATGACGGCATACCCCAACTCTGCGACACCTCGGCCCAGCACGTCGTGATCTATATGTGGCCCGCTCCGTCGGAGGGTGTAACGGTATTCGCGCGAAACGTCGACAGCCAATCCTACTACCCCCCTGGTCGCCGAGCAAGGCCATCTGCTCTGGGGCCTGACCGATTCCCCCGATGATTTGACCGACGCCGGCCGGAACCTCTTCCTCAACGCC
>CP070782.1:5838546-5866622 GCA_020346325.1 Phycisphaerales bacterium
GGTGCGCACCAGTTCGTCTTCGGGCATGTCCAGCGGGTCGTGGCATTCGATAATCCAGGCGTCGAGGGCCTGCCGCATCTGGGCCATCCGGGCGTAATGCCTCGGCTCCGAGGCGAGGTTGTGGATCTCAAAGGGATCGGCCTGCGTATCGTAGAATTCCTCTAGTGGCTTGGCCTGAGCTGAGAATTGCCACTGGTCCTCGTTCAGTGTGCCCCGCTCGATGGCACGATTGATCTCCTGCATGATGGCCTGGCGGTCGCGATAGGCCAGGGGTTTGATGTAGGGTTCGTCGGGTCGGAAGTTGCGCACGTAACGGAAGCGTTGATCGCGCACGGCGCGAATCGTCTCGCGGTTCTCGCCGTTGCGGTCGCGATGGAAGTAGACGCACTTCCGCGGCTCGCCTGCCTGATCGCCCAGAAAAGGAACGCCATGCACATGATCCGGCACGGCGACTCCGGCCAGGGACAGGACAGTCGGCCCGAAGTCCACGAAACTGACGAGGCGATCGCTGACCGTGCCGGCCCCCTTCCCGTCCGGGTGGCGCACGAGCAGCGGCACGCGCGTGCCCGAATCATAGACCCACCGCTTGCTGCGCGGCAGGCCGTCGCCATGATCGCCGAAGAAGAAGATAACCGTCTCGTCGAGCAGGCCATCGGCTTCGAGCTCGTCCAGCAACTTACCGACCTGGGCATCCAGCACGGCGATGTTGTCGTAGTGTTTGGTGAGGTCCGCCCGGACGACGGGCGTGTCCGGATAGTATGGGGGCACAGGCACCATCTCGGGGTCCACCACCTTGGGCGAGCGGCCATCGGCGAAGACGCCCGACTCGTGTGTCACGGTGTGATTGAAGACGGCGAAGAAGGGCTGGCCCGGCGCGCGTTTGCGCCAGTGCGCCTGGCGTGAGGATTCGTCCCAGGCGGTTACGGGCGCGCGGAATTGATAATCCTCTTTGACGTTGTTCGAGCAGTAGTACCCGGCCAAGCGCAGATACTCGGTCAGGCAGCGCACCTCGGCCGGGGGCATGGCTTCGTAAAGCGGTCGCGTCGTCGCATACGCCCGGGTGGCCGGGTCTTTGATCTCGTCAATCGCGCTGGTGCGGGAGTGGTTACGCATTTGTAGGGCATACGTCGACGTGGGATACATCCCGGTAATCAGGGCATGCCGGCTGGGCGCACAGACCCCCGTGGTGGCAAAGGCATGAGTGTAGCGCACGCCCTCGCGGGCCAGGCGATCGAGATTGGGCGTGGGAACCGTCTTGTCGCCATAGCAACCGAGACGAGGCGACAAATCCTCACACGTAATCCAGAGAATGTTGGGCCGGGACTTCTTTCGTTGCGACAGCGCGGACGCGGCGCCAGCCACCTCTATGGCCGTCAATAAACCGGAAGCTGCGACAGCACTTGCCCTCAAGAAATCACGTCTAAGCATCTCTTCTACCCCTGACACACGAACGCTCACGTCGAAAGTCGACGATTCGAAATTCCCATTTCCCTGTATGGACGCGGCCTCTGCACGCCATGATCTTCATCATGGCACAACATAGTGACCAGCGTCAACAATCGAGGCCCTTGGCGACCGCCATTTCTGCCGTTTCTTCGCTGCTCGTTTGCCAGAGGATCGGGTAGGCCGGGGCAACAGGCTTGGCCGCACTCCGCGCTCTGGCGCGAAAATGGCCTTGTCTACTCCGCAGGCGGGCATCATAATAGGCTTCAGCGGAACACCCCTTGACGAAGCTGCGACGAGCGGACGCGGGCCCCATATAGGCCCAGCGAAAACGAAGGTACCCGGGCAACTGGCGCCATGATCCTGCCCGGGCGCCGGCGGAAAACCGGCTTGGAGAACGAAAATGACGAACCTGAAGACAACCATCTCTACCGTGTTGGTCACGCTGTGTGTGTTCTTGCTCCCAGGACAGATTCAGGCCTCTACCGTCGAAGGCAAGGTGATGGCCACCGCGGAAACCAAGGTCCGACTCGAGAACGGCGTGGAAGTCGAACTCGTCGCCGTCTCGAACTGGCAGTGGGAGCAGGTCTGGGAACGGCATCGCAAGGCACGGGGAACGCCCCAGGATCAAGTCGTGGATTTATGGTGGCGACCGGATGGCACACTGCTGGAAGACGTCGATTTCCGGAGGGGACGTCAAGCGTCGGGAAACGTCAATACCTTCAATTTCCTGGTGAGGGCCACGGGACTCGGAGACGCGGATATGGTTGCGTGCAGGAAAGCTGGCGGTGAGGTGCATCGGGTCTATGTGGGCGACATTCACGACCAACAGCGCACGCCTGTAGAGAGCCGCCACGTATTCTACATCCGTGGCTTTCCCTATCCACCTACTGCGGCCTCTCTGTTCGTGGGTATTACGGGCGGAGATTGGCACGTGGTCGAGGGCCAGCGGCACGACTGGGCGGAATACGAGCCGGACACCATCAGCTGGAGTTTTGACCAAGCGCTGGTCGCGAAGTGGCCCTACCAGAAGGGCCAGGATGTAGTCATCGAGTTGACCCACACTTATGTGAATGCACAAACACGGCTGGAAATAACCGACACCAAGGGCCGGACGCACATTGCTCACGAACGCCAAAGAGGCACGGGAGTCGGAATTGTGACCGTCCATTACACATTCAAGGATACGAAACTCGAGGACGTCGGCGAGATTCGGTTCATGAAACGCGACTACACTCAATGGATCGAGTTCAAGGACGTAACGCTCGCTTTCGACGGGATCAAACCTTTCTACACCTGGGGGAGAATGCTGGAACTCAAAGGAAAACCGGCCCCCGAATTTGCTCAGATCCAGGAATGGAGTACGGGCACGCCCTTGAAGATAGCGGATCTCAAAGGCAAAGTCATACTGCTGGATTTCTGGAATGTCAACTGCTCTCCCTGTGTCGCCTTGTTCCCCGAGCTCATGTCCCTGCACGATAGATATAGCAAGGAAGGACTGATGATTGTCGGGGTGCATGCCGACATCGGGCTAGGGGTGACTCAAGCGAAAGAGAGAATGTCGATATTCAAGGAGAAGTATTGGGGCGGCCGCGACGTTCCGTTTCCCATCGCTTTCGATGGCGGTGGCGACGCCAAACGCCCCGGCACGACCGCCACGTCCTGGGGCGCGACCAACGCGGCCTATGCGATCAGGTCGTACCCCACCTCAATACTCATTGACAAGAACGGAAACGTCCACGGCCAGATCAACCTGTACAAACCAGGGCATGAGAAGGAAATCGAAAGCCTCTTGAGGCGGTAGATAACGTGACTGCAACCGGGTAAATGTATTGCGTCCGGTTTCCAGGGCAAGAGCGCCAATTGAACGCGGTCGCGTCTGGCTTGGGTGAAGTCAGGATTCACCGTCGGCTTGGTCGAGAATCCGGGCGATCTTGCGGGCGTACTTGAGGGTCGCCGTCTTACGGTAACCGCGAGGCCCGCCATTGTGAATGCGAGCCTTCTGGAGCAGGGTCTTGCCCTTGCCGTAGTGGAGCAGATAGGCACGAACAACCTTCCGGGCCTTGACCGGGTCTTTGGCCTGATCGTAGCTCCAATCCACGTCCAGAAAGCGCGTGCCGTCTCTCCAGTAGCGTTTGTGAATCTGATAGGTTCCGATGGCACGGCCGCCGTCACCGACGGCGTGCGAGTAATGGTTGCTCTCCAAATGGGCAATGGCGTCGAGGAGCCAATCGATCTTGTCGGCGTCCGACGCCTTTGCCCGCGCTGCAGCAAAGCCAAGACTCACGCTGACCGCGATAGCTGACAATATGATCCTACGTGTCATCGCCAAACCTCCTTGTTCCCGATCGGTACACATCCCTTGTCTCGGGTACGTCGGCGGTTTGCCGGACCGCGCTTACATGGAATTCTACGCCTGTCTCAATTGCCGGTGCGGCAAGAAACCGGCCGGCAACCGCAAAATAGGGGTATCCCCTACCCGATTTATGGGGTCAGACACGATGTGCAGCCCGGATATGCCGGAGGGCACGCTATGCGGTGAGATGTTCGATGAGGATCTTGATGCCGATGCCGATGAGGACGAGGCCGCCGAAGACCTCGATCTTGGCCTCGAAGAAATGGCCGAACCGCTTGCCGACGAAGACGCCGACGTAGGACAGCGCGAACGTGATCAGTCCGATCATCGAGACGGCGAAGGCCAGTGACGCAACCAGCAGCGACAGCGTGAAACCGACGGCCAGCGCATCAATGCTCGTCGCCACCGAGAGCGTCAGCAGGACCAGGAGGTCGGACGGGTTGAGGTTCTTCTCGGCCGATTTGATCTCGAAGGACTCCAGGATCATCTTGCCCCCGACGAAGGCCAGCAGCCCGAACGCGATCCAGTGGTCGTAGGCCGAGATGTACTGCCTCAGCCCCAGACCCGCCAGCGAACCGATGATGGGCATGATCGCCTGGAAGGCCCCGAAGAACAAAGCCATGCGCAACGCGTGCTTGATGCGGAGTTCGCGGTAGATGCTGCCCGTGACGACGGACACCGCGAAGGCGTCCATCGCCAGGCCGACGGCGATGAGGATGATTGTCAGGATTTCCATGTTACTCGCGATGCTGTTCGGGCGCGGCCATCTGAGAGGCGGGCACGATTTTGAAAACCGCGATCTCCGGTCGTGCGCAAAAGCGCACCTGCGGTGCCGGGCGGGGTTCAAGCCCCAAACCCCGGTTGACGTAGAGCGTCGTATCGCCAACCTGATAACGACCCGATTCGTATTTCTTACCAAACTTCGAGAGCGTGGTCAAAGCGCCGTAGAACGGCAGCGCCACCTGTCCGCCGTGCGTGTGGCCGCAGAGATACAGATCGACGCCGGAACCGCTGACGTCCTCGACCAGGTCGGACTTGTGATAGAGCAAGACATTGAAGCGGTCGTCGGGAAGATTCGCGAGGAGCTCTTGCCAGGCATCGGCGTGATCGAAGCCCAGGCCCGAAATGGTGATACTCTCGCTGCCCTTGGTCACGCTCACCGTCTCCTGCGTCAGGAGATGAAAGCCTGTCTCGCTAAACAGATCGAGGTCGGACCAGGAATTCACTTCGAAATTCCCCGTCACCGCGAATGCGCCCAAAGGTGCTTCGAGCCGGCTCAGCGTCGCCTTCAGGCGCGGCAATGCCGTCGCATCGTTGAGATAATCACCCGTGGCAACAACCATGTCCGGCTTGAGCTCATTGATGATGCGCACGATCGCCTCTTCGTTGCGAATCTCCCGGTCGCAATGCAGATCGGAAATCTGGACGAGGCGAAACGTGGTGTTCTGCAGCTTCGCCGTGGGCACGGTTATGACATTGACCTCGATCCAGGTGGGCTCAACGAACCGCCCGTAGCCGATGCAAAGCAAACCGGCGGCCGCGAGGACGTGGAGCACGATCGCGGGCTTGCAGAGCAGGATGCGCCTCGGCGACCGATGCCGCACAATCGTCACGATGGCGTCGAGGAGAAGCAATACCTCGGCCCCGTACAGGATCAGCAGCGCCAGCATGAACGCGATCAGGGACACTTTTTCCCGCAACAGCACCTATTCAGCCCTCACAATGCCTTCGTTGGTCACGTCCTCGGCGATACGCCGGCCCGGCTCGACCACGAGGAACTCACGCTCGTCCCAGAGACCGTCGACGAAGCGCTGCATCAGCCCCGCATCGCCTGCCAACTCGTCGTACTGCCAGCCCAGATAGTCGGCACAGTCCTTCGTATACGCCCGGTAACCGTCAGATTCGACGAGTCCCCAATCGACGTACGTCGCCCACTGGTATTCCTTTATCCAGGTCTGCTCGACCTCCATGAGGTACTGGGCGTTGTCTTGGCCATACTTGGTGGTGTACTCCGCGAGCAGCCGCTCGCAGCGCGCCGGGCCGGGCTGCTTACCCGCCTCGATCCAGCCCGGACTGTACCAGTAGACGCCCCGGTGCGAGTCGAAGTAGTCGCGGTAGCGTTCTTTGGAGCCGAGCAGGAGCGTGATGCAGTCGTGTCCGCGTGGGATGACGATCGGGATTTCCGCCTGCAACCCTACGGTGCCGTTGCTGCACAGGCCGTAGCCCAGCAGCGAAGCATCGTACAGCCGACCCTGAACATCACAGGTGCATTCCAATGCCTGCTGCACTTCGCGGCGCAGCCGGTCGGGCTCATCGTGCAATCCCTGCTCCATCAAGACGACGTCCACCACGTTGGGCGAGCGGGCGGCGCAGAAATACGCCTCGCGCTGCAACACCTTACAGACGATCAACTGGAACCGCTTGGTGCGATTCGGCTGTTCTGTCACGTCACCGGGGTGACTCATCGAGGCCCTTTCCAGCCGTGCCACGGGAACTATCCGCCGCGAAGCCTATTGGCTCTGGAGCACGTCGATCATCGCGGCAATATTCTCCGGTCGCGCGTCGCCCGGAATATCGTGTGAAGGCGAGGCGATATAGCCCCCCTGCTCACCAACCACGTCCAACAGCCTTCGGACCTCGTCCCGAACCTGCTGGACGGTTCCGAACGGCAGGGTCCTTTGAATACTGATCCCGCCGTAGAACGTCAAGTCATTTCCATAGGTCCGCTTGATGTCGAAGACGTCCATCACCTCCGGCTGGAAGGGATTGAAGATGTCGAGACCGCATTCGATCAGATCGGGAAAGATCTCGTCCACCTTGCCGCAGCAGTGCAGCATCGTAATCTTGCCATGCGCTTTGACGGCCTGGCACATCGCGTGGAAACGAGGCTTGATGAAGCGCCGCCACAGTTCGGGCCCCATCAGCAATCCCCGCTGCTGGCCCCAATCGTCGCCAAAGCGAAAGATGTCGATCTCGTGGGCGCAGGCGTTCTCGATAACAGCGAGGTTGAATTCCAGGATGCGATCGAGCAGCGCGTGGGCGAAATCGACGTCGCCGGCCATCGCCATGAGGACGTTCTCCATGCCGGCCAGCGTCCAGGCCCGCTCGAACAGCGAGAAACCCAGACTGACAAGCGCCGCCTCGTCCGGGTGGGCCGCGATGGTCGCCGCGAAGGATTCATAGCGCGCCGGGTCATGCGGGTCGGGGAAGGCGAAATCGGTGACGTTGTCCGGCGTCACCAGCCGGTTGCACACCACGCCAATATCCTTGTCGACGTGGCGATCCCACCGCACACCGAACTCGTCGGCCCAAATGTCGGGCTTGACCTCCTCGAACCGCGCACCGGGCGGATGGGGTCGCAGCCATGTGAAGCAATTGCCCAGCCTGGACTCGAAAGCCGGGTCGCCATAGTACTCGGCCATTCGGGTTCGCGCGGGCACGGTGAATTGGATGTCGTAAGGGACGCTGTCGGGCTGCTGGTGTCTCAACGCTGCTAACACACGGTCTCTATTGGTCACATCGTCCCTTTCAGACTCCGTACGAACGCTAAGGTTGGCACGACTTGCACGCGCGCTTGCCGTCGGCCACCGCCGTCGCGCGCGCCGAATAGGTCACCCGATTGTGCTCAGCGATGTTCCGGGCCCAGCGGCAATCGGCGCGATGGAACACGGCACTGCCCTTGGACGCGACAAACATGGCTGGCCCGGCCCGGGCAGCGCTTGTCCCCTCGGTTGCGGGCGCCGCGGTCAGGGCGGCAGACGTTCTGAGCAGGCGTTTGGCCGCTTGACAGGCACTGGCAAACGCCTCGGCCTGGGTGAGCACCGCCTCGGTCACGGCCTCAGTCAGGTTGGGATCGGCCACTGCTTTCATCACCGGCTTGACGCGCCAGACATCGGCCTGAACGCGCAATTCGCGGTGGTCGGTAAAGGTGACAATGCGGCTCAGCGCCGTCTGCACGCGATAGACCGTTTGGCCGCAACCATCGAGCGAAACGGTCTCCACGTGGATGTGCAGACGCGGCGTCACCCCCGTTCTGCACTCGACATGCTCGACTCCCTCGGCCTTGAGCCTCTCGGCAACCCGGTCCGTCAGTCCTTCCGATAGCGAGGCGGGCGCAGCGTGCGCCTCCAGACTGACACAGACCTGGTCGAGGTCGGCAATGGCCTCATTCCGGGAGATCAGGAAACCGGGCTCAGCTATCTCCAAAGGGTCGGCCCGTGCCACTGTCATCTCGGCGGCGGGGCTGGCCGCCAGCAGCGCCAACAGACAACATACGCTCATGGTCATGATCTCTCCCTTCGCTCACGTCCAAACGTTATGTTCTCGTCCTCGCGTCGCTCGCGAGGCTGGGTTATGCCTTACGCCACCAGGGCCTTTTGCACCGCGGTCTTCATCTTGGCCAGGCCCGTCTTGGCGACCTCGAGCGGGTCCTTCTTCCAGTATACCGCACTGAACAGTTCCAATGAAAGCGCCGCCTGGCTGCCGTTCTCCAGCAACATGCGGAGGATCTGCGTCAGGGGCGCGATGCCGTCGCCCGGCATGACACGGTCGCCGTCCCGGATCGTCTCCCGCGGCGGGTCGGCCGGGTAGTCGTTCAGATGAAAAACCTGAATCGTCGGGCTGCTGATGGTCCTGAATCCGGTGAAGTCCGAGCCCCCTTTGTACGTGTGGTAAACGTCAGGCAGCAGGCACGCCTTGGGGTGTCCGCTCTCGATGACCACGAACATGGACTGGCCCAGCCGATGCAGGTTCTTCGAGCTGCCCCACACCTCCACCTGGGGCACCACTCCCGTCTGATCCCCTGCCTCCAGAATCGTGCGGTAGCGCTCGGCCGCCTTGAGCAGATCGAGTCCCGGCTCTCTTGTCGCACCGGCCGGAGGCGCCGCGATGCGCTTGCCGCCAATCTGGGCCAGCAGGTCCATCTCGCGTTTGACCTGTTCGACGGCCTGGGCGCGCACGGCATCGTCGTCGACGATCCAGCGCGGGAACGAGATCGCGCTTTCGACCGTCAGTCCACGATCCTCGATACGCTTGCGCAGGTCGGCCAGTTTGCCGCCGGCCTCGACGTATTCCTCCACCGTGCGGACCCAGGGCTCGATCGCATCGTAGCCGGCCTCAGCGGCGATATCGACTTCCTTCTCAATCCCCAGTTTCTGACCGCGAATCGTGCTGGTGTTCAAACAGTAACGAAACGGATCCTCGTTCGACGCCGAGGCCTCCGCGCGTCGGGTAGCCCCGAGACCCGCCAGCGAGAGTCCCGCCACGGCACCAACGGCCGTCATGAAGTGTCGCCGTGAACAATCATCGTCACGCATGTCTCATCTCCTCTAGGTGCTCCGGCCCCCTGCCACGCCGGGCAAAGCCCGCACAGGTCATACCGATTTGCCCAGATGCTCTTCGAGCTCGGCCAGCTTCTCGTCCAACATCTCCGGCGTCCGTGCCTCGACGTTCAGACGCAGCACCGGTTCGGTGTGGCTCGGCCGGCAATTGAACCACCATTCCTTGTACCCCACCGTCACACCATCGAGACGGTCCACCTGGCCATCCGCATAACGGCGAGTCAGTTCTTCCATCTTGACGGCTCTGTTCTCAACCTTGAAGCTCACCTCGCCACTGCCGGCGTAGCGGCGCAACGGTGCGATCAACTCGCTGATGGGCAGGTCCTGTTCGCTCAGCGCGTTGAGCAGGTGCACCAGGGTGATCACCGCCGAATCGGCAGAGAAATTGTCGGCGTAATAGAAATGCCCCGAAAGCTCACCGCCGAACACGGCGTGCGAATCACGCATCGCCTTTCGCACGTACGCGTGCCCGACCCGCTCACGGCGCGGCGTGCCGCCGTGTTTGATGATCTCTTCCATCACGACACGACTGCTGCGCACATCGTAGACGACGGCCGCTCTGGGCTTCTTCTCCAGGAAGTACGGCGCCAGCAGCGCGGTAAGCAGATCGCAACCGACCGGTTTGCCCTTCTCGTCGACCGTCATCAGGCGATCCGCATCGCCATCGAAGCACAGGCCGAAATGGCACTTCTGCCGCTTGACCGCCGACTTGACCTGGCGCAGGTTCGTTTCTTTCGTAGGCTCCGGACTGTGCTTGAACTTACCCTCGTGGTCGAAGTTGATCTCCAGCATCTCGATAGGCGTCCCGGCGAAGAGCAGAGGCAGCATCTTGCCCGCCATGCCGTTGGAGGCATCGACCGCAATCTTCATCTCGCCTACGGAAGGCTGGAGAAACTGGAGCACGTGTTTGCGGTATTCGGACGTTAGGTCCTCGCGGCGCACCGCACCGGTCGGATTGCCCTTGGTGTGCGGCATCGCCAGGGCCAGATGTTCGATCTCCTTGAGGCCGGTGTCAACAGTGATCGGGACCCCTCCCTGGCCGCAGATCTTGAACCCATTGTACTTAATCGGGTGATGCGAAGCCGTCACCTGGATACCGCCGCAAGTCTTGAAATGGTTGACGGCGAAACACATTTGCGGCGTATCGATCGCCCCGATATCGATCACGCCCATGCCGGCCGAGCGAATTCCTGCCATCAACGCCTGAGCCAGCGGCTCGCTGTGGCTCCTCATGTCCCGGCCGACGCAAATCACCTGCGCCCCCACCTGCCCCCGCTCATACCCCGTCATCAAGGATGGGAGAAACCGCGCCGTCGCGCACCCGATCTTCCACGCATCCTCCTCCGCCAATTGATCGGGGTAGACCCCAACAATGTCAAAATCCTTGAAGATCTCCTGGTCCATACGTCCGTATTCCTTCGTGGAGCTTGCCCTGTTCGACGAGCGACACATGTCCGCTGAAATCCCAAGACATCGCCCACAGGCATCATATCCCCCACGCGCTCGGTGTCAACAGGCGTCTCACCGATTCCTGCCGGGGCATGAAGAAGAACACGGCCGGTCCGGCCCCCCCAAGGATTTTTGCCTATTCCTGAGTATCTGACAGATCGGCTCGAATACCTTATCGTTCGCAGCCAAGACCCGAATGTTGCCCTCTCTTACTTTGGGCGCGTCAGAATCCCGTATTCTGCCTCCGGCCTCTTCGACAAGCAAGAGGTCGGCATAAACGTCACTCGTAAGTGTTGCGCCACTCAGCGTCACATAGGCGTCGAAGCAACCGTTGGCAAGGAGATCCGCCATCGTGCCCGCGAGCAACTGATGAATGGTCTCCCTCATCTATCCCGAGTCTCCCCTCGCTTAGCCGATCATGTTCTCGGCGCCTTGAGCAGTTCCCGAATGCCATCCATGATGGCCCTACCCTTCTTATGGAGTCGTTCCTTCTCCACAATCAGGTGCTGTTCGTTCTCGACCTTATCCCGGTGAAGCTGGATGTGGAACCGCAGCGCATTGCCGGTACCCGAGGGTCGAATCGTCAGGTGGTCGACCTTCTCTTCATCGAAGAAGAAGCGAATGCCTTCATCCGGGAACTGGAAGTCATAGGTCGGCGGGTAAATGGCGTCGTATTTGCCGGTCCGATAGATGCATGCGGACGTGACGGGGACGCCTCCAATCTCAAGGTCGCCGCTAAATGCCAATTGGAAGTAGCCCAGGGCGCGGCGGAGAATCACCTTCTTCTGTCGGTCGCCCTCGATGCCGGGGTACTCGCCGTCCATCGGATCGGGCTCGTACAGGTTGACGAACAAGCCGACGTCCGGGTCCAGGTAGATCTTCCGGTCGATGAGCTCGAAGAGCGTCGTACCGTTCTCCTTGGCCCAGGCCGCCACCTCGGCCAGCAACAAGGCGGCGAAGGTGCCGTCCTTGTCGCGGACGTGTCCGTCGCGGCCCAGGGACCGCCCGTCCGGCGGCGGGCCACCCAGCAGGGAGAAGCCGTTGCTTTGTTCCATCGCCCCGATGTTGAAGGAACGATTCCCGTCCATCCCGAGGCAATCGCAGACGAACGGATGGCACAACTGCTTCTGCGCGTACTCCCGGGTCATGTCCGTGCTGCGTCCGCCTGCCAGATCCGCAATCGTATCGACCTTGCCTTCCCAGACATCTCTCGTGGCCGCGGCCAGCGAAGCGAAACCGACCCAGGTCCGCACGACGCCCACGCCATACTTTCGCGCCAGCCGCGTGTTGCAATCCGACGTGGTGTGCGACAGCGTGAGGAATTTCTTTTCACCATCCTGGATCTCGCCGTACTTCTCCTTCTCTCGCATGAGGCGATACCATAGCAACAGCGCCCAGGCATCATCGGCCGGAAGCAGGACATAACTGTTCGGCGGATGCTGTTTCTGCTCGGCTTCGGAGAGCGGAACCACAAAGCCATACTTGTCTGAATTCGGATCGTCCTCGATCTTGTACCGCTTCGGGTAGAGGTGACGCTGGTTTTCGGGCACCTTGACGACGAGGCCGCAACGGTCGGCATCGGGGTCGGTCCCGATCACAATGTCCGTGTTCTCGAATTCGCCGGGATAATCGCGTTCGAAGGCATTGACGATAATCTCCGCGGCACGCGGATCGCCGGGGTCCGGCTGCTGCTCTTGATCTGGGTTGGAATTGAACGAGGGGAACAGGCCGTTGAGATCGAAGAGGCCGCCGTGCTTGATGATCTTCACATCCGTAAACCCAACCTCCCTTAGCAGCCGCGGCACCGCGATGCGACCGGCGCCGTGGAAGGCGCAGTAGCCGATCCTCAGCGGGTCGGAAGATTTCTGCTGGCGCTCCGCCAGATCGGGCGTGAGGAAGAACTTCTTCACGTGCTCACAATGCTTCGTATGGATGTCGATCAGACACTGGTCCAGCCGGTCTTCGCGGCCCGCATAGTCGACGCCTTCGACCGGTTTGTCCCCACCCAGGAAGATGAGTTGGCCCTCGGGGGCTTCGGCCAGCGAACTGAGCAGTTGGATGTCCTTGGGCTCGGCATCCTTGATGTACTGGTTGTACATGGCGTCCCGCTCTTCGGGATCGAATTGCGAGCCGTTGGCACAGGAGAGCTTGTAGCCGTTGTACCGGTAGTCGTTGTGGCTGGCCGAGATCAGAATCCCCACATCCGCTTTGATCTCATGCCCGGCGTCCGCATAAGGAATCGCGAACGTGACCTCCGGATACGGGCACGGCTCGTCGAACAGAAAGACCTGGTAGCCTTCCTTGAGAAAGAGGCGGGCGATCAACTCAGCGAGATTGCGACCTCCGATACGGCTGTCGTAGCCAATGACGATCTTCTGGAACGCCGGCTGTCGCTGCCGGCCGTACTTCGCCACGCCCGCGGACGTCAGCAGGAACACCAGATCGTTGATCGTGTTCGGGCCTTTGAGGATCGGCGCATCGATGCCCTCTTCTTTCAGCCGAACGATGGAATCCCGGTCGACGGCCATCATGCCCCGGATACCTCCGGTACCGAAACGTATCTCCTGTCGATAGGCGTTGACGATTTGCTCCCAGCGCTTGAACCCCTCCCCCGCCTCCGCGGCCTGTTTGGCCTTCTCCACCGCCGTGCGGACCCCGTCCTTGAAGTTCGGCAGAATCTCATCGACATATGGGTCCTGGAGCCACTTCTTGAGATTCGCGAACGTGTGTTGCCTGGCGATGTTGAAAAGCTGCTCATCGATCCTTTCGGCGTTCTTGGCATCCGTCAGGTAGTCCAGAATCCCGGTACGCGCCGACTCGAGCAGTGGGTCCGAATCTTCGGTGGTCGCCGCCGCCTCGCTGGCCGGGACCTCCTGCACGCTGCCGCCCAGGGAGTAGCCGTTCTCTTCCAGGTAGAACCTCTGGGACCCCTTGCCCGGCGCATGGAACAGCACGAAACGCCGCCCATCGGCATCTGCGAAGACCGGGTCGACGATACCTTGCTGTTCGTTGGCGCGATATGACCGAATCTCAGCCTCCAGCTCCTCCCGCGAGACGCCAAAACAGTCGGGCCCGTGTTTGGCCAGAAGTTCGGATTTCTTCGGTCCGTCCAGACTACCCACAAAGCTCATATGTCCATATCCTCACTTCTTACAGTCCATTCACATGTCCGTACTCGCCCGGGGAACTCCCCCAGACTTGGTATGCCCTGAGAATCTGCGAATCCATTCAGCTCAGTCCTTTGGTTTCTGCGACGAGGCTCAGCCAATCGGTAAGGACACCCATCCCAATGCACACCCAATGGCAGGCCATAATACTGTAGCGGCCAAGCGCCGTCAATTGCTCAACGCCGGCGGTTTGAACAAAAACAGAATCGCCCTTGAAGACGGCAAGAACAGCCTTTTTGAGGCCCGTTCGCCCTGGGGCCGCCCCCCTCGATGGCACCGTTGCCAAGTGACCGTCAAGGCACCTGCCGACTCACCCCAGCGCCTTCCTGCGAAGACACACGAGACAACCGACGGGGCAACCTCCTCCAGCGGCCCACTACGCGTACGGGCGAAACGGCCTCCTGTTCTAACCGGATTCTTCCCAGTACAACCGAGCGAAACGACTTCAGAGCAGATTCGCGAGAAGATGGGCCGCACCACTTGACCGGGGTGGGCGTATGTGCTACAATATCGGACTGTTGGGAGGAACACTATCAACGTCGTTCTGGAGGAGGGAATGACAATGAGCACGCCTAAGGTACGGACAGCGATCCTGGCTCTCTGCGTCTGCGCCGCCCTGGCACCATCGGTCGGCGCCCAGAGTCTGGCGGCTGGCCATCGTGAGCAGGCCAGGCTCCTGCTGGAGAAACTCGAGCAACAGATCGGCAGGATCAGGAACTTCCGCTGCCAGAAGATCACCCCGGTGATCCCGGTGTCGGCAACCTCGGATTCCGATGTCACCCGCTATCGCCAGGAGTGGCTCACGTGCGACCAGCAGGGCCGAGGCCGCGTCAGGCTGTCGGAGGAAGGACGCATCACCACGCAAATCTGGGACGGGGAGAAGACCGTGAACCACCTTGTCCAGGTGGACCCTAATGGGACAGTCACCCACCAGGTGTCCGTCGCGGCCGGGATCAACTATGACATCCAACGTCAGCAGGAGCCCTGGGACTACCTGGGTCGCGACCTGACCGACCTGCTGACCACGGCGCTGGACGGTAGAGCCGCAGTCCGGGTCTCGGAGATGGAGGCCGAGCGGTATCGCGTCGACGTTCGTGACGACACCGGCGCCCTGCACACGATCCTCCTGGACGCACAGCAGGGATACGCGCCGATCTATCGCCGCGTCTATGTCAACGGTGAGGTGCAGCGTCTCGAGACCGTGACCTTCGAGGAAACCGGTAACGGCATCTGGTTCCCTGTCGAAATCATGACCGAAGTCGGTCCCCAGCAAGAGCGTCTGCCGGAGCCCATTCTGAAGTATCGGTTCACCAATGTCACCGTCAATAATTGGGACTTCGAGCGTTCGCTCCAACTGGGGCTGGCCGAGGGGACGGAGGTCCAGGATGGCATCACGGGCCAAACGTATATCGTGGGGGAAGACTCGATCGAGTCTCTGCCCCCTCGAAGTCCAGCGCCGGTCGACGTCAACACCCCAGAGCCGCCCCCCGCCGAAGAGACGGCGGTACCGGCGTGGCAGGAGGCCTTCGATGCCGCCTATCAGCTTGAAGAAGGCGAGGTTCTCAAGTGCATCGCCCCGCCGTTCATCCCCGAGCGTTACCAGTATCTGGTCCGTACCGATCCGAACCTGGCCGATCAGGCGGACCGGATCCTTCAGAATCGACTTTTCCAGTTCGCGTGGGACGACGGCTTGCAGAACCAAGGGCAAGTGGCGTCCAGTCGGCTCCTGGGACTATCCGCAGTGCTCGAGAACGTCGTCGGTCTGCGCAGCTATGAATACGACGGTCTGCCACACCTGTTGAACCTCTCGGTGACCGGCGACTGGATCGTCCGCAAAGACGCGTCGACCGAACAGCTCCTGATCAACCTGGAACACATCATCCAGCAGCAGCGGCAGTGGTCGATCGCCTTTGCCAAAGAACGGGTCGACACCATCGTGGTTCGCGCCTCGGGGACCTACCAGTTCCAGCCCCTGCCCGGGCTGGCCGCCGACGACGGCGTTCAGCTTCACGCCGGCGACCCCGATTCTCTGGGCGGCCGACCGAATTTGGGCACCACCTGCGATATTGTGGCGCACTTTCTGGAGGACCTGGGCCATAGCATCGGCATGGCCGTCGTCGACAACACGCAATTGCCGGAGGCGGAACTGTGCTGGGTCCGGCATGACAGCGCCCAACTGCGCCGGTTTCGCAACACCCCGGCGATCTACAACCCGCAACTGATCTCGCTGCTCAATAATCTCACCAGCCAGACGGGCCTGACGTTCACCGTCGAACTCGGTGCCCTCGATCAGTGGCAGGTCAGCGCCCAGCGCAATGTGGCCACCCGCGGCAACTAGCGTCGCCCCGGCGCGCCGCGTGCATCCAGGGGGGCTGCCCGAACCACCCCCTGCCGGTATACACGGTCACGCAGGACAAGTACCGGGAGAGGAGAGAATCTATGTCATCGCGTCTGCAACGGTTAGTCTTGCTGGCCTGTCTGTGGACCGCCGCCACCGGGCCAGCCCTCGCTGGAACTGAGCAGCATGACCAAACGCTCGACCCGCGCGTCGTGCTCGCCCAACTCCGGCAACGACTCGACGCCATCTCCAATTACCAGTGCACGGAAATCACAAAAGGGGGAAAGAAACATCTCGCCTACGACAACCAAGGTCGCGGTCGCATCAGGGAAACAGACGAGAACGGGGATACGACCGACCTCATCTGGGATGGCGCGCGAACAATCGAAGTCCACGAACGCCTCAAACCGAACGGAACGGTCGTCTATTCTGCATCGATCACCCCGGGCAGACACCTGGAGGTCGGTCGCGGAAACGTCCCACGAGTCTACCTTGGTGGGCTCTTGTCTGATATGTTGGCCAGAGCCCTCGAGAACGGAGCAGAAATCAGCGTTGAGCCGACCGAGGAGGGGTACCGCCGTGTGGTGATTGTGCACGAACTGGGCAGTATCATGGCTGTGGTGGTGAACCCGCAGCGCGGATATCTGCCCGTCCGACTACGTCGCAATGAGGAGATCGAGTTCCAGGAAATCGCCCCAGGCATCTGGTTCCCGAGCGCCGTGTGGACACAATACGGGCACGAGCAGACGGCTCAGTTGAAACAAAGTGGCCCCAGGCTCCGATTCACGGATGTCAGGATCAACCATCCGGATTTCGACCGGCTGGTGGCGCCGGATCTACCAGATGGCAGTACGGTGGCTGATGAAGTTCACGGCGTCCGCTATGTCGTCGACCATGGGCGCGGTTTGACCCTCACCAACCAAATACCCGCCTCACCTCACGCAAATCCCGCAACAGAGCCAAGTCCCGAAAGCACGTACAGCCTCGATGCAAATCAGGCATTGAGGCGCATCGCTCCGGTCTCTCCGGCCAGCCGTCCCCGATTCATGGGCACTAGTGATCCCGATTCAGACCCAATGTCGGAGGCGCCATTGCACAACACAATCTACATCTTCGAATGGGACGGCGCCAGCGAGCCCAAGGCCACCTATACCGGCGCGGGGTTCTTGAATCTCTCGGAGATTCTCCACTACGTCTGCGGGCTCCAAATCGCGCAATACAGCGGTCCGGAGCATCTGCTGAACTTGCGGCTGGCGGGCGATTGGATCGTCCGCCGGGACGCGTCCGTAGCCGAGTGTTTGCGTGATCTGGAGCCCATCGTCTATGAGCAGACCGGCGTAAACATCAATTTCAAGAAGCAGCGGGTCGACGCTCCGGTGGTTCGCGCGACCGGCATCTTCCAATACCGCGCCCTCCCCGGCTCCCGGCGGGAAAACGACGTGCAGTTGTTTGCCGGGCGATCCGTCAATGAGGATCGCACCTACGTCGGAGGTGGATCGGGCACACTCGCCCAACTCCTGCGGCACATCACCAACCGCACGGGCCAGCGCTTCGTCGATGACACGTTGTCGTCGGAGGTGGGCGTATCGTGGTCTGATTGCACCTCTTCAGAGCTGGACCCCGTCCGTCAGACCGGGCAGATCTATCGCTACGACCTGGCCCGGCTCCTGGAGCACGTGGCCACACAGACCGGTCTGAGGTTTGAGACCGAACGCCGCACGATCGACGAGTGGCACTTGAGCATCAAGCCTTGAGAACACGTTTGAACCGGCGTGCGGGAATCGGTATCCGGCGAACTCTGGGACCGGGTGCCCGTATGGGCTATAATTGACACGCGAGCACGTGGTCGATTGGAAAGACATTCCATATCCCCAGTTGCGAAGGAGGTTGACATGAAACGTCACGGCACACTTATCGTAGCGATCCTGACTCTGGCAATCACCCCCGCCGGAGCGGGTATCTCACTCGAGCCGCTGCGAATCGCCGCGCCGACGAATCCTCAGAACCCTGCCTCGGTGAAGGTCCTGTCGCTGACGGTCGCGGGCACCTGGCCGGACCATTTCACGCCCGGCGAACGCGTCGTGCTGCTCCAGGACGCTCCTCCAGGCGGTCTCGATCTCATGACAGGACAGGCCGGCACAGTGGTCTGCGGCGATCCGAAAGACGGCTCCGGCGACCTGCTGATCAGCTGGGATTTCTGGGCCAATGGCAAGGCGGACCTGACCCGCTGCGCCGAGGCCAAGAGCCTGCTGTACCCGTCGAATTCGGTGATCTGGGTCGACCCCCGGCAGGTGCTGATCGGGCGCCACTTCAACGCGTGCGGCACGATCCGCAAAGGCCTGGAAGGCTGCGTCTACCTCGAAACCGATGATGGCCAGGAGTACAATCTCGTCGCCGCCGGGCAGCTTTATCTGGCCCTGGCCCAAGGTGGCGCCCTGGCCTTTGGCGACCGCGTGCAGGTGTGGGGCCTGTTCAACAACACCCCGCCCGGACCGGCCGGCATCCGCCTCTGCCCCCAGGGCGATGGCGATATCTACCATCCCATCGTCTCCCCTTGCCCGAAGAGCGACCCCGATCCCGGCCCGAAGCCCGGACCGGATGAGATCGTCATCGGCATCGGCGGCAATGCCCTCGTCCTCGACAAAGTATCCGGCAACACCTATGTCGGTTGCACCACGCTGTCGCTGGAGCTCAACTTCCAGGCCCTGCTGTCGGTCGAGATCACCCCGGGCCCCGGCATCGGCGGCACCTGGTCCGGCACGCTCGATCCTGCCATCGTCGGCCCCGGCGAAGCGACCACACAAATCTGTGTGACCGTGGAGGACCTGGACACCGGCTTGCTGCCACCCGGCAACGACGTGCAGGTGGCAACGGTATCGCTTTTCGCCGTGCCGGCGCCCTGATGCTTGACAAGATCGACCGCCGGTAGCATCATACGGGCATGTACCCGCGTATTGGACCGGTGCCGACCTACGGGATCTTCTACTTCGGTGGGGTCCTGGTGTATTTCCTCATCGCCCGCTGGCTGGCCCGACGGACCGGGCTCAGGCGGCGCGTCTGGATCGTGCTGGGCATCTGCTACCTGCTCGGCATGACGCTCGGCGCCAAGATCCTGTTCGATTGGCGTCATTCGGATCTGGACTTCGCGGCGTTGCTGACCGCCGAACGTTGGACCCGCGGCGGTCTCTGGGGCGGCATGTTGGCCTACCTTGTCCTGGCGATCCCGCTGGCCCTGCTGATCACGAAGCAGAGGCGCTCCGCGCTGGACCTCGTCGCTTGGGCGCTCATACTGCCCTGGATCATGGCCAAGATCGGCTGCTTCTTCAATGGCTGCTGCCATGGCAAACCGTGCTCGCTGCCCTGGGCCGTCACTTTTCCTGAAGCGGCTCGCGGCGCTCCGCCCGGCGTGCCGGTGCACCCAACGCAGTTCTACGAGATCGGCATCATGCTGATCCTATTGGCTCTCTTTGCCCTGCTGCGCTCGGAGCGCTGGCGGGGCACGAAGCTGTTCTGGTTCCTGCTCATCTACGGCTTCGGTCGCGCCGCCACCGACTTCTTGCGCGGCGAAGCGGACCCCACCTTCCTCGGGCCTCTGACCCTGACGCAACTCGTATGTGCGTGCGCCGCCGCAGTCGCCCTGCTAGCCCTGACCTTCATCCGGCCCCGCCCGGCTCGCGAACGCTCCCCCCTGTCGTAGGAATTGACGATAGGCAGACCCTGCTAATGTCCGTATAATATGGGCGTCTTGGCCCCGATACGGGTCTGGTGGCTGATGGTCGGTGGAACAATGTATTTTCAGATTGAGGAACGTCGGGCCTGGCTCCGGTCGCACACGCACACAATCGTGCTCGATTGCGATCCGGATTTTGCGCGCTTCGCGCGTGAACCCAGCGGCCGTCTGCGGCGCATGCTCCGCATCTGGCTGGCCGAGCGCCGGGACGACCGGACCCACCTGTGCGCTTTTCTCGGCACCCTCACCTGCTGTGTGACCGGCCCGCCGTTTCGCGAACTGCACCGTCTGCTCCGCCTGACCACGGCCGCGGCCCCGGACGGCGCCACGGCCCGCCGTCTCCGCCGCGATCTGATCTCCCTGCTGCGCCAACGCCTCGGCACCGGCATCGAAGCAAGCGCATAGCCCCTTCTGCGGCAGGCCGGTTGCCTGAGCCTTCGCCAGACGATATCATGCCCCGTAACGCTCCGGCCGAGGATCCTCCCAAATCGGCACGGGTAACAAAACAAGAACGGTTGCGAACGAGCCATGGCAAAGCACATCTGCCCAGTCTGGATGGGGTACTTCCTCGCCAGCGGACTGCGCAAACTCCTGCACAATCCGACCAAGCTGATCGGCCCCTATGTCACACCGGACATGACGGTGCTCGACCTCGGCTGCGCGATGGGCTTTTTCAGCCTCCCGATGGCCGAGGCGGTGGGGCCCGAAGGCAAGGTCGTCTGCGTCGACGTGCAGCCAAGGATGCTGGCGATCCTAAAGCGCCGCGCGGCCCGGGTCGGCCTGGCCGACCGCATTGAGACGCACGTGTGCCGCAAGGATTCGATCGCCCTTGACGACCGGGCAGGCAGTTTCGATTTCGCGTTGGCGTTCGCCGTCCTGCATGAAGTGGCCGATCAGGAGCACACCTGGGATGAACTGGCCCAACTCCTCAAGCCCAACGCCCATCTGCTGCTGGCCGAGCCGGCCGGCCACGTGACCGAAGACGAAGTGGAGCAGTCCGTGAGCATCGCGCGAAAGCACGGTTTCGTCTTCAACAAAGTGCTGCTGATCCGCTGGGCCCACGCCGCGCTGTTGACAAGGACGGTCTCGTAGATGTCGCAGACGCAGATGAAAGCACTTATCTTCGACCTCGACGACACGCTGGTCGTGGAAAAGGCCTCCGCGGCCGCGGCCTTCCTGGCGACCGGCGAACTGGCGGCCCGGCGCTACGGGCTCGATCCGCACGCCCTGCATGCCACCGTGCGCGAGACCTGCCGGGAGCTTTGGCATCACCACTGTCCGGCCCGACCCTACGCCGTCGCGATCGGCATCAGCTCGTGGGAGGCCCTGTGGTCCCGCTTCGCAGGCGACAATGAGCACTTGGCAGTACTGCGGGCCTGGGCAGCGGACTACCGGTGCGACGCGTGGCACCACGCCTTGCAGGCCCACGGCGTCGACGACATCGACCTGGCGTGCGAGCTGGCCGAGACCTATCCCGCTCACCGTCGGCAGCGCCACGTCGTCTATGACGACGTGCGCTTGGCCCTGGAGCGATTGAAACAAACGCATCGCCTCGCCCTGTTGACCAACGGTGCCTCGGACCTCCAGCGGGAGAAGCTCGCCGGCGCCGGGATCGACGGCTATTTCGAGGAGATCCTCGTCGCCGGCGACATCGGCGTTGCCAAACCTCACCCGCGCATGTTCGAGACCCTGCTCGCGCGTCTGGACGTGGCCCCGCATGAAACCGTCATGCTGGGCGACAGCCAAAGCAAAGACATCCAGGGCGCCCAGGCCGTCGGCATGAAAGCCATCTGGGTCAACCGCGAGCACACCCCCCGCCGAGAAGGCATCACCCCCGACCTCGAGGTCGTCTCCCTGGTCGACCTCCGCGACGATACTCTGCCGCGCACCGTATTCCGCGTCTCGTGAAGCGCAGCACGTATCTCGTCGGGAGACGCTGTGAGCCATAAACGAGCCAGGAGACGGCATTCCACGCGTGACCTTCCCCCGCAGGACAACCGTGCTCGCTTGTCCCAACAGAGATCATGCGAGACGCATGACCTGCGCAACTACTACCCCTGAACTGACGGCGATCCGTAATCGCACCGCCGACAGCCATTGACACACACACACGGAGTTCTATCATGGAATCAGAGGTGCACGATTGCGTCATATGCCGAGAAGGAGTTGCCACGATGAGAGATTTCATCATCGCATATGAGCTTAGGAGCAGATCCATATCGCCGATGCGATTGCGAGTGGTCGTCGCGCTCGTTTTGATTTCGCTACATCCCCTCGCATGGGCCAATCCGCCATCCGCAGTCCGCCATTCGCAATCGCTCCATGCGGCCGGGTTGATTGCGACGCCCGAGCCGGATTGGGCGCAGTGGCGCGGGCCGCGGCGCGATGGGATCTCCGACGAGACGGGATTGCTGCAGCAGTGGCCCGAGGGTGGGCCCAAACTGATCTGGACGATCGACGAACTGGGCAAAGGCTGGTCCAGTCCCATCATTGTAGGCGAAACGCTTTACATCACGGGCGACGTCGGCGAAGACCTGGTGATCTACGCCTTCGGCCTGGACGGCACGCCGCGCTGGAAGACGACCAATGGCCGCTACTGGCGCACGCCGTATCCCGGGGCCCGCGCCTGCGTGGCCCACAGCGAGGGCAAGCTCTATCACATGAACGCCCACGGCCGCGTCGCCTGCCTGGAGGCCGCCACCGGCAAGGAAATCTGGGCCGTCAACATCCTCGAACGATTCGAGGGCAAGAACATCCGCTGGGCGCTGAGCGAATGCCTGCTGGTCGATGGCCCGCGCGTGATCGTCACGCCGGGCGGCAAGAAGGCCCTGATGGCCGCGCTCGACAAGCGTACGGGCGACACCGTTTGGACCGCCGAACCGCTGGCCGAAGACACGTCGCACTGCTCGCCCATCCTCTTTCGCGCCGCCGGGCGGCGCCAGATCGCCAACTGCTCGGCCGGTCACGGGTTTGGGGTCGATGCCGACACGGGCGAGTTGCTCTGGACCGTCCCGGTGAAGAACAAGTACGGAACCAACATCGCCACCCCGCTGTATGACTCGGGCCGGGTCTTCTTCATGACCCCGTACGACTCCCTGGGCCAGCAGTACGAGCTCGCTGCCGACGGACGCAATGTGAATGCCGAGCCGACGTGGAAATCCTTCATCGACTCTGTCACAGGCTGCGCCGTCCTCGTCGACGGAACGCTACTTGCGGCCGGCTATGAGAAACAGAAATGGTGGTTCGGGATCGACTGGGAGACGGGCCGGACGAAGTACGAATTGAAGGATTTCACCACCGGCGCGGCCCTCTACGCCGACGGGCGGCTCTACGTGATGGACCTTCACGGGGCCGTCGGCCTGCTGGAGCCGACCGCCGAGGGCCTCAAGGTTCGCGGACGGTTCCAACTCGTTGAAAAACGCGTCCAGGACGCCTTTGCCCATCCGGTGGTCTTTGCCGGCCGGCTCTACCTGCGCTATCACGACACGCTCTACTGCTACGATGTCAGGCAGCGATAGGCGCGTGCGAGGCCGTCAAGAGGAGGAGCGCATGAGACACGGAACGATCTTGCTGGCCGCATGTCTGGCTGCCTGGTCGCCGCAGCTCTGCCAGGCCCAGGTCGAGGTGACGCCTTTCTACGGCTACCAGTTCAGCGGCAGCTTTCAGGATGAGGAGACGGGCGAGGAGTACGACCTGTCGGGCAGCGCCTGCGTCGGGGGCCTACTGGACGTCTACGTCAGTGACATCAGCCAGGTGGAGTTCTACTACAGCCACCAGGAGACGGAGCTGGAAGCCGGGAGCCCCTTCCCCACCAGTAGCTTCTTCGATATGGATGTGGACTACTACCACCTCGGCGGGACCCTGCTGATCGATGACGAGAAGTGGCAGCCCTTCGTGGTCGGCACGTTGGGCTTGACGCACTTGAGTCCGGAACCCTCCTCAATCCGCTCGCTGACCCGTTTCTCCCTCGGGTTCGGCGGCGGCGCGCGCTACTTCCCCACCAAGAACCTCGGTCTCTACTTGGCCGGCCGCGGTCTGTACACCTTCATCGAAGGGGACACTCACATCAGGATCGAATCGGGCAGCACCACGGTGCGCATTGAAGCCAACGGCCTCTGGCAGGCAGTGTTCCAGGCCGGGGCGATCTTCCGCTTTTAGGAACCGTCCTCCTCGGTCGGGTCCCACTGCATCGTCACCTCGGAGATCACGCTGCCCGTGTCGGGGTCCATCTTGATGTAGGTCCACGCAATGGACTCGTAGCGAAGCGTCACGCGCTCCGTTGCCTGCTTGCCGCCGGAGTGGGCCGAGACCTGTATCGATGTCACCGTCGCCTGGCCCAGTCTGAACAGCTGAACCGCAACATCGTCGCTGGCCGTGCGCGTGATCTCCAAGGCCACCTCATCGAGCGGCTGACCGTTGGTGCAACGCAGATACAGGAGCGGACTGACCTTGTCGACCGCCTTGACCAGCACCAAACCCTTGTGGTCGGCCTTCCCCTCTGCGCCGACCGGGTGTGAAATACCGTAGTTGAACGAGTCGACCGCGATCCATCCTTGGTGGTCTCTATCGACCACCGGCCCCTTGAGACCGTCGATCTTCATGAAGATCTCGACCTCAGGATCCGTACGCTCGGGCGACTGCCCCCGCACCGCGGCGTTCGGAAAGAAAAAGGAGCCGGCAACCAGCGCGATACGCGCGGCCCGGCGTGTTTGAACACCCAGCGTTTCCATCGTGCACCCCCTATCATGCGATCCTATCACGTAAGGGCACTGCGCCGCCATACGATTTCGGCATGCGGAGGTTCGACACTTTGTTGGCTTTTGTTGCCGGGGCGAGGTGTTACCGACGGCCGCCCGGCCGCCTTTAAGAGATAGGATGGATTCCGGAAAGAGGCAACACGCTGGGTGCTTCGGGATAAAGGAGATTCTGACGATGAAAAAGACACTGCTAATCGCAATCCTGGTCCTCGCCGCCGGCTGGCTTAGCGGCTGCTCTTTCGCTTACGAGGAATATCGCACGTGCCGTCGCCCCCATCGCGTCGTGGTCGCTCCGCCGCCCGTCAAGGTGGTCGAGGTCGTCCACGTTCCGCCGCGCCACCCCCGGCCAAGGCCGCGCCGTCATCGACACTGGTAGTCGCCTGGCATTGATCGTCTGCCCGGACGCGCATAAAAAAAAGCCCCGCCATCGCGCGGGGCCTCTTCATGCTCAACTACTCCTGCCGTGTTAGCAGGGCACGACGTTGGTCGCGCACGGGCCCTTCTTGCCCTGGCCGACCTCGAAATTGACGTTCTGGCCTTCGTCCAACGACGCATAGCCCTCGGTGCGAATCTCCGAATGATGCACAAACAGATCCTCGCTGCCGTCGGCCGGCGTGATGAAACCATAACCCTTGCTCGCGTTGAACCACTTCACTGTACCTGTACTCACGTGTGCTTCTCCTAAGGCCTACTGTTTTGGCCTGCATACAAAAATTCCCTCTGCTTCTGTAAAAGGGGTAAACTCCGAGGGAGGAAAGGATACTCCTTCACATGGCTGCTGAACCTATCGGCCGGCTCGCCCCTTGTCTACAAAATAAATCGAAAAATATCAAAAATAGTGGATATGCCGGTTTCGCCTTCTCCGCCCCCGCGTCTCCTCTCGGCTTGACGAGCCCCCGCCGTGAGGTATACTGATGGCCCGGTTTGCCTCCGACCTGAGACGGTCGGCCGCCGGACTCGGTCCATAACACAGTACGTGCCGCAATGGGCAGCACAGCGGCCGCAAAGGGGTTCAGAGGAACATGAAACGAAACCTTGGCTTCATCTTCACGATCGTCGGCGTCCTCGCCGGTTCACTGACCACCGCCACCGCCGAAAACTGGCCGTGCTGGCGCGGCCCGCGCGGCGACGGCACCTGTATCGAGCGGGACGTGCCTACCAACTGGGACCCGGACGGCGCGCTCTGGAAGATCGAACTGCCGGGCAAGGGGCATGCCTCACCCGTCGTTTGGGGCGATCACGTTTGCACGGTCACCGCCCTGCCTGCCACGCAAGAACGTCAGCTGCTCTGCTTCGACCGCGCCACCGGTAAGATCCTCTGGCGCCAGACTGTCGTCCAGGGGCCGCTGCAAAAGCTCCACAAAGAGAACAGCTATGCGTCCGGCACGCCCGCCACCGACGGCGAGCGGGTCTTCGTCGCCTTCCGCGTTGGCGACGAGATCGTCGCGGCCGCCCACGACCTCGCCGACGGCAAACAGCGCTGGCTGGTCCGGCCGGGGACGCACAAAGGCGAGTGGGGCTTCAGTAACGAGCCTGTGCTCTTCGAGGACAAGGTCATCATCGACGGCGACAGCAAAGGTGATTCCTTCCTGATCGCACTGAGTCGTGATGACGGCAGCACGCGCTGGCGGGTCGACCGTGCCAACAAGGGAATCAGCTATAGCGCCCCGCTGATCCGCGACTTGGCCGGCCGCACGCAGTTGATCCAGTGCGGCGACCGTTGCGTGACCAGTTTCGATCCGCACACGGGCGAGCAGATCTGGACCGTCGATGGCCCGTCGCAGGAATTCGTCGCCACACCGGTCTACAGCGCGAAGGCCGGACTGGTATTTATCAGCAGCAGTTGGCCCAAGCGGCACCTGCTGGCGATCCGGCCCGACGGCTGCGGTAATGTCACCAAGACCCACATCGCCTGGAGCGACACGAGGGGCGCACCGTATGTCCCGTCCATGATCGTCGCCGGCGACTTCTTACTGGCCGTCAACAGGGCCGGCATCGCGTATTGCTACGAGGCCGCGACCGGCAAGGTCCTCTGGCAGGAGAGACTCGGGCGGCACCACGCTTCGCCCGTACTGATCGAGGGGCTCGTGTACTTGATCAACGACGACGGTCAGATCAACGTGATCAAGCCCGGCCCGCAGTTCGAGCGCGTCGCCCAATACGAACTGGGCGAGTCCTGCTACGCCTCCCCCGCCATCAGCGACGGCCACGTCCTGCTCCGCGGCTTCCAACACCTCTATTGCCTGCGGAATTGAAGCTCTCCGGGGCCCATGGCAGTCCTTATCATTCACGCACCCCCTTTTCTGCGCAGCGCCCGCCTGCCGGCACGAGTACGCCCACCAATGGATATGGGACAGGTCTGTTCCAAAATGGCGGATCGACAGGAACTTTCTCCGCAGCTCTGACGTAGAACCGTCAATGTCAGGCAAATCGTGAACGGCAGGCGTAGAAAACGCACATAGGGGACTACTGAGATGAAGAAGTTCAGGCGAATCCTTCTGGCCCTGCTCACGGTGGTTGTCATCACTCTGGGCACGGCAGGCTGTGGCAACGGCAGTGACCAACCCGCCGGGGAACACCCAACCAGTGAACAACCGGCTGGCCAGGAGGCCGGCACTGAGGATGCAAACACTGAACAGCCTGCCGAGGAGGAGGCGGGCAGCGAACATCCGACGAATGAGCATCCGACCGGCGAACACCCGAGCTGATATTCACGCCCTTGACTTTGAATTCCGGTTTGGCAGGAAAGGACTGGTATGAACTGGCGCAAGGCAATACCGGCCGGTCTCGTGGTATGCACGCTCATCGCTGTCTATCTGGCGGCGCGTTTCGAGCAACCCACCGCGACCGGCTCGACTTCCGTACCCAATGTGGTCACCGCCGATATCCAGGCCGGCATCGAGAAGCACATTGACGAGCAGACCCGCCTCGGGGGCGGCTATTTCACCCTGCCTTTTGAGGGCGGACAATTGCGCCTGAAACTCGTCCGCGTCCACACCGAATACCTGGCCAATCTGGGCCCGCGCCGCCATTTCGCCTGCGTGGACTTGGCCAGCACGGACGGCGACGTGTACGACGTGGATTTCTTCCTGGCCGGCGATCCCGGCGCCATGACCGTCACCGAGACCACGGTGCACAAGGTCAACGGCCAGCCGTTCTACGTCTGGAAACAGAAGCGAAACAAGACCTGGCACCGCGTGCCGGCCGAAGGGGCCGCTCCGGAGTTGCTCGGCGTCCTGACCGGCCGCGACGAGTTCGAGTTCCTCTATCGAACCTTCCTGCCCGAATTGACCGAAAGCGCCCGCATGTGGATCCCCCTGCCCGCCACCGACGCGTTCCAAACCGTCGAAATCAAATCCATCGACGCCCCGGGACGGCGGCAGATTCTGCACGAGCAGAAGTACGGCAACAAGGTGCTGCTGCTGGAACTGGGCCCCGAAGACAGCAACAAGACCATCAGCCTGCGCTTTCACGTGCAGCGTCTCGAGAAAGGCGTC
>CP070782.1:5866722-5873359 GCA_020346325.1 Phycisphaerales bacterium
GCGCTCTTCATGAATCGTCCGCGTCAGTGGCTTGACACAACAGACGTGCTTGCCCCGCTTCAAGGCGGGCAGAACAATCACCGCGTGCGTGTGGTCCGGCGTCCCACAATAGACGGCGTCGATCTTGTCGTCCTCGACCTCGAGCATCTCCCGAAAGTCCCGATACCGCCTAGCCTCCGAGAACGCCTTAAATGTTCGGTCTGCGTACACGTCATCGACATCGCAAAGGGCGACCACCCGCGTGCCGCGCTGTTTGGCAATGCTCTGAATCTGACCGCTTCCGACACCGCCGACGCCGATGCCGGCAACGTAAATCGTCTCGCTGGGCGCTACATGCCCGGCGCCGCCGAGCACGTGTCGCGGGACAATGGTGAAGACTCCAGCCCCGGCGGAGTACGCCAGGAACCGACGCCGATCGAACTGCGCTGTGTTTTGACCCATTGTTCCATAACCTCCGAAGACACGATTGCCATATCTCCTCGTCGTGCATCACTGAAGCCACGCTCGTTTGATATCCGGGTTACCGGCCCTATCGAGACGCGTCATCTGGTCATCACTCAGTCTGACCTCCAGCGCACCGATATTCTCCCTGAGCTGTTCAACTCTGCTCACCGCGATGATGGGAAGCACCGGCGGATCGCTCTGACGCAGCCACGCGAGGACCACTTGGTTGGCCGTGGCCCCCGTTTCGTCTGCAACATCCCTCAGAACCGTGAGGCGCGCGTCGGCATCCGGACCGGCGTATTGGGCCGCGATCGGTCGATCCGCACGCACATACGCACCTTGCAGGAGAGTCGAGTAGGCGATCAGGGTAAGCCCACGCGCTCGACAATAATCCTTCAGATCGTCATTGACGCAAATCTGGGGACCAAAGTCCGCTCCCGCGCGCGGTCGCAGATACGTGTGCCTCTGCTCGACGACGCTGTAAGCAGCCCACCCATTTGTCCGGCTAACGGTGTTAGCCTCCGCAATGCGCCACACCGTGAGGTTGCTCGCCCCCAGCATGCGAACCTTCCCTGCCCTGACCAGGTGATCGAAAGCCTCCATCGTCTCTTCCAGGGGTATGTCACGGTCGTCGCGATGCGCGTAGTACAGATCGATCCGATCTGTCTTCAATCGCGTGAGGCTCTTCTCGCATTCCCGTTCGATCTCAGCAGCGCTCAGACCTCCGTCGCAGCCCGGGTAGTCGAATGCCAGCTTCGAGGCCACCACGATCTGCTCACGGTTTCCGCGTTCCTTCATCCAGGTGCCCAACAGCGTCTCGCTCTCACCACCGCGGCAGTCAGGCAGCCAACTGGCATAGAAGTTTGCGGTATCGAGGAAGTTGCCACCCTCTTCGCAGTATCGGTCGAGAAGTTGAAAAGACGTGCCCTTGTCAATCCTACTGCCGATCGAATCGGTGCCCAGACACAGA
This sequence comes from Phycisphaerales bacterium, assembly GCA_020346325.1. Taxonomy (GTDB): domain Bacteria; phylum Planctomycetota; class Phycisphaerae; order Sedimentisphaerales; family Anaerobacaceae; genus Anaerobaca. The sequence continues at coordinate 5,868,137 of CP070782.1, forward strand.
GCACTAACTGTGACGTTCGTGTCAGCAAGCCCGACCTTTCTCATCGGCACTGGTCCCATCAGCGGCATGACAACGTCGTTCCGGACCCTTCGGCGATGCTTCCCCATCATGCTAGCGTCTGGAGGGATTGGTTTCAACCTTCTTCTTTCACTAGGACTAGTACCACATTTCACAAGTAATGCGACTATGTAAAGGTTCGTGGCTGAGTGGGTCGATAATGCGCATGGTAAGGACTGACAAGGAGGTCCGTCATGAGCACATGGAGGCTTATCATGCCATTTCCACCTGCCCCACCCTTACGACTGCGAACGGGAGATCGAGAGAGATTGGAGGCCATGGTGCGCAAACGCACACTGGCCCAGCGTTTGGTGTTCCGTGTCCAGATCCTGCTGCACTGTGCCGATGGACGGCCTCACCGGCAGATCAAACGCCAGCTGCACACCTCTGTGGACACGGTGGTCCGTTGGCGCAGCCGCTATGAACAGGAAGGTCTCGACGGTTTACAGGACCGACCCCGCTCGGGCCGGCCGCCGACTTTTTCCCCCTGAGCAACAGCATCGTCTGATGGCGTTGGCCACGCAGGTGCCCCAAGAGCAAGGCCAACATCATGTTGCTCGCGGAGTGGCTTGCTGAGAAAGGAACGGTTGATTGCGCCAGGCAGATGAGGTCAGAATATCTAACGGGGACTGCTGTCACGATTATCGTTGTCTTGTTGATATTGCTAGTGCCGCATTTCATATGTTCCACGACTACGCTGCCTTCCTGCTCGTAGCCAGGGGCTTGCCGGTGTAGGTCCAGGCGTAGGGTCGGGCCAAGTGAGCGTTGTGATACTCGATGAACGCGATGAGCTTCTCCTCCAAGTCTTCCACGGAGCCGAAGTCCCCACGTCGGACGGCCTCGCGACTCAGGGTGGAGAACCAGATCTCGATCTGGTTCAGCCAGGAGGCGTGGGAGGGAGTGAAGTGGAAGACCACACGCTTGGACGGGGCCGTCAGAAAGGCTTTGCGCTGACAACCTGTCTCGAGCGGGCCGGGATCGCAATGGCAGACCGCCGCCACCACGTGGCAGGTCAAGGCGTGATAGTGCGTATTGAGGTTATCCAGGACAATGTGAAGACGCCGAGCCTCGTCATAGTAGTCACAGACCCATTGGATGAACTCGGCAAAGACCTCGGCCGGGCGGTTGGGTGTCAACATCCCCATCACCGCACCGGTGGCCACCTCGAAGCCGGCGGTCAGGCAACGGGTCCCGTGACGAATGTATTCATGCTCGATCAAGGCCGCCGCATCCGCTTGGATCGTCGGATGCTTGCGCTGCAAGGCTTGGATCGAGGTCTTCTCATCTACCGAGAGCACGATTTCGTCTCTGCGGTACATTTCGAGGGCCCGCAGATACAGGCTGACGATATCCCGCATCTTGGCATCGAAGTCGGGATCATGACTGTTGAGCCAGTAGTGCCAGCGATGGGGCTTGATCGCTGCCTGATCCAGCAGACGCCAGATGGTGGCCGAACTGATCGTTTCAACGATTCCTTTTTCCACGGCCGTCCGAGCCAGATCCGTCATACTCCATTGGGTGATCGGATGGCCTTGCTCTTGGGGCGCTTGCGTGGCCAACGCCACCAGAGCGTGCTGTTGCTCAGGGGGAAAAAGTCGGCGGCCGGCCCGACCGAGGTCGGTCCTGTAAGCCGTCGAGACCTTCCTCTTCATAGCGGCCGCGCCAACGAACCACCGCGTCGACCGAGGTGTGCAGTTGGCGTTTGACCTGCCGGTGAGGTATTCCATCGGCGCAGAGTAGCAAGATCTGGGCGCGCAAGGCCAAACGCTGGGCCAGCGTGTGTTTGCGCACCATGGCCTCCAGCTTCTCGCGGTCTCCGTCGCGCAGCGGCAATGGCGGTGCAGGGGGAAATGGCATGATAAGACCTCCCGGTGCTCATGAGTGAACTCCTTGTCAGTTCCTACCATGCGCATTATCGACCAACCGGCTGGAATTCCTTTACATAGTCGTACTACTTGCGAAATGCTGTACTAGGCCAGGTAGCAGGCGAGCATCAGGGCCACATCTGATCATCGAGCCACTGCCGGCCCAGCGCGCCGAAATCGACCAGGTCCACTCTGTCGCTGTCGTCCAGGTCGGCGGGCAGGCCGTTGGACCGCTCCAACCGCCCCGTTCCATCGCTGGCCAGGTAGGCCGCCTCAGCCTCGGAGAGCGCGTAGTCGTAGATCTGAAAGTCGTCGATCAAGCCATCGTAGCTGCCATACCAGCCCGAGCCGACCGTGAACGAGGTGATGTCCTCGATCGGCGTATCGGTCCCCTGCTTGCTGTCGTACAGCACGCCGTTCAGATAGATCCGCATCTCGCCTTTTCGCTCGTCAGACCCGACGCGGATATCCTTCGTGAACGCCCAGTGGTTCCAGGGCCCCGTCCACTCGTCCTTGGACTGGTGCCGGCCCGCGAGACGGTTCTCGAACGACCACGGCGCACCGCAGTCCCAGCGATACTGTCCCGGCTGGCGCCAGCAGCCCAGGTGGACGGCGATAGCCGGATTCGAAACGCCATACACATAGTTGGAGCAACACAGGGTGTCGTTCAGATGAGAAGAATCGTGCCCCTTCTGCCAAAACGCAATCGTCACCGCCTCTCGAATTCCATCGAAGAGGTCCGCCGCGTGGGACACGGTCACAGCGTCGCCCTGATTCAAGAGACTGATGGCCTTGCCGCGCACGCCAGGCGCGTAGGTGGGCCGGCCTTGCAGTTGCCCGTGTGCCGTGCCGACACTGTCGGAAGCACTGCCGTCGAAGCGATACCATAACACCGGCTCATTCGGCTCGCTGACCGGCACCGTGTGCACCGATTCGGCCAGCCACGTCGAGGCCATCTGTTCCAGGTCCTCGTAGTCGACAACACAATCACACGTTAAATCGGCTGTAGGACGCCGCTCTTCAAAGCACTGGGCCGGGTGGAGCGTGATATCGTCAACGTACACAGTGCCGGAGCCGAATTGGCCCGTCTGCGCCGCGGGCCAGACAAACCCCATCGCAACGCTCTCTACGTGCGCCAGATTGACGTCGTGGAAGTCGGCGAGTGCGACACGCCACTCGCTCCACTGAAGGCGGGTCAGAATTTCCGGATCGCCCGCGAAAATCGATCTCTGCTCGACCGTCCCGTCACTGACAGTGATGTACATCTGCCCCTCCGTGGCATTGTCACGTTCGCCATGGAGCCAGAGCCGCAGCAGGGCCGCTCCGGACCGAGTCCAATCCTGCGGGGACTCGAAGCGACGATAGGCCTCCGAGTATTTCACCGCGTCGTAATAGTACGAGAATGCCATGCTCTGACGGCAACTGCGGTAGGTGCGCTCGGCCTCCAGCGCCACGCGTCCCCGACCGCGGGTGGACCAGGTCAGGTAGAGGAAGTTGTGCCACCAGTCATAGGCATCAAAATCTTCAATGGGGAGGGTGTCCGCTACGGTGAACGACCAGACCTCACCAGGGGAGAATTCGTTGGGTTCAGAGGCGTCGGCGCTATCGACACGCCAGTAGTACGTAGCGCCCAATCGCAGTTCCGGCGGTGCGACGCTGTTCGCGTCTGCCGGCAGGACCTGATACTGCACGCTGGCGTCCGCCGCTTCCACCAGGGATCTAACGTCGCTCAGATACAGAGACTGCCGGCTCACGTCACAGGCCGGCGTCCATACCAGGTTGGCATCAGCAGGTACGTCACGAGCCCCGCTGACCGGGACCGGGTAACGCGCCTGCGGGCCGCATTCACGCAGGATCCGGGCGTGGACGTATCCCAGATCAAAACCGGGAGAAGAACCGCCGTAGTCGACCGCGACCAGGCGCAGCGCCTTCGGCACAAAAGGCACCTCGATCTCCGGTAAGTCCAGGCTGATGTAGGTCGTGGCCTGCACGTGCGCATCCTCGGCCTGCACCACACCAACGACATACTCCTGGTCGGCTCCGTCCGTCAGGAACACGAGTGCCTGCTCGCCGGCCTTGCCCGATTCGGTGAATTCCAGATCGTCGCCCGGACCGTTCGACAGAGGCCCGGCGAACAGCAGATCCACCCAATGATCTTCGGGAATGGTCACCGCCGACAATTCCGAAGGAGGGGACCCCACTAGCCACTGGGCAGGGACGACTGGGATCGGATACTCGCCGCTGGCGCCCATGCCGACCCAGCAGCTCTCGTCGGCGTCATACGCATCGAGCAGACCGACGGGATGCTCCCAGGCGGCTTCCTGGGCCCACAGCGTACCGAGTCCCGGGAGCACAATGGCCCAGACAGCGAACCAGCCCAGCATTCGCATGGTAATCCTCCAACGTGACCTCCGCCGGCGGCACCGATTCCGATGCGCTTCGACCAACCGATCAACCCACAGGGCATTATACCAGTTTTGACGCTTAAGCACAAAGCCAAGGTGACCGATTCGTTCCAGGGAGGCTGACGCTTGGCTGGCCCGGAAAATCCTTGCCGGGCGCTTGCCGGCTGCTATACTTGCGATACTCATCATGCGTGCGACAATGGCAGCATCGCCTGGAAGCCTGGTCCTATAATACATCAACAATGAGAGGTGACGAACCATGAGCGATTATTCCATGAGCCCCGCCGGTGAGAAGTTCGAATTGCCCCAGTCAGAAGCCTACGCCGCTGAATATCAGCGTATTGAGGCCCTGGCCCAAGCGGCCCGCGCTGAGGGCCAGGAGGTCGTCGTCGTCATGGGCGTCGGCTTCGTCGGGGCCGTCATGGCCGCGATCATCGCCGATACGGTGGACAAGACGACCGGCCAGCCCAACAAGTTCGTGATCGGCTGCCAGCGGCCCAGCACGCGTAGCTACTGGAAGATCCCGCTGCTTAACCGCGGCCAGTCCCCGGTCAAGGCGGAGGACCCGGAAGTTGACCCGATGATCGCCCGCTGCGTCCTGGAGAAGAAGACGCTCGTGGCCACCTACAACAGCGACTGCCTCAAACTGGCCGATTGCGTGGTCATCGACGTGCAGTGTGACTACACCAAGCATGATCTGGGCAACATGCGGACCGGGCAGGCCGAGATGAGCGCCCTGGAGGCCACGATGCGGACGATTGGTGAGAAGATCGAGCCGCACTGTCTTGTGCTCATCGAAACCACCGTCGCACCGGGCACGACAGAATTCGTCGCGTGGCCGATTATGAAAAAGGCCTTCACCACCCGTGGGCTCGGCGCCGAACCGTTGTTGGCGC
>CP070782.1:5873459-5880556 GCA_020346325.1 Phycisphaerales bacterium
ACTTGCCGAATTGATTGAGTCGAGACGAAAGGTGACATCGGCTCGTCCTCCGGAAAAGCCGATGTCACCTTTCCGAGTACTCAGAGGTTCCAGGCTTTGGCGAAGGCTTTAAAGCTGCGATCATAGGTGCGTTCGACCTCGTCGGGGAAGCAACAGGCGGGCAGTTGCTTCGACGAGAGATGATAGCTGAGGCATTCGCAACACATGCCTTTCTTGCCGCAGCCTGGGTAGGAACAGTTGCAGTCCTTGAGGTTCTTTTCTTTCTGGCATTCCATGATGCGGTGTTCTCCTTTTGAGATTCAGTAAGCATAGGTCCTATAGGACCCATAGGACCTATTCATTTGGCTTTAGCGAATGGATCGCTCATGATCTTGTAGACTTCAGCGCCGCATTCGAGGCACTTCCACGGTCGCGGCCGGCGAGCGTCGCGAATCCAGAAAATCGCCCACAAGCCCGTCAGCAGCGTCAAGACCAAGTGCGGGCCGTGACGAATACCCTGCCGCCCGACCGGGACCTGCTTGAGGCACTTGCCACAATAGCCACTGGCTTCTTCAAATCGGCCGAACCGCAACTTCATAGCAACAAACGCAGTGTATAGGTCCTATAGGTCGTATGGGATCTATTATCATTACCTGCCTCAATCCTTGATCTTCAGCTTATAGAGTCGCACGCCATAGCCCGGCGCCGTCAGATTGGCTGACGCGCCGGAGACCGAATCTCCTTCGATCACGACTTTGGGCTCGACGCCCGGCTCGTTGTAGGCCATCGGGTCATCGTGGCGGATCGTCCAGCAGCCACCCTCACCGGTCAGCTCGGCACCTCCCAACGTCAGGTTCACGCTATAGGTCGCTTCGTTGGGATTGACGATGCCGATGGTGATCGCCTTCTTGTCATTGGTCCAGGCTGCGGCGACGTCCAGCCCGTGCAATTGCCCCCCGACGGCGACCGGCACCTGCCCGAAGTGCTCGCGATAGAGCTTCAGCACCAGTCCGGTCGTGGCGAACGCGGCCGCGGTTTTGGTCGTCTTGATGGCACCGATGACGTTGACGGTCTGGGCGTAGTTGGCCATGAAGTACAGCTCGCTGTTGCGGGCCATCTCGTGCAGGCCGGCCGCGATGCCCAGTGCGTCCTTCATGAAGTAGCGCGTGCCCAACTCGCCGTAGACATGCGGGCCATACCAGTAGTTCCACTCGTCCAGGGCGATGCGGATGTCTTTGCTTTCCAGCGCGTCTATCGTCTGGCGGTACTCGCGATGGGCGTTGGCGATATTGCGTACCGATTCGGCAATCTGCCCGGCGTGTTCGATCACCGAATCCCGCTCCTGGCGATAGAAGTGCTCGCTGAGTAGGTCCATGTTGTCGGCGCAATGGGTGAGCATGCCCCGCGACCAGTTGCCGGCCGCGCCGACGCCGATCAGTCTGATATTGGGATCGATGTCCCACATGGCTTTGGCAAAGAGATTGTGTTTGAGGACGTACTGGTTCAGGGCCATATAGCCCAACTGCCAGGTGCCGAACATCTCGTTGCCCACGCACCACCACTTGACGTCGTAAGGTTCGGCGTAGCCATTCTCGGCGCGCCACTCGCCCATCAGCGTCTCGGTCGAGCCATTGGCATATTCGACCTCCTGGGCAGCCGAGTAGTCATCTCCGAAACCGGAGTTGACCGCGATCATCGGTTCGGTCCCGATCTCCCGACAGAAGAGAATGAACTCATCGAGTCCGAAGTCGTTGTGCTCGATACCGCGCCAGGCGGGGTTGCGGCGGGGCGGGCGCTTGTCGCGCGGTCCGACGCCGTCGCGCCAGTTGTAGCCACTGACGAAGGTCCCGCCCGGCCAGCGATAGACCGGCGCGTTCAGTTCCTTCAGCAGCTTCAGCGTGTCGGCCCGCATCCCGTGGACGTTGTCGGCCGGCATCAGCGAGAGCGTTCCGATATGGGCTTGCCCGCGACTGATTCGCACCTCCAACATGGCTTCGTCGGTCGCCGCACCGGCGGTGAAGCTCAGCGGGCATTTCAGGTAGCGATCCGTATTGACCGTGAAGTAATTCAAATCGCGCTGCTGGCCGTTTTCGCCCCAGACGAGCGCGACTTCGACGCTGGCCCCTGCGCTCGTGGCAGGCTTGATCCAGATGTAACCGGTGTAGTCCTTGCCCGCCAGAACGCCCAGATGACGCTGCCGCATCCCACCGGCCATATGAACCCGCGGTGTGTGCTCGCCCACGAAGGGGTCCTCTTCGTCCATGACGACGCCGGTCGTCGTGCCAATGGTCTCCCAGGGCGAGCGGCGGCTGCCGACCGCATAGAAGAACTTGCGGTCTTCGAGCATCTCGGCCCAGATCCCGCCGTAAATGCAGCGGCCCAAGTGTTCGATGAACTGCCCATAGACGTATTTGGAGATCGGCTCGGCCTGCTTCGTCGCGTCGATCTCGACCATCGGCCGGATGCTCTCGGCGATGCGGAAGACGTGCTTGTCACGCGGTCGTACCAGCGTCGGATGGCCCTCGTCGTCCCACGCGACGGTCATACGGGACAGATACCAACTGGCCCCATCGTCGTTGTTGCCCTGGAAGAACAGGTGCATCTGCCCGTTATCGTCCCGGAAGACGCCCGGGTGGCCCGATTCGCTGGCGTTCCATTCGTTGCCGCCGCCGTTGGGCAGCAGGGGGTATTGTGAGAGACGTCTCCAGGTTAGCCCATCGTCGCTGATGGCGCAACCGATCTGCTGCGGCGCGTTGTTGTACGCTCCGGCGTAGAACATGTAGAGCCGGCCTTCATGCTCGAACAGCGAGGGCGCTTCGATGCACTTGCCTTCCCACTTCAATTCGGGCTCCAGGATCGACTCCTCGCACAATTGCGTCCACTTGTCGCGGGCATAATCCGAATCGGCCGGCGCGCCGGCCACGACGAGCTTCTGGATTTTCATGTCCGGATCGCGCGTTGCGCAGTAGAGCAACATCTGCCCGTCGTATTCAATCACGTCGGCATCGATGGCCCGGCCGCAGTTCCAATCACCCGTCGGCCGGAAAATGGGGTTGGTCGGGTTACGCTTGAAGTGAATCCCGTCTTCCGAGACAGCGTGACAGATCGCGTCCCGGGGGCCATTGCCATAGCTCTGGTAGAACAGGTGCACCTTGCCGGCGCGGACCAGCGCGCCGGGCGCGGCCAGGCCCTTGCTCTCGACGTCACCTTCGGGCAGGATTTCGCCCACCTTCTTCCAGTTCGTCAGGTCGTCGCTCTCGGCAATGCCGATGGCGATTCCGTCCTTGCCCCGGTGGATCGAGTAGTACATCAGGTAACGGCCATTGAAACGGACGACGTCGGGATCTTTGGCGAAGGCCCGCTCGTATGTTTCGTCGGTGTAGTACATCAGGGGTCGGCCCGGCGCGTCGGCATCGTCGCCCAGCCGTTCGAGCATGATGTCGTCGAACCAGGCGGTACCGGTCGACTGGCCCCAGCCGCCAAACAGGCAGTTCAACTCGACGGTGCTGTTCGAGCCCGTGTCGAACTCCACGCTGAGCTGCGTCCAATCGTTGGTCCCAGTGATCGCGTCTGTTCGCACGGACTGGATGTTGTGCAGATTCAACTGGGCACCGCGCCCCGACCCGGCATTGAGGTTCTCCGTCTTGACCCAGCCGCTGAGCCGATAGCGGGAAAACGGTTTGACGCGCGCCGAGGTGAACCACCCGGCGTCGGCGCCTTGGTCCGAGCTGATCCTGACGCAACGCTCGCCCGTGCGGGCATCCCGGGCCAGTCGGAAGCGCGCCTGGCCTCCGTAAGTGCGCCGTTCCCAGCCGGCCGGGTTGCGATCCACCGTCTTCTCGAACGAACCATTGCGGAGCATGCCCTCGGGCAGCGGGGGCTCGGCGACCGCTTCGTCGCGGGCCAGCCAGACGGCCATCTCGCCCTGGCCGCGATGAGCCCAGGCGTAGTACGGGATCAGGGTCAGGTCGCGTGGCCGTCGAATCAGAGTCTTGCCATCGCTGGCGTACGTTAACCCGGTCGCCTCGCCCCGGACCACGGTGACGCCGCCCAGCAGGTCCGGTTGGTGTTGCGCGCGGAGAGGCGTGGCGTCGTCCAGCACGAGATTGAAGACCTTCCCGTCGTTGTCGCGCCCTTCGGCGCAGTAGACGATCGGGCCACGCTCCAGGGCGACGCGACCGAGGTCGGCTTCGACCTTCTCATTGGCAATTACCCGCCGAACCGGCATGGGCAGGTCCAATTCGATGATGTCTCCGGTCCTCCATTCGCGGTTCAGGTGAACGTAGCCCTTCTCGATCTCGAAGTCGATGGCTTCGCCATTGATCTTCATCGTGACTGCTTCCGGGCGGCGGTGCAGGTAGTGATATAGATCGCTCGGCACGGGCGTATTCCGGGCCCAGCCGGGGATGCGAACGCAGATCGTGAACCGGCCGGTCGCTTGCGGATCGACAATCAGTTGAATGTTGCCCTCCCAGGGGTAATTGTGTTTCTGGATCAAGCGCACGGCCCGGTCGTCCATCTTGATGTGGCCCGTCCCCGCAACGAACAGATTGACGTAGAGCCGGTCGTCGACCTGGGCGTAGACGTAGCCCGGGACCGACGCGACGAAGCGGGCGATATTGCCTGGGCAGCAGGCGCAACCGAACCAGCCGCTGCGCTCGTGCTGGCCGTGTGAGGCCAGCGGATTGGGATAGAAGAAGCGATTGCCCGTCAGCGAGACGCCGGAGATCAGTCCGTTGTACAGGGTTCGTTCGAGCACGTCGATGTACTTGCCGTCCCCGTGAAACAGGAACATGCGGTGGTTCCAATAGACATTGCCGATGGCGGCGCAGGTTTCGCAGTACGCGGTTTCGTTGGGCAGTTCGTACGCCCGGCCGAACGCCTCGCCACCTCCGGTGGCGCCGATGCCGCCGGTCAGGTAGAGCTTCTTCGTGACCACGTCGTTCCAGATCCGGTCGATGGCCTTTAGGTAGCGCTCGTCTCCGGTCAAGGCGGCGATGTCTGCCATGCCGCTGTACATGTAGGTGGCCCGCACCGCGTGACCGACCGCTTCACTCTGCTCATAGGGTTTCTCGTGCGACTGGTTGTACGGGTTGCCGCCGGGGCCGCGCGTCTCCAGGAAGAACTTCGCCAGGTTCAGGTAACGCTCCTCACCGGTGAGGCGGTAGAGCTTGACCAATCCCATCTCGATCACCTGATGTCCCGGAGCCTCTTCGTTCTTGCCCGGGCCGAAGACTCTGTCCAGCAGGTCCGCATTCTTCAGAGCGATGTTCAGCAGATTTCGTTTGCCTGTAGCCTGATGGTGAGCCGCGACCGCCTCATAGAGATGGCCCATGTTGTAGAGCTCGTGGCTGTCGGCCAATTTCTCCCAGCGCTCGTCACCAAACCAGTTGTTCAACCGCTCGCAGTTGTTCGTCCGGCAGGTGTACAGATACCCGTCCTCTTCCTGGGCGGCGGCGATCTTGGCGATCAGCCGGTCGAGGTACTGATCCAGCACCGGGTCGGGCTGCACGCTCAGGACGTACGCGGCGCCCTCGAGGATCTTGTAGGGGTCAGTGTCGTCAAAAGGAAAGTCGCCTTGGTGCTCGCCCTCCAGAATCCCGGCGGCGATGTCAAAATTGTTCATCCGCCCGGTCTCTTCGCATTTGCTGAAGGCGTAGGGAATAGTCTCCTTGCGATTGGTCGCAATCCGGGGAGCCCAAAACGAGTCCCTCGCCGTCACCTGCGTGAACGGTACCGGTCGAATCGGATAATCCCGCTCGGCGGTGTAGCCGCTGCCGCAGATCCCGGCCAGCAGCAGACCGATCCAGACAATGCGTGCGATTGGTAGCCTATTCATCACGTCTCCTTTCAATGGACGACTGGCAACGACAATCTCTTGTGGCAAACCCCCATTTTAAGCCCTGCGGCGCCAAATGCAATCACCACGCCGCTCGTTCTGATAGAGTCCGTTTCGGTAAGCCCGGCTCAATTCGCCACCAGGAGTACCTGAGAGTCCTCCGAAGCCCTCCATTCTCACCCCGGCGCTTGACTTTCGCCCCGTGAAAATGGATAGTCTTTTTCCAGCTGTCCGATCACAGCAAACGACTTCGATCTCGTTCCGAAGGAGGTGTCATTTCATGCGTCGTAGCACAGCACTAGCAATGCTCTTATTCGGTTTCGCGGCCGCCGCTGGAGGTGACACGATCGATCTCTCCGGCTCCTGGCGCTTTCAACTCGACCCCAACGACGTCGGAGTGGTAGAGGCCTGGTATGCCCGGGAACTCTTGGAGCAACTTCATTTGCCTGGAGCGCTCCAGAACCAGGGCTTCGGCAACTCCATCACGCTGGATACCGAATGGACCGGTGCGGCGAAGAAGGAAACATGGTTGAACGAACCGAGGTACGAGCAATATCGCCAACCCGACAACATCAAGGTGCCGTTCTTCCTGCAACCCGAGAAGCACTATGTCGGCGCCGCCTGGTACCAGCGGCGAATCAAGATCCCGCGCCGGTGGCAGGACAGGCACGTGACGCTGACCCTGGAACGGCCCCACTGGGAGACGCGCGTCTGGGTGAACGAGCGGTTCATTGGACGCGATGACAGCCTTTGCACTGCCCATGAATACGACCTCGGCTTGCTCTCGCCCGGAAAGCACACGCTGACCATTCGCGTGGACAACCGCATCATTGTGGACGTGGGGGACTGGTCGCATAGTGTCACCGACCACACGCAGGGCAACTGGAATGGCATCATCGGCCGCCTGGAACTGGCGGCGCGCTCCGCCGCCTCGATCTCGGACCTGCAAGTCTATCCTCACATCCGGACGAAATCCCTTACAATCAAAGGGCGCGTGGCTACCGACCGCCGGCAGGCCGGAGAAGGTACGCTGGAACTGTCGGTTCAACAGATCGCCGGACCCAAGGCAGAGACGCCGCCTGCAGTGACAAAGCCGATCTCATGGGGTCCCGATGGGCAGGCGTTCGAGTTCAGTTTTCCTGAAGAGGGTCGCCTGCAACTCTGGGATGAATTCACCCCGGTGCTCTATCAGCTCACCGCCTCGCTGGACAACGGTGCCGAGAAGGTTACCACGTTCGGCGTTCGCCAGATCACGACGACACCCGACAAACTCTTTGCG
>CP070782.1:5880656-5889072 GCA_020346325.1 Phycisphaerales bacterium
AACGCATCGTGGGTCTCGGCCGTGGCGCCGTCGAGTGAAAACGACAGCGCCTGCACGCCCGCGTCCGTGAGCTTCGCCAGCGTGGCATCGTCGATGGCGTAGCCACAGGTGGCCATCACGGCTCGGAGTCCGACCTGGCGCGAGTATTCGACCAGTTCGATCAGGTCGCTCCGCTCGGTCGGCTCGCCGCCGGTCATGATGACCACGCATTTCTCGTAGCTGGCTACCGAGGCGAGGATCTTCTTCCACTGCTCGGTCGTCAGTTCGTCCTGGGGGGCCGTCCGCTCGGCGTCGGCCCGACAGTGTCGGCAATTGAACCGGCACCGCCGCGTCAGTTCGAGGGCCAGCAGACGAGGCTTATAGGTCTTTTTGTTCTTCTTCATCAGAACCTGACTCTATCGAAATCCACTCCGGCCGTCAACGCGCATGGACCGGCCATGCCAGATGACCCTACGCCGGAACTGGGAATTGGGTTTGATTGGCTTTGTTTTTGGAGCAAATCCGCGTTTTTGAGCCTAAAACGGCGAAAATTCGCTTTGTTTGGCGCCGATGAGTACAGCGCGGAGGCCTGGACTGCCCGCGCCCTGCGGCCGGCCCCGAATTGGGTTTGCGTTCTCGCCCAAACCCCGTTTTCAGGCTGAAAACGGCGAAAATTGGGTTTGTTTTGCACGAATGAGTACACCGCCGGGCGCGATACCTGATCCCTGACGTCCCCGACGTCTGGACGGTCAACAACGACTCCTATTTGGCTGAGCATCACCCGGGAACCCTTCGAATTGGTAAGTGATGAAGGATCATTGATCAGCAGGGCTGATATCGAACTGTATATGTTAATCAAAATACAAAACAGGCCGCGGTCTGTCAAGGGAAAAAGCCGCTTTCTCGGCTGTCCTGCGAGGAGGATACGGGTTCCGAGGTTTTATCGAACTCTGAAAGTGCAGAGGATTTGTGGGGGCAGCGTGAACTGGACTTGGGTGCGAGGGCCGGCGATGGTCAGGGGCTGGCTGTGTATCTCCTTGCCGCCGGCTTCCAGGGTCAGGTGATATCGGCCTTCGTCGAGCAGGTAGAGTTCAGCGGCCATCGGACGGGGTTTGGAGCCGAAGTGGAACAGTTCGGCGGCGAAAGAGGTCTTGGTCGCATCGGTGACCAGGACGGCGATCTTACGCGGCGGGGTCAGCCAGCGGACGGCGTTCATCGGGAAGTACAGCGCGTCGCCCGGATCGCCTGTGGCCGTGGCGTAGAGGACGGATGGGGTCGGGCTGCGGATGGCGTCGATGCGCCGGTCCGTCATCAGTCCTCCGCCGAACAATTGCGGGAAGCGCAGCACGCGATCCGTATAGCGCACCTCGCTCGTATAACCCGGCCAATTGATGCGCAGGGCTGCGGCGTTGTTCTCCAAGGCGTGGGTGAGTTGCCGCCGGTCGCCGGTCAGGCGGAATCCAGTGTAGGCCGGCATGTCGCGGCGCAGCAGCTCATCGAATTCGCCACGGCCGGTCAGAAACCGGTACTTGGCGACGACGCCCGAGACGAAACCCATCCGGGCCGCGCACCAGGCTTCGCTGCCGGCAGGGGGGCTTTGGCTGGGAGGGTCCTGCAGGTGGCGCAGGCGGGCCCGGGCCATTGAGCGGATGGGTTTGAGGTATTTGTCCTGGCCGGTCACGTGGTGCGTCAGGAGCATGGTGTTCATCATCATGCTCATGGCGCTGGGCCAGAGGTACAAGGTGTATTCGCCGTGGTTGCGCGGGTCCCACCAATCGTCTGCCAGACCGCCGATTCGTCCGTCGGGCCAATGGATGGCGCTGGGGATAATCCCCGCCGGCTTGCCTCGTTCCGCCCGGGCCGTAGCTTCGACCCAAGCGTCCATCCAGGCTGTGAAAAGCCCCGTCAAGTGCGGATCGCCCGTGCGCTGCCAGTAGAGCAGGGCGGGCTGAACGGCGCGCGGATGGTAGACCGTGTCACAGGCTCGGTCCGGCCGGTCGTCGACGCGGTCGACGGTGAAGTAAGTACTCTTGAACTGAAGCCCCCCACGTTCGTTGCGTCCGGTCCAGAGCGTTTCCATCAGTTGGGTCAGTCGCTGTGCGCGAGCGAACCAGATGGGATTGTCCGGATCGAGGTGCATCATGGGCGTGATCACGTCGGCTGAATCTTCGGCAGTGTGCTCGACGTCGGTCATGCGTGTCGTGTAGCCGCGTCGCATGTGCTCCTGCTGCATGAGGGCCTCGCTGAAGCGCTGCTGGGCGGTCGCAATCTTCCGGTCCTCGAAACCGATCAAGACAGGCACCCACCAGCGCCACATCTCGCAGTCGTCTCCCCATCCGCCGCCATACTCGCCGTTATCACGCATGCGGTTGTCGATCCACCATTCGATGATATCGGTCAGCCTTTCCAAACCTTCGCGCTGATAAACGGCCCAGTCTGGTGCGCCCGGCACGGCTGGGTAATCCTTATCGGGACCGATGGGCTCGCCCAGGTACATGCGGGCGATGCGGTTCAGCGGAAAGTGGCGGACGTATTCGGAGAAGTCGCGCTTGGCTTGGCCCAGGAAGGCTTCCCGGCGCGGCTGGTTGTTCCAGACGCCGCCCGATTCCATCGTGTGCCAAACCAGCATCCGGCCCCGATAGAGCAGCGTCAGCGGGTAGAGAGGCGAATTGGGATCGACGCCGAAATCCCAATCCGCTTGTTGGGAGATGGTGCGCCCGAAGTAATCCAGCCGAGGGTCGGCAAGCCAGCGCTCGACCTCCCGGCGAATCCGCTCGACGTCAGCACGGAGTTTGTCGCTCAGGTCCGGCCGCTGAGCCAACTCCTTCAGGATACCGAGCCGCTCTGCGTCCTCATCGGCGTTGCCCGCGCGCTGGATCGCAGTCTGAACGGTTCCTGGGACCGCAATACCTTCGCCCTTCACTATCCCCGAGCCGAGCAAAAGAGTCAGCCCCAACATGCAAACCCATTGTATGTTCGCGTCCTGCATGGTGCCCCTCGACAGTCAAGAACCGTATGCTTCGCAACCTGGATATATAACAAACTATGGAGGTGGCCTTCAAGTGGACAGATAGTTTTCCAGGTTGGGAGCCATTCACCCTCCGCTTTATCAGGAAATATCCTCGCAGACCGCCGATAGCGTGGAAAGGATTCTGTTCAAAGCGTCATCTTCGAGACCCTGATCTTCCGGACAACAATTGTAGGTCACGAACAGAGCCTGACGCCGGTTTCGGAGGTACCATTGTCTCCATGACACGTTGTCGGTCGTGAAGGCGATTGAGAATCCCACGAAGTCGCCCAGATGGACTGGACGTGGCGCCACCCCAGCGTCCAGGCGTTCGACCGCCAGATCACGGAGGTCGGCATCCGACACTTCGGAATCTTTGAAAGCAGCACTTTTCTGAAGCGCTCCCAATGCGGGGTCAGCGAACATCGTTACGCATTCAGGGTCACGCTGTGCCTGCCACGCATGGGGAAGTCGAAGAGACCAGGTGCGGTCGCTGAAATGCCATTCTCTCCCCCTTGCCTTGTTATGCATATCCTGTTTCCTGATGATCTAAGGATCTGGTTAACTCGGATGTGACGGGGTATAGGGCTATCATCATCGGCCCAGGTGTTATCGGCTTCGTTTTGCCTTCGCTAGCGTTCGTCGAATCTTCGATCGATGATTGGCGTATCTTTGGGGAAGCGGATGCGGTTCAGATCGACGACTTCGCCATCGACCGCTAGGACGAGATCGACTCGGGCGCGGTGTCGGAAAGTCGTCGGGCCATCTTCGGAGAACGGCACCCAGGTATCCTTCGTCGCGACGACGTACTCGGGCAACTGACCGGAGGACGACTTGATCGACTCAGGCCAGGGCGCCGAGGCGCGCAACGGCTTTCCACCGGGAATCGTGCTCACCCCGCCGGAAGGCCAGAGGACGCGGACGCCCGGCCCCATGGTGGCGCCACTGACGTCGTGATAGGAGGGCGCCTTCTCCAGGATGAGCGGGACACCGGGGCTCTTGAGCTTCAGGATCACAGGCCAGGCCTTTTCAAATTGGGCCCGATCGGAGAAGGAGACGTCGAACACGGTCTCCTGGATGCCATGACCGACGCCTCGAACTTCGATTTGTTGGCGGAAGGGCTCCAGTTCCTTGGGCCAGACAGGGTTCCAGGGGGCGTCATTCCGCCAGATCGTAATCATTGCATAAGTGAATGGCGTAGACGATGCCAACAACAGCAACAGGATGATTGCTCTGGTCCGCTTCATGATCCACCGCCTTTCAGCGATAGTCTCACAGATACGCAGTTTCGGCACGCTCTGCGCCCAATGATACCAAAGCCCTGCCTCCGATCGCAATGACCCTGGTCGGTAATCCGACGTGATTGCCCAGGCAAAAGCCGCCAATCAGCGCGGCGGGAGGCCAGGGCCGAGGGGGTTTGCGGCGTGGAGAGTAGGGTTTGGAAGAGTCGCCAGCGTCGAGCGGTGCGACGGCGTCGTATAAGATGCGGGACTCTTCGTCGAACGACATTGTGACCCCGGCCAGCAGGTCGATCTTGCCGCGCACGGAGCGCAATTGCCTGTCGAGATAGTCGTAGCGCTGCTGGTGGATCCCCGCAGATTGGTCACGGTCTATCTCTTGTAGTTGCTTGGCAAGTGCGTCGGCTCGGGCGCGCAGGCGGGACGCGGGAAACGGCTCTTTGGCCTGGTCCTCCCCCGGCTCCCATGCAGCCGGGCCGACGTAGGCGTCGACGTAGTCTTCATCGTAGAGCCCCACCTCCAGCACCAGCCGGACATACCCCTCGGCGATATCATTGACGTCAACGGCCCTGGCGGCGGCAGTCGTCTGCGTCGCTAGCAGCAGTGTGACGAGTAGGACGCCTCGGCGGGATTTCATCAGTTTCTCCCTCTCATCTCAAACAGCGTGGGCGGCGACGCTGTGCCATTCTACGGTGACTTGCCGCGGCGGTCGAGCATCGCGCGGATGCCGGCCAGGGGCAGGGCGGCGCTGGCCAGATAATGAGGGAGTTGCCGCCGCGTGTCGAAGATCCATTCGCAGGCGCCGTGGGCCTGGAAGTGACGCACCATGTCGATGACGGTTTGGTCGGCCAAATTGGAATTGACCAGATCGAGCGTGTAGACGAACCATCCCGTCGGTGTGGCCCAGTAGGCACCGTTCTGGTAGGTGTCTGGAGCACAGCGAGCCTTTTCCCAATAGACACCACCCGGCAGGTGACGGATCTGACCGGCCTGGACGATTTCGTCGTAGTGCTGCTGGAAATAGGTGGCGATGGCGTTGGCTTGTTCCTTGTCGGCGACGCCTAAATAGACGGCGAAAGCCGAGCCCCAGATATCGTGCTCACGGCACTGCACGGTGGCCGCGCGGAAAAGGCCGGCAGCGGGATCCCAGAAGACGGCGTCGATGCTGCTCGCGATCCGTCGACCTGTCTCGCGCCAGCGACGGGCGTCTTCGTCCCACCCCAAGACCGCCAACAAGTCTCCCAGCTGGCGGCAGGCTTGGACGTAGAGCAGCGAGCAGAACAGGACGTTCCCCTGCTTGCCGATGGTGTCGGTGAAGCCATAGGGGCAGCGGTCCTGGGGCTCGCCCGGCTGGATGTGGACCAGGCCGGTGGCGGGGTTGCGGGGCACGGCTTTCATCGTCTTGACGAGGAAATCAATGATCTCCGCCAGCAGTTCCGCATCTTTGGTCTTGCGGTAGGTATGCCACGCCACGCCCACCGTAAACTGCGAGCCATCGGCGACCGGGTGCGTGCCCAGCGAACCGAAGCCCGGCTTGTAGATGGGCGTGCCGTCGAACCTGACGCAATCGGTGCCCGCGCCGTCGGCCCGCAGTTTGCGCACGAAGAGCCGGCAGGCATCGGCCAGTTCCTGGTCGGAATAGGAGGCGATGGATCCTTCCAGGGTGTATTCGTAGTCGCGGAGCCAGAAGGCTTCGTAGCCCAGCCCCACCTGCGGCGGAAACGCGGCGGTCCCGTCCGCCATCGTGCGCTTCGAGGCCCGAATGATCCGATGCGCCTCGCCTTCCAGCCAAGTCACGGCCTCGGGCAAGGTCATTGTTTGATCAGTGCCCGCTTGCGTGGCGGCCAGCGCGAAAACGGAACAGAGACACATGACCGCGATGCGGAATCTCGACATCGATACCCTCCGATTTCTTGACGCACGAATTATTGCCGACTCAGCCTTGATTGTACCGCTTCGCCGGGACTGTTCAACGTCTTCATGGGTCACACCGTCAGCTTGAGATGAGTTGCAGGTGATGTTCGAACAGGTAATGCGCCCGATCAGAAGCGCACCGCCAATTGCACGCCGGCCCCCGCCTCCACGGGCAGGCTCGTCAGTCGGATCTCGTCGCGGCCGGGCAGGTTCAGAAAGGCATCGTGGATGAACGCGGCCAGGAAATGGCCAAGGGCGGCTCCGAAAAGTACGTCGGACGGATAGTGCTTGCGCCCCTCGACCCGGGCCCAGGCCACGCCACCGGCCGTGAGAACGTTCCCGACCTGAAGGCCATTTCGGGCTGCCGGCGGCACGTCTATGTGATCCAGATTTCGATTCGACAGGGTGGCGTATGCGAAGGCTGAAGAGCTGTGTGCCGACGGGAAACTGTTGTCGTTGCTCCGGTCGGGACGCTCACGATCGGTGGCGCTCTTGAGCAGTCCTGTGAGTCCCTGGGTGGCCGCTACGGCGCCGGCTTCGACGGCCATGCCCTTCAGCTTGGCGCGCGTCCACGATTCGACGTCATCCCCGCTGGGGGTGGCCAGAGCCGTCACCAGGGTCTCGACGGCCAGGAGCAGTTTGAGGTCGTCGCTGGCGTCTCGGGCATCGCTTTCGGAGCCGAACAGAGGCGTGTGCTTGACGGCCCAGTCGGACGCTCGTTCATCGAAATCGTCGATGGCGAACACCGCCGCCCCGGCCAGAGGGCCGAGCGTGTTGGGATGCCAAAAGGCTTTCTTGGCCGCCCCCGCGATTCTGTTCGACTCGAAAGAAGAGAAGGCGTCCTGGCCCCACCGGCTACCATCGGGCAGTGTGCCACAGCCGGCGGCTGCAACGAGGATACTGGCTGCGAGAAGAACGCGCATTGCACAATACCTCTCGTTCATGCGAATTATTCCTTCTCAATGGCCGGGCTACTCCCAGACCAGGGGGGCGATACTCACGCCGCGATAGGGCCACTGGGCACTGGAGATATACCAGTGGCCCTCCTCGTCCTGAAAGATCTCCGGCGCGTGGGCGTCGAGACGCGTCACTTCTTTGCCGGCGTGGAACGCGTAGGGATCGTCCGATTGGTAGACGTACGTGACGTGCTGGTAGGCACCATTGAGGTTCTTGCGGTCCCATTGGCCGTTCCAGCCGCAGACGAAGAGATAGAACGTATCATTGTGCCTGACGATCGAGGGCGATTCCGCGTCCACGCCGTCCTTCATCTTCAGGATACGGCGCGTCCCGGTGCAGGTCATCAGGTCCTCGGACCGGGCCATGAGTACTTCGTGTCGTCCGCACACCAGGATGTGGTAGGCCCCGTCCCAGAAGATGACACTGGGGTCCCGCCCGGCCGGGGCGTTCGCCAACGCACCGTGGGGCGTCCATTGGTGCAGGTCTTTCGAGATGGCATAGCGCAGCGGAGCCGGGCCATAGATCATATGATAGAGCCCGTCCTTCCTGACAACATACGGGGCGTGATTGGCTTCGATTTCGCCCGGGCGTTCGGAAGGGGGCAGGATCTTAGGCTGGTCTTGCCACGATCCGGTGACCAAGACGTCTTTCAGCCCGCCCTTCGGGGCGAGGGCATGGAACGACAGGTTCTCTCCGGCGTGCACGTGATCGAAATCGGTCCGAGGGTGTGTGATCCCGAATGCATGCCAGCGTCCATCGTCATCTTTGACAAAGCAATGATCGTTGGGCACCCACTCCTCATAGTATCGTCCGGCCTTCAGGTTCGCCACGTCCGGCCCGGGAAAGATGTCACCGGCCGGTTGGTAGACGTGCAGGTATGGCCCGTTGATTCGAGGAATAGCGATCCTGGCTCCTGCGTTGACAGCGGCCAGATGAGGCGTGACGGTCTCGACCAGTCGGCCTCGGGATTCGAACGGTACGTACAGGGCGCGCATGGCGAAACGGTAGCGCCGGCCCACTTCGTAGTGCGGTATGAACCACTGGAAATCCCAGGCGGGATTGCCCGAGCCGCCGCCCGAAGGAGACTGGCTCAATCGCACCTGATCGCGTGAGCGAAAGACCTGGGCCAAAGCCATGCCGTGGCTGACGCCATAGTACCACGGCTGGGCGTAGCGAGAGTGCGAGCGATTGAACACGAGCGTCAGCGGGAATTCGGCATCGTGAGCGAACACCCGGCGGTCGTCGAGGGCCAGGTGCGTGGGGAGTGTCCCGTGAGCCGGTGTCACACCGCGAATCCATTGGACGGCGGCGGCTTCATCGC
>CP070782.1:5889172-5911209 GCA_020346325.1 Phycisphaerales bacterium
GCCACACCGACCTATCCCGAACTGTGCTGTCACGATCTGGAGGATTTTCGCATTCTCAGCACGCGCGATAAGACGCGGTTCGAGGTCAGCGACGAGGTCCGGGCGATCTACACCGAGAAAATCATTCCCTTCTGGTCGGGCAAGACCATGCGCGAGAAGCTTTTCGCCGCTATGGAACCGGCCTGGCACCGAGCCTTCGAAGCGGGCGTTTTCACCGAGTTCATGGAGCAGCGCGCGTTCGGCCATGCCATTCTCGACGACAAGATCTATCACAAGGGCATGTTGGATTTCAAACAGGACATTGCCGCGAACCGAGCCAGACTGGACTACCTCAACGATCCGCGTGCCTACGATAAGGAGCAGGAATATCGCGCGATGGAGATTTGCGCCGACGCCGTCGTGACATTCGCGCAGCGTCACGCCAAGAAGGCGCGAGAATTGGCCCAGGCCGAGAACGCTCCAGACCGCCGGCGCGAACTGGAGCAGATCGCCGAGGTCTGCGAGCACGTCCCCGCCCGTGCACCGCGCAACTTCCGGGAGGCGCTGCAGGCCTACTGGTTCGTACATCTCTCGGTGATCACCGAGCTGAACACTTGGGACTCCTTCAATCCGGGACGTCTCGACCAACACCTTCATCCCTTCTATCAGCGAGGCATAGAGGAAGGGAGCTTGACGCCGGAGAGTGCCAGGGAGTTGCTGCAGTGTTTCTGGATCAAATTCAACAATCAGCCCGCTCCCCCGAAGGTGGGCGTCACCGAGGAACAGAGCGGCACATACACCGACTTCGCCCTGATCAACGTAGGTGGACTGACGCCGGAAGGTGGCGATGGAGTCAACGACGTCACTTATCTGATACTCGATGTCGTCGAAGAGATGCGGCTGACCCAACCCAGTTCGTGCATCCAGATCAGCAAGTGTAATCCCGACCGGTTTCTCAAGCGGGCCTGCGAAGTCATTCGAACCGGCTTTGGCCAGCCTTCCGTCTTCAACACGGACGTCATCATCAAGGAGATGCTCCAAGATGGCAAGACCATGCAGGACGCCCGTTGCGGCGGACCCAGCGGATGCGTGACGGTCAGTGCCTTCGGCAAGGAGAGTTGCACGCTCACCGGGTATATCAACTGGCCCAAGATCTTCGAGCTGGCCTGCCACGACGGACGCGATCCGCGCACGAACGAGCAGATCGGCCCCCGGACAGGCGACGCGCGTCAGTTCACGTCGCACGACCGGTTGATGGACGCCTACCGGAAGCAACTGGCGTATTTCCTCGACCTGAAGATCAGGGGCAACAATGTCATCGAGCGGCTGTACGCCAATTACCTGCCCGCGCCGTTCATGTCGGTCGTCATGAGTGACTGCATCGCACGTGGCCTGGACTACCACGCCGGCGGCGCCCGCTACAACCCAACCTATATTCAAGGCGTGGGCATCGGTACCGTTACCGATTCGCTGGCGGCGGTAAAGTATCACGTCTTCGAGCAGCAGGACGTCACCATGGATGAATTGCTGGCCGCCACGCAGGCGAACTTCGAGGGCTGCGAGCAGCTTCACCATCTGCTGCGCAACCACAGTCCGAAGTACGGCAACGACGACGACTACGCCGACACGATCACCGAGAACGTCTTCAACACGTACTACGATCTTCTCAACGGCCGGCCCAACACCAAGGGCGGTCGATATCGCGTCAATCTGCTGCCCACCACTGTGCACATCTATTTCGGCAACGTCACGGGCGCCCTGCCCAGCGGGCGCCGAGCGGGCGAGCCCGTCTCGGACGGCATCTCTCCCAGCCAGGGGGCCGATACGCAAGGCCCGACCGCGATCATCAAATCGGCCGCCCGCATCGATCACGCCCGCACCGGTGGAACCTTGCTGAACATGAAGTTCAACCCCCAGGTCCTGGCGGGCGACAACGGTATCGAGAAACTCGCACACCTGATCCGGGCCTACTTCAAGCTCGACGGCCATCACATCCAGTTCAACGTCATCAAAGCCGAAACGCTCCGCGAGGCCCAGAAGCATCCCGAGCAGAACCGCGACCTGATCGTCCGCGTGGCCGGCTACAGCGACTACTTCGTAGACCTCGGACACGAACTCCAGAACGAGATCATCGCCCGCACCGAACAACAGGCGTTCTGATCGCCCCGCATCTGCAATAACTGGGCCGCAGCCTTCTGCCGGTTGCGATTCCGTTGGGCACCTGCTACACTGTGCCCGCTCGTGAAATCGCGTTAGGAGGCTCAGTTGTGAGAACAGGATTGATTCTACTCGGGGTTTTCGCTGTGGTGTTGGCTCTGTCCGGCTGCCGAACGAGCTCGCAGGAACAGGAACTGGCCGGCTTCATTGAGAGCCATGTGGCACAGGTGGCACCGCTGTGGACACAAACGAATCTGACCTATTGGGACGCCACCACGACGGGTAAGCCCGAGGCATGGGAGACGCTCGAAGCGCTGCAACTGAAGACCAGCAAGATCTACAGTAACCGCGCGGACTTCGCCCGCCTCAAGGCCTTCAAAGAATCCGGCTTCGTCAGCGACACGCGTCTGGCGCGTCAGCTCGACAAGCTCTACTACGCCTACCTGCGGAATCAGATCGAGCCCGAGCTGCTCGCGCAGCTCGTGGCCCTGGATACGGAAGTCCAGGAGACTTACAACAGTTATCGCGGCACCGTCAACGGACAAGCCG
The DNA here is from genome assembly GCA_020346325.1 of Phycisphaerales bacterium. GTDB lineage: Bacteria > Planctomycetota > Phycisphaerae > Sedimentisphaerales > Anaerobacaceae > Anaerobaca. The sequence goes on from CP070782.1 coordinate 5,891,858, forward strand.
TGACCATGAGCGATATCTACACCATCATGACCACCGAGGAAGACGTCGCCAAACGCGAGGCCGCGTGGCGCGCGAGCAAGGAGGTCGGCAACGTCATCATCGACGACTTTTTGCGTCTGGTGAAGCTCCGCAACCAGGCGGCCCGGCAACTCGGCTTCGACAACTATCACACGATGATGATCGTCACGGGCGAACAGGACGTGGCCGAACTGGATCGGATCTTCGCGGCATTGGGTGCACTGACGCGCGAGCCATTTGCCGAATTGAAAAAGGAACTCGACACGATCCTGGCCCGGGGTTACGGGATTCGTCCCCAGGCCCTGATGCCCTGGCATTATCACGATCCTTTCTTTCAGCGCACGCCGCTCGTGTACGAACTGGACCTGGACCAATACTATAAGGACCGTGACGTCGCGGATCTGGCGGAACGCTACTACGCCGGAGTGGCTTTGCCCGTCGACGATATTCTGGCCCGCAGTGACCTGTACGACCGTGAAGGGAAATATCCCCACGCCTACGGCTTCGACGCGGACCGCGAAGGCGATACCCGCGTCCTCTGCAATCTTCAAGACACCGAGCGCTGGATGGAGACACTCTTGCACGAATTGGGCCACGCCCTTTACAGCAAGTACCACGACCGCAAGGAGCCCTGGCTGCTGCGCGAACCGGCCCATAGCTTCACCACTGAAGCGTTCGCCATGTTCTTCGGCCGACTCAGCCGCAATGCCTTCTGGATGCGACAGATGCTGGGTTTATCCGACGAAGAGACCGCGAAGGTCAGAGCCGTCAGCGATCGCTACCTGCGGTTCCAGGAAATCCTCTTCGCCCGGTGGGCGATGGTCATGTACCACTTCGAGAAGGCCCTCTACGCTGACCCCGACCAGGATCTGAACACGCTCTGGTGGGACCTGGTCGAGAGGTATCAGTTCATGAACCGCCCGCCGGGGCCGGCCGACGCCGGCTGGGCCTCGAAGCTGCATTTCACGACCGCCCCGTGTTACTACCACAATTACATGATGGGCGAACTGCTCGCCTCCCAGTGGCATCATCACCTCGTCCACAAGGTATTGAAGCTTGATTCGGACGAGGAACTCAGCTATGTTGGCGACCAGCGTGTGGGCGTGTACTTCCGTGACAACGTGCTCGGCCCAGGGGCCCGCTACCCGTGGAACGAGATGATCGTGCGAACTACGGGCGAGCCGCTGACGCCCAAGTACTTCGTCGAGCAGTTCATCAACTAACCGCGACGTCCGGCGGGGACAGGACGCACCGGAATCGCAGCCGGGGCCGCAGCCGACGTCACAGCACAAAGCAGATGTTATGATCTACTTAGTCTCGATTCTCATCTACCTGTTCATCCTGACCGGTATCGGCGTCTACAAATCGCGCCAGGTCAAGACCGAAGCCGACTTCGCCGTCGCCGGTCGGTCGCTGTCACCGTGGGTGATGGTCTGCACCATGCTGGCCGTCTGGATCGGCACCGGCTCCATCGTCGGCAACGCGGGCCAGGCCTTCCGGGACGGCATGGCTGCCCTGATCCTGCCGTTCGGGACCTTCATCGGCATGATCCTGCTGTCGCTGATCGCCCACAAGGCCCGGTCCATTGAAGTCTCCAGCGTCCCAGAGATCATCGGCGCGCGCTACGGACGCACCGCCCGCCTGCTGGCGGTGGTCGCGCTGATCATCGCCTACATGGTCATCGTCAGCTACCAGTTCAACGCCGGGGGCATGGTGCTGGAGGTCATCACGGGCAAGAAAGACGCGGTCGCCGTTGGGGCCACCGACGAACTGACCAAGTTCCAGGTCAAGAAAGGGTATCTGGTCTTCGAGCCGCAAGCTGATTGGACGGGCACCGAGACCATCACCTTTCAGGTCAGGGAAGGCCAGAACTGGGCGTCTCAGGTCGACACCTTCACCGTCGAGGTGGTGACCGGAGACAATATCGTCGAGGCCCAGGAAAGAATCGCCGGGCAGGAATCGGTCAATCACATAGCCATCAAGCAGAACAACATGGCCAAGATCGTCGTCGAAGGCTACGGCGCCGACGTCAGCAACCAGACGAAGCTGTATCGCATCACGTCGCTGCCGGAACACGGCCGACTCATTCTCTCGGAGCCAAAGCTGACGGCCCGCAACGCCACCATCATCGCCGCCGTCTTCATCATTACTTATACGATGTTGGCCGGCCTGCTAAGCCTGGCGTTCACCGACATCGTGACCGGGACCATTATCACGGTCTCCCTGGTCATCGCCTTCCCCGTGCTCTTATACAAGGCCGGGGCGTTCAGTGGCATGGCCGAGGCCTTCACCGCCATGGGTGATCGACCACAGCACATGCAGTTCCGGGGGGTCTATTCCCTGACGACCGTCATCAACTATTGCCTGCCCGTCTTCCTGCTGGTCCTTGGTGACGCGAACCAGTACCAACGAATCTTCGCCAGCAAGAACGCCAAGGGCGCGCGGACGGCGGTACTGGTCATGATCTTCCTGGCCCTGGCCATCGAATTGCTGATCATTGCCAGCGCGTGGGTCTCCTCCAGTATGATCACCGATCCCGAGAACGGGCGGTATGTGCTGATCTACGCGGCCAAGCACTTCATGCCGCTGCCTTTGGGCATCCTGTTTCTGGTGACGGTCGTGGGCATCATCATCTCCACGGCCGATTCCTTCCTGCTCGTCCCGGCCACGACCTTCATGCAGGACGTCTATCTGGCCCACATCAATCCCAAGGCCGGTGAGAAACACGTCGTCCTGCTCAGTCGCCTGCTGGTGCTGACCTTCGGCATCGTCGCCTACCTCGTCTCGCTGGCCTTCGCCGAATCGACGACGGTCTTTCGCAAAGCGCTGTACGCCTTCACCATCTACGGCGCCGCGATCACCCCTTGCCTGGTGGCCGCCATGTTCTGGAGGCGGGCGACGAAACACGGCGCCATCGCCTCCATTCTGGTCGGTACGATCACGGCGCTGGCCTGGGAGGAGATGGGCTTCATCAAAGCGGCCCTGCCGACCCAGGCAGCGGAACTGGACGCGGTGCTGCCGGCCATTACCCTCTCGGTGATCGCCCTGGTGGGCGTCAGCCTGCTGACGAAGCCGACCGAATCGGCGGGGACGGGCTGATCCATGTTTGCCGCCGAGACTTACGTTCAACGCCGAGCGCGATTGCGGACGCAGGTTCCGTCTGGAGTAATTCTGCTCCCGGGCAACGACCTGTCGCCTATGAACTACGCGGACAACGCCTATCCGTTTCGGCAGGACAGTTCGTTCCTCTACTTCTTCGGGTTGGACGAACCGTCCCTGGCGGCCGTGATCGACCTCGACGAAGGTACGGAGTGCCTCTTCGGTGACGATCCGACGGTGGAGGAAGTGGTCTGGACGGGCCCGCAGACGCCGCTACGCGAGAAGGCCCAGAAAGTGGGCGTTACCCAGACCGCCCCCCAGAGTGACCTCGAATCCGTCCTGAAGAAGGCCAGCGAGCAAGGTCGGACGATCCACTATCTGCCGCCGTATCGCACCGAACATGTCCTGAAGTTTGCCGGCCTGCTGCATCTTCCGGCCGAGGCGATTACCGAACGTATATCCGAGACTCTGATCCGCGCCGTCGTGGCACAGCGTTCGGTCAAGAGCGCAGAAGAGATCGAGCAGATCGAAGCGGCTCTGGACATCTCCTACCAGATGCATACGGCGGCCATGAAGATGGCCCGGCCCGGCGCAGTCGAGCGTGAGATCGTCGGGACAATGGCCGCGATCGCCGTCTCTCAAGGCGTACACTTCGCCTTCCCACCCATCGTCTCCATCCGAGGTGAGATTCTGCACAATCCCTTCCACAATAACGTGCTCAAGGCGGGTGACATCGCAGTCAACGACTCGGGCGCCGAGTCGCGCCTGCGCTACGCCAGTGACATCACCCGGACCATCCCGATCGGTGGGCAGTTCTCGCAGAAACAACGCGAAATCTACTCCATCGTATTTGACGCACAGGAGAGAGCCATCGCCGCCATCCTACCCGGTGTGGAATTCCGGGAAATCCATCGTTTGGCCTGCGTGACGCTCACAGCGGGTTTGAAAGACCTCGGACTCATCAAAGGCAATCCCGCCGACGCGGTGCAAGCGGGCGCCCACACGCTGTTTTTCCAGTGCGGCCTGGGCCACATGATGGGACTTGACGTTCACGATATGGAGAACCTGGGCGAAGAGTACGTTGGTTACACGAACTCGATCAAAAGGCGTCCCGAGTTTGGCTGGTGCTCCCTGCGACTGGGCAAGGCGGTTGAACCCGACTACGTCGTGACGGTCGAGCCAGGCATCTACTTCATCCCTACTCTAATCGACCGATGGAAAGCCGAACGCAAACACGAAGCGTTCATCGATTATGCCAAAGTCGAGACATACCGTGACTTCGGCGGAATTCGACTCGAAGACGATTATCTCGTCACGGAGGGTGGCTTCCGCATGTTGGGAAGGCCGATCCCGAAGACCATCGCCGAGGTGGAAGCGCTCGCCTCGGCATAGCACCGTAGGCAAAACCATGATTGCAGGACGATCTCCATGAAAAGACACGTCGTTGCCATCGTCCTGTTGCCGGGCATGATCGTGCCGACGAGTTGGGCCCAGGACAATCACGCACCCAACGTCGAGAAGGGGACGTTTCACTTATATCTGCTGGCCGGGCAGTCGAACATGGCCGGACGCGGGATCGTCACCGAACAAGACAAGCAGATTAACCCGCGCGTGTTCGTGTTGAACCGGCTGAACCGGTGGGAGCCGGCAGCGGAGCCGCTGCATTTCGACAAGCCGAACATGGTGGGCGTCGGTCCGGGACTGACCTTCGGCAAGGCGATGGCCGAGGCCGACCCGAACGTGACTATTGGCCTGATCCCGTGCGCCGTGGGAGGCTCGCCCATTTCGACGTGGAAGCCTCATGCCTACTATCAACCCGTGAACGTCTATCCCTACGACGATGCGCTGGCGCGCTGCCGGGTGGCCACCCAGCGTGGCGTGCTCAAGGGAATCCTCTGGCACCAGGGCGAAGGCGACAGCAACGCCGAAGATGGGCCCCTGTATGCACAGCGCCTGACGGAACTGATCCGGAGACTACGTCAGGAACTCGAGGTGCCCAATCTCCTATTCGTAGCCGGGATACCGGCCGACGCCTTCATCGCCCGCAAGCCGGAAGCCGAATTCGTAGTCGACGCGATCAAAACCGTGGCCAGGCAAGACGACGACGTCCTCTGGGTCTCCGCGGCGGGATTGCCTTGCAAAGACGACCGCGTGCACTTCAATGCCGCCGGCGCGCGGAAACTGGGGCGGCGCTACGCTGAGGCAGTTCTCAAACGCCTTCGGCGTTCACCATAGGTCGTATAGGTCCTATAGGTCCAATGGGACCTATGGCACATGACGCAATAGGCTGGCCCCGGTTCTTCGATGCCCCGTAACAACCATATCAAGGTCGGGGCGCACCTCGACCACCGCGTAGGAATTATCTTCCGCGCCCGGACCTTCCACGAGTGCTTTCAGCGTGTAATAGTGGATGCCATGGATATGGCTGTAGGCACCTGCATGATGATGGCCCTGGAAGACGGCCAGAACCTTGCCTGAATCCTCCAGGATCGCCCGTACTTCGGCGGCATTCTCTACATACACCGCGCCGGTTCCATCCAACAGTTGGTGCACGAAGACCACGACCGGGCCCGGGGCCACCGCGAGATCGTCGCGCAGCCAGGCCAATTCGTGCGGCGGGATGTTGGCGTCGGTCCAGTCGAATCGGCCGTGATCGTATGCCGTGCCATCGGCACTGAAGTTGGCGTCCAGGACGACGCAATGCAAACCATGCGCGTCGAACGAGTAGTAGCTGCGCCCGGCCTCAACGCCCGTGTTTGTCACGCGGGCCAGGAACTGGACTTTCGAGATACTGTCCACATCGTGATTGCCGAGAACGTGATACGTCGGGCCCTCAAACCGCTGGAACACCGCCTCGACCTTGTCGAGGTAGGCCAGCGTTTGCTGCTCAACCGGGGGACGATCCTGATCCTTGAAGTCGCCCAACTCGACGAGAAAATCGACCTGCTCGGCGTTCATCCGCGCGGCGCACTCGCCCAGCTTGTCCAGCGAGGCGCGATAGAACCGCGTACCGGCCGCATCGGCGTCGGCATAGTGACAGTCGGTGACGATCCCGAAACGGACGCCCTGGCGACGCCGGACCCAGGAGCCGTTGCGCGCGCAGGAAAGCGAGAGCACGGCCGGAGCAGCCAGGACCGGGACCGCCGACCTTAAAAAGACTCGACGATTGACGACCCGCTGGTGCTCATCGACGACATTCTTCTCACGAACTCGATCGCTCATTGTAACATCCCGACCATCACAGCTTTCTATACACTCGCTACGTTGATTTCAGCGGTCACATCGTAGCAGAAACGAGGCAACCAGGCTACGATGGAAATCACTGCTTGTGCACGTTATAATCCCGTTAGTCTGAGGAGGCGAAAGGCGGCCAGCAGGAGATACGAGATGAATGGACAGCACAGTCGCAGAGATTTCCTGAAACGCAGTGGCGCCGTCGGCGCCGGGTTGACATTGGCAGGCTTGCATGGGACTGTCACGGCGGTGGACCGGTCAGTAGATAGGTCTCTGAAGATCGGCTTTGTAGGGGTGGGCCGGCGCGGATCGAACCTCCTGAAGATCTTGCTGGAACTCAAGGGGGTCGAGATCAGGGCCCTGTGCGACATTCGCCAAGATCGCGTCACACGAGCCCAGCGCTGGGTCGTCGAAGCCAGTCAACGCGAGCCGGCCGGTTATTCCCGAGGTGAGACGGACTTCAAACGGATGTACGAGCAGGAAGACCTGGATCTGGTCATGACGGCCACGCCCTGGCAATGGCACGTGCCCGTCTGCGTCGCAGCGCTGGAAGCGGGTAAGCATGCCGCCACGGAAGTGCCGGCGGCCGTGACGCTCGACGAATGCTGGCAACTGGTCGAAGCCGCCGAGAAAGCAGGCAAGCAATGCACGATGCTGGAGAACTACTGCTACTTCCGCAAGGCCATGGTCATCCTGAACATGATCCGCCAGGGTGTCTTCGGCGAACTGCTGCATTGCGAGGGGCGCAGTCAGGAGAACTGGATCTGGGAGAACTGGCATCTGTTCAACTCCGACGGGACGATGGGCTGGGTCGCCGAGCATCTGGCCAAGCGTAATGGCAACCTCTATCCCACGCACGGGTTCGGCCCGATGGCGATCTGGGCCAACGTCAATCGCGGCGATCGTCTGGATCATCTCGTCTCGATGAGCAGCGAAGGGCGGGCCCTAAAGCTACACGCCGAGAAGAGTTTTGGCAAAGACCACACTCTGGCCCAACGAACCTACAATCAGGGTGATGCGAACATCACGCTGGTCCGCTCGGTCAATGGTGTGACGTTCACCCTCTATTTCGGAGGCCAGTCACCTCAGCCCTGGTCGCCCGAGCACAAGGTGCAGGGCACGCTCGGATCGTGCATCGGTGAGCTGTTCGATTATGGGCCGCAACGCGACGGATGGATTCAGGTCAAGCTGTTCGAGCAGAAGAAGGAACAAGCTACGCACGGACGCTGGGGCAGCTACTGGGATTACGCCCAGAAATACGATCATCCGTTGTGGAAGGCCCTGGGCGCCGCAGCCGACAAGCACCGGGCCAAGGACTGGAGCGGCGCCTACGACTACCTGATGCTCTATCAACTGGTCAACGCGTTGCGCCGGGGTCAGAAACCCCCGATGGACGTTTACGACGCCGCGACGTGGAGCGCTATCTCCGAACTATCGGAACGCTCGGTAGCCCAGCGCAGCGCCACCTTGGACTTCCCCGACTTCACACGGGGCAAGTGGCGGAACGCGGCCCCCACCGATCTTTCCCTGGTGTAGTATGCGCCAGTGCGCGACATTCATTCTGGTCGGTGTGGGCACCGCTCTGCTGGTGGCCAGTTGCCACAACAGCGGTGCAGCCGTGTCGGCCCCCGACCGGATACCAGACGTGGTTGTGCTGGCATTTAATATCGAACTGAATCGCCACGTGTATGAGGACAGCGCCTGGGGCGATCCGCCCCAACTGGCCATCTGGCTCGAGAGCGAGACCAGCCAGGATCTGCGCACGGCCGCTGTGACGCATCGCACCGGCGCCGGCGATTGGGAGGGCAAGGTGGAGTGTTCCGTGGCCCTGCCCTGCTGGGTCGCCTTCTACAATCGCCAGACCGGGACCACAGCCCCACCCACCTGGGACCACCCGGCACCCGACGCCGTGACCTGCGCCACGCCCCGCGTGGAACTCGACGCCACCCTCCAGGTCCCCCGAGGCTCCCGCTGGCGATATTTCGTCGAAGTGAACGTCTCGGGCGATTACAGCACCGCCTTTCCCAGCCTGACCGAAGCTGGCCTCTCCGACCGCTACGGCAACGGGCAGCCTTCGATCGTCTATCGGGGCACAATCGAGGCGACCGCGGGCCGGACGAGCCAACCCGACCTCTGGGGCCGCACAGATCAACACGTCCCCATGAGCAAACCGATCCCAGACCTGCAACCCATCACCACCGCCAAGGATCTTCTGCGAAGCATCACCGTCTCCTGCACGTCAGGCGCCGGACGCCAGCGTACGGGCGAATAGCGACTCGCCCCTGCCGTGAATCCACATTCCGCCGTCCGCATCTTTTGCCTGTCCTGCGCCGGGGATTGAACTGGCAACACCACCGGATTTGCCTATCATATGGGGGTATGTCTGTAACACGTTTCTTTTTACGAGGAGACTGAAGGTGAAGATACGGTGTATTCTGCTGACGGCTCTGCTGACGTGTTTCTACGGCGCTTCGGCCTGGGCCCAAGCGCCCGACTGGGAGAACGAACACGTCATCGCCGTAAACAAAGAGCCAGGTCGAGCGACAGGCGTGTCCTTCTCCGATGTGCGGTCGGCCATCAACGCCTATTCTCTGAAGAAGGCAAGTGACGCCTGGAACAAATGGGAGAAATCACCCTTCTACCAGAGTCTCAACGGCCCGTGGAAGTTCCATTGGGTCAAGTCGCCCGACGAGCGGCCGGTTGATTTTTACCGGACCGAGTTCGATGTCAGCGACTGGCACGAGATCCCGGTCCCGTCGAACTGGGAAATTCAGGGCTACGGCACGCCCATCTATTCGAATATCCGTTATCCCCATGTGCGCCAGCCGCCGAAGATCATAGGTGACCTACCTGACGATTACACGGCGGCCAAAGAGCCAAACCCGGTGGGCAGCTATCGCACGACGTTCACGGTGCCCAAGAAATGGGATGGCCGGAAGGTCTTCATGCATTTCGAGGGTGTCGCCTCGGCCTTCTATCTCTGGATCAACGGGCAGAAGGTTGGCTACAGCCAAGGCAGCCGCACACCCGCCGAGTTCAACATCACCAAGTTCCTCCGGCCCGGCGAGAATATCCTCGCGGCAGAGGTCTACCGCTGGAGCGACGGCAGCTACCTGGAGGACCAGGACTTTTGGCGGCTCAGCGGCATCTTCCGCGACGTGTATCTGTTCAGCACGCCGGCCGTGCAACTGCGCGACTTGTTCGTACTCAGCGATCTGGACCCTCAGTACCGGGATGCAACGCTCGATATCACGGCCAAAGTGCGCAATCTTTCCGGCAGCCAGGCCAGGCGCCAGGTCCGCGCAACGCTGGTAGACGCCAAGAAGAAAAAGATGCCGTTGGGGCAGTCCGAACCGGTCACCATCGCGCCCGGCCAGGAGGCTGAACTGGCGCTGGAAAGCCAAGTCGCGAGTCCATCGAAGTGGACGTCGGAGACCCCCAACCTGTACACCGTCGTACTGGAGTTGCTCGACGCGGACGGAAAGGTCACCGAGGTCAAGGCCTGCCGGTTCGGCTTCCGCAAGGTCGAGCTGAAAGACCGTCAGTTCTTCGTCAACGGCGTCTCCGTTCTGATCAAAGGCGTCAACCGGCACGAGCACGATCCCGACCGCGGTCACGCCGTCGAGATCGGCTCGATGGTCCGCGATCTCGAACTGATGAAGCGCAACAACATCAACACCGTGCGCACCTGTCACTACCTCGACCACCCGCTCTGGTACGACCTGTGCGACCTGTACGGCATCTACGTCATCGACGAGGCCAACGTCGAATCGCACGGGATGGGCTATGGCCGCGAAACGCTGGCCCGCGTCGATAGTTGGAAGGCCGCCCATGTCGACCGCAACGTCCGCATGGTCGAGCGTGACAAGAACCATCCGTGCGTGGTCATCTGGTCGCTGGGTAACGAGGCCGGACCAGGCCCGAACTTCGAAGCGGCCGCCCAGGCCATCCGCGACATCGACGCCTCGCGTCCAATCCATTACGAACGCATGAACTCCGTCGCGGATATCGATAGCGTGATGTATCCGTCCGTCGATGGCCTGATCGGCCAGGGACGCAGCGATTCGCCGAAACCCTTCATCATGTGCGAGTACGCCCACGCGATGGGCAACGCCATCGGTAACCTCCAGGAATACTGGGACGCCATCGAGACCTACCCGCGTCTCATCGGTGGTTGCATCTGGGACTGGGTCGACCAGGGCTTGCGCAAGTACACGGGCGAGACAGCGCCCGACGGCTCGAAGGAATGGTTCTTCGCCTACGGCGGTGACTACGGCGACCGGCCCAACGACAACAACTTCTGCTGCAACGGCGTCGTCACGCCCGACCGCGCCGTCACGGCCAAACTACTTGAAGTCAAGAAAGTCTATCAATACGTGGGCTTCAAGCTCGGCAATGTCACCGACGATAGCGTGACGCTGGACCTGACCAATAAGTACTTCTTCACGGATCTCGATGAGTTCGGCCTCCGCTGGCAACTGATGTGGGATGGCAGGGTGATCAAGAGAGGCAAGGCCAAGCTGCCCAACACGGCGCCAGGCCAGACATCGCGCGTCGCATTGTCGATACCGCAACCTAGGCTCAGACCCGGCGTGGAGTACTTCCTGAACGTTAGCCTGGAACGCAAGGCCAAGACGCTCTATGCCAAGTCCGGACATGAGGTCGCGTCCGAACAGTTCAAGCTGCCCTACGCGGTGGCCGATGCGCCGACACTGGAGACCGAAGACCTGCCCGCACTGACGCTGACGGAAGCAGGCGACACGGTCACCGTCACGGGTAAAAATGTCAGAGTGGTCTTCAGCCGGTCCAGTGGAACGCTTTCCTCGCTCGTTTACGACGGCACCGAAGTCCTGGCTGAAGGCCAGGGCCCGAAGTTGAATCTCTTCCGCGCTTTGGTGGACAACGACAATTGGCTGCGTCGCGACGTGGGCCGGGCCGGACTCCGCGACCTTTCGTACACCGTCGAGGACATCTCTCTTGAGCAGGTGACCCCAGGCATCGTGCGCGTCCGCTGCACGGTCGATTGTGCGGGCCGTTCGGACAATGGCATCAAGCACACCGCTACATTCACGGTCTTCGGCAACGGGGCCATCGACGTCAGTAACCAGGTATGGCCATATGGCAATCTGGCCGTGCTGCCCAGGCTGGGCGTCTGCCTCGTCCTGCCGCAAGGGTTCGACACGCTGACCTGGCTCGGTCGTGGCCCGCACGAAAGCTATATCGATCGCAAGCGCAGCGCCGATGTCGGCCTCTACAGCGGCACCGTCGCCGAGCAATACGAGCGCTACGTACGACCGCAAGAGAACGGTAACAAGACCGATGTTCGCTGGGCCGCTTTAGCCAACCGCAGGGGCCGGGGCCTGCTGGTTGTCACAGATGGCACGTACTCCATCAGTGCCCACCACAACACGGCCGCCGACTACGACGAGGCCCGCCACATTCACAAGGTGATCCCGCGCGATGAGGTCTACCTCTGTATCGACGCCGCCCACACCGGCCTGGGCGGTGCCAGTTGCGGCCCGCGCCCGCTCAACGAGTACATCCTGAACGCCGAACCCATGCGGTTCCGTTACTCCCTGCGTCGACCGGGACCGAAGATGCTGGCGGCCGATGCCCGCCTGCAACTGCCTAATCTCGAAGCCCCGATGGTCACCCGCGACAAGGGCGGGATGGTACGTATCGAATCGAGCACGGCAGGCGAGGTCAAGTACTGCGCCGCCGACGGATCATGGCGAACCTACACCGGCCCGTTCGAGTACACCGAACAGGGCACGATCGAGGCCAAGGTGGCGCTGCCGGGTGACCTGGTCAGCGATGTGGCCCGCGTGGAGTTCGACAAGATCGTCCCGCTGTTGGAGATGGATAAATCGACGTGGAAGGTGACTCACGTCGACAGTGTCGAGCCGGGCGAAGGTAACGTTAGCCACGTGATCGATGGCAACGCCGGCAGCTTCTGGCACACGAACTGGTCGTCCACGCGCAAGAGACATCCCCACGAGGTCCAGATTGACCTGAGCCAAACTGTGAAGCTGCTGGGCTTCACGCAGTTGCCCCGTCAGGACATGGACCATGGCCGCATCGGCAATTATGAATTCTACGTTAGCCAGGACGGCCAGGAGTGGGGGGCGCCGGTCAGCAAGGGCCGATTCCCGAACAATGGTCAACTCCAGACCGTGAAATTCGAAGAGCCCGTCACCGGCCGGTATATCCGTCTGGTGGCATTGGACGAATGGTCAGGCGAGTACTACACGACCATCGCCGAACTCGACGTCATGGCGGCCAAGTGATCGATCAGGAATGGTTGACGATCGATGATTCGGGCTGATGTCAGTTCGGGCAGAATCAAGGATCAGAAATCAATCGTCGATTGAAAGGGAGCAAGCCATGGGAAACGGACGGACATTCTGCGGCAACACCGTCATCGTTGGGATGATCATATTGGTCGTCGCGTTGGGAGGTCGCTCGATGGCCCAGCCCCCGACAGAAAAAGAATTCGAAGTCGACACGATCGCGACCGAGACGGGTGATCTGAAGATCACCTGCATCAGACACGGTACGCTCATGTTCACGTACCAGGACAAGATCGTCCACGTCGACCCGGTCAGCCGCGAGGCGGACTATACCAAGCTGCCCAAAGCCGATCTCGTCCTGATCACACACGAGCATGGGGACCACCTCGATCCCAAGGCGCTGGACATCATGCGAAAAGAGCCCACGAAGGTGGTGTTGACCAAGGTCTGCGCCGAGCGCGTTCCGGAGGGTATCGTGATGAAGAACAGCGACGTGAAGACCATCGCCGGCTTCAAAATCGAAGCGGTCCCGGCCTACAACCTCGTCCACAAACGAGGGAACGGCCAGCCCTTCCATCCCAAGGGTCAGGGTAACGGTTACATCGTGACTTTCGGCAAGACCCGAGTCTACGTCGCGGGCGACACGGAGAACACGCCCGAGATGAAGGTGCTCAAGAAGATCGACATCGCCTTTCTGCCGATGAATCTGCCGTACACGATGACACCGGAAATGGTGGCCGACGCCGCCAAGGCCTTCAAGCCGCGAATTCTATACCCTTATCACTATGGGCGAACCGATCCGAACGAGCTGGTGAATCTCTTGAAGGGTGTCGAAGGCATTGAGGTCCGGGTGCGCAAGCTACAATGACCTGGCTGTCGAGCTCGAGCTCGGGCCGGCTATTCGGTGGCAACGTTGTGACATACCTGTGCAAAGGCGGTGCGGCGTGACTGAGGAGAACACGGGCAACAAGAAGGCCAAAACGCGCGGATCCCGGAAGATTATCATACTGAGTGTAGTCGCATCGCTGCTCTTGGCGCTGGCATGCTTCATCGCCCTGGCCCTGGTACCGGCGCCGGATGGCCCCCCGCTCAAGGACCCGCTGCGGAGTTTGCTGACGGGGCTCGGGGTCCTGGGGGTGGCTGCTCCGCTGTGTATTGCCGGGTTCACGTTGAAGAAGTGTTTCGCCTCCTCGCCCTACTTCGAAGGGAAGTTCATCGCGACGGTCCTGAACGTCTTCGGCTTCGCCTGTTTCGCCGCGGGCCTGGCCTGCATCATCCTGGGCGTCTACGACTGGATCGTGCAGTTCCTCGAATCCAGTCAATAACCAGGACAGCGGGGGCCCAGGGCCGGCAGCCTTTGTCGGTACACCAACTCAACCGATCAGCTTGTCGAGCACGTCGGTATAGCTGCTGCGCGGTTGCAGCCTCACCAGCCTCTGCATCTCCTCGCCGTCCTTGAAGAAGACGACCGCCGGAACGCCCTGGATGCCATACTGCTGCGCCAGGTCCGGGGCACGTTCCACGTTGATCTTGCACACCACGGCGCGACCGGCATATTCCTCGGCAAGTTCTTCCACAGTCGGCGCCAGTTGCCGGCAAGGTGGGCACGAATTCGAATAGAAATCCACCAGCACGGGCAGCTTGGCCTGCAGCGCCAGGCGCTCGAAATCGGCGACGTTGGCGATCTGAAGCGCCGCGTAGCCACTCTCATTGCCCTCGTCCCGCGGGCGCGATGAACCGCCGGAAAAGGCCAGGAGCCCCCCCATCAGGGAGCCAATGAAAGCACCGCGATACGGATTGGCCGTCAGAGGGCACGTTCCCGAGCTGCACTTACCGAAGTAGCCCAATACGGCTCCCAGACTGCCACCGATCAACAGACCTAACGCCAACTGAACAAACATTGCCTTGTGCATGACCTCATCTCCCTGTCTTTCTCCGGAACCGGCTACAAGACCGCCTCCAGCAATTCCAAAGCCTGCGCCACCTGCGCCCGGCCTCGATGGTCGAGATTGTCGATAATACGTTTCTCACAGGTTGTCATACGATCCGTGATCCTGGCCTTCATACGTCTGCCGCGGCCGGTCAGCGAGACCCGAATCGCCCGCCGGTCCTCCGGCTGAGCCTGTGTCTTCACATAACCATGCGTCACCAGCGTGTTCAAGACGCGGCTGCCCCGAGAACGTGACAGGCCCATCCGTCCGGCAAACTCGCACCCCAGCACTTCCTCGTCGTCCCCAAGCACCATCAAGCCGTGGAACTGGGCCGGTGAGAGCCCCAGTTCGGCCTGGATTTGCTCTTCGTTACATTGGCATTTGCGCTTGATCGCAAGAATCAATTCGAATAGGCGGCGACTCATGACTCCCTATACGCCTCGACACAATTACTTGTTCATAGCAATTATTGCTATTAGCAATTATATGCGAAAAAGCCTGGAAGTGGGAGGAAATCTGGATTTCTTTGCGCAGAGGGCAGCTACGCCGCCGCATTCCTGCCCTTCATCCACGGGCAGCCCTCACGCTGGGGGCAGTCCCGGCAGCCATGCTGGATGGAGAGCCGAGGCAGGATCACAAACGCGTCCATGGCAAATACCAGCACCAGGACCAGCAGGCCCCAGGTGAACCCTCGGACCAGGACCGGCGCCGCGGCGATCAGCGGCAGGAACCACAGCGGCACGATCGCGGGGATGTGTCTCTTGAACTTCTCGTTGAATCGATCTTCGGGCTCGCGGTTGCGAAACCGGGCGGCGATCTTGCCGTATCCGCAGGGGCAGGAGTCCGTACCCCAGAACCGGCAGAAGGGACACACAAAGACCATGATCCACAGGGCGCCGATCAGGCCGTAGAGCACGTAGCCGACGGCCGCAACATCGGCCCATACCGACGTCCCAAACGATCGGAACAGGACGGCCACGCCGAGTACCATCATCAGAATGTAGGGGAGGTTGTGCAGGAAAGTCTCTCCGCCTGTGTACGCGCGCGCCGGCAAGGGATGACACGGGCCCTGTTTTGGATCGGTACGGTTTTCTTCCATGGCCTCTCCTTGTTCGCTCGACTCCCTGTGGCAGCAAGGGTCCGGTGCGCCCTTTTACTGATAACCGTCGGCCCGCTCGAACATATCAAGGATTCGTTCGAGGGCGTCGTACGGGGAGCGCCCGATGTCCACCGTCAGCACATCGTCAGTATTGGGCACGGCTGTCACATGACCGCTGGCGAACAGGATGTTGTTCACCTGCCGTCGATGGCTGGTGCGCGTCTTGACCTGGAAGGCGGCCAGCGACGGATGGGCCAGAAACTGCACGTCGGTGGCCAGGGCGGCAATCGGCCGGTCCCTGCTGTTGCGACCCAAATGGCTCAGGCGGATATGCAGCGTCTCGGGCGTGCCGCTGAGCAGATCCACGGAGGCATGGCGGTAGTAGAAATCGCTCTGGGACTGAGCGAACCCGACCCGAGCCAGTTGCTCCTTGGCCTCGGAGGGCTGATCCGCACCTGGACAGAACAGGACCGTGGGTTGATGGGCCAAGTAGTCCTCGAGCAACAGGCCCAGTCCCACCGGGGCACCGTCTTCGAGCGAGAGCAGGCTGGTCACGCTGCCGGTGACCGTGTAGAAGTTCGACCCTGTGATCGGCCGCCCGGACGGACCGAACGGGATCGTGTCACCGAAGTCGGCCGCGTACATGTGAATCGCGACCCCGACCTGGCGGAGGTTGGCCGCACAGGCGGTTCGACGGGCTTGGTGGCGGGCCTGGGACAGTGCCGGCAATAAGATCGCTGTCAGCACACCGATGATGGCGAGCACCATGAGCAACTCGACCAGCGTAAACGCCTGCCGCTCGGATTTCACAGGCTGACTCTTTTCGGGTTGTCCGCTCGGCTCGTGCAACGTACTCACTCCTCGATCATCGCTTCGGCAACCTCGGCCACCGGCGCCTGGGCCAAACGGACGTTATCGAGGTCCCAGAAGCCGCCGGCCAAGCCCGCGGCTCGGATCGCCACCCCAATCGTCTGACCCGCCCACGGATCGGCAGGCTGCACTGCCTGTAGATACGCCGAGAAATCCTGGAGGTGCGTCGCCTTTTGTCCCGTGGCGTCCACAACTTGCGTCGCCAGATCCACGATCTCGTCACCGTCGCGGTAGTACAGGGCCAGTTCGAGAGTATCAGCCGGTACCTCAGCGAAAGGAGGAAAGCGGGCGGAAACGCCCACGCCCGCGGTCAAACGATACGCATAACCCACGGCGTAAGTCTCGGCCAGGTCCTGCTCCAGAGCATTGCCTTGCGCCGAGCCCAGAAACGCCAACTGCTTCCCGTCGGCATTGACCACGTGGTCGGGACTATCGGGCGCCGTGTTGGCAAACACGCCCGTGTTCGTGCTGCCTTCTACGTCCAAATCGATTTCCGTCCACGCCTCGACCCTGGGCAACGCCCCAAAGCCATTCGGGTCCACAGGCGGTCCTTCGAAGGAACCGTTTTCGATGGCGGTTGACTCAGGCATCAGTTCGACCAGGCGAACGTTATCCAGGTCCCAGAAGCCCCCAGCCGCTCCCGCCGCTCGCATGCCAATACCGATGGGTTGATCGGCCCACGGCTCATTCGCCTGGACGGTCGGCAGGTACACCGAGAAATCCTGCAATTGCGTGGCGGATTGACCTGTAGCCGGGACTGCCTGTCGCACGATATCCACCGGCTCGTTGGCGTCATGGTAGTAGAGCGCCACTTCGAGTGTATCGGCGGGCGCGTCGGCCGACGGTGGAAACAGCGCCGAGACGGCGACGCCCACTGTGAGCCGATACGCGCAGCCGGCGCGGTAGAGGGCTGCAAGATCCTGCTCCAAGCCGTTGCCCTGTTCGGAACCCAAGAACGCCAATTGCGATCCATCGGCATTGCTGATGTGGTCGGGGCTGTCATTGGCCGTGTTGGCAAACACGCCCGTGTTGCTACTGGCCTCGAGATCCAGATCGAGTTCCGTCCATCCGTCCACGACCGGCGCGGCCGGAAACGCGTTGGGGTCGACGGCCGGAGATTCGAACGACGCGTTCTCGACCGCTATAGCCACTGGATACAACTCGTCGAGACGAACGTGGTCCAGGTCCCAGAAGCCGCCCGGGACACCGGCGGCGCGGATGGCCACGCCGATCGTTTGTCCCGCCCACGCATCGTCAGCCCGAATGGTCGGCAGGTGCACGGCGAAATCCTGCAACTGCGTCGCCGACAGTCCGTCCGCGGTGACCGCCTCGTGCACGATGTCCACCGGCTCGTTGGCATCGCGATAGTAGAGCACCAGTTCGAGCGTGTCACCCGGCGCCTCTGCGGAGGGTGGGAACATCGCCGAAGCGCCCACGGCTACGGTGAGCCGGTAGTCACAGCCAACGTGGTAGGTGGCCGTCAGACCCTGCATCAGGGCATTGCCCTGCTCGGAGCCCAAAAAGACCAGTTGGCCGCCATCGGCATTGGTCACATGGTCGGGACTGTCGGGCGCTGCGTTGGCGAACACGCCCGTGTTGGTGCTGGCCTCGGTGTCGACGTCGATTTCGGTCCAGCCGTCCACCATGGGCAACGCAGGAAAGGCGTTGGGGTCGACTGCCGGGGCCTCGAAGGACGCATTCTCAATGGGGATCGATCCGGCCCAGAGCGGACTCCCCATCCACAAGACAACCATCACCACAGCCGCCAAGCGGATCGCATTTCGCCGCATTTCTATCCTCCTCACTGCGCGCGCCCGCCTCCCTCGCGACGGCCAGCGCGTTGATTAACTCCCGCCGGTCAGACCACCCGACCGGCCGGTTCATTATAACAAAGTACCGCGCTTATGACCATAACGGCTGATACTACCCGAAACCGGCGGGGAAAGTTCGCCGCGCCTGGAACAAGGCGTAGATACCCATCTGATCTGAGGCATATCGATTCGGCCGCGTCAGGAGCCCGATTTGACGTCGTACACCATCAGCGCGTCGCCGTGGCGGATGTACAATCTCCCGTTGGCGACTGTCGGATGAGCCCAGTGCTCGGCGCTGCCCTGCGTGACGGCAAACTGGCTGACCGGCTTGAACCCCGCAGGACCGGGCTTGACCAGATACACCGTCCCATTCTGTCCGTAGACGTACAACATGCCATCGGCCGCCACCACCGAAGCCTGTTCGACGGAGCCGGCGTTCCACTTCGCCTCGCCCGTTTTCCAGTCCAGGCAGACGAGTCCCCGCTTGCCACTCTGGGCGGTACCGTAGATGCAGCCGTCGACCAGAACCGTACCCTGCATTTGGCAGTCCAGCGTCCGGTCCTTCCATTGCTCTTTCACGCTCATGGCATCGTCCGCCAGCGCCAGCAATGTCCCGCCGGTCCCGCCGCCACCAACGACATAGAGCATCCCGTCGGCATAGAGCGGGGGATTGGGCAGGACGCCAAACCGGTTCGGAAAATCGTACTGCCAGAGCACCTTGCCCGTGTTCGGGTCGATGCCCACGACGACCTTCTCCAGCATGGTCACGATGAGCTTTTTGCCGTTGTGGCGAATCATTCGGGGCGAGCAGTAGCCCGCCGGCTGGCTGAGCCCTTCGGTCTTCCAGATCGTCTCACCCGTGTCGCGGTCCAGTGCTACGAGCGACGCGTCGGGACCACCCGGCGTACAGATGACCTTCTGACCATCCACCAGGACGCACTCGGCGAAGCCGAACTTCGCCTGACCGGCGCCGAACCGCTCCAGCAGATCGATTGTCTTG
>CP070782.1:5911309-5924013 GCA_020346325.1 Phycisphaerales bacterium
CCGGGTGCTGACCCAAAGGTCCTCGTTACCGAGACCGCCCGCCCGACCCGAGGCAAAATACAGCTCCAACTCATCGGTGGAGACGCTGATATAAGCTCCAGTGCCCAGCCCAAGGTCCTGCGGTCTGCCGAAGGTGAAATCTGCATTCGCTGGTCCCGTCCCCCCCACCAGCCCAACGGCCAAAAGCAGTGCGATGAATCTGCTTTTGGAATCATCAGAGGCTGACATCTTACGCCTCCCTTTCTCGGCTACTGGATTGCGACGGAGGCTCTGGACGTGGGCTTGAGGTGGGCGTTCGAAGGTGGCTTGGTCGGGCCGCACGGACGTCCAAAGCACTTGCCATAGCGCAGTATGACGCAGGCACAACCAGAGGCAATTGTGGTGACTACGTATTTCTGTCAAGATGTGCCCTCGGCGCCCGGGCAGAAGAAGGGAAGCCCCCGCATGAAGTCAATGGGTAGGCGGATCGATCAGATTCCGTGGCGCCTTTTTGGGCATGGGTTGGTCAGCCGGGTGATATTGGGTTATAATCCGCCGACCGCTATTGCAGAAGGGGTTCGCATGGCAGGACGCTTACGTGGGAAGGTGGCGATCGTGACGGGGGCCAGTCGCGGGATCGGCCGGGCGATCAGTGTGGCGCTGGGGGCCGAGGGAGCGACGGCGGTCCTGGCGGCGCGGGCGGGAGACGAGTTGGCCAAGACGGCCGAGCAGGTTGGCGATGCCGGGGGAAAGGCTGAGATCGTCTGCACGGAACTGACCGACGAGACATCGATTCGACGGCTGGTCGAGACGACGTCACAGCGGTTCGGTCGGCTGGATATCCTCGTTAACAATGCTGGTATCACGCATTCGGCTTCTCTGGAAGAGACGCGGACGGAGGATCTGGATCGCTGCTGGACGGTCAACGCCCGGGCGCCGTTCATTCTCTGCCGCGAGGCGCTGCCCCTGCTCAAGCAAGCCGAGCGGGCAACCATCGTCAACATCTCCTCCGTCGTCGGCGTCAAGGGCTATCCGCTCCAGAGTGCGTATACCGCTTCGAAGCATGCGTTGCGCGGGATGAGCATTTCGCTGGCCGAAGAGCTGCGGGGCACGAACGTGCGGGTCCACGTCATTTGTCCCGGGGGCGTCGACACGGAGATGGTCAGTCGGGTGCGTCCCGACATTGCAAAGGGCGAACTTATCGGACCGGGCGAAATTGCCGAGCTGGTCGTTTACCTCGTGACCCATCAGGGCAATGGGGTCCTGGATGAACTGCACATACGCCGCGCCACGTCGGCGCCGTGGTTCGTGGGATGAAGGAAAGGGAGCTGGGGATATGGGGGACATGAAGAGAACAGTATGTCTTGCGATCGTTCTGGGCGCGCTGCTGTCGACGTGGGGGCTGGCCGCAGAGACCGAGGTGGTTTACCTGTCGGGCCACGGCAAAGACGATCCGGTTCCGTGGGAATTCTTCTGCACGGCCGGCCGCAGCAGCGGGAAGTGGACCACAATCGGCGTCCCGTCCAACTGGGAATTGCAGAGCTTCGGAACCTACAACTATGGGCACGACCGGAACCGGGGGGCCGAGCAGGGCCAGTATCGGCGCACGTTCTTCGTCCCGCAGCGCTGGCGCGGGAAGCGTTTGTTTCTCGTCTTCGAAGGGGTCATGACCGACACCGAGGTCCGGGTCAACGGTCGTTCGGCCGGTCCCAAACACCAGGGTGGCTTCTATCGCTTTAAGTACGACATCACCGACCTTGTGGAGACGGGGGAAAACCTGCTGGAGGTAGATGTCAGCAAGGTTTCGTCCAACGGCAGCGTCGAGCAGGCCGAGCGGCACGCGGATTACTGGGTGTTCGGCGGCATTTATCGACCCGTGCACCTCGACGCCGTGCCGAAGGAATTCATTGAATGGATCGCGATTGATGCCCGCGCCGATGGCACGTGTCGGGTGGATGTCCATCTCAACGGGAGCACCGATTCTGACGCTGTCAAGGTCGAGATTGTAGGACGTGGGGGTGGTCGCCTCGGCGAGGCAGCGGTTGCGAGAATCGAGCCGGGCAGTGATAGAGCCACGGTTCGTATGCAGGCAAAGGGGCACGAACTCTGGACGGCTGAGACGCCTGACTTGTATGCGGCTCGCGTCAGTCTGCTGCGCGATGACCAAGTCGTGCATACGGTGAGCGAGCGTTTCGGTTTCCGCACGTTCGAGGTGCGACCCGGTGACGGGCTGTATCTGAATGGGCAGAAGATCCGGCTCAAGGGCGTGAACCGGCACAGCTTCTGGCCCGATTCGGGGCGGTGCCTCAGTCGCCAGGTCAGCTACGAGGACGTCAGGCTGATCAAAGCGATGAACATGAACGCGGTGCGCATGTCGCACTATCCACCGGATGTGCATTTCCTCCAGGCCTGTGACGAGCTGGGACTCTACGTTCTGGACGAGCTGGCGGGCTGGCAGAAGCCGCCGTACGACACCGACATCGGCAAGAAGCTGGTCAGAGAGATGGTGACACGCGACGTGTGCCATCCGTGCATCTTGTTCTGGGACAACGCCAACGAAGGGGGATGGAATCGCGACCTGGACGATCAGTTCGCGCTGTATGACCCACAGCAGCGCACCGTCCTGCACCCGTGGGAGAATTTCAACGGGGTCGATACCGACCATTATGAGAGCTACGCCAGCACGCGGAAGAAGCTCAGCGGTTCCACCCTGTTCATGCCCACTGAGTTCCTGCATGGCCTCTACGACGGGGGCCACGGCGCCGGACTCAACGACTATTGGAACGCCACCCTGGCCTCACCGATGGGGGCTGGCGGGTTCCTCTGGGCGCTGGTCGACGAGGGCGTCGTGCGGACCGATCATGGGGGCCGGATCGATACCGACGGCAATCATGCCCCGGACGGCATCGTGGGGCCCTATCGGCAGAAGGAAGGGAGCTTCTACACGATCAAAGAGATCTTCGCGCCTGTCCAGATCGATTTGGAGACTCTGCCCCCGGACTTCGACGGCCGGTTAGGCGTGGAGAATCGTTACGATTTCACCAACCTCGATCAGTGCGCGTTCGAGGTGAAGCTGGTCATGTTTCCCGGGCCGGGTAACGTGCAGGATGGGCACCGGGTGATGGCCGAGAAGATCATTCCCGGGCCGAACGTACCACCGCACGAGAAGGGCGCCATCGATCTCGGGCTGCCCGAGCGCTGGCGGAACGCCGATGCGCTGTTCCTGACCGCCTACGATCCGGTCGGCGCCGAGATCTGGACCTGGACGTGGGACCTGCGCGAGCGAGACCACTATTGTGATCGGTTCGCCCAGACCAGAAGCCAGGAGGGCGCGACCGTCTCGGTCGGAGGCGGCGCCGACAGGATCAGTCTCAGGACGGGCGATCTGGCTCTGGAATTCGCCGGCAGCAGTGGTCAGTTGGCCGGTGTCTTACTGGACGGACGGGACATCGGTTTTCGCGGCCCGCGCCTGATCGGAGGCAGCGCCCAAGCGTCGAAAGTGACGCTGTCGCAGAACGATCAGAGCATCGTGCTGGATGTGGTCTACGACGGAGACATGAATTTCGCGCGCTGGCGGCTGTACCCGACGGGCTGGGTCTGTCTCGAATATCAGTATCAGTTGACCGGCTCGTTCGGCGTGTTCGGCGTGGATTTCGATTGCCCGGAGTACAAGATCCACCGAATGCAGTGGCTGGGACGCGGGCCGTACCGAGTCTGGAAGAACCGTATGAAGGGCGGGGCGCTGGATGTCTGGAGTAACGAATACAAGAACCACGTCCCGGGCGTGACCTGGGACTTCCCCGAATTCAAGGGATACTATCGCGACTGGCGCTGGGTGGTTTTCGAGACCGAGGTGGCCGATATTACTATGATCAATGGAAGCAGCGATCTGTTCCTGGGGGTCTATCGCCCGAACGAGGGGCCCGATCCCCGAACCACCAGGCTGGACGCGCCTGAGACCGGAATTGCCCTGTTGCATGGCATCCCCGCCATCGGTACCAAGTTTCAGAAGCCCGAGGCTTTGGGGCCCGAGAGCCGGAAGAACAGCGCTTCGGGTGCGTATCGGGGCTCGGTCTGGATCCACTTCGGCCAATGAGGTGTTTTGAAAGCGAGGTTGCATGCGGGCAGTCATTCAACGGGTCAGGCAGGCCAGGGTCGAGGTTGAGAAACAGGTGGTCGGGCAGATCGAGCAGGGGTTGCTCGTCTATCTCGGCGTCGGCAAGGAGGACACCGAGCAGGACGCGGCGTTCATGGCGGACAAGCTCGTGAACCTGCGCATCTTCGCCGACGCAGCGGGCAAGATGAACCGCAGTGTCATGGACATTGGCGGGGGGATCCTGGTCATCAGTAACTTCACCCTGTTCGGCGACTGTCGCAAGGGCCGTCGGCCGGGCTTCGACGCGGCCAGTCTGCCCGGGCCGGCCGAAGCCCTCTACGAAAAGGTCGCTGAGTTGATCGCCCGCAGCGATGTCGCCGTCGCCAAAGGCGCCTTCGGGGCCTACATGCAGGTTAGCAGCACCAACGACGGCCCGGTCACCTTCCTGCTCGACAGCACCCGGCTGTTCTGAGGCGGGTGCAGAGGCCTACCCGGCGAACGTCCTGCGGGTAGGCCCTCCGAAGAAACTCACCTTCCGCCGTCGCTTAGGGCAGGGGGCTTTCCTGTGGCACGATCACCAAGGCGCCCATGGTCCGCGTCCCGTCGCTTTCCCGATTGTAGCCGATGATCACGGGCTTCATGATGTGGCTGCGTACGGAATTGCCCAGGATCTCCCACATGTCGCCGGACGGCAGCAGATCTGTCACAGCGATTTCAAGCTCAACTTGATCTTTCTGTGTTGATCTATCGACCTCCATGTCGAAAAGCCAGGGGCCAATCGGGGCCCTGGCCTTGCCGG
Organism: Phycisphaerales bacterium; assembly: GCA_020346325.1. GTDB lineage: Bacteria > Planctomycetota > Phycisphaerae > Sedimentisphaerales > Anaerobacaceae > Anaerobaca. The sequence goes on from CP070782.1 coordinate 5,916,184, forward strand.
GAACGGAGAGATTGCCAAACCAATAGCCCACGGTCCTTATGTCCGCGCCCAGGAGTTGCCGAAGGTGCTTGTTCAGTTCATTCGGCAGGGGCGCGATCTGTACAGGCGGGGGGGCAAGTCTCTCATCGTTCCACCGCAACACCTTCATCTGAGATTCCGGGATTTTCTCCAGCATCCGCTTGATGGACTCGTTCGAGGCAGCCCGTCCCTCAATCACCAACTCCCATTTCTGCCATCTAGCGTCTTCGGGTTCGTGTTCGAGGGAATCGATCTGCATATCCACGTCCTGTACCGCATCGAGCAGTTCTGTAGCCCGCAGCAGCGACGTTCCCTCCAACACCAGGGAGAAGGGTCTAAGGTTCTCGTGCTCGGAGGGGAGTTCCAGCATGTAGATGCGATAGAGCATCTGGGCGGCGTTCGCTTCGTCGACAGGGGGTACATCCAGTTCGCGAATCACGCGCTCGATTTGCTTCATCCAGTCCGGTGAAGTAGCCACGATGAGGTGATTGGCCACCTGGTCCACGGCTATCGTCGCCTCGTGCCTGGGGACGAGCACTTGAAGGGTCTCCGCCAACTGGCCGGCCTCCTGATACTCGAAAGCGAAGACCTCCATCTCCCAGGCGCTTTCGGGTGGCGCCAAGAGAACTTCGGCCGGCGCCGGGCGGTTCCCCAGGGGCGCGGACTCTCTCGCGTATAAGGTGGTCGGAAGCGACAGCATGGCGATGCTGATGATCAACAGGGTTCGTGTACTCATCGTTGGATCTCCTTTATCACAGATTCCACAGTACCTGGATTTTGCCATTGTCGAGCGTCCCGTGCAGTACGCGCTGCGGTTGGGACGACTCGGGCGTCTTCTCAACGACCAGCTTGGGGTTCTCGATTTGGGGGTAGAGTTCCTGTACGACGGTGCCGCTGTAGGTCTGCGCATCTCCCGTGCGTTCGAGCGTGAAGGGTGGCTCTGCCGCGGCCGCCTGGAGTGGCTCCCGCCCAGCGCTCGTCCAGGCGAACATCACAGCGCACCCGAGGGCCAGGCCCAGTGCAAAGGTCACGGCCGGGCGCCTGAAGAATGTCAGTGACGCCCAGACCGAGGGCTGGCTCGGCGCCGATTGCGGCCACGAGCGCCGGAAGATTTCGGCCCGCTCTCGCATCGACAGCTCCGGGACCGGTACCCGGTCCAGTTGTTCGAGAACGAGAAGAAAGGCTTCGTATTCCTTTTGTTTTTCCTGCTCCGAGGCGAACGGGCCTGGAAACAAGGACTCGAACTCTTCCCACGAAAAACGCCGATCACTCATCGCTCTTAACCTCTATTGTTTGTGTGACATCGCCAGTTTGGCGCGTAGCGCGACCAGGCACCGCTGGATGTGCGTCCGGACCGTCCCTTCGCGACAGCCCAGCACGCCGGCGATCTCGGCCGGGGACATCTGCTCGAAATAGCGCAGCACGAACGCGGTCCGCTGGTTGACGGTGATTTCCTCCAACGCCCTACGAATGCGTTCCTGCATCAAGGCCTCATCCAGTTGCTTTCCCTCGCTCGGCGGCTCGGCGAGCGCGTCGGAAGGGACCTGATCGATGCCGACGTGCCCGCCGCGTCTTCTGCACTTTCGGTAGTAGTCAATCGCCGTGTGGGCGGCGACACTGTTTAGCCACGCCACGAATGACTGCTCGCACCGAAACCGGTCCAGGTTGCGAAACACCTTGAGCCATACCTCTTGCACGCAATCGGCCACCTGCGAGCCGTCCAGCACGATCCGATAGCAGATGCGGTGGACGCGATCGACATGGCGATGGTACAGGCACGCCGCCGCGTCCCCGTCGCCTCGCTGGATCGCCTCGACCAAGGCGCCGTCGGATATCGAATCGTGTCCATCCATCATTCATACAGTATGTACGAGCCAGGGGCCGAAAGCGAATACACAGAGGAGGAGAATGATGGGAATTTCCCGCGTCGCACGGATGGTCCGGCCCGGGAGTGGTCTGTCGCGTCGGACCTGAAACGTCAACGGCGCCGTCTGCGTCGCAGGGCGAAGGTGCCGAGGCCGAGCAAGAGGATGGTTGCGGGTTCCGGCGTGACGACGACCGGCACGGGAACAGCGACCTTGCGGGTGCCACCGCCACTGCCGCCGGCGATGCTGAAGCTCGGACTGCTCAGGTCCCCCTTCGTCGGTACGAGCGAGCCACCGCCTCCTCCTCCGCCGGCGATGGAGATCTGGGGCTCGGTTTCTTCCGTCGGCGCGGGTTTGAAGACGGCTACGACGATCTTGGACGTGTCAAGGCGGACCGTCGTGCTGGACGTCTTGGCATTGCTGACGTCGCCGATCCAATAGGCGAATTGATATCCTGGTCGCGGCTCGGCTGACAGCGTCACAACCGTATTGGCGCCGAAGCGATGCGTGCCGGCGTCGGGAGTCACGGTGCCGGCGCGGGCGGGGCTGTACTCGACGCAGAGTTCGTAGCCCGCCGTCTGGGCGTAGGCCGGGCGGCCGGTGCCAATCGCGATCAGCGCGAAGACGAATCCCGCCAGCTGCGGTACAGTGAGTTGTCGCTTCTTCCGTCTCATGGTTGTTCCACGCACCTCGTTCAACCGCCAGGCAAGGTGGTGGTGATGCGTGCAGAGCAACGGCCGACGCGCGATTTTTCGGCCGCAGTCTCTGAGCACCCCCAATATGTCGAATCAAACCCCCAGTTCGATTGTTTGTATCTAGAATACCCGATTTGACGCAGATAATCAAGGTTCACACGCTGTTCCGGCCCGCTCCCCGACCGGCTCCGATAAGCTGTACGGCGGCTGTTGGCAGGCGTTGCGGTTCTCGGACTTTGGCGTGTCGATTGCGAAGGGCACCCCAGATTTTTCGAACGCTCCCATGGGCCGTGGCGTCAGGGCGACCGCTCGGGACGGGGGTGGCGCACAATTGTCTTGAGCTTTTCGGGCGCCACACGCCGCCTCCAGCCTGCGAGTGACATAGTCCTGGTCGGCATCAAACTTGCTCGTCATTGTGACCGTGCAGGCGACCGCATGCAGGGTGCCGATCTTGTCCGTGGATTCCGGCCCGCCCGGGACGTCGCGTCCGTCGATGCTCAGGTAGGCTGCCTCGTCAACCACCAACAGAATCGGCGCCTTGCGGGCCAGATCTTCCAGGGGCAATTCTCCGTCGAGGTTTCGCTGGATGAACCTTAGGACGCGCAAGAGCCGCTCTTCGTACAGTGGTCGGGTCGGTTCTTTCATCATGGCCGCCAATGTCGACACCAAGCTTATTGTCGGAGGCCATTATAGGAAGTCGGCCCGAGCGTGCTTGACCGTTCCTGCTATTCTGACCGGGCGGCTTTCATCCGTAAAGATACGTATTTTTCCGTCTTTCGTCGTCAAACCGACGTTCTGACTCAAGCGAGGCGACCGCGTAGTCGATCTGCCAACGGGAAAAATGATAATCGTCCAGTACGCTAAGGAGACACCAAATGGGAATCCAGGATTGGTCCGAAAACGTCATTTCGGTTGACTTGCGTGCCGAACCGGAGACGAGAGAACAAATCGACAAGGTCATTCACCAGGTGCGCGACAGGGGCAATTGCGGCGTGGTGATGGATTTCAGCAACGTGACCATCCTGACCTCGACCTCACTGGCGGCTTTGCTGCGCTTGCGAAAGCTGTTGGGTGACTGTGGTCAGCGGTTGCTGCTGTGTTCGGTCAGCAGCGCCACCAAGGGCGTCATCTCCGTCACCGGGTTGGATGGTGTCTTCGAGATCGTGGATGACAGATTCGATGCTTTGGCCAAAGTTGAGGCGATGCCCAACAGCCCGGTAGCGTCGGCCGCGAAGACACTGTAAAGATCTCAAGTGGCACGGACTCCCTGGCGAACGGTTTGGCCGGATTATCTGTCGTCAAACCAGCCAGATCGCGGTAGTGGTTCCTCTACTGTAAGGCCTAGAGAACGCCTGTCCCCCCGTTCGTTTTCTGGGCCTTTCTTCTTTTGCGCACGAAAGCACCAGTGGAGACGTTTCTGAGGTCTCTGCCGGGGCTAAGGAGTGCGCGAGAATCCTGCATCCCATCGTACAGCGACCACGTCGTCCAGGTCCGTGCGGAGACCGGGCGAGAGCGTGATAGCCAACCCATCGGCCTGACGTTTGAACGAGAGCGATTTCCCCGTACGTAATAGTGTGATGGTCTTCGGTTCGGGCCTGCCGCGGAGCAGGATGGGGCCTCGATGCGCGGGCAGGACGTGGAGATACCAGGTGTTGCCGCGCGTGGTGACGGGAACATTGCTGGCGTTCCCGTCCGGCGTCGGGCCGGCCCCGATGAGAGATGAGCCGCTGTGCGTCATCCATTGAGCGAGTTGATCGCAATAGTCGTAGAAGACCTCGGGCATCGCGCCGTCGGGGCGAGGTAATGAGACTCTGGATCAGTATCCGCTACCGGCGCGAACCACTTACCGTTGATGTGGTGGCCACCAATGAGGCGAACATTCTCGCCCGGATAGGCGCGGTAGACAATCGGGGCGGCGGCCAGGCCGGAATCGCGCTTGGCCAATTCGAACGTTCGGGCGCGGAAATACTTGCCCCCGCGGATGTGGACAGTGATGCTCCCGGAAGCCAGTGCTTGGTCCTTGATGCCACGAATCGTATCACGGGCCTTCTCCAGGGTCGCAAACGGTCGCTCAAAGGTTCCCGGATTATCGTCGCTGCCATCTGTCGCGATATAGTAGTCCCGTGCGGACGTGACGGTCCCACATAGAATCGTCGCCAGGACCAACAGGAGGGCGTTTCTCATCGTGGATCTCCTCAATGCCAAGGGTGCCGATTGTTTCCGGTTATGGGCCACACGATACCACGAGGAGAGGGAGAATCCAAGAAGGGCGTCAATGCGAACGACGGCGGTCACGCGCGATCCGCGCTCGGTCGACGAGGTTTTGGAAGACCTTGAGCTGGAGCTCGTCGTCGAGCGTCATTTCGGGATGCCATTGGAGACCGATGATCCATCCGGCGCCGGCGGGCGTGTCAACTTCGATGGCTTCGACGACGTTGCTTGGCCCGGTCGCGGCGATTCTCGCTTGCGGCGCGAGTTCACCGACCGCCTGGCCATGCAGGCTGACCACTTTGGCCAGGGTGGTGACGCCCAGAACCTCCGCGAGCGTGCTGTCTGGCACAAGCTGAACGGGATGACCCGTCAACGCCAGGTGACATCCCTTCATGTCCTTTTCGTCACGCAGATTGCGGATGGTGCCACCCAGGGCGACGTTGATGATCTGGCAGCCCCGGCAGATGCCCAGAATGGGCAGGTTGGCATTTCGGGCGGTCTGGATCAGGGCGATTTCGAAATCGTCGCGCAGGCGATGGACGAGCATGGTGTTGTCCGAGGAGCCACCGTAGAGGTTTGGGTCTACGTCGCCTCCGCCGGTGAGAAGGACGCCGTCGATTCTCTCTCTTTCGAGCAGGGCCTTCACTGCCTCGGCGCTAACGTTGGGATCGCCCGCAGCGTCGGGTCGGAACGTGATCAATCGTCCGCCCGCCTTGGCCATGGCGCGCTGGTAAGTGACATCGGTTATGCCGACTTGGCCCAGCAGGGAATTGTCCAGGGAAAAGGCGATGCGCGGTGCGTCTTCAGGTACGCGCCGCTGGAGCCAGTGCGGATAGACGAAGTGCGCCACGAGATACGCGCCGACCACCACCACCAGCAAGGCGGTGACCGCGATTCCCGTGCGGCGGAGCCAGCGTTTGGGTTTGCTGGCCTTCACCTCCTCCGCAGGAGTGGTTTCGTCATGCGTCGTCATTGCCCGGTCCGCCTTCGCCCGTGATCAGTTCAAGATTCACCTTCCCATGGCGCAGGAAGACGGCCAGAGGATACAGAACGCCCAGCGCCGCCAGCGGATCGTCGCGCGAAAGGACGTCGTAGATATTGTCCTTGTGGTCCTCCAGCAGCCGCCTGACCTTCCGGGCCCGCGCTTTGACATCGCCGTATTCTTTGACGCTGTGGAGGAGTTTTCGAAGGCTCTGGCGTTTCGAACCGGTCCGGAACTCCTGCTTGACGTCTTGCCAGGAAGCGCGGAGCGCGGCCATGTGGCCCTCGCTCTCGGTGATTTCCTGGAGCGTCGCGAAAAAGGCCAGGATGGGGGTTTCGGTGCGGACGTCGGTTCGCGTTTCTTGCACCGGGTCGATGTGGCCCCGGGCAGCGAGTTGGAACAACAGCCAGGGATAATCCCATCCCGATTCGACCGATTGGATGAGCCCGCCGAAGAAACGCGGATTGACTTCGATCAAATACGGCGTCGCCTCGGGCGTTCCTTCCCAGCGAAAGTCCAGTTCGGCGACGCCATGCCAACCGAGCGAGCCCAGAAGTTCGGCCGAGATGCGTTCCATCTCCGGCGCCTCAACCGTTTCGCGCATGACGGTCGCGCCGCGCTCGGCCGGAAAGGCGCGCAGGCCGCGATAGGTCATCGACGCCACCATCTTGCCGTGGTCGAACAGGGTTGTGACGCAATAGTCCTTTCCCGGGACGCCTTGCTGGATGATCGGGTAGTCTGGTTCCTTGAGTTTGAAATGCTCGACGAACTCCGCGAATGTCAATTTCAATTCTTCAGTTGTGTCGACCTTGCGGATGCCGACGCCGGAGGCAGCTTCGCGCAGCTTCACAAAGGCCGGCAGCTCCACCTCAGAGGCCATCGACTCGAAACGGGCTATGCTTTCCGGCATCCACGTCTGCGGCGTGGGCAGGCCACGCTGCATGGCGTAGGCCGCGAGCGTGCCCTTGTTGTGTACCTGCTCGATGTGTTCGATTTGTGGGACGGGCACGCGCATATGCGGCTCGAAACGCTCGCGGTGGCGGGCGATGAGATATGTCTCTTTGTGAATGGGCATCAGGACGTACGGCGTGTCGTCTTCCGGTTTGTGTTCCAGCACCACCTTCTCCAGCGTGTCGAGAAACGCCTCCGGCTCCTTCGTCAGATTGGGGTAGCGAAAATCGGCGACACTGTAGCGCGAAAAGGAAGCCGCCGTCATGGCGTATTCGTCGCCCGTAACCACCTCGACGCCACGCCGCCCCAGGCTACGCGTGGCGACCAACGTTTGCCAGCCCCGCGCAAAAGTGATGATGGCTTTTCCCACACTTGCTTCTGCTTTGGTCTGCCCGCTCATGTCAAACGCCCTCCATTGCTTATGACACTTCCTAATGATTGAGACTTCAGGCAAGGCTATATCTTCAGCGGGCAGTCTTCAAGTACAAAACGAACCGGATTGTGTCATCGGATTCGCGAGCAGTCCCGGCGTCTTGACTCTGTCATCCTGAGGCAACGGCCGAAGGATCTGGCCAACGAAGAAGGGATGCCTCTCGCCCCCAGCCCAGATCCCGTTCGATCCCGATGTGAATCGGGACTCAGGGCAAGCTCTTCACTCCGTTCAGGAGGGACGCTGTCGCTTGAGACTGCCGTACCGCGGTGGAGCATTGCCATACGTACTAAACTGGCCCTCTACGGGCGGAGGGCCTGGCGATGAGTTGCTGAAGATGCGGTTCGTAGATGGTGCCGTCGGCGGAGACGTGGACGTCGATCGTGACGACGCCTCCCCGGTCGTGAACCTTCCGGATGTAGTCAATCATCCAGGCATCACTGCGGCGGGGTCCGTCGGCCCTGGCCCAGCGCGTGCCCAGGTGAGAAAGGATTTGCCATTGGAGACCACCCTGGGCCCGGTTCGATTGGGGTGTGGCGCCGAACTGGGTCTGTTCACCGGCCGTGTAGTCCTGCTGTTCGGTGAGTTTGTTAAAGGCGTGCTTGATGTCGGCGCCGGGATTGAAGGCGATGAGACTTCTCGGATTGCCCGCCCGCACGGCAGCGGCCCATGTGTTCC
>CP070782.1:5924113-5952818 GCA_020346325.1 Phycisphaerales bacterium
ATCGTGCTGACGCACAGCCACGGGGACCACACCGGTGGCGTCCCCGTCTTCGCAGGCCAGGGCGATCCACCGACCTGGGCCCGGTCTAATTTCGGCTCCGAAAGCAGTCCGCTCCACGCGGCCGGGCTGACGTTCCAGAACGTCCGTGGGGCCCGTCAAGGAGGCTTCAAGCTCCCGCCGGAGAAGCGGATCAACAATGGCGTTGCTCAGGCTTATTGGCCCCAGCGCGGGGGCGAGGTGTTTAGCTCGGACAAGAAGATCGGTCCAACGCACACGTTCTCGCAAACGCGACAAAAGCTGGAGATCGCCGGGGTGAAGCTGGAGTTGGTGGCCGTCAACGGGGAGACGGCCGACGCCCTCTACGTCTGGCTGCCCCAGAAGCGCGTGCTTTTCGCGGGCGACAACTTCTATAAGTCTTGGCCCAACCTGTACGCCATTCGCGGCACAATGTATCGCGACGTCCGCGGCTGGGCCAACGCGGTGGACATGATGCTCCAAGAGAAGCCGGAATACCTCGTGCCCGGACACACACGTCCCGTCATCGGAAAAGCGAAGATTGAGGAGATGTTGACGGATTACCGCGACGCCATTCGCTTCGTGTTCGACAAGACTATCGAGGGCATGAACAAGGGAATGACGCCCGACGAACTGGTTGACTACGTCAAGTTGCCCAAGCGTTTCGCAGGCAAGGATCACTTGCGCGAGTACTATGGCAACGTGGAATGGGCCGTCCGGCAGATCTTCAACGCCCATCTCGGTTGGTTCGATGGCAATCCCACGAATCTCTTTTCACTGAGTCCCCGGGACGAGGCCCAGCGCATGGCGGATCTGGCCGGGGGCCGGGACGCCCTGCTGACAAAGGCTCGCCAGGCGCTGGCCGCTCAAGACCATCAGTGGGCCGCCCAACTCTGCGACCATCTGCTCGCCCTCGATCCGGGATCGACTGCACCCAAACTGGTCAAGGCCGAGGCCCTGGAAGCTCTGGCAGAGAATCTACTCACTGCCACCGGTCGCAATTACTACCTGACTGTCGCGCAGGAACTGCGGCAGGCGGCGCATCGCAACTGACTGTGCGGCGGCAATCGATCACGCGGCCACGCTACTTCTCTGTGGACAGGCCCACGAATGCCCCTTGTTGGGGGTAAACTCAAGGAATACTATGATTTGACGAAAACAGACTACCGTCAGCCCGTCGGAGACGACCGTTGCCCAGGAAGGAGAATGTACGTGAAACCCCATCGGAAAAATCAGGTTGCCCGCTTGCCATTGCCCTGCCTCGTCGTCTGCTGCCTGGCGGCGCTGGGCCGGGCAGCCCCGCGCGACTTCTCGGGCGTGTATCCACATCTGGCCTACTTTAACAGGCAAGGCGAATGCGGCACCGGCGCCGTGGTCCCCTGGGCCAAGCGGCTGTGGGTCGTGACGTACTCGCCCCACCAGCCCACCGGTTCCGACGACAAACTCTACGAGATCGATAAGGATTTCAATGTCACCGCCCGGCCCGAGAGTGTGGGAGGCACGCCCGCCAATCGGATGATCCATCGGGAATCGCAACAACTCTTCATCGGACCTTACGTCATCGACGATAGCGGCAACGTGCGCGCCATCTCCCTTGAGATCATGGTCGGACGCCCGACGGGCAACGCCCGCCACTTGACCGATCCGGCGAACAAGATCTACTGCGCCACGATGGAGGAAGGCTTCTACGAAGTCGACGTGCACACGCTGGCGGTGAAGGAACTCTATCCCGACGGCAACCGCATCGGCAACGTCGCCAACGATTTGCTGCCAGGCTATCATGGCAAGGGGCTGTATAGCGGTCAGGGGCGACTGGTCTACGCCAACAACGGTGAATACACGCCGCTGGCCCGCGAGAACCCGGACATTCCGTCGGGCTGCCTGGCCGAATGGGATGGCCGGGGTTGGACCATCGTGCGACGCAACCAGTTCACCGAAGTGACCGGTCCCGGGGGTATCTACGGCAACGAGCATCCGGAGACGGACCCGATCTGGAGCATCGGCTGGGACCATCGCTCGCTGATCCTTATGGTGCGCGACGGCGGCTCCTGGCACGCGTTTCGCCTGCCCAAGGCCAGCCATTGCTACGACGGCGCTCACGGCTGGAACACCGAATGGCCCCGCATCCGTGACATCGGCGAAGATGACCTGCTGATGACCATGCACGGGATGTTCTGGCACTTTCCCAAGAACTTCTCGGCCGCACATAGCGCCGGGATCGCGGCGCGTTCGACGTATCTGGCGGTGGTGGGTGATTTCTGCCGCTGGAAGGACCGGGTCGTACTGGGCTGCGATGTAACGGCCAAGAGTGAGTTCCTCAACCGGCGCCGAGCCAAAGGCAATCTGGCCGGGCCCGGTCAGTCCCAATCCAACCTGAGATTCATCCGGCCCGAGCAATTGGATGAGTTCGGTCCGGCGCTCGGACGCGGGGCCGTCTGGCTGAAGGACCGAGTCGAGGCCGGCCAGATCTCGGAGCCGTATCTCTTCACGGGCTTCGAACGGCGCGGCCTCCATCTGGCCCATAACGGTGACGAGCCTGTCCTGTTCATCTTCGAGATCGACGAGCACGGCACCGGCCAATGGACCGAATGGAGAAGATACACAGTATCAGCTTCAGGCTATCGATGGCTGGAATTCCCCGCTGACGTGACCGGGCAGTGGATTCGCCTGCGCACCGATCGCGACTGCCAGGAAGTGACCGCGTATTTCCAGTATGCCAACGACGACTCTCGAAACAGCAAGCCTGACGATATCTTTGATGGCTTGATCGCGCCCCAATGCCAGAGTTCATCGGGCGGCCTGATCCGGGCGCGCGGGGCCGGCTTGAAGACTCTCCACTTTGCCGCGATGCACAGCGACAACGATACCATCGAAGAGTTGGGCTACTACGAGATCGGTGTCGACATGCAGCTGCACCTCGTTGACAATCCCACGGCCCACCAGTGGCTCAAGGAGAACGTCGCGATCCCGGCTGATGTCGTCGAAATCGATGCGGCGTCGGTGCTCTTCGTCGACGATGCGGATCGGCGCTGGCGCCTGCCCAAAGGCGATGCGTCCTTCGACCGGCCGGGACCGCTCGGTCTCGAACGCATCGATCGCGAGGTCTGCACCGAACGCGATCTGTTCAATTGCCATGGCACGTTTTACGAACTGCCGGCCAAGAACGCGGGTGGCTTCGCCAAGATCCGTCCGATCGCGACGCACAATCGACATATTAAAGACTACTGCTCCTGGCGCGGTATGCTGGTTCTGTCTGGCTTGGCCGAGGACCCCCCGGACGACAACGAACACATCGTGCGCTCGGACGATGGACAGTGCGCGCTGTGGTTCGGAGCCGTCGACGACCTCTGGAAACTCGGCAAACCCACCGGTCACGGCGGCCCGTGGAAGGACACCGAAGTACAGGCCGGGCAACCGTCGGACCCGTACCTGATCACCGGATACGACCGCAAGACGCTGACGTTGTCCCACCGCAGCGACAGCAACGTCACGATGCGCATCGAAGTGGACATCGACGGCAACGGCACCTGGAAGAGCTATAAGACATTCGACGTGCCGGCAACGAAGACGGTCAGACATCGCTTCCCGGATGCTTTCGGCGCCTATTGGGTGCGCGCCGTCGCCTTGCAGGACACCGTCGCCACCGCGCAACTGACCTATGAATGACAATACCAGAAACGAGGAAGATCGATGAAGAACGCTGTCGTGGCGTTTGTCGTCCTGGCGCTGGGTACCGCTGGGGCACGTGCAGAAGCCTTGCCGACCGGCAGTGCCCCGGCGGCCCTCGAGTTCGAGCATTTCCCCAGCCGTCTGCACGCGTTCGTCTGGCGGAACTGGGAACTGGTTTCGCTGGAGCGCATGGCGAAAGTCCTTCTGACATCACCGGAGAACGTCAGTGCGATCGGACGTTCGATGGGGCTGCCGGCGCACGTGCGGCCGCCGGCTGCATATCAACAGCGCGGCTACCTCTCCATCATCCGCCGCAACTGGCACCTCCTACCCTACGAGCAACTGCTGACGCTGCTGGACTGGGACGCCGAGAAGCTCGCCTTCGCGCTGCGCGAGGATGACTTCCTGTGGATCAAGCTCGGCTCCTTGAAGCCGACCTGTCCCGTGCTGCGCTACGCCGAGCCCAGCGAGGTCGCGACGCAGCGCTGCGAAGAGATCGCCGCGACCGTTTCGAGACATTTCGGTGCCGCGCTGGCGACGCCGGGCAAGCCGCGTTTCGAATTCCTCGACGAAACACCCGAACCAGGTGTATCACAGCCGCCGCGCGTGCCGGCTGGCGACGCGGAAGAGCCAATCCGGTTTCTCTATTCCTACTTTGGCGTCTTCGGAGATCCCCTGCTCAATCCGCAGCTCGATCCCTATCCGGACGCCCTGCTCCAGCGACTCAGCGCCATGGGCGTCAACGGGGTTTGGCTGCACGTCGTTCTGCGCCAACTGTCGCCCAGCTCGATCTTCCCCGAGTTCGGCGCCGGGCACGAGACACGGCTCACCAATCTCCGGAAGATGGCCCAGCGTGCCGGCCGGCACGGCGTCAAGATCTATCTCTATATGAACGAACCGCGCGCCATGCCCGCGTCGTTCTTTGAGGGTCGGGAGCATCTCAGAGGCGTCCGGGAAGGCGACCACTTCGCGCTGTGCACCTCCGCTCCGCCGGTGCGCCGGTGGATCACCGATTCCCTGCGCTACGTGTTCGAGCACATACCCGAGTTGGGTGGGGTCTTCACCATTACGGCCTCAGAGAATCTGACCAACTGTTACAGCCACCGGCGCGACGCGACCGGGTGCCCACGATGCGCCAAGCGTTCTGGCCCCGATGTGATTGCCGAAATCAACGGCGCCATCGCGGTCGGTGTCTGGGCGGGCAATCCCCAGGCGAAGGTCATCTGTTGGGACTGGGGCTGGCCCGACGGGACCGCCAGCGGCTGGGGCGGGCCCAACTGGGCCGAGCCCATCATCGCCAAACTGCCTGACAACGTCTATCTGATGTGCGTCAGCGAATGGGGCAAGCCCATCAATCGCGGCGGTGTGCCCGGCGCCGTGGGTGAGTATTCGATCTCAGCCGTGGGGCCCGGCCCGCGGGCGGCCAAGCACTGGGCCCTGGCCCGCCGGCGCGGGCTCAAGACCATCGCCAAGGTCCAGGTGAACTGCACCTGGGAACTGTCGGCGGTGCCCTTCCTGCCCGTGATGAATCTGGTCGCCCAGCACTGCGACAACCTGACCCGAGCGGGTATCGACGGACTGATGCTCAGTTGGACCGTGGGAGGCTACCCTTCGCCCAATCTGGAACTGGTCGAGGCGTTTCAGCAGCAGCCGCGACCCTCCGTGGAACAGGCATTAGCACGATTGGCTGAGAAGCGCTATGGGGGGCAGGCGGCCCCTGACATCCTGACCGCGTGGTCGAAGTTCAGCAAAGCCTTCAGCGAGTACCCTTTCGACGGCGCGTACGTCTACCGGGGTCCCACGCAGTACGGCCCGGCCAATCTGCTCTACGCCCAGCCCACGGGATATCGCTCTACCATGGTGGGTTTCCCCTATGACGACGTCGCAGGCTGGCGCGGGATCTATCCCGTCGAAGTCCTGGCCGGTCAGTTCGAAAAGATAGCCACCGGTTGGCAGGCGGGATTGGCCGCCTTCGAAGCGGCGCTGGACAAAATCGCGGAACCGAACGAACGCGCTGCGGCGCGCCGCGACCTGGGCGTCGCGCAGGTGATCGGCCTTCATTTCGACAGCGTCGCGAACCAGATTCGTTTCGTCGCGGCCCGCGAAAGGCTACAGTCAAATACACTGAGCCCCTCCGAACGGCAGGCGACGACAGCCGCGATTAGTGCGATCCTCGCTGATGAGATGGACAACGCCAAACGCCTGTTTGCCCTGACTCGGCAGGACCCGCGTATCGGCTTCGAAGCCTCCAATCACTACTACTACCTGCCGCTGGACCTGGTCGAGAAAGTTGTCAACTGTCAGTACCTCCTGAACATATGGCTTCCGCGTGAGCAGAGGCCCTGATACGTGCAGGCCAATTTTCTGCTTGTTCTGCCGGGGCCGATGGGGTCTAATTGCCACTCCGGACGTATCGGGAGAAAGACAACAACGGACACAGATTTGAGGTGAACGAAATGGCAGATCTGAAGGCGTTGGCTGATGCAGTCATCAAAGGGGACCAGAACACGGCGGTGGAGATTACCAAGGCGGCTCTGAGCGAGGGCACCGCGGCCAAGGCCGTGCTGGATGAGGGGCTGATCGCGGGCATGGACGTCGTCGGCGCCCGGTTCAAGAAGAACGAGGTCTATATCCCCGAAGTCCTGATCGCGGCCCGGGCGATGAAGATGGCGATGGAGGTGCTCGAGCCCGAACTGGTCAAGGCCGGTGTCGAACCGATCGGCAAGCTCGTGGTCGGCACGGTCCAGGGCGATCTGCATGACATCGGCAAGAACCTGGTGGCCATGATGCTCAAAGGGGCCGGCTTCGAGGTGATTGATCTGGGCGTGGACGTCGCACCGGAGAAGTTCGTCGCGGAGGTCAAAGCCAGCGGCGCCCAGGTGGTGGGCATGAGTGCCCTGTTGACCACCACCATGCCCGGCATGGAGAAGACGATCAAGGCGCTGCAAGACGCGGGCGTAACCGCCAAGGTCATGGTAGGCGGTGCTCCGGTTACGGAGACCTTCGCCCAGAAGATCGGGGCCCAAGGCTTTGCGCCCGACGCCGCCTCGGCGGTCGATACGGCCAAGAGCCTCGTGGCCTGAGCGCGTCTCGGCTCGGCCGAGCCGGACCAAGCATCACCGACCAAGCGCAAGCAAAAGGACAGCGATGATATTGCCGCTGTCCTTTTCTTTTGGTCGCCCAGATGGTAGAATAGACACCTGGTGAAACAAGATGCAGTTTCCGTTGGCCGATGCGAAAGATCGGGAATCACAATTTGGCCCAGTTGCTGATGCAACTGCGTTTCACGCCGGAGCAGAAACGCCGCAATGAACTGGCGGCCGCGGAGAAACTGTACGCCCTGATCGACCGGAAAAAACGGTACCCCTTCGATTTCGTCTGCTTCCACATCACCGGGTACAACCCCAAGGACGGCTATGACAAGGAACTCATCGAGGGCCAGGCCCTCCTGGACGATCTCGAACTGTTCATCGCCAGGCTCAGTGGCAAACTGGCCGAACCCGTGGCCGAGCAGACCGAGAGAGTTTATACTATCGAGGAACTGGCCCGGAAGTTCGACGTCTCGACCAAGACGGTGGGCCGCTGGCGCCGGCGCGGCCTGCTGGCCCGTAAATTCGTCTTCCCCGACGGCGCGCACCGCTTCGGATTCTTAGAATCGACCGTCGAGAAATTCGCCCGGGACCATGCGGATCTGGTGGCCAAGGCGAGCAGCTTTCGCCGGCGTACCAGCCAAGAGCGTCAACAGGTGGTCCGCCTGGCCCGCGGCTTGGCCAGCAAGACGACCGAGTCACGCTATCAAATCATCGAACAGGTCAGCCGGAAGCTAGGCCTTGCTCACGAAACGGTGCGCTATACGCTCCTGGAGTATGAAGCCCGGCACCGGGACCGGCCCGTCTTCCGCCGGCCAATCGGCCGCATGAAACCGACCGAAGCGGCCGAACTGTATCGCCTGCACAAGCAAGGCCTCAGCATCAAGCAACTGATGGCCCGCTTCGACCGCAGCCGGGCGACGATTTATCGGGTTGTCAATCAGCGTCGTGCCATGGCGCTGCTGGCCAAGAAGATCGAGCACGTGCCCAGCGACGAATTCCTCGAAGAAGGCGCGCGCGAACACATCCTGGGCCGGCCGCTGCGCGTCAACCGGCCCGAGCCGGAGAGGCGCATCGAACCGTTCGACCTCGTGGGCGAGAGTCTGTTGCCGGAGTATTTGCAGGTCCTCAAGACCACGGCGGTGCTGAGCCGGGATGAGGAGATCGAGCTGTTCCGCCGCTACAATATGCTCAAATACCTCGTCGCCCACGACCGGCACCGGATCAAGCTGTCCAACGTCTCCGCGACGCTGCTGGCGGAACTCGAGGGATTCCTCGACCAGGCCGAAGATATTCGCCGCATGTTGGTGGAGGCGAATCTGCGACTGGTCGTCAGCATCGCCAGCAAACACACCAGTGACGGCACCAATTTCTCCGACCTCGTCAGTAAGGGCAACTTCGCCTTGATCCAGGCGGTCGAAGAGTTCGACTACACGAAAGGCTTCCGGTTCAGCCGCCGGGCGTCACTGAATATCGCCAAGGAATACGCAAAGGTCTCGGGCCGCAGCACGGAACTGACACGCAAGCGCGCCGAGTCCGTGGCGACCATGCAGCGCGGCCTGCGCGAGAACGCCGCCGACGTCCTGGCCATCGAACGCGCCCGGCAGAGTCTGGCCGAAGTGATTCGGGAAGAACTGGACCCGCGCGAACAGCATGTCATTCTCCACCATTTCGGCCTGCTCGGTTCGTCCGTCCGCAAGAAGACCAAGACCCTCAAGCAAATCGGCGACGAACTGGAACTGACCAAGGAACGGATACGCCAGATCGAACTCAGCGCCTTGCAGAAGCTGCGTCAGTGCCTGAGCAAGGAGCAGTTCGAACTGCTGACTGGTTAGACTCGTCCCACGGCGCACCGGCAGCTACCAAGCAACGGAGTCACCTGGGAAGTTGTCTCGATCTCGATCGTCGTCATCCAAGCTACCGTTCCAGCCTGCGACGGCGCAGGAAACCTCCCTCACCGGTGCGCCGAACAGGAAGACCAGCTTTGGCATTGATCTTCGCCGACCCAGGCGATATGTTACTTCTCTGATTCCAATGTACCCATGGCAACCGTTTCAATGATTCGGACAAGGAGAAACCAGTGGAGACGATCGGCTTCATCGGCAGCGGGAACATGGCCGAAGCACTCATCAATGGCGTTCTGAAGGCAGGCGTGTATCGGCCGGGCAAGGTGTATGTCAGTGATATTCGACCGGAGCGACTGGAATATCTGCGCGAACACTATGGCGTCCGAACGGCTGCTGATAACAGGGAGCTGGCGTCGGTGGTGGACGTCCTGGTGCTCAGCGTCAAGCCGCAAAACATGAAGGAGGCGTTGGAAAGCATCAAGAACGCCGTCAATGACCACGTCCTGGTGATCTCGATCGCTGCCGGCATCAAAACATCACTGATCTCCTCAATTCTCGGAGACCTCGCCATCGTGCGGGTCATGCCCAATATGCCGGCCTGGGTCGACGAAGGCGCCAGTGTCCTTTTTGCCAACGAAAAGGCCGAAGCGCGGGTCGAGAAGGCCCGGCTCATTCTCCTGTCCGTCGGCGAGGCCATCGTGGTCGAAGACGAGGACCTGTTGGACCCCGTGACCGCCGTCAGCGGATCGGGCCCGGCCTATTTTTTCCTGCTCATGCAGGAGATGATTAAGGCGGGCGTGGAATTGGGGCTATCCGAGGAAGACGCTCTGAGCCTGACGCTGCAGACTGCCAAAGGCGCTGCCCTGCTGGCCGAGAAGGTCTCGGCCGAAGGGCAGACACCGGCCCAACTCAGTGCCCGCGTGGCCACGCCCAATGGGACAACCGAGGCGGCGTTCAAGGTCTTCCACGCTCAGGACTTCGGCGGAACGGTCTCGGCGGCTTTACGCCGGGCTTCGGAGCGCAGCCGCGAACTCTCAGCCGGGCAGTGAGTGGGTATCCGAGTCAGCACAACAGGCCGAATGAATTCTTCTGCTGTTCAGGGAGCATGGGAACCATGGCAACTGATAAGACCCGATCCCAATCACGCCTGGATCTGCCACCGTTCAGGAACGAACGTCTTTTCCCGGGTGTTGACGATCCGACCGTCCGCGAGAGCTTTCCGCAGGCGATTGCGAAAGTGCGCAGTCAACTGGGGCGGTCCTATCCGCTCTATGTCAACGGGCAGGACGTGACCACCGACTTGATGCTGGATTCGGTCAACCCGGCCGATCCTGACGAGATCATTGGCAAGGTCTGCCAGGCGGGCACGACTGAGGTGGAGCAGGCCCTGACGGTAGCCGAGCAAGCCCTTCTGACTTGGCGTAATGTCGATCCGGCCGAGCGTGCGGCCTATCTGGTCAAGGCCGCCGAGATCACCCGTCAGAGGCGGTATGAATACGCCGCCTGGCAGGTGCTGGAAGAGGGCAAGCAGTGGGCCCAGGCCTACAACGATATCACCGAGGGAATCGACTTCCTGGAATACTACGCCCGCGAGATGATCCGCCTGGGCCCGCCGCAGGATATGGGCAGTTACGCGAACGAGTCGAACTTCTACTTCTATCAACCCAAGGGGGTGACGGTCGTCATCACTCCATGGAACTTCCCCTTCGCGATCCCCTGCGGCATGTGCGCTGCGGCGATCGTTACCGGCAATCCCGTCGTCTTCAAGCCCGCCAGCCAAGCATCGGTCGTCGGGCATCACCTGGTCGAGATCTTCCGCGAGGCGGGCCTGCCGGAGGGTGTGTTCAATTACGTTCCGGGCCCAGAATCGGTCATCGGCGATTACCTGGTGGACAGTCCCAAGGTCAGTGTGATTGCCTTTACCGGTTCGATGGAGGTTGGGCTGCGAATCATCGAGCGGGCCGGTCGCACCACGGAACAACAGGCTTCCGTCAAGAAGATCGTTTGCGAAATGGGCGGCAAGAACGCCATCATCATCGACGACGAACTTGACGAGGAGGCCGCGGTTAAAGATGTCCTCTACTCGGCCTTCGGCTACCAGGGCCAGAAGTGCTCGGCCTGCTCACGCCTGATCGTGCACAGCAAAATCTACGATCGTTTCGTGCCCAGGCTGGTGGAGGCCGCCAAGCAACTGAAGATTGGACCGGCGGAAGACCCACAGAACGACGTGGGCCCCGTGATCGATGCGGAAGCGCAGAGCGCGATTTCCCAGTACATCAATCTCGCGCAAGTCGAAGGCAAGATTCTCTATCGCAGTGAGACGCCCGACAGGGGCTACTACGTCCCGCTAACGGTTGCCGAGGGTTTCACGCCGGAACACCGCCTCGCCCAGGAAGAAGTCTTCGGGCCCCTCCTGGCCATCATGCGGGCCCAGGACTTCGACCAGGCACTGGACTGGGCCAATTCGACTCGGTTCGCGCTGACCGGGGCGATCTTCAGCAGAAATCAGGAGCATCTGGACCGAGCTGTCCGCGAGTTTCGGGTGGGGAACCTGTATCTGAACCGCAGCAGCGTGGGGGCCCTGGTGAAGGTACAACCCTTCGGCGGCTTCAAGATGTCAGGCGTCGGGACCAAGGCAGGCGGGCCGGACTACCTGTTGCACTTTATGAATCCCCGCGCCGTGACACGGCAACCATGACACAGCGCGACGTCGCAAGGCGCTCACCCCCTGCGCGGCGAGCGCTTCGCGCAGTAATACGCGATGAAAGTCACCGGCCGCCGGGAGGATCTACTCGACGATGATCGCCTCGACGGGACATTCGTCGGCCGCCTGCTGAGCAGCATCCTCGTGCTCGGCGGGCACCTCATCGACGATCACCGTCGCGATATCGTCGCCCATTTCGAACACTTCCGGGCAAGTGTCACAGCAAAGCCCGCACGCCGTGCAGGTGTCCTCGATTCGTACCTTCATGACAGACTCCTTCTCACCACGGATCGGCCCTTGCGGACCATTTCTGCAGTCCCTTATGGCCCCCAGCAATAAGGTATTCACAGCCCCTTGTCAACGGGCCTCAAGTGAATTTTTCCACTCCCGTCAGCCCCGACAGCAGCCTCCTTCCTCAGAACCGACATCTCCGCAAATCCGCCCGCCGGATACCATGTCATGTGAGCAATCATTGTGCTGGCCCACTGGGAGTATTATGATGGCGCCGACCCGGGAGCCAGAAACGGCTCTGGGGCAATCCTCTTGAAATCGCCTTGATGGGAGTCAGTATGAATCGGTCGCGTGTAGCTGCAACAATCCTGATCGTAAGCATTGTCACGACAAACCTACTGGTCGGCGCGCCGGCTTCCGTCAGCCCCGTACAGAATCGCGCCCCGCTGGCTCCCCAGGTCTTTCTGGAATTGCCTTTGGGGAGCGTCAGCCCGCAAGGCTGGTTGCGTGACCAACTCCAACGGCAGGCGGATGGACTGACCGGTCATCTCGACGAACGCTATGCCCAGGTCGTCGGCCCGCGTAACGGCTGGCTGGGTGGTGACGGTGACGGGTGGGAGCGCGGTCCCTACTGGATCGACGGCCTGCTGCCCCTGGCCTACCTGCTCGACGACCAGGCCCTCAAGGACAAGGTCAAGCCGTGGGTCGAATGGTCGCTGACACACGCGGCCGATGACGGCTATTTCGGGCCCGTTCCGTTCGAGAAGCGACCCGAGCCGGAACCCGGCATTCAGAAAACCCCGCGTCGCGACTGGTGGCCCAAGATGGTCATGCTCAAGATCCTCCGGCAACACTACATGGCCACCGGTGATCAGCGCGTCATCGATCTGTTGCTCAACTACTTTCGCTATCAACTCAAGACCCTGCCCGAAACGCCCCTGGACAACTGGTCCTTCTGGGCCAACCGGCGCGGCGGGGACAACCTCATGGTCGTCTACTGGCTCTACAACCGTACGGGCGGGTCGTTCCTCTTGGAGCTGGCCGAATTGATCCACGAGCAGACCTTCCCCTGGACCGAGGTCTTTCTCAACGACGACCCCGCCCCGTCACCGGATCTGGCGCATCTGTATCACTACAATACCGGCAACCGCTATCCCTTCAACATGGAACTGATCCGACGTCTCAGCGTCGACCAACTCCAGGCGTTTCACTGTGTCAATCTGGCCCAGGGCATCAAGGAACCGATCATCTACTACCAGCAGCACCCCGAGCAGAAATACATCGACGCGGTGAAGAACGCCGTCGCGCTGACGAAACGGTTCCACGGTCAGCCCCAGGGCATGTACGGCGGTGACGAGCCCTTGCACGGCACCGATCCCACGCAAGGCGTCGAGTTCTGCTCCATCGTCGAGATGATGTTCTCGCTGGAGAACATGCTGGCTATCACAGGCGATCTGGCCTTTGCCGACCATCTGGAAAGAATCGCCTACAACGCCCTGCCCACCCAGGCCACCGACGACTTCAACCAGCGCCAGTATTTCCAGGCCGCCAACCAGGTCAAGCTCACGCGTCACCGCCGCAACTTCTATGAAGACCATGGCCATGGCAACACGGATTTGTGTTACGGACTTTTGACGGGGTATCCCTGTTGCACCTGCAACATGCACCAGGGCTGGCCCAAGTTCGCGCAGCGTTTGTGGTTTGCCACCCCGGATGGGGGGCTGGCCGCCCTGATCTACGCTCCCAGCGAGGTCACAACATCCCTGCCCAATGGCCAGACGGTCACCGTCATCCAGGACACGCAATACCCCTTCGAAGAGACCGTCCGCTTCACCGTCAAAGCCGACAAACCGGTTGCGTTCCCACTGCACCTGCGCATTCCCGGTTGGTGTCGCCAGGCCACGCTGCGCGTCAACGGCCGGAAGCAGCGGGCGGAGGGTCCGCGCGTGGTCAAGCTTGCGCGCACCTGGAAGGATGGTGACCATGTCGAGTTGACGCTGCCCATGTCGATTGCGATCACCCGGTGGGAGGAAAACTCGGTGGCGGTCGAACGCGGTCCGCTGGTGTATGCGCTACGCATCGAGGAGCAATGGAAGTGGGTCGAGAACCCCGACCACTGGGGCGACTTCTGGGAGGTCCGGCCCAGAAGTCCGTGGAACTACGGCTTGCTCGAACAGGCCGTCAACAACCCCGCCAAAGGATTCGAGGTCGTCCGGCGCGACACCGAGGGCTATCCCTGGAACCTGGACAACGCGCCCATCGTCCTGCATACCAAGGGCAAGCAGATCCCCGACTGGCAACTCTACAATGAAATGCCCGGCCCGCTACCGCACAGCCGTCCCCTGATCCATCTGCGCGACAAACCGCAGGAGGACATCACCCTCGTCCCCTATGGCTGCTCCACTCTGCGCATTACCGAGTTCCCCATCGTTCAGTAGCAGCGAAAGGACAGCACGATCATCGCGACCTCGTGGGGCGGCCCGCCTCCTCCTCGTCGTCTGCCTCGTAGGCGGTCTTGCCCACCAGTCTGGGATAATCGAGGCCTTCGGCGATGAACCAGATATCGTCGATCCCGTTCTCAGTTTCACCGATGAAGTCCCAGCCGGCCGAGGTGAAGGTGGCCTGCTTCTTCATGCCCGGAGTCATCAGGCCCGTGACGCCGGCCGGGTCCGGGTCCACATTGGCCAGGCCGTCGGAACAGCCAGAGGTTTCCAGGTCCCAGAAGCATGAGATGATCTCTCCCCAGCGCAGTTCGCCGACGAGACCACCGACGGACTCCTGTCCACTAACAGAACACGTCGAGTAGCTGAACATCAGTTCTCGCTGGCAGTGCCCCACCAATCCGCCGACCCGAGCCTCGCCTATCACCTCACCACCAGCAAGGCAATTGCGGATCTGGCCGTCGTTATACCCCACCAGACCACCGACAGAGTTGCCTCCGACGATCACACTTTCCGCAAAGCTCTGCTCGATGACTCTGCTGTATTCGTTATAACCGACGAGTCCTCCGAGGAGATAGGTGCCGCTGACCGTCGCATGGGCTGAGCAGTGTTGGATCGTGCCCTCGTTGAGCGCCACCAGACCGCCGGCGGCATACTTCCCGAGGACCAGACCCGTGAAATGAGAATCCCAAAGCACATCGCCGTTCTCGCCAATCAGACCACCGGCGTACGAATTCCTCTCGCCCAAAGTGGTAACAATGCCGGCTCCCGAACATCCTGTCACGGGTCCCCCGCTGTAGGCAGCCAGAGTCCCGACCACTTCTTCTGACGTCACGTTGCAGTCGACGACGCAGTCGGCCAGCCTACCGACGTTGTACCCGATGAGACCACCGGCATTCTTGCCGTGCGCGATGACCCGTCCCGTCACAGAGCACGAAGAGACGGTACCGGCGTTGTGACCAGACAGAGCGCCGACGTTAACAAAGCCCGTCACGTCAACATCCTCAAGATTCAGATTGACTACAGCGCCGGCGGGGGCGGAAGGTTCGGCAGGGTTCTGGCCGATGCTGCCGAACAGCCCCGCATACAATTCGCGGTCCCGCAAGCAGGTGAAATGGGCGAGGGTGAAGCCCTGGCCATCAAACACGCCGGAGAAAGGTACTGAGAGGATGCCGACAGGCCACATCGTATTGGGGGCGACTTGGCCCAGATCCAGGTCGGTCATCAGCACAAAATGCCTGCTCCAGTCGCTCGGATAGTAGCCCATGTTGACGAGATCCTCGACCGTCCATATCTGGTAGGGATCATCGGGCAGGCCCGTCCCGCCACCATTGCACAACGGTTCAGCGACAAGAGGTGTGCCGGCGCTCTCCTCCCACGCCAGACGGGGATAGTCACGTCCCTCGTCGATCACCCACACCGCCTGGTCCTCCCAGCCGCGAAACGTCTCGGCATACACCATCTGGCTGGTCGCCCGGCCACGCCCACCGGAACTGCGGAGCAAACCACTGCCTTCCATGTCCCAGTAGCTCGAGTGCACGATTCCATAGTCGTTCGTGCCTACGAGGCCTCCTATCCCAACGTCGGCCGGCGATCGCGTGTCCGCCGAATCAGACACGCTTCGGACCGGACAGGCCGCGTAGCAGCCTAGAATGATACCGGCGTTCTGCCCCACGAGTCCTCCCACTGCCGCCCGTCCACTGACCGAGCCTATGCAGTAGCAAGCGGTGATGCGCGAGTCAGACAAGCCCGGGACATAACTTGGAGGCGGAGCGGGGCAAACCAGCCACCGCTGGGCCTGCCCGCCGGCCCCGACTAGGCCACCCACGTCCTCCTCGCCCGAAACCTCAGCTGCGGAACGCGAGGCGAAAATCTCCTTGTCGTTACGGCCGACTAGACCACCAACGGAGGATTGCCCGGTAACACGACCGGCTGCGCCGCAGGTCTCTATCCGGCCAACGTTGCATCCCACCAACCCGCCGACGGAGGACTGTCCCGTAACCTGGACGTCGACGAAACTCGCTTCGATCCGGCCGGAATTGTAGCCAACCAGACCTCCGGTACAGACCAGCCCCTGGATGATCCCCGTCACGGAGCAGTTGAGAACACGACCGGCGTTGTAGCTGGCCAGCGCTCCCAGCCCGTCATCGCAGGAAAGCTCCGCGTTCTCCAGTCGAAGGTCTCGAACCAGGCCGTTGCCGCCAACGGAACCAAAGAGTCCCGCGTCGCCCTGCGTTCGTCCATGACAGACCAGGTGCAGGATGGCATGTCCGTCTCCGTCAAACGAACCCGAGAAGACCGAACCGGCAATGCCAATGGGCATCAGTTCTTCGACAGGCGCGGAGGCCAGATCGATGTCACTGGCCAGGCGAAAGTGTTTGTCGAAATCCTCTCGGTAGCGGGCCAGCGAAATAAGCTGCTCAGCGGTCGCTATCAGATAGGGATCATGGGGCTCGCCCGTTCCTCCGCCGTACGTCCGCACTGCATCGACAAGGAGGTCGGCCCTCGTTCCCTCCCAAGCTAGGCGGGGGTAATCCAGCCCTTCGTCAAGGCACCACTGGCTTTCATAGCCCCAGCCGGCAAAAGTGGCCGCTGTCTGCATCTGGGTGGTGGTCCTGCCCCAGCCCGCGCCGCCGCGCGCGACACCGCTGGTCTCGGTGTCCCAGTAGCACAGAAACGTCGAACCCCCCGGTGCGAACCCCCCGACATTTTCGTCTCCCGAAACAATGCCCGTCGCGTAGCACAACATGATGCGGCCCCAGTTTGTCCCGGAGAAACCACCCACCGTCATCTGCCCCTGCACCGCGCCGGTCGCATAGCAGTGAGTGATAGTACCCCCTCCCACGCCGGCCAAGCCACCGACATACTGGTTTCCCTCGACTGCTCCAGATGCCCAGCACGACGTGATCGTGCCGGAGTTGTATCCGACCAGACCGCCAGCGCCCTCGTCTGTCCCTTGAATAGCCGCCATGGAATACGAGGAAATGACTTTCCCTTTGTTGCTGCCGAGCAGACCACCAACGTGGCGTGCGCCAACCACTGTGCCCTCACTGTGACACGACTCAATCCCAGCATACTCGTTCGAGCCAACGAGCCCACCGATGAGGGCCTGGCCCTCGACTCTGACCGCCGAGCGACAGTCTGTGAGCGTCCCGCGCTCGCTTTGCCCCACGAGACCTCCAACCCAATGATCACCGGTCACTTCGCCTGTGCAGGAGCAGCCTGACAGGCTACCCCTCATCGCTCCGACCAGCCCTCCCACACTGCTTCGGCCCCGAACACTCGCGCCGTCAACACGACAGCCCGTGACAGTAGCATCTCCCAGTGACCCGACCAAGGCGCCGACGCCGGCGCCGTTGGGCGCGTCGATCATGGGACCTACCAAGGTGAGGTCGCTCAGTTCGGCTCCACCCGCGACATGGCCGAAAAGCCCCGCAGGATAGGTCTCGTCGGAGACATACGTGAGATTCCGGATCGTGTGACCAGCACCGTCGAAGACACCGGTATACGGACGCCAACCTAGAGAACCCCGGCGCGAACCGATAGGGCTGAACGCCGTATCTCGGCGTTTTGACAAATCGATGTCGGCGGTGAGCCGGAAGTGACAATCCCAGTCATTGGGATCGGCGCCGATGGCGCAGAGTTGTTCGGCGGTGCCGATCAGGAAGGGATCTTCGGCAGTGCCCTGGCCCCCGCCGTATTTCGCCCGGATCACCGAACCTGGGGCCGCGATAAGCGCGCAGACCGCGACCGCCATGCAGGCACTTCGATACCTTTCCATTTTTCGCTTCCTTCAACGAACGAATGATGACAACGTACTGCCGATCCGACCACACTCACGGCAACAGGTTCTCTTCATCGGTGGGAAGGCCGGCTGGATATGAATGAAAGGAAACGCGCTATGATGACAACAATCGTATAAGAACCGCACGAGCCTTCCTTCGGTGGTCAACTACGCTCAATCTTCCATTTTCGTGCGGGGATTTCCCGTTTTTCTTAACGAACCTGGGCGGCAAATGCGTCACTCGATCGGCGCCAAGTGGAGCCCGGGCAGCAACTTGCACAAATCCACAACTTTTGGTGGCACAGGGCCGCCGTCTCTGGTATAGTGTCAGACCTTGTGAGAGCCCTGAGGGCTCTTCGACTCGGAAACGAAGGTGCTTTTACCGGCCGGGTCCCATGCAAGCTGAGCCCGTGAACCTGGTCAGGCGGGGAACCGAGCAGCCATAAGCGGACGCTTGGTTGTGTGTGGGTCAACCCGGCCGATCTTTTTCATCGATGGTCGACTATGGCTTATACGGTTTTAGCGCGAAAATATCGTTCGCTGACGTTCGACGACGTGGTCGGGCAGGACCCGATCGCCAAGACGCTCAAGAACGCGATCGAGACCGGGCGCGTCGCGCATGCGTATCTCTTTTCCGGAACGCGCGGCGTCGGCAAGACCACCATGGCCCGCATTCTGGCCAAGGCACTGAACTGTCTCAAGTTCGACGAACCGACCGTCACGCCCTGCTGCAAGTGCGATAGCTGCGTCTCGATCAATATCGGCGAGGACATCGACGTTATCGAGATCGACGGCGCCTCGAACAACCGCGTCGATGAGATTCGTGAGTTGCGGGAAAACGCCATTTATCGCCCCGCGCGGGCCCGCTACAAGATCTATATCATCGACGAAGTGCACATGCTGACGACGCAGGCGTTCAACGCCTTGCTCAAGACCCTGGAAGAGCCGCCGGAGCATGTGAAGTTTATCTTCGCCACCACCGAGCCCAACAAGGTCATCGCGACGATTCAGTCGCGTTGTCAGCGTTTCGATTTCGCCAACATCAATCCGAAGCAGGTGGCCGGCCAACTCAAGACCATCCTCAAGAAAGAGAAGATCAAATACGAAGACGACCTGGTCCTGGCCCTGGCAAAGATGGCCAACGGCTCAATGCGGGACGGGCTCAGTTTACTGGATCGGCTCATCAGCACAGGTGTCACCCCGCTGTCCGTTCAGTTACTGGAGGATTTTCTCGGCCGGCCCAACGCTGAGAAGGTCCAACGGCTGGTGGAGCAAATTGGAAACAACGACGCGGCCGGCACCTTGACCGCCATCGAGGACCTCGTCAATACCGGCCTGGGTGAAGCCCAGATCGTCGACGCACTGACCGAGCAGATGCGCGACCTGCTGGTGATCGCCTCAGCCGGCGCCGATACCGACCTGCTGATCCTCACGGCCGGTCAGAAGGAAAAGGCGGTGGAACTGGCCCAGAAGTTCGACGCGGCCGCCCTGATCTACAACATCACCGCCCTGGAAAAACTGCGTTGGGCCATCAAGAACAGCGATACCCCCCGGGCGTTGCTGGATGCGTCGCTGTTGCGCTTCGCGTTGAGTGCGCACTTCATGAACGTCGACCAGCTCCTGGCGCAGTCGTCGGACAGTGCGACCACACCGGTCAAAAAAAAACGTCCGGTAGAGCGTAGCACCAGCGCCCCGGCCCCTTCCAGCAAGCCTGCTGAAGCGTCCCCTGCCACGGCCCCAGCTCCGGTCGTCGCCTCCCGACCCGCTCCGTCTGACGCCGCGCCCGGCCCGGCGCCGGCCCATCTGGTCGCCTCCTGGCCCGACGTTCTGGCCTCGCTGGAGGAAACGCTCGGCAAGGTGACGATTGGCCTGCTGCACGACTCGGCGCCGAAAGGTCCGTCAGGAGACGTTCTGACCATCGAGTTTCCACCGACGGGCAAGATGCAGAAAGAAATGTGCGAGAGCAACGGGCGCGGCGAGCGAATCGCGGCCGCTCTGAGCGACCATTTGGGCCGAACCGTGAGCGTTCGGTTCGAAGTGGCGGCTGCCGAAACAGCGGAAGGCAGCGAAAAATCAAACGCCCAGAAACGCTACGAGCTACTGACCGACCCGGCGGTCAAGACCGTCCTCGTCGGGCTCGATGCGACCGTCACCGGCATCGAAGAAGACTGAGCCGACCGGCTAGCGCCGGCGCAACCACAAGACTGCGTCACCGGCAAACGGCGCTTTCAGCGTGCGATCGAAACCGCCGACGATCTGCTTCACCTCGTTGCCCTCGGCCCACTGCCCCGTCGTCGGTTGATACCAGCGCGCGTCGTACGTGTGCCGAGGCAAGTGAATTCGGACTGACGCCTTCGTCTTGGCAACATCGGCCTTCTCCGGCGCGGCCCCATCGGGATTCTGGAGATAGACGATGATATGCTCGTCGTTCGCAACGCACTTGCAGTCATGCGGCTGATACCCCGCCATGGCATCGGCCGGCTCCATCCCCGCCAGAGTCACGCCCGTATCGGCAAAGAACTGGTGGATATATTGAAAATCGTGCGCGCCGCCGACCAACTTGCCGGCCTGCACGGCGTCGGCGTATCCCTGCACTCCGCACAGCTCACCATCATGGGGCTCGTATGTCTTCATCCCACCATAGGTCGCGCTGCCTCCCGACAGCAACGAAGCCCACATCAAGCGCCGGAAGTAATACCGTGGATGCGCCGGCGGACGATACAGTTCATATCGGTCTTCATCCAGAATGACCGGATCGTCACCCAACTGCCGATACTGCAAGATGGCCGCCCCGGCCACTTCGTCCAAATCCTCGAGCGTGATAATGTCCGACCACGGTGCGTCCACGAACGAGTAGCCCTGGAAACGCTGCTGGTGATTCGTAATCAGCGTGCCCCAGGGTTCACGTCGCCGAAATTCCATGCCCATCCGATCGATCACATGGGGCGACACATCCCGGCCTCGCATCGGGCTGCGGGAGACGATGTGCCGGTCATTGCTGAGGCACCAATAGATATTGGCAAAGGCGGAGAACCGCGCCTGGGTATACCTGCCGACCAGCAGCGCCGCCCGGTCACCCTGTCCGTACCGAGCGATCTCGGCCGTATCCTCTCCGTAGGGAATGAGTTGAAAGATCACGTGCGGATAGTGGTTCAGCGCATAGGTCAGACGCCGATCGATCTCCTGCCAATAGGGCACGTTCATCTCCGACCGCTGCTCGGCGAACAGAGCCTGCACGTCGCTGCGTCCCTGACAGAACCAGGTGCGAATCTTGGTGAAACCCACGGCCGCAGCCTGATCGATATACGCCTGCCACTGTGGTTCGGTGTCCGTCACGTACCGGTAACCCGTATCCCCGAGGTGAAGAAACCACTGTCCGTTGTCATAGGCCAATTGATGCGGGTCGTCCGGATGCTTGCGCAGTTTGCCCGGGAGCTCAGACGCCACGACGTCAAACGTGCCCGAGCGGCCGTCGAGTTCCGTCACATTGGAGATCGACCGCCATTGCCAGCGTCCCGGCATGTCACTGTAGGCCCGAGCCCGAAAGGTTTCGCCTCCGTCGTAGAAACCGTCGACGGTCACCAGGGTCTCATCCGGTCGCGTGAACAAGACGCGAAGGTCCACATCGAAATAGGGATTCCGATCGCCCACAGGCGCCGCCAGCGCAATCTCATAGACGCCGCGATGAGGAACGGCATTGCTCTCTCGCACCAGTGCCGCGCTCTGAGCCTTCGAGAAACTGGCGAGAACACACATCAGCACCAGCAGGATCGACGAGCGTTGTATCCTGTCAGAACTCCCACGGACGAGCACGGGGTGAAACAGCCAACGCGGCCGATGGTACCGAAACCGGTGGTTCGGGTCAACCCGAGGCTGCGCCGGCGCCGTGCGATCCGGCCCACGCCTCCTCAGTTGACAGGATTGCCGAGCTGTGTATAGTACGGACATGATTCGATCCTGTAGTGGTGAGCATAAGCCTTATGAGTAGCGCCTATACCGAAAGCTTGAACAGGCTGATTGAGGAGTTCGGGCATCTTCCGGGCATCGGACCCAAGACAGCCGAGCGTCTGGCCTTCCATATTCTCAAGGCCGAAGCCGGCGACGCCATGAAGCTGGCCGATGCCATTCGCGACGTGAAGACCAAGATCAAGCGGTGCCGGCAGTGCTGGAACCTGTCCGAGGCGGAGGTGTGCCAGATCTGTTCCGATCCCCGGCGGGACCCAAGCATGATCTGCATCGTGGAACAGCCCAAAGATGTCATCAGTCTGGAAAAAACCGGGGCCAGCAAATGGCTGTATCATGTGCTGGGTGGCCACATCGCCCCGTTGGACGGCGTCGAAGCCAGCGACCTGACGATCGACAGCCTCGTCGAGCGAGTGCGGACCGGCCAGGTCCAAGAGATCATCATGGCGACCAACCCTAACATCGAAGGTGACGGCACGGCGCTTTACATCAGTTCGTTGCTGCGTCCTCTGGGAGTGCGCATCACCCGCCTGGCGCGCGGCTTGCCCACCGGCTCGACCATCGAATACGCCAGCGGCAAAATCCTCACCGACGCTATCCTCGGGCGTCAGGAATTGGAATAGCAGATAGGTCGGACCGACAGGAACAGATCGCCTCGCGCGATGATTGACGAAATCGGCGCCACGACTATCATAGGTCCAGCGTAACAGAGACAACGGTTGTTCGGAGTACGAGAAGGTGCTTGAATGAAACTCGAGATGACAGGACAAATGCGGATGGAGCAGCGCATGAAGCTCGCGCCGCATATGATCCAGTCGATGGAGATTCTTCAACTGCCGATCCTGGCGCTGCAGGAGCGCATCGAACAGGAACTGAACAACAACCCCGTGCTGGAGTTGGAGGAACCGACGAGCGAGGACGAGGCCGGCCCCGCCGAGGACACGGCCGAAGATGATGACCTGGCTGAACGTGACCTGGTCGTCGATACGGACAACAACAAGGCTGACGATTTCGAACGGCTCGACGGGATCGAGGACGATTTCAAGGAATTCATCAATCAATCGGGCCCTTATCACCGCCAGCGCGACAGTGAGGAGAAGGACCGCAAGCTGGAGGCGATCAAGAACACGGCCGCCCCACCGCAATCGCTGCACGACTATCTGGACGACCAGTGGCGACTCGTGGACGCCGAGCCTCTGGTGAAAGAGGCCGGTCATGCGATCATCAATTACCTGGACGATCGTGGCTATCTGAGCGTCTGTCTCGAGCAAATCCCCAACAAGGACCGCGATGCGTTTGGGCTCGAGCATCTCCAGGAGGCGCTGCGACTCGTCCAGCAATTGGACCCCCCGGGTGTGGGAGCGCGCGATCTGCGCGAGTGCCTGCTGATCCAAATCGCCCAGAGTCCGGAAGAGATGAGTTTCGAGTACCGGCTCGTGGCCGACCACATGGATGCCCTGTTGGAGAACCGGCTTCCCGACATCGCCAAGAAGATGGGCTGCTCCATCGAGCAGGTCAATCTTGGCATCGAACACTTGAGCAAGCTCGATACCTCCCCGGGACTCCAGGTGGGGCGCAACGAGAACATTCCGATCACGCCGGACGTGATCGTCGAATCGGTCGATGGCTCCGATGACTTCTCCGTGCGCCTGGCCGAGTCCGATCTGCCGAGCTTGAAGCTCAACGGCTACTATACGCGCATGGCCAAGGACAAGCGCATCGCCGACAACGCCCGCAAGTTCCTCCAGAACAACATCCGCTCGGCCCACTGGATCATTGAGGCCATCGAGCAGCGCAAGAACACACTGCTGAAGGTCGCTCAATCGATCGTCAGAAACCAAACCGAATTTTTCGAGAAAGGTCCGCTGTGCCTGCGCCCCCTGCCCATGTCCAAGGTGGCCGACGAGGTGGGGGTGCATCTGGCGACGGTCTCCCGGGCCGTGTCGGGCAAGTACCTCCAGTGCGCCTGGGGCATCCTGCCCCTGCGCAAATTCTTCAGCGGCGGCACGGAAGACGTCAACGGCCAGGCCCATAGCTGGGAGGCCATTCGCGTCAAACTCCAGCAGATCATCGACGAGGAGGACAAAGCCAAACCTTTGAACGACGATCAGATTCGTGAGAAGCTGGCGGAAATCGGGGTGCCGAATCTCGCGCGGCGCACCGTGGCCAAGTACCGCAAGCTCATGAACATTCCCACCGCTCGTTTCCGCAAGCGTTATTAGGCTTTGCAGCCCCGGTGGAGGGTCCGACACCGGCGAAATCCACCGGGCAACCGGGTTTCCTTTACGCTTGACCGTCGGGAACGAGTCTGTTAGTCTGCGCCGGCTATTTCGGGCCTTTGGGCCATTTGCCGTATATCGGATGGTATCGGCGTTGCCAGAACTTCGCGGCCGGTGGCCGCCCGGCAGAAAATCTGACCGACTTGGAGAGTTTGTCGCGCGCATGAAAGACTTTGGTCGTCTCTTTGGATATGTCTGGCCCCAGTGGCCTCGCGTCATCGCCGTTGTCCTTGCTGCTATGGTCATTGCCCTGCTGCTATCGGTCAGCTTCATGGCCATCATTCCTCTCCTGAAAGTCATGATCGGCAGCGAGGGTCTGCACGGATGGGTGGATCGCAAGACCTGTGAGACCATGTACGGGGTGGAGTTCCGCGTTCCCGATGCCGACGAACGAGCCGAGAACTCGGAACTGCCGATGCGAACCTATCTGCGGGTGGACCGCGTTCGCAAAGGCAGTCTGGCCGAGAAGGCCGGCATCCGCATTCATGACCGGATCGGCGACGTCAACGATGTGGCCGCCACCGCCCCCGAAGCGCAGGTCTCGTATGCGCGACTGCTCCAGGAATTGGCCGGGACCCGACAGGAAACGATTCCCATTACGATCAGGCGCGGCAGCGGGCCGGATCTGACCAGTACGAGCGTCGAACTGGCCACACCGGTCAATCAGGCCGAAGTCGACAGCTTGCAGTGGAACGCGCTGCGGTACATCAAGTGGAAGGGCCAGCTTGCCGGTTTGGACCTCGCCCAGTGGGCGGTGGGTTTCCTGCCCCGGGGCCAGAAGGTCAAGGCCGTGACCGCCATCATGGTGGTCATGCTGATCATCACGATCATTCGCTGTGTCGCCAAGTTCTTCCAGGGCTACGTGGGACAGAAGATTGTGCAGACCGCCATCAACGAGCTGCGACGGGATGTCTTCGCCCATCTGACGCGCACACCGATGGCCGTGTTCGCGGAGGAGCGACCCAGCGACATGATCAGCCGTATCGTGCGCGATACGGGTGTAATGACCAGCGCCATCAAGGTGATGCTGGGCAAGGCCCTGCGCGAGCCGATGAATGCCTTGTTCATGCTGGCAGCCGCGATGTTCCTGAATTGGAAACTGTCGCTGGTGTTCCTCTGCGGTGCCCCGTTCGTGCTCGTCCTGCTGGGATCGTTCGGACGCAAGATGAAGAAGGCCTCGCGCCGCTCGCTGGAGGCCGGCGCCCAGATGCTGTCCAAGTTGCAGGAAACCGCCTCGGGACTGCGCGTCGTCAAGGTCTACAACCAGCAGGAATACGAGCAAGAGCAATTCAGCACGATCAACAACCAACTGTTGAAGCAACTGCTGCGGATGTCGCGCGTCGATGCGGCCACGCACCCGGTGCTCGAGGTGCTCGGCATGCTGGCCGGCGCCGCGGCCATCATCGTCGGCATGGCCTGGGTCTCCGGAGGCAATCTGGAGGGAGAAGAGTTTCTGGCTCTGCTGGTCCTGCTGGGGGCCGCCGGCGAAGCCGTACGCAAGACCAGCGACATCTGGAACAGGATCCAGCAGGCCAACGCCGCAGCCGAGCGTGTCTTCGCTGTGTTGGATGGCCCCACCGAGTTGGAGAAACCGGATGCCGTTCCGCTGCCGCCGGCGCGGGGCAATGTCGAGTTCCGCAACATTGTCTTCACCTATCCGAAGGCTGAGCAGGCCACGCTCAAAGGTGTGAGTCTGACGGTCACAGCCGGCCATAACATTGCCATCGTCGGCGCCAACGGATCGGGCAAGACGACGTTGGCGAACTTGCTGCCGAGGTTCTACGATCCCGACTCGGGTCAGATTCTCATCGACGGACACGACATCCGTGACGTGACGCTGACGAGCCTGCGCGAACAGATCGGCATGGTCACACAACAGACCATTACCTTCAACGACACGATCCGCGCGAATATCAGTTACGGGCGCGAGGGCGCCGACGAGGCGGACATCGTGCAGGCCGCCCGCCGCGCATTTGCCCACGAGTTCATCAGCCAGTTGCCCGAGGAATACGATACCGTAATCGGCGAGCAGGGCCTGGGCCTCAGCGGCGGCCAACTGCAGCGCATCGTCATCGCCCGGGCAATTCTGAAGAACCCGGCGATTCTGATCTTCGACGAAGCGACCAGCCAGGTCGACGCCGACAGCGAGGCGAAGATTCACGAGGCTATCGAAGAGGTGATGAGGGACCGAACGACCTTCATCATCGCCCATCGATTCAGCACCGTTGTTGCCGCCGATGTGATCGTCGTCATGGACCGTGGCCAAATCATCGCCCAAGGCCAACACGAAAAACTGATCGGCACGTGCCCCATCTACCAGGGCCTTTACGAAACACAATTGGTGAGAGCGTAGGCTATGGCAAACTCCCGGCTCCAGCGCGAAAAGAAAGCTCATAATCTGTTCACCCGATTCGACGGCAATCCGATTCTGTCGGCCGAGGACTGGCCCTACCCGGCCAACGCCGTTTTCAACCCGGCGGCTGCCAAGCTCAACAACGAGACCCTGCTGCTCATCCGCGTCGAAGACATGCGCGGCTTCTCGCATCTGACGGTCGCCCGCAGTGCCAACGGCTTCACCAATTGGCAGGTCGACCCGGAGCCGACGCTGACGGCCGATCCGGATTCCCACGAGGAACGCTGGGGCCTGGAAGACCCGCGTATCGTCTGGCTCGAAGAACAGAAGCAGTTCGCTGTGACATACGTCTCGTTCAGTGAAGGTGGTCCCATCGTCTCGCTGGCCATTACCAAGAACTTCCGCACATTCGCCCGCCTGGGCGGCCTGCTGCCGCCGGAAGACAAGGACGCCTGTCTGTTTCCGCGCCGCTTTGACGGGCGCTTCGCTCTGATCCATCGCCCCATCGTCCGCGGCGAGGCCCACATCTGGCTGAGCTTCTCGCCCGACCTGAAGCATTGGGGCGACCATCAACTGCTGATCCCCACGCGCCAGGCCTACTGGGATTGTCACCGTGTCGGGCTGGCCTGCCAGCCGATCGAGACGCCGGAAGGCTGGCTGGTCTTCTACCACGGCGTGCGCCAAACCACCGCCGGGCAGATCTACCGCACCGGTCTGGCCCTGCTGGATTTGCAGCGACCGTGGAAACTCCTACGCCGCAGCGATGAATGGATCCTGGGGCCGCAGACCTACTACGAACGCGTCGGGGACGTCGGCGATGTCGTCTTTCCCACCGGGGCCATTGTCTACAAGGAAACGGACGAACTGCACATGTACTACGGTGCCGCTGACTGCACGATCGCGGTGGCGACCGCCAAACTAAGCGAGATCCTCGACTACATCCTCTCCAGCCCCGAGGTCGATCCTTAGCGGCAGAAGGCCAAGCAACCACGAAAACCCTGCACCTCGAGCGGTTTTTTTCTTGCTCGGGCCCGGCGTCTGAGTACATTGAGGCGCGACGACGATAAACGAAGGAGATCAGGCCATGATCGGCAAAGCCATACGACTCGAACGCATTATTGACCGCAACTCGCACCGGACCGTCATCGTGCCGATGGACCACGGTGTTACGGTGGGCCCCATCGCGGGGCTGGCCGATATGCGCACGACGGTGAGCAAGGTCGTCTCCGGCGGGGCCAACGCGATCCTCATGCACAAAGGCATGGTCCGGGCCGGCCACCGCGGCACAGGCCGCGACGTCGGCTTGATCATCCACCTTTCGGCCGGCACGGCTATCAGCCCCGACCCCAACGCCAAGGAACTCGTCTGCACGGTCGAGGAAGCCGTCAAGCTCGGGGCCGACGCCGTCTCGATTCATATCAACCTCGGCGCCGAGACCGACAAGGAGATGCTGCGCCACTTCGGCCTCGTCAGCGAGCGCTGTCTGGAATGGCAGATGCCGCTGGTGGCCATGATCTACACGCGCGGGCCCAAGATCGAGAACGAGTACGACGTCGAGCACGCCAAGCTGGCCGCGCGTGTCGGAGCCGAGCTCGGGGCCGACATCGTCAAGGTCGTCTACACCGGCAGTGCCGAATCGTTCCGCCAAGTCGTCGACGGCTGCCCAATTCCCGTCGTGATCGCGGGCGGGCCCAAGATGGGCAGCGACGAGGAGATCTTCCGCATGGTTGCCGGCGCTCTGGAAGCGGGCGGCGCGGGCCTGTCGATCGGCCGCAACGCCTTCCAGCACGAGCACCCCGACAAGATGATCCAGGCCCTGTCCAGGATGGTCCACCAAGGCGCCGGCGTCGACGAGGCCCTCGCGCTTCTCAAGTCCTGACGCCCTGCCCGGTCGGGCTGGCCCAGGAAATTGGCTTTGCTTTTTCGCGCCACCCCCATTTTCGGCCCAGAAACGGCGAAAATTGGCTTTGTTTGGCGCCGCTGATGACACGGCGCCCGCCCGGCACTTTGAATCTGGGATCTGAGATTTGAAATCTGATATGACGGCCATGCAGGCCGTCTGAATTGGCTTTGATTGGCTTTCTTTTCCGGCTCGACCTCCATTTTTGGCCCGAGAACGCGGCAAATTGGGTTTGTTTGGCGCCAATGATGACACTGCGCGGGCCGGGCCCCGGCCCGGAGACTTCCGCCCGCTCGCCTTTGCAGCCAAGATGTGCCGGCGCCAACTCATCAAATCCCCAGCAGGCTTATAGGGTATTGGGTATTTCGTATTCGCCATTCCGCCTCGCAGCCCGGAATGCGATGTCTCGCATATTTCGTTTACCATAATA
>CP070782.1:5952918-5968950 GCA_020346325.1 Phycisphaerales bacterium
CATACATGATCAGGACGTCATCGCATTCGAGGCAATGGTAGGTGCCGTCGAGAAGGGCTATGGCCTTGGCGGCTTCGGCTTTGCGAATGCGGCTGATCTCCTCGCGAGTGTGCTCGGTCGTCCCGCAGTCGCCCGGCGTCATCGTCGCAATATGGATTTGCCAGCCCCGTTGGTGGAGCAGGGTCAGAGTGCCGGCACACAGAAACTCCGCGTCGTCAGGGTGGGCGCCGATGCACAGCAAGGTTTTGTTTTCGGTCATCGCGGTTTCCTGACTGGCATGATGTCCTACTATTTCATCATGTGACTGACGATCAGCAGGTCGAGTTCTTCGTAGTCGCGGTGGGCGATCAGTTGCTCGACTTGTTTCTCGTCCAGGCTGCGGACCAAATCGAGGAGTTTCAAGAAGATAGTCCGGCTGTTGCTCAGGTGCTTCGTGGCCCCGGCCTGCTTCTGCGTGCGCATGGCCTTGACGTCGAGGCCCACGAATTCGCCGCGCTTGCCGTAATCGTACTTGTCGAGGATCCGCACCTGATCGAACGCCCGCCGCAGGTTGACCGAGCCAAAGCTCTTGTCCTCATCGAATTTCAGCCCGTTCTGATCGTTCAGATGCACGGTGTAGAGCCGGTCGTAGGCCAACGCGAAGCCCATTTCGTCCGACGGATCAAGGCCGGCCAAGATGGCATGAGCGGTCTCGATGTTGACGCCCACGCGGCTCGGGTCCTTGGTCAGATATCCCAAGGCCATCGCGTGGCCCGTCGTAGGGATGTACGCATGGTCCATCGGCTCGTTGGGCTTGGGCTCGATGGCGATCTTGATGTCGGAATTGTATTCCAGCATGTCGTCGACCGCTTCGACCAGGCGGTCCACGGCGACCTTGCTGTCCTTAGCCTCACGGATGTACGTGCCTTCGCGCGCCAGCCAGAGCACGATCAGGTCAGTCTTCAGGGCCACGGCGATGTCGATCGCGCGGCGGCTACGGTCCCGGGCATACTGGCGGCACTCAGGATCGTTGGACGTATACCCGCCATCGATCGTGCGCGGGTCCTCCCACAAACGCGGCGCGACGAACTCGGCGGTGAGCCCCTCGCCTTCGAGCATCTTGCGTACGTCCTCGGCCTTCTTAACCATCTGGTCCGGACTCAGGTCGTTCATGTCCGGCACGGCGTCGTCGTCATGAAACTGCACGCCGTCGAAACCGAGCGCCTTGTACTGCTTGAGCTTCTCGCCAAAGGCGATGGTATCGCGCACCGTGGGCCCGAACGGATCCCCACCTTCATGGATGTTCCACGGTCCAAACGAAAAACGGTACTCTCCAGCCATTACTTACCTCCTTGGGGTTTTCAAAATCGTTCGTTGTTATCTTGTGCCCGCGCTCTCCAGAGACGGCATCGCACGGGCATGAACCATCAGTTCTGTCCTGGTTTCTCCTGCAAAATGGCCAACGCGTGGCGGGCGTAGTGGCCGCGAAGGTCCCGAGCATACTCGTTTAGAGTCTTTTCGCCAAGACCCTTATGATCGCCGCAGCGATAGAGGGCTCGGGCCAGGATCAGTTCGCGCAAGGATTGTTCACGCGTGGACGTGTCGACCGGGCTGGCCGGTATATTGGTCGTGACATCCTTGATATCGGTGTAGGCATGACCGGCCATGCCGGGCTTCTGCAGCAAATCGGCCAGGGGCTGCGCGGCTCGGGGATCGCGCAGACTTTCCAGCGCGATCGATACGGCCCGGTGGTGTGACATCGCGTGCTCGGGGCCCAATTCCTCGACCATCTCGAGAATCGGGGCCAGTGCCTCCGGGCGGCGAGTTCGGCCCAGGGCGATGATCAAGCTGTCCACCGGACTGATACTGCGCCCGTATTGTCCCATGCCGGTGTAGTTCCAGCCCTCGTCCCATTGTTCCGCCCGGACGGCCTCGGCCAGCGTCGCGGCACCGGTGGGATCGCCCATGATGCCCAGAATGTGAGCATAGGTGAGTTTGTCTTGGGGCGAGTTGGCATGCTGGTAAGCCTGCCGGAGCAGGGGGCGGGCCGAATCTTGCTGGGCGAAGAGGATCTCAACGCCTTTGAAATCCTCGACGACGTCTTGGACGGCGCATTGAATATCCTCTTCCGGCAGCGGGAAGGAATCCTTGTGGGTGAGCACCTCGGCCTTCAAGATGCCTTTTTCCACCAGATGCCGCTGGAGCGCCCGGATGTCGATGTCGCGCAGGGCTTTGTTGGCGGCCGCCGCCCACGCGCCGGCCACACCCACGGCGTAAGCCTGGTTTTGGACGTCAGGCTGCATCCGGATGACAGGCATGACGTCGCGATGAGCGCTGACCCCGAGCCCCGTGACGAAGATGCCCTCCAGCCCCTTGGGCAGCAGAGAGCGATAGGGAACATAGGTGGGCACGACCTCCCGATCCGGCGGTTTGAGCATGAACATCGGATGAATGGTGAAGCCATGCGTATCGAAATTGCTATGGGCCTGGACGACCGTATCGGGGAAGGTCCGACCCAGATAGGCGTCGATCGGAGAGAGAAAGAAGTCGCCGACCACCTGCCGGCGTTCGCGCGTGTCGATAAGTTGGCCCAGATCGTAGCGGTCTTTGAACTTCTTGCGGCCGACCAGGAACGAGCGCCAGGCGTCGACGATGTCAATGTCATCGATGAAGGTGTAGTCGGTATTCGTATAGCGGGCCCCCAGCCCCCAGTAGGGCAGGCCCGTGCCCTGCACGGCGATGTGCTCGCCTGAGGTGTAGATGCACTCGGCGCCGGCGGCCGCGGCGATGGTGGCGCTGCCGGTCGAGTCGATCACGGTCTTGGCCAGGATGACACCGCGTCCGGCGTCGCTGGCCACCACCGCGCCTTTGACCTGTCCGCCATCGACGAACGCGCCGCAGCCCAAGGTCCCATACCAGAGGTCGGCGCCGGCCCGGCGCAACTGCTGGCGATACCACTCGATCTTCAGTTGACTGTTCCACGCCTGCCCCTGACCGCTGCCTCCTTCGGACGCGCCGCCCAGTTCGGCCAGGCCCCGGTCGATCTCTTTGGTGAAGCCTTCGCGATAGCCATAGTAGTACTTGCCGATCAGGCCCATTGTCCCGACGCCACCGAGGCCATGGAGGTATTCCACCACCAGGGTCTCGGCGCCTTGGCGCCCTGCGGCAATGCCGGCCGGGGCGCCCGCCGTTCCGCCTCCGACGACCACGACGTCATATTCGGCCAGGATGGGAAGGGCACGCTCGGTTGCGTCAACGGTGGCTCCCTGGCCCGCGCCGGCCCGCATCCAGCCGGTATCCTCCCGTACCTCGCCTGATGGATAGGTGGCGGCGGCAACTCCAGTGAGTCTGACGGGATCGGCCAGCGTCACCGTCTCGGCCTCGGCGGCCGCGGCCGCGCCAATGCGCTCACCGACCCGCATGAATTCCAGCGGTCGCAACAGCCGTTCGGCGACCTGCTGCGACACATCGGCGCAACCACCGAGTACGAACAGACGCTCGATATTGGCCGGCCGGAACGCTTCCAGAGCGACTTTGTCGGCCCCAGGCCACTCACTATCTTGCTGTCCCTGGCCTGCCATGCGATCCGGCGGGATCTCAAAGAGAACCTCCGAGGCGTCGACTTGCTTGGCATGCCAGGTCTTGTCGCGCGCCACCTGCTCGGCATGAGCGAAGGAGGAAAACGACCCGTCGGCCATGGGAATCTGGAGCGTGTATTCGATGGCTTCGTGTGTGCGTCCATCCGGGGCATACACCGGCGTCGGCATCTTGCGGGCCTGCATCTGCTCGCCCTCGCGGATGGGGCCTCCGACCACGATACGCCGGAAGGTTCGGAGCCCGGCCGGGTACGGAGCGAACCGAACGCCTGACAAGCGGGCAACCGTGGCTCTGGCGGTGGCGTCGACAATGACCTTGGCTTTAATCGCCTGCCGGCCCGAACGGTTGGCCATCACGATGCCGGCCGGCGCGCCGTCCTCGTCGCGCAAGACATCCGTGGGATAACAGCCGTAAAGAAACGACACGCCTGCATCGAGCAGGGCGTCGTCCAGGGCCCGCTTGACCTGCATGGGTCTCGGCGGGGCCCGGTGGGGCGTTGCCGAGGGTGGGCCGGCCGGCTTCTCGATGACGATCTCGCCCAGCAGGGCCCGGCTAGCGTTGGGTGACTTCCTGACAACGAACCGGACATAGCGGGCGGGATTGTTGAGCCAGGCCGACAATCGAATGGCCGATTCTTCGAACGATCCTTGCCCCAGTTTGCCGTTCTTGATCGTTGCGACTCGTCGCCAGGCCTGTTTGTTGTTGCTCACCTGGACGGTGATGCGATCGACTTCGAAGTCGCCGTTACGCTGGTAGGCCAGTACGTGGACGCGTCTGAGGTCTTGCGAACTGCCCAAGTCGGCTGTAATGGTGACATCCCCGTCATACTGAACGCTCTGCGACGGAGCGCTGTGCCATTTCCCGTCGTTCAGGACCGATGGCGGCGTCGAATCCCTGTGCCGCGATGACGATTCGACGTCTGTCTCATACGTGAACGGGAGCGCGTTTCGGCCGTGCCTGGCCACCTCCGGCTCGGCAAACATACTCTGAGCCAGCGGGGAAGTGGGCTTCTCGTTCGGCTCCAGCCAGAGGCGGTAGGTGGCGCAAATATCTTCACCCAGATAGGGTCGGGGTGCGGCCAGAAAGACGCGGGCTCCGTGACGGGCGGCGGTGACCGCGGCGGCCACCGCCGCGGAACTGCCACCGACGACAACCACGTCTACATCGTAAGCGACCGGAATCTGTCGGGCCGACTCCCCGACGCTCAGCTGCGCAGCCGTCTGAGGAGTCGCCCGGGCTGAATCGAACGGCGGGGCCACCTGCGAATAACCCGGCGACAACAGGAAGGACCCCAGCAACATGGAGGCGATGAGACCGTGGAAATGCGTTGCCATATCAAGAGACCTCACTGATTGAGTGGATTCTCGCCGCGGCGGGCTCGGAACTGGCCCGTGGCTGCCGCGGCGGATCTGTGAGTTGTCGTTTCTGTCATGGGTGCCATTATCCACGCCGGGACGCCGTTTTCAACAGGAATCCATGAGCAAGCAAATGCCGCTTCGTGGAGCGAATCGGAAGGGCTCCTTTGGGCGTGTTATCACTGTCGTTGCGTCGGGTTGCCACTCGACGTTTCGCTTGGTCCGGCTGAAAAATCAGAAACTCTGTAACAAACGGTCCTCGTCCGAGTCCTAATTGGTAGGGAAACACCGCGCCGCACATGGGCGCCAGCGCGGAGTGCCTATGGACGGAAAGGTCGGGATGTAGTGTCGGAGAGTGCCTGCCACCTTGTCGGAGCCGTGGTTGATCACGGCGTTGGGTCGTGAGGCATTTCCGCGCGATGCGTAGTTGGGTGCGAGAGCCACGCGTCGCACAGGGCTGGGTCCCTCCCGCAGAGGCCACGGAACTGGTGGGTAAGACAGGACTTATGACCGCCAGTGGCGTTTCGGTTGTTTCTCCGGGATCTTGTCATCGGGGCCGGCAGGGTGCCGGTTGGCCCAAACGAAGGGGCTATGAGGGCTCCCGTTCAGGCGTTGGAGGAAATGTCATTGCCGAGCAGGGGGCGTTTATGCTATAACTGAACAGAGAAGCGTGAGGAGGCTGAGGGTCTCCCCATGGTGCGATATTTCAGACAGGAAGAGCGAGGGAAGGGCCACACCATGAAACATCTAATCATCGCCAGTCTTGTTGTCGTTGTCTTGGCCGGTTCGTCATTGAGTGCGGCCGTTCTGAACGTGCCGAGTGAGTATCCATCCATCCAGGAGGCCATCGACGCTTCCAGCGATGGGGATCGGGTCGTAGTGGCTCCCGGGCTCTACTACGAGCGGATCAACTTCAACGGCAAGAACATCGTGCTGACCAGTACGGACCCGAACGATCCGCGGATCGTCGGCTACACCATCATCAACGCCGACGGCGAGGGCAGTGTGGTCACCTTCGAGAACGGTGAGAACGACGCCGTCCTGACCGGCTTCACCATCACCGGGGGGGCGGGGACGCTGATGGACTACTCGGACGAGTGGTACAAATACTACTACGGGGGCGGGATCTATTGTGCCTGGGGTTCGCCCACGATCACGCACAACGTGATCACGAACAACGTGGTTCCGTACAAGCGGGAACTGGTGGAACAAGAGATCAACGGGGGGATTTACAGGAGGTACCAGTACGAGCGGTCCTACGGGGGCGGCATCTACTGCTCGAGCGGGGCGACCATCGCTTACAACATTATCTACAACAACTCGGCCGAGACGGGCGGGGGGATTCGCAGCGGCTATTCGACGGTCACTAATAACATCATCTATGGCAACTCGGCGGTGACCGGGGGCGGGGTCTACGTCTACGCAGGCAGGCTGGAGAACAATACGATCGTGGGCAACGACGCGAGTCTCGAACCGGAAGGTGGGATTGGAGGGAACGTATATGCGTCGTTCGGGTACGACTATACGAGACTGACCGTAGCCAACAACATCATCTGTAGCGCCGGTTCGGGGGGAGGCCTGTTCCATAGCGGCTCCGGCGGTGATGCGATCCGTTTCAACAACGTCTGGGACAACCAGCCGGACGACTATGTCGCCCAGGACCCACGCACGTACGACCTGATCTACGGTGGCACGGCCGACTGGACCGGTCGGCATGGCAACATCAGCGAAGACCCCGTCTTCAGCAGTTCCTGGAGCCAGCGTTATCGGCTCGACCCGGAATCCCCCTGTGTCAGTGCCGGGGATCCCAACTTCGTCCCGGAGCCGGGAGAGACGGACGTCGACGGTGATCCGCGCGTCTACGCCCGGCGCGTCGACATCGGGGCCGACGAGCACGTCGGTTACGTCCAGCCGCTGGCTGACGCCGGTGTTGATCAGCACATATTGAATCCCGCGCCGGTGACGTTGGACGGGGCCGGCAGCTACTTCTCCGATCCCGCGGGGATGAAGACTTACCAATGGACTCAGACGGAAGGCACACCGGTCGAGCTCAGCGACACCACGCTGAGCGGCCCGACATTCACGCCCCCGGCCGAGGGCTGGTATAAGTTCTCGCTGGTGGTGGGCGATCATCTGCACAGCAGCAAGCCCGACGAGGTCCTGGTCGTCGTGGGCAACGAACCTCCGGTGGCCGACGCCGGGCCAAACTCACTATGGGAGGCTCCGGGCTATGTGATGCTCGATGGCCTGGAGTCCAGCGATGCCGATCCGCCGGATGAGTTGGCCTACGCCTGGACCCAGATCGATGGACCGCCGGTCACGCTGGAAGAGCCCAACTCGCCCACGCCCCATTTCGAGTGCCCGGAAGCGGGTATCTACACGTTCGAGTTGGTGGTCGGTGATGGCTTTGTCGAGAGCGAACCGGATCGGGTGAAGATTGAGGCGAGTCCCTTCACGATCAATGCCGAATCGATTGAGGTGGCCACCCGCGATGAAGACGGATGGTTCTATACGCCCGCCCTGTCGGGCACGGGCGTGGTCGCCGTCTTGGAGGGAGACGATGGCAATTGGCAGATGTACTGGGCGGATGCCAAGACCCGCGATTCACGCATCTTCGACGCCGGGAACGTCGCGAGCAAGCCGCAGATTGACGGTGGTCTGGCGGTGTGGGCGGCTGGATCGGGGTATTACTGGCAGCCCAGCCGCACCAGCGTGTATATGGCGGATCTGGCCACGGGGGAAAAGGTCACACTGCAACGAGCCGGTGGCAGCGAGTCCTACGGCTACCCCGTGATCTCGGGCAACAAAGTGATCTGGCTGCACCATCGCAATGTCGACACCGGAGACTACGATAGCTACGACAACCGACCTTATGACATCCAGGGCGCCGACATTTCGGACCCGGCCCACCCGGTCTTTTTCACGATAGCCGAGGAGGTTGGGCACGGCGTCCCCTATCCCTACGAGGACTACTGGCGCTACCACGAAGGGTTCGTAGCTATCAGTGGCGACATCGTGGTCTTCGAGGGCGACGGCGACATCTTCGGCGCGGACATTTCCGATCTGGAGAATATTGAGATCTTCCCGATCTGCACCGCCGCCGAGCGGCAATATGACCCGGCCATCTCAGGCAATCTGGTGGTCTGGACGGATGAACGTGAAGACATCGGTGACATCTACGCGGCCGATATCTCGGACCGCAACAACATCCGTGAGTTCGCTGTTTCGGCAGGGCCGGGTTGGCAGTTGCAGCCGGACGTGGATGGGCCCCTTATCGTCTGGTGTGACGGTAGCAACTCCGGTGGGACGATCTGGCTCTGTTGCGTGACGCGCGACTATGGTGTCGTGGAATTCTACCTGCCCGATTGGAACTATGGCTCAAGTCCTGACATCGACGGTGGGACGATTACCTGGGTAAGAAGCTATGAGATCCAGGGCGTCCAATTGGACTTTGCCTATGGTG
The DNA here is from genome assembly GCA_020346325.1 of Phycisphaerales bacterium. Lineage (GTDB taxonomy): Bacteria > Planctomycetota > Phycisphaerae > Sedimentisphaerales > Anaerobacaceae > Anaerobaca. The sequence continues at coordinate 5,961,313 of CP070782.1, forward strand.
TGACCGAGGGACCGTTTGAAAACCAGACCACCGGCTGGCGCTATGACTACCTCCAACATGCCATCAGTGCGGCCGCGGACGGTGACGTGATCGAAGTCGCGCCGGGCACGTATCAGGAGAAACTGCATTTTGGCGGCAAGAATATCACGCTCACGTCCACTGCCCCGGAGGATCCGGTGGTCCGCGCTGCGACTGTTTTCACCGGTGGCGGTGCCCAGATCGTGTTTGACGGTGGCGAAACCCAGGACTGTGTGTTTACCGGGTTCACCGTCACCGGCAGCGGTTTCGGCATTGTGTGCAACGGGGCGCAACCCACGATTCGCTACTGCGATCTGGTCGGCAATCGGGACGCCGGGATCAAGCTTTGGGGCGCCAGCAAGCCGACCGTTACGAACTGCGACATCTCGGGCAACGGCATCGGCGTGGAAATGTGGGCCGACACGTCGACGCGGCGCATTCTGCGCAACAGTGGCCTGTTCAGCAATTGCACGATCACCGGTAATCGACGGGAAGGGTTCCTGGGGGGTGACCCGACGCTGGAAAACTGTACGGTGGCCGACAATCTCGGGTATGGGCTGTCGTGTTCGTCGCCGGTTTTGAACAATTCGATCGTCTACTTCAACAATGGCGATGACGAGAACATCACTGCCAAGAGAACCGTAACCGCCACTTGCTGCGATATCCAGGGAGGCTGGCCCGGCGAAGGGAATATCGACGTCGATCCACTCTTCGTCGCCCGCGGGTTCTGGACGGATGCCGGTGAATGGGTTCCGGGCGATTACCACCTCCAGAGCGACGCGGCCATCGGCATGGGTGCCTACGGCGGCACGACCGACGCCAGCCTGGCACCGCAGTAACGGCATCCAGAAGGGACTGTTGGAGCCTCGGAGCCGGGGCAGGAGCCGGTGCGCTGCAAGCCGCCCGCGCCGCCGGAACCTTGACAAGAATGCCTCTCAGCCTACAATATGGACTATGGCTGACGGGCAAACACCGCGAAAACGGAAGAAGAAAAAGAAACACAACCCGGTTCTGGACTGGCTGCTTTACGTAGCGGTGCGGGTCCTGGTGATGTTCCTCTACCTCTTCGACGTCGAGACGAACCTGCGGTTCGCCTGCTTTCTGGGTCGCTTGCTCTGGAAGCACTATCATCGTGGTCGCCAGCGGGCTCTGGACAATCTGCGGGCCAGCTTCCCCGAGAAATCCGAGGCCTGGATTCACCAGACGGGCCGGCGCAGCTTCGAGCACGTCGTCATGCTGACCATCGACGTCCTGTTCACGCCTCGCCTGGTCAAGAAGTACAACTGGCGGGAGTACTCACGCTATAGGAACGCCGAGCACGCCAAATGGCTCATGCAGGAACGCAGGGGTTTGCTCATGGTCACGGGCCACTACAGCAACTTCGAGATCATCGGCTATCTCATGGGCTTGTTTGGCTTCGATCTCTATAGCATCGCCCGGCCGTTGGACAACAAGTATCTGAATCGGTTCCTTTATGGCGTGCGGGAGCGGCGCGGGCAGAAGATCATCGACAAGAAGGGGGCCGCCAGGCTGATGCCCCGGATCACGGCCCAGGGCAGCACGCTGGGGTTCATCGCCGACCAGGACTCGGGCAAGAAAGGCATCTTTGTCGACTTCTTCGGGCGCCAGGCCAGCACGTACAAGAGTATCGGTCTGGTGGCGCTGTCCTACAACCTGCCGATCGTGATCGGCTACAGCCGGCGCGTCGGCAATCGTTTCTTCTTCGAACTCGGTGTCACCCGGATCATCTTCCCGCACGAGTGGGCCGACAAGGACGATCCGCTGAGGTGGGTGACAGCCGAATACACCGAGGCCATCGAAACGTTTGTGCGAGAGGATCCGACGCAATACTGGTGGCTGCATCGCCGCTGGAAGACGCGGCCCAAAGAAGAACGCCGCCGGGCGGAACGGGCAGCGGTCCTTGCCGATTCGAAGGGCCGAGCCGTTCCCGTCGCGGGCCTGGACGCCTCAGGGACCTCCGTTTCGACCACACAGGCCTCCTGCTAACCGGGGGGACTCTCTGCCCGGGAAGGGGGCTACGGGCGAGATTGCCTCAGAGAATCGCTCAGTCGTTGGCCGAGCCGGGCGTGGGGATGGTGGCCTGCCAGTTATTCGGATCGTTGCCGTAGCATCTGGGGGACAGCCGGTTCAACGAAGGCCCGAGCCCGTCGGCCGCCCGTGGCCAGGGATCGATACCATCTTCGAATTCCTCGCCGTGCGAGCCATCGCTGTAGTTGACCCGGTCGACCTCGATCCAATAGCGCGTGCCTGCCTCGTCCACATCACCCGGCTTCAGCAGGCGGATTTTCTCACCACTGTTGGCGAGCCTCCCGGAGTCCCATTCGAACAGCAGCGCCTGGGCGGGAATACTGAAAGAGCGCCGAACCTGGTTGGTGTCCCGGACCAGCAGGACGTGTTGGCCGGCCTCGATGGTCAGGGGCCAGTCCGTGGGGAAGGAGAAGTCGATGCCCGTATCGTCGGTGAACCGCCACGGTTCGAACGTTTCAAAATCGAAGAACGTCACGGGGCCATTGCTGATGTTCAGCAACTCCACGTATTCGGCGTCGCCGTCGCCGGCCGGCCGATACATGATCTCGTTGATCACGACAGGGCCCACCAGAGGATAGGCGTTGGCCGCGCCCGGCGTGGCCTCGCTCATGAAGACGAAGTTCCAGGTGTTGGTGCTCTTGCGATAACGACCGAAACTCGTATCCGTCTCCGACGCGCCGAATGCTTCTTCCCTCAGACAGTCTGGGAAGGTCTCATCGTTGCCCGAGTAGAGATACACGACCTCTCCATTCTCGCTCAGGCGGAAAGGAGTCAGCGTGTCGGAACTGTCAGGATTGCCGAACTGCGCATCTTCATAGAAGACGGCGTAACCGTTGGGCTCAATGATCGTCCCGTCCGGGATGCGGTACTTGGCCAGATTGTCGGCCTCGTCACTGAGGGTCCAGCCGCCCAGGTCGACGGGAGCGGAGCTGATGTTGTACAACTCGATCCAGTCGGGGGTTGTGTCGTGTGAATGGGCCAGAAGCTCATTGATCACGATGGGACAGTCAAAGCGGCCCCAGCGGTCGGCCAGCACGGCGAAGTCTCTCATGTCCACACGATCATCGCCGTCGAGATCACCGGTGCGGTTGGGATCTACCAGGCCATTGGGATCAGCTGTGTCGTTGGGGTCGCTCAACCACCATGTGGCCAGCAGCGTGAGATCCGGGTAGCCGACGAGGCAATCCTGGTTAAGATCGCCTTTCGGAAACGCGGCGCACAGCCCCGTAGCGAACCCGCCAACCACCACCAATGTTGCCAAACTCACTCTCACGGTTCAGTCCTTCAGTCTTGCGCTGTTAATCGATCCCCAGTTGCGAATCGTCGTACCCGGGAGAACCGCCCACCGCTGCGCTGGGCCGCCAGGCGTCTTTGTCGCCCAGGCCATTTGGGTCCACCCTGGCCGGTTCGGCGACGGTCAGCGAGAAACCCTGCCCATCCGTCAGGTCGTACCAGCCGTCCCGGAAACGGAAGTTGTGGATGGTCTGCCCGGCGGCGTCCTGTAATTCGATGCGCTCGCCGGCATTATCGAGCCGGCCGGCGAACTGTCCCGCCACGGGCAGGCCCGCGCCGTATCGGTTCTCGAAGGCGACCATGTCTCGCGCGACCAGGACGTAATCCCCGGGGGCCAGTTCGACGGGGCCGAATGTGAAGTCCACGCCGTTGGTGAACGCGACCAGGTTCAGATCGATCGTCTCGGTGCCGATATTGGTCAGTTCGATGTATTCGGCGTTGGGATCATCGGGATGGCCCGTGTCGATCGGATGATACATGATTTCACTGATCCGCAGGCTCTCGGCCACCGGCCCCACGGCAAAGGTCGCTTCATTCAGGGCGCTCCAGGTGGTGCCGCTCAGCGCTCGGGTCTTGATCCGCATGCTCTGCATCAACGGAATGGCGCCGGAATAGCGGTCGGCCCTGCGCGAGACATTGGCGCCTGTGGTGGTGCGCGGGTCCGAGCCGTCGGTGGTGTAGTAGATGGTTCCCTTGGTCGCCGAGAGATGGACGTTGAAACCGCGCGGGACATATCCGCCGTGCTGACTGAACGTGGGCGGATCGATGTCGGGATACCAGCCCACCGAGCGAAACTGTCCGAGCACGACCTGCGTTCGGGTGGGCAAGTAGTTGGCAATCATGCGGCCGATCTCGTCTTCCCAGTGCCATTTCGTATACGGGGTGGATCGCTTGGCATCGCCCCAGCGGGCGGACTCGGCGATGATGGCCATCTCGATCTGCTCGGCCCGCCGGTTGATGCGCGCGATAGAGGCCTCGGCCGTCAACACGCCACCGTTGAAGAAATGCCGGTACGCGCGATCCGCAAACCGCATGCGATAGTTCTTGTTATGCCGTGCAATTTGTTCGTTCAGCCAGTGCGGATTGAAGTAGCGCCACTGGGAACCGGCGCTCGTAAACGGCGTGACCAGATTCGTTTCGCTGCGACTGACGCCCAGCGAATGTTCGCCATCGTGCTGGAACCATTTCCACCCGTCAGGGTTGAGACGATTGTAGATGCCGTAGATGTTGTTGGGCCGGTTGGTGAAACGTGAGCCGGGCCCGTCGCGGTCGCCCGTGTAGTAGTCGATGATCATCAGATCGATCAGGTTGTCGACGTCGAGCAGCCGCTCGTACGCCGGATTCGGCGTGCCGTCGGTGTTCAAGCCCTGGCCGCGATAATAATCCTCGTCGTCGCTCAGACGGGTCATCGCTGCGTCGTAGAGGCGCCGGTAGGCTTCGAGGTTGCCGTCGGTGTTGGCCATGGAATAGCTGCCGCTCTCCGATTTGACCACGTCGTAATCGTCCTTGTCGCCCCCGAAGTAGGACTCGGCGTACGATGCTTCGGACCGTTCCTGGGTCTGGTAGAGTCCCCAGTAGTGCCCATTGAGGTAAAGGTGGTAGTAGCGGCTGCGGGTGTAGGGCTGTCCCATCTGGCCCTGAACGTCCCGGGAGAAGACCTCGCGCACCATGGTGTTTTGCCGGTCGCCTTGGAAGCTCCAGGAGTAGTTCTGGCTGGTTCTCAGGTCCACGTTCTCGAAGCGGTCGACGCCTTCCTCACCGAACAACGGGTACTCGAGGGCGCCGCCGTACTCTGTTCGGAAGAACAGGCGGAAGGCGTGTTTCGGGTTGCTCGTGCTGCGACTGAATCCCCCGCGAATCCGCAGTCCGGCGTCGATCTGGAAACCCTCGCTGCCGTCGGGATTCAGCAACTCGACCGATACGGGTCGTTCCCACGAGCGTCCCGAACTGCCCGGGTGGGAGTAGATGCCTTTTGACTTGTCGAAGAGGTTGGCCAGATCCGTCACCAGCGAGACCGACGGAATGGCCAGCAGCGCGTCGCCGATCAAGTCTCTGTAGTCCGGGTCTTCGACGACAGCCGGATCCATGCCGTAGTCGATCGTCTGGCCGTTGACCTCTCCTGAAGGCCACTGTGAATCGGGTCGCTGGCCGTTGGGCGACTGCCTGATGACATCGTCGATGAACAGGTACGTGCTCGTCCGCGTGCCCGACGGTCGCCATCCGGTCCGGACCGCCCTGGCCCGCAGGCACGTGGTCTCCGCGATGGTGATAGGCTGGGTGTAGATCTTCCCGTTACGGAACCGCCCCCCCATTTCGTAAGGGATGTCTCCATTCGTGGTGTAATAGATCTCGGCCCCTTCCGTCTCGGTCGTCAGGGCGACCTGGATCGGTTCGTTGTAGAAGCCGTGTTCGATGCTGAATTCGGGCTCGGTGACGAAGCCTTCGTACATCGCGACGTTTTCCGCTCCGGGGGTAGGGGACGCCAGAGCCTGCCAGGTGTTGCTGCCGTCCGGGAGACGACCGTAGGAGATATCGGTCTCCTGGTCGGCGAATTCGATCATGTCGATCAGGGTGACACCGTCTCTATCGAACAGGGCGATCTCTTCTTCGCCCGCGTCCAGGGAGAAGCCGGCGTGCAAACCGGAATCGGCGACCTGACCATCAGCCCAGATGACCAGATAGCCATGGGGGGCGATGGTGGTGTGAGCCGGAGCGTCAGCGGGTATCTGCCACCGGGTGGGCGCGGCGAGATCATCGGTCAGGTACATCCCGCCGATATCGAGTGGCTCGCCGCTGCCGTTGTAGATCTCGATCCAGTCGTCGTACTGGGCCTGGGGGTCCTGGACCGTTTCGGCGTTCGAGGCCTGAAACTCGTTGATGAACAGGGCCAGGCCCCGGGCTCTCCAGTCGGCGGCGAGGAGGCCAAAATCGCCCAGATCGACCTTGTCGTCACCGTTCAGATCGGCCGGGCTGTCCGGCGGAGCCAACCATTGCGCGCTGAGCATTCGCAAGTCGGACAGGTCGACCTGACAGTCCTGGTTGACGTCACCGCGGGGGCACTGCGCCTGCGCCAGATGGGGGCATAGCAGGACCAGCATGGACACAAACGCCACTATTTTAGGGTGCATCTTCATCGCGCCTTCTCTTCCCGGAGTGGGCAGCGGATCATCGGTCGCCACCCCTGACATTATCGGCCCCCCGAACGGCGGGTGATAGTTTTCACGTTACCCATTTTATCATATCTGGCCCTGTCGCGTCAATGTTCCCGGGACTGCGATTGCGTGGATTGCCGGGTCCGTCCGTTGACAGGGAAACGTGGCCTCTTTTATGCTGAGCTCAGTGACCATGGTGCAGTCTATCACATTCAACGTTGTGGAAAAGGCATGACGGACTCGAGGTGCGGGGCGGTCGGATGAAGAGGCCGAGGATTTTGCTGGTCAATCCGGCCATCTACGATATTGCCGCCTATGATTTCTGGCTCAAGCCGTATGGCATGCTGAGCGTGGCGGGGCAGTTGCGCGGCCGGGCGGATTTCGGGCTCTTCGACTACCTGGACCGGTTGGACCCGTTCGTGGCGGGGCGCAAGCCCCTGCAATCAGACCAGTGGGGTCGCGGCCGGTTCTTTCGCGAGCGCATCGGAAAGCCCGCGTGCCTGGAGAATGTCCCGCGCTACTTTCGCCGGTTTGGCTTGCCGCGCGACTGTTTCGCGGCGTTCTGCGCAGGCCGGGATCCCTTCGACGTCGTATTCATCCAGACGGTGATGACCTACTGGTACCCGGCCGTGGCCGAGACCATCGAAGACGTCCGGCGGGCCTGGCCCAACGCGCAGATCGTCTTGGGCGGCAACTACGTCACGATCTGCGGCGACCACGCCGCCGGCCTGGGGGCGGATCTGCTGGTCAGCGGCATGGACCTGGAGCCGCTGTGGCAACTGTTGCAGGTGGAACCCGATCCCGGGCAGCCGGCGTTGTGGGAAATCTACGATCGGCTGAACACGGGCGTTCTGAAACTGGCCCAGGGCTGCCCGTTCAAGTGCACGTACTGCTCGGTGCCCGAGGTTTATGGCCGGTTCGCGCCGCGATCTCTGAAGCGGTCTCTGGCTGAGCTGGATCTGTTGCTCGCGTGCGGCGCCACGGACATCGCCTTCTACGACGATGCGCTGCTCTACGACGCTGAGCGGGTCCTGATACCCTTCCTGGAGGCTGTGTTGCGGCGCGGACCGGCCGTGAATTTCCACACGCCCAATGCCTTGAACGCGCGGTTCATCACGGCTGAACT
>CP070782.1:5969050-5971706 GCA_020346325.1 Phycisphaerales bacterium
CCGGCAATCTCGCCGTGATCCGCGACTGGATTCTCGCCTTGCGCGAGCCCTACGACCGCAACAACGCCGGTGAAAGCGAGGCCGACAACCTGGGCCAGGGACTGTATCTGGTCTCGCTCGTCGCGGATAAGGACCATCCGCTGGTGCACGCCATCCTGAGTGAATTGCCCAAGCTCGAGGTCGAGGCCGAGCAGGGCCTGTATTTGAAGGGCCGCTCCGATTTTGCAGAACATCCCGTCTATCAAACGAAGTGGGCCAAGTACGGCCTGCGCGCCCTGAGCCTGGACGATTCCTATACCGTTCCGGCGATCGCCGATTCCTATTCATCGCTGTTCTGGATGGACTTCCGAGACCGGCATGTCGCCGGCACCGAGGCGGCCAACCGCACGTTCTATCCCTATCTCGGCTGGGCCACCGACCATTTCCGGGGCCAAAAGCTCAGTCCCATTAGCAACCGCGACTACCCCCTGACCTGGGAGACCCGTGCCAGTCAAGCGGATTATCCAGGTATGGCCGTCATCGATCCAACCTTCGTCACACGGAAGACCGCCGCCCCTCACACCTGGCACGCCGCCGAAATCTTCCTCTACCTCCTGGACCAAGACTCGGATCCAGTTCCGTAGGCTGAAACTGGCCTCACTGCCCCTCTGTTCATGTCACCTCCGGGAAAGGTGCCGCAGATTTCAGTTCGCCTGCGCGAGATCGAGGAAGACGATATGCGAAGGATTGCCGACGGGTGCGTAGTGGCCGGTGAAGGTCAGGCCGCCCGTCTGGCGATTCACGCGAAAGACCGCGACGTTGTCGGCCCGCTGATTACAGCAGTAAAGAAACCGGCCGGTCGGGTCGAAATTGAAGCTGCGCGGATAGTTGCCGTGTGTCCACTCTTCTTCGAGATAGGTCAAGGCTCCGGTGTCACCCACGGAAAAGATCGCGATGCTGTCGTGCAGACGGTTGCCCGCGTAGAGAAACCGGCCATCGGCCGAAACCAGAATCTCCGAACAGAAATTGCTACCGGCGAAACCGGGCGGCAGAGTCGAGACGGTTTGCTTTGCAGTCAGACGTCCCTGCCCGCTGTCGTAGTCGAACATAACGACGGTCGAGCCCTCCTCCTGAACGGAATAGAACCAGCGCCCGGTCGGATGGAAGCAGATATGCCGCGGCCCATCTCCCGGCGGCAGCGCAACGGCAGCCGGATCGTTCGCCGTGAGCACGCCGTTGTCACCATCGAACTTCCAGACGAATATTCGATCCAAACCCAGATCGACATGCAAAACGAAGCGACCGGAAGGATCGGCTCCAATCTGATGCGCATGCGTGCGGTCGTGCCCGCTGAAGGCGAAGCTTCCCGGCGGCGCGTTCGTCGCCTTCTTTGGTCCCAGCGCCCCCGAATCTGCTTTCACATCCGAGGCGACACCGAGGCCGCCGTCGGGCAGAATCGGCAACACCGCTACGGAACCCCCAAAGTAGTTGGCTACCAGCAGGAACCTCTCCGAAGGATGCACGCTCACGTAGGTAGGCCCGGCCCCACCGGAGCGAACGGTGTTGAGCAACTGCAACTGTCCGTCAGTACGGCTGATGGCGAAAGCGCTGACGGTGCCTTCCTTGCCTTCGCCCACCCTATCGGTCTCGTTGGCCGAATACAATCGCGTCCCGGCCGCATTCAACGCCAGACAACTCGGGCTCGTCCCCATCTCATAGACGCCGCACGCGGTCATGGCCCCGGTCGTGCGATCCACCTCGAACAGATGAATCCCGCGTCCATTGCCCGGCGGCAAATCCACCTGCGTCGCCGGCATGTCCCGCAGCGGCGAACTGAACGTCCCCACATAGGCCATCAGCGGCCCCTCGGATTCGCTCGCCCGCGCCGTAACCAGCCCCGCCATCAGCACGACCACACCCACCGCCAGCGCAGCTCCTCGCCGTAGCGGCACACGACGTGACGTTGATAGACCTTCTACTTGAATAACCATACCCGAGATTCTACGCCCAAGGAAAAGGCAGATCAACGCTGAAACGGGCGTCGTCATCCTCACCAAAGTGACGCCGTGGGCAATTGACGGGAAAAAGGCGCGCCAGACCATTGGCTCCTCTGCCTTCGTCTCGCAAACGAAACCGCCGCCCACTGAAAAATTGGGGAAAACGGGGATAGCCACCTATTAAAGGACGTGACATCGGTATGAAATGGGTGACTGTCGCCATTAACGACAGGCTCCCGCCGCCTCCAGCTTCTCCACGCGCGGCGCATTCCGCTCTGTCTTCCACAGGTCCAGCTTAACCTGCATGTTCAACCGGCTTTCCGGCGTCGTATTCGTGACCTGCGCCACCCGGATTGCCATCATCGGACTCATCGCCGCACGCTCATTCAAGAGTTCCGACAGCGCCTTGCGCGTCACGCCGAGCTTGACCGCCGCCGCGGTGACTGTCAGCCCCAAGGTTTCAATGACACCATACTTGAGCACCCGTCCCGGATGCGTAGGTTTTCTCGTGGTCGTAATCGTACACCCCGTTCGCTTCTGTCATATAACCACCATGGTAGTCGGCATAATCATTGGCCCGGACCCCCCATCTCGCTCGCAGAAGCCTGAATCGCACGCCTAACCGGCCTTCTTCCAGCAGCCGACGGAGTTTCTTTCTCGCTCAGCTTCTCACATCCGTT
>CP070782.1:5971806-5974981 GCA_020346325.1 Phycisphaerales bacterium
GATCGCGAAGGCAGGCGGCATTGGCCCGATGTGCCTGACGATGCCTACGGCTGCTTCGGCCACGGGGGCAAGCGCGCGATGGTCGTCCTGCCCAGCCTCGACCTGATCGTCAGTTGGAACAACACGCGCATCGAAGGGCGGGACATGGAGAACGAGGCCCTGAAGCACCTGGTCGAAGCGGTCGTGCCGCCCAGGCTCAGTGTCGATCCGGAGCATCCGCAATGGCTCCGCCGCGCCGACGGCAAACCCTTCTTCATGTGCGGCCCAGGCGATCCGGAAGACTTTCTCTACCGGGGAACGTTGAACGCGGACGGGACGCGCGACGGCGATCAGATACAGTTGATCGAAAAACTCAAAGGCACCGGTGCCAACTGCATCTATCTTCAGGCCGTACGCTCGCATGGCGGAGATGGGGATGCGACACACAACCCTTTTGTCGATCATGATCCGGCCCGCGGGATCAATGCGAAGGTCCTGGACCAGTGGGAGCAGTGGTTCGCCGAGATGGACCGTGAGCGCATCGTCATCTATCTCTTTGTCTACGATGACAGCACCTTGGTGTGGGACACGGGCGATGCGGTGAGCGCTTCGGAGCGGGAGTTCATCGAGACACTGGTCAATCGCTTCGAGCATCACGACCACCTGATCTGGTGCATCGCCGAGGAATATGCCGAACGGCTTAGTGCGGAGGGGGTACGGCGCATCGCCGCGACGATCAAGGCGGCTGACGATCACAGTCACCCGGTCGCTGTACACCTGAACCACGGCCTGGATTTCTCCGCGTTCGCCGACGATCCGCATATCGACCAGTTTGCGATTCAGTACAATGTATCGACGGCCGAGGAACTGCACGCCGGCGTCGTCCGGGCCTGGCGACGGGCCAAGGGCCGATACAGTCTCAATCTCTCCGAAGCGGCCGACTGGGGCACCGGCGCCGAGGCTCGCAAGAAGGCCTGGGCCTGCGCGCTGGGCGGGGCGCACGTGATGGTCCTGGGCATGGACATCGCGAGCACGCCGGAGTGCGACCTGAAGGATTGTGGCTCTCTGGTGCAGTTCTTCAGTGTCGTACCATTGCCCGGTATGGAGCCCCACGACGAGTTGGCCCGCGGTGACACGGACTACGTTCTCGCCCAGCCCGGGCAGCGCTATGTCGCCTACGCCGCTGACAGCCAGGGACAGATGGGCCTGCGGCAGATGACGGCGGGCGAGTACACCTTCTACTGGTTCGATTGCCGCAGTCATCGCTGGCTCGCGTTGGATTCTGTGACGGTCGGCGCGGGCGACCAAGCCTGGAGAATCCCGGACGGGCTTGGTCCCGAGGTGGCCCTTTACATCAACCGCTCGGCGGACTGAGGCCGGGCGCAAATGAAACAGCAGGTACCGGGAGGATTTACCATGTCGCAACAGCCCATGGATCGACGGCGGTTCCTCACGAACGTGGCAGCGCTCGGCGCGGTGACGATCGTGCCACGCCACGTGCTCGGAGGCGCGGGCCACACGGCGCCCAGCGCCAAGCTCAACATCGCCGGCATCGGGATCGGCGGGATGGGCAAGCACAATCTCAGGCAGCTCGCCACGGAGAACATCGTCGCGCTGTGCGACGTGGATCATCAGTATGCGGCCGAGGTCTTCCGGGAGTATCCCCAGGCCAAGACCTACTTCGATTATCGCGAGATGCTGGAGACGCAGCCGGAGATCGACGCGGTGATGATCGCCACGCCCGACCATACGCATGCGGTGATCGCGATGGAAGCGATGCGGCGGGGCAAACATGTCTATTGCCAGAAGCCCTTGACCCACAATGTGTACGAGTCACGCATGCTGGCCCGGGCGGCCAAGCAGTATGGCGTGACGACGCAGATGGGCAACCAGGGCCACTCGGCCGAGGGCATCCGTCTGATCTGTGAGTGGATCTGGGACGGTGCCATCGGCGAGGTGCGTGAAGTCGATGCCTGGTGCAGTCTGTCCTACTACCCGTTCGGACACGCGTATTGGAGCTCGAAGTGGAGTCGTCGGCCGGCCGATGAGCCTCCGCTGCCGCAGGGACACGACTGGGATATCTGGCTGGGCCCGGCCCCGCACCGGCCGTACCACCCGGCCTACCACCCGGGTGTCTGGCGCTGCTGGCTGGACTTCGGATGTGGGATGATGGGCGACCGAGGGGCCCACACGCTGGACAGTGCCGCCTGGGCGCTGCGGCTGGGCCATCCGGACAGTATCGAGGCGACGTCCACGGGCCTGAACCCCGACACGCATCCACTGGTGTCGGTGGTCACCTACCGGTTCCCGGCGCGCGGTGAGATGCCACCGATGAAACTGACGTGGTACGAAGGGCTCCGGGCGCCGCGGCCGGGGGAACTGGAGGACGGCCGACAGTTGGGCCATCCCGAAGGTGGCATTCTGTTCAAAGGCAGCGAGGGGACCATCATGGCGGGTGTCTACGGAGAGGGGGCCCGGCTGATCCCGGAGAGCAAGATGAAAGCCTACGAAAGGCCGGCCCAGACTTTGCCGCGCGTGGAAGGCTCCCACGAACAGGATTGGGTACGAGCCTGCAAGCGCGGCGTGCCGGCCGGTTCGCACTTCGGCTATTCCGGTCCACTGACGGAGATCTGCCTGCTGGGCAACGTGGCGCAACGCATGGACGCCCGCATCGAATGGGACGGTACCGCCATGAAAGTGACGAACCTGCCCGAGGCGAACGAGTGCGTGCGCACGCCGTACCGCGACGGCTGGAGCCTCTAGATCACCACGCGTTGTGGGCATCTGAATCAAGAGTCGGGTGCTTGCCGGCAGAAAGGTTGCTGGAACATGACCGAAGCCGAATCACTCTTGGAAATCGCGAATGCCATCAAAGCCCTGGCCGCCGCGGTCGGGGCCCTGGCGCCGCCACTGTGGCTGATTTTGATATTCAAGGACATGGGCGGAGGCAACAAGTCTGCGCTGAAAGAAATCGCTGAAGCCATTCAGAATAACGCCGGGCGAAACGCCGGCTGACCGGTGTCGAAGGCGACGTGGCCAGAGCACGTCCCCGGCGATTCGAGGCCGTTGCAGGATGAGGATTGTCAGGGCAGAGGAAAGAGACCGAGAGCAGTGGCTCGAGATGCGAATGGCGCTTTGGCCGGACTGTCGACGTGTTGAGTCTTCCGCGGAGATCGCGGGTATACTGAACGGCGAT
>CP070782.1:5975081-5997942 GCA_020346325.1 Phycisphaerales bacterium
GGGGATGTTGGGTGAAGGAACATCGGCCGATCTTCACCGGAGCATTCAGAGGGATTGGCCTGCGCTGCGCGTTGACCTGGTCGGTCCCTCGAGGTCGACCACGCTGCGCACCATGCTGGCGGAAATCGACGATGCGCAGAAGCGTACCCAAGTGCGCGAGGACCTCGGGTCGGTGACGATCTTCTCGCCGTGGTCGACGGCCTCCCCGGCCCTGCTGACCAGCATCTTGGGTGACAAGACCGCGCCGAACGCGGCGCCAGTGAGCGCCTTGGCCAGCATGTTCGACCTGATCACGTCGCGATTCGACCAGGTGGGCATCAAATTCGTGCGGATGATCGGCACCGATGACCTGCTGGCGCTGCACCTGTTGCAGGAACTGCGGCGCCGCCGGATCGACGTGCGCGCGGGACAGGGAGATCACATCGCCCTGATTTCAGAATGGGACATGCTCTACGGCAAGGCGTTTCCGCTGACGTTTGCGACGATGATGGAATGCCTGGGCTCGAATGGTGAGCCGCCGGACTGGGCCGACTACACCCAGAACCTGCTGGCGAAGTTGGAAAGGTCGAGCCGAACGCCCTTTCTGCCTGCAAACCTGCACGCGTACAGCTATCTCCGCGGCATCGACGGGCGCCTCCCGACCGGGGCAGACTCGAAGGCGGCCGTTGAGTCGACTCAGGACGAGCAGGAGCGCGGCCCCTGGACATATAACGAGAGCCTGGAGGTGCCAATCGGCCGCGGTCAACTCGACTACGTCCGTCGACTGACACGGCAACTACGGGCCGAATTCCGCGGGCCCGGAAAACCCGAACTGCGCGCGATCGGGGTCGTCGGTACCGATGTGTATGACAAGATGATCCTGCTGCACGCGCTGCAGGAAGAGTTTGGCAGCATCACGCTCTTCACCACGGATCTGGACGCTCGACTGATGCACTACGAGCGCTCCCGGTGGACGCGAAACGTGATCGTGGCCTCGAACTTCGGCCTGGCGCTGAATCCCAAATATCAGTACGGTATCCGCCAGTTGCAGCCGGATAGCGACAATACCGAGGGGGCCGGGCCGCATCCTTCGCCTTTGGCGCCCTTCCGTGACAACTACCAGACGGCCCTGTTTCTGGCCTGCCGCGCCGCGCTGGGACTGGCCGAAGAGGTCGACGGCGAGACCAAGCGTTTGCGTGAGTTCGAGGCCAGGCTGCTGGCCGAGGCGCTGGGGTATCCGCGCCTGTTCGAGATCGGCCGCGGTCAGGCGGTTGATCTGAGTGTCACGGAGGGAGAACCGAAGGTTAACCTGCACCCGTCGCAGTTGCGTTTCCGCGCTAAGTTCTCGACGACACTCTTTCGGGCGATGTCGTATCTGGGCATGACGGCCGTGCTGCTCTTGCCTGTGTACCTTCTGCTGCGCGGACACAGGCCCCATGACACTGAACCAGCGCGGCCCGCGGATAAAGAGCACCGTCAGCAGAATAGCACCAAGGAATCGACAGCCCGGCCGTCGAAGGGTCCCAAGACGTGGGTCCGCCATCCGCGCCGCGTGGCCTTGCCAATACTCGCCAGCCTGGCGATCGTCGTGTTCATCATTCTCGTTCTCGTCGACCACGACCAGAGGCAGGCGGGCGAACCGTTCTCGCTTACCGCCGGGACGAGTGCCTGGCCCGGGCTGGCCCTCCTGCTGTTGGGAATTCTGCTCGGCATCAGACTGCTGTTGTACGCCTGGACGATCCTGGCCGACAATGTCAAGGAAACCGTCGAGGAGTTCGAGTTGCGGCCGCCACGGGAGCACAAAGAGGGATGGCCGGGATGTCGGGCGCGTATCAGAGTGAAGATTCTGTGGGGTCTGGGCATAGAGGTGCCCGAAAGTGACAAGAAGGCCATCGAGGAGGTGGACGAGTTCAAGGATGGCAAGGTCATCGCACGCGGACTCTGGACCAAGCATTTCCTGCGTCGATGCGTGGGGCGTGACTTCCTGTGGCCCATTGGCTGGCTGGTTCTGTTATGGCTCTTGCCGGTAGTCCTGGGCCCCGGTCTGGGTTGGCCGTATTCACCCTGTCGGGGAGCGCTGTGTTATGCGGTTTTCCTCGTGACTGGGTCGCTGTATTACACGACGCTCTTGGCGCTGCTCGTGACGGTGGCCACCGCGACGATGCGGCGGATGAAGGTCATCAACGAACTGATCGCTCATGATACCTTCTGGAAAAGCGACGCCGGCCGCGAGCCCGACTCTGAGGCCCACTCTGACCAAGAACCGAAATACATGGCCCATTGGAGGGACGTTCGCTTCATCGCCCGCATCACTGAGGGCGTCAGCAGGGTCCTTTATTTCCCGTCGATTATTCTGTTGTTCTCGATCGCGGCGCGCATGCGCTACTTCGACAATTGGGGCTATCCGCTGCTGGTCCTTATCACCTACAGCGTTCCCTTCATCTACCTCATCGGTCTGGAAGCCGCGCTGCAACTGTGCGCGCGACGGGCCCGGGCCGTGGCGCTGCGCGAGATGCGGCGTGAGCTGCACAAGGCCCGGTACGGAGAGCCGAAAGAAGACGAGAAAGGCAACCGTATACAGAGCATGATGGACGAGGTCACGGAACTGCGCGAGGGGGCGTTTCGGCCTTTCAGTGAGAACCCAATCGTTGCCGCCCTGCTGATCCCCTCCGGTGGCGCGGGGCTGCTGGCTGTCCTGGCCTATTTTCTGCCCGGCTGACAGTCTCCACCATGGGGCCGGCCTAACCGGACTGGAAAAACCCGTTGGAGTTCCCCGCTGGCATGCGAAAAGCAAGGCTTCGTGCCAAGGTTTTCCCTTTGGCTGGGCGCACGAGGCGTGGTAGTATGGTGGATATGGTTCCGCGGGGGCTTGTTTTGGTCGCTGGGACATGGACTAGAGCGGAATTGAGGAGAGCCAGAGATGAAACGACGAACGTCACGCTCAACGCGGCGGCCCCGACGAACCTGGCCGAGACGGTCTCCGTCAAATCTCTGAGCATCACGCTGCTGAAGACCCCCATCCATTGAGTCGCCGCGGGTCTCGGGCGGACCGGAGGCCAGGTCTCAGTTCCGTTTAGGGGGATTGTAAGCCCTCGGACGGCAGGATTGGCGGATTCGGGCCAATTCGTGGGGGTATTTGGCCGGTTCTCTGCAATAGAAAGGGGCTTTTCAGCGTCCCCCCTAATACGGGTGTGGGTCAGGCCGCACCCAGAGTGCAGGGTCCCCAGAAGCTCCGTGAACTGCCGGAATGCGGTTCTTCCTGCAAATTCCGGATGCGTATCGAGGTGAGAACCGAAAGGAGCCAACTGAGTGAAGTGTGCACCACCGTCAGACAGGCCTCGTTACGGCAACCAGCGTGTCATGCGGTCGCTCTGTGCGCTCTGCGCCTTCGCCCTGCTAGGCGCACTGGCCGGCTGTAGCCGCGAGCACTACAAGGAGGACGCCGACAGGGAAACCTACGGGATTCTGGAGGACAAGTGGCAGGACGATTTCGGACCGATGGTCAACTACCGGGTCAGCGAAACGGCACCCAACGACGTGGAAATGGCGGCCGAGGTCCCGTCCACCAGCGTGCTCAATCTGGCTGATGCAATCCGGATCGCGACGGAATACAGCCGTGAGTATCAGTCGCAGAAGGAAGCACTCTACCTTTCGGCCCTCGCCCTGACCGCCGTCCGCCATCAGTATGCCAGACAGTGGTTTGGCACGGTGGATGCCTTCTATGATAGCAGTGAGGCGGGTGAGGACATCACCGCCGGCGCCAGCGCCGGTGTCAACCAGAACCATCTGATCGGAGACGGCATCCTCGTGGGTACCGGCCTGGCCATCGATTGGGCGCGGTTTCTGACGGGCGATCCCGAAACCACCTTGGCTTCCGTGCTCACCGCCACGGTGACGGCTCCTCTGATTGGCGCGGGAGCCGGCAAAACCGCCCGGGAGGATCTGACGCAGGCCGAGCGAAACGTACTCTACCGTATCCGCACGTTCAACCGTTATCGCAAGACTTTCGTAACCTCGATCATCGACGATTACTACCGCGTGCTGTTGGAACGTGCCCGGGTGGGCATCACGGAAGCCAGCTACCAACGCCGCGTGGATTCCACCAACCAACTCCGCATGGAGGTGGAGGTCGGACAGCGGCCGGCCTACGATCTCGGTGAAGCCGAGCAGGATTTGCTCCGGGCGGAGAACAGCGTCGTCACCACGCGGCAGCGCTACGAGCAGGCGTTGGACAATTTCAAGATCCGGCTGTCCATTCCGACCCAGGTGCAAGTGGAGCTGGACCCGAGTGAATTGACCGCGCTGCAAAAACTCGGCATCAGCAAGCCGGAATACACGGAAGAGGATGCCATCACGATTGCCTTGGTGCGTCGCTTGGACCTCGCCAACACCCGGGATGAGGTGGACGACGCCGAGCGCCGCCTGGTCCTGGCGGCCGAGGGCCTGGGCCCCCAGATGAACCTAGTGGCCAGCGCCAACGTCGAGTCGACCCCGGAAACGGAGTTTCTCCGACTGCGCTTCCATGAAGGCCGGTACCGCCTGGGGCTCGAGACGGACCTGGGGCTGGACCAGAAGGCCGAACGCAATGCGTACCGCCGGGCTCTGATCACGGCCCAACAGACGCAGCGCAACTACGACGAAGAGTGGGAACGTGTTAAGCTGGACGTGCGCCAAGCCTACCGTGATTTGCTGGAAACGGCGGAAACCTATCGCATTCAGCAAATCGGCCTGGAATTGGCCGAGAAACGCGTCGAGGTCGAGAAGCTATCGCTGCAATACGGACGCGGCACGGTCCGTCTGCTGCTGGAGGCCGAAGATTCCCTGGTGCAGACGCAAAATGATGTTCTCAGTGCTCTCGTGGATCACATGTTGGCCAAGATGAGCTTTTTCCGGGATATTGGCGTGATGCAGGTCAGGCCGGATGGAATGTGGGAGTAGGCAAGATCATGAAAGATGACCAGAAAACAATGAAGTCGGGCCAAGCGGCGATGAAACGGGGCGCCGCTCGCAGGAAACGACGCTCCCGGAGACGTTGGGGAGTCCTGTTTGTGCTCATCTTGGTGGCCGCAGGGCTGGGATGGGGCGCCATGAAGATGGCCAAGCCCACCACATCCACGGCCGACCAGGGTGGCACGTTCACCGTGCGCCGGGGTGACCTCATCGTCACGGTTACTGAAGGCGGCAGTATCAGAGCCCACAAGTCGATCCAGTACAAGTGCCAGGTCGAAAGACGAGGCGGTGAAGTCACCATCCTCAACATCGTCCCAGGCGGAACGTACATCACTCAGGAGGATGTGGATCAAGGCAAGATCCTGGTGAAGCTGGATTCGTCCGCTCTGGAAGAGAACCTGACCCAGGAGGAAATGGAGCTTTCCGGCGACAAACAGAACGCCACGGCCGAGAAGGAAGCGTACGACATCCAGGTCATCCGGAACGAAAGCAACATCGCCCAGGGCAAGCTGGACGTTCGGTTTGCCTTGATCGACCTCCAGAGGTATTTGGGCGCCGAACTGGCCGATCGACTGGTCAAGGACGTCAATGAAGCGGTCGACTTGGCCCAGCACGTGGCGCCCTTTGTGAAGGAGGTCATCAGCGATCCGAACCTGTTGGATGGCACCGCCGCGGGCAAGCAAATGAAGACGAGCCAGGACAATATCGTCCAGGCCAATGCCTCTCTGGCAACAGCTCAGGCAAGACTGGCGGGAACCGAACGACTGCACGACGCCAACTACGTCTCCGATCTGGACCTCCAGGGCGACCAGTTGAGTGTGATCAACAGCCGTTTTTCGAAAGAAGATGCGGAGGTCGATCTGAATCTGTTTCTGCGCTATGACCTGGCCAAGGAAATCGAAACGCTGCTCAGCAACTACATTGAGATGGGACGTGAACTCGAACGGACCTACGCCCAGTGCCGGTCGGAGCTGGCGCAGGCCGATGCCAGGCTGAGCAACGCTCAGCAACGCTATCAGCAACAATCCGAACGTGTCAACGAATTGAAGGAGCAGATTGAGTACTGCACGATACGGGCCCGGGCCCCCGGATTGGTGATCTATGGCAGCGGTGACAGTGGCGATGCCTTCCGGGCCATGCGCGGTCGCGGCGGCGGCGGCGGGATGATTGCCGAGGGCGAAGTCGTTTATGAGGGCCAGACGATCATCTCGATGCCTGATACGGCCGAGATGGTGGCCGATATCAGTGTGCACGAAACCGAGGTCGATAAGATTCGTCCCGGGCAACCGGCGGAAATCGTGATGGACGCCTTTCCCGATCGCATCCTGCAAGGCGAAGTCCTGGAAGTGGCCCCCTTGCCCGACCAGCAGCGTGGTTTCCTAAACCCCGACCTGAAGGTCTACAAGACCCAGGTGTCGATCGACGGAACGCACGATTTCCTCAAGACGCGCATGTCGTGTAAGGTCACAGTCCTTGTCCGCGAGCTACCGGACGTGATCCAGGTGCCGATCCAGGTGGTCGCCAATCGTCGCGGCCGGAAGGTCTGCTATGTGGTCACGCCGAATGGCCCGGCAGAGCGGGAGGTGCAGACCGGCGCCTTCAACGATACCTTCGTTCAGATCACCGAGGGGCTGGAAGCGGGCGAAACTGTCCTGCTAAATCCGCCGCTGTTTACCGAGGCGGGCTCTTCGACCATGGGCGGTCCTGACCGGGAGCGCTTCGGCGGACGCAGCGCTTCGACGGAAGAGACGGGAGCCACACCCGGGGATGGTAACGCCGGACCGGCCCAAGGTCGACGCGGCCAGCGGTCCGGCCGCGGTCAGGGCACGCGGCCGTCGGGGCCGAGCCAGACGGGCGGTGAACCCTCGGGTGAGAGAATGGCAGGACGCCCCGGGATGCCGGGAGTCAGCATGGAACTGACGGAGGAGAGAATCGACGGCATCCTGAGAGGGCTCAAGCAGTTCGACCCGGCCAAGGCCGAAGAGTACGAGAAGTTGCGCCAGAGCGATCCGGAGGCCCTCAAGGCCAAAATCCGCGAAGATATGCAGAAGATGATGCGACGTGGTGGTCCCGGTGGACAGGGCCCGGGCGGCCCCATGAGACCGGGCGGAGGCCGAGAGGGGCGGCGTAACCGATCGAGCGAAGGCGCGCCAGCCGACAGCCAACCGCAACAGAGACCGGGCGGACAGAATGATAGGTGAGACGGCGATGACAGAACTCGGCACCGCTTTCGACTTCGATGCGGAGAGCCCGATCCTGGTGATGGAAGCGCTGTGCAAGAACTACCAACTGGGCTCGGTCCAGCTGCGGGTCTTGCGCGAAATCGATTTGACCATCAATAGCGGTGAGTATGTCGCCATCATGGGGCCGAGCGGTTCGGGCAAATCCACGCTCCTGAACATGATAGGCTGTCTGGACCGTCCTTCCAGCGGGGAATATCTCCTGGGCGGCCAGAGCGTGGCGGACCTGGATGATGACGAGTTGTCAATGATCCGCGGAGCGCGTATCGGGTTCGTGTTTCAATCGTTCAATCTGATCGCCCAGCTCAACGTCGTCGAGAACATTGAGATTCCCATGTACTACCAGGGTTGGAGCGAACGCGACAGCGAAGAACGGGCGCGGGAACTGGCCACGATGGTAGGCCTGGGGGACCGAGTCGACCACCGCCCCTCCGAACTGAGCGGTGGCCAACAACAGCGGGTCGCCCTCGCGCGGGCCCTGAGTAACGACCCTCTGATCATTCTGGCCGACGAGCCGACGGGTAATCTCGACTCCCAGAGCGGCGCCGATATCCTGGAGATTCTCGACCGCCTGCACGGGGAAGGCAAGACGCTGATTGTCGTTACCCACGACGAGAACATCGCCACGTGCGCCGAGCGCGTGATCCGGCTCTTTGACGGGCGCATCGCCCAGGAAGAATTCAACAAGGAACGGTAGCCCCTTATGGTCTTTTTCCGACTGAAACGGACGGTCAAACTGGGTGTCAAGAGCCTGTGGATGCACCGGCTGCGCTCCACGCTGACGGCCCTGGGCATTATCTTCGGTGTCTCCTCGGTGATCGCCATGCTGGCGATCGGCGAAGGGGCCAGCCGGGACGCGCAGGAGAAGATCGCACAACTCGGCAGCAAGAACATCATCATCAAGACGGCCGAACCGCCGGAGGATCAATCGGCGGTCGGCCAGCAGCAGACGTTACGGGAATACGGTCTGACCTATGCGGACGCCGAACGGTTCCAGAACGGCATCCCCGACGTGCAGGTGATCGTGCCCAACCGCCGGATTTCCCAGCAGGCACTCTATCGCAATCACCGGGTGGCGATCGAGGTCATCGGTACCGTGCCGTGGTACCCCGAAATATCCAACACCCGAGTCAAGTTCGGCCGCTTTCTCGGTAGCACCGACATGCACTACAAACAGGGTGTCTGCGTCGTGGATGAGCGCGTGGTAAAAGAATTATTCGCGTTTGACGACCCGCTGGGCCAGGACGTCAAGATTGCCTCCGACTACTACCGCGTCGTCGGTGTCGCCGCGGAGGCGATCCAGGCCAAAGGCGGAGAAAATTTGGAGGCCAAGGACGCGACGGGCGCCGAGAAGGCCGCCGGTGCCAATGTCGGCGGCATCTACGTCCCCCTGACGACGGTCAAAGAGCGCTTCGGCGAGATGTCCCTGCAGATCACCGCCGGCAGCGGCGGGACGTTGGAGCGGATCGAGCTCCAGGAAATCATCGTCCAGGTGCGTAGCATCAACATGGTTCTGGGAACGCGGCGGAGCATCGAAACCCTACTGTCGCGGTTTCACAAGAAAAACGACTACGAGATCGTCGTCCCGCTGGAACTGATGCGGCAGGCCAGAGACTTCCAGCGCATCTTCACGATCGTGCTGGGCTCTATCGCCGCCATCTCCCTGCTGGTCGGTGGCATCGGCATCATGAACATTATGATGGCGACCGTCAGTGAACGAACGCGCGAGATCGGTATCCGCCGGGCGTTGGGTGCCAAGAAACGGGATATCATCTTTCAGTTCCTCTCCGAGACCCTGCTGTTGACGCTGTCGGGCGGCGTGCTGGGCATCGCGTTGGGCTCGGCGGTGCCGCTCCTGGTCACTCACTTCGGCCAGATGCGCACGGTGATCACCACGAGTTCGCTGCTGCTGGCTTTCGGCATCAGCGCCGCAGTGGGCATCACCTTCGGGCTCTACCCCGCTTACCGCGCCGCCAACATGGACCCGATCGAATCGTTGCGACACGAATAGAGGGTCCCCACCCAACCGTCCTCCTGCTGCCAGAATGGGCACTGCCCCCGATCCCGGCCCAAGCATGTACGACGGGCTTGACGCGAAGATTTTGCATTTGGCTCCGGCAAGTGGGGCGTGGTAGTATGGCGGATATGGTTCCGGGGGGGTGGTTTGTTTTGGTCGCTGGGCTACGGCCGAGAGCGGAATTGAGGAGAGCCAGAGATGAGACGACGCGCTTTTACCCTGATTGAGCTGCTGGTGGTCATCGCCATCATCGCGGTCCTGATGGCGATTCTGATGCCTTCCCTGAAGCGGGCTCGGGAACAGGCGCGGAGCCTACACTGCCGCAGCAACGTGCGGACCCTGTGCATGGCGTGGTTCATGTACAAAGACGAGAACGACAACAGGCTGGTGTCGGGCGAAACCCCCACCGCTCCGGTCAGCCCGCAGAACATGGCCTGGGTGACGATTCCGCCCAACGCGGGCAGTTCCACAGTCGAAGCGAAGAAGGAGTATATCAAGGACGGGCTGCTTTGGCCTTACGTCAGGGAGATTGAGGCCTACCGCTGCCCTTCGGACCGGCGCAAGAACAGTCCATACCATCTCAACGCCTACCGCACGTACTCGATTGCGGGCGGCATGGCCGGGATGCCCGACACGAATGGCTGGGAGATACTGCCGTGCCGCAACTATACGGACATCAAGCAGCCGGCCACGAAATACGTCTTCCTGGCCGAATGCGAGCCGCGCGGCTACAATATGGGTTCGTGGGTGATGTATCCCAAGCGGCACGAGTGGGTCGATCCGTTCGCCATCTGGCACCGCGACGACACGAGTACGCTGGGCTACGCGGACGGGCACGCCGAGATGCAGCGCTGGCGCAGTAGGGGGTTGATCGAGTGGAACCTCCAGGCGTTGCACGAGCCGCAGAGCTTCTCGTTTTACCGCGCGCCAGCCGATGACGAGGAGATGGAGGACTTCGAGGTCATGTGGAAGGGCTATGCCTACCGCCAGTTGCAGTAGTTCGCACGCAGCCCTTGGGTGGCAGCGTCCTAGACCCGGCGCGAACCGCCGAGCCAAGCGCAGCGTAGGGTGGGGATCGAAGTCTCGTGCCTGACTGGTCCGACGCGGTGGGCACGTGCAGTGCCGGGTCGAATGCAGTGCAGGTCCACTAGCAGCGCCTGTCACCTTGGGGGTTCAGTCCATGGATGCGGCCAAAAGCGCCTTCACCTTAATCGAACTACTGGTGGTGATCGCCATCATCGCCCTGCTGATCGCCGTGCTCGTACCGGCCCTCCAGGGAGCGAAAGAACAGGCCCGCGCCGTGGTTTGCCTGCACAATCTGCGGCAATGGGGCCTGGCCACGGCCCAATACGCCACCGACTCCGAGGGTATTCTCTGGCCCGAGTCGTACCCTCTCGGAGGCGATGTCCAGACGGTTCCAGGTGATTGGATGGCGATGCTGGCGCCGTACTACCGCGACGTCGACGAAATCCGGCTGTGCCCCTCCGCAACCAAGCCCTCAGAGGATTACCAGAGCACGGAAATGCGGGGTGACGTGCGTCACGCTTGGGGCCGGCCACGCCAAGCCTCCGACTCGGGTTCGCGCGATTTCATCTCCAAAGCAGCATTCTGGGGCAGTTATGGAATGAATCGGTGGATCACCGACCCCGTGAGCAACGACGGTCGGTATTGGAAGTATGCGTTCGAGCGCAACACGGCGGACATCCCCGTGTTCGTCGACTGCATCCACTGGCACCTCAGGCCACAGGACACCGACCGACAGCCCGATCGAGCGCTAGTGATCTTCAGCGATTTCCCCGAAAACGGTCAGGGCGGCACCCAGATTTGGCGGACCTTCCTCGAACGGCACAACGGCAAAACCCAGGCCAGCCTGCTGGACGGCTCGGCCCGCAAGATTTCCCTCTGGGATCTGTGGGACCAGCGGTGGCATCGTCAGTTCAAAAGGCAGGAGTACACGCCAGCCGATTTTCCGTTCCTAAAGTGACACGTGTCTCTGAGAATATCCTGGCGACGTTGGAGCAAGGCCTGGGAAACCGACTCTGTTACCCCTGCGCAGGCAGGGGTCCAGACCGTATCGAGTCAGTCTGGGTTCGGAGCCCGCGCGGGAATGACAGAGGCAGTGGGCTCTCTGCAAGGTTCCGAGGGCAGGATTCCGCTGCCCGAAAATCTTAATAGACACAGCGACACTTCCCTTGCCACAAACCCTTGAGATTTGCAGGAATTGTGCTAGGCTGTGTTGCGGTTGCGTGCCGCCGGTAGACAAACCGGCGCTTCGGCGCAAGTTGCAGACAGAGACCGCCAAAGGGAGGACAAACCGTGAACAGCCAAACGAAATACCTGGTGGCCCTCATTGTGACATCATTCAGCATCAGTTCCATGGCCCAAACGGTCGAACTGCCGCAGTATCGCCCGTTGTTCAATGGCAAGGACCTGTCGGGCTGGGTCAATGTCAACACCGCCGACGACACGTGGAGCGTGCGCGACGGGATGATCGTCTGCAAGGGCAAACCGATCGGCGTGATGCGAACCGACCGGCAGTATGAAAACTTCCTCCTGCACATCGAATGGCGGCACATGGAGGCCGGTGGCAACTCCGGTGTCTTTCTCTGGAGTGAAGGGACGGTCCCCGAGGGCAAGCGGTTGCCCAAAGGCATGGAAACCCAGATGCTGGAGCTCGACTGGGTCAATCAGCACAAGCGGCCCGATGGGTCATTGCCCCCCATCGCCTACGTGCACGGCGAACTGTTCGGTGCCGGTGGTCTGGAAGCGGTTCCGGACAATCCGCGGGGCAGCCGCAGTAAGTCGCTGGAAAACCGCTGCAAAGGCAAGGGCCAGTGGAACGTCTACGACGTGGTCGCGGTCGATGGCACCGTCAAGCTGTCGGTTAACGGCAAGTTCGTCAACGGGATCAGCCGGTCTTCGGTAAAGAAAGGCTATCTCTGTCTGGAATCCGAAGGTGCCGAGATCCACTTCCGCAACATCTACATCATGGAATTGCCCCCGGGCATCACAACCCCGGAGAACACCGCGCCGGTCGTCGAGAACAAGTAATTCGGCCGGGTACGCACGGGACAAAGTGCTATAGCACGTTGCCGGCGGCCGGTAGCCCGAGAACTCGGTCAGGAGGACTTCGGCCGTCCAGCCGGCGGCATTGGCAACAACCTGCGGGCAATCGCCATTCGCTTCGCGGCGGACGTCCTCGCAAAGGATGCTGCTGTAGCGGTCATCGAAGCGCTGGTAAACGTCGCGGATGAGTCGGTGCGACAAGTGCGTGCTTTCAAACGCCTCGGTCCCGCAGAGCCATCCGATGTACATCCCGGCCCCGTTAAATGCGCCGCAGTTCTGCCGAGCATTCTACAAATGCAACGACGGAACGCCAACCGCCAAGACCAGCCGGCCCGCGTTGATTGCGAATCTTCGTGTCGGCAAACCATTTCCGAATTTGCGTTCGGTGACAAAATGCAATAAGGTAATGCCGAGAACCCGGATGGCGTGGAACACAGTCCTCAGCAGCGGCGCGAGGTTCATCGCCCGCACCGAGATACGGAAAGGATGTATCGCATGAGACGTTGGATACAGATCGTCGTGCTCCTGCTCATCGCGGGTCGGAGCGGCGCACAAGAGGACGTCCTGATTGCCGACTTCGAGGGTTCGACGTATGGCGATTGGACAGTCACGGGGCAGGCGTTTGGCTCCGGCCCGGCCCGGGGAACGTTGCCCAACCAGATGCAGGTTAGCGGCTTCGAAGGCCGGGGGCTGGTCAACAGTTACCATGGCGGTGACGACACCACCGGCACGCTCACCTCGCCCCCTTTCACCATTTCGCGTCGCTATATCAACTTCCTGATTGGCGGTGGCAAATACGCGGGCAAGACCTGTATGAACCTGGTTGTGGGTGAGAAGGTCGTTCGTACCGCCACGGGACCGAACGACGAGCCCGGGGGCAGCGAGGCGCTCGCGTGGCAATCGTGGGACGTGGCGGACCTCGCGGGCCGGACGGCGCAGATCCAGATCGTTGACCAGAAGACAGGTGGGTGGGGACACATCAATGTCGATCACATCTTGCAGAGCAACGAGGAGGTCGTCTCCGAACGGAGTCGAGACATGGTCTTCACGAAGCGCTACCTTCACCTGCCCGTGAAAAACGGCGCGGCCAAACGCCGGATGAGCGTCATAATCAACGGGGAAACCATGCGTGAGTTCGAGATCGAGTTGGCGGATGCCGAGCCCGACTTCTGGGTGTTTTTGGATGTCAGCGGATACCGGGGCAAGCAGGCGACTCTTCGCGTCAATGCGCCGGGCCGCGATTCGCAAGGCCTCGCCGCGATCACCCAGGGAGATGAGATCAGGGGCGTGGAGAATCTCTATCGCGAGAAACATCGCCAACAGTTCCACTTCTCCTCACGGCGGGGCTGGAACAACGACTCGAACGGCCTGGTCTTCTACAAAGGCGAATACCATCTGTATTACCAACATAATCCTTACGGCTGGAACTGGGGCAACATGCACTGGGGCCACGCTGTCAGTACGGACCTGGTCCACTGGAAGGAACTGCCGATCGCGATCTATCCGCACCGGTTTGGCGACTGGGTCTTCTCGGGCAGTGCTGTGGTGGACTGGAACAACACCGCTGGTTTCAAGAAAGGGACGGAGGACGTCATTGTCGCCGCCTACACCAGTACCGGTCGGGGCGAGTGCATCGCCTACAGCCTCGACCGAGGCCGGACCTTCACGGATTACGAAGGCGATCCCGTCGTCAAACACCGCGGCCGCGATCCGAAGGTGATCTGGTACAAGCCGGGCGGCCACTGGGTCATGGCTCTGTATTCGGAGATCGACGAGAAGCGAACGATTGCCTTCTACACCTCGCCGGATCTGAAGGATTGGACCTATCAGAGTCACATCGATGGGTTCTACGAATGCCCGGAGATCTTCGAATTGCCCTTGGACGGCAACCAGAACAACACGCGTTGGGTCGTTTACGCCGCCGACGGCAACTACATGATCGGACGGTTCGATGGCAAGACGTTCACGCCCGAATCGGACAAGCTACAAGGCAACTATGGCAACTGCTTCTACGCGTCACAGACCTACAGTGACATCCCGGCCGAGGACGGCCGACGTATTCAGGTCGCCTGGGGCCGCATTGCCACACCCGGAATGCCCTTCAATCAGTGCATGTTGTTCCCCTGTGTTCTGAGGCTCGTCACGACGGACGAGGGCATCCGCATGTTCGCCGAGCCCATCAAGGAAATCGAACTTTTACATAAGAAGGAATATCACTGGCACAACGTCGCTCTCAGACCCGCAGAGAACATCCTCTCAAACCTTTCTGGTGACCTGTTCCACATCGAATCGACCTTCGACGTGCGAAGCGCTGACCGTGTCGGCTTCGTGATTCGCGGCGTCGAGATCAGCTATGACGTTGGCCGGCGAACGCTCTCCTGCCTGGATAAGTCCGCTCCTTTGCAGGCACCGGGCGGCCGGATTCATTTAGAAATCCTGGTGGATCGCACCTCGATGGAGATCTTCGCCAATGGCGGACGCATCTATATGCCCATGGGCATCATCCCAGCCGACGAGGACCGGTCGTTGCAGGTTTTCGGCCAGGGGCGGGACCCGAGACTTGCCGCATTGGGAGTTTATGAGTTAGACTCCGCCTGGAATTCAGGTCACTAGGTCGCGCCGATTCGTTCGCGAGCGCGCTGCACATATCGGTGATTGGAAGAAGGTAGAGCATGAAGAAGGGATTTCTGTTACGAAGTGCCATCGTCGCTTCCCTGGGCGGCTTGCTGTTCGGTTTCGACACGGCGGTCATCTCCGGTGCCGAGCAGACACTCCAAGAGCTGTTCGCGGCCACGTACGAATCGCTGGCGGCCGCCATGGGCAACGTGCGGTTTCTCAGCAGCCCGGGCTTCTGGCACGGCTGCACCACCGCCAGCGCCCTGATCGGCACGATCCTGGGCGCGTGGCTCAGCAGCAAGCCGTCGGACGCCTTCGGCCGGCGCAAGACCTTGAGCCTGCTGGCGGTACTGTACTTCGTCTCGGCCGTCGGCAGCGCGTTCGCTTGGGACTGGTGGTCGTTTGTGATCGCGCGGTTCATCGGCGGACTGGCGGTTGGTGGCTCGTCCGTCGTTGGGCCGATCTACATCGCCGAAATCTCCCCGGCCAAAAGTCGCGGCCGGCTCGTAGCCCTGCTTCAGTTCAATATCGTCTTCGGCATCCTGCTGGCCTACCTGTCCAACTGGATCATTGGCAGGCTGAACCTGGGGAACGTCGAATGGCGCTGGATGTTCGGGGTCGAAGCGGTGCCAGCCGCCGCCTTCTTCCTGCTGCTGATAGGCAATCCACTCAGCCCGCGCTGGCTGATGGCCGAGGGTCGCGCCGAGGAGGCTCGCGCCACCATGGAACGACTCGGCGCCGAGAACGTGGCCCAGGAAATGCAGGAGATCAAGGAATCGATCGAATTGGCCCATCACAGCATCGGCGAACCCTTCTTCCGCAAGATATATCTCAAGCCGATTCTGCTGGCCTTTCTCATCGCGGCCTTCAATCAGCTCTCGGGCATCAACGCCCTGCTCTACTACTCGAAGCGCATCTTCGAGATGGCCGGTGCCAGTGCCGACTTTGCCCGTCTGCAGAGCGTAATCGTCGGTGCCACCAACCTCGTTTTTACCATGCTGGCGATCACGATCATCGATCAGTTCGGCCGCAAAAAGCTCATGTTGATCGGCTCAATCGGCTACATCGTCAGTTTGGGCACGGTCGCCTGGGCTTTCTACACGGAGCGCGGTGGCGCGATCGTCCTCGCCAGCTTCCTGGTGTTCATCGCGTCGCACGCCTTCGGCCAGGGCGCCGTCATCTGGGTGTTCATCAGCGAGATTTTCCCGACCCAGGTCCGTGCCAAGGGACAGGCTCTGGGGTCTTTTACGCACTGGTTCATGTGCGCGCTGATCGCCTGGACGTTTCCGATGTTCGCCGAGAAAACCGGCGCCCACATCTTCGCATTTTACGCCGGTATGATGGTGCTCCAGCTCATCTGGGTCCTCACGATGATGCCGGAGACCAAGGGCGTGCCGCTGGAGCAGATTCAGAAGAAACTCGGCATTGAATAGAAGCCTGACACGATACTTTGACATGGAATGACTGAGGAATGGCGGTGAAACTCAAGCGCTACGAAGGAAACCCGATTCTGTCGCCCAACCCCGCCAACGAGTGGGAGAATCTGGCGGTGTTCAATCCCGCCGCCTGGTACGACGAAGACCGCAAGCTCGTCGTAATGCTCTATCGGGCCGCGGAAGCTCATCCCGAGTACAAATGCTATTTCGGCCTCGCCATCAGCACCGACGGTTATCACTTCGAACGTACCTCCGATGAGCCAACGATCGGCCCGAGCGTCGACGGATTCGACGCAAGCACGATCCAGGACCCCCGCATGGTCAAGATGGGCGAGTACTACTACATCACCTACGCGGCCCGTCACTTTCCCTACGGCCAGTTCTGGATGCCCAAGGATCAGCAGCACAAACCGCCCGAGTGTCCCGCCGATTTCCCACGCTGCCTCCGGAATAACGCCACCAGTACGGGACTGCTGCTGACCAAGGACTTCAAGAATTTCATTCGCGCCGGACGGCTGACCGATCCGACGCTGGACGACCGCGACGCCGTGCTGTTTCCCGAGAGGGTCGGCGGCAAGTATGTCATGATGCACCGGCCTTTGGAATGGGTGGGCAAAAAGTACGGCACGAAGCATGCCGCCGCCTGGATCTCCATGGCCGACGATCTCCTCGGCTTTCGCAAGAGCAAGCTGCTGATCAAGGCCAAATACGATTGGGAGGCGGGCAAGCTGGGCATCAACACGCCCCCCATCAAGACCAAGCACGGTTGGCTGACGCTCTACCACGCCGTCGGACCTGATACGTACTACCGCCTCGGCGCCCTGCTGCTGGATCTGGAGAATCCCGCCAAGGTCCTGCATCGCACGCCCCAATGGATTATGCAGTCCGAAGCCGAGTACGAAATCCTCGGCTACTACCG
This sequence comes from Phycisphaerales bacterium, assembly GCA_020346325.1. Lineage (GTDB taxonomy): Bacteria > Planctomycetota > Phycisphaerae > Sedimentisphaerales > Anaerobacaceae > Anaerobaca. The sequence continues at coordinate 5,992,305 of CP070782.1, forward strand.
CGGCTGCGTCTTTCCCTGCGGTAAGGTCGTCATCGGTGACACCCTGTTCGTCTACTACGGGGCCGGTGACAAGTACATCGGCCTGGCCACGTGCAAGCGGCAAGAGTTGCTCGACCACCTGCTGACCTGCCCGGCCTGACGAAAGGAATCTAGATGGGAATACCGCTACATGGGATCGATATCGCGATCATCGTCAGTTACATCGTCGCCATTATCCTCATGGGGTGGTTTCTCTCAAAGCGAGCTTCCCAGAATCTCGATGCCTATTTCCTGGCGGGCAAGAGCCTGCCCTGGTGGGTAATCGGCACCTCGCACGGTGCCAGCGGTTTCGACATCACCGGGACCATGTGGTTCGTTGCCATGCTGTTCACCTACGGCGTCAAAGCAGCCTTCATTCCCTGGATCTGGCCCCTTTTTGATCGCATCTTTCGCCAGGTCTATCTGGGCCCCTGGATTCGGCGTTCCAACGTCTTGACCGGTGCCGAATGGATGAAGACGCGTTTCGGGACGGGGACGGCCGGCAACCTCTCACATATCAGTGTGGTCGTCTATGCCCTGGTCCTGGCCGTCGGCTTCCTCTGTTACGCCTTTCAAGGGATCGGCAAGTTTGCCGCCGTCTTCTTCCCCTGGGATTTGAGTTGGGACCCCCTGCTCTCGGCCCATAGCTATGCCATCATCATCCTGCTCATCACCACCGGATACCTGCTGCTGGGGGGATGGTATAGCGTCGTCCTGACCGACCTGGTGCAATTCCTCCTCCTGACGATCGCCTCCGTGTTTATCGCGTGGATCGCCATGTCCAAGGTCAGTGCCGAGATGCTCCAGTCCGTTGTCCCCCAAGGCTGGGACCGGCTCTGGCTGACCTGGAAACTCGATCTCGACTGGTCCGGGCTCATCGACGGTTTGAATCAGAAGATTCAGGACGACGGCTACACGTTTCTTGGCTTCATCATCACCGTCATGTTCCTCAAGGGCATCCTCGTCAGCATGGCCGGCCCCACGCCGGGGTACGGGATTCAGCACCAGCTCTGTACGCGCAGCCCCCGCGAGGCTGCCCTGGAGAACTGGTGGATGTCCATCGTCCAGTTGGTGCCGCGGTTCTTGATGATCACAGGCATCGCCGTACTGGGATTGGCGTTCTTCAGCAGTACCGTCAACGGCATGCTGTCTGAAGGTCGGTCCTTCGACTTTGAGCAGATTTTGCCCCTGGTCGTTCGTGACTATGTACCGGTCGGCTTGGTGGGTGTTTTGATGGCCGGACTGCTTGCCGCGTTTATGAGCACGTTCGACTCGACCGTCAACGCCGGCGCTGCTTACGTCGTCAACGATGTTTACAAACGCTACCTGGCCCCCCAGGCCCCGGCCAAACGCTATATTCACATGAGCTACCTGGCCTCAATCGGACTGGTCATCGTTTCCATCGTGGTGGGAATTACGGTGGGGTCGATCCACGAGATCACCACCTGGATCACGTTTGCCCTCTATGGCGGGTACGTCGCTCCCAACGTCCTCAAATGGCACTGGTGGCGTTTCAATGGCCATGGTTATTTCGCGGGCATGCTCTCCGGTGCCTTCGTGGCGATCCTCATCCAGCTACCCAAGACCATCAACGGCTTCGCGGGGACTGAACTGTGGGAGTTCCCGGGGCGCTACGCCTTCTTCGTCACGGCCCCTCTCAGCGCCATCGTTTCGATTGTCGTCTGTCTGGCGACAAAACCAGAGGAAGACGAGGTGTTACTGAGCTTCTATCGCAACGTTCGTCCCTGGGGCTTTTGGGGCCCCATTCGCGCTAAGCTTCGGCAGCAGGACCCGGATTTCGAGCCCAACCCCGATTTCTGGTGGGACGTATTCAACGTCGGCATCGGCATTGTGTGGCAGCTTCAACTCATGGTCGCGCCGATCTGTCTGGTGATCCGCCGCTGGCACACATTCTGGGGGTCGCTGGTCGTGCTGGCTGTCACGTCGGTCATCATGAAGTTCACCTGGTACGACCGACTCGAACGCAGCTAGAGGGGCCTATTTCCGTTCGCCCTTGGTATCCTGAATCTTGCCGCCGCCGTCGACGGTCAAGATCTTGCGCACCGCGAAATAATCCTCACGTGACAGACTCTTGCCCCGGGCACCGAGAGCCTCGCGGATCTGGTCGGCGTTCTTGATCCCCACAACGGCCACGTGAATCGCCGGGTGCATGAGCGTCGCGGCTAGAACGAGTTGATAGATCGACAGCTCGTACTTCTCCGCCAGTGGCCGCAGGTTCTGAACGGCTCGTGCAATCTTCACGAAGCGTTCCCCCTGAAAGTCGGGGTGATGTTGCCGGAAATCGGTGAAGGTCTCCGTCCCCGTGTACTTACCCGTCAACAGGCCCTTGTGCAGGGGTGAATAGACCATCACGCCCAGGTTGTGGGCCTCGCAGTATGGCAGCAGCCCGTTTTCGATGTCGGTGGCGATCAGGCTGTAGAGCGGCTGGACCGCTTCGTAGTCCCCGAATCGGCGCAGAGCGCCGAGCTGTTCCAGGGTGTGATTGCTAACGCCGTAGGCTCGGATGCGGCCCTGGTCCTTCAGCAATTCCAGCGTGTCACTGATCTCGGCCAGCGACGTCAGCGGATCGAACAGATGCAATAGATACAGATCGATCGTCTCGATTCCTAGCCGCTTGAGCTGTATGTCACACCGCTCCCTGATGTGTTTCGGTGAGAGATCGGGATAGCGTGAGCCGTCCGGGTTGAAATGATTGAACACCTTCGTACAGATCACGTATTCGTCGCGTGGTTTGTCCGCGAGGAATTCCCCGACCACCATCTCGGCATAACCGTCGCCATAGGCATCGGCCGTGTCGAAGAAGTTAATGCCCCCATCGAACGCGACGTTCATCGCCTCCAGGATATCAGCCTTCGACTGCTCGCCCCAAAAACGCGGGCTGAGCTGCCAAGTCCCGAAACAGATGCGGGACACCTCCAAGTCCGTTTCGCCAAACGTGATTCGCTCGCCCATCCTTGCGCTCTCCTCGTCACATCACGACTGTCGAGTGTCCTTTCGACAAGTCGAAGCACAGCATCACACCGTCATCGCTTTCGCACCAGGTACCGCTCTTGAGCCAGAGGGCCTGGCCCACCTTCTCCAAGGTCGTCGCTGCGGCGCCACGTTCGACCACTGGGGGCCGTGACATCTTCCCCTCGATACGCAACGTAAAGTGGGGCGTCGCAAACGGCGCCTGCAGGGCGATCTTGCTACCCTGCCGGCGCACTTCGGTCAGTTCCTTCGCCGCCCAGTAGCGCGCGATCTCGCTGAGTTTCATCCAGATGAGGTCGTCGTACCGGGCATGTACCCGCCGGACGACCTCTTTGAAGATGTTGAAGCCGATCTCTTCGCCGTTGTAGTAGATGCCCGGCCAGTGGCAGACCAGGATCGCCGGTTCGCCTCGGGCGATCACTTCAGGCAGCCTGCCGCTTTGCAGGTCTTCCGTGATGAAACGATCGACGGACCCCGGCACCAGCCCGTCCCAGCCGCCGAACCAGTCGCCTGTACAGCCGATGATCGACACGACGCATTTCGGATCGGCCCCGTCCAGCCCGGAGGCGTATTCCACGCGCGGCGCTACGCTGCGCTCGTCCGTGAAAAGGTGCCTGAAGTAGTGCGGAATCTCAGCGCCGAACACATCACGACACGATTCCAGTGTCGCCTGGGACAGTTCGGGCAAGACGCGGTTGCCGAACCCGCCGGGCGTGGTGATGCCTTCGCAATCGAGCCCGACGTTCTTGAGAATGCGCAGGGCATAGCTCATATAATCAGCGAGTTGGTCGACCGATTTGCCATCCGTCCAGCGCCAGTTCTCCATGAAGTACGGCGTCGGTTCCGGATAGGGCCGCCCTGTCTTCGTGTCGATTACGCGCGTATGACTGACCATCTCGGGATGAATATCCCAGTCGGGCATCATCAGTTCGCGCACCAGCGCGAGACTCTCATCCAGCTCGCGCTTGGACCATCCCGGCAGGCCGCGATCCATCCAGCCGACACAGGCCGGATAGGGCACGATGCTGTACTTGCCCTTGACACCGTGCTCGTGGCACCATTGGCCGAACTTGCGGACGAACGCGTCCGGAATCTCGCGCGGCAGCTTTCGCCAGTCTTGCTTGTAGTTCTCCGGAAATACCTCCGCAAACTGCGGGATCCCGAAATGGGCCATATTCACCAGACAGGTCGAGTCGTCGATGATGAAACTCAATGGCACTCGGCCGCACGGGTTGACAATCGCAACCTCCGCACTCTGTCCGGGTCGAGCCCCTTTGTCCTGTCCCAGTACCAGCCGTTCGCTGCTGCCGAGGGCAGCCCCGGCCAAGGCTGCTGCTTTGAGAAAATCCCGCCGCGGCAGGGTGCCGGGGGCGTACCCAAGATCGCGGTTCGTTGACGGCTGAGGTTCAGGCTGCATCTCTCAGGCCTCCTTCAAAGCGACATTGCTTCTCAGCAGGCTAGCGTCTCTCCGGGGTGGCGTCAACCGTCTTCAGGCCGGGGAACGATACGGACTGTAGGGCGTCCATTCGCGGTTAGGACCCTGCCGCTCCAGCGCTTTCAGCTCGGTGTTAATTCCTTCGTCTCCTTGTTGCTGCATCCAGGCGAGCAGCTCGGCTCTCAGTTCGGCCTTGATCTTAGCGTACTCGCCCTTGGCCGCCAGGTTGTTCAACTCGAACGGATCTTCCTGCACGTCGTAGAGTTCCTCGGCCGGCCGGTGTCGATAGCGGTGCGTCAAGAAGGCCGCATGCGGTTCATCCTGTCCATACCGGGCCCAGACCTCGAACATTGACTTCGGCCCGGTGGAAACGACGTTGTAGAAGGGCGCTTCGTGGTTCGGATTCCAGATGTATTTGAATCGTGACGATCGGATCGATCGAATGGGATAGCAGGCCGAACCGCGAATGATGCCCCGCGTGGTGTGCACGCCGTAGACGAAGTCACGATGTTCGTCCGTTCGGCCCAGCAACACGGACAGAAAGCTCCGGCCGTCAAAACCCTTGTCGCCGTGAGCATCGGGCCGACCCGTCTCGATATTCTCAGGCTCACCGCCAATCGCCTCTATCAAGGTCGGTACGACGTCGACGTATTGCGTCATAGCATCCGTCCGCGTGCCGGCCTTGATCCTCTCAGGCCAGCGCACGATGAACGCGGTCTTCAGACCCGTATCGTAACAGGTCCACTTCCCGCCTGAAGGAAACGAGGCGCCTTGCTCGCTGGTGAAGATGACGATGGTATTGTCGCGCTGCCCCGAGCGATCCACGATGTCCAGACACTGGCCAAGCTGCCCGTCGAGATAGGTGATTTCCGCGTAGTACTTCGTCATGTCGTGCCGAGTCTCGGGACAATCGACGAGGTGCGGCGGGACGGTCAACTTTTCGGCATCGTAGGCGGACGCCTCGCCCCGATTCCACGGCCCATGTGGCTGGTTTGAGGTGACGAGGAGGCAATAGGGCTCGTTCCTGTCGCGCCGCATGAAGGCCCTGGCCGCGTCGAAGCGAAGGTCCTTGCCCTTTCCATCGTCATGGCCACGCCCCGTGAGGAACTCGAACGGAAACGATTCGGGCGGTCCGAAATGCTTCTTGCCCGTGAGTCCGACGCGATAGCCCAGGTCCTTGAGGTAATGCACAAT
>CP070782.1:5998042-6009208 GCA_020346325.1 Phycisphaerales bacterium
GGACCAGGCCCTCACCCGGCCCGGCCGGTTCGATCGTCAGGTAATCGTGCCGCTGCCCGATCTCAAGGGCAGAGCCGAGATCCTCAAGGTCCACGCCAAGAAAGTCAAGATCGGCCCTTCGGTCGACCTGACCCGGCTGGCCCGCGGGACGCCGATGTTCAGCGGTGCCGATCTGGCGGCGATCATCAACGAAGCCGCCCTGGCGGCCACCATGTCCAACAAAGACGACATCGAAATGGCCGACCTCGAAGAGGCCCGGGACAAGGTGCGCTGGGGACGGGCCAAGAAGAGTCGCGTCATCGATCAGAACGAACGTGAGATCACAGCTTACCACGAAGCCGGTCACACGCTTGTCCAGTCGCTGCTCAAGGAGGCCGACCCCCTGCACAAAGTGAGTATCATTCCGCGCGGCCCCATGGGTGGCGCGACCTTCGCCCTGCCCGAGAAAGACCGGACCATGTTCACCCGGCGCTACTGCATGGCGCTGCTTCAAGTTTGCTTCGGTGGACGCATCGCCGAGACGATGTTCTGTGACGACATCTCCAGCGGTGCCCAGTCCGATATCGAACAGGCCACCAAGATCGCCCGGCAGATGGTGCTGATCTGGGGCATGAGCGACCAGTTGGGCCCGATCAGCTATGGTGACCTGGGGGTGAAAGATTACTCGCTCGTCGTCTCGCCGGAGAAAGAATACTCGGAGAAGACCGCCGAGGCCATCGACGCCGAGGTGAAGCGTATTTTGGATGAGGCTTATACCAGCGCCCGGGGCATGATCGAAAAGCATAAGAAGCAGCTTAAGGACATTGCCCAGGCGTTGCTCAAGTACGAGACACTCGATGCCGACGACGTCAGACTCATCCTGGACGGCGGCCAGCTCGACAAGCCCACCGTGGGCGATTTGCTGGCCGCCGAGCAGGCCAAGGGCAACGGCACCTTGACCGAGACTGACAACAAATACAAACCATCGGAAGATTCAACCGATTAGTATACTCCCTTTTCGTGGACGGGATTACCGAGATGAATGCAACCAAGCATATTCTCGTGTGCGCCGTTTGTGTCCTCTGTGTGGGCATGCCTGCCGCCGATACCAGTGCCCGGGAAGGCGTTGAAATCGTCCAGTATGAAGAGCAGCGGTCGGCGGCCCATTTGGAGCCGGCGCGAGCCGGTGACCGGACCGGTCTGGCCGTGGTCTTCACAGGCACGGACGATCTTCATTACTATGCCAAATCGGAAACCGCACCGGCGCCCGGTTTCAACCTCAAGATCAGCGCGTCCGCCGAGGGCGTGACTTTCGGCGAGCCAGTATTTCCGCAGTGGGAACGATTCTATGATCTGGCTCAAGAAAAAGACATCGAAGTCTATGTCGGCGATTTCACGGTCTTCGTACCGTTCAAAGATCTTCCGGTCCGGGCGTTCGAGGCCACGGTGAAGATCGCCGGCCTGGCTTGTACCAGCCAGTTGTGCCTGCCCCCGTTTGACAAAATACTGACCGCCACGATCGACCCGGCTGCTGCTGATTCTTGGGCACATCTTGCCCTTGAGGTCAGCGAACCCTCGGCCAGTCCCCCCGTCGTCCCGACCACGACGGCGCCGGATGCGAACGAAACGAAGGCGGAGGCCACAGGAGGCCGGCAGGTGGTTCTGCCGTACAGCACGGGGGTGTATTACCTACTGGCCATTGTGGCGGGAGTTTCGATCAACATCATGCCCTGCGTGCTGCCGGTCATCCCGCTGATCCTGATGCGCTTGATCACCCAGTCCAAACAACCGGGAGGCAACCGTATCATATCCGGCCTGGCATTTTGTGCGGGTGTCATCCTGTTCTTCGCGGCCTTCGCCCTCATCTCGGCCATCATCAATCTCACGACCGGCGCCGTGCTCGATTTGAACAGCCTCTTCCGCTACCCCACGGCCGTAATCGTCCTGTTCCTGGCGATCGTGTTCTTCGGCCTGGCCATGCTCGACGTCGTCACCCTGTCGCTGCCCTCGTCGGTGACGAACAGGCAAGGCGCCGGTTCCGGTATCGTCGGCACGGCGGGCATGGGCTTCTTCGCGGGTGTTCTGAGCACTCCGTGTAGCGGGGCCCTGCTCGGCTTCGTCCTCGTCTGGGCCCAGACCCAGACGCTCCTGGTCAGCAGTACCGCCATCATCCTCATGGGCGTGGGTATGGCCTTGCCCTACGCGGCCATCGTCTCGATCCCGTCCCTGCTGGAACGGATTCCCAAGCCCGGGACCTGGATGGAGATCTTCAAGAAATCTACCGGCTTCCTACTGTTCCTGATCGCGGCGAAACTCACCCTGGCCGCTCTGCCGCGCGAACGGCTACTCAACGTGCTCATGTACGGAATCGTTTTCAGTTTCTGCGTATGGATGTGGGGCAAGTGGGTCGGCTTCGGTACGCCTGCAGGCAAGCGACGGCTCGTCCGCGGCATTGCCCTAGCCATCGCCATCGGCGTTGGTTTCTGGCTCCTACCGGCAGTCGAGCCGCCGGAGGATGCCACTATTGATTGGCAGTCCTACAATGCCGAGGTCGTGCAGGCAGCCGTAGGGAGAGAACGGCCTGTCCTGCTGAAATTCACGGCCGACTGGTGCACCAACTGCAAAGTGGTCGAGAGAGACGTGTACTATGACCCTGAAGTGGCCCAACGCATCGAAGGGAAGAACGTCCTGCCCATCAAAGCCGACACGACCCTGAAGGACTATCAAGCGACTGTCGATCTCAAGGAAATTTACGGCGAAGCGGGCAACGTTCCCGTCACCATTGTCGTCCTGCCCGGCGGCGAACGTCGGAAACTGCGCGGCATCTTCGACAAGAAGAAGTTGATCGAAATCCTTGAGAAACTGCCTGAGGGACCAGCATAGATGGCTAAGAAGAAGACCGCGAAGCGTATTGCCAAAGCCGCCCCGTTCGACAAGGCCACGGCGGCTGAGCGCGTCAAAAAGATCTGGCCGCTTCTCAAGAAGACCTATCCGGATGCGAAGGTGGCTCTGAACTTCACCAATCCGCTGGAACTGCTGGTCGCCACGATTCTCTCGGCCCAGTGTACCGATGTCCGCGTCAATATCGTCACGGCGGACCTGTTCCAGAAGTACACTTCAGCCGCCGACTGGGCCAAGGCCAACGTCAAGGAGATTGAAGAGGATATCAAGGCCACGGGCTTCTTCCGCAACAAGGCCAAGAACATCAAAGGCGCCTGCGCCCGGCTCATGGCCGACCACGGGGGCCAGGTTCCTCAAACGATGGAGGAGCTGACCGCCCTGCCCGGTGTCGGGCGCAAGACGGCCAATGTCCTGCTGGGCAATGCCTTCGACGTCCCTGGGATCGTCTGTGACACACACGTCATTCGCTTATCCCGCCGCCTGGGGCTGTCGGAAAACTCCGACCCGGTAAAGCTGGAGTTCGATCTGGCCGACATAGTCCCGAAGAAACGCTGGACGCTCTTCAGCCATCTGTTGGTCTTCCACGGCCGGAACATTTGCAGGGCCCGCAAGCCCGGCTGCCCGGAGTGTCCGATAAAGGCCCACTGCCCCGTGGCCGATCAGCCCGAGTTGTGGTAGCCCAGCGGAATCCATAGGGACGGAGAGTTGCCGATATGATAGACACCTTGGATAGCCCGGTAAGAGACCTGTGGCGTATGTTTCACATCATGGCCGAGTTCACCGAAGGCTTCGAGGAGCTCGCCTCGGTCGGCCCGGCCGTGTCGATCTTCGGATCGGCCCGGACGCAGCCCGACCATCGCCACTACAAACTGGCCACCAAGACGGCCGCCGGCATCGCCCAGGCCGGCTTTGCCGTCATCACCGGAGGCGGCGGTGGTATTATGGAGGCCGCCAACAAAGGCGCCACCGAGGCTGGCGGCACCAGTATCGGCTTGAACATCGAACTGCCGATGGAGCAGACCCCCAACGACTACCAGAACCTCTCGCTCCAGTTCCGGTACTTCTTCGTCCGCAAGGTCATGTTCCTCAAGTACGCCCACGGGTTCATCGTCTTTCCCGGCGGCTACGGCACCATGGACGAGGTCTTCGAATCGCTCGTCCTGATCCAGACCCTCAAGCAGGCTCAGTTCCCGGTCATCCTGATGTGCAGCGAGTTCTGGGAGGGATTGATCGATTGGGTCAAAGAGACCATGCTGGGCGAGTACGCGTACATCTCGCCCGAGGATCTGGACGTCTTTACCATCTCGGATGATCCGGAAGCCGCGGTCAAGATCATCACCGACTTCCGCCTGCATCAGGGCCAAAGCGGCCTGACCATGCCTTCCGGCATGAGGAAAGAACAGAGTTAGAACGCCGCATCTGCGCACCCTGCCAGACATACGGCGCAAAGCCCCCGGCCGTACGCTCCTGATCGCCTCGGACCTTGAGAAAGAGACTGCGGGTTCCGCCCCAAAGCGGTTTAGCCCGAATCGCCATCGCCACGCTTCTTCGGGGCTAGCTCTGCCGGCTGGCCAGTCTTCGCAATAACAGACTTCCAGAAGATGCCATGTGTAGGTATCCGCTTTCTGCCCAGTGTGACCAGCTCCAAAGGCACCAGGACATACTCGGTCAGCCATTGACTCATCATGAAATCAGTGTAACCGGCGAGGGCGTTATCCACGGCCAGCGTACCCAAGCGGTTGCCCATGATGATGTCCGTGCAACTCGGAGGAATGGCACGTAGGACGTGACGCGGTTCGTTGGTGAACATCCTCAGACGTTTCCATCTCGGCCTAGGTGCATTGCGCAGCTCATCGGGCATCTTCCTCAAAAGCCTCTGCCTGCGTCTCTCGTCGCGAAGAATCTTATAGAGGCCCCGACTCACGATCTTCAGACCGGCGCTACGCAGGTGGTCACTGGTTTGTCCCTGGATGCGCTCATGCGCTTCCCGCAACCGCTCGAACTCACGTATAGCGTCCTTCTCATCCTTACTAAGATCAATATCGATGTAGTTCGGTCGGCCCTCATCCACGAAATCCATCGCATCTTCAGGGATCGCCGTTTCCGCCATCACGATCATACCACGCGGAATGATCTCTTTGATGTCCCGCCTCCTCTCCAGCATCTTCCTCATCATGTAGAGGGCCACGTCCTCCATCGTAAATCGCGCTTCCGGGATCAGCGCCAGATCGCAGTGCCCGGTCCGGCTGGCCAGAACTGCATGGCTGACCACGAAGCCCGAGTCGGAACCAAACAGTTGGGCCACACATAGACGCGGGTTGGCTTGCACCTCCGTCGCCAGATGCTCAATGATCTCGCGGGCCTTTTCCACCGCCGAAAGAAAGCCAAACGCCTGCCAGACCCACAGGATGTCATTGTCCATCGTCTTGGGGATGGCAACCACTGAAAGCCGGTGCACGTCCCTTCCGTTCTTCTCCTGCTCAGCCACGTATTCCTGAGCCACGGTCCATATCGCATGAGCCGCTTTCATACTGCCGTCACCGCCGATTACATAGAGTATGTCAATGCCCAGAGTGTCGACCAGCTTGGTGACAATCCCCATCAGCCCGTCACGCCGCCTGGCCGTGTCGAGAAGCTCATTGGCCCGTGACGTACCCAGCAACGAGCCGCCTTCGTTGGCGTGCTTTGACGTATCGACGGTCTTCAACGCCTCCTGCGAATCGTTGATGGCATCAAACGCGCGAAATCCATTCTTGAGTCCGATGACCCTAAGGGAATCCTGGTAACCATGGGTCTTCGCATACAGATGATGCCGCTGGACGATGCCGTCGATCACGGCGTTGATTCCCGGAGCAATCCCCCCGGAGACGGCAATCGCAACCTGGAGCGCTTCACCCGGCCTGGGGAAATATACGGAATCGCGCGGCCCCGCCTCGGGGAAGCACAATCCCTGCTCCATCATGCAACACCTCTTTTCAGGATCGCCTCCGTTCCCACACGCATGGTAGGTGCTCAGAGCCGCAGCAATCACCCTGTTGTCCTGGAGTCTGCGTTCCCCGATATCCCCCTGGCTCAGCCTGTTCGCCCGAGGCTCTGTATCCTCCCCCGCCCAACACACGACCTCCGGCCACCGTTCCGGGCAGCCGCCCAACCATTTCCGACGTATACTCTCAAGTTCGTCGATACTTTCCTTTGCCTTCTCATCTCCCGCCGCTGCCGGCTCGATCCGAAAAGACGTCTCGTTGAGACGGCTGACCTTGCTGAAGTGATCGATGATGTGCTTCTCATAGGAAAAAAGATGCGCGTTCCCTGGGAGGCCGTCCCAATGGAACCTGACGCCGAGGCGATCTGATATCTCCCTTGCAGCGCTCAATGCATCCCTGGAGTCATACTGCTTCAGGCTGCGGCGCGGCTGACTACTGAGCAGGGTAAGCTCTGACGGAAGGTCGTCATGCTTCAGGAGGTACACGAAGAAGTGTTTGTCGCGGCCGGACTGATCCTCATTGAGGGCTGCGTTGACTTCACTGATCTGCCATTTGGTAAGCTTCGAACCCACGAAGACCACCATAACCTCACAACGAACCAGTTGCCTGTTGATCTCCTCAATGAAGGAGCCAGTTCTCTGGTATTCCTCATAGCAGAAGACATCATCCAGACACCGTTTTAGGTACTTGGCGACTTCCAATACAAATTTAGAGTCGGCGCTGGAATGGCACAGGAATGCTCGCGTCATCGCTGTCTCCTTATTGCGTCCCTTTTCCTCTCTCTCGCACTCGCGCGGCAAGAGTCTCGCACCTTACCCCTGCGCTCAGGAGGTCCCGGAGAAGGTGCTCACGGCAGAGTATCCGAACATTTGCGCCCCCTGCGGACGCGAAATGCCTTGCCCATAGGAGCTGATTGTGCTCGCCGAAGGCCGCTCCCTGGCGTGTCTACTCTAGCCAACTCTGCCGCGTTTGCCAAGCAGAATCCCTGCCTAGCCGGGATTTCTGGACTCCTTCCACCCTCTTCGAGCCCTCATGAATCAGCAATTTCACCTCAAGTTTCACGGAAAGTTGGTCGATGCAATATGATAGTAACTCCGACTGTGCACCGTTGCGAACGTCAATATGTGCTCATGACTACGGCTTAGTCGGGCACAAGGGGCCCAGATTTTACACAGTTGAGAGCATCAACGCAGCATACTGTCCGTGAGGCGCAGGTGCTATCTGAAATCTGACGAGAGACTGTAAATGCCAACCAAAAAACAACTAAACCAACACATCTGCAAGCTCGTCCAAGGCGAGCGGCCGGAAATCCTTGTCAACTTCAGCGAAGAGGAACTCAAAGACTATCTGCGCCATCTACAGGCCAGCGGGGTCGAGGAAACCCTCGTCGCGTGCGCCAAATAGGGCGTTGTGCCTGCAAGGCAGTTCTGCCCGAGGAGCAACATCGAGCGCAGCCACACCCGATGATTCGACGAGAGCCAGACGACGGCAGGCTGGCCCGCTGCCGGCATTATATGGGTACTCGGAGGGATCCCCCAGGATTGCGACAGGCCCCTGACAACACCGCCGATGAGACCGCCCAGAACGCGAGACATGGGCAAAGCCGACAGACGTCACAGCGTATGAAAGAAGCCCTACAAACGGACACTATTTGAATCCGACCTGGGGGGCGTTGTAGTAGCCCATGGTGGAATCGGCGACGGCCATGCGGTAGAGGTGATTCTGCATCAGACAGACCTTGCGCGAATCGGCCACGATGTTGGTCGAATAGATGCGCAGCTCACCCGGCAGGCTGGTGACGATCTCCTCACGCCAGTCACCAATGAGGTCGGCTACGATCAGGACTTTGCCTTCAATGTCCTGCTTCTCCGTCCCGTCGTATTCGATCACCTTACGTCGGTAGTAGATTTCCTTCTGCTCGTCCGCGTCCCACCAGACGGCCCGGGGAGAGAGTCCCCAGAGGTTCTTGTCAGAAAGCCTCTGGCCGTCGGCGGTGTACAGGAAGAACTTGTCTCCTCCCTTGGCCTCCCCGGCGTAGCATTCGATGCCCGGATACTCGTCGGTCAGGTCGCCGATCATGCCCTGGTTGTGGACGTGAACGGTGGAGCCTTCGTAGCCCCAGATGATCTTGCCCGTCTCGGCTTCCACGAGACAGACACCGTTCTCAGGTGAGCGCGATTCGACGCCGTAGAAGATTTCGTAGCCCGGGCGATGTGGGTCGATGTCCGCAATATAGCCCGCATCGTTGTGTCCCAGTCCGGTGCGCCACATCGGCACGCCGTTGTCGTCCAGGGCGGCCGTCCCGATGACCAGTTCGTCTTTGCCGTCCAGGTCGATGTCACCGGTCATAATGCCATGCTGGCCCTGCCCTCGATAGTCTTTGTACTGGCCCACACTGGCCCACTGCCAGATCGTATTGAGGTCCTTATCCAAAGCCACGGTCTTGATTACGGTTTAGGTACCACGTTGCTTGACCAGCGACGGATGGCGACCATCGAGATAGGCCACCGTCAGGAAGTTCCGGCACCAGTAGTTGTAGGACTCGAATCCCTCCCGCGAGATCCAATCCTGCTTCTTGAGCAGCGTGCCGGTCTCGGGGTCAAGTTTGACGAGGTACTCCGGGCCCTGAAGTACGTGACCATCCAATTCGCGCGGATCGCCTTCGCCGGCCTTGGCATAGACCTCGGCTCTGCCATCCTGGTCGATGTCAAAGACCATGTACGGCGAATACCACGTCCCTGTTTCGATGGCCCAGCCCATGTTGTAGCGCCACAGAAATTTGCCTTGCGAGGAATAGGCGTCCAGCTTGTAGGGTTCGGGGCTGCGTTTCCAGTAGCCTGGGCGATAATAAGGGTCGACATTGAAATCCGGATGCTGCAGGACGAAGTCATAAGCCCCATCACCGTCCAGATCCCCGATCCCGACGCGTTTGAGCTTGACCGGGTCCCGGAGCTTGATGGAGAACCAGGGTTGGCTTCCGGTCAGCGCGAAGACATAAGCTTGTCCCAACGTCTGTTTTTCGGCGCCCTGGCTGACCGTCGTAACTCTGTATCGGTATCCATGGCCCGGCGAGATCGACGTGTCCAGAAAGTTGGTACAATGGGCAATGGGCTCTTCATTCACTCTCTCGAAGTCACCCAAGCCCACGTCTTTCCGATACACGTTAAACGCGACGTTCTCCGGATCGCCCTTCAACAGGCGCCAGCCCACGTACACCGTATCCTCATCCACCGTCAGGGCGACGAGACCCCGATCGATTCGTTCACGAACCTGCGCCGTGGCGACGACGGGCCCTAGAACTGTCAGAGCCAGAACCGTCAGCCCAATCCTCATCTTCAGCGGTAAAATTCGGTCGATGTTCTTGCAGTGTTGGCTGGTGCGCATCTTTACCTCCATCCAAGCAGTGGTTGGCAGGCTATCCCATTTCGAGTCACGAGTAATGAATGATAGCCTCAGGTCAGTGGCGATTCAAGAGAAAGAAACATCCCAGCGCGGCGTGTGTCGGGCGAATCCGGCCGGCGCTGACCACTGGCCGCAAGAGGTCACTGGGGACGTCAAGACTTGCCAAAGGGGGAAGACGAGACCCGAACCGGCGACCCCCGGAGCCACAATCTGGCCAGAGGGTTGTGTGAATCGCTGCTTTCCAACTTGCTTACATCAGTCTTGGAAGAACCCTACGGCGATGGCGGAAGAGCCGCCGGGGATCAGCAGAGCGCCGAACGGGAAGGTTCCGCGCACGCTCCGTCACGTCCGTCGTTTTTCCTCTGTTATCGTCAAGGTATCGGATCAAGTCCCAGCCATCCGAACAGGCGTCACAGATGTCACTATCTGCCACTTCCCCACCGTACGCGATGAGACCCAGAACCAGCAGTAAGTGCATATCCATGGGCGCGGCACCAAGCCTCTCCGATAGCGCGCAGATAGGGCTGGCCGCAGTTCATGTAGTCCTCTGCCAGAAGCCTGTCTCCGTAGAGAGTCAACAACTCTTTGAGCTCCGGAATACGAGCCGTATCTCCCTGGCGAATATATTTGTGACATGTTTCCACAACTGCGTTCTTAGCGGAACGCTCGCTTCCTGCCAACGCTATCGCGTCTAATGCATCGCGCAGGCCACCGGCACGCGAGTAAGAAGCAGAGAACACATCAGTCCAAGTCTTCGTGCCCCGCTTTACGGCAACCGCCATCTGTACAACTCTGTCTTTTGTTTCGGCAGCCAGTTTGGCAAGTCCTGTTTCGGAAAGCTTGTCCAAAGCCAGTTTGCGTACGGCCCAATCTTTGTCTTCAGCCACCACCCTTACCAGCACTGTCTCGTCTGTCAGCTTCTCAACGGCTTTCGCGCGGATTTCCCCATCCACATCTTCCATCGCCATCTTCGCCAGCGCTGTCTGGTCGGTCAACTTCTCAACGGCCGCCTTGCGGACGTTTCTGTCCTTATCTCCCAGGGCCACCCTTGCCAGCGCTGCCTGGTCAGTCACCTTGCTGACCGCTGCCTTGCGGATATTCCCGACCTCATCTTCTGTTGCCACCGTTATCAGTGCCGTCTGCTCTGTCAACCTCTCGACTGCTCTCGCGCGGATATCCGGGTCCTCATCTCGCGTGGCCACCTTCGCCAGTACGGTCTGGTCGGTCAACTTCTCAACAGCTCTCGCGCGGACCTGCCAATCCTTATCTTCCAGCGCCACTTTTGCCAACACGGTCTGGGAGGTCAATTTCTGGACGGCCGCCTGGCGGACCGCACTGTCTTCATCATGCAGCGCTGCCTTTGTCAGCGCTGACTGGTCGGTCAGTTTCTTAACTGCTGCCTCGCGGACAAATCCGTCCACATCTTCCAAGGCCACCTTTGCCAGCGCCGGCTGGTCGGTCAGCTTCCCAACTGCTGCCCAGCGGAGATATCGATCGGCGTGTCGCGTGGCTACCTTTGCCAGCATTGTCTGGTCGGTCAACTTCTCAAATGCTGCCTCCCGGACCTGCCCGTCCTTATCTTCCAAGGCCACTTTTAGCAGCATTGTCTGATCGGTCAGTTTCTCAAACGCTGTCTGGCAGACCCGTCCGTCTTCATCTTCCAGGGCCACCTGTGCCAGCACGGTCTGATCGCTCAACTTCCGAACAGCTGCCTCCCGAACGTCTCTGTTTTCATCTTCCAGGGCCACCCGTGCCAGTGCCGTCTGGTCGGTCGACCTCTCGACAGCTGCCTCCCGGACCTCTCTGCTTTCATCTTCCAGGGCCACCCGTGCCAGCACGGTCTGATCGCTCAACTTCCGAACAGCTGCCTCCCGAACGTCTCTGTTTTCATCTTCCAGGG
>CP070782.1:6009308-6026615 GCA_020346325.1 Phycisphaerales bacterium
CAGAAAGACCTCGTCCATGCCCACGTGCAACGCGTCGGCCTCGAAGACCGCAATCAACTCGTCCATCAGTGCGAAAATGATGGGGTTGATCTCCGGGTGCAGCGGACACCAGCTGCGGCAATAAATGTCTTTGTTTTCCGGATACTGACCCGGCGTCTCGTCGAACTGCGGATACTTGATCAGCAGCGGATACGTATGCTTGCTCCAGGACTGATGGCCCAGGCATTGAAACTGCGGGATCAGGCGGATGTGATGTTCGCGGCAGCTCGCTACGAGCTTGCGAATCTGCTCGGCATTGCTGGCGTTGCCCGAGCGCAGTTCAGGATGGGACTCATATTCGTACCCGTAGTTGATCTCCGCAACGATCACGTTGATGCCAGCGCCCGCCAACTCGTCCACCACGTCCGTCAACTGCTTCGTCTTGTCGCTGCCGGCCATCAGCACATGCACGCCCAGCCACGGCTGGCCCTGTCCGTAGGCGAGGGTCACCACCGCCAAAACCAGACACCCGGCCCAAAATATCTGTCCTCTCATCGTTAGCGCTCCCAAATCATGATGCACTTCTGCCCACCATTTCACACACTGTTTCCAGATTGACTCGGTCGATTTCGTCGAAGGCGCTGGCCCGGTTCGAGTCGATATCGAGCACGGCTACGAGTTTCCCCGCCGGATCGATGACGGGAACCACGATCTCCGAACGCGTCGTCGCCGAGCAAGCGATATGCCCCGGAAATTGCGCAACATCGGGCACCACCTGCGTCTGTCGTGACCGCGCGGCCGCTCCGCAAACGCCCCGCTCGAAGGGAATCTCCAGGCAACCGTGCGCACCCTGATAGGGCCCGACCTTGAGCAACCCCGGCGCGACGACGCGGTAGAAGCCGGTCCAGTCGAACGTCGCGAAGTCGTGCTGAAGTTCGCAGGCAACCGTCGCCATTACGGCGATCGAATCCGTCTCGCCCGCGATCAACGCCCGGATATGGCCGAGCACCATCTCGTAAGATTGCTGTTTGTCCTGCGCATCCATCAGCGATCGCTCCGCCCCACCTGCGAGACGGGACTCCCTGTCCCGCGCCATTGTCACCGATACAGTACGCCAAGGCCCCTGTCCGTTCAACTGTTTCTTAGCCACACCGAACCGAGTGCTTGTAGGGTATGCGCCTCGCATGATCCGCTGGCCAAGCGAAACCCGTGCCCGAGCCACGCCGGTCCGCAGGTCGCCGCCGAATTGCGGCGGTCGGGTAGCGTGTGACAACGCGCACACCGACGAGGCAGGAATGCAAGTGGCGCATCAGAAGACAGTTACGGCACGCGCGGAAAGAGCCCCGTCGGGACCAGGCAGGGTGAGGGAAGGAAAGCAGGAGGGCCGGCAGCCCAGATGGACGCCAGCGGGCCGAACCGAGGAAGGGCGCGAATCGTACGAAAAAGTATGGCCAAACCCACAAATAGGTGAAATAAAGGAAGGGAGGGCCGAGTTGCGGCCCTCCGGAGTCGGCCTCGCCGGGGATGAGGCAAAATTCGGTGGAACTTCGTGAGCACAACCGATTCGCCTGGCGAGGCCGGTTATTTTGGTGCAGCGATCAGTCTTTGGCTACTGGGAATGGATGATTGATTGGTGATTATTGCGGACTGCGATCTAAGATCTCAGATTTCGCCCCCCTCCCGGCGCCGGCGTACAACCTCCCGCCTAAGCGAAGCTACGAGCGGAGCGCCGAAGCACAGCCCTGCTCGCGGCGGCACAACCGCGTCACCAGACAAACGGCACAAACCAGTACGATCCCAATCATATCGGCAGCGAAATCGACCGCACTGGCGTGCCGGCTGACCAGCGGCTGCGTTATCTCGTCCAGCGCCGCCACCGCCCCCCCCGCCAGCAGCAGCACCAACACGACCCTGACGCCGGGCGGACGGCGAAACGACCGCAGGAACAGCAACGCAATCGCCCCGTAGGCCACCGCGTGCTCGGCCTTGTCGAACAGGTTGCCGCGGAACGGTTTCGGTATCACGGCCTGCGGAATATGCGTCAACGCCAGCACCACCAGTGTCCCGACTACCGCCGCCGCCAGCCGTCGGGTTATGAACGTCGTCCCGATCCATCCCCTGGCCATGTTGTGCTGTCTGACGGAGTCACTCATGCGGGGCATTCTACCGGCGCCAGCGTGGCGATGCACGAAGTTTCGGAGCCCGTTGTTGTCCGCTGCCGCCCTTGCTTAACGGGGAGCACGACGTAAGTGCGATCCCCCGGTTCTCGCCGGTGAGCTTGAACAGGCCGACAATGTGCCCGCGCAGAAGCGTAACAACCAGGAGGAACACCGTGCCAACTACGAGAACAACCACGAAGCCCTTGATAATGTGTGCCTCTACAAAAGCCCCGTCGCTTCGCCCGATACCCTCGGCAACGTATTTCGTGACCGCTGCTGAGAGCCCGAGGTTTCCCAAATAGGCGCCGTTGAGGACAGTCGCCGAGACCGGCCAAACACCATATTTCTTATAGCCAAGGAGGTGGAGATACATGCGATAGGCAAAGAGCACCACCAAGGCATTCAGGACCGTCGCCACAGCGCCTGAAACCATGTTGGTACGCAGCTGCGAGCCGAAGAGTCTTCTAGTCATGGTGTACTCGCCAGCAAGACCCCGCCACTTCCAGTCTCGGCTCCGCGGTCTTCAGTTCTTGGCCCTCTCTCGCCTACGGCTGACTGCTAAAAGCCAGAGGCTTAATTTTTTCGAATTTTGCTAAAGCCGCCGGCGGTGTCCGCCGATTTAGAATGCGTTGAAGACAGCCTTGGGCGAGCAACAGGGAGCGGCGAAGCCGGGGATTTTGTAATTCGTACTTGTGATTGCGGACTGTAGATTAGCAACTGGCGCGTGCGGAATACCGAATATTGGACCCCGCCGGCGGCGCGGGAAGGCTGGGCAAGCCTGTGGCCAGGCACGGTAAGCTTACTTCGCGATTAAGTTGATTTGCCCGGCGGCGGAGCAAACGAAAGGATCCGGGTATTGGGTATTGAGCATGGCGGAGTGCCAATTCCTAGTTGCCAAATGCTGAATCTGAATACGGAAGCACGGCTGTTAGCGGCTGGCCAGCAACCAGCCAATGAAACTATGTGGGATTTCATACGCGGAGATCGTGGTGCCAGCCGCTAATAGCCCTTGGCGATTGATGATCGATTAGCGCGGTCCCTGCGGCCTAGGGATTCTTTTGCGAGACACGAACTATCAGATATTGGCGGTGACCAGGGCCTGAGGCCTAGCGCCTACGGCCTGCTCTTGTATCGTGAACCGAGGAAGCGAGGTTTCGGTTCTTGGGTGTTGGGGGTCAGGTTCGCAAGGGTGAATGGCCCCATTACTGATCCCCGGCGCCCGCTTTTGGCTGCAGAGAAATCTGATTTTGCCAAATACGCGCCACACAATCCTCAATGGTCAATCGTCAATAATCAATCGCTAAGGGCTAATCGCTAACGGCTGACTGCGTGCCGCCACGGCATTCTCGCCGAGCGGATGGCGTGCCACCACGGCCCGCTGACGTCGACCCGGCGAAACTCCAGTTGGAGATCCTCGAACACATGCTGTCCGGCCTTGCAGCATTAGGCCAGGGCGACCTTGTCGCGCAGCTGGGTCATGATCTCCCGCAGGCGCACCGCCCCTCACGCAGGTCATATACATATATGTGTCACTCTATTGCATCGCCTTACAAGCCAACACGGCAAACAGAAGGCTTTAGGCGGGTGAGTCACACCCAGCAAGGGCCTCGCGTGCTGCATCGAGATGGACATGTGACACAGAGGGAACAAGCAGGTCTTGTTGCTGCGTGGCGCGCACCACGCCGACCCCATAACACCGCGCGACCCGCGCCACCTTGATCAGATTCTCTCCAGAGATGTCACCCTGGGGCAATCTCACGCTCAGGGCCTGAAGGCCCTCTTGCCTCTCCCCGGAAGCTGGACAATCCGGGGTAGTCTCTTCCAGTGATCCGTTGTCGATCCGTGGTGACTGCCCTGTGACCTCCAGCACGCCGCAGGGCAACCCCTCAGCATCGACCTGCGCACGCTCCTCCCGATAGCAGCGGATGAATTCGTCTGCCCCCAAGTGTTCGACGACACAGCGCAGTGGCACCTCGGGCCTGTCACACCGGTCGCTGTAGCCGTGGAAGAGCCGCCGTACCGCCTCGGCAACCATTAACACTTCCTCGTCCCGCACGAAGGGCTCGACTTGCACACCGACAACCGGAGGAGGGCCAAGACCCCCGCCGACATGAATGGAAAACCCACGAGCGTCCTCGTGCAACTGGGCGAAGTAGCCCAGGTCCGCGACCGCGGCCAGCGCGCAATCGCTCGGACACCCCGAGAACGCAATCTTGTGCCCCCGGGATAGACCATGGCAATCGTCGAACGACCGCAGATAAGGCGTCACCGCCAGCGCGTACGGGACAACATCGAACCGCTCACGCGGACAGGCTCCGGCACGCGGGCAAGACGTGATATCGCCATCGGCGCCCCTTTGCCCATCGCGCGAGGAAAGTCCCACTTCCACCAGCCGTTCGAAGATGTACGGCACAGATTCGATCCTCACGCCGTCAATCTTCAGGGCTTGACTCGTCGTCACCCGCACAACGCCGCTGCCGCATTCACCACTGAGTCGCGCCACGCATTCGAGCTGCGGCGACGATAGCGTCAGCGCGTCGATCTGAATCTGCATCATGTAAGTCTCAACCTTCCATCGGCCCCTACAGCCAGGAGGTTCCGAGCGATCAGTGCTGGCAATCCTTGCGATAGCAGGTCACCAGCACTTCGTCCCGGAGTTCCGAAATCTCAGCGTTTTGGGCACAGAGCCCACAATCCGGATTTCGACCGACGGGCACGCGGCGAAAACGCATTGTCAGTGCATGGTACGTCAGCAGTATATCGGTCAGGAGATCGCCAATGCCCAGAAGGCATTTGATCGCCTCGGTGGCCTGCAACGAGCCGATCACACCAGGCAGAACCCCGAGCACTCCGGCCTGCGCCCCCGTCGGCACGGCGCCGGCCGGAGGCGGTCCCGGAAAGACGCACCGATAGCAGGCCGACCGACCGGGGATGACCGTCATCATCTGACCATCGAATTGGAGAATGCCTCCGTGTACGAATGGAATCCGCTCCAGGTAACAGGCGTCGTTGATCAGGAACTTCGAGGCGAAGTTATCCACGGCATCGATCACGAAATCATACTGCCTGACGATCTCGCGAATGTTGTCCGCCCGAGCCCGCAGATCATACGTCTGGACTGTGACATCGGGATTGATCGCTTGGAGTCTCTCCCGGGCGCAGGTGACTTTCCTTTGGCCCACCTCATCGGCCTGATAGACGATTTGTCGCTGGAGATTGCTGCTATCGACTTGGTCGCTGTCCAGGAGACCGATAGTCCCTATGCCGGCAGCCGCCAGGTACAGCGACGCCGGGGACCCTAGTCCCCCCACACCGATAGTCAATACCTTGGAGGCCAGCAGCTTCTCCTGGCCGGCGCGGCCGACTCCTTCGAGGATCATGTTCCTATGATAACGCTCGATCTGCTGATCGGTTAAACTCATGTTGCACTCCATCAGTTCCGGCAGCGAAGCGGCTCACCGATCAGACCTGCAAAAAGGCGCGATCCCAGTCTTTCCAGACGAGATCGAAGCCCCGTTCTTTGAGCATGGTGCCGATCTCGGCCGGGCTGCGCTGGTCGTGCACTTCGAATTGCTCCGAGCTGCTCTCGGGCCCGGAATAGCCGCCCGGATTAGTCCGGCTGCCCGCGCTCATGCGCGTGACACCGAGTTCGACAAGGTGATCGCGCAACGGCGCCGGCTCGCGCGTGGAAATCACAATCCCGGCGTCGGCGAAACACAGGCGCAACGCCAGCATCATCTGCACGAGGTTTCTGTCTGTCAGCAGATGTGGAAACTCGGCGGCCGACACCCCTGAGGCCGGTCGCAGACGAGGAAAGGAAAACGAGATGTGCGATTGCCAATAACGCTTCGTCAAATATCTGGCATGTGCGCCTAACGCCAACGCTTCGAGCCGCCAGTCGGCCAGGCCCAGCAGCACCCCGAGCCCGATCTCGCGCATCCCGGCCCCGGCCATATCATCCGGGCCGCGCAGCCGCAGGTCGTAATCCGCCTTCGGTCCGGCTCGGTGATAGTGCGCGTAAGCAGCGCGATCGTAGGTCTCCTGGTAAAGCGTGACGCCCTCGACACCCGCCTCAAACAGTCGGCGATAATGTGCTACTGTCATCTGGTAGATTTCTACACCGATGAAACTGAACGTCTTCCGCAACTCTCCAGCCAGCTCCTCCAGATAGTCGATGCTGATGAACTGCTTGTCTTCGCTGCTGACCAGGAGGATGTCGCGGAACCCCTCAGCCGCGAGGATCTCCGCCTCCGCCAACGCCTCGTCAATGCTCAGCCGGGCGCGGGTGAAGGTATTGCCCTGGTTGAAACCGCAATAGCGGCACCGATTGACGCAGTAACTGGATAGATACAGCGGCGCGTACAGGCGAATGGTCCGTCCGAAGCGCTGGATGGTAAGCCGGCGCGAGATCCGAGCCATCGGCTCGAGATAGTCCTCGGCCACCGGCGAAACCAGCGCGACCAGTTTGTCTAGGCTGTAGGAGCCGGCGCGCGAGGCCAGCGCCGCTTCCACGTCTCGGGCGGTGACATCGCGTAAGCGCTGCTGCCACTGACCCCGATCGGCATCCAGGCGCCCTGCTGCCAAAATGTCACGCACCGCATCGCCCATCTCCATCGTCTCTCTAGTCTCTCAGAAATCCAGTCAGGGGGCTGGAAGCCTCGGCACAGCGAGTCGCAGCGCGCGGCCCGGATTCATAGGCTTTGCGCCCCGCCTCGACGGCAAGTTTGAAGGCCAGCGCCATCTCGACCGGATCGGCCGCCGTGGCGATGGCCGTGTTGACCAGCACAGCATCGGCGCCGATCTCCATCGCCTCGGCCGCGTGCGAAGGAAGTCCCAATCCCGCATCGACCACCACCGGTACAGTGCTCTGCTCGATGATGATTTCCAGCGCCGCGCGCGTCTTGAGACCCTGGTTGGAGCCAATGGGACTGCCCAAAGGCATCACCGTAGCCGTGCCGAGGTCCGCCAGTCGTCGGGCCAGGATCGGGTCGGCGTTGATGTACGGCAGGACGACAAACCCTTCGTTCACAAGTGTCTCAGCCGCCTTGAGCGTCTCAACCGGATCAGGCAGCAGGTAGTACGGGTCCGGCGTCACCTCCAGTTTCACCCAGTGGATACCGGTCGCCGCCCGCGCCAGACGGGACAGACGCACGGCTTCCTCGGCACTGCGGGCGCCTGAGGTGTTCGGCAAGAGCAGAAACCGGTCGCGGTCGATCTCGGTCAGCGTGTCGTCCTCGGAATCGCCGATATCCACCCGGCGCAGCGCCACGGTGACGATTTCGGCCTCCGATGCCGCGACGGCTTCAGCCATGGCCTTGGGCGAGGTAAACTTGCCCGTCCCCACGAGCAGGCGCGAATCGAACTCCCGGTCGGCAATGATCAGTTTGCCCATGAACTCAACCTCCCCCTACGAACCGGACCAGTTCAATCGTCTGGCCATCCGTCAATGGCGTGTGGTCGAACGCTTCGGGCCGCACGATCACACCATCGATTTCCACTACGGCCACCGAGGACGTAACATTCAGACGCCCCAGCAAGTCCGACACTGTTCCGGGCATTTCATCGGGTGCGAACTGCCGCTCGACGCCGTTTACGTTCAGCGATTTCATCTTCGGCCCTCTCTGCAACGAAAAAGGCACCCCACAACGGGAGTGCCTTTAATGATTGCCAAGCCTCCCTTCGCAGGTGTTAGCCCGATCAGGTTCCAAGGGTCATCACTATGACCGCGATTTCTCAGCCGTTTCAATGGATGGCTCTGCCACCCCTCGGCTCCCCTGGCTTCAAATACACTACCACGGTATCATAGCCGTGTTCGTTTCCGTTGGCAAGAATATTGGCCGCCCCTTTGGGAGACGCGAATCACCCGACGGCGCGGAGGGGTTTTAGCGATGCAGGACAGGCGGTACATCATCCAGCAGCACACGACGTCAGACGGAGTCCTCTGGGACCTCTTGCTCGAACTGGACAACGTGCTGGCCACGTTTCGCCTGGAGGAAATGCCTGAGACCAGCCGCAATGCGAGAATTCGAGCCGAGAAGATATTCGACCATCCCCTCCGCTTCCTCACCTATGAAGGTCCGGTCCAGCAAGGCACCGGACGCGTCCGCATCGCCGACCGGGGAACCTACCGCACCAGGAAACGCAGCGAGGAGGCCATCGTACTGAACTTCAGTGGGGATGCGCTCCGCGGCGACTTCACCCTGACGCGCGTGCACGAGACATTGTGGGAATTCACCCACACTGACCGGCCGGCCCGGGAATAGACCGCGGGCCAGCCCTGTCTACTGATGGGCCCGCTTCTCGGCATCGCTGAGCACCTCGTTGAGCGAACCGGACCGAAAGCCCGCCAGATCGATCGTCACATACTTGAATCCGAGGTCCTTCACGCTCGTAAGAATCTCCGAACGAGCAGGCTCGGAAAACCCTCGTGCGAAATCCTCCGGCCTCACTTCAATCCGGGCGATCGTGTCGTGGTGACGCACCCGGCATTCGGAGAACCCCAATCGCCGGAGCAGTTCCTCCGCCCGTTCGACCTGGGCCAGCCGTGCACTCGTGACGTGCAACCCGTAGCTCAGCCGCGACGCCAGACAAGGCGACGCCGGGATGTCGGCCGTCGCCAGGCCGAATTCCCGACTCAATGCACGAATATCCTCTTTGGTCATCTGTGCGTCCATGAGGGGACATCCCACACCGAGCGCGGCAGCCGCCTGGTTGCCAGGCCGGAAATCGTCCCGATCGTCGAAATTGCTGCCGCAAACCACGGCGGAGAAACCTACCTGGTGGGCCACCTCCCATAACGCCTGATACAGATGGGACTTGCAGTGGAAACAGCGATCGGGATTATTCGCGGCGTACTTCCCATCCAGAATCTCGTGCACGTCGACCTCACGCAGGTGTGCCCCCATATCCCGGGCACACTGCACCGCCCGATCGTGCTGCGACCGGGCCAGTGAGGGACTGACGCCGATACAGGCCAGCACGTGTTCGGCCCCCAATACCTCGATGGCCGCCCGCAGAAGGAACGTACTGTCCACACCGCCGGAATAGGCCACCACAACCTCACGTAGCGATCGGAGAATCCCCTGGAGCGCTTTGTATTTCTCATCAACTGTCATGTGCCCATATCCTTTAGTCCGGTGTCAGGAGAGTTTGGTTCGAGTTCCGAAGACATTCTACTGTCGAATTGCCCCTCCGTGCGAAGAAAATCGCCCCACCGCCGGCGCCCATACCTGGCCGAGGAGGCTACTGGCGGTCTACAGCCAACAGGCCTTCCAGAAACAGCTGCGGCGCTATGGAATTCAAGATATGGAATATCAAGGTTTGCCAGTACTGAACAGCTACCTTGTGTGGCTGGCGAAGGAGAGGGCCATTCGGGCGTGCAGTCTTTGGACTGACGTGCCCTCTTATCCGGCGGCCTGCGACGATCTCCAGGCGGCCAAAATCGTGCTTTCCTTCTTCGATGCTCGATTGGCGTTAGGGATGGATTTTCAGGAACTCGACAAGCGAATCACCCATCAGCAGTTGACGATAGACTGTCTGCAACAGGAGAATCCAGCGACTGACGCATTGATCGCAAGTCTGGAAACCGGCCTCTCGCTGGGTCGAGCGCAACAAATAGACCCGATCAAGCAGGTCAGCGAGGCGCTCGGCGGTTGGGAACCAGCACGTTTGGGATAGCGTATTGGGTGGGCCATACAGTACCTTCAGGCCCTCGAGTACGATCTCGCTCCCTCTGGCCCGGCGAATTGGCGCGGTCTTGGGCATGCGTCGCTACCACGCATTTGCGAAATCCCGTAGCCGCGACGAATCGTGCGACCGACGGTCCTGAACCCTACCCATGGCGGTTCGCGGAACGCCGGAGCCCTAGGCGCTTGAGTCCTGAAGAAGATCTTCACACGCCTCGACATTCTCAGAATCTCAATTGGGTTGACCCGGTAGCCCGAGCACGCTAGAATTGTCTGAGATTTGGCTCGGAGATGGTCGTGAACGGCGAGCTGACATCCCGGGGAGTGCCGTTTCTTCCCAGGGGCTGGCGTGAGACTTCTGGGCGTAACGAACGCCTATCGACGATTTCCAGCATTGTGGTGTGGACGGCGATCAGGGCGTCGGCGTTACCGCAGGTCGCGGGGCACGTCGAGGCAATCGCCTATGCCCCGTTCGTCGCGCCGGCAGGCCTTGCCGGTCGTGTACCCCAAACCTCGAATCCTCCCAGCGTACGACGCATGACTGGCTATGATCGATCTCCCCGTCTGACTGTGCATCAACCTCTGGCACATCAGAGACCGTTGCCAGACAGCTCAGAGGAAGGAGCGTTGCGACATGATAGAAATTAAGAAGATATTGTATCCCACCGACTTCTCCGAACATTCTCTGGCCGCGCTTCCCATTGCACTGGACCTTGCCGAGCGTTACCAGGCCCGACTCCATTGCCTGCATGTGGTCGATTCAGAAAATGAACTGCTCCGGCAAGGGGGGTACATTGCGCCCATGATACGCAGCTACCCCCTTGACGCGGCAGAACTGCGTCAGTCGGCACATGACCGTCTTGAGAAGTTCCTTGAGGAACACGCCCCAGCCGCCCACGCTTCCGTCAACAAGGCCGTGACGCTGGGCAAGCCCTTCGTCGAGATCGTCCGTTATTGCCGCCAAGAGGACATCGCTTTGATCGTCCTGGGCACGCACGGTCACTCGGCCTTGGCATCCATACTTCTGGGCAGCGTCGCGGAGAAGGTCGTGCGCAAGGCGCCCTGCGCCGTGCTCACCGTCAGGCATCCGGAACACGAATTCGAAGCGCCCTAGCTCGAATGGGACGAGGCCACGAAGGGTTTCACGGTCTCATGCGTTTGTGGAAGCAAGAGTTCGCTTGAGGGATATGATCGGTCTGCGTTGGATCGTTGGCTCTGCATAGGAGATTGCTGGGTCGCCTGGACACTCGAGCTGAATCCTGCGGTGGCTGGGTAGGCAAATGGCATGTTCGGGAACTGCAGAGGCCTCTGCAGGCCAGGCATAGGAGATGGATCGAATGAACAGACTGTGGCAACTGATGGAGGAGACGCCAATGTGGAAGGCGGGTTCCGCTCCGGGGAATGTGCTTCTCTCACTCTTGTTGGCGTTCGTGCTGGGCCAAGTCCTTGCCTGGGTCTACCGCCTCACGCACAACAGACCGCCCCGGGCGCGCTCCCTTGCCCAATCTCTGGTCCTCATCACGGTGGCGGTCGCACTGGTGATGGCCGTCGTCACCAACAACGTCTTCATCGCTGTAGGGCTGATGGGTGCCTTTGCGATCATCCGCTTCCGACATGCCCTTGAGAACACGCGCGATATCGCCTTCCTTCTCTGGGCGTTGGTCGTGGGTATGGCGGCTGGTTCTCATCGCTACGCCACGGCCGTTGTAGGGACAGCCCTTCTGAGTCTGATTGCCTTCTATCTGTCCATCAGCAAATTCGGCAACCATCGGCCTCATGATGGCTTCCTGCGTTTCAGCTTGCGGGGCCCGCTCGGGCCGGACCACCCAGCGCTTGAGCTCCTGCGGCGTTTCTGCAAGAACTTCACCCTGTGTTCCGCGCAGAATACGGATTTGGGCGACTGGGTGGAATACGTCTATCGACTGGTGGTTCGAAACGCAGCCCGCAATAAGGAATTCCTCTCAGAGCTCAAGAGGGTAGAAGGTGTTGAGGATATCCGTTTAATCATAGGATAAGAGCCGCTGCAGCTTTGGAGCGCCGGATGAGCAGGGTGTCGAGGGGCAAATGTATGTTTCGGACATAATGCCGACTCTCGGCTTCGGTCCGAGTGTCTCAGAACATACAGAAGATTTCCTCGGCGCCCGAGAACGCGGAACCACGCCAAGGCGAATGTTCAAAAGGCAAAGGAATGTACAGGCAAAAAGAGAAGGAACGCTGGGCAGACACGTATGCGCGTCAAATTGAGCGCCGGTTTGAAAGATGGCAGAAACCTCTGGGCATCGATGGAGACGACTACCTTAGACACCTGAAGCGGGATCTGATGACTTGCTGGGATGATCCGCTGCGCAGGTCCCTCATCGAGTCGATTTGTCAACGATGACAGGTTTCGAGGTTAGCTGTCACTGACAGACCGTGCGGCAACGCAAAGGCGTAGAAAGCCCTATCGCGGCCGCGACAGACAGTGGAAAAGGAGTCGGCAATGCCAACCTACGAATACACATGCAAGCAATGCGGAAAACGGTTCGAACTGACGCTGAGCTTCGGTGACCATGCGAAGAAGCACAAATGCCCCGAGTGTCGGAGCACCAAACTCGAACAACGCATCTCCTCGTTTGTGGCAGTGACGAGCAAGAAGGCTTGACAAATCTGCAGAATCGACAGGACCGGGGCCCTTTTTTAGCCCGCCGGTCCTCCCGGCACCGTTGCCCTCCACGCACGGTCAGCGACGGTTCACCGGCCAGAGCGAAGATAGACGTGCGTTGCGAACGCCGGATCGTCAGTGGGACACGCTCCCGCGAAGTGCTAGGCCGTTTAGTAATACTCAAGTACGGCCGCCACGTGGACGGACAGAAGCATCAGGTAATCCAGATCGCTCATGGCATACGGCTCATGACCGCGGCAACTTTCGAGATACAGCACCCCAAAGCTACCCCCACCCCCCACCAAAGGTCCCATCAACGCCGACTGAACACGGTCACCCACACCAGAGTCCTTCATATGCGGCAGCAGGAGGAATTTTCGGCTCTCAAGAACCTGCCCGACTTTCTCGTTTAGCGCTGTACCGGTTAGGGAGAAGGGCTGACCGGATTGCGTTTGTCCACCCTCCACCGTCAAGGGGCCTTGGGACTCGTACCGAAATCCACACCACGCCCGACTCGCTGGGAATTGCTCGGTCACAATGGCAA
Organism: Phycisphaerales bacterium; assembly: GCA_020346325.1. Classification (GTDB taxonomy): domain Bacteria; phylum Planctomycetota; class Phycisphaerae; order Sedimentisphaerales; family Anaerobacaceae; genus Anaerobaca. The sequence goes on from CP070782.1 coordinate 6,022,317, forward strand.
GCAGTGTCTGGCGCATCTCATCGGGGCCTTGGGCTTTGCCAATGGCGCTGCTGGCCCGGAGAAAATCATTGACCCTTCGAGCCGGCATGGCGATCGCCGGCGCATGGTCAAAATCCAGCGTCCTCACGATTATACGTGGTCTGGGAGAGACTCCTGCAAGGGTGTCATCGAGATAGGTCGGACGCGCCGCGTCCTCGTCCACGGCAAGGTCGAGTTCGATCGTGAACTTCCCTACACGGATGTGATCGCCTGTCCTGACCCGCGCCCTGTGGATCGCTTCGCCGTTGAGATATGTTTTATTGGCCGAATTCAGATCCTCTATCATCCATTTCCCGTCTTCGGAGGAGAAAAGGACGGCGTGTTGTCTTGAAACCGCCTTGCTCTGGAGGAGAATCTGGCAATGGGGATGCCTGCCAATGTAGACAGGCCCACCGGCGAAATGGAGCTGGCTGATAATATGCTCAGTCTCTCTGACAACCAAACGCATCAGTCGCCTCTCCACATTGTCGTCCCCAGCGGCCTGGCCAGAAGGGCATGGCCCAGACCAGAGATCGCTTCGAGAGCTTCAGACTCTTGCCCTGCAACGGGTGGTCTCTCGTCATCACACTATGGCTCGACTTGTCTTCGTCCTTCCGTCTATAACACGGCCTGGAATGGGATCCTCGCCGGTCCACCGACGGGGGGAGAGAACGCGTTCGGACCACCTGATGAAGAAATCACCGCGATGAACACGTCTCTACCCTGGTATTTATACGCGGTGAACGGTTGCGTCGTTCGCCTGTGCCTTCCTAGTGATCTTCGCCTTCCCAGGTGAGCTGCGGGCACCGCCCCCAAGTTATTTCATGGCTGCCTTTTCCCTTGATTGCACGGCTCCGAAAGCCTACAATAACATTATCGTTCATTCGGAGCGGGAGATTCGATGGCATACAGGGAGCCGTGTCAAAGTGGGCGCGTTCTCAGATGCACGGGCGCAGCTAGCCGGCCCTGGACCATATACGGACCGCCCCCACTTGCGTCTCCTGTAGTTCTTGCCCTCATGAGAGGGTCCGGGAATGGAAAGGCCAAGCCCGATTCCCATAGCCTTGATGGCGGTCTTGCTTGTGGTCCTTGCCGGTAAGGCCATGCCGACTGAGGCGGACAGCGATAAGCCGCCCAGAGAGGGTGTAGGACCGGTGTTGTGGGCAACGTGGCCGGACAAGGCGATCACGCCGGTTACCGTGCGGTACTTTCGACGGGTCCTCCGGGAAGCCAAAGTCACAAGGGCTCAGTGCCTGGTGCTCGAGCTGGACACCCCCGGCGGCTTGGTGGATTCGACCCGGGAGCTGGTTCGGGAGATCCTTTCCACCGACACGCCGGTCATCGTTTATGTTTCACCGCCGGGGGCCCGCGCCGCCTCTGCGGGCGTATTCATCACCCTGTCAGCCCACTTGGCCGCCATGGCCCCTGGGACTCACATTGGGGCCGCTCATCCCGTAGTCCTGGGTGGCCTGCCCAGCCTGCCGGAGGAACCCGGCCCCGCCGATCCAGAAGCGGACGAGGAAGGCTCAGGGCGTCGGTTGCCGGGCGCCTCTGGGGTGATGGAAAGAAAAGTGGTTAACGACGCCCAGGCGTGGGCGCGCTCGCTGGCTCAGTTGAGAGGACGCAACGCCGATTGGGCAGCGCAGGCGGTGAGCGAAAGCCGCTCGATCACCGCCTCGGAGGCTTTGGAACAGCGTGTCATCGAGGTCGTGGCCACGAATGCAACTACCTTACTGGAGGCGGCGGAGGAACGCGAAGTGGCCTTGCCAAGCGGCCCGCTCCGTCTGCACACGGCCGGTGCCGTGGTGCAACCTCTGCCCATGTGGTGGGGCGAGCGGCTCTTGGCCGTCCTGTCAGATCCGAATGTCGCCTTTCTCCTACTGATCCTGGGATTCTACGGCATTGTTTTCGAGTTCTACACGCCGGGCTGGGGCGTGCCGGGCACCCTGGGTGTACTTTGCCTGATCTTGGCGTTCTTCGGACTGTCCGTGTTGCCCATCAATTACGCGGGGCTGGCATTAATCGCGCTGGCGTTGGGCCTGTTCGTGGCGGAGGTATTCGTAGCGAGCTTTGGGCTGCTCACGCTGGGGGGCGTGATTTGCCTGGTGTTGGGAGCGCTGATGCTCATTGATTCCCCGGTCAGCACGCTCCGCGTGTCGCTCAACGTGGCGGTCCCGCTGGCCCTGGCCACGGCGGCGATCACGGCTTTCCTCATCAGTCGCGCGCTACGGGGATTCAAGGCGCCCATCCAGACTGGGGACGAGGAAATCGTGGGGCGCCCGGCGCAGGCCTTGGTATCGTTTACCGGCGAGGCGGGTCGGTTCTGCGGTCAGGTATGGACACACGGTGAGCTCTGGCAGGCTTTTTCCTCTTACCCCGTTGCCGAGGGAGAGAAGGTGAGGGTACAAGAACGCCAGGGTTTGCGACTGCAAGTCGAGCCTGATATGACTTCCACCCACACCGGCGAGATGACGACGGACAAAGGAGATCGACAATGATCTTGTATCCGGGCATCGCTATCGGATTGATCGTGCTCTACCTGTTAAGCTGCATCCGCATCTTGTTCGAGTATCAGCGCGGCGTGGTGTTTCGTCTGGGCCGGGTGCTGCCGAAACCCAAGGGCCCAGGGTTGATCATGGTGTTCTGGCCGATCGATCGCATGAGGCGGGTGACCCTCCGGACAACCGTCAAAGACGTGCCGGCCCAGGATGTCATCACCCGGGACAACGTGTCGGTGAAGGTCAATGCCGTGGTCTACTTTCGCGTCATCGACCCCATGAGGGCTATCTTGCAGGTGGAAGATTACCGCTTCGCCACAGGGCAGTTGTCACAGACTACTCTTCGTAGCATCCTCGGTCAGGTGGAACTCGACGAACTGCTGGCCGAACGGGAACAGGTGAACCGCCGACTGCAGGAAGTTCTCGATCAACAGACCGATCCGTGGGGGGTGAAGGTCTCGCTGGTCGAAGTGAAACACGTCGACTTGCCCGAGCACATGAAACGGGCCATGGCGCGGCAGGCAGAGAGCGAACGCGAGCGGCGTGCCAAGGTCATCCATGCCCTGGGGGAATTCGAGGCGGCCACCAAGCTGCGCGACGCTGCTGCGATGATCAAAGACCACCCCATGGCAATGCAGATGCGGTTTCTGCAGACATTGGTGCAGGTAGGTTCTGAGAACAACAGCACCATTGTGTTTCCGCTCCCTCTGGAACTGATCCGCAGCTTCCTGAAGAACGAGAAGCAGAAAGAACCAAGCACGTAAGTGATGGCACCCAAGGGCGGGGCAGAGCAAAATCGAGATCATCATCAGGGCCAAAAACGGGAAACATAGGCATCATGAATCGTGAGTTGGCCGATCTGGGCTCCGTGCCCCTTTGCCTCGGCGCCGCCGGCCAATTCGGGCAGACGAAGCGAATCCCTTATTTGACTGTCCGAGGGTCCCGGCCTTCCTCAATGGCGGCTATCTTCCGTATCCTGCGCGCGTGTCTGCCACCCCCGGTCTCGGTCTGCAGCCACACCTCAATGATCTTACGCCGCAGAACCTCGCTGGTCTGATCCGCCGATAGACAGAGCACGTTAGCGTGGTTGTGGTGCCGCGCTGTCCGGGCGCTCAACTCATCATGGCAGAACGTGGCCCGTGCCCCCCGAACCTTGTTGGCGGCCAGGCACATCCCCATCCCCGTGGCACATACGAGGATGCCCCTGTCCACCTGCCCTTGGACCAGGGCCCTAGTCACGAGATAAGCGATGTCGGGGTAATCGACCGGATTGTCGCTGTCGGTTCCGAAATCCACGCACTCATGGCCCATGCGGGCCAGCAGCCTCATAATCGGCCCTCTGGCCCCCAAACCGCGGTGGTCACATCCAAACCCTATCTTCATGCATTGCTCCCGTACCGATGCCGTCGGTCGATCCGTCGTAAGATGTACTATGCTACCCACACGAAGAGTAGCTGTCATGGATTATGTCGAGGATCGAATCGGCAACCTGTTTCGCAATTGTTGAGCCGTCACTACGAGAAGAAGGTTCGCGCCGCCCTGCTGGTACTGCGTTACCCCTATAGCCGGGATCCGAACGATGTCGAACCTGGACCAGGAACACACAACGCCACGGAACCGGCCGGGGCCGACGCTGACGGGCCCGCCCTTCGAACCGCTCAGCCCACACGCGGAGACCTATGAACTAAGAATCGGCGCTAACCCGTTCATGGACCACGGAGATGCGGTAATGCACAGGTCCAAGCGTTGAGGCAGACTCTGGATCGATCCCTGTTGGTGGACA
>CP070782.1:6026715-6046641 GCA_020346325.1 Phycisphaerales bacterium
ACCCAGTAGTACTTCTTGTCCTGGTTGATGGGCTCGATGGTGTACTCGACGCCGGGGACCAGCTTTCGCAGTTCGTCGGCCGGGAGGCGGACGACGAAGCCCTGGAACCCGCCGTCACCCGATGAGCATGTGCCCTGGAAAGTGGGTGCGGTTATGCGGATGTCCTCATGCCCATTCGCCTTGAGCCGAAACCCGAAGACGGCGTGCTCTTTGAAGGTGCTTAGCTGGCGGTGATCCTGACCGTCCAGCCATTCATCGATAGTGATGATGAAGTGCCCTTTGCCCTCGAACAGGTCGCGGGCGAACTCGGGGATGCGGCTGTCTCCGGCCCAGTGAAGTCCGTTGATATGGGCGACCTCGATCTCTCGAAATTCCACGAACGGATACTGGTGAGGCTCGATCTCGACGAACCCGTCTTCCGCGTTGGCCTGGAAGAACTTCGCGACGTCGTCGACCATCTCGTCGCGGATGCTGTGCGCCGTGCCGTTGTAGGTGACACATTGGGCCGACGCGCCCAGTTCGCGATAAATGGCCTGGCTGACCTTCCAGCGTTCGCCCATGTCGGCGCCGATGAACGTGCGAATGAGCTGGGCGTGTTCCTCGCAGTAGGTGTCGCGTGAGAGCGTTGTGTCGTTGCGGTCGAGATAACCCATGTAGATATATTGGGCCACCTGCTTGTAGGCGATCTCGTCGAAGTCGATGTCGGCGATTTCCTTGAGATCGGCAATGCCGACGGGATAGGGCAACTCCGTGTCGCGCCAGTGGGTTGCGGGGAACGTCGGTATGCCGTTGACGCCTCCGGCGGCGACCGCTCGGACGACGCGCGGGTGGAGCAGGGGAAATCGGTTGGTGAAGGTGCCCGAGGCCGAGTAACCGTGCATGAAGACTTTGTCGCGCACGGGGATGCCGTTCTTCCGTAAGAGGGCCTGGGCGTCGCGGATCATCGGGATGAGTTGCAGGTCAATGCGCTTGAGCGGTCCCGATTTCACCAGGAGCGTGTCCTCGTCGAGCGAGTGCGTGTAGATTTGCCATTGCTCGCGCGGACGCGGAAAGACCGCCACGAGCAGCGGAACGTTTAGCTTCCGGGCGATACGGTTGGCGTACGAGCGCTCGGCCAGGTGCTTGGCTTTGCGGTCGTGAACGGCCAGGTCGTCGGAGCCCGTTCCGGTATTGTTCATCTCCACGAGCAAACGGGAGCTTCCGTTTGGATCCACCGTGCGCGAGATGAAGAGATAGTAGGGGAAGTGGAATCCCTGGTCGGGATCGGCGGCGATCTTGACGAGCGTGTCGTTGGCCAGGTTGAGTTCTACGCTGTCGGAGTCGCTGCCCTTGGTCTGTGGTTCTTCGTCGGAGGTTTTACGACGTGGCCCCGTGGGCTGGCGCGTGTCACCGGACGGGTCACCCATGGTCCAGGTCTCGAGGGCCGCTTCTTTGCGGTAGTCGTTCCTCCAGGCATAGGTCCACCGATTGCCCAGAGCCACCGGGAGGTAGCTATCCGTTTCGGTGGTGACCTCGTAGCTGAGCAACGCGGCTTCGGTCACCATGCCATTGGCGTGCTCATAGCGCAGGCGGACCAGGCCGACGTTCCGGGCGAACCACAGGTAACGGGTCCCGTTGACGAAGCGATTGCCTTCCTCGGAACCCTTTCTCGTACCGGTGATGACCGTTTTCTGCTTGAGTGCATCGGCGAACGTGCCGGCCGGCCCGGCAACCGTCTCGGAGCCTTCGATCCGCGATTCGGTCCGCGCATGCCAATCCCCCGTACCGGTCCACGTTCTTCCCTCGGTTGGCGGCAGACGCAGCAACTCGGATGTGGGAGCGGCCAGGTAAGAGATCAGCATGTACATCGGCACGGGCTCGTACGACCGTCCCCTGGTCGACGGGAGACTGCTCTTTAGCGTCGTGTCGGTGGTGGTGATGCGGAGCTGGCCCGTCGCCAGTTGTCTACCGTTCTCGGTGGTTGCCATGGCGTTCAGAGCCATTTCTTTCGTCTGGGCCGCCAGGATCGGCGGGGCCATCAGCAAGCTCGCGATGAGTACCGAAAGCACGTTCTTCATGGGAAACCTCCTTTCGCAATCTCGCATTGCCTGGGCGGTAGCTTCCGCATGTCTGACTGACATCGTAATATCAGGGACGCGGAAAAGCGACAGAAACACCTACTCGTGATACGGGACATGTGTGTGCAGATTTTCGGGCAAAGGCGTTCTGCCTTGCGAACGTCCTTGCGAGCCTGCTCCCGTTGTCATTCCCGCGCAGGCGGGAATCCAGACTGCTTCGATACAGACTGGCCCCCCGCCTGCGCGGGGGTGACAGAGTCGGCTCCCATAGGCTTAACATGAGGTCGTCCGTATACTTTCATACACACCACGTGCCCTTCTATCCATAGAGGCCATTGACGTGCCGCGGGTAACAAGCCGTAGAGGAAGTTGGACGGAACGCATCCGGCGCGGTGGAAACGGGGCTTGAATTCGTCGAAGCCATCGGACATACTGCTCGATAGAACGTTCCGGTGCCCGCCGAGGAGGGCGTCGGATGCCGGAGTGAACCAGCCCATGGGAAGTCCAGGATAGGGAGTGTGGAAATGAAGCCCAGCCGAATCTTGCGAATTGTACTCTATTGTCTCGTTCTTGGCATCCCAGGTCGCGCCGCGTTCGCAGCGCACCAATACAACGGTCCGTACACCGCCGCGAATCTGGATCGCGTCGCGTTTCCCATGGGTGGCATCGGGGCCGGGATGATCTGTTTGGAAGGGACCGGGATGCTGAGCCACTTCTCGCTGCACAGTCATCCGGACATCTTTCGTGAGGAGAAGGTTTTCGCCGCGGTGTGCGTCAAGGGCAAGGAGAACGTCGCCCGCGTGTTGGAAGGGCCGATCCCGAAGTGGAAGATCTTTTCGCTTCATCCGCACACCGGCATCTACGACGGACCGGGCAACGGTCTGGGCCGGACGACCTACGGACTGCCGCGCTTTCGTGAAGCGCACTTCGGGGCCCGCTTTCCCTTCGGGGCAGTGACACTGACGGACCCCAAAATGCCTTTGCAGGTCGAGATCACGGGTTGGAGTCCCTTCGCACCGCCCGACGCCGACACGGCCTCGCTGCCCATGGTGGGAGTGGAGTACATGTTCCGCAACACGTCCGATCGGAAGATCGAAGCGGTGTATTCGTTCAACGCCGAGAACCTCATGGATAGGCCGGGGAATCGGCCGTTGATTCGAACCGTCGAGGGTGGTTTCGTTCTGGCCCAGCCGCCCGGGGGCGAGTTGAAGAAACACGATGAGGGCTATCTGGCAGCCTTTGTGGACGAGGCTGGCACCAAAGTCAACGCCGCTTGGTTCCGGGGCGGCTGGTTCGATTCGGCCACGATGGTCTGGAAGGACATCGCCGAAGGCAAGTGCTACGACCAGGGATTTCCCCAGGAGGGTGGGCCCAGCCCGGGAGCGACGCTGTTCGTGCCGTTCGAGTTGGCACCGGGGCAGACCCGGACGATCGCCCTGAAACTGTGCTGGTACGTGCCGTACAGTGATGTGCGCCGGGGTGGAGCCTCCGGTGAGGAGGAAGCCTATCGCCCCTGGTACGCGGGCAAGTTTCTCAGTATCGATGCCGTCGTGGGCCGGTGGCGCCGGGATTACGACAAACTGCGGGCCGCGAGCAAGCAGTTCAGCGATTGCTTCTACGATACGACATTGCCGGCCGAGGTGGTCGAGGCCGTGGCGGCGAACCTGACGATCTTGAAGTCGCCCACCGTCCTGAGGCAGATTGACGGCCGGTTCTGGGGCTTCGAGGGATGTCACGACGAAGCGGGCTGCTGCCATGGGTCGTGTACGCACGTCTGGAATTACGCCCAGGCGATACCGCACCTGCTTCCCTCGCTCGAACGAACGTTACGCGAGACGGAATTCTGCGTTTGCCAGAACGATGATGGGCATCAAAACTTCCGCTGCCCGCTACCGATCGGTGCCCCGGGGCACGGTTTCCACGCTGCCAGCGACGGGCAGTTGGGCTGCACGATGAAGGTCTACCGCGAGTGGCGGATCAGTGGCGACACTGCATGGATGAAGGAGCTTTGGCCGCAGGTCAAGCAGAGCCTGCACTATTGCATCGAGACCTGGGACCCGGAGCACGAGGGTATCCTCCGCGAGCCTCATCACAACACATACGATATCGAGTTCTGGGGTCCGGATGGGATGTGCAGCAGCTTCTATCTGGGCGCTCTGAAGGCAGCCGTGGCCATGGGCCGCGAAGCCGGTGACGATGTGTCGCTTTTCGAGGAGTTGCTCGCCAAAGGGGAGAAGTTCGTCAACGAGAAGCTCTTCGACGGCGAATACTTCATCCAACGCATTCAGACGGAGGGTTTACGCGCGGGCAGTCCCCTTGAGGTCCAGAGCATGGGCAGAAGCTACACACCCGAGGCCTTGGAACTGCTGAAGGCCGAAGGGCCCAAATATCAGTATGGGATTGGCTGTCTCTCCGATGGCGTCCTGGGCTCGTGGTTGGCTGCGGTCTCCGGAGTGGGCGACGTGCTGGATCAGGATAAGGTGGACAGCCACCTCAAGAGCATCCACAAGTACAATCTTAAACGGGATCTTTCCGAGCACGCCAATCCCCAGCGTCCGGGCTATGCCATGGGCGACGATGGCGGCTTGCTGCTGTGCACCTGGCCCAAAGGCGGGATGCTCTCACTGCCGTTCGTCTACAGCAACGAAGTCTGGACCGGCATCGAGTACCAGGTGGCGTCGCATCTGATTCTGCGCGGCATGGTCGATGAAGGCCTGGAGATCGTTCGCGTGGCGCGCGATCGATACGACGGGCACAGCCGCAATCCGTTCAACGAATACGAATGCGGCCACTGGTACGCGCGGGCCATGTCGAGCTACGCGCTGCTGGGTGCCTGCAGCGGCACGCGCTACGACGCTGTGGACAAGGTCCTGTACGTCGATCCGCCGCTCAAAGGGGACTTCAAGGCGTTTCTGTGCACTGCCACCGGATATGGCACGGTCGGCGTCAAAGACGGCAAGGCTTTCTGCGATGTCGTCAGTGGCAAAATTCCGTTCGAGCAGATTCGTTATAGTGCACGTTGATCAGGCTTGCGCAGGCGCTACGTTAGGATGACCGAAATTGCCCCAACGGTGTCATGCTGAACGAAGTGAAGCATCTGGCTCTGGACTGGATTGATGCTTGGCCCAGATCCTTCGCCTTTGCCTCAGGATGACAACCCCGGTTTCGTCCGTGCGTTCTTCGTGATGCGGACAACGATGGACCGGCGCAGGGCCGGGATGGTGATCTTGCCGTCGCGCAGACGAACCTTCTGCCACGTATCGGTCCAGGGATCATAGGCCTGGACCGTGGTGGTGGCAGGGAGGTGCAGGCTCGATACGTCTATCTCTACATCGCTCAGAGTCTCGGGCTTCCGGCCTTCAGCTAACTCAGCTTTCCAGTCGTTCTCGGAATCGCGGCACCAGGCGATGAATACCGTCCGGCCCGAAAGGCCATAAATGCGCAGGCGATCGTGGTCGATCATGATCGGTTGGAAATCTGCGGTCGGTGGATCGACGTCCTTGACGGCCTCGGCAAATCGGGCGAAGTGATACCACAGATTGGGCGTCTCAATGGCTTGGCGCCAACACCAGACATGGCCCGCCCCGGCCGCACCGCTGAAAAAAGGCGCAAAGAGCATGTCGTGCAGGAGCGTGCCGTCGGGATCTCTGGCGTAAAGTTCGGAGCACCCCGTATGGCGCGGTTTGACCGCGCCGGTCTCGGTCAGGATAATAGGCTTGCCCGCCTCGAACGCGATCAACTCGCGCACGGACTGGGCGGCCAGCACGTCCACCGGGCCGTGACAGATCGTCCAGCCTGCACCCTCGTCGAGGTAGCGATGAACCTGGGCAACGTCGTTGTCTGCGAGCAGGCACAGTGTGCGATAGCTGTCGCGCTTGCGCTCCCAGTCGTAACTGCCGAGGCTCTGGATCGCGAGGTTGTGCGGCCAGCGGCGCTTCAATTCGGGCAGCATCTCCTTGGTCCAGTCAAGCCACTCGGAATCGCGCACGGCGTCCATCTCATTCCACAGTTCCCACGCAAAGACTGCTGGCTCATGCCCGTAGCGGTCCGCATACCAATCGAGTTTGGCCTTGAAGTGATCGCGGCCGGTACGCGAGAAGAGGTACTCGTGCATGCTCTCATAGCGTCCACCGTTGGCTTTGTGGTAGATCAGGTTATCCGACCAGCGGTTGCGCTCGCCGCGGATGTCACGGAAGTATTCGAGGCACATCTTGACACGGATGCCATGTTCGCGCGCCAGCGCGAGGAACCGTTCGATGGTCGCAGCGCGGGCCGGGTCGAACTGAAGACACGCCCGGTGCTCGACGTTCCATTGATTGTGCCCCAGCCAGACGCGCAGGTAGTTGACCCGGTTGGCCGCCATCGTCGCAAAGAGCCGGTCGAATTCTTCTTCTCGCGGTGGACCGACGAGGTTGAACCCGATCGGAATATACGGGCTGCCGTTGGACAGCTCGAAATAGCGGCTGTCACGCGGGCTGACCACCACAAACGAGGCCAGATCGTCCTGTCTGTCTGCTGCATGTAGGGGCGAATAATCGCTCGCCCCCACAGGCATCAGAATCATGAGGATCAGGAAGATTCGCTGTGTTCCGTTCATTCGTCAGTACTCGATTGCGATTACGGAGGCGATGGGGTCAGGCGCACGGCTTGGAACCTGGATCGTCACACCGCTGGGGCCGGCTTGTGTCTTCAAGGCCTTGCGACTGGCGTCGGCCAGCAGGTAGGCTTTCGTCACGGGCTTACCTTTCAGCGGCACGGTGAGTTTGCCATCGCTGGGCCAGTCGAACACGTGGGCATAGATCCGGCCGGGCTCGGCGGTGTAGCGTCCCCACGCAGGTTTCTCGAACGGGCTGGCGGTTGTCTCGTGGATGGCTTCGCCATTGGTCGCCATCCACCGGCCGATGGCCTGCATCGCGTCGATGCTCTCCTGCGGGATCGAGCCATCACCCTTGGGCCCGATGTTCAGCAGGTAGTTGCCCCCCTTGGAGACGATGTCGACGAGATTGTGGATGAGCGTTTCATTGGATTTCCAGGCTTCGTCGTGGACGGAATAACCCCAGGTAGTGTTCATCGTCATGCAGACTTCCCAGTCGACGCCCGGGATGCCGGTCGAGGGGATGGTCTGTTCCGGTGTGGTGAAGTCGCCCTGTTCGGGCTTCCAGGTGCGCAGGCGGTCGACGGAATCGTCTTTCTCGATGTGCGGGATGTGGTACAGGCGGTTGTTCGAGATGATCGCCGGCTGTAAGCTCCGCGCCATGGCCATGAGTTCGTCCGAGCGCCAGAAGGGCCCATCGTTACCCTTTTTCGAATAGTCCCACCAGATGATATCAACCCTACCATAGTTGGAGAACAGTTCGCGGGCTTGACGATGCAGGTAGTTCACGTAGATGTCGTGGTTGCGGGCCCCGTTGGGCGAGGGCTTGCCCTTGAGCGGGTGGGGCAACTGGTCGGCTTTGAAGTAATCGTATTGCGGATGGTGCCAGTCGATAACCGAGTGGTAGTAGCCCACCTTCAAACCCTCGGCGCGAATCGCGTCGGTGATCTCCTTGCAGAGGTCGCGGCCGACCAGGTCGTGGGCATCGTAGGTGGTGTATTCCGAATCGAACAGGCAGAAACCATCGTGGTGCTTGGTCGTGAAGACGACGTAGCGACAACCCGCCTCCTTGGCGAGCTCGGCCCACTCCTTGGCAAAACCCGGCGTGGGTCTAAAGTGCGGAACCGCCTCGTGGGCGTATTCCCAGGTATCGGCGCGGACGCGTTGCTGAATCCATTCCATGCCACCGCGCGTGCCGACCGGCTTTTCCTTCCACGTCCCGGCCAAGCCGGAATACAGGCCCCAGTGCACAAACATGCCGAACCGGGCCTCGCGCCACCACTTCATCCGCGCCTCGCGCTCAGCCTTGGTTTCCGCACCGGCGGTCGAAACGAAAACCGCGCAGGCAAACACCAACACGAGCGACGCAATCAGGCTGGTTCGCAGGGTGGATAATCTTCTCATTTCGCTCTCCTTCGTCATACTTGCGGAACACTACCTTATCTCTTCTGGGATGAGGACGCGCTCATCTTCTGCGAGGTATTGTGTTTCGTGGGGGCTCAGAGGGCAAGGGAAAAGGCAGGGTTTCAGACGAGCCGGATGGGGCCGGGCGATCGCCCAGCCTCCGTAAGGCTCTAGCGGGTGTCACTGACGAAGGCAGTGTGACGGCCAATTGGCGGTAGAAGGCGATAAGCTCCTCGCGCAGCCCAGCCTCGGCCATGCGCTCCAATGACGTCAGGTCCGAAAGATTGACGTTGGCGGCCACCTTCCACAGACGCATCGCGTCGGTTTTTGCCCCGACCCGCGCCGCGACGAAGGCAATTCGCGCATACCACTTGGGCCTTTCCGTCGGGGTGAGTCGTTTGCCGGCTTCCGGGAAGATGCGCTCGGCCTGTTGCCAGTTGGCTGTGTCCAGATAAGATTCGAACAGAGTGAACGCCGCCTGTTCCCTGAGCTTCTCGTCACGGAATTCTTCAAGCGCATACTCCAGCAGGGGAATGGAACGCCCGGGATGCCGCATGCGGTTCATGATCCAGCCCAACTCACGGGCACGCGTCGGGTCAGCTTGACGCGCCAGTTCTGCGGCATGATCGAAGTACGCGTCCAGTTTGTCAGGCGGTGCCTTCTCGAGCATGCGCCAGAGCAGACGAGTCTCGGTGTTTTCCCATCGGGGCCTCTGAGCCAGCCAGGTCCAGAGCACACCGTCGTCTGCGGTGACGTGCTGGGCGAAATCAAAAGCCAGGAGATAAGCGGCTCGCTCGGCTGACATCGTGTCGGCCGGGGCGCGTTCCAGTTCGCCGCGCAGCAGGGCCACGGCTTCAGGGACGCGCTTCATCCGCTTGAGGAAATGCGCATAATCCCTGAGCAACCAGCAACGCATGTCCATATTTCCCTTTGCGGCCCGGTCCGGGGGAGGCTGCGGTGTCGTTCGGGCGAGGCCCTGCTGCAGCGCGTCCTCCTCTCGGTCAGGTTCGTTTCGACCGCGATAGTATGTCGCCCGTTGGCGCCAGTATTCGGGGTCGTCTTTGCGCTGCTCCTGTTCTTCCTTAATCCGGCCCTCGATGACGCGCTGCCCGCTGGCCCCCTGAACCTGTCCGGCGAACAGGGCGTTGAGGCCGAGTCCATGTTCGGCGCGGATATCCGCTGCTTCGACCATCCATTGCTGCGCCTCGTCGTTTCGGCCCGTCTCCAGGAGGCATTTTGCCAGCCCTTCCCGGATGTGTGCGGCGAAGCCGGCTCTCAGCTTCTCGGCCCCTACAAATGCCTGACGCATCATTGCGAGGTTCTTTACCTCTTCATCCGTCAGAGGCATGTCGACAGCCCGTTTGTAGAACGTCGCAGAGACCTCCCACTGGGCCAGTGTCTTCAGTCGCGAGGCGATCTTCTCGGTTTGCGTCGTGAGCTCAGGCTGAATCGTCTCCGCCATCCACGACAGGTTCCAGTTCTCTTCTCCGGTATGTCGCGCGTGGATCAGTCCATCCAGGAAGACAACGACACTGTCAAGGTCTTGTGCGTTCTGTTTGATGCGCTCGGTCAACTCCTCGACTAACTGTTCGCCTCGCCCGTGCATGTTGTTAAAACGCAGACGCTGTTTGATCCAGAACCCATCCCGCCCGTTCGGCCTGCCCGCCAGCCAGCGGTCGATCTCATCAACGCTCTGCCCCGAGGCCAGGAGGTACTTCAGGAGCCGGTTTTCCAGATTCATCTCGGAGATGTTGTCGGCGAAGACTTCGACCACATTCTGCGCCAAGTCCCATGCAGCGAAGTCGTCGCAGGCGGCATAGTAAATCCGCCCGACCTGGTGGTTGTCCAGATCGGGACAGAGCGATTTGAGTTCTCGGACAGCCTCTGCCGCCTCCTTGTTCATGCCCGCTCGCATTAAGACGCTCAGCTTTCGCATAGCCTCGGCGCTGGTTTTCGGGGGGCTGGTAGTGGTTTGTACGACGAGTTCTGCAAGGTCGGTCTTCTGGTCCATAAGAATGGTAACGACATCGCGCTGCGCCGCCCACCAGTCCGGACTCCGGGTTGCCGGCTCCTCGGCCCGTACACTGGCGAAAATACCGAGGATGAGCAGGACCGACACAGTTTCACGGTACGTGATTTGTCGTTCCGTAGACATTTCCGCGCCTCGCTAACACAATTGAACCAATATCTCCGCTTTTCGATGGTGGCGTGTACGTTTGTGCCATCCAGACTATTGTCGGCATGGTTTCCGACACAAGCAAGGGAAATCGATCGCTCGGCCTGCTCTGTGTTGAAGTCCTGTGGCCCGTCACCTATACTTGCGACACAGCGGTGCGCAGCACCATAGACGATTCGAGGGGATTATGAAACGACGACGGTTTCTTCAGGTGGCGGGTGCGAGTGTCGGTTCGGTGCTGCTGGGCTCCCGGATCTCGGTGGAAGCGTCAGGCGGAACGGACTGCCGCCCCAACATTCTGTTCATCATGTCCGACGATCACGCCAGCCAGGCGATTGGCTGCTATAGGCTTCGCCTCAGCGCCCATGCGCGGACGCCGCATATCGACCGCATCGCGGCCGAGGGTGCGATATTGCGTAACTGCTTCTGTACGAACTCGATCTGCGTGCCGAGTCGGGCCAGCATTCTCACGGGACAGTACAGTCACATCAACGGCGCCAAGACCCTGGCGGGTCGGCTCGACCCGAGAGCCGACAACGTCGCCAAGCATCTCCAGGCCGCTGGCTATGAAACCGCCATCATCGGCAAGTGGCATCTGAGGGACCAGCCCGCCGGCTTCGATTACTACAACGTCCTGCACGGTCAAGGTCGCTATCACAACCCGATTCTCTACGAGACCGGCGCCGACTGGCAGCAAGGCGGGAAAGTCCACCAAGGGCACTCCACGGACGTGATTACCGATTTGGCGCTGGACTGGCTCCGGGGTGGGCGTGATCGTGGCAAACCGTTTGTGCTCATGTGCCATTTCAAGGCAGTGCACGAGCCGTTCTACAGCCACGATCGGTATCGCCATCTTTACGCCGACCGGGACCTGCCCGAGCCGGAGGACTTGCGCTGGCCTGAGAGCCCGCGCGGCAAGCGGTTTGAAGGCTGGCCTTTGGAGATTCTCGCCCAGCGCTTCCAGAAGAATCCGAATCAGTATGCGCCGCCCAAACTCGATGTCACGGGCCTGGACGCCGAGGGCATTCGGCGAGCCACCTACCAGAAGCTCATGAAGGACTACCTGCGGGCCGTGGCAGGCATCGACGACAATGTCGGCCGCCTGCTGGCCTGGCTGGACGAGACGGGGCAGGCGGAGGATACCGTGGTGATCTACACGGCCGATCAGGGCTACTTCCTGGGCGAGCACAACCTGTTCGATAAGCGGTTCATGCTCGAAGAGTCACTGCGGATGCCTTTCCTGGTCCGCTACCCGCGCGAGATCGCGCCGGGCACAAGTCTCGACGAGATCGTGCTGAACATCGACTTCGCCGAGTTGTTTCTCGACTATGCTGGTGCAGCGGTTCCGGCCGATATGCAGGGCCGCAGCTTCCGCGCGAATCTGGCCGGTCACACGCCCAGCCATTGGCGGGACGCGATGTACTACCACTACTGGACCCACCAAAAGGAACGGCCCAGCCACTATGGTATCCGCACCGACCGCTATAAGCTGATCTACTACTACGGCCTCATCCGCCTGGGCCGCGAGCCGCAAGCGTACTGGGAACTGTACGACCTGCAAACCGACCCGCGCGAGCAGACCAATCAATACGACAATCCCCAATACAGTGCCACGATTGCAGATCTCAAACGCCGCCTGCGCCACCTCCGCACCGAGTACAACGATACCGCCGATCCTTTGTTGGCTTCCTGATTTTGAAGGAGTAGCGATAGATGAAATCTCAGACCATGTTTTCCGGAAAGCGTGGCAGTCTTCTATTTGTGGCTGTGGCACTGGTGTGTCTGAACGTGGTGAGTCATGCGACCGCGGAACCGCCCGCGATCCTTTCGATGCGAGCGGATTCGGGCCGGGTGGGTCTCTACGAGAGGTTCGAGCTGCGCATCGATCTGGAGGCGACCTATGAGAATCCATTCGATCCGGAGCAGATCAGTCTGAGCGCCCAGTTCACGGCGCCCTCAGGCCAGAAGTGGCGCATCTGGGGCTTCTACAATCCCTCCAGTTGGGCCTCGCTCTGGATGGTGCGTTTTGCGCCGACCGAGAAGGGCGTGTGGCGCTACGCGGTCACGGTGACCGATGCGGAAGGGACATCCGAGGCCCGGACCGGCAGGTTTACAGCCGTGGATTCGGACCACCACGGCTTTATCGGCATTGCACCGAACAAGCGGTATCTGCGCTACTCCGATGGCGCTTCGTACTACGGCGTGGGCCTGTGGTATAACGACAGCTACGAACTGTTCAACGAAGGGCGCATTACCGAAGAGGGGCTCGACAACCTGCAACGTCGCGGCGCCAACTTCATCAGCTTCTTCCCTACGCCGCTGGAAACGATGGGCACGGGTCTGGGCCGGTACGATCAGAATCGCTGTGGGCGCATGGACCAGCTCTTCGAATGGTGCGAGCAGCGCGACCTGCACATCAGTTGGAACATCTGGTTCCATTCCTACATCTCGATGGCGGTCTGGGGCGGAGGCAACGCCCGCTACCGCAACAATCCGTACAGCCTCGTCAGCAGCGCCAGGGATTTCTTCGGCAGCGACGAGGCGTGGCAGTACCAGGAAAAGCTCTATCGCTACATCATCGCCCGCTGGGGCTACAGCCGGGCTTTGTTCCTGTGGTTCACCGTCGATGAGATCAACGGGACCGAGGGCTGGACCCAGGGTGGCCAGGCGGTCGCCGAGCAGTGGTCCGGGAAGATCCACGAATACTTCAGCCGGCACGATCCGTATGGCCGGCCCACGACTGGCACCCAGAGTGGCGGCATCGGCCAGTGGTGGCCCGGTGGATACGAGATTTTCGATATTGCCGCGCGGGAGATCTACGAAGCGCAGGGCCACCCCATGCCCAAGAGTGGCAAACTTGGCCCGAACGATGACAACCCACTCCAGTTCAGCTATCGCAACTATGCCAAGCAGACGCAGGACCTCTGGAACGGCTGGCGCAAGCCCGCCATGATCGGCGAGTGCGGCTGGGACCATACTTACTACGAGCCGGGTATGCCGGGCTATCTGGCGATGTATCACAATGCCCTGTGGGTGAGCCTGGCGAACGGTTTGTCTGCGACGCCGTTCTGGTGGTCTTACTCGGACTGGCTCAACGACAGCGTGGTGACGAACCAGATGCTCTACCTCTCACAGTTTGTCGCGGATATCGACTTTGCCAATCTCGATTTGGAGCCGGCCCAGATCACGGCCGGGGACTGCGACGCCTGGGCGATGATGAGCGACAGACTGATTCTCGGCTGGGTCGTCAATCCGCGCACCAGTGTGGCGAATGAATCGTTTACGATCTCGGGACTGCCGAATCGCTCCTACGACGTGCGTCTCTACCGCACCTGGCGCGGACGATACCTGGACCGTCAGACCATCGAAGCACACGACGGCAAGCTCACCTGCACGATTCCCGAACTCAACACCACCCGCGGCCACGCGCTGCACATCGGAAACGACGTGGCCTTCAAGATCGTACCGGCGCGGTAGACATCGGCAGGTTGGGCCTAGGCGATGAGTTGACAGAGCCAGGCGGCGACGAACGCGCCGTAGTTGCCGATGGCGTAGCCGATCAGGGCCATGAGGATGCTGACCGGGACCAGCTTGGGATTGTGATGGGCCGCGACCACCGGGGCGCTGGCGGCACCACCGATGTTGGCGGCGCTGGCGATGGCGGTCGAGTGGATGTCGACGTGAAACAGTCTTGCGCCCAGGATGCAGAAGATCCCGTGCAGGACGATCCAGACGTAAGCGCCCAGGACGAACCATAGGGCCTGTTCCTTGAGTCCGGCCAGGTTGGCCCGCGCTCCCATGTTGGCGACGAAGAGATACACCAGGGCCATGGCCAGCTCATGGCTGCCGGGAATCTTGCGGGCCGGCGTGGCTGAGAGCAGCAGGCCCAGCGTGGTCACCAGGAGAATCTTCCAAGAGCCGGCGGTGAGGACGGGTGGGAAGGCGGGCAGCTTCTGCGAGATCATCTCGGCGAGGAGCGTCACGCCCAACCCGAGAAATAGCAGGTACAGCAGATGCCGCATCGCCAGCTTCGCCTCGTCCTGATCGAGATCGGCGCTGGAGGCTTCGAGCATCTTGATGCGTTTCGGATCGACGCGCGCGAAGCGGTTGAACCATCCGGCCAGGCTCTTGGCGGCGAGCAGGACCGGCAGCCAGAGCAGATAAACGGCGTTGTCGCCCAGCACGGCTAGGCCGAATTCCGTGCCCGAAGCCTCGATACCTTCGCTGACGGCGGCCATGTTGCCGGTGCCCCCGATCCAACTGCCCGCCAGGGTGCCGAAGGCCTTCCAGCCGGTCGGGTCCAGCTTGCTCTTGATCAGTGCATAGGCCAACGGCGCCCCGAGCACGACACCCGCGGTGCCGCACAGCATGACCAGAACGCCCTTGCCCATGACGCGGACGGTCGAGACGACGTCGACCTTCAGCAGCATGACCACCAGCAGGAAGGGCAGGGCCACTTGGCTCATGACGTCGTAGACGGGGCTCTCGTGGGCCAGCAGGCCTGTGTTGGACAGGAGCATGGGCACGACGTAGATGAACACCAGCGGCGGGACGTACGAGAACAGCTTCCATTTCGTCCGGTGCTCCAGGAAGAAGAAGGCCGAGGTGATCGCGGCCAGGGTCGTCAGGACCGCCAGCGGGCTGGAGATCAAGTAGGTCTGTTCAAGTGTCGCGAGCACGGCAGCTCCTTGTCAGTTTGATAGGTCCTATGGGACCTATAAGACCTATTGGACCTATTCCTCAAAACTCGGAGCTACCTTGCCCGAAGACGCGGCCAAAATCAACCTTCAAATTGGCGGCAGAACTGATCGAACAGCACATCGAGATCGTCGGGAGCGGGGGGCGACTCGATGAAGATGGCCAGGCCTTCGGGCTTGAGTGACCGGGCCAGTTCGAGAACTTCTTCAGCCGGCGTGAAGATCAACAGCGAGCGGCCGCGATCTTGAATCTTGCGCAGCATGTCGAGCCATTGGAGGGCCGACGGGCTGCCCGCGCCGGGGGTGAATTGAATCGCCTGGATGTGCGGTATATCCAGCAGCGCGTCGATGTGCCGCGCGGCGTCGGGACCGTCCAGGTGGAAGATCGCGCGCCCGACGGTCTCGGCCTGCCGGGCGATTTCGGGCAAGAAGAGCTGCTCAAAATGGGCCGGACCGATCAGCGCGTTGAAGTCACAAGCCGGGACCGTGTACGGCCGGTTCGACCACAGGCCGAGCCAGTGAATCACGCCCGCACTGCACGCCATAGCGTTGACGTAGAGACTCGCAGAGGCCTGTCGCCAGCTCTTGTAGATGGCGTCGATGGCCGATTGGATGGTCTCGGGTCGCATGACGACGTCCAGGCAAAGCTGCGCGGAGCCCCGCAGGTTCAGCAGCACATCGCCCGAGCCTCCCAGGTCGGGCGTGCAGAGGAGGTAGCGGCCGGCCGCATCTTGCGCGACTTGTCTTGTCAATTTCTGCAACAGCAACCAATCGGGATGGTCCTCGGAAATCGTCCAATCGGGGGCATTCGACCAATCATCGTTGATAAACGCATGGGTCCAGCTCGTGTCGGAGCGAACCTCGCGCGTACCACCCAGGAGGCTGCCCAGCAGAACCGGTCCGAAATCGACACGCACGTGGGGCAGCGTGTCACCGACGCGGTGCAGTTGCCGCATGTCCTGTAGCTTGGCGGCCAGCCAGACTTCGGCGTCGTCCATCAGTTCCAGCCGGCGCGTGATGGGCCGGTCGGGGCGCGTATTGGCCTGGGCCAGGAAGACCGGACGGTCCAGAATCTCCTGCTGCCACCACGCTTCCACGCGCTGCGCGATCGCGGGGAAATCCTCACAGAACTCCAGCGGCTGTCTCGCCAATGCCGTTAATGTCTCGGTCCATTGTTCCATTTGTTCCATGAATACCCTCGACCTGTCGAGCAGGTCATGCCGGCGCCGGATGCCGACAGTAGAATGCACGACCGACGTAGGGGCGAATCATGATTCGTCCTACCGGTTCAGCAGCGCAACCATGACGATCACGCACAGTACGCAAATGCCCAGGGTGACGAGAAAGCCCAGCCAGGTCTGGCGAGTGGGTTTGGGGATGAAGAGGCCGCCGGTCGTGATCCAGCGCTGCGAGGCCGGGACCGCCTCGTCGAGCGGCAGGTTGAGCTTCTCTTCCTGACCAATCGGGACGTAGATCTTGGTGAGAAATCGTTCGATACGCTCGCGCTGCGGCGGTCGGCTGAGCAGGCTGCCGATGATCCCGCCCGCGACGCCGGCCAGGATCGGCAGGCCGATGGTCACCCCGCGGGACAGGTCGCCGACATAGCGGGTCGCCACGAAGACCACCACCGCCGAGATGGTGCTACAGAACATGCCGGTCATGTTCATGCGGCGCCAGAGAATGCCCATGGCGGTCGAGATGCCCACCAGCGCGAGGATATTGAAGTAATCAAGGATTGCCTTGACCACGCTTTCGCGCACCAGGACGGCGATGGCCAGGGCAGTCAGCACGACCACAATGCCGGCGATGCGCGTGACATGGACCATGTGTCTGTCGTCGGCGCCGGGCTTGAAATAGACGCGGTAGATGTTTTCGGCAAAGAGTCCGGCAATCGTGATCTGAAAGGCGTCCCCCGACGACATGGCCGTGGCCAGCACGCAGGCGAGCATGACGCCCTGGAGCAGGGGTGACAGCAACATGCGAATTGAGTCGCCAAAGGCCGCGTCCGGATGAATCGCCGCATCGGTCTGGATCAGATACGTCAGCCAGGCCAGCCCGAGCAGGCACCAGCCGATGGTGCAAATGCGCTTGAGCATGTTGCCGTAGGCGAAGCCGACGCGCCCTTCCCACTCGGTGCGGCCGGCCCCGCAGACAGGAATCAGGTGCGGAAAGGCCAGCGCGCTGAGCGGCGCATTGACACACAGCAGGATCACAGTCCAGAGATTGAACTGATCCGGGTCGAACAGGCTGAGCAGATTGCCGCGGTCCGTCTGGGCGGCGAGGGTCGCGCGCAGGCCCGACAGCCCGCCGACTTCGGTCAGGTTCAGCGCCGCCGGAATGGCGATCACCGACAGGGCAATGATCATCAGGCCCTGGATCATGTCGGTGCGAATGGCCGCGACGATTCCGCCCCAGTAGCTGTAGACGAGAAAGACAGCGGTAGTGACCAGGAGGATGCCGAAGAACCACATCTCGCTCTCGCGTTCGGTCAGCGGCGCCGTGGCAGTCGTAGCGGCAGGCCTCTGTGTCTGCCCGGGCAACGACGGGGGAGTAGCGCTACGCGACTGCAATTCATCGACCGCCGCCGTCTGGGTCGTGGCCTTGCCCATGAGGCCCTGGGCGGTGCGGGCCGTGGCCAGCAGGACACTGGCCAGGCAGACGATCATGCCGGCCGAAGCGACGAGGATGTATAGGGCGCTGGCAGGTTTCCCGAAGCGCTCCTGGAAGAAATCCGCCAGGGTCAGGCACCGCATACGCCGAACGATGGGGGCGATCAGCCAGTAGAAGGGCGTGCCGAACATCCACATCCAGGAGACCCAGATGCCCGAGGCACCGGCCGAGACGGTCTTGCTGACCACGCCGGCGACGTCGCCCGGGTTGGTGCCGGCGCCGAAGGCGTGCATCACCATCATGGTCACGCCGAACTGCCGATTGCCCAGCAGGTAGCCTTCCTGGTTGGCGATCCCGCGTTTGCTCCACCAGCCCATCAGCAGCATGCCGGCCAGGTATGCCACCAGCACGATCCAAATCGCCACGTGTAAGCCGAGAAATACCATCGTCACCTCGTGAGAACTTCCCGTGAGATCAGCGTCTTACTTTGCGTCACGATATTGCGAGGTCAATCCTATCGTGTCGCGAGCCCCTTCGTCAACGACGGAAATGGCGGCGGATGCGGGGATGGGGGCGAATGATGATTCGCCCCTGCCGGTTGCGCTGTGCAGCAGGTTATTCCGGCAGGGCGGCCATCCAGTCGGGCCATTCAGGCAGCGGATCGGCCAGACTGTATTCTCTGTGCCACTTGAGGTCCCAGAGTTTCTTCAGCCGCGTCTTTCGCACGGACCCGTCCATGAAGCAGACGTTGATCGTGTAGCTGTGGCGATTGAGACAGTAGCGGTCGAGGCCCGAGACGTTGTAGAGTTGTTCCTCATCCGGTGGTGGTGCTGCCGTCCGGTCGACCGGGCCGCCGCCCCAGCGCCAGCACTCCAGGAACATCGGAATTTCCGCGGATCGTCGCTGGTCGATCTGACGCCAGGCGCGTCGATCTGCGTTCGGCAGCCCCCATATATCGGTGATGCCTGGGCGCAGGTCGTAGCACCAATTGTTGATGCCGTAGCTGTTCAGATGTGTCCTGTCGTCGATCACGCAGCTCCAGGCCATGCGTGCCGGGATCGATTCCCCTTCGTCTTGCGTTCTTTTCGTGGTCGGACACAGGCGGGCCTCCTCGCCGCCTTCAGCGTAGTAGCGCATCAAGGGCACGATCCACGTACCTCCGCCCGCGGTGGACGAGACGTTCCACACCATAAATCGACCGTTATTGTCGGGCGTGTAGAGGTAGAAGATCTTGCCCCATTGGTTCAGATTGGACTTGCAGACGACGCCTCGGGCCTGGTTCCGCACTTTGGATAAGGCCGGCAGCATGATGCCCATCAGCAGAGCAATGATGGCGATCACGACCAGCAGCTCGATCAAGGTGAAGCCTTTGCGCACGCTCATGTTGAGATTCCTAGTTCAGCCAGGGAACATCAATGTCATAGAGCAGCGCGAACTCCCGGTGCCACTTGAGACTCCACAGATCGGTGAGGACCACCTTGCGCGCCGAACCGTCCATGAAGGCCAGATGGATCCCCCGCCCGTGCCTGTTGATGGTGTAGCGGGCCATGTCCCAATCCCAGTCACCGAACTGGATGGGGTCTTTGCTTTCCCACCAGTCCTCGGTGGGCGTGGGCCGACCCGCATTGGCGCTGAAAGAACTGTCATTGAGGCTGTACGGATTGGCTCCAAACCAGGTGCAGTCACCCACCATCGGCACATTCGCGGGGTGCTTGACGTCGATCGTCTTCCACTGCCGTTCCGGCTGGCCGCGCCAGCCTCCGGTCGAGGGCGGTTCGACGGAGTTGATCCAGAGATTGATCCCGTAGCTACCGTAAATCTTGTCCGGATCGTCGATGAACTGATGGTTGCCCATGATAGGCCCCGGTCCCCAGCGGCAAAAGGTCGTGCCGATGCCGCCGACCGGGCCGTTCAGTTTGCTGGCTGAGGGGCACAGGCGCGCCTTGTCGACGTCGCCGTACATGGCCGAGAGCATGAGCATCCAGTTGCCCTGGGGCTCCCCGGTCTGCCAGACGTTCTGTTCCGTCCAGAACTTGCTGTCGTTGTCACCAGTGTACATGTGAAACGCGGCGCCCCATTGCCGCAGGTGGGCCTGACATACGGCAGCCTGGCCCATTTTGCGGGCCTTCTGCAGGCTGGGCATCAGAATCCCCATCAGCAGGGCGATGATGGCGATGACGACCAGCAGTTCGATCAGGGTGAAACCGCGCACGCGCTTCTGGAACGACATACCGTGCCTCTCCAATCCTGGATGAATCCGGCTCGCGAAGATACCCAGCCGTATCGTCACTGTAGACGACACACAGGCCTCGAACAATCCCATTACGCGCAGAACCTTTACCCAAAATGGACGCCGCACTCGGCAGCGGGATCACGACAAACAGAGGG
>CP070782.1:6046741-6062700 GCA_020346325.1 Phycisphaerales bacterium
GCCTCACCACAGGAAAGGCTCAGTACCATCGGACGCCCACACTGCCCGATCGAGCGACGTATCATCTCAATCTCACCGGCATGATACGGCGGATACATCGTGTAATCGGCCAACGGTTTGAATCCCCTCCCGTCGGCAGCGGACGGAAAACGTTCGACGGCCGGCAGCAGTCGGCCATAGCGATCCATAGTGAGTTTGTCGGTCGGTCGACCCTGGTCATCAACGCGAAGGTCCGGATGACCGAAGCGACGCTGAGGATTGTCCCAATTGCCAGGGGCCGGATTGAACCAGATATAGTCGATGACCGCATACTCCCAGCCGTACTCCAACAAATGCGCGGCGAGATAGTCGACTACGGCACGAAACTGCCGCTCGTCGATCGCGCAGTCGTACGCATCGAAACTGTTCCAACCCATCGGCGGAATAGAAGCCACCTCCTCGGTGAGCGCGAAGGACTGAGACAACGCGGTATCTACCCAATACCCATGGCCCGCGCAAAAGAAGACCCCGGCCACCGGAGCGCGGACAAACCGGACAGACTTCATGAGGTCCCCTTGCCAGTATTCTTCCCGTTGTTTTCTGACCGTTTGCCGCTACTTCGGGCCGCGTCGCTTGCGATATTCGCGCAGGCTGATTCCTGTTTCCTTGCGAAAGTACCGTGAGATGTGCTCGACGCCGTCAAAGCCCGACTTGACCGCGATTTCCGTAATGCTCATGTCCGTTCCGACCAGCAGTTCGATGATGTAGCCAACGCGAACGCGCCGAATTTCCTGGTACACGGAACGGTGCAGAATCGCCTTGAAGCGCTTCTCCAGCACGCGACGTGAAACACTGGTCGCCTCCACGACATCGTTGACCTGCATCATGCGGCTGGGATGGCGCCGAATGAAACGAACGGCAGCCGCCACTTCCGGGTCGGCCACGGCCAGCATATCGGTCGACATGCGCGTCACGATGTGTGTCGGTCGAACGCTGATTTCCTGGCCGGCCATCTTCTCACCGCTCATCAGGCGATCCAGCAACTGCGCCGCATCATGCCCGGCCATCTCCGTATTCAGCGCGACACTCGAGATGGGCGGGTCCGCCAGATCGCAGATCAGAACGTCGTTGTCCACCCCCAACACGGCCACCTGATCGGGCACGTACAGTTCGGCCAGTTTGCAGGCCTCGATCACCTGGAGAGCCCGATCATCATTGCAGCACATCAGGGCCACCGGTTTCGGCAGCGTCTTGAGCCATTCGGCGATGAGGTCCTGCTCGCTCTTCCAGGCCCGTTTGGCCCGCGCCTTGGGCCGCTGGTACACATTCACACGGAAATGCGACCGTTCCAGTCGCTCGCAGAAATGACGGGCACGCAGCCTGGACCAGACGAATTCGTCAAAGCCACAGTAGGCGAAATGCTCGAAGCCGCGCTCGAGGAAGTGCTCGGCGGCCATGCAGCCAATAGCCGCACTGTCGGTGATGATAGCAGGAAACGGGGTGTAGCTCTCCCGGTTGTGCTGGGCGAAGATCAGGGGAAACCCCGACCCCGCGAGGCTGCCGGCCATGTTGACGTCACGCACGATCGCCCCGTCGATCTTCAGATCGCGCCACTCCGGCAGTGACGATTCCAGGCCGGCCGAGCGCCGGTAGACGCGCCACGGCCCGTGCAGGCGCGAGTAGCGGGCGATCCCATACAGCAGACCGCGCCCGAACTCGCGCGAGGTCTCAACAAACAGAAGCACCGACGGCGCTTTGCCGCCGGCCGGCTTCGCTGGTTTTCTGGAGCGGCTCCTCTCAGCCATGCGTTTCCATCACGTCAATAGCACCCGATTTCGCGCCGCGCCGAACAGTTCGACCACGACGGCCACCAACGCCCCTACCCGGACCCTCAGATATGCCGGTAGACGTCCCAGCCCATGTAGTTGCCCAAAGCTTCGGCAATCGCGTCGGCGGTCTCCGACATGTTGACGGCCACGTGATGTTCGAAGCCCATTTGGCAGATGTAATTCAGCAGGGTCTGAAGGTTGTCGATCTGCATGACGCCATAGCCACCGAACGTCTCGAGCTTGTCGTTGGTGAACTGGCCGTCGCCGACGTAGACGCGGAGTTCTCCTTCCACATCGTCCGTGCTGGTCCGGCAGAACGTCGCGCGGGCGGGCTTGATGCGTCCGACAATGGTCCCGTACGTGTTCTCTTTGCCCACGGAACCGGCGATGATCTCCTGGAAATCCATCCGGTCGTCTTTGAAGAACGACTTGGGCAGATTGCTGCAATGGAAGAGGACGCACTTGTCCGGGTCGCCCTCGAAGTTGTTGTTCCAATCCAACAGCGCGCTGGGGGTCCCGCCGGCCAGTTGCAGAATGTACATGGCCAGTAGCCCGGTTATGTCCACTTCGCAGGCGCTGGGCATCAGCGATTCACTCATCATGCTCATCAGGGTACAGGGGACGATGCCGAAGAATTCCTCCAGCGCCGTCCAGCATTGAATCGCCGTGCCGGCCAACTGGTTCTCTTTGACCCATTTGTCGACGACGTACCCAAACTTGGCCATCTTGAGCAGGCCTTCGACGGGGATGGATTTCACATTAGTGTACTTCTTGATGTTATTGAGCTTGGTCTTGACGCCTCGATCGTTGTCCGCCAGGCGCTCGACCTTACCCAAGATCTCGTAGAGGTCCACCGGCTCGACTGCGATGCCGGCAAACTCCAGGATCTTCTCGCTGTAGCGCACCGTATTGAACGCCGCCGGGCGGCTCCCGATCGCCCCGAAGCGAACGTGGCGCAGCCCTCGGACCACGCGGCAGATCGAGGCGAACCGCTCCAGGTCCTCTTTGAATTCTTCAGAAGTGGCTTTTACGGTATGTGAATCGGTCAGCGTAAACGGGATACCCGCCTGACGAAGATTGCTACAGGCGCTAATCTTGCCGCAGAAGGAATCACGGCGACGTCCCATCGCCATACTGTCGAGCGCATCTTCTTCGGCCTGGATCAATACGGGGACATTCAGGCCGCTGCGTTTGATCGCCTCGGCCACGCCTTTCTCGTCACCGAAATTAGGCAGTGACACGACGATGCCGTCGATCTTGTCGGCCTTCGAGGCAAACAAGGCCGCGCACTTGGTTGCGTCTTCGAAGGTTTCCACCGCTCCATACTTGGTCTCGGTGGTTGGCAGGGCCACCGTCGCGTAGCCATTCTCTTTGAGCACACGTAGAATGTCCTTGCGCCCTTCCTTCGCCAGCACATCGGGGAAGAACCCGCGGTTGCCAACAACGACGCCAAATGTGAGTTTCTTCATTTCGGTTCTCCTCTAGGCTTGGCCGTAATAGGCGTTCTCACCGTGTTTTCTCAGGTAGTGCTTGTCCAGCAGTGTCTGCGCGATAGCCTTCTGATCCGAGTTGATGACCAGTGCCCCGTGAGCCATTTTGGCGACCTCTTCCAGCACGACGGCATTCTTGACCGACGCGGCGGCCGAATCGCCCCACGTAAAGGGGCCGTGATTGGCCACCAGCACGGCGGGCATCTGCATGGGATCGAGGCCCTCGAAGCGACGGACAATCACTTTGCCCGTGTTGGCCTCATAATTCTGCTCGATCTCGGCCACAGTCATCGGGGCTGTGACCGGAATCGGACCGTAGAAATGATCGGCGTGCGTCGTTCCCAGACAGGGAATGTCACGCTGGGCCTGGGCCCACATCGTGGCATGCGTCGAGTGCGTATGGCAAATGCCCCCAAGGCCTTCGAAGCAACGATACAGTTCCAGATGGGTCGGCGTATCGGACGAAGGACGCAGGTCCCCTTCGACCACGTTGCCTTTCAGATCGAGCACGACGATGCTCTCGGGCGTCAGGTCCTCGTAACGAACGCCGCTGGGCTTGATCGCCACGACGCCGACATCGCGATCGATACCGGAAACGTTGCCCCAGGTGAAGACAACCAGACCGTGTCGCTGCAACGCCATATTCGCGTCGTAGACCTGCTGCTTGAGTTTGTGATACATCGTTACGCGTTCGCTTTCTCTTTGATGTCGAGCAGCTCTTTCATGACGTTGCCCATGGCGATCGCATCGTCCCTGAGCCCGAATCCGTCATGGAGCTGTCGATAGAGCTTGTAGAGTCGCTGATAGACCTGGTGATTCTCAGGAATCGGCTTGAAGGTCGTCTCCTTAATACCGCACATGGCGGTCTGGGCCGCACCAAAGTCGGCATAGGCGCCGCCGACCACGGCGGCCGCGATGGCCGAGCCCAGGGCACAGGTCTGGGCCGAGCGGGAGATCTTCATCTCGCGTCCGGTGACATCGGCGTAAATCTGCATGAGCATGGCGTTCTTCTCGGAGATGCCGCCGCAGTTGACCACCTCGGCGATGTCCACGCCGTACTCGGCAAAACGGTTGATGATGGTCAGCGCCCCGAAGGCCGTGGCCTCCACCAGGGCGCGATAAATCTCTTCGGGTCTGGTGTGCAGGGTCTGGCCCAGGAGCAGACCGGTCAAACGCTGATCGACGAGGATCGTGCGGTTACCATTGTTCCAATCGAGGGCCAGCAGGCCTGACTGACCCGGTTTAAGCTGGGCCGCCTTGGTCGTCAGCGATTCGTGCGAGCCGGCCTCTTTGCCACCCGGCTGGATGTAATTGACGAACCAGTTGAAGATGTCCCCCACCGCCGACTGGCCCGCTTCCAGGCCGTAGAAGCCAGGGAGAATCGAGCCATCGACGATGCCGCAAATGCCGGGAATGTCGGGCAGTTTCGAACTGCTCGGCGCGACCACCATGTCACACGTACTGGTCCCGATGATCTTGACGAGCACGCCTTCCTTGATCCCGGAGCCGACGGCGCCGAGATGGGCGTCGAACGCCCCCATCGCCACCGGAATGCCGGCGGTCAGGCCCAGCTTGCTCGCCCACTCGTCGGTCAGGTTGCCGGCCGCCTCGTCGACCGCGAAAGTTTGATCGCTGAGCGTTTGGCGCAACTGGCCCAGCTTGGGATCGAGCTTGCCGAGGAATTCAGCGTCGGGATAGCCTCCCCAGTCATCGTTGAACATGGCCTTGTGCCCGGCCGCACAGCGACAGCGCCGCAGCGTCTCGGGCGCATCGGTCCCCGTCAGAACGGCGGGCAGCCAATCGGCATGTTCAACCCACGTGTAGGCGGCGTCGAAAACATCCGGATCGACCCGGAGACAGTGGAGGATCTTGCTTAAGAACCATTCCGAGGAATACGTGCCGCCGCACTTGGCCAGATACTCGGGGCGATCCTTCGCGGCCAGTTCCGTGATCTCAGCCGCCTCGGCGTAGCCGGTGTGGTCCTTCCAGAGCCAGGCGTGCGCGTTGGGGTTGTTTTTGAAGGCATCGAGCAGAGCCAGCGGCGTCCCCGTTTTGTCGACGGGCAGCGGCGTCGAACCGGTCGTATCGACGCCGATGCCAACGATGGCCTTGGGGTCGAACGTGGGCTCGGCCTGCTTCGCCTCGGCCACCGCCCCGGCCACCGTAACTTCCACTCCCTTCAGGTAGTCCGCGGGGTTCTGGCGGGCCAGGTTGTGATCGGCCGAGTCCAGGATGATGCCCGCCTCGCCCGTCTCGTAGCCGTAGACGCACGTCCCCAACTCGCGGCCATCGGCCACGTCAACAATCAGACACCGCACCGAGTTCGTGCCGTAGTCCAAACCTATTGCATACTTCATACTATACCCCTCACTATCGCTAAGCGCCAGATAGACTCCACTGTCATGCGCCACCCGTTGCGGGTCTGCCGATCACACCGAATCTCATCCCCGGAAATACAGATACGCGGCCAGGATCGCCAGGAGGACGCCGGCCGAGGCAATCACATCCCATTGGTTCCACGAGGCGCGCGAAGCCTTGCGATCTTCGTCGGTGAGCGTCCCGTAGGTCAGACCACCGATCTTGCTGTACGCCGGCTCGGCCGTCAGATGGCTGACAATCACCATAACCGCAATACAGACGAGGAAGATGACAAGGCTGTAGTACTGGAAGTACATGTTGTTCACGATCCAGAAGAATGAGCCTTCGGCATACTGGAAGGCTTCGTTGGCGGCCGTTGTCGGGTCGTCCTTGATCAGCTTGACCGGCGTATCGACCGCCAGGCGGAACAGGCCCATGGCAAAACCGACGATTAGCGCCCACAAGCAACCCTTGGCATTGAGTCGTTTGCTGAAGACCCCGAGGAAGAAGACGACAAAGATCGGCGGAGCCAGGTAAGATTGAATCCCTTGCAGGTAGTCGTACAATCCCTTGCCGCCCTTGATGACAGGTATCCAGGCCAACCCGATGAGCACCATGACGGCGGTGGCGATCCGGCCGACCCACACCACCTGTTTCTCCGGGGCTTGGGGACGCAGTTTCGAATAGAAATCGATGGTGAACAGCGCCGCCGAGGCATTGAAAGCGCCGGCCAGTGAACTCATCAAGGCCGCGAGCAAGCCGGCCACGACCACCCCGCGGACGCCGATCGGCAGGACCTCGGCGACCAGCTTGGGAAAGGCCTGCTGGGCATTGTCGCGAATGATCTGGCCGCTGGCGTCGAAGAACGTCTGCTGGAGGGCAGCATTCTGGCCACTCTTGGCCAGGGCAAAGGCAATCATGCCGGGAATGATGAAGATGAACACGGGCAGCAGCTTCAGGGCCGCCGAGCAGATCGAGCCCCGGCGGGCCACCGTCTCATTCTGGGCCCCGAGCACACGCTGCACGATATACTGATCCGTACACCAGTACCACAACCCGATGATCGGGGCACAGAAGAGCATACCGATCCAGGGATAGTTGTCGTTGAAGTACCAGGCCATCCGCGTAGGTTCCTTGACCGGCGCCCAGGTCGCGGCGACCCCGTCGGGCACCAGCGGCTTCCACAGGTTGAACATCTCTGAGCCGGCCCATTCCCGCAAGGCTCCCCATCCGCCCAGCGCTTTCAAGCCGAAGAACATCACGCACGCCGAGCCGACCACCAGGATGACCGTCTGGATCGCCGAGGTATACGCGACCGCACGCATACCGCCCATGATCGTATAGATACCGGTCAGCACGATCACCAGAATAGACCCGATCCAGAAACTGTCGAGGCCCATGAAGGTCACATCGGGAATCATTACCGCGAACACGACACCGCCGGCGAAGATTCCGACGGCCAGCTTGGTGAGCACGTAGGCAACCAGCGAGATAACCGAGAGAACCGTGCGGTTGACCGGCGAGAATCGTCGTTCGAGAAACTCCGGCATGGTGAACACCTTCGACCGCATGTAGAACGGCACCATGATCCAGGCCAGAACGAGCAGGCACCACGCGTGGAGTTCATAGTGGGCCATAGCCACGCCGTCGGTAGCACCGGATCCCGCCAGACCCACGAGATGTTCGGAGCCAATGTTGGACGAGAAGACCGCCGCACCGATGACCCACCATCCCAGGTTACGCCCGGCCAGGAAGTACTCCGTTGTGGTCTGCGACTGCTTCTCTTTGAGATAGGCCCACCATGCGATGCCAAACACAACAGCAAAATAACCTGCTATAACAATCCAGTCGACCGTATGTAATGCCGTCATGTTCTCTCCTTCATACAGAGTTTCGAAAATACAGTATTCGCCAAAAGGGGTGTTGACCCTGCCCAGGACGCCAATGGTCCACGTCGGATGTCCCGGCCGTCAGCAACAGGCCTCCGTGCCACTATCCCCTCTGGCCGGACGACAGATGAGGCATCAGCAATGCGATAGATCGGCATCATCTCTCTTCGTCGGCGCTCGTTATTTGGCTGAAAACCGGTAAACCGTCGTTGTCTGGTACTTGCTGCCGGGTCGCAGAATCGTGGACGGAAAGCCCGGTTTGTTGGGCGAATCCGGAAAGTGCTGCGTTTCCAGGCAGAAGCCGTAGCGATGCTGGTAGACGATACCCCCCTTGCCCGTAAGCGTTCCGTCGAGGAAATTGCCCGCATAGAACTGGATTCCCGGCTCGGTGGTCCGCACCTCCATGACCCGTCCGGTCGTCGGCTCGTAGACCTTCGCGGCCGGCGTCATGATCTTGCCATTCTTGTTCAGAACCCAGTTGTGGTCATAGCCCCCGCCGAACTTGAGTTGCTCATAGTCATCGTCGATACGCGCCCCGATCGCCGTCGCTTTACGGAAATCCATGGGCGTGTCCGTGACATCGACCCGATGGCCGCTGGGAATCAGCCCCGCGTCAACGGGGGTGAATTTGTCGGCATTGAGCATCAGCTCATGGCCCAGGATATCGCGCTTCCCGCCGGTCAGATTGAAATACCCATGGTGGGTCAGATTCACGGGCGTGGCCTTGTCCGTGGTGGCCTCGTACTCGACCCTCAGTTCGTTCTTGTTGGTCAGGACGTAGATGACGGTGGCCTGGAGGTTGCCCGGGTAGCCTTCCTCGCCATCCTTGCTCAGGTAAGTGAGTTTGACCCCCACCCCGTCCGGGCGCCATACAGGCTCGTCGTCCCAAACGACTTTGTCGAAGCCCTTGAGTCCGCCATGCAGGTGGTTCTCGTCGTTGTTGGTGGCCAGCGTATACGTCACGCCATCAAGGGTGAACTTGCCTTTGCCGATCCGGTTGCCATAGCGTCCCACAATGGCACCGAAGTAAGGTGTCTCTTTGAGATAGTCGGCGAGGTTGTCGTAACCCAGGACGATGTCCGTCATGGTCCCGTCCCGGTCCGGAGCTTCCAGAGCAACCACGATGGCACCGTACGTGATGATATCGGCCGTCATGCCCGTGGCATTGCGCAGGTGGTAGTTCCGCACGTCCTGGCCGTCGGGCATCGTGCCAAAGACGGTGACATCAATATCCATCGGCCCCTCGGCCGGCCCGGACCCGGTCCACTGCTTCACCGTGCTGCAGGAACACAGGACCATCGCCGCCAGCGCCGCCAGAACCACCAAACCCATCCATCGCGACCCGCCTTTGCGCATTGTTCTTCCCCACCTTTCTTGTGACCAAACCACCGATGCAGACCCAGCGAACCGCCGCCTTGGGCCGCTGGCACCTCACGAGCCCCTTCCGACACCCCAGCACCATCAGCGCTAAGTGTCGTCTCGGGCGTCGCATACCGAGCCCCGGAGTAGGCCGATCGGCCGCCCCGTTGTGGACCCGGTAGTCGTTTAATTATCCTCTTGCCCAACCGAAAGCAAAGGTTATTTTGCGTTTTCTTTTCATCAAAATGCGAACACGGCCCTGGCCGGCGTTTCCCCGCCCCATCGCCGAAGCAGCCATACCGCCCCCGAGAAATCGCGTGGGGTCTCGGCCCGGAATTCACAGGGCGTCCATGAGAAAAATCATGAATTGCCATTGCTTCGAGGACCGATAACTTGCTATAATCGCTGGGTCGGCCTGCGTAGAAACCAATGTTCTCCTTGACCTGCGTCGAAGCGATGCAGCAGGTGAACGGGCTTGGGGTGTCCCCGCATCTCGCTCATGCGAGGGGCAGCCTTGCCGGAGCCCATCAAGTAGAGCGGGCAGACCAAAGGATGATGTTTGACACTTAGCACCTGCGAATCGAAGGAGAGATGATGGACCGGGTGGAGTAGAGTGAGCAACAAGCACGCCGGGAGTCCCCACGGTTGACGCTATCGCGTTGGGATTTATCGGCGCCCACCCGCCCGCCAGGACCTCACAGAAAACGAAGTTCCACGGGGCCGCGTGTCCTAGCCAACACGGCGCGGGCCCCCGAGGCGGCAACCGAGATGTCGGCACACAGAGTCTCAGGAACCATCAGTTAAGGAGGAGGTCGGGCATGCGGTCTATCGAGGCGCCGATCCCGTGCCCGAAGATATTCATTGTAGGAGGCAGGATTTCTACCGATGAAGTAGATGCGTCTGGGTGTGTGACCAGACCATGGTTTCACTAATCGTCTTTTTTTGCGTGAAGGAGTATGGTTATGTGGAAGCACTCAATTCTCTTAATGATGTCGATGGCCTTGGTTCTAGGAGGGACGGCCTACGGCAAGTACAACCCTCTGAGCGACCCGGCTCTTATCGGCTGGTGGGCCTGCGATGAGGGAGAAGGCAGCACGGTTTCGGATTCGTCACCCAACGGCTACCACGGGGAATTCATCAATGGCAGCCCGGCCTGGACCACCGGCGTCTATGGCATGGCCATTGAACTGGTCAATCCGACGCTGGTTGAGATCCCCGCCATCGGCGTCACGCTGGATGCCGGAACCTGGGCCGGCTGGATTCTGCCGGATGGCGGACAAGCGGATTGGTCGTCGTTCTTCATGCACCGTGGTCCCGGCCCGGCCAGTGGATTCAACCTCACCGCGGGCAATCAGTTGGCCTACCACTGGAACGATGCCTCGAACACGTGGAGCTACCGGTCAGGCGTCGTTCCGCCAGACGGCGAATGGTCCCACGCGGCCGTGACCGTCACGCCCGATCTGGCGACGTTCTACCTCAACGGCGTTGAATCGGCGACCAATTCCGTCTCACACCCCCCCATTGCCTGGGATGGCCCCTTCTGGATCGGCGGCGACGACACCTACGGCGGCTCGCGCAGCATGACCTCGGCGGCCCTCGATGACCTTGCCTTCTTCGGCCGGGCCCTGACGGCCGAGGAAGTTCTGGACATCATGGGAGGCCTCTTCGATCCGGCACTGGCGTCGGCGCCCAGCCCTGCCGATGGAGCGACGGACGTGCCCCGCGACGACGACTTGAGCTGGAACGCCGGCGAAGGCGCCACCTCGCGCGACGTGTATTTCGGCACGTCTTTTGATGACGTCAACGACGGCGTGGGCACGCTGGTCAGCCCGGGCCAGGCGGCCACCAGTTACGATCCCGGCCGCCTCGAATTCGGTCAGACCTATTACTGGCGCATCGACGAGATTGGCGGGCCTGAGGGCACCATGAAGGGCGACGTCTGGAGCTTTGAAGTCGAGCCGTTCGCCTACCCCGTGGAAAACGTCACGGTGACCGCCAATACGACCTCCGAGGGAGACGCGGTTCCCGAGAAGATGATCGATGGTTCCGGCCTCAACGAGGCGGACCAGCATTCGGTCGACGCGGCCGATATGTGGCTCGGCGTTCCCGGCGCTGACGTGCCAATGATTGAGTTCGAGTTCGACCAGGTCTACAAGCTCGACCAGATGGTCGTCTGGAACTACAACGTGATGTTCGAACTGATGCTGGGCTTCGGCCTCAAGGACGTCACCGTGGAATACTCGGCCGACGGAACCGAGTGGGTGGTTCTGGGCGACGTGGAGTTTGCCCAGGCTACGGCACGGGCCGACTATGAGGCCAACACCGCCGTCGATTTTGGCGGCGTCGCCGTCAAGGCGGTCCGGCTCACCGTCAACAGCGGTTACGGCCCCCTGGGCCAGTTCGGCCTCAGCGAAGTTCGCTTCACGTACATTCCGGTCCAGGCCCGTGAGCCCCAGCCGGCCGATGGCGACACCGGCGTCTCGGTGGCGACCGATCTGAGCTGGCGGGCCGGGCGCCAGGCGGCTTCTCATGAAGTCTCCCTCGGTACCGATCCCAACGCCCTGGCTTTGATTGACACGACCGATGACACTTCTGTCACGCCGGGCACCCTGGATCTCGAAACGACCTATTACTGGCAGGTCGTCGAGGTCAACGAGGCAGAGAGCATTTCGACCTGGGCCGGCGCCGTCTGGAGCTTCGCCGCCCAGGAATTTCTGGTTGTGGACGACTTCGAAAGCTACACCGACGACGAGGGCAGCCGCATCTACGAAAGCTGGCTCGACGGCTGGGTCAATGACACCGGCTCGACGGTAGGGTACTTCGAGGCGCCGTTTGCCGAGACGTCCATCGTCAGCAGCGGCAGTCAAGCGATGCCCCTGTTCTACGATAATGCCGGCGTCAGCACGGCCGAGGCGGAACTGACCCTGTCGCAAGACTGGACCGCCAGCGGCATCAAGAGCCTGGCCATTGCCTTCCACGGGGCAGCCGGAAATACGGGCCAACTGTATATCAAGATCAACAACACCAAGATCGCCTTCGATGGAAATCCGGGGGCTATTGCCACCCCGGTCTGGCAGGTGTGGAACATCGATCTGTCCACGGCCGGCAACGTGAGTAACGTCACCAAGCTGACCATCGGCATCGAAGGTGCGGGGGCGACCGGCGTGCTCTATGTCGACGACATCCGCCTGTATGCCAAGACGCCGGAGGTCATTGTGCCGGTCGTGCCGGATGACGCCAATCTGGTCGCCTATTACGCCTTTGAGGGCAATGCCAACGACAGCTCCGGCAACGGCTTCAACGGCACCATCGACGGCAGTCCGAACTACGTCCCCGGCAAGGATGGCCAAGCCATCGCGCTCGACGGCGTCCAGGACCATGTCATCGTCGAAAGCGTCGGCATCAGCGGCGCCGATGCCCGGACCATCGCCGGCTGGGCCAAGGCCGACACGACCTCGATCCCGGCCTGGACCGACGTCTTCGGGTTCACCGGTCCGGCCTCCAATGGCCAGCACTTCGACATCGAGGCCGTCGGCAGCACCGGCACCACGACGCTGGGCTATTACGGCCTGCACCGTCACGGTTGGGAGCAGGACATCATGCCGATCGACCTGGAATGGCACCACCTGGCCGCGACCTTTGACGGCACAACGGTGACTTGGTACGGCGACGGCCTGCTTATCGGCAGCGAAGACGTCACCAACGTCAATACACCAGGCGCGTTCCATGTGGGCAAGCGCCAGGACAACGTGAATGTCTTCCCGGGCGCCGTCGACGAAGTGCGTGTCTACGACCGGGCCCTGTCGCCCGCCGAAGTTGCCGGGCTGGCCGGCCTAACGGCACCGATCTACGTGCCCTTCTAATGTGGCAACCGACGATGGCGTCGCCTAGCACGCAGACGTCTTCGTAACACTGGAATCAAGGTAGGGACGTCCCTCAAGGGGCGTCCTTACCTCTTTTTGAATCTCTCCGCACACCGCCCCGACGGTCCGATCGCCAAATGCCAACCGAACGTCTGAGGCCGGCGTCCTGCCGAACGATGCGCGAGCTTTTCGCAAAACTGGGAATTGACAGGGCAGACACCACTGCCTATGTTCTAGATCATGAGTGCGGATGCCAGCCACAAATCGGGTGACCGGTCGGGAGCCGACACGCATGATACCGTCGGTGACAGACTGCGTGCGGCCCTGGATATAGAGGACGAGATCGGTTCCGGCGTCTACCAGGACTATATGAACCGGCAGTACTGGCCCGAAGAACTCGACGATGAGACGTTCCTCGAGATCAGACAGCGCTTGACGGTGCTCGTCGAGGACACGGAGAAGCACAAGAAGATTCTCCAGGCTTTGGTCAGAGAGCATGGCTCAGACAAATAACTGGAACAAGGGCAAGATCATTCAGGAGTTCGAGACGATGAAAGCGCTCGAACGGTCGGCCCACGATCTCTATTCCCACATCGCCGCGGGCCCGGAGCTCGGGCCCCAGAAGATCAAGACCACCTTCGCATCACTGGCGGCCGATGAGCAGCGTCACGCCGATCTGGTCCAGGAAATCATCAACCTCGTGACCCATGCGCTGTAACCTCGCAGTTCCGTGTCGCAGCCATCTTCCGGCGCTGCTGATCTGCCTTGCTGTTGCGGGACTCACGCCGCTACCGGCCCAGGTTGCCACGGACGATCCGCGTTCACCGGCCGCATTGTACCTGGTCGACGCGGACGCCAACAGCCTGACACTTTCACGCGCCGCGCAGGGAAGGACCTGCCAGGAGCCGAACCTCGTTGTCATCACACACGGATGGTACGAGCGGGAGCCCTGGCCCGAGCGGATGGCGTTGGCGATTGCCGCAAGAGTGGACCGAGAGAAATGGTGCTGCGGCTGGTGCGACTGGCGCGGCCTGGCCAAACGTTTGCGACCTTCCCAGGCCGCGACGATCGGACGTGATACGATCGGGCCGCACCTCGGACGGAAGATAGTGGGGTTATCGAAGGATTGGCAACACGTGCACTTCATCGGCCACTCGGCCGGGGCGTGGGTCGTCAACGGCGCAGCCGAAATTGTCGCCGCGGAAACCACGGCCGAGATCCATATCACGTTCCTGGATGCCTACGTCCCGGACGGGTGGGATGCCAACGCGCTGGGCAAGCTTGCCGATCGACCTGGAAAGCACCGATGGGTCGAGCACTATTTCACACGCGACCTTCTCAACCTGACCGAGAATCGTTTGAGCCGTGCCCACAACGTGGACATCACGGGTATCAACCCCGGATTCAAAGGCCACAAGTTTCCCTGGCACTGGTATCTGGCGACGGTGGTTGGGCAGTACACCACCGATGCGCGACTGACCGACAAGCCGGTCGTCTTCCAGGCGGAAGGATTGGCGTATGGCTTTGCCCGCGCCCGTGAGAATGGCCCGCCGTCCTGGGCAGAGAGTCTCGCCCTGAAACCCGGTGACAGGCCGGTCCGGATTCGCCCCCCAGAGGACTTCCACCCATCACCCGCAGACCGCCCGATTCCTGAGCGCTAGAGCTCAGGCACGAACTGCTGCCTACTTCAGCAACATGGCGACCCGCTCAGGACGGAGCCGCGCCAGGATGCGCAGGATCAGATTGACATCCCCCGTGACCTCCGATCCCATCTGGGTGGCGATGTCGCCGGTCGTCTCGGGATCCAGTTCGACCTCGACCCCTTCCCGCTTGGCATTGACATGTTTGAGAAACGCCTCCATGCGGGCGATGCTGCCGGCGTGAATATCGAGGAAGCCGGCGCCCTGGAGCGCTGCACTCAAGTGTTGACGCGACAGCGACAGGGCGCTTTCCACGCCTGACTTGTTCTCCGGCGCTTCCTGTTTCCGATTCCGTTCCGTGGCCCCGCGAATCGATTGCGCCGCCTCAATCAAGAGGCGGCGCAGAGACGCTGTACCTCCAGTTCCTTCAATCCCATTCACCTCGACTTCCCCCGCAGATTCCGGCACAACTCTTGTTTCACAGATGTAATACCGACGGGCGCCTCTTGTCGTCCAAAGTATAGAATACTCGCCAGGCCCAGCCAAATGCCGGGCCGGCCATGGTCAAACACTGGCCCCCAATCGCCATCGGCGAACCTGCAAGGACGATCCGGTTCTCCGCACCCAGGCGTGGTCGTAGGCGTTGCACCCTTGTAATCTCGATTTCGCCCCCTATAATGGAGCCTTCCCTGATTATTTGGAGACTGGACCATATGGCGAAATTGGCAAAACTCGACGACATCGTATCGCTCTGCAAGCGGCGCGGCTTCATCTTCCAATCCAGCGAAATCTACGGCGGCCTGGCCAGTTGTTACGATTATGGGCCCCTGGGCGTGGAGCTGAAGAACAACGTCAAGCGGGCCTGGTGGAAGCACGTCGTCCAGATGCGCGACGACGTCGTCGGGCTCGATTGCAGCATTCTGATGCACCCGTTGGTCTGGAAGGCCTCGGGCCACGCCGACAAATTCGCCGATCTGATCTCCGAATGCAAGAAGTGCAACACGCGCACCCGCGTGGACCACCTGGAAGACAAAGACCCCCAGCAGGCCAGCGAGCACACCGAGCACATCTCGCTCGATACGGCCGAAGCCCAAGAGCACGACCTGCGCGGCAAGGTCTGCCCCAACTGCGGCACCGTGGGCCAGTTCACGCCGCCCATGCCGTTTAAGCTGATGTTCGAGACCCAGATGGGCGCCAACGCCGAAGATTCGATGACCATGTACCTGCGGCCGGAAACCGCGCAGGGCATCTTCGCCAACTTCCGCAACGTCCTCGACTCGACCCGCGTCAAGGTCCCCTTCGGCATTGCCCAGATCGGCAAGAGCTTCCGCAACGAAGTGACCACCAAGGCCTTCATCTTCCGCACCCGCGAGTTCGAGCAGGCGGAGGTCGAGTTCTTCTGCGAGCCGGGCACCGACGAGCAGTGGTACGAGAAATGGAAGGCCGCCCGTTTTGCCTGGTACACCGACCACGGCATCAAGCCCGAGAACCTCCGCTTCCGCGATCACGACCCCGACGAGCTGGCCCACTACGCCAAGGCCTGCGTCGACGT
>CP070782.1:6062800-6079215 GCA_020346325.1 Phycisphaerales bacterium
CCCTGTATTATGGCAGATACTGGCGAGAAAGACAACGGAAAACCCCGGTTTGGAAGCGGTGAATGGCCCGTCCCACGTATCTCAGGTTCGGTCTCCATCGGCCTGAGCCTCGACCGTCGCCCCTCCGAGCCGCCGGAGACGGCAAAGCCGCCTTGCCATGCCCTTTCGACCATCTGTGCTCCTCGGCCGGCCTCCACCAACGACCGCCCGCCACCTACTTGGCAACGACCGACCGCCACGTGCCACCCCCGTCCCCCGACGGAGAGCCGACGGCCTCCCCTCCGATGTCGCGACATACTTTTTGGGCTAATCCGTTGTGATGACAGGCTGGAGGCCGGAGGCGGCAGGCGGGAGAGGGGTGAAAATCGGCCATATTTCTCTTTACAACGAACATTCCGCCCTGTATACTCGTATTCAAACACTGTTAAAGACTGATGCTCGACGAGTACGACTCGACAATCGATCATCAACAATCAACTCTGAAAAGGGGCCGCTGATTGCGGCCGGAGGAGGGAGAATCCCCGTGGCCAGTGCCACATTGCACGTCGCAGGTCTGGTTTCGAGTTTCGATATCCGCATTGGGTGCTTCGATGCCCCTCGGGGGGCGGGCGCGCTGTCATCATTCGTGCAAAGCAAAGCCAATTTTTTTGACGTCGGGAATGTTGTAAATGCTTCTTGATCGCATAGTTATCTACGGAGTGTCCGTTTATGGGCGCGACAGGCAAAGCCAATTTGGTCGGGTGGGAGACGGGAGGCCGGAGGCTGGAGGGCGGACGACAGAGAACCGAAGACGGGCAGCGCGATACGCAATGCGAGATACGAGCGACGAGTCACGGGGCGCGGCGCCAAACAAAGCCAATCTGCCGGGTTCGGCACGGCTGCGAGAGGCCCGGCCGGGAAAAGCCCCGCAGGGAACAGGCCTTGAACTGCAAAATGTAAAACAAACCCAATATCATAGCAACACACAGGCCAGCGCGGCGAATCAGGCGGGTGGTTGATGGGCCAGCAGAGGTCGGGTATATTCGGGGCCAAAGCCGTTTCGCGGCAGAACCGAACGACGGACTCGGGACAAGCAGTACCGGCCGCGCGGCCGGCGAAAGGAAGACGATGGAGAAGCTGTTCGATGTGAAGGACAAGGGCGTAGTCATTACCGGCGGGGCCGGCGTGCTCTGTGGCATGATGGCGAAGGAACTGGCGGCCCGCGGCGCCAAGGTGTGCGTGGCCGACTACGACGAGATGCGGGCCAACGAGGTCTCCAAAGAGATCGAGGCGGCCGGGGGGTTCGCTCTGCCGGTCAAGATTAACGTGCTCGAACGCAAGATGGTCGAGGACGCCTTCGACTGCGCCCTGGAGTGCCTGGGACGGATCGACGTGCTGATCAACGGAGCCGGCGGCAATAAGAAGGAAGCGACGTGCGCGCCGCCGACGACGTTCTTCGATCTGCCCGAAGAGTCACTGCGTATGGTGTTCGATCTGAACTGCCTGGGGACTATGATGCCCTGCCAGATCTTCGGCAAGCACATGGCTGAGCGGGGCGAGGGGACGATCGTCAATATCTCATCGATGAACGCGTTTCGGCCGCTTACGAATATTGCAGCCTATTCCGGGGCCAAGGCCGCCATCAGTAACTTCACGCAGTGGCTGTCCACCTATATGGCTCAACGTCACTCG
The DNA here is from genome assembly GCA_020346325.1 of Phycisphaerales bacterium. GTDB lineage: Bacteria > Planctomycetota > Phycisphaerae > Sedimentisphaerales > Anaerobacaceae > Anaerobaca. The sequence continues at coordinate 6,064,472 of CP070782.1, forward strand.
CCCAATATTCGCGTCAACGCGATCGCGCCCGGGTTCTTCCTGACCGAACAGAACCGCTTCCTGTTGACCGACGAAACGACGGGTGACCTCACCGCGCGGGGCAAGACGATCATCGAGCACACGCCGATGAACCGCTTCGGCGAACCGGCCGACCTTATCGGGACACTCATCTGGCTACTCAGTGACGCGGCGAAGTTTGTCACCGGGGTGGTCATCCCCGTCGACGGCGGCTTCTCCGCCTTCAGTGGCGTCTAGGCCCGACCAGGGCAGGCACAATGCGCTCGTAGAAAATACGGGTTTCTACGTAGACGGACAGAAACCCGATATATCAGGGCCAGTTTTATGTCACGGCGGCCTCAGGGCAGGAATTCGCAAAGCTTGCGATTTCAGTACTTTCCAGTACGCAGGGCCACGCGGGAGACAGTTGACATATAACACGACGATCCAGAGACCCCTGGAGGCGCCGCCCTTCTTGGCGAGTCCAAGGCGAGCGGACTTTAGCGAATTATGGCATTTTCAAATAAATTTTATAGACCAAACACAGCCTAAACGATACACTGGTACCCAGTCAAGGTGTATGGTTTCCGCTCTCAAGACCTATCCCTTACAACAGAAACTGAGGGCAATTGCGTTACGGGCTTTCGAGCCCAAGGAGAACATCGTGGCAAAGGGTACAGTGAAGTGGTTCAACGATCAAAAGGGTTACGGTTTCATCGTCCCGGACGACGGCAGTGAAGATCTGTTCGTCCATCACTCCAACATCACAGGCACGGGCTTCAAGACCCTGGCCGAAGGCCAGACCGTTGAGTACGTTTCGGCCGAAGGCAGGAAGGGCCCTGAGGCTCAGAACGTCACCCCCTGCTGACACCGCGAGGAGGTAGTCGAGTTTGAGACCCTCGATGGGGTCTCATCTCTGCGCCGGGGATTGTCATGTCCCGGAGCCCGTCCCAGATCGGCGGGAGTTGAGTGAGTCGCAAGGTGAGGGAGTTTTTGCGGCCGCGGAGAAGGTATAGGCCTGGTTTGGCAAACAGGGCGCCGTGGCGTGGAAACAGCTTACGCGGGCGATCGCTTACAAGATCCGGTAGTGCATGGTGTAGTCGGTGGTTGGGTTGCGCCTCGGGATCTGCCCCTCCAGCGGTACTTGCGGGCCTTCCGACACGCGCGGCGCTTGCAGAAGTCGCGCCAATGGTGGTGTCGGTGTGGACTGCACGGTTCAGTCGTGTTCCCTGCGGCGACGTCACGACAGGGGTCACACGAGAGACATGGGAGCAGATGCGTGGGGACAGCGCTGGTGGTGTGCTGCGAAATCGCACCCTCCATGAGGGCAAGAAATAAGATGCCGCGAACGAATCCAGTTCGTCTGCGGCATCTTGAGAAGCTCTCTGACACGGGCCCGGACGACTGAGCGAGCCTGCGAAGAGGTCGGGGTCTTATGGCTCGTTCGGTTCGGGCGTTTTCGTGTCGGGCCCCTGCATGCCTTCCATGTGCTTCCGGAAGATCTCGGCGGTCTTCTCGTCGCTCTCCAGATTGCTTCGCTCCCGCTCGGTTTCATAGATCGGGGTCAACTCCGAGGAATCCTGAGCCACGTGGGGCGTCAGGAAGATCAACAGTTCCGTCTTGCTCTTCTCTTTGATCGTCCGCTTGAAGAGGTGGCCCGCGATAGGAATGTCGCCCAGCAGCGGCACCTTACGGATCGTGTCGGTGATCTGATCCTCAATGAGACCACCAATGACGATCGTCTGGCCATTCCGCACGGTGACGCGCGTATCGGCCGAGCGGGTGGCAAAGACCTCAGGGAAGAGGTCTTCGGAGATCTGAACCGTCTCCCCGGTGCGCGTGGTAATCTGCGGTGTCACCACCATGTTGACCAGTCCCAACTGATTGATAGAGGGCGTGACACTCAGCACAATACCGATGTCGTCACGGTAGTCGAACGTGGTGGTGGTGGTCGCGGTGCCCTGGCTGCTGCCGGTCGGGATCGGGACCTCTTCGCCCACGGTGATGACGGCCATCTGGTTGTTCCGCGTCAGAATGTAAGGACGCGACAGAACGTTAAGCCGACCGACTTCCTGCAAGGCGGAGATCGTCACGTCCAGATCACCCTCGACCGTCTGCACGCTCAGGCCGGAAAGGGGCGAACCGAAAGAGGTGATGCTCTCGGTGAAGTCGCCGTCGCTGCGGAGATTCAGCATCGAGAACTCGGTGCCCAGATCCACGCTGTTGCTGTGGCTCAGTTCGGCGAACAACACCTTGATCAGAACCTGGCCGACCGGCTTGTCCAGTTCGTCGATGATAGGCTTGATGCGCTCGTAGTTCTTGGTCGAGGTCAGGACGAGCAGTGAGTTCGTATCGGTGTCGGCCTCGAAATAGGTCTCCTCGTCGAGGTCGTTGGCGCCGCCGGAGACCTGCGACGCCGTACCGCCGGCAGCGCCGCCCGGCTGGGCGCCGCGCTGGCCGCCCTGGAACTGCTGGCCGGTGGTGCCGGTGCCCTGCTGGTTCAGGGCCTGCAACTCCTCGAAGAGATTATTCAGGATCTCCATGAGATTCGTCGCATCGGCGTTCTCCAGGGGATAGACAAAGATCTGCCGCTCCTGCTCGGGATTCTCATCCAGCTCCTCGATCACGTCGGCGATGATCTTGAGTGTCTCAGGCGGACCGCTGACGACCACCGAGTTGGTGAGCGAGTCGGCCGCAGCGACCACGGTGATATCCGAACCGCCACCGCCGTTCGTGCTGGTCACGTCCATTATGGGCGGCCCGCCCCGCATGAAGCGTATCTGCTGGTTTTGCTGGTTGCGCGAGTTCCTCGAACTGGAGGACGTGCTGCTTTCGCCGAAGACCTCGTTGATCAGTTCAGCCGTATCTTGCGCATCGGCATACTCTAAGTGAAAGACCTTCACGTCGGCCACGTTGGGCAGTTGGGTGTCAAGTTTCTCCACGACCTGCGTGACGATTTCCAGCATCTTGTCCGGACCCGTTACCACCACCGTATTGGTCTGGCTGTCGGCGGCCGCCCGAATCTGAAGCTTGCTGTTGGTGTCATCCTGCTGGTTGTCCTGTCCCCCGCCGGGCCCGCCCCGACCGAAGGGGCCACGGAACATCATGGGTCCGCCCCGATCGTTCTGAGACGAGGCTTGTTCTTCCCCAAAAAGCGTGTTGATCACGTCGGCCACATTGGTCGCATCGGCATAGCGTAACTGGAATACCCGCACGCCCGCCACTTCGACCGTAGTGTCGTCGAGCGATTTGATCAGGTCCTCGACGAGCGGCATGGCCTCGCCCGGGCCACGCACGACGACCGAGTTGGTCCGCTCGTCGGCGACCGCGACGATCTTCACGTTGGCGCTGCCACCGGCCTGAGCGCCGCCGTTGTCGTCGCCGTCGCCGGGACCGCCACGCCCACCACGTCCCCGGCCGAAGCGCTGCATCATCATCTCCATGGGATTGCGCGGGCCTTGCCGGCCGCTCGTACCGGCCTGATCCTGCTCGAAGATGTTGTTGATCAGCGTCGCGGCACTGGTGGCATCGGCGCTGGTCAGGCGAAAGACGCGAATCTCGGCGACCATGGACATGTGCGTGTCCAGGGCCCGGACGATCTGGACCAGGCGTTTGATGTTGGCGGTGGTGTCGGTGATGATCAGGGCATTGCCGTCCTCGTTGGCCTCCAGGCTCGCATACTCAGGGACGAGCGCCATGAGGTTTGCCTGGAGCGCCTGGGCCGAGACATGCCCGACGGGAACGACGTAGGTGACCACGTCATCGCCGGCCACGATCGCATCCGGGTCCCGACCGGTCAGAACCGGGAGGTTCTCCAGCTTGGCTTGCTCCAACGTGACGACCTTCAGGGTCTTGCCGCGCAGGACGGTGGTCAGTCCCTTCTCCTTCAACATCGAATTGATCAGCGACACGGCCTCGTTCAACGAAATCGGCTGTCGACTGATGACGGTCATGGACCCGTCCATCAGAGGCTGGTCGGAGATCACCGTCAATCCGGCCGTCTCGGAGAGGTATTCGAGCACCGCCTGGAGCGGCGTCTCCTGGAAGTTGAGTTTGATTCTCACGTCCCCATCGGCCTTGACCATCTCAACCGGCGGGGCGCCGGGCGGTGGCGTCTCGGACGCCTCCTGAGCCCACGCCGGACTCGAGGTCAACGCGCCGGTCAGGGCCAAAGCGGCCAGTACGATTATCACCTTGAACGTTCGCATCGTTGTAATCTCCTGTTTGTGTCCGTCTTCGCACGACATGTCCTGTGTCGCGGTCATTGGCCGAGTTCTCGTCGGCGTCGCTCCATGAGCTGCTTCAAAATGTCGGCCGCCTCTCCGGTCGGAGTTTCCGACGATGACGCTTCCGACGGGGCCGCAGGCGTCGCAGTCGTCTGCGGCCATTCCATCAACTCGTTCATCGTGACGGCCCCCTGCCCTCCTTCCAAATCGTATCCCAGACGGACGGTGGTGACCTGATCTCCCAGTTGATACTCAACCGTATCCAGCGTCAGGGCTTTGACGGTCCCGCGCGCGACGCTATCCCCCTGGCGCAGCTTCAAGACGCTGTTACTGCGCGTATCCTCGACAAACGCGATGAACCTGCCGTCCTCCTGGACAATGCCCCTGAGCCGGAAATAGGATTCGGGATTGGGCATGGCAACTTCTCTACGCTCTCCGCGATCCTCTCTGCGGCGTGGGCCCCGCTGCCGGGAGAACATATTGCGTTCGAGAATCAACTCGTATTTACCCCACGGATCGTCCGGCTTGTTCGGCTCCTGTGCCTGGCCCAGCCCGACGGCCGGTTCCAGTGCTGCGATCCATCCCAGCACCACGACCGCCACCATCGGCCCCATCTGTCTTCTAGCGTTCGTCTTCATTTCCGACCTCTGGTTGTTCTTGTTCTGAAGCCTCCGGCTCAGCCCCCAAGTAAAGTGCGGAAAGTCCCAGTTCCAGTGACATACTGTCAGTACCCTCACCGGCCAGGCCGAGCTGCATGCTCTGGACTTTGATCGGCAGGGCCGCCGTCTCGATCTGATACAAGAGCTGGGCTACCGAGCGTAACGTCCCTTTGCCGGCCACCCTGAAGGTCATCTCCTTGAGGCCCTGATCGCTGGCCACGCGTTCCGGCTTGACCGAACTGAGGATTACTCCTGTCGCACTGGACCAGTCGCGCAGCGCCCGCAACACGCGGCTCTCTGCTTCCGTATCATGGCGAAACCCATCAGACAGCATGGCCTTGTAGCGCGGCGCCAACAACCCCTGCCGCTCGAACAGCGACTGCGCTTCGGCCACTTCCGCCACCAGCAAATCGCGCTGCACCTTCATCTCATCCAGCCGGCCCTTAACCGGCCCGAAGATGACCTTGTCCACGACGAGGGCCCCCACGACCACGATCGTGACAATCAGGATGATCCGCTCTCGTTTCGACAACACCATACTCTATCTCACACCTTGGAATGTGAATTTCAGGGCAAACTCCTTCTCGGTGGAGTCGCGACCCACATCGCGAATGTGCATCATCTGCACGTTGGCAAACACGTCATTCTGCTTGATGCGATCCTGGACCTCAATGATGCCCGCGTCGTCGGTGGCCAGGCCCACCAGCAACCCTTCACGGTTCTCGTTCAAAGCCAGACTGGTAGCCCAGACCGTCGGCGCCTCGGGGAAGGCCAGCGTCAATTGCCGGAGACATTCGAGGAACTCGGGAGTCTGACTGGTCCAACTGCGGGCATACGCCATGCGGTCCACCACGGCCCGCGCGGCCTCGAGGTCGCCACTCATCATCTCCAACTGCTCCGTGTAGGTCGCGATGTCTGAGCGGGTGCGCTGCCAGTCGACCAACACGGCGCCCACGATGAGGACGAGTGCCGCGGCCGCGAATACCCCCCAGCCAACCAGCCGCTTGTGCGGTGATGTTTCTCGCCGTCCGATGCGCGGGTTCAGGAAATCCACCTGGGGCTTGCTCATCCCGGCGCCGGTCATGGCGACGGCCGCCGCAGCGATCGACTCGGCTCCTTCCAGACGATGGCCCCCGCGCAGATCGCTGCCTCCTTCCCGCACGGTGATCTGAGGGGCCAGCCGTTCGTTGAGCCGGTCCACCAGACCTTCAGAGGCGCTGCACGCATCGTAGATCGTGACCTGATAAGGGGGCGTCTGATCTTGCTGGGGCATCAGCATGATCAGCCGCGGAATCGCCGCGGTCAGACGCTGGGCACGGTCGTCGGGCATCCCGTTCGTGCCCGCCATCGGGACGTGCTTGATCGCGCCCGGTCGGCCGGCGCCCTGGCTCCAGAACTCGCAGTAGGTTGGCCGCGCGTACAACCCAAAGCCCCGGCGCGCATCCGCTTTGGACCGCCCTTTGTCGAAGGCCAGGGCCGAGACGGTCACGCCCTGCACCTGCAATCCGGCGACGGTGGCGATCTCTTTGACTTGCTCGATCATCTGGCGCCGGGCCGCCAGCAGGAGGATCTTGCGCGACTCCGAGGCGCTGGGCTGGCCGCAGTAGTCGAAAATCAACTCGCTGGCATTGAGCGAAAACACCCGCTCAGCCTGGATGGCGAGCATCCCGGCCAGCGCCTCGGGGTTGGCCGGCGGGGCCACGATCTCACGGGCCACGATCCACTTCGTGGGAATCCCGATGATGGCGTGCTTCGATGAGAAGTGATTCGCGCGCAGGTACTGGCGGAACTGGCGCCCGAGTTCCTGGGCCTGGCCGACGTCGAACGGCGCCGGAAAAGCCCAGTGACCGACACGGCGTACGTCCGGCCGACCGGACCGACCGCCGATCTCGGCCACCATCACGCCATGCTCATCAATTGCCAGTCCCAACAGGGTCCGAGTGCCTAGCATAATACGCGTCCCATCAATTCATACTCAAGATCATCTCTGTTAGTGGCTTGCCTTCGCGCAGCGTCGCGACGATCTGGCGGTTCAGGGGCCACCCGAAAGACGTCAGCGATTTCCAGTACACCATTCGTGGCGATCCGCTCTGCACGTCGAAGACTGCTTTGTAGCGCTTGTAGGCGCGTCCGTTGCCCGACAGGCAAACGATGTCGGCAGAGTACTGGGAAGAGCGCGCCGTGATGTAGCTGCCGATCGCAATCGCCTTATCCTGATCGAGCACGTCAACGATCCAGGCCAGCGACGTTTGCGCGCCGTTGCGCTCGCGATACGACAGCAACGCTTCCGCGTCGTTCTCTTCCAGGCCGGGCAGACACAACAGCACTTCCTTCGAGGCGGTGTTGACGTTGACCAGGCCGGAAAGGGTCTCTTCGTCGCTCGTGGTCAGCTTGTCCGCGAGTTGGGCAAATTCTTCCGAGGTCAAGCCCACCTGGAAGTAGAACTCCAGGATGTTATCGTAGGAGGGATTGGTGGACATCATGCCCATGATCTCCAGGGCCCGTTCCTCCTTGACCATTTCCTGCAACGCACTCTGGAGGTCGGACCGGCTGCTCGAATCGTTGACGTTGATCCGCGCGTTGCCCTGGCTGTCGGTATTGGCTTCCACACTGTATACCGTCACGTAATCGTAGAATCCGGTGTCGAGCCGCCCGTCACGATCGTCCGAGGGAGCACTGAGATCGCCGTCGTTCTCGTGATCGTCGAGGACGCCATTGAGATTGGTGTCTTCGCCGTAGAGCAACTCTTCGGAAGCCCCTTTGATCAGCAGGATCTCTACGACCGTTTGCAGCGGCGCGTTCTTGCAGTTGTACGGCTCGGATTGCAACAGATAGTACTCGTTCTCGGCGCCGCCCGTGGTGACCTCGCTGTCCTCGTCGCGCCAGTCGATAATCGACGCGGCCAGTTCGGCTGTCATGCCGGGCAGCTTCAGCAGCATCTCTTCGGAGGCGGAGTTGAGATTGATCTTGCCCGCCTCGTCGGTCAGCCCGTAGTCGTAATCGTCATCGTCTTCCAGATTCGAATGCAGCACCCAGAAATAACCTTCACCGACCTGCAGCGCCCGGTATTCGTCGGCGTCCGTTGATGACGATGATGAGGTTGTCTCCTCCTCGTCGGTCTGGGCCAACCGGGCGCGGATGTAGGCGCTGGCCCCGGCCGCGATACACTCGGCCTCCAGCGAGGCAACATGGTTTCTCGAGACAATCGCGGCCACCCGTATCGAACGCGCGAAGACCAACGCCAGGCCCGCCAGCACCAGCACGACCCAGATCGTCACAATCAGAATCGTCCCGTGCGTTCGGTACCGTCGATCGACTTGTCTATGCGTTCGCGCTGTCATCCGCCCACCTGCCCCGGGCTCTGAGCGCCCGTTGTCGTTGCGGTCTCGGATTCGGTGTCCGTCAGCGCCTCGCCACCACAAGGGATGGCAAAGCTCTGCATGAGACGCCGTGTCTGGTTCTTCTGCGTCTTCACCCCTCCCGCCACCTGATAGGCGACCTGGATCTCCACTTCCATGGCCACCGGCAGGCTGTTGGCATCGGCCGTTGAATCCCAGGTGTCGAGCCAACTGTCGCCGTCGAAATAGCGCAGGTTCAGCGAGGTCACGTTGCGACAGAGGACCTGCTCTTCCGGATCGACATCCCGGGGCGACAGCAGGTTGCGCGTGATTTTGCGCACGAGTCGGTAGTTCTCGCGGTCCTCGTCGGTGTCCTCCTGCAATTCCAACTCGATCTTGCCGACGCCCCCCACCAGTTCGTCCTCGTCGCCGTAGACCTGCGTGGTGTAGAATGCGACGGAGTCGGCATCCTTGCCCTCGCCGTTGCGGCTGCTGGTCCCGATGAACGATTCGGCCAGGGCGCCATCGACGGGGATGACACCGATGACATCCTGCTTGAGCAACTCGATGGCGTTGAGCGCCTGCGATGTCGGTTCGACGGCCGCCAGGGCACTGCGGCGGGCCGTGAAACCGGTGTGCAGGGCCGTGTACAACGAGGCGGCCACCACGACCATCAGGCTCATCGCCACGAGTAGTTCGAGCAACGTGAAGCCCGCGGATTGTCGAGCGTGCTTGGGCATCTCACTCGTCCTCCACGTAGGCCAGCGTGCTCAAAGTCACCGAGCGGTCCCGGCCCTGGGACTGCCAATGCACGCTCAGGTCGATCTGACTAACCACCGAGCCCGTCCAGTTGGAGGCCTCGACCGTCCAGCGATAGCCGGGCCAGTCTGAGCCGAAGTCTCCCGCCCGACCCCCGCTCTGCCAGTCGCCGGAAGTGACCAGTTCGGTGAGCCGAGTGCGGGCGAGCGAGGCCGCTTCCGTTTCCTTGCGCGACATCCCCGCCAGGCTCGTACATAGCGCAATCGTCCGCATCGCCACGGGCATGATGATGCCGATCAGCACCACCGTCGCCAGCAGTTCCGCGAAGGTGAACCCGCCGTGGCGGCGTCCCTTAACGATTGTGTTTCGCGGTGTAGTAGCCATTGCTCTGCCTAGATTCGACAATCGAAAATGATTCGGTCACCGTCGGGCACGTGACTTCCAGCGCCCGGCCGGCGCGATCGATCAGCCGCACGGTGCCGGCCGTCACCGTCCCTTGCGGCGTGAACTTTAGAAAAGTCTCGCCATCCTCGCTGTCCACTTCTTCCAGTTCCATCACAATATCCTTCGGCAGCGTGAAGATCCGTCCGAAGTCCGTCTCAAGTTTCTCGAAGAGCCCCGCCTGCTGCGCCGTCAGCCAATACGCATTTTCCCGCGTGTCGAAGTTCAGGCGGTACACGATGCCTTCGCTGATCGCCTGCGACCGGGCGAACTGGGTCAGGGCCAGGATCTGAGCGGCTGTATCGTGGGTCTTGCGCGACGCGAAGAAGCCACGCAACGACGGCCCGGCCATCGCCAGGACGGTCGAAAGAATAACCATCACCAGGATAAGCTCCAGGAGCGTGAATCCGTGGTCCCTGTCGTGTTGTGTCGCACCGGCGTTCATGGCCTGCTCTCGTTTCTACTTCTCGGTCGACCAATTGGTGATATCGTCGCCGCCGCCCATCTTGTGGTCGGGTCCGACGGAATACAGATCGTACCCGTTCTCGTTGTACTGCCCCGGGTAGCGATACTGATACTCATTGCCCCACGGGTCCTTGGGCACTTCTTCCCGGCTCAGATACGGCTGGAGCCAGCCTTCCGAATCGGAGGTCGGTTTCTCAACCAACACGCGCAACCCTTCGGTGGTTGTGGGATAGCGCCCCAGGTCGATCTCAAAGGCGCTCAGCGCCGTCTCGAACAGAGCGATTTGGGTCCGGGCTCCGGTGATCTTGGCCTGTTGCGAACGGCCCGTGAACTTCGGCAGTACGATGGCCGCCAGGGTCGCCAGGATCACCAGTACCAGCATCAGTTCGATCAACGTAAAGCCCGAGGCCCGCAGCCCATGGTGTCGGCGACGCCTATCTCTGCTATCGTGTGTTCCTACCGATTTCATGTCGTTCCCCAACTCAAGAATCCACAACCGCAATCTATATTCTTCGGACATCACGAGCGCATCCGACGGTCTTTCCCTCGCCCCCGACGCCGGCTCAGCGAATCAGCTCCTGGAGATTGAAGATGGGCAGGAGCATGCCGATCACGACGGTGCCTACCAGCACCGCCATGAGGAACAGCAGCGCCGGCTCCACCAGCGTCACCATCATCTTCAGATGCCGGTCCAGCTCGTCTTCATACGCACCGGCCAGGCGTACCAACTCCGGATCGAGGCGGCCACTCTCTTCGGCCACCGAGACCATTTCAATCACAGAAGCCGGAAACAGCAGGCAGCAAGTCTCCAGACTGCGGGCCAGCGGCTGGCCCTTCTGGACGCGCTCGGTCGCGTCAGTGACGGCATCGGCCAACACCTGGTTGCCAATCGCCTCTTTAGCGACCCGCAACGAGGCGATCAGGGGCACCCCGGCCCCGACCAGCGTGCCCAGCATCCGGCAGAACCGCACCAACGCGAAGCGGGCCATGCCCGTCCCGAACAGCGGCAGACGCAACACCAGCCCTTCCATGCTGCGCCGGCCTTCGTCGCTGGCGAGCATCCGCTGAATGGCGAAGGCCAGCAAGGCCAGCACCAGCACCAGGACAAACCAATATGTCACCAGGATTTCGCTGGCCGCGACGATGTAGCGTGTCAAAGCCGGCAGCGAACCGCCGAACTCGGCGAACATCTGGCTGAAGCGCGGGATGAAGAAGGTCAGCAGAAAGATCATGATGCCGGCCGCCAGGACGGCCAGGATGATCGGATAGACCAGCGCCGCCTTGACCCGGCCCTTCAGGTCCGCTTCGCGGGCCCGGAACGTGGCAATCTGTTCGAGCACGATGTCGAGAAACCCACCGGTCTCGCCGGCTCGGACCATGGCCACATAAATGGGGGAAAAGGCACGCGGGTGCAAGCTCAACGCATCGGCCAGCGACATCCCGCCGGCCACCTGGTCGTGCACGACCGCCCAGAGTTTCTTCGATGCCACGCGCGACGCTTCGCGGCTGAGAATCCCCAGCGCTCTGCTCATGGGCACCCCGGCCGCCAACAGATTACCCAATTGGCGGGTGAAGGTGTCGATCTCGCGTTTGGAGACATTGCCGAAGCGTGCGAACACGCCCTGAGGCGGCGCCTCCTCGGCGCGCTCGACGGAGACGGGGTTGAGGTTCTTGCCAAAGAGCTGCTCGATGGCCGCGGCCCGGTCCGGCGCCACCAGTTTGTCGGCGACTTCCCGTCCATCGTCATCAATCGCTTTGTAGGTAAACGTTGCCATCTTATCTCATCACCACTGCTGCGCCGGCTCGGCTGCATTGCCCGGCCCGAACGTGTCGTCTTTGGTCACCCTGAGAATCTCTTCGACGGTGGTCTTGCCCTGCCAAAGGTGCCGGAAACCATCATCGCGCAGACTCGTCATCCCTTGCTTGGCGGAGGCCTGCCGCAGGTCACGCGGCGAGGCGTTTTCGAGAATGAGCGAACGCACCTCGTCGGTGACGACCATCATCTCGAAGATCCCCATCCGGCCCCGATAGCCCGTGCCCTGGCAGCGGCGACAGCCTTGTCCCTTGTAGAGTTTCTCAGGCAGCTTGTCGCCGAAGCGCTGTTTGAGTCGTTCGCGTTCGCTGCCGGCCAGTTCCTCCTTGCACTGGGAGCAGATCACCCGGACCAGACGCTGGGCGACCACCGCCTCCAGCGACGAAGCCACGAGGTACGGCTCAATGCCCATATCCACCAGACGCGTCAGCGCCGTCGGGGCGTCGTTCGTGTGCAGCGTGGAGAACACCAGGTGGCCGGTCAGCGAGGCCTGAATGGCGATTTCGGCCGTCTCGACGTCACGAATCTCGCCGACGAGGATGACGTCGGGGTCGTGCCGGAGGATCGAGCGCAGCCCGCTGGCAAACGTCAGTCCCGCCTTGCGGGAGACCTGAATCTGATTGATGCCGTGAAGCTGGTACTCGATCGGATCCTCGATCGTAATGATCTTGCGCTGGATATCGTTTATATATGACAGCCCGGCATACAGTGACGTCGTCTTGCCACTGCCGGTGGGCCCGGTCACGAGGATAATGCCATGAGGTCGTTCGAGAATGGTCTTCATGACCTGCAAGTCACGGTCGGTCATGCCGAGTTTGTCCAGCCCCAGCAGGACCGATGAGCGGTCGAGCAGACGCAGCACGACGGCCTCGCCGTACAGCATCGGGATCACGGAGACACGCACGTCGATTTCGTGATCGGCAATCAGGATCTTGATCCGGCCGTCCTGAGGCACGCGCTTTTCGGCAATGTCGAGCTTACTGAGAATCTTCAAGCGCGAGACGATCGCCGCCTGGAACTGCTTGACCTCTGACGCCACCGACGCCTCCTGGAGCACACCGTCGATGCGGTAGCGCACCCGCAGCGTATCCTCGAAGGGCTCGATGTGTACGTCGGTGGCCCGCAGTTCGATGGCCTCGGTGAGGATCTGATTGACGAAGCGAATGATCGACGCCCCCTCGGCCGCATCGGTCAGATCCATGTCGTCGTCCGACTCCGTGTCGATCACCTGCAAACCATTCTCACCGGCCTCGGAGATCATCGACTGGACCGTGTCGGCGCCGACGCCCAAATGCTGCTTGATGCACCGGTCGATCTCCACCAACGGCGCCAGAGCGACCTGGAGATCCTGCCCCGTGGCCAGCCGCAACTCGTCGACGGCCGACGTATCGAACGGGTTGCTCGTGACGACGAACACGCCGCCGTTCTCCTCGACCGGGATCACTCGCTTGTCCAGAAGAATGCGAGCGGGAAACTTCGCCAGGAATTCCCGCGAGAACGAACGGTGCTCCAGTTCCACATAAGGCCAGTCGAATTGCGCGCTCCAGAAACGGAGCACCGGCTCCTCCGCCACCCCGCAGGCGGCGAAAGCCCGGGTGGGCGACTCGCCGGCAGCGAGCAGCCCATTGATTCCCCGGGCGGCCGATTCATCGATCAGCCCCTGTCGAACCATCTGATCTACCAAGTTGTTCATGGGGCTCGTCATGACTAATTCAACATTCCCATCAGTACCAGTTGTGCTTCCTGCCTCAGACTCAGCACCTCACGCAGTTCCTTCTGGGCGGTGGCCAGTTCCTGGCGGGCCTTCTCTTTAGCCGTGCGCAACGCCGTCAGCTTGGCCTTGATCTCTTCGGGCGATGCCGAGGCGTTCTCAAGAGTGGTCTGCAGCGCATCGGAGGCCTTGCTCACGGCCGTCTCCTCCATGCCGAAGGGGCCGCGACGTCCGCGTCGTTCACCCTCCTGCGCTGCACCCTGCGGGGGGCCACCCATGGGGCCGCCTTGCCCACGACGTCCCCGCATGAACATGCGTGCCATGCCCCCCCCCATCTGAGTCTCGCGACTGAGATTCATGACCTTCGTCAGCCGGGGCCCGATTACCTGCCACTCCGCATCGGTAGTGCCGAGCTGCTCCTTCAAGCGTTCTTCCATCATCTGGCGCATCCGTTCGGGTTCAAACGGGCCCCGTTGGCCACCCTGGCCTCGCGGTGGCTGGGCCATTGAAACACCAGCGGCGATCAGCGCTACAAGAGACCCCATCACTCCGACCACAATCACTTTCCTTCGCATCTTGGTTCTCCTTACAGGAATACTGCACCACATTACTATAGCATTGCCCGGCTTAACAGAAGCCATACTTTCGCGCTACGAGGCGAATATCTTACCCAAACTCACTCAACCGAGGACCGCTGCCATCGAATCTCCGGGCCACCACGAAATCATAGTGGGGCAACTCTCCGTCGCCGGAAGAGGCCCGCGACCGGGGCGCCGGGGCCCATATGGGGAACCACCAGTCCCGCGGAACGGCGCTGTGCCCGAGGTCTGCGACCGGGGCGTAGCTGACACCGGTCAATTCCTTTCGATCAGGCAACGGCCCTTTCGTCGGCCAGCCGCACCAGCCTTCCTCAAGCCCCTGGTTCACGAAGGCCTCAAGCTCGATTCTCATCTCCTCAGCACTCATGGCTCCAATCCTTTCGCGGGTATTCCCATGACAACAGGTACTCGACATTTCACCGAGTTAGTGGCACAGCGGCCACACGGGGTTACATGAAATTGGGTTTTCACCACGAAGCAACACCAGGCCGGCCCTCCGACGGATAGGGAGACGCCAGCGCGGAGGGGGATATTTCAGACCGGAGTGACGGCGCGCCAACGCAGCTCGCCATAAGTCTTGAGCCGTAAGGCAGTAAGGTCAGGCTCGCTGACAATGAGGATTTCACGCCAATCAGTCGACTTTGGAGCCGGCTGGTTGAGCAGGCAGGAAACGGCGGCAACTGGGGACCGGCCAGTCCCATGCCGCCAATGGGCCCTGCCAATGGCTCCACTCAAT
>CP070782.1:6079315-6082714 GCA_020346325.1 Phycisphaerales bacterium
CCACCACGCACGGCCCCCAATCGCTCGGGTTCGATTACAGCTACATCATCCCGGCCTCGCTCGACATGGACCCCTACTGCTGGCTGGAGAACGGCCGCGTCGTCGAGGCCCCGACGGAGCGCACCCCGGGCAGCAAGCGCCGCTGGGATAACGGCGGTGGCTTCTGGCGGGCCGGCCCCGTTGCCCCGTCGTTCGATTTCACGGGCGTCCTGCCGACGATCACCGAAAAAGCCGTCGACTTCGTCCGGCGGCAGCGACGTGACAAGCCGTTCTTTCTGTATGTCCCGCTGTCGGCGCCGCACACGCCCTGGATGCCGACCGACGAATTCCGCGGCAAGACCGAGGTCGACTGGTACGGCGACTTCGTCGCGCAGGTCGATCACTCCGTCGGGCAGATCATCAAAGCCCTGGATGCCGCCGGTTTCAAGGATGACACCTTGCTCATGGTCACTTCCGACAATGGCTCGCACTGGCCGGTCCATCAGATCGAGAAGTTCGGCCATCGCGCCAACGACGGGTGGCGAGGCCAGAAGGCCGACATCCACGACGCTGGCCACCGCGTCCCGCTTCTCTGCCGGTGGCCCGGACACATCAAGGCGGGGACCCAGAGCGGGCAAACGGTCTGCCTGACCGATCTGATGGCCACCTGCGCCGCGGTCGTCGGAGACGCGCTGCCGCCGGAGGCCGGGCCGGACAGCTATAACATCTTGCCGGCCATGCTCGATCCCGACTTAAAAGAGCCCATCCGAGAAGCCACTGTGCACCATTCGATGAGCGGCATGTTCGCCGTCCGCCAGGGACCCTGGAAACTGATCCAGGGACGCGGCTCGGGCGGTTTCACCGCTCCCCGAAAGATCGAACCGAAGCCGGGCGAGCCTCTGGGCCAGCTCTATAACCTCGCCGACGACCCGAGCGAGCAGCACAATCTCTGGGCCAAACGTCCCGAAATCGTCGCCCGCTTGACTGCCCTGCTCGAACGCTACAAAGGGCAGGGTTACAGCAAACCGATGTAACAATCTGAGAGGAGCCTCTGCATGTCGAACCTGAACTGGACCCGTCGCGATCTTCTCAAGGCGACCGGTACTCTGGCCGCGGCCTGGACACTGGCCGGTTTCAAGGCCAACTTGAGCATGGCAGAGAACGAAGCGACCTCCGGCGCCACACAGCCCAACGTCGTCTTCATTCTCGCCGACGATATGGGATATGGTGACATCCAAGCGTTGAATCCGCAATCGCGCATCCCGACGCCGCACTTGAACAAACTGGCAAGCGAAGGCGTGGTGTTCACCGATGCCCATTCGGGTTCGGCCGTTTGCACGCCCACGCGCTACGGCGTCGTCACCGGACGCTACTGCTGGCGCAGCCGGCTCAAGCGCGGCGTTCTGAATGGCTACTCGTCTCATCTGATCGACCCCGAGCGGCTCACCGTCGCCAACGTTATGAAGAGATCGGGGTATCACACGGCCTGTATCGGCAAGTGGCACCTCGGGATGGATCTGCCCGTGACGGAAGAGAACGGACAGCGCCGCATCGACCATACCAGGCCGATCGAGAACGGGCCCAATGCGCTGGGCTTCGACTATTTCTTCGGAGTCACCGCCTCGCTCGACATGCCACCGTACGTCTTTGTCGAGAACGACCGGTTCCCGCAGCCCGTCACAGCGCATTATGAGAAGACCAGTTTCCCCAACTACAGTCGGGCCGGACTGATGGCCGCCGATTTCAGCCATGAAAAGGCGCTGGATCAACTGACACGGAAAGCCGTCGACTATATCGACGCGCGGAGCAAGGACCAACAGCCCTTCTTCCTGTACTTCCCGTTGACGGCGCCGCATAAGCCGTGCCTGCCCGCCGCGCGCTTTCGAGGCAATACGGATCTCGGCGACTACGGCGACTTCGTCACCCAGGTCGACTGGGTCGTCGGACAGGTTGACAAGGCCCTGAAGGCAAACGGACTGACTGACAACACGTTGCTGATCTACACCAGCGATAATGGATCGTACATGTACCGCTGGGACGAGGACAAGCCCGACCACGTCACCGAACCGTCGGTTCAGGGCTTCCATCCGCAGAAGCACCAGGCCAACTATATCTGGCGCGGCACCAAGGCCGACATCTGGGAGGCGGGGCATCACGTGCCGTATCTGGTCCGCTGGCCTGGGGTGGTGCAGCCCGGGGCCAAATGCGACGAGACCATTTGCTTGACCGACCTTATGGCGACCCTCGCCGAGATTACGGGCTTTCAGTTGCCCGGCAATGCCGCGGAAGACAGCTTCAGTCTCGTGCCCCTGCTGCAAGGCCGCAAGCCGCCCACCCCCCGAGCACCGGTAATCCACCACTCGGGCAGCGGCATGTTCTCACTCCGCGAAGGCAAGTGGAAGATGGTGTTTGGCAACGGTTCCGGCGGACGACAGCGGCCCAGGGGAAAGCCCTTCGAGAAGCCTTACTTCCTCGTCGACCTGGAACAAGATCCGTTGGAGACCACCAATGTGATCGAGGCTCATCCCGAGATCGCGCAGCGATTGACCGAACGCCTGGAGACCATCATGGACAGCGGACGCAGCCGTCCACTCTAGAGAGCAAAGGAGCCCCTGCCCTATGTCGACATCGAATTGGACCCGTCGTGATTTCCTCAAAGCGCTCGGCCTCGGCGCCGTAGCCATGAACCTGCCCACCTCGGCCCAACCGAGCAAGAAGCCGAATATTCTCCTGATCATGTCGGACGACATGGGGTTTTCCGACATCGGTTGTTACGGAGGCGAGATCAACACCCCCAACCTCGACCGCCTGGCGCGCAACGGCCTGCGCTTCACACAGTTCTACAACACTGCTCGCTGCTGCCCGACCCGGGCGTCGCTGATGACCGGTCTCTACCAGCACCAGGCGGGCGTCGGACACATGATGGACGATCGGGGGTACGACGCGTATAAGGGCAATCTGAATAATAATTGTGTGACCATCGCTGAGGCGCTCAAGCCGGTCGGCTATCGCACCTACATGTGCGGCAAGTGGCACGTGACGAGACACGTCAAGCCGGAGGGACCTAAGTTCAACTGGCCGCGCCAGCGCGGGTTCGACAAATTCTACGGCACGATCATCGGGGCCGGCAGCTTCTACGATCCGATGACGCTCTGCCGGGACAACACATACATCACGCCCGAGAACGATCCTGAGTACAGGCCGGACCGATTCTATTACACCGACGCCATCAGCGACAACGCCGTCAAGTACGTTCGCGAGCACCAGGCCGAATCGGCTGAGCAACCGTTCTTTATGTACGTCGCCTACACCGCCGCCCATTGGCCCATGCATGCCCTGGAAGAGGACATCGCCCAATACAAGGGCAAGTTCAATAAGGGCTACGCCTACTACCGCGCGGAGCGCCTTAGGCGACTCAAA
>CP070782.1:6082814-6088632 GCA_020346325.1 Phycisphaerales bacterium
CAGCTGCATCTGGGCCTCGACCTTATCACCCTCGGTCACGGCCACCTCGCGCATGTTGTCGCCGAACCGGACCACCTTGGCTCCCTGGGCATCGTGCCAGGCACAGGCCGCCCGGGCCCATACGCCCAACTTAGCCTGGACGTCGGGATCTTGCCAGTGACCGACGACGACCTTGCGGTTGCGGCGCATCCGCGTGCAGATGAACCCGAACTCGCGGCCGCCGTGGGCGCTCTGGTTGAGGTTCATGAAGTCCATGTCGATCTGGTCCCAGGGGATGTCACGGTTGAACTGGGTGTGCAGATGGACGAACGGTTTGCTCAGGGCCTTAAGACCGGCGATCCACATCTTGGCCGGTGAGAAGGTGTGCATCCACGTGATCAGCCCGATGCAGTTGGCCGACGTGCTGGCCTTGGTGCACAATTCGTAGATGGCCTCGGGCGTCGTCAGCACTGGCTTGAAGACGACCTTCACCGGTATATGTTTTGCTCGTGTTAGGGCTTGGGCGATTTTCTTGGAGTCTTCTGCAACCTGCTTGAGCGTCTCAGGGCCATACAAATGCTGGCTCCCGGTGACGAACCAGGCTTCGTACTTCTTGATGTCGGTTATCATATCGAGCTCCATCTATACGGGTAAAGAATGACCATTCCCCAACCGCCGCCCAGCTTAGCACAACGGAGCTGTGCTGTCTAATTCATTGGGGCAAACTCAGGGGCAATCACGCTGGAATTTCGGAGGTACGGTCAGCGTCTCAGCAGGTGTTTCAGGCCGTGGACGAGGCGGTCAATACCCACGGCGGCAGTATCCTTTTGCAAGGCACCGTACGCGACTCGCAGGAGGCACTGGTCCTGGATGCCGAACGTGGTGCCAGGGATGACGGCGACGCGATGTTCTTCGATGAGTTGCTGGGCCAGTTCCATGGGGGCCATGTCCGTGTGCACGCGGAGCAGGAGATAAAAGGCGCCGCGCGCGTCCGGGACGGTGACAAAATCATCAATTTCGCGCAATCGGTTGAGTACGAGTTGCCGAATCTCGGTGGTTGCTTTCAGCCTGTCCCGACAATACCCTCGCCCCACACTCATGGCTCCGGCTGCCGCCCATTGTGAGACTACCGTCGGGCAGATCAGGATTGTGTCCTGGATCTTACGGACGGGCTCGAAGAGGGGTTCGGGGATAACCATCCAGCCGATTCGCCAGCTTGCGAAGCCGTAGGCTTTCGACAACGAGAACAGCGAGATGGTGTGCTCGGCACTGCCCTTGATCGAACCGGGTGAGAAGTGGCGCGCGCCATCGTAGGTGAAGTATTCGTATGCGTCGTCGCTGATGTAGTAGATGCCCCACCGCCGACAGATTTCGTAGACGGTGCGGAGCACTTCTTCCGGATACACCGCTCCCGTCGGGTTGTTGGGTGAGATCGTGACGACCGCGCGCGTGCGCTCGGTGATCGCGGCCTCGATGGCGTCCGGCTGCAACTGGTAGCTCTCGTCGGTGGGCACGCAGACTGCTTTACAGTCGGCGATGGTGACGGCCATCTCGTGATTGAAGTAGTAGGGCAGGTTGAGGATGATCTCATCGCCCGGATCGGTGATGGCCAGGATCGCGTTGACGAAGCCCATATTGGCGCCGGCTGTGACGACGAGACGCCGACCTCCGAGATGAATTCCGTTCTCGGCCGTGAGTTTCTTCTCGATGGCTTCGAGCAACTCGGGAATGCCCTGCACCAGTTTGTACTTATGGTTCTCGGGATCAGAAAGAAATGCCTGGATCGATCGCGCAGCCTCCGGCGGTGGTCCGTAGTAGGCGACACCCTGGCCGAGTGAGATCGTGCCTGGGTTGGCACGAATCAACTCGCCGACGACCGGGATGATCGGCGTCTGCACGGACTGCATCCGGAGGCTGCGGCGCATTGGTCGGTTCTCCGCTGCTAGACGACGTATGTTGAAGCGGCCGTTTCCCCGCCGCGTCCGGTCCAGTTCGTGTGAAAGAACTCACCGCGCGGTTTGTCCACGCGCTCGTACGTGTGGGCGCCGAAGTAATCGCGCTGCGCTTGCAGCAGGTTCGCGGGCAGGCGGGCGTTGCGGTACCCGTCGTAGTAGGCCAGAGCCGTGCTGATCGCCGGCACCGGGATACCCATCTCGACGGCCGCGGTCACCACGCGCCGCCACGAGTCCTGCGCCTTCTCGACGGCCTCCTTGAAGAACGGGGTCAACAACAGGTTCGTCAGATCGGGCTCTTGGTCGAAGGCCTCTTTGATCTTGCCCAGGAAGACGGAACGGATGATGCAGCCGCCACGCCACATCAGGGCGATGCCGCCGTAGTTCAGGTTCCAGTTGTACTCGGCGGCCGCGGCGCGCATCAGTTGATAACCTTGAGCATAGCTGACGATCTTGGCCGCGTAGAGGGCGTGACGCAGGTCGTTGATGAATGCCTGCTTATCCCCTTGGAACTGGGGCTTGGGGCCTGAGAGTATCTTCGAGGCAGTCACGCGTTCTTCCTTCAAAGCCGACAGGCAGCGGGCGAAGACCGCCTCGCCGATCAGCGTCAGCGGCTGGCCCAGATTCAGCGCCTCGATCCCCGTCCACTTGCCCGTTCCCTTCTGGCCGGCCGTGTCGAGGATCAGATCGATCACCTCGTTGCCGTCCTCGTCCTGGTAGTCCAGGATGTCGCGGGTGATCTCGATGAGGTAGGAATTCAACTCTCCCTCGTACCATTCCGCAAAGGCGGCGTGCATTTCCTGGTTGGTCATGCCGAGACCTTCCTTCATCATCTGGTAGGTCTCGCAGATCATCTGCATATCGCCGTACTCGATGCCGTTGTGGACCATCTTGACGAAGTGGCCGGCCCCGTTTTCGCCTACCCAGTCGCAGCAGGGTTCGCCGCTGTCGGTCTTGGCACAGATCGACTGGAAGATGTCTTTGACGGCCGGCCAGGCCTTGGGCGAGCCGCCAGGCATCATGGACGGGCCCAGCAGGGCACCTTCCTCACCGCCGGAGACGCCGGTGCCGATGTAGAGTTTGCCCTTGCTCTCGACGTACTCGGTTCGGCGGACGGTGTCGGGGAAGTGACTGTTGCCGCCGTCGATGATGATGTCGCCGTCCTCCAGATGGGGCAGGACCTGGTCGATGAAGGCGTCGACGGCCTGGCCGGCCTTGACCATGAGCATGACCTTGCGGGGCGCCTTGAGATTGGCCGCCAGTTCCTCGATCGAGTGGCAGCCGATGATGTTCTTGCCCTGGGCCCGGCCATTGATGAAGTTATCCACCTTCGAGACCGTCCGATTGAAGCAAGCGACGGTGAAGCCTTTGCTCTCCATGTTCAGAATCAGGTTTTCACCCATGACGGCCAGGCCGACCACACCGATATCTGCTTGTGCCATGATCGATCGCTCCTTTTGTCCGGAGTACGGGCGAAGGATCGTTCGCCCCTACGATTTTCGCTTTACGGGTTTGTCTTCTAGCTGTAACGTACGGATTCACGTGGGAATCAGGCAGGTCATTATGCTGATTTCGGTCGCAGTTGCAAGGGAATTCCGGGGGGGACCCTCCGTTCCGGGAAGGATAGAGAAGGAGATTAGCCGATGAGCAGCGTGTTGGTCATTGGTGCCGGTGGCGTGGGGAATGTTGTGATTCGTAAGTGTGCGGCCGTGCCGGCGGTGTTCGAGAGGCTGTGCCTGGCCAGTCGAACCGTTAGCAAGTGCGAGCAGATTGCCGCCGCACTGCCGAGGCCGATCGAGACCGCCCAGGTCGATGCCGACGATCCGACTCAGGTGGCGGCGCTGATCCGCCGGTTCAAGCCGGACCTCGTGCTGAACGTTGCGCTGCCCTATCAGGACCTGCCCATCATGGATGCGTGTCTGGAAACCGGGGTGGATTATCTCGACACCGCCAACTACGAGCCCCGCGACGAGGCCAAGTTCGAGTACAAGTGGCAGTGGGCCTATCACGACCGCTTCCGCGACAAGGGCATCATGGCGCTGCTCGGTTCGGGCTTCGATCCGGGCGTGACGAACATCTTCTGTGCCTACGCTCAGAAGCATCATTTCGATGAGATTCACACGGTCGATATCTTCGACTGCAACGCGGGCGAGCATGGGCACCACTTCGCGACGAACTTCAATCCCGAGATCAACATCCGCGAGATCACTCAGCGAGGCAAGTTCTGGGAAGAAGGGCAGTGGAAAGAGACCGATCCGCTGTCGGTCAGTCGCGACATTGACTTTCCCGAAGTCGGCGTGCGCAAGGCGTACCTGCTCTATCACGAAGAGGAGGAGTCCCTGGTCAAACACATTCGCGGGCTCAGGCGCATTCGCTTCTGGATGACGTTTGGCCAGGAATACCTCACGCACTTGCGCGTCCTCCAGAACGTCGGCATGACGAACATTGAGCCCGTCGAATTCCAGGGCCACCAGATCATCCCGCTGGAATTCCTCAAGGTGCTGCTGCCCGATCCCGGTTCGCTCGGCGTCAACTACCACGGCAAGACCTGCATCGGTTGCGACTTCGAGGGCATCAAGGATGGCAAGCCCAAGAAGCTGAAGATCTACAACGTTTGCGATCACGAGCAGTGCTTCAAGGAGGTCCAGGCCCAGGCTGTCTCGTATACGACCGGCGTGCCCGCGATGATCGGCGCGATGATGATGGTCACCGGTCAGTGGCGCGGGCAGGGCGTGTTCAACGTCGAGCAGTTCGATCCCGATCCGTTCCTGGAAAAGCTCAATGAGTACGGTTTGCCATGGCACGAAGTCGTTGCTTAAGAGGTGACATCAGCAGCCTGCGGACCCCGTGCTACGTGATCGATCGGGGCTATCTCCAGGAGAACCTCAATCTCCTGGGCCAGGTCCAGCGCGAGACGGGCTGCAAGATTCTGCTGGCGCTGAAAGGCTTCGCGGCGTGGTCGGTGTTCGATCAGGTCAAGCAGGTTCTGCCCGGTGCGGCCGCCAGTGCGCTGTTCGAGGCGAAATTGGCACGCGAGTTCATCGGGGGTGAAGTCCATCTCTGCGCCCCGGCGTATCGCGACGACGAGTTCGACGAATTTCTCCAGACCGTCGATCACATGGTCTTCAATTCACTGGCCCAATTCGAGCACTTCCGCGAATGGATCCAGCAGTCAGGCTCGGCCGTGCAGTGTGGCCTGCGCATCAACCCACGTCATTCCGAAGTCAAGACCGCGATTTACGATCCCTGCGCGCCGGGCTCGCGCCTGGGGATCACGCGCGACCAACTCGGTGATAGGCTGCCCGAGGGGATCTCAGGGTTGCACTTCCACACGCTGTGCGAACTGAACAGCGACGCGCTCGATCGGACCTGGCAGGCCGTCGAGAAACAGTTCGCACCGCTGTTGGAGCAAGTACAGTGGCTCAATCTGGGCGGGGGACACCACATCACCCGCGACGATTACGACGTCGAGCGGCTCTGCCGCATTGTGAATGAGATCCGAGAGAAGTACGACGTGCAGGTCTACCTGGAGCCCGGTGAAGCCATCGCGCTGAACACCGGGTTCCTCGTCAGCAGCGTCCTCGATCTCGTGCACAACGCGATGGACATCGCGGTTATCGATACCTCCGCCTCGGCGCACATGCCCGATGTGCTGGAGATGCCTTACCGGCCCGTGATTGCCGACGCCGCCGAGCCCGACGTTCTAGCCCATACCTATCGCCTGGCCGGTATGACCTGCCTGGCCGGCGACGTCATCGGGGACTATTCGTTCGCCGAACCCCTGAAGATCGGCGACAGGCTCATCTTCCACGACATGGCCCACTACACCATGGTCAAGAACACCATGTTCAACGGCATCAATCTGCCCGACATCGTCCTCTACGACC
>CP070782.1:6088732-6106449 GCA_020346325.1 Phycisphaerales bacterium
CAATGACCGCAAGGGGGGCATGTGTCACAATCCGCAGATAGGCCCCCATCCCGATCAAGGCAAACGCCCCCTTGAGACTCAGTGACAGCCATGTCGAAAAGCCTGCCAGCGTGCCCAACAGAGGACCGAAGCCGCGCATGATGTAAAAGTAGTCACCACCGGCCTTAGGCATAGCCGTGGTCAACTCGGCCATGCTCAGCACGGTCGGTATGCAAAAGAGCCCGGCGATCATATAGGACAAGACCACGGCAGGACCAGCCTTGGCAAAGGCCATACCGGGCAAGATAAACAATCCCGAACTTATCATGGCCCCGGTTGCCACGCAGAAGATATCCAGGAGTCCTAAATCTTTTTTGAGATTTGGTGCCATGGCCACTCTGTCGACCTGAAAATCTCTGTCCTCTGTATCCCTGCAAGACTTACGTGAACTTGCTGTATGCGGTTGATTCCATTGTCCGCGGTTTGCCATTCAACTTCATAACCGGTGCCCCTGCACGCCACACTTCTCACAATAGCACGACAGGCGGTTCAATTTCAGCATTTCCGGCCACCAACGACTTGAGAAATCCGGGATAGAGCAGCCGTTAGCCTGGCTCGGAGAAGAAATACACAAATGAAAGGTCAAGAAGAAAACCTGCGGCATCGCCACGGCGCGCCGAGGACTTCCTCCATTTTGCGTTTGGCACTTTGCCTCTTGATCTTCCCATACCTTGGCAACCCTTCTGAAATCGTCCCATCCTCAGGACAGAATCTGTCCGAGCCCTTCGACAATCTCTTCGACTGCGAAACTGAGTCCGTCGTACTTGACCAGCCCTTCGTCGACATCGACGCCGGCATGCAACCGAATCACCTTGCGGAACTGCCCCGTCGCGTTACCCTCGACCACAACGCTCTTCTCCGCCTTCTTGACGTACTCGGCGGTCTTCGGGTGCAAGGGGTAGACCTGTGAAAAGTGGAGCATGGCGGTATCGTCGCGGCCGAGACCTTCCAGCGCCTCTTGGACGACGTGATAGGTCGAGCCCCAGCAGATAACCAGGTTTCGGTAGTCCTCCGGACCGACCAACTCGGGAGAAACAATCTCCTGCTTCAGCACCTCGCCCTTGGCCAGGCGTTTGTCGTTCATCGTTACGCGCACGTCGAGGTCTTCGGTGATGTGCCCCTCTTCATCATGTTCGTCACTGTCTATCGCGACCAGTCCTTCACCATGGCCCGGGATGCCGCGTGGCGAAATGCCGTCCTCGGTGACGGCGTAACGGCGGTAATCTCTTTCCGTCTTGACGATGTGCCTCTCGACGTTCGTCTGCGAGACGTCGAAGGTGGGCAGATTGTAGTACGAGTCCAGAAAGTACTGGTCCGTCAACACGAAGACAGGCACCTGGTACTTGTCGGCCAGGTTGAACGCCTTCTGCGTCAGGGTAAAGCCCTCTTCCAACGTTCCGGGCGCCAGGATGATTCGCGGGAACTCCCCGTGACCAGCATACAGCGCCAATTCGAGATCGCCCTGCTCGGTGCGGGTGGGCAGGCCCGTGGCCGGACCGGGACGCTGGGCCAGATGCACCACCACCGGGGTCTCCAGCATGGCCGCCAGACTGATGCCCTCCGTCATCAAGGCGAATCCGCCGCCGGACGTGGTCGCCAACGCCCGCCCGCCGGCGTACCAAGCCCCGACAACCATGTTGATCGCGGCGATTTCATCCTCGGCCTGCTCGACCAGCACGCCGTGCTCTCTGCCATGCTGAGCGAGGAAGATCAGAACTCCCGTCGAGGGTGACATCGGATATGACGAAACGAAATCGCAACCGCCGGCAATCGCACCGAGTCCCACGGCTTCGGCACCGCTGACCAGGATGTCGCCTTTGACGCTTTCCGTCGCCTCGATGTTCCAGTCGAGCCCCTCGGGCAGATCCAGTTGGCCGGCCGTTTCGTA
This sequence comes from Phycisphaerales bacterium, assembly GCA_020346325.1. Lineage (GTDB taxonomy): Bacteria > Planctomycetota > Phycisphaerae > Sedimentisphaerales > Anaerobacaceae > Anaerobaca. The sequence continues at coordinate 6,090,660 of CP070782.1, forward strand.
TCCGGCGCGGGCGGCCTGGACATTATTGTCCACGATCTCCTGGGACTTCTTCGCGAAGTAGCGCTTCACGTAGTCAGTCACATGATCCAGATCGACCTTCAGCAACCCAGCTAACACCCCTACGGCGACAATGTTGGAATAGATCTTGTTGCCGATATCCGTGGCCATTTGCGTGAAAGGGACATCGAGCACGAACGGGGATTCGGGATTCGCGTTATCACCAACCACGGCCTGATCGGCCAGCACGATTGTCTCGTCCGAAAGCCTCTCAGCCACATGGGCCAGGGCTCCCGGAGTCAGGGCCACGAGGATATCGATGCGATTGACCAAAGCCGCGACCGGCCGACTGGACACTCGTATCGTCGTGGAGTTGAGTCCGCCGCGCACCCGCGACATATATTCCTTGGTGGCGAAAACATGACAGCCGGCGAGCTTCAGGATGCGCGTCAGGAGGAACTCCACCGTCTGCACGCCTTGTCCGGCCTGTCCGCAGAGGACCACCGAGACATCCCGTCCTTGCTGCGCCCCTTTCAAACGACTCATGTGCCATCCTCAATTGGTATGGGTCATCATGATAGTTTCGAGGTAGGTGAACGGCCTGCGTCGGCTGTCCACATGCCCGTCGGTATTATCATGCACGTAGGAAGGCTGTCAATGGTTCAGTCTTTCGCCGAAATTCCCCTGAGGATTTGGCGGAGATCGGCAGGCGTGGTCACCGGTTGGCGACAGACGTAGTCTTGGCAGACATAGGCCGCCGCCTGTCCCTGTACGGGGCCGAGGCGAGCCGTGAAAGGCGACAGAACCTCAATAGCCTGACCGGCGGCACCGAACGGATGGAAGATCAGCACAGTGTTCGGAAGGAAATGATGACGGACTTCGCTCAGCAGTTCTTCGGCCTCATTCGGGGTCTCCGAACCGGCGATCACGATCTCTCGCGTTGGTCCCAGTTGAAAGTCCAGGGCCAACAACATCGCGGTCAGCGCTGTCGGCGCCTTGTCCATGGTGGCCGCATACGCTTCCAGAACGCTTTGGCCCAGAGCGGAGAATTGCGCGTTCTCAGTCATCCGCCCGAGCCTGAGCAGAGCCAGCGCGGCGACCGAATTGCCACTGGGGACGGCGCCATCGTAGCCGGGCTTGTTCTGCACGATCAGCCGTTCGGCATCGTGGTCCGCCAGGAAGAAGCCGCCGCGTTGTCCATCGGAGAAAGACTCGGTCATCTGGCCGGCCAGATCGGTGGCCTCCTGGAGCCACCTGGCATCGAGCGAAGCCTCGTACAGGTCGATCAGTCCACGAATCATGAACGCATAGTCCGGGAGGAACGCGTTCTCAACGGCGCGGCCGGCTCTGAAGTAGCGTCGCAACCGCCCTTCGTCGCGGAGCTGGTCCAGGACGAACGCCGCGGCGCTCTCGGCCGCCGAGACGTATCGCTCCTGATCGAGCACGGCCCCGCCGTAGGCCAGAGCCGAAATCATCAGCCCGTTCCAGCCGGTGATGACCTTGTCGTCACGGTGCGGACGCGGCCGCGCGTTGCGGTGCTCGAGCAAACAACGTCGCGCCTGGGCCAGTTTGGCTTCGATCTCTGGGGCGCTTTGGCCGAATGCCTCCACCAGATCGGCGGGCGTGCGCGGGATATGGAGAATGCTCTTGCCCTCCTCGAAGTTGCCGCGCCGGGTGACGCCATAGGCCGCGGTGAACAGCCCAGCGGGCGCCTCTCCAAGCACGGTCTGGATCTCTGCCGGGTCCCAGACGTAGAAGGCGCCTTCCCGCCCCTCGCTGTCGGCATCTTCGGCGGCGTGGAAGCCGCCGCCCGCATCGGTCATGTCACGCAAGACGTAATCGAAGATGGCGCGGGCCACCGTCGCGTATGCCTCGTCGCCCGTGGCCTGCCAGGCCTGGAGGTAGACCTGGGCCAGCAGCGACTGGTCATACAACATCTTCTCGAAGTGCGGTACCAGCCACTGGGCATCGGTCGAATACCGATGAAAGCCCCCGCCGAGATGGTCGTGAATGCCGCCGGCTGCCATGGCGTCGAGCGTCCCCGTCACCATCGCCAGGATCGTTTCGTCGGCCGAGCGATGCCACGCATTCAGCAGGAACATCAGGGCGGTCGGCTGGGGAAACTTCGGCGCATCGCCGAATCCACCGTCGGTGGCATCAAACGCAGCCGCCAGTTCAGCGACCGCCCTTTCGATAGCGTCCCTTGACGGAGCCCCGGTAGCATTGGCTTGCGCCACCTTCTCCAGGGCCGCCTCGATCTTCGCCGCCGAGCCCAACAACTGCTCCCGCGCGTCGCGCCAGGCATCGGCCGTGGCCTGAAGCACCTGTTGGAAACTGGGCCGGCCGTACATGCTCTGCGGCGGGAAATACGTCCCCCCGTAGAAAGGCCTGCCCTCGGGGGTCAGAAACACCGACAGCGGCCATCCGCCCGATCCCGTCATCATCTGGACCGCCTTCATGTAGGTTTCATCGATGTCGGGGCGTTCCTCGCGATCGACCTTGATCGCAATGAAATACTCGTTCAGAATCGCGGCCGTGGCCTCGTCCTCGAAGCTCTCAGTTTCCATGACGTGGCACCAGTGACAGGTGGAATAGCCGATGGACAGGAAGATCGGCTTGTCCTCGCGCCGGGCCCTTTCCAGAGCCTCGGGGCCCCACGGATACCAGTCGACCGGGTTGTGCGCGTGCTGGAGTAAGTAGGGACTTGATTCGTGAATCAGTCGATTGGTATGGACCTGCGTTGCGGCCTCACTCACCGCCGTCATGGCGTCCGCCTGGGCCACCTTGGAATGCTCTGCCTGCCTGACCATGGTCACTCCCTTTCGCAGGAAGACGTATGAGCCACCGGCTAAAAGCACGGCGAGGCAGACGAACTGAAGTTGCTTTCGCTTACCCATAGCCACTTCCGGCTCCGGACGCATCGCCGGGCGGTTGCCGGCAACTAGGTCACTCGAGCTGTTCCAGCGATTGCGCCAGGATTCTCACGTGCTTCATCTCTTCCTGGATAATATCCTCAATCAGCTTCCGGTCTTTCTCCGATGGAATCAGATCCTTGAGACCGGTGTAATAGACAATCGAATCCTTCTCCTTCTCGATCGCAATCCTCAGGACGTCGGCTCGCGTCTCCTGCCCCGTCAATTCGTCCGCGGGATTGGGCTGAAGCCCGAACACCGCCAGGCCCGCCAGGGACCGGGCATTAGGCACGCCCCTATGTCCGGGGGCAATGTCGCCAATCTCCCATTTCTGCTTGACCGAGCGTTCCTTCATCTCCCGGAAGACCTTGACGTGCTGACTCTCCCATTGGGCCAACTGCACCAGAAACGCGCTGACTTTGGTGTCCTGGACCATGGCCGCCGCCCGGCGGTAGAACCGCGCTCCGTTGCGTTCGATCTTCTCGGCGATTTCGAGAACCTCATGACCCTTCATACTGGCGTCCATCTCAGTCTCTCCCACATCCGGCCGGCACCTGCCTCTCGCGACATCCGGAACTGGTGCCCGATTCTTCATGCTCATATGGAAACCACTGGTACCTATAGACCCCTGCACCCTGCCTTGTTCAATCTGCCAGATATATCAAGAGCGAGACGCCGGAGCGTGCCGGGCCGAAAATCGCCCGCGCGGGCCCGGTCCGATGGATGTGCGGCCGGCGTCATGACGCCGCACAGGCCGAGAACCCCAGGCAGAAACTTGAGTTACGATCTGGCCAAAGCACTCCATCACGGTTAAAATGGCTATACCACGATGGACGAGATTAAGCGCAAACTGACCCTCATTGAGGCGCAACTCAGCGGTCAGACCATCTTGACCCGACTGCTGGCTACAGCCCCTCTATTCTTTCTGGGCGTCGGCTTCATGACTGGAATCATCGCTCAGCACATCCTGTCGGGGCGATTTGGCAATATAGACGCGACGGTCTTTCTCTGGCCTTGGAGCATCCTGCTGGGGGGCTGCGCCGTGGCTGTCTGCGTCTGTTTCATCCGGGCCCACGGAGCACCGCGGCCGAGCCTTCTCGCTGGTGGTGCATTGCTGTGCTTTCTCGCGCTCGGGGCCATCCGCCTGATCGTGTTCGAGATGCCGCTCCGCAATGACATTCGGCATCTCGTCGGCAACGAACGGACGCTCGCAACCGTGAGAGGTCGCGTTCTGACCCAACCTTGTCACCGCCGACAGGATTGGTGCTTCGCCCAGTTCGTCTTCACGGACCCGCCCAGTACGTTCTACCTGAGAATTAGCGAGGTTGAGACCAAGCGCGGCTGGAGAAACGCCAACGGCACAATCCGCGTACACGTGGACGAACCCACCCCCAACGTGCAGATCGGCAGCATGATCCAGATGTATTGCTGGCTATATCGCTTCGAGCCACCGACGAACCCGGGCCAGTTCGATCTGGCGGGCCATCTCGAAAGACGGCGGGTCTATCTCGGCGCCTCGGTGCCGGCGCGGGCCGGCATCACCGTTCTTGACCAGAGTCGGCTCGGCGCCCTGAGACAACTGAGGAACAGGCTCCCCGAAGCGGCCGCGCACGCCCTGCTTGGCGACCGCGTCCCGGAGAGTCCCAGTGAAGGCCTGCTCGAAGCCTTGCTGCTGGGCAGCCGGCAGGACATTGACCGCCAGACGTATGAGGCCTTCCGCAGAACGGGCCTGCTGCACATGATCAGCCTGTCGGGCTTGCACCTCGGTATCTTCGTCGGTCTTATCTGGTGGCTCTGCAGAACAGTAGGATTGCTCAAGCCGTGGCGAGCCTTGGTGTGCATCGCAGCCACGGCGGTCTTCCTGATGATCGTGCCGCCGCGCGCCCCCACCGTCCGCGCCGCGGTGATCGTATGGGCTTTCTGCGTGGCGATCCTCCTGCGCCGACACACCAATCCGCTCAACACGCTGTGCCTGGCGGCCATCGTCCTATTGCTGTTAAGACCGACCCAACTGTTCGAAGTCGGCTGGCAGTTGTCCTTCGCCTGCGTTGCCGGCATCCTGGCCCTGACCGACTGCATTGAAGGCTTCATCCGCGACCGAACAGGTCGATGGTTTCGCCGAGAGAAAGGCCGCGCGAAGGCACCCATGAGCATCATCGCGCGTATTGCTGCCTGGGCCACGCGGTTGTTCTCCATGGGTGTAGCCGCCTGGCTCGGCGGCGCCGGCATTCTGCTGTGCCACTTCTACACCGTCGCGCCTCTGACCAGCCTCTGGACGGTATTGGTCTTTCCGCTGGTGGCCCTCATTCTGACCTTCGGCTTCCTCAAGATCATCCTGTTCTTCCTCCTGCCCACGTTGAGCCATCTCCTCGGAATCTTCGCGACCTCCGGCGCCGATCTGTTGATACGAATCGTTAACATCCTGGCGATACCCAACGTCAACTGCATCCTCATCGGGCATGTCACCCTGTGGGTCATCCTCCTGTACTATGGGCTCATTCTCTTCGCACGATTCATGCCGATACGCCGTGCCACCCTGAAGAACGCGATTTGCATGGTGATGGGTCTGGCGCTGGTAGGCTATATCGGCACTCTGAAATGGCAGCGGACTCACCGTGACCACCTGCGCATGACATGTCTCGATGTCGGGCACGGCCAAGCCCTCCTCGCCCAGCTTCCCGGCACGAGGAACATTCTCTTCGACGCTGGCTCCATGCACCGACGCGATATCGGATCGCGCGCCGTCGTGCCGTTTCTGGATTACATGGGTCTCGATCAGCTGCACGCCATCGCGATCAGCCACAACGACATCGACCACATCAACGGCATTCCCGAGATCGTGGAACGCTGCCGGGTGGAGCATATCTATGCCAACGAGGCCTTCTTCTCCCGAACCGACGCGAACGGCCCGCCCGGCGTGCTCGCGGCCCACCTCAAGCAGCACGGCCACACCATCGAGCAGATACCCAGAATGCTCCGAGGTGGAAAGGCAACGGTAGAGACACTGTGGCCACTCGACGAGCCACGCGGGCAGAGCAATCTCAGTGACAATGATCGCTCGCTCGTCGCGCGGGTCCGGTTCGGTGAGACGTGCGTCCTGCTTTGTTCGGATATTGAAGAATTCGCACAGGAGCAAATCACGACGCTGTAACCAGATTTGGCCGCCGGGATCGTCGTCGCTCCGCACCACGGCTCGAAGGCGACACGCAGCGAGAACTTCCTGCCCCGCCTGCGACCGGAAGTCGTCATTGTTAGCTGCGCGTTAAGACAAAGTAACGCTCAGCTTCCGATAACGAGAGCGTTTCGACCCGAGTATTTTCTTACCGCCAAGAACGGGGCCATAACTGTTTGCGTACAGGACACCGGCATGGTAGAAACAGTGCCCTATATTCGTGGTTCAGCCGGAGAATAGGCGAATGAGAAAGACTCTGACAACCCTGACGATCACCCTGGCAACCATCGTTTTGCTTCTAAACGCCCCGGCAGCGAGGGCCTTTGATTACCCAAGTCCCAAGGTTGACATCAACGACCTGAGTTTCTATCAGCCACCGATCAGTACGGAGCCCTATCCTTTGACCACGGCCAGGAAGGTCAGGAACGTCATCATCTGCATTGGTGACGGCATGGGTTTGAGCCAGGTGACTCTGGCGCGTCTGAGGGCGACCGGCCCGGCGGGCAAACTGCACATGGAGCGGCTGCCCGTCAGCGGGATCATTCGCACGCATTCATCGGACCATCTTGTCACGGACTCGGCCGCAGCCGGCACCGCGTTGTCTTCCGGCATCAAGACAAAGAACGGCATGATCGGGCAGGGACCGGATGGATCGCCCTATCGCACGATCCTGGAAGCCGCCCAAGCCTCGGGGATGGCCACCGGTCTGGTAGCCACATCGACGATTACGCACGCGACACCCGCTTCCTTTGCTTCGCATGTGAAGAGCCGCAAGATGGAGCCGGACATCGCCGAGCAATTGCTCGCCAATCGTGTCAACGTCCTGCTCAGCGGCGGACGCAAGTTTTTCCTGCCGAAGTCGGACCCGAACAGCGGCCGCGACGACGAGCGCGATTTGGTCGCCGAGGCCCGCGAGGCCGGCTACGCTTACGCCGAAACCGCGTGGCAACTGCGCTCGGTCAACGCCCCGTATCTGCTGGGCCTGTTCCAATACGAAGGCCTGACCACGTCGCCGCCGGAGCCCATGCTGGCCCTGATGACGAGAAAGGCCATTCAATGCCTGCGAAATGCCCGAGACAGCGCGCCCGGCCCCAAGAAGGGCTTCTTCCTCATGGTCGAAGGCAGCCAGATCGACTGGGCCTGTCACAGCAACGATGCCGATAGCTGCGTGCGACAGACTCTGCTGTTCGACGAAGCGGTCAAAGTGGCGATCGATTTCGCTCTCGCCGACGGCCGCACCCTGCTGATCGTCACGGCCGACCATGAGACGGGCGGGTTGACCATTGCCGACGGAAGCCTTAAGGGCACCGATGCCAAGGTCAAGTGGTCGACCGACGGGCACACCGGTACGCCCGTGCCGGTCTTTGCCTTGGGGCCGAATGCCGAGCGCTTTGCCGGCGTCTACGACAACACGGAAATCACCAAGAGGCTCGCGCCGATGCTAGGCATCCGGCCCTGGCCACAACCGATGGAATGACTCGGCCTGAGATCATCATCAGGATTGATGCAACCTGGCACCCCATCGTGGCGCCGGGCGATACGGTAAGGCGCGGGCAAAAGGTGTGCACCGAACCTGACGCACCGACCAGCCCCACCGCGGGGAGGGTCCATACGGTCCGCTTCGACCCCGACAACCACGAATTCCTGATTGCCGTGGTGCCGGCGCCTCCAGTCGATTGACACACATCGAAGAAACCGGCGGGCATCCCTTCCCACCGGCATCGCGATCTAGCGCATGTGGACGACGATCTCGACCCGTCGGTTCTTCGCCTTGCCGGCGCTCGATGTGTTGGGTGCGACGGGCCGGGCCGGGCCGCAACCAGAAGCTTGAATCTGGTCCTCCGGGATGCCATGCTGGATCAGATATCGCGCCACGGAAAGGGCGCGTTGGGCCGAGAGTTCCCAGTTATCTTTCCACTCCGACTTGCGAATGGGGTCCGTATCAGTGTGGCCCACAACATCGATTTCTTTGCCGGCATATTTGGATTTCAGCACCGAGAGGATATGATCGAGTTCGGCGCTGGTAGCGTTCTTAAGGGCCGCTTTGCCTGAAGCAAAGAGGATGGTATTCTGGAGCGTCACCGTAATCGTTCCGGCGTCCGGATCGAAAGCCACGTCGTAACCCTCGCCGAATCCGGTCGCATCGGCCGGTGTCCGATTCAATTCTTCGATCTGGCGGCGCAACTCGTCGATCGTCTGCTGATCCTGCGAAATCCGGTCGGCCAGTCGCTGTTTCTCGCTCTGGAGGTTCTCAAAACGCCCTTTCAGGTTCTCGTGTTCGACGTTGAGGTAGTCATACTTCTTCTTGTAGTCGGTACAGCCCGAAACCATGGACAGCGCTACAACACAGACCAGTGGAATGACAACCTTTGCTTTGACGAGTTGCATGTGAAACCTCCCTGCAATGCGGTGAACACCACGATGCCCTCTTTCATTGCGCGACAAGAAAGGCAAAACGGTTCAATATCCAATCGTGAAGGATCATAACAGTAAAGACAGCTAAAGACAAGAACGGACCATAGGGAATCTGGCGAGTTTTTTTGAAAAACATCTGAAAGAGGGCCCAACCCAATCCGAAGAACGGCGCAATGAAGAAGGCAAAGACCACCATCACGGGCCCCACAACCGTGCCGGCCGCTCCCATCAGGTGCACGTCGCCCAGCCCCATCGCCTCTTTGCCAAAGGCCAGCGTTCCGAAGACGCGCGTCGCCCAGATAGCGGCGGCGCCCACAAAATACCCGAACAGGCTGCCGAAGAAACCGGCGACCGCCGGATACTCCAGAACGCCCGCCCACCACGTCGCCGCCGGTCCGATTCCCCTGAGAACCACGTGGGTCACAATCGCACCAACAATGATAGGCGCCAGGAAGGCGACTTCTCGAACCATCTCAAGGCGATGATTGAATTCGGGCTCGTCCCCAAACGGCGTCGCTCCGTCCCGCGAATCGACCTGCTCCGGCGCAGGTTCGGTCGGTCCATCGGCCTCTTCCGACACCTCGTAGCTGCGTCTGAGCAGCCCCGTCTGCAGCAACCCCAGGCTCACCGCCAATCCAACCGCCCCTCCGAGTGCCAAGGCGCCCGTTGCAGGGGAGGCAACCGGCAGGAGGGAATACCTGGCCAACAGCTTCGGTGCGATCAGGTATCCCCCCACCGCCGACCCCGCCAAACCGGCGGCTGTGACCAGCCAGCAGATCGACAGCGGAATGATCCACAGCTCCAGGTCGATCCCGGAGCCAGCGATAAACGCTGCCACCAGAACAAGATAGAGACAATAGACAAACCACCCCCCCTCGACCTGCATGCCCGGGCGAACGGCGGTATGGAAGAGCAGCAGATAGAGCCCCAGGAAGACCGATCCCGTGAGCAACTCGACGATGAAGTAGCGCGCCGAGATCCGGGTCTTGCACTGGCGACACTTGGCTCGCAGCAGGAGCCAGGAGACGAGCGGAATGTTGTCGTAGAAGCGAATGGGCGTGCCGCACCCGGGGCAGGCCGAACCCGGACTGACGAGCGATTTCTCGCGGGGCAGACGGTAGATCACGACATTGAGAAAACTACCAATGCAACAGCCAAACGCAAAGATAAACGTACACCAAATCCATTCCTGTGCCGTCACGTAGCCTCCCGGGCCATCCTACTGGAAACGAGGCCACCCCCCGCATCGTCGTCATTTCGTGCCCTTTTGCCCCTTACGACCAACCGAACCAGCTACTCTCATGGGCAGCCCGAACAGGCGAATGAATCCGTTCGCATCCGTCGGATCGTATTCAGCGCCCATCTTGAAGCTCGCCAGGTCGCTCTCGTAGAGGCTGCTGGGGCTCTTCATACCGGCCACCGTACAGCGTCCCTTGAACAGCTTGAGCCGAACGTCGCCCGTGACGTTGCGCTGCGTGACGTTGACGAAGGCGTCAAGGGCCTCACGCAAGGGACAAAACCACAGGCCGTAGTAAACCATCTCGGCGTACTTCAGCGCGACCTGCTGCTTGTAATGCATGGTGTCCCGATCCAGGACCAGGCTCTCCAGGGCCGCATGGGCAGTCATCAGGATCGACCCACCCGGCGTCTCGTAAACACCGCGCGACTTCATACCGACGAGCCGATTCTCGACCAGATCGACCTGCCCTACCGCGTGCCTGCCACCGATGTCGTTGAGCGTCTCGATCATCTTGACGCCGCTGGTGAGCTTTCCATCCAGCTTGACCGGGACCCCCTCGTGGAACCCGAGCGTGACGTAGTCGGGCTTGTTGGGAGTCTTGGACACCGGCTCCGACATCACGAACAGATCGTCTTTAGGCTCGTTGGCCGGGTCTTCCAGGTCCGCCCCCTCGTGGCTGATGTGCCAGAGGTTGCGGTCGCGCGAATAAATCTTCTTCTTGCTCTGCTCGATCGGAATCTTATGCTTCTTGGCGTAGTCGACCGCGGCCTCGCGCGAGGTCAGCTTGAATTTCGGGTCCTTCCAGGGCGCGATGATCTCCAGCGACGGGTCCAGGGCCATGAAGGTCAGCTCGAAACGCACCTGGTCGTTGCCCTTGCCGGTAGCACCATGGGCGACGCCAACGGCTTTCTCAGCCTGAGCGACTTCCACCTGATGCTTGGCGATTAGAGGCCGGGCGACACTGGTGCCCAGCAGGTAGCCGTTCTCATAGACGGCCCCGGATTTGAGCAAGGGCCAGATGTAATCCTCGACGAACTCGCGGCGCAGGTCCTTGACGACGCACTTGACCGCCCCGCTGGCCATCGCCTTCTTCTTGATCCCGGCCAACTCATCGCCCTGGCCCAATTCGGCTGCAAACGCGATCACGTCGTAGCCGTACGTTTCCTTCAACCAGGGTAGGATCACGCTCGTGTCCAGCCCCCCACTGTAGGCCAGCACGACTTTCTTTGCCTGTTGTTTCTTTGCCATTGCGATGTCCTCAATCAGAGAAGAACTCGAAAAGGCGGATTATAGGAGCCCCGGCGGGCAAATTCAATGGGTTATAGCGAGCGAAAATCCCACTGACAGTAACGAAACTCGGCGGGCCGGGAATATTCCCTGTAACTCTCGGCTCTGATCGGAGTTTTGTCTGTGGAACCAGTGTAGGCTGAGAACGCCGGCCAGAGGTCTTCCGGGCCCGTTGCGAAGGGTTCGGTGGTATATTGGAACAGATGGAATCAGGCTCGGACAATGCGCTGATGCTCAAGGTTTGCTCGGGCGACCTCGACAAGCTTGGTCTACTGTTTGAGCGTCACAAGACCGCCCTGTTCGGGTACTTCTATCGGATCACCGGCCGGGCTGAGATCAGCGAGGATCTGGTTCAGAATGTGTTCCTGAGGATACTGAGGTATCGCTCGCAGTTCACTGGCGACGGGCGCTTCGCCACGTGGATGTACCACATTGCTCACAATGTCTGTGCCGACCATTTCAAGAAGATGGGCGCCCGCGCCACTGGGGGCGGCTTTTCGAGCGTGACGCAAGAAGACGGCGAAACGCCAGAGGTCCGGCTGTTGATAGATGAATGTCTGCAGAGGGCCGAGGAGGCCCTGGGCCAGTTGCGGGCCGATCAGAGAGAGATTCTCGTGCTGAGCCGATACCAGGGATTGAATTCCCGCGAGATTGGCCAGATTCTGGGCTGCTCCGTGGGGACGGTCCGGGTCCGAGTCTTTCGCGCGATCACGAGTTTGAGACAGGTGTACGCAGAACTTGAAGGGTGAGATGGGATGAACGACAGCAATGTCGAAGCGTTGGTGCTGGAGTATCTCAGCAGCCCTCTGACCGCCGAACGGGAAGAGGTGCTAAGATCCCTCCTGACCGAGCACGGCTACGCCATCGAGGAACTGGATGAGCTACGGGAAACCTACGCCCACCTCGACGAGATCCGGGTCCCGCCGGCCAGTGAAGCCATGACGGAGGGCTTCTACCGGCTGCTGGAGGAGCACAAGCATCAGGCCCGCGCCGGGCAGAGGCGATTCGCCACTCTGATGGCCTGGCTCCGCAACCGGTGGGACCACCGATTCGTGGCCCGCGTGGCCTGTGGGCTCGGCCTTCTCTGCGCCGGCTGGTGGCTGGGTGTGCGGTCGGCCCCGCACGGGCAGTACGAACGGCGGCTCGATAATGTGACGGCCGAAATCCGCGAGATCAAGGGCATGATGGCCTATGCCATGCTGAGTCAGCCCTCTTCCAGCGACCGCATCCAGACCATCAATCACATCAGGACCTGCGGGGCCCTGGACGAGCGAGCCATCGCCCTGCTGCTCAACAAGCTACAGCACGATCCGAACGTCAACGTGCGTCTAGTGGCCCTGGAAACGTTGGCCGAGCAGACGGACCGGGCCACCGTCAGGCAAGGGCTTCTTCGTGCCTTGAGTCAGCAGGAATCGCCCTTGGTGCAACTGGCCCTGACCGACGTCCTGGTCTCCCTAGGCCGCAGGGCCGCCGCAAGCCAACTCAGGGAACTGCTGGCCAGACCGGACCTGAACGACACCGTGAGAGCCAGGATCGCCAGCGGCCTGGAAACACTGATGTAACGTGCGAGATACGACCATGAAAGCAGCCATTACCATCATCTCAGGAATCATGACGCTATCGCTCGTCGCCCAGGACGATCGAGCGGAACAATTGACAATCCCCCTTTCCCGTCCGGACGAGCCCGGGATCTTTATCGTACATCACCACAAGGGCTCTATCAACGTGGTCGGCTATGAGGGCACGTCGGTGGTCGTTCGGGCATCGCAGCGGTACGGCTCGGACGCCGCGAGGCCGGTTATCGATCTGGGGGCCGCTGAGCGGGACAATCACGTAGTGCTGAGCGTCAGTCCGCGCCATCGCACGATTGATCTGGATATCATGGTACCGACCCGGTTCTCGCTGCAGCTGAAGAACGACGACAGTGGGACCATCCGCGTGGAGCGTGTCTCCGGGGAAATGGAGGTCAGCAATCTCAACGGCGATATCCATCTGGCCGAGGTTGTCGGTTCGGCCCTGCTCGACACCGTCGATGGCAACATCACGGCACAATTCAGGCGTGTGACGCCCCGTGCCCCGATGGCGTTCACCTCGCTCGAAGGTAATGTCGACGTCACCTTCCCGGGCGATGTGAGGGCGCTGGCCAGGATCAGAGCCGACCACGGCCCAGTTACCAACGAATTTGCCACTATGCGGGAGACCGCGACGGCTTCTGAAGCCGAAGCCCAGCGAGCATCCTGGACCTACGCCAACCTAAACGGGGGCGGACCGGAGTTTCGACTCTGGAGTTTCTTCGGTCGGATTCACATTCGACGTGCCGAAAACGGCCCGAATGGGCCGGCCACTGTAACCATTCCGGAGAAGTGAGGTTCTATCCGGTGAAAACCGACAAAACGGTCCGGCTTGTCAATTGTGAAGTTTGTGAGAAACAGGCTCTGCCTCGAGCCGACGCTATGTACTGGGAGATTGTGTCATGAGAAGACGAAAGATCAACGCGCTGTTAGGACTGCTGGCTTGGATCGTATTCGGCAACACGTTGGCCCTGGCCGGCCCGCTGGAGGGCGCCTGGGTAGGGAGGATCAGGGACGACGGCATCCGGATGATGCTCGTGATGTTCGAAGAAAAAGAGGACGGCTCCGACAGCCAGTGGACGATGACCGTCTCTGTCAAGCAGGGCCAATTGACCGGCTTGAAGATGGATCAGGAGCACGACTTTGCGATGGTGCGCGACGCGGGGACGATGGCCTTCCACGGCAAGCTGTCCGGGCGGCGAGGGCTGGGCGACTTCGTCTTCACGCCGAACGAGAAATTCCGCACCTTTCTCCGGGCCCAGAGCGCCGAGAAGCTCGACGACAGGCAGATGTTTCAACTCTTCCTGGCGGATATCGGCCAGCAGTATATTGCGGACTTGAAAGCCCTCGGTTATTCCGAAGTACCGGTCAACAAGCTCGTCGCACTGGGCGTTCATCGTGTGACTATCGACTACATCAAGGCCATTCACGCCGTGGGATATCCGGACATCTCTCTGCCCAAACTCTTGAGCTTCCGCATCCACGGGATCACCACGGAGTATGCGAGAAGAATGCGGGAGATCGGCGGACAGGATGTCTCTCCCAACGAGCTGGTATCGCTGAAGATCCACGGCGTTAGCCCTGAGTTTGCCGAGAAGATCCAAAACAGCGGCTACCCGAACATTCCCGTTTCCAAGCTGCGGGAGTTCAAGATCCACGGCGTGCGTGCCGAGTTCGTAGCAGGCGTGCGCGAACTGGGGTACACCGAGATCTCTCCCAATGAGCTCATCGAATTCCAGATTCACGGCGTCAGGGTGGACTTCATCAGGGGCGTCAGACAACTGGGATACACCGACGCGTCCGAATCCCGCCTAGTCGAGATGAAGATCCACGGTGTCACGCCGTCATTCATCGAGGAGATACACGCGGCTGGCCTTAAGAGCATTTCCCTCAGGCAGCTGATCGATTTCCGGATCCACGGCGTCAAAGGACAATATGTCAAGTACGCCATCGGGAAGCTCAAAGCCGAGGGCAAAGAAGTCACACCCGGGCGGATCGTCAACATGAAGATCCACGGCAAATAGCAGTATACCGAAACCGACGCACCACCATCCGGGGCGTCCGACCAGAGATGCCCCGGATGAGATCATCTCGCCAGTTTTCTTGTCAATCGTCCGCAAAGCGGATCTCAGGCATCTGGCGACCCAGCCGCTCGCACGTCGTCTTGAGTTCCTCGCGGAACATGTCCGGCTTCATAAATTCCACGTGAGAATCCAGATGCAAGACGTTCACTCCCTCTACACAGAACTGTGGATTCTCGTAGGCCACGAAATTGCCCGGATACATGGCAAGTGTCTGGCCCGGGATGTAGATGTAGCTGGGTCCATCGAAGTCCTTCGGTCGGCGCTTCGATTCGAGTACCTCAGGCGAGATAAGACTCTCGTCGACAAGCGCCTGGAGATTGGGTGGCAGATGATCGTCGTGGTCGTTTGCGTAGATCAAGCAGGCTTTGCCGATCCCAGTCAGATTCGTCGCCGAGGTCACTCGCCGAGCCAATTGCCGGCTGCGGGCCAGGGCCGGCATAACAACGGCGCCGGCCAGAGCCCCGCCGGCCACGCCGCGCAAGCTCACCTCCAGGCCCGAACCCTGATAGTGCGAGTGGAACCCGTCCGGACCGGCGTAGCTGTATTCGATCGACGGCTTCATCTCTTTGGCGATATGCCCCAGAGCGGGCAGCATCACCGGCAGCTTGATGCCCGCCTTGGTCGCGGCCATCGTCGCCAGGGGCCAGAACTGCTGGGCCTGCATCATCATCTGGTTGAACATGAGCTCCGCATCGGTATAGGTCAGGCTCAGCAGGCCCTCAGGAAGGTTCGCTGCGGCCGCTTTGAACTTGTCCGTCTCCAGAAGCGACTTGGCGCCCGCGCCGCCCCCTGCCACCTGCTTGAGACCCATCTTGCACAGAGCTGTGTTCGAGCCGATAATCGCGTGGTCTTTCGCGATCGACCAGCTCGGCATCAACTGAGCGAACGCCAAGGGGGGACTGGCCCAGACGTGGATCGTGCCACCATCCTCAGTGGGCTGGGAGGTGACCTGAAGCATCTCGCCAGCCTCCTGGGCCACCAAGGCACCCAGATCCGTCAGGATTTTCTCGAACAGGGGCGCATCGTTGAGCTTCACCATGGCCACGAGGCCTCCCATCGGCGCTTCGACCATCTGCCCGGCCGGCAGCGTATAGAGTATGACGTCCCCCCCC
>CP070782.1:6106549-6137109 GCA_020346325.1 Phycisphaerales bacterium
CAGATATCGGCGCCGATCCCATTCATCAGGATCGTGCCATCAGCCGCCTCAAAGAACTCGGGCGCCAGGCCTGCAATGAACAGCCTCAGATTCTCGGCGCCGCCGGCGTTCAAGTTCATGCCGCCCAGATTCCTCTCCGCTTCGGAGTAGAAAGGCGCGGCGGAATTGTCATACGCCAGCGGCATCGATTGGATACCGCCGTTGACGATGGTCTGCTCGGCAAACGGCGCTTCGAGATAGCCGACCGTCGAACCAGTCTCGTTGACCCACCCATCGAGCCATGTGTCATAAATGCGGTTCTCGTCGTCGTCATAGCGCTCCATATCATCGATCACCGCGTACGCCAATGTGGTGAAGTTCCAGACGTCGCCCTCCCAGACGCTAACGGCTTCGGCCTCGTTGACTTCGTTGACCTTCCAGAAGTAGGTGCTGCCGAATTCGAGTCCCGCCGGCATATAGCTGCTGTCGCTGACGGTATCGACCAAGGCGGTCCCATCCGCAACAGCCGCTTCATCGGCACTGAGATAGATCTCGTGCGAGACCGCTTCGCGACCTGCGCGCCAACTCAGGACCCTGTCAGGATCTACACCGACCGCACCGTCCGCCGGTTCCGGCTGGCGAGCTTGCACGGGAATGGCGAGGAACCGAACTTCGCTGAGACCAAACTGGCCCATCGGCCCGTAGCCGCTGCCGACCGTCAGACGCACATACCGGGCCGCCACGCCGCCAAAATCCACGGTGGTGTTGGCCGTATAGTCTGACCGCGCTGTCGCCTGAGCGAACACTACGTCGCCCAAAACCGTCCACTCGACACGGTTTTCGGAATACTCGACCGTTACATCCTGGAGTCCGAAACCAAGGATCAGCTCGAACTGGACGTTGTAGTTCCACACCAGCATCTCGTACAGTTTGTAGACTCGGCTGAACTCGTACTCGATGTACACGGGATCGGTCCCGCTGGGAGCACCTAGCCACATATCGGCGGCATTGATCGAATGCTCGTCGTTCTCGTTCAGTCCGGAACCATCGACGGTCTTTTCCGGCCCGGAGGCGGCGTCAGAGTCTGCGTTGCTCGTGGCAACGATGCCCGCGATGGGATCGGCAAAGGCCTCCGTGCTGAAACTCCAGACCTCGCCTTTGAAGATCGTGTTGTCAGGGGCTGCGTTGACTTCGTCGATCCGCCAGTAATAGGTTTGCCCGTATTCCAGCATCCCCGGGGGATCGTAGGTATTGCTGCTCTGCCCCTCGCTGACCAGCACATTAACGGGGTTGGCCCGAGTAGCGTCGTTGACGTCGTCAAAGACCGCCCCGAAGTACACATCATGGGTGCTGGCAAAGATGCCCGAGGACCATTCCAGAACCACGTCACGAGAGACGCCCTGGGCGCCATCCTCCGGATTCGGACCCGAGGCCTTCTCCTGGCTGCCCTTGACGAGAATGGCCGTGCCCCAGTTCGCCGGAATCTGCCAATCGCTGCCCGAGCCGGCAAACGTGGCAATCTGCGTCTCACGCGTGCTTCCCCCATCGTCGTCGTCATTGATGAAGCAATCGATGCCGATCAGATCGCCCAGCCCCGGGATGTTGTCAGTTAGTGACGACCAGGGCAATTTCATCTCGTGGCGCCACCCGCCCTCCGTATTGACCTGGGCATGCTCGACGCCACTGACTTCCTGATTGGTTCCTTGGATATCATCAGTCGTCCAGCCAAACGTGTACTGGCGATCATCCTCGGACAGAGGCGCTCCTGGCCCCTTAGAGTTGCCACCGTCGAAATAGAACTCGATAGAATCGTCCTGCCACGTGGTGCCCGTGTCGTTGACCAGGGTGTCATCCTTGACATCGACGAGCACATACAGATTGTCCGCATCCCAGATCGCCTGCCACGTCGCCGAACTATCTTCGGGCGAGCTGGGATTGCCGTTGATGGCAATGGTAACCTCCTGCACCGAGGCGATCGACCAGACGCCGTCAACCTGACCGTCGATGACAGGAGGCGTGTTCGTAGAAGGGATTTCAATGTCCCAGTCCTGCGCCTCGCTGCCTCCCGCGATGCCGAGAACCAAGGCGAAAGCGATCAGATGAACCACTCTCTTACACATATCTGTCCTCCTTCACATGAACCTTGTACCGTGATGCTTCAGCTACGCGCTGAAGCTGCCGTCCCCCTGCCGTTCTTTGTTGCGATGCCGTTACGCCTTACACCCCGCTCTCTACCGCCTATTGTGGATCGTCTTTCGCGGCGCAAGACTTAAGCGGAGCGCCTCGGTCACCTCCTTTCCAAGCGAATCACAAGACAAGAACCAGCTATAGTAGGAGAGGCAGAATTGACAAGAGAGATCCGCGATGGCCCCAGCATCTTCCCCCCGTACCCTGTACGCGCCAGACCCCATCGTGCAAGGACCTCCGATTCTCCAGCGATGGGCCCTCTAGAACCTCTCCCACGGCCCATCAGCCTCCAACCCAACCATTTCTCGCTGAAATAGACGGCCAGGAATGCACCCGCACGAGTCTATTTATATCATATGGAAGCGCCGGATGGCAACAGGATTACCGGAAAGGAAATCAGGGAAGGATTGGCACAAATAAGGATGGATGTATGCCCGGCTGAAGGCGCTACGGAGCCAGGACAATGGCATATTGACGTTGCGTTCTGGCCGTTTGCCGCCCTTTGCTGCAGCTCGCCTCGATCCGGACATCGACGGACCCGGCGTCGGTCTGGGCGAAAGAAACCGCCAGGCGCGCCTGGCGAATCCCGAAGGCGCGGACATCCAATTCCACCGGCTGGGCAGTCACAGTGGCCCCGGGCTGGAGCGCCTGATGACGAGCCCAGGCCAACCCACTGGCGGTCAGGTTGCGCTCGACCGCCTCGACCTGCGCCCGGTCGGCATGAAAGAGCATCGTGTTGCCGGCCCCGGCCAGGACCGCCATCACCACCCCCATCAAGCCCAGGGCGACGATCACCAGGGTCAGCACGAAACCATCTTGTCTCGCTGTCTTCATCAAGATGCACCGCCTTTTCCCATGCCCTGAACGAACAGCACGTATGAGTTGGCCAGCTTGTCTTTGACCTTACTGCGAATCGTCTGCTTAACGAGCGTTTGGATCTCCACGGCGTACGCCAGCTCATCTTCTTGCCAGCGCGACCACGTGACCTCGGCCTCCGGGAAGGTCCAGATCCGAGAGTTCTGGCCCTCCGCATCCAGAACCGATCGCACCCCACCCCCATCCCGTAGCTCGTAACAAACCACACCATCCGGCAATTGAATCAACAGCGTCCGGCCATCGCTGCGTCGCGCGTCAAACGCATCCGGCAGTGCCACGGCCTGATCGAGGTCATCCCGCATCTCCCGCACCATGTCCTGCACCGTAATGTTCCGTTCGGCCACCCGCGCCATCCGCGGCACATCACGAATAAACGTCGCGAAGACGCGACTCAAGGCCAGCGTCACCACCGGCAGGATAGAAATAACCACCAACACCTCGATTAGCGTGAACGCCTTCCTCATCGCGCCTGGCCTCCCTCATGAGGCTCTACGTAGCGAGCCAACTCCACGATGGTCTGTCGCGGCCCGGCCTGGGCGGTCGCCGTCACTTCGATCAGTTGCAGTCCCGCCCACTGCCCCGTGCCCGGTTGTTGCTGGACCGCGATCGTCACCCCGGGCCAAAGGCGGGCGCAGGTCTCACCGTCGATCGATACGCGCCGCACCGCCATACTGTCGAGCTGCGCCTGCGCCGCCGCCAGGCAGCGTTGGCGGGCCCACTCGTAACGATTGAACAACCCGAAGCCATGGACCGATACCGCCAGCCCAACGACGATCACGCCCAGCAGCGTGAAGGTCACGATCAATTCGGCCATCAGAAAGCCGCGGTGTCTTTCTCGTACATGAGACACGTTCACATTCTCCTGTTTGCGATCATGGGTACACGAGATCCGCCATTACTGTCAGGACTTGCACGCCTGGCAAGAAAATCGCAAAGACGACGAAGCCAACGGTCGCGCCCAGACCAAGAACCACACAAGGCCAGAAGATAAACCGGGCGAGATTGGCCCGATAGCCATAGTTGGAGCGATAGAATGATTCGAGCATCTCCAAAACGTCAGTCACTTCCCTCGCTCCCCCACTCGCGTCGAAGGCCCAGGCCAGAGGGGCCCCTAACTGACATTGCCGCGCGGCGGCCGCAATGTTCTCCCCGCGCTCCACACGCTTCAGCCATTGCGCGAGACGTCTACGAAAACAGAGATTGACGTCTAACTGTAGCGTGCTGCGAATCGCCTCGTCGACGGGGCAACCGGCCTGTGCCGCCAACCGCAACATCTCCACCACCTGGAGTGTCGAGCGGTTGCGCGCGAACCAATGCAGGACCGGCAGATGCCATTTGAGCCAGTCCCCCAGACGCGACAGCAAATACGGCCGTTCCGGCCGGCGCTGGTGGAAACGCCCGCGCAGCCAGAGCGCCGGGACCACGACGAAGGCGATGAAGAGCGACACCAGCAGGATTACACCGCCGTAGTCGTAGGCGATGAAAGCAGAGACCGCCAGCAGGACCTGAGTGGCAGCGGGCAGTTCTCCCCCGACCATCTCCTCCAATACCGTCTTGAACTGGGGAACCACGAAGGTCATCAAGCCCATGATGATCAGGAACATGATCGTCAGAATGACGAACGGATAAACCGGATGGATGGGACGCAGTCGGTTGCGCTCGCTGGCCTGCAATTCCGCATCGGCGCGGATCGCCTCAAGGGCGGCTGGTATCTGGCCCACCCGTTCGGTCGCCGTCAACAAAGCCAGGGCGTGGCCCGGACATTGCGGGTAGCCGCGCCGGACGGCTTCGGTGACCGAATAGCCCTGGACCACCCATTTCTCGATCTTGCGCAGCGTCCGCGCAATGCTGTCCTCGCGCCCCATGACGGCGCAATCGAGCGCCATCGGCAGAGGCAGATTCTGTCTCATACTGCCGCCCAGCGTCGAGAAGATGTGAATCACTTTGGCATCACGGCTGGTGATCCCGTAGCTGATCAGTGAGGCCCCGACGCCCAGGGCGCCCAGGATGAACAGCAGGGGCAAGACCATGCCGGCCCCCAGCAGGCCAAAACCGATGAGCAGTGCCCCCAGGCCAATCGTCACGGTGATCACGATCAGAGCCCAGAAAGCCCATTTATGGAACCATTGCTGGGCATCCGGTTCTCGCTCGGACACAGCGATCGCGATCAGAGTTGCCAGGATGAGCAGTGCGGCGAACAGGAAAAGCTCCGGCCTCTCACTCGCCACCGACCTGAAGGTTATCGCCACGGCAAGCAACGGCATCGTCCACAGGGCCAGCACCGGGCGTCTGAGCCCCAGCACTATATAGAAGACCACGATGGCTGTACCCACGAATGCTTCAAGCATAATCAGGTTCCTCAACCAGCGGCCGAAAGGCTGGTCACCACCTGGATCATCGGCAGGAACATCGCCAGGATGGCGGTTCCCAGAAAGCCGCCGACCACGACCAGCATGACGGGCAACAGCACCGCCTGCAAACGCGACTGACCGGCCCGGGCCTGGTTGGCGTACATCTCGCCCAGACTGTGCAGGTTGTCCTGGAGTTCGTTGCGCTGGATGCCGAGTTGCACAGAGTATAGGAACAGTCTAGGCAGCATCCAGGATTCCTGACCGGCCTCCAGAACGTTGGTGCCCTGCTCGACCCGCTCGGCCAGGCGCTCCGTGTCGTACACGAGCTTCTCGCTGCCGGTTGCCACCGCCCCCAGCCGCAAACACTCGGCCATGTCACAGCCGGCCCCCACCAGGATGGCCATCGCTTGGGCCATACGACTGAGCACACTGTGATGGTAGAGTCTGCCAATGACCGGGATGGCCATGAGGAAGGCCTCCTTGCGCCGCCGCCCCGCAGCCGACGAAGACAACAACGCAAAGATCAGGATGATGGCCCCGACCAGAATCGCCACGCCAATCCAGAAGGGTATGATGTTTTGGGCCAGCGTGAAGACTCCGGTCGTGACAGGATTCAGCTGGCCTCCGACCATCTCCTCCAGGACGGCCTTGAATTGCGGAATGATGAACCTCAAGACCAGCGTAATAATGATTGATGCGAGAACGAAGATGACCGCCGGATAGCTGATCGCTTCGAAGATGATCCGGCGTGTGTGCCCGGCCAGTTCCAGGTGACGGTTCAGGCTGGTCAACATCTCGCTCAGACGCCCGGTCTCGACACCGGCCTTGAGAATCCGCCCGTAGAGTTGCGGGAAATGCTTCTCGCGCTTGCCGAACGCCTCCTCAATGCCCACGCCCGCCTCGAGATCAGCCGCGATCTCCTCGATCAATTTGCGCATCGATCTCGAGCTGATGTCCCGAGCCAGCTCGCGCAGCCCGCGTTCCAGCGGGATACCCGCGCGAGTGATCGAGGCCAGTTGCTGGTTGAACAGCAGGAACTCGCCGCGACCGATGGCCGTCTTGGGACGTTCGACCTTGCCTTTCTCCACCGAATTGACGTTGAGCCCCATCTGCCCGAGCAGGTTCTTCGCATCCTGGGGCGACCCGGCCTCGATCGACCCTTTCATGAGCCGACCCGCTGAGGTCAGTGCGTTGTATTGAAAGATGGCCATGCGCGATTTCCTCTTGTCACCGTCAGCTCAGTTCCGTGACCATGACGTCATCAGACAATGTGTTATATCCCGTCAGTCCTGGGCCGGCGTGGTCCCGCAGGCCCGGTTCAGTTCAGCTTGCGTGGTGGTTCCGTCTTCGACCAGGCGTCGCCCATCTTCCGCGATGGTGACATGGCCGCGGCTTTCGAGCAGAGCCTCCATCTCGTCTAGGTCGGCCTTGGCGAGCAGCGCCTGGCGCAGCTCGCTGTCCAGGCGGATCATCTCTGCGATCAACGCCCGCCTTTTGAAGCCGGTACCCAAACAGGCGTCACAGCCGACCGGCTCGAACCGGCCGTCTTGACCTGGCCTGCGACAGTTGACGCAGAGCCTGCGCACGAGTCTCTGATTCAGAACGGCTGAGATACTCGACGTCACTTGATAGGGCTCGATTCCCATCTCTAATAAGCGCAACAGCGCCCCGGCGGGCGTGCCGCTGTGCATGGTGCTCATCAGAAGATGCCCGGTCAGTCCGGCCTCGATGGCGATTCGGGCCGTCTCGGCGTCCCGGATCTCCCCGATCATCAGAACCTGAGGGTCCTGGCGCAATAGCGAACGCAACGCGGTCGGGAAGGTCATCTGGCCGTGGGGCGTGATCGGCACCTGGGTCACGCCGTCAATGCGAATCTCCACGGGATCCTCCAGAGTCACAATGCTCTTGCCCGGCAGGGTCCGGACGAGATGACGGAGAATGCACGCCAGCGTGGTGCTCTTGCCGCTGCCGGCCGGCCCGGTCACCAACAGCACCCCTTGGTTCTGGGCCGCGATGGCCTTCAGGGCCGCTTCCGTTGGTCCGTCAAACCCGAGTTGAGCCAGCTCCAGCAGTTTCTGCTGCCGATAGAACAGGCGCACGACCGCCCGCTGGCCATAGATGGTGGGAAAGACGGCCAGCCGCACATCCGTCGCCTGGCTCGACCTGTCCCCTGAGATCTCGATACGGCCTTCCTGGGGGATGTCATTGCGGTAGGTCATCAGCCCCCCCAAGACTTTCAGCCGGGCCACCACATTCTCGGACAGTGCCACGGGAAGACTCTCAAAAAGACTCAGTGCTCCATCCAGCCTGAATTTGACGTCGAGTTGCTGCGCCCCAGGTTCGAAGTGAATATCGCTGGCCCCCGCATCGATGGCCTGATTGAGCAGGTCGTCAACCAGACCGACGACATCTTGAGGGTCCGGCCCTTGTTCTCGATCCTTCCTGGGTGCTGCACCGCCCATACTGTTCACTCAATTCTGCGGGCACGAACTCACGCTCCGGCCCCATATCACCATCTAGGACGCGCCCCGGTCGCCCCTGTTAACCGGAACCGGCTGATTTTAGCCGTTTGCACTTATCGGCGCCAAATTGCGATCTGCCGTTCTGCGCTCAGAGACCGGGCCAGCGCGTTCGCGGCCGATCGCGATTGCGGCTCTGTGCCACCCTAAGCGACCGGCTACTGCGCCGGATTCTGTGCTGCCCGCTGGCCCTCTCACCTGCAAGAGGGACTTCCTACGAGCTTGCGTGTTTGTTATGATAGGAGTAGTGGAAGTGGAATTGGAGACACAGATACTTCTCGGATGAGGAATATCGTACGGGATCGGCGCTGGCCTGCATTGCTGGGAGGAAGCGATGAAAGCAAGAACGGCGTTTGGCAGGAAGGAGCTCGTGGTCGCCCTGGCCTGTCTGTGCTTCTTGGTGTTCAATCTTGCCGCTTTTGACGAAAGGGGACGGGCGCACGCCAAGAAGATCGTATGCCTAGCCAATATCAGACAATTGGCGCACGCTTGGCTACTGTACGCTGGGGACAACGACGGCCAACTCGTCAACGGTGCCAGAGGGTACAGCAATTTCGTCACTTCCTGGGGCTACCACATGCACGAACCGGCGTGGGTCGACCGGTGGTCTGCGAGCCGGGAGGAGGCTGTGCGCGGCATAAGGGATGGAGCCCTGTGGCCGTATCTGAGAAACGAGAAGATCTACCGCTGTCCCGCAGCGCGGCGTGACGAGATGCTGACCTACTCCATCGTGCTGTCCATGAACGCTGTCTGTCTCCCCGAGGTTCAAGGAGTACCCGGCGCACATGTCAAGAGGTTAACCGAGATTCGCCATCCTCAAAAACGACTGGTCTTCGTCGACCAAGGGAGGATCAAGCCGGTTGCGTTTTCTGCTTATTATGGTCAGGAACTCTGGTGGGACGGTCCTCCTATCCGCCACAGCGACGGCGCGACCGTGTCTTTTGCGGATGGACACAGCGAGCATTGGCAGTGGAAAGGCATTGAAACGGTGAAGAACGGCTGGAGAAACGAGGAGACCTGGTTCGAAAAGTGGAAACCCGAAACAGAGTCGGGTTATCAAGACCTGTACCGGATGCAAAAAGGATGCTGGGGCGCATTAGGTTATGCGCCGAGCTATGCGCCACAGTTCTGACAGGTGACTGCCCCCGACGATCGCTGTAAGGGATCTGCAGCGGCTCTTGCCGCCAAACCTCTCGAAATGGGGCCCGCGACTCAGCGTGCCCTCCGTCTGCTACCTGTTGCCGTCGCGTCTCGAGGCTTCAGCTAGAGGCTGACAGGTTTGCCCCCGATGGCCCAAGTCCCGGCCTTGAGTTCATCGATGACGACCCAAGTCACGTCGCGCATTGCCTCGCCCGCGACCTGGACCGTGGCTTCGGTGACTTTCTCGATTAACTCGGCCTTCCGTTCATTTGGAAAGCTCACCCTCAATGATCCTTATATTCGCCAATGGCATAGGGATCTGACCTCCTTTCCTCGATACGTCTGCATACCTGAGTTCGGAGGGCTTGGAGCTTGAGCCGAGGTTTCCCGTGCGATTTCATGATATTCGGTGTTCCCAAGGGTGGCAGAGAACGCAAAGCGCGGCCGCGGGTCAGAATGTGGTCGGCGTGGTCAATCAGTTCGTTTAGGTCCCGAGTGATTCCGGCTCCGAGTGAGTCGGGCACGCTGGATTTTGTGTCGTGCTCCCGCTAAATCACCCCTCTCGCCCGTGAAACGCGGTTTGTGCTCATCCGGATAGGCTTTTTTTTGCGTTCGGCGCGGATTTCTATTAACATAAAAAGATAAAGCGCGTCTTACCAGGCGGAGAGACAAACCGGTTTGAATGGGTGAGCATGTTCGACAAGGCCGTCACTTACGACCTGTTTTGGGATCCTACAGCCTCTGAGGCAGTGGAGGCGGACCAGCAGTGGATTCTGACGGCGATGCAAAAGCATGGCCCGGAGCTAGTGACGATGCTGTGGCGCATTCTGGGCAACGAGCAGGATGTCTGCGACGCCTACCAGACTACGTTCCTGCGTCTGGCGCACCGCCAAGGGGCAGAGAAGCCGCGTCAGATAAGAGCGTATCTCTTTCGCACCGCCAGCAATGCCGCCATCACCATGCTGCGGCGCAGGATGACGGAAACCCGGGCATTATCAGACATGGAGGATTCCAGTTCCAGCGCCGGAACGGCCGAGAGTGATTTCGACACACACCAGTTGTCCGAGAATCTGAGGCGTTACATTGCCGAACTGCCGGACCACCTGCGCAGCGTAGTGACGCTTCGTGACCTGGGTGAGCTCCCGTACTGCGAGGTGGCCCGCATCATGGGCGTCTCGACCGGCACCGCCCGTGTGTACCGGTGCAAGGCCGTCCAGCTCCTGGCAGCCTGGATGAGCAAAGAGGATTAACCATGAGATTCTTTCGCAATAAGGACCAATCGAGCCAGCTTTTCGGACCCCGGACGCGGGGCAAGGCGTGCCGGCGCCTCCGGCGACGTTGCCTGATGGCTCTCTCGCGTCGGTTGGGTCCCGACGCGGCCTGGGTCCGGCGGCATGTCGCGGTCTGCCCGCGGTGCCGTGCCCGCCTCTACGGCTGGCGCCGGGTCGAACTGACCATGAGAGTCCTCAAATCTCAACCTCATTGCCTGGATCTGCTCCAGCGGGCCAATGCCAGTACGATCAAGATGCTCAAGCATGACTTGCAGGAAGCAGCTCAGGCCCGGGAGTTGGTCACGGCAAGGTCGGAGCCTTCCCTCCTGGAACGGTCCATGAGTTACCGCCGCTGGTCCACTAACGTGGCTGCCTGTTTCGTCATCCTGTTCCTGGCCAAATCCGGCCTTTTCACCTCGCTCGACCGAGTCACTACAGGAAGCGAACGGCTGGTACGTAGCTATTATGCCAGTCGCGCCGGCGACGACCTGGCGCAGGAGGTCTTCGACGCCTGAGGCGTCGCGGCAAGCCCCTTCCTCCTCTCTGACCGGCTCGCCCTCGTAGTCCATCCTTTGTTTGCCCTGGCAACCCACCCGGTTATCGGGCCATCCTGAGGCAGATTTCTGACATGTCGACGCGACCCTAACAGGTTGTTTGGCCGGGGATCGTTATTTTCCTATATTTTGGATGGCGGTCAGCACGGCCTGTTTATAGCCATAATCGCCTCTAAAACGCCCTGGGCTCAGTAATTGCGAGTCCGAAAACGCAGAACATTGGCCCCGTAATGAGGGGACCGCCTTTTTTGCACATAAGGTTTTCGTCAACTAACGTCGGACAGGAGCCGAAAAGAAAGACGAACCTGTTTGACGACTTTTGTGAATTGATGTAGATCATGCTCAGGAAGTGTACGATTCTTGGTCTGGCCTTCTTGGTCCTTGGCGCTCTTGCCTTTGCCCGGCTCCGCCGACAGTGGCAGACTGAAACCTCAGAGACCACGGCGTCGACCTCAAGAGACTCACTCCAGTCAGCCGAGTACCTGGGGAGGTACGACCGTTGGTATCAGTTGACGCCGGAACAGCAGAATCAACTGGTTCTGGAACTGGACAAGGACCGCCAGAGCAAGACCCAGGAAGAGGTAGCAGCCGAGCAGCAGTCGCGTCTCCGAGCAAGCCTGCCTCGCCTGGCCGCCGGCGAGATGAATCCCGGCGACATCGCCGATTACCTCTATGGCCCGAATTGGCAGGACAAAGTCGCCGAGTATCAGAGGCTCAAAGAACAGGAACAGATCATCCAAACCGCGTCGATCGTATGCTTGGCCATAGGCGCGACTCTGACCGGTGGATGTCTTGCCATTGGGATTTTCTTGTACGTCGCCCGCCTCTGCAAAGCCATCAACCAGCGACGTATAGCACGCCGTCGAACTGTCGACGCCGACCCTGTCGAATTAACTGACATCGTCCAACAGTCGGAAGGACCAGGCCAGAGTGATGGCGAGATCGAGGATCTCGTGGCAGAACTCGACCCGCAGGCCGAGACGAACACACAACCGTCGGAAAACGACGAAGAGCAAGAGGAGGATGAACCCTCCGAGCGATTCGTGATTCCACGGTCGCATACCGATGTCTCTACCGAACGACCGTCACTCGCGCCCGCACCGCAGGTCGATGAGAGCCCTGTGGCCGTGCTGCTTTCCGACGAACCGGACGCCGATGCCGAATGGTCTCCAGAATCGGAGTGGTCAATACCGAATACCGTGACGAGTCCGACTGAGACCCCGCTGAGACAACTCTTCACCCCACGCCCCAGGGTATTGGTGCTCGGGGAAGATCCGCCCGATCAGGTCGAGGAGAGCACAGCCACGGCCGAGGATTCACTGGAAACTCAGGCGGATGATCTGCAGAAGCAAATCGCTGAATTCAAAGAGGTCGCCCAAAGCGTCCAGCAGGCCTCCCGCGAACAGTCGGCGCCGTTGGGCAACACGCTTAAAGAACTGGCCCAACAGGTCTCGGCCATTCGCGAATATGCCGCCAGTCAACAGAACCGCGTCGAGAAGCTGCAAGACGGCTACGACTGGACGATAATTCGGACCTTCTGTCTGAGAGTCATTCGCTGCATCGATAATCTTGAGAACCGAATCGAGCGGCTCACCGAGGATGACAAGGTCGCGGGCCATCTCGACGAGGTCAAAGATGAGCTGCTCTTTGCCCTGGAATCCAGCGGAATCGAGCAGTTTCGTCCGGAAATCGACAGCGGCTATCGTGGGCAGGAGAAACTGGCCGAGGCAGTCAAGGAGAAAGAAATCACCGGCGACTCGGATCAGCTCGGCAAGATCGCCAAAGTCATCCGGCCCGGCTATCGATATATGATAGATGAGGAAAGCTGCAAGATCGTCAGGACGGCGCAAGTGAAGCTGTATGGGTGAGCGGCCTCCAAGCCACATGGCATGACTCGCAGTGCTTGGCAGGACACCGTTGTACGTAGGAGAGAATCATGGCTAACATCGTCGGTATAGATCTCGGAACCACCTTTTCCGCCTTGGCAATGCTCAACGCGATTGGCAAGCCGGAAATCGTTCCGAATGCGGATGGAGAACGATTGACTCCTTCAGCCATCTTCTTCGACGAAGAGAACTCTGAGGTTATCCGGGTCGGCATTGAGGCCATCAACTCGCGGCATCTCAATTCCGCACGCTCCGTGCGCTGGATCAAGCGTCATATGGGCGACAGCGAGTACCATCTGGACATCGATGGAAAAGACTGGACACCGGTCGAGTTGTCCGCCTTGATCCTGAAGAAGCTCAAACAGGACGGCGCCAGCCAGCGCGGCGAAGTCCGTGATGCCGTGATCTCCGTTCCGGCGCACTTCGACGAAGTTCGTCGTAAAGCGACCATGGATGCCGGCACGGCCGTCGGCCTCAACGTAATCGGCATTGTCAACGAGCCGGTGGCGGCCGCCCTTTACTACGCCACCAACAGCCAGGTCAACGGGAAGGTGCTGGTCTATGACTTGGGTGGTGGTACGTTTGACGTCACCCTCATGGATGTCAGGGGCACCGCGATGGACATCATCTGTTCCCAGGGCGATCATGCCCTTGGTGGTGTCGATTTCGATGCCAAGATCCTGGAGATCTTCGAGAAACTCTACAAAGAGAAGTTCGGCACCGAACTGATCGCCTCGGAAGAAGACCGGGCCAAGTACGAAGACGAAGCCGAAGACGCGAAGAAAACACTGTCTCGGCGTTCGGTCGCCAAGAAGATGCTGTACGGCCCCAGCGGCAGCATGCGGGCCGAGATCACACGCGAGATGTTCGAAGAGGCCATCGCTCCGCTCGTGGCCCGTACCGACATGATGGTCGAGGTGGTGCTCGAAGAAGCCGGCATCAAGCCTTCCGACGTGGATAAGGTCCTGCTGGTCGGTGGTAGCACCCGCGTTCCCGTGGTTCGTTCGCACCTGGAAGAAACCTTCGGTTTTCCGCCGGAGATCGCCGTCAACGTGGATGAATGTGTCGCCCTCGGAGCGGCCCTGCACGCCGGGCTTGCCGCCCTGCGGGAGAATCCCGACGAGGTGGAAGCCGGCATTCGGACCGGCCTGAAAGACATCAGCCTGACCGACGTGTGCAACCACAGCTATGGCACCATCTGTGCCCCGATCGACAAGGAAACAGGTCGACGGATCGTGCAGAACCGAATCATCCTGAAGAAGAATACGCCGCTGCCGTGCGCAGCCTCGCAAACGTTTTACACCGTGACCAAAGGCCAGCAGAAAGTGGAGGTGACGATCACGCAGGGCGAAGACGCCGATCCGGCCTACGTCAGCACGATCGCCACCCACAGCTTCGAGTTGCCGCCGGACCGCGAAGCCGAGCGGCCGATAAATGTCACGTACAGTTACGACCTCAACCAGCGCATGCACTGCAAGTTCGAGGACGTGGACTCTGGGCGAACGCTGGAAGTGGATCTGTCCCTCGACAAGGATGGCACGGCGACCGATGGCCGCGCGGTCGAGAATTCAAAAGAGCTTGAACCTTACAAAGTCGAGTAAGCTGCGGGGTCTTGATCAGATGTTTAGTGTCCTGATTGCTATTGTGTGTACAGTCATCGGCGTGGTCGTCGGCGCTCGAGTGGTTGGCGCGCGCCGTCAAAACGCGATAACACCCCACGAAGACACGAGCCCTGCGGCGCCCGGTAGCGGCGTTTCGCGAGCCGCGGATTTAGGACGTGCCAGCATTGCCCAGGGGCGCGATACACTCCGCAAGTGCCTGGAAAAGGTAAACCTGCCGAGCAAAGAACGAGCCGACGAAACTGCCCCCGAGAGCCTTTGCACCGCGGTGGACACGAGCGTCCTTAATGGACGAGCCAGAATCGGACGGCAGCCCAAGGGGGATTCGTGGCAGTCTGTCCTCATCATCGACATCTGCGGTACGATCAACGCCCCCGACGACGGGCACGAGGTGAGCCTGGAAGTGAAGCTGGCCGACGTCACCGACGACAAGGCCAATCCTGCACCCGCCCTGAGCCGTCCGAAACAAGGGTCCATTCACAACGTTACCCCCTTCGTGTTCCAGACGAGCATGGGCAAGCTCTGTAGCCAAAGTACTGTCTTAGAAGACTGGACGGCGGTAGCCCAGATCTCGCCGGAATGGTTCGTCCTGCCCCGGCAAGGCCACCGAGAACTGCAATACACCCTCGCGGTGGTGTCCCAGTCGACCGGCCAACACCTGGCCGAAACCACATGCACGGCTCCCTATGAGAGCATTGAAACAGGCTATCTCGATGTTCAGGACAACATCCAGCGGGCCAAGACGCTGGCCGTCGGCCTGGCGTTCACCGTCGGCGCCGCCAACGGCAACCTGCTCGAACCCGAGATTGATATCATCCACGGTTGGGTCGCCACCAATTTCGGCTCCGCCGGCGCATCGGAAGCCGCCCAGTCGGAACTGGAACGAGCGCTCCGTAAGACCGCGAACTTCTTCCTTCGCGGCGGGCACCTGAACGTCGAGGAAATCTGTACGGAAATCGTCGAGATCGCTCCCATGGTCGGTCGACTCGACATTCTCGATTTGTGCCTACGGGTCGCCGCGGCCAAGGGGCAAGTGACTAACGCGGAGTTGACCGTCCTGAAGGACTTGGCAGAATGGCTCCAGATCGACCGTAACCGACTCCGCGCCATGGTCGAGAAGATCCTGCCTGTCAGCATGCACGAGACGCAGGATGCGGAGATCATTCTGGGCGTGACCACGGAGATGAGCAAGGACGAAGCCCGGCACCAACTGAATCGTGAATACGCCAAATGGAGTTCCCGCGTGATCAGTTCCGACCCCAGCATTCGCAAGCAGGCCGATCAGATGCTGAACTTGATCGCCAACGCGCGCACCCAATACGTGGGTGTTAAGCTCTCCGGGCAAGAGTGACCACGCGATACGCCGCCGTCGCAGATACCCCCGCTCCTTCTGCACGCTGGCCGGCTCATGGCTAGAAGATGGTATAGATGAACGGGGCCGCGCTCGTTCCGGCCAGCAGGACCAGAAACCCCAACAGCAACAGCACCAGGACGATCGGCAAGAGCCACCACTTCTTGTTGTGCTTGAGAAAATCCCAGAACTCCGCGAGCAAAGAGGGACGCCGCTCCTTGGCAAGCCGCTCGAACTCAGCTGAATCGTTGTGGCCCATTGTCTATCAACCTCTGAAGCTAGAATTGTTGGAAGTAGCGTTCCGCTTTCGCCGCCCGTTGATGCGGAATCCAATACGTTGACGCATCCGGGTCGAACCGCCGCCGCATGGCATCCCGCCCGATCAGCCGAAAGATCAATGCCACAGGGGTGATGAGACCGAAGAAGAACAGGCCCATCAACAGCAGGCTCACTACCAACCCGATCGGCAGCGTTACGGCCATCATAACGACATAGATGGCCCATGTCAGCTTCAAAGAGATCAGGCCGCTGAGTCCGATAGCTCCCCCGGCCGCAGCGATGGCCAAACACCAGCACAGGTCCACGTGCTTGACCCCATACAGCAGGGCGGCAACGAGCACGCCGGCACACACCGCAATCAGACGGAAGCCGTTGAGGTCTTTGCGACTGGGATTCCAATTGACGCTGACAAGTGACATGGGTCATTTCTCCAGACGCGGTGTCGGGCTGGATCGGCCGTCAAGAGCGCCGTCAATCGAGCTTGAACTGCGACTTGTATCGTTCGATATCATGCTGCGCCGCCTCGGGCTGTTCCTCTTTGTACAATATTTGGCTCTCCATCACGAGAACGTCCATGTCCGTGGCCATGAAACAACGGTAGGCGTGTTCCGGCGTACACACGATCGGTTCACCCCGAATGTTGAAGCTGGTATTGATGATCACCGGACACCCGGTCTTCTCTTGGAAACGACGCATCAACCTGTGCAGCCGGCCGTGACGCTGCGGATCGACCGTCTGGACGCGTGCGGAATAATCCACATGGGTCACGGCGGGGATAACACTGCGCTTGGCCTTGAGCAATTCAAGCCCTTTGCCGTCGGTGCCGTTACCGTCCAGCCGCTTCTCCGACCGAACCGGAGCGACCAGCAGCATGTACGGACTTTCCTGGCCCGGATTGAAGCCGAAGTACTCCTGCGACGCCTCCGCCAGAACACAGGGAGCAAAAGGACGGAACGATTCACGAAACTTGATCTTCAGGTTCATCACCGACTGCATCTTCGCGCTGCGGGCGTCGCCGATGATGCTCCGACTGCCCAGCGCGCGCGGGCCGAACTCCATCCGCCCCTGAAACCAGCCCACGACCTTCTCCGCGGCCACCAGATCCGCCACCCGGTCGAGTAACTCCTCTTCTCGTTCGAATGAGTGATACGACGCGCCCACGCCGCTGAGAAACGCTTTGACAGCCTCGTCATTGAACGCCGGGCCGAGCAGGGAGCCACCCTGTCTGTCGCGCGCATCGACCTGACGCTCATGATCAAGTAACTGGTGCCAGACGAACAGGGCCGCCCCGAGGGCGCCGCCTGCATCGCCGGCCGCCGGTTGAATCCAGATGTTTTCAAAAGGGCTCTCGCGCAGGATGCGGCCGTTGCCGACGCAGTTCAGCGCGACGCCGCCGGCCAGGACCAGGTTTTTCATGCCCGTGACCTGCTGCACGTACCGGGCCATGCGCAACATGATCTCCTCCGTCACGGATTGAATCGAGGCGGCCACGTCCATCATGTGCTCGGTGATAGGGCTCTCAGGTTTGCGCACCGGAGCCCCGAACAGCCGCTCGAAACGCCCGTCCACCATCACGGTCTTGTACCCATAGGGGAAGTACCGCATGTTCAGGCGGAACGATCCGTCGTCTTTGAGGTCGACCAGTTCCTTCAGGATCAGGTTGTGATATTTTGGCTCCCCATAGGGAGCCAGCCCCATGAGTTTGTACTCACCCGAATTGACCCGAAACCCGGTGTAATAGGTGAAGGCCGAATACAGCAGACCGAGCGAATGGGGAAAATGGGTCACCTTCTCCAGTTCGATCTTGTTGCCACGCCCGGTGCCGAAACTGGCGGTCGCCCACTCGCCGACGCCGTCCATCGTCAAAATGGCGGCTTCTTCGAAGGGGCTCGGGAAGAAGGCGCTGGCCGCGTGCGATTCGTGATGCTCCGTGAAAACGTACCGCCCCCGGTACCGCCCTCCCAGTGCCTCGTCCAGTTCGCGCGGCATGTGCAGTTTGCGCTTGAGCCAGAGCGGAATGCTCATGAGGAACTGCCGGAAGCCCCGGGGGGCGTAGGCGATATAGGTCTCTAACAGCCGCTCGAAGCGCAGCAGCGGCTTCTCATAAAACACGACGAAATCGAGCGCATCGGCCTCCAGCCGCCCTGCTTCCAGACAGTACCTCACCGCGTGGGAAGGGAATCCCGAATCATGCTTGACCCGCGTGAAGCGCTCCTCCTGCGCGGCCGCGACGATCGCCCCGTCGACGACTAGCGCCGCAGCGCTGTCGTGGTAGAATGCTGATAC
Organism: Phycisphaerales bacterium; assembly: GCA_020346325.1. Taxonomy (GTDB): domain Bacteria; phylum Planctomycetota; class Phycisphaerae; order Sedimentisphaerales; family Anaerobacaceae; genus Anaerobaca. Next base: position 6,124,848 of record CP070782.1, read on the forward strand.
GCCCAAGATATTCATAGCTGGTCCGTCGGCGGTCGCTCAGCACTCTGATCGGGGCCAAACAGGTCACACAACTCGCCGTATTGGCGGGCCCTTTCCGCCCGACCCAACTGCTGGTACGTCTCTGCCAGAAGTCGGTAGCCCAGCGCAAAATCCGGTTTCAATACGACCGCCTTCTTGATGTGCTCGAGCCCCTTGCCAATCTCTTTGAGTCGAATCGATTGAATGCCCAGCCCGACGTGAGCCAGGTAGTCGTAGGGTTCGACCGTCAGCGCGTCGGCAAACCACTGCCGGGCTATCTGCGGCTCATTCTGTTTCGCGTAGTAGTTGCCCATGTTGATCATCGCCTGGGCCGAGTTCGGCGCGACACCCAACGCCCGGTCCAGATGCTGCTTCGCCTGCTCCAGATCGCCGGCGTTCAAGGCGCCGGCTGCCAGGTTAACCAGAACGTCGGCATCATCAGGGGCAAGTTCGCCCAGTTCCTGATATACGGCTCGCGCCTCGGCGATCCTGTGGTTCGTCACATAGTACGTCCCCAGGGTCATGAGCGCCTCCAGGCGTGTGACCGTGTGAGGCCCCGGCGCACCGGTGAGCACTTTGACCGCCTGATCTTTCATGCCACCGGCGGCCAACGCCTGCGCCAGCCCCACACGAACGGGACGGCTGAACGGTCGGGCCGCCAGGACCCGCTGATACCCGCGCACGGCATCGTTGACACGACCCTGGGCCAACAAATACTCCCCGTAACGGACGTTCACATACGGATCGAACGGCGCCTGCTCAACGGCGGCCAGGTACCACCCCTCGGGCTGCTGTCGTCCCCTGAGGTGCGCGTATACCGTCAACAGAGTAACGCGCAAGCGAGATAGTTCGCTGTCGTGATCGATCTGCCCTGCGAAAGGCGGCAGCGTCTTGCGTCGGTACATCACCATGCCCAGGCGATACGCCTCGCCGTCATCATAGAGCAGGCGATTGCGGCATAGCGAGAAGAGCTCATCGCGCGAAGCCGTCGGGGCGCGGAGCCCGGCGGCGGGAAGGGCCCTGGCGATGGCCTCCAGCGCCGCCATGGCAGCCAGAAAGTTGCCCCGAAAGTTCAGATGGACGTGATCGGCGAGAAGATCGTCACCGAGCAGACGATCAGGCGAACGAGCTTCGAGATACCCCTCCAGGTCGCACAGGATCACGCCCTGCTCAGCCCCGCCTTGGGCCACTTCTCGTATGATCCGGTTGATCGGGCTGTCGGCCCGGAACCGCAGCGTGTCGAGGTCGCGGGCCTTGACGAGGGCATGCTTGGCCTCGTCGGGCCTATCGAGGGCATGCAGGCACTTGGCCGTGCGGAAGGCCAGAGCCGCGTGCAATGCATCGATTTCGCCGGCCTGCTCATACCGAACCAAGGCCGTCGAAAAATCGCCCGCCCGCTCCGAAGCTTGCCCTTCGGCAAACAAACGCTCCCATTCGGCCAGCTGTGCCTCAGTGAGCCCGTTTCGATGTTGGGAGCCGAACGGCGGACAAGATCGCAGGTTCGTCGGGACCGTACAGAGGACAGCCGCCGCCCCGCCGGCGCGGGCCGTCGCGACGACATCGTTGAGATTATCCCGAAAGTGGTCATAGCACGACTTCATGCGCTCGTCGTCACGCGCGATCTGGCTGTCCAGGAACGCCTCCATGCCCATCCATTTGCGCTGCGCCGTGCCGGAGGCGCGCAAGGCCTGGATGCTGTTGTTCATCAATTGCCCGAGACGACTTTCCTTCTTAGCCGCAATACTGAGGTCGATCAAAGTGCGGCTGGCATACAGGGACGCGGGCAAGGTGGATGGTCCGTAGGGACCGACCACTTCGTTGTTACCCATGTACACGAGGAAGGCGTCGGGCTCCAGGGCAGCGCAGTCCCGGGCAATGCGCCGGGCCACATGGGAGTTCATGGCTGTTACAGCCGCGTTGACCACCTCAAACGAAACGGTCTCGCAATGGGCGTTGAGCAGAACCTCCAACTGCCGGCAGAATCCATAGGCCGGATCGGGATCGCCGAAGACGGCCGACCCCCCCAGGACGAAGACCCGAACGGTTGAGGCCGCTTTGTCCCCCAAAGCGATCGATTCCGGAGCCCGGGACAGTTCCTTGGGCACGAAGTGTTCGCAGTAATGGTGGTTCGCCAGATAGACGGTCTGGCCCAGGGCATCGGCGCGAATGAAGAACCCGTCGGGTTGACCGTAGCCCGCAATTCGCAGGACCACCTCCAGCACAACCAGGAAGATGACCGGGCTCAGCAACGCCACGAGCAGCCGAATCCACAGAGGCAAACGGGATCGCGGCCGCCGCTCAAGTTCCTTGTCCTGTGGCTTCCGTTGCCTCTTCATGGCTCTCCGAGGGCCCGTCCGGGTCCCGCGCAGGCGGGCGACGAGAACGGATAACGCGCCGGTCAGGTCAACCCATCACCACGCGCAATAAAGAAAACATGCCGAACCAGTCGCTCGGCATGTTGTGCCTGAATTCGAAGTACGACGCGCAGCGCTAGTCCGCCGCCGCCTTGGTGGCCTCTGCCTCGGCCTTGGCCTCCGCGCCCTTGCTCTTCTTGCCCGCGCCGGCCTTGCGATGGGCAACCTTGGGCAAGCCCAGCAACGAATCTCCTTCGGACCAGCGCTCTTCGTCCTTTAGAACTGCAACCCGCTCGGCGCGCGACAGCACGTTACGGTGCCGAGCCAGTGCGTTTCTCGTCTTCAATGATGGATCTATCGACATCCGACCATTCTCCTGCTATTTTGTCACCTTCATACCGTAAGCGTCACTGAAATAATGCGTCGCAAACGACTCATGCCCCAGCGGTGCCTTGTAGCCACGCCCGAGTTCAATAATCTTCTGCTTCACCGCGTACCCGTCTGTGCCTTCACTATCCGGGTTACCATACAAGTTAAACGTCACCAGCATAAAACCGTCGCCCTGAGGCAGCCGGCTAACATCCAGGCCGTAGCGTTGAAACACCGATCGCAGCCGCCGATAGGACACGATCCTGGTCTCGATCCCGTGGTCGCGGAAGTACTCCTGGACCGGCACTAACTGACTCTCGTCCGAATGCCGCGCTAACACAATCACATTGTCACCGGTGGGCACGGGCTTGGCGGCGCCCCCGGGTGCCGCAGCTGCCTCCGTCGAGGTATCCGTGTCCGGCGTCGACGACGCACCGGCGGCCTGGCCCCCTTCATCCGTAGGCAGCGCGGTCGACCGTGCCGGCGTGCCACGGAGATCCGCCTGCTGCTTAGACACCGCCTTGCCATAGCGGGACTTCTCATCCATCCGGCCTATCAGACGGCCGACATGGAACAGCATCAGGACGGTCAAAACCACGCCTAATCCGATAATAATGCCGATCTGGTACGGCAGCGACACTTCAAGCCGACCGTCGTTGATCTGCACGGCCTTGGGACGCAGCCAAGTCTGCGCCGGCGCCGGCGACTCTGCTCGCGGTACTTCTATCGCTTTCGGTGGCTTGAGCACCGTCGGACCCGGCTTGCTGGGCGTTGGTTCACCGCCTGTGACCGGGCCCTTCGCCGGCTTCTTGGCGATCTGAGCCAGTTTCTCCAACTGGGGCCGCAGTCTTTCCAACTGAGGTCGCAATCGTGCCAACACGCTCTTACGCCTGGTCTTAGAACCCGATCGGGTCATCGCCTCGTAGAGCGCCTTCTGTCCTGAATAGCGCCTCATTGCCGGCTAGGCTCCTTCTTCGGCAGTCGCCGGTATTGCGACCCGGCTCTTCATGCCCACACCGAACACGAAACCTCGGGCCAATCCATAAACCTGATACTTATAACTGATTCCCCACTCGATTTCAACGACAAATTCCCCCCGTCCGAAATCGACATACCTAAGCCACGGGCCGCAACGAGTCGCACCAGATAATCACTAACTCATTATATGAAAAATATTTACGCACGCTTACCGAGACCACGCCAAACGGTCCGAGTCGCAGGCCCTGGTCGGAAAGCGGGCCTGAATCCGGAGAAATTCAGAGAATTGCCGCTTTCTGCACACCGCGCACGGGCCATCACGCCGCCTCGACAAACTTCTCTTTAGCGGCCTTGCAGACCGGGCACGCATCCGGCGCGTCGCCTTCGACCGTGTTGCCGCAGACGGTACAGACGTAGATCTTCCTGGTCGGCAGGTCGGAACCCGATTTGACCGCCTCCAAAGCCTTGCTGTAGAGCCCGTGGTGGATCTCCTCGACGGCCAACGCTCTCTCGAACGAAGTCACGGCCCCCTTGTGGCCGTCGCTTCGCGCTTGCTTGACGAATTCCGGATACATCGTCTGAAACTCGAAACCTTCGCCGTCGATCGCCGCCTCGAGATTTTCGCTCGTGCCCTGAACACCGTCCATCACGCGAAGATGCGCGTGGGCATGCACGGTCTCGGCTTCCGCGGCGGCGCGAAAGAGCTTCGCCACCTGCGGAAACCCATCCTGATCGGCCTTCTTCGCAAAGGCCAAATACTTGCGGTTCGCCTGGCTTTCACCGGCAAAGGCATCCTGAAGATTCTCCTTGGTCGCCATGTCAGTGACTCCTTTCCTATTCGGTCTTCCTGGTGATTAGCGGTCTCTTAGATCTCGGGGATTCGACCGGCAGGATACCGGCCGGCGCGACCCCATTCAACCATCAAACACAGATTTTCTGTCACACATCGAGCCTGCCGGTTTCTATGATGGAAAGTGCAGGGTAACGACGAAATTCCTAGAGGAGATCGCGCTGATGTTCGGACGCCCGAAAAGCGAAATCGACCTGCTCAGAGCAAGCAGGCGCGGCAGTTCGCAAGCATTCGGCACCTTGATCGAACGGTACGCCTCACTGGTCTGCGCGATCACCTACGGCGCCACGGGGAATATCACCGAGAGCGAAGAGTTGGCCCAGGAGACCTTCCTCCGGGCCTGGAAGAATCTAAGCCAATTGAAGGATCTGGCTAAGTTCCGGCCGTGGCTATGCCGGATCGCGCGCAGTGCGGCCCAGAACTGGTTTCGCGATCGCAAACGCAGCGCCGTGGATCAGGCCGCACCGTTGGAGGCGACCGACGACAAACCGTCTGACACATCCGGACCGGAGGAGATCGCCATGAGTCGGGAACAGCAAGCCGTGGTGCGCCAAGCCCTCGCTCAGATCCCTCTCAAGTTCCGGGAACCGCTGATTCTCTTCTACCGCGAACAACAATCCACGCGCGAGGTCGCCCGACAACTTGGCCTTTCGGAAAACGCAGCTCGACAGCGGATCGCGCGGGGCCGCAGCCTGGTGCGCGCCCAAGTGGCTGCCATGGTCGAAACGACAATCGCGCACAGCAAACCCGGCAAAGCGTTCAAGACCGCGGTCGTCGCTGCCATGGCCGGTACCGCGCTGCGAACCGGCAGCGCTGGCGCTGCGACTGCGTTTCTCGGCACGGGAGCCAAGATCGCACTGACCGCCGCAGGCATTGTCATCGTCACCGGCGCCGTCTGGATTCACAGGCACAATACCACCGAAGAGCCAGCCATCCCCCACCTGGAAGCGGTGCAAGCCCCCGCCCGCCAATCGATGGCGCCCATCGAAGCATCTTCCTCCAGACAGCCCCGGGGCGCCGGAGTAGCCGACCCTGCGATCCAGTCGGCATTGCCGATAGAATCGATTGCTGTAGCGACAAAAACGCCCACCCCCTTCGAAACCGGGCCCACCCAAGAGGCAACGCCCTCCGACGCAATGGAGGCCCCTTTTGAATTCAAGCCTCAAGGTGTCCTCAGTGGTCTCGTCACCGATCTCGAAACAGGCAAACCGATCCCCAATGCCCTGATCCAGATCACCAACCGACGTATCTTCCACGCACGAACTGATATGCACGGTTTTTACTCCATCGACAAGGTCCACCAGGCGGGCAACTTCGATATCTCGGTGGACGCGCTGACGCACGTGGGCATCCAGCGGAGCCGGGATGGCCTCGTTGTCAATCTGAGCAACGACAAACAAGCCGTGCGGGATTTCGAATTGCCCAAGGCATGTATGGTTGATGTGTACGTGGTGGACCAGAACGGCGTCGGCATCGGCCAGGCCGATGTCGTTGCAACCTCTCTCCTGGACGACCGTTCGCGCACAGTGGGCCACTTCGCCAACATGCGGTCCACGGACCCTAACGGCTATGTCTTGTTGGGAGGAATCCCTCCGGGCCAGATCGACTACATGATCACCGCCTGGCATAAGGTTGAGGTGGGCAAGGAAAAGATCGGGGGCGGATACCGCCGCATCGAGAAATACGACTATGCACCGGGCCGATCGGTCGTGCAGCTACCCGATCCCAATGTGATTCCGGAAGTGACGGTCGTGCTTGAGGGTGGACAGGACATCTCAGGCTACGCCGAGTATGATGATGGCGTTCCGGCCAGCGGTGTCCAGCTCAGCCTCCGCCCTGCGTGGTGGCACTGCAACTACTCGGCCGATGGGCTGGCTACGGCCGACGACGGCACGTTTACCTTCGAACACGTCAGCCCGGGCATTTACGATGTCCGTCGACACGTGCGCCACGGAAGTGGTGCGCTCGTCAGCAACATCATGCGTACTGAGCTTCCGCCCCCAGACGGCGGACCTCTGGCCATTCGCATCCCCGAGAAGTCACCGCAGTCTCTGGTTTCCATCAGTGGGACCATCACATTTCTGGGCGAGAAGACACCCGGCTACGTTCGCATTGAGGCGTATTCGACCACAGGCGGTCACACACTGCGGCAGGCCATGATCCAGGCCAATGGAACAGCCGCGTTCGAGGTCGACAAACTGGAACCAGGCGCCTACACGCTGACCTTTTCCGGCGAGGACATGGAAAACAAGACCGTCCGAAACATCATGGCCCCGACAAGCGGTCTGGCCGTAGAGATGTCCTACGCTCCCAGACCAAGGCTCAGCGGTATCGTCGTCGACGCAGAAACCGGCCAGCCGATCCCACAGTTTGCCGGGCGCGTGCGGAAGCTACGGACCTTGCGGGGGCCTTCCTACGTCCAGCAGAACCGCTGGACCCAGTTCAACGATCCACAGGGCCAGTTCAGTCTGGACACTGTCGGCCCGGGGGTCTATGAGGTACAGATCCAGACGGACGGTTATGCCGCGCGCTGGAGCGAACCGATCAACACCGACGAAACGGCCCAAGTACAGGTAGCCCTCACCGGCGGTGGCGCGATTTCCGGGAGGGTCGTCGACGAGCAGGGCCGGGCCATTGCCGGCGCCAAAGTCGCGCCGCTCTCGAAAGCCTCCGGGGTCATGCCGCAGACCAAAGAGGCCTTCGCCAGTGAGGATGGTGCGGTCGAGACGGTGGAAGGTACGTTCGTGCTGAAGAACCTTCCGCCTGGCGCCGAGACGCTCAAGGCCACTCATCCCGACTACGCGTTCAGCGTTATCGAGAACGTGCTCGTGCGTGAAGGGGCCACGACGACCGGCGTCGAAATGGTCCTGAGCGAAGGCGCCACCGTCGAGGGCCGGGTCTATGACGATCAGGGTCGGCCGCAACCCGGTCAGACTCTCTTCTTTCAGAACGCCCATGGCTACGGGGACTCCAATTTCGACGACGTCTGGCGACTGGCCTCCGTCATCACCGACGCCAATGGCTTCTACCGGATCGCCCATCTGCCGGAAGATGTGTGTTACGTCAAACGGACGGACACCTGGCGGACGCTCGGCGTGGTTCGGCGTGCAGTCGTGCCCCGGGCCGACCGCGTGACCCAGCTCGATTTTGGCGGCATACCCATTGTCGCCGGTGTCGTCGTTGTCAAAGGCGCACCACAAGCCAATACGAGACTGCAGCTAAGTCCCGCCCACGCCGCGCATGTGCGGACGTTCACGAGTTTTGCCGCAACCGATGAGCACGGCGCATTCGCCTTCAATGGGGTCGTGCCGGGGACTCACGCGATCTACTACCAGCATCGCGGCAAGCGAGTCGCTTGGCTGAAGATCGCCACCGTAGAGGTCACCGACAGCGACCTGGATCTCGGCGTCATCCCCAGGAGCACCTCGACGCTTGCACTGACCATCAATGTCCCGGCGTCGGACCCCGCCTGGACCATCCAAAGTCTCTTTCTCGCCGAACAAGACAGCGTATGGCCCGTCCCCTTCCGCCTTGCCGAGCCGGCTGAAACGGCAGGTAATCCTTGGGTGGTCCACGACGTGGCGCCGGGCAAGTACCGGCTGGTCCTGGAGCGAGTCGATGGAATTCAATGGCGACAGGAAGTGTCGCTGGATGCCGGTCCCGCACACTGGGAATTATCCCTTGCCCTCCCAGCGTCGACGGCGCAGGTTACTGGCCGGCTGGCCGGGGCGGGCGATGGCATACTGACGTTCTGGCGCCTTGACAGAACGCTCTTCGGCACCATAGCCCCCGATCCAGACGGCAGCTTCGCGATCACAGGTCTTCCCGCCGGAAAATACGGTCTCGGCTCTAGTCCGGGTCTTGCCTATGACATGCCGCCACTGGTCGAGTTCAGCCTCCGGTCTGATGAGAGTCGCACCATCGATGTCGATCTGACCACCCTGCCCGAGAGCCGGATGGCATTTCTCAGCGTCCAAGTCCTGGACGAAACCGGCGCGGCACGGCGCGATGCCTTTCTCTGGCTTGAGGGGACAGCTGGTCGGGTTAAACCCCTCCAATTCACAGCCACCGGTCACGCCTTCCGGACAATGCCCGGCCCCCAGCGCCTCCACGTTGAGGTACCAGGGTATCGCCGCGTCGAGAAGGATGTGGTCGTCGAAGGCTCCCATTTGCTCTCCAGCACTCCTCAGCAACACGTCCTGATTGCCCTGAAACGCCGCTAAAGGGTGCACCACCGATCACCCGCCGACTACAGACAGCGGAAATCTCTCCCCAAGCGGCAGTCTATTCCAGCCTCGGTATTGACAACGGTCGGTCCATCGCCGACAATTCGGGCCCTTTTGGAGTGGGTCGTTGGGTCTGCGCGTGGGCCGTAGCGAGTTCGCGTTTCCGTCTTCGGGGATGATATTTTGCCTTGACAGGCTTTCTAATGTTGTTTATTTAAAATAGTTTTACATTGCGCTAGGGAATGTCTCTGCGAATTTTTGGCAGAAGAACGGGAGTCATCGACGATGTTACCAGACAAGAAGACCAGCAAGAGCAGGACCCGTACCCGCCGGGCCCACCACAGGCTCACGCCTGTCAACTATTCGCAGTGCACCAAGTGTGGCCAGGCGAAGCTGCCGCATGCCGCGTGTGAGAACTGCGGTTATGTCAACCCGGCCATCACGCTGAAGCTTGGCAAGGAGGAAGCTAGCTAAGGATGCGGATCGCAATAGACGCCATGGGAGGTGACCACGCACCGGACGAAATCGTCGCCGGTGTGCTGGAGGCAGTTCCTCAGCTCGATAAGGATGACGAGGTGGTCCTGGTTGGGCCGCAGGAACTGGTTGAGTCGAAACTGGTCGAGTTGAAGTACAAAAAGGGCCGAGTCAGCGTGGTCGATGCGCCCGACGTGGTGGCCATGGACGACGCCCCGATTGAGAGCCTGCGCAAGAAGCCCAAGAGTTCGATTGCCGTCATGGCGAAGCTGGCCAAGCGCGGCCAGGCCGATGCCGTGATTTCGGCCGGCAATACCGGTGCCTGCGTGGCGGCCTTTCAAATGCGTATGCGTAACCTGCCCGGCGTGAACCGACCCGGCATCGCCGTGGTTTTCCCCATGAGCGCGGGCCCGGTTACCATCTGTGACGTCGGCGCCAACGTCGCCTGCAAGCCCATCAACCTGTACCAATACGGCCTGATGTCCACAGTTTACTCGCAGCATATCCTGGGTATTGCCAATCCTCGGGTCGGCCTGATGAGTATCGGCCAGGAGGACGCCAAAGGCAACGAGGTCGTCAAGCGGACCCGGGAACTGCTCCGATCCGACGACCGGCTGAATTTCGTGGGCAATATCGAAGGCCGTGACATCTTTCGCGGCGTCTGTGACGTTGTCGTCTGCGAGGGATTCGTCGGCAACGTGATCCTAAAACTGACCGAGGGAGCCGTTGACGGCCTGTTTCGCGCCATTAAACAGGAACTGATGCAGGAGAAGGCTCGACTGGCCCTGAAGTTCAAGCCCATCATCATGCGGGTCTATCAGAAGCACGATTACAACGAGTACGGCGGCGCCCCCCTGCTTGGCATCAACGGGACCGCCCTGATCTGTCACGGTAGCAGCAAAAGCCGCACCATTCGCAACGCCATCTTCGCCTCCAAGAAATACTACACGCAGAGAATCAATGAGAAGATAACCGACTGTCTCTCGGAGGCTCACGTAAGGACATCTGATGCATAAAGAAAACGAGGGTTGCTCCTCTTCCAACCGCGCCGTCATCACCGGATGCGGCGCGTATACCCCTGCCAAGCAGTTGACCAATGACGATCTGGCCCAGATGGTGGATACCTCCGACGAATGGATCACTACCCGCACGGGCATCAAAGTGCGTCACGTCACCACGGACGGGGAGACGACCGCCACGCTGGCGGCCGAAGCCGGGAGACGCGCGCTGGAATACGCTGGTGTAGCCGCGGAGGACCTGGACCTTATCGTCGTGGCCACGATCACTCCGGAGATGCCCTTCCCGTCGACCGCCTGCTTCGTGCAGGACGCGCTCGGAGCCAAGAAGGCCTGGGTCTTCGATCTCGCCGCCGCCTGTAGTGGCTTCGTCTACGCCCTGCATGTGGTCCAGCAGTTCATGGAAAACGGACGCATCAACAAGGCCCTCGTCATTGGCGCCGAAACCCTGACGAAGATCATGAACTGGAAAGACCGAACCAGTTGCATCCTTTTCGGCGATGGCGCCGGTGCCGTTGTGCTGGAGAGAAAGTCCGATGCCGGTCGCGGTATCCTCTACAGCACCATGGGCGCCGACGGGCAGTATTGGGAGGCACTCAACTGCCAGGCCCACGGTTCCCGCTATCCGGCGCATCGGCCGCTGGACGATCCCAACAGGATCTTCATGCAGATCAAAGGACGCGAGGTCTATCAGCAGGCCGTCCGCCGCATCGTCGACTCGGTGACCAGTTGTCTCGATCATTGTGGCCTGACCGTCGACGACGTCAGCATGTTCATTTCGCACCAAATGAACGCCCGGATCATTGAGTCGGCCGCCAAACGGCTGAAACTGCCCGACGAGAAGGTCTTCGTCAACATTGCCGACTATGGCAATACCTCGGCCGCGTCCGTCCCCATCGCCTTTGACGAATGCGTCCGGACGGAAAAACTCAAGAAAGGGGATATCCTCATCTTCGTGGCCTTCGGCGCCGGGGTGACCTGGGGCGCCAACGTCATCGAATTCTAACTCGTCCCCTGCAACGAACGGAGTACTGACAGCCGGCCCAGTTCAAGGATATGAACGATGAGTATCGCTTTTCTATTTCCCGGTCAAGGTGCCCAGTTGGTGGGCATGGGCGGCGATGTCGCCGCCATCTACCCTGCCGCGGCAAAAGTCTTCGAGCAGGCCAATGATATCGTCGGTTTCGACCTTCGGCAAATCTGCTTCGAAGGTCCGGCCGAGACACTCAACACCACGACCATGTCCCAACCGGCGATCTTCACCACCTCGGTTGCCCTGCTCGAAGTGATACGCACCGAGTCGGCGACGGCGGGCATCGTGCCCGATATCACCGCGGGCCTCAGTCTGGGCGAGTACACCGCTCTTTATGCTGCCGGTGTCATCAACTTCGAAGACGGGTTGAGGCTCGTCAAGGAACGCGGCGAGGCAATGCAGGCAGCCGCCGATGCGACCGAAGGCGCCATGGTCAGCGTCATCGGCCTCGAGGAAGGCAAGGTGCGGCAGCTATGCAAGGAGGCGGCGGCGGGCGAACTGCTGGAGCCGGTGAACTTCAACTGCCCTGGGCAGATTGTCATCAGCGGGACCGTCACCGCGTGCGAGCGAGTCGTGAAGCTAGCGCCGGAACACGGAGCCGTCAAGGCCATTCGCCTGGAGGTGGCCGGCGCGTTTCACACCGAGATGATGGCCAGCGCCGCCGACGCGCTCAAGCAGGCGCTGGCAGAGAGCGAGATCACCGCCCCGACGTCGACGAAGATCCTGGCCAACATCTACGGCGATTACTACGCCGGCGCGGCAGGCATTGCCGACGGTCTGGCGAAACAACTGACCAGCCCAATCCTATGGCAAAAATGTATGGAACGACTCCTGAATGAGGGAGTCGAGCAGTTCTACGAGATCGGGCCCGGCCGCGTTTTGACCGGCCTGATGCGACGTATCAACAGAAAGACGCGGGTCGTCAACGTCAGCAGCGCCGAGGC
>CP070782.1:6137209-6148439 GCA_020346325.1 Phycisphaerales bacterium
CTGACCGAGTGTCATGTCCCCTCGTTGAGCATCTTCTTGGTCCGCAGGATGTGGTGGTAGTGCTGGGCGAAGCGATGGGCCTCGTCCCGCACGTACTGGAGGAGCTTGCGGACCGGGGAGTGGGCCGGTAGCTTTAGTGGCTGCGAGCTGCCCTGGGTGTAGATGTCCTCCTCGCGCTTGGCCAGAGAGATGATCCGCGTGTGGGCCGGCTCGACGTCGACGGCGCCGGCCGCATGCATCTCGACCATCATCGCGCTGAACGCCGCCTCGGCCGCGTGCAGATGTCCTAAGCCCCCGTCGATGAGGATCAGGTCGGGCCAGAGTTCCTCGCCCCGCAGCGCATACTTGTAACGGCGGCGAACGACCTCGGCGATCATCGCGTAGTCGTCGATGCCATGGACGGTCTTGATCTTGAAGCGCCGATAGCCGCTCTTGAAGGGCCGCCCGTCGATGAACTTGACCAGCGAGCCGACGGCCTCGGCGCCGCTGATGTTGGCGATGTCGATCCCCTCGATGATGCGCACCGGGTGGGGCAGTTGCAGCACCTCGCGGAGCTTGACCAGCGCTTCGCTCGGATCGGCCGCAAAGACCTCGGGTTGCACGTGCTCACTCGGCGTACCGCGGGCGTCGAGTCCCTCGATCAGCCGGATCCGGTCGCGAAAGATCGCCGCCCTTTCGAATTCCAGATTCTTCGACGCCTCTTCCATCTGCTGGCGCAGCCAGCGCAGCACGGTGGCGCGCTTGGAGCGCAGGAAGCGCAGGAAGTCCTGAATCTGCTTGCGGTAGTCGGCCTTCTCCACGCGGGCGCCGCACGGTGCGGTGCACTGCTTGATACTGTACAGCAGGCACGGGCGGAAGAAACGTCGCTTCGGATCGCCCTCGTCGATCTCCAGCGTGCACGTGCGAAAGCGGAAGATCTTCTGCAACTCCACCAGCACCGCGCGCAGATCCTTGACGTTCGCAAACGGCCCGAACAGCCGCGTTCCCTTCGGCTGGGGTTTGCGCGTGATGTAGACACCCGGAAAATCTTCGCGCATCGTGATTTCGAGATAGGGGAACGTCTTATCGTCGGTCAGGTCGGTGTTGTACGGGGGGCGAATGTCCTTGATCAGCCGGGCTTCCTTGAGCATGGCATCGACTTCGGTCTCGGTCTCGAGGTAGTCGACGATCTCCACTTTGCCGACCATCTCGACGATCTTGGGCCCGCGCGAGGCGGCCAAATCGCTGCCCGGCTGGAAATAACTGGAGACGCGCGACCGCAGGCTCTTGGCCTTGCCGATGTAGAGCACCACGTCGTCGCCCCCTTTCAAGAAATACACCCCGGGCCCCGCAGGGACATTCTTGATCTGCTGTCGGATTCGCGCGAGTCTGTCTTTTTCACCGTGATCCGTCATGTCACCGTAACCAGAAGCACCTGTTCCACCCCCATGCATTGTAGCCCTACGGCCGGCTCTCGAAAAGGGTTTGCCCTCAGCCCGGCCGCCTTTCTGTCCGGACAAATCAGACGATGATAGATCCACCACCAGCCAGCGTCCGGCGCAGTTGCCTTGTGTCGACGTCGCCCACGGCGCTTCCGCCTTGCAGCGCCAGACAGCAGGCGGTCCCGGCCGCTTCGCCCATCTGGTTGCAGTTGACCATCACGCGGGCGGCCCCGAACGCACCGCGGTCGGCGTCCAGCATCCGTCCGGCACAGAGAACGTTCACGCTGTTCTGTGGAACGAGGCTGCGATACGGGATCTGATAGAAGGTAGGGCTCTCAGGCCGCTCCGGGCGCCAGCGCCGCTCGACGTGCTTCTTGCCCGGCACCACGGTCACCTCGCGCCCATCGAGATAGCGAAACGTCAATCCCCCTCTCCCGGCATGATGAACGTCGACGCGGTAGCTGCCGTTGGCGATCGCATCATCGAAGCGCACGCCTTCCAGGACCTCTCGTTCCTTCAAACAGTGCCGGCTGACCAGATGGCGCGTTTCGCGCACCCCGATACGCGTCGGCAGCGCCCCAACCGCGACGGCGTCGCCACCGTTGAAGTTGTCGTGCAGAATATCACGAATCGCTCGCACTTGTCGGCGCCCTTCCATAGAGGCCCGCGTCAACTGGTCGGCATCGCTGCAATCAGCACTGAAAACGCGGGTCCCTGCCACCATGGTGACGCCGGGCAGGCCAACCGCTTCTGCCGCCCAGACGAAACCGGGATCCAGCGCGTTTGCGAAGCGCTGCTTGTCGTAGATCGCCTGGGCGAGCCTGAAATCAGGGTTCGCCTGGCGAACGGCGTCCAGCCCGGCCAAAAAGGCGCACATCGTCGGGGGCTGAAGCGCATCATCCTTGCGCACGGGCAGACCGATCCGAGCCAAAACATCGGCATCGCCTGTGGCGTCGATGAAATAGCGGGCGCCGATGGCACGGCGGCCTGACTTGTCCTCGATGATCGCATGGGTCATACGCCCCTGCTCGACGATGCCATCGACAAACAAGGCGTGCAGGAACGGACGAATCCGCTTCTGTTCGCCGATCATGCGGTCGAGTTCCATGATCATTTCGGCACTGTTGAACACGGCGTAGCGGCTGGGATTCGACTTCTCGTGGATGCGGGCCGAACTGCGCCGGACGAGCCGCTCGATCAGCTCGACCGCCAGGCCGCCGATAATCTCGCGCTGGCCCGCCGTATCATAGCGCGAGTGCCAGATATTCACCTTGGCAGCCGTCGCTACACCGCCAAAGAACCCGTTGCCCTCGACGAGGGCAACGCTGGCCCCCAATCTAGCCGCCCGCACAGCCGCGAAGACCCCCGTGCAACTGCCGCCGATGATACAGATATCGCAGTCGTGCACGACCGGGGTCTGCCGCGGTGCTTCACGAATCACCGGTGCGGACGAACGCGGCCCGGCACCCTCAGATTCAGCCGAGGCCCGGCGCCGTGGGCAGTTCTGAAAAGTCCAGGCAGCCGTGGCAGCCAGCCCGAGGCGCCTGAGGAATTCGCGCCTGGCAGTCGAGGAGAGACCCATATCGCACTACCTCCCAAATGAGCAGCGCCGCCGCGCGCAGAGCCGCTGAAGAAGAATGGGAGGGTATCATAAGCACTGAAACCTCGACTGTAAACCGCCCCACTTGCCTTGAACGCAACCGCACCTCCGACAGTATGCTTGGCGAGGGCGAAAGAACCGGTAGAATCGGCCCACGCAACAGCCCGAGTCAACCAGGGAAATCACTAGTGCAACCAGCCATTCACTTGAACAGGAACGACAAGATTGTCTTCGCCGGCGACAGTATCACCGATGCGGATCGCCATCACCCGGCGTACGCCCCCCTCGGTCGCGGCTACGTTCACTTTGCCGCCAACACCCTGCTGGCGACGTACCCACAACTAAACCTGAGTATCATTAACACCGGCGTCGGCGGCGACACGATCCTCGATCTCCAGCGCCGGTGGGAAGCCGATTGCCTATCGTATAAGTCCGATGTGCTGAGCGTTCTCATCGGCATCAACGACGCGTGGTATCTAACGACGCCATCGCGCGGGAACGGAAAAGCCGCACCGCCCGAACAGTACGAAGTAACATACGATCAGTTACTTCTAAAGGCGAGGAGCCGGTGCGACTGTCAGATCGTTCTAATCGAACCGTTTGTCTTCAGCGCCGATCGGCAGAACCAACTTCTCAGTACTGCCAAGCCGTATATCACCATCGTTCGCGAATTGGCGGCAAAGCACGGCGCCGTGCTCGTCGCGCTGCAGGAACAGATTGACAAGCTGATCGCACAGGTTCCGTCTGAGAGATGGGCAGACGATGCGGTACACCCCCGCCAGTGGGCACACGCCTGGATCGCGCAGCGCTGGTTGCAGGCCGCAGGTCTGTAACGCAGATGTCACGCGCGAAAAAAAAGTTTATCGCGCCTACGCTGCCGTAGATGGCGTTATCGCAAGGGTTAAGAACAAACGCAGCGCGCCGGGGGCAAAAAAATCCGCGTTTTGCTCTTTACACTTAAGCGAATTCTCAGTAATTTGCCGATACTCGATTTGTGGGTGTTTCAACAATACCTTGTTTATATCCCGTCCACCCGAGCAATATATTGTGGTCGTTGTTCTTTCGCATGGAGGCGCTTAATGTCTTATAAATTTGATCCAGAGAACCCCTTCAAGACCGAGCGGGCTCAAGCGAAACGGGTCCCCGAAGCCAAGAATGCGAAGGGTTTACCTATAGAGCAGTACTTCTCCACACCAGGCGTCCACCCGTTCGAAGAGCTCGATTGGGAGACGCGTTCGGCCAAGATCTCCAGCGACAGCGGCGCGGCGATCTTCGAGCAGGACAACATCGAAGTACCGACCACCTGGAGCCAACTGGCCACCAAGGTCGTTTCGAGTAAGTACTTCTATGGGGACGTTCAGAACGGGCGGCGCGAGCATTCCGTCAAGCAACTGGTGCATCGCGTCTGCCTGACCATCGCCGAGCGCGGCCTGAAGGATGGTTACTTCGCCACCCAGCAGGACGCCGAAACCTATTACAACGAACTGACCTGGCTTTGCGTCAACCAATACGGGGCGTTCAACTCTCCGGTCTGGTTCAACGTAGGCCTCTACGACGTTTACGGCATCACCGGCGGCAAACACAACTACCACTGGGACCCGAAACAGCGCACGGCTGTGCCCTGCGAGAACAGCTATGAATACCCCCAGGCCTCGGCCTGTTTCATCCAGGCGGTGAAGGACTCGATGGAAGACATCATGCGGCTGGCCACCAGCGAAGCGATGCTCTTCAAGCACGGATCTGGCACCGGAACCGACTTATCAACACTGAGAAGCAGCAAAGAGAAGCTTTCCGGCGGCGGCAAACCTTCCGGCCCCCTAAGCTTCATGCGGGTTTATGACCAGATCGCCGCGGTCATCAAGTCCGGCGGCAAGACCCGACGGGCCGCCAAGATGCAATCGCTCAAAGTCGACCATCCCGACATCAAGGAATTCATCACTTGCAAGACCGTCGAAGAGAAGAAGGCTTGGACCCTCATCGAAGCAGGCTACGGCGGCGAGTACAACACCGAAGCCTACGAAAGCGTGATGTTCCAGAACGCCAATCTCTCGGTGCGGGTCACGGATGAATTCATGCAGGCGGCTGAAAAGGACGACCGCTGGATCACCCACGCCGTAACCACCGGCGAGAAGCTGGGCGAGCACTCGGCTCACGAACTGATGCAACTGATCGCTGAAGGCACGCGCGTCTGCGGCGACCCCGGCATCCAGTACGACAGCACTATCAATCGTTGGCACACGTGCCCGAACTCCGGGGCCATCAACGCCTCAAACCCCTGTAGCGAGTACATGTTTATCGACGATTCGGCCTGCAACCTCGCCTCGCTGAACCTGATGAAGTTCCGCAAGGAAGACGGCACGCTTGACGTCGAGAGCCTCAAGAAGGCCGTGCGCGTCTTTATCATCGCCCAGGAAATCCTGGTCGATAACGGCAGCTATCCCGACCGTGAAAT
Source organism: Phycisphaerales bacterium (assembly GCA_020346325.1). Lineage (GTDB taxonomy): Bacteria > Planctomycetota > Phycisphaerae > Sedimentisphaerales > Anaerobacaceae > Anaerobaca. The sequence goes on from CP070782.1 coordinate 6,142,683, forward strand.
CGCGATCAACAGCCATCGCTTCCGGCCCCTCGGCCTGGGTTTTGCCAACCTCGGCTCGCTGGCGATGAGCCTGGCCCTGCCCTACGACTCCGATCAGGCCCGTGCCCTGGCCTCGGCCATCAGCGCGATCATGACCGGAACCGCCTATACCGCCAGTGCCGAGATCGCCAAGCTCAAAAGTGCCTTCGTCGAGTTCGATAAGAACAAAGACGCCATGCTGAAGGTGATCAACATGCACCGCCAGCACGCCTACGACATTCCCGAGGCGCATTGCGCCGATTATCTGCGCAACGCCGCCAAGGATGCCTGGGACCAGGCGCTCGACGCCGGTAGCAAGGTGGGCTTCCGTAACGCCCAGGCCACGGTGCTGGCTCCGACGGGCACGATCGGCTTCCTGATGGACTGCGATACGACCGGGATCGAGCCGGATATCGCCCTGGTTAAATACAAGCTGCTCGCCGGCGGCGGCATGCTCAAGCTGGTCAACCGCACGGTCCCCATGGCCCTCGAACGGCTGGGCTATTCCCCCGACGACATCAAGGCCATTTGTGACTACATCGACGAGCACGAGACCATCGAGGGAGCCCCTAAGCTCACCGAAGACCATCTACCGATCTTCGACTGTGCCTTCAAGCCCCGCGACGGCAAGCGCTACATCAAGTATCTGGCTCACCTCAAGATGATGGCGGCGGTCCAGCCCTTCATCTCGGGCGCGATCAGCAAGACGATCAACATGCCCAAGGAGAGCACGACCGAAGATATCATGGCCGCCTACACCGAAGGCTGGAAACTCGGGCTCAAGGCCGTGGCGATCTACCGCGATGGCTCGAAACGGCTCCAGCCCGTCTCGACCGACAAGCACAAAGACGAAAAGGCCAAGGCCGAACCGCCGGCAAGGCCCTTTAGACGACGACTGCCCGATACGCGGCAGAGTATCACGCACAAATTCTCCGTAGCCGGTCATGAAGGCTACCTGACGGTGGGGCTATACGAGGATGGCCAGCCTGGTGAACTTTTCGTCACTATGGCCAAGGAGGGCAGCACCGTCGGGGGCCTTATGGACGTGATCGGCACCTGCACATCGATGGCGTTGCAGTACGGTGTACCCCTGATCACCCTGGTGGACAAGTTCCGCCACGCCCGCTTCGAGCCGTCCGGCATGACCAGCAACCGGGATATCCCCTTCGCCAAGAGCCTGATCGACTATATCTTCTGCTGGCTCGGCTGCCAGTTCATCCCGGGCTATGCCGACAAGAACCTGCCCAACCGGGCCGGCCAAGTGGGCGTTCCGGACAGCAAGACGACCACGACCGCCCGCGAGCTGGTCGAGAAGACCAAGGACCTGGCCCACAAGATCGCCGAGGCCAAGGCCGCCAGCAACGGCAAAAAGAAGGGATCGGGCAACGGCAGCACCAAAGACCCGGCCAAAAAGCCGGCCGTCGTCGCGCACGCAGAGCGCCGAACCGACGGCGCCAACCGCATCAGCGCCTTGGTCGGATCGGCCACGAACGCCGGTGACGGGCTACAGCCCGAAGCGGCCACCATGCAGCAGTTCAACGCCCAGTTCGCCCACTTCGGCGATGATGCCCCGGCCTGCGACATCTGCGGCTCCATCACCGTCCGCAACGGCACCTGCTACAAGTGCTTCAACTGCGGCAACTCCATGGGCTGCTCTTGACAAGCAATCGCTGACCATCGACAAATGCTCAATCGGGCGGACGACCCCCTAGGTCGTCCGCCCGATGTCTTTTCAGTCGCTCGCCGAATCGCTCCCCCCAGGCGCGGTAGGCCCGACCGACAACAGCGCTCATTCGTACGCCTCAGAGCAGGCCCGCCAGCCAATCGAAGACATTCGTGCTGAACGTCTTGTTGTCGGAATGGGAAATATATGACTCCCGACAGAAATCGCAATCGGCCGTGATCACCACCCGGCCCGCGCCCGCGAAAGCGGTTCCGACCACTCCATGTCGGTCATCATCCCACGCCTCAATCGTACCTCTTCCCGGGGTGAAACCAATGTGCCCCGCCACGCGGAGATACAGCTCGGAACAGCCGTCGAAAATCACGTGCGACGAAAAGTCCGTCACGTAGACGTCCCCTTCCCACGCCTCATCGACCGCCGGAACGAAGCCATAGTCCATCGCAACGCGACGAAGGTGGTTCGGGCAGCGCGGATGATCACCCATGATCAGCAGCCCGCCTCCGCCCTCGACGAACGTTCGGATCGTCGCCACCTCGGCCGAGCTGTAACTCGAGTCCCAGGCCGTCCCTTCCCCAATGACCAAAATATCGTACGCCGAGAGATCCTCGCTCTGAACCCCAAGGGTCGTCGTGCTGACGTTGTACCCCCTGGGCTCCAGCAACTCCAGCAGGTCGCCGTAGCCCTCGGAAGGCAGGTAGCCATCGTTGCAGACCCCGTGATACAGATCCCACAGCACCGCGATCGGTCCCCCATCTGCACGAGTTCCCTCAAAATTAATGGCCCACTTGTTGCCGGAAACGGCGCTGTCATCCATTGATGTCCCAACCGTGACCGTCCGGGTCCCGAAATCGTATCTCTCCTTGGCAACGCTGACCGTACAGGCGTGTCCGGACGGCACGCCTACCAGGGCGTAGACCCCCTTGGCATCGGTCGTATCCGACAGAATCAGCGTCGTGGTCACGGTCCGGCGCATGTGGGGATTGTAGTACTCCAAGTCGACCGCCGTTTGGACCTGTGCCTCGGCGATCGGATGGCCGGCGCTGGTCGTCACGCGGCCGCTGATGATCTCACCCACCTGGTCGGTGAAGACGTTGTACGTGCACTGGACGATCGTGTCGTACGTGTATCCGCCGGGGATATCGACGTCGGGGCGGTTCGGGATGTTCAGATTGTACCAGATGTTGCAGGCGTCGTGGTTGTACTCGGGCCCCACATTGAGATGGTGGTACAACGTCCAGTCATGGTAGCCGTACCCGTCCACCACCACCGCATGGCCCCCGTCGCCGGTGACCGCCAGCAACACAGGATAGCCGGCATCCAGATTCGCGTTCAGCATGTCCGTCAGTCCGGCACCGATATTCTCTTCCGTCTCTGTCACCCAATTGTATTTGTCCGCGAAGATCGCGTTGCTGAAGTTGAACGTCTCTCGTAAGGCCACCGCGGCGTTGTCCAGATTCGAGCCCGAGTTCTCAGCGCGGTATTCCATGTCCGCCGCCGCTCCGGCATCGGCGCAGAGCCGGCCGATGGCCTGTCGCTGCGCATCTGTTGTATCGCAGTTCGGCGCCGGCACCATCTGGCTCCAGGCGTAATCGTTCTCCAGGTGCTGGCTAGCGTCCCAGTGGTAGTACATCAGTTGGGCCATCGCTGTCGCGACACAGCCGGCCGGATAGTTGTTGGGGGTATAATAGTTGTAGCAGGGGCGACCACACACGCTGCCCTGGGCCCATTTCGTCTTCGTAAACGGTGCCACGCGCACGTCCGAGATACTCGTGCGACTCTTGCCCGCAGCGCCCTTGCCGGCGGCCGCGGCCTTCAACTTCCGCCACTTCTCGGTGTGGGGATTGCCCGCCGTCGTGGGCAAGGCCCTGCTCTTTTTGTTCTTCGCGGGCGCCGACAACATCCGCCCCGCCAGATCCCGCTTCACCAGGGACCCGACCGTGCTCCGCTCGGAGGGGTCGTATTGTCCTTCGGCCGCGAACGCGATGATCGGCTCGACGAGATCGTCAGCCGCAACCACGACGAAACCGGTCGGCTCCAGCGACACCACGTAGTAGATGATCCGCCCCCCCTCGTCCGTGTACGGCTCGACACTGCGAACCGTCGCGGCCAGCGCCGTCCCCAGCGGCGCCGGATCGAGTCCGAGCCAGCCGACGACGGCCAGTTCTGCTTCGTCAGGTGTCATCGGAGCGGCCCACAGGCCCGCGCACAGCGACACCACCACCAGGGTGACACAAAGGATCCGACGTTGAGGTGCCATCATTTGTCTCCTCTCAAGGGAACACCGACTCCAGTTGCGTGCCAAAACGGTATCCATGACGTGCGACCCAAGGGCACCAAGGGGCAAAACGCCCGCCGCCAGGACCGCACCATAATTCCCTGCCTCAGAGACTGAACAGTCATCCTACCCCGCGCCCTGCGCCAATGTCAACGGCAAAATCGCCCCCCCGAACTCCTCGGATCACATGCGGACAGGTGCTTGCGGCTTGAAAAGGGTTGCGCCTGCCGTATAATTGAATGACCCGTATCGGTCCCCACCACGCTTAAGGAGAATGATCGATGAGATGTGTTCTGGCCTACATGATTCTCTCGCTTGCCTCGTGTTGGATCTCGACGGCCACTGGCCAATCACAAGAAGGCCCGGGCGATCAGGGAACGGGCGACGACGCCATTGCCTTCGAAGTGTTCGCAAGTTTCCAGCGCGTCGAGAAGGTCAACCCGCTCTTTGCCCTCGAACCGCCCATGTGGGCGGCCGCGACGCACACCATCGTCGTCGACGAGTCGGTTCACTACTATTGGTGCAAACGCGAATACGGCGCGCGCTGGCTGCTGATGCACGCCACCGCGCCCGTGACCGACCTGACTGACATCACGCAGGACGCCCGTAACCCGATCGTCGTGCCCTCCCAGCAGGGCTTCGACGACCAGGCCGTCGAGTACCCCTTCCCCTTCCGAAATCCCGGCGACGGCAAGTTCTACATGTACTATCGGGGCAAGGGCCGTGGGACACCGGAGCAGACCGGCCTGCTGGTCTGCACGGGTGACCTGGGCCAGTGGACACGCGTGCAGCCGACTCCGGTGATCGCCGCCGAGGCCGATTACGAGCGCGATGGCTCGACCCACCCGTCGGTGGTCGTGGCGGGTGACACAATTCACATCGTCTACACCGGCAAGGCGACGCCGTCCTATCACGATGGACTGACCATGTGTCACGCGACCGCGCCGACCGGCGACCCGGCGGCGGTCACGAAGAATCCGAACAATCCCGTCTTCAAGGGCAGCGGCCAGGCCTGGGACCGCCGGGCCGTGCGCGAGACCGAATTGTTCAAAGGGCCGCAATACTTCCACATCCTCTACGGGGGATTTGACGGCAAAGTCTGGCGCATCGGCCACGTCCGCACCCGCGACTTCCGCACCTTCGAGCCCAACCCCCACAATCCCATCTTCACTCCGTCGACCGACCCCGACGCCTGGGACTGCGACGGCGTCCTCACCCCCCACATCATCGAAATTGGTGACACGTACTACATGATCTACGCCGGCAAAAAAGGCAATGAATGGCAGACCGGCCTCGCCCAAACCCCCAAACCGTAGGGTGGCGGCCTGCCCCACCGCTTGGGATAGCGGGGGGCACCAGACTCAATTCCAGACCGGAATAAGTAAGGCGCCCCCAGGAATGGCCCAGTATCGGGCAGGGCTCCGTGTGGGGTCAGCCCATATGCTTCTCCAGATCTTGTTGCTCCGCAATAGTCATGGGGTTGGCCTCTCTCACTATGGTGACATTGGTCTTCAACTGATCGATGGATGCCACGCCGATCACGGCGACCGAGATCGGCAGCCCCAGGGTATAGCGGATGAGCGAGCGCGCACTGGCCTGCTGCGACGTCTCGTCGTTGTACGGCCGCAAGACCTGTTTGAAGGGATTGCCGGCGACCAGACAGCCGTTGCCGCCGCCCATGACCTTCATGGCAATGACGCCCATCTGTCTGCGATTCGCCGCCGGCAGCAGGTCTTCCCGGAAAGCACGGCGACGACTGACAGGATTCAGTGTGGTCAGC
>CP070782.1:6148539-6167281 GCA_020346325.1 Phycisphaerales bacterium
AACTGTGTTGACTGTCCCTCCATTCTGTCTCATCTTTCCGCCACCGACCAGCTAAACTGCCTTCTCGCCTTAAAAGGCTTTGAGGACACCCAGCAACATCTCGGCTGGACGAAGAAGGCAGAGGAATGATCTCGGCATGACCGCAAGGTGAGGCTATGGGCGGGAGCATGAAGCGGTGCCTGGTACATTGTCTGGTTGCGCCGGAGCGGGATCGGCGTTTGCGGGGGATAGGAACTTCTGATATAATGAAATGATGGACCGCGTTGATTCTGCCAAGTTGGACCGGACCGCGTTCTCGGCCGCATCGCTTCTGGAGCCGTCGGACGAGAGAGCTTACTGGCTGGCCAAGAGCCCGTATGAACGTTTGCAGGCCGTGGAGCTGATGCGTCAAATTATCTATGGCTACGATCCATCTACCAGCCGACTTCAAAGAGTTTTTGAGGCTGCTCAACGCCCACAAGGTTGAGTACCTCCTCATCGGTGGCTACGCCGTGGCGTACCATGGGTATCCACGGGCCACTGCTGACATGGATATCTGGATTGCGGTCCAGGCGGCCAACGCCGATAGGGTCGTCGCGGCACTGAAGGAATTCGGCTTCGATCCCCCCGAACTTTCGCCCGAGCTGTTTCTGCAGCCGTGGCAGATCATCCGCCTGGGTGTGCCGCCCGTCCGGATCGAGATCGCGACCACGATTTCGGGCGTCGACTTCCCCGAGTGCTATGCCGCCCGAGTCGAAGACGTGCTCGATGGCGTTTCTGTCAGTCTTATCAGCCTGAAACATCTCAAGATCAACAAGAAGGCCTCCGGCCGCCATCAGGATCTGGCGGACCTTGACGAACTGCCCTAGCATCAGGGACCGGGAATGAAGCGATATCCCGTGCATTTTCCCGCTCAGCCCTGTCCAGCAGAGCGGTAACGGCCGCCGCGTCAGGTGCGGTCTTGTCAATGTTGGGGGTCACGAGCGCTGTGTGACACGGCAACAACGACAATCACGTCGTCGGCGATGACGAAGAAGATCTGATAGGGGAATCTGCGGGTCAGGGCGCGGCGTACGTTCTTGTAGATCAGGGGATGCTGAAGCGGGTGGTTCTGGATGGTGCGGATGGCCGCATCAGTGGCCGCGAGGAAGTCCAGGCCCAGACCTGGCACATGCCGCTCGTATCAGTCGAATGCTTCCTGGATATCCGCCTGAAGCTTCCGGTCGGATAATCAGGCGATATCTCATTTGCGCCCCGCGATCCTGTCGCGGACGACCGGCCAGGGGGCGCCGACGGTGGGATCCTGATGGTAGGCGTCGAGCCGCTTGTCGAGTTCGGCTTTCTGGGCGTCCGTCAGGACGACCGCTTCCGGCACCTCGGCAATGCTGTCCCAGATATCGCCCACCAGTTCGATTCGCTCGGCGATGCTGAGACTCAGGATGTCTTTACGGGCTAATCCGCTCATGCCTCAATCATAGCGGATTTCGCGAGCCTTTACAGGCACCGCCGATGTGTCCTGGGCACTTCGCGACCTTCCAGGAGGGATTTTCGCCGTTTTTCCTTGACGACGGACCGGGCCTTTGTATGATATATATTGAACCACCCTAGATGCTATTCGTAGTAAATCGTGAATGATGATTGTCCAATCCGGACGGCAGGTGATGGGCCGGGGGAGGCGGCAGATGGTGATTGGGAAGCGAGAGGTTAGGAATTTCGAATGGGCGGTACTACCCGCCTGCGCGGGGGCGAGTTTGGCTCTGGGGAGGAAGGGTTGCTTTCGACCGGGCGCAATCGTGTCAAACAAAGCCAATCGCCGCAGGCGTCCTGAGCTTAGTCGAACGGATCCAGACCCCGTTTTGCGACCGGAAATGGGGTTGCGGGGCGAAAACAAAGCCAATCTGGGCGGCCGGGACGGCCGCGATGTCAAATCTCAAATCTCAGATTGTCGCTCGGTCCCCGAGCGACTGGGGTGTCATCATTTGTGCAAAGCAAAGCCAATTTTGCGGAGAGCAAAATCGTGCTAAGCGACGTCTTGTACAGTGGTTACGAAAGGCCTTGTCGATTGGAGCTGGAAAAAGCAAAGCCAATCAAAGCCAATGGGCGAATTGCCCTGTTCGCCGCTGGGATTTCACGAGTTTTTTCTGCCGGTGCGGCAGAGACCGGCAAAACAATTCTCCCAGTACGACGGTATAGATGGGAAAGCGACAGCAATGAAAGGGTTTGTCATGAGGGCGAATACATACTTTCATGCCGTCCGGTTCGCGGTCGTCATGGTTCTGTTTAGTGCGGCCATCCTGGTCGCCTGGGGTCAGCAGCCCCGGCCGTCCGATACCGAAACACCTGCTGTGCGGGCGACGCATGCGTCGCCCCTACTGGTGATTGATGATTTTTCGGCGGCCAGGCACAGAAGCCCGCTCGGCTTGAAGTGGGCTTTCCTGACCGACCGCATCTCAGGAGGCACGTCGAAGGGCAAGATGCAGGTCGAACAACACGAGGGGCAGAAGGTCCTGCACCTGACCGGCTCGGTCAGCCAGGCCAAGAACGGAGGGTTCATCCAGGCGCGGCTGCCCCTGGGTCCGCGGGGTCAGACGTTCGATGCCCGCGGCTATGCGGGGCTTCAACTGCGCGTCAAGGGCGACGGACAGGTGTACTCGGTGCGGCTGCGGACACCGGAGACGCGCTTTCCGTGGCAGCACTACGAAGCGACCTTCCCGACCACGGGACAGTGGCAGGACGTGACGCTACCCTTCGCCAAGTTCACTTCCGGCTCGGTCAACAGGCCGCTGGACAAGAGGAGCTTGCGAAGCGTGAGCGTCACGGCTATCAAAGAGGAGACACAAGCCAGCCTTTACGTCGACAACATTGCTTTCTATCGCGAGGGGCCCATGTACAACAAGCTGACACCTGAGGAAGCGAGGGTGATTCTCCATAAAGGAACGGAACGCCCCTTCACCGGGAAATACGATGGCCACTTCGAGGAGGGCGTCTATACCTGCAAGCAGTGTGACGCGAAACTGTTCGAGTCGTCGTCGAAGTTCAAATCGCACTGCGGCTGGCCCAGCTTCGACGATCAGATTCCCGGCGCCGTCGAGTGGCAACCCGACGCCGACGGCATGCGGACCGAGATCATCTGCGCCAGTTGCGGCGGCCATCTCGGGCACGTCTTCCAGGGCGAACGACTGACGCCGAAAAACACCCGCTACTGCGTCAATTCGATCTCGATGAACTTCATCCCCGCCGGGAAGCCTAAGACGGAGCGCGCCATCTTCGCCTCGGGCTGTTTCTGGGGGACGGAGTATCATCTCCAGCGCGTCCCGGGCGCGATTTCCACCGCCGTCGGCTATACGGGCGGACACGTCGACAACCCGACCTACAAGCAGGTCTGTACCGATCGGACGGGCCACGCCGAAGCGGTCGAAGTGGTGTACGACCCGACGAAGACCAGCTATGAGAAACTGGCCCGCCTCTTCTTCGAAACACACGACTTCACGCAATTGAACCGCCAAGGCCCGGACATCGGCAGGCAGTATCGCTCGGGGATCTTCTATCTTAACGACGAACAGAAGGAGGTCGCCGAGCGTCTGGTCAAGACCCTGCGCCAGAAGGGCTACGACGTCAAGACCGAGATCACCGCGGCCGGCAAGTTCTGGCCGGCCGAGAATTACCATCAGGACTACTACAACAAGACCGGCAAGACTCCCTATTGTCACATCTACCGCCGAATCTTCTGACCACGCACCACCGAAAGAAACACAGGCAGCTGGCGCCGGCCGCGTTTTTGCGTTTGACCGGTGCCGGGTCACGGGCTAGAATCACCCCACTGCCGGTCTTCATGTGGGGACCGCCGTCATCACAAATCACGGACGCCTTTGTGGACCATGAAGTGAGGTGAAGGATTATGAAGAACCATCGAGACCGTTCCAAACTCTCCCGTCGTGACTTTCTGACAACGACCGCCGCCTCGCTGGGGGCCGCCGGTCTCATAGGGGCTGGCTGTAAGGATGGACTAATGGGCAAGCTCGGCATGAAGAAGGAGATTCCCATCGGTGTGCAGCTATACTCGGTCCGCAGCGAGTGCGAGAAGGACCTGCCCGGCACGGTGGCCAAAGTGGCGGAGATGGGCTACGACGGCGTGGAGTTCGCCGGCTATTACGATTACTCGGCTCCGGACCTGCGCAAGATTCTCGACGACAACGGCCTGAAGTGCTGCGGCACCCATACGCAGATGACCACACTCGAGCCGGAGAACCTGGAGGCCACGATCGAGTTCAACCAGATCCTCGGCAACAGGTATCTGATCTGCCCATGGCTCCAGCCCAGCGACGACGACCCGAAGCAAGCCTGGCTCAACTATGCCAAGCGCTTCAATGAAATCGCGGAAAGAGTCGAGAAAGAAGACATGGTCGTCGGCTATCACTGTCACGCGCATGACTTCCATGCTCTCGACAGTGGTGAGGTGCCTTGGGACATCTTGTTCGGCAACACGGGCAAGAGCGTCGTCATGCAGATCGACACCTGTAACTGCATGATGGGCGGCGGCGATCCGATTGCCTATTTGAAGAAGTATCCAGGTCGCTCCCAGACCATCCATCTGAAAGAGTACTCGGCGACGAAGCCCGATGCCATTCTGGGCGAGGGCGACGTGCCGTGGGACGAGGTCTTCGCGCTGTGCGAGAGCACGGGTAAGACCGAGTGGTACATTATCGAGGAAGAAAAAGACGCCTACCCGCCCCTGGAAGCCGTCGATTTGTGCCTGAAGAACTACCAGAACCTCCGCAGCTAGGCTGCGGATTAGAGCCATTTGGGGCCGGACCGAGGCCATCATCATTCGGTCCGGCTCGATCTGGCCAGGCAACACTCGACCTCTATTCCTCCTCATGCCCCCGTGTCCCATCGCGTCGCAAAGACATCGTCACAGCCGTATCGATTTGACATACTGCAGAGACAAACCGCTCTTACAGAGAGGATCTATCATGCACACAAGATCGCTGATCGTCATTGTCGCGACCCTGGCGATGGCCCGGGCCGCTGCCGGCCGAGAGGCACTGTGGATCGAGGGAGAAGACTACACAACTTCCTCCTTCAACCGCCACAGCTGGTACCAGAATACGAACATCAGTAAAGATCTGCTCTCGCCAGGCCAGTCAGGCGTGTCCGACGGCGCCTGGCACACCCACTATGGGAGCAACGAGGCCTCAGCAACGTATCGCTTCGAAATCAGTGAGGCAGGGGTGTATACCTGGTGGATCCGGCTCAACCCGTTCCGCAATCAAAACGGGGGTGGAAATTACAGCTTTCGACACCGACGCGTGCGTGGCTCATGGTCGTCGTGGGAGGCACTGGACGTTTCGGAAGCGCGCGACCGCATGATCGACCTGGTCGACCCGGGGATCGATATTCGCTTCATCGCCTGGTGCCACGGCGGCATCTTCTCCTTCTCGCGGGGGACCTACGAAATCCACATACGACTTTCCCGGCGTGAGGACGATCAGGAGAACCACGGCGGGATCGACGTCATGGCCTTGACGAATTTCCCCTGGTCCCCGACCGGTGTGATTCCGCCCAACACCGATGCGCCCGAGCCCGAGCCTGACGAATGGTTTGCTCTGATGGTCGGGCCTGATCCGTTTTCGCAAAACTCAATCATCGACATGAGCGGCCTGCTCGACAAACCTGCCGGCACGCATGGCTTCCTGAAATCGGTCGGTAGAGATTTCGCTTTCGAGGATGGCACGCCCGTGAAGTTCTGGGGGATCGACGCCTCCATGACCGAAACCGTCGAGGCGCAGCAGCGGCAAGCGCGCTTCTATGCCAAGCATGGCATCAACATGATAAGGCAGCACCCGGTCGAAGGGGTGCTGGGCTCCTTGCAGGGCGGCCCGGGCCGGCGCCATTTCGACGCCGAAAGACTCGACAAATTCGATCGCTGGTTCAGCATTCTCAAGGAGAACGGCATCTATATGACGTGGTCGATCTTTTACCACCACGTGGTGCTGCCCGACCAGGGAATCGACCCCGACCTGTACCACGAGTTGCCCAGCCGCGGCGCCGGCAAAGACTCCTACGGTATGGCCACATTCGTCGAGGAATACCAGGACTCACAGTGGCGATACGCCAGCCTGCTGCTGGACCATGTCAATCCCTACACAGGCCTGGCATACAAGGATGATCCGGCCCTGGCGATCGTGGAAGCACGCAATGAGGACAGCGTCTTCTTCCACAACCCGCTGGGCGAGTCGTTCGTACGAGGCCAGTCGCATCCGCACCACGTCGCCCGACTCAAGCAGATGTGGCAACAGTGGGTCAAGAACCGATACGGCAACGACCAGGCCCTGGCCAGTGCTTGGGGCGCAGGCCTCAGAACGCCCCCATCGAACAACAGTGACGGTTCCGTCCGCAGCCGGCCCGATTCGGTGAACGAGACGAACATGTACATCTATGTCGCCTGGGAAATGGAGGCGGACGGCCCGCGCTGGAACAAGAATGCCGAGCGGAAGCGCATGGGTGACTTCATCCGCTTCCTGGCCGAGATGCAGCGCCAGACCTATGCTACTTACGAGCAGCGTCTGCGCGGTCTGGGCTATGAGGCGGTGGTAGTGAGCACGGCCTGGAAGGCGGGCGGCGCGGCGGCCGAGGCCGCCAATCTCTGGACCGACGATGCGATGGACGCCATCGATCGGCACAACTACTCCGGCGGTGGCGCCGGCGACCATGGCATCACCACCGGTGCCGTCAGCAACGACACCCACCTGGCCAAACCCGGCCGGGGGATTCTCTCCAGCGGCCTGTGGCAGGTCGAGGACAAGCCCTTCATCATGACCGAGTGGACCCAGAAACCACCCAACCAATGGAAGGCCGAGATCGCCCCGCTGATGGCATTCTACGGGATGGGCCTGCAGGGCTGGGACGCTTCCTATCACTTCGCCGGCTCGCGCAGCTACATGGGCAACGGCTGGCCCAGCATGAGTTCGTACGTCACCGAGACGCCTCACTACATCGGCCAGTTCCCGGCCCTGGCCTACGCCATCTACCAGGGCCACTTCGAGGAAGGCCCCCTGGTAGCGGCGCGGCGGCTGTCCACCGACGACGCGTTCGCCGGAATCGACGCGTTGGCGAAGACGCAAGGCCGAGAGGGGTATGACGAGAACGATCTGCTCAGCCAGGGCGAGACCCCCGTCGAGGCGCTGGCCATCGGGCGCGTAACGCTCAAGATCGAGGACGGTCAGCAGCCTTCGTATCAACCCGCGTTGTCCGACTGGTGGAATCCGCGCGCCCAGACAGTGCGCAGCCATACCGGGCAACTGCTCTGGGATTATGCCAGGCAGGTCGTTCTGGTCCAATCCGAGACGACGCAGGGCCTCGTCGGCTTCGCGGGCGGCAAATCGTACGATCTGCCCGGCGTGACGATCGAGAACATCGACACGCCGTTTGTCAGTCTGCTGCTGACGCCGCTGGACCATCGCCCGCTGGTCGAATCGGCTCACATCCTGATCACGGCGCTGGCCCGTGACAAACAATACGGCACCGTCTATAACACCGACGGCACGGAACTGCTCGATACGGGTGGCCCTCCCCTGCTGCTCGAACCGGTCCGGGCAACGATCGTCCTCAAAGGAGCGCCCGTCGCATCCGTGAAAGCGGTCGACGTTTACGGTGTGCCCACCGATCGCCAACTCGAGCACGCCGACAACACCATTCGCATCGACGGTCGCTACGCGACCTACTACTACGAAATCAAACGCCAGTGACGTGCCTTCTATCGCGCCGCGGCGGGCGTCACAAGAGGGGTTGGGTAGTCGTGCTCATGTCGGCCAGGTCGACAATGACCGCCTCGGCCGCGCCCATCCAGTTGCGCGCCGCGCCGGGATTGACGATCAGAGTCTTGCCGATGCGGCGGATGTCCTGCTGATGAGTGTGGCCGTAGACGACCAGGTCGTATGCCTCGCTACGGACCACCTGCTCGATCCCGTGCGGGATGTGGGTCATGTAGATTGCCCGGCCGTCGATTCGACCCGCGTACACCCGGTCGTGGATCTCACCTCCCATCGCTTCGACAGCCGCACGTAGTGACAGTCGCTCGCTATCACAGTTGCCATAGACCGCAATGACCCGGCAGCCGGACAACTCGGCGAACAAAGGGATCGTAGAGGGCCGCGTGACATCGCCCGCGTGCAGGATGCATTCGAGGCCCTGCGCTTTGAAAATCTCGATGGCTTGGCGCACGCTGCGCTGGTCATCATGGGTATCCGAAACAATGCCAATAAGCATCCGGTCGTCCCTCCGGGATTCCATCAGACCGCGGACACTTACACGTGCCGGCGGCAGCCTGGCGCCATCTTACCCTTCGACCGCTTCTCATGCCAGAGCCGTTATCATGCGGCGTCCACCCCGCAAGGCAGAGGGATGCTCGGCCGGAATCGAAAATAGGACTCTTGAAGAATCTCCCGGTGACGATAAGATGATTGAGAGCCGGGGTCGGACTGGATTCTCCCCCGGGATGCTTTCGTCTTCGGCCCGGCAAGGATCTGGTGAAGATTTGTCAAGGAGTGGCGACAATGGGGATACGAGGCAGAGCAATAGCGGTGATCGTCGCAGCGTTTATTGGGCTCGGGGCCGTGCTACTAACCGGCTGTGCAGGTCGGGCACAAGCCGTGTTCACCAAGCCCGAACTGCTTACCTACGAACGTCTGGCGGTGATCGGCCTCGACGCGGAGAACGAACAGATCTTCATGGCGGCCTATATCAAGACGTTCATCAGCCGACCCGTTACGTTTGTTGAGAGAAGCCGTCTGGCCGAGATTATCGGCGAACAGGACCTGCTCCAGGGCAGGCTCGACGACCGGACACGTGCCAAGATCAAGAAGATCCTGGGCGTCGAGGCCCTAATCATGTGCGAATACTATAAGGACGACGATCGTCCCGGGAGTCGGATGAAACTGCGCGTCCGGGTCGTGGACAGCGAAACGGGGGCCATCGTGGGGTCTGCCTTGACCGACACCTACAGCAACTTCGCACAGCATGCCCAAGCGGCGGTCGAAGCGCTGAAGGCCGACCTCCTGGATGAAGGCTATCGTCGCAGCTATCCGCCGTCACCCGAGACCACCCCACCCTCGCGATAAAGCAGCGAGAAGGTCGCACGGTGCGCCTCAGCCAGCGTTACGTTGACCTCGATCTTCTCCGTCCCGTCGCTTAGGCGACTGGAGAGCTGCCGCCCCTGAACCACCGAGGGAATAGAGATCGAGATGTCGGGGATGTCATCCTGGACACGGGTCTTGACCGCCCCCACGAGCAGGTTCGCAACTTCACCGATCGCATCGATGACATCGTCATCGCCCAATCCATCGGGAGAGTCCATACAAAGCATGCTGGCCGCCACGGCCTGGGCACTGGTCAGAGGGCAACAAAGGCTCAGGCCCCCTTCGAGACTCCCGGTGAACGTGATGGTCGCCAACAGCATGGCATTCGCATCGCCGGGCGTCGCGTCCTCGACTTCCGCCACTGTCATAAAGATCATGGACTCGAAGATTTCCTTCGCGCTGTCCAGCAAAACATCCTTCAGGGCCAACACTGTTGCCATGGTGCTCTCCATCCCCAGGTGCCGGCAGGAACAGGACCACCTTCAAACCCTGTGCTGCGGCGGCGGCGTTGTCTTCGTTAAGGTTTTGAGACACTCATCGACGTACGGGCCCGGAATCTATAGTGTCACAGTGCATTTTTCGCCCTTTGCGGTCGCCGATGAGCGTCAAAAGGAGGTTTGAACCACAATGGCGCTCACGATCGGGCCGGTATACCCATGGGACCGGTCGATTCTCGGACCCAAGTACATGTGAACTGCCCGACTGAAAGCAGGCCGGTTCTACGATAATGCGTCGGTAAGGACTTTGTAGAAGAGATCAGCCGCCTGCTTTTCAATCCAGGGTTTGTGGCCGCAGTGTTTCAGCAGGATCAGCTTAAAATCCCTCAGCGCCCTCGTCAGCGGCTCGCGAACGCCTTCGGCCGGATGAGGATCGTAGTCGCCGTGGATGGCCAGGACGGGGCACGCGATACGCTCGGCCAGTGCGAGAAGCTTGCCGCTGCCGCGCCATTGGGCCGCCTCCTGCCAAACGCGGGCATGGATGTCCCAACAGACCTTCGGTTCTTCGCTTTCGAGAGGTGCGGGGTCGCAGGCGTCAGCCTTGGTGAATAGCTGCCCAAACCGGGCCAGCAACGCGTCTTTATCGGGAATGGTCGGGTCCTTCATGGCTTCCACCAGCGCGTGCATCTCGACCCGTTCGCTCTCGCTGAGACGGCTCAGTCGAGTCGTCTGAATACCAGCCGCGTATCTCTCCTCGAATGGACCACTGGAGACGAGGATCAGCTTCTGCACCAGGGCGGGATGGTATGCAGAACAGAGGTAGCTGAGCCATGCCCCCCAGGAAAACCCAATGAGAGTAACCGGCAGATCCGCACTGGTTTCCAGAACGGCTCTCAACTCGTCGATTTGCCCGCTCACCGAAGCCGCGGCCTGTAGTGGTTCCAACACTCCTCGCTCAGACGCCAACTCGCGCGCCACCGGCGCCATCTCGCCGGCCGCTCCCGGGCCACCGTGGACGACCACGACGCGGAATGGCCTGCTGCCGTACCTTCTTAGATTCTGCATGCTTCTCAAGGAAACAGGAAATCCAGGCACCTTGTCATGTGAGCGGACGCTTGAAGATCACCACCACGTCGCGCGTCTCGCCGGCATTCTTGTTCGTGTCGAATCCCGCGACCAATTCCCAACCCTGTGAGCCTAGTTCGTTCATATGTCGGTCAAGCTGATTCTCGTCAAACTTACCCCCGGAGAATCCCGTGGTCGCCAGCTTGACCGTCTTGTATTCCCACTTCATACGGTTTCTCCTCAATCAGTCCTCCCTCCACCCCGAGGGGGACATCTCATACCGTCTCCTTTGAGAAGTGGATGTAAGTGAAGCACTCGGGAATGTGGGAATCGTAGACGCCGTGTGCGTTGAAGGACCAGCCAACGGAAGGGTCAGTCAGTCGATCGTTATAGCGCAGGGCCTCAAAGCGGGAGAAGTCCATTCGCCAAACGTCGCCGTCCTTTGGGGGTAGGTTGCGACCTTGCGCCAGCGTCTTCATCCCGGCCCACGGGAAGGCTAGTTCGACCGTCCAACCGCGATCCACGGTCGCGCTGTCGTTCAATTTGCCATCGACATGGACGGCAGCTTTAAGCCCCGGGAAATCCCAGTCCATAAACGCCCAGCGCCGGCCGCGCGGGTGTTTGTGGTAACGCAGTCCATCCTGGAAGCCACCGAGCACGTCGACGGTGCGGGTCAGCAGATCGAATTCCGGCCTGTCGAAAAGACCATCTTTCCCGTACGCATCCTGCCAGATATAGAACACCTCGTAGATCGTCCCGCGGGCATTGATCTCAAACTCATAGTAACAGTCGGGCCCCGCGATGAAGACTTCCACATCATTCTCGAAATAGATGGGCGAATCGCGCTCCGTGAAGTCCGCCCGGACGTCAGGTTCCTCGATCCAGAAGCCGATGTACAGATTCTCGTCGTCCCAGAGCGCCGCCATGCGCGTGTCCAGGAACCCCGGAACCCCGGTTACCATATCGACAAAGCGCGGCGACTTCGCCGCGCGCTGCCACACACCTTCGGAAAGCCGGCCGTCAACCACGATCTTCTCGCTCGTACGACGGCACGTGTAGTGACCTATCTGTGTTTCATCGCAGCCGTATCGCTCGTTCATCTGCAAACCTCATCATTGGCACCGCCAAAGCAATTCCCAGCGGCCCATTGAGTCCTCCATGCCAGGCCCAATCTTCAACTAAGGACGATCTCGACGGTTCATTTGACCGTGGCATCGGGAGCCATATCCATCTTTTCATACAGTTTCCTTCGTCCGGCCTTGTCGCCTTTGGCGATATCCCAGGCAATCTCAGCGACGCGTTCGGCATGCTCTCGAGGAACTACGATAACGCCGTCACCATCGGCCACCACCATATCGCCCGGTCGCACGAGGACACCGCCCACTGTGACGGGGCGGTTGATCGAGCCGGCCTCGATACGACCGGGACGGGTGCCGCCGCCCTGATACTTCGAATACACGGGGATCTTCTGTAGGATGAGTTCATCGGTATCACGACAACAGCCGTTCGTAATGGCTCCGGCCATGCCCAGCGATTTCCAGCCCAGGGCGTTGTTGGAGCCAATGAACCCCGTGTTCTCAATCCCCTGCGCATCGATGACCACGACGGTCCCGGGCCGAAGCACGTTCTTGAATAGCTCAGGGGCATACGTACCGTACCAATGACTATGCCACTTGCGGAATTCCTCGTATGACACCTTGCCGGCCTGCGGTTTGTTCGTGGGCAAATACTGGTACGTCACCGCCACGCCGTAAATGCGATGGCTCAGTGCTTCCGTCGTGTCGCGCCACAGAGGACGAATCTCGTGATTCATCATACCGATATCCTGGAGCCCGATGGCCTGCATGGCATCGAGCACGTCGGTCACTCGCAGCCCTTCATACTTCTGCACCAAGGGCATCGGATCTTCATCGCTATAATCTCTGTACGCCAGCAGATTGGCGCCTCGGCGCAGTTCTTCACCCGTCGGTCGTTGGGCCGCACCCTGGGCGAACAGCAGGAGCGTCGAGCCACACAACACCACCACCACTGTCACGGTATATCTCGGATGGGTCTTCCTCATGACAATCTCCTTCCACAAACATGAATACGCCTAGGAAACTGAGAAAACGTCAGCAACACAGTGTACCATGAATGATAGCGATGAGCCATGATTGCCCTGTTCGGCTCATTCCGTCTCGGCCGGTCTGATCATAGAACGCTATCATCGAGAGCACGCGAGATGCTTCGTCTCTGATCGGCACCCTCGACAGCGATCGTCACGAAGTCAATTGTGCGGTTTGCGAGCCCAGGCCCAGCGGATCAGAGCCAAGGCCACGATCAGGCACAGGACAATCCAGGTGAGGGCAAACCATCTGCCCTCGGCATCCAGGAACCCCACGACCGCCACGAATCCCAGGACGACGATAACGAACAGCACAGCGCGGTTGGTGAAATTGACGAGGTGGGACAAGCGCGCTGCGTCGCGTTGCTCGGTTTCGGCCAGAATGCCAACGGCCATGTCACGCTCGACCGCCGGCACGGCGATCCGTATGAGATGGGTCTGCTCCCGGTAGCTCGTCATGCGATCGGGGGCATCGCCGACAACCGGATGCAAATGACGGCTCTCCAGGAGCCCCACGATTCGCGCCACTTCATTCGGACGTGCCTGATACACGGTGACCAAATCGGCCATGGCCTGGTCCCTCCGTTTTCAGAAACACAACCTCGCATGCCTTGGCTCCAACAATGCCGGCGAAGACTCCTAACGGAGTACCATATCGAAAGGCATCATCATGACCACACCCTCATCGCGAATCAGTTCCACGCGCTGCAATGCCTGATACAGAGCCCGGGCCCGCAGCGGTTCGGTTTGGCGCAGAATGTCGAAGAGACTCGCCAGCGCAGGATGGCCTGTGAGGAGACCGGCCGGACCGCCCACGGAGATATCCGTCGGCCTTTCACTCTCGCCGGAAGACTGCCCCATGAGCATGGTGATGAAGTCCTGGGGCTCGGGGATCACGCGCACCTCGTAATCGTCCAGTGACACTTGCGCCGCCGCGTATTCGATGGCGTCGTGCAGGCCACCCAAATGATCGACCAGACCCAGTTCCAGCGCTTGTTTGCCCGTGAAGACGCGGCCGCCCGCGATTTCGTCGAGATCCTTGGTTAGCTTGCCGTCCCGCCCTTTCGCTACGTGGGCCTTGAACACGTCGTAAACGTCCTGCATGTAGCGTTCGAGCAGCCGTCGCTGGGCATCGTCGAACGGACGCTCGCTGCTGAGGATATCCGCATTGGCTCCCCGCTGGTAGCCCACCCAGTTGACGCCCAGTTTGTTCCACATCTCAGCGGTCACCAGTTTACCGCCGACGACGCCGATTGAGGCCGTGATGGTAGCCGTATCGGCAAAGATGGTATCGGCACCGCAGGAGACGTAGTACCCCCCACTGCCGGCAATGTCCCCCATCGAGACAATCAAAGGTTTGCGGGACCGGACCTGTCGGGTGGCGTTGAGGATGACCTCACTGGCCTCGGCCGAGCCCCCCGGGGAGTCGACGCGCAGGACCACCGCCTTGACGGCCGAATCCTTGGCGGCCGTCTCCAGCGCCTTGCGGATGTCACCACTATAAGCACCGCCGGTCTGGCCAAACGGACTGGGCTGACTGTGGCCCGGCAGGATGGCTCCCTCGACGTAGACCACCGCCACGGCGTCCTTTTGCGACCGTTCGGGTGTCTTGAACATCTCACCCAGGATCGAGAACAACGCCAGAGGGCTGGCCAGATTAATCTGAGGTCCTTTCTTCCGCCCGTACCGATTATCAACCGCGACCGGTCCTTCGATGTCCTTCCTGAGACGGGCGAGAAACTCGTCGCGGGTCTCTATCGCATCGATCAACCCTTTCTCCAGAGCTTCGTCGGCCAGATAGGGACCGCCATCGATCAGATCGCGAACTTGATCCGGCGTCTTGCTTCGTGACTCGGCGATCATCGCCACCAGCGCATCATAATAACCGTCGAGCAGCCAGTTCACGTTCTCTTTGGCCGGGTCGCTGGGCTCGGTACGTGTCAACATCTCAGCGGCCGATTTGTAGGCGCCCATGTGCATGAAATCGCCCAGGATCCCGATCTTACTGAGCAGGTCCTTCACGTAGAGCGATTCGCCGTAGATGCCGGTCAGCCAAAGCGCCGATTCCGGTGCCACGCTGAGATCCCCGCCCGCGCAGAGCAACGCATAGCTGAAAGTCCTCATGCCTTCGGCGTGCACGTACACCTTTTTGCCCGCGTCCTGGACGCGCTGGATGGCCGCGCGAACCTCTTCCAACTGCCCGAATCCGAACGACATGCCGTCAAAGGTCAGGACGACCGCTTTGACTTCATCGTCATTGCTCGCCTGCTCCAAGCGATCGACCAAACTCGTCAGCGACATCACTTGTCCGGTGGTGAAACCGAAGGGATCGACCACCGGCGATTCGGTCAACACGCCATTCAGATGGAAATGAGCCACAACTGCAGGAGGCGGGGGTACCGTCTCCGTTTCAGCCGTTTCGGACCCCAGACACAGTATCCCACCGGGGACCAGCATCAATCCCATCACGATCCGCAGCAACTCCGCCTTCAAGCCTCTCATGATCGCTCTCCTTTTTCAATCGACTCGGTCCGAACCACTCTCCACAGACACGCCGGAAGGTCGAAAAAACGCGGTCGGCCTCCCCAATCTCCACCCTCTCACAATATCGCCACCGTGGGGGCCAGGCAAGTCCTGGTCGCGCGTTGCGATACCGTATAAAGATAGGACGCGTGAGGACACGGAAAAATCGAGGAAATATGCCGCCCGAGAGCAGAGACCGGTAGTCGCGTGTCCGGATAGAGCGCCCGCCAGATTCCTTGCCGAGAGCCGGCGTGGGCGGTATAATTGTCTGAGGGGCTGTTGCGGAGTGTTTGGGAGATACGGACCCATGACAGGGTGTCTGTCGCAGCGGGATATGACGGCCTTGCTCGAGGGGTCGGCCCCACCGGAACAAATCACGTTCTGGCGGCGCCACCTTCGGCTGTGCGATTCGTGTGCCAAGGCTGTTGCGCAACTGCGCATGGGTCTGGCCCCCCCCGATACCCAGCCGCAGGAAGACCACTGCTCACCCGAGGCCAATGGAGCCGATGGGTGGCTCACCGGCCTGGAGCCCAATCTCCAGTTGGGCGATTTTCGGCTGGAGCGGCGCCTCGGATCGGGTGGCATGGGGGTCGTCTATCAAGCCCTACAGGTCTCCTTGAACCGTCACGTGGCACTGAAGGTGCTGCCGTCCCGCCTGGTCGGCGATGCGTCTGCTATCGAGCGGTTTCATCGCGAGGCCCGCGCCGCTGCTCGGCTGCGCCACCCCAATATTGTCACAATTTACGCCGAGGGCCTGGAGCAAGGCATCTGTTATTTCGCGATGGAGATGATCGAGGGCGAGCCTCTCGATCGCATTATCGAAGACCTGCGTGTCATCAAAGCCTCAGCCCTCGGTCCATCCGGTTCATCGGCCCCAGGCTACCCCGCGGGCCAGGAGGAACTGCCGCCCGCCGATGAGGTAGGCCATCGACACGCGCGATCGTCACTGCTGCGGACCTGCCGATCCGACCGCGAGTATTTCGACATGGCCGCACGCCTGATCAGCGAGGTGGCCGATGCTCTGGGCTACGCTCATGAAAAAGGGATCATTCACCGTGACGTCAAGCCCTCCAACCTGATTCTGGCCAACGACGGACGCCTGGTGCTCCTGGACTTCGGGATCGCGCGCATCTGCAAAGAGCGCGCCATGACGCTCACCGGGTCGTTTGTGGGAACCCCCCGCTACATGAGTCCGGAGCAAATCGCCGGGCATCGGGGCGAACCGGACCATCGCTCCGATATCTACTCTCTCGGAGTGACGCTTTACGAGTTGCTGACCCTGCGACCGCTGTTCGACGGCAACGCCAAAGAACAGATCGTGCGGCAGATCCTGGACAAAGACCCACTGCGACCGCGTCAAGTGGAGCGCCAGATCCCGGTGGACCTGGAAACCATCTGCTGCAAGGCCCTCGAGAAAGATCCGGAGCACCGATACAGTGATGCCCGCGAGATGGCCGAGGATCTGCGGCGCTACCTGGCCGGCTGCGTCATCAAAGCCAGGCCGGCGGGCAGTGTGGATCGGATCGCCAAACTGCTGCGCCGCCGCAAGGTCGTGGCCTTCCTCACCGGTGGCATCGTTCTGGCGCTGGCCCTGGCTGCAAGCATCGCCTGGAGACACCACATCACACAGTGGGCTCAGCAGAACGCCATGGCCGGGATTGATCGTCACATTGAGGAAAATTCGTACTTCGCAGCGTACCTGCTGGCCGAGAGGGCACAGCGCTACATTCCCGACGACCCGCTGTTGATCGACCGCTGGTCCCGTCTGACCCGGCAATACCATGTCACGACAGATCCACCTAATGCGAAGGTGTTCATCAGCGAGTACGACGAGAGAAAGCCAAAATGGAAGTACCTGGGCCGTTCGCCTCTCAAGGAGGTGCGGATTCCTTTCGGAACATATCGCTGGAAACTGGAGAAATCCGGGTACGTTACGGTCGAGCAGGTGCGGTCCAACGACGTGCCCTCGCCCTATGTGGACAAGGCCAGTCTTCCCCCCAAGGAGATGGCGTTCACCCTGCACGGGGTGGGCGAGTTTCCGGCCAACATGGTGTGCATACCACCGTCAGACCTGAACCAGAAGATGCTCTTCCACGGCAATCGGACGATTCCCTCGGCCCCGGCTTACCTGATCGACAAGTATGAGGTCACGAACCGTCAGTTCAAGGCGTTTGTCAATGGCGGCGGTTACCAAGACCCCAATTTGTGGGAGCACGCGTTCGTTCGGAACGGGCGTGAGATTCCGTGGTCCGAGGCGATGAAGGCTTTTCAGGATAGGACCGGACATTACGGTCCGGCCACCTGGGAAAACGGGACCTATCCTGCCGGCCAGCGCAACTGTCCCGTAGGCGGGATCAGTTGGTATGAAGCGGCTGCATATGCTCGATTTCGGGACAAGGATCTCCCCACGGTCTTTCACTGGACCCATGCCGCTCGCGCTGACGACGAACCCTATCGCATCACGCGTCTGAGCAATTTCGGCGACGGCCCGGCCCGCGTGGGTCGGCACCAGGGAATGGGCCGTTTCGGGCTCTACGACGCCGCCGGTAACGTCAGGGAATGGTGCTGCAATGCTGTTGAGGGGGCCGAGAACGTGAGATGTGTTCTCGGAGGCACCTGGAGCGAGTACGACACGGCTTTCATCAACGGCGCGATCCGCTCGCCCTGGGATCGAGATCCCGCCAACGGCGTGCGCTGCGTCAAGTACCTGGGCGGCAGGGAAGCCGCCCCACCGGCCGCCTTTGAGCCCATCGAAAGCAAATGTCGCGACTTCACGAATTTCCAGCCTGTCCCCGATGGAGTATTCAACGCCTATCTCGAAACCTCCTATGGATATGACCGGACCGAATTGAACGCCAGAATCGAGTTGATCGACAACGATCTGGGCCATTGCTGGCGGGAACGGATCACGTTTGATGCCGCGTACCCGACCGAACGTGTTATCGCCTATTTGCATTTGCCGATAGGCGTCAAGCGACCTTATCAGGCCGTCGTGTGGTACCCGAGCGGCATCGCGCGCTTCAGCCCCTGGGACGAAAGAGCCTACGCGCACGAACTGGTCTGCATCATGCGCAGCGGGCGTGCCGTCATTGTCCCCTTCTACAAGGGGACTTACGATCGCCGTTTGCAGAAGGCAACGTACCCCCCCGAAGGGCTACAGAGTAAGAATCTGTATATCCAGAGATCACAGGATCTGCGCCGATCCATCGACTACTTGGAAACGCGAAACGACATCGATATCGACAAGATCGCCTATGTCGGCCTGGCCTGGGGCGGTCAAATGGGACCAGTGATGATCGCCCCGGAAAAGCGCATCAAGACGGGCATTCTGCTCCTGGGGGGCATCTGCGGCTGCCAGAGACATCCGGCTTCCGACCCGGCCAATTTCGCGCCGCGGGTCAAGATCCCGATCCTCATGCTCAACGGGAGAGAAGACTCGTTGTTCCCCTGTGAAACATCTCAGCAGCCTCTGTTTCATCTCTTGGGGACCCCCGCCC
>CP070782.1:6167381-6201605 GCA_020346325.1 Phycisphaerales bacterium
TCTACGCCGACCAGACGGAACTGGATACCGACCGGATTGCCGCGGCGTTGGAGAATTCCCCTCCGCTGTCGGTGACCATGGCCGAGAAGGTCCAGGCCTTACGGCAGTGGGCCCGGGAGCGCTGCGTCCCGGCCGACTGACAGACCGCCGGGAGCGTCCACGCCGGCACCCTCGGCCGGCGCGCGGAGATTTGGCCTTCCCAGGGCGCGGAGTTTGCCTATAATGGGGACGCAAGATCGCTGGCCATCTGCCAAAAAGGATTCTGGATATGAATAGACGTACCGTTGGACTCGTCCTGGCTCTGGGCACGGCGTCCCTGTTGTGGTCCGGTTGCGTGGAGCGAGAGCTCACGATCAATACCGAACCCCAAGACGCGCTGGTCACGCTCAACGACGAACAGATCGGCCAGTCGCCCGTCACCGTCGCCTTCAACTGGTACGGGGACTACCGGGTCCGCGCCAGCAAGGAAGGCTACCAAACGCTGGAGACAAATCGCGAACTGAAGGCCCCGTGGTACGACTGGTTTCCGCTCGACTTCTTCGCCCAAGTGCTCTATCCCGGGCGCATCGTCGACAGTACCGAGTGGACCTTCGAGCTAGCACCGAGACAGGCCCCCACCCGCGAAGAACTCATCGACCAGGCCGAAACCGCCCGCAGCCAGCTCGACTGACCATCAGAAGGGCTTGAATTGAGCATAGTGCTGGTATCCTGCTCGGTTTGTCATCCTGAGCCGGAAGCGAAAGATCTGGGCTTACTTCGAGAATGACCGTCGATCCTAGTCGAGAGCCAGATGCTTCACTGCGTTCAGCATGACAGCCTTAGGTTGACTGCGTGATGCCTGTAGCATGTGTGTGCAAATTCGTCCGGTCCGCACTGTGGTTAGGCTTCGTCGAATTGTCGCGGTACCAGGTGATGGCTTTTTCGAGGCCTTCGCGGAAGAGGATGACGGGTTCGAAACCGATGAGCTGGCGGGCGACGGTGATGCCGGCCAGTGAATGCTTCACGTCGCCGGGACGTGGGGGTTCATACTTAGGCTTGATATCCTTGCCCACGATGTCGTTGATCATCGCGATGATGCCATTGACGGTAATCTTCTCGCCGCACGCGACGTTCACCACTTCGCCGTTGGTCTTCTTGGCGCGGGCGGCACAGAGATTGGCTTGCACGACGTTGTCGATATAGGTGAAGTCGCGGCTCTGCTCACCGTCGCCATAGACGGTGGGTGGCCGGTCTTTCAGGATCGCCGTCACAAACGCGGGAATCGCCGCGGCATAGGTGCTGGTCGGGTCCTGATAAGGCCCGAACACGTTGAAATAGCGCAGCGAAATGGTCTCCAGACCGAAGACCTTGGAGAAGACCGAGCAATAATACTCGCCCACGAGCTTGCCGACGGCGTACGGCGAGAGCGGGCTGGTCGGCATGGTTTCGACCTTGGGCAGGGTCGGTGTGTCGCCGTAAGCCGAGGAACTGGCGGCATACACGAAACGCTTCACGCCCGCGTCCCGCGCCGCCATCAGCAGCGTGAACGTCGCGTCGACGCAGTGCTGATGCGTCAACTCGGGCTCGTCGACGCTGCGCGGCACCGACGGCAGCGCTCCTTCGTGCAGAACCACGTCAACATCCTTGACGACCGCTTGCGCCACCTCTGCGACGCCCATATCGGCCTCGACGAACTCGATCTTGTCGATGATGTCGTCCAGGTTGCTCCGCTTGCCTGTGAGCAGGTTGTCCACGACGCGTACGAGACACCCTTCGGCCACTAAACGTCTACAGATATTCGAGCCGATGAACCCGGCTCCACCGGTCACCAAGAACTTCTCCATTCCAATTGCCCTCTCTGTCAGAATTCAGCGTTGTGGAAAGGAACTGCCATTCTACGGCGTCCCTCGCCACTTGGGAACCCTTTTGCCAACTTTGCGCGATGCCGCACCTGTCATGCGGAATTGGCCGCCAGTTGCGGCTTAAGGTACCGGCGGTACGCTTTGTACTGCTGGCGGAAGTAACCGCCTTTCATCGCCTCGGCGCCGAACAGCACACCGCCGATCACATTCGCGCCGACCTCGTCCAGCTCGAAGATCGTCCGTTGCGCGGCGCCGCGCTTCGTCGTGGCCGCGTTGAACACCAGGAGCGTCGCATCGACGAGCTTGGACAGGACCTTTACGTCACTGACCAGCAGGACCGGAGGGCTGTCGACGATCACGCGGTCGTAGCCCTGCGCCGCACTTTCCAGGACCTCCTTCATACGATAACAGGCGAGCAACTCAGCCGGACTGGCCGTGGGAGGTCCCGCATAGATCAGGTCCAGCCCCGTGACCTTGCTGGGTCGAATCGCTTCCTGGATGCTGCACTGCCCCGTCAGCAGGCTCGTCAATCCCCGCCGGCGCACCTCCTGCCCGTTTTCCGAACCGGCTCGGGGGAACGCAACGTGCAGACTGGGCTGGCGCAGATTGGCGTCGATCAGCAGAACCTTCTCGTACTTGGCCACAAACGCGGTCGCCAGGTTGCAGGCCAGTGAGGTCTTGCCATCGCCCGGATCACCGCTGCCGATCAGCAGCGTCTTGAACCTAGCCTCACCGGACAGATCCAGGTTCGTCCGACAGCGCCGATACGATTCGCCCAGCAGCGAATACGGTGCCTCGTCGACCACGTGACACAGATCGATATCGTCGACGGCGCGGTCTTCGTCGGCATCCGGAATCACCCCGAGCAGCCGCAGACGCAGAAAACGCCTCACATCGCTCGGCGTCCGCACTAGGTCGTTGAGCATCTCCGCCAAGAACGCCAAACCCAATCCGAACATCAGACCCAGCATCGTGCCACCCGGCGTCCACAGTAGAATGTGCCGGGAGATGACCATCTTCAGCGGGTCCGGCGCCAGGCCCAACACCTGAACCTTGGGCGTGTCCGGATCGTCCAGCATGATGCGCAGCTTCTCGATCTGCGCCTTGATCTGGTTGAGCATCTCGGTGCGTTCGTCGCGCGTCTTGACATATTGCTCGTACCGAGAGCGGGCCTCGTCCAGGTCTTTCTGCTTGGCCAAAGCCTGGTCGCGCAGGCTCTGCAATTCGGTGCGTCGCTCTTCCAGCACCCGGAGCGTATCGCGCGCGTTGTAGAGATTGGCGCGGCGGGTCTGCTCGGCAATGGCGAGCCGGCGCTCCTGCCGGGTCTTCTTGATTTCGTCGATCGATTCCTGCGTCTGGCGCACCACGCGGTGGTTGGCGCCGAATTTCGTCAGCCGGCCGGAGAGCTGCCCCTCCAGCAGGGCCAACTGCTGCGCCAGAGCGATCATCACGGGATCGCGTTCGATCGCGTGCTCGACCTGGTCGGTAATCGGTCCCTCGGCCAAAGCCTTGAGGTTCTCGATGTCGGCCCGCAGTTGCTTGATCGCCAGCGACAGTTCGCTCTCCTGGAGTTCGAGATCGTTGAGCCGCAAGGTCACGGTATGCTGGAAATAGCGACCGTCCGAGCGCTCCAGGTCTGTCAGTTGGCTCTCTTCGCGCAGCCGCTGCATGGCCCGTTCGCTGTCGGCAATCTCTCGCTCCACGAGACTCTGTCGGCCGGTCAGCTCGATCAGCTTCTCATTGACGTCGCCCCGTTGCGTTTCGCCGTGCTCGCTGACGAACAGACGCATCATTTCATTGACGATCAGCGCCGCCTCCTTGGGGCTGCCACAGGTCATCGAGACGATGAGGTGCTCGGCCTCGCGATGAGGAAACGCATTCAGATTCCTTTCCAGATAGGAGACCGCCTCCGTGACATCCGCGTCGAGTGCTTGACGGAACCATTTCGTCTGCCGCACGCGGTCGCTCTGCAGCAGTCTCTGGAGACTGCTCTGCATCTTCATGAGATTGGCCAGCGAGACGCGGTGGCCGTACTGGATGTCCTGCTGCACCTGGGTCGCGACGATGTCCATCGGGTCGGTATCGACCGGAGGGAGAACCTTGATGATGCCTTCGGCCTTGTACAGCGGTCGGAACCGCCGCATCTGGTACCAGCCGCCGGTCCCCAACGCCCCGCCGAGAATCGTCATGAACACGATCATCCAGACGTGCCGGCGCAACATGCCCGCGATCTCCTTGGGAGTCAGAGCCGTTTCGGCAGCAGGCGCTGCTCCTGCCAGGTTCGGCCTCCTGCCGGGCGCTTTCGCGTTCTTGTTGGCCATATCACTCTCCGATACGCATTCGCCGCAACTTGCCCAGAGCGAATGCGCTGCGCATCGCGCGCCGCATCACCGCTACTGCAACCGTTTCACCGCCAAGACGATGCGCTCCTTTGCCGCGTCGGACAGGGCTTCGTCGCCCAGTTCCAGCGCGCGGCGGTAGGCCGCCAGGGCGCTTGGCTTGTCACCCTGCGCCTCCTTGATCAGGCCCAAATGCTCGTACGCCTCAGGCGACGCCGATCCCTGCAACTCATGCTGCTGAATCGCCGCCGTGACGGCGCGAGCCGCCTCGCCATGCCGACCGCCTTTGTACAGGACGTAGGCATAGGTATCCAGGTAGGTTGCATTGTCCGGGTCGACAGCCAATACCTGTTGGGCGTATCGCTCGGCCAGCGCGATCTTCCGGTCGTCCTGGGCCAGCATGTACGCCAGGTTGTTCAAAACACTGGTATTCGTCGGCATTCTGGCTACCAGACTTTCGTAAACGGTGATGGCCCTCTCCAGATACTGTTTATCGGAAGTCTTCTTGTAGGCCACCGTCAGCAGGTGGGCCTTCTCGAAGAGGTATTGCAGTTCCCGATCGGGGTCGTGGCCGCTCAGCGCGATACACTTGTCGATATAACCGACAGCATCATCATAGTCATCCTGGAGCCGGGCCAGGCAGAACAGGGCGAAGTTCCCAGCCGGCACGTCCGGATCGGCCTGGAGTCGCTGGCGGCAGTACTGGGAAACCACCTCGACGCCGACCAACTGATAAACACGCAGGAGGATGCCGGCCGTCATCTGCCTGTCGCCCCACGCCCGATCCAGGGCCTGACGGCAGTAGCGTTCGGCCGCAGCGGCGTCACCGAGCTTGATCTGGGCCTCCGCCATCCGACAGAGGACGGGAGGGGCATAGCTCGTGTCGAGATACTTGGCTCCTTCCTGGAGAACCTCTCTCAGTTTTTCCGGACGCCAGCCGGCCGCGCTGCCCGGTCGGTCTCCGGCAGCCAGGAGCAGCGCATGCAGACGACCATCCAGCGCGGCAAGGTATGGCGCGTCGTGCTCCAAACGATCGGACATCTGCGCTTGCCGCAGTTGGCGAGCCTCTTCGTAGAGCCGTGCCGCTTCGTCATACGCCCCCCGCTGTTGCGCGAAGGCAGCGGCGCGGCTGCGCCAACCCACGTCATCCGGGAACTCGGCCAGAGCATCCACATAGAGCTGTTCGAGGGCGTCGTCCTGCCCGAGCCTCCGGTAGATGCGCTCGAGCAGCGTTCGCGCCTGCGCCGGGGCGTCAGGCTCATTGAGCAGGCCACGGAGTTCGCTGATCGCCTCCTGATCGCGCCCGGCCCAGACATAAGCATTGGCCAGCGCCACGGTGGTAGCCGAATCGTCCTGGAGTACCCGACTCTTGCGGAAATCCAGGATCGCCCGGTCGCCTTGCCCCATCAGCAAACCGATCTCGCCGCGTAGCCGCCACGTGGCCGCGTCCTCCTGATTCTTCTCGAGGCTGCGATTGGCCAGTTCCAGCGCCCGCTGCAACTGCCCCTGCCGCTTGGCCAGCAAGGCTTCCATGAGTAGAAGCCTGGGCTCATCGGGGAACTTCTCTTTGAAGCTCTGGAGCCGGCGCTCGGCCTCCTGGACCAGACCCACATCGAGATAGGCGCGGATCTGGGCCAGGCGGTTGATAGCGTTGTCCTGGAGAGACAGCAGCTCCTCTGAATATTGCCGGACGCCCGCTCTATCGTCGGTCGCCTCGGCCACCAGCACGAGGCCCTTGAGCGCATCGCTGCGACTGCCGGCTTCGCTGTAAAGCTGTTCGAGGAAGCGCTTGGCCTCGGCATAGCGACCCACACGGTAGTAGTGACGCCAGAGCAGCCGACCGTCTTTCGATTCGACCAGCAACGCCTGGGCCTTGTCACTCTGACCGGTGACACGATAGTACTCCGCGTAGCTTTCCAGCATGAACTCGTTGCTCGGATCGATCGCTTTGGCCTGTTCGAAGGCACTCTCGGCCATCGTGAGATAGGCCTGCTTGCGGGCCGGGTCGGTCTCCTTGACCGCAACGCGCGTCGCCAGACGTCCCAGCATGACGGCATTGTTGAAACTCGGCGCGTTGATCTGGATCGTCTGCCGGATCGCCAGGGCCGTGAGGGGCTCGCTCTGGCCGACGACCTCAGCGTAGGCGCTCAACACCTGCACGTCTTTAGGATTCACCTGGATCGCGTGCTCCAGAGCGGCTTTCAGTTCCCGCCGCTGTTCGGCGGAGGCATTGTCGCCGAGGCGACCGTTACGCACGAGCAAAGCGTTGGCCAGGGCCTTGGCCACCAGCGGATCGGTGGGATTCAGATGGGAGGCCATGCGCGTGTCCTCGACAGAACCATGTTCGTTGCCGAGAGCCGCCTGCACGTTGCCACGGAGCATGTAGCCGTAAGAGAAGACGGGCCGCAGCTTGAGGCATTCATCCAGATGCTTCAAAGCTTCCTCGTGTTGCCCCCGCCCCAGCGCCAGCCGGCCGGCGAAGAGATGTCCCTGGCAATCGTCCAAGCTGTCCGAGGTCACCACCTCGACCATCTCCGCAGCCAGCGACCAGTCCTGACG
Source organism: Phycisphaerales bacterium (assembly GCA_020346325.1). Taxonomy (GTDB): domain Bacteria; phylum Planctomycetota; class Phycisphaerae; order Sedimentisphaerales; family Anaerobacaceae; genus Anaerobaca. Next base: position 6,174,121 of record CP070782.1, read on the forward strand.
ATGCCGGGCGATGTCGAAGAGTTGTCCGGCCGCCACCAGGCGCGGATTCGCGTCACCGGCATCGAGATAGGCCGGCGCCTCCGGACGGCGCTGGGTGGCGGTCGCCGCCAGCACCTGACGCCACTGTTCGGTCGCTTCATCCAGCTGCCTCTGGTCCTGGTAGAAGAAGCCCAATTCCATGGCCCGCTCCACCGGGTCCGCCAGGCTCTTGACCGCCTGCACGTGGATCTCCCGACGCCGGGCTTCGGAACAGGCCGTCGGATCGGGCTCGGCCAGGAGGCCGCGGTAGAACAGCGCCGCCAGGCTCTGCGGAGAATGCCTCAGATACGCGTCGACCACCGTCCGGGCTCGTTCGATATCCTGTTGCGCGATCAGGGCTTCGCAGAGACGGCGCAGATGATCCTTGTCCACTGCCTGCGGGTCACTCTGCAACAACTGCTCGACGAGCGCCGCCTGACGCCGGCGGCAATCGTGCAGCTCGGCAACCATGGCTCTGACCGCCGGCTGTTCTTCCGCTGACGATTCGGCATGAGCCGTGGCGCGCTGACGTCGAATCGCGCCCTGCAACTGTTCCGCTTGTGTCACGATCAGGGCCAGCCTAAGCCTCATGGTATCGGGGTCGGCAGCGCTTAGGGGCGCGATCTCCTCCTCGGCCTCGCTCACGTGTCCTTTGGCCAGCAGGATCTCGATGCGCAGGGTCGCGCTGCGCTGGTTCGCTCCGAAACGCTCCTCAAAACTGCTCACAGCGCTGAGGGCCACGTCGTAGGAACCGGCCTCCGACAATGCCTGGCCGTAATCCAACAGTGCGGTCGGCTTCGTGTTGATGATCCCCGATGCCAAAGCCGCACCGAGGAATTCGACCACGGCGCCGATTTCCGAGGTGGGTTTGAAGAGGCGGGCCAGCGTGTAGGCGAGAAAGGCGTCCCTGTCTTCCGGGGCGTTCGAAGCCTTGATGTCTTCATAGGCCGCATACAGCCGCCGAACCGCCTGCCCTCGATCGCCCCGGGCCAGATCGAGCATCCCCTGCCATTTCACCACCTGAGGATTGTCGCCACTGCCCTGGATCTGCTCAATCTCATGGACAGCCTTCTGGGCCTTGGCCGATAGCATCTCGTCGGCCGTCAGCGGCTGGCCCGAGACCAGCGTCTGCTCCAGGTAGAGCGTCGCGAGCAGTGCACACAACGAAAACCGATTTGTCTGCTTGGCGTGGTACCTGGGTCCGGGATCGTCCTGGGCTTCGGGCAATTCCAGAGCCGACTCGGCCAGATCGATCGCCTGACGCAGGCTCGCCCGATCCCCGTAGAGAGAGAACCTGCGATAGCGCAAGCCGGCGGCCATCCGGGCGTACTTGACACTCGTCGGATCGAGCGTGTGCGCCTTCTCGATGGCCTCGATGGCGCGATCGAGCTGCACCGCCCCGGCGTCGGTGTGCAGATAGACGGAGTAAAATGCAAAGAACTCAGCAGCGGCGGCGAACGCCTGCGGGCGAGATGCGAAGCGGGTCATCAGCGTTTCGTATTCGGGCTCGAGAACACGCATGATCTCGCGGGCCTCCGCCACGCCCCGGCGCTGTGCCTTGGAGAGCCTGCGTATGAGGAGATTGATGTGCGGCTCCGGCTCATCGCCGGCCACCCTGACCGCCTCGGTCAGAATCTCTTCCGCCTGTCGCGCCGTCTCATCGGCCCGGTCATGGTTGCCACTGGCCTCGGCCGCCCGGCTCTCCGCCAGCAAGGCCGCCGCCAGGTGATGATATGCCTGGCCGTGGCTCGGATCGAGCCGCCGGGCCTCTTCCAGATCACGCTTGGCCTCGCCCAGCAGTTGCTCCGGATTGTTCGTCGCCCCCATGTTCGCCAGTTCGAGCGCCGCCCGCCCCCGGGCGAAGTACAGATACGCACCCAGAAGCTCGTCGCCGCCATCCCACCCGGCCGGTTCAGCCGTGCCGAAACTCGGCTCCCACGTGGCCTTCTTCTCCTGCATCACGTCGGAGCCATCGGTTGTCTCCAGCAGGTCCGTCGCCTGCGATGAAACATCCTTCCAGTACGCGCTGACCTGCTGGCCCACGGTGCTGAGGCTGTCGGCCATGATGTAGTAGTATTTGAGCTTTCCCAGACGGGCCTTGAGATTCTGCGGGTCGGAGGTGATGATCTGCTCCCAGCATCCCAACACGCGGCGCCAGTCGTCGGTCACCTGGAACACGTCCGCCAGTCTGAAGTAGAGTTCCAGCTTCTCTTCGGCATTTCGCGTCAGGCCCAGCGCCTGCTGGTAGTTCCGGCGCGCCGCTTCATAGTCCTGTACGGCCCACGCGGCATCCCCATCGGCAACGAACTGGGCCGGGTCGCGCGTCAGACGAAGAATGACCAGCACGGCTCCCAGGGCCAGGATCGCCAAAACGGCCGAGCCCAGCAGCGCCACTTTCTTGTTGAGACGTCTTCTCGCCATCAATTACCCCTTGTCTGAGTTCTTGCGCGGCTCGTATCGTTCGTCGAATCGAACCGTTCCTGTTCTTGATGCGGGCTCTGGAGTCCCTGCTTGTCGGGCCAGTGATGACTCTCCAACTGCGGGAGGACGACGGTCAGCAGTTTCTCGGCAGCCACCACGGCCTCAGCCTGCGTCGGCGCCGAAGACGACTGATTGAAGACCAGCTCGACTTTGCAGAAATACGAATAGGGACTGAAAATGTTTCGATTCAGCGCCATGCGAGCCCCGTTCCGGCTACCAGCATACTGCCCGTTGACGCGAAAGAAGTACAGCACGGGAAAACGCGCCGCCCACAGCAGGTTCGTATCCGACGTGCCGAAAACCAGGCAGCGTCCCGAAATCTCCCGCGGTGGATCTGAGTCGATGATGCGCAATCGCACCGTGTCCGTTGCCAGCCGCTGGTAGCCGCCACCGGTGTAGCACTCTTCCGGCACGTGCGGGACACGATCGGGCAAGGCGTAATAGGTGACGAACAACATCACACGCCGGACAGGACTCTCGGTCGGCTGGCAAGGATCTTCCAGCACCCATTGAATGTAGTCGGTGGTACCCAGCGACGTGAGAATCTCCTCGTTCTCGATCTTCAGCTTCGCCGCCACCTCGTAAGGAGCCAGCGCCGCTTCATCCATCAGGTCCAGGGATCGTTTCAAGGGCAACGGTCGCTTCTTCAGAGCCAGTCCCAGTTTCTTCTGGGCGATGGACATCCCCCCACCGACGATATCCATCACCGCCACGCAGATCACAAAGGCCGGCTGGAAATAACCCGAGTTGTCCTCCGTCGCGGCTCTCATTCTGTCACCCGCTTACGAACGATCACATCGCTGCGGTCGCCATGGCCTTCCTCGACGAACAGACTCGCCATGAACCAGGCGAGAAACCCGTACAGGCCAAACGCCAGGGGCAACATCGCCAGGCCCAGTGCATCGTGGTAGATTCCCTGCGTGTATTTCGGATCGGCCAGGACGTAAATGAATCCCGTCACGGTCACGCGCACGATGTTGCAGAAAACCGCGATAGGAACCGTGCTGGCCAACAGGATGAGGCGCTGCCCTAGGGGTCGTTCGTGTAGATACGCCATCGCCACGCCGAGCGCCAGAAACGCCATCAGCAGACGCATCCCGCTGCACGCCTCGGCCACATCCAGCGCCGGCTCCAGGTGGCGGCCCTGGTACACGATGTCGATCACGACCCCGCTGCACCGGGCTTCGAGACCGCTGACCATATTCAGCAAGGCCGTGGCCACCGTCGCGGCCAGTTCCCGCATCGGCATCGTCAGGCCCACGTAGTAGCGGCGTGGCAGTGGCACCGCGAAGACCAGGAAGACGATCGGCAGCCACGTCTGCGCGAGCAAACGCCCTCCGCCCAGGAACAGAACGACGGCCCCCAGCGCTCCGATCATCGCGAGCGGCCGGAAGTAGGCATACCCGGCAGGACTGACAACGTTGAACGCGTAGAACGCGAGCGTCCCCACCAGCAGGAGCAGGCCCAGGTAGTTCGGGCGCGTTTGCCCCGCACCTAGACGCGGCGGGCGCCGGCCGGCCAGGAACTCGGCCAGTGGATCACGCGCATGTTCCAGGCTGAGAATCGCATCGCGTTTCCGGTTGATGAAGTAGAGACTGAACAGCGGAATGAGGAACCCGTGCGACCAACTCGGATCGCTGAGCCACAGGCCCACGATGCGCCGCATTTCGTGCCGGAAGACCAGGCATAGCGCCCCCGCGACGATAGCCATCCTCATGTAGCTATGCCGGCCAAGTTCGCCCCAGCTTCTCTGAGCCGGACTGGAACGATGCTGGTCTGGAACAGAGCAAGAAGTCCTGGTCACTGTGGTCCACTGATTCCATCAAAAGAAATTGGTGCCGTATCGGTCGTCGGAGTAAGCGAAGTTACGATCGTACACGAAGCCAAACCCATACGCCGCGCGGAAGGCATTGCGCAACACGGCCCGCCAGCGCGACGTCGGATGCGTTCCCACGTTGATCAGATCGTTGGGCTTGATGAAGAAGTCGGGCTGCTCGCCGCTGGCGATCTTGTCGAGATCGACCATGACGATTTCTTCCCGGTTATCATCGATGCGGCGGATTACTTCGCAGTATTTCGGATAGGCCAGCGGCCCGAGTCCACCAGCGGCGGCAATCGCCATCTTCAACGTCATCGGGCGTCCTGTGATCCCGATGAACCCGCTGCGATTGACGTTGCCGGTGATGCAGAATTCGCCAATGATATCGACCGGCACATAGACCGTATCGCCCGGCTTGATGACGATGTTGTAACGCGGGTCGCCCGCCATGAGTTTGTCGGCCGGGATCTTCAGCAGGCGCGTCTGCACGGCTTCTTCCCATTCGGCCTCCCTCGGCAGCGGGGCCCTGGTCGTCGGCGGCAAGGCCTCGCGCGGTGGGGGCAGAGGAATCGGCTGTTGCGGGGCACCCTTGCGAACCGGGACCCACTGCCCGTCACGCCGCACCCACTCGATCTGCCCACCCATATCCTGCTCGGCCGGGCGCTCGGTGGGTTGTTCAGCCTGCACTGCATCGGTTGCCGCGCGTTGAGCGTCCGCCGCTTCACCACTCTCGACGGCCAGAGGAATCCACTTGCCGTTGCGGAAGACCCATTCGATTCTGCCGGGCGGGGGCGCCGCCGGTCCCGCTGCCTCACGTGATTCATCGCCACCGAACTCGCTGGGCGTAATGATGCGCTCTTGGGGTTGCGCCTGGCGTGACCCCGCGTCCTTCGGTGGCGCGACGAGCCGAAAGCCCGGCGGCATAACCGAGGCCGAGATACTGCGCTGTTGCTGTGGCGTCACAAACTCCCTCGTCACCTTCTCCCTGTCAGGCGGGTTTGCCTTGGCCGACGGCGCGATCATCTCGAGCATTTCGCGTTCCAGCTCATAGCGCTCGGCCGGCTCGGAGGGTTCAGGAATCTCGCGCGGCGAAATGGTCCGCAAAGCATTGGTCGGGCGGGTCACCATCGGCGCTTCGACCGAACTGTTGGTCGACGCTCCCGGCTCGATGAGCCGCAGTTCTTGGAATCCCGGTTGACTCGGCTCAACGCCCGGTGCGGCCCCCGCCTTCTCTTGCGCCCGCGCGACGTAGATGTGACTGACGTTGAACTGCATCGGCCCGCCGGCGGTTGCCAACGCATCGGTCAGCCGGAAGTCGTAGCGAGGGATCGCGTACCGCCCCGGCTGGGGGACGCCGTTGCCCAGGATGGAATACGTCCGTTGTTGCGAGTTCAGCAAGGTCACCGTTACCGACGGGTCTTTGAGAATCGCAGGCGACAGAATCTGCCGGATCTCTTCCTCCAGCTGCGTCTCCGTCAAGCCCGCGGCCTGCACGACACCGACCTCGGGGATCGAGATCTTACCCGTCTCGGAGACGAGGTAGTCATTGACCGTCGCCGCCCCTTCCTGGAACAGTTCGAAGATGGAGATGCGCACCAGGTCGCCCGACCGCAACGCGTAGTCGCCGCGGACCGCGATGATGTCCTGTGGCTGCGGCTCCTCGCCGTTCTCCCACGCCACCGGCCTCTCTTCCGCCACCCCGAGTGAATCGAGAATGACGTTCACCGCCGGTGTCGGTCGAAACCGGCCGATTTGCGTCGGGTCGAGTAGCTTGTTGCCGCAGCCGGCGGAACTGAGGCCCAGGTTGATAACCAGCAAAGCCAAACCCGCCTTGCGAATGCTGTTCATAACGCCGCAACTCCTGGCATGCCCAAACCTGGGCCACGTAGTCACTGTGTCACATGAATAGATGCCGAGGCATCCCACGAGGGCTTTATCGGTTATGGCGCAAGCCCGCTTAAGCTTTTACCGGAGCCAAAAGCCGAATATCGCCGCGAAATCCAGCCTCGCGCGGCCTGTCACGTCCAGCCCCCCCGGTCCTGATCCAGCCGGCCCTATAATCGCCGCCTTCTCAGAACAGCCAATAACCGAGGGCTGGCGTTTGCCCTTGCCCCGCCCCGCGCCGCGCGACATAATGCTGCGCAGCGACATTCCAGAAAAAGCGACGGTCAATGGCTCTTGCCCGCACGGGCTCGAACCGACCGGCTATCCTATCGTCGGCATGAAGGGAGCAAGGCATGAGACGAGGTGCGATAATCCTTCTGGTGATCATGCTGTCCGCGCCCTGCCCCGCGCTGACGCTCGGCGAGCTGGCCGACATCTTGGAGGCGATGGAATCCGCCGTAGAAGACGTCACGATTGAGTACGAATGGTACAACCAGAAAGAGCTGACCGAGCAGGATGTCAACGACCCAGGTTTTCTGGTTCCGGTATCCCGGGCGGCCTGCACCTTCACGACCGCCAAGCCGTTCACGGAGCTTCAGGCGTATTCGGAAAAGGTGGACCTTTCTCAGGGACCCGGCCGGACCTTCACCTCGGACAGCCACTATACCTACAATGGCAAGTTGTTCAGACAATTGAGTTCCGGCGGGTTGCAGATATCCCAGCAGATGGGCATCAGTGAATCGGGCGCACGCCCGGCGGAGGGATTCATAACGAGACGCACGGATTTGTTGCGCGCATGGAATTCCACACCCATGGCATTTACCATCTTTCGCTTCTATCCCAGAGGCTTGCTCTCGCAGATGCTGCGCGAACATCCGGAGTGGTTCCGCATCGTCGACGGCATCCAACAAGTTCGCGACTTCCACACGATCGAACTCGACTGCGTGACCGATACCAGAGCCCTCCATCAACGCGTGTTCCTGTCCGTCGATCACGGATACACCCCGGTTCGCTTCGAGTATATCTGCCCGTTCGATGGATCCCGGGGAATTGAGGTGGACGTGCTGGCCTTGCGCGAGGTCTCGCCCAACCTGTGGTTTCCCGTCAAAGGCACCACGACCTTTCCCGACGACAATGACGGCGACGTCTACGAAGCGAGCAGCGTCACGCTCAATCAGAATCTCTCGAAGGACGATTTCAACCTGGCGTTCCCGCCCGGAACGGAAGTCAACGACGAAACCGCCTGGTGGCCGAAAATCAACCTGGCGATCTTGTCCCCTGGAGAGGTCGCCGGCGTACTCCTGCTCCTGGTGGCCCTGGCCGTCCTCGTCCTCTACCGCACGGTCCGACGCCGCTCCCTTTCATAAGGAACGCATATTCAAATGGACCGTCTGTTCTGAAGGCCGGTTGTCACCCCGAGGGCAGTCGAGGGGTCTAGCCGAGACCAAGCGCGGCGTCGTCTTCGATACGAGATGTCGCGACTGCGCTCGACATGACAGATGACGAAACGGGGTCGCCTCCGAGAGACGCGTGTTACGCCTTGCGGCGACGAAGGCGGGTGTAGAAGCCGTAGGCCAGGAGGGCCAGGAGGGCGACCGCGGCGATGGTTTGCGCCAGCGGTGAGGTCATATCGTGGGCGTGGGTGATCACCTTGATCTCGGCGTTGTAGACGAGGGCATCAAGCAGGAGACCCGCGCCGAGGGCGCAGCCCGCGACAGTGAGCAGATAGAGAATCGCGGTCCGGCGGCCCAGCGTGTTCCAGATCGTCGCCAGGCCCGCGGCGTTGGTAGCCGGGCCGGTCATGAGGAAGACCAGGGCCGCACCGGGGCTGAGACCCTTGAGGATCAGCGCGGCTGCCACCGGCACCGAGGCCGAGGCGCACACATAGATCGGAATGCCCACCGCCATCATCACCAGCATGGCGGGCAGTCCGCGTCCGAGCTTGTCCGCAAAGAAATCGTCAGGCGTCAGCGCCGAGATGATCGCGGCGATCACCAGGCCCAGCAGTAAGGGCTTGCCGATATCGCGCGGCAACGTGACGAAAGCGTAGTCCATCCCGTCGAGGAATTTTTTCTTCCACGAGGACTCGCCGGGCGGGGCCCCCGCCGTTTCCGTCGTTTCGGCTGAAGCACCGTTCGGTTGACCGAGAAGATTGACGAACAAACCACCGACAACACCGGTGACCAGTGCGACCAGAGGCCTAAAGACCGCGAAGACCGGGCCCAGCAGACTGTAGGTCACGAGGATGCTGTCGACGCCCGTCTGCGGCGTCGATAACAGAAACGAGATCGTCGAGCCCTTGCTGGCCCCCTGCCGGTGCAGTGACATCGAGACGGGGATCACGCCGCACGAGCACAACGGCAGCGGGACCCCGAAGACGGCCGCTTTGAACAGAGGTAATATCCCGCCACCGCCCAGGTGCCGCTCCACCATCCGCCGCGAGACCAGCATGGAAAGCAGCCCGGCGACGAAGAACCCGAACAGCAGGTACGGCGACATCTCCGCAAAGACCGCCCAGAACTCGACGGCAATATGACGCAATGCTTCAATCATGATCGCAACTTACGTTTCACAGAAAGGCCATCAGGCCACATGCCACGATGCCGGGACGCCAGCCCGCTTGTCATCCTGAGCCGGAGGCGAAGAGCCCGCCCTGAGTCCCGATTCACATCGGGATCGAACGGGATCTGGGCCCGGAATGAGAATAACCGTCTGTTCGAGTCGAAAGCCAGACGCTTCACTCCGTTCAGCATGACAGACTATCGTTCGCTCGCGTCATAGTGGTATCATACACATGCAAGTCCATTCAAGCCTCAGCCTCAACTTCTACAGTGATGGTCTCGCTGCGCAAGACCTGGCCCCGCAGGCCCACCATGACATCCTCGAAAGGCATGTCCTTGCCACTGGCGGCGATCGCCTCCTGAGCCACGCGGGTCAGACCGGAGCAACACGGCACTTCCATGTGCAAAACCGTCAGACTGCGGATGTTGTTGCCCCGCAGAATATCGCTGAGCTTCGCGACGTAGAACTGCACGTCGTCCAACTTCGGACACCCCATCGCGACGGCCCGGCCTTTGAGGAACCTTTGATGAAAATCGGCCATGGCCACGGGCACGCAATCGGCCACCAGCAGCAGGTCGGCATCATCGAAGTAGGGCGCCGTGCGCGCCACCAGCTTCAACTGTACCGGCCAATGCCCCAGTTGCGACGGTGTCGCGGGACGCTCGGCGCCCGCGTCTGGCGTCGCATCGGCGTCCTTCACATCGTCAAACAAATGCGCCGCCAGCCCGGGACAGACCGCCGGCGCCGCTTCCTTGTTCTGACTGGCCAAGTAGGCCTTCGTCGCCTCCTCGTCGAACGGCTCAGCCTCGCGCGGCTCGACAGTGATGGCGTCCTCGGGGCAATGGCCCAGGCAGGCCCCGAGCCCGTCACAGTACGAATCGCTGACCAGCTTGGCCTTGCCGTTAATGATCTTGATGGCACCCTCGGCACAGGCGGTGACGCACAGCCCGCATCCGGTGCACTTCTCTTCGTCGATCTTAACGATATTTCTGACGGCCATGAGATATCCTATTCCAAGTGCTTCTATGGGTTGCCGACTCAGAGAGCCAAACGCCGTAGGGTGTGCCTCGCACACCGTTGCCCAATACGTGAGAACGAGAATCGTGTGCGGGCACACCCCACGGATTTTCAACGGCCTCTTGTCATCGTTTCACGTGTCAGCCGGCCAGCGTAGCTGCCAGGTCCTCCTGAACGGTGCCGATGGGCTTGATGCCGAACTTCTCGACCAGCACGTTCAGCACGTCCGGCGTCACAAAGGCCGGCAGGCTCGGCCCCAGGCGAATATTCTTAACGTCCAGGTGCAGCAGCGTCAACAGAATCGCGACCGCCTTCTGCTCGAACCACGACAGGATCAGCGACAGCGGCAGATCGTTGACGCCGCAGTCGAACGCCTGCGCCAGCGCCACGGCGATCTGGACGGCCGAGTAGGCGTCGTTGCATTGGCCGCAATCGAGCAGGCGCGGGATGCCTTCGATATCGCCAAAGTCCAGCCGGTTGAAACGATACTTGCCGCAGGCCAGGGTCAGGATCACGCAATCCTTGGGGACCTGCTCGGCGAACTCGGTGTAGTAATTGCGGCCCGGCTTGGCGCCGTCGCAGCCACCGATCAGGTAAAAGTGCTTGATCTTGCCCTGCTTGACCAGATCGACCACCGTACCGGCCGCGTTCATCACGGCGTTGCGCCCGAAGCCAATCGTGATCCGCCGCTCAGGCACGTCGGTCAAGAAGCCCGGCGCCGCCAGCGCCGCCTCGATCACGGGGGCAAAGTTGCGATCGTCGATGTGTTTCACATCGGGCCAGCCCACCAGACCCAGCGTGAAGACGCGATCCTTGTAGCTGTCCTTCGGCTTGATGAGACAGTTGGTGGTCATGACGATCGCGCCGGGGAACGCTTCGAACTCGTTACGCTGATTCTGCCAGGCGCCGCCGTAGTTGCCCGCCAGGTGCGGGTACTTCTTCAGACCTGGATACGCGTTGCAGGGCAGCATTTCGCCGTGCGTGTAGACGTTGATGTCTTTGCCCTCAGTCTGCTTGAGCAGTTCTTCGAGGTCCTTCAGATCGTGTCCTGAGACGAGAATGCACTTGCCCTTAATCGGCGTGATGCGCACCGACGTCGGCTCCGGGTGGCCATAGGTTTCCGTATTGGCAGCGTCGAGCAACTCCATGGCCTTGAGATTGATCTCGCCGGTCTTGAGGGCCTTGGCCAACAGATCGTTGATGTCACCCGGCCCGCTCGCCAGAAAGTCGAGCATCTCGTTGAAGCCGGCGTACAATTCCTCGTCGTCCTTGCCCAGGATCTGGGCGTGATCGGCGTACGCGGCCGCGCCCTTGAGCCCGTAAAGGATCAATTCCTGCAAACCGGCCGACGTCTCGCCCAACCGGTCGATCCACTTGGCGATGGAAACCTCCCGTCCCTTGGCGATCAGGCCTGGAAGATCGTCGGTCCCTTCCCACCACGCGACGGGACACGCCAGTGTTTCCGCCGTCTGCCCGGCCTGCTGCGCCGCCCTCTCGTAGAGCTGCTGGACCTTGATCTTGATGGCCGCCGCCTCCTGCAGGAACGCTCCGAACCAGCGTGGATCGAAGTTGACGTTGGTCACCGTGCTGAACAGCGCCCGGATCACAAACACATCCACATCCCGATCACGCACCCCGAGCTGATGAGCCCGATGGGCGTAACGGGCGATATCCTTGGTCGCGTAGACCACCAGATCCTGAAGCGCTGCGGTCTCCGCATCTTTCCCACAGGCCCCCGCCGTCGTGCAGCCGGTCCCCTTCGCTGTCTGCTCGCATTGACGACATAACATATCCACGTTAACACCTCTCTTTCATGCACGCTCAGCGTGCGGCCATCTTTCTTCGGCTTCGTTTCGAGTATCCTTACGCTCGAATCATGATCAACAGCATCTTGAACCGCTCGGCGGCCGTCACGGCGTGAGGCACCTGCGCCGGCATGATGATCAACTCGCCGGCCTCCACCTCGTGGTCTTGCCCGTCGATGGTCAGGCGAGCGCGGCCTTCCACCACCTGCACCACCGCATCATAAGGCGACGTATGTTCGCTAAGCTTCTGCCCTCTATCGAAGGCGAACAGCGTCAACGTTCCGGCATGCTTGTCGAGAATGGTCTTGCTGACGATCGAGTCGTCCGCATAGCTCACCAGCGATTCGAGCCGCTCAGACTTACCCAGACACGCCTCCGACCCATGTGCTCGTTTCGTTACTTCGCTCATCTCTTGCTCCTGCGGCGGTTCGTCCGCCGCTTTGGCGCCGGCTTGCGCTGCTTCGCCAACTCCCCGAGCGTCACGCTCTTGAGATAGCCATTCATCTGCTCCTGGAGGTGGCTCATCTTCTCCCGCACCGGGCAGCTATCCTTTCGCGTACAGAATCCATCGCTCAGCAGACACCGATTCAGCCGCAACGGCCCCTGAATCGCCTCGATCACTTCGTGGATTGACACCTCTTCGGGCCCCCGCCGCAGCCGGAAGCCCCCCTTGGGCCCCATGTTGCTCTCGACGAGTCCCGCCGCGTGCAGCTTCTGCATCAGCTTACACGCCAATTGATACGACACATCCTCAGCCTCAGCCAGCACCCGCGTTGACAACGAGTCTTCGCCGTAGTGCCTGGCCAGGTTCACGGCCAGTCGCAACGCGTAGTCGGTGTTTCGCCTCAAGATATCCATCTGTCGTCACCTCAGCCTGCTTCGCCGCACGCCACACTATATAGGATCAATATAGTCCTACTTGTTCACTCCGGCAAGGAGAAAATCGAAAATTTCTGCAGATACTTCTGGAGACCCAAAGAAACGGGTGTTTCAGGCCTGTAAGAACCACCTCGGACATTTTGGCCTCCAGGAACCTCTCGTGTTCGCGGAGCCCTTGTCGCACGGATCGATCTAAGGCAGCAGCTTTGTCCCCGCGCCTTTGACAAAGGTCTGAGCTACATCCCAGGCCTTCTGGCGCGTGGATATGTCCGGATACGTCGGCGCCTGCGCGATGCCTTTGCCGGCCAGCAGGCGCGCCGTCTGCAACCGCGCCTGCTGGGCCAGATCGGTGGCCTCGCCGAGCAGACGCATCGACTCTTGCGGCGAATGGAAACCCACGCCGTTGGTCGACGCCACGTAGTCCCAGTGGAATTGCGCGTGCCGCACCAGCTTCCGCGCCGCGGCCAGATCGGCATCCGCCACGCCCGCCTGCACGGCCGCCGCCACGTCGAAATGCGCGTGCACCAGGGCATCCTCCGTCGCCATCATGGCCTCGGATACCTTGGTCTGAATGCTCTCGACGCGCGTCCGGATCTCGTCTTCGCTCCAGCGATGGCAGACGGCACAGCTATTGGCGATATCCAGCAGCGGGCTCTGCACGTGATGATCGGTAAACTTGACGCCGCCTTCGGTGCGGTACGGCATATGACAATCGGCGCACGAGACGCCCCGGTAGGCGTGGATGCCCGTGCGGTACAGCTCGTAGTCGGGATGCTGCGACTTGACGATGCGCACGCCCGAGATCGGATGGACGTAATCAGCGAAATCGATCGCATCGTAGTATGCCAGCATGTCCTCTTGCGTCGTGCCCTGGGCCCACGGAAACGTCAGGTAATTCTTCAGCCCGGCCGCTTCGTCGGTCTTGAAGTAGTATTCAGAATGGCATTGAGCGCACACCAGCGAGCGCATCTCCTGGTGCGTCGCCTCGTTGATATCGCGACCCATCGCCGCAAACGCCTCCTTCAGCGCCGGCCGCGTGATGCGCAATTTCAGCGTCTGTGGATCGTGGCAGTCCTGGCAACCGATCGGATGGGTAATCTCATCCTTGAGGTCGTGGAAGTTGGCCGCGTAGAATTCCTTGACGCCCATCTGGTTCATCATACGCGGCACATCGGTGCTCTTACACGTCCAGCAGGTCGCCGCGTTGACAGGCGTCTTGATCCGCGCCGTCTTGCTCACGTCCTCCACGGCATAGTAATGCCCTCGCGCCTGGAGATACTCTTTACTGAAACCATAGCCGGCAAAGAGGATCACCTGGTAGGGATCCTCTTCCAGATAATCACGCGGATCGGCCCCGCCGAACTTGGTCTTGGTATCGTCGAGGCGCGTTTGCAGATACGATTCGTATTCACGCGGGTAATTCTCGCCCCAGACGGCGTTGTCCGGCTCCCACTCGGCCATCGGCCTGACCAGCATCGCCGGCCGCTGGGCCTCCCACCGCCGCTCCATGATCGAGACCGCCAGCAGCCCCAGCAGGACCACGACCGCCGCGGCCAACACCACGATCGCCGCTCCGGCCCAGAGCGGAAAGCCCCCCGCCATCCTCTGTCCTCTGTCCTCGGGACTCCGGCCCGTATCCATCGTCATCGCTCATCCCCTTTCTTCATCCAGTCCAGTCCCGCATCGGGCAGGCCCGGCCGCAACGCTGCAGGTGAGGCCGACAGGCTCCGCACGGAACCGTGGATATTCTGGTGACAGTCCCAGCACTGCCGTTCTGCCGAGCCGGCCAAACGGATCATCGTCAACTGATCGCTATGGCAATCGACACAGTTAGCCTGCACCACCGGCACCGCACCCGCCGACAGTTCCATCACCTGAGGCTCCTGCTTCATCGTGAAAACATAGGAATGCTTCATGCCGTCGCGAGCCTTGTACGCGTATTTCGCCACGAGGTTGCTGTGCGGCACATGACAATCGGTACACGCGGCCACACGCGCGTGGCTGCCCCGCTGCCAGCTCGCATAGGCATCGCTCATGACGTGACAGTTCATACACGTTTCAGGGCTGTCGGAAAGGTAGGAGGCGGCGTTGGCGATACGGGCCACGAACAGCCCCACGCCCACCGCAATGCCGACAAGGAGATAAATAAGAATCTGCCAGGCCCAGGGCAAACCGGCCAGCCGCAGCAAGGACAGGATTTTGGCGACTAGGGCCATGATGAATACACCTACAACAAAGAAGGTAATTCCGTCACTACGTCACCACAATGTCGCTAATACTAAGACGGTCCACGCTCGCAGGCAAAGCCTTTTTCCAGGGAAATGTAAACTCTCCGCCTCTCAGCAGCAGCAAGTCCTGGCACCGAGATCGATCGTAAGACTCTGCGTCGCCAAGGCTTGTCGTATCGAGAGGCTCCCGGCTGAGGTTTTTCGTGAGCCGCGATTGACAGGATGCGATATGTCATCGAGAATAAGCAGAGAGACCCGACGCCGGCCAACATCACCGTTTCGAGCCGGTGGTACACATTCGATGGACATTCTGATTTGGGAGGCAGACGATGATGCATTCACTGAAGATTTGTGTCGCGGCATGGCTCGCCGCCGTCGTGATGGGCATGCCCTGCATGGCTCAGGACGTGCAACCGCCCTTCACGTGGCAAGGAAAAGGGACCGGGTCGTTCATCAGCGAGTATGGAGGAACGGAGGAAGTCGACTTCGACTTCGAGATGTCCATCGATGAACAAGGCATGGTTAAGGGCAAGACCACCAGCGACGATGGAACCTCCCGCATCGTACACTGCTTCTACTCGGAGAAGAAGTATTACGAGGTCCCCGGGCTCTTCAGCAGGAACATCGTCATCGTGCTCATGATCAACGAATACGGCGACACCCCCATGTTGGGCGTTCTGAACGCGCGGGCCCTGGCCGATGTGTTTCTCTATGGCGAAGTGCTGCTGGCCCGGTATGAATCAGGTAGTGACACGGCGAAGGCCCTGGGCGTAGGCGATTCCCAGGCGACGCTGATGGACGGCGACGAACTACCGAGTGGCCTGAAATCCGCGTTGAAGAAGTGCCTGCCCGTCGGCATGGCGAAAATCGAAGGCGACTACAAACAGGCTGAGGCCAGCGCCGCCGGCGGACAGTGACACGATCGAGCCGTTCGTCAGCGGCCCACTCCAAAACAAGGCGACCGGCGTCAGCCTCCGGCGCGAAGGCATTGCCATCATGCTCCGGGACATCAGGCTGACGCCGCCCCGCTGAACATCGTAGGCAGCGGCGGGGCCGGCCCCACTGTCACGACGTCTGGCTTGAGAAAGGTCACGTTTCCTTGCTTGAACCGCTGGCCTTCTGCCGATATATTTGTAGAGATGTACCACAGGCAACAGTGCTATGGTTGAAGTTTCGGAGAGGCCCCCATGAAACATCGATCCATCTCGCGACGTGACGTTCTGAAGCATTCCACTCTCCTGAGCGCCGGCCTCTTCCTGGGCAGCGCGACTCGGCCAGGATTCAGCGAAAGCGCCAACGAGAAGCTCAATATCGCCTGCATCGGCGTAGGAGGCCGGGGCGGGTCCAATGTCAACGGCCTGGCAGGTCAGAACCTGGTGGCCTTTGCCGACGTCGACGACGAACGTGCCGCCGGAACGTATAAGAAGTACCCCAAGGTCACGACTTACCGCGACTGGCGCCAGATGCTGGATGTGCACGGCGCGAAGCTCGATGCCGTCGTGATCAGCACGCCGGACCACACGCATTTCCACCCCGCTCTGGCCGCCATGCAACTCGGTCTGCACGTGTATCTCGAGAAGCCACTGGCGCACAATGTGTGGGAGACGCGCGTGCTGACGGACCTGGCCCGCAAGAAAGGGCTGGCTACCCAACTCGGTGCCCAGAGGCATGCGTATCCCAATATGCGGCGGGTGGTAGAAATCGTCCGCAGTGGCGCCATCGGCCCCGTGCGTGAAGTCTACAGTTGGTGCGGCGGCGGGCGCGGCATGCCCGAGATCCCTCAGGACCACCCACCGGCTCCCAGCACCCTCGATTACGATTTGTGGGTGGGACCGGCCGACTACCATCCCTATCACCCCTCCTTCTGTCCCTATGGCTGGCGCTTCTGGTGGGACTACGGGACAGCCGAAGCGGGCAATTGGGGCTGTCACATCCTCGACATCCCCTTCTGGGCCCTGGACCTGAAGTATCCCTTGCGCGTGGACGCCACCGGCCCGGCTGTCGATCCGGAACGAACGCCGAAGTCGATGCAAGTGCGATACCAGTTCCCCGTCCGGGGCCAACAGCCCCCGCTGACACTGCATTGGTCGCATGGCAAGCCGGCGGACCTGGCCCAGAGAAAAATCCCCACCAGCGGCGCCAACACGGTTTTCATCGGTAACAAAGGCATCCTCACTTGTAACTTCGACCAGCACAAGCTCCTGCCCGAAGCCGATTTCACCGACTTCACGCCGCTGGAAGCATCGATCCCGCCGTCCCCGGGCTTCCACAACGAGTGGATCGCCGCCTGCCGCGGTGAAGGGCCCGCCACCTGTCATTTCGATTACAGCGGTCCGCTCGCCGAGGCCGTTCTGCTGGGCAATGTCGCCTATCGAGCCGGCGGCTTCGATTGGGACCCGCGCACCCTGAGCGCGAAAGGCAACGAGAAGGCCGCGCCCTTCTTGAAGGAAGCCTATCGCCCCGGCTGGGACGTGACGCTATAGCAACCCCCGGCCTGTTGTCACCCCGAGCGGAGCGAAGCGGAATCGAAAGGGTCTACGTGCCGAACTCCTCTGCCAGTTCGACCAGTCGCTTCAGCCGGTCGGGCTTGACGTGCGGGGCCACGCTGCACGCCGAGGACAAAATGTAGCCGCTCCCCGGTTTGCCGATCGCGATTCGGTTCTTGACCGCCGCTTCAAAGGCCGCATCGTCGGCACCGAGCATATCGTTGACCGCGTCGAGGTTGCCCTTGAAGAAGAACCGCCGGCCATATCGCGCCTTCGCCTGTGCCAGGTCCACCGTGCCCAGGGGAGGCGGATCGAGCGTATCGATGCCGTCCACCGAGGTCTCGGCCATGAGATCGAGCCGGTCGCCAATGGCGCCGCACGTATGGACATACGACCGCGCGCCCGCCTGGCGGACGGCCCGGAACACCTCGTCCTCGTAGGGCATGACGAACTCACGGTACATCGCCCGACTGATAAAGCCCGCACCGGCAAAGGCCGAGCTGACCAGGATAGCATCGGGCCGGCGGGCGCTGTACAGTCGGACCTGGGCCAACACGTGCTTGGTGACTTCAGACAGAACGCTGTGGCACGTCTGCGGCGCATCGACCAGAGCCACCAGGGCCTGCTCGTAGCCGAAGAGCTCCATCAGATGTGTGAAGGGTGAGAAGACCTCCGCATGTACGGAAGTCTCGGGCGCCTGCCTTTGGACGGCTTCCACGGCATTCGTGAACCAGGACGGATACGCCGCCGGATCGGCCAGATCGGCCTCCTCTTCGATGCCCCAAAGCTCGGGGGCATGCCACGTGTTCCAGACATAGCCGCTCAATCGATAGGTGCCCGGGGCCTGGACGTCGACCGACTCGTACTGCGCCCGCTGCAGCGCCGCCTTGCCCGGCAGATACGTCTGGGGGTTGTCATCGGCCGGGACGATGGTCTCCAATCCCGACGTCCACCGCAGATGCTCCTTTCCCTCGACCGTCTCGTGCGATGCAACACTGCCTCTCCAATCGGGAGGCCGGCTCGGCAGATTCACCAGGATGCCGTCGAAGCGATAGCGCTGCTGTAATTGCACCAGGGCGCTCGCGAAGGTGTCCGTATCGAACCAGATCTCCGCTGGCTTCGCCTCGCAGTGGAGAAAGTAATGCCCCAGTGCCAATTGACACATGACCGGCACCCGATCCACTGCCCCATGCCCCATGGCTGCGGCGACCCGCTCTTTGGAATTCATGCCCATCCTATACCTCATCCTGTAGGGTACCACCGCCCTAATAGGCCTTCAACTGCACCCGCGGCGTGGAACGAAGCAGCGTATTGCCCCTCACATCGACCCGAATGTGCCGCTGGGCCCCGGAGACGCCGGGCTTGCCCTCGACAAACACCTGCGCCGTGACGTTCTGGCCCTGATCCGCACTGGCCAGCACCAGCGACAGCCGCCGGGCGGTGGCTGTAATCTCGGCCGGCAGCGTCTCGTTGACTTCGTACTCCTTCCCGTCCGCCGTGAACGAGCCCGTCACCGCCAAGCCCTCGGCCCCCGACAACACCACTCTGGTCGTCACCACCGCCGGCCGTACCGCTAAGCCTAACAGCACCACGCCACCGCCAACAAGAACAATCGCCACCAGAAGATAGTACTTCCGCTTCATAACACGTCCTTTCCTGTGCCGTCCAGTTGCAGGGTGGGTCACGAATCCTTCAGCAGCGCCTTGAGGCCCACGTCAAGAATCGTCACGCCGAAAGCGCCAATCAAAGGGAAGCCAAACAGCACAAACGCATCGTCGAAACCCACCACGAAGCCACAACCCACAAGGAACAGGGCCCAGGCCCCCGCCGCGACCATCATTACGCCGCTGTTCTTCCGCCATCCCACTACGCCCACGACCACACACAACATGAGCGGCACCGCCACGACAATCCAAGGCGCCATAGCAATTCTCCCCGATTCACTTTCCCTGCGAACACCAAACCCGTAGGGTGCGCCCCGCCCCACCGATCCATCTGTACCGCGACCGGGTGGCAGCGTCAAGTGATAGCTTGGCGATGGTTCAGAAGACCGGGAAGCTATCTCGATCTATCGCTATCGGGCCCGCCCCTGTTCCTTCCCACGCGCCGGCACTGCTGTATCGCCACTGCGTCGCCGTCTGGACGAGTCCCCGTCGCACTGGATTGTTGTGGATGTATCGCACCGTCTCAATCAGGGTCTTGACCTTCGTAATGTTCCTGTCATAGCCGCCCCCTTTCTGCCAGAACTGACGCGCTCGCCTCTGCTGGCCCGTCGCCAATCGCTGCAGATCGTCCGGGCGATGCTCCGTGAGAAAGGCCATGGCTTTGCGCGCGACGGGCTGCTTGATGGACTGCAGGATACGTGCGATGGAATACTCGTCGCGCGTGGGATAGAGCACGAGATGCACGTGCTCCGGCATGAAGACATAGGCCCACAAATCGAACGCGTGAGCCGATCGGGCCGCATCAATCGCACCAACAAGGTACCGGCAGAAACGACCCTCCAGCAACAGCCCGCGCTGCCGATAGCAGCTAAACGTCAACGCATGGGCATGCCCGGCCGTATTCCAACGCCGGCAACGCTTGCTATATCGATCACCCTCTCGCATGCGTTCGGACCCATCGCCAAGCTAACGCTTGACGCTGTCACCCGTCGCCTGGCTTGATTCCTGTAACGGCTCCTGCACGTCTCCTGCATCGTATCTTCAGCGCAGCTTTTCTAACAGCCGATTCAGCTCGGCTAGAAGTATCTTATCCACGTAGACCGTCTTTGGCTCCGTGTCGTCGAGCAGCAGGTATCCTCCTTCAGTGGGCTCAGGCTGCTTCTTTGATCGAGCCAACGGAATCTTCTTCCACATGGTGTAGGAAGGATGGGGCACTACATCCTCCTCGAACAACGGGCCGGCGATTGCCTTGCGGAGTTGCTCACTCTCCAACACCTCGACCTTCCACCCGAATTGCCGAGCGAACTGAACGAAGGTTCGCGGCGGCTTATCATCGGTAAGGATCCGCAAGGCGTCCGTCTGCGTGCCGGCTATCGTATACAAAACGTTGGCAAGCTGTCTAGATCTGGATCTAGAGAGACGATCGTGCACCTTCACCAGACGCAGGAGCGTATCATCCCTCGTCTCGTCCGGAGTTCCGCCCTCCGAACAAAATACCTTGAAGAGCCATTTCACAAGATCCAGTAGCAACTCCATCGGCGACTCGTATTCAACCGTAAGGAACTCCCGCTCCTGTAAACTCTTCTTGTACTCGTACAACTTGGCTAATTGACTAGCGTCTGATACGGTCACCCCCCCATTGTAGAAATACGCGCGCCAGCAGATACCTCGCTGGATGGCCCGTTCGATCTCCTGCACAGTACCCGAACTGCCCTTACCAGTTGCCGAGCCAAGGCGGCTGCGGAATGCAGCCACCAATGCATCCGCACTGCCAACCAGTTGCTCGTTTATCGGAGGTTGTACCCCAGGCCCGTTTTGTATCACCGGATCGGACTTCCAATGAATGAAGGCGAGAGTCACGCCCTTTCCAGCCGTTTCCAGGAGTTTCGAGCAAACGTCAACTGCCTGATGACAAGTCAGTCCCTCCGATTCAACATCACCAGGACCACAAAACATCACCTTGAAGATGCTCACGTTCTTATGGTCCATTTCCTGACCCTCGGGCTTGGTCTATAGTCAGTTTCGTAGGGTGTGCCGTGCACACCGCCTTTCTTCTCTACCACTGCCGCACGAAGTCGCGGAGGAGTTTGAGTATTTCTTCCTGGTTTTTGACGATGTCGTTGATGCGCATGGCCCAGCGGAAGGTGGCGACCAGGAGCAAAACAACCACCAGGATGAGGAGCGCATAGGTCAGCAGCACACCCGTCATCATGCTCGCTTAGGCCAGGATCATGGTTCCTCTCCTTTCGGCTGCCCTCTGGGCGGCTTTCGGGGTCTGCCACGTCTCAATCGTTACGCGTCCGCAGGGCTATTCTAGTACGCGGGCGGCGGGAATGTAAGGGAAATCCCGGGGGAAGACCGCATTTCGTATCCCGCCACGAGCAAGAGGCCGGGGGCAAGGGGCCTCTTCCCGGGCACAGCGTCACCCAGCTAGTGACACGCCGGAAAAACGAGCCAGACACCCAGGTATTTTCTGTTGATGCGGCCCTGCGCCCCTGCCGAAGTGTTATGACGTGTGAACGCTTGAACGGAAACAAGAACAGGAAAACAAGCGTCCGCTTCGGGGCGAAACCAGGACATCGGTATCACTTCCGGGCCGCCGGGGGTGGAAGGGAAGGCAGAGCACGGAGGCCCTGATCGCCGCCTTGGGCGGGCCGGATCAGATCGTCCCCGAGGGGAAGTACGACAAGTATGTCTACGAGAATCGCGATCCGCGGTTCTACTGCGTCAGAGACAACAACATTGAGCGGATAGCAAGGTAGCCGGACGACCTCAGAGCCCCTTCCGCCGGTCGTGGTTCCCCCATGCCGACACGACCCGGCGGTTGAGGGCCAAGGGGCAGGCCTGTGCGCCGGAGAATGCGCAGGCGGAATTCTTCGGCGCACTGTCTGCCCCCCGGGAATCGCAGAGTTGTGCAAGCCGTGCCCCGCACAGCCTGCGATCTCCCGCGGGGGACGCCCATCCCTCGGCAGGCCCCCCAGAATTGGGGTGGGCAACCGAGATCCTGGGCCTACGGAGGCACCACCGAAACGCGGGTGATTTTCCGGAATTCACTTGACGGCGAAACATGCCTTCTGTATTATGTACACAAAACAGGACTGGGAAGTGTAGACAGCAAGGAAAGGGGTGGATCATCTCGGCCCGGACTCTGCATGACGTTGGGAACAACACGAAGCAACGCGGCCCCTGCCGTGCCCGCCTGGGGTCGGCCCGCTGGCCCGGACCCGGCGGGCCTGCCCGACCCGGCCGCGCCAAACAAAGCCAATTTCCGTGTTTTTGGCCCAAGAATGGGGGTGGAGGCGGGAAAACAAAGCCAAACAAAGCCAATTCTCTCCGGCTGTCCCCCACCGGCGTGTGCCCAACAAACCCAATTCTACCAGACCCGGGAATGGAGATGGCCCCCTGCCGTGAAGCCAGTTACGGGAAACCCGAGGCCACCAGCCCGGCGACTGCCAAGCGAGTGAACAGCGCCGCGCGAGCGCCTGTTTGCAGGTCCCGGAGGACTTTCCGGAGAAATGAAAACGGTGGGATGAGCAAATGTGCTGCCCATCCCACCGCGAAACGCTGCTCAGGTGCTAAGGTGCTAGAAACCGTAGGCGCAGCTGACGCCGGCATAGATCATGTCGGTATCATCGTTGCGGACGGCGTCTCTGATGTCACTATCGAGAAGGGTCACATAATGAATGCTCGGGGTGACCTTCACGGGGCCGACCTCGAAGGGGAAGGCCGCCGAGAGGACCAAGTCGTTCAGTTCGTTGTCGTCGACACCCCAGTAGTCCTCGTTGTAGCCACTGTCGCCCCAGCCGAGACTGGCGCCGAGATCGATCCCGAAGGGCAGGTCCGGCCAGTATTCCAGACTGTGCTCAACCGCCAGGTTGGCGTAAAAGCCACCGACCTCATCGACATCCCAGTACACCGTCAGCGAGGGCCTGGCGATGGTGTCGACGTTCACACCGGCGTACACTTCCGTGGTAGCGTCCCTACCCGGGAAGTAGTAGTAGATGCCGCCGACCGAGTAGCCGACCATGTCGGTGACCTGTCCGGAATAGTCGACGTAGAGGTCGTACTCGGTGAACTCCCAGTCCTCGCCATTCTCGTTCGTCAGATCCATGTTGCCCCAGATCCCTCCGGTGAGTCCTTGGGACGTGGCGCTGAAACCAGGCTGTAGAACCCAGTCATCGCTGTAGTTGTGTCCGCGCCAGACGTACTTGCTAAAGAGGTCCCCCGTGACTTCGTAGCTCACATCACCCTGGGCCCACGCTGCCGTCCCCATGCCGAGCAGGGCCACCGCCACACACAATACAACCTTGACCTGTTTCATTTGTTCACTCCTTAGATTCTGGTTACTCGAGCCATCACCCTGGCGCCATACGAGCGTCACGAATTGCATGGACGATCCGTACAAGGGCCGACATTGTACCCGATTTTGGGAAAAAAAGCCACTATATAACGGCAGAAAGGCACGCCGGATCGGGCATGTCACGCCGTTGCCGCAGCGGTGTCCGATAATAGCCCTAGCGGGTCACGTCAATGCGGCCATCGCGGCTAAACGCCAGAACCCCCTGCAAATGCTTGGTCGAGGCAAAATCGAACGCGCGCGCCCCGCTGAGGACCACGCAACTGTCGTCGGCCGTCAGGGTCAGATCCTGCTCGGGGTCCTTATGACGCAGGATGTTAGCCAGGACGAACGCCTTTTCCAGGCCGTCGCCGCGACTGTAGTTGACGACTTCGTCGGGCTGGGCGAGGCGATCGCCGTCGTAAATCGAGGCATCCTCCAGGCCCTGAAGCCACCGGTATGCCTCGTCGACCGACCGAGACGCGGCAGCTTCGAGCGAGACAGGGTTGCGTTCCACGGCCGCCTTGGCGAACGGACGCCAGTCGCACGTTTCCATGTCACGGAAGGCGTAAAAGGCCAGATCCACCGTGGGGTTCGCCTGCCGTTGGGACTGAAGCTGCGCGATGATCTCCTCGCGGTTCTGTCCCCCGGACAATTGGATCGGGGCCCTCTCGACGAAGTGCTTCTCGTGGGCCGGCAGTTTGGGTTGGATGTGCAGGAAATCCGCCAACTGGTCCACCAATTGCTTCGGGGCGGGAACATTCCCATCGAGAAACCCACTGAGCGCCGCACGGCCCTCAGCGGTGCGCAGGTCGGGCTTCTGCTGGGTGAGGAATTCGTGCAGGCGGTCGCAGCGCACACGGCCCGGCAGTTCGTAGCGGATGTAGTCTTCGTCGTGCACCTCGGCCAGCAGCTTGTCGTGCGTCGTGTCACCGATCTTGTAAGGACTGCCATGTTCGTAGCTGAACAACGTTTCGGCTTTGAGAAACTGCGGATGGCCGTGACAATCTCTACAGATCTGAAAATATTTCTGATAGCCCGTCTCGCAGCGCAGGAAGCTGGCGAAATGGGTCAGGTTGATCTCGGTCGAAAGATAGTCGCCGAGGCGAGTCCTGAAGTGGTCGTAACGTTTCGGGGCGATCGTGGCTTCATCGTACAGGCAGTGAATGTAGCCGCTCGGGTGGGCGACGATCGTGACCTGCTCGTTGCGGAGAGCACGCTGAGCCTTGTAGGAAATTTCGGTGCCGTTGAACCACATTGTCTTGGTCACGAGCCGGCGGTTGTTCGTGAGAATACCATCGTTCATATCGATGAAATTCTGCGAATGCAGCGGTGTCAAGATGAGGTAGATATCCTCCAGCGGAATGCCGCACACGATGAACGCCGCGGCAGCATACAGCGTCGCCAGCGAGACGCATTCGCCCGCCGCCTTGCCATAGCCCGGCTTGAAGCGGAAAGCGTCCATCGCCTCGACCGTTTCCGTCTTCCAATAGGGAATGATATCGCCATCGTACTTGTCGAGTCCGAAGTGCTTACGGATATTGACGTCGAAGTAGTACTTATCTCCCTCGTAGCCGAACAGGGCGTTACTCTTGCTGATCTCCTCCGGGGGCATCACATGCCTGAACCGCTCCAGTTCCGCCTGCTGCGTCGTCAATCCCCAGGTCTCCAGATCGAGATTGAAGTCGAACTCATCCATCACATACTGACGAAGCCGCATCAGCTTGCGGTAACTCGTCTTGCCTTCCAGTTTCTTAAAACAATCTTCCTCGCGCCATTTCCAGATGATAGGACTCATGATGTTTGCCAGAACCAGGCTGTACATCAGTTCCGGAAAGACAAACACCTCCATGTCGGAGAGAGTGATTGCCGACGAGTATTTCTCCAGATCCTTCGGATTCATCGTTTCGCGTTCTCCCAAGTAAGAGGCCTATCGAGCGGTTCGCACGTTCGGCCGGTTGTACCGCCGCGACCACTCCCGCCCTCCAGAAAACCGTTTCTGGAGACCGCCCGATCGTGGCTGGCTCGGTCGGCTTTATCCTAGCACAGCCGGCAATCACTTGCACGGGCGTCGCCAAAGAATTGGCCCCGGTTGGATTCGGCCGCACGGCGTGGACGAACCCTTAGAAAATGGTTCATCGCTCCGAAGCCCTGCCTGGCGTTGTACAGACAAACGGTAATGCAGGAACCGGCCAGGGTCTCGGCCAGGACGGGCCGGCGGGCCGCGTAGAACTGCCCAGGCCTGAGATACTTTCGCGGGATCGTAGCCATGATTTCGCGTCGTGCCCCCAATCGAATCTCTATAGCCCGGCCGCCCGGACGTCGGCGACAAAGCGTCCCTTGTTCTCAATCACATCCACCTGGCAGTCGAAGAGCAGGCTGAGTCGCACTGAAGTGAGCATCTCACCGGGCGTCCCCTGAGCCACCAACCGTCCTGCTTTCATGAGCACCACCCGGTGAACCGCCCGCGGCAGTTCGTCCAGATGATGAGAGACAATCACCATCGTCGGCGGATCGGTCCGCCGCATCAACTCGTCCAGCACCTCGATACAGGCCGCCCGCGCGCCCATGTCGAGCCCGACCGTCGGCTCATCGAATAGAAGCACGTTCGCATCGGCCACCAGAGCCCGTGCCAGCAGCGTCTTCATCTGCTCTCCCGAAGAAAGATCCCCATAGGCACGCTCGGCGATAGACGCCAATCCCAGCGGCGCCAGTTCGGCCGCGACGCGCTGCCACTGACGAGCCTCAACCTCCCGGTGCAGCGGCAGCATGATCGTTCCGAACAGCCCCGTTGCCACCACCTCCCGCACGCACATCTTGGGGTCGAATCGCGGCGCCCGCGACGGCTCAATCAACCCAATCGTCCGCCGGACCTCGCCCAGGCTGACTCGGCCGTAACGACGCCCGTTGACCGTCACCGTTCCGGTAGACGGCCACAGATAACCGCTCAACACCGCCATCAGGGCCGACTTACCTGATCCATTGGGCCCGAGAATCGCGCAACAACTCCCGGCTGGAACGCCCAGATTCACGTCGGCCAGGATCGCATTACCCCGCCGCGTGAAACTGACGTCGCTTAGTTCGATCGCGTTCGTCCGCAAGGATGATCTGGGAGACGCCGGCGGCCTCATTCGCTCGCAGCCGACACGACTTCCGGCCCCAAGTTGCCCCCCCTGAATTCGTCCAGTCCGACTTTCTCGATCATCGCGCCCAATCGTTTATGCGCGCCGGCGTTGGCCTTGTAGTACGCAATAATCGTGTCCACCAACTGCAGGGCCTGGTCTTCCGTCAGGTCACGCGCCAGTTCCTGAGCCAAGCGGGGCCGCGCCCCGCCATTGCCGCCGACCAGCAGGCGCCACCCTTTGACGGTCCCGACGAGTCCGATGTCCTTGATACACGTCTCGGCACACTGATGCGGGCAGCCACTGATGCCGATCTTGAACTTGCCGGGCAGTGCCATGCCACGGTACTTGCCATCGAACTTCAGTCGCAACGTCTCGGGCTGTACGACGCCACACGGGATATCCGGGGTCACCGCATAGGTTTGCCTGTCACGCTGCACGATGACGCCCTTGTCACCATCATTGAGCATTCAGCGCTTCTCCTCAAGCGGTCATCTTGAAAGTGTCAATCAACGAAGCAAGCCTGGCCTTGTCCACGTCCCTTTCGCAGAGCGGACGTGCATCCTCCTTATAGACCTCGACGTTCTCCTCGAAGCTCGGCTTCGGGTTCCGGTAGAAGATCCCCACGGGCAGGCGGTCCTGCTCGATGGCCTTGGCAAAGGCCGCAGCTCGATCGGTCGGGTCATGGGATTCGTCCAGGTAGTATACATGCTCTTTGAACCACTGATAGGTATTGAGTTTGTTGAAGGTCACGCAAGGCTGAAAGATGTCCACCAGGGCATATCCTTTGTGCTGGATGGCCTGTGTGAGGATATCTTTGGTCTGCTCACGATCGCCGGAACTGGCCCGCGCAACAAAGCTGGCATCCAACGCGATCGCGACCGCCAGCGGATTGAACGGCTCCATGATGACGCCGGCCACCTGCACGGGTGTCTTGAACCCGCGCCGGCTCGTAGGGGAGGCCTGCCCCTTGGTCAATCCATACACCATGTTGTCGTGGACGATGTTGGTGATATCGGGATTGCGACGAATGCAGTGGATGAAGTGGTTGCCTCCCTCACCGTACATGTCACCGTCCCCACTCTCGGCAATCACGGTGAGCTTGGGATTGGTCGCCTTGATCGCCGTGGCGGGCGGCAGTGCCCGGCCGTGCAAGCCATTGAAGAAGTTCGACTTGATGTAGT
>CP070782.1:6201705-6214948 GCA_020346325.1 Phycisphaerales bacterium
AGCGCAAGCTGCCAAGGAGGATCTGGCCTTGAATGGTGGCGGCCGAGGCCATAAGATACGGCCATGCTGGAGAAAGGACTGGTGCAGGTTTACACGGGAGCCGGCAAGGGCAAGACGACGGCGGCGTTCGGCCTGGCGTTGCGAGCGGCCGGACAGGGCAACAAGGTGCTGATCTATCAGTTCCTCAAGCCCCCTTCGCTCGACGTCGGTGAGCGCTTCGCCCTGCAACTGGGCGCGGTGCGCATTCGCGTCGAGGCGTTGGAGATTGACTGGGACATGGCGGCCTCGTTCGACGACGAGGCAATGGTCGCGCAGACGCGGGCCGCGATTGCCGAGGCCATGGCCAAGCTGACCGAAACCGCCCAGAAACGCTTCTACGACGTCCTGATTCTCGATGAGATCGCCTATTGCGTGGGCCACGGCCTGGCGACACTGGAGGACGTCAAGGAACTGATCGAGAAGCGTGACCCGGCGGTCGAGATCGTGCTGACCGGGCGGGATGCACCGGTCGAACTGGTCGAGTGGGCCGACCTGGTGACGGAGATGAAGAAGATCAAGCACCCGTTCGACGAGGGCGTCGGGGCGCGAAGAGGAATTGACTACTAGCAGCGCACCGGCGTAGGGGCGAAGCATGCTTCGCCCGCACCGAGAATCGGGTGCCGTGTGGCAGGAATTGAGGAGACGACAGTGGCGAAGAACGTGGCAGCGATCATTTGTGCGGCCGGGCCGGGGAAACGGTTCGGCGGAAAACGCAAGAAGCAGTTCGTGAACGTAGGCGGTCGGGCCGTGTTCGTGCGCAGCGTCGAGTTGTTCGCCAACCGACCCGACGTCAAGCAGGTCCTGCTGGGCATCTCCGAGGAGGACGAGGAGATCGTCACCGTCAAATGGGGGGCGAACCTGAAGTTCTTCGGCGTCAAGACCTTCTTCGGGGGCCAGGAGCGCTTCGACACGATCGAAAAGGCCCTGGAACTGCTCAAGGACGATATCGAGCTGGTGGCGGTGCACGATGCGTGCCGGTGCTGCGCGACTGAGAAGATGGTGGAGGAGGTCATCGCGGCCGCCGCCAAGAGCGGTGCAGCCATCCCGGCCTGCCCCGTCACCGCGACGCTCAAAGAGGCCAAGGACGGCGTCATCACGCAGACGGTGGAGCGGGCCGGCCTATTCGAGGCCCAGACACCCCAGGTCTTCGAGACCAGCCTGCTGAAAAAGGCCTACGCGAACCTCGACAGCCTCGACAAGGCCCAGGTCACCGACGACGCCTTCCTGGTCGAGGCGCTGGGGCACGAAGTTACCATTGTCGAAACGGACTCGTCCAATATCAAGATCACCCGGCCCAGCGACGTGCCGATCGCCGAGGCGATCATCAAGTCGCGGCCCAAGCCCAAGCCCGAGGGTCCGATAGGACCCTACATCGAGGCTCAGTGGTAGCAGCAGGACCACGTGAAGAGCGCGACGAGAGGCAAGTGTCATCTCGACTAAGGGCGAAGCCCGCACGGAGAGATCTCGCTCAGAATCCAGCGCACCTCCCGTTCGCGGCCAGATGTCTCGACTGCGCTGCGCTCCGCTCGACATGACAATGAGTGCGAAGGACCCGGGTGCCCTGTAAGCAAGAACTGCGCTCTGGACCAAGAATTCTGTTTTTTCGCCTTGACAAGATGGGAAAAGGCGGGTTTAATAAAAAATTATGAGGCAATATTATCGCTACAACTTCAACTTTTGGTGGTGGCCTGAGGACATAGTTCCGACGGGCGAGCGATAGTTTGCTGTAAAAAAGAACGCGAAGAAGTGATTTGAGACGCAGCCTGTTGGAACCAGCAGGCTGCGTTTTTTCGTTGGTGTTTGGGTCGCGTGCGAGTAGAAAACCTCTATGCGAGGGTCAGATAATGGATGATTATCGACAGATCATACACGGTGCCGAGCCCGGGCAGATCGTTCCGATCGTCAGGCAGATCGACATCGACGACCCGCTCGAGTTCTTCTCCAAACTGACGGACTACGGCCGGGCCAAGAACTGCTGCCTGCTGGAGTCGCGCGAATACCTGGCCGGCACGGGAGCGCTGAGCTTCGGGACGGCCCGCCCGGCCCTGTACCTGACGGGCACCGGATCGCAGTTCACGATCAAGGCCCTGACCAGGACGGGCCAGCGCATGCTGGGCTACCTGGCCGATGAGAAGCGGTTCGCCTTCTGCGAATCGGTCGAGTTCGGGCCCGACGCGATCACGGGCACGATCAAGAAGACCGAGGGCACCGTGGACGAGCAGACGCGCCTGCAGAGCACCAACCAGATGGACGTGTTGCGGGCGGTGGCGTTTTCGTTCCGCCTGGCGAGCAAGCCCTTCCGCGTCACCTGCGGCCTATTCGGGGCACTGAGCTACGATTTCGTGGACCAGTTCGAGAAGCTCCCGCCCAACGACCAGGACGTGCTGGGCAATCCGGACTATGAATTGTATTTCGCGGACAACATCTTCCTGATGGACCACGAGGCTAACCAGGGCTACGTCGTCGTCAATTGCATGATCACCGACGGTGACCGCGACGCGGCCATCGCGGAAGCCCGGAGCGCCTTCGACTACTACTTCAATATGGCTCGGTTCGAGCCGCCCAAGGGCCAGCGTCATCCCGACGCGCTGCCGGCCGCCTCGACGGATACGGTCCAGAGCGAATACGAGGAGATGGTGCGCAAGGCCAAGGAGCACATCATCGATGGCGATATCTTCCAGGTGGTCCTGAGTCGGACGCTGGCCGAGCCCTGCCCGGATGAACCGCTCGATGTCTACAAACGGCTCCGTAAGCTGAACCCGTCGACGTACATGTTCTATCTGAACATGCCCAACACGATATTGATGGGATCGAGTCCGGAATTGAACCTGCGTGTCAGCGGGACGGGACCACGATACGTCGAGATCCGGCCCATCGCGGGCACCAAGCCGCGCGGCCGTATCGATGGCAAGATCGACCCGGATACCGATTTCCGCTACGAAGCGGAGTTGAAACTGGACCGCAAGGAACTGGCCGAGCATATGATGCTGGTCGATCTGGCGCGCAACGATATCGCCCGCGTAGCGACCCCGGGCAGCCGGATCGTGAATGAACTGCTGACCGCCGAGAAGTATGAATCGGTCCAGCATCTCGTCAGTAACGTCAAGGGCACGATGCGTGACGACCTCGATGCCCTAAGCGCCTATCTGGCCACGATGAACATGGGCACGCTCACCGGCGCGCCGAAGATCGAGGCGATGAAGATCATCCGGCAGCTCGAAAAGAACAAGCGGGGCTATTACGGCGGTGCCGTCATGTACCTGACCGTCGACGGTCAATTCGACAGTTGCATCACGATCCGCAGCCTCCAGGTGCGCGACCACACCGCCTACATTCGCGTTGGCGCCGGGATCGTACACGACAGCGTGCCGAAGACCGAATTCGAAGAAACCGAGCACAAGGCCGGCTCGTGCCTTAAGGCGATTCGAGGCCAATAAGACCATGAGCGATAGACCTGAACCAACCTCCAGCATTGTCATGCTCAACGAAGTGAAGCATCTGGCTCCCGGGCCAGGATTGACGATTGATTCTCATCCCCTGCCCGGATCCTTCGCTTCGCTCAAGATGACAATTGGCGGCGGGATCCAGTGATAGAAGAGGGAAGCTCCTATGAAAGCTACGAAGAAGAAAGTCCTGTTCGTCGACAACTTCGATTCGTTCACGTACAACCTGGTGGACGATTTCGGCAAGCGTCAGTGCGAGACAAAGGTCTACCGGGCCGACACGAAGCTGGACGACTTGAAGACGATCGCGGCCGAGCTCGATCCGGACCTGCTGGTGATCTCGCCCGGTCCGGGCAATCCGAATACGGCCGGCGTGTCACTCGAAGCGATCGACTATTTCAAGGACAAGGTGCCGATCTTCGGCGTGTGCCTGGGGCACCAGGTAATCGTGCAATATTTCGGCGGCACGATCGGCCACGCCCCGCTGCCTATGCACGGCAAGCCCTCGCGCGTCACCCACAACGAGCAGGGCCTGTTCGCCAACATCGAGAACCCGCTCCAGGCCGGACGGTATCACAGCCTGATGGCCCAGCAACTGCCCGACTGCCTGGAGAAAACGGCCGACTTCGAAGGCATCGTGATGGGCGTGCAGCACAAGGAGTTGCCCATCTTTGGCGTGCAGTTCCATCCTGAAAGTATTCTTACCCCCGCGGGGGGTAAGATCATCGAAAACGTGCTGCAAATCGCAGCGGCCCAGAGACAAACGGTGGGGAGCTAGACAATGGCGACGATTACCGAATACCTGGAAGTATTGCTCGATGGCAAGGATCTGACGTTCGACCAGGCCAAAGCGCTGCAAGACCGGATCTTCGAGGGTGAGGTCTCGGAGGTACAAATCGCGGCGTTCCTGGCGATGATGCGGATGAAGCGGGCCACGTCGGCCGAGATCGCGGGCCTGGCCCGGTCGCTGCGCGATCACGCCGTGCCTGTCAAGGCCGGGATCGACAACCTGGTCGACACGTGCGGCACCGGTGGCGCCATCGTCAAGACGTTCAACATCTCCACGGCCGCGGGGTTCGTCGCGGCCGGCGCCGGGGCCTACGTCGCCAAGCATGGCAACCGGGGCATTACCAGCAAGTGCGGCTCGGCCGACGTGCTCGAGGAGCTGGGCGTCAACATCGCGCCGGGGCCTGACGTCGTCGCCGAGTGTATTCGAAAGGCGCACATCGGTTTCATGTTCGCTCCGAAGTTCCACCCGGCCATGCGCTTCGTCCAGCCTATCCGCAAGAGCCTGGACTTCCGTACGGCCTTCAACATCCTCGGCCCGCTGGCCAATCCCGCGCAGGCCAAGGCCCAGGTGATGGGCGTGGCCGACGCGGCGTTGCTGCCCCGCATCGCCGAGACCCTCAAGCTCCTGGGCGTCACCCGGGCGATGGTCGTGCACGGTCAGGGCATGGATGAGATCAGCTTGCTGGGCAAAACGTCCATCCTCGAACTGCGTGACGGCGCGATCAGTGAGATGGAACTGGACCCGGCCGAGTTCGGATTGGCCGGCGCCTCGATCGACCAGCTCGGCAGCGGCGACGCCATCGCCAACGCCGCGCTCGTACGTGACATCCTCAGCGGCAAGGAAAAAGGCCCACCCCGCGACATCGTCGTGCTCAACGCCGCGGCCGCGATCATCGTGGCCGACCTGGCGGCCGATTTCAAACAGGCGTTGCCCCTGGCCGAGTACGCCATTGACGACGGCAAGGCCCTGAACTGTCTGGACAAACTAATCGAGGTCTCGAATCAGGGGTAAGGCCCTGCTCAACGGCGGACGAACAGCATGCTCATACCCAAAGTGAAAATCTGTGGCATCACCAACTACGAGGACGCAGCAGCAGCGATGGAGATGGGGGCCGATGTCCTGGGCTTCAATTTCTATCCCATGAGTCCGCGCTATGTCACGGCCGAAGCCGCGACCGCGATCATCAACAAGCTGCCGGCTTTTGTGGACGTGGCCGGCGTGTTCGTCAACAGTTCCCTGGAAGAGACGCGCGAAATCGCCAGCCAGTGCCAGCTCGACTGGATCCAATTGCACGGCGATGAGAATCCCGAGTTCTGTCGCTGGCTGGCCTACGACAGCCCCAAGACGATGAAGGCCATCCGCGTCAAGGACGCCGAAGACCTCAAGCAGGTGGATGATTACTTCACCGACGCGATCCTGCTGGACGCGTACGATCCCAAGAAATACGGTGGGACGGGTCTGACCTTCGACTGGAACATCATCGGACATATCGGCAAGCGCATCTTCCTGGCCGGTGGGGTAAACCCGGAGAACGCCCTGGTGGCGGTCGAACTGGGCGTCTACGGGATCGATGTTTGCAGCGGGGTCGAGTCCGAGCCCGGCAAGAAAGACCACGACAAGATGAAGCAGCTCTTCGACAACATCCGGCACTTAAGAGCATAGGTCCTGTAGGACCTATTGGACCTATCGCTTTTCGAAAGGACGAAACAATATGAAACACAGAGGTCGATACGGCGACTACGGCGGCTACTACGTCCCGGAAGTTCTGATTCCGGTCCTGGAGGAACTGGAGGAGGCGTTCGACCGCTTCCGTGACGATGAGGCGTTTGTGACGGAGCTGGCGGAACTTTCCACCTACTACGCCGGCCGACCCACGCCGCTGTACCACGCGAAACGCTTCAGCGAGCACGTGGGTTTCCAGGTCTATCTCAAACGTGAAGACCTGTTGCATGGCGGGGCACACAAGGTCAACAACACGCTGGGCCAGGGCCTGCTCGCCAAGTATATGGGCAAGACCAAGTTAATCGCCGAGACGGGAGCAGGCCAGCACGGCCTGGCCACGGCCATGATCGGCGCCCTGCTCGGCATGGAGACGAAAATCTTCATGGGTGTCACCGACGTCGAACGGCAAAGCGTCAACGTCCACAAGATGAAGCTGTGCGGCGCCGAGGTCGTCCCCGTCGAGGGAGGCACGGGTACGCTCAAGGACGCGATCAACGATGCCCTGCGCTACTGGACGGCGCACGTGACCGACACGTTCTACCTGTTCGGGACGGCCGCCGGTCCCCACCCTTACCCGACGATCGTCAAGCACTTCCAGAGCTGTATCAGCGCCGAGGCCCGGCAGCAGTTTCTCGACCAACTAGGCCGTTTGCCTGACATGGTGGTCGCCTGCATCGGCGGGGGCAGCAACGCCATCGGGGCCTTCGCCCACTTCATCGACGATCAGGACGTCAAGCTCATCGGCGTCGAGGCCGGTGGCGAAGGCATCGGCACGGGCAAGCACGCCGCCAGCATCGTCGCGGGCACGCCGGGCGTCCTGCACGGCGCGCGGTCCTACCTACTCCAGGACTCCGAGGGTCAGGTCGTCGACACCGAATCGATCAGTGCGGGCCTGGACTATCCGGGGGTCGGACCCGAGCACTGCTACCTCAGTGACATCGGCCGGGCCCAGTACGTCGCGGCTGAGGACGAAGCGGTGCTGGAGACATTCGGTTTGCTGACGCGGATCGAGGGCATCCTGCCGGCGCTGGAGAGCGCGCATGCGCTGGCCTACGTTGCGAGCCTCAAGGGCACGTTGGACCCCGAGACCGTCGTCATGGTCAACCTCTCGGGGCGGGGCGACAAAGACGTCGGTATCGTGGAACAGCACCGACCCCTGGAATAGGTCCTATCGGACCTATAGGACCTATTGCTACCGTACTTGAAACAGGGCGCAAAATCATGAAATCATACCGTGACGTGTTCTCCGAACTGGACAGCCAGAAACGAGCGGCCTTGATTCCGTTCTTCGTCATCGGCGATCCTGACTTCGATACCAGTTTGACGCTGGTCAAAGCCGCCGTCGACGCGGGCGCGGACGTGCTCGAGCTCGGCATCCCCTTCTCCGATCCGATTGCGGACGGCCCGACCATCCAGAAGGCCGACATCCGCGCGGTGCGCAGCGGCATGACCGTCCGCAAAGCCCTTGATTTCATCCGGCAGGTCAAGGCATATAAAGACATCCCCATCGGTCTGCTGATGTACTACAACCTCATCTGTCACTATGGCGTGGGCAACTTCTTCAAAGACTTTCACACCGCCGGCGTCAACAGCGTGCTGGTGGCGGACCTGAGTATCGACGACGCGGATGAGGTGCTGGGGCCGGCCGGCGCGGCCGGACTCGACAGCGTCTTCATGGTCACGCCCAACACGGCGTCCGAGCGCATGCAACGAATCGCATCCAAGACCACGGGGTTCATCTATACCGTCTCGCTGCTCGGTGTCACCGGCAGCCGCGAGGCGCTGTCCGAGGCCGTGGAAGGCCTGGTCGGACAACTCAAGGGTCTGACCAGTGTCCCGGTCTGCGTCGGGTTCGGGATCAGTACGCCTGCCCATGCCCGCGCCGTGGCCGACGCCGGCGCCGACGGTGTCATCATCGGCTCGAAGATCGTCGGTATGATCGAAGCGAACCTGGGCGCCCCCGCGAAGATGGTCGCTGAGATCACGGATTTCCTGACGGGGGTCCGGACCGCACTGGCCGCGTCCGGATAACGAGCGTCCGCGCGTCGGAAGGCGGAAAGCGCGCGCTGCCAGGCAGAAAATCCTCCCTGACAGGGCCGGCAGGGCCGATTTGCCTCCACAACCGGCTTGGAGTGCTCCCGTCCGATCTCACCAGCGAACGAACATTCCCCACCCGAGAGCAGTAGCAACCTCTACACGAGACATTTAACCGCACAAATCCTGTGGGAAATGTGGAAAACTGCCGATGAACGTACCATCTGAACACGAGAGCTTTGCCATTTGGAGGACATCACTATGAAACGGACGTTAACCTGTCTGGGCGTCATCCTGACCGCCTTGACGCTGGTATCGGCCGCCACGGCTCAGCCCGGCGCGGAGCCGCGCCCGAATCGACCGCCATTGGACCCGGCCCAACAGCGGCGCGGAGCCGAAGGACAGCGCCAAGCGCTACAAATCCGGCGGCAGCTCGCCGACTTGAAGGCAAGCCATGAAACCTTGATCGCCGATCTGAAGGCTCTGCACGCCACAGCCGTGAAGGAAGAGGCTGCCGCCACGGCCGAGGCCATCGAGAAGCTCATCGCCAAGCGCCAGCAGGCTTACCAGAACCAGGTGACCCGGCTGGAGGAGCGGGACGAGGCCCTGGCCAAGGCCATGCGGGAGCGGACGCAACGGATGGAACGCCGCGGCCGGCGGGCGCCTCAATTCGAACTCGACAGCTTCGACGGCCGGACCGTATCGCTGTCGCAATACAAAGGCCGCGTGGTGGTGCTCGAATGGTTCAACATGGATTGCCCCTTCTCGAAATACCACTACGAGACCAAGCCGACCATGGTCGACCTGGCGAAGAAGTACCAGGACAAGGAGGTCGTCTGGCTGGCGATCAACAGCACGAGCAGCACCGGCCCCGAGGCCAATCGGGCCTTCGCGAAGCAGTACAAGCTGCCCTTTCCCATCCTCGATGACCGCTCGGGTCGGGTGGGCCGGGCCTACGGCGCTCGAACGACACCGCATCTGTTCGTGATCGACAAGCGAGGCAACATCGTCTACAACGGCGCCATCGACAGTTCCCCGATGGGCAAGGTCGTCGAGGGTGCGACGCCGATCAACTACGTCGACCAGGCCCTCGCGGCGGTGCTCGCGGGGCGGGAAGTGGCCACGCCGGCAACGGCCCCCTACGGCTGCTCCGTCAAGTACGGCCGTTGATCGGGAGATATAGGGGTTGACGAGGCGAGGGCAGGGGCCTGAATCTCTCGGGACTCTCTCGCATCAGACAATTCGTTGACAAGCACGCGAGCCCCTGCCGGTCGGCAGGGGCTTGTTGATTAGAACCGCATCCTTTCCAGAGCCCCCGCATCTCGCTTGCCGCGCGGCCTCCTGCCCGTGAAATCGCGCAGGAACGGTCCGCCGAACTGCCACGCGTACAGCTCTTCGATGCTGGTCTTGGCATCGTGCAGGGTGCCGAGCGATATGCGGAGGAAGTCGACGGTTCCTTTGAGGCACCTGCCGTGCGGCGTTCCGCAAACGAACAGATCGCTGTCATTTGCGATGGAAGCGGCGCCGATGCCGGTCCCGGAAGTGTCGCGCCGACCGTCGAGGTAAATCGTGAGCTTCCGGGCAGCACGGTCGGCCTCAGCGATGATGTGATGCCACTTCCCGTCGTTGATTCTCCTGCTGCTGGCGAGTTCGGACGAAGCGCCGGATGCCTTCACGGTAAACACAAGGCGGCCCGCTCCGTCAACTGTCAGGCCATAGCCCGACTCGGACATCTTCTCTACGACGACCCCATCTTTCGATTCCGTCCTGAAGTACACCTCGATACAGAAATTGGAATCCCAGACCTGGGGGCTCTTGAAATCCCTGCCGGTCACTTTGCGGTCTTCCTGCTGTCCGTTCTTGTCCCAGCGGTACCGGATCGGAATGGTCAGCGTCTGATTCAGCGCGTGGTTCGGGCACACAGCGTACTGGTCTCGACCGTTGAAGGTACATGCGCCCTCGGTCCAGTCTTCCAGCGGACCGTCGACATAATTGTCTTCAGTGACATTCACCCCCCTCAGAGGAAACATCGGCTGCTGGTAGTACGTGTCTCTGACGTAATAGTACGGTGTCATGTACCAGTGCTCGTCGATGATACGGGTCGGATCGTTGCCGGCCGGGTAGAAGTTCCACTCGCCCACCGTGGCGTACAGAGGCCAGGGCACGAAACACGTCACGCCCTGGTCGATCGCCGGTGAATCCTGGGTCAGGCTGAAGTCGCCGTGCGCAGGATCCTTCAGCACCGGTCGATCCGCGACGACGCCCAGGTCGGAGGCCATCGATTCGACCGCTGCCAGCGCCTCTTTGCACTCGTCGAAAGTGCGATGCCACTTTCCCGAGGATTTGAACGAGCCGTACTTGGCCGTGATATCGTGAAAGACGTTGCCTGTAAACGCGTTGGTTTCCAGCGCGTAATTCGTCTCGACCTTCCCTGCGTCCCGTTCATTGCCATCGGCCGCGGTCCGGGCAGGCTTGGTATGCCAGAAGACCCAGTCGCTGATACGGTCCCAGATATTGCCCATGAACTTGTTGCGGCCCGCCTGCGGGGCCTGGCGCCGGGTGCCTTTGACGAAGTTGTAGGCGGTGTTGTTGAAGAACATATTCTGATAGCTGATGATCTCCTGGAACATGGTGGTGGCGCCGTGTGGGCTCATGATGTCATTGCTCAACCCCCAGCCGATGTTGTTGAAATAGTAGTTCTTGAAGGCGCCGTCGAGATAGTAGGCCATGCCGAAGCGGGCGCCGCCCGGCGTCTTCGAGCGCTTGTCTGAGATCCAATGGTCGTACCGGAACCCGCCCGGATTGCCCGAAACATTGTTGAACACGTAGGCGCTGCCCCCCTGCCAGGTCTCGATATTGCCGCAGTCGTCCCCGGTCCGGATCGAGTCGGTCACCTTGTTCTGGTAGATGAGAATGCGGGTCAGCGGACAGTCCCGGACGTTGCTGCTGATCTTGGCGCCGCGCACGTTGATACCGGCGTGCCAGGCACGCTCCACGACGTTGCCCGCGATCTCCAGGGTCTCGGCATTGTCCACGTTGATGGCGTTGGTGGCTCCGACGCGCGGCGAGCGCAGGCCGGTCCGGTACAGATAGTTCCTCAGGATCTTCACATCGAACAGATGGCCCGCGCGGTCGGGAAGCGTGTCGCCCCAGAGCAGACCTTCTTCGATGCTCACCCCGTGGTGGTCGGTCTCGCGGAATTCACAGTCACGCACGACGATGTGGTCGATGCGGTCGCCCGGGTTGACGGCCTTCATCAAAACACCGCTGTTGATGTGTTCGAATCGGCAATTCGCCACCGTGATGTCGTTTGCCGGGCCCCAGACCCGGATACTGGCTGGGTAGAGGTGTGGCTTGAGCCGGAATTGCCTCGAGTATTGCCACGGGATCTCGGTCAGGTTCCAGGAGACATTGGCGAATCGGAACGTCAGGCCGCTAACGACAATGTGGTTCTGCCCGGTCAGGTCGATAAGTGTCGCTTCCTTGCCCGCTTCGACGATTGCCGTGTTCGGGTTCTGCCCGTTCGGCAAAATGATGTGCAGCGTGCCACCAGTCCCCTTCTTCTCAAACCAGAATTCGCCTTGCGGATCGTCGAGATATTGGGGCTTGTCTTCCAGGTAATACCGGTGGTTGCGGCTGATGATCCGCGACTTCGGACTGCCCAGGTAGCCTTCGAAGCCCAGCGCGTGCTGCACGGCGTCAAACCCCTGGACATACGACGGATACGGCGTGCCGTCCACCCAGCCGAACTCCGCCCAGATGATCGCGCCCACGTAGAGTTCCTTCGGACCGGTGATGTGCTTCGTGTCCTTGCCCATGGCCAGGGTCTTGCGCCCGTCCTCGGATTCCATGGTCAGGTGGAAATACGGATGGCCCGGATTGTCCCAGCACCACCACTCGCTCTTGACATCCTCCGGGTCCGACACGTTCCAGTTCGGCATCCGCGCCAGCGGGATGCGGGTGATCTTATCATCTCTTGACGCGGACGTTCCGGACGGCTGCACGAGATACACGGTGCGCGGGGCAAAATCGAGATCGATGGTCCAGACGTTGCCGGGTTGCGGTATGTCCTGATTTCCAACCCCCTTCCGCCACCCGCTGGTGATTCGGTGTCCACCTGAGATGACCGCTTCACCCTCGCCCCAGGCCGGATCACTGGTCAAGCGGATCGGGTCGCCCTCGTCACCCGATTCGCGCGCGTGCATCGTACCCCGATAGTACACGCCCCGCTTGAATACGTACGTGTGAATCCCCTTGCACTGCCGCACGTTGCCCGAAGCTTGCGAATCCCACGGATGGTGTCGCCACGGCGTTTGCGGCGTCAAACCGTCGTTCGAATCGTTCCCCGCCTCATAGTCGATGTAGCGCACCGAATCGCCCTTCTCAAACCGAAACGGTTGCGGCGCCCACTCGATGTCACCCTGGGGAGAGATTTTGGCGTAGGTCTGCTGCCAGCTGAATTCCTCAGCGCCGGCCCATCCACCACCCGGAATCAAGAGCACAACTGCCACAGCGCATAACCATGTTCTCATATTGACCTTCTCCGTGAAGAAACCCGTCGGCATTTCACATAAACGAATCCGCACCCATGGTACGCCCAATCGCGACAGACACAAGCAATATTGACAGAAGCCGGGCCCATGTGCTAAATGAACCTGCATTGATATGATGCCGGTTCTTTGCTTTGTTTGTCATCCTGAGCCAGAGGCGAAGAGCCTGCCCTGAGCGCAGCCGAACGGGCTCTGGGCCTGGTACGAAAATGACCGTCAATTCCGGTCTGGAGCCAGATGCTTCACTGCGTTCAGCATGACAACTTTGCGTCTGCTCGGTTCACGGAGGCATCACATGTGTGCAGGTCTATTCAACTTGCGACATCGGTCATCGATAGCCCCACCTCCGGGAAGGGCATCGATCACAACAGTCCACGCGAGAAAGGGAGATTGAGAATGAGGCAACACGTGCACGGCGTATCCCGATCGTCCACCTGGGCGGTCATCGGTGCTCTTCTGCTGGCCACGGGTCTGGCCGAGCCGATTTGGGCGCAGTCGACCACGAAGCTGACCTACGTCGATCTGGTCAAGCGCCTGACGGACATGGAGCACCTGGCGACCCTGCCCCCGCCCGGAGAAAAATGCGCCCAATGGTCGAGCTGGGACCGCCGGAGCAAGTACGACGCCACGGCGGACCAATACGTCAACTGGGACGCCAACGGCGA
>CP070782.1:6215048-6233097 GCA_020346325.1 Phycisphaerales bacterium
ATGGAAGAGATCTGGAACTACGGCGTCTGCCACAGCGGCGACAAGGTCTTCCTCAGCGTCTGGGGCAGCGGCATCCTCGAATTTGACATTCCCACCGAGAACTGGAAGGACTATCTCGATCCCGATGGCGAGATGGAGATCGATTTGTATCGCGACGACGGGATTGTCCACGTGATCACGACCGGCGTCAGTCACGTTGACGGCGTCCTGTGGGTCTCGACTTATTTTGGGATGAGCCGCTACGACGGGCGCCACTGGCGGGGCTACTATGCCCACGAGACAGGCCTGCCCAGCGATTTCGGCAATGCCGTCAAGGGGCGCAGTGCCGACGAGGCGTGGTATGCCACGGATAAGGGCGTCGCCGTGGTGACGGATTTCGAAACCGATACCTGGGTGACCTACACGATGGACCCCAACACCCATGAGGGCATCGCCGTGGTCAGTCGCCACCTGGAAGTGCTGGAGACGGTGCGCAGCCCGCGCGGCATCCCCCACAACTACGCGCTATGGACCGAGTTCGACGGCGCCGATGTTTGGGTGGGGACGTCCAAAGGTCTGGCCTGGGGCAAAGGGAAGGGTTACTATCCCGGCCTGAAGGACCGACCGGTTCACACATCGCCGAGCGTCGGTCTCGCCGACGTGCGTCTGGCCAAACGAAACGATGGGAAATGATCGCTCATATATCCGGAGGGGTGAGGAGGTTTGCTGTGAAGCGTTGGATTAGCCTGTTGTGTGTGGTGTTGGCCGTCAGCGTCGTCTCGTGCAACGGACCGCAAAACAAACCGCTAAAACCGCCGCAAGAAGCGGTGGCGGTGGATGAGCACACGGCCGAAGTCATCAAGAAGATCAACGCGGTCAGTGCCTATGAGGTTCCGAAACTGCCGTTGAAGGAGGACGCCGATTACGCCGAGACGGCCGAGGAGTTCGAGCCGTTCCGACACGTCAAGCCCTACAAAGAGCACTTCCTCGTGCAGATGGAATACACGGGACCGGGGCGGGCGATCCCGGAGCCGGAGGACGTCAATACCGTCAAGATCGGTTTCATCGGGCCGATAATGTCCACCGTCTCGGTGGCCACCGGAGGCAAGAGCCACGAGGAGCCCCTGGGCATCAAGATGCTCCAGGGCTGTCGGCTGGCGATCGAGGAGGCCAACGCCAAAGGCGGCTATCACGACCGCGACATTCCCTTCGAACTGGTGGTCAGCAACGACAATGGCCTCTGGGGCGCTTCGGGCAACGAGATCGTCAAGATGGCCTACAAAGACAAGGTCTGGGCGATTCTCGGTACCATCGACGGGGCCAACAGTCACATCGCTATCCGCGTGGCGCTCAAGGCCGAAGTGCCCATGATGAATTCGGGTGACACCGACCCGACCTTCATCGAGACCAATATCCCCTGGGTCTTCCGATGCATCAGCGACGATCGGCAGCAGGGCTATCTGCTCGTCGACTATCTCTATCGCAAGCTCGGGCTCGAGCGCGTCGGCATCATGCGATCGAGTAATCGCTACGGCCGGTTCGGCGTCCGCGAAATCCGCGACGGCAGTCGCCGCCTCGGTCGTCCCATCATTCTGGAGATGGCCTACGATCTCGGCATCGACGACTTCTCACTTCAGTTGGAACGGATCAAAGAAGCGAACGTTCAGGCCGTCGTCCACTGGGGCGATGCCCAGGAGGGGGCCTTGATTCTCAAC
This sequence comes from Phycisphaerales bacterium, assembly GCA_020346325.1. Classification (GTDB taxonomy): domain Bacteria; phylum Planctomycetota; class Phycisphaerae; order Sedimentisphaerales; family Anaerobacaceae; genus Anaerobaca. The sequence goes on from CP070782.1 coordinate 6,216,743, forward strand.
CAGATGCGCGAAATGGGCATGGAACATCCTTACTTCGCCTGCGACCGTTGTCTGGCGGACGAGTTCCTCGAGATTGCCGGGAATAACGCCGAAGGCGTGATCTGCACATCGCCCTGGGACCCGACGCGCGACGATGCGGAGTACCAGGCATTCCGGCAGCGCTTCCGGCAGCGCTTCGGGGAGGAGGCCGAGACGTTTGCCGCCCATGGCTACGACGGGATGAACATGCTGATCTGGGCGGTCCAGGTCGCGGGCCTGAACCGAGCCAAGATCCGCGACGTTCTGGCCCATCGCAACGAGCCCTGGCGCGGAGTCACCGGTGGCATCATGCTCAGCGCCGCGTTAGACAACCTGGGCGAGGTCTATCTGGTCGAGCGCCGCGATGGACAGTGGACCTATCGCTCGCGCGAGGAGCTGGATATCCCGCGCGATCCCCTCCCGCCGCGCAACCGGGTCAACGTCTCGTCGACCGAGGTGCCTGCCGAGATGGGCGACCGGAGCTAAGCCGCAGATGTTCCGCTTCTGTGCTCTTGTCGTCGTGGCGTTCCTTGCCTTCGGTCAAGGGCCGGTGCTTTGCGCAGCCGAAGATGTGCTGATCGGCTATTTCGGACCCGCCTCGCCCGATCATCCCGAGGGGGGGGACCTGTGGTGCGCCGCCTCCCTGGCGCTGGACGAAGCCAACGAAGCCGGGGGCTACCGGGGCCGTCCCTTTCGCCTGGTCACGAGCTGGTCGGGCAATCCCTGGGGTACGGGTGTCGCGGATGTGGCCCGGATGGCATACGTGGAACAGGTCTGGGCGATCATCGGGGGCATCGACGGGGCGTCGGTGCACCTGGCCGAGCAGGTCGTTGCGAAGGCCCGCCTGGTGCTGATGAATGCGGTAGCGACGGACAAATCCATCAACATGGCCAGCGTGCCCTGGATGTTCTCGAGCGTGCCGCTGGACGATGTCCAGGCGGCGGTTCTGGCCAAGGCCATCGCGGCTGACGTCCGCGCGCAGCCCTTCGTGATCGTCTCTTCGATTGACCACGACTCGCACGTCTTCACGGTTGAATTGTTCAAGGCGCTGAAGGAACTGGAACTGTCCCCGGCCTTTCATTTCGACTGTGAACCGACAGCGCAGGCTTCTCGCGGTGTGCTGGAGCGTGCCGCACGCAGCAATCCGGCGGCGGTGGTCCTGATCGCCTGCGCCTCGGACAGCGCGAACTTGCTTGGGACGTTGCGCGAGGTGGGCTATGAGGGCGCCGTCTTCGGTGGACCCTGGATGGGGCGCCGGGCCTTTGTCGAGCAAGCCGGGCCGGTGGCTGAGGGCGTGACGTTCCCCTATTCCTTGGCACCGTCACCGAAGCTTGCCGAGTTCACGCGGCGCTTCGCCCGGCGTTTCGGCCGGACGCCCGACTACGCCGCAGCCCATATGTACGATACCGTTTCTCTGTTGGTGGCGGGCCTGCGCCGGGCTGGTCTGGATCGGACCGGTATCCGCGATGCAATTCGAGAGCTCGCGCCATGGCCGGGAGTGACGGGCGAGATTCGCTGGAATACGGTCGGTGCCAATTGCCGCCCCGTGCACATCGGGACCATCAAGGATAGACAGGCGAGACTGGTCGCCACGCCGGGTCACTGAGAGCTCGTCTTGCCCTCGCCTTCCACGAGCGTCACAAGCTGGTCGGCTTTGATCGCCCTGAAGATGTCGATACCGCCTCCGATCCACCGGACTTCGATCCGGTCGATCTGCTCACGGTCGCCCAGGCCGAAGTAGAGCCGCGTGCCGTAATGGCTCTGGTAGCCTCGCCCGCTGTGGACTTCGCTGACCAGTGTCAGGTCGCCCGCGACGACCTTGACGTGGGTGCCCACACCATCGCGATTGGTCTTCGTGCCCCGCAGCCTGACCTGGAGCCAGTGGCCCTGGTTCGGTGAGTCGTTCCGCAGCAGCGTCGGGGCGCCGCCCGAATTGAGAATGGCGATATCCACGTCCCCGTCGTCATCGAAATCGTCGAACGCGGCCCCGCGACTACTGAGCTTGACTTGCAGGCCTGGGCCGCTCTGGTTCGAGACGTCCATGAACTTGCCCTTGCCGTCATTGTGATAGAGTTTGTTGAACTGATTGTAGGTGGTGCGGTCGTCATACGATTCGACGTTAGGCTGAAGATGGCCACAGGCGACGAACAGGTCGCGGTAGCCATCCTGGTCGAAATCCAGCAGGGCGCTGCCCCAGGTGACACTCGAAACCGTGCCGGCGCCGGCGCCTGTTTGCGTGGTGATATCCTCGAAGAACCCGTCCCCCAGATTGCGATAGAACGGGCCCAACTGGTCCTGATAGGCGGTAATGTAAAGATCCAGGAGACCATCGTTGTCATAGTCGCCCAGTTCGGGTCCCATGCTGCCTTGCTCCTCGCCGTGCTGGCTGTAGGCCATCGCCGCCATCAGGCCCATCTCTTCGAAGCGGCCGTGCCCGTCGTTGAGGAACAGGAAATTGCCCGTCATGTCGTTGGCGACGATGATATCGGTATCGCGATCGTTGTCGATGTCGCCGCAGACGGTGCCCATGCCGGCCCCTTCGTGGGCACCGATGCCCGAGGCGTCGGTGATGTCCGTGAAGGTGCCATCGCCATTGTTGCGATACAGGGCATCGCGCGTGTTCTCATAGATCGCCGCCGCCGGCCCCAGATAGGCGGGATGTCCCGCTCGCGTGGTCTGAAACGATTCGACGTCGGGACATTCGACGTAGTTCGAGACGTAGAGGTCCACGTCGCCGTCGCCCTCGACGTCCAGGAAGTTGGCGCCGGCGCCGACGGCGTCGCCGTTGCCCACGCCGGCCGTGCTCGTCACATCCGTGAACGTCCCGTCACCGTTATTGCGGTAGAGCACGTTGGGTCCGTGGTTGTTGAGGTAGATGTCCTGGTCGCCGTCGTTGTCATAGTCGGCGACCGCTACGCCCAGACCGAAGCCCGCATCGCCTACGCCGGCCCCCTCCGTGACATCCGTGAAACGCCAGTTGCCGTCGTTGCGATAGAGCGCGTTGCATAGCGACGCGTCGTTCGCAGCCTTCAGAGGGATCGCACTGTTGAGAAAATAGAGGTCGATATCGCCGTCATTGTCGTAGTCGAACGAGGCCAGGCCGGCACAGACGGTTTCAGCGATGTGATATCTTCCTGAGAAGCCGTTGTTGTGTCGAAAGGTGATCCTGGTTTGGGCCGTGACATCGACCATGTAGATCGGCCCGGCCAGGCATGGGATCGGGAAAGACAGCAAGACAAGACCGGCCAGAAGGCGCGCCGTTCTAGAACCGGGATCGAATGCGTTCATAGGTGCTCCTGTAGCGCTGGTTGTCTGGTTCTAATGCGATGGCCTTCTCGATCGTGGCCAGGGCGTTCTTCAGATCGCCATTGACGTCGTAGGCCCAGGTCAGCAGGTAGTAGTGATGGGCGGTGGGCGCCAGCGCCACCGCTTTCTGCGTGAGGGTCAGAGCCTGGGCCGGACGGCTCCGCGAGCGGAGGTACAGCAAAGCCAGCTCAGAATGGGCCAGTCCGGAATCCGGAAACCGCGCCACGGCTTGTTGCAAAGCCTGCTCCGCTTGCTCCGGCTGTTTCACCAGGGCATACAACTTGCCCACGTTGATGTGCGGCAGCGGATTGTCCGGCGCCAGCTCCGCGGCTTTCTGAAACAGGGCCAGCGCCTGCTGATGCCGATTGTTGACGTAGTGGTGTCCGGCCAGCTTCTCCCAGGTGTAAGCGTTGTTCGGGTCGAGTTCCAGGGCGCGGGCCAGCAGCCGCTGGCCGATCTCGGCCTGACGCTTGGGATCGTAAAGGCTGTAGGCCTGTCCGTAGAACGTCGCGGCACGCCGGCGGGCCGGCGGCATCTCGTCGATCATGATTCGCTTGTCCTCAGATCCCGCGGCGTCGGTCTTGAGTTGCCGGAACCGGGCCATGGCGGCCTTGGCCTGCTCAGGCTGCCTCAGACGTGTGAAGACCACGCCCAGGCCGTAATAGGCATTGTAGTAGCTGGGCTCGATCTCGATCGCCTTTTCGTAAGCGGCCTGGGCTTCCTCGTAGGCACGCTGCTTGAGGTGAACCTGGCCCAGCAGGTAATAGTTGCGGGGAGCCTTGGGGGTGATGGCGCATTCCTGTTGCAACAGGGCCAACGCCTCATCCGGTTGTCCCTGCGTGACCCGGGCGTTGGCAATCTCCCAACGCAACCCCGGTGCCTGAGGGTCGGCCTCGAGGCCCTTCTGCCACCAGGCGATGGCCTCGTCCAACTCGTCTTTCCGCCGGGCGGCCTCGCCGAGCTTCTCGTACAAGTCACTGCGCCGCGGATTCAGCGCCACGGCCTGCTTCCACAGGGCTTCGGCCTCGGTCGTGTCACCGCGATACTGATGGACCGTCGCCAAGAGGGACAGCGGCGTGTCGCGCCCCGGAAAGTCCTTGGTCAGAGCTTCCGTCAGGGCCAGTTCCTCTTCTTGAATGTCGGAGACGCTCTCGGGGTGCTGGCCGGTATGAGAATCAAGCACGGCGGCGATGTGATATTGAGAAGCGCGCTGGGGGGAAGGTGCCGGTGACGCTGCCGGTTCCGGGCGCTCGGCGGTGCGCCACCAGAGCAGTATGCCGACCGCGAGGATTGCCGGTATGATTCCAGCCAACCACCAGCGGCTGCGTTTACGCGCCGGAGCCGGCGCACGTCGGGAGACGTGGGGCTTGCCCCTGCGGTGCCCTTTCTTTTTCGACCCGCCGTGTCTGGCCATCGTACACTGCTCCGGTCAAGGTATTGTACCGCCGCATTTCAATCGACTCAACGGATGTAGCGCGTGTTGTATTCCTGGTGGTACTCCTGATGCTTCTCGTCTTGTGGATAGGCCTGGTCGGGACCGTAGGGATACTCGCTCATGCCATGGTGGGGCAGGGGCTCGACGGTCTCGGGATGGACTGTGTAGAGGTCCATGTCCTTACAATAGCTATCGGTCTTGAGGATAAACGACCGCTCGTACCCCGCTTTCACCGGGGCGAACCCTGCTGCGGCAAAACGCAGTGTCACTTCCTCGCCCGGTCCCATGATCACGTAGCAATCGTCAGGCTCACCCAGCAGGTTGGTCACATCGCCGTATCGCGTGTAGGCCCCGCGCATCGTCTTCCAGGGAGTCGTCCGGTCGACTTGGCTGTAGTCGTACAGATCGGGCTTCTTGCCGTCGGGTGAATACTCGCGCGGATAGCCGAGGAAACGCAGTTCGGCGCTGTCGACGGCGATGGCCTGTGTTCGCAACGGTGCTTGCATCAACACGGGGGCGAGGAAGATCTGGTCCCAGTACAGTTCCATGTTGGTCACGACGCGGAGACGTCGGTCGGTGGGCAGCAGCTTGCCCGTGACATCGAGCGTCATGGTATGCCGGATGCCGGCCGGGTAGCCGACCTCGTGAAACAGTTCGACCCATTGTCCGTCGCGTTCCACGTAGATGCTCGGCGCTTGCAGCCGCAGGCCCGCCTGGGCGGCCGAGAAGTTGGTCGAGGAATAGCCGTAGTGGACCCAGCCATGCAGGAAGAGCACGAGTCGGGCGTCCGGCGCCAGGCTCGACAAGCGCGAACCAAAGTCCATCTCGACGAAATGCTCTTCGGCGTATCCCACGAAACGCCGGTCGGGTCTCACCGGCCCGGCATAGACGCGGTCCACGGCTTTTATCGCTTCCGTGACATCGACGTCGCGATGATCGGTCGCCCGGACCGGATCAATGGCGCCTTCGATGCAGAAGATCTCAAAGTCGGGAGGCGACGTGTTGACGGCCATCATCTCGTTGGGATAGATGCGCGTGCCCGCCGGGTGGTCGATCGCCATCAGCTTGGTCTCGTCCAGGTATACGATCTCTTCGATGGGCTCGACCACGTGCAGGACATACTCGCCGTCCCGAGGCTCCAGATTCGGAACGGGGACATACTCGGTGGAATCGGGCTGCGCGTATACCCCGGGCTCGGCGAGATAGCCCAGCCCACCCATGCCGCCGAAGTCGGAGACGAACTCCACGTAACTGCCGTTCCAGGCAAACAGGTGCGGGCACGAAGAAACTTTCCGTTGGATCTCGACAACCTTCACGACTTGGTCGGCTGGCAGTTCCAACTCCGCTTGGAGTACGGCGTCGGGCCACGTGACGCGCAGCCAGTCCACGGTCGCGTGCGACCCCAGGCCGGCGTGAATTCGCAAGGGGCCCGAAGCCACCGGACCGGAAGGAGTGCCCACCACGTGCTGTTGCGCGATCACGCCCGTCTTGATATCCACGCGGGCGCCGATGGCCGAGTTGTTGGAGCGGGACTTGCCGTCCTGGCCTTGCGTGCCCTGGAGGTCCACGCCGATCCAGTGTCCGCCTTCGGTGGCGTTCTCGATCAGGAAAGGCGCCGCGCCGGCTGGAGCCAGCAAGATGTCGCACGTGCCGTCCTGGTTAAAGTCCGCGGCAACGCAACTGGCATACCCGGCGAACGTCACGGCGGCCAGGAGGTTCCCCCGATCAAGTTCCGTCACGTCGGTGAAGCGCCGGCGGGGCCACTCGTTGACGAACAGGGCCGGGCCCCGTTGTCCGTTGCGGCGTGCCTGGTCGGCCACGACGATGTCGAGGTCGCCATCGTTGTCCATGTCGGCAAATTGTCCGCCGGAAGCACCGGCACGACCGCAGCGTTCGGTGAAGTCGCCGTGCTGTTCAAAGGCGAAACTTCCACTGTTCAGGTACAGACGGATCGCCTCGCGCGTGAAGATCAATAGGTCACGATCGCCATCGGCGTCCGGATCGCCCGACGTGACGCCGACCACATGCTCTAGTTGGGCTAGGCCCAGGTCTTCGGCGTCCTGGACCCGGTATTGCCAGACGCGGTCGTTGATCCATCCGAGGGGCGGCCCGTCTTGAGGAAAAACGATCAGGTCCAGGTCGCGGTCGTTGTCGAAGTCATCGAAGACGGCGGCCGCGATAGCCGACGTCTCGAACGTCAGGCCCAGCTTCTCGGCGATATCGGCAAACGACCCGTCGCGGTTGTTGTTGTACAGATTGCCGGCTCTTGCCTGGGCTGGGATACCGGCCGGAACTGAGCCCGCATTCAAGTGAAACGCCAGCAGGTCGAGGTCGCCGTCACTGTCGATGTCGAGCAGGCGGGCGCTCTGGGTGCTGACATCTTCGGGCGCGACGCCCGGTAGTTCGACCGGTTGGAATCGGCCTGTGCCATCGTTGGCGAAGTACCTGTCGGTTCCGCTGCGACCCAGCCAGAGGTCGAGGTCGCCGTCGTTGTCCACGTCACCCAGCGACGGGCAGAGCCCCTGCGCGGTCAGAATCTGACCCTTGGTGAACGTTCCCGTGCCGTCGTTGAGCCACAGTGCCGTCGTGCCGTCGGCGCTGAGTGCGGTCAGGCAGAGATCGAGGTCGCCGTCCGCGTCGATGTCGCCAACCGCCACTCCCGGCAGGTTCACCTGTACGCCGGATGCTTCCCAGGGGCTGGTCGGGTCCGAGAGCCGCTTGAAGTCCGGCGACAGCAAGATGCGCTGCTGCGTCGACTGTGCCCGGGGCAGGGGCAGATCGTCGGCGCCCAGCGCAAGGTAGTATTTCCCCACTGTTCCGTAGCTGTTCAGGACGGCAAACGTGCCCCCGGTCAGCTCGGCAGTCTTGAGTTCCCGAAAACGGTTGAACAGCGTCTTGGCCTCCTCGCGGCGCCCGCTGCGCTGATACAGCGTGGCCAGGCGATAGATGGCCGAGACGAATCCGGGGTCGGCCACAACGATCTGCGCGAGAATTTCGACCGCCGGCTCCTTCCGGTCCAGGCTGATCAGGGTCTCGGCGTACTTGTACGCGACATGCGGATCTTGCGGGTCGGATTCGTACACCTTCTGGAAACACGCCATCGCCTGGCCGTTGTCGCCCGTGTGCTGATGGAGCAGCCCGAGACAGAACCGGGCGGACAGGTGGTTCGGGTCCTCCTGTAAAACCGACTCAAATGCCTTGCGGGCGCGCTGGAGGTTTTCCGCGGCGCCCGAGTCTTCCTGCATGTTCAACAGGGCCAGTCCGAGATTGAACCGGGCGGCTCGCCACTCGGGCGCCGCTGCCAGGACCTGCCCAAATGCCTCGGCGGCCTCGACGTACTGGTATTGCTCCAGCAGAGCGGCTCCCCGGTTGAACTGGGCCAGCGCTTCCTGGACTGCCGGTGACATGGGCGCCGGCTCACCGGGGCTCGACGCAGCACAGCCGGTCAGTGCGCTGGCGAGACCGGCGAGGACGATGAATCTGACAAAGCTACGATGAAGAAATTGCCCTGCTGATCTTGCCATGCAACAGACCCTAAGACCAAGTGGAGTTGCGCTCTTGCTTCGCCCCTTCGTGGTTATGGGGCGGTTCGCGGCAGACATGTGTCTTGAGCCTGCCTCACCCGCGCCGGCGACGCGAAATCCGCCCTAACGACGCGACGAAACCCAGGATACGATCCCCTTCGGGTTTCGTCAAGTCTATGGGGTGCTGCAACTGCCGCGCATGAACATCCCTTGACGCGCTGAAGAAGGCGAACGTTCTTGCGCGGCGCGACGTGGAAGGGCTAGACCTGTGCTGCTCTGGCGGCGGCGCGTTGCTTTTCCATCAGGACGGGCTGTTTGGTGGCGATGTAGAAATCGTTCTGGAAATCGTGCGGCAGACGTTTGATATTCACGCTGGTGAATCCCGCCGCCTCCAGCAATTCCAATGCCTTTTCACGACCCCACATGGCTCCCAGGCCCGCGCCGTTCTGAGCGAGCGAGACGGACATGCAATGCATACACGAGATGGTATAGAGTAGCGGTCCGGCCGGATGGTCGCGGTTCTCGTGCATGTGGCTGGAGGCGGAGATATCCTGCATGAGGAATATCCCGTCGGGTTTGAGAGCTTCGCTCACTGCTCCGAGCACGCGCTCGGGTCGCGCCTGATCGTGGATGGCGTCGAAAGCGGTGATCAGATCGTACTGCGCCGGGATCTCGAACGTGGTTAGATCTTCCTGCTCGAATCGCACGTTGGTCAGGCAGCGTTTGCAGGCCTCGCGCGTGGCAATGCCGATGGCTTCTTCGGAGAGGTCGTAGCCGGTGAAGCGACTGTTGGGAAACGTCGTTGCCATCAGGTTCAGGGCACGGCCACTGCCGCAGCCGACGTCGAGCACGTCGATCCCGCTCTGGAGGGATTCGATCAGGCCCGGGACCATGGGCAGGATTTTGCCCGTCAGCACCGCCACGACCGTTTGGCCGCTGTCTTCGGCCATGATCTGATGAAAGCGCTTGTAGGCGGAATAGGGCACGCCACCGCCGTTGTGGAAGCAGTCAATGATCTGATCTTCCACGGCGCCGAACTGCCCGATGTACTGCGCGAAAACAGCGACGTTGTTCGGCGTGGCCTTACGCGTTAGCCACATGGCGTATTCGGCCGGCAGGCAGAACCGCCTGCCCTCCTCATCGCATTCGACGATCCCACCGGTGAGCATGGCCCCGAGCCATTCGCGCACGTAACGTTCGTTAAGCCCGGCCGCTGCGGCAATCTCCGCACTGGTGGAGGGGGTTAGCTCCCGCATCGTATCGAAGAGACCCGTACGATGGCCGATGGAAATCATCACCCCCACCGCACCGGCGTTTAGAATCTCCAACATGCGGTCCCCAAAGGCTTCGGCTCGCTCCCTGTCGATTTTCGCGCCGATCATGTCTCATCCCTCGATTCAATCGTCCGGTTTGTCCAGCCCACAGGTGTATATAGGACTGAATCGGCCCTATAAATCCCCGCCCGCGCAAGGGTCAATGCCACCGTCTGCATAGGGGGCATACTCGGCTGCCCGGTCGCGGTTCTGCGGAAGTCAGGCGTTTCGTCGAATTTTGCGCCGAGGCCCATCGGCGGTACCGCCCGGACGCTGGTGTCCGAATACCGCTAGCGGTACAAGCGATACTGATTGGGGGTCATGCCCATGGTGGTGCGGAAGTGGCGGATGAAATGGCTGTGGTCATAGAAGCCGTGCTGCTGGGCGATTTGCGTGATGGTCTGATCGGTATGGAGCAGGTCGTAGCAGGCCCGGTGGATGCGGTAGCGGACCAAGAACTTCGCGGGCGAAATCTGAAAGACCTGCTTGAACTTGCGTTCGAACTGATTGACGGACAGGCACATCAGCGACGCCAGTTCTTCGACCATGATCGGGCTGCTGTAGTTGCGGTTGATGTAGCGAATGACTTCCGCGAACTGCTGATGGGGATACCAGCTCTCCCCCGATTTGCGGAAATAGCGCGTAATGCCGGCGATACCGATCACGTGGTCGCTGTGGGAGATCAGCGGAACCTTGCTGGTGATGTGCCAGTCGATACTGCCGTCGTTGTTGGAGACGAGCTCGACCCGGTCGGTCAGCACGTTGCGCGTCGCCATCACCCATTGATCGTCGCGCAGGAACAGCTCGATCAGACGCTGGGGAAAGAACTCGTAGTCGTCCTTTCCGATGAGATCCTCTTCGCGATCCAGGCCCAGCTTGTCGAGAAAGGCGCGATTGCCCATGATGAAGCGACCCTTGCGGTCCTTGGCGAAAAAACACGCCTCGGGCAAGGCGTCGAAGAGCCGCGCGAACTCCAGGCCGCTCCGCAAACGCTGCAGAAGTCGTGCCTTGAAATCCAATGGGCGCATGCATCGAGCCTCTTACCAGGTTGTCCAGGTCTGTGTTGGTCGCCGGGGCATGGTGAAATTATACACAAAAAAGGTGCACGTGTGCAATTCCTCATGAGTGCGGTTTCCTAGAATCCTGTGCTACGATGGAGATCTGTTGCCGCTGAGAATGCCGCCGTGGGCGCTGACATGTAAGGCACGGTGGCTTCTGGAACGACAGAGCATTCAGGACATTGCGTCGCTGTTGTGCAGGCGGTTGGCCGGGACGGGGCGTTTGAATCGCTCCCTTGGCCATGCCCGCAGGAGGGTGCGGGCGCGGGTTGTCTGCCCACAATTTCAGGCCCGCGCCGCCAGCCAGTGCGGTCGACCCTCACGGCATCGGGAAAACATGGATCTGATCGGAGTGCAGTGCGGAGATTTCGGCAACCCGTTTGAGGAGCGAGACCATGCAGAGAGACAGAGCGTTTACGTTGATCGAATTGCTGGTTGTCATCGCGATCATTGCCATCCTGATGGGGATTCTGCTGCCGGCCCTGAGTCGGGTGCGCGAGCAGGGCAAGCGAGCTGCGTGCCTGAGCAATGTCAAGCAGCTCGGGTTGGCCTGGGTGCTGTACGCCGACGACAACGATGGCAAGATCGTCAACGGATCAACCGGCGCGCCCGGACAGAACAACGTCCCGGCCGACGAAGACGGCTGGGTGCACTGGGCCGGCTATTCGGACGAGACGACCGAGGAGGCGCAGATCGACGCGGTTCGAGACGGCGCCCTGTATCCCTACTGCCAGACCGAGAAGATCTATCAATGTCCCACCGGTCTGCGCGGCGAGATGCGGACCTATGCCATCTGCGACGCCATGAACGGCTGGCCCAGCGGTCCTATCGTGAAGAATCGTCTCCAGATCAAACGGGCCGGCGAGCGGATGGTCTTCCTCGATGAGGGATGGGTTACTTTGGCCAGCTGGAGCGTGCCCTACGACCGGGAGGCCTGGTGGGGTTCGACCGTGACGCAGGCCGGCATCCTGGCTGCCGACAACCGGCACAAGGATCCGCCGCCCGTCCGGCACGGCAACGGCACCACCTTTTCCTTCGCCGACGGCCACAGCGAATACTGGAAGTGGAAAGATCAGCGCACGATCGACTACGGCAAACTCACGCCCGGCGCCAACCCCAGCCAGCCGGGCAATCCCGATCTGTATCGGGCCCAGCGAGCCGTGTGGGGTAAGCTCGGCTATACCCCCACGGGAGGCGGTTGAGCCGATTCATGACACGATCCGAGCGATGTTGTCAACTCGCGCGCGTGGGAGTATATTAGTCCAAAAAGATTGGGAGGACTTATGAACGATATCAGGACGGTGACGCGCAGACGCTTTTTGAAGGCGGCGGCGGCGAAGGTGGCCTTGCCGTACGTGATCACCTCGTCGGCGCTGGGGGCGGAGGGGCGTCTGCCGGCCAGCGAGCGGCTGGTGATGGGCGCGATCGGCACCGGCGGGCAGGGCACGCGGCACATTGGCGGGGGCATCTGGGTCCAGGGGGGCGGATTCCTGAGCAAGCCGGGTGTGCAGATCGTCGCCATCAGCGATGTGAACAGGAACAACCTCAGCAACGCCCGGGGGATCATCAACAAATTCTACGGCCACTACGATTGCGCGACGTATCACGACTTCCACGAGCTGCTGGCTCGCGATGATATCGACATCATCCTCTGCGCGACCGGCGACCGCTGGCACACGCCCGTTTCCATCGCCGCCGCCAAGGCGGGCAAGGATATCTATTGCGAGAAGCCCATCTCGCTGACGGTGCACGAAGCGCGGGCGCTGGCGCATGCGATGAAACGCTACGGGCGCGTCTTCCAGACCGGGACCCAGCAGCGGAGTTGGTACGAATTTCGCTTCGCCTGCGAACTGGTTCGCAACGGCTACATCGGTGAGGTCAAGCACGTTATCGTCAACGTCGGAGGGCCCCCCGAGGAATGCAACCTGCCGGCGCAGGGGTCGCCGCCGGAGTGGCTCGATTACGACCGCTGGCTGGGCCAGGCACCGTGGCGCCCGTTCCATCCGGGCCTGCTCGGCTGGATGCGCTGGAAAGATTATTCCGGGGGCGAGATGACCAACTGGGGCGCGCACATGTTCGATATTGCCCAGTGGGGCCTCGGCATGGACGAGTCCGGACCGGTCGAGATCATTCCGCCGGACGGCAACGAAGTCAGGGTGCTGACGTACCGCTACGCCAACGGGACGATCATGACGCGCGAGCCGATCAGTCGGCCCACGCCGGGCGTGCGGTTCGAGGGCACCAAAGGCATGATCGAGGTCAGCCGGGAACACCTGATTACCGAACCCGACTCGCTGCGCCGCCAGAAACTCGGGCCCAACGAGATCCATCTCTACGAGAGCAAGGAGCATCCGGACAATTTCCTTCAGTGCGTCCGCACGCGGAAACGGCCCGCCAGCGACGCGGCAGTGGGCTATCGCTCGATCACGGTTTGCCAGTTGGGCAATATCGCTTACTGGCTCAAGCGGCCTCTGCAATGGGACCCGGCCGCCGAGCAATTCGTCAACGATCCTGAGGCCGATCGCATGCTCTGGCGCGAGATGCGCAGCCCGTGGCAAATATGAGACGGTGGTCTCAACTGAGAAATCAAAAATTAAGAATCAAAAATCAGAATTGTGGAATCCCGGCGCGCCGGGATGACTTCCTTGATTTTGCTTTTTGCACTTTGCAGTTCTGAGGTGGATATGAAGTCTTTCAAGAATATACTCTGTTGTGGATTCGCGGTATTGTGGTGCACCTCTGCTTCTTCGGCACTGACGGCTGACGAAGCCCTGACACAACTGAAGACCTATCGCTTCGGGCAGATGGATGACGTGCTCAACACCATCACCGATGCAGCGCTGGAATCGGTGGATCAGCCCGAGTTGCGTACGCAGCTTGCCACGGGATTGGGGCAGATCCTTGCGTCGGCCGCCGCGTACGATGCCAAGCAGTTTGCCTGTCGACAGTTGGCCTTGATCGGGACCGAACAACAGGTCCCGGCGCTGGCGACGCTGCTGGCGGACGAGGAGATGTCGCAGATGGCCCGTTACGCTCTGGCCCGCATCCCGGGCGCCGCGGCCGATCGCGCCCTGCTCGCAGCGCTGGCGAAGGCCGAGGGACGCAACCAACTCGGCATCATCAGTACGTTGGGCAACCGGCGCTGCGCCGCGGCGGTCGTGTCCCTGACGGAAATGGTGCGTTACCAGCCGGCGCCGGTGGCGACCGAGGCGGCCCGTGCCCTGGGGCGGATCGGCACCGCCACCGCGGCCGAGGCCCTGAGCCGGGCGCTGGCCAGTCGCAGCAAGGCCGACCGTGACACCGTGGCGGATGCGTACCTGATCTGTGCCGCGCACCTGCGCGCCGCGGGGGACAACAACCGGGCGGCGTTCATGTACCGGCGCGTTCTCGATTCGGAGCTACCCGCTCACCTGCGGGGGGCGGCCCTCCTGGGCTTTGCGTCGTGGATGCCGGCGGCGTCGGATGTGGTCACGGCCTTGCGTAGCGATGAGAAGGCCTTGCAGGCCGCGGCGATTCGCGTTCTTACGGACGGACCCAACACGCGGCCGGTCGGGGCCGTGGCGGCGGCCCTGCCCAGTTTCTCGACGCCGGCCCGGATACTCGCCATCCACGCCTTGGCCGAACGGGGCGATCGCGTCGCCTTGAAGGCCGTGATGAATGCCTGTGCGACCCATGATCTTGGGGTTCGCCTGGCGGCTTTGGAGGCGCTCGGGAGCCTGGGTAATGTGGCGTCCGTCCCGATTCTCCTCAGCGCCGCAATCAAGGGCACCGAACCGGAACAGGTCGTTGCCTGGCAAAGCCTGACGAGTCTTCCGGGCTACAATATAGACCCGGACCTGATCGCGCGCGTCTATCACGGGAGCAATCCGGAGAAGGCCGAGGCGATCCGAGCCTTGACCCGGCGCGCAGCTACCGAAGCCTCCGAGGCATTGCTGGAAGCAGCCCGGAGTCAGGATGCGGCCGTTCGCGCCGCAGCAGTTGAAGGTCTGGCAGAACTGGCAACTGTTGACGAGTTGCCCACGCTGGTGGATCTTTTTGTGGATGCCGAGGACCACGATGCGGTGCGTAAGACGCTGGTGGCGGTGGCGCGTCGCTGCGAGGCCGAGACGCAAATGGCACAGAGGCTCGTCGGGCGACAAGTGCCCGAACTGGATGCCGAGACGCGCGGTTCGCTGTTGCGGGCATTGGGCGAACTGGGGGACGATGCGGCTCTGCCGACGCTGCGCGACGCGCTGGACGATCGCGACAAGCAGATTCGCCGGGCGGCGCTGCTGGCCTTGAGTGGCTGGCCCAATGCGGCACCGCTGCCTGACTTGTTGGAAGCGGCGCGGACGGCGGACGACAAGACGCTGTCCGTGCTGGCCCTGCGCGGGTACATCGATCTGGCGAAGCTGCCCGGCGCGCTGACGCCTGATGAGAAGCTTGGGTGCTACCAGACCGCCATGGATTTGGCTTCGTCGGCCGCAGAGAAACGCCGGGTCCTGGCGGCGCTGCCCGAGATCAAATCGGTGGCGGCGCTGGAGTTTGCCGGGGCGTGCCTGGCCGATGCTTCGATCCGGCAGGAAGCGGCGCTGGCGGCCGTAACGATTGCCAAGGATGTCTATCCTGGCCGTGGCGAAGCGGTGAAGGCCGTGTTGGATCGGGTTGTGGCGGCCGACGTGCGGCAGGACATCAAGGAGCAAGCCCAAGCGACGCTGAGCGAGATCGAGGCGGTGCGCAGCTATCTGCTCGATTGGGAGGTGGCCGGACCCTTTGCGCAGGAAGGCAAGAGTTGCACCGAACTGTTCGACATCGCCTTCGGTCCCGAATCGGGGAATGCCGAGGTGCGCTGGCGCAAGATGCCGGTCTCGGTGACGGGCGAGCAGGTCGGCTATCTCGATTTGCTCAAGGAACTGGACGGCGGGGAGCAGTGCGTGGCCTATCTGCGGACGCGGTTCGAATCGGCCGACGCCAAGGCGACGACGCTGGAAGTCTTCAGCGATGACGGCGTCAAGGTCTGGCTCAACGGCAAGGTCGTGCACGCTAACAACACGATGCGACCGATTCCCGCCGAGCCCGACCGCGTGCGGGTCACGCTGGCGCAGGGCGTCAATCGGCTGATGCTCAAAGTCACGCAGAACAATCTGCCCTGGGGCGCGATCGTGCGCGTCAAGGACGTGAAGGTGCCTGAGCCAAAGTTGGGCGAGGGGTTCAAGCTCCATACGATCAATGCCGATTCGCGTTTCGAAGCGGCCGGGCTTCTCGACGTCAATCGCGACGGCAAGCTCGACATCTTCTGCGGCGGCTTCTGGTACGAAGCGCCGAATTGGACAAAGCACTTCGTACGTGACGTGAAGGAGGAAGGCAATTATCACTACGATTTCGCCAACCTTCCGATGGATGTCGATGGCGACGGCTGGACCGACATTGCCAACGCGGCCTGGCACAACAAGCTGGTCTTCTGGCTCCGCAACCCCGGCGCCGACGGCGGGCCGTGGGAGCTCATCGACGTCGATACGCCGGGCAATATGGAGACCGCGATGGCGGTCGACATCAATGGCGATGGCCAACTCGACGTTTTGCCCAACATCATGAACCAGGCCGCTTGGTACGAGTTCCATCGTGATGCATCGGCGCCGCACGGGGCCCGGTGGGAGAAGCACCCGCTGCCCCAGGAGGCGGCCGGGCACGGATTGGGCTACGGCGACGTCAATCGCGACGG
>CP070782.1:6233197-6239072 GCA_020346325.1 Phycisphaerales bacterium
GAGAGGTCTCGGCCGGCGGGCGCATCTTCTACATCGTGGACGAGGCGCCGATTGCCCTGGTAATACTGGAGCCGGACTGGCATCTCGTGGCGCGAGATGCGTTCAGTGGCGTGCTTCTCTGGAAGCGGCGGATTCCAAAATGGCAGTGGCATCTGCGCGCTTTCCCCACGGGGCCGAGCGATCTGTCCAGAAGGCTGGTCGCGGCCGGCGACAGCGTCTACGTAACGCTTGACATCGATGGGCCTCGTGTCGCGCTGGACGCGGCAACGGGCAAGACCGTCAGGACATATAAGCAGACAGAAGGCACTCTTGAGGTCGTGTACGCCGAGGGCAGGCTCTATGTTGTCGCCGGCGAGGTCAGCGGACAGAAAGAGGCAACCGAGGGACTGAGACCCGGCTTCGCACAGGTTCGCCCGCAACGGCCGGATTACTTGGAGAACCCGCCTACCAAACGCATCATCGCGCTCGACGGCGAGACGGGCGAGGTTCTGTGGAGCAAGTCGGACGCAGAAACGGCCGAACTGATGCCCACGACGCTGGCCGTGAGCAAGGACCGGGTGTTTTTCCAGAACGCCGATGAAATTTTCTGCATGGACGCCAAATCCGGTGACAATATCTGGCGAGCCGAGCGCAAGACCAGCCGCAGCCGGCCGACGTGGTCGGCGCCGACGCTGGTTGTGTATGCAGACGTCGTGCTGTCGGGCGACCGCGAAGTGGCAGAGGACAAGAAGCTTAATGACGACGAGAAGCGCAAGGTGGAGTGGATCGTCAGCGCCAGGGGCGGCCAGGCGCCGGTGGGCGAGTTGATCGCCTTCTCAGCCAAGAACGGGCAGCGGCTCTGGAGCTGCGCATCGCGCGAGTGCTACAATTCCCCGGCCGATGTTTTGGTGGCCGACGGCCTCGTGTGGACAGGCAGCCTGGTAAGAGCCAGCGATCCTGGAATCACCGAGGGCCGCGATCCGGTGACGGGCCAGGTAAAACGCACGCGGCCTGCGGACAAAGAGTTCTTCGCCGCCGGGATGGGCCATCATCGCTGCTATCGGAACAAGGCGACCAACGAATATCTCGTACTCGGCCGCTCCGGCGTCGAGTTCATTGAACTCGACACGGGCAAAGCGATCCCCAACCACTGGGTGCGCGGCGCGTGCCAGTACGGCGTCATCCCCTGCAACGGTCTGCTGTACGCCTCGACGAATCCGTGCGCGTGTTTCATCACGGCAAAGATCCCGGGCTTCAACTGCCTGGCGCCGAAGCCGGAGTCACCAGCACGGCAAACGGGAGCACCTGAGGCTCGTCTGGAGAAAGGCCCGGCGTACGGAACACTAAGAACTCAAGAGTCGCAGTTCGAAACTCTTGATGATTGGCCCACGTATCGCCACGACAATGCCCGCAGCGGTTACACGCCCGCGCTGATCGGCCCGGAGCCGAAGCCGAAGTGGAACAGCCCGCTGGGAGGCAGGCTCAGCAGCGTGGTGGTGGCCGAGGGGAGATTGTTGGTAGTGCAGATCGACACTCACACCGTTCACGCGCTGAGTGCCGAATCCGGCCGGAAGATGTGGAGCTACACGGCCGGCGGGCGTATCGACTCGCCCCCCACGATATCGCGGGGTCTGGCGCTGTTCGGCTGCTCGAACGGATGGGTTTATTGCCTGCGCACCCTCAACGGCGCGCTTGTCTGGCGATTTCGCGCTGCGCCCGAGGACCGGCGCATTGTGGCCTACGGCCAGCTCGAATCGGCATGGCCCGTGCCGGGAAGCGTGCTGGTGCGCGACGGCGTAGCTTATTGTGCTGCCGGCAGATCGTCCTATCTCGATGGCAGTATCAGGCTGCTCAGGCTGGAGGCCAAGACGGGCCAATTGCTGTCCGAGACGATCATCGACCACCGCGATCCCGAAACGGGCTATCAGCGCAAGGGCACCGTGCGCGGCACGAACATACCGGGGGCGCTGCCGGATGTTCTTTCGTGCGACGGTAAGTCGATCTTCATGCGGCACAACCGTTTCGATCTGGAGGGTAAGCCGCAGGATCCGAACGTGGCGCACCTGTTCAGCTCGGCGGGCTTTTTGGAAGATTCCTGGTGGCACCGGACGTATTGGCAGTTCGGCACGGCGATGGGGAGCAACTACGGCGGCTGGCCACGGGCGGGGAATCAGGTCCCGGCCGGGAGGATTCTGGCCTTTGACGACGAATCAGTCTACGGCTTCGGACGCAGCCAGTACATTCATCACGGAGCACACGTTGGGATCGACGGAGCGACGGTCTTTCACTTCAACCCAAAACAGGATGCCCAAAGGCGTTTCACCCACTACCGGGCGTTCGCCATCGAGCGCCAAGAGCCGGTCCGTAATCAACCGGCCGCCGCCAAGCGAAAACGCGCGGCTGCTTCCCGGCAGGCGAAGAAGTATCGCTGGACCGGTCAACAACCTGTAATCGCACGAGCCATAGTACTCACGGGCAACCACCTCTTTCTGGCGGGCCCTCCCGATGTCTTTTCGAGCGACGAGCCGACAGCGACTCTGGAAGGCAAGAGGGGCGGCCTGTTGTGCGTCTTGTCGACTTCAGACGGCAACGAAGTGACGCGGTATGAGCTTGAGAGTCCGCCTGTCTTTGACGGCATGGCAGCCGCCGGCGGCAAGTTATACATGGCCACGACCAACGGTGAGGTATTGTGCCTGGAGTGACGATAACGTATGATGGGCCGACGCTTCGGCGGAAACTGACTTAACGGCAATCTTAGAACAATCACAGAAGGAGAATCAAATGCCATCAGAAGACAAGAATTTCCTTTCGCGACGCGGCATGCTCGCGAAAAGTGGTGTGGCCGCAGCACTTTTGACCACTGGCGCACATGGAGCAGATCAAGCTCGTGCGGCGCGTGCCAGAGCTAGGCGGCTGGGCCGAAACCCGATCGGCCTACAGCTCTATTCAGTGCGGGAAGAATGTAAGCGCGATCTGCCGCGCACCATCGAAGCGGTTGCGAAGATGGGCTACAAGGGTGTCGAGTTCGCCGGTTATTACAACTACACCGCCGAGCAGTTGCGCAAGCTGCTCGACGACAACGGGCTCCAGTGTTGTGGCACGCACACCGGCATGGACACGCTTCTCGGAGACAACTTACCCAAGACGATCGAGTTCAACAAGACAATCGGCAACAAGTATCTCGTCGTTCCCGGTCTGCCGGGCAAGTATCGCGAGTCGCACCAGGCATGGCTCGACACGGCCAAGCTCTTCAACGAGATCGCCGAGAAAGTCAAGCCGCACGACATGCTCGTGGGATACCACAATCACAGCGTCGAGTTCAAGGCCATGGACGGCGAGCTGCCCTGGGACACCTTCTACGGCAACACGAGGAAGGAAGTCATCATGCAGCTCGACGTAGGCAACGCGATACACGGCGGCGTCGATCCGCTACCCTACATCTACAAATATCCGGACCGGGCGATAA
Source organism: Phycisphaerales bacterium (assembly GCA_020346325.1). Classification (GTDB taxonomy): domain Bacteria; phylum Planctomycetota; class Phycisphaerae; order Sedimentisphaerales; family Anaerobacaceae; genus Anaerobaca. The sequence goes on from CP070782.1 coordinate 6,236,643, forward strand.
CCGTACACGTCAAGGAGTACAGCAAGACCGATCCCAACGCCTTTGTCGGCGAGGGCGACGTCAACTGGAAGGCTTTCTTCGCCTTGTGCCGGGCCGTGGGCTCGACCGAATGGTACATCGTCGAGTATGAACGTCGAGGCGCTCCACCGCTCGAATCCGTCGAGAAATGCCTGAACAACCTTCGCAGGCTGAGGCTTGTATGAGCAGGCTCCGTCCGAAGGATAGAGCCGCACCGTTGACGTGCGCTTGCGTTTGTCTTGTATTTTGTGGATTGACTGGCTGCTGCAATCCCGGCCCCAAACCGGACGGGCCTGTGACGTTGCGATTCTCGCTGAGCCTCGATCCGCAGGTCTATGCGCAGTCGCATTACAAGAAGCCCCCTCAATTCGCCATCTGGATCGAGGACGCAGCGGGCGAGCAAATCCGTACCGTGTGGGTCACCGAGAAGACCGGCACCGGTAGCTGGGGAGGCAAGATTGTCCGCCCGGTTTCGCTGCCCTACTGGGTCAGCCGATGGAATAAGGAGACCGGCAGCAACGGCGATCCGGCGCCAGATAATCCTGCGGCCGATGCAGTAACCGGGGCTACGCCAAAGCAGGATTTGACATGCAGGACCGAGGTCCCCGCGGCTGGCAAATGGAACTACTTTATCGAGGTGAACGTCTCCGGCGATTTCAACGATTCCTTTCCCGCAACAACACGGGACCGCAAAAGCGACCGCAACGGCAACGGACAGCCCTCGATCGTATACAAGGGCCGAATCAAAGCCGTGCCCGGCCGGTCCAGCGAGCCAAAGCTGATGGGCCGGACAGATCAATTCGAGCGTGTCCGCAGCGTCATCCCAGATTTGGAAGGCATTTCTGACGCGAAGGATTTGTTCTCGAAAATCGAGATCAGCGCGCTGTAGGGGCAACCCTGTGTGGTTGCCCGATTCTTGCGCCTGAACAAGGGCGGCCACATGGGGCCGCCCCTACAAAACAATCGGGGCCCATGCTGAATCGATCAACGTGGGCCCCGAGCCTTTACAAATCTACATTCTCAAACGCGCAGACGTTACTGGCCGCAACATCTCACGGCCGGAACAGGCGGATGTCGTCGATCAGGATCCGGCCCATACCATTGGCTGCCGAAGCGCTGCCCTTGGCGCCCAGGCCGACGATAATCTCATCGACATTTGCCAGGTTCAGGCCCCGATCCGAAAGAGTCTGCAACGAAATCACCCATTCCGTCCAGGCGTTAATCTGTGCCGCTCCGGCGTCAGGATGATTGACAACGACGGGCTGGCCGTTGGCATTTGCTGCGGCCACGTAAAGCGAATCGGCGCCGTTCGCCGGATCGCCGCGGAACCACAGGGACAGTACTGCCACGCCGTGTGCCGTCCAGTCGCGAGTAGAGGTCAGCTTCAAGGACGCCTCCGAATACGTCACGCCGAGAGTATTGTCGTAAGCGAGCGGCATCGACTGGGCACCGCCGTGGACGTTGCCTCTCTCGGCATACGGAGGAAGCAGATTCCCTGCCTGGGAACCGTTGGCCGGAACTCCAAAGCCGTCGATCCAGTGTTGCCAGATGGCTTCGTTTTCAGCATCGTTGTCGGTGTAGCTCTCGAAATCGTCAATCAGAAGGAAGTCGGCAACGGCGAAGTTCCAGATTCTGCCCTTGACGATTGTTCCATCGTTGGCGACCTCATCGACGCGCCAGTAATAAGGCCCACCGCCCCACTCGACACCTTCGGCCGGGTTGAAGCTCGTTCCGCCCTGGCGGCCTCTGTACACACCCGTGGTGTCCGAAGCGTCGGCATCGGTGACGGCGCCGACATCAGTGCCGAAGTAAACATCGTGCTGTGACGCGTTATCTCCTGGCTGCCACGTAAGAGGCAGGGCACTGTCGATATCGGGAGTCGAGCCGTTGGCCGGGGCGGCACCCCAGGCAACCAACGGATCGCCTCGCATAACCTTCTTGATCTCATCCGCCGTCAAGACTTTGTTGTACACGCGCAAGTCGTCCACCATGCCCGAATAGGACTCGCCACCTGCGGTGCCTCCGATGTAATAGGTCACGTTTGCGCCGTCTGTTGTCTGGAAGGCGGATTCCTGTGAGAGGACCCCGTCAACGTAGATGCGAAAGCTGGCCCCGTCACCTGTCACTGCGAAGTGTGTCCATGTGTTGGCAGAAACAACATCTGCGGCAGTCTCACACATGCCTCCGGCCCAAGCTCCGGCGACGCGGCCGCGCCATGAAAGTCTACCGTCGTTGTTGATGAATAGCGTGTCATTCGACCCGGCGGCCATAACCGCCCGAAAGATCTGCTGCCACGTGTTGCCGGTTCGCTTCGGGTTGATCCAGCCGGCCAGGGTAAATGATCCCTGAAACAGATCGGCGGTTAACGAATCAGAGGCACCGATTGTGACCCGACTGCCGTCAAATGCGAGC
>CP070782.1:6239172-6268771 GCA_020346325.1 Phycisphaerales bacterium
TGGCGCCCATGGGCGTCGATTCGGTGGCGATGCCGTTGAGGTAGGCGGTCAGCGTCGCGCCGTCGGCCGAGCAGGCGATATGGTGCCACTCGCCTTGCTCGAGGTTGCGGCCGACATAGGCCCAGGCGCGGGGCGACGTGTTGAAGGTGAACGCCATGTAGGGCTGGGGGCTGAACCAGCCGTAACGGACCTGCCAGCTCCAACTGGGGCTGGCCGTACTGAGCGCCTTGGCCATCGGGGCCGTCTCGGTACCCTGTCCCTCCGGGTCCTCGGCGTCCGGCCGAATCCACAGCGACAGCGAGATCGCACCGGTGATGTCCAGGGCATCAGCGGAGGCCACGTCCACGTAGTCGCCGTCCCCGTCGCATTCGATCGCACCGTCGAAGGCCCCATCGATCCACGCCGGATCACCCATCACCGTACCGTCCAGGCCGTTACCCGACGCATCGGTGGCATCGCCGTCCAGCGGATAGTAGGCCACCAGGTTATCGGCGCCCGGATCCGTCGGCGTCGGCATGACCGCCAAAATGGCCGTGCCCCACTGCGAGGCATCATTCCAGGCGCTGCCGTCGGTGGCAAAGGTGAAGATCTGACTTTCGCGCGAGTCGCCACCGTCGTCGTCATCATTGTAGAAGCAGTCGATGCCGATCAACTCAAGGGCCTGCGGCCCAGCCTCTTGCAACGTCAGCCACGGCAGCTTGATCTCGACACGCCAGCCGGCGCCGGTGTCGACCTGGGCCGACTCGACACCTTCGAGTTGCGTGTTGGTGCCCTGGATCTCGTCCGTGGCCCACCCGAACGTATACTGGCGGTTGTCGCCGGACAGCGGAGGTCCATCCTTGCTGTTGCCGCCATCGAAATAGAACTCCACGCTATCGTCCTGCCAGGAACCGGCCGAATCGTTCATCAGGCTGTCATCGGTGATGTCCACGATGACGTAGAGATTCTCCGCGTCGTAGAGTGCCTTCCAGGTACCGGAGGCATTGGCCGGATCATCCAGAGCAACGAGATACTGCGTCGAGGCGTTTTCCCAGACCAGGTCGACCTCACCGTCAATGACCGGCGCTTCCACGGCGGCGCCGACTTCCATGTCGAGCTGCTCGACACCTAACATGGCAGCCAGAACGTCCAGTCGCGCTATGGCCCTATCGTAGGTACGCACGTCGCTCATGAATCCCGCCCAGTTCTCACCCTCAGAATTCTCGTTGTCACCGCCAAAATAGAGCGGCTGAGGAAAGTCCAGCGCTTGCGTGATCGTCCCCGTGCTGGCAACCACACCATTGCGGTAGTAGGTCAACTGATCCCCGGTCTTCACGACCGCATGGTGGAGCCACACGTCATCGGGAATGTCCTCGTATTCCATATTGTCGTCGCCATTGCCGTTCATGTGCCATTCGAACTTGGTTGGCGTGAACTTGATGAACTGACGTGGCACGAAATCGACCGCATTCTCGTCCATGCGATTGCCGAGAATAATGTCGTTCTGTCCGTTGCCCGGCGCCTGTTTCGCCCAGAAGGCCCAGGTGAAATCGTTCTCCAGTGTCATTTGCGGAATGCTGCCGGCGCGGACGTAGGCACCGCCGGCCGTACCGTCAAAGCTGATGACGGTGCCGCGTTCAGCATCGTCCACCCAGACCGAGCCGTCGGCGCCCAGACCATTGCTGGAGTTGTTGACCACACCATCGTTACCATTACCGGATAGATCAGCAACTATCTCCCCCGCACCTTCATTCAAAGGCCACCACCCCACGAGATTGGGGTCAGCCGCTTTTGTTCCGCTGACCCAGACCAGGCTGAACAGCACGACAAACGAAGTCAAGCATATCCATGTTCTATACATGATCGTCCTCCTGCCTAAAGAATTGCCTCCCTTGGAATTTGTGTCCTGGCTACATGCCATGGCCACCAATCATGAATCTCACGCTTGCTCCTCCGTCTCTGCCCGGAATGACTGTATACGATTTGACAACACCTCCTTCCTGCAAAGGAAACCTATGTGAGCCCTTGGCTGAAACCCGTATAGCAGAACTGCAAGGCAAGAAGTATCACTCAGAACTCTGTGCCTTGCACAATATACACTGGTTCCATCTCGACCGAAAAACTCACAGAATTGCACCCACTGGGCGAGTCTGAACTACACATGCCCGACCGCGCAGGCACAAGTTTCGCTGATTTCATGTACCGTATTGTCCACCTTCCTGTCAAGGTAAAGAACAGGTCGAATTGGGGCAAAAAAAAGAGAACACTGTATCCCCTGCGAACGATAAGATATATGGCCCGGGATCAAGGCCGTAGGAACCAAAGAAGGAGCAATTGTGGGAGTGCAGTCCCCTTTCTTTCCGATCTGTAGTTGGTGGTCACACAGTTACAAGGACGACCAAGCTTGAAGGGTCGCTATGAAGGTTGATCTTCATTATGGAACGGGTGTGGTTTCGTTGCGGGTGCCGGAGCCGAACGTGCAGGAGGTTATTCGGCCCTGGCATGGCGAGGAGGTTCAGGATGCGGCGGGGCAATTGCGGGAGACCATCGCAAGCCAGGCCGGGGCGCTTCCTGACGACGTGGCCGGCAAGCGGGTGTGTGTCCTGCTCGATGACGGTTCGCGCGATGAGCCCCTGGCCGAGGTGTTGCCGCCCGTGTGCGATCTGCTGCGCCGGGCCGGGTCCGTGCAGTTTTTGATCTGTACGGGGACGCACAATGCCGCGACGCCGAAGAATGCCGAGATCCGCCGTGAGGTCGAGAAGGTCAGCCGCGATGCCGGCTTGACCGTGACGCGCGTCCATACCCACGACTGCCAGGCCGATGACTTCAAAGACGTGGGCCGGACCTCGCGCGGGACGCAGGTGCTGGTCAACGCTCTGGCCGACGAGGCTGATGCCTTTCTCGTGGTCTCCGACGTGAAGGTCCACTACTTCTCGGGCTATTCGAATCCGGTGAAGAACTTCCTGCCCGGCATCTGTGCCTTTCGCACGGTCGAACAGAATCACAGCCTGGCGCTTCTCGATGAGTCCACGCACGGCAGACACCCATGGCATTCTGATCCGAAGCGGAGAACGCAGCCCGTAGCCGAAGATCAGGTCGAGGGGATGGACTTGATCGCCAGAGGGCGGCCCGTCTACGCGCTGACGATGATCAGCGTCGCCCGCCGTCTGATCTGGTCGCGGTTCAGCCCGATCCAGGAGTCCAGCGGCGACGCCTTCCGCGTCACCGACGAGCGCAACATCCGCACGGTGACACCGGCCCCGCGTCTGGTCGTGGCACCGGGCGGGCGGCCCAATGACGACGATCTGTACATTGCCCAGCGGGCATTGGAACTGAACCGGGCCGCGGTGACCGATGGCGGGGAGGTGCTGTTCCTGGCGGCCTGTCCCCAGGGCATCGGCGAGCCGCAGACGCTCGCGAATTTCTACAACCGCCTGACCGCCCCGCTCGACGAGGTCATCCAGTCGATCCGGCAGGACTACGTGCTGTACAGTCACAAGCCCTATAAATTTGCTTTGATGATCCGGCGGCTGCGGCGGATCTGGATGCACACCCAGATCCCCGACGACCAAATCGAGGCGGCCCATCTCCACCCCGCGCCCGACCCCCAGGCCGTGATCGACGCCTGGCTCGCCGAACAAGGTGACGTCCAAATCATCTTCGTCGACGGCGCCAACAAAGTCGCCCTCCAAGCTGTCTAGCGAACTCGGTGTGCGGTGCCAGCCTGCGCAACAGCAAAGATTGAGATCATGATGACGCCGGCGCGCTTAGGCCCAATCGAGGTACGCGACGTAGAGTTGGCGAGCCCCGGTCTTCGGATCGATGCCATCGAAGCAGATTGCATCGCCCGTGCGGTTCCAGCGGGGGTGGAAGTCGCAGCGCAGGTGGCCGGAGATGTTGCGCTTCTCCTTCATATCCAGTGTGACAAGCGTCTTGCCTCGCCCGGTCTCGACGTTGTAAAGGATCAGCGATTGGCTCAGTCTGCGTTTGCGGTCCGTGGCCAGCCAATTCCCGTCGGGCCCAAAGGTGCAGTGGCCGTCGAAATCCAGCAGCCCGTCGCCGAGGACGCGGTAATCCTGCCGGCCTTCGGTGAAAAGGACATGACGGCGGCCCTGGCCCTGATACTTGAACGTGGCGATGATTTCTTCATCGTTGCGCCAATCGAAATGGGAGACGCTGCTGCCGTAAGGAATGACCTCGCGGAGATTGCCGCCGTCGCGATCGGCCGTAAACATGCCGGTTTCCAGGCGGCCGTTCTCCATCGAGCGGCCCAGGAAGAAGAAACGCGTATCGCTCTTGTTGAACACGGTATGGTTGCACCACAAATGGCGATCCTTCAGTTCCGGATGCCGGTCCTTGATCAGCCCGTAGAAATCGAGAACAGAGACGGCCAGAGTCCGCTTGCCGCTGCGCATGTCCATGACGAAGACGCCGTCATTGTCGGGGTGCGGCACGCTCGCCGTCGGGTCGGCGATGCCCTGGTAGCTCACTGTCTTCCGCAGGCGGCCCAACCGGCCGTACGACAGGCTCAGGGCGTACTGGCCGTTGTGACTGAGGCCGTTGATGGCGGCCGGCAGGATTCGCCTCTTGCCCGTCTGGACATTCACCACCGCCGAGACGATCTGGTCGTCTCGCCGGTCGTTGTAGAGGATCTCATCGCGGTGAAGAGGACTCCAGTGGAGCATGGCTCCTTGCTGGAGGTTCCAGGCGTGGGTTTCGGCGACCTTCTCGAAGACGCCCGACTGCACGTCCACCAGACCAATCGCTGCCGGTTCATCCCGCGTCGGGAAATGATCTTGAAACGGGCTCTCCAGCGAAAGCAGGTATTCTCCCGACTGGTTCCACGGACAGATTCCGTAGTAGCCGAAGAAGTGATGCTTCGGACCCTGGGTCAGCGTACGAACCTCGCATGTGGGCAGTCGGCCGGAGTCACTTCCGGGGGCATCTGAATTCGAAAGACTCAGCAAAGCGCCACCGGCAAGGACCTGTTTCAGAAAACTCCGTCGGGGGATAGGCACTGTTTTCTCCTTCTTGTCTCGTGGAAACTTCCCCGTACCGAATACATGGTCACCATCGGAAGAAGCGGTAGGGGTCGTCCCATTCTTGAGGTTTGTCCAGGTAGAAGCCGTGAAGCCATCGGCCTGGTTCGCTGTCTCCGGCCGGTGTCGAGAATCGGGCAAGCAATGGGGTCTGGCCGTGCACGCCCAGGTTGGCCAGGAGCCGTGTGACGAGGAAACTGGTTCGGCGGAACGTCCGCTTGAGCCCGAAGTTGCTCTGGTACTCGAATTCCCACGGGGCCAGTTGGCAGAAGACGATCCTGGCTCCTGAGGCGACAGCCAGCACTCCATCGCCGACGGGATCGGCGCCGCCTGAGACGAGTGGGAGCGTACGCGGGTCACGGTTGTGCACGTCCGCCGGTCCCACACCGGCTAGCGGCGAGTCCATCGTCGGCGGGTCGAAGAAGGCACTGATGTGTTCGGCCTGTGTCATAGAGACGCGGGTCGGTAGTACGGCATCGACGTCCGCTTGCGCCAGGCCGATGGCCAACAGGTGCCCGCCCGCTTCCAGGAAGGCACCTATGGCATCCTTGTGGTCAGAGAAGGTCCGGCTATCCGGCCCGAGGATCAATGCCGAGTCCGCCTGGAGTTTACCGCCACTGTAAGTGTGAAGGCGAAATCCCGCTGCTTCAAGGTGCGCGCGACCGGCCGGAGCGCCGGCATAGAACGCCTCTCGTTGTGGCTGCGGTTTCCACGCGCCGACGTAGTCGAGGACATTCATGGCCAGGGTCTGTGCCGCCGGATCGGTCTCGGTGCGGCCGGTCACGTCCAATTGACAGAAGAGCACCATCCCCTTGCCCTCGCGGTATTCCATCAAGGGGCTGTATTGCAGACTGAATCCACCGTCCACAATGGGCAGGAAATCGCCGCACGCGGGCTTCTCGATGAGAACCGAAGCCACGTTTCCCCGATTGCCACATCGCCACGCGCGCGTCACCGGTATGCCGCACCAATTCACGGTGGGGGCGTTGTTGAACTTGGGATGGCGTTCATAGTCCAGTTGTGGCGGAAGGATCGTCGCCTCGCCCCGCCAGTTGCTCAGGTGCTCGGGTTCAAGTCCCGCCAGAACGGGATGATCTGGTAGGCGCGGAAAGACGTTCCGCAAGCCGTACTCGGCAACGCGGAAGCCAAATCGTTTCTCCAGCACGTCCGGCGTCTGCTCGAATACGACCGCCCTGAGTCCGTCCCGTACCCGGCCGATATCCGGTGCCGGACCGCCCGCCGTCAAGGCGGCCTTGCCGACGATCAGCATCTCATACGAATCGAGGTTGGTGGTCGCATCCACCTGTTCGTAGGGCAGACCCATACTCTCAATCAACTGCGTCGTCTCGCCCTTGGGGTCCAAGACGGCTACCTTGATCCTGCCGCGCACGGGCGCCCGACGCGGAAGGACATGAATCGTGAAGGCATCTTCCTGTGTCTGGCCACTGTCGAAGATTGCTCTTGCGGTTAGCTTGTGCTCCGCTGGTTTGGCTGTTGGCGGGACAACGAAGCGCATCAGTAGGTGCGTTTGCCGGCCGGCTTCGACGGTGATCTGGTCCTGACCCACAATCGGTTCAGGCAGCGCCAGCGACCACGAGCACTCGCAGTGAACCGGCGCGCGTGAGTTGTTGATCACGATCATCTGCTTTTCGACTGTCTCGCCAGGGAGGAAATTATGGTCCTTGCTGGTGAAGTGACCTGGTTTGCCACTGATATAGGCCAGGAGAGGCTGGTTGTTGTGGATGATGGCCTTGCCGGCACCGGTGGGAATCCAATCCGAGCGTTCGTAGGCCAGATCCATCCGTTCATAGCGCTGCTCCTGGTAATCGGGGCTGAATCCGGGCCGCTGCAGGTTCGACCAGTCCACCTCGAACTCCTCGCGCCGGTTTCTATCAACGCCTGGACGCAGCTTGAACAGGATGTGATGTTCCCAGGGTGAGTTTGCGGAGACACCCCAGGTGCGAAAGGCCCGCCAGTTGTCCGTGTAATAGAGGTTAAAAACGGGCTCTCGCTCGACCAGGTCGGTCGATCCCAACCGGTGGGGGTAATCCCAGCGATGCCAGAGTTTACCCGCGCGGAACTGCCGCGCCTCCCAGCGCAGGTTTTTCTTCTCCATTTCGCTGATTTGGAAGGCGCCGTCGCCGAAGAACTGGGCATTCCACTCAGCCAGGCAGAATTCCCACGGCACCGGCGCACTGCCGAATTCCCTCTTCCCTTGGTACCACCCCCGGTACATCGCCCAGTCCCAGGTGAACGGCGTGCCGTACTCGCACAAAAAGACCGGTTTGACGCCCTTTGTGGCCCAGTGTTCGAACCAGTCGGACATCTCCTGGATCGGGACGAAGTTCGGGTAGAAGTTGATCGCGTGCATGGAGCCCAGGTTGCCTGAGGCGTGATGGTAGACGATGCGGGAAGGATCCAGGGCCTCGACAATCGCTTCTGCCCGCAGAGCGCGCTTGACGTTTCGCAGGGCCCAGGTGTCACGGGCATCCTGAATGCCGTCGATCATGTCGGGGTTCATGTCTTCGCTGTAGCCGGTGGCGTTGTGACTCATGGAGTACATCACCACGGAAGGGTGGTTCTGGGCGGCGCGGACGTAGAATTCGGCGTGGCGGGCGTACCCGTTGCTTCGATCGGCGTCGGGTGCCTGCCAATCATAGTGGCTAAAATGCGGCTGAGAAAAAGACACGAGCATCCCCGTATGATCGGCGGCCCTGAGGATCTCCGTGAAGCTCAGATGCGAGCCCGGGGCACAGCCATAGTTGTGCGTGTAGACGAGGTTGATGCCGAAGCTCTTGAGCCGTTCTAAGCTCTCGCGCGCGGCCTCATACCTCGCCTGTGCAGCGCCGACTTGAGCGTTGTCAAGCGGCACCGCCGAAAGGAACATGCGAGTGCCGTTGAGATAGAAATCGCGGCCGTCGATCCAAAGCTCACGGAACCCGAAACGAACGGTCCAACTCGTGTCCAGCACTCTGCCCTTGTCGTCGAGAAGGGAGACCTCCACGTCATAGGTGTTTTGCGGGGTATGAATGTCCCAGAGTTCCTCGGGCATCCATTTCTCCGTGCACACAATGCGGCCCTCGTGGGCATCGCCTTCCCGAAACGGGCGCCACTGAAATTCCTTCACGAGGTGGCCCTTCTCGAGGATTCGCGCGCTAACGGCGTACTCGGCCTCGGTCGCGAGTCCCTCCAGCCCCAGATCGAGCGATAGTTCCTGTTTGCGGACTGAGGTGGCCACGCGCACATCGACGATTCGCGGTCCGGCGGGCATGCCAACGAGGTAGACATCACCACACATACCCCGCCGAGCGACCGTTCCCTTGACCTCACGGGCCGATGCGGTATCCGTGTAGGACAGCATCACGCCTTTGAGCGGCATGGCCACCACGAGAAGACTGAGCCGATACGTGTGACCTGGATGACAGTAAGCGGTCAGATCCACCTCGCCCCCGGGAAACCGAGCCTCGCCCACTTGGTCGCCATCGACGTAGACCACCGCATAGGAATTCAGATACGCCAGGCCAAGGGCAATGCGGCGGCCCGACCAGGCCGGCGGGATCGTGAACTCTCGCTCGTACCAGGCGGCTGTAAGGTCACCAAGCCTGCGATTGCGCCAACTCGGGTGAACGTGCACCGTCTGACTGTCTTTCTGCATGTAGTCGGTGATACCGGGCCAGCACCCCGGTACCTTGAAGTAGCCCCAGTTCCCCTCAGGCACTTCTCGCGATTCCGCTTTCGCCGGCTGCCACCGCCAGAGGCCATTGATACAGATGCGTTCGCGTGTCGCCGTTGCTTCTCTGTACGTTTTTGACGTGTCCCAAACGAGCCGGACACCGGCCGGCAGGGCGGCATCTTTGGATACAGGCTTGCCGGTAGCCGCGATGCCGACAGTGGTCCAGCAGGCCATACAGAAAGCGATCCATCCCGCACCTCGGCAGGCTTGTGGTTCCATACTCTCCGTCTCCTATTGGTCCCGACCTGAAATGCCAATGTCAAGATAGTTGTAGCAAGCGATCGATCACAGCCGGTCCGGATCCCGGGAATTCGTCCGAAGCCGCTGGCTGCCGCAAGGATGAGTGTACCGGACGGCCGTTGGACAAACAAGCACCCGATGCCGCAGGGCCCTGTCAGAACCATCCCCACTGCTTCGCTCAAGTGAGGCGGATGCGAACGAGCCAGATAATCCAGGTTGACCGGGAACCGACGATCCGGATGGAACAGGACGCCGCGGAACGTGGGGCATTATTCCAGTTGCTGCACAAGACGGCCGGCGGTCAACAGCCGAGATGTTAGACAAGACGATTCTGGCCTGTTCTCCAGAGAAGCCCCGCTGCCCCGGCAGCCTCCTAAGGCTGCTGTTATCCCAGGGTGTTTTTCACACACGCGTCACGTCTTCGAGCTGTTTCGGAAGATGGAGCGGTCGAGCGGGCCGTAGGGGGTGAAGGAGGTCTTGCTGGTCAGCCACAGGCCCAGGGCCAGGGTGATCGAGGTGCCCGAGAAGATGGAGATCATGATGGCGATCTGGTACTTGATGGCGATGGCGGGGCTGGCGCCGCCCAGGATGACGCCGGTCATCATGCCGGGCAGTGACACCAGGCCGATGGTGGTCATGCTGGCGACGGTCGGCGCCAGGGCGGCCCGGCAGGCCTGACGGACGTGCGGGCGGATCGCTTCGTGCAGCAGGGCGCCCTGGGCGAGGCTCTGGAGGAAGGCCTTCTCGCCCGTGCGGATCCCTTCGTAGAACGTGCGCACGCCTACGATGTCGGCGCGGAGGCAGTTGCCGAGGATCATGCCGCCGATGGGGATGGCGTACTGGGCGTCGAGCAGGTTGTCGCGACGCAGGATCAGCCCGACGAACAGCAGCAGCGGGACCGTCGTGCCGGCCAGTAACGCGCCGAACAGGGGCAGGGCGATGCGGGGCAGCTTCAGCGAACAGGTCCGCACGATCGAGACGTCCGCCACCGCGATCATGACCAGCAGCCACGCGGCGCTGAGCCAGAAGATATTGAGCTTGAAGATCACCTGGAGATAAAGGCCGACGAAGACAAGCTGCACGGTCATGCGGACCAGGGCGATGGCGGTCGCGCCGAGCAGGGGGATGCGATACCACAGCATGATCGCCAGGGGGAAGATCAGCAGCAGGTACGCGGCCGCCAGTTGCCAGGTACCGACTTGGACGATGTCGTTCATGCGGCCCCTCTTTGGATGGGGACAGGTATCCCCCACATCAGTCGCTTGTCGTCCTGAACGAAGTGAAGGATCTGGGCTGCGACCCTCTGCGCTCTGTCTTGTTCAGGGCCCAGATCCTTCGGCTGCGCCTCAGGATGACAATATAATGTAGTCCACTCAGTCATGGCCTTCACCTCCCGTCGGGTGCCGCCCGGGCATTTCGATGGTCTGGTCGGCGAAGGCGAACCATTCCGAATCGTGGGCGACGAACAGGGTCGTGACATCATTACGGGATTGGAAATAGTCCAGGACGATTCGTTTGCTGGCCCGGTCGAGGGCGGAGGTCACTTCGTCCAGCAGGAAGACGGTACGGTCGAGCAGCAGCGCCGAAATCAAGGCAATGCGCTGCTTTTCGCCTCCGGACAGGTCGCCCGGTTCCTTGCGCAACAGCGATTGAGCCAGGCCGAACTGCTCACACAACTGCGGCACGCGATGAAGGTTCGCGCGCAGCGGGGCGTTGGCGTGAAAGTGAAAGGGACGCTCCAGGATCTCGTTGACGGTCCCGGTCCCGAGTTCCGGTTCCTGGCCGACGTAGGCCAGGTGCCGGCGCAGGGTCCAGACGGTGTGGGCGTTGAGCAGTTTGCCCTCGATGTGGATCGATCCGGCCTCGGGCGCGACGAAGCCGAGCAGGCAGCGCAGCACAGTGGATTTGCCGCAGCCCGAAGGGCCCGTCAACAGGGCTTTCTCGCCTGCCTCCAGGGCCATCGAGAAGTGGTCGAGGACCGTCTGTCCATCGAAACGGACCGTGACGTTGCGCAGTTCCAGGGCCGCCTTGCCGTTGCCGGTTGCCATAGACCTATTGCCCCGCGCGTTTGAGGGCCTCGTCGAGGTTGCCGAAACCTCTATTCCACTCATCCAGACGCGTGATGTTCTTCTTCTTGGCGACGACCATGAAGCGGTCGTACGTTTCCTGGATCGACGCGGGCATGGGCCAGTCGGCGCCGGCCCGCTGGCCGGCTTCGCGCATCTCGTCCCAGCGCATCATGAAGGTGTACATCACGGGCAGTTGCGCCACCTGGACGCGGAAGTGCAGATCGGGATCGTCCTGCACAGCCTCTTCCGCTTTCGCCAAGTGCGCCCAGCCGCGTGATAGCGTATCGAACGAGAGGTACCTGGCCGTGAACTTCTCGAAGCAGCCCAGCCAGTCGCGGCTCTTCGCGACCGCGTCGTGTGTTACCTCCAGGTACGCCCTGATGTGCGGGGCGGCCGGGCCATAATAGCCCGCGATGAATTCATCGATTAAAGCGTTGCCGTCAAGGTTCGGGTCCCACAACAGCTTGGCCAGGACCCAGGCCCGCAACTCGGCCATCTCGGCGCCGTTGGTGGTGTAGGCCCCTTGCTCGAAGAGGCCCTTGACGCTGTGGTCGGTGAAGAATTTCACGTTGGGCCCGAGCACGCGCAGGTTCGGGTGCGGCATGATGTGGTGCCGGAAGTTGGTCACGTAGTCCCAGACGTAGAGTCGGTCGCAGATCTTCGACCAGCCGACGATGTCGTCGTGGAACGGCTTGTTGCGTTTGTGGGACAGGGGGACGCTGAACGAAGCCTCGATGCTGCACAGGCGGACGATGACGTTGTCGCGCGGTTTGACGTGCCTGGGGGGGCGGCGCGTGTACTGATACGCCAGCGTGCTGATCGCCACGTGGGGGAATTCCTCTTCGATATCTTCAGCAACTGCGTTGACGAAGCGCAGCATCAGGCCGGCCGGGCTGCCTTCTTCTTTCTCGATCGCAGCGCACTTGGCACACTGGCAGTTGCCATGCCAATCGTTCTGAGAAACGGAAGCGATGGTCGCTGCCGGATTGGCCCGTAGCCGGGCGCGCAGGTTCTTGACCAACTCCTGCCGCATCTCCTCGTTGGTCAGGCAAAGCTGGGCCCGCTCCGTGGTCCGCTTGCCGTCGATCTCGCTGAACCATTCCGGGTGCGCGTCGAAATACTTCTGCGGCGGGACCAGCGGATAGAACGTGTGTACGAAGCCTTCATAGCGGTGCTTGCCTCCGCGTTTGGCGTCGACGCGGACGCTGTTGCCATTGCACTTGTTCCGCACCGCCCAGTCGCCTTCATGGGCATCGTACCAGAACGGTTCGCGATATTCCAGGATGGGTTTGTAGCGCACGTCGATCTCGCCGATTTCCAGCGTAGGCTTCTTCGGAATCGTGCTCTCGGTCGACGACCACCACCGGCAGCCCAGATAGTCTTCGAGGAATGTATATACGGCATACAGCGTTCCACGCGGCTCACCGCCGGTCAGAATCAAGCCGTTCCTGAGAGTCTTGATGACAATCCCGTCGGCTCCGAGATCGTCGGTGGAACGGCTGGCTCTGGATCGCAGCGCGGCCTCCGGAAGCAGGAAGATGGAGGGGCGTCCGCCTTCAGGTTTATGGGCGATCTCGAACTGGCCACCGCTGATCTGATCGAGGAAGCTCGCCAGTTCCTTCGCGGCGTGCTGCACCGACTCGGATGCATCGGGCGCGACTATGATCGTGGCCTTGGCTTGGCCGTCTTCCGCCAGGATCATCCCGCTGCACGTGGCTCCGGCCCAGCACGCGGCAAGAGCGATAGCAATCAGCAACCATTTCTTACGCGACATCGTTCTTTCCCTCCAAGACATTCCGTGAGCGAAGTTCGGCACGACGATCCCATTCGTAACAGAGCCGTTCGAGATAGTCAACGGTCCGGGTGTATTGCGGCCGGCCGTAGAGATTGACCTGTTCCTCGGGGTCGCTCTTGAGGTGGTACAGCGCGCCGTCCTTGTCCTCGGCCCGCTCGTCCATGAACCAGACCATCTTCCACTCCTTGGTCCGCACCATGACGCGCCGCCCGCTGTGATGGCGCAGCTCGTCGTACATGGACATGCTGTGGTCGATCTCGCTGAAGACGGCCTCACGCCATTCGGTGACGTCGCCACGGATCAGGGGCATGAGACTGCGCCCGGGAATCGTCGTGGGCACCTTCAGATCGCACAGATCCATCAGCGTCGGGACGAAGTCGATCATCTCCACGGGCTCTTCGATCACCTTGCCCTGGGGCAGCAGGACGGGGCAACTCACCAGGAAGGGCACTTTGACGTTTTGCTCGTAGAAGACGCGTTTCTTCCAGAGGCCGTGCTCGCCCAGTTGAAAGCCCTGGTCGGAATTGAACGCGATGATCGTGTTGTCGAGTTGCCCCGTCCGGCGCAGGTGGTCCACCAGACGACCGACCTGGGTATCGACCAGCGAAACCATGCCGTAGTAAGTGCCCCGGGCGATGCCAATCTGTTCGGCCGTCAGATCCGGCGCGCCGGCGTAGACATGCAGTTGCTCGCGTTCGAAACGCGGCTTGCTCGCCAGTTCCTCCTCCGTGGGCAAGGGCAGCTCGATGGTCGCCGGATCGATCATGTATTCTTTGGGTACGCGGCAGGGTACGTGCGGGGCGTGGAACGAGACGCGCAGGAAGAAGGGCTCGTCCTTGCTGGTCAGTTCCGCCAGTGTCTCCAGCGCCAGGTCGCCCAGCTTCGAGGTGCTGATCTCCTCGGGCTCCAGGGGCACGGTCCCGCCAATGGCCCAGCCGTGCGTTTTGGTCACGGCTTCCGGATACTTGCTGCCGGCCTGTTCCAGCCGTTGCTTGACAGCCTCGGTGCGCGGTCGCCCGAGCACATCGAAGGCCGGCCCGATGTCACGTTTGCGGCTCCAGTCGTCGCGATAGGCGTGCGTCTTGCCGATATTGATCGGGGCCATACCGATTTTGTCCCAGGCTTTGAGCAGGTTGGGCACCTCGCGGGCGCGCTTCAGGTACGCAGCAGGCGTGGCGGTTGGCTTGCCCATGGCCGTCAGCCCGAACGTGTGGGCGTAATGGCCTGACTTCATCGACTTGCGCGAGGGGACGCAGACCGGATTCTGTACGATGGCGGTCTCGAAGCGCACGCCGCGGGCCGCCAGCGCATCGAGATGCGGCGTCCGGGCCCAGGGTTTCCCGTAACAGCCCAGCGCATCGGCGCGCCCGTCGTCCAGCATGATCCAGAGAACATTGGGTCGTTTGCGAGCCTTCTGTGAAGCCGATGTGGCATGGCCGGGCAGGATCAGCCCGCCCGCCAAGGATGTACCGATACTCCGCGTGAGGAATTCCCTGCGGTTCATTCTACCCTCCTTGGTTAAGTGTTCTCCTTTATGACGATCTACGTCGCGTAGCTGTGCATGCCCGGGAAGAGCCGGGACAGATTGACCCAGAGCAGGGTAATGACGATCGCGGCCATGCCCGCCAGGGCCCAGGCGCTGTTGGCTCGCGGATAGCGCTTGCCGAACATGTACCGCCAGTGGAAGTAGGCCACATACACCAGCCAGGAGACGAGCGACCACAGCTCTTTCGGGTCCCAAGCCCAGTAGTCGCCCCAGGCCAGCTTGCCCCAGACGCTGCCCAGGATCAGGCCCAGCGTCAGCAAGGGAAAGCCGATGGCAATCAGTTTGTAGGTCGCCTGTTCCGCGTTCAGCAGGTTGCTGCCGGTTGGCTTGGCGCCGCTCAGTTGCGTGACCGCCTGGAAGGCGGCCTTGGCCATGAAGACGTAGCTGAGCATGTAAACCGCCACGTGCGGGGCGAACAGCCAGCTTTGCAGGGCCGGGGGCAATTGTTGCGGCTCGGCGTGAAAGACGAAACCGGCCGGAAACAGCACGATGACACCGATCAGCATGTCCGCCCATTGGCCCCCGATGCGCCAGACGCGCCGGCTCAGCAGCGAGATGGGGAAGCACAAGACACCGAGCGAAAGGAACACCTCGAAAAGGTTCTGGAGGGGCACGTGCCGCACGTCGAGCCAGCGATAGGCATACATCACCAGTGCCAGGCAAAAACCGGCGCAGAACAATCCCTGCCCTGCCTTCTTACGCCGCGCGATCGTCGCGACGAGGGCAAGCAAATAAGCGGCCATGGTGAGATAGACGAGCAGGCCCTGGAGCGTATACTTAATGGCCATGACCACCTCCTCCCTGGTCGGTGTTCTGCTTTCCGTTCTGCGTCTTCTGTCCTCCTCCGGTCGCCGTCCGCAGGCGGCGGAACCAGAAGTGCCAGCAGACGCCGCCGACCAGCATGGCGTAGCCGGCGAAGACGGCCTTCAGGCCGGAGTCGGAAACCACCGTCAGGACCGTGTACTCCCCCAAATCGTTCTGGCCGTAGGAACTCTGGTAGAAGTGATATCCTCCGTAGTACAGCGGGTGGTTGACCTCGATATCCTTTTGTTTGACGACGCGGCCTTCTTCGACGACCTCCAACTCGCTGGTGTAGTCGCGAATGGCCCGGTTGAAGACCATCATCAGATCCACATTGGGATTCACGTGTCCGGCTTGCTGGAGGAAGACGTATCGCTGCGTCGTCGATCCATCCGGCTTCTCGCGTACCACTTGCAAGGCGGGGTTGTAGCCGCCGGGGGCGTCGAAAGCCACGCGCTCGTCGCCGGAGATGTCCATCCTGAAATTCTCGAACGTCTGCTGGATCGTGACTTTTCCCAACTCACGCCCCAGCGACAGCGTCGCGCCCGCCTCAGCCGGCATTCTCCAGTTCTGGCCCGAGCGGCTCTGCATCATGAGCGTCCCGGGCTGGTAGTACTCGATGCGGAAATCCCGCAGTCGGATGGAGAAAGGCAACTCGGGCATGTCGTTGCTGTCGCCGATGCGGACGTGGTTTTCGGTGGCGCCCTCGCGGATGGGCATCTGGCCCTTGACAATCCTCTCCCGGCCGAGAAGGCGCGCCTGGAGCGCCTGCCCGCCCGCCGAGCCCCACATGCCGCCGGCCAGGATCAGAATACACCCCAGGTGCATCAGCAGCAGCGACGGGACATGGATCAGTCGACGGAACAGGGCGATTCCCGCAATGAGCAGCGCCGCCAGGGCAAACCAATACGCCGTCAGCGGCACCGAATTGAAGAATACCTGGGCCCGATCGGCCCCGAGAAAGGCGCCATAGACGGAGAAACAAACCAGTAGGAGGATGACTATCAGAGCGGCCCACAAAACGGGCCGTTTGAATCGATTCATAGGCACTCCTTAGCTCTCTCCGGCGCTGGCCCTGCCGCCGAAGCGCCAGAGCTACCGCATATGCCGGCTACGAAACGTGTTTGCCTCTTATACTTATAACAAATCGAACCGACGGTTCGCAAGATTATTCGCCCGATTGACGGGGCCTCGCATCGAGTCCTCGTTCGGGATCCTCCGGATCCAGCCGGGGGGGGGCGGCAGTCATTGGCCCGTTTTGTCGTCTTCCGTTGTTTTCTGTCAGAAAGCCCAAGATGGTATTGATTAACGTCTCTAAATTTCCTATAATACCAGGGAGGTTGGGAGACGTCCGGAGGGAGGGAGAAGCTATCTGCTCGATTTTCCTCTCAAGGGTGTGTTAGCCGTTCGCGGCACGTTCCCCGTCTGTTCGGGGCGTCCGCATTTTGTTCGAGTGACGCCGCCCCCCCTTGTAACTCCCGCAGACGTGGATCGGCCAAATGGGCCGGTGGGATAGAGCGTGATTGCTGATATTGATCGGAGGAGTGAATCGTGACGGGAAACATGACATGTAGAGGATCTCTGGGCCGAGCCCCATCCAGAACGCAGAAGCTGGGCGTCCTATGCTGCGCCGCTCTGGCGGTCCTGGCGGCCGGCAATGCCGCTCTGGCCGCACCGAGCGCTGGTCTGGTCGCCTCATATCGTTTCAACGGCAATGCCAATGACAGCTCGGGCAACGGGCACGACGGGACGGTCTACGGAGCGACGCTGGCCGCCGACCGGTTCGGCAGCGCCAACCGTGCCTACAGCTTCGACGGCATCGACGACTGCATCCGCGTACCATATGCGGACGCCTTCCAACTGCCGGAATTCACCATGGCCGCATGGATCAACCCGACGACGGACCTGTCGGCGCTGATGGGGCCGACGATTGTGGGCCGCGGTGAGGACTACGGCAACGATCACGCCGGCAGCGTTCTACTGGTAACCGGCACCGCACATGACTACGGCAACGGCGTTGCCTTCCTGTATGAAGACAACGCCGATGATGAATACTGGTACAGCAACGATGTGTTCCCCCAGGTCGGCGTCTGGACGCATCTGGCGGTCACGCGGTCAGCGGACGGACAGCTTCTGATGTACGTCGATGGCATCTTGACGGGTCAGTGGGATGGTACCGCCGCGCCGACGACTCAGTGTCTTCAGGACCTCTTCATCGGGGCTTACGCGTCAAACACCCCCTCGGACGAAATCGCGAATTACTTCCCGGGCTTGATCGACGACGTCATGGTTTACGGTCGGGCCCTTTCGGCAGGGGAAATCGGCAATCTCGTTAGCACTATCCCGGCTCCCGGCGCGCTGCTGCTGGGCGGCATCGGGACGGGCCTCATCTCCTGGCTGCGGCGACGCAAGACCCTCTAGTGGAATTCGACCGACCTGTTGATTTCAAGGGCCGTATCGCATTTCGCCACGGCCTTTTTCGTTTGGCCCGCATCAGGGCCCGCACGCTGTTCATGCCTTCTGCTCGGGCTGGCTTTGACTGTGGGCGTGCGAGGCTTGGCCGCGGTACCTGGCTGGCAGCCCGTCGGCACGTTATCTCAGTCAACTAAAACTCCATAAAAAGGCCGCGCAAAGATTGACTATCTCTCGTAAACATCCTATAATGACGAGTGGTTTGGAGACGTGCGAGGGTGAGACTGCTCGATGGTCCCTCTAGAGGGGCAGCCGTGGCACGGAGGTGCCATTCGAGCAACCGAGCCCTCCCTGCAGGTGTTTTCGCTGACCTGGATCGGCGACAATGCACCGCTGAGGCGGCTTGCCATTGCTAACGTCGGTCGGAGGAGAGAACCGTGACTGGGAACATTACACGCCAACAGTTTTCCGGTCGGACTGGATCCCGTGTTCGCAGATCCGCCGCATTGTTATGTGTGGTTCTAGGGGTGCTGGTTGCGGACAACGGGGCCTCGGCCGGTCCGAGCGACGGTCTGGTCGCCTCGTATCTGTTCAACGGCAACGCCTATGACAGTTCAGGCAATGGGCATGACGGGACTGTGTACGGGGCCACGCTGGCCACCGACCGGTTCGGCAATGCCAACAGCGCCTACAGCTTTGATGGCATCGACGACTATATCGTGGTGCCCTATGCCGACGCCTTCCAGTTGCCGGTGTTCACGATGTCTGCATGGATCATGCCGACGCGGGATCTGTCAGGGGAGGTCGGCCCGACAATCGTGGGCCGGGGCGAGGACTACACGACCGACCGCGCCGGCAGCGTGCTGCTGGTCACGGGCGAGGTGCACGCCTACGGCAATGGGGTTACGTTTATGTATGAGGACAACGACGACGACGAATACTGGTACAGCAACGGGACGTTTCCCGAAGTGGGCGTCTGGACGCACCTGGCCGCCACGCGGACGGCGAGCGGGCAGTTGCTGCTGTACGTCGACGGTATCCTGACGGGCCAATGGAATGGTACGGCGCTGCCGACGAACCAGTGCTTTCAGGACCTCTTGATCGGGGCCTATGCGTCGAACAACGGCTCCTCGGACGACATCGTGAATTTCTTCCCCGGCCTGATCGATGACGTCATGATCTATGGCCGGGCTCTTTCAGCCGCCGAGGTTGTCGAACTGGCGGTCATCCCGGCGCCGGGTGCCTTGCTGCTCGGCGGTATCGGTGTGGGGCTGGTCTCCTGGTCGTGGCGACGCCGGAGGCTGTAGCACCATTGGCATGACATGCTGATTTCCTGGGCGGCCTGTTTCGCCACGGCCCTTGCTTTTTGCCCGCACCAGGCATCACGCTCCCCTCCTGCCGCGCGTGCGACCACGATTCACGCTTGCTGAGGCTTGAATGTGAAGCGCTGCGCCGGTACAATACGAGATTACTGTATCGGTAGGCCATATACCCAGGTATGAAGCTCGTCCTATATAATTTGACGTATCATGACTGCCCCGTGGAGATCCCCAGGGCGCGGGCCCTGCTTGAAGAGTTTGTCGGCCTGTTCTCGCGCTGGTATGATTCCTTCGATCTGGTGCCGTTGATCCCGACGCTGACGCAGGGCGGTGGCGAGCCGACCGCCGAACAACCTGAGGTGGTGGATCTGGTGAACAAGACGTTTTTCTTGCATGACAAAGGCAACGCATGAGCCGAACTCTGACCGTAGCCACGCGACGCGGGGAACTGGCCCTGACTCAGACGCAGACCGTGATCGCCGCCCTGAAGCAGCAGCATCCCGACCTTGAGGTCGAGATCAAGGAGGTCACTTCGGAAGGTGACCGGGACCGGCGCACGGTGCTGTGGAACCTCAAGGACACGGGCTTTTTCACGTCGCGGCTGGAGGAGATGTTGGCGGCCAAGCAGGCGGATTTCGCGGTCCACAGCTACAAGGACCTGCCCACCCGCGCCCACGAAGGACTGACGGTGGCGGCGGTGTTCAACCGCAAGTTCCCTGAAGATACGCTGCTGGCCCGCGAGCCCATCGACTCGCTCGATCGCCTGGGCGAAGGAGCCCGCATCGGGACCTCGAGCCTGCGACGGATCGCCCAGTTGAAACATGTCCGACCCGATCTCGAATCGGTGCCGATCCGAGGCAACGTCCGCACGCGCATCGAGAAACTCCGCAGCGAAGACCTCGACGCTGTTATTCTGGCTCGTGCCGGCCTGGAACGGCTCGGACTCGACGGCGAGATCTCCTTCGTGTTCGATCCGGTCGAGTTCATCCCGGCGCCGGCCCAAGGTGCCCTGGCCATCCAGGCCCGCGCCGAGGACACCGAAGCCTGCGCGATGCTGGCGGCGATCGACGACGAGCGGGCCCGGGCCGTCACCGACGCCGAACGGCAGATCCTGACCGAAACGAAGTGCGGCTGTCACGCTCCCGTCGGGGCCTACGCATTTTGCGACGGTGACACCATGAGCTTGCGGGCGTTCCTGGCGGACGCAAGCGGGCGACGCCTGTTCCGGGCCGAGGCGACCGGGCCTTGGACGCAGGCCCGCGGGCTGGGTTGTCAGGTGGCTCTGGAATTACTTGAAGCAGGAGGACAAGACGTGCTCGACGAACTGGAACGGCAGCGAAACGGAGGTGGCATCGATGCCTAGTAAGGGATTTGTCTACCTGGTAGGGGCCGGTCCGGGACGCGCCGACCTGATCACCCTGCGCGGCGCCGAGTTGATCAAGACGGCCGACTGCATCATCGCCGACAAGCTCGCCAATCCGGCGCTGCTGGAGCTGGCCCGCGCTGACGCCGAGATCGTCAACGTGCCCAAGCGGATTGGCGCGGGATCGTTCACTCAGGACCAGATTAACGAGATTCTGGTGCGGAAGGCCCTGGAGGGCAAAACCGTCGTGCGGCTCAAAGGCGGCGATCCCTGCGTCTTTGGCCGCGTGACGGAGGAAGTCGTCGCGCTCAATGAAGTGGGTGTCAAGTTCGAGATCGTCCCCGGCATCACCGCGGCCATCGCGGCTTCCGAGTACACCGGCATCATGCTCACCGACCGCCGCTACAGTTCGCAGGTGGCCTTCATCACCGGTCGCGAGGCCGACGGCAAGCAGGGCACCAATATCGACTGGGACGTGCTGGCCCGCTTTCCGGGCACGCTCGTTTTCTACATGGGCATCGGCACGCTGCCTTTGATCGCCAAGGAGCTTATAGCTAACGGGCGCGACGCTTCCACACCGGTGGCGTTGGTGGCGAACGCCACGTTCCCGACGCAAAGAGTAGTGCGGGCACCGCTAAACGAGATCGTCGAGACGTGCCAGCGCGAGAAGATCGAGCCGCCGGCGTTGATTATCGTCGGCGCCGCGGCCGAAGGGGAAAGCGAGTTGGACTGGTTCATGAAACAGCCGCTGTTTGGCCAGAGCATCGTCAGCACGCGCGATGCGGCCGGCAACGCGGAGTTCGCCCGGATGATCGCCAACCGGGGCGCCCGACCTGTGGAGTTTCCCACGTTTGCGATCAAGCCTCTGACCGAGGGAAACGCCTTCCTGCACGCACTAGCGGAATTGACCACATACGATTGGGTGATCTTCACCAGCCCCAACGGCGTCGACGTCTTCTTCGACGTCATGGCGACGCTGGGTAAGGATGCACGGGTCTTCGCCTCGAATCGGCTGGCAGCGCTCGGGACCAAGACCGCCGACGCACTGGCGCGGTACGGTATCCGCGCCGATTTCGTGCCGACGGTCTTCACCGGTCGCGAGTTGGGCACGCAACTGATCGCGCTGGCCAATCTCCACGAGAAGAAGATCCTGCTGCTGCGCAGCGAACTGGCGACCAGCGACCTCGTCGAAGTGCTCCAGCAGGGCGGGGCGCAGGTCAACGACGTTCCGCTCTACACCGCTGTGCCGCAAACGGGCGATCCGGCGGCGCTGCGCGAGCAGATCGAACAGGGTCAGATCCATTGGCTGACATTTGCCAGCCCCTCGGCGGTGCGAAACTTCTTCAAGCGCATTCCCGTCGACGTGGTCAGCGCTGGTAATGTCAAGGTCGCTTCGATCGGGCCGGTCACCACGGCCCAGTTGGACAAGCTGGGCGTGCACGTCCGCCTGACCGCGCCGGAACACACCACCGATGGGCTATTGGGCGCCATTGAGCAGGTCGAGAGTAGATGATCCTATTGACAGTCTCCTACCGAATGGGTTGCGATGATCAACATTTCCAAGCTTTACTGCAATCTCGCGGGTGACTCGGACGACTTGCGGTATAACAAGCCCCAGAGCTTTGGTCCGATCGCGGTCTTCAACTGCACGGCCCGCTGCAATCTGCGGTGTCTGCACTGCTACAGTTCGTCCGATCCGGGCTGCGTGCGGGACCAGCTGTCGACCGAACAGGCCAAGGCATTTCTCGCGCAGCTCCCGGCCGCCAATGTCCCGGTCGTGTTGTTCAGCGGCGGTGAGCCGCTCTTACGCGAGGACCTGCTGGAACTGATGGCCGAGGCCCGGGGTCTGAAGCTGCGCACCGTGATCAGCACGAACGGGACGCTGATTACGCCGGCGGTGGCGCAGCAACTGGCCGAGACGGAGCTGAGTTACGTCGGTATCTCGCTGGACGGGCAGGAGCCATTCCACGATAAGTTTCGGCAGGCCCCCGGCGGCTTCCGCAAGGCGATCGAGGGCATGGAGAACTGCAGGGCAGCCGGCCTGCGGACAGGGCTGCGTTTCACGATCACCAGGGCCAACGCGGGTCAGGTGCCGGCGATCTTCGACGTCGCCGGGGAGACGGGCATCCGCCGCATTTGTTTTTACCATCTTGTCTCTTCGGGGCGAGCCACCGATCTGAGCGAGCAGGCCCCCAGTGCGGCGCAGACCCGCCTGACGGTGGCGACGATCGTCGACCGCACGGATGAACTGGTCGAGAAAGGCCTGGTCGACGAAGTGCTGACCGTCGGCAATCACGCCGATGGGCCGTATCTGCTGGCGCGGATGCAGCGCGAGGGCCATCCCGGTTTCGAGGAGGCCCGGCGCCTGCTGCTGTCCAATGGGGGCAACCGAATCGGCGAGAAGATCGCCTGCATCAGTTGGGACGGGACGGTCTACGCCGATCAGTTCTGGCGCCACTATCCGCTGGGCAACGTCACCGAGCGGCCGTTCGCCCAGATCTGGGCCGACGAGACGAACCCGGTCCTGTACAAGCTGCGCCACAAGGACACCTTCGCCGACTCGCGCTGTCTGAAGTGCAAGTGGTTCGCCCTCTGCAAAGGCAACTATCGCTTCCTGGGGCCCGACCCGAGCGATGAGAACTGGCGCAACAAGCCGCCGTGCTATTTGTCAGACAGCGAGATCGGTTTGACATGACCGCGAAACGTACACGCTGTCTGGCCCTGCTTCTGATGATCGGTGCGGCTGTCGGCGCCGAAGACCCACGCCACATTCGCACGGGCTGGGAGATCCCGACCGAGAACTACGCCGATCAACCCTATGTCGTGCAGACCGATGACGGCGCCTGGCTCTGCATCCTTACCACCGGCGTCGGGCACGAAGGGGCGCAAGGCCAACACGTGGTGACGCTGCGCAGCACGGACCGAGGCCGGACGTGGTCGGCGCCGGTCGACGTCGAGCCCGCCAACGGGCCCGAAGCCTCGTATGCGGTCCTATTGAAGACCCCGACTGGACGCATCTACACCTTCTACAACCACAACACCGACAACCTGCGTCGCGTCAGAGCCGACACCTCGGCCTACAAATCGGGCTACACCACCCGCGTCGATACGCAGGGCTACTATGTCTGCAAATACAGCGACGATCACGGGCGGACCTGGTCGCCGCGGCGTTACCCGATCCCGGTTCGCGCGTTTGAGATCGACCGCGAGAATCCGTACGGAGGCAAGGTGCGTTTTTTCTGGAACGTGGGCCGGCCCTTCGTTCACGCGGGCGTTGCCTATGTCCCTCTGCACAAGGTCGGTCGCTTCGGGGCCGGCTTTCTCGCCCGCACGGAGGGGGTGCTGCTGGCCAGCAATAACTTGGTGACCGTCACCGACCCGGCTCACGCGACGTGGGAAACGCTGCCCGATGGGGACGTCGGCCTGCGGGCGCCGGCCGGAGGCGGACCGATTGCGGAAGAGCAAAACGTCTGCATGCTCAGCGACGGATCGTTCTTCTGTGTCTATCGCACGGTGGCGGGACATCCGGTTTGCACGTACAGTCGCAACCAGGGACATACCTGGAGCCCGCCGCAATACCTGCGGTACGCCGACGGCCGACTCATCAAGCACCCACGCGCTGCCAACTTTGTATGGAAGTGCAGCAACGGCAAGTTCCTCTACTGGTTCCATAACCACGGCGGGAGATCCTACGCCGACCGCAACCCCGCCTGGCTCTGTGGAGGTATCGAAGTGGATTCGCCCGCCGGCAAAATTGTCCGGTGGTCCCAGCCCGAGATTGTGCTCTACGACGACGACCCGCGTGTGCGCATGAGCTACCCCGACCTCATCGAGGACGAGGGTGACTTTTTCCTCACCGAGACGCAAAAGACCATCGCTCGCGTCCATCCGGTCGCTCGCACGCTGCTCGAAGGGCTCTGGAATCAGTTTGACAACGACGCGGTTGCGCCGCTGGAATCGGAATCTGTCGTGGGCGGCCTGGCCCTTGAGTTCTGGATCGAATTCAAGACGCTCGCGCCCGGACAGATCGTGTTCGATAGCCGCGATGAGAATGGAGTGGGCCTGATCCTCCAGACGGCGCCGGACGACGCCGTGGAGATCGTGTTGAACGATGGGCAAACTGAAGATCGCTGGGCGTGCGATCCGGGTCTGTTGGAGGTGGGGCGGCTGCACCATATCGTCGTCAACGTCGATGCTGGCCCGAAGATTATTACGTTCATCACCAATGGCAGGCTGTGTGACGGTGGCGAGTCCCGCCAGTTCGGTTGGGGTCGGTTCACGGTGGACTTGGAGCAGGTCGCTTCCGGCAAGACGCCGCGCATCGCACGGGGCTTCGCTGAGTGCATTCGTCGCCTGCGCCTCTATGGCCGCTACCTGCGCACGTCCGAAGCCATCGGCAACTACCGCGCGGGCATGGGTGACTAGTTCTCGTGGTTTACCGCGGCTGTCATCCTGGACGCAGTGAAGGATCTGGGCGACGATGCAGAGGTACGACTCGTTGCGATGCAGACGTCTGGTTCGTGAGCCAGATGGTTCACGTTGTTCACCATGACAGAAAGGCAGATGTGGCGGATTGCCGGCCGGATGGTCCAGGTGAAGCCCGGAACTTGACGCTTCGTGTCGCACAAGGTATATGTGCGGGGGTCACAACGATTCGATTTTGAAAAGGGGACGCCATGGGCTTTCCGGAAATCCGAATGCGAAGGTTGCGCAGCAGCGCCACGATGCGGCGACTGGTGCGTGAGACGACGGTCAGTGTGGACGATCTGGTCTATCCGCTCTTTGTCCGGCCGGGCGAGGGCTTGAAGGAACCGATCCCCTCCATGACGGGCTGTTTCCATCTCTCTCCCGATCTCGTGGCGGATGAGGCGGCGGTCGTGGCCGATTTGGGCATTCCCGCCGTGCTACTGTTCGGTTTGCCCGAAAAGAAAGACGAACAGGGCTCGGATGCCTGGTTGGAGAGCGGGGCGGTGCAGATGGCGATTCGCGCGATCAAGCAGCGCGTCCCCCAACTGCTGGTCGTCACCGATGTCTGTCTGTGCGCCTACACCGACACGGGCCATTGCGGCCTGATCCGCGACAACCGGCTCGACAACGACGCGACCTGTGAGCTGCTGGCCAAGATGGCGCTGTCACACGCCCAGGCCGGCGCCGATATCGTCGCGCCCTCGGACATGATGGACGGGCGCATCGGCGTCATGCGGCAGGCGTTGGAGAAGAACGGTTTTCCCCATGTCGCGATCATGTCGTATGCGGCCAAGTTCGCCTCGGCCTTCTACGGCCCGTTCCGTGACGCGGCCGAATCCGCGCCGTCGGCGGCCCTGGTCGAGGCGGGATTGGGCGACCGCAAGACCTACCAGATGGACCCGGCCAACGCCCGCGAGGCGGTCCGCGAGATCGCCCTCGATATCGAGGAAGGGGCGGACATGGTGATGGTCAAGCCGGCGCTGAGCTTTCTTGATATCATCCAGCGGGCGCGGCAACAGTTCGACCTGCCGCTGGCGGCCTATAATGTCAGTGGCGAATACATGATGCTACACGCCGCAGCCGACGCGGGACTGCTCGATCGCGAGGCTGCCATGATGGAAGTGCTCACCTCCATCAAGCGCGCCGGCGCCGACATTCTCATCACCTACCACGCCAAAGCCGCCGCCGCGCGGCTGCGCTAGCCGGGTGCGGCAGACGGTGTGAGAGAGTGTTTTTTGGCGAATTTGTCCTTTTTTCGCTTGCCCTTCGGCCTCAGCGGCCCCAGCATAAACGTGAGAGTCCCGAGACATTCAGGAGCATGAGACGTTCATTATTGCCAAGCGTCTCGGAAGCGACGCACGTTGTGCTCATCAGGACGGTTTCGATCTGCTGACGGCGAGCACCTGAGCCTCTCATTACGCTGTGCACGGAATAGGAAGACGACGGCATGCCGGCGCATTCCGATAGTCGTCTCTGCGCCGGGGGCCTGGAAGCAGCAGCCAATGTACCCGTTTCACCAACGTCTCTTTTGGGAGGACGAGACATGAACGTACAGCGTTTTCTCGATCAGATCCAAGGTGCCACGGATCGCCACAAAGCCACCGCCGAGGAACAGAAGAGGAACCTCAACAAAGTTGAAGCCGGGAAGTGGCGCGAAGTCGAAGATCCCGCTCGAATCGCGCACCGCATGGCCAGTCGCGGCATGAAGGAAGCGATAGGCAAATTCGTCCGGGCCATCCAGACGGACCAGCCGATTGACTTCAACCCTCTGGAGCGCATTATCGGCGAGAAAGACCTGATTCCGGCGACCTACCTCTACCAAGGCGCTGCCGTGGCGCGCTCGGTTGGCCGTGTCGTCATACGCGGGGTCAGTGGCCGCATCCTTGGGTATGGGACAGGGTTCATGGTTTCGCCGTGTCTGCTGATCACGAACAACCACGTCCTCACTGATCGCTCGGCGGCTCGGCACAGCACGATCCAGTTCGATTTCTGGGAAGATCCGATGGGGCTCCAGGGCCAGATCGAGGAATATCATCTCCAGCCGGACAGGTTCTTCCAGACCGATCGTACCCTGGACTTCACGTTGGTGGCCGTGGAGGCGGCCAACCGACAGGGCACGCAGGTGGCTCGACGGGGTTGGTCTCCGCTCATTGCGGAATCCGGGAAGTCCCTGATTGGTGAACTCGTTACGATCGTCCAGCACCCGGGCGGCGAGTTTCAGCAGGTGGCCGTGCCCAAAGACAAAATCACGGCAGTGAACGACAACTTCCTCCACTATACGGCCGACACCGAGCGCGGCTCGTCCGGTTCCGGGGTCTTCAACAAGGATTGGGAGTTGGCGGCGCTGCACCATGCGGGCGTGCCTGCCAAAGACGATCAGGGCCGGATTCAGCTCGTCGATGATACGCCCTGGAACGGCAGCGCTGCCACGATCGGTCAGATCAAATGGTGTGCGAACGAAGGGGTGCGCATCAGCCGCATCGTCGCGTGGTTGCGAAACCGCGAGGGAGGATTCGCCCCGGCCCAGCGCGTCCTGCTGGGGCAGGCCTTCGATCCCCGTCCCGCGTTCGATCAAATCCTGGCTGCCACGAGTGGGGGCAGACTCGGCTCACCGCGCGAGGATGTTGCGGGGGGACCGATGACCGCTCGCTTCGACGAGGAAGGCGGCGTGGCCTCATGGACGATCCCCGTCAACCTGTCGGTTCGAGTCGGCACCGGGGCGATTCCCGGTGGCGCCCCGGCACAGCCTGTCCCGGTACAACCTGCTGCGGCGGCGCAGCCACCAGCCGCTCTGCCGGGTGATATGGTGCAACATCCTGACTACCGGGAAGCGGTCGAGGCTCTGGCGGAGTATGCCGATCGCCCCTACCTGGACGAGGCCGAGGACGACCGGGACTGCTACAACTATTATATCAACCTACCCTGGTCGCTAGAAGGCTCGAACCTCTACCGTCAATTGCACGGCCTCCTGACGGAGACGCATAACGAGACGTATTCCTATCGCACGGCGAAGCTGCGGTATCTCTATCCGTGGGTCGATCTGGTCGAGACGGCCGGCGAGGCGCGGGAATTGCGCAGCATCTATTCCGGCAAGGGTTTCGATCCGCTGGAATTGCTGGGCCTCGAATACGAAATTGAGATCCACCGCGAGGCGCTGCTGCGCGAACGCTTTGGCGCCGAGGCGTTTGTCAACGACGACATGATGCTCGAAGCACTGGAGGAACTGGAAGCCCAGGCTCCGTACAACTGTGAGCACGTTGTCTGTCAATCGTGGTTTGGCCGCCGCGAGCCCATGCGCGGCGATCTGCACCACCTCTTCACGTGCGAGAGTGGGTGCAACAGCTTCCGCAGCAATATTCCCTACTGGCAGTTCGCGCCTGAGGAAGAGCGGGTCCGCACGGACTGCGGCGAACGGGTGGGTGACAAGTTCGAGCCCCACGCCGGCAAAGGGGCCGTGGCTCGGGCCACGCTCTATTTCCTGCTGCGCTACCCGGGGCGGGTGGGAGAACGTTCGGTTGAGCTTACCGTGGATCGGTTGCAGACGCTGCTCGATTGGCATGCGGACTTTCCACCGGATCGTTACGAACGGCATCGCAACGCGGCGATCTTCGAGATTCAGGGCAATCGTAATCCGTTGATTGACTATCCGGACTGGGCGGCCACGGCGGATTTCCGCGAAGGCTTTGCCGACTTCTTGGCGTAGGTGCGAGTTCGGCGCCGGGCGGCCGGTCGTCACGAAGAGACATCGCCAGAGCCGAGGAGATCGAGGATTTGCTCGCGAAGAGTCCGCAGGCAGCAGTGGCGCGGCGCGCCTTTCTGTCCAACTCGGCCTGGGGTGTTTCGCTGACGTTCTCCGGCGGCCGCTACGACGTGCCCTACGAGCGCGTCTTCGGTCGCGCATAGACGCGAGCTTGGTGCGGCGGGCCGATTTTGCTTGCATCCGAGGTCAATTCAGGCCATAACGCATCGGTAAACGTGGAGTTTGTATCGATGGTGTCAAGACCGGAGCCAACGAAATTTGCGCCGGCCGAACGGGCGGCACCCCAGGAGGTGACGCGACAGTCCCGGTTGTTTGTCGAACGGGATTTGTTGTCGTTTCTGCCTGCGGCCGTGCCGTGTGCGCTGGTGGTGCTCAACGCCCAACGGCAGATCGTTTTTGCCAACGAGCAGTTCCTGAGTCTCGTGCACGAAAATGGCCACGCCGTCGCGGTCGAAGGACGTCGTCCCGGCGAAGTGCTCGGCTGTGTCCACGCGACGGCCGGTCCCGGTGGTTGCGGGACCAGTGAGTTTTGCAGTATGTGCGGCGGTGTCGCGGCCGTGCTGGCCAGCCAAGGGGGCCAGGCCCAGGTGCGGGAATGCCGGATCGCGCGTGGCGGGGAGAAGGACCCTTTGGAGTTGCGGGTTTGGGCCACGCCGGTGGAGATCGACGGAGAGGTGTTCACGATTTTCGCGGCGCTGGACATCAGCGACGAGAAACGCCGCCAGGCGCTGGAGCGCATCTTTCTGCACGACATCCACAACGTCGCCTGCGGGATCAGATGGTGCATCGAATTCCTTCAGAAGGCCAAGCCGGAGGAGCTCGACAGCTACTTCGACGACATCAACCGCCTGTGCCGTGAGTTGAACGATGAGATCGAGTCCCAGCGTCTCCTGCTGCGGGCCGAGTCAGGCGAACTGGTTCCGACCGCCGGCCGGATCGGCACGCTCGCGCTGCTCCAGGATGCGGTAGATCTCTACAACCGCCACCCTGTCTCGCAGGACCGCCAACTGCGTGTCGATGCGAAGGCCAAGGACCTCGTGATGGTCAGCGATCGCGTCCTGTTACTGCGTGTGCTG
>CP070782.1:6268871-6283656 GCA_020346325.1 Phycisphaerales bacterium
TCACGGAACTGGGTGTAGAGATAGGCTGCTTCGAGTGTCAGAGGGACGCCGCTGTTCATCACTTTGCCGCTGACAGCCACGTTGTACGTTGTCGCCGGTTCGGCCTGAACGTACACACCTCGCTCTATGCAAAGCGATTGAAAACCAGCACCCGAAGACAGGAGTGTCCCCAACTCACCGTTGGGCGTGAGTTGATACTCTCCGGCCCGGCGCAACGAACGTACCCGGTACGCGCCCGACCGTAACCGTCGGAGCGGCTGAAGCCACCGACGCTGCCAAGAGGCAGACCCCAACCATTAGAAACCGCTTCATCTTTCTCTCCTTGCCATCCTTGCAGGATGTCACTGCTGCCGCTAATGGAAAAGCGTTCGCCTCGCTCGCATCCAGAGACCCGCCGCCCACCTCCTTTCACGGGACGTCTCATTTCTGCGATGTGTGCGCGTTGGTTCCGGCGGGATAGTGCCGGGAGAAAACCGCCATCCCAATTCACCAGTTCCGCTCCGGTCACCTATTGCTTCAGGGACAAAAACGGAATGAGGATGGCGAAAGCCATTCAGGCAACTCCCCCTGCGCCACGCCACACGGCATGGATTCTACACAGTGGCGTGCGGTTGTCTACTAGGGGAAATACGTATTGTGAAATGCAGGGCCTGGATAAGTAAGGAAGAAACGCGGGGAGTCTCATGCCTTGAGAGCAGCGCGCACGTCGCTGAGAGGCAGTTCGGCATAGCACGTGACAGTGTCCGCCGCGCCGTAGTAGATCTTGAGCATGTCATCTTCGAACAGCAGACCGCAACTGAACACGACATGTCCAAAGAAGCCGGCGCGTTCGTACTCCGCTTGCGGCTCGAAGATCGGCCGCTTGGAGCGAGCGAGAATCTCCCAGGGCTTCTCCCCGTCGAATAGCACCGCGCCTAGGCAATATCGACTGTTGCGGTCGGCGCCGTGATAGATCTCCAGCCATCCTTCGTCGATACGAAAGGGAACGGCGCCGGCGCCGATGCGGGTCTCGTCCCACGAGCCGTCGCGTAGTCCCATGAGATGGCGATGCCTGCCCCAACAGAGCAGGTCAGGCGACTCGGCGATCCATATGTCGTTCTTGCGGAAGAGGGGCGAGTGGGGCCGGTGCAGGGCGTAGTATTGGCCGCCGATACGCTGCGGGAGGATTACCACGTCCTTGTTCTCGGGGTGAAAGATGACGCCGTGGCGCCGGAACGATTTGAAATCTCGCGTTGACGCTAGGCATGTGGTGACACCCGACGCAGCGACGGCCACGTAGTTGATGTAATAGGTGTCGTCGATCCCGGTAATGCGCGGGTCCTCTATGCCGAAGGCTTCATAACCATCGGCTGCCGTGAGGGCCGGACGATCGTCGATATCGAAGTGCACACCGTCGAGGATTCTGTCCAATCGCAGGTGCTAAATCGACGTCAAATAGGTTCCCTCTGGGCGGACGATCAATCGGGGATCGGAGAAGTCGTTCTCCGGATCGCTCTTGGCAAAAGAGCGCGTAACGAGTCGATTCGCTCGGGGATCGAAGAGGGCCGTCAAGACCGCGTCCGGGTCCTCATTGACAGGACGCTCGGCCACCCGGAGCAGCAGGATGACCTCTGAGCCCAAACGGGCCACGCCGGCGTTGAAGGCACCGATGACCTCAAGGCCTTCCTGGGAAGGTCTCACGTCCTTGGGGCCGATGATCGGGTTCTCGGGAGCACGTAATACTGCCACCGCAGCGGTCCTTTCAAGTCCTCAAGTGTGCCGGGTCGACGTCGCTTGCCGGGCCGTCAGGGCAAAATCGTACCACTGAGGGCCAGCAAGCACAAGAGGTGGTCTGCGACCGTTTAGAGGCCTGCCTCCTGCCCTTGGATGGCAAAAAGGCGTTGATTTTTGTGCTCTAGAGGCTAAAATAAACACGTAATCGATGTGTTTCTGCGTCTTCAAATGGCGGGCGGAGGAAGGCCGTTCCTGATCCCAGGGGACTACCGCAGAAGGAGCATTCGCAGGCGTATGCCACCGGCCGGTGGCATGGGAGTGAGGACGACAGCAATGTTCGAGTCCAGACAGACCGTTCTTCTCGCATTCATCGTGGTCCTGGCACACCTTGCCCTCTCCGGCGTGCACGCGCAGGAAGGGGCAAGCGACGTTCCAGTGCTGATCAATGAATTCATGGCGGCCAACAGCAGCACGGCCGCCGATCCGCAAGGAGACTATGACGATTGGATCGAGTTGTACAATGGCGGGGCCGTCCCGGTCGATATGAGCGGTATGTATTTGACGGACGATCCGGGATATCCGATAGCTTGGTCAATCCCGGCCGGCACGGTGTTGGGGGCCGGGAAGTATCTGTTGATCTGGGCGGACAATGATGTCTCCGATCCAGGGCTGCATGCTGGTTTTGGACTTGATTCCGGCGGCGAGAGAATCGCTTTGTTTGACACTGACGGCGTGACGCTTATCGACGAAGTGGCGTTTGGTGCTCAGAGGGCCGACATCTCCTACGGCCGGCTCTCGGATACGGATGACGCCTGGGGTTATATGCGCGCAGCGACGCCCGGTAGGGGCAACAGTGACGCTTACGAAGGGAAAGTGGCCAATACGAAGTTCAGCCATGACCGAGGGTTCTACGAGGCGCCGTTTGAGGTGACCATTACGTGCGCGACCCCCGGCACCAAGGTTTACTACACCACCGATGGCAGCGCTCCGTTCTCGCAGTCGCGTCAAGTTCCAGCCGGCAGGCTCTATTCTGGCCCGATCCTCATCTACCAGACGACCTGCCTTCGTGCCCAGGCCATCAAACCAGGTTGGGTCGCCAGCGATACGGATACGCACACATATCTCTTTGCCGATCAGGTGGCGAGGCGTTCGCACGGCAGTGTGACAGTGCTCGGTTATCCGAATCTGTGGTTCGAGTCCTACGCGGCCGACTACGGCATGGACCCCGACGTCTACAACGATCCCGCCTATGGCCCGCTCATGGAAGACGCCATGCGCGCGCTGCCGACTCTTTCCCTGGTGACCAACAAGGACCATCTCTTCAGCCGGACCCGTGATGATTTGACCGGCGGCATCTATATCTACACCGGCCATTCCAGCACCGGGGGACAGGACTGGGAACGGCCCGTCTCCGCCGAATTGTTCACCGCTGATGGCACGGATCTCTTCCAGGTCAACTGTGGCATTCGCATCCAGGGGGGCGAGG
Organism: Phycisphaerales bacterium; assembly: GCA_020346325.1. Classification (GTDB taxonomy): domain Bacteria; phylum Planctomycetota; class Phycisphaerae; order Sedimentisphaerales; family Anaerobacaceae; genus Anaerobaca. The sequence continues at coordinate 6,272,071 of CP070782.1, forward strand.
GCCGTCGTCCGGACAAGTGTCCCAAGCACAGCTTCAGCTTGCGCTTCCGCTCGGAGTACGGGGCCAGCAAACTTGATTGCGATTTGTTCGAGACGTCGCCGGTCACGTCGTTCGACACCCTGCAGTTGCGCGGCTTCTTCAACAACGCCTGGACCCATTGGGCCCCTGACCAGCGCCAGCGCACCCAATACATCCGCGACCAGTGGACGCGCGACTCGCTGATCGAGATGGGCCAGGTAGACGCCGGCCAGGGCATGTACGTCCATCTCTACATCAACGGGATCTACTGGGGTCTCTACGATCTCCACGAACGCCCCGTAGCGTCTCATTATGCGGCTTACCACGGTGGCGACCCTGACCGCATCGACGCCATCAACGGCGGCCGCGCCACCGACGGAACGACGACGGCCTGGCGCGAGGCCAAGGAGGTTGCCGCCTCGCGTGACTGGAGCCGGATCATTGAGACCCTCGATATTGACAACTTCATTGACTTTACTCTGCTGAACTTCTTCGCCGGCAATGTGGACCTCAAAACGGACGGCAATTGGCGCGCTGCCGGCGGCGGGCCGGAGGGCCGGCCGTGGCGGCTCTATAGTTGGGATGCCGAGCACGTCATCGAGAACGTCAACCAGAGTGGCACGAGCCCTTCCAGCGACCCGACCGGCATGTACCAATACCTGGATGATATCGAAGAGTTTCGCATCCGTTTCGGTGACCGCGTCCACAAGCATCTCTTCAACGGTGGAGCACTGACGGTCGAGCGCAACATCGAACGCTGGAACAAGCGCGCCGAGGAAATCGTGTTGGCGGTCGTGGCCGAGTCGGCCCGGTGGGGCGATTACCGCCGTGACGTCCATTCCTACAGTTCGGGACCCTACTACCTCTACACGCGTGACCGGTACTGGACCCCTGAACGCGAGGAGATTGTCAACGACTACTTCCCACGTCGCACGCAGATCGCCTTGCAGCGGTTTCGCTCGATGGGACTCTATCCGAACGTCGAGGCACCGAGCTTCCACATCAACGGCACCCATCAGCACGGTGGGAGCGTCACGGCCAATGCCTCGTTCTCCATGACCCCGGGCAATGCCGAGATCTGGTATACCCTCGATAGCAGCGATCCGCGCGTACCCGCGACGACCGGCTCGCTCGGGGAGGAAATGGTACTGGTGGATGAAGATGCCGCCAAACGCGTCCTCGTCCCGACCGGCAATATCAGCGACGCTTGGCGCGGCGGTGAGGACTTTGACGATTCCGCCTGGGTCAGTGGTACCGGCGGTGTCGGCTATGAGCGAAGCACGGGTTACGAGCAGTTGTTCGATATCGACGTTGTGGATGCGATGTACGGCCGAAACACAAGCTGTTATATCCGTATTCCTCTGCAACTGGAAATCGAAGACCTGCTGAGTGCCAGCGGCTTGGTACTGAGGGTACGCTATGATGATGGCTTCATCGCCTATCTGAATGGCGAGGAAATCCAACGGGCCATGTTCAACGGCTCTCCTTCCTGGAACTCCAGGGCGGCCGGCAACCACTCTGACATCGATGCGGTTGAGTTCGAGAGTTTTTATCTCTCCGACCACATTCGAACGCTTCGTTTGGGTGAGAACATTCTGGCGGTTCAGGGGCTCAATTCATCGAGCACGAGTTCGGACTTTTTGATTTCGGTGGAGTTGAGTTCGACGCAAGGCGGTGGCGGCGGCACGCCGGCCGGGCTGTCGGCTTCGGCGGTCCGCTACGAGGGGCCGCTGACGCTCAGCGCCAGTGCCGTGGTCAAGGCCCGAGCCCGCAGCGGCGGGACCTGGAGCGCGTTGAACGAGGCGACCTTTGGCGTCGGGCCGGTGGCCGAGAGTCTGCGGATCAGCGAGGTCATGTATCACCCGGCCGGCGACCCGAACGCCGAGTATATCGAGTTGACGAATGTCGGCAGCGAGACGCTCAACTTGAACCTGGCGGCCTTCACCGGCGGGGTGGACTTCACCTTCCCCAGTGTCGAACTGGCGCCGGGTGGTCACACGCTCGTCGTCCGCGACGTCGCGGCGGTCGAGGCGCGTTACGGGGATGACTTGCCTATCGCCGGCCGCTACGTCGGCAGTCTCGACAATGCGGGCGAACGGCTGGAACTCCAGGACGCCGCGGGACAAACCATCGTCCGCTTCCGCTACCGGGACGACTGGTACGATCTGACCGATGGTCAGGGCTTCTCGCTGACGGTCAAGGACCCGGCCGCGCCTGAGACGCTCGACAGCAAGAGCGCCTGGCGGCCCAGCGCGGCGCTGGATGGCTCGCCCGGGTTTGACGATACCGGTGCCGTGCCTGAACTGGGTGCGGTGGTCATCAATGAAGTGCTGGCCAACCCGCAAGGCGATCGGTCCGACTGGATCGAGCTGCACAACACGACCGAGCAGCCCCTCAATCTGGGAGGCTGGTTCCTCAGTGACAGCGCCGATGACCTGATGAAGTACGAGATCCCCGAAGGCACGGCGCTGGCGGCCGGGGGCTATCTGGTCCTCACGGAAAGCGATCACTTCGGCAACGCGGCGGACCCGGGTTGCCACAGTCGCTTCGGTCTCAGTCGCAACGGGGAAACCGTCTATCTGCACTCGGGTCTGGAAGGAGTCTTAACCGGTTACAGTATCGACGAGAAGTTCGACGCCTCGGAGGCGGGCGTCACACTGGGCCGCTATCGCAAGAGCACCGGCGCGTACAACTTCGTCGCGCTGAGCGCGCCGACGCCGGGCAGTGTCAACGCCGCCCCGGCGGTCGGCCCGGTGGTGATCAGCGAGATCATGTACAACCCGGTCGATCAGGCGGATGCCGAATACGTCGAACTGCTGAACATCAGCGAGACCGCCGTGACGCTGTACGATGAGGCCACGGGGGTGCCCTGGCGCTTCACCGACGACCCCGACGATCCCAGCATCCAGTTGTCGTTTCCCACGGGCGAGCCGGTGATTCTGGCCCCGGGGGAGTATTTGCTGCTGGTGCGCAATCGGATGGCGTTCGATCTGGCATACAGTGCCCCGGCCGGCGTGCCGATCCTGGAATGGGGCACCGGGAAACTCGCCAACGGTCGCGAGAAGATCCAGTTGAGCAAACCGGCGCCGGGAGCGGATGCGGACGGCCCCTGGATTCGCGTCGATCGCGTCGTCTACAGCGACGGGGCCAATGGCCAGGATTTCCCCACCGGCGTCGACCCCTGGCCCACCGAGCCCGACGGCCAAGGCGCCGCCCTGGGCCGCCTCAACCCCACCACCTACGGCAACGACCCCGCCAACTGGCAAGCCATCACCCCCACCCCAGGCACCGCCAATCCGTAGGTGGCAGCATTGGACGGGATTTGTCGAGTCTGTAGCCCGAGAGGCGAAGGCCCCACAAAAATCGTATCCAGTTTGAGATTGCCCTTGACAGATCTGGGCTCGGGCGTTATTTCTAACGTTATATCACACGTGCGAACGGCTTCTGGTGCCTGAATCGACCCGGATATGGCTACAAAACAGGTAACAGTCAAAGACATCGCCAAGCGGTTGCGTCTGCACTACACAACCGTGTCGAAGGCCCTGCGGGACCACCCGGATATCAGCCCGGCGACCAAGCATCGGGTGGTTTCTCTGGCTGAGGAACTGGATTACCACCCCAATTCCATCGCCAAGAGCCTCAAGAACCAAGCTACCTCCACGCTGGGCGTCATCGTGCCTTCGATCCGAAACGATTTCTTTTCGGCGGTGATCAGCGGCATCGAGGAAGTGGCCTACGGGCGAGAATTTAACACGGTGGTGTGTCAATCCAACGAGAGTTCCGAGCGGGAAGCCATTCATCTCAATACCCTGATCTCCAACCGCGTCGCGGGCGTGCTGGTCTCGGTAGCCCAGACCACGACCTCCGGAGCACGTTTTCGAGCCCTCCAGCGCCAGGGGATTCCCCTGGTCTTCTTCGACCGGGTGTGTGCAGATGTCGAAGCAGGCAAGGTCGTGGTGGACGACCACGCAGGAGCAATGAAAGCCGTGCGATACCTCATTGATTCGGGCTATCGGCGCATCGCTCACGCAGCCGAACAGGGAAACACCTCCGTGGGCCGGGAACGGCGTCGCGGCTACGTCAGTGCCCTGGAGCAGAGTGGACTGGCCGTTGACCGAGAACTGATCGTCTATGGTGGTCTGCAGGAAGAGGACGGAGTGACGGCCTGCCGCAAGTTATTGGCACTGGATCGAAGACCAGAGGCGATATTTGCCGTGAACGATCCCGTCGCCCTCGGTGTATATAAAGAAATTCGCCACCGTGGTCTGGAGATTCCGGGAGATATCGCCTTGGTCGGCTTCGGGGACAACACGCTGTCATCTTACCTCGATCCACCGCTAACGACCGTCAAACAATCACCTTACGAGATCGGCAAAGTAGCGGCCAGCATGCTTCTGAGACGGATTAAGGGGCCTACCCGTCGAATGGCCTCAGAGGTGGAGGTGATTGAGACTGAGCTGGTACTGAGAGAGTCAGCTTGATCCTCTCGTGCGATTCCCGGTAAGGCCTACGTGGGCGCCGGCCAAGAAGGGAACAGAAACGGCATTGTGCGCATCGTTAATAAGCGTTGCTGAGAATCCGATAGGGACTGCTGCAAAAGGTCGAATAGGAGTACAGACATGAAGAGCAAGGCGTTCACCCTGATTGAGTTGTTGGTGGTCATCGCAATCATCGCCGTGTTAATGGCCATTCTGATGCCGTCGTTGCGGCTGGCGAAGGACCAGGCCCGACGTGTCCATTGCATCAGCAATGTCAAGACGCTCGCCATGGGATGGTTCATGTACAAGGACGAGAACGATGAAAAACTGGTAGGCGGCCATACGGATCCGGGCAACTGGGTGGGCCGCCCGCCCAGCGATGCCACGCTGGAGCAGCAGTGGCAGGCCATCAGGGAGGGGTTGCTCTTCTCGTACGTCGGCGAAGAGGTTGATGTTTACCACTGCCCGGCCGACACGCGCAAGCAAGGCATCAACATAGCCTTCCTGACGTTTTCCATCCCAGGCGGCGCCAACGGGGAGCTTTGGGACGAGTACAACCCGGCCAAGATCTACGGCGACATTAAGCAACCCGCGACGAAGTATGTCTTCGTCGAAGAAGCAGACAGCCGAGGCACTAATATCGGTTCGTGGCAGATGTACCCCAGGAGCAGACGGTGGGTCGACCCGGTCGCCATGTGGCACAACAAGAAAAGTACGTTGGGCTTCGCCGATGGTCACGCCGAGATGCACCAATGGAATGACAAGAGTTTCATTGAATGGAACTTGAAGGCCATGTATCGCGAGGGGTTCTCCTTCAACATGACCCCGCCGGCCGATGAGTACGAGGATGTTGACTACATGGCCGAGCATTTTCCGATGAAATCCTTCAAGTAGGCACGTCGGCGGGATCGGCCAACAGCCAACCCGCACCATCGCCGAATGTACACGGCTGCGCTCGATTCGGGCGCAGCCGTTTTCTTTTGTCGACAGGACCGCGTGGGAGTTTCGCTGGAAGACCCCACGAGGGACGTGTTAGAATCGGCCCATGGCCAGAATTCGTCAGATCATTCACGTGGACATGGATGCCTTCTATGCCTCGGTCGAGCAACTCGACCGGCCGGAGTTGCGCGGCAAGGCCGTCATTGTAGGTGGCGCGGCGGAGAATCGCGGCGTGGTGAGCGCCGCTTCCTACGAGGCCCGCAAGTACGGCGTGCACAGCGCCATGCCCATGGCGCAGGCCATCCGCCGCTGTCCGGAGGCGATCGTGCTTCCGGTCCGGATGGACCGTTACGTCGAAATCTCCAAGCAGATTCACGCGATCTTCGAACACTACACGCCGCTGGTGGAACCCTTGTCACTCGACGAAGCGTTTCTTGACGTGACCGGCAGTGTCAACCTGTTCGGACTGCCGGAGGAGATCGGACGCGCGATCAAAGAGCAAATCAAGACGCAGACCGGGCTCACGGCATCGGTTGGTGTGGCCCCCAACAAGTTCCTCGCCAAACTGGCGTCCGACCTGGAGAAGCCCGATGGCTTCGTGATCATCACCGAACAGAACAAGCAGTCGATTCTGGACCCACTGGGTGTGGGGAGAATCTGGGGTGTGGGAAAGGTGACCGAAAAGGCCCTGCACACCCGTGGAATCCGCACGATCGCCGACCTGCGCCGCAGCAGCGTGGAGGAGCTGGAAACGATTGTCGGCAACGGGGCAGGCGACCTGCTCAGGCTGGCCCACGGCGAAGACCGCAGCGCGGTGGCCCCGGACCGCCAGCGAAAGAGTCTCTCCAGCGAGCAGACCTTCGCCTGTGACATCAGCGACACAACGGTCCTGCTGAATGTCCTGCTGGAACAGGCCGAAGAAGTGGCCCAGCGTTTGCGTAAACGGCGGTTGCAGGCCAGAACGATCACACTGAAGCTGCGCTACGGCGACTTCCGCACGCTCACGAGAAGTGAAACGCTCGGCGAAGCGACCAATCTCACGCAGCCCCTCTGGGAGGCTGCGGAAAAGGCCTTTCGCCACTGGAACGAGCGTTCGGGCGGCGCCCTGCGTTTGCTTGGTTTGGCGGCCAGCGGCCTCGAACCGGAGGGGGCCGGAGAGAAACTGCTGTTTGCCGACCCTGAGACGGAAAAGCTCAAGCGGCTCGATCAGGCCGTCGACGCGATTCGGGATCGCTATGGCAAACGCGCTTTGCACAGGGGCCCGTAGCCAACTCTCAGACGAACGACAACCCCTGTTCGCGTGCGACGCCCCGGATGTACGCCGCGGCTTTGTCATACTCTTCGGCGTTCGGCAGATGTTCCAACATCAAAGGCGTGCCGGGCAGCCGGCCCATCTCCTTGAGGAAGGTCGCATAATCCAGACCGCCCTGCCCGGGACGGACTTCGTCCAGATGGGTCGTCAGCTTGGTCTGTAGGAGGATATCCTTGGCGTGGCAGCTCTTGATGTAGGGCCCCAGCTTCTCGAAACACTCCCTGATTAGCCCGCCACTGCCATAGTAGCGCTGCGGGCTGCATACGAGGTTTACCGGGTCCAGATGCACCGCGAAACGCTCGCGATCGATAGCGCGCAACAGTCGCAGATAGGAGTCGGCTGAATCAGGATAGGCCCAGGGCATGGTCTCCAGCGTGAAATACGTGCGTGTAGGCTTGACATCATCGATGATGGACCGCGTCGTCTGCACGATCATATCGAACGTCTCTTCGGTGAAGTTCTTCGGGTCGGGACCGTCCCATTGCGTGCCGCGTGAGCCGGTGATATTCACGCAGCACCGCGCCCCGATGCGGTCGGCCAGTGCGAGTTGCCGACGACACTTCGCCAGAGCCTCGGTCCGCGTCTTCTCGTCCGGACTGATCGGGTTGCTCCAAGCCCCCACCTCGGCTATGACGATATTCGCCTCCCGGGCCGCCCTTTCGTATGCCCTGACGACATCCTCGTCGTCATCGGCACCGAGGGGACAGTAGGCCGCCTGGTAATCGAGCTTTCGCAGGGCTTGCACCCACCCATCCGGACCCTGGTACTTCTGAAAAACGGGACCACCCAGCCGCAGCGAGCCGCCCTGACGCGGCCGCGACGCCGATCCCAGGCGCGATGACGCGACCGTCATGACGCCAACCATAGATGCCTTGAGAAAACGCCGCCGGGAAAGGGGTCGCTTGCCGTTCGCCATGCCAATCTCCTTGTTCTGTTTGTTGGGCTTCATGCGTCGCTCTACTGTACTACCCTGACCGTCCACAGACAAGAGGAGCACTCCGGCCAGGCAATGTTATAATGATGGAGCCGAACAATAGTCCAGATCACTGTGTCAACATGGAGGTGATGGATCATGTACCGACTTGCCATGATTCTGCTGGTGCTGGCAGGCGGCGCCCTGCTCGCGGGCAACGCAGCGGCCACCGAGGATTCGGACGCGTCGCAACTGGCCGAGCGAGTAAGAGCCCATATCAACGAGCAAATGTACAAGACGTGCAAAAGCGTCGTACTTCAGCACAAGGCGAACGCTGTCTACCGGGGGCATGCCGAGTTTCTCAACGGCGTCAGGGTCGATCTGGAAGTGAGCACCTCGGACGGCGCGATCGAATACCGATTCTTGCCGCGACCGGAATTGTCCACGCTGGCAACGGAAAAACGCCTGGTCGAATTGGAGGCGACGGTCACCTGGCAGAAAGCCGAAATCGCTCGGCTTCGAGGACTGTGCCTCCGGGCCGGGATCGAAGTGGATCCACCCGGCCCCCAGGCCACGCCGGCCCGATCCGAAGACGTCAATAGCATCGCGACCGAATCCACGTCGGAAAGTCAGCCGATAGTCTACGAAGACCGAGAAGCCATTGCCGAGGAGCCCCCAAGATTCACCTGGCGGGTGTACGAACGCATTCGCAAGAATATGGGCTACGCCGACGTTGCCAACATGCTCGGCGATGGAGGCGATCTGATCAGCGGCTCGTACTTCGATGATGCCCGGAATGACGTTATTGTCTGGACGAATCCGGACGATTCACACATCTGCGTGGTATTCAGAGACGGAATGGTTCTTGTCAAGACGCAGTTTGGACTGCCTGAAAGTGCGCTGGAGCCGCCACGCTAGAAAACGCCCCTTTTACGAGGGGTATGCGCGAGAATTACCTGCCCCCCACCTTAAGGCCCCCGGCGTTCCAGCCGATAGAGAGGCAGAGAAGGCCTGGAAATGCTGTTGCATCCTGCACGCCGTTTTGGTACAAAAAAGGTGGTCGGCTGCGAGGGCATCTTCACAGGCATGCCGAATACGAGGAGCTTTAGGATTCTGTACGGCGCGATTTTGCGAGGCGGTCGGGATGCCGGGCGGAATCGGAGGCCCTGATGCAGTGTGTTCCTGTCGGCACATCGCAGACGGGGGGCAAAGTGGGACAGGCAACTCGCATTCCTTTCCGGACGTCGTCTATCCACTCATAATCGCGCCGCATATTTGTTTCGTACGAAAAGGAGGCAAAGAGGGAAGGTCGTGCGGACGTTGTGTCGTCCATAGAAGATGCGGGGCAGACAGTATTCGATTAACAGACATATGTGGGTTTCAGAGGTGAGAGTTGGCTGCGGGGGACAGGTGCTCCGGTGTGTGGCCGGAGCGTGGTTGTCGTGATCTTGTTCGAAGGAGGACAGTCATGTGTAGAAGGCTACTCTATCTAGTTCCTCTCGTCTTGGTGCTGAGCCTGGCTCCCATGGGCAAGGCACAGATAGAGGATGGCAGTCTTGCCGCCTGGTGGCGATTGGACGAGGGCAGTGGAACCAGCGTCTCTGATGCCAGCGGAGGCGGGAACGATGGCACGCTCACCGGCGGTGCCGAATGGACGGAGGGCATCAGCAAGAGAGGTGTCTACCTGGATGGCGTAGACGACTTCATCGGCGTCCCCAACGTCCTGGGCGAAGCAGGCACCGTCGCCTTTTGGTTCAAGCCCGATTGGGACGGGACGGATCCCGAGGACTACCGACTTTTTGATGCAAGCTTGGGGGGTATATATTTCTTCATTTCCAAGGGCGCCAACCATGCCGACATTAATCCGGAGGAGTTCGGTTTCTACTTGGAGGACGCCGCCGACGCCGACTATCAGGCTATCGAGTTCGATCCGGCTGGTGTCATATTCGCCGACACGTGGTTCCACGTCGCCGTGACGTGGGAATTCGGTGGTGGGCCGGCGATCCTGTATTTCAATGGCGAGGAGATGGCTCGGGCCGACAGCATCGGCGGCTTTCCCAATCTGGACCCTGTTCTGCGTTTCGGCCTGGAGACATATGCTTATATCCCCTCGGCCAATGGTGCCAACGGCGTCATCGACGAGATCATGATCTACAGCCGGGCACTCGCAGCCGAAGAAATCCCCCTCATAATGGTAACGGCACCGGCCGAACTGGCCTCTGATCCCCGTCCTGCCCATGAGGCAACGGACGTTCCTCGCGATGTCATTCTAAGTTGGGTGTCCGGGGAGTATGCCGTCCAGCACGATGTCTATTTCGGGACTGCCTTCGAGGATGTCAATACTGCCAGTCGCACGAATACTCTGGGCACGCTGATCAGCGAAGGTCAAACCGCTGAGACGTATGACACGGGCCGCCTGGAACTGGGTCAGACTTATTACTGGCGTATTGATGAGGTCAATGGCGCCCCGGACAACACCATCTTCAAAGGCGACGTCTGGAACTTTACCGTGGAGCCACTGGCCTATCCGGTCCGGGGCATCATGGCCACCAGTAATGCCAGTTCCGATCCTGGCCTGGGACCGGAGAAGACCGTGGACGGTTCCGGAATCAACGAGGAAGACCAGCACTCGACCGCCTCCGGCGACATGTGGTTGGGGGTACCCAGCGGTGCTGATCCGGTCTATGTACAGTACGAGTTCGACCGAGTCTATAAGCTGCACGAGATGCTGGTATGGAACTACAACTCCATGTTCGAGCTACTGCTAGGCTTCGGACTCAAGGACGTCACTATCGAGTACTCTGAGAACGGCACCGACTGGGCCGTACTCGGCGACTTTGAACTGGCTCAGGCCACGGCCCGCGCTGATTACGCCACCAATACGACCATCGACTTCGGCGGCATGGCCGTCAAGTATGTCAAGCTGACCGTCAACGCCGGCTGGGGTGCCATGCCTCAGTACGGCCTCAGCGAGGTCCGTTTCCTCTACATCCCCGCCCACACGCGGGAGCCAGAGCCGGCCGACGGAGCGGCGAATGTGAGTGTGGAGACGGCCCTGGCCTGGCGCGCCGGTCGCGACGCCGTCTCGCACGAGGTGCATTTCGGCACCGACGCCGAGGCGCTGCCTCTGGCCGACACCGTCAGTACCAACAGCTACGTCCCCGGGACGCTGGACCTGGCGACGACGTACTACTGGCAAGTCACGGCGGTCCAGGAGGCCGAATCCTGGGAAGGAAGCCTCTGGAGCTTCGTCACGCAGGACTATCTCGTCGTGGACGACTTTGAAAGCTATGACGACGAGGACAACCGCATCTACGATACCTGGCTCGACGGGTGGGTCAACGAGACCGGTTCGACGGTCGGCCATCTCGAAGCCCCGTTTGCCGAGCAGACGATTGTCAACGGCGGCAGCCAGTCCATGCCGCTGTTCTATGACAATGCCGGGTTCACCACCTCCGAAGCCGACTTCGAGTTGGCGCAGAACTGGGCCGCCAGCGGGATTCGGAGCCTGTCGCTGTACTTCCAGGGCGATCCAGCCAACACGGGTGGCCAACTGTACGTCAAGATCAACAACACCCGGGTCGACTATGACGGCGACGCCGCCGACCTCAACCGAACGATGTGGCAGCCGTGGAATATCGACCTGTCGACGGCCGGCAACGTGAGCAACGTCAGCTCATTGACGATCGGCGTCGAGGGTGCCGGTGCCTCGGGCGTGGTGTACATCGACGATATCCGCCTGTACCCGCTGGCGCCCCAGTTCATCGTGCCGACCGAACCGGATGCGGCGAATCTGGTCGCTCAGTACAGCTTCGATGGCAACGCCAACGACGGCTCCGGCAACGGCCATAATGGTACGCCGGTCGGCGACATCACCTTCGTGAGCGATCCCGTCCGCGGCCAGGTGGTCAGCCTGCCCGGTGGCG
>CP070782.1:6283756-6308820 GCA_020346325.1 Phycisphaerales bacterium
CAGGAAGATGTTCTGGTTGAACGCCGCGTCGATGAATTGCGAGACGAAATCACTGCTCGGCGCCGGCTCATGGAAATTGCGAAAGGCCAGCTCCCAGGCCTTCCAGTAGCACCGCACATAGTCCGGGTCATCCTCGAAGATCGGGGCCGGCAGCTTCTCGCGCGCCGTCGAGAAACGGGACAGCGGACTGGCGACGTATCGATCCTTGGCGAAGAAGACGCCCTGCCGGGCGTGCGTGAGACTCGCTGCACAGATGACCAACAGGAAGGCGAGTGTCCCTGGGCTCCAAACCCGAGTTCGCAGGTATCGCTTTGCTGTCAGATGATTCATCGGCCAGCCTCCCAAAGGCCTGTTGGCCTGCCCAGGGCGCGCCGCATCCCTTGATCTCAACTCTGATAGGTTCCGGTTCGGACCTTCGTGACCTTGAGCCGCTCGCGCGGCACGGGCTCGCGCGTCTCAGCCGGATAGCCCATCGCCACGATCGACTCAACCTTGAGGTGCTCCGGAATGCCCAGCAGGTCCTGCACGTACTGCCCGGCACTCTTCTGGTCGTCGTGCGTTCGGTTGCGCACCTGGATCCAACAGCTGCCCAAGCCCAGAGATTGCGCCGTCATCTGCACGAGAATCGAAGCGATGGAACAGTCCTCTATCCAAACGTCGCTGGCGGTGCTGTCGCCGCAGACGACGATGCCCAGCGCCGCCTGTGCCAGGAAGCTTGCGCCGTGCGGCTTGCACCGGGCCAGCCTCTCCAGCGAGACTCGCTCGTCCACGAAGACGAACTCCCACGGATCGATATTCCGCGACGACGGCGCCCTGAGCACCGCCTCTTTGAGCAGCTCGACCTTCTCCGGCTCGATGGGCCGATCCAGATAGCGGCGAATGCTACGGCGTTGTCTGAGCAATTCGATCATGTTCATCTCCCTGCCGGTATCGCCCAAGGCTCAGGAACGATCCTTGATCGGGACGTACTTGCGTTCCCGCACGCCCGTGTAGATCTGCCGCGGCCGGCCGATCCGGGCCTTGGGGTCGTTGATCATCTCCTTCCAATGCGCGATCCAGCCGGGCATCCGGCCGATGGCGAAGAGCACGGTGAACATGTTAATCGGGAAACCCAACGCCGTGTAGACCAGACCGCTGTAGAAATCGACGTTGGGATATAGCTTGCGACTGACGAAATAGTCGTCCTTGAGCACCGCCTCTTCCAGGCGCAGGGCAATGTCCAGCAACGGCTGATGGGCCGCTTCCTCTTCGAGGATCTTCGTGCAGATCTTCTTGATGATCTTGGCGCGGGGATCGTAGTTCTTGTAGACGCGGTGGCCAAACCCGGACAGGCGGAAACTGGACGACTTGTCCTTGGCCATGTTGATAAACTTATGGATGTCACCGCCCTGGCGTTGGATCTTGGCCAGCATATCCATGACGGCCTGATTCGCGCCACCGTGGAGCGGGCCCCACAGCGCGGAGATGCCGGCCGAGATGGAGGCATACAGGTTCGCGTGCGCACTGCCCACCAAGCGAACCGTCGAGGTCGAGCAGTTCTGCTCGTGATCGGCATGCAGAATCAGCAGCACACTCAAGGCCCGGACGTGATCCTCCCGCAGTTCGTAGCCGTTGACGGGCGACCAGAACATCATCCGCAGGAAATTCTCGCAGTATTTCTGCTCTCGCCGCGGGTAGACGATCGGCTCCCCGATGTTCTTCTTATAGGCATAACAGGCGGTCGTGCGGATCTTGCTGATCAGGCGCGCCGCCGTCAGATCGATATTGTCCCGCATCGAGAGCAGATCGACGTTGCGATAGAAGCTGCTCATGGCGTTGACCATAGTGCCGAGAATGTTCATCGGGTGGGCATCGCGCGGGAAGAAGTTGTAGAGGTGACGCATGTCTTCGTGCAACAACGAATGCTCGTTCAGCAAGCGAGAGAACGTCTCCCGCTGCTCCAGGGTCGGCAGTCGGTTGCGCAGCAACAGATAGCAGACTTCGGTGAACGTGGAATGTTCGCAGAGGTCTTCGATGCGGTAACCCCGGTAGCGCAGGATACCCTCTTCACCATTGATAAAGGTGATGTTGCTGGTACAGCTTCCGGTATTGCCATATCCCTGGTCCAGGGTGATGTATCCGGTCTCGGATCGCAGCTTACTGATGTCGACCGCGCGTTCGCCTTCGCTGCCGACGATAACGTCGAGTTCGAGTTCCCGGCCGTCGACAATCAGTTTGGCTTTCTGTTTCTTGCTCATGCACACCTCTTTCTCAGAACTTGCTCTCTTTGGCCCTTGGGATCATGGTGAAGGACTCTTCCCCAGGCATGGCCCGGCAGCGCCGCGTGGTGCCCTTCTGCGCCGTGCGGCCAGGCCGTAAACGAAAGATGTTAAGCGATGGGACGCTCTTCTGCAAGGACTGTCCCCTGCAGCGCTGCCCCGGCCGGTCCAGCGTCGAAATTGGCTTTGATTGGCTTTGTTTTTTCACCCAACCCTCATTTCTGACCCAAAAACGGGTAAAATTGGCTTTGTTTGGCACGGATGATGACAGCGCGACACGCCGATCGCCTCCGGCAGCGCCGATTGGCTTCGATTGGCTCGTTCCTCCATCCAATCGGCGTTTTCGGCCCAAAACGGGCGAAAATTGGGTTCGTTTTGCACAAACGAGGGCAGCGCCGCCGCCCGAGGCTCGTCTGGAACTCTTGAGACGTTGTTTCGCTCATCTATGGCTCGTACGCGCCTGGTCGTGCGTCATGCCCTTCTGCGATTGATCGCGGCTGGGTTCGCCCGGAACCCGCCTTATTGGTTCTTTATTTTACTAACGCCACCGGCCATGTCAAGCAGAAAAATCCCAGAAAGAGGGCGTCGAGAGCACCGCGACGGCACTTTTCGCCGCGGGCCGGATCGCGTATACTGCCGCCATGCCGTGACGGCAGGAACCGCAGAGGACCGGCCAGGTGACGTGCGGCAGGATGTGGCAGTGAGCGATACGACCAGCGACCAATAGTGGACAGGGAGGCGATCTTGGGATATTTGGACTATGCGATCGTGGGAGTCTACCTGTTGTTCGCTTTGGGCACGGGCGTCTATTTCTCCAAGCGGGCGGCGCAGAGTTCGGAGGACTACTTCCTGGGGGGCCGCTCCTTTCCCTGGTGGATGATCGCCATCTCGATGGTTGCCACCAGCTTCGCCTCGGATACGCCGCTGGTGGTCACGGAGATCACCCGCCAAGACGGGCTGCAACGCATCTGGTGGGTGTTCGTGGCCGTCCTGGCTCTGATCGTGGGCATTTTCCTGTTTTCGCGCCTGTGGCGTCGGGCGGCGATCATCACCGACGCCGAATTCTACGAACTGCGGTACGAGGGCAGCTCGGCGGCCTTTCTACGCGGGTTCCGCGCGTTGTTTTCCGGCATCGTTCAAAACCTCGTCACGATCAGTTGGGTCATCTTCGCCATGAGCAGCATCGTCACGACGATGACGAACATCGATGAGTGGCTGGCGATCGGGATCTGCACGTCGGTGGCGCTGGTCTATGCAACGTTTTCCGGCTTCTACGGGGTGGTGGTGACCGACTGCGTGCAGTTCTTCATCGCGACGTTCAGCATGATCGCGCTGGCCGTGATCGCGGCGGTGAAGGTCGGCGGGATGGAACACGTACTGGAGACGATTCGGGCGGCCGAAGGGTACGGCCCGCGCACGCTGGCGATTTTCCCTCAGTTCAAGAGCTTCGACGAGGATCTGGCCAAGCTGCTGATCTACCTGCTCGTGCTCTGGTGGATCGATGCCAGCGGCTACAACATGCAGCGGATGAGTGCCTGCCGCAACGAGCGAGACTCGGTGCTCGCGACGCTCTTCTATGCGATCTTCCAGTGTTGCCGGCCGTGGATCTGGGTGGTGGTGGCGCTCGTATCGATCGTGCTCTTCCCGACGCTGACGGCCCCCTACAACGACACGCACGCCTATCCGCTGGTCATGAACGAATACTTGGGGGTCGGGCTCAAAGGGCTGCTCGTCACAGCGTTTCTGGCCGCGTTTATGTCCACGGTCGACACGCATCTGAACTGGGGCGCGTCTTACATGATGACGGATGTATATCGCCGTTTCATTAGGCCGCAGGCGAGCCGGCGACATTACATGGTCGTGACCAAGCTGGTGGTGGTCGCCATGATGGCCGCCGGCGTCGGCATTGCCCTCTTCCTGGCGTGGCAGAACCTGACGGTATCGGCCGTGTGGGAATTCTTCGCGCTGATCATGGTCGGCAGTGGCATCGTCAGCGTGCTGCGCTGGTTCTGGTGGCGCATCAATGCCTACACGGAGATCACGGCGCTGGCACTCGGGTTGATTCTCGGATGCGCCAATCCGTTCGTCCCGGCGTCTGTCACGCTGGGCGGACGCACGCTTCACATCGCCCTGTTTGGCTACCCCTGGCCCAAGATACCCTTCGAGTTCAAGATCGCGTTGCTGACCGCCATCGTCGTGCCGCTCAGTCTGCTCGTGACGTTCTTGACGCCGGCGGTATCGAAGGAGAAGCTCGATGCGTTCTACCGCAAGGTCCGGCCGGGCGGCGCCTGGGGCATCCTGAGCCAGGAGACCCGCCGCCTTCCGGGCAAAGCCCTGTCGATGGCGACCATCATCGACGTCACAGGTGGTATCCTGCTCTGCTACGGCTTGTCGCTGGCCATCGGCTATGCGATTCTGCTGAAGTTCGCCAAGGTGGGCCTCTGCCTGGGCCTGGCCGTGATCGGCGGATTCATCGTGCACCGCTGGTACCGCAGAGAAGTTCGCGCGCTGGCCGAAAGTGGCGTCTTCGCCGACGATCCCGCCCGGCACGCTCATCAGAAGGGTTGATCTTATGAACCCGGATTTCCCAGGTAGTTGGTGACATGCAAACGGGCCTTTGACAGTCTAAGGTCGATGGAGGCCGTTCACGTCAGCCTGACCGTTCCGATGTGGAGGATCCGATGGGTGAAGCGCACAAGGACGCTCTGAGGGTCGATTGTGACCACAGGAGGCATTGGCCGTGATATGGAGCTGGGCGGTGACGTGTTTTACCTTGGAATGTGAAGCCCGGATTTTCCAGCGATCATGTTCTATTTCCGAAGCGTGCGGGCCCAATCCAGTATCCCGGGGTAGAGGTCCACGATCGTTTCGCTCTGTCCCCGCTGCCTGTAAAGCTCGAGCAGCTTGTCACTGAACTGCCGAAACAGGACGAATTGCCGCGAATTGACCATCTGGTCGACAACGGCGTCGTTCACTTCCCGGAGGAAATCCTCTGTGTCGGCGGTATCATTGAGATAAGGAATGAATACGGCCCACGTCATGTACTCGTTGAAGGTCATATACGGTGACCGGTAGCTGTTCTGCCTGTTCCACTTGTCGAGGTCAGCGAAGACCCTGTTCACGCGGTCCACGAACAGGTCTGTCACCGAGTTTACATAGTTGTGGTCGATCTCCGTGAAAACAGCCCGAGCCACCCGTGCCCGGTCGGCGTCGTCGATGTCTCCTTGCAGAAGTGCCCCGGCGCTTACGAACATGACTGCTTCCCGGTAGTCGTCGCCCTCGAAGCCATGCGTGTTGTGGGTTCCGCCGAGCAGAGGCGACAGCACAACCCTGTAGCAGTCAAATCTTGCCGGAAAGCGCTCCTCCAGCCATTGCCACATCTGCCTGATGGGCACCTCTCTGCGATACTTGTCGATCTGTTGCTGATAGTGCGGCAGGTTGGCACGGTAGAACTCGCGGAAGCCGCTCGTCCGGGCGAAGTCCTCGACGAGTCTCCGTCGCGGCCTGAACGTATCGGGCCAGTAGGCATTCCAGTGAACGCGGCTCGGCCTGATCCGGTCATCCTCAAAGGCATAGCAGTAGCTGTTCGTTCTAAAGCCGAGATAGCGGCTCATACTCCGACTGAAGACCTGCTCCTGAACGACTCGGTGGCCCCGAAAGGGACCGAAGTGCTTGATTGCCCTTTCGGACTAGTCGCCATGACGGTGAACCTGGTAGCTCTCTTTCCCGTGCTCGGAGACGGCAATGAGCACGTGCGCCAATTCGAAGACCTCCGGTATCTCGACGATCACCTTCCCCCGATGATCCTCAATATACTGTGGTGAAAATGTGGCGTGAGCGATCTTATACTCAAGATGGTCTCGCAGAACTGTCCGGTTAATCGCATGCAGCACGCCGCCGGCACAGATGCCGATGACGGTGACCAACACGATGCCGATACGAATGCCGTGCCTCCTGGAGAAGCTTCGGAGCAGGCACCAGGGCCACCCAAGTAGCAGTCCCACAGAAAGCAACCCCAGAGAGAAGACGCCGAGCGAGAAGAATCCAAGTGAGAATACGCCGAGAGAGAAAATGCCGACGGAGAAGACCCCTTCAGCGTAGAATCCGATCGAAAAGAAGTTGCACGAGATCCTGCTGACCATGTAAGGATTCCGGACGCAGAACACCCCGACGATCGCCAACATGGCCGCGGCGGTCAGGGCCGGGACAAGGAGATACTGCTCGAGTCCTTCCGCAGGTCGTTTCCGGGCATCGGCCACGGCATCTCTCCATTGTTGCGCGGGATAATCAGGTGACAAAGCGCACGAAGGCGACTATACCACCTGAAAGGCTCTGATCCAGGATTTGCCATCTAACTTCATGATCGGTACTCCTACACGCAACACGGTTAATAATAGCACAAACAGGGCCTCGATCTCAACACATCCGGCCGTCAGCACGGTTCGGCGATAAACAAACCGGCGTCGAGGTCTGTCGAAAAAGCTGCCAAATATTGGATTACCTCGAAGATTCCCCGATTCTCGCAACAAGCACGGCCAAATTGCCACCGAGAACCTTTGAAACCCAATGGAGCATCGTGGTATCATAAGATATACAATGCGCGGGTGTATCATTCATGAAGCTATATGGGAAATCCAAGACCAAGAGATCACTCGTTGCAGTTGTCCTGCTTGTCTGAACATTGTGGCGAGTGCGAGATGAAAGGACAGCCGGCCGGAGCCCAAGTTGACCGTTGGCGACAAAGAATGAAAGAAAAAGACAGAGCAAGAATCCAAGAGATCATCAACGGAATGCAATGTCCCAAGGACTTTAAATGCGCAGAGGACGGATTTGACAATCTCTGCAGAACCAAGCACTTCGGCGGTGAGCTGTTTCTCCAGTGTCTCGAAGAAACGTCTCCTCCCTGTCCATTTGCTGGGGTGTACGAGGATGGTTTCCAAATGCGTTTCTGCCGGTGCCCATTGCGTGTGTATATAGCAAAGAACCTGGGGAAGTAGGCTGCGCCATGTGATGGAAAAACCGGGCTTACCAAGCGGAATGACTAATCAGAGATGAATGCTCTCGCTCGACGTGTTGTATCCGCCACCGTGCTGTTGGCTTGTGCCCAGGTAGGCTGCCTGGCGGAGCCGACCCGGCAGCTTGCGATCCCGCGCATCGAACAGATGCCGAACCTGCCTCAGCCCTACGAGATGCGCAACTGGAACAAGGTCGCGCGTGACTACGACGCCCTGGTCTTTGACTTCGATCGACAAGGGCAGTTTCTCCCCGTGATCCGGCGGCATGAGGCCCCGGGAAGCACAGGCGAGCCGGTCTTTGCGTTGGACACCTACGTCGGCTGGGCCAGCGAGGGCTATGAGACGATCAATTGTCTCGGCGCCGTCAGCGGCGCGACGGCGGCCGGCGTGGACAAGAGCGATCAGGACGGTCGCGATTGGGTCCAGCTCTGCGCGAATTACTTCACTGAACGTCATGGCCTGAATCTCTACCTGAACAACCCGAACGATAAGACCGGCAACTCGTTCTGGTATGAGTTGTTTCCGAGCGTGCTGTTCTCCCGGATTTACTGCCGCTACCCGGACACCGAAGACATGGAGCGGCAGTTTCGCCTGACGGCCGATCGCTGGTTCGATGCGTGTGTGGCCATGGGTGGCAAGGTCAGGGCGGGGACGGTGCCCGATTTTGATCACACGGCCTTTGACTTCATCAACATACAACCGGTCGACAACGGCGTTTGGAAGGAAGCGGATGCTGCAGCCGCCATCGCCTGGCTCGAGTACATGGCCTACGTCAAGACGGGCGAGCGGAAGTACCTGACAGCGGCACAATGGGGCTTGCAGTTTCTCGAAGAGGCGCGGGAAAACCCCTACTATGAGGTGCTGATGCCTTTGGGGGCGTATCTGGCTGCGCGGATGAACGCCGAACAGGGAACAGACTACGACGTCGAGAAGCTTGTCAATTGGTGCTTCGACGCGAGCAACCGCAGGAAATGGGGCGCATCGGCCGGCAAATGGGGCGACTTGGATTGTTCGGGGCTGATCGGCAGCGTCGTGTCGGATAGCGGTGACTATGCGTTCGCCATGAACACCTTTGAGCAAGCCAGTTCCCTGGTTCCGTTGGTGCGGTACGATGAGCGGTTCGCGCGCGCCATCGGCAAATGGATGCTCAATGCCGCCAACAGCGCGCGGCTTTTCTATGCCAATGGCCTGCCGGCGGACCAGCAGACCGATGCCGACTGGTCGCAGCGATGCGACCCCACGTCCTGCATCGCATATGAGGGACTGCGCAAAACCTTCACCGAGATTGACCGTGTCACAGCCGATTTCCAGACCGCGCACGGCCACGTACGATCCGGCACATTCACCGAAACGATGTACACCAACAGAAACTACCAGGTTCTCGAGGAAGAGGTTTCAGATGACGGCTATCGCCTGGTTCACATCTGGGAAGCGGCGCTGACCGACGCGGCCAGTCACACACTCAATGTCGTGGGCAAATGCAACGGCGATGAGGCCTTCCAGGTCTCGTACGCGCCCCGCCCGGACGGGCCCTACACGAAAGCGTTCGTGTTCGATTCTGCGGAGGATCGCGGCCAGAATCTGGAACTTGAGGTCCAGGGCACCATGCTCTATCTGAAGGCGGAGGACATAGGGCGTGCCGCGGCGGCCGGCGCGCCGTCGGCGTTCTATGTTGACGACATCTGGATCGTCTCGACCAGCGACAAATCGCCCTTTGCCGGAGGTGACTCCAAAAGCAGCGGCTGGGCCGAGACCAACTTCGGCCTGTACGGTTCATCCTTCGTGGGTGTCTTCGGCGGCATCATCGAGACGACCAACGTCCCCGGAATCCTGCAACTCGATTGCCTGGCCACGGACTACTTCGCCGCCGCGAGTTGGCCCACCTTCCTCTATTACAATCCGTACCCCGAGGCCAGAACCGTCGAGATCGACGTGGGCCCTGAAGACAAGAATGTCTATGACGCCATCGCCAATAGCTTCCTATTGACCAACGTCGCCGGCCAAGCATCGTTCACCATCGACGCGGATTCGGCCGTCTTGGCTGTGGTGACGCCAACCCAAGGCACCGTACACCGCAGGGGAAACCAACTTCTCATTGGCGATACGGTCATCGACTTCATGCCGGACCCCATGTGATCCGGCGAGAACCGGTCAGAAGGTTGTGTGTGATCGGAGGCGATGTGGAATGGTTCTTCGAAACCAAGAAATGCCGCCGAGAGGGCACCGTTCGCGTGTCGTGTTTCTCGTCCTCTTTCTGGTGGGCACGGTGCTGGCAGGCGCGGTTCCGGTAGTAAAGGTCAGTAATGTGCGGCGGGTGTTTCATAATGGAGAGCACAACGCGTTTACGGATCTCGTCCACTTCTAGGGGAAGTTCTACCTGACGTTTCGCGGTTGTCCGGATGGGCATATGGTCCATCCCACTGCGTCGATTATCATTCTGGCCAGTACTGACACACAACAGTGGGAGCAGGTGCATCGCTTCAGTGTGGCCAGGCGTGACACGCACGATCCGCATCTTTTGGTCTTCAAGGACAAGCTCTTCGTCTACACGGGCACCTGGTATTGTGGCGACACATCGCCCAAACGGGGTGACTACGATCTGAACCGGCATCTGGGTTACGCCGCGTGGTCTGAAGATGGGGCGACATGGCACAGTCCCATCATGCTGGAAGGGACATTCGGTCATTACGTCTGGCGGGCCAACGCGTTCGGTGGCAAGGCGTATCTCTGCGGCCGGCGCAAGAAAGGATTCGCGATGGCGCCGCGGGGCGAAGGCGCGATGGTCGAGTCGGTCATGTTGGAAAGCGACGACGGTCTGATCTGGCGCACGCGGGCCCTGTTCCAGGAAGTTCGAGGCGATGAGACCGCGTTTCAGTTCGAGCCCGACGGGAGCATCATCGCCATCGGCCGGCGCGGCAGAGACAACGCGCAACTATTGCGATCAGAGCCACCTTATACGCAGTGGGAGCGCAAAGAACTCGACCGCTACGTCGGCGGTCCCCTGTTGGCGCGCTGGGCCGGCCGCTACGTCGGCGGCGGGCTACAGGCTCTGGACAACAGCAGTTACAAGACCTCGCTGCGCTGGCTCGTCGATGACCAGTTGCACGAATTCGCCCAGCTGCCCAGCGGAGGCGACAACTCCTACCCGGGCTTCGTGGAACTGAGCCCTACTCGCGCCCTGGTATCGTGGTATTCCTCACACGAGAAAAACGCAAACGGCGAAATCATCACGGCCATCTACCTGGCCGACCTGGAAACCACGGACTAACCGGTGTGACGGCCCGCGTCGAGGCGAGGAGCCAGTCGCTCGCCCCGTTGATCAGCCCCATCCCATCGACGCGGATATCATCGATGAAGATCTGACCGGCGCCTCCGGCGGCAGGATTAGTCCGGTCGCCGACGCCCAGGCATATCTTCGTGACCGCAGTAGCATCGACGCCGGTCGCGCTGAGACCGGCCAGCGGCAGGCTCCATTTGGCCCATTCTGAGGCCAGGGTCGCTCCGGGAAGAACGGCCAGGGCGGTGTTGCCCGCAGTGTCCTCGACCATGAGGTAGAGATCGTCCTCAGTGTTACCGGCGCTGCCCCGGATAAACAGCGTCAACATCGTGCCCTCCCGGGCCGTCCAGTCCTGCGGCGTCGTCCAGGCCCGCTCGGCCTCCGAATAGTAGGGCGGATTACTGTTGTCGTAGCCGAAGGGCATGGATTGTCGTCCACTGTGAACGATGGTCTGCTCGGCGAACGGCGCGTCCAGATGGCCGACGAGCGAACCGGTCCCGTTGGTCCAGCCGTCGATCCAAGTGTCGAAGATGGTCTCTTCCGCGTCCTGGTCGTCGGTGTAGCGTTCGAAGTCGTCGAGAACGATGTAGTCGGCCGTGGTGAAACTCCAGACCCAGCCCGTCCAGGGGCTGTTGGGATCGGACTCATCGATCTCGTCGATGCGCCAATAGTAGGTCGTGTTGGCTTCGAGTGTCCCGGGATCGTAGGTGGTGGCGTCCCCTGCCTGTCGTCCGCGATAGATGCCGGCCGTCGCCGCGTCGGCGCCCGTGACGCTGGCGACGTCGTGGCCGAAAAAGACATCATGTTGAACGGCCTTGTCACCAGGGACCCAACGCAAACGCGTGGTCTGACCCACGTTGGCCATGCGATTGAGCGGATAAAGCGGCCAGGCCCGCAACGGTTCGGACAAGGCGCCCTGTGGGATCGGCTGTTGCGGCGTGGATGGGCTCTCCCAACTCAGTTGGGCAACTGCCCCGCCGTTGTTCTCGAACCACCACATCTCCAGCGTGTGCCCCGGACCGGCCTTCAGCACGATGGCGTCACTCGTATCGACGGTCGTGCCGTGGAGGGTCCAGTTGTCGATCGCCAAGCGGCCATCGATCCACAGCTTGAGCCCGTCGTCGGTGGTGGTGATGAATCTGTAGGGCTCGGAGAAGGCCACTTCCAGTTCGCCGGTCCACTTGACCGCGAAACGGTCGGCATTCATGCCGGCCCCGGGAGCCTCGCTCCATTCGAAGTCAATCTGCGCATCGACCCGAGTCATCACCAGTTCTTCGAACGCTTCTTCCGGCGGGTTCGGGGGCGCACCACCGCTGTAGTGATAGTACCGGCCCTTGATGCCGCCACCCGGACCGGCCGTAGTAAAACGCCACACGTCGCCGTGGTGAGGCGTGATCCCATCCGCTTCCATCTCGTCGATCCGCCAATAGTAGGTGGCGTTTTCCTCCAGTGTCCCCGGATCAAAGCTCGTGCCCTCCTGGGTGCCCTTGTAGGTCTCGCCCGTCCCTTCCACGACGGCTGCGCGGTCGGTTCCGAAGTAGACATCGTGCGTCACGGCTCCGAGGCCTGGGGCCCAGGCCAGATCCGCTTCGTTGTCGATCCACTTGGCGCCGTGCGGCGGCAGCGGGCTGGAGGCGAGCACGGTCGCCACGGTGAAGCTCCAGACGGCCCCGGCGTGAATCGTGACGCCGTCGGCCTCGACCTCGTCGATGCGCCAATAGTAGGTTTCCCCCGCAGTGAGGGACTCATCCAACGCAAATGTGGCCTGTTCCTGACGCCCCTGGAAATCGTCCGGCACGAGCGTGGGGCTGGTGCCGAAATACACGTCGTGAGACACCGCCGTATCCCCCGGCGCCCACGCCAGCGCGGTGGGCATGACACCGACGGCGCCGTCAGCCGGGATGGGCCCGGCAGCGGCGGTGCCGAAGATCTCGATGTGCAGCAGCGGCGCCCCGCTCGGCAGTGAGTAAGACTCGGCGGTGCGCACGCCCTGCGAGGGATTATCGGGATCGTCACTGATAATCAAGACGATGGCGTTGCCACTGGCCCAACCCTCCTGACCGATGATCTCCTGGATAATGGCTGTCAGGTCGACACTACGCTGGTCCGGCCCCTGGACGCTGACCTCGCTCCAGACCGGCACGCTCCAGGTGGCGTTGGCCTGCGTCCTGGGCCGGCTGGTCACACTGTTGAGCTCGTCACTGAACGTGTCGGGATTGGGACTGAGTTGCCCTTCGATGAGCAGATTGACCGGCTGATCGTCCTTGGTCTCGTCCACCTCGAACTGGAGCCAGGCCGCCGTGATGATGGCGTCTGAGGCAACAGCCACGTCCTGAAAGCGCAGCCCGATGACCTGGGGGCTGCTCGGGCCGGAGTTCTCGTAGGGCATTTCCAGATCGCTGCTGGTGACGTCGATCGAGCCATCGGGCCTCTCTTCCACATCATCGGTCCCGCTGCTAATGCGGCGCTCGATCACAATACCGCCGGAGACGGCGTCGCCACCCAGCAGAGCAATCACCAACGTTAAATAGATCAAACGGGTCATTTTCCTACACATGGTAATGTCCCTTCCAATATGGAGATCCCAAGATCACCCCACTGAAATGTCGTGGACCCGACCTGCTTCAGCAGACCGCCCCATCTGTCCGATCCTCATCCATTTCGCCCCGTTGCGTCTATCCTCCGTCCACAACCGCTGTGACCGCCCGGGCTATCCCGAGCAGACGAGCACGTGTACTCCAGGGTCCGATGTATTCTGCCCCAAACGTGCTAGCTTGGCGCAAGGCCTTCTATGGTCTTTCGTTAATTCGAGGGATTCTCCCGCCCGGCGTGTCCGACATCGTCGCATCCAGAAGCAATTGAAGACCATCCTTCACTCCTTCCGTGGCCAGGTCTTGCATTGGCAGAATCCTAATTTAACGCGCAGGGGCCGAGAGTAGCAATAGGCAAGTCGCAATCGACGCCAGGGCCGGCCCCTTGCTTGGCGACGATACGGGCGGGGAACTCAGGTCGCGCACGAAGTTTTTTTATTTTCGGTATTGACATGTCTTACATTTGTAGGAATAATAATATCTGACAACTGTAAGAGGAGACTGATATGAGCCCACGAAACCTGCGTGCCATGAGCCCGGCCGAGACCGAGATCCTGCGGCTGGTCTGGCAACTGGAGGAAGCGACCGTCCAGGGGATCTGCGACGCCCTGCCGGCCAAGCGCAAGATCGCCTACAAGACCGTCCAGACCCTCCTGCGGCGCCTGGAGGAGAAGGGCTATCTCAAGCACCGGACCGACGGTAAGGCCCACGTCTTCTTTCCGGCGATCAAACGCGAGCAGGTCATCAAGCGGACCGTGCTGGACTTCCTCGACCGTCTCTTCGGAGGCGATCCCCGGCCGTTGATGCAGTTTCTGGCCGAGGACGGCCACGTCGACGCCAAGGATCTTGAGGAACTGCGGAAGCTCATCGACAACGCATAAACCATCGTTTGTTGCGGAGATGATGCAATGGACGTTTATCTGACCGAATGGGTGCGGTATCTGGCCGCCCAGAGCTGGCAGATCGCCGCCTTGACCGTCGCAGTTGCCCTCGCCACCTGGATCCTGCGCCAAAGATCGGCCCACGTTCGCTACCTGCTCTGGCTTATCGTCCTGGCCAAATGCCTCGTGCCACCGTTGGTGGCCGTGCCGCTGAAGATCCTACCCGAGAAGGCGGCCCCTGTCATCCCCGCAGCCGTCCCGGTCGCCGAGTCGGCGATCGAGGAACCTGCCGCCATCGATCGCGCGCAACCTGTGCTTGTTGCGAGGCCGGGTCCCGGATTAGTCCGGCAGACAGTCGGGGCAGATGCGAATCAGGCGGCGCAGAGACGGTGGAACCTCGCTACCTGGGCGGGGCTCACCTGGGTCGGCGGCGCCGGTATCTTCCTGGCGCTGAATCTGCTCCGGGCGCTGCGCGGCCAGCGCTGGCTTCGACGCAGACGCAGGCCACTTCCCGACGAGATCAAAGCGGAAATGGAGACCTTGCTATCGGCTTGCGGCCGCAGCGCTTTGCCTCCCATCTGGATCGTCGACGGCATCGGTCAGCCCTTCGTGTGGGGCCTGGCGTGCGGGAGCATCTACGTCCCTGCCTCCTTCCCGAAGATCCGAGACGCCGCGCAGCGACGTCACGTCCTGGCCCACGAACTGGCTCATGTCAGGCGTTGCGATGCGGCGGTGAATTTGCTCCAGACCATCGCCAACGGATTGTTCTGGTTTCATCCCTGCGTGTGGTGGGCCAACCGCCAGATTCGGCGAGAGCGGGAAAAATGCTGCGACGAAATGGCCGTGGCGCAACTGGGAACCGAAGCACGAGATTACTGCAATGCGGTGGTGGAGACCTTAGCCAGTGCGGAGACGTCGGCCCGGTCCGTTCCTTCGTTGGCCGTGGCCGGTCCGGCGCGGAATCTTGAGGAAAGGATCAGAGCCATGTTACGACCAGGGAAGAAATTCTACAGACGCCCGAGTCCGGCAGCGATCGCGTGTACCGCGCTGCTGACCGCAGTGGCCGTACCCACGGCGCTCGTGGTTACTGCGCGGCCACGGGCGCAGAGCGAAGTCGACGAGTTGCTCGAGTTGACTGCACGTGACGAAGGAACAACTGTCGCCACCGGTGCACGTGGCGGCCTGCCCACGGGCTGGTCGCTGACGTACGATGACGGCATAACCGGGGGCGGCACCGCCCGGCATTGGCCGGGCCAGATGGCGAACGACCTGGCTTCACTGGAGGTCATCGCCAGCCCGGCGGACCCCACGGACGAGACGTGGAGGAGCGAAGACTATCGATTCGAGATTCTGTCTGCGGATGACAAGCCGGTGGGAACGCTCGACATCCGGCGCAACGAAAGACACAGAGAAACAGCCATGAAGATCCTCAGGCCGGGGTCGTACGCGCTGCGATACCGACGTGCCGGCGGGAAGCACCCCGACAATTTCTGGATGCACAGCGGACCGTTCAGGATCGATCTGAGCAGACCGGGGATGTACGAGTTGCGCTTTGCGCCCAAACTGGGGCGGGCCCGGATAACGGGTTCACTCGGTGGCTGCTATGCCTTGAACTTCGAACGCTTGGAGCCAGATGGTTCCGACGTGACCGGGACGATCTATCAGTATCCGCCGCAACGATACATGATCGATGGACTCCCAGCCGGGCAATACCGGCTCAGCGCCTCGCGGCAATCGGATGGATCGAACATATTCATCTCCCAAGCCCAAGCCTCCGTCGCCGGCGGCGCAACGGTGACAATGGATATGCCCGCTCCTCCAGAGGGCACGTGCTCCCTGAAAGGCAAGCTTTTGGGGAAACGGCAGGTGTATACGACGCCGTGGCAAACCCATCCGCAGTCGCCCGGAAGATGGTTTGTCCTGCTGCGCAATCCCGGCAGCGGACCGATCGTAAAGACGCCAGCTTACCAAACGTTGACCATGGACAGTCGCTACGTCGTTTGGTCAGACGGAATCGTGCAGGAAACCGAAGACACGGCGGTGTACAGCATCAACGGCATCGCTCCCGGTGAGTACACCGTGACGGCTATCGAGGACCCCTACTATCAGGGCTACATGATCGAGCGCCAGCAATCCAAGCCGTTGATTCTGAGAGCAGGCGAAGCGGCGACTCTCGACTTCGACCTGAGAGCTACTTCCGGCCGAGCAGAAAACGCGGAGTCCGCGAGCCGCGCCGTACAGGGCAAACCGGGTCGTGTCGCTCGTTTCCCCAGCGACCGGTCGGTGGGACAGTTGCAGATCCAGGAGGCAGGAGCAACGAGAGAGTTGACGTGGTTTGTCCATTCGGCGGAGACCGAGGAACCTCCATGGGAGGATCTCGGTGAGGCACGCGGGGACATCCGTGTCCCAGGCGGCAAGCGCGTCGCTTTGACGGTCAATCGGTTCGCCCAGAAGGACTTATCGTGGCTGGCGCAGCTCGGACCGGACGACCTCTACAGCCTGTCACTGCCTGCCCCGGCGACCGACCGGGCCAAGGCATCCGACGCGTGTATGCCGCTGGTGGCACGTCTGACCGGGCTGAAGCGTTTGAATCTGTACCAGACTGCCATCACGAACCGCGGCCTGAGGCATATCACCAAGCTCCAGTCTCTCGAATACCTGGATGCCCCGCGCCGGATGAGCGACAGCGGGCTGGCCCATGTGGCCGAGTTGCCCTCTCTGAAAGGTCTCTACATCGGGGCGGGCTCTGACAGCGCGGTGACCGACGCCGGCCTGCGTCATCTGGCCAAACTGACCTCGCTGGAAGAGTTGTACCTGCGCGGCGAGCGCATGGGCGACGCGGGACTGGCCCACCTGCGCGGGTTACCTCGACTGGAATACCTGGCTCTCTATGGCAGTCGTTTCACGGATCAGGGGATGGTCCACGTCAAGGAAATCCCATCATTGCGGATACTGTCATTTTATCAGGGTGTGTGCCGCATCACCGACGCGGGATTGGCTCACATCGCAGAGATGCCCAGGCTGGAGTTGCTGATGCTGCGCGTAACCGGACCGGTCACCGACGAGGGGATCAGATATCTGAGTCAGATGCCGTCGTTGCGAAAGCTGCATGTCGACAGCCCCCTCATCTCCGATCGCAGCCTGGAGTATCTCGGACAAATCAAGACGCTTGAGTACCTGACCCTGCCTCAGGATCAGCATGGGATCACCGACGTGGGGCTGGTCCATCTGAGCCAGTTGGCCAACCTCCGCTGCCTCCATGTGGCCCGGATCCACTTCAACGATCCTGCGATGAACACCGAGTACTACACCGATCGCGGGCTGCAAGCGCTGGCCAACTGCCGATTGCTCGAGGAACTCCATGTCGGCAGTCCCGGGATCACCGATGCCGGCTTGGACCACATCGCCAAGCTGACGGGCCTGAAGAAGCTCATGTTGTTTGGGTGCGACCATGTCACCGACGCGGGGCTCGCGAAGCTGACGGCGCTGGAAGCGCTGACGGACCTGTACGTGGCCGAGGCCGATGCGACCCTCTCGGGGATCAACCAACTCGATGCGCTCGAGCATCTGGCTCGTCTGACGGTATTTGAATTGCGACGCGACGGCGCCATCCTCGATCTCTCGGGCATGGCCAATCTGGAAAGGCTCAGCTTAAGCTTCGCACGGAAATCAGGTGACGCGTTCACCGACGCGGACCTGGCGTGCTTGGCCAATCTAAAGACACTGAGATGGCTCCAGATCGGCCCGCACGACTACACGGACAGGGGCCTGTCCCACCTGGCAGGCCTGACCAGTATGGAACGTCTGAACCTCGGCGGATCGGGCCTGACGGATGAAGGGCTCAAGCATCTGACCAATATGAAGAAGCTGGATCTTCTCTCGATCACCGGCCCATTCGACGCCGGCAAGCTGAACTGGAGCAGCGGCGGTCACTTCACCGACGAGGCGCTGCGGACGCTTGAGCGGTTCAAACAGTTGACGCTCTTGGAGATTTACAGCGACAGCACGTTCAGCGATGCCGCCGTACAACGTCTGCGCGAGGCGTTGCCCAACTTGTACACGTTGAGACTCAACGACGCTGCCGGGCAGCCCCCCGGATTGGGCACGCGGGTCGACATGAATCGCCCCGCTGGATCCGCAGGGCGGAGGCGGCAGGATCGCCGCCGGGTGAGCGTGCAACGCTAAGACGATAGCAGAACGGCGAGGCTGCGGAGGGCCTCGCCGCGATGTCCAGTCCCGTCAGCGCCGGACGCGATGCTCAGTGGGTCGCCGGACACGTTGTCCATTACGCTTCTACGAGCTGGTGCTTCCTGATGTAATCGGTATCGATATCCACGCCCAATCCCGGATCGGTGGGGACTTTGACCTTACCATCCACGACAGCCAGGGGCGAGGTCTTGCACTCGAATTGCACGTTCGTGCGGAATCCCTTGAACTCGTGATGCGGACAGGCGTTGGGCAGGACCGAGACGAAGTGCATCATGTAGAGGAAGCCGAGCCCCCCGCCGGACATGTGCGGCGTGCAGGTTTTGCCGAAGGCCTGGGCCATGCGGGCCACCTGCATTGAGCGGATCATGCCGCCGAAATAGTAGTTGTCCGGCTGGACGATCTCCAGGCCGTCGTTGGCGATCAGCCAGCGGAAGCCGTGCAGGCTGTATTCCTGCTCGCCGCCGGCGACGGGCATGGTCAGGGCGTCGGCCACCTGTTTCGTCTCTTCGTACCAGTCGAACATCACGGGCTCTTCAAAGAAGCCGTACCGGTACTCTTGGAGCAGGCGCCCCACACGGATGGCCTCGGCTACGGAATAGAAGCCGTTGGCATCGGCGTAGAGCGCCATGTCGTCGCCAAAAGTCTCGCGGATCAGCGGGATCATGCGCTCGGTCCGGCCCGGAGGCGCCACGGCCGTGTGATCCTTCGTCATGAACATCAGGCCACCGACTTTGATCTTCAGCGCGTGGGCGTTGTCCCGCGCGACGTCCCGCTTGATCAGTTCCAGTGACTCTTCGACCGATTTCTCACGATATTCGGTCGCCTGGTACACGGGAACATGGGTGCTGTGGACGTCTCCAAACAATTGCCCCATGGGCTTGTTGGCGATACGGCCCAGCATGTCGAGGATCGCGAACTCGATGGTGGCCAGCGGAATACCGAGGGCCAGGCCGCTCAAGCGAAAGTTCAGGTTGTAGATGTAGACCTTCTCCAGCAGCAGATCGAGATCGCGTGCGTCCTTGCCGATGAAGAACGGCTGGAGCAGATTGACGAAGATTGGGTAGAGCGAACTCAGCGTGCCATGACCGACCGAAAGGCCTTCGGCCCCATCGGTAGAGCGCACGCGGCACAAGAAATTGCCCCGGTACCGCAGCAACTCCAGCGTCTCGATGATGACCGGACTGGCAAACAGCTCTTTCTTGAGGACGGGCTGTTTAAGAATCTCATCGAGCGTGGGGTATCTCGGATTCAGGGCGGCTGCCAGATCCGAACTCGGGGTCGAGGAACCATACGAAAGTAGCGGTGACGTCGTGGCCGCTGCGCCGCCGGCAAGTGCGCTCACGATGAACTGTCTTCGATTGGTCTTCATGCGTGGCCTGCCCTTCTTTCCCGGTAGTCAATGGAACACTTGGTTTCAACATGCTGGAATGATTGTACGGCCGGAGGAATGAAGATTCAAGCGAGGCAGGTAACGCTAGAGCAGGACAGGCAAAGAGAACGGGCGAGACTTATGGAAAGCCTCGCCCGGTTGTTCTTGTCACATTCCTCGTAACGCTTGATGCTACATGCGTTTGTAGCGAGGCCCGCCGCCGCCTTCTGGGGCGACCCAGCGGATGTTGTCGAACGGGCACTTGCGCTGACAGGTCTTGCAGTGCAGGCAGTTTGACGGGTTGGCGGCCTTGACCTCATCGTGGATCGTCTCATAGACGCCGGCCGGGCAGAATGTGATGCACGGGCTGCCATAGACGGGAGTACACTTCGTCTCGCAGATGGTCGGATCGACAATCTTCAGGTGCGCAGGCTGCTCCTCGCGGTGTTCCGTGGCCGCCACGGCCGTGAACGTATCCTTGTCGAAATTCTGGTTGGGCTTGAGCCGGTACGGCGCCGTCGTCATCATCTCGTAGTCGGGCTCGACCTTGAACTTCGGCAGCCAGCTGCCCAGCACCGACAGCGGCATGCCCTGGAGCGGACCGAATTTGGCAATGGTGTGGCGCGAGTTTTTGGCCGATTCCATTTCCTTGGCCACGTTCGAGCCGTTGATGAGCGTGGTGTATTCGACGGCCGCCCGCTGCGGATCGTTCTCGGTGGTCGCAATCGCCTTGGCGGCCTGAATGCCCGAATCGATGGCGTTGTGCAGACCCTTGATCTTGAGCATGTTCACGAAACCGGCACTGTCGCCGAGAATCATGACGTTGGCTTTGCCGATGCTCTGGGTCGCGGGGTCGCGCGGAATGGCGTAGTAACCGCCTTCGGGAATCATCTTGGCGCCGGCTTCGACAACGGTGCCACCCTCGATGAACGGCTTGACGAAACTGTGCTCTTTGAAACGCACCAGCGCGTCCTGGGCGTTGAAGTCGCGATACTTCCAGTCGAGGCCGACGATCATGCCGACGGCCAGATGGTCCTTGGCGCCAGCGTAGACGATACCGCCACCAAACATGCCCGGACCTCGGACCGGCGTCCAGATCGGATAACCCATCGCGTGGACGACGCGCCCCGGCGTGAACTTCGCATACTGCTCCGGCGTGACCTTGATCAGTTCCTTGACACCGAGCGAATAGAGCTGCGTTGACTCGCGCTGCAGGCCCGCCTGCTCGATGAAGCGCTCGGTGACCAGGCCGTCACAGCCTTCGGCCAGGACGACGTACCTGGCCTCAATCGTTTCGCCTGCGACGAAGTTGGGCTGCTTTTCGCCTTCCTTATCGATGCCCTGATCGATAAGCTTGACGCCTTTGGCGACACTGGCTCCGTCGACCACCACGTGATCGGCGGCAAAGCCGGTCAGCACTTCGACGCCCATCTCCTTGGCAATGTTGCCCATCCACTTGGTGAGCTTGCTGATGGAGACGGAATAGTCGCCGTGGTGAATCATCTGGCTCCAGCCGACACCGAACTTGCCGGCCAGCTTCAGCATCTTGTAGATATTGAACGCCATGTTCTTGCCGAGGAAGAACATGATATCGTCCTTGTCGATGACGTTGGCCAGGACGTCCTTCGCCTCGTCGGTGTCTCGCCAGTCGGGCTTGGCCGCATCCAGCAGCGCGTGAAACGGCTCCGGCTCGAGCACGGCACCCGAAAGATTGTGGTTGCCCAGATCGAGGGCCTTGTCGATGACACAAACATCGATGTCCGGCTTGAGAACCTTCAGTTGAATCGCCGTGGCCAGCCCGGCCGGGCCGGCCCCCACCACCAAAACCGACACCTGGTTGTATTCGTTGTTGTTCGGCACTTTCTATTCCTCAATCAATAGGAAATAGGTCGGATAAGACCAAGGGACCTATGGCGTTTCACGCGTTGTCGAGCGCCTGCACCAGCTCCGGGACCACGTCTTCAGCGGTTCCGACAATGTAGTAATCACACTGCTTGAAGATCGGTGCGTTCGGGTCGCTGTTGATCGCAACGATCGTCTCGGTATTGGCCACACCGATCATGTGCTGGATGGCGCCGGAGATGCCCAGCGCCACGTAGAGCTTGGGACCGATGGCCGTACCGGTTTGTCCGACCTGATGGACCCGCTCGATGAAGCCTTGCTCGACGGCCGCCCGCGAGGCCCCTTGCTCAACCTGGGTCTCCAGCTTCTTGCTGAGACTACCGCAAAGGGCATCGAGCAGCTTCTCAAAGTTGTCGCGGCTCTGCATGCCCTTGCCGCCGGACACGATCGCGTCGGCGCCGAAGTTGACTTCGCCACTGCCCAGTTCGGTGCTGATGATTTCCAGGCTGACATCGTCGGCGGTCAGCTCGACCGTATGTTTGATGACTTTGCCCTGGCGTTTCGGATCGGCGGGGATGCGCTTCATCACACCCGGCCGGGCTGTAGCCATCTGGCTCTTGGAGTTCTTGGTGCGAATGGTCGCCATGACGTTGCCCCCGAGCGCCGGACGCGTCTGGAGCAGCAGGCCGATATCACCCTTGCGGGAACTGTCGCGAATGTCGAGTCCGGTACAGTCGGCGGTCAGGCCGCAATGCGTCTTGTACGACACCATCGGGGCCAGCATGCGGCCCTGCGGGGTGGCCGCGTAGAGAACGATCTGCGGGACATACTTGTCGATCGCGCCGGAAACAACCTTGCG
Organism: Phycisphaerales bacterium; assembly: GCA_020346325.1. Lineage (GTDB taxonomy): Bacteria > Planctomycetota > Phycisphaerae > Sedimentisphaerales > Anaerobacaceae > Anaerobaca. Next base: position 6,306,058 of record CP070782.1, read on the forward strand.
ATAGGCCGTCGGGTCGAACTCCTTGAGCAGCTCGTGCTCGATGGCATAGATATTGTCGGCCCCCGCGGCGATCAACTCCTCGGCCATGTGGGCCACGTTATCACCGGCGATGCACACACCCACCTTCGTTTCCAGCGAGTCGGCCAGTTCGCGGGCCTTGCCGGTCAGTTCGAACGTCGCCGGGTGGACGACGCCGTCGCCACTGTGCTCGGCCACGACCCAGACCTCGCCCTGGAAGGTCGGCTCGGACAGCTTGAGACCTTCGATCATATCGGCCAGGGCCTTCTTGTGGAACGCACCGGCGGCTTTCTCCAGGATCTTCTCCCGGGCCGCGTCATCGATCTTCTCGACGTCCGTGATGTTCAGTTCCCTGAGAATGGACGTCAGCTTGTTGTAGTCGTCTTGCTCTTTCTTGGTTGCCTCGGTCGGACGCTCGAGCAGGCTCTTGCGCCGGGCGGGCAACTGGTAAGCCCCCCGCTCCTCACCCGCGCCGGTGCCGTCGCCGTTGCTGCTCTTGAAGTTCTCGACGATGATCTCGGCCAGTGCCCTGGGATCCTTGACCTCTTCGCATTTGCGGGTACTCTTGCCGGGCGGGAAGACGCGAATCACCGCCGTCTTGGAGCCCTTGGCCCCGATGTGCGTGGCCTTGATGTCATCGGCGCCCCACCTGATCACCTCGGCGGTGTTGCCCCAGCGGGTGGCCGCGAAGGTGGCAAAGAGCGGATACTCGTATTTGGCGACGGTAATGACGGCCGGCATCTTCTTGGTCGCCACGACCTGGCTGCCGCCACTGATGATGCGGGTGAACTCGAACCGTTTCTTCTTGTAGGCCGCGTCGGTGGCGTACGCGATGCAGGGCACGTCCAGTTCCTCGGCGATCTGGCCCGGCACCTGGGCGGTGTCACCATCGACCGACTGCATGCCGGCAACCACGAAATAATCGTCGCCGCACTTGAGAACATCCTTGACGATCCGGCGAATCGCGTACGCCAGCGGATTGGCCGTCGCCCAGGTATCGGCTCCACCCAATGCCCGGTCCGTCAGGAGCACGACCTGGTCGGCCGCCCGGGCCAGGCTGTAACGCAACACCTCTTCGGCCATGGGCGGACCCATCGTCAAGGCGATGATGCGGGCCTTCTTATCGCCGCTGGTCTGCTTCATGTACTGGGCGAACGCCAGAGCCTGGGCATCCAGTTCATTGATGACGCTGGCCAGACGAGCTCGAACCAACGTCCCCGTCTCGGGGTCGAAGGCGTTGTCGGTGATTTGCGAGACGTCAGGAACCTGCTTGACGAGAACGATGTAGTCACTCATAAACCGTCTTCCCAAAAAAATAGAAACACCCCCACCAGCGGGGTTTTCCGAGCATTGACGGGACGTGCGGCGACAACTGCCTGTCAGCCCACATGGTATTTCCGCACCGCTTGACCACCGAAGGGTACACGGTTACCACCTATGCTCATGGTAGTAAATGCCGCATCTTAGAATTTCGTTACAATCCTGTCAATACAAAATGGCCATTTCCTGCCTTAATATACATGGTGCCGGCTACTCCGCGACCAGACCTTTGTCACAACAAAACGCGCGCTATTCGTCCCGACCGTCGTGTTGGCCGAGCCACTCCCTCCTTAGCCCGGGATTTTGGGTACCCCTTGTAGGTTACGGGTTCGAGAGATAGTATGAGTCGGCGAACAACGATTCCGTCAGGCTGTCAGTGACGACCGTTGCCCGGGAAGGAGAATGTACGTGAAACCCCATCGGAAAAATCAGGTTGCCCGCTTGCTACTGCCCTGCCTTATCCCTGCTTATCTGGCCGTGCTCGGCCAGGCGGCGCCCCGTGAGTTTTCGGGCGTCTATCCGCACTTGGCCCACTTCAATAGCCAGGACGAGTGCGGCACCGGGGCGGTAGTCCCCTGGGCCGAGCGGCGGCGGCCGCAGCCGGTGGTACAGAAGTTCTGATCGATGATATGGCAACCATCGCAGATTGGAAGCCCGAAGCATTTGCCCAGTTCGCGAAACGTAACACCGCATGTTGGGAGTAGACGCGATGAAGACGAAAAGGAATGGATTGCCCGTCCTGATTCCGCCGATCACTCTGGCACTCACGGTGGTTCTCGCGCCGCTCGTACAAGGGCAAGACAGTGAAGCAACCGCACTGCTCAAGGCGCGCACGGCCGAGTTCGATCAGGCGGTCATCAAGGTCACGGATGGCGTGTACACGGCGGTCGGCTATTCCGTCCAGCCGGTCTCCATGATCATCGGCGACGACGGTCTGATCGTCGTAGATACCGGCATGGACACTGTCTCAGCCGAGCAGATCCTGGCCGACTTTCGCAAGATAACCGACAAGCCGATTAAGGCCATCGTACTGACGCACAGCCACGGTGATCACACCGGTGGCGTTCCCGTCTTCGTCGGCAAGGACCAACCACAAATCTGGGCCCGATCCAATTTCGGTTCCGAGAGCGACCCGCTGAACGCCGCTGGGTTAACGTTCAACAACGTGCGCGGGGCCCGTCAGGGAGGCTTCAGGCTTCCGCCCGAGAAGCGGATCAACAACGGGGTCGCCAAGGCTTACTGGCCTAGGCGCGGGGGCGAAGTGTTTCAATCCGGTGACAAGATCGGGCCGACCCATACATTCTCCGAAACTCGCAAGAGACTCGATATAGCTGGAGTGAAGCTGGAGTTGGTGGCCGTCAACGGGGAGACGGCCGACGCCCTCTACGTCTGGCTGCCCCAGAAGCGCGTGCTTTTCGCGGGCGA
>CP070782.1:6308920-6324344 GCA_020346325.1 Phycisphaerales bacterium
ATCGGTTTCGATCAGCGGTTTGCTGTAGCCTCCCAGAACCCCGCTCTTGAGGCGCGAGCGCCAGCAATAACGGCCCGTCAGAATGCCGTAGCGCGTCGGCGTGCAAACGGCCGACGGCGTGTGGGCATCGGTGAAACGCAGCCCTTCGCGGGCCAGTCGGTCCAGGGCCGGCATAGGGATCTTCGTGTGCTCGTTGTAGCAGCCGGGGTCGCCATAGCCGAGATCATCGGCCAGGATGAAAACGATGTTGGGCAGCTCTTGCCTGGACGCGGGCTCGTTCTGAGCCATCCCCAGGCGGCCACCAAACGCCAGAGTGGCGGCCAAACACCCGGTGGTTTTGAGAAAATCGCGACGGCTGCGGATTTGTTTCTCCATGGTAGCGTGCTCCTCGGTCTGTCGTGGTCGCTCGTTGGCGGTGCGCTTACGCGGAGCCATTATGACAGCTCAGGCGCCGAGAAGCAAGCTTCCGCGCAGGCGCAGCACGGCAGCCCGTTGCTTCGATATCGGCAATTACGGCAGTGAATCCTTGTGTTCGCCGTTGGCTCTGGAAAGAGAACCCCAGACGAGCCCGCGTCACCTCGACTAAGGGCCAAGCCCGCACGGAGAAATCCTGCCGCCGACGAAAGGCGCCCCTTGTTCCGGGCCAGATCCTTCGACGGCGCCACGCTTCGCTCGGGAAGGGCGTAAGGCACTCATCGACCTGGAACCCACGAATCACGGCGATCTCCGGGAAACTGTTGGAAAGAACACTCGATTTTGCGATACTGGTAAGCTCCAGTGGTACGGATGGTGATGACACGAACAGGACGCATCGATTCAAGCAGACACAGTAACGGTTCTCCAATGCCCTATCGCAGTCTAACCACGAAGGAACTGGCCCGGATGCTGGGTGCCGATGCCCGGCGTCTGGAACGCATGGCCGAGCGCGGGGAGATTCCCTGTCAGAAAGTGGGGGGGCAGCTGCGGTTCAATCGGGCCGAGATCACCGAATGGCTCCAGCAGAACATGGCCCGGATGGAGCGCGATCATCTGGATGAGATGGACGCGGGCATCACGGCCCAGCGCCAGGTGCGCGAAGACGAGCCCATTGTCACGCCGCTGTTGCGGGTCGAGGCGGTGAGCCCGCAACTCGGGTCGCGCAGCAAGGCCAGCACGCTACGCGAACTGGTGACACTGGCTTCGAACACGGGGCTGGTATACGACGACAGGGCATTGCTGGAGGCAGTGCAGGCGCGGGAGGAACTGTGCTCGACGGCACTGGAAGGGGGCATCGCCATCCCGCATCCGCGCCGACCTTTGCCCTACGACCTCGCCGATTCGGTTCTGGTCGTCGCGCGGACGAGTCGAGGGACCGTGTTCGGTGCCCTGGATGGAAAACTGACGGATTTGTTCTTCCTCATGGCCGCGCAGGACGACCACCATCACCTCCACATCCTGGCCCGTTTGTGTCGGATGCTCCATGACGACAACTGGGTCGCGCAGCTCCGCACGGCCGAGACGGCCGAGGCCATGATCGAATCCATCAAAGAGCGCGAACGGGAACTACTGGGTCGATGAGGCCCGGCCGGTCCGCGCGACTGAGGCGCCGTTTCCGGGTTGTTTGCCTTTGTCTTCCGGGCGGTCAGACGATACAATAAACGGTAGTGAATCGGCTGGAAGGGCGAGGGGGTGCCGCCCGAAAGGATGCGGGATGGACCGACTCCGTTGCGGGCGACATTTCTCTCGGCCTGGCTGGCCCGCGTAGAACTCAATCACCGGTTGTAACGTATAGATTCGGGGTTCGCTGTAGGTTTCTGCGGCATCGAATGGGGTATTTGGGAGACGACGCGTGACAACGACTGATACGGGACACCCGGAACTGACGCCATTGAAGGAGAACTTGCAGCGTGTCATCTTCGGCAAGAGCGAGTCCATCGACGTCCTGATCGTGGCCTTATTGGCCGGTGGGTCCGTCCTGATCGAAGACGTTCCCGGCGTGGGCAAGACCACACTGGCCAAGGCCTTGGCCCGGAGCATCGATGCGAAGTACCGCCGTATCCAGTTCACGCCCGACCTGCTGCCGGCCGACATCCTGGGCTCGTCGATATACAACCCTGTCAGTGGGGATTTCCGCTTCGATCCGGGACCGATCTTCTGCAATATCCTGCTGGCCGACGAGATCAACCGCGCCTCGCCGCGGACGCAGTCCGCTCTGCTGGAGGCCATGAACGAGAGCCAGGCCACCATCGAAGGGCAGCGGCGGCCTCTGGCCCAGCCGTTTATGGTGATCGCCACGGAAAACCCCATCGAGTTTCACGGTACGTATCCTCTGCCCGAAGCGCAGTTGGATCGTTTCCTGGTACGTCTGGCGATCGGGTATCCGTCGGCCGAGGTCGAGGTCGATATCCTCAAGTCCCACGCCCTAAGCGAGCCCCTGGATGGAATCGACGCGGTGTTTCATCTGGACCAGGTCCGCCAAATTCAGGAGGATGTGACCAAAGTCCACATCGACGATGCCGTCCTGGAGTACATGGTGGAAATCGTCCACGCGACGCGCCAGGACAATCGGCTGCAACTGGGTATCAGCACGCGCGGCAGTCTGATGCTGTCGCGGGCGGCGCGAGCGCGAGCCTATGCCCTGCATCGTGATTTTGTGCTCCCGGACGACGTGTCCTGGGTGATCCCGCACGTGCTGCCGCATCGCATTCTGCTGACTCCGAAGACGCAGCACGGCGGCACCACAGCTCAGCAAATCGTCACGGAAATCGTCGGCCGCATCAAAGTGCCGGTGTGAAGAGGACGCCAGGTAAGATGGCCAGGACCAGTGTGAAAGTGCGTTTGAGTGTGACTGAGGCGGGCCGGACGCTTCTGCTCGGGACGATCTTCTTCTTCCTGACCGCCGTCGTCATCCCGGCTTTCGGTGTGCTCTCAGCGCTGGTGGCCGTGTTGCTGACCGCCTGGCTCGTCGGTTTCGTGGTGCGCCCGCGTGTCGCTATTGAAGGCGATCTGCCCGACAGCGTCGTGGTCGGTCACAGCGTCCAGCTTCGCTACGTGCTGAAGAACGTCGCCCCGTTGTCGGCCTACGACCTGCACCTGGAATTCGACGGGCTGCCCGGGGTGATTGAGTTGACCACGCCGGCCGAGGTCGTATCGCGGCTGGAACCCGGCGCGACGACCGAAGTGACGGTCATGGTGCGCCCGCGACGCCGGGGCTACCATCGCCTCCCGGCGCCGATCTGTCGATCCAGCTTCCCCTTCAACCTCTTGCGCTTCAGCACGGTCCCGCAGAGCAGCCAGACGCTGACGGTGCTGCCGGCCTTCTATCGGCTTCAGATGCCGGTGCGCGGTCTGAGCCGGCACGTGCGTGCGGGCGGAGCCGGTTTCACGGGTCGGACGGAGGTCTCGCCGGAATATGCGGGCAACCGTCCGTTCCTGCCGGGCGATTCGCCCCGGCGGATCGACACCCGCGCCTGGGCCCGTTTGTCTGTGCCGGCTACCAAGGAATACCACAATGATTCCGACAGCTACGCCGGGATTGTGTTGGACACGCGCTTGCCGACCGGTGCCGTCGCGTCGTCGAGGACGGGTGAGGTCCCGGAACTCGAAGCGGCGGTTTCCCTTTGTGCCTCGATCGCCTTCACGATCAATCAGAAGTGTCTCATCGATTCGCTCCTGGTCGGCCCGGAGTTGCACGGATATGCGACCTGGCCGCGTCTGGCACGTCTGAACAAGATGCACGAGGTTCTGGCTGGCGTCGAGGGGACCAAAGGCTACGCGCTGGACCATATGGAATCGATCTTGGCCGAGTGCTTCTACGATCTGTCTGAGGCCATCTTCGTGCTGCTCAACTGGGACGAAACCTATTGGCACCTTTTGGAGTTGGCGGCCCGCGCCGCCTGCCATAGCACCGTCCTTCTGGTCGCAACGTCGGACGAGCTGCTGGGCGACCGCGACGATACCCGGTGGGCCGACGTGGTCAAGGTGGTGTCTCCTGATGAGGTGTTGGCAGGGCGCGTGGAACGATTATGAAGCCGCATAAGCTTATCGCTGTGGTGATGATCTTGACCAGCTCAGCGGTCACTGGGTGGACGTGCGTGGACATCGCCTTCCCGGCGATTCTCGGTATGCTGGGCCTGCTGGGCCTACAGCGGCGCCTGACCTGGGACATCAAGCCGGAACGACGCGTGATCACCTCCCTGCTCATGTTGGTGTTGGCCATGCTCTTCTCGCTGCACTATCGCTATGGCGGGCCCCCTGGTTGGAACGCGCATGAAGAGGTGATGAGTCTCGCCTGGCAGACGGTGACGCGGTACTTCCTCGCGGCGATGATTCTCATGCTGTTTCTCGGATCGCCTCAGCGCTTGCCCACGTCGTTGGGATTGTTCCATGTGGCCAATGTAGTCTGCGCCGGGCAGATTCTCTTGCTCAACGACCGATTCATCACCTTTCGGCTGCTGGAACTCTGGGCAGTTATCCTGCTGGTGTCATATGCCGCCACCGCCCACGTGACCCTGCCGATCCGCCTTTCCCCACGCGGGCGGCGTGCCGGTCATTGGCTTCTCTGTAGTCTGGTACTCGTGGCGGCCGCCAACGCCGGCTGGATCGTCAGTTCTGTCCTCTATCGTCACGTGGAGTTGTTGGACCGTATTCCCATGTGGTTCGCCAAACAGGGGATCGCCTTCCACCAGGCGGGCACGACGATATCCCAGGTGGCCTTCTCTTCCACGGGCGAACTGTCGAGCATTCACGAGCTCATTCAGGACCAGGATGGGTCAGTGGTTCTGACGATCAAGGCCGCCGAGGTCCCGGGCTACCTGCGGGGTCGTGCTTTCGACACCTACGATCGATCCGAATGGCGCAGCTCGGCGGACCGGGAAACCATCGCCGGCGTGCAGAGCATGAGACCGATACGGAACAACAACCACGTGTTCCGGTTTGACACGCTTGGTGCCTCAGAAGTGAAGAGCATGACGATCACGCAGGAGGCGGAGTTCGACGGCGATGTCACGTTCGCGCCGTTGGGGACCTCGGCGCTCAAGGTGCTGCCCCCTCTGCTACAACGCGACGAGCACGATATTTTCTACGTGCATCACCGGGGCCGCCGGAGCCGACATCGCTTGGACTACAGCACGGCGCCCTATCGCACGGCGCCGCCGGCAGGGCTGCACGCGCGTATGCTGGAGGTTCCTTCGTACCTGGACCCGCAAAGGAACGCGCGCCTGGCGACTCTGACGAGGCGGATCTTTGCCGGCGCCGAAACGACGAGCGAGAAGATCGAAGCGGTCGTCAATCACTTTCGCACGAACTACACGTATTCGTTGCGCTTTGAAGTGCCTTCCGATCGGGAACCGTTGAGCCATTTCCTGTTCGATGCCTCGACCGGTTACTGCGAGTATTTCGCCTCGGGCGCCGCGATTCTGCTGCGACTGGCCGGGGTGCCGACGCGCTACGTGACCGGCTTCCTGGTGACGGTGAAAGAGCCACAGGGCAGACTGTGGGTGGCGCGAAACATGGATGCCCATGCCTGGGTCGAGGCCTGGGACCAGGAGCAGGGCCAGTGGTCGATGGTGGAGGCCACCGTGCAGGAGACTCGCACCGGCTCGGGGGCCATCGAGCAGTTGGGTCGTCTGGGCGGGAATGTCAGCGTCGCCTTCAGTCGGTTCCTGCAGGCGGTGTACGACTATGGGCTCGTGGGTGTGGCCGGCTGGTTGTTCACCTCGTATGGCGTGGTGACGAGCTCCGTTCTGCTGGCGACGCTGTTGGCGACGGCGACGTGGTGGTGGCGGTTCCGCCGCGGAAGGAAGACTGGCGGCGTGCGTCGTAGGAAGACACGGCCTGACCCTTCGGTGGTGGTGCTGCACAAGATGCTGGGCCAGATGGATCGCAAGCTCAAGGCGAGCGGTCTGCGGCGGCAGTTGACCGAGACACTGCATGCCTTCGCTCGGCGTCTGCGCGCCTGCGATGCGGGCGACGGGGCGTGGGTCCAGGTTTCCGATTGGTATCTTGAATACGCCGAGCTACGCTACTGTAAGAAGATCGGCGCCGAGCACCTCGAACAACTCCACCGGAGCGCCGAACGACTGCGGCGCTCCCTGTAGCCGTTCACGTCCCCTGTCCTATTTGAGAAACGCGATGGCGATCGGATAGAGCCAGGGTTCGCCGCGGCTGGCCTTGACGGTTGCCACGATCGAAAGGGCAATGTGCACGACGAGCAGGACCGGTATGAGGACGGTCCCAATGAGTGTCACGCACAGCGCGGTGAGATAGACCAGGAACGAGACCTGGTAGTTCATGGCCGCCCGCCCGTGCTCGTCGACAAACCGGTGCTTGTCGCGCTCGATCAGCCAGATGAGCAGGGGGCCGAAGAATCCGAAGATTCCCAGCAGGTGACACAACATGGCCATGTTGCGGGCATCCCGGCTCATCTCCGGCTGCTGCACGCCCTGGCCTGCGCGGGACGTGAAGGCGCTCGGCTGGCCTTCCGGAGAGCGCTGCGATGATCCGGTCCTCTCTGTCTCTGCCATGATCTTACTCCTGTTCTGTCTTCCGCGGTTCCTGTCGGTTCTTTTAGCGGAGGCTTCGAGACCGGTCAAGGGCAAAAAGATTGTTCGCCCCTTCGGGACTCACCGTCGTGGGCCCGCGTCACTGACGTCGATCGGCTCGATGCCGAGATCGCGGGCGGGTGAATCCGGCGCCGTCTGGACCCGGCCCGTGCGGTAGGCGAGCAGCTTCGGGTCGGCCAGTTGATTGGTCGCGTCCAGCACCAGCGCATACGTGCCTGCCTGTGCGTAACGGTCCATTTTCTTACATTCCACCTGGCCGGCGGCGCTGAAGAGGATGTTACGGTCCAGTTCGGTGATGCCTTCACGATTCTCCAGGACGATCTTGCCCCCGGCGCAGAGGATGTTCTTCTCGAAGCGGTAACCCGACGAGCGGGGCCAGGTCAGGCGCAGATCGCCATCATTGATGAAGACGTTGTTGCGGATGGTGTTGTTCTGGGCCATGTGATTGTGCGAGGGCCGCACGACGTTGACGGCGAGATTGCCTTCCACGAGGCAGCCTTCAGAACGCTCGTCGAGATAATAGGCCGACGCTCCGTACCCTCCGGTGTCGACGATATCGCGGATGTAGTTGCCCCGCAGAATGAGGTTCTTGCCCGCGAAGCAGTAGATGCCGCCTCCATCGTGGAGTTCGAGCATGGCGTCGTGGATCAGATTGCTCTCAATGCGGCTGCCTTCGCCCCCATGCGTGATGGCCGAGTACGGTGCGTGGTGAACATGATTGTGGGCAATCAAGGCTTCTTTGCCACCTCCGGTCAGGGCGATCGCGCTGGCGTAGGTCAGACCGACATGGTGAATGTGATTGTCCGTCACTTCGACGCGGGTCCCGTGATGGCGGATGCCGCAGGCCCCGACGTGATGGACGTGACAGCCGATGATGCGCAGGTCTGTCCCCTGGGCCTTGATGCCCTGGCCCCCGACGTTGACGATTTGCAGATCGGCCAAGGTGCAGCCTTGCGTCCGCGTGGCCGCGAGGGCACCGGCGAAGCGACCCGCGCCGAACCCGCCGGCCTTCAGCGGTGTCGTGGTCACCGAAAGAGTCAGCCCGCGGATCGTGATGTTCTTCACCGGCTCTGCCTCGGAGCCCGCTAGCGTCACGATCGATTCGACGACCGGCGCAACGACTTTGGCGGTGGCCATGTCTTCGCCGGGCAGGGGCCAGTAGACGACTCTGCCTCGCGTGCGGTCAAGGTACCACTGCCCAGGCTCGGTCATCCCCTCGCGCAGGTTCCAGAGGACGTAGGTCTTGACGCCGAACGCGCCGGGCGGATGACCCGTCGGCGAGGAGAAGGTCAGCGTGTAGGTCTCAGCGTCCATGACCGACAGCCCCACCAGCGATTCGTCCCACATGTGGTGAACGGTGATCTCGGCGTTGTTGAGGTCGAGCCACGGACCGAGGTCTTCAGGCTTGTACTTCAGCGTGGTCAGTTCGGTCTCGGTGGGCTTGCGTTTCCAGCCGCCCCCGGTTGTACTCATCCAGGGGACGTCGAAGACACTCAGATGCTCGAAGTGTCCCTGTTCGGGCAGGCGGGCGCGTCGGCAATAGCGACCGTTGACGATGAGGGCTCGGAAGTCCCACAGGCCTTCCTTGACGCCAGGAAGCTCCGCGGCGTAGAACCTATCGCCATCCTCTTGCCAGCCGGAAACTGTCCGTCCCCCGTAGAGCGTCACGTCGGCGCCGGGCGCCGCCTCGATCGTCAAGCCGTTGTCCTGGGCGGTGAGCGTTATCGGTACGTCGAGGAAGTATTCGCCCGCCTGGACCACGATCGTTCGCGGTACGTCTGAACCTGCCTCTCGGGCCGCCCGGCACGCCGCGGCCAGCGTCGCGAAAGGACCATCGCTGCGGTTGGCGTTGGGAGCAGCCAAACGGCCCGACCACGTGTCACGGCCCTGGGGCGCTACGAAGAAGGTCGCAGGTTTGTCTCCAGAGGCGGTCCCTGCTGAGAAGGCCGTCGAAAACCCCGCCACCGCCAGGGTGATGACGCCGAACGTCAAGGATACTGCTTTCATGTGTGAACTCCGCTGGAAATCGTGAACACGGATGCCTAGTCCGAACGTATCTTACGCGAGATCTGCCGGGGAGAAAAGGGGGCACCACCGGTAACTCTGGATTGGAAGATATTTGCCAAGGGGCGGGGAGCGTCCGTATATTAAGGGCCATGGCTATGTCGGAAAACGTCGGTGTTGCGTTGGGCCTGACGATGCTGGCCGGTCTGTCGACCGGGATCGGCAGCGCCATCGCCTATTTCATCAAGCGGCCGAAAATCGTCTACCTCGCCTTTGCGTTGGGATTGTCGGCGGGCGTGATGGTTTACATCTCCTTCATGGAGATGCTGCCCGATGCGATGGAGACGATGGGCGAACATTGGGCCTTACTAGTCTTCTTTCTCGGCATCGGAATCATGGCCCTGGTCGACCTGGTGATTCCCGAGCCGGAGAACCCGCACAACTTTGAAGATATGGACGAGCCGACGGTGGCGCACGGCAGCCACAAGCTCATGCGCACGGGCCTGTTCACGGCGCTGGCCATCGGGGTCCACAATTTCCCGGAAGGTCTGGCCACGTTCGCCGCGGCGCTGAGCGACGTGAAGCTGGGCGCTTTCATCGCGATCGCCATTGCCATTCACAATATTCCGGAAGGGATTGCCGTGTCGGTCCCGATCTTCTATGCGACCGGCAGCCGGAACAAGGCGTTTCTCTATTCGTTTCTTTCCGGGGTCTCCGAGCCCGTCGGCGCGCTGCTCGGTTATCTCCTACTCATGTCGTTCCTGACGCCGACGGTCCTGGCCGGGACACTGGCCTTCGTCGCGGGTGTGATGATCTACATTGCGCTCGACGAACTGTTGCCCACCGCCCATCGCTATGGCCACGGTCACCTGGTCATCGGGGGTATCGTTCTCGGCATGCTGGTCATGGCCGGAAGTCTCTTGATGCTTTGAACGCCGCAGGCGTCATAGGTCCTATTGGACCAATAGGACCCATAACGCCCTGCGCGGGATGGTGCCAGGCTTAAGCGGGAGTCTTCGCCTTGAGCACTGAAGACGCGGTCTTGATGACACCCGCAATATCGGCCAGGTTCGACGGGATGATCATGGTATTGTTGGCCTGGGCGAGTTTGCCGAATTCGTCGAGGTACTGTTCGGCAATGCGCAGGTTCACGGCGTCACTGCCACCTTTTTCGTTGATGGCGGAAGCAATCTTACGAATGCCCTCGGCTGTCGCCTCGGCGACCCGCTGAATCTCCACGGCCCGACCTTCCGCCTCGTTGATGCGCTTCTGCTTCTCACCTTCCGAGCGCGCGATCATTTCCTGGCGATCACCCTCGGCCCGGTTGATTTTCGCCTGCCGGTCACCCTCGGACTCGGCGATGGTCGCGCGCTTTTCGCGTTCGGCTCGCATCTGCTTTTCCATCGCGTCTTTGATGCTCTGGGGCGGCAGGATGTTCTTGACCTCGTAGCGCGTCACCTTCACCCCCCACGGATCGGACGCCTTATCCACCGCTTCGACAATGACGCTGTTGATATTCTCCCGCTCCTCGAAGGTCTTGTCCAGGTCCAGCTTGCCCATGACGCTACGCATCGTCGTTTGCGCCAGCTGTGTCGCGGCGAAGCGGTAGTTGTCGATGCCGTAGGAAGCCCGCTTCGGGTCCACCACCTGCATGTAGAGAATGCCGTCCACCTCGACCGCAATATTGTCCTTCGTGATACACTGCTGCGGCGGTACGTCCACCGCTTGCTCCTTCAACGTGTGCCGGTACGATACTTTGTCGACAAGCGGCGCGAGAATGTGGAATCCGGCGTCCAGCGTCTTGTGGTATTTGCCCACACGCTCGATGATGTAGGCCCGCTTCTGAGGCACAATCCGAATGGTCGTGATGAACACGATGAAGGCAAAAATCAAAATGCCGATGAGCACGACAGTACCGGTGGTGATTGCTGCCAGCATAATATATGCTCCTTTCTCCCCTAGAGGGCCCTAACCTTAAGTGTCAGATTCTCTTTGGCGACGATCTCCACGGTGGCTCCTTCCGCAATTTCCACCTCCGCTTCTGCCGTCCAGTACGTCCCGTGCAGTTCCACTTTACCCGGCTGATTGCCGGCAATGGCCTGCGTTACCACGGCCCGCTCTCCGATGTACTCCTGAAGGTCCTGTGTCAGGTCCTGTTTCCCGGTCACGTGGCCTACGAATAGCCCTTTGAGCCAACTGCGCAGCAGGACCAGCGACAGGACCGACGAACAGATGAAGATCCCCAACTGGGTGTTCAGCGACGGGGCGGCAGTCAGGCAGGTCACCGCCACAACCCAGGCGCCGATCCCGAAGAACAGGACGATCAGCCCCGGGATGGCGAACTCCGCCAGCAGGAGCAACAGACCGACCAGGAACCAGATCAGTTCAGGTTTCAAGAATTCTTTGAGCCAGTCCATCTCATGACCTTTCAGTAAGACACAGATGCGATCACGACCAGCACCGGGGTCATTCGACCACCACGGCCGTGCCGTAGACCAGAATCTCAGCCGCGCTGTCCATCACCTCGGCAGTCGAGAACTTGACCCCGACGATGGCGTTGGCGCCGAGGTTCTTCGCCTCCTCGACCATGCGGTCGATGGCCTGCTCGCGCGATTCGCCCATCAACTTGGTGTAGTCGCCAATTTCGCCTCCGACCACGTTGCGCAGCCTGGCCATGATGTCCCGGCCAATGTGGCGGGCCCGGATGGTATTACCGCGCACCATGCCGAGGTGTTTGACGATGTTCTTGCCGCAGATGGTGTCCGTCGTTGCCAGAAGCATCGTTCTATCTCCTAACATCTTTGTAGCGGTCCTTACTCCAGAAAAAGATTCGCTCCCGGACGACGGAGACGAACAAGATCGCCAGTCCCACCAGGAGGGCCAGCAGGCCGACCTTCAGCAGGGCACTGATCCCGGGGTCCGTGATGACGTTCTCTATAGCCGTGAACCCCCCGTAGATCAGCAGGAGGATACCGGCCACGGAGAACACCACCCATCCGATCCCGCGTTCGATACGGTTGTAGACGCCGCCCCAGTACTGTTGCCAGAGGCGGTTCTCCGGCTCAACCAGTTCGACGTCATCGGTGATCTGTTTGAGTTTCCTGAACTCCTCCAACTCCTCGGTGCACTTGGGACACGAGGCGAGGTGCGCTTCGAAGGCCCGCAGTTGCTCGTCGCTTAGCTCGTTGTCCAGATAGGCCATCATGGAGTCTTTGTAATCCTGGCAGGTCATTACTTCTGACCTCCTTTCCGGGGCTCCCGGTCGCTGCACTCGGCAGTCGGGCACCCACTCTCACGGTTCAATATGTCTTTTAACCGTTTACGGGCATAGTACAGGCGGCTCGTTACCGTGCCGCGGTTGCAGAATAGGACTCTTGCCATTTCATCGTATGACAGGTTCCGGAAGTGCCTCAGTACGATCACCTCCCGGTGCTTCTCGTCCAACTGACCGATCGCCTGCCAGAGCCGGTCCTTGGCTTCGTTTCTTTGGGCCACCATCTCCGGATCGAAGGTATCGGGCATGGCTGCCATGGCGGCCTCCTGCCCGGCCATCATCGCGGCCGATCCCGGCTCGCCACTACCGCTACCGCTGTCCTCGGCTCCCACGGCGTAGGCACGCCGCACCTTGCGTTTCCGCAGGTGGCTGAAGCACAGGTTCCGCAGAATCTGATAGAACCACGGAAAAAACTTCTCCGGCGCATTCAATTGGTCAAAGTGCTTGTAGGCCCGGTAAAATGCCTCCTGCGACAACTCCAGGGCGTCCTCCCGGTTGCCCACCAGGCCCAACGCAATAAAATAGGCGTCCTTCATGTGCCTGTTGACGATGGCCTCGAACGCCTCGCGGGTGCTCCCGTAAGAGCCCCACGTCATCGTCACATCTTCTTCACATAGGCTGGCCAATTCCGATCACTCCCGAATCCCCCCGGGTCCCAGTTGGATCGTCTATTCGGCTTCTGCATAAACAGACTCCCATCGGCACGCTTCCTTCAAAAAATCCGGGCGATTTCGCCCCTTGGGGCGCCGGCCGTCGTCCGGCCCGATCGCCCTGTAACTTCTGTAACGGTCGTTCGTTATACCCTATTGATCCGGTGCTGTCACGCCGATCCCGGGGCCGTGAGGAAATCGGCGACTTTGCGGATATTCTCGGCCGTGGAGATGAGGAACAATTCATCGCCTTCCTGGATGACCTGCTCGCCTCGGGGGATGCACAATTCGCTCTTTTCTTCCGAATAGATGGCGATGAAGACGCACTGCGCCGGGAAACTCTCGTTGCCGGCAATCTCCTTGACCGTCTGGCCGGCGACCTGCCCGCCTTTGGGAACGATGACCATGAAGATATTGGCCCGGCCGCCGCCGATGGTGGTGATACGCCGGACCTTGGGGTTCTCGATCTCCATCATCATCTGGTTGACCATCAGATCGGTGACCCGGACGATCTTATGTACGCCCGCGACCTTGTAAGCCTTTTCGTAGTCCGGGTTGCGCATCCGCACGATCACGCGGGGCACGCCCAGGCTCTTGGCCAGGATGGCGCTGGCGAGGTTGTCCGCGTCGTCCGGCGTGGCGATCACCATCGCGTCGGCCTTCTCCACGCCGGCTTCCTTCAGGACGTCGATCCGCGTGGCCTTGCCGTTGACGGCCACCACCCCGGTCTCGGCGTACAGCTTGTTGCAGATCTCGCGGTCCGTCTCGATCATCACGACGTCGTGCCGCTTCTCCAGCAACCTGCGCACGAGTCGTCCGCCGACCATGCCGCCACCTGCTACGACGATATACATCCGTGTTACCTCCGAGGAACCGGGTAGGGGCGAATGATCGTTCGCCCCTACGTATCTTTACATTTCATCGCCAGGCCCGGGGCGAGAACAACAGCAGCACGGGCAACAGCTCCAGTCGACCCGCCAGCATGCCCATGATATACGTGATCTTGACCACCGGGTGAAGATCGATCATTTCTTGCACCGACAGATAGCACGGGCCGATGTTGCCCAGCGCCGAGAACATGCCCGAGAAGGATTCCAATGTCCCGTGCTCGGAGAACAACGCGGTGATGAGGCCACCGGTTACGAGCAGCGCGACCCAGCCAAAGAACAGCGCCACGACGCGGTGAATTTCCACGTCGGGCACAATCTTCTTGTCGATCACCAGACCCGTCGCCGCCCGGGGCGAGACCTTGGCCTTGAACAACTCACCCCACAATAACCGATTCAGCATGGCGACGCGTAGTACCTTGAACCCACCGCCGGTGGAGCCGACGCAGCCTCCGATGACCATCATCACGAGGAAGAGCTGCTTCGAAGCGGCCCCGAAGAACTCCGAGCCAATATCCTGCGTCCCAAACCCGGTCGTCGTCAGAATGGACATCACTTGAAAGAGCCCGACGCGAAAGGTGCGCTCGGCCTCGGCCGCCGTAATGGGAGTTTCGGATCGAAGTAGCGCCTGCCAGGCCCCGGTCTGCCGGAAATGGTCGATCATGACGATGGCGGTAAACGCCGCGATCAAGCGCCACCAATAACGAATCTCGATGTTGTCCCACAGGGCCTTGATGTCCCCGGTGAGCACGCGATAGTGGATCAGGAAATTGACACCGCCCAGCATCATGATGAACGTCAGCGCATATTCGATGAGCCGATAGTTGGCATGACCGCTCTGGTGATAGAAGTCGATACTCACATCGTGCGGCGAGAATCCGCCCGTCGACAGCGCGGTGAAGGCGTGACAGACCGCGTCGAAGACAGGCATCTTCAAAGCCACCAGAATCCCGACCGCCAGCAGCGTAAAGCCTCCGTAGATCAGCCAGAGAATCTTGAGCGTATTGAACAGCCCCGGGGCCGGACGCGTCGAAGAAATCTTATGGCTCTCGGCCCCGAGGATGTGGTGGGCACTGCTGGCCCGGAACGTGACGATCAGGAAGAACGACAGAATACCGAGGCCGCCGAACCACTGGGTCAGCGCTCGCCAGAAGAGGATGCTGTAAGGCATCGTGTCGAGACCGGTATGGACGGTGATGCCGGTCGTGGTGAAGCCACTCATCGCTTCGAAATATGCGTTGAGGTAGCCGCTCCTGATTCCGATGACGAAGGGCATCGCGCCGACCGCCGAACAGGCCAGCCAACCGACGGCGCACATCAGCATCGAGCTGACGGTGTCGAGCGTCTCGGAGCGGTAAATGTTCTTCAAGATGAACCCGACGACGAAGGAGAACGCCGCGGGAAAAACGAACGCGTTGACCGTCATCCGCCCGTCACCACGCTGATGCCAATGCAGGGCCGCCACCACCATCGGCAACAGAAGCACCACACCCAGGACCTCCAGCAGGTGGCCCGTGTAGTGCAGAATTCCGTTAAGACGCTCGAATCGCTTTCTCATTCCTGCCCGACATACTCCCTTATGGTCGGCGCGCGATCTCAAACGCTCGCTCGTCGCCGTGCACGCAGCATACGCCATCGTCCGCTCGGGGGCAAGCAAATCAACACTCCAATCGTCCGGTGCCGCGGTCTCTCGCGGCGCGCCTGGATCTCGTGGCCTGCGCCTCCCGTGCCAAACGCCGCAGGGGTAGGCCACCGTGCCTACCCTCGCCCCACGGAACTGATGGAGGGCCGTCACTCCGTCACAACTTCGATGATGATGCGCCGATAGCGCGTCAACGGCGGTGTGTCGTCGTCGGTGACACTGAGAACGATATGGATTGTCTTGCCGGTGGCGTCGGCGGGGATTTGGACGCGGGTCTGCTGCGCTCGGGGTTCGGGAAGGGACTGTCCCTCGGTATGTGCCGGGCTCCGGATAGTACATCCATGCGTACGCGAGCGCATCGCCGTCGGGATCGCGCGAACCTTTGGCATCCCAGTGTATTATCCGGCCCGGCCCGGTCGTGGTGA
>CP070782.1:6324444-6330920 GCA_020346325.1 Phycisphaerales bacterium
ACTCATAGCATACCGTGGTCTTGGGGTGCGGTTGGCAATACAGATGCTTGAACTCCGTGATGCGCGTGTAGTCCTCTTCGTTCGGATAGTTGAGCACGCCGACCGGCTGGAACCACTCGGCATCCAGCGTTGCGAACTCGAAGACGAGGCTGCGGTAAGGAAGCGGGCCGCAGGCGTAGTCGAAGAACGCATCGATCGGTCCGGTGTAGATGAGCTGTCGGTACTTCTGCGACGCTGTGTCTCGAGGATATTCGGTATCCAGCCGGACGGTGATATTGGGATGGCTGATCATACGCTCGAACAAGGCCGTGAAGCCTTCGCGGGGCAGTCCCTGATAGGGATCGGCAAAATAGCGCGTGTCCCGGTCGTACCGTACGGGGAGGCGCCTGGTGACCTCGGCCGCGAGTTGCTCCGGGTCGAGCCCCCATTGCTTCTTCGTGTAGTTCCTGAAGAACAGTTCGTACAGTTCCTCGCCTACCTGCGAGACCACGACGTCCCGCGCGTTTTCGATGCTTTCGACCGAGACTTTGCGCTGCTCGAACCAGGCCTTCAACTGATCGCTGGTGAAAGAACGGTCGTAGAGCTGTTCCATGGTTTCCAGATTGATAGGCAGGCTGACCAGCTTGTCGTTGACGCGGGCCAGGACGCGGTGCACGTAGTCGTTCCATTCGGTGAACCGATTGAGATAGTCCCATACGCGTTTCATCGTGGTATGGAAAATGTGCGGCCCGTACCGCTGTACGAACAGGCCCTCCTCGTTAACATAGTCGTAGGCGTTGCCCGCGAGGTGGTCGCGGCGCTCGATCAACAGAACCTTCTGTCCGGACCCGCAGGCCAGCCGTTCGGCCAACACGCAGCCGGCCGGACCCGCGCCCACGATGAGAAAATCATAGGTCATCATCTGCTCCTGCTGAATTGCCGGTCCCGAAGATGTGCACACCCTTGCGATGCAGACAAACATACATCGCCCCGGCGATGAGCGTCTCCGTCGCCAGCGACGCGATCGCGACCCCGCGGTGCTCCAGGGCCAGGGCCAGCGGGAGGGCCAGGGCGACATTCACCACTCCGGCCGTCACCACGATGCGGGTTAACGTGCGTTTCAGTCCGAAGTTTACCATGACCTGGATGCCGAGAAAACTGCTCAGACCAATCACAAACGGCAGCGGCGACAGAATGCGAATGACCAGAACGCTGGCCTCGAAGGCTTCGCCGAGAACCACTCGTGACACGAAGGGAGCGAAAGCGAACAGGGCGATGGATACGATCAGCGTCGCGCCGCTGACCCACTTGACCACCCGCCCCACGAACGCCAACGCCTCGGCCTGCGATTCGGCCGCCAGCTTGCCCACGTGCGGGAAGAGAGCCTGTGACAGCGGGAACTGGAGCCCCTGAACGGCCCGCACGATACGCTCGCCGGCGGCGTAATAGGCGACGAACTCGTTCGAAGTCAGCAAGCCCAGGATGACCGCGTTACTCGTTGTGTTGAGCGTGCTGGTCATCTTCACGACGAACAGATGCCAGCCGCGGGCCAGTTCCCGTCGCAGCGCTGCGATCGAGGGCCACACCAGGGAAACGGGCAAATCGCGCAGGGACACCACCAGACCGCCAACGCCCATCAGCAGCATGCCGGCCGACTGCACCGCCGGCACGTAGACATAGTGGTCGCTGCGCCGGATGAACAGGAAGATCGACACGGTGGCGACGAGCTTGCCGATGATGGTCAGCACGGCGATGTATTTCATCCGCTCCAGGCCCTGAAACAGCCAAAAGGGAAAAAGACTCTGGCCCACCACGGTCCCAAAGGCGAAGAAGCAGACAAGCCATTCGGCGCGCAATTTCGGAATCGCCAACACCATCCCGGTCAGGATTGCGAGACTGAAGATCGCCAGGATCAGCTTGAGGACCAGCACGGCCGAGAAGATCTCCGACACCCGCCGGCGGTCGTTGCGATGCATCGAGATGGCTCGTGTGGCTGAGAGGTTGAAGCCGTACTCGGTCAGGACGACGAAATACATACTGATAGCCCGTGCCAGTTCCACCAGGCCATAGCGCGACGGGCCCAGCACGCGGACCAGGTAAGGCAGTGTGATCAGCGGCATCAGGTAATTGGCACCCTGCATAACCGACAGCGAGAAGACATTGCTGAAGATCCTGCGGTTCCTCTGCCACAGAGCTTTAAGGCCAGTAGACATGTTACGACCACGGTCCTACGACAGAGGTTGGAGACGCCGTCATGGGGGCCTCGGCGCCCTCGCCGGCTCCTTGCGGCCGGTGCGGTACGGCGTATGTACGGTCGCTTTCCGTAGGCCGAACCACCGGTCAGCCTCCCGATCCCGGTGCGGCGGAGGGCGAGCGCGAAGGGTCGCGGCGCCCCTTGCCCTCTTCCAGGGTCACAGCCATGAACGTCGTGATCATGAGAGCAACGATGAAGGCCAGCACGCTGCGCTCCAGTACGTGTTTCGAGACGGTATACACTGCCGGGCTCTCTACAGCCGGCTTGCTGGCAAGCATCACATTCTGTGTCTTGCGAAGCCACGACCTGAGGTGTTCCGCCAGTTCTTCATCTTCGCAGGCCGTCAGTTGTTTTTCCAGGAAGTCCAGGAACTGCGGCATGGTGTAGTCGGCCGGCAGGTGTCTGTCGATCTCTTCCCGTAGCCGGTCGGTCGAGGCCAGCACCTTCAGGGAGTAGCGGTGCATCTGTTCGCTGTGATTCACGTTCTCCTCGATCTCCGCGATGCGTTGCCTGAGCGTGCGGCTCGATTCCCTGAGGTCGTCTCTAAGGTCATAGATGGGCAGAGCATCCTCGATGTTGGCCGTGATGACATCCGCGATCGCGGGCATGGCATCCCTTTCAGCGCCCGTCAGCTCGACGTACAGCAGCTGCGCCTTGATGCTGTTGATGCCTTCGAGGATCTCTGGGTCGCTGGTTCGCAGGGGCGTGGGATAGGCGGGAAAGGGCTCGAATCGTATCAACCTCTCCAGCGCCTTCCTCGTACCGGCCTGCTCCAGCCGCGCTGCCTGATCGTCGACTCCCCGATCGCGCAAATGCGCGACGATCTTGCCTAAATTCTCCAGGCCGTAGAAGCGATGCAAAAGGACGTTGTACTCGCTTTCGCTGAGCGGTCGCTCGTAGACGAAGGTGGTGCTATAGGCCGTGGGGAGCAGGTGCAGGACCACACCCACCAGCAGCGCCGGCAGCAGCGCGCCAAGTGCCACCAGGTACCGGCGGTGCCACAGAATCCGACCGAAGATCAGCGCTTGCGGTTCCGGAAGACGGCTCGGGCCCGGATCGGCGGTGATTGTCGCGGAGATGCGTTGTTGTGGTTCAGTCATAAGTCGGCTGTCACAAGTCGGTTCCCGGTGGACGGGGCCACCGCATTCCGGTATCGGTCGGCGCCGGATATGGCCGTCGCCGCGTAACTATATGTCCCGCTCGGGCTTATGTCAAGGTCAGGTTGCCGGCCGCGGCGCGTATCGTGGGCCGGACCGTTGCCGGGCT
This sequence comes from Phycisphaerales bacterium, assembly GCA_020346325.1. Classification (GTDB taxonomy): domain Bacteria; phylum Planctomycetota; class Phycisphaerae; order Sedimentisphaerales; family Anaerobacaceae; genus Anaerobaca. The sequence continues at coordinate 6,327,944 of CP070782.1, forward strand.
TCCAGATGTCCGATCTTTTCCAATACCAATATGCCTTCCAGGCCGCATAATCGTTAGATTTCCTAGATTTCCTAAATTAACCCGCGGCGGGTTTCCGATATACACTCTGGCCTGGGCGACATAGGGTCACGGCCACCGGGATCAGGATGGCCCGGTTTTGGACAAAGGATAGAAGCAAGAGCACGATCCATGGATTGGAAAGCTGGTCTTGACAACGCGTTTTCGGACGTCCTGAGCAGGCGGAACCTGCTGTTACTGGTCCTGTTCTGGGCCGCTGGGCTTTTCTTGTTGGTCTCTTATGGGACTTGCCTGGGGCGTTTGCATGAGGGCGGTGTCCGCACGACGGTTGTCCAGCCCACTGCGGGCGAGAACGAGACGGGGGCGTTCAGTACCTGGTGTCCAGAGGCCACGGGCCTTTCGCGATCTTCGTACCGAGTCGCCTTCGACAATCTCGCCGCTCAGGATCGGTCACTCGGCGTCTTCCGAACGGCTTCGCACAAACAGGTGCACATCGAAAATCTCCACGTGACGTTTCACACGGCCGCGACGGCTACACCGCAGGCGGGCATTGGGTTTCGGCTGCGGGATTTCTGCGATCTGTTCACGCCGCGGAGCGCTGCTGGCACAGGGACGAGCCAACTGGCCGTTTTCGATGAACTGGTAGGAAGCGACGCAGACTGGTCGGTCCGCATCGATCTAAGCAATGCGACGGAAGTGCGTATCAGGGACCTGGATTGGCGTGTGTGCCGAGCCGGTGTCACGGTCCTGCGCGTGCAGTGTCGCCTCGCGTCTTTGCGGGGGGATGGGTCGCGCGTCGTTCTGCGGGGCCATGCCACGGTGACGACGCCCGGGGCGGTCCTGGAAAGCAATTGCATTGAAATGGATGTGCGCGACGAACGCTTCGTGGTCAACGGACGGTATCTGTTGACACGTGGCGGGCGGCGAGAGGGAGGGGACCGGGGGCAATTCGACGTGACCTTGAGAATGCTCGGGGTCGAGTCATCCGATACAGGGGAGTATGAAGCATGGGCAGATGGATCGCAGCATGGGCCCTTCTGACGGTTTGCCGTGCAACGACTTCGGTGTGGGCCGCAACGGCGGACGACTACGTCCTCGCCGCCCGGACGGCGCTGTTCGAGCGGACGGTCACGGGCCTGGTCCAGGTGGGCGAGCTGTTCGCCGCGGCAGGAGAGGACACGGGTTGCCCTGGCTGTGCCGAGGATCGCGAACTGATCTTCCTGCACGCGCTCGCACAGACAGCCATGCTCTTCGCCGACCACAACGACGTCCTGGCGGTCGAGGATTTCGTTCAGTTGGCCGAGACCTTGGGAATCCCGCTGGCTGGTTTGGTGTTTGGTGCCGGCGAAAAGGAAGACCTTGGTGTCGATGACGGCCGGCACATGGCAGCGAGTGACACGGACGCCGGCGAACTTCGCCAAACAGTGCTGGAGACGATTTTGCCGCAGCTTGACGTCATCATCGGCAGTCTGGAGGCCATTGAAGATCAGCCCGATCCGTTCATCATCTACCTCGTCCCAGCCGAGACCGGCCTGGCCGGCGATCTGGAGATCGACTACGGAGACGTTCTGATTTTCCGCGGCCTGCTGTCGGCGTATCGAGGGCTGCTGATGACACAGTTCGCTGAGGGTGCCAATGGCGTGGATGCGGACGGCGCGCGTTGTCAGGATGCCCTGGAGGCCGTACTTATGGCGCTGGTCGAGCCGGACGAGAGCATGGCGTTTCTGTCACGCGCCCGAGATGATTGGACCACGGCACTGACGTATTGTCTGGCCGCGGCCGAACACATCGCAGGTGAAGATTGCCCACCGGGGATCGACCCTCAAGACGACGAGTTCGTCTACCTGGATCCGGACGCCCAGCCGCGCCTGGAAGCGTACCGTCAGACGTTGGCGACCCTGCGTCGTTGCCTGGCAGCGGGCGCCGATGCGGCCGACGGGGTCACCAACCGTAAGACCTACAGCCTCCATAGCACCGATTCGGTTTGGTTCGGCGAGTTGACGCTCGTCTTCGATCTCACGGGTTTCGAGGGTACTGAGGGCCGCCTGGTCCTGGCCGATGGGACGTCGCTGGACATCGACTGGTTCGGCCTGCTCGACGACGAGCGGATGGGCATCAGCATGTTCTCCGCTTCGGACGGGCTGGAAGGATGGCTTGAAGTGGGGGTTGACGGTGAGCGAGGCCTGGTTCATGAAGAGGCGTTCGAACTGTGGGGTCGGCGGTCCGCCACGCTGAACGGATTGACCGGAGAGGCTGTCACTGTCGGCACGCTTTCCGCAGAGAGAGATGCGTTGCCGGCGGCCGCTGCGGTCAGTCAAACTGCGGGATTCGACAACGAGCAGGATCGAACAGGGCTTCTGGTGGGGCCGACAGCGTTCTGCTTCGAACCCGACCAGTGGCTGGCCTCCTGGTTCGAGGCGCAGGAGCCGCCGATTTCTCTCCCTCAGCTGCTGCCTCGCTGCCGGCCCGCCGTTCGAAAGTGACGATGAACTCGAGGGGCGAACTCAGCCGAGGCGCAAGAAAAAACGGAGAGGGCGGGATTCGAACCCGCGGTACCCGAAGGTACACTGGTTTTCGAAACCAGCTCGCAACACAGGCTAACTCCAAATCTGATAACGACTTGCCGGTCTCTGTAGAAAACCACTTGGCGCGAATCTTGGCGTTTTTTCCCGACTTGAGGTTGGTTCTAGAGGCTTGGCCGGACTTGAAGCAAGCCATCCGAAAGGAGATCATAGCGACCGTGCGGAAGGCGGGCAAGAGACCCGATCCGAAGGCCAGACGAAAGGCCGTGCAGGATGCTCTGCGCCGGGCACACGATCGTGGGTAGCATTCACAGGCCCGGGGCCGTCCTCCGGGGCGGCCTTTCTTCATGCGCGGAGGATGGCGAAGAACGGAGCAATCGTGGGCAGGGGGTCATAGTTCTTGTTGTGTGCGCCCTGCAAAGGCACATTGAATCCTC
>CP070782.1:6331020-6354884 GCA_020346325.1 Phycisphaerales bacterium
ACTCCGGAATGCGTCCGCGTCACGGACCACCAGCACATAGGCCCCCGGCGCCAGTTCGATGCTCGGGAACGTGAAGTCCACCCCGGTGGTGAAGCGCACCAGGTTCAGGTTGAGCGTCTCGGAACCGATGTTCGTCAACTCAATGTACTCGGCGTTCGGATCGTCCGCGTTGCGATACATCAGCTCACTGATCCGAAGGCTTTCCGCCACCGGGCCGACCGCAAAGGTCGCCTCGTTCAGCGCACTCCAGGTCGAACCCGTCACGGCCCGCGCCTTGACGTGGGCGCTCGCGGTCAACGCGACCGGCCCGGTATACTGTACTGCCCGAGGCGAGACAGTACCACCGCCGCCACTCGTGACCGTCTGGCCCATTCCCAGCGTGGCCGACAGCAGGAAGTCGGAACTGGTCGTATCGATATTCAACGCATGGATCGCCAATAGGTTCTGTCCTGGACGCAGTTGATCGATGGCGGCCGAGACATCGAAAGGCTCCAGTTCGATGGCGTTGAGGTCTGAGTTCTGGGCGCCAGCGGCCGAATCCCACGCGGGCTGGCCCTCGAAGTTTCTGTGGACGACTTCCGCACCGTTGAGATAGGCGATGAAACCATCGTCGTAGCGAACCTTCAGAGTCAGGTTCGACAGGGCATCCAAGGTCTCCTCAGAAAGTTCAAAGGGAATGCGAAGGTAACAGCCCGTGTACCTGCCGTACATCAGATCCTGCAAATTGAGATCGAAGTACGCTTCGTAACCCGTGCTGCGTTCGTAGCCGACCCCACCGGCCGTTACAATCCACCCCGAGTCGTCGAAATCCGGGTCCGCTCTCCAGGCATCATCCACCGCCTCTGTGGGCACGAGCACGCGTTTGACCGCATCCTCGGCGACGAACACGGAAGCTTCGTTAGCCCCTGCCGCCGCGCCCTGTTCGGGTATGCGTGGATCGCTCCCATCCACCGTGTACCAGATCGTGCCCGACGTTTGCTCCATAGAGAGCATCGCGCCGCTGGCCGTCTGACCCCCATGCTGATAGCTGTCGTTGACGTGGAAGACCGGCGCCACCACGTTCGGATAGAGCCCCGCACTGCGGAATTGCTGCATGACGATATCACTACGTTGCGGCAGGTACGTCTCCAGAATGCGATCGCGCATGGTGAACCAGTCGTCCTGGTCCATGTTCCTGCCATGCTGATCGCCCCAACGGGCCACTTCCGGAATGATGGCCATTTCGATACTGTCGGCCATGGTCTGGTAGCGCTCGATCAGCAACTCCGGCGTGAGAAAGCCCTGATTGAAGAAGTACCGGTGCAGATGATCGCCAAAAGTTTGTCGATACTCTGGATTCTGGCGCAGTAAGGTGTGGAACACTCCCACGTCCGTGGAGTCCGGTGACGTAACGTTGTCCATATACAGCGGCGAGCGGGAACTGAGCATGATGTCCTCGGTGTCCCAGCAGAAGAACTTGAAGCCCGTGCTGTCAGGGGTCCGCTTGCGGGCGAGCCAATAATTGTTCCAGGGCCAGTCCCAGTTGCCGGACCACATATTGACGATCATGTAATCGATGTAGTTGGGGACATCGAGCAAGTGCGGATAGTCCGGATTGCGGCTGCCATCGGGATTGTTCCCTTGGAGTCGTTGGTAGGCTTCGGGAGACCCGGCCGCTTCCTGACATACCGACCGCGCCTGGTTCAGGGCGGATCGACCGCCCTGACTGATCGTGAAACTCTTGTGCTTGAACGCATCCCAATCCTCCTTGTCACCACCGTAGTAGCTGGCGGCAAAGGAGCCGTCCGGACGCTCGCAGGGATTGTAGAGTCCCCAGTACAGGCCGTTGACGTAGAGATGAACGAACATGCCATGCGACCCGGCGTGCCCCGTGGCGATCTGAAGGTCACGGGCGAACTGGTCGCGCGTGAATTGGGCATACCGTTCGTTTCCGCTCCACGTGTATCCATCGTTGGCGCCGCCGCGGAGGGTGATCGTGTCAAACTCCTCCGCTGCGTCGTCACCGAACAGTGGGTAGCGAAGTTTGGTCGTTCCGTAGATGCCCTTGAACAACAGACGAAAGGACTTCTTCGAACACGCGTTCGGGGTGCGGAACCAGCCGCCTTGAATGCGCACCCCGCAATTGCTCTGGAACCCCTCACGGCCGTCAGGATAGAACAGTTCGATCGACCCCGGTCGTTCCCAGTTCACCCCGGAATTGCCCGAGTTGGTGTAGATCCCCTTGCTCGAATCGAACAGGTCTTCCTCAGCCAGGACCAGTGACATTGAGGGCAGGGACATCAGCGCTTCTTCCATCAGACCTCTGTAACGCGGGTCATCGAGAATAGCAGGGTCCATTTCATAGTCGGCCGAGCGGCTGCCCCACCGCGACGGAAAACCCGGCGGTTGATTGGACTGATGGAGCACGTCACTGACGAAGACATACGTATACGTCTCGGTCTGACTCGGCATCCAACCGGCCCTGAACGCCTTGGCCCGAATGCAAGTGGTCTCGAAAATGAGGATGGGCTCGCGATACACACGGCCGCCCGGCATCTGTCGCACTTTCGAGTAAGGGTCCGTGCCATCCATTGTGTAGTAGATGGTCGCCTCCGGAGTATCACAGGTCAGGGTCAACTCGAAGGGAGCATCACAAAAGCCACGGTCGTGGCTGAACTCGACAGCGTCCACAATTCCTGCGTGCGCCTTGACGTTGGGTGCGGCCGGCGTGGGAGTACCCAGCGGTTGCCAAGGTCCCGTGGCATCAGGGAAGCGGCCGTAGGAAACGTCAGGAATCTGCTGATTGTACTCCACGCTGTCGACCAGACTCGCACCGTCGGTATCGAACAGCAGCACCTCTTCACCGCCGGCGTCCAAGCCGAAGCCAGCGTGGAGCCCCTCCTCGTCGGTGTCCTGGTCGGCCCAGATCAAGAGAAAGCCGCCGGCCTCGATCGTCGTCTTTGCGCTGTCTCCGGTCGGAATCTGCCATTTCCTGGGAATCGCCCGGCTGTCAGTCAGATACAATCCGCCCACATCGATCGGCGCATCCGTGGGATTATGCAGCTCGATCCAGTCATCGTACTGCCCCTGCGGATCGGCCGCCCCCTGGGCATTGGAGGCCATTATCTCATTCAGAACAGCCGACGTACCAGCCGCAACGCACCGTGTTTCGGGGGCCACGGCGACCCAGAGGATCAGTCCAATCAGCGTCAGGGGCTTGACGAATGCGTTCACCATCTTCCTCGCTTTCGAACGTGTGCGTCTTCATCGCTTTTCCTCGGCCAAGCTGCCCTTGCACGTCCGCGCATGGGCCTGGGAACATTAATTGTAGCAAAAGGCCCAGGGCGCGGTCAATATTAGCATCCACATGGGGATTTCCTGTCCGGGCGCCGAGTCAGTCGAATCGGAGCCACGGCGCCAGGCCCTCGGCCGTCATGGGACCGATGCCACGTATCCGCTGAAGATCCCCCAGGGACTTGAAGGCCACCGTCTCCGGCATCCCGCCAGCGACACGCTCGCGATGAGTGATGATCGCCCGGGCCCGTGTCCACCCGATCCCCGGCAATCGGGCCAGACTGGCAACGGGCGCGGTATTGGGATTGACTCGCGCCACCAGCGAACCGGGTATCTCATCGGACCTCGACAAGGCCCTGGGGATCAGGCACGCTGCAGCGGCCACCGAAAGCCCGGTTCCCACCAGAAATCCCAGGGATTGGCAGGCCCGTAGATTCAAACCCTCCACTTCGCTTGAATGGTACGACACCATGGCACCTCCGCACGGTGCTCAGCCCCGAGTGTTCCTCAGCGCTTGCTAATAGAGAGATGCAGACGTTTGAGGGCGTCGAACGCCTCTTTCGGAGCATTATCCTGGGTCAACAAACCGCTGTGCGCAACGACGCTGTCGTCGCTATCGGCCAGGTTACCGTAATTGACGGCCTCCACAAAAGGCTTGCTCAAGGCGATTCGGTAGAATCTCTCCAGCCACTGGCTCTGGCGCGTCTGATCCCAGTTGCGATGCCACATGCCAGCCGTTTCAGGCCCGAACGGGCCGGTGCCGGCTTCGCTGGGGATTTCCACATCGGTGATGTGCAGCGGCTTGGCCACCGGGGCAAAACAGTCCAGAATGGACGAAATCTGCATCATGTCGCGCAGATGCATGCCGCTTTCGTCCTTGCCGAAACGAACCTGTAGGCCAAAGGCATCGAAGCTGGTTCCGCTCTGGACCACCATGTCCATGTAAACGAAGGGCGGAATACTGCCCGGCGTCGTCGCGTAATATTCCCCCCATGGGCTGCTTACCTCGATAATGCGAACCGCCCGGCTGCCGGCCGCCCGGACCGCCATGTTCGCCGCCCGGGTCATTTCCAGAATCTGTTCGAAGTTGAAGTTGAACTGATTGAACGTATTGAGCCCGCTAATGGCATACCACCGGTGTATCACACTGCCGTAGCGGCTGACGACCTTGGAGACGAACTGATAGGCCATCTCACGGATCTTCTCGAACCCCATGCCGGAACGGAGCAACCAGTCCGGCAAGTGGTCCTTAGAGAAGCGAAGCAACGGCCCGGCACTGAGAATCACCTTACGCCGACCCAGCGCCGTGACGCACGGGTCTACCTCGGAGAAGTCGAAATGGCCTTGGCGCCGTTCGATCCGCGCCCAATTGATCGGAACGGTCACGGAATTGAACGCCTCCAGGAGCCGTTCCAGGTAGGCCGCCTTGGTCATCAGCGCCGGATTGATGCGACAGCCCAGGCACCCGCGCGAGAAGCCGTGGTTCTTGCGCCGCTTGTCGAAGACGGACTGGCCCTGCCGCACGGCCAGCTTCTCAGAATAAACCATCGCCTTCCGCAACGACTCATCGGCCAGCTGCGAAGCCCGCGCCGGATCACCGATGTTCTGGATCGCGTCGATGAACAGATCCTGAGACTGCTTCGAGATCTCCTCCATCCCCTCGACGTTATCGAAGAACGACCAGTCCTCTCGCCGATTGGTGACCTGCATCAGCTTGGCCCGCGTGATTTCCACATTCAAGTTGTAGGGCCGCTTGCGTTCGGGCAAGCACGTGGTCGGCAGCAGAATGCGTCCGAACCCTTCGACCGGCCAGAGCAACGCCAATCCGGCCGTTTCCAGGTTAGGCCGGATGCACTCGATACAGCCCTTCTTGAAGACGATTTTGGCGCGGCGCACGCTTATGCCATCGGTGCCGAAAAGATAGGCCCCACAAGGTTTGAATTTGTCTACGATGTTGCCGTCTCTGAAAACCTGGAACTTCACTACTATGCCTCGATCTCACCGATGGCTTACAGCCCTGCACCCCGCAGACGCGCGTGGCCTATCAGCGTATTATAGCAGGCCAGAGTCCCGACGCAATCCAAAAAAAGGCCTCTGCCGGCCCTCTGCGCTGGCAACGCTACTCTGGTCCAGCCTCTCGGCCATCTCGGGACCACGCAACCAATGGTCATGGATTGCCCCACGCAATTAGTTCAAAGGGATGTCGGCAGTGTCGTAGGCGCTGTAGCATTTCGCCCGGGCATCACTGAGCAATGCGCACCGCTCAATGAGGTTGGCGACCAGCAGGACCTGACTCAGCAAAACATCGATCAAATCGAGACTGGTCTGCGTCATCTCGGCCTCGTAGCGCGGGATAGCAAGAACCAGGTAACCGCAGTTCGTGCGCTCGGTGTGTAATTGCGTGACCATCACCATCGTGTCGCCGACTTGGACGGTCGCCGGCTCGAGGCCGTCATCGACCTGAGCACAGAGGTCATCGAGAAGCGTCTCTACCACGTTGAGTTGCATGAATGCTTCCGGATCACTCGCCCAGTAGTGTCCACTGCCGTCAACGAGGGCCACCAGCGGTCCCCCTTCCGGCAACACTTCAAACACGCGCTGGGCAATTCGCTCGTTCAAAACGTAAGTGGCCGAGAACATCGCATCGTACGCATCCATCTGGACCGACTCCTCTACAGGGTCATCAAAATCCGATCAACGAGAGGGATGTCGGCCCGATGGCGAAGCGACTTTGAAGATGACTTTGAACACCGCGTTTATGGCCAGGTATCGGACTGTGAGGGCCGCCGGTGACCTTGGCCGGCCCTGCTTATAGGACCCGGACGGCATCCGGCGCCACGTCCGCGCGACCTCAGCGGCTGAGTGTTGCTTTGAACTGAGCCAAGGGGAACAGCCGGCCCGGACACTGCGTGCTGCGTGCCCCGGGCTTAGTCCCATGCCCATAGACCCGCTCGGAGGGAATGCCGTAGCGTTGCTGGAGGAATCGAACGAGTCGTGTCAAGGCCCGGAGTTGCGCCGATGTGGGACGATTCTGAGTGAAGTCACCCACCAGACAAATTCCCACAGCCTTCTCGTTGGCCCAGTTGTCCGGCGTGCCCGCACAATGCGCACCGGTCCGCTGCTGCTCCCACCGAAATGTCACCTCCACGGTCCCATCAGCGCTATCGGAGCCGTTACCAATGACAAAATCGTAACCCACCTCGTCCCACTGGTTCTCCTCGCGATGCCAGCGGTCAAAGATCTCGGCATTGCCCACGGAGGTGGCGGAATGGTGGATGACAATTGCCGTCCAAGGGCGCTCGTACTTCGTCTGAGGCAACCAGGACTGGGGTACCTCCGGCAGAACAGGTTCGGCCGGCGAAGGCGCGACGACTGTCACGGCTGACACCACCGGCGCGACCTCAGCCCGTGAAACCGCGGTGGGCCCGACGATCACAGGAGCCGGTTCTTTCTTGTAGATACACCCCACCAGGACCACCCCACACAGCAGTGCCGCCAACTTCGTTCTCGGCATCGCCCCTCTCCTGCGGTGCCCGAGCGGCGCTTTCGGCGACGTGTCGCCGTTTACGCCGTGGGACGCTCTCCCGACTCCGGCAGTGGTGCGTCCTTGTAGCGGACCATGTGCAGACCGTTGCCCTGCTCGTTGTACTCAACCACGTGCATATAGGCATTGATCAGCAGGAGCCCGCGCCCCTCGGGACGGTACAGGTTCTGCCCGAAACGCGGATCGGGAACACTCTCGGGTTGGAATCCCTGGCCCTCGTCCTCCAGTTGAACATCGACCTTCTCACCATCGACGAGCCACTGCACCTTGACTTTCTTGTCCGGGTCCATCTTGTTGCCGTGTTTGACGGCATTGAAGAAGGCCTCCTCCATCGCCAGGTGCACCGCGAAGACATCATCCTGTCCATACCCCTTCTCCGCCATCGCCGCCAGCAGACGACGACACGGCTCGCTCAGAGCGGACGGTTTACTCTCAACAACAATCGAGCAATGAATCGGCGCCTCAGACGCCATAACGCGACACCTTCCCGTCTTTGAACCTAAGGATCTGTCGAAGCGAGCAGGCCGGCCCCCTGCGATCGTGCTCTGACGATCGGCTCGGGTCCCCTTTCCGCCCCCGCAGTGCCCCGACCCTACTGGTGATCGGAAAAACTTTGCGCTGCACTGCTTACATCTTCGTATATGTCAAAAACATTGGTCAGCCGAGTAATCTTGAAGACCTCATAGATCCCCGGATGGATACTGCAAAGTCTCAGCTCGCCGCCCTGTTCGTGAATCCGCTTGCTGATCCGGATCAGCAGCCCCAGGACCGCGGACGAGAGGAATTTTACGTGACGGAAATCCAGAACCAAGTGTATCCTGCCGGCCTGTTCGATGATCGCCTCAATGGACTCCCGTAGGGCGCGCACGTCGACGTCCTCGAGAATCTTCTCATCGGTAAAAGCCACCACTGTGGCATCCTCGATGTATTCAATACTGATTCGCGGCTGAATCGCAGCCATACAAATCTCCCACTAGAGACACCCGAAAACCGACAGATGGTAAGGGTCGGGGACAACACTGTCAAGCATTTTGGGGGGGGCGGTGATTTTTGCCGCGTCGCGATCCTCGAATTCGCTCCGGCCACCTGCAATTTCCCTTTTTTGACAAGAAAACTCTTGCTATTAGAAATAAACAATAGATAATAACACCGATATTGTGCGAGGGTTTTATGACCCATGATTGTCGCACAGCGGACCAGCAGTCGTGGGGTTTAGAGAGAATCTTGAGACACGGAATCTCTTTCAGTAAATGCCTCTCGGGCGTGAACCGTGCCATCTCCGCGAACTGGATGGTTGTGAGACTGTGATGATCCGAACGGTCGGGTGGGTGGAAAGTCTGAGGCCTTCTGTGTGGGACACTCTTGGTTCGGCGCAGACATCGGCGCTGGCTGGCTCGCGCAATGAATATGGAAACAGTATCGTGAGAAATTCCGGGATGTATGGAAGGAGCACAAGATGAGAGTCAGCAGATCCACTGGATATGCGCTGCTAGCCGTGGGGTATATTGCCAAGCACCAGGGCAAGGGTGTGGTGTTGTCACAGAACGTTTCGAAGGAATACGACATTCCCTTGGAATACCTGCTGAAAATTCTGCAACAGATGGTGCGGGCCAACGTACTGCGCAGCAAGCGCGGGCCGCGCGGCGGGTTTTCGCTGGCCAAGCCCACGAATAAGATCACTATGCTGGAGATCATCGAAGCCGTTGACGGCCCCCTGACCGGAGAACTGAATCTGGCCGAGCAGGCAGGCAACGATAAGTATGCGGCCAAAGCCGAACAGGCGTATGAGAAGGCCATTTCTCAGGCCCGGAACACGTTCCAGAAGACCAAGTTGTCCGCCCTGCTCAACGCGAAGTGACCGCCGTGACTTGAGCTGCGCGCGGCGGCTGAGGGTGATGACAAAAACAAGTTCTTTCTCCTGAGGCGGTCGAGGTACACGCGTAAGATGCATGTCCGCGAATTCCAGGATCTAATCGCCCGTAAGTACAAAGAGCGGGATCTCGAACGCGGGGTCTCCCGCACCTTCATGTGGTTCATCGAAGAGGTTGGCGAACTGGCCACTGGCCTGGCCACCGGGGACAGGGACAACATGGAGGAGGAATTCGCCGATGTCTTCGCCTGGCTCTGCACGCTGGCCAACATCACCGACATCGACCTCGAGACCGCCTGCACGAAGTACACCGAGGGTCGCAACAAAGAAGGCTTCAAACCCAAATAGGCGCCCCATACCCCCTTAGTCCAGTGGGTGCCCACGCCAGGGCAGGCCAGATAGCCCAAATGCGAAAACATGGGTCACCAGCAGCCAGCCCACACCGAGAACGATGACCCCGGAAATGGGATACCCCGCGTACGGCGTCGCCAATTCTCCAATCAGGCTGTGGACAATCGCAATGCCCAGGGCCACCGGTGTGATGAAGCGGATGCAGTACATCCACAGCTGTAGCACGACATAGTTAAACACCTTGTGTCGGGTGCCGCTGAGCCCCAAATTCGCCACAATGTGGGCTTTGAGACGATGGGTCTTGTAGAGCCAGCCGACCACCAGCGCCTCCACGATGCCCACGACGATCAAACCGTAGTGATTGAGGAAGTGGTCCACGATGTCCAGCCAGAAGAGCCCGACATTGGTGGTGAAAAGGAAGGAGCCGGCAAAGCCGACGAGGCAGATCGCCGTGACGACTTTCCGGCGTCCAAAGCCGAACTTGTCCTGTACGGCCGCCGTGAAAGCCTCGATAATCGAGATTGACGAGGAGACCCCCGCCACCGCCAGCAGAAAGAAGAACAACACGCCAAAGAGGCGGCCGTAAGGAAGCATGCTGATGGCCTCGGGATAGACCACGAATGCCAGGCCGAGACTCTCGGCCACGACATCACCGATCTCCTTGCCCTGTCTGGTGGCCATGTACCCCAGAATGCTGAAGACACCGAAACCGGCGAAGACCTCGTAGGAACTGTTGGCAAAGCCCACGATAAGACTGTTCTTGAAGATATTGGCATCGCGTGACAGGTAGGAGGAATAGGCGATCATGATGCCAAAACCAAGCGAAAGCGAGAAGAAAATCTGGCCGTACGCGGCGATCCAGACCTTTAGGTCGGTGATCTTGTTGAAATCAGGGGTCACATAGTGCTTGACTCCCTTGCCGGCGCCTTCCAGAAATAGGGCCCAGACCACAATGGCAACGGTGACCAGTAAGAGGATCGGCATCATGACCTTGACCGCCCGTTCGATTCCCTTCTGAATGCCGCCGTAGGTGATGCCCCAATTGATCAGCCAGACGAGGGCCACTGCGATCACAATCGACCATTGCAGGCCGGTAACGCCCCAGATATCGCCCGGGTCCCCTGTCGCAAGAAACTCATTGAAGAAACTGTTGGGATCGTCCCCCCAGGCCATGGTCAAGGAGAAACGCATATAGTTGGCACACCAGCCAATGATGACGATGTAATAGAGTTCGATCCCGAACATGACGAAGAGCACGGCCCACCAGCCCAGCCACTCCCACTTGGCATCGATGTGCCGAAACGCCTTGGGTGCCGAGGCCTCCTTGTGGTGTCCCAGCGCGAATTCCAGCATGAGAATGGGAATCCCGGCCGTCAGCAGGGCCACGAAATAGGGGATGAGGAATGCCCCGCCGCCGTTCTCATAGGCCACGTAGGGAAAGCGCCAGATGTTGCCCAATCCCACCGCCGAGCCGATGGCCGCCAGCAGGAACCCCAGGTTGGTGCCCCACTTACCTCGCTGTTCCATGATCCGTCATGCCCCAATCCATGGCAGCCCTTCCCGGCACGATCATGCCGCGAGGCTCCGATTCTCCCCTGCTCACTCATAGTCTTGTTATGGGCACCTACTTGTCTTGGCTGCCCGGCGTTGACGACGGCTTGGCCTGCTCCGGTGGCTTGATCTGTTCGTGCTCGATGCACAGCAGGTCCAGCGAATCCCGCTCGATCACGTTGCGAATGCTGCCCCGGGGGACCGTCGGTAGTTTCGTATCGGACAGCAGCATGTTGAACCCGAGCAACGTTTCGATGCACTCATCGGCGCTGCTCAAGGGGAAGCCGCTGCCGAACAACAACTTGTCCATGACGCCCCGTTCGTGGGCTGCCACAACGATATTGTAGGTCTGCCAGACCTTGCTGGGCCGGATGGTCAGGTCCGCGAACACGTGCTCGTGCTTCGAGACCATCGACAGCGTTTGCTCCACGAACGGTACGCCCATGTTCCCAACGATGATCTTCAACTCGGGAAACGTGCGCGCGACCTCGTCGAGAAGGTAAGGCTGGGTATACTCCAGCACCGCTTCGGACCGCAGGGAATGGCTGCCATTGTGGAAGAAGATGGGCAGCCCCAATTCCTGGACTGCCCCGTAGAAGCGCATGGCCCGGCTGTGTGCGGGATGAAAACCGGACATCGAGCAGTACAGCACGATGCCCTTGAAACCTTGCTTCTCGGTCAGCGAAACCAAGTCTGCATCGGTGATTGGATCCTGGATCGGATCCAGGACACCGAATCCGACCAGCCGGTCCGGATGCTGCCCGATGTAGCCGGCCAGTTCCTTGTTGGTCCGATCCCGGGCCTCATCCAGCGTCGCGAGGACCACACAGGCGTCAACCGTTTCAGCAGCCGCCAGATGCTCTGAGATATCGGCTTCGTCCAGGGACCGAATATGTGTATGACAATCCACGATCATCCGTCACGCCCTCAAGATTGCGGCCGTCGGCCGCAATGACCACCATAAAGGCGTCTCATGATACGCATCCGCTCGCTCGTGCGTCAAGGGCAAATATCCCATCCAGTAGGTGGCCATAGAGCTGATCGTCCCCAACGGCGCACGTCGCGCCGTGACGTCCGAAGGGACCTCCCAAAGGTGCTCTGGCCCGCGGAACGCTTGTGGTCGAGAGATCATCCGGCGTGATTGTCGGCCCCATCCAGGCCCGCCCCCCATCTCAATTCGCAGCTTTGGCCCATGGTGGCAGCCAGACGGGAGGAGCAAAGGAGAACGAGTGGCTGTGAACTGCACGGCGAGACAAGAACAGCGAAGACGCAGCCCATCCGCCTTCTGCGCCCTCGCCGGATCCACAGGCCACCCTGAACAACAGGTAATCCCATGTCATGTGGCGGGTCTCGACGCTCGAATGTTGATGCCAAAAACCCAGAAAATCGGTTTTTTTTCATCGGGGCCACGTGGTCCGCCCCGCCGGAGGCCTCTGAATCCGCAGAACCGGAGGCGTGCCGCTTGACCCCCGAAAACCGTCCAGTTACCATGTGTCCCCCAGAGAGTCCCTCCGCAGCATTGAATATTGGGCTGTGCAGGGCGTCTATACCGATAGACAGAATGGACCGCGACAATCGGTACGGTCCGGAACACTGACCGGCAAGCCCTCTGTGGCTCTGGAGACTGCCAATGGACTGCCCCGCATGCAGCGACGCGATGATCACCCTGGAGTTGGCGGATGTCGAGATCGACCACTGCCTCCGATGCGGCGGGATCTGGCTTGACGCCGGCGAGTTGGAGCTGCTCATGGACGACCGCCAGAAAGCCAATGACCTCCTGGCTTCCTTCCAAGAGTCTCCAGCCCAGACAGAGGCACCGCGCAAGTGCCCCATCTGTGATAAGAAAATGGCCAAGATCGTTGTCGGGCAGGACACCCCCATCCTGCTCATTGACAAGTGCCGCCGGGGCGATGGCCTCTGGTTCGACCGCGGCGAACTCCAGGACATTCTCCAAAGGGGTCAACTGGACTCCGACAGCCGTATCCAGAGACTGTTGGCCGACATGTTTGGCCAGAACTCGTCAGAACAACGCTAGGGGCTGTTTTCCATGAAGATTGCGCGATCTCGTTTGGCTATTCCCATGATTCTGCTGCTTCTGGCTTCTGGGGCGGCCGGGGCCGGTCCGAACGCTCTTCAATCGCAGGCGTATTCGATCCCCATCGTGGATCTCGCCCGCCAGAAACACCGCCAGGTCCTCGTAGATCGAGAATCGGGTCAGTATCTCGGGCATCCGACCACCGTCCTGCTGGAAGACCACCACACGATGATCGCGGCTTATCCCAAGGGGCACGGTCGAGGGGCCATCGTCATGAAACGCAGCACCGACGGCGGCCTGACCTGGTCGGACCGGCTGGCCACCCCGGGTAACTGGGCGACATCTCTGGAGACGCCCACTATACACCGTGTCGTCGATAGGGAAGGCAAGAGACGACTGATTCTCTTCTCGGGTCTGTATCCGATCCGCATGGCGGTCTCGGAAGACGACGGTCGGACCTGGACGCCCCTGGAACCGGTCGGTGATTTCGGCGGCATCGTCGCGATGGCTTCGGTCGAGCGACTGCGAAACGGCGACTATATGGCCCTCCTCCACGATGATGGTCGGTTTCTCCGCGGGACCGGCCAGAGGACGCGATTCCGTGTCTATAAGACCATCTCAACCGATGGCGGTCTGACCTGGAGCCAGCCGGAGGTCATCGCCGAGCATCCCGAGGCCCATTTGTGCGAACCGGGTCTGATCCGTTCTCCCGACGGCAATCAGATCGCCGTTCTATTGCGGGAGAATAGCCGTAAGTTCAACTCTTTCGTCATCTTCTCCAACGACGAAGGCCAGACCTGGAGCGAGCCCAGACAGCTGCCGGCGGCTCTGACGGGCGATCGCCACGTTGGCCGGTACGCCCCTAACCGCCGGCTCTTCATCACCTTCAGAGACACTACCCGCATCAGCCCCACGAAAGGCAACTGGGTTGGCTGGGTTGGCACCTACCAGGACATCGTGGAGGGAAGAGAAGGCCAATATCGCGTTCGCCTCATGGACAACACCAAGGGCGCCGACTGTGGCTACCCCGGCCTGGAGCTTCTACCGGACGGAACATTCGTCACAACCACCTACGGGCATTGGACCGAAGGACAAGCACCCTACATCGTGACCGTTCGCTTGAAGCTGTCCGAACTGGACCGCCGCGCGGCTGCTCTGAAACCCGAGTTGACCGATCTTTTCGTCAGCGGCACCAACGGATACCACACCTACCGTATCCCCGCCCTGCTGACGACAGAGAAAGGGACGCTCCTGGCCTTCTGCGAAGGCCGCCGGGGCGGGCGCGGTGACTCGGGCAACATCGACCTGCTCCTGAAGCGTTCGACCGACGGTGGGAGGAGTTGGGGCCCTCAGCAGGTGGTCTGGGATGACGGCGCCAACACCTGCGGCAATCCCTGTCCGGTCCAGGATCGTCAAACCGGGGCGATCTGGCTGCTGCTGACCTGGAACGATGGTCGCGACAAGGAAAGTGCCATCAAGAAGAACGAAGCCCATGATACCCGCCGTGTGTTCGTTACCCACAGCACCGACGAAGGCCAGACCTGGTCGGCACCGCGCGAGATCACCGGGACCACCAAGCGCCCCACCTGGCGCTGGTACGCCACCGGCCCAGGCGTCGGCATCCAATTGGAGCAAGGCCCCTGGAAAGGTCGCCTCGTCGTACCCTGCGACTACAGTGAGGTCTCATCTACCGATCCTACCGGCTATAGCTCCCACGTGATCTACAGTGACGATCATGGCCAGAGTTGGCAGCTGGGAGGCACCATCAGCCCGGCGGTCAACGAGTGTCAGGTCGCGGAGCTGGCCGACGGCACGCTCATGATGAACATGCGCAACTACGACCGCAACCGGACGACCCGCGCCGTCGCCACCAGCGCCGATGGCGGTCTGACCTGGTCTGAGGTCCGCCACGATCCGGCCCTGGTCGAGCCCATTTGCCAGGCCAGCTTCCTGCGCTATACGAAACAGCCCGAGGACAAGCGCAACCGTCTGCTTTTCGCCAACCCCGCCCACGGCGAGCGGGGGCAGCGTCGCGACCTGACCGTGCGCATCAGCTATGACGAGGGCCAGACCTGGCCCGTCCAGCGTCTGCTCTGGCCCGGCCCGGCCGCCTATTGCTGCCTGACCGTTCTGCCCGACGAACGAATCGCCTGCCTCCTCGAAGGCGGAACAAAGAACCCATACGAGCGTATCGTCTTTGCCCGGTTCACGAGACAATGGCTGACGAACGTACAGACGGAGCGTTGAGACACAGTGTATCAACATGACATCAGGAGAATGAGAAGGGAGAACCCATGACTGGAGCACTGATTGTACTGGCCGTTTTCTTCGGTGTTGCCTTCCTGCTGGTCCTGTTCGTGATCGGCATCTACAACAGCCTGGTGCGACTGCGCAATCAGGTGGACAACGCCTGGTCGCAAATCGACGTGCAACTGAAACGTCGTCACGACTTGATTCCCAACCTGGTCGAGACGGCCAAGGGCTACATGAAGCACGAACGTGAGACCTTCGAGGCCATCACCGAAGCGCGCAGCAAGGCGATGGGAGCCGGCAATGTTGCCGACGCGGCCAAGGCCGAAGGCCAACTGGCCGAGGCCCTCAGCAAGTTCATGCTGGTCGTGGAAAACTACCCCGACCTGAAGGCCAACCAGAACTTCCTCTCGTTGCAGGAGGAATTGAGCAGTACCGAGAACAAGATCGCCTTCGCCCGACAGAGCTACAACGACCAAGTCCTCTTCTTCAACAACAAGATAGAGATGTTCCCCTCGAACATCATCGCGGGCATGTTCAGCTTCAAGAAACGCGATTTCTTCGAGGTGGAGACAGCTGCCGAGCGCGAGGCTCCCAAGGTCAGTTTCAGTTGACCGAAGCGACTATGTCGACGACGAAGCAATGATCGCGAGAGTAGGCGGGAAGACCGACTATGTGGGAACTGATTCGAGCGAATAAGCGTAACTCGGTGCTCTTGATGGCCGTGATGGCCATGGTCTTGCTACTCGTAGGCGCCGTCATCGGTCTGGCGGTCTTCGGTCCGCAAGGTGCCCTGTTCGGGGTCATCGCCGCGACGGTACTATGGTTGTTCCTGACCCTGCTCAGCTTCTCCTCAGGCGACCAGATCCTGCTGGCCGCCAGTCGAGCCCAGCCGGTCACCCATGACGTGCATCCGCAACTCTTCAACGTGGTCGAAGAGATGAAGATCGCCGCGGGCCTGCCCGCCATGCCCAAGATCTACATCATCAACGACCCGGCTCCCAATGCGTTCGCCACCGGGCGCAGCCCAGAGAAAGCCTCAGTGGCCGTCACGGCCGGTCTGTTGGCTCGGCTCAACCGCGACGAACTGCAAGGCGTCATCGCCCACGAGATCAGCCACATTCTGCATCGCGACATCCTGTACGTGACCCTGGCCGGGATCATGCTGGGCGGAATCGTCTTGATGTCCCAGGTATTCCTACGCGGCATGTTCTACAGTTCGATGAGCTCGCGCCGGCGCTACTCCAGTGGCAATCAGGGTGGTGGCCAGGCACAGATCGTCTTGCTGGTCGTCGCCATCCTCGTCGCGATCCTGGCACCGATCATGGCGTACCTGCTCTACTTCGCGCTGTCGCGGCGGCGTGAGTACCTGGCCGACGCCGGCGCGGCCCGGCTGACCCGCTACCCCGAAGGCCTCGCCAGTGCCCTGGAGAAGATCGCCACCGATCCCGCCCCGCAACTGGCCACCGTCAACAAGGCGACCGCACCAATGTACATCGCCAATCCGTTCAAGAAGAAAGGCCAGCGGCGTCTATCCGACCTGACCAGCACGCACCCGCCCATCTCCGAGCGGATCCGCATTCTGCGCAGCATGTCGCAGGGCGCGTCGTTGAAGGACTATTCCGAAGCGTACGGCAGTGTGACTCATGCGAAGAATATCATCCCGGCCGTGGCCCTGAAAACGGAGGAGATTCGCATCCGCGAGGGGCAGGCCCAGCCCACCAAAGAGCAGAAGGTGCAAGACCGGCTCCATCAAGTGGGCGATATTATGCGCAAGGTCAACGGTTTTCTGTTTCTCACCTGCCTCTGCGGGTTGAAGCTCAAGGTTCCTCCCAACTTCAAGGGCGACACGGTCAAATGTCCGCGTTGCAGCCGGGCGCTCGACCTGGCCGCTCAGCGAAATGCGCAGCACCGATAGAACCCACGCCAACGAATCAGCCCCCTAACATTCCGCAGGCTTGAAAACTGCGTACGAAGCCGTTAACCTGCCGGCGTTGACGTAGATCTGTAACGGCCTTGAAAGCGCGGCAGAAACGAGAGGGCGTCATGAGAGAAGAAGCTCCGCAATATGAGCACGAGCACTTGGAAGCTGAACTCGACGACCTCAAAAGGGAACTCGAGCACTTTGAGAAGGAAAAAGAACGCATCCGAGCCATCGTCGGCCAGATCGGCGGCGTGCCGAAATCCAAAGTCAGACTCGTCAACGCCCTCTTCATCATCGTCCTCGTCATCACCGTGGCCATCTCGCTCGTGGCCGATGAGAAATGGCGGCTGATCATGATCGAGCTGGCCACCGTCACGCTGTCGGTCAAGATTATCTACCTCATTCACGCCCAGATGCGCGTGGCCCACTTCGAATTCTGGATTCTCTCCTCACTCGAATGGCGCGTCAACGAAATCATGAAGCAACTGCGCCATCTGAAGAAACAGGTCGAAAAGGACTGATCGTCCGTCCCGCCGCCCTTTGGCCGCCAGCAAGCAACACACATGTTTTCGGTTCCGATCTCGGGGGAACGTACCGCCCTACACTCAGAACGGAACTCCCGCAGTCTTTTTTCCCGTAACGTGTCACCCCGGATCGCGTCTCCTAATATGGTGAGACTGTTACACGCGAGAGCAAATGGATTGTGCGCCGAAGGTCTTCGCGCGTCCTGATGTGGAGCCACTGGCGGAGAAGCTGGGAAACGTGGGGCTTAGCGGAAACAAATCCATCTGACCGAAAAACTTCTATCCGTTGTCTATAACCGTATTTACGGCCTGGCTCCTCGTTTCCGGCCTCGGCCTGCCCGTCCCGGCTCAGTGCGGGGGCGGCTCGGGTGAGCCCGACGATCCGTATCTAATCTACGCCGCTGAACAGATGAACGTCGTCGCAGATCGACCCGGCGAATGTTCGTGATCTGGTCCTGCTGGGGCGCTACTGGCGACATGACCGGGGCGAGATAACTGAGGATGAACCGTCGCCGATTCTGCCCTGAGTGGTCGGTCGGCCAGGATGGGACTCCGCGTGAATTCGTCAACCTTCCTTGAGATTCTCGCAGATCCGGTCGTAGATCAGTTGCGACTTGGTGTCGTCACCGAATGTTCCCACCCGGATCGAAAGATGCGTACCGCCGGTTGTCGTAGACTTGAGTTTGATCACGACCTGCTTGTCGCCAGCATCGCGAGCCATGAGTTTGGCCGACAAAGCGTCTTTCGCAGTCTCGTGCTTCAGCGTGCGCAGATCCAGATCGACCAGCGCCTTCTCCGCGGCAGCAAACACCGCGTCGATATCGTAGGGTTCATCGGTTTCGAGGTCACCCGCGAGATAAGCCACCGTGCCGCCCGCCCCTGCTCCCACTGCCACTGCCAGGCATCCACTCGATCCCATCACCAGCAACAACAAGCATAGAAGCAACACGATTTGTCGCATCCACATATCAGCACCTCAAAAAAGCATGTTGAACCGACAAATAGGCCACCTATCAAAGCATTGCAAATCTTTTCGATTCTCGCAACCCCTATCCAACCTGCCCCGCCGCAACGGCCTCCTCCGGAGGCGACCCGGTCAAGTCTATCTTGTATCCGTCCGCCACCCTGAGCGACATAAGGAAAAAGGCCCTGGCTTCGCGACAGGACCTTTTCCTTTCATGTCTCAGTTTGTCATTATTCCGTTAGCACGGACGAACGTTGGTGGCCTGCGGCCCCTTCCTCCCTTCGCCCACTTCATACTCCACATCCTGACCTTCGAGAAGCGACTTGAACCCGTCCGCCTCGATATTCGAGAAGTGGACAAACAAGTCTTCGCTCCCATCGTCCGGCGTAATGAAGCCGAATCCCTTCTTTGCATCAAACCATTTTACCTTGCCTCTGCTCACGACACTACTCCTTCGTCCCTCTGTGCGAACATCACGCTACATGCAATCCCATCAAGGGAAGGTATCCTCTGAGGGGTAGAGGAACACTCCCTGACGAAATCACGAAAAAGCTATCTTCCCGTCGCCTCAATGTCAACAAGATTCCGGCGAAAACAACGCCCGCCAGCCCTCTCCGGCGGGCCGGCAATGACGAAGATCTGGGCCCACTTTACGCTGTTTCTTTTTTGCTTGCATTTGGCTCTGCCTCCCGGTAAACACGAGGATGTCGTGACCCTCTCCGTCACGCGGCGTTGGTCCCGGACGTGGAAGAATGCCGGCCACGCATTTCCGGGCTCAAGTCGCCTGGTGGGGGAAACCGGGCGCCGCGGAACGGCCGGACAAGTCACGCCTGTATCGCAGTGATGTTCATCCATATTTGAAGGGGATTGGCTGATGTTGAAGATCGGGATGATCGGCGCGGGATTCGTCGCCGGCTTTCATGAGCGAGCCTTGTGCTCGGTGCGCAACGTGGAGTTTGCCGGGGTCTATGCGCTCAAGGGCGCCGACGAATTGGCCCAGCAGGCGCGACGTGATCGCCTCGGCGACACGAAGGTATACGAAAGCATCGGCGCCCTGGTCAAGGCGGTTGATGTGGTCTGCCTTTTCGCCCCCAATTTCGCGCGTTTGGAGATCATGCGTGAAGTCGCCCGGGCCGTCGAGGGCGGCGCCGAGTTGAAAGGCATCATCATTGAGAAACCTCTGGCGCGCAACATGCGCGAAGCCGACACCCTGGTGCGCATGGCCAAGGCGATGCACATCCCCACTGCCTACTTTGAGAACCAGATCCATATGCCCTGCATCGTTCAGGCGCGCCGTCAATTGGGCCAAGTGGAACAGGCCATGGGGGCTGCCCACCTGGCGCGCAGCGCCGAAGAGCACGGCGGGCCGCACGAGCCCTGGTTCTGGGACCCCACCACCCAAGGGGGCGGTGTCTGTTGCGACATGGGATGTCACAGCATTGCCTGCGGCATGTTCATGCTTACTCCGTCAGGCAAACCGCTGGACTACCTCAAACCGGTCTCAATCAGCGCTACGATGGCATTGCTGAAATGGGGCAAGGAGCCCTGGATCAGCCAGCTCAAGGAACGAGGTGTGGATTACACGGCCGCTCCCGCCGAGGACTATTCGAGTGTCAGCCTGGAATTGCGGGACCCGGAAACGGGCCAGCGCAGCATGGTGCAAGCGACCAACTCCTGGATGTACGATGCGCCGGGTCTGCGGTTGTTGATGGAGGCCTTCGGACCGGGCTATTCCTATACCGTCAACTCGCTCCAGTCGCCTTCCGGCATGTTCATCAGCGATGCCGCTGCGGCGGCCGTGACCGACAGTGAGTTGGCCCTGGAAAAATCGCAGGCCACGCGCGGCTCGCTCATCCTCCAACCCAATGAGAGTGACCTCTACGGATATGTCGCCGAGTGGATCGACGCCTTGGCCGCCTTCGAGGAAGGGAGAGACGCCCTGCTCAATCTCGAATACGGCAAGCTGATCATAATGCTTATCATGGCTGCCTACATGGCGCATGAGAAAGGCAAGACCATCGACCTGACGGACCCGAATGTCCTGAACGAGCTGGAGGATTACATCCCACTGATTCAACAGGGCCACGGCAAAAAGGTGCTCTGATCCGGACTGACGCGGCGTTTTCGTCGTGTCCTCGCTTTTTGCTTCGGCGACCGAAAAACGTGCTTGCGAATTCGGGCCGGCGGTCCTATACTCCTGCCATGAACGGAATCGGAATGATGGCGATGTGAAGCGTTGAGACCGCTTAGTCCGCCTTGATGGATTCGAGATCCGAGCTCATCACCACCGTCATTTCTTTTTTTGGCAAGCGGTCCTTGGCGCGCTGTGTCAGCGTGGGATTCGGGATCGCATAGATTGTTGTTCGTAAGCGAAATGGCGTGCAGCGTGGCTCTGATAAATGATATACGACCCAAAGCCAAGGAGGCCCGGCTGGGTGACACCGTCACCGTCGCCTACACGGGTCGCCTCGACGACGGTACCGTCTGTGTCACTACGGCGTCGCGCCGCCCGCTGCAGTTTACGATTGGTCGCGGCCGCATCATTTCGGGAGTGGAGCAAGCCGTCATCGGCATGCGCCCGGGACAACGCAAGACGGTACGTTTGCGACCATCGGAAGCGTACGGCAAGCATCGCGAGGGCATGCTCATCGCCGTGGACCGACGCCGCGTGGAGGCCAATTCCGAGCTACGAGTGGGTCAGCAGTTGCGCGCCACTTGTGCCAACGGCCGGACCATCTCCGTTACCGTGGCGGAGATTGCCGGGTCGAAGGTCATGTTGGATACAAACCATCCTCTGGCAGGAAAAACGATAACCTTCGACGTCCAATTGATGCGCATCGTCTGAGTTGGCGCCCTGCACAGCGATGGATGTCGTCCTCATAGGAACACCTCATGAAAAGGCATAGATTGCGAGTCGTCGTGCCGGCCTATCCGGCTTTCAATATATACTCCCGCATCGCCAGAAAGACCACGGCCCTGGGCCCGGTCTGTGTGGCCAGCGCGGTCCACGATATGGCCGGCTGGGACGCCGAGGTGATCGACGAAAACAACCTGGGACGCTACGGCCCACGTGGCCCGATCCGAGGCGCCGACCATGACGTGCTACAGGCCGAAAGGCCTGCCGATGTGGCGGCCTTCTACGGAGGATTAACCAGCACCATCCCTCGACTCTATGAACTCGCCCGGTACTACCGCCGGCAAAGGGTTGTCACCATCGCCGGTGGACAACACTTCATCGGAGACAACGTCACCGAAGCGTTGTCATCCGGCATTGACTACGTCGTCCTGGGTGAAGGAGAACAGACGATCCGCGAGTTGCTGCCCGCATTGCGGGGCCTGACCGACGTGCACAGCGTCAAAGGAATTGCCTACCTGAACCACGGGAAGGCGGTGTACACTCCCCCACGGGAACCGCTCCGTGACTTCGAAGATTTGCCCTATCCGGATTTCTCTCTCGTGCGTTATGCGAAGATCCGCATCTATCCGGTCGAACGAACCCGCGGCTGCGGCATGAACTGTGAGTTCTGTACCGTCAAGGGTCGCCCGCGCTGTGCCTCGGCCGAACGTTTGCTCGAGAGCGTCAGCCGTCTCGTCGAGATTCACAGGGCCCGTCACTTCTTCGTCGTTGACGATCTGTTTGGCCAGGACCGCAAAGAGACTCTGCGGTTCTGCCACTTGCTCCGTGACTATCAACGTCGTATCGGCAAGCGGTTGAGTATGACCGTACAAATCCGTCTGGACAAAGCCAGGGACCCGGAACTGTTGGCAGCCATGCGGCAGGCGGAGGTTCGGCACGTGGCGATCGGCCTCGAGTCACCCATCGACGAAGAACTGGCCGCCATGAACAAATGCGTCCGTTCCAAAGACATGTTGTCACTGGTGAAGGTCTATCGGCGGTTTGGCTTCTGGGTGCACGGCATGTTCATTTTTGGCTACCCGGCGACTGCCGGCCACACGGTTCCGATGGCAACTGAAGAGCGCGTGCGGCGCTTCAAGCGTTTCATTCGTAAGGCCAGGATCGACACGGTGCAGGTGTTGCTGCCCGTGCCCTTGCCCGGCACCGCCTTGCGACGCCGACTCGACGAGCAGAACCGGATCTATCCGAGGCAGGATGTGGGTTGGGAGTACTATGACGGGAATTTCCCGTTGTTCGAGCCCGACGCCCCGATGGCGGCCGAAGAGATGCAGCGCGGGGCCAAACGCATTATGGGGCGTGTCTATCGCTTCCGCTACATGTTCCTGATCGCCGCCAGCATCCTGTCGTTCCCGGCCCTAGTGTTCTCCCTACACAACCTCAGGCCGGGCTGGCGAAAATGGTATCACCGATGGGCCAGTCGCCTCATTCGGTTCGGCGGCTGGATCACCATACGTAAATGGACCGCCGATTTCCGCCGCGGAGAATTCCTCCAGAAGCTCCGCACGGCCAAGGGGCGACTGGAACTCGTTCGCAGCGAACGTTGATGCCGCCGGGCCGTCGAGTCACTTCAAGACCGTCCAGGACGGACGGCGCCTCGTGGCAGGGCCGCACATTATCGGCGCATCTAACTGCTGCGAGCGACCACGCGCACCACGGACCCTTCCGGGGGGACGCTGGGAAGACGAATCTCGAAACGCTCGAAGCCCTGAACCTTGGTCGCGATCCACCGCGGAACGCAGATGTCTTCGGACTGTGCCTCCCCCACCAACTCCCCTTCGGGGGACGTGATGGCGGCTTGCACCTTCACCTTGATCGGCGCCCCCACCGTGTCGTTTCGTCTCACGACACCGGTGATCACAAAACCGTCACCATCCTCGTATGCCTCACTCCAGGCGACGTAGACTTTCCCGATTTGGGCCTGTTCGAGATGGATTACGCCGGTCTCCGCCAAATGCGTCTGACTGGCTCCGCAGCCCGCCGCCAGCCACACCAACGCCAGCAGACAGATCCCCCACGCCGAAACATGTACAGCTCTCTTCATCGAATTGCCTCCCCAAGGGTGTAGTGAAATCCGTGGTTTCAGAAAGGAACTCGGACGTTTCTTCCCTCCCTGAACCCAACTGTGGTTTATTATACCGCGAGCAAGCACCGGATTCAATACATACCTCCCGTTCTGAGGGCACTTGAGCGATATGCCTACGCCTTCTAGCCAAAGGCTATTCATCGTTGCTCCAAAGGAGTCGATGCGAAGGCTGGTCGAATCCCCTGGAGGAAGTCAGGGGTATTCCCATGGTCGTGCTAGCCATTGCGTCGGCGCGGAAGGCGTTGCGCTGACATGAAGCACTCGCACAAGTGTGCCGCACCGTTCGGACATGTGAGTCCGTAGGGACACGCCAGCGTCGAGCGACCGTTGTCGGTCTGATATTGCTGTAGGTGTTCTGTTTGACATTGCTGCTGTGAATGATTCTGGAGGCCGGACAATGACTGAAACCAAGACACAAGCATCGGGGGCCACCGGGACCCTGCTGGAGAAGGAGGGGAAGTATCTGACCTTTGCCCTGGCCAATGAGGAATACGGGCTGGAGATCCTCAAGGTCCGGGAGATTATCGGCTATATCGATGTCACCGCCGTGCCCCAGACGCCCCACTATGTCAAGGGGG
>CP070782.1:6354984-6369836 GCA_020346325.1 Phycisphaerales bacterium
GCTCCCTTCGGTGGGTGGCGAGAAGATTGTGATGCGGATTTTGGACAAGCGCGTCGAGCGCTGGTCCTTCGACAAGGTCATCAGCACGCCGGATGACAACAAAGCCTTTCGCGCTCTGGTGGGTAATCCGTACGGCATGCTGCTGCTTACCGGGCCCACCGGAAGCGGCAAGACGACCACGCTCTATTCCGTGCTGCAACTGATCAACACGCCGGAGAAAAATATTGTCACGGTGGAGGATCCGGTAGAGTACCGGCTCGACGGCATCACGCAGGTGCAGGTCAAACCCATCGCGGGCATGACCTTTCCCTCCGCCCTGCGAAGCATTCTTCGGCAAGACCCTGACATCATTCTCATCGGCGAGATTCGCGACCGTGAGACCGCGGAAATCGCGATCGGATCGGCTCTGACCGGCCATCTCGTACTCAGCACGCTGCACACCAATGATGCGGCGGGGGCCGTATCTCGCCTGATCAACCTGGGGATTCCGCCCTTCCTGGTCGGATCGGCATTGCTCGGCAGCGCCGCCCAGCGGCTCCTGCGGACATGCTGCCCGAAGTGCACGCGGCCCTATCGGGCGTCGGAAGCTGAGCAAGCGATTCTGTTTCCCGGGTCGCAACCGGTGGCGGATCTTCAACTCTGGCGCGGGACCGGGTGCAGCCATTGCCACGAAACCGGCTACCTGGGCCGTAAGAGCATGTACGAGATTCTATCGGTTTCCCACGACCTCCAGAGGATGATTATTGAGGGGGCCGATGATGATGCCATCAAGGATGCGGCCATTGGCGAGGGCATGCGTACACTCCGCATGGCCGCCGTCAGCGAGGTGCTGGCAAGCGCGACGACGGTGGAAGAGATTATGCGAGTGGTGGATATGGAACGGCGCTAATGGCAAGCTTTGAATACACAGCCCGAGACGGCGCCGGGCATGAGTTCACCGGCACATACCGTGACATTGGCGGCGTCGCGGTGCTGCGCAGCGAACTCCATAAAGTCGGGTACGTGCTGGTTCGGGCCCGGCAAATCGGTAAGCGATCGGGCCGAAACAAGCCGGTGCGCGAGCAGGACATTGTGGCGTTTGCCTACAAGTTCTCCGGGATGTATTCGGCCGGGTTGTCGGTCATCGGATGCCTGGAGACACTGGAAGATCAGACCGGGCGATCCGGTCTCCGCGCGGTGCTGGCCGACGTTCGCAGGCGAGTTGAGGTGGGGTCGAGCCTGGCCAAGGCATTTGAGCCCCATCAGGACATCTTCTCTGGCTTCTTCGTCGGCATGCTGGAGGCCGGTGAGGCGGCGGGCAGACTCGCCGAAGCCCTCGAGATGAGCGCGATCTACCTCGACAAGCGAGCTTGTCTACGGGGCAAGATCCGATCGGCATTCGTTTATCCGATCGCCGTGGGGGTGGTGTGCCTTGGGGTTCTGTCATGTCTGCTGCTTTTCGTCGTGCCGATTTTCAGCCGGATGTATGGCAGTTTGCACGTAGCGTTGCCATGGCCGACGCAGCTTCTGGTCACGGCCAGCGGGATGTTCCAAGGCTGGGGCTGGCTCGTGCTGGGGGGGCTGGCCGCCGCGATCGTCGCTCTGAAGAAAGTAATGAGCGGCCCCGCGATGCGAAACCGCTGGAATCGGTTCAAGTTACGGATGCCTGTGCTTGGCGAACTCAATCGCCTGATCTTGATCTCCCGTTTCGTCCGTCCGTTCGCGCTGCTCATCTCCGTCGGCGTCTCGGTGATTGAGGCTCTGCGCGTGGCAGGCAACATCGCCCAGAACGAAGAAATGCGAGAGATCTCGCGGGAGATGCGGAAGACCGCCCAGTCTGGAAACCCGGTGGGTACCGCCTTGGCCGCCCACCCCATCTTTCCACCTGTTATTGTGCAGATGGCTGTTTCCGGCGAGCAGGTAGGCAGGCTGGCCGAGATGCTCGCCAAGGGGGTTGATCTGGTGGACCGCGATATCGAGAAAATGATTGCCGGCTTGGTCGTCAAGCTTGAGCCGATTCTTACGGTGATTATGGGGCTTTTGGTTGGCCTGGTGCTTTTGGGCGTATATTTGCCGATGTTCGACTACATGACGCATCTGAAGTGAGTGCCGTGCCCTGATATGGATGAAACAGAGCTAAAGTCCGACCGGCACTACGCCGATATTTCGAGGGCGGTCCGAACGAAAGGTTGCTATCCAGCAGGAGGATCCTATGAGGTCTAGTAAAGGTTTCACATTGGTCGAATTGCTGGTTGTTGTGCTCATTCTGGGTGCGTTAGCGGCCATTGCGATTCCGAGAATCAGTCAGAGTGCCGAAACGGCCAAGATCAATGCGTGCAAGACGAATGTTGATCTGATGAATTCGCAGATTGAACTGTATTACGCCAACCAGGGGGAATGGCCGACAAGTCTGGAGGACATCGTCGACAATGAAGACTACTTTCCGGATGGTCCGCCGGAATGTCCTTTTGGCAAGTCGTATACGTACCGAGCGGGAAGGCATCGCGTGCTCGAACACACCCACGAGTAAGGGCTTCACCGCTCACTCGTATGTGGGATGTGTCACGTGATGCGCCGGTGGGGCCGGGGTCCGAGAATGGGCGTCAGCCTTACTGCACAATGGTCTCCAGAGTCTTTCCCATGGATCGGAGAAGAGGCTATACGGTTGCGGAACTACTGGTCGTCGTCCTGATCATCGGCGTTCTCGCCGCGGTCGGTGTGCCTCGACTTCAGTTTGGACTCAGAGATCGCAGCCAGGGAAGCGTCACGGCCTGGAAGATAGTCACCGATCTGAGACGGACGCGAAGCCTGGCCATTCTGCACGCCGCGACCAACCCCCAGGGATTTGCGTTGAACGTGCGCCGCCAGGGCAAGAACACCACCTATGACCTCGTGGACCTCAGCAATTCCCGGGTAGTGGAATCCCATGCCATCGATTCGAGTGTTGTCTGCGAAGGCGGGGCCTCCTTTCAGTTCGGCCCGCTGGGGGCTCTGAAGGACGGCAGCGATAGCTCGCTCGAACTCTCGCTGGGGCCGTCCACCTTTGAGCTTACTGTCGTGCCGGCAACGGGGACGGTCCGATGCGTGGAGAACTGAATATCCGGGGGCGTGCACCGATGGCAACCGAGCGAACCATAGCCCGTGGGGCACAAGAGGGTGTGACACTGACCGAAGTGGTAGTCAGTTCCGCTCTGCTGGTTGTCGCCCTCGTTCCGGCCCTGCGCGCCTTGACCATCGCTCATATGACCGGTACCCAGATCGAGCAGAAGACGCAATCCCTGATTTTGGCTCAGGGCAAACTCGATGAGATTCGCGCCAGATCGATTCACCACTATGGCACCTCTTTTCGCGGACGTTCGGAAGTTCTGGTTCGCTCCTATCTGTGCGACGTGACCGACGACGAAGATCCGGGCCTGCGGCTCGTGACTGTGTCCGTGGGCCACGATGACGACGCGAACGGGCGTCTCTCGACGGGGGAAACGGAGGTTACCCTGGCTACCTATATCGCACGACGACGGTAAAGAATCGTCGAGGGGCCGAAGCGTCCTCCCTCTCGCGAGCACCACAGAGGTGTCTTCCTTATGGGACGCGCCTGTCGCCCCGCCTTGCTTGCCTCCGGGCGGAGAAATTCGGGCCGATAAGAGCGTGCGTGGTAACCTCTTTGTCCCTCTTGCAGTGACATATTTGTCCCGCGGTTAAACTCGATCACGGGCTCAAAGTCGGCTAACGGAGTCGGTCTGCCATGCCGAAGAAAGCCAGGTATACGGCTCATGGTACATGGGGCTGAATCAATGCGACAGAAGAGTAATCACAATCGAAATGTCAGCGGTCTGACGCTGGTCGAGATGGTGGTGGCCACGTCGGCGATGGTGGTCATTCTCATGACCATGGTGCCGGCGCTGGCGGGCATCCGCAACAGTTGGGACACGCGGCAGGTCAACGCGGAGATCATCCAGAATGCTCGGGTCCTGGCCGACCACCTGCAGCGCCACCTGGCGACGGCCAGCCAGATCACGGCCGTCAGTGCGTCTACTGACGATAATGGGACCATCGAATTCATCGGCACCGATGGCGGCACGTACCGTTATGCGGTCGGTCCGCACGACTATGTCCAGTTCGGGCCGACGGGAAACTTGACGAATCTGGCCGGCCCGGTCAGTCGGTTCCAGCTAACCTGCTACGATGGCAACGACTTCGCGACTCCCACGGCAGAGCCCGCCCGCGTCCAGTTCGTGACGGCGATCGCCACGTTTGCGAACTCGGCTGCGCTGGGCCTGGATAAGACGTTCACCTGTGGCGTTTATCTGCGCACTGCCGCGATCGGCGCCGAAGAGCAAGAGATGATAGCCCCAGGGATTGCCCTGAAAGACAGCGTTTCCTGGGATGGGGTCAATGCCGTGATCGACAGCTACAGGTCTTCCGAAGGGGCATACAACTCCGCCAGGGCGGGCGCCAACACCTGCGTCTCGGTCAACGCGATAGCCAGCGGAGCGGTCGGCCTGTCGGGGGCAGCGACGATCCGTGGCAGTGTCTACATCGGCCCGCAGGGCAACCCGGATTCGGCGATCCTCTTGACCGGGGGCGCCGCAGTTACCGGCATGCGAGCAGCGCTGAATGAGCCGGTGAGCATACCTGGTCTGGCCGTCCCGGCGGGCCTTTCCTTTGCAGCCTATCCCGGGGGACGGCTGCGCCTGACCGGCAACGCCGAAGAGACGATCAGCGCCAACTATGAAGTGGATGAGATGCAGCTGCGCGGTAATTCGCAACTGGTGGTCGATGGCGATGTCACCCTGTTGGTCAACGAGGCGATTGACATCAAAGAGTGGGCGCAGATTACAGTTCTGTCCGGGGCGAATCTGACGATCCTGGCCCGCGACACAATCGACGTCTCGGGATCGGCCAGCGTCAACCCACCAGCAGGTGTCCCCATGATGCTTCGCATCTACGTGATCGGGAGCAATAAGGATCTGGTGGTGGACGACGACGCTGTGGTTCAGGCGGTGGTGCAGAATCCTTACGGTGGCGTTGCAATTTCCGGATCCAGCCAGTTACTGGGCAAGATCAAGGCCGCTCGTCTCGTGGGCGGGGGCCAAATCCACATGGATCTTGACAGCGATTTCTAAAGGACGTGCGGCGCGCATGAGGGCAAACGGACACAATCGTGGCGTTGTGCTGATCATGGTCGTCTGTGTGGTGGCCTTGCTGGGGGCGATCGTCACAGGCATGTTGCAGGTGAATACTGAGGACATTCAGGTCATGCAGAATCACGTTCGTGCGGCTGAGGCGCTGGCGGTGGCGGAGGCCGGCTTGAACGACGCCCTCGCTCAACTGCGCGCCCAGGCGGGCTGGGACGCGGGTTTTGAAGACAAGGCGTTCGCGGGTGGCACGTACACTGTGACCGTTGACGGCTCGCAAGTTATTTCCGTGGGCACGTCGGCCCGAGGTTTCGTGGCCCGAGTGGTGGCCAATGTGACAGTTGCTCTGGACGGACCTCCACATATCGTGGAGATTGACAGCATCAAGGTGAACGAATGACATCGAACGTGAGAACGGCGGTTGGCATCGACATAACCGAGACCGAGGTCGCGGCTGTGCTGCTGAAGCGCACACAGAAAGGTGTGGAGGTTCTTCAGGCCGCACGGATACCGCTTCCTCCGGGAACCATCACGCATGGTCGCACCGTCGATCCAGCCTCGCTGTTGACGGTTCTCAAGACCCTCAAAAGACAGCACGGCATGCAGGCTGGGCACTATGCGCTGTCGTTGCCTGTAGCCGGCTCGCTCGCTCGCGTTATTCCGTTGGAAACCGCGGACCCGCAGGAGATCATGGACTACGTACAGGGCGAGGTCAGGCAGTATGCAACCTTCTCGGGCAGAGAGACGATCTCCGATTTTCGTGTCCTGACTCCGGCAACGCAGAACAACGCAGGCAAAGTGCTCGTGATGGCCAGCGATTGTGAGGCGGTCACGAGCCTGGTCGACACGTGTCGCAGCGCCGGCGTGCAGACCAGTATCGTGGAAATGGCCGTCACTGCATGTGCCAGAGGATTGGATGCCGCGAAGCAGCAGGCCCACACGTTGCTGGCTGTGCGTAAGGAGGGCACACTCTCTCTGTGTGTATTACACCGAGGCGCTCTGGATTTTATCAGAACGAAGCCGATGGCGACGACGGAGACGGAATCCTCGCTGCGGCTGGCCGAGGAGATCAACGCCGTCATCCAGTTCTACAACCTCGAGCGCCTGGACGCACCGGCGCATTGGATGGTAACCGTCCTCGATGACGATGGCAACGCTATTCCGGCTGATGCGCGGCGCGATGTCGAAGAGCGTGTCTGTGCCGAGGGCGTGCAATTCTGGACTGGGACCAGTCCGATGCCTCACGGAGTTGTGTACGATGGCGATCACGCGAGTCTGTCTTTCACGGCTCTCGGTCTGGCCATGAGGCTGCTGGAAGAAGAAGAACGACGTTCAGGCATCAATCTGCTTCCTCAGGAGGCGGGGCAAGCCCGTCTGAGGAAGCGTCGCGCGCTCCTGGCTGCCAATGTGTTGGCAGCCACGGTGCCCGCGATCGTTCTGGTTGCCGGCGCGCTGAGCTATATGACCGGGCGCGTGCATCACCAGATTAACCTGGCGAAACAAGAGGAACTGGCGAGCGGCAACCACGCGCTGGCTACAGCCGTGGACGAGTTGGCTTACATTGAAGCGCAAACAGCCGCGCTGGAGGCCGAACTGGATTGCCTCCGCCGGGCTTCGGCAGCGCGGCCTCAGGTGGATTGGTGTCACTTGCTTGCTGATGTCAAGAGTGCCATCCCCAGTGTGTTGCGTATCACGGAACTGTCTCTTAGGGGCCCCACCGGGGTATGTATCGAGGGGGTCTCCAAATCGGATGAGGCGGTGGATGTGTTCCTGGACACGCTCAACCGCTCAGATCACATCGGTCGCGCTTCGCTGCTCCAAAAGGGGCGCGCCAATTCGGACCAAGTGGGGGTCCGGTACACGATTCGGTGTTCCCCGCCTCGAGGGAAAAAGTAGAAGAACATGCAAATCGACCGGCACATCCAGAAACGTTGCAAGCTCACGCAGGGACAGGAGAATGCCTTGTTCGGCGCTCTTCTCCTCGTGGGGCTCCTGGCGGCTTACGCCTGGGTTCTCAGCCCTCACCTCGCGTTCCTGCGGGCTTCCCATCAGTACGGGCGTGCGATGCACATGCGTTTGAATGCCAGTGAGACGGTCAACGACGATCTGGCCTGCCAGCGCGAGACGCTGCAAACGCTCCGTGCCGAGCGTGCAGCCTTCTCAGACCTGGCGTTCAGTGCTGAGGGCGCGAAGAAATTTCACAACGATCTGCAGACGTGGTGTGGCGAGGCGGGTCTCGACGTGATGTCGCTCGGCTACGGCAAT
Organism: Phycisphaerales bacterium; assembly: GCA_020346325.1. Lineage (GTDB taxonomy): Bacteria > Planctomycetota > Phycisphaerae > Sedimentisphaerales > Anaerobacaceae > Anaerobaca. Next base: position 6,362,364 of record CP070782.1, read on the forward strand.
GATGAAAGCCTCGCGGCATATGGGGCAAGGCAGGCAAGCTCGGCCATGGTGTTCCGCAGTGCCACGATGACCTTGCACGGCGCTTATGGCGGCATGGTTGCATTGCTTGAGACCCTGCAATCGCGGCCGCAGAAGATCTGGGTCGCCGGGTTCCAAATGACAACGCTCCCGTCGAAGCCTGGGTGGCTGGCCTGTGATATGACGGTCAGCATTTGCGTCGACTACGAGAAGGAGAATGAGTGAATATGGATGGCTGCCGGCGTACATGTGGCCGTTGGATTTGTCTTGCGTTGACGCGGCGTGCCGCTCAAGACCCAGTCCGCACCAATCAGGTCGCCGACAGCGGTCCGGGCATCGGACGCGAGGAAGAGCGAACCGAAGTCTGTCAGCTGCCGATTCTCGCCGACCTGCCGGAGGTTGGCCTGCTTTTCAAGAGCACGATTGTCACGACGAGCCATTCGGAGCGGGTCGTTGTGCAGGCACGGCACATCGACCGCGGCGCACCGGCGCCGGCCGATCTTGTGGCGCGGTATGAGGCTGTACACGAGACATCGCTTATCTCGATGAAGGAGTCGGCCGATGAGAACATAAAGCGAACGCCGCTGTCTTTAGACGGATGCAGCGCGTAAGAAACGTAACTGCCAACGAGAGAAGGGCAGAGGAAGGGCGGAGCACGTGCCCGGACTGTTTTCCAAGGAGAAACACATGTTGGGATTGTTCAAGGGAAAGAAGAAGGCAGCACAGGTGAAGATTCTGATTGTGGATGACGAGCCGGATCTCGTCAGCACGGTGGAATACCGCCTGAAGTTTGCCGATTGCCAGGTGGTCACGGCAGCCAATGGACAGGAAGGTCTGGAGCGAGCCGAAGCGGACAAGCCGGATCTCATCCTGCTCGATACGAATATGCCGGTCATGGATGGCCATGAAATGCTGGAACGGTTGCGGGCCGACGGAGGGCTCAAACACATCCCGGTCATCATGCTGACTGCACGGTGTGAGCCCCAGGATATCGCAGCGGCGTCGGCTCAGGGCGTGACCGACTATGTGACTAAACCTTTCGATTTTGCCGAACTGATGGCAAAGATACAGGCGGCCTTGAAAGACGCAAAACGCTCGTAAGGCCGCGGTCTGTGTCTTCGGGATCGAGCTGTGGGGCGGTGCGCAACACGTGAACCGTGCCGAACCGACATTGAAGGAGAATACGATTGACTGACCCTGAGAAACTGAGACTGCTTATCGTAGAGGACGACATCGTTGATAGAAAGTTACTGGTCCGGTCGCTCGCCCAATCCTCCTTAGGACCTCACGAGGTCGATTACGCCGGCCGCCTTTCGACGGCGCTAGAGATGCTTCGCACACACTCCTTCGACATGGTTCTGCTCGATTTGGGACTGCCCGACAGCCGCGGCACGGAATCGGTGATCGAACTCCAGATGCACGCCCCCCACGTTCCGATCATTGTGCTCAGTGGTCTTGACGATGAAAAGACCGCGACGACGGCCGTGCAGAAGGGGGTTCAGGACTATCTCATCAAGGGACAGGTCGACAGCACGCTCCTGGTTCGTTCGATCCGCTATGCCCTTGAGCGCAAGAAGGCCGAACGTCAGTTGCAGGTGGCGGAACAACGCTACCGCATGATCTTCCAGAACTCGGCGGTCGCGATCATGATGGTGGACGAGGAAGGACGTATGGTGTCCTGGAACCAGTTCACCGAGCAACTGCTCGGAATGACACGCGAGGAACTGCTGGGTCGGTCGGTGCGGTCCTTGTATTCCGAGTCGCAGTGGGAGCGGATCCGGGCTCTGAATATCCGCCGCAAAGGCATGCAGCATCATCTCGAGACACAGATGATCCGCCAAGGCGGCGACGTCATCGATGTCGACATTTCGTTAAGTGTTCTCAAGGACACGGACGGTACCGTCACCGGTTCGATTGGCGTGGTTCGCGACATCACGGAAAGCAAGCGCATGGAAAGGGCATTACGCCATTCCGAGAAGCGCTTTCGCCAAGTCGTCGAGAATGCCAAAGAGTGGATTTGGGAGATCGATGCCGATGGATTGTACACCTATTCCAGTCCGATTGTGGAGAAGATCCTGGGCTACAAGCCGAAAGAAATCCTCGGTAAGAAGCACTTCTATGATTTCTTCCATCCGGATGATGCGCCCCAGTTGAAGGCTCAGGCTTTCGAATTCCTCCATCGGAATGATGTCTTCAGTGACTTCCAGACACGTAATCTTCATAAGGACGGCAAGGTCGTTTGGCTGACGCGCAGCGGCGTGCCCGTATTCAACGACAACCAGGAACTCATTGGGTACCGCGGAGCCGACGTCGACATTACCGAGCGCATGCGCACCCATAAGATCCTGGACCGCAAGCAGAAGAACCTGGAAGCAATCTTCGATGCGGCGCCCGTGGGCATGTTGCTGGTGAACGACAACATGATCGTGCAGCGCGCCAACGAGACCATCCGGCACATGTCGGGCAAAGACTACCACGACATCATCGACCAAAGTCCTTGCACGGCTCTGGGATGCAATCACAGCGACTCTTCCGACGATGTGGGAAGGTGCGACGAGTGTTCCCTCAAGACGATGATCCAGGTGGTACTCGAGTCGGGCAAGTCAATTCGTGGGCTGGAGATTCGTCCGGTGGTCAGCGATAACGGCGAGGCCGTACGTCCCTGGCTCCTGGTGAGCGTGGAACCGCTCAGTATCGATTCCGGCAGGCACGTGGTGGTGGCTCTCGACGACATCACAGATCGCAAGCATGCCGAGGAAGAGTTGCGCGATACGATGGAGATGAAATCCCAGTTCGTTTCCACCATTTCTCATGAGTTGCGGACGCCTCTGACATCGATTCGCGAAGCCGTGAATATTATGCTGGACGAGGTGGCGGGCCGGATAAATAAGTATCAACGGAATTTTCTGTACATTGCGAAACGGAACATCGATAGACTGTCAAGATTGATCAACGACGTACTCGACTTCCAGAAGCTCAACGCGGGGAAGATGAGATTCGATCTGGAGGAAAATTCCATCGAGGCAACGGTGGAAGATGCCTTCAACACAATGCGGCCCTATGCCCGGAAGCGTGGCGTTCACCTGAGGCTCGATTGCCAGCCGGACCTCCCGAAAATCGCGTTCGATGCCGACAGAATTGTCCAGGCCCTCACAAATCTCCTCAGTAACAGCATCAAGTTTACCCCGGAGGACGGGCATATCTCCATCTCGGTTCAGCGTCGCGGAGAGTACCTGGCCATTCAGGTCAGTGATACGGGATACGGCATCCCGAAAGACTCACTGCCCAAGATCTTCGAGCGTTTCTACCGGGTTCGTCGACCGGGCAAAGAGATCAAAGGGACCGGGCTTGGCCTGGCGATCGTCAACAAGATTGTGACCGGTCACGGGGGACGAATCGACGTGGAAAGCGAACTCAACAAAGGGACGACCTTCACTGTTCTGTTGCCTTTAGGACGGAAGCCGCCGGCGAATGACCTGCCCGAGCAGGCGGACGAGCACCTGGAAGCGACGCTGACGGACCACTGAGAGACGGCACAGTCATATGTCGTTCCGCTCTGAGGGGCACCGCGCATCTCTCGTGGGCAGGTGCTCGCGCCCGTGATGAGTCTGCCCTGGGCTCGTTATAAGCGCATTTCCTGCCAAAGTTTCGCTTGATAACCTATTCCGGTTCTTCTACCATGATACTGCTGGGGCTGTGAGCCTGGGACAGTGAATGGTCACCTGTTCGTTCACGCCGCTCTGAAACGAGAACGGCGTGGATCTGGAACACAAGGCAATGCGGCTCGACACGGTGGAGAGCGGAATGCAGGACAGGGAGAAGACGAACACGGAACTCCTTGCCGAGATTGCCCGACTGCGGCAGCGTCTTGCCGTTTTGGAGCGGAAGGAGGCGGCTGTCCGCCCGGGCGAGGCCGTGCACTCACAAGAGTCGGACCATCGGTTCCGGGCGATGTTCGACAACGCCGTCGATGGCATGGTGTTGGCCGACATGCAGACCTGGACCTTCCAGGAAGCCAACGAGGCGTTTGCGCGCATGCTCGGTTTGACACGGGAAGAGGTCAAGGGGTTGCGGATCCAGGATATCCGTCCCGCGGAAGACATGCCGCACATTCGGAAAAAACTCGCCGAGCAGGTCAATCGGAAGTCCTCACTGTCTGCGAACGCTCGCATGAAACGACGAGACGGGAGTATCTTTTTCGCCGATATCAACTCCATGCCTATCTGGCTGGATGGCCGGCAGTTTCTCTTGGGCATCTTTCGAGATGTCACGGATCGCATCGAGGCGCAGCGCGAACTGGAGGAGATTCGGACTCGCTACCGCGGCCTGATGGAGAACATGAGTGATATCATCTACACGACCGACCGCCACGGTACCATGACCTCGATCAGTCAGGCCGCCAAGCGTCTGCTGGGTTTTGATCGGGAAGCGATTCGGGGCACGCACTACCGGCAGTGGGTTCCCGAGGACCAGTTGCCCAAGCTCGAGACGGCTCGGCAGGCAGCACTCAACGGAGAGAGAATGATCGTCGAGGTTGTGCTCAAGGACAAGAACGGGGACGAGCACCAGATGGAAATCAGCGCTTCGCCCATCGTGACCCAAGGGGAAGTCTCCGGGACCCAGGGCATTATCCGCGATATCACGCAGCGACGCCAGGTGGAAACGGCGCTGCGTGACAGCGAGGCGAAATACCGGGATCTGGTCGAAGGGATTATGGATGTCATCGTCTCTCTGGACCGGGACGGTTGTGTGCGCTGGGTCAATCACGTCTTCACCGACGTACTGGGTTATGAATCAAATAAGGCAGTGGGACGACCTCTGAGCGATTTTGTGCTGGAGGATGGGCGTCGAGGAGTCCAAGTGCAGTTCGAGCGTGTACTGGAAGGGGAGAGCGTCCGATCTGGAACCGTCCTGATGGCCCGCGACGGGGCGCTGGTCCACGTGGAATACAGCGCGGCGCCCGTGACGAAGGACGGTCGCGTCACCGGCATCCAGTGTGTGGTGTGGGATGTGACCGAGCGGAAGCGGCTCGAATGCAAGCTCAGAGAGAGTGAGGAGCGATATCGCACGCTGGTCGAGAACGCCGGTGAGGCGATCGCCACCGTCGATCGTGGGGGCGTCTTTCGGTTCATGAATGCGACTGCCGCCCGTCGCTTGGGCGGGACGCCGGACGCGTTCGTCGGAAAGACGATGTGGGATCTTTTTCCGGCGGAAATCGCCGACCGGCAGATGGCGCAGATTCGCAAGGTCCTGGAGACCGGCCAGGGGTGCAATTCCATCGCACTGTCGCAGGTGCTGGGCGAGAAACGCTGGTACAATACGACGGTTGAGCCGCTGCGAGACAGCACAGGAGCGGTGGCGAGCGGCTTGGTGATTGCGCGGGACATTCACGAGTTCAAAATGGCGCAAGAGGAACTCGACGCCTATCGTGAGAGGATGATTCGAACCGAACAACTCGCGTCGCTGGGGACGTTGAGCGCGACCCTGGCCCACGAACTGACACAGCCGTTGACGGTCCTCCGATTGTCCATCCAGAATTCCCTGAAGGATCTCGAAAGAACCTCCTGTCCAGCGCGGGTCCTGGAGGATCTGAAGGATAGCCTCGTGGAGGTGTCGAGCGTGACGGCCATCGCCGAACGCTTTCGCAACTTCGCTCGCCGCTCTGCTGAGAAGATCACCACGAAGGTTGCCGTGCGGAACGTTGCCGAACGTGTGCTGGACCTTCTGGCCGAAAGTGCCCGGCGGTCGAAGGTCGCCCTGCGAACGGAAGGGCTTGACACCTTGCCGGAGATCTGTATGGCAGAGAAGGATCTGGAGCAGTTGGTCTTTGCGCTCGTGCAGAATGCGATCCAGGCCGCAGACGGACAGAAGGCGTCTCATTTCCAGATCACCGGCATTCGCCATGAGGGCTATGTTGAATTGCAGTTCGCTGACGACTGCGGCGGTATCGCGGCTGAAGATCTGCCGCGCGTGTTCGAACCGTTCTTCACCACCAAGCCGCCCGGCGAGGGGACCGGTTTAGGGTTGTGCATCGTCCAGCGCGTCGTTGCCGATGCACACGGCCAGCTTCAGGTGAAGACGGACTTCGGCCACGGTGCCACCTTCATCATTACATTGCCCGTACCAGGAGATTGATTCAGGAGGACCATACCGATGACAAATGCGACGTCGTGGCACATCTTCTTTGTGGATGATGAACCGAAAGTTCGTATGGTCGTGCGTAAGACGCTGGAGCGCGTTGGGGTCAGTGTGACCTGCTTTGCTGACGCCGACACGTGCCTGGCACGCCTGGAGTCGGTCCCGTGCGATCTTCTGATTACCGATGTGAAGATGCCGGGGAAAGATGGGATCGAGTTGCTGATGGAGGTGCGCAAAGAGCGTCCCTGGCTTCCCGTGGTGGTGGTGACTGGTTTCGGGGACGTGCCGATGGCCGTCCGGGCCCTGAAGGGGGGGGCCGCCGATTTTATTGAAAAGCCGCTGGATCGTGAGGCATTCCTGGAGACGGTCCAGAGGCTGCTGGAGGAGAACGCCAACCGCAATGCCGTGGCCAACCACGATCTGACCAAGACGGAGATGCGCATCCTCCACCTGATCCTGGAGGGCAAGAACAATCGCGAGATCGCGGCTGAACTGCATCGTTCTCCGCGCACGATAGAGGTACATCGCAGCCATGTGATGCACAAGATGGGGGCCGGTAATATCGTCGAATTGCTTCGACGCGCGGCCGATGTAGGCTTGTTCGACCTCAGTGGCGACCTGGCCGGATGATGTGTGGTGACGTGCGGACAGGCCGCGTGTGCACTGCGTTCTAAGGAGGCCGTGGTCTCATGCCGGCGCCAAGGCCGCGACGGCAAAGCAAGAAAAACCCCTGGCGAGGCTAGGTTATCATTTCGAAAATGTCATTGTTTGCCTGTAACCTCTCGATGTCTGCCGTGCACTATCCCCGCGGAAAGGGCCATGGGTAGATGGACTCTACGCAGCGTGGCTGGATGCCTGATAATGAGGGTTTGGACAGTCATGGCCGTCAGGTCTTACGGGGCAGGAAGACGGCCGGACTGGGAGTCCCGTCGTGGTAAGCTGGGGCAGCAGCGAACTGGGCATGACTTGGAGATGTCTGCGAAGCAGGGATCGCGGTCGGGCGACGCTGGGTGATACCGATGCGGCAGGTTCGGAATTGCCTTGCGGAGAATGTGATACTCTGCGTATTCTTTAACATATGAGCAGTGCGATTTTGTCAATATCAAGGCTGGCACACGCGATGGGAGAGGTGCTGCCTGTCGACGCCCGCCGTCCGCCGTCCGCGGATATTGAGGATATTGAGAAGACGCGCGAAGGAGATCCCGATGCCTACCAGCGTCTGGTCGAGCGCTTCCAGGGCCATGTGGCGCGGATCTTATGGCGTTTCACCCGGGATCGGGCCATCCATGAGGAACTGGTCCAGGACGTCTTCGTCGA
>CP070782.1:6369936-6395350 GCA_020346325.1 Phycisphaerales bacterium
CGAGACCGTTACATCTACAACCGCCACTTGGCGGCCTCATCCTGCTCCGGTCCGCTCTCGATCGTAATCTTATCCTGCAAAATTTCCTGGGCCACGATCTCCAGCAGGGTCAGGCCCTGGGTGTCCTCGATCAGCGGGCGCGAGCCCTGCATGAGTTCGGCCATACGCTTCTGCACCAGGGACGCCAGTTTGAAACGCCCTCCCACCTTGTTCACAACCTCGACACTCTTAAGTTCGTCCAGCATTATTCATCTCCAATGCGTTCGTCCGGTTCCGGCGCTGTCTCTTCACCACGCAGGGCCTGTTCGATGATCTGAATCACCTCACCGATCGCGTGCTCCAAGTCTTCATTGATGACCATGTTATCGTAGGACTGCCAGGCCGCAGCGATTTCGTTGCTGGCGCCGTCCAGGCGTTTTTCCGTCACATCGGCCGTATCACGACCGCGCCGGTCCAGCCGTTCGGCCAGCGCCTTCTCGTCCGGGGGCAGGATGAAAATCATCACCGCATCCGGGTACGCGGCCTTGGCCTGCCGGCCTCCCTGAACGTCGATCTCCAGAATGACACTGCGCCCGGCCGCCAGGGCCTCGTCCACTTTGTCCTTGGGCGTCCCATAGAGATTGCCGAAGACTTCGGCGTATTCCAGCAACAGGCCCTGCTCGATCCGTTCCCGGAACTCGGGCTCCGAGATGAACCGGTAGTCGCGTCCGTCCTGCTCGTCCGGTCCGGGTTTGCGGGTCGTCAGCGAGACACTCAGGTCCACATCGTCTGCCCGCCGGCATACCTCGCGGACGATCGTGCTCTTACCCACGCCGGACGGACCGCTCACGACGATCACTTTGCCCCGTGCCTGCTTCCGATCAATCTCGTTGGTCATCTAGCTCACAGTCAATCTCAAAGAGGGCGGCGAAGCCCACGCCTGCGTGTCCGTCCACCGGCGCGGCGCCGACGCAAACGCCCTACCCTTATTCCACGTTCTGGATCTGTTCTTTCAGTCTCTCGATGAGACACTTCATATCGACCACGCACCGCACGATGTCGGCGTCGGCCGCCTTGCTCGCCATGGTGTTGGCTTCCCGCAGCATTTCCTGGCTCAGGAAATCCAGCCGACGGCCCGCCTGACCTTCTTTCTCACAAATCTCCTGGAACTGCTCCAAATGGGCCTCCAGCCGCGCGATTTCCTCGGCGATATCCGAGCGGTCCGCCAGGACCGCCACCTCCCGCGCTAGTGTCTCCTCGTCCAGCTTCAGCTTGGCCTCGGCCAGCAAGGCATCCACCCGCTTGCGCAACCGTCTGGCATATTCGCAAATCACCCCGTCGCTGCGCTGCCGGATGCTGGCCAGTTCCTTGGCCATGGCTTCGCAGTGCTTGCGCAGGTCGGCCTCGAGGAACTTGCCCTCGGCCTCCCGCATCTCCTTGAGCGTGTCGAGCGCCTCCTGCGTGATGCGCAGCACGAGCTCGCGCACTCTGCGACTCTCCTCCTCGTCAGGCACGAGCGGACGCACGACGCCGGGCAACGTCAGGAGACTGGCCATATCGATCGTTCCTTCAATGCCCACGGAACTGCTGACAGACCCGAGGCGTTCGACCACCGACCGCAACGCGCCCTCATCAATATCGAACAGGACATTGCCCGCGACGCCCTTGAGCCGGACCACGCAATTGATCGTGCCCCGCGAGAGATTCTTGCGCAGGCACTTGTCGATCTCGTCCTCCAGGAAGGCGATGGCTTCCGGCAGCTTGATGATGGTCTTCAGATACCGGTTGTTCACCGCCTTGATCTCGACGGCGTAACAGACCCCGTCAAGATGGCCATCGGCTCCACCGTATCCGGTCATGCTGTTGAGCATTATTTCTTGCCTCTCAAACAGGATATAGGGCGTCAGTGAATCGCTCCGACGAGCAGGTCGTACTACCGCTCCCGTCGAAGGCACCTGGCCTGGCCTACCCTCCCGTCGAATTGGCGTCGCCCTGGTCCGTGACATCAGCCGGCAGCACCGGCGCATCGGTCGCCGGCGTCGCCCCTTCCGTTGCCTCCGGCTGCGTCGCGACGGCCTCGTCGGCCCCATACTCACCGACACTGGGTCGGTAGAAACGGCCCATCAAGATGGCCAGCCCCAGAAAGACCGCGACCAGGACGATGGTCACCCAGGTGAGGAAGTCCCCGGTCTTCGATCCGAGGAGCCCACCGCCCATGCCGCCACCAAAGGCGGCCGTGAGCCCGCCGCCGCGACCCTTCTGCAGCAGGATCACCAGGATCAGGACGATCGAGACCAGGACGAAGAGGACGGCCACCAACTTCATCCAAATGCTCACTGCCAGTATCGGTAAAACAGTCATATTCTTGCCCCAAACAGACATCGCTAAGTCACAGTACACGTTGGCTCCGGGTGCGGATCCCCCGCCGGCGTCACCGGGCCCGGCCGGGCCTTCTCAGACCGCCGCCTTGATAATCTGCACGAAGTCGTCCACCTTCAGACTGGCCCCGCCGACGAGACAGCCGTCGACATCCGGCTCGCTCATCAGTTCCTTGGCATTACCCGGCTTGACCGATCCGCCGTATTGGATGCGGATCTCGGCCGCCAGAGTTTCGCTGTACATCTCGGCCAGCAGCTTGCGAATGAACGCATGCACTTCCTGCGCCTGTTCGCGGGTGGCGGTCCGGCCCGTGCCAATGGCCCAAACGGGCTCGTACGCGATGGTGACAGTCGCCATTTTCTCGGCATCCACCCCCGCCAGACCCGCTCGGATCTGTCGCTCGACCACCTGCTCGGTCTGCGACGCATCGCGCTCTTCCAGTAGCTCACCGACACAGAGGATCGGCAGGAGCCCGCCGCCCAGCGCCGCCAGCAGCTTCTTGTTGACTAACTCATCGCTCTCACCGAGCACATGACGCCGTTCGGAATGCCCGCACAGCACGTAGGTGCAGCCGACATCCTTCAGCATGGCCGGGCTGATTTCTCCGGTAAAAGCGCCCTTCTCCTCGAAGTACACATCCTGGGCACCGACCGCCACACCGGAGGAGCCCACGGCCTGGCCGACAGGCGGCAGATAAACGAATGGCGGAATCACCGCGACCGTGACGCTGCCCCCGGCCAGATCCGCAGCCCCTTCGGCCACGCCCTGGGCCAGGGCCACGCCCGTCTGGCTGTTCATGTTCATCTTCCAGTTACCGGCTACGAACGGCTTTCTCATTATGCTCTCCTATCTACCTCTGAGTTCACAGTCGCGATCGACATTCAATACTTACAGCAATTCCGTGGCACGCGGGAAGCTGCCCAGCACCGAAAGCTGAAGACAGTGCTCCCGCGACTCCTCCAGGACATCCTGCACCCGCTTCTCGGCGTGGTGCCCGAGGAAGTCCATGAAGAAGTAGTATTCCCACCCCCGATTCTTGCTGGGCCGGGATTCGATGTTCGTCAGGTTGACCGAGTACTTCTTGAAGACCTCCAGCACATCGGCCAGCGCCCCCGCTTTGTGCGCGGTGCTGAACAGAATCGCGGTCTTGTCGTCGCCCGTGGGCCTGGCGTCCTCATCGCTGATGACCAGGAACCGCGTCACGTTATTGGCGATATCCTCAATGTTCTCGCAGATGATCTTCAGGCTGTACAGTTCGGCCGCCACCTTCGAGCCAATGGCGGCAGCACCGGGCTCCTCGGATGCCATCTGGGCGGCGCGGGCCGTCGAAGCGACCGGAATCGTCTTGGCTTCCTTGAAGGTCGCCGTCAGCCAGTTGCGGCACTGGGCAAACACTTCCGGCTTCGAATAGACCTTCTCCACCTCTTCCAGCGTACAATTCGCCAGCAGACTGTGGTGGATCGCCATTTGGACCTCAGCGCAGACCTTCCGGTCCGTTTCGATCAGCGCGTCGAGCGTCTCGATGACCCCGCCCCCACTCGAATTCTCGATCGGCACGATCCCCAGATCGCAGTGCGCCTTGCTCACCTCGTCGAAAATGCTGCGGATATCCGCCAGCGGCTCGTATTCGACGCTCTGACCGAACTTGAGCATGGCCGCCGAATGACTGAAGCTGCCCGCTGGGCCCAGATACCCAATCCGCAGGGGCTTCTCCAACATGAATGAGCCACTCATCAGCTCCCGCCAGATCGCCACCAGCGTCCGGTCGTGCAACGGGCCCTCGTTGGCCTTCTTGATCTTCTCGAACACCTGCTTCTCGCGGTCCGGCGCATAGATCGGGCCATCGGTCTTGCTCTTGAACTCGCCGATTTGCACCACCACCTGGGCTCGCTCGTTGAGCAATTTCACCAACTGACTGTCGATGTCATCGATGCGCTGTCGTAACTCTTCTAAAGACATAAAAGGTGATTCCGCGTTTCCACCAAGGTGTTCTTGAGGCCGTCGAGAGAAGGGTTTGCCCGGAACATCGCAGTCACTCCACGCAAAGGTTGCCCGAGGGCAATCTCCTGATTTCGGCCCAATATCGCTCGGAAGCCCGGTTCGGTTGTATAAAAACTCTTTTCTTTAGCAGAATTTTGCCTTTGCGTCAATACATTTCGGGCGTAAGGTACAATATTTCGGGTAAGGAGAACCTCGGATGGACCCTGCGACGCCACGCTATGCGATCTTCCGCACACGCTGGGGCCACTTCGGCTTCGCCTGTCGTGCCGAGTCGATCTGTGCCACCTCGCTGCCGGCTCCCACTCGGACGGCAGCCCGGGAAGCCCTGCTGGCGAACCTCCCGGCCGACGCAGCCGAGGCCCGGTCCCAGAAGGAGCTCCGCCTTGATCTCCAGCGGCGCATTATCGCCTATTTTGAAGGCGAAAACGTCGATTTCAGTACTGATCCGGCGGTTGATCTGTCTCACTACAGCCCTTTCGGCCAAGCCATCATGGCAAGCTGCCGGCAGATCAGCTTCGGACAGACGCGGACCTATGGCGAGTTGGCCCGCCAAGCCGGCCGGCCCGCCGCAGCCCGAGCCGTCGGGGGCACCATGGCCCGCAACCCCTTCCCATTACTCGTCCCGTGCCACCGCGTCGTCCGCACTGCCGGCGGCCTGGGCGGTTTCTCAGCCATCGGCGGAACCGCCACGAAAAGGAGAATGCTCCTGCACGAGCAAGCGGCAGTCGGGATACCAATGCCCCCAGGGCACGCATGGTAACTCCCCAAAGAAGGGGAATTAGCCATCATCAGCTCGTTTTCCGCTCCTGGCCGCGCAGAAAGAACGCGAAGAAATGTAATATATGCTTGACATTATGTATGTTCTACGCTACATTGTGTCTTGTTCAGATTACATCGGTGCGGACATGAATCGATGGAAATGGGAGGACTGGACATGAACAGAACGCAGAAAAGCGCCTGGTTCTTGCTCGGGGGGGCGGTACTAGCTCTCTCTTTCATGGGTCTTTTCTACGCCGCCATATTCGCCCCCGGCGACAAGCGGGTGGGCATCGAGGCGGTGAAGTTCTCGGTAGGGTTGCTCGCGGTGTATACCGTAGTCGGGCTCGTGCTCGTTTTCAGGAGGCAAAGCCCAGCCGAACCGGAATCCGATGAGCGTGACAAAACCATCCAGAAGAACGCGGCGATTGCGTGTTTCGTTTCTGTTTGGGCCTCACTGGCCCTGTCAAGTCTGATCCCGTCACTTGTGGTTGGAAGAGCGGGCTCCATCCCGGTTTTCCTGCTGGCCATCATCAACCTCATCATCCTGCAAATCGCCTTCCTCGTGTACGGTATCGCCGTCCTGGTCCAGTACGGACGAGCCGGGAAAGGAGATGCATCGTGAATCGAGAACAGAAACGAGCCTGGGCCCTGGTGGTCGGGATGTCCCTGGCACTGCTCTTCGTGATTATCGCCGGCCTGCTCCATCTGCTCGACGTTGGCTGGTCGCGCCCATTCGTCTGCGCGGCGGCCGTCGCCCTGGGGGCCGGCGTGATCGCATGCCTCCGCGTCAAGCCCGACACCGGCGCGGTAACGTCGGACGAGCGGGACAAGGAAATCGAAAAGAGTGCGTATCTGGCCGGCTTCGGCGCCGTATATCTCTTCGTCATCGTGGTATCCTTCGCCCCGATCGCGATTCTCGGCGAGGATGGATCGATTCCCGTCAAGTACATGCCGGGCCTGCTGCTGGGCGCCGGCCTATGCCAGGCCTACGCCATGTCCATCGCGACGCTGGTCAAGTACGGCCGAGGGGGAGATCGTCATGAATAGACTACAGAAAATGGCGCGGTTCAACCTGATCGCATGGGCAGTCATCCTGGTTCTCGGCGCCGTTTTTGTCGCCCTGGCAGCCGCAAACGTTGGAGCCGGGGACGTCGCCAGGCAGCTGCCAGGCGTGATGAAGATGTGGCTCCTAGCAACCTTGGCGGTCATGGTATCCAGCGAGTGCTGGGCGAAGAGACAACAGCCCAGCCGAGTCGAATTCGATGAACGTGACCGCATCATCCAGATCAGGGCGCTGCACTGCGGCATCCTGGCTCTTCTCGGCGTCTTCCTCTGGATGACATGGCTTCTCGCACCTTCCGAAGGCCTGGTCTCGTTCTGGATACCGGTCTTGCTCGGCAGCGCTGCGATGGCTGGCAACCTGGTTTACTCAACGGCCATCCTCATCCAATACGGTCGGGGAGGCACCGATGGCGAAAAGTGAGATCCAGAACCGGATTCGTCGGCTGCGCTTCGATCACGGGGAAATGACGCAACAGCAGTTGGCCGACAAGGCTCGCGTGACCCGCCAGACAATCATCGCCATCGAGGCCGGCAAATACGCCCCGTCGCTACCCCTGGCCTTTCGCATCGCCGCGGCCTTCGGCCTCCCCCTCGAAGAGGTCTTCCAATACACCGCCAACGGCGACGCGCCTCCCGACGATTAACCGGATCAGGGGCCGAAACGAAGCGGCGTCGCGAAGTCTGGCAGACAGGGCAGGAGCGTCATGGCCGAGGAGATCATCAGAGTCGAAAAGGTCACGCGTCGGTTCGGCATGACGACGGCGCTGAACGACGTCAGTCTGAGCATGCCCCCGGGAGTGGTCTTGGGGCTAGTCGGCGAGAACGGGGCCGGGAAGACGACGCTCATCAAACATCTCCTGGGCCTGCTGAGAGCCAAGGAAGGTCAGGTGCGCGTCTTTGGCAAAGACCCCGTCAACAATCCCGAGTACGTGCTGGCCAGACTTGGATACCTTTCCGAACACCGGGAGGACCTGCCCGGATGGATTCGCATCAGGGAGCTGTTTCGCTATACCCGGGCCTTCTACCCCAAGTGGGACAGGCGCTATGCTCAGGAGTTGTGTGAGGCGTTCGACCTCAACCCGGACCAGCGGATCAAGACGCTTTCGAAAGGACAAAAGGCGCAGGTGGGTCTGATCAACGCCTTGGCACACCGACCCGAACTGCTCCTGCTGGACGAGCCCTCGTCGGGCCTGGACCCGGTGGTCCGTCATGACCTCCTCGCGGCCGTCCTGCGCAATGTGGTGGCCGAGGGCCGGAGTGTCTTCTTCTCCTCGCATCTTCTCGATGAGATCGAGCTGATTGCGGACCGAGTGATCATCATGCACAAGGGAGCAGTATTCGTCGACAGCCCACTGGCCGAAGTAAAGGATTTGTACTGCGCCCTGGAGCTGCACTTCGAATCGCCTCCGGAGACGCCCCTGTCCTTGCCCGGCATGATATGGTCCCGGAATCAGGGGGGGCGCTGGAGTTTCCTATGTCGGGCAGACGCGGAGACGCTCAAACACAAAGCCCTGGAGTTGGGGGCACGGACCGTCAAGGTGGAGCGACCGACATTGAACGAGATATTCGTGTCCCTCGTGAAGGACAGCAAAGGAGCGGCTTAGGATGTTGTCCATGGCCATCCAGATCGCGGCGACTTTTGTACGCCGCGTTTGGGTCAAGTCACTGCTGATCATCCTGGCGTGCAACGTTTCATTTGCACTCATGCGTTTCCTGGGAGAATTGGGCTACGAGATGCCGGCCCCTCTGATGGTCCTTGGCCTCTTTAGTTTCCAGTTGTTGCTGGCATTGACGATGCTTATCATCTATTATACAAGCGAGTTCTCACCCACGGTCGGATTCCCAACCAGAATGTACATCTTGCCAGCCAAGACCTCGCTGCTGGTTTCGGCACAGATGGTGTCGGGGACATTGGCCGGTGTGTTGATATACTTGGTGACAGCGGCGGGGGCATGGATCATACTCGGAGCGCGGTGGCCGTTGCTGGGCCCTTCCTTCTTCCTGGCGATCTTTCTGGCGTGGAACATGGCGATCATGTGGTGCGCCCCAGGACTGTCTATCACCAAGGCTCCGCCGGCGATGCTCATCTGGGGCGCGCTGCTCGTATGGGTGGGAAGGCGATATGGCATTGACAGTCTGCCCATGCACCCGACCAAGATGTGGGCAAGTGTCACGCTCGGCGAGCTGCTGACCATGACGCTGCTGGGCGCCAGTGCCTGCGCGGTCGCCGTGGTGGGCGTATCGAGAGACAGGCGAGGCGATTCGCCTGAACTGAAGCGGATCAAGACGTGGCTCGAGCAGGAGGTGGCCGGACAGGCACGTCATGACAGGAACTTCTCCAGCGCCGTCGCAGCCCAGATGTGGTTTGAGGTGCGCACGAAGGGACATCTGGTACCGATCGCTAATGCCGTCATTCAATTTCTGATCGCGGTCGTCTATCTGTGTAGCCGGCCTGATGGAACCGAGGCGACCATGCTTATCGTAGCGGCCCTTATCGTGCCGCTCGGCTGCCCGTACTTCGTTGGACTGCTGGCGGGCTCGTGCTCCAGCTCAGGCGAGCCCCGACAGATGGACAGTTTCAGGGCCATCCGGCCTATGAGCACGGCGGCCCTGGCGCACGTGATGCTGAGAAACGGCGGCCTCAGCGTCCTGCTCACCTGGTCGGGCTGGCTCGCATCGTTCCTGCTGTTGGCCGTCTGCGTCAACATCACCGGGCACGGTCCGGAGTTCTTCGCTACGCTGGCCGACTCCTACGAGAAGATCGGATTCGGCCGGCTGGTTCTCGTGGGCCTCTTGGTGGCAATCTGCTCCTGGACGGCCATGGCTTCGGCCGCATCCAGCGCGATGAGCGATCGACGCTGGACTCCATGGATACCGCGGATAGCCGTAATTGCCATCTCGCTGCTGCTCGTCTACTTTCATGCCCGGGGCCTGATCGCACCGACTCAATACGTCACGCTGTTCAGAACTTTCTGCTGGACGATCGGCTCGTGGTGCTCCGTTACAACGCTTCTGGCATTCTACCGAGCTCGCCGCAGACGCCTCATCACAGATCGCGCGATAGGGCTGGCCACCTCGGGCTGGGTCGTGCTCTGTCTGGCAGGCGGGCATGCACTATGGCGCCTGCGGCACATCATCCTCGCGGACGCACGTTTCCCACCAGAGTTGGTCCCGGCGTGCCCGGTAGCATTTCTGGGTGCCGGATTGTTCATGATGCCTTTTGCTCCTTGGGCAACAGCTCCCTTGCATCTGGCCCGGAGACGGTCGCATTGATGAGGTGAATTCCTGGTGCAGGGCCGGCAGCTTGCGGTCGGACTGGTGGCTCTGGAAGTCTTCACAGTCGACGTCGGTGCGACCGGAATCCATGATCCTGAACCAGCCCCGGAAGTGTCAGAGGGCCACGCCGACAGGGCTCTCAGCCGCGATACAGGTAGGGCAGCACGGCGCCGGAGATGAAGTTGCCCGCGTCGGAGCAGAGGAAGGCCACGCCCTCGGCAACATCTTGCGGCGATGTGGTGCCCCGCTGCTGCCAAGCCGGGCCGTGATCGCATTGCTCGATGGCCTCGTCCAACGTGGCGATCTCCCCCACGGGCCCCGGCCCGATCGTGTTGAGCGTCACCCCTTTGGACCAGGCGGCATCACGGGCGATCGACAGCGCCGCCGCCCGTGCGGCCTTCGCCACGTTGTAGGCGTAGGCGGGCGAGTTATACGGCGGCGTCAGGGCAAGGGCGATCACCCGGCCCCACTTCCTCTCGTACATTCCGGGCAATACCAGAGGCATGAGATGATAGATCGGCGCCAATTCCTTTTGGACGTCGTCCAAGGCCCCCGCCGCGTCCAGCCGATCGATGGATTCCGGATGCCAGCCGGCACCGGGACCAATGATGCAGATGTCGACTTGGCCGAATGTCTGGGTCGCCGCCTCGACCAGCGCCCGACACTGATCCGGATCGTTCACATCCGCCGCAAACGCCAAAGCGCGACCGCCGCGACGCTCGATATGCGCGACGATCGCCGCGGCACTATCCGCACTCGTGCGATAGTTGACGACGACTTTCGCACCTTCCCGCGCCAGCGTCAGCGCAATACTGCGCCCCATCCCCTTACCCGCCGCACCGGCAACAATCGCGACCTTCCCAGAACACATCATGACCCACGTCTCCCTGGATATCTCAAGCGTCCGTCGCTAGATGGATATGCACACATATGATGCCACAAGGGCCCAAGCAAGCGCAAAGGTGTCATGCTGAACGCAGTGAAGCATCTGGCTCCAGACTGGGATCAACGGTCGTTCTCAGGCCAAGCCCAGATCCCGTTCGGCTGCGCTCAGGGCAGGCTCTTCGCCTCTGGCTCAGGATGACAGTACGAAGCAACGTACTGGCATCACACCAATGCAAGCTTATGTAGCCGACGAGCCGACGGACAATCTGGATTCCGAGAGCGGGTTCGAGATTATGCGCCTGCTTGATGAACTGCATCAACGCGGCAAGACCCTGATCGTGATGACTCACGATGCGGCGATCGCGGCCCGCACTCAGCGGACCATCCATTTGCACGACGGCCGTATTGAGCGGGTGCAGGAGAATCACTCTGGGTGAGGGCCATGCACGTAGCCAACGTCAAACGAACGATTCGACTGGGGCTCAAGGTCTGTGGATGCACTGTCTGCGATCGGCGCTGACGGCGCCGGGTATTGTCTTTGGTGTTTCTTCCGTAATTGCGATGTTGGCCATTGGAGAAGGCGCCGGCAAGGAAGCCCAGGAGGCGATCGCCCGGCTGGGTAGTCGCAATCTGATTGTTGAGACGATGGAGCCGCCGAAGGAGCGCGCCGATACGGGCGATCAGGAAGAAGTCCGCAGCTACGGACTGACCTACAAAGATGCGGAAGTGATCCGCAACTCTCTGCCGCGAGTCAACGTTGTGGTTCCCATCCGGGAGATCGACCAGGAGGCGAGGTATCACCATCGTAAGATCGCCGTCAGGATTGTCGGGACCGTGCCCTGGTATACGGAGACGGCCTCGCTTCACATCATTCGCGGACGCTTCGTCAGCAGTATGGACACGCATCTCCAGGAGAACGTCTGTGTGGTGGACCAGCAACTGGTGCAGGGGCTGTTCGGATTCGAGTATCCGGTGGGCAAAGACATTTTCATCAACGGGGACTACTATCGCGTCGTGGGCGTGACCGGAATCTCGGCATCGGAAACAGAAGAAGACCGTCGCGAAGCGCTGGCGGCGCAGTCGTCCTCGGGCAGCGCCGCCAGCGGCAACGTGTACATGCCGATCACTACGGCCAAGTGTCGATTCAGCGAGTTTGAGTTCAGCTTCAGCGCCGGCAGCCGCAGCGCCGAACGCGTAGAACTGCAGAAGATTACGGTGGAAGTGGACTCGATGGACCGAGTTGTACCCATGAGAGATGTTCTGGACACGCTGCTGGCGCGATTACACGAGGACAAAAAGGACTATCGCATCATGGTCCCGCTGGAATTGTTGCGGCAGGCCCGCCGGACCACCTTGATCTTCAGCATCGTACTGGGATCCATCGCCGCGATCTCTTTGCTGGTGGGCGGGATCGGTATCATGAATATCATGCTGGCCAGCGTTAGTGAGCGGACACGCGAGATCGGCATACGCCGGGCTTTGGGAGCCACAAAGAATGACATCGTCGTTCAATTTCTGTGCGAGACTCTGCTGCTGACTTGGGCCGGCGGCCTCCTGGGCATCCTCCTGGGTCTGCTCATTCCTTTTCTGGTCACTCACTTCGGCGGTATGGATACGGTTGTCACAGGGATCTCGCTGGTTCTGGCGTTTGGCATTAGCGCCTTGGTGGGGCTGACATTCGGCCTCTATCCTGCCTACCGCGCGGCCAACATGGACCCCATCGAGTCGCTCCGGCACGAATGACGGCGCAGCGGGTCCTGCCGGCGGGTCTTGGGGGCGTGATCCGTTCGCGGTTTTTTCCAATGACTCGACAGCCGTCTCCGCGATACAATACGTGACGTCCGTGAGCCCGGCCTTGCTGAGGCTGCGGTACATGGCATGAGGCCCGATGAATTGTGGTGAGGAAGGATGACCAAAGTCAGACGCGCCGACACCGCTGAAACGAGGAAGAGCACGCGCCCGGTGCTCATCGCGTCACGGCGGACGATCACCGAGCATACGACCTATCTACAACGTCTGTTGCTGGGGCTGGCGGATGAATCCATCACCACGGCGCTGGTCTGTCCGCCGAGTTGCAGCCTGGAGCGACTGACCCCGGTGCCGGCCGACGTGTTCACCCATCCCCTGATCGATTTGCCCCTCATGGAGGGCGTGGGGATCGAGACGCTGGCGGTGCACCTGGAGAAATTCCGGCCCACGGTGCTGCACTGCCTGTGCGAAAGTCGGGCAACGCTGGTTCGGCGGTTGGCCGAGCGGCTGGAGGTGCCGTATGTTTTGGCCGTCAATTCGTTGGAGAGGAAGGTTGCGCGACTGTCTGTTTCGCCGACGCATTGCGCGAGTATCATCGTGCCGGCCGAGACCATTCGCGTGCGGACGGCCAAGTTTCACGTGCGATATGCCGATCGCATCAGGCAGATCAACATGGGGACATTTGCCGGGGCCGAGCCCGTCTGCTTCTCGGATCCGTCGCGTCTGAGCAGTATCGTGGTCGCCCATCCGCTCGACCACGTTTCCCACTTCGAGAGCCTGTTCAAGGCCACGGGGGAACTTATTGGCGACGGCCACGAATTCATGACGGTGATCATGGGCCGGGGCCGGGCCGAGCATCGTCTGCGTCGGCTGCTGGTCGAGTACGGTCTGTCCGAGGTGATCACCATTGTTCCTGTGCTGGATGCGTGGCGCGCGGCGGTGGCGGCCGGTGACATCTTCCTGCAACCCCTGCCCAATGCGGCGTTCAGCGTCGCTCTGTTGGAGGCCATGGGGTTGGGGGCGGCCGTGATCGCTTGCTCCGGCGGTGTCGACGACTTGATAGTCCCCAACCAGACGGCCCTGGTCTTCGAGCCCGATAGCGAGCGGGGCCTGCGAGACAGCCTGGCCCGCCTGCTGGGTGATCACAACTTTGCCCGACGTCTGGCCTCCACCGCTCAGACCTACGTCGCGGGTCGCTACCCGGTCAGCGGCATGGTCGCGGCGACGCTCGAAACCTACATGGAAGCGCAGCGAAACGCCCCGGCGTCGGCGCGCTAGCCCGCTTTCCGCTGTTCCGCGCCTATCACGAAAATAACGGGCCCAATTCGCGTCTTTTTTTGAAACATGCGGGCCGTAGCGCCGCCTTATATGAGGGGGTTGGTAGGCGTACGCTCAGGAGAGACGCAGATGGAGACAGAAGTTGTGCTGCTGCGACGTTTTGCCCGGACGGGGGATGCGGAGGCATTCGGCGAGATCATCCGCCGTCATGCCGGCTTGGTTTACGGAGCGGCCTGGCGGATCCTGGCGGATATGGACCGGGCCAGCGACGTCGCCCAGGAGACGTTTCTGCAACTGACGAAGGATGCGGCGAAGGTCACCGGTTCGCTGCCGGGCTGGCTGCATCGCGTTGCCACCCACAAGGCCATCGATCTTCTCCGCCGCGACAGCTCCCGCAAGCACCGGGAGACGCGCTACGCGGCGGGGCAGCCCCGCGAAGCCACGTCGTGGCGCGAAATCTCTTCGCACATCGATGAAGGGCTCGACGCCCTCGATACCGAGTTGCGGGAGATTCTGGTGGCCCATTTTCTGGACGGGCGGAGCACGCGGCAGATTGCCCGGATGCGCGGAATCTCTCAGGCGACGGTTTCCCGGCGTCTGGAATCGGGCGTCGTCAAGCTGCGCGGCCGACTCCGGCGACGGGGACTGCTCGTGGCGGCCGGTGCGCTCAGCGCACTGCTGAGCGACCGTGCGGTCAATGCGGCACCGGCCGGTCTGATGAGGGAATTGGGAAAGATAGCCCTGGTAGGGGGGCAAGCGGCTGCCGTTTCCGGCTCCAGCGCCACGATCACGGGCATCGCCTGCCGATTCCAGACGATCATCGGCAGTGCTCTGGCAGGCGCCAAAGCCAAGGCGGTTGCCGCCACGGCCGCGGCGGCCCTCAGCATCGGTTCGGTGGTCGCTTATCGGCAGTTGACAGGGCCTGCCATCCAGGTGGCCCCGACCCCAGCGCCGGCGGTGGCAGGGGCCATGAGACCTGCCTGGCGGATGTCGCCGACGGTCTCGGGGGGGCGTAGCGCCGCGTCCGGCGTATCGCCGTATCCGGCATCCGGCCGGGACGCCAGTGCCGAGGGGACGGCGTATGCCGGTATGCTGGAGGACTCGGCGGTGGCGGCTGATCCAGCCAGTGGTTCGAATGAAGACGGCGCTGAGGCGGATGAGACAATGCTGGACGACGGCCGCTACGTGTCGCGGTACACGCTGCCGGTTCCAGGCCCGAACGACGCCAACGATCCGAATGCCCCATCGGCCCGGGACCCGTGATCGCAGCGCGACGATCGGGGTCGTCAGGCCGATAGAACGGCGGTCTTCTTGGCGGCACCCGTTGAGACTCAGCGGAGACAACAGGGCATGCGTAAGCATCTGACTATCTGGATTGTATTGCTGCCCCTGATGGTCCCCGGGTCGGTCCGTTCGTTCGCGGCGGCCCAAGCGGCCGAAGAGCGAACGCTGCACTTTCCGGCCGATCGCTCGCTGGGCAGCGTTTTGATCTGTGAGCCTGTGCCCGAGGGGCCGCTGGAAGGGCTTTACTTCTGGATTCGCGGGGAGGAGTGGGAGTATCTCGCCGAGGCCCGCGGTGATGTCACGGTCCCGGCCGGCAAATGGGTTTGTCTGACGGTTGGGTGTCCGGAGGGCTGGCGGGATCTGTCTCCATTGTCAAACCTCCAGGCCGACGATCTCTATCGGCTTGCCATTCACGGCTCCTACGCCAGTGGCACCAGGCCGGGCAATGCTTGCATGCCGCATGTTGCTCATTTGACGGGGCTACGCATCCTGGATCTAGGCCAGACGAACATCACCGGCGTTGGGATGAAGTGGATCAGCGGTTTGCGGAACCTCCAGCGCCTGACCTTGCCGGGCCGCAGCGACGATGCCGGGCTGCTGCACGCGAGAAGTCTATCGGCCTTGAAGGGTCTCTATATCGGGGAGAACCGCATCACGAATGCGGGCCTGCGGCACTTGGCCGGCCTGCCGTCACTGGAGGAACTGGAACTGGGCGGCGGGCGAATTACGAATGACGGGCTGGTCCATCTGGCACGTCTGCCCCGCCTGCGCTATTTGATGCTCCAGGGCGATCGCTTCACGGACGCGGGGTTTGCCCATCTCAAGAACGTTCCGAGCCTTCGCACCCTCCATTTCGGGCATCTGCCTCAGACAACGGACGTGGGGCTCGCTCACCTGTCGGCCCTTTCGAACGTCCAGGATCTGAATTTCCACTGGTCGGAGAACATTACCAATGAGGGGATCCGATACCTGGCGCGACTGCCGCACCTGCGCTCGCTGGACATCGCGCACGCGAAGGTTGATGATGCGGGGTTGGCCTACCTAAAAGACGTCAAGACGCTTGAATCACTCGATTTGCCGAATAAGGGGATTTCGGACCGGGGTCTGGAGTACGTTTCGATGTTGCCCCGGCTTCGCGAACTGGATGTCAGCCGCGTCCACTACGTCGATCCCAGCAAGGACAAGGGTTACTACACCGACAAGGGCATCGAGGCACTGGCCACGTGCACGCTGTTGGAGGATCTCAGCATTGGCAGCATCGGTGTGACGGATGCTTCGATGGAGACGATTGGCAAGTTGCAGAATCTCCGAACGTTGACCTTGTTTGGCTGCACGTCCGTCACCGATGCGGGGTTGAGGCAATTGGTCTCCCTGAAGAACCTGGAGCGACTGAATATAAAAGACGCAGATATCAGCATCTTGGGGCTGTCCTGTCTGAACAGACTGCCGAATCTGCGCTACCTGAACGTCAAAGGTGTCAAGCAGGATCACACAGGCTTGGATCTTTCCGGCCTGAAGAAGCTTGAGACGCTGGCGATTGGAACGCGCTACGAGGGTGACCCGATCAGCGACGCCGATGTCGCCTGCCTGGCCGACCTGACGCAACTCAGGTGGTTTCAGACCCCGCGATCACTGAAGCATCCGCGCGGTCTGACAAACCACGGGCTGGCCCTGCTGGCGGGACTGACGCAGATGGATCGGTTGACTGTTGGCGGCCCGAAACTGACCGACGACGGCCTGGCGCAGTTGCGCTGGATGAAGAAGCTGGACATGCTGAACGTCTACGGGGGAACCTATACCAGCAAGGGACTTGAGCATCTGAAAGAACTCGACGGCCTGGCCTATCTGACCCTGGTGGGCGTACACGATTTCACCCGGGACGACATTCGGTCCCTGTTCGAGGCGCTGCCCCATCTGTACCAGGTCCAGATCGGCTTGGAGCGGCCGACCCAGAAGTTTCTGCGCGAGCAGATCCTGGCGACCTCGTCTCGCAGGCGACCGCGCGCCGTTCCCGCCCGTTCCCAGCGTTCTGCCCCCCGTACGGATTTGAGACGCCGTTGCTAAGAGGCCGGCCGCCTCGCAAGGGGGATCTTCATTTCCGGTGGTCAGGAGTTTCCTGGACGATTTGCCAGTTGGCGCCGACTTCTTTACGATATTCGAACTGGCACCGAGCGCATTGTCAGGGGACCGGAGATGTCGGAAAGCGAGAGTATTCTGTTGGAGCGGTTTATCAGGGGCAACGACGCCGGGGCGTTTGCCGAGATCGTACGGCGCCACGCCGGGCTGGTCTATGGCACCTGCCTGCGCGTCCTGGCCGATGCGGACAAAGCGGCCGACGCGACCCAGGAGACGTTCTTTCAACTGCTCAAGAAAGCGGACGAAATCACCGATTCGATCCCGGGCTGGCTCCATCGCGTCGCTGTCGGTAAGGCGGTCGATCTGGTCCGCAGCGACTCGCGGCGTCGCCAGCGAGAGCAGCAGTACGCGGGAGCCAGGTCCGGTTCGGATGCGACTTGGCGTGAGGTCTGCCCCTATGTGGACGAAGCGCTGGACCGGCTCGATGATCAGACACGCGCGATTCTCGTGGGTCACTTTCTGGAAGGCCGTTCGATGACGGCTATGGCCGAGGAAATGGGCGTCTCTCGTCAGACCGTGTCCCGAGGCGCCGAAGCCGGGTTGGCACAGCTTCGCATTCGGTTGCACCGGCGCGGCATCACGCTGGCCGCGGCGGGGCTGGGCGTGCTCCTGACCGAAAACGCCGCTCAGAGTGCGCCAGCGTGGCTCATTCCACAGCTTGGCAAGGTGTCCCTCCTCGGGGCGGAAGTTGCCCTGGCTTCGGGCTCGGGCGGGGCGGCGTCGAGTGCGAGTCTTATCTCCGGTGGCGTGCTGGCCGCCGCCAACACCAAGCTGGTGGTCGCTGTCAGCGCCGTGGTTGTCGTTGGTGCCGGACTGCTAACCTATACGATCTCATCCCGTCCGCCCCAAGCTTCTGAACCGACTCCCGTGGTCGCACGGAACCATGCCAGGCGGCAACCACGGCCCAACGCGCGTCCCGAGCCTGCCCGCCCGCAAGCCGTTGAGCCTGAAACGGTCCAGCGAGGTACACCGCCCCGGACGGTAGCCCAGGAGGCGCCGCCTCGGGAGCGGCCTGCCGACCTCGATGAGTCCACGCCCGAGTTGTCAGAGCCGCCCGTATGGTCCGACGGCGCCGCATCGGGCTTCCAATTGGATCTGAGCAGTCCGGAGGCGACGGTACGCAGCTTCACCAAGGCATTCGTGCTGGGTGACGCGGAGTCTGTCCTGGCCTGCTGGTTCGAGTCTGCGGGAGATTACGAAGACATCGAACTGGCTCTGGAAGCCGGCCCAGACGATCTCGAATACTACGAAGGCAAGGTGTGGTTCCAATCGCTCGACCCGGACGCCGAAATGCCTATCGTCCAAACCAGGGAGATCGAAGGTGGCGTCCAACTGGTCTGGCGCGTCACGCTCAGGAAGGATGCCACCATGGGGGGACGGACGTACTATGCCGGGGACACAGAGGAAATCGAAGTGACGGTGCGTCCGTCGGGCGATTCCTGGTTGATCGATAATATGTAGGTCTCACGAACCTAGCTGATCAGGCCGTAGTTAATGAGGGTCTTGCGCAGCACGGTCTTCTTGCTTTCTTCGAGCGGCGTCATGGGCAGACGCAACTCGTCGGAGGCCATGTCGAGCATTGCCAAGGCAGCCTTGATCGGGATCGGGTTGGTGGCCAGGGTCAGCATGTTCTTGGCTAACGCGAAGAGCTTGCGATGCCATTGCCGGGCCGAGACGAGATCGCCTTCGAGGATCAGGTCGGTCATGGCTTTGACATCGGCCGGCACGATGTTCGCGACGACGCTGATGACGCCCTTGGCGCCCACCGAGGCCAGGGGCAGGGTCAGCGAGTCATCGCCCGAGATGATTGTCAGGTCACAGCGCATGGCAATCTCCGACGCCTGGTCGAGGCTCCCCGTGGCTTCTTTGATGGCGACGATGTTCTCGATCTCAGCCAGGCGCGCGATCGTCTCGGGCGTCATGCCGGCCCCGCAGCGGCCCGGAATGTTGTACAGGACCATGGGCAGGTCCACTTCTTCGGCGATGGCCCTGAAGTGCTGATAGAATCCTTCCTGGGTCGGTTTGTTGTAGTAGGGGCACACCTGGAGCGTCGCGTCGGCGCCGATCTTCTTGGCGTAGGCGGTCAGCTCGATCGCTTCGGCCGTGCTGTTGGAGCCAGCGCCGCCGATAACCGAGACTTTCCCGTTGGCGGCCTTGACGACGCGTTCGATCACCTGCTTGTTTTCCTCGTGGCTGAGCGTGGGGGATTCGCCCGTGGTGCCCGTGGGCACGAGCGCGTCGATGCCGTTTTCGATCTGGAAGTCGACCAACTCCTCCAGTGTCTCAAAGTCCACTTCACCTTCTTGGAAGGGGGTGATCAGTGCCGTCATGGCCCCTGTAAACATGTCGTATCTCCTCTTCTTGAGCTCGCCTGCATCCCCGATCTCGGCGGCCGGGGTGCTTGGCGCGGGTACTAGGCCGAGGGCTTCGGATTAGCTTTCTCGATCAATTCGATCATCTGCTCGGTGGCCTGCCGGATACCGAGGAGAACCGCGCGGGCGATGATGCTGTGGCCGATGTTGAACTCGCACAGATCCGGGATGGAGGCGACCGGGCCGATGTTGCGATAGGTCAACCCGTGTCCGGCGTGGACCACCAGCTTGCGGTCGATGGCTAGATCCTTGCCGGCGGCCAGCTCCGCTAGACGTCTGCCCGCGGCCTTCTCGGATCTAGCGTTGGCGTACATGCCCGTGTGCAGCTCGATGGCGTCGCAGCCGGTCTCGGCCGAGGCGATGATCTGCTCGTCCTCCGGTGCGATAAACGTGCTGACCAGAATGCCTTTCTTGTGCATTCGCTTGACGACCTGGGCGAGTCGCCGTTTGTACCGGGCGCAGTCGAGACCACCTTCGGTCGTCAGTTCGGCGCGGTTCTCCGGGACGAGCGTCACTTGGTCGGGGCGGACCTGCTCGGCGATCTTGACGATGGGCTCGGCCATGCACATTTCGAGATTGAGCTTGCACGCGACCGTGCCCTTGAGTACGTGCACGTCGCGATCGTTGATGTGCCGGCGGTCCTGGCGCAGGTGTACCGTGATGCCGTTGGCGCCGGCCAGCTCGCACTGAACGGCTGCCCAGACCGGGTCCGGCTCGTCGGCCAACCGGGCCTGGCGGACGGTCGCCACGTGATCGATGTTGACATTTAGAACAGCCATGGTGCGATCCCTGTACTAACCGGGCAATTGTATCAACGCCTGGGGCCACATCAAGGGAATTACCGCACAAAATGCCCGGACAACGGCGTTTGAGCGCCGTGACGCGGACGGAGGAATTCGAACGCCTGCCTCAGAAGGAACTCAGGTTGTTAGCGTACTGCTTCGCGATTATGACGATCATCACGGCCAGGACACCCAGGAGGATGAAATAAATGATCTTGGGCAGCCCCTTGCTGAATTCAGTGAAATACAGATCGGCGCGGTCACCGGCAATCTCGGCGATCTTGGCGGTGGTCTTATCCAGTTCGCCCGTCTCCTCGCCAATCTGCCAGAGTTGGCGATACTCGCTCGGCAATCGTTTGGAGAAGCCTTCCCAGGCCATGCCTCCGGCACGGACACTGGCCTTACCCCCCTCAAAGAGGCGCGCCACGATGGCGTTGCCGGTAGCGCGGTTGGCCCGCTCTACGGTTTCGGTGATGGGGACGCCGGCGCGGTACATCATACCGAAGGCCTTGGCGTAGCGGCAGACGGCCATATGGTAGGCGGCCATGCCAAGCACGGGAATCCGTTGCACCGCGAAATCCAACGGCAGCCGCACGATCGGAAACCGGCCGCGCAACAAGATGAGCACAACCACCATGCCGGTCGGAATCCAAAGATACATAAGGATGTGCAACCCCGCGACGAGGAATTCGGTTGTTGTGATTTCCCCCAGGACCAAGCTGGGCAATGGAAACACGAACGCGGCGATGTGCAGGATCAGGAAGGGGTAGATCAGTGCCACGATCATTTGGCAGATGAGTCGGTGGACGAACTCGTGCCACTCGGAAAGCATCTTGAGCGAGGTACCCATCGAACCGGAGGTTTCGGCTGCCTCGATCAGCATGCGGTCCAGGTCGGGGAACACGCGTGGATGTTGGTCCAGCGCCTCAGCGAGGCTGGATCCTTTGCCGACGGTTTCGCGAATCTGCGAGAAGACGCGTTTGAGGTAGCCTTTGCGTCCGTCAACGACGATGTCGAGACTGCGCAGGATGGGCATGCCCGCATCAAGCATGGTAGCCAGGTCGAAGTAGGCTTGTGATAGAGTCGTTCTGGAACTCATGATGATCCGCTCCGCTATCGTTATCTCGTTGATATGCTCGGAAAACGGGCCGTTCCCACGCCGGCGTGGCGTTATGTTGTTGCTGACACGACCGACTATCCTTAGTATAACATGCCTTGCGATATACGCAATGGCGACCATTGTCACCCTTGATCCGGCCTCTAGTCTGGGTGAGACGATGCTGAACGTGGACTGGCTCAAACCGTTCCGCCTTTTCGGGACTCCCCGTCACTTCAAACTGAGCTGGGCGACCCGGGTGACGCTGCTGCGGATCCTGCTGGTGGTTCCTTTTATCAGTTGTATGCTGCACCTCAATGCTCCGGAACTGCGTGAGAGCACTCGGTTATTGCTACGTCACATCGCGATCGTTCTGTTTGCTTGTATGGCCATCGGGGATGCCCTGGATGGCTTCCTGGCTCGTCACTATCGGCAGATCACGCGGCTGGGGACGTTTCTCGATCCGGTGGCCGACAAGCTGCTGATCGTGTCGTCGTCTCTCCTGCTGGTCTCGCAAAGGGGGCACGTCGAAGGATTCCTCCTGCCGTTGACCGTGGTCGTTCTGTTCATCGGTAAGGATGTGCTGATCGTCATTGGCTTTGCCATCGTGTACTTCGTGACAGGCCAGATCCACGTGGCCCCGACGGTGCTGGGCAAGGCGGCGACGGTCCTGCAACTGATCATGGTGGGATGCGTGCTGGTGGCTCCGGAGGCGTCCAGCGTATTGCCGGGCTACGCGTCCTGGTTACGCATACTGTGGTGGTCGGCGGGCGGGGCGGCCATTTTGGCCACCCTGGTTTACATCCGGGCCGGAAGTCGCTATATTGAGCGATTCGAGCGGGCGAGAGCAAACGCCTCCTCGGGCGAATTCAAAGAAAGCGTGTAACGAGTTCCTTTTCAGTGGTATCTACGAGTTGATATGAGCCAGTCTTCACCGAGCAATGAAGTTTCCGACATTTCGTTTAGCGGTATCCCCGAGGCACTGGAAGACCTCAAGCAGGGCAAGATGGTCGTCCTGGTGGATGCTGAAGATCGCGAGAACGAAGGTGATTTGATCTGTGCGGCCGAGAAGGTTACGCCGGAGACCATTAACTTCATGGCGAAATTCGGTCGTGGCCTTATCTGCCTGCCTCTGACCGCCGAGAAGTGCGACCGCCTGGGCCTGTACCCGCAGACGCTCGAGAATACGGCCCAATTCGGTACCGCGTTTACGGTGAGTGTCGATGCGGCTAACGGGATTACGACCGGCATCAGTGCCGGCGACCGCGCCCGCACTGTCCAGGTCACCGTCGCCGACGACGCCAAGCCCGCCGATTTGGCCCGACCGGGCCACGTGTTTCCCTTGCGTGCCAGAGACGGTGGCGTCCTGGTTCGGGCCGGGCAGACCGAAGGTGCGATCGATCTGGCCCGTTTGGCCGGCATGAAGCCCGCGGCCGTGATTTGTGAAATCATGAGCGAGGATGGGGCTATGGCCCGCGTCCCGGAACTGCTCGGTTTCTGTAAGCAGCACGATCTGAAGATCATCTCCATCGCCAAACTCATCGAGTATCGCTTGCAGCGTGAAAGCCAAGTCAAGCGTTTCGTCTCGGTCGATTTGCCGACCGACTACGGCGAGTTCAAGCTTATCGGTTATGAAAGCCAGACGTCGCCGGAGCCGCATCTGGCGCTGTGCAAAGGTGGCGTTGGCGAATTGGATGAGAATGGCCGGGTGATCGAACACCCGGACGCGGTGCTCGTGCGTGTCCACTCGGAATGCATGACGGGCGACCTGTTCCATTCGCAGCGCTGCGAGTGTGGCTACCAGTTGATCACGGCCATGCAGATGATTGAGGAACAGGGCAAGGGCGCTCTGGTCTACCTGCGCCAAGAGGGGCGAGGCATCGGCCTGTCCAACAAACTCCGGGCCTACCGGCTTCAGGAGCAGGGCCTCGATACCGTCGACGCCAATCTAAAACTGGGATTCGATGCGGACCGGCGCGACTACGGTATCGGCGCGCAGATTTGTCGTGATCTGGGGTTGCGCAAAGTGAAGATCCTGACGAACAATCCTAAGAAGGTCAGCCGCCTGGAAGTCTATGGCATTGAAGTGACCGAGCAGATTCCGTTGCAGGCCGAACCGAGCAAACATAATGTCGATTACCTGCGAACGAAGAAACATCGCCTGGGGCACATGCTGGATGGAGATCTGTAGCCTATGAAGCTGCCGACCATGCGTGCAATGGAGAAACCGGAGGCAAGGAACACATCGGCCAAGCGAGCAGTCCTGTGCTGGCTTGTCGTGTCGTTGGTCTTGTTCGCCGGGTGTGCGCCGGCCGAGCCGACCGGGCCGGCGATGGCCCCGGCCACCGAGCCAGTCGAGGGCGAGCAGACGGCGGCGGTTGAGCCGCCTCCGGCGACGCTTCCCAGCGGTTTCGCTCCCACCCAGATCGAAGTCCTGCCTCTGACGGAGTTGGTGGACGCGACCGACGCTCAGCCGGGGACCCAACTGAACGTCTACGTGTCGTTGCTGGATGCGTACGGCGAGAAGATCAAGGCGCCGGGCACGCTGCGTTTCGAATTGTACGAGTACGTCCAGCGGTCGGCCGAGCCGAAAGGGCAAAGGCTCGCCATTTGGCCGGACGTGGATCTCACCAGCCCGGCCGAGAATCAGAAGTATTGGCGTGATTTTCTGCGTGCCTACGAGTTCACCCTCGGCGCCCAAGCTTCCAGAGACAGAACCTATATTCTCGAAGTTACCTGCCTCGATCCCAGTGGCAAGCGTCTCTCGACGGAGTGGCCGTTGAAGCCGGAGAATTGATCGGGGCTCTGCGCGGGGATTGCACGCTCGGCAGACGTAATTGATCCCGTCGAGCGACCCTGAAGCCCTCAATTCCAGCGTATTGTGACGAAGATGTGCCTCGATCTTGGCTGGTCCCCGGGCGAATGGGGCCCAAGTGACTGCTGTGTATCGCTCCGGCGGTCTCTCAGGTAGGCCAAGCGATGCGGGGCGACCGCTCCTATCGATCCGGCCGGAGCGGCGGTTCGTGGCTGCCCAGGCGGATACGCCTTTGAATTCGTGGAGAATCCCATTGTGCCAAGGGCTCCGGTTTGGTACAAATGAAGGGATTGGAGGTATCTGTTTTCGGGTCGCGTGTCGTGCACCGTGTCGGAAGGTAGGGGGGCATGCCGATCGCCAATGGCTGTGGATGGAGGCCGGAAGCTTCACGCCGCCGATTCGAAGTCCGCTCGTCACGCAGATTCATGAGTGTGGAGGTGCGAACATGTCCAAGAGAGTATCTTCCCTCCTCTGTCTGGCATTCGGCGTGACCGCCATGTGGCCGATATTGACCCGGGCGGACATAAGGACGGGGTTGGTGGGGTATTGGCCATTGGATGGGGACGCCACGGACGCCAGCCCCAGCGGTAACAACGGGACGATTGTGGGGAACGTGGCAGCCGTGCCGGACCGGTACGGTGTACCCAGTGGAGCCCTGTCCTTTCCCGGGGAGGCTGAATCCTACGTTGACCTCGGCGATGCTTCGCAGTTGCAGACCACCGGGGCGATGACCTTGGCCGCTTGGGTCTTTCTCAACGGGTCCAACCAGAACAGTGGCTCTATCATCACCAAGCAGGATGGCAGTGGCACCGGTTCGTGGGATTTGAGTATAGCGGCCGACGCCGACGGTGTGGCGAATGCGGCGCTGTTCCAGGTGGCCAGCAGTCTCTCGGACTCGATCCGCGTCAGTGACGCTGAGCCCCTGCCGACGGATCGGTGGGTCCATATTGTCGGCGTCTACCGGCCGGGGAGGGCTATTGAGCTCTATGTGGATGGTCAATTGCGTGCCAGCAGTACCGCCGGAGTTCCTAGCAGCCAGTTCAGCGATAATGGGGCGCCCGTCCTGATTGGCTCGCGCAGCGGCTGTTCCGATTGCGGCTGGGACGGGCGCCTGGACGAGGTGCGGGTCTACGATCGCGATGTCAGCCAGATCGATATTTGGCTGATCATGCGCGCCAACGTTGGCCTCAGTTCGGCGCCGGAGCCGCCGGACCGAGCTGTTGACGTGCCTCCGGACACCAGTTTGAGTTGGGCTGCGGGCCCGTTCGCCAAGACGCACGATCTGTACTTCGGCACCCTGCTCGGGGATGTCAATGACGCCAGCCGCAACAATCGCAGGGGAGTGCTTCTTGCTCAAGGATTCACGACGACGAGATATATTTTCAACGATGAGCTGGAACTCGGCCAGACGTATTACTGGCGAGTCGACGAGGTTAACGCGTCCCCTGACAACACGATCTACAAAGGCAATGTCTGGAGCTTCACGGTCGAGCCCTTTGCTCCTCTTCTGAAGGGTGTCGTGGCGACCAGCAGTGCCGTTTCGGCCGATGGTGAGGGACCG
>CP070782.1:6395450-6408657 GCA_020346325.1 Phycisphaerales bacterium
ACTGACTCTGGATCAGTTAGTCGAGGTTCGAATCCTCGTTCCCCAGGTCCCTAGGGCGGTTTTTGCAGCCAAAATGAGGGTGGTTGTCCGTATCCGTCCGTATGCGTGCCATATCAGTCCAGATAGACGACATGCCTTATGACATGCATTTCGGGTCGAGTTCCAGACGCGGAACCTCCGGTTTTGGGTGTCGTCAGGGGTGTTTTGAGCGAGTGTACGGTGGTGTGCTGGGAACTGCTACAGTCTCCGAGAAGACCAGCATTCGCCCCCCAATGAACCTTCGATCTTAGGCTCTGTGTCAGTCCCCGTCGTCGGCTTGGAAACGGGCTTTTCTCCCATCGCAAACAGGTCCGACAGGCCGGTCACAGCGGAGGTCTTCTGGGCTTGGTCAGTTCGGGTGTACACGTTCATGGTCAAGTTGATGTCGGAATGCCGCAGGATCGATTGGGCGATCTTGGGTGCACGCCGCGCTGGGCCAGCAGGGTGGCACACTGACCGCGTAGCGAATGGAAGTCGAAGACCCGCCCCAGTTCGTCTTCGTAGGGGATGCCTGCCTCGGCCAGATCCTTCTTGAGCACATCGGCTGTATTAACGGTCAGCGCCTTGTAACGACCGCCGAAGGCCTTGGTGGCCGGCATCTTGGCCGCCAGGAACGGTTTCAACTCGGCCGCCAAGGAGGCGCTGATGATCTGCACGTCTTTGCGCCGGCGTTTGGATGAACCGGCCACGACGGTGATGCTCGATATTGACAAATCTGTGCGACAAGGATATCATTGTATGGTTATGCGTTCGATCTCGGTGATCCTGATTCTCAGTGTGGTTTGTACTCTCGTTCATGAGGCGACTTGCCATGAAGGGGCGGAGCACGCCGTATCTACGTGGTTTTCCCACTCTGGGTCGCAGCATGACCACCACACCCACGCAGATCACCGCCACCACTCCAGCGAAACCGGGCACGACAGCGACCACCATGACGCTGAGACGCACGATCATCTCTCGGACGTTGTGCTGGTGAAGAAAGACCCGTCGGCGGATCTCCGGATTCTCTCTGATCTGGCCCCTGCAACAGCCGTTCAGGTGTCTGTCAACCTGAACCTTGGCGTCGAGCCATTCAGCCTCCACGAGGGAACTGGCGTCCCCGAATCCTCCCTGCCTGCGTACGTGCGCGCGCACGTTCTGCTGCTTTGATCCATCCCTTCTCTGTGACAGGCGGCTTGACACGCCGGTAAGTCGTTTCACAGCGCAAAGAACCGTCCGTTCCGCAGATTCTCCCACTGTGACTCCTCCTGCGCGGAATGGATACCGGTCAAAGAATGGAAAAGGGCAGAAACGATGCGAATATGGTTCCTTATGGCATTGGCCGTATACCTGTCTGGTCTGACGGGCTGTGCCTCGATGTCGGCCGATCAGGGTGCGGAGCCCGAATTCCGGGCAGATGGACCTTTGACAGAAACGTCAATCCACACCGATACACCCGAGCCTATCGTCAATGAGCCAGGAGAAAGCGATGGTCCCCTGTCCCTATCCCAGGCCATATCTCTGGTGCTGACACGCAGCCTGGAACTGAGGTCTTGCTCCTGGGATCTCCGCGCCGCTGATGCACGCCAGGTGCAAGCCGGGCTGCGTCCTAACCCTGAATTGGGGGTAAGCCTGGAGGAGTTCGGCGGGAAAGGTGATCGGGATGGTTTTGATGGGGTGGAGACGACCGTTGCAGTCACGCAGCCGCTGGAGCTGGCGGGCAAGCGCGACAAACGGACGAAAGTGGCGGCAGCTGAAAAGCAAGTCGTGCAATGGGACCATGAAGCCACGCGCTTGGATTTGATCAGACGAACCCAAAGAGCCTTCACTGCGGTGCTGGCCACTCAGCAACGCGTCGACCTGACCGAGAATCAGACTGACCTGGCCGAAGGGCTATGGCAAACTGTCAACAAGCGGGTGGACGCCGGAAAAGACCCGCCCTCAGAAGCATCCAAAGCTCAGATCGAACTGTCCAAGGTTCGCATGCAACATCAGCAGGCTGTCAGCGAATTGACAGATGCCCGGCACCGCCTCGCGGCCCT
Source organism: Phycisphaerales bacterium (assembly GCA_020346325.1). Lineage (GTDB taxonomy): Bacteria > Planctomycetota > Phycisphaerae > Sedimentisphaerales > Anaerobacaceae > Anaerobaca. Next base: position 6,397,511 of record CP070782.1, read on the forward strand.
ATGGGAATCGTCTGCGCCTCGGTTCGAACGTATTGAGGGGGACCTTGGTATAACGCCAAGCCTGCCGTCCCTGGACTTGATTCGAGCACAGATCGAAACGCATCCGCAGGTAGCTCGATGGCAGGATGCGTTGGCCGTGGACCGCGCACGGCTTGACTTGGCCAGAGTCCAATCCCGGTCTGACATCGCCGTGACCGCAGGACTGAAGCGGCTGGAACTAGACGACGACACGACCGGCGTTGTGGGAGTCGCAATTCCCTTACCGGTGTTCAACCGCAATCAAGGGGCAATTGCAGCCACCCAGCACGAGTTGGCCAAGACTCGAGAGCAGCGAAACCAAGCTATTGTCCAGATGCAAACACGGCTGGCCCAAGCCTACCAACGTCTGCAAACGGCCATTGCTCAGGTTTCTGCCCTGAACGATCAGGTCCTTCCGGGTGCCGAGAGTGTCTTCGAAGCCGCTCAGAACGGTTATGAAGAGGGCAAGTTCGATTACTTGCGTCTGCTGGATGCCCAGCGAACGCTCTTCGATGCACAGGATCAGCTCGTTGATGCCTGGGCCAAGGTCCATCTGCTGCGGGCAGATCTCGAATACTTGATTGGTCAACCGATCAACTCGTTTTCACCTACAGATACAGGAACGGAAAGATGAATCAAAAGAAAACACCGTCTCTTTGGAGTCTCGTTCTGCTCATTGGCGTGTCGTGCTGTTTCGCACAGGATCACGGCCACGATCATGGGGCACACAGTCACGCTCATGGGGATGAACGAGCCATTCCGTTTACTATTTGGACCGATACCTTCGAGATCTTTGCAGAGCACCCTTTCCTCGTTGTTGACAAGGCGGCGGCGTTTGTGACGCACGTGACGGAGTTGCAGACGTTTGCCCCGCGCACGGAAGGCCCGGTGACGTTTGTCCTGGTCAAGGGCTCAGAACGCATCGAGCACGAGGAACCCGCTCCCCAACGTGATGGTATCTACATACCGGAACTGGTCTTTCCGCAGGCCGGAAGCTGGTCCGGGGTGCTTCAAATACCCATGGGTGGTCAGACATATGAAGTGCCTCTGCCGCCGATGCAGGTCTACCCAACGCAGGAGCAAGCCGATCAGGCGCCCGACCCGACCGAACCAGAGGGCTTTAGCTTCCTCAAGGAACAGCAGTGGGTCATCCCGTTCATGGTTAAGACGCCGACTTCCCGCGTTCAGAATGGCGTCGCGTATCATGCCGTGCCGGAAAGCTCCCTGGCCTTTAGCGCGGACGCCGCTTACGTATATGTCCAGGTGGGAGGCGAGACGTTTTCCAGACGTCGGGTCCAAGTGAAGGATCGAGTCCAGGGCATAGCTTTGGTGGGCGATGGGCTTGCCGAGCAAGACCACGTCGTGACATTCGGCGTCGGCTCCGTTGCCCTGGCCCATGGCGAACCGGCCGATCAGGGACAAGGGGATGTCGTGCATGTTACTGAGGAGCAAATACGGCGGTTCGGCATCACCTGTCGGGAGGCTGCCCCCGGTGGAATCGAGGCCTGGATTCAAGCGCCAGGCGAGATCAAGATCAATCACGAGCGCATGGCTCATATCGTCCCCCGCGTCAAAGGTGTGGTCAGCGAGGTTCATGCAGATCTCGGGCAGCACGTCCAAGCTGGGCAGGTCCTGGCACACATCGAGAGTCGGGACCTGGCCGATGCCAAGGCGGACTTTCTCAGCACGTCGGAACGCTTGGAAATGGCGCGCACGCAATTCGAACGGGAAGAGCGCCTGTTTCAGCAGAAGGTGACCTCCGAAGAGGACTACCTCAGCAGCAAACAGCGACTCGCCGAGACTCGGATCGCGCATCGCGCCGCTCGGCAGAAGCTGCTGGCCCTGGGCCTGACCAGGGAAGGTGTCGATCAACTGCCCACCCAACCCGAAGAGGCCTTCACCACCTATTCCATGCTCGCTCCTTTTGACGGTACGATCATTCGCAAGCATATCGTCTTGGGAGAAATCGTGGATGACTCCTCTGAAGTCCTCGTGATCGCTGACCTCCGCACTATCTGGGTAGATCTGAGTGTCAACCAGAGCGACATCGAGGCAGTGGCAGTCGGCCAGCCCACAGAAATCTTCTATGGCAGCGACTCGTCAGCGGTGCGCGGAGAAGTCAGCTATGTGGACAGCGTTCTGGATGCCGAGACTCGCATGGCGACGGTGCGTACGGAACTGGACAATCGCCAGGGACAGCACCGCCCCGGCACGTTCGTTACGGGCAGAATCGGTATCCGGCCGGGGGACCAGGGTATCATCGTCCCTGCCTCTGCCTTACAGATCGTCAATGATCGCCCCTGCGTCTTCGTGCAGACGGCGGATGGGTTTGCCCTGCGTTACGTCACCGCGGGCCAGAAAGATACAGACCAGGTCGAAATCCTCAGTGGTGTGCAGGTCGGAGAACAGATCGTCACGCGCAACGCCTTTCATCTGAAAGCCGAATTGACCAAGCAAGCCGTTTCCGGCCATGGCCATGTCCACTGACGACAAGGAGTATCTCTAATATGATTGCCAGACTTATTCATATAGGGTTGCGGCACAGGCTATTGATATTCCTGGTGACGGTGGCCGTCTGCGCCGCCGGGATCTTCTCACTGATGCGGCTGCCGATCGATGCCTTCCCAGATATCAGTCCTAATTTGGTTCAGGTGTTCGCCGAGATCGAGGGTATGGCGCCGGAAGAGGTCGAACAACTGGTGACCCGCCCGGTGGAAATCGCCATGCGCGGCATCCCTGACGTCAAGAAGATCCGCTCGCTCTCGTCTCTGGGACTGTCTACGGTCAGCATCTACTTCGAGGACGACGTTGATATCTACTTTGCCCGGCAGTTGGTGGCCGAGCGTCTCAAGTTGGCCGAAGAGGGTATTCCACCGAGTGTGGAGATGCCGCACGGCCTGGAGATGGGACCGGTAGCCAGTGGCATGGGGAAGATCCTGTCCTATTACCTCGAAGCCGAAGGGCATGGCATCGCGGACCTGCGTACACTCCATGACTGGGTGATCAAGCGCGACATCGAGACGATTCCCGGTGTAGCTAAGGTCATCAGTCAGGGCGGGTATGTGCAGGAATATCAAATCCGCGTCCATCCGAGCCGGCTCCTGGCTTACGATCTCACGATACAGGACGTCATCGACGCCGTGGAAAGCAATAACGCCAATGTCGGCGCCGGTCTGGTCAAGCGCGGCAGTGAAGAGTTGATTGTCCGCTGCCTCGGTCGCGTCCAGGGCACTGAGGATATCGAAAACATTGTCGTCAAAACGCAGGCAGGGCGCCCAATCCTGGTCAAATACCTGGCCACCGTGGTCTTCGGCAACGCCTTTCGGCGGGGTGTGGCGATCATGGACGGGGATAAGGAAGTCGTCCTGGGCGGTGTCTATAAACTCCACCGGGCCAATTCTTTTGAGGTAATTCGACGGCTCAATCAGCGTATCGAGCAGATTAACGAAACGCTTCCCGAGGGTGTACGGGTGGTTTCTTTCTATGATCAGTCGGAACTGGTCCGCAACAGTATCCGCACGGTACGTGGGGCTCTGCTATTGGGTCTGGTGCCGGTCTGTCTCGTGGCCTTCCTGTTTCTCGGTGATCTGCGTAATGCCTTGATCATGGTGTGCTCGCTTCCATTCTCGATCCTGACGGCGTTCATCCTGATGGAGCGGAGCGGCATTCCTGGCGACCTTATCTCGTTTGGCGGGGTGGCGATTGCCTTGGGCATGATAATCGATGCGACGATTATCATGGTCGAGAAGATTCAGACGGCCTTGAGTGAGAAAGCCGGAAAGCTCTCGCCCCCGGAGATCATCACAGCGTCGGCTCAGGAAGTCGGTCGGCCCATCGTGTTCGCCGTATCCATCATCGTGATTGTCTTTCTGCCGATCTTTACCCTGGGTGAGGTTGAGGGCAAAATGTTTCGGCCGTTGGCCTTTGCCGTGGCCACGACCATGGTGGGGTCGCTGTTCTACGCTTTGATCATTGCCCCCGTGTTCTATAGCATCTTGCACCGTCGTCGCACCAGCACGGCCAAGCCAAAGCCCGGCCACGGTCGAATCCTGGAGGCGGTCTTGAATCTCTACGAGGGGATGCTCAAGCATATCGTGGCGCACCCTTTTCTTGTGACGGTAGTGATCCTGGGCATATTCATTGCCGGGTTGGTCACGTTTCTCAACATCGGCCGCGAATTCCTGCCCTCTTTGCAGGAAGGAACGTTGCAGTGCTACGCGTACATGAATCCCAATGTCTCATTGGATCAAATCAAGGAGACATCCGCGCAAATCTCGGAGAATCTCAAGAATATCCCCGAAGTGGAACACGTTGTGGCGGACATCGGCTACGGGGAAGTCGGGCCTCATGTGCATCACACTAACTACGCCTGCATGACCGTCGCCCTCAAGCCGCAGAGCCAATGGAAGACAGCGGACACGCAAGCTGAACTCGCCAATCAACTTCAGGAAAAGATCTCGGATTATCTTGGCACCACCGTGGGGTTTTCCCAGCCGATCAATCACGAACTGGACGGTCTGGTTTCCGGCGTGGGGGCTGCGGTCGCGGCCAAGGTTTTTGGGCATGACATGGAGACGCTTCAGAACATCGCTGGCAGCATCGAGCAGGTCCTGGCCGAGATCCCCGGTGTGACTGACTTGCGTGTCGAACAGACATCTGGACAAACTCAGCTGCAAATCGATCTGGATGGCGCCCGGCTGGCTCGCTATGGTCTCAGCAAGCAGATGGTACAGGGTCTGGTCCACCATGCCACTACCGGCCGGGAGGTGGGCCACGTTTTTGAGGGCGAGAAGTCGTTTCGCATCCTGATCCGTTTCGACGAAATCTACCGGGAGGACATCGATGCTATCGGTGACATGCTCATCCCGACGCCAAACGGAGCCCAGATTCCCTTGCGCCAGTTAGCTGACATTCGGACCGTCACCGGCCTGCGTCAGATCACTCGCGAGGACACGCAACGATACGTCTCGGTGCAATGCAACGTCACCGGTCGCGACGTTGGTGGGTTTGTGACTGAGGCACAGCAGAGAGTACGGGACAACGTGACTCTGCCGGCGGGATACCGGGTGGCGTGGGGTGGCCAGTTCGAATTGCAGCAGGCCGCCAACCAACGTCTGGCCATTGTCGTCCCCATCACGCTGTTCCTGGTGTTGACCATGCTGTACGGTCTCTTCAGTTCCATCAAGAACGCCCTGTTGATCATGCTCAATATCCCCTTGTCGCTGGTCGGCGGCGTCTTTGCCTTGGCCGCCTTCGGCGAAAACGTCAGTATCCCGTCGTCCATTGGCTTCATTGCCCTGTTCGGCATTGCTTTGACCGATGGCTTGGTCCTCGTCTCTCGCTTCGAGGGCCTGCGAGTTGAAGGCATGGCCCTGCGCGAGGCGGTGCTGGCCGGATGTCGCTCCAAATTCCGACCGGTCCTGATGACGACTCTGACCACCGCGTTGGGTCTGCTCCCTCTGATAATCGCCACGGGCACGGGATCGGAAGTCCAACGGCCTCTGGCCATTGTGGTGGCTGGCGGATTGACTTCGTCAACCTTGCTGACCCTGATCGTCATACCGACTCTCTATCTTTGGATCACCGCACACAGGCACGCATAGGTACTTTCGGAAATCCAGTTGCATTGGCGGGGACGGGATTGATCTTCAGGTAGCCTATCGGCAGTTGTGCTGCTCATCGGCGAGACCACTCTGTGGCGTCGCCGACGTGCTGAGGCCAGTGGCGGGCGACGTCTGTTTGCCATTATGCGTGTCCTGGCCGTGGCAAGATAGGCAAGATGCCCCAAAGGCTGCCAATGACTCTCCACACACTTCGTTGGCAGCCTTTGGATAACGGTGGCAGTCTTTAGGATTTAGGTGGCAGCCTTCGAAGACCGCCACGAATCTTCGAAGACTGCCAGTTCTGAGTGTACGGCAACCTTCGGCAGGCTTTGCTTGCGACAGTGGGAGGCAACGGCGGGGGATCTCGGGCCCCGCGAGCCGGCGGCGAGCCCGTATCCGCTTTTTAGGACAGGCTTTACGGCCACCATGTCCCTGGGTAGGGCCGGTGATTCTTCGGCTGTTCGGCGGGCTTTTGGGGCCGTTTTTGGCCTCGCCGGCCAGGGCCGCAGACCGATCGGAGTGCACGTGGTTGTCATGTAAGAAAAAAAGTCCTGCCAGTAGTCGAAGCCTGCCATCCCGCCACCGTGAAGGTACAGACCCTCGGGAGGGACCCCACGGTCTCAAAGGAGTCCATCTCCTGGGTGTCACCACCGGCAGCGCCTCCCCCCGCGTACAACTGGAGCCAGTGACATTGGCTCGGAGTCCAGCCACGAGTCTGTCCAATGCAGGAGCGTCAGTGGTAAGTTCTCAGCTGGCGGGCAACGCCCAACAGGGGACCGCCTACCTCTGATGTGCACGGAAGGCGGAACTAAGCCCGGCCTTCGTGGGCCCTATTGAGTGCGGCGTCAAGTGCTTCTATGAGATCCTCTTTGTCCTCCAGTCCAATCGACAGCCTTATCAGTTCGGGCGTTAGACCGCTGGCTGCCTGCTGCTCCTCATTTAGTTGAGAGTGCGACGTACTGGACGGGTGGAGGATCAGGCTCTTGGCATCTCCGACATTGGCGAGATGGGAGAAGAGATCAATAGAATCAATCAGTCTGACGGCCGCGTCGTATCCGCCCTTGACCCCGAACACCACCATGCCGCCAAATCCTTTTGTGAGGTATTTGCTGGCAGTGGCGTAGGCGGGGTCATCCTTCAACCCGGGGTATCGAACCCATGCTACGTGTTTGTGAGACTTCAAGAACGTGGCCACGGCCAGGGCGTTGTCGCAGTGTCGTTGCATACGCAGGGGAAGCGTTTCGATACCCTGGAGGAACATCCACGCATTGTCTGGCGAGATGCAGGCGCCCAAGTTCCGTAGCGGTACCAGCCGCATGCGCAGGATGAACGCGAGCGGATTCAGGTCACCCAAGTCGTGGGCGTAGCGTATCCCGTGGTAGCTGGGGTCTGGCTCGTTATACAAGCTGAATTTCCTGTCCGTCCAGTCGAACCGCCCGGAGTCTACGACAACCCCACCGATCCCGGTACCGTGCCCGCCCATCCACTTGGTCAGGGAGTGAGCTACGATGTGGGCGCCGTGGTCGAGAACCTTGAGCAGGTATGGAGTGGTAAACGTCGCGTCTACAATCAAGGGCAGATGGTGCCGATCGGCGATTTCAGCGATGGCTTCGACGTCGGTGAATCCCAGCACTGGATTGCCGATGGTCTCGATGAAGATAGCCCGCGTTTTGTCATTGATGGCTGCCTCAAACTCCTCCGGCTGATCGTGATTAGCGAAGCGCACTTTGATGTCGAATTGCGGCAGAATCGTATCGAACATCGTATAACTGCCGCCATAGAGATTGTTGGCTGAGACAATCTCGTCTCCTGCCCGGCAGATATTGATGATCGAATAGTAGATGGCCGAGGTACCGGAAGCTAAGGCCAGAGCGGCGGCACCTCCCTCCAGGGCGGCCACGCGTTGCTCCAGAACGTCCTGAGTCGGATTCATCAGCCGTGTGTAGATGTTGCCGAGTTCCTTCAGAGCAAAGAGATTTGCGGCGTGCTCCGTGTTCTTGAAGAGGTACGAACTCGTCCGAAAGACGGGTACGCCTCGTGCCATCGTGGTGGGGTCAGCCGTCTGCCCGGCATGCAGTGTGAGAGTGTCAAACCTGTACGTGTCTGCGCTCATAAGACTACTCCTTAATTAGGCTGGATCGTAACGTTTCAAGAACCGTAGCTGTCTAGGCCTTGCCTGATGTCCGTGAACTCAACCGGCACGGCCGCCAAGTATCCTGCTCGCTTGCGGGTACTCGCCAGCGGAGTACCCTCGATTGTTCTCGTCATTTTCTTGTCGCTCTTTGACATGCGTGACTGTTTGCCCATTCGTTTCTGCTCCAGACTCCCTCAGCTCTCCGCATTCATTTCAACAGAGGGGTTGACAACATGGCCCTGGTACTCTACTATCCCTACAGGGTTACTGTGCTATTAAGGGCAGATACTACTGGGTGGGCCGGCGACTGTCAACTTGCCGCCCGGCTTTTCTCCGGCTGCGTGTCCGAATTACGTGAACAAGGCGGTGTTTCGGCAGCTGGCAGTCTGAAGAGGACGGGGAGGCGGAAATATCGGAATGTCTGTCATGTCATGGCTCCTGACGAGCGAGTTCGTGTCGTCGATCGGTATTGGGTTATCCGACAGCACCTTGGACCTGGTGCGTTCTGGCCCCGTGAGTGTCTGTGGGACCGTGCGAGGTTCTTCCTAGCATAGGAGGAAATCGTGGCACTAACAGATGAGCAAATCGAACGATACAGTCGGCACATCATCCTGGAATCGGTTGGTGGAGCGGGACAAGAGAGACTCCTCTCTTCGAAGGTGCTTATCGTGGGCATCGGAGGTTTGGGGGCGCCAGCTGCATTGTACTTAGCGGCCGCCGGGATAGGAACGATAGGCCTGGTGGACGGCGACGAAGTGGAAGTGACGAACCTTCAGAGGCAGGTTATTCACCATACCAGCGATGTCGGCGGTAGAAAGGTCGATTCGGCGCGAGAGAAGATACAGGCGATTAACCCGGGTGTGGCGGTCCAAGTTCACGATATATGGGCCAGGGCCGACAACATCAGGCACGTGATTAAAGACTACGACTTCGTAATCGACGGCACCGACAGCTTTGCGGCCAAGTATCTGATCAACGATGCGTGCTATTTCGAGCGGATTCCCTTCTCGCATGCCGGAATCCTCCAGTTCGCCGGACAATTGATGACAGTGGTCCCGGGGCAGACCGCCTGCTATCGCTGTGTGTTTCAGCGTCCTCCGTCTCCCGGCAGTATTCCTTCCTGCGGTCAGGCCGGTGTGCTTGGCGTTGTGGCTGGCGTGATTGGCTCGCTTCAAGCAACAGAGGCGGTCAAGTACTTTCTGGGAATCGGAGATTTGCTGACGGATTCGTTGCTCACCTACGATGCTCTGGCGATGCGGTTTCGCCGAGTACACGTCGGCCGCAACCCAAAGTGTGCTCTCTGCGGGGGGAACCCGGAAATAACGGAACTCGTGGACGTGGAGCGCGTCGTCTGTAATCGAGAGGGCTGCAAATGTCGGGAATAGGGACTCTCAGAGACGTTTTCGAGGTGCTCCTTGAAGATGCAAGGATTGAAGTACCTCGGGAGACTCGCGGAATTCCGACCGCCCGCGAGGGGAGGGCAGAACGACGTTCGAAGATGATCAATAGAGGCGGCAGTGATAACGGGACGGCTACGAGCCCCCTCAGGAACAGGGGGGCGAGAGGCAGACGGTTTTCATTTGTTCGAAGCGAGTGTGTGTGACAGGTGATCCAATGGAACCAACATTGAACTTGCCTGAAAAGGTCAGGCAAGACGCCCTCGCATACCGAGGGCAGGTCGATCGGTTTCTCTCAGGTGAGCTTTCGCCGATGGCCTTTCGAGCCTACCGGGTGCCGATGGGTGTCTACGAGCAAAGAACGCCGGGGGCATACATGGTCCGCATCCGCATCGGGGCGGGAATCGCGTCGACGCACCAGCTTGGGCGTGTGGCCACGTTAAGCCGCATGCATGGCAACGGCACAGTGCACGTGACGACTAGGCAGGACGTGCAGATTCATGATGTCGAGATAGAACGGACTCCCGATGTATTGGAGGGGCTACTGGAGGTCGGCCTCTCAACGCGTGGGGGGGGCGGCAACACGGTTCGCAACGTGACGGCGTGTCCGCGCGCAGGAATCTGTCCACAGGAGCAGTTCAGCGTCGCACCCCACGCGCTGGCCGTGGCGGAGTACCTGCTCCAGTTCGATAGCTCTTACAACCTGCCCCGCAAGTACAAGATTGCGTTTTCCGGATGTTCGCAGGACTGCGCTTATGCGTCAGTGACCGACCTGGGCTTCTTCGCGCATATCCGTGATGGCGTGAAGGGTTTTGCTGTCTATGGCGGTGGGGGACTCGGCTCCAATCCTGCGGTCGGCACTAGGTTAGAGGAGTTTGTAAGGGAGAGAGAGGTTTTCGAGGTTGCCGAGGCCGTCAAGAAACTCTTCGACGCGCACGGGGACCGGGTGAACAAGCACAAGGCACGGCTGCGCTACGTTTTGGCCCGGCTTGGCCGGGAGGCATTCACGGATCTCTACAGACAAGAGCGTGCGAGGATTCGCCAGGAAGGCCTGGACGGCCGCGCGACGGACATAAGGGATGCCCCTGCCATTGCGGGTTGTGAGGACACGTCACCCGATGGCGCCCAGGACTCCGAGCCTGCAGCGTTCGATCTCTTGCCAGAGAAGAAGGCTGGCTACTGCACGGTCAGGCTGACGTTACACTTGGGCGATATCTCGGCTGGCGACTTGATCAAGACCGCGCGAGTGACTGAGGATTACGGCCTGGGTTTGGTCCGGACAACGCAGCAGCAGGATCTGCTGATTCCGTCGGTCCTCAGGGCACGCGCCGCGGACGTGCAGAACGAGTTGCGCTGTCTGAGCACCAGCGTTCTGGGCGATGGCCTGCCGAAGGTAGTGGCCTGTGCGGGGGCCTCGACCTGCAAGCTGGGTTTGTGCCTGTCGCGCGGCCTGGCCGACGCGATCACGAAGGAACTGCCCCATACCGCGCTTGATCGGCCAAGCCGGGCGACGATTCGAATTAGTGGCTGCCCCAACTCCTGTGGCCATCATTACATTGGTGATATCGGCCTCCAGGGCCGCGCAAAACGCATAAATGGCCGACTTCTGCCCTGCTACGACGTGTTGGCCGGCGCACGAATTGCCGAGGGAGAAGCGTCTTTGGCCGAGCGCATCGGCACGCTGCCAGCCAAGGTCATACCATCGTTCGTGGGCCAGTTCGTTGAGAAGGACTCGCTCCCGAAAGAGGAGCTACTGGCACTTGTGGAGCAGTATGCCCGTTTGTTTGCAGGAGAGATTCCAGAAGACTACTACTTTGACTGGGGTTCCGATACCCCCTTTTCGCTGGCGGGCCGAGGTCCGGGCGAATGTGGGGCCGGCGTCATGGGCGTCATCGCCGTGGACATCTACGAAGCCAAGGAAGCTCTTCATCGATGCTCTGCGGTCCAAGAGGCAGCATTGAAGAGTCAAGAAGTTTACCAGGCCGTGCTGGCCTC
>CP070782.1:6408757-6424081 GCA_020346325.1 Phycisphaerales bacterium
GGATCTGCCTGGCGCATGGCCTGGGCAAACTTGACGGTCTTGGTAGCTGTCGTTTCGCAGTCAAAGCCGTTGCGACTATACGAGGTCTCATTGCCAATTTGCCAAAGGCCGATGCGCAATGGATCCGTATGGCCATGGGAGCGCCGCAGTGCGTTCTGGGGATTGTTGCAGTAGTCCACCCAGGCCCGGGCCTCGGCTGCATCACCCGAGCGTATGCTACCAAAGGGATCTTTCATCCAGTGCTTGCGGCCATCGGATTCGAAGTTGACAGACATCAGCGGCTCGGCCTGGACCTGCTTACAGAAATCTACGAACTCGGCTGTGCCCACCTGATTGGTTTCGATGCCGCCCCAGAGCAGGTTGAGCATGGGCTTGCGTTGAGCACGGGGGCCAACGGCCTCTTGCCACTTGTAGTAAGAACTGAAACAGCCGCCCCAGCGAATCATGCTCGGGGCAAGATCCTGCGTGGCCTGAATCACATCCGGACGCCAGCGATGGGCCTTGAAGTCCCAGGCTGCAGCCACGGACCCATCCGTGGTGCCCAGGGGTTCCATGAACTGCATGTACAGATACGGGGACAGCTCAAAGCGTGGTTTCGGCTCGATTAGCAGGGCGTTCGACGCCTCGCCGGCGTACGCCGGAGGCATGCCCAAGGCGGCGGCGGTCGCGCCGACGGCTTTCAGGAACTGTCGTCTCGTGCTTTCGTGTTGGCTCATGCGGAGTCTCCTCTGCCTGATCCGGCCGCACCGCGGCACCGCGGTCGGGTACCACGATTCTCATGTGCGTATATTACTCCAACATTTTTGACGGTGCCACTGTTGGGCGTAGGATAAGGGCGAAAAGGCAGGTGTGCGGTGACGAGAGGGAGCCTCTCGTCAGGAACGCTGCCGTGCGTCGCGCCGCGGCCTACGAGAGCTGCTGCTGCGACGGATCGTCGGCGGTCTTGCCCTTGCCCGATCGCCTTTTGGCCTCCACGATGTCGAGGGCCGTGCGTCGGCAGGCGGACTTGGGGCACTGGCCGGTCCAGCAATATAGGCAGAGTTGATGCTTGGGCTTGCCGACCGCCTCGACCATATCGTCCACCGTCTGGTAGCGCAAGGTGGTGACCCCCAGATCTTGCCGGATGACCTCGACCATGCGCTCGTATTTGGATGAGGTTGGGTCGATGTACTCGGAAACGTCCATGAGATCATGCCCTTCGATCTGCCGAATCGCTTTGCGGGCAGCCAGTTCCTCGATGGAGCGGGTCGAGAGGTTGAAGCGGCAGGGGAACATCAGCGGCGGGCACGCCGGGCGGACGTGAATCTCCCGAGCGCCGCAGTCCCACAGTTTCTTGATGGCGAAGTTCTTCAGTTGCGTGCCCCGGACGATCGAGTCCTCGCAGACGACGATGCTATTACCCGCGATGACCTCCTTGACTGGGATAAGCTTCATCTTGGCGATGAGATCGCGCGTCTTCTGCGAGGGGGGGGTGTAACTGCGTCCGTAACCAGGTGTGTACTTGACCAGGGGCCGCCGGAATGGCTTGCCCGACTCCATGGCGTAGCCCAGTCCATGGGCCAGTCCGGAATCAGGAACGCCGCTCACCACATCGACGTCGATATCCGTATCCCGCCGGGCCAGATGACGTCCGCTGCGTTCCCGGACGATCTCGACATTGATACCTTCGTAGCTGGAGGCCGGAAAGCCGGTATAGATCCAGAGGAACGTGCACGTCTGGGCCGGATGCCGGCGGCCCGGTTTCCGCTGGACGATACCGTCTTCGTTGATCAGCAGAATCTCGCCCGGCTCGACGTACTTGACGATCTCAAAGCCAAGATTCGGAAACGCGCTGGATTCGCTGGTCACGGCCCAGGCCTTGGCACTTCGGCCCACGACGAAGGGGGTGTAGCCGAAACGGTCACGGGCGACGTAGATCCCCGTTCGATTGAGCAGCAACAAGGAACACGATCCTTCAATGGAGGCAAACATCTTCTCGATGCCGTCGACTAGGTCGGTGCCCTGGTTGATGAGCTTGCCGATCAACTCGGTCGTGTTAACGCCCTTGCGGCTGACCTCGGCAAACGAGATCCCCTTTTTCAGAAGCTGAGCGGCCAACTCCTCGGCGTTTTCCACGATGCCGACGGTGGCCAGGCAGAGCGGCCCGAAGCGCGAATTCAAGTAGATGGGCTGTTCATCGCAGGCGCTGATGACGCCGATGCCCTTATTGCCCGCCATCTTGCGGCAGTCATCGAAGAACTTCGACTTGAACTGGCTTTGGCTCAGATCGTGAATCTGGCGGACGAACTCGTCGCCCAGAACGACCATGCCGCCATACTCGGTGCCCAGGTGAGAGTGGTAATCGGTGCCATAGAAGAGGGTTTCAGAACAGTTGCCTTCCGCGACGACGCCAAACAGACCGCTCATTCGAAATCTCCTACTCGCATCGAACTGCCGGATCGGTCCGCCACCTCATGCGGGCCGTAGTTCCGCGTGCTGCATGACGCCAGCCTACCAGAGTTCCAGGGATAATTCAAATGGTCCAGGTGGGTTTTTGACTGCGTGGGCACCATGGAACCGGTGTCTCCGGAGCGTCTGGCAGGGTGGCGAGCCACCTGTCGGCCGACGGTACTGAGCCGGGGGTGGCCTGAAGATCGCTCTTGTCCGGTCCCTATGGCCCGGGGCTGAGGTCGGGATTGTCGCAGATACCCTAATTCTCTGCGACAGGGCCAAGAATTTGCTTGCCTTAGCCTCCAGAGGTCCGTATGCTACGTGTTTTTGCAAAAGGTCGGTAGACGATCTGCTCAAGGAGACTGTTCGGTGAAGACTGAGATACTTGATTTCGTTGAGAGCCAGAGCCTCAAAAAGGAAATTCCGCATTTCGAGATCGGTGATACGGTGGACGTGCACTGCCGGATTCGGGAGGGCGACAAGGTTCGTACCCAGGTTTTTACCGGTACGGTCATCGCCCGTGAGGGTCGTGGGATCAACGAGAGCTTCACGGTGCGCCGTATCGTGAACAATGAGGGCGTCGAGCGGAAATTCCCGCTCCATTCGCCCAACGTGCTGGATATTCGCCCCATCCGAAGCGGGAAGACCCGGCGGGCCAAGCTGTACTATTTGCGAGAGCGGACGGGCAAGGCGGTCCGGCTGCAACAGCGCCACAGCACGCACACCGTCTCGAAGTAGGCACATTCCGGCCTGCGGGACGGGCCGCTGCCGGACCAGGAAGGGAATGACAGAGGCCGCATGAGTTATGCGGCCCTTTTTCTGGCGAGACGTCGCAACTCTGGGTGTCGGCTGAGCGAGACCTGAGAATCCGGGAGTGCCCCACGTGTTCTTGCGTAGGCGAAAGCTGCTGTCTGATCGGGCCAGACTGGGCCGATGGGGCGAAAGACGCGCCGAGCGATTCCTCCGAGGCAGAGGCCTCAAAACGCTCGACCGCAACGTGCTCTGTCAGACGGGCGAGTTGGATCTGGTCATGGTCGATTCCGACGGAACGCTCGTCTTCGTCGAGGTCAAGACGCGGGCCGACGAGAGCTTCGTTCCTGCCGAAGCGGCCATTTCGCCGGCGAAGAAACGTCGGATGGTACGAGCGGGGCATTACTTTATGGCCTGCCACGATTTGCAGGAGCGCCCCTTTCGTTTCGATGTCGTCACTGTCATCCTGGGGTGCTCGGGCCGGCCCCAAATCCGCCACTACCAGAACGCCTTCGTTCCCTAACCGCTTGGCGATTGCCCGGGATGCGTGTACCATGAGATGATCTGCTGCCCCGGGGCGATTCCAGCGTTTGTCGGAGCGGGTCAGGCGAAGTTGACATAGAATAGGGCTGCTCTGAGGTCTATGGTGCTGATTGATACGCATTGTCATTTGACGTTTGAACCACTGGATGCCAATGTTACGGCAGTGCTGCAGCGCAGCCGTGATGCGGGCGTGACCGGCTGGATCACGGTCGGAACGAACCTGGCAGACAGCCGCACAGTGGTGGAACTGGCCCGATTGCACGAAAACCTGTATGGGGCGGTGGGGATTCATCCGCACGATGCCAAGGAGGCGGACGATCAGGCCCTCGATGAACTCAAGGAATTGGCCCGCAACGAGCAGATCGTCGCTATCGGTGAGACCGGGCTGGACTTCCACTACAATTTCTCGAAACAGCCCGACCAGAAGCGGGTCTTCGCGGCCCACTTGGAGATCGCCAGGGAGTTGGATCTGCCGGTGATCGTACATTGCCGCAATGCCTTCGATGAGACGGTCGAGATACTTGACGAACATGGTGCGGGAGTGGGGCGCGTGGTTTTCCACTGTTTCGGTGGCTCAGCCGAGCAGGCGAAGAAACTCCTGGAGCGGGGCTACCACATCTCCTTTACCGGGGTGGTGACCTTCAAGAATGCGGACACGGCGCGCCGGGCCGCCCAGGCGGTCCCGCTCGATCGCTTGATGGTCGAGACGGATTGCCCCTATATGTCGCCCGAACCGGTACGCGGGCAGAAGCCCAACGAGCCGGCTCTGATGGTGCACACCGCCGAGCTTCTGGCACAATTGAAAGGTGTTCGTCCGGGGGAATTCGAGCGGGCAAGTACTGAGACGACCAGGCGGTTCTTCGGCCTGGCCTAGCGGTTCTTGGCCCGGGGGAGAAGGGCAAGACGAGAGGCGGCGCCAGGAGGGTCGCGAGCAGCCTGGATATCGGACCGCTGTATCATTTAACCAAGTGTCCAAACGTTCGCAAAAAGGGGTTTTTCAGTACTGAAAGCCCGTTTTGACAGCGTGATTTGACTTTCCGGCCTCCCGAGCCTATATTTAGTAGCCAAGCCTCTTGAGCCGCCGAGGCCGGCTCTGGCCTCTGACCGACGCTTCAATGGTTTGGAGGATTTCCGTTGAGGTGCGCCTATCAGGAAGGATGTGTATAGTCACATATGGCAGGGATCTTTGACTACGCTGCAATCAGTCAGGTGCAGCAGGCAAACGATATCGTTGACGTCGTCAGTGAGCACGTCAGTCTCAAGAAGAAAGGTCGGGAAATGGTGGGGCTCTGCCCGTTCCACCAGGACCACCGCCCGAGCATGTGTGTCAATCCATCCAAACAGATCTTCAAGTGTTTCGCTTGTGGTGCCGGCGGCGATGTTCTGAAATTCGTGCAGATGCGTGAAGGACTGACCTTTCCACAGGCGGTGGAACGGTTGGCCGAACGTGCGGGCATCCAGCTCAAGCCCGTCCGCTCGGCGCGACCGCAGGAGCGTTCGCAAGGGGGTGAGATCAACCCCAACACGTTGGCAAAGCTCAACGGTTGGGCGACGAAATTCTTCCAGGCCGGTCTGAACGATGCGCAGAAGGGCAGAATTGCCCGGGAATACCTGGCGAAACGCCAGATTTCGGCTGAAAGCATTGCCCGGTGGCAGATAGGGGTCGCGCCCAACGCGTCGAATGCGCTGGCCCAGGCGGCAGCGGCGAAGGGAATCCCAGCGCGATTGCTCCAGCCTGGCGGGCTCGCTGCCGGAGCGGGCCAGGACAAGTTCGTCAACCGTTTGATGTTTCCGATCACGGATGTGACCGGTCGCGTCATTGGGTTCGGGGGTCGGACGCTGAACGACGTGGGCGCCAAATACATCAACTCACCCACGACGGCCCTGTTCGACAAGAGCAACACCCTTTATGGGTTGGAGCAGGCGCGGCATGAAATCGTGGCGACGGGAACGGCGGTCGTGGTGGAAGGCTACACCGATGTCATCATGGCCCACCAGTACGGTTGCACGAACGTGGTGGCGACGATGGGGACCAGTTACACGACCGGGCACGGGCGCATCCTGCGCCGCTACGCCAAACGGGTCGTCCTGGTCTTCGACAGTGACGTGGCCGGGATGGCCGCGGCCAACCGGGCTCTGGAAGTCTGTCTGTCGCAACGGCTGGACATTAAGCTGGGGTTCGTCCCGGAAGGCAAGGACCCATGTGATTTCTTATTGGGGGCCGGTCGCGAGGCGTTCGCGCAAATCATTGAGCAGGCGACGGACGTTCTGAAGTTCAAATGGGATCGGCTGGGGGAAGCCTTCGCAGGAGACGATTCGCTCGCCAATCGCCGGGCGGTCCTGAACGAGTTTCTTCAGGCGGTGGCGACGGGGCTGGCTTCGAACAACGTCCCCGTGCTCGACAGTGGCCTGATCGTCAACCGGCTCTCGAAGATCATCGGTCTGACGGCGCGCGAGATCAACGCGGATCTGAGCAAGCGCATGGAGCGGGCTTTGCGGGCGGTGCCGTCCGACGATGACCGGCAGGGCGGTGCCGAGGCCATCGATTGGGGCAAGGGACTCGGTGCCGTGGCGCAGCGGGAGGTCCTTGAGGTGCTGATCAATGAGCCCGGCCTTTATCACCAAGTGGGGCGGGAAATATCGGAGGCGCTTTTCGACGTGCCTGTACTACGGCAGATCGCGGGTCTGTTATTGGACGTGGTGCGCTCGGACCAGGATTTTTCCATGAACTTGTTGCTGGCGCGGACTGAATCAGTGACGTTGGCCGAATGTTTGGTGGAGCTCCAGACGGTGGGCGAGGAAAAGGGCAACTACCTCTCGCGCCTGAATGATGCGCTCGATGTCCTGTCTCGCCGTGACCGCAGTTCTGAGACCATCCGGCAGGATGCTCGGCAGGAATCGCCTCGGCGCGTTTCGGAAGGCGAAGCGGTGCCGGAGCAGCGGAATCCGCACAGCATTGGCATGCTCTAGCGACCGCGTCCGGTAAAGGTCGGCCGCGTGAACCGTGGGCTTTAATGAGCCGTACAATTTGTGATGTGAGTCGTGGAAGTGACGGAAACAGAAGGTGTGAATCAAGAGGGATGATGATTCTGGGCGTTGGCATTTTCGCTTTAGTGGAGTTCGGATTGTGGCGAAGAAAGTAAAGAAGAAGGCAAAGAAGGCGACCAAGAAGATGAACCAGACGAAAGTCAACGAACCGTCCAAGGAAGCGTCCAAGGAAGCGTCCGCTTCTTCCAAGGCGCAGGATACGGAGCAGTTGATCAAGATGTTGATCGCCCGGGGGAAGAAGCGCGGTTTTCTTACCTATGAGGAAATGAACGATGCCCTTCCCGACGATGCCGTGAGTCCAAGTCGACTGGAACGCATCCTCGGCACGCTCGATGAGATGGGGGTCCGTCTTGTTGATGAAGACGACGTGGAGGTGCGTCGGGCGGACAAGGTGGATGAGGACTTCGAAGAGGACGAGGAGGCGTCGAGCGACGCGGACGCCGAGGACGAGAGCGACGAGTCCGACGAGAGCGGGACACTGGACAAGGAGTTGGCCGAGGCCGAGGTCTCGCGCCGGATCGATGATCCCATCAGGATGTACCTGACCCAGATGGGGCAGATTCCGCTGCTGGCTCGCAAAGACGAGATCGCCCTGGCGCGGAAGATCGAAATCGCCCGCATGGCGTTCCGCCGGAAGATGCTCCAATCCGACTACTGTGCCCGCAACGCGGTGGATTTGTTCCAGCAGGTCTATGACGGCAGCATGTCGTTCGACCGAACCATCAAAGCCGGGACGACCCCGCTGACGGTCAAGGGGGTCATCAGGAAACGCATGGTGGCCAACCTGAAAACCGTCAACGAGCTACTCGACATCAACCAGATGCTCTTCCGGAAGATCGACGGCAATGGGGATAAGGCGGCGAACAAGGCCGATGCCAAGCGACTGCGCCGCAATCGCCGCAAGATCGCCACCCTGCTGGAGGAGTTGAGCCTGCGGACCAGTCGGATTCAGCCGATGAAGGCCAAGCTGCATGGCATGTGCGAGAAGATGCATCAGCTGGAGAAGACGATTGCGGCCGGTCCCAATGACATGATGACCGAGGATGACATCGAGACGGCCAAGCAGGAACTCGTGGGACTTCAGGAACTGGTCCTGGAGACGCCGGATGTGCTGGAGAAGAAGCTGCGGGCGGTGGAACGCGTTTTCGCCCAGTACGAAGAGGCCAAACGCATGCTCTCCAGTGCCAACCTCCGTCTGGTCGTCTCTATTGCCAAGAAGTATCGCAACCGGGGCCTGAGCTTTCTTGACCTGATTCAGGAAGGCAACACGGGATTGATGCGGGCCGTGGACAAATTCGAGTACCGACGCGGCTACAAGTTCAGCACGTATGCCACGTGGTGGATTCGCCAGGCCATCACGCGGGCCATTGCCGATCATGCCCGGACCATTCGTATTCCCGTGCACATGATCGAGACTATGAGCCGTATTCGCAGTGCGTCGAAGTTCCTGCACCAGGAACTGGGACGTGAGCCTACGATCGAAGAGATCGCCAAAGAAGTCTCGATGACCGTCCAGGAAACGCGGCGGGTGCTGAATATCTCCAAACATCCGATCAGCCTGGATCGCCCCATCGGGGACAGCGAGGATTCTTATTTCGGTGATTTCATCGAAGACGACGATGTCGATTCGCCGGTCGCGTCCGCGACGCAGGAGATGTTGAAGGAACGCATCGACATGGTGCTCAAGACGCTTTCCTATCGCGAACGCGAAATCATCAAGCTGCGTTATGGTATCGGCGATGGCTACACCTATACGCTCGAGGAAGTCGGGCGTATCTTCAAGGTGACGCGCGAGCGTGTCCGTCAGGTGGAGGCCAAGGCGATTCGCAAGCTCCAGCATCCGGTGCGAGCCCGGAAATTGGAGGGATTTCTCGATCACAAATCCGCCTGACGAATATCGGACCTGAGTGACGCACGGCCGGAAGCCCGAACGGGACTCCGGCCGTTTCTTTTTGCGCTGGCGCCGTACGGCCACGCGCCGGTGATGATCCAACCGAGGATCTCGTTCATCCGAGTAATTTCCGCGCGGGCGTAGCCAATGGCTCTCATCATGTCAACGGCCGATCGGCGATAAATGCGAATGGTGCCCATGAGGTCACAACGGTATGGGCCTCGCATGACAATCGCAATTCGATTTGCTGGGAAGGCTGGCATCCATGGCACAAGAGACTCTGAGACTGACGACGCAACAGCGCCTCGCGGCTCTCGAACGGGAGAACGTCGTGCTGCGCGACAAGCTGAAGATGTTACATGGCATGCTGAAACAGCAGCGACAGTTAATCGCCGAATACATCACACAGCAGGTCCTCCTGGCCGACGGTGACGGGGCCGCCGCCTCCCAGGCGGAATCCGCCGAGACCGTGGGGCACTTTCTCTGTCAACGACGGTTTGAGCAGTTGGAGGAACGTCTCGATCAGTTTGGGGTCTTCGTGGGAGAGAGTAGCGCGCGACGAAAGGCGGTGTGATTCGAGTCGACTGAACCTGAGTCAGACCCGGCCGGCGGCGCGGCCGGGCTCACAGAGCAAGCAGAAGGAGAGCCAATATGGGTATAGAGAATTGGTCGGAATGCGTGATGCTTGTGAATCTGTTGGGTGAGCCGGAGGCGGGGGAGGATCTTGCCGAGGTGGTGGAATGTTTGTCGAGTCGGGGCGATTGCGACGTGATCGTGGATTGCTCACATGCCGAGCGCGTCGGTTGTTCGAGTTGCCGACAACTGCTGGAACTGAACGATACCTTGAGCGCTCATGGCCATCGTCTGGTGCTATGTGGCTCGAAAGCAAAATCGGGCAACGCCTTCGCGGCGCCGGCGCTCGCTCACGTATTGCGATTTGCCGAGGATCGGTTCACGGCGCTGGCCCGGTTAAGGCTCTCATACGAATAGTACCTTCCTATCCGGTAAGTCCCTGCGTCATTAGGCGATCGTACAAGACAGGGCCATTCATGGTGAATGGCCTTGTCTGTTTCTCTCCCTGTCGGATCAATAGAACTGTTCCGCGCGTTCCTCCAGCGGCCGTTCAATCCGTTTGCAGTGACCGGGTCACTTCGAGGAGGAGGGCGGATTCTGCACGCGGCCTCGCAAAGAAGCAAGCACCAGGAGCGTCAATTCCAGCCGGTCGTTGAGGTTGAACTTGGCAAACAGGCGACGCATATGTGTGCGCACCGTAGCTTGCGAGATGTTCAAATCCTGAGCGATCTGCCTGTCGGATCTGCCTCGTAGAACCAGCCTGACGATTTGCGCCTGTCGGGCAGACAGGCCCAGATCATGCTGCGTGCGCACCCACTCCCCATCGGAAAACAGATCATAATCTCTCATCACCGATTCCACCTTGCCATCCACGCGAGAACGCTCGCGCAGACTCATTCCCTGTCGCGCCCCCGTCCGATTCTCCCGAAACGGTTCCCATAAACATATGATAGACGCGAATTGCCGGCCAGTCAAGGACTGCCTGAAGAAATCCGCACGATTCAAGGTGGCCCGCGAAGAGCGGATCGGCCTCATCCCCGGTGGCGACCGCCGCTCGCAGGCAACAGGGGGTGGCAGCGGCCGGGGCAATCTGATAGGCTATAGCCGCCACGCGCCCGCGAGGGCACGGGCCCCAAGCCTATGGTACTGATGTAAGGGAGGAATACGATGGTTGTGAGACGAGCATTTCTCTGCTTGGTCGTTCTGTTGGCGATTGCCACCGCTACCGCCGTTGCCCAGGAAAGCCTGGGGGACCTGGTGGCCCAAGGGGGCTACGACTGGCTCATCGGCAAGTGGGTTGCCACGACAGACGAGGGGGACCAACTCACGTACGAGCAGAAATGGGCTCTGGATCGGCATGTCATTCTCGTGGACTTCAAGATGCGCAACTTCCAGTCGGCGGGCATGATCATCTTCGTGCCGTCACGCGAGGAGGTGATCCAGGTCGGTGCCGACAACCAGGGCGGGACCTGGAAAGGGACCTGGCGCGACGAATACGGCAGCGCCGTGCACGCCATGGAACACACGCGCGCCGATGGTCAGGTTCAGAAGGCGGAGATCGTGCACACGCGGGTCGATGCAGAGACAATGAAAGCCGCCATGTACGGCCTCAGCGGCGATGGCTATCGGGTGTCCGAGCCGTGGCATACGCTGACCTACAAACGTCAAAAAGCTGGTTCCGCCGGCAGCGCGTCGGCCGGTCAGGATTCCGGCGGGGCGAGCCAGGGGAGCCTGGGTGACATGCTGTCTCAATATGGCTATGAGTGGATCCTCGGCCAGTGGCAGGGCACCGACGATCAGGGACGCACGGCACAGGTCACGTACGGTCTGACGCTCGACAAGCATGCTGGTTTGGTGAGCGTCCAGATGGGGCCGTTTGCATATCGTGGTTTGGTCATGTTTGTGCCCGCGCGCGAAGAGGTTATTCAGATCGGCGCCGACAACATGGGAGGCTACTGGAAGGGCACATGGAGTGAGGATTACGAGGGCTTGGTCAACCGGCACGAGCGTATGCAGGTCGACGGCAGTACCGAGAAGATGGAGCACGTTTACGTAAAGATCGATGGCGGAACCATCAAGATCAAGCAATATGCGGTTGAAGCCGGCGGCTCTCGCGCCTCGACGCCTCGCGCCGAACTGACGGTTAGCCGAGCAGCGGGTGGAGCGACGCCGAAGTAGACCGAGCGAATGCCTGGAAAGTGACGCTCTCCGACCTGCCTGACAGTACGGCTAGAATCGAAAACGCGCGCCGAACATGTAGATAGGACCGCTCAGGTCGAAGCCCGAGTCTTCCTTTTCGAAGTCGCATTTGAACTCGAAGAGAAATTCGAAATTCGACCCTACCGGCACCGTCATGCCTGCCAGCAGGAAGGGGAAGAAACCGTCCGCCAGCGTCTCGGTATCGCGGTCGCTGTCGGCGAAAGTGAGGAAGGTACCGGGGAAGAGCGGATCCTCGATAGTCTCATAATACTCGTCCTCCCAACTGTCGAGGAACCAGAAATAGCCGACGCCCGCGCCGAGATAGGGCCGGATGGGCCGGCTGTCGCCGAATGGGTATAGACGGGCGGCCAGGCGGAGATCGATCACGGATAGACTGTCTGAGTAGTACTCCTCGATGAGGACATCGTCGATGATGTCCACGTATTCGCTCTCGAACGTGCCGAGCGACGAGCCTCCCACGCTGAGCGCGAAGTCGAGATGGCCGTCGAGAAGGACTTGGCTGGATAGCTCGATTTCATAGCGCGTCCGGGTCGTATCCTTCAAGGTGATGGGGCTTTCGAGGGTTTGGGCGCCGATTTTGAGCCCGAGACCGGGGCCGTTGCCGGCCCAGGCCACCGTGCCGACCATGAGGACAATGGCCACGGTAGCGACGAACCCGTGGAATCGCTGAGGCCTGAAGTGGCCGGGAAGGTGCGAGGTCGTATTGCCGTCTTCCTCCGGCCACTGTCTTAGGTTGGACGTTCTCGCTGGCATTTTCCTTACCTCCTTTGCTGAGTGTGACGCGGTGCACGCTCGCGTCTGCCCGGTTCTGTCTATTCCTAAAAGGCACGTATCGGTGTAGCGGTAACAGCATATGGTCGATAAGGAGGAGGTAGTTTTCCAGATGGCTGATATGAGCTACAATAGGAGCTTGTCCGATCTTTTGATGGACACGGTGGTCTGAGCTTTTTTAGGGGTATCTCGCAGATGAAGAAACAGATCGGCATCCTGACCAGCGGGGGGGATTGCCCGGGATTGAACGCCGCCATCCGCGGTGTCGTGCGCGCCGGACAGGAGCATTTCCAGATGCGTTGCGTGGGCTTTCGCGACGGGTTTCGCGGGTTGGTTCAGGATCGTACGCTCGAACTGACGCCGAAGGTCCTCTCGGGCATCTTGACGAACGGGGGCACCGTCCTCGGCACCAGTCGCGACAAGCCGCATCGTATGCCGATCGGGGGCAAGACGCTTGACATGACCGAAGCGGCAGTGGAGACCTACCACCGGCACCATTTGGATGCGCTGGTCTGTATCGGTGGCGGAGGCACTCAGAAGAACGCCCTGCGGCTGAAGGAAGCGGGCCTCAACGTTGTGACATTACCCAAGACGATTGACAACGATGTGGGGATGACCGACGTGGCGTTTGGCTTCGACACGGCGTTGAACATTGTCACTGAGGCCATCGACCGGCTGCACTCGACGGCGATGAGTCACCAGCGCGTCATCGTGGTCGAAGTCATGGGCCACCGCGCCGGCTGGCTGGCGCTGGGAGCGGGGCTGGCCGGCGGAGCCGACGTGATCCTCCTCCCCGAGATTCCATACGACGTCGAAGTGGTGGCGCACGCCATCCGACGCCGCACGCGGGCCGCCAAGATGTTCAGCATCGTTGCCGTGGCGGAAGGAGCGATGTCTCGCCTGCAGGCCGAGACCGTCGCCAAACTGGTTACCGCGAAAGAGCTGGCGAAGAAGAAGCCGGACCGCAAGGCGGTATCGGCTGAACTGGACGAGTTCCACGAGAAGCACGTCAACCACACGGTCGAGTTGACGCAACAATTGGAGAAGCTGACGGGGCAGGAGTCGCGCCTGACCATCTTAGGTCACCTCCAGCGTGGCGGCACCCCCTCGGCGGCCGATCGGGTCCTGGCCACGCGCCTGGGTACCGGCTGCGCCGAACTGCTCAGCCGCGACACCTACGGCGTCATGGTGGCGGCGCGGCGCCAAGGCGTCGAGGCAATTCCGCTGGAGAAGGTGGCCGGCCAGAAGAATCTGGTGTCTCCTGAACACCCCTGGGTTCAGGCCGCACGCCATGTCGGTACCTGTCTGGGCGACCAGCCCTGATCAACGCCACCTCGCCGGGTCGAGCTGGTAGTGCTCGCGCAACTCGTTGTAGAGTTCAGGATGCCGCTTCTGCATCTGCCCGGGCTTCTCGAAGAACGTCTCCGTCGCCACGGCGAAGAATTCCGCCGGGTTGGTGGCGCCGTACTTGTCCAGGACCGAGCGCCGGTGTCGCTTCTTGCTGTCTTGCAGCGCCTCGTATTCCGCCCCGAGAACCCGCGCCCACGCGACGTAACGCGAGCGATGCGCTAGAATCGGCGCACCGTCGGCCGTTCCGTCTTCCTGGTCCAGTTGATGGGCAAACTCATGCAACACGACGTTCTGCGCATCCTGGACGTTTGAGGTGCCCCCTCTGACGCTATCCCAGGCCAGGACGACCGGGCCATTCTGCCAGGACTCGCCCAGGCGGGAGCTTTCCTCATCGCTGACGATATGGCCATCGAATGACGTGTTCCTCGCGACGTAGGTGTGCGGGTAGACGAGGATAGAGCGTAGCCTGGGGAAGAAGGTGGGCTTGCGATTGAGCAGGAGGATGCAGGCCTGGGTCGCAATAGTGACCTTAATCTCGTCGGTCATCTCCTGTCCGCCACATCCTTCGAAATGCTTCTCGGCCAGGAACACTTGGACCAGTCCGCGGAGTTGCTGCTTCAGCTCCTCAGGCAAACGCCGATAGAGAGGTACGTTCCGCTCGACGATCTCCTTCCAGGCATCTGGGAACGGCCGGGCCATAAGTCGCCTACGCCGCGCCCGTCGCGTCGCACGCTTGAGCACGAAGAAGGCGATGGTCAGCCCTATGACAACGATCCCAATCTTGGCGATAGTCATGCGTCGAATATCCTCTCGTAGTCGATCCAGGCTGCTGCCTCTGGAGGTCGCAGTTCACAGCTTGGCGCCGCAGAATTTGCAGTGAACGGCATCGTTGTCATGCCCCTCCGCGCTGCAGCTGGGGCAGACCTGGGTATTGCTCTGTTGGCGGCGACTGGCCTGGGACCACTCGACGGTGACGATGCCGGTCGGCACGGCGATGATCGAATAGCCCAAGAGCATTACCAGCGCGGCCAGGAACTGGCCCGGTCCGGTCTCGGGCGAGATGTCCCCATACCCCACGGTGGTCAGTGTGACGATTGCCCAGTAGACGCTGCGCGGGATGCTGGTGAATCCGTCCGACGGGCCTTCGATGACGTACATCAACGCCCCGATGATCACCACCAGCGTCAATACCGTGGACAGGAACACGAGAATCTTGCGGTGGCTGGCGTACAGTGCCTGCTTGAGCACGCGCGCCTCCTTCGTGTGGTGGCCCAGCTTCAGGACGCGGAAGATCCGCAGGACGCGCAGCACGCGTACCACGGCCAGGTAGCGACTGCCGTGGATGAGCAGACTCAGATACGTCGGCAGGATCGCCAGCAGGTCGACGACGCCAAAGAAGCTGACGGCGTAGCGGATGGGCCTGCTCACGCAAAGCAGACGCAGAATGTACTCGATGGTGAATACGATTGTGAAGCCCCATTCGAGGGTTTGCAGCAACGTGCCGTGTCGGGCCCGAATGCTGCTGACGCTGTCGAGCATGACCGTCAGGACGCTGAGCAGGATCACGACGATCAGGGCAAGGTCGAACCATTTGCCGGCCGGCGTGTCGGACTCGAAGATGATCTCGAACAGGGTCTTGCGCCAAGTCCGTTGCGGCTTATGTTGGATCTCCGTGGTCATGGTTCGCCCTTTCGGGAAACACGCCCGTTATTCTTTGTCGGTGTCTGTGAAAACATCCTGGCGACCTA
>CP070782.1:6424181-6430288 GCA_020346325.1 Phycisphaerales bacterium
CCGACTGTCGCCATCGATGTCACCGGCCGCGACGCCCTTGGCGGTCCCCATGTTTTCGGGGAAAGCCACGGCCGCTTCGGCCCAGCGCCGGCCGCCGGCGTCGAGACGCCGCAACAAGAGCACCTCGGCATCTTTGGCGCCCAAGACGACGTCTCGCCGGCCATCGCCATCAAGGTCGGTCAGCGCCGCAAACATCACCTCGAGCCTCTGGCCGCCGACCGGGTGGCTGGGCCACGGCTGGCTCTGAGCGGCGCCCGGCCCCGGGTTCTCCGACCAGCGGCAGCCACGTGCGACACCCCGGCGGTCCGTGATCAGCACGTCGGGGTCGCTGTCGCCGTCCATGTCCGTGATGAAGATCGACATGACCCAGCCGATGGCACAGATGGGGTGCCACGTCCATTTGTCGAGGTCGCGGGCGTTCGCAGGCGACTGGAGCCATCCGAGTTGCGCATCCTGGCCCTTGCCGGCGGCGACCAGATCGACGCCGTTGGCACCGTCGAGTTCGACGGGCTGGGCGAACATCCACTGCATCCGACCCTTTGTTGCGGGAATTGCGACCTGTTGCCAGGCCGCCTCGGCAAGGAAATCGCTCGGCCGCTTTGGAGCCCAATGGACGAACGCGGTGCGCGTCTTGCCTTCGCAGCAGGTAACGATGTCGGCGGCGCCGTCGCCGTCCAGATCCGCCCAGACCGCGTCTTCAACGGACGGCGTGCGGCCGACCGTGACGGCCGGCCATTCTTTTCTGACCTTCGCCGGACCCGGATGAAGATAAGCTCGCGTGACGCCGCCTTCCTCCCAGCCCGTTGTGATGTCGGACAGGCCATCGCCGTTGACATCGGCGAGCTTGACACCATCGGCACCGCGTGACGACTGGTCCACGGCATGACGAGTCCAAGGCTGCTCACCACTCGTAGAGAACGCGGCTGTAAACACGGATATGGATACGAGCCACGCGAACATAGCAGTCATCACTGGTCCTTTCGGGTTGAATTGAGTGACAGCTTCACTCTATTGTAACGCAACGGTAATTGAGCTTCCATCGCGAATCGAAGCATCGCTTGCCGCGCCGGGCCGATCGCACTACAATCCGCATGTCGGGATCGTCCCGGCCTGACCGCGAGTCAACTGAAGTGAAGGGAGAGACGCGTGTTCGAACTGGTGACCTACCGCTGTCCCGATTGTAGTGCGGAGATCCACGAGAGCCTCAGTGACGGCCAGCGCTTCGAATGCCTCGGCTGCCATCGGTCGTATCGCGTGCTCCTCGACGAGTCCACAAGCAAAGTGGGTTTCGTGTCGCTCGATACGACACGGGTCCAGGAGCCGCTGCATCTGCCGCGGGGCAGTGTCCGGGCCATTGCGACGCTCGGTGTCGCCGGCTGCTGCTGGGTCCTCATGCTAAGCGATCGTGCCGTGCCGGGTTATCTGCTCGGTCTGCTGCTGACGATCATCGGGTACTACTTCGGTTTCCGCCAGATGCTCAGGAGCGCCCAGAGCCATATCCTCGACGCTTCGGCCCAAATCCAGGAGCCCCTGAACCTGCCCGGCGGGTCGATTCGCCTGCTGCTGGTGCTGGGTTTTGCCGTCTGCGGCGTGGTGCTGGCCCTCCGCCACCGGTTCATCAATCCGGCGTACCTGGAATTCTTCATCGTCCTGGCCGGACTGGTCGCCGGCTACTTCTTCGCCCGCCTCTTCACCGGCACGAGGGACGCGGCCCTGGACAATCTGGTCAACCATGCCAAAGGCCTGCTCGTCCTGGCCGCCACTGTGGCTTTGGCGATCGTCCTCCTGACGGGCCACCAATTCGGCGTGCCGCACCTCGGCCTGACCCTCGCCTGTGCCATCAGCTTCTACTTCGGCTCTCGCTCCTGAGGGCCGCCCGGAGCGGTCATCTGCTGGAACATCTGCAGGAAGGTGGCCTGAGGGGTGAAATCCCATTTTGGAATGGCGCCGATTTGGGAAGTGTCGATCGCGCCATGGTCCAGGAAGCGGTGGATCAGGTGGCTCATACCGGGGCCGATGATCTTCCATACATCCATGTGTCCGAGATCGTCGAACATGACCCAGTGGGCGTTGGTAAACATGGCTCCGTATTTGTCACGGAACGCTTTGCCGGCTTCCTTGCTGCCGTAGACGATCAGGGTCTCGACGGGTGACGTCTGCGTCGGCGGGTGCTCTTGCGCGACGGATTTGACCGGCCAGTCGCTGTGCTGGAACGCGCCCCAGGCCATGAGGGCCATGGGCGAGCCGATGATCGAATCGGGATCGTCCAGTTCGGCGATGAAGTCCCGTTGCGGATCGGTCACGCTGCTGTAGGTCTTCGCCAGCAGGTCGCCCACGTTCTCAAAATTGCCCATGAGTTGATCGAACATCAGCGACATGACCGCCAGGCTGCCGAAGTCACCTTGCTCGGCGGAGATGTAGGCATCGAAGAGCATATTCACGTAGGTGCGTTCGTAGAGTCCCAGGTAGGTCACAATCCGGACCTTGGCCGAATCGATGGGAATCCCGTTGTATTCCTTGGGCAGCTTCTTGAGGGCGTCTTTCATCGTCTGCACGATGCCCGGCGACCTCTTCACGGCGTTGGGGTCCTGCCTCCAAAGCTTGTTCAAGTGCTCAAACCGCGCGTCCACCTCTTGCGATGTGCCGAAGGCGATATCATAGGGAAAGGCGGCCTCGATCATCATGGCCCGATGCACGCGGTCCGGATAGCGCAGACAGTAGGTCAGCACGACGGCGCCGCCGTAACTGCCACCGGTCAGGTTAATCTTCTCGTAACCCAGCGCCGCTCGGGCCGCCTCGATATCGTCGACGACGTTGAGAATGTTGTAGTGCTCGACGTCGAGGCCGGCCGCCTTGAGTTCCGCGACCGCCTGCGCCGCCTTGGCGCCCATCGCCCGGAGGCCTGGAGGCGAAAGCATCTCGGGTGTCGCGAAAATCTCATCGAACAACGGATGCTTCAGTTGCGGTGTGCCATCGAAGCCGCGATAGCCCACCTGGACGACATCGTGCCTGCGCAGGTCCGCTTCACCAATGCGCTGCTCGGGTCCGATGTTGCTGCCACCCGGACCGCCGGTACATTGAAAGACGGGGTATCCCGACGTAGCACTCGTTGACTTGACCACGACGATCGGCAGTTCGATCAGCCGCGAATCTGTCCGGCTTCGGTTCTCCGGAACGATGAGCGTTCCCCGCAAGCCGTCGAACTCCTTGCCCCGGCACACGATCTTTGCGTTGTCGACACTCAGCCGGGCGGTTTCGCTCGCAAACGCCGGGGTTTCGGTGCGTACCAGGAGGAAGAGCGACGCCCCGAACAGCAGGGCAGCGTAGAGATTTCGGTTTCTCATAACAGTCGTCTCCTGAATTGAACCTTGTGGATACGGTATGATCGTGGCGTCGATTCAGTCAAGGCCGATCCCCTCGGTTCCCCCGGGGCCGTACCGGCCGACGGCCGTGCCGATCGGACCGGCCGTTCCATCGTGGATACGCACGAATCGACCCTCAGAATCTCCCGGCAGCGCCGCGGCCATCTTGCGATGCTTCGCGATCCTCTGGTACGACACGTCCGGGATCGCCTCCAGCAACGGCAACGCCTCGTTGATCTCTGTGAACGCCAAACGACTCATCGTCCTGGTTCCGGACGGTTCGTGCCCCAATACCTGCACGATCAAATTGGTTTCAGCATCGATCCACTAGCGCCGCTCCGGCACGCCCCGAGGATCAGCAGTACGGACGTACGAATCGACGATGTGACACGGACGGCCGTTCAGCCCGTCCGTGCCCGCGTATTTCAAGGCCAACTGGTCTAACGCGGCATCCAGGTTGTCGCTTGTGCTCCGGAATGGGTCGGCCAGGGTGACGTCCTCTTTCGTGACCTCGTGCGAGGGGAAGGCGATCGCCTCGGGATGCCCGTCTGTCTCTCGATAGTGGCCGCAGATGTGATTGAGCGTCCCGTCAAGGAAGACCGTCAGGGGGCCGCCCGGGGTCGCGCCGACGCGGGCGAGATACTGCTGCGGGCCTCGGACCGTGAACGTGCTGGAATACGCTTTCAGATGCGTGAAGCCGCTGCTTCCCGGCTCGGAACACTCTACAGTGCGGACTGTCTCGGCGAACGACCGCATCGCTTGTCGTGTCTCGTTGTACTTGGCGACGACGCGGCGCAGCGTCCGTTCGGCGTCACGCGGCGCGTCGTGCTCCACCTTGCCACCGGTCCCGGCGCCGGCGGAGACGGCGGTCGTAAAGCTCCACTCGAACGGGGCGGCTGCCGTCCCGTGGGCCGACTGGAAACCGCCCGCACCGGGCTCTCCATTCAGGTTCACCGCAATCCGATGCGTGCAGCCGGGCTCCAGTGTCACGGGAATGACGAACTCGTGGGTCGCTTCGTCATAATCCACAGCCTCGGCCTCTCGCACGCCTCCGCTGAGCCACTGAAGATGTACGGTCGACGGTCGCATCGGCCGGTCGAAGCGAATGCGCAACTCCGTCTGCGCCGTGACACGGGCGCTTCCCTGTTGTGGTTTGACTGAGACCACTCGCGGGGCATGGCCCATCTCCGCTTCGTGGTCGGCGCGGGTCTTCGCAATACTCGGCCCCTCGATCGGCTGGGCGGGCAGGGGGGCTTGCCGCAGACGCTCCAGGGCCACGCAGAGTAGATCGTCCTTCTCACCTGCAAACGCCTCCCGTCTCCAGGCGAAGGGTACTTCCGGTGCTATCCCCTGCTCGTCGAAAACCTCGCCGTCGGCCTGATAAGCGATCCACTGGGGAATGCCGACCTCGATGCCGGCCGGGCACTGGAACCACACGGGGAATCCGGTCGAGCCCCGGGTCGGTTCTCCCATGGTCGTCACGTTGGGGCAGGCCGCCATCTGGGCGCAGAACGATTCGTTGGCGCTCATGCAGTATCGGCCTTGCAGCAGGATGACCGGCCGGTCGTAGCGCCACGGCCCGCGCGGGGTGAGCCGGCGCGGTATTCGTTCACTCAGATCGCTATGGGCCGGGCCGGTCCGATGCCGGTAGTACATGTAGGTCCGGGGTCGGTCGACGAAACGGGCGGCGACCAGGGCGGCCAGCATCGAATCGCCGCCGCTGTTGCCGCGGGCATCGATGATCAGGCCGCGCGTGTCGCGCATTTCTTCCAGGATATCGTCGAAATGATCGACTGTCTCGGCCTCGGACCAGCCGGTGATGACGATCCAGCCGATCTTGTCGGCTGTCTTGGCCCAGAATATCCGCCGGCTAACGAGGTGGGCCGGCGCGACGAGTTTCTCGTAGATTGGTCCCTTGCCGTTCCAGTTGCGCGGATAGTCCCGTGAAAAGACGGGCACGCTGTTGCCGCGGACCCTCATCCAGACGTGCAGGTCGCGCAGATGGCTGAGCATGTCCGACATAAGCACCGCCAACTCCGTGTCCGACCTGGCAGCCAGGGCCTCCGGGCGATACTGCCGCCGCAAGGCATTCCAGTCCACGTCGGGTCGAATAACGAACATGGCATACTCACGATCGACGGTCTCCCACACGCGGTCGAATGCACTGCGGGCCTGTTCCGGCGTGATCGGCTCCATTCCGGTCTTCTTCATCCAGGGCAGCGCTTCCATCGCCGCCGGGCCGATCCGGAACAGGGCCAGAGCCGCTGCCCGCCTGACCTGCGGATCTCTGTCGCCGGTCAGCTTGCCGAGCGGTTGGATGGCGTCTTTGGCTTCGGAGCGAAGGGCTCCCAACTGCCAGGCGGCGTCCCGTCGGACGGCGGCGTCCGGGGCTTGCAGCCTCTCAATCAACTCCGGGATGCAGGACCGGTCGGCCGCCCCGGACCTCGCGGACAGAACGGAAGCGGGGCCGAGGATGAACAGAATCGTGACCATGAGGGAGAGTCGTCGGCTCCAGTGCATGTAATCCAGCTCCTTTCCAGGATTCGAGGCTGTTTCGAGACGCCCGGTCGCCCCGTGCGAAGGAGGCGACTCGTCGGGGTAGTCGGGCCGGCTCGCGCCGCATTGCAAATTTTTTTCGAATCGGCCCGCCCGCCGTCGAAAGACGGCGCGCGATGCTTGTGTGGGACCGGCAGCGGCGGTAGGATGAAGGCGCGCAGGACTCGAACTGGCTCTTGGGGGGCAAGG
>CP070782.1:6430388-6440352 GCA_020346325.1 Phycisphaerales bacterium
AGAAGGAATGCGAGATTGCCGCCATCATCGTGTGGCACTATCACAAGCAGCCCCGCGTGTACTTCGACATGGTCGCCCAGATCTCCAACGATCCCGACTTTATCACGGACGTCAAGACTGTCTTCAACAACGACATCGACAACTCGGCCGGCCTGGGCATCGGCAAGGACATGCACTACACGGAAACGTCCGAAGGCGAGCTGGTCGACTGTCTGTCGCAGGGCAGCCCGAAGGGACGTTACGTGCGGCTCTACAGCAACGGCAACACCAGCAACGACCTGAACCATTACATCGAGATTGATGTCTACGGCAAGCCGGTTGAATGAAATTGCCCGACTCGGCTCTCTCTAACCCGGGAGCCAGGTTAAGTTGGTTACTGATCTTGATCGTGGCACTCGGCGCGTTCGCGAGCCGAGTGCCACGGCTGAGTTTACGGCCCATGCACACCGATGAGGCCGTGCACGCCGACAAGTTCGGCGACCTGTTGGAGGCGGGCGACTACCAGTACGATCCCAACGAGTACCACGGCCCCACCCTCAACTACTTCACCCTGATCTCCGCGCGACTCAGCGGTGCCAGGAAATACACCGAGATCAGCGAAGTGACGCTACGAATCGTGCCGGTGGTCTTCAGCGCGCTGCTCATCGGTCTGACCGTGTTTTTGGCGCGAGGCTTGGGAGTGGCGACCATCCCCGTTGCTTTGCTGGTAGCCATTTCGCCCGCGATGTTCTTCTACAGCCGCTATTACATCCAGGAGACGCTGCTGGTCTGTTTCACCTTCGGTGCCATCATCGTTGGCTATCGGTACGCGCAGACGAAAGCCCTGCGGTGGGCGGCGGTTGCGGGTGTTTTCGTCGGCCTCATGCATGCGACCAAGGAGACGTGTATCATCGCACTGGGTTCGATGGCGCTGGCGTGGGGACTGGTGGTCCTGATCGGCGCGTGTCGTGGTCGCCCTTGGCGCACGGCGCTCCAAGGCGTGCGGCCACTGCACCTCGTCGTCGGTCTTGCCACTGCGATCGTTGTCTCAGCGGTCTTCTGTTCGTCCTTCTTCAGCCATCCGCGCGGCGTCCTCGATTCCTATCTGACCTACGCCAACTACTTCAGCCGCGGCGCCGGCCACGACACGACCCATGTCCATCCGTGGTACTACTTTCTGCATATGCTGCTCTTTGCCCGGTACGCAGGCGGTCCGATCTGGACGGAAGGTTGGATCGTTCTGCTGGCGCTGGTCGGAGCGGCGGTGGCGGTACGAGGCCGACCTCTCGGCAAGATCGACGCGACCTTCGTGCGGTTCCTCGCTCTCTATACGTTGGTCCTGGTCGTCGTCTACTCGGCGATCCCGTACAAGACACCCTGGTGCCTGTTGAGTTTCCTCCACGGCCTGATCCTCCTGGCCGGCGTCGGCGCCGTGGCGCTCGTGACGTGGCTGCGACAGCCGGCCGCCCACGCTGTGGCCGTGGCGCTGCTGGTGGCGGCCGCGGCGCACCTGGCCTGGCAAGCCTATCGTGGCAGCTTCGTTTACCAAGCCGACAGCCGCAACCCTTACGTCTACGCCCATCCGACCGACGACATCTTCACCGTCGTGGACAAAATCACCGACTACGTCGGCATCGACGGCGTGGGCGAATCCGTGCCGATCGACATCGTCTGTTCCGGCTCTGACTATTGGCCGCTGCCCTGGTATTTGCGGGGCTACGCCGTCCGCTGGTCCAGCGAGATTCCCGCTGAAGTCGGCCCTTTGGTTGTGATCTCCGCCGAGTTGGAAAATGCCCTGTCGCGCCGGCTGTATGTGGAGACGCCGCGCGAGCAGATTCGCATGTACATGTACCTCTTCGACGATCCCTACTATGTGTGGTTTCGCCCGCAGGTGAAACTGGTCGGTTTCGTTCGCAAGGATCTGAGCGACCACTATCAGCAGCGGCCGGACCCGGCCGCCTTGCTCGAGGGCCAACGTGACCAAGCCACCGGACAAACCGGAGACGCCGTTCGTCCACAGTGACTGGGCCTCCGTCCAGAACGTCCATCGGTTCGCCCATCAGGCGATGGCGACCACGTTCGAGATCATCGTCCAGCACGAAGACGAACTCTACGCCCGCCAGGCGTCCAATGCCGCTTTTGACGAGTTGGATCGGATCGAAGGCGAGCTGAGCCGCTACATCGAGAACAGTGACGTGACGCGGATCAATCACCTGCCGGCCGGAAAGCCGCTGCCGTTGGGCCTGGAGACCTTGGAGTGCCTCCGCATCAGTCAGCAGGTTCACGCCCGGACGAAGGGGGCCTTCGATGTGACCATCGGGTTCCTGCTGGATTGCTGGCGCGACGAAGACAAGCAGCCGCGCGTTCCATCGGCCGAGGAGCTGAGCTTTGCCCGCGCCCACACGGGCATGTCGAACTTGCGCCTGGACGAGACGCGCTGCACCGTCGAACTGTTCATCAGTCCGATCCGCATCGATCTGGGCGGTGTGGGCAAAGGCTACGGCGTCGATCGCATGGCCGACCTGCTGCGCGAGTGGGACGTCGAGCGCGCTTTGATTCATGGCGGTTTCAGTTCGGTTCTGGCGCTCGAGGCACCGCAAGAGATGGCCGGCTGGCCGGTGACGCTGAGCGACCCGAACGATCGTCGTCGGATCCTGGCCCGTCTCGAACTGAAAGGCGGGGCGGTCAGCGGCTCCGGGCTGGAGAAGGGCCAGCACATCATCGACCCGCGCGTGGCCCGACCGATCGAGGGCAAGATCGCTGCCTGGTCCATGACGTCCGATGCCGCCACGGGCGATGCCCTCTCGACCGCTTTCATGATCATGACGCTCGAGCAGGTCAAAGACTACTGCACGCGCTATCCGCCGATTCGGGCCTTGTTGATCGTGCCCACGAGCGAGGGGGGCGAGCAGGTCATCGCCGCCGGCCCCTGGCAGGCCCGGGAACTGGTGGACTGAGAGGATACCTGTCTGCGTGGCTCCGTCGGGGCGCTGCCGTTCGTCTTCATTGCTCGGCGCAGGGCGCGGAGTTCAGCCAGTACCGGCCACGGGGTACGTGTGATAGGCAACCGGCTGTCCGGATCGCAGGCCCTTTCGACGGGAAATTCCTTGATTCGTGCGCTCTTTTTGATGGCGCGCAGGATGATCTCAATATCGAACATAAGCCCGTCTGCAATGCACGCCGCGTAGAGTTCGCGGGCGACGTCGCCCCGGGCAAGGGCCGAAGGCCGCAAATGGCGATGCAGAGTATCTTCCGGTGGGGCCGCGAACGGTTGCATGAGTGGGATGGCCATTCGGTCCTGCCGGGATGCCCGCGCGGTGCGCGCCTCGGCCGGCCACGTGCGCGACCTTGACATTTGTAGATGCAAGGGGTACACTAGGATCGAAAGGACGGGTGAGAGATGGGGCTACCATATCCTGTAGTATTGGTCCACGACGGGGCGGTCAGAGGCTTGCTGTCCGCGCCTCTGCCGGCACGTCATTACCCGACATTCAAACCCGTAGGCTTCGCCGAGAGGTCCGAGACAGTGCCGGCCTGTAGAAAGGATGGTGTGGTGTGAATTCAGTTCACAGTTGCCGTTCCCGCGTACTCCTCTGCGGCTTCGTTCTGGGCCTTGTCCTCCTCACTGTCGGCCGTGTCAACGCAGACTTTGCCTTCGGTCTTGCCGAGAATCTGGGGCCGGCGGTCAACAGTGAGCATGAGGACAGCGTTCCGAGTATCTCCACTGATGGGCGGTCACTCTACTTTGGGTCCAACCGGCCTGGTGGCCTCGGCGCTGACGACCTTTGGGTGTCAACACGAGTCAATGTCTCTGATGCCTGGAGCGAGCCGGTGAATCTGGGGCCGCTGATCAACAGTTCGTCCATCGATTGTCAGCCGGGCATCTCGCCCGATGAACTGTCGCTGTATTTTCGTTCCAATCGCTCCGGCAGCCGCAGCAGTCGGGATCTTTGGGTCACGAGGCGCACAAGTAAGGCCGAGCCCTGGGGGGCACCTGTGAGGCTGGGCTCGGAGCTTGACGGCGGTCCGGGCGTCTCTTCGGATGCACTGTCGCTCTACTTGGCGGCCGACTGGCCCGGCGGCATCGGCGCCGGTGATATTTGGATGGCAACACGAAGCAGTGTCTTGGCGCCCTGGGGCGAACCGGTCAATCTGGGTCCAGTTATCAACAGTCCCTCGGACGATGGGCATCCCGATATCTCCGCCCAGGGCCTGGCGCTTTTCTTCTTCTCCCGACGGCCGGGCGGCTATGGTGGAAGAGACCTGTGGGTGACGACGCGGGCCGCGGAGGCGGCGGACTGGCGCGAACCCGTGAATTTGGGGCTTACCATCAACACCGCTTATCATGACGGCTGTCCGAGTTTATCGGCAGACGAGCAGGTACTTTACTTCGATTCCGTGCGCCCCGGTGGATTCGGGGGTCACGACATATGGCAGGCGCCGATCCATCCCCTCGTTGACCTGGATGGCGACGGAACCGTGAATCTCAAGGATTTCGCCACGCTCGCTCAGTCCTGGAGAAGGAATGAATCATCGGTCGATATCGGTCTGAGTCCGCTTGGGGACGGCGTGGTTGATTTTCGAGACCTGGCCGTCCTGGTCGCGCACTGGCTGGCGGACACGTCTCCGCCGATCTATATCCAGTGGCTCGGGCATGCCAGCGTCAAAATCTGGACCGATGACGTCGTGGTTTACGTCGATCCACGAAACCTCGGTATCTCACCTCATGATGCCACCGTCGTGCTCGTGACGCACACGCACGGCGACCACTTCGCCCCGTCCGACATCGCCCGCGTCTCGACGGAAGAAACCGTTTTCGTGGCGCCGCCCGATGTCGTCGCGTCTTACGGGAGCGGCCAGGCACTGGCACCCGACGAGACGCTCGAACTGGTCGGCGCGACCATTACCGGCATCCGGGCCTACAATACCAACAAGCCCAACCATCCGCGGGCCAACAACTGGCTGGGCTATGTCATTGAAATAGCCGGCAGACGCATCTACTGCGCCGGCGATACCGACGTGATCGAAGAGATGAAGACGTTGGAGGCCATCGACGTGGCGTTCCTGCCGGCCGGTGGAACGTACACTGCTACGGCGCGCGAGGCCGCCGAGGCCACGGCGTACTTCAGACCGCGACTGGCCGTACCCTATCACTGGGGGGACATTATCGGCACGCAGCGCGACGCCGAGGAGTTCGCCCGGTTCGCCGCGTGCGAAGTGAAGATCATGGCGCGGGGCGAGATCCTTGGCTCCACAGAGTGGGGCACTGAGTTCTCGCTTTTCGCTCACTGGGCGCTGGATGAAGAGGCCGGCGTGCTGGTGGCCGACAGCGCCGGTTCGGCCGATGGTGTCCTCAGTGGCACCCCGTACTGGCTGCCCGCTGAGGGTGCGGTCGGCGGAGCGCTCCGGCTCGACGGACCGGGCAACTACGTCACCGTCCCGGCCGTGCTGAATCCCTCGGACGGGCCATTCAGTATCTTCGCCTGGGTGAAGGGGGACTTGCCGGGCGCGGTCATTCTGTCGCAGGTCGGTGGGGCCAACTGGCTCGGCGCCGATGCACTGTCCGGCTATCTGGGGACCGAACTGGTCGGCAATGGACGGCGCACCGGGCCGTTGTGGTCCGAGGCGGCGATCACCGATGGAGATTGGCATCACATCGGCCTGGTCTGGAACGGGGCCGAGAGAGTCCTCTATGTGGACGCGCTCGAAGTGGCCCGCGATGCCCAGGGCAATCTCAGCGGCTCCGCCGGGGATTGGGCCATCGGGGCCGGCGCTGCTCTCGAACCGGGCACGTTCTGGTCGGGTCTGATCGACGACGTCCGCGTCTACCGCCGCGCCATAACCATACCGTGACGGCGTACCCACCGAGGTGCGACATCGCCGATCGCGCTTGAAGTCGCGACGCAAAATGTTATAATCGTATCGATTACTCATTGACCCTTTGACGATCCGCGTTCTACAGGAGCAGGTCTATGGCATGCCGAATCGATCGACGCACGTTCCTGGGCAAATCCGTGGCTGCCGGCGCCGCCTATGCCGGCATTCGAAGTATGGAAGAAAAGAATCTCCTGGCTGCCGTGCAGGATAACGGACAGAAAACGCGCCAGTTGAAAAAACAGACTCAGGGCGAGCCGAAGATCCCGACGGGCAAAATCGGAAATTTGGAGATCAGTCGCATCATCGCCGGCGGCAACGTCATTAGTGGCTGGTGTCACAATCGCGACCTGTTGTATGTCTCGACGCTGGCCGGGCATTACCTGACCGAGGAGAAGCAGTTCGACACGCTCGAACTGATGGAAGAGTACGGCATCAACACCATCTCGCCCGACACCTCCCAACTCGGCATCATCAACAAGTACAAACGCGAGCGGGGCGGCGAACTGCAAACGGTCGTCGGCGTGCGCCAGGAATGGGAACACCTCGACAAACCGTTCTGGTCCGGCATGAAGGAGTGGATTGACCGCTGTATCGACGAAGGCGCCACCACTCTGTACACGCAGGGTGGCTTCACCGAGCACGCGATGAAGCAGGGCAAGCCCGAGATGATCGAGGTCATTGTCAAATCTGTCGAGTACATCAAGGATCAGGGCTACCTGGCCGGCATCGGTTGCCACGATGTCAAAGTCATTGAGATCGCCGACGAGTACGGCATCGATCCGGATTACTACTTCAAGACCTTCCATCACGATAAATACTGGTCCGCCCATCCGCGCGAGCACCGTAAGCACTGGTCGGTCGATGCGGGCAACTCCATCGACCACAACGAATACCATGACAATATCTACGATCTGTTCCCCGAGAAGACCGAGGCCTTGATGGCGAAGAAGGACAAGCCCTGGATCGCCTTCAAGACCCTGGCGGCCGGCGCTATCCACCCGGAATCGGCCTTCGAGTTTTGCTTCAAGGGCGGCGCCGATTTCCTGGCCGTGGGCATGTTCGATTTCCAGGTCATCGAGAACACGATCATCGCCAACAAGATCCTGGCCATGGACGAGGTCCGGAATCGCGCACGCCCTTGGTGCGCCTGAGGTTGCGCCGTTGCTTCCGTATGTTGAATCTCGCCGTGATGAAACTGAGGCCTCGCATTCGGCCCATACGTTTCGCTCTCGATTCTCGGGGAAGTACCTGGCCCGTGACTTTGTCATTCCGAGCACCGTCGAGGAATCTGGTTGCGAACTGGAGGCGCCCGTAGTCGATGGCGAGATCTCTCGACTCCACTTCGTTGCGCTCGAGATGACAAGAAGGGGCCGCAACGCAAACGAGTCTCTCACTGGCTGGAGTATCTCCTGATGAACAGACGCAGCTTCCTTCGTTCCACCGCCGCGACCGGAGCCAGCCTGGCTTTTCCTGGTTCTATTCTCGGTGCAGCCGGCAGTGACGAGGCTGGTGACATCAACGTGGCTCTGCTCGGTGCCGGCGCCCAGGGCGAAGTCCTGCTGACCGCCTGTCTTAAAATGCGTGCCGAGGTGGGCGTGCGCTTCCGCGCCGTCTGCGATGTCTGGGAAGACCTCAACCTTTCGCGCATCGTCAAGCTGCTGGGCCGCTACGGTCACGAAGTCAACGGCTACGTGGACTACCAGGAAATGCTCGCGCAGGAGAAAACGCTCGATGCGGTCATTGTTGCCACGCCCGATTTCTGTCACGCCGAGCAGGCCAAGGCGTGCCTGGGGGCGGGCCTGCATGTGTATTGCG
This sequence comes from Phycisphaerales bacterium, assembly GCA_020346325.1. GTDB lineage: Bacteria > Planctomycetota > Phycisphaerae > Sedimentisphaerales > Anaerobacaceae > Anaerobaca. The sequence continues at coordinate 6,438,060 of CP070782.1, forward strand.
AAGCGCCCATGTCTAACACGAGTGACGGCGCCCGTCGCATGGTGCAGGCCGCCCGTGACAGTGGCAAGCTGCTCCAGATCGGCCAGCAGCGGCGGAGCAATCCACGTTACCAGCATTGTCGAACGCAGCTCCTCAACACGGTCGGCTTGTTGGGCCGATTGACGGCAGTCAACGGTCAGTGGCATCATCCCGCGCGGTCCGATCGCGGGTGGTCGCGGCGCCGCGCCCTCGACGAAGCGACGCTGGCCAAGCACGGCTACGCCTCCATGCACCAGTTCAAGAACTGGATGTGGTACCAGGGACTTGGCGCCGGGCCCGTCGTCGATTTCGGCGTGCATCAGATCGATGTCATCAACTGGTTCCTGGGCACGCCGCCCAAGACCATCACCGCGCGCGGCGGCACCTACTACTACGACCCGAAAACGCACCAGTGGTACGACACGGCGATGGCGATCCTCGAATACGAAACGGGCGACGGCGTCGTCAGCGTTTCCTATGAGACGCTCTGCACCAACGGCTACGGTGGGCACGTCGAGGTCTTCATGGGCGACCAGGGGACGCTGGAGCTGTCGGAGTCGCCAAGTCGGGGCGGCGTCTACCGTGACCCCGAGGCGCCGGACTGGCGCAAGTGGGTTCGCCTGGGTCTTCTGAACGCGCCTGGTGAAGAGGCCAAGCCACCGGCGACGGCCGCCAACATCGACGTGGCCGAAACGAGGCCACCGGCGAAGTACGACATTCCCGTCACCGTCGATGTCCCTTATCATCAACCGCACCTCCAGAACTTCTTCGCCGCCGTTAGGGGGCAGGCCCAGCTCAACTGCTCGGCCGAGACCGCCTATGCGAGCACCCTCACGGCGCTAAAGATCAACGACGCCGTCGAGAAGAGACAGACCCTGGAATTGGTTCCCGATACGTTCCGAATCTGATCCAATCTCGATTCTCGTATGCCTCACTGTTCGTCATCCTGAGACGAAGCTGAAGGATCTGGCCCTGGCACAAGAGGTCTCTCTCGATCGCAGCCCAGGTCCTTCACTGCGTTCAGGATGACAATCGCCGGGCAGAGGATTCCTCCCAACCATGTCACTTGATTGGCAAAGCCTCCAACACGAGGGCTTGGAACGGCTCCAGGACGAACTCGTGGGGCTGACCGGCCCGCAGCAGAAGTTCGGCAGTCTCCTCGTCCCAGGGACTTGTCAGGCGATAGGTCCGGGCGCTGCCGGTCGGCAGTTCGAACGCCTCCTGGACGTCGACACTGAGGGTGGCCTGCGCCTCGCTCGGATTGCGCAGCACGAGAATGCCCTTGCGGGGTGCCCACGAGGCATAGCCGTAGGTTTCGCCCGTGCCGGGATCGCCCCCGATCCAGTGGACATCGACGAGCACATCGGCGTTTTCACGGGACCAGGCAGCCGCTTCGGCCAGCGCGTCCCACATGGGCGGCGTCATCATGCCGGGCGTGACGTAGAGTTCCTGAAGCTGCGTCCCGGAGGCGAACAGCATACGTATCTCGTCAACGACGTCACCGAGGTCGTTGGCCATCCGGGTTGCCGTGCCGAGCTGGGCGTAGCAAATGCCCTGGACCATCAGCGAGTTAAGCGGATAAAGGGGGGCACGCTGCACGATCATGCGGTACGTGATCATGTCACGGTAGGTGATCCATTGCTGGCGCATCGTGCCGGCGCCGTGGAAGCCGCAGTCGTGCCCGTTGCGCCAGATGGAATCGCCGTAGAACAGCCAATAGGGCGAGGGCCACGTGCCGGTGGTGATGCTCAGGTACACGTCCGGTCGCAGCGCCCGCAGTTCGTTGCAGAGGGTCAACTGCGCTTCGATGTCGGGCAGGAACTCGGCGTCAGCGCCATCCTTGTCGTTGCCGATCCCCACGCCGTCGAATTTGAAGTAGTTGACGTCGTACTGGCGAATCATCTCGGCGCAGACGTCACGGAAACGCGCGTAGTATTTGGGGCCCGCTAAAGAGAAGCCATTGCGGTTGGTCTCGAAGCCCTGCGTCCGGCCGTACTTCATACGTTCTTCTTTGGCCTGCCCGTAACCGCCCCAGGGCGACAGCCACACGCCGACGGCCGAGTCGTACTTCTGCGCCAGGGGCACGAGCGGCGCGAATCCGTTCGGAAAGCCCGGGTGAAACCGCCACAGCGTCTTGTTGTCGTCCCAGCCGTCGTCGAAGACGAAGGCGTCGAGATTGACGCTGCGCTTCTCGGTGAGCTCTCGCCCAAACGCCTCAATCACCTCCCGACACTGCTGTTCGTTCATCTTGCGATCGCCCCAGGCGATGTCGTAC
>CP070782.1:6440452-6468829 GCA_020346325.1 Phycisphaerales bacterium
GCTGGTTCGGTCGTCAATGAGAGACCTGAAAGGAGCCACAGTGCGGTCCCAGGACTCACAACCGGAGTCCTATAATTATTGGAGGCCAGAGAAGCAATGAAAAAGGCAAGAATGGCGGGGGTGATCGTAGGATTTCTGGTCTGCGCCGGTCTGGCTAACGCCGGCACCACCACGGTCGAAAGCACATTCGATTACTCGACCGCCGTGGATTTCGACGGCACCTGGTTCATTCCCCCGGACGTCACCCTGGACCACTCGCCCTATTATCGCGGGATGTGGGAGGACTGGGGCTGGACCCACTCGCTGAAAGACCTGGTTCCCAGTGACGCCCAGGGGATTCAAGCGGCGAGCCTGGAAATCTACGCCTGGGACGTCGATATGAATGACGAAGAAGGAGCAGAGATCGACATCATTTACGCCGACAACGTGGAGTTGGGCGCGCTTAACGACACCGACGGACGCCATTGGGGAGCGACCACGTTCGAGTTGCCGCCGGCCGTGCTCGAGAGCCTCTGGGCCGACGGCGAAGTCTATGTCTACATCGACATCGACACGATCCGGGACTTCGCCGGGCAGCGCGTCACCCTCGGGTATGCCAAACTCACGGTCGAGTACACAATGCCCAGCCCGGGCGAGGTCGCACGCCTGCCGGTCTACCGGTTCTGGTCTCCGATCCTCCAGAGTCACTTCTACACTGCGCTGGAATCGGAAAAAGAGAAACTCCTCATCGAATACCCTGACGTCTGGACGTATGACGGCGAGGTCTACCAGGCTGTGGCCGACGCCAACGAGCCGAACAGCGCGCCGATCTACCGGTTCTGGTCCAACGTCCTGGGCGGCCATTTCTACACGATAAGTGAAAAAGAGCGTGATCGCCTCATCGAGGAACATCCGGACGTCTGGGACTATGAGGGGATCGCCTTCCACGCGTACCCCGTCGATCAGCAGCCGGCCGAGACGATACCGATCTATCGGTTCTGGTCGGATGCCCTGGCCACTCACTTCTACACCGCCGACGAGGCCGAGCGCGACCACCTGCTGAAGGACTCCCCGGATCTATGGACATATGATGGGATTGCCTGGTACGCGTACAGCAAGGAGGAGGAGAAGCAGGAGGAAGAGCAGCAGGAGGAGCAGCAGCAGGAGAAGGAGGAGAAGGAGGAAAAGGTCGCGGCCGGATAACAACGAAAATGGTATCACCGCGGGGCTTGTGCCGATCAGGTACGAGCCCCGCTTCGTTGCGCCCCCCTGCATCATCGTCCGCAATCCCCCGACGCTCCCGTTTCACCGTCCCGCACGACCCGGACACTTCACGCTTTGACGTTTGACCCTGTCCTCACGGGCTTGTTATGATAGCCTGACAGGCTAACCCTGCACCGTTGGGTTGGCGATAGGTTGTCGATTGTTTCTCCATTGCTAAGAAAGGTAGAACGATGCCCACGGCCCGTTTGACTCACATCGTCGCGTTCTGTTCGGTGACTCTTCTATCCACATCGGCGCTCGCCCAGGACTGGCCCCAGTTCCGCGGCCCGGGAGGATTAGGCGTCTCAGAAGCGGAGAACCTGCCCATCACGTGGAGCGAAACGGAGAATGTCGCCTGGAAGACGGCCCTGCCCGGCTACGGCTCCTCCAGTCCGATCGCCCTGAAGGGCAAACTGTACGTCACCTGTTACAGCGGCTACGGCATCGAGAGCAACCAGGGCACGATGGAGGACCTGACACTTCACGTGCTAAGTGTCGACGGTAAAACCGGGAAGATTCTCTGGGATCAGCGGATCGAGCCGACGTTGCCTGAGTCCAAGAGCGTGCGCGACCATGGGTACGCCGCGGCCACACCGACCACAGATGGCACGCATCTGTACGTCTTCTTCGGCAAGAGCGGCGTCTTCAAGTTCGACCTCGACGGCCACCAGATCTGGCGCACCAGTGTCGGGTCGAAGACGCACGATTGGGGCTCCGGTACCTCACCCGTGCTGTACGAGAACCTGGTCATCGTCAATGCCAGTGTCGAAAGCGGATCGCTCGTGGCGCTGGACAAAGAGACAGGCCGGGAGGTCTGGCGCGCCGGGGGCATGCGTCAGTCGTGGAATACGCCGCATCTGGTGACGACCGCCGACGGCAGGCAGGAACTGGCGGTGACGGTGAGAGGATGGATCCTGAGTTTCGATCCACGGACAGGCCGGGCGCTCTGGCGGTGCGAAGGCATCCCGGACTACATCTGCCCCAGCATCGTCTCTCATCAGGGCGTCCTCTACGCCCTCGGCGGGCGCAACTCGAAAACGGTGGCCGTCCGCAGCGGCGGGCGCGGCAACGTCACGCAAACCCACAAGCTGTGGCAGGCCGACGTCGGCGCCAATGTCTGCTCGCCGATCGTGCATGAGGGACACCTGTACTGGGTCAGCGACCGTACACAGGCCGCCTATTGCCTGAGCCTCGAAGACGGCGCCGTCAAGTATTCGCAGCGCGTGCGGATGCAGCCCTACGCCTCGGCCCTGCTCGCCGACGGCCGGCTCTACGTCCAGACGCGCAACGACGGCACCCTCGTCCTGGCGGCCCAACCCGAGTTCAAACAACTCGCACACAACAAGCTGGGCGATCGCAGCACGTTCAACGCCAGCCCGATCGTCTGCAACGGCGCCCTTATCCTGCGCAGCGACGAAAACCTCTACGCCATCAAGAAGACGAACTAACAGGGTTTCACCTTTTACAGCATCAATGCCTGTGCCGGACGTGTCACCCTGAGCCAACGGCGCAGAGCCTGCCCTCAGCGCAGTCGAATGGGATCTGGCTGTGGCAGGGATGCAAACGTGAATTGTAGACTGGAGCCAGATGCTTCACGTAGCCCGCCCTGAGCGCAGTCGAATGGGTTCAGCATGACAATACCCCAGGCGTCTGAGTGATGAGGACATCATCTACGTGCTGCTCTACCTGGATCATCGGATCCACGAGCAAACGGAAAGGAGAGGTCTTGTGCGAAGGTTGACATCTCATCAGTGGTTCCTCCTCCCGGCGCTGTGTGTCTTGGTTACCCTGCTCGCGCCGGTCCGGGTCTGGGGTCGTGACACCTTGTCGCAGAAGCCCGTTCGTTTCGGTATCTGCGCCGACGTGCACAAGGATATCATGCACGACGCCGACGAGCGGCTCCGGGCCTTCATCGATGGGATGAATCGACGGCAGGTGGACTTCATCATCCAGCTGGGTGATTTCTGTCGGCCTTACGCGCGCAACGATGGGTTCATGTCGATCTGGCGGTCCTTCAAGGGGCCTGGTTATCACGTCCTGGGCAACCACGACATGGATGGGGGTTTTGCGCGGGAACAGACCGCTGCCTACTACGAAATGCCGGCCCGCTACTACACGTTCGACCGAGGCGGCTTTCGCTTCATCGTTCTTGACGGCAACGACCAGGCCGACCCGCCGCAACCGGGCTACGCCCGGTACCTCGGCGCCGAGCAACGGCAGTGGCTGCGTCGGCAACTGAAGGCGACGGACCGGCCCGTCGTCATCTTCTCGCATCAGAGTTTGGAGACGGTAGGCGGCGTGGAAAACGCCGCAGCGATTCGCACCATCCTGGAGAACGCCAACCGCACCGCCGGCAAGGCTAAAGTCATTGCCTGTTTCAGCGGCCACCATCATATCGACCATCATCGCCGCATCAATGGCATCGATTACATCCAGATCAACAGCATGTCCTACTTCTGGATGGGCGAGAAGTACCGGCACGTCCGGTATAGTGAGGAGATCGACAAGGCCTATCCCTGGATCAAGCGCACGGCCCCCTACCGCAACCCTCTGTTCGCTCTGGTCACCTTGGGGGTGGACGGGACCATTCGGATTGAAGGAACGCAGAGCACCTGGGTCGGGCCTGCCCCCTGGGACCTCGGATACCCCAAAGACCAGGACAACCGCATCGTCCCGGCCGTCTCGGATCGTCAGTTGAAACCCGACGCCCAATAGCCCCAATCGGGTGAAACATATGAACGACGAATTGCATGCCCGTACCATACGCAACTTGTGGGGCAGGCCACCGTGCCGGCCCAAAACGATGCGGCGGCGTCGGGCCGTTCGGAACTGCGCTACGCGAGGCAGCAATCCAAACCCAGGCGGCCACAGTAGCCCCCCTACAGACATGTCCCATGTGTTGGCGCTTAGATTGACATTTGCGGTGGCATTGATTTGCCGCGCGGTGTCCGGTACAATCGCATCAGCGTTTCCGATATACGACCGGGGTTGCCACGATGACCAGGAAGCGTGGTTTCACGCTGATCGAGTTGCTGGTAGTAATCGCCATCATCGCCGTGCTGATGGCGATCCTGATGCCCTCGCTGCGCCGGGCCAGGGAACAGGCCCGTGCGGTCGTCTGCCAGAACCACCTGAAGCAATGGTCGCTGTGCCTGGCGATGTACACCTCCGACCACGATGGGCACTTCATGCCGGGCATCGATGAGGACTGGGACACGGGCCGCTACTCGTGGATCTACACGCTGATCCCTTACTACGAGGAGCCCGAGATCCGTCTGTGCCCCAAGGCGCCCCGCACGCTGGAGGAAGGCGGCACCCTGCCCTGGACCGCCTGGGATGTGAGCATCACCAACCCCGCCGAGTTCACGTATCTCAAGGACCGCAAGTACAAGATCGGCAGTTACGGGATCAACTGGTGGATCAACGACAGCGATCTGGTGGTCGGCGCGCATGAGGCGAGCGGCAAGTGGCGCCGGACGGGCCAGAAGAACGCCGGGACGATTCCAGTACTCATGGACTGTGGATTCATGCTCGTCCGGCCTGAAGCGTACGACCCGCCTCCGGAACAGGACGGGGAGTTCGCCTGGTCCTTTGGTGGCGGTATGCGCCGCGTCTGCACGAATCGCCACCACGGCAATGTCCACATCCTCTTCATGGACTGGTCCACCCGCAAGGTGGGCCTGAAAGATCTCTGGACGCTAAAGTGGCATCGCGCCTTTGACACCGCCAACGCCTGGACGCCGGCCGGCGGGGTCGTCGCCAGCAATTGGCCCGCCTGGATGCGCCGCTTCGAATAGCGACGATGGCTAGGATCGGCGCCAGTCGGGATTCAGGCGGTCCTGGACCTCCCACGCATCGAGCAAGGCCAAAGCTGCCATGGACTCGATGACGGGGATCACGCGCGGCACGATGCAGGGATCGTGGCGGCCGTGGGTCTCGATGGGCCGGTTCTCCATGTCCACGCTGAGCGTGTGCTGCGGCTTGGCAATCGACGAGGTCGGCTTGACCGCGATGCGCAGTGTGATGGGCTGGCCGGTAGAGACCCCGCCGGTAATGCCGCCGGCATTGTTGGTCACGAAACCGCCGTCGGCCATGCTGTCGTTGGACTGGCTGCCCCGCATGCGGGTCAGCGCGAAGCCCCGGCCTACCTCAATGCCCTTGATCGCACCGACCGTCATGATCGCGGCCGTCAGCTTGGCGTCGAGCTTCTGGAACACCGGATCGCCCAGGCCGACCGGCAGACCGTCGATCTCGAGTTGGATCACACCGCCCACGGAATCGTCGTCGTCCTTGGCCGCGAGAATTGCCTGGGCCATGCGCTCGGCCGCAACCGGATCGGCGCAGCGCACCGGATTGGATTCGATGGCGTCGTGATCGCATTGCTCGGCCGCTATGCCCGCGATTTCGACCGCGTGGGCAACGATCTTGACACCGCGCTTCGCCAGTTCCTGGCGCGCGAAGGCGCCGCCCATGACGCGACCGGCTGTCTCGCGCCCGGAGGAACGCCCCCCGCCGCGATGGTCGCGGATGCCATACTTGCGGTAGTAGGTGAAGTCGGCGTGTCCGGGCCGAAACAGGTCCTTGATGCCCTCGTACTTGCTGGAATCATGGTCGCGGTTGATGATCGCCATGGCAATCGGCGCGCCGGTGGTTTTGCCATCGAACACACCGGAAAGGATCTCGACCAGGTCTTTCTCATCGCGGGGCGTCGTGACATCGCTCTGGCCCGGGCGTCGGCGGTTAAGTTGCTTCTGGATTTCCTGCTCGGAGAATTCGATCCCGGGCTGCACGCCGTCCAGCACGGCGCCGATGGCTGGCCCGTGGCTCTCGCCAAAGGTCGTGACGCGAATGATGTCACCGTAGGTGTTGGCGGCCCGACAGCGCACGCCCAATTCCTCCACCACATGCTGCATGGCGATCCCGGCGATCTCTTCCGGAGACCGACCCGTCGTGTCGATCACGGCGTCGGCAAAGGGGCTCAGCAATTCCTCGCGGTACGCCACGTTCTTGTCGAGCTGGGCCCGGGCGTCGGGGCCGCGCAACCACGGGGGCAGCCCCTTCTCGGCAATGCGCGTCCACAGTGCGGCCGGGTCGGCAGTCAGATAGATCAGGACGGCGTTCTTGCGCAGGGCCCGACGGCTGACCGGATCCAGCAGGCTCGACCCGCCGCAGACGATCAGCTTCCAGTCCGCCTCGCCCAGTTGGACGGCCACTTTCTGCTCCACGGCGCGGAACTCCGGCTCGCCGTGTTCGATGAAGATTTCGCGACACGTGTGCTGCTCGCCCGTGTCCCTTTCAAAGCACTCCTCGATCAGGCGATCCGTCTCGATCGCTTCGAGGCCGGTCAACTTCGCCAATTCCGCCGCGACGGAACTCTTGCCCGCCCCCTTGGGCCCTGCCAGTACGATTTTCATGATGGTGCCTCACCTTCAATGGCATGCCGACAATCGGCGTCGTCTTCGTCAATCCAGAGAAACAAACGCGAGATGATAGCATACCCGGCGCGCATTAGCAATCGGCCGTCGCACAGCGTCGAGCCCGAGCCGCTCCATTACCGCTCAGGGCCAATCCCCCTCGGCGAAGCGGAGATTTCCAGGTCGCGCACCTGCATGGCCGCATCGAACGTACCGGGAATTTCCCAGCCCAGGTTCATGTTGACGACGGCGTAGTCCCGTTCGTGGCCCGCCTTGAGATATCCACGGGCCACGGCTTCGGCCAGGCCGCTTTGGATATGCGGCAACAGGTTAGTCTCAACGTCGACCCACTGGCCGCTCGTGAGCGGCCGGATGCCCACGGCGCGGGCGGCAACCGTATAGATGAACTTGCCGGTCGCATCCGATTTGCCCGCGTCTTTGGCCATGTAAGCCGGCGGGCTGTCGTAGCGGTTGTCGAAGAATGGCACACCAAACCAGAAGTAGTCGCCGTGATCCGCCGCCTGCGGACTGACGTTCTTGACGATGAAGAACATCTGGAATTGAGCGGCGTGCAGCCCGGCATTGTAATCCGCGGCTGCCATGTGATCTGTGCAGTACAATAGCCTCAGATGAACGGAGAGTGTGAGACGTTCCAGCGCATCGATCTGAAACGGCCGAGGGGCATCCTGTTCGACGAGCAAATGCGGCCAGCTTTCCCCCGCGTGCCGGGGTTGCGCGCCGTACTCGGCCTGCCCCCGTATCTCAAGGATCAGGTCGCGGTGCGGTGAAGCCGGCCCGCCGACAACCACCCGCTTGCCCTCGTTCTGATAGGAGACATCCCCCTGCGAGCCCGTGATACAAGGCGCGTCGGCCAGGCTGTACTTCGTTGCCCACTGGCACAGCCGCCAGAGCGGCTGGGCATCAGCCCGGCCCAGATCCAACGTCGCAGCCACCGCCCTCCCCTTCGCCACACGCGGGTAGCTCAGTAGGAACCCTTGTTGAAACGAAAGGTCCCCGAAGACCGACTCCGCCTCAGTCGCGGTGGAATGAGATCCCGCCAGGAAGACCAGCAGCAGGCCGGTGCCGCAGAACAATCGTGTCACCATCACATCTCCGTTATCTGACAACATCATGCCATCAACCTAGACTCCAGCTTAGCACGCGCGACGGTCGCACACAATGCCTGACGTTAGATGCCCCCCTACAGCGGTGCGAATCTGCCTTGCACAAGACGAACCTCCCCTGCTACAATCTGCCGGTATCCGAGGTGAAGAAGAAAGCCGGACCGGTTCGGCTGGCCGGACTCGGGCGGCGCAGCGTTTCGAAAATGCGCTGATCCGACCATCCGACAAATCGCGCCCGCCACATTGAGGAGTGCCATTATGAACGACAAGCCAAAGAGCCACCATCACCCCGCTCTGTCGCGCCGTCAACTGCTGGGCGGTGCCGCCACGGCAGTCGCCCTGACGATGATGCCCCGCCGTGTCGTCAGCACGGTCGCCGCCCAGGGAATGGGCAAACCCAACTCGAAGTTCGGTGGCGTGCAGATCGGCGCCATTACCTATAGTTTCCGCAGCTTGCCCAGCTCGGCCACGGACTTGCTGAAGCATATCACGCAGTGCGGCATCAGCTCCGTCGAGCTGATGGGCGGACCGGCCGAGCAGTTCGCCGGCGCGCCGTCCGGGGGCGGCCGCCCGCGCCGCCAGATGACCGCCGAGCAACGGCAGGCGCTCGAGAAGCGACGGGAAGCGTTGCTCGAATGGCGTCTTTCCGCGCCCATGGACAAGTACCGCGAACTCCGCAAGATATACAACGACGCGGGCGTCAACATCCACATCGTCAAGTTCGGCAGCATTGGCAACGCCGGGATGACGGACGGCGAGATTGACTACTACTTCAAGGTCGCCCGCGCCCTCGGCGCCAGAGGCATCACGCGTGAGCTGTCCGAAGAAGCGGCCCAGCGTCTGGGGCCGTTCGCCGACAAGCACGAGATCATGATCGGCTTCCACAACCACACGCAGATCACGCCGACGACATACGATGGTCCTATTCTGTCGCACGGGAAATACCTCGGGATCAACCTCGACATCGGCCACTACGTCGCCGGCACCAACGAATCGCCGATCCCGCTGATCGAAAAGCACCACGACCGGATTCTCAGCCTGCACATCAAGGACCGGAAGGTCAACAATGGTCCGAACATGCCGTTCGGCCAGGGCGACACGCCCGTCGCGCTGGTTCTCCGGTTGATGAAGCGCGAGAAGTGGCCCTTCCCCGCCGATATCGAATTGGAGTACCGCGTCCCCCAAGGTTCCGACGCGGTGAAGGAGACAACGAGGTGCGTCCAGTTCTGCCGCGAGGCACTGGCCTGATGGCCTGAGGGGTTCCCGGGCCAAGTCGAAAAGAAATGACGCAAGACAAGCGGCGTGCCTGGCACGCCGCTCTTTTTACCTCATTGCCCGGTAGATAAGGGTTGTGCGGTTGTTCATGCGCTCTGCCGGGGCGCCTTCGACTCTGCCAACGGAAGGGTGAACCAGAAGGTCGAGCCCTCGCCCAACTGCGATTCGACACCGATCCGGCCCCCGTGTCGCTTGACGATCTTCTTGCAGATGGCCAGGCCAACACCGGTGCCTTCGTACATATTGCCATGGTGCACGCGTTTGAACATGGCGAAGACATTCTCCTGACAGGCCGATTCGATGCCGATCCCATTGTCAGTCACTTCGATCCGTACCATGCCGTGGTCCGCAGCAGAGGCGGTGATGCGAATGCGAGGCACGGCATTCCCGGGCTGATACTTGATACCATTGGCAGTCAGATTCTGGAGCAATTCACGAATCTGCGCGCCATCTCCTTCGACGGTGGGAAGCGTCTGGGGAACCTCCATCACGACCTCCTTTTCGTCCAGCAGCACGGCCAGTTCAAAGTCCCGCAATTGCTCAACGATCTGGTTCAGATCGACCGCCTGCGATTCCGCCAGCCGGTGGGTTATTCGGCAATACAAGAGCAACGCGTCGATCATCTTTTGCATGCGGGCGGCGCCGTCGATCATGATCGCCAGGCTGTCCGCATCCTCTTCCGACAGAGTCGCACCGAGCGATTCATTGAGGATGGAGCCAAAACAGATGATCTTTCGTAGCGGTTCGCGCAAATCGTGCGAGACGACATGGGCGAACTCGCTCAACTCCTCGTTGCTCTGCCGAACTCGATCAAGAAGGTCCGCCGAATCCTTCTCGGCCTGCTTCTTCTGGGCGATGAGCTCTTCCAGTTGCTCGACCCGGCGCAACGCCTTCTTGCCCGTTTCTTCGGCCACGGCTCGATAGTACAAGGCTTCCTTCTCGGCCTGTTTGAGGCGCTCCTGCAATTGAGATTCAGCGTATAACTGCGTCATCCCTCATCCTCCGCAATAAGCACCAGCACTCCGGTCCAATCCAGCCCCCTGCTCTTGCCCATCAACGGCGCGATCTCCACACCGGAATAGAACCCCAGCAGAGGAATCCCCTGCTGATTGAAGGCATCCTGGACCAGCGCCGCCTCCTCGACTGCGGTATTCGACAGCGCCGCGCTCCTGTCGCCACAATCGATGTAGATCCCACAAACAGGTGTGCGGTGATCGTTGAGAACCTGTTCGATCAGAGCCCGCGAATTGCGTTGTGCCGACTCGATCATCTTCTCCGGGTCCCGGAGCATGAACTGCACCTCCGCGCCTTCGTGAAGGTCCGGCTCGAAGATGCCTATGCCCCGATCGCCCGGCAATACGCCCGTGATCAATCGGTTGATGTAATTGGATTCCTGCGGTGGATCGAATCGTCCGCCGCAGTTGACGCCCAGGGTAATCGCATCCACCGGACGCTGTTGCCGCCATGTTTGGCTCCCACACGCCTCGTCGATAACATCCACCACCGGCTTACGGTCGATCTCGTAGATCTGATCATCCTGCATGCTGGTGATCGTGTGATAGATGCCGTCCAGCGGCGTGCAACCATGGCAAATCCGAAAATACGGACGGAACGGTCCGCCCAGCAGCAGCCCCACGGCTGACTGAGAGCGAACCTGGTTTAGACAGAACTGCCGCGTCTGGCCAAACCGGCAACTGCCCATGAGTCCGGCTCCGAGCGTTATGCCCTCGCTGCCTTGATTCCTGGACACCCCGTCGATCAACGGCCCGGAAGGGTTCATCACGGGAGGCGCTGTGGACGTCGCTGGGCTGCGAATCGAATCGTAAAATACCAAGACCAGCTTTTCGTCTTCGCGCGGCGACAGTTGATCCGACAGCGCCGCGCCCGCCGCCTCGGGGTCCTGGTCCATACCATCAGCGTACGCAACCTTGAAATCAATTTGCTCCGACTGCACGACCGCCGCACAAGCCGGGTGCCCTTCAGAGCAAATCGTGTCATTGGTGATGATCCCGATCGCGGAACCGCCGACGATAGCAGCATCGCGCCCAACAACAGAGGTCAGACCGGCAAAGAAACGATCGGCGTCTACCGCGTCGTTGCAGAATGCAATGACGTAGTCCGGATCGGTGATGTCGCCCTTGGCGATCGCCTCTCGGGCAATGCCTTGCCCTGCTGCGAACGGATCCGACGCTTCCTCAAACCCGATGCCAATCCTCATCGCCACCTCGCTTTTGTCATTCCGCCGGTTCGCACAGCCTTCCGAAGGTCGTGCCCGACAGGGCCGCATTCACAACGTTGACGATATGATGTCGGAATGCTCCGCGCGGGAATCCACACTTTTCTCAGGAATCGGCCAGAGATCCCAGCCATTGGCTAGTTTCCGAGAACCGCCCCTGAGGTAAGCGTGATTATAGGGCCTGGTATCGTCCTCATCCTAGGGATTGCGCGCCCCGCACGCGGGTGGTCATGCCGGGAGCATCACTTCTCGACCGGAATGGGACGTATCTTAATGTTGCGGAATGAGACCTGGCCGTGATCGCCCTGCAACGCGATGTAGCCCTTGTCGAACCGGGCGAACAGAGGCATCCGGCGGAATTTGCTTTGGGCCACGCGACCTTTGAAATCATCGCTGCCCAGAACGTAGTCGAAGTACTTGACGCCGTTGATCTCGTGCTCGCACCTCTCGGGACTGATGAGCAGACGCACGTGGTTCCACCGGCCAACCGGCTTGGTGGCATCGAGCGGCTTGCCCGTGGCCGGATCGACGGGAGGCTGGTAGAGAGCATAGAGCCAGCCGCACCGGACCGGATCGCTGGCCTCGGTGTTGTCCTCCAACTGGAACTCGGGACCGGTCGCCCACGCGGCCCCGCCCTCGTCGGTGACACGATACATGATGCCGCTGTTGCCGGCCTCGCTGATGGTGTAGTCGATCTGAAGCTCGAACCAATCATACTGCGCGTCGGTACAAAGATCGCCTGCATTGTGCGGATCGGCGCAGACCAGCGCGCCGCCACGCACTCGCCAGCCCGGGCGCACGTCTTCGCGTTTGAACGTGTGCCAACCATCGAAGCTGCTACCGTCGAAGAGCAGCTTCCATCCGGCGGCCCGTTCCTCGTCGGTCAGCGTATTGGGCTTCGGCCCCGCCTCCTCCGCGGCAACCTTTTCCTTCATCACCGCTTGCCATTCGTCGCCCAATTCCTGGAGCGTCTTGCCCGTCGCGTCACTCCACAACTGCTCCGCGTACCGCCCTTCACGAGCCGCCGCGTTAAGCTTACGCACGATGTCCTTGTCGCAGGTATTCGTGACCCAGTGGAGGAAGTTGCCACTGACGCGATAGCTGGCGTCGTAACGGGCCCGGTCGATGTTGCGCGCGGTGATCTCCGCCCCGTGGGTGTGCGGCTCGTACAGGAACCAGCGAATGTAGTCGGCGATACCCTCGACCAGCCACCCGGGGGGCCTTGTGGCGTTGGGATTGGTGCGCCGGGACCGGCCGTAGCTCTGCACGACGTGCACCAGTTCGTGCACGATCGCGCCCTTGGCTTCGCCAATCAGTTGGGTGCGGAACCAGGTGGCGGCGCAGCGTACCCGCGAGCCCCCTGTGGCGGCCACGCCCCGCATGTTCGCACTGAACGTAATCGTGACCTTTGCCGGCGCGTCATACCCTTCGCTGGGCAGCATGGCAACAAGCCGTGGGTACCATTTCTGCACAACCGGCGCCAGTTCCTCGTGCGCCCATTTCGTCAGATCGGGTGTCTCGGTGGTGTCGATCACGATCTGATACTTCCCGCCATCAATCTCGACCACCTCGCGGGCCCCTTCGCCGGCCTTGGGGACTTCCACCGGAACGACAGGCGACGTCGGGTCGACCACATCAATCTCGCTGTAGAAGGTATTGCCGAACGGATCGTCGCTCTCGGTGCGTGCGATATCGAAAAGCAGGTAGCGATACGTACCCAGATTGCCGACCGTATCGCGGATGCTGACACCGTACTGCCCGCCGCCGGCACCTTGCTCGGGCCGTGTATCGACTTTGGCTACGAGCGCCCAGCCGCAGGTCCGCGGATCGGTTCCCTTCTTCGGCTGCGCCGCGAACCCGGCACCGCTGCCATCGCTCGCATAAAGCGCGTAGACCTGTGGCCCGCGCGAGCCAGGATGCCACGAGTAGGTGTTGATCTGCTCGATCGCAATGGCCTTATCCAGATCGACCAGGAGGCGCCCCCCGTCGGTGTTGGCCGCAAAGAAGAAGTTCCTGCCCGGTTGGTCTTCATCCGTGGGGACCTGCCCATCATTGAGCACGTCGAGGCGCGCGCCGTTTCTGTCGCGCCGACCGTCGACGAGGATGACGGAGGCCTTTTGAGCCGCATCGCTCTGTGACGGTGGAGGAACCTTCGGCAAGACAAAACCGCCAACCGCATCTTCGGGAGGATGATGGCCGACCACAACCCGAATCTCGGCCGACAAGACTGACACCAACACGAGGACAACTGACACGACCGCGGCAGACAGACGATGAGCTTTCATAGCAGATTCCTGATTATCCCAACTCCGTTGCATTGACTCAAACGGACATGATGCTACCATCCATCCTGTCGCACGGCAACCCCGTATAGGGTTTCCCAATTCCCTTGGACGGGAGGAAGACCGAGTGCTACAATCCGGGGGAGCGGGCCTTCAGGAAAGGATATCGTCGCATGGACAAAGTGCTGATCGTGGTGGGCGAGGCGACAGAGACCGTTGATACGCTGTATCCCTACTTCCGTTTGCAGGAGGTGGGTTTCGTGCCGGTGGTGGCGGGCCCGGAAAAGCGGCGCTACCACATGGTGATGCACGAGATCCCGCCGGACTGGGACGGGCACGTCACGCGGGAGTGGGCCGGCTACACCATCGGCGCCGACATCGCGTTCAAGGATGTCGAACCGGAGGACTATCTGGGGATCTTCTTCTCGGGCGGGCGCGCTCCGGAATACATTCGCTACGACGAGGATCTCGTGCGGATCACCAAGCATTTCTTCGCGACCAACAAGCCGGTCGCCAGCGTCTGTCACGGCGTAGAGATTCCGGCATATGCCGGCTGCATCAGAGGACGTCGCATGGCGACCGTACCCAAATGCAGATTCGATCTCGAAGTATGCGGCGGGATCTTCGTCAACGAGCCCTGCGTCGTCGACGGCAATCTCGTCAGCGGTCGGACATATCACGACCACGGCCATTACGTCGGCGTTTGGATCAACATGTTGAACGACTTGCGCAGTGCTGGTAATTGAAAACAACCTGTAATGCCATCGAGGGGTGATAGTGAGCCCGGAGACCCACAGAAGTAGTCTCTCCAGACGCCGATTTCTCCAGTGCGCCGCGGAGTGCGTGACAGTACCGTATTTCGCGTCGGCTTCCGCGCTGGGGCGGGCAGGCTCGGCGGCGGCCAGCGAGCGGATCACCATGGGGGTCGTGGGCCTGGGCAGCATGGGCCTGCGCCACGTCAAGGGCTTCCTCCAGGAGGGCGACTGCCGGATCGTGGCCGTGTGCGACGTGGACGCGAAGCGCCGAGCGTCCGCCGCCCGGGAGATCAACCAGCATTACGACGGCAACGATTGCGTCGCCTACAACGACTTTCGCAATCTCCTGCAGCACGGCGACATCGACACCCTCTGCATCGCGGTTCCAGACCATTGGCATGCGCTGGCTGCTCTGGCCGGCATCCGGGCGGGCAAGGACATCTACGGCGAGAAACCCCTGGCCTTGACGATTGCCCAGGGCCGAGCCATCGTCGACGCGGTGGACCGCTACGAATGCGTTTGGCAAACTGGAAGCTGGCAGCGCTCGACGCAGCACTTCCGCTTTGGCTGCGAACTGGTACGCAACGGGCGCATCGGCAAGCTGCTCCGCGTCGACGTCGGTATCGGCCCGGGCTTTACCCCGCTGGGCCAGGGGACGGTCGACCGCATCACCCCGCAGCCAACCGAACGCCGACAAGGCTCGACTATGACATGTGGCTCGGTCCGGCCCCGTGGGCCCCCTATACGACGATGCGCTGCCACTGGAACTTCCGCTGGATCCTGGACTATTCGGGTGGACAGGTTACAGACTGGGGCGCGCACCACATCGACATTGCCCATTGGGGCATGGGCTGCGACGACACAGGTCCGGTCGAAGTGATGGGAAAGGGTGTGTTTCCGCGCGACGGACTCTGGAATGCGGCGGTGGACTACGACTTTGAGTGCCGCTACGCCGACGGGCTCGTGATGCGTGTCGCCAGCAACAATCACTGCCCGCAAGGCGTGCGCTTCATCGGCGAGAAGGGCTGGGTACACATCACGCGCGGCGGTCTCCAGACCGAGCCGGACGACCTGCGTACGACCGTCATCGGTCCCGACGAGATTCATCTGGCCAGGCCGAAAGGCGACCATCGCCAGGGGCACCGCCGTGATTTCCTGGATTGTGTCAAAACACGCTCGCAGACCGTCACGCCGGCTTCTATCGGCCATCACTCCGTCATCCCGGCCCATCTGGGCAATATCGCCATGATCCTCGGCCGCGGAATCAGGTGGGACCCAAAAGCGGAATGCACCATCGGCGATGAGCAGGCCAACCGCATGCTCGACCGCCCGCCGCGCAGTCCCTGGCATCTTTGAGCCAACAGCCAAAAACCTACAGGTTGTTCCGCTTGTTGTGCCGCTCGCAGAGGTCAATGGTGTGGCGCACCAGGCTGAGGTCGCCGGCGGGGCCATGGCCGGGGACGACGAGATGGGCCGCGGGGTAGCGTTCCAAGACCTTCTGGACCGAGTGAGGCCAGGCGGCCATGTCGGCGTCGCCTGTGAAGCCCGGCGAGCGAGCGGCGATCGCCTTGATCATACATCCGCCATAGAGCAGACGGCGGCTGCGAAAGTAGACGATGACGTTGTCGACCGTGTGGGAGGCGCCCGGGAAGTAGACCTCGATGGTTTCCGAGCCAATGCTTAGCGTCAGCCCCTCAGCCAGTGGATAGAGTTTGTTGGGAGGCACGAGCTTCTGGCTCAGCAGCGTGTCACGATACTTCTTGTCCGGCCGGCGTTCGTAGTACGGCAGGACCTTCCGCACGGTCTTCGGCCAGCACTCGGCGATGAGCCTGGGCGTCAGATCCGAGCCATAGCACGGAACGCCCTGGGCAAGCAGATAGCCGTTGCCGGCCAGGTTGTCGTTGTGGAAGCCCGTGTTGATCTGGATCACGTCAGGAGCGCCGAAGGTCCGCTGGAGCCATTGGTGAACCTGCTGCGTTGCCTCATTGGTACACGGCGTGTCGACCCAGACGAAATGGTTGGGATCACACTGCACCAGCAGGCTGTTGCACTCGCCCGGAAAACGGTGAACCACCAGCCAGACCCCCGACGCCAGCGGGCGGACCTCAAGTTCGGCGCCCAGGCTGATCGGCTCAGCCGCCGATAGCCTACCTGCAAGAGCGGCGAGAAGAATCAGCGTGAGGTGACACGCCGCCGCCGGCTTCATGGTCCCCCTCCCTTACTTGCGGATGATGTCGGTGATCTTCATGAGGCGCGTGGTGTTGTCGCGCTCGGCCTCGGAGAGTTTGTCGTTGATGTAGCGGATCGTCTGCTGCGTTTCGGGGATGACCACGTGCTCGAGCACGTTAACACGACGACGGGTCATCTGCAACTCGACGGCCAGCAGGCGAGCTTGCTTCTCCTTCTCCGCCAGTTCGATCAGCGTATCGAACGCGCGTTCGAGCGAGAGCAGCGCCACGTCCATCTCGCCCGAGGTCGTGGCATACCCGTAGCAGAGAATCTCGCCCGCGATTTCTTTGAGCAGATGCGGAACCTTGACGTTCATGACGGACGTGAATTCCATGACCATGCTGAACTTCTTGGTCGGCACGGCCAGAGCCGCCTTGACGTATTCCGGCTCCATCGACGCCCGTGCCAGCATGAACCGACGAAACGTCTGGGAAAGCTCTTTCTCCACCTTCTGCCGCAACGGCTGAATGTCGCGAGCGATCTGGATCAACTGCCGCGAGATCTCGTCGCGCTTTTCACTGAGCAGTCGGTGTCCGCGGCTTGCCAGCACCACGCGTTTGCGCAGCCGCAGCAATTCCATCCGAGTTGCACTCACGTTCGCCAACATTAGTCTGCGGCCTCCTTCGCCTTGCTCTTACCGGTGCGGTATTTCGTCATGTACTTCTCGATGAGCTGGAGGTCGATACGTTTGAGGTCGACGTTGTCGAACATGCTCAGCAGCTCCCAGCCGAGGTCCAGCGTCTGGAACACCGAGCGATTCTCGTAGTAGTCCTGGGAAATATAGCGGTCCTCGAACTTGTTGGCGAACTCCATGTACTTGCGGTCCTCATCGGACAGGGCTGCTTCGCCCATGATGGTGGCCAGTTCCTGCATTTCCTTGCCGCGCGCGTAGGCCGCATAGAGCTGGTTATACAGGCTGGCGTGGTCCTCGCGGGTCTTGCCTTCGCCGATGCCCTTGTCCTTCAGACGCGACAGACTAGGCAGGACATCGGTGGGCGGGGAAACACCCTGGCGGGCCAGCGACCGCGACAGAATGATCTGGCCCTCAGTGATATAGCCGGTCAGGTCGGGCACCGGGTGCGTCTTGTCGTCTTCGGGCATCGTCAACACAGGGACCATCGTGATCGAGCCCTTGTTGCCCTTGATCCGGCCGGCACGCTCGTAGATCGTCGCCAGGTCGGTGTAGAGATAGCCTGGATAGCCGCGTCGGCCCGGCACTTCCTTGCGGGCAGCACTGATCTCACGCAGCGCCTCGCAGTAGTTCGTCATGTCGTTGAGGATCACGAGCACGTGCATGCCTTGATCGTACGCCAGGTACTCGGCGGCCGTCAGGGCGAAGCGCGGCGTCGCAATCCGCTCGATAGCCGGGTCGTTCGCCAGGTTCACGAACATCACCGCCCGCTCGATGGCGCCGGTGTTGTGCAGGTCGTCGATGAAGAACTGAGCCGCCTCGAAGGTGATGCCCATCGCCGCGAACACCACGGCGAACGCTTCGCCCTTGCCCAACACCGTCGCCTGCCGGGCGAGCTGGGCGGTCAGGTCGTCGTGGGGCAGGCCCGAGCCGGAGAAGATCGGCAACTTCTGCCCACGCACCAGCGGGTTCAGTCCGTCGATCGTCGAGATGCCCGTCTGGATGAACTCGTTCGGATAGTCACGCCCGTAGGGGTTGATCGGCTGGCCGTTGATGTCGAGTCGCTTCTCCGGAATGATCTCAGGACCGTCGTCCTTCGGCACGCCCAGTCCGCTGAAGACGCGTCCGAGGATGTCCGGCGAGACGCCGAACTCCAGCGGACGTGCGAGAAAGCGCACCTTGCTGTTCTTGACGTCGATGCCACTGGTGCCCTCGAAGACCTGGACGAGCACCTTGTCGTTCTCGACCTGGAGGATCTGGCCGTGACGGATCGACCCGTCACCCAGCTCGATGTCGACGATGTGGCCGTATTTGGCCTCGTCGACCATCTCGACCATCATCAACGGGCCCTGAATGTTCGATACCGTTTGATACTCTTTCACCGATAACATGTCACACCCCTACGTGAGTAGCGAAGCGTCTGATTCCTGTCGTTATTTCGAGGCAGCCGTGCTATGGAGCGGCTTCATTTGCTGTTCGATGGTGTCCCGAATCCGGCGGATCTTGTCGATCTCCTCCTGCGGCACATACTTGGCTCGCGCGATGTCTTCGCGCACGGCCAACTTGAAGATGTCGGCGGTCTCGGCCCCGGCCTGGATGGCCTCCAGACCCTGATGATGGAAGTGCAGTACGGTCTTGAGCATTTCGTATTGCTTCTCCATGGAGGTGTACGTGTCGACCTCATGGAAAGCATTTTGGTGCAGGTAGTCTTCCCGAATCGAACGGGCCGTTTCCAGCGCCAGGCGATCGCGGGGTGACAGAGCTTCGGCACCGACGAGTCGCACAATTTCAACCAGTTCCGACTCCTGTTCGAGCAACCCCATGGCCGCGCCGGTCATCTTCTCCATCTCACGGCCCTGGTCCTTGTCTTCGAAGCATCCTCTGAGGTATTGTTTGTAGAACGAGTAACTCGTCAGCCAGTCGATGGCAGGAAAGTGACGCTGATAGGCCAGTTCGCCCTTGAGCGACCAGAAGACCTTCACCACGTGCAGCGTCGCCTGGACCACCGAGTCGGACAAGTCACCACCGGGCGGGCTCACCGCACCGATGACCGACAACCCCCCTTCGCGATCAGGGCTACCGAGGCATTGGACGCGGCCGGCGCGCTCGTAGAACGCCGCGATGCGGGCGCCGAGATAGGCCGGATAGCCTTCTTCAGCCGGCATTTCTTCCAGACGCGTCGAGATTTCACGCATGGCCTCCGCCCAGCGGCTCGTGCTGTCGGCCATCAACGCCACGGTGTACCCCATGTCGCGGAAGTACTCGGCCAGCGTGATACCGGTATACACCGACGCTTCACGGGCGGCCACCGGCATGTTCGAGGTGTTGGCGATGAGCACCGAACGCCGCATCAGCGGCTCGCCGCTGCGCGGGTCTTTCAACTCGGGGAATTCAGTCAGCACGTCCGTCATCTCGTTGCCGCGCTCGCCGCAACCGACATAAACCACCACGTCGGCGTCGACCCACTTGGCCAACTGGTGCTGGACAACGGTCTTGCCCGTCCCAAACGGGCCCGGCACGCACGCGGTCCCGCCTTTGGTGATTGGGAAGAACGTATCGACGACGCGCTGACCGCTAACGAGCAGTTTTTCCGGGGCCAACCGCCGGCTGATGGGACGCGGCTCACGGACGGGCCAGCGCTGCATCATCATCAACTCGTGTTCGGTGCCATCTTCGGCCACGCAGACCGCTACGGTATCGACCACCGTGAACTCGCCCTCGGAGATACTCTTGATCGTTCCGCTGATGTCCGGAGGCACCATGATCTTGTGGACCATCAAGGTCGTCTCGTCGACCTCACCGATGATGTCACCGGGACTGACCTTCGTCCCCTCGGAAACGGTCGGCTTAAAGCGCCATTTCTTCTCGCGGTTCAGGCCGGGCACGTCGCTGCCACGGCTCATGAACTCCCCCTCCCTCTCAACCAAGGCATCGAGCGGTCTCTGAATGCCGTCATAGATACTCTCGATCAGGCCTGGGCCCAACTCCACGCTCAACGAAGCCTCGGTATCCAGCACCGGTTCGCCCGGACCGATACCCGTGGTCTCTTCGTAGACCTGGATCGAGGCCGTATCGCCGCGAAGTTCCACGATTTCACCGATCAGATTCAACTGACCCACACGCACCACGTCGTACATGCGTGCGCCGGCCATCCCTTCGGCCACGACCACAGGACCTGCCACTTTGACAACGCGACCTACTCTTTTCTCAGTCATTATCCGGTACCTTTATTGTCTTGCCTATTGCGTACTGCGTATTGCGTCGCGCGCGTGTCCGCGTTATACACGACGCGCTACGTGTTCTGCAGAATATCAATCCCGGTCGCCAGTTTGAGCACCCGGCCCAGGGCTTCGGTGGCAAAGCCTTCCGACTCCGTTGTGAACGGCACGACCACGATGCAGGGGGTTGGCGCGGTCTCGGTGTCCGCAAAGACCTCATCGGCCGCGCGGGCAACGTCTTCGGCTACGACGACGAGCGCATACTTCGCATCGACGATACGCTGCGCCGCTTCGACGATCTGGTCGCGCTGCTGCTCAACCGCGAACGTGTCGAGCCCGAGTGCCGAAAACGGCATCACGAAATCAGCGTCGCCCAGTACAGCTACTTTGCCTTCCATTTATTCGTTCCTCATGAAGCGTGAAACATGCCACTCCACCTCGACGCGTTGAGTCGAATCTCTCTCACGCTCCGATTCGATCCAGAATGAGTTGCGTGTCCAAAAGGTTCTTCTTGGCCGTGAGGATCAGCCGCACCGTTCGAATCTCGTTTTCCTTGAGCAGCAGGTACGCAATGATCGGTTGCGGCCCAGCGGTGATCTGCGACGTCGATTTCAGATACCCCGTCAGATACTCGTCGCATTGCTGCTCGATTTTCAGGAACGAGTCGTCCGAAGCAAGGTATCCCGCTCCGACATCGACCACTCGATCGTACGGCGTGGCGAAGAACAACTGCCCCAGGGCCTCGTAGCCGTGCTCCAAGGCCTGGCGCAGTCGATCCATCTCGAGAAAGCCGCCCGGTAGCAAGACGTTGCGCTGCTCGGCATCGATGTGCTTGAGACGCAGAACCGTGCGGATATTGCATAGATCGATCTGCAACCGAAACAGATTCAGCAGGAAAGGCTCCCCTATTTGACGGGCAAGCCCAATCTTGTGTTCTGCCTCGTAGCGATCGATGACATGGTCGATCTGCGGGATCTTCTTGTCCTGGTAATAGGCCAGGATCGCCTCCTCGGTGACCTCGGCCAGGTAGTCGGGAAACAGGGCGTAGTTTTCCTCTTCGAAAACCTGGTCGATCACCTCCGGCGCGACGTTGCCACCAGCGCCGTAATCGGAGCCGACCGGACGGTCGGTCAGCACGCGACGCAGAGCCAGACGCAGATTCGCGAAATCATCGCGACTCTTGAATAACGCCACCACCGTCTCGTCGAGCATCCACTCCGCAAACATCTCGCGCACGGTGGCCCGCTTCTCGAGCAAAAGTGTCTGCACCTCGTCGAAGCGTGGACTGCCTTGCGGCACCGCATAGTCACCACCGGCCAATGACCCCAGAGCGGCGGCAAAATCCGGCGCGTTGGCCATGTCCAGGAGCGTCGCGCGGGTCAGCAACTGCATTTCCATGACCCGAACCTGGGCACTTTGCGCCGTGTAACGCCAATCGTCCGCCCCCACCGTCGGGTAGGTCAGGAACTCGAATAGTGTTTCTTCAGATCGTGCTTTCGGCATCGCTTTGGCTACTCAAGTCGTTCGTCAAGGGTTCATGAGAAGAGGGTCTTGGCCAGGTCGATCACCAGCGCGTTGCGGGCCTGCTCCAGCAGCACGGCGGGCGAGACATTGGTCTTGATCTTACCTCGCCGCAGCACAAACCCACCGGGCAGGTCGTGCCGTTCATCAGCGAGTTTGAGGTTGCGCTTCTTGTCGCCCTCAAGCTTGCCGTTAATTCTGTTGATAAAACTCTGATCGATACGCGACTCATTCTTACCGATCAGGACCTCTTCTTCTCCGGTCTCCACGGCCTCGACCATCAGGCGCCCCATCAGCTTGCGGTACTCGTTGTCAGGCAACTCGGCCAGGCGCTGCTCGGCCCGCTCGAAAACCGTATCGAGGATTCTCGTCTTCTCGGCGAGGTATTCTTTGGCCGCTTCCATGCGTGCCGCCGCGAGAATATGGGATTTCTCATCCTCGGCCGCCTGCTGCGCCAGCGTATCGGCCTGCTGGCGGTACTCGGCCAACTCCGCGTCGGCCCGGGCCTTCTCAGCGGCCACCTTGGCTTCGGCTTCCCTGACGATCTTGTCGGCCTCGGCTTTGGCGTCCGACAATATCTTCTCTATAACCTGTTCAGCTTCCATGTGTACCGTCCGGTTACTTGGGGTTAGCGTATCGTGCAGGTTGGCGGTCTAGACGGCCGCGGTCGCTCCCGGCACCTTCATCGCCGAGAGGATCAGCAGAGAAATGAGGAAGCCCAGCACGGCGTAAACCTCGACCATGGCGGCGTACAGCACGCCGGCCTTCACGGCCATCTCGGGACGCTTGGCGGTCATGAGGATACCGGCCGAACAGGTCTTGCCCTGGTGGATAGCGCTGAGCATGCCGGCAAACGCGATCGGCAGGCAGCCGGCCAAGATCGCCAAAGCCGTGCGAACATCCAAAGCTTCAGCCTTGACAAACTGATCGATCGTGCGCATCGCGAAGAACGCAATCACGAAGCCATAAAAGCCCTGTGTTCCCGGCAGCACCACTTGGAGGAACAACTGGCCGTATCGCTCCGGCTTCTCACTCAGCACGCCGGTCGCACTGCGCCCGGCAATGCCGATCCCCACCGCCGAACCGATTCCCGCCATGAAAGCCGCCATCGCAGCACCCAGGTAAGCAATTCCCATTGAGATCTGACTCATCTTACGTTCCCTTTCTTTGCCTTTCGTAGGATCGGGGCCACCCCACCACTAACGCCCTATCGATGGGTGAAAGCCCACCCGATTTCACGGTCTCGATTCTCGTCCGCGGATTATTCGTCCACTTGAATATGCTTGTACTCCTTGCGCAGCGGCGCGAACTCCCGCCCGCCACCCTGGAGGAACTTCGTGAAGAACTCGACGAACTGCAAACGCATGCTGTGCACAAACGCACTCAGACACGAGTTGGCAATGTTGAAGATGTGCCCACCGACAAAGATAAGAGCACCAAGGATCCAGCCCAACACGCCCAGTTCCATGACTTTCTGAACGATCGAATTGATGGCCATGCCGAAGCCGGCCGTCACCATACCCAGCGCCATCAGACGGATGTAGCTGAGGACATCACCGACGTAGAAAACGGTACTGAAAACGTTGTAGCACCCCATGCCAATGCGGGCGCCCCAGCCCCCTTCCCGCTCACTGAACAGCACGATGCCAATGGCCGGCACGATGGCTACGATGCCAAACACCGTGCCCAGAAAAGCCGGGAGCAGACCCGCCTTGGCAAGCCCGAAAATCGCCAGGCTGTTGAGCCAGACAAACCACGTCCCGTGGTCGAAGATGGCCTCTTTGGTGTCGCCGCACTTCCAGCGGTGCCAGAAGGCCACGGCGATGCCGAAGATGATTTGCAGATAGCCTAGAACCAGAGAGATCACGAAGAAGTGCATAGGTTCTTCGAGCGGATCGAACCACATCACCGCCTCGCGAATGCCGTTAAGGCTGGGGAAGAAAAGCTGAATGGCGTCGCCACACCAGCCGCCCGTCAGGGCCCCCGCCACGACCGTGGTCACCGAGCAGACCAGCATCATCTTGAAGAACTTGGCGTCGCCCTTGATCTTCTTCAAGAGCCACCACATGAAGCCAATCATAACGATTCCGTAGGCCGCATCGGTCAGGCAGATGCCGAAGAACAACGCGAAGAACGGGGCCAGAAAGACGGTCGGGTCGACATCCGACGTGTGGGGCATCCCATACAAGCGGGTGATCACCTCGAACGGCCGCACACGATGGCTGTTCTCGATTTCGACCGGCTTTTCTTCGCCCTCGGCGATTTCCGTCCGTCCCACACTGGAGGCACCGAACCGGCCGACAATCATCTCCAATTCGGCATAATTCTTGTCCTTGACCCAGCCTTCGAAGATAACGGCTTGCTCCGTAGCCGGAGCGCAGCCCCGGGCCGTTTCCCGGCTGACCAGGTTGTGGTAGTGGTCAAAGAGAATCTTGAGTTTCAACAGGTGCTCGGAGAGCGCCGCCGCTTTGGCTTCCTGTTCCTGCCGCTGCCGGCGGGCCCGCTCAAGTCGCTCCCGATGCTCGGTGATCAGAGCGCTTACCGTCCCGGTCATGCCCTCGAAGCTGACGGCTTCGAATTCCATGGTCCGCAACACCTTCTGCACCTCATCGGCGATTTCATTCAGCGCGACGATTAAACACGCGCTCCTGTTACCGGCGGTCCCCACGGTCTGCACGACCGCACCCGGTTCGGCCAGCTTCTGCCTGGCCTGATCGGCGTGCTGCGACGGAATCGTACCCGTCCAGCACCTGGCCTGGCTCAACTGCCCGATTTCCTCCACAGGAATCTCAAGGTCCAGCCACGGGATCAGCATGTCGAGGGTCGCCTGGAGATTCTCACACTCGGTGGCGAGGCGATCCATCTCAGACTGGGCCGTCTCGGCCTTCGCGAGCACGCTCAAGGCCTCCGATCCGGAAACGACCTCGGCGTAACGACTTCGCTCGATCGGTTTCAGTGGTGCGAAAAGGCTGGTCTTCTCCTGGTTATACTGGCCGAGAAACCTGACGGCCCGGTCGAGTCGAGCATGCATTTCTTCCAGATCGCGGGGACGCCCGCCCTGGGTTTGCAGATCGGACGACTCCTTGCCAATCACGGCTCGTCCGGCGTCAAGGATCTCCACGATCCCCGCCTGCTGCAGGGCCTCCAGCAAATCCGAGCCTTCCGAGCGATGCGAAACGACCAACACTTTCGCCATTTTGACAATGGCCATACTCAGCCTTTCAGGTAATTCACGACGGTCTCAACGGCCGTTTCGATCTTGCTCTCGGTATCCTGGCGAAGTTTCTGCCGCTCGCTCTCGGCCTGGGCCTTGAGATCCGCCGCCTCGACCTGTCCCTGCTTCCGCGCCTCAGCCACGGCCGCATCAATGGCCTTCCTGCGCGCCTGCTCGGCTTCCGCCTGCGCCGCGGCCCGTTGCCTGCGCGCTTCTTCAGCGGCCTGCACCGCCCGGGCTCGGGCCTGCTCGACGACCTCCTTCGCTTCCGCTTCGGCCTGCTTGATTCTCTTGATCAGTTCCATGTGCCGTTATGCCCTTATTCGCTCTGCCGCCATATTAAAACTCGGGAGTCTAAACCATCTCTGCACTGCTGGCAAGGAAAAACACCTACATGCATGGCAGGGAATTAGAGAATTCCGTCCACCTTCGCGACCAGTTCCTTTACGTGCGCTAGTGATTCATCGAACTGAACCTGCTCCGAACGATTCAGGTCCAACTCGATGATCCGCTCAACCCCCTCTTTGCCGAGCACGGCCGGCACGCCGACGAATTGTCCGTCAGCCCTGTATTCGGTCTCGCAATACGCACAGCATGAGAAAACTTGCTTCTTGTCGCGGAGAATCGCCTCGGCCATCTGCACCGCGCCGGCGGCCGGCGCGTAGTATGCGCTGAAGCCCAGCAGGTGGACGACTTCAATGCCCCCCTTGCGCGTCCGCTCGATCAACTCGTCGATCTTGGACGCGTCGAGGAGCTGAGCGATTGGGATGCCACTGACGGACGTGAACCTTGGCAGCGGCACCATGTCGTCACCATGGCCGCCCATGAGCACGCAGTGCACGTCCTCGACGCACACATCGAGTTCGCTCGCCAGGAAATAGCAGAAGCGCGCCGAATCGAGCGCTCCGGCCATCCCCGTCACCCGCTGCTTGGGGAAACCCGTCGTCTTGGCCGTCGCATACACCATGGCGTCCAGCGGATTGCAGACCACGATCACAAACGCATTGGGGCAGTGCCGGGCGATTTGCTCGCTGACCGCCTTGACGATCTTGGCGTTCGTCGCCAGGAGATCGTCCCGACTCATGCCGGCCTTGCGGGGCATGCCACTGGTGACGATGACCACGTCGCTGCCGGCCGTCCTGGCCCAGTCCGTAGTACCCACGACGTTCTGATCAGACCCATAGATCGGACTGGCCTCGGCCATGTCGAGCGCTTTGCCCTCCGCCAGGCCTTCCACGATGTCCAGCAAAACGATCTGCCCTAATCGCCTGGTCGCGGCGATATGAGCGGTCGTGGCCCCCACGTTGCCGGCCCCGACCACCGTGATTTTGTCTTTCGCCATCTGAGCTACCTCATCTATACGCTGTGGACCCCGCGACGCAGCTCCTGCCGTATCA
This sequence comes from Phycisphaerales bacterium, assembly GCA_020346325.1. Taxonomy (GTDB): domain Bacteria; phylum Planctomycetota; class Phycisphaerae; order Sedimentisphaerales; family Anaerobacaceae; genus Anaerobaca. The sequence goes on from CP070782.1 coordinate 6,466,991, forward strand.
AGGCGCACATTCGTGCTTCATGTTGAGAGGTCACGGTTCTCAACAGGCTGGGGATAATAACGCTGTACGACCAAAGACCCGGCATCTTAGCGGTCACGCCACGAACTGTCAACGCCCGGCCAAAATAATGTGAAATTTTTCACATTCCGGCCCTGTCTATCTTACCTTGCCCCCCTCTCCTGTGGCGGAACACTTGACTACCCCGATTGTCCTCGAATTTTTCCCGTCACCGGCATATGATACGGACAGTACGACTGGGCGGTGCAGCCCAGTTCGATCCGGAGAGAGACCATTGAGCGAGAAAGGGCAATACTCATGAAGCATCACAAGCGTTTCCCGTTGGTTCTGATCGCGTTGACAGCACTGGCAAGCGGCAGTCTCTACGCCGAAAACTGGAAAGTGGGCGAGAAATGGGCCTACCAGCATCAGGGCCCCCGGCCCTACAGCGATGGCTCCGCCACGGTCAAAGGTGACCGAACCATGGAACTGACCGCCATTCGAGGCGATGGGGATCAGAAACGCTACCTGCTGAGGAACACGTGGGGCACGGAGGATGCCAACCCCAGCACCTCCCATATCGATGCGAAGAACATGATCCGCAAAATCGAGATTCAAGATATGGGCGTGCTGGCCTTCGAACCTCCGGTCCCGGTTTTCTGGTCGCTCAACGTGGGCGAGGAAAAAGACCTCACGACCCAGGTGGATTTTGTCGGCTTCGCCCTGGCCATCGAGTACAAGGCCAAACGCCTTGCCGACGAGAGCCTCACCGTTCCGGCCGGCGCGTTCAAAGATTGCTGGCACGTTCAGGTCGTCAGCACGATGCGCAGCGATATGATGCCGGCCACCAGCAGCAAGATGGACTACTGGTACCATCCGTCCGTCAAGAACTTCGTCAAGGAAGTCATCGTCACCAACTACCAGGGCGACAACGGCTACACCGCCACCAGCGTCCTGAAGTCCCACACAAAGAAGAACTAGTCAGGAGTTGGCGCTACGGCAGAAAGCGAATGCAGACGGGTCGGCCCACCGAGATCTTCTGATCCGTCGGCACGAGGGCGCCGGTCTGTTGATCGATCCGGAAGACGACGACGCTGTTACTGCCCTGGTTGGCCACGAGACAGAAAGCGCCGGCCGGGTCGATGTTGAAGTTACGCGGCGTCTTGATGCCAGCGGTCTCGTGCTCGACGAAAGTCAGCGTCCCTTTCATCGCATCGATCCGGTAGACCGCGATGCTGTCATGCCCCCGGTTGGAGCCATACAGGAAGCGGCCGGTCGGATGCACGCGGACCTCGGCGCATGTGTTGTCTCCCTCGAAGTTGCTCGGCAGCGTCGGCACAGTCTGGATCTCTGTCAGAGTTCCCGCCGTGGGAACAGAGTCGAAAGCGGTTATCGTGCAGTGCAGTTCGTTGATCACGTAGGCATGCTTGCCGTCCGGGGCGAACGCGAAGTGACGCGGCCCGGCGCCGCCCTTGAGCGCGACGAAGGCGGGATCGCCAGGGACGATCGTCCCGGCCTCGACGTCGAGCTGGTAGATCATGATCTTGTCGATACCGAGATCGGCCACGAAGGCGAAGCGATCATCGGCACTGACGTTGATCGAATGGGCATGGGGCCCCCGTTGTCGCCTGCGGTTGACGCTGGCGCCGGCATGCTGCGTAAAACCCGTCGGCTCGGCGAGCTTGCCCTCGGGCCCGATCGGAATGACGGCGGCGCTGCCACTGCCATAATTGGCCACCAGCACGTTCTTGCCAGCGTGATCGATGCTGACGTGACACGGCCCGGCCCCGCGCGAGGGTTGCTGGTTCAGCAGCGTCAGACCGCCCGTCTCGGAGTCGATGG
>CP070782.1:6468929-6504917 GCA_020346325.1 Phycisphaerales bacterium
ACGTCGGGATCGGCCGCCATACCCCCGTGCTTGACCTGCTGAAGATCACATTGCGAATGTTGGCTCCCGGAGTTCGCAAGCGGCGCACGCCGGCTGTGGTAGGGCTCAAGCCCTGACGGCAGAGACGGAGGCATGGCCTGTGGAGACGTGTGCCCCCGAGCGTGGTCTGGTGGCCGGTGATTGTTGTTCTGATTCCGGCGTCGGATCGCGCCGAGATGCTGGATAGTCAAAGTGCGGCACTGCGATGCCAGTGGTTTCAATCATCATTCCCAATTACAACCATGCCCGGTTCCTGGTCGAGCGCGTCGATTCTGTTCTGCGACAGACGTATCGGGATTTTGACGTGATCGTTTTGGATGATGCCTCGACGGACGAGAGCAGAGACGTTCTGAAGTCATTTGCGGGACGCCCGGAAGTGGCGCTGCGTTTCAACACGGAGAACAGTGACAGCACCTTCAAGCAGTGGAACAAGGGCGTGGAACTGGCACGCGGGAAGTGTGTGTGGATTGCCGAATCCGACGATTTCGCCTATCGGGCCGAACCCTGGAATTACTATCGCTTCCGTGGCGGGTCCGTGCGCAGTGGGTGTTTGACCAGTGGTGTCCGTGACGTGGAGGACCTGAGGGTCTATCGGCATTTGCTCGAAAGCCTGTCGGTCTCGCGCAACGAGACGCGGCGGATTTGTGACCGGATCGTCAGGCGCTGGATCAGACGCATGCTGGCGCGTGCCGGACGCAGAATCCGTCCCATTCGTAATCGTGAAGTTCTATGCCTCTTGAAAGACATGGTCAGTTGGTACCGGTGGCACATCTTCAAACAGGTCTTGCTGGGAACTCTCGGTGGAGGGATTCGGTCTTGTCTGAACTTTCGCTAGGTCTTGACCCCTGAGACGACCGTGTTTGTCACGATTTCCATCCAGACGTACAATAATGCCAACGTTCTCAGGCAAACGTTGCAGAGTCTTGCCGGCCTGGAGTGTCCAGAAGGGGTCGAATACGAAATCCTCGTGGTCGACAATAACAGCGACGACGAGACCGCTACGGTGATCCGGCAGAGCGAGGCGTTGCTGGGATCAAGGCTGCGCAGCGTGTTCGAGACCAAGCAGGGGCTCAGTCATGCGCGTAATCGCGCGATTGCGGAGGCCCGCGGTGAAATTATCTGCTTCATGGACGATGATGCTTTGGTCGATTCCCGTTGGCTAGCCGAACATGTCAGAGCCTACCGGGACCATCCGCAGGCGGTCGCGGTCGGGGGGCGGGTGGTGCTGCAGTGGCCTGACGGATGGACCCGGCCGCAATGGCTGTCCGCTGACTTGGACGGTTATCTTAGCGGAGTGGATCTGGGATTGGATGGGCACGTCATGCGCTATCCGCGTTATCCCTTCGGCTGCAATATGTCCGTTCGACGCGACATTGCCGAACAGATCGAAGGGTTTTCCATCAAGCTCGGACGCAAGAAGTCCAGTCTGGTTTCCAATGAGGAAAAGCACTTCTTCCATAAGATACACGAAATGGGCGGGCAGGTGATATACATGCCGACTGCTCTGGTTCATCATATGGTCCCCGCGACACGGTTGTCGCGAAAGTTCTTCTTGAGACGCGGATACGCACAGGGAATCTCCAACGTACTCTTTCAAACGGAGACCAATCCAGGCAACGGTGTCTTGCGCTGGTATGTTCGTCAGGTTGCCGTGGGTATGAGACTGTTGGGTGAGGCGACGGTCGGTGCTGCCGGCTGCTGCCTTTCCCGCAGCGGCTCGGCTCGCTTCTCGCGTGCGGTTCGCATAACCTACTGCCTGGGATATTTGGTCGAGGCCGCGAAGGGGGCTGGACGAAGGCTATGGAGTCGTCAACGGTGAGCACGGGCCCATCCCCACGTGTTGTTTTCGTCCCGTACTGGGGGGCAGCCAATCCTTATCAGGATGCGCTGGCGGAACACCTATCCGCTTGCGGCGTGGCGGTGGAGAAGGTTCGTACCCTCAAGAGTCTCTTTCGGTATGGCATTTTCTTGCACGGCGCACCAGACATCGTTCATCTGCACTGGCTGCCGGAGTTTGGCTGGCGCCAATTGCGGGCGTTTCGGTACTTGGTCTTTGTATTGCGGCTCCTGATGCTTCGGGTCCGGGGCATCCCGCTGGTGTGGACGATTCACAATCTCCTGCCGCACGAGTCACGCCATCGGAAAATGGATTGGCTGCTCACGCGAATCGTTGCCGGGCTGTCGAGCGGGTTGATTGTCCATGGCGAAAGCGCCCAGCGTCAGGTCGTGGAGATATGGCGATTGAGGGACCAGAGCCGTTTTGCGGTGATTCCCCACGGCAACTACACCAGCAACTATCCTAATGATGTGAGTTGTACTGCGGCCCGAAAGAAGCTGGGGCTTGATGATTCGGAGATGGTGTTCCTGTTTCTTGGCGCGGTTCGACCCTACAAGGGCGTATTGGAGTTGGTCGACGCGTTTCGGACGTTGGCGGCCGATCACGTGTCGCTGGTCATCGCGGGAAAACCCTTGAATGATAACTTTGCCCGGGAGATCGAGAGGGCTGCTGCGGGTCTGGACCGCGTGCGGTTTCATCCGGTTTTTGTGCAGGATGCTGAAGTCCAGGTCTATATGAACGCCGCGGACGTCGTGGTGCTTCCCTATCGACACATTCTGTCTTCCGGAGCAGCGCTGCTGGCGATGTCCTTTGGCAAGCCGTGTATCGCCCCGGCGATCGGCTGTCTGGGGGATGTTCTGGATGCTTCCGGTGCGTTCCTGTATGATCCGGAATGTGAGACGGGTCTCGTGAAGAGTATGCGCCGGGCAGTCGAGGCTAAACATACGCTCGGCCGCATGGGCGCGCACAATCACGACAAGGTCTTGCAGTGGACGTGGGAAAAGGCGGCCGAAGCGACCAAGACGCTATACGAACGCTGCTTGCCTTCGGTCAATTGCGCGTGTCACAACATTGGCCTGGTGCGCGACGAGAAGAGCTGAAGAGGGCTTGAGAAGAGGCTGTAGGGTCATGACGATCGATCTCGTATTCGTTACGTATCAGCGACTCAACTACACGAAACTGGCGCTGACGTCCGTGCTCGCGGACCCGACCGAAGAATTTTCCCTGACGATCTGGGATAATGGCTCGACGGACGGGACCGCAGACTACCTCAAAAATGAGGTAAGCGATCCCCGGATCGCGAACATTGTGCTCAGTAAGGAGAACGTGGGACAAATCGCGGCCGTCAACGACGTGTGGGGGCGTTCCCAGGCGGATCTACTGGGCAAGCTGGACAACGATTGCATTGTGACTCCCGGCTGGACCCGGACGCTGGCACAGGCGCACGCCGATATCGAGCAGTTGGGCGTGATTGCGTGCTGGCACTATCCGTTGAATGAGTTCGATGAACCCGCGGCGCGCAAAGCAGGTAAGATCCAGACGTTTGGAGGACATCAGATACTGCGCCACCCCTGGACGTGTGGTACGGGGCTGCTGCTCAGGCGCGACACGTATGAGGCATTCGGGCCGTTGCCTGGAACTGCGACGACGGCCTATTGGATGCGGCTGGCATTGGCCGGTCATGTCAACGGATTCTACTATCCGCTGATTCCGCAGGAGCACATGGACGATCCGCGTTCGGAGCACTGCCTGATTCGCGATGATGAGAGTTTGCAGAAGTACCGTGATGTGACCGTGGTGCTGAGACGGAACGGGATCCAGTCCATGAAGGAACGCTGGAAAAGGCGGGAACGGGACATCAGGACCCTCAACGCCGGCCCCTGGCAGGCCCAGCGCTCCGTGGGATGGCAGGGGAAGATCAGAGCACGACTGGACCGAGTTTGTGCCAGGCTCTCCGGCTGAGACTTTGGCGACGGTCGCCGGATGGACATATGACGACGAAACCGAACGAGGAGAATAAGAAGATGGTCGTTTGCGTGCTGGGGGCCTCGTTTGACACGGGCAACCTCGGCGTCAACGCCTTGGCCGAATCGACCATCAAGATCATCTTGCACCGGTGGCCTGGGGCGGAAATCGTCCTCCTGGGGAACAGTCATCAGCCGGAGGAAACGTCCCTGACCGTGGCGGGGCGCGTGGTGACCGTGCGAGCGGTTCCGATTCGCTTTTCGAAAAACGTCTTCCTGCCGTTCCATTTCCTCCAGTTCATGCTGTACCGCGTCCTTCTTTTTCTCTTACCTGGGGCAAAGCTACGGCAGAAGCTGTTGCGGCGCAACGAATACTGCCGGACGCTGTACGAAACGGATCTGGCGGTGGATATCACCGGGGGGGACAGTTTCAGCGATATCTACGGGATGCGGCGCTTCGTGCTGGGCTTCCTGCGGAAATGGCTGGTCCTGTTCTACGGCAAGCGGTTTATCATGCTGCCCCAGACCTATGGTCCATTCCATCGCTCGATCACCCGCTTCCTGGCCAAGCGCATCCTGCGCGGGGCTGAGGCGATCTACTCGCGAGATCAACAAGGGTTGGATTGTATCAGGGGGCTTCTGAACGGGCAGGGCAGCGATCATGTGCGTTTCGCCCCGGACATTGCGTTTCTTTTGGACCCGCAGGCGCCGAGCGACCCGGCCCTTGTTCCCGATTCGGATCTGAGGGCCCATGGTTCGACCGTGGTGGGACTCAATATCAGCGGCCTGTTGTATAACGGCGGCTACACACGAGACAACATGTTCGGCCTGAAGGTTGACTATCGCCAAATGGTGCGGGAGATCGCGGATTTGCTGCTGGCGTATGAGGACGTCGTTCTCCTGCTGGTGCCGCACGTGTTCCCGCCGGATGAGATCCAGGTCGAGAGCGACCCACTGGCTTGCCGGGAGTTCTTCGGCGATCTCAAGAGCACGTATGAAGGCAGAGTATTCATGGCCGCCGGCCGCTATAGTCATAACGAAATCAAGTCGGTCATCGGCCGGTGTGACTTCTTCCTGGGATCGCGCATGCACGCCTGCATTGCGGCGCTTTCTCAGCACATTCCGGCCGTCGGTTTGGCCTATAGCAAGAAGTTTCACGGCGTGTTCAGTGCGGCCGGAGTCGAAGACCATGTGGTTGATCTGCTCGCGTGCGATCACCAGGCAGTGCTGACCGCCGTGCGCCGACTGTTCGAAAATCGAGCGCGAGCACGAGCTCACCTGAGTGAAGTGGTTCCCCAACTCCAGGAACAGATCCTGGCCCTGTGGTCCTGAACCCTCCCTCTATCTGGCGCGTATGGTTGAGGTTCTTTGATGATTCGAAATATGATACGGGGTGTGGTTCGACGCATTCGGTTGATGCGAGAGTACTCGTACGACTACCGGCGTATGGTCCGGTATTCGTCGGCGGTCCAGTGGGGCAATAGCCGCGAGAAACTACAGGCACTCATTATCATTCGCTATCATGGGATAGAGAAGGGCTTGTCGCTGCCGCAGCCTCGTCCAGGATTCGGCCGGGACAAGGTCGCGCAATTGATCGACATGCTGCGAACTTACATCGATAGTTACGGCGCCGACTACAGCACCGTCACCGCGTTGAATGCCCTCGACGCCTACCTGGAATTCAATGCCAAAGCGGGGGGACAGGATGAGTCGTTGCGCCGGAACGTCGAGGAACTGAGGCGGCGCGCCGCTGCATTCCCCACGCCCGAGGGCGATTTGACCGCAGGTTGCCGGGAACTGACCGAGGCGACCGTGCGTCTGGCGGGGCAGGCGCCGTTCGAAACGTTCATGGAATCCCGCTGCACAGTGCGTCAGTTTTCCGACGAACCGGTGGATTTAGAGACGCTTCGTGCAGCCGTGAAGGTCGCGCAGAAGACCCCGTCCGTCTGCAATCGCCAGCCCTGGCGTGCCTGGGTGGTGAGCGATGACACCAAGATCAAGAAGATCCTTGAGATTGGTGGCGGGGCACGAGGCTTCGAAGATCAGATGAAGGTCATCCTCCTGGTGACGTCGGATCTCGCCTGCTTTCAATCTCCGGGCGAGAGAAATCAATGCTGGATTGACGGCGGGATGTTTGGCATGGCACTCATACAGGCGCTCCACGCGCAGGGCCTGGCATCCTGCTGCATGAACTGGAGCAAGACGCAGGACGTCGATCGACGTCTGAGACGGATGGTGGCGCTTCCGGAATCGGAATCGATCATCTTTCTCCTGGGCGTGGGGCATCCGCGGGAGGAGTTCCTCGTGGCGGCCTCAGCGCGCAAGCCATTGGACGATGTGTTGCGTCTGGACCAGGAGTCGGCGTAGCCGGAGGTTTTGCTCCACGGTGGAGGTGACCGTTTCCTAAGGTGATCTTATGCAAGCTGTGACATTAACGTTGGCTGGTTTCTTCAGCGTGTTGGCTCTGCTATCTCGTCCGACGCGCGCCTTGGCGGTGTATTTCATCCTCCTGCTGGCCTACCCGACCTTTCTGGTGGTGCAGTTGGGCCCTCTCGATATCAGTGCGGCCCGAATCGTCGGTGGCGTCCTCTTCTTGCGTTGCCTGTTCGATCCGAACATCGCCGGCAAGTTGAAGTGGTGCCGGCTGGACACCTGGGTCATCGTCGTGCTGATGGTGACCGTGGGCGTCCCGCTGATCGCTTGGAAGATGCCCACGATGAAGGTGCTGGAGAATCGCGGGGGCTTTGCGATGGATACGGTCATGGCGTATTTCATTGCCCGTTTCTGCATCCGCGATTATCGTTCGTTGGTGACTGTTGCCAAATGGGTCACGCCGGTCGTGATCGCTCTGGCCATCCTCGGGATTCTGGAATCGTCTTATGGGATCCAGCCGTTCTTCGCTCTGCGCAAGTATTGCCCCTGGCGCTCGGCCGGCGGGGGACTGACGACCAACGTTCGCAGCGGGTACTTCCGCGCGGTCGGACCCTCCGGGCACCCGATTCTGTTCGGCGCTTCTTTTGTGATGTTCCTTCCCTTGCTCTGGTCGCTTCGTCACGAGAGCGGTCCCTGGAAGACGCGGGCCTATATCGCGGTGGCGTTTGCGTCTATCGGCGCGTTGAGCAGCATGTCAAGCGGCCCTTGGATGATGCTCTTCATGATCGCGGGTGCTTTCATGCTGGAAAAGCATAAAGGTGCCGTGAAGCCGATGCTATGGTTTGGCATCGCCAGTTGCTTCGTGGTGGACATCCTCAGCAATCGGACGTTCTACCATGTGATGGCCTCGTACGCGAATCCCATCGGTGGCAGTGGCTGGCACCGAGCCCGTCTGATCGATCTGGCCATTGAACGCTTCGGTGAATGGTGGCTGCTGGGATATCGAGGCGAGGATCCCGGATGGGGCAGTCGATTGGGCATGGCGTTCACCGATATCACAAACAACTATATAATGATGGGCGTCTTCTACGGCGTGTGGGGGATGATCGGACTCATCGGCACCATGGCGGCTGCCACGATCATGATCGTTCGGGCCCACAATCAGAGCAAAGACAAGAAGTTCCAATCCTGGTGCTGGGCCTACGGTAGTCTGCTGGCGGTCTTGGCCATTTCGTTTACGTCCTGCACGTTCTTCGATCAGAGCCAGACCTACTTCTACGCCGTGCTGGGGATCATCGCTTCCATGGCCCTGGGGCAGCCGGCCCTGGAAAGAGCGCAGGAGCGCCGGCGCATCGCGCGCCTGGCTCAAGCGGTTGCGCGCCCGCGTGAACCTGTCATTGCGTAGGGCCGGGCGCTGGCGGTGGCAGGAGCATGCCGGGGTCGGCGATGCCTGCCTGGTGGAGCTGAGATGGACGTCTCGATTATCATAGTGAACTGGAATACCGAATCCTACCTGCGGAATTGTCTGCGATCAGTCTTCGATGCCACTACTGGAATCGAATTCGAAGTGATCGTCATCGATAACGCGTCCTCGGATAGGTCGGTGGTCATGGTGGAGAGCGGGTTTCCGCAGGTCAGGCTGGTGAAGAACTCCGATAATAAAGGGTTTGCCGCTGCGAACAACCAGGGCATGGGCCTGGCGTGCGGACGCTATGTGCTGTTGCTCAACAGCGATACCGTGGTTCTGGGTGACGCGATCGGTGCCACCGCGCGTTTTGCGGACGATCACGCCGACGCTGCGGTGGTGGGCTGCCGCGTGTTGAATGCGGATCGGTCGCTTCAGCGCACGTGCTTCATGTATCCTTCTCTGCTCAATATGCTGCTTTCCAGCAGCTACCTGTACAAAGTGTTTCCCCGGAGCCGTTTTTTCGGACGTGAACGTATGACCTGGTGGGACCGTACGGATACGCGTGACGTGGAGGTGGTCACGGGGTGTTATATGCTGGTTCGGCGCGAGTCCATCGACCAGGTGGCGTTCATGGACGAGAGCTTCCACATGTACGGGGAAGAGACGGACTGGTGTTATCGGTTCAAGCAGGCCGGATGGAAGGTGTTATATACGCCGGTGGGAGAAATCGTCCACTTCGGTGGCGCCAGCAGCGGACAAGTGAGGGAGAAAATGGCTTTACAGCTTAAGGGCAGCATCTTGCTGTTCCTGAAGAAGCACCGAGGATGGGGTGTCTATGCGGTTGCGTGTCTGCTGACCTCCCTGTTCTTCCTTATACGGACGCCGTACTGGCTAATCGTGGCCGCGGTGTCGAAACGCACCAGGCGCGTCGCAATGGATAAGGCGAGGCTTTGTGTGAAAGGGGTCTCCAGATCTCTGGCCGGATGGCGAGCGTTATCCGTCAACGGACGCTAGCGGCCTTCGGCGGGGCGAACAAAAATGAAGTTGAGGATCAGGCGTGATTGGTCGATATCTGACAACAGTACGGGGAATTGCGTGGAGATGTTGTACGAAGTCCGGCTTGCGACGGACCTTGGCCGCTCGTATATCTACGCGTTCGCGCCGAGCCAGGCTGCATACGCCGGAGTTGCAGGGGTTCTGTGGACGACGCATTGTGTCCGATAAGTGGTCTCCTTGTGGCTCTGCATAGCAAGCGCCGCCGGCCGGCGCACGGGGAATGGTTTGATTCATGAGAATAGCGATCATCCAGGACTGGCTTACCACACTGGGCGGAGGGGAGAAGTGCATCGAGGCTCTCTGCGGCATCTGGCCCGACGCTGACATCTACACCCTGGTCTACCGGTCGGAGGTATTCCAGGAGTCCGTAATTTCGCGGCATCGAGTGACGACGAGCTTCGCTCAGAGATTGCCCTGGAGCACGAGGAAGTTCAGGTATTATTTCATGCTCTATCCGTATGCGGTCGAACAATTCGACCTGCGCGGTTACGATGCGGTGATCAGTCTCTCGGCGGCCTTTTCGCACGGCGTGTTGACGGATCCGGATCAGGTGCACATCTGCTACAAGCACACCCCCATGCGGTACGCCTGGAGCGGCTATCACGAGTACCTGGACGATCCACACATCTGTCGACCCTGGAAACGTCTGCTCGTGAAACTGATTCTCCATCGCATGCGGGGATGGGATTACATCGCGGCCCAACGGCCTGATATCATATTGGCCAATTCTCAGGAAGTCCGGCGACGGATAGAGAAGTACTATCGGCGCGAGGCGCAGGTCGTCAATCCGCCGGTTTCGATGCCGCCGCGCGACAAGTACGTCGGCCTGGCCAAAGAGGATTACTACGTCACCATCGGACGTATGGTGCCGTACAAGAAGATGGACCTGATCGTCGAAGCGTTCGGGCGGATGAAGGACAAACGCCTGGTTGTCGCCGGCGCAGGGCCGGAATTGCCACGTCTCAAGCACCTTGCCAGAGGCCATGCCAACGTGGAGATTCTGGGCTTCGTTGATGAATCTCGGAAGCTGGAACTCCTCGGTAAGGCTCGCGCCTTCGTCTTTGCGCCCCACGAAGATTTTGGAATCGCCCCGCTCGAAGCGCAGGGCTGCGGTACCCCCGTGATCGCCTACGGGAAGGGTGGAGCCCTGGAGACGATCGTGGATGGAACCACGGGCGTATTCTTCACCGAGCAGACCGCAGAGTCGCTGCGGGAGGGACTGGAACGATTCGAGAAGATCGAGACGACGTTTGATCCTGCCGTGATTCGCGAGCACGCCGAGCAGTTCAGCGAGGAGGTGTTCCAGCAGCGATTCCGGCGCATCGTGGAAGAGAACATCAGATGCGGCGCCGCGCCGCGCCGCCCCGTATATCAGGGGGGGGCCTAAACGCATATGGGCGAACGGAGTTCGAAGCTGGGAGTCGCTCCTCAGCCCGACGGTGGCGAAAAGACGCCTCGTCCCGGGGCGACGGACCTTGGTGTTGACCTCAAGTCACATGGCGTCGATGGCGTCATCTGTTTCGGTAGTCAGGACTGGTGGTATCACAATCGCGGCCACATCGATATGCAATTGATGCGTCGCTACGCCCAAAGTGTCACGACCATCTATGTCAACTCGATCGTCATGCAGAAACCCAAACTGGGAGCCAAAAGTGATTTCATGGCGAAGGTGGCGCGCAAAGCCAAGAGCATCCTCAACGGTTTGAAGGCGACGGACGTGGGTTTCTGGGCCTATAGCCCGTTTTCCATGCCCGTGCATCATATCGACTGGCTGCGGCCGCTGAACCGAGCGTGTCTCAACGGTCAGTTGAAGCTGGTCTTGCACAAGCTGGGTGTGAAGCATCCAATCGTTTGGGTCGCCTGCCCGGCCGCTTGTGAGGTCGCACTGAAGATGAAGAAAGCCGCCTTGGTATATCAGCGAACGGACCGCTTCGAAGAGTTTCCCAATGTGGAGCGGGAGGTCATCAAAAGGTACGACACGACGATGAAGGCCGCCGCTGATTTGACGTTGTTCGTCAACCGACCGCTCTTCGATGAGGAACAACATGAATGCAAACAGGCTCTCTATCTGGATCATGGTGTAGATTACGATCTGTTTGCCGGCGCGGCGGAGGACCCGACGGTGCCTGAGGACATCGTCGATATCCCCAAACCCATTATCGGCTTCCACGGTTCGTTCGGCAAGCACACGACCGACTTCGGGCTCATTCGGAAGGTGGCGGAACTGGTGCCCGAATACATGTTCGTTTTCGTGGGGCCGAAGGTGCCGGAGTGCGAGTCGCTGGAGACGACCAGGAACATCAAGATGCTTGGGCAGCGCGATTATGAGGTCATTCCGCACTACGCGAAGCATTTCGATGTCACCATCATGCCCTGGTGCCAGAATCGTTGGATCGAGGCCTGCAACCCAATCAAACTGAAGGAGTGTCTGGCACTGGGCAAACCGATTGTCAGCACGCCTTTTCCGGAACTGCAAAAGTACCGTGAGCTAGTATACCAGGCGGCGACCCCGGAAGCGTTCGCTGAGGCCATACGCACGGCACTGGCGGAAGACAATGCCGAACGCATCAGCGCCCGCCGAAAGGCGGTGGAAAGTGCGTCGTGGGATCGCAAGGCCAGGATCGTATTGGGGGAGCTGTTCGGAGAGAGGGAGTCTTAGGCGGTGTCGACAAGCATTTCCAAGCCCCTGAAAATTTGCGTTGCCTGTTGCCCGGGAGGCCACATGGTGCAGGCCAAGCAGTTGGCATCGGTCTATGAGAAGTACGATCATGTCTATGTGACCTTTGCCGGGGGCGTGGCCGACGAGATGAAGAAGAGCGCGAAGGTTCGCACCGTCCCGGATCTCATGCGGCGTAATCCTCTCTCGTGGATCGCCGTCGTGGCCTGCTCGTGCCGCGCGGCGCTGGTCGAACGGCCTGATGTCGTCATTTCCACCGGCGCCGGCGCCGTGGTATTCTTCTGTGTCTTCGCCAAACTGCTGGGTGCCAAGCTCATCTTTCTCGAGAGCATGGCCAAGGTGACGCGCCCGACCTGGACCGCCCGGCTGCTGTATCCCTTTGCCGATTTGTTCATGGTGCAGTGGCCGGGGCTGTTGAAGTTCTTCCCCAAAGCGAAGTTTCTCGGGAGGCTGTTTTGATCTTCTTGACTGTCGGCAGTTGGCACAGAGGATTCGATCGGCTCGTCAGCGCCGTCGACGCGCTCAAAGAGACCGGCGAGATCACCGACGAGGTGATCGCTCAGATCGGTCCGGGAGAATACGAACCCCAGTATCTTTCGTCGATGGACTTCTGTTCACCGGATGACTTCAAACGCATCGTCAACGACGCGCGTTTGGTGATCGGGCATGCCGGCCTGGGTACCATCGCGGTCGCGATCCGGCAGCAGAAGCCGATCATTGTGGTCCCGCGCAAACCTTCGTTGGGCGAGATATCGGACGATCATCAGTTTCTCACGGCCGAGCAATTGGAGGCCGAAGGCAAGATTCTGGTGGCGCGCGAGGTCGAGGACCTGCCGGCGCGACTTCGAGAGGCGGAATCCTTCGTTCCCGTTGCCAGCAGCGGATCGCAGGACATCTGTCGGGCGGTGGAAGCGTTCATTGAAGAGGTCGTCGCCCAGAGGTGTCGCTAGCCGATAGAGTGGTATCGGACTGCGGCTTTGTCACCTTGGCACGGTGCGCGCCCGAGAAACGTGGCAGGACGTCAGGGGTCTCTTCATTTCTAACCTCAAAGTGACGATATTCTCACTAACGAAACGAAGCAGGCCTCTGGTCAGGGTCGCAGAGCGTTGGCAGATGCAGAGCGGCCGGCCCGACGACTGGCGTGGTGTTGATGATGGGCCGACGTAGGCTATCGGACCTTGACGGTGCGGCGTCTGCCTGAAATGAGGGCCTGGGTTTCGGAAAGCGGTTCGCCAGCCGTGGAATTGCCTGGCAGGGCCGGGGGGCCTATGTTAGCATGCAACGGAATGCGTCGTTCGCGTTCTTCCTATCGTGAAGGTGGCCAGACGACAGAGCAGATGACGGTAGAGAGGGGTGAAGGCAACGCAGCGTGCGCCCTGGGTAAACAACGAGTCTTAAGTCACGTATATGGAGGAGGAGGATATGCCCGCCCAGTGATATGCCCGGGCGAAAGGCATAGGGCTCGGGACCGTCAGGGCGGATCGCGGTGATCGGAGAAGGCGACGCGGTTGCTGCGCTGGAAAGCGCTAAGAACAGGATCGTTGTAAGACGCGGATGAAACGGGAGAAAACGCTAGAGAAGCTGGATATTCGGACGGTTGTGCTCGTTGGTCGACACGATTTCGGACGGTGTGCGCTCGCGGCACGCCTGCCGATGGCGCTGTGGCCGATCGGTGACAAGCCGGCGGTCGGGCGACTGCTCGATCACTTGGCAGATGAGGGGATTACCCGCGTGACGATCTGCTGCGAAAGTGATCTATCGGACCATCTCGATTCGGTTCGGAAGAATGGGCGCCTGGAGATCGAATTGTTGACGGAAGACCTGACCTGTGGCACGGCGGGATGTCTGCGCGACGCGGTCGGCGCCGATCCGGGGGAACTCGTCTTATTGTTCTCGGGCAGCATGGCGTCCCCCGCGTCGATTCGGAGCATGATTCAGGCCCACCAGGACGGCGGCGCTGAGTTGACGATGGTGTTCAATCCGAAGCCGTCTGGCGCTGCAGGACATGGATCACCGGCGGAAATCTATTTGTGCAAACCCGACGTGCTGTCTCTCATTCCGAGGGGAGGTTATTCGGATATCAAGGAGGGATTGATCCCGTCGATTCTCAGTTCCGGCGGAACGGTTCGTCCGCTGGCGTTGGCCAAGGACGTTGGCAATTTTCACGATCACAAGGGCTACCTGAAGGCGGCCGCCCTGCATTTGGCGGACCGTGCTGATGGGGCGGACGACGGCGTGGCCGGCGAGCGTGTGGACGTGGCCCCGGGGGCGTCGGTGCATCCCTCAGCAAAAGTCTATGGACCAGTTGTGATCTCCGACCACGCGCAGGTCCGGGAGGATGCCGTCGTGGTCGGTCCCGCCATCATCGGTCGCCGGGCAGTGGTTGGCCGAGGCAGTTCCGTGGTCAGAAGTGTTTTGTGGGACGCTGCTGAGGTGGGAGCTCAGTGTGAGGTTGTCGCGTCGATCATCGACTGTGATACCGTGGTTCCTGATCGGACAATTCTCGCCGAGAAGACGGTCTCGGCGGGTGTAGACGCGGTGAGCGACGGGCCCGGGGGAGAGGCGACCGGACACAGGAGAAGTTGTGTCTATCGTTCCGCGGGGTATCGAGGGGCTTGGCTGGGAGCGCTGCTGGACAGGGTGACTGTCCGGGTGGGGCTATCCAGGAGACACAGCGCCGGGATCCTCGGAGGGGCTGCGATGGTTGCGGTGTTTCTGTGGTCCTATTGGGCCACGTTCACCGATCTTTGTTCCGTCTGGCGCCGAAGCGACGAATACTCCGCCGGGCTGCTGGTTCCTTTCCTGGCTCTTTACGTGATCTGGTGCCGGCGGCGGGATTTTGCCCAGATGGTGGCGCGGCCTGCCATCATCGGAGGCGTCCTGGCGTTTGTGTTCGCGCAGATTGTCCGGAATCTCGGCGTGTTCTTCTTGTATCGCTCGGCCGAGAGGCTCTCGATCATTCTCTCAGTGGTGGCGCTTGTTCTGTTGGTGGGAGGGTGGAAGTTTCTTCAGAAACTGTGGCCCGTTATCATCTTCCTCTGCCTGATGATGCCCTGGCCTAATCGCGTGCAGTCCGCCATCACGTTGCCACTCCAGCGTTGGGCGACGACGTCGGCCGTGTTCAGTCTTGAATTGGCCGGCTATGACGTGTTACAGGACGGCAATATCATCAAGATTGGAGAGACCAGCGTCGCCGTGGCGGAAGCCTGTAACGGGTTGAGGATGATTACGGCCTTCTTCGTCATCAGCGGCCTGGTTGTGCTCTTGGCCCGGCGGACGTGGTGGGAGAAGCTGCTGGTGCTGATTTCGAGTCTGCCTATTGCGCTGCTCTGCAATACGCTGAGGCTGGCGGCTACCGCGATTTTCTTCACCATTCTCGAAGGTGAATACTGGGAACAGACGTTTCATGACTATGGCGGATTTGCCATGATGCCTCTGGCGTTGGGCATGGTAGTGGGGGAGCTGTGGCTTCTGGCCCGGCTGACCACCCCGCCGGCGGAGACGGCGCCGGCTATCATCGCCCGCCGCCGACCACGACAGGTACCGGACTCGTAACATTGGAGAATGGAGCTATGAATAACCTCGAAAAGTATCTGGATCAGGTGATCGACCGGAGCCCCGCCCCGCTTGATGTGCCGTTGGAGGAGGTGCCGCAGGAGGAGGCCAAGCCGGGCTTCCTGCAGAGCGTGGCGAAACGGTGGCCCATCGTCTTCCTGGTGACGCTTGTCGGGTCTTGCCTCGGGCTGCCCCTCGTCTGGCTGCTGGTCGAGCCCGAGTATACAGTGCAAGGAGCCGTGCGCGTGGCGCCTTCGGTCGAAAGCATTCTGACCGGTGAAAGCAGTGGCGGTGGCGGCAGAGACAGCTATGGCAACTTCCTCAATACCCAGGCGAAGATACTGACCAGCGGGCCTATCTTGCAGAGGATCGCGGATGATTTGAAGGATCGTAACCTTACGATCTTCAGCGGGAAGCCCCAGACCCTCCTCGGCCAACTGAAGGCCAAGCTGCGGCCGGCCCCCACGGGGCCGGTGGATCCGGCCGTGGTGCTCAAAAGCGCCGTGAGCGGACAGCGAATTACGGCCGGCCATATCGCGCGTACCGAGCTGATGGCCGTGACGATGAAGAGCATAAATGCCAGTGAAGCCAAGCAGGTCGTTGACGCCTTTCTGCAGCACTATCGGGCGATGTACGGAACCGACTCGCTGGAGAAGGAAAACGAAAACCTGCGTGTGTTGGAGGCCCAGCGGGATGAGTTGAGGGCGAAGATGGAACGACGCCGCGCGCAGATCCGAGGAATGGCCGAGGAGTACGGCACGGTCGCTTTGGAGGGTCGCGAGGATATGGAACTGCGTCGTCAGTCCATGCTGCTGACGGAACTGACGAGGTTGGAAGCCCAGCGGATTGCGCTGGAGGCCAATGTCGATTTGCTGGAGGAGACGGAAACGGCGAGTCTGACACCGGACCAACTGGTCGCCGCCCGCAAGGAGTACGTCAACTCCGATCCCATGATTGCCGAGCTGTCCGCCAGCATTGTGCAGATGGAACACGACCTGCTCGTGGCCAAACAGAGCCTTAATCCTGGGAATCCCGTTCTGATCCAGAGACAGCAGCTGCGGGAGACCTTCAAGCAGACGCTCGATCAGAAACGCCAGGAGTTGGAGAAGGAATTCGACGACGGGCTGGAAGAGCGCCTCAAGGTTGCGGCCGAGCAGCGTCTGGCCAATGCAGAAGCGCAGATTCAGGGGGTCGCCAAGCACGAGGAGCGTTTGCGCGAAGTGTTCAACGAGCAGGACGTACAGACCCGGCAGGTGGGCCAGACCAATCTGGGCATCCAGGATGTGCAACTGGACTTGATTCAGGACCAGGAACTGTACGACATCATATCTCGTCGCATCAAGGTGATGGAAATGGAGCGGCAGCAGCGGCCGCGCATCACGCCGGCCTACCGCGCCGACGTGATCTCGACGGATGATCGCCGGGTCAAGGTGGCTGCGGCGGTAGTCTTTGGGGCCATGGCCTGTGGACTGGGCCTGGCCTTCTTGAGAGACAAGATGGACAAGACCCTGCAGACACCAGAGGATGTGGCACGCCACTTAGGGCTGCCGATTCTGGGCACGACGACCAGTTCCCGTACGATCAAGCCAGCCCAGTTCGCGGAGCAGATCGCTGGTGACTACCAGACGATTCGGACGAACCTGCGGCTGCTGGCGAACGGCGGTATGCCCCGCAAACTTGCCGTTTGCAGCCCCGGTACGCGAGAGGGAAAGACCACCTTTGCCGTCAATCTGGCCACGAGCCTGGCCAAGTCCGGCAAGAAGGTGCTTCTGATCGATGGCGATTTGCGCAAGCCGGATGTGCGATACATGCTGAAGCTCTCGAATGGGACCCCGGGTGTGCAGGATGTCCTGTCGGGTGAGGACCCGAGTTCGGCGATTATCTCCGTCCCCGAAAGCGGATTGCACGTTCTCCCGGCGAATGTCCGCCATCTGGCCGACGTATATGAGTTGCTCGTGTCCTCAATGGCCCACGACCAGATCGAGCGGATGGGCCGGGAGTACGACCATGTGATCATCGATACGCCACCGGCACTGGCGTTCCCGGATGCTTTGGTTTGGGCCAAGCTGACTGATGCGGTCGTTCTGGTGGGCTTCGCCGGCCAAACCACCGCGCCTGAACTCAAAGAGGCCAAGGAACGATTCGCGCGCATTCGCGCCCGCGTGCTGGGCGCGATCTTGAGCAATGTTCCCGCCGAGCAGGGCCTGTATCGCTATGGCTATGGCTACGGCGCGCGGGCGACTGGTCCGGCTGGACGAGCTGCCAAGCGGAAGCGGCTCCTCCTTCCGGCGCAAGGTCCTGAAGAAGACTCTCATGTTTAGGCGATCCGGAATGGCGTACACGATACGCCCGCGAAGTCCGCGCAATATGTGAGTGACCCATGCGAGTGGTTGTTGTACGAGATGCTGAAGATGGTGAGCGCCAGGTTGGGGCGGATATGTTCGCGTATGCCCTCTCGACCGATCCGCTGCAACGGGTGGTGCTTAACGGCGCTCGCCGTCTGTCGTATACCGATCAGGGGCAGCGGGTGATATCGAAGTTGCTTGGTCATGCTGCTTCGCGAGGCCCGGTCTGGGTGGTGCCTCCCTCCTGGCGCGGTCGTCTGGACATTCATCTCGAAGAGACCGTTGAATGCGGCGCGACCGGAGTCCTCGATCCTCAACTGTCAAAGCGAGCCCATCAGGGGCCATGGTCGGCCATTTCGGACGGGCGTTTCGCGGCCCACATCAATGGTTCGTTGCTGGAGCGAGTGCTGCAGACGTCCGGCGCTGATGCTCTGGCTGTGGCCGTTGCTCCCGACCTGCTTGCCTATCGCGAGCGCGTTCGCGTGACACAGCAGGGGGAACTCGTTGGCTATCGGCGGCGCTATCGAGATGCTGCCGAGCCGATGCCGGTGTCGGAAGGATGGCCTCATCATTTCTTCATCAAGAGCGTGTATGTCGAGGCGGTTCTGGCCGACGGTTTGCCCGAGGACTTCAGCGAAGTTGTCGAACGCTGCCGGAAGCGCGGCTTGAGTGTCCAGGCCGTGGCCATGGCTGGGTTCGTCGTGAATCTGGGCTCGCCCCGTGGGTTGTTGAGGCTTTCTGAGGTCATGTTGAAAGACCCTCGGACGCTGCACGCTGGCCGGAATGTCAAACTGGGGCGACAGGTCTCGTCGGCTGGCGGTGACGAAGATGTTTCATCGGACGCGCGATTCGTGGGCCCGGTTCTGCTGGGCAGTGACGTTCGCGTCGAGCCCGGCGCGGTCATCGTCGGACCGAGTATCCTCTGTGACGGGAGCACGGTCCAACGAGATGCCGTCGTGGATTCGTCGATCCTCGGGGCCAAGGTGGTTGTGAAGAAAGAGAAGATTCTCAGGAGCGCCTTCGTTGTCGCCGATGATAGCGATTCTTCCACCGTTACCTCGTCTCATGTCTGTCGTCCCGAAGACGAGCCGGAGATGATGTATTCGCCTGACCCCAATGTCTTTCGCTCGTGGCCCTTATTTTCCTATGCGCGGTGTCTCAAACGCGTGGTGGATATCATCGTGGCGCTGGTCGTTCTGCTGCTCTTCATTCCCGTTATTCCCGTAATGGCCCTGGCGATCAAGATTAGTTCACCCGGGCCGGTCTTCTTCAGAGACAAGCGTCAGGGACTCCACGGCCAGTTGTTCAACTGCATCAAGTTCAGGACGATGCGTGTGGGGGCCGCCGACATCCAGGACAAACTGCGTTTTGTCAGCGACGTGGACGGACCACAATTCAAAATGACGGATGACCCTCGGATCAGCACCGTCGGGCGTTTCTTGCGCGAGACCTATCTCGATGAGATCCCGCAGTTCTTCAATGTTCTATGTGGCCAGATGAGTGTAGTGGGCCCGAGGCCGTCGCCGGAATCGGAGAACACCCTGTGTCCTTCGTGGCGTGACGCGAGGCTCTCGGTACGGCCGGGGATCACGGGGCTCTGGCAAGTCTACCGCACCCGCCGGCCGTTCAAAGACTTCCAGGAATGGATCTACTACGATACGCAATACGTGCGTCAACTCTCTCCCCGCATGGATCTCTGGATATGTTGGTGCACGTTCAAGAAGATGGTGGGGAACTTCGCGGCGCAGTTCTGACGTCGCGAGTCAGTCTTTCTCGTTCTGAAATGGCTTACGTCGGGAGGCGAGTGGTACCAGGTCGCCTACGCCATATGTTGCCCGTCGTGCCGCACGGAACGTTGGGGCGCGTGGTCACACTGATCGGGCCGCTGAATCATCCGCCTGGCAATTAGAGGACGCAAACGATAATAGAAATGTGGTAACCGAGGGCATCCAGATTGGCCCGGCGGAAAGGCAACGCATACACAAGAGGACCCAGGCTGTGGCTCTGGCAGCAGACCACATGAGGCCGGGACACGGCATGTTCAAGGTCTTGGGGCGGCCGAGGTGGTGGCCGCGAGCGTGGTCGTATTTGAAGAGAGGACAGGACGATGGCGAAAAGGTATTTCAACTGGAAGCTGGCATTTGTTTTGGCTGTGGCCGTGGTGGTGTTCGCCGCGGCGGCGTTTGCCTTGCACAGTTGGCAGCGAAGCACGCGCGCCGAGCAAGCCCTTCCTCTGGGTGAGCAGGCGTACGATCAAGGGGACTGGGAGGAGGCCGCCCGGCAGTTCGGTCGCTACCTCGTTGTGCACGGCAGCGACATTCCGATCCTGCTGAAGTACGCTGACGCACAACTCAAAATAAGGCCACTGGATTCCGCCAATATCCAGCAAGCCATCGCCGCCTACTCTTCGATCTTGCGGCTGGATGGCGCCAATACAGAGGCGGCCCGGCAACTCGTTGAGATCTATCTGGGCATGGGGAGTCCGGGCGAGGCGGAACTCAAGGCCCGGCAATATCTCAAGCAGAAGGATGATACCACGATTCGCCGTTTTCTCGGAGTCGCGCTCATTCAACAGCGGAAATTCCGGGAAGCCGGGATCGTGTTGGCCGATTTGATACGGGAATCTCCGGATCAAATCCTTGCCTATGAGGCTATGGGGCGTCTGGCTCTCACGAGGCCGGACGACGTGAACGAGCCGGCGGCCCATTGGTTTGATGAAGCGGTCAGACAGAATCCGAATGCTGCTTTGGCCTATGTCGTCCGCAGTGCACATCGTCGGCAAACGGGAGATCGTTCCGGAGCAGCGGCGGATCTCGAACATGCTGAGACGTTGGACTTGTCGGACACGGACGTCCACCTGCGGCTGATTGGAGAGTTGATTCGTGCCGCAGGGTTCGATAAGGCTCGCGAGCATCTGAGGATCATCCAGGCCACGGACCCGGCAGAGCGAATGCTCTGGCAATACTGGGCGGACGTTGCGACCCAATCGGGGTCGCTGGAGGAGATGAAGACGGTCGCCGACGAAGGCATGAAGGAACTGGCGGCTCAGCCGTGGGATTTCATGCCGATTGCCGCCGAACTGCTCATTCGCACGGGACAGTTTGAGAAGGCCGGCGCCTGCATCTTGCAAATGAAGGAAAAGAACGTGCAGCCGGCGCGGGTGGCATTCCTGGAAGGGCTCCTGGCCGAGCAGCGAGGACAACTCCGCGAAGCCATCGCCAGTTGGGAGACGGCCATTGGGTTGGGATATCAGTCTCCGCAAGACGAGCGCTGGCGACGGAGGCTTCCCTTGGTTCGTGTGGTCCTGGCCTCTGCCTTTCTCCGAACCGGCGATACGCAATCCGCCATTGGCCAGTTGCGGACCCTGGTGTCCGAGATGCCGACGTATGCCGGGGGACACCTGTTCCTGGCGCGGCTTGAGGCTCAGACGGGGAACTGGGCGGCCGTGGTGGATCTGACACGCCAGGTCAAACAACTCGTTCCGGATAACGCTGAGGCGGAAATGCTGGAACTGCAAGCGCGCATCCGCCAGTTGACGTTGTCGGATGAGACGGCGGCCGCTCCCGGGATCGGTTGGTCTGATGTTGACAATCGACTTGCCCGACTGGGAGCGAGCGGCGTCGATGAGCCGACTGGCGTTCAGGTCCGTCTGCTCCAGGCCGAGAGTGCCATTCTACAGAAGAAATACGAACAGGCCGCCGCCATTCTCGATGCGCTCCGTCAGGATCATCCGGAGGAACGCCGCGCAGTTTTGCTTCGAGCGCAGCTGTACGTTGGACAGGAAGACATTCCGAAGGCCACGACACTGTTACGTCAGGCGGTTGAGCAGTTTCCGCAGAGTGTTGAATTGGCGACGCGGCTTGCGCTGCTGTATAACGGGCAGGAGAAACGGTCCGAGTGCGAGTCGGTCGTCAAAGACGCGCTGGCCCGGATTGAATCGCCTCGCATGCGACACATGCTGAGTCTGTTCCTGGCGGATTTCTACGCCGCATGGGGCCAGACTGACCAACTCTACGATTGGCTCACGGAGGTGACGGGGCAATTCCCCGAGGACATCCAGGCCAAGCGGCGTCTTCTCGTTCTCGACCGTGTCCTGAACGATCCAGAGCGCGCCCAGAAGATCGTCGATGAAATCAAGACAATCGAGAGAGAAAAAGGCTGGCAATGGAAGATTGAGCAGGCGCGGGTCTGGATACGGTCGGATAAATTCGAGAGCCGTTATACCGCGGCGGTGAGGCTCCTTCAGGAGAATCTGCTGGCCAACCCGGAGGATCAAGCCAGTCGCATGCTCCTCGGGGCAGCTTATGAGAAGGCCGGCGAGGCGCGACTGGCAGTGTCTACCTATCGCGAGGCGCTGGATCGCTCCCGTCCCCCGGATGATTTGCAGATCATGCTTATTCTGGGGGCCGCTCACGAGCAGGCGGGCGATCTCTCGGAAGCCTTGGCGGTATACAGACGGGCACTGAAGCGGGCGCCAACTGATATGCGCGCCATCGGGCGGACCGTGGAAGCCCTCTACAAAGCCGAGCAGTTCGAAGAAGCACAACGGATTCTCGAGCAGGCGGCTCAGCGTGACCTGCGTCATGCGGACCTTCAAAAACTGCAATTGGAGGGGGACCTGCAGCGTGGGGCTTTGAGTTCGGCCTCCGCGATCCTTCAGGAAATGGTCCAGCGGGACCCCAATGATACCTCCGCCAAGTTCACCCTCGCGTTGTTGCGCGCCAGGCAGGGGAAGTTTGACGAGGCGCAGGCCATTCTTGCGGATCTCAGATCCGAGAATCCGGACTCCATCCGTGTCGCCGAAGCTCAAACTCGGTTCTATATCGCCCAGGGCCGAGGGGACCAGGCCGTCGAACTCTGCGATGAGCTGGTCGCGCGTCTCAACAGCGTAGCCGCCTATACCTTGCGGGCGCGCACTCATGCCGAGCTCCAACACTATGATGAGGCGCTGGCAGATCTTGATCGGGCGGTGGCTCTGGCACCGGATGAACCGAGTGTCTGGCTGGCGCGCGCCAGTTTCCATCGTGATCGAGGGCGGAGCGCCGATGAGGTCGAGGACATCAAGAGGGCGCTGAGCTTGGCGCCTGGCGATTTGGCCATTCAACAGCATGCGCTGCGCGTGTTCCTGGCTTCGGGTGATCGGGTCTTGTTCAATCAGGCGGAAACCCTTCTTGAGCAAGCGTTGAAATCCCACCCGGAAAACAGCGATCTGAAGATACTCAAGGCGCGGCTGCTGATGGCGAAGAAGACGGTGGTAGCTGCTGAGCAAGCCCAGGTGTTGCTCGGCGAGATTGTGGCCGACAATCCCGAGTTGATCGAAGCGTGGGAACTGCTCGGCCGTCTGGAGTTGGGCCAGAAACAGTTCGGCGATGCGATGGATGTGGCGCTACGCGGTTTGGCGCACAACCCCGACAACCGGCAGCTCTTGTTGCTCAAGGCTGACGCAGAGGCCCTGCGATCGCCCATGCTGGCCGTTCCGACACTCAAGGAACTGCTTCGGCAGGATCCCAACGATTTGGAAGCTATTGCTCGACTTGCGGATGTCGATTCGAAATCCGACAGGCCCGACAAGACACAGGAACTATTGCAGTTGCTGCGCGAGCGTTTGATGGTGTTGGAGGGTCCTGCCCGTCGGCGGTGTGAGACAATTCTTGCCGTGACTCTCTACCGCAACGGACAAGACGAGAATGCTATGGCACGGTTCGAGGCCCTGGTGAAGGAGGATCCCAATGATCCGGCGCCTTTGTTGGCCCTGGCCCAGTTGCCCGAGGCGCTGCGACGGTGTCCCCAACTGCGGCAGTTGGTCGATGACTGGATGGCGAGACATCCCGATGATATCGGGACGCCTACCGTCCTGGCGGCGGCCTGGATCGCCGCCCGCGATGTCGAAGGCATACGCGCGGCGGAAGGTCTCCTGCGGTCGGTGTTGGAGCGTGCCCCGGAATCGGTGGCCGCCCTCCTGGTTCTTGGCGACCTGACCGGAGCGACGGGACGCCTCGAGGAACATGCCAACGTGAATCGGCGCATCCTCGAGATTGCTCCCAACAACGTGATCGCCATGAACAATCTGGCCTGGTACCTTTGCGAAGAGCAAG
Organism: Phycisphaerales bacterium; assembly: GCA_020346325.1. Lineage (GTDB taxonomy): Bacteria > Planctomycetota > Phycisphaerae > Sedimentisphaerales > Anaerobacaceae > Anaerobaca. The sequence continues at coordinate 6,492,279 of CP070782.1, forward strand.
GGCAATACCAGGAGGCTCTGACGCTGGCCACGAGAGGCCTGGAATTGGCGCCGGAGTACCTGGACCTGATAGACACGCGCGGCGTTGCTCACTATCGCATGGGCCATATGGATGAGGCCGTGCGGGACTTCACGCGATTTATCGAGTTGTGCCCGCCCGGAAAGGCCTCCTTGGCGACGACACGTTTTCATTTGGCGAGGACCTATTCTGGGATGGGGAACTCCGCGGAGGCGGTCCGACAACTTGAGCAAATCTCTGGTCTGCGCGAAGGCAGCAGCCGTCTTAGCCCCTCGGATCAAGCTGAAGCGAGGCGCCTTCTGGAACAGCTCAGGAAAGGTAGTTGAGGATGTCCCAACGATCGAAGACTAGGTCGCAGAGGCATGAGAATGTCGGTCGCGGGGCCCAGGGCTCGGCTCTCGTGCTCCTCGACGACAGGCAATGGGCGTATCTGCGGAGACGCTACGGCCTGACTCCACGCGAGGTGCAGATCGCCGACTTGGTCTGTCGAGGACTGAGAAACGGCAGCATCGCCAAAGACCTGAAGATCCGGCCCGGAACCGTCAAGACCCACGTCCGAAACATATACCGCAAGGTGAAAGTCAGGAGCAAGATCACGATGCTTCTCCGGTTCATGACCGAGGCCAACGACCTTCCCGGTTCTGCGGCCTGCTCCTCCTCTCAACTCCCCGACTGACCAACGCGCTGCGCGCTCGGAACCCTGCGCCGGCCGCGGTCACTCCCCTTCCACCGCGGGCCAACTGTGTGATTCCTGTCGATGACTGCGCAGATCCTCCACCTGGAGCCTTTGCGCCGTCATTTCCCCGCCACAGCGTCGCTCACCTCCCTTTTTTTCTGCTGTATCTACCACTAAAGTAGTATGTCTAAAGGGGTACTCGCACCCGCGGTACACCTCTATTGGGCCCCAAGAGACCCTTATCTGGCGTCGGAACCCTGCTATTTCTGTAAAGCTGGGAAAAGTGTGTTCTTGGGCTCAGGTTTCGCGAAATTGACTTGACAAAGGGGGGGCCAAAACCATAGAATGACGGTAACTTGTACCTCACAGGAGGGGGTATATCTGGCCTGACTTCGTGTCAGCAGCCATCTTACGGAGGCAGGGAAGTCCCTTGAGCAGTGCGCGCGTGGCGCCGGCCCGACCGGGTTCCGACGCGATTGTCGTGCTGCTGGTGAGGAGGACGAGCGGTGGTTGAGGAATGTACCAGACGGAGAATTGCCTTACGGACTCTTCTGACGTTGGCGGAGAGTCGCGCTGGTGCCGATCCAATCACCGTCGCCCGGCTCTTGGGAGACAATCGCAGTGTGCTGCGTTCGTCCGAATTGGTGTTGGCCCAGTTGGCGCGGGGACCTCCGCTAACGGCCTGGAAAAAGACGTGCTGCCAAACTTCAGTCTTCGAAGGGTCGGTGCGCGCAAGATCCTTCGCCGAGAGTGATAGACAGGTAGTGTCGTCGGCGGGTTGTGATGAAGTGCTTTGCAGGAAAAAACATTGAGTGAGAATGTCGCCCCGTCGTCAAAGAGAGATTCGGAGAGGAGTGGGGAATAAGAGAGACATGCTCATCAGGAATCATTGGTGTGCAGGTAGAACGAGAGAGTTGGAGGAGACAGGACTATGAAGAAGTTTGCTTTGGCAGCGATATGCGTTTTCGTGCTCGCGGGGGCGGCGACCGCCGGCACGACAGAATTCACCGACGTGTTAAACGCCGCGAACTACGGTGACTGGTTTGCGCCCGAGGGCACCGATATGCCGCAGTCGTACAGCATTTACCTGCGTATATCAAACCAGGACTGGGGCTACACCCACGATTTTGCCGCGGCGGCTGCGGCTCATCTGGCGGCCATTCCCGACATCGATATGTCGACCGTCGCGATTCAGTCGGCGACGCTGGATATCGATGGCTATGATGTTGACAACCCCGATGATTTCGATCCCGAGTACGTGGACGTTACCGGGGACGGGACCGACCTGGGTTACCTCACCGGCGTGGACGACGATTGGGAGGTCACGACTTTTGACCTGGACACGATTCTTGCCGATCTGGAAGATGGTGTGCTGAATATCTGGCTCGACCTCGACGCAGATTTCGATGGGCCTATTGAGGACGTCTACCCACTCGGCAGTGCCGCCGGCGTGGGCTCCTCGACACTGTCCGTCATCTATTCTTATGAGCTGCTTCCGCCGCCCGAGCCCCCGTCGATCATACCGGCTCCCGGCGCCATTCTGCTGGGCAGTCTTGGGGTAGGTCTTGTCGGCTGGCTCCGCAGGAACAGGTCTATGTAAGCAGTTCTGAGGATTCACGCGTGCCCGGGGAGTGCTGAAGTAATGCACTCTCGGCGCGCGGCAAGGATGTCGCTGTATTTCGTGTAGTTTGGGCCCCGGACGGAACCGAGGTGTTCCGTTCGGGGCTTTAGTATTTGCGTCACCGCGGGTGTCACGAGCAGTCATCGCATGCCGATCTCCAGGATGAGACGGTGACGCGGCGACTGGTGGTGGGCATTGAGATGGATCGTTCTCTCGGTCCTCCCACCGCACCCGCACGCCATCACGACCATTGGGGAAGAATCAATGGGGGGCGTTCTGCGAGACGCCTGGACCTCCCGCCGGGCGGGAGCTCGGTACTCTGGGTTGGGGGTGGTGTTTGCCATAAGTGGAGTTTCACGGAAGGTGGAAAAGAGAATGGCTGCGTTGGCATGACGTAGCAGGGCAGGAAGCTTCACGGGAAAGAACAGTGGAACGAACTGGGAGGAAGGAGTATGAGCGTGACGAGAGTATTGGTGGTACTTGCCGGCGTATTGCTGCTCAGCGGTGTAGTGTACGGCGACATCGAATTGGTTAGCCAGGAACTTGACTACCTCAGCGATACGGGCGGCAGCAACTGGTTCCACGATCCGGCTGTCATCACAGACCATTCGCCGTATTATCGCGGCGCCTGGGAGGATTGGGATTGGACTCACGATTTCACCTCGCTTGTGCCGGAGGGGGCTACCGGGATTGACTGGGCTCAGATAGGAATCTCAGCTTGGGATGTCGATAGCGACGAAGGCCAGATCGACATCGTTTACGCCAATGGGGACGAGTTGGGGGTTCTCAGCGGCACCGGCGGAAGGTATTGGGGGACGACATACTTGACCCTCACGCCCGATGCGGTGGATGACCTTTGGCAAGATGGGGAGGTCACCATCTTTCTCGACATTGATTCGGATAACACGGGCCATCGCCTCACTCTTAACCGATCGACTCTCACCGTGGCCTATGTCGTGGGCGAACCCATTCCCGAGCCGGCCACGATTGCGTTGCTGGGGCTCGGCGGTCTGGCCATGTTGAGGCGGCGTCGCGCCTAGACGCCCCTGGGGGGCCAGGTACCAACTGTTGGTGAAGGTTGTCTTGGACGCTTTGCCCAACGTTCAAGGCGTGACGGTTAATGGTCTGCGCGTGCAACGCTGCATTGCGTGAGGCAACGTTGGCATGTCCCGAACTGACACCAACGAGTAACGCCCGAAAAGAACTGCCTGCCCATCGCAGAAAGTGCGACTTTTTCGGCGTTTTTCCTTGACGCCTCCGGCGAGGACCGATATATGTGACCATTGTGTTCCGGAAGGAGAAGTCCTTTCGGACCGCGAGGCCGGAGAGAGTACCGACCACGTCCGGAGAGCCCTCGGGAGGGTGGACCGTAAGGAGACGGGGAGATGCGTTTGGGCAGGGAATGTCAGATCGCAACAATCATCAGGGGGAGTCTTCTCTTTCTGTTTGGTTTGACCGGTGTTTCATCGGATGCTGAGCGTCTCACGCGTATCACCCTCCGCGGCGTTGCTGCCGTTTCTTCCGTCGTCCGCTCCACAAGCGATCAAGTCCTTGGTTTCTTTGCATCTGGGGCGTTGCCGGCGCAGCAGGTCGAACGCGATGCTGTTGTCACGCTGGTGGCGCGCCGAGACGCGGGCGGGGACGGGGCCGTGGAAGGCGGGGAAGAAGACTCGTCGCATGTGATGGGACACGGTCGGCTCCGCTGTCTTCTCTGCGTATCTGTTGCAGAGCCTGAGCGGGGCGAATTTTGTTCCCATGGCGCCGTTGGCTTGGTGACCGGCTGCGCCTGGCGGCGGGGTACTCGGGAGTCGACGTCCGAACTGCACAGAGGTATTCGCGTGGCGGACTCTTTGGTGTAAATACGCTGCGCCTGTCCGCCCCGGCGGGTTGCGAAGAGAGGGTGTCTGAAGAGGACACGGTTTCCATTTTTTGGCAGGCAAGTTTTACAGGGACGTAAGGAGAAAAGGATGAAGCGGTTTCTACTGGTGGCGGTCTGCCTCCTGGGGGTGCGGTCTGCCACCGCAGCGCCGACAATCACTGTCGAGCGTACGACCGGCACGTTTTTCCGGCCGGCCTGGGCCGGGGAGTACCGGCTCGTGCCGAATCAGGTGCCCGAGTTGGTGGCGTCCTCGACAGGCTCGTTTCAGTCCTTTTGTCTTGAGATGGATGCTGTGGTTGAAGAGGGGGAGATCTACCGCGTTTCGCTGAATGACAGGGTCATGGACAGTGGCGTTCTGCTAACGCCGGAAGTGGCATATCTATACAGTGAGTTCCGCAACGGCACGCTCGTCGGCTATGACTACACGCCGGGTGCGGGACGGGAAACTTCCTCGCGTGCCCTCCAGGCGGCGATTTGGAGTCTCCAGGGCGAAAGTGGTGATCTTGTTGATTTGTTGACTCCGGATGGTCCCGGTTGGCGCATCGCCACCGAGGCCGATGTATTGGCGGTCAGGCGATTCATCGCGGCCGCGAAGAAGGCCGGCCGGACATCGATCGGACGCGTTTGCGTGCTGAACTTGAGTACGGGCGAGGGGGGGCAGTGCGTTGACAATCAGGACATGCTCGGCTTGGTCGTGCCGGTTCCCGGTGCAATCGTTTTGGGCAGCCTCGGCTTGGGGCTGCTCGGATGGCTGCGCCGGCCATCGGCCTGGTAGCTGGCCCTCTGTGGTCTGGCCGGTTGAAGGGCTTGGGCGTTCTCTGTTCATGAATGAAAAGCCTGTTCTCGGTCATGGGGAAGGGGCGTCGCACGGAGGCAAGTCCCTTCCTCTGGCCGTTGTGTGCGACAAAACAGTGGTGTTCTCCGTGGTATCGTCCTCCGGTTCCTGGGCTCCAGCCAGGACCAGGGCGGATTGACGAGTCCTGTTCTTGGTCGCATGGAAGGGGCAGCGCATGGAGGTGAGCCCCTTCCTGCGTCCATTCCTTCGCCAGCGGGATCTTTCACGTCTGTGCGGCCGTGCAGCGATCAAGGGTTCAGGGGATATCGATAGGATGATATACCCGGCGCGTGGCGGCGTGATGCGTGCGGATCCTCCGCGTGTGGAGTATTTGGCTCATCCCAGAGATGGTCGGCGCCAGTCTCCGATGCCATCCCACCAGTAGGAGACATAGTCGACGACGTCCTTGCCCCCGCATCTTTCCCTGCTGATGGTGATCGCCATGTCCCGAAGCTGCCTCATGCAGGTCAGACCGCCGAGTCGCCATGCTGTGGCGCCGAGATCGAGCGCCTCCTTTTCTGCACGGGGAAGACTGGACGCTTCTGTCGTCAGAAGGTTTGCGAGGTGTTCGGCGTGTGGCTTGAGATGCTCTTCCCAACCCTGGCGCTCTCTCGCCTCCCGGGCGAAAGCCTCGGCAATCAACTGCTCACGGCGCTCTTTTCGAGCTCGCCGCTCGGCTTCGGCGCGGGCCAGACGCTCGGCGCGATGTTTGCGGCTGGCTGGCAGGAGCATTTCGATCAACCCGATCAACGGGTCGATGATTACCCATACGGTGAAGGTGGTTCCCAAGGTTCCCAGCGTGATGCCCAGGAGAAACTTCCCGGTATTCTGTGCTCCTATCATGCCGACGATGCCCGCGATTCCGCCGATCAGGGGGGCGGCTACGTAGAGGCCCATGTAGTAGTGGGTGCTGGTGAGGGGATGCTCGACCTCAATGTGTTGAGCGCCCCCGACACCGCGGAACAGAGCGAATAGATAGAGACTGATCAGCAGGAAGATCACCAGTGCCGAATGTCCCGACAACGAGAAGATCAGCCACCAGTGGAAGCCGGCCTGGTGCAGGGCGGCCACCACGATTCCGCCCACGCAAAGCATGAACCAGACCGTGCTGACCAGATGAATCAGCCTCAGAGCACGCCTTGCGGTCATCCTATTATCCCCCGTGGTTCCATCCACCGGATGTCCTCATGTCATCTCAGTAACGGCTGCCGGTAGGCCGATAGCCACCTTCGTAAGTGTAGGGCGGGTTCTGGACAAGATAGGCCCCGTAGAAGGCTCGGGCAATCGGCGTAAGGAATTCCTCCAGGACCATGGCGATGGCTGCAGGGATTGTCGGCGGGACGTAGACGATGTCACCTTCCTCGAGGAGAACGTTCTTGGTCGTATCACCCTCGGCGATCATTTTAGCGTAGTTGACCTCGAAGATCATGGGACGTTCGTCCTCGCTAATCGTGGGTCTGATGACGCGCACCCGCTGCTCCCAGGCCGTGGTCATCGGACCGGCCATGGCCAGCGAGTGCAGCAGGGTATCTCGGCCGGTGTAGACCATGGGGCCCGGACGGGACACCTGTCCGAGGACATAGAAGACCTTGCTGGCATACGCGGCGACACGAACGTCGACCGGGTTGTCGCCTGGCAACTGGTAAAGGTCCTGGACCTTCTCGTTGACGATGGCGGCGACCTCTTTCGGCGTCTTGCCAGCCACTTCAATTTCGCCCAGCGCCTCGAAGCTGATCTTCCCGTCGGGTCGGATGCGCTGACGCTGCAAGTGGACCTCGGGAACCTGTGAACAGTGAATCTCGATTTCGTCGGGCGGCTGGAAGACATAGTTTTCAGCGGTAACATCAACCTCATACGGCTTGACGAACGCGCGGATATCTTCGGGATTGGAGGAGAAGCACCCCGCCACCAGGCTTATCGCGACCAGAGAGGTGGTCACTGCTGTGGTTCTCAACACATTCACCGTGATTCTCCTTTATTCGAGGCTTATGGGACGGAGCAGCAGGACTCGCATCCTGCTGCTCCGTCAGATAGAATTCCTGGGCAAAAAGCTTATAATATACATCGTACGTTAGGGCAAGATTCTTAAGACAAATCCTTCGTTTGCCGGCGCTGCAAGGAGAAAGTTACTGGATGTCCTGGTCATTTCTGCCGCTCCATTGACGCGAGCGCTCTGCGGCAGTGACCATCGGGCAGAAGCGGGCTGGAAAGTAGTATGGATACGTCCTATATTCAGGCCGGTGCGAACTGTTGGACACGCGATGCCTTGGTGTGTACTGGACAGTTGCAGGAACAATTGTGTCAGCACCAACCGAGGCAGGATGAGTGAAGATGGACGACGTCGGCGTTCCAAGACAGGTAGGGTCGCGACGCAGCTCTCGGGTCTCCTCTGATCCGTTGCGGAGTGCGGAAGCGGAATTGTCTGCCAATGCCAGGGAGATATTCAGGCAGCGATATCTCCGACGTGACCCCGCCGGAGCGATCATGGAAACCCCGGAGCAGTTGTTCGAGAGGGTGGCCCACCATGTGGCTCAAGCGGAGGCCAACTACGGCCCGGCGTCGGCCGTCGCGGAAGTCGAGCAGAAGTTCAGCCAGATGATGCGCCGTCTCGAGTTTCTGCCGAACTCGCCGACGCTGATGAATGCCGGGATGCAGGGGGGGCAACTGGCGGCCTGCTTTGTACTGCCCCTTGACGATTCCATCGAAGGGATCTTCAGATCGTTGGGCGAGATGGCCCGTATCCATCAGACCGGGGGAGGGACCGGATTCGACTTCTCTCGACTGCGCCCGCAGGGCGATCTCGTCCGGTCGACGATGGGGCGCGCTTCGGGTCCCATCTCCTTCCTGGGTGTCTTTGACAAGACCACCGAGGTCATCGTTCAGGGAGGCAAGAGACGCGGTGCGAATATGGGAATCCTGCGCTGTGATCATCCGGATATCGTTGACTTCGTCGACGCGAAGACGACTCCGGGTGCTTTGGCGAACTTCAATCTCTCCGTAGGTATTACCAATCGTTTCATGCGGGCAGTGAAGCAGGATCGCCCATTCGCCCTGGTCAATCCTCGGACCGGCCGGCGTGCGGGAAAAATCGAGGCCCGCGCGCTGTTCGACCGCATCGCCAAGGCGGCCTGGCGGACAGGAGACCCGGGGCTGGTGTTTCTCGACCATATCAACAAGCACAATCCAACGCCGGCTCTCGGACTCATTGAGGCGACCAATCCCTGTGGTGAGGTCCCGCTGCTACCCTACGAGAGTTGTGTCCTGGCCTCGATCAACCTGGCGCGAATGGTCAGGGCCGGCAGGGGCCGTCGATGCAGTGTGGACTGGATGAAACTCCGCGACAGGATCCACTGGGGCATTCGTTTTCTGGATGACGTCCTCGATGCGAATCAGTTCCCCCTGGAGGCGATCGAGCGGGCGACCTTGGCCAACAGAAAGATAGGGCTGGGAGTCATGGGCTTTGCCGAGATGCTCTTGGGGTTGGGGATCTCGTACAATTCACCCCAGGCCGTGGTCTTGGCCCGCAAGCTCATGCGTTTCGTGCGCACCGAGTCACTGGCGGCCTCAGAGCGGCTTGCCACGGCGCGAGGTACCTTCCCCAATTTCGAGCGGTCAATCCACGCCTCGCGCGGACGACCGCTGCGCCATGCCACGGTCAACACCATCGCGCCGACCGGGACCATCAGCATCGTGGCGGGAACTTCGAGCGGCATCGAGCCGGTGTTCGCCATCAGCTTCACGCGGGACGTGCTTTCCGGAACACGCCTATTCGAAGTCAACTCGTGCTTTGAAAAAGTGGCCCGCGAAATGGGGTTTTACTCCGACGATCTGCTGGCGGAGGTGGCGCAGCATCGTTCATTGAGAGACGTCGAAGGGATTCCACGCGACGTCAAGGAATTGTTCACGACAGCTTTTGATGTGTCACCGGATCAACACCTCAGGATCCAGGCGGCCTTCCAGAAGTACACAGACAACGCGGTGTCCAAGACCATCAATCTGCCGGGCGAGGCGACTGTCGACCAGATTCGTGACATCTATCTGCTGGCCCACCGGCTCAAGTGCAAAGGGATCACGGTGTATCGGTACGGTTCGAAACCCCAACAGGTCCTATCCACAGCCGATGCGACAGTACGCCCTGGCTACGACCGTGACGACCCTGAGCGGTGTGAACCAGGGACTTGTGATGCCTGACATTGCCTCGTGGCGGGACCTGATACGGTCTCAAGTCTTCTTCGGCTGGCGGCCCCCATAGTAGGGATAGCGATCGAAGACGTCACCTCGGCCCTGGACGCGCGGATCTTTCGTGTCGGTCAGTTCTGCCATCAGCGTCGAGGCCAGCTTGTTCTTGACGGTCACGTACTCGGGTCGGTCGGCGACGTTGTTGAGCTGGTCCGGGTCTTGGCGCAGGTCGTAGAGTTCTTCGGCCGGTCGTTTCTCGAACGCCAGTTCGAAGAGCCGCTTCACGTCCGGATCGTCGCGGTGCTCCATCATGTAGGTTTTCGATGGCGCGCCATCGATGTCGCCGTACGCTCGGTTGCTGTAGTAGGGTTCTCCGCCGTCGACGGGATGGCCTGCGGGCCAACGTTGCGGCTTGAAGTTGCGGATGTAGAGGAACTCGTGCGTTCGGATCGCGCGGCAAGGGTAGCCCAAACCATCTTTGCGGACCCAGGCGTGACGTTCCTTGCCCGTTAGGACGTGGTCGCGCCGGCGATCGACACAACCGGATTTCTTGGACGTCAAAATATCCAGGAAACTTCGGCCCGTCATCTCGGCAGTTGGCTCCAGACCGGCCGCTTCCAGGAAGGTTGGTGCCAGGTCCTGCAAGCTGATGAAATCTTCGACGGTCCGGCCGGCCTTGACGTACGCGGGCCACCGGACGGCCAACGGAACGTTGGTTCCCAGGTCGTACAGATTGCTCTTGCAGCGCGGAAAGGGCAACCCGTTGTCGCCCGTGATGACAACCATTGTGTCGTCCAGTGCGTCCCGCTCGGCGAGCAGAGTCAGCAGTTCCCCTACTTCGCGGTCGAAACGCTGTACCTCCCAGTAGTAGTCGCAGATGTCTTTCCGCACCGTCTCACTATCGGGCAGGCAGGCCGGCACCTCGACCTCGTCCGAGTTCATGCCGCTCTGGACTCCGGACTCCCAGGTGTAGCTGCGATGCGGGTCCTGGCTGCCAAACCAGAAGCAGAACGGCGTTCCTTCGGGGCGGGCCTCCAGAAAGGTCACGAAGTCTTTGAACTGCGGCCCGGCCGGGTTCCGCGTCCTGCCACCGGGTTCGTTCCGACCCGGGCCCCAACCTTTGCGCGTATAGCCGACGTGATAGCCGGCCGCTTCGAGCAGATCCGGATACACCGCGAACTTGCTCGGCAGCGTACTCCAGAGGTTGCCGCCTTCTTCCAGACGCCAGTGCCATTGCCCCGTGACAATCGAGCCGCGCGAAGGCGTGCAGGAAGGAGCCGTCACGAACGCGTTGTCAAACAGGATCCCTTCACGCGCGACGCGGTCGAACGTGGGCGTCTTGACGACCTTGTCGCCGGCAATACTCGCATGGGGCCACGACCAGTCGTCGGCAATACAGAACAGAATATTGGGTCTCTGCTTCGCGCGGCCGCTGCCCGTCCACAGCTGCATAGGGTGACAGCCGGGGACGCCTATAGAGCCGGCTCCCAACCCCACGGTCTTCAGAAAGTCTCGACGCGTGCTGCCCGGTGCCTTCATTCGGGTTTCCTTTCTTTCAACCATGGTTTTGTGTTTCGGGGCTTTCCCGCCAGGACACGCCTCGAACGGGCGATATTCGGAAGGACTGCCGCGCGCTGAAGAATCAGCCAAGAGACTCGGCTGTCCTATGGTATAATTGTAAGCGTGGAAATCGCGAGAAGCCAGGAGTATCTGGGCGAGATCAATTGAACCGATGCGACCGAACGCCTGGAGAAGGAGGTGTATTGTGGCGGACATCCAACGTAGAGATAACTGGAAAGCAGCCATGCTTGGTCTGTGGGCGGTGCTGACCGTATTTCCCGCCGTGGGATCGGCTTTGCCGACAGCCGACCAGATGCTCGCAGAACTACAGAACATTCCCTTGCCTGACAAGGCGATCAATGATCGTGGTCATCTGATCGAGGCGCTGGTGAAGTATGTCGGCGAGTATACGACACTGGCCGCGCGGTTCCGCCAGCAGTTTCCCGAACACCCGCAGGCGGCTGAGATCGGCGATCGGGAAGTCTCGATGGTCGTGCAGATCCGAGCGATGGCGCCGTCCCCCCGATGGGATGAACATCTGGCGCGGCTGCAGCAATGGAACCCCGAACCGGTGGCGCGGAATCCAGCCTATCGCCGGGAGCGATTGGTATCTCTCTGGAGTCGGGTCTCGGCGGCCCGCACCGAGTCGACCGAGGCGTTTCAGGAGGCTTGCTGTCAGGGTTTCAATTGGGCCGAGATAAATGCCGACTACGCCCGGGCCGGCGACTTCGCTTATCACATCGTCACGGAGATCGGTAAGGCTGGCACACAGGTCGAATTGATGGAGTGGTTCGAGCGGTTCCAACGGGCGTTTCCCGATGACCCGCGCAGCCAGGTGCTGCCCAATCGGGAGCCGGCTGTCCGATCTCCACAGCCGGTGACGCTGACGTTCGAAGATGTTCAGGGGCAGACCATCGAAACGGCTTTGCTCCGGGACAAGGTCGTCGTGATCGATTTCTGGGTGACCTGGTGTGGTCCGTGTCACGCTGCCGCCGAGCGTCTGAAAGAATTGTATGCCAAGTGCAAGGATGCGGGTCGACTGGAGATCGTCGGTGTCAACATGAACGCGGAGAGAAAGGATGTCGAGGAATTCCTGGCTGAGCATCCTTATCCCTGGCCGATCGTCTGGGAGGCGAAGGGTTGCTATTCGACCCGTTGGCGATTCAGCGCGATTCCGCGTTTCCTCATCATCGATCAGAAGGGGGTTCTGCGATTCAATGGCAACACAGGCCAGATCTGCGATGAAGTGCTCAAATATCTCGACCCCGAAGCCATGCGCGTCAATAAGGGCAAGGCCGGCCTTCCGGACGGTGTCCTGGAACCTCTGACCAGGCCCGGGGCCTCGGCGGACGAGATGTTCGAGGCCCTTGGCAGCGCCGCCGAACCGGATTGGGACGCCGTCTCGGCCCAGGTGGGCGAAGAGGCGGCCCGCGAAGTGTTCCCGTTGTGTCAGGCCGCGCATGCCGCGAAGCTCTGCCGGGCGGCGTGGGCTTTTCTCCAGCGGTATCCCCAAGATGCACGCTGCGACCGCGTGCTGGAGATCTGGGCCGGCTGGATCAACGACAGGGAAATGGCGGCCAATCCGCAGGTCGTTGCCCGAGTGGTGGGTGACGATCACCCGGATTTCGCACGCCAGGTTCAAACGTTGCGAGCCGGGTTCGGGCAGCGGCATGCTCGGCTGATCGATCTGGCCGAGTTGATTCGTGACGCGGAGCAAGCGAAGATCCTGGGCCGCGAAGCCGAGGTCTATGCGGCCATCAAGAAGCGCCTGATCGACTTCTGCGAAGCCCAACCCGACGACCGGCTCAATGTACCGGCCTATTTCCGCGTGATGGCGGCGCTGGAGCAGGCCTATACCGATCGTGATCCAG